>JADJOR010000001.1 GCA_016713665.1 Deltaproteobacteria bacterium
ATCGCCTCCGTGACGGGGCTGTCTTCGAGCAGATTGGGGATCAGCGATCGGACGAGCAGGTTGTCGGTTTCCAGGTAGCCCTGGAGGCGCAGCGCACGCGTTCTGCGGTCGATCCCAGTCTGCCCTTCGCCGCAGAGATAGAAGACCAGCCCCTGCTTGGTTTTTCGACCGAGGAACGGCTCACCGTCCGCCACCGCTGCCATCAGCCGCATGGTCCAGAAGGTCTTCCCAGACGAATGGGGGCCGTAGACGAAACCGGTCGAGTCCTTCGGGATGATCCCTTCACCCAGCAGTCGACCGCAAGCCCCTCGGTGTCGTCGAGAGATCGGGCGGGACGGAACGGGACGACACCGGGTCGCAGGGTGCCTTGACCGACTGGAGAATCCGCTGACGGCGGCGTATCGAACGTGAAGGCAAGCAGCTCCGTCTTTCTACGAGCGCTTTTAATGATGTCCGCGACCTCCGATCGGTCCATCGGGGGATCGCAGCGCTTCTCATTCGCCTCGTAGACCTCAGCCTCGAACTCCTCCTCCGTCAGGCTCCGCTCGCGGATCTGATACGCCAACTTGATCATTTCGTTGTTTCGCGTGGTATTTGGAAATTTCGGGCCCAGCCCCACTCCATCGCGCCGCGCCGCCGACTCCTGCCTCTGCCGCTCGGCGACCATCTGGTTGTAACCATCGACGATTTCTTGCGGACAAACCGGGAGAGTCGATAGGTCCTCGGGCAGCCGGCGCGCCCAACGGTATTCGGCACCGGTCTCATGGATGGATGGCTCGACCACCACCTGCGAATGCGCGGCCGTGCGAAGATCGTATGAACGCGCCGTCGGCACCCGCTACAGGGACCTTCACCTTGGCTTACAGCTGATCTGGTACTCGGCAGATGAAGTGCGCGCCGCTACGAGTGTTCTGACGCGGGGCCGTGGGTAGCCGTTGCTCCAACCATTCGACGGATTCCTGTGAATCCGCGTCGAGTACGATGACCCCGGGCGGGATGGCCAGGCCGAGATTCCGTCCGCGATCGACATGCCCTTGGAGCATCGAGATACGCTCAGCATGGCCGCAGCGCGATTCGTATCGCTGCATCGCGAGGGCGTTCCATGACTTCTCGGCCGGTGCCTTTCCCCTCGTCCCCTCCGGTCCCTCGCAGCGCCCCCTTACCGGAATCAGAAGAAGGGCGAGATCGCCGGGTAGAGCGCGGAGATATCAGCGGCCATCATTCGGCCCCTGCGCCGAGATCCTTCTTGATCTCAGGCTGGAGCGCATCCACTCGCGCAGGTCATATTCTGCTAGGTATCGGATTCCGCCCCTGGACTGGCAGGGCTGGAAGACCGGCAGGTCCCCGCGTGAGATCGCGGAGCGGATCACCGATTCGCCAACCCCCGAAAGGCGGCTGGCTTCGGCGATCGTCAGGAAGCGAGGTAGATCGAGTTTTTGGTCCACAGGCAGACTCCCGTTGGAGGTTCTTGCCTATGGATTCCGGGACAATTGGGGGTCCCTAGTTCGTCACGATTCCTCAGCTCTCGACGTCGTCTTCTTGATCGTCGTCATAGCGAGCGAAGTTGTGGGCGCGAGGGTCGGCCCATGAATCAGCTTCGCCCCCCCTGGCGCCCAGTTTGGCTTGAAGGCTCGCCCCCGGCCCAGTTTTGGGAGGCTCTTTGCGAAGGTCTGCCGGAATCGGGCAGTCGGCACAGTAGAAATCTTCGCATGCGCGGCACTTCCGATGGACCACTCGATCATCATCCGTCATATCGGAGGGAGCGCGAAGACCTAGCTCTTTCGTAAGCCGGCTGATGGCCTGCCTAATCGCGTCGGGACTCATCTCGAATTCCTTTGCGAGCGATTTCGGCTTCTCGCCAAGGCAGCGCCTCAGGTATAGAGCGACAGCCGTTGCCCGACTTCCAGGCGACTTCCGCCGCCGGGCCGGTTTGCCGCGATCAGGATTCCCAAGGTCCCAGGTCTTGCCCATCTCCCGCAGATTGCGGACCAGTTCAGCGAATTCATCGATCACAACATCCAGCGGAGCGTTGCGGCGGTATTCGATCTTGATCCATTCGGGAGGTGGGCCGTCGGCCTCCGTGGAGTTCGGAAACACCTCGTTCATATTGATTCGGACGAATTTGGTCGCCTCACTGTCGATCGGAAATGGACTCGCGACCGGGAGGCCTCGACTGTCGAGATAAACGTGCACTCCTACTCCATTCTTCTGGCACGTTTTCCATGCGTTGGCCGGCGCGTAATCCCATTTGAACCCGACGTACTCTTCAAATTCCATCGGATCGCTGATCCGCTCGCGCAGAGCGATGGCGCCTTTCTCGATCTCTGCGATGGCCGATCGAACCTCAGGCTTCAGCAAGAGCGGCTTGAGCGCGTCCTCGTACCGCTTGCTTCGGCGTTCTCGGATCTCCTCAATGGAGCGCTTAGGCACGACCTTCGGGCTCCCAAGGCGGGCGACCTTTCATAGCGTCGACCAATTGCTGCGGTTGGATGTGCGCCAGGTACCGGCTCGTTGTCGCGAGGCTGCTGTGCCCTAGCTGTGCCTGAATCACGTTGATCGGATGGCGCTCGGAGGCCAGCTCTGCCGCGTGGCTATGACGGAGTCCGTGGGCGTGCACCCGCTTCTCGATGCCGGCCTTGGTCGCGAGCCTCTTCATCCAGTGCCGGACATAGCTCGGTTGGATGGGTTCGCCCTGAAGCGTGCAGAACAACGGGGAACGCCCGGTGAGCCCCAGCTCCTTCCGCTTGTCGAGCCACCGATCGATCGCCGCAAAAGACGCAGGATCGATCCCAGTGACGCGCGCGCGGTCGCCCTTCCCGTGCAAGACCCGGATCGTTCCGGCGTCTCTAGAGACATCCTTGGGCTTTAAGGCGAGTGCCTCGGAGATCCGCAGACCGGCTCGGTAGAGGACGGTGATCAAGGCTCGGTTGCGGATGCCGGTCGGGGCACGGTTAGAACAAGATCGGAAGAGCTGGGCGACCTCGGCGGGAGTCAGGATCTCTGCCGGGTAAGTGATGCCCTTGTTGGCAGGCTCGAATGCGGATTTCATGGCTTGGCCTCCAGAATAGTCACGCTTCTATATGAAAGGGTGACCTATTGGCGAGTTTGACTGGGGCAAGCTCGGCCGTCAAGCGGAAGCGTGACTCATTTGAAAGAAGCGCCTAGCACCTGGACGTGGATCCGAGCCCAAATTCTGCCCCGCGAGACCACGCCGGACGGGTTCCGTCGCCCACTCGGACGTATGACACGATGACGTGACAAACACGAATTTCTATAACCGCCGCAGGAGACTCCCTCAGCCAATAAACAGAACCCAGGACCGATCTGTCATCCCGTCATCGTGTCATCGCACCCGGAAGATCGACGCTCCCCCGTGAACACTCCCTAGGCACGCTGGGGTCGGACTGCGCTCCCCGTGAAGGCTGGAGTGGAGAAGGACCCGGCCTCCGGGGGTGGGGGGTCTCGGGCGCTGTGACAGACACTTCTACGCGGCATGGGGCTGGGAATCTAACGCCCCGCGGGAATCAGCGTGCCGACTTCAGGGTTCGTCCTTCGATCGGTCGATTCGCGCCCCAAGACCGACCCTCAAGGCCTAGCACCTCAGAGTCCGCTGGAGCCCGCCGTCCTCCACGATTCAGATGGACTTGGACTGCGAGTTAATCCAGAGTGGCAGGGGCGGAGAGGATTGGGCCGGCATCTTGCTGGCCTCCTCTGAACGGGAGGCCCCTATGCCGACCGGCTCCCTGTTGCTCTTGCGGCTCCTCCTCGTGGCTTCATCCGCCGCCAGCGTCCAGACGAACCCATATCAGTGGGCCGGACCTTCGAACGTTGCCTACACGGGCAGTGCGAGCTTCGTGATCCCCTCGACCCAGTGCCGTACTGACTACGGACCTCGCGCGCGAATGTATTCATCCGCCGAGATCATGGACAGCTACACGCTAAATCGAACGGAATCCCGACATCGGGCTACTCGCGCCCAGTAATCCTCGGGCTGGTAATCACGGGAACCGATCCATTGGCGATCGACGATTCAGGGTTGCTTGGCGGCGCAATGAATCTCACACGTGATCATTGGAGCGTCGCCACCAACAATGCCGCTGGGCTGGTCTTCGGAACAGACGGACGATTTCGTGGAGCTTCCTGCGACGAGCCCCCCCCCGCCTGCTTCAAGCCGATCGACATCGGCGATACTCAGGCATCCATGACGCTTCCGGTAGGAATCGGAGCCCTCGCGATGTTCTCGACGCTAAAGGGAGCTCCGTAGTGCACTTCGTCCCGCTCCTCATATTCTTGCTTAACATCCTGTTGGCCGTCCCCATGCATGGGCAAGAGTTGATTTTGGCTCCTGATACCGCGGCGGGAGACTTCTTCGGCGTCGCCGTTTCACTCTCAGCCTCGGGGGAAATGATGGTTGTGGGTAGCCCACAAGACGATGTCTCGGGGATGATTGACGCTGGATCTGCCCACGTCTTTTCGCGGGCAGGGGACGGCGCCTGGATCTATCAGCAGAAGCTCTTGGCGCCCGACGTCTCCGCGAGTGGAGCTTTCGGCAATTCTGTAGCCATATCGCCCTCTGGCGACACGATCATTGTGGGTTACGCAAATGATGTCCGCGGTACAGGGTCGGCCCACATATTTTCTCGCTTGCCAAACGGCAGTTGGGAGCGCCAGCAAAAACTTCTTGCTCCGGATGGCGCCGAAGGAGATGGATTCGGCGGCTCGGTATCGCTCTCGTCCTCCGGTGACACAGCGGTCGTCGGGGCCCGGCCGACAATGTCGCCGGTCTTGGCGCAGCCGGTTCGGCGCACGTCTTTACCCGCGCGGCCAGCGGAAGCTGGACGCACCAGCAACAGCTCCTTGCTCCCACACCCGCGATCAACGCATGGTTAGGCTACTCGGTCGGAATCTCGGCCGCCGGCGACGCAGTAATCGTCGGCGCTCCAGGCGACCTGACATCGGGCAGATACGGAGAGGGCTCCGCTCACATCTTTATGCGAGCGCCGAACGACGGATGGATGCACCACCAGCAGCTCGTGGCTCCAGATGGCGTTATGTATGACCAGTTCGGTTTCTCCGTTTCGATCTCGTCTTTCGGGGATACCGTGATCATTGGGGCCCCGCGTGGCAATACAGGAATTCGGTCCCGTCGCGGGCTCCGCCTATGTCTTCACCCGTGCGCCGAATGGCGTCTGGTCGAACCAAAGTCAGCTCTTGGTCCCAACCAATCAACCTGCGGACGTAGGACTTTCGGTTTCCCTCTCGTCGTTGGGAAATATCGCCCTCGTGGGAAGTCGAAACTTTACGCCAGCCGGAGGGGCCCACCGGCGCGGGCGCTGCGGATGTCTTTTCTCGTACGCCGGGAGGAGTGTGGACGCATCAACAGCAGCTTCTCGACCCGGAAAGCGGAGCTGAGGGGTTCGGCTTCTCAGTCGCACTCTCCTCCTCGGGCGACACAGCGATCGTTGGCGCCCGCCAAGACGATACTGCGGCAGGTGTTGACTCGGGCTCCGTGCACTCGTGGGACTTCTTGGATTCAGATTCCGATGGCGTCAACAATTTTCTAGATAACTGCCCGGTCGAATACAACCCGAGCCAAGATGACGCGGACCATGACCTGATTGGCGACGCCTGTGATCCCTTCCCGAACAGTCCGTGCAACTACATCGGGGCGCTCCCTCGAAGCACACCGAGTCTCGCCGCGTTTCAGGACAACTCGTGCGAGGCCTGGAGTGGGCATTCCCAGCCAGGGGCCAACCTTCAGTCGGCCGTGCTCAGTAAGGCAAATCTCAGTTCCGCTAACCTGAACGGCGTTCTGCTGATCAACGCCAACGTCTCCGGTGCGAGCATCGCTAATTCGTCTCTGGTTAGCAGCCAGCTTAGATATTCCAATCTCGATTCCGCGATCATGACGGGCACCGATCTGTCGTTCTCCAACCTGCTTGGCGCCAATCTTTCCAATGCGAACATGACTTCAGCTGATTTGTCCTTCACATTCCTCACCGGCGCCACCTACAACGAGTCCACGATCTTTCCATCCGGGAACACCTACGCGATTTCGCCGTGGGGATTGGATGGAGGGATCACGCCCTGGAATGCGGGGATGATTCCGGTACCGGAGCCGCCGTTTTGCATGCTTTTGGGAATCGGCACAATAGCTCTGGCGAACAGGTATTCTCGAATAGCGTGTCGGCTGGCTGGCGGAGGCCGCGCATGGCGGCTCTAGAGTGGTTCTTCTTCGATACCATTTTCGGCATCGGATTGATAGGAGCGGGGGTCTACGCTGCTGTTGCCGCCGCCACACGTGGCTCTGACAGAGGAGTTGAAGCAGCGGGCATCTCGGCTGCGATTGTTTTCTTAGTCGGTTTGCTCACGCTTCCGAGCGCGCCCAGGTATCTTTTTGAGTCCAGGACCCGGGCGAAGCTTGAAAAGACACCGTGGGGCCGCGTGATTCGAGAAAGCGATTGGGCAGCATCACCGAGCCCCTAACACTAGTGCGAACACCTGTTGGAATGTTCGAAATCTTGATGCCGGAGCTGCCCAGTCGGGGAGGCTTTCGGAAAGTAGTTCTTCGATTTGACGAGGAGCCAGATGAGTCAAGCATCGAGCCGGACTGCGATAGGCGGGAATACTCTGTAGCTAGGCCCGGCTCGGATGGCGTGTTCCGATACGAAGAGAATGAGGACGGTGGCTTCCTGATGGTCAAGATGGATCAGGTAGACTTCGAGGCGCTCTGCGAATATCGCTGGGTGAAGGAGCGCAAGAATCTTCTTAAGGCCGCTGGATATTGAAGTTGGCCGGCCGGGCAACGTCGTCAAGATATTCCTGGATTGCATTCTCGAGGGCAGATCGATGTTAGAGCGTTTCCATCAATAGGTCAAATCGCCCCTTCGCATATAGAAGCGAGCCGATCGTGGTTGCAGCCTTCAATCGCGTTTCGATTGGCAGGTCCGATCGCATCGCCGTCTCTTCAAAATATTGAGTTGCTGAGCGATAGGATTTTCCAGGAACGGGGTACGAATCTTCCATTAGCGACGCCAGTAGCGCTTCCGTTTGCGAGCGTTTTGTCATTGCCCACCAGATCGGCCACGCGATTGCCATCCGGAGGATCCATTGCAGCCCAGCGAAGACTTGTAGGCCGACGAAGACCCCAACTACCCCGATCCACCCCCATTCGAAGTAGTATGAAATAACTCCGGAGAAGACGATGTCCGGAATCGTCATAATGCCGACGGTTAGAACCGCCTGCCTATTACGTCGCGTTTCGAATTCCAAGATTACCTCGGTAGGCGCGGGATAACTTTCGCTAGCAACTAGCTTGGGGCGCCTGGACTAGGCGTGCAACAATGCGCGATACGGCGTAACGCCGCAGTCTGTCGCCATGGGAAGTGCCGTCGATCCGCCGCTTGTCGTTTCCGGGCCTCGGGCCCGCGGTCGTAGCGTTGCGTCGTGTTGACGCTGGCGTGCCCGGCGCGCTGTCGAGCCACCGAGATATCATCGCCCGAGTCGAGCAGGTCGCCAATATAGGTTCTAAGCATTTCGTGTGGCGAGATTTCCTTGATGCCGGCATAGGAATTGCGATCTGACTGGCGGGATCCTCGAAGCAGGGATCAATCACAATCTGATGGTCACCTGATCGTATGGTCCCGTGATCTCTTGGAGCGCGACCTTCCGGAGGCCCAATGACGGCAAAGATTCTTCTACAGGAATTCGAGAGCAACCGTGGCATTCTGCGCGAGCTGCCTGATCACGATCTTCTAACGCTGGTCGCTCGCTTGGCCACTGAGTACGTCATGCGGAAGGGCGGGGCAGGCGAGTCCGTCGTCGTAACGAGAGCCTCGGTAGACGTAGGCATTGAGATCGCGCCCAGGCTGTCGAGTTGCAGCGGGAGGTGCCGCGCCAGCAGTAGGGGGCGGGGGCTCAGTCCGGAGGGCGAACCCGCTGACCTAAAGGCGCTCCTCGCACCCGCCCCACCCGGGACTCTTTCCGCTCATGCTGTCTCGAGCCGGGTAAGCAGTTCGAAGCACGACGATCCCCAGTTCCTCGATGCAGCCTAACCGATGAGTGCGGAGGACTTCTGGCCGCGCGTTGATCGCACGGCTGCGAGAGGAGGAGATTGATGACAGACGACCGACTCGTTGGGTTTTCAGGCGCACCGAGCGGGGAGGGAAGAGTGGTGGCCGAGGGTCAGCCGTCGGAGGCGGCGATTCGTGCGCGGGAGCTATACAAGTACATCGACACACTTGGGCAGGGTTCCACGGAGGAGAAAGTCGATCGTCTAAATGACGAACCTCTCGAAGTTCTGATACTCCTCCAGACCAGGATGGCGCCGTCGGGACTACGGGCTCTCGCGCCGTCGGTTCAGGCAATCATCGACCGACGACTTCATTCCGAGCAGATCGCGTCGCAGTCGGCGCTGCGGACGTCGATGGAGAACGTCTCGTCGACGCTGCTGCGAGTTGAGACTCTGCAGAGGAGGATGGAGTATGTCGGGATCTTTGTCGGCGTGGTCGGCGTCCTGCTCGCTGGGGTCCAGGTCTGGATCGGCGTATTTGGTGGGAAATAGCAGTGGGCGAGCAGCCTGACATGACAGAGGCTCGGGCAGCAGATCGATTTGATGAATCGCCCTGGGCGAAGCTTCGCCCGGCGCCGAAGACGTGCCGGATTCCGTTGCATCGAGCGGCGGTCGGAAGGGAGGCGTGATGAAGGGCGAAGACGAGATCGCTCTAGCGTCTGTAGGCGAGTCGTCTTCGGCCGCGGCGGACGGCAACGCGACGGAGAGTCTCGAATCACAGAAGCTGCGTCTAGAGATCAAGGACCTTCAGCAACGAACAAAGTTCTATGTCGCGATCGTTCCGTGGATAGTCGCGATCGCGTTGGCCTTCACCACCGTGTTGCAATTCTATATCGGATCCATAGAACGGAAGATCTCGGAGCTCAACGTAGCGGAGGCAAATGCCAAGGTAGTTGCTGCTGAAGAGCGTTCGGCTGAGATTCGGGAATAAGCCCGGAAGGTCGAGGAAAGACGGCGACTTGCTGAGCTTGAGATCGCTCCGCTTCGTGCCCTGGCGAAACACTTGCGATCCCAGGTCTCGCAGGCCGTGGATGCCTCACGCGCCGGGAACGTTGTCGACTTTGACGAGATCGGAGGGGAGTTCGAGAAGCTAGATGAGAATATCGATCGTCTGAACTCGTCGTTGGCGACGCCGATACTTTTATCAATTGATTCTATTCGCAGCGACGATCCGACCGAGCTCACGATGTGGCAAGCGTGTGAGGATGACGTGTTATGTCGATTTGACGTTGACGGCGACGGAAAGTTCGGCACCTACGACTTCACGCAGTGGTTGGCGGTATTTGGCATGAGCTGGAGTCCGACGGATGTCCCAGAGGTTCCGGAGCAGGCGGATCGGAGTGTTGAGAGTTCTGCTGTCGACTGATGTTTCGTTCGCGCCAATGCGGGAATGTTTGAGAGGGGTAACGAAGAGATCGTTCGGGATTTCTGCAACGACCTAACCATGGTTCGGCGTGGGATTACGCCAATCGTGAATGAACTCGAGGGTCAGCCTGACGACGTCCTCCAGGGCGTAGTGGGACGCATGTCGGCATTGATCAAGCACTCGAAAACAACTCGTCCGATTCAGACAATCTTGAATCGGCGTCAAGAATCGCGCATGCACGAGGCGCAGATTGCCGCAATCTCATCGCTCGGGAAGAGCACCGCGCGATTGGAGCGCGCAACGGAAATGTCCGGCGAGATGCAGAAGCGCGTCTCGCGGGTTTCGTACTTCTTCGGCGTGGTTACCCCTGCGGCTTACGGCGGCCCAAGTATGGCTTTCGATACCGAGCGAGAAGCCCGCCAAGGTCGTCGTCGTTGACGGGGGGGAGTTTGGGAAAGAGCACACCCAGCGTGAAAGCCTCCCCGCTGCCGGGGTATTCGATGAGCCCGAAGCTGCGCAGGCGGCCGAGCGGATTGTTGAAAGCTCCCCCGTGGACTGAGTAGCCGGCTAGGAAGGCGACCTGGGTCTTCGAATAGGCGCTCGGAATGCGGGCCGACGACTTAAGCCACGTGATCGGGTCGAGGATCCGCTTCATCGGGCCCGAGATCTCGAGCCCATCGGTTGCGGGTGGCGAGCGGCCGTGTCGGATAGACCTTTGATCGCCAACCGGATTGGTGCAGTGTTGGTGCCTGATATTTCGTTAAGCCATTGATAATATTGATGAAAATGCCGCCGACTCCCCTTTCGAATCCGGGCGCCGCCTCCAATTCGTTTTCCTGGCATCGTGGTTCCGACGAATCGAATCGAATCGAATCGATGCGCAGCGTCGGCGGCGAAGCTGCTTTCACGTTAGGCGCGAGTGACGCTCGCTGCCCCCGCCTCGAGCTTCCTCCCCGCCGGATCGAAGATCGCAAACCGCGCGATCCCCATGCGCTGCAGGCAGTGCTGGACCGAGACGCCGAGCACGCCGATGCCGTACTTCATCGACCGGCCGAAGTTGATCGACGACGCCTCTTCGAAGTAGGCGGCGGGGCAGCTGATCTCGCCGATGCGGAAGCCCTGGTAGAGGACCTGGGCGAGCATCTGATTGTCGAAGACGAAGTCGTCGGAGTTCTCGAGCAGCGGGAGCGCCTCGAGGACCTCGCGTTTGAAGGCACGGTAGCCCGTGTGATATTCGGAGAGCTTCGCGCCGGCGAGCCAGTTCTGGGTCGCGGTCAGCAGGCGGTTCGCGACGTATTTGTAGCGGGGCATGCCGCCGGCGAGCGCGCTGCCGCCGAGGATGCGGGAGCCGAGCACGACGTCGAAGGGGCCGTCGGTCAGCAGGCCGATCATCGCGGGCAGGAGCTTCGGCGTGTACTGATAGTCGGGATGGAGCATGACGACGACGTCGGCTCCGAGCCGCAGGGCCTCGGCGTAGCAGGTCTTCTGGTTGCCCCCGTAGCCGCGATTGCGGTCGTGGACGAGGGTCCGGAGGCCCAGCCTGCGCGCCTCGGCGACGGTGTCGTCGGCGCTCGCGTCGTCGGTCACGACGATCTCGTCGACGAGGTCCATCGGGACCTCCCGAACGGTCCGCTCGAGGTCCGCGCTGCGTTGTAGGCGGGCATGACGACGACCACGCGCTTGCCGTGGAACATGGCGACTCGGGGTTCCTCCGGCTCCTGCGCGGCGGCGGGGCCGCCGAGAGATTAGACTGGCGTCGATTGCCGCCTGCCCGGATGGCGAAATGGTAAACGCGGGCGACTTAAAATCGCCTGGCCTCAGGGCCGTGCAGGTTCGAGTCCTGCTCCGGGCACCAGGCGTCGCTCCCGGCCGGCGCCGCCCTCCGGCGCTCGACGCGCGTTCTCGTGACGCTCGTGACGCTCGTGACGAGAGGCGCTCGATACGAACCGCTCCCGCACGTCGTCGGTCGCCAGCAGGTCCTCGAGCGCGTCGCGGTCGAGCAGCGTCGTGCGCTGATAGGCGTACTCGGGCTGCTCGATCTCGATGCGGAAGATCTCCTTGGGCTCCTCGAAGATCTGGCGGATGCGCAGCGATTGATCCTCGGTCGTCTCGAGGATCTGCGTGCGCAGCGAGTCGACGATGCGATCGGAGCGCGTCGCGATGGCGGCGTGGGGACCGCAGGCGCCGAAGCCCGGTCTGCGCGTCCGTCCTAGGAGTTTGAAGGTACCCGGCGGTCTCATGGGAAGAGGGAGCATACCCGTCTGCGCACGCGCGATTCAAGCGCGCGCGGGCAGGCCGTGGAGCCGCCGCATCCGGCGCGCGCGGCGTCGGGCGTCCTCGCGCGCCACCATCAGACGCGCGATCGGAAGGAGATCCTGGGTCGAGGCCCCGTCGAAGCGGACGCCGAAGCAGCCGTCGTCCGGGATCCCCTTGGGCGTTCCGAGCAGGGCCGGATGGAGCGTGATCTTCGACCAGCAGACGGTGCCCTCGCAGGCGAAGGCTCGATCGCCGGTCAGGCGGATCTCGATTCGGACCGGCGTGCCGGGGGCGAGGACCTCGGTCGCGTGGACGCAGAGGCCGCCGAGGCCGATGTTGGTGCAGAGCGCAGCTTCGAGGAGCGGCCGGCCGTCGCGCCCGGCGATCGCGATGCGTGCCGCGAGCGGTACGCGGTCGCCGCCTCGTCTCGAGCTCGTCTTCTCCTGGATCGCGAAGGCCATGGCGTTCGTCCACTGGGTTCAGCTCGCCTATCGGCCCGGGCCGGCTTCGCGCTTGAGCGCAATTCCCATGCGGGTCGACCCGCATCTTCGGCGATCGGAAGGCTTTTCCGCCGGAGCCCCCGGCGTCCGACGGCTCAAGCCCCCGGATGCGCGGGTCGATGGAAGGGACCACCCGGTCGTATGAGGTGCCTGTTTGTCCGCCCGTCCTGAAGCGCTGCCGTCCTTCGGATCCGATCTGTCCGCCGACGCGGTGGCGCAGCTCGGTCTGCGCGAGGGGCAGTCGGCGCGGGTCGTCGGGCGGGCAGGGCGGATGGTCCTCGTCGAGGCCGAGGGCGGCGCGGGGCCGGCGGTGCCCTGGGATCGGGATCTCGTCCTCTCCGCGGATGTCCGGGCCTTTCCGCTCGCCGACCTGCTCCAGCTCGTCCATGCCGCGGGCAAATCGGGCTTCCTGCTCTTCCAGTTCGGCGGGGACGAGAAGGCGGTCTACCTGAGCCGGGGCGAGGTCGTCTTCGCCGAGTCGAATCTCGAAGCCGATCGGCTCGGTCTCAGCCTGCTGCGCGCGGGCAAGATCACCGGCGACGAGCTCACCATCGCCGAGAGCCGCTTCCATCCGATGACGCGCCTCGGAAAGATCCTCGTCGAGCTCGGCTCGCTCACGCCGCGTGATCTCTGGGAGGGCGTGAAGACGCAGGTCGAGGACATCGTCCGCTCGCTCTTTTCCTACACCGCGGGCTGGATCCATTTCTGGGAAGGCGAGATCGAGCCCGACAACACGGTGCGTCTCTCGCTCCCGACCCAGCGACTGATCGACGAAGGCCTCGCCCATCGCGACGAGCTGCTGCGATTCCTCGCCCTGCTCGAGGATCCGAGTACGCGGATCCGTGGGGCCGGCGACGTGCGTCGCGCGGGCTCCGAGAACGAGCGTGCGATCCTGGCCGCCCTCGCCGAGGACGCGAGCTTCGGCTCGCTCTGCCACAAGAGCGGCCTCGATCCGCGCACCGCCGCGCGCACGCTGCAATTCCAGCAGCGGACGGGCCAGGTCGCGATCGAGCAGATCGAGGGGCCCGGCGAGGATTTCGCGACCGCCGACGACGACGTCGTGCGCGAGGCGGTCTCGCTGCATTGCAAGCTGATCTTCGAGCTGACGGCGCCGCTCGTCGCCGTCGACGGACCGCTCGCCGTCGCGGAGCGGATCAATCGCATCCTCGCCGAAGGCGCGTCGCGCGGTCGCCATCTCTTCGAGGGACTCGAGTTCGACGTCCGCGCGGGTCTCGACCCGACCCGGGTCGAGCACCGTGCGCTGCGCCTCCCCGGCGATCGCATCCGCGAGGTCGATGAGGCCCTCGGCGAGCTCGTCGCCTATCTCGAGTTCGAGCTGCGCAACCACCCGCGAATTCCCGATGCGAGCCCCTTCCTCGAGGCCGTCGATCCGCTCCGGGCTATGCTGATCCGCTGACGGGCCCCCGCGGCGTCGGTTCCGACGAAGCGCGTGGCCCCGGGCGACCCGACGGGCCGCCTAGCCCGGGATCCGATGAAGAAACCGCATCCGAAATCGAGGCCGGGCCGCCCGCGCGCGACCGCCGACGCCTCCAGCCCCGATTGGCTCACGGGCTTCCACGCCGTCCAGGAGGCCTTGCGGGCCGGACGCCGCCGGCTCGATCGCCTGCTCGTCCGCGACGCCCGCGATCGCGGCGACGAAGTGCGCCTGGTCGAGCTCGCCCGCTCGGCAGGCGTGCCGGTCGAGTGGGTCGAGGACCGGGTGCTCGAGCGCATCGCCGGGCCCGATCTCCGGACCCAGGGCGTGGCGCTCCAGGTCGGGCCGATCCCGGAGCTTTCCCTCGAGGCCCTGATCGAGCGGTCGGCGGTGGCCTCGGCCGAGCCGGGCACCGGCCGCCGCCTCGTCCTGCTCGACGGGGTCGAGGATCCGCAGAACGTGGGGGCGATCGCCCGGGTGGCCGAGTCGGCCGGCTGTGTCGGGCTGGTCCTGACCGACCGGCGGGCCCCGCCGCTGACGGCGGCGGTGAGCCGCGCGTCGGCCGGGGCGATCGAGTGGCTGCCCGTCGCACGGGTGACGAACCTGGTCCGGGCCCTCGAGTCCTTGAAGGCGGCCCGTTTCTGGGTCCTCGCGGCGGCCCTCGAGGAGAGTCAATCGGTCTTTGCGCTGCCGGATCGGATCCTGACGGGGGACCTGGCGGTCGTCCTCGGGGCGGAGGGGCGGGGCATCCGGCCTTCGGTGCTCGAGCAGGCGGACCACCGCGTCCGGATTCCGATGCGGGGCCGGGTCGAGTCGCTCAACGTCTCGACGGCGGGGGCCGTCATCCTCTATGAACTGTTGCGCCGGGCCGAGCTCGCCGGGGGGACCGTCGGTGGGGGCGAGGCCCCGCCGGATCGGAGGGATCGGTGACACGAGCCCGGGGCCAGTTCCAGGCGCTTGCCAGCGGGGACGAAGCCGGTCTATAGTCGGCCGCGCGCTTTTCTTGGCTGGCGTAGCTCAACTGGTAGAGCATCGGATTTGTAATCCGAGGGTTAAGGGTTCGAGTCCCCTCGCCAGCTCCGACACCTTCGGAACGGCGGAGGGCTCGGAGCTGACCGTCGGAACCTTCGGCTTGATACGGATCATTCGGCTCATTCGGGCGGCTTTCTCTGGCGGCTCTTCTCTGGCGGAACAGCTCGTCGCGATCCTCGTCGTGACCCCGATCGAAATCGAGTGAGAGACATGGATTGACGGTCGTGGCCATCCGGCATGGCGGGCCTGCCCGACCGCGGATCATTTCGACTTTGTTCACCACGGCGTCGGGGGCGCCGGGTGTTAGGGGAAAACGAGACGGCACGATCGAGAGATCGGGTGGACTTCCAGGGAGAGATACCGAAGCGGCTAAACGGGGCAGACTGTAAATCTGCTGGCTTGCGCCTACGGAGGTTCGAATCCTCCTCTCTCCACCAGCCGCCCGACGACGGATCGAGCGCGTTCTCGGCAGGATTCACGCGGGAATAGCTCAGATGGCTAGAGCACCAGCCTTCCAAGCTGGGGGTCGCGGGTTCGAGCCCCGTTTCCCGCTCCAACGTCTGCGCAGACCTGGGCAGGTCGTCGCGAGCGCAGGTCATCGCGAGCAAAGAGGATGATGAGGAGTTCGGCTCACGTAGCTCAGTTGGTAGAGCACGTCCTTGGTAAGGACGAGGTCAGCGGTTCGATCCCGCTCGTGAGCTCCAGTTACGCCCATTCAGCAAGAAGGTCCTTTCGTTTCAACTGACCGTTTCAATCGAAGAGGCAGGCCGGATCGGGCAGGACGCCCGCGCCGGTAAGAAAAAGAGAGAGCAAGCAAGAGATGGCCAAGGCAAAGTTCGAGCGGAACAAGCCCCACGTGAACGTGGGCACCATCGGTCACGTGGACCACGGCAAGACGACGCTGACGGCGGCGATCACGTCGCGTCAGGCACACAAGGGTCTGGCGCAGAAGATCGCGTTCGACCAGATCGACAAGGCGCCGGAAGAGCGGGAGCGCGGCATCACGATCGCGACGGCGCACGTGGAGTACGAGACCAAGGGCCGCCACTATGCCCACGTCGATTGTCCCGGCCACGCGGACTACGTGAAGAACATGATCACGGGCGCGGCGCAGATGGACGGCGCGATCCTGGTGGTGTCGGCGGCGGACGGGCCGATGCCGCAGACGCGTGAGCACGTGCTGCTGGCACGCCAGGTGAACGTGCCGCACATCGTGGTGTTCCTGAACAAGGTCGACATGGTCGACGATCCCGAGCTGCTCGAGCTGGTGGAGATGGAGGTTCGGGAGCTGCTCTCCGGCTACGACTTTCCGGGCGACACGATCCCGATCATTCATGGTTCGGCGTTGAAGGCGGGGGAGAACTCGGCCGACGATGCGGCGAACAAGTGCATCGACGAGCTGATGGACGCGATCGACGCGACGATCCCGCAGCCGCAGCGCGCGTTGGACAAGCCGTTCCTGATGCCGATCGAGGACGTGTTCTCGATCACGGGCCGCGGGACGGTGGTGACGGGCCGGATCGAGCAGGGGACGGTGCATCCGCAGGACGAGGTCGAGATCGTGGGCGTGAAGCCGACGGTGAAGACGACGGTGACGGGTGTGGAGATGTTCCGGAAGCTGCTCGACGAGGGTCAGGCGGGGGACAACGTCGGTTGTCTGCTGCGCGGCACGGGCAAGGACGACGTGGAGCGCGGCCAGGTCCTGGCGAAGCCGGGGTCGATCACGCCGCACACGAAGTTCAAGGCCCAGGCGTACATCCTGACGAAGGAAGAGGGTGGGCGACACACGCCGTTCTTCAACGGCTACCGGCCCCAGTTCTACTTCCGGACGACGGACGTGACGGGCGTTGCGAACCTGCCGGAAGGCACGGAGATGGTGATGCCCGGGGACAACGTCGAGATGGTGGTTCAGCTGATCACGCCGATCGCGATGGACAAGGAGCTTCGCTTCGCGATCCGCGAGGGTGGCCGGACGGTGGGCTCCGGGGTCGTCGCGGAAGTGATCGAGTGACTCATCGCCCATTCGTCGTGGACGGCGAATGGGCTGGGCAGGAACAGGGCGACCCGACAGCGGCGATCCGTGGATGCTGTCTGTCGGGCGTCAATCGGGTGTGTAGGGTCGTAGCACAACTGGTAGTGCACCGGACTCCAAATCCGGGGGTTGGGGGTTCAAGTCCCTCCGGCCCTGCCAACTCGATCTCCCGGTCGCGGCTCGTCGGGCGGCCTTCGAACGAACAGCGGCGTCGGTCCGAACGGGTCCGAACGGAGTTGCAATGACGGAGACGACGGATGAGCCGCGGGGGTGGCTCGAGCGATCGATCCACTTCGTGCGCGAGGTTCGGGGTGAGTTCGACAAGATCACCTGGCCTCCGAAGCCGGAAATGGTGAATGGGACGATCGCCGTGCTGGTGATCGTCGCGGTGATGGCAACTTTTCTGGGCATCGTGGACTTCGGATTGAGTCGCGTGATGCAGATGGTGCTCGGCTGATGGAAACCTCGACGGGAACGGGCGCTCCGGGTCAACTCGGCCCGAAGGCGAAGAGCGAGAAGCCGGCCGTGAAGAAGTGGTACATCGTGCACACCTACTCCGGTCAGGAAGGGCGCGCGAAGAAGGCCCTGCTCGAGCGGGCGAAGACGATGGGCTTCGAGGAGAAGTTCGACGAGGTCCTCGTACCCGAGGAGTCGGTCGTCGAGATGGTGGGCGGGCAGAAGCGGACTTCCAAGCGGAAGTTCTTCCCCGGCTACATCATCGTCCACATGGAGCTCAACGACGAAACGTGGCACGTGGTCAAGGGAACCCCCAAGATCACGGGCTTCGTCGGCAACGCGACCGATCCGCCGTCCATCTCGGACGAGGAAGTCGCGCGCATGACGCAACGGATCAAGGAAGGCGCCGTCAAACCCAAGCCGCTCATCCGCTTCGACGAGGGTGAGAACGTCCGCGTGACGACGGGGCCTTTCGCGAATTTCTCGGGCTTCGTCGACGAGGTAATGCACGACAAGGAGAAGCTCCGCGTGATGGTGCAGGTCTTCGGGCGCGCGACGCCGGTGGTCCTGGATTATTCGAACGTGGAGAAGGCCTGACGCGAGTCGGGCGATGCTGCCGGGCAGGCGCCCGGTGGCAGGCGAAGAAGGAAGCCCAGGAGGTCCGGTGCGTCGCCCGAGTACGGGTGACGAACGGCCTCCAGGAAGCGAGCGGGAGGTCGGCGAGTCGAGCGCTCGGATGCGAGCGTGAGATCGAGCCGGCCGCAGACCGCCAGGGTAGGAGTAAACGAGAGTGGCGAAGAAGGTCGTAGCCATCGTCAAGCTGCAGTGTCCGGCCGGAGCGGCCAATCCCGCCCCGCCCGTCGGCCCTGCGCTCGGTCAGCATGGCGTCAACATCATGGAGTTCTGCAAGTCCTACAACGCGCGGACGCAGGACAAGGCCGGTCTGATCATTCCGGCCGAGATCACGATCTACTCGGATCGCACGTTCACCTTCGTGCTGAAGTCGCCGCCGGCGGCGGTGCTGCTGAAGCGTGCGGCGAAGATCCAGAGCGGATCGGGCGAGCCCAACAAGAAGAAGGTCGGCCAGGTGACCCAGGCCCAGCTGGCCGAGATCGCCGAGCTGAAGAAGGAAGATCTGAACGCCTTCGACGTCGAGCAGGCCAAGAAGATCATCGCCGGGACCGCCCGGTCGATGGGTCTCGACGTGGTGGAGGGCTAGGCATGCCGAAGCAGAGCAAGCGCTTCCGCCAGGCCCAGGAAGGGATCGAGCCGACCAAGCTCTACACCCTCGAAGAGGCCATGAAGAAGATCAAGGCGACGCCGGCCGCGAAGTTCGACGAGACCGTCGACATCGCGATCAATCTCGGCGTCGATCCCAAGCACGCGGACCAGATGGTGCGCGGCGCGATCGTGCTGCCCAACGGCGTCGGCAAGCAGACGCGCGTCCTCGTCTTCGCCAAGGGAGACAAGGAGAAGGAAGCCAAGGCGGCGGGCGCCGACTACGTCGGCGGCGACGATCTCGCGAAGAAGATCCAGGAAGAGAACTGGTTCGACTTCGACCGCGTGATCGCGACGCCGGACATGATGGGCGTCGTCGGCCGACTGGGTCGCATCCTCGGTCCGCGCGGTCTCATGCCGAACCCGAAGCTCGGGACCGTCACGCCGAACGTGGCCGACGCGGTCCGCGACCAGAAGGCGGGCAAGGTCGAGTACCGTGTCGACAAGGCGGGCATCGTCCACTGCGGCATCGGCAAGGTCTCGTTCGCGGCGGAGAAGCTCTGGGAGAACGCGTCGGCGCTGATCGACGTGATCCAGAAGGCGAAGCCCGCGGCGAGCAAGGGCACCTACATGAAGAAGATCTCGGTCTCCTCGACGATGGGACCGGGCATCAAGGTCGACCCGACGTCGCCTCTCAAGGTCGGATGAAGGTAGGGTGAAGCGATCATGCTGACTCGCAAGGAAAAAGAAGACCAGGTCAACGAGCTTCGCGAGAAGTTCGGGCGCGCCACGAGCGTGTTCGTCGCCGACTATCGCGGCATTCCCGTCGCGAAGCTCGAGGCGCTGCGAAAGGGGCTGCGCAAGTCGCAGTCCTCGAGCAGCGAGTTCCAGGTCGCGAAGAACTCGGTGCTGAAGCGGGCCTCCGAGGGCGGACCGGTGGAAGGGCTGAAGGGCCATTTCAAGGGAACGACCTCGATCGCGATCTCGTTCGGCGATCCGGCGGCCCTCGCGAAGACCCTCGTGGACTACGCGAAGGACAACGAAAAGTTCACGCTCCGCAGCGCGATCCTCGACGGGGAGGTTCTCGATCCGACGGCGATCTCCAAGCTTGCGACGCTGCCGTCCCTCGACCAGCTGCGTGGCAATCTGATCGGTCTGCTGCAGGCGCCGGCGAGCAAGCTGGCCCGGCTCCTCAACGAGCCCGGTGCCCAGATTGCCCGCGTGGTGTCGCTCTCGGCCAAGCGCGGAGAGGGGACCGCGGAAGGCGCGGGGGCAGCGGAAGGCGCGGCGAGCGCGGAATAGGCATTCGGGGTCGGTCGGACCGGGCGGTCCGGACGACCCGAATTCTCTGTCGGTCCTCCGATGGCGGAGACCGGCTTCACCAGGACCGGGCGGGAGGGTGATCGTCACCCGCTCGCACCGCCCGATAGCAAGGAAGTAAGGAAAATGGCGGATCTCAACGAAATCGTGGACACCCTGTCCAGCCTGACCGTGATGCAGGCGGCCGAGCTCGCGAAGCTGCTCGAAGAGAAGTGGGGCGTGTCGGCTGCGGCACCGGTCGCCGTGGCAGCGGCGGCGGGTCCGGCGGCTGCGGCGCCGGTCGAGGCGAAGGAAGACTTCGACGTCATCCTGATCGGGTTCGGCGACAAGAAGATCCAGGTCATCAAGGAGATTCGCGGCATCACGGGTCTCGGTCTCAAGGAGGCCAAGGACCTGGTGGAAGGCGTGCCGAAGCCGATCAAGGAAGGTGTGCCGAAGGCCGAGGCCGACGACATCAAGAAGAAGATCGAAGAGGCCGGTGGTCAGGTCCAGGTCAAGTAGTCGACCGACCGAGACCCGGTCGGCCGATCCGGTCGGTTCAACCGATCGATCGAGCCGATCGTTCGAGACTGGTTCAATCACCGCTCTGCCCTTCGAATTCGACCACCGAAGGGCAGAGCGGTGATGGTTGCAATGACGGATTCCGCTCACTCGCCCCGTGACATGAGTTGCACGGATGCGGGGGGCGGGCTTCGTCGTTTTCGAGTGCGGACGGGGCGATCCCGTCCGCGTGCCATCGGTCGAGCGTCCGCGACGTCCGGATCATTCCGTCCGCGCGTCGTCGGCCACACGGGAGGGTGACGATCACTCGTGCCTGAGACCATCTTCTCCGAATTCGCTCCGAGAGTCCGCAAGTCGTTTTCGCGCATTCCGCGCATCGTCGATACCCCCAACCTGCTCGAGATCCAGAAGCAGTCGTTCGACCGGTTCCTCCAGACCGGCGTCGAGATGGAGAAGCGCGAGAACACGGGCCTGCAGGCCGTGTTCATGTCCGTCTTCCCCATCCGCGACTTCAACGACACGGCTTCGCTGGAATTCGTGGGCTACGCCCTCGAGCAGCCGAAGTACGACGTGCAGGAGTGTCTGCAGCGGGGCATGACCTATGCCGCGCCCTTCAAGGTGACGATCCGACTCGTCGCCTGGGACGACGCCGAGGGCGCGCAGACGATCCGCGACGTGAAGGAGCAGGAGGTCTACTTCGGGGAAATCCCGATCATGACCGACAACGGCACCTTCGTGATCAACGGAACCGAGCGGGTCATCGTCTCCCAGCTGCATCGCTCGCCGGGCATCTTCTACGACACCTCGCTGTCGACGACGGCTTCGGCCGCCGGCAAGAAGATCTTCTCGTGCCGGGTGATCCCGTACCGCGGCTCGTGGCTCGACATCGAGTACGACCACAAGGATCTCGTGTACGCGCGCATCGATCGGCGGCGCAAGATCCACGTGACCGTGCTGCTCAAGGCCCTGGGCTACCAGCCGGAGGATCTGCTCCAGCATTTCTATCCGAGCGAGACGATCAAGCTCGACGGTCGCAAGATCTTCAAGAAGACCGAGCCCGAGAACCTGATCGGCCAGCGCTGTACGCGTGAGGTCAAGGCGGACGACGGCGAGATCCTGGTCCGCAAGGACAAGAAGTTCACGAAGGCGGCGGCCCGCAAGATCCGCGCGGCCGGCATCGAGTGGATCCAGGTCGGTCAGGAGGACCTGATCCGGTCCGACGCGGTTCGCCGCGTCGCCCCCGTCGACATCGTCGACGAGGAGACCGGCGAGGTCATCGTCGAGTGCAACGAGGAGCTGACCGAGGCCCACCTCGAGGAGCTGCGCAATCGCAACATCCTCGAGTTCCCGCTGCTCTTCCTCGATCCGATCACGACGGGGACCGCGCTGCGCGACACCCTGCTCGCGGACAAGACCGCGTCGAAGGAAGACGCGATCATCGAGATCTACCGGCGCCTGCGGCCGGGCGATCCGCCGACGATCGACACGGCGACGAATCTCTTCAACAACCTCTTCTTCAATGCCGAGCGCTACGACCTCTCGAAGGTCGGCCGCCTCAAGCTGAACCACAAGCTCGAGTTCAACGGCGAGAATCGGGTCACCTACCATCCCTCCGGCGTGCAGAACCCGTCGGCGGAGATCCAGCTGTCGGATCTGCCGACGCTGCGACGCGAGGACATCCTCGCGGCGGTGAAGTACCTGGTCGACCTGAAGAACGGCAACGATCCGAGCAAGCGCGTCGACGACATCGATCATCTCGGCAACCGGCGCGTGCGCGTGGTCGGCGAGCTGCTCGAGAATCAGTACCGGATCGGTCTGGTGCGCATGGAGCGGGCGATCAAGGAGCGCATGAGCCTCCAGGAGATCGAGACGCTCATGCCCCACGACCTGATCAACTCCAAGCCCGTCTCGGCGGTGATCAAGGAGTTCTTCGGATCGAGCCAGCTCTCGCAGTTCATGGACCAGACGAATCCGCTCTCGAGCGTGACCCACAAGCGGCGCCTCTCGGCCCTCGGGCCGGGCGGTCTGACCCGCGAGCGGGCGGGCTTCGAAGTCCGCGACGTGCATCCGACCCATTACGGTCGGATCTGCCCGATCGAGACGCCGGAGGGACCGAACATCGGTCTCATCGCGTCGCTCTCGACCTTCGCGCGCGTCAACGAGATGGGCTTCATCGAGACGCCCTATCGCCCCGTCCGCGACGGCAAGGTCACGAAGGAAGTGAAGTTCCTGTCGGCCCTCGACGAGGAGCGGATGGCGATCGCCCAGGCGAACGCCGTCCTCGACAAGGAAGGGCATTTCGTCGACGAGGTCGTCTCCGCCCGGAAGCAGGGCGAGTTCGAGATGGTCCCGCGCGGCGAGGTCGACATGATGGACGTGTCGCCGAACCAGCTGGTTTCGGTGGCCGCGTCGCTCATCCCCTTCCTCGAGAACGACGACGCGAACCGCGCGCTCATGGGATCGAACATGATGCGGCAGGCCGTCCCGCTGCTGCGCACGAGCGCTCCGCTCGTGGGCACCGGCATGGAGGCCGTCGTGGCCCGCGACTCCGGCGTGACGGTCGTCGCCAAGCGCGACGGCCAGGTCGAGTCGGTCGACGCGGCGCGCATCGTGCTGAAGCCCGACGAGGACGACGGCACCGGCAGCAACGTCGACATCATCAACCTGATCAAGTACCAGCGCTCGAACCAGAATACCTGCATCAATCAGCGGCCGATCGTCAAGGCGGGCGACCGGGTGAAGAAGGGGCAGGTCATCGCGGACGGTCCGGCGACGGACCGCGGCGAGATGGCGCTCGGCGCGAACGTGACCGTCGCGTTCATGCCGTGGGGCGGGTACAACTTCGAGGACTCGATCCTCATCTCCGAGCGCATCGTCAAGGACGACTACTTCACCTCGATCCACATCGAGGAGTTCGAGTGCGTCGCCCGCGACACCAAGCTCGGGAAAGAGGACATCACCCGCGACATCCCCAACGTCGGCGAGGACGCTCTGCGCGACCTCGACGAGGCGGGCATCGTCCGCATCGGCGCCGAGGTCCATCAGGACGACATCCTGGTCGGCAAGATCACGCCGAAGGGCGAGACCCAGCTGTCCCCGGAAGAGCGGCTGCTGCGCGCGATCTTCGGCGAGAAGGCGGGCGACGTGCGCGACACGTCGCTGCGCGTCCCGCCGGGCGTCACGGGCACGATCATCGGGGCCCAGGTCTTCTCCCGCCGCGGCGTCGAGAAGGACGAGCGCGCCAAGGCCCTCGAAGAGGCCGAGATCGAGCGCTTGCGGAAGGATCAGGAAGACGAGATCCGGATCATCCGCAAGAGCGCCTTCAACAAGGTGCGCGAGCTGATCGTCGGCAAGCAGGCGGCCAATCGCGTCGCGGACGAGCGCAAGGATCTCGAGTGGCTGAAGCCGGGCGACCGGATCAGCGCCGAGGCCCTGGCGCAGATCCCGGATCGCCGCTGGCGCGAGATCCAGGTCACCGAGGCGAAGACCCAGGAGCACGTCGACCGCGTCTTCCACCACGTGGAAGAGCAGGCGATGGTGATCAAGGCCGTCTTCGACGAGAAGATCGCGCGACTGCGCAAGGGCGACGAGCTGCCGCCGGGCGTGTTCAAGATGGTGAAGGTCTACGTCGCCATCAAGCGCAAGCTCTCGGTCGGCGACAAGATGGCCGGTCGCCACGGCAACAAGGGCGTCATCTCCCGGATCCTTCCGGAAGAGGACATGCCCTACATGTCCGACGGCTCGCCGGTCGACATCGTCCTGAATCCGCTGGGCGTGCCTTCGCGCATGAACATCGGACAGATCCTCGAGACCCATCTCGGATGGGCGGCCCACGGTCTGGGGCGGCAGATCCGACGACTGCTCGAGCGCCAGGCGACCAAGGCCGAGATCCGCGCGAAGCTGAAGTCGATCTACGCCGACACCGAGATCGGCGAGATGATCGAAGGCGCTTCGGAAGCGGCGATCGACTCGTTGGCCGAGAACGTGACGAAGGGCATCCACGTCGCGACCGCCGTCTTCGACGGCGCCTCGGAGATCGAGGTCAAGAAGGAGCTCGAGCGTGCGGAGCTGCCGACCTCGGGCCAGATCGTGCTCTTCGACGGGCGGACGGGCGAGGCCTTCGATCGCGACGTCACGATCGGCACCATCTACATGTTGAAGCTCCACCACCTGGCCGACGACAAGCTGCACGCCCGTTCCATCGGCCCGTACAGCCTCGTCACCCAGCAGCCGCTGGGCGGCAAGGCGCAGTTCGGTGGTCAGCGCCTCGGCGAGATGGAGGTCTGGGCGCTCGAGGCGTACGGCGCGGCCTACGGTCTGCAGGAGTTCCTGACGGTGAAGTCGGACGACGTGCAGGGCCGGACGCGCATCTACGAATCGATCGTGAAGGGCGAGCACACCCTCGAGCCGGGGCTGCCCGAGAGCTTCAACGTGCTCGTGAAGGAGCTCCAGGCCCTCGGCCTCGACATCGAGATGCGCGAGTAGCGAAGCGTTCGACGCCGGGGCGCTTCGGCGCCCCGGCGTGAACGACTCGCTCCGAACGAACGGCGCGAACGGAAAGAACATGGACCGGGTCGACGGGCCCGGTGGACCGCAGACGGACGGACGGCCGTCCGACACCCGCTCCGAAACCCGAAAGAGGGACCCAGCATTGCGTGATCTCTACAATCTCTTCGAGAAGCCCAAGGACCCCCTGGCGTTCAACTCGCTGCGCATCTCGCTCGCGAGTCCGGACAAGGTCAGGGAGTGGTCGTTCGGCGAGGTGAAGAAGCCGGAGACGATCAACTACCGGACGTTCAAGCCGGAACGCGACGGGCTCTTCTGCGCGAAGATCTTCGGTCCGGTCAAGGACTACGAGTGCAACTGCGGCAAGTACAAGCGCATGAAGCATCGCGGCGTCGTCTGCGAGAAGTGCGGCGTCGAGGTCATCCAGTCGAAGGTCCGCCGCGAGCGCATGGGCCACATTACCCTCGCCTCGCCCGTGGCACACATCTGGTTCCTGAAGTCGCTGCCCTCCCGCATCGGCAACATCCTCGAGATCACGCTGCGTGACCTCGAGAAGGTCCTCTACTTCGAGGCCCACGTGGTGCTCGATCCGAAGGACACGGAGCTCGAGAAGGGCGAGCTCGTCACCGACGAGCGCCTGCAGGAGCTGCGCGAGGCCCACGGCCGCGACGCGTTCGAGGTCGGCATCGGCGCCGAGGCCGTGCGGCGTCTGCTCGCCGAGCTCGACGTCGAAGGCGAGTGCACGCGCCTGCGCGAGGAGATGCGGGAAGCGACCAGCGAGGCCAAGCGCAAGAAGATCGCCAAGCGCCTCAAGGTCCTCGACGCGTTCCGCGAGTCGGCGGTCAATCGCCCGGAGTTCATGGTGCTCGAGGTCGTGCCGGTGATCCCGCCGGACCTGCGGCCGCTGGTGCCGCTGGATGGAGGTCGCTTCGCGACCTCGGACCTCAACGACCTCTATCGCCGGGTCATCAACCGCAACAACCGGTTGAAGCGCCTGCAGGAGCTGAACGCGCCCGAGGTCATCATCCGCAACGAGAAGCGGATGCTGCAGGAGGCGGTCGACGCGCTCTTCGACAATGGTCGCCGGGGGCGTGTCATCACGGGGCCGTCGAAGCGCCCGCTGAAGAGCCTCTCCGACATGCTGAAGGGCAAGTCGGGTCGCTTCCGCCAGAACCTGCTCGGCAAGCGCGTGGACTACTCCGGTCGCTCGGTGATCGTGGTGGGTCCCGAGCTGCGACTGCATCAGTGCGGCCTTCCGAACCGCATGGCGCTCGAGCTCTTCAAGCCGTTCATCTACTCGAAGCTCGAGCAGCAGGGGTTCGTGACGACCATCAAGGCCGCGCGCAAGATGGTGGAGAACGAGCGGCCCGAGGTGTGGGACATCCTCGCCGAGGTCATCAAGGAGCATCCGATCCTGCTGAACCGCGCGCCGACGCTCCATCGCCTCGGCATGCAGGCCTTCGAGCCGATGCTGATCGAGGGCAAGGCCATCCAGCTGCATCCGCTCGTCTGCGCGGCGTTCAACGCCGACTTCGACGGTGATCAGATGGCGGTCCACGTCCCGCTCTCTGTGGAAGCACAGATCGAGGCGCGCGTGCTGATGATGTCGACCAACAACATCCTCAGCCCCGCGACCGGTCGCCCGATCATCGGCCCCACCCAGGACATCGTGCTCGGCGTCTACTACATGACCCGCGAGCGCGCAGGGGCCAAGGGCGAGGGCATGAAGTTCGCGACCCTCGAAGAGGTCCAGATGGGCTACGACGCGGGCGTGCTCGATCTGCACGCCGCGATCCACGTCCGCCTCGACGGCGAGATGGTCGAGACGACGACCGGACGCGTCCTGCTCCGGGACATCGTGCCCGGCGCGATCCCCTTCGAGTTCATCAACCAGGTGATGGACAAGAAGGCGCTCGGCGAGCTGATCGACCAGTGTTATCGGCGTCTGGGCAACAAGGCGACGGTGCTGCTGGCCGACAAGCTGCGGACCCTCGGCTACACGCACGCGACGCGGGCCGGCATCTCGATCTGCATCGACGACATGCGGATCCCGCCGGACAAGGAGAAGTTCCTCGAAGAAGCGACCCAGGAGGTCTCGCAGATCCAGGAGCAGTACCAGGAAGGTCTGATCACCGACGGCGAGCGCTACAACAAGGTGGTCGACATCTGGGCGCAGGCGACGGAGCGGATCACGGCCCAGCTGCTCGAGGGCATCGCGACCGACACCGTGGTCGATGCGGAAGGCGTCGAGCATCAGGTGCCGTCGTTCAACAACGTCTACATGATGGCCGACTCCGGGGCCCGCGGCTCCGCGCAGCAGATGCGCCAGCTCGCCGGCATGCGCGGTCTCATGGCCAAGCCCTCGGGCGCCATCATCGAGACGCCGATCACCTCGAACTTCCGGGAGGGTCTCTCGGTCCTCCAGTACTTCATCTCGACCCACGGTGCCCGCAAGGGTCTGGCCGACACGGCGCTCAAGACGGCGAACTCGGGCTACCTGACCCGCCGACTCGTCGACGTGTCCCAGGACGTGATCATCCGGGAGGACGATTGCGGAACGACCGACGCGCTCGAGACCTCGGCGTTGATCGAGGCCGGCGAGATCGTCGAGCCGCTCGGCGAGCGCATCCTCGGCCGCGTGGCCCTCGAGGACGTACACGATCCGGTGACGGGTGTGCTGCTCGTGTCGGGCGGCGTGGAGATCGACGAGGATCGAGTGAAGCTCGTCGAGAACGCGGGCATCGAGAGCGTGAAGATCCGCTCCGTGCTGACCTGCGCGAGCACCTTCGGTGTCTGCGTGAAGTGCTACGGACGCGATCTGTCTCGCGGCAACATGGTCAACATGGGCGAGGCGGTCGGCGTCATCGCGGCGCAGTCCATCGGCGAGCCGGGTACCCAGCTCACGATGCGTACGTTCCACATCGGTGGTGCGGCGACGCGGCGAGCCGAACAGTCCCACGCCGAGGCGGCGAGCGAAGGCACGATCCGGCTCCACAACATCCGGACGGTCGTCGACAACGAGGGCCGAGCCACGGTGATGACGCGCAACGGCGAGGTCGGCATCGTCGATGCCTCCGGCCGCGAGCGCGAGCGGCATCCCGTGGTGTACGGAGCGACGCTGCGGGTCAAGGAAGGGCAGATGATCCATACGGGCGACGTGCTGCTCGACTGGGATCCCTTCGCCAGCCCGATTCTCGCCGAGATGCCCGGGACGGTTCAGTTCCGGGACATCATCGAAGGCGCCACGATGCAGGAGCAGGTGGACGACTTCACCGGCGTCTCGTCGAAGGTGATCATCGAGTCGCGGGATCCCGAGCTGCGGCCGCAGATCACGATCCTCGAGGCGGGCGGCGAGAGCGAGTCGAAGTCGCTGCTGCCGGTGGGCGCCTACCTCTCGGTCTCCGAGGGCGAGGAGGTCACGGCCGGGCAGGTCATCGCGAAGATCCCGCGCGAGGCATCGAAGACGAAGGACATCACCGGCGGTCTGCCGCGGGTGGCCGAGCTCTTCGAGGCGCGCAAGCCGAAGGAATGCGCCGTCGTGACCGAGGTCGACGGTGTCGTCAGCTTCGGGCCGGATTCCCGCGGCAAGCGGCGTGTCATCGTGACGCCGGACGGAGGCGAGCCCGAGGAGTATCTGATTCCGAAGGGCAAGCACGTGTCGGTCCACGAGGGCGATCGCGTCCGCGCCGGCGAGGCCCTGATGGACGGCTCGTCGAACCCGCACGACATCCTCAAGATCAAGGGCGAGAAGGAGCTCGCGAAGTATCTCGTGGACGAGGTGCAGGAGGTCTACCGCCTCCAGGGCGTGAAGATCAACGACAAGCACATCGAGACCATCGTCCGGCAGATGATCCGCAAGGTCCGCATCACGGATCCGGGCGAGAGTGACTGGCTGATCGGGGAGCAGGTCGAGAAGACCCTGTTCCGGGAGGTCGCGGCCAAGCTCGACGCAGAGGGCAAGACGCCGCCCCAGGGCGAGACCCAGCTGCTCGGCATCACGAAGGCCTCGCTGTCGACCGAGTCGTTCATCTCGGCCGCCTCCTTCCAGGAGACGACCAAGGTGCTGACCGAGGCGGCGATCTGGGGCAAGCACGACTACCTGCGTGGCCTCAAGGAGAACGTGATCATGGGGCGCCTGATCCCGGCGGGTACGGGGCTGCCCCAGTACCTGGCGACGGGGATCGAGGTCGACATGCCGGAGGGCTTCGAGATCGCGACGGCCGAGCGTGGTGACGCGGTCGTGGCAGACCTGAACGCCCCCCGTGGCCTGATCCTCGACGAGCCGATCGAGCCGGCCTCGAGCCTGGCGACGATGATCTCGGCCGAGGGCGAGCCGGCGCCGGAGGGCGGGCCCTTCGAGTTCTAGGTCGATCGGGAGACCCGGTCGGAGCGGTCCGAGCAGGGCCGATCCGCCCGAGCTGTTCGAAAAAATCTGCCCCCATCGACCCGGTCGATGGGGGCATTTTCGTCGGATGGATCCGGGATCGTCGGACCCATTCTCGGGGCCCACTGCAGGCGTTGACACGACCCCGCAGGAGGCTAAGCTGCCGCCCGCTTCCAGAGCCAGGGATTTGTGAACCCCGCGGTTCGTTTCCGGTTTTCGAAGAGAGGGCCTGAGGTTAACTCCGGTCTCTTCGTGACGGAGAAACGGGACTTCGGGGCCCTACTGTCTCTGGGTTCTGGTTCTTGAATTCGCATTTCGTGGTCGACCCGGGGCTTTCGCCGAGTGGACCGCATCCGATCGAGGCCGTTCGAGGTCGAGATCGGCCCCAGTCGTCAATGATCTCGTGGACAAGCGTGCCGTCGACCACGGCCCCTTGGACCCAAGCAGGAGACTCGTTCCGCCCCATGCCGACCATCCAACAGCTCGTTCGAAAGGGACGCCAGCCGAAGGCTTCGCGCTCGAAGTCGCCCGACCTGACGGCCTGCCCCCAGCGGCGCGGTGTTTGTCTGCGCGTGTTCACCGCGACCCCCAAGAAGCCGAACTCGGCGCTCCGCAAGGTCGCGCGCGTGCGCCTCACGAACGGCAACGAGGTCAACGCCTACATCGGCGGCGAAGGCCACACTCTTCAGGAACATTCGGTCGTTCTCGTTCGCGGCGGTCGCGTCAAGGACCTCCCGGGCGTTCGGTACCACATCGTCCGCGGCTCGTTGGATTCGACGGGTGTCGACGGCCGCAACCAGAGCCGTTCGAAGTACGGCACGAAGCGCAAGAAGTAAGGAGACGCCGAGATGCCCCGGAGACGCGAGGTAGCGAAGCGCCAGACGGCGCCGGATTCGAAGCACGGCGACGTGATGCTCGGTCGCTTCATCAACGTGGTGATGCGTGACGGCAAGAAGAGCACCGCCGAGCGGATCGTCTATGGCGCCTTCGGCGAGATCGAGACGAAGATGCGCAGCGACCCGATGGCGATGTTCCGCCGGGCGCTCGAGAACATCCGGCCGCGACTCGAGGTGAAGAGCCGCCGCGTCGGTGGCGCGACCTATCAGGTTCCGGTGGAGATCTCGCCGCAGCGGGCGACCTCGCTGGCGATGCGCTGGCTGGTCCAGTACTCGGCCTCCCGGCCGGGGAAGAGCATGCGCGAGAAGCTCGCGAACGAGATCATCGACGCGGCCAATGACCGCGGCGAGAGCGTGAAGAAGCGGGAGGATACGCACCGGATGGCGGAGGCGAACAAGGCCTTCGCGCATTATCGGTGGTAAAGCCGGGGCGCTCGCGGGAAAACCACGAGCGGCCGGTCCTGGATCGCGGGCGGTACGGCGGGTAGCCGTGGCGCAGTTTCCGGGCGGGGCGGGGCGGAAGCAGTCATGCCCAGAAGCGCACAGCTCTCGGAGACGAGAAACATCGGCATCATGGCGCACATCGATGCCGGCAAGACGACGACGACCGAGCGGATCCTTTTCTACACGGGCGTCAACTACAAGATCGGAGAGGTACACGACGGCGCGGCCACGATGGACTGGATGCAGCAGGAGCAGGAACGCGGGATCACGATCACTTCGGCCGCGACGACCTGTTCCTGGCAGGGGCATCGGATCAACATCATCGATACACCGGGGCATGTCGACTTCACGATCGAAGTCGAGCGCTCGCTCCGGGTCCTCGATGGAGCGATCGCGGTGTTCTGCGGCGTCGGGGGTGTCGAGCCGCAATCCGAGACGGTCTGGAGACAGGCCGACAAGTATCGGGTGCCGCGTGTGGCTTTCGTGAACAAGATGGATCGTATGGGTGCCAACTTCGAAAACGTGATCTCGATGATCGAGACCCGACTGGGAGCCCGGCCGCTGCCCCTGCAGCTGCCGATCGGCGCCGCGGACACGTTTTCGGGCATCGTCGATCTCGTCGAGCGCAAGGCGCTCTACTGGGACGAGTCGAGCCAGGGCGCGGTGTATCGCAAGGAAGAGGTTCCGGCGGAGCTGGTGGATGACGTCGAGCTCGCACGCGATCAGCTGCTCGAGCGCCTCGCCGACGTGGATGACGCCGTGATGGCGAAATATCTCGACGAGCAGGAAGTGCCGGTCGAGGAGCTGCGCGCCGCGATCCGCCGCTGCACGCTCAAGCTCGATCTCGTGCCGGTGCTGTGTGGCAGCGCCTTCAAGAACAAGGGCGTCCAGCCGCTGCTCGATGCCGTCGTCGCCTATCTGCCGTCGCCGGCCGACGTTCCGCCGGTCGAGGGCGTCCGCGCCGGAGACGAGAAGGACGCGAAGATCCTGAGGCGCAAGCCCTCCGACGACGAGCCCTTCGCGGCCCTCGTCTTCAAGATCCAATCCGACCGCCACGCCGGCAGCCTCGCCTACCTCCGCGTCTACTCGGGCACGGCGAAGGCCGGCGAGGGATTGCTCGATTCCTCGACGGGCAAGAAGGAGCGGGTCGGTCGCTTCCTCCAGATGCACGCCAACAAGCGCCAGGAGATCGACCAGGTCTACGCCGGCGACATCGTGGCGGCGGTCGGTCTCAAGCAGGTCGTCACGGGACATACGCTCTGCGCGGTGAACGCGCCGATCGTGCTCGAGGCCCTCGATTTCCCGGAGCCCGTCATCTCGATCGCGATCGAGCCCAAGACGACCGCCGACATGGACAAGCTGGTCGCGTCCCTCGATCGGCTGGCCGTCGAGGATCCCTCCTTCAAGGTCTCGACCGACACCGAGACCGGCCAGCTGCTCATCTCCGGCATGGGCGAGCTCCACCTCGAGATCATCGTCGACCGCCTGATGCGCGAGTTCAACGTCGGCGCGAACGTCGGTCGGCCCCAGGTCGCCTACAAGGAGACGATCTCGGCCGCGGCCGCCGGCTTCTGCGAGTACGCCAAGCAGACGGGCAATGCTCTCAGCCGAAGCAACGAGTTCGCCGTCGTGCGGCTCGAGGTCGAGCCCGGCGAGACCGGCTCGGGCTTCGTGTTCGAGAACGCGCTGCGGCCGGAGGCGATCCCGGGGCTCTTCGTCGCGTCGATCCAGAAGGGCTGTCGCGAGGCGGTGCAGAGCGGCCATCTCGGCGGCTACCCGGTCGTCGACGTGAAGATCCGGCTGGTCGAAGCGGTGGCCCACGAGACCGACTCCTCGGAGCGCTCATTCCTGATCGCGGGCTCGATGGCCGCCAACGACGCCCTCGGCAAGGCCCGGCCCGTCCTGCTCGAGCCGATGATGAGCGTCGAGGTCGTGACGCCCGAGGAATTCCGCGGCGCGGTCCAGGGCGACCTCAACAGCAGGCGCGGTCAGATCAAGGGCATCGAGATGCGCGGCATCCTGCAGGCCGTCCAGGCCGAGGTCCCGCTCTCGGAGATGTTTGGTTACGTGTCGAACGTGCGGTCCATGACCCAGGGACGCGCGAGCTACACGATGCAGTTTTCCCATTACGCGCGTGTGCCGGATACGGTGGCGCGCGGGATCGTGGCTTCTTACTGAAACGATTCGGGGCCTGCAGGGCAGGTCCGGACCCTCATCAGGGCCTGCGCAGCAGGCCCGAAAATGACACGAGCAAGGAGAGGATTCCCCGATGGCCAAGGCAAAGTTCGAGCGGAACAAGCCCCACGTGAACGTGGGCACCATCGGTCACGTGGACCACGGCAAGACGACGCTGACGGCGGCGATCACGTCGCGTCAGGCGCACAAGGGTCTGGCGCAGAAGATCGCGTTCGACCAGATCGACAAGGCGCCGGAAGAGCGGGAGCGCGGCATCACGATCGCGACGGCGCACGTGGAGTACGAGACCAAGGGCCGCCACTATGCCCACGTCGATTGTCCCGGCCACGCGGACTACGTGAAGAACATGATCACGGGCGCGGCGCAGATGGACGGCGCGATCCTGGTGGTGTCGGCGGCGGACGGGCCGATGCCGCAGACGCGTGAGCACGTGCTGCTGGCTCGCCAGGTGAACGTGCCGCACATCGTGGTGTTCCTGAACAAGGTCGACCAGGTGGACGATCCGGAGCTGCTCGAGCTGGTGGAGATGGAGGTTCGGGAGCTGCTCTCGGGCTACGACTTTCCGGGCGACACGATCCCGATCATTCATGGTTCGGCGTTGAAGGCGGGGGAGAACTCGGCCGACGATGCGGCGAACAAGTGCATCGACGAGCTGATGGACGCGATCGACGCGACGATCCCGCAGCCGCAGCGCGCGTTGGACAAGCCGTTCCTGATGCCGATCGAGGACGTGTTCTCGATCACGGGCCGCGGGACGGTGGTGACGGGCCGGATCGAGCAGGGGACGGTGCATCCGCAGGACGAGGTCGAGATCGTGGGCGTGAAGCCGACGGTGAAGACGACGGTGACGGGTGTGGAGATGTTCCGGAAGCTGCTCGACGAGGGTCAGGCGGGGGACAACGTCGGTTGTCTGCTGCGCGGCACGGGCAAGGACGATGTGGAGCGCGGCCAGGTCCTGGCGAAGCCGGGGTCGATCACGCCGCACACGAAGTTCAAGGCCCAGGCGTACATCCTGACGAAGGAAGAGGGTGGGCGACACACGCCGTTCTTCAACGGCTACCGGCCCCAGTTCTACTTCCGGACGACGGACGTGACGGGCGTTGCGAACCTGCCGGAAGGCACGGAGATGGTGATGCCCGGGGACAACGTCGAGATGGTGGTTCAGCTGATCACGCCGATCGCGATGGACAAGGAGCTTCGCTTCGCGATCCGCGAGGGTGGCCGGACGGTGGGCTCCGGGGTCGTCGCGGAAGTGATCGAGTGACTCATCGCCCATTCGTCGTGGACGGCGAATGGGCTGGGCAGGAACCGAAACGACCGGGATTGGAGTGAGAGCCATGGCGGATGCCACGACGCAGAAGATTCGGATCCGGATGAAGGCCTACGACTACAAGCTGCTCGATCAGAGCGCGGGTGAGATCGTGGACACCGCGCAGCGCACGGGCGCGCGCGTGGCGGGGCCGATTCCGCTGCCGACGAACAAGAACAAGTGGACCGTTCTTCGCGGCCCGCACATCGACAAGAAGTCGCGCGAGCAGTTCGAGCTGCGCACGCACAAGCGGCTGATCGACATCCTGGACCCGACGCCCCAGACGGTGGACGCGCTGATGAAGCTCGAGCTCGCCGCCGGCGTCGACGTGGAGATCAAACTGTAATCATGGCGAAGGTCGAAGTCGTCGATCAGCAGAACAAGAAGGCGGGGTCGGTGGACCTGGCGCCGGCCGTCTTCGAGACGGCCGTGCGGCCGCATCTCTACCACGCCGAGGTGCGCCGGCAGCTGAACGGTCGCCGCGCCGGAACCCACAGCACCAAGAACCGCGCCGGCGTTTCGGGCGGCGGCATCAAGCCGTACAAGCAGAAGGGCACCGGACGCGCCCGTCAGGGCACGATCCGCGCTCCGCAGTACGCGGGCGGCGGCGTCGTCTTCGGTCCGGTACCGCGCGGCTACGACCACAAGCTGCCGAAGAAGGTCCGCCGCGCGGCGCTCGCCTCGGCGCTGACGCAGCGCGCACAGGAGTCCGCGCTGACCGTCGTCGACCGGCTCGCGATCGACGGCTACAGCACCAAGAAGATGCGCGACGTCCTGAAGTCCCTCGGTCTCGAAGGGCGCTCGACGCTCGTCGTGATCGAGCAGCCGAATCCGACGGTCGAGGCCTCGGCGCGCAACCTGCCGGGCGTCACGGTCATCCGGAGCGAGGGCGTGAACGTCTACGACGTGCTGCGCCACCAGAGCCTGCTGATCACCCGCCCCGCCCTGGATGCGCTCCAGACCCGGCTCGATCGATCGGCGAAGTCGGCCAGCGCCGCGGGAGGTGAGTGATGAAGTTGTCCGTCCACGACGTGATCGACCGCCCGATCGTGACCGAGAAGAGCGCGATCGCCCGCGAGTCGAAGAACGTCACGACCTTCCGGGTGGATCCGAAGGCGACCAAGCACGACATCCGCCGGGCGGTGGAGCAGCTCTTCAACGTGAAGGTGGAGAGCGTCCGCACCATGCAGCAGCAGGGCAAGAAGAAGCGGGTGGGGAAGTTCATCGGGCGGAAGCCCGCGTGGAAGAAGGCGATCGTGGAGCTGGCAGAGGGCCAGTCGATCGAATTCTTCGAGGGAGTGTGATCGATGCCGGTCAAGCGATACAGACCGACTTCCGCGGGCCGCCGCAACATGAGCGTCTCGGACTTCGCCGAGCTGACGCGCGGGACTTCCGAGCGGTCGCTGACGAAGGGCCTCGTCGCCAAGAGCGGGTGGCCGCAACGTCAATGGGCGCATCACGACCTACCACCGCGGCGGTGGCCACAAGCGGCTGTTCCGACAGATCGACTTCCGCCGCAACAAGATCGACGTTCCGGCGAAGGTCGCGGCGATCGACTACGATCCGAACCGCTCGGCGAACATCGCATTGCTCCACTACGTGGACGGCGAGAAGCGCTACATCCTCGCGCCCAACGGGCTGAAGGTCGGTGACAAGGTCATGTCGTCGGCCAACGCCGAGATCCAGCCCGGCAACGCGCTGCCCCTCTCGAAGATCCCGCTCGGTACCCAGATCCACGCGGTCGAGCTCAAGCCGGGGAAGGGCGCCCAGATGGTCCGCTCGGCGGGCACGAGTGCGCAGCTGATGGCCCGCGAGGGTCATCTCGCGACGCTCCGGCTCCCGTCGGGCGAGATGCGCATGGTCCACGTCGACTGCGTCGCGACGGTCGGCGAGGTGGGCAACGCCGAGCACGAGAACCGACGCATCGGCAAGGCGGGCCGCTCCCGCTGGATGGGCTGGCGGTCGGTGGTGCGCGGCGTCGCGATGAACCCGGTCGATCATCCCATGGGTGGCGGCGAGGGGCGGTCGTCGGGTGGTCGTCATCCGTGTACGCCGTGGGGCAAGGTGACCAAGGGCCCCAAGACCCGGAACAACAAGCGGACCGATCAGTACATCGTGAAGCGGCGCGGCAAGAAGTAAGGAAGAGCCATGGCACGTTCCCTCAAGAAGGGTCCCTTCGTGGATCCGAGCCTGCAGAAGAAGGTCGACAAGATCTCGACGGGCGGGCCCAAGTCCGTCATCAAGACCTGGTCTCGACGCTCGATGATCACGCCGGATTTCGTCGGCATTACTTTTCATGTGCATAATGGAAAGCTCTTCATGCCCGTCTTCGTGACGGAGAACATGGTGGGTCACCGGCTGGGTGAGTTCGCGCCGACGCGCAAGTTCACGGGCCACGCCGGAGACAAGAGGATCAAGAAGTGATGGAAGTCCGGGCAGCGCTCAACGGCTATCGCATCTCGCCGCGCAAGGCGCGACTCGTCGTCGATCAGATCCGGGGCAAGGGCGTCGAGGATGCGCTCAATCTCCTCGATCTGTCGCCCAAGCGGGTGGGCAACCCGATCGCGCAGCTTCTTCGCTCGGCCGTGGCCAACGCGGAGCAGAAGAACGAGAAGCAGCGCGCGGGGATCGAGATCGACAACCTCGTCGTCGCGAAGATCTACGTCGACGAGGGACCGTCGATGTGGCGCATCCGGCCCCGGGCACAGGGCCGCGCGACCTGGATCCAGAAGCGCAGCAGCAACATCAACGTGGTTCTCTCGGAACGATAAGGACGAATATATGGGTCAGAAGGTTCATCCCTACGGATTCCGGGTGGGCACGCTCTACGGCTGGCAGTCGAACTGGTTCGCCGGCAAGAACTACGCCGAGCAGCTCCACGAGGACGTCCAGATCCGCCGCTTCATCAAGAAGAAGCTCTATCACGCCGGCATCTCGAAGGTCGTGATCGAGCGGACGGGCGACAAGGTCGTCGTCAACATCCACACCGCGCGCCCCGGCATCCTGATCGGCAAGCGCGGCGCGGAGGTCGACGTCCTCCGCAAGGAGCTCAAGGCCTACACCTCGAAGGAGGTCTTCATCAACGTCAAGGAGATCCGCAAGGCGGAGCTCGACGCACAGCTCGTCGCGGAGAACATCGCGACGCAGCTCGAGCGCCGGGTCGCGTTCCGACGCGCGATGAAGAAGGCGATGATCTCGACGATGAAGTTCGGCGCCGAGGGCATCCGGATCCAGTGCTCGGGCCGCCTCGGTGGCGCCGAGATGGGTCGCCGCGAGTGGTACCGCGACGGACGCGTTCCGCTGCATACGCTGCGCGCCGAGATCGAATACGGCTTCGCCGAGGCGCATACGACGTACGGTGTGATCGGCGTGAAGTGCTGGATCTTCAAGGGCGAGGTCGGCGACCGCGTGCTGAAGCGCGGCACGCTTTCCCAGGACCATCGGTCGGAGATCCCGAGGTAGGAAATGCTGCAACCCAAGAGAGTCAAGCATCGCAAGATGTTCAAGGGCCGACTGCGCGGCGCCGCGCTGCGCGGCAATACGCTGGCCTTCGGAACCTTCGGCCTCCAGGCCCTGTCCTCCGGCTACATCTCGGCGCGCCAGATCGAGGCGGCTCGCGTCGCGATGACCCGGCACGTCAAGCGCGGTGGCAAGGTCTGGATCCGGGTGTTCCCGGACAAGCCGATCACGAAGAAGCCCGCCGAAACCCGCATGGGCAAGGGCAAGGGCAATCCGGAAGGCTGGGTCGCCCCGGTCAAGCGCGGGCGCGTCCTCTACGAGATGGAAGGCGTCGACCTCACCACGGCCAAGCAGGCGCTGCGATTGGCGGCACACAAGCTGCCCATCCAGACGCGCTTCGTGCAGCGGGAGGAGTAGACGACATGGCGTTAAACATGGCGGCAAACGCGGCATTGAAGGCGTCCGAACTCAGGACCCTCTCCGTGACCGAGCTCGAGCGAAAGGGTGCCGAGCTCCGGGATCAGCTGTTCAGCGCGCGCATTCGACGCGCGACGGAGCAGCTCGAGGACACGGCATCGCTCGGGCGGCTTCGCAAGGACATCGCCCGGGTGGAGACTGTTTTGACCCAGAAGCGCGAGGCGGGCAAGTGAGCGAACGCGGCAATCGACGAACCCTGGTAGGGACCGTGGTCAGCAACAAGATGGACAAGACCGTCGTCGTCCGGGTGGAGCGGCTCGTCCAGGACCAGCGGTACAAGAAGTACGTGCGGCACTACTCGCGCTTCATGGCCCACGACGAAGCCAATGCCTGCGCCGAGGGCGATCAGGTCCGCATCATCGAGCATCGACCGCTCTCCAAGCGCAAGCGCTGGAAGGTGGAAGAGACGCTCGTGAAGGCGACTCTGGCTTGAAGAACGGCGTAACGGGCCGAGCAAAGGTCCGGAACGGGCCGAGGGACGAGAGATGATCCAGGCAGAATCGGTATTGCAGGTGGCCGACAATTCGGGTGCGCGCAAGGTGAAGTGCATCCGGGTGCTCGGCGGGTCGCGCAGGCGCTTCGCGACGGTGGGTGACGTGATCATCGTCGCCGTCAAGGAAGCGATCCCGAATGCGCGCGTGAAGAAGGGCGAGGTCCGGCGCGCCGTGATCGTGCGGACGAAGAAGGCCCTGTCCCGGGCGGACGGCTCCCACATCGCCTTCGACGAGAATGCGGCGGTCTTGATCGCCAAGGACAACGAAATCGTGGGGACCCGCATCTTCGGCCCCGTCGCACGCGAGCTGCGTGGCGCGGGCTTCATGCGGGTGATCTCCCTGGCGCCGGAGGTTCTGTAGATGGCGGCTGAAGTGAGCGCGCTGCCGCGGCTGCGCCAGCGCTACAACGAGGTGATCGTTCCCAAGCTCCAGAAGGAGTTCGGATACAAGAACGTCCACCAGATCCCGAAGATCGAGAAGGTCGTGATCAACATCGGTCTCGGCGAGGCGACGACGAATCCGAAGCTCGTCGAGCGGGCCGTCGACGAGCTCGCGCGGATCAGCGGTCAGAAGCCCGTGATCCGGAAGTCGAAGAAGAGCATCGCGAACTTCAAGCTGCGCGAGGATCAGGCGATCGGCGTGTCCGTCACGCTGCGCGGGGACCGGCAGTGGGAGTTCCTGGATCGGCTGCTCAACGTGGCGCTCCCGCGCGTGCGCGACTTCTCGGGCGTCTCGCCGAAGGCGTTCGACGGCCGTGGCAACTACACGCTCGGCGTCCGGGAGCAGACGATCTTCCAGGAAGTCGACTACGACTCGATCGAGAAGGTCAAGGGCATGAACATCACGATGGTGACGACCGCCCGTACCGACTCCGAGGCGAAGTCGCTGCTGACGCATCTCGGGGTGCCGTTCCGGGAGTAGTCGGAGATGGCGCCGGGCGGCGACGACGGGCGCACCGCCCGGATGGGCGCCCGGACCGGCGATTGGAATCAGGGAAGCTTTCGTCTTTGGAGTCTTTGGAGTTGCGAATATGATGACCGACCCGGTGGGTGACATGTTGGCGAGGATCCGGAACGCAGGGGGCGCGCGGCATGCGCAGGTGCGCTGCCCGGCTTCCAAGCTGAAGGTCGCCGTGGCGCGCGTGCTCTCGGCGGAGGGCTTCGTCGGCGAAGTCCGCCTCGAAGGCGACGGGAAGCGGCCCGTCCTCTCGGTGGACCTGCGCTACCAGGACGACGGCAGCCTGATGATCGAAGGCATGCGTCGGGTCTCGAAGCCCGGACGGCGCATCTATCGCGCCGCCGACGAGCTCAAGAGAATTCGCGCCGGTCTCGGCATGTCGATCCTGTCGACGTCGAAGGGCGTGATGTGCGACCGCGATGCGCGCGCTGCCAACATCGGCGGCGAAGTGATCTGCGAGGTCTGGTAGGCGATGAGTCGAATCGGCAATCGAGCGATCGTGATCCCCTCCGGCGTGACGGTGAACGTCGCCAACGGGGAGATCCAGGTGAAGGGTCCGAAGACGACGATGAGCTGTCGGGTGCCGGAAGGCATCTCCGCGAAGGTCGAGGACGGATCGATTCATTTCAGCCGCGGATCGGATTCCAAGGAGGCGCGACGGCTCCATGGTCTCGCCCGCGCGCTCACGAACAACATGGTGATCGGCGCGACGACGGGCTTCACGCGACGCCTCGAGATCGAAGGCGTCGGCTATCGCGCGGACGTGCGGGGCAAGGAGCTCCATCTCCTGCTCGGCTATTCGCATCCGATCGTGGTCCCGATCCCGGAGGGTCTCGTGGTCGCGGTCGACGGGAATACCAAGCTCTCGATCACGGGCTCGGACAAGGAAGTGGTCGGCCAATTCGCCGCCAACGTCCGCTCGCTGCGGGCGCCCGAGCCGTACAAGGGCAAGGGCATCAAGTACGCGGAGGAGCGGATCCGCCGCAAGGTCGGCAAGGCCGGCTCCTGAGCGGCCGGCGCCGGATCGAGAGTCGATGGCCGGCCCCCCGGCCCCCGAGTCGAAGCCGGGACCGGACGGGCACCAAGCGAACGAAGAGTACGAGGCAGAGATGAAGAAGAAGATTGCGAATACGAAGCGTCGGATGTGGCTCGCGCGAAAGGCGCGGACGCGGACGGCGCTCGAGCGGAGCGAGCGGGTGGTGCTCACGGTCTACCGCAGCTCGAAGCACATCTACGCGCAGCTCGTCGACCGCGTGTCGGGCCATACGCTCGCCACCGCGTCGACGCTCGATCCCGCCATCGCGGGCGAGGGCTCGACGGGCAACGTCGAGGCCGCCAAGAAGGTGGGCGAGGCGATCGCGCGCATCGCGCGCGAGAAGCAGATCGAAGAGGTGGTCTTCAATCGAAACGGGTTCCTCTACCACGGGCGCGTGAAGGCCGTGGCGGACGGGGCGCGCGAAGCGGGGCTTCAGTTCTGAAATGGCGAACGTGATCCAATCTTCGAGTTTGAACCCGAACGACTACGAGCTGAACGATCGGGTGATCCACATCAACCGCGTTTCGAAGGTCGTGAAGGGTGGTCGGCGCTTCAACTTCTCCGCGCTCGTCGTCGTCGGCGACGGGCAGGGCGTGGTCGGCGTCGGTCTCGGCAAGGCGGGCGAGGTTCCCGAGGCGATTCGCAAGGGCGTCGAGAAGGCGCGCAAGTCACTCATCCGGGTTCCGCTGCTCGAGGGCCGCACGCTGCCCCACGACGTCGTCGGCGTCGCCGGTGCAGGGCGGGTGCTGATGCAGCCGGCCTCGGCCGGTACGGGCGTGATCGCCGGTGGACCGGTGCGCGCGGTGGTCGAGTCGGCGGGGATCAGCGACGTGCTCACGAAGACGCTCGGCACGCGCACCCCGCGCAACGTGGTCAACGCCGTGATGGCGGGCCTCAAGATGCTGCGCAATCCCGATGAGCGGCTCGCGCAGCTGGGTCGGAGTCGCTGATGGCCGGCAAGAAGATGATCAAGGTCCAGCAGGTGAGGAGCGTGATCGGCTACGACCGCCAGCAGCGCGCGACCGTGCGCGGTCTCGGGCTGCGCCGCATGCACCACGTCGTCGAGGTCGAGGACACGCCGGCCGTTCGCGGCATGATCTTCCGAGTACGCCACATCGTCGTGGTGTTGGAGAACCAGTGAGATGTTGAATCAACTCTCGCCGCGCCCCGGCGCACGGCACCGCCGCAAGCGGGTCGGACGCGGACCGGGCTCGGGCAAGGGCAAGACCTGCGGCACCGGCGTGAAGGGCCAGGGCACGCGCTCCGGCCACAAGATCAAGCCGTGGTTCGAGGGCGGTCAGATGCCGCTCTTCCAGCGCATCCCGAAGAAGGGCTTCCACAACGGCTTCCGCGAGGACAACGAGATCGTGAACGTGGGCGAGCTCGCCGTCTTCGGTGAGGGTGCCCGGGTCGACGCGGCGGCGCTCGCGGCCCGCGGGCTGATCCGCGGCAATGGCAAGCCCGTGAAGGTCCTGGCCGAGGGTGAGGCGCCGAAGGGCCTCCGGATCGCGGTGCAGAAGATCAGCGCCCAGGCTCGCGCCAAGATCGAGGCCAAGGGCGGCAGCGTGGAGACGGTCGAGTGATCACCGCCCTCCAGAACATCTTCCGGATCGAAGAGCTGCGGACACGGATCCTGTTCACGGCGGTCATGCTCGCGGTCTATCGCGTGGGCTGCATCGTCGTGACGCCGGGCATCAACGGCGACGTGATCCGTCAGTTCTTCGAGTCGATGTCCGGAACGATGTTCGGATTGCTCAACGTCTTCTCGGGGGGCGCGATGGAGTCGCTCTCCATCTTCGCGCTGGGCATCATGCCGTACATCAGCGCGTCGATCATCTTCCAGCTGCTGACGATCGTCATCCCGGCGCTCGAGAAGCTGAAGAAGGAGGGGAGCGAGGGGCAGAAGCGCATCACGCAGTGGACGCGTTATGCGACGATCGGGCTCGCGCTGTTCCAGAGCTTCCTGATGGCGATGGCCCTCGAGAACGGACAGTTCGGTCAGGGCGCAGTCCTCGATCCGGGCTGGGGCTTCCGGCTGACGACCATGATCACGCTGACCTCGGGCACCGCCTTCATCATGTGGCTCGGCGAGCAGGTGACCGAGCGCGGGATCGGCAACGGCATCTCGCTGATCATCTTCTCGGGCATCGTGGTCGGCATGCCGGCGGGCATCTCGAACGTCCTCGACCTGCTGCGGACCGATCAGTTCAGCATCCTCGGGCTGATCTTCCTCGCGCTGATCATCGTGGGCGCGATCGCCTTCGTGGTCTACGTCGAGCGGGCCCAGCGGCGCATCCCGATCCAGCACGCCCGGCGCGGCGGCGGGACCGCCGCTTCGGCGGCGATGAGCTACTTCCCGCTGCGCGTGAACAGCGCCGGCGTGATTCCGCCGATCTTCGCTTCGTCGCTCCTGATGTTTCCGCTGACGCTCCGGCAGTACGTGGACGACCCGACGATCCAGAAGTTCATCGACGATTGGATGAACCCACTACAACGTGATCTACGTGACGCTGATCGTCTTCTTCGCGTTCTTCTATACGGCGATCGTGATCAACCCGGACGACGTCTCCGAGAACATCAAGCGCTCGGGGGGCTACATCCCGGGAATCCGGCCGGGCAAGAAGACGGCGGAGTACATCGACGCGGTCCTGTCACGGCTGACGGTGGTCGGCGCGATCTACATCGCGGGCATCTGCGTGCTGCCCGTGATCCTCTCGCAACAGATGGGCGTTCCGTTCTACTTCGGCGGTACCGCGCTGCTGATCGTCGTCTCGGTCGCGCTCGACACGATGGGCCAGATCGAGGCGCATCTCGTATCGCGACGGTACGAGGGCTTCGGCATGGCCGGCGGTCGCGTGCGCGGGAGGCTCGGGCGATGAGCGCGCCCTCTGGAAGTCTTCGGATCGTGCTGCTCGGCCCGCCCGGGGCGGGCAAGGGAACCCAGGCCAGCGCCATCATCCAGGCGAAGGGCATCCCGCACATCTCGACCGGGGACATGCTGCGCGCGGCGGTGAAGGCGGGGACGCCGATCGGGAAGAAGGCCAAGGCGGTCATGGACGCGGGCGAGCTCGTGTCGGACGAGATCGTGATCGGGATCGCGGAGGAGCGCCTCGGTCAGGCGGATGCGAAGCAGGGCTTCCTGCTCGACGGCTTTCCGCGCACGCTCGCCCAGGCGGAGGCCCTCGAGCGGCTGCTCTCGAAGCTCGGGACGCCGCTCGATTGCTGCCTCGCGCTGACGGTGGACAACGAGGCGGTCGTGCAGCGACTGCTCAAGCGGGCGCAGATCGAGGGACGCGCCGACGACAACGAGGCGACGATTCGGGAGCGGATGCGGGTCTACGACAGCCAGACCGCCCCGCTGCTCAGCTTCTACCGGAGCCGCGGCCGTCTGGTCGAGGTCTCCGGGATGGGAACGGTCGACGAGGTGGGCCAGAGGATTCGGGAGGCGTTGAAGTAGCCCGGTGGGCGATGCGGGCGCGAGGGTTTCGGCGTGAGCTTCGGCGAGCGGATCGCGATCAAGAGCCGTCGAGAGATCGAACGGATGCGGGATGTCGGCCGGTTCACCGCCGAGATCCTGCTCGAGCTCCGGGAACGGGCCCAGCCTGGGGTCACGACCGGTGAGCTGGATCAGATCGCGAGGAAGGCGTTGGAAAAAAGGGGGTTGAATTCTCCATTCCTGGGCTATGGTCCCGGGGGGGTCAGGCCCTATCCGGCGGTGTTGTGCACCTCGATCAACGAGGTGATCGTGCACGGGATCCCCGGTCCACGCGAGCTTCGCGAAGGCGACATCGTCAGTCTCGATTTCGGAGTCGAGTCCGGGGGTTGGCACGGGGACAGCGCCGTGACGATTCCGGTCGGCCCGGTCGCTGCCGAGGCGATGCGACTGATCGAGACGACGCGGAACGCTCTCGAGCTCGGCATCGCGCAGATGATTCCCGGCAATCGATTGTCGGACATCGGATTCGCGGTCCAGACGCGCGCGGAGAACGAGGGATACGGAGTCGTCCGACAGTTCGTGGGACACGGCATCGGACGACAGATGCACGAGGCACCGCAGGTGCCGAACTACGGAAGGCCCGGTCGCGGGCCGCGACTGAAGGCGGGCATGGTCTTCGCCATCGAGCCGATGGTGAACGTGGGGAGCGAGCGGGCGAAGGTGCTCGAGGACGAGTGGACGGCGGTGACGGTGGACGGATCGTTGTCGGCCCACTTCGAGCACACGGTCCTGATCACGGACGACGGGCCCGAGATCCTGACGCGGATCTGACGCGGATATCGGAAATCGGCTGACACCGGTTTCCCGAGCAGGCACGGAAAACGGGAAACGCGGCTCGTGCCACGTTCTTTGAAGGGATGGGAAGACGAGATGAAGGTTCGGGCCTCGGTGCGGAAGATGTGTGAGAAGTGTCGAGTGATTCGCCGCAAGCGGGTCGTTCGCATCATTTGCGAGAACCCCAAGCACAAGCAACGGCAGGGCTGATCCGGCCCCGGGCATCCTTCGAGCGGCCAGCCGCTCGGGGCGGGGACGAGGCTCGCCGAGCGAAGTCGTTCGGTCGTCATCGTCGAACGCATCAGATTGATAGAGAGACGAAGGAGAATCCATGGCTCGCATCGCAGGCGTCGATCTGCCGCGCAACAAGCGCATCGAGATCTCGCTGACCTACATCTTCGGCATCGGGCGCATGCGCGCGCTCGAGATCTGCGAGAAGGCCAGCCTCGACCCGGGCTCCCGAACGGAGCACCTCTCGGAGTCGGAGCTGATCAAGCTGCGCGAGATCATCGAGCGCGACTACAAGGTCGAGGGTGATCTGCGCCGCGAGGTGAACCAGAACATCAAGATGCTGATGGACATCGGCTGCTATCGCGGGCTGCGGCATCGCCGGGGTCTCCCGGTGCGCGGGCAGCGGACGCATACCAATGCGCGCACGCGCAAGGGTCCGGCCAAGACGATCGCCGGCAAGAAGATCGCGACGAAGAAGTAGCTCTTGATCGCGCCGTCGTCGGATGACGACGACGCTGAGCCTCGCGCGCTCGCCGCGCGAGCTGAACGGACGGAAGCATGGTTGCCAAGAAGACGAAGAAGAAGGTCAAGAAGAACATCCAGTCGGGCATCGCCCACATCCAGTCGACCTTCAACAATACGGTCATCACGATCACCGACGTCGGCGGCAACGCCGTCGCCTGGTCGTCGTGCGGAGCGCAGGGCTTCAAGGGCTCGAAGAAGTCGACGCCCTTCGCCGCGCAGGTCGCCGCCGAAGACTGTGCCCGCAAGGCCCAGGAGCACGGCGTCCGGTCGCTCGGCGTCTACGTGAAGGGTCCGGGGGGCGGCCGCGAGTCGGCGCTCCGGGCGCTGCAGGCGGCGGGCATGAAGATCACGATGATCCGCGACGTCACGCCGATTCCCCACAATGGTTGCCGCCCGCCCAAGCGGCGCCGCGTCTGATTCGAAGAGCAGGAAGACTCAATGGCACGATATACCGGTTCCGTCTGTCGCCTCTGTCGCCGCGAGGGCACGAAGCTCTTCTTGAAGGGCGATCGCTGCTTCACCGAGAAGTGCGCCATCGAGCGCCGCGCCTATCCCCCGGGCCAGCATGGCCAGGGGCGCGCGCGCTTCTCGGACTACGGCGTCCAGCTGCGCGAGAAGCAGAAGGTCAAGCGCATGTACGGGCTGCTGGAGAAGCAGCTGCGCAAGACCTTCGAAGCGGCTTCGCGCATGAAAGGCCGCACGGGCGAAAATCTCCTGATGCTGCTCGAGCGACGGCTCGACAACGTCGTCTATCGCCTCGGCTATACGACGTCCCGCGCCGAGGCGCGCCAGCTCGTCAAGCACGGTCATTTCCGGGTCAACGGGAAGAAGGCGCAGACGCCCTCGATCCTCGTCAAGCCGGGATTCACGATCGAGGTCCGCGACCGCTCGAAGGAGATCACCCGGATCGCCGGGGCCCTCGAGACCGCGGAAGGACGCGCCGTGCCCCAGTGGCTCGAGGTGGAGAAGGCCGCGATGAAGGGCACCGTCAAGGCGATGCCGCAACGGGAAGACATCACGCTGCCGATCGACGAGCAGCTGATCGTCGAGCTCTACTCGCGGTGATCGAGTCGCGTTGAAGTGCACGTCGGCCGGACCGCCTGGGTCCGGCGACGTCGATCCGGTCAGGTCGATCCGGTCAGGTTGGTCGAGTCAGGGAAGTCGGGTCGAGACGGACCGCTTCCCTCAGATGTCAGGCGAATTGGGGGTTCCGATGCAGAGTGATGTGATTGCGCGAAACTGGCGTGAGCTGATCCGACCGCGGCGTCTGGAGGTCGAGAACGACACGCTGACGTCGACCTACGGTCGCTTCTACTGCGAGCCGCTCGAGCGCGGCTTCGGGACGACGCTCGGCAATGCGCTGCGCCGGGTGCTGCTGTCGTCGCTCCAGGGGGCGGCGATCACGAACATCAAGGTCGCGGGCGTGCTCCACGAGTTCTCGACCATCCCGGGCGTGATGGAGGACGTCGCGACGATCATCCTGGCGCTCAAGGACGTCCGCGTTCGCATGAACACGGAAGGGCCCAAGACGATCCGCATCCGCAAAACGGGTGAGGGCATCGTGACGGCCGGCGACTTCATGTCGGCCGACCAGACCGTCGAGATCATGAATCCGGGCCACAAGATCTGCACCCTCGGCCCGGACTCGACCTTCGACCTCGAAGCGACGGTCAATCTCGGCAAGGGCTACGTGCTCGCCGACAAGAACAAGACCGAGGACATGTCGATCGGGACGATTCCGATCGACTCGGTCTTTTCACCTCTTCGGCGGGTGAATTACACGGTGACGCCCGCCCGCGTCGGTCGCGAGACGGACTTCGATCGCCTGAACCTCGAGCTGTGGACCGACGGCGCGATCGCTCCGGCGGACGCCGTCGCCTTCGCCGCGAAGATCCTCAAGGAGCAGCTCACGATCTTCATCAACTTCGAAGAGCAGGCCGAGACCCACGCCCACCACCACGACGAGCCGGAGCCGCTCAACGCGAATCTGTTCAAGTCGGTGGACGAGCTGGAGCTCTCCGTCCGGTCCGCGAACTGCCTGCAGAACGCGAACATCCGCTTCATCGGCGAGCTGGTCCAGAAGACCGAGGCCGAGATGCTCAAGACGAAGAACTTCGGTCGCAAGTCGCTGAACGAGATCAAGGAGACGCTGGCGTCCCTCGGCCTCTCCCTCGGCATGACGATCGAAAACCTGCCGCCCCGCAAGGATCTCGAGCGGATGCGCGAGCAGCGCGAGGCCTGAGATGAACCACCGAAGAAACCAACGCAAACTCTCCCGGACGAGCAGCCATCGCAAGGCGCTGCTGCGCAACATGGTGACCTCGCTGCTCGAGCACGAAGCGATCCGCACGACGGACGCCAAGGCCAAGGAGCTGCGCGGTGTCGCCGAGAAGATGATCACCCTCGGCAAGCGTGGCACGCTCCACGCGCGGCGACAGGCGCTCGCGACGATCCGCTCGAAGGAAGTCACGGCGAAGCTGTTCGACGAGCTCGCGGGTCGCTATCGCACGCGCGCCGGCGGCTACACGCGCATCGTGAAGCTCGGGCCCCGCCCGGGCGACGCCGCACCGATGGCCCTCATCGAGCTCGTCGACCGCACCGCGCCGACCAGCCAGAAGGAATCCGCCTGAGCGGCATGAACGAGGGGCCGCCGCGGATCGATCCCGGGGCGCGCTCTTCCTGCTCGTCGCGATCTTCGCGGCGGCGGCTCTCTGGTTCGTGCTCGGCAGTGCGGAGTCGGCCGCTCCGGTCGTCCGGGGCGCCCGGGCGCCGGATTTCTCCTTGCCGCGCTGGGCGCCGACGGATTCGAAGGCGCGTGCCTCGGACTCCGCTCCCGCAGCATCCGACGCGTTGCCCGGATCGGCCTCGGCCTTCGAGCTCGACTCGACGGCGGGGCGCGTCGTACTCGTGAACTTCTGGGCCACCTGGTGCGAGCCCTGCGAGCAGGAGATGCCCGCGATGGAGCGGCTCTACGAGCGGCTTCCGCGGGACCGCTTCGAGCTCGTCGCGGTCTCGATCGACGAGGAGCCCGAGAAGATCGCGGGCTTCGTCGAGCGCTATGGCCTCACGTTTCCGATCGTGATGGATCCCGGAAAGAAGGTCGCCGGGGCCTATCAGACGATGGGCGTGCCCGAGTCGCTGCTCGTCGATCGGGAGGGCCGGATCGTCGAGCGTTATGTCGGTCCACGCGAGTGGGACGCGCCCGAGTACGTGGCGCGCATCGAGTCGCTCGGCGGCGCCGCCCGCCCTGCGTCGTCCCCTTCAGCCTCGCCGGTGTCGTCCTCGCCCTCGCCCTGATCCCCGGAAGCGTCGTCGGCATCCCGCGGCGCCGGAGCGGCGGACGCCGTCCGGACGGAGCAGGCCGGGGCCATATCGGCCGACGCGTCCTGATCGGCATGCGGCGCTGAAAGGCGTTCCGCGCCCGCTCGACCGCTCTTCCTGGACCGGCTTCCTGCGCGGGGGGGGAGCCTTCCTGCGACGATTTCGTTACCCTGCGCGCCGTCCAGGGGCTTCGACCCGGCCACGGCCGGGGCGAACGCGTGGGGAGGACAGGTCGGGTGAAAGTGCTCTCGCTGGTGACCCTCGCCATCGCGGTGGCCGCCGTCTTCGCCATGCTCGACCAGGACAGCGGGATCGCGATCTGGCGCGAGCTCCGGCGGGATCTCGAGACCTCGAATGCCCGGGTCGAGCAGCTCCTGCGCGAGAACGAGGCGCTGCGCGGGGAGATCGCGATCCTCGAGAGCGAGCCTGCGGCCCTCGACCGGGCGATCCGCGAGGAGCTCGACCTCGTGCTGCCCGGAGAGGTCGTGGTCCGCTTCGAGCCGACCCGATCCGAGGAGCCCGCGTCCGAGTCGAGCGCTCCCCCGGCCCCCGCCCTGATTCCGTCGCCTGCCACGCTGGCTGGCCGCGCCTTCGACCCCTCCGAGCACCGCGCCACGAGAACGGCCGGGGCGCGAGACGCCGGGGAATCGCTGTGAAGGAAGCGCTGCGCGGGAAGGTCGAGGAGGCGCTGCAGGCGCTCCTCGCCGCGGCGGGGGACGGCGGGCCGCTGCCGGACTTCGCGATCGAGGTGCCGCGTCAGAAGGAGCACGGGGACTTCTCGTGCAATGCCGCCATGCTTCTGGCGAAGCGCCTCGGGAAGAAGCCCCGTGAGCTCGCGGAAGAGCTGCGGACCCGACTCGGCGACGCCGGCGGGCTCGTGTCGCGCTCGGAGGTGGCCGGGCCCGGATTCCTGAACGTCGTCCTCGCGAGCGCGGGCTGGCAGGACCGCATCCACGACGTCCTGAAGGCGGGGGATCGCTTCGGTCATTCGAGCGCCGCTGCGGGCGGGGTCGCCCGGGCCGGGCAGGGCAAGCCGCGAGTCCAGGTCGAGTTCGTCTCCGCGAATCCGACGGGTCCGCTCTCGACGGGTCATGGTCGCCAGGCCGTGCTCGGCGACTGCATCGCGCGGCTGCTCGACGCGACGGGCTGGGACGTGACCCGCGAATATTATTTCAACGACGGCGGGCGCCAGATGCGCGTGCTCGGCGAGTCGGTGAAGGCCCGCTACCTCGAGCATCTCGGGCGCGCCGCTGCGCCGACCGCGGCGGCCCTCGCCGATCCGGAGCACGCCTGGCAGGACCAGGTCGACGGCCTGCCCGTCGTCTTCCCGAAGGACGGCTACCAGGGCGACTACATCGTCGACATCGCCGTCCGCCTCGTCGAGAAGGAGGGCGCCGGGCTCGTCGACGAGCCGGGCGACGGCCGCTTCCGCGAGGTCGCCCAGGCCACGATCTTCCAGAACATCGAGGCGACGCTCCACCGCATCGGCATCCGCTTCGACGTCTACTTCAACGAGCGCAGTCTCTATACGGACGGCAAGCTCGAGGAGGCCCTGGTCGACCTGCGGAAGGCCGGCCTCGTCTACGACGCGGACGGTGCGGTCTGGTTCCGGGCGACGGCCTGCGGGCTCGAGCGGGACCGGGTCGTCGTCAAGTCGAGCGGCGAGCCGACCTACCTGATGCCCGACATCGCCTACCACCGAGACAAGTTCCGCCGCGGCTTCGATCTCGTGATCGACATCCAGGGCGCCGACCACATCGAGCAGTTCCCGTTCGTGCGCGAGGCCGCCGCCCGGCTCGGCGCCGAGCGCGATCGGATGGAGCTCGTGATGCACCAGTTCGTGACGATCACGAGCGGCGGCGAGCGGGTCAAGCAGTCGACGCGCAAGGCGACCTTCATCACGGTCGACGAGATCGTCGACGACGTGGGCGCCGACGTGTTCCGCTTCTTCATGATCGAGCGCAAGCGCGACGGCCATCTCGACTTCGACCTCGATCTGGCCAAAGACAAGAACTGGAAGAAGAATCCGGCCTACTACGTCCAGTACGCCCACGCCCGGACCTGGGGCATCGAGCGCAAGGCGCTCGAGGCCGGGGTCGCGATGCCGGCGGCGGACGGGTTCGACGCCTCGCGGCTCGTGCTGCCGGAGGAGATCGAGCTCGTGAAGAAGCTCGTCCTGCTCCCCGAGATCGTCGCCCGCGCGGCCGAGAGCCGGGAGCCGCACCACGTCGCCTACTATCTGCGCGAGGTCGCCGGCCTCTGGAATCCCTACCTGCAGGACGGCGATCGCCACCGCGTGCTCTCGGAGGACGCGGCGCTCACGGCCGCGCGCCTCGGCCTCGCCCTCGCGGTTCGACACGTGATCGCCTGCGGGCTCGAGCTGCTCGGGGTCAGCGCCCCGGAGCGGATGTGACGGAAATCCGATGAGCGAATCGCGCATCCAGAACGCGTTCTCGCGCACCACGATCCTGACGGTCGGCCGGCTGATGCTCTTCATCGTCGCGGGCTTCGCGATCGGTCTCTTGATCGGCGTAGCCTCCGAGGAGCCCGAGCTGCTGGCGGGCCATGTCCGGGGCGACACGGCGACGGTCGAGCTCGACGGGGCGCTGGCCGCACGCGCCGAGACCGACCGGGCTGCGGCCGTCGCCGGCTCCGGTTCCGGGAGCGAGCAGGGCGAAGCCGACGATTTCGTGGACGGTGCGGACGCGGGGGGCGATCTGCCCGACGTCGCCGCGCCGCCGGCAGGCTACGACGGGGCGAGACGAGCGGACGTGGCCAGCGCGAACGCGGGCCCGGCGGGCGGATCGCCGGGCGTGACCTCGGGACCGGCCGCTTCGATGGGCTCGGGGTCGACGGGGGTCTTCGCGATCCAGGTCGGCGCCTTCGGCGACGAGCCCTCCGCTCGATCGCTCGAGGCCCGGCTCGAGAGCAAGGGCTACCCGATCGAGGTCCTGCCGGCGGGCTCGGAGTCGAATCGCTGGCGCGTGCGGGTCCAACCGATCGCCGAGGAGCAGACTGCCCGGGGCACCGCGGAGCGCATCGAGCGCGAAGAGCGGCTCCCGACCTGGGTGATCCGACTCGAGGGGCAGCCGCGGGGATGAGCCCGGAGGGTCGGCGATCTGCGACCGGGACCCGACTACGGATCGGGGTCCTGGGCGCAGCCGGTCAGATCGGTCGCTGTCTCGTGCGGGCGATCGAAGGGTCGGCGGACCTCGAGCTCGCCTTCGCCCCGACCCGCGCCGAGCTCGATCTGGGGGAGCCGGATCGCATCGGCCCCTGGCTCGACCGTCGTCGGACCACCCTCCCGGATTGCGTCGTCAACGCCGCGGCCTTCACGAAGGTCGACGCCTGCGAGTCGCAGCCGGAGCTCGCGCGCAGGCTGAACGCCCGGATGCCCGGTGCGTGGGCTCGCGCGCTCGCAGAGCGGGGCATCGCCTTTCTCCATCTCTCGACCGACTACGTGTTCCCCGGCGATGGCCGGCGTCCCTACCGCGAGGACGACCCGACGGGGCCGCGCTGTGTCTACGGCTTGACCAAGCGGGACGGGGAGCGGGCCGTGCTCGAGGCGGATCCTTCGGCCCTCGTCGTGCGGACGAGCTGGGTCTTCGGACCGGGTCGCAACTTCGTGCTCGCGATCCTCGACCAGGCGGCGAAGCGGCGGACGGGCGAGGCGACGGGTCCCCTGCGCGTCGTCGACGATCAGCAGGGCTCACCGACCGCCGCCGGCGATCTGGCGGAGGCCCTCGTCGCCCTCTGTCGCCTGCGGGCAGGGCCGGGACGCGAGCCGCGGGGATGCCTGCATCTGCGCAACGCCGGCGTCACGACCTGGTACGGATTCGCCCGGGCGATCCTCGACCAGGCGGGCTACGGCGACCTCGCGATCGAGCCCGTCGCGACGGGCGTCTTTCCGACGGCGGCGCCCCGGCCCGCCTACTCCGTGCTCGACACCGGCCGGGCCGCCGGGATGGGGATTTCCATGCGTGCCTGGACGGAGGCGCTGGCGGGCTATCTTGCGGGTCCCGATCGGCCGACATCCCTGATCGCCAACCACCCTCTAACCTCCGGGCCCGAGCCATCCGGGCCCGAGCCCGCCGGCCCCGGGCCAGTCGGGCCCGAGTCCACCCTGTCCGACCCCACCCTGTCCGACCCCGTCCGACGGAAGGTTTCGCATTGAGCGTCGATCCCTCGCGCATCCGCAACTTCTGCATCATCGCCCACATCGATCACGGCAAGTCGACCCTCGCCGATCGCCTGCTCGAGGCGACCCACGCCCTCTCGGATCGGGAGAAGAAGGACCAGTTCCTCGACAACATGGATCTCGAGCGGGAGCGCGGGATCACGATCAAGGCCCAGACCGCGCGCATGAGCTTCCGCGCCGCCGACGGGCTCGACTACGTCCTGAACCTGATCGACACCCCCGGCCACGTCGACTTCTCCTACGAAGTCTCCCGCGCGCTGGCCGCCTGCGAAGGCGCGCTGCTGATCGTCGACGCGGCCCAGGGCATCGAGGCCCAGACGCTGGCCAACGCCTACCTCGCGATCGACGCGAACCTCGAGCTGATCCCGATCGTGAACAAGATCGATCTGCCGTCGGCGGATCCCGTGCGGGTCGCGCAGGAGATCGAGGACGTCGTCGGCCTCGACGCGGCGGACGTCCTGCCGGTCTCGGCGAAGACGGGGCAGGGGATCGAGGCGGTGCTCCAGGCGATCGTCGATCGCATCCCGCCGCCGCGGGGCGACGCGAGCAAGCCGACCCAGGCGCTGATCTTCGACGCCTGGTTCGACTCGTACGTCGGCGCGGTGATGCTCGTCCGCGTCATGAACGGCGTGCTCCACAAGCGCGAGCGGATCCGCTTCATGATCGGCGGCCACGAGCACGAGATCACCCGCCTCGACGTGATCGATCCGAAGCCCCGCAGCGTCGACGAGCTCGCGGCGGGCGAGGTCGGCCTCGTGATCGCCGGCGTGAAGACGCTCTCCGACGTCCAGATCGGCGACACCATCACGACCGCGGCCCACGGCGCGACCGAGCCCCTCGAAGGCTTCCAGGAAGTGAAGCCGATGGTCTTCTCGGGGCTCTACCCGGTCGACGCCGAGGACTACGAAGATCTGAAGGACGCGCTCTCGAAGCTCGAGCTCAACGACTCCTCGTTCACCTACGAGCCCGAGACGAGCGCCGCCCTCGGCTTCGGCTTCCGCTGCGGCTTCCTCGGGTTCCTCCACGCCGAGATCGTGCAGGAGCGCCTCGAGCGCGAGTACAACCTGAACCTCATCACGACGGCGCCGACCGTTCGCTACCGCGTCGTGCCCTACAGCGGCGACGAGTTCGAGATCGAGAGCCCGTCGGCGCTGCCCGATCCGACCGACATCAAGGAGATCCAGGAGCCGGTCGTGATGGCGACGATCCACGTCCCGACCGAGTACCTCGGCGCCGTGCTCGGCCTCTGCCAGGACCGCCGCGGAAGCCAGAAGGACATGGGCGTCCACGGCGCCCGCGTCCAGGTCCGCTACGAGCTGCCGCTCAACGAGATCGTCACCGATTTCCACGACCGCCTGAAGAGCGCGACCCGCGGCTACGGCTCCTTCGACTACGAGCTGGTCGGCTTCAAGGCCGCCGATCTCGTCAAGCTCGACGTGCTCGTCAACGGCGATCCGGTCGACGCGCTCTCGCTCATCGTCCACCGCGACAAGGCCTACAACCGCGGCTCCGAGCTCGCCGAGAAGCTCAAGGAATTCATTCCGCGCCAGCAGTTCCCGATCGCGATCCAGGCGGCGATCGGGAGTCGGGTGATCGCGCGGACGACGGTGAAGGCGGTGCGGAAGAACGTGCTCGCCAAGTGTTATGGCGGCGACATCACCCGCAAGCGCAAGCTGCTCGAGAAGCAGAAGGCGGGCAAGAAGCGCATGAAGATGGTGGGACAGGTCGAGATTCCGCAGGAGGCCTTCCTCGCGGCGCTGCGGCTGGGAGACGACTAGGCGTGGGCACTCGCATGGATGAGACGTCGGTCGCGCCGGAGGGCGACGGCGGAGCCGGTCCCGAGGCCACGAGCGTGGCGGGCATCGTCGATCAGGTCGTGACGCTGGTGATCGCCGTCGCGATCGCGCTCGCGATCCGGCAATTCCTGGTCGAGCCCTATCGCATCCCGTCGGGCTCGATGTTCCCGACGCTCCTCGTCGGCGACCATCTCTTCGTCAACAAGCTCGCCTACGGTCCGCGGCTCCCGTTCACCGACGTCCGCCTGCCCGGCACGCGCGAGCCCGAGCGCGGCGACGTCGTCGTCTTCCAGGTCGGGCGGCCGCGCAATCGCATGGGCGGCATCGACATCATGCCGATCGACCTGGCCCCGCCCGGCACGCCCGCCGAGGATTTCGTGAAGCGGCTGGTCGGGCTGCCCGGCGACCGGATCGACTGGCGCAACGGCCAGGTCTTCGTGAACGGGAAGATCCTGCCGACCCGCGAGACCGGCGAGTCGTTCGTCGACGACGTCGGGCAGAGCCATCCGGTGCGCAGCGAGGATCTGGGCGATTGCCGGCACGCGGTGCTCGACGATCCGCGCAGCCACAACCCCGGGCCGAGCGACCGCCTCGATCACGGCTCCTGGGTCGTCGAGCCCGGCCGCTACTTCATGATGGGCGACAACCGCGACAACTCGAACGACAGCCGCGGCTGGGGCACCGTCCGCCTCGAGGAGCTCAAGGGGCCGGCGGTCATCCTCTACTGGTCCTGGGACGTGAACGGCAACATGCTCTCGTTCTTGAATCCCGTGAACTGGTTCACCGCCGAGAAGCGCTGGGACCGGATCTTCCAGCGCGTGCGCTGCGAGCCCGTTGCCGCCGAGCCGGCCGGACCCGCAGCGTCGCCCGGTGCGGGCGCCGGGGCCGGCTCGCCTGGCGCCGGCGGGGTCGCGGGCGTGGACTCCAGCGCCGGCTGAGCGCCGCGATTGCCGAAATCCGGACGCGCGTTAGATTCCCGCGCGTTCCAACCGTCCTTTAAGCCCGATCAGCGAGTCGGGGAAGGTCGAGGCCCAGCATGTCGGACCGTGTGTCGAACTCTGCGTCGAGCTCTGCGTCTACCAAGGCTTCGAGCTCCGCCTCCCTGCCGGCCGGGACCGCTCCCGAACGTACGATCCTCGACGACGCCGCGATCCGCCGGGCGCTCATGCGCATCGCCCACGAGATCGTCGAGCGCACCGACCGCATCGATCGTCTCTACCTCGTCGCCATCCCGAACGGCGGTGTGCCCCTCGGCCGGATCCTGGTCGAGAACCTCGCGAGCCTGACGGGGCAGACGGTGCCCATGGGCATTCTCGACACGACCCTCTACCGCGACGACCTCTCGACGCGCAGCTCGCGGCCGCGGCTGCGCAAGACCGAGATGCCGTCGTCCGTCGACGACCGGGCGGTCGTGATCGTCGAGGACGTCGTCTCGACCGGTCGCACGATCCGCGCCGGCATGGACGCGCTGATGGACTTCGGGCGGCCCGCGCAACGTGCGCGTGATGGCGCTCGTCGATCGGGGCCATCGCGAGCTCCCGATCAAGATCGATTTCGTCGGCAAGAACATTCCCACGCAGCCCGAGGACAAGGTCGTCTTCCTGAACGAGACCGAGTCGGGCGGCCAGGGACTCACGATCGTGGTTCGCGAAGGGGGGCAGCATGATCGGTCGTGACATCCTCGGCATCGAGGACCTCACGCGGGCCGAGATCGAGCTCATTCTCGAGACGGCCGAGCGGATGCAGGAGATCGGGACGCGCGAGGTCAAGAAGGTGCCGACCCTGCGCGGGCGGACGCTGATCAATCTCTTCTTCGAGCCCTCGACCCGGACCCAGACCTCCTTCGAGATCGCCGGCAAGCGCCTCGCCGCCGACGTCGTCAACTTCTCCGTCGGCAGCTCGTCGGTCACCAAGCGCGAGACGCTGCTCGACACGGCGAAGACCCTCGACGCGATGGATCCCGACTGCGTGATCGTGCGCCACAAGGTCGCGGGCGTGCCCCATCGCCTGGCCGCCGTGCTCGGCGCGCCGGTCATCAACGCCGGCGACGGGGCCCACGAGCATCCGTCCCAGGCGCTGCTCGACCTGCTGACGGTGAAGGAGCAGAAGGGCCGGATCGAAGGCCTGACGGTCACGATCGTCGGCGACATCGCCCATAGCCGCGTCGCGCGCTCGAACATCTACGCCTTCTCGAAGCTCGGCGCCGAGGTGCGGGTCGCCGGTCCGCCGACGATGCTGCCCGTCGGGATCGAGTCCCTCGGCGTCAAGAGCTACACGAACCTGCGCGAGGCGATCGAGGGCGCGGACGTCGTGATGGCGCTGCGCATCCAGATGGAGCGGCTCGAGGGCGCCTGCTTCCCGTCGGTCCGCGAGTATGCGGCGACCTTCGGGCTCGATCGCAAGAAGCTCCGCTATGCGAAGGAGGACGCGATCGTGATGCACCCCGGGCCGGTGAATCGCGGGGTCGAGCTCTCCCACGAGCTCGCCGACCACCGTCCGAGCGTGATCCTCGACCAGGTCCGCAACGGCGTCGCGCTGCGCATGGCGCTGCTCTATCTCGTGGCCGGGCGACGGCGCAAGAGCGGGGGCGAGGAGAGCCGCGCGGCGTCCGTGGCGGGGGAGGCTTGAGCCGATGACGCGCATCCTCGTTCGCGGTGGTCGATTGCTGGATCCCAGCCAGGAGCGGGACGGGGCGTTCGACGTCCTGTTCGAGGCGGGCCGGGTCGTGGCCGTCGGCGAGAAGCTGTCAGCCGAGGGCGCCGAGGTCTTCGAGGCGAACGGCGCCTGGGTCGCGCCGGGCTTCGTCGATCTCCATGCCCATCTGCGCGCGCCGGGGCAGGAGTACAAGGAGGACCTGTCGAGCGGCGGGGCGGCGGCGGTGGCCGGCGGCTTCACGCAGGTCGCCTGCATGGCGAATACCTCGCCGACCAACGACGACCCGTCGGTCACGAAGTACATCCTCGACCGTGCCGAGAAGGAGTCGGCGGCGAAGATCCGGCCGATCGCGGCGGCGACGCGCGGGCTCGAGGGGCAGGTCATGACCGAGATGATCGCCCTGCGCGAAGCCGGGGCGGTCGCCTTCAGCGACGATGGTGCGACGATCATGGATGCGGGGGTGATGCGCCGCGTGCTCGAGTATTCGACGCTGGTCGGTGTCCCGGTCATCGTCCACGCGGAGGATTGCCATCTGCGGGGCCATGGCGTCGTCCACGAGGGCGCCGTCGCGACGAAGCTCGGACTGCCCGGCAACCCGGCGATGGCCGAAGAGATCATGGTCGCGCGCGACGTCCAGCTCGCGGGCTGGACCGGCGCCCATCTCCACGTCGCCCACGTCTCGACCGCCGGCGCCGTCGAGACGATCCGGCGCGCCCGGGAGGCGGGCGTCAAGGTGACGGCCGAGGTCACGCCGCATCACCTGACGTTGACCGACGCCGCGACCCTCGGCTTCGACACGAGCACCCGCGTCGCGCCGCCGCTGCGCAGCCGCGAGCACGTCGAGGCGCTCCGCCGAGGCCTCGTCGAGGGCGTGATCGACGCCATCGCGACGGATCACGCGCCCCACGCGACCTACGAGAAGGAGGTCGAGTTCACCGAGGCGCCCCCCGGCATGATCGGCCTCGAGACGGCCCTCGCGGTCTGCCTCGAGCTCGTGCGCGAGGGCGTCTTGTCCCCCCTCGAGCTCGTCCGGCGACTCTCGACCAACCCGGCGCGGATCTTCGGCCTCGAAGGCGGAAGCCTCGCCGTCGGCAGCCCCGCCGACCTCGTCGTGATCGATCCCGATCGCGCCTGGACCTACGATCCGGGCCGCGGCTACTCGAAGAGCCGCAACTCGCCCTGGGCCGATCGGGCGATGACCGGCCGCGTGCTGGCCACCTTCGTCGACGGCCGCCTCGTCTACAACCTGCAACGCGGAGTGAACGCGGAGTGACGCATCGATGAGCGCCGACCCGGGCTCGAAAGCCCGTCCCTCGAACGCGAAGGCCTCGAACGAGAAGCCGGCGAGCCGCCCGACGCCCGAGGCGCTGCTCGGGCGCGCGGTGCGACCCGCCGCGCTCGCCCTCGCGGATGGCACCGTCTATCGCGGCCGCGCCTTCGGCGCGACGGCGGTGACCTCCGGCGAGGTCGTCTTCAACACGAGCATCACCGGCTACCAGGAGATCGCGACCGATCCCTCCTACGCGGGCCAGATCGTCGCGATGACCTACACCCAGATCGGCAACGTCGGCGTCAACGCGATGGACGACGAGGCGCGCAAGCCCTTCCTTTCGGGCTTCGTCGTGAAGGAGCTCTTCGACGCGCCTTCGAACTACCGCGCCGAGGGCAGCTTCGACGCGAAGCTCTCGGCGGCGGGCGTGCCCGGCATCGCGGGCATCGATACGCGAGCCCTCGTGCGACGGCTGCGGGATTTCGGGGCGCAGGTCGGCGTGCTCTCGACGGACCCCGCGGTCCAGGACGACGCCGAGCTCGTCGCCCGGGCCAAGCGCGCCCCGAATCTCGACGGCGTCGACTGGGTTGCCCGGGTGACCTGCGCCGAGCCCTATCGCTTCAGCGAGGGCGCCTGGCCCGGCGTCGAGGGACAGCTGCCCCGGGATCCGCGGCCGCGTCCCCCGCGCCGGATCGTCGCCTACGACTTCGGCATCAAGAAGAACATCCTGCGGCTGCTCGTCGAGCAGGGCTTCGAGGTCACGGTCGTCCCCGCGACGACGAGCGCGAAGGACGCCCTCGCGCTCTCGCCCGACGGCATCTTCCTCTCGAACGGCCCGGGCGATCCCGCCGCGGTCCAGGGCATCCAGCCGATCGTGCGCGAGCTCGTCCAGAAGAAGCCCGTCTTCGGCATCTGCCTGGGCCACCAGATCCTGGGCCTCGCCCTCGGCGGCACGACCCGGAAGCTCAAGTTCGGCCACCACGGCGGCAACCAGCCCGGCAAGGATCTGGCGACCGGCCGCGTCGCGATCTGCGCCGAGAACCACGGCTATGCCGTCGAGGCCGAGAGCCTGCACGCCGCTGGCGAGCCGGTCGAGATCACCCACGTCAACCTGAACGACCAGACCGTCGAGGGCCTCGCCCACGCGACGCGCCCGCTCTTCTCGGTCCAGTACCACCCCGAGGCCTCGCCCGGTCCCCACGACGCCGACTACTTCTTCGGGCGCTTCCGCCGGATGGTCGATCGCGTCGTCGCCGGCGAGAAGGTCTCGGGCGCCGAGATCTGCGGGATCGCCCCGAAAACGAACCCCTCGAAGTCCGCCCGGGAGTAGCGCGTGCCGAAGCGAACCGACATCCATACGATCCTCGTGATCGGCTCGGGCCCGATCGTGATCGGCCAGGCCTGCGAGTTCGACTACTCGGGGACGCAGGCCTGCAAGGCGCTGCGCGAAGAGGGCTACCGCGTCGTCCTCGTGAACTCGAATCCGGCGACGATCATGACCGATCCCGAGATGGCGGATCGGACCTACGTCGAGCCGATGACCGTCTCCTCCGTCGAGCAGATCATCGCGACGGAGAAGCCCGACGCGCTGCTGCCGACGATCGGGGGCCAGACGGCGCTCAATCTGGCGATCGCGCTGGCCGAGGCCGGCGTGCTCGAGAAGTACGGCGTCCAGCTGATCGGCGCGAACCTCGAGGCCATCCACAAGGCGGAGGATCGCCAGCTCTTCCGCGCGGCGATGGAGCGGATCGGGCTCGCCATGCCCGCATCGGGGATCGCGACCTCGGTCGCCGAGGCGCGCGAGATCCTCCTGCGCACGAAGCTCCCGGCGATCATCCGCCCGAGCTTCACGATGGGCGGCTCCGGCGGCGGCATCTGCGAGCGGGAGGAGGACTTCGACCGGATGGTGCAGTGGGCGCTCGACCAGTCGCCCACCACCCAGATCCTCGTCGAGCAGAGCTGCGTCGGCTGGAAGGAATACGAGCTCGAGGTGATGCGCGACCAGGCCGACAACGTCGTCATCATCTGCTCGATCGAGAACTTCGATCCGATGGGCGTCCATACCGGCGACTCGATCACCGTCGCCCCCGCCCAGACCCTGACCGACCGCGAGTACCAGGCGATGCGCGACGCCGCGGTCGCGATCATGCGCGAGATCGGCGTCGACACCGGCGGCTCGAACGTCCAGTTCGGCGTCAATCCCGGAGACGGGCGCGTTGATCGTGATCGAGATGAACCCGCGCGTCTCGCGCTCCTCCGCGCTCGCGTCGAAGGCGACGGGCTTCCCGATCGCGAAGATCGCCGCGAAGCTCGCCGTCGGCTACTCGCTCGACGAGATCAAGAACGACATCACGCGCGTCACGCCCGCCTCCTTCGAGCCGACGATCGACTACGTCGTCACGAAGATCCCGCGCTTCACCTTCGAGAAGTTCCCCGACACCGACAGCGAGCTCACGACGCAGATGAAGTCCGTCGGCGAGGTCATGGCGATCGGGCGGACCTTCAAGGAGTCGTTCCAGAAGGCGATCCGCTCGCTCGAGATCGGCCACGCCGGCTTCGAGCCGCCCGACGTCCCGGAAGGCGAGGCGGGGCTCGCCGCGCTCTCGGACCTGATCGATCGGCCGCGGGCCGGTCGCCCCTGGGCGCTCGCGGAGGCCTTCCGCCGCGGCTCGACCGTCGAGGAGCTCTACCAGCGCACGAAGATCGACCGCTGGTTCCTGCGCAACATCGAGGAGATCGTCGAGGCGGAGAAGCGACTCGCGGCGCTCCCGACGGACGAGCGCGCGCAGTGGCTCCGACCCGCGAAGCAGCTCGGCTTCTCCGACCGCCGGCTCGGCGCCTTGTGGGGCGAGAGCGAGGCCGCCGTGCGGCAGCTGCGCCATGCGAACGGTGTCCGGCCCGTCTACAAGCGGGTCGATACCTGCGCCGCGGAGTTCGTCGCCTCGACGCCCTATCTCTACTCGACCTACGAGGAGGAGTGCGAGGCGGAGCCCACGAAGCGCAAGAAGGTCATGATCCTCGGCGGCGGACCGAACCGGATCGGGCAGGGCATCGAGTTCGACTACTGCTGCGTGCATGCGGTATTCGCGCTTCGTGATGCGGGCTTCGAGACGATCATGGTGAATTGCAATCCCGAGACCGTGTCGACGGATTACGACACGAGCGATCGGCTCTACTTCGAGCCGCTCACCCTCGAGGACGTGCTCGAGATCGTCGAGAAGGAGAAGCCCTGGGGCGTCGTCGTGCAGTTCGGCGGCCAGACGCCGCTCAAGCTCGCCGTCGCCCTCGAGCAGGCGGGGGTCCCGATCATCGGGACGCCGCCCGACGCCATCGACATGGCGGAGGATCGCGAGCGCTTCGAGGCGCTGCTCGAGCGGCTCGGGCTCGAGCGGCCGGCGGGCGACGTGGCGCGGAGCGCGGAGGAGGCCGAGCGGATCGCGGCGCGGATCGGGTATCCGGTGCTCGTGCGACCGTCCTACGTGCTCGGCGGGCGCGCGATGCAGATCGTGCAGGACGTCGAAGGGCTGCGGCGTTACATGCGCTTCGCGGTGCGGGCGTCGGAGGCCCATCCGGTCCTCGTCGACCGATTCCTCGCCGACGCGGTCGAGGTCGACGTCGACGCGATCTGCGACGGGGAGCGGGTCGTCGTCGGCGGCATCATGGAGCACATCGAGGAGGCGGGGATCCACTCGGGCGACTCCGCCTGCTCGCTGCCGCCGTACTCGCTCTCGCCGGCCCGGATCGCGGACATCACGGAAGCGACCCGCAAGCTCGCGCTGGCGATCGGCGTGCGCGGGCTCATGAACGTGCAGTTCGCGGTCAAGGACGGGCGCGTCTACGTGATCGAGGTCAATCCGCGCGCGTCGCGGACGGTGCCCTTCGTGTCGAAGGCGATCGGGGTGCCGCTCGCGAAGCTCGCGGCGCTCGTCATGGCGGGGCATACGCTCGAGTCGCTCGGCTTCACGCAGGAGATCGTGCCGCGGCACTACTCGGTCAAGGAGGCGGTCTTCCCCTTCGTCAAGTTCCCGGGCGTCGACGTGCTGCTCGGGCCGGAGATGAAGAGCACCGGCGAGGTCATGGGCATCGACTCCGATTTCGGGCGGGCCTTCGCGAAGGCCCAGATCCAGGCGGGCAACAGCCTGCCGACGGAGGGAACGGTCCTGGTCTCGGTACGCGAGGAGGAGCGCGAGCGCCTGCGCGGGCCGATCGAGAAGCTCGTCGGTGCGGGTTTCCGGGTCGTCGCGACGCGGGGGACGGCGCAGTCGCTGCGGGCGATGGGGATCGCGGCGGAGACGGTGAACAAGGTCCACGAGGGCTCGCCGCACACGGCGGACAAGATCGCCGCCGGCGAGATCGCGCTCGTGATCAACACGGTGGGCGTCGATCCGCGGGCCGTCGAGGACTCGAAGTCGTTGCGGCGGGCGGCCCTGCTGCGGCGCGTGCCGTACTGCACGACGCTCGCGGCGGCGCGCGCTTCGGCCGAGGCGATCCTCGCGCTCCGGGCCGAGCGCATCGGCGTCCGCTCGCTGCAGGAGATCCACGAGCGCGATGCGCGCGCCGCGGGGCGGGCCGCGATCGTGTTGCCGGTGGCCACGCGCGGGACCGACGCCTAGATTCGGAGTCGCGAGGAGGTCGCGCGCCGGATGCCGGGGACGCTGCACGCGGAAGTTGCGCAGCTCCACCGCTGCGTGTCGGCCCTCGCCGGCGGCGCGCTCGCGCCTTCGCGGGCACCGACCGCGGGAGGCGGCGCTTCGAGGCCTGGGCCCGCGCCGGCTCCGGGGACGGACGCGACTGCCCCCGCACCGATCCCGGCGCCCGACCCCGAGACGATCTCCGCCGCCCGCGCGGCGCTCGCCCCGCTCCTGGACCGACGTCTGCCCACCGAGCTGCGCGCGCGCCTCGAGCGGCTCCGCAAGCGTCTCGAACGCCTCGAGCCTTCGGGGGCGACGCGGGACGCGGTCCGCGAGCTGCTCGAGCTGGTCGAGCCCCTGGGCCGGGCGGGCTGGGCCGACGAGCTCCTGGCCCGCTCGCTGGAAGCGCTGCCCGGTGTGGGCCCGAAGCGGGCGGAGGCCCTCGCGCGTCGGGGCCTCGAGCGCATCTCGGATCTGCTCTTCTGGCTGCCGACCGCCTACGAAGATCGCCGCGAGATCGTCGGGGTCGGCGAGCTCGTCGTCGGGCGGCGGGCGACCTTCGAGGCGGAGGTCAAGCTCGTCGACTGGATCAGCCTGCGGCGCGGCGGCCGCTTCGGGCGCTACCTGCAGGCCGTCGTCGGCGACGAGCACGCGATCGTGAGCCTCAAATGGTTTCGCGGCGGCGAGACGATCGCGAGCCGGCTCACGAAGGGCCGGCGCCTGCTCGTGAGCGGCGACGTCGTCCGCTACCGCTTCTCGAAGGAGATCATCCATCCCGACATCGAGTTCCTCGATGCAGGGCAGCGATCCGCGTCCCACGCCCAGGGCGCTCCCATGGCCGCCGGCTCCGCGCCGCCCGACGTCGAAGCGAGCGAGGGCGGCGAGATCGGCGGCACGGACGGGCGCCGCGGCGAGGATGAACCGGAGGAGCGCGCCCGTGAGCTCGGCCGGGTCGTGCCCGTCTACTCGGCGCCCGAAGGCGTGAACGCCCGCACGCTGCGGCGCCTCATCGCCCAGGCCGTCGAGTCCCATGCCGAGCTCGTCGAGGGGCATCTGCCGGCAGCGCTCGTCGCCGAACGGGGCCTGCCCGGGGTCCCCGACGCCCTGCGCGCGCTCCATCTCCCCGACGCCGCGACGGACGTCGAGCGCGCCACCGCCTTCGCTTCCCCCGCCCACGAGCGCCTCGTGCTCGAAGAGCTCTACCTGCTCGAGCTCGGCCTCGCGATGCGACGCGCGCGGGTCGCGCGCCAGCCCGGGATCGCGATCGACGCGAGCCGTCCGGAGTCGCGGGACGCGGCGAGGGCGCTGCCCTATCGATTGACCCAGGCCCAGCGCCGGGTCATGCGCGAGATCCTCGAGGATCTCGCGAAGCCCCATCCGATGAACCGCCTCGTCCAGGGCGACGTCGGCAGCGGCAAGACCGTCGTCGCGCTGCTCGCAGCGATCGCGGTCGCGGCCTGCGGTGGTCAGACGGCGTTGATGGCGCCGACCGAGCTGCTCGCCGAGCAGCATTTCCGCACGCTCTCGAAGCTCGCGTCCCTGCTCGCGCCGAAGCAGCGGCTGCGGGTCGGGCTGCTCACGTCGTCGCTCGCGCGGGCCGAGATCCGGGCGGTGCGGGGGCTGCTCGCGCTGGGCGAGCTCGATCTCGTCGTCGGGACCCACGCGCTCGTCCAGGGCGAGGTCCAGTTCCGGAATCTCGTGCTCGGGATCGTCGACGAGCAACACCGCTTCGGCGTGCTCCAGCGCGCGGCGCTCGCCGCCGTGCGCGCCGACGGCCGTTTTCCCCATCGCCTCGTCATGACGGCGACGCCGATCCCGCGGAGCCTCGCGCTCTCGCTCTACGGCGAGGTCGACGTGTCGCTGATCGACGAGCTGCCGCCCGGGCGCAAGCCGATCGAGACGATCCTGCTGCGGGCGGGGGAGGGCGCGCGCGTGATGGAGCTCGTGAAGGCGACGCTCGCCCGGGGCGAGCAGGTCTACGTCGTCTATCCCCTGGTCGAGGAGAGCGAGAAGATCGACCTGCGCTCGGCGATCGAGTCGAGCGAGCAGATCGCGCGGAGCTTCCCAGGCGTGCGCGTCGATCTCGTCCACGGTCGGCTCGAGGCCGCCGAGCGTCATGCCGCGATGGAGCGCTTCGCTTCCGGCGAGACGAAGATCCTGGTCGCGACGACGGTGATCGAGGTCGGGGTCGACGTCCCGAATGCGACGCTGATGGTGATCGAGCACGCCGAGCGTTTCGGTCTGGCCCAGCTCCATCAGCTGCGCGGTCGCGTCGGCCGCGGCGGCGAACAGGGCACCTGCGTGCTCGTCGCGCGCGGGACCAACGCGAAGAGCGAGGCGCGACTTCGCGCGATGGTCGAGACGACCGACGGCTTCCGGATCGCGGACGCCGATCTCGAGATCCGCGGCCCCGGCGATTTCCTGGGCACCCGCCAGAGCGGCCATGTCCCCGAGCTGCGCATCGCCGACCTGCTGCGCGACGCGCGGCTCGTCGCCGTCGCCCGGCAGGCGGCGAGGGCGATCGTCGACGGGGATCCGAGGCTCGCGGGGCGGCCGGCGACGCGGCGGGCGGTTCGTGCACGCTGGGGCAAGCGGATCGACCTCTCTTCGGTCGGCTGAGGCCGGCGGACGGGGTCGGGCTTGACGGTCTCGCGCGGCTCGCCTAATCAAAGATCCATGCAACGGTCCAATCGATCCAGCGGTGCGCGTGAAGCGCGAGAGCTGTCCGGCGTAATGCCGGCGGTGTCGAGCTGCGGCCTGGCCCTCCTCCTCCTTAGCAAGGCGGGCGGGGACTAGCGCGTCATCCGATCGGTTCGGACCACGAAAGCCCCCTCCCGCCGGAATCCACGGCAAACGGGAGGGGGCTTCGTCGTTTCGGGGATCGTCCCGATTCGAAGTTCGATTCGAGCGATCCGCACTCGACGAGCCCGGGGCGCGCCAGCGCGGCGGGCCCGACCCATCCCGATGCCTTCCGGCGGGAAGCACGGGGCGGGAGGCTCGCAGTTGGAGACGGTGAAGAGCAGCGGGACGAAGAAGACGACGACGAGGCCGGGAGCGCAGACGGCGGCTTCGAACGCGCTCGGCGAACGGGCGGGGGCGCGGGCGGGGGTGATGCCCTTTGCGCGCTACCGGCCCGTCGCGCCGCTCGCCCTCGAGGATCGGCGCTGGCCCGGGCGGACGCTCTCGCGCGCGCCGCGCTGGTGCAGCGTCGACCTGCGCGACGGCAATCAGGCCCTCGCCCAGCCGATGGGCATCGAGCGCAAGCTGCGGCTCTTCGATGCGCTCGTGGCGATCGGCTTCGAGGAGATCGAGGTCGCCTTCCCCTCGGCTTCGGCGACGGAATTCGAGTTCGTCCGCCGCTTGATCGAGGAGGGGCGCGTGCCGCCGAACGTCACGATCCAGGTCGTGACCCAGTGCCGGCCCGATCTGATCGAGCGGACCTTCGCGGCGATCGAGGGGGCTCCGCGCTCGATCGTCCACTTCTACAACTCGACCTCGCCGCTCCAGCGCCGGGTCGTCTTCCGGGAGGATCGCGCGGGCATCGTGAAGATTGCCGTCGACGCGGCGCGGGCGGTCCGGCGACGGGCCGAGGCCCTGCCGGGGCAGTCGATCCGATTCGAGTACTCCCCGGAGAGCTTCTCGTCGACGGAGATCGAGTTCGCGCTCGAGATCGGCGAGGCGGTGCTCGAGACGCTCGGCGCGAGCGAGCGGGCGCCCCTGATCCTGAACCTCCCGTCGACGGTCGAGGTCTCGACGCCCAACGTCTACGCCGATCAGATCGAGTGGATCGGACGTCGGCTCGCGCGGCGCGAGGCCGTGGTCCTTTCCGTGCATCCGCATAACGACCGCGGCTGTGCGGTCGCCGCGGCCGAGCTCGCCTGCCTGGCCGGCGCCGACCGCGTCGAGGGGACGCTCTTCGGCAACGGCGAGCGGACCGGCAACGTCGATCTGGTGACCCTGGCCCTGAACCTCATGGCCGCCGGTGTCGATCCCGAGCTCGATTTCGGGGACCTGCCGGCGCTGGTCCGCCGCGTCGAGGCGGCGAATCGGATCCCGATCCATCCGCGCCATCCCTACGCGGGCGAGCTCGTCTTCACGGCGTTCTCGGGCTCGCATCAGGACGCGATCCGGAAGGGCCTCGCCGCGCTCGAGGCCGAGGCCAGTCCGCTCTGGGAGGTGCCCTATCTGCCGATCGATCCGGCGGACGTCGGACGCGACTACGAGGCGGTGATCCGGATCAACAGCCAGTCGGGCAAAGGCGGCATCGCCTACCTGCTCGAGACGGATGCGGGCTACCGGATTCCGCGGGGCATGCAGATCGAGTTCTCGCAGGTCGTCCAGGCGGGGGCCGACGCGAGCGGCGAGGAGGTCTCGAGCGAGCGCCTGCGCACGCTCTTCGAACGCGAGTATCTGGGCGTCGAGGCCGGGCCACGGCTCGAGGGTGACCGTTCGCTCGTCTCGGCAGGCGACGGTGCACCGCATCGGCTCTCGGCCACGATCCGCTGGGACGGTCTCGCCCATCGGCTCGTCGGCGAGGGCATCGGCCCGATCGATGCGTTCGTCGGGGCGCTGTCCCGCCTGCTCGGGCGGGCGATGCGCGTCGGCGACTATCATGAGCACGTGCTCGGACCGCGCGGTGCGTCGACGGCGGTCGCCTATGTCGAGCTCGTGCTCGAGCCCGGTCGCGCGCTCTACGGGGCCGGAGTCGCCTCGAGCATCGTCGATGCGTCGCTGGCGGCGGTGTCCTCGGCGCTCGGGCGGGCCGTCGCCCGTGGCTGGATCGCGCCGCCGGGGCGAGCGCGGTAGCTCGGGCGGGTCGTGCGTGGACCCCGGGCCCGACCGGGGGTGGGGTCCGCGCGCGACTCGAGGTGGTCTGGAGCCATCCGATTGGAAGCTCGAGCCGGAAGCTCGTTGGGACTGGACCCGGCCCGCATCCGCTCAGCGGGCGCGATCAGCGATGATGGCCGCCGCCGCCGCCGCCATGGTGACCCCCACCGCCGCCGCCTCGATGGCCGCCGCCTCCGAAACCTCCACCGCCGCCTCCGCTGCGAGAGCCCCCGCCGCCGGAGCCTCCGCCCTGTCCCCCGCGATGGCCGCCGCCGGAAGCGCCGCCGCCGACGAGTCCGCCTCCGTTACGGCGTCCGCCGCCGCCGAAGCTCCCCATCGTTGCGCCGCGGCCACCACCGGGATTCGGGCTCGATCGCCCCAGATCGGCACCACCGCGCCGCCCGCCCCGGCCGTCGCCGCCCAGTGCATTGGGCGCCACCGCGGCGGAGGAACGCTGCCCACCGCCACCCTGGCCGCGCTCGAGTCGGGTCCGCGCGAGCCCCCGATCCAATCCGTTCCCCCCGCTGCCCTGGAAGCCGTGGCGCTGTACGCCGCCCCTTTGGCCCTCTCGGCGTGGCGCCTGTCGAACCTCGGGCCGCCCGTCGAGACGCGCGAAACGGCTCGGCGGTCCGCTCGAGACGTCGGGCAGGTCACGCCGACCGGCGCGACCCGCGTTGCCCGGCGCCGCGCCTTCGCGCCTCGAGTCGAAGGCGCGGGGGCCCCGCTCGATCCGTCCGCCACCGCCCTGGCCTGGGCTCAGGCCAGAGCCCGGCGAGCCCGCGCCCTGCCGCCGCAGCCGATCGCGACCGTCTCCTCGGCCCGTCGAGCCCGGACTGCCTTCGAAGCGGCGCGATCCGCGCCCCCCGCCGTCGGGGCGGGAGTCGAAGCGCTGATCGGGGCGCTTCCGCAGCCGCTCCTGCACCGCCTGCTGTCGTTCGCCGCGAAAGGAAGATCCGCTGCGGTCGTCGTAGCGGTGGTGGGGACGGTTTCCGTCGAAGGTGCGCGGGCGATGGTGGCCGTACTGGGAGCCGCCGTGCTTGTGGCGATAGGCGGGATAGCCGCCACCCCAGTAGTAGCGCCCGGGGTAGGCCCAGGTATTGAAGCCGCCGTAGTAACCGCCGTAGCCACTTGCGTAGCCGAAGGGGTAGCCCACCCCGAAGCCGCCGCCGTAGTAGTTGCCGTACCAGCCGAGGAAGTAGGGCGAGGGCACGCCGATGCCGACATAGGTCCCGCCGCCGCCGAAGCGGAAGCCGACGTGGGTCCAGACCGACGCCGGGTACCAGTAGGGATAGGCATACCAGGACGGATACCCGAACCAGTAGGGATAGGGGTTGCTGTTGACGTAGTGGTCGACGTGGACGACGCGGGTCTGGATCGTCGTCGGGTTCCCGTCGTCGTCGAGGGCGTAGCCGTGCTCGTCGGCGAACTCGCGGGCGGCCGTCTGCAGCGCCTCGCGCTTCTCCGGGTCCTGGATTTCCTTCGCCCAGGTCTTCTCCTGCTCGCTGCGCTGGGCGGCGACCTCCTGGTGGAGACCGTCGAAGCGCGCCTCGACCCGCGTCGGGTCCGCGCGATAGGCGGCGCCGATCCGCGTCGCGATGCCCACGTTGTCGACGAGCAGCGTCATCAGGTCGGGTCGAGCGCGCAGGCGCTGAAAGGCGGCGCGCACGTCCGACGGATGCTCCGTCATCACGCCGGCGAAGGCGCGCTCGGCCTCGAGGTCGAGGGCGTAGACCTCGACCCAGGTCGCATAACGCTTGCGACCCTCGCTGCGGATCGCGGCGCGGATCTCCTCGGGATGGCGCTGGGCGATCCGCTCGAGCTCGGCGTCGGATTTCTCGCCGCCCCGGGCGAGGTCGGCGACGAGGCCGGGGTAGCGGACGAGGTCCCAGACCTGCTCCTGCTCCGCCCGGGGCAATCCGTCGACGAGCCTGCTGAAGGCGTCGGCGGAGTCGTTCTGGATCTCGGCGATCTCGAGCAGGGTCTCGGGCTCACCGGCGGCGACGAGCGCCGCGTGGCGCTCCTCGGCGTCGAAGCCCGCGAGCTCCTCGGCGACCGCGCGATCCTCGTCGCGGAAACCGCCGACGTCGAGGCGCGGATCGAGGGCGGAGGCGAGGGTCGCCGGGCCGAGGGTCAGAAGAGTGCCGAGCCACGTGAGGATGAGCCGCATGTTCAGGACTCCTCGAGCGGACGGGATTCGGTCGAACCGAGCCGGCCTACCGGCGTGAGTGGCCATGATGCCTCGTCGGGTTCCGGTTTGTCTTGTCGGTCGCCTCCCGGGATTCCGACCGGGCGTCCGCGGCGTGACCGGATCGGTCGCAGTCGTTGCGTACAATGCACCGGCTCGAGCCCGGGCCGGGCCCGAGCCGGGCCGATTTCGGGTGGATCCCGTGGGCGAGTCGTTTCCGGAGAACGCCAGCTTGTTTCGCTTCCTCCATGCCGCGGACATCCACCTCGACAGCCCGCTCCAGGGCCTCGAGCGCTATCCGGACGCGCCGGTGGACGCCGTCCGCGGGGCGCCCCGGCGCGCCTTCGAAGCCCTGATCGATCTCGCGATCGAGGAGCGGGTTGCCTTCGTCCTGCTGGCCGGTGATCTCTACGACGGCGACTGGAAGGACTACAACACGGGACTCTTCTTCGTCGGGCAGATGCGGCGCCTGGCCGAGGCGGGCATCGCCGTCCATCTCGTCTCCGGCAACCACGACGCCGCGAGCCAGATCACGAAGCGGCTCTCCCTCCCGCCGAACGTCCACCACTACGCCACGCGCCGACCCGAGACGATCGAGCTGCCCGACTTCGACGTCGCGATCCACGGCCAGAGCTTCGCCGCGCGAAGGGTCTCGGAGGATCTCGCCGCGGCGTACCCGATGGCCGATCCCGGCCGCGTCGAGATCGGTCTGCTGCATACCTCCCTCGACGGCCGCCCCGGCCACGCGGACTACGCGCCCTGCACGGCCGAGGGCCTGCGCGCGAAGGGCTACGCCTACTGGGCGCTGGGCCACGTCCACCAGCGGGAGGTCGTTTCGCGCGATCCCTGGATCGTCTTCCCGGGCAATCTCCAGGGACGCCACGCGCGGGAGACCGGCGGCAAGGGCGCCTCGCTGGTGACCGTCGACCACGGCCGCGTGGTCGACGTGGACCACCGCGATCTCGACGTCGTGCGCTGGGCACGGATCGAGCTCGATCTCGAGTCCGTCGGACATCCCGACGACGCGCTCGCGCGGGTGCGCGACGCACTGGCGGCGGCGCTCGTGGAGGCCGATGGCCGTCTGCTGGCCGCTCGGGTCGTGCTCGGCGGGGCCACGCGGGCCCATGCGGCCCTCGTCCGCGAGCCGGCGCGCTGGCTCCACGAATGCCGCCTGCTGGCGACGGGCATGGCCGAGCCGGGAATCTGGCTCGAGCGACTCGAGCTCGCGACCCGCCCTCGCGGTGAGCTCGGCCGTCTGCTCGAGCGCGACGACGCGCTCGGCGGTCTGCTGCGGCGGGTCGAGGCCCTCGAGCGCGCGCCGCTCGATCTCGCGCGGACCCGGGAGGAGCTCGCCGACCTGAAGCGCAGACTCCCGGCCGCCCTGATCGGGGAGGCTGGTTCGGGCGCGGAGGAGGACGGGCGCGCCGAGCGCTTCGATCCGACGGATCCCGCGTGGCTTCGGGCGCGACTGCCGGCGGTGCGGGATCTGCTCTGGTCCCGGCTGCTCGACGGGGAGGCGTCGGAATGAGGATCGACGAGCTCGGCCTCGACGCCTTCGGTCCTTTCAGCGATCGGCGGCTTTGCCTGACGGACGGTCCGACGCAGGGCGGTGACGCCGGATTGTGTCTCATCTACGGGCCGAACGAGGCGGGCAAGAGCTCGGCCCTGCGCGCGATCCGCGGGTTGCTCTATGGCATCGAGCACGACTCGCGCGACAACTTCGTCCATGCCCATGCGGATCTGCGGGTGGCGGCGCGGCTGCGGTTCCAGGACGGATTCACCGCCCGGCTGGTGCGTCGCAAGGGCCGCAAGCAGACGCTGACGGCGGAGGGCGAGGGCGGCGACGAAGCGGTGCGGCGCCTGACGGCCCTGACGCAGTCGATCCCGGAGCCGCTCTTCCGGCATCTCTACGGGCTCGACCATCCGGCGCTGGTCGAGGGCTCGGCGCAGCTGCTCGAGGACGGGGGCGAGCTGTCCCGGGCGCTCTTCGGGGCGGGGCTCGGGATCGTCCACCTGCGCAAGGTGATCGACGATCTCGAGAACGAGGCGGCGGAGCTCTTCAAGCCCCGGGGCTCGAATCAACGCATCGCCGTCGCCCTCGCCGAGTGGAAGGAGCTCCAGGGCGAGATCCGCGCGACGACTCTCGACCCGAGCCGCTTCGAGGAGCAGGCACGCCGGACCCGCGCGCTCGAGGTCCGCTTCGCCGAGATCGACGGCGAGCTCGCGCGCGCGCAGCTCGAGCTGTCCCGGGCCCGCCGACGGCGGGATGCGGGCCTCGCCCTCGAGCAGGCGGAGCAGGCGCGCGAGCAGGTCCTCGCCCGGATCGAGCGCGAGCGCGCGCGCGAGGCGGCGCTCGTGCTGGCCCCCGAGCTGCTCGCTGCCCGGGAGCCGATCGAGGATCTCCACCAACGCCTCGAGAGCTATCGCGACGCCCGCGATCAGCTGCCCCGCCGCGAGGAGCGCCTCGCGGAGCTGGCGGGTGAGGTCGCGGCCCTCGAGGCCGTGCTCGGTCCTGAGCTCGGTGCGGCGCCCGAAGCCACGCTGCGCCGGATCAGCAGTCGCACCGCCCGCGTGCGCACGCTCGTGGCGGAGTCGGCGCGCTGTGTCGATCGGCTCGAGAAGGCGAAGGAGGCGGAGCGCGAAGCGCGCCGGGAGCTCGAGCGTCTGCAGCAGCTCGATGCCCACGCGCACGCCGAAGCCGGCGAGGCCGACCGCGATCCCGCGCCGCTCGAGCAGGCGCAGAAGCGGGCCCAGCGGCTGGGCGCGATCGACGAGGAGATCGAGGAGGCGAGCCGCACCCTCGCGGCGCTCGAGGGAGAGCTCGCGCGTCTTCGTGAGCGACTCGGCCTCGCGGACCTCTCGGACGACGGGCTCGAGCGTCTCCCGATTCCGGGGCGGGCTGCGATCGAGGGCCACGCGCGGCGCCGGGCGGAGAACGCGGACGAGCGCGCTCGCCGCCGCCAGGAGCGCCTCGCGCGGGCGGAGGAGCGGCGCGCCGTCGGCGAGGAGCTCGGGCGGCTGCGCGGGGAGGGGGCGCTGCCGAGCGAGGGTGAGCTCGAGGCGGAGCGTGCCCGCCGCGATGAGCTCTGGCGCGGCCTGCGTTCGCGGCTCGAGGGCGCGCCGCAGCGAGGCGACGCCGCGTTCGATCCCGCGACCCGGACGGCCGCCTTCGAGGGCGCGCTGTTCGGGGCCGACCGCCTCGCGGATCGGCTGCGCAGTGAGGCGAGTCGGGTGGCGCGGGGGGCCGAGCTCGTCGCTCGGGCGGCGCGCCTCGACGAGGCGCTCGACGCGATGGACCGGGAGCTCGCCCGCGTCGAGGTCGGGGGCGTCGAGCTCGAAGCGGCCTGGCGTGCCGACTGGCCCGCTTCGCTCGGAGAGCCCGGGGCGCCGGAGGGTCGGCTCGCGTGGCGGGGCGAGCTCGATCGTCTGCTCGAGCTGATCGCTCGCCGCCGCGAGCTCGTCGAGCGGAGGGCGCGGCAGATCGACCAGCGACGGGCCGCTCGTGACGGGCTCAGGGAGGCGCTCGGGGGCGCGGCTTCCGCGGCGCTCTCCCCGTCCTCGTCCGGATCCTCGTCCGGATCCTCGTCCGGAACGTGCGGGGAAGACGAGGCGCTCTGGCCGTGGCTCGAGCGGGCCGAGCGCGAGCACGCCCGGGCCCTCGAGCGGCGGCAGCGTCAGCGCGAAGCGGGTCAGGCCTGCGCCCGGGCCGAGCAGCTGCTCGAGCGGGCGGTGCAGGCCCGTCTGCTGGCGCAGGACCAGCTCGCCCGCGCCGAGGCGGATTGGCAGGCCGAGCGGGTCGCGCTCGCGCTGCCCGAGGCGACGCGGCCCGACGAGGCGGACGCGCGACTCGATGCGATCGGCGGCCTGCTCGAGCGCCGGCGTGAGGCGGAGGCGCTGCGCCGACGGGTCGAGCTGATGGGACAGCTGGTCGCGCGCTTCGAGGCCCAGTGCGAAGGGCTCGTCGCGCGCCATCGGCCCGGGGTGGCCGAGCTCGCCCTGGACGTGGCGGCGCTCCGGCTCAAGCGGGAGCTCGACCAGGCCCGGGAGCAGGCGACGCTCGCCGAGGCGATCGCGACGGCGCTCGCCGACGCGCGACACGAGCTCACCCTGGTCGAGCGGCGCGTCGAGCAATGTCGTGCGGAGCGACGCGCGCTCACCGGCGAGGGCGAGGCCCCGTCGGCGGACGATCTCGATCGCCTGAACGCCGGGATCGCCCAGCTCGAGGCCCGCCTGCACGACCATCAGGAGGAGCGCGTCCGCTGCGCCGAAGCGCTCAGCCTCGAACGCGCGGCCCTGGCGGCCATGGACGGCAACGCGCGGATCGCGGAGCTCGCAGAGCGCGCGGAGAGCCGACTCGCCTCGGTTCGGGTCGACGTCGTGCGTTATGCGGAGCTGCGCCTCGCGCGCCAGCTCCTCGAGCACGAGATCGAGGCCTATCGCCGGGAGAATCAGGGGCCGCTGCTCGCCGAGGCGGGCCGGCTCTTCGCCGAGCTGACGCGGGGCGCCTATCCGACGATCCTCTCCGATGCGGGCGAGAGCGGGGGGGCGCGCCTGGTCGCGGTGAACCGCGCCGGGCGCGAACGCTTCGTCGAAGCGCTCAGCTCGGGGACCCGGGACCAGCTCTTCCTCGCCCTGCGTCTGGCGGCCTTGTCGACCTCCATCGAGCGGGCGGAGCCGATGCCGCTCATCGCCGACGACATCCTGATCGAGTTCGACGACGAGCGGACCCGGGCGACCCTCGAGGTCCTCTCGCGGGTGGGCGAGCGGACCCAGATCCTGCTCTTCACCCACCACCGCCACGTCGTCGACCAGGCGGGCTCCCTCGACCGTCGCGTGCGGATCGTCGAGCTGTGAGCGGTGGCGCTGCGGGATCCGCGGGCGGGGCCGGCAGCGGGGCGGGGAGCGCAGGCGATCCCGACGAGGGCGCTCATCCGCGCGATCGCCTGCCGCGATCCCTTTCGCTCGTCGACGCGACGCTCCTGATCGTCGCCTCCGTCGTCGGGAGCGGCATCTTCTTCACGCCCGCCCACGTCGCGGCGCTCCTGCCGAGCGCCGGGCTCTACCTCGCGGTCTGGGTCGCCGGGGCGCTGATCTCGCTGGTCGGGGCGTTCATCAACGCCGAGCTCGGCGCGATGTATCCGCGGGCGGGCGGCAACTATGTCTACCTGCGAGAGGGCATCCATCCCGCAGCGGGCTTCCTCGCGGGCTGGCTCAGCTTCTTCGCGATCTACGCGGGGACGATCGCCGCGCTGGCGGTGGTCGCGGTCGAGCTCGTCGCTCCTGCGCTCGGCCTCGAGCGTCGCGGCATCCTGATCGGCGCCGCCGGGCTCGTCGCCGCGGTGTCGATCCTGAACCGGGTGAGCACCCGCCTGGGGGCGGCCTTCAACAACCTGACCTCGCTCGTGAAGGTCGGGGCGATCGCGGCCTTCGTGCTGCTCGGTCCGGTGCTGGGCGCGGGAAGCTTCGAGCCCTGGCGCGGGGCCGCACCGGCGGGCGGTGGGGGCTCCTGGCTGGCTGAGGTCCCCTGGCTGGCTGAGGGCTCCTGGGTGGCGAGGGCTCCTGGCTCGCGTTCGGGCAGGCGCTCTCGCCCGTGCTCTTCAGCTATCTCGGCTGGAATGCCAGCGTCTTCGTCGCGAGCGAGATCCGCGATCCGCGGCGCAACGTCCCGCGTTCGCTCTTCCTCGGGCTCGGGCTCTGTACGGCGCTCTATCTCGCGATCAACGCCGTCTATCTCTACGCGCTCTCGCCCGCCGAGATCGCCGCTGCGCCCGATACGGGCGAGGCCGCCGCCCGGGCGCTCTTCGGCCCGGCCGGCGGCCGGCTCGTCGCCGGCTTCGTCCTGGTCTCGGTCCTCGGCACGCTGAACGCGCAGGTCCTGATCGGCCCGCGCATCGTCTACGCGATGGCCCTCGACGAGCACTTCTTCGCCCGGGCCTCCCGGGTCCACGCGACCTACCTGACGCCGTCGGTGGCGATCGCCGTCCAGGCCCTCGTCGCGATCGGCCTGATCTTCTTCCTCGAGACCTTCCCGAAGGCCCTCGACTTCACCGTCTTCGCGATCCTGCTCGCGACCCTCGCCGACACGGCCGCGCTCTTCCGCCTGCGCCGAAGGCGGCCGGACCAGCCGCGCCCCTACCGGGCCTTCGGTCATCCGCTGCTCTCGTCGCTGTACATGGCGATCACCCTCGCCATCGGCGTCGCGATCGCGCGTGCGAGCCCCCGCGAATGCGCAGTTGCGCTGATCCTGCTGCTTGCCGGACTCGTCCTGTATTGGCCCGTCCGGACTCGGAAAACGGACCGGAGAGCCGCGCCCTGAGCGCGTCCTTCGCGCTACCTCCGGCGGCGAATCTCCAGTACGATCCGGCCCACTCGAAAGGTTCCCAGGGATGCAACGACGCGACGGCCGGATGGCTCGCTAGCCCGCCGGGGCTCGGCCCCCGTCCCCTCGAGCCCGTGCCCGGATCCGGGCGGACCGTTCTCGACTTCGCGTCGGGGCGGCGCTGCCGGACTGGCACGGGTCGGCGAGGTCGGACGAGGCGACGAGAAACGGTGGGCACACGATCGAACGCACGGCTCGCAGTGCGCCTCGAAGGGGCGTGACTTCGACCCGATCCGGGGGGCTCCGGTCCGACGGGACCCGGTCCGAGAGGACCCGAACCCGGCTCTCCATCCAACCGAATCGCTTCGCCCGCCGAATCCAGCCCGACGGGCGGGCCTCGACCACAGGAACGACTCGCCATGACCCAGGGACCGAACGAGACTCCGAAAGAATTCCGCCACGATTTCCACAAGCTGAACCGGCTCCCCCCCTACATCCTGTCCGTCGTGACGGACATGGCGCGGGCGGGACGCCGCGCGGGCGAGGACATCATCGATCTCGGCATGGGCAATCCCGACATGGGAACGCCCCAGCACATCGTCGACAAGATCTGCGAGGCGGCCCAGGACCCGCGCAATCATCGCTATTCGTCGTCGCAGGGGCTCCCGAACCTGCGCGCCGGCATCTGCGAGTGGTACGCGCGCCGGCATCAGATCACCCTCGATCCGAACACGGAAGCCGTGGCGGTGATCGGGGCGAAGGAAGGCCTCTCGCATTTCGTGCTGATGACGGTCGGCCCGGGCGACGTCGTGCTCGTGCCCGATCCGGCCTATCCGATCCATCAATACGCCGTGATCATCGCGGGGGCGGACCTGCGCAAGGTCGCGCTGACGGCGGACTCGGATTTCTTCGCGAACCTCGAGCACGCGGTGTCGCGGACGTGGCCGCGGCCGAAGATGTTGATCATCTCGTTCCCGGCGAATCCGACGACCCACGTCGTCGATCTCGCCTTCATGGCGCGGATCGTCGAGTTCGCGAAGGCGAACGACATCATGATCGTCCACGACTTCGCCTACGCCGAGATCGCCTTCGACGGCTACAAGCCGCCGTCGATCCTCGAGGTCCCCGGCGCGAAGGACGTCGCGATCGAGTTCACGTCGTTCTCGAAGAGCCACAACATGGCGGGCTGGCGCGTCGGCTTCGCCTGCGGCAACCCGCAGATGATCCACGCGCTGAAGCGCATCAAGTCCTATCTCGACTACGGCATGCCCCAGCCGATCCAGATCGGCGCGATCGCCGCGCTGCGCGGTCCCCAGGACTGCGTGACCGAGACGGTCTCCGTCTACAAGGAGCGCCGCGACGCGCTGATCGACGGCCTCGGCCAGGACGGCGAAGGCTGCTGGAAGATCGAGAAGCCCCTCGCCACGATGTTCGTCTGGGCACCGATCCCCGAGGCGTTCCGCGCGATGGGCTCGCTCGAGTTCTCGAAGCGCCTGCTCAAGGAGGCGGGTGTCGCGGTCTCCCCGGGCGTCGGCTTCGGCGAGGCGGGCGAAGGCTTCGTGCGCTTCGCCCTGGTCGAGAACAAACACCGCATCCGCCAGGCGGTGCGCGGGATCCGGCGCTTCCTGCGCGAAGCGAAGATCTGAGGGGAGCGAGATGAGCGGGCAGGTGAGCGATAAACCCGGCGCAGCGGCGGGGAAGCAGGTGGGCGTCGGGCTGATCGGGTTCGGGACGATCGGGCGTGGCGTCGTCAAGGTGCTGCGCGAGAACGCGGCGGTCATCGAGAAGCGGCTCGGGTTTCCGCTGCGGATGGTGCGGATCGCCGACCTCGACACGAAGACCGACCGTGGGATCCCGCTCGACGGGATCCAGTTCGACGCCGACGCGAAGGGGCTGATCGCGGATCCGCGCGTCGACATCGTGATCGAGCTGATCGGGGGCTACGACGTCCCGAGAAGGCTCATCCTCGAGTCGATCGCCGCGGGCAAGCACGTGACGACCGCCAACAAGGCGCTGCTCGCCCTGCACGGCAAGGAGATCTTCGCCGCCGCCGCGAAGGCCGGTCTCGACGTCGGCTTCGAGGCCTCGGTCTGCGGCGGCATCCCGCTCCTGCGCGCCCTGCGCGAAGGGCTCGCGGCCAATCAGATCGAGAGCGTGTTCGGGATCCTGAACGGGACGACGAATTTCGTGCTGACCCAGATGGAGGCGACGGGCGAGCCCTTCGAGTCGGTGCTGAAGCGGGCCCAGGATCTGGGCTATGCGGAGGCCGATCCGACCTTCGACGTGGAGGGGATCGACGCGGCCCACAAGCTCGCGCTGCTCGCGACGATGGCCTTCGGCGCCGAGCTGACCTTCAAGGAGATCCCGACCCAGGGCATCCGCGGGCTGCTCCCGATCGACTTCGAGCAGGCCGCCGAGTTCGGCTACCGCATCAAGCTGCTCGGCGTCGCCAGGAGCCACAAATTGGGCGGGCAGTCCGGCGGACAGGCGGACGGCCGCGAGCAGCTCGAGGTCCACGTCCGGCCGACCATGATTCCCGCCTCGAGCCTGCTCGCGAAGGTCGACGGCGCGATGAACGCGGTCGTCGTCCGCGGCAACGCGGTCGGGCCGACGCTCTACTACGGAGCGGGCGCCGGTGAGATGCCGACGGCCAGCGCCGTCGTCTCGGATCTGATGGAGATCGCGCGCGAGATCGCCCGGGGCGGGCGCGGGCCGGTCTCGCCGATGTCCTTTCTCGCGGAGCACATCGCGCCGATGCCGTTCGTCGCGGAAGAGGAGCTCGTCGGGCGGGCCTATCTGCGCATGCTCGCGAAGGATCAGCCGGGCGTGCTCGGACGCATCACGACGGCGCTCGGCGCCGAAGGGGTCGGGATCGCGTCCGTCGTGCAGCGGGGGCAGGCCGGCGCGGAGGGAGGCGCGGTGCCCGTCATCGTGCTGACGCATCCAACGCGTCGGGCAGGGCTCGCTCGCGCGATCGCGCGCCTCGCGAAGCTCGGCGACCTCGTGGGTGATGTTCGCGTTCTCGAGATCGAGGAGGGCGTCTAGGTGGCGACGGGTTCCCCGCAGCGGCGGGCCTGGTTCGAGAGCATCGCCGATCCGTCCGAGCGACACGATCTCGAAGAGGTGGTGTACAGCGATCGGAGCGGCGGGCTGCTCCAGGTCGTCCACGACCAGGCGGAGCTCGCGAAGCGGAGCGCCGCCGACTGGAAGGCCCTCTTCGAGCTGCGCGCGCGACGCAACGAGTGGCCCTACGGCTCGGGCGTCTGGGGCAAGAAGGAGTGGGTGCTCCCGGACATCGACAACGAGAACGTCGTCTCGATGTACGAGGGCCATACGAATCTCTTCTGGGCGGAGCGCTACGGGCGCCAGATCGGACTCGAGGATCTCTGGCTCAAACTCTGCGGCAACTCGCATACGGGGTCGTTCAAGGATCTCGGGATGACGGTGCTCGTGTCGCAGGTCAAGCAGATGATCGCAAGCGGCGTCTCGATTCCGGCGGTCGCCTGCGCCTCGACGGGCGATACCTCGGCGGCGCTCTCGGCCTACGCCGCGGCGGCGGGCATCCCGGCGATCGTCTTCCTGCCGCGGGGCAAGATCTCGCTCGCCCAGCTGATCCAGCCCGTCGCGAACGGCGCCATCGTCTTCGCCCTCGACACCGACTTCGACGGCTGCATGGAGATCGTGAAGCAGGTCTCGATGAAGGACGGCGTCTACCTCGCCAACTCGATGAACAGCCTGCGCGTCGAGGGCCAGAAGACCGTCGGCATCGAGATCGCGCAGCAATTCGACTGGCAGATGCCCGACTGGCTCGTCATCCCCGGCGGCAATCTCGGCAACGTCTCGGCCCTCGCCAAGGGCCTCGACATGCTCTTCGAGCTCGGGCTGATCACGAAGCGCCCGCGCATCTGTGTCGGCCAGGCCGCCGCGGCGAACCCGCTCTATCTCGCCTACCTGCGCAACTTCGAGGTCTTCGAGCCGATCGCGGCGCGCACGACCGTCGCCTCGGCGATCCAGATCGGCAATCCCGTCTCCTATGTCAAGGCGGTCGATGCGCTCCGGCGCTACGACGGCGTGGTCGAAGAGGCCTCCGAGTCCGAGATCATGGAGGAGTGCGCCAAGGCGGATCGGACGGGGCTCTTCAATTGTCCGCATACCGGCGTCGCCCTCGTCGCCCTGCGCAAGCTCCAGCGGCGCGGCCTCGTGAAGGGCGGTGACAAGGTCGTCGTCGTCTCGACCGCCCACGGCCTCAAGTTCGTCGACTCGAAGCTCGCCTACCACTCGATGAAGCTCGAGGGCGTCGTCTCCGAGCATCCCAATCCGCCGATCGAGCTCCCGGCGGACTACGGTCAGGTCCGCGACCGGATGAAGCGCGAGATCGACCGGCGCTTCGGCGGCTGATGTTCACCGGGATCGTCGAGCACGTGGGTCGGGTGGTCGCCGTCGAGCGCACGGCGGATCTGACGCGCTTCCGCATCGACCTCGGGCCGATCGCGGCGGGGGTGAAGCTCGGCGACAGCATCGCCGTGCTGGGCGTCTGTCTGACGGTGACCCGGATCGACGGCACGCTCCATGATTTCGAGGCGATCCCGGAGACGCTCTCGCGCACGCGCCTCGGGCGTCTCGCCGCCGGTGACGCCGTGAACCTCGAGCGCGCGATGAGCGCCGGTGCGCGCCTCGACGGCCACATCGTGCAGGGCCACGTCGACGGCCTGGGCGTCGTCGAGTCCCTCGCGCGCAGCGGCAACGAGGTCCTGCTCCACGTCCGCGTGCGCGAGCCCGAGGCCGCGGGCGAGGCCGACGAATCCCTCGCCGACGCCATCGTCGGCAAGGGCTCCATCGCGATCGACGGCGTCTCGCTCACCGTCGTCCGCGCCGAGGGCGCCCGCTTCCACGTCGCCCTGATCCCGCACACCCTCGCGCACACGACCCTCGGCGGCCTGTGCCCCGGCGACTGCGTGCATCTCGAGGTCGACGTGTTCGCGAAGTACTTGAAGCGGCATCTGGACCGCGTGCTGCCGGGGCTCGTCGCGGCGGCGCTCGCGGCGCGGGACGATGCGGCGAAGACCTGACATGATCCGAATGGGGGGCAGCTTGGCGAAGACGGGATCGATGCGGACCGCCGCGACGGCGTTCGCCGTGGCCATGACCCTCTCGCTCGCGCTCCTGGCCGCGCCGGCCGGGGCCCGGAGCGAGGCCCAGGCCTGGGAGGCGACCCTCGATCGCATCGCGCGGGCGGTCGTCGTCCTGCGCGTGAGCTCGCCGCGGGCCTTCGACGACACGACGCCCGGAACCTCGACCGCGACGGGCTTCGTGATCGATGCGGAGCAGGGGCTGATCCTGACCAACCGCCACGTCGTGACGACCGCGCCGGTCGTCGCCGAGGCCGTCTTCCAGAACAACGAAGAGGTCCGGGTCCGCGCGGTCTACCGCGATCCCGTCCACGACTTCGGGATCTTCCGCTTCGATCCGGCCGAGGTCCGCTTCATGAAGCCCGAGGCGCTGGCCCTGGCTCCCGAGCGCGCCCGGGTCGGGACCGAGATCCGGGTCGTCGGCAACGACGCCGGCGAGAAGCTCTCGATCCTCTCGGGCACCATCGCCCGCCTCGATCGCGAGGCCCCCGACTACGGCCCGACCTCGTTCAACGACTTCAACACGTTCTACATCCAGGCCGCCTCGAGCACCTCGGGCGGCTCTTCGGGCTCGCCGGTGGTCGACATCGATGGCCGCGTCGTCGCGCTCAACGCGGGCGGTCGGCGCGACGCGGCCTCGAGCTTCTTCCTGCCCCTCGATCGCGTGAAGCGCGCGGTGGACCTCATGCGGGCGGGGCGGCCCGTCGCACGGGGGACGGTGCAGGTCGTCTTCGATCACCAGCCCTTCGACGAGGTCCGGCGGCTCGGCCTGCGCGAAGAGACCGAGGCCGCCGTCCGCGCGGCATTTCCGGGCGGGACCGGGATGATCGTCGTCCGGGAGGTGGTGCCAGGGGGGCCGGCGGTGGGCCAGCTCGAGGTCGGCGACGTCGTCCTCGGCGTCGCGGGGGCGCGCGTCGACTCCTTCCTGCCGATCGAGGCGGCGCTCGACGATCACGTCGGCGAAGCGATCACCTTCGAGGTCGAGCGCGGCGGTCGCTCGCTCTCCGTTCCGATCGCCGTCGGCGATCTGCACGCGATCACGCCCGCCGAATACCTCGAGTATTCGGGGGGCATCCTGAATCCGCTCTCGTTCCATCAGGCGCGCAACGCGTCGATCCCCGTCGGCGGCGTCTACGTCGCGAGCGCGGGCTATGCGCTGGCGCGGGCCGGCGTGCCGCGGCGGGCGGTGATCACCGAGCTCGCCGGCGAGAAGACGCCCGACCTCGAGACCTTCGAGCGCGTGCTCGCGGCGAAGCCCCACGACGCGCGGGTGACGCTGCGGTTCTTCCTGCTCTCCCAGCCCGCCTCACCGATGGTCGCCGTCGTGCGCAACGATCGCCGTTGGTTCTCGATGCGCCATTGCCGCCGCGACGACGAGACCGGGCACTGGCCCTGCAGCGAGTCGCCGGCGCCGCCGCCCGATTCGCCGATCGAAGTCGGCGAGACGAAGCTCGACGCCGAAGGCGCCTTCGCCGTTCGGCGGGTCGCGTCGTCGCTGGTGATGGTGAAGACGTCGATCCCGTATCGCCTCGACGGCGTCCACGGCGATCAGTTCCACGGCACCGGCCTCGTCGTCGACACCGAGCGCGGTCTCGTCGTCGTCGACCGCGAGACGGTGCCGATCGCGCTCGCCGACATCACGATCACCTTCGCGGGCTCCCTCGAGGTCCCCGGCGAGCTCGTCTATCTCCATCCCGAGCACAATCTCGCCGTCGTCCGCTACGACCCGGCGCGCATCGGCGCCTCGAACGTCGAGGCGGCCCGGCTCCGGGACGTCGATCTCGACATCGGCGATCCGGTCTGGATGGTCGGTCTGACGTCGACCGAGCGCGTCGTCTCGCGTCGGACCTTGATCGCCCGTCGCGATCCGATCCAGATGCCCCTGACTCATCCGCCGCGCTTTCGCGAGACGAACCTCGAGCTCGCGACCCTCGAGGATGCGGCGTCGACGGTGGGCGGCGTGCTGACCGATCGGCTCGGCCGGGTGATCGCGTTCTGGGCCTCCTTCAGCAGCGGCAGCGATGCGTCGACGGAGGGCTTCTTCGGCGCGATCCCGACCACCCACCTGCAGCGCATGGTCGAGCCGCTGCGCCGCGGCGAGCCCGTCGACTGGCACTCCCTCGGCCTCGAGCTCGAGGCCCTGACGCTCGCGGATGCTCGTGATCGCGGGCTCTCCGACCAGCAGGCCCGGCGCTTCGAGCGCGCGAATGCGCGCAGTCGACGCGTGTTCTCGGTCCTGCGACGAAGCCGGGGCACGCCCGGCGATGCGCTGTTCCGGGAGGGCGATCTGATCCTCGCGATCGACGGCAAGCCGGTGACCCGCATGCGGCATCTCTCGCGCCTCGATCGCGGGCGGAGGGCCGAGGTCGAGGTGCTCCGCGACGGCGTCGTGGAGACCGTCGAAGTCACCCCCGCGCCGATGTCGGGGGACGGAACGACGCGGGCCGTGCTCTGGGCGGGCGCGCTGCTGCAGGCGCCGCATCCCGTGCTCGCAGCGCAGTACCGGATCCCGCCCGGCGGCGTCTACGTGTCGCGCCATTGGTTCGGCTCGCCGGCGACGCGCTATCGGCTCGAGGCGACCCATCGCATCGTCGAGGTGGACGGTCAGCCCGTCGCGGACCTCGACGGATTTCTGGCGCTCGTCGCCGACAAACGCGACGGCGACGCGGTCCGGCTCGAGACCCTCGACCTCGATGGGCGTCCCGCGGTGCTGACGTTGAAGCTCGATCTCGAATACTGGCCGACCTACGAGCTGCTGCGTTCCGCCCAGGGCTGGGAGCGCCGGGGAGGCGGGTCGCGCGAATGACTCCGGCGCGCTCCTTCGCCGGCGCGCGGCTCACCTCCTGGCTTCGAGCGGGGGAGGGCGCGCGCGTCGAGGGGGCGGGGCCGAGGCCGGTCGAGCCGCTCGTGCTATTCGAGTTCGAGGCCTGTCCCTTTTGTCGGCGAGTCCGCGAGGCGCTCACGCGTCTCGACCTCGAGGCTTCGATCCGGCCCTGTCCGAAAGGGGGTCGTCGCCACCGCGATGCGCTGCTCGAGCTCGGGGGCAAGGCGCAATTTCCCTTCCTGGTCGATCCGAACGCCGGGCTCGCGATCTACGAGTCGAGCGAGATCGTGGCCCATCTCGAGCGCGCCTACGGGCGCGCGCCGGAGGGCGGCGGGGCGAACCTTGCGCGGAGCCTCGCCCGATCGACCCTCGCGCTGATCGCTTCGGGGCTCGGGCGCGGCGCCGCCGGCAGTCGCGCGCGTCCCTCGCACGCACCCGCGCAGCCCCTCGTCTTCTACGGGTTCGAGGCCGAGCCCGGGAGCCGGCTCGTGCGCGAAGTGCTCTGCGAGCTCGAGCTCTTCCACGCGAGCCGGCCGATCGCCCCGGGCAGCGCGCGATCGCCGGCCTCGGACGGGGCGGGGGCAACGGATCGCGGGCCCCGCCTCGTCGATCCGAATACCGGCGCCGAGCGCGCGGGCTGGCAGGCGATCGTCGACTACCTCGAGGCGACCTACGCGCTGCCGACCGGTCGCGACTGAGCGCCGAGCGCGGCTCCCCGCCTCAGCCGAGACGGTCGAGAAGCAGCGTCGCGATGCCGAGGAACGAGAAGAAGCCGAGGCTGTCCGACGCGAAGGTCACGAGGATGCTCGAGCCGACGGCGGGATCCTGACGCAGGGCCTTGAGCCCGAGCGGCACGGCAGCCCCGACGAGGCTCGCCGCCACCATCGTCACGACCATCGCGAGGAAGAGCACGAGGCCCATGAACGGGTTGCCGTGGCGCAGGTAGGCGATGAAGCCGCTGATCAGGCCGGCGGCACTTCCGATCACCAGCCCGACGAACATCTCCTTGCCGACGGCGCGCATGCCGCTCGAGAACTCGATCTCGCCGAGGGCGATGGCACGGGTGATGACGGTGAGCGTCTGGATGCCGCCGTTGCCGGAGACGCCGGCGACGACGGGCAGGAAGAGGGCGAGGCCCACCATGTGTTCGATCGTCCCTTCGAAGAGGCCGACGACGGCTGCCGCCGAGAAGGCCGTCACGAGATTCACGAGCATCCAGGGCAGGCGCTTCCTGATCGAGACGCGCGCGGAGGTGAAGACGCGGTCCTCTTCGGAGAGACCCGCGAGGTTGTAGATGTCCTGGGTCGCCTCCTCGGTGATGACGTCGATGACGTCGTCGACGGTGATGACGCCGAGCATGGTCCCGTCGACGTCGGTGACGGGGATCGCGAGCAGGTCGTAGCGGGCGACGAGCTTCGCGACCTCTTCCTGGTCGGCGTCGGGGGGCGTCGAGATCATCTCGCGGATCGCGAGGTCCCGGACCGGGGTGTCGGAGCGCGCGGTGACCAGGCGGCGGATCGGGACGACGCCGGTCAGGCGCTTGAGGTCGTCGACGACGTAGAGGTAGAGGATCGCGTCGTTCGCGCCGAGGCCCATGGCGCGCAGCGAGTCGATCGCCTCCTGCGAGGTCATCTTCTCGTCGAGCGCCGCGAAGCTCGTCGTCATCGCGCGTCCGGCGCTATGCGGCGGGTACAGGCTCGCGTGCCGGAGCTCCTCGCGGCGGGCGGCCGGCAGATGTTGCAGCACGACCTCGCGGCGATCTTCGGGCAGCGCGCCGACGAGCTCGAGCATGTCGTCGATCTCGAGCCGGCTCAGCACCTCGGCGAGTCGCTCGTCCGAGACCGCTTCGATGATCTCGGGCAGGAGCTCGGGGGGCAGCTCGCGCAGCATGCGGGCCGCCCGGCGGTGCTTGAAGAGCAGGTCGATCACGATCCGGATCTCGTCCGGAGTCAGCTCGCGGAGGATCGGGCCGAAATCGGCGGGGTGGACCCGCTCGAGCAGCTTCTCGGCGCGGAAATGGGCCCCCGACTTCAGCAGTCGGCGGAGGATGCGGGTCGTGACGACCGATTGGGCCATGGGGATCCTCGTTCGCGTCGAGGCGGCGCGAACAGGGGGTACCCCAATTCCCCCGCCCGATCCATCCCGGAACGTCTCCCGCGAATTTTCCGTTCCCGCCGCTCAAGATTGCCGCTCATTTGCCGATCGGTGAGCGGTGCCCGATGTCGCCGAAGGGATCGGGTCTCCGGGCGGACCGTACGAAGGGGCAGGGGATTCATGGGACGGACGCGACTGCGCGGACTATCGATTGCGGGCATCCAGATCGGGGTCGAGGTCCCGGACCATTGCGAATGGGATTGGCCCGACGACGGGATCGACGAATTCGAGTGTCTGCCGCGGGATCCCGAGGTCCACGTCGGGCTGCGCGTGGCCGAGCTCTCCCAGGCCGACCTCGGCGGCGCCCGCTATCCGCTCGGCGCCTCCACCTTCGAGGTGGTCCGGCGCGGCGAGGATTGGCTCGTGGGTCTTCAGCGCGCCGGCAAGCGCCAGCAGCTCGCGCTCTTCTCGAACGATTTTCGCGTCGGTGAGGTCGTGCAGGCGCCCGAATGGGCGGAGCAGCGGCGCTATCCGCTCGCCGGCGGGCTCGACGAGTGGATCGTGCTGCAGCGCGTCGTCGCGCGCGGTGGTCTCTGCCTGAGCGGTCGTGCGATCGGGACACCGGGCGGTGCACAGATCGCGCTCGGCACCGGCGACATCGCCGCCACGCGCCGTTGGCGCATCGCAGCACCCTCGTTGCTCGGACGCCAGACGCTGGCCCTGCTTGAGGAGGGCGCGGCACTGCGGGTCTTCCGGACGCCGTGGTGTGGCGAGATGGACGACGCGCTCGGCGCCGACGCGCGCGTGCTCGAGTTTCATTGCCGGGACGAATCGGAGACCGCCTATCGCGAGCTGCTCGACCCCGCGGATGCGGCGGAGCAGCTCGTCGCGCATGCCGTACTGCCCCTCGAAGACGAGCGCTTCCTCGATCGCGTCCTTCGCAACGCGCGTCGAATGGGGGAGCAGCTCCGTGTGGTTCGCCTCGGCATGCCCGCCGCGGTCGAGCGGGCTGCGGCCTGTCCGTCGGCGCGCATCGCCCACGCGTTGACGCCGATGTTGGGCGTGCGCTGACAGCGCCAGCCTCGGGAAATCCCTGGATGCGCGGCGCTTTGCGCTCCTGACTTCGAGTACAAAAGCTCGAGTTGAGGGGGCTTCACCTGTTGCGTACGTCACAAACAGACAGGATGCTCCCGGCCATCCCCACGGGAGACGGTGGCTGAGATCCGCGTCCAGGAAACGTCCGCTGCGGATGCGCGGCGCGGTGGGATTGGGTGCGATCGAGACGATCCAGTGATCACACGGGGTAGAGCGAGGGTCGGATTTTGATGAAGCAGCTGATCGAAGACATCGTCAAGGCGCTCGTGGACCGGCCCGAGGAAGTCCAGATCAAGGAGGTCGTCGGCGATCACGCACACGTCCTCGAGCTTCGCGTCTCGAAGGAAGATCTCGGCAAGGTGATCGGCAAGGGGGGCGCCCACGCCTCGGCCATCCGAACGTTGATGGCCGCGGCGAGCGGCAAGGAACGCAAGCGCTACATCCTCGAGATCATCGAGTACTAGGCGCCTCCGCGGCAGCTCCGGCGCAGCTCCCGTCGTCTTCGACGACGGATCCGGCCTTTCGGGCCGCGCTCGTCCGTCCCGACAGAAATTCCGCTTCGGGGTCCCGCTGACCGATCCGATAGACCCGTCGAGACCGGGATCCGACCCGGCTCGAGGCGGGAGCTTCGGTCCGCATGCTTCAAGACGGCGAGGGATTGCAGGCGAGGGCGACCGTCAGTCGCGGAGAGCTCGCTCCGCGGGCGCGTGACGCCTTCGAGCGCGGGCGGCAGCTGCTCGCGACGAATGACGCCGCGGCCGCGGTCGTGGCCCTGCGCGAAGCGCATGGACAGGCCCCGGACCACGCCCAGATCCGATCGGCGCTCGGACTCGCGGTGGCCCTGGCAGAGCGTGATTTCGAGCAGGCTCGAAGCCTCTGCGAGTCCGCGGCCAAGCAGGAATTCTTCAATCCCGAGCTCTACCTGAACCTCGCGCGCGTCTACCTGTCGGTCGGGCGTCGACCCGAGGCCCTTCGCTACTTGCGGCGGGGACAGATGATCGACCCCGGCCATTCGGCGATCCGCGAGGCCATCGTCGAGCTCGGAATGCGGCGGCTCCCGATCGTGCCCTTCCTGCCGCGGCGCCACCTGGTCAACCGGATGCTCGGCAGCGTCCGGAGCCTGTTCGTCGATCGCATGCTCGGATACTGAGGGCCAGCTTGACATGGACGGGCGGAGCTTCTAAACCTCCCCCCGCTCACACCCCGGGGTCCGGTCGTCGACCCGCCCATTGTCGGTGTGAGCCAGGCCAATCTTCGAACCCCGCCCGGCGCGTCAGGCACGGAGCACGGAGAATCCCAGTGGGAAGTGTGATCAAGAAGCGCCGCAAGAAGATGCGCAAGCACAAGCAGCGCAAGCTGCTGAAGCGCGCTCGGCACAAGAAGTAGATCCAATCCGGATTGATTGCGGCCCCCGCGTTCACTCGAGCGCGAGGGCCGTTCTGCGTCCGGCCTCCGCTCCGATCCACTCGGAATCCGGCGCCCCGAGCCCCTCCGTGGTCCCGCACGCCCCGGGCCAAATACGACCTGAATTCTCCAGGCCGCAAGCGCGCCGGGCGCGCGACATCGCCGCGCAATCCACCCCACGGCGCTCGCTCCTCGAGCGCGCTCGCCCGCGTCGCAGCGCCAGCGCGTCCGCCTCGCGCGCGATGCGAAAGCCGCTGAAACACGTCGCCTTGCTCGTGAAGCGACGAGAGTTGGTCGCGTCGATCGCAAGTTGAAGATTCATCCCTTCGGTTTTTTTGGCGAATTCTCTTGACGGCCTTCGCATCGTGTTGTTATCTGAGTCGCAACAAACGCTCTATCGTTGCGGTTTAATACATGAAGGATGGTTCGTTTCCTTCAAGTTGCCTGTGCGTGATCCCGATAGGGGCCGCAACCGAGGAGTGACCGCACGAGATTGCGCAACACCGGAGCCTCCGAGAGGAGGGGCCGAGTCGAGCGGGTCTCGGCTCGTCGCGGACGGACGACCCAGGTGGGAATGACCCAAATGGGAAGAAGGGCCGCGCCGAGGTGACTGAACGGGTCGGAATGAACCCCGCCCCGTTCGACGTGTGGGCATCGCCGGAACGAAAGAGCGATTGACAAAGGGGGAAACCCAGTAATGGCAGCTCGAAAGAAGGCCACCAAGCGGAAGGCCACGAAGAAGAAGGCCACCAAGAAGGCCGCCCACCAAGAAGAAGGCGACCCGCAAGAAGGCCGCCAAGAAGTAGTCGACTTCCCGTCCGTCGCGCCGCGAGGCGCCCGCGGATGGAAGCACTACGGATCGGTCCTCTCCGGAGGGCTGATTTCTCTGGTCAAGGGACCCCGGCTGGGATGACTAGCCGGGGTTTCCTTCATCTGGGGCCTGGACTAGAGTGCGGCCGCTCCCGGTCCCCTCCGAGACCGAGGCGATTCCCAGAAGCGAGGATGCATGGCCCGAATCACGATCGAAGACTGCATGGAGAAGGTTCCGAACCGTTTCCACCTCGTGCGCATGGCCTCCATTCGCGCCAAGCAGCTCAAGAAGGGCGCGCGCCCGCTGCTCACGGCCGAAGACAACAAGGAAATCGTGATGAGCCTGCGCGAGATCGCGGCGGGCCTCGTCAAGCCGGGGAAGGCGGAGCCGCTGCCCGCGAAGCCGGTCGCCCCCGCTGCGGTCGCTGCGCCGCGTCCCGCTCCGCGTCCGGCCACGCCGGCTGCGCCCGCCGCGAAGGCGAGCTCGAGCATCGACTGGGACGACGAGCTCGAGGAAGACAACGACGAGTGAGCGTTCGGGCGCGTCGCGCGAGTGACGCGTCGGAGCTCAGACGATCGCGACGGGCAGGCTGAACTCGACCCGCGTCCCGATTCCGGGCTCGCTGCGCAGCGTCGAATCCCCTTCGAGCAGGACCAGCAGATCGTGGACCAGCGTGAGGCCGAGGCCCGCGCCGCGGTACCGCGCGCTCGCGCGATCGTCGACCTGATAGAACTCGTCCCAGATGCAGCGCTGATCGTCGGCGCAGATGCCGATGCCGGTGTCATCCACCCAGCAGTGCAGACGTCCATCCGTCAGGCGTGCGCCGATCTTGATCGTGCCGCGCTCGGTGAACTTCACGGCGTTGTCGAGCAGGTGGAAGAGGATCTGGTTCAGCTTCCCGAGGTCCGTTCGGAGCTTGCCGATCGGCTCCGGGATCTCCTTCTGGATCTCGACCGGCTTGTCGCGCAGTCCGTCCTGGACGCTGAAGATCGTCTCGTCGATGACGTCGGAGACCGAGAGCTCCTGGATCTCGACGGGGAACTCGTTCTGCTTCAGGCGCCAGAGGTCGAGGATGTTCTGCAGCGTGCGCTGGAAGGCGGTGCCCTCGTCGAGGGCGCTGCGGAGCGTCTGACGCGAGGCGGGCGAGAGGTTCTCGTTCTCGCTCGACAGGACGGTGATCGTCGCCTCGATGATGCTGTTGAGCGGTGTGCGCAGCTCGCGCGACATCTTCTCGATGAAGTCGTTCTTCAGCTTCTCGATCTTGCCGAGCTTCTCGTTGCTGCGCAGCAGCTCGATGTCCTGGGCAAAGAGCTCCTCCGACAGACGGAGCAGCTCGTCGCTCTGCTCGCCGGCGGCCGCGGCTCGGGCACCGCGCGGGCTCGCGAGCGCCTCGCATTGCGCGGCGAGGCCGGGATGATCCATCTGGCAGGCGGTCGCCCAGGCGAGGGTCTCGATCGCTTCGCGGGCCTCGGCCGAGAGCGGCTCGACCGGGAAGACGGCGAGCACGCCGAGCGTCTTCTGACGCGCGACGAGGGGGAAGGCGTGCACGCCCTCCGGTGCGACGCGGCCGCCGACGGGTGCGGCGCTCGGGGCGTTGCGCGTGACACCGCGGACGAGAACCTCGCCGACGAGGCTCTCGAGCTGGGCGGCGAGCTTGCGGGCTTCTTCGGCCGTTCGCAGGCCGGCCGCGGCCCGCAGCCGTGCCTTGCCGCCGTCTTCGTCGGGGGCGGCGAAGAGAAGCGTCGCACCGCCGCCGGCGATCCCGGAAGTCTGGCTCGCCGTGATGCGCAGCGCGCGCACCAGGCGATCCTGCTCGGCCGTCCCATTGCGTTGGTCCATCGGGGTCGGCCTCTCTAGAACCGGTCGTCGGGTTCGATGTCGAAGAGCGCCTCGGGCTTCGCATCGACCTCGCCCTCGTCGTGGAGGAGACCTTCCATCTCGAGCCGGGTCTGGAAGTCCGTCGGATTCGACGCGGTGTTGAGCGCCTCCTCGATCGCGATCTTGTTGGCCTTCAGCAGATCGAAGAGATGCTGGTCGAAGGTCTGCATCCGCTCGCTGCGACCGCGGGCGATGAGATCCGTGATCTCGTGGGTGCGCGCCGGATCCTTGATGCATTCCTGGATCGAGCGCGTGGAGCGCATGACCTCGACCGCGGGCACGCGTCCGTTCTGCTTCTTGTTGATCAGCAGGCGGAGCGAGACGACGGCCTTCAGGTTGTCCGACAGGCGGGCGCGGACCTGGAGGTGCTCCTCGGTCGGGAAGAACGAGACCAGGCGATTGATCGTGGAGGCGACGTCGGCGGTGTGGATCGTCGAGAAGACGAGATGGCCCGTCTCGGCGGCCTTGAGCGACGTGTCCACCGTCTCGAGGTCGCGCATCTCGCCGACCATGATGACGTCGGGATCCTGGCGCAGGGCCGCGCGCAGGGCGTCGGGGAAGGAGGCGGTGTCGGTGCCGATCTCGCGCTGGGTGATGATGCTGCGGTCGTGGGTGAAGACGAACTCGATCGGATCCTCGACGGTCACGATCTTGCTCTTCCGATGGCGGTTGACCTCGTTGAGCATCGTCGCGAGGGTGGTCGACTTGCCCATGCCGGTCGGGCCGGTGACGAGCACGAGACCGCGTCGGACCTGGGCGATGTCGCCGAGGACCGACGGAAGATTGAGGTCCGCGAAGGTCTTGATCTGGAGCGGGATCACGCGCAGGACGACGTTGAAATAACGTCGTTGGCGCGAGATGTTGACGCGGAAGCGGCCCTCGCCGGGCAGCTCGAAGGCGAGATCGCGCTCGTTGAAGTCGAGCCCCTGTCCGAGGGGGTCGTTCTCGATCAGGATGCGGACGATCTCTTCGGTGTCCTGGGGCGTGAGGACCTTGTACCGGAGCTCGACGAGCTCGCCGTGGAATCGGTAGAGCGGGAGGTATCCGACCTGGAAATGGATGTCGGAGGCCCCCTTCTCGAGACCGAGTCGGAGCAGCCGGTACAGCTTTTCCCGTTCCATCGGCGTTCCTTTACAGCTGGACTCCGCGGCGCGGCCGCGCGCAGTCGGGACCACCGCGTTCCCTATCGGTTTCCCGGGATGGCCCTTGACCGCAGAATCGAGGGGGTGGGGGAGGGCGATCGTGGGGGTCGGTGTCCGCTATCGTGTGCCGGCCGGGCGGCGGCCTGCCAGGAGGCCGGGCCGGCGGGCTCCCGCGGAGGCGTTTCCATGGCATGCGAGCAACGAAGGGACGACGGAATCGCGCGGCCGGGGGGCCGGCTTCGAGCGATCCGCATCCTGCTGTCGGCCTTGGGGATCGCGATCGCGTCGGCGGGCGTCGCCGCTTCGCAGACGCCGGTCGCCTCGCCCGCGGCCGGGAAGTCGGGGAGCTCCGCGGTCGATGCCCCCGCAACGCTCGACATCCCCGGGCGCGGGGCGCCGCGTGGGTCTGGAGGGGCTCGAGACCCCGGGCTCGACGACCTTTTGAGGCTTCCGAGCGATTTCGAGACGAAGCCGGCGGAGCGCCCGGTTGCCGGCGCCTCCGAGGACGAGTGGCGGCAGCGCTTCGTCCGGGCCGAGAAGGCGATCGGCGATGCGCGCGAAGCCCTGGTCGAGACCAAGAAGGAGCTCGATGGCCTCGCCGAGGACGGGGGGGGAAGCCAGTGGTCCGTCGCGCCTCCCGGCGCATCGGGTCAGCAGACGACCTCACCCCTTTCCTTCAAGCTACGCCAGCAGCTTCAGCGGGATCGCGAAGCCCTCGATCAGGCGGAGAAGGCCCTGCGCGAGCTGCGGATCGAGGCCGATCTGGCCGGGGTTCCGGCCGAGTGGCGAATGGTCGCCTCGAGTCCTCCGCCTCCGACGAATCGGACCGCGCCGAACTAGACGATTTGCGGCATGGCGACGGGCCGATCCGGGGCTAATGTCTGCCGCGCTCGAACAATGAGGAGCCTTTCATGTCGAATTCGAAGGACGACCGGAAGCCGATCAACGAGGATGGTCCCGGCGTGAACGGGGATCTCGGATCCTGGCTGTACGTGCTCGGCGGGATTCCGATGATGATCATCTTCTTCGTCGTGCTCTTCACGCTGGTCCGCCTCGGCGACGCCCAGAACCTGATGATCGCCGGCTAGCGCCGGCTCGCGTCGGAGGGGCAGCAGGCGGCCGAATCCGTCCGCAGCGCCGCTCGAATCGACACCGCCCGCCGCCCCGATCGAGACGCCTCACCGATCGGAAGTTTGCCGGAGGCCTGCCGGGAACCTGCCCGACTCGCCTCGATCTGTGAGCCACCCGTCTACATTTCCGTTCTGCCGCGACCGATAGCGAGGTCATGTCGACCCGATCGGACCGCCGCCCCGGCTCCCGGCGCCTCGCGCCGGGAGTGGCTGCCATCCTGCTTGGACTCGGAATGGGCTGCACCGGCCTGTCCGCGAGCCCGACCGTGCAGGTCGCCTCGAGCTATTTCGAGCTCCCCGATCCCGACGACGTCTGGAGCCCGAAGATCGAAGGCTGGCAGCGCCGCGAGCGCTTCGATGCCGAGCTGCTGGCGCCCCTCGAGAGCGGACCCGCCGTCGAGTCGGCCGGCTGGAGCGAGGCCAATCGCCAGCTCCCGAGCGACCAGCGCGACGAGAACGGGCTGCGCGCCAAGTACTTCCGCTTCCGATCCGAGCGCAAACGGGCCCTCGCCTCCGAGGTCGCGGAGTGGATCCAGGCCGAGGCGAAGCAGGTCTATCGCGAGGACGGCGCCGTCGACCACTGGGCGACCTTCGAGGAGACGCTCGCCCGGGGTGGAGACGACTGCGACGGGCTCGAGCTGCTCGTCTTCCACGCCCTTCGCGACCTCGGCTTCGCCGAGACCGAGGTCTATCGCGCGATCGTCGTCCGCCCGGCCGACGGTCAACACCACATGGTGACGCTTTGGTTCGAGGACCCGAGCGATCCCTGGGTCATCGATCCCACCGGTGCGATGACGCTCGGCATGCCGCGCATGTCGGACCTGCCCGACTGGAAGCCGATCAAGGTCTTCACGGACCGCCTCGAATACACCGTCCGGCCCCGTCCGAGCGACCTCGCCACCAATCCCTGATCGCCTCCTCGGAATCGCCGCTCCGGCTTTCTCCCGACCCCGACGTCCCGAGCAGGCCCGATCGAGCCCGGGGCGGACGCCGTCGATACGACCTCCGTGGACGACGGCCCCGGAATCGATCGGGGACCGCGGAGGTCCCGTCGGCATGGATCTCGGAACGATCATCGGGCTCACCGCCGGCTTCGGCGTCATCGGCTGGGCGATGATGCTGGGCGGCGGGATCATGCCGTTCGTCGACGTCCCTTCCGTCATCATCGTGTTCGGCGGAACGATCGCGGCCTGCTTCACGAATCAGCGGATCCAGTACGTCGTCGCGGGCTTCAAATGCGCCGTTCAGGCCTTCCTCGACAAATCGACGCCGAAGGCCGACATGATTCCGTTGATCGTGCGACTCGCGAACAAGGCACGCAAGGAGGGCCTCGTCGCCCTCGAAGGCGAGCCGATCGACGATCCCTTCCTCGCCCGCGGTGTCCGGCTGGGTGTCGACGGACTCAGTCCCGAGGTCATCCGGGAAGCGCTCTCGGGCGAGCTCTCCGCGATCAAGGAGCGTCACGACCGCGGGCAGAAGCTCTTCAAGTTCATGGCGTCGACCGCGCCGTCGATGGGCCTGATCGGAACCATCATCGGCCTGGTCCAGATGCTGCAGAACCTCTCGGATCCGGACGCCATCGGTCCGGCGATGGCGATCGCCCTGTTGACGACGCTCTATGGTGCCTTGATCGCATTCGTGATCTGCGGACCCATCGCGGAAAAGCTCGTCCATCGAACCGCAGAGGAGGCGGCCGTCAAGAAGATGGCCATCGCCGGAGTCGAGTCGATCCTGAAGGGCGACAACGCGCTCGTCATCCAGAGCAAGCTGATGGCCTTCCTCTCGCCCGAGGAGCGGCAGTCCCTGGCGCTGGAGTAGCGCGGTGGGACTCGATCCGAGCGAAGCCGAAGATCACGTCTGCCCGGAAGGGGCTCCTGCCTGGCTCGCCACGATGGGCGACCTGATGAGCAATCTGCTCGTCTTCTTCGTCCTGATGCTCTCGTTCGCGAACACCGACCGCCAGATCTTCCAGCAGACGATGGAGTCGAGCGATGCGGCGCTCGGGATCATCGACGGAGCGGCCGCCCGCCTCGACCCCGACGCCCCGATCGACTGGCCACAGCAGGCCGCGCCCCCCTGCGAGAGTCCGCGCGCGGATCGGGCGAGCAAGGCACCGTCGATCGACCAGAAGATCATGCAGCAGATCCAGCAGGCGATCGCTCGCAACGCCCTTTCCCGGGTCGTCGAGGCCGAAGCCGCGGAGCGGGGGGTCGTCCTGCGGGTCCGGGGCAAGGCCCTGTTCAAGTCGGATTCCGACCAGCTCCTGCCGGTCGCGTTCGTGTTCCTCGACGAAATCGTCCGCGTCGCCGAGCAATTCCCCTACGAGCTCTCGATCGAAGGCCATACGGACGACGGGGCCGTCGACGTGCAGCGCTATCCGACGAGCTGGCATCTCTCGACTGCCCGGTCGATCGCCGTGCTGCAATACATGATGGAGCGCGGTCGCCTCGATCCGAGCCGGATCGCCGTATCGGGCTTCGGCTCCACGCGTCCCCTGGTGCCGAACGACTCGCCCGAGAATCGGGCCATCAACCGCCGGGTCGAGTTCGTCTTCAAGCGCGATCCGATGGACGAGCGGACCGCGCGCGCCCGACGGCGCGCCGTCGACGCGGCCCGGACCGGATCGAACGGCTAGTCCTCGACCGCCGACGAACGATCGTCGGCCGCATTCCCGTCGAGTGATCACATCGGGTCTTCTGCCGGATGTTCCATCCGGTCTCCCGCCCGGGACGGCTCCTCCCTTTTCCCCTCGCGACTCCGGCGCTCGTCGCACTCTGAATTCCCTTCAGTCCCTGCTGCAAAATTGCACGAATAACACTCAAGCGACCATCTCAGGGGCCGATCGTTGAAACGTTCCCGGATTCGGGGATTGCATTGCGGAAGGGAGGCCGTGATGGTGCACGAACAAAGCGGCAATTTCTTCCGGGATCGGGTCGAGCGGGCTTCCGAGCTGCGCGGCGGACCTTCGCGCAGCCCGGCGCGGATCCTGATCGTCGACCCCGTCGTCGGCTCGCGCTTCGCGCTGGCGAAGGTCGTCGCTCAGCCGGGCATCCTGGCCGAGACCGCGTCCTCGGTCTCCGAGGCGCGAACGCGACTCGCGCGGGGCGGGGTGGCGCTCGTCCTCGTGGAGGAAGATCTCGGGGGGGATGTCCGCGGACTCGATTTCCTGATCGAAGTGCGCGAGTCCCAACCCGCGACCCGGCGTGCGCTGGTGATCGGTGACGGCGGACCGACCCTCGGTCGCGACGAGCTCGCGCGCGCCGGACTCGCCTTCGTCCTGGCCAAGCCGTGGAATCCGGCCTTTCTGCGCAGCGCGATCCGCGACTCGATCGGAAGCGACATCGAGTTCGCGAGCTGGGAGCATCGTGCCCCCGCATCCGTTCGCAGTCGGACGACGGAATCGGCCGGCGCCGGCGGGGAAGACGTCGATCGACGCCTCGATCTGCTCGCCCGCGGCCTGCTCGCCGGCCTCAACTCCTGCGAGACGGAGGCCGAGGTCTTCGAGCTCCTCCACGCCGAGCTCGCGGCCGCCCTCGACTCGCAACGCTGGATCTGGGTCGACGAGGAGCAGGACAGGGCCGCTCGCATCGTCGACGACTGGCCGCTGGAGAGCGGGATCCGGATCGAATCGCTTCCGCCCGAGGAGCGGCAGCTGCTCGAGCGTGCGCGCCGCTCGACCCGGGTCACGCGCGTCGACCCGGGCCGCAAGTCCGGCTCCGTCCCCGAGGAAGCTCCGACCTGCATCGGATTCGCGTTGAAGGAAGGCGGGCGGCGGGTGCTCACCGCGCTCGTGTTCGTCCGTCCCACCCGTTGCTCGGCCGTGCTCACGCTCCTGCGCGAGGTCCAGCCGGGCCTCCAGCTCGCCATTCGCCGGATTCGCGATGCGGAGGCCCGGGCGCTCTCGGCCCGGCGTCTCGCCCGGCGCGTATCGGAGGAGCTCCGGACCCCCGTCGGCGCCCTCTCGCACGCGATCGATCGCCTGCGCGGCGAAGCAGTGCGAGCCGGCATGTCCACCGAATGGGTCGACCGCGTCTCGTCGGAGTCCGAACGGCTCGCGCGCGCGGTCGAGCTCTTCGAGGACGAGATCGGGACGGATGGCGGCGGGCGCACGACCGCGGCGAACTGATACGAAGGAACTTCGGCGCGCGCCGGTGCGCCGATCGAACGACAGGCAGGAGGCAGAAGAGGCGTGGCCAGGATTCTGATCGTGGATGGAGAAGAGGCGTTCGCCCGCAGTGCGGCGAGTACGTTGCACCTGCAGGGCCACGAGGTGGCGAGCTGTCGGACGCTCGACGAGGCCCAACGCGCCTGTGTCTCGTCTCCGCCGCAGCTCGTGCTCGTCGATCTTCGCATCGAGGGCGGCGGCGCCTTCGAGCTGCTCGACCGGATCCGCAACGCGCGCCTCGGCTGTGGTGTCATCGTCACGACGAGCGCGGGGAGCATCGAGAGCGCGGTCGAGGCGATCCAGCGCGGCGCCGTCAACTATCTCCGCAAGCCGATCGAATCCACGGATCTCGTGGCCGTCGTATCGGAAGCGTTGTCGAAGGCCCCGGCTCCCCAGATCGAGCGGCATCACGGCGTGGCCTCCGCGCAGGAGGATCTGCGGGCCCTCACCGGGATCGTCGGCAGCTCGCAGGCGATGGAGAACCTGCTTCGCCTCGTCGAGAAGGTCGCCGGGACCGACAGCTCGGTCCTGATCACGGGCGAGACCGGCGTCGGCAAGGAGCTCATCGGCCGCGCCATCCACCGACTCTCGCGCCGCGCCGACCGCGTGTTCTGCGCGGTCAACTCCGCGGCCTTCCCCGAGACGCTCCTCGAGAGCGAGCTCTTCGGTCATCGCCGCGGCGCCTTCACCGGCGCGACGGGGAACAAGAAGGGCCTCTTCGAGTTCGCCCATGAGGGCACCGTCTTCCTCGACGAGGTCGCCGAGATGCCCCTCTCGATGCAGGTCAAGCTCCTGCGCTTCCTGCAGACCGGCGAGGTCCGCCCGGTCGGCGACGAGACGACTCGCTACGTCGACGTGCGCCTCGTGGCGGCGACCAACAAGACGCTCGAGCGCGAGGTCGCGATCGGAAACTTCCGCGAGGATCTCTACTACCGCCTCGCGGTGATCCCGATCCACGTCCCGCCGCTTCGGGAGCGACCCGAAGACATCCGGGCACTCTCGAGCCACTTCCTGCGGCGCTTCTCCCAGCGCGCCGGCAAGAGCGTGTCCGCGATCGCCGAGGACGCGATGGAGCTGCTGGTCGGTTATGCCTGGCCGGGCAACGTGCGGCAGCTCGAGAACTCGATCGAACGCGGCGTGGCCCTCTGTCAGGGGACGCAGATCCAGGTCGAGGATCTCCCGGTCCGCCTGAAGGAAGAGTCGCTCGTCCGCGAGGGCGAGACGATCCACAGCCTCCAGGTCATGGAACGCTCCCACATCCTCTCGACCCTCGAGCAGGTCAACTGGAACCGCAAGCGGGCGGCCGCACTGCTCCAGATCTCGACGACGACGCTCTGGCGACGCCTCAAGGAGTTCGGGATCGAGACGGACGGATCGCGACGACCGCCGACGAGCGTGCCGTCGCTCTCGCGCTGAGCGGCTTCGAACCCGACGCGATCCGGCCGGCGCAATGAGCACGGCCCGGAGCCCCGCGACGAAACAGCCCGCCCGGATCGGGCGGATGGAGATGGACGATGTCGAAGGAAAAGAAAGAGCCCGAAGCCAAGCCCGATGCCGCCGAAGGCGCCAAGGGGGGTGGGGGCAAGGGCGGCATCGTGATGATCGTCGCGGCGGCGCTCGTGTCGCTCGGACTCGGCGCCGGCGGCGCCTTCTTCTTCGCGGGCTCGCAGGCGAAGCATGCGCCCGCCGCGGCCGAGGAGCACGCCGCACCGGAAGGCGAGCACGGGGCCGCGACGGAGGGTGAGCACCAGAAGAAGGAGAGCGACGACTACAAGGAGCGTCTGTACGCCCTCGAGCCGCTGGTCGTGAACGTCACCGGCGACGGCTACAACCGCTTCCTGAAGCTGCGCGTCGAGCTCGAGGCCTCGAAGCCCGAGCTCAAGACGGAGATCGAAGCCCGGTTGCCTCAGGTGCGCGATGCGTTGATCGTGCTGCTGTCGAGCAAGCAGCTCTCGGACATCACGGACTTCGAGGGCAAGGCGCTGCTCAAGGAGGACATCCTCGAACGGGTGAACGACCTGCTCGAGACGGGTGAGGTCAAGTCGGTGCTGTTCACGGAGTTCGTGGTCCAGTGACGAGCGCGGGGGCCGACGCCGAAATCCTCTCGCGGGAGGAGCTCGATGCACTTCTCGCGGAGATGCCCGGGCTGCTCGCCGAGCGATCGGCACAGAGCGCCGGGACCGGCTCGCGCGAATCGGACCTCGAGCTCGAGCGGGCGAACGAGGCGTTCGGCTCGGAGTACGCGCGCACGCTGTCCAATCGCCACGAGCGCGTGATCCAGTTCGTGCTGATCGGGCAGCGGGCGATCGAGTCCGCCGAGCTCGCGGAGCTGATGCTCCCGACCGACGTCGCCGGCGCCTTCCAGATCATGCCGAAGGCGTTGCCGGGTGCCTTGCTGCTGTCGCGCCCCTTCTTCTTCGAGATGTTGTGCACCCTCTTCGGGGCGGGGGCCAACTTGAAGCCGGTCCGGCCGCCGACTCGGGACTACACCCGCATCGAGCGCCGCTTCTACACGCGGATCGTGAAGGAGATGCTGTCGAAGCTCGAGGAGCAGTGGCAGACGCTGGCGCCGGTCTCGCTGGTCTGGACCGGGCTGCTGGGGCGGACCGCGATCGGCGAGGCCGAGTCGCGTCCCGTGATGCTCGCGACCTACGACGTGAAGGGCTTCGGAGATACCTGCCGGGTCCGCCTGGCGGTGCCGGCGGAGGCGCTCCGCAGGGCGGGCGCGGTGGTGCCGAAGGTCGCGAAGCCTCTGGCGAGCGGCGGGGTGTCGGTGCTCGACGTGCCGATCCGGCTGCGCGCGCAGGTCGGCACGGCCGAGCTCTCCCTGGCCGAGGTCGGGCGGCTCCAGGTCGGGCAGTCGATCGCGCTCGAGGTGCCGAGCGACGGCATGTTGACGGTCCGGATCGGGGATCGGGAGAAATTCCGCGGGGTCGCGGGGACGCGCGGGCCCAAGCGAGCAGTGCAATTGCAGGAACGGATCGAGGGACTGGAGTAGGTACGCATGGCCGAGCAGGGCGAAAGACAGGATCTCCCGGAGATCGACGAGCAGGTCGTCGCGCCGGGAGCCCAGGATGGCGGGGGACGGAGCCAGGCGGCTCTCGCGGCGGGCGATCTCGGGCTCGTCCTCGAGGTCCCGCTGCGCCTGACCGTCGAGATCGGCAGCGCGAGCCTGCCCGTCCGGGACGTGCTCGCCCTGACGAAGGGCTCGGTCATCGAGCTCGATCGGATGAGCGGTGAGCCCGCCGACGTGTACGCGAACGATCGACTGATCGCGCGCGGCGAGGTCTCGGTCGCCGATCAGCGCGTCGCGATCCGGATCACCGAGCTCGTCGGCACCAAGCCCCGGTCCTAGTCGGACGGAGACCCGGAGGAGATGGGCATGGTCGAGGTCGTCGCCGCACTCGGTGCAGTCCTGTTGTCGATCGTCGTGCTGCGCAAGCTGCTCGTGCGCTTCGGCCCGGCCGCGCTCGGGGCTCGCGAGCCCGGGCGGATCCGGATCGTGGACAGCGCAGCGCTCTCGCTCAAGCAGAACGTGCACCTCGTCGAGGTCGACGGTGAGCGCCTGCTGATCGGAGCCGGCGAGACGGGCCTCGTCCGTCTCGCCCGACTCGCGCCCCGTCCGGCGACGGCGAACGCGAGCGTCCCGGCGAACCTCGACGTCGGGGGCGACACGTCGATCGCGCCTGCGACGCGCCGGGGCCGGGCGTTCCTGCGCGCGCTCGGTTCCTCCATCGGCGCCCTCGGCCCCGCGCTCCTCTTCGCCCTGCTGGCCTCGGCAGGGGACGCGCTCGCAGCCGACACCGCCGGCGCCGGTACGCCTACGTTCTCGGTCACGATCGATGGCGCGACGGCGCCGGACCAGATCTCCGACACGTTGAAGATCGTGCTCGTCCTGACCGCGATCTCGGTCGCGCCCTCGCTGCTCCTCATGACGACCTGCTTCACGCGGATCCTGATCGTGCTGGCGCTCCTTCGCCAGGCGCTCGGGACCGCGACGTTGCCCCCGAATCAGGTCCTCGTCGGGCTCGCCCTGATGACGACGATCTACGTCATGACCCCGGTCGGCGAAGCCGTCTACGCCGACGCCGTCGAGCCCTACATGGAGAAGAAGATCGGCGGCGAGGAAGCGCTCGAGCGCGGGATCGTGCCGGTCCGCGACTACATGCTGCGCCACGCGCGGGAGAACGATCTGCTCCTCTTCGTCGAGATGAAGGGCGACACGACCCCCGAGAAGCCGGAGGACGTCTCGATCTCGACGCTGCTCCCGGCCTTCATGATCAGCGAGATGCGGGCCGCCTTCGAGATCGGCTTCATGATCTATCTGCCTTTCCTGGTCGTCGATCTCGTGATCGCCTCGATGCTGATCTCCCTCGGCATGATCATGCTGCCACCGGTGATGATCGCATTGCCCTTCAAGCTGATGCTCTTCGTCCTGGTCGACGGTTGGAACCTGACGTTGACGTCGCTCGTCGCCGGTCTGCAGTAGGCGGGGGAGCGTCGCGATGAGCCTCGAGCAGATGACGACGATCATGCAGGACATGATGCTGACGACCCTGATCGTCTCGGCGCCGATGCTGCTCTCGGCGCTGATCGTGGGCCTCGCGATCTCGGTCTTCCAGGCCGCGACGCAGATCAACGAGCAGACGCTCTCCTTCGTCCCGAAGATCGTCGTGGTCTTCGGCGTCTTCGGGGCGCTCTTTCCGTGGATGATGCAGCTGATGATGGAGTTCAACGGCCGCGTCATGGCGATCGTCGCCGGGACGGGGGGACCGTGACCTTCGAGCTCGCCCTCGCACCCGTTCTCTCGGCGCTCCTCGGCAGCGTCCGGGTCCTCGCGATGATGCTGGTCGGACCGCTCTTCAGCCATCCGGCGCTGAACATGCGGTTCCGGATCATGGCGGCGCTGATGGTGGCGTGGATCGCCGCACCGGTCGCGGTCGGCCATCTGGCGGGGACGCAATGGGACGCAGCGACCGTCGCCGCCGCGACCCTCGTCGAGCTCGCGATCGGGCTCGCCGTCGGAGTCGGCTCGGCGCTGGTCTTCGCCGCGATGATGCAGCTCGGCGAGTTCCTGGCGGTCCAGGGCGGGATCGGTGCGGCCCAGACCCTCGATCCCGCGACGGGCGCCTCGAGCCCGGCGGTCGGGATCGCCTTGCAGTCCTTCGCCCTGCTGGTCTTCCTCGTGATCGACGGCCACCACGATCTGCTGCGCGGCATCGCCGCGACCTTCGAGCTGCTCCCGGTCGGGGGCGCGCTGCCCGACGGCGAAGTCTTCCTCGAGGTCGCGAGGCTCGGGAGCGCCGTCTGGTCGATTTCGGTCCAGATCGCCGCGCCGGTCACCGTCGCGATCTTCGTCCAGAACGTCGCGACCGGCGTGCTGGGCCGGGCGCTCCCGCAGCTCAACATCCTGATCGTCAATCTGCCTCTGCACGTCGGCATCGTGCTCCTGATCCTCGGGCTCGGGTCGAGCGATCTGATCCACGCGATGAAGGACGAGATCGAGATCTGGCCGGACACCGTCTTCGAAGTCGTCGCCGGAGGTGCCGATGGCCGATGATGCGGACAAGACCGAGGCCGCGACCCCGAAGAAGCGCGAGGACGCGCGGGAGAAGGGCCAGGTCGCCCAGAGCCGGGACGTGTCCACGGTGCTGCTGCTCGGGGTCGGCGCGCTGGCGATCGGCTCCGCGCTCGGCGCCCGGATCGGCCGGATGCTGGTCGACGTGGCGCGCAGCGTCTGGGGCGGAACGCTGCTGCGGCCGGACAGCCTCGGCGATTTTCACGCCGTCCTGCTCCATCACGGCGTCCTGATGGGGCTGGCGCTGGCGCCGGTGGTCCTGCTCGTGATGGTGGTCGGCGTGGCGGCCAACGTCGCGCAGGTCGGCTGGCTCTTCACGATCGAGCCCCTCGGATTCAAGTTCGAGAAGCTCGACCCGATCGCGGGCTTCCAGCGGATGTTCAGCACCGACCGGCTCTACGAGCTCGTGAAGTCGATCGCGAAGCTCTCCGTCGTGGTCGGAATCCTCTGGCTCACCCTCGCGCCGGGCCTCCCCCGGATCTTCGCGCTGCTCTCCGCCGACATCGTCGACGTATTGCGTGAGGGCGGGGCGCTCCTGAGGCGGACGGTGTGGATCATCCTGGCGGTCTTCGCGGCGTTCGCGGGCTTCGACTTCTTCTGGCAGAACTGGCAGTTCGAGAAGAAGCTCCGCATGACGAAGCAGGAGGTCCGCGACGAGGCGAAGCAGCGCGAGGGCGATCCCAAGGTCAAGAGCCGGATCCGCCAGATCCAGCGCGAGGTCGCCCAGCGTCGCATGTTCGAAGCCATCAAGGACGCCGACGTCGTCGTCGTGAACCCGACCCATTATGCGGTGGCGCTCCAGTACCGGCCGCCCCTCCAGGCCTCGCCGAAGGTCCTCGCGATGGGGAAGAACCTGATCGCGCTCCGGATCCGCGCCCGCGCCGAGGAGCTCGGGATTCCGATCGTCGAGAATCCGCCGATCGCGCAGCTGCTCTTCAAGACCGCGAAGATCGACCGCGAGATCCCGGAGAACCTGTTCCAGGCGGTGGCCGAGGTGCTGGCCTACGTCTACAAGCTCGATCCCCGCCGCGGGCTGCGCTGGAGGAGCGCATGACGAAGCTCCCCCTCAACCAGATCCTGCTCGGCGTCGTGTTCTTCGCGATCATGGCGCTGCTCGTGGTGCCCCTGCCGGCGGTCTTCCTCGACGTCTTCCTGTCGCTCTCGCTGACGGCGGGTCTCCTGGTCCTGCTGCTCGCGCTCTTCGTGGAGCGGCCCCTCGACTTCTCGGTCTTCCCCTCGCTGCTGCTGATCCTGACTCTCATGCGCCTCGGGCTCAACGTGGCCAGCACGCGTCTGATCCTGCTCCACGGCAGCGACGGCGAAGATGCAGCGGGCTACGTCATCCAGTCCTTCGGCCAGTTCACGATCGGCGGCAACTACGCGATCGGCATCGTGATCTTCCTGATCTTCGTGATCATCAACATGGTCGTGATCTCGAAGGGCGCGGGCCGCATCGCCGAAGTGGCGGCCCGTTTCACTCTCGACGCCATGCCGGGCAAGCAGATGGCGATCGACGCCGATCTGAATCAGGGCGTGATCGACGATGCCGAGGCGAAGCGGCGGCGGACCGACGTCCAACGCGAGGCGGACTTCTACGGCGCGATGGACGGTGCCTCGAAGTTCGTGAAGGGCGACGCCATCGCCGGCATCGTCATCATGGTGATCAATCTCGTGGGCGGGCTCGCGGTCGGCGTCTTCCAGGCCGGCATGCCGTTGCTCGAGGCGGTCGAGACCTACACGATCCTGACGGTCGGTGACGGACTCGTCTCCCAGGTTCCAGCGCTCGTGATCTCGGCGGCGGCGGCCGTCATCGTTTCCCGCGCGGGCGCCGGCGACACGCTGTCGAGCGAGCTGCGCGATCAGGTGATCCTGCAGCCGCGGGCGATGGCGATGGTCTCCGGGATGCTCGGCGTGATGGCGATCGCGCCGGGCCTGCCCTTCCTGCCCTTTGCGCTGCTGGCCGTCGGGGCCGGGGCGATGGCGATCTGGGGACAGCCGATCGTGAAGGCCGTGGCGACACCGCAGCTCGCGCCCGTCCCGGCGCCGACGGAGGAGGAGCAGATCCGCGAAGCCCTGGTCCTCGACGATCTCGAGCTCGAGATCGGCTACGGGCTGATTCCGCTGGTCGACGCCAAACGGGGCGGTGAGCTGCTGGCCCGGATCCGGGCGACGCGGCGCCAGCTCGCCTCCGATCTCGGCTTCATCGTTCCGCTGATCCACATCCGCGACAACCTCGATCTGAAGCCCGGAGGCTATGCGATCCGCGTCCGCGGCGAGCAGGTCGCGACCCACGAGATCCCCCCCGGCCGCTCGCTCGCGATCTCGCCGGGCGACGACGCCGAGCCGATCCCGGGGATCCAGACGAAGGATCCCGCCTTCGGGATGCCGGCCCGCTGGATCGAGGAGCGGGACCGCGATCGGGCTTCGTCTGCGGGCTATGCGGTCGTCGATGCGTCGACGGCGCTCTCGACCCATCTGGCCGAGGTCGTGCGGACCCATGCGGTCGAGCTGCTGACCCGCGCCCGCGTGCAGGATCTCCTCGATCATTATGCGGCCAGCAACGGCAAGGCGATCGAGGGCATCGTGCCCGGGATGGTGAGCCTCTCGCTGCTCCACCGGACGTTGCGCTCGCTGCTGGCCGAGCGCGTCTCGATCCGCGATCTCGGGACGATCCTCGATACCCTCGCCGAGTACGCCGGCAAGGTCCAGGATCCCGATCTGCTGACGGATCTCGTGCGCGAGCGCCTCGGCCGCGCGATCACCCGGCCCTACATCGAGAGCGACGGCCGGCTCCCGGTGTTGACCCTCGCGCCGGAGCTCGAGGAGCAGCTGCGCAGCGTGGTGCAGCGCTCCGAGAGCGGCTCGTTCCTCGCGGTCGATCCGATCACCCTCGACGGACTCGTCCGCGGGCTTCAGCGCGCGGTCTCGGCGCTCGGCATCGGAAACGACGGCCGGGGGCCGGTGCTGCTCGCGACCCAGACGATCCGCTCGCCGCTGCGGCAGATCGTGTCGCGCTTCCTGCCCCGGGTCGCGGTGCTCTCGCATGCGGAGCTTCCGGGCGGCGTCCAGGTGATCTCGCTCGGGACGGTCAGGCTCGAAGCCAATGCACATTAAGCGCTTCGAGGCGGCGACGATGGAGGAGGCGCTCGAGCAGGTGCGCCGGACCCTCGGACCGGATGCGCTGATCCTGTCGACGCGCACGATCCAGCGCGGGCGCGGCGCCTTCGGGCTGCTGGCCCGTAGCGGCGTCGAGGTCCAGGCCGCTCTGCCGCGGGGCGGCGCGAGCGGAGGGGGGAGCGCGACGCTGCATGAGCTCGCGACCGCACCGGATTCCGGATCGCTCGCGGGAGGGGGCGCGGGGGACGACGCCGTGGCGCTGCGTGGGGCGGTCGAATCGCTGCGGCGCGAAGTCGCGGCGCTGCGCGGGCGGGCGGGCTTCGAGGAGGAGCTCCGCAGCGAGCTGCGGGGCCTGCGCTCGGCGATGGGGCGGATGCTCGAAGGCCGGGCGGCGAGGGATCACGATCCGATCGCCGCGTCGCTCGTCGAGTTCGGGCTCGAGGCGGGTCATGCTCGGGCCCTCGCCGAGGCGCAGAGGGCGGCGCAGGCGGAGGGCCGTGCGCGATCGCTGGCGTCGATCCTGCGCGAACGGCTCGACGCGCGGCTCGCCCCGCCGCGCTGGGAGCGGGCCCGGCGCGTGCGTGTGTTGGTCGGCGCTCCGGGGGCGGGCAAGACGACGACGCTCGCAAAGCTCGCGGCGCGCAACGAAGAGGGCGAACGGGACGTGGCGCTCGTCTCCCTCGACCCGTTCCGCATCGGCGCGCGCGAGCAGCTGCGAGCCTTCGCCGGCCTGCTGGAAGTGCCCTACGAGGAGAGCACGTCGTTCTCGGCCGTGGCCGAGATCGCGCGCCGCCATCGCGAGCACGCGATCCTGGTCGACACCGCCGGTCGCTCGCCCGGGGATCTCGAGCGCCAGCTGCCGCTCGCAGCGCTGCGTGAGGGGCTCGGCGAGGAGGCTTCGATCGAGCTCGTGATCGACGCGACCGCCCGCGGCGAGGTCGCCCGCGCACAGGTCGCTCGATTCGCAGCCCTGCGGCCCGATCGCTTGATCCTGACGCGTCTCGACGAGTGTGATTCGCTCGTGCCGATCGTGAACCTCCTGCTCGACGAGTCCTGTCCGCCGGTCTGCTGGCTCGGCACGGGGCAGCGGGTCCCCGAGGATCTCGAGATCGCGGAGCCCGATCGCTTCGTCCACGGCGTGCTCGGGCGCGCGGCATGATCGCCCATCAAGCGCAGGGACTGCGCGACCGGCGGCCCGGGGCGAGCGCCGATCGCGGCGCGACGAGCGCAGCGGAAGCGCGCGGGCGCATCCTCGGGATCGCGAGCGGGAAGGGCGGGGTCGGCAAGAGCGCGCTCGCCGTGAACCTCGCGCTCGCCGCGGCGGCCACGGGCGCGTCGACGCTTCTGATCGACGGGGATCTCGGTCTCGCCAACGCGGATCTCCTGATGGGCCTCGTTCCGGGCTTCGATCTCGGGGATTTCGCCGAGGGGCGCTGCGCCTTCGAGGCGGCGATCGTCGCGGGTCCGGGCCGCCTCGAGCTGCTCGTCGTCGGGGGCCGCGCTGCCGCGGTCGCCGCGCTCGAGCGCGGGCTGCGGGGCGCGCCGGGCGAGGCGCTCGGGGCGCGGATCGATGCGCGCAGCCTGACCGTCCTCGACCTCGGGGCCGGCATCGGCGCCGGAGTCATCGAGCTCGCGCGCCACTGCGAGCCCGTCTGGCTCGTCGCGACGCCCGAGCCCACGAGCCTCGCCGACGCCTACACCACCGCCAAACAGCTCTGGGAGCGCGAGCCGGCGCTGCAGCTCGAGCTCGTCGTCAATCGCGCGACGGATCGCGCCACCGGGGAGCGGACCCATCGCGCCCTCGATCGCCTGACGCGTCGCTTCCTCGACCGGCCGCTGCCCTTGCGCGCGATCCTGCCCGACGACCCCGCGATGGGGCAGGCGGTGGCGCGTCAGACGCCGGTCCTGCTCGACGCGCCGAACGCGCCGATCGCGCGGCGGATCCGGCTCCTTGCCGAGTCGATCGTCGAGGAGCGGCGCGCGCGGCGGGCGCGTCCCCCGGCTGGCATTGCGCCGGGGCCGGGCCTTTGATTGCGGACTGCAACGGCTCGTTTCAGATCGGTGTACGCACCCGGCAGGAATGGCCGGGTGGAAGCGACGAGGACGAAGGCAGGGCCGCGAGAGGGCGCTGCGCATGGCGCCGGCCCATGGCACGTCCCTTGCTCTCTCGTTGCTGGGGTGCTCGCCGCGGCGGGCGCCCGTCGAGCGATGCGAAGAAACGGCTCCGGCTTTCGCCGGAGCGACGGGATGAAGTAGAGCATGGGTAGCGACGCCTACATCGCGGCCTCCGGAGCCAGCACCCAGCTGCGTGACCTCGACGTCGTCGCGAACAATCTCGCGAACGTCGGGACCCCCGGCTTCAAGCGCAGCGAATCGGTCTTCCGCGCGGTCTTCGACGCCGCGCTGCGCGACGCCGAGGGCGGCCTCCAGCCCGGCGCACCCGGGAGCACCTTCGTCCAGACCGATCTCGTCGGCACCGACTTCGCCCGCGGCTCGGCCCAGAAGACCGGCTCACCGCTCCACGCGATGATCGACGGCAAGGGCTTCTTCGAGATCATGACGACCAACGGCCCGCGCTACACCCGCGCCGGGAACTTCATCGTCAACGCGACGGGCCAGCTCTCGACGCCGAGTGGCCAGGCGGTGATGGGCGACGGCGGACCCATCCTGATCGGGGACGCGGACGTCCAGATCCAGCCCTCCGGCGCCGTCGTCGATCGCAACGGGAACCCCGTCGGCCGGCTCAAGATCGTCGAGTTCGAGAATCTTCACGCCCTCGAGAAGGAGGGCCAGAGCCTGTTCCGCGCCGGGCCGGACGACGCCGGCACGCCCGCCGTCTCGCCGATCGTGATCCCCGAGTCGATCGAGGGATCGAACGTCCAGTCCACCCACGAGCTCGCGACCCTGGTCATGCTGCAGCGCGCCTTCGAGGTGAATCTGCGGGCGATGCAGGTCGACGACGAAACCACCCAGACCTTGATCGAGGGGATCCGCTGATGAGGGCACTCTTCACCGCCGCCACGGGCATGGAAGCGCAACAGTCCCAGATCGACACGATCGCGAACAACATCGCGAACGTGAGCACGACGGGCTTCAAACGATCCCGGACGGAGTTCCAGGACCTCTTCTACGAGACGCTGCGCGCGCCGGGCGCAGCGGGCACCGACGGCTCGATCCTGCCGACCGGCGTGCAGGTCGGTCACGGCGTCCAGCTCGCCGCCGTCAACACGATCTACTCGGCCGGCGACCGCGTGAACACCGGCAATCCCCTCGATCTCGCGATCGAGGGCACCGGCTTCTTCCAGATCCTGCGCCCCACCGGCGAGACGGTCTACACCCGCGACGGCACGTTCAAGCTCGACGCGAACGGCAACGTCGTGACGTCGCTCGGCTACCAGCTGATTCCGAACATCGCGGTGCCGCCGGACACGCTCTCCGTCACGGTGCTCCCGGACGGAACCGTCAACGCGACCCAGGCCGGCCAGACCCAGCCGACGAATCTCGGTCAGGTCCAGCTCGCGCGCTTCGCGAATCCGTCCGGGCTTCGTTCGGCCGGATACAACCTGCTCGAGGCGACGCAGGCCTCCGGGGATCCGCAGACCGGCATTCCGCAGCAGGACGGCTTCGGGAACATCTCCGCGGGCTTCCTCGAGGGCTCGAACGTGCAGGTCGCCGAGGAGCTCGTCCAGATGATCCTCGCGCAACGCGCCTTCGAGGTCAGCTCGCGGGTGATCCAGGCCGGGGACGAGATGCTCCGGGTGGCGGCCCAGCTCTCGCAGTAGTCAGTCGTCAGTCGTCCGTCGTCGGAGGCGGGCTCGCGGCGGAAGCCGGAGATGGAAGTGGAAGCGGGCGAGAGGGGCAGGAACTTGTTCGGACGGATGGCCGCACGGATGGACGGACGGGGGATCGGAAGCGTGTTCGGACGATGGGCTGGATGGTCGCTCTGGATCGGTCTTGCGGCGGCGATCGGCCTCTTCGTCGCGTCGCAGGCCGCTGCGGAGCCCGCCGTCGAGGCGAGCGCCGGGCCGTCGACCGCGGAACGCGTCCGGGCGGATCTCGAGCAGTTCATCCTCGAGCACGCCCAGGGCGAGCCGGCCGAGATCGAGATCCCGGAGCTGCGCGCCTTCGACTTCGACGTCTCGGCCGTGCCCGGGGAGGTCCGGACGGAGCTCTCGACGCGCAGCCCCGTGCCGTTCCACGGTCGCGTCGCCATCACGGTCGCGCTCTACGTCGGCCAGCAGCTCGTGAAGCGCGGCGTCGTCTCGCCCTACGTCACCGTCTCCGATCGGATCGTCGTCTCGAAGCGGGCGCTCTCGCGGGGTCATGTCGTGACGGCCGAGGACGTGGACTACGTCGATCGCGATCGCGCGGCCTCCCCCGGTGACGTCGTTCGGGAGGCCGAGCGGATCGTCGGCCAGCGGGCGCGCCGTTCGCTCGCGGCGGATCAGGTCTTGCGCGAGGGCGACTTCGAGCGTGTGCCGGTCGTCGAGCGGGGCGATCGGGTGACGCTCGTGTTGAAGCACGGTCCGCTGTTGATCCAGGCCCTCGGAAAGGCCCAGGAGACCGGGGCCACCGGCGATTGGATCCGCGTCGTCAACGTCGAGTCGAAGCGCGAGGTCACGGGTCGCATCGATCCGGAGGGGCGGGTCCATGTCGCCTTCTGAGCGCATTCGAGCCCGCGGCCCCTTCGTCGGAACGCTCCTGCTCGTCGTCTCGCTCGCGACCGCTTGCGTCGAGAACTCGATCCGTGAGGGGCGCGAGCCCATGGACTACGAGGCCGTCGAGACGGCGCCGAAGGAGCCGCCGAGCCCCGGTTCCATCTGGGCGGGCTCGACCCAGTCCGCCTCCTTCATGTTCTTCGACGAGAAGGCGCGCGGCGTGGGCGACCTCGTCACGGTCGTGATCCTCGAGCAGACCCAGGCCGAGGGCGACGCCAAGACCGAGACGGAGTCCGAGCGCACGCTGAACGGCACGATCTCCTCGGACGTGGGCTTCCAGAAGCTGGTCTCGAGCCCGATCCGCGGGCTCCTGCGGATCTTCGGCTTCGACAATCCCGGCACGACGATTCCGGAGGGAACGCCCGTCAACGTCGTCGAGAGTGGCATGACGAACGAGTTCTCCGGTCAGGGCAACACGAGCCGGCGCGGCCGCTTCACGGGCGTCATCACGTGCCGCGTGATCGGTGTCCTGCCGAACGGGATCCTCCATATCCGGGGTCGCCGCTCCGTCGTGGTCAACCACGAGGCGCAGTACATCTCGCTCGAGGGACTCGTGCGCCAGGAGGACCTGACGATCGAGAACCAGGTCCTGTCGAATTCGGTGGCGGAGATGCGCCTCGCCTACGACGGACTCGGTGTCCTCGACGACAAGCAGCGCCCGGGTTGGATGGCCCGGGTCATCGATTGGATCTACCCCTTCTAGAGCGGAGCCCATGGAAGATCGGCGCGAGCACGGGATCGGGGAACGGAAGACGCGGAACGTCGGGCGATTCGTCTGCGCGGCGCTCGCCCTCGCGCTGGCACTCGGGCCGGCGGCGGCTTCCGAGGCCGCGCGGCTCAAGGACATGGCCTCGGTCAAGGGCGTCCGCTCGAACCAGATCATCGGCTACGGCCTGGTCGTCGGCCTGCGCGGGACCGGCGACAAGCAACAGACGCAGTTCACGGTCCAGTCCCTCCGCAGCATGCTCGCCAAGATGGGCGTGTCGATCGATCCGCGGCTGATCCGGATCTCGAACGTCGCCGCGGTGATGGTCACGGCGAAGCTCCCGGCCTTCGCCCGGACGGGCTCGTCCGTCGATGTGGTCGTGTCCTCCGTCGGCGATGCCGCGAGTCTCAAGGGCGGGACGCTGCTGATGACGCCGCTGGTCGGCGGCGACGGTCAGATCTACGCCGTCGCCCAGGGCCCGCTCGCGGTCGGCGGCTTCTCCGCCGAAGGCAGCGGGAGCTCCGTCAGCCAGAACCATCCGACGGTCGGCACCGTCGTCGGCGGCGCCACCGTCGAACGCGAGGTCGCCTACTCGATGGTCGGTCAGGACGAGTTCGAGATCGCGCTCCACCAGCCCGACTTCACGACGGCCATGCGGGCCGCGGCGCGCATCAACGAGGAGTTCCGCGAGCCCGTCGCCATCGCCCGCGACTCGGGCACCCTCGACCTGACCCTGCCCGCCGCCTATCAGAAGGACGCCGTCGGCTTCATGGCCCGGGTCGAGATGCTCGAGATCGCCCCCGACCGGGCGGCCCGGGTCATCCTCAACGAGCGGACGGGCACGGTCGTCATGGGCGATACCGTGCGCATCGCGACCGTCGCGGTGGCCCACGGCAATCTGACCGTCGTCGTCGACCAGATGAACGACGTCTCGCAGCCCGCCCCCTTCTCGGACGGGGAGACGACCCCGGTCCAGAACAGCGCCATCTCGACGACCCAGGACGAGAGCCAGCTCACGGTCATCGAAGAGACCGTCACGATCGGGGATCTCGTTCGCGCCCTCAACGCGATGGGGACCACGCCGACGGACCTCGTCTCGATCATTCAGGCGATCAAGGCTGCCGGCGCGCTCTCCGCCGACGTGGAGACCATGTGATGAACGCGATCGATTCGGTGGGGATCCCGACGGAGCTCTCCCTCGGAAAAATGGCCGAGGGCAAGACCGACGAGGCGACGGCGCTGCGGAACTTCGAGGCCTACTTCCTCGGCGAGATGATGCGCATCGCCGCGCCCGAGAATCCGACGGGGCTCTTCGACGGAGGCCAGGCGGGCCGCATGTACCGCGAGCATTTCCATCAGGAGCTCGCCCGGATGGTCGCCGAGAGCGGCGGCGTCGGGCTCGCCGCGTCGATGGCGGGCCAGCTGACCAAGCCGGGCGACGAGGAGAAGATCACGCCCGAGGCAGAGCGCGCGTCGAAGGCCGTCCGGCCCGAGGAGCAGGGACGATGAAGACCCTCGAAGAGCAGGTCGCGGGGCTCGAGGTCGTGCTGCAGGCCGAGGAGAACGTCTATCTGCGGATGCGTGAGGTGCTGCGCCGGGAAGAGGCGCTCCTGATCGCCCTCGAGCCGGCGGAGATCGCGGAGGTGGTCGAGCGCAAGCGCGGTCTCGCGGAGGAGGCCCGGCTGCTCGAGGATTCGCGACGCGCGCTCACGACGGCCCTCGCGCGGGCGCTCGGTCTCGCGGATGAACCGATCAAGCTCGGGGCGCTGATCGCCACCCTCGACGGCGAGGCCGGGCGGCTGCCCGACCTGCACGCGCGGCTCACGGCCCTGATCCGCTCCACGCGGAGCCTGCTCGAGTCGAACGGGGCCTTCGCGGACCGCTCGCTGCGCCACATCCAGGACACGCTCCGGATGCTCGGGCGCGCGGTGCCTGAGAAGGTCGGGTACGGGCCGGCGCAGCAGGGCGCGGGCTCCATGGGTCGCGGACGTCTCGTCCGCGCGGCGATCTGAGGCGGGATCATGGCGGGCCTCTTCGACACACTCGGCACGGCGACCCGTGGACTCGCAGTCGTCCAGAGCGGCATCGCGACGACCGGCCACAACATCGCCAACGCCGATACCGAAGGCTATTCGCGGCAGCGCTCGGTCCTGCAGACGACGCTGCCGCAACAGACCAATGCCGGCTGGATCGGGACCGGCGTCGAGCAGGTCAGCGTCGAGCGCGTCGTCGATCGCTTCGTCGGCGATCGGCTGATCCGCGAGACCTCACGCCAGGCGACCCTCGATACCCAGGCCTCGATCTACCGCCAGATGGAGAGCGTCGTGAGCTCGACGGAGGGCGAGGGGCTCGCGGGCGACCTCACGAAGTTCTTCGACGCCCTCGACGATCTCTCGAACGCGAGCGATCCCGGGCAGTCGGCGACCCGCACGACGCTGATTGCCTCCGCCGGGAGTCTCGTCGACTCGATCCACCGCTACGACGAGCAGCTGCGCGGGCTCCAGCGCGACGCCGACCGCGGCATCGCGGGGCTCGTCGGTGAGGTCAACGCGATCAGCCGGGAGATCGCCGCGCTCAATCAGAAGATCGCCGCCGCCGAGGTCTCGGGGCCGGCGAACGACCTGCGCGACCAGCGCGATCAGCTCGTGCTGTCGCTCGCCGAGAAGGTCGACGTCACCCTCGTCACCGACAACCAGGGCATGCTCTCGGTCCGGATCTCCGGCGGACTTCCCCTCGTCGACAAGGACATCGCAGCGACGCTCGAGGCGGTCGTCGATCCGAGCAACCCGAATCCCTTCGATCCGAGCTTCTCGAAGGTCTACTACAACGGCGCCGGAAACTACTTCGATGCCTCGGCGCTCCTGCGCGGGGGCGAGCTCGGCGGGCTGATCGAGGCTCGGGACAACACGCTGGCCGGCGCGATCCGCGAGCTCGACGCCTTCGCCTTCACCCTCGCCGAGCGCTTCAACGCGGTCCATCGCGGGGGCTTCGGCCTCGTCGACGGGAACGCCCACGACTTCTTCGAGGACCTGACCGGTCAGCCGAGCATCGACGACGCGGCGCGCAACTTCGGTCTCGCCGCCGACGTCGACCCGAGTCAGGGTGGAACGGCCCAGAACATCGCGGCAGGCGCGCAGCTCGATCCGGTCACCGGCGGTCCCGGCGCCGCGCCCGGCGACACGGCGTGGGTCGAGCGCCTCAAGGACCTGCGCAAGGGCGGGGTCACGACCTATCTGGCCGGCGACGTCCCGGGGACGCCGACGGGGACGACCTCGTCCCTCGTCAACACGCTCGGCAAGTGGATCGGCGACATCGGTGAGGGGGCGCGCACGGCCGAGCGCTCGCTCGCGCAGCAGGACTCGGTGCTGACCGCCGTCAAGAATCGTCGCGACGAGGTCTCGGGGGTCTCGATCGACGAAGAGGTCTCCGAGCTCGTCAAGCTGCAGGCGAGCTTTCAGGCGAACGCGAAGGTTCTGTCGACCATCTCGAAGATGCTCGACGACCTCTTCGCGGCGCTCTAGCAGGAAACGAGGAGGGATCCGATGCGGGTCACCCAATCGATGATGTCGCGCATGAACATGGCGCAGCTCCAGCTCCAGAAGGGCCGCCTCGCCCGGACGCAGGAGCAGGCTTCGACGGGCCGGCGGCTGAATCGCCCGTCGGACGATCCGGTCGACTATCGCTCGACCCTCGAGCTGAAGGACTCCCTGAGCCAGACCGGCCGCTATCTGCGCAGCATCGATCTCTCGCGGACCCGGATCCGGGCGACCGAGGAGGCGATCGCGGATTCCACCGAGGTCGTGGCTGACGCGAAGACCAAGGCACTCCAGGCCCGGAATACGTCGAATGGCCCGACGGCGCGCGCCGCGCTGCGGGTCGAGGTCGAGCAGCTCTTCGATCAGCTCCTCGATGCCTCGAATACGCGGGCCGCGGGCGGGGGCTACGTCTTCTCGGGAGTCGCTTCGGATACGGCGGCCTTCGTGCAGACGGGGAGCTTCGTATCGGGCTCTCCGCCCCCGACGGTCGCCTTCGCCGCCGACGACTCGGCCATCTCGGTCGAGATCGACGAAGGCGTCACGATCGAGGTCACCCGGAGCGGGGCGCAGGTCTTCCAGGGCAACGTCGACCTCTTCGCCGTCCTGGGCCAGCTCTGGCAGGGCATCGACCAGAACGACACCAACCTGATCGATACCGCGATCGGGGATCTCGACCTCGCTCTCGATCAGCTGAACGTCGAGCGCGCCCACGTCGGCGGCAACGACGCCAAGGCCGACTCCTTCGAGCAGCGGCTCCGGAGTCAGGAGCAGGAGCTCACGAACCAGGCCTCGGTCCTCGAGGACGTCGACGCCTATCAGGTCTATTCGGATCTCGCGGCCCAGGAGTCGGCGCTCCAGGCGTCGCTCGCCGTCACGGCGCGGATGCAGCAGCCGACGCTGCTCGATTTTCTATGAGGGGCTCTTCGGAGCTTCCAGGGGGTTTGCATGTTGGTGCTCACACGAAGACACGGTGAGAGCGTTCGGATCGGACAGGACATCCGGGTCACGGTCGTGGCCTCGACGGGGGCCCAGGTCCGGATCGCGATCGAAGCACCGGAGGAAGTCGGGATCTTCCGCGAGGAGATCTTCGAGCAGGTGGCCTCGGCGAACGTCGAAGCTGCGTCACGGGGAAACGCGATGGTCGGCCCCATCCGGGTGGTCCGGAGCCATGCCAAGAATCGAATGGGAGGAAGCCAGAATGGGTGATTTGATCAGCTTCGAGAGTCGGCGGGTGGGCAAGATCGAGGTGACGGAGGCGGAGGTCGTGACCTTCGAGCCGCTTCCGGGCTTCCCGGGGCTGTCCCGCTTCGTGATCATGGAGCACGCCGAGGGCGGCGAGATGGCCTGGCTCGTCTCGATCGAGGATCCGGATCTCGCCTTCGTGGTGGCGACGCCGTGGAGCTTCTTTCCGAACTACGATCCGCCGGTCCAGCGCGAGCACGTCGCGGCGCTCGGCATCGAGAAGAGCGAGGAGGTCGAGATCCTCTCGATCGTGACCCTGTCGGGCAAGTCGATCTTCCTGAATCTCGCGGCGCCGCTCGTGATCAACGTGACGACGCGCCGGGGCATCCAGGTCGTCGGCGAGGACCCGCGCTATTCGACGCGGATGGCGATCCCGCCGCTCGAGCCGGCGGCGACGGCCCGAAGTGCGGCGACGGCCGCGACGGCGACGCCCGCCCCCTGATCGGGGCGGGGGCCCGCCGGCCGGTCCGCCCGTCCCGCGTGAGCGGGGGGGGCGGCTCGGGCTCAGGGGAGCGGGATGTCGAAGGGCTCCGGTCCGGGGCTCGGCGGGCGCAGCGACGGATCCGCCTCGGCGGGGATCGGCGGGAGATGCTCGAGCAGGCGTCCGAGGGCCGCCTCCTCGTCGCGTGCGCTCGTCGACTCGGCGACGTCGCCGTCGGCGAGGACCACGATCTCGACCCGGCGATTGCGGGCGCGCTCCGCCGGCGCGTCGCTCGCGCTGAGCGGGCGGTAGGACGCATAGCCCGTGGTGGCGACGCGCTCCGGCGCGATGCCGTGCTGCTCGATGAAATAGCGGGCGACCGCGGCGGCGCGGGCGCTCGAGAGCTCCCAGTTCGAGGCGAAGGGGCCCCGGCCGATCGGTCGATCGTCGGTATGGCCCTCGAAGTGGAGCGAGCCCGTCTCGGCGGCGAGCAGCGGCGCGATCGCGGCGAGCAGCCGTCTTCGGTCCGCCGGAATCTCGGCCCCCCCGGCCGGGAAGTATTCGGCGGCCGCGAGCGAGATGACGAGCCCGCGCTCGGTCGGATGGATGCTGACGCCCGGATCCTTGCGCAGCCGCTCGTGCTCGCGTTCGACGAGGGTCGCGAGGCTCGACTCGAGCTGCTTGAGCGGAGCGAGCGTCCCGATGGGCGGCGCCTCGCGCTCGGGATCCTCGTCGTCGGCCCGCTCGGCCCCCCCGGCGCGCGCCTCGCTCGAGGGCGTCTGCGGGCTCGCCCCGACACCGAAAGCCGATTCGAGCCCCTCGAAGAGCCCGCGATTGCGCTCGGCGTCGAGGCGTGCGCTCGCATAGAGGACGACGAAGAGCGCGAGCAGCAGGGTCAGGAAATCCGCGTACGAGAGCAGCCAGCGATCGCGCGTCGAGGCGTTCGGGGCTCGATCCGCGCTCGTCCGTCGCGGCGGGATCATTGGCTTCCGCCCTTCGGCGGCAGATGCGCCGCGAGCATGCGCTCGAGGGTGCGCGGAGCGATGCCCGCCTGGAGCGCGATCGTGCCTTCGACGATCATCGCGTCTTCCGCTTCCTGCTTCTCGGCGAGGCTGCGGATGCGCGCGGCGATCGGGAGCAGGACGAGGTTCGCGATCCCGACGCCATAGACCGTGGCGACGAAGGCGATGGCGATGCCCCCGCCGAGCTTCTCGGGATCGGAGAGCGACTCCATCGCCCGAACCAGGCCGAGCACCGCCCCGAGAATGCCCATCGTCGGGGCATAGCCGCCGGCGACCTCGAAGACCTGGGCCCCCGCCCGCGCCGCCGCCGCGCGACTGCGCGCGTCGGCCTCGAGCACGTCGCGCAGCTGGGCGGCCTCGCAGCCGTCGATCACGTGGCGAAGGGCGCGCTGCATGAACGGCGTCGGCAATGCGCGTTGCGAATGATCGAGGGAGACGAGCCCGTCCTTGCGGGCGATGAGCGCGAGGTCGCGAAAGCGGGTCACGAGCAGGTCGCGCCGATCCGCGGCCCTGCGAAAGACCCGGCGCGACGCCTGCACCGCCGTGGCGAGATCCTCCCCGCTCGCCGACAGCAACGTCGCGCCGAGCGTCCCGAGCCCGACGATCACCGCGGCCGGTCCCTGAAACAACACCCCGAGGCCGCCGCCCTCCACGAGCTGGGTCGCGAAGACGGTGGCGAGGCCGAGGGCGAGACCGATGAGACTCAGGGGATCCATGGCGTGCTGGGCCTCAACCGACGGGGGCTTCGTCGTCGTGGAAGAAGGAGAGTCCGAGGGTCCGCTGGCGCCAATGCGTGATCCGCTCGACGAGCTCTTCGGGGCTCTCGAGGACCCGGAGGCGCTCGCCATTCGCGAAGACGAGCAGCGTGTCGTGGGTCGGCTCGACGTAGAGGACCTGATCGTCGTTGAGGAGCAGGCGTTCGCCATCCATACGGGTCACCCAGATCATCGCTTCAGATCGACTCCAGGCCCCAGACGAAGAGGGGCAAAGGGAGCTCGGCGAGCACTGCGGCGGGCGCGATCGACCCGATCCGCGCCCGCGCGGCGGCGGCGCGCGACTCCGTGGGCTTCGAAAAGAGCAGCGCGACGAGCTCCGGCGGCGAGAGCCGGCAGCGCGCGCCGGTTCTTCGTGCGACGAGCTCGATCCCGACCGCGGCAGCTTCGCTCGCGGCCGCGACCTCGAGTCGGACCGCCTGTGAGAAGGACGGCGCCAGGGTCTCGAGATCCGAAGCGAGCGCCGGGAGCGAGGCGAGCTCGAACCAGGCGAGGGGATTCGCGAGGCGCTGTGCACCGGCCGCGCGCAGGCGCCAGCCGAGCTCGCTCGGCTCGTCGGGCGAGAGCAGCAGCAACCCGCGTCCCGGACCCGCGTCGTCGAGCAGCGCCGCACAGCAGCCCAGCACAGCCTCCGCGTCGCCCCCCCATTCATGGATCACACCGCCGAAGTCGTCCCCGCGCCCGCACATCGCAAAGGCGACCACGCCCTCGGCGCCGCGGGCGACCCGCACGTCGAGCCCGGGGATCTGCGCGAGCGCGGCGCCTTCGTCTGGAAGCACCGCATGGCAGCGCCGTCGGGCCCGCAACGCCGCGATCGCCGGCCAGTCCGCGGCGCCGGCACGTTCCACGCGGGTCGGCGCTGAGTCGCTCGATTCCGCCCCCGGCTCCTCCCGTGAGCCCGAGCCCGAATCCAACCCCAGGTCCGAGCCCGCTCGGACCCGCGCGAGCACGTCGGCATCGAGGACCAGCAGCGTCTCGTCGCCTGCTCGGGTGAAGCCCTGGCTCGCATAGAAGTCGTCGAGGTCGCTCCAGAGCAGACAGAGGCCGAGCTCGCGCGCCTTCGCCTCCCGGAGCGCGCGGGCGATGGCCTGTCGCGCGAGGCCGCGGCCGCGATCGCGGGGATCGGTGTAGACGAGGGAGACGAGGGCGGTCCGCAGCGTTCCACCGCCGAGAGCGAAGCGCGCGGGCCAGAGCATGCAGAAGGAAACCGGTCGCGCACCCGACCAGACCGTGATCGGGAGCGCCTCGGAGCCCGGCGCGAAGAGCAGCGGGTACTCCAGGACGAGGCGCCCGGGTCGACCCGGGCGCAGGCCGGAATCGAGCCACGCGACCACGCGCTCGCCCTCGGCCGCGTCCACGAAGCCGGTCGAGAGGCGCGGGATCGCCTCGAGCTCCGCGCGCAGGGCTGCCCTGCGCGGGGCGGCCGCGAGCTCGCCGGTCGGCGTGGTCGGACGGATGGGCGCTGTCATGCGGAACGACCCTCGAGCGAGCGGGCGACATCGGCCGGTGGCCCGTCCATTCGGCTCTTCCGTTCACCCGTAGCAATTCCGATTCCCGCCCATCCGCTCGCTGGGAGTCGCCTCGCCGCGGCGCGCGATTCAACTTGAATGCCCTCGGCCGCTGTCGCCGCGGATTGAAACGTGCGAAGCGGCCGACTCGTCGCGCGCGCTCGGGAGCCCGTGACAGGTCGTCGGAGACTTGGAATCGGAGTTGCGCTCGATGGGAACGGACCTGCGTGTCCCCGATTGCCCGCGGCCCGTGGCATTGCCATTGCACTCGACGCCTCGCACGTGGAACCGCGCGAGTCGAAACGGAGCGTCCTCGAACGAGGAGGGGTCGTCCGGCGCGCGAGGGGACCGTCGGGGAGCGAATGCCGCTCCTCGTTCGCGCTCACGAAGGAATCGTGAGTCGTCCATCAAGGAGGATTGTTTCGTATGGGTCTTCGAGTCAATAGCAACGTTTCGTCGATCAACGCGCAGCGCAACCTGGTCGGCACGACCAACGGTCTGCAGCGCAGCCTCTCGCGCCTGTCCTCGGGTCTGCGCATCACGCGCGCCGGCGACGACGCGGCGGGTCTCGCGATCTCGGAGCGGTTCCGAGCCGACATCCGCAGCATGGGGCAGGCCCAGCGCAATGCCAACGACGGCATCTCGCTGCTGCAGATCGGTGAAGGTGCGCTCAACGAGGTCAGCTCGATCCTGATTCGCCAGCGTGAGCTCGCGATCCAGGCTGCGAACGGGACCCTCGGTGACGAGGAGCGCGCGACCGTCGATCAGGAGTTCCAGGACCTCACGGCGGAGATCGACCGCATCGCCGCCGTGACGCAGTTCAATGGAACGTCGATCCTGGCCAGCGGTGGCGACGTCACGTTCCAGATCGGCATCGCCAACACGTCGGCCGACCGGATCACGATCAGCTCCGTCAACGCCGCGACGTCGGCGATCGGAACGGCGTCTGCAGCGGTCAGCTCGGTCTCGAGCGCGCAGACGGCCCTGTCGGCCATCGACACGGCCATCGCCAACGTCGCTTCGCTCCGCGCCACCTTCGGTACGGTGCAGAACCGGCTCGAGTCGGCGATCCGATCGCTGGCGGTGGCGCAGGAGAACTCGACTGCGGCCGAGTCCCGGATCCGCGACGTCGACTTCGCCAGTGAGACGGCGGAGATGACGCGGAACCAGGTCCTGCAGCAGGCGGGCATCTCGGTGCTCGCGCAGGCGAACGTGTCGTCGCAGGCAGCCCTGAACCTGCTCGGCTAGTCGCAGGCTTCCGTCGGCTCCTCGCGGAGCAGGACGGGCAATCGAACGAGGCTCCGGGGCGGGATATCGCCCCGGAGCCGACCTTCGAAGGGCTACAGCAAGCAACCGGATGCGCCGAACCCGGCGACCGGATCGGATGAGGAGCTCGCTTGGGCGCTCGATATCGTGAGATGGAGATCCGGACGGCGACGCCGGAGATGGTGATCGTCAAGCTGTACGAAGGCGCGCTTCGCTTCATCCGCGCCGCCCGGGCGCATCAGGAGGCGGGCCACATCGCGGGCCGTGCGACCTCGATCGCCAAGGCCCTCGCGATCGTCAACGAGCTCCAGCACAGCCTGAATCTCGAGCGCGGCGGCGAGATCGCCCACAACCTCGACGCGCTCTATTTCTTCGTGACCGACCGGCTGCTCGAGGCCAATCTGCGCGGCACCATCGCGCCCCTCGACGTCGCGTCCGGGATCCTCGCCACCCTGAACGAAGCCTGGGTCGAGATCGCGCGGCGTCCCGCCGACGCCCTCGCCGTCGATCCCGTCGGCGAGGCGACCAGCCGGGCGCTCGAGAAGTCGATGCCCGTGCGCTGATTGCGGTATGCGGGACGGCAGAGAGGCCGTTCTCGCCGCGCTTCGAAATCCCGCCTTCCAGACTGAAACGCCACCCGGCAGGATCGACCGACCGGTCGGGCTCGCGCTGCATTCTGTTCGAGCTGAGCGACCGACCCGCTTGCCCATCGTTGGCACTGCAATTGCTTGGTCGGTGCGCGTGGGATGGACAAAAGCGCGGCCCGCGCACGAGGGCAAACGAAAAGACGTCGGCGACGGCGACCGCCGTTCGCTCAAGATTCTCGTCACCGGTGGGACCGGCTCCTTCGGGCAGGCGTTCGTACGCCGCGTGCTCGCGGACCGCGACCAGTGCACCGTCCGGGTGTACAGCCGCGACGAGCTCAAACAGTACGACATGGCGCAGGCCTTCGGACACGATCCGCGGCTGCGCTTCTTCATCGGCGACGTGCGCGATCGCGAGCGGCTCGTTCGCGCCATGCACGGCATCGATCTGGTGGTCCACGCGGCCGCGCTGAAGCACGTGCCGATCTGCGAGTTCAATCCGGCCGAGGCCGTGAAGACGAACATCCAGGGCTCGCAGAACGTGGTCGACGCCGCCGTCGACGCGGGGGTGCGCCGCACGATCGCGCTCTCGACGGACAAGGCGGTCAATCCGGTCAATCTCTACGGCGCGACGAAGCTCTGCGCCGAGAAGCTCTTCGTCCACGGCAACGTCTACGCCGGGGCCCGGGACATCCGCTTCTCGTGCGTCCGCTACGGCAACGTCATGGGGAGCCGGGGGTCGGTGATCCCGCTCTTCAAGAAGCAGGCGGAGACGGGGATCCTCACGATCACCGACCGACGCATGACGCGCTTCTGGCTCTCCCTCGAGCAGGCCGTGAATCTCGTCCTGCAGGTGGCGGGCGAGATGCGCGGGGGCGAGATCTTCGTGCCGAAGATCCCGAGCATGCGGGTCGTCGATCTGGCCCGGGCGATGGCCCCGACGGCGCAGATCGACGAGGTCGGCCGCCGACCGGGCGAGAAGCTCCACGAGGTCCTGCTGACCGCCGAGGAGGCGCGCAATACCCAGGACTACGGCAGTCATTACGTGATCGAGCCCGACCACGGCCGTCGCCGCGAGGGCGCCTTCGCCGAGCGCGCGCTGCCCGACGGCTTCGTCTACTCGAGCGACACGAATAGCGAGTGGATGACGGTCGAGTCCCTGCGTCAGCACGTGGCGATCCTGATGGGCGGGGCCGACGCGGCGCCGTCGTCGACACGGGCCCACGACGTGGTGTCGCGGGGGAGCAGGGTGGCGGCGCTGGGCCAGCCGTCGTGATCCCCTACAGCCAGCACCGGATCCGGGACGAGGACCGCGAGGCGGTCTCGAAGGTGCTCCACTCCGAGCGATTGACCCAGGGACCGATGGTCGCGGCCTTCGAGGCCGGGCTCTGCGCCGCGACGGGCGCGGCGCGGGCCGTCGCCGTCTCGAGCGGGACGTCCGCGCTCCAGATCGCGCTCCAGGCCCTCGGCGTCGGTCCCGGCGACGAGGTGCTCGTCCCGTCGCTGACCTTCCTGGCGACCGCCAACGCGGTGCTCCTCGCGGGCGCCCGGCCGGTCTTCGTCGACGTCGCGTCGGATACGCTCGCCCTCGATCCCGACGACCTCGCGAGCCACCTGAACGAGAGGACCCGCGGCGCGATCGTCGTCCATTATGCCGGGCACGTCGCGGACGTCGACGCCCTGCGCGCGCGCCTCGCTGCCGACCATTTCCTGATCGAAGACGCCTGTCATGCGCTGGGCGCCGTCGATCGGGGTCGGCCCGTCGGCAGCCGCAGCGAGGTCGCCTGCTTCTCCTTCCATCCCGCCAAGCACATCACGACGGGGGAGGGCGGCGCGATCGTGACCGGTTCCGATGCCCTGGCCGACCGGGCGCTCCGCCTGCGCGAGCACGGCATGGAGCGGGTCCCGGGCCGCTTCCAGGGCCTCGGGCTCCCGAGCGCGGCGTCGGCCGAGCAATCGGGCGGCTGGGTCTACGAGATGCAGACCCTCTCGGGCAATCACCGCCTGCCGGATTTCGCCTCCGCCCTGGGTCTCTCCCAGCTCTCGCGCCTCGAGGAGAACCTCGCGGCGCGCCGGCGGATCGCCCAGCGTTATGTGGAGCGGCTCGCGGGCGAGGATCGCCTCGTCTGTCTGGCCGAGGCGCCGGAGACCCGCTCGGCCTGGCATCTCTTCCCGATCCTGCTCGACGTCGACCGCATCCGGGGCGGGCGGGCGGCGGTCTACGCGGCCCTCCACGCCGAGGGCATCGGCGTCCAGGTCCACTACATCCCGATCCATCTGCAGCCCTACTACCGGGCCCGCCTCGGGACCCGCTTCGGCGACCATCCCCGGACCGAGGCCGCCTACCTCCGGCTGCTCTCGCTCCCGATGTTCCCGGACCTCTCGGAGGCGGCGCAGGATCGCGTCGTCGACGTCCTGCGTGGGACGCTCGACAGGCTCGCGCGCTGATGTCGCCGCTGCGCCTCTTCACGGCCTTCCACGGCAATCTCGACTTCTCGGCCCTCCCCGACGCGGACCGGCCGCTCGTGATCGCCCGCTGCTATTGGCCGATCCTGCGTCTGCCCGAGGAGCTCGGGATCCCGATCGGCTTCGAGCTCTCGGCGCGGACGCTGCGGACGCTGGTCGCCGAGGACCCGGAGTGGGTGAAGCGTTTCCGGGGCCTGGCCGAGCGCGGCCTCGTCGAGCCGATCGCGAGCGGCTGGGCCCAGATCGTGGCGCCCCTCGCCCCGGTCGAGGTCAATCGCGCGAATCTCCGCCTCGGGCGACGCGCCTACGAGCAGATTCTCGGCTTCGCGCCGGAGACCTGGTACGTGAACGAGCAGACCTTCGCCGACGGTCTGGTCCCGCTCTACGCGGAGATCGGCGCGAAGCAGGTCGTGATGGAGTGGAACAACCCGGCCAGTCGACGACCGGAGCTGCGGCCGCTGCGCTGTCGCCCGGTCCGATTCGCCGATCCGGGGGGCGCAGGTCCGGCGCTGCTCTGGAACGACTCGGTCGTGTTCCAGAAGGTCCAGCGCGTCGTCCACGGCGAGGTCCCCTTCGAGGATCTCGAGGGGCTCCTCGATCGCCTCGAGGCCATGCCGGGAGCCGAGTCTTTGTGTCTCTACGGGGGCGACGTCGAGATCTTCGACTATCGGCCCTCGCGCAGCCTGCCGGCGGGAGCCGGGGCGGCGGCGAATCGCGAGTCCGAGCGCCTGATCGGCTTGTTCCGCCGCCTCGCCGAGGACCCTCGCTTCCGCTTCACGCTGCCGCGCCGGATCGTCGATCCCGCGATCGGCCTGCCCGAGGTCGAGCTCGGCTCGTCCGCCGATCCGATCCCCTGCAAGAAGCAGCCGCGCTACAACCCGACGCGCTGGGCCGTCTCCGGTCGCGACGGATTCGGGATGAATACCCGCTGCCACGAGCTCGTCCGCAGCGAGCTCGCCGCGACCCGGCTCGCGCCGGCGAGCGCCGGGGAGAATCGATCCGAGGACGTCGTCGATCTCTGGCGCAGCGACTTCCGGACGCGCGCGACCGAGGAGAAGATCGTCGAGTTCGAGACGCGCATCGGGGTCGCCCTCGAGCGCAGTCGCGCCCGGGTCGCCCGCGCGACCCCCGCCCGCGGCGAGAGCGAAGACCTCGTGCTCGTGAACCCCGACGCGACGGCCTGGTCGCGGATGCCGATCGAGATTCCGCTGCGCCTGCCGGCCGGGCGCTTCGAGGCGCTCGAGGTCCGGACGCGTCGTGGTGCCGAGCTGCTGCCCTCGCAGTTCCAGGTCGACGTCGAGGGTCTCCACCGCGACGGCAGCCTGCGCGAGGTCACGCTCGTCCTCGAGCCGGAGCTCGCGCCGCAATCGGTGCTGGGCCTCGAGCTGGTGGCGGCGCCGCGTGTCCGGGCGACGGAGCCCGCGCCCGCGCCGGCGCAGAAGATCACGACCGATCGCGTCACGGCGAGCTTCCTCGCGCATCGGGGCGCGGCGCTCGAGGCGCTGGCGTTTCCGGCGGTGTCCCAGCGGGCGCTGATCGGGACGATCCCCCACGGCACCTTCGACGCGATCGAGTACACGCCGGACTTCTATTCGGGGCACGTGCTCGCGATCCTCGAAGACGGCAGCAAGCGCACCGACCTGCGGCCGACGCGGCTCGCGCTGCGCGAGGAGGCTTCGGGGGCGGTCCGCACGACCTTCGTCGCGAGCTTCGAGTCCGATCTCGGGGTCTGGCAGAAGACCTATCGCCTCTACCGCAATCGCGATCGCCTCGACGTCGTTCACGACCTCGCCTACCACGACGCCCGCATCGCGAGCCTGCGGCTCGGCATGTTCACGCTGCTCCCCGATGCCTGGGATCCGGAGACGCTGCGCTACGGCGCGGTCCACGGGGGCGCGCGGATCGAGTGGCGAGGGCTCGGTCGGGGTGTCGTGCTCGCTCAGTCGAAGGCCGTCTCCTCGGGTGTCTCGGCGACCTCCTGCCTGGGCGCGACCGAGGGCTGGGTCGCCCTCGAAGACGCGCGCCACGGCGTCCTCGTCCAGGGCGATCGGGGACAGGCGGCGGTCGCGCCGATGCTCGACTACGAGGCCGTCGACGATCGCTTCTTCTGCCGACTCTCCCACAGCGGCGCCGAGATCGACGAGACCCGCGCGGTCTTCCTGCGCGGGAGGCGGCGCTTCGGCTTCTCGGTCGAGGGGTATGCCGTGGCCGATCGCGGCGTCTTCGAGCGGGCGCGCCGGCGACATCAGGGGCTGATCTATCGGACGGAGGCGGGTGTTGGACTCTCGACCGGTCTTTGAGCAGAACCTGGCCGCGCTGCGCAAGCGCAATCCGACGCTGGCGGCGCGTCTCGAGGAGACGTCGGGCGAGGGCGTCGAGCTCGTGGCGGGGCCGCGGGGGGATCTCGTGCTGCGCGAGCGAGGCGTGCTGCTCGGCTCGGCCTACGATCCCCGGCGTGACGGACTCCGGCTCGCCGAGCAGATGGCGGAGTCGCCCGCCGACATCCTGGTCGCCGTCGGCCTGGGGCTCGGCGAGCAGATCGAGGCCTACTGCGCGAAGCAGTCCGCGACCGTCCTCGTCTACGAGCCGTCGCTCGCGCGGCTGAAGGCGGCGCTCTCGCGTCTCCCGCTCGCCCGGCTGATCGCGACGAATCGCGATCTGCATTTCGTCGCCGATCTCGATCAGCTGACCACTGTGCTGAACGCGCGCTACGTGCCCGGTCTCTGCATCCGCGTCTTCCCGCATCCGGCCGTGCTGCGCCTCGATCCATCGGAGGTCGCGGCGGCGGTCGAACGCACGAAGCGCGTGAAGGATGCCGCGGACACGCGGATCGGGACGTCGGTCGGTCAGCTGATGTCGTGGGCCTGGATCACGGCGGGCAACGGCCGTCGCATCGCCGAGTCGGCGGATTTCGGGCGCATGGCGGGCGCCTTCCGGGGCAAGCCCGCCGTCATCGCAGCGGCCGGGCCCTCGCTCGACAAACAGCTCCCGTTGCTGCGCGCGCAGCGCGATCGCGTGGTGGTGATCGCGATCGGGCAGACCCTGAAGGCCCTGCGGCGGGCGGGGATCGAGCCCGACCTGGTCCACGTGCTCGAGAGCAAGGACGTCTCGCAGCAGCTCACGGGGGCCGGAGAGACGCGCGATCTCTGTGTCGCGCTGACGCCCGATGCCCATTCGGCGATCTACGACGTCCCGGTCCGGGCGCTCTTCACGGCGACGACGGGCGCGAGCCCGATGGGGACCTGGATCGCGAAGGCGACGGGGGAGACGCGCTTCACGATGGGCGGCGGGACGGTGGCCCAGGGCGCGGTCGGGCTGGCGGTCCTGATGGGCTGCAACCCGATCCTCCTGATCGGCCAGGATCTCGCCTTCACCGAAGGTCGCGCCTACGCCGCGGGCTCGGCCTACGACTTCGTCCGCGTCGAGCTGGCGGAGGACGGGACCTGCGCGTTCACCGACATGATCCAGAAGGCCTCGCTCGTCAACGACGAGCATCGCAACACGACCCGGGACAAGGTCGGCAAGGGCCGCATCGTCTGGGTCGATGGCTGGAACGAAGGGGAGCGCGTGCCGACCTGGCGGGCCTATGCCTCGTTCATCGAGCAGTATCGCGACATCGGTCTCGGGCTCGCGCAGCGCGGCTTCCAGCTCGTGAACTGCACGGAGGGGGGCGCGCGCATTCCGATGATCGAGCACCGGCCCTTCGGCGAGGCCCTGGCATCCCTGCCCGAGATGTCGATCGATGCGCGCACGCCGCTGCTCGCGGGCTTCGACGAGCGCCCCCGGCGCACCCTCGAGGACTATCGCGACGCGATCCGGACGGCCCGCCGTCGTCTCGACGAGCTCGAGCGCGAGGTCGAGAAGGCGCGGTCCTTCGAGAAGCGGACCAGCGAGCGCCTCGCGAACGCACGCAACGACCAGCAGCGGCTCGAGATCCTGCGCGGGATCGCGCGCTGCGAGAAGAAGATCCGGGGCCATCTCGAGCGGGCCCCCTGGCTCGACGCCCTCGTCCAGCCCGAGATCTTCGCGGCCCTCGCGAATCAGCGGCGCAGCGAGCACCGCGAGATCGCGATCGAGGACCTGGTCGCCGAGGCCCGCTTCCTGATCGAGGCCGCCGGAAACGGCGTCGAACGGGCTCGGGCCTGGTTCGACCGCTTCGAGGGCTCGTTCGTCGAGTCGGCCACGACCGTGGACACGTCGGGCGAGGCCATCCGGGAGCCGGGCTCGCCTGCGCTCGCCGCGTCCGGCCCGGCGTCGCTCGGGGAGTCAGGCGAGCGGCGATCCCGATCGGCCAGTCTGCCGGCGCAGCCCTGACGCGGGGCGCGAGAGCGGGATCTCCCGGGCGACGAGCGCGAGACGGTCGAGGATGTGGTCGCAGCCGCGGCCGCCATCGATGGCGGCCAGGGCGCGCTGCGCGCTCGTGCGCTGCCAGTCCGGATCGGCGAGGGCGCCGGCGAAGCGCGTCTTCACGCGCTCGGGATCGAGGGCCGCGGCCCGCCCGAGGAACCGACCGATGCCCCGCTCCTCGAGGGTCTTCGCCCAGGTCACGTCGTGATCGTGGTGGGTGACGGAGAGATGCGGGGTCTCGTGCCAGGCGAGCTCGCAGAGGCTCGTCCCGAAGCCCATCACGGCGATGCGTGCCTCCGCCATGCGCCGCGCCATCGCCGCGGGCTCGAGGGCCCGCTCGACCTCCCAGCCCGCCGCCGCGAGCTCGCTCGCGATGCGCCGATCGGGATCGGGGAAGGCGGGGCCGAGGATCACGCGTCGCGTCGTGATCGGGGTCGGGGCTGCGGAGCGATCGAGGACCTCCGCGAGCAGGGGCGCGATGCGCGGCGTGACGGCGTGGGGATCCGCGCCCCCGATCGAGAGGAGCAGCGCCTCGCGTTCGACCTGCGGGCGGTGCGGGGTGTCGAGATGGGCCGATCCGAGGAGCGCATAACGCGGCCCGCGCAGGACGAGGGTCGCGGGATCGTCCTCGGGCAGATCGCCGCCGCTCTCGTCGTCGGCCTCGGCGAGATGATGGAGCGCGGGCTGGATCGTGAGTCGCGCGCGCCCGATGGCCCGTGAATCGTCGAGGACGATCGTGCGCGTGCGGTCCCGGCGGCAGGCTTCGAGCCAGCGGGACTTCGCGAAGGGATGATCGAAGACGGTGAGCGGCGCGCTCTCGCGTGCGCGCCAGGCGGACCAGGCCAGGACCTCGGAGTCGGGGCAGCTGGCCCGCCAGCGCTCGAGGGCGACGCGATCCCCGGCGAGGAAGGCGCGCACGCGCCAGCCGCGGCGGCGGGCGGAGGCGGCGAGAGTGCCGCTTCGCATGATGTGGCCCAGGCCGTAGCGGGCGCCGCCGGCGACCAGGAAATCGAGGTCGGGGCGGCTCTTCAAGGGGCCGGCGACCAGACGCTGCGCAGCGGGCGCAGCGGACGCAGGCCGTCGGCGGGATCGGCGCGCCAGACGCGTTCGGCCTGCTCGCTCGCGGTCGGCGCCTTCCTCCCGTCGCCGTCGGCCTCGAAGCCTGCACGGATCTCGGCAATCGCCTCCGCGATGGCGTCGGGGAGCCAGCAATGGCCGGTCTTGAACTCGTCGCCCTGGCCGTCGAGGTCGAGGTGGAACTCGACCATCGTCGTCGGATGGGCGTGGACGGCGCGATGGAGGACGGCCTTCGAGACGGTGTGATCGGACCAGCCCGCGCGCAGCCGCAGGCGCGAGTCGGGGCGCGCGAGGGCGGCGAGGCCGTCGATCGCCGAGAGATTCGCCTCGTGCACGGGCGCGGGATAGCCCGACACGCAGTGCAGGAGCGTCAGGTCCCGGCCACCGGCCGCCTCGAAGATCGCGATCGCGTGGGCGACCTCGGCCTCGTTCGCCATGCCGGTCGAGAGCACGAGGGGGAGCCCCGTCTTCGCACACGCGACGAGCAGGTCGTCCCAGAGCAGCTCGTAGGAGGCGATCTTCAGGAAATCGACGAAGGGGGCGAGGGCTGCGACGGCTTCGAGATAGAAGGGCGTGCAGGAGAAGGCGATCCGGCGCTCGCGGCAGCGCCGGGCGATCGCGGGCAGGAAGCTCTCGGGGAGCTCCCAGGCGCGGCGGGCGCGGTGCATCGCGCTCTGGCGCAGGATCTCGGGGGCGAAGAGCTCGTCGATGCGGAAGAGCTGGAATTTGACGCCGTCGCAGCCGATCTCCGCGGCGCGATCGACGAATTCGAGGGCGCGGTCGAGGTCGCGATGGTGGTTGCTCGAGACCTCGGCGATGAAGCGCACGCGCTCGGGCCGGGGCGACCCGCTCTTCGTTCGATCTGAAAGCCTGCGTTTCAACCTGGCATCCTCCGTGTCGCCTGCGCGCGGATCCGGACCCGCGCAGCGCGACACCCCTCGAAGATTGCAAGGGGCATGCCTCGGGCCTGCGCGCGCGCGTGGACGCGTCGGCGACGAGCGCGCGGGCGCGTCGACCTTCTTCGCGTGCGAGCAGGCGCTTGGCACATCGATTGCTCTCTTCGGCCGGGCTGGCCGCGGGCGACTCGTCGTCGACGTCGCGTGCCGCAGGGAGGGAAGGGACGATGGACCTGATCCTGAACGGCGAGGCGCGGCCTTTCGATGCGAGCGATTGCGCGAACCTCGCCGAGGTCGTGGCCCGGGCGGAGTCGCTCGAAGCGGAAGGGCTGCCCTGCGTCGTCACCGCCGTCGAGATCGATGGCGAGCCCCTCCCGCCCGAGGCGCTCTGCTTCCTCGAGATCCGGCCGATCGCGGACGTGAAGCGGATCTCGATCGTGCGGCGACCGCGGCGTGAGGTCGCCCAGAGCGTCCTCGCACAAGGCGCCGACTACTGCGAGCGCATCGCCCAGGCGATCGGCCAGACCGTCGCCGACTACCGCTCGAATCGAACCCAGCAGGCGAGCCGCGTGCTCGCCGACGTACTCGACTCGATCTCGGTCCTGACGGGGATCACGTACTCGATCTCGGCCGAGCTGAGCGACGCGGCGACGCGCCTCGCCGAGCTCCAGGGCGAGATCCATCCGTGGCTCGAGGCAATGCTGGAGGCGCAATCGGGGGATGACCCGATCCGGATCGCGGATCTGCTCGAGTACGAGATCGCGCCCCGCATCGAGGACTGGGGCCGCGCGATGCGGAGCTTCGCCCCGGGCTCAGCTCCCCTCGCCGCCGGCCGATAGGCGTAGGGCATCGTCGGCCGCAGCGCGGCCTTCGCAGGCGAGGACTCGACATGGGCACCCGAATCTCCGGACGCGCGACCTTCGGCGGCATCGCGAGCGGCCTCGATACCGGCGCCATCATCGATGGCCTGATGCAGATCGAGCGTCAGCCGCTCCAGCGCATCCAGAGCCGCCGCAATGAAGTCGACGCCCAGCGCAGCCTCATGCGCCAGCTCAATACGCGCCTGCTCGCCCTGCGCGACGCCGCGCGCAATCTCGACAATCGCAACACGAAGCTGACCAACAATGCCACGAGCGAGGAGTTTCTGAAGTACGCCTCCTCGTCGAGCAACGAGGACGTCGTCCAGGTCACGGCGGGCTTCGGCGCGACGCCGGGCGACATCCAGATCCGCGTCGATCAGCTCGCGCGCGGCTCCCGGCGCTTCTCGACGCAGCTTACGGCGACGCCTCCGACGCCGGGGACGAAGCCGGATGCGAGCATGGCGACCGCGCTCCAGGCAGGCCAGAGCATCTCGATCCTGCTCCCCAACGGCGATCCGGATGCGAGTCCCGAGCCCATCGAAGACACCCTGATCTCGATCACGGCGGAGGCCGGCGAGACGATCTCGCTGGCCTCCCTCAAGGATCAGATCAACACGAACGAGAAGAACGGGGGCAAGGTCCGCGCCGACATCCTGACGCTCAGCGAGGGCAACTACCAGCTCGTGCTGACCTCGACCGAGACGGGCGCCCGCGGCCAGCTCACGGTTGCGGGGGATCTCGCGATGGAGGCCCCCGCGGTCGACGGTTCCGACGACGCCCAGGGATCCCAGTTCCAGCTCTTCGGTCGAAGCTTCACGCGGGACACCAACGACGTCGACGACGTTTTGTCGGGCGTCACGCTGAATCTGCGGCGCGTCGCAGAGCGCGACGAGAACGACCAGCCGATCACCGAGACCGTCTCGATCAAGACCGATCTCGACGCCGTCACGACCTCGCTCCAGGGCTTCGTCGACGCCTACAACGACGTCATCTCCTTCATCGACAGCCAGTCGAAGTACAACGAGCAGACCAAGACCGCGGGCCCGCTCTCCGGCGACTTCATGGTCCGTGAGGTCCAGCGCCGGCTGCGCGAGGTCGCGAGCGAGGGGTATGCCTTCGGGGCGAATCCCAGCAATCCCTTCGCGTTTGGGGGACGGAAGGACGTGGACGGGGACGGCGACGACGATCCGAATCCGGGCGGTGCGATCTCGGGCGTCGGGATCGAGTTCGTCGGCGACGGCAAGCTCAGACTCAACAAGGACAAATTGAAGGAAGTCCTGACTCGAGACGCGAATTCGGTCCGCGAGTTCTTCTCGGGGAATGCCCGCGCCGAAATCCAGAATCAGGAGGCGATCGACGATGCGATCGCGGCCAATGTCGGGATCGACGCCGACAACGCGGCCGCCGAGGCGTTCAACGAGACCCAGACCGATCCGAAGCTCTTCCGCAAGCTGAAGGATCGATTGGAGGTCCCGAAGGAAGATCTCTGGGACGCGGGCTTCTTCACGAATCTCGGCGAGCAGCTCGAGGCCATCGTCCGGACCGGCGACGGCCTGCTCGCCGAGCGCGACCGCCAGTTCGCGAATCGCCTGCGACAGATCGACGACTCGATCGACGTCTTCAATACGCGGCTCGCCTCCCGGGAGGAGCTGCTGGTCCAGCGCTTCACGGCCCTCGAGCGCGTCGTCTCGGGCCTCCAGAACCAGCAGGGCTTCCTCGGCAGCCTGCGTTAGGAAGGATCGGGATGGCATCGCGGCAACAGACTCCGATCGATCCCCGGGAAGACGCGTTGATCGCGCTGCTCGCGGCGACCGAGTCCCTCGCCGACGCGATCGCGGGCGGCGAGGCGCCGGAGGCGTGGACGGCCTGCGTCGAGCGGCGCGAGGCGGCCTTCGCCGACCTCGTGCGGGCGACGGCGGCGTTGCCCCTGGCCGAGCGCGCGCTCGCCGCCGGGGCGCGGGCCTGTCTCGATCGGATCGCGTCCCTCGACGAGAGCCTCCTCTCTGCGGGTCAGAGCGAGCTCGCGCGCATGCAGCGCGAGCGGATCGATCTCGGGCGGCGTCGCCAGGCCGTGGCCGCCCACGGCGCCCACGAACGGAATCTCGCCCGCGCCGTCGCGGTGAAGGCATGAAGCGTTCCGCAGCGCGCGACGGGAGATCGGGTCCGGGACACCGGTCCGTCGGAAGGGTTCGGTCGAATCCGTGAGCGACGAAGAAGAGCAGGAGCCGACCGAGCGCACGAGCCTCGTCTTCGTCGATCCCGACGGCGCCTCGCGGAGCGCGGCCGAGGGCCTCGAAGAGGCGCTCGCGCGTCCGGTCTTCGCGGTCGATCCGTCCGAGTTCAAGCCCGCGGATTCCGAGGAGATCCAGAACGCGGCGGCCTTCGTGCTCTGCTGGGATCTGGGATTCCGCTGCGCCGCCGATCTCGTCGAAGGACTCCGGGCCGACGCGGCCTACGCCGACCGCAAGATCCTGATCGCGATGGAGGCACCGACCCGGCGCCTCGTGCTGCTCGCGATGGAGCTCGGGGCCGACGGGGTGTGTCTGCGGCCCTGGGACGGGGACGCGCTGGCCGCCGCCCTCGAGCGTGTCGGGCTGCCGCGCCCCGCGGCCGCCTAGCAGGGCGTACGAGTTCGGGTGCGCTTCGAAGGCGCTCCGCGGCGCCGGCTCGGCAAAGCGTTCCGCTCCGGGATTTCGAATCGCGATCGGTCGTCTCAGCTTGCAATCGTGCGAGGGGGTCTCCGCCAGCAGGGCGGCGGATCGACTGGCATGCCGCTTGCGTTCCAGGGCGCTGCACGGGCTCGGGGTGTGCCGGACCGGGGGGCGCGATCGCACGCGATCGGCGGGCCGGGTCCGCGCGGCGGACGAAGGAGCAGGGGCGATGTGGCAGCGGATCGTTCGGGGAGGGGGGCGCGGTGCGCCCGAGGCGACCCAGGCGGTCGCGTCCCTTCCCGCATCGCGTCGCGCCTACTATCGCGTCTCGGCCTGGGTCCCGACGCGACTGCGCCGGCTCGCGCCGTCCGAGGTCGCGGCGAGCATCTACGACCTCTCGCTGCCCGAGCGCCTCGCGCCGGCGGTCGCGGACGGGGCCGACGATTCGTCGGCGCTGATGGCGCGGCTTCGGCGGATCGAGGACAAGCTCGACCGGCTGCTCGGCGCGGCTTCGCTCGAGGCGCCCCGGCCGCTCTCCGGCCGCGATCGGCTTCCGATCGTCTTCTCTGGCGCCGGGCTCGCCCTCGAAGTCGACTTCGAATTCCGCCGTGGGGATGCGTTCCGGGTCGAGATGCTGCTGCCGACCCCGGCGCCGCGGATCGTCCGGGCCGTGGCCGAGGCGGTCGCAGATGCCGTGGGCACGCCCGGGACCCAGGGGCCGCATCGATTGGCGCTCGCGTTCCGCCACATCGAAGCCGCCGACCGCGACGCCCTCGTCGCCTACAGCTACGACATCCAGCGCCTCGAGCTGCGGGCGAAGGTCGAGGGCGCCGGGGCGCGACCATGAAGTAGGCGCGTCCCGGGATCGTTTCGAGGCAGCGCGGGGCGGGCCTTCGGGCGTTCGCTCGGCGTCTTCGGCGGCGGCTCGTCGGTCTCGCCCTCGCGGTCGCACCGGCCTCGTTCGCCCTGCTGGCCTCGCCCGTCGCCTTCGCCGAGCGCCCGACGCCGCCGAGCCCCGTCGACATCCTGAACCGGCGGGATCTCGCTGCGCCCTATCTCGATGCCGTGCCGCTCTGTGTCCCGAAGGCGCTCCAGGGACGGGTCGACCCCGTGATCGAGAAGGCGATCGACGGCGATTGGCAGGAGGCGCGCCGCGCGCTCGGGCGCTGGTCCGAGTCCCTCGAAGAGCACGCCGAAGCGCTCACCGCCCTCGAAGGCATCTTCCAGGCCCGCGAGGCCCGCAGCCGTGCGGATCGTCGCGTGGCGGAGCGAGGGCTCGGCACGTTGCTCGACGAGTCGGCGCAGCGCGAGCACGCGGTCTGCCTCCGGATCGAGCGGGCGCGGCTGCTCATGCTGCTCGAGCGCGTGCCCGAGGCCGGGGCCCAGCTCCGACGGGTCGAACGCGACCTCGATCCCCGCGATCCCTGGGATCGCGCCCGGCAGGCCGAGGTCGCCTTCGGTCGGGCCGAGATGCTCTACCTGGCCAGCCGTCGCTTCGACGCCCACATCGCCTATCGCAAGATCGCGCGGGATCTGAACCCGCGCCTCGCCCTGGCTGCACGGCTGCGCCTCACGGATCTCTCCTTCGACGCGGGCAAGGTCGAGCAGGTCAGTGTCGAGTACGAGTCGCTCCTGCCGCGGGCCACCGCGTTCGGTGCGTCGGTCGAGGGCTGGGCGCTGCGCGCCTCCGAGGCGGCCCTCGATGCCGGCGATGCCCTGCGCGCCCTGCGCTGGCTCGAGCGCTACCGGCAGGCGACGGTCGATCGCGAGGCCCAGGACGTGGCCGAGATCCGGCACGCGGATCTCGAGGTCCGCTTGAACGATCCCCTCGCGGCCCGCAAGCGCCTCGCCGGGGTCGTCCGACGCCGGGGCGAGGATCCGATCGGCGCGCTGGCGGCGGTCCGGACGGTCGACCTCGGGATCTTCGACGGTGAGCTCGACGAGGGGCTCGACGTGGTGGCGGGCGCCGTTCAGACGCAGCGCGCGGGGCTGCGTCGTTATGCGATGGGGGTCCTGATGCGGGCGCTCGCCGAGCGCGGCGCCTTCGACGAGGCGGTCGCGGTGGCGACCCGGCTCGCCTTCGACGGGGTCGATGGGGTGGTCGTGCCGGACTACACGGCGAATCTCGATCGGCTCCTGGCGCGGGTGCTCGAGCCGGGCGAGCAGACCTGTGGGCGGGCGGTGCGGGCCCTCGGCGGTCGCTATGGCATCCTGATCGAGCGCTCGAGCGAGATCGCGCCGTTCGCCCGGCTCGGCGAGTGCTTCGAGGAGATGGAGCTGCCGTGGCTGGCGGTGCCCGTCTATCGGACGATCAGCCGGCGCTTCGCCGCGGAGGGCGCGTCGACGATCGCGCTGCCCCTCGCTCGCGCGTCCGTCGCGATGGGGGACGCCTCCCTGGCCCGCAACATGGCGGAGGCCGCGCTCGCCGAGGCGACGCCGGACGCGCTCTCCTGGCAGGCGATCCTGGCCGAGGTCGACTTTCGCGAGGGGCGCACGACGCTCGCCGTGAAGCGCACGCGCGCGCTGCTCGACGCCCCGCACCTCGGTCCGCTGCGCTCGCGGGTCGTGCTCGGCATGGCGCGCTCGCTCGCGAAGAGCGGCTCCATCGAAGACGCGCGGCTGCTCGCGGAGCGGATCCCCGATTGGCTCGCCGATGGCGACGGCGAGCCGCAGGACGGCGATCGGGTGCGCCTGCTCGAAGCGGGGCTGCTGACGGCCCATGCCCTGCGCACGAAGGCGGCCTTCACGCCGGCCTTCGAGGTCTATCGCGCCCTCGAGCGCTCGGCGGAGGCGGGACCGCTCCGCTCCTCGGCCCGCTTCTGGCTCGGCCTCGCCCGACAGCAGGACGAGGCTGGCCAGCGCGCGTGGGGCGAGGATCTCGAGAAGTCGCTCGGCTCGCCCTGGGCGCCGGTTGCGCGCTTCGAAGAGCGGTACGAGTCGCTGCGCGACGTCTATGCGGGTGTGCTGCGATGAGGGAAGGATCCGAGTCGATGCGCGGCTCCGTCGAGGCGGGCGCCCTGGCGCTCCAGCGCGTGCTCGCCCTCGAGGGTCGCGACGTGCTGAGCCGCGTCGAGCTCGCGGCGAGCGAGCTCGATCGCTTCGTTCTGGCGCCTGCGCTGGCGGAACGCATCGGCGCGATCCGCGAGGCGGTCTTCGAGCTCGATACGCTGCTCGACAAGATCGAGCGGCTCGCGCATCCGCTTCGGCGAGAGCAGGGAGCGGGGCAGGCAGGTGTCCTGCCGGTCCTGGCGGCGCTGCGGGAGCGGATCGCTCCGGCGCTCGCGGCCCGCGGTGTCGTGCTCGAGCCGACGGGAGCCTGGCCGGCGCGCGAGGTCGCGGTGCCGGCGGCGGTGCTCGAGCGACTGCTCGTGCTCTGGCTGCGGACGGCCATCGAAGCGCTCGCGTGCGATGGCTCGCTCGAGGAAGAGGGGGCGATCGTGCTGGCGCTCGAGGGCGTCGATCGAGGCGATGCGATCCGGCTGCGGCTGCGCCCGCGGACCGGGCTTCGCCGCGCGCGTTTTGCGCTCGAGCGCGCGGCGCAGGTCGAGCTCGACGTGGCCCTCGCGGAATGGCAGGGGATCGCGGTGCGCGGGGTCGAGGACGATTCGGAGTGGCTCGGACTCGAGCTGCCGGCGTGCGAGCGGAGCGGCGATGTTTGACGAGGGCCGGCTCGGGCGGGTCCGGATCGTCGAGGCGAACGCCGCGCTGCGCGCGGCGATCGTGCGCGCCGTCGTCGGGTCGGGCTTCGAGGCGTCGGCTTCGGCCGAGGCCGGGTCACCGACCGATCGCGCCCTCGAGGCCCGTCATGCGCTCCACGTGATCGATCTCGCGGCGCCGGGTGCGCCGGGCTGGCTCGTCGATCCGGGCGCCCGCGCGCGCAGCCTCTTTCTCGCCGCGGATCGGGCCGAGGCCGCCGAGCTCGCCCGGCGCTACGGCCCCGAGCTCGCGGTCCTCGTGAAGCCCTTCTCGGCCCAGGCCCTCGAGGCGAAGCTGCTCGCGCGGCTGCAGGGGCGCGAAGATCGGCGCGGACCGCCCCTCGATCCGATCCTGCAGACGCGTGATGAGCGCTTCGCGCGCACCCTCGAACGGGCCTGGCGGGTCGCGCGTCAGGACGGACCCCTCTGCATCGCCGGCGAGCTCGGGACGGGCCGCCGCGCGCTCGCCCAGGCCGTGGTCGCGCTGAGTCGACGAGCGGGTCTTCCGTGCCTGGCGATCGAAGGTATCGGCTTGCCCGCCGGCCCCGGCGACGCCCTCGAACGCGAGCTCGCCGAGCAGATCCTTCGGGCCCGGGATGGGACCCTGCTCGTGATCGAGCCCGCCGATTGGTCGCCACGGGCCCAGGCCGCGCTGCTCGCGCCCCTGCGTGCCCTCGAAGAAGAGGACGCGCCCCGCTGCATCACGCTCGCTCGAGGGCCGATCGATCCCGGCCTGGGCGAAGGGCGGATCCTCGTCGAGCTCGCCTATCGCCTCGCCGGGCCGACGCTGGTCCTGCCGCCGATCCGGGAGCGCGCGGTCGATCAGATCGAGCTCTGCAGCGCCATCGCGCGGCGCGTCGCCCGCGAGCTCGGTCGCGCGACGCCGGTCGTCGACCGCGGCGTCCTCGAGACCCTCGCCCGCGATGGATTCCCGGGCAATCGGCTCGGGATCGAGCGTCGGCTGCGCAGCGCGTTGATCGGAAGCCCGGACGCCGCCGCATCCGACGCACCTCCCGTTCGTGAGCGCGACGCCCGGGACGCGCCGGCGACGAGCAGTGCCTCGGTCGATCTGCGCGTCCTCGAACGGGATGCCATCGTCCGCGCCCTCGGCCTCTCGAAGGGCAATCGAACCCACGCCTCGAACGCCCTCGGCATCAGCGTCCGCACGCTGCGCAACAAGATCCGCGAGTACGGTCTGCGCTGAACGCAAAGCCGCCGTCCGCCGGCAGGAATTGCCGGGTGGGCGCTTCCCCGTCTTTCAATGTGCACGCCCGCGCACGCGTGGCCTTTGGCCCTGCAAGGCCGGCTTCGCTGACCGCGCTTGAGGCACGCCGAGATGGCGCCCGCGACTGGCATGGCGATTGCTCAGGTGGAACTCGATCGACCAACGCGAAACGAACGGATTTCGGATCGCGACGAGGGATCGATCGGGGAGGGAAGAACATGCCGAGCTTCGGACCCGAGGCGATGGGTGCGCTCCAGGTCGCCATGCGCTTTCGCAAGGCACGCGAGGCGGTGATCGCCTCGAACGTCGCCCACGCGGATACGCCGGGCTATCGCCGCCGCGACCTGTCCTTCGAAGGGATCTTCGAGGACGCGAAGAGCAGCATGGTCCGGACCCACGCGCAGCATCTGCCGACGCGCCCCGCCGACCCCGAGAGCGCCCGGGTCGAGGTCGGCCCCCTCGGCACCCGGCCCGACGGCAACGGCATCGATCTCGACCAGGAGCTCGTCCACGCCCACCGCAACGCGAGCGCCTACATCGACCAGGCGAACGTGCTGGCCCGGCTCTCGACCCTGGTCCGCACGGCCATCGGCTGAATCGGGAGACGACCACGATGAAGTTCTCCGACATCATGGACATCGCCGCCTCGGGTCTGCGCGCCCAGCGCACCCGCATGACGGTCACCGCGAGCAACATCGCGAACGCCCAGACCACGCGCACCCGCGAAGGTGGACCCTATCGCCGGCGCGATCCGGTGTTCGAAGCCGAGCGGATCGGCAACGGCTTCGCCTCGAACCTCGAGCGCAAGCTGAACTCCGTCGACGTCGCGCGCATCGTCACCGACGACCGCGATCCGATCACGCGCTACCTGCCCGACCACCCGGACGCGAACGAGCAGGGCTACGTCGCGTTCCCGAACGTCAATCTCGTCGAGGAGCAGGCGAATCTCGTCGGGGCGAGCCGCGGCTACCAGGCGAACCTGCTCGTGATGCAGAAGCTCCGGGCGATGACCGAGGCGCTGCTGCGCGTCGGCCAGCAATAGCAGCGATAGCGAGGACGATGAGCCATGGACCAGGTCCTGATCGATCGATTGCGCGAGGTCGGCTCCGCCGGAAGGGCGACGGCCCTGACGGGCGAGCCGACCCGCGAGTCCGGGGGGACGAGCTTCTCCGAGATCATCGGGGGGCTCGTCGCCGAGACGAACCAGAAGCAGGTCCAGGCCGAGTCCGCCGCGGCGGGGCTCGCCCGGGGCGAGGTCGACATGATGGACGCCGTCGTCTCGCTGAACGAGGCGGACCTCTCGCTCCGCATGATCATGCAGATCCGCGACCGCGCCCTCGAGGCGTATCAATCCATCCTGCAGTCGATCTGAGGTGAGTCTTGGCGGAGCGGTTCCAGAACCTCCTGAAGCAGTTCTCGATGCTGACGCCCGTGCGGCAGGCGACGCTCGTCGCCACGGCGGTGGGCTCGCTCGCCTTCTTCTACTGGATCGCGACCGCGTCGGGGACGACCGAGTACCGGATCCTCTACCGCGGCCTCGAGGACGCCGAGGCGGCCCAGGTCGTCGAGGTGCTGACGGCCGAGCGCATCGAATACCAGATCGCCGAAGGCGGGACCGCGATCCAGGTTCCCGTCAACCGCATCCACGAGGCCCGCATGCGGGTCGCGTCGCGGGGACTCCCGAGCGGGGACTCGCCGGGCTTCGAGATCTTCGATCAGGGCACCTTCGGCGTCACCGATTTCGTCCAGAAGGTCAACTACCACCGCGCGCTCCAGGGCGAGCTCGCGCGCTCGATCGAGCAGGTCGAGGGCGTCGAGAAGGTCCGCGTCCAGCTCGCGCTCCCCGAGCGCAAGGCGCTGTTGCGCAAGGACGAGCGCAAGGCGACCGCCTCGGTCGTGCTCCGGCTGCGCGGTGGCTACGACCTCGAAGCCGGCCAGATCCGGGGCATCGTCCACCTCGTCGCCTCGAGCGTCGAGGGGCTCGATCCCTCCCAGGTCACCCTCGTCGACAATCTCGGCCGCCTGCTCGCGCCCCAGTCCGACCTCGATCCGGCCGGCGGCGGCGCACCGTCGATGCTCGGCCGCGCCCGCTCTCTCGAGCGCGATCTCGAAGATCAGGTCGAGTCGATCCTCGAGCGCACCGTCGGCCTCGGCCGCGTCGTCGCCAAGGTCAACGCCCAGGTCGACTGGACCCAGACCGAGAAGACCGAGGAGGTCTTCGACCCGAACTCGCAGATCGAGCGCAGCACCCAGCGCGAGACCGAGAGCTCGAGCGACTCGACCAAGGAGGGCGGCGTCGTCGGGATCGTCGCGAACTCGCCCGAGGCAGCTCCGCCGGCCTCGTCGACCGGGACCGACTCGAACTCGTCGCGGACCTCGGAGACCGTCAACTACGAGCTCAGCAAGACGGTGAGCCACCACGTGCTGCCGACGGGCAAGATCGAACGCCTCTCGGTCGCGGTCCTGATCGACGGCAAGCCGATCGCGGCGGGGGGCGACGGCGCGCCGGCGGACGCGGAAGGCGGCGAGGTCGCACCGGCCTTCACGCCCTGGAGCAGCGACGAGATCGCCGAGTTCGAGCAGCTCGCGAAGCGCGCCGTGGGCTTCTCCCTCGAGCGGGGCGACGAGATCAGCGTGATCAATGCGCCGTTCCAGGCCCTCGATGCCGAGTTCGACGAGCCGAGCCCGCTCACGCCCGACGTGGTCGCGATCCTGATGACGTTGATGCAGGGCATCGTCTTCCTGATCGGGCTCTTCCTCTTTCGCGGCTCTTCGTCCGTCCCCTCGCGGCGGCGGTCGGTGGCAACGACTCGACGGCGGCGGTGAAGGACCTGCGCAAGGAGGTCCTGACGAAGCTCGCGACGGTGCAGGCGGAGCTGACCGGAGGCGTCGTCTCGCCCGAGCTCGCGGCGGCCGTCGCCGAGGCGGCGGAAGAGGCGGCCGCACCGGCGACCGCAGCCGGCGCCGGCCGTGCCGCCGGGGCCACCGCGCGAGCGGGCGGCGGCGACGAAAGCGGGCGCGGAGCCCAGTCGATCGCGGGCGGACGCAGCGGCGCCGGCGAATTCGAGATCCCGGGTCTGATGGATCCGAACGGCACGATTCCCCTGCCTGCGCAGGTCGACCGCCTGGCCCAGCTGCGACCGGAGGACTCCGTCCGAACGATCCGCGGCTGGATGTCGAGCGGGAGCTAGTCGTTGCCCCAGAAGCATCTGCAATACGAGCTGCTCAACGGCACCGAGAAGGCGGCCATCCTGATGATGAGCCTGCCCCCGGCGCGGGTTCGCGAGCTGATGGCCCGCCTCGACGACACCGAGGCCGAGCGGATCCTCGTCTGCATCTCGCGCTTCGAGGTGATCCCGGCGACGGTGCTCGAGCGGGTGATGCGCGACTTCCAGGAGGCGATCGGGAAGCACGAGATCTCCGTGCAGGGCGGGCGTGAGCAGGCCTTCTCGATCATCTCGAAGGCGGTCGACTCGGACCGCGCCCTGCGTTTGAAGGAGAAGCTCGGCCGCGACGAGAAGCGCATCGACTGGTCGCTGCGCGAGTACAGCCCCGACTTCATCGCGAACCAGCTCGCCCTCGAGCATCCCCAGACCGTCGCGCTCGTGCTGGCCCAATTCCCCTCCGAGCGCGGCGCCGTCGTCGTCGGGCATCTCAACGAGGAGGTCCGGCCCGAGGTCATGCTGCGGGTCGCGAACCTCCAGACCGTCGCGAGCGACGTGATCTACGAGCTCGAGGACGAGGTCTCCATGATGTTCAGCCGCCAGGTCGGCGCCCCGACGCCGGTCGGGGGCACCGACGTCGCGGCGAAGCTGCTCAACGGCGTCTCCAAGACCGAGGGCCAGGAGATCCTCGAGCGGATGGACTCCCGCGATCCCGAGATCGCCGCCGACATCCGCAAGAAGATGCTGACCTTCAACGATCTCGAGACGATCGACAAGCGCGGCTTCCAGGCGCTGTTGCGGGAGATCCCGACCGAGGATCTGGTCGTCGCGCTGAAGACCGCGAGCGACGCGATGAAGGAGAAGGTCTTCTCGAACGTCTCGTCCCGGGCCGCCGACCAGATCCGCGAGGAGTCGGACCTGCTGCCGCCGATGCGGCTCTCGGAGATCGAGAACGTCCAGCGCCAGATCGTCGACGTCGCACGGCGGCTCGAGGAAGAGGGCGTGCTCTCGATCGAGACGGGTGGAGGCGGCGACGATGTCCTCGTTTAAGCCCGATCCCTTCTATACCGACCAGGCCTTCCGTCCCGTGCTCTTCGGGACGAGCGCCGTCGCGGCGTTCACGCCGGGGGACGAGGGGCCGCGCGGTCGCCGAGCAGCAGCGGACGAAGTCGAGCCCCCGGCGCCCGCCTGCACCGATGCCGAGCACGCAGAGCTCGAGGCCGTCGCCTTCGAGAAGGGGCGCGCGAGCGCCGCGGCGGACTGGGCGCGCTGTGAGCAGGCGTGCGCGGTCCTCGAAGCGGCGGCGACGGAGATGGCGCGGGTCTCCCGGAGCATGCTGCAGGCGAATCGGGAGCAGATGCTCGCGCTCGCGGCGGAGATCGCGCGCGCCTGGATCGGCGAAGAGCTCCGGCTCGAGCCCGCGCGATTCGCGGGACCCCTCGAACGCGCTCTCGCCGAGTGCGTCGACGGCGCAGACTCGACGCTGCGCCTGCATCCGAGCGTGCTCGCGGCTCTCGAGACGAGCCTGCCGGATCAGCTCGCGCGCTGGTCGGAGTCGCTCGCGCTCGTGCTCGTCGCGGATCCGGCCGTCGCGCCGGACGCCTTCCGGATCGAGAGCGGACCGCGGACCCTCGAGTCGGATCTCGAGGGGCTCGTGGCGCGGGTGCGCGAGGCCGTGCGGGAGGCCTTCGAGTCGGTGGGCGGGGAGGAGGACGCATGTCGATGAGCGCCCTCGATCCGCAGTTCTTCGGGGCCGTGGGCCGCAGGCTTCCCGCGCTCGAGCGCTTCGCCGTGTCGGGGCGCGTGCGGTCGGTCGTCGGGTTGCTGGTCGAGGTCGAAGGCATCCGCCCGGCCCTCGGCGCGTTCTGCTCGATCGAGACGGGGCGCGGGGAGGCGCGGCTCGAGGGCGAGATCGTCGGGCTGCGCGAGGGCGTCTCGCTCGTGATGCCGTTCGGGGATCTGCGCGGGATCCGCGTCGGGGCCGCCGTCCGGATCGAGGCCGGCGTCGATCGCGTGCCGACGGGCGCGGGCTGCCTCGGGCGCGTGCTCGACGCCCTCGGACGCCCGATCGACGGCAAGGGCCCGCTGGTCGACGTCGCCTATCGCCCGATCGATTCGGTGCCCGTCGGCACCGTGACCCGCGCCCGCATCGCCGAGCCCCTCGACCTCGGCCTGCGCGCGCTGAACGTCTTCGCGACCGTCGGTCGCGGCATGCGCATCGGGATCTTCGCGGGCTCCGGCGTCGGCAAGTCGACGCTCCTCGGCCAGCTCGCGAGCCATGCCGACGTCGACGTCTCGGTGATCGGGCTGATCGGCGAGCGGCGGCGCGAGGTGCGCGAGTTCATCGAACGCGATCTCGGCGACGCGCTCGCCCGCTCGGTCGTGGTCGTGTCGACCAGCGACGAGCCGGCGACGCTGCGGACCCGTGGCGCGCGGGTCGCGACGGCGATCGCCGAGGGCTTCCGCGACGCGGGTCGCGACGTCCTGCTCATGATGGATTCCCTGACCCGCTTCTGCACCGCCCAGCGCGAGATCGGTCTCGCCACCGGCGAGCCGCCGACGACCCGCGGCTACACGCCCTCGGTCTGGAATCAGCTCCCGAAGCTCGTCGAGCGCGCCGGGACGACCGAGCGCGCCGGCAGCATCACGGGTCTCTACACGATCCTCGTCGAGGGTGACGACATGAACGAGCCCGTCGCCGACGCCGCCCGCTCGCTGCTCGACGGGCACGTCGAGCTCTCGCGCCGGATCGCCGAGCGCGGACGCTTCCCGGCGGTCGACGTGCTCTCGAGCGTTTCGCGGGTGATGCCCGACGTGACCTCGGCCGAGCACCAGGCCCTTGCGCGCGAGGCACGCCAGGCCCTCGCGACCTATCGCGATGCCGAGGATCTGATCTCGGTCGGGGCCTATGCCGAAGGTTCGGATCCGGCGATCGATCGCGCCCGGCGACTGCAGCCCGCGCTGCAGGCCTTCCTCAATCAGCCCCGCGGCGAGGTTACGAGCCTCGCCGATTCGGTGGCGAAGCTGCGCAGCGTGTTGCGAGGAGGCAAGGCATGAAGCGATTCGTCTTCCGACTCGAACGGGTGCTCGGAATCCGCCGCTTCGAGCTCGAACGCGCGCGCCACGACCTCGCGCTGGTCGAGGCCGAGGCCGGACGGCTCGCCGCCGTGGCCGTCGACGCCGAGCGCCGCTGGCTCGAAGGTCAGCGCCGGCTCGAGGAGGAGACCGTCACGGGCGCAGACGGGGCCGCTCTGGCGCTCCGGGCGCGCGCCGTCCGCGCGGGTCGGGCGAAGTGGATGTACGCGCGCATGGCCGTCGAGGCCTTCGAGCCGAAGCGCGTTCGGGCCCGGGAGCTCGTCCGCCGGTGTCGCGCCCGGGTCGAGAGCCTCGAGAAGCTCCACGATCGCAGAGCCGACCTTCATCGAAGACAGGCCCTCGCGGCCGAGCAGTCGGAGCTCGAAGAGCTCTCGATCGCGCGCTTCGCACGGTCGAGCCTGCTCGTCGGGCTGGTCTGCCTGCTGTTCTCGGCACCGTTCGTCGCCCGCGCCGAGTCGGCGAAGGCGTCGGCGGTCGAAGCGGCCGGAGCCGCGGAGGGCTCCGCCCGGTCGAAGGGCGAATCGGACGCGGCGCTTCCGGATGCGACGGCCGCGCTCCTCTCGGGTCCCGGCTTCTCGAAGGGCGTCGATCTGATCCTCTCCGAGGTGCGGGCGCGGGAGGTCGAGATCGCGCGGCGGGAGCTCGAGCTCGGCGAACGCGAGGCCGCCGTGAAGGAGCTCGAGGCGATGGTCGCCGAGCGCGCGGGGGAGCTCGAGAAGATCCGGGGCGAGGTCGAGGCGCGCATCCTCGCCTGGACCCGGCAGGGGCAGGACCGGATCGAGCAGCTCTCGGGGGTCTATGCGGTGATGCCCCCGGCGGAGGCTGCGGACCTGCTCGCGAAGCTCGATCTCGATCTCGCGGTCTCGATCATCCAGAAGATGAAGAAGAAGGTCTCGGCGAGCGTGCTCGCGGCGATGAAGCCCGAACGGGCGCTGCTCGTGAGCCGTCGGATCCTGCAACCCCTCGATCCGGCGACCGACGCGCCGCCGGCCCGACCCTACTAGTCCTTCGTCCGTGTGACACAGGAGTGCATTTCATGAACGTCGATCTCGTCCGCGCCCTCGATCCCAGGAATGTCGACCCCGCCCCGGGCGCGCGGGCCGGAAAATCCGGCTCGGGATTTCCCGAGCTGATGGACTCGATGTTGGGCGGCGCCGCCGACGAGCGATCGGCGCCCCGACCGCGAGCGGAGCAAGAGCCGCCGCGAAGCACGCCGACGCGCGAGGCGCGGGCCGAGCGCGAGCCGCGCGCGGATCGCGCGCCGCGGCCGGAGCGGAGCGAGCGGGGGACGCGGGGCGAGGCCCGTGAAGCGTCGCGGGACGAAGCCGACGAGGCCCCGGAGCGCGCCGTCGAAGCGAAGCCCCGAGCGAGCGCTCCGGCGACGTTGCCGGGCCGGCGTCCGACGGGCCCGCGCAAGGGCGGGACGGAGAACGTCGAGGCCGGGGCCGAGGCCGCAGCCGAGGCGCAGAGCGCGACCATCGCGGCCGCCTCGGTCGCGACGATCGGGATCCCCGAGCTGATCGCTCTGGTGTCGGCGCCCGTCGAAGGCGCCGAGGAAATGCTCGAAGACGGGGCGAGCGAGGAGAGTGCTTCGACGGAGGTCGCTGCGGGGAGACTCGTCGATGCGCTGGCGGCTGCGTCGGGGGTCGGCGGCGAAGGGGGCGCCGCGGTCGCGGGCGCTGCGGATCCGGCGGCGACGACGGACGCAGGCTCGGAGGCGCGCGCGCGCAATCCCATCGTCGAGCCGGGGCGCGCGCCGACGGGCGACGCGACGCTCGACGTGGCCCACGACGGTGAGCCGGCTCAGCAGATCGCAGCCGACCCGGCGACGGAAGGCACGCCGGGCGGAGCGGCCGGCGCGCAAGCGCAGTCCGTCGAGGTCGCGCGCGTGCGACCCGGGGACGTGCGGGCGGAAGCGCCTCGCCGCGACGCGGAGGGGCCGGTGGCGGATGCCGGTGAACCGGCGGTGCGCCCGGAGCTCTCGGCTCCGCAGACACGCGGCGGCCACGAAGGCTTCGCGGACGAGCGACCGCGGGATCCGCAGGCGGGCCTCGCGCCGACGGTCGCGGCGGAGCGCGGTGAGTCTGCGAGCGCGGGCGCAGCAGCGCCCGCGACGGCGCCCGCGATGGACAGCGCGCAGGCGCCGAACGAGACCCTCGATGCCTCGGGGCGTCCGCAGGACGTGGCGGCCCAGGCCCGCGTCGAGGGCATGTCGCTCGCGCCGACGACCCGGGCGCCGGAGCCGCTCTCGCCGATGCAGACCGGGCGCCCGATGCCCGCCTCGGCCCCGGACTCGATCGCCGTCCAGGCGGATTGGCTCGCGAACCGCGGTGGGGGCACCGCCCGGCTCGTGCTGCATCCCCCGGAGCTCGGCGAGATCGCGATCCGCGTGACGGTGCGCAACCAGTCGGTCGACGTCGTGATGGTGGCGCAGACGGCGCTCGCGCATCAGGTCGCCGAAGACCAGAGCGAACGCCTCTCCCAGGCCTTTGCGAGCCGCGACCTGCGGCTCGATCAATTCGAGGTGCGGCGCGGGGATCCGAGCGACGCGTCGTCGACGGGGCAGTTCGGCTCGAGCGACGCGGGCGCGCGCGAGCGGGAACGGGCCGAGCAGGAGGCCCAGATCGATCGCGGCGGCGCGGGCCAGGGCGGACGGCGGCGGGGGGCTGCCGGTCTCGAGGCCGTGGTCGCGCCGCCGCGCATCGCCTCGAACGGGCGGGCCGCGGGCATCGATCTGCGGATCTGAACGACATCACGGAGCGCGCCGGAAGCCGGCCCGCCCGATGGGGAGAGCAGCATGAACGTTCTCGAGGGAAACGGCATCGACGCGGTCATCCAGGCCGCGGAGAAGAAGAAGAGCGAGCAGGACGCGGTCGGACAGAACCAGTTCCTCGAGATGCTGGTCGCCCAGCTCGAGAACCAGGATCCGCTCAATCCCCAGGACTCGGCGGACTTCGCCGCACAGCTCGCCCAGTTCTCGACCGTCGAGCAGCTGATCGCGATGCGCACCGGCGTCGACGATCTCGTGAAGGCCTTCAAGGAGCAGGCGTCGGGCGGCACGACCGCCTCGCGCCTCGATCCGGCGAGCCTCATCGGCCGCGAGGTCACCGTCTTCGGCAGCCAGATCGAGGTCGGTGCGGATCGCGCCCCGATCGAGCTGCCGCTGCGCATCCGGGACACCGCACTCAAGGCGGACGTGAAGATCACGGACGCCGCAGGCACGGTCGTCTACAAGGGCTCGGTCCTGCCCGTCGACGACAAGGGCCAGGCGCTCCCGATGAAGCCCGGCGACCACACGTTCCGCCTCGACCCGATCACCAACAAAATGCCCGCCGGCGTCTACAAGGTCGAGTTCGAGGCGACCGGCGCCGGGGAGAAGCCCGTCACCATCCTGCCCATGGTCACGGGCCTGGTCAGCGGTGCGGTCGTCGCGGGCGATCCCGCGGTGCGCATCGGGAACCGGCTCTTCAGCTTGTCCGACATCCTCGAGATCCGGGTCGCCTCGCAGGCGCAGGCGCAGGCGGCCGGGACGGGCGGCTCGAGCGGCTCGAGTGCGGCAGCGAGTGGCCTCTAGGCATGGAACGCCGGTCGCTCGGGGAGCCTTGAGATGGATTTTTCGAACGTCTTGAGAGAGAGGATCGAGCAGGACGACGGACTCGTCCTCCACCTCTCGACCTATCAGAGAATGCGTGCGTCCCGACAGGCGTCCGGCGGAAAGGCCGCCGGATTCTGGGGACGCATCCAGGCCCGATCACGGATGATCTTGGCAGCGGTGGGGGCGAGCTTCGCCCCCACGAACGACGAGGAGTAGTTATGTCATTGTCCAATGCGCTCTCGAGCAGCGTGAGCGGTCTCGCGGCCGCCTCGACGCAGATCTCCGTGATCGGCGACAACATCGCCAACGCGAACACGCCGGGCTTCAAGGAGAAGCGCGCGATGTTCACGGCGATCCTCGGCCAGAACATCACCGCCGGCTCGGGCTTCGCCCAGATCGGCGCCGGTGTGCGCGTCAACGACGTCGGGATGATCTTCTCCCAGGGCGTCTTCGACCAGACGCAGCGGGGCACCGACCTCGGCATCGAGGGCAAGGGCTTCTTCGTCCTCGAGGGCAATCTCGGTCGCTCCTACACGCGGGCCGGCGCCTTCGGCTTCGATGCGGACGGCTGGCTCGTCGATCCGAATCTCAACCGCGTGCAGGGCTACGGCATCGATCCGACGACGGGCAACTCGAACGGGGTCCTCGACGACATCCGGATCAACGTGCCGCTCTCGCCGCCCCAGGCGACGACGCAGATCCAGCTCGCCAAGAACCTGAAGTCGTCCTCGCAGGTGATCCCGGGCGGGTTCGACGTCAACGATCCCCAGGCGACGTCGAATGCGCAGGAGGTCGTGACGATCTTCGACACCCTCGGCACCGCGCGGCAGGCGACGATCTTCTTCACCCATACCGCTGCCAATCAGTGGGAGTTCAACGTCACGCTCGCCAACGACGACGCGGCGGGGACGCCGGCCACGCCGGACTTCATCGTCCAGGCCGGGGGGAATGGGACGCTCGATTTCGACACGAATGGAAACCTGACGGCGGTCAACGGCGGCACGACCTATCCCTCCGTCACCTTCGCCTTCGACACGACGAACGGCGCCGCCGCGGCCCAGCCGATCGACTTCAGCCTCGGGCAGATCGTCGGCGGGCCGGTGATCGCCGGTCCGCCCTCGACCCAGTTCGACACCGCCTCGGTCACGAACTTCGTGAGCCAGGACGGCTTCGCGCCGGGCACGCTGTCGGCCCTGCAGATCGACGAGCAGGGGCGATTGAACGGCGTCTTCTCGAACGGTGTGACGACGTCGCTCGCCCAGCTCGCGCTGGCGAATTTCGGCAACGTCGAGGGCTTGACGGACATCGGTGGGAGCCGGCTCATCGAGTCCCTCGACTCCGGGCCGCCGATCATCGCGGCCGCGGGCAGCGGGAACCTGGGCAACATCCGGGCGAGCTCGCTCGAGAAGTCGAACGTGGATCTGGCGCAGCAGTTCGTGAACCTGATCATCGGCCAGCGCGCGTTCCAGGCGAATACGCGGACGGTCTCGGTCGCGAACGAGCTGCTCTCGAATCTCGTGAATCTCGGACAGTAGTCGGTCGCGCCCGGCGCACAGGGGGGCCGCCCGTCGCCCGAAGAGGGAGACGGGCGGCCCTTCGCATTCGGGCCGTCGGCCCGGGGCGGGCCGCGTCCATGGTATGCTCGGCGCCGAACGGGGGGCGGGCTTGGCGGGGCGGGATCCGGTGCGCGCGCGAAAGGGAATCGTCGGGATCGGAGGGCTTTTGCGCGCGCTCGGCGCCGGGCTCGTCGCAGGGTCGCGTCGATGGGCCGTGCTCGTCCTCTTCGTTGTGATGGCGGGACCCGGATCGGCGGCGGAGCCGGAGCCGGCGCGGGCCCGGCTCGAGGCGGTCGGCCTCGACCGCTTCGACGTGGTCGTCCTCGACGCGGGTCACGGCGGCCAGGACGAGGGCGCGATCGGCCCGAGCGGATTGCGCGAGAAGAACCTCGTCCTCGACGTGACGCGGCGCCTCGCACGGCGCCTCGTCGAGGCCGGTCTCCACGTCGTGCTGACCCGCCGCGACGATCGCTTCCTCTCCCTCGAGGAGCGGACGAACGTCGCGAACGACGCCCGGGCGGATCTCTTCCTCTCGATCCACGCGAACGCCTCGACGAGTCGTTCGCCGCGGGGCATCGAGACCTATTTCGCCTCCCTCGACTCGACGGACGAGGACGCGCGACGCGTCGCCGAGCGGGAGAACACGGCGCTCGGGGCGAAGGCGCCGACGGCGGGCGCCGACGATCCGCTCGCGGCGATCCTCGGCGACCTGATCGAGACCGAGCATCTGCAGGAATCGAGCGAGTTCGCGAAGCTCGCCCAGAATGGCCTCTCGGCGGCGGCCGGTGAGCGCTCGCGTGGCGTCAAGCAGGCGCCCTTCGTCGTCTTGATGGGCGTCCGGATGCCCTCGACCCTGGTCGAGATCGGCTTCGTGACCCACCCGGGCGAGGAGGAGCAGCTTCGGCGCACGGACCGCAAGGACGCGATCGCCGCCGCGCTCGCCCGGGCGGTGATCGCCTTCGGCGAGCGGTACGATGCGCGGCGCGGGGTGCGCCCGGCGCAGGGCGGTCGTCCCGCAGCCCGCGCGAACTGAAACGCAGAGAGGGGAGCGTGATGCGGAGCGATGGGCGACGGACGGACGAGCTGCGTCCGCTCGATTTCAGGGTGGACTTCACGGATCAGCCTCTCGGCTCGGTCCTCTGCACGATGGGCCGCACGCGCGTCCTCTGCACCGTCTGCGAGGAGCCCGACGTCCCGCGTTGGATGCGCGGCAGCGGCGAGGGCTGGCTCACGGCGGAGTACTCGATGCTGCCCGGTGCGACCCACACGCGCAGCGAGCGCGAGGCGAGCCGCGGCAAGCTCTCGGGGCGCACGATGGAGATCCAGCGCCTGATCGGGCGCAGCCTGCGCGCGGTCGTCGATCGCAAGGCACTCGGCGAGCGAACGCTCTACGTCGATTGCGACGTGCTGCAGGCCGACGGCGGGACGCGGACCGCGTCGATCAGCGGCGCGTATGTCGCGCTCGCGCTCGCCCTCGGTCGCCTCGAACGCAAGGGTGCGCTCGCGGGGGGCGTCCTGCGCGATCAGCTCGCCGCGGTCTCCGTCGGGATCGTGGACGGCGTCGGCCTGCTCGATCTGCCCTACGTCGAGGACTCCCGGGCGGAGGTCGACATGAACGTCGTCGGCATGGGCAGCGGTCGCATGATCGAGGTCCAGGGCACGGGCGAGGGCGGCAGCTTCGATCGCCGGGAGCTCGACGGCCTGCTCGATCTGGCCTGGAAGGGCATCGATGCGATCGTCGCGCACCAGCGCGAGGCGATCGAGGGGGCGGGCTTCTCGCTCGCGCGCCTGCTGCGCGGACGAGCCTAGGCGGTGGCGGCAGGGACGGGACCGCGGCGCTTCGTCTTCGCGACGGGCAACGCGGGCAAGCGCCGGGAGCTCGCCCGCATCCTCGCCGACTGCGAGATCCTCTCGCTCGGCGATTTCCCCGGGCTGGTGCTGCCGGAAGAGGGCGACGACTACGCCGCCAATGCCCTCGCGAAGGCCGAAGCCGTGCTCGCGGCGACGGGCGTCGCGAGCCTCGGCGACGACTCGGGGGTCGAGGTCGATGCCCTCGGCGGCAGGCCCGGCGTCCACTCGGCCCGCTACGGCGGGCCCGGCCTCGATGATCGCGGGCGCTGCGACCGACTGCTCGCCGAGCTCGCATCCGTCCCGGATCCACGCACCGCGCGCTTCGTCTGCGTCGCGGCCTGCGCGTTGCCGGACGGCCGGCGCAAGACGGTGCGCGGCGAATGTGAGGGGACGATCGTGCGCGCAGCGCGGGGCGAGGGCGGCTTCGGCTACGACCCGATCTTCGTACCGAACGGCGAGCGTTCGACCTGGGCCGAGCTCCCCGAATCCGAGAAGGACCGCCTCTCCCACCGCGGTCAGGCCTTCCGAGCCCTGCTGCGCTGGATCGACGATCCGGCTCGTTAGGCCCCCCGCGGCCGCCCCTAGACTTCGAGGTTCGCGAGCCGCTCCTGGATCACCCGCGCGATCGCGTTGCACGTCACCGCGTCGGGATGGTCGAACTGGATGCCCATGCCGAGGGGCAGATTCGGGCGCTGCAGATTGCCGGGGACGTTGGCGAAGGCCACGATCCCGTCGATCTCGAAGCGCTCGCCGTCGAGCTCGAAGAGCGTGCGCAGGCGAGCGCCGTCCATGCTCGCGCGCGGCGTCTCGATGAAGCAGCCGCCTTCGGAGAGGCTGTAGAGGATGCCCTGCTTCTCGCGACCGCCGACGAGGATGCGAGCAGGGGCGTGGGTCGGGACGCGGCGCGACGTGCGCGCGGCGGAGATCTGCTCGCCGGAGGTGAGGCGATTGATCTGGAAGCGCAGGATGCCCTCGTCGTAGCCGTCCCAGAGCGCGAGCAGCACGCCGGCCTGACGGAGTGTCTTGCGGTGGGCGGGATCGGGCGTCTTCCCGTACGCCAGCGCAGGAAGCACCGACTCGGTCTCGCGCATCGTCGCGAGGGCCTTCGCGACGCGCGACGCCGCGAGCGCGGTCGGGACGAGCACGCCGGCGAAGAGATACGCGCGCGAGGAGACGAGCCGGATCGCTTCGCCGAGCTCGCCGACCCGGATGGGCTCGACGCCGAGCCGGACCAGCTGGGCTGCAAGGGTCTCCGTCCGGTGCGGATCCGGCTCGATCAGCAGCACGAAATGGCTCGTCGGCATGCCGCTTGAATCGGGCCGACCTGCCGGTGCCTTGAGGGGGGAGGGCTTCACCCGCGGGTCAACCTTCTATATATAGGGCTCCACCATGGCTTCGGTGACCACCTCCATCTGCCTGATCCGCCACGGCGAGACCACCTGGAATCGGGCGGGCCTTTGGCAGGGCCACGCCGACCCCGAGCTGACGGAGACCGGGCTGCTTCAGGCCCGGCGCCTCGCCGAGCTCTTCGCGGTCGAGCAGGCGGTCCGGCCGTGGAACCGGATCTTCGCCAGCGATCTGCTCCGTGCCCGGGCGACCGCGCTGCAGATCGCCGAGGCCCTCGACCTCCCGCTCGCCGTCGATCCGCGCCTGCGCGAGCTCGATGTCGGGCGCTGGTCGGGGCTCACCCGCGCCGAGATCGCCGCCCTCGACGAGGCGACCCTGCGCGCCTTCGAGTCGGGGGCCCCGGGCGTCCGACCCGGCGGCGGCGAGACCCGGATCGAGATCCGCGAGCGGAGCCACGCCTTCGTGTGCGAGCTCGCGCGGCGGCACGCGGGGGAGCGGGTGCTGGTGGTGACCCATCTCGGTGTCATCCGCGCGCTCGTGCCGGGGGCTCGCCCCCAGAACGCCGATCGGATCGAGCTCTGCGCCGAGGAGATCGCCGCGCGACCGATCGACCGCGCGCAGCGGCCGGAAGAGGGGCCGCTCTAGCGTCGCGCTCCGGGCGTGGCGTTCGTTCAGGCGGCGCCGACGGCGCGCTTGGCCGGAGCGCGCATGCGGCGCGACAGGATGACGACGCCGACGAGGCCGACGATCCCGCCGGCGACGTCGATCAGGACGTCGTAGGGGCTGCCGGTGCGGGCGCTCGAGTAGGATTGTCGAAGCTCGTCCGCCGCGGCGATCGTCGCGACGAAGAAGATCGCGATCCAGCAGGCGGTCGCGATGCGGGCCCGCGCCGCGGAGAGCAGCGCGGCACGGAACGCGAGCAGCGCGAGGATCGCGTACTCGGTGAAGTGGGCGGACTTGCGGAAGAGCATGTAGAGCTTGTAGCGGGTCGCGGCGTCGACCGGGCCGACGATGCTCTCGATCACCCACTGCATGAAATTGCTGGTCCGGCGCAGCGAGTAGGCGTCGGTGCCGAATTGCCAGATGACGGCGGCCCAGAGCACGACCCAGAGCCAGGCCAGGATGATCCGATGACGCGTCCGCCGGGCGCTCTCGGCCCTGCGGCCGGCGCCGGCCTCGGGACCGGGGCTCGTGGTCGTGACGTTTTCCGCCAATGCGGGCCTCACGCTGTTTTCGAGCAACCCGCCACTCGGCTCGCCCCGGGTCGGTATCGTACCGCCATGCCTTCGCTCTCGATCGGCCTCGTGTATGAAACTTTTGAGACCTATCCGGTCCACCCCGGGGATCCTCCCGATGCCCACGTCGAGTACGAGCCCGAGTCGACGATCGAAGCCCTCGAATCGGCCCTCTCGGCTCTCGGGCACCGCGCCCTCCGCCTGGGTTCACCCCACGCGCTGCTCGAGGCGCTCGGCCGGGGCGCGCGGCCGGCGGTCGATGCGGTGATGAACGTCGCCGAGGGCTTCGGCAGCCGGAATCGCGAGGCCTGGGCTCCCGTCCTGCTGGAGATGGCGGGGATCCCGACCCTGGGATCCGACGCGCTCACCCTCTCGCTCTCCCTCGACAAGGCCTGGACCAATCGCTTCCTCGCGGCGTCGGGAATCCCGGTCGCCGCCCAGGCCGTCTTCCCCGACGAGGCGTCCGCTCGGCACGCGCGGCTGCCCGCGCCGTTTCCGCTCTTCGTGAAGCCGCGCTGGGAGGGGACGGCCAAGGGCATCCGCCGCAGCTCGAAGGTGAAGAGCCGGGACGAGCTCGCCCGCGAGGTCGCGCGCGTCGTCGCGAGCTATCGCCAGCCCGCCCTCGTCGAGGCCTTCGTGCCGGGGCCGGAGTTCACGCTGACCCTCGTCGGCAACGGGCCGCCCGTCGCCTGGCCCGCCGTCCAGCGCGCCCTCGATCGCGACTCCGGCATCGGGATCCACGCCCTCGAAGGTCCGGGGCGGACGGACGCCGCGACGGGCCTGGTGCCGATCACGCCGGGTCGGCTCGAGCCCGTCCTCGAGGCACGGCTGGCCGAGCTCGCGGTGCGCGCGTTCACCGCCCTCGAGTGCCGCGACTTCGCGCGGGTCGACTTCCGCCTCGACGCCGCGGGCGAGCCCGTCTTCCTCGAGATCAATCCGCTGCCGACCTTTGCGACGGACGGGACCTTCGCCATTCTCGCCGAGCTCGAGGGCTCGACCCTCGACGCGATGCTCGGCCGCTGCATCCAGGCGGGCCTCGAGCGGATTCGGGGCGAGGGCCGATGAGCGAAGCCATCCGCGTGCACGACGTCGCCGCCGCCGACTGGCGCGACTGGGGCTGGCAGATGCGCCATCGCATCCGCACCGCCGCCGACCTGCGCGCCTTCCTCGAGCCGACCCCCGACGAGGTCGCCGCGATCGAGGCGCTCGCGACGCGCTTCCGCTTCGTCATCACGCCCTACTACGCCTCGCTGATGGATCCCGCCGATCCCGATTGTCCGATCCGGCGTCAGGTCGTCCCGCGCCTCGCCGAGCTCGGCGACCCCGCCGGCCTCGCCGATCCCCTCGACGAGGTCGCCCACTCGCCGGTCAAGAACGTGATCCGGGTCTACCGCGACCGGATCGCCTTCTGCGTCAACAACGAGTGCGCGCTCTACTGCCGCTACTGCCTGCGCAAGCGGATGGTCGGCGACGAAGACTGGACGATGCAGAAGCGCGAGCTCGAGACGGCGCTCGACTGGATCGCGCGGACGCCCGAGATCCGCGACGTGCTGCTGACCGGTGGCGATCCGCTCGTCTACTCGGACGCGAAGCTCGAGTGGCTGCTCGGGCGCCTGCGCGCGATCCCCCACGTCGAGCTGATCCGGCTCGGGACGCGGCTGCCGGTGACGCTGCCGTTCCGGGTGACGAAAGCGCTCTGCGCGATGCTCGAGCGCTTCCACCCGATCTGGGTCAACACCCATTTCAATCATCCGCGCGAGCTGACCGAAGAGGCGGCGGAGGCCTGTGATCGATTGCTGCGGGCAGGGATCCCGGTCGGGAACCAGAGCGTGCTGCTCCGGGGCATCAACGACTCGCTGCCGGTCATGCAGGCGCTCTGCGAAGGACTCGTGCGGATGCGCGTGCGGCCCTACTACGTCTACCAGGCCCAGCTGCTCGAGGGGACGGCGCATTTCCGGGTCCCCATCGAGGCGGGGCAGGCGATCTTCCGGGCGATGCGCGGCCGGACGAGCGGCTTCGCGATTCCCCAGTACGTTCTCGACACCCCCCATGGCAAGGTTCCCCTCGAGCTGCCCTTCGTGAAGGGTCGCGAGGGGGACGACTACGTGGTGGAGGCGTGGGACGGTGCGATCTGGCGTGAACCGAATCCGCGCTGAGCTGCGGGGGGCGCGATGAGCGGCGTCGGACGGGGGGCGTCGGGTCGCGGCGTCGCGAGCGCGGCAGGGCTGCTCGCGGCGAGCGTGCTCGCGGCGCGGCTCTTCGGGCTGCTGCGCGACATCCTGTTCGCGAAGAACGTGGGGGCGGGCTCGGCGGCGGACGCCTATTTCGCGGCCTTCCTCGTGCCCGACATCCTCGGCTATCTGCTGGCGTCGGGCGCAGCCTCGGTCGCGTTGACGCCGCCCTATCTGAAGCGCCTCGAGCGCGAGGGACCCGAGGCGGCGGCGCGCTTCGCGTCGGTCGTCGTCGGCAACGTGACGGCTGCGTCGATCGCGGCGACGCTGCTGTGCTGGCTCTACGCCGAGCCGCTCCTGCGGCTGCAATTTCCCGACTTCGACGCGGCGACCCACGCCGACGCGCTGCGCCTGATGCGGATCGTGCTGCCGGCGCAGGTCTTCTTCCTGACGGGCGGCTGTCTGCGCGGGGTGCTCATGGCGCATGGCCATTTCGGCGCCCAGGCCGCCTCGTCGGTCGTCTACAGCGCGGCCCCGATCGTCGGCGGCCTCGTCGTCGCCGGCGCCGACGGCTTCGCCTGGGGCACCCTCGCCGGTGCCCTGATCGGTCAGTGGGCGATCCCGGTCGTGGCGCTGCGGCGGCTTCCTGGCGCGGTCGGTCGCATGCGGATCGGATTCCTCGATCACGACTTCCGCGAATATCTCTGGCTCGCGCTCCCGCTCATGCTCGGCGTCGGCCTCACGACCGTCGACGAGTGGTACGAAAAATGGGTGGGCGCGGCGGTGGCGCCGGGCGCGATCGCGGCGATCACCTACGCGCGCAAGCTGATGATGCTGCCCGTCGGCGTCGTCGGACAGGCGGTGGGCGCGGCGCTGCTGCCCTCGCTGACGGCGCTCTTCCAGCGCGACGCGCGCCGGGAGTTCGAGGCGCTGTTGACCGGGACGCTGCGCACGACCCTCGGCCTCGGGATCCTCGCGGGCGGCGCGCTCGCGGCGCTGGCTTCGCCGATCGTGCGCGTGGTCTACGAGCGCGGGCGCTTCGGCGGGGCGGACTCGGCGCAGGTGACGGCGCTGCTCGTGCTGCTCGCGTGCGCGGTGCCGGGTTGGGTCGTGCAGCAGGTCGCGGTGCGCGGGTTCTACGCGCGCAGCGAGATGTGGCGCGCGATGGGGCTCTCGAGCGCGATCGCGCTGGCGGTCTTTCCGCTCTATCTGCTGGGCGGTCGCGTCCGCGGCGTCGAAGGGCTCGCCCTCGCGTCGGTCGCGGCGATCACGGGCAACGCCGTCGTGACCGTCGTCTGGCTGCGGCTGCGGGCGGGCTCGCCCGATCTCGGTGGGCTCGCCGCGACGCTCCTGCGCACGCTCGCGATCGTCGCGGTCGCGGGTGTCGCCGCGGATCGCGCGCTGGCTGCTCTCGCGCCCCGGGCGCTGCCGGCGCTCGTGCAGCTCGTCGCCGGCGGCGCGGTCTTCGGCGTGTTCGTTCTGCTCGGCGTGCGCTTCGCCGGCGACCCACCGCTGCGCGCGGGGCTCGAGCGGGTGCTCGGGCGATTGCTCCGGATCGTTCGGCGCGGCGCGGGGGGGCGGCATGAGCGAAGGCCGCTGGCAATTCTTCATCGATTGCGGCGGGACCTTCACCGACTGCATCGGCGTCTCGCCGGCGGGCCGGCTCTCGGTCGGCAAGGTGCTCTCGGCGGGCGACGCGCCGGTCCGCGCGATCGAGGCGCTGCTCGCGCGGGCGGGGGACACGACGCCGCCGTCGGAGCTCGTCTGCTCGGTGCGGCTCGGGACGACGGTCGCGACCAATGCGCTGCTCGAGCGGAGCGGCGTCCCGACGGCGCTCGTCGCGCCGCGGGGCCTCGCCGGCGTCTTCGACATCGGGACCCAGGAGCGCCCGGCGCTCTTCGAGCTCGAGATCCACAAGCCGCCGCGCCTTCACGGCTGGGCGCTCGAGGTCGCCGGCCGGCGCTCGGCGACGGGCGAGGCGATCGAGGCGCTCGATCCCGAGTCGGCGCGCCGCGCGCTCGCGGGCGCCCGGGCGGAGGGCGCTCACGCGGTCGCGATCGCGATGCTGCATGCCCATCTCGTGACGACGGAAGAGGAGGCCCTCGCCGCGCTCGCGCGGGAGGTGGGCTTCGAGGACGTCGTCTGCTCCCACGCCTGCGGCCGTGAGATCGGCTTCCTCGCCCGGGGCGAGACGGCGATCGCCGACGCCTATCTGACGCCGCGCCTGCGCGAGCACACGGAGCGCCTCGCCGCGGCGCTGCCGCGGGCGGAGCTGCGGCTCATGCAATCCTCCGGCGGCCTCACGAGCGCCGCGCGGTTCCGCGGTCCGAACGCGCTCCTCTCGGGCCCCGCCGGCGGTGTGCTCGCGACCCGGGCGGTCGCGGCGCGCGCGGGGCGAAGGCGCGCGATCGGATTCGACATGGGAGGCACCTCGACCGACGTCTCGCTGGTCGACGGCGACCGCCTCGAGCGCAGCTTCGAGAGCGTCGTCGGCGGCGTGCGCGTGAAGGCGCCGATGCTGCGGATCCATACCGTAGCCGCCGGCGGGGGCTCGCTCTGCCGCTTCGATGGCAATCGCTTCACCGTCGGCCCCGAGAGCGCCGGTGCCGACCCGGGCCCCCTCTGTTATGCGCGGCGCGACGCGAAGGGCGCCCTGCGCGCCCGGGCGCTGACGGTCACCGACGCGAACTTCGCCCTCGGCCGCGTCCTGCCCGACCGCTTCCCCTTCGCGCTCGAGCGCGAAGGCGTCGAGCGCGCGCTCGCGAGCCTGCAGGTCGAGGTCGCCCGCGCGGGCTTCGCGCGAAGCCCCGAGGAGATCGCCGCCGGCTTCGTCGAGATCGCCAATGCCCACATGGCCCAGGCGATCGTCGAGGTCTGCGTCTCGCGCGGCGTCGATCCCCGGGACCACGTGCTGGTCGGCTTCGGCGGTGCCGGGGGGCAGCACGTCTGCGCCCTCGCGCGCCGCCTCGGGATCCGCGAGATCCTGCTCCATCCGCTGGCCGGCGTGCTCTCGGCCTTCGGCATCGGGATCGCGCGGCAGACCTGGCACGGCGAGCAGGACGGGGGCGCGCGGACGCTGCCCGCGGCGGGCGGGCTCGAGCCGGAGATCGAAGCGGTCTGGTCGAGGCTGTCCCGCCAGGGCATCGAAGCGCTGCGCGCCGAGGGCGAGGACGAGCCCGCGCTGCGCTTCGAGGCGAGCCTCGATCTCGGCTACGTCGGGACCGATACCGCCCTCGAGGTCCTCTCTCCCGACGGCCTCGGCTCGAAGGCCAGCCGTTCGGCCGAAGCCTGGCGCGAAGCCTTCGAGCGCCTCCATCGCGACCGATTCGGCTACGTCCGGCCCGGACGCGCCGTCGCGATCAAGGCGATCCGGCTGCGCGTCGCCGGCCCCGAGAACGCGGTCGCGGGCGCGGGGCCCGAAGCCGAGCCGAGCGTGCGCATCGGGGCCGCGCGGCATGCCTCGGCGGCGGAGGCGGATGCGGCGGCGCGCCGGGAGACGGACGTCGCGGCGGCGGTGCCCCTGCGCAGCGAGCGCGTCTGGTTCTCGGGGGCCGGCTTCGTCGAGACCCCCGTGCATGCGCGCGAGGCGCTCGCGGCGGGCGCGCGTCTGGTCGGGCCGGCGCTCGTGCTCGAGGCCAGCGCGACGGTCGTCCTCGATCCGGGCTTCGCCCTCGAGGTCGACGGCGAGGGGGTCTTCCGGATCTCGGCGCTCGAGGCGAGCGGGGCGGAGGGGGAGGCGGGCGCGGAGACGGGGACTTCGGCGCCGGCGTCGGGCGATCCGTCGACGCTCCGGAAGTCGACGCCCCGGACGTCGGAGCCCGGGCCGCCCGCGCCGCCGGCGGATCCGGTGCGGCTCGAGATCCTCGGCAGCCGCTTCATGTCGATCGCGGAGCAGATGGGGGCGGTGCTCCGCAATACGTCGGTCTCGACCAACATCAAGGAGCGGCTCGACTACTCCTGCGCGGTCTTCGATCGCGAGGGCGGCCTCGTCGCGAACGCGCCGCATATCCCGGTCCATCTCGGCGCGATGGCGGACACGGTGGCGGCGGTGCGCCGGCGCTTCGCGCCCTTTATCGAGGGCGACGTCGTCGTGACCAACGATCCCTTCGAGGGCGGCTCGCATCTGCCGGACGTGACGGTCGTGAGCCCGGTCTTCCTGGCGAACGGCCGCGAGCCGGCCTTCTTCGTCGCGAGTCGCGGTCATCATGCGGATCTCGGTGGGGCGGCGCCGGGCTCGATGCCCGCCGATTCGACGCGGCTCGCCGAGGAGGGCGTCCTGATCGAGGCCTTCCTCCTCGTGCGTGCGGGGCGTTTCGACGAGGCGCGGCTGCGGGCGCTGCTCGGGTCGGGGCCCCATCCCGCGCGGCGCCCCGACGACAACGTCGCGGATCTCGAGGCGATGATCGCCGCGAATCGGGCGGGCGCCGCGCGACTCGCCGAGCTCGTCGCGGAAGAGGGCGAAGCGGTCGTCCACGCGACGATGGGCGAGCTGCAGGCGGCCGCAGCCGAGATGGTCGCGCGCGAGCTCGCGAAGCTCGCCCCCGGCCGTCACGCCTTCGAAGACGCCCTCGACGACGGGACACCGATCCGTGTGGCCCTCGACATCGTCCACCGCCCGCCCGGCTCGAGCGATCCGCTGCCCGCCCGCGTCACGATCGATTTCGAGGGCACCGGCCCCGCCACCCGCGGCAACCTGAACGCGCCCCCCTCGGTCGTGCGCGCCGCCGTGATCTATGTGCTGCGCTCGATCGTCGCCGCGCGCATCCCGCTGAACGGCGGGTGCCTCGCGCCGGTCGAGCTCCGGATTCCGGCGGACTCGCTGCTCGATCCGCCGCGGGGCTCGGCGGTCGCGGGGGGCAACGTCGAGACCTCGCAGCGCGTGGTCGACGTGCTGCTCGGTGCCCTCGGCCGGGCGGCGGCGAGCCAGGGGACGATGAACAACGTCGCCTTCGGCGACGCACGCTTCGGCTACTACGAGACGATCGGCGGCGGGGCCGGCGCGACGCCCTTCGCGGACGGCGCCTCCGGCGTCCATACCCACATGACCAACACGCGCATCACCGACCCCGAGATCCTCGAGACGCGCTTTCCCGTGCGCCTCGAGCGCTTCCAGCTGCGCTCGGGCTCGGGGGGCGCGGGCCGCTTCCAGGGCGGGGAGGGCGTCGAGCGCCGGCTCTGCTTCCTGCGTCCCGTTCGTGTGTCGCTGCTCACGCAGCGCCGGCTCCGAGTCCCCTTCGGCCTCGCGGGCGGGGCGCCGGGGGCGCCGGGGCGCAATCGCTTGCGGCGGGCTGCGACGGGGGAGATCGAGACGCTCGCGGGCCAGCTCGAGCTCGAGCTCTCGGCCGGCGACGCGCTCTGGATCGAGACGCCGGGCGGCGGCGGCTTCGGAAAGGCCTCGAGTTCGGGCGCGGGTGGGGACGACTCTTGATCTCGTCCGTCCGGCCCTCTAATGTCCGCCCGGGCGAGTAGCTCAATTGGTTAGAGCAAGTGACTCTTAATCACTAGGTTCAGGGTTCGATTCCCTGCTCGCTCACCACCCAGCCCGGTCGAACGCGTCGCGCGACGCTGCTCGAATCGGCTCGGATCTCCGGATCCGAGTGCGAGAGGAGCGGAGGGCGTGCGGCCGACTGCGTTTCGACCTCGATCGCTCGGCGATCGCGGGCATGCCGGGGTGGCGGAACTGGTAGACGCAGTGGCCTTAGAAGCCACCGTCCTTTGGACGTGCAGGTTCGAGTCCTGTCCCCGGCACCCTCACGGCGAGGTCCCTGGTCCGCGCCGGAAGGACTGCGCCGATCGGGCCGGTCGGACGCCGGGCAGATCGCCCGGCGGGCATCCAGTCCGCGAGCTGCACGCGAACTCTCAAGATCGAGGATGGCATGGCTGAATTGGTGACCGCAGCGAGCGAGGTCCGGGTCGAGAAGAACGTCGTCTCCCCGGTGGTGAGTGAGGTCTCGGTGGAGGTCCCGGCCGGCCGGGTCGACGAGGCCTTCGGTCGGGTGCTGCAGGAGCTTCGGAAGGGGGCCCGCGTGAAGGGCTTCCGGCCGGGCAAGGTCCCGCCCCACGTCATCAAGCAGCTCTACGGCCCCCAGCTCGGCGAAGAGGTCGAGCGCGTGCTGGTGAACCAGACGCTGCCCGACGCCGTCACGCAGGTCGGGGTCGTGCCCGTGGTCGAGCCGCAGATCGAGGCGGAGCCGCCGGTGGCTGGCCAGACGTTCAAGTACAAGGCTCGAATCGAGATGAAGCCCGAGATCGAGCTACCCGATCTCGCTTCGCTTTCCGGCTCGCGACCGGCCGTGAAGGTCGGCCAGGACGAGGTCCTCGCCGAGCTCGAGCGATTGCGCGAGCGCCAGGCGGCCTGGATCGAGGAGGCGGACGACGCGCTCGCGGCCGTCGGCCATCAGGTCACCGTCGACTTCGTCGGCACGCTCGACGGCGTCGCTTTCGAGGGCGGCACCGCCGAAGGCGTCGAGATCGAGCTCGGCTCGGGGCGCATGATCCCCGGCTTCGAGGAGCAGCTGGTCGGCGCCCGCTCCGGCGAGGCGCGCACGCTGAACGTGACCTTCCCGACGCCCTACGGCAACGCCGAGCTCGCCGGCAAGGCCGCCGACTTCGCGGCGAAGGTGACGGCGATCAAGCGCCGGGAGCTGCCGGCGCTCGACGACGATTTTGCGAAGGACCTCGGGGATTTCGAGACCCTTGATGACGTGAAGCGCAAGCTTCAGGAATCCCTCGAGGCCCAGCGTCGCCAGGCCTCCGATCACGCGCTCGAGCGCAGCCTGCTCGACGATCTCGTCGCGCGCACGCGCTTCGAAGTTCCGCCGACGCTCGTCTCACGACAGCTCGAGAGCCAGATCCAGCAGCTCGAGCAGCAGCTGCGTGGGCGGCTGCCCGAGAACGAGCTGCGCATGCGCGTGGCGCAGCTGCGCGAAGAGGGCTGGGACGACGCTCGGCGGCGGGTGCAGGAGGCGCTGCTGCTCGAGTCCGTCGCGTCGCGCGCGACGCTCGAGGCCAGCGAGGAGGAGATCCACGCGCGCCTCGACGAGATGGCGGCGAGCCAGGGATTCGACGCCAAGCTGATGCACGATCTCGCCCGCGCCCAGGGCTGGCACGCCGCGATCGCCGCAGAGATCGTCGATCGCAAGGCGCTCGCCCATCTGATCGCGCAGGCCCGGATCGCCGACGTCGAGGCCTGAGCGCCGACCGCGAGAGCGCGCGGCGTTCGTTTCGGACTTCTCGAGCGGCCTCTCGTTCGGTCCTTCGTTGGGCCCTTCGTTCGGCCTTCGTTCGGCCTTCGTTCGGCCCTTCGTTCGGCCACGCGCTCGCGATCGTGCGCGCCCGAGCGGCCGATGGGCGTGCGCGGCGGCGTGCGAGCGCGCGGGAGGCGTCGGGCCCTGCGCATCGCGCCGCTGCGCCCCCGCGAGTTGCCAAGCCTGTCCGGAAGACCGAGACTCCGCTTCCAGTTCGTTCGAGAGGAGAGACGCACGAAGATGAGGGAGCGGACCCCGACGGTGGCCTACACGATCCCGTACGTGATCGAGCAGAATCAACGGGGCGAACGGGTGTTCGACATCTATTCGCGCCTCCTGCGCGATCGGGTGATCTTCCTCGGGAGCGAGATCCACGACGACGTCGCGAATGTCGTGGTGGCCCAGCTCCTGTATCTCGAGGCCGACGATCCGGACAAGGACATCCATCTCTACATCAACTCGCCGGGGGGCTCGGTGACCGCCGGTCTCGCCATCTACGACACGATGCAGTTCATCCGCTCCGACGTGCACACGACCTGCATCGGCCAGGCTTCCTCGATGGGCGCCTGGCTGCTCGCGGCGGGCACGCCCGGGAAGCGGACGGCGCTCGCGAATTCGCGGGTGATGATTCATCAGCCGATGGGCGGCGCCCGGGGCCAGGCCTCCGACATCGACATCCAGGCGCAAGAGATCCTGAAGCTGCGCCATCGGATGAATGAAATCCTGTCGAGCCATACGGGCCGCCCGCTCGAGCAGATCGCCTCCGATACGGAGCGCGATTACTATATGAGTGCGGCCGAGGCGAAGGAGTACGGGATCGTCGACGTCGTCGCGAGCAGTCGCGCGACGCTGCTCAAGGAAGTGGCGAAATGAAGAAGAGAGACGACAACGCCAACCTCTCCTGCTCTTTTTGCGGAAAAAGTCAGAAGGAAGTCAAGAAGCTCATCGCGGGCCCGACGGTCTACATCTGCGACGAGTGCATCGAGCTGTGCAACGACATCATCGCCGAGGAATACGGCAACGATGAGACGAGCGGATCGCAGCAGAAGGTGCTCAAGCCGAAGGAGATCAAGGCGGCCCTCGACGAGTACGTGATCGGCCAGGACGCCGCGAAGAAGGTGCTGGCCGTCGCGGTCCACAATCACTACCGCCGGATCGAGAGCGGGGGGACCGGCGAGGTCGAGCTCCAGAAGGCCAACATCCTGTTGCTCGGCCCGACGGGCTCGGGCAAGACGCTGCTCGCCCAGACCCTCGCGCGCATCCTCGACGTGCCGTTCACGATCGCGGACGCGACGACGCTGACCGAGGCGGGCTATGTCGGCGAGGACGTCGAGAACATCGTCCTCAACCTGCTGCAGGCAGCCAACTACGACGTCGAGCGCGCCCAGCGCGGCATCATCTACATCGACGAGATCGACAAGATCGCGCGCAAGAGCGAGAACCCTTCGATCACCCGCGACGTCTCGGGCGAGGGCGTCCAGCAGGCGCTGCTCAAGATCATCGAGGGGACGATGGCGAGCGTCCCGCCGAAGGGTGGCCGAAAACACCCGCAGCAGGAATTCCTGCAGATCGACACGACGAACATCCTCTTCATCTGCGGCGGCGCCTTCGTCGGCCTCGAGGGGATCATCGAGCGGCGGATCGGTGTGAAGGGATTGGGCTTCGCGGCCGATATCCAGAATCGAAGGAGCCGGAAGAAGGGCGAGATGATGCGCGAGGTCCAGGCCGAGGACCTGCTCCATTTCGGGCTGATTCCGGAGTTCATCGGGCGCCTCCCGGTCATCGCGACGCTGGAGGAGCTCGACGAGAAGACGCTGATCTCGATCCTGACCGAGCCGAAGAACGCGCTGGTCAAGCAGTATCAGAAGCTCTTCGCTTTCGAGGGCGTGGATCTGCGGTTCACGGAGGCGGCGCTGGGCGCGGTGGCGCGCAGGGCGCTGGCCCAGAAGTCGGGCGCCCGCGGCCTGCGAGCGATTCTCGAGCACGCGATGCTCGACCTGATGTACGAGCTCCCGTCGCGCAGCGACGTGGCCGAATGTGTGGTGGGGGTCGAGGTGATCGAGCAGGGAGCAGAGCCGGTTCTGGGGCTCAAGCGAGAGGCCGAATCGGCTTGATCGTCGTTGCACCTCCCCGGGAGGTGACCTCAGCGGACGGTGTCCTCGTGAGGAGGCGATCTCATCCCGGCGCGGCCTGAACGATTCGGAGGGGGGGCATGGCTGAATCGAGCGTGACCGAGTCGAAGGCGGAGGCGAAGAAGGGAAGTCGGATCCCGCTGCTGCCGCTGCGGGACATCGTCGTCTTCCCCCATATGGTCGTCCCGCTCTTCGTGGGCCGGCCCAAGTCGATCCAGGCCCTCGAGGACGCGATGGCGGCCGATCGTCGCCTCGTCGTCGCGGCGCAGCGCGTTGCCGGCGAAGAGGATCCGACGCCCGAGGACATCTACTCGATCGGGACCCTCGGCACGATCATCCAGCTTCTGCGGCTCCCCGATGGCACGGTCAAGGTCCTCGTCGAGGGCCGGGCCCGGGCCGAGATCCGGCGCTTCGCCGCGGTCGAGCCCTATTTCTCGGTCGAGATCCAGGAGCTGCGCGACGAGGCGAACGACACGCCCGAGGCGAAGGCGCTCGTGCTCTCGGTCCATACGACCTTCGATGCCTACTCGAAGCTGAACAAGAAGGTCGCGCCGGAGGTCGTCAACTCGATCACCGCGATCCAGGACCCGGGCAAGCTCGCCGACTCGGTCGTGGCGCATCTCAACCTGAAGCTGCCCGATCGCCAGAAGCTGCTCGAGATCCTCTCGGCCGCCGAGCGGCTCGAAGAGGTCTACAGCCGCATGCAGGCCGAGATCGAGGTGCTCGAGGTCGAGCGCAAGATCCGCGGTCGCGTCAAGAAGCAGATGGAGCGCTCCCAGAAGGAGTACTACCTCAACGAGCAGATGCGGGCGATCCAGAAGGAGCTCGGTGAGCGCGAGGATCCGAAGAACGAGATCGCTGAGCTCGAAGAGCAGCTCTCGGCCAAGAAGATGCCGCAGGAGGCGCGCGACCGGACCGAGAAGGAGCTGAAGAAGCTGAAGCAGATGTCGCCGATGGCGGCGGAAGCGACGGTCGTCCGCAACTACATCGACTGGATGCTCGGCCTGCCGTGGAACGATCACAAGCAGGAAGAGAAGGATCTGAAGGTCTCCGAGGGGATCCTCGACGCGGACCACTACGGCCTCGACAAGCCGAAGGAGCGGATCCTCGAATATCTCGCGGTCCAGACGCTGGTCGAGAAGCTGAAGGGTCCGATCCTCTGTCTCGTCGGGCCGCCCGGCGTCGGCAAGACCTCCCTCGGCAAGTCGATCGCCCGGGCGACGGGGCGCGACTTCGTGCGCATCAGTCTCGGCGGCGTCCGCGACGAGGCCGAGATCCGGGGCCACCGCCGGACCTACATCGGCGCGCTGCCCGGCAAGATCATCCAGGGCCTCAAGAAGGCTGGCAGCTCGAATCCCGTCTTCCTGCTCGACGAGATCGACAAGATGTCGATGGATTTCCGCGGCGATCCGAGCTCGGCGATGCTCGAGGTCCTCGATCCGGAGCAGAACCACACGTTCTCGGACCACTACCTCGACGTCGACTACGACCTCTCGCGGGTCATGTTCATCTGCACGGCGAACGTCCTCTCCGAGATTCCGCGACCGCTCCAGGATCGCATGGAGATCATCCAGATCCCCGGCTACATCGAGTCGGAGAAGCTCGCGATCGCGCAGAAGCATCTCGTCGACAAGGTCCGCCGGGACAACGGCCTCGCGGACGGGGATCTGCTCTTCGCCGAGGGTGCGCTGCTCGAGGTGATCCGGCATTACACGCGGGAGTCCGGCGTCCGCTCGCTCGAGCGCGAGCTCGCCTCCATCGCGCGCAAGATCGCGCGGGAGAAGGTCTCGGCAGGGGAGAAGTTCAGGCCGGTGCGCGTCAGCCAGAAGCTCGTCAAGAAATATCTCGGCGTCTCGCGCTACCGCTTCGGGCGGACCGAGGACGAGAATCGGATCGGCGTCACGACCGGCCTCGCCTATACCGAGGTCGGCGGCGATCTGCTCCAGACCGAGGTCTCCGTCACGCCGGGCAAGGGCAAGCTCCTGATCACCGGCCGCCTCGGCGAGGTCATGCAGGAGTCCGCCAACGCGGCGATGTCCTACATCCGCTCCCGGGCGAAGCAGCTCGGCCTGACCAGCGACTTCCACGACAAGGTCGACATCCACATCCACGTCCCCGACGGCGGCACGCCGAAGGACGGCCCGTCCGCGGGCATCACGCTCGCGACGACGATCGCGTCGGCGCTGACGCGGATTCCGGTGCGGGCCAACGTGGCGATGACGGGAGAGATCACGCTGCGCGGGCGGGTGCTCCCGATCGGCGGGCTCAAGGAGAAGCTGATCGCGGCCCATCGAGGCGGCATCGATACCGTGCTGATCCCGAAGGACAACGAGAAGGACCTGAAGGATCTGCCGGACATCATCAAGAAGAACATCCGCCTGATCCCGGTGACCCACATGGACGAGGTCCTGCGCGAGGCGCTCGTCGTGACCGATCCCAATCGCTTCCTCACCGACGGCGACGGGACCCACGAGATCGAGGAGATCTACATCGTCCCGGGTCACCATCCGCGGCCGCTTCCGATCGGGAGCGAGCTGCCGCATCCGGCCGGCGTCAACTGATCGTCCGATTTCTCCGCCCGGGCTGCCCGGGATGGGCGCGTAGCTCAGCTGGTTAGAGCACCTCGTTTACACCGAGGGGGTCCGGGGTTCGAATCCCTGTGCGCCCACCATCTCCGTCCGCGGCAGCGGTTCGCGCACGGCCCCGAATCCTGCGGCCCGAGCCTGCCGGCGAATCGGTGGTTCGACGGGGCGATGGGCAGACGTTCTCGATGGGGCCACGAGGCGACCGCAAGCGATGGACCGCAGCGCCTTCGAATCCGAAACCGTCTTTCCCGCCGAGCCCGTCGAGCCCCGCGTCTTCGTCGAGGACGTGATCCCGTCGCTCTTCGTCGATCTGGAGCTCTCGCCCGAGGAGCGGGCGGCGGAGCTGCGGGTCGGCATCGTGCTGCGCGGGGAGGGCGGCGGCGAATGGACGCTCCACTTCGTCGAGGGCGAGCTCGGCATCCGCTCGGTGCGCGCCCCCGAATGCGATCTCACGATCGTCCAGCGGGTCGAGGACTGGCGTTCGGCGCTCTGGGAGGGTCGCCCCGCCTTCGTCGCGGACGCGCTCGAGCTGCTGCTTCAGCCGGGCGCCGTCGGGATCCGGCCCGGGCTCCGGCCGGGGATGGCGGGGCTCGCTTCGATGCCCGATCCGCAGACGGTGGCCGAGCTGCGGGCGCTGCGCGGGCTGCTCGAGATCCGGGTCGCGTCGGAGGCGGTCGGGGACGGGGACGGCGAGGGGGACTGGTGTCTCGCGGTCCAGCTCGGGCCGGGGGCGCTCGCGACGACCCCCGACGCGACCATCGCCCTGGGCGCCGAGCAGGCTGAGGCGATCCATCGCGGGGCGATCCATCCCATCGAGGCGCTGATCACGGGCCAGCTCCGGCTCGAGGGCGATCTCGGCCTGATCCTCCAGCTTCAGGCCCTCGCGATGCGCGCGATGATTCCGCGCTAGCGGCGCCGCGGCATCTCGGCTAAAAATTGCCGCCCAGAACTGCTGCGGGCCGGTAGTTCAACCGGTTAGAGCACCGGCCTGTCACGCCGGAAGTTGCGGGTTCGAGTCCCGTCCGGCCCGCCAGTCTCCTCCCTTCGATCATTTCCGATCGTCGCCGGTCGCATCCGACGTCGATTCGTGCTCAGCCCGGCTCGGGCAGGACCCGGCCCGCCGCGAGGCGGTGCTTCTGGACCTTGCCGAGGGCGTTGCGCGGGAGCGCCTCGACGCCGTAGAGCGCCCGCGGATGCTTGAACGGGGCGAGCCGATCGCCGACCCAGCCCCGGAGCGCAGCGAGCTCGAGCCCGTCCTTCAAGACCGCATAGGCCGCGACCCGCTCGCCCCACTCGGGCGAGGGCTCGCCGACGATCGCCACGTCCTCGATCGCGGGATGGCCGCGCAGCACGTCCTCGACCTCCCGCGGATAGACGTTGAAGCCGCCGCTGATGATCAGCTCCTTCGCGCGGCCATCGAGGGTGACGTAGCCATCGGCGTCGATGCGGCCGAGATCGCCGGTCCGGAAGAAGCAGTCCGGCGTGAAGGCCTCGGCGTTCGCCTCGGGCCGCCGCCAGTAGCCGTCGAAGACGTTGGGCCCGCGGACTTCGATCTCCCGCCGCTCGCCGGCGACGCGGACCTCGACGCCCGGGAGCGGCAGCCCGACCGACCCCGCGCGCCGCTCCCCCGCGTACGGATTCGAGACCAGCATCAGCGTCTCCGTCATGCCATAGCGTTCGAGCACGACCTGTCCGCTCGCCGCGAGCAGCTCGGCGTGGAGGCTCGCCGGGAGCGGCGCCGAGCCCGACACGCAGAGGCGTAGCGCCGAGAGGCGGCGGGCTTCGGGATGGGTCGCGAGGCGGTGGTACATGGTCGGGACGCCGAAGAAGAGCGTCGCCGCATGGTTCCCGATGCCGTCGAGGATCGCGTCGGGGCGGAAGGCTTCGAAGAGCACCGCCGACGCCCCGCAGTGGAGCGTGCCGTGGAGGCCCACGCCGAGGCCGTGCATGTGGAAGAGGGGCAGCGCGAGCAGCAGCCGATCCGCCGCGGACCAGCGCCACGCGAGCCGCAGCGCCTCGGCGCTCGCGAGGGCATGGCGATGGCGCAAGACGGCGCCCTTGGGCGCGCCCGTCGTCCCCGACGTGTAACAGAGAAGCGCCGCATCGTCGGGGGTTGCGAGCTCGAGGGCCGGCGTCGGACCGTCGGGCAGGTCGAGGGCGGGTGTAAGGCGATACACCGCGGGAGCGAGCTCCGCGACGAGGGCGCGGCGTGCCGGATCATCGACGATCGCCGCGGCGGGCTCGGCGTCGCGCAGCACGTGGGCGAGCTCGCGCGGGCCGTAGGCGGTGTTGGTCGGGACGACGACGAGGCCGAGGCGCAGGCAGGCGACGTAGGCGAGGACGAGCTCACTCGAGCTCTCGGCCGAGACGAGCACCCGGTCGCCCCGCGCGAGCCCGAGGCGGGCGAGCCGACCGGCGCGGATCGCGGTCCGCTGCGCGAGCTCTCCCCGGCTGAGCCAGCCCTGCTTCGGATCATGGATCTGGGGGACGTCGGGACCGGTTCGCGCGTGGCGCATCCAGGCCGAGGTCAGATTCGGCGCCCCCCCTACCGTCGGATCGAAGCGCTCGCCCGGGGCGAGATGGGTCTGGGCCGGGATCGACATCGACGGGGCTCCTGCTGGATGCCGGACGGCGCGGACCGCCCATCGGGGCGGGGAGGCGGCGCTGCGGGCGGGGCCGAGCGTAGTCGAAGGCCGCGGGGCGGGGCCCGGCCGGAGACGCGGGGGCGGCTGTCGTCCGGGAGTGACCTCCGCCCCGGTCAGCAAGCGAGTGATCCGGAACGCACCTGGTTGCCGGCGCCGGCCGGGGCGGGGGTCGAAGAGTCGGTGCCCGGTGGCCGGGCCGGGGGGACCGGGGACCGGGAACCGGCGGCGGGCGCGCGGCGTCCGCAGGGAGGACGGGGCTCGGCGGGAACTCTCCTGCTCGCCGGGATCCGTCGTCGGACGAGGGGGACCCGTGCGAATGGAACGCGCACGGGTCCTCGCGTTTCCGGTCCTCAGTCGTCGTCGCCGGCCGGGCCCCCGCTCTCGAGCGCGCGCCGCCGGCGCTCGCGCCACACGGCGAGGCGCTCCGCGAGCTCGACCTCCCGGCCCCGTTGCGTCGGCTCGTAGTAGACGCGTCCGCGCAGGGCGTCGGGCAGGTTTTCTGCCGCGACGAAGGCGTCCCGCTCGCCGTGGGCGTAGACGTAGTCCTTCCCGTAGTCGAGCTCGCGCATCAGCTTCGTCGGCGCGTTGCGCAGATGCTTCGGGACCGGCAGCGGCCCGTGGGCCGTCAGGTCCTCGAGCGCCCGGCCCAGGGCCTGATAGGCGGCATTGCTCTTCGGGGCACAGGCGAGATAGGTCACGGCCTGGGCCAGCGGGATGCGGCCCTCGGGCATCCCGATCCGCTCGACCGCCTGATGGGCGGCGAGGGCGAGGGGCAGGGCCGCGGGATCCGCGTTGCCGACGTCCTCGGAGGCGAAGATCACGAGCCTTCGCGCGACGTAGAGCGGATCCTCGCCGGCCTCGACCATGCGCGCCAGGTAGTGGAGCGCCGCGTCGGGATCGCTCGAGCGCAGGCTCTTGATCAGCGCCGACACGACGTTGAAATGCTCCTCGCCGTCGCGATCGTGGCGCAGGGCGTCGCGGCCGACGGCGGCGGCGACCGTCTCGAGGTCGAGGGGCAGGGCGCGCCGCGCGCTCGCGAGGTGGATCGATGCGGCGGCCTCGAGGGTGCCGAGCAGCCGGCGCGCGTCGCCCTGGGAGGCGCGGATCAGCGCGCGCCGCGCGTCCTCGGGGACCTCGAGCGGCGTGCGGCCGAGGCCGCGCTCGGGATCGGCGAGGGCCCGGTCGATCACGCTCTCGAGCGCCGCCAGCGAGAGCGCCTCGAGCACCACGACGCGACAGCGCGAGAGCAGCGGCGCGATCACGCTGAACGAGGGGTTCTCGGTCGTCGCCCCGATCAGGGTCACGGTGCCGACCTCGACCGGCGGCAGCAGCGCGTCCTGCTGCGCTTTGTTCAGGCGGTGGATCTCGTCAATGAAGAGCAGCGTCCGCAAGCGCGTCCGGCGGGCACTCTCGACGGCCTTGCGGATCTCCGGCACGCCGGCCGTCACCGCCGACAGGGGCACCATCCGCGCGTCGGCCCGCTCGCCGAGGATCCAGGCGAGGGAGGTCTTGCCGCTGCCAGGGGGACCCCAGAGGAGGATCGAGGGGAGCGACGGGCCCTGCAGCAGGGTGTGGAGCGGGCGGCCCGGGGCGAGCAGGGCCTCGTGACCCACGAGCTCCTCGAGGCGCCGCGGCCGCATGCGCTCGGCGAGGGGCGCGTGCAGCTCGAGCGTGCGCGCGGCGCGCTCCGGAAAGAGATCGAGGGTTTCGTCGGCGCCCATGGCCGGAGGCTAGCCGAGCGGGGGCCGCGATCGGTCTTCCGCGTCCGGCCGGCGACGACGAACGGCCGCAGGCGCTTGCGCGCAGGCGCGGCGAAGCGGGATCATCGCGGCCACGACGGCGGCTCTGCGGTCGGGATGGGTGGCGGCGTTGATCGAGCTCCTGCGGATCGAGAATCTGGCCCTCGTCGAATCGGTCGAGCTCGAGTTCGGCGCGGGCCTGAACGTACTGACGGGTGAGACCGGTGCGGGCAAGTCGATCGTGCTCTCGGCCCTCGCGCTGCTCGCCGGGGGCAAGGCTTCGGGCGAGGCGCTGCGCAGCGGTGCGGTGGAGGGGGCGGTCGAGGCGGTGTTCCGGATGGACGGCCACCAGGACGTCGTCCGCGATCTCGAGCGCCGCGGGCTCGCGCTCGACGCGGCCGACTCGCCCGACCCGACGGCCGCCGCCGCGGAGGCCCCGCCCGAGCTGATCGTCCGGCGCACGCTCCAGCCCGGCGGCCGCGGCCGCGCCCGCATCGGCGGCCAGCTCGTCCCGATCGCGACCCTCTCCGAGCTCTTCGGGGGCCAGCTCGAGATCTCGAGTCAGCACGGCTCCCAGGCCCTGCGCCATGCCGAGACCCATGTGCTCGCCCTGGATGCGTACGCCGCGAAGACGAGCCTGCGCGAGATCGTGGCCCGGGAGGTCGCCCGCGTCGCCGAGCTCGACCGCGAGATCCAGGCCCTGCGTACCGCCGAGGAGGAGCGCGCCCGGCGCCTCGACTTCCTCGAATACCAACGGCGCGAGCTCGAGCAGGAGGACCTCGATCCCGCCAGCATCGCGGCCCTCGAGGCCGACCACCGGCGCCTGACCCATGCCGAACGCCTCGCCGAGGAGCTCGCGACCGTCTCGGCTGCGCTCTCGGGGGGTGACGACGATTCGGTGTCGGCGGAGCGGGCGGTCTCGGCGGCGCGTCGGGCACTCGCCTCGGCGGTGCGGATGGATCCGGATCTCGCGTCCCTCGCGGAGCGACTCGACGGGCTCGAGAGCGAGCTGCAGGACGTCGCGGTCCGGGCGGCCGACTATCTGGCCGAGCTCGAGGTCGACCCGAAGCGGCTCGAGCAGGTCGAGAGCCGGATCGCGCGGCTCGAGAAGCTGCGCCGCAAGTACGGCCAGAGCGCCCTCGAGATCGGCCGCCAACGCGAGGCGATCCTGCGCGAGATCGAGACGCTGACCGGCGCCGACGCCCGCATCCGCGATCTCGAGCAGGAGCGAGCCCGGCGCGTCGCGACGGCGAACGAGACCTCGGCCCAGCTCTCGCGCGCCCGTGCGCAGGCCGCGAAGAAGCTCGCGAAGGCGGTCGAGGCCGAGCTCGGTGATCTCGCGATGGCCGGGGCGCGCTTCACGGTGGCCCTCGAGCCCTGGTCGCGGGAGGGGGCTTCGCCGGGCCTCGAGACCGGCGCCTCCGGGCGCGAGCGGCCGCAGTTCCTGTTCTCCGCCAACGCCGGGGAGGCGCCGCGGCCGATCCAGCGCGTGGCGTCCGGCGGCGAGCTGTCGCGGCTCTTCCTGGCGCTCAAGAACTCGCTGCGCCGGGCGGATCGCAACATGGTGATCGTGTTCGACGAGGTCGACGCGGGGATCGGCGGGGCGGTGGCCGAGCGGGTCGGGCGGGTGCTCGCCGAGCTCTCGACCGAGCACCAGGTCCTGTGCATCACGCATCTGCCCCAGATCGCCGCCTTCGCCGACCGCCACTTCCTCGTGAGCAAGGAGGTCGTGCGCAATGAGCAGGCAGGGGAGCGGACCCGGACCCGGGTCGCCCGGGTCGAGGGCGAGGCGCGGATCGACGAGTTGGCGCGGATGGCGGGTGGCGAACGTGTGACCGAGGTCACACGTGAGCATGCGCGTTCCCTGCTCGAACGGCGCTGAGCCCCGGGTCTGCCCGAAAAGCCGCGGCCCGACCAAAAACTGTGACGTACGCCCATCAAGGCCCCGAAGACCAGGGCCGATGAACCCCACATGTCCAGGCAGGGTGAGGTGCGGGCGATGTCGCTCGGCGGACACACGGATCAGACTGCGCGCAGACGGCCCCCGTCCGGGGCCATGGCGATCGTGCGATCGGGCTTCTACGAGGGGCTCGAGGTCGCGATCGATCGCGAGCGCATCGTGATCGGCCGTGGACGCAAGGCCGATCTGGCGCTCGCCGAGGCGACCATCTCGCGGGCCCATGCGGCGATCGGATTCGACGGCGAGCGCTTCTTCGTCGAGGACCTCGGGAGCACCAACGGCACCCTGGTCAACGGCGCGCGCGTCTCGCGCCAGCCCTTGAAGAGCGACGACGAGATCCAGATGGGGAAGCTCCGCATCGGGGTGAGCCTGCCCGACTAACAGGACCGGGGACGAACGCGCGGCGTGTCGCCCGAGGGCGCGCGAGCCGCGCAGGACGAGCACGGAGGGTCGATGGAAGCCTACAAGCTGATCTGGCTGAAGGACGCGCACGCGCGACCCGTGCAGCTCTCGATTCCGAAGGCGCGCGTGCGACGGGCGGCGATCGCCGTCGGCGTCGGCGTCGCCGTCGTCTGCGCCATGGGCTTCGACTACCTCCGACTGCGCGGCGAGAAGACCGAGCTCGAGAGCCTGCGCGTCGAAGCGGGGCAGCAGCGCGATCAGATCGCCGCGTTCCGGGCGCGCATCCAGCAGGTCGACACCCAGCTCTCGAAGGTCGCCGATCTCGAGCGCAAGGTCCGCATCATCGCGAATCTCCCGGGCGCGGTCGGCGTCGGCGGTGAGCAGCCGATCGAGGAGGCCATCGATCCGGAATCCGAAGCGGTGCACACCCATCCCGACGACGCCTCCCTCGAGTCGGCCGCGGACGCGACCTACACGGGGCAGGGGGGCGACGAGGAGGATCTCGCGAGCACGGCGGAACCGGCCGTCGAGCGGGGGGCCTGGCTGCCCGTCCTCGACGAGAAGGCCGTCGGTCTCGGCGCCGACGCCGAGGAGCGCGCCGCGTCGCTCGCGTTCCTGCTCGAGCAGCTCGAGGACAAGCAGGACAAGCTCGCTTCGAGCCCCTCGATCTGGCCCTCGAAGGGCTGGCTGACCTCGCGCTTCGGTCCGCGCGTCTCGCCCTTCACGGGTCGGCGCCAGATGCACGCGGGTCTCGACATCGCCGCGGCGAAGGGCACGGCGATCGTCGCGCCGGCGCGCGGCCGCGCGACCTTCGTCGGCGCGAAGGGGCCCCTCGGCAACGCCCTCGTCATCGACCACGGCTTCGGCGTCAGGACGACCTACGGCCATACCCACGAGATCTTCGTGAAGGCGGGCGAGACGGTGGAGCGGGGTCAGAAGATCGCCAGCATCGGCAACAGCGGCCGCAGCACCGGCCCGCATCTCCACTACGTCGTCGAAGTCAACGGGGTTCCCCGAAATCCCCTCGACTACATCTTCGACTGAGCGCGCGACCGGGCCGCGGCCCGCGCCGCGTGCCCGCGCGATTGCCCGCCGCGGACGCCTCTCCTACCCTCCGGCCCGTTCGAAGACCCCCAAGAGACCTTCGACGGCGCCATCGCCTGGTCCGCGCGTAGAGAATCGCGTCTCGGCTCCAGGTGGATGCATATCGATCGATGGGTCCGGATCGGGCCGATGCAGCGCATTCTCAGCAAGATCCTCGGTACTGCGAACGACCGCGCCATCCGGCGGCTGTTCCCCCTCGTCGAACGGACGAACGATCTCGAGGGCGAGCTGTCGCGGCTCTCCGACGCGGATCTTCGCGGTCGGACCGCGATCTTCCGCGAACGCCTCGAGCGCGGCGACTCCCTCGACGACCTCTTGCCCGAGGCCTTCGCGACCGTCCGCGAAGCCTCGAAGCGGACCCTCGGCCAGCGCCACTACGACGTCCAGCTGATCGGCGGCATCATCCTCCATCGCGGGCGCATCGCCGAGATGAAGACCGGCGAGGGCAAGACGCTGGTCGCGACGCTGCCGTCCTATCTGAATGGCCTCACGGGCCGCGGCGTCCACGTCGTCACCGTCAACGACTTCCTCGCCAAGCGCGACGCCGAGTGGATGGGCCAGGTCCATCGCTTCCTCGGCCTCGAGGTCGGCTCGATCGTCCACGGGCTCTCCGACGCCCAGCGCCAGGCCGCCTACCGGGCCGACATCACCTACTGCACCAACAACGAGCTCGGCTTCGACTACCTGCGCGACAACATGAAGTTCTCGCTGTCGTCCTGCGTCCAGCGCGAGCTCCACTACGCGATCGTCGACGAGGTCGACTCGATCCTGATCGACGAGGCGCGTACGCCGCTCATCATCGCGGGCCCCTCCGAGCAGAACACCCAGATCTACACGATCGCGAACCGCCTGATCCCGTCCCTGGTCCGCGGTTCCGCCGCCGAGCCCTCGAAGGGCATCGAGGAGACCGGCGACTACTGGGTCGACGAGAAGGCCCACTCCGCGACGTTCACCGACCAGGGCGTCCACAAATGCGAGCGCATGCTGCGCGTCGACAACCTGTTCGATCCAGGCATGCTGCCCGTCCTGCACGCGCTCCAGCAGGCCCTCTCGGCCCACGCGCTCAAGCGCATCGACGTCGACTACGTCGTGCGCCCCGGAGACGACGGCGGCAAGGAGGTCGTGATCGTCGACGAGCACACCGGGCGCCTGATGCCCGGTCGCCGCTGGTCCGACGGCCTGCACCAGGCGGTCGAGGCCAAGGAGGGCATCCAGGTCCGAAGCGAGAACCAGACCCTCGCCTCGATCACCTTCCAGAACTACTTCCGCATGTACGACAAGCTCTCCGGCATGACGGGGACGGCGGACACCGAGGCCGAAGAGTTCGCCAAGATCTACGACCTCGACGTGTCGCTGATGCCGACCAATCGGCCGATGGTCCGCCACGACCATGCCGACGTCGTCTTCAAGACCAAGCGCGAGAAGTTCACCGCCGTCGTCGAGGAGCTGAAGGCGCGCCACGAGACCGGGCAGCCGGTGCTGGTCGGCACGATCTCGATCGAGACGTCGGAGATGCTCTCGGGCATGCTCGCGAAGACCGGGCTCAAGCACACGGTGCTGAACGCCAAGAAGCACGAGCAGGAGAGCGAGATCGTCGCGCAGGCGGGCCGCAAGGGCGCGATCACGATCTCGACCAACATGGCGGGCCGCGGCACCGACATCGTGCTCGGCGGCAACCCCGAGCAGATGGCGCTCCAGCAATGCGGCCACGACAAGCAGCATCCGGAGTTCGAGGCCCTGCTCGCGAAGTTCGACGCCCAGTGCGCCGCGGAGCGGCAGGAGGTGCTCGCCGCCGGCGGCCTCCACATCCTCGGCACCGAGCGCCACGAGAGCCGCCGCATCGACAACCAGCTCCGCGGCCGCGCCGGCCGCCAGGGCGATCCCGGCTCCTCGCAGTTCTTCCTCTCGCTCGAGGACGACCTGCTGCGGATCTTCGAGGCGGATCGGGTCAAGCTCTGGTGGGACCGTGTCGGTGTCCAGGAGGGCGAGGCGATCGAGAATCGCATGCTCTCGCGCGTCATCGAAGGCGCGCAGAAGAAGGTCGAGGGCCGCAACTTCGACATCCGCAAGCATCTGCTCGACTACGACAACGTCATGAACAAGCAGCGCCAGGCCTTCTACGCGCGGCGGCTCGCGGCGATGTCGGCCGACGGCGACGTCCTGCGGACCGAGATCGACGGCTGCATCGAGGGCTACGTGGTGGGTCTGCTCGACCGCCACTGGCCGGCGCGCGGAGAGCCCGGCGAAGAGGAATACCGCGAGCTGTCCCACGCCCTCGAGGCCCAGTTCGGCCTCGCGCTCTCGATCGAGGAGCCGCCCTTCCGGACGGCCACCGGGGAACGGCACCGCGACCGCGATGGCCTGGGCCACGCGGTCCTCGCGCGGCTCTCCGAGGTGCTCGAGGCGAAGCGCGAGGAGGGCCGCCTCCTCAAGAGCGAGACCTACGCCGCGTTCTCGAACTATCCGAGCTTCGACGACATCGCGCGGGACCTCCAGCTCCAGATCCTCGACTCCCAGTGGAAGGGACATCTGCGCACGATGGACTCGCTGCGCGAGTCGATCAATCTGCGTGGCTATGCGCAGCGCGATCCCAAGATCGAGTACCAGCGCGAGGGCTTCGCGCTCTTCGGCGAGATGGAGCAGCGCATCGACGACACCTTCGCGGGCTTCGTCTTCCGCTTCGGCTATCCGCGGCCCGCGATCGCCCCCGGCGCCCGGTGCGGCGGCCCCGGCGAAGCGCCCCGAGACCGGCGCAGCTGCGACCGCCACGTCGGGACAGTCGACGGCTGCCGCAGGCGCGCGTGCACCGGCCGCCGCCGGCGTCGCGGGCGGCGCTGCTTCTGCGGGCACGTCGAACACGGCGGGGGGCGGCGGAGGGGCAGCGGCCGCCGCGGGCGCGGCGCCGGGTTCGGCCGTCTTCCGCTCGGCGGCCTCCGGACCGGGGGCGGCGACGCCGACCTCGGTCGCCAAGGTCGGTCCGAATCAGCCCTGTCCCTGCGGCAGCGGCAAGAAACACAAGAAGTGCTGCGGCGCCTGAGGCGCCGGGGCAGGGGGAATCCGCGAGGGTGGCGAGCGTGAAGGTCGAACGCGTGGCCCGGATCGTGCCGGGCTTTCGCGCGGCGGGCATCCATGCGGGCATCAAGGCGCAGGCGAAGGACCTGGCCCTGATCGTTTCGGACGAGCGGGCGAGCGCGGCCGGCGTGTTCACGCGCTCGACGGTCGTCGGCGCCCCGGTCGAGGTTTCCCGCGCGCGGGTCAAGCGCGGGATCGCGCGGGCGGTGGTCGTGAACAGCGGCTGCTCGAACGTCGCGATGGGCGCCCGCGGCATTCGCGACGCCCATTCGATGGCGCGCATCGCGGCGAAGGCGATCGGCTGCGAGGAGAGCGAGGTCCTGATCGCGTCGACCGGCGTGATCGGTCAGCCGCTCCCCCTCGACGTGCTCGCGCGGGGCATTCCGCAGGCGGTGACGGCGCTCTCCGAGGACGGCATGCGCGAGGCGGCGGAGGCGATCCGCACGACCGACACCTTCGCGAAGCTCGCTTCGACCTCCCTCGTCCTCGGCGGCGAGAAGATCACGCTCCAGGGCATCGCCAAGGGCGCGGGCATGATCGAGCCGAACATGGCGACGATGCTCTCCTTCCTGACGACGGACGCGAAGATCGCCCCGGCGCTGCTGCGCGCGATTCTGCGGCGGGTATCCGATGCGACCTTCAATCGGCTGTCGGTCGACGGCGAGACCTCGACCTCGGACTCGGTGATGCTGCTCGCGAGCGGCCGCTCGATGCGCACGGGGCTTCGCGCGGGATCCCGCGACGCGGCGCGCTTCGAGGCGGCGCTCCAGGCGGTCTGCGAGGATCTCGTCCGCCAGCTGGCCCGGGACGGCGAGGGCGCGACGAAGCTCGTGCTGGTCGACGTCCGCGGCGCCCGCTCGGCCCGGGACGCCGATCGCGCGGCGCGCCGGATCGGGAACTCGATGCTCGTCAAGACGGCGATCTTCGGCGGCGACCCGAACTGGGGCCGCATCCTCCAGACGATCGGGGCGGCGCGGATCGCCTGGCATCCCGAGCGGACGAAGATCCTCCTGGGCGGGGTGCCGGTCTTCACCCGCGGTCGCTCCGCGGGACCCGCGGCGCGGCAGCGGGCCGAGATCGCCCTGAAGGCCGAGGAGATCGAGATCCGGGTCGACCTCGGCCGGGGACCGGGCCAGGCGAGGCTCTTCACCTGCGACCTGACCTACGAATACATCCGGGTCAACGCCGACTACACGACATGAGACGACACGAGGCGACCTGAGGCGACCCGAGCGACGGTCCGACGCGCGCCTCGGCCCCCTCTCAGGACCGTCCGCCTCCAGTCGCGACACCCCGTGGCCGATCGGAGGCGCGGTGGGTCGTCGGATCCTCGAAAGGCTCCGTGGTGGCGGCGAAAGCCGTCTGCTAAACACCCGCCAAATCACACGTTCCGAGTCACCCCGGCGGTGCCTGGAGCGCATCGAAGCCGCGCCTCGACCGGCGCCCGGATCGTCCGGGCAAAGGCCGCCTGAGGCGCGACCCGGGGCCCGCCGAGCGGGCCCGTCGAGCGAACGCGCAACCCGCGCTCGTCCGGGTCGGAGCGCAGCTTCGAGCGCATCAGGTCGGGGACAGGACGGCTCGGAGCGGAGGCATAACCGCGAAGGAGAGATCCATGTCCGATACGCCGGCCCCGATGGAGGCCGAGACCCCGTCCGCTTACCGCGCCCAGCCCGCTGCTCCCGCCCCCCGTGAGATGGGGCTCGTCATGAAGGAGCAGGAGCTCTCGATCCGCTCGCTCTTCGAAGCCGGCGTCCACTACGGCCACCAGCCCGGGCGCTGGAACCCGCTCATGCGCTCGTACATCTTCGGCGAGCGCAACGGCACCCCATCCTCGACCTCGATCAGACGCTCCCGTTGCTCGAGGAGGCCCTCGACTTCCTGCGTGACACGACGGCCGGCGGCGGCAGCGTCCTGTTCGTCGGGACCAAGCGACAGGCTGCGGCGCCGATCATGACCGAGGCGCTGCGCTCGAAGCAGTACTACGTCAACAACCGCTGGCTCGGCGGCATGCTGACGAACTGGAAGACGGTCCGGAAGTCGATCGATCGCTACAACGGCCATCTCGAGGTGCTCGCCTCCGAGGACAAGAAGGCCGAGCTCTCGAAGAAGGAGCTGGCGGCGGTCTCGCGCGAGACCGAGAAGTACGCGAAGTCGCTCGAGGGCATCCGCAAGATGGAGCGGCTGCCGTCGGCCCTCTTCATCATCGACGTCGGCAAGGAGTCGATCGCGGTCCAGGAGGCCAAGCGCCTCTGCATCCCGATCGTCGGCATCGTCGACTCGAACAACAGCCCGCGCGACATCGACTTCCTCGTGCCCGGCAACGACGACGCGATCCGCGCAATCGACCTCTACTGCACGGCCGTCGCCAACGCCTGCCTCACGGGCTACGAGCGACATCAGTCGGAGCTCGCGGCACAGCGCCGGGATCGGCCCCAGGACGAGAAGGTCGACCTGTCGGCGAAGACCGGTCGGCGCGTGGTCGAGATCAAGCAGGCGCCGCGACGCGGCCGGGGCCAGGGCTCCGGCGGCGCGGGCGGCGGACGCAGCTATTCGGCGGGCGGACATGCGGCCGGGGGCAAGGGCGGCGACGACGCGGATGCGTCGGCGACGCCGGGTCCCGCCGGTGACGGTGGCCAGGCCTAGCATTCGAGGACCCATCGAGGAGCGCTCGCGCGCTCGTGGGATCGACGCGATCGATCCGGGAGACGAGGACAGTGGCAGAGGTTTCTGCAGGGGACGTGAAGGCGCTGCGTGACTCCACGGGCGCGGGGATGATGGACTGCAAGCGGGCGCTCGCGGACGCCGCCGGCGACGTCGAGCGCGCGCGGGAGCTCCTGCGCGAGCGCGGCCTCGCCAAGGCCGGCAAGCGGGCCGGGCGCGAGACCTCCGAAGGCGCGGTCGTGTTCGCGTCGAAGGGCGGCAAGGGCGCCCTGATCGAGCTCGGCTGCGAGACGGATTTCGTCGCGAAGACCCCCGACTTCCAGGGGCTCGCCCAATCGATCGTGGAGGCCTGTCTGCAGGCCTCGGGCATCACGGACGCCGACCAGGCGCTCGCGCTCAAGCTCGGTGGCGGGACGGTGGACGACGTCATCAAGGCGGCGGTCGCCAAGGTCGGCGAGAACATCCAGCTCAAGCGCGTGGCCTCGGTCGAGGTCCAGGGCGTCACCGGCGGCTACGTCCACGGCGGCGGCAAGCTCGGCGTGCTCGTCGCGATCGAGACGGGTCTCTCTGGCGGCGACGCGGAGGCGGTGGCCCGGGACGTGGCCATGCACGTCGCGGCGCACGACCCGACGCCGATCGCCGTCGACCGGGCGGACGTGCCCGCATCGGTCGTCGAGAAGGAGCGCAAGATCCTGACCGCCCAGGCGATGGAGAGCGGCAAGCCCGCGAACGTCGTCGAGAAGATGGTCGACGGCCGCATCAACAAGTTCTTCTCGGAGAACTGCCTGCTGGCCCAGGGCTTCGTGAAGGACCCCGACACGTCGATTCGCGACCTGCTCGCCAAGGCGGGCAAGGCCTCGGGCAGCACGCTGACGGTCAAGTCCTTCGTGCGGTTCAAGCTGGGAGAGGCCGCATCGTAGTGGCGACGGGATACCGGAGGATCCTCTTGAAACTCTCCGGCGAGGGCCTCGCCGGAGAAGACGGATTCGGGATCCATCCGGGTCTCATCGCGGACATCGCCGCCCAGGTCGGCGAGGTCCACGCGCTCGGGACCGAGATCTGCATCGTGATCGGCGGGGGCAACATCATCCGCGGGATGACGGCCGCCTCCCAGGGCATGGACCGGGCCCAGGCCGACTACATGGGGATGCTCGCCTCCGTCATCAACGCGATGGCGCTCCAGGACGCCCTCGAGAAGCACGGCGTCTCGACCCGCGTCCAGACGGCGATCGAGATCGCCCAGGTCGCCGAGCCCTACATCCGGCGGCGCGCGATGCGCCACATGGAGAAGGGCCGGATCGTGATCTTCGCCGCCGGGACCGGCAATCCCTACTTCACGACCGACACCGCGGCCGCGCTGCGCGCCGCCGAGGTCCACGCCGAGGTCGTCATGAAGGCGACCCAGGTCGACGGGGTCTACAGCGCCGATCCCCACAAGGATCCGATGGCCGTCCGCTACGAGGAGCTCTCCTTCGCCGAGGCGCTCCAGCGGGATCTGCGCTTCATGGATCAGACGGCGATCGCCCTGTGTCGCGAGAACGATCTGCCGATCCATCTCTTCGACATGAGCGTTCGGGGCAACATCATGAAGGCCGTGCGCGGCGAGCGGGTGGGGACGATCGTCGGGCGTCCGCGGGACTGACGGGGCGCGAACGGGGGGCCGGCCGCGCGGCGGCGGGCTCGTGCATCGGATCCTGATCCGGGAGGAGCGATCGGAATGGCAGACGAAGCAGACGTGAACGCCCTGTTCGACGAGGCGCGGGACTCGATGGACAAGACCATCGAGCATTTCCGCAAGGAGCTGAAGAAGGTCCGGACCGGTCGCGCGAGCACGAGCCTGCTCGACGGCCTCACGGCCGAGTACTTCGGGACCTCGACGCCGCTGAATCAGCTCGCGACCGTCGCCGCCCCGGATCCGCGCATGATCGTGATCTCGCCCTTCGACAAGTCGGCGATCTCCGCGATCGAGAAGGCGATCCACGCCTCGGATCTCGGGGTCAGTCCGAGCAACGACGGCAAGGTCATCCGCCTCGCGATCCCGCCGCTCACGGAGGAGCGCCGCAAGAACCTCGTCAAGCAGGTCAAGAAGATCGCCGAGGAGCACAAGGTCCGGATCCGCGACGCGCGCCGCGACGCGCTCGCGCTGCTCAAGGACCTCGAGGACGACGGCCTCTCGAAGGACGATCGCCACCGGGCGGAGAAGCGCGTCCAGGACCTGACCGACGAGCACGGCAAGAAGGTCGACGAGCTCACCGCGCAGAAGGAAAAGGAAGTCCTCGAGGTCTGACCCGCGAGGGGTGATCGCGAGAGGATCCCATGAGTACGCCCGAGAGCCCGCCTGCCCGCGTTCCGCGCCACGTCGCCATCATCATGGACGGCAACGGTCGCTGGGCCACCGCCCGTGGTCAGGGCCGCAACGCGGGCCACCGCGCCGGCATCCAGTCCGTGCGCGAGGTGATCCGCGCCGCCCGCGATCTCGGCATCGAGGTGCTCACGCTCTACGCGTTCTCGCTCGAGAACTGGAATCGGCCCCGGACCGAGGTCTCGGTCCTGATGAGCCTGCTCGAGGAATACCTCGAGAAGGAGCTCGACGAGGTCATCGCCCACGACGGCCGCGTCCGCACCATCGGCCGCCTCGACCGGCTCCCCGCCTCGACCCGCCGCGCCGTCGAGCGCGCCGTCGCGCGCACGGCCGACAATCACGGCATGCAGGTCGTCTTCGCGCTCTCCTACGGCGGCCGCGCCGAGCTCGTCGACGCCGCGCGCCGGATCGCGCGGGACGCCGAGCTGGGCAAGCTCGACCCCGAGAGCCTCGACGAGAAGGGCTTCGCCGCCTACCTCTACGCCCCGGACCTCCCGGATCCGGACCTCCTGATCCGCACCGGCGGCGAGCAGCGCGTCTCGAACTTCCTGCTCTGGCAGATCGCCTATGCCGAGCTGCATCTGTCCGATCGCATGTGGCCCGATTTCCGGCGCGCGGATCTCGAGGCGGCGATCGCCGACTATCAGCGCCGCGAGCGGCGCTTCGGCCTGACGAGCGAGCAGGTCCGGCCGGGCAGCGGGACCTCCGAGCCGGGCGCGCGATGAGGAGCGGGCGATGAAGCGCATCGCGATCCTCGGCAGCACGGGCAGCATCGGCGAGCAGACCCTCGACGTCGTGGCCCGGCATCCGGGTCGCTTCGAGGTGGTCGCGCTCGCGGCAGGGCGCCGCGTCGATCGGCTGGTCGAGCAGGCGCGCCGCTTCGCGCCGCGCATCGTCTCGGTCGCCGATCCTGCGCAGGCGGCCGAGGTGCGGGCCGTGCTCGGGCCGCAGATCGAGGTCGTCGCCGGCGACGCGGGGCTTCTCGCCGTGGCGACCGAGCCCGGCGATCTCGTCGTCGCAGCACTCGTCGGCGCGGTCGGCCTCGAGCCGGTCCTCGCGGCGATCCGCGCCGGGCGGACGATCGGGCTCGCGAACAAGGAAGTCATGGTGATGGCCGGCGCGCTCGTGCGGCGCGAGGCGGCGGCGCGCGGCGTCGCGATCATCCCGATCGACTCCGAGCACAGCGCGATCTTCCAGTGTCTTTCGGGCAGCCGACCCGACCAGATCGGGCGCCTCATCCTGACCTGCTCGGGCGGGCCCTTCCGGACCTGGTCCGCCGCGGCGATGGCGAACGCGTCGATCGAGGAGGCGCTCGCCCATCCGAAATGGTCGATGGGCGCCAAGATCTCGATCGACTCGGCGACGCTCATGAACAAGGGCCTCGAGGTCATCGAGGCGCGCTGGCTCTTCGACGTCCCGGCGGAGCGGGTCGACGTCGTCGTGCATCCCCAGTCGATCGTGCACTCGCTGGTCGAGTTCCGGGATCGCTCGGTGCTCGCCCAGCTCGGGCTCCCCGACATGCGCGTCCCGATCGCCGTCGCGCTGGCCCATCCCGAGCGCGTCGATCTCGACCTGCCGCGCCTCGACCTCGTCGAGGTCGCGCGGCTCGACTTCGAGGCCCCCGACCGCGCGCGCTTCCCGTGCCTCGAGCTCGCCTATCGCGCCGTCGCCGGGAGCGAGGCGGCGCCCGCGGTCCTGAACGCCGTCAACGAGCTCGCCGTCGAGGCCTTCCTCGCCGGCCAGATCGGCTTCCCGGACATCGCGGCGCTCAACGCCCGCGTCCTCGACGCCCATCTCGCCGAGCACGCGGGGGAGGGCGTCGCCGAGCTCGCCGCCGTGCGCGCGGCCGATGCCTGGGCGCGCGCCGAGGCGCAGCGCTGGCTCGCCGAGCGCGCGAATGCGCCGCGCAGTGCGGCTCCTCGTGCGGGTGCGTCCGCCTCGGCCGCAGCGACCGCCGCCCCGGCGGCGCGCGCCGCGGCGGGAGGGCGCTGATGCCGGTCCTCGACACGCTCGTCGCCGTGATCCCGATGCTCGGTCTGCTGATCGTCGTCCACGAGCTCGGCCATTTCCTCGTCGCGAAGGCCTGCGGTGTGCGCGTTCTCAAGTTCTCGATCGGATTCGGTTCGCCGATCGGATTCGGGCCGCTGCGCGCGCGCTGGGAGCGGAACGGGACCGAGTACGTCATCGGCTGGATCCCCCTCGGCGGCTTCGTCCGGATGCTCGGCGAGCCGATGCCCGGCGACGATCCGGCTGCGGAAATCGCGCCCGTCGACGCGCGTCCCGACGAATACCTCGACGCGAAATCCGTCTGGCAGAAGCTCGCGGTCGTGTTCGCCGGCCCCGCGATGAACCTGCTGCTGCCGATCGTCTGTCTGCTCGGGATCCTCTGGGTCGGCTTCCCGCGGCCGGCGGCGATCGTGGGCACCGTCGAGGCGAGCTCGCCCGCCGCAGCGGCCGGGATCCGGGTCGGCGATCGCATCGTCGCGGTCGACGGCGAGCCGGTCGCGTGGTGGGACGAGGTGATCCTGCCGCTGCGGGACAGGCGGGCGCCCGGTGTGACGTCGCTCGAGGTCGAGCGCGACGGGGTCCGCGAGACGGTCCCGGTCGAGCTGGCGACGCAGAAGACACGGGATCGCTTCGGCGCCGTCGTGGACACCGGCTGGATCGGGATCAGCAACCGGCGCCAGGCGGCGCTCGTCGGCGTGCCGGATGCCGACAGCGAGGCGGCTCGGTCGGGCCTTCGCTCGGGGATCTCGTCGTCGCGGTCGGCGAGACGGAAATCGAGGACTGGGAGGGACTGCAGGCGGCCCAGCGCGCCGCGGTCGCCGAGGCGAAGACGAGCGGACTGCCGCGGATCGTCTGGACGGTCGAGCGCGCGAAGGCGGGCGAAGCGGGCGGCGCAGGCGATGCGGGCGACGCAGGCGGCGCGACCGGCACGACCAGCGCGGCGGGCGGCGACGCGAGCGCGCCGAGCGCCGGGGCCTCCGCGACCGCGGCGACGTCGGATGCGAAGGCCGCCGGCGCTGCGAGCACGACGGTCGCGAAGGCGCCCGAGGCGCCCGTCGCGCCCGAGACCGAGAAGATCGAGGTCGCCGTGTCCCTCGACGCGGACCTCGCGGCGATGGGGCTGATGCCGGCCACGATCCTCGTCGGCTACGTCGCGCCCGAGAAGCCGGCGGCGCAGGCGGGGCTCCAGGCGAACGACCTCGTGCTGTTCGTCGACGGCGATCCGATCGGGAGCTTCGAGAGCTTCGTGTCCCGGGTCCAGACGAGCGGCGGTCGCCCGCTCGAGATCACGTACTCCCGCGCGGGACGCGTCGAGCGCGTCGCGCTCGCGGCGCGCGAGGAGACGGTGCCCGGGCTCTACGAGATCGAGGGGCTCGAGGAGAAGGTCTACCAGATCGGCCTCGGGGCGGCGGTGTCGACGCTGCCCGGGGCCGTCGAGAAGCAGCAGCTGCGCAATCCCGTCGAGTCGCTCCCGCGCGCCGTCGAGATGGCCTGGGCGATGACGACCGACTATCTCGAGGGCCTCGGCAAGCTCTTCACCGGCGAGGTCGGCACCGACAAGCTCGCCGGCCCGATCGGCATCGCCCGCATCGCCCGCAAATCCCTCGACCAGGGCTGGCTCGACTATCTCTCGATGATGATGGTCATCAGCATCAATCTCGGCTTCCTGAACCTGCTCCCGATCCCGATCCTCGACGGCGGTCAGGCCGTGCTCTACTCGATCGAGGGGATCAAGCGGTCGCCGCTCTCGGTGCGCACGAAGGAGCTCGCGACTTCGCTCGGCTTCGCGCTGATCGTGCTGCTGATGGGGCGGGCGTTCTGGAACGATCTCACGCCGTTCTGGCTGCGCTTCGTCGACTGGTTGTCATCCTCTTAGGGCGCGGGGGCTCGTTCCGGCTGCCGTGCCAGGTGCCCCGGCCGGACGCGACCTGGCGCTCGGGCTTCGTCCGGCACGCGTGGAGGGGCCGGTCGGCTGCGCTGCGCGCCGTGCTGCGCGTGCCGGGCTCAATCTCGCGCCAGGCCGCGTCCGGCCGGGGCACTCGGTGCGCGGGTGCTGGACGGGCTCCACGTCCTGGCTTCTTCTCGTGGGGGGCGCCGGGGATTTTGGTCGCGCGGGGGCGAACGGCTCGCGGTGTTAGGGTGGGCACGTCGCTCGGTGCGCTTGCGGGGCGGGTCGCATAGCGACGGGGGCGAAGGGTCTCTAGGATGGCGGGGCCGGTCGGGTCGGCGCCGGATTTCGATTGGTCATGTGCGGCGCATGCCGCGATCGCGATGGTCTCATGGTGGATGTTCCGCTTCGTCTGCTCGCTCTGGAATCTGCGACCGACTGGCTCTCCGTGGCCGTGCTCGAGGCGGGGCGCGTCGTCGCGCTGCACGAGCACGCGGGGAGTCGGCAGCATTCGACGGCGCTGCTCTCGGTCGTCGACGCGACGCTGCGCGAGGCGCGGGTCGCGCTCGAAGAGATCGGGGCGATGGCGATCTCGACGGGGCCGGGGTCGTTCACGAGCCTGCGCATCGGGCTCGCGACGCTGAAGGGGCTCGCCTTCGGGCGGGGGATTCCGGTCGTCGGGGTGTCGACGCTCGAGGTGATGGCGCTCGGTGTGCTCGAGGGCGCGGCGTTCGAAGCGGACGGTGGACCCGAGGTCCTGGCGCTCCTCGATGCCCGGCGCGGCGAGTGGTATGCGGGGGCGTGGCGCGGCGCAGAGCCGCCCGGCGCACTGCCCGTCGAGACCCTCGGCGCCGGCCTCTATGCCCCGGCGCGCCTCGCCGAGGATCTGCCGCGGCCGGTGGTCGCCGTCTGCCCGGAGCCCGGGGCCTGGCGGGCGGCCTTCGTGCAGGCGGGGCTGCGGCTCTCGGATTGCGTCGAGGGGGCGGCGGCCCGGCCGCGGGCGGATCGGGTCGGCCGGCTCGGACTGCTCCGCCTCGCCCGGGGCGAGGCCGAGACCGCGTCGGGCCTGTCGGCGCGCTATCTGCGCCGGGCCCAGGCGGAGGCGGAGCGGACGGGCCAGGCCGTCGAGGCGGGCGAGAGCGCGCGGCTCGGGCCGGGTCCCGTGCTGGCGGCCCCCGAAAACGTCGCGTAATCTCGCGCAGTTAGCGCAGCCCCATGACCGGGCGAGGCCGCTCTCGAACGCCATCCTGGACGCTCCCGCCCCGCGCGCTCCGCGCCGAGCCGGGGCTCGTCCGGATGCACGCTTGCGTGGAGCGGCCCGGGCCGGACGGACAGCACGCGGACGGACAGCACGAAAGCTCCTCGCGAGCCCATCAACAGGCAGGACCCAAACCTCTCATGGCACTCCAGATCTACTACGACAAAGACGCGGACCTGAAGCGGATCCAGGGCAAGAAGGTCGCGATCATCGGCTACGGCAGCCAGGGCCATGCCCATGCCCAGAACCTCCATCATTCGGGCGTCGACGTCGTGGTCGGTCTCCGCAAGGACTCGCCGACCTGGGCCAAGGCCGAGGCGGCCGGGCTGAAGGTCGACACCGTCGCCGAGGCGACGCGCAAGTCCGACGTGATCATGCTGACGCTCCCCGACGAGCTCGCCGCGGGGATCTACAAGAGCGAGATCGCCCCGAACCTCGCGAGCGGCAACTACCTCGCCGTCGCCCACGGCTTCAACATCCATTTCCAAGCGATCGTTCCGCCGGCGGACGTGAACGTCATCATGATCGCGCCGAAGGGCCCGGGCCATACCGTGCGCGACCATTACGAGCAGGGGCGCGGCGTGCCGTGTCTCGTCGCGGTCCATCAGAACCCGTCGGGCGACGCGTTCCAGGTCGCGCTCGCCTATGCGGCGGCGATCGGCGGCGGCCGGGCCGGCATCATCGAGACGAATTTCCGCGAGGAGACCGAGACCGATCTCTTCGGCGAGCAGGCCGTGCTCTGTGGAGGCCTCACTTCGCTCATGCAGGCCGGCTTCGAGACCCTGGTCGAGGCGGGCTATGCGCCGGAGATGGCCTACTTCGAGTGCATCCACGAGACGAAGCTCATCATCGATCTCATCTACGAAGGCGGCATCGCCAACATGCGGTACTCGATCTCGAATACCGCCGAGTACGGCGACTTCATCAGCGGCCCGCGCGTCATCGACGCCGGTGTCAAGGCGCGCATGAAGGACGTGCTCACGGACATCCAGACCGGCGAGTTCGCGAAGCGCTTCATCCTCGAGAACCAGGCGGGCAACGTCGGCATGAACGCGCGGCGACGCGCGGCGGCGGGTCACCAGCTCGAGGAGGTCGGCGCGCGCCTGCGCGGGCTGATGCCGTGGCTCGCGAAGAAGCAGCTCGTCGATCGCTCGAAGAACTGATCGCAGCCGCTCGGCGCAGTCCGGCCGCGCGGCCGGGCCGCGCGCGATTCGGGGGGACGGATCGGAAGTGACATGCAGGCAGTAGACGAGGTCGACGCGAAACGCCGCAGGCGGCGACGGCGCCGCCGTCGCCGCGACGCCCCGGACCGGGGCGGCTTCGCGGCCCTGTTGCCCCAGCTGCTCACGACCGGGAATCTCGCCGCAGGCTTCCTCGCCATCATCAAGGCGAGCAACGGCGAGGTGCTTCACGCCTCCTACGCGATCTTCGTGGCGGCGCTCTTCGACATCCTCGACGGGCGCGCGGCGCGCATGACCGGCAACGAGAGCCGCTTCGGCGCCGAGTACGACTCGATCTCGGACACCGTCTCCTTCGGCGTCGCGCCGGCCGTGCTCGCGTTCCACGCCGGCGACTTCGCCGACCTGCGCTGGGCGGGGGGCGTCATGGCCTTCGTCTACACGGCCTGCGCGTCGCTTCGGCTCGCGCGCTTCAACGTCCAGTCGGGCCGGTATCTCTACCGCTTCGACGGGATGCCGACGCCGGCCGGGGCGGGGATGGTGCTCTCGGCGGTCTGGTTCCGGGACTTCCTCGTCGGGCCGAACCAGGAGCTCGGGCTGCATCCGATCGTGCCGGCGCTGGGCGTCGTCTTCCTCGGACTGCTCATGGTCAGCCCGATTCCGTACCGCAGCTTCAAGGATCTGAAGCTCGGCCACGGGTTCTCGGGGACGGTGATCCCGGTCATCGTGTTGATCGTGTTGTGGATCGAGCCGGGGCTCAACTTCTTCCTCGTCGGCCTGGCCTACGTGGCCTCGGGGCCGGCCGGGATGCTCTGGCGCTGGAAGACGGGGCAGGAGCTCCTGCCGGCGCAGTCGCCCGAAGACCTCGCGGCGGCGGAGGCCGTCGGACCGGCCCCGGCGAAGGGCCGCGGCGGCGATCCGGGCGGGCGCTCGATCTGGGAGGAGCTCGATCCGTCTTCGCCGCGGGACGACGAAGGGCCGGACGCGGCGACGCCGCGGGATGCCACGAACGTGACCTCGCTCGCCGACCACTTGTCGAGCGGGGGCACGCGGGGCGAGGGGGGACGATGAAGTCCGGTAGTCCGTCGAACAGATCGATGCCGAACCCGAACGGGGACTCGATCCGCATCTTCGACACGACGCTGCGCGACGGCGAGCAGTCGCCCGGCTGCAGCATGAACCTCCACGAAAAGCTCGCGATCGCGCGCCAGCTCGAGAAGCTCGGTGTCGACGTCATCGAGGCGGGCTTCCCGATCGCCTCCGACGGCGACTTCGAGGCGGTCCAGGCGATCGCGAAGGAGATCGAGGGTGCGATCATCTGTGGCCTCGCCCGCACCGGTCAGAAGGACGTCGAGCGCGCGATCCAGGCCGTCGAGGCCGCGCGCCATCCGCGCATCCATACTTTCATCGCGACCAGCGACATCCACCTCAAGCACAAGCTCCGCATGAGCCGCGTGCAGGTCCTCGCCGAGGTCGATCGCGCGGTCCGGCAGGCGCGCTCCGCGATCGCCGACGTCGAGTTCTCGGCCGAGGACGCGACGCGCTCCGATCGCGACTTCCTGGTCGAGGTCTTCGGCGTCGCCGTCCGCGCCGGCGCCACGACCCTGAACGTCCCCGACACCGTCGGGTACACGACCCCCGGCGAGTACGCCGACCTGATCCGCTTCCTCCGGGAGCGCGTCGAAGGCGCCGATCGCGTCGTCTTCTCCGTCCACTGCCACGACGATCTCGGCCTCGCCGTCGCGAACAGCCTCGCCGCCCTCCAGGCGGGCGCCCGCCAGGTCGAGTGCACGGTCAACGGCATCGGCGAGCGCGCCGGCAATACCTCCCTCGAAGAGGTCGTGATGGCGCTCAAGACCCGGGCCGAGGTCTTCGCCGGCGTCGACACGAAGATCGTGACCCAGGAGATCTATCCCTCGAGCCGGCTCCTCTCCTCGATCACCGGCGTCCAGGTCCAGCCCAACAAGGCGATCGTCGGCGACAACGCCTTCGCCCACGAAGCCGGCATCCATCAGGACGGCGTGCTCAAGGCGGCGATCACCTACGAGATCATGACGCCGGCCTCGATCGGCCGCGCCAGCAACGAGCTCGTCCTCGGCAAGCACTCCGGCCGCCATGCCTTTCGCGATCGGCTGCAGGAGCTCGGCTTCTCGGTCGAGGGCGAGGAGTTCGAGCGCGCCTTCAAGCGCTTCAAGGATCTCGCCGACGCGAAGAAGGTCATCTACAACGAGGACCTCGAGGCGATCGTCGCGGACTCGGTGCAACAGCTCGACGACCGCTACCGATTCCAGTCGCTCTCGCTCGTCTGCGGCAGCGACGGCCCGCCCAACGCGCGGGTCGTGCTCGAGATCGACGGCCAGGAGAGTGCGCGTGAGGCCTCCGGCGTCGGCCCCGTCGACGCGATCTTCCGCGCGATTGCGGAGCTGACGGCGACGGGCAGCGAGCTGATCCGCTACCAGGTCCATGCGGTGACGGCCGGCCTCGACGCCCAGGGCGAGGTCTCGGTCACGATCGAAGAGGCGGGTCGCCGCGTGATCGGCAACGGCGTCCACGAAGACGTCATGGTGGCCTCCGCGAAGGCCTACGTGCATGCGCTGAACAAGCTCGAGTGGCACAAGGCGCGAAGACAGGCGAGCGAGCCGAAGGGGATCTGAGGAGGCTTGCTTCGATGCGTCCGGACCGAACCAAACGGCCTGCGACCTACGAGGACCTGCTGAAGGTTCCGGATCAGTTCGTCGCCGAGATCCTCGACGGGGAGCTGTACGCCAGTCCAAGACCCGCACAGCGACACGCAGAGGCGGGCGCGGGGTTGGTCGGTGCCCTCAGAGGGCCGTTCGACCGCGGGCGCGGCGGCCCAGGAGGCTGGCGGATCCTGTACGAGCCCGAGCTCCACTTGTCGGCGGACGTCCTCGTTCCCGATCTTGCGGGCTGGCGGCGCGAGAGACTGCCCAGCATTTCGAACGCCGCGTACTTCGAGCTGGCGCCGGACTGGGTGTGTGAGGTTCTTTCGCCTTCGACCGTTTCGATCGACCGGGTGAAGAAGCTCGCGATCTATGCCCGGGAGCGGGTCGCGCACGCCTGGCTGGTCGATCCGCTCGCGCGGACCCTCGAAGTCCTTCGCCTCGAGGGCGGGCGCTGGCTGATCGTCGCGACGTTCAGCGATTTCGAGGTCGTGCGGGCGGAGCCGTTCGAGGCGATCGGGATCGAGCTCTCGCTGCTCTGGGAATGAGGCGGGGCTCGGGCTTCCAGGCGGGTGCGGGGCCTGGGATCGAGCTGGGCGGACAGGAGCGGGCCGGCGTGGTACAAGGCGCGCAGGCTGAATGAGCGAGAAGATGGGTCGTGCTCCGCGTTCGGAGTGACAGAAGGAAATCCATGGCAGAGCGAATCGTCCTCCTTCCCGGCGACGGGATCGGTCCCGAAGTCACCGAGCAGGCCCGTCGCGTGCTCGTCGCCGCGGGCCGCGCGGTCGGCCTCGAGTTCGAGTTCACGACCGAGCTGATCGGCGGCTGTTCGATCGACGCCCACGGCACGCCGCTGCGCGACGAGGTGATCGCCGCGTGCAAGCAGAGTCGCGCCGTCCTGCTCGGCGCCGTCGGCGGCCCGAAATGGGACGCGATGCCGGTCTCGGTCCGGCCGGAGAAGGGGCTGCTCGGGATCCGCAAGGCCCTCGGCCTCTTCGCGAATCTCCGTCCGGCCGCGGTCTTTCCGGCGCTCGTCAATGCGTCGGCGCTGCGACCCGAGATCGTCGACGGGGTCGACATGCTCGTCGTGCGCGAGCTGACGGGCGGCATCTACTTCGGCGAGCCGCGCGGGCGCGAGGGGGCGAAGGGCGCGCGCCGGGCGTTCAACACGATGGTCTACGACGAGCACGAGGTCGCGCGCATCACGCGCGTCGCCTTCGAGCAGGCGCGCATCCGGCGCCGGCACGTCACGCATGTCCACAAGGCGAACGTCCTCGACACCTCGCAGCTCTGGGTCGAGGTCGTCGACGAGATCGCGAAGGAGTATCCGGACGTCGAGCTCGCGCATCAGCTCGTCGATTCGTGCGCGATGCTGATGGTGCAGCAGCCGAAGAAATTCGACGTGATCGTGACCGAGAACTTGTTCGGCGACATCCTCTCCGACGAGGCGGCGATGATCACGGGCTCGCTCGGCATGCTGCCCTCGGCCTCGCTCGCGACAGGCGGCTTCGGTCTCTTCGAGCCCGTCCACGGCTCGGCGCCGGACATCGCGGGCAAGGACATCGCGAACCCGCTCGCGGCGATCCAGAGCGTCGCGATGCTGCTCGAGACGGCGTTTACGGAATCGGGCGGGGCGAAGGCGGCGGCGGCGGTGCGCAAGGCGGTGACCGCCGTCCTCGACGCGGGCCACCGGACGGGCGATCTGCTGCTCCCGGGCGAGAAGCGAGCGACCGTCGGCTGCAAGCAGATGGGGGACCTCGTGCTCGGCGCGCTCGAGCGCGGGAAGTCGTGAGCCGGATCGTCGTCTACGGGGTCACGGGTCAGCTCGGCCGCGAGCTCGTCGAGAGCCTCGACGCCGCGCGCTGGCCCATCACGGAGCTCGTCGGCGTCGCTTCGCCCGAGAGCTTCGGCCGCGACTTCGAGTTCCGCGGCGAGGAGCTCGACGTCCTCGCCGAGGCGCCGCCGCTCAAGGGGCCGCGATCTCGTCGTGATCTGTACGCCCAGGGGCCCGGCCCTCGAGATCATCCGGGACGCCCTGCGCGCCGAGGTCCCCTGCATCGATTGCAGCGGCGCCCTCGCGGGCCAGGCCGCGGTCCCGCTCTGGCATCCGGAGAGCCCCGAGGCGGCGAAGGCGCCGGTCCTCGCGCTGCCTTCGAGTACGGCCCTCGCCTGGCGTCCGATCTTCGAGGCGCTGCAGACTTCGGCGGGCCTCGAGCGCGTCTCGGCGACGATCCTCTCGAGCGCCGGAGCCTGGGGCGCCGAAGGCGTCGCCACGCTCTCGAGCGAGTCGATCGCGCTCTTCAATCAATCCGAGCCGCCGCCGATCGGCCCGGCGGGCCGGGCCGTCGCCTTCGACGTCGTGCCGGGGGGCGCCCTCGATCTCGAGCGGGTGAAGGGCGAGCTGCGGCGCGAGCACGGCGAGGGAATCCGACTCGCGCTCTCGGCGCTCCAGGTCCCGACCTTCGTCGGCGAGGGGGCGCAACTCGCGCTCGAGCTCTCGCGCACGCTCGCGCTCGACGAGCTCGCGCGCGTCCTCGAGGCCCGCAGCGAGCTCGTGCTCTCCGAAGGCGCCTCGCTGCGCGACGCCGTCGGTGGGACCTCGATCCAGGTCGGCCCGATCGAGGCCGACACGAGCGGGGAGGCGGGCCGCAGCGTTCGTCTCTGGCTCGCCTTCGATCCGATCCGGCTCATGGCCGACGCGGCGCTGCGCGCGGCCGGGCAACGGCTCGGGCTGCGTTAGGCGCGGCAGATGGCCGACGAACCGAGCCCGGTCGATCCCACGGCGACCCGGCGCAGCTTTCGCCTCCTGCTCGAGTACGACGGGCGCGACTTCGAGGGCTGGCAGCTGCAGGCTGGCGATCGCCCGGCTCGGACGGTGCAGGGCGTGCTCGAGGCGGCCTTCGCGTCGATCGGCTGTCCGGCCTTCCGCCTGCAAGCCGCCGGACGCACCGACGCCGGCGTCCACGCCGAAGGCCAGACCGCGAGCGTCGGGCCTCGAGCGCGCCCTCGAGCCCCGGTCCCTCGTGCGCGCCCTCAACGCCCGGCTCCCCGACGACGTCGTGGTCCGCGGCGTCGTCGAGGTCGCCCCGGGCTGGAACGCGGCCGACGCCGCGACGGCCAAGCTCTATCGCTATCGGATCTGGAACGGCGAGGTCCGCTCGCCGCTGCGGATCGCGCGCTTCGCCTGGATCCCGGAGCCCCTCGATCCCGGGCGGATGCGGGCAGCGGCCGCGGCCTTCGTCGGGACCCACGACTTCAGCGCGCTGCGGGCCTCGGGCTCGTCGGCGAAGACGAGTGTGCGGACCATCCGATCGATCGCGGTCGAAGGGGAGGGCCGGGGCGAGATCGTGATCGACGTGGTCGGAGAGGGCTTCCTGCGCCACATGGTGCGCAATCTGGCGGGGACCCTGATCGAGGTCGGCCGCGGGCGCTTCCCGGTCGGGGAGGCGGCGGCAATCCTCGCGTCCGGGGACCGGGGGCGCGCGGGGCGGACCGCCCCGGCCCAGGGCCTGACCCTCGTCCGGGTCTGGGACTCGGTCGATCCCGAGGCCCGGTCGTCCCGACGGAGGGGGGGCGGGCGGCGGGGTCGATCCGGGGGCGCTCGATCCGAAGGCGGGTCGATCCAGAAAGGCCGGCCCCCGTGGGGTCCGACGGGTCCGGGACGGGACCCGAGGCCGGGGTCGACCCTCGATCAGGCCCGCGCGGGTCCATCGCTGGGCCGATCCGGGGTCCCAGCGATTGACGGCGGCAGTCCCGTCGGGTAAAAATGCGCCCTCTCGAAGACCCCGTCCGGGGTCTCGGGATCCGTCCGTCCCCCGACTCTTCGGACGATTCGACTATTGATGGCGGCGCTCCTGCGCCGTCCGGAGTGGACCACGCAAGATGCCCAAGCGAGCCTTTGCGGCGACCCGCAGCGTCACCGCCGATGAAATCGATCGCCAATGGTACGTCGTCGACGCCCAGGACCTGATCCTCGGCCGCCTGGCGACGCGGGTGGCGACGGTGCTGCGCGGGAAGCACAAGCCTTCCTATACGCCCCATACCGACACGGGCGACCACGTCATCGTCGTGAACGCCGACAAGATCGTGCTGACCGGCCGCAAGCGCGAGCAGAAGATGTACCACCGCCATACCGGCTACCTGGGACACGTCCGCTCGATCAACGCCGACAAGCTGCTCGCGTCGGCCCATTCCGATCGGGTGGTGCGGGCGGCCGTCCGCGGCATGCTCCCGAAGAACACCCTCGGCCGGCAGATCCTTTCGAAGCTCCGCGTCTACGCCGGCCCCGAACATCCCCATGCCTCGCAGCAACCGGAGGTCCTCCCCGTTGGCTAGCTCCTCGTTTCTCATCACGGCGACCGGCAAGCGCAAGACCTCGGTCGCCCGTGTCCGGCCTCAAGCCCGGCACCGGCCTGATCCGCGTCAACGGACGCGAGCTCAACGAGTACTTCCCGCGCGAGGCGCTCCAGATCGTCGTGCGCGGTCCCTTCGACAAGACCGACACCCTCGGCCGCTACGACATCGACGCCAACATCGACGGCGGCGGCGTCTCGGCCAGGCCGGGGCCCTGCGCCACGGCATCTCCCGCGCGATCGAGAAGCTCGATCCGAACTCGCGCCCGACGCTCAAGCGCGCCGGCTACCTGACGCGCGATCCGCGCAAGAAGGAGCGCAAGAAGTACGGCCAGAAGGGCGCTCGCGCGCGCTTCCAGTTCTCGAAGCGCTAGGACGTTCTTCGTCCATTCGACGCGGCCCGCTCGGACTCGAGCGGGCCGTTTCGTTTTCGGGACGTCGCGCGCTCGACCTCGTGCATCGCGCGCTGCACCGCGTGGCGCGTCGTACGCCGTCGGATGTTTGACGCCCACCGCGGGTCCGGGCTATACCCAACCAGACCCCCCCGGTCGAAGAAGGTGTGACGCGAAAACGAATCCGCAGCGTGCCGAGCGCTGCGACGCGCGACCGCGCCGAGACAGGCGCACTCTCGACTTGCTCCGCAACCTGTCCGAGCCTTTTGGCGCCGGAGGGACGCGGCCGGCGGAGCTTCCCCGATGACACGTTATTTCGCAGCGGATCCGACGGAGCTGGGATTGTCGGTCTCCGCGCTCGTCTACCGCGGCGGCGAGGTCCTGCTCATGCGTCGATCGGATAATGGCCATTGGGGCCTCCCCGGCGGCTTCGTCGAGAAGGGCGAGTCCGTGGCCGCGGCGGCCCGGCGCGAGGTCGAAGAGGAGACGGGCTACACGATCGAGCTCGGTCGGTTGATCGGGGTCTACTCGGACCCGGCGACCCAGATCGTCGACTATGGCCCGAAGAAGGGCGTGGGGCCGGATGGCGGGGACCGGCGGATCCACGTCGTGAACCTCTGCTTCGAGGCGCGTGCGCTCGAGGCGGGGACGGCGACGACCCCCGACGAGACGCTCGAGATCGGCTTCTTCGATCCGCGGCGTCTCCCGGAGCCGCTGGTGCCGATCCAGCGGATCCGGATCGAGGACGGGCTCGCGGGGCGCGAAGCGGCGGCGGTGCGTTAGGGGAAGACGGGGCGTTGGGTGACGGTGGTGGGTTGGGTGAAGAGGAAGCTCAGGTGAAGAGGGGGGAATCCAGATGAGTCCGCGGCCGACCAAATACATCTTCGTGACGGGCGGCGTGATGTCGTCCCTCGGTAAGGGTCTCGCCTCCGCGTCGATCGGCGCGCTGCTCGAGGCGCGCAGCCTGCGTGTCACCTTCCTCAAGCTCGACCCCTATCTGAACGTCGATCCCGGAACGATGAACCCGTTCCAGCACGGCGAGGTCTACGTCACGGAAGACGGCGCCGAGACCGATCTCGACCTCGGTCATTATGAACGCTTCACCACGACTCGCCTCGGCAAGGTCAACAACATGACCGCCGGCAAGATCTACGACACGGTCCTCTCCCGCGAGCGCCGCGGCGACTACCTCGGCGGCACGGTCCAGGTCATCCCCCACGTGACCGACGCCATCAAGGAGGCGATCCGCCGGGCGAGCCAGGACGTCGACGTGATCCTCGTCGAGATCGGGGGGACGGTGGGCGACATCGAATCGCTGCCCTTCCTCGAGGCGATCCGCCAGTTCCGCGCCGATGCGGGGCGCGAGAACTGCTGCTTCATCCACGTCGCGCCGGTCCTCTACCAGTCGACGGCGGGCGAGGTCAAGACGAAGCCGGTGCAGCATTCGGTCAAGGAGCTGCAGTCGGTCGGCCTCGCGCCCGACATCATCCTGTGTCGAACCGATCGCTTCCTCTCGAAGGCGATCAAGAGCAAGATCGCGCTCTTCTGCAACGTCGACGAGGACGCCGTCATCACGGCCAAGGACGTCGATTCGATCTACGAGGTCCCGCTCGCCTTCGCGAAGGAGAATCTCGACGAGAAGATCGCGCAGGTCCTGAACATGTGGACGGGCCGGCCGGATCTGCGCCATTGGGAGCGCCTCTACACCGTCCAGCGCAATCCCGAGAAGGTCATCACCATCGGCATGGTCGGGAAATACGTCGACCTGACCGAGAGCTACAAGAGCCTCAACGAAGCGCTCTACCACGGCGGCTTCGCCTGCGCCGCCGAGGTCCGGATCGAGTACTTCGACTCGGAGAAGCTGGAGCTGCCGACCGTCCTCGATCATCTCGACGGCATCCTGATCCCCCACGGCTTCGGCGCCCGCGGCGTCGAGGGGAAGATCCGGGCCATCCGTCATGCGCGGGAGAAGGGCATCCCCTTCCTCGGCATCTGCTTCGGCATGCAGCTCGCCTGCTGCGAGTACGCCCGCAACGTCGCCGGCCTCGAGCGCGCGAACTCGACCGAGGTCGATCCCGACACGCCGCATCCCGTGATCGACTTCATGCCCGACCAGCGTGACGTCTCGGCGAAGGGCGCGACCATGCGCCTCGGCGCCTATCCCTGCGCGCTCGTCCCGGGCTCGAAGGTCGCCCAGATCTACGGCGCGACGGAGATCAGCGAGCGCCACCGCCATCGCTACGAGTTCAACCCGGCCTACCGCGCGAAGCTCGAGGCCGCGGGTCTCGTCTTCTCCGGCTCGAGCCCCGACGGCAAGCTCGCCGAGGTCATCGAGCTCCCGAACCATCCCTTCTTCGTGGCCGCCCAGTTCCACCCCGAGTTCAAGAGCAAGCCCTTCGCCCCCCATCCGCTCTTCGAGGCCTTCGTCCGCGCCGCGGGCAAGCGCCAGGCGATCCGACCGGGCCCGAAACCCGAGCCGACCCGTCGATCCGGGGCGGCGGAAGAGGGCGAGACGCGCTAGAACCTGCGCGTTCGTCGGTCGGGCCCGGAGCCGACCCGTGGGCCCGTCGCGCGAGCGGCCGCCCGGGACGGTTTGAAAGCCCGAGTGGGATCGGGGCGTTAGCTCAGTTGGTAGAGCACCGTGTTCACACCGCGGGGGTCACTGGTTCGAGTCCAGTACGCCCCACCAGTTCTCGCGCTCGACGAAGAATCCAGATCCAGGGGCGGCCACTCCAGACCACCGCCCCGACATGCTCGGCGCATCACCCGCCGAACGTGGCCCGGTAGCTCAGCTGGATAGAGCACCAGCCTCCGAAGCTGGGGGTCGCGCGTTCGAATCGCGCCCGGGTCACCACCATCTCCGCCCGTAGCAGAGCCGCCGATGTGAGAGACCAGCTTCGGACAGAAGCTGGGGGGGGAGCCGCGACCGAATAGGGAGCGGCGAGTGCGACCGATCAGGGAGCGGCGAGTAGGAGCCGGGCAGCACGCCCCCCATCTCTGCCCCACCCCCCCCGCCCGGCGACCCGGACGCGCGTTCGGGTTGCCCCCTGAACTCCGCTCCTGCCCCCCCCCCTCCCGTCCTCCTGCCTTTTCCGTCCCGCCCCCCCCCCGATCCTGAGGGGTGCAAATGAGGCAAATTTTCGTAGACACCTCCGGATCCCAGGTGTAGGGTGATTGCGGGCAGAGCTCGTCCGCAGGGTCGACCCGTGGCGCGCGTCTCCGAATCGATGTCCAGGAACGAACAGGGGAATACAAACATGCAGCAGAATTCGAAATGGATCCGGAAAGCGATGGCGTTCGGCGCGGTCGCGTTCCTGTTCGGTGCTGGAAGCGCCGAAGCCGCGACGCGTGGCATGACGGGATCGCTCGGGGTGCAGAACCCCTCGACGACGGCGCCCTATCTCTGGGAGGGCTCTCCGGCGATCCTCGGCAAGAAGCAGGGCGCCTACCCGCCGACCGCCGGCTTCGCGACCGTCCAGGTCGCGGGTGCGACGGCCGGGACCTTCGTCGGTCGCCAGGTGACCCTGGCTGCCAACAAGATGAACTTCGCCGGCGGGCGCTTCCGCGACTTCCCGGCCTTCCCGAACGTCGGTCAGACCATCAAGACCTTCATGTCGGTGCAGGAGGCTGCGACGTTCATGGCGGGCGCTGGCGCCCTCGCGGGCTGCCCCGGGCCCGGCTGCTTCAACAACGGCGCGGGAACGGCGATCAGCTGGTGTCCGCCGCTCGCCCACAATCCGGCGGCTCCGGCTCCGGGGACCGCTGGGGCTCAGGTCGGCAACTGGAACTGCACGAGCTACGGCAATCCCGGCGCGGGCAATCGCCGCGGCATCATCCGCATCAGCAACGACGTGGGCGCGCAGCACTTCGGCGGGACGCTCTCGGTCCTGCGCAACTTCAACTCGAACGTCTGGCGCGTTCCGGTCGCGCCGTCGACCCCGATGGCCAACAACGCCCAGGTCTCGCGGACCTGGATGTCGCCGATGAACTTCGGCTGGACGCCGGGCCGCAACAACTTCGAGTTCGCGGGCCTGCCGGGCAACAACGGTCCCCGCATCCTCGCGCGCCTGAACGCGAACGGCGCCATCGAGGCGACCTTCGGCTGCGCCAACGGTGTCGGCACCGTCGGCGTGCCCTACGCGGGCATCCCGCCGATCATCGGCCCGTTCAACCCGATCGTCGGTCCCGGCAATAATTGCGGGACCGATCCGGTCGCGAAGCCGCCCGGCCAGGGCTGGGGCTTCAAGATGACGACCGGCACGATCTCGGGCTCGGACGACTTCCCGTTCTCCGACGAGACGACCGCGCTCGGGACGCCCTTCCTCCCGAACCGCGTCATCCAGACGGCGATGCAGGGCTTCTTCTTCACCCGCATGGGTGACGACTCGGTCGTGGGCACCGTCCGCAACCTCGTGCTCCTCGGCGGATCGGTGACGGTCGATCCCTCGAGCGGCAACGTCTTCAACCGGGTCACGAGCCTGCGCATGCGCCTGCAGGTTCCCGAGCCGGCCGGAGCGGCAGGTCTGCTGGTCGGCGCGGGGGCTCTCCTCGCGTTCGCCCGACGCCGACGCTAGGGCAAACCGCTTCCGGAAATCGGAAGAGCGGATGAATCGGGGCGGACGATCATCGGATCGTCCGCCCCTTTTCGTTTCGGGCGTCGACATCGAAGGGGTGGTTGTGGAGCCCGGAGCGCGGGGCGATGATCGGGGGCATGACTTCGATCTCGAGCGCTGCGTTTTCCCACGTCGGTCTCTGTGTCTCCGATCTCGATCGCGCGCTGCGCTTCTACGTCGACGGGCTCGGCTTCGAGCCCTACGCGCGCTTCGACCTCGAGCGCAACGTGGCGGAGGTCGATCCGCCGGTGAAGCTGACTTCCTGCTTCATCCAGAAGGGCGGGCTGCGGCTCGAGCTGCTGCACTACTACTCGCCGGGGGTCTTCGGCGATCCGTCGAATCGGCGCAACCAGCGCGGTCTCACGCATCTCTCCTTCGTCGTCGACGACATCGACGCGGCGGCGGCGCAGCTCGTGGGCTTCGGCGGGACGATCGTCGCGGGGACGCGGAACGTCGGCGACCCGGACGCGGTGCAGACGATCTTTCTGGCGGATCCGGACGGGACGCGGGTCGAGCTGATGAAGCTCGCGAAGGGGCAGGCCTGGTGAGGAGTCGATCATGAATCGCGCACAGCAGCAATTCGGTCCGCCGCTCGAGCTCGTGACGAAGAAGATCTTTCCGGCGTTGAACGAAATGCTCGCCGAGTTCGTGCGCGCGGCGCCTTTCGCCGTCCTCTCGACCGCGGACGCGGCGGGCAACTGTGACGCGTCGCCGAAGGGTGGGAAGCCGGGCTTCGTGAAGGTCCTCGACGCAGGGCGGCTGCTCGTCCCGGATGTCGCGGGCAACAAGCTCTTCCAGTCCTACGAGAACCTCGAGACGAATCCGAAGGCGGCGCTGCTCTTCCTGATTCCGGGCTGCGATTGGACGGTGCGCGTGAATGGTCGCGCCTCGGTCGTCGGGAAGAGCGATGGCCGGCTCGCGGGCATCGATCCCGAGGTCTTCGCCCCGGACGAGAACACGAAGATCCTGCAGGGGCTCCTGCTCGAGGTCGACGAGGCCTACGCCCAGTGTCCGCGGGCCTTCACGTTCTCGAAGCTGTGGGACGTCGAGCGGATCGAGGCCTCACGCGAGGCGGACGCGAATCGCTACTGGCTCGGCCGCTGGAAGCAATCGATGAAGGGCCTCGCCGACGAGCTCCTCGCGGAGACGGAGCCAGAGAAGACGGAGAAGGCGCAGGCCGGGGAATCGCATGGCTGAGCGAACCATGAAGCTGCCGCGATTCGGGCTCTACTACGACTTCCGCAATCCGGCCTTCGCGGGTCGATCCTTTGCGCGGCTCTATGCGGAGACGATCGAGCAGGCGGCCTGGGCGGAGCGCGCGCTCGGCTTCGGCTCGGTCTGGATCTCGGAACATCATCTCGCCGTCGACGGCTACACGCCCTCGCCCCTGACGCTCGCGGCGGGGATCGCGACCCGGACCGAGCGGATCCAGATCGGCACGAGCATCCTGATCCTCCCGCTGCATCATCCCGTCCGCCTCGCCGAGGACGCCCTCACGGTCCACGCGATCTCCGGCGGTCGCTTCAAGCTGGGCGTCGGCCTCGGCTATCGCGAGGTCGAGTTCGCGGGCTTCGGCATTCCGATGCGCGATCGGCGCGGGCGCCTCGAGGAGGGGCTCGCGATCCTGCGCGCCGCGTTCTCCGGTGAGACCTTCACCCACCGCGGCCGCCACTTCGACCTCGGTACGATCACGATCACGCCGAAGCCCGATGCGAGCGGAGGCCCCGAGCTCTGGATCGGCGGCTTCGCCCCCGTCGCGATCGAGCGCGGGGCTCGCATGGCCGACGGGATGGTGCTCCCGATTCCGAAGCTCTGGGCGCTCTACCAGAGCGAGTGCGCGAAGCTCGGTCGCAAGCCGCGGATCGCCGCGGGCTACCACTGGATCCTCGGCGACGATCCCGAGGCCGAGCTCGCGGCAGGCGCGCCCTATCTGATCCATCAGGCCAACGAATACGGTGCCCACGGCGCCTACGGTCCGGCGGATCAGTGGCGGCCGATCACGGATCCGAAGGAGCTCGTCACCCGCGGTCCGTGGGAGCTGAAGGACGCCGAGGGCGCGGCGGAGGTCGTCGCGGAGGCGGTCCGGGCGGGGGTCGAGGACGTCCACTGGTGGACGATCTTCCCGGGCGAGCCGATCGAGCGCTCGAACGCGCGGCTCGAGTACTTCGCGAACCAGGTCGTGCCGCGGGTCCGGAAGAAGCTCGGGATCGGCTGAGCTTCGAAGCCGGTCAGGCGCCGTCCCGCGCGCGGCCCTTCTTGCGGCCGAGGTCCGGCGGCAGGTTCAGGATCTCGGCCGGGAACGACTCGACCAGGAACTCGACGACGTCGCGGACCGCGAGGACCGCCGTCGGCCAGCCATTCGCGTCGACGACCGGGACGTGGCGATAACCGCCGATCGCCATCCGGTTGAGGACCCAGGCGAGCTGCGCGTCGAAGGGCAGGGACTCGGGATCGGGGGTCATGACCTCCCAGAGCTGCACGTCGGCCGGATTGCGTCCGCTGTCGATCACGCGCAGCAGGATGTCGCGTTCGGTGAAGATGCCGGTGAGCGGCGAGCGCAGCGTCCCGTCCTGGGTGACCAGGATGCAGCCGCGATGGCGTTGCTGCATGGCCTGCATCGAGGTCTTGACGCTCGCGTCCGCGCGGAAGACGAGGGGCGGGCGGGTCGGAACGACGGTGAGCGGCTCCTTCAGGAGATTCGCGTCGAAGGAGAAGCGCGGCCGATCGATCGCGTCGAAGTAGGAGTCGTCCTGCGGGAGATCGTCGCCGGGATCGAGGTCGAAATTCGTCTGCGGGGTCGTCGGTGCCATGATCGCCTCCTCTCGCCGGATGGATGGCGGGTTCCTGTCTCCCCATCTTGTTCCGAAGGCATTCTGAATACAAGGCCAATCCATCACACGAACGGGTGTCGAGACGCAGGATGAGCTCGATTTTCGGGGGGGCAAGCCCTCTTGGCGGCCGACACCGCGCGCTCGATGCTTCTCATCCGGCATGGAGCATCCGTCCGCTGCGACGGCGTGGGCGATCGTCGCGCCGGGGTGCCATTCCGATCGCGAACGAAGGCGGGGGGTGATCATGCGTCGGTCCGTTCTGGGGATGCTGGTTGGATTGAGCGCCCTGGCTTCCTTCGCGATGCCGCTCTCGGCCGCGCAATTCCAATTGATTCCCGTCGACGTTCCGCACGGCGCGATTCTTCCCCGCTCGATCTCGGCCGACGGCTCGACGATCGTCGGTGAGGTCTTCATCGACTTCATCCGGCACCCGTTTCGCTGGCGTGCGGATGCGGGCTTCGAGCTTCTCGACGGAGCTCCGGGTTCCGGAGCGGGCGGCGAGGCCTTTGCGTTCGGCGTGTCCGGGGACGGGTCGGTCGTCGTGGGCGGGAGCGGCGGGCCGAACCCGCGCGCCTATCGTTGGACGGCGGAGCAGGGCTTCCTCGACCTGGGCGCCCTCGATGGACAGGGCGCGTGGGCGCGCGGTGTGACGACCGACGGTCGAACGATCGTCGGGACGAGCGGGGGCTACGCATTCACGTGGACGGCGGAGCAGGGCATGGAGCGGCTGTTCTGGGGCGAGGCCATCGCGGTCTCGGGCGACGGATCGGTCGTCGTGGGACAAGCGAACGAGACCCAGCGGGCCATTCGCTGGGAGGCCACGACCGGGGAGACGAGCTTCTTTTCGTGGGATCCCGTCCATGTGCAGGACGTCTCCGAGGACGGAACGACCATGGTCGGGAGTCTCGCCGTCCCGGGTGGATCGCGCGGATTCCGATGGGTCGGCGACATCGTCGGCCTCCTGACGATCCCGGAGACGGATCGACCGCTCGCGACGGTGTCGGGTGTCAACGGAGACGGGACGCTTCTGGTTGCGACGGGCGGGCTCTGGGCGCCCCATCCTCTTTTCACGAGCTCACGACGCTGCTGCGGGTGGGCGGTGCGAGCGAGGCCCTCCTGTCGGTGTTCCAGGATGGATTCGGTCGCGCCGCCGATGTTTCGTCGGATGGCCGGATCCTGATGGGCTCGGTCTATGATCCCGAGACGCGCAGCGAGGCGCTCTGGTTGCTCGCCATCCCGGAGCCCGCCACGGCGACGCTGCTCGGCATCGGGTTGGGCCTCGCATCGTGCTTGCGATTTCGAGGCTGACGAGAGCCGGGAGAGAAGACATCATGTCGGTCGATCGCGGAACGTCTTCGCTCGAAAGCCGGCCGCCCGAAGGATTCGCCCGCGGCTGGTACCTGGCTCTCTACGCCGACGAGCTTCCGCCGGGCTCGGTTCGATCCCTCGAATACCTGGGGCGCAAGCTCGTCGCCTTCCGGGACGTCGCGGGCCGTCCCGCGATCCTCGACGCCCACTGCCCGCATCTCGGCGCCCATCTCGGGGTCGGAGGCCGCGTCGAGGGCGGGCAGTTGCGCTGCCCCTTTCATGGCTGGGCGTTCTCCGCCGACGGGACGTGTCGCGACATTCCCTACGCGAAGCGGATTCCTGCGGGCGCCAGGGTTCGTTCGTATCCCGTCGTCGAGCGCAACGGGGCGCTGTTCTTCTGGTTCGATTCCGCCGAGGACGCACCGACCTTCGACGTACCGACCCTGTCCGAGTGGGGCAACCCGGATTGGGAAGCCGACTGGCACCACGTCGTCTGGACCGTGCGCACGAATCCCCTCGACATCCTCGAAAACGGCATCGATTTCCCCCATTCGATGCCCGTCCATGGCTTCGATGCGCCCCGCGGCGTCTTCGAGTTCGACGGCCCGCTCTACCGCTGGGGCGCCGATACCGGCAAGACGATCGAGCTCCTCGACGATCGCCGTGAGCGTTTCTCATTTCGGGTCGAGACCTGGGGGCTCGGCGTCTCCCACGTCCATTACGACGGCCTCTTTTCCGTCGTCTTCCAGATCGGCCAGACGCCGATCGACGCGGCGTCGACGCGCATCGCCTTCTCGATCCTGACCCGGGCGAGCGATCGGCGCGATCCCGAGATCGGCCCGGCCCTCGAGCGCTACGTCGCCGACAACGTGCGGACCTTCGAGCAGGACTTCCCGATCTGGGAGAACAAGGTCTACCGAGAGCGTCCGCTGCTCTGCGACGGGGATGGGCCGATCCAGGCCTTCCGGCGCTGGGCGGCCCAGTTCTACCCGGCCTGATCCGCCGCGCGCCGTCGGGCGCGCCGCCTCGGCCGCTTCCTCCTCCGCGAGGCTGCGTCGCGTGGTGCGGGCGAGGTAGTGTCTCGCCGGGGAGGGGTCGCGATGAAGGCTCACGAGATCCGCGCGAGGCTCGACCATCCGGTCGTCGACGCGGATGGTCACGTGCTCGAGTACATGCCGGCGGTCGAGCCGTTCCTGCGCGAGGCGCTCGGGCCGCGGCTCTTCCAGCGCTGGCAATCGAGCCGCTCGCCCCTCGCGCGGATCATGGAGGCCGATCCGAAGCGCAGGCTCGCGACCCGCGCGCCGCAGAGCGCCTGGTGGGGCACCCCGGCGCGCAACACGCGGGACCTCGCGACCGCCGTCGCCCCGGCGCTGCTCCACGAGCGCCTCCCCGAGCTCGGCATCGACTACGCGATCCTCTATCCGACGAAGGGCTTCGGCATCGCGGGCATCGACGACGACGAAATGCGCCAGGGCATCTGCCGGGGCTTCAACGAGTTCTATGCCGCGACATATGGACGTTATGCCGATCGCCTGACGACCGCCGGCGTGATCCCGATGCATACCCCCGCCGAGGCCCTCGACGCTCTCGACCACTGCGCCTCCCTCGGCCTCAAGGTCGTCGCCTTTCCGGAGGGCGTGATGCGCCCGATCCCGGAGCCCGAGGAGGGCGTCAGCCCCTTTCTCATGCCGGGTCAACGGACCTGGTTCGACAGCTTCGGCCTCGACAGCCTGCACGACTACGACCCGGTCTGGCGCCGGGCCCATGCGCTCGGCTTCGCGATCACCTTCCACGCGGGGCTCGGCCACGTCCCGCTCTCCTTCACGTCGATCTCGAACTACTCGTTCAACCACGTCGGCGCCTTCGCGCAGCGCATGCACGTGCTGGTCAAATCGCTCTATCTGGGCGGCGCGACGCGGCGGCTGCCCGACGTCGACTTCGCCGTGCTCGAATGCGGCGTCGGCTGGGCGGCGATCCTGCTCCACGATCTCGTCGAGCACTGGGAGAAGCGCAACCTGCGCGCCCTCGACGCCCTCGATCCCGGCAAGATCGATTGGGCGGAGCTCGAAGCGCTGATCCGTCGCCACGGTCCGGACCTGCTCGCCCGCGCGGGCGGCGGCGATCTGCGGGCCGGACTCGCGTCGATCCCGGCGGTCGGAGAGCCGCCGGCGAATCGCGACGACTGGCGTCATCTGGAGGCGCGGAACGAAGAGGATCTGGTCTCGCTCTTCGCCCCGCGCTTCTACTTCGGCTGCGAGGCCGACGACAAGACGCTCGCCTTCGCCTTCTCGCCGGCGAACCCCGCCGGCGCGAGGCTGCGCCCGATGCTTTCCTCCGATCTCGGCCACTGGGACGCAGGCGAGCTCGACGGCATCCTGCCCGCCGCCTTCGAGCTCGTCGAGGGGCGTCTGCTCGACGAGGCCCAGTTTTCCGAGCTCGTCTGGCGCAACCCGGCGAGCCTCTTCCTGCGCGCGAATCCTGCCTTCTTCGAGGGCACGGCCCTCGCCGGCATCGCGCTGCCGCCGGACGAGGCGACCGCCTAGCTTGAGTACGACCGTCTTCTTCGCGATGCTGCTGGCGGCGCTGCTCCACGCCACCTGGAATGCCTGGGTCAAGTCGCGCCCCGATCCCTACGGCGGGATGGTCGCCCTCGGCATCGGAGCCGGCTGGCCGTGCGTGTTCCTGCTCGCCTGGAGCGGCATGCCCGAGACGGTGCCCTGGGGCTGGATCGCGCTCACGATCGGCCTCAGCATCCCGGCTCAGGCGCTGCTCGGCTCCGCCTATCGCGAGGGCGACTTCGTCGTCGCCTATCCGATCGTCCGCGGCCTGCTTCCGGTCGTGATCGCCCTCGGCTCGATCTTCCTGTTCGACGAGGGACTCTCGGCCTGGGGCGCGCTCGGCGTATTGTTCGTCTCGTCGGGCATCGCCGTGCTCGGCCTGATCGCGACCCGGCGCGGCGGATCGATCAGCCTGCGCGGGCTCTGGCTCGCGGGCCTCTCGGCCCTGGTCACGGCCCTGGCCGTCCTCGCCGATTCCTCCGGTGCCCGCGCCGCGAACGCGCCCGTCGCCTATGCCTCGCTCGTCACGATCGGCAATTCGATCGCGATGGCGACCTATCAGATGCGCCGCGTCGACCTGCCGCGGGTCCTCGTCGACAACTGGCCCGTGATGGTCGCCGCGCCCCTGCTCTCGACCGCATCCTACCTGATCACCATCTGGTCCCTCGGCCAGGCCCGCGTCGCCCTCGTGATCTCCGTCCGCGAGACCAACATCCTCTTTGCGCTGGCCATCGGCGCGCTCTTCCTGCGCGAACGCGTCGACCGCTGGCACGGCCTCGCCGTCGCCCTCGTCTTCGCCGGCCTGCTCCTGATCCGCGGCTGACGCGTCCGCCCGGCGCATCGCTCCGATTTCCGTTCGTCGTCCGTCGATCGACCGGGGGCGGTCCGGCTCGAGCGGCCGCGAAGGGGTCTCGAGGCGGGCTCGCGCCTCAACGCGTCCGCGTGATGAACACCGGCTCCGGGGCGTAGGGCCCGTCCGGCTTGATCAGATCCGTATTGCAGAACGCCGACAGCTTGTTGCCCGCCGAATCCCGCAGATATCAGATGTAGTACCCCGGCTGATAGCGCGTCCGCCGTCCGGGGCTCCCCTCGTTGGCCCCGCCATGAGCGAGCCCGACGGCATGGAAGCGATCCACCTCCGCCGGCGACTTCGCATGCAGCCCGACCATCGACCCGTTCCCGACCGTCGCCGGATTTCCATCGATCGGATTGCAGACCCAGATGCGCGGCATGTAGTTGCCGAGCGCATCCGTATATCCGAGCCAGGTCTCCGTCTCGTACACCCGTCGATGCCCGAGCGCCCCGAGCACCGCGTCGTAGAAGACCTTCGCCTTCGCCACGTCGTTCACCCCGATCGTCACATAGCTGATCATCGCCCCTCCGATCTCCCTACCGCTCAGCCCCGCCCCAGTCTCCCCCGCGATCCGCCCCATCCCCGCCGCAAGCCCCCTCATTCCACCCCGCACACCCCCCGCGACGCCATCCCCGCCCGCCGATGTGTCCCGGCCGCCGCTCAGCGGCGAATCCGCTCTCCCGGCGGATTCGTCCGCTGCAGCGCCGGCCCTGCCCCGACGCTGCCTCGCGGCACATCGCCTAGTTGTAGGGTTGGGAGCCGGGGGTCATGTGGCGGTCGAGGTCGTTCTTGAACTGGACCACGATGTAGCGATCCGTCCAGTGCCACTCGCCGTCGATCCGCTTCCACTCGTCCTCGTACCGCCCCGCGACGAGCAGCTCGAAGCGGCTCCGCCCGTCGGGCGTCTGCTGCGCGACCGTATAGGCCGTCGTCGACTTCGCCGTGCCGGCGTCGAGGTCGATCTCGATCAGCACGTTCGTGTACATCTCGCGGGTCGCGCGGCCGTGGCCGGGGTAGGTGATGTTGGTGCTTCGGTACTGCTCGCGGATCGCGTCGCGGCCCTGCATGATCCGGCGGCCGATGCGATCGGCGCCGAAGGTCGCATGGCGCAGAAGCTCGCCGACCTGATCGAAATCACCGTTCTCGAGCGCGTAGCCCATGCGGTAGATCTTCTGCTCGATCTCACGGTGGGCGGTGAGGAGGGCGAGCGAGCGGGTGAGGTCGTCGGTGGGCATGGAGCGAGGGTGGCAGATCCATGCGCCCGTCGAAAGCGCTTTGGCCGGGTGCGTCCGGTCGCCGCCAGTCCGTCGTCCGTCCAGCTTCAGGTCGCATCAGCGATCGCGCCGGCTGCGATCAGCGCGTCGATCTTCGCGTCGGAGAGGCCGTGCTCGCGCAGGACCTCCCGGGTGTGCTGGCCGGTGTGGCCCATCGACGTCGTGACGACGGCGGGCGTCTCGCTGAACTGCCACATCGGTCGCGGCTGGCGGACGCGGCCGAAGTGGCCGGAGTCGCGCTCGACGAGGAGGTCGAGGTGGACGACCTGGGGGTCGCGGTGGACGTCGAGTCGGCGTTGGACGCGGCCGGCCGGGACGCCGTTTTCGTGGAGGCGGGCGAGCAGGGCGTCGCCGTCGAAGCGGGCGGCGGACTCGACGAGCTCGGCATGGAACGCGGGGAAGTGGACGATGCGCGTCTCGGTCTCGGCGAAGCGCGGATCGACCAGCCAGTCGGGGCGATCGAGGGCGATCGCGAAGCCGTCGAAGGGCGGCAGCGAGGGGCTGCAGGCGATCTCGCCCCCGTCCCGTCCACGCAGGACGAGGATGCCCGCGGCGGGCATCTGGAGCATGTGGGGCGGAAGGCGATCGGGCGCGACCGGCGGCTCGAGCTGGGTCATGGTGGGGCCCATGGCGTCGGGCCATTCGAAGTGGAGCCCGACGCCCAGCATCGGGACGTCGATGCGCTGGCCGCGCCCGGTCCGCTCGCGGGCGTAGAGCGCCGCCAGGATCGCCTGGACGATCGCCATGCCCGAGGACTTGTCGACGACGACCTGCGAGATCAGGGAGGCGCGGCCGGTTCCCGCGTCGCGTTGATAGTCGACCATGCCGACGCGGGCCTGGACCACGAAGTCGTAGACGCGCTGGTCGACGTCGGGGCCGTCGCGCCCGAGGCCGGAGATCGCGGCGTAGACGAGCCGCGGGTTGCGGGCCGCGAGCACCTCGTAGCCGAGCCCGAGGGCCTCGGGCTTTCCGGGCCGGATGTTGTGGAGGAAGACGTCCGCGGAATCGATCAGCTCGAGCAGGACCGCTCGCCCGGCCTCGTTCGTCGCGTCGATCGAGACGAAGCGCTTGCCGCGATTGAGCGCGTAGAAGACGGGCGTCACACCGTAGGGCCTGCCGCCGGTATGTCGGATCAGGTCGGGCTTCGACTGGCTCTCGACCTTGACGACGTCGGCCCCGAGCTCCGCCAGCAGCAGCCCCGCCAGCGGCCCCGAGTAGATGCTCGTCGATTCGATCACGCGAACGCCCGCCAGCGGCGAGTTCGATTCCATCGCCGCACTATACGAGGCGGACCTCCGATTCGCTCCCCCCGTCGGGTGCGAGCTGGCCGAGGGGGCCGCGAGCTGCGAGACTCGGATCGACCGCGGGCACCGGATCAGCGTCCTCCTCGAATAACAGGCGCCGCTCGAGCCCGATGGGTCTTCGTGGACCGTGTCGAGGATCTTCATGCGTGCACTCGTCGTCGGCGGGACCGGTCCGACCGGGCCCTTCATCGTGAACGGCCTGCGTGCGCGGGGCTACGCCGTCTCGATCTTCCACCGCGGGACCCACGAGATCGACGAGATCCCGGGCGACGTCGAGCACATCCACAGCGATCCGCATTTCCGCGAGACGATCGACGCAGCCCTCGCCGGGCGGGACTTCGAGCTCGTCGTCGCGTCGTACGGTCGGCTGCGCCATCTGGCCGATGCGCTCGTCGGGCGGACGGATCGCTTCGTCGCGGTGGGCGGCTTCTCGGTCTACCGCGGCTTCTTCGAGCCGGGGGCGCTCGTGCCCGGCGGGCTTCCGGTGCCCGTCGCGGAGGATGCGCCCCTCGTCGAGAGCGAGACCGAGCATCGCTTCGCCTGGCTGATGGTCCGCACGGAGCAGGCGGTGATGTCGGCCCATCCGCGGGCCACGCTCTTCCGCTACCCCTACGTCTATGGGCCGCATCAGGTCGTGCCGCGGGAGTGGTGCGTGGTCCGGCGGCTGCTCGATGGCCGAAGGCGGATCGCCGTGCCCGATGGCGGCCTCGCGCTCACGACCCATGGCTATGCGGAGAACGTGGCGCAGGCCATCCTGCTGGCCGTCGACCAGCCGGACGCCGCGGCGGGCCAGATCTTCAACTGCGGGGACGAGCGCCAGCTCTCGATCGCACAGCTCGTCGAGACGATCGCTCGGGCCCTCGGACGGGAGGTCGAGCTCGTGAGCCTGCCCCACGCCCTCGCCGAGTCGACACGGGCGCTCGCGATCGGCGGCTCCCACCACAAGCTGCTCGACCTCGACAAGCTCCGCCGCGGGCTCGGCTACCGCGACGTCGTGCCCGTCGAGGAGGCGCTCGCGCGGACCGCCCGATGGTATGTCGCGCATCCGCCGGCCCGGGGCGGCGAGACCGAGCAGAAGCTCGGTGATGCCTTCGACTACGCGGCGGAGGACGAGCTCATGGATCGCTATCTCGCGCGGGTCGAAGAGCTGCGGCCCCTGGCCGAGCGGAGCCGCCTCGCGACCCACCACCCCTACGCCCATCCGACCGAGGCCGGGCTGGTCCGCGACCACCGCAACCGCTGAGCGGTGTCGCGGGCGAGCGCATCGCTCGGGCGAGGTCCTCGGTCCCGTTCTTCAGCCGAGGCGGCGCCGTCGCTTCAGGATCGTCGCGCCGGTCGCGACCAGCAGCGCCGCCAGCAGCAGCTGGACCGGCGCGAACGCGGTCGGCACCGCCGGCGCACACGCCTGGGCATTCGGGACGCAGGCATTGCCGTTCTCGGGATCGCTCTGATCGGGCACGCCGTCCTGGTCCGCATCGGCGGTCGAGGACTCCTGGTAGTCCGGCAAGCCGTCGCCGTCGCCGTCGGCGGTCGCACCCTCCTGGAAATCCGTCTGGCCGTCGCCATCCGTATCCTGGGCGCAGGCCGCGACGAAGGCCGTCGGAAGACAGGGGTTCGTCGGGGCCGCGTCGTTCAGGTTGACGGTCCCGTCGTCGTCGTCGTCGAAGAGCGGCACCAGGTCGCCCGTCTCCGCTTCGCGGAGAAAGGCCGCGAGCTGGTTCTTCGTCGTCGTCGAGAGGCCCGAGAAGGCCGAATGCGCTGCGATGGCGGCCTCAAGGGTCGTGGCGGATCCGTCGTGGAGATGGGGCGGGCTCGCCCAGACCCCGAGGAGCCCCGGCGTATCGAAGCCGTCGAGGGTCGCCCCGAGGCGCTGGCCGCTCGCGGCATCGATGGTGCCGACGTCGTGGCGCACCGTCGTCGGCGAGTCGGTCAGCTTCGCGACCGAGTGGCAGCCGAGGCAGCCGTTCGAAACGAAGGCCGCCCGGCCGAGAACCGCCGTGGCGCTCATCGCGCCCGCGCTCGGACGGAAGGGACTCCGGGGCTCGCTCGTGAGGGAATCAACGTAGGCCGCGAGGGCGTCGAGATCGGGAGAGAGCCCGGCCTTCGGCGCGCCGAGCGGATTCGACGTCCCCGAGAACTGGGGGTTCGTGAGCAGACCGGTTCCGAGGTTCAAGCCGCGGATCTGGCCCTCGAAGTCCTGGATCTCGTCGAAGTTGCCCGTCCAGTGGGGGCGGCCGTGACCCGTGCCCTTGCCGCGCAGGTCGATCGTGTTGCGTACACCCTCACCGAAGCCGCCGAGATCCCAGACGCGTCCGTCGCTGTCCCCTTCGTTGTGGCACGCGGCGCAGCTCATGTAGTTGTCGAGGGAGAGCCGGTCGTCCTGGGCGTCGTAGAAGAGCTGCTTGCCCTGGAGCAGGGTCGGCGAGAGCGTCTCGGTCGCGACCGTCGGGATCGGCGAAAGGATGTTCGTCGCGGGCAGATGGGTCTGCAGCATCTGTGTCAGGTCGAAGCGTGAGATCGAGCGATCCATGAAGTTGTGGACGTAGGCCGTCGCGCCGCTGGTCGAGAGCGCGACGCTCTGGGGGGCGCGTCCGGTCGGGAGGCGCATGAGCTGGAAGCCGCTCTGGAGGTCGTAGACGGCGAGCTCGCGGCTCGTCTCGAGGGTGACGAGGAGGTAGCGATCGTCGCCGGTCAACGCGGCGCCGGTGGCGAGGCTCGCGTTGTCGTGGTCCACGCGGAAGGTCGCGTCTTCGCTGTTGCTCGCGAGCAGGATGCGGGACGTATTCGCTCGGACCGTCGAGTCGAAGCTCATCCCGGCGACGCCGCGCAGAGCCCCGGCCCGGACGTTGTCCTTCTTGGTCGGGACGTAGGCGGCGCTCCCCGCGAAGGAGACCACCGCGGGGCCGACGTAGTTGGGCAGCCCGGGCCCCTGGGTCTCGGCGGGGGCCCGCGTGTCGAAGGGCAGGGTCACCGTCGAGGCCAGCGTCATCGATCCCGGCGTCACGACGAAGACCTGGCCGCCGCCGGTTGCGACGTTGACCGTCGTCGTGCTCTCGCCGGAGAGGGGCGGCGTGATGAAGTTGCTGACGAGGAGCTTCGCGTCGTCGGGGCTGATCGAGAGGTGGCGCGGACGACCCGTCAGCGGGAGGCTCGCGACGAGGGCATCGGTCGCGGCGGTGCGCTTCTGGAGCGTCGCCGTCGCCTCGAGGACCAGGTAGTAGGTCGCGCCGTCGCTGCTGAAGACGAGGCCGTGGGGCTCGGCGCCGCGCGGGAGCGCGACCGTGTGGTCGATCGCGAAGGTCGACGCGTTGATCACCGAGATCGACGCGCTGCCCTTGTTGACGACGTAGATCCGCGACTGGCCGGGGCGTCGGGCGATCGACCAGGGGCGATCGCCGACCGGGATCTCGGCGAGGACGGCGCCTGCGGCGGACGAGACGGTGACCGTGTCGTTGTCGGGGTTGACGTTCCAGATGCGGTCGGCGCCGCTGCTCGTCTCGACGAGCAGCGTCGTCGAGTGGCGCGGGACGGCGGGCAACGGCGTGATCGGCGAGAGGGGCGTCAGCGGGATCGAGGGCGTCGTCGTCAGCCGTGCCGTCGGGGTCGGGTAGTCGGCGCTCGTCTTGTCGTCGAGGATGTCCCAGGTCACCCCGTCGATCGAAGCCTCGAGACTCCAGCGGACCGGGTCGCGCTCGGAGGCGTCGTTCGCCGTCGTGATCGTGTAGGCGTCGATCTCGACGTTCGCGCCCATGTCGTAGATCAGATAGCCCTTGTTGTAGTCGCGCCACTTGGTGGAAGTCGTCGCGTCGTCCGCCTTCGCGGGTCCCTGGCCGGTCGGGTTGTTGCCGCCGGGGTTCGTCACGACGATGGCCTGCTTCCGGACGCCGGTCTCGAAGAGCGCGAGCTCGGCGACCTGGACGCTGTCCGCGGTGCCGTCGTTGCGAAGCTTCGTCGGGCGGAAGCGATAGTAGCGGTAGCCGGGATCGGGCTTCGGGATCAAGCGCGCGCTCGCCCAGTCGCCGAGGTCGCCGTGGGCGCTGGGGGTGCAGGTCGAGCCCGTCCTGTAGACCTTCAGCGTCATCGCATTGGCGTTGCCGACGGGGATGTCGATCGAGCCGGTCGCGGTCGTGGAGACGAACGCGCCGCTCGTGTAATTGACGACGCCGTCGAGCAGGACTTCGAACTGCACTCTTCCGCAGAGCCCGTCGCGGCTGTCGTCGAGACCGATGAAGGAGCGGAAGCGGTCGTATTGCTGGCCGAGGTTGAGCGTGATCTCGGAGTAGGCGGCGATCCCGACACCCTTGGGATAGGTCACGCCACCGAGCCGCAGCGGCGGTCCATCGCCGGCGGCCACGCCGCCATTCGCCTGGTCCCGCTCCACCGGACCGAAATCGTTCGTCGAGGCCGTCCACGGCAGGTCCGAGACGTAGACGGCGGTCGGCTCCGGCACGGACTGGACGTCGCGGACGACCTGGATCGTCTGGCCGATCGAGGGCGTGCCGTCGGCGTCGAGCGCGAAGACGAAGTAGTTGCCGACGATCAGGACGTTCGGGTTGCTCGGGAAGGACAGCGTCCGGGTCCCGTTGCCGTTGTCGACGGCGGGGATCGGGAGGTAGCGCTGGTCGGTGTTCATGTGGTGGGTGGTCGCGGAGAGCCGCACGACCGAGAAGGACGTGGTCCCGGGGCCGGCGGTGACCGTGAGCGGGTCGCCGGCGCGGATCTTCGTGCCGGTCGGCACCGAGAGCGTCGGCCGCACGGCCGGGCTGCCGTCGCTCTCGTAGAGATAGGCCGGGGTGTAGATCTGGCCGTCGAGGTGATCGGCAGGACAGCCGCTGCACGCCCCGCCGCCGGCGGAGAGCACGCGACCGTCCTTCATGAGCAGCGCGGTCGAGTGGTAGTTGCGGGGCACGTCGATGTCGTCGACGACCTGCCAGATGTCGGTCGCGGGATCGTAGATCTCGGCCGCCATGTTCGAGTCGGTATCGTCGAACTGGCGTGCGACCCGGTTGCCGCCGATCACGATCAGCTTGCCGTTCGGCAGGGTCACCGTATTCGAGAGCGCGCGCGGGTAGTTCATCGCGGCGGCCGGCGTCACGACGGGCGAGGGCCCGTTCACGTCGATGCGGTAGGCGAAGGCGGTGGAGACCGGCGGGTCGAGCCGCGGGTCGGCACCGCCCACCAGCAGGATCTTGCCCGCGTCGTAGTTGACGGCGTTGCCGTAGGACCGCGCGAAGTCGCCGACGGGCTGGCCGAGCACGACGCTCGGGCTGCCGCCGAGCGGATCGTAGCGATGCCAGGTCGGCGTCGGTCCCGCCTGGAGCACGTCGCCCTGCGGCGTCACCTGGATGTGGGAGAGCCACTCGAGCGGCAGCGCGTTGGTCGGATTGAAGGCCGCGTTGATCGTGTTCTGCTCGGTCACCTGGGTCTGGACGTTGACGTTGGCGCGGGGCGCCCAGGTGTTGGAGGTCGGGTTGTAGACCTCGGTCCGGTTGCCGGCGTCGAGGGCGAAGCTCGCGAAGACCGTGTTGTTCGGGAGCGTCGCGTTCACCGAGTACCAGCGCAGGTCGATCATGTTCGTGAGCGGCGAGAAGGAGAGCGTGGCGGGGTTGAAGGCCGAGGTCCGGCGATCGCTGGGATTGCCGCCCGACGCGATGATCGTCCCGTTCTCGAGGGTCGAGACGCCGGCGCAGAACATGTCGTGGAAGTTGTTGTCGACCGGGACGAAGGTCTGGGTCGTCGGGTCGAAGACGGAGGCGTGGGTGAAGGTCGGTCCGGCGCTGCGGAACTCGTTGATGTCGTAGGACGCCCACGACAGGATCCTGCCGTCGGGCAGGACTGCGACGCTGATCGCGATCTCGGGCCAGGGGATGATGGGTCCCCACGATCCGATCGCGGCGGGCGCCGTGGTCGTGTAGCGGAGCTGGCCGTCGGTCGGGATCTGCTCCCAGTAGGGGAGGCCCTGCTTGCGGTAACGGGCCTCGAGGAACTCGGCGCCGGTGTTGTCGAAGTATTCGACCCGCAGCGTGTGGCTGCCCGCCGTGAGGTTCCGGCTGCCGGTCACCGTGACGGCGACGTGCTCGCCGTCGTTGTTCACGACGAGCACGCCGTCGATGAAGAGCTTCGAGCCCTCGTCGGACGTCAGCTGGAACTCGTAGACCCCGGCGGAGGTCACGTTCAGCGTGTTCGTGAAGACGAGACCGAAGTCGGCCTGGATCGAGGTGACGCCGAGCTTGATCGAGGACGAGGTGCCGGTCGCGACCGGGGTCAGGCCGGCGAGGTTGGCGACCGATGTGAACTGGCCGGTATACACCGAGTAGTTGAAGACCGCGCTCGCGGGGCTCGCGAGCCCGAACGTCATGCAGACGATCGCGATCAGGGTCGAGAGCAGGGCCGACGGGCGGGCAGAAAGCGAATCGACGCGCCGGTCGGTCCGAGCGGTGATTTGCGCGTGCGACATGCCGGTCCTTCCCGAGCGAGGCGAGCCGGAGTCGGCGAAGGCTGTCTGAGCATCCGGTCGCTGCCGTGGCACGGGAGCGACCGGCTCCCTCCGGACCCCGATGGGAGGCGCGGCCGATCGTCGGATCGTCGTGTTCCCGATATGAGAATGTACCCGTTCGGCCGCGAAAGGTGACCGGTCGGTCCCCGGGCCGCTGAAAATCATCGGTCGGGATTGGTTGCTGGAGACGCTCCGTTCTTCCCGGGCGGCGCGAGCCAGGGGGCTTCGGCGGCAACTTCGCCGTCGAGCGTGTGCAGAAAGGCCACGAGTGCGCGGCTCTCATCGTCGCTGAGCTCGAGCGGAAGCAGCTCGTGGGCCATCGATGGATCGGGGTCCCGCGGTGGCGGATGTCGGTAGTGCTCGATCACGGCCTCGAGGGTCGCCATGCGACCATCGTGCATGTAGGGGGCGGTCCGACTCAAACCCCGAAGGGTCGGCGTCTTGAACTTGCCGGACTCGGCCTGCACGTGATCCCGGCGAAGGAATCGCAGCTCTCGGCAGTCGTCGGGCTTCGCGTCGCTGAAGGGCCCGAGGCAATTGAAGGGATCGATCAGGGCGGCCTGGATGCCGAGGAAGCGACCGAACTCGGGAAATCCGCCGGCCATGAGCTCGGTGCCGATGCGATGGAAGGCCTGGTTCGTGAGGAGCGCGCCGTTGTGGCAGCGCAGACATTGCGTGCGGCCGGAGTCGAGGAAGAGGGCGAGCCCCTGGCGCTCGAGGGGGCTGAGCGCGGCGGCTGCGTCGGGCCCCGCTGGTGTCGCCGGTGATGCGAGGCTGCGGACATAGCGGTCGAATCGGCCGGGTCCCGGTACGAGCTGGCGTTGATAGGCGGCGAGCGCCTTGCCGAGGTCGGCGAAGGCCCGGTCGACGGCTTCGCGGTCGGCGGCGGGGAGGCGGGCCCAGGCGTCCTGGGTCGCGGGGTCGCCGAAAGGGCTCGCGCGGGGCGGAAGCCGACCGGGATCGCCCTCGAGCGGCGCGCGCCCGAAGACCTCGCGGTAGAGCTTCGAGGCGACGGGGTCGCGGACGACGTGGCGGACGACCTCGACCCGGGTCACGTTCATCTCGGCGCTCGCTTCGAACGGGGCGAGCGCCTGGGCCCAGAGGCTGTCGCGGCGCCCGTCCCAGAAGAGCCAGGGGGAATAGGCGCTCCCGACGACGGTCGGTGCGTTGCGATTCGTCGTCCCGACGCCTTCGGAGACTGCGCGGCCGTCGGTGAAGAAGCGCGCGGGCTCGTGGCAGGTCGCGCAGGCCACCTTCCCGTTCGAGGAGAGCCGCGCATCGAAGAAGAGCAGCTGCCCGAGCCGGGCGGCGTCGGGATCGTCGGCGACGCGATTCGAGGGATCTTTCGGGACGGCGGGCAGCGCGTCGATCGAGAGCGATCGCAGCAGGGATCGCTCGCTCTCGCTGAAGCCTTCCGCGTCCCGGGCCGCCGGGGTCGCCGTCTCGCTCGCCGTCGTCGTCGCGGCGGCATCCGAGCCGGCGCCCGCATCGACAGGCTTCGCGCCCTGACCGACCGAGTCCAGGCAGGCGAGGCCGGCGAGCGCGACCGCGAAGGTGATGCCGATGCCGAGGCCGATCGGGACGAGCCCCCGTTCGAGGCTCGCCCTCGCGATTCCCGGGCCGTTCCGGACCGCGCCCCCCGCTCGAAAGATCGCCATGGCGCGGAGGATGACGCGCGGGCGCGGGGGCGGCGAGGGGCACGGCGGGCTGGCGACGCGGTGGTCGCCACGCGTAGGATCGGCGGTCTGCGCGCGTCCGATGGGCGTGGAGTCGGGGGAGGGGTGATGACGAGCGCGAGGGAGACGAGACGAGGGACGAGGCCGCCGACGCCGTGGGCCCTGCTCGGCCTCGGGCTGATCGCAGGCCTGCTCGGCGCCTGCGAATCGGCGACCGAACGGCCGCCGGCGACACCATCGGCCGCGTCGGCCGCGCCGAAGGCACCCGCGGCGACGGCGGACGCGTGGCAATCGACCTCGCTGGCCGGACGCTTCCGGATCTCGATCCGCCCCGAGGCGGGCCGCATTCCGATCGGTCCCCTCCACGCCTGGATCGTCTCGATCGAGACGCCGGAGGGGCAGCCCGCCGAGATCCGACAGCTCGTCTTCGACGGGGGCATGCCGCAGCACGGCCACGGCTTCGAGACGAAGCCGGAGGTCACCGACCGACTCGGTCCCGGCGTCTTCCGGGTCGACGGGATCCGCTTCCACATGGCGGGTCGCTGGCGGATCCGGATCGACGTCGCCGCCGACGGGGCCGCCGACGTCGCGACCTTCGATGTCGACGTCGATCCCTGATCGAGGCGCGGCGTCCGGCGCCGAGGCGCGGATGTCCGGGGCTGCCTCTGCATCGGTCTCTGCATCGGTCTCTGCATGGTGCGGGAGGAGCGGGCGATGAAGATCGGGCTCGTGTTTCCGACCTGCGACATCGGAAGCGATCCCGGCGCGATTCGCGACTACGTCCAGGCGGCCGAGGGGCTCGGCTTCGATAGCCTGCTCTGCTTCGACCACGTGCTCGGGGCGGTCCACGCGGGTCGCGAGCCGCCGCTGCCGGGCCCCTACGACGAGACCTTTCCATTCCACGAGCCGATCGTCCTGCTGGCCTGGATCGCGGCCTTCACCCGGCGCATCGAGCTCGCGACGGGTGTCCTCGTCCTGTCCCAGCGCCCGGCGGCGCTCGTCGCGAAGCAGGCGGCGGAGCTCCAGCTGCTGTCGAGCGGCCGTCTTCGCCTGGGGGTCGGCGTCGGCTGGAACCGCGTCGAGAGCGAGGCGCTCGGTGCGCGCTTCGCCGATCGCGGGCGGCGCATCGACGAGCAGATCGAGGTCCTGCGGCGGCTCTGGCGCGAGCCGGTAGTCGACTTCGAAGGCGCCTATCATCGCATCGACCGGGCGGGCATCCTTCCACTGCCGCCGTCGCCGATTCCGATCTGGATCGGCGGAGCGACGGCGGCCGCCTACGCGCGGGCGGCGCGCGTCGGCGACGGCTTCGTCTTCCGCCCGGACGACCGCGAATACGGCGAAGCCCTCGCGGCCCTGCGCGCCGAGAGGGTCCGCCTCGGACATGACCCGAGCGGGTTCGGGGCCGAGTGCAGCGCGAGCTTCGCCCGGGGCCCGGCGCATTGGCGCCGGCTCTTCGAGCATTGGCAGGCGGCCGGGGGCACCCACTTCTCGCTGCAGGTCACGCAGTACGGCGCCGAACGCCTCGGCGCCCGTCCGGCGAACGTGCACTCGGTCGCCGACCACATCCGCGCCCTCGAGCGCTTCATGGCGGTCGTGAGGCCGTAGACGCCGCGGCCCCGGCCCCGGCCGGACCGCACCCGCGGCGTGCGCGCCCGACCGGCTTGCTAGGCGAGCTGGAGCAGCCTCGCCGTGTTCTCGCGGAGGATCTTGCGCGCATCGCGCTCGCCGATGCCCCCGAGCTCGGTTTCGAAATGGCGCGGGGTGTCGCGTCCTTCGCCGTGGGGCCAGTCGGAGCCGAACAGGACGTGATCGGCCCCGAGCAGCGCGATCAGGTCGTCGACCCGAGCCTCGTGGCCCTGGTCGAGGAAGGGCGCGACGTAGACGTGCTGCTTGAAGAGCTCGCTCGGGCGTGCCGTGATCGGGCCGCCGACCCATTTCGCGGTCGGGCTCATCGCGACGAAGCGATGAGCGGCGTCCATTTCGTCGAGCAGCGTCCCGACCCAGCGCGAGCCGTTCTCGACGGAGAGGATGCGCAGGCGTGGGAAGCGGCCGAAGAGGTTGTGGAAGACGAGGGCGGCGAAGGTGTCCATCGCGGGCCGGGTCGCGAAGACGGAATACCACTGGAAGCCCGAGCGCTCGCCGTGGTCGTTGCGCGGATCCTCGCCCCAGAGCTTCGAGATCGCCTGCTCGTAGCCGCTCGCGGTGATGTGGAGCGCGACCGGGACGCCCGCCTCCTGGACACGGGCCCAGAACGGATCGAAGTCCGGATGGGCGGGGGAGCGGCCGGCGATCGGACCGAGGCGGATCTGGACGACCCGCGCCCCGGCGCGCAGGATCCGCTCGAGCTCCGCGAGGGCCATCGGCAGGGACTGCAGCGAGACGAAGGCCGCCGCGAAGATCCGACCTCGATAGTCGAAGCCCCAATCCTCTTCGATCCAGCGATTGAAGGCGGTCGCCGCGGCACAGGCCGCCTCGGGCCGATCGGTCATCTGCGCGTCGAAGCCGAGACCCGAGCTCGGGAAGAGCACGGCGGCGTCCATGCCCCAGGCGTCCATCTGCTGGAGGCGCACGTCGCGGTTCGTGTATTCGGGGGCCGTCCCATCGATCAGGGTCGGCGTATAGGCCTCGCCGCGATCCCGGGCCGAGAGGGCGCGTTCGAGCTCGCCCGGGGCGATCGTGACGTGGCGCGGGCTGCGCTCGATGTCGAGGGGTCGACCGGCGAAGCGCCACTCGGGCTGGCCGTTCTCGCCCGGCTCGACGCGCAGCGCCTGGTCCCGGAACTTCGGATCGAGGTGGCGGGTACAGCAGTCGACGGGCTCGTAGTAGTGCTGATCGACGTCGACGATGCGGATCTGCTCGTGCACGGCGCGGCCCTCCCGGAAGCTTCCCGCCCGGACGCTAACGCAATCCGGCGCACCGCTTCGCGCGGCCTCGCGCGGGATCAGCGACCGAGGGCGCTGGGCCGTTCGAGCTCGTAGCGACGCAGCGCCGGCAGGGCGAAGGCCACGATCGCTACGACGACGAGCACGCCGAGTCCGCCGCTCACGACGGCGAAGGGTGCGCTCGTCGCCGCCGCGACGAAGCCGCTCTCGACGGCGGAGAGCTGGTTCGACGCGCCAATGAAGATCGAGCTGACCGAGCTGACGCGGCCGCGCAGATGATCCGGCGTCTGCAGCTGGATCGTCGTCTGGCGCAGCACGACGCTGACCTGGTCCGCCATGCCAGCCGCCGCGGGGGCCACGACCGAGAGCGGGAACCAGGTCGAGAGGCCGAAGGCGATCGTCGCGAGCCCGTAGGCCGTGACCGTGAGCAGCAGCGCACGTCCGACGCGCCGGATCGGCGGGATGAAGAGCAGGACGACCGCCGTCGCGAGGGCGCCGACCTCGAGCGAGGCCGAGAGCACGCCGTAGCCCGACGCGCCGACGCGGAGGACGTCGTTCGCGTAGACGGGCAGGAGCGCGGTCGCCCCGCCGAGCAGCACGGCGAAGAGATCGAGGCTCATCGCGCCCAGCACGACGGGCTCGCCGCGGACGTGGCGGAGTCCCTCGAGCATGGAGGCGAAGGAGAGCGCGCCCTGGTTTGCCGCCGGCGGACGGACGGAGAGGAACATCAGCGTCGCGATCGAGCCGCCGACCAGCAGCGCGCCTGCGACGTAGGCCCAGGCGATGCCGGCCCAGGCGACGGTGAGCCCCGTCAGCGCGGGGCCGAGGGCGAAGGCCAGGGCCTGGATCGTCGAGGCCGTCGTCACGACCCGCGGAAACTCCGCCCGCGAGACGAGCAGCGGCAGCAGCGCCGAGCGGGCGGGGTTCGAGAACGCGGCCGCGGCGGTCAGGACCGCCAGGATCACGAAGAGGGGGGCGGCGCCGTCGACGCGCCCGCTGAAGGTCTCCGCGGCGAGCGCGCCGGTTGCGACCAGCGTGATCGCCTGGGCGACCTGGATGACGCGCCGGCGCTCGAAGCGGTCCGAGACGAGGCCGGCAGGCAGGGCGAGCAGCAGCGCGGGACCGATCTGGACCGCGCCCATCAGGCCGAGGTCGAAGGCGGAGCCGGTCAGCGTGTAGAGATGCCAGGCGATCGCCGAGCGGATCATCGTTCCGCCCGCGCCTGCGAAGGCCCGGCTCGCCATGTAGAAGAGCAGATCGTTCGCCATTGCCCCGCCCGAGAGAGGCGTGTACACGGTCGCCATGGGCGAGGTCAAGCGCACGGCGGATCCCGGAGGTCCCGGCGAGGACGCGGCCACGCGCATCGTCCGCGCGGTGCGCGAGGACGGCTTTGCGGTCGCGCCGGGGCTCGTCCCGGAGCCGCTCGTCGCGGGGCTCCTCCGCGCGATCGACGCGCAGCTCGACGCGCTCGACGTGCCGTTCGGCGAGAACCCGTTCCTCGGCGAGCGCACGCGCCGGATCTTCAACCTGCTCGCCCGGGATCCGGTCTTTCGCGAGGTCCCGATCCTGCCGGCGGCGCTCGCGGTGGTCGAGGCGCTGCTCGATCCGGAGTGCCTGCTCTCGTCGATGACGGCGATCGAGATGCATCCCGGCCAGGCCGCCCAGTCGCTCCACTGCGACGACGGCTCCCACGGTCTTCCGCGCCCCGGCCGGCCCTGGGGCGTGGTCGCGATCTGGGCGCTCAGCGACTTCACGCGCGCGAACGGCGGCACCCGCGTCGTTCCCGGCTCCCACCGCTTCGACCGGATCCCGCGCCGCGGCGACGACCCCGAGACGACCGCGGTCGAGATGCCGGCGGGCAGCGTGCTCTTCTACGACGCCGGGCTCTGGCACGGCGGCGGCGCGAACGCGAGCGATGCGCGGCGGCTCGGCATCGTCGTCAATTACTGCGCGGGCTTCCTGCGCCAGGAGGAATGCCAGCTGCTGGCGCTGCCGCGCGAGCAGGTGGCCGCCTTTCCGTCCCGATTACGGCGCCTCGTCGGCTACGGCACGTACCGGGGGCTGCTCGGCCACGTCGATCGACAGAGTCCGGAGCGCCTCGTCGATCCGGCGGCCCCCTCCGAGATGGTCTGGTCGCGCATCCGGCGCTGAGGAGACGGGTTTGCGGACGCTCGCGAAGCGCTAGCGTGAAGCGCGAGGAGGACCGCCATGTCGCCCCGCATCATCTCTGCCGATTCCCACGTCGCCGAGCCCGAAGAGGCGTACCGGGAGATCGATCCGCGCTTCAAGGCGCGTGCGCCGAAGCTCGTCCACGACGATAAGGGCAACGCCGGCATGCTCGTCGACGGGCTGCCGACGCCGGTGCCGATGGCGTTCATCCTGGCGGCGGGTCGCAAGCCCGAGGACATCGGAAAGCCCGCGCGCTGGGAGACGCTCAATCCGGCGGGCTACGAGCCGAAGGCGCGGCTCGCGCTGATCGACTCCGAGGGGATCGACGCGGAGGTGATCTTCCCGAGCGTCGGCATGATCCTCTGCCGCGTGAAGGATCTGGCCTATCGCAAGGCCTGCAACGACGCCTACAACCGCTGGCTGCAGGGCTTCTGTTCGGTCGCGCCGGATCGCTTCCTCGGGCTCGGGACCGTGACCCTGCGGACGGTCGAGGAGGGGATCGAGGAGCTGCGCCAGGCGAAGGCGATGGGGATGAAGGGCGTGATGCTCCCGGGCGATCCCGCGAACCACGACTACGACCATCCGAGCTACGACCCGTTCTGGGAGGCCGCCGTCGATCTCGGGCTCCCGATCCATTTCCACATCCTGACCTCGGACAACGACGACCTCTCGGTCATGTTCCAGCGCAAGACGCGGGGCCCGAAGATCGCGCAGTTCATGTCGATCATCCGCGGCGTGCAGGACATCCTGCTCATGTTCGTCTTCAGCGGCGTCTTCGAGCGGCACCCGAAGCTGAAGGTCGTCTGCGCCGAGGCGGACGCCGGCTGGGTCCCGCATTTCATGTACCGGATGGACCACGCCTACAAGCGCCATCGCTACTGGCTCGAGACCGGCACGCTCACGAAGATGCCCTCCGAGTATTTCGCCAACAACATCTACGTGACCTTCCAGGACGACTTCGCCGCGACCCACCTGACGGAGCTCTCGCCGACGAAGCGGCTCATGTGGGCCAGCGACTTCCCCCACAACGACGGGACCTACCCGAACACGAAGGCGGTCATCAAGAAGCTGACCGAAGGCATGAGCGCCGAGGACAAGACGCGGATCATCGGGGCGAACGTCTCCGAGCTCTACGGCCTCGTGGGCTGAGTCGCATGGCGAATTCGAAGCCCGCCTCCGCTGCATCCGCCCGTTCGGGGAGCGGCTCGCTCCGCTACGGCCTCTTCCTGCAGTCGTCGCATCCGCCCGAGCGCGCGCTGGGCGATGCGATCGACCGGGTGATCGCGCAGATCCGCTGGGCGGACGAGCTCGGCTTCTCCGAGGCCTGGCTCGGAGAGCATCTGACCGCGGCCTGGGAGCCGATCCCGGCCCAGGATCTCGTGATCGCCCAGGCGCTCGCCTGTACGCAGAACATCACGCTCTGCGCCGGGGCCTACGTGCTGCCCTTCTACCACCCCGCGGCGCTCGCGATGCGCATCTCGCAGCTCGACCACATGGCCCGCGGCCGCTTCATCCTCGGGATCGCCGCCGGCTCGATCCCGACGGATCTCGCGATGCTCGACATCGACGGCGCCGCCGGCGAGCACCGCGACCGGATGGCCGAGTCCCTCGAGATCATGTTGAAGCTCTGGAACGAGCCGAGCGAGCCCTGGGTCTACGAGGGGAAGTTCTGGACGGTCCGCAATCCCGAGCCCGTCCTCAGCTACGGGCCGCATCTGCGCCCCTTCCAGAGGCCCCATCCGCCGATCGCGCTGGCGGGCCTCTCGCCCAATAGCGGGACCCTCGAGCTGGCCGGGTCCCGGGGCTTCATCCCGCTCTCGCTGACCTTCAATACGCCCTACCTGAAGGGCCACTGGGCGGCGGTCGAGCGCGGCGCGGCGAAGACCGGGAAGCCCTGCGATCGGCGCGACTGGCGGGTCGTGCGGGACGTCTTCGTGGCGGAGAGCGACGAGGCGGCGCGCAAGTGGGTGCGCGAGGGGAACATGGCGCGGGCCTGGCGAGCGGTGAACTTCCCGACCCTCGATCTGTTCGGCTGGCGGACCTTCCTGAAGCACGACGAGAGCGTCCCGGACGCCGCCGTCGACATCGACTACCTGATCGACCATCTCTTCCTGGTGGGATCGCCGGAGACCGTCGCGAAGCGCCTGGTCGCCGTCGACGAGGCCCTCGGCGGCTTCGGGACGGTCGTGCTCAACGCCTACGACTGGGGCGACGACGAGGGGCCCTATCGCCGCTCGATGGAGCTCTTCGCGCGAGAGGTGATCCCCCGTTTCGACGCCCTGCGTGGATCCGCTTCCACCGGGAGCTCGAAGCCGATCGGAGTCCAGGCATGAAATTCGGATTGCTCTTCAACACCGACTACCACGCCGAGGTCCACGGACCGCCGGCCAACTACTACGGTCGCATCCTCGATCAGATCGTCCACGCCGAGAACCTGGGCTACCACTCCGCCTGGTTCGGCGAGCATCATTATTCGGCCTACTCCTTCGGAGCGCCGGCCGTGATGGCGACGGCCGCCGCGGCCCGGACGAAGCGCATCCGCCTCGGGACCGGCGTCTCGCTGCTCCCGATCCACCAGCCGATCCGGCTCGCGGAGGAGTTCGCGACCCTCGACATCCTGTCGGGCGGCCGGCTCGAGTACGGCGTCGGGCGCGGCTTTCTCCGCTACGCCCTCGACCTCTTCGGGGTCGAGGAGGACGAGAGCACCGACCGCTATCGCGAGGCCCTCGACCTGATCCTGAAGGCCTGGACGAGCCCGGGCCCGTTCTCCTTCGAGGGCCGCTTCTGGAACGTGCGGGACTACCAGTTCTTCCCGCCGCCGCTGCAAAGCCCGCATCCGCCGATCTACGCCTCGGCGACGCTGACGCCCGAGAGCTTCGTCTGGACCGCGAAGCGGGGCTTCCATCTGGCGACGGCCTGCTTCGTCCCGAACAAGCAGGGCGTGAAGTCGGGCATCGATCTCTACCGCAAGACCCTCGAAGAGTCGGGCATCGATCCCGGAACGCGGGAGGTCGCGGGCGTCTTCCAGATGTACTGCGGCGAGACCCATCGGGAAGCCCACGCCACGGCCGGCGCGAACGTCCTGCGCTACCTCGACTTCTTCGGCTCGATCGACGCGAAGAGTCCCCACCGCTCGAAGTCCTACGAGCACCACAAGGGCGGCACCAAGGGCATGTTCGAGGGCATCACGTCGGAGATGCTCGACGCGCAACAGCTCCTGCTGATCAGCGATCCCGCCGGCCTGATCGAGCGGATCGAGTGGGCCCGGGACTACTACGGGCTCAGCTACTTCCTGCTCGAGATCGGTCAGGGTGGCCTCGCCCACGAGCGGGTGATGGAGTCGCTCGCGCGCTTCGCCACCGAGGTCATGCCGCGCTTCGCGGGGTCGTCGGGACGGGCTTGAGAGCGTGCGCCGCGGGGGGATCCGTGGCGGGTCGGAGAAGGAAGCGAAGTGGGGACGAACGGCTTGCGTTTCGGAATCTTCCAGGAGCTCGAGGTACGCGGCCGCTCCCAGGACGCCGAGCGGACGATGTTCGCGAACGTCGTCGAGCAGGCGCGCCTCGCCGACGTCCTCGGCTTCGAGAGCTGCTGGTTCGTCGAGCACCATTTCACCCGCGGCTTCTCGCATTCCTCCGCCCCGGATCTCGTGCTGGCCGCGATCAGCCAGGTCACCCAGCGCATCCGCCTCGGGCTCGGCGTCGTGCTGCTCCCGTTCCTGCATCCGGTGCGGGTCGCCGAGCGGGTCGGGACCCTCGACGTGCTGTCGAACGGGCGGGTCGAGTTCGGGACCGGGCGCGGTGCGTCGCCGCTCGAGTACCAGGCCTTCCAGCGTCCCTTCGAGCTCTCGCGGCAGATCTGGGAGGATCATCTCGACGCGGTGCTCGAGATCATGCGGGCCGACAGCCTGGAGATCATGCGCAAGGGGACCTACTACGACATCCCCGGCGTCTCGGTCCTGCCGCGGGTCGTGCAGAAGCCGACGCCGCCGGTCTGGGTCGCCTCGACCTCCGTCGACGGCTTCATCGCCGCGGCGAAGCTGGGCCACCATCTGCTCTGCATGCCGATCCTGAAGGGCATCGACGATCTCGCGGAGGACGTCCGGATCTACCGCAAGACCCTGGCCGAACACGGCCACGACCCGGACGCCGCGCGCGTCGCGATGCTCGTGCCGTGGCACCTCGCGCGGACCCGCGCCGAGGCCGACGCCGCGGCGGATGCGGTGCTCTGGTACATCCGTCGGCAGGTCAACCTGGTCGCGCCCCCCGACTACACGGATTCGCGCCACGCGACCTATCGCGTGCTCGGCCAGCTCGCCGCGGGCATGTCGCCGGAGCGCTCGATGGACGCGCTCTGCGAGAACCTGATGGTCGTGCTCGACGACGTCGAGGGCTCGCGACGGGCCGTCAAGCGGATCGCCGAGGCCGGAGCGACGGATCTGCTCTGTCAGTTCCAGGTCGGCGGCCTCGATCAGGAGCGGGTGACGAGCGCGATGCGGCTCTTCGCGAGCGAGGTCGCGGCGCTTTGAGCTGGCTGACCCGGGGCGAGCTCGCGGCCCACGCCTCGAAGGCGCGGGGGAGCGCGGGGGCGGGACTGCTCGTGGCGGCTGTGCCCGGCGAGGGGTTCGTTCCGATCTCGCCCGAGGCGCGGGCCGGGCTGCGGGCGCGCTCGGCGGCGACGCTCGCGGCGGCCGGCGTGCGGGCGGGGCAGCGCGTGCTCGTGTCGCTGAATAGCGAAGGGGATCTCGCCGGGACGCTGCTCGCGGACGCGCTCGTCGAGGTCGGGGCGTCGGTGGCGGTCGTCGGGCCGCGGGGTCGGATGCGGACGCTCGCGGCGGTGCGCGCGCTGCGGCCCGAGGTCTGGATCACGACGCCGACCGGGGCCCTCGATTTTCTCGCGCGCCTCTATCTCGAGTTCAACGTCGACCCGATGGAGCTCGAGCTCGGCCGGATCCTCATCGTCGGCGAGATCCCGAGCCCCGGGACCTCGCGTCGGCTCGCCGCGGAGTTCGAGGCCGAGCTCTCCGGGCTCTACTGCGATCCGATCGTGGGCGGGCTCTGGGCCCATGGGCGCGACGGAAAATGGCAGATCCCGGAGCCCGCGATCCTCGCTCGCGCGGCGCTCGCTGAGGATGTCGTCGCCGAAGCCGGCGCGGGCGGTCCGAGCGAGCTCGTCCTGCGTCCGGACTGGGCCGGTCCGCTTGCGGGCCAGACGATCCGAACGGGCCAGGTCGTGGCCGGCGCCGGCGCGAGCGCGGCCGGTGCCCCCGACGGCGGGAGCCTCTTCCAGCACACGATCGGCGAGCATGTCCTCGTCCGCGGTCGCTGGCTCTCGCTCCCGCTCCTGCGCCGGGCCCTCGCCGGGATCGACGGCATCGCGGGCATCGTCGTCGCCGTCGAGCGCGGCGAGGGAACCCTCGACAAGCTGACGATCCGGCTCGCCTTCGAGCGGCCGAGCCTCGTCGAGAATCCGATGTGGGCCGCCCGCGCGCGGGAGGCGATCGCGGCGATCACGCCGGTCGAGTTCGCGGTCGAGACCGGGCTCGCCGAAGAAGGCACGCCGCGCGAGGCGATCGACGATCGCCGGGGCCACCATCTTGCGGTCGACCGGAGTCTCCCGGTCGATCGGCGGCGAGACGCGGGCGATGGCGGCTGAGATCCCGCCGGTTCCCTGGTCGACGATCCCGGAGATGATGCGGGACGTCGCGTCGCGCCACGCGGCGCTCGACGCCGTCGTCGACGGCGAGACGCGGCTCGACTTCGATTCGCTCCATGCCGAATCGCTGCGTTTCGCGCGGGCGCTCGACGCACAGGGCATCGGCGCCGGCGACGCGGTCGCGATCTGGGCCTCGAACGGCTGGCGCTGGGTCGTGGCGGCGAGCGGGGCGTGGCAGGTCGGGGCGAGCGTCGTTCCGCTCGCCTCGCGCTGGAAGGCGCCCGAGGTCGGGCCGCTGCTCACGCGGGTCGGGGCGCGGATCCTGGTCGTCGACGAGGAGAGCGCCGGGGAGCGACTGCTCGACGCGCTCGTCGCGCGTTATGCGACGGGCGGATCGCCGGGCGGTGCGACGTCCGGAGCGCCGGGTGGATCGCCGCCGATCGCAGGCCTTCCGAGCCTCGAGCAGGTCGTCGTGCTCGACCGGGCCGCTGCGAGCGACGGGGCGTGCGCGAGATCGAGCACGAGCACGAGCACGAGCGCCGCGGCGCGGGCGGCGGGCGGCGAAGTCGGGTTGGGCAGCGAGACCGCCTCGAGCGGGGTCGCGCGGTGGGACGAGTTCGTCGCTCGCGGGGACGGACGGGCGGCGCCGGACGGGAGCGCCGCGCGGCCCGAGTCGATCGCGCAGATCCTCTTCACGTCCGGGACGACGGGCTCGCCCAAGGGCGTCGAGCTCGCCCATCGCCAGCTGCTCTCGGCCTACTGGGACTGGAGCGGCATCGGCGGCCTCGAGGCCGGCGATCGCTTCCTCGTGATCCCGCCGTACTCCCACGGCTTCGGCATGAACGGCGGCATCCTCGCCTGCTGGATGCGCGGCGTCGCGAACGTCCCGGTCGCGGTCTTCGATCCGCGCGCGACCCTCGAGGCGATCGCCCGCGAGCGGATCAGCGTGATCAGCGGACCGCCGACGCTCTTCGCGACCTTGATGAACCTCGAGGGCTTCGCGCCGGAGCGGACCCGCTCGCTGAGGACGGCCTTCGTCGGGGCGGCGGCGGTGCCGACCGAGCTGATCCAGGCGATGCGCGGGCGGATGGGGATCCGGCGCGTGATCAACGCCTACGGGCTGATCGAGGTCTGCGTCGTCTCGATGACGCGGGCCGACGACGCCGAGAGCGTGATCGCGACGACGACCGGGCGCGCGATGCCGGGGGTCGAGGTCCGGATCGTCGCGGTCGGGGAGGGCGCCGCCGCGAGCGACGCCGTCGACGTGCCCGACGGCTCCCCCGGCGAGGTCTGGGTCCGCAGCCAGGGCGTCATGCGCGGCTATTTCCGGGATCCCGAGCAGACGGCGGCGGCGATCGTCGAGGGCGGCTGGTGTCGTACCGGCGACGTCGGCATCCGCGACGCCGTGGGCCATATCCGCGTCGTCGATCGCCTGAAGGACGCCTACAACTGCGGCGGCTTCAGCGCCTATCCCGCCGAGATCGAGAACCAGCTGCTCGAGCATCCCTCGGTCGCGCAGGTCGCCGTCGTGGGCGTCCCCGACGCGCGCCTCGGGGAGGTCGGCCACGCCTTCGTGATCGCGCGGGCCGGGACCCGTGTCGATCCCGAGGCGATCGTCGCCTGGGCGCGGGCCAACATGGCGAACTACAAGGCACCGCGCCGGGTCCACGTCCTCGAGAGCCTGCCGCTCAACGCGAACGGGAAGGTCCGCAAGGAGGTCCTGCGGGCCCGGGCGCTCGAGGGGGTTTGAGCCGGCAGGGCGAGCGGGCTCCGGCTCGCCCGGTTGCGCCCGACCCCGATCGACAGAATGATCTCCGCGGCAGGATCGCCCGCGCGCCCCGCGTCGCGGTCCGTCGGAGGCCATCGTGATCGAGATCGCCCACGTCTCCCGGCACTACAAGCGGGGGGCCGACGACGTCCACGCCCTCGAGGACGTGAGCCTCTCGATCGGCAAGGGGCGCTTCGTCGCCCTGATGGGGCCCTCGGGCTCCGGCAAGTCGACCCTGCTCAATCTCCTGGCCGGCCTCGATCGCCCCTCGAAGGGCGACGTCGAGGTCGCCGGGCGCCGCCTGAACGACCTGTCCGAGGACGAGCTGGCCCATTTCCGGGCCGAGCATCTCGGCTTCGTCTTCCAGTTCTTCAACCTGATTCCCGTGCTCTCGGCCCTCGAGAACGTCGAGCTCCCCTTGCTGCTGACGGCGCTCGGCAAGGCGGATCGGCGCAAGCGGTCCGAGACCGCGCTGCGCATCGTCGGTCTCGCCGACCGCGCCCACCACCGCCCGGCCCAGCTCTCCGGCGGCGAGCAGCAGCGCGTCGCGATCGCCCGGGCGATCGTCTCCGATCCCGAGATCGTGGTCGGCGACGAGCCGACGGGCGATCTCGACGCGAAGAACGCCGAGGAGGTCCTCGGTCTGCTGCAGACCCTGAAGAAGGAGTTCGGCAAGACCGTCGTGATCGTGACCCACGATCCCCGCGCCGTGAAATACGTCGACGAGGTCGTCCATCTCGACAAGGGTGTCCTGATCGGGAGCGAGCCGGGCGGGGCGGCGTCGTGATCCGGTTCCTGCCGCTGGTCGCCCGCAATCTCGGTCGCAACCCGCTGCGCACCGCGCTGACCGGCGGCGCGATCCTGCTCGCGATCGCCCTCGTCTGCGTGCTGCGCACGATGCCCGCGGCCTTCGACGCGATCCTCTCCCGGCTCTCGAACAACACGCGCGTCTCGATCCACCACTCGGCCGGCATCGTCTACTCGATGCCCTACGCCTATCTCAACAAGGTCCGCTCGATCCCCGGCGTGGTCGACGCCGTGTCGTGGACCTGGTTCGGTGGCGCGATCGATCCCGACGAGGGGGTCACGTTCCCGAACTTCGCCGTCGACGCGGAGCACGTCGCGACCGTCTACGAGGACTACGCCCTCGACCCCGCCGAGGTCGCCGACTTCGAGCGCACGCGGACCGGGGCCCTCGTCGGTCAGCGCGCGATGACGGACAACGGCTGGAAGGTCGGCGACCTCGTGACGCTGAAGAGCACGATCTATCCCCTCGAGCTCGAGTTCCGGATCGCGGGGACGGTGCCGGGCGCCTCGCTTCGCACGAGCTCGGAGTCGACCAATCTCCCGGTCTTCTGGTTCCACCGCGAGTACCTCGTCGAGGCGCTCCGCGAGCAGGGCATCGAGTTCGACGTGCTCGGCAACATCTGGGCCCGGGTCGACGATCCGGCGAAGGTGCCGGCGATCATGGCCCAGGTCGACGAGATGTTCCGCAACAGCGAGGCGGAGACGGTCTCCGAGACCGAGAAGTCCTTCTTCACGAGCTTCTTCTCCCAGGTCCAGGGGCTGCTCGTCGTGATCCAGGCCGTGGCGCTGCTCGTCACGCTCTGCATCGTGTTCATCGCGGCGAACACGGCGAGCATGACTGTGCGCGAGCGGATGCGGGAGATCGCGGTGCTGCGGGCGATCGGGTTCGGCCGCAATCTGCTCTTCGGGACGCTGCTCGCCGAGGCGGCGCTGCTCTCGACGGCGGCGGGGACGGCCGGCGTCTTCGCTTCGCTCGGGCTGGCGAAGTGGCTGGCGGCGATGGGGACCGCGAATCCCGCGATGGGGCCGCTCACGGCCTTCGTCGTGACCAACGCCGTCCTCGTCCAGGGGATCTTCCTGGCCTTCCTGATCGGGATCGTGACCGGGGCGATCCCGGCCTTCGGCGCCTCGCGGCGCAGCGTGGCGCTGACGCTGCGGGAGATCTTCTGATGGCGCTGCCGCTCGGCTACCCGCTGCGCAACCTCGCCCATCGCCGCGGCCGCACCGCGATCACCGTCCTCGTCGTCGCCCTCGTCGTGATCGCGACGACCCTGCTGCTCGGCCTCGTCTCGAGCCTGAGGCGCACCCTCGCCACGACCGGCGATCCGCGCAACCTGATCGTGCTGCGCAAGGGCTCGAACAACGACGGCTCCTCGCAGCTCCCGCTCGAGGCCTATCAAGCGCTGCGCTTCTTCGAGGGCATCGCGCAGGACGCGAAGGGCGAGCCCCTGGTCTCCCCCGAGATCGTCGTCCAGCCCTTCTTCCACCGCGCCGGCGGCGGTCGCGAGAACGTGCTCGTGCGGGGTGTCGAGCCCGCCGCCTTCGCCGTCCACCGCGAGGTCCGCATCGCCGAAGGTCGCGCCCCGAGGCCCGGGACGACCGAGGCGCTGGTCGGTCGCGGCATCGCGATGCGCTACCCGGAGGCCGCCGTCGGCAGCGACCTGCGCTTCGGGCGGGGGAGCTGGACCGTCGTCGGCATCCTCGAGTCGGGCGGAAGCTCCTTCGAGAGCGAGGTCTGGGTCGATGCGCGCCTGCTCGCGGCGGACGCGAAGCGCTCGCTGCCCTACTCGGGCTTCCGTGTGCGGGCCGCGGATGGGGCGGATCTCGAGGCGCTGGCGCGGCGGATCGACGCGGATCCGCGCTGGGCCCTCGAGGCGAGCCCGGAGACCGCCTACTACGCCGACCAGGCGGAGTCGGCGCGCACGCTCTTCATCATCGTGATCTTCGTGGCCGTGATGGCGGGGATCGGCGCGAGCTTCGGGGCGGCCAATGCCATGTATGCGGCGGTACAGGCCCGGACCGCGGAGATCGGGACCCTGCGCGCGATCGGCTTCTCGCGCTTCGACGTGCTCTTCGCATTCCTGGCGGAGTCGGTGGCGACCTCGCTCGTGGGGTTCCTGGTCGGCGGCAGCATCGCGGTCGCGGCGGCGGCGATCCTCTCGCAGGTCCTCGGCGGGATCGGCTTCGGAGCCTCGACCTTCACGACCAACGTGATCACGCTGCGTGTCGCGGCCTCGGATCTCGGCTATGCGGCGCTCTTCGCGGTCCTGATCGGCATCGGGGGAGGGCTGATGCCCGCCTGGCGCGCGGCCCGGATGCGGCCGATCGACGCGCTGCGGAGGGCCTGATGGCGGACGACACGAAGACCCGGTCGCTGCGCGACGAGCTCTCGTCGCTGAAGATCGATCGCGGCGCGCGGCCGGTGCAGGGGCGCGGCCGGAACGGCCTCTTCTGGGCCGCGGGCGTGCTCGTCGCCCTGCTCGTCGCCGCCTTCGCCTGGCGCGCGACGCTCGGAGCCGAGACGGAGGTCGAGGTCGTCTTCGCGACCCGGCAGCAGGCGGTCGCGGGCGGGGGGGCTGCCGCGAGCGGACAGGTCGTGCTGCAGGGCTCGGGCTACGTCGTGACCGGCAACAAATACATCTCGATCGGTGTTCGGGTCCCGGGTCGCATCGACGCCTATCTCGTCGACGAGTCGGAGGCCGTGAAGACCGGGCAGCCCCTGGTCCAGCTCGACCGGCGCGACTACGAGGCGGCGCTCGAGCGGGCGAAGGCAGCGCTCGAGCTCGCACGGGCGAACGAGGCATTGGCGGCGACCCTCGCGGAGCGGCAGCAGGCGCTGCGCGCCGAGGACGTCTCGTCCCAATCGAGCCTCGATGTCCGGGAGAGCGAGTGGCGCGTGGCCCGAGCCCGGGTCCGCGAGGCCGAGGCGGCCCTCGAGGAGGCCACCGTCAACCTCGACTACACGACGCTGCGCGCGCCGCGGGACGGCGTCGTGCTCGCGAAGCTGAAGGAGGTCGGCGAGATGGCGGTGCCCGGGGGCTTCGCCGGGTCCGGCGACCTGATCCGGATGGCCGATCTCTCGGACCTGCGGGCGGAGGTCGACGTCAACGAGCTCGACATCGGCAAGATCGCCCTCGGCCAGCGCGCCAGCGTGACCCCCGATGCGTTTCCCGATCGGCGTTATGCGGCGGAGGTCGTGAAGCTCTATCCGCAGATCAATCGTCAGAAGGGCACGCTCAAGGTCGAGGTCCGGCTGCTCGAGCGCGACGAGACGCTGCGACCCGACTCGAGCGTCCGCATCGCCTTCCTGGCGGAGGCGCCGAAGCGGGCGGAGGGCGCGCCGCCCGAGGCCCTCGTCACGGTACCGAAGAGCGCCGTCCGTGAGGGAGGCGTCGTCTGGGTCGTGACCGAGGGGCGGCTGCGCAGGCAGGCCGTCCGGCTCGGCGTCGAGCGCGATGGGGTCGTCGTCGTCGAGGAGGGGCTGCTCGGGGGCGAGGCCGTCGTCGTCGGGGAAGACGGACCCCTCGCGGACGGGGCAGCCGTGCAGATCTCCGCGACCGGAACCGGGCGGGGCCCCGGATGATCAGGTCGGCGATGTCGGCGAAGTCGGGGGCTCCGGGGGCGTGGGCACCGATCGGGCTCCGGCCTCGGCGTCTTCCATCGTCGTCCGTCCGCCGCGCCCCTTGAGCCAGGTCCCGCCGCCGGCGAACAGGGCGACCAGGGCCGGGATCAGCAGCTTCTTGCCCGCGAGGGCGAGGGCGATCAGCTTGGTCAGGAGCCCCGACTTCGCGGCCACACCGCCGGCGACCAGGGCGGCGATGCCGTAGGTCGCGAGCTTGTCCGTGCCGGGCTGGTAGTCCGCATAACGATGGCCCTCGTCGAACTCGGCGGCGGCGATCACGCCGGGCATGACCGACTGGATCAGCTCGAGCTGGTCCATGCTCGCCACCGCGTTGAGCACGAGGACACCGCGTCGGCCCAGCACGCGCACGTTGTAGTTGAGCGTGTTCGAGGGGCTGCCCTCGAAGGCGAGCTCCTTGGCCCAGAAGAGCTTGTGGGTCTCCGCGTCGTAGCGCGGGCGCTCGGCCCAGCCGACGAGCTCGACCTGCTCGAAGCCCTGCTCGGCACGGGCGGCGTTCTCCTCGTTCGTCGCGGCCTGCATCTCCTCGAGCATCGTGTCGTAGTCGATGCCGTCGGCGTCCTCGTCGGAGACGTAGCCCTCTTCGTCGTAGGACAGGACGACGCCCCAGCTGTCGCCCGAGAGCGGGCTCGAGCCGGAGGGCACGATCATGCCGAGGGTGCCGCCGCCCGACGGGTTGCCCCAGCCCTCGACCAGCAGGCGCTCGGTGTTCTCGGGGTTCATGTAGCGGAGGGTGTCGGGCAGGGAGAGCGTCGCGAGGCCGTCTCCAATCGGAATGCTCCCCGACTGGTATTCGAGGGCGGCATCGAGGGCCACGAGGCGCTCGTAGATCGCGCGCTCTTCGGCGGTGAGCGCCTCGGCGGTCGGGGCCTCTGCGGCGTCGGCTTCGGCGACGGACTCGGCTTCGACGGCCGTCGGCTCGTTCTCGGCGCGGGTCGGAGCCGCGAGCCAGAGCATCGAGAAGGTCGCCGCGATCGCGATCCGGGTCTTGCGTTGCATGGCTGCTCCTGCCGACCCGGGGCCGACTCGCTCGCGCGGGACGGGACGTCGCCGAAGGGCCTTCATCGCATATCGGGGCGCGGTCGCGCAACGGGGGCCTGCGAAATCGTCGGGTGGGGGGGCGGGGGCGGGGCGAGCCCGGCGCGGGTGCTAGGGTCGCGGGGTGCTGCGCGCGCTCGCTCGTCTCTCGTATGCCTCGACGCTCCGGATGCTGGCCGGTCTGCTCGTCCTCGTGGTCGTGATCTCGGGGATCGGGCCGAGCCATCCAGCGGACTGGTGGCTCGAGAACGCGCTGGTCGCGCTCTTTCTCGGCGCGGCCGCGCTCGCACATCGCTGGATGCCGCTCTCCCGGCTCTCGTGGCTCCTGATCTTCGTGTTCCTCTGTCTCCACGAGATGGGGGCCCACTACACCTATTCCGAGGTGCCCTACGACGCCTGGGCCCGGGCGCTGTTCGGCGTCTCGCTGAGCGAGACGCTCGGCTTCGCTCGCAACCACTTCGATCGACTGGTTCATTTCTGCTACGGGCTGCTGCTCGCCTATCCCATCCGTGAGGTCTTCCTGCGCGTCGGCGACGCCCGGGGGTTCTGGGGCTATTTCCTGCCCCTCGACCTCACGATGTCGACCTCGATGCTCTACGAGCTCGTCGAATGGGGGCGGCGGTCCTGTTCGGCGGCGAGCTCGGGGTCGCCTATCTCGGGACGCAGGGCGATCCGTGGGACGCCAACAAGGACATGGCCCTCGCGAGCGTCGGCGCCGTCGTCGCGATGCTCGCGACCGCCGGCGTGAATGTCCGCCTCGACCGGGACTTCGCCCGGGAGTGGCGCGAGAGCCTGCGCGTCAAACATCCCGCGCCCCTCGGCGAGGAGCGGGTCGAGGCGCTCGCCCGATCGCAGGAAGGCGGCGCATGAGTCTCTGGGCTCGCGCATCGCAGATGGCGGCGCAGACGCCGGCCTCGCGCAACCGTTATGCGGACTTCCTGCGCGTGGCCTCGATCGGGGTCGTCGTCTTCGGCCACTGGCTGGCGGCAGCCCCCTACCTCGCCCCCGACGGCCGGCTCGTCGCCACCCACATCCTCGCCGTCGAGGACTGGACCCGGTGGCTGACCTGGGGCATCCAGGTCATGCCGATCTTCTTCATGGTCGGCGGGTTCTCGAACGCGATCACGTGGCAGGCCGCCTGTCGCAGCCGGATCGGCTATGCGGCCTGGCTCTCGGGGCGGCTGCGGCGCCTCGTCTGGCCGGTGATGCCGCTGCTCGTCGCCTGGATCGGCATGGGATGCCTGGCCTATTTCGTCGAGCTCTCGGACGCGATGCTGCGGGCGGGCTCCCAGCTCGCGCTGATCCCGATCTGGTTCCTCGCGGTCTATCTGGGCGTCGTGGTGCTCGTGCCCTGGAGCCACGGGCTCTGGGTGCGGCATGGCTGGCGATCGTTCGCGGGCTTCGTCGCGGCGGCGGTCGCGCTCGACGTCGCCTTCTTCTCCGGCCTTCGGCCGCTCGGCTGGCTCAACTACGTGTTCGTCTGGTCGGCCGTCCATCAGCTCGGTTATGCGTGGAGCGACGGGCTGCTCTCGGGACGGCGTCGCAACGTCGTGATGGCGGTCGTCGGGCTCGGGCTGCTCGTCATCCTGACGAGCACGGAGCTCGCTCCGTATCCCCGGTCGATGGTCGGCGTGCCGGGCGAGGTCGTCAGCAACACGACGCCGCCGAAGATCCCGCTGATCGCCCTCGCGCTCGCGCAGGCCGGCATCCTGCTGGGCCTCGAGCCGCCGATGCGGCGATGGCTCGCCCGCCCGGCGCCGTGGACGGCGACGGTGCTGATCAGCTCGATGATCATGACGGTCTATCTCTGGCACATGACGGCGCTCGTGCTCTGGATCGGCTTCGTCTACAGCGTGGGCCCCGATTGGCCGGGCGGCCTCGGGCTCCTGCTCGAGCCCGGGACCGCGGCGTGGTGGCGCGGTCGGCCGGTCTGGCTCGCGGTGCTCGCGATGGTCCTCACGCCCCTCGCCCTCGTCTTCGGCCGCTTCGAGCGGCCGAGTCCGGCGGCAGGGGCCCCGCCGGTCGGGCGCCTCGTGGCCGGCGCAGTGCTATTCGTCGTCGGTCTCGCCTATCTCTCGAAGGACGGGATCAGCGGGGGCGGTCCGTTCGGGCTGCGGATCTCGGTGCTCGCCTTGCCGATGCTGGGGGCGCTCCTGATCGGGATCGCCGGTCGCGGAACACGAAACGAGAAGGAGACGGGATGACGTCGAATACCAGGGCCATGCAGGATCTCGTGACGGTCGCGGCGGTCAACTTCGCGCCGGTCCACGGGCAGGCGAAGGCGACCGTCGAGAAGATGGCCGCCAACATCGAGGAGGCGGGCGCCCAGGGCGCGGACCTCGTCGTGTTTCCGGAGGGGGCGCTGCTCGGCTGCCACAGCTGCGCCGAATGCCGCGAGCTCGGCGAGCCCTGCGAGGCCTGCCTGGAGACGGCCGAGACGGTCCCCGGCCCCGCGAGCGACGCGATCGCGAAGCTCGCCCGCGACCTCGATCTCTACGTCGTCTTCGGTCTGCCGGAGCGCGATGGCCGGGATCCGAAGCGCCTCTACAACGCCGCCGCGATCGTCGGACCCGACGGCGCGCTCGGCACCTATCGCAAGGTCCATCTCGGCGAGCCGCCCTGGGTGACCGAAGGGATCACCTTCACGCCGGGCACGGCGCTCCCGCTCTTCCCGACCCGCTTCGGCCCGCTCGGGATCCAGATCTGTTACGACTTCTGGTTCAATCCCGAGCTGACGCGGATCCTCGCGCTGAAGGGCGCGCGGCTCATCGCGGTGCCCGTCGGCTCCTTCGACGCTCCGGGCCGACCGGACGGCATGCGGGCGACGGCGCTGGCGCGGGCCCAGGAAAACCTGATCCACGTCGTCGTGTCGAACGCGGTCGGTGGTCCCGGCGCGGCGGGACAGGGCTACTCGGGTCGTGCGCTCGTCGAGGCGCCGCGACCGAACTACTACGCCGGTCACTCGCTGATCGCGGGGCCCGCCTTCCCCCGCTTCGGCATCCTGCTCGCGGAGGCGGGGACGACGGAGGAGATGATCCTCTCGACCCTCAACCTGAAGCAGCAGGCGCGCTTCGAGGCGATCTTCGACTACCGCCGCTGGCGCAACGGCCGACTCGCGAGCGCATCGCGCCTGGTCGCCGACGAGTTCGCGGCCCTGGCCGCGCAAGCGGCGGATCCGAAGCGCGGCTGAAGCGAGCTCGGTCAGGCGCGCGAAGCGGGGCTTGCACCTCGCGTCGCCGCGTCGCCGCATCGCATCGCATCGATCAGCGATCGAGCGCGACGCGCAGCCGCTCGGGACCGCGGATCACGCAGCCGACGAAGCGCGGCTCTTCGAGCAGCCGGATCTGCGGGAGCCGCTCGAGCAGGACCTCGAGGGCGACCACCAGCTCGGCGCGGGCGAGATGGGCGCCGAGGCAGAAATGCTGCCCGTACCCGAAGGCGAGCTGGCTCTTCGAGCGCCGATCGAGGTCGAAGCGATCGGGGTCGGCGAAGGCTTCGGGATCGCGGGTCGCCGCCGAGAGGCCCGCCAGGATCGTCGAGCCCGCCGGCATCGCCTGGCCGAGGAATTCCGCGTCGGCGGGCAGGATCCGCGGGAGCACGCCGATCGGGCCGTTCCAGCGCAGGCCCTCCTCGACGGCCGCCGGCAGGAGCGATCGATCGCTCCGTACCCGCTCGAGCGCTTCCGGATGGGTCAGGAGCGCATGGACGAGCGACCCGACGGCGTTGTAGGTCGTGTCGGTCCCGGCGGCGAAGATCACGCGCACGAAGGAGAGCGCGAGCTCGTCCGAGAGGCGGACGCCCTCGACCTCGGCGTGGGCGAGCATCGAGAGCAGGTCGTCCCCGGGCCGACGGCGGCGCTCGGCGAGGAGAGGGGCGAGGAAGCGATCGAAGTGGGCGGCGGCCTCGCGCGCTTCGTCCGGCACGAAGGCGTAGCCGATCAGCGCCATTGCCCAACGCGAGAACTGCTTCTCGTCCTCGATCGGGAGCCCGAGCAGACGGGCGATCACCGTGAGCGGAAAGCCCTTCGTGAACTCCGCGACGAGATCGACCTCGCGGCGCGAGGCGAAGCGATCGATCAGCTCGTGACAGAGCGGGCGGAGGATCGGCTCGACGTAGCGCGAGGCGACGAGCCCGCTGCGGAAGGGCGGGGCGACCAGCGCTTTGTGGAGGCGATGCTCCTCGCCCTCCATGCCCATGACGTTGCGGCCCATCACGGGAAAGCTGTTGGCCTCGTGGAGGGCGCGGGAGCTGAAGCGCTTCTCGTCCTCGAGCAGGGCGAGGACGTCGGCGTGTCGGGTCACCATCCAGGACGGACGACCCGCGAAGCGGACCGGCGTGATCCGTTCCCGCTCCCGGAACCCGCGCAGGCGCGCGTGATAGTCGGGGATCTCGATCCCCTGGCTCGGAAGCAGGGCGAAATCGATCGGGGCGGCGTCGGTCGGCGGAGGGTGGTCCAAGGACGTCATCCTAGGTCGGCGTGGCGCGGGCGACCAAGTCCCCGGGCCGAGCGGTCGAGGCGGGCGTCGACGGGACGCCGGGCGGACGCGGTTGGCGGGCGGAAGGGGGTGGCCCGCGCTAGAACCCCCAGGCGGCGCAGGGCGGGACCCCGGTGGTCGTCGGCCCGAGGCGCGCAGGGAGACTTCGATGCCCGCAAACGATCGCGTTCTTCTGATCTCTGCCGACTGTCATGCCGGGCCGCTCCCCGACACGATCCGCGGCTACGTCGCCCCGAAGTACCGCGAGGTCTTCGACGCCTGGCTGGCGGACCAGGCGGGCATGCTCGCCCGCCGCGCCGAGCATACGGGCGAGGCGATCTACGGCGACGAGGCGATGGCGGATTTCGAGGTCGAGAAGGCCGTCGGTCAGGGCGGCATGGACGGCGCCTGGGACTCGAAGCGCAGGCTCACCGAGATCGAGCAGGACGGCATCGTCGCGGAGGTGATCTTCCCGGGCGGGACCTTCCAGACCATCTCGCCCTTCGGCTCGGGCCTCATGACCTATCAATATGCTCAGGACGAGGCGATCTGGTGGGAGGGCTGTCGCAGCTACAACCGCTGGCTCGCGGACTTCTGCAACGAGGTGAAGGGGCGCCGGGCCGGCGTCGGGCTGATCACGATCGACGACATCCCGCGCGCGGTCGCCGAGGTGGAGTGGCTGCGGGCGAACGGCGTCTTCGGCGGCATCGTGCTGCCCGTCGACACGAACGGCCATCCCTTCTACAACCACCCGCGCTACGAGCCGCTCTGGTCGGTCTGCGAAGCGCTCGAGATGCCCATCCATACGCATTCGGGATGGACCCCGAACTACGGTCGCCACGACGGCTCGCTCGGCATCTTCCTCTACGAGATCAGCTGGTTCGCCCACCGCCCGTTCCACTTCCTGATCTGGTCGGGTGTCTTCGAGCGCCACCCGCGGCTCAAGTTCGTGATGACGGAGCAGGGCTCGTCCTGGGTCGTCGGCGCGCTGCAGACCCTCGACTCGCAGTACGCGCTCCCGATGTTCCGCCATCTGCGGCGCAAGCTCCCGCGCAAGCCCAGCGAGTACTACCACCAGAACGCCTTCATCGGCGCCGCCTTCATGGACGACACCGCCGCGACGCAGCGCTACGAGATCGGCGTCGACAAGCTGATGTGGGGCTCGGACTATCCCCACATCGAAGGGACCTGGCCGCATACCGCCGCGAAGCTCGAGCAGGCCTTCGCCGGGGTGCCCCGCGCCGAGGCGGCGCAGATGCTGGGCGGCAACGCGGCCCGGGTCTACGGCTTCGACGTCGAGGCGCTCTCGGCCCTCGCCGCCCGGATCGGACCGATGCAGGAGAAGCTCGGACGGTAGGCGTCGCGCGCCGAACAGGAATGGAGGTCCCGTCATGGATCGATATCTCGTCCTCTCCTCCGACGGTCACGTCGGTCTCCCGCCCGGCGGCTACCGCGACTATCTGGATCCGAAATATCGGGAGATCTTCGACGCCGCGATGAAGATCCAGATCGAGAAGACGCGGGAGGCCGAGAAGCTCTTCCTCGTGAAGGAGATCAACGAGGCATGGCGGCGCGGTCGTGACCGGCTGCTGACGGGCGCCTGGGATCACGGCGCGCGGACCGAGGTCATGGACGGCGATGGCGTGGCGGGCGAGGTCCTGTTTCCCGACGGCATCACGGAGATGAACGCGCCGCCCTTCGGCGCCGGCATCGGCCTGACACCCAAGGGCAACGACCGCGAGCTGCAGTGGGCCGGTGCCCGCGCCCACAATCGCTGGCTCGCCGAGTTCTGCCAGATGGCGCCGGAGCGGCGACACGGGGTCGCGATCGTGCCGGCGACCTGGGACGTGGCGGAAGCGGTGAAGGAGGTCCGCTGGGCCCGGGCGAACGGCCTCGGCTCGATCATGCTCCCGGTCACCTGGGGCGACCACAAGCCCTATCACCACCCCGCCTACCGCCCGCTCTGGGCCGTCTGCGAAGAGCTCGGCGTCGTCGTCCACTTCCACTCCGGACCCGCCGACTCGGAGCAGTATTTCGGGAGCTGGCCGCCGGATCCCGGGGAGCCGGTGCTGCGTGGGGCGATGGGGATCTACGTCTCCGAGGTCGCCTGGTTCGTCGCGCGCCCGCTCACGTTCCTGATCTGGGGCGGCGTGTTCGAGGACTTCCCGAAGCTGCGCGTGGTCATCACGGAAGGGACCTCCGCGTGGGTGCCGTCCTATCTCGAGCTGCTCGATCAGCGCGCCTCCGATCATCCGGGGAACGCGAAGCTCGGCGACTACAAGAGCCACCTGAAGCGGAAGCCCTCCGAGTACTTCGCGCGCAACATCCGGATCGGCGCCTCGATTCCCCGGCGCGAGGCGGAGCAGCGCCACGCGATCGGCGTCGGCAACCTGATGTGGGGCAGCGACTTCCCGCATCCGGAGGGGACCTGGCCCGAGACGGCGGCGCGCCTCGCCGCCTCCTTCAAGGGGCTCCCCGACGCCGAGATCGCGGCCATCCTCGGCGGCAACGCGGCTGCGGTCTACGGCTTCGACGTCGAGAAGCTCGCGCCGCTCGTCGCCCGGATCGGGCCCGAGAAGCGCGCCTTCGCATAACGAAAGGGGATTCGTTTGGCCAGCTCCGTGGGACAGTTCTGCATCGCCGTCGCCGATCTCGAGCGCTCGGTCCGCTTCTACACCGAGATCATGGGCCTGAAGGAGCAGGGCCGCACCGAGATCCCGAACGTGAACGAGGTCCATCTCGCAGGCGAGACCGGCGGCGGGCGGCTTCAGCTCGCGAAGTTCGCCGAGACGATCCGGCCCGGCGCGATCGACCATGGCTTCGCCCTCTGGAAGATCTACATCAACGTCGACGACGCGAACGCGACCTGGCAGAAGGCGGTCGATGCCGGATGCAAGTCGGTCATGGTGCCGGCGCGCCTCGATCGCTGGCCGGTGATCGTGGGCTTCATGCTCGATCCCGACGGCTATCTGATCGAGATCATCCAGCACGAGGGCAAGCGACCCGGTGAGTAGCCGCTCAGTGCGTCGTCTCCGGGTGGGGAGTCGGTCGGAAGAGTCGATGGGCGAGGCGCCGTGAAGACGAGCCGCTTCCGGGGGATGGGGCGCGGGGTGCGGGTCGCGCTCGGGTTGGCGATCGCCCTTGCGTGCGGCTGCGGCTCGGACGACGTCGAGCGCGAGCCCGCGCCGGCCACGGGGCCGACTTCGTCGGTCGCCGCCTCGGACGCGGTGTCGAAGACCTCCGCGTCGGCCGCGTCGGCGGCAGAAGACGTGCGCTCGACGGGGGGTGAGCCCGCAGGCTTCGTCGGCAGCGCGACCTGTACCGCCTGCCACGCGGAGCAAGCCCAGAGCTGGTCCGGCTCACAGCACCGCCTCGCGATGGACTTCGCCACCGCCGACAGCGTGAAGGCCCCCTTCGCGGGCGAGAGCCTCCACAACGCGAGCGGGACCCTGCGCTTCGAGCGCCAGGGTCGGGCCTTCCTCGTCCGCCGGGACGCCGCGGCGCGCGGTCCGACGGGGCCGGGACCGGGAGCGGCGGCGGGGGACGAGCGGAGCGATCTGCGCGTCAGCGGGACCTTCGGCGTCGAGCCGCTCCAGCAATACCTGCTCGACGCCGTCGGGGGCCGGATCCAGGTCCTGCCCTGGGCATGGGATACGCGGCCGGCGTCCGAAGGGGGACAGCGCTGGCTCGATCTCTATCCCGATGCCGCCGATCCCGAGGACCCGCTCCATTTCTCACGGCCGGCCCAGAACTGGAATCACGTCTGCGCCGATTGTCACGTCACGGGCTATCGCAAGCGGTACGACGAGGGACGGAAACAGTTCGAGTCGCGCTGGGAGGAGCTCGGCGTCGGCTGCGAGGGCTGCCACGGGCCGGGGCGCGAGCACGTACGCTGGGCCGCTTCGCGGGAGAGTGTCGCGGCGGGTGCCGAGGCCGAAGCCGACGCCGAGGATGATGCCCATGCCGATGCGAATGGGGACGCCGGCGCGGGCGCCGACCGGGGCCTCGTCGCGCGGCTCGACGAGCGCCGCGGCGTCGTCTGGGCGATCGATCCCGCGACCGGGAATGCGGTGCGATCGCGGCCGCGGACGTCGGGCCGCGAGCTCGACGTGTGTGCCCAGTGTCATGCGCGGAGAGGCGCGATCACGGAGCGCTACGTCGCCGGCGAGCCCTTCCTCGACCATTACCGCCCGACGCTCCTCGACCGCGGGCTCTACCATGCCGACGGCCAGCAGCGCGACGAGGTCTACACCTACGGCTCCTTCCTCCAGAGCCGGATGCACGCGAAGGGCGTGACCTGCAGCGATTGCCACGATCCGCACTCGGGCGGGCTGCGCGCCGAGGGCAATGCGCTCTGTGGGAATTGCCATGCCCCCGAGCGCTATGCGACGCCCGCCCATCATCACCACCGGGCGGACTCGAGCGGCAGCCGCTGCGTCGCGTGCCACATGCCGACCACGACCTACATGGAGGTCGATCCCCGCCACGATCACAGCCTGCGCGTCCCGCGCCCCGACCAGGCGAAGGCCCTCGGCGTGCCCGATGCCTGCGGTGGTTGTCATGCGGGGAAGGAGGCCGTCTTCTCCGATGCGGCCGTGCGGCGCTGGCTCGGTCGGCCGGCGAAGGGCTTCGAGCGCCACGCGGAGGCGATCGACGCCGCCGAATCCGACGCGATCGGCGCAGGAGCGAAGCTGCGGGCGGTCGCGGCGGACGCGTCCCAGCCGGTGATCGTGCGGGCGACGGCGCTCGCGCGGCTCGACCCGGCGCGGGGTGGCGCGAACGCGGAGGTGCTGGTCGGGGCGACGCGCGATCCCGATCCGCTCGTCCGCCTGGGCGCGCTCGAGGGCCTGGCGAACGCGGGCGCCGAGGTGCGCCTGCGCGCGGCGGCGGCGCTGCTCGACGATCCGCGGCGGGCGGTGCGCTTCGAGGCGGTGCGCGTCCTGGCGCCGGTCACGGGCTCGCTCTCGCAGCCTTCGCAGGCGGCCTTCGCGCGGGCGTCGGCGGAGTACGTCGCCTCGCTGCGACGGGATGCCGATCGGCCGGAGGCGCGGACCCAGCTCGGCGTCTTCCTCGCCGAAGGCGGCGACGCGGACGGGGCGCGCCGCGAGCTCGAAGCGGCCCTCGCCCTCGAGCCCGCCTTCGAGGCGGCCCACGTCAACCTCGCCGATCTCGAGCGGGCGCTGGGCCGTGACGAGTCCGCGCTCGCGGTCCTCGATGCGGGACTCGCGCGTCTGCCCGGGAGCGCGGCGCTGCATCATGCCCGGGGGCTCGCACGGATCCGCCTCGGCCGACCGGGCGAGGCACTCGCCGACCTCGCGAAAGCGGTCTCGCTCGCACCGGACTCGACCCGCTTCGCCTACGTCCAGGCGGTCGCCCTCGAGTCGACCGGCGCTCGGGATCGGGCGATCGCGCTGCTCGAGGGCGTCGCGACGGCGCATCCCGGGGACGCCGCGGTGCGCGAGGCGCTCGTCGGTTATCTCGAGGCCGAGGGCCGCCTCGAGGCGGCCAAGGTGCACCGCGCCGCGTTGGCCCTGATCGCCGAGTCGGATCCCTGAGTGGCGCGTTCCGGGCGGGCACGAAAGCCGTGAAACACGGGCGGCAGGGGTCTGGGGCCTCGGGTACGCTCGCGCGGGCGAATCGATCGAATGCGTCGATCGGAAAGGAGGAGCGGGATGGAGACACGACCCTATTTCCTGGTGGGCGATCTCGTCGCCAACGTCGTCGCGGGAGCCGCCATCGGCGCGATCACGGCGGCGATCTTCGGCCCGGGCTGGAACATGTGGATCGCGATGTTCGTCGCGATGTTCCTCGCCATGCCGATCTCGATGTTCATCGCGTTTCCCTTCGGCGCGCTCTTCGGGGCGATGGAGGTGATGGTGCCGGTCATGACGACGGGCATGGTCGTCTCGATGTGGGTCTCGATGGAGGGGGCGATGGTCCGGATCCCGGTCGCCGAGGGGGCTCGCATGGGCGTCTACGGAGGGATCGGAACGCTGATCGCGTGTTATGTGGCGAACGAGCTCATCCGCAGGAGGACCTCGCATTGGATCTCGTGACGAAGGCGAAATGGGACAAGGCGGCGCGCAACTTCGACGTCATGGCGGGCTTCGGCCCGGAGAAGCGCTGGGCGCCTGTCAAGACGAAGCTCTTCTCGAAGATGGGCACGGGGCGGATCCTCTTCCTCGCCGTCGGGACGGGTCTCGACGTTCCCTTCTTTCCGCCCGGACGCAACATCGTCGGCATCGACATCAGCGACAAGATGCTCGAGAAGGCGCGGGTCCGGACCGATGCCTACGACGGCAAGATCGAGCTGCAGGCGGTGGACGTCCACGACATGCCCTTCCCGGAAGGCTCCTTCGATCAGGTCTTCACGTCCTGCACGTTCTGCTCGGTCCCGCGGCCCGTCGAGGGCCTCAAGGCCCTGCGCCGGGTCCTCGTCCCGGGCGGCGAGCTCCACATGTTCGAGCATACGGGGAGTCGCTATTTCCCCTTCAACTCGATGCTCAACCAGATGACCTGGCTCTCGAAGCGCTTCGGCCCGGACATGAATCGCGACACGGTCACGAACGCGAAGATCGCGGGCTTCACCGTCCGCGAGGTGACCCACGTCTATCTCGACGTCGTGAAGACCATCTCGGCGACGGCCTGAGCGGGCATCGAAGGAGTCGGCGCGATGGAGATCGGGGCCTGGGTCGGAAATAATGGGCCGGCGACCGCGGCCCACATGCTCTCGGTCGCACAGACGGCCGACCGCACGGGCCTCGCGTCGGTCTGGGCCGCGGACCACGTGCTCTGGCCCGTCGAATACGAATCGAAATATCCCTACGGCGGCGACAAGTACCCGGCGGACTTCAATCAGCCCGTCTGCGAATGCGTGACGACCATGACCTGGCTCTCGGCGCACACGCAGCGCGTGAAGGTCGGCAGCCTCGTCATCGTCGTCGCCCAGCGCAATCCCTGGCTGCTGGGCCGCCAGCTCGCGACCGTCGACGTCCTGAACGGCGGCCGCACGATCCTCGGCGCCGGGACCGGCTGGCTGCGCGAGGAGTTCGAGGCGCTGGGCATGCCCTTCGAGAAGCGCATGGCGCGGACCGAGGAGGCGATTGCGCTGATGCGGACGCTCTGGACCGAGCATCCGGTTCGATTCCGCGGACATTATTTCCAGGCCGATCCGGTCGGCGTGCTCCCGCATCCGCCCCACGGCCCGATTCCGGTCTGGCTCGGCGGCAACTCGGCGGGGGCCGTCGCGCGGGTCGGTCGGCTCGGCGAGGGCTGGATTCCGTACGGGCTCACGCCGACGGATCTCGCGCACGGCTGGGACGGCGTGCGCCGCGCCGCGGAGGACGCCGGGCGCGATCCGACCTCGATCACCTGCTCGCTCTGGGCCCCGATCACCGTCACGCGCCCCGGCGCGCCGCTTCCGCCGGAGGGGCTGCCGCTCCAGGGGCCGCCGGGGCTCCTCGTCGAGCGCCTCGCCGAGTACTCGAAGGCGGGCCTCCAGCATTTCGTGATGTTCAACTTCTGCGCCCCGGAAGCGACGGCCGAGCAGGTCGAGCAGATCGCGACCGAGGTCCTGCCCCACGTGAAGGGGCTCGTCGGCCGCGGGGCCGCCTGAACGGGAGACGGATTTGGGCGACGTGGTGCTTCGCGAGCGGATCGGGGCCGTCGAACGGCTCTGGCTGAACCGGCCCGAGGTCGAGAACGCGCTCAACGATGCGATCTACGCGGCGCTGACGAAGGCCTTCCGGGAGGTCTCGCAGGATCCGTCGGTCGGCGCGGTGATCGTCACGGGCGTCGGCAACGCTTTCTCGCGCAGCGCCGACGGCGAGGAGATCGGGGCGAAGTACTTCACGAGCCGCGAGGCCTATCGCGGGTTCCTCTACCGCGTGCGCGACTTCCATACGGAGATCGCTTCGGTCCCGAAGCCGGTGATCGCGGCGGTCAACGGTGTCGCGTCGATGGGCGGGATCGAGCTCGCGCTCGCCTGCGACTTCATCGTCGCCTCGAGCGCGGCGAAGCTCGGCGATTGCCATCCGGGCGGCGTCGGCGGCGGCGGCGCATCGCAGACGCTGCGGGAGCTCGTCGGCGCCCGCATGACGCGCTGGCTCCTGTATACGGGCGAGCTCCTCGACGCGGAGCGCGCGCTCGCGGTCGGGCTCGTGCAGCAGGTCTTTCCCGCGGTGGGCTTCCAGGATTCGGTGCTCGGGCTCGCGAATCAGATCGTGGCGCGGCGATTCGGCGACTCGCTCGCGCGGGTGAAGGCCCTGACCGTCCAGCGCGACCCGACGCCCGCCGATCGCGAGCTCGAGATCGGCCACTCGATCGAGCACTACTTCGATCCGCGCATCCAGACCGGGCTCGACGATCAGCTCGAGCAGGATCGGGAGAAGACGGGCTGAGCGGGGGCGAGAAAGGCCGCGGGTCGGAGGACGAGCACGATCGGACGACGCCTCGCGTGGAGCGCGCGCGGCCGACGACTCCGTCGGATCCGGCAGAGCGCTCGCGCCGATGGCAGCCGTCTCACGCACGAGCGCCTTCAACCGCTGCCCATTGAGCGGCTTGTGGACGAGCGGGAGCCCCTCCGCGTGGACGCGGGCGAGATCGGCGGCGCCGATGTCCCCGGTCAGGATCACCGCCGGAATCGCCGAGCCGAGCGCCTGCCGGACCCGCGCGATCGCTTCGAGCCCCGTCTCGTGATCGCGTAGGCGGTAGTCGCTGAGGATGAGATCCGGGTCGCGCAGATGACGCCCGAGCGCTTCGACCGCCTCGGCGCCGCTCGCCGCCGCGACGACCCGGGCCGACCAGGATTCGAGGGCGATCGTCATTGCCTCGCGGATGGCCTGCTCGTCGTCGATGACGAGCACGAAGAGGCCGTGCAGATCGCTCGCCGGGTCGGAGCGCGGCTCGGAGCGCTCGGCGGTCGGGCCGGCCGATACGGCGGGGAGCGCGAGGGTGAAGGTCGTGCCCCGGCCGATGCGGGAGCGCAACGCGAGCGGGTGGCCGAGCAGGCTCGCGGTGCGCCGCACGATCGAGAGGCCGAGGCCGAGTCCCTTCGCGCGATCGCGCTCCGGGTTCTCGAGCTGGAAGAACTCCTCGAAGACGCGCTCCTGGAATGCCGGGGCGATGCCGGGACCAGTATCGAGGACGCAGAGCTCGACGCGCTCGCCGCGCTTCCGACAGGCGACGAGGACACCGCCGGACGTGGTGTACTTGAGCGCGTTCGCGATCAGGTTGCCGACGAGGCGCTCGAGCAGCACGGGATCGGACTCGACCCAGGCTTTGCTCGGGCGAAAGCGAAGAGCGAGGCCCCGGGCCGCCGCGTGGGGCGCGAATCGGGTCGACAGGGTCTCGAAGAGCCGGGCGATCGGGAACGCGCAGGGGGCCGGGCGGACCATCCCGGCATCGAGGCGCGAGATGTCGAGCAGGCTGTTGAACAGATTCTCCATGGCGTTCACGGCGCCGTGGATGCTGTCGGCCATCTGGCGACTGTTCGCGTCCTGCTGACGATCTCGCAGGCCATCGACCAGCAGGCCGATCGTGTGGAGGGGCTGGCGCAGGTCATGGCTCGCCGCCGCGAGGAAGCGGGTCTTCGCCGCGTTCGCGGCCTCGGCGCCCTCCTTCTCCTGCTCGACGCGGGCGAGCAGCGCCTGGTTCTCCCGCCGCAGCAGGAAATCTCGGCGGCTGAATCGCTCGAGCAGGTAGCTCGTCAGCATCCCGACGAGCATCGTGCCGACGAGGAAGAACGCGCTGCTCAGCAGCGCGTCCGGCGAGAAGCCGACCCAATGCCGCGCCACGGCGAAGTAGGTCAGCACGCTCAGCACGCTCCAGGCCGTCGCATAGACGAAGCGCAGCCGCAGGGCCGCGAAGCTGAAGACGAGCGACATCTGGACCCCGGGATGGAAATGCGTCTCCGCGAGCTCGGCCGGGACCGCGGGCATCATGAACGCGAGACCCACGATGCCGGCGAAGACAGAGATGCCCGTCGTCAGCTGCCAGTGGCGCCGGGTGGGCGCGAAATAGGTCGCAGCGATCGCGCTGGCGAGGGTCGGGACGACGAGGCCGAAGCGGATCCCCCAGAGCGGGCCGACGAAGTCCTGGAAGAGCACCCAGTCCCAGATCGCGAAGGCGCTGTAGAGCGCGATGCCCAGGGCGAGCAGAACCCGCACGAAGGTCATCGAGTCCCGCGTGTAGCCCTCCCAGAATTCGCGTTCGAGCTCGGGCGGAAACGCGAGGGTCAGCGGATGCATGGCGCGTCTCTCATCGGGGTCGGCCACGGGATCCGATCCGGCCGCATCATCGAAGTCAAACGGATTTTCGGATGAGAAATGATCCATCGCGGACGCTCTGGACGATTCCTCTTCCGCCACGAGGAGGCAAGAGATGCAGTCGTTGCGACGATACCCGGGGCGGGCAACGGGGACTTGACCGGTCCTCCCCGGGCGTCGAATGATAGGATGCGCGCTGGAACCGGGTTCGCGGAGAGGTGGCTTCGGCATGCGTTCGCTCAGGGTCCTGCTGGTCGACGACCACGCGCTCTTCCGGGAAGGTGTGGCCCTCCTGCTGCGCCGGATCGAGCCGGCGGTCGAGATCCTCGAGGCGGGGAGCCTGGCGGAGTCGCGGGCCGTGCTCGACGGCGGCGAGGAGCCCGATCTCGTGCTGCTCGATCTCGGATTGCCGGACGCGACGGGACTCGAGGCGATCGGCGCGCTGCGGGCCCGGCGTCCAGGGATTCCGCTCGTCGTCCTCTCCGGCAACGACGAACGCGCGGCGGTCCTCGAGGCGATCGAGCAAGGGGCGATGGGCTACGTCACCAAGGGCTCCGACTCGGCCGTCATGCTCGACGCTCTGAAGACCGTCCTGCAAGGGGGCGTTGCCCTGCCGCCGAGCGCCTTCCTGCGCGAGACCGCCGCTTCGACCGGCGCCGAGGCGACGAGCGCGCTCGGTCTGACCGATCGCCAGGGCGAGGTCCTCCAGCTCATCCTCCAGGGCATGGCCGCCAAGCAGATCGCGACGACGCTCGACATCTCGCCGAGCACCGTGAAGGCGCATACGTCCGCCGTGCTGCGCGCGCTCAACGTGACGACCCGGACCGAGGCGGTCGTCGAGGCGGGGCGACGCGGCATCCAGATCGGCGGAGCGGGCCGACGGGGCTAGGGGCCTGCCACGCGAAGGCGTCCACGAGGCGTTACACCCGCGCGGCCGAGCCATGTCGGCGGATCGTCTCGGCGATCAGGCTCCGCAGGAACGTGCCGTGCAGGGGCTTGCGCGCGAGCGGGAAGCCCGCCTCACGGACGCCGTCGAGCTCGGCGCCATCGAGATCGCCCGTGAGGACGATCGCCGGGACGTCGAGGCCGCTCGCCTTGCGAACGCGGGCGATCGCATCGAGGCCGTTCTCGCCTCCGCGCAGACGATAGTCGCTGAGGATCAGATCGGGCGTGCGCAGATGGGATGCGAGCGCCTCGACCGCCTCGAGTCCGCCCCCGGCGCAGAGTGCGTGACAGCCCCAGGCCTCGAGCACGATCTCCATCGACTCGCGGATCGCCTGCTCGTCGTCGATCACCACCACGAAGAGTCCGCGGACCGCCTCGGCGTCGGCCGCCGACTCCGCTTCGTCCGGTGTGCGCGCGATCAGCGGGTGCACGGAGGTCCGGGCCAGCGGCACGTCGATCGAGAAGACCGAGCCCACGCCGAGCGTGCTGCGGAGGGCGAGCGGATGACCGAGCAGGCCCGCGGTTCTCCGCACGATCGCGAGGCCGATGCCGAGCCCCTTGCTGCGGTCGCGTTCGGGATTCCCGATCTGGAAGAACTCCTCGAAGATGCGGTCCTGGAGCTCGGGGGCGATGCCTTCGCCGGTGTCGGCGACCTCGAGGCGCGCGATCCGACCCTCGATCGTCGCGCGCAACGTCACGCGGCCCTGATCCGTGTACTTGATCGCGTTGTCGATCAGATTGCCGAGGATGCGCTCGAGCAGGACGGGGTCCGTCTCGAGTCGCCGGTCGACGCCCTCGAAGCAGAGGACGAGGCCCTTGCGCTCGGCGAGCGGCTCGTACCTCGCCTGGAGCGAGCTCGCGATCCGGCGGAGCGAGACGACCTCCCGGGTGACTTGGACGCTGCCCGCGTCGAGTTGCGAGACGTCGAGCAGGCCATCGAAGAGCGACTCCATCGCTCGCGTCGCCTGATGAATGCGTTCGGTCAGTCCGCGTGCACCGCCCGGCGGCAGCTCTTCGCGCAGGATGTCGACGAGCAGGCCGACGGTCTGCATCGGCTGGCGCAGGTCGTGGCTCGCGGCGGCGAGGAATCGGGTCTTCGAAGCGTTGGCCTCGATCGCGGTCGCCCGTTCCTCGTCGAGCCGGCGCATCAAGAGCGCGTTCTCGCGTCGCTGGAGGAAGTCCTGGCGGCTGAAGCGCTCGAGCAGGTAGCTCGTCAACAGACCGCTCCAGACGAACCATCCGAGGAAATAGCCGGCGTTCTGGAGCGCCGGCAGGGGAAACTCCATCACGACGGCCGCGACGAAGAGATAGAGCAGCACCCCGGCGTTGCTGACGACCAGCGCATGCACGAAGCGCAGCTTGAAGGCTGCGAACGCGAACATCAAGACGAGCTGGATGCCGGGAAAGATGTGGGTCTGCGCGGTATCCCCGGGCAGGATCGGCATCATCGCGACGAGTCCGCCGAGGGCGGTTGCGAGCGCCAGGGCGACCCCGAGCTGCCACCAGGGCTGCAGGCGGCGGCTGAAGGTCGAAGCGACGACGAGCGCGATCACCGGCGAGATCACGCCGGCGCGGATCGCGAAGAGCCGTCCGGCGACTTCGGGAAAGAGCAGCTGATCCCAGTGGACGAAGGCCAGCGTCACCCCGATCGCGAGCAAGAGCGTCACTCGAACGAAGCGCAGCGAGCGCGCCGTGTAGTCCGCGAAGAACTCGCGCTCGAGCTCGGAATCGGGCTCGAAGGACAGGGTGAAGGGGTTCATCGAGGGGTCCGCCGGCGGGCTGCAGTCGGGAGGGAAGCACGAGGGCAAGCCGGACGGAATAGGCCAATTGGGCAATGGCGGGCGGATGATCCGTCGTCCTTCGAGATCGCGATGCACGCGGACCATCCAGAAGGCCTCGGACGCGTCCGGCTCGAGACCGAGACGTGCCCGATGGGTGCGGCATTCGGATCGCCGGGCTGCACGACGTCGCTCTCGCCCTCCTGGGTATCCCTGTCACCGGGCAATCTCTCGCCCGTCCTCGCCACGGACGCTTCGGGTCTCACGCCGGGGACGGCCTACCGCTGGCGATCGCGGGTCCTGCGCGCGCCTGCGAATGGTCCGATCCCGGCGAATCCCGACCATGGTCCGTGGCGGCGGCTGGCTGCCCGCACATCGGCGGCAGACAACGTGGTGGTGCCGGAGCCGGGCGTGGCGGAGGCTTCGACGAGAACGGGCTCACGGTCCAGCCGGCGCTCCGGCGGGAGTCGAGCCCTGGGCAGTCGTTCGCGGTCGGCTCCGCGAGCGACCTCGCGCCGGGTGGGCGATCGCGTCGGGTCAGCCCCGACCCGATCGACCTTGTCCCCGCCCCCGCCCGATCACGCCGAGCCATCCGAGCCCCGCGGCGAGCAGCCCAGCGAAAGTAGGCTCCGGCACGAGATAGGTCTGCACCGTCCCGTCGTATTCGCCGGCGACGACGTCGAGATCGCCGTCGCGGTCGAGGTCGGCGAACGCCGGGGTCGACCAGCGGCCGACGTCGACGCCGTTGAGCGGATTGGGTGCGCCGAGACGCAACACGAAGGGAGCAGGAACCCGGCGCGTATTCTCGAGCCAGAAGAAGAAGCCCAGATCGGCTCCGAGGACGACGTCGAGATCGCCGTCCCGATCGGCATCGGCGAACGCAGGTGCGTGCTTGTAGGTCCCGATGAACCCGGGGAGCGGGTTGGCCGCACCGACGCGCTCGACGAACGCGGGGAGCCGACTCGTGCCGGTATTCTCGAAGTAGGCGACGTCGCTCGTCGAATCGCCGGCGAGCAGGTCGAGGTCGCCGTCCCGATCGAGGTCGCCGAGCGCCGGCGCCGCGCCGATGCCGAGGTCGATGCCCGAGAGCGGGTTCGACGCGCCGGTTCGGAGGACGAAGGCCGGCGTGACGGCGCTTCCCGTGTTCGCATAGTAGGAGAAGGCCCCGTCGTAGCTTCCGACCAGAAGATCGAGGTCGCCGTCGGCATCGAGATCGGCGAGGACCGGCGCGGCCCAGTACCCGACGTCTTCGCCTTCGAAGGGATTGGCGCTTCCGGTGCGCGCGACGAAGCGGGGCAGGGTCGGGAGGCCGGTGTTCTCGTGGAAGAAGAGCCGGCCGAGCTCGTCGCCGACGATCAGGTCGAGGTCGCCATCGGCGTCGAGATCGCCGAGCGTCGGCACCGAGAGCTGACCAGGGTCCGCATCACGCAAGGGGTCCGCCGACGCCGGGACCGCGGTCGTGCGCAGCACGGCCGAGCCGTTCTCGTAGAAGCGCAGCCCGCCGCTCTCCTCGCCGGAGACGAGATCGACGTCGCCGTCGCCGTCGAGGTCCGCGAGAGCCGGGGCGCTGTAGGCGCCCTGATCGGGGATCGGGAACGAGAAGGGGGGTTCGCCATCCGGGAGCAGCGCGAACAGCGGACTTCCCGGATTGCCGCGATTCTCGCGGTAGGCGAAGGCCGAGCCCTCGCCCTGGCCGCTCGCGAGGTCGAGATCGCCATCACCGTCAAAGTCGACGAGGTCGGGGACCGAGTCGTAGCCCGAGGTCTGGCCGTCGAGGAGATTGGCGGCGCCGGTCCGGCGGAAGAAGGCCGGGCTCGCGGCGGTGCCCGTATTCTCGAAGTAGGCGAAGCCTTCGAGCTGCGATCCCGAGACGAGATCGAGATCTCCGTCGGCATCGAGGTCGCCGAGGGTCGGCGTCGAGCGGTCGCCGGCATCGCGCCCGTCGAGGGGATTCGTGGTGCCGAGGCGCTGGACGAAGGCAGGGCTCGACGGCGTGCCGGTATTCGCGAAGTAGACGAAGCGGCCGAGGCTCTCGCCGCAGACGACGTCGAGATCGCCGTCGCCGTCGAGGTCGGCGGCGGTCGGCGTCGCGTTGTTCCCCGCATCGAAGCCGGCGAGGGGATTCGCGGCGCCCGTGCGCTGGACGAAGGCGGGATTCGCGCGGCTGCCCGTGTTCTGGAGATAGGCGATCGACCCGTCGGCGGCGCCGACGAGCAGATCGGGGTCGCCGTCGGCGTCGAGGTCGGCGAGGGCGGGCTTCGAATAACCGGGGACGGAGAATGCGGCGAGGGGATTGGCGGTCGACGTGCGCGGGATCAAGGTCAGGGAATGATTCCGGATCCAGGCGAAGGTCCCGAGGTCGGTTCCCGCGACGAGATCGGGATCGCCGTCTTCGTCGACGTCGGCGAAGGTGGGCGCGGCGCTGCTTCCGACGTCGCGGCCGTCGAAGGGATTCGCGGCGCCGGTTCGGGGCGTGAGGGACGGCGTGCGCGGGCCGCCCGTGTTTTCGAAGAACAGGAGGGTGCCGTCGGCGACGCCGATCACGAGATCGAGGTCGGTGTCCTCGTCGACGTCGACGAGGCTTGGGGCAGCGCCCGGGGCGCTCGCCAGGGATGCGAACGGGTTCTGCGCGCCGACGCGCGCGATGAATGCGGGCGCGACCGCGCTGCCCGTGTTCTCGAAGTAGAAGAGCGCGCCGGCGTCGGTGCCGGCGACGAGGTCGAGGTCGCCGTCGGCGTCGAGGTCGCCGAGGCTCGGCCTCGATTGGCTGCCGAGGGCGACGCCGTGCCAGGGATTGGCGGCGCCCGTTTGCCGGATGAAGCTCGTGAACTGGGCATGGCCGATGTTCTCGAGCAGATGGAGGGCGCCTGAAGCATCGCCCGCGATCAGGTCGGGATCGCCATCGCGGTCGAGATCGACGGCCACGGGTGTCGGGGCCACGAGGCCCGGGAAGGTGAACAAGAACGGGGTAGCAAAGAAGGAGGGTGTCGAGGACGAGCTGGTGTTGGTGTAGACGAGGATTTCGCCGACGGCGCTTCCGACCACGAGATCGAGGTCGCCGTCCCCGCCGAAGTCGGCGAACGTCGGCGAGACCAGGGTCCCCGCGTCGATTCCATCGAGCGGATTCGCCGAGCCGCTCAGCGTCTCGAAGTAGCCGAGGGGTCCCGCCGCGGCGACGGGCGCGGTCGCGCCGCCGAGCCCGACGAGCGCGGCGGCCAGGGCGGCGCTCCGGGCGAGCTGCTGCGTGCACCAGCGCAGGAATCCGGGATCCCGTCGATGGCGCTTGACGAAGCGGCGGGCGGCGAAGCGGGCGTCCGCGCGGGCGAGGTCGGTCGTCGCGCGCAGGGCGCCGACGAGGGCGCGTTCGCAGGTGCGGGCAACGGAGGATTTCGGAGGACGGTGCATGGTCGACCTGGAGTTCTACGGAGGCCGTCGGATCGGCCGGGTCTCACCGTGCCCCCGGCGCGGAGAACACCCGAGCGGAAGGGTCGGCACTTCCCGAGGACCCCGCCATTGCCCATTTGGCCTATCTGGCCGGATGGCGAGCTTGCCCAGCTGCTTGCTCTGGGAGAATCTGCCCATCGCGGCCCCCTGGCCCTGTGCTGATCGCGAGAGATCGCGACGAGAAGGAGAAGGATGAGAGTCCTCGCCCGAGCCTGCCGGATCGGTTTCGCCATCACGTCGAGCTTCATCGCCTCGGCCGTCTTCGCCTCCGAGATGCCCGCCGTCGACGCCGAGTCGGCCGCCGCCGCCGAGCGCGGAGAGCCCCTTTATGCCGAGCGCTGCGCGAGCTGCCACGATCAGCCGACCGGGCGCACGCCCCACCGCGAGGCGCTGCTCTTCCGGAACCCCGACGCGATCGTGCGCGCCCTCGAGCGCGGCCCGATGCGGCCGATGGCTGCGGGCCTGGGCGATGCGGACCGTGCCGCGATCGCGGCCTACCTGACGGGTCGGCTGCCGCGCCCGCAGCCCGTGCCGAAGCCGAATCAGTGCCCGCGAACCGGCGGACTCTTCGCGCCGAAGCTTCCGGCGGTCGCAGCGGGGGACTGGCCCGATCTCGGTCGCGACCTCGCGAATACGCGCTTTGCCCCGAACGCGGGGATCGAAGCGAGCAACGTCGCGCGCCTGAGTCTCGCCTGGGCCTATTCGATCCCGAGCGGCGCCGCCGGACCGGTCTCCGTCGCCGGCGACCGCGTCTACCTCGCGACCGGGACCGGCGACGTCGTCGCCCTCGATGCGAAGAGCGGGTGCACCCTCTGGACCCACGCGACCGATCGCCTCGTGCGCTCGGTCTCCGTCGCGACGCTCTCGAACGGCCGCGGGATCGTCGTCTTCGGCGACGGCCGTGCCTTCGTGACGGCCCTCGACGCCCGCAACGGGCGCCGGCTCTGGTCGACCGCGGTCGACGACCACGCGCTCACGAAGGTCACGGCGGCGCCGAGCGTGTTTGGCGACCGCGTCTACGTCGCGATGTCGTCGATCGAGGATCCGCTGCAGCATTTCCCCGACTACCCCTGCTGCACCTCCCGCGGCAGCGTCGCCGCCCTCGACGCGAAGAGCGGGAAGCTCCTCTGGAAGCAGTTCACGATCCGTGACGCGCCGCGCTCCGCAGCGGACATCGAGGCCGCGGGGGGCGCGCCGACGCGGCCGCCGCATCAGCTCGCCGCGGGGGCCGAGCCGGGCCCGCTCCCGGCGATCGCGCCGTCCACCGATCCGCCGGCGCGCTTCCTGCCGGCGGGCGGCGCCCTCTTCTCGCCGCTGACCCTCGATGCGAAGCGCGGCGTCGTCTACGCCGCGACCGGGGCCTCCTACGACGATGGCTACTGGCCCGACGCCCAGTCGGTCGTCGCCTACGATATGAAGACCGGCGAGCGGCGCTGGGCGCGCATGTTCAAGACGCCCGAGCAGGTCGCGGCCTGTCGCCGGACGGAGAAGGAGAGCGACTGCCGCAACAACTACGACTTCGCGGCGCCGGTCGTGCTGCATGCGCTCCCGGACGGCCGCGACGTCCTGCTCGCCGCGCAGAAGAACGGCGAGGCCCATGGCCTCGATCCCGATGCCGGCGGCGCCATCCTCTGGACTGCGCGTTATTCGAAGGGCACCGACCTCGGCGGCCTGATGTACGGCATGGCCGTCGCCGACGGGCTCGCCTTCCTCCCGATCTCCGACACGTCGAACCACTTCGTGCAGCCCCCGGGCCTGCCCGGCGGCATGGCCGCCCTCGATCCGGCGGATGGCGTGATCCGTTGGAAGCGGGCGGCGGAGGCGCCGGTCTGCGCGTGGTCGGACGGGCCGTGTCTGTCGGGGAGCATCTCGGCGGCGACGGCGGTGCCGGGCGTCGTCTTCCATGCCTCGGGCGACGGCTGGCTCCGCGCGCGGCGCACGGCAGATGGCGAGGTCCTCTGGCGCTTCGACACGGGGCGGGCCTTCGACGCGGTCAACGGCGTGCCGGCGCGGGGCGGGCAGCTCCACGGCTGGGCGATCGCGGCCGGCGGTGGTCGGCTCTACGTCGTCTCGGGGGCGAGCTCCCAGGGTCGGCCCGGCAATGCGCTGCTCGTCTTCGAGGTGGCCGCGCCATGAGCGCGACCGGATCCGGGGCCGGGATGGAGAGCGGAAGCGCGAGCGTCGTGCGGACCTGCGCCGGCTGCGGGAAGGGCAATCGGATTCCCGCCGCGCGGCTGCTCGATGCGGCGCGCTGTGGCGCCTGCAAGACCGGGCTCCCGCCGGTTGCCGAGCCGATCGCCGTCGATCGCGCGCTCTTCGAGGCGATCGTAGGGGGCGTCGACGTCCCGATCCTGGTCGACTTCTGGGCGACCTGGTGTGGGCCGTGTCGTCAGGCGGCGCCTGAAGTCGCGAAGACGGCGGCGGCGCTCGCGGGACGCGCGTTGGTCCTGAAGGTCGATACGGATGCGGAGACACAGCTGGCCCAGACCTGGCAGATCCGGAGCATTCCGCACTTCATCGTATTTCGAGGTGGGCAGCCGCGCTTTGCGCAGTCGGGGCTCGTCGATGCGCGCACGATGACGGGCTGGCTCGAGCAGGCGGGCGCCTGAGTTGGCGATGCGGGCCTGGCCCACGCGGAGAGATCCGCGTGGACCAGGCCGAGCCTCGAGAGCGCAGGCCGAGCCCTAGAGCTTCGCCGCGTTCTCCTTGAGATACGACGCGACGCCCTGCGGATTGGCCTTCATCGCGGTCTTGCCCTTCTGCCAGCCGACGGGGCAGACCTCGCCGTGCTCCTCGGTGTGCTGGAGCGCGTCGACGAGGCGCAGGGTCTCGTCGATCGAGCGGCCCAGCGGCAGGTCGTTGACGGTGACCTGGCGGACGGTGCCGGCCTTGTCGATCAGGAACGTGCCGCGCAGCGCCATGCCGCCCTCGAGCAGCACGCCGTAGGAGCGCGCGATGTCCTTGTTGACGTCGGCGACGAGCGGGTACTTGATCGCCCCGATGCCGCCCTGGTCGACGGGGGTGCTGCGCCAGGCGCGGTGGACGTGGGGCGAGTCGATCGAGCAGCCGATGACCTGGACGTTCCGCTTCTCGAACTCTGCGATGTGGTTCGAGAACCCGAGGATCTCGGTCGGGCAGACGAAGGTGAAGTCGAACGGGTAGAAGAAGAGCACGACGTACTTCTTGCCCTTGAAGCTCGAGAGCGTGAGCGGGGCGGTCGAGCCGTCGGGCATGACGGCCGAGGCCGTGAAGTCGGGAGCCGGTTTCTGGACGAGAGACATGGAGTTCCTCCGCAGGCCCGGGGGATCGACCGGGCTGATTCGCCTGGGTCTTTAGCCTTCCGGCGCGGCCGGGTCCAGCGATGCGCGGCGGATCGCCCGGGAAAATGGAGGACCGATCCGCCGCCCGGGTCGGAGGCGGCTCAGGCTGGCCCGTCCCGGGCCCGGCTCAGGCGGGGCGCTCGTCCGCCGCAGAGCGTGGGTTGGCGGCGGCGGGGGCCCCGGACTCGAGCAGGACCTTCATCTTCTGGAGGGTCGTCCAGTGGGCGTTCCGGGCCTGCCACGTCACGAACCCGCGCAGGCCGAAGGGGGCGCGGAGCGAGACCTGCTCCCGGAGCCGCGTCGTCTCCGTCGTGCCGGCTGCGCTCGGTACGCCGGAAGCGCTCTGGCCCGGCTCGAGGCGATAGACGGTGTGGAGGTAGACGCCGGGGGATTGCCAGGCATGGCCGTGGACCTCGTCGTCGGCGACGGGGTCGAGGGCGGCGGTGTAGACGGTCCGCATCGTGAAGGGGCCGACGGGGATCTGATCGACGACGCGGTAGTGACGCGCTTGCGGAAGGTCGGCGCGGGGCGGCAGCGCGCGGATCGACTCGATCAGCGGATGCAGCGGGGCGAGGTTCTCGAGCGCGCAGAGATGGGCATGGAGCACCGCGCGCGGCACCGCGATCTCGATCTCGAGCTCGAAAGAATACGAGGAAGGCGCGCTCAAGCCGGCGTCAACCGCAACGGGAAGCGCTCGAGGGTCCGCAGGGCCGTCGCCGCGGCCCACTTCGGCCGCTCGCCCAGCAGCTCGATCCCCGCAAAGCGCCGCAGCAGGGTCGAGAACGCGACGCGGGCCTCCATGCGCGCGATGCTCGCGCCCATGCAGAAATGCATTCCCCATCCGAAGCTCAGATGATGCGTGTCGGCGCGTCCGACGTCGAAGCGATCGGCCTCCGGGTAGACGGCGGGATCCCGGTTCGCCGAGGCGAGATTCACGTGGACGAGCTCGCCCTTGCGAACCGGATGGGCTGCGACCTCGAGGTCGGCGAGGGCGACCCGCGTCAGGAAGAGGATCGGCGGCTCGAAACGGAGGATCTCCTCGACGGCGTTCGGGACGAGCTCCGGCTCGCGTCGCAGCCGCGCGAGCTCCGCGGGATAGTCGAGCAGGCTGATGAGCCCGTTGCCGATCAGGTTGCGCGTCGTCTCGTGGCCCGCATAGAGCAGCTGGACCACCATCGCGACGAGCTCTTCGCGCGATAAGCGATCGCCGTCCGCTTCGACGGCGATCAGGGCGGAGAGCAGATCGTCTCCGGGGCGAGCCCGTCGCTCCCGGATCTGGCGCGTCACGTAGTCGTCGAACGACTCCATCGCCCGATCGGCGCCGACGCGGGCCTCCGGCGTCGGCGTCGCCGTCGCGAGGGAGAGCGCCGCCGTCCACTCGCCGACCGCTTCGAAATCGATCGACGGGATCGCGAGCAGGCTGCAGATGACCTGGAGCGGGAGCTTCTGCGCGAACGAGTCGTAGAGGTCGACCTCGCGGGCCTCGGCGGCCTCGCCTGCGAGCGTCTCGGCGATCTGCTCCGTGATCGGCGTGATGCGCGCGACCTGGCGCGGGGTGAAGGCGCGCGAGAGGAGCCCACGGAGGCGATCGTGGTCCGGCGGGTCGAGGAAGACGAGGGTCCGTCTCACCCAGTCGATGTAGGGCCCGTCGTACCAGCCCTGCTGCGCGTAGTAGTGGGCATTCATCGCGCCGAAGCGCCGGTCCTGGAGGATCTCGGCGACGTCGTGCTGGCGCAGGAAGAGGACGGTCCCGAGCTCGGGGACGAGGGCGAGTCGGGCGCCGGCCTCGACGAGGGGGGCGACCGTGGCGTGGGGGGCGCGGAAGAAGCGGTCGTCGAAGGGGAGGCTCGACAGCATGGCTCAATCCTCCCGCCGCGCTCCTCGGGAGTCAAGACCGGGGGCCGGGCGCTTACGGCGCCCTTCGGACGAGACGCCTTCTGCCCCGTGGACGCGTGAATCTCGCGCGTCGCGGGGATCAGGCCGAGCGCATCCGAGAGGCCATGCGTCCTGCCGCGAGCGCAAGCATGAGGGCGAGCACGCCCTGGCCCGCGGCGCCGAAGAGCGGGACGGGCAGGGGCGGCGGCGTCGAGCGCGTATAGGAAAAGCCGCCGCCGGACCCGAGCGAGGTCCAGGCCGTCATCGTGACGTCGATGTAGATGTCCTGGGAGATGATGTGGAGCACGCCCGGCCGACCCAGGGTCGCGAGGGGCTGTTGGCCATGGGCCGTCGACCATTCGTCGAACTGGAGCATCGCGAAGTTCGTCGCGCGAATCTCGTTGTCGGGCACTGCGGGATTATTCAGTCCCCAGGCCCACTCCGTATCCGCGGGGCTCGTCCCGAGCAGGAAGAAGGTCTCGGTCGCGGCGTTGTAGAGCCCGCGCGTGTTGCCGCGGGTGATCGCGACGCCCGGGACGATCGCATCCTGATTCGCGGGCAGGCTCGGGTCGGCCCCGCTCGGCTTCGTGAAGACGATCGGGGGGCCGGTCCAGATCGACTCGGCGTGAACGGGTCTTGCGACACCGAGCATCGTCGCACTCACGCCGACGACGAACAAGGCGAGAAACAGGCGCGCTCGGGCTCGAGATCGCCTGTTCCTCGCCGTCATGCTCGGACTCCGTCGCATATTCGGGCCTCGATCCGCGAGTGATCGAGGCCCGGGGCTGCGGTGATCAGGGCTTGGTGAAGCCGGTGATCATGATCAGGTCGTCCGTCTGGCCGTTGACCGGGTTCGACGTGAAGTCGAGCAGGCCCGCGGGCTGCTGGCCGTGCTGGACGATGTAGAAGGCCACGCGACCCGTTCCGTCGAAGATGAAGCCGGTCGGCTCCGCAGAGGGATCCGAGACCGACAGCATCGCCACGCAACCATCCGAGGCGAGGTCCCGGTCCGTTCCGTCCGGGAGGCAGGCCCAGACTTCGCCGAACTGCGCGTCCTCGATGATGTAGACGTTGCGCGTTCCGGGCTGGAACTCGAGGTTGTCGTGGTTCCGCATGCGCGAGTCGTTCTCGACGAAGCGCCGCGTCTCGGTCGTCGCCACCGCCGTCCCGTTGGCCAGGAAGTTCTGGAGTCCGACCGAGCCCCCGCCATTCAGCGAGACCGTGCTCTGGGCGTTGACCGTTGCGTCGGGCTCGATGGCGCAGATCGCTTCGCCGTTGTTCCCGCCGCAAGTATTCGTCCAGCACCAGAGGATGCCGCCCGTGCCGTTGCCGGTCGGGCTCATCGCGCCGTAGTTCTTGTCGACGTGGAGATCCTCAGGCCGGCAGTAGCCGGTCGCGCCCCGGGCATTGGCGTCCGCGCGCGCCGTCAGCGCGCCGACCTCGACCCAGCGGCCGCCGGTGCCGTATTCGCAGCCCTGGGCGACATCGCCGATGCCGCCGCAGCCGTGGTAGAGGGCGAAGTTGGTGCCCGCCACGAGCGGAGAATCCGCGAGGTCCGAGATCTGGTTCGGGCAGAGCTGGTTCGGGCGGACACGCGGTTGTCCCGCCGTGAGACCGCAGTTGTACGGGACGTCGGGGATGAAACGGAAGATCGCGCCGCCGTCGGCGTCGCCGCCGCCCCGGAGCTCGTCGCCGCCGATCACGACGCCGTTGTCGAGGACCTCGAGGCCCTCCCAGGCCTGCTGGACGAGCGCGTCCCGCTTGACGACCTTCGTGCTCGTCGTCGCGCTGGCGAGGCCGTCGCGGATGTCGCCCGTCGTGCGGTTCGCGATCCAGTGGCCGGTGGTGTTGAGCGGATCGATGATCTCGTAGACGGCGCCGTCGTCCGTCTCCTCGGTCGCGAGCACGGTGCCCCAGGGCGAAGTCCGGATGCCGTCGCAGCGATCCATGCCGTAGAGGAGGGTCTTGATCTCGCCGTAGTTCGGGCCGGGCGTGACGTTCACGCTCTGAACACCGGCGTTCTGGCCGTCGATCGCCGGGTTCGGACCGACTCCGAGACCCGAGCGCCCCTGCTCGATGCAGATCATCAGATGGGTGTAGTTCGTGTCGCTGGGCCAGAACGAGATCATGTCGCCGAGGAGGGCGAGGTTGCGGGTGACGTAGGTCGCCGTGAGTCCAGCCGCGAGGGTCTGTCGCTGTGAGGCAGGCTGACCGACCGCGCGGGCGACCGAGCCCGACGGCGACGCGAGCGGCGTGCCGAAGCCGAAGAGCGTGCTCGATCGTCGTTCGAGCAGCTGCTGCTGTGACGTGCCGAAGTCCTGGGCGAACGCCGTCCCGCTCGCGAGGAGCGTGGCGAGGGCCAGGCCTGCAAATCCAATCCGCTTCATGTGGAACTTCCCCTTTTCCCGAGTTCACTGGTCGGGCCGAGCGTGCGTCACCCGGAGGTTGCGTGGCGCGCGGCCCAGTCCATCACGACGAGTCCGTCTCGCGGTGATCGACGGGGCGGAGGATCACCCATGCGGCCATCGAACACGGTCACGGGCCGGACAAGTTTGGGTAGCCGGATGTTGAAGACCGCTTCGCAATGGCGCACGTCGCGTCCCGGGAACGTCGCCGATTCGATGCAATCGGATCGACGACTAACATCGATTCCGATCGAAGAGGGCCGGATCCGGGGATTCGGACCAGCTTCCGTGGCAGGAGCGGCGTTCCATCGGCCGGACGCCACCGTCTCGGCTCATCGACCGGACGATCGATCCGCGGATCGCGAGTCGACTAAGCTGCGTGATCGGAGTCGCGACGAATCTTCGGGCCCCCGTCATCGAGACGTCACGCAGGAACGTCATGCTGCGCGGGCCGGAAGCCCTCCGGTCTGGGAAAGGGATGTCCGGAGTGCCCGCACGCCCCGACGTCTGCGTCGGCGTGCGTCTCTCCCCATTCCAGGTCTCGTGGTCGTTCGACGTAACCGGCGCCGTGCGCTCGGCTCGCCAGGAGCCGGACCGCGGCAGCCAGTCCATGGAAGGAAGGGAAGAGGATGCGGAAGATGAATCGCTTGTTCATGCTGATCTCGCTCGCAGGGGCGCTCGCGAGCGCGTCGGTCGCGGGGGCGGCCTCGGTCGACTTCGGTGCCAGCAACCTCAATGGCAATGGCGTGAGCGACCTCTCGTCGCCCGGGCTCCTGTCGCTGAGCGTCGACGTGGCGAACTTCTCGCCGATCGACCTCTCGATCGTGCTCGACGGTTCCGAGCAGGGCGGGTCGTTCGGCTTCAACGGCGACTTCGCGGTCAATACCGCTGCGCCGTCGGCGATCCCGGGCTACCGGATCGAGCTGCTGACGCCGGGGGTCGCATTCTCGGTGATCGGCGACGTCGTGGACAGCTTCGGCGGGGCGGTGGCGACGTCGGGAAGCGCGACCGCGCAGGATCTCGCGTTCGCGCCTGCGGAGGATCTCGTCTTCTTCGTCGGCAACGTTCCCTTCGGCGGCACGACGGATTGGACGGTCTCGGTCCTCGCGCTTCCGCCGGGCGTCGACCGGGTCGAGATGCGCCTGTCGGCGATCCCGGAGCCCGGGACCGCACTCCTGATGGGCCTCGGACTTGTCGGGCTGGTCGTCGGCGGCCGCGCGCCGCGCGCGCCTCGCGCCTGACTTCGGGTTCGGCCCCGCCCGGCCCCGGGTCGCGCGGCCTCGATGGATGAAGGAAGAAGGCACGCGAGCCCGGGGCCCGCGTGCCTTCTTCGTCTCGATCGGTGGTCGTCCCGGAGCGCCTCTATGCCGCACCGGCCAGCGTCGCCGCCCGATCCGGCGCCGCCACGCGGTAGAGCCTCGCCGCGTTGTCGAAGAGCAGCTTCCGTCGGTTCTCCGGCTTCGCCTTCGCGAGCCCCGCGTCGATCTTCTCCCGCACGTTCCCGTAGAGACAGACCGGATGCGGATAGTCCGTCTCGAACAGGATGTTGTCGGGCGGGATGCGGTCCGAGGAGGCTGCGACGGCGCGTACTCCTCGAAGAAATAACAGCCGTAGACCTGGCGGGCGAAGTACTCGGAGGGCTTCAGCTTGAACTCGGGGCGCTGCTTCGCGACCTGGCCGTAGTCGAAGGTGTGGTCGCAGGCTTCGAGCAGGAACGGGATGAAGCCGATCCCGCTCTCGACCGAGACGAACTTGAGCCGCGGATAGCGGCAGAGCACGCCCGAGAAGAGCAGGTCGACGATCTGCTTCGCGTTGTCGAGGAAGAGGCCCGTCGTGAACATGCCGTTGACGCCGCCCGCGCCATAATGCTCGATCCGCTCCGGCGTCCAGAAGGTCTGGCCCTGGAAGTTGCCGGCCCCGATGTGGAAGCTGATCGCGAGGTCGAGGTCCTGGGCGACCTCCCAGAGCGGGTTCCAATGGGGGTTCGCGAGCACGGGCATGCCGTGGGATTGGGGCTCGCCGGTGAAGAGGATGCCGCGGTGGCCGAGCGCGACGCAGCGCTCGATCTCCTCTACCGAAGCCTGCACGTCCCAGAACGGGAGCGCCGTGATCGGGAGCAGCCGGCGCGAGTCGGCGGCGCACCAGTCGGTCAGGAAGTCGTTGTAGGCGCGCACGCAGGCGAGCATGAGCTCGGGATCCTGCAGGCCGAGGAAGACCTGGGAGCCGAAGCCGCCGACGTTCGGGTAGATCGCCATCGCCCAGATCGCGAGGGAGTCCATGTAGGCGAGGCGTGCATGGGGATCGTGGGCCGCGAGCGGGATCTCGGCGAAGCCCGAGGGCGCGGAGGGGAAGGGCTCCTTCCAGCCGGCGGTCGCGGTATGACCGACGGGCGTGATCGGCGCGCGATCCCCGACGACCCAGACTTCGCTGCCGGTCGTCGGATTCTTCGTGATGTAGGGCGCGCGGTCGTGCCATTTCGCCGGGAGTCGCTTGCGGAAGAGATCCGGCGGCTCGGTCACATGGCTGTCGGCATCGATCACCCAGTCCACGATCGGCTTCGTCATGGTCCTTCTCCCTTGTTTGGCGCCGGCCTCCGTCTCCGGCTTCCGTTTCCGGGAAGGCGACGCCGTCGCGCTCCACGCCGGGGGCGACCTCCCGACGATACCCCCCTGACCGCGCCCGTCGATCGCGGTCCCGGGAATTCCGGCTAGCCTCGGGACCGGGAGGAACCGACCGTGACGCGAAGCCGACCTCTTCGGGTGATCCAATGGGCGACGGGCAGCATCGGGCGCTATGCGATCCGCGCGATCGCCGAGGCGCCGGACCTCGAGCTCGCGGGCGTCTGGGTCCATGGCGAGAGCAAGGACGGCGTCGACGCCGGGACGATCGCGGGGATCGCGCCCCTCGGCGTTAAGGCGACCCGCGACAAGCGGGCGCTGCTCGCTCTCGACGCGGACTGCGTCCTCTACGCGCCGCTGCTCGCCGACGTCGACGAGATGTGCGCGATTCTCGAGTCCGGGAAGAATCTCGTGACGCCGACGGGCTTCTCGTTCGTGAAGGACCCGAGCCTCGCCGGTCGGCTCGAGAGCGCCTGCCGCAAGGGGGGCGTCTCCTTCCACGGCAGTGGCATCCATCCCGGCTTCGCCGGCGATCGCCTGCCCCTCGTGTTATCGGCGTTGTGCCGTCGGATCGACAAGGTCACGGTCTACGAGGTCTGCGATCTGTCCCAGGGCTCCGAGTCCCCCGAGATGGTCTTCGGCCAGCTCGGCTTCGGCATGACCGCCGAGGACGCGGCGAAGAACCCGCCTGCCCTGATGGGCTTCATGAGCAGGATCTTCTACGAGTCGATGGACATGGTCGCCGCCGGCCTCGGCTTTTCGATCGAGACCTACGAACACCGCCACGAGTTCGCCCTCGCGACCCGCGACGTCCCGATCCATGCCGGCGTCATCCAGAAGGGCCACGTCGCCGGTCAGCACTTCGAGTACACGGGCCTCGTCAAGGGCAAGCCCGTCATCCAGTTCAACACCTACTGGAAGATGTCGAAGGCGATCGAGCCGAACTGGCCCTTCGACGCGCCGATCGAGTACACCGTCGAGGTCGAGGGCGATCCCTCCGTCCGCTGCGCGCTGACACCGATCGCGTCGAAGACGACGGAGCCGGGGCTCGTCTGGACGGCGATGAACTGCATCAACGCGATCGTGCCCGTCTGTGAGGCTTCGCCGGGTCTCAAGAGCTCCCTCGATCTCCCGATCCCGCGCGCGACCGGTCGCTTCAACCTGCCGGCCTAGCATACGCCCTGCCGGCCCGCGCGTCGGGCATCGTGTGTCGTGCGTCGGGAAAGGAGTCGACTCGTCATGCTGCTCGAAGGCAAGGTCGCGATCGTCACGGGAATCGGTCCGGGGCTCGGTCGCGAGATCGCGCTGCTCTTCGCCCGCCACGGCGCCTCGCTCGCGATCGCGGCGCGGAGCGCCGATCGCCTCGCGCAGGTCGCAGGCGAGATCGAGGCGTTGGGGCGCCCCGTGCTCGCGCGGCCGACCGATCTGGCCGACCGCGAATCCTGTCGCGCCCTCGTCGAGGCCGCGCTCGATCGCTTCGGCCAGGTCGACGTGCTCGTCCAGAACGGTCACTACGACGGCGACTACCAGATCGTGACCGAGTCGGACCCGCAGCGCTGGCGCGACATCATGGAGGTGAACCTCTTCGGCGCGTTCCACCTGGCGCAGTTCGTGGCTCCGTCGATGCAGGCGCGGGGCGACGGGCGGCTCATCTTCGTGAACAGCGGGGCTTCGACGGATCCGCCGCCGACCCTCGGCGCCTACGCGGCCTCGAAGGCGGCGCTGGCGAGCCTCGTCCGGACGCTCGCCGTCGAGCTCGGGCCGGCGGGAATCCGCGCGAACGGCATCCAGCTGGGTCCCATGACGGGCGAGAACTTCCGCGGCTACGTCGAGGATCTCGCCCGCCGCGCGGGGCGCAGCTACGAGGAGGAGCTCGCCCGCTGGAACGAGCAGTTCCCCCTGCGTGCGACGCCGACCCCGGCGGAGTGTGCCGGGACGGCGCTTTTTCTCGCGTCGGATCTCGCGCGGCCGATCACGGGGCAGAGCATCGCGGTGAACAATGGGCGGTGGTTCGTGAGCTGAGCCGGCGGGAGGCCCATCGGCGCAGCGCTCGAGATCGACCGATCCGGGGCGGCGCGTTCGAGGCTGCCCGAATCGGCGCCACCCTGCCTGGCGGCTGGGCGTCGCCTGCGCCGGTGCGTGCACGGACGGCTCGCGTCGGCGCGCCTCTTCGCCTCGCGGCGAGCCCGGCGTCGCTCCTGAGGCCTCTCGCGACGAGGGCGGATTCCGGCACTCCCCTTGCTTTCATCGTCGCCAGCGGGCACGCGGTGCGGGGGCGATTGCATGAAGCGGCCGATTCGCCGTCTGGGGGCTGCGGCGGCGGTCTTCGTCGGGACCTGCATCGTCGGCGTCGTCGGCTACCGGATGGCCGGCTGGAGCAGCCTCGACGCGTTCTACATGGTGATCATCACGATCTTCGGCGTGGGCTACGGCGAGGTCCGCCCGATCGATTCGGCCGAGCTGCGGCTGTTCACCGCGAGCCTGATCGTCGCCGGCTACGGCGCGACCGTCTACGTCGTCGGCGGCCTGGTCCAGCTCGTGACCGAGGGCGAGATCAATCGCGCGATGGGGGCCCGACGCATGAATCGCGACATCAAGCAGCTGCGCGACCACACGATCCTCTGCGGCTACGGCCGCGTCGGTCGGATCCTGGCGCAGAGCCTTCGGACCGCCGGTGTCCCGCTCGTGGTCGTCGATCGCAATCGGGAGCGGATCGTCGAGGCCGAGGCCGATGGCCATCGCGTGGTGCTCGGCGACGCCGCCGACGAGGCCGTGCTCGCGAGCGCCGGTGTCGGGCAGGCCGCGCAGCTCGCCGCCGTCCTGCCCAACGACGCGGCCAACGTCTTCGTGACGCTGACCGCGACGGGCATCAACCGACACCTCGTCGTGATCGCGCGCGCCGAGGATCCGGCGAGCGAGTCGAAGCTGCGCCGCAGCGGTGCCGAGCACGTCATCCTGCCGGCCTCGATCGGCGCCCACCGCATCGCCAACCTGATCACGCGCCCGACGGCCGAGGACCTGCTTTCGAGCAGTCAGGGCATCCGGGGCGACCTGCGCGAGGAGCTCGACGCCCTCGGCCTGCGCGTCGAGGAGATGCGGCTCGCCGACGGCTCGCCGCTGGTCGGTCAGCCGATCCGCGCGATCGAGGTCGGGGGCAACCACGGCTTCCTGATCGTCGGCCTCCGCCGCGGCGACGGCTCGGTCGTCGTCAATCCCGACGACGTCCTGACGCTCGTCGCCGGCGACACCGTGATCGTGCTGGGCCACGCCAACGATCTGCCCGAGCTGCGCCGGCGCTACGAGCTCGAGCGACCGATGTACTACCGCGGCGCCCGCGGTCGCTGAGGCCGCTGCAGATCGTCGGGGTCGTGTCTCGATCGGGCGATTGCATGGGGCGATTCCCGGCTCGGCCGGCCGACCGGGCTTCGGCCCGGCCGGCTCGGACGAGTCGGATCTTCAGGCCGCATCCGGTCAGAACCGATACTGGCCACCGAGCGTGAAGAGCCCCGCGCCCTCGATGTCGTCTTCGCTCGTGGCAAAGCCGCCGCCCTCGACGAAGAGGCCGAAATGGTTCGTCATCCAGAGGTCGAAGCCGAGGATGAAGCGGGCGAGGAAGTAGTCCTCCTCGACGCTGGTGTCGTCGATCTCGGCTTCGCCGCCGCCGATGCCGATCGTGGCATAGGGCTGGAAGAAGTGCGGGATGCCCTGGACCTTCGCGAGGCCCAGCGGATAGAACTTCGGCCCGAAGGTGAAGCCCCAGGCCTCGGCGTCGAAGTCGCCGCCGAAGCCGTCGATCTCCACGTCGCCCGCGAGGTAGGTGAAGTTCCCATCCGCCGCGAGCCAGGGCAGGAAGCGGTATCCGCCGCCAATCGTGAAGCCCCCGGCCACGTCGTTCTCCAAGTCGCTGCGGTCGATATTGATCTTGCCGATCGAGACACCGAACTGGCCGTAGGGTCCCGTGTAGTCGTAGCCGCTGATCTGGCGCTCGTTGAAGAAGTCGGACTGCGCGGTGCTCGGGCCCGCGGCCAGAAGGACGAGCGCCGCCGTCGATCCGGCGGCCGCGAGGAGCCAATTCTCGATTCGTTTCATGGATTCTCCTGATGGCGGATGGATCTCCGCCCGGCGGCAAATTACGGGCGATCCACCGCGGCCCGCAACGGTTGCGCGGGACATTCTGGCGACCGGACGGGAATCGGGCTGATTGTGTGATCCAGGTCGCAACCGTTTCCCCGCGCCCGCGCCCGCGCCGTGCGAGTCGACGCGCCGCCCCGCACCGATCTCGTTCGGCGGATGTTCCGCGGCCGTGGTGCCGAGCAGGTCGGGATCCCGCATCGGCGTGCGTCGGCGACCGCCGGGCGACGCGCGAGATCGTGCTAGGCGGCGGGTCGCGGCTTCGTCGTCTCGAGGCGCGCCCGGTCGCCGTAGACGGCGTCGTTGGCGCGCCGGTTTCGGCGCGGACGTCCGGGTCGGGCGACGTCCTCGCTCCTGCGCTAGATCGTGGCTCGGGGCGGCCGGACCGGTGGAGCGGACTCGAGCACGAGGTGGACCTCGCTCGCTTCGCTCGCCTTCCTCCGAGCCCGAACTCCTCGAGGCAGGAACCGACCATGTCCAGACGAGCGATCATCCTTTCTCCCGCAGATCGACCGCGCGCGCTGAACATCGTCGGCGAGCGGTTGACCGTGCTCGCCGACCGATCCTCGACCCACGGCTACGAGGTCTTCCTGCAGGAAGGTCCGTCGGGCAGCGGACCGCCGCCCCATCACCACGACTGGGACGAGGCCTTCTTCGTCCTGGAGGGCGAGGTCGACTTCGGGGTCGGCGAGCGGGAATTGACGGCGACGGCGGGCAGCTTCGTCCATCTGCCGGCGGGCACGCGTCATTGGTTCCGCTTCGGCGCGGCGGGTGGGAAGATGCTGTCGCTGACCGGCGCCGGGAGTCAGGCCGCCGCGTTCTTCACCGGCGTGGATGCCGCGCTCCCGGAAGGCGAGATGGATGTCGCCGTGATCGGCCGCGTGGCTTCGGCCCACGCGCTCACGATCGACGTCTGAGAAGGGAGGTTCGCGGTGTCGGAGATCGAAGGGAAGACGGCGTTCATCGGCCTCGGGGACATGGGCGCCCAGCTCGCGAAGCAGATCGCAGCCCGGGGGCTCGACCTCGCGGTCTGCGACGTGAGCGCGCCCGCGCGCGAAGCCTTTCGAGGCAAGGCGCGGATCACCGACTCGCCGGCCGACGCGGCGCGCGGGGCCCGCACGGCCCACGTCTGCGTGCGCGACGACGCGCAGGTCGAGGCGGTCGTGTTCGGCCCGCGCGGCCTCGTCGAAGGGCTCGACCGCGGCGCGCTCGTCGTCGTCCACAGCACGATCCGCATCGAGAGCGTGAAGGCTCTGCATGGGCGGCTCGCCGAGCGGGGGCTCGGGCTCCTCGACGCGCCCGTCACGAACACGCCGCGCACGGCGGATGGCCGCTTCGTGCTGACGATGGTCGGCGGCGAGCCCGAGGACTTCGCGCGGGCCCGCCCCGTTCTCGAGACCTTCTCGACCGAGATCGTCGAGGTCGGTCCCTGCGGCTCGGCGATGGCGCTCAAGATCGGGAACAACCTGGTCAGCTGGGTCCACATCGTTCTGGCGCTCCAGGCCGAACGGCTCACGGCCCACCACGGCGTACCCGAGGCGGTCCTGCGCCGGATCATGCAGGCGAACGGCAACCTCACGCCTCTGATGGGGCAGGTCCTCGAGTTCGCCCGCGCGGGAAGGGAGCGACCCGACGCGGCGACGCGCGCCCTGCGCGCGAGCCAGGCGGGCATCGGCGAGAAGGATCTGTCCCTCGCGATCGAATGCGGCGAGGCGGCCGGGCTCGACATGGAGATGGCGCGGCGGGCGAAGGCGCTGGTCCGGCCGCTCTACGGGGGAGATTGAGGGCGGATCGAACGCTCAGCCCCGTGCGGCCGCGAGGACCCGCCGCGTCGCCTCCGCCGCACGCTTCGCGACCTCCGTCGCGTCCATCTGCGCGTGGCGCTCGTGGAAGACCTCGACGCCGAGGGGCGCCTGCGAGCCGATCGCGTCGAGGATGCGCACGACCTCGGCGATCGGGATGTCGCCCTCGCCGGGCATGAGCCGCGCCAGCATGCTCTCCATCATCATGTTCTCGGCGACCTGCTTCGGGGCATCGTTCAGCTGGACGCTGCCGACCTTGTCGCCGGGGAGTGCGCGAAGCAGCGCCGGATCGGCGCCGCCGCGGAACCAGTGCCAGGTATCGACCAGGACCGTCGCGTTCGGGCGGCCGGTGCGGCGGACGAGATCGAGGGCGATGGCGGCGTTCGGGATGCCGGACCAGGGGAGGAATTCGAGGGTGACGATCAGGCCGTGGTCGCGGGCCCGGTCGCAGACGGCGGCCAGATCCTCGGCGGCGCGGTCGAGATCGAGCGCCGTCCCGAAGGCCTGGACGACGTTGAGAGAGCGCGCCCCGAAGGCCTCGGCGATCGCGTAGAACTCGGCCTCGGGCGTGATCGAGACCGCGGCCTCGCCGGGCTTCGGCCGGGCCTGCGGTGTCCAGTCGAGCAGCGGATCCATGTCGACGACGACCTGGCCGTAGTCGGCGAGGAGCGCGCGGATGTCCGCGTCGGAGAGCCCCTCGGAGCGGGCCTGGGCGACGTCGTCGGGCCAGAGCGTGATGCCCTGGTAGCCCGCCTCGGCGGCGGCCCGGATCTTCGCCCGAAGCGGGTGGCCAAATAACGTGCCCGAGCAGAGGACCAGATCGCGCGGACCGAGGGGGGCAGGGCTCATCGGATCGGTCTCCCTTCGTCCTTGCTCGCAGGCGCGTCGGCCGCAGCGGCGGCGGGCTCGGCCGGCACGTTCGAGGCGGACGCGCCGGCAGGCGGGGCCGCGTGGCGGATCGGCGCGGTCCTGCCGTCGGGCAGGGCGTAGGCGATCAGCACGTCGTCCGAGGGCTAGCCCAGCGGAAAGTGTCCCCCCGCCGCGATGACGACGAACTGCCGACCGTCGGGGCGCACGCGATAGGTCATCGGCGTCGCGTGCGCCGAGGTCGGGAGCAGCGTCTCCCAGAGGACCTTGCCCGTCTCGGCGTCGAAGGCGCGGAAGGTTCGGTCCATCGTCGCGCCGATGAAGACGAGACCCCCGGCCGTCTGGATCGGGCCCCCCTGATTCGGCGTCCCCCACTCGAAGAACTGACCGAAGGCCGGCGCGAGCTCGCGTAAGTTGCCGAGGGGGACCTGCCAGCGGATCTGGCCCGTCGCGAGATCGATCGACGTCAGCTTGCCCCAGGGCGGCGGCGTGCACGGCATGCCCCACGAAGAGAGCAACGGTGCGCGCAGGGTGACGTAGGGCGTGCCTTCGTTGGGCTGCACGCCCACGAGGTCCTGCGGATCGATGTCCTTTGCGTTCTCGCGCGCGATCGTGCGCACGATGAAGGGGTTGTTCATCGAGTTGACGACGAGGGTGTTCGCCGCGGGATCGATCGAGAGCGCGCCCCAGTTGACGCCGCCGCCGAGGCCGGGGAAGACGACGGTGCCCTTCAGCGAGGGCGGCGTGAAGATGCCCTCGTTGCGCAGCGAGGCCACGAGCTTGCGACACTCCGCGCGGTCGATCGGCGTGAGGCCCCAGACGTCCTCGGGCGGCAGCGAATGGGGATGGAGCGGCGGGGGCAGCGTCGGGAAGGGTTGCGTCGGCGAGACGAACTCGCCCTCGGCGACGCCGCCCTGCGGAACCGGTCGCTCCTCGACCGGGAAGAGCGGCTCGCCCGTCGTGCGATCGAGCAGGAAGAGGTGGCCCATCTTCGTCGCCTGGGCGACGGCGGGGATCTTCGTGCCGTCCCGCGGATGGTCGTAGAGGACGGGCTGCGAGGCGATGTCGTAGTCCCAGAGATCGTGGTGGACCGTCTGGAAATGCCAGCGTCGTTCGCCCGTCTTTGCGTCGAGGGCGACGACCGAGCTCGCGAAGGCATCGAGGCCGTGGCGCTCGCCGCCGTAGTGGTCGGGCGCGGCGTTGCCGGTCGGGACGAAGACGAGTCCCCGTTCCTCGTCGGCCGAGAGCAGCGTCCAGGCATTCGCGGTCCCGCGCGTGAAGGTCTTGCCGAGGGCGATGTCCGACGCGGTGACGGGCGTGCGGTCGTCGGGGACGGGATCCCAGGCCCAGACGAGCGAGCCCGTCCGCGCATCGAAGGCGCGGATGACGCCGCCCGGCGCGTCGACCCGCTGGCCGTCGGTGACCCACGCGCCGGTCACGACGAGCTGGTCGATCACGAGGGGCGGCGAGGTCACCGTGTACTCCCCGGGCCGCGTCTCCCCGATGCCGTGCTTCAGGTCGACGGTCCCGCCTTCGCCGAAATCCGGGCAGGGCCGACCGGTCTCGGCGTCGAGGGCGATGAGCCGCGCGTCGAGGGTCCCCGAGAAGATGCGCGAGCGACACACCGCAGGGTCGGCAGCGGGCGCCGACGGCGCAGCGTCGGCTGCGGCGGGCTCGGAGGACGCCGACGGCGCGGCGGGCGTGAGCTCGAGGTGTGCCACGCCGCGACAGACCGGGTTGTAGACACCGTCGAGGTCCACCTTCGGATCGAAGCGCCAGACCTCGGCACCGGTCTCGGCGTCGATCGCGAGGACCTGATCGCGCGGGGTGCAGAAGACCAGATGGCTGCCGACGAGGATCGGCGTGACCTGGAGGGAGGTGGTGGGCGTGACGTCGCCGCTCTCGAAGCGCCAGGCCTCTTCGAGATGGACGACGTTCGCGCGGTCGATCTGGGTGAGCGGCGAATAACGTTGGCCACCGCGGTCGCCGGCGGCGTGGTCCCAGCCGGCGACGGGACCCGAGTCGTCGATCGGCGGGGCCTCGGCCTCGCGACAGGCCGTGAAGGCGAAGGCGGCTGCGATCGAAGCGAGGCCCACGATACGCCCCGGAAGCTGGACTCGTCTCATGCGTTTCGGTCCTCTCGACTCGAGTCGAAGGTCGGGAGATAGCGCGTTCGGACGGGGGCGTCCCCGTCCGGGTCGCGGGAGCGCGGGCGCGGGATGCGGGGGCAACCGTGTGGCCGGTGCGTCGTGGCGCCCCCGACGCGCATTGCGGCCTGGTCCCGACCGGGACACACTCGCACCGCATCCAACCGAGGAGACTCCTTCATGGCCGATCCCGTGCGCGCAGGCGATGCCCCGATCTCCGTCGAGGTCGAGGCCGGCAAGAGCTATTTCTGGTGTGCCTGCGGTCGCAGTGCGACGCAGCCCTTCTGCGACGGTGCCCATAAGGGGACGGGCATCGCCCCGGTCAAGTACACGGCGACCGCCAGCAAGCCCGTCTACTTCTGTGCCTGCAAGGCGACGAAGAAGGCGCCGCTCTGCGACGGCTCCCACAAGCCGGGCGCGTGAGGGGGCGGGCGGCATGAGCGCGCTCGCCTTCCGCGACTTCTCCCACATCACGGTCCGCGTCTGCGATCTCGAGCGCGCGCTGGCGTTCTATCGCGACGGGCTCGGCCTGAGACAGCTCTTCGACGTCCGCCTCGACGGTCCGGGGCTCGACGCGGTGACGGGGGCGAAGGGGGCCCGCGGCCGCATGGTCGGATTGCTCGTGCCGGGGGCGGGCAAGGTCTCGATCGAGCTGATCCATTTCGAGCATCCGCCGCTCACGCGACCTCCGGAAGGACGCCATTCGGGCTGGGGCAACATCTCGATCTCGGTGGCGGACATCGACGCGGCCCACGCGGAATGCGTCGCGCGCGGGCTCGCGCCGCTCTCGCCGCCGGTCGAGGTCGGCGGGGTCCGGATGTTCTTCCTGACCGATCCCGACGGAGCGCGCGTCGAGCTGATCGAGTTCTCGGGCGGCCATACGACGAGCGCGGCCTGGAACGGGGCCTGAGCTTCCTGGATCAAGCCACGTAGGCGAGCAGCTTCTTCGCAAGCGCTTCCGGCTGGGACGCGAAGGCGCTGTGTCCCGCTGCCAGGCGGACGATCTCGCCGGCGCCGATCCGCTTCGCGTGCTCGAGCTGATAGGCCGGCGGCAGGACCTCGTCCTGCTCGAGCAGGATGTAGGTCGAGGGGATCCCGGATGGACCCGCGACCCGCGTCACCTTCGTCTCCATGGGCGCCGGGGGCTCCGGACCGAGCCGGCTCGTGAGCCAGGCGGCCGTCGCTGCGTCGAGATCGCTGCAGAATGCGGCCGTCAGATCGATGCCGCGGGCGAGGGGGGAGAGGGGGCTCGCGCGCAGCTCGTCCATGATCGACTGGCCGAGGGGCGGGTTCGAAGTCGAGAGATAGACGACGTGGCGGATGCGATCGGGCAGGCGCGCGGCCACGTGGGGCAGGGTGATGCCCGCCAGGGAGTGGCCGACCAACACGACATCGGCGAGTCCCGCGCGCTCGATGTCGCCGACGACGGCCTCGACGTAGTCGGCGAGGGTGATCTCTTCCTGGGCCTTCGCCTCGAGGCGGGTCCCGTGGCCCGGGAGATCGACGGCGAGGACCGCGCTGACGCGTGGGTCGCCGACGAGTCGGGGAACGACGCGTTCCCAGCACCAGGCGCCATGGGCACCGCCGTGGACGAGGACGAAGGCGGGCATTCGGGGCTCCTCGAGCGCGACGGTGCTCGTCTGGAGGGGAGATCATCCCACCCCGAGCCGCGACCGCAACCGGCCCGCGCATGCGGGGAACCGATTGCGTGTGCCGTGGATCGACCCGATCTTCGATTGACCGCATCGGTCCGGATGGGAGATGATGCAGTCGATGGCGGATCCGAGCCCGAAGCACGAGGTCCGAGACGCCGACGGTGCGATGCGGTCGATCCTCCGGATCGCGGATCGGTTTCTATCGCGCGCGGATCACGAGGTCCGGGACGAAACGCCGCTCCGGGCACGCGTCACGGCCGTCGTGGGGCTCGTCGGCGGAGTCTCCGTCTTCGTCGCGGTGCTGGCCACGTCCGAGGCGTCTTCGATCGGTGTTCGGTTCGCATCCTACGGCCTGGGGCTGGGCTTTCTCCTGATCCCGATCGCAATGGCCTGCGGGCTCGAGCTCTTCGTCGCGCAGCAGGCCCTGATCGGATTGACCTGGGCCTACTCGTCGTTCCTGGCGCTCATGACCGGGGGCAAGGATACGGCCGCCCTGGTCGGCGCGATGCTCGTTCCTTCTTCGCGATCCTCTGCTCGGGGCTCCGGATCGGGCTCGCGTGGAGCGTCGTGACCTCGGCGACCTTCGTCGCGATCTCGGTTGCGCTCGCCATGGGATTCCGGCCGCCGGTCTCTCCCGATTTCGAGGCCGTCGCGTCCTGGAATCTCTGGGCCGCGACCATCCTCATCTTTGCGACCTTCGGCCTCGCCGCGAGCTACGAATGGCTCCGCTCGAATGCCGAGCGACAGCTGCGCCGCGAGAAGCAGCGCGCGGATCGACTGCATGCCGAGCAGCGCGCCGTCGATCAGCGATTCCAGAGCGAGCTGAAGGCGCTCGTCGAGGAGCGCACGCGGGCGCTCGAGCAATCCCATCGGGAGCTCGCCCGGGCCGAGCGATTGGCCTCGATCGGAACCCTCGCCGCGGGCGTCGCCCACGAGATCAACAATCCGGTCGGCGGGATCCTGATCAGCGCGCAGTATGCGCTCGCCTGCGACGATCATCCCGACCGCGATGCGATCTGGCGGGCGGCGCTCGCGGAGAGCGAGGCGCAGGCCCAGCGCTGCGCGCGCATCGTGAAGGCGCTGCTGCGGTTCGCCGCGGGCTCGACGGCGACGAAATCGAGACAGGATCTCAACGGGATCGTGCGCAACGCGCTGGTCGCGATGCGGGGCGGGCTGGCGCGCGAGGAGATCGAGCGAATCGAGACGGAGCTCGCCGGCGACGAGCTCGCCGTGCTCGTCGATCCCCTCGGCATCGAGCAGATCGTCGTCAATCTCGTGCGCAACGCCCTCGACGCGAGCGAGGGCTGTGCGGGCCGGGTGCGGGTCGAGACGATTCGGACGGAGGACGGCCCCTGTCTGCGGATCGAGGATCGGGGTCCGGGGATCCGCGATGGCGATCTGCCGCGGATCTTCGATCCGTTCTTCTCGACGCGCGAGCACAACGGGGGGACCGGGCTCGGCCTCTCGATCGTCCACGGCATCGTGCAGGAGCACGGCGCCTCGATCGACGTCGAGAGCGAGCACGGTCGTGGGACCCGCTTCAGCGTCCGGTTTCCGGTCGAAGCGGCGCCGTCGGTGCACTGAGTTGATCCGGCTCGATGCGCCCGATCGGGTGACGATCGTCTCGGGGCTGCCGCGCTCGGGGACCTCGCTGCTGATGCAGCTGCTCGAAGCCGCAGGGCTTTCGCTCGCCCGGGACGGGGAGCGGGGCGCCGATCCCGACAATCCCCGGGGCTACCACGAGCTCGCCGCGGTGAAACGGATCCGGAGCGATGCCTCGTTCGTCGAGGCGTGTCGGGGGCGGGTCGTCAAGATCGTGGCACCGCTGCTGAGCGAGCTGCGAGACGTCGACCCCCGTCGCGACCTCCGCCGGGTCGACCATCGCGTGCTCCTCGTCGAGCGCGCCCTCGACGAGGTCCTCGCTTCGCAGCGGGCGATGCTCGCGCGCCGGGGCGAGCCCGTCCCGCGCGATGCCGAGGCGGCCCTCGCCCGCGCCTTCGAAGGCGCGATGGCGCGCGCGCGGGCCTGGCTCGAGGCGCGGCCCTCGATCGACGTCCTCTTCGTCGACCACGAAGCGCTCGTCGCCCGGCCGGCTTCGGCCGTCGAAGGGATCGTCGCCTTTCTGGCCCGGACCGGCGCCGATCGGATCCCCGACGCGGCCATCCCCGCGGCCCTCACCGAGCTCGCCGTCGTCCGGTCGGCGATGGAGCAGGTCGTCGACCCCGCCCTCCATCGTCAGCGCGTCGGATCCCCGCCCCCTCGCGCCTGAGCCGCGAGCCACTCCGCGAGCGGATCGCCCGCGTCGACCTCCGGCGCGGGCAGGATCGGGCGCACATGATCCTCGAATCCCCAGCCGCGGTGGGCGGCCCGTGCGCGCCACTGCTCCGGATAGCCGAGGGAGACCTCCTCGAAGCGCACGCCGTCGATCGAACGGCTCGACGGAATGTGGAGATGGCCCGAGACGACGACGGCGGCGCGGAAGCGGAGATGCCAGTCCTCGGTCCGTCGCGTGCCACACCAGACCATGAAGCGCGGAATGCGCGGCAGGAGCGCGAGGCGCTGCTTGAGCGGGAAGTGGGCGATCAGGATCGTCGGCAACCCGGGGTGTTGCGCGAGCGCCTCCTCGAGCCGCCGCTCGCTCTCGAGACAGCGCGCCTCACACCACGCCCCGAAGCCCGGATACGGATCGGGATGGAGCAGCACCTCGTCGGCGCACATCAGGTTCTCTTCCTGCGCCCAGGCGACCGCCTGCTCGACCGGGACCTCGTCGGGTCGGAAGCTGTAGTCGTAGAGCAGGAAGAGCGGCGCCAGCAGATGCGGGCCCCCCTCGCCGGTCCAGACCGGGAACGGATCTTCGGGCGTCAGGACCCCGCGCCCTCGACAGAGCTCGACGAGCTCCGCATAACGGGCGACCCCCCGGCTCCCCGTCGCCCGGGGCACCGTCCAGAGCTCGTGATTGCCCGGGACCCAGAGGAGCTGCCCGAACTTCCGCCCCAGCACGTCGAGGGCGTACGCGAGCTGCTCCGGGGTGTCCCCGACATCGCCGCAGAGGATCAGCCAGTCGTCGGGGCGGGCGGGCAGGGCGCGGAGCGCCTCGCGGTTCTCCTTGAAGCCGACGTGCAGGTCACTGATCGCGTGCAGCTTCACGGTCGCCTCCCCGGCGAACCATAGTCGAACGACGCCCCGCGCCCCGCGCCCCGCGCCCTGCGGCGCGCAGCGCTCGGCCGTCGGCTCGCGGCCCTCGGGCCGTGGAGTCCGAGCCGCTATCGTCGGGCGCGCCGGCGGCCGGTCCGCCTCGAGCGAGGGCTCCCTTGAAATTCGGCATCTTCCACGAGCTCGCGACTCCGCGGCCCTTCACGGCGGAGAACGAGGCGAAGGTCCTCCGCAACGCCCTCGAGCAGGTCCGCCTCGCCGACGAGCTCGGCTTCGACACGGTCTGGGCCGTCGAACATCATTTCCTCGAGGGCTATTCCCATTCGAGCGCGCCCGAGCTCTTCCTGACGGCCTGCGCGATGCAGACCGAGCGGATCCGGATCGGCCACGGAGCCGTCGTCTGCGTGCGCGAGATGAACCATCCGATCCGCGTCGCCGAGCGGGCGGCGACCCTCGATCTGCTCTCGAACGGCCGCCTCGAGTTCGGGACCGCGCGCTCCTCGACCTGGACCGAGCTCGGGGGCTTCGAGGCGGATCCGGATCGGACCAAGCAGGACTGGGACGAGTTCGTGCGCGCGATTCCCGGGATGTGGACCCAGGAGCGCTTCTCGTGGAAGGGGAGCTGCTTCTCGATGCCGGAGCGGGCGGTGCTCCCGAAGCCGATGCAGAAGCCGCATCCGCCGATGTGGGTCACGGTCACGAGCCCGGGCACCGAGCTCGACGCCGCCGAGCGCGGCCTCGGCTGTCTCGGCGTCGCGACGGCGAGCCTCGCGGAGCAGGAGCGCCGGACGAAGGAGTACCACCGCCGCATCCAGGGCTGCACGCCGGCCGGGCTCGTCGTCAACGACCAGGTCGCGACGCTCAACTTCATGCACTGCCACGAGGATCTCGCGACCGGGGCGAAGCGCGGCATGGGCTTCCTCGGCCTCTTCGGGCTCTTGAATGCTCATCTGCTCTTCACGCGCGAGGCCTATCCGACGACCGCCTATCAATCCCTGGGCGGCGTCAGCGCACCGGCGGCGAGCCGCAGTGGCGGCAATCCGGGGGCCGCCTACGGCGTGCCCGACGGCGTCTGCATCGGGGATCCGAAGGCGATCGTCGAGGCCGTGAAGCGCTGGGAGTCGGTCGGGGTCGACCAGCTGAACTTTCTCGTGAACGCCTGCGAGGTGCTGCCCCAGGAGCAGGTGCTCGCGAGCATGCGGCTCTTCGCGCGGGAGGTGATGCCGGCTTTCCAGAAGGGAAAGACGGCGCGGGCCGAGGGAGGGCGCGGCTGATGCTGGTCGGAACCGCCGATCCGAACGCCCTCGCGAAGGACGCGCCCATCCTCGCGCGCTTCGACGGCGCGGGTCTCGAGCTGCGCGATTGCGTCTTCCTGCAGGCGCTGACGGAGATCGAGGCGGAGCCGATGTGCGCGATGCTGCCGCCGGCGCTGCATCCGACGCTACCACCGGTCGTGGGCTTCAGTGCCTTCGACGTGCCCGACTCCGGAGTGGGGGCCGTTCCGCCTGGCGCAGCTTCGGATCGAATGCCGCAGCGGGCTGCGACCGCGCGGATTGCTCGTCGGCGCCGTCGTCGACGCCGAGGCGGCGCGCCGGGGGCTGGCCGAGCGCTTCGGATTCCGGACCTTCGCGGGGGAGGTCGAGCTCGCCCGGGCCTACGATGCGACGCGTCTGCGCGTCGTCCGGAATGGATCGGTCTGGCTCTCGCTGGCGATCCGCGCGCCGCAGCGCCTCGGTGGGACGGACACGCAATTCGTCTCGAGCCTGCATCCGGCCCAAACGCCGCGCGGCTTCCGGCTGGTCCAGGTCGACGTCGAGCACGCCGTCCATCGCGCCGAGCGCGGTCCGATCGAGATCGAGAGCTTCGACGCGGCGGCCTTCGGCGAAGCCCGAATCCGGCCGAGCTACCCGCTGCCGGGGGTCGTCGGCCGGGCCGACGTCTCGATCCGTCCGATCCGTTATGTCTGCCGCGCGGACGTGCTCGCCTTCGAGGGGACGGAGTCGGTCGCTGCAGGCTGAGGCCGGGCGGCCGGGCCCGAGACCTGCGCGACGACGGTTTACAACCCCTTCGGCCGGTCGCCGATGACTTCGCTCCGCTCGAGCTCGGCGATCTCTTCGGTCGAGAGCCCGAGCTCCGCCAGGATCTCGTGGTTGTGCTGTCCCATCGTCGGCGCGGCGGTGCGATTCCAGCGATCGACGGTCGCGAAGCGGAAGGGCGGCCGGGAATAGCCGTGGGTCCCAACGATCGGATGCGCGAGGGATTCGTAGAAGCCGCGGGCCTCGAATTGCGGATGACGACTCTGGATGCGCGCGTCGAAGACCGGGGCCGCGGGTATGCCGCGGGCGAGGAGCGCCGCCACGGCCTCGTCGAGGTCCTGGCCCGCCGCCCAGCGCGCGAGCTCGTCGTCGAGCAGATCGTGCTTGCGCCGACGTCCGGCGTGGGTCGCGAGCTCGGCATCCTCGGCCCAGGTCGGGCGACCCAGGAGCGCCTTCAAAGCCTGCCACTGCGTGTCGTTCGTGACGGAGAGGGCGAGCCAGCGCTCTTTCCCGGCGCAGGCGTAGACGTTCTGCGGGGCACCCTCCGGTCCGCGATTGCCGTCGCGTCCGAGCTCGACCCCGTAGGCCGACCACTCGATCGACATCTCGGCGGCGGCGTTGAGGGCGCCCTCGACCATCGTGCACTCGAGGCGGTGGCCCCGGCCCGTCTTCTCGCGCTCGGCGAGGGCGACCAGCGTCGCGAAGGCGGCGTGCATGCCCGCCAGCGGATCGCAGGGGCCGCGCTGGATGCGCGGCTGGTCGTAGGCGTGGCCCGTGATCCAGGCGAGACCCGAGATCTGCTCCATCGTCTGGGCGAAGCCCACGTTGTCGCGCCACGGGCCCGAGAGCCCGAAGGCCGGCATCCGCACGACGATCGCCCGGGGATTGATCGCGTGGACCGACGCCCAGTCGAGGCCGAAGTTCTCGACGACCCGGGGCGAGAAGTTCTCGATGAAGACGTCGCACTCCGCGAGCAGCCTCTTGCAGAGCGCGAGCCCCTTCGGATCCGCGAGGTTGAGGGTCAGGCCGCGCTTGTTGGTGTTGGCGGAGAGCGTCACACCGCTGCGCTCCCACCAATCGCCCTGGGTCATGAAGAGGCCGCCCGCCATGCGCATGCCGTCGGGGCGCTGGATCGCCTCGACCTTGATCACGTCGGCGCCGAGATAGGCGAGCATCTGACAGGCGGAGGGCCCGGCCCACCACGCCGTCGTGTCGAGCACACGGATCCCCGCGAGCGGGAGCGGCGTCGCCGCCCGGGCGACCGGCGCGAGGCCGGGCTTCGCGCGCTGGCGGGCGGCGCCCCGCGCGAAGGCGTCGGTGTGCTCGCCGAGCTTCGGCGCCGGCTCGAAGGGGCGCGGCCCTTCTCCGTCCACGAGGTAGGGCGGCCGCGGCTGCAGGAACCCGCCGCTCGGATTCTTCACGAAGACGCTGCGCTCCTTCAGGTGGGCGTGCTCGAGGACGGTCCTGCCACTGCAGACCGGGGCCACCGGGATCCGCAGCAGCGACGCGCGCTCGACGATCTCGGCCGTGGTGTGCTGCGTCGTGAACGCGCGCACGATCGCGTTCCACTCGTCCATCCGCGCCATGCGCGTCGCGATCTGGGCCCACTCGGGCTGCGAGAGCAGGTCCTGGCGTTCGATCAGCAGCAGGAAGTCGGTGAACTGTTGATGGGAGTTGGTGTTGAAGCCGACCCAGCCGTCGAGGGTCGGCTCGATCGACGGGACCTCGACCGAGCGCGGCGGCGCGACGAGCTCGGGGCGTCCCATCAGGCTGTTCATGAAGTCCATGTAGGTCGTCGAACCGATGTTCATGACCTCGCAGAGCGAGAAGTCGACGTGGTCGCCCTGGCCGAAGCGCTGGGCGCGCTGGACGGCGCCGAGGCCGGCGACGGCGGCGAAGGTCCCGCCGATCCATTCCGTCACGCGGCCACCGCACATGATCGGCGGCTGGGTCGGCAGGCCGCGGACCGAGATCGCGCCGCTATGGGCCTGGATCGTGATGTCCGCCGCGGGCGCGTTCGAGATCGGTCCGCCGCGGCCGTAGGGCGAGATCGAGAGCACGACGAGACCGGGGAACCGGTTGCAGAGGTCGAGCCGCTCGATCACACCCGGAGCAAAGGTCTCGACGACGAGGTCGGCGCCGGCGACGAGCTCGAGGACGTGGGCGTCGTCGGGCGCCCCGACGATGGACTTCTTCGACGTGTTGAGGAACTGGAAGAGCGCTCCGTCCCGGTCGCCGAGCGCTTGCCCGCTCGCCGTCCAACGACGCAGCGGGTCACCGCCCGTCGGCTCGACCTTCACGACCTCGGCCCAGGCATCGGCCAGCAGCTTCGTCGCGTAGGCGCCGGCGATCCGATCGCTGAAATCGACGACACGCAGATGGCGAAGTCCCTGCATCGCTGGCTCCTCGAGGGCGTGCGCGGGGCACGCGGCGGTCACGAACTCTAGTCAGTCCATCCCGGCTCTGAAAGGATGCGCGAGCCGCCGCGGGCCGTTTGCGTATCCTGCCGAGCGGCTCACGCGGTCGACCGATCCGGTCGGGGAGGAGATGGACATGGCGACGTTGAACGAGATCTTCGGGCTGGCGGGACGGGTGGCGGTGGTGACGGGGGCGGCGTCGGGGATCGGCCGCGCGGCAGCCGAGGTCTTCGCCGAGGCGGGGGCCCGGGTCGTGCTCGGGGATCTCGATGCCGATGGGGCGGAGACCGTCGCGCAGGGCATCCGGAACAAGGGCGGCCAGGCCGCGGCGCAGCGGGTCGACGTGTCCCAGCGCGCCGAGGTCGAGAGCCTCGTCGCCCGGGCGGTGCGCGAGTTCGGCGGGCTCGACGTGCTCTGCAACATCGCGGGCATTCCCTGCGATGGTCGCCTCGCGGATCTCGACGAGAAGGCCTTCGATCGCATCCTCGGCGTCAACCTGAAGGGCACGCTCTACGGTTGTCAGGCGGCGATCCCCGCGATGGTCCGTCGGGGTGGCGGCAGCATCATCAACGTCTCTTCCGGAGCCATCGATCTCCCGGTCGCGGGCTATGGCGCCTACGCGATCACGAAGGCGGGGGTCGCCCAGCTGACCCAGACGCTGGCGCAGGAGGTCGGGCAGCACGGCATTCGCGTCAACGCGATCGCGCCGGGGGCGACGGTGACGGCGTTCACCCAGCGCCACCTGAAGAACGCGGACGGCTCGCTCAACCAGGCGGCGTACTCGGGCTTCATCACGAAGATGGAGTCGATGTCCCCGATCGGGAAGGTCGGCGAGGCGGTCGACCAGGCCTGGCTGATGCTCTACCTCGCCTCGGAGGCGGGCCGCTTCTGCACCGGCCAGATCTGGCGCGCGAACGGCGGCTCGACGACCGCACGCTGAGCGCCAGGTGCGCGTCGATTGACAAACGAAGGTGTCGCTCTACTTTGCGAACGAGCGACTCCGGTCCACGAGCCGAACGGACCGGGCAGGGAGGTCGGGAGAAGTGGCGGGGGAATCAGGGAGACGACGCGAAGTCACGTGAAACAGAGGAGTCCGCCAGCCATGGCCATCGCGAAACGAGTCGCAGACCTCCTCGAAGCCTCGGGTCTCCCCTACGAGATCCACTCCCATCCCCGCTCCCACCACAGCGCCCAGGCGGCCCGCTGCTCCCAGGTTCCCCTCGAACGACTCGCCAAGCCCGTTCTGTTGACGGACGAATACGGCTACGTCGTGGCCGTGGTTCCGGCGGCACGACGCGTCGACCTTCATCGCCTCGGCGCCCAGCTCCACCGCGATCTCGAGCTCGCCAGCGAGGCCGAGATCGACAGCCTCTTCGGGGACTGCGAGCCCGGAGCGCTGCCGGGCCTGGCCCAGCCCTGGGAGATCCCGACGGTCTACGACGATGCGCTGGTCGGTCTGCCCGAGGTCTACTTCGAGGCGGGCGGCCATGACGACCTCGTCCGGATGCGGGGGCCCGACTATCTCGCGCTGCTCGAGCCGGCGCTGCACGGACCCTTCAGCGAGACGCCGCGACGGGACCCCGAGCGTTAGTCGGTCCCGTCGCTCGAATGGAGATTTCGATTCGAATCCCACGAGCGAAGGAGGCCCCCCGACATGACGCTCTCCCCCACGATCGCCGACTATCTCTCGCGCCACGGCGCCGCCTACGCCCTCGAATCCCACATGCATTCCTTCTGCAGCCTCGAGAGCGCCCGGGAGGCGGGGGTCGACGAGGAGTCCCTCGCGAAGTCCGTGGTCCTTCAGGACGACGCGGGCTTCGTGCTGGCGGTCCTGCCGGCCTCGCGGCGGCTCGAGCTCGATCGCGTGCGCGAAGAGCTCGGCCGCGCGCTCCACGTCTCCCGCGAGCAGGACATGGCGCGGCTCTTTCCGGACTGCGAGTGCGGGGCGGTGCCGCCGATCGGAGCGGCCTACGGGCTGACGACGGTGATCGACGCGAGCCTCGAGGAGCGCGACGAGATCTTCTTCGAGGGCGGGGACCACGAGACCCTGGTCCGGATGTCGGGGGCGACCTTCCTCGACCTGCTCGAGGACGCGACCGTCGCCGAGATCGCCTCCGAGAGCACGACGCTGCTCGCGGCGCTGGCGACCCGCGAGCGCCTGCGCGGTCGGCTCGTCGCGGTCGGCCACGCGATCGGGGCCCCCGTCGGCAGCGGCCGGCGCTGGACCCATCGCCTGCGCCGGGAGCTTCGCGCCCTCTCCGCCGCCCTCGCGGCCCACATCGAAGAGACGCAACGCGACGACGGCGTCCTGCAGGAGATCATCGAGGTCGCCCCGCACCGCGCCCGGGACGTCGATCGCCTGATCGCGGAGCAGCGGGCGCTCCGGGCGGAGTGTGCGCGGCTCGAGGCGCTGCTCGAGGCCGGCACCGGGGCGCTCTCCCTGCGCCGCCGCGTCCATCTGCTGCTCCAGCGCTTCGACCTCCATCGTCACGACGGGGCCGACCTCGTCTTCGACGCCTTCGGCGTCGACCTCGGCGGCGGCTGATCCGCGGGGCGTCTCAACGTCCGGTGGCGTCGCGCCGATCCCGCTCTCGCCGGGGAGATCCGCCGGATACGCGGCGGCCTCTCAGGCCAGGGAGCAGGACGAGCGGGCAGGGGCCGGGACCCCGGGGAGTGGCCATGGAGCACGTGAACGTCGTGATCGCCGGCGGCGGCATCATCGGATCGGCGCTCGCCTGGTCGCTGGCGGCGCGCGGGGTCCGGGACATCCATGTCGTCGACCTCGACCTGGCGGGCATCTACGCCTCGAGCGAGCTCAACGCGGGCGGGGTGCGGGCGACCTGGTGGCAACCGGTCAACATCGAGACCTGCCGGCAATCCCTCGATTTCTTCCGCAGCCGGAGCGAGGCGTTCGGCTTCCGCGAGCAGGGCTATCTCTGGCTCTACGACGACGCCGAGCATTTCGCGCGGGCGCGCGAGAAGAGCAAGCTCCAGAACCAGCACGGGCTCGGCGTCGAGCTGCTCTCGCCGGGGGAAGCGGCGGCGCGCTGCCCGCTCCTCGACAGCAACCTCCACGAGCTCGTCGGCGCGACCTGGTCGCCGCGCGACGGGCTGATCAACCCGAACGCGGTGCGGCGCTTCTACCGCAGCGAGGCCGAGGCCCTCGGCGTGCGCTTCCGCAATCGGCACTACATCGACGGCGTCGTGACCCGGCGCGTCGAGGGCGAGACCGGGACGCGGCGCGTGTGCGCGGTCGACGTGATCGAGGTCGAGGGCGTCGACGCGGCGGACGACTCCGGCGCGCTCCGCGAGATCCTGACGAGCCACCGCATTCCCCGCGAGCGACGCCGCCGCGAGCTGCGCCTCGAGTGCGACGTCCTCGTCAATTGTCTGGGCGCGTGGTCGACGGTCTTCTCGGGCAAGCTCGGGATCCGGGACGTGACCGAGGCCGTGCGCCGGCAGATCTGCCTCGTCGGCTTCGACCGCGCGGCGCTCGCGTCGCGGGTCGACTTCGATGCGCTCGGCATGGTCGTCGACGCGAGCGATCTCTACTTCCATCCCGAGGCGGGCCACGTGCTGGCGGGCTACTCGATCCCCGAAGAGGCGCCGGGCTTCGACTTCGCCTACGACGGGGCGGATTTCTTCGAGACCTTCGTCTGGCCGCGCCTCGCCCATCGCGCGTCGGCCTTCGAGCGCTGCGGCCACGTACGCGGCTGGTCGGGGCTCTATGCCGTGACACCGGATTGCAGCGGGATCGCGGGGCTCGTCCCCGGGATCGCGAATCTCTTCGAGGCGCATTCATTCACCGGCCGCGGGGTCATGCAGTCCTACGGCGTGGCACGCGCCCTCGCCGAACGGATCGTCGACGGGCGCTCGTCGTCCTGCGACATCGCGCCGCTCGGACGCCAGCGCTTCGCGACCCGGGAGAACTGGCTGCCGGAGACGCTGCACATCTGACGCCACGGCCCGGAAACGGGGGCTCCGGGTCCGGGTCGGCTGGCTCGCTGGCGGGTGGGCGGATCGGACCGGGCGATCGATCCGCCAGGGCTTCGACGATCAGGCCTCGAGCTCGGCGGTGACGAGCCGGTATCCGACATCGAGCGCTTCGCATTCGAGCAGCGCGCGTTGGGACGCGTGCCACCGCCCCGAATCGAGATCGCTCTGCAGCCTGGCGAGCCCGGCCTCGATCTCGATCGGCGGGAGCTTCGCGAAGATCGAGATCGCCGACCGAACGCCGGGGTCGAGATACGCCTGGGGGCGCCGCCAGTAGGCGCCGAGAAAGCCATCGCTGCAGTCGTGCGGGATCGGCAGCGGGCGGATCGAGAGCGGACCGAGCGCCTCCTCGAGCTCGCCGTCGCTCGGGAAATCGTCGGAATCGATTCGGCGGATGCTCGGGAAATACTCCGTCAACCAGAGGCTGCCCAGATGTTCATGGGTCAGGATCACGACGCGTCTTCGTGCGATGCGTCGGAGCTCGGTCAGACCGAGCATGCGGTCGGGCCAGTGGTGGATCGTGAGGATCGCGAGGGCGGCGTCGAAGCTCGCGTCGCGCAGCGGGATCGCCGAGGCGCTGGCGCAGACGACGGGGGCCGCCGTCGTCGGCCGCTGTCGGATCATGGTTCTCGAGGGCTCGATCGCGACGACGGTGCGGTCGCGTGGCTCGTAGGCGCCGGCGCCGGCGCCGACGTTCGCGAGGCTGCGTGCGTCGCCGAGCGCGGCCTTTATCGCCTCTGCGATTCGCGGGTCCGGAATGCGCCGCGCGCCGTAGCCCGCGCCGATCCGGTCGTAGAGCTGGGACATCGAGGGGCCTCGTGCCGGATCGGAAGGGACGCCGGGCGGAATCGAAGCGTCGCCGTGCCGATGACCGGGCCGTGACTATTTCCGGTCCAAGGCCGCCGCGCGTCCCGCCCGCCTTCCGAAGAAGGTCCCGTCGCCGAGGGAGAGCCCGCTGCTGTAGCCCCCGACCGCGAGGCCCGAGGTCGACCTCCCCGCGCCATAGAGCCCGCGCATCGGCCGGCCTTCGGGATCGAGGATCCGACCGTCGACGTCGGTCGCGAGGCCGCCCAGCGTGAACACCGCATAACGCGCCGTCTCGACGTTGCAGTCGATCGCGGCGAAGGGCCCGACCACGAGGGGCTGGAGGTAGGGCTCGCGCTTTCCCGAAGAGCGGGTCGCTGCCCTGCTGTGCATGCCGGTTGAAGAGCTCGATCGTCGATTCGAGGGCGCCCTCGGCGAGGCCGAGCTCGCGGCCGAGCTCCGCCGGCGTCTCGCCGACGGCACAGACTTCGAAGCCGTACTCGGGCTGCACGAAGACCGCGTCGTCGACGACGAGCCAGCAATGGCCGTCCTGGCGCAGCAGCGCTGCGTCGCCGAGGCGGCCGTAGTAGGCGTCCTCGTTGATGAAGCGCTGGCCCTTCGCGTTGACGAGGATCCCGCGCTTCAGATCCCAGGGCTGGGTCACCGGCAGCGAGACCGAGACCTTGTCGAGATGGCGCGTGCCCGCGCCGGCGCCCATGCCGAGGCGGATGCCCGAGCCGTCGTCGCCGTCGGCGGCGACGCGCATCTGGCAGCGGCGCGCCTCCGGACGATAGGCGTCGAGCATGGCGTCGTTGAGCACGAAGCCGCCGGTCGTCAGCACGATGCCGCCCCGGGCGCGGACGAAGCGGGACTCGCCGAAGGTCTCGAGGCGGGCGCCGACGATCGTGCCGTCGCGCTCCTGGATCAGCGCGCTGCAGATCGTGTTGAAGGACTGGGCGGCGCCCGAGTCGGCGACGGCCTTGCAGAGGGAGCTCATGACCTTGTGGCCGGCGGCGCCGGGGACGGCGGCGACGTGGCCCCGGGGCGCCGGCTTCGCGAGATCGCGGAAGGGCGCGACGTTCTCGGAGCCCGACCAGACGAGGCCGTCGTCCGTCGGCGGCTCGCCCGACTGGCCGTAGTAGAAGCTGTGCTTGTAGGGGACGCCCTGGGCGACGAGCCAGTCGAAGTGCTCGACCGTGCCTTCGGCGTAGGCCTGGATCTTCGCCTCGTCGCAGCCGGCGCCGACCGAGGCCATGAGATACTTGAACATCTCCTCGGGCGAGTCCTCGAAGCCGCAGGCCTTCTGGAGCGCGGTGCCCCCGCCGAGGTAGATCACGCCGCCCGACATGGCCGAGGTCCCGCCGCCGCCCCCCGCGCGCTCGACGACCAGCGTCTTCGCACCGGCCGCGGCGGCCGAGAGCGTCGCCGCGGCGCCGGCGCAGCCGAGGCCGACGACGAGGACATCGACCTGTTCGTCGTAGGAGGAAATCGAGCCGGCGTCGAGGATCTCGGTCTGCATGGGGACTCCGAAAGGGCGCGCGGCCGGGCGGGTCGCGCGAGTTTGGGCATCACGGCGCTTTCTGGATAGCGCGACGCCCGGCTCAGAGCCGGTAGCCGCCGTCGACGCCGATGACCTGGCCCGTGATCGGGGCACCGGCCTCCGACGCGAGCAGGACGACCATCGGCCCGAGCAGCTCGGGCTCGAGGATGCGGCGCTGCGCGCTCTCGGCCTCGGCCTGCTTTCGGGCGGTCGCGGCGTCGATGCCCTGGGCGGCGCCGAGCTGCTCGAAGGAGACGAGGTCGGTCGCGGTCCAGCCGGGGCAGACGCAGTTGACCGTGATCTGGTGGCGGGCGAGGTCGACGGCGAGCTGCTTCGTCAGGCCGACGAGGCCGTGCTTGGCGGCGGTGTAGGCGGGGCTCGCCGCGGCGTGCTTCGAGGCGCCGGAGCCGATCTGGATGATGCGGCCGTGGCCCCGGCTGCGCATCGAGGCGACCGCGGCCTTCGTCGACCAGTAGGCCGAGGTCAGGTTTAGAGTCAGGTTCGCCTCGAAGCGATCGTCGTCGCTCGAGAAGAGGCTCGGATTGCCGCCGGCCGAGCCGCCGACGTTGTTGACGAGGATGTCGAGGCCGCCGAAGCGGGCGATCGCCTCGGCGACGGGCTTGACCGCTTCGTCGCGACTCATCGCGTCGGCCTGGACCGGCACGACGTCGAGCTCCGAAGCCGTGCGGTCGAGCTTCTGCTGCGAGCGCCCCGAGATCACGACCTCGGCTCCGGCCTGGCGCAGCGCCGCGGCGAGCGCGCGACCGATGCCGCGGGAGCCGCCAGTCACGACGGCGACCCGTCCGCTCAGCACACCGCTCGTGGGGGAAGACAAGGCTCGACTCCTTCCAGGACGCCGTCCGTCGCGACGAGGCTCGAGCCGCTGCCCGCGCCAGAGCGCCGGCCTCGACGCGCGTTCACTCGACCGGGTGGGGCACCGTCGGCGGCCACTCGCCGCCGCCGTGGACCTCGAGGGCCGCACCGCTCACGTAGCTCGAGTCGCGCGCAGCGAGGTAGAGACACGCCTGGGCGATCTCCTCCGCCCGCGCGAAGCGCCCGGCCGGGATCGCGCGCAGGATCTCGGCCTGACTGCCGGCGTCGCCGAAATGGTCGCCGGTCAGCTCCGTCGCGACGAGGCCCGCCACGATGCAATTGACCCGGACCTTCGGCCCCCACTCGACGGCCAGGGAGGTCGTCGCGTTCATGAGGCCCGCCTTCGCGGCGCCGTAGGCCGTGCCCTTGGGCGTCGGCCGCAGCGAGCTGATGCTCACGATGTTGACGATCGAGCCGCCTGTCTCCCGCGCCAGCATGTGGGCATGGACCTGCTGGGAGAGGACGAGCGGGGCCAGCAGGTTCAGCTCGAGGATCTTCTGGGTCAGCTTCGGCGAGGCCTCGGCGCTCGCGACCGAGGGCGCCCCGCCGGCGTTGTTGACGAGCACGTCGATCCCGCCCGAGGCCTTTGCGCAGTCGGCGAGCCAGGCGCGGGTCGCCTCGGGGTCGCGGACGTCGAGCGCGGTCGCGCGTATTCCGGCGTGTCGGTAGGGCTCGTCGACGAGCTTCCGGCTGCAGGTCTCGACCCGCGCACCGGCCTCCGCGAAGGCCTCGCAGATCTGGCGGCCGATCCCCCGCGAGCCGCCCGTCACCACCACCGTCTGTCCGGAGAAATCGAAGCGCGTCCTGCCTGAGCCCACCATCACTCCCGTCCGAAGTCGACTAAATCTCGCAGGTTTGCGAATCTCGGCAACTCGCCCGACCACATGCCCGACCCCGCGCTCGACCCCTCGCCCGGCTGCCTGCCGGACCCGGCGCCGTGCGAGGCGTCGGGCCAGGAGCTCCGCATGCAAGCCCAAGGCTCGAAGACGAGCACGATTCCCCGGATCATCAGCGTCGACGACCACGTGGTCGAGCCGGCGCACGTCTGGGAATCCCGGCTGCCGGCGCGCTTGCGCGACAAGGGACCGCGGGTCGTGCTGCGACCGCGGGGTGTGCCGCGGCTGGTGGACGGTGTCTGGGTCGAGCGGCCGGGGGACGATGGGCCGCTCGCCGCGTGGTGGCACTACGAGGACCACCTCTATCAGATGCGACTCATGATCGCCTGCCCCGGGCTGCGCCCCGAGGAGGTCAAGCCGATCGGGGTCACCTTCGACGACATCGCCCGCGGCTGCTTCGATCCGAAGGCGCGCCTCGCCGACATGGACCGCAATCACGTCGAGGCCTCGCTCTGCTTCCCGAACTACCCGCGCTTCTGCGGCCAGCTCTTCAACGAGCGCAAGGATCGCGAGCTCGCGAAGCTCTGCGTCGAGGCGTACAACGACTGGATGGTCGAGGAGTGGTGTGGCGGCTCGAACGGGCGGCTGATCCCGCTCTGTGTCGTGCCGCTCTGGGACGCCGAGCTCGCCGCCGCCGAGATCCGCCGCAACGCGGCGCGGGGCGTGCGCGCCGTCGCCTTCTCCGAGCTGCCGGTCTGGCTCGGGCTGCCCTCGCTCCACGGCGACTACTGGGATCCCTTCATCCGCGCCTGCGAAGAGACGGGGACCGTGATCTGCATGCACATCGGCTCGGGGACGAAGACCGTCAATACGGCTCCGGACGCGCCGACGATCATGTCCTCCAACCTGATCGCCTGCAATTCCGTCGCCTCGATGCTCGACTGGATCTTCTCGGCCAAGCTGATCCGCTTCCCGAAGCTGAAGCTGCTCTACGCCGAGTGCCAGATCGGCTGGATCCCGTACTTCATCGAGCGCGCCGACGACACGTGGCAGACCCATCAATGGGCCCAGGGCGAGACCCGGCTGCCCGAGCCGCCGTCGAGCTACTACCGGCGCAACGTCTACAGCTGCTTCTTCAAGGACACCGTCGGCGTCGACCTGATCGATCGTGTGGGCCTCGATCAGGTGATGTTCGAGACCGACTACCCGCATCAGGACGGCACCTTCCCCCATACGAAGCAGACCGCCGAGACGCTCTTCGGCCATCTGCCCCAGGACCAGGTCGACCGCATCGCACGCAAGAACGCGATCCGGCTCTTCGATCTCTCATTGTGAGCGAGGCCTCGAGAGCGAGGTCTCGTGAAGTCCGGCCTTGGGGACGAGGCCCTGCGAAAGATGCGCCCTGAGAGAATCTCCGTGAAGGAAGCCATCGCGTGCCGTTAGCGCTGCCCGATTTCAATCTGGCCCCGGAGCAGGTCGAGTTCCGCGACACCCTCCGCCGTTTCTTCGAGGCGAACGCCCCGATGACGGAGACGCGCCGCGTGATGGCGTCGGGGGAGGGACTCTCGCGCGAGCTCTGGCGCAAGGCCGGTGCCGAGCTCGGGCTCGTCGGCCTCGCGATCCCCGAGGCCCAGGGCGGCCAGGGCTTCGGCCTGAAGGAGCTCGCGATCGCCCTCGGCGAGGTCGGCCGCGCCCTCGCGCCGATTCCGCTCTTCGCCTGTGCGGCGCTCGCCGGCCGGGTCGTGGCGCGCGTGCTCGAGGCGAGCGGGGCGAAATCGGATGCCTGGCTCGGCCCGCTGGCCGAGGGCCAGCTTGCGACGCTCGCGTGGCTCGAGGACGCGGGATCCTGGGAGGCGGGACGGGTCCGGGTCGAGGCGAAGCCGTCGGGCTCGGGCTTCCGGATCTCGGGCGAGAAGCGCCTCGTGCTCGACGGCGTCGCGGCGGAGCGTTTCTTCGTGGTGGCCCGCGCGGGCCGCGGGCTCGGGCTCTTCGCGGTCGATGCCGGTGCCGCGGGTCTGACGGTGTCCCGTCAGGAGGCCTTCGATCCGACCCGACCGCTCGCGCGGCTGCGTTTCGAGAACGTCGACGTCGAGGCCGTCGGGACGCCGGGGGAGGACGAAGCGGCGATCGAGCGGGGACTCGAGGACGCGACGGTGCTCGCCTGTGCGGAGATGGTCGGGGGCATGCAGCGGGTGCTCGAGGCGGCGGTCGACTACGCGAATGCGCGCCATCAATTCGGACGACCGATCGGCTCCTTCCAGGCGATCAAGCACAAATGCGCCGACATGCTGATCGACTTCGAGGGCGCGCGGACGGCGGTCGAGGCGGCGATCGAGGCCTGTGACGGCGGCGATGCTGCGGGCGCTGCGGCGATGCCGAGCTGGCCGCCGAGGCGACCGAGCGCGCGCTGCTCGCGGCCGTCGCGAAGGCGCAGTCCGGGCCCGCCTACGTGCGCATGGCGATCGAGAACATGCAGATCCAGGGCGGCGTCGGGTACACGTGGGAGTACGACGCGCATCTCTACTACCGCCGCGCCCAGTCGAGCGAGATCCTCCTCGGCCGAGCGAGCGACCAGCACGACCGGATCGCGCGGCTGCTTTCTGCGACCGCCGCCGGGGGGATGTCGAGATGAAGCGACGAGCCGATACCCCGCACGAGGCGGCCTTCCGTGCCGAGGCGCGCGCCTGGCTCGCAGCGAACGCGAAGCGCAAGACCGGCGTGAACGACTGGTCCGATGGCCCGCGCGTGCACACGGTCGCTGCCGAGGACGAGTACTGGGCGCGGATGAAGGCCTGGCAGCGCACGCGCTTCGACGGCGGCTGGGCGGCGATCACCTGGCCGAAGGAGTTCGGCGGCCGCGGCGCGTCCCCGGTCGAGGCGATCCTCTTCGCCGAAGAGGTCGCGGCCTTCGACGTCTCGAGCGGCTTCATCGATGCGGCGGTCGGGCTGATCGGTCCGGCGCTGATCCGCTTCGGGACGCCCGAGCAGCGCGCGCGTTATTTGAAGCCGATGCTGCGGGGCGACGAGATCTGGTGTCAGCTCTTCAGCGAGCCCGAGGCGGGCTCGGATCTCGCGGCGGTGCGGACGCGGGGCGTCGTCGACGGCGACGACCTCGTTCTGAACGGTCAGAAGGTCTGGACGACCAGCGCGCAGTACGCCGACTGGGGCTTCATCGTCTGCCGGACGAACCCCGACGTCCCGAAGCACGACGGCATCACCTTCGCGATGGTCGACATGCGCCAGCCCGGCGTCGAGGTCCGGCCGCTCGTCACGATGAAGGGCGATCGCCACTTCAACGAGGTCTTCTTCAAGGACGTGCGCACGCCGCTCTCGAACGTCGTGAACGGCCTCGGCCGCGGCTGGCCCGTCACGACCTTCGTCTTGATGAACGAGGGCGCGAGCATCGGGACGACGAGCCATGGCCGCCTGCGTGTTGCCCAGCTCGTCGCCGACGCGGTCGCGAGCGGCCGCATCGAGGAGCCCGTCGTGCGCGAGAAGCTCGGCGCGGGCTACGTCGAGGAGCGCGTGCTCGAGCTGCTCCAGGCGCGGCTCAAGGGCGCGATCCTCGACGGACGCCGGCCCGACGTCGACGGCTCGGTGCTGAAGGTCTTCACTGCGGAGAGCGGGCATCGCAAGGCCGAGCTCGCCGCCTGGCTCCAGGGCGCCGATGCGCTGCTCGCCGGCCACGACGCGCCGATGGAAGGCCGCTGGCAGGACAGCCTGCTCGCCCGCGGCGCGATGACGGTCGGCGGCGGGACCGTCGAGGTCCACCGCAACGGCCTCGGCGAGCGCGCGCTCGGCTTGCCGAAGGAGCCGCGTCTCGACCGCGACCGCCCGTTCAAGGATCTGCGCGTGAGCGGATCGTGAACGACGCGAGCCGAAGCCGTTCCGCGTAGACGACCGGATCGAACGAACCCGAACGAACCCGAACGAGCCGAACCCAACCGCTACGAGGAGCCCGAAATGCCCGAAGCCCATCAGCCCGCCGCCGTGCGACCCGCCCTCTCGCTCCAGCCCCCGAACTTCGCCGCCAAGGATCCGGGCATCGGCGGCTGGCGCCATCTCTTCGATCAGGCGCGCGGAGCGGATGCGGCCGGCATCGATCGCCTCGTCGTCTCGGACCACGTCGTGCTCGGCGAGCAGCTCGGCCACTACGCCGACCCGAAGAAGGGCGGCATCAAGGGCGGTGTCCAGCCGACCGGGCCGGACGGCCAGTGGCTCGATCCGATCGTCCTGCTCTCGATGTGGGCCGCGGTCACGAAGCGCACCCGCTTCCTGACCGGCATCCTGATCGCGCCCCTGCGACGCCCGGCGACCCTCGCGAAGCAGCTCTCGACCCTCGACGTCCTGTCGGAGGGTCGCCTCGACATCGGTGTCGGCGTCGGCTGGCAGCGCGAGGAGTACGAGGCGAACGGGATCGAGTACGACGGTCGCGGCAAGCTCCTCGACGAGACGCTCGAGATCTGCCAGACGCTGTGGAAGAACGAGTCGGCGAGCCATCGCGGGCGGATCGCGAACTTCGACAAGATCCATCTGAACCCGAAGCCGGCGCATCCCTGCGGCGTGCCGTTCTGGATCAGCGGCACGCTCAACCCCAACGTGATGCAGCGCATCGTCAAGTACGGCAGCGGCTGGATTCCGTGGGGCGACGACGGGATGAACCCGCTCGAGGGCATCAAGAAGATCCGCGAGGCGCTCGCGAAGGCGGGCCGCAGCGCGGAGGGATTCGAGACGACGAGCTACATCCCGATCGCGTACGGCGCCGACAAGAAGATCGACGTCGCCAAGACCATGTCGGTCGTGCCGGCGATGGTGGCGGGCGGGCTGACGGATCTGCGCGTCACCCTCGAGCTGCCGAAAAGTCAGGCCGCCGTCGAAGATCTGCTGACGCCCCTGGTCCAGGGCTTCCGCCAGGCGGCCGGTCGCCGCTAGCGGAGGAAGTCCGGCGCCTCCTGCATCAGCACGTCGAAGAGCGGCTTGAAGCTGATGTGGCCGGTGCCGTGCTTGCCCACGAGATCCGCCGTGACCTTCGCGTGGTGGGGATCGATCGGGACGGGCTTGCCCGCGGCCTCGGCGAGCAGCTGCGCCTGACAGCTGCGCTCCATCGTCACGTACCACCACGCCGCCTCGTCGACGGTCCGGCCGACGGTCAGCAGGCCGTGATTGCGCAGGATCACCGCCTTGTGCTGCCCGAGGGTGGCGGCGATGCGATCGCCTTCGGAGAGGTCGGTCACGACGCCGGTGTAGTCGTCGAAGAGCGCGTGGTCCTGGTAGAAGGCACAGGCGTCCTGGGTCAGCGGATCGAGCAGTCGTCCGAGCATCGACCAGGCCTTGCCGTGGAGCGAGTGGGCGTGGGCCGCGGCGACGACGTCGGGACGCGCCTTGTGGATGCGCGAGTGGATCGCGAAGGCGGCCTGGTTGAGGAGCCCGTTGCCCTCGAGGATGTTGCCGGAATCGTCGACCTTGATGAGATCCGACACGCACATCAGCTTGAACGACCGGCCCGCCGGGTTCACCCAGAAATGCGTCGGATCGAAGGGATCGCGCGCGGTGATGTGGCCCGCGAGGCCTTCGTCGAAGCCGAGGCGTCCGAAGATGCGCAGGGCGGCGGCGAGCTTGGTCTTGCGCTCGACGAGCTCTTCTTCGGGCGTGCGCGGCGGGGCGTTCATCAGCGCGAGCATGGCGGCCTTGAGGCGTTCTTCCGAGTTCATGGGGCACTCCTTGTCGGACTCGCGGTCGGAGTCGCGTGGATCGCGGGATGGGCCGGACGGACCGGGCGGACTCGCTCGCTCGGGCCGCCCTGGGCGGTCGGGCCGAGCGCGACTCGCTGCGAGCATCGCGCGTGCGGGACCGAATGCCAGGGGCCTGCCGGAACGGCCTCGCGCGGTGCCCCGTGACGGCGTTCGGCGGGGGGGCGGCTCGGTTCCGTGCGAAGGTTGCGCAGCGGGGAGCCGCGAAACACCCTCCGGCCCGGCCGACCGGTCGGGCGCGGTGTGCCCGAGGAGGAGATCGCGATCATGAAGCTCCATCACGTCCCGGGCTCGCGTTCGTGTCGGGTCCTCTGGCTGCTCGAGGAGCTCGGCGGGCTCGACTACGAGGTCGAGACCTACCGCCTCGGCGACCCGCGGCTGCGTTCGCCCGAGTACCGCGCGCTCAATCCGGCCGGGAAGGTCCCCACCTTCGAGGACGGAGGCGTCGCCTTCCACGAGTCCGGGGCGATCGTTCAATATCTGCTCGAGCGTCACGGGCGCGGGCGCCTCGAGCCGGCGATGACGTCGTCGACGCGGGGGCCCTACCTCCAGTGGATGCACTGGTCGGAAGCATCGCTCCTGCCACCGCTCGGCCAGATCAACGCCCACAAATTCGTCCTGCGCGAGGCGGATCGGATCCCCGCCGCCCTCGAGCTCGCGCGCCGGCAATTCGCGCGGGTCGTGGGCCAGCTCGATCAGGCCCTCGCCGGCGTCGACTATCTCGTCGAGGGCCGCTTCACCGCCGCGGACCTGATGGCGGGCTACGGCGTCGCGCTCGCGCGCATGGTCGGAGAGCTGCCGGAGTCGCCGCAGGCGGTGCACGGCTGGTTCGAGCGGCTGTCGCGGCGGCCGGCCTTCGAGCGGGCCTTCGCCGGCGGATTCGGCGGCGCTTGATCGATTCACGCCTTTCCCCTCCCGGCCCCGACTCTTGACGGTAGAACGTGTTTCACGCAGGCTCCTCGCCCCGAAGCACCCGTCCAACTCCGCTTCCCATCAGGAGAGCTCCCATGTCCCAACCGATCGCCTCGTCCGATCTGCTCGAGAAGGCCAGGTCCTTGCGTCCGCTGATCGAAGCCGAGGCCGACGCCACCGACCGCGAGCTCACGCTGACGAAGCCCGTCATCGACGCCTTCACCCGGACCGGGCTCTTCCATCTGATGGTCCCGAAGGCCCTCGGCGGCGCGGAGGCGGACTGCAGGACGATCCTCGACGTCTTCGAGGAGCTGGCCCACATGGACGGCTCGATCGGCTGGTCCCAGATGGCCAACGCCAGCGCGACCTCCTACTGCGCGTTCCTCGATCCCGAGGCGGCGAAGGAGATGGTGGGCGGCAAGCCCGACGCGGTCTTCGCCGGCCAGTTCGCGCCGCGCGGCTCGATCAAGCGGGAAGGGCAGGGCTTCCGCCTGTCCGGCGAGTACGGCTTCGGCAGCGGCAGCGGCCACGCGGCCTATCTCGGCGGCGGCGGCTTCGTGATGGGGGACAACGGGGCGCCCGAGATCCTGCCGAGCGGCATGCCCGCCTACCTCTGTTATTTCGTGCCGAAGTCGAAGGTCGAGATGAAGGGCGGCTGGGACGTGATGGGGCTCAAGGGGACGGGGAGCTTCGACTACCGTGTCCCGGACCAGCTCGTCGATCCCCGGTCTACCTTCTATCTCTTCGACTCCACCGTCCGCACCGGCGGTCCCTTCTACGGCCTCGGCGCCGCCGCCCTCGCGGGCCTCGGCCACGCGGGCTGGGGCCTCGGCGTCGCCCGCCGCGCCCTGCACGAGATCGTGCTGATCGCCCGCGGTGGCCGCGCCCGCCTCGGCTCCGCTTCGCTGATCGATCAGCAGGTCTTCCGACGCGATCTGGGCGAGCGGATCTTCGCCCTCAATTCGGTGCGCACCCTCGCCCACGAGGTCTACGGGCGCATGGAGCGACGGCTCCAGGCTGGCGAGAAGCTCGCGAAGATCGACAACGACGAGATGATGGGCGCGGTCGCCTACCTGACCCAGGTCTGCGAGGAGATCGTGCTCTGGGCCTATCGCAACGCCGGCAGTCAGGGGCTGCGCAACCCGAGCGTGATCCAGCGCTGCTTCCGGGACATGCTGACCGGCGGGCTCCACGTCTTCGTCGATCGGCGCAGCTACGAGGAGTTCGCGAAGGGCAAGCTCGGCGTCGCCTAGGGCGAGCGGGGCAGGGACGCGAAGAGCTTCGAACGAACGGGAGCGAGCATGGATTTCGGGTTGAGCGAAGAGCAGGAGATGCTCCAGGAGACGCTGAAGGGCTTCGCGGAGAAGGAATGTCCGACGACGCGCGTGCGGGAGCTCTTCGACGCGGGGCTGGGCCATGATTCCGCGCTGTGGTCGGGGCTCGTCGAGATGGGGATCGCGGGCCTCGCGATCCCCGAGGCCTACGGCGGAGCCGGGCTCGAGCTGCTCGACGTGGCGCTGGCGGCGGAGGTGCTCGGCTGGGCCGGCATGCCCGGGCCCTTCCTCGGCCATTCGATCGCGGCGCTCGCGGTCGCGGCGGGCGGGAGCGAGGCCGAGAAGAAGGCGATCCTGCCGGGGCTCGCGAGCGGGGAGGCGATCGCCACGGTGGCGCTCCAGGAGGACGATCGGGGCTTCGCGCCGGGCGACTGGCAGACGCGCTTCGCCGAAGGCCGCATCGACGGCACGAAGACGATCGTCGCCCATGCCTCGATCGCCGATCGAATCCTGGTCGGCGTGGCGGGCGGCCGCTTCGCCTGGGTCGATGCGAAGGCGCAGGGGATCACGCTCGAGGATCAGGGCGGCGTCGATCGCGGGCGACCGATCGCGAAGGTCCGCTTCGACGGAGCGCCCGCGCAGCTCCTCTCCGGGGGACTCGACGCGAGCGAGCGGACGCTCGACGCGGCCTCGGTCCTGCTCGCGGCGGATGCGTTCGGCGCAGCGACGCGGCTGATCGAGCTCGACGTCGCCTACTCGCAGTCGCGTCAGCAATTCGGTCAACCGATCGCCCAGTTCCAGGCGATCAAGCACGCGATCGCGCGCATGGCGACCGAGATCGAGCCGAGTCGCGGAATCTGGTGGTACGCGGCGCACGCCCTCGATCGCGGCCACGCCGACGCCTCGCGTCAGGCGTCGATCGCGAAGGCCCACGTGACGGACCGCGCGATGGACATGGCGCGGCAGTCGGTCGAGCTCCACGGCGGCTACGGATTCACCTGGGAGTGCGAGGTCCAGATGTGGTTCAAGCGGATCATGTTCGACCGCTCGGCCCTCGGGACCCCCGAACAGCATCGCGAGCGCTCGGCGCGCCTGGGAGGTTGGTAGGCCATGGATCTGACGTACAGCACCGCCCACGAGGCGTTCCGCGCGCGGGTGAAGACCTTCCTCGAGGGCTGGCCGCTGAAGGGCGCCGAGGCGGAGCGGCCGCTGGCGGAGCAGGAGGCGATCTTCCGCAATCGCGGGATCGAGGCGGGCTTCGTGTATCGCCACGTGCCGAAGCGCTACGGCGGCTCCGAGCAGCCGCGCGACGCGATCGAGGATCAGATCATCCAGGAGGAGTTCTACCGGGCCGGGGCTCCGCGTGATCTGACGAGCCAGGGGGCGGGGATGCTGGTCCCGACGCTGCTCGAATTCGGGACCGAGGCGCAGAAGGCCCGCTACATCCCGCCGGCGCTGCGCGGCGAGGAGAGCTGGTGCCAGGGCTACAGCGAGCCCGGGTCGGGCAGCGACCTCGCGTCGCTGCAGTGTCAGGCGCGGCTCGAGGGCGACGAGTGGGTGCTCAAGGGTCAGAAGATCTGGACGAGTGGCGCCCAGCGCGCCCACATGATGTTCGGGCTCTTCCGCACCGAGCCGAACGCAAAGAAGCACGAAGGCATCTCGTATCTGCTGGTCCCGATGAACACGAAGGGCATCGAGGTCCGGCCGCTGCGCGAGATGACCGGCGGCTACGAGTTCAACGAGGTCTTCTTCGACGACGCGCGCATCCCCGCCGACCACATCGTCGCCGCGCGCGGGCAGGGCTGGCAGGTCTCGCGTGCGACGCTGGTGCACGAGCGCAACCTGATCGGGAATCCCTTCATGATGCGCGAGGCGTTCCAGGATCTCGTCGAGCTCGCCCGCAGCCGGCGGCGGAACGGTCGGCCCGCGATCGAGGACCCGTCGGTGCGCCAGCGACTCGCCGAGATCGAGGGCTATGTCCGGGCGAGCGAGACCTCGAATCTGCGCCAGTTCAGCGCCGCGCAGCGGGGCGAGATGGCGAAGGTCATGCGGCCCGTCCTGATGAACAAGGTCTTCTCGACGGACACGATGCAGCGGATCGCGCGCTGCGCCTACGACCTGATCGGGGGGGACGGCGTGCTCGCGCCGCAGGAGGAGGAGCTCCACGGCTGGGGGCGTCGGTCGACGCCGTCGGGCTGGGTGCTCCAGTACATCTTCTCGATGGGACCGGCGATCGCGGGCGGGGCGACGAACATCCAGCTCAACATCATCGGCGAGCGCGGCTACGGCCTGCCGAGGGATCTCCACCGCGGGAAGTAGCTCGCGGGGCGGGATCGCGATCGGGCGATCGATCGGGCGAGCGGACCGATCGGGGTGGCCCGGGGATCGGAAGACTCAAGGCCCTCGCGGGCCGGGCCGATCGGTTGGGCCATGGAAGCCTACCTGGCGAAGGCGTGCTGGCGTGCGGGGGCGAAGCTGATCGCGGGCTTCGCCGTGCTCGGCGCGGTGGTCGGGATCCGGGTCGTGACGGCGACCCCGACGGGCATCGAAGCGGAGATCGCCGAGCTCGAGCGGTTCGAGGCCGAGCAGGCCGCCGAGGCCGTGTCCCCGAGCCGATCGGCGGCCGACTCCGAAGGCGATCACGACGCGGCCGCCCTTGCGACCCGATCCTCCGGCGGAATGCTGGACGGATCCTCCGCTCCGGTCGCAGGCGGGACGGCGGACACGGATCAAGCGGATCTCGACCGCATGGTGCGTTGCCATCTCGCCGGCCAGACCCAGTTCATGCGCGCTGCGGATTGCGGGACGCGCGGGGGCGCGCTCGAAGAGCTGCCGCCGCCGGAGCCGGAAGACCCGACCGCGACCGAATCCGCGCCCTGACGGGCTCGCCGGCGCTGGCTCCCTCGACCGGTTCGGATTGACGACGGGCTCGCTCGTTCCGGTCCCTCGTCTCGGCGCCGTCGCGCCCCTCGTCCCCGCTTCCGTTTCCGTCCCCACGCCCAACACCGTCCCCGGTCCCCCGCCCGCGCGTGTGCCGGACGCGCCGGCCGCATCGCTGCCGGCGCATCGTCGAGCATGCGCGGTCGAGCAATGGCAATCCATGCCGTCCGATGCTTTCAGGCTGCAATCGCCGCCTTCAGCGGGAAACGTCGACCGCGCGGAGCTGCCGTCCCTTCGCGCATCCCCTTCGCACGAGACGCAATCCAGCGCCCTCCGAGCCGTGAAAGAGGTCGGCAGGGCCCGTGCGCCGCGGTGGCATCGGCTTTGCACTGCATGGCTCGCGCAGGCGCAGCCCACCGGCGTCCGCGGCACGGACCGCGCCGTGTCGAATCTCGCGAATCAGGAGAACCCAGCATGGGATTGAGAGTCAACTCGAACATCAGCTCGATCAATGCGCAGCGCAATCTGGTCAACACGACCGATCGCCTGCAGAAGTCGCTTCAGCGCCTGTCGTCGGGGCTGCGCATCAGCCGGGCTGCGGACGACGCCGCTGGCCTCGGCATCTCCGAATCGTTCCGCGCCGAGATCCGCAGTCTCCAACAGGCGCAGCGCAACGCGAACGACGGCATCTCGCTGCTGCAGATCGCGGAAGGCGCGCTCAACGAGACGAGCTCCATCCTGATTCGATTGCGCGAGCTCGCGATCCAGTCGGCCAATGGGACGCTCGGTCAGCCGGAGCGCGCGACGGTCGATCTCGAATTCCAGGGCCTGCTCGCCGAGCTCGATCGCATCGCCGCCGTCACCGAGTTCAACGGCCTCAAGATCCTCGAGTCCGGGGCACCGATCACGTTCCAGATCGGCACCAGCAATACGAGCAGCGACCGCTTCACGGTGAGCGCCGTGAACGCGACGACCAGCGCGATCGGCATCAATGGGCTCGCCGTGTCGAGCGCTTCGGGTGCGCTCTCGGCGCTGGCCCTGCTCGACAGCGCGGTGGGCCAGGTCGCGGCGCTGCGTGCGACCTTCGGTACTGCCCAGAACCGGCTCGAGTCGACGATCCGCTCGATCGCGATCGCGGTCGAGAACACGGCGGCCGCCGATTCCCGCATCCGGGACGTCGATTTCGCCTCGGAGACCGCCGAGCTGACGCGCAATCAGGTCCTGCAGCAGGCCGGCATCTCGGTCCTCGCCCAGGCGAACGTGTCGAGCCAGGCCGCGCTCAACCTGCTCCAGGGCTGAGCTCGACGAGCGTCGGGCCGGCGGCGCACAGGCGCCCCGCCCGGCGCTCGCCGCCCCCGGCTCGAGTCGCACCGCGGCAAGCCGGACGCAATCCGACGGCAGGCTCGTGGCAGGCCCACGGCAATCGGACGGCCGCGTGAGGGCCGGGCGACGGCCAGGGGCAGGGGCGTCGAATTTTCCCATCGCATCGCGCCACGCACGCCTCGAAACGGTCACTCCCTGTATGTCGGTGGGGGAAACCCTTTCGATCTCTGGGAACCGGGACACGGCATCGCGCTCGCTCGCGAGCGCGGGGAGATTGCCGCTTTGTCTCGTCCGTATGCTGCTGCTGCAGTGTCCGTCGCTGTCGACGTCTACGCTGAGAACGCCGAGAACGCCGGGGGCGCGAAAGCCTCCGGAAAAGATCAGGACCAGAAGGTCGCGAAGACGGGCCCCCGCCGAAGGACCGCTCGGGCGAGCTCGGTTCGCGCGGAAGCGCCGACCCCGACCTCGCTCCGCGCCGACGAGGTCGATCGCGCAGGAGCGACGGCCCTCGCGACGAGCGAGCCGGCCGGCGCGCCCCGACCTCCGGGCCGCAAAGCCGCGCGCAAGACGGCCGGCCGGGCGCCCGAGGTGCGCGTCACGACGCTGACGGATCAGGAGCTCCTCGAAGGCCTGCGCAGCGGCAGCGAGTGGCATTTCGGCGAGCTCTACCACCGTTATTTCCAGCGCATCTACAACTTCGTGTACGCACGGGTGCGCAACCACGTCGAGAGCGAAGAGATCGTGCAGGAGACCTTCATCGCGGTCTTCCGCTCGTTCGAGAACTACCGCGGGCAGTCCTCGCTCCTCTCCTGGATCTATGGAATCGCGAAGAACACCACGAACAACGCCCTTCGCCGCGCCAAGACGCAGAACGAGCGGATCGATCTCGTGGACGAGGGGGAGCTCCTGCCGAGCGCGGCGCTCGCCGTGCATTCCCCCGACGACCTCCTCGACCTCCATCGATTCGGCGAAGAGCTGAGCGAACGCCTCGAGCAGCTCGCCGACTGGCAGGCCGAGATCTTCGCGATGCGCCACTTCGAGAACCTCTCGATCCCCGAGATCTCGAAGCGGACCCGGCGATCGAGCGATGCCGTTCGTTCGAGTCTCTATCGCGTGAAGCGGCTCTTCTTCGAGACGGCCCTCCCGGGCAGCGGGGCGACCCTGTCCGCGGAGGATCGTGGATGAAACGCTCGGGTGGGAATGGGGGCGACGCGGGCCCGCGGCGCCCGTGGGCCCAGGATCGTTCGGGCGGTGCGCGCGGTGGCCGCTCGAGACGGCTCGCGTTGTCGGCGCCGCCTTCGCCGTCTGCGGTGCGCGCTGCGGGCTTCCGGGGGTCCTGTGCGCGGGACTTCGAGGACTTCGTCGCGGGGGACGGCGGCTGGACGACCGTCCTGCGGACCGTGCCGGATCCGGGCTTTCGCGAGGGGCTGCGCCGTCAGCTCTGGCGCATCCACGTGCTGAGGCGGGCCCATCGGGGATTCGAGCGAAACTAGCCTTCGGAGCTTCAGGTCATCTCGAGCGCGCGGGCCATCACGATCTTGCCCGAGCGGACCAGGTCGACGATCTGCTCCGGCGAGAACAACGAGACCATCGCGTCGAGCTTCTCGCTGCTGCCGTAGACGCGCAGGATCACGCTCTCCGGCGCGTAGTCGACCACCTTCGCGTTGAAATGCTCCGCGATCTCGAGGACGTCGCGCCGCGTCGCCCCTTCGCAGCGGACCTTGATCAGCGCGATCTCGGTCTCGTAGCGATCGCTCGTCGTATGGTCGAGGGCGTGGACGACGTCCACGAGCTTCGAGAGCTGGCGGATCATCTGCTCGAGGATCGCGACGTCGCCGGAGCAGGTGACGGTCATGCGCGAGAAGCCGGCCTGCGCGGACGGCGACACGACGAGGCTCTCGATGTTGTAGCCGCGGCGCGAGAAGACCATGGCGACCCGCACGAGGACGCCGGGCGCGTCGCGCACGAGCAGGGAGATCGTGTGCAGATCGGCGCTCTGGGTCGCCGGGGTCATGGGCGTCGCACGCGCGAGGGCGCGGCGGCGGGACGGGGTTTCCATCGGAGTCGGACTGGACATGCGGGCTTCCTCGGTCGGTTCTCGTCGGGTCGGGCAGGGCAGGGGAGCCGGTACGCGCAGCGGCGCGCCGGGGCCGGCGTCGCGAATCAGGTGCTGCCCGTCGGCTTCGCCATCTGCTCCTTGGGCTTCTCGATGATCATGCCCGAGAGGGGCGCACCGGCCGGGATCATCGGGAAGACGTTGTCTTCCTTCACGACCTCGGCGACCACGACGCAGGGGCCTTCGTCGTAGGCGTGGGCCTTGGCGAGGATCTTGTCGACGTCGGCGGGCCGCCGGATGCGCCAGGCCTTCACGCCGTAGGCTTCGGCGAGCTTCACGAAATCGGGATTGCCGACGAGGTCCACGCCGGAGAGCCGATTGTCGAAGAAGAGCTCCTGCCACTGGCGCACCATGCCCAGGAAGTTGTTGTTGATGATGAGGCATTTGGCCGGGAGCTTCTGGATCGCCGCCGTCGCGAGCTCGGCCTGGGTCATCTGGAATCCGCCGTCGCCGACCACCGCCCAGACCTTCTTGTCGGGGCAGCCGAGCTGGGCGCCGAGGGCGGCCGGGAAGCCGAAGCCCATCGTGCCGGCGCCGCCCGAGGAGATCCAGTGGCGGTTCGTCGTCGAGAGACAGAACTGGGCCGCCCACATCTGGTGCTGACCGACGTCGGTCGTGATGATCGCGTCGCCGCGGGTCACCGCATGCAGCCGGTCGAGCACGTGCTGCGCGCGCAGGCCACCCTGCTTCGCATAACGAAGCGGATAGCGCTGGCGCCAGACCTCGCATTGGTCGAGCCAGGCCTTCGTGTCGGCCGGGGAGACGAGCGGGATCATCTCCTCGAGCACGAGGCGGGCGTCGCCCGCGATCGCGACGTCGGGCTTCACCATCTTCCCGAACTCGGCCGGATCGATGTCGATGTGGATCTTGACCGCGTCGACGCAGAACTCGTCGAGCTTGCCCGTGATGCGGTCGTCCCAGCGCGCGCCGATGGCCATGATCAGGTCGCAGTGGTCGACCGCCTTGTTGGCGTAGGCGGTGCCGTGCATGCCGAGCATGCCGAGGTTGCACGGCAGGGCCTCGCTGACCGCGCCCTTGCCGAGCAGCGTGTTCACGATCGGCGCGCGCAGCTTCTCGGCGAGGCGGATCACCGCCTTGCCCGCCCCGGAGATGACCGCGCCGTGGCCCACGTAGAGGATGGGCCGCTTCGCGTTCGTGAGCAGGTCCGCCGCGCGTCGGATCGCCGCCGCGTCGCCGTGGGTCGGCACCGTGTAGCCGGGCAGGTGGATCTCGTCGACGAAGGGGGCGTCGCAGGGACCCTGGGTCACGTCCTTCGGCAGATCGATGAGCACCGGCCCCGGCCGTCCGCTGGTCGCGATGTGGAACGCCTCGCGCGTCGCACGCGGGATGTCGCTCGCGCTCTTGAGCAGGTAGCTGTGCTTCACGACGGCGTAGGTGATGCCGGTGACGTCGGCTTCCTGGAAGCCGTCCTTGCCGAGCATGGACGTGATGGTCTGGCCGGTCAGCACGATCATCGGGACGGAGTCCATGTGGGCCGTGAGGAGCCCCGTGACCGTGTTGGTCGCGCCGGGGCCCGACGTGACGAGCACGACGCCGGGCTTGCCGGTGGCGCGCGCATAGCCGTCGGCCATATGGGCCGCGCCCTGCTCGTGGCGCACGAGGATCAGCTTGATGTCGGAGTCGACGAGGGCGTCGAAGATCGGCATGGCCGCGCCGCCCGAGTACCCGAAGATGTACTCGACGCCCTCTCGTTCGAGGCACTGGATCAGCTTCTCGGCTCCGGTCGGCACCCTGGGCTCCATCGCCATCTCCCTCGTCATCCGATCATCCTTCCTTTTCATGGATCACGAAGAGGAGGAGTTTTTTCGTTCATTCGTCCGCGCGTTCAGGCCCGATCGATCTCGAAGCGCTGAAGACCGCGGAAGCTCAGACTTACCGGCTGAAGATCGACTCCTCGTGTTGGGTTTTTTGACAAAACCGAGTCGATCGATGCTGGATTCGGAGCCAGATCGGCAGGTTTCTCCTGGATCGGCCTCGATGAAAATGAGCTGAAGGAAGCAATTTCGCATAGAACGGGTAAAAAGGCATCCCTGATTCCGCTGAGAGCCCAGAAAACATCATGACTTCGGAGAGAGTCTGGGGTCTCGAAGATCATGTTGACGAAAAGATCGGGTTTTCAGAGATGAAATCAGTCCGTGATTGAGTCGGGCTTTGCGAAAGAGCCCTCTTGGACGCGCAGGATGGCGTTGGGCGTGGTCAGGGCGGGTTGACGTTCCGCGTCCCGAGGGGATTTGAACGGACCCCCCGGGCGGAACGTCTAGAGACCGGGTAATCTGCGGCGAGCGAGAGGCCACGGAGTCGGACTGCCCGGGATTGGCGAGGCGCTCCCGACCGTCGATCCCGATCGGATCGATCGAGGCCGGGTCGAGGGCCTTGGCGATCGCGCGCTCGACCTTCCGGGGTGGTCGCCGCGATGGATGTGAACGGGGCGCGGCGCCCGGCCGATAGGCGGGTCAGTTCCACGTCACGAGGAGCCTGTCATGCAGCATTCTCTCGAAGCGAGCGTTCGAAGCCCCCGGAACATCCTGCGCAGCCTGCGTCGAGGGGCGTTCGCCGTCGCGGCGCTCGTCCTGATCGCCCTGGCGGCCGCGACGCCGGTCGAGGCGGACGAGTACGACGAGAAGAGCTCGGGGCATCCGCTGCGCATCGTCGCCTACGTGCTGCATCCGGTCGGGGTCGCCATCGATTATCTGCTGCTCCGGCCGGCCCATTGGCTCGGCAGCCACGAGCCGCTCAAGACGATCTTCGGACACGAGGACTGAGTGAAGACACGACTGGCCTGGATCGCCCGCCGGCTCCGGGCCGGCCGAACCGTGGCTCGGGCCGGTGTGCTCGCTCTGCTGATGGTGCCCGCCTCGATGGCGGAGGCGCCCGATCTCCACTGGCTCGACGGTGATCCCGGCCAGATCCTCCACGTGCAGGGCATGACCTTCGTCGCGAGCGAGGGCTCGGAGAACGAGATCATGCTGCGCGCCGCTCGCGCGCGCTTCTATCCGGCCCGTCAGGTCGCCGACCTCGAAGACGTTCACGTCACCGTCGCGCCCGGTCCGGGTCGGACCGGCTTCGAGATGCGCTGTGAAAAGGGCCGGCTCAATCTGGCCTCACAATCCTTCGTCGCCGAGGGCCGCGTCGCCGGCACGATCGAGGGCGGTCGCGCCTTCGAGGCGCGTTGGGTGGCCTATGATGACGAGAAGCGGGTCCTCTATACGGATGAGCCCGTGGTGATCGTCGAACGGGGTGGAAGCTATCGCGGGGGTGGCTTTCGTTATTTCGTCGACGAGCAGCGCTTCCGCCTCGAGGGCGGCGCCTCCATCGTGCGGGAACCATGATCGGCAGCCAGACTCTCCATCCCGGCCCCCGCGCCGAAACCATGCCCCGATCGCGGCCCCGATCCGCGCGGCGTGCGCTGATCTTCGCGTTCGTCGTGGGGTGGCTCGGGACGTTCGCGTCGATTCCGAGCGCGCGGGCGGTCGAGGTCGCCCCTTCCACGCTGAGCGGGATTCGTATCGCGATCGCGCCCTTCGTCGGGGAGGAAGGGGTCGGGGAGGGCGGTGTCGGGGAACGCGACGGAGAATCGATCTCGAACCAGCTCGCAGTCCGCTTCACACGGCTCGGGGTCGAGCGCCTGCTCGCGCCTGGGAGCTTCGTCGCAGAGCGGGAGTTCGATCCGCGTGCCGACGTCATCCGGACCTGGGCCCATCGAGCGGCCGTCGATTCGATCGTCGTCGGCCGCGTCGTGAGCCTGCGGCCGCGCTCGGAGGCGCGTCAGGTCGAGGCGGTCGTGCGCTCGGGTCACTCCGGCGCCGAGCTGTTCCGCCACGCGGTGCTCGTCCCGGCCCGGGCGGGTCTCGGGTCGGCCCTCGATCAGCTCGCGGCTGCGATCGTGAGGGATCTCGGCGGTGACCCGCTGGCGGAGGCGCGGACGCCGTCGCTGCCGGTGCCGCCCCCGGTCTCCGCGGGGACGCCCGGGGCGGCGGATTCGACCGCATCGAAGGCCGGCGTCGCGCCGAGGCCGAAGTCGGACGAGCCGAAGAGCGGGGGCGAGGGCACGGGCGCGGCGACGGCGCCGCCGAGTGCCGGCGCGGAGTCGGGCGCGAAGCCGAAGGCGGGGGGCGTCCAGGCCGGCAGCGGGCTCGAGACACGCATCGGTGTCGTGAAGTTCAACAGCGACGCCCCGATCGAGATCAAGGCCGACCAGGCGGAGCTCACGGCCGAAGGGAACGATCGCAAGCTCGTCTTCCAGGGTGGCGTCTGGGTGAAGCAGGACAACGTGATCGTGACGAGCGATCGGTTGGAGGCGGAGTACGTCGACGGGGAATCCGAGCCGAGCCGCTTGCTCGCCCAGGGCTCCGTCCACGTCGAGCAGGGCAATCGCGCGGCGCGCTGTGATCGGGCGGAGTATCTGCGGGCGACATCGCAGCTGACCTGTCGCGGTCACGCCGAGCTCGTGCAGGGCTGCGACGTCGTGCGGGGCGAGGTGATCGTGCTCGATCTGGCGGCGGACAAGGCGCGCGTCGAAGGGGCCGCATCGATCGTGATCAATCCCAGGCAGAATGCGGATCCTCGTTGTGTCCGACCGGGAGGTCGCCCGTGAGCAGCGAGGTGCTGACCGCCCGCGGACTGGTCAAACGCTACGGCGAGAAGATCGCCGTGCGCGGGATCGATCTCGACGTCCATCCGGCCGAGGTCGTCGGACTGCTCGGGCCCAACGGTGCGGGCAAGACGACGACCTTCAACATGATCGCAGGCAGCGTTCGCCCGACCGAGGGCCGGGTCGCGCTCGGGGCGAACGACATCACCGACCTGCCCATGTATCGCCGGGCGCGAATGGGAATCACCTACCTCCCGCAGGAGGCGTCGATCTTCCGCAAGCTCTCGGTCGCCGACAACGTCGCCGCGATCCTCGAGACGGTCGAGCCCGACCGGGCGCGGCGCAAGCAGCGCCTGGCCGAGCTGCTCGCCGAGCTGAACCTGACCGAGAAGGCGAATCGCAAGGGCGCCGACCTCTCGGGCGGCGAGCGCCGGCGCGTCGAGATCACCCGGGCGCTCGTCCTCGATCCCCGCTTCATGTTGCTCGACGAGCCCTTCGCGGGCGTCGATCCGATCGCGGTGATCGACATCCAGAAAATCATCGAGCAGCTGCGCGCCCGGGGCATCGGCGTCATCATCACGGATCACAGCGTACGCGAGACCTTGTCGATCTGTGATCGCGCCTACATCATCAAGGACGGCGCGATCCTGCGGCAGGGGGCGCCGGCCGAGATCGCCGCGGATCCCGAGGTTCGCGAGGTCTACCTCGGCAAGAATTTCCGCCTGGGCTGAGCGTCCGGGGGGCCATCCGTCTCAAGATGGACGGTGGTGCGGTCGTGAAGTAGGGCGCCGAAACGGCGGGTCGGGCACGGGAACGAGAAGGCGCTCATGGCGATCGAACTGAAACAGCAGCTCAAGCTCTCGCAGCAGTTGGTGATGACGCCCCAGCTGCAGCAGGCGATCAAGCTGCTTCAGCTCAATCAGCTGGAGCTCGTGAATCTCGTCCAGCAGGAGCTCCAGGAAAACCCGGTCCTCGAAGAGAACGACGTCGACGAGGAGACGCCCGGCGAACGCGAAGACGCCACCCTCGAGGAGGGCGGCAGCGGCGCCGACGACGGCCAGGACGCCGGTCGGGAAGAGGGCGGCGAGAGCGATTTCACGACTTCCAGTGAGCGCGACGGGGAGCTGATCGGCGCCTCCGAGCGGGACGACGCGCGCGACGCGGGCGAGCTGCCCGAGCTCCTCGACGACTCCGGCCGCCTCGCGGACGGCCCGGATGCCATCGACGGGCCTGCGAGCGACTTCGACGAAGCGTCGCCGTCGGATGCGGACAAGATCGCCGACGTCGAGTGGGAGTCCTATCTCGAGAGCCATCCGATGACCGGCCTCGAGACCCGAAACAGCGGGGACGACGAAAGGCCTTCTCTCGAGGCGACGTATACCCGTCGTCCGAGCCTCGCCGAGCATCTCGACTGGCAGCTGCATCAGAGCGATCTCGACCCGGAAGAGCTCGAGATCGCGCGCTGGATCGTCGGCAACATCGACGACCAGGGCTATCTGCGCTCGACCATCGAAGAGGTCGCGCGCCAGGCCGGCGTCGAATCGGAGCGGGTCGAAAAGGTCCTGAGGGTGGTCCAGAGCCTGGATCCGGCCGGGGTCGCCGCGCGGGACCTGCGCGAGTGCCTGCTGCTCCAGATCGATCGGCTCTCGAAGCACGACTCGCTCGCGCGGCGCATCGTCGACCAGCATCTCGATCAGCTCCAGAAGCGCGACTTCCGCGGGCTGACGAAGGTCATGGGCGTCACGATTCAGGAGATCGCCGACGCGACGCGGGTGATCTCGGCCCTCGAGCCGCGGCCCGGCCGGGGCTTCGGCGGCGACGATCCCGTCTACATCACCCCCGACATCTACGTCTACAAGGTCGGCGACGAGTTCCACGTCCTGCTGAACGAGGACGGACTCCCGAAGCTGCGCATCAGCTCGGTCTACCGCGAGATGCTCGGCGCGGGCGGACGCGGCGACGGTCAGAAGGACACCCGGGCCTACGTCCACGAGAAGGTCCGCTCGGCGATGTGGCTCATCAAGTCGATCCATCAGCGCCAGCGGACGATCTACAAGGTCATGCAGAGCATCATCCAGCATCAGCGCGATTTCTTCGAGCACGGCGTCGCGCATCTCAAGCCGCTCAATCTGCGCGACGTCGCCGACGACATCGAGATGCACGAGTCGACGGTGTCCCGCGTGACGACGAACAAGTACGTCCACACGCCCCAGGGCATCTTCGAGCTCAAGTACTTCTTCAACTCGAGCATCAATCGCTTCGACGGCGAAGCGCTCGCGTCCGAGTCGGTGAAGGAGAAGATCCGCAAGATCATCGAGAGCGAGGATCCGTCGCGCCCGATGTCGGATCAGCGGATCGCCGAGATGCTCAAGGCCGCCAACATCGACATCGCACGCCGGACGGTCACGAAATACCGCGAGGCGATGAACATCCTCTCGTCGACCCAGCGCCGCGAGGTGTGCTGAGGCCGCGCCAGCGGAGCGCGAGCCGGGGATTCGCGGCCGGGTGCAGACGGGTCCGCGGCCGCGCCCGGGACCCGGGCAGCGGGATGCGCGGGATAGCGGGTCGTGGGACTGCGGGATAGAGTGCGCGCCGCAGCGGAGAGCCCCGATGAAGATCACCGACATCCTGGTGCGCGACGCGTCGATTCTGGACCTGGTGTCGACGGAGAAGTCCGCCCTGCTCGCCGAGCTCGCGGGAGCGCTCACGGCCCACGAAAAGCAGCTCGATCGGGAGACCCTGGTCCGGGTGCTGCGGGAGCGGGAGGCCCTCCAGAGCACCGGGATCGGCGAGGGCGTCGCGATCCCCCACGGGAAGATTCGCGGCCTCGACCGCTTGATCGCGACCTTCGCCCGCAGCCGGGAAGGCGTCGACTTCGACTCGATCGACGGACGCCCGACCCAGCTCTTCTTCCTGCTGGTCGTGCCGGAGCAGTCCGGCGGTCAGCATCTGAAGGCCCTCGCGCGCATCTCGCGCTTCTTCCGGGATCCCTCCTTCCGCGCCCGCCTGCTGCGGGCCGGCGACCTCTCCGAGATCTTCCGGGCGATCGAAGAGGAAGACGCCAAGTTCTGAAGGGAGGCGGGTTGGATCCGGATCGCAGCCCGTCGGATCACGCCCAGCAGCGACAGATCCACGGCTCCCTCGTCGAGGTACGCGGTCTCGGGGTCCTGATCCTCGGACCCTCGGGCGTCGGCAAGAGCGAGTGCGTGATCGAGCTCGTGCGCCGGGGTCAGCGGCTCGTGGCGGACGACGTGGTCCGGCTCCGAACGACCCCCGACGGCCGCGCGCTGGTCGGCTGGTCCCCCGAACACATCCGGCATTACATCGAGGTCCGCGGGCTCGGCCTGCTGTGCGTGGCGGATCTATTCGGGCGCGAGGCGACGCTCGACGAGTGCGAGGTGGCCTTCATCGTCCGTCTCGCGGCGCCGATTCCGGGGATGAGCTTCGAGCGGATCGGGCTCGAGCGGAAGCGGGAACGGCTGCTCGGGATCGAGATTCCCATGGTGGAGCTGCCGGTCCACGCGGGCAGCAATCTCGCGACGCTGGTGGATCTCGCGATCCGGGACTGGCAGCTCCGGCTGCGCGGTGTCAACGCGGCGCGGCGGCTCGACGAGGGGCTGCGTTCGCTCGGGAGCCCAGGCGGGTCGGCGCCGGCAAGTGCGGGAGAGGCGGAGTGAGAGAGGGCGTTCGCCAGCGGATCGTGTTCGTGAGCGGGCTTTCGGGCTCCGGGCAAGACGACGGCGATGGCCGCGCTCGAGGACCTGTCGTTCTACTGTGTCGACAATCTGCCCGTCCAGCTCGTGCCGCAATTCCTCGCGCTGTGTACCAAGGCGACCTCGCCGATCGAGAAGGTGGCGCTCGCCCTCGATGCGCGGGAGAAGAAATTCCTCGAACGGCTTCCCGAGACCGTCGAGGATCTGCGCCGTCGCGGCTCCCAGGTCGACGTGATCTTCCTCGACTGCGCGGACGAGGTGCTCGAGCGGCGCTATCGCGAGACGCGCCGCGTCCATCCGCATTCGCCGGGCGGCTCGGTCCACGAGGGCATCGCCGTCGAGCGCAGCCTGCTCGACGGGGTCGTGCGCGTCGCCGATCTGCGGGTCGACACGACGCTGCTCAACGTCCATCAGCTGAAGGAGACGATCGTCCGCCACGTGACCGGGTCGACGCGACCGACGGTGGTGAACGTCGTCTCGTTCGGATTCCGACACGGCACGCCGGCGTCGGTCGAGCTGCTCTTCGACGTGCGGTTCTTGCCGAATCCCTATTTCGACGAGATCCTGCGACCCGGAACCGGGCTGGAGGCGCCCGTGGCGGAGTACGTCCTGAACAGCGAACGTGGGACGGCGTTCCTCGAGCGCTTGCGCGATTTCGTCTCATACCTGCTGCCCTTCTATGACGAAGAGGGCAAGGCCTACGTCACGATCGGCATCGGCTGCACCGGCGGCCGACACCGCTCGGTGGCCATGGCCGAGGCGATCGCGTCCTTCCTGCGAACCACCGGGCGCGACGTCACCGTCACGCATCGCGACGTGGAGAAAGCATTGTGAAAGTCGGCGTCCTGATCGTGACCCATTACCGTCTGGGGGAAGAGTTCCTCCAGGCCCTGCGCCTGATCCTGCCCGACGCTCCGATCTTCGAGGCGGTCTCGGTCGAGCCGAAGATGCCGGTCGAGGAGGTCCGCGGGGCGATTGCCGCCGGCCTGCGCCGGGCCGATGCGGGCCACGGCGTCCTGATCCTGACCGACATGTTCGGGGGGACCCCCTCGAACATGAGCCTGTCCTTCCACGACGAGCACCAGGTCGAGGTCGTGACCGGCATGAACCTGCCGATGCTGATCAAGCTCGCGACCCTGCGCGATGAGAAGCCCCTCGACGAGCTCGCGCGCTTCATCAAGGCGTACGGCCAGCGCAACATCTCGGTCGCGAGCGAGCTGGTCCCGGAAGCCCAGTCATGAGTCCCGTTCGGACGGTCGAGAAGACCTTCGTCGTCCGGTCCGCCCTCGGGCTGCACGCCCGGCCGGCGGGCCGGCTGGCCTCGATCGCCGGACGCTTCGACAGCGAGATCAGCCTCGGGCGGGGCGACGAGTGGGTCAGCGGCTCGAGCGTGCTCTCGATCCTGTGTCTGGCGGCGACGCAGGGGACGGTCATCGCGGTTCGAGCGGTCGGGGCGGATGCGGAGCAGGCGGTCATGGAGGTCGGGGCGTTGATCGAGACGCCCGACGAGGCCTAGGCGATCCCGAATCGCCCGCGAATTCCGGCCCGGCCGGTTTGATCGGCTGGGGCGGCTCGCCTACCCTGCGGCCCGCTTTGGCCGGTCCGGACGCGGCGCGTTCGGCAACCGGGGACCCGACGAGTTTTCGAGGGCCGCCCCGGTGCGGCCCGAGGAACGCCGCAGATGCGCCCGCGTGGGGGCGAGGAGAGCAGGATGGGATCGCGATCGTTGTTTACTTCCGAGTCGGTGTCGATGGGCCATCCCGACAAGATGTGCGACCAGATCTCCGACGCGATCCTCGATGCGATGCTCGCCCAGGACCCGCGCTCGCGGGTCGCCTGTGAGACGGCGACGACGACCGGGCTCGTGATCGTGCTCGGCGAGGTGACGACGAAGGCGACCGTCGACATCCCGACGATCGTCCGCAGCGTCGTCCACGACATCGGCTACACGAGCTCCGACATGGGCTTCGACGCCACGACCTGCGGCGTCCAGGTCGCCCTCGGCAAGCAGAGCCCGGACATCTCCCAGGGCGTGACCGAAGGCGAGGGCCTCCACAAGGAGCAGGGCGCCGGCGATCAGGGCATGATGTTCGGCTACGCCTGCGACGAGACGCCCGAGCTGATGCCGGCGCCGATCCGCTTCGCCCACCGCCTGATCGAGACCCACCGCGAGCGCTTCGAGAGCGGCGACCTCGGCTACCTCCGCCCCGACGCGAAGAGCCAGGTCACGGTCGAGTACGACGCCGACAACCGCCCGGTCCGGATCGGGACCGTCGTCCTGTCGACCCAGCACTCCCCGGACATCACCCACGCGAAGCTCCGGGAAGAGGTCATCGAGTCGATCATCCGTTCCGCGCTGCCGGGGAACCTGCTCGACCAGAACACGATCTTCCACGTCAACCCGACGGGCCGCTTCGTCGTCGGGGGCCCGATGGGCGACGCCGGGCTGACCGGCCGCAAGATCATCGTCGACACCTACGGTGGCATGGGCCGCCACGGCGGTGGCGCCTTCTCCGGGAAGGATCCTCGAAGGTCGACCGCAGCGCCGCCTACGCCGCGCGCTATGTCGCCAAGAACCTCGTGAAGGCGGGGCCGCCCGCCGCGCCGAGGTCCAGCTCGCCTACGCGATCGGCGTGGCGGAGCCGGTCTCGATCCGCGTCGACACCTTCGGGACGAGCTCTCACGACGCCGCGAAGCTCGAGAAGATCGTGCGGAAGCACTTCGACCTCACGCCCCGCGGCATCGACGAGACGCACGACCTGCGCCAACCGATCTATCGGGTGACCTCCTATCACGGGCATTTCGGCCGCGAGAACGTCGGGCTGCCCTGGGAGCGGACCGACAAGGCCGAGGCGATCCGCCGGGACCTGTAGGCAGGAAGGCCGATCCGATGCGCGCCCATCGCCCGAACCGATCGCTTCCGCGAACCGCTCTTGCTGCGCTCCTGTTCGCGGCGTGCGTCGCGTGGGTCGGCGGGCTCGCGGCGACGGTGGCCAGCGCGGCGGGCTCGCCCGCGGTGCGCGTCCTGCTCGTCGAATCGAAGGCGCCGGTGGCGATCGGCGGGGCCTCGGGTGAGCTGCGCGTCGGCGTCGCACGCGAGACGCATGGCCTCGTCGTGGACGGGGAGCCCGTCGGCGTGGTCTGGTCGCCCAGGGGCGATGGGCCGTGGCGGGTCGATGGACGCCGCTATCGCGGGCGCCTCGAGCTCCGGGCCGTGCAGGGTCAGGTCCTGGTCGTGAACCACGTCGAGCTCGAGGACTACGTCGCCGCGACCGTCGGCGGCGAGATGCCGGCGAGCTGGCCCGAGCAGGCGCTGGCCGCTCAGGCGGTGGCGACCCGGACCTACGCGCTCCACCAGCGCGATCGCCGGCGAGGCGAGCCCTGGGACGTGCGGGCCACCGAGCAGAGCCAGGTCTACCGCGGCATCGAGTCCGAGTCGTCGCCGACGCGGCGGGCCGCCGACGCGACCCGCGGCGAGATCCTGACCCACGCCGGCCGGCCCATCCTCGCCGCGTTCCACTCGACCTCCGGCGGCCGGACCGCCAGTGCCTCCGAGGTCTGGGGGGAGCGGGTTCCCTATCTCGGCAGCATCGACGTCGAGCACGAGGAAGACGCCCCGTTCACCTACTGGCGCACGGTCATCGCCCCCGAGACCCTCGACGACCTGCTCGCCGCGATGGGCGCGGATCTCGGGCCGCTCCACGCGATCGAGGTCGACGGCCGCACCGAGAGCGGCCGGGTCGAGCGCTTGATCGCGACCGGCCGCGCGCGGCGCATCTACATCCGCGGCGACCACCTTCGGACCCTCGTCGAGAGCCTCGGCCTGCGCAGCCGGCTCTTCGACATCCGCGACACGCCGGAGGGATTTGCCTTCGTCGGCTCGGGCTTCGGTCACGGCGTCGGCATGAGCCAATGGGGGGCGCGCGAGCTGGCGCGGCGCGGGACCCCGTATCAGCGTATCCTCGCGCGCTTCTATCCAGGAGCGCGCCTCGAGGCGTGGCGCGCCGAGCGGGTCGCGTCGCAGACGGGTGCTTCGAAGCAGGGGAGATAGTCGATGGATTCGGGTGGGGTCGCACTGGCCCAGGCAGCGCCGGGCGGTGCCGATTTTTCGTTCCTGCTCATGATGGGCTCGATCTTCCTGATCTTCTATTTCCTCGTCATCCGGCCGCAGCAGAAGCAGCAGAAGGAGCGCGAAGCGTTCCTGAAGACGGCGGCGCTCGGGGACGACGTGGTCACCACGGGCGGGATCCACGGGAAGGTTTCGGCGGTCGAGGGCGAGATCCTCGAGGTCGAGATCGCGCGCATCCGGGGTGAGAAGGTGAAGGTGCGGGTCAGCCGCAATCGGATCGATCAGCTGACCAAGGCGACGAGCGGCGCGAACGGCGCGCGAGATGGTGGCAAGGGAGACGACGCGTGAGCGGCGGGAACGCTTGGAAATCGGTGCTGATCGCAGGGCTCTTCGCGCTCTTCACGTTCCTCACGGCCGCGAACTTCGTGCCGAAGGCGGATCGTGTCGCGAGCGGCTTCTGGCCCGACGAGGGGCTGCGCATGGGGCTCGACCTGCGCGGCGGCATCCACTGGGTCGTCGGCGTCGATCTCGGCGAGGCGATCCACCGCGAGCTCGAGTTCGTCCGCAAGAGCTTCCAGGAGCGCCTCGGCAAGGACGGCATCACCGTCGACGCGAAGGTCGACGAGGCGGGCACCCTCGTGGTTCAGCTCGCCCGCGAGGGGGACCGGAGCAAGGTCGTCGAGGAGATCGATGACAGCGGTGTGCTCGCTTCGGTGGGCGGGCAGGGACTCGAGCTTCGGTACGGACTGACGGAGGATTGGACGCGGGACGTCCGTGAGCGGACGATGTCCCAGGTCCTCGAGGTCCTCCGGCGCCGGATCGACGATCCCCAGCGCGGCATTCCGGACTCGGTCGTGACGCGTCAGGGCGACGACCGCGTGCTCGTCCAGATTCCGGGCGAGGAGATCGACCGCGATCGCGCCCGCAACCTGCTGAAGAGCACGGGCTTTCTCGAGTTCAAGATCGTCGAGGACGGCGACGACTCCGAGGAGGATCTGAAGAAGCGCCTCCCGAACGGGCTCCCGGCGGATCAGGTCATCGTCAAGCAGGTCGACCAGGAGAGCGGCGCCGAGGTCGGGGCCTACCTCGTCCCCAAGGTCGCGGACATCACCGGCGACTATCTCGAGGACGCCCGCGTCCAGTTCGACCAGCAGCAGCGTCCGATCGTCGAGTTCACGTTCAGCCCGGAGGGCGGCCAGCTCTTCGAGGCGCTGACCGAGAAGAACAAGGGCAAGCAGCTCGCGATCATCCTCGACGAGAACGTCTACAGCGCGCCGGTCATCAAGGCCCGGATCTCGACCCGGGGCATGATCGAGGGGCGCTTCACCGCCGACGAAGCGGCGGATTTGGCGGTCATCCTGCGCGCCGGGTCGCTCTCGGTCCCCGTCGTGATCGAGGAGGAGCGCACTGTCGGTCCAGGCCTCGGCCAGGACTCGATCGAGAAGGGCGCCTTCGCCGCCGGGATCGGTTTCCTCGGCGTCATCGTCTTCTCCTCGATCTACTACAAGCTCTCCGGCCTCTACGCGAGCATCGCGCTCATCATCAACATGACCATGCTGATCGGCCTGATGTCGCTCTTCGAGGCGACGCTGACGATGCCCGGCATCGCGGGGCTCGTCCTGACGATGGGCATGGCGGTCGACGCCAACGTGCTGATCTTCGAGCGCATCCGCGAGGAGCTGCGCGCGGGGCGAACCGCCCGGACGGCGATCACGATGGGCTTCGACAAGGCGCTCTGGACCGTGCTCGACTCGAACATCACGACGCTGCTGACGGCGATCATCCTGTTCGAGTATGGGACGGGGCCGATCAAGGGCTTCGCCGTGACGCTCTCGGTCGGCATCGTGACGAGCGTGTTCACGGCGCTCGTCGTGACGCGGCTGCTCTACGACTTCTACCCGGGCAGCCGACCGGCTTCCTCCCTCTCGATCTAGCCCGTCGCTTCGCGCTCGCCGAGCGCGCGACGGACAGGAGCCATACAGCATGCCGATGGAGCTCGTCCCCCATGACCTCGACTTCGATTACCTGAGCAAGCGGCGTGTCTGCATCGCTGCCTCGTTGATCTTGATCCTGCTCGGCGTCGTCGCGACGATCGTCCGCGGCGGGCCGCCGGTCGGCATCGATTTCGCGGGCGGGACGGAGGTCCAGCTCCGCTTCGACGCCGGCGTCTCCGCCGACGAATCGCGGCTGCGCGACGTCGCGCGGGGCGCGGGCTTCGAGGATGCGACGGTCGTGCGCTTCGGCGAGGCCGACGCGAGCGAGTTCCTGATCAAGTTCAAGGGCGAACCGGTGTCGACCAGTGCGGCCGGGAGCGCGGGGAACGCCGATGAAGAAGGCGGGCTCGCGGCCAACGCCCGGGTCGCGCGCCTCGAGGATACGATCCGGGAGCAGATCGGCGGCTTCACGGAGCAGCGCGTCGAGTACGTGGGCCCCAAGGTCGGCGAGGATCTGCGGCGCGACGGCATGAACGCGCTGCTGATGTCGGCGGTCGCGATCCTGATCTACGTCGCCTTCCGATTCAGCTCGCGATATGCCCCGGGCGCGGTGGTCGCGCTGGTCCACGACGTACTCGTCACGTCGAGTCTCCTGGTCATGGCCAACTTCTTCTTCCGGATCGAGTTCGACCTCCAGATCCTGGCGGCCCTGCTCGCGATCGTGGGCTACAGCCTCAACGACACGATCATCATCTACGACCGCATCCGCGAGAACCTCGAGCTGCATCCCGCTTCGGATCTCGAGGCCGTCCTCAACCTGAGCGTCAACCAGACCATGTCGCGCACCGTCCTGACGTCGGGGACGACGATGCTCGCCGTGATCGCGCTGCTCACCTTCGGCGGCGAGGTCATCTTCCCGTTCTCCTTCACGATGGCGATCGGGATCGTCGTCGGGACCTACTCGTCGATCTTCATCGCGGCGCCGGTCCTGCTCTACCTCGAGCGCCGCTACGGCAACCCGAAGACGCCGAGCGCGGGCGCCGTGGCTCGCCGGGGCGCGGCGGTCGGCCGAGCCCGCGCCTAGCCGCGCGTGCTCGCTGCCGGTCGTTCGCAGCGCATTCCCGCAAATGCGAAGGCCCGGTCGCGCGCTGCGCGACCGGGCCTTCGTCTTCTCGACGCCCAACACCGAACGACCACGTTCCCGCGGTCGTGAAGCCTCGCTCGACGCGGGCTCGAGCCCGGTCTCGCCAGGCTAGAGCCAGGCTAGAGCCAGGCTAGAGCCAGGCTGAGGCGCCGGCTGCTGGCGCGGCCGGCTGGGCAGCCGGTTGGGCCGGCGTGGCGGGCGCGGTCTTGCGGGCCTCGTCGCGCGGCGCCTGGAGGCCCTGGCCCGCGGCCTGGGCCGCCGGGGCACTCGCCGACATGTCGATCCCGCCGTTCAGGACCGCACCCTCCTGGACGTTCAGCCGCGGCGCCTTGACGTCGCCCTCGACGATGCCCGTCGCCTGGATCTCGATCCGCTCGGTCGCCGTGAGGTTGCCCTTCACCCGGCCGATCACGATGATCGATTTGGCCACGACCTGGGCCGTCAGGCGGCCGTTCGCACCGATCGTCAGCGTGTTGTTCGTCAACTTGACGTTGCCTTCGACCTGGCCCTCGATCTCGAGGTCCTCGTCGCCGGTCAGCTCGCCCTTGAAAACGATCGATTTGCCAATCGCGGCCATGCTCTGGTTCCCCCCCTGTGCGCCGGCGCTTCGGCCGGTCGTCGAATCATGTTCTCTCGCTCGCGGATCCCCACCGGCCTGCGCCGTCGGGACCGTCGACCAGGACTGCGCCGGCTTGGCCGCTGACTGGGCCTGACCCGCTTGCGAAGCCGCGGGCGCTCCGGACGGGGACGTCCCCGAGCTCTCCCGCGCAGATTCGGACGACCCGTTGCCGTCACGACCGTCTCCTCGACTGTCACCGCGGCCATCTCCGCGGCCCCGACTGCTGAAGAATCCCACGACGGTCGCCCTCCCACACGCTGGAAAACCCGGGTCTTCCGGGATGAAGTCCGGGCAGGTTATCGCATCGGCGGGCGGCGCAAGCTGTGATCTGCGTCGCCATCGGGTTGCGACGGATTCCGCCGGCCCCCATCATGGGGCCGCGCCTGGATTGGGACCGCGGCCGGAGGATCTTCATGACGCGTTGGTTGAGGCTGGGGCTGGCAGGGCTGGCCCTGATGGTGGCCCCTTTTTCGGAGGCGGCCGCGCAGGCTGCCGAGGTCGGGCCGGCGGCGGATCCGGTCGCGGAGCAGACCCCCACGCCCGCGACGTCCGGGGAGGCCGGAACAGCCCCTTCCGCGATCGACGCCGTCCAGCCGGCTCGAGTGCCGGATGGCGTGCTGTCGATCCCGGGCGCCAAGACCTTCATCCAGGACGACCTCGCGCCGGGGGCGGTCATCGTCGGCGAGGGACAGCCGATGGGGATCGAAGAGGCGGTGGCCATGTCGATCCAGAACGGGCTCGGCGTCGAGGTCGAGCGATTCGGCCCGCTGATCGCCGAGGCGAACGCCGACGCATCCTGGGGCTCCTACGATCCGACGGTCTCGGGCGATTATCTGTACGACGTCGCAAAGGCGCTCAACGTCAGTCCCTTCAACTCGGCGCCCCTGAATCGGGATCGGACCCATGGCGGAAGCGTCGGGGTCAACCAGATGATTCCGTACCTGGGCGCCTCCCTCGACGCACGCTTCAGCAGCAATTCGTTTGCGACCCGGAGCTCCTTCGCCCAGTACGAGCAGCAGTACAACACGAGCTTCTTTCTCTCGGCCACGGTTCCGCTGCTCCGCAATCTGGTCTGGAACCAGAACTGGACCAACGTCAAGCTGACCGGCTTCCAGAGCGACGCGGCGTCCCAGCAGTTCCTGCGGGCGCTGATGGATACGGTGCAGGCGACCGTCAACAGCTATTGTGGGCTCGTCGCGGCGCGTGATCGCGTGCGCGTCGCCCAGAAGAGCCTCGAGACGGCGCGGGCGTTGCTCGATCAGACGCGGACCCAGTACGAGGTCGGCGTCGTGTCCCAGGTCGAGGTCGTCGAGGCGGAGGCGGGTGTCGCCAATCGCGAGTTCGATCTGATCCGGAACGCGAACGAATATCGCAACGCACAGGATGTTTTGATCGATGCGGTGCTCGGGGCCGAGTTGAAGCCGGCGACGGAGCTGCAGATCGTGCCGACCGCGGCGCTGACCGCGCACGGGATCAAGTCCATCGACGTCGAGGGCGACGTCGCTCAGGCCTTCGAGAACCGGCCGGAGCTCAAGATCGCGCAGAGCGTGATCGAGCAGGGCGAGGTCAGCCTGAAGTTTGCGAAGAGCCAGCGGCTTCCCCAGCTCGACGTCGTCGGCCGCTATGGCTATGTCGGGATCGGCGGGCGCCCGAATACCAACTTCAGCTTCCCCGGGAATCCCCCCGCGCAATCGACCGCTCCGCGACGCGACTACGGCAACTCGATGGACGGCTTCTTCCAGGGCAACGCCGCCGACAACTATCGCGTCCAGGGTTTGTTCTCGGTGCCGATCCCGAATACCCGCGGCCGGGAGCTGGTCTCCCGCAGCGAGTTCGACCTGCGGCGAAGTCAGTCGAGCCGCATCCGCCTCGAACAGCAGATCATCCTCGAGGTTCGAGCGGCGAGCCGGACCCTGCTCGCCGCCGCCCAGGGCATCGAGGCGGCCGAGCGAAGACGGCTGGCCGCCGAAGAACAGCTGCGCGCCGAGCGCATCCGCCTCGAGCACGGCGAGTCGACGCCCTTCGAGGTGCTCCAGCGCGAAGAGGATCTCGTCGAGGCGGAGAGCCAGAAGATCAACGCGCTCCAGACCTTCCATGCCGCGGAGACGGCCCTCGAGCGGGCGCGGGGCTCGATCCTCGAGGCCCATGCCATCGACGTCGACGCGGCGCGGAGGCCGGTGCGATAGGCATGGCCGCACAGCCCGCCGTCGCGGCGCTCGTGCTGGCGGCCGGGCGCGGTGAGCGGCTCGGGCAAGGCGTCGCGAAGGCCTTCGTCGCCCTGGCCGATCGTACGCTGATCGAGCGCTCGATCCGAGCCCTGGCCGCCTCGAAGCAGATCGATCGGATCGTGCCGGTCGTGGCGGAGCGGGACCGGGCGACCTTCGCTTCGATCGCGGCGGGGCTGGCCGACGTGGCGGAGCTGACGACCGCCGTCGTCGGGGGAGCCGAGCGCCAGGACTCGATGCGGGCCGGGCTCGCGAGCCTGCCTCCGGAGATCGGCTGGGTCGCGGTCCACGATGCGGCCCGCTGTCTCGTCGATCCGAGCGACGTCGCGCGCGTGATCGACGCGGCGCGGACCACGGGAGCGGCGATCCTGGGCGCACCGGTGCACGATACCTTGAAGCGGGTCGAGGGCGGGCGGATCGTCGAGACGCCGGACCGTCGGGCCTACTGGGCCGCCCAGACGCCCCAGGTCTTCCGGCGGGACTGGCTCGAGGCGGCGACCGAGGCGGCCGTGGCGGCCGGACGGGTTGCGACGGACGATGCGGCGCTGGTCGAGGCCCTGGGACATCGCGTCTCGATCGTCGAGGCGCACTCTCCGAATCCGAAGATCACGCGCGCCGAGGACCTGGTCACGGCGCGGGCGCTGCTCGAGGCGGAGCGCGGCGAAGAATGAGCCAGCAGGGGAGCGCGATGCGAATCGGACAGGCGATCGACGTCCACGCGCTGGCGCCGGGGCGCGCCCTCTGGCTCGGCGGCGTCGAGATCCCCTTCGAGCGCGGCCTCGTCGGCCACTCCGACGGCGATGCGCTGCTCCACGCGGTCGCGAGCGCGATCCTGGGCGCTCTCGGCGAGGGCGATCTCGGGCGGCATTTCCCCTCGAGCGACGAGCGCTGGCGGGGCATCGCGAGCAGCGAGCTGCTGACGCGGGTCGCCGCGCGCATGCGGGCGGCGCGCTTCACGCTCGGGAACCTCGACGCGACGGTGGTGGCGCAGGTCCCGCGGCTCGCGCCGCATCAACCGGCGATGCAGGCCCGGGTCGCCGCGCTGCTCGGCGCCGCGCCCGAGCAGGTCAACATCAAGGTGACGAGCACCGACGCCCTCGGCGCGATCGGCCGCGGCGAGGGCATCGCGGCGATGGCGGTCGTGCTGCTCGAGGCGGAAGGGACGAGGGGCTGAGGACGATGCGGACGGTCATGCCGAGGACGATGACGAGGAAGCAGGCTTGAGCGCGATCGAGTTCTACGACACACGGACCCGCAGCCGGCGCGCCTTCGCGCCGATCACGCCCGGCCACGTCCGCATGTACAGCTGTGGCCCGACCGTCTACGGCCCGCCCCATATCGGGAACCTGCGCTCGCGACTCTTTTCGGACCTGCTGAAGCGCTTCCTGCTCTCCGAGGGCTTCCGGGTCACCCACGTCATCAACATCACCGACGTCGGCCACCTCGTCTCCGACGCCGACGAGGGCGAGGACAAGATCGAGGCCGCCGCGCGCCGCACCGGCAAGAGCGCCGAGGAGATTGCCGCGCACTATACCCAGGTCTGGCGCGACGACGGCGCCGCAGTCAATTGCCTGCCCCCCGAGCACAACCCGAAGGCGACCGAGCACATCCCGGAGCAGATCGACCTCGCGAAGCGGCTCGAGGCCGGCGGCTATCTCTACCGAATCGAGGACGGCCTCTACTTCGATACGAGCCGCTTCCCGCGTTATGCCGAGCTCGCCCATCTCGATCTCGCCGGCCAGGCCGAAGGCGCCCGCATCGGGGTCACCGCCGGCAAGCGCAATCCCGCCGACTTCGCGGTCTGGAAATTCGCCGAGGCCGGCGTCCAGCGTCAGCAGGAGTGGGACTCGCCCTGGGGCCGAGGCTTCCCGGGCTGGCATCTCGAATGCTCCGCCATGGCCGATCGCTACCTCGGCCACCACTTCGACATCCATACCGGCGGCATCGACCTCGCCTCGGTCCACCACACGAACGAGGTCGCCCAGAGCGAGTGCGGCTACGGCGTGCATCCCTGGGTCGAGTTCTGGATGCACAACGAGTTCCTCGACATGGGTTCGGAGAAGATGTCGAAGTCGAAGGGCAACGTGCGCACGCTCTCCGACCTCGTCGAGAAGGGCGTCGACCCGCTCGCGTTTCGTTATTTCTTCCTGCAGGCCCACTATCGCCAGCAGCAGAGCTTCAGCGACGAGGCGATCCAGTCGGCGGCGACGGGCTACCGGCGGCTGCAGGCGGTGGCGCGGGAGCTCGGGGTCGCGGACGCTGCGGCCGGTGAGCCGACGTGGGGGGCGGAAGAAGCTGCGGCGGTCGCCGAGCTCCGGGCGCGCTTCCGGGCGGCCCTCGCCGACGACCTGAACGCGCCGAAGGCGATGGCCGTCGTCTGGGAGGTCGCGCGGCACGACCGGCTCTCTCCGGCTGCGCGGCGGGATCTGCTGCGGGGCTTCGATGCGGTGCTCGGGCTGCGCCTCGGCGAGGCGCGGTTGGCGGTGGCCGACGAGTCGGGGCAGGATCCGCGCATCGACGGCCTGCTCGCGGAGCGCCAGGCCGCGAAGAAGGCCCGCAACTTCGCCGAGGCCGATCGCATCCGCGACGCGCTCAAGGCCGAGGGCATCGAGATCGTCGATACGCCGGCCGGGCCGGAATGGCGACGAGGCAAGCCCGCATGACGCGCCCCTTCAAGCTCGTCTCCGACTACAAGCCCGCCGGCGACCAGCCGCGGGCGATCGACGAGCTCTGCGAGGGCGCGCTCCGCGGCGACAAGCATCAGACGCTGCTCGGCGTCACGGGCAGCGGCAAGACCTTCTCGATCGCCTGCATGGTCGAGCGGCTCGATCGCCCCGCGCTCGTCATGTCGCCCAACAAGACCCTGGCGGCCCAGCTCTACGCCGAGTTCAAGGCGCTCTTTCCGGAGAACGCGGTCGAGTACTTCGTCTCCTACTACGACTACTATCAGCCCGAGGCGTACATCCCCTCGACGGATACCTACATCGAGAAGGACTCGTCGATCAACGACGAGATCGACAAGCTGCGCCACTCGGCGACCCACTCGTTGCTGACGCGGGACGACGTGCTCGTCGTGGCGAGCGTGTCCTGCATCTACGGCCTCGGTGCCCCCGAGAACTACGGCTCGATGCACGTCTACGTCGAGACCGGCATGTCCCTCGTCCGGGACGAGCTGCTCCGCCGCCTCGTCGACATCCAGTACACCCGCAACGACCACGACTTCCATCGCGGGACCTTCCGCGTCCGCGGCGACGTCGTCGAGATCTTTCCCCAGTACGAGGGCGAGATGGCGATCCGGGTCGAGTTCTTCGGCGACGAGATCGACTCGATCGCCGAGGTCGATCCGCTGCGGGGCAAGGTCGTCTCGCGCCCGAAGCGGGCGATGATCTATCCGGCCTCCCACTACGTCGCGACGATGGACCGGATCCGCCAGGCCTGCAGCGGGATCCGCGACGAGCTCCAGCTGCGCCTCGCCGAGTTCCGCCGGGCCAACAAGCTGCTCGAGGCCCAGCGTCTCGAGCAGCGCACGCTCTACGACCTCGAGATGCTCGAGACCCTCGGCTTCTGCAACGGCGTCGAGAACTACTCCCGCTGGCTCGACGGCCGCGCCCCGGCCAGACGCCGTACACGCTTTACGACTATCTCCCGAAGAACGCGCTCATCGTGCTCGACGAGAGCCACGTCTCCGTCCCCCAGATCGGCGGCATGTACCGCGGCGATCGGGCCCGCAAGGAAACCCTCGTCGAGTACGGCTGGCGCATGCCGAGCGCGCTCGACAACCGGCCCCTGCGCTTCGACGAGTGGGAGGAGCGCGCCGGGCAGCGCATCTACGTCTCGGCGACGCCGGCCGACTACGAGCTCCAGCGCTGCCAGGGCGTCGTCGTCGAGCAGATCATCCGGCCGACGGGTCTGATCGATCCGAAGATCGAGATCCGCCCGGCGAACGGCCAGGTCGACGACCTGCTCGCCGAGATCCAGACCCGCGTCCAGAAGGAGGAGCGCGTCCTCGTCACGACGCTGACCAAGCGCATGGCGGAAGAGCTGACCGACTACTACGCGGAGCTCGGCGTCCGGATCCGCTATCTCCACAGCGACATCAAGACGATCGAACGCATGGAGATCATCCGGGAGCTGCGCGAGGGGAAGTTCGACGTGCTCGTCGGGATCAACCTGCTGCGCGAGGGGCTCGACATTCCGGAGGTCGCCCTCGTCGCGATCCTCGACGCGGACAAGGAGGGCTTCCTGCGCTCGACGCGCTCGCTGATCCAGACGATCGGGCGCGCGGCGCGCAACGTGAAGGGCCGGGTCATCCTGTATGCCGATCGCGAGACGGACTCGATCCGCGCGACGATCGAGGAGTCGGGGCGCCGGCGCGCTCGCCAGGAGGCCTACAACGCCGAGCACGGGATCACGCCGAAGACGGTGCAGAAGCGGATCACGAGCTTGCAGTCCTCGATCTGGGAGGCGGACTACGTCACCGTGCCGAAGCCCGGCGAGCGCCCGACCGCGGATCTGCCGCGCCACGAGCTGCCGCGATTGATCGAGCAGCTGCGGCTCGAGATGCGCGAGGCGGCCCGGGCCCTCGAGTTCGAGCGGGCGGCGGAGCTGCGCGATCGGATCAAGGCGCTCGAGGCCGAGCGCATCCAGCTCACGTGAACGCCGACACGACCGCACCGTCGAGCCTCGTCGAGCAGGTCGAGCGCCTGCCGACCGAGCCGGGCGTCTACCTGTTCAAGAGCGGGCAGGGCGCGGTCCTCTACGTCGGCAAGGCGCAGAGCCTGAAATCCCGCGTCCGGCAATACGTCTCCGGCGGCGATGGGCGGATCCGGATCCCGGCGCTCGTGCAGCGTTCGACCTCGGTCGAGGTCGTCGTCACCGGCAACGTCAAGGAAGCGCTGCTGCTCGAGAACGAGCTGATCAAGCAGCACCGCCCGCCCTTCAACGTCCGCCTGCGCGACGACAAGCAGTATCTCGCGCTCCGGATCGACGAGAGCGAGGCGTGGCCGCGGGTCACGATGGTCCGGCGCTTCCGCAAGGACGGAGCACAGTACTTTGGGCCCTACACGTCGAGCGTCGCGCTCAAGGCCTCGTTGACGAAGCTTTCGCGGCTCTTCCCGCTGCGCTCCTGCACGAACGCCAACTTCAAGGACTACGCCCGACGGGGGCGACCCTGCGTCGAGTACGAGATGAAGCGCTGCCTCGGGCCCTGCTGCGGCCTCACGACGGAGGCGGCGTATGCGGAGCAGGTGCGCGGGACGGTCCTCTTCCTGCGCGGGCGCTCGCGGGAGCTCGTCGAGAAGATCGAGCAGGAGATGGCCACGGCCGCCGCCGAGGAGCGCTTCGAGGACGCGGCGCGCCTGCGCGACCGGATCCAGGCCGTCGAGCGCACGATCGAGGGCCAGCAGATCGTGACCGAGGGCGGCGTCGATCGCGACGTCTTCGGCCTCGCGCGCCAGGGCGGCGAGGTCGAGGTCCAGGTCCTCCACGTGCGCGAGGGCCGGGTCATCGGCGCCGCGCGGGTTCTCGTTCTCGAACGTCCAGCTCGACGACGGCGAGGTCATGAGCTCCTTCCTCGGTCAGTTCTACGGCGCGGGGGCGGGCCACGCGCCGCCGCGGGAGATCCTGACCTCGGTCGAGCACGACGACGACGGCGCCCTCGTCGCCCTCTGGCGCGAGCGCTTCGAGCAGCCGGTCGAGGTCCGCCGTGCCCAGCGCGGGGCGCCGCGCCGGCTGGTCGAGATCGCCGAGCGCAACGCGACCCACTCCCTCGCCTCGCGCCTCGCCGCCCGGGCGAGCATCGACACCGCGATCGACGAGCTGGTCGAGCGCTGCGGGCTCGCGACTCGGCCGGTCCGGATCGAGTGCTACGACGTCTCGAACCTCCAGGGCACGCTGGCGGTCGGGAGCCGGGTCGTGTTCGAGCACGGGGAGCCGGTGACTGCAGATTATCGGCGGTATCGCATGCGGGAGGCGGCGGCGGGGACGACTACGCCTGCATGCGCGAGATGCTCGACCGACGGCTCAAGCGCGTCGCGAGCGAGCCGCTGCCGGACCTGTTGATGGTCGACGGCGGGCGCGGTCAGCTCGCGGTCGTCTCGGCGGCCCTCGCCGACGCGGGGCTCGAGGTCGAGATCCTCGGCATCTCGAAGGAGCGCGACACGCTCTCGCCCTCGATCCGGGTCAAGCGTTCGGGGGGGCTCAAGGCGGAGCGGATCTTCCGGCCGGGGCGCACCAATCCGATCCAGCTCGCGCCGAGCAGTCGCGGCATGCTGCTCCTGCAGCGGGTGCGCGACGAGTCCCACCGCTTCGCGATCGAATATCAACGCGACCTGCGCTCGCGGCTCAACATGACCTCGATCCTCGAAGAGCTGCCCGGCATCGGCCCCGGCAAGCGCCGGGCGCTGCTCAAGGGGCTGGGCTCCCTGCGCGGGGTCCGCCTCGCGAGCGAGGAGACGCTCGCCGCCGTGCCCGGGATCTCGCCGAAGGATGCCCGCTCGATCCGGGCGTTCTTCGACGCGCTCACGCCGCTCGGGGAGGAAGCGGCCGCGGGTGGCGTAGCGACTGCGGGGGGCGATGCGGTTGCGGGCAGGGACTGGGCCGAGGGGGGCCCCGCGGCCGAAGGGGCTGAGGCGAGAGGTCCGGTCGCGACTGCGCAGGCCGATGGCAGCACGATGGGGGACGAAGGCGCAGGCGCCCGTCGAGCCGAAGCCGGCACCGACCCGACCGAGGCGGAGGGTCAGGCCGGGAAGGGCCGTGACGAAGGCGCTTGAGGGCCTTCGTCGATCAAGCGCCCGTCGAGGCGCTCCGATAGGCGAATCGGACCCACGACAGGCGGATCGATCATGGCGCGACGACTTCCTCTCCGCGGGCTCGTTCGGGTCGCCGTCGGGATCGCGGCCGCGCTCGTCGCAAACCCGGCCGACCTCGCCGCCGAGATCTATCAGTGGCGCGATGGCCAGGGCCAGCTCCACTTCGCCCAGGACCTGAACCAGGTCCCCGATGCCTATCGTACGCAGGCCGAGGCGGGGGCCCGCAAGGAGGGCACTGGTCCCGAGATCCAGCGCTATCGGGCGGTCCCCGCTTCTCCGGCGCCGGGGCTCGGCACGACGAGCCCGGGTGCGCGGACGGCCGGGCGCGCGACGGCGACGCGCCGCGGCGGACCGGCGACACCGACCTATCGCATCCCCGTCGAGCGCGCCGGCAACGCGATGTTCGTCCAGGTCCGCCTCAACGATCAGGTGGTGGCGCCGTTCCACATCGATACGGGCGCCTCCGACGTCGTCATCCCCAAGGCGGTCGCCGACGAGCTCGGGCTCGAGCTCTCGGGCTCCCGCACGGGGATCTACGCCACGGCGAACGGAATCGTGCAGCAGCCGCTGGTGACGCTCTCGAGTGTCGAGCTCGGCGGCGCGCGGGCCGAGAACGTGCCGGCGACGGTGAGCCCGTCGATGTCGACGGGGCTGCTCGGCCTCTCGTTCTTCAACCACTTCCGATACAACTTCGATCCGGTCGCGGGCGTCGTGACCCTGACGCCGAACGGCCTCGTGGAAGCGGGCGTGATCAAGGCGGGTCGCACCGAAGACCAGTGGCGCAGCCAGTTCGCCCAGCTCGCCGCCCGCCGCGAGCTGCTCGAGCAGGAGCTCGAGCGGATCAATCCCAACTGGGCGGTCCGCCGCGGCGAGATCGAGGCCGCGATCGCCGAGAACGATCGACAGGTCGAGGTCCTCGAGTCCGAGGCCGACGACGCCCACGTCCCGATGGCCTGGCGCGACTGAAGCGCAGCCCGACCCCGCTCGTCGGTCCGGCTCCAGCGGGCTCCGCCCGCACCGCTCCGGGTTCGTCGGTCCGGGATCGTCCAGCTCGCTCGAGTCGGCTGGGACCGCCCCGGCCGGTCCCGGCGTCGACCTCCCCGGGGCGGCGCTCCCGAATTGCCCAGAGAGGGCAAATGGCTTCCGCTCGCCCTCGGCCGATCCGCGGTCGGACCCCCGTTCGATCTGCCTCGCCGGCTCCTTCGATGGCACCGAACTTGCTCCCCTTCGGCTCGCAGAATCTTCGATTCGTCGCTTCGTTCGCGCCGGAGGGCGCGGCGAGATCGGGGCCCGCGTGGCTCCACCAGGAGACGACAGGCGTCATGGATCTTCGCTCGCTCTGGCGGCGGTGGTGGCAGGGGGAAGCTCGGCGGGCAGCCGGGGCGAAGGCGTCGCGGCGCATCGATCCCAAGCGGATCGGGGACTGGGAGGCGCAGATCGTGGCGGCGGGGATCGGAGAGGAGTGGGCGGCGCGCCTCGCGCCTCGTCTCGCCGAGGCCCAGCGCGAGCTCGGCTCGGGGAGCAGCCCGGCCCTCATCCGCGGGGCCGCTCTCGCGCTGGCCATGCAGGCCGAGAGCCAGGCCCACGTCGAGCGCAACCTGCGTGATGTCCGCGAGGTCGAGCGCCTGCTCGGCGCCTTCACCGGCGAGCTCGCGAAGTTGGACGAGGTCCTCGAGGTCCTCGCCGCCTACGCCCAGCGCATGCGGCCCCAGAAGCCGAATGGCTCGAGCGGTCACCTGCTGCACTGATTCCCGCCCCCGCCCCCGCCCCCGCGCCGATCCCGGCATCGATTCGGCCTCCGACACGAGGCCGCGCACGGCGCGTCGCACACGATCGTCCTGAGCGAGCGCGCGGTCGTCGAGGTGTGGATCGCCGTTCACGCAACGTGAACGCCCGTGCGCGACGCGCAGACTGCGCGCCCCCGCGTCATGTTGGTCGGGAACCCGGCGCGTCCGGGCCGAGCGGGAGCCGGGGTCGGCTGCGCCCGAGGACGCGTCGTTCGTCGGGGGCAGCGACGCGCGCGTGTGTTGGCTCCTTCTCCTGCTCGTCGCATTTTCGGTGGGCGTCCTCCGGGCCGATCTCGGAGGGGCGCGCGCCGCGGCCGTCGCGGTGTCGTGGTCGGACGCGCTCTTCGCCAGAGCGGCCCTGTTCGGCTCGGTGGCTTCCGGGATCGGCACGGTCGCTGTGGTCCTCGTGGCCTGCGCGTCCCCGGAGCTCGCCGGACGGCTGGCGCGGCAGCATGGGTTGCGCGGGCTCGCCGCCGCTCTGCTGATCGGGTTGACGTTCGCGGCCGGTCATCGGTCGCTCGAGCGCGAGTTGATCCGCGCCGAACGCGGGGCGGCCCTCGCGGCGGGATTCGCGCGGCGCACTCGCGCGGGGGGCGCGCCGTTGCATTTCGTCGATGCGCGCGTCGTCGCGCGCCGGGCGACGGGCTTCGGCGAAGAGGTCGAGCTCGGGGATCTCCGCGGTCGCGTCGGGGAGGGCGCACTGCCCGAGCGTGTGCTCCTCTCCTGGTCGCGAGAGGCGCCTTTCGAGCCCATCGACGAAGATCGCGTCGGGGACGGGCCATCGAGGGCCGAGGTTCTGCTCTGGCCGGGGGCGCGGGTGCGGCTCGCGATCCGGCTCGAGCCCCTCCGCCCGACGCGCAATCCGGGCTCGCCGGATCGCGAGCGCGCCTGGGCGCGCCGCGGGATCGGTGCCCGGGCGAGGCTCGTCAAGCCGGATTGGGTCGTCGAGACGGTGTCCGACGCAGAGCCCTTCGCGCGGGTCGCGTCGGAGCTCGTGGCGCTCCGCCGCGGCGCCGTCGAGCAGGCGCGCCGTCGTCTCCCGAGCGACGCGCCCGGTGCGGGGCTCGTGCGCGCTCTCGCGCTCGGCGATCGGCGCGATCTGTCCGAGGCGACCCGCCGCTGCTTTCGCGCGCTCGGCCTGACCCACCTGCTCTCGGTCTCCGGGCTCCACATCGGCTTCGTGGCCGTGCCGGCCGCGGCGGCCGTCGCGCGATTGCGCGTGCTCGTCCGGCCGCGGCGGAGGCCGGTGCTCGGGTTCGGGATGCCGATCGCCGTCGGCTGTGGCGTCGCGCTCGGCTACGGCTGGCTGACCGGTGGGAGCGTCCCCGCGCTGCGGGCCGGCTTGTTATTCGGCCTCTTCGGCATCGCGCGCCTGGGGCGCTCGACGCTCGCGCCGGGGCCGGCCCTCGCCGCCGTCGGCCTCGCCTTGCTGGTCGCCGATCCCGCCGTGCTCTTCGATCCGGGCGCCCGCTTCTCGTTCAGCGCCTGCGTGGCATTGCTCGCCGCTCGCCTCTGGGGGACCTCGCCCGAGAGCGCGTCGGACGCCGCGGTCGGAGCGGCGTCTGCGTCCGCCCGGGCATCACTCCCGGATGCGCAGCCCGTGCCTGCCCGCGAACGGTTCGGGGCGATCGCCGCGGTCTTCGTCGATCCGGTGCGCGCGTCGCTCGCGGTGTCGCTCGCGCTCTTGCCGTGGGTCGAGCTCGAGGGGCTTCCCCGTTCGCTGCTGTCGCCCCTCGTCAATGCCCTCGCGATTCCCTGGACGGGCTTCGTCGTGATGCCGGGTGCGCTGGCGGCCTGCGTGCTCGCCTGGGGGCTCCCGGAGGCACGCGGCGAGCTCCTCCTGCGCGCGCTCATCTGGCCCGCGGCGGCGCTCGAGGGCGCCGCCGCCTGGCTGGGGGCGAGGCTTCCGTCGAGCGTCACGGGAGCGGACCAGCTGGGACTGATTCCCTGGCCGGTCGGGCTTGCGTTGATCGCCCTCGGCTTCTTCGCGTTGCGGCGGGGGCGGGTCGTCGTGGCGGGGCTGGTCTGGCTCGCGCTCGGGGGGCTCGGACTCGTACCGGTCCGCGAGGTGGGCTTCGCCGAAGAACGGCCCCGGCTGGTCTTCTTCGATGTCGGCCAGGCGGACGCGGCGCTGATCGAGACCCGCGATGCCATCTGGCTGATCGATTCGGGCTCCGGTCCCGGGGATGGTTCGGGAGGTGGCACGCTGCTGCGCGCATTGCGGGCCCTCGCGATCGATCGACTCGACGGGCTCGTCATCACCCACGGCGACCTCGACCATCGCGGCGGCGCGCGGCGCTTGCTGTCGGCGCTGCCTGTCGGGGAGCTCTGGCTTCCGGCGCTCCCCCGTCCGGATGCGGACCTCGTTGCGCTCGCGGCGGAGGCGAGCGAGCGCGGTGTGCGGGTCGTCTGGGTCGGCGCCGGGGATCGACATCGCTCGGGTCGAACGCTCGAATTCGACGTGCTGTGGCCGCCTCGAGCCGCCATCGCGAAGCAGACGAGCGAGCATGAAGTCGGCGGATTCGGCGAGGATGCGCGGCTCGCGGGCCGCGCCCGCAACGAGCATTCGATCGTCCTGCGCGCGAGCATCGAGGGACGGGACCTGCTCTTCATGGCGGATGTCGGAGCGGGCGTCGAGCAGCGCCTTCGGTCGCGAGAGCAGTTGGCCGGTGTCGAGCTCCTCAAGCTCGGCCACCATGGCAGTCGCCGGAGCTCGGACGCGGCATTCCTCGAGGTGGCTGCGCCCGCGCTCGCGCTCGTGAGTGCCCCGTGCGATGCCGCTCGGGGACTCCCGAGCCCCGTCGCGCTGGCGCGTGTGCGTGCGGCAGGTGTCGGCCTCGCGTGGACCGGGCGCGACGGCGCCATCGCCGTCGGCTGGACGGAAGACGGGGATCGGCGCGTCGAGAGCTGGGGGCGGCCGCGGGCGTGCGCGGAGCGCGACGCGGAGTCGGATTGGGCCGTGGGAGGCGGTCGCGGCGGGGGGGGCGGGTGAGTCCGCCTTTCGAGCCGCGATCGGGAATCAGGCGCGTGGGACGCGCGAGCCGGGGGGGCAATGAAGATCGACGAGGGTGGGGATGGCGGGCCCGGACGAGAGGACGAGATCGGGCCCCTGGCCGGTCGGTGGCCCCGGGAGCTGATCCAGGCGGGCGAGGCCCTGGCCCTCGCCGAGCGGTGGGTCGAGAGCCGAGGGGTCGCTCGGACCGCGGGGCGGCCCGCCTGGGCCGGGGGGCCGCTCACGCCTGCACTGGTCGCCGTGCTGTTCGAGGCCCGACGTGCGCGCCGCATCGTGCGGGGGCTCGAGGATGCCGAAGCCGCGTTGAAGGCCCAGGCGCTCGGTGTGCGCGGGGCCGCGGGACCGGGCGCGTCCGGCGCTGCCGACCGGATCTCCCGGCTGCTCATTGTCAGCGAGGATGGATCGGATCGATTCTTCAGGAAAATCGAAAGCTTGTATCGCGAGTACGGGAACATGCTCGAAGTCTATGTCTGTGCCTGTGATGAGCAGATCCTCGGCGCGGCGGTGTTCGGGGCGGACCGGCGCGCGCGGGCCCTGCTCGTCGACCACAAGGAGGCGGTCGTTCTGGCGCTGCGGGCGATCGCGGGAACCGATCGAGCGGTCCCGAATGCCATCGAGGCAGGCTCGTGATCGTGGGATCGCTCGGGGTGCGGCCCTGATCGGCTCGGGGCAACACTGGAGCGGTGGGCTCCGGGGGAATCCGGCAGAGGGCGAGGCTGAGGCGCGACTTCGTCGAGGCGTCGTTTCAATCTGAAACGATTTTCTTGAACCCACCTTCAACCATTTGAATTTCATCGGGTTGTTCCACGAGGAACGTCGTCTCGGGCACGCCTCGGGGCGGCTCGTCGAGGATCTGCCGGACGCGCCCGAGCAGGGCGGCCGAGCTGAACGGCTTCTCGAGCAGCTCGGGGCCGCTATTGGACAATCCGTGCTGTGTCAGCGTCTCGTCGGTGAAGCCGGACATGTAGAGGACACGAATGCCCGGCCGGAGCTGCTGGGCCCGTCGGGCGATCTCGGGGCCCGCCATGCGTGGAAGCACGACGTCCGTCAGGAGCAGATCGATCGGACCCTCGTGGCGGCTGCAATGGCGCAGGGCGGCGGTCGCGGACTCGGCGGGCAGGACCGTATAGCCCCGGCGATGGAGAGTGCGTTCGACGAGCTTGCGGACGGGACGCGAGTCCTCGACGAGCAGAACCGTCTCGCGTCCGCGACCGATGACCGAGGGCTCGTCTGGACCGCTCTCGATCAGGACCTCGTGGGCCGTCGGGAGGTAGACCGTGAAGGTCGAGCCCTCGCCGACCCGGCTCGCGACGTCGATCTGGCCCCGGCTCTGGCTCACGATTCCGTAGACCGAAGCGAGACCGAGCCCCGTCCCGCCGGTTGCGCCCTTGGTCGTGAAGAAGGGCTCGAAGATCTGGCTGCGGGTGGCGTCGTCCATCCCGGTGCCGGTATCGGAGACGCGCAGGGCGACGTAGGCGCCGGGGCTGAGCACGCCGGACTCGACGCGTTGCGGGGTGCGTACGAGATGGTTGAAGGTCTCGATCTCGAGGCGTCCGCCGCGGGGCATCGCATCCCGGGCGTTCACCACCAGATTGACGGTGATCTGCTCGACCTGACCGGGATCGGCGAGGATGGCGTCGAGTCCGCCATGGAGCTGGCTCACGAGCTCGATGTCCTCTCCGATCAGCCGCCGCAGCATGCGGTCGATCTCGGCGACGATGGCGTTGAGATCGACCCGCTCCGGCCGCAGGACCTGACGCCGGCTGAAGGCGAGCAACTGGCGCGTGAGTCCCGACGCCCGCTCCGCCGCGCGCAGGATCTCCTCGATGTCGGGCCGCGTCGCGTGGTCGGCGTCGAGCTCCTGGAGCACCAGATCGCTGTAGCCGATGATCGCCGTCAGCAGGTTGTTGAAGTCGTGGGCGATGCCCCCGGCCAATCGACCGACGGACTCGAGCTTGCGCGACTGGCCGAGGCGGAGCTCGCTCTGTCGCAGCGCCTCTTCCGTCCGACGCCGCGCCCGGATGTCGCGCAGGGTCACCGCGAAATACGATCGCAGCGCCGCCGTCTCCACCGGGCCGACCGGATCGCAGAACAGCAGGACTGTCGCCTCCGTCGGCGTCGGCTCGTCCTCCGGTCCGCCGTTCAGGGCGAGCTCCCCGCTCCATGGGAAGCTCGTCGTCAATCGGGGAAGCACCTCGCTGCGCAGGCGCTGGGCATCGGCAGGGGTCAGCAGGTCGAGCAGCGTGCGCCCCGGCTGGACGTCGGGCATCGCCGTCCGGAGGTGGCGGCTCGCGGTCTCGTTGGCGAAGAGCAGGGTCGTGTCGAGGTCGCAGACGAAGACGAGGTCGGTGCTCTGCTGGATCACACGGTGGAGCAGGTCGCGACCGAGATCCGGGGGCGGCGCCGCGCGCGCCTCCCGGGCGACGATCAGCCAGCGCCGCAAGCCCTGGCCGTCGGTGCTCGCCGCGATCCGGGCCTCGAAGCCGCGGGGGCGACCGTCGGCGTGGCGGAGCACGAGCCCGATGGGCGAAGGCTGCTCGCGCAGGTCGAGCGCCGCTCGGTCCGGCCCTCCCGCGAAGAGCGCCGGCAGGGGCTGGCCGATCCAGGCGCGCGGCGTGTGCCCGAGCAGGGTCTCGAACGCGCCCGACAGCGCGGCGATGGCGCCCTCTCCGTCGAGCTCGATCACGAGCTCCCCGGACAGATGGCAGAGCGCCTCGAAGCGCGACCGGCTGGCGGCTTCCGCCTCGCGGTCGGCGCGGGCTTCGAGCGCCCGGGCGAGGGGCTCGGCGGCGCTCGTGAGGAAGCCGCGGACGCGTTCGGGGTCTTGCAGGGGACGGCGCGCATAGCCCGCGAGCAGCCCCAGCACCCGGCGCTCGTGCCGGGCGACGAGCCCGATGCCCGCGAAGGACACGAAGCCCGGATCGAGCCGGTCGGCGACTTCGGGCAGAAGCCGGGTCACACCGGCCGGATGGAGACAGAGCTCGCCCCGCGCGGCGATCGCCTCCGGCAGGCCGACGAGGGATTCTTCGCCGGGCCCGAGTCCCCGACCGTCCTGCCAGCCGCCGATCCGGGTCGCCTGATCGGGATGCGCCGGGTCGAGGCGGGCCAGGATGAGACGGTCGAGCTCGAGGGCCGTCGCGAGGGAGGCGATCACGGCCTGGAGCTCGTCGAGCTCGTCGAGCTCGACGCCCCGGGCCAGGCGCGTGAAGGCGAGCTCGACCTGCTTGCGCCGGCTGATGTCGTCGGCCTGGATCGCGAAGAGCCGTTCGCCCGACTCGCTCTGGAAGCTGCTCCAGCGAAACGAGATCCAGTGCGGCCGCCCGGGCTCGCCGACGAGCTCGAGATCGATGGCGCCGACGCTCGAGGCGTTCTCCTGCGTCGACTCGAACCAGGCGTCGCCGAGCGCCTTGCGCTGCCCGAAGCGCAGGAGCGGAAGGAGTCCGTCGATGTGTTCGGCCCCGCCGAAGATCGACTTGAAATGGCGGTTGGCGAAACGGATGGACCCGTCGGCCCGCGCGATGGCCGTCGCGTGGAGTCCCGACTCGACGAGGGCGCGGTACTGCGCCTTGCGCAGGCGGTCGACGCGGCTGGTCGATTCGTGGTCGGTGACGTCGCGACACACGGCGGTGATCGCCCGGCGTCCATCCGACCGGTCGAAGGCGCGAAACGCCGCCTCGATGGAGATGCGCAGGCCGTCGCGCCGCGGCGCCTGGAAACGGAGGGTCAGGTCTTCGCCGGCCTCGACGACCTTCCGGAAGCCGGCGATCGTGCGCTCCCGATCCTCGGACGCGACGAGCTCGAGAAAGCTTCGACCCTCGATCTGCTCGGGATCGATCCCGAAGATCCGACCCACGGCCCGATTGATCGAGGAGATCCGACCATCGGTCTCGAGCTCGATGACGATGTCCGCGAGCTGATCGAGGAGATCCGATCCGAAGCGCTCGCGTCCCGCGTCAGCGCGCGACATGGCCTGGCTCCACGTCTGCCATCACCGACCCCAACGTGAGCCCCCCAACCCGTGGATCACGCCCCCCACTTTAACCACATGGGCGTGAATGACCACCGTCCGTCTCGAAAAAACTGCGATGGGGATCACCATTTGGCGTTGTCGGATCACCCCGACAAACATCGACGCAGACCCGAGACCCGAGAGCCGGGCAAATCGATCCGAGCGCACGAGTTCCTCGATGCGTGGCTTCCGAGCACGAAGCGGTCGACCGGATCGAAGCGCCCGCAGCCCCTCAATAGAGTCCGAGCATGCGCCCGGCCATCGCCAGCACCGACGCGACGAGCACCGGCTTGATGATGCGCTCGCCGCCGCGGGCCGCGACGCGCGCACCGACGCTCCCGCCCACGGCAAAGCCGCTCGCCAACACCAGGGCGAAGGGCCAGTCGACCTGGTCGTGGAGGATGAAGACGGGGAGCGCGACGAGCGTGAGCGCGCCGACCAGGATGACCTTCACCGCGTTGGCGCGCACGAGGTCGAGCCCGCTGCGCGCGAGCGCGGCCACGACGAAGATCCCGACGCCCGCCTGGATCGAGCCCCCGTAGAAGCCGATCGCACCGAAGATCGCGGCGTTCGCCGCCGCCGAGCGCCCGGTCGCGGGGACGGCGGCGCGCTTCTTCTGCTGGCTGCGCAAGATCGGGACGAGCAGTGCGACCATCGCCACGCCGAAGATCTTCTCGAAGAGCTCCGACGACAGCCGCGCAGCCACGGCCGCGCCGGCGATCGAGCCGATCACCGCCGGCAGGACGATCGGGAGCGACTCGGCGAGCGCATCGAAGCCTTCGCGCCGGAAGCTCCGCGTCGCGAAGACGTTCTGCATCAATACGCCGACGCGGTTCGTGCCGTTCGCGAGGGTCGCGGGCAGGCCGAAGTAGACGAGGGCGGGGACGGTGAGCAGCGTGCCACCGCCGGCGAGCGTGTTGATCACGCCCGCCACGAGGCCGACCGCGGCGAGGGCGAGCCATGTCGACCATTGATCCATCGGGCTTCCCTCTGCCCGCACGCCGTCGGGGTTGGAGGCTCGCCGCGGGGCGCCCAAGCATGCACACTCCGCATCGGCCATGCCAGCGCCCGGGCGCGCGGGGCAGGGCGGGGGAAGCCGGTCTCGCTTGAAGCGTGTATGTCCGTACGGGAGCTGGGCCTCGCCGATCGATTCGAGCTCGCTGGTCGCGGGGGCGCGTGTGCTCGGCGCGCCGCGGATCGAAGGCGACGCGCTCTACTGGCTCGAGCGAAGGCCCGCCGAGGCCGGCCGTCAGGTCCTGATGCGCGGCGAGCTCGCCGGCCTCGCGGGCGGCGCGGTCGGACGCGGGCTCGGCGGACTGCGGGAGGTGAGCGCCCCTGGCGCCAACGTGCGGACCCGGGTCCATGAATACGGCGGCGGGGAGTACGCCGTCTTCCGCGATCGGATCTACTCGGTCGACGACGGCGAGGGCTGCATCCTGGGTGGCCGCGTCGGAGGGCCGATGCGGCCCCTCACGCGGCGCGGGGCCCGCTATGCCGATCTCGTCGTGTCCCCGGATGGTCGCTGGCTCGTCGCCGTCGAGGAGCGGCCTCGCTCCGATCAAGAGCCCGAGAATCGCCTCGTCGCGATCGAGCTCCCCGTCGACCTCGAGCGCGTGCCCGTCGTCGAGCCGCGCGTCGTCGCGGCGGGCCACGACTTCTATGCCTCGCCGGCCTTCGATCGCGCGGGTCGGCGCCTCGCGTGCCTCGCCTGGGATCATCCCCACATGCCGTGGAACGAGACCGTGCTCGAGCAGCTCGCGTGGGGCCCGGGCGGAGCGCAGGGCGAAAGCGTGCGCGTGGCGGGCGGTGATGGCGAGTCGCTCTTCCAGCCGGGCTTCGCTCCGGACGGTGCACTCTACGTCGTGAGCGATCGCTCGGGCTTCTGGAATCTCGCGCGCGTCTCGGAGGGCGGCCTGCAGCCCGTCCACGCCCTGGCCGGCGAGCTCGGCCGGCCGCAATGGGTCTTCGGGCTCTCGACCTGGGCCTGGCTCGAGGGCGATCGCGTCCTCGCGAGCGTGACGCGCGCGGGCTGCGATGTGCTCGGCGTCCTCTCCCTCGAGAGCGGCGCGTTCGAAGCGCTGCCCGTCGATTTCGTCGCGGCCGGCGGACTCACGACCGGCGCCGGCTTCGCGGCGTGTCTCGCCTCGACGCCGACCTCGGGCCTCGCGCTCTATGCCTGGGCGCTCGAAGGCGGTCGGCCGCAGGTCGTGCGCGACTCGGGAATGCCCGCGCTCGACGACGCGGCGGCGAGCCGGGCCGAGACGCTCGAGCTCGTGCGGCCCGATGGCCAGACGACCTACGCCTTCTTCTACGCACCGGCTTCGGCCACGTCGGAGGGGCCGAGCGGCGAGCGACCGCCGTTGCTCGTGAAGAGCCACGGCGGCCCGACCTCCGCGACCTCGGCGGGCTTCGATCCGCGCATCCAGTTCTGGACGAGCCGGGGCTTCGCGGTCGTCGACGTCAACTACGCCGGCTCGTCGGGCTACGGCCGCGCCTATCGCGATCGGCTCGAGCGCGCCTGGGGCGTCGAGGACGTGGCGGATTGCGTCGGCGTCGCCCGCGCCCTCGCCGAGGCGGGCCGCGTCGACGGTGAGCGCCTCGCCATCACCGGGGGCAGCGCCGGGGGATTCACGACGCTGTGTGCGCTGACCTTCCACGACGTGTTCCGGGCCGGCGCGAGCCACTACGGCATCGGCGATCTCGAGGCCCTCGTGCGCGACACGCACAAATTCGAGTCCCGCTACACCGACTGGCTCGTCGGTCGCTGGCCCGACGAGCGCGCGCGCTATGTCGAGCGATCGCCGATCCACCACGCGGACCGGCTGAACGCCCCGTGATCTTCTTCCAGGGCCTCGAAGATCGGGTGGTCCCTCCGAACCAGGCGGAGGCGATGGTCGGCGCCCTCGCGCGCCGAGGCGTCGCCCACGCCTACGTGCCCTTCGCGGGCGAGGGCCATGGATTCCGCCGCGCGGAGAACATCCGGATGGCCCTCGACGGCGAGCTCTATTTCTACTCGCGAATCTTCGGCTTCGCGGCCCCGAAGCCCGCTGGCCTCGAGTGGGTCGGATCGTCGCTATGAATCGCTCGGCGCGGCGACGCGCTGCGGCGCGATGCGCCGCGGGCTTGGGACCGGCAAGGCGGTCGCGGGCATGGCGATCGCCTGTGTGCCGACGCGCGGGGGCTGGGACGTCGATGCCCTTCGGCGCGCGCGACCGGCGATCGCCGCGCTCGAGGGGGAGCGCCTGGGTGACATGGTTCCCTTCCCCGCGCTCGCCCTCGAAGAGGGCGCGCGCCCGCCGACGCGCCGTTCCGATCCGGCGGCCACCGCCGATCCCGATCCCGCGCCCGAGCGCGTGGCCCTCGTCGCCTGCCGCTTCGCGGCACCGGCGGCGATCCGCGTCCGAGCCACCGGCCCGGCCTGGGCGGAGGCGTCCGGTGCGAAGGCGCTCTCCGCGCTCGCCGCCGCGATCGAGCCCTTCGGACTCGCGCTTCGCCCGGTCGAGTCCGGCGACTTCGAGATCGGGATCGAGGCGTTCCTCGCCGAGGGCCCCGAGCTTCCCGAAGGTCTCGGGGACACGCTCGTAGAGTGCGACGTCGCACCGCGGGCAGAGGCGCCGGGCGTGCGAGGTCGCATCCTGCGCGCCGAGGTGCGTATGCGCCGATCGGGACGCGACGCAGTGGGTCGCGTCCGGGTCGCGAGCGACGAGGAATGGACCGGCGCGCTGCTCCACGAGCTCGGCCACGCCCTCGGCTATGCCGGCCACGCGGCCGCCGGCGACTCGATCCTCGTCCGCGACGAGTTCGCGCTGCGTGCGATCGGGCGCGGCGTGCTGCGCGGGGAGCCCCTCGACGACGCCGAGCCCCGCGCTCTACCGCCCTCGAGCCGGGGGAGGCGCTCGGGGCGCGCCGGCTGGCGCCGGCCGACGCGGATTGGGTGCGCGCGGTGCGGGCGCTCGACCGAAGCTGGCTCGCGGCGGGGGGCGAGCGGGTCGCGGTCGTCGCGTCGGTCGGGGATCGCGAGGCGCGCTGGTCGCTTCGTTATGCCGATGGTCGGCGCCTGGGCCTGCGCTTCCCGGGCTGGCCCGAGCGGCTGCGCGAAGGGCGCGAGATCCTGGTCTTCCCGGATCGTGAGACCCTCGAGGCGATCCGGGCGTCGCTGCGGGTCGTTGGGGCGGGGGCGGTCGTCAGCCCTTGAGCGAGGACTCGAGGCTGCGGGCCCGGGCGATCAGCTCGTTGGCGAGCTGGTCCTCACCGAGGGCGCGCAGGACCATGCCGAAGCGGAACATGGTCACGGCATCCTGGGGCGCACGCTGGTACGCGAACTCGAGATGGCCGCGCGCCGCCGAGGGATCCGACGTCGGCTGCTTGTAGAGCGCCCAGCCGAGGGCCGAACGATAGGCGGGCTCCTCGGGCCAGAGCTCCGCGGCGGGCTGCAGGTATTCGAGCGCGCCCAGGAAATTGCCCATCTTGACGAGGATCTCGCCCTTGCGAAACGAGGTCTCGGCCTGGGCCAGGCGCGCGGTGTCGATCTCGGGCTCGCCGTTCGTGCCGCGATCGTAGGCGGCCTTCTTGTCGGGATCGGTCAGGATCTCGAAGGCCTCCGATACCCGGCCGAAGACGCGCGCCGCCTTGTCCTCGAGACCCGCGAGCCCCTTGCGCGCGAGTGAGTCCGGGTGGTAGCGCTTGGCCGCCTTGAAGTAGGCCTTCTTGATCTCCGCCGTATTGGCGTTCGCGTCGAGGCCGAGCACCGCGTAGTAGTCGAGCTTGCCGAGGCGCGCCGCGAGGCCTTCGATGTCGTCGCGCAGGGCCTGCGTCTCGGGATCGACGTCGGCGGCGGCCGCGCCCGGCCCGGCGTCGGCGCGCACCGCATCGGCCACCTCCACGGGCATCGCCTCGGCGACGACGTCGAGCTCGAACTCGAGGCCCGCGCCCGGGTCGGTCGCCGTCCTCGCTTCCCCTTCGCGCAGGATGCCCGCGTGCCAGAGGGTCCAGAGAGTCGCCGCCGCGAGCGGATCGCCCGCCGCCTCGCCGAGGACGCGGCCGAGGGGGGTGTGGCCGTCGAGGCGCTGCACGACCTTCGCCGCGTGCGGCCCCGCCTCGGCGAGCCGCAGGGCGATGCGCCGCAGGCGCGGTGCCACGTCGGCGCGCTGGCCCGAGATCGTCATCACGGCGCTGAGCAGGCGTTCGGTGCCCCAGCGCTTCGGGAGCTGGGACTGGATCAGGGCGAGGACGTCGTAGGGCTTCGCGTTGGCGGGCGGCGCTTCGGCGAGCGGATTCCATTGATACACGCCCGTCTGCCACTCGAAGGTCTCGGCGATCTGGTCGCGGGTCGTCGCACGGATCGCCTGGTAGAGGGTCGTCGCGTCGACGAGCTTGAGCGCCATGGCTGCCGACGCGTGGCTGCACTCGCGCTCGCGCGCGAGCTGCTCGAGCCGGCGGCGATCGGCGGACTGGATCTGGCCCGTGCTCTCGAGGGCGCGGGCGAGGGCGTCGGGCTCGCCCTTCGACTCGACCGAGATCGGCGAGCCGGCGTGGACGGTGATGAGTCGTTCGCTCTTGCCGCGCGCGAGCCGCAGTCGTCCGCTTCGCCGTCGGCGCCAGGCCTCGGCGAGCAGCTGCGGGACGCCGACCTTTTCGAGGGGCCCTTCGTCCGGGGTCGCGCGCTGCCTCTTCGTCGGTGTCTCGATCATCGTCGGATCGTTCCGTTCGGTGGCGTCCCGGACGGCCCGCGGCGCCGGGGCGGAGGCGCCGTCAGAGGGTGTGGCGCTGGGCGTCGGCGATCTGGAAGGCCGTGGCGATCGCTTCGGAGAGGTCCTTGCGCAGGACGAGATGGGAGGACTCGAGGCTCGCGATGGCGGCCTCGGAGCCGGGGGAGATGCCCGTGATCAGGCCCTGCGCGTTCCAGGATTCGATCGTCTCGAGGACCTGCTCGAGGGCGGCCGCGCCGAAGCCTTCGTCGAGGGGGCGCTCGCGCAGATCGACGACGACGCTGCGGATCTCGCCGATGCCCGGATCGCGGCCCAACATGTCGACGGTGCCCAGCGCCTCTTCGAGGGTCGTGAAGGGCAGCACCATCACCGGCCCCCAGATGTGGACGACGGGCTGGGTGCGGTCGAAGCGACCATCGCCACCGAAGGCGGCGCCCGGAGCCGGGCGCTCGCGCCGCTCGATCGGCGGGCGCAGGGCGAGCTTGCGGAAGGCGTCGAAGGGGACCTGCGAGAGCAGCCAGGCGAGCTCGGCGTCGCGCTTCGTGGCGGCGCTCGTCGCCTCGATCACCTCGAAGCGACAGCGGCTCCCGCCGGCGGCCGCGCACTCGACCTCCCGCGCGACCAGGGCGCGGTCGAGGGTGCCCGAGAGCCAGCCCGACGTGTACCCGGCGGAGAGCGCGCAGGCGGGCGAGGCGGCCATGTCGAGTCTCGAGATGCGGGCGGCGGCTTCGTGGCACTCGGGCCAGTGGCCGGCGAGGCCCATCGCGCCGTCGCGGCGGGTCGTCAGGCCCGAGGCCCAGCTCATCACGAGGGCCGTCGTGTCGGGCGAATCAGAGACCGTCGTCGTCGCGTCCTCGCCGTGGCGACGGCAGCAGCGGGCCGCGTCCCGCAGCCCGTGGAGCATGCCGATCTGGAAGAGGGCGAGCCCCGCGTGGCGCGGGCCGAGCTCGTCCTCGAGCTCGACGAGCAGCGACGCGAGGAAGCGACCGTCGACGAAGAGCTTCGGGTCGTTCATCAGGACGGTATCCGGCCCGAAGCCGAGCGCGGTCAGCATCGCGAGCGGATCGCTCGGGGAGGACGGGATGGGGGGCTTCGGGGGGTGACTCACGGTGGGGCCTTCGCGACTAACCTTCGATGAATGCGTAGATGTCGAACTTCTGATCCTTCGAGATGAAGGAGTCGCCCTCCTGCTCGAGCAGCTTCAGGAAGGCCTGGACGACGACGGGATCGAATTGCGTCCCGGAGAATTTGTGGAGCTCGCGGGTCACCGCCTCGAGCGGCAGGGCCTTGCGGTAGGGGCGATCGGAGGTCATCGCCTCGACCGTGTCCGCCACGACGATCACGCGGGAGGGCAGCGGGATCTGATCGCCGGCGAGGCGGTCGGGATAGCCGCGGGAGCAGCCGTCGTACCACTCGTGGTGGTGGCGCACGCAGGGCACCACGCTGCGCAGGAACTCGACGGGCTCGAGGATCTTCGCGCCGATCTCGGGGTGGCGCATGATCTCGGCGTACTCGAGGTCGTCGAGGCGGTCGGGCTTCGTGATGATGGCGTCGGGGATGCCGATCTTGCCGACGTCGTGGAGCAGCCCCGCGAAGTAGACCCGCTCGATCATGTCCTTGCGCAGCGACAGCTGACGCGCGATGCGTGAGGAATAGACGGCGACGCGCTCGGAGTGGCCGCGGGTATAGGCGTCCTTCGCGTCGATCGCCTCGGCGAGCGCGCGGATGGTCTGGATGTAGGCGGTGCGCAGCTCCTGGTTCTTGCCGTCGAGCTGCTTGGTCCGCTCGCGGACCTTCTCCTCCAGGTTCTTGTTCATGTCCTGGAGCTTGAAGTTCTGCTCGCGCGTGACCTGGTTGAGGCGCTTGATCTCGGCCTTCAGGTCGTAGTGGTCGAAGGCCTGCCGCAGCGTCGCCTTGAGCTCGTCGTCGTTCCACGGCTTCGTGATCAGCCGGTAGATCTCGCCCTTGTTGATCGCCTCGACGGCGATCGTCATGTCGGTGTATCCGGTCAGCATCATGCGCACGACGTCGCCGTGGCGATCGCGGACCGAGGAGAGGAAATCGACGCCGCTCATCTGCGGCATGCGCTGATCGGAGACCACGACCTGGGGCTCGTAGCGGTCGATCAGATCGAAGGCATCCGCCGGCGTCGACGCCGCGAGCACCTGGATCGGCTCGTGCCGAAGCAGGCGCTGGAGGGCCTTCAAGATGTTCACTTCGTCGTCGACGAAGAGGACCGTGTGATCCTGCACCGCGGCTCCCTGATGGCCTTCCGGTCCCTCGCGGATGCGCCCGCCCGAATCTCGGGCTCGAGCCGCACCCCCGGCCATGCCGCCCTCTATCGGCCGTCGATCCGCCCCGCGTGAGCGATCGCTGCGTCCACCCTGGCCCAAACCGGCCGCGTCACCACGCGCCCATCCGCCGCGCGCAGCCGGGTCGCACCCCCGCCGCACGCACGGCGCGCAAGGCTCGCACCCGCACCCGCACCCGCACCAGACCCGCACACGCAAGAGGCGAGCCCGACGCGCCGCGAGCCGGTTCTGCGAGCCCGTCGTGTGCCGCGTCCGGCCGGGGCACCGGGCACGGCCTCCGCGATCGAGGCCCGCGGCGCGTCGGATCTAGAGGTAGTTGCCGCCGTCCATGTGGATGCGCGTATGGGCCTGGCGGAAGCGGCTGACCTCGCGGGAGAAGTCCTCGCTGGTCACGGGCTCGGGCTGATCGCCCCCCGCCTCGAGGCGCGCCTTGCGGCGCAGGACGCCGTGGAGCATGCGGACCCAGTCGCCGATCGAGGGCTCGCTCGTCGTGCCCACGATCGCGGGCCAGTCGATCCGCTCGAAGAGCGTCCGCCCCGCTCGGCCCTCCGCCTGGGAGGCATGGATCTGGAGCGCCTGGATCACGTCCTCGGGAAAGATGGGGTTGACCTCGATGACCCGCTCGAAACGCCCGGGCGAGACGAACGCGTGGGGGAGCGTGTCGGGAAAGCTCGTCGCGCCGATGACCAGCGCCTTGGGAACGACCAGGGTCCGATCGATCAGCTCGAACAGGAAGTCCATGATCGGCCCCGCCGGCAGCTCGCCGTGGCGGGCGGAGAGGTCGTGGGCCTGGGCGTACTGGAGCTCGTCGAAGTAGACGGTGACCGGCGGCATCTCCTCGAGCGCCGCGGACCAGCCCTGGATCAGCTCGCCGATCTTGCTCGCGCCATGGATCACGTCGAGCACGATGCGCGGCACGTCGACCCGCACGAAGGCCGTCTCGGTCCGGGCGGCCAGGGCCTCGGCGAGCATCGCCTTGCCCGAGCCGCGGCGGCCGATCATCAGCATCGCGCTCGGCGGGAAGGTGCCCCAGCGGCCATAGACCTCGGGGCTGGTCTGGGCATAGGCGTAGGTGAGGATCTCTTCCTTCGCGGCGACGAGCCCGCCGATCTCCTCGAAGGCGAGGTCGGGGGCGGCGATGATCGCGGCACCCCGGGCCAGCGGATTGACGCTGCGCTGGAAGCTCGACCAGATGTTGAGGGCGCGCTCGGAGCGGATGCTTCGGTCGGACATGGTCCGGCCAGTCTAGCCATGGGCCTTGCCGGACCGCCGGCCCGGCGCGCGGAAGATGGAGGGTGGCTATCCGAGCGCCCTCTGCCATACTGCCGCGCCAGCGTGTCCCCATCGTCTAGCGGTTAGGACGTCGGCCTTTCAAGCCGATAACACGGGTTCGATCCCCGTTGGGGACACCATTCATCGCGCCGTCTGGCGACGGCGCTGACCTCGAGATCGACGGGCGGTCCAGGGACCGGCGGCCTTGCACGGCGTTGCGCCGTCTGGCGACGGCGCTCGCCTTCGGATGCTGCTGGGCATGTGGGCAGGCTCGAGAGCGTTCGCGGACTCGCCTGGGCGGAGGGCATCGCGATGCGGGCGGCGGTCGACGCGCATCATCATCTCTGGGATCTGCAGGCGAATCACTATCCCTGGCTGACGCCGGGGGAGGGGCCGCCGCCGTTTCCGAATTTCCCGCTGCTGTGTCGCAATTATCTCGTCGAGGACTTCCGCGCCGACGGAGCGCGGCAGGCGATCGTGAAGTCGGTCCACGTCCAGGCGGAGCACGACGAGAGCGATCCGGTGCGCGAGACGGCCTGGCTCCAGCGGGTCGCGGACGCGCCGGGCTCGGGCGGCTTTCCGCATGCGATCGTCGCCTTCGCCGATCTCGCGGAGCCCGGGGTCGAGGCGATCCTCGAGGGCCACCGCCGCCATCGCAACACCCGCGGCATCCGCCAGATGCTGAACTTCGATCCGCGGCCCGCCGAGGGTCCGTCCCGTCATGCCCTCGACAAGCGCCGGGACCTGCTCGCCGACGCGGGCTTCCTCGCGCGCTTCGCGCTGCTGCGCAAATACGACCTCTCCTTCGACATGCAGCTTTTTCCCTGGCAGGCGCAGGCCGCCGCGAAGCTCGTCGCGGCGCACCCGGACACGCAGTTCATCGTGAACCACACGCTGATGCCCTTCGACCGCTCCGAGGCGGGACTCGCCGTCTGGCGGCAGGGGCTCGCGATCCTCGCGGCCTTCGAGCACGTCGCGATCAAGATCTCCGGGCTCGGCATGTCGGCGACCGGCTGGGACACGGAGACGAGTCGCCGCCTCGCGCGGGAGACGATCGAGGTCTTCGGGCCCGGGCGTTGTCTGTTCGGCAGCAATTTCCCGGTCGACCGCTTGATGATCGACTACGACACGCCCTGGCAGGTCTTCCGGGAGGTCGTCGCGGCCTGCTCCGAGGACGAGCAGCGCGCGCTGCTCCAGGGCAACGCGGAGCGCATCTACCGGATCTGAGCCGGTGGTCCCGAGCGGATCATGCGCTTCGGCCTTCCGTGTCGTGGGCAGGGCGCTTCACGCGACGCGTCCGCTCAGCCGGTCTCTTCGTCGGCGATTCCGTCGACGCTCGCGAGGACCGGATGTGCCCGCGGCTCCGCGCGGCCGGGTGCCGCGGGATCGGCCGCGGATGGCGCGCTGCTCTGCGCGATCTGCGCGCCCATCCGATCGATGAACGTCGTCAGCGTCGGCCGCTCTTCGATCGCCTCGGCACAGCCCGGAATCGCCCCGCCACGCAGGACGACCAGGAACGAGTAGATCGAGAGATCGGCGATGCTCGGCGTGTCGGCGTGGAAGTAGGGCCGCGTGCCGAGGAAGCCCACGAGATCGGACAAGCGATCCTCGATCTCCCCGACGACCTCGAGCTCGCGCTGCTCGGCCCGGCTCGCCGGCCCGCGGCCGAAGGGGCGTCCGACGCTGCGCTCGACCCGATGGCGCAGACGCGCGAGCAGCGAGTCGTCCGGGGGCGCCTCGTCGCCGGGGCGCGGATAGCGGGCGGTGCGCCAGCGATTCCAGTACCAGAGGAACGAGTCTTCGGCCCACTGCGCGAGGCTCTTCTGGGCGACGGCGGTGCGTGGATCCGACGAGTAGAGCGAGGGCGCGGGGGCGAGCTCGTCGATCCAGGCGAGGATCGCCTTCGAGTCGGCGCGCCGACGGCCCTCGACCTCGAGCACGGGCAGTGTCCGCGCGATCGGGCTCCAACGCGCCACGTCGTCGGGATCGTCGGAGATCACGCGCTCGAAGGCGAGCGCCTTCAGCGCGAGCGCCGCGGCGACCTTCTCGGAGAACGGATTGACGGTCTGCGTGTAGAGCAGGATGGTCGGTCTGGCGTCCCCGCGCCCGCGCTCAGTCATGGGCGCCCGAGGTCTCCGGTGCGGGGAAGAGCGCGTCGATGCGCCCGAGCGCCTCGGGCGGGAGCGCTGCGCCGAGGCCCGCCACGTTCTCGTCGAGCTGGGCGGTCGAGGTCGCCCCGATCAGCACGCTCGCGACCGAGGGCGTCCGCAGACACCAGGCGAGGGCGAGCTGGGCGAGCGAGCAGCCGATCTCGTCGGCGATCGGGCGCAGGCGATCGATGCGCTCGAGCACGTCGTCCTTCAATACGTCCTGCATCCAGCGATTGCGCTTGGGGTCGTTCGCGCGGCTCTCCGCCGGGCGTCGACCGGCGCCGTACTTGCCCGTGAGCGCGCCCTGGGCGAGGGGGCTGAAGACGATCTGCCCGACTCCCTCCCGTTCACTCGTGGGCACGATCTCCGCCTCGATCGCGCGATCGAGAATCGAGTAGCCCGGCTGGTTCGAGATCGGTCGATAGGCGCCGTATCGATCCGCCAGGGCACACCCCTCGGCGATCTGGCCCGCGTCCCAATGGGAGACACCCCAGTAGAGGATCTTTCCCTGCCGGATCAGGTCCTCGTAGGCGCGCACCGTCTCGTCGAGGGGCGTCTCCGGGTCGAAGCGGTGGCACTGATGGAGATCGAGGTAGTCGGTTCGCAATCGGCGCAGCGAGCCTTCGACGCTCTCGAAGAGATGCTTGCGCGAGAGCCCGCGGTCGTTCGGCGTCTCGGTCATCGCGAAGAAGCATTTGCTCGCGATCACGACCTGCGGTCGCGAGAGCTCGGCCAGCGCGTCCCCGAGCGCCCGCTCGGCCTCGCCCTGGGCATAGACGTCGGCCGTGTCGAAGAGGTTGACGCCGAGGTCGAAGGCATGGCGGACCAGGCGGGTCGTCCCGCCGCGATCGACCTTCGAGCCGAGCGTCAGCCAGGAGCCGAGGGAGAGCTCGCTGACCCGCAGACCGCTCCGGCCCAGTGCGCGCGTTCGCATGGCGCGCAATCTAGCAGGTAGAATCCGCCCCCGTGCTCCACCTCGCCTCCGATACCGATGCCGCCTGGCTGCCCCGCGCATGGGCCTCGATCGACGAGGTCCTGCTCGACCATGCCCACTGCGAGAAGAAGGCGGCGGGCGCCGCGATCAAGCTCCTGTTCTCGTATCCGCATCACCGCTTCCTGCAGGAGCCCCTGGCGGAGCTCGCCCGCGAAGAGCTCGCGCATTTCCAGGCGATCCTCGCACGGCTCGAAGCACGCGGTGTCCGCTATGCGACGCTCAAGCCGAGCCCCTACGGCATGGCGCTCCACGCCCTCGTGCGCCGGGACGAGCCCGACCGCCTGCTCGACGTCCTCTTGATCTCGGCGTTGATCGAGGCGCGCAGCTGCGAGCGCTTTCAGATCCTGGCGGACGGGCTCCCCGACGCCGCGCTCGCCGACCTGTATCGGGATCTGCTCGCGAGCGAGGCCCGGCATCACGGGCTCTACCTCGAGCTCGCCGGCGAGCTCGTGTCGCGGGCGGTACGCGATGCGCGGCTCGCCGAATTGGCCCGGACCGAGGCGGAGATCGTCGCCCGGCCCTGCGAATGGGTCCGGCTGCACGCGGGATAGGCTTGTCAGGACGGGGCCCGGTGGCGCAAGCTCGGGGCGCCCGATCTCCCGATTCGCGCGCGGGCCTCCGCTCGCCGCGTCGTCCCTCGAAAGGAATCCGCCATGAGCATCCAGACCGAAGAGCTCCAGATCACGACGCAATCCGGCGCGAAGATGGGCGCCTATCTCGCCGGGCCCGACTCGCCGGGGCGCAAGCCCGCGGTCCTCGTCTTCATGGAGATCTTCGGCGTGAACGACCACATCCGCGACGTGACGCGCAGGGTCGCCGCGGAGGGCTACGTCGCGATCGCCCCGGACTATTTCTTCCGAAGCGCCCCCGGTGTCCAGCTCGGCTACGACGAGCAGGGCATGAACACGGGCATCGCCAACCTGATGAAGCTCGAGGCCGACGAGATGATCTCGGACGCCCGCGACACGCTCGCCTATCTGCGCGGTCGCAGCGACGTCGAAGGGACGAAGATCGGCGCCATGGGCTTCTGCATCGGGGGCCACATGACGTATCTGGTCGCGTGCGAGACCGACATCGTCGCGGCGGCCTCCTACTACGGCGGCGGCATCGCGGCGCCGCAGGGGCCGGGGGGCGCGGTCTCGACGCTGTCGCGGACCCCGAAGATCAAGGGCCGCATCCAGTGTTATTTCGGGGCGAAGGACGCGATGATCCCCCTCGACCAGGTCGACGCGGTCAAGAAGGCGCTCGCCGCGGCGGGCGTCGACCACTCGGTCGAGGTCTACGGCGACGCCGACCACGGCTTCCACTGCGACCAGCGCGCGAGCTACCACGCCCCGTCGGCGAAGGACGCCTGGTCGAAGACCCTCGCGATGTTCGACAGGAAGCTGAAGGGCAAGGGCTGAAGCGCAGCCCGGCCGGCGCTCAGCCGAGGATCTTGCGCAGCGCCTCGACCAGGCGATCGACGACCTCGGGGCGCGCGTTCTCGCCCATCAGGCCGATGCGCCAGATCTCGCCGGCCAGCGGCCCGAGTCCGCCGCCGACCTCGATGTCGAACTCGTCGAGCAGCCGCGTCCGCACGGCGGCCTCGCCCTGCTCACGGATGCGCGCCGGCAATCGGACGGAGGTCAGCATCGGCAGGCGCTCGGCTTCGGCGACGAGCGGCTCGAAGCCCAGCGGCTCGAGGGCTGCGACGAGGCGCCGGCCCGCTTCCGCATGCCGGGCGAAGCGGGCGGGGAGTCCTTCGGCCAGGACGCGGTCGAGGCCGGCGGCGAGGCCGTAGATCGCGCTGATCGGGGCGGTGTGGTGGTAGACGCGCTTCGCGCCGGCGAAGTAGCTCGCGAGCAGCGAGAGATCGAGATACCAGCTCTGCACAGGCCGCTTGCGGCCCTTCACGACCTCGAGCGCCCGCTCCGAGAACGAGACCGGCGAGAGCCCCGGCGAGCACGAGAGACACTTCTGGGTGCCGCTGTACGCAGCGTCGATCCCCCAGTCGTCGAGGCAGACGGGCCGACCGGCCAGCGACGTCACGCAGTCGAGGACCACGAGGGCGCCCGCCGCGCGGGCCGAGGCCGCGATCTCCTCGACGGGCTGGCAGACGCCGGTCGACGTCTCGGCGTGGACGAACGAGACGACGCGCGGGCGGACGCGGGCGATCGCCTCGGCCATGGCGTTGGGATCGAGCGCCGTACCCCAGCGCGCCTCGACGCTCGTCACCTCGGCCCCCGCGCGGCGGGCGACCTCGGCCATGCGGCCACCGAAGACGCCGTTCACGCCGACGACGATGCGGTCGCCGGGCTCGAGCAGGTTGACGAGAGCGGCCTCCATGCCGGCGCTGCCGGTGGCGGAGAGGGGCAGGGTCATCGGGTTGGCGGTGGCGAAGACGGTGCGCAGGCCGTCCTTCACGCGGTCGACCAGGGCCAGGAACTCGGGATCGAGATGGCCGAGCAGCGGGCGGCTCATCGCGTCGAGCACGCTCGCGTGGGCGTTGGAGGGGCCGGGACCGAGGAGCAGACGTTCGCGGATCGGTTGCAGGATCGACATGGCCGGCATGCTAGCGACTCTCGTCGGGCGGCTCCCGGGGTGACGCGACCGGCGGAGCGGATGCGCTTCGAGATCGATTCGCGTGGGCCGGACGTCCGTGCCCGTGCGGGCACGAGTTGACAGTGCCCCGACCCGGCCGGTAGCCTCCGCGACTTCGATCCCCCAGGGCCATGCGGTCGTCGACGGCGTCGACGTCGAGCTCGCTCGACTGGCGCAAGCCCTCGAATTGATTCGGATTGACAGGGTCGAGATGCGCGCAGCACGCTGGGTCGTGATCGGAACGGCGCTCGTCGCCGCAGCGACCGCGTTCCACCTGCTCTTGAGCCCGGGTGGCGGTTCGCGGTCGGGAGGCCGGCCGCGTGATGCGGTCTCGGATGGGTCTTCCTGGTCGGCGGCTCGCCCGCCTGGCGGGTCCTTCTCGGGCGGCGCGTCGGGGGCGGGCTCGGCGGACGGGTCGGATCCCGACGGGCGCGGGGCAGCCGGGGCACAGGGGGCGGCGGGACCGCCTCTCGACGAGATCGACGCCGAGTCGCGCGAGGCGATGCGGAGCTTCCTGCGCGAGTCGGCGCGGGACGGGAAATAGGGAAGCGCTTGACTGGATTCCGCCATCGCAGCCGCGAGCAGTACGAGCAGGAGGAGCGCGAGCGCCTCGCGCCCTGGGCGGCCTGCTCCGGCGACTCCGAGGGCCGCCTCGTTCCGGAGCCCGAGCATCCCTATCGCACCGCCTTCCAGCGCGATCGCGACCGCATCGTCCACGCCCGGGCCTTCCGTCGCCTCGAGTTCAAGACCCAGGTCTTCGTCCACCTCGAGAACGACCACTATCGAAACCGCCTGACCCATACGATCGAGGCCGCCCAGATCGCGCGCACGATCGCCCGGGCCCTCTACCTCAACGAGGATCTCGCCGAGGCCATCGTGCTCGCCCACGACCTCGGCCATACACCCTTCGGCCACGCCGGCGAGGCCGTCCTCGACCGCTGCATGGAGGAGCACGGCGGCTTCAACCACAACCGCCAGAGCCTCCGCGTCGTCGACCTGCTCGAGAATCGCTACCCCGATTTCAGCGGCCTCAACCTGACCGCCGAGACCCGCGAAGGCATCCTCAAGCACGGCGCCGACTGGCCCCACCCCCTGCCGCTGCCCCGCGACTACCCCGAGCGGACCCTCGAGGCCCAGGTCGCCGACCACGCCGACGAGATCGCCTACGTCCACCACGACCTCGACGATGGCCTGCGCTCGGGCCTGCTCTCGATGCCGCTGCTCGAGACGACGGCCCTCTGGAAGAACGCCCGGTCCCTGCGCGCCGGAGGCGACACGGTCCACGGCTCGGACATGCCCGAGCCGGTGGCCCGGTCCCGGACCATCGGGGCCCTCGGCAACGCCCTGATCAGCGACCTGATCGAGGAGACGAGCCGCCGCCTGGCCGAGAATCCGCCGGCATCCCTCGCCGATCTGCGGCAACGTAGGGGCAGCCGTGGGGTCGACCAGTCGGTCGACGGGTCCGGGAGCCGCGGCGGCCCGGGAAGTGCCCAGACGGTCGGATTCTCGCCCGAGATCGAGCACGGCAAGCGCGAGCTCAAGAGCTTCCTGTCCGCGAATTTCTACCGCCATCCCGACGTCCTGCGCCGCGTGCGCAAGGCGGAGTGGATCGTGGGAGATCTGTTTCGAACCTACCGGGACGACCCGAGCCTGCTTCCCGCGGACGTGCGTGCACGCTTCGCCCGGGAGGGCGAGCCTCGGGCCGTCGCGGACTACATCGCCGGCATGACCGATCGATTCGCGATGGACGAGCACCGCAAGCTGTTCGATCCCCACGCCCCGATCTGAGACCGCCTGCAGCGCCCGGCCGCCCAAGAGCCGACCGGGGATCGAGAAGGATGGATGAGCCTACCGGAGTGCCTCGAACGTGCAGCCAGCGAGTGGACCGACCTCGCGGATCAGATCCGGCCTGCGAACGGCGATCCCCACCGACTGCTCGAGCTGCTCGCTCCGGCCGATGCGGCCCGGGTGCTCGGCTTCGTCCTGACCCACGACGACGGGTCCGCCGAAGAGCTGCTCGAGGCGTGGGGCGAGCTCGAGGGGGCGGCGGCGGTGCTCTCGGCAGTGCCCGAGGCGGCGCTGCCGAAGGCGGGGCGCAAGCAGCTCCGCCGCGCGCTCCATCGATTGCGCGCGCGCGGGGTCGCGATCGCGGAGACGGCGGCCGCGGCGGCGCAGGGGGCTCCGGGAGCGGCGGTCGCGACGGGGACGGCGCCCGCTCGCATCGGTGCGTCGGTGAACGATCGCTGGCAGGAAGCCCATCTCTCCGCGCCGGATTTCCGCGGGACGCGCATGGGCTACCTCGTCGACGATCATCCGGCGGGCGGGGCGCGACTCTTCGAGATCCGCTTCGACCTCGCGCGCGGGATCCTCGACTTCAAGCTCTACAACGCCGGTCGCAGCAAGGTTCGCGGCTTCCTGCGGAGCCTCGCCGAAGGCGCGAACCAGCGGCTCTTCGAGGTCGATCAGAAGGCGCTCTGCGCCCTGATCCGGCGGGCGGGTCGTGCCCAGCCGAGCGATCGCGCGTTGCCGACCTTCTACGTCGAGTGGCGCAGCCGGCTCTTCTCCGATGCGCTCGAGGGCGAAGCGACGCCCGGCGAGCTCGCGCGCCGCGCGCTCGGCGAGTCGAGCGATCCCGACAAGAGTCTCGAGTCGGTCGGGGAATCGATTCGGAGTGGTCGCATGGGTCCCTGGCCGCCGTCGACGACGTGGGTCGGGGAACGCATGGAACGTGCCCAGAAGGCGATCGCAGAGCTCGCGGGGAATGCGCGCGAGTCGGCGATCGGGAGCTGGGTGGACGAGGTGACGGGCGAGCTCGACGGTGAGACGCGCCCGGATGGTCTGGCAGAACAGCTCGCGGAATGGGCTTGGATCGAGTGGCAGCGCGAGGACGCGGATCGGGCGCGCGCGCTGCTCGCGGTGGCGACCGGGGTGACGGGGGCGAAGGGCGCGGAGATCCGCCGCTCGCTCGCTCGAGCCCGGGTGGATGCCTTGTTCGGTCCCTTCCTCGCAGCACTCAGGATGGAGAACGATCCGAAATGATGCGGAGATTTGCGCGGCGCCGGCGGGGACCGGGCGACGGACAGAGCAACACGATCGACGGCAGCCAGTGGTGGCCGAAGCTCCAGGCGGAGGGGCTGATCCCGCTCGCGCCGGGGACGGGCTTCGAGCCCGTGGCCGATTCCGACGTTCCGGCCGGCGTCGCGGTGATCGCCCGGGCGAGCCTCCAGGATGGCACGCGCGGGCTCGTCTCGTTCTCGCCGAGCTCCGCCTCGGACGCCCTCGTCGCAGGTCTCGCGGCGGCCCAGCAATCCTCGGCCGACGCGCCCTTCACCGGCACGCTCTTCGTCGTGGCGCCCCACTGGCCGATGGCGGCGCGCCAGCTGCTCGAGTGGGTCGGCCAGACGCCGTACACCGTCGAGCCCGTCGCCGCCGTTCGGCTCTCCGACTCCGGCTTCGCCGTCGAGAGCGAGCGCGCCCCGCGCCTGCTGGCGTCGAGCCCGGCCCAGCTCGCGGCGCGCATGGGCTCGAGCGAAGCGCGCGCGGCCTTCATCCGCGCCGCCTCGTCGCTCGAGGGCCTCGCCGCCAAGCACGGGGGCTGCGTTCGGGTCGGCATCGATCGGCTCGAGCTCGTCGTGTTGGCGCGGCGGGTCGCCGAGATCCGCACGGAGGGCGAGAACACGGGCGCGAATGGCGCCGGCAATTCCTCCGGCAACTCCTCCGGCAACGCCTCCGGCAATGCCGTGCTCGAGACCCTCGTCAACGGACGCCAGTCGACGCCGCTCTCGGCGGCGGATCTCGCCGGGGCGCTCGACGGCCTCGAGGGGCAGCTTCGGCGGCGGCTCAACGACAGCAAGGTGCGCGATGGCGAGGATGGCCTGCGCGGTCGTGTCGTCGCCCAGCTCGCGGCCGGGACGGAGCTGCGCTGCGTGCGTCCCTGGCCGACGCCGGGGACCGAGGTCGACGTCGTCGATGCGGTCGGGGTCGACGGCGCGGGCGTGCCGGTGATCGTGGCGGTGCGCCAGGAATTCGAATGGACGGCGCTCGTGGCCGTGCTCGAGGCGCTCTCGTCGCTGGCGCCGCTGATGCCGCTCCTGCTCGCGGAGGCGGGACCGCCGCTGCGGCTCGGGCGACCGCGCCTCGTGTTGACGGCCGAACGCTTCGCGCCGGCCCTCGAGCGGGTGGTCGCGGCGTTGACGCTTTCCTTCGAGCTGCGGGTCGTGTCGGGCCAGTCCGGTCCCTCACTCGATCTCGTTCAGCGTGCAGCGGGCGAGGGCGCGGAGTCGCGCTTCGGCCGGCGTGGGCGCCGGCGCGGGGGACGGGGCCGCTCCGACGGACGTCCGGATGGGCGGGGCCGCGGGGGTGAGAGTGACCTCGACGGCGACGACGCCGGCGGCGATCTCGCGGGCGAGGACGCGCGCGAAGAACGGGCCGAACGCTCGGCGCGCGGAGACCGGGGCGAGCGCGGAGATCGATCCGATCGCAGCGATCGTGGCGAACGCGCGGAGCGGACGGATCGCAATCCGGCCATTCCGCTCGGCCCGCGGGCGATGACGCGGCCGGTCGAGCGACTCGATGATGACCTCGACGACGACGAGGCCGACGAGGCCGAGGCGGGCGACGCGAACGGGAATCGGGACCGGGAAGGCCGCGAAGGCGGCGAAGCCGGTCGCGGTCGAGGACGGAGGCGACGGCGCTCCCGGCGCGGGGGCTCGGGGGGCGGAGTCGAGGGTGCCGCGAGCGGTGCCGACAACGGCGACGAGCCCGGCGTCGGGCGCGAGCGCGCGAGCCTCGAAGGCAGCGACCGCGAGAGCAGCGGGCGGGACGGATCGGGTCGGGACGATGGGAGCCGAGAAGGCCGCGGTCGCGACGGCGGTAGCCGTAGCGCGCGCGAGCTCGACGCGGATCCGGGCGATGCGGCCAACGGCGCCCCGCGCCGGCCGCGCTTCGAAGAAGTCTCGTTGATGGATCTCGACGAGGGGCCGGGCTCGGCGTCGCCCGAGCGCGCCGAAGGCGAGCGCGGTCGCGGGGATCGCCATCGGCGCTCGCGGCGGCGCGGACGTCGCGGCGGACGTGGAGAAGATCAGGCTGGACCACGCGAAGCGTCCGAAGAGGCGGGCGGGGACGGGCCGGCCGCGTCGGAGGCGATCGCGCTTCCTCTCGTCGGGGCGGAGGCCACGATCGAGGACGATTTCGTCGATGCCGACGACCTGTCCGAAATCCTGTCGCGGCTCCCGGACGAGGTCCCGGACTACGAGGCGGCGGCCGAGCCGCGCTACGACGACGAGGAAGAGGAGGACGGCGAATCGCCGGTTCGCAGCTTCCGCGGCGACGCCCGCGGTCGAGGACGGGGCGAGGACGAGGAGGAGAGCGAGGACGCACTGCGGGCGGCGGCACGCCGGCGCGCGGCGATCCTGGTGCATGCCGATCCGGACTCGCTGCTCGCGGCGATCCTGCTCGCCCGCGACGTGCGCCAGCTCGAGGGGCTCTGGGTCTATCCGCAATCGGAGCTGATGACCTTCTTCCGGGGCATCGCGACGGATCTGCGGGACGACATGCCGATCGTGGTGGTGGGCTTCAGCCCGTCGCCCGCGCGGGACGTGATCCAGGCCGCGGCACTCTATCGCGGCCGGCTCTCCTGGTTCGATCGCCATGCCTGGCCGCCCGAGGATCTGCTCGCGATGCGCAATGCCCTGAGTCCGGAGGGGGTGATCGGAGGCGAGGGACTGGACAGCGTCCTGCCCCTCGTGCTCGAGACCTGCACCCGGCGCAGCCGCTTCTCCGACAAGCTCGTCGACCTCGCGACCGGCCGCTTCAGCCAGCACGACTTCGAGCGTTGGGGGCGCCTCTGGCGCCACCGGGTCGGCGAGATCGCGAAGAAGACCGGCGACATCCGGGGCGACATCGCGGCGCTCCTCGCCGGTCGCCCGAGCGATCTCGCGAAGGAGGCCGCGCTGCTCGCGATCCCGCCGACGCCGCCCGAGGTCGAATGGGTGGCGGCGCGCGACTTCCGGCTGGTCCATTTCGGGGCCCACGTGATGGCCGTGCTCGACGTCGATGCAGGGCTCGATCCGGGGCTCTGTGCCCGGATCGCGCGGGAGCGTTATGCGGCGACGTTGTCGCTCACGCGTCGGGCGGGGGAGGAGGTCTTCACCTTCGCCGGCGACGAGGTGACGGGACGCCGGGCGCTCGACTACCAGGCGGTGGCACATCATCTCGTCGAAAAGCTCGAGTGGGTGGAAGGGCGGCCCGACGCCGACCACGTGGCACGCTTCCGCGTCTGCGATCTCGCGCGCCGACCGGAGCGACTCGAAGAGGTGATCGCAGAGATCGCGATGGGGCGCTCGCAGCTCGAGCGCTAGGCGCGTGATCGGGAGTGGTCCATGAGCGAGCCGGAGGCGATCGACGCGAGCCTCGTCGAGATCTTCGCCTCGATCCAGGGTGAAGGGCCCGAAGTCGGGCGGGCGACGGTGTTCGTCCGGCTGGGGGGCTGCGATCTGCGCTGCCGTTGGTGCGACTCGCCGGGGACCTGGCGACCGACGGCGTGCTGTCGCATCGAGGAGCAGGCCGGGAGCGCGCGCTTCCGCGAGCGCCCGAATCCGGTTCCGATCGCCGAGATCGTCGAGTCCGCGATCACGCTCGCGCCGCGGTCCTCGGCCTGGATCAGTCTGACGGGCGGCGAGCCGCTGCTCCAGCCGGGCGCCGTCGCGGCCCTGGCACGGGCTCTCACGGCGCGTGGACGTCGGGTCTATCTCGAGACCCACGGTCTGCATGCCGAGGCGCTCGCCGGCTGCGTCGAGTCGATCGAGCTCGTCTCGATGGACTGGAAGCTCGCGAGCGACGTGGGCTACGGACCGGGGATCGCTCCGCTTCCGGGGCGGGATTTCCACGATGCCCACGCCGCCTTCCTGCGCGTCGCGCTGCGGGCCCGGGGCGTCTACGTCAAGGTCGTCGTCACGCCGTCGACGGCGGACGCCGAGTTCGATCGGATGCTCGAGACGATCGCCGGGATCTCGAAGACGGTGCCCCTCGTGATCCAGCCCGTCACCCCGCGCGGCGGCGTCTCGGCGATGCCGAGCGCCGAGCGCTGCCTCGCCCTGCTCGAACGGGCGGAGGCATGCCTAACGGATGTGCGCGTGATCCCCCAGACGCATCCGATCTACGGCGTGCTGTAGCGCGGCGAGCTCGGCCCGCAGATCGGGGGCGGGGCGGTCGCCGAAGCGCTCGGCGAGATAGGCCGCGGTGATCGAGGCGAAGGCCCGGGCGCCGGGCTCGGGAAGCGCTCGTGAGACCTCTGCGGCGAAGGCCTGGGCCGAGACCGTCGCGATCCGGGTCAGGCCCTTGCGGGCCAGGATCCGCTGCGCGCGGCGATAGGCCTCGGGGACCGCGGGCCCGCTCCGTCGGTCGCTCGCGCGCAGGCGCCAGACCGCGTAGGCGAGCGCCCCGCCGACGAGAAGCGCGAGGGGAAGGCCGCGGCCGAGGCCGCCGACGCCGTCGGGCAGCGCGAGCGAACCACGCGGCCCGTCTTCGCGGGGGGTCGCGAGCCCGCCCGCTTCCGCGCGGGGTCCGAAGCGCAGCCAGAGCGCGCGCAGGGCGCTGATCTGGTCCGCGCTGTCGTAGTCGACGACGCGCTGGAACCACCAGAGCTCGAGGGCGCTCGCGAGCTGCGCCGCCCGCTCGGCGAGCGAGAGCGCGCCCTCGGCTCGCAGTCGCAGATCGGGGGGCGTCGGATCGAAGCGGACCCAGCCCGTCTGTTCGAAGTGGATCTCGACCCAGGCGTGGGCATCGGCCTGGGTGACCTCGAGGAAGCCGCCGACGTCGTTTCGCTGGCCGCCGGCGAAGCCGTTCACGAGGCGGGCGGGCATCCCCTGCAGCCGGGCGAGCACGACCATGGCGCTCGCGAAGTATTCGCAGTGACCCTCGAGACCGCCGAGCAGGAAGGCCTCGATCGGCGAGGTGTCTTCATCGCCGAGGGGCGGAGGCGAGTCGGTGTAGCGGCCCTGCTCGCGCAGGGCGGCCTCGATCCGGAGCGCGCGATCGACGTCGTCGCGCGCGCCCGCGACCATCGCCTCGGCGCGCTCGCGCAGACGCGGATCGAGAGCGGGCAGCGCGAGATAGCGCAGCGCCGGTCGCGGGCCGCCGGGCCCGGGCTCCCGCGGCGGGCGCGCCCGCTCGCGGCGCAGGGCCCGCACGTCACGGGGGAGCTGACTCGTCCAGATCGTGTAGCGAAGGCGCTCCTCGGCGTGGCCCGGGACGTAGAGTCCGCCATTGGGATCCCGTTCGAGGCGTTGGAAGGGCCCTTCGATGCGGCGGACCTCGCCTGCGCTGAACAAGACCTCGGCGTCGACCGCCTCGCGCAGGATGCGCTGCACGGTCACGGGCAGATTCGAGCGCGGCCCGAGCTCGATCCCGAATCGACCGATGCCACCGACGGGCTGGCGCGGTCCGGTCCGCTCCGATGCCGAGATCGCCCAGCTGCGCCCGTCGAAGGCGTCGAAGGCGAGACCGCGCCAGTAGGCGTCGATCGGGTCGGGCAGCTCGCCCTCGACGGCCTCGACCCGCAGCACGACGGAGTGGTCCATCCGGATGCGCCCGACGTCGCCGAGGGCGACCTGATCCGAGAAGCCCGAGAGCCCGATGCCGCTCCGCATCCCGCCCTGGAGCACACTCGTCTTGAGGCGCGGCAGGATCACGAAGAGCGCCATCGCGAGGACGACGCAGGCGGCGGTCGCGACGAAGGTGAGCCGCCGCAGGTCCGGGGCGATGGCGCGCTCGGCCGCCGCCGGGTCCCCGGCCTCGGCCGCTTCGTGGGCGAGGGTATGGACGAGCAGCGTCCAGGTCACGCAGACCAGGAAGACCAGCACGAGGGGCGGGAAGAAGACGCTGTCGGTCAGGTTCGATGCGAGCACGACCTGGAAGAGCGCCAGCGCGACCAGCACGAACTCGCTCTTGCGCGGCCGGGCGTCGAGGAGCTGGAGACCCTGGGCGAGGCTCGTGAAGTACGCGAGGGAGACCGTCGCCGGATTGCCGGAGAGCGCCGAGCGGATGGTCACCGTCGTGACGCCGAGCATCAGCACGTTGAGCCAGATCGGGTCGCTGCGGAACGCCGGTGGCCGCCTCCGCGTCGCCCAGGAATAGCCGAACGCCACGAGCTGGACGGCGATCACCCACGGCGGCAGCTGCTCCGTCAGCCAGAGCGTCGCACCCGCCACGATCGACATCAGCCAGGCGGCGGTCGGGCGCGGGCCCTCGACGCGGCCTCGGAACTCGCGGCGGCTCACGCGGAGTCCCCCCGGACCCGCGCCGCGGCCTCGAGCTCGCGCTCGGGCTCGAAGCGGGCGAGGAATCCGAGCAGGGCCCGGCGATGGGCGGCGCCGCGGTCGGGGGCGAAGCGGGCGCTGCGCGTGTGCAGGCCGACGCGGTGGCCGGCCTCGAGATGATGGACGATCTCCGAGGCGGCGCGTGCGATCCGCTCTTCGATGGCTTCGGGCGCGAGCTCCGGCGCGAGGGCGAGCAGGACCTCGACCAGGCCGCTCGCGTGGCCCTCGCGCTCGCCGACCACGAGGCGCCCGCTCGCGAGGCTGCGGCGCCAGTGGATGCGCGCGGTCGAGTCGCCGCGCACGAACTCCCGCAGCCCCGACACCGAATCGCCGACCGGCGTGCGTCCGCGCTGATCGTCGTCGTCGCTGCGACGGGCGGGGCGGGGCCGCATGCCGGAGACGACGGGGCCGATCGCGGGATAGACGAGCACGTCGGCCTCGGCCTCGAGCTCGACCGACTTCACGAAGAGCCCGAACGGAAAGCGCGTCGAGACCCGCAGCACCGCGAAGGCGTGGTCGCCGCGGCGCGCCGGGACCCAGCCGTAGCTGCGCTCGACCGTCGCCCCGGGCGCGATCCGCAGGACGAAGCAGCGTCCGGCCGGCGCGTGGCCCGAGTCCGTCGCGAGGCGATCCTCGACGGAGATCGCGAAGGCGGGAACCCGGGCCTGGCGATTGCGGATCTTCAGCACGACTGCGTTCGCTGTGCCCGCGAAGAGCTCGCGCGGGAGCCAGCGTTCGACCTCGATGCCCCGGAGCGAGGCCTCCGAGAGCAGCCCCGAGAGCACGAGGAACGCGAGCATCAGGGCGAACACGAGGTAGAGCAGGTTGTTGCCCGTGTTGAGGGCCGCGAAACCCACCCCGAAGATGATGGCGACGAAGCACCAGCCCGGCCGCGTCGCCCGCAGCGAGCGTGGCGAACGCAGGCGCCGCCGCCAGCGCTTCAGAGCGGGATCGCCACCCGATCGACGATCTCGGAGACGATCCATCGCGACACCTCGACTTCCGGCTGCGAGCCCCCGCGCGCTTCGACCGAGACACGATGGGCCAGCACGTCCACCGCGAGCTCCCGGATGTCCTCCGGAATGCAGTAGTCGCGGCCCGCGACGAGCGCCGCCGCCTGGGCCGCACGACGCAGGGCGAGGGCGCCCCGGGTCGAGGCGCCGAGCGCCAGGGCCTCGTGGTCGCGGGTCGCCTGGACGAGCTCGAGCAGATACTCGAGCAGGCTCGACTCGACCTTGATCGTCTCGACCGCCGACTGCAATCCGCGGAGCGCTGCGAGATCGAGCACGACGTCGAGCTCGGGCAGCAGATGGAGCGCCGGATCCCGGGCGAGCACGCGCAGCTCGTCCTCGCGGTCCGGGTAGCCCATCGAGAGCCGCATCAGGAAACGGTCGAGCTGGCTCTCGGGCAGCGGGAAGGTCCCGTGGTGCTCCTTCGGGTTCTGGGTCGCGACCACGAAGAAGGGATCGGGCAGCGGATGGCTCGTGCCGTCGACGCTCACGGTGTGCTCGCTCATCGCTTCGAGCAGCGCCGACTGGGCCTTCGGCGAGGCCCGGTTGATCTCGTCGGCGAGGATCAGGTTCCCGAAGAGGGGGCCGGGCTGGAAGCGGAACGCGACGGCCTCGCCGTTTGCGCTGCGCTCGGGGATCGAGCTGCCCGTCAAGTCCCCGGGCAGCAGGTCGCTCGTGAACTGGATCCGGCGGAAATCGGCGTCGAGCGTCCGCGCCAGGGCCTGGGCGAGGGTCGTCTTGCCGACTCCGGGCACGTCCTCGAGGAGCAGGTGGCCGCGGGCCAGCAGGCATAACACGGAGCGGCGGACGACCTCGGGCTTGCCGTGGACGACGCGGCCGATCTCGGCGAGCCAGCGCGCGACGAGCTCCTTCGCCTGGCTCGCGGTCGGGATGGGCTCCGGCGGTCGGGACATGCGCGGCGGGTCTCCTGCATCGGGCGGCGCGGGGCGGAGAAGCCCGGAGGCGGAACCGCGACGACCTGCCGCTGCTTCGGTCGCGCAGGGACGGGTCATGAGGCGGCTTGGATGGGATGCCCGATCGGCGGGGGACGACGCGAAGGCGAGCGGCAAGCGACCGGCAGCGAGGGCCGGGCGACGCTCAGAAGCTGTACTTGAGCTCGAGGTAGACGCGGTCGTTGTCGTCCCAGTTGCCGATGCCCTTGTCGGGGCCGCCGATGAACGCGAGCCAGCCGCCCTCGACCTTCCAGCTGTCCGTGAGCTCCCACTCGCCCGAGGCGCGGACGAGCCCGCCGTCCTGGGCGCGCTCGCCGAAGACGACGCCGAGCAGCGTCACGTCGAGGCGCTCCCGGAAGAAGGGGCGCGAGATGCGCAGGCCGGTCTCGAAGGTGCTCTGCTCGAAGAACTCGAGCAGGACCCGGCTCTTCGGCAGGTCGAGCCATTGCCGGTTCACGATCTCGAGCGCGACGGTCAGGGAGTCCGGCCCGTACCACTCGAGGCCGAGCATGCTGTCGAGGCGCTGCTTGTCGTCGCTCCAGAACGGCAGCGGCCCGACCGCCCGCGGCCGCAGCATCCGGACGTCGGTCAGCCAGGCGAGCTCGAACTTCGCGAGCCAGGCGCCGCGGGTCACGTTGCCTGCCGCGCCGACCATGCCGTAGCGATTGCCCTCGAGGCGGGCGCCCGTCGCAGGCTCGACGTCGAGGACCCGGCTGGTCTCGTCGACCCAGGCCCCGAAGAGGCCGAAATCCCAGCCGCTGAAATTGCCCTCGAAGCGGCCGGCGAAGCCCGGCTTGCGGGAGAAGTTGCTCTCGTCGTCGGTGGGAAAGGTCACGATCAGGCCCGGCGCCTGGGCGAAGCGAGAGAGGTTCGGATAGAAGTCGCTGCCCGGCGGCGGGTTGCGGTCGAAGCGGGTCTCGAGGACGGCGAGGGCCTCGGCGGTCCATGGCCCGCTGCTCGCGTCGAGCTTCGCCATCGTGCGCGGGCGACGGAGATCCTCGATGTCGACGAGCCCCGGCTCCTTGTTGTCGAGGGGGTTCACGACGTCGACGATGCGGAAGGTGTCCGAGCGGCCCCAGTTGACGATCTTGCGGCCGATGGTCAGGTCGACCCGGTCGTGGATCGGCCCGCCCAGGTAGACCTCGCCCGCATCGGCCTGCCATTCGTAGACGTCGAGCACCGGTCCGCCGTAGTCCCCGCGTCCCTTGATCCGATAGGCGAAGTCGTACCAGCCGAGGGCCTCGGCCCGGAGCAGCCAGTCCCGCGGAAGCTTCACGTCGAGCTGCAGGAAGCCGTCGAGATCGAGTCGGGTCAGGCCTCCGAAATCCGACGAGCGGCCCAGCTGATCCGGAAAGTCGGGGTCGGTCGGCGAGGTCGGGCGATCACCGTGGGCGGCGTCGTGGTCGAGGTAGCTCACGACGGCGCCGCTCGCGATCGAGCCCGAGAGGTCGACGTTGCGCCGGATCCAGTCGCCGAACGGAAGCTTCGAGATCCACTCGGGGCCCGGGAGCGTCGACCCGTCCGGCGCCGGAGATCCGAGGGCGGTCGCGTCGAAGTCGTCCTCGAATCCGCCCATCAGGTCGTCGAGCTCGCCGGCGTCGCTGGTCGGCGCGGAGGTCGGCGGGGAAGCGTCCGCCTCGTCCTGCATCCGTTCCTCGGCGAGGGACTCGCCGGGCCGGAGCGCGAGGTCGACGACGAGTCCCGTCGCGAGGCCGAGGGTCAGGGCGGCCGCGCGCAGCGGACGGAAGAGAGCGCGCCCGGGATCCCGGGAAGGACGTCGCACGCGGTGCGGAGCAGGGCGCGTCAGGCGGGTTCTTCCTGCGCTCAGGGCCCGGTCTCGAGGCCGCGCACGGAGAATTGATCGTACTCGAGCTTCTGGCCGAACTTCACGTCGGAGGTCCGCAGCACCGTCTTGTGGATCGTCTGCTCGCCCTTCTTCGTGGTCATCGTCATGACCGTCGGGACCCAGATGTCTTCGATCTGCTCGAGCTTCTCGACCTCGAAATACTTGTTGCGGTTGCCCTTCTTGACCCAGATCTTCGAGCGGACCATGACGTCGTTGTCCTTGCGGATGAACACGATCATCTTCGTGTAGCCGGTCTCGTCGCGCTCCTCGTCGGTATTCGGGATCGCTTCGATCACCCAGACCGGCTGCCCGTCGACGACCGCCTCCTGGAGCAGCTTGTAGTCGTAGTAGGCGAGCGGGCGATCCGTCATGTCCGCATAGGAGAAGTCGGAGCCCATGAACGAGCCGCTCTTGTCCGACGACGCGATGCGCTTCGTCTTCTTGAGCGCCGGCAGATAGAGCCACTGGTCGTCGTCGCGGGAGGCCTCGTCGTAGTCGTAGGTCAGGAAGCCCGTGTCCTCGACGTCGGCGGGCGCGAGGAAGAACATCATCGACCAGGTGTCCTCGCCCTTGTCCTTCGTGAAGGAGCGCAGCTCGCGGACCCGCTGCTTCTGGCTCTTGTCGATCAGGATCATCTGGAGGGTCGAGGTCTGATTGTCGCCGTCGTCCCGGGCGTCGACGCGCTCCATGATCGCGCGCGCCTTCGGATCGTCGGCCCGGGCCGGCTCCGGAGCGAGAAGGGGGAGGAGCGTGAAGAAGGCGAGGAGGGCGACGAGGGCGAGCGACCCGAGCCGCCGGACGGCCCCGAGCGGCGATGCGGACGCGAGGGCAATCCGTCCGCCCGGTCGGGGCTGCGTGGCGATGCGCGCGCGCGGGCGGATCACCGGTTGGCGCGGGGGCGGGCAGGTCGAGCGGACGTGGATCGCCATGAGGCCTCTCTGCTGGGCGGAAGCGCCGTCGCACGATGAGCCGGTCCCATCGAGCGGAGCGAGTAAAGCCCAGATCGCTGGCAGCGAAAAGACGTCGGCCGGGTCGGACCGCCACCCATCGTTGCTCCCCCCATCGGCTTCGCCGGGATGCCGGTATCGTGCCGCGCGGCGCGGCGACGTCGGGACGCTCGTCCTGGGGTGGGCCCACGCCGGAAGAGGTCGCGATCATGCTCGACGACACGCAGCCCGCATCCTCCTGGCAGCGAAGGGTCGAGCAGGGCTTCGAGCGCTGGGGCCGCTTCGTCATCCGCCATCGCGTGGCCGCCGTCGCCCTGTCGTTCGTCGCGACGGCAGCGCTCCTCTCGCAGCTCCCGAAGCTCACGATCGACAACTCGCCCGAGGCGATGCTGCTCGACGACGATCCGGCGGTCGTCGCCTACGACGCCTTTCGCGAGCAGTTCGGCCGCGAGGATCGGATCGTCGTCCTGATCGATACGCCCGATCCGTTCGCCCCGGCCTTCCTCGAGAAGCTCCGCCGGCTCCATCGCGCGATCGAATCGGAGCTGCCCTACGTCGAGGCCGTCGACAGCCTGATCAACGCCCGGGTCGTCGAGGGGAACGAGGATGGCCTCGTCGTGGGCGAGCTGCTCGAGGATTGGCCGAAGTCGCCCGCGGAGTTCGAGCGCGTACGCGCCCGGGCGCTCTCGAATCCGCTTCATCGCGACACGCTGCTCTGCGCGGATGGGCGGTGCACCGCGCTCGCGATCACGCCCTGGACCTACAGCCGGGCGACCGGGACGGAGGACGCGATCGCGGGCTTCGACGAGCCGGTCGCAGGCGGGGCAAAGCCCGTCCACCTCACGTCGAGCGAGGGCGACGAGCTGATCCGGCGGCTGCTCGCCCTGCTCGGCGACCATGCGACGCCCGAGTTCCGGCCCCACGTCGCCGGCGAGCTCGCCATGGTCTACCGCATCAATACCGGGATGGCGCAGGATCTCGCGGTCTTTCTGCCGGCGACGCTCGCGGCGGTCGCGGCGCTGCTCGCGCTCATCTTCCGGCGCGCCGTCGCCGTCGTCCTGCCGCTGATGATCGTCGTGCTGTCGCTGGCCTCGACGCTCGGGCTCATGATCGTGCTCGGGATCCCGGGTTCGACGGCGGTGCAGATCCTGCCGGTCTTCCTGCTGACGGTCGGCGTCTGCGACGCGGTCCACATCCTGGCGATCGCCTATCAACGCCGACAGGAGGGCGACTCCCAGCCGGACGCGATCGCCTTCGCCATCCGCCATACGGGGCTCGCCGTCTTCATGACGAGCGTCACGACGGCGGCGGGCATGGCCTCGTTCCTGACCGCCGAGATGGGGGCGGTCCGGGATCTCGGCCTGATCGCGCCGATCGGGGTCGGGCTGGCCTACCTCTACACGATGGTGACGCTGCCGGCCCTGCTCGCGATCGTCCCGATGCGGGTCCGAGCGCACGTGCCGAGCGATCCGGCCGATCGGCCGATCGATCGCTTCCTGATCGCCGCGGGGCGCTTCGCGACGCGCAAGCCCGGCCACGTGCTGGTGCCGACTGCGCTGCTCGCGCTGATCGCCGTGACGGGCCTGCTCCGGGTCGGGTTCAGTCACAACGCGCTCAACTGGTTCCCACCGGAGGACTGGGCGCGACGGGATTTCGCGGAGATCGATCGACGGCTCGGGGGCTCGGTCAGCCTCGACCTCGTCTTCGATGCAGGGGAGGCCGGCGGGCTCTACGAGCCCGCGCGGCTGCGGGCGATCGAGACCTTCGTCGAGGAGGTCCGGGAGAGCGCGGTGGAGCCCATTCGCGTGGGCTCCTCGATCTCGCTGCTCGACATCGTGAAGGAGACCCATTCGGCGCTCCACGAGGGCCGGCCCGAGGCGCGACGGATTCCGGAGACGCGCGAGGCGGTGGCCCAGGAGCTCCTGCTCTTCGAGTCGAGCGGCAGCGACGACACGCTCGAGTTCGTCGACGCCGAATACCGCCGGACGCGCGTCAACCTGAGGCTGCCCTTCGTCGATGCCCTCGCGTTCCCGCCGTTCCTGCGCGAGCTCGATGCGCGCGCGGCGACGTCGCTGGGCGGGGGGCTCGCGTTCGAGCGGACCGGGGTCATGACGCTGCTCTCGCAGGTCTTCGAGGCGGTGATCCGGAGCATGGCGAGGAGCTACGTCGCGGCGCTGATCCTGATCACGCCCCTCATGATGCTGCTGCTCGGGAGCTTCCGGCGGGGTCTCGTCGCGATGGTTCCGAACGTGCTTCCGATCCTCGCCGTGCTCGGCGTGATGGGTTTTCTCGGGATCACCCTCGATTCGACCACGATGATGATCGGCGCCATGATCATCGGCATCGCCGTCGACGACACGATCCACTTCATGCACAAGTTCCATCGCTCCTTCGACGAGACCGCCGACCTCGAGTTCTCGGTCTGCGAGACGCTGAGAACGACGGGTTCGGCGATGCTCTTCACGTCGGTCGCGCTGACCCTGGGCTTTCTCGTCTTCGCCGCGAGCGACATGCGCAACATCCGGATCTTCGGGCTCTTCTCGGCGCTGGCGACGGCCGTCGCCTTCGCCGCCGATCTCTGGGTCGCGCCCGCGCTGCTCGCGGCGATCGAGCGGACGCGGCGCAGGCGGCGGGGGCCGGCCGGGCCGGCTGTGCTACGAACGCCTGCGCGGGGCGATGGATGACCCGCGAGGGGGCGCGGTGAAGGCACTGATCTTCGACACCGAGACGACCGGCATGGTCGAATTCAAGAAGCCGCCCGAGGACAAGAGCCAGCCCGACCTGATCCAGCTCGGCATGCTGCTCGTCGACACCGTCGATTGGAAGCCCCGGGCGCGCGGCGCCTTTCTCGTGACGCTCGCCGACGGGGTCAAGATCGATCCCGCGGCGAAGGCGGCCCATGGCATCAGCGAGGAGGAGTGTGCGCGCTTCGGCGTGCCCGCCTCGATCGCGTGCTCGCTCTTCAATCAGGCCTGTCTGCAGGCGGACGTCGTCGTCGCCCACAATCTCGCCTTCGACGTCTCGATCATGAAGACCGCGCTCTTCCGCCTCGGCGGCAAGCCCCATCGTCTGGACGGCCGTCAGCTCGTCTGCACGAAGGAGGCTTCGACCGACGTGCTGAAGCTGCCGGGCAAGTACGGCTACAAATGGCCGACCCTCGCCGAGGCCTATCGCCATTTCACGGGCCAGGAGCTCGAGGGCGCCCACGACGCGCTCGTCGATACCGAGGCCTGCCTGCAGATCTTCCGGGCGCTCGTCGAGACGCGGGTCGTCGATCTCGTCGGCCATTGAGGCCGCGTCGACGAGCGGCGCGCTGCGCGCGGGGGTCAGCGAGCCGCGGCGGAACCGGGATCGAGCGGACCGGCGAAGAAGGTCTCCGGCGGTGCTTCCCGTGCGCGCCAGGCGACGAGGTGCCGGATCAGCGCGGGCAGATCGCCGTCGAAGCGGTCGAGGAGCTGCGCGTGGCGCGGGAGATCGCGGGAGTAGGTGCCCCGCAGCGCGAGGCAGGCGTCGGAGAGGCGCGCTTCGGCGGCGACGGCCCCGGGCTCGAGGATCTCGAGGGGCAGCGACGCGAGCTCGCCCCGCAGCACCCGCTCGGCGGCCTCGCGTTGGACCGGCGCATCGGGTCGCCCTGCGAGCTGCGGCAGGCGATCGCGGAACGCGAGCACGACGGCCTCGACGCGTCGGCGATCCGCGACCCAGCCGCGGACCCGCTCGCTGCTCGGCAGCGCGAAGGGGGCGGTGGGGGCGTTGGACGCGGCGGATTCGGCGTCGTTCGTGCCGGTCGCGCCGCCGACGCCTGTCGGGTTCGGGTTCGGCGGAGCGATCGGCGATGCCTGCGCGAAATAGCGGATGGCCGCCTCCTGGCCGATGAAGAGCGCGACCCCTTCGTTGAAATCGGCGTCGCCCTCGATGAACACCGTCGCGTGGACGAGCTCGTGGAGCAGCGTCTCGACGAGATTCGCGGCGCCGCGCCCGAGCATCGGCGAAGTCACGGGATCGTCGAGCCAGCCGAGGGTCGAATAGGCGGTGACCGCCGAGACGCAGACGTCGTAGCCCTGCTCCTCGTGCAGCCGCTTCGCCTCGCGCTCGGCCCGGGCCTGATCGAAGTAGCCTCGGTAGGGCAGGCGCCCGAGGAACGGATACCACCAGCCGACGGCGTCGAGGGAGCCCGGCCTCGTCCGGACGAGGGTCGTCACGATCCGGTCGCCGGGCCAGGGCACGAAGCTCGTGTACTGATCGCCGACGCGCAGTCCGAGCGCCCGGGCGAAGCCGCGCACCGACTCGACGAGCGTGAGCAGCACGCGCTCGTTCTCGGCGAGCGTCGGATCCGCGACCGCTTTCGTGATCGGCGTGCGCCGCCAGAGGATCTTCAGCTGGCCCGCCGCGAGATGTCCATAATCACAGCCCGGCAGCATGAGCAGGCCGAGGGCGAGAAGCGAGAGGAGAGCGCGACGCATGGGCGATGAATATCGGCGTTTCTGGCTGACGTCGAGCACCCCGGAGCGGCGGGAGTGGCTGCTCGCCGAGGCTTTCGAGGCCGGGGCCGAAGGTGCCGAGGAGAAGGACGAGGCGGCGAGCGGCGGATCACCGGTGCGCCATCGGGCCTGTATCTACGCCCGGGCCGAGGTGATCGAGGATGTCCGAGGCGCCGTGCTCGCGGCGATTGCAGCCGGGGCGGGCGATGCGGCGCGCGGTTCGACGGACTCGACCTCGACGTCGGCTGAGGCAGCGGCAGAGGTCGGGCCGGCCGAGGCGCTGCCGGCCGTCGACTGGAGCGAGGAATGGAAGCGCGGGCTCGGGCCGATCGTGATCTCGGATCGACTGGTCGTGCGGCCGCCCTTCTCGCCTTTTGCGTGTCGGCCCGGACAGCGTGAGATCGTGATCGATCCCGGCCAGGCCTTCGGAACCGGCACCCATGCCTCGACCCATCTCTGCCTCGAGTGGATCGATGCCCTGCTCGCCGAGGCGGATGGCCCGGCGCGTTTTGCGCGGATGCTCGACGTCGGCACGGGCAGCGGGGTCCTCGCCCTCGCGGCGGTGGTACGCGGGGCGCGGGAGGCGGTCGGGTTCGATCTCGATCCGGTCGCGATCGAGGCGGCCGAGGAGGCCGCGCGGGCCAACGGGCTCGCGGCCGGGGTCCGTTTCGCGTGCGGCCCGATCGAGGCGATCGACGGCGCGCCTTTCGAGCTCGTCGTCGCCAATCTGCTGAAGCGCGAGCTGCTGCCGATCGCCGGCGCGATCGCGGCGCGCCTCGCGACGGAGGGGAGCCTCATCCTGGCCGGCCTGCTCGAGGAGGACGGCGACGAGGTCGCCGCCTGCTTCGCGCCCTTCGGCCTCGTCGAGCGCGAGCGGCGTGTCCGCGAAGATCCGGTCGGGCGCTGGATCGCGCCGCGTTATGTCCGGGGCGCGGCCGGGGCCTCGCCGTCGCGGCGGAGCCAGTCCGCGTAGACCTCCCGAAGCAACGTCTCGACGGCGATGCGCGGCTGCCAGCCGGTCGCCCGGCGCAGCCGCGTCGCGTCGCCGACGAGCCAGTCCGTCGGCCGGTGGCGCGCCGGATCGACCTCGACCTCCGGGACCACGCCGGCGATCCGGATCAGCGCCGCGAGGACGTCGCGGATCGGGATCCCGACCGAGCCGGCGACGTTGTAGACGTCGGCGGGGACGGCGGGATCCAGCAGCCGTCGATAGGCGTCGACGACGTCGTCGACGTGGAGGAAATCGCGCACGGAGTCGAGGTTGCCGACCCGGAGCCGGGGCGCGGCGCGCCCGCCCGCGATGGCCGCCAGCTGGCGTGCGAAGCTCGAGACGACGAATTGATCGGACTGACCGGGGCCGGTGTGGTTGAAGGCGCGCACGCAGACGACGTCGAGGCCTTGCTTGGCGGCGCGGCGGCCGAGGAGCTCGGCCGCGGCCTTGGTCCGGGCGTAGGGGGAGCGCGGGCGCAGCGGCGTCGCTTCGTCGAGGGGGGCGGCCTGCGGAGCCGTCGGTGCGTAGGCGTCGGCCGAGCCGACGAGCACGACCCGGGCGCGGGGGGCCTGGCGCGCGACGCCGGCGAGCAGGGCGCGGGATCCGAGGAAGTTGACGCGGTAGCAGGTCTCGGGGTCTCGGAAGGACTCGGCGACGCTCGAGAGGGCCGCCAGGTGCACGACGGCTTCGGGTCGGATCGCCGCGATCGTCCGGGCCAGAGCCTCGGCGTCCGTGACGTCGACCTCCCGATCGGTGCCGACCGGATCGAAGCCCGCGGCCGCGAGGGCCGGCAGGAGTCGTCGACCGACGAAGCCGGATGCGCCGGTGACCATGACCCGCATGCACCGAGGCTGACAGAGGGGCGGGGGGCGGGCAAGCGATCGAAGAGCCCGGCGAACGGCGCGGCTGGACTTGACCGGGGCCCGCGCGATCGGGGACCATGCGGCCCATGATCATCGGCGTCGCGGGTCGCAACGGAGCGGGCAAGGGCGAGCTCGTCCATTTTCTCGAGGCCCGCAGCTTCACGGCGCTCTCGCTCTCCGACGTGATCCGACAGGAGCTCGCGACCCGGGGCCTGCCCGAGTCCCGCGAACGCATGATCGAGCTCGGCCAGGAGCTGCGGCGTCGTTCGGGGCCGGGGGCGCTGGCCCAGCATCTGGTCAAGCAGCTGTTGCCGGATCGCAACTACGCGATCGATTCGATCCGCCATCCGGTCGAGGTCGAGATCCTGCGCCACTGCGGCCAGACCTTCCATCTCGTGTGGGTCGACGCGAAGATCGAGACCCGCTTCGAGCGCATGCGGGCCCGCGGTCGCTCCGGGGACCCGAATACGCTCGCCGAGCTCGAGAGCCTCGAGGGTCGGGAGCGCGGGAGCGACGATCCGAACGCGCAGCAGCTCGATGCGGTCGAGCAGGTCGCCGACTTCCGGATCTCGAACGACGCGACGCTCCAGGCCTTCCAGGCCGAGATCGAGACCTGGGTCCGGGCCAACCTCGGCTTCGCCCGGCCGGGCTGGGACGATTATTTCATGTCGATCGCCCGGGTCGTCGCCTCGCGCAGCAACTGCGTCAAACGCAAGGTCGCGGCGGTCGTGACCGTCGATCGGCGCATCATCTCGACGGGCTACAACGGGACGCCCCGCGGCACCCGCAACTGCAACGAGGGCGGCTGTCCGCGCTGCAACTCCCTCGCCGAGGGGGGTACGCGCCTCGACGAATGCCTCTGCTCCCACGCCGAGGAGAACGCGATCACGCAGGCCGCCTACCACGGCGTGTCGCTGAAGGGCGCGACGATCTACTCGACCTTTTCGCCCTGCCTGCAGTGCACGAAGATGATCATCAACTCGGGCATCGTCGAGGTCGTCTACCAGAGCGACTATCCGCTCGGCAAGGTCTCCCTCGAGCTGCTCACCGACGCCGGCATCCGGCTGCGCCAGGCCGGCTGAACGCGCCTGCCCGCATGTCCCCTGCGCGCTGCCCCCGAGCTGCCCGCGCGCTGCCGACCCATCCACGCTGGATGGGGGGGCTTGGACCCGGACCGGGGAACGCCCGAGCTTCTCCTCAATTCGGCCTTCGGAATGCCCGAATCCACGGCATGGGACGGTCCCGTCCGCCGCGCGGGGCCGATCGTTCGTCCGCGCGTGCGCCCTCCGTGCAAGATGAGGTTCCGATGCGACCGAAGCCGACGCGACTGCTCGATCACCGCGAGTACCCGGTGCTCTACGTCGACGACGAGCGCGACAACCTGCGCGTCTTCCAGCTGACCTTCCGCCGCGACTTCACGCTGCTGACCGCCGACAGCGCCAAGGCCGGTCTCGAGCTGCTCGCCCAGCACCCCGTCGCCGTCGTCCTCTCCGATCAGAAGATGCCCGGCATCGAGGGCGTCGAGTTCCTCCGCCAGGTCCGGGAGCTCGACCCGCGTGCGATCCGCATCCTGGTCACCGCCTACGGCGACGCCCGCATCCTCGGCGACGCGATCAACGCGGGCAACATCTACCGCTACATCGCGAAGCCCTGGGAGCCCGAGGACATGCGGCTCACCATCCAGCGCGCGATCGAGGCCTACGCCCTCGAAGCCGAGCGCGCGACGCTGCTCGAAGAGCTGATGATCCTGAACCGCCTCTCCCGCAGCATCCATCGCGAGATCGATCGCGGTCGCCTCTACGACACCCTGCTGACCGCCCTGCGCGACGAGCTCGCGTTCGACGGCTGCAGCGTGCTGCTCTTCGACGAGAACTCGACGCGACTTCGCTTCGCGGCCCACGAGCCCGACGGCGAGGTCGCGCGCCACCTGCGCGACCTCGTCTTCGAGCCGCAGACGGCGCCGGTCTTCCTCGACCGGGTCGCGAAGGGCGATTCCCAGCTGATCCATGGCGACGAGTCGTCGGAGCTCGAGGCGCCGGTGCGCGCGTGGATGACCGAGGTTGCGGCCGAGGAGCTCTTCGTCGTGCCGCTCGTCGGCAAGGACCGCGTGATCGGCGCGCTCGCGGTCGACAATCGCCGGGGCGGGCAGCGCCTCGCGACCGACGGCCGCATGCTCGTCGAAGGCCTCGCGACCCAGGCGGTGATCGCGATCGAGAACGCGAAGCTGGTCGACGACCTGCGCCGATCGCGGGCGCAGATCCGCCGCGTCGATCGCCTGGGGACCCTCGGGACGCTGGCGGCCGGCCTCGCCCACGAGATCAACAACCCGCTGACCTCGATCAATACCTTCATGACGCTCGCGCCGGCCAAGCGCACCGCCGACGACCCGGGCTTCTGGGACGACTACCACGAGCTCGCCGTCGGCGAGCTCGGGCGCATCCGCGGGCTCGTCGAGACGATGAGCCGCCTCGGCCGGGGCGGGCCCACGCCCTCGAACGAGCGGACCCGGGTCGACGTCGCCGAGGTCGTGCGCCAGGTCGTCCGCCTGCTCCACCGCGAGACCGAGCAGGCCGGCGTCACGATCCATCTCCTCGTCTCGGACGCGGTCGAGCCGGTCCAGGCGGTGCGCGACCAGATCCATCAGGTCGTCTTGAATCTGGCGTTGAACGCGATCCAGGCGAGCCGCTCGGGGGGCTCGATCTCGATCGCGATCGACCCCGACGGTCCGATCACGGCGCCGAGCGGCGTCCGGATCCAGTTCCAGGACGCCGGCGAGGGGATCTCCGAGGAGAATCTCGAGAAGATCTTCGACCCCTTCTTCACGACCAAGGACCCCGACAAGGGAACCGGTCTCGGCCTGATGATCTCCCACCAGATCATCGCCGATCACGGGGGCTCGATCGAAGTGGAGAGCACCCCGGGCCACGGCGCCACGTTCTATGTGCGGCTGCCGAGCGTTCCGCCTGCGGAGACGACGGCCAACGCCGGCGCTTGACGCTCGGAAGTGGATTCCAGAGAATCCGCCCGCCCTGCGCCCACGCCCCGTGAGGAACGCAGGAGGGGGATTCAGGAATGCGACGGGCTGGAATCTCCGCGATCGCGATGATCGGACTGGCTTCGATTGGCCTCGCGTCGATCCTCGCCGCGCCCCGGGCCCAGACGGCCGGGGCCGTCCCGAAGCTGCTCCTGCTCCCGATCGTCGTCCACAGCGCCGAGGATCCGAGCTATCTGCGCGAAGGCCTGTCCGACATGCTGACGGCGCGGCTCGCCCGCATCGGTGCGATCCAGCTCGTCACGCCCGATCCGAATACGGCGGGCACGACCCAGCTGAGCCGCGCCCGCGAGACGGCTCGCCGGCTCGGTGCCGACTACGTGCTCTTCGGCTCTTTCACGCGCTTCGGTCAAGGAGCGAGCCTCGACGTGCAATGTGCCTCGGCGGATCCCGCCGGCCGACTCGAGCCCCTGCGCGAGATCTTCGTCCATTCGGGCAGCATCGGGGACATCATCCCCGACCTCGACGAGCTCGCCGGCAAGGTCAGTCGCTTCGCCCACGGCGAGGCGGTGGCCCCCTCGACGCCGGCGGGGGCGTCGAGCGTGGCGGTCTCGATCCGGGACTATCAGGCGCTGCTCGCCCGGGTCGCGTCGCTCGAGAAGAGCGTGTCGGATCTCAAGGCCGAGAAGAGCGAGAAAAAGAAGCGCGAGGAATAGGGCGGATCGGGAGCTCGATCCCCGACCGCGCCGAGGCCGCGTGGGTTGCGGAGGCCGCGGCTCTGCTAAAGTGCCGGGCCTGCGATTCCCGCCCGAACGGGGATCCGCGAAGAGCGAGCCGGACCGCGAGGCCCGGGCCGCGATCGCGGCGCGAGGGGGCGGGGCGCATTCGAATTGGGGCGGTGTAGCTCAGTCGGTTAGAGCGGCGGCTTCATAAGCCGTAGGTCCGCGGTTCAAGTCCGCGCACCGCTACCACTTCCATCTCTCGCGATCGTTCTCTCGCCGGCCGATCCGACGCGGCCGGGCGATGACCGGGGCCCGCCTGGACGAACTCCCTGCGACGACGGCGCCGATCGGCGGGCTCGCAGCGGCTCGAATCTACCTGCGCCTGCTGAACGATCCCCTCGCGACCTTCTTGGCGCTCGCGGACGGACCGGCCCCGATCCGCGTGGTCGGTGTCCCCTTCCGGCCCGGCGAGCGCCGCCTCGTGTTCGTCTTCGGCCCCGCCTTGAATCGCGCGGTCCTCTCCGATCCGGAGACCTTTCGCACGACCGGCCAGGGCCTCTCGGGCCCCCGCGGCTCCGCCCTGCGCCGCGTGCGCAACGGACTCACGCGGACCCGCGGCGAGAAGCACCGCCGCCTGCGCGCCGCGCTCCTTCCGAAGCTCCAGCGCCGGGCCGTCGGGGCGATGGCGCCGCGCATCGCCGGCATCCTCGACGAGCAGCTCGGTCTCCAGCACGCGGGGCAGACGATCGATCTCGCCCGCGAGACGAAGGCCCTCTCGTTGAGGATCTCGAGCGAGGTCCTCTTCGGCCTCGAGGAGGGCGGGCAGGCCGCGCGCCTCGGCGGGCTCCTCGGGGAGTTCATCCGCGGGAGCTACCGGCTCGACGTGCTGGCGACGCGCTGGCTCGGGCGTCTGCCGGGGACGCCGTATGCGGCGCTCGAGCGCCACGCGCAGGTCCTCGAGCGCGAGACGCGGGCCGTGATCGACGGGCGCCGTCGGCGCGGTGGGGGCGACGACCTTCTCTCGACCTTGATCGAGGCGTGTGATGCGGGGGTCGCGGGGCTCGGGGACGAGGACCTCGTCGGTCAGGTGACCCTGCTCTTCGGGGCGAGCTACGAGACGACGGCGCAGGCGCTGCTCTTTGCGGTCGCCCTGCTGGCGCAGTCACCGCAGGTCACGCGCGCGCTGCGCGCTGCGCTCGCCGGCGGGGCGGCCGACGGGCGACCCGCCGAGGTGGGCTTCGTCGTGCGCGAGGCGCTGCGGCTGCTGCCGCCGGTCCCCTACACGATCCGGATCGCGACCCGGGATACGCAGCTCGCCGGAACGTCGATCCGCCGCAGCGATCGCGTCCTCGTGAGTCATTTTCATGCCCACCGCATAGCCGACGCCTTTCCCGATCCCGATCGCTTCCAGCCCGCGCGCTGGCGCGACGGCGAGCCCGGCCCCTACGACTACTTTCCCTTCAGCGCGGCACCGCGGCTCTGCATCGGCGCGGGCTTCGCGACCGAGGTGCTCGAGCAGGCGGTGGCGGCCTTCGTCGGGCGCTTCGATTTCCGGCTGCCGGACGGGCTCGCGATCGAGCCGGCCGTGCGCGTCACGATGGGGACGCGGGCGGCGGTGCCCCTCGTGCTCGCGGAGCCGACGGGCGCGGGGCTGCGGCCTGCGCGACTCGCGGGGGCGCTCGGCCGCTGGATCGAGGGCGCCGGGGAAGCGCCGCCCCGCTGACGGGTCGGATCCGTGCGTCGCCCGGAGGCTAGTTGCGCGCCGACTCCGCCACGAGCGCGGCCCTTCGCTCGAGCAGGTATTGCCGGATCGCGCCGAGCTCCGCGGCGTCGAGCACGCCATCGAAGCGCGGCATGCCGCGCGACTCGCGCGCGCCGTCGAGCACGATCGAGGGCAGCACGTCGTAGGTCGCGGGCGCGCTGCGGCGCAGGTCGGGGAGCATGCCGCCGGCGATCGCGAAGGGGCCGTGGCAATGGCCGCAGTAGCGGATGTAGAGCTTGCGACCCTGCTCGACCCGGGTCGGATCGAGCGCTTCGTCGATCGGCGTGAGGGGCGGGGTCGTGATCGCGACCGGCTCCGGAAGCTTCGCCTCGCCGCCGAGCTTCCAGGCGAGGACGTGGCCGGCATTGCCACTCGCGAGCACCGCCGCCGGCGGGTTCCCGCTCGCAAGGCCCATGCCGCCGCCGAGCCCCGTCACGACGGCGAGGTACTGCTCGCCGTCGAGCTCGTAGGTGATGGGAGGCGCGACCACGCCCGTCCCCGTCGGCGTCTCCCAGACGAGCTCGCCGTCCTGCGCACGGTAGGCGCGCATGCGGCCGTCGCCGGTGCCCTGGAAGACGAGATCGCCGGCGGTCGCGAGGGTTCCGCCGTTGGCGAAGAAGGCGTGGTCGACACGCCAGGCGGCGCGGCCCCGGACGGGATCCCAGGCGAGCAGCGAGGCCTGGATGCGGCCGGCGGTCGTCATCGTCTCGCTGCCCTTGACCGGATCGGCGCCCGTGTTGAAGAAGCCGGGCTCGATCGTGAACGGGCGATCTTCGACGTAGCCGTAGGGCATGTCGATCGCGGGGAGGTAGACGAGGCCGGTGCCCGGATGGAAGGACATCGGATGCCAGTTGTGGGCGCCGGCGGCGCCGGGTCGGAGCAGCGCCGGGTCCTTCGCATAACGTGCGTTGGCCGCCTCGATCGGGCGTCCGGTCGCGAGATCGACCTTCTCGGCCCAGGTCACGGGGACGAAGGGCTCGGCCGAGAGCAGCTCGCCCGTCTCCCGGTCGAGCACGTAGAAGAAGCCATTCTTCGGCGCCTGCATCAGGACCTTGCGGACGCGGCCGCCGAGCGCGAGATCGGCGAGCAGCATCGGCTGCGTCGCCCCATAGTCCCAGATCTCGCCGGGCGTCGTCTGGTAGTGCCAGACGAGCTCGCCCGTGTCGGGGCGCAGCGCGAGGATCGAGGCGAGGTAGAGATTGTCGCCGTGGCTGCGTGCGGACTGGGTCCAGGGGCCGCCGTTGCCCGTGCCGACGTAGAGGAGCTCGAGCTCGGGGTCGTAGGCGAGGGCATCCCAGACGGTGCCGCCGCCGCCGAGCTTCCACCATTCGCCGCCCTGCCAGGTCGGCAGCGCCTGCTCGAGAGCTTTCGATTCCTGGGGCTGCGCGGGATCGCCGGGGACGGTGTAGAAGCGCCAGACGAGGCGACCGTCCTCGGCATCGTAGGCGGAGACGTAGCCGCGCAGGCCGAGATCCGCGCCGCCGTTGCCGATGATGACCTTGCCGCGGACGACGCGGGGCGCGCCGGTGATCGCGTAGTCCTGCTTCGGGTCTGTCGTCTGCGTCTCCCAGACGGGGGCGCCCGTCTTCGCGTCGAGGGCGATCAGGCGGCCGTCGAGGGTGCCGACGTAGACCCGACCCGCGTAGAGCGCGACGCCGCGATTGACGACGTCGCAACAGGTATGCGCCCCGGCGCGCCCGGGGACCTTCGGATCGAAGCGCCAGAGGAGCGCCCCCGTCCGCGCATCGAGGGCCATCACGATGCTCCAGGCGCCGGAGACGTAGAGCACGCCGTCCATCACGAGCGGTGTCGCCTCCATGCCGCGGGTCGTGCCGATCGGGGTCGCGAAGGCGAGGCCGAGGCGGCCGATGCTCGCCGCATCGATCTGTTCGAGGGGGCTGAAGCGCTCTTCGTGGTAGGTCCGGCCGTGGGTCAGCCACTCGCCGCGGCTGCGATCGGCCGCGCGAAGCTCGGCGTCGCCCGGTCGCGCGGCTGCACTCTGGAGCGAGCCGCCGTCGCCGGCTCCATCGTCGTTGCCCGCTTTCGCGCCGGTGCCGGTCGCGCCGCGGCTCGACTCGCAGGCGGCGAGGGCGAAGCCGGCGAGGGCGATCATCAGGAGCGGGCGTGCGAGGCGTACGAGGTTCCGCCCGGCGAGTCGTCGTTCGTTCATCCTTGGCTCCGAGGCGGGTCGACGGGGGGGGCCGTCTTCGCGGGCAGGACCCAGATCGGCGAGGTCAGGGCCCGCTCCTGGATCGTGGGCGGCACTTCGCTCGGCGGCTTTCGCCCGAGCTTCTTCGCGTCGAAGCTGCTCCAGCGACACGTCGGCACCTGCAGCACCCGGACCAGGTAGAGCGCAGCCTGCTTCGGATCGAAGTCGGGATCGCGCCAGCGGGCGGTGAGCTCGCGCGCGCCCGCGGCAGGGTCGACGACGCAGCGCGCCGGATCGGGCGCCGGCGCGGCGCTCGCGCAGCGACGCGTCTTCGCGTCGGGGACGCCGCCGTCGCGACAGGCGACGTCGTCGACCCGCTCGTGGCTTTCGCCCGCGGCAGTCCGCCAGAGCTTGATGATCTGGATGCGCTCGAGCGGGGCCTCGAGGGGGTCCTGCTGGGCGAGGACGACGAAGTGCGGACTCCCGGCGCCGCGCGCCGCTCGCAGCTCGCCCCCCATCGGGACCGACCGGGCGTCGGTCGCGAGCGCGTCGCCGGACGCGTCCGCCGCAGGGGGCGCGAAGCCCGCCCGGACCCGGACACGGATGCGCGGGCCCGAGGTCGCGAAGGTCTCGCGCCGGCGCATCGCGTCGAAGAGGGCGGCGCGGGTATTCTCGGTCGCCCAGATGCCCGCGAGCCCGGCGGCGCTCCAGTAGGCCGAGACGTTGAGGGCCGTCGCGCCGTCCGAGCCGCCGGTCGGCATGCGCTCGAGGCGGGTCTCCGGCGTGCCGTCGGCGAAGCCGATCTTCCCGAAATAGCGCGACTCGTCGACCGGGCTCGCGGCGTTATGCGTATCGGTCGAGCCGACGAGGCCGAGGGCGAAGGGGTCGACACCGAGCTGCTCGCGCAGTCCGAGACCGCGGCCGAGGGCCTCGCGCACGTAGCTGCCCGACTCGCGACTGGGCCGGCTCGGGGCGATCGTCTGCCAGGGGACGACCTCGAAGTCCGCCCAGGCGTCGTCGGGGGAGAGGCGAGGCGTCGTATCCGACTGGCCCTTGATCTGCATCACCTCGGCCAGCGGCTCGTTGCGGATGCGCTGCTCGGCCCAGGCCGCGTCGATCGCGCTCCCGTCGAAGCGGACCGGGTCGAACATGAGACCGTTGCTGCCGTTCGAGTTGTGCGGGATCGCGAGCAGGTCGTCGCCCTGCGCGCGTGCGGCGTCCATCCAGTCCCAGAGATCCTCGGGATTTTCGGAGTCGAAGGCCGTGAAGGGGCGCTCGGGGACGGCGGCGCCGCGGAAGATCACGTTGCGATGGAGGTTCTGACGCTCGGGATTCGAGGTGTACTCGAAGCCGATGAAGGCGGTGAAGACGCCGGGGCGATCGTGGGCCTGCGCGCTCGCGATGAGCTCCTGCCAGGCGGGGAGCAGAACCGCGTCGGCGACGAGCGCCGGAAGTGGCTCGCGCCCCTGGAGCGTCTGGCGGATGCGCCGCGTCGCGAGCTCGACCCGCGTCGGGTCGTCGGCGAGCCAGCTCTGGATGAGCGGCTGGCGGTGGAGGGGATGGGAGGGGCGCAGCGCGGCGGTGGTCACGCCGAGGTACTCGGCGTGGTCCGTGATCGCGAGGAAATCGAGCGGCGGACCCGCGAGCGCGATCCGGCCGCCGGCGGCATGGGGGATCTTCTCGCCCCGGGCGAAGCGATAGGCGGCGTCGGGCTCGGCGCGCACGCCCCGGTCGAAGGCGTCGAAGGACCAGGCCGTATGGACGTGGAGGTCGCCGAAATAGAGCGCCGGCTCCCCGGGCTTGGCGGCAGGCCCGTCGGCCGGGTTCCGCTCCGTCGGCGCTTTCGCGGCGTCTCCCGCCGCATCGTTCGGCGCGGCGGCGGCGTCGGACGTCGTTGCCGGACTCGGCGCCGCACTCGACGGGCCGCTCGGCGTCGCGCTCGGGTCGACGGGCTCGGCGGCGTCCCGACAGCCTGCGGCGACGAGGAGCAGCAGGGCGACGAGGAGCCGCGAGACGTTGGGCGGGGGGACACGCGGGCCCGTGCGGCGCGCGACGAGCGCCGGGCCGTCGACGGAGTGGGATGCGCGAGCCCTCGTCATCGCGGCGCGATCGGCGCCGGGTCGGCGAGGCGATGCTTCTGGACCTTGCCGCTCGCGGTGCGCGGGAGCGACGCCTCGACGACGTAGCTTCGCGGCTGCTTGAAGCGTGCGAGCCGGGGGGCGAGCCATTCGGGGAGCGCATCGAGATCGAGGGCGAAGCCGGCGCGCGGGACGAGATGGGCGCGGCCGATCTCGCCCCAGGTCGCGTCGGCGACGGCGACGACGGCGGCTTCGGCGATCGCAGGATGGGACTCGAGCACGGCTTCGACCTCGGCGGGGTACACGTTTTCGCCGCCCGAGATATACATCTCCCGCGCGCGGCCCACGAGCGTCACGTCGAAGTCGCCGTCCCGGGTCGCGAGGTCGCCGGTGCGGACCCATTCGCCGCGCAGCGTCTCCCGTGTCGCCTCCGGACGCTTCCAATAGCCGAGCATCGTGATCGGTCCGCGTACGACGATCTCGCCGACTGCGCCCGCCTCGACGTCGCGCCAGCCTGCGACGGGGCCGTCGAGGGTCGCGGGCGCGACGAGCCGGAGCTCGGCGAAGGGGAGGGGACGACCGACGCTCCCCGCCTTCGCGAGGGCCTCCTCGGGGCGCTGGCAGGTCAGCATCGAGGTCTCGGTCTGGCCGTAGCCCTGGAGCATGACGACGCCGCGGCGATGATAGGCGTGGAGCAGGGCGGCGGGGGCGGCAGCGCCGGCGGTGAAGACGAAGCGCAGGCTCGCCGGCGCCTCGGGACCGAGGGCATCGAGCAGGCGTTGGTGGGCGGTGGGCACGGCGCCGAGATAGGTGATGCCCTCCTGGTCGACCGCGCGCCAGGCGCGTACGGGATCGAAGCCCTCCTGGATCACGACCGCCGCGCCGCAGAAGAGCGCCGGCAGCGCCAGGATCTGCAGCCCGAGCGAATGGAAGAGCGGCGTCACGACGAGGACGCGGTCGCGGGCCGTGGTGCCGAAGCCGGCGCGGGCATTGCGGCAGTTGGCGAGGGTCTTGCGATGGGGCAGCAGGGCGCCCTTCGGCTGGCCGGTGGTGCCCGAGGTGTACATCAGGATCATCGGCGAATCGGGGTCGCGGGGATCTGCGTTCGCCGGACCCGCCGCGGGATCCGACGCCGCGAGGGCGAGTTCGTAGGCGCACGCATCGACGCGCCCGTCGGCGCGCGCTGCGCCGCGGCCGACCTCGAGGCGGCTCGGCGGCGGGACGGTGGTGACCGCGGCGAGGGCCTGGTCGGCGCGCTCACGGAACGCCCGCTCGACGAGCAGGACGCGGGGCGCCGCGTCGGCGAGCTGGAAGGCGACCTCGAGGGGTGTCAGGCGCGCGTTGATCGGCAACGCGATCGCGCCGATCCGTGCGGCCGCGAAGATCGCCTCGAGGACCGCCGTCCGATTCGCGAGCCAGAGGGCGACCCGCTCGCCGGGCCCGACCCCCGCGCGCTGGAGCCAGTCGGCGAGGCGGGCGACCCGGTCCGCGGCCTCGCGCCAGCTGCAGCGGCGCTCGTCGTCGACCCACGCGAGCGCGTCGGGCTGCCGCGCGGCCCAGAATTCGATCCAGCGCCCGACGTCGCCGGGCATTTCGAGAACGGGGTCCACCGCAGGCGCAGCGTCGGGCATCCGGGACATGGCGCGCCGACTGTACCGGATGGAGGGGTCGATCGAGCGTGCGACCCGGCGCCCTCGAGCGAAGCGCGCCGCGGTGCGGCGACTATGCTGATGGCGATGGGAAGCACAGGACACGACTCCGCCCGCGCCGATGGAGCGGGAGCGTCTCTCGAGCGCACGTTCGTGCGGTCGCTCGATGGGCTCGGCCTCGCGCGGTGCCGGGTGCTCGTCGCCGTCTCGGGCGGGCGGGACTCGTGCGTCCTGCTCGAGCTCCTGCGCCGGTCGGCGCAGGCGCGCGGTCTCGAGCTCGTCGTCGCCCATGTCCACCACGGCTTGCGCGGTGAAGAAGCCGATCGCGATGCAGTCCTCGTCGAGGACCTCGCACGCGCAGCCGGTCTGCCCTTCCATCTCCTGCGCGTCGATCCCGAAGCGACCCGTCGCACAGGTCCGAGCCGAACCCGCCCGAGCCTGGAGGAGTCCGCCCGCGATCTGCGACGTGCGGCGCTCCGGCGCCTGGCCGACGAGACGGGCTCTTCCGTCGTCGCGACGGCCCACCACGCCGGCGATCAGGCGGAGACCGTCCTGCTCCGGATCCTGCGCGGCACCGGCCCCGACGGCCTCGCGGGCATCACGCCCCGCAGCGAAGACGGCCGCTTCGTGCGGCCGCTCCTCACGGTTTCGCCCGAGCGGGTCGAGGCCTTCGCGAGCGCGAATCGGCTCGTCTGGCGCGAGGATGCCTCGAACGACGATCCGCGCTTCCGCCGCAATCGCGTCCGCCACGTGCTGCTGCCCGGCCTTGCGACGCAATTCAATCCCCGGATCCTCAGGGCCCTCGTCGATCTGGCCGAAGCGGCGAGGGGGGATCGGTGCTGGATCGACGGGCTCGTTGCGGCGGAGGCGGGTCGACGCCTGCGCGTACGGGACGGCGTCGTTGAGCTCGAGCTCGATGGCTGGGCCGAGCTGGCCGAGCCGCTGGCGCGGCGGGTGGTCCGGCGTGCGCTCGTGGAGGCGGGACTCGGTCGCGACGTGTCGAGAGGCGCGATCCTGCGCGTGCTCGCGGTGCTGCGGCGCGGTCGGGTGGTCGGACGGGATAAGAAGTGGGAGCTACCCGGGGGGTTCCTGCTCCGCCGCGTCGGAGATCACTTCGAGTTGGCGGCGTCGCGACCGACGAGTTGAGCGGGGGCGCGGACCGAGCGCGCGGAGCGGACGAAGCGGACGAAGCGGATGGAACGGGCGAGGCCGATGGAGCAGCCGATGAAGAAGGTCGGAGGTGGGCGACGGTGCTAGGGTTGCTCGAGACAGGGAAAGTCGGCTCGAATGCGCGGCGCCGTCGGTCGGGGGGACCGGATCGGCGCGCGGGACGATCGACCGCGGCGGGGATCCGAACCGGGTCGGAGCGCCGAGAGTCCAAGATCGGGCATGGCTTGCAGCCGGGGCGCGGATCGCAGGGCCCCGCCTGGCTTTTTCATGCGTCCAAGAGCCGCTCGCAAGCGGGCGGCAACGGCTCCGGGAGGTCCTTCGCGACCGCCTCCGGCGCAGTCGATCGGAGCAGGGAGTGAATCAGCAGTTCTACAAGAATCTGGCGCTCTGGGTCGTGATCCTCGTGGTCATGCTCCTGCTTTTCACGACTTTGAAGCAGAACGAGGCGGCGCCGGACAAGCTCGCCTTCAGCGACTTCATGGAGAGCGTGGGACGCAGCGAGATCGAGGCGGTCACGATCGAAGAGGGCCACATCGAGGGCAAGCTCGTCGATGGCCGCAAGTTCACGAGCTACGCGCCGCCGACCGTGATCACGAGCGAGTTCCTGGCCGAGCTGAAGCAGCTCGGCATCAAGACCGACGTCCAGCCCCCGGACGAGGGCGGCTTCTGGCGCCAGACGCTCGTGATGTGGTTCCCGCTCGTGCTGCTCGTCGGGCTCTGGATCTTCTTCATCCGCCAGATGCAGGGCGGCGGCGGCAAGGCGATGAGCTTCGGCAAGTCGCGGGCGCGGCTGCTGACCGAGAACTCCCAGGCCGTGACCTTCAAGGACGTGGCGGGCATCGAGGAATCGAAGACGGAGCTCGAGGAGATCATCGAGTTCCTGCGCGAGCCGAAGAAGTTCACGCGGCTCGGCGGTCGGATTCCGAAGGGCGTGCTGCTCGTCGGACCGCCCGGTACCGGCAAGACGCTCCTCGCCCGCGCAGTGGCCGGCGAGGCCGGCGTGCCGTTCTTCTCGATCTCGGGCAGCGACTTCGTCGAGATGTTCGTCGGCGTGGGCGCCTCCCGCGTGCGCGACCTCTTCCTGCAGGGCAAGAAGCAGGCGCCCTGCATCATCTTCATCGACGAGATCGACGCCGTCGGTCGCCATCGCGGCGCCGGCATGGGCGGCGGCCACGACGAGCGCGAGCAGACGCTGAACCAGCTGCTCGTCGAGATGGATGGCTTCGAGAGCAACGAAGGCGTGATCCTGATCGCGGCCACCAATCGACCGGACGTCCTCGATCCGGCGCTGCTGCGGCCGGGGCGCTTCGATCGCCGCGTGGTCGTGCCGCGCCCGGATCTCAAGGGCCGCCTCGAGATCCTGAAGATCCATACCCGCCGCGTGCCGCTCGCCGACGACGTCGACCTCGAGCTGCAGGCACGCGGGACGCCGGGCTTCGTCGGCGCCGATCTGCAGAACCTCGTGAACGAGGCCGCGCTGCTCGCCGCCCGCCGCAACGCCAGCCGCGTCGGCCACGAGGATTTCGAGAACGCGAAGGACAAGGTCCTGATGGGCGCCGAGCGCCGCAGCATGATCATGTCCGACGAGGACAAGCGGATCACCGCCTTCCACGAGGCCGGCCACGCGCTCGTCGCGCTGCTCACGCCCGAGGACTCGGATCCCGTCCACAAGGTCACGATCATCCCCCGCGGCATGGCCCTCGGCTTGACGCAGACGCTCCCGGAAGCCGACCGCCTCAACTACACCGAGCGCCAGATCTACGCCGTCATCCGCTATGCGATGGGCGGGCGCGCCGCCGAGGAGATCGTCTTCGATCATTTCTCGACGGGGGCCTCGAACGATCTGCAGCAGGCGACGGGCTGGGCGCGGCGGATGGTGACCGAGTACGGCATGAGCCGCGGGCTCGGGCCGGTCTCGTACGCGGACTCCGGGGCCGACGTGTTCCTCGGACGCGACCTCGTCTCGCGCAAGGACTACAGCGAGCAGAAGGCGCGCGAGATCGACGACGAGGTCGCGCGCATCCTGACGCAGAAGTACGCCGAGGCGAAGGCGCTCCTGCAGGAGCATCGGGCGACCCTCGACCGGATCGCGGAGGCGCTGCTCGAGCGCGAGACGCTCGAGGGCCCGCAGCTCGCGATCCTGCTGCGCGGCGAGGCCTTGCCGGTCCTGCGCAGAGCGGGCTCGGGCTCCGATGCCCCGAGTCCCCGGGCGAGTGCCGGGCCGCGGGTGGTGCGCGACGAGGAGGCGGGGCGCGCGAGTGGCGGGGCGGCGATTCCGGATCCGGAGCCGGTGCCGAGCTGAGCAGGCCGGGAGAGGACCGTGATCGAGGTCTTGTGGAATCTCGGGAGCGATCTCGCGGAGTTCTTCCGAGCTCGCTTCGATCCCCTGCGCGACACCGTCGACATCCTGCTCGTGACCGCCGGGATCTACTGGCTCCTGCTCCTGATCCGGGGCACGCGCGCCGTCCAGATCCTGGTCGGGCTGATCGTGCTGATCGCCCTGTCGCTGGCCTCGGAGCTCTTCCAGCTCGCGGCCCTCGGCATGATCCTCGAGCGCTTCCTCGACTTCGCGGTGCTCATCATCGTGATCCTGTTCCAGAACGACATCCGGCGGGCGCTGGCGCGGGTGGGGCGCGGGTTCTTCCCGTCCTTCGCCGAGAGCCGCGACATCCAGATCGTCGAGGAGATCGTGCGGGCGGCCGGCAGCCTCTCGCAGCGACGTCAGGGGGCGCTGATCGTGCTCGAGCGGGAGACGAATCTCGCGGACATGATCGAGGCGGGCGTGAGCGTCGACGCGGCGCTCACGAAGGAGCTGCTCCTCAGCATCTTCCATCCGACCTCGCCGATGCACGACGGGGCCGTGATCATCCAGGAGGGGCGCGTCGCGTCGGCGGGCTGCATCCTGCCGCTGACGGTGCGCACCGACCTGCCGGAAGGGCTCGGCACCCGCCACCGCGCCGCCGTCGGCATCACGGAAGAGACCGACGCGCTGGTCGTCGTCGTGTCCGAGGAGACCTCGAGCATTTCCGTCGTGCTCGGCGGCGAGATGGTCCGAGGGCTCGACGCGCCGCGGCTGAGGGTCGTGCTGCGCGAGATCCTGGGCGGCGAGCGCAAGGAGCTGCCCGAGGCATCGGATGCCGCGGGTCGCTTGGATCTGGTCGAGGGCCGGGAGCCGGGTCAGGCCCGCGCCCGCTAGAGCGAGACGAGAGCGACGGGAGACGGGCATCCGATGGCCTCGCGATTCCAGAATCTTCGGCCGGGCGTGCTGGTGCTGGCCCTCGCGATCAGCGTCTTCATCTGGGCGGTCGCCCAGGGCACCTCGAGCATCCAGCAATCCTTCGACGTGGAGGTCGAGCTGGTCGGGGTCGAGGAAGACCTCGTCGTCACCGACCAGAGCTCCGACACGATCAACGTCCGGCTCCGGGGCAGTCGCGCCGCCCTGCGCAACCTCGCGGTCGACCAGCTCAAATACCGGGTCGACGCCCGGGGTGGAAAGCCCGGGGTCGCGATCTACGAGGTCGACGTCGAATCGATTCCCCACCCTACCGGAACCAGCTTCGTCGGGTACTCACCGTCGCGGTTGCAGGTCCGATTCGAGAAACGGGGACGCAAGAACGTCGCCGTGCGAGCCGAAACGGAGGGCAGCCCGGCGCCGGGGTATCACCTGGTCGGTGTCGTGGTCGAGCCGGAAAAGGTCTGGCTCGAAGGGGCGCGCAGCCAGGTCCTGCGCATGAAGGAAGTCGCGACCGAGAAGATCGACGTCACGGGGCTCACGGCGGACGCCCGCAAGGAGGCGCGCCTGGTGCTCGGCGGCGGATCGGTCTGGGCCGAAGACGAATCGCCCATCCGGATCCTGATCCGGATCGAGCCGGACCCCGGCGTCGAAGCCGCGGCGACCTCCGCCGACCGCGGTGCTCTCGGGGGACGTTGAGCCGTGGGGCGTCGGGCTTCGACTCGCGCATCGGGTGGGACGAAGGGAAGGATCGAACCGATGACGGCGCCTGTGAGAAAGCTTTTCGGCACGGACGGGATCCGCGGGACCGCGAACGTCCATCCGATGACCCCCGAGATCGCCCTGGCGCTGGGCCGCGCGATCGCCCACGTCTTTCGTGAGCGCGAGGGCGAGCGCAAGCAGATCCTGATCGGCAAGGACACGCGCCTCTCGGGCTACATGTTCGAGGACGCGCTGGCCGCGGGCATCTGCTCGATGGGGGTCAACGTGATCCAGGTCGGTCCGGTGCCGACGCCCGCGCTCGCCTTCCTGACCCGCGACATGCGCTGCAACGCCGGCGTCATGATCACCGCCAGCCACAATCCCTATCAGGACAACGGCATCAAGTTCTTCGCCGCCGACGGCTTCAAGCTCCCGGACGCCGAGGAGGCGCGCATCGAGCAGCTGATCGCCACGGGCGCGGCGGCCAAGCACAAGGTCGCGCCGGAGGAGATCGGCCAGGCGCAGCGCATCGACGACGCCCGCGGCCGCTACATCGTCTACCTGAAGAACACCTTCCCCCGCGACCTCACGCTCGAGGGCATGCGCATCGTGATCGACTGCGCGAACGGCGCGGGCTACCGGGTCGGGCCGACGGTCCTGCGCGAGCTCGGGGCCGAGGTCTTCGAGTTCGGCTGCGAGCCGAACGGACGCAACATCAACGACGAGTGCGGCTCGCTGCATCCCGAGCGGGCGGCGGCGAAGGTGCGCGAGCTGCGCGCCGACGTCGGGATCGCGCTGGACGGCGACGCGGATCGCGTGACGGTGATCGACGAGCGGGGCGAGATCCTCGACGGCGACGCGCTGATGTGGCTCTGCGCTCGCTCGATGCAGGAGAAGGGCATCCTCGCGAAGTCGACGGTCGTCGCGACGGTCATGAGCAATCTCGGCCTCGAGCGCGCTCTCGAATCGATCGGCGTCGGCCTCGTCCGCACCGCCGTCGGCGACCGCTACGTCGTCGAGGGCATGCGCGAGGGCGGCTACAACCTCGGCGGCGAGCAGTCGGGCCACATTCTCTTTCTCGACCACTCGACGACGGGCGACGGCCTGATGTCGGCGCTGCAGGTGCTCGCGCTCTGTGCCCGGGGCGGCCGGAAGCTCTCCCAGCTCTTCGGCGGCTTCGAGCGCTATCCCCAGGTCACGGTCAACGTGTCGATCGCCGAGAAGCGACCGCTCGAGGAGCTCCCGTCGCTCCAGGAGGCGATTGCCGAGGTCGAGGACGAGCTCGGCCACGCGGGCCGCGTCCTGATCCGTTATTCCGGGACCGAGCTCAAGGCGCGCGTGATGGTCGAGGGGCGCAACGAGGCCCGCGTGCACGAGATCGCGAATCATCTCGCCAGCAAGCTCAAGCAGGCGCTGGCCGCGCACGGCTAGGGAAGGAGAGACCGAGCATGAAGATCGTCGTCTCCCTCGACAGCTGGCCCGCGCTGCGCGAGCTCGCCGGCGACGACCGGTCCGATCTCGGCCTGGCGGCGAGCGTCGCCGAGCTGGCGGGCGTCGATGCGGTTCGCCTCGGGATCCAGGAAGAGCTCTCGCCCGTCCGCGAGTCGGACGTCGTCGCCCTGCGCGCGGCGGCCCGGTCCTTCGAGCTGCGCATGCCGGTCTCTCCGACGCTCGCGAAGCTCGCGCTCGCGGCGCGGCCGGATCGGGTCGTGCTCGTCGGCGACCGCCATGCCGGCGCCGGCCCGATGCCGCCCGTCGATCCGCGGGTCGCCGGCCCGTCGCTGACGGCGATCCTGCGAACCCTCGCGGAGGCCCGCATCCGCACGACCGTTCGCGTCGCCCCGGAGCTCGACGCCGTCCGTGCGGCCCACGCCCAGGGTGTCGCCGACCTCGAGCTCTTCACCGGCTGGCTCGTCGATCTGCCCGACGCCGAAAAGCGCACCGCCCTGGTCGGCCTCGGCGATGCGGCGCGCCTCGCGAGCAAGCTCCGCATGGGGATCGCGCTGGCTGGCGGCCTCGACGACCGCAACCTGCGCGAGGTGATCGACGCGGCGCCCTCGGCCGAGCGCATCGTGCTCGGTCGCGCGCTCGCGCGGCGCGCGCTGCTGGTCGGCCTCGATCGCGCCGTGCGGGACCACCGCGACCGGATGCGCTGACGCGCGTTCACGGCGAGCGGCCCCGCTCGACCTTCGGCATGCTCGCCGGCGTCCGATTCGCGGACTTCCGCCTCGCCGGCCCGCCGGCCGATTCGGGGAGGGCCTGAAGCATGACGACCCGCGACGATCGCCGCGACGACCTGCCCACCGATCCGCACCGCGTGCGCCGTCCCGCTGCGCGCGGGGCTGCGCGCGGCGAGGCCCTCGATCGCACCGCCGATGCGCAGATCCGGGCAGGCGTCTGGCCGCTCGTGACGGCGGCGGAGATGCAGGCCCTCGATCGCGAGACGATCGAGGCGCGCGGGATCCCGGGCGAGCTCTTGATGGAGAACGCCGGACGCGCCCTCGTCGCGCCGGCGCTGGCGGCGCGCCCGGCCGGCGAACGCGGGCGACGGACGATTCGAGCATTCTGCGGCGCGGGCAACAACGGGGGCGACGGCTTCGTCGCCGTGCGCCATCTGCGAGCCGAGGGGATCGCGGCGGAGGCGATCCTGATCGGCGATCCCGCGCGGCTCCCGCCGGACGCCGCCGCCCATTGGCGGCGCCTCGTCGACGATCCGGCGGCGAGGGACGCCTGGCGTGTGATCGCCGCGGACGACGACGCGATCGATCGCGCAGCGCTCTTCGACGAGACGAGCGTCGCCCTCGATGCGCTCTTCGGAACCGGTCTCAAGCGCGCGATCGAAGGCGGGCTCGCGCGCTGGATCCTCGCGATGAACGCGGCCCGCACGCGCGGGCTGCGGGTCGTCGCCGTCGACCTGCCGTCGGGGGTCTCGGCGGATACCGGGCAGATCCTCGGCGTCGCGATCGAGGCCGATCGGACCGTCACGATCTCGTTGCCCAAGCCCGGCCTCGCCCTCGAGCCGGGCCGGCGGCTCGCTGGACGCATCGAGGTCGCACGGATCGGGATCGCCGATCCGGATCCCGGGCGGGCGGTGCGCGCCGAGCTCTGGAACGCGCGCGCGGTGGCCCGGGGATTTCCGGCGCGACCGCGAGATGGCCACAAGGGGCGCTTCGGTCACGTGCTCGTCGCCGCGGGCTCCGAGGGGAAATGGGGTGCCGCCTCCCTCGCGTCGCGGGCGGCGCTGCGGGCGGGAGCGGGGCTGGTGACGCTCGTCGTGCCGGCGGTGGTCGGGCGACGCCTGCCCGAGCTGTGTGCCGAGGTCATGACCGAGGCGGCGCAGGCGACGGCGTCGGGGGGCTTCGCCGAGGCCGCGGTGAAGGCGATCGTCGAGCTCGCGTCGGCCCGGAGCGTGCTCGCGATCGGCCCCGGGCTCGGGACCGATCCCGGGACCGTCGCTTGCGTGCGGCGTGTCCTCGCGGAGGTCGATGTGCCGGTCGTCGTCGACGCGGACGGGCTCAACGCGCTCGTGGGCGAGCTCGAGCGCGTGCGCACGCGGCGGGGGCCGACGGTGCTGACACCTCATCCCGGCGAGGCGGCGCGGCTGCTCGAGCGCGACGCGGCGACGCTGAACGCGGATCGGATCGCCTCGGCGCGGCGGCTCGCGGAGCGCGCTGGGGCGATCGTCGTGCTGAAGGGCGCGGGGACGGTCGTCGCGTCGCCGCAGGGTCGGGCGCTCGTGGTGCCGACGGGCGGCCCGCTGCTCGCGAGCGGCGGGACCGGCGACGTCTTGACGGGGGTCGTCGCGGCGCTGCTCGCGGCGGGGATGGAGCCCTTCGAGGCGGCGGCCCTCGGCGCCTGGTGGCATGGCGCGGCGGGCGACGGGCATGCCCTGGCGGGGATCGGCTTCGGGATGCGCGCCGGAGAGCTCGCCGACGCGCTGCCGGGGACCGCCCAGGCGATCCTCGCGCAGTTCGGTGGGGAATGTGGAGCGGGCGAATCCGATTGCGCGGAGCGCGTTGCCGATGGGGGAGAGCATGGAGCCGAGCGCGTCGCCGCCCTGGTTCATCGATTCCCGGGACCCTGAGACGACCTACGCCCTCGCGGCGCTCCTCGGTCGTTCGATCGGAGCGCGTGGCCTCGCAATCGGTCTCGTCGGTCCTCTCGGCGCCGGGAAGACCGTCTTCGTGAAGGGCCTCGCCGAAGGGCTCGGCGTCGATCCGCGGGTCGTGTCGAGCCCGACCTTCGTGATCGCGCAGGAATACCCGATCCCCGAAGGCCCCGAGCGACTCCACCACCTCGACTTCTACCGCCTCGCCTCCGAGGCCGAGCTCGAGTCGATCGGGTTCCTCGATCTGCTCGGCCCCGGGCAGGTCCTCGCGGTCGAGTGGCTCGATCGCTTTCCCGACGCGCTCGGTCCCGATCGGCTCGAGATCGTCTTCCTCCCGGCGGCCGGCGCGGCTCCGGGCGGAGCGGGCGAGACCGAGACCGCGACCGAAGGCGCAGGGCGACGCATCCGTGTGACGGCCCATGGCGACGAGGCGGCGCGGGTGCTCGCCGATTGGGCGAGCCGCTGGGCACGGATTGCCCCCCCTGGCGCGGTCGGTGCGACCTCGGCGCCGGGTCGCGGCCGGCTCGGGCGTGCCGATCTGAAGCTCCTGCTCGCCTTGGGGACCGCGGGTTGGATCGCGCTCGACGCCTTCGTCGGGGGCGGGCTCTCGCCGGACCTGCGGCCGGGTCTTGCAACCGGCGTCACGACGGCGGATGGCCGCGTCTCGAGCGAGGGCGGCTGTGTCGCGCTCGCGCCGGAAGAGGGGGGATCGCGGCGCGACCGGGCAAGTCGGGACGAGCTCGGTCCACTGCGGGTCCGCTGTCTCACGAAAGCGCGCCCCGGCGCGCCGTGCACGCTGGCCGAGCTCGAGGGGATGGCCCGGCTGCTCGGGGGCGGTCGGCTCGATCCGAACGTCGCCTCGCGCCGCCTGCTCGAGAGCCTGCCGGGGATCGGACCGGGGCGGGCTGCGGCGATCGAGGCCGAACGGGGGCGCGCGCCGTTCGGCTCGCTGCGCGCGCTCGAGCGCGTACCGGGCATCGGTCCGAAGACGCGCGAAGGGCTCGAGCCCTTCCTGGCGGTCGATTCGCGGGGGGCCCCGGGCTAAGGTCGCCGCCCGTGAGGATCCATCTCGACCACAACGCGACGACGCCCGTGTGTCCCGAGGCCGCCTCGGCCATGCGCCGCGTGCTGCTCGAGGAATTCGGCAATCCCTCGAGTGTGGCCCTCGAGGGCGCTCGAGCCCGGGCGCTGGTCGAGGCGGCGCGCGAGGACGTGGCGAGGCTGCTCGGTGCGGCGCCGGATCACGTGCGCTTCACGAGCGGGGCCACCGAGGCGAACAACACGCTGCTCTTCGGGCTGCTCGCCCCGGGCGATCACGTCGTCACGACGCAGGTCGAACACCCCTCGGTGTCGGCGCCGCTCGAGGCCCTCGCGATGCGCGGCGTCTCGGTCGATCGGATCGCCCCCGACGCCGACGGCTGCGTGCCGCTCGCCGCGCTCGAGGCGGCGATCCGGCCGGAGACGCGGCTCGTTTGCGTCATCTGGGCCAACAACGAGACCGGGGCGATCCAGCCCATTCCGGAGCTGGCGGCGCTCTGCCGCGCCCGCGGTCTCTGGCTCCACGCCGACGCGACCCAGGCGATCGGCAAGCTCCCCGTCGATCTGGCGGCGGTCGCGGTCGACTCGATCGCCTCGTCGGCCCACAAGCTCGGCGGACCGAAGGGGATCGGCGCCTTGATCGCCCGCGAGCAGAAGACGATCCGACCGCTGCTCGTCGGCGGCGGTCAGGAGCGGGGACTGCGGGGCGGGACGGAGAACGTGATCGGCATCGCCGGCTACGGCGCGGCCTGTCGTGCGGTCGCGGCCGAGGGGCCGGAACGGGAGCGCGCGCTGCGCACGCTGCGGGATCGGCTCTGGCAGGGCATCGAGCAGGGCATCGCGGGTGTACGCTGGAACGGTGGGCCGGCGACGACGCTCCCGAATACGCTGAACGTCGAGTTCGAGGGCGTGGCCGGCGAGGTCCTGCTGCAGGCCCTCGATCTCGAGGGCATCGCGGTCTCGGCAGGGGCCGCCTGCCACTCGGGCTCGGTCGAGCCGTCGAAAATCCTGCTCGCGATGGGTCGGACGCCGGAAGAGGCGCGGGCGAGCCTGCGGTTCTCGGTGGGGCAGGGGGTCGACGCCGGGCAGATCGAGCGGGTGATCGAGCGGCTCTGCGTCCTGGTGCCGCGCATCCGCGGGCTGGGCGCACCGTGACGGGCGCGAGCGCGCCCGAGCGCGTCGTCGTCGCCATGTCCGGCGGCGTCGACTCGTCGCTGGCCGCGGCCCTCGTCGTGCAGTCCGGGGCCGAGGCGATCGGCGTCACGATGAAGCTCTCGGCGAGCGGCTCGCGTTGCTGCTCCCTCGAGGACGCCGACGACGCGCGCCGGGTCGCCGAGCGCCTCGGGATCCGCTTCTACGTGGCGAACTACGCCGACGCCTTCGGCCGCGAGGTGATCGAGGGCTTCGCCGACGCCTATCTCGCGGGGCGGACGCCGATCCCCTGCATCGCCTGCAACCAGCGCTTCAAGTTCGATCATCTGCTCGAGCGCGCGACCGTCTTCGGCGCGGCGCGCGTCGCGACGGGCCATTATGCGCGGGTCGAGCACGAGCCGGAGACGGGTCGCGCCCGGCTCTTCCGCGCCCGCCATCGCGAGAAGGACCAGACCTACTTCCTCTTCTCGCTGCGCCAGGAGCAGCTGCGCCGAGCGCTCTTCCCGGTCGGCGAGATGAGCAAGGACGCCGTGCGCGAGATGGCGCGTCAGCTCGGGCTCGCGACCGCGGACAAGCCCGAGAGCCAGGAGATCTGCTTCGTGCCCGACGGCGACTACGCGAAGGTCGTCGAACAGATCCGGCCGGAGGCGACGGCCCTGCGCGGCGAGATCGTCGACGAGGGCGGCCGCGTCCTCGGCCACCACCGCGGCATCCATCGATTCACCGTCGGCCAGCGCCACGGCCTCGGCATCGCCTCCGACCGCCGACTCTATGTCCTGCGCCTCGAGCCCGAGCGCCAGCGCGTCGTCGTCGGCGACGCGGGGGCGCTCGACTGCGGCGGCGCGCGCGTCGAGCGGGTCCACTGGATCGCCGGCGGGGCGCCGTCCGGGGCGATCCGGGCGCGAGTCCAGGTCCGCCATCGCCACGTCGCGGTTCCGGCGACGGTGCGTGCGGTCGAAGGCGATTGCGCCGAGATCGAGTTCGACGAAGCGGTGCGCGCGGTCGCACCGGGGCAGGCGGCGGTCTTCTACGACGAGGCAAACGACGACGAGGTGATCGGCGGCGGCTTCCTCGTTGGGGGCCTGCGATGAGCGAGCCCGAAGCGCGGGCCCTCGTCCACGCCCGCCTCGAGCAGATCCTCGGCCACCGCTTCGCGAACCCCGAGCTGCTCGAGACGGCGCTGCGCCACGCTTCCCACGCCCACGAGGCAGGGGGCGGTGAGGGCGGCGGGGAGAGCAACGAGCGGCTCGAGTTCCTGGGCGACGCGGTGCTCGGCCTCGTCGTGGCCCACGCACTCTACGCGGCGCGACCGGATTGGCGCGAAGGGGACCTGACCCGCGCGCTGCATGCGCTCGTCGATGCCCGCTCGCTGGCGCGCCTGGCCCGGGAGCTCGAGCTCGGGGGCGTGCTGCTTCTCGGTCGGACCGAGCGCAGCTCCGGGGGACACGAGAAGGCGTCGATCCTCGCCGACGCGATGGAGGCGGTCCTCGGCGCGCTCTATCTCGACGGCGGGCTCGAGGCCGTCGAGCGCTTCTTGCGGGCGCGCTTCGGGGAGGCCTTCGAGGCGGGCGGCTCGAAGGTCGCCCGCGATCCGAAGACCGAGCTCCAGGAACGGACGATGGCGGCGGTGGGCTGCGTGCCGACCTATCGGCTCGTCGTCGACAGCGGCATCGAGGGCGACGATCAGCGCTTCACGATCGAGGTCTGCCTGCGCGGGGAGGTCCTCGCCCGGGCGACCGATCGCACGAAACGCGCCGCCGAGCGCGAGGCCGCACAGAGCGCGCTTGGCGGGGGCGCCGTGGCCTGCAGCGCTTCTCCGCTTCCCGGCCAGTCCGCTCCGCCCGCCGCGGAGGAGGACCGCGAAGATGGCTGAGTCCCGCGCCGGCTTCGTCGCGCTCCTCGGGCCGCCCAACGTCGGGAAGTCCTCGCTGCTCAACGCGCTGCTCGGCCAGCGCCTCGCGATCGTCTCGCCGAGACCGCAGACGACACGCAGCCGCATCCTCGGCATCCTGCCGCGGGGGGACGCCCAGATCCTCTTCCTCGATACCCCGGGCCGTCATGACGGCACGAAGACCCTGAACGCGACCCTCAATGCGATCGTCGACGAGGCGGCCCGCGACTGCGATGTCGCCCTCCTGCTCGTCGATTCGACCCGGGGCTGGAGCGGGATCCACGACGAGCTGCTCCGCGCCCTGTCCTCGAAGAGCGCGGCGCTCGTCGTGGTCGAGACGAAGACGGATCTACCGGCGGCGCGGACGGGCTTGCCGATTCCCGAGGCGCTCGCTTCCGGCGTCGTCCGGGTCTCGGCCCGGCGCAAGACGGGGCTCGAGGCCCTGCTCGACGCGATCGTGGCGAAGCTGCCGGCCTCGCCCCCCCTCTACGGCGAGGACGAGCTCACGGACCGGCCCGTCCGCTGGCTCTGTGCCGAGCTGATCCGCGAGGCCGCGATGCGGCTCCTCGACGAGGAGCTCCCCCACTCGATCGCCGTCCAGCTCCACAGCTACGAGGAATCCGATCCGCGTCTCGTGCGGATCTGCGCCGATCTGCTCGTCGAGCGCGAGTCCCAGAAGCGCATCGTCGTCGGCCAGGGCGGTCGCCAGATCAAGCAGATCGGCATCCGGGCTCGTGAGGCGATCGAGGCGTTCATCGAGCGCCGGGTCCACCTCGAGCTCTTCGTGAAGGTCGACCCGCGCTGGAGCCAGAGCGCGCGACGGATGGCCGAGCTCGGCTACCACTGAAGTCGGCGACGGGGCACGTCGATTCGGTTGACGCGAGCCGGCCGGCCGGGCGATCCTGCCCCGATGCTCGCCGAGACCCGGGGAAGGAGCGCGCGATGACCGCGAAGGGCCGCCGCGAAGCCGCGGGGGAGGAGACGCCGATCCGGGTGGTGACGGCCGCTGCCCTCTTCGACGGCCACGACGCCGCGATCCACGTCATGCGGCGATTGCTCCAGGCGAAGGGCGCCGAGGTCGTCCATCTCGGCCACGACCGCAGCGTCGAGGAGCTCGTCGAGGCCGCGGTCGAGGAGTCGGCCGACGCCGTCGCCGTCTCGTCCTACCAGGGCGGCCACATGGAGTTCTTCGGCTACCTCGTGCGGCGGCTCGCCGAGGCCGGCGTCTCAGAGGTCCGCGTCTACGGCGGCGGCGGCGGGACGATCACGCCCCAGGAGATCGAGCAGCTCCAGCGCGGCGGAGTCGCCCGGATCTTCAGCCCCGAGGACGGGCGGACCCTCGGCCTCGACGGCATGATCGAGACGATCCTGCGCGAGTGCCGGGAGGCGCGCCGCGCCCGCGACGTCGATCCGACGAGCGGGCTGCGTGCGCTCGTGGACACGCTCTCGCCCGATCGACCCCGGGACGTCGCCCGGCTGATCCGATTCTTCGAGGACTCGGCCGAAGGCCAGAAGGAGGAGGCCGAGGCCCTGCGTGCGGCCCTCGCCGCGCGGACCCGCCGCCCCCCGCCCGTCGTCGGCTTCACCGGCACCGGCGGCGCCGGCAAGTCGAGCGTCGTCGACGAGACCGTGCGCCGCCTGCGCCGTGACGATCCCACGCTCCGGCTGGCGCTGCTGCTCGTCGATCCGAGCCGCCGCCGCAGCGGCGGGGCGCTCCTCGGCGATCGGATCCGCATGAACGCGATCGCGGGGCGCGAGGTCTTCGTCCGCTCGATGGCGACGCGACGGGCCCATCTCTCGCTCGCGGCGGCCGTCGGCGACGCGCTCGCGGTGCTGCGCGCGGCGGGCTTCGACCTCGTCCTGCTCGAGACGGCCGGCATCGGCCAGAGCGACTCCGAGGTCGTCGACCGCGTCGATCTCTCGCTCTACGTGATGACGCCCGACTACGGCGCGCCTTCGCAGCTCGAGAAGATCGACATGCTCGACTTCGCGGATCTCGTGGTGCTGAACAAATGCGATCGCCAGGGGGCGGCCGATGCCCTGCGCGACGTGCGCAAGCAGTGGCGGCGAAATCGCGGGCAGCCGGGGCTGCCGGATGCGCAGGTGCCGGTCTTTCCGACGGTGGCGCGGGCCTGGAACGATCCGGGGACGGAGCGGCTCGCCCGGGCGATCGAGCTTCGCCTCGCGGAGCTCGGGCTGGCGGGGCGCTTCGACGGCGCGCCGACGGTGGCAGGCGGCTTCGGGTCGGAGAATGCGTCGGAAGCGTCGGCGGATGCCGTGTCGCAAGCCCCGTCGGGCGAGCTGCCGCCGACGCCGGCGCTGCTCCCGCCTTCCCGCCAGCGCTATCTCGCGGAGATCGCGGAGACGGTGCGCGAGCATCATCGCGCGGCCGAGCGTTCGGCCGAGCAGGCGGCGCTGGCGGACGGGTACGCGCGGGTCCTGGCGGCCCAGGGGCTCGGGCCTGCGGAGCCGCTCGGGATGCTGCCGGATGCGGAGCCCGGGGCGCAGCCGGCGGGGAGCGACTCCGCGCGCGGCCCTCGCCGAAGGCTATGCGGCGGCCGTCGCCGGCGTCGAGCCCGAGCTCGCCCGGCAGCTGGCCCGCTGGCCCGAGACCCGCGCCGCCTACGCGGCGAGTCGACATCGTTATGTCGTGCGCGACAGGACCGTCGAGGTCGAGAACCAGACCGAGACGCTCTCGGGGCTGCGCGTGCCGAAGGTCGCCCTCCCGCGGACCCGCGACTGGGGCGAGCTCGTGCGCTTCTTCGCCCGGGAGAATCTGCCCGGCCAGTTCCCGTACACGGCCGGCGTCTTCCCGTTCAAGCGCAAGGAGGAGGATCCGACCCGCATGTTCGCCGGCGAGGGCGGGCCCGAGCGGACCAATCGCCGCTTCCATCTGCTCTCGGCGGGCCAGCCGGCGGTGCGCCTGTCGACGGCCTTCGACAGCGTGACGCTCTACGGCCGCGATCCCGCCGAGGCCCCCGACGTCTACGGCAAGATCGGCAACTCCGGCGTCTCGATCTGCACCCTCGACGACGCCAAGAAGCTCTACTCGGGCTTCGATCTCGCGGATCCCCGGACCTCGGTCTCGCTGACGATCAACGGCCCGGCGCCGACGGTGCTCGCGTTCTTCCTGAACACCGCGATCGATCAGCGCGTCGAGCGTCATCTGCGCGCGACGGGCGAGCTCGAGCGGGTCCGCGCGCGCTTCGAGGCGAAGCTTCGCGAGAAGGGACTCGCGCTTCCGTGTTATGCCGGACCGCTGCCTCCGGGCCACGACGGCTCGGGGCTCGGGCTGCTCGGCATCCCCGGCGATCTCGCGGTCGACGCCGAGACCTATCGTCGGATCCGGCGGGAGGTGCTGCAATCGATCCGCGGGACCGTGCAGGCGGACATTCTCAAGGAGGATCAGGCCCAGAATACCTGCATCTTCTCGACCGAGTTCTCGCTGAAGGTCCAGGGCGACATCCAGGAGACCTTCTGTCGCGAGGGCGTCGCCAACTTCTACTCGGTCTCGATCTCCGGCTACCACATGGCCGAGGCCGGGGCGAACCCGATCACCCAGCTCGCCTTCACCCTCGCCAACGGCTTCACGTTCTGCGAATACTTCCTCGCCCGCGGCCTCGCGATCGACGACTTCGCCCCGAACCTCTCGTTCTTCTTCAGCAACGGCCTCGACGCGGAGTACTCGGTGCTCGGCCGCGTCGCGCGGCGGATCTGGGCGATCGCCCTGCACCGGCGCTACGGCGCGAACGAGCGCAGCCAGAAGCTGAAGTACCACATCCAGACCTCGGGCCGTTCCCTGCACGCGCAGGAGATGGACTTCAACGACATCCGCACGACGCTGCAGGCGTTGACCGCGCTGCAGGACGGCTGCAACAGCCTGCATACCAACGCCTTCGACGAGGCGGTCACGACCCCGACGGAGGCGTCGGTCCGCCGGGCGCTCGCGATCCAGCTCATCATCAACCGCGAGGCGGGCGTGATGAAGAACGAGAATCCGACCCAGGGCGCCCATCTGATCGACGAGCTGACGGATCTCGTCGAGGGCGCGGTGCTCGAGGAATTCGATCGGCTCTCCCAGCGCGGGGGCGTGCTCGGCGCGATGGAGACGCTCTACCAGCGCGGCCGGATCCAGGAGGAGAGCCTGCGCTACGAGCAGCGCAAGCACTCGGGCGAGCTCGAGATCGTCGGTGTGAACAGCTTCCTCGCTCCGGAAGGCGCGCCCCCGCCGATCGCGATGGACACGCTCATGCGCTCCTCGGAGGCGGAGAAGCGGGCCCAGCTCGAGGCGCTGCACGCCTTCCAGGCGCGCTGGGCCGACGAGGCACCGGCGGCGCTGGCCCGCCTGAAGGCAGCGGCCCGGGCGGGCGGCAACGTCTTCGACGCCCTGCTCGAGACGGTCCGGGTCGCGAGCCTCGGGCAGACGAGCGAGGCGCTCTTCGAGGTCGGTGGGCGCTATCGCCGGGCCATGTAGGTCGGGCTGCTAGACTCGCGCGCCCGACCGGGGCGGGCGGCGACGCGGACGAAGCGGCGCAAACGAGACGGAGTGAGGACGGATCGATGGCAGGTTCAGCGGGCGATTCGGCGGGCAAGTCGGGCGGGCGCAAGGCAGCCGGCATGAAGGCGAGCGAGCATCTGGCCGACTGGCGCAAGCTGGCCGCCAGCGAGATCAAGGGCCAGGACATCGGCGAACTCGCCTGGACGAGCCCGGATGGTCTGCGCATCAAGCCCCTCTACACGGCCGCGGACCTCGAGGGCCTCGAGTTCGCCGACACGCTGCCGGGCCTCTTCCCCTTCCTGCGCGGGCCGCGCGCGACGATGTACGCGAACCGGCCCTGGACCCTGCGGCAGTATGCGGGCTTCTCGACCGCCGAGGAGTCGAACGCCTTCTACAAGGCGAATCTCGCCGCGGGCCAGCAGGGCCTCTCGGTCGCCTTCGATCTCGCGACCCATCGCGGCTACGACTCGGATCATCCGCGGGTCTCCGGCGACGTCGGCAAGGCGGGTGTCGCGATCGACTCGGTCGAGGACATGAAGATCCTGTTCCAGGACATTCCGCTCGCGGACGTCACGGTCTCGATGACGATGAACGGCGCGGTGATCCCGGTGCTCGCCGCGTTCATCGTCGCCGGCGAGGAGCAGGGCGTCCCGCGCAAGAAGCTCGCGGGGACGATCCAGAACGACATCCTCAAGGAGTTCATGGTCCGCAATACGTACATCTATCCGCCGACGCCCAGCATGCGGCTCGTCGCGGACATCATCGAGTACACGGCGAAGGAGATGCCGAAGTTCAACTCGATCTCGATCTCCGGCTACCACATGCAGGAAGCCGGGGCGACGACCGTCCAGGAGCTCGCCTTCACGATCGCCGACGGCCTCGAGTACGTCCGCGCGGCGCTCTCGAAGGGCATGGACATCGACGAGTTCGCCGGCCGGCTCTCGTTCTTCTGGTGCATCGGGATGAACTTCTATCTCGAGATCGCGAAGATGCGCGCGGGGCGGCGGATCTGGGCCGAGCGCCTCGAGAAGGAGTTCAAGCCGAAGGACGTGCGTTCGCTGATGCTACGGACCCATTGCCAGACCTCGGGCGCCTCGCTGACCGAGCAGGACCCGATGAACAACATCATCCGGACGACGATCGAGGCGATGGCCGCGGTCTTCGGCGGAACCCAGTCGCTGCATACCAACGGCTACGACGAGGCGGTCTCGCTGCCGACCGACACGGCGGCGCGGGTCGCGCGCAATACCCAGCTCATCCTCCAGGAGGAGTCGGGCATTCCGGCGGTCGTCGATCCGTGGGGCGGCTCGTACTTCATGGAGTCGCTGACGGAATCCGTCTACAAGGCAGCCAACGCGCTGATCGACGAGGTCGAGGCGATGGGCGGCATGACGAAGGCGATCGAGGTCGGGATGCCGAAGCTCCGGATCGAGGAGGCGGCGACCCGGCGCCAGGCCCGGGTCGACAGCGGCGAGGACGTGATCGTTGGCGTCAACAAGTACCGGCTCGACAAGCAGGCGCAGCTCGAGGTCCGGGACATCGACAATACGGCGGTGCGCGAGTCGCAGATCCGAAGGCTCCAGCAGATCAAGCAGAGCCGCGACGCGAAGGCCGTCGGGAAGGCGCTCGCGAACATCACGGCGCTCGCGAAGTCCGGGCAGGGCAACCTGCTCGAGGCGGCCGTCGAGGCGGCGCGTGTCCGGGCGACGGTCGGCGAGATCTCGGATGCGATGGAGCAGGCCTACGGACGACATCGCGCCGAGGTCCAGTCGGTCTCGGGCGTCTACCGCGCGATGTACCGCGACGAGGAGGCCTTCAACCGCGTCTCGCGCGCGGTCGAGCAGTTCGGCCGGGAGCAGGGCAGGCGGCCGCGGATGCTCGTCGTCAAGCTCGGTCAGGACGGGCATGACCGCGGCATGAAGGTGATCGCGACCTCCTTCGCCGATCTCGGCTTCGACATCGACGTCGGCCCGCTCTTCCAGACGCCGGCCGAGGCGGCGCGCCAGGCGATCGACAACGACGTCCATGCGATCGGCGTGTCGAGCCAGGCGGCCGGCCACAAGACGCTCGTGCCCGAGCTGGTGAAGGCGCTGCGCGATGCGGGGGCGCCGGACATCGCGGTGATCGTGGGCGGCATCATCCCGCCGCAGGACTACGACTTCCTGCGCAAGGAGGGCGTTGCGGCGATCTTCGGGCCGGGGACCCCGGTCCCCGAGGCGGCGGCCGAGGTCCTCGCGGTCCTGCGCGCACGGGCGGCGGCCTAACGGTTGGCGACGCCGAGCTCGAGAACGCTGCAGGCCGCGGAGGTCGAGTCCGCCGTCCGCGCGATCCGCGCGGGCGATCGGCGCGCCATCGCGCGGACCATCACACGCATCGAGAGCACCCGCGACGCCGACCGCGACCTCGGCCAGGCGATCCTCGACGCGCTCGTCTCCGAGAGCGGCCGCGCGATCCGCGTCGGGATCACCGGCCCCCCCGGCGTCGGCAAGAGCACCTTCGTCGAGGCCCTCGGCATGCTGCTGGTCGAGCAGGGCCAGCGCGTCGCGGTGCTCGCGGTCGATCCGTCGAGTCCGGTGACGGCGGGAGCATCCTCGGCGACAAGACGCGCATGGAGCGCCTCGCGGTGCGCCCCGAGGCCTTCATCCGGCCTTCGCCGTCGGGCGGCTCCCTCGGCGGGGTCGCCCATCGCACGCGGGAGGTCATGCTGCTCTGCGAGGCGGCGGGCTTCGACGTCGTGCTGATCGAGACCGTCGGGATCGGGCAATCCGAGGTCGCCGTCGCCTCGATGGTCGACTTCTTTCTGGTGCTGCTGCTGCCCGCCGGTGGCGACGAGCTCCAGGGCATCAAGAAGGGCGTGGTCGAGCTCGCCGACGCGCTGGTCGTCAACAAGGCCGACGGCGCGATGGCGATGCAGGCCGAGCGCACGCGCCAGGACTACTCAGGGGCGCTCTCGATGCTGCGCCATGGGCCGGAGGGCTGGCAGCCCCGGGCGCTCTGCGCGAGCGCCCTCGAGTCCCGGGGCGTCGCCGAGGTCTGGCAGACCATCCTCGACCACCGCGCGCTGCTCGAGGCCTCCGGTCGCCTCGAGGCCCGCCGTCGCGATCAGGCCCGCGCCTGGCTCTGGAAGCTCGTCGAGGAGGGCATGGCCCGGGCCTTCCGCGAGCGCCCCGGCATGCCTGAGGCGATCGCCCGGGAAGAGTCCGCGGTCGCGGACCAGACCCGCACGCCGACCGCTGCTGCACGCGCGTTGCTCGAGCGCTTCTTCTCGCCGGCCCGCTAGGCCCGATCGCATCGACCGCGCCGTTTCGAATCCTTCATGCGATCGGGATCACCGGCCGATACCGGATCGCCGCCTGCGAGGGCGTCCCGGCCGCGAACCCGAGGCCCGCCCCGCACCCGTGGAGTCGCCGCACATGGTCCAGATCAACATGGGAAGCAAGGAGATCACCCTCAAGGTCGTCTACTACGGCCCGGCCCTCTCGGGCAAGACGAGCAATCTCCAGAAGCTCCACGAGATGATGGACCCGGCCCGGCGCAGCCACATGCTGACCCTCGACACCAAGGACGACCGGACGCTCTACTTCGACTTCCTGCCAGTCGAGTTCAATACGGCCGGCGGCTTCTCGATCAAGATGAAGCTCTTCACCGTCCCAGGTCAGGTCATGCACAAGTCGACCCGAAAGGTCGTGCTCGCCGGAGCGGACGCGGTGGCGTTCATCGCCGACTCGCAGCGCTCGGCGGCCAGCGCCAATGCCTACTCCTGGCGTGACATGGAGGCCAACCTGAAGGCCCACGGCCTCGATTTCGAGAGCCTCCCGAAGGTCGTCCAGTTCAACAAGCGCGACATGCCCGACGTCAAGCCCCTCTCCGAGATCAAGGAGCAGTGGGGCAACACGCCGACCTTTCCGGCGGTGGCGACCCGGGGCGAGGGCATCCTGGAGACCTTCCGGGAGCTGATGCGCGTCCTCTACCGTGGCCTCGAGGCGCGGCACGATTTCTCGGCGAAGTTCAGCCTGTCCGAAGAGGACTTCCTCAAGGGCATCATGCGCAACTTCCGCCCCGGCGCCTGATCCGCCCACCGACCGGACCCCCTCCGATCCCGGCCGCGTTCTTCGCGCGGCCGTCGTCTGATTGACACTCCATGGCCCGCCCCTTATCGTCGGACGGCCACCCCCGGGTCGCTCGTCCCGAACGTGTCCGCCGGAACCCGCCCTGGACCAGCTGAGTGGTCCACAGGGTTGGTCCGTACGGAAGGTCGACTCCCGCCGATGCCCAATTCCTCCTCCTCGAAAATCCGACCGACGCGACCGATCCACGAGTCGACGCCGGCGCCTGGCCTCTCGACCATCTCGGAGGCGATCGCCGACATCGCCGCCGGCAAGATGGTGATCCTCGTCGACGACGAGGACCGCGAGAACGAGGGCGACCTCTGCATGGCGGCCGACAAGGTCACGCCCGAGGCCGTCAACTTCATGGCCCGGTACGGGCGCGGGCTGATCTGCCTGCCGCTCGAAGAGGAGCAGCTCGAGAAGCTCCACCTCGGCATGATGGTCCCCGACTTCGAGAACTCGACGCCCTTCGGCACGGCCTTCACCGTCTCGATCGAGGCCCGCGAGGGCGTCACGACGGGCATCTCCGCCGCCGATCGCGCGCGCACGATCCAGGTCGCGATCCGCGACGACGCGAAGCCGACGGACATCGTCCGCCCGGGCCACATCTTTCCGCTGCGCGCGCGCAAGGGGGGGGTCCTGCGACGCGTCGGGCAGACGGAGGGATCCGTCGATCTCGCGCGGCTCGCGGGCTGCCGACCGGCGGGCGTGATCTGCGAGATCATGAACGACGACGGGACGATGGCGCGGCTGCCGGACCTGATCGTCTTCGCCCGCGAGCACGGCCTCAAGATCGTGACGATCAAGGACCTCGTGTCCTACCGCCTGCGCAACGAGCGCCTGGTCCACCGCGCCGCGACTGCCAAGCTCCCGACCCGCTTCGGTGAGTTCAAGGCGATCGTCTTCGAGAACGACATCGACCACGTCGACCACATGGCGCTCGTCTTCGGCGAGATCGATCCCGACGAGCCCATGCTGATCCGGGTCCACAGCGAGTGTCTGACCGGCGACGCCTTCGGATCGCTTCGCTGTGATTGCGGCGAGCAGCTCGAGGCCGCGATGCGGATGATCGCCGAAGAGGGCTCGGGCATCGTCCTCTACATGCGCCAGGAAGGCCGGGGCATCGGCCTCAAGAACAAGATCAAGGCCTACGAGCTCCAGGACCAGGAAGGCCTCGATACCGTCGAAGCGAACCATCGCCTCGGCTTCGGCGCCGACCTGCGGGACTACGGCGTCGGCGCCCAGATCCTCGCGGATCTCGGGGTCTCGAAGATCCGGATCCTGACCAACAATCCGGGCAAGCGCGCGGGCATCAGCGGTTACGGCGTGGAGATCATCGATCGGGTCCCGCTCGAGGTCGAGCCCAACGCCAACAACCTGAACTATCTCCGGACCAAGAAGGAAAAGCTCGGCCACGTGCTGCACCTGATGTCGTAGGTGTCGGTCTTCGGGTCCGTCCGCCCCCCGGTGCGGGGAGACGAGGACCAGGCCGGATGCGGGTGAACGAGCGAGAGGAAGCCATGTTCAAGTCGGTGCAGGACGTGATCGAGCAGCTCGGGGATCAGGGCTACATCTGCGACAAGAAGATCGCGACGGTCGTCTTCCTGGCGCAGCAGCTGGGCAAGCCGGTACTGGTCGAGGGACCGGCCGGCGTCGGCAAGACCGAGCTCGCGAAGGTCGTCGCGAAGGCGCTCGGCCGGAACATGATCCGGCTGCAGTGCTACGAGGGACTCGACGAGGCGAAGGCCCTCTACGAGTGGGAGTACTCGAAGCAGCTCCTCTACACCCAGATCCTGAAGGACAAGGTCGCCGAGACGCTGGCCGGGACCCAGACCCTCGCCGAGGCGGCCGATCGCGTCGGCGCCCAGGACTCGGTCTTCTTCTCGAGCCGCTTCATCGTGCCCCGGCCGCTGATGCAGGCGATCACGTCGGAGAAGCCGACGCTGCTCCTCGTCGACGAGGTCGACAAGTCGGATCCCGAGTTCGAGGCGTTCCTGCTCGAGGTGCTCTCGGATTTCCAGGTCACGATTCCCGAGATCGGGACGATCGTCGCGAAGAGCATGCCGCTCGTCTTCCTGACCTCGAACGACGCGCGCGAGATGAGCGACGCGCTGAAGCGCCGCTGCCTCCATCTCTGGATCGACTATCCCTCCGAAGAGCTGGAGGTCCGGATCCTCGATCGCAAGGTGCCGAACATCGACAAGCGCCTCGCCGAAGAGGTCGTCGGCCTGATGAACCGGATCCGGGCGCTCGACCTCAAGAAGACGCCGTCGATCTCGGAGACCCTCGACTGGGCCCGCGCGCTGCTCGCCCTGAACGCCGAGGAGCTCGAGGACCAGATCGTCTCGGATACGCTCAACGTCATCCTCAAATACGAGGGCGACGTCGAGAAGGCCCAGAACGAGCTGGCGAAGCTGATCAAGAAGAGGACGGCCGAGGTCGCTGCCGAGAAGCCGCAAGGCGCGCCGGCGGCGGAGGCCTCGGCGGTCAAGAAGGGCATCCTCCACTGATCCGGGCCGCCCGACCGGGCAGGCCTGACGCCGACGCGAGAGACGGAGCATGCAGAAGAAGGTCATCGCGTTCACGAACCTGCTCCGCAAGAGCGGCATCCGCGTCTCCGTCGCGGAGGGGATCGACGCGTTCAACGCCCTCGACGAGCTCTCCCTCGACGACCGCGAGATCTTCCGCGATGCGCTGCGCACGGCGATGGTCAAGCGCGGCGACGACATCGCGGCCTACGACGAGCTCTTCGAGCTCTTCTGGTCGGGCTTCTACGACAACCTGCGCCAGGCCTTCGACCAGATGGAGGGCGATCTCGGCGCGATGGGCGTCGACCTCGACCAGATCCTGCGCCAGCTCGCCGAGATGATGAAGGAGATGGACGGTGAGCTCGATCTCTCCGAGCTCGCGAAGGCGCTCCTGACCCAGGATCTCTCCCAGCTCGAGAACCTGATCCGACAGGCCGCCCAGGAGGCGGGGACCGGCCGCATCGAGAACATGCTGCAGGTCGGCTTCTTCAGTCGCCGGACCGCCGAGCAGATGGGCCTCGAGGGCGCTTCGCAGGAGCTCGAGAACCTCGTCGAGCGCATGCGCGCGATGGGGATGGGGGATGCCCAGATCCAGCAGCTTCAGGAGCTGATGCGCAAGCTGATGGAGACGGTCCGCCGGACGGTGCGGACCTTCACCGAGCGCGAGCTCCAGCAGCAGAACCACAACTACATGGAGAAGTTCCGTCGCGAGATGCTGACGGAGAAGAGCTTCTACCACCTGACCGAAGACGAGATCGCGCGCATGCGCGAGGTCGTCGCCCGCCTCGCGCAACGCATCAAGAACATCCTGTCGATCCGCAAGAAGCGGCTCAAGCGGGGGAAGCTCGATCTGCACCAGACGCTGCGGCGCAACATGGCCCGCGGCGGCATCCCCTTCGAGGTCGTCTACAAGACGCGGCGCAAGGATCGGCCGAAGCTCGTGATCCTGTGCGACGTCTCGTCGTCGGTCGCGAACGTCTCGCGCTTCATGCTGCAGTTCATGTACTCGTTGCAGGAGGCCTTCACGAAGATCCGCTGCTACGTCTTCGTGGCGGAGCTCGGCGAGGTGACGAGCGTATTCCAGGAGAAGGACATCAGCGCGGCGATCGAGAAGGCCCTCGACGGAGGCGACGTCATCAACGTCTATACCCGCAGCAACTTCGGCTACGCCTTCCACGAGTTCTGGAAGAATCATCTCGCGTCGATCGACAAGAAGACGACCGTCATGATCCTGGGCGACGCCCGGAACAACTACAACGACGCGAAGGCATGGTGCATCCGGGACATCCAGAACAAGGCGAAGAACGTGGTCTGGCTGAACCCCGAGAGCCCGTCGGCCTGGGGGTTCGGTGACTCCGTGATGGATCGCTACATGCCGTACTGCGATATCGTCGAGGAATGCCGGAATCTCCGACAGCTCTCGAAGGTCGTCGACCAGATCATTCTCTGATGCTTACGGGGACCGGAAGATGGGGGAAGAGCGCATGACGTCACCGCATCCGGATCCGCAGGGCGTGGGCCAGGAGGGCGCGGCGGCGTCGGCCGGGCCCGGTCCCGAAGCCGGCGCCGGCACCTCGGGCTCGGGGGACTCGGCCGCGGCGGGGGGCGCCTACGATCCGCGGCGGCAGGTCGCGGCGAAGGACCAGGCGCGGCTCGCGCTGGTGGTCCTGCGCGACGTGGCGCTGATCGCGGTCTTCCTCTCGCTCTTCGCGGGGGCGGAGAGCTGGTCCACGATCTCGCGGCTCAAGGTCGCCAAGATCTTATCGGTGGTGGATGGGTTGTTGGTCGGCGTCGCGATCGCGGCGCTCGCCCACGAATGGGGCCACTTCCTCGGCGCTCGCCTCGGCGGGGGCCACGCGCCGCTCAAGCCCATCTCGCAGTTCCTGCCGCTCTACGACTTCGACTACGCCCGCAACGACGCGCGCTCGTTCCTGTGGATGAGCTACGGCGGAAACATCGCCCACGCCTCGATCGTCGTGCTCCTCTGGCTGCTCGTGCCGACGCGCAGCATGGGCCCGGCGGCGCTCGTCGCGGGAGCCTTCGGTTTCTCGGTGTTCTCGAGCCTGGTCGAGATTCCCGTGATCCAGCAGGCACGACGCGGGGTCCCCGCCCTCGAGGCGCTCGCGTCGATTCCGAAGAACTTCGTCTCGAAGTACCTGCCTTGGTCGCTCGCAGCGGCATTCGGCGCCTACGCCGCGCTCTAGACGCAGCGCGCCGCGCCGAGCTCCGATCCCGATCCTGAATCGAGCCCCGAAAGCAGAAACGCCCCGTCAGCGCGGGGCCGACGGGGCGTTCGGGAGGGGGAGGGGCGGCGGACTCATTCAATGGGGGGTGAGAGGTTGGACATTTCGGAAGAAATGGCCAATCCGCCGCCACTCCGAAACCCGAATGACTTTTGGGCATTATGGCGGGTGGGATCGGCTTGTCAATCCGGTTTTCCGGATTCGTCCGATCTTTTCCGGAGAGGTTCAAAACCAATCGCTTTTGTCGAAGTTCGAGAATCTTCTCGAAGTCTGGCGGGGCGTGAACCACCGTACTTCGCCGGGCTCGTCCCGATCGACTCCGTCCGGGGCGTCGGGTACGTTCCGCGCGCCGCCAGCCCGACGGACTCGATGGCCGCCACTGCGAATCGGAATTCCCTTGTCTGCCCAGCGATTTAGCGTCCGAACCTACGGCTGCCAGATGAACGTCCACGACTCCGAGAAGGTCGCGGCGCTGCTCGAGGGGGCAGGGCTCGTCGCGAGTCCGAGCGGAGGGGGACGCGGACGTCCTCGTCATCAATACCTGCTCGATCCGCGACAAGGCCGAGCATCAGCTCTACAGCGACCTCGGCCTGCTGCGCCTCTGGAAGGCCGAGCGGCCGGGAAGGAGGGTGGCCGTCGGAGGCTGTGTCGCCGAGCAGCTCGGCGAGAAGCTCCTCGACCGCTTTACCCACGTCGACTTCGTCTTCGGCACCCACCACCTGCGCCGGGTCCCCGAGCTGCTCGCCGCGGCGCAGGCGGGCGAGCGGTCGAGCGAGGTCGGTGAGGATCGCAGCGCGGCGCGGCGCTTCGACCTGCCGATGGCGACCCGGGCCGAGCCGGGGCAGGGCGTTCGGCGCAAGGCCTTCGTCACGGTGATGGAGGGCTGCGACATGTTCTGCAGCTTCTGCATCGTGCCGCTGACGCGGGGGCGGGAGGTGAGCCGTGCGGCGGCGGAGGTCGAGGCCGAGGTCCGAGCCCTCGTCGAGCGGGGCATCCGCGAGGTGACGCTGCTCGGTCAGACGGTGAACGCGTACGGGCGGCACGACGTCCGGCGCGGACAGGCGGGCGAGGCGGGCACGATGCCGTTTGCCGAGCTGCTCGGCCGCCTCGACGCGATCCCGGGCCTCGAGCGCATCCGCTACACGAGCCCCCATCCGCTCTTCTTCGACGATGCGCTGATCCGCGCCCATGGCGAGCTCGAGCACCTCTGTCCCCACGTCCATCTGCCGCTCCAGAGCGGCTCGAACCGGATCCTCGAGGCGATGCGTCGCCGCTATACCCGGGAGCGCTACCTCGAGATCGCCGAGGCCCTGCGCCGGGCCCGCCCGGACCTCGTCCTGACGACGGACCTGATCGTCGGCTTCCCGGGCGAGAGCGACCTCGACTTCGAGCAGACGCTCTCGATCGTCGAGGCCGCGGGCTTCGTCGACAGCTTCAGCTTCAAGTACTCGCCGCGCCCCGGCACGGCCGCGGTCCAGCTCGGGGACCCGGTTGCCCCGGAGCTCGCCCAGGCGCGGCTGCTCCGTCTGCAGGCGCTCCAGAGCGAGCGCACCCTGGCCTACCACCGCTCCCGCGTGGGCCAGGAGACCCGGGTCCTGATCGAGGGCGAGAGTCGCCACGGGGCGGGCCAGGTGTCGGGCCGGGATCCGCATCAGCGGGTCGTGAACCTCGATCCGAGGCCGGGGCAGGCGCTCCTGCCGGGCGATCGCGTCGCGGTCCGGATCGTCGAGGCGACCCCCCACTCGCTGCGGGCGGTTGCGCTCCCGACGGAAACGGACGGGGCGATCGAGGCGCGCCGATCCGAGGCCGCCGGGCGGGTGGCCCTCGCCCTCGCCGGGTCCCCGGCCAGTCCGTCTCCGGCCGGGTGATTCACCCGATCACCGGTGAAGTCGAGCCCCACGCCCGCCGATGAGCCCGCGGAGGCAGCACGCGCCGAGGGGGCCCGGGAAAACGCCTTCCCGCCCCTTCGATCGGCCCGCGCGTGCCCGTCTCTCGAGGGGCCATGGGCAAGGCACGCATTCTCGCCGTCGACGACCAGCGCTATTTCCGCGAGCTGATCGAGGGGCTCCTGTCCGACGCCGGCTACGACGTCGAGACCGCCTCGTCCGGCGAGGAGGCGCTCCAGTGCCTCGAGCAGCACGACTACGAGATCGTGCTGACCGACCTCGTGATGCCGGAGATGGACGGGACCGAGCTCGTCCGCCGCGTCCGGGAGCGCCGGCCCCACCAGGACGTCGTGATGGTGACGGGCGTCGTCGACGTGAAGACCGCCGTCGAGGCGATGAAGCAGGGCGCCACCGACTACATCCTGAAGCCCTTCGATCGCGAGTCCCTGGTCGAAGCGGTCGGCAAGATCGTCGACCGGCTCCGGCTGCGCAGCGAGCACGCGCGCCTGATCGAAGAGAACCTCGAATACATGGGCATCGTGTCGCTGTTCGAGCGGGCGACGGGGCTCTTCTCGACGCTCGCGGTCGAGCCGCTGGCCGAGCGCCTGCTCGAGGGCTTGTGTCTCGAGACCCGCGCGCAGACCGGCGTCCTCTGGCTCGCGGCGGAGGTCGGAAGCGAGTCCTTCGGGCTCGTCGGCATGCGCGGGCTCGTGCGGGTCGAAGGGGAGCCGAAAACGATCGGCATCGACGAGATCGAGGCGGCCTGGTGTCCCGGGCTCGGCGGTGCGCGCTCGGCGGTCGCGGTGCTGCCGGAGGACGCGGAGGCCAGCGAGGCACTCTTCATGCCGATCCGCAGCGGGGCCGACGTGATCGGCGTCGCGCGGCTCTCGGATCGTCTCCACGGCGAGGGCTTCCCCGCGACCGATCGGGCGATGGCCGAGAAGTTCGCGGAGCTCGGGGGAATCGCGCTCGGCAACGCGATGCGCTTCCGCGCCCTCGAACGCAGGACGCTCCGGGACGTCGACACGCGCGCCTACTCCCGCGCCTATCTCGACGACGCGGTCCGCAACGAGATCCACAAGGCCAACCGGTTCGGTCATCGCTTCTCGCTGCTGCGCATCGATCTCGAGCCGAGTGCGAGGCTCGATCGGTCGACGTCCGGGACGCCGCCCTTGTCCGCCGTCGACGCGGGGGATTTCGCGCGCCAGGTCGAGATCGCGCTCCGGGGAACGGACCTGCTCGCCTCCGAGGCGTGGCAGACGTTCCACGTGCTGCTGCCCCAGACCGATGCCCTCGGCGTCGGCGTGCTCGTCCGCCGGATCGAGCGCACGACGACGGATTGGTTGGCGCGCCATCCGGGCCAGCTCCTGCGCTTCGCCAGCGCGACCTTCCCCGCCGACGGGACCCAGCTCGATGCGCTTCATCGCGTGATCGATCAGCGCCGGGAGGCCGCGCGGCAAAGCCTGCTCGCGGCCCATCCCGAGCTCGCCCGGGCGCAGAACATCGACACGATCTTCGATCAGATGCTCGAGCTCGGTTCGGTCGAGGCCCTCGAGACCGAGGGCGAGATCCTCCGCTTCGTGCTCGAAGACGTGTTCCGGCGCCCGGAGGATCGCGGGATCCTCTTCCTCTCGCCGGGGAGCCGGTGGGCATCCGATCTGCTCGAGACCCTCGAAGAGGTGCGCGGTCGCGCGACGCAGACCGAGATCGTGATCCTGGCCGACGGGGTCGAGCACGAGAGTGATTCCCGGGTCCACGTCGTCAAGAAATCCCCCCTCGATGCGCGGCGTCCCTTCGCGGTGTACTTCGGCGACGGCCCCGCCTATGCGCTCGTCGGTCAGGTCGGCGTGGTCGCCTCGCGCGTGCCGCTCTTCCAGTCCTCCGATCGGACGCTCGTCGAACATCTCGCCTTCCGGCTCCAGCGCGAGCTCGGCATCCTGGTCTCGGTCTAGGGTGGAGCGCGCCGTGACGACCCGCTGCGAATCGATCCTGATCGCCGATGGCCAGGCTGCCCGGGCCGAGCGGCTCGCCCGGGCCTTCGAGTTGGCGGGGCGTCCGGTGACCCTCGCCGCGAATGGCGCGGCGGCGCTGGAGCTCGCGCTCTCCCAGCCGCCGCGCTTGCTGGTCGTGCACGCCGACCTGCCGCTCGTCGACGCGGCCAAGCTCTCGGAGATCCTGCGAGCCAATCCGCGAACCCGACACGTCCACTTCCTCGTGCTCGGGCGCGAAGGACGACGGGGAGGGGCCGCCGCCATCGGAGACGAATGGCTCGAGGAGTCGGCGCCGAGCGACGCGGTCGTCGCTGCGGCGGCGCGGATGCTCGAGCGTCAGGTCCGCCTCGAAGAGCTCGATCTCGGCGCCCATGAAGCGAATCTGCTCGAGGGCAGCCTGCTCGACCTGCGTCCCGCGGAGCTCCTGCAGATGCTCCATCTGCGTCGGGCCTCCGGACGCCTGACGCTCTCGAACGGCCAGGACGGGCCGCGCGCGGCGACGGCACGGCTCGGTCTCGCGAGCGGCGAGCTCCAGTCGGTCGACCTCGGCGCCGTCCACGGCGAGAAGGCGTTGTTCCGGATCCTCGAGTGGACCGAAGGCCATTTCCGCTTCGAGCCCGGCGCGATCGACGGCGTGGCTTCGATCAAGGTGCCGACCCGAGCGCTGCTCGCCGAGGGGCGCCGTCAGCTCGAGGAGTGGCAGCGGCTGGCTGCGAAGCTGCCGCCGCTCGAGTCGCCGATCCGCCTGCGGGTCGCGCGCGGAGAGCTGCCCCCGGTCCTGCATCCGTTGACGCAGGAGGTGCTCGGTCTGATCGAGAACGCCACGCGCGTCGGCGACGTCCTCGATCAGTGCAGTCAGCCCGACTATCAAATCCTGCGAACGCTCCATACCCTGGCCGAGCGCGGGATCATCGAGTTCGGCCGCGCGCGCCTCGCGCCGCCGGAGTCGATCGCCCACGCGCTCTTCAGCGAGGCCCAGGTCCGGCGGCTGCGCGGCTTCGTCCAGTCCGACCGGCGTTCCGGGGCGCCGCTGCCGAATGCGAAGCTGCTCGTCGTCGCCGCGAGCGAGGACGCGATCCAGCGCTTCGAGGAGCTGCTCGAGAAGGTCCCCGGCGCGGAGCTCGCCCCCGTGCCGTCCCCGCGCTGCGAGGGGCGGACCGGCGACCCGAAGCGCCCGCTGACGGCCCTCGGTCGGCTGGCCATCGACGGCGAGCTCGCGATCGATCTGATCCACCTCCCGGCCGAGACCGCCTTCGCACCGCTCTGGGCCTTCGCGGCCCACCACGCCCTGGGTACGATCGTGCTCCACGATGCGCGGATGGGGACCAGCGCCGATGCGCTGAAGGACGTCGCGGCGGCGCTCGCCAGCCAACCGGCTGCCCGCACGTTCCACGTCGTCCTGCTCGGTGCCGGCGAGCGGGTCCCGCCGGAGGAGCTGCGCCGGAACCTCGCGCTGCTCGACTCGGCGAGCCTCTTCCTGCTGCCCCTCGATCCGTCCAAGGATCCGAGCTCGCTCGTGCGCAGTCTCTTCGCGAGGATCGTGCCTTGAAGCCCGATGCCCTGAAGCGGCATTCGCTCTTCGCGGAGCTCTCGGAGGAGGAACGCGAGATCGCCGCGTCGCTCTTCGAGCAGCGTCGGCTCGCCGATGGCAAGAGCGCCTTCCGCGAGGGGAGCGAGAGCGAGGGACTCGTCCTGCTCGAGGCCGGACGGCTGAAGCTCCGCAGCACCCGGACCAATGGGATCGTCGGCAGCCTCGAAGCCCCCGATCATCTCGGCGCCGGATCCCTGTTCACCCTCGGCAAGCGCGAGGTCACGGCCCTCGCCGACGGCCCGTGCACGATCTACACCCTGTCGCGCTCGGCGCTCGCCCGACTGGCCGAGGATTCGCCCCGGGCTGGCTATCGGCTGGCCGCGGCGGTGGCCAGCGAGCTCGCCGGGCTGGCCCGCAAGGGGCTCGATCCGCTCTCGCGGCGCGATCTGGCCGACGTCGAGGGCGACGAGGACCCGGATTCGTTCGGTTGACCGCCCTGCTGGCCCCGATTATTCTGGGCTTTTGCCGGGGAGGCGTGCATCGCCGATGGGCCGATCGGAGATCCGCGAGGGACTGACGTTCGACGACGTTCTACTCGTCCCTGCCGCCTCGGAAGTGCTGCCGTCCGACGTCGACCTCAAGACCCAGCTGACCGTCGAGATCCATCTCAATACGCCGCTCGTCTCGGCGGCGATGGATACCGTGACCGAGCACGAGACCGCGATCTGCATGGCCCGCAACGGCGGCATCGGGATCGTCCACAAGAACCTCCCGATCGCCGAGCAGGCGTCGGAGGTCGACAAGGTCAAGCGCTCCGAGTCCGGCATGATCGTCGACCCGATCACGATGCGGCCCGAGCAGAAGATCCGCGAGGCGCTCGAGGTCATGAGCCGCTTCCGGATCTCGGGCGTGCCCGTGACCCGCGACGGCAAGGCCGTCGGCATCCTGACGAATCGAGACCTGCGCTTCGTGAAGGACGTCTCGGCCGAGATCTCGACCGTGATGACGAGCCAGGATCTGGTGACGGTTCCGCCGGGCACGACGATGGATCGCGCCCAGGAGCTGCTCCACGCCCATCGCATCGAGAAGCTTCTCGTCGTCGACGAAGCGGGCAAGCTCTGCGGACTCATCACGATCAAGGACATCGAGAAGACCGAGCGCTACCCGGACGCCTGCAAGGACGCCTTCGGCCGCCTGCGCTGCGGCGCGGCGATCGGCGTCGGACCCGATCGCCTCGAGCGGACCCAGGCCCTCGTCGATGCGGGCGTCGACGTCGTCGTCGTCGATACGGCCCACGGCCACTCGGCGGGGGTCCTGCAAACGATCCGGGAGCTGAAGAGCCACTTTCCGAGCCTGCCCCTGATCGGGGGCAACGTCGCGACGGCGGAGGGAACGGAGGCGCTGATCAAGGCCGGGGTCTCCGCCGTGAAGATCGGCGTCGGGCCGGGCTCGATCTGTACGACGCGCGTGATCGCCGGCGTGGGCGTGCCGCAGTTCACGGCGATCCGCGACGCGGCGGAGGTCGCCGACCGGGCCGGGATTCCGGTGATCGGCGACGGCGGCATCAAGTATTCGGGCGACGTCGTGAAGGGGCTCGCAGCGGGGGCCTCGACGATCATGATCGGCTCGCTCTTCGCGGGGACCGACGAGGCGCCGGGCGAGGTCGTGCTCTTCCAGGGCCGCTCGTACAAGGTCTACCGCGGCATGGGCTCTCTCGGCGCGATGGCCGCCGGCAGCCGCGATCGCTATTTCCAGGCCGGCGTCGACACGGAGAAGCTCGTGCCCGAGGGCATCGAGGGACGCGTGCCGTATCGCGGGAGCCTCTCGCAGTCGCTCCATCAGCTCTTCGGCGGATTGCGCTCCGGGATGGGCTATTGCGGAGCGCCGAACCTCGCGTCCCTGCGCCGGGGCGCGCGCTTCGTTCGCATCACGACCGCCGGCCTGCACGAGAGCCACGTCCACGACGTGATCATCACGAAAGAGGCGCCGAACTACCGCTTCGAATAACGACCGCGGCGAGTCGCGTCCGAGGATCCAGCCCCGATGTCTTCCCATCAAAAGGCCACGAGCTCGAGGATCCTGATCCTCGACTTCGGTGCCCAGTATTCGCAGCTGATCGCGCGCCGGGTCCGCGAGGCCCACGTCTACTGCGAGCTCCATCCGGCCCACATGGATCTCGCGGCGATCCGCGCCTTCGCCCCGACGGGCATCATCCTCTCAGGCGGGCCGAGCTCGGTTCTCGATGCCGACGCGCCCGACATGGACGCGGGCGTCTTCGCGCTCGGCGTCCCGATCCTCGGCATCTGCTACGGCCTGCAGCTCGTCGTGCAGAAGCTCGGCGGGCGGGTCGAGTCGGCGGACGATCGCGAGTACGGGCCGCGCCGCGCTGAAGCTCGAGTCCGACGATCCGCTCTTCGAGGGGCTCTCGCGCGACGTCGAGCACGTCGTCTGGATGAGCCATGGCGACCGCGTGCTCGCGCTGCCGCCCGGCATGCGGCGGATCGCGACCTCGGGCGGCTCGCCCTTCGCCGCCGTTCGCGCGGACGCGACGGCGGATCGAGCGCCGATCTGGGGCGTGCAGTTCCATCCCGAGGTGGTCCATACCGAGGGTGGCCGCCGGATGCTCGAGAACTTCGTCCTGCGCATCTGTCGCTGCGAGCCGGCCTGGACGATGTCGTCCTTCGTCGACGACGCCGTCGCGACGATCCGGAAGCAGGTCGGTTCGGCCCGGGCGGTCTGCGGCCTTTCCGGCGGCGTCGACTCCTCGGTCGCCGCCGCCCTGGTCCACCGCGCGATCGGCGACCAGCTGACCTGCATCTTCGTCGACCACGGCATGATGCGGAAGAACGAGCGCGCCGAGGTCGAGGCGCTCTTCCGCGAGAGCCTGGGCATCCATCTGATCTCGGTCGACGCTTCGGAGCGCTTCCTGTCGGCCCTCGCCGGCGTCACGGATCCCGAAAAGAAGCGCAAGATCATCGGCAATCTCTTCATCGAGGTCTTCGAGGCCGAGGCGGCGAAGATCGGCGACGTGGGCTTCCTGGTGCAGGGCACGCTCTATCCCGACGTCATCGAGAGCGTCTCGGTCAAGGGCAAATCCGTCACGATCAAGACCCACCACAACGTCGGGGGCCTGCCCGAGGACATGAAGCTCGCCCTGGTCGAGCCGCTGCGGGAGCTCTTCAAGGACGAGGTCCGCGCGGTTGGCCGAGAGCTCGGTCTCCCGGCCCGGGCCCTCGGTCGCCATCCGTTCCCGGGGCCGGGACTCGGCATCCGGATCCTCGGCGAGGTCAGCCGCGCCCGGCTCGAGCCGCTGCGCGAGGCCGACGCGATCCTGATCGAGGAGATCCGCGCGGCCGGGCTCTACGACTCGATCTGGCAGGCGCTCGTCGTCTTCCTCCCGGTCCAGAGCGTCGGCGTGATGGGCGACGGCCGGACCTACGAGAACGTCGTGGCGCTTCGCTGCGTGACGTCGACGGACGCGATGACCGCCGACGTCGCCCAGATCCCGTACGACGTCCTCGGCCGGATCGCCCGGCGCATCATCAACGAAGTCAAGGGCATCAACCGTGTCGTCTACGACATCTCCTCGAAGCCGCCGGCCACGATCGAGTGGGAATAGCCGGTGCCCGCGCCCTTCGTCCACCTCCATCTCCATACCCAGTACTCGCTGCTCGACGGCGCGATCAAGCACAACCCGCTCTTCTCGCGCGCCAAGGCCGCGAACATGCCGGCGGTCGCCCAGACCGACCACGGCAATCTCTTCGGGACGGTCGAGTTCTACGAGAAGGCCCGGGCCAACGGCGTCAAGCCGATCATCGGCTGCGAGGTCTATTTCGCCGGCGGCTCGCGCTTCGATCGCGAGAAGAAGCCGCGCGAGGACACCGGCTTCGACGCGATCAATCATCTGCTGCTGCTCGCGATGGACGCGACCGGCTACCAGAACCTGATGAAGCTCGTCTCGAAGGCCTACCTCGAGGGCTTCTACTACAAGCCGCGGATCGACTGGCAGCTCCTCGAGCGCCACCACCAGGGCCTGATCTGCACCTCGGGCTGTCTCTCGGCGCCGGTGCCCCGCGCGGTGCTCGCGAACGACGCCGACCGCGCCTGGACGCTGGCCGAGGACTTCAAGCGGCTCTTCGGCGATCGCTACTACCTCGAGATCCAGCGCCACGGCATCCCCGCCCAGGAGATCGTGAATCAAGAGCTCGTGAAGATGCATCACGACCTCGGTGTTCCGCTGGTCGCGACAAACGACGCCCACTACCTCGAGGCCCATCACCACGAGGACCACGATCTCCTGCTCTGCGTGGGCACCGCCGCGAATCTCTCCGACGAGAAGCGCTTCCGCTTCGACGGTCACGGCTTCTACGTCAAGGACGGCGACGAGATGAGGCAGGTCTTCCACGACCTGCCGAAGGCGGTCGAGGCGACCCTCGAGATCGCCGAGCGCTGCGACGTCGAGATCCCCATGGGCGAGTACCACATGCCCGACTTCCAGGTGCCGTCCGGCAAGACGCTCGAGCTGGTGATGGACGAGCAGGCCTGGAACGGGCTGCGTGCGAAGCTGGGGATGGCCCCCGACGAGCCTTTCGAGGGGAATCGGAAGGTCTACTCCGAACGCCTCGAGCACGAGCTCTCGGTGATCAAGACGATGGGGTTCCCGGGCTACTTCCTGATCGTCGCCGACTTCATCAATTATGCGAAGAAGAACGGCATCCCCGTCGGCCCCGGCCGTGGCAGCTCGGCGGGCAGCCTCGTCGCCTACGGGATGAACATCACGAACGTCGACCCGATCGAGTACGACATCATCTTCGAGCGCTTCCTGAACCCCGAGCGCATCTCGATGCCCGACATCGACGTCGACTTCTGCATGCGCGGTCGCGAGCAGGTGATCCGCTACGTCGCGGACAAATACGATGGTGAGGTCGGGGAGGGCGAGACCCTCGACGGGCGCTACGACAAGATGAAGGTCGCGCAGATCGTGACCTTCGGGACGCTCCAGGCGAAGGCCGCGATCCGCGACGTCGGGCGCGTGCTCGGCATGTCGTTCGGCGACGTCGATCGGATCGCGAAGCTGATTCCCGAGGTGCTCGGCATCAAGCTCGACGACGCGATCAATCAGTCGCCGGAGCTGCGCGCGCTGATGGAGGCCGACTCACAGGTCCGGCGACTGCTCGAGACGGCGCGCAATCTCGAGGGGCTCACGCGCCACGCGTCGAAGCACGCCGCCGGCGTCGTGATCGGGACGAAGCCGCTGATCGAGATGGTCCCGCTCTACAAGGATCCGAAATCCGGCGACGTCATGACCCAGTACAACATGGGCTGCGTCGAGAAGGTCGGGCTGATCAAGTTCGACTTCCTGGGGCTCAAGACCCTGACGCTGATGGCGGATGCCGAGCGCATGATCCGCCGCAAGCCGGGCTTCGAGACCTTCGACGTCAACGCGATCCCGATCGACGACGCGAAGACCTACGACCTGCTCTGCGAAGGCGATACCGAGGGCGTGTTCCAGGTCGAATCCTCGGGCATGACGGACCTCGTCCTGAAGCTGAAGCCCCGGACCTTCCGCGAGATCATCCCGCTGGTCGCGCTCTATCGCCCAGGCCCGCTCCAGTCCGGCATGGTCGACGACTACGTCGGGCGCAAGACCGGTGCGACGAAGACCGAATACCTCCATCCCACGATCGTCGATCTGACGGAGGAGACGCTCGGCGTCATCGTGTACCAGGATCAGGTCCTGCAGATCGCCCAGAAGATGGCGGGCTACAGCCTGGGCGAGGCCGATCTGCTCCGTCGCGCGATGGGCAAGAAGAAGGCCGAGGAGATGCAGAAGCAGCGCGACCGCTTCGTGCAGGGCAGCATCGCGAACGGCATCGACGGCGGCGAAGCGGGGCACGTCTTCGATCTGATCGTGGAGTTCGCGGGCTACGGCTTCCCGAAGGCCCATTCGACGGCGTACGCCTACATCACCTATCAGACGGCGTATCTGAAAGCGAACCACCCGGCCGAATATCTGGCGTCGGTGCTGACGATCGAGTCGGCGAACCACGACCGGCTCTCCCGCTACATCGCCCACGTGCGCGAGAACGCGATCGAGATCCTGCCTCCCGACGTGAACGAGTCGCTGCAGGATTTCGGCGTCGTCGACGGGGCGATCCGGTTCGGCTTCGCGGGCATCAAGAACGTCGGTGCGGGGGCGATCGAGGCGATCCTCGAGGCGCGCGAGACGGGCGGCCCCTTCACGAGCCTCTTCGATTTCGCCGAGCGGGTCGATGCCAAGCGCGTGAATCGCCGGGTCGTCGAGGCGCTCGTGAAATGCGGTGCCTTCGACGGGATCCACCCGGGGCGCGCGGCGGTCTGGGCCTCCCTCGACCTCGCTCTCGAGCGGGCGGCGTCGCTGCAGCGCGATCGCCTGGTCGGGCAGACGAATCTCTTCGGCGGCAGCTCGTCGCCCGGCGCCGGGCTCGCGGCGCCGAAGCTCGTCGAGGCGCCCGACTGGGGCGAGCGCGAGCGACTGGCCCACGAGAAGGAGCTGCTCGGCTTCTACGTCACCGGCCATCCCCTCGGCGCCGTCGCCCCGCTCCTCGCGCGCTACACCGACACGACCTCGCTCACGGCCGCCGCTCGGGTCGGGCGGGAGGTGCGCGCAGGGGGCCCCTCGCCGGGGCTGCGGAGACGCGCACCAAGCGTGGCCAGCGCATGGCGTTCGGCCAGCTCGAGGATCTCGAGGGGAGCTTCGAGCTCGTCTTCTTCGCGGACGTCTACGAGGAGCACGTCGCGCTGCTGCGAACCGCGCGGGACGAGTCCAGCGCCGAGGGCGGGAAGGGACCGGTCCCCCTCGTCGTCCAGGGCAATCTCGAGGAAGGCGATCCGCCGAAGATCCTGGTGCGGAAGGTGACGCGTCTGGACGAAGCGGAGGAGAAGCTGTCGGCGAGCCTTCGGGTCCGGATCCAGTCGCCCGAGGTGACCCGCGACCGGCTGCTCGCGCTCAAGCGGCTCTTCGGGAGTCGACTCGGGGATTGCGGTGTGTTCCTCCACATCACGATCCCCGGCGAGAGCGAGACCGTCCTCGGCGTTGGCGGCATCCGGGGGGTCGCGGCGACCGCGGAGCTCTGCCGCGAGGTCGATCGGCTCTTCGGTCGGCCCGTGGCCGAGCGGACGCTCTGAGGACAGACGGATCGGGCGGTCCGCGCGTGAACGCGCGATGGATCCGGGCCGATTCGAAGGGGGCAGGGCATCGATGGATCGCGACCGACGACGACTGGCAGGACGGAGCGCGGGCCTTGGGGGCGAGGTCGGGGAACGGCGCGATCCGCGTCGAGCCCCGGGCCGTGTCCACCGCCGGACCGCGACCTTCGCCTTGATCGGTTGGCTCGGCCTCCTCACGGCCCCCATGCTCCGGGCCGAGCCCCATCGGGTCGAGGTCGTCGGGGCCTATCCGATCCGCGAGGCCCTGCGTGGCAAGGTCAATCCCCGGGACGAGGCGATCCAGAAGGCGCTCTGGGAGGGCGTCTCGCGGGTCGCCCTCGAGCTGATCGGCGAAGAGGGCACGTCCGACGACCTCGGCGCGTCGTCGGGGGCGGCCGATCCCGGGGCTCGCCCCACGCCCGGACCGAAAGGCTCGACGGGACCGCGTTCGGCGACCGCGCCCGGCGCCGCGCAGCCGGATCCGAGCGAGCGCTTCCGCAAGATCTTCGGCCGTCAGATCCTCCCCTATACCCGCAGCTTCCGGATCGTCGAAGATCGCGGGGAGCGGCCCGTGCTCTTCGCCGAGGAGCCGGGCGTTCGCTCGGAGTACCTGGTCGTGGTCGAGGTGATCGTCGACGTCGATCGCGTGGAGGGCGAGCTCGCCCGCGCCGGGCTGCTCGAGGTCGCGCCCGGCCCTCGCTCGAGCCAGTCGATCCTGATCGAGCTCGTCGGGCTCGAGCGCTACGGGGCGCTCCGACTCGCCCTCGAGACCCTGCGACGGGACCTGTCGGCCAGCCGGATCGAGACCCTCGAGTTCGCCCCGCGTCGGCAGCTGCTCCGCATCGAAGGCCCCCTCGGTCCCGACGAGATCGCAGCCCGCCTCGGCCGGATGGATACCGCGGAGCTCATCCTCGATCCGGTCGAGATCGACCGGGAAGGCGGACGGATCCGGGTGCTGGCCCAGAGCTTCGAGCCCATGTCCGACGGCGCGGAGGACGAGCCCGTGACCGCCTCGCCCGACACCGCGAGCCCGATTCGGCCCTGATTTCGTGTCCGTGCGAATACAGGCCGGAAAATGATTGACACCCCCAATCCAAAAGGCTAATCAAACCGGCGCCTTAGCTGGCTACAGGCACGTAGCTCAGGGGTTTAGAGCACCGCCTTGACATGGCGGGGGTCGGCGGTTCAATTCCGCCCGTGCCTACCAGCTGGGGAGTCCCCCCGGTCCATTCGCCGTGACGCGCTCCTGCTCCTACCAAGGAAAGGCTCGCCGCGCCCTGCGCTGAAGGGCCGCGCGGGAGTCGAGGGAGTCGAATGTTGAAGCGTCCGAATCGATCCGCATCGATCCTCGTGGGCCGCGCCGTTTCCGGCGCGACGGCGGGACGTGTATGCGCGGACCGGATCGGCGACGGCAACGAATCCCGGACGATGGCCGCAGCGCCGCTGCGATCGCTCGCGGCGCAATCGCGGTCATGAGCGTCATTTCCGTCCGCTTGCCCGACGGCAAGTGTCTCGAGCTTCCGTCCGGAACGACCGTGCTCGCGGTGGCCGAGAAGATCGGTCCCGGGCTGGCGAAGGCTGCGCTCGCGGGTCGCGTCGACGGCAAGCTCGTCGATCTGCGCAAACCGCTCCTCGAAGACACGGCGCTCGAGATCGTGACGACGAAGGATCCGGCGGGCGGCGAGGTCACCCGCCATTCCGCCGAACACGTCATGGCCGACGCGGTCAAGCGGCTCTTCCCGAAGGCCCAGGTCGATGCCGGACGCAGCGATCACAGCGAGAAGTTCCAGTACGACTTCCTCGTCGAGAACGCCTTCACGCCCGAGGACATCGCGAAGATCGAGCAGGAGATGAACGCGATCCTGGCCGAGAAGGTCGCCTTCGAACGCCAGGTCGTGACGCGGGCCGAGGCCGAGCAGCTCTTCCGCTCCCTCGGCGAGGAGCTCAAGCTCTCGCGCCTCGCCGACATCCCCGATGGCGCCGAGATCACGCTCTTCCGCCACGGCCCCTTCGCGGATCTCTGCCGCGGTCCCCACGTCCAGAGCACGAGCCAGATCGGCGCGATCAAGCTGCTCGAGTCCTCGGGTACGTATTTCCGCGGCGACGAGAAGGGCCCGAATCTCCAGCGCATCTACGGCACGGCCTTCGCGTCGAAGAAGGAGCTCGCCGAACATCTCGAACGCATCGAGGAGGCGAAGCGCCGCGACCATCGCCGCGTCGGCGCTGAGCTCGGGCTCTTCCATCTCGACCAGCTGGCCCCGGCTCGCCGTTCTACCTGCCGAAGGGCATGACGCTCTACAACGAGCTCGTGCGCTTCATGCGGGAGCTCTATCCGAAGTACGGCTACCACGAGGTCATGACGCCGCAGCTGTTCCGCTCGGATCTCTTCAAGACCTCGGGCCACTACGAGAAGTTCTACGACGACATGTACTGGTTCGCGGGCTCCGACGAGGGCGAAGAGCTCGGCGTCAAGGCGATGAACTGCCCGGGCCACTGCCATCTCTACGGGACCGCGAAGCGCAGCTACCGCGAGCTCCCGATCCGCTGGGCCGAGTTCACGCGCCTGCATCGCAACGAGCGCAGCGGAACCCTGAACGGCATCACCCGCGTCCGCACCTTCGCCCAGGACGACGCCCACATCTATTGCGAGCAGGAGCAGGTCCCCGACGAGATCGACCGCTTCTTCCAGATGACCGCCGAGGTCTATCAGAAGCTCGGCGTCGACGGCATCGAGATGGCGGTCTCGACCCGCCCGGAGAAGTTCCTCGGCGAGCCCGCCGACTGGGACGTCGCCGAGAAGGCGCTGATCACCGCCGTCGAGCGCGCCGGCTTCCACTGCAGGATCAAGCCCGGCGAGGCCGCGTTCTACGCGCCGAAGGTCGAGGCCGACTTCAAGGACGTGCTCGGCCGGGCCTGGACCCTCGCCACGATCCAGATCGACATGGCGATGCCGGGCCGCTTCGGCCTGCGTTATGTCGGCCGCGACGGCGAGCTCCATCAGCCCGCGATGCTGCATCGCGCGGTGCTCGGCTCCCTCGAGCGCTTCATCGGCATCTACATCGAACATACCGGCGGTGACTTCCCGTTCTGGCTGTCGCCCGTCCAGGTCGTCCTGCTCCCGATCTCCGACCGCCACGCAGCGGGCGCCCACGCCGTCCACGCGAAGCTCGCCGAGGCGGGGCTGCGGTCCGAGGTGGACGATCGGAGCGAGACGCTCGGCTACCGCATCCGCGAGGCCGAAGGACAGAAGATTCCGCTCACCCTGGTGATCGGAGACGACGAGCTGTCGCGGGGCACGGTGGCCCCGAGACTGCGCAAATCGAAGAAGGCTCTGGAGCCGATCCCGGTGGACGCGCTGGTGACGACCCTGCGCGTCGCGAACGCCGAGAGAAGCCCGGCTCCGTTTGCCGGACGAGCATAAGAAGGAGGACGATCCATCCCTGCACGACCCAAGTTCCGACCTGTGGCCCCGGGGCGGGATACGGTTCGAGTGAACGAACGCATTCGCGTGCGCGAGGTCCGCGTCATCGGCGCGGACGGTGAGCAGCTCGGCGTGATGGCGCCGGAAGAAGCGCTGGCGATCGCCCGTGAAGGCGGACTCGACCTGGTCGAGGTCGCCGCGACGTCGCGTCCGCCCGTGTGTCGGATCATGGACTACGGCAAGTACAAGTACGAACAGAAGAAGAAGAGCGCGAGCAAGAAGTCCCACGCCGCGACGCTGAAGGAAGTCAAGCTCCGGCCCGGGACCGACCAGCACGATCTCAACTTCAAGCTGAACAACGCCCGCAAGTTCCTGATGGAGGGCGACAAGGTCAAGATCACGGTCATGTTCCGCGGTCGCGAAATGGTCCACACCTATCGCGGTCGGGAGCAGCTCGACGAGGTCCTGAAGCAGCTCGGCTCGATCGCGAAGGTCGAGAGCACGCCCCGGATGGAGGGGCGCTTCATGTCGATGATCGTGGTCGGCGATCGGGACGCGATCGCCGAAGCACGCCGGCAGCAGGGCATCGCGGCGGCCTCGAGCGAGCACGACGAATCGGCCTCGGACGACGAGGACGAGGCGATCGACGACGAGATGGACGACGACGACGATTCGGACGAGGGGGACGACTCCGACGACTCCGAAGGGGCCGACGACGCGGAATCGGAGGTCGACGGAGCGTCGAGCTCGGACGAGGAGCGCGTCGGAGACGCTTGAACGATTGAAGGCGCAGCCGATCGAGAGCGCGAATGCGGTCTCGGGGGCGGCGCGACGGTGGCGTCGAGAGACGCCGCGAGAGCCTGCGCGAAGCGAATGCCGCGGCGCGCCGGGTCGATGACGACGGAGATGGAGACGAGATGCCGAAGATGAAGACCCATCGTGGGTCGGCCAAGCGATTCAGCCTGACCGGAACCGGCAAGCTGAAGCGCAACAAGGCCGGGAAGCAGCACATCCTGACCAAGAAGCGCACCAAGCGGAAGCGCCCGATGCGCCAGCACGACCTGGTCTCGGATGCGGATGCGTCGCGCGTGAAGCGGTCGCTGCCGTACCTCTAGAGATCGCGAGATCGAGAGGTCGGGAGACGAACACGAGCTCGAACGGGCAGGGCACGCCCGCAGAGCCGGACGAGCAGCTCGGAGCGAAGTCGCTTCGGGACTGCCATGATGAACAGACGAGAGGAAGGACAAGATGCCGAGAGTGAAGCGGGGCGTCGCAAGCGCCAAGGGCCGCAAACGAACCCTGAAACGAGCGAAGGGCTTCTTCGGAGGCCGAAGCAAGCTGTACAGCGTCGCGATCGAGGCCGTCGAGAAGGCCGACAAGTACGCCTATCGCGACCGCAAGCAGCGCAAGCGGGACTTTCGCGGGCTCTGGATCGCGCGCATCAACGCCGCCGCCCGCATGAACGGACTTTCCTACAGCCGCCTGATGTCGGGCCTGCGCACGGCCGGGGTCGTCATCGACCGCAAGGTCCTGGCGCAGCTCGCGCTCGACGATCCGAAGGGATTCTCGGCGCTCGCCGAGCGGGCCAAGGGTGGCGCGGCGTAGCGTCGCTTCGTCCCCGCGATGGCGGGAAGGATCGGGCCGGAGCCATCGCGCTCCGGCTGCGCGGGAGAGCGGGCCATGACCAAGGCCGAAATCGTCGAGCAGATCTATGAGCGCGTCGGCTTCTCGAAGAAGGAGGCGGCCGAGCTCGTGGAGAAGGTCTTCGAGATCATCAAGGACACGCTCGCCGAAGGCGAGAAGGTCAAGATCTCGGGCTTCGGCAACTTCGTCGTGCGCGAGAAGAACGCCCGCAAGGGCCGCAATCCCCAGACCGGGCAGGAGATCCTGCTCGACGCCCGGCGGGTCCTGACCTTCAAGCCGAGCCTCGTGTTGAAGAACGTGCTCAACGAGACCGAGGTCACCGAGGCCGATCGCGAGGCCGAACGGGCTCAGGCACGCGAGGACGACGAGGAATAGGGATCGCGTGAGATCGATCGAGGCGGGCGTGCTCCGAAAGGGGTACGCCCGTCTTTTTTTTCGGTGCGGGCCTGCGCGGCATCTGCCATCCTGCAAAGCGATCGGGTTGGCGTGGGAGGTGGCGCGTGCGAGGTGGCGGAAACGAGGCGGATTCGGGCGCGATGAGCGGGCGCGGCGGGGCTGCGGATCGGATGGCGGGCGCGAAGCCCGCTCGCACGCGCACGTCGCGCGATCGACGACGTCCCCTCGGCGAGGACGAGGCGCGCCGCGCGCTCGCCGAGTCGAAGAAGCTCTACTATCGCATCGGTGAGGTCTCCGAGCTGACCGGCGTGAAGGCCCACGTGCTCCGCTACTGGGAGACCGAATTCCGCTGGATGGCGCCCCCCAAGTCCCGCTCGAAGCAACGTCTCTATCGCAAGCGCGACATCGAGTTCGTCTGGCTCTTGAAGAAGCTGCTCTGGGAGCAGCGCTACACGATCGCCGGCGCCCGCCAGCGGATCCAGGAGCTCGGGCTCGACGAGGCGCTGACGCGCTGCGCCGACGCCGAATCCCTCGATGCGAGCCTGGCCTCGATCGGCGGGCCGATCGCGGCCGCCGACGCGGCTTCTTCGGACGCCGAGGCCGCTTCCCTCGATCCGGACGAAGCGCACCGTCTGGCGCTCGGTCCGGCGGCAGGGGCGGACGCTCGGGTTGATGGAGCCGGGGACGACAGTGCCCCCGCGAGCTGGGACTGGGTCGGACTGCGGGTCGCGCTCGAGAGCATGCAGAGCGAGCTGCTCGAGCTCCGAGGAGCCCTGCAGCAGGGACTCTGAGCCGTGGCGTCGGATGGAGCGGATCAGATGGCCATCCGGACGGCATTCGGTGAGACGGCGGATCCGGGGGCCCACGTGCCGCGCAGCGCGACCGAGGCGCTGCTCGAGGGTCTGCTCCACTGGTGTGCCGAGGACGGTCTCGGCTCGACCGTCGCGGCGCTGATCGCGCCGCCCGGACTCGGCAAGACCCATCTGCTGCGCGTCCTCGAGGCTCGCCTGGCGGGGCGCGTGAACGATGCCGCCGGCGACCTCTCGCCCGTGCGGACGAGTCGGGTCCTCTATCTGCCCTACGCAGCGCTCAGCTTGTCCGATCTCTCCCGTTGGGTCTACGGCCTGCTCGGCCGCGCCGCCGACGAGATCGAAGCCTTGCCGCGCTCGGAGCAGGGGGCCATCGAGTCCCTCTGCGCCCTGGGCGATGCGTCGACCGGACCGTTCTATCTGCTGGTCGACGACGCCGACTCCATGCCGATGCCGACGCTGCGCGCCCTCGCCCTGGGCCTCGCGCGCGAACACTCCGCCATCCGGATGGTCCTCGCGTTGACCGACGACTCACGCGCGTCGCGCCTGCTGGCCGTCCTCGATCGGCTGCGTCCCTTCGAGACGCTGCTGCGGACGCCGCTCGACGAGTCCGAGACCGAAGCCTATCTGCGGGCCCGGCTCGCACGGGCTGGCCTCGACGTCGACCTGCTCGACGGCCTGGATCCGGTCACGGTCGGTCGCATCGGCGCCCTGTCCGGCGGTGTCCCGCGGCGGATCCATCGCGTGGTCAGCGCGCTCCTCGAGCCCGAGCACGCCGCTCTGGCCCGGGCCCTCTCGGTCCACCCGCGCAGCGATGCCTGGCTCGGGGCACCGATCGTCGACGCGCTCTGAGCGGGCGAGGCATTCGCATCCCCGGATCGGGTCGGCGCCGGTCGGGAGCCCACACGGCCGGTCGACAGGGCCCCCCGAACTGGGCTACAGGTTCGCGCCTCGTCGGGCCGTAGCGCAGTCTGGTAGCGCGCTTGACTGGGGGTCAAGAGGTCGCGGGTTCAAGTCCCGCCGGCCCGACCAGAAGTGGTCGGATTCGACGAGATTTCCGGATGCTCGCCGCTCCCCACGAGCGGGCCACGCGCTCTACGACCGCGGCACCCCGTCGGCCTCCCGCCGCCCGCGCATCGCCGCGGCCCGGCCCGTCGCGATCAACGCCCCCGCGAGCGCAAGCCACCCGGCAGGCGGCAGCATCGGCACCGCCGGCGCGGCCAATCCTTCGCTCGCTCCCGTCGCCGATTCGCAGTCCGGATCCGCCGGCCAATCGATCAGCAGGTCGCCGTCGTTGTCGGCGCCATCGTCGCAGGCGACGGCCGCGTTCTGCTCCGAGGCATCGGTCGCGTTCGCGCAGCCCGGGTCGACGAGGTCGACGAGGGTGTCGCCGTCGTTGTCGAGGCCATCGTCGCAGGCAATCGCCGGGTTCTGTTCGGAGGCATCGGTCGCGTCGGTACAGCCCGGGTCGGCGAGGTCGACGAGGCCGTCGCCGTCGTTGTCGATCCCGTCCTCGCAAGCCGCCAGCGCATTCTGTTCGGAGGTATCGGTCGAGCTCGTACAGCCCGGGTCGGCGAGGTCGACGAGGGTGTCGCCGTCGTTGTCGAGGCCATCGTCGCAGGCGATCGCGGCGTTCTGCTCGGAGGCGTCGGTCGCGTCGGTACAGCCCGGGTCGGCGAGGTCGACGAGTCCGTCGCCGTCGTTGTCGGTCCCATCGTCGCAGACGAGCGCCGCGTTCTGCTCCGAGGCATCGAAGACGTCCGCGCAGCCGGGATCGGCGAGGTCGACGAGCAGATCGCCGTCGTTGTCGAGGCCGTCGTCGCAGGCGATCGCGGCGTTCTGCTCGGAGGCATCGGTCGCGCTCGCGCAGCCGGGATCGGCGAGATCGACGAAGAGGTCGCCGTCGTTGTCGAGGCCGTCGTCACAGGCGACCGCCGCGTCGTTCTCGGAAGCGTCGCTCGCGTTCGCGCAGCCCGGATCGTTCAGGTCGATCAGGGCATCGCCGTCGTTGTCGGTTCCGTCGTCGCAGGCGATCGCGGCGTTCTGCTCGGAGGCATCGGCCGCGTTCGCGCAGCCCGGGTCCGCGAGGTCGACGAGCAGATCGCCGTCGTTGTCGAGGCCGTCGTCGCAGGCGATGGCGGCGTTCTGCTCGGAGGCGTCGGTCGGGCTCGAACAGCCGGGATCGGCGAGGTCGACCAGGAGGTCTCCGTCGTTGTCCGCGCCGTCGTCGCACGCGATCGCCGCGTTCAGCTCGGAGCCATCGCCGGCATTGGCGCAGCCCGGATCGGCGAGATCGACGAGGAGGTCGCCGTCGTTGTCGAGGCCGTCGTCACAGGCGATCGAGTCGTTCTGCTCGCTCGCGTCGCCGGGCCCCGTACAGCCCGGGTCGGCGAGGTCGATCAGCGTGTCGGCGTCGTTGTCGAGACCGTCGTCGCAGGCGATGCCCGGGTTCTGCTCCGAGGGGTCGTTCACGTCCGTGCAGCCGGGATCGGCGAGGTCCGCGAGTCCGTCGCCGTCGTTGTCGAGGCCGTCTTCGCAGTCGACGCGGACGATGCCCGCCTCCCAGTCGTCGAGTCGCCCACCGGCGAGGAAGGTCTCGAAGCCTGGGCGCCCGGTCGTGAGCGACGTGGTATTCGGGGCGGTGGCGACGAGGCTTCCGTTGACCCTCGCCGTGATCGTGCCGTCGACGAGCTCGACCTCGAGGATGTCGCCGGCCTGGATCGCCGACGACGCCGTCGTCAGATTGCCCTGGATCACGCCGCCGGTGTACCAGTAGAGAAATACGGTCGATGTCCCGGGATTCCAGGCGGCGACGATCGCCCGACCTTCCTCGCCGAGGAGCGCGAGGCCGACCTGGCCCGTCGTATTCGTGACCCGCGCCCGGGCATACTGACGCGCATCATTGAAGGCGCCCGGCCCCTGCCAGAGATAGACCGCGTCCGCGGCCCCGATGCCGACGATGGCGTTGCTCGAAAGGTTGGCGATCCCCGCGCCCGCGGCCTTCTGCCAGTTGCCGCCGGTGAGGAGGGGGAGCTCGTCCGGTCGATTGAAATCGTCGAAGGCGACGACGGGATTGCTCGAGGGCGTGCTGGTGAAGTCCATTCCGGCGACGTCGTCGATCACGGGGCCCGCAATCGTGCGGGTGAGGGGGCTCAGCGTGTGACCGACCAGGTTCGGGACGAGCACGATCGCGGTCGCGCCGCCGGGCACGTTCGGAAGGCTGTACTGACCGTTCGCATCCGTCGTCGTCGTCGCGCCGTAGCGACCATTCGCGCTGACGAGCACGCCGGGGAGGGCGACGGCATTCTCGGTGATCGTGCCGCTGATCGAGTAGGCGGTCGGAATGCCCGCCTCCCAGTCGTCGATCCGGCCGCCGGCGCGGAACATCTCGAAGCCCGGTCGGCCGGCCGTGAGCGAGGTCGTGTTGGCCGCGCTCGCGACGATGGTGCCGTTGATCTTCGCGTAGATCGTCCCGTCGAGGAGCTCCGCTTCGAGGAGGTCGCCCGCCTGGATCGTCGACGAGACCGTCGCCAGATTGCCCTGGATCACGCCGCCCAGATACCAGTAGAGATACACCGTCGAGATGCTGCGATCCCAGGCGGCAACGATCGCCTGGCCCGGCGCCCCGAGGAGCGCGAGGCCGACCTGACCGGTCGTGTTCGTGACGCGGGTCCGCGCATACTGTCGCGTGTCGTCGAAGACGCCCGGTCCCTGCCAGACGTAGACGGCGTCCGGGCCGGTTCCCGCGATCTCGCCGTTCGTGAGCTGGACCGAGCCCGCCCCCGCGACCTTCTGCCAGTTGCCGTTCGTGAGGAGCGGCAGCTCGTCCGGTCGATCGAATCCGTCGAAGGCGACGACGGGATTGCTCGAGAGCGTGCTGGTGAAGTCCTCCCCGGTCACGTTGCCGGCGACCGGGCCCGCGATCGTGCGGGTCAGCGGGCTCAGCGTATGACCGACCAGGTTCGGGACGAGCACGATCGAGGTCACGCCGGCGGGCACACCGGCAAAGCTGAAGTGGCCATTGCCGTCCGTCGTCGCCGTCGCGCCGAAGGTGCCGCTCGCGCTGACCAGGACACCGGGGAGGCCGAGGGCATCCTCCGTGATCGTGCCGCTGATCGTGTAGGTCGTGGGCGTGCCTGCTTCCCAATCGTCGATCCGACCGCCCGCGCGGAAGAGCTCGAAGCCCGGTCGGCCCGAGCTCAACGAGGTCGTGTTGACCGCGCTCGCGACGACGGTGCCGTTGACCTTGGCGTAGATCCGTCCGTCGAGGAGCTCCGCCTCGAGGAGGTCGCCCGCCTCGATCGTCGACGAGACGACCGACAGGTTTCCCTGGATCACGCCCCCCGAATACCAATAGAGATAGAGCGTCGAGATGCTGCGGTCCCAGGCGGCGACGATCGCCTGGCCCGGCGCGCCGAGGAGCGCGAGGCCGACCTGGCCGGTCGTATTCGTGACGCGGGCGCGCGCATACTGTCGCGTGTCGTCGAAGACGCCGGTTCCCTGCCAGACGTAGACGGCGTCGGCGCCGAGGCCGACCATCTCGTTCCCGGACAGGTTCGCGAAGCCGGCGCCGGCCACCTTATGCCAGTTGCCGCCGACGACGAGCGGAAGCTCGACGCCGCGATCGAAGTCGTCGAAGGCGACGATGGGATTGCTCGAGGGCGTGCTCGTGAAGTCCTGGTTCGCGAAGTTCGCACCGACGGGGCCATTCACGGTCCGCGTGAGCGGGCTCGCCGTGTAGCCGATGCGATTCGGCGTCAGTCGGATCGACGTCGCACCGCCCGGGATTCCGCCGATCGTGTAGACCCCGTTCGCGTCGGTCGTCGCCGTCTTCCCGACGCGACCACTGGCCCGCACGAGCACGTCGGGCAGGCCGGCGGTGCCGTCGGTGATCGTCCCGCTGATCGAGAATTCGGCGGGCGTGCCCGCCTCCCAGTCGTCGATCGCGCCGCCGCTCAGGAAGGTCTGGAAGCCGGGGCGCCCGGTCGTCAGCGACGTCGTGTTCGCGGCGCTCGCGACGACCGTGCCGTTCACCTTCGCGTAGATCGTGCCGTCGAGGAGCTCTGCCTCGATGAGGTCGCCCGGCTGGATCGTCGAGGGCGCCGTCGTGAGTGCGCCCTGAGGAGCTCCCCCGACGTACCAGAAGATGAGGACGGTCCCGGTATTGCCTTCCCAGGCGACGATGATCGCCTGACCGCTCGCGGCGAGCAGTGTGAGGCCCGCTTCGCCCGCCGTCGCCTGCACGACGCGCGCCCGCGCATACTGTCGCGTGTCGTCGAAGGTGCCGGCGCCCTGCCAGACGTAGACCGCCTCGCCCGCGACGCCGGCGACGTGATTCCCGACCAGATCGGCGGTGCCCGCGCCGGCTGCCTTCAGCCAGTCTCCGCCGACGGCGAACGGCTGCTCGGGAAGTCGATCGAAGTCGTCCGACGCGATCACGGTTCGCGTCTGCGCTGTCCCCGTCGCAGCCAGCAGCGCAAGGCAGAACGCGAGCTCGAGCATGAACGCGAGCAGGCGCGCGGAGCCCATCCGGAGTCTGGGTGCATCGGACACTGGGCGAGCCCTCGGCTGGAGACGCGGGAGTTCGCGACGCCTCGGTGTGAGTGCCTATTCGCCCAAATAGGGTACGTCGCCGCTCGCTTGTCGCTGCTCTTCCGCGCGAGAGCCAGTCGACTCGGGGTCGGCTAACGTGCGGCCCCGATCAGCCCGGAGGGGACCGGGTCGCCCTTTCCAGCTCCACGGGCACGAAATGCGGCGACCCCGAGCGATCCCAGGGCTCGCGCTGGAGGATCTGCGACCCGCCATGCCCCGCCTCTCCAGACTCTCCCGATCCATTGCGGGCCGCGTCGCGCTCATCACCGGAGCCGCGAGCGGCATGGGCCGGGCGACCGCCGAGCTCTTCGCCGACGAGGGGGCCCGGGTGGCCGTCACGGACCTCGACCCGGCGGCCATCGAGCGGGTCGTCGCCGGCATCCGAGGCGCGGGCGGCGAGGCCTCGGGCCACGTCCTCGACGTGACCGATCCGACGGGGATCCGGGCGACCGTGGCGCGTGTCGGGGCCGAGCTCGGTCCGATCGACATCCTGGTCAACAATGCCGGGATCGTGATCGGCGCCTCCCTCGAGCAGCCGGACGACGCGTACGAGCAGACCTGGTCTCGCGCCCTCGACGTGATGTTGACGGCCCATGTCCGGATGGTGCGGGCCTGCCTGCCGCAGCTCGTGCGCAACCGGGACGGCCGGGTCGTGAACGTCGCCTCGACCGAGGGGCTCGGCGCGACGGCGGGGACCGGCCCCTACACCGCGGCCAAGACCGGGGTCATCGGCCTCACCCGATCCATGGCGGTCGAGCTCGGGGGCCGGGGCGTGACGGTCAATTGCATCTGCCCGGGGCCGATCCTGACCGGGATGACGGAGAGCATCCCCGAGGCGGCCCGGGAGAAGTTCGCGCGCCGGCGGGTTCCGCTCCGGCGCTACGGCACACCCGAGGAGGTCGCCCACGCGACCCTCTCCCTCGTCCTGCCCGCGGCCTCCTACCTCAATGGAGTCGTGCTGCCGGTCGATGGAGGCATGACGATCCAGAACTCCTGAGTCGACGGCGAGGCCGCCGCGATCCGGGACGAGGGGGGATTTTGCCGAATCCGAAGATCATCGTGACGGGCGGAGCGGGGTTCATCGGGTCCCATACCGTCGTCTCCCTCGTCGAGAACGGCTACGAGCCGATCGTCGTCGACGATTTCTCGAACTCGAAGCGCTCCGTGCTCGACGGCCTCTCCGCGATCTGTGGCCGCAAGATCCCCTGCTTCGAGCTCGACTGCGCCGACCGGGCGGGGCTCGACCGCGTCTTCCGCGAGACCGGTCCGGTCGCCGGCGTGATCCATTTCGCCGCCTCGAAGGCCGTCAACGAATCGCTCCAGAAGCCGCTTCTCTACTACCGCAACAATCTCGGCGGGCTCCTGAGCGTGCTCGAAGTCATGCTGGCCCACGGTACCCGCGACCTCGTGTTCTCCTCCTCGTGCACCGTCTACGGGCAGCCCGAGAAGCTCCCCGTCACCGAATCGACGCCGATCGCGGCGGCCTCCTCGGTCTACGGCGCGACCAAGCAGATCTGCGAGAAGATCGTCGAGGACACCGTCGCCTCGGGCGCGCCGCTGCGGGCGACGTTGCTGCGTTATTTCAACCCGATCGGGGCCCATCCGAGCGCGCGGATCGGCGAGCTGCCCCTCGGTGATCCCCAGAACCTCGCCCCCGTCATCCTGCAGAGCGCGGCGGGCCTGCGCGGGCCGGTGCAGATCTACGGCGACGACTGGTCGACGCCCGACGGCACCTGCATCCGCGACTACATCCACGTCCTCGATCTCGCCGCCGCCCACGTGCGGAGCCTCGACTTCATGGCCCGCCGACCGGAGGCGCCGATGGTCGAGATCCTGAACGTGGGGACGGGGCGGGGGACGTCGGTGCGCGAGGCGCTCGACGCCTTCGAGCGCGCGACGGGGCAGAAGGTCGCGTCGTTGGTCGGGCCGCGGCGAGCGGGCGACATCGAGCAGATCTACGCCTGTGTCGACAAGTCGGCGAAGGTGCTCGGCTGGCGGGCGACGCGGACGATCGACGACGCGATGCGCGACGCCTGGCGCTGGCAGCAGACGCTGCGCGCCTAGCCGACTCGCCGCTGGTTCAAGGCGCATCCGCGAGGCGCCGCAGGTATTCGGCGTAGGGATTGCGGCCGAGGGCATCGGCGCACCGGCGCAGCGCCGCCGAATCGATCCAGCCCTGGCGCCAGCCGATCTCCTCGGGACACGAGACCTGGAGGCCCTGTCGCTCCTGAACCGCCTGGATGAAGTTGGCGGCCTGCAGCAGCGATTCGTGGGTCCCCGTGTCGAGCCAGGCGACGCCCCGGCCGAGCAGCTCGACCTCGAGCTGGCCGCGCTCGAGGTAGCCGCGGTTCACGTCGGTGATCTCGAGCTCGCCGCGGGCGGAGGGCCGGATCCCGCGCGCGATCTCGACGACCTGGCGGTCGTAGAAATAGAGCCCGGTCACCGCGTAGTTCGACTTCGGATGCGCCGGCTTCTCCTCGATCGAGACGATCCGCTTGTCGGCATCGAGCTCGATCACGCCGTAACGTTCGGGGTCGTGGACGTGATAGGCGATCAGGCTCGCCCCGGTCTCGCGACGCGCGGCGCGGCGGATCGAGTCCGGGAATCCGTGGCCGTAGAAGAGGTTGTCGCCGAGGGCCAGCGCGACGGGATCTCCGGCGATCCAGTCCTCCGCGATCAGGAAGGACTCGGCGATCCCGCGCGGCCGCTCCTGGACCCGGTATTCGATCTCGACGCCGAAATGGCGACCATCGCGCAGCAGGCGCTCGAAGAGCGGCGTGTCGTTCGGGGTCGAGATCAGCAGGATCCGACGGATGCCCGCGAGCATCAGCGTCGAGAGCGGGTAGTAGACCATCGGCTTGTCGTAGACCGGCAGCAGCTGCTTCGAGACCGAGGCGGTCGCGGGCAGGAGCCGGGTTCCCGAGCCACCGGCGAGCAGGATCCCCTTCATCCGACGGCTCCCCGCACCGCGAGCCCCTGGCGCCCGCGCAGATCGCCCCCCGCCTCGATCGCGCGGCGCCAGGCGTCGTTCTCGACATACCACGCGAGCGTCCGCGCGAGGCCGTCCTCGAAGCGCGTCTCGGGTCGCCAGCCGAGCTCGCGCCGGGCGCGGCTGGCGTCGATCGCATAGCGATGGTCGTGACCCGGGCGATCCGGGACGAAGCGCTTCAGCGCCGCATAGCTCGAGAGGCCGCGGGCGCGCAGGGCCGCGTTCTCGCGGGCGGGTCGGATCCGTTCGAGCCCCTCGCAGATTCCGTCGACGAGGGCCAGATTCGAGTGCTCGCTGTCGGCGCCGAAGGCGTATTGCTCGCCCGGGATCCCGGCCTCGATCGCCCGGAGGATTCCGCGGCAATGGTCCTCGACGAAGATCCAGTCCCGCACGTTCGAGCCGTCGCCGTAGATCGGGAGATCCCGCGCCTCGAGCGCGTTGTAGATCATCAACGGGATCAGCTTCTCCGGCAGCTGGCGCGGGCCGTAGTTGTTCGAGCAGTTGGTCACGATCGCGGGCACAGCGTAGGTCCGGTGGTAGGCGCGCACGAGCAGATCGGCCCCCGCCTTCGTGGCCGAGTAGGGCGAGTTGGGCGCGTAGGGCGTCGCCTCGCTGAAGCGCCCCTCCGGTCCGAGACTGCCGTAGACCTCGTCGGTCGAGACGTGGAGGAGCCGGAATCGCTCGCGCTCCACGGCCGAGCGGGTCTCGAGATGGCGGCGGATCGCCTCGAGCAGCTCGAAGGTCCCGAGGAGGTTCGTCTCGACGCAGGCGCGGGGACCGTCGATCGAGCGGTCGACGTGGGTCTCGGCGGCGAGATTCACGACCCGCGTCGGTCGGCAGCGCGAGAGGAGCCCGGCGACGTCCTCGCCGCGGGCGATGTCGCCGCGGACCAGCTCGAAGCGCGCGGGATCCGGGAGATCCGCGAGGTTCTCGACCCGGCCCGCGTAGGTCAGCTTGTCGAGGACGACGACCCGCACCGCCGGCCGCAGCGCGAGCGCGATTCGGACGAAGCACGAGCCGATGAAGCCCGCTCCGCCGGTGACCAGCCAGGTCTCCATCGCCCCCTCGCGCCCTCGGATCGGGGCTACTTCCTGGCCCGCTTCCAGACCTGCCACGGGGCGGCGTCCCGCTCCATCAGCTCGTCGAGGCGCTGCTTGTCCTTGAAGGTGTCCATGCACTGCCAGAAGCCGTCGTAGCGATAGCTGTGGAGCTTGCGCTTGTCGATCAGGCGCTGGAAGGGCTCGTGGACGAGCTCCTCGCCGGGACCGAGGACGTCGAAGATCTCCTTGCGCAGGACGAAGAAGCCGCCGTTGACGCGGTGGTCCGAGTCCTCGATCGAGCGGATCGCGGAGACGGTGCCCTCGGCATCGGCCTCGACGAAGTGGAAGCCCGAATTCGGCTTCACGCTGATGAAGGTCGCCGTCTGGTCGCGCTTCTCGAAGTCGCGGACGTAGGCGTCGAGGGGCAGATCGGAGAGGCCGTCGCTGTAGTTCGCGAGGAACATCTCCTCGCCCGCGAGATGCTGCTGCACGGCCTTCAGGCGCATGCCGACGTTCGAGTGGAGGCCGGTATCGACGAAGCGGATCGTCCAGTCCTCGATGTCCCGGCTCATGAGCTCGACGTCGCGGCCGCCGCTCTTCAGCACGAAGTCGTTCGAGACCGTCTCGTTGTAGTTCAGGAAGTACTCCTTGAACGCGTCGCCCCGGTAGCCCAGGCAGAGGATGAAGTCCTTGTGGCCGTAGTAGGCGTAGTAGGACATCAGGTGCCAGATGATCGGGCGATGACCGATCAGCACCATCGGCTTCGGGGTGTTCTGGGAGTGGTCGCGCAGGCGCAGACCGAGGCCGCCGCAGAAGAGAACGACCTTCATGATGCCAACTCCTCGTCTCGTTCCCGAGCGCGCACGGCGACCAGGCCGGGTGGCGAGCGGAACAGGGTATCGGTCCGTCGGATCCGTGCCGAGTGGCCCGAGCCGAGGGCCCGACGTCGGTCGGGGTCGGACGGGGCCCGGGCGGGACGGAGCCCGATCGGGGGATTCGTGGCGTGAGTCCCCGGCGATGGCCCTTCGGTGATCCCGCTGGTGGGCTTTTTCGGCGCGTCTGCGTCTTCGGGAGAGGGGAAATCCCGGGTGCCCCGCGCGCCTCAGGTCGGCGGAACGGGGCGGGCCGGGGAGCTCAGGCGCCCGGCCAGCGGGCCGGCTGCCTGCACGATGCGCGTGTAGACGGCGCGGAAGACTTCGGGCGGACAGCCCCAGGGATCCACGATCCCGAACGGCGGTGCGGGCAGGAAGTCTCCGAGCAACCGGACCTTCGCCGCATGGGCCGGCCAGCGGTCGCGGAGCATGCCATGGTGGCGTCCGGTCATGCCGACGATCAAGTCGGCCCAGGCCGCATCCTCGGCGGTCAGGCGATGGGCCGCATGGTCCGAGAGATCGACCCCGAACTCGGTCGCCATGCGAATCCCGTCGGCCTCGGCCGGGTCGCCCTCCCGGGCCTCGAAGCCGCCCGACCGGACCACGAGCTGCGGGCAGTCACGGGCGAGCAGGCGCTCGGCGAACGGACTGCGGCAGATGTTCCCGAAGCAGACGACGAGCACGTTGCGCACCGCCGGCTCCGGCAGCGCCGGCACCCCCGCGCTCCGGCGCCGCAGCTCCCACCACAGATCGCGCCGCTCGTCGGCCGAGCGCAGCAATCGGGCGACCGGCGAGAGCCGTCGACGGATCTTCGCGAGGGAGCTCATGCTTCGACCCGCGAGAGCGGCGTCGCCGGATCGAGGCTGCGATCGACGAAGATCCGCCACCAGAGCTCGAGGTTGAGCGCCGACCAGCCGCGCTGGCGCGCGAAGGTGCCGCCCTTCAGATCGGCGGGGTTGAAGATCCGGTGTCCCAGCGTGGTGCGGGACGCGAAGACCCGCGCCGTCGGGGCCGCGAGCTCGTTCGCGAACCACTGCTCGACCGGGAGCGGGAAGCCCGCCTTGTCCTTGCGCGCGGAGATCGCCTGCGGGAGCCAGCGTCCGGCAGCGGACCGGAACATCTTCTTCGGCGTATCGGGACGGAATCGCTCGGGCAGCCGCGCGACGAACTCGACAATGCGGTGGTCGAGGAGCGGGACGCGGGACTCGACGCTGTTGGCCATGCTGGTCCGGTCCTCCATGTGGAGGAGCGAGGGCAGGTAGCAGCGCAGGTCGTGGTGGAGGCACTTGTCGAAGAGGTTCGAGGACGGCGCGTTGCGGAAGGCGTCGAGGTAGCTCTCGGTCGGCGAGTAGCCGGCGAGGGCGGCCACGAACTCCGGATGCAGCGTCGGGTCGATCTGGGGCTCGAGGCCGCAGTGGAGCTGGATCCAGAGCCGCTCGGGCGTCATCGGCTGGGAGCGCGCGGAGAGCCGGCGCACGATGCCCGAGAGGCCTTCGCGCGCGATCGCGCGGCGGATCCGATCGAAGAGGGGCTCCTCCTGCTTCTTCGGAGCGGTCTGCGGGAACATGTCGGTCCGACCGACGCCGACCGCGAACTGGGCCGGGTAGCCGCCGAAGACCTCGTCGCCGCCGTGGCCGGTCAGCGTGACCTTGACGTGCTTCGCCGCGAGCCGCGAGAGGGTGTAGTAGTTGATGCCGCCGGGAGCGGGCATCGGCGCGTCCATGTGCCAGACGAGGCGCGTCACCATCGCGTCCATGTCCTCGTGGGTCGCGTCGGCCTCGAGGTACTCGGTCCCGGCATGGGCCGAGACGAGCTTCGCGAAGGGCGTCTCGTCGTAGTAGGCGCCGCCCGGCGAGCGGATCGAGAAGGACTTGAGCGGGCTCCGCGCGCGGGTCGCGAGGCAGACGATCGTGCTCGAGTCGAGCCCGCCCGAGAGATGGGCCCCCACCTCGGCGTCGCTGCGGCACTGGACGCGCACCGCGTCCTCGATCAGCGCCGCGAGCGCGTCGACGGCGTCGGCCTCGGAGATCGCCGAGTCGCTCTCCCGCCCGGGCACGCGCCAGTATTCGAAGAAGCGCTCCGAGCTCGCGTCGACCCGAAAGGCCCAGCCCGGCGGCAGCTCGCGGATGCCCTGGAAGAGCGTGCGGCCTTCGAGCGCCCGGCCGCAGTAGAGATAGTCGGCGACGGCCTGCAGATCGGGCTCGCGAGGCACGTCGGCGCCCGCGAGCAGCGCCTTGATCTCCGAGGCGAAGCTGAATCGCTCGGGCGTCGAGCGGTAGTAGAAGGGCTTGATGCCGAGCCGATCGCGCGCCCCGAAGAGCAGGCGCTTCCGGGCATCCCAGACGACGAAGGCGAACATCCCGTTCAGGCGCTCGAGGCAGGCCTCACCGAGCTCTTCGTAGAGGTGGAGCAGGACCTCGGTGTCGCTCGAGGAGCGGAAGCGGTGGCCCTGCTTCGCGAGCTCCTCGGCGAGCTCGACGTAGTTGTAGATCTCGCCGTTGAAGACGATCCAGACCGTGCCGTCGTCGTTGCTCATCGGCTGGTGGCCGCCGGGCGAGAGGTCGACGATCGAGAGGCGGCGGTGGCCGAGGCCGATGGGACCTTCGAGGTGGAGACCCGCGTCATCGGGCCCGCGGTGGACCATCTCGTCGCGCATGCGGACGAGCTCCTCGGCGCGGATGGGCCGCCCCCTGCGATCCAGGATGCCGACGATCGCGCACATCATGCACCTCGGGATCGGGCAGCCGGATCACCGCCTTCGGGCAAGCCGAACTGCTTCGCGAGCCAGTCGTCGAGGGTCGCGACACGGCGCTCCCAGCGGTTGTCGTCGGCAAAGCGCCGCCGCCGCTCCCGGGCGGCCTCGTCGTTCCGGCCGAGGGCGCGCTCGATCGTCGGGATCCAGGCCTCCTCGCTCGCCACGGTCTCGACGAGGTCGCCGAGCTCCTCGGCCGCCTGGATCCGGCTCGCGACGACGGGCGTGCCCGAGGCGAGATATTCGTAGAGCTTGAGCGGCTGGTTGAACGGCGCCCAGGTCGAGAGGTCGTAGGAGACGAGCGCGACGTCGAAGCCTGTGAGCCAGCCCGGGACTTCTTTCTGGGGGCGGAAGCCGAAGGCGTGGACGTTCGAAAGCTTCGCCAGGGTCTCGAACTGGGCGCGCTTGCGCTCGTCGGTGAAGGCCTGCTTGCCCACGATGACGAGGGACCAGCCCGGGCGTTCCATCGCGATCCGCGTCAGGCCGAGGTAGTCGACGGCGTCGGAGAGCGAAGCGACGAGGCCGATGCGCGGTCGCGGCAGGCGTTCGAGGTCGGCGGGCACCGCGATGTCCCGCTCGAAGAAGCCCGGATCGACGCCGTGCCGGAGCAGTCGGACGTCGTCGGCGCCGAGGCTGCGCAGATGCTCGACGATCATCGAGGACGCGCCGACGCAGAAGGCGGCGTTGCGGGCGAGCCAGGTCTCGCGGCGGCGCGCGTCCTCGGCGGCCGAGCCCGTGTAGAGGTCGTAGCGGTCGTAGGCGTGGTAGACGAAGGGCAGGCTGGCCAGGGCCTCGACTTCGTCGGCGTGGTCGGGATGCCAGACGTAGCCGATCGATCCGCCCTTCGAGGCGGGGACGAGGTGTTTCCGGATCGCCTGCGCGCGGAGGATCGTGGTCGCCCGCCCGAGGAGGGCGCTTCGATGGACCACGGGCAGCCAGCCCGGCTCCGCATAGCGGATCGTGCCCACGCTCTCGTGCTCGAGCCGTGCCCCCGTGAACAGGGAGCCCGGTCTGGCCAGCGCGCGCCGCACGTCCCGCGGCGGATCGATCAGCAGGACGCGATGGGTCCGGGCGAGGCCGGCCGTCAGCTGGTGGCGCGAGTACCAGGCCTCGGACCAGTCCATGGGGCCGCCGAACATCGCGATGGTCGCGGGGGCGGCGGGGATTTCTGGGCGCATGCTCTGGCTTCCCAATCGGGTCTCCGGCGCGCCGGGACGGGGCGCACCGTGGGTGCCCGTCTTCTCGGCGGATGGGGGGCTCTCACTTGGCGTCGGCAGGCGGATCGGGATCGGATCCGCCCCGGATTTGCACGAAGTCTGCCTCGTCGAGATCGGGAAGGACCTCGTCCCGGATCGTTTGCTCGAGGCGCTCGGCGGCGATCGCATGGGCGATGGCCGTCCAGTGGCCGTCGTTCGGAAAGCGATGGATGGGCCGGCCCTGTGCCTGCTCGATCAGGTCGGGCAGAGGATCCACGAAGAGGACCGATCGGGCCAGGCAGTGGTCGCGCAGGATCGCATTGTCCCGGGCCTGGTGGTCGGAGAAGGAGCCATCGACCTCCTGGGCGTTGACCGGCAGCACGATCAGCCGGGCCCCCGCCTCCCGGACGCGGGCGTCGAGGCGATCGATCTCGGCGAGGACCGGCGAAAAGGCCCGGGTCACGCCTTCGGGCGACTCGTCGGGGGTCGGTCGTTCGGGCCAGTGGCGGCCCTCGTGCACGAGGGCGAGCAGATGGGCCGCGACGTAGAGATGCTGCTTCAGCCAGAGGTCGAGGCTGCGCAGCGGACCGGGCGGGAAGGCGGTGATCAGGAGCTCGTTCGAGCGGCCGACGGCCATCGCGTCGACGCGATCGGTCGTGATCAGGGTCTGGCCGAAGATCACGTAGGGGTTCTCGACCCGCCAGGCGCTGTTCATGTACATCGCGAAGATCACGATCTGCGGCTCGAGCTGCGGCAGGAGCTCTTCGCCGAGCTGGCGGATCTGGCGCGCGCTGTAGGCGGGGATGCCGGCGTCGAAGACCGTGGGCCGGGAGGCCGCGGGGAGATCTGCCTGGAGTCGCCGCTCGAGGACGCCCGGCCAGCTCGCCTCGCTCTCGACGCCGATTCCGAACGTATACGAGTCGCCCAGCGCGAGGACGCGGAGCCCGCCGGCTCGTGCCTCGGCGAGCGGGCCGTCGCGCAGCCCGAGCTCGTTCAGCCGGACTTCGACGGCGTAGTCCGGAGAGCGCCATTCGTTCGTGAAGGAGCGCCGGAACGCGTAGCCGCGCTCGGGGTGGGGGACGAGAAAGGGATCCTCCGCCGGTCGGCGCGGCACGATCCAGGGCGTCGGCAGGATCAGTCGCGTCGCGGCCTCGATCGCGCCGAGCGAGAGGGCGAGCGTCACGCACGCGAATGCCAGCAGACGTCCCCGGCTCGGACCGCGCGAGCGGTTGCGCGATCCACCGCCCGCCCCCTCTGCGCGGGGCGGCACGCTCATGCGAGCGAGAGCTTCCGGCTGTAGAAGGCCTCGGCGAGGCGCGTCGGCGAATCACATTCCATGCCGCGAATGCGCGGCGTCGCCATGAAGAGGTCGGTCGTGAACCACTGCTTGCCCGCCTGGGACGGAAAGTGCTCCATCACGAGCTCGGCCTTGCGGCGGCAGCGCGCCTCGGACAGCGGCACGAAGAAGTTCGGCTGGCCGAAATCGCCGTCGTATTTCGGGATCTCGTACTCGAGGATCACGTGGCTGCGGAAGGTGTTCCAGGCGAGGTCGGAGAGGACGCGGTGGTCCTGGTGGCGATCTTCCCGGTAGTGGGTGAAGACGACGTCCGGCCGGAAGGGCTTCAGCGTCTCGAAGCAGTCCTTGATCTGCTCGCCCTGATAGGGGAAGTACGAGCTGCGGAAATTCTCGACGACGACCTGCGGATTCTTCGCGCCGGCGAGGAAGGCCTCGGCGCTGCGGAGCGCCTCCTGGCGTCGACCGCCCTCGGCGCTGAAGACGGCCCAGAGGATCTCGATCCCCGGGTTCTCCTCGACCAGCTTGAGCACCGTCCCGCCGCAGCCGATCTCGATGTCGTCGGAGTGGGCACCGACGAACAGGACCTTCTGGAGCGCGTCGAATCGGATGCCACGCATGGCGCTCAGCGCCCCAGGATCTTCTCGGCGGCGGATTCGCCGCTGATGAAGGACTCGTCGGTCCAGATGTACTTCCAGTCGCCATAGCGGCCGCAGTAGGCGATGCCGAGCTCGTCGAGATAGCCGTGGACGATCGCGAGGGCGTCGGCGCGCTCGAGGTCGAAGATGACGTTCGCGTAGTCGATGTGCATCGTCTCCCGGTAGAGGATCCGATCGGTCTCGCGCAGCACGCCGATCTTCTTGAGGTCCCGGATGGTGGGCTCGATGCACTCGTCGGGCGTGCGATCGAGGGGCCGGTACTTCTTCGAGTAGTAGCACTCGGCCTGGAGGCTCCCGCAGCCCGGCGGCACGTTGTGCGGCGACTGCAGATGCGGCGTCGAGACGCGGGTGAAGAAGACGTCGCGGTCGTAGATGTAGGTCCAGTGGGCGTCGACGAGGTCGCGGCGATCGACGACGAGATTGACGATCACGACCTCGCTGCAGGAGAGCCGGGCCGCGGCCTCGCGGACCTCGCGCGGAGCGCCCTGGATCGCCGGAATCAGGTCGGGCAGGGGCACCGACGAGACGAGTCCGTCGTAGGGCACGCTGACGCCGTTCTTGAACCGGACCTGCTTCGCCTTCGGATCGATCGACTCGAGCGAGTGGGAGAGCCGGACGTCGGAGGAGTCCATGAAGCGGCGCAGGTAGGACACGAAGCCGCCGTGGGACGGGTAGCGGAAGCCGCTGATGTAGTGGACGTCGGGGGTCGCCGGCAGCAGCGCGCCGCGCAGCACCTCCTCGAGCTTGCACTGGTAGAGGCGAGGGCCGATCCAGTCGAGGCTCATGTTCTTCGCCTCGGTCGTGTGATACTTGATCGTGTAGTCCATCGGGAACTGCTCGGCGAAGGTGTGGCCGAAGCTCGCGCGGAGCCACTGCTCGTAGTTCACGATCTCGCCGTGCTGCTTGTTCTGCGCCTCGACGAAGTCCCGGATCACGTCGATGATCGTCTGCGGCGGGAGTCCGTAGAGGTTGATCTGGGCCGGGTGCTTGACCCAGTGGCCGCGCCAGTAGTTGTTGACCTTCGTGTGGAGGGTCTCGTACTTCTGGTCGATCTGTTCGGCGAAGAGCTTCTGAAGGCGCTCGTGGCTCGTGAAGGAGACGTGGGGGCCCTCGTCGAAGGTGAACTGGCCCTCGCGGAGGAACGAGGCGGTATGGCCTCCGTAATGATCCTTCTTGTCGAAGAGGACCGGGGTCTCGCCCGCCATGCGCAGATGATGCGCCGCGCCCCAGCCCGCCATGCCCGTTCCCAGAACGCAGATCTTCTTCATGCTGCTCTCTTCGTCCCGCCCGCGGCGTCGATGCCTGCGGGCCTCATCGGCGGATCAGCCGGCTTGCCTTTGCCACCACTCGATCGTCTGGCGCAGCCCGGATTCGAGGTCGTAATGGGGCTTCCAGCCGGTCTCGGCCGTCATGCGCGCATTGTCGCCGACCACGAGGGCCGTGTCGTTGGCGCGGGCAGGGAGCGCGCCGAGCTGGATCAGATCGCCCCGGCCGGTCAGGCGACCGATCGTGAGCACGATCTCGCGCAGCGTGGTGGCTTCCCCCGACGAGACGTTGACGGCCCCCTGGACGTCGCCGTCGAGGAGGGCGACGAGTCCGTCGGCCACGTCCTGGACGTGCATGTAGTCGCGGATCTGGCGGCCGTGGGAGCAGCGCGCGGGCTCGCCACGCAGGAGCGAGCGGATCACCGACGAGACGAGCCGGTCGGGATGCTCGTTCGGCCCGTAGAGAAAGAAGACCCGTCCCCATGCCGCGGAGAGCCCGGTCTGGGCGGCGAAGGACTCGACCATCAGATGGAGAGCCTGCTTGCAGGCGCCATAGACCGTGTTCGGAACAGCGGGGGTCCGCTTCTCGGAGCAGTAGCCGTAGCTCCAGTCGTACTCGTAGCCCGAGCCGCAGACCGTGACCCGCTTGCCCCCCTGCTCGGCGAAGCGGCGGATCAGGTCGAAGCTCGCCGTCACCCAGGCGAAGTTCTCGGGGGCCGTGATGAGCTTGCCGGGGACGACGTACCAGGCGAGGTGCAGGAGGTGGGACGGCTTCACCTCGGCGAGCAGCGCATCGGCGGCGCCGGGGGCGAGCAGATCAGCGCGGTGCCCGATCACGCCATCGGTCGCGGCGGACTTCGGGTCACGGCTCGAGACCGCGTGGACCTCGTAGCCCCGGGCGCGGAGCGGCGCGAGGGTATGGAGGCCGATGAAGCCCGTCGCCCCGGTGACGAGGACCCGCTTCGGAGCGTCGTGGCTCATGAAATCATTTCCTCGCGTCGGCGGCGCCGGGCTGCCAGTCGGGCCAGCCACGGTCGGCGTCGGAGATGACCGAGATCGGGAGCGGCCAGACGATGCCGAAGGCCGGGTCGTCGAAGCGCACGCCCCGGGCCGAGGCCCCCGCGTACATCGCGCTCGTCGTGTACTCCATCTCCGTGTCCGCGCACAACGTCTGGTAGCCGTGGGCGAAGCCCTCGGGCGCGTAGAGCATCGTGCCGTTGTCCGCGCTCAGCTCGAACCCGACCCATTGCCCGCGCGTCGGCGAGCCCGGGCGCAGGTCGACGATCACGTCGAAGATCGCGCCGCGGGTACAGCGGATGAACTTGGCCTCGGCGTGGGGCGCCTCCTGGAAGTGCATGCCGCGCAGCGTTCCCGCCGCGTGGCTCAGGCCCGTGTTGATCTGGAGGATCGTCGGATTGAGGCCGTGCTTCCGGAACTCCTCCGTACACCAGACCCGGGCGAAGAAGCCGCGGGCATCGACCCGCTTCGTCTGCCGGACGAGGTAGGCCCCTTCCAGCTTCGTCTTCTCGAATTCCATGGCTAGAGCCCGATCCCTTCGTAGTTCGCGATCGCGTGCTTGTCGAAGGCCCGCCGGGCGTCGACGAAGACGACGTTCTCCCCGAGCCGCCCCGGCACGCCCTCGAAATCCGGCCACGGCGTCACGACGATCACGGCCTCGGCCCCGGCGATCGCCGCGTCGAGGCTCGCCGCATAACGAAGCCCGGCCCGCGCCGGAAAGGCGGCCTCGGCCTCGCGCCGCGCGATCGGGTCGAAGGCCGTCACGTCGGCCTTCTGGTCGAGCAGCGCCTGCAGCACCGGGAAGGCCGGGCTCTCCCGCACGTCGTTCGTCCCCGGCTTGAAGGCGAGGCCGAGCACCGTCGTCCGCACGCCCGCGAGATCCGGAAAGTGGCGCTTCAGGAGCTCGACCGTCCGCCGCGGCTGGGCCTCGTTGATCGCGAGGACCGAGGCCAGGATCGGCATCGGCTGGCCCTTGCTCTCGCCGTGGGCGACGAGCGCCTTCACGTCCTTGGGAAAGCAGCTGCCGCCGAAGCCGCAGCCCGCCTTCAGGAAGGACGTGATCGGCGGGAGCCCCTCGGCGTTGCGGCCGCGCATGTACTGGGAGAGGTGGACGCCGCGCATGACGTCGACGGTGTCGATCCCGCCGAGGGCGGCGCCGAGATTCGCGAGCTCGTTGGTGAAGGAGATCAGCGTCGCGAGCAGCGCGTTCGAGGCGTACTTGATCATCTCGGCCGTGCGCGGGTTGGTTCGCAGGCGCGGGATCTCGGGGGCGAAGGGCGCGTAGACCTCGCCGCGGACGTCGGTCGAGCGCTCGTCGATTCCGCCGAGCACGATCCGGTCGGGAAACAGGAAGTCCTGCACCGCCTCGCCCTCGGAGAGGAACTCCGGGTTCATGCCGACGCCGAAGTCGCGGCCGGCGCGCTTGCCCGAGGCGCGCTCGAGCTCGGGGAGCACGCGGCCGTCGGTCGTCCCGGGGACGACCGTGCTCTTCACGACGACGAGATGCCAGTCGCTCTTCGTCCGCAGCGCCTCGCCGATCTGGCGCGCGGCGCCGAGCACGAAGGACAGATCGATCTCGCGCCCGTCGAAGGGCGTCCCGACGGCGATCAGCGTCATCTCAGACTCGCGGACGGCGAGGGCGAGATCGGTCGTCGCCGAGAGGTTGCGACCGACGTGCTTCGCGAGGAGCTCGGGGAGCCCCGCCTCGAAGATCGGCGCCTCGGCGCGGTTCAGGGCGTCGACGCGGGCGACGTCGACGTCGACGCACACGACGCGGTGGCCCTTCTCGGCGAGGCAGGCGCCGGTCACGAGTCCCACGTAGCCGGTTCCGACGATCGAGATGCGCATCTAGAGGTCCGCGGCCTCCCGGTTGCCCGAGTACCAGACGAGCGAGCGCCGGAGGCCCTCGTCGAGGGTGACCTGCGGGTCGTAGCCGAGCTCGGTCCGGGCCTTCGTGATCACGGGGCAGCGGCGGTTCGGATTGTCGACGAGGTAGTCCTTGTCCTCGCTCTCCTTGCGCACGAGCCGGCCGCGGTACCCGAAGAGCTCGGTTCCGAGGGCGACCATGCGGTCGGCGAGCTCGAGCATCGAGATCTCGGGCGTCTCGACGCCGATGTTGTAGGCCTCGCCCGGGCGGCCGTTCACGAGGGTCTTGTAGTAGCCGGCGATCGCGTCGGCGGAATAGCAGAAGGTCCGCATGGCGGCGCCGTCGGAGAGCATCACGATGTCGCGTCCGTTCAGGATGTCGCGGGCGAAGTCCGGGATGACGCGGCGGTCGCTGATCTTGAGGCCGGGGCCGTAGTTGTTGAAGGGCCGGGCGACCTTGATCGGGAGCCCGTGCTGGCGCGTGAAGTTGACGCAGAGCGTCTCGCCGTAGCGCTTCGACTCGTCGTAGCAGGCGCGCGGGCCCGTGCAGGAGACGTTGCCGCGGTAGGTCTCGGGGGTCGGGATCTGGTCCGGGGTCGGGTCGCCGTAGATCTCGCTGCTCGAGTAGAAGAGGATGCCCGAGAGGGGGCGCCCCTTCTGTTTCTGGCGCATGGCGTAGTCGAGGAAGTGGCGCAGGCCGCCGACGTTCGCGTCCATCGTCTCGATCGGATGCTGGCGGTAGTAGATCGGCGAAGCGATCGAGGCCGCGTGGATCAGGTAGTCGAGATCGCCGAGGACGGCCGGCGGGGCCTCGGTCACGTCGTGTCGGACGAGCGTCAGGTTCGGATCCGACTCGAGGGCGGTCAGCCAGTCCGGGACGCCGCGCACGAAGCTGTCGAGCACGATCAGGTCGATCGGCGCGGAGCCCGGGTTGCGGCGGTTCCAGTGGAGCGCCGACTGGACCAGGTAGTAGCCGAGGAATCCGGCACCCCCGGCGATCGTGAGCCGACGGCCCGACAGGCGCGCGAACTCGGCGCCGGCCTGGCGGGTGATGTAGTCGAGATCGCTCGCGACGACGTGTTCGGCGGTCTGCAGCGGGTTGTTCTGGTCCATCGATCGTTCAGTGCCCGTTTCCGTCAGAGGGGGAGGAGAAGAGCGGACGAAGGATGCCCTCGATCGTCCGCTTGGGATTGAGGAGGCGATCGACGATGGCGGCGGTGACTGCGCGGGCGAGCCGCGCCTTCGAGATCGGCATGCCCAGGCTCTGCATCTGGGTCTGGTGGTAGTCCCAGACGTCGCGGCCGAGTCTGCGGACGTGGATCTCGGCGAGGAAGCGATAGTACCCATCGAGCTCGCGCGCGAGGCGCCCGGCGTATTCCTCGTCGCTCATGTAGGCGCGGCCGTAGCGGACGAGCTCCTCGACGTTCGAGGCGGCATAAGGGTTCAGGTGGCGGATGCGGTGGGTCGTGCGGGAGTTCTCGCCGCCCGCCTTGTAGGTCAGGACCTGGTGGATGAAGCCGAAGTCGTGCTTCTGCAGGAGCTTGAGATACGACTCGGTGTCCCCGTTGTAGCGGCCCTCGGGATAGAAGGGCTGCTGCGATCGGATCACGCTCGAGCGCAGCATCGAGGCCGTCGGCCCGCCGAAGGCCTTGATGTCGTCGAGGAAGTATTTCCGCCCGATCTCGCGGCCGGAGACGAAGTCGCTCGGGTAGGGCAGGCCGTCCCAGGCGACGCGATTGCCGTAGAGGACGTAGGCGCAGACCATGCCCATCGTCGGATGGGCCTCCATCCGCTCGACCATCCGCGCGATGCAGTCCGGGAAGAGCCAGTCGTCGGCATCGACGCACTTCACGTAGTCCGTGCCCTCCGCGCCGATCGAGAGCGCGCGGTTGTGGCTGCCGGTGACGTCGACGAACTCGGTCGGGTTGTGGACCCGGATCCGGGCGTCCTTGCGGGCATAGGCCTCGGCCAGCTCGCGGGTTCCGTCTGTGCTGCAATTGTTGACGATGTGGTACTCGAAGTCGCCGAAGGTCTGCGCGAGCACGCTCTCGATGCAGGTCGAGAGCACGTCCTCGCCGTTGTAGACCGGGGTCACGACCGCCACGGCGGGTCTCTTCGAAGATGATGCGCTCATGCCTTCGGTCCTCGCTGCCCCGATGCGCGGATCGTCCGGGGGCACGTCTGTCCGCGCTCCGCTCGCCGCCTCCCGTTCGAAGAGGCGACCGATGCGGCTTCGGATGATGGGTAGGTCTCCCCTGGCGCCCGGTGGTCTGCTTTTCCCCGAAGCGCCGGGAAATTGCCGGCGAGCTGCGGCGCGAGGATCGCAGACGGATCCCGCGCCAACAAATTCGATCGTCCCACGTCGGGTCTCGAGTCGGACTGGGCTCGCTTCGTCGGCACGTCAGACTCCGCGCGCCCGACCGAGAACCGGGGCCAATCGCTCGGCGAGGAGCGTCGCGACGTGGCCCTCCGCGCCTTCGGGCTTCCCGCTCGCGTGCCAGAGGCCGATCACGCTCGCGACGTAGACGAGGCCCCCCACCCCGACGAGCAGAAGGAGCTGGACGATGGTCTCGATCAGATCCGCCGGCGGCGCCTGGGTCCGCGCGAGTGCGCCCACCGCTCCGCCCATCGCCAGCACCGCCGCGAGCGAGCGCCAGATGCGCGACACGAACCTTCGAGCCGGCAGCTCGAGCTCGGTCAGCAGGATCGCGTAGGCGAGCGGCACGATCACGAGGACGCTCGCCAGATAGGCCCAGGCCGCGCCGAGAGCCCCGGCCCGGTAGACGCCGAGGAAGAGCCCCGGAACCAGTACGACGAGCTGGATCGCCGCGACCCGGGTCACGATCTGGGGCTTGCCGAGGGCCAGGAACATCGAGCCCGTATTCGAGCCGAGACCGTCGATGAGGCCATAGAGCGACATCGCGGCGACGACGGGGATCGCTTCCAGCCAGAGCGGACCGAGCATGAGCGGCACGATCAGATGCGCCGTCAGGGCGAGGCCGACGCCGAGGGGCAGCGTGATCAGGAAGACGATCGAGGAGACGTCGAGCAGCGCCTTGCGCAGGGCGTCGCGATCGGACGCGAGGCGGGCGAAGCTCGGATAGACCGCGCGATTGATCGGGGCCGCGAGCTCGCTCGAGGGCAGCGAGGCGATCTCGGCGGCGACGTTGAAGACGCCGAGCGCGCCGGCGCCCGAGACCCGCCCGATCACGAAATCGCTCGAGCGCTGCGTCAGCAGCTGGATCAGGTTCTTCGAGAGCAGCCACTTCGAGAACCCGAAGAGCTCGCGCACCGCCGCCAGCGACAAACGGGGCCGGTAGGCGTTCATGCCGTAGCTGAGGGCGACCTCCGCCACCCGGCCGAGCAGGATGCCGAAGACGAGCGCCCAGTGGTTCCGCAGCCAGAACGCGAGGCCGACGGCGAGCACGAAGCGGATCAGGCGCCCGATGAACAGGAAGCGGAACTCGACGTCGAAGTCGAGATTGCGGCGGAAGTCGACGATCCCGATGTTGCGAAGCGACTCGACGACCGGCGAGAGCGCGAGCAGCGCCATCACGAGGGTCAGGTCGGGCTCGCGGTAGAAGAGCGACATCGGCTTCGCGAGGGCGAGCAGCCCGAGGCCGACGATGGCCGAGACGACGATGTTCATCGTCCAGGCCGTGTCGTAATGGGTCCGCTGCGGCGCGGGGTGCTGGATCAGCACGATCTCGAGGCCGAAGGCGCGCAGCAGGTTCAACAGCGCCCCGACGGACATCGCCATCGCGATCAGGCCGTAGTCGTCCGGCGCGAGGAAGCGCGCGAGGATCAGGGTGCTGACGAGCCCGATCCCGCGATCGAGGACCTGGGCCAGGATCATCCATCCTGCGCCCTTGGCCGTCTTGCGCTGGATGTTGCTCACGAGCGCTCGGGCTCGGCGCGCTCGAGCCAGCACTCCCGCCAATACGAGTAGATCGCGCGCGGACAGCCGATGCGCTTCTCGCTGTAGCAGGAGCGGCAGGCGACGTCCTTCAGGATCAGGCAGTCGTTCGGGAGCTTCATCATCTTGCCCGTCGGCTCGTCGATGATCTGCTCGACGCGCGCCTGGACGACGTGCTGCTCGCCGCAGAAGATCGACTGCTCCTTGTCGAAGGCCATGCCGCGGTTGCGATTGCGCACGTCGAGGGTCTTCACGATCGCCTCGAGGGGCTTGACCCGGACCCGATCGCCGGGCCCGAGGCCTTGGCTCTCGGACGGCGTCTTCTTGAGCATCCCCTGGATCACCGGATACCGGGGCTTCCCGAGCAGCGCCTGGACCCGATCGTAGAGCCCGAGCCAGAGGCGATAGCCCGGCAGGACCTGGGTCACGTTCGCCGTGAAGCGGAAGAAGAGCCGGTTCAGCATGTCGAGCAAGCCGACGTTGCCCGACGTCACGTCCTCGACGTACTGCCGGACGTCCCACCACGGCAGCGCCGAAGTCGCGCGGAACAGCTCGGTGATCTGGCAGGAATAGATCGTGTCGGGACCGTCGGGCGTGCCGACGGAGCCGCTCACCCGGGTGGCCTCGGCGAGGGTCGCTTCACTGCAACGGGTGGGGCGGGCCGCGGAGGGCGTCCCCGTCGCCGGCCCGGGCGGAGGTCCGGACGCGTCGACGCGCTCGAGCCAGACGTTCTTGAAGAAGAAGAGGCAACCGGCCTGACAGCCGCCATGGGCCGAGCCGTCGCAGCGCAGCCCTTCGAGGTGGACCGCGTCGTTCATGCGGCGGCCGCCCGTCTTGTTGATCGTGTCGCAGGTCTTGTGGGCCCGGGCCTCGACCCGGAAGGTCTGGCCGCAGTGCGGGAGCATCTCCGGCATGAAGGGCATCCCGTCGACCCGACCGCGCTCGTCGAGGGTCGTGAGGATCTCCTCCCGACTGCGGACCCGCACGAGGTCTCCGCGATGAAGCGATTTCGGCGGTTTCGACGAGCTCATGACCGTTCCTGCCTGGCGTTGCCCATTCGATTTCAGGTCGGACGCCGGAGGTGGCGTCTTTAGGCGAGTTTGGGGTCCCTGTCGACGGCGTGGACCGCTCGATTCAGCTCCGGGCAAGGACCTCGAGGACCGCCTCGGCCCGTGCCGGCCCGAGATCCGCGTGGGTCGGGAGCGTGAGCAGATGGTCACAGAAGCGCTGTGCACCGGGACACGCCTGATCTTCGACCCGATGGGGAGCGAGTGCCCGGATCGCGTCCATGGGGGTCGGGTACATCGCCGTCGCCCCGAGCGCGACGAGCTCGGCGAGGGCGCGATCGCGATGCGCCCGCGTCGGTGCGAGCAGGCCGAGGCGGGGGAAGACACCGCAGTCTCCCGGCTGCTCGAGCAGCGGTCGGTAGGCCGTGCCCGTGCGAATGCGTCCGGCGAGGGCGTGGGCGGATTGCCTCCGTGCGGCGTTCAGCCGATCGAGCTCGGGCGCGAGACCCGCGGCGAGGGCGACCGCCGCCCGCGGCATCGCGCCGCGCTCGAAGTCGGCGTCGTAGATCGTGCGCCCGATCTCGAGGGCCGGGATCGTCGCCAGCAGCCCGAGCACCGCCGGCCGCCGCGACAGGTCGTAGGCGACGCCACGAGCCACGGCCGCGAGGCGCGCGGAGCCGGCTCTCCCGATCCCGTCGAGGGCGTCGTCCGCCGCGCCATGCTCCTCACGACCCGAGGTCGAATCGGGTTCCGGGTCGGACCAGATCGCCGCTCCGCCCCCGAGCGCCGAGAGGGGCTTGCCGCGACCGAAGCTCAAGATCCCGACCTCGCCGCGTGCCCCGACGACGCCGTCCGCGGCCGTCGCCCCGAGCGCCTGCGCCGCATCGTCGATCAACACCGCACCGGCCGATCGCGCTCGCGCCGCGAGGGTGGCTACCGGCTCCGGCAGGCCGAAGAGATTGCCGACGACGACGGCCGCGACGCGATCGAAGGGGATCCGTTCGAGGGCCTCCGGCGAGAGCCGCCCCGCTTCGTCGACGTCGACGAGTCGGACCTTCAGTCCCGCCGCGACGACCGAGGCCGGAATCGAGAAGCAGCCGTAGGCCGGGATCGCGACCTCGTGACGCCCCGATTGCTGCGCGATGCGCGAAAGCGCGACGCGCATCGCTTCGCGGCCGGAGGCGTGATAGGTCAGCCGGCGTCCCGGAAAGCGGGCCTGCAGCGCGCGATCGAGCACGGCGGCCGCATCCGATTCGAGCAGGACGCGGGCGAGCACGCCGAGGGGGATCGCGCTTCCGCCCGGCGCGAGCCGCATGCGCGCTCGCTTCGTCAACGCCGGGTCGGCTCCCAGACGACCGCGCGCTCGCCCCGCAGATGGTGCATCCAGGCGACGAGCATCGAGGCGTTCACGAGCATGAAGAAGCCCGCGAGGCGGGCGGGCATGAAGCGCGCGACCCACGGCGAGGCCAGGGAAGCGGCGCCGAGGACATAGGCCGCGGCCTGAAGCGCGAAGAGCGTCGCGGCGGTCGCGCTGAGGGGGGCGAGGGCCGCGCTCGCGAGCCCGGCGATGATCAAGGCAAAAGGCGAGGTAAAACGGGCAACCTTGTGCCCCCAAAGAGAAAAGGCGACGCGCCCATGGCGCGGGCTCAGGACGTCGCGATAGCACGAGAGGACGGCGATGCCCCGGCGGATCGTGCGGACTTTTCGGTGCCACTCGCGGGCCGGGTCCTCCATCGCCTTGAAGCTCGCCCGGGCCAGCGGCTCGGAGACCGCGCGCTTGCCGCGGCGGGCGGCTTCGAGGGCCGAGCGGAAGTCGCTCGCGAGATCGATGGGCCAGGGGCTCCCGAACTCGCGCCGCACGGCGAAGAACGAGCCCGAGAGGCCGACGAGGCTGCTCGCCTCGTTCTCGAGGCGTCTGAGCGCCATCTCGAAGCGCACGTAGGCCCCTTCGCCGCCGTCGGAGTCGACCCGATCCTCGCTCGACACGCATCCGACGGTCGGATCCGCGAAGGGCCGCACGATCGCCGCGAGCGCCGTCGGCTCGAGCTCGGCGGTCACGTCCGTGAAGACGAGGATCTCGCCCCGGGCCTTCGCGATGGCGGCGGCCTGGGCGGCCTCTTTGCCGCGGCGTGCATCGAGGGCGACGAGCTGGACACCGCGCGATGCAAAGCCCTCGGCGATCCGGTTCGTCCCGTCGGTCGAGCCGTCGGAGGCGACGAGGATCTCGAGCTCGCCCGCGTAGTCGAGGGCGAGGGTCGACTCGAGCTTGTGGGCGAGGGCGTGCTCTCCGTTGTGGACGGCGACCACGACGGAGAGCGAAGGCGCGATGTCCGCGCGCATCACGGGACGGGGCGAGAAGCGCGCGAGCAGCGCGAGGATCAGCGGATAGCCGACGTAGGTGAACCCGACCCAGCCGAGGGAGAGCACGATGAGCGTCCAGCCGAGGATCAGCACGGCCTAACCTCGCCCCGTCTCGAGGACGGCGACGCTCGCCCCCGCCCCCGATCCGGCTCCGGCGCAGCGACCTTCCTCGTCCTCGTCGCAGGCGAACTCGACGGGCCAATGGAGCCCGAGCAGCGGATCGACCAGGCTCGCAAAGGATTGCAGCCGGCTGCGCGCGCCGACCACGTCGTCGCCGTGGACCGGTGTGCTGATCCGCACGAGAGCCCCGTCGGCCCGGCCGTCGCGCATCAGGCCGACCAGGCGATCGAGGTTCTGATCGAGGCCGCCGAGGATCCCGGTCCGACGGAACGAGCGATACCAGAAGACGACGAGCTGCTGCTCCCCGTCGCGCTCGACGAGATATTCGTTCGCGCGCAGCGGGCCGTCCTGGCCGATCGAGAGGGTGCGTGTCGCCTCGATGCCCCAGCCGGCGCCCGTATAGCAGCCCTGGGGCGTGTGCTCGGGGCGGCCGCCGCGGCGGGTCCCGTAGTAGCCCACGTAGAGGACGACGGGGTCCTGGGTCCGCGTCACGTAGGCGCGTTGCAGATTGAAATCCGCGCGCAGCTCGCTCTCGACGGCGGGCTCCATCGGGATGTCCATCGATTGCCATGGACCGATCTTCGCCGGCAGGTCCGAGAGGGGCGACGGATCGACCTCGAGCTCCACGCGCTCCGAGAGCTTCCAGCCCGCGAGCCCGACGAGCAGCATCAACGCGATCATCGCCCCGATCTCGAGCTGGGCGCGGGGGGCGATGCGATCGGTCGCGGCATTCGACGTCGGGAGATTCGACAAGGACCAGTCCGCTCCTCACGTGCCCCGGACGACCGGGCGCTCGGGCCATCCGGTGGGTGACCGGCAATGGGCGCCAGGGTACTCGAGGCAACGTTCGAGCGTGCCCGCCCGCACGGCATCGCGGCCGAACGCCCTCGTCCCGGCCGCTTCTTCGGGCATTCGGCGGAGAAGACTGAGAAGCCCGCCGGGCTTGCCGCTCAGCTGCCGTCGTTCGACCAGGCCGCTCGACGATCGAGGCCGAAGAAGTAGTCGACGGTCGCCCGGAGCCCCTGGTCGAGGTCGATCGTCGGCTCCCAGCCGAGCAGCTTGCGGGCGAGCTCGATGTCGGGGCGTCGCTGGACCGGGTCGTCGGCCGGGAGCGCCCGGTGGACGATCGTCGAGCGGGAGCCGGTCATCGCCAGGACCTTTTCGGCGAGCTCGAGCATCGTGAACTCCTGAGGTCGTCCGAGATTGACCGGCCCCGTCACCTCGTCCGGTGTCTGCATCAGGCGGATCAGGCCCTCGACCAGATCGTCGACGTAGCAGAACGAGCGGGATTGCTGCCCGCTCCCGAAGATCGTGATCGGCTCCCCGGCCAGCGCCTGGCAGATGAAGGTCGAGACGACGCGTCCGTCGTCGGGGCGCATGCGCGGCCCGTAGGTATTGAAGATCCGCGCCACCTTGATGACGACGCGATGCTGGCGGTGGTAGTCGAAGAAGAGCGTCTCGGCGCAGCGCTTGCCCTCGTCGTAGCAGGCGCGCAGCCCGATCGGATTGACGCGGCCCCAGTAGCCTTCGGGCTGGGGATGGACCTCGGGATCGCCGTAGACCTCGCTCGTCGAGGCCTGCAGGACCTTCGCCTCACAGCGCTGGGCGAGGGAGAGGACGTTGATCGCGCCGTGGACGTTGGTCTTCGTGGTCTGGACGGGGTCGAATTGATAGTGGATCGGCGACGCCGGGCAGGCGAGGTTGTAGATCTCGTCGACCTCGATCGACATCGGGAAGGTCACGTCGTGGCGGATCGCTTCGAACTGCGGGTCGCCGAGCAGGTCGGCGATGTTGTCGCGGGTTCCGGTGAAATAGTTGTCGAGGCAGACGACCGAGTCGCCCTCGGCGAGCAGGCGCTTGCAGAGATGGGAGCCGATGAAGCCGGCGCCGCCGGTGACGAGCACCCGCTTGCGCGACGGTCCGCCCCATGAGCTCGGTCCGGTCTTCATGCTGCGTCTCCGTCTCTGCCCACGCCCTGCATCGCCGTCGCCCTGCTGAACACGAATCGGTCGCGCAGGACGAAATTGAAGACGGGAAAGGGGAGGAGGGCCAGCAGCTTGGCGGCAATCGGCTCGATCCCGGTCTCGACGAGGGCGCGCGTCAGCCCGAGGTCGACGATCAGCCCGGCGACGGCGACGACGGCATAGCGCGCCAGCACCCCCGCCGTCGCGACTGGGAACAGGAACGCGCGGCACAGGAGCAGGTTGACGAAGGCGGCGAGTCCGTAGGCTGCCGCGATCGCCAGGCCCGGAGTTGGCGCCACCCCTCGCAGCCCCGCGAAGAGCGCGACGTCGACGAGGCCCGCGACGACGCCGATCCCGGCGTAGACCAGGAAGCGCATGGCCCTCGGCGCGTGGTCCGCGTTGTAGCGAATGATGCAGTAGAGCGCGCGCCAGCCGTCCCGCGCCCGGATCTTCTTGCCCTCGGCGTAGGTCCGCCCGGCGTAGTCGATCGAGGCTTCGTAGATCCGCAGTCTTCGACCGGCGAGCTTCGCCACGATCTCCGGCTCGAAGCCGAAGCGGTCCTCCTCGATCCCGATCGACTGGATGACGTCGCGGCGGAAGACCTTGTAACAGGTCTCGAGGTCCGTCAGCTCGAGGTCGGTGAAGAGGTTCGAGACGAAGGTCAGGAAGCGGTTGCCGGCGGTATGCCAGAACTGGCGGACGCGGCGCAGGCCTTCGGCGCGATAGCGGCTGCCGAGCACCGCGTCCGCACGGCCGTCTTCGAGGGGCACGAGCAGCCCCACGAGATCGCGGGGATCGTATTCGAGATCGGCGTCCTGGACGGCCACGAAGTCGCCCGTCACGCGCTCGAAGCCGGTGCGCAGGGCGGCGCCCTTGCCGCGGTTGCGCTCGTGGGCGAAGACGCGGACCTCGGGATGCCGGGCTTCGAGCCCACGCGCGATCGCGAGACTGTCGTCCCGCGACGCGTCGTCGACGATCACGATCTCGAGAGGCAGCGAAGGCGTGGCGATCGCGAGGATGCGCGCGACACACCGCTCGAGCGTGGCGGACTCGTTGAAACAGGGGACGACGAGGCTCAGTTTCGGGGTCATCTAGGCTCTTCGTCGAACGAGTCCGGGCTCCTCGGATTCGAAGTCAACACCACAATCCGCGGGGATACAACCCGCGCGAGCCGGGCGAGACCGAGGCCCGCGGCGAGCCCGAGCCACTCCGGCGCCCGGGGCATCGAGACCGGACCGAGCTGCGGCAGGACCACGAGCAGGCCGGCGAAGCCGATCGCGACCGCGGTCGTCCGCCGCGCGTAGTAGGCGCAGGGCAGAATGAGCAGGGCGATCGTGAGGCCGTCGAGCAGTGCTTCGAGCCCGGCCGGAACGATGCGGCCCGGGATCAGGAGTCCCCAGACGCGGCCCGGGGTCCATGTGCGCTTCCCGAGCACGCGTCCGTCGATCGAGAGCCACGCGCTCGAAGCGCTGCGCTCGATGCGGATCAGGGCGGCGTCGGTCGGAGCGAGCTCGGAGGCGAGCGCGCCGGCCCAGCGATGGGCGGGCTGCTCGAGGCCGAGATCGAGGGCACGCGTGTGTTGCTCGAAGAGCAGATCCGCCGACTGCGCTGCGACGAGCAGGATCTCGGCCTGGTCGCGGTCATGGACGGTGAAGAGCGGTGCCGTCGCGACCGAGGAAGGACGCAGCTCCGCTTCGAGGACGAGCGGGAGCCCCGCCAGGAACGCGTCGAGAAAGGCGTCTGCGTCGACGACGGGCCCGATCGGGAGCGGGAGGTCCCCGATGCGCGCGCCGAGGATCGCGCCCGCGTAGGGCTCGTACTGGCCGAGCGCGGGTCGCCATCCGGCGTCGAAGCCCGGCGAGCCGGGCGTGAGTCGCAGGAGCTGGATGCCCGCGACGAGCCCCGCCGCCGCGGCCAGCGCGCTTCCGAACGCGAGCCGCGCGGCCGTCGCCGGTTCGGGCAGGAGCCAGTCGCGTCGGCTCGCGTAGAGCAGTGCGCCCGCCGCTGCGCTCAGGGTATTCGTCACGACGTCGACCGCGCTCGGGTATCAACCCGGCACGAGAGCCTGCGCGCTCTCGATCGCGAGCGAGAGCAGGAATCCGAGCAAGGCGGCGTAGCGCGCGCCACGGCCGAGGGCCGCAAGCAGCCAGCCGAGGGGCATCAGCAGGACGAGATTGCGGATCGCATCGGCGACGAGCCCATCGGGCGGACGGGGCGGCATCCCGGGATCGAGGGGCACCGGCGGCGGGTGCGGCGTCAGCACGCCGAAGGCGAGGGCGACGAGGTAGACGGCGAGCGCGCCGTGGGGCCAGGCCTTCATGGGCGGCGGGCTTCGCCGACGATCACGACGACGGCGAGTGCGATCGGCACGCCGTGGCTCAGCAGAAAGCGGCCGAGCTCGGGATGGCCGAGGGGCAGACTCGCGGCGGCCAGCAGGACGAGCAGCGGCTGGGCGAGGAGTCCGACGGCGGCGGCCTGCACCGCCGATCGGAACCCGGTCGCGACGGACTCCACCCTGCGAAGACTCGCGTACCAGGCGACCTGCGCCGCGCAGATCGCCGTCACGAGACCGATGTCGGTCGCGACGATCTCGAAGCGACCGGCGCTCGATCGAAGCAAGGGACCGCCGGCTTCGACCGGTAGACCGACCAGACCGAGGACCCGGCCTACGGCCTCGCCGAGAAAGGATTCGACGACGGGGCTTCCCATCGCATACACGAAGCCCGGGACGGGGATCAGCCCGAGGACGAGCAGCAGCGTCGTGGGCGCAGGCCGGCCGACGAAGAGGCCCAGGCCCAAGATCGAGAACGCGAGCCCGACATGGGCCACGAAGCCCGAAGCCGCGGCCGCCCCGAGGAGCTGCGCGGCCCAGCCGAGGAGGACCAGGGCCAGGCCCGATCGGGGTCTCCGGTGGGGCGCGTCGTGGGAAGTCCCACCCCGCGCCACCAGCAAGCCGAGGAGCAGCAGCGCGAGCAGCGTATAGCGATGGGCAGGCTCGTCCCTGAGAATTCGTGCGAGGCTCGCCAGCGCCGGTGACGAGGCGAGCGCCAGACCGAGCCAGAGAAGCCCCGCATGATGGCGTTCAGTCAAGGCCGTTTCGTCCGATCCAACCCGTCGGGCTGCGCCCGAGCCTGGACAGACCGGATCGGCACGTGGCGAGCATCGGATGACGCCGGATGCGCCGTACCCGTCCCGACTTGCACCCGGCCTGCCGCAGGGCGGGGCGAACCTAGCAGAGACGGGCGTCGGCCCCCGCGCTTTCGGCCTCGCGGCCCCGATCCGGGACCGACATGACACCGGTCGGTTGGTCTCGGTGACTCACGGCGGTCCCCGGATCGGCCGAATCGGAGGCAGCCACTCCTTGTTGTCGCTGCTGGCGAGGAGCGAGCGTGAGACGCACTTTGTGGCGCGCCGGAGCGACCCGATCCGAGGGGCAGGGAAGACGAGATGACTGAACGCAAAGTCTCCTGGCCGAGACGCCACCCCGGTTTGATTCTCCTTGCCGTGAACGCCGTGCTCTTCGCCGGGTTCGCGCTGCTCGCCGAGGTCTTCCTTCGGCTCTACGTGCCGTACAACCCCGGGTACTACATGGCCGTGAAGGGGACCTCTCGGGAGGTCGAATACCCCTACGGCACCATCAAGATAAATCGGGACGGCTTCGCCGACATCGACTTCGACCTGAGCCGTACCCGCCAGGTCGGCTATTTCGGCGACTCCGTCACCTACGGCGTCGGCGCGGGCTACGGCTATCGCTTCTCGGATCTCCTGAGGGAGGCCTACCCGGACGTCGATCATCTGAACCTCGGCGGCATCGGCCTCTCGGTCTCGCAGGACACGATCGACCGCTCGCTCGAGCTCGCCGATCGCTACGGCCTCGATACCGCCGTCTACTTCATGAACCTGAACGACATCGTGCCGGATGCGACGGTCGCGCCGCAGCAGGAGAACGCGGCCGTCGAAGAGGCGCCGTGGACGCGGCGCACGCTCCTCTGGCTGTCTGGCCATGCCGATTGGCTGCGCGGCAAGAGCTATCTCTATACCGCCCTGCGCACCTTCGCGAAGAATCAGCTCGAGGCCCGCGGCGTGGGCTTCCATGGCTACGAGGCGTTCGAGCTCGAGCCCGACGCGAATCGTGCCGTGGTGCTCGAGACCGCCGCCCGCGTCGTCGAATTCCACGATCGGCTCGCCGAGCACGGTGCCGAGCTGATCGTCGTGCTGCTTCCGTACGAGATGCAGATCTCCGACGAGGCGACCCGGGTCTACCAGTCCCACGGCATCCACTGGGAGCCCGGCTTTCTCGAAGGCTCCACCCAGCGGATCCTCAGGGATGCGCTCGCGCCGCATCTCCGCGTGATCGACCTCATGCCGGCCTTCGTCGATCCCGAGCGCCCGGCGGAGTCCCAGGCCGAGAACGGCGTCGGCGAGTACTACGTCTACAATCGGGGCGACAAGCTCGATTGGAACCACCCCAATCGCGAGGGCCACCGCCGCATCGCCGAATACCTCGAGCGCGTCGGGCTGCTCGGTCCCCCGGGCCCGCATGGAAGCTCACCGATCGTGGCGAAGACGGCGGGCGCCGAATGACGGACTCTTCGGGCCGCTCGCCGCGCGCGACGCTGCGCGCGATCGCTGGTCCGATCGTCCGCCGCACGCGGGCCTGGGCCGGTCTCGCGACCGGAGCGAGTGCCCGCGCACGCGCGCGACTCGACGGCTCCTGCGCCGCCGTGCTCATGTATCACCGCGTGCTTCCCAGCGCGCGAGCGCGCCGTCTTCATGTCGAGCCCGGCATGTACGTGACGCCGGAGACCTTCGCGCGCCATCTCGACTGGCTCGCCGAGTCGTTCGCCCTGCTTTCCCTGGCCGAGATCGTCGAGCATCTCGAGTCGGGAGCAGGGCTGCCCCGCGGCGCCTGCGCGCTGACCTTCGACGATGGCTGGCGCGACAATCTCGAGTACGCCCTTCCGGCCCTCCGCGCACGTGGGCTACCGGCGACGATCTTCGCGGTGAGCGATCGGGTCGGAACGACGGGGGCATTCTGGCCCGACGAGGTCTGCCGGCGGCTCGCGCCTCTCGGTGCGCGCGAACGAACGGCGGTCCTTCGCGGCGTCGGGCTCCCGCTCGCGCCCGAATCCGGCGAGGGCGTCGAAGCCGCTCTCCTCGCATTGAAAGCGCTCGATGAGGCCGAGCGGGGCGACGTGCTCGAGGGGATCCGCCGGGCGACGAAGGGCGGGGCCGCCGCGTTCGCGGAAGAGCGCGAGCTGCTCGACTGGAACGAGCTCGACCGACTCGCCGAGCAGGGCGTTTCGATCGAGTCCCACGGCGCCTCCCACGCCATCTTGACCGGCGTGTCCCGCGTCCGCGCGCAGGAAGAGCTCACGCGGTCGCTCGCCGTGCTGCGTGCGCGGGGGCACGCGCGCCTCGGTTTGCTCGCCTATCCGTCCGGTGCCTTCGACGACACGGTCGTCGAGCTCGCCCGGGCGGCGGGCTACCGGGCCGCCTTCACGACCCAGGTCGGCCTCGCGAGCCGCGGCGAGGATGGGCTGCGCCAGCCGCGGGTCGCGGTCCACGAGGACATCTCCCGGTCGCGCGCCGAGTTCCTGCGCTTCGTGCCGGGCGCCGCTCGCGCCGCGAACGCCGCCGCCGGCGACGATCACGCCGACGCGGAGGCCCACGCTTGATGCGTTCGGAAGGCGCCCTGCGAATCGCCCTGGCCCTCGAGTCGAGCGGGCCGGGGGGAGCCGAGAACATGGTCGTCCAGCTCGGGCTCGCGCTCCGCGACCTCGGCCACGCGCCGATCGTGGTCACGATGCGAGAGGGCTGGATGACCGAGCGCGCTGCGGCCGGCGGACTGCCCGTCTGGATCGAGCCGCAACGACCGGGCCTCGATCTCGGCTGGGTCGTCCGTTTTGCGCGGCGCCTCACTCGCGCAAAGATCGACGTGCTCCACAGCCACGAGTTCGCGATGAACATCTTCGGGGGCACCGCCGCGGTGCTGGCCCGCGTCCCCGCCGTCTCGACGATCCATGGCAAGCACTGGATCGCCGACCGCAAGCGCCGCGCGATCGCCTATCGCGTGCTCGCGCGCCTCGGGGTTCCGGTCGTCGCGGTCTCCGAGGATCTCGCTGGCTATCTGGCCTCGGGCCTCGGGATCCGGCGCGAAGAGATCCGCCTGGTTCACAACGGCATCCCGATGCGCAGACCCGCGAAGGGCGATGCGAGCCCTTCAAGCGAGTCGCGGGCGAGCTCGGCCGAAGGGTCCGCCGGACGCATCGCGATTCGTCACAGTCTCGGACTCCCGGAGTCCGGCTCGCTGATCCTCGCGGTCGGCAATCTCTATCCGGTGAAGGATCACGCGACCCTCTTGCGGGCCCTGCCCTAGATCCCGGGCGCGCAGGTCGCGATCGCGGGGCGCGGCGACGAGGAGCCGAATCTGCGCCGGCTCGCAGCGGAGCTCGGAATCGGGTCACGCGTCCATCTGCTCGGCCTGCGCAACGACGTCGATCGCCTGCTCGAAGCGGCGGACGTGTTTGTCCAGCCCTCGCGTTCGGAGGGCCTCCCGCTGGCGGTGCTCGAGGCGATGGCGGCCGGTCTACCGGTCGTCGCGACGCGCGTGGGCGGAATGGGAGAGGCCGTCGTCGACGGTGAAACCGGGATGCTGGTCGGTGCGGAACGCCCGGACGAGCTCGCCCGCGCGCTGCGCTCGCTGCTCGAAGACGACGCGCTTCGCCGCCGGATGGGGATCGAAGCGCGGGCACGGGCGGAAGCCGAGTTCTCGGTGGAGACGATGGCGCGCCGCTACGTCGAGCTCTTCCGCAGCCGCTGAATCGATTTCCGCATGAGCTGCGCGGAGGGTTGAAGCGCCGCCCTGGCCGAGGGCGCGGGCCGCACGCGGGCCTGAATGCGTGCGAGCCCGCTCGTGCTCACGGGCGTCGAGCCTCTCCTCAGTCGAGCTCGACGGCGTCGCCGGGAGCGCGGCCGTCGAGGCCGATGCGAGCCCAGAGCTCGAGATTGAGCAGGCCCCAGAGCGCCTCCGTCCGATCGCGCGAACCGCGGCGATGCTCGTCGAGAAATCGCGTGGCGAGCGCCACGTCGAAGAGGCCGCGCTCGCGCGTCTCCCGATCGGCGAGTACGCGGGCGAGCATCCGGGCGAGGCGGCCGTCGCCACGGAACCACGCGTCGAGGGGGACGCCGAAGCCCGACTTCGGCGCATAGGCATAGGCATGGCCGAAGATCCGGCTCGACGCCTTCCGGAGCGGGATCTTCGAGTCGCGCAGCGTGAGCTTCCGATCCCCATGGATCGAGAGCGCATGATCGACGACCCGCTCGTCGAGGAGCGGGACTCGACATTCGAGACCGACCGCCATGCTCAATCGGTCCATGCGCTGGAGCAATGACACGAGGTAGGTCTGCCGCTCGAGCTCGAGCAGCGCCTCGACGACCTCGCCGCGGCGGGCGAGGGCATCGTTCGCGAGGGCGATGCGCGGCGCGAGGAGTGCCGCGGCGTCGTCGAGGCCGGCGAGGGCCGCTGCCTCGTCGAGGGGCAGGAAGGCCGAATTGATCGCGATCGCATGGGCGGCATCGCCGGCCGCGGCATCGAGGATGCGCGCCCAGCGCGGCCGGCTCGCCCGAACCATCCCGGCGACCGCGCGCAGAACCGGCGCCGGCATCGCCCGAAGACGCCGCGCGGCGAGCAGGAGCCGGTAGCGCGGATAGCCGGCGAAGAGCTCGTCGCCGCCTTCGCCGGTCAAGGCGACGGTCACCGTCTCCCGCGCGACGCGCGAGAGCTCGAGCAGATGGGGCGAATGGGCATGATTGAGCGGGGCGTCGAGGTAGAAGATCGCGCGCAAGAGGCCCGCCGGGTAGGCGTCGGGTGCGAGGTGAACGGTATGGGACCGCGTCCGACACTGCTCGGCGACGACCCGCGCACGAGCGCTCTCGTCCCAGCCGGCCTCGGCGAATCCGACGGTGAACGAGTCGATCGAGGCCTGGCCGCGGGTCGCGGCGGCGGTCACGAGGGACGAATCCACGCCGCCCGACAGGAAGATGCCGACGGGGACGTCGCTCACGAGCTGTCGCTCGACGGCCGACTCGATGACGCCGAACACCGCCTCGGGATCGGCCGGTCCCGCCGCGACGGGCTCCCAATACCGCTCGATTCGGCACTCGTCTCCGCGAAGCAAAAGCCAGTGGCCGGGCGCGAGGGTCTTCACGTCGGGCTCGATCGATTCCTCGCCGGCGAGGTGTCGGAAGGCGAGGTACTCGGCGATGCGGGCCGCCTCGGGTCTGCGGGATCGGCCGGCGCGAGGCAGCGCCTTCGGCTCCGATGCGAAGTCGACGCTGTCCGGCCTGCGGACGAAAAAGAGCGGCTTGATGCCGAGCCGATCGCGGGCGAGGAGCAACGTACCCGCGTCGCGGTCCCAGAAGGCAAAGGCGAACATGCCTTCGAGGCGCGCGACGCCGCGAGCACCCATCCGGATCAGGACCTGGAGCACGACCTCGGTATCGCTCTGCGAGCCGAACGCGACGCCCTCGGCCTCGAGCTCCTTGCGCAGCTCGCGGTAGTTGTAGACCTCGCCGTTGTAGACGAGGGCATGGCGTCCGTCGCGGGAGAGCATCGGTTGATGGCCGCCCGCGGTCAGGTCGATCACCGAGAGCCGCGCATGGCCGAGACCAACGGGGCCGTCGACGTGGACGCCGCGATCGTCGGGGCCGCGATGGTCGAGGGCGCGGACCATTGCGTGCACGGCTTCCGCCGCGACCGGCCGGCCGGCGTCCGTATGGAAGATTCCAGCGATCCCACACATGGCGCTTCGTTATTCCTCGCGCCCGACGCCGGCGGTGCCGGTGGAGCGTTCGAGCATGCCCTGCTCGCGGAGCGTGCGCTCGAGGACCTCGGCGATCAAGTCGTTGCCACGTCGATTCGGGTGCATGGTGTCCAGAAAGTAGACTTCCTTCCGCGTCATCCGATCGAAGCGTGCTGCCAGGTCGGCTACGGGCACGGCCTCAGCCTTTGCGACACGGCGAATGGCCTCGTTGTAGCGGTCGATCAGATCCACGAAATCGCCCAGTGCGTTCCCGCCGTGGAAGTACGGGTACTGCCGGGGCGGCTCGATCAGGTCCATCGGCCCGAGCTCCCGTCGAAGTGAGTGGGGCAGGGTGACGAGCAGGGGACGTGCACCGGCCGTGCGCGTCGCGGTGATCAGCTGATGGAGATTCGATTCGAAGTAGTCGGGGCGGAAGCCGCTGAAGCGACCCGTCTCCCCCTCCGGGCCGGTCCCGGGTGTGCCGAATCGGGCGCGCAGATGAAAAAACAGGAGCTTGCGCAGGCCTCGCACGAGCCAGAGATCGTCGATCGCCCGCCAGAAGGCCGAGAGGGGCGCGGCGTGGGTCTGGGCTCGGGGGGAATCCTTCATCAAGTCGTTCCAACCGAGGAAGAGCATGACGACGTCGGGGTGGACCGCTTCGAGCGCATGATCGAGGCGACCGATCGCCTCGTCGCTGCGCAGGCCTGCGATGCCTGCATTGACGACGGCGAAGCGGGACACACGAGGGGAAGACTCATCGGTCGGCGGCCGATCGAGGCGCCGTTCCAACGCCGCGGGATAGGTCGACCGGGCATCGCCAGCGCCGAAGGTGCAGGAATCGCCGAGCGCGACGATGCGAAATCGGGTCTCGAGGTCCAGCGGATGGGCCCCTGCCATGATGCCCGATTGCTCGTTCTTCGAGTCGTCCGCGGCGACCGATGAGCGGGCCACGAATCCAGATCGGTCGATCTCGACTTCGCCATACGGCGTGCGATACCGCCCCGGAACGAGCGTCGGCGTTCCTCGCTCGCGATCCCAGCCTTCGTAGGGGGTCCTTGCGTGGCGTGCCCAGTAGCCGAGACCGACCTCCGCCGCGACGAGGAGCAGGATCGCGAGTCCGGACACGAGCCGGCAGCGACCCCAGCCGCGCGCCTCGCGGATCCGATCGGGGGACGGGGTCGGCATGAGCGACCGGAGAGCAGCTCTCGTCCGAGCGAGGGCGGGGGGCCCGCATCTGGAGGCCTCGGGAGCGATCCAGTGCTCGCTCCTCCATTCGGCTGGGGGGCTCGCGTGGCGGACTGCTTCGAGGCTGCGATTCGGGCGAGCTCGACGTCGAGCCCCCAGGCGAGAGCGACCGAGAGAGCGGAGAAATAGAATGCGTAGGGGTGATAGGCGACGGACAGGAAGAGCCCGCTCCCGATGTAGCCGACCATGCCGGCGGCGAGCGCGCCCGAGTACATCTCCAACTCGCTGCGCAAGGAAGCCGGGATGCCCCGGGTCTTGCGCGCGAGTCGACGGACGCGGCGCAGGACGGCGAAATGATTCACGATCATCGCACCATAGAAGAAGACGCCGGCCGACCCCGTCTCCGAGAGCAATTCGAAGACGCCTGAATGGATGGCCGTTCCCGACCAGTCCTTGCCGCTGTAGAGCGGACCTTCCCAGTCCGCCTGGTACTTGCCCGTGTTGTAGCGCGAGTTGCCGGCGCCGACGCCGAGCACGGGATGGTCCTTCCACATGTTGATGGCCGTCTGCCAGAGGAAGAGCCGGATGTCGCCTGTTCCGTCCTCGACCTCGCCACTCGCCTCCTGCCCGATGCTGAGGACCTCGTTGACGTAGGTCTTGGGGGCAGCGAGATAGAAGATTCCCGCCGCGACCGCGAGGCCCGCGATGGCGCGAAACCGATGCTTCGAGATCAAGATGATGTAGCCGACGATGCCGACCAGACCGACGAATCCGCCGCGGGAAAGGCTGATGACGATCGAGGCGAGCAATACGATGCCGATGCCCGCATAGACGAGGCGGCGCGTGCCTCTCGACGAGATGGCGCCGAAATACGCCATCGGCACCGCCGTGTTGCACGCGAGGGCGAGCTCGTTCTCGTCGCCGATGATGCCGCCGGGCCCGAAGCCGCCGGAGGCGATTCCGAAGAATCCGAGATAGGTCATGATGAGCGTCCAGGCCCACATGCCACGTCGGAAGTAGTCGAGCCTCGCGAGCAGCCAGGCCATCGAGATCGAGATGGCGATGGTCGTGTAGAGGATGCGCGTCGTGAAATAGGCGGCGTAGTAGTTGGACGCGTACAGGACGCCCGAGGCGGATACGGCGATCAGGCCGAGCTGGCAGGTCAGCGACCAGGACCAGCGACGATCCTTGATCATCGCGAAGCAGAGCAGGGGCAGGACGAGCGAGATGAGCATCTGGAGCTTGAAACGCACGATGACCGGCGGGCGGGCGTATTCCAGCACCAGATAGACGATGAGCAGCCACAGCAGATAGCCGGCGCGTCCGGCATTTCCCGCTCCGACGACGGCGCGGTCGGAATTGCTCGTCGGGCTCGACGCGCGCGACGGCGCCGCCGTCACGGAGCGATCCGCCCCACCTCGGCGGCGAGACGGGCCGGCCCCCTGAGATTCGCGGGGAGCACCGTCGTCCCGACACCCCGGCGCTCGACGGCTTCGAGGGTCCCGACGATGCGGGCGCCATCGACGTCCCAGTTGTAGAGGCTCTGCGTCGCGCGCCTTCCGGCCTCCGCGCAGCCCTGGGCGAAATCGCGGTCGTCGGCGAGGCGGAGCATGGCCTCGGCGAGGGCCTCGGCATCGTTCGGCGGAAAGACGAGGCCGCAGCCCGTGTCCTTTACGATGCGAGTCTGGACCGGGATGTCGGAGGCGATGATGGGCAATCCGAGCGCCATGTATTCGAAGAGCTTGTTCGCGAGGCTCGCGCGGATGTGTTCGCAGTCGTGGAAGGGCAGGATGCCGATGTCGGAATGGGTCACGACGTCGGGAAGCTTCGCGTAATCCATCCAGCCCGCCAGCCGGACGTCCTTCTCGAGGCCGAGAGCGCGGACCCGCTCCTGCAGCTCCCCGCGCATGGGCCCCTCGCCGACGATCAGCAGTCCGAAGCGTCCCGGCTGTCTCGCCCGTAAACGCGCGATCGCATCGATCGCGACCTCGACGCCTCGGTCATGGGAGATCAGCCCCGAAAAGAGCACGAGCGTCCGCCCCTCGAACCCGCGAACGGCCTCAGGCGATTCGCCGGCGGGCACGAAGCGCGAGAGGATCGCCGTGTTACGGACCTCGACCCAGGCGTCCTTCGGGAGGCCCTGGCGCTCGAGGCGGTAGCCGGCCTCGGGACAGACGACGACCGCGCACTCGATCCGCCGCAGGACGAATCGCTCCACCATCTCTGCGAGATCCGGATTGCGCACGAGGTAGTCGAGCTTTCCCGGCCGCGCGAGCTTCAGATTGGTCCTCAACGAGTCCGGGTAGGGCTCGGCCAGATCGGCGACGACGGGAACGCCTGCGATGCGACCCGCCAGGATCCCGAGCGGCGCGATCGGGAGATCGCGGGCCAGCACGAGATCCGGCTTGAAGCGCAGGGTCGTGCGGACGACCGTCCAGATCCAGAGCGGATTGAAGAAGAAGGGAAACGAGAGAAAGTTCCAACGTCCGGTCGTCCCCGGAAGCCGTTCGACTACGGTCCCGTCCGGCAAGCGCTCGGAGCAGGCCCGGCCTGCCTTGTTGCGGCAGACCAGCACGACCTCGTGGCCGGCGGCGACGAGCGAGCGAGTGACTTTCTCGACGCGGACATCCCAGGGATATTCGCCGTCGAAGATCTTCAGGACTCGCAAGCGTCTCTCCCGTCTCGATGGGGCCATCCGCGAAGCGCCCCCGCCCGCAGACCGGCAGCGCTGCCTGCAGACGAATCGGATGCGGGCCGGTCTGGCTGAACGGCTAGCGACCGATCGACGAAGACTGCCCGAGACCGGGGCCCGCAATTCCGGCAACGGTCTCGGCAACGCACGGTGCACCAAACGTTCTGCTCGCACCAAAATTGACGGCAGAGTAGTGCCCAAAGCGGACGGCTCGGGCAGGTCGATGTGATACCCCTCATCGAGCGGCGAATAATCCGAGGGTCCCGATTGTGGCGGCCGATTGAATGGTAGGAGATTGCCTGAGTATGCTAACGAGGCAAGACCCTCAAACCGCAAATCGAGACGGTTCGGACTTCCCGCTCGGGAACTGCGCCGCCGGCGCGGTGGGCTCGGATGGAATTCCTATTGAGGCAATCCACCAGAATCCGCACCCGCGTCTTACCCTCGCGGGCGAGCTGGATCACGGCGCCAGCGAAGAGCGCCGGATAGATTCCATGGCCGCGAACCTGCTGCCACTTATCGCGTCGTAGAGCCTAAACTCACTGGAGAGAAACGGAAAAATGAGGCCTGACGCTTCGTCTCGAATATTCCTCCGTCGTAAACCAGCAGTAACCAAGCAGATGATCGGTATCAATTTGCAGCCAGGCTTTGTCGCCTCGCGCCAACCGCTTCCTGATCGCATCTTCGGAGTGGCCGAACTCGCCAACAATGCCAAGTCAGATTCTACTGCCCATCGTCCGACGACCTCTAAACCCGACGGAACATTCGAAGCACGCGCCTCCATCAGCAGGATTCGCGAAGTGAAAAAGATCCATCGTGGCACGATTCGATTGAACGCGATTGAAACTGCGTATCGAATGCCGGTCTCACGCACTTTGTCGAGGGCAACTCGGAGGAATCCGGAATGCGATGCCGAGGATGTCTTGGTCAATTCGCAACCCGCCCGAATCTGAATTTCGGCCGATCGAAAGCATTTCCGTACATCCCGGCTCTTCCCGTCTTCCTGGAAATCACAGCTTGGTTTACCCGCAGCATTCGATTTTAACGCGAGGCAGGCTGGTGTCGCTGTCCACGTCGGCCACCATCAAGAAATGCCTATTGCCAGACATACGACAAGCACGAGATCATCAGTCGCCGACGATCGGGGGCGAACTGATATCGAATGGCGGTGACCATGGTCACGATGGTCGCGTAGTACGCGGCCGAACCATTCAACGGACAGTTTGTTTGCGAGGCGGGCTCGTCGCAGAGCTTGAGGATGGAGTGTTTTCATGAATCGAGCATCGATTCTTCTATTGGCCCTGTTGGGAATGCAGTTGTGCTGGCCTGAGGCGGCGACTGCCGCATCCTGTACGGACGGCGTGGACTGCTACTGCGATCGAGTCAAGAAATCGGGTACGACCTCCTACGACCCCGCCTCCTCTTGTTTTGTGAGGACTACGAGGACGCCGCCTATCACGACGATGTACCGGGAGCTTGGTGGCGAGTCCGTCCGAGACGCCGGATTCCGAGGCGGGGCGAGTCGCTGGATGGAGGTTTACCACGCGACTGGTGCGGTAACTGGAGCCGGTCTCAGCCGAGCGGAACGCCCATGCGCGGGTCGACCTGTGGCGCTTATGGCACGTGTGGTCCGGCGGAGTGGCGCAAGGATGATCTGTGGCAGGGGAACAGCGTCGCTGTCATGGACGTACAACAAGTCGGCGAGCAGGATGACGAGGTCGCCGGACTGACGCTGAACCAGGGTCACGATGGAAATCGATGGATGGCGTGGCGTGTGCCGGCAGGAAGCACGGCCGGATTGGTCGGAGAGCTTCAGTTCAGCTCGACCAGCGAGATCGGATTCACTGCGCTCGTGGCCTATTCCAGCAACCTCGCGACTGCGGTCGCTGCCAGCGATTGGTCGGGCGACTTCATACGTCAACCGTGGAAGCACGAGGAATGGGGGTCGAACTTACAGACCCTTTTCATGGGGAACGTCGGAGCGGGTGGAGCTCCCTTCTCGCCGAGCATCTTTCACAAAAGCCAGGCCGCATGCAATCAGCTCGTAGGAACCGCAACCGTCACGGTCGGGAAAATCGACTGCACAGATGTAACGCTTCGGATCGGGAGCAATTTCGATCGGTCCACCCAATGGCCTCTTGGAACTTGGGCGTGCGTCCGTGGTCACATCAAGGGGATGAATAGCACCAACGGTTCGATGGACATCTGGTTCAACGACCAGAAGATCTTCTCGATGAGCGGGGCAAATTTTGCCTCAGCGCTCCGCGAGAATTCCTTCTCGAACGTCTCGCCAAATCACTATCAACGGGAACGCCGGCCGCTCCTACGACACGCCGTCGGCAGACGTTCTACCGCCACGGGACAACGTCCATGTCCGGGCGGGAGCACCGGCAGCATGCACCATTCTGGGCTCCCCTCCCTCGTCGCCGCCGCCGACGGCCGCCCCCCTTGCGGCGCCCATTCTATTGCCTTGAGTGGGGCAAACGATGACTGGGTGGCCAGACCTGCAGTCGACGCCTCGGCGATCGCGATTCCGCGGTCGTCAGGCGTCGCTGCCATCGACGCCTTTCATCGACTCGGCCTGGTCGGGACCGTTAGAGAACCGTCGAAGGAACTTGGTGACCGATGCGCGCCACCGGCGGATCCTCTCGCTTTTGGCCGCTCGCCATCGAATGGAGAGGCTCACGAACGGTAGGAGTGCGCGAACCTTCCGACGCGCGACGTAGACCTGCAGGATTTCTCGAGATCCCGTCGCCCACTTGAGCTTGTACTCCTCGTCCCCCTGTAGAAAGTCGAATAGGCGTAGCCCGCGAGCGAAGCACGAGCGAATCGCGTCCGCGACCACGTATGTCCCCGTGTAATCGTAGGTCGAGTCGAAGGCTGTCCAGAGTCCCAATGCGCGATCGCGGTCGAGCAGCATCAACTCGGCCGCGATCCACTTCGTCCCGCTGGACAACATACGCAACTCGATGTGATGGTCCGGTTTCAATGCGAGCAACTTGAGCATTTTACCGAACCGTGGGTCGGCGAAGTGGGCTGTCCCCTCGCTCCAATGGCGAGCTCGGCGCTCGAGTTCCTCCAGACGGTCGATGGAATCGGAAGTGAGGGAGGTTCCGTCGATCACGTCGATGCGGCAGTCGGGATGCTCCGTGGCCTTTCGTTCGACCTTCTTTACCCATTTCCGGAAACTGGATTTGTAATTCGAGAGGTACGAATCCCAGGTCCCTTCTAGATTCACGAAGGGGGCCACCTCGTAAACGCGCGAGATCCAAGAAGTCGAAGCCCCAAGGTTGGCCAGCAACTTCTCGAGCGATGGCGTCGTTCCGCTCCAAGGGCGAAGCTCAAGTGTGTCCCAGCTCCCGTCTCGTAGAATCGTAGACGCGATCGAGCCGAGGGCCTCGGCGTGCCCTGGGGCCAGCAGGATGCCAAGTCATCGAATCGCCCCTGACCGAGGAAGCGAAGGACCCGCGCCCGAGGTGCGAATCCACGTAAAGCGGTGCCGCCGCAACCCAATGATTCCCATCAGAGACCGCTACAAAGTAAAGGTTCTTGTCCTTCGAGTAGGCCTCGAGCCACGCGATTTGCCACGTCGGGTGTGTGAATCCCGTCCGTTCCGTCGAAACCTCGTGGAGATCCTCCCAATAGGACAGCTTGCGAACGAGATCGTCAAAGTCCCGAATGATCTCCACGGTGTAACCGGTCGTCATTGCTCGCTCTTGCGCTTTCCGGGACGTGCGACGTCTCTCTCTGCGGGCGGGGAGATATCCGCTTCCGTTCGAACATTGGGGTTCGCGACGATCAGTCGGATCTTTCCCGACCGCTCGCGGCTCAAAGCGGCGACGACCTCAACCGTGACGTCGAGTCTCTCTCCACTCGCGCGTCTAATCTTCGAGGCTAATTCGCGTCCGTGGTGATCGTTGTACCCGTCCGCCGCCACGACGCGAATCGAGATCTCGTCTCTTTCAGTCTGGATAAACTGAGCTTGCAGGATCGGGACTCCTCGATCGCGAGCCTCTTCGATGTGGTACAGAAAAAACTCCCCGTGATAGCGGGTGCCATCGCTGCAAACGATGAAGTCGTAGGCGCGGCCGAAGACCGATCGAAAAGCGGGCAATCCGCGTCCGCATTCGCACGGCGGTGATGGAACGACGCGGTCGGAAATGTCGTATCGAAGCAGCGGGGTGGCTCGGTTGTGGAGGTCCGTGATCAAGATCCGGTGAGCATCCGGCTGTTCTTCGGTGGGCGCAGGGACCACCCGAGAAAAAGATTCTCCGCCATGAGATGTAATCGCCTGCGCTCGCATTCGTATTAGGATCAGCCTCCGACTTCGCCGCATCCATATTCGTTGAATACCGGAGCGGCGAAGCCTTCTTCGATGATCTTGCGATCGGGTTCGGTGAGAGCCTCTGAGGTCGTCACGACGGACCGGATTCCGAGCCGAGGAAGATCGAGCCGTTCCGATAGGGCGAATCTCGAGAACTCCACTAACATTGAAACGTACCCATAAACCCAGTCGGGCTTCGATACCAAGAGCCGCTGGTAGTATCGACGTAGGTCGTCTCCAGAAAACGCGAATGCGGAAAATCGATCGCGGTTTAGGACCCAGTCGATTGCGCGGGCGCGGGCGCGGGTCTTGCCGGTGAGCGGAGTACCCCAGAAGCGGGCCTGGCGATCGCCCGGACGAATTCCGTACCAGGCATAGGATCTCCACGAGGCGGCCTGTTCTGCGGCCGTCGCGTAACGTGTCTTGCGAATGCGGACCGGAACGCCGGTAGATCCCCCGTCGTCTTCCAGCTGTAGGTGCCCGGCAGGCGAGGAACGGATATCGCGTCCGCATCTGACACCAGCTGCGCCTTCGTCAATGGGGATGCGCAGGATGTCCGCAGCTTCCAATCGATCCAACTCAAGGCCAGACTGGCGCGCTCGCTCTCGATAGAATGCGGAATGCGACGTCGCATACCGCAAGATGTCGCGAACCCCGGCCTCCTGGGCCGATTGGATCTCGTCTGCGGAGAGCCACTGAGAGCGCTCGTAACGATCGAGGATCTGGAAGACAGGCTCGCCGCGCAGAAAAGTGGCCGGCCTATAAACGAGATTTCGGGCAATCCAGGGATTCAAGACATTCCCATCGCATCGAGAACGGAGCACACCACATTGATTCCAGCGATCGACTGGATCGATGCTCCGGATTTGAGGGACGCTAGCACGCAGCCGAATGACAACGTGGGGCCGCTCGTCTTGTGAGCGCTCAACGACACGGCTCTGTCGCTCTCCATATCGGAAGTGGGTGAGGGCTCAGTTGAGATGGTTTTCACGGTCGATCATTCGGATCCGAAGCGGAGACGGAATCAAAGACTTATTGGCTCTCGGCTCGAGTTCTGACTCGGTCCTTGCTCGTCAGTGCTAGCGCCTCGCGTTGGGATCGACCTCGGGACAAATCGGGGTGAATTCACCGGATGCCTTCACTTCCGGGGCTCTGCGGTCGAAGGCAAGGACGCAACTGTCGGCCCAGGATGCCGAGACAAAATGGGATCGGCCACTTGACAGCCGCTACCCCGATTTCGGGTTCTGATGGTCGTCGCACGAGTGATACTTTCGAAATCGATCGAGATCGTTATGACATCCCTGTTCGGATTCGAGCTACCGCGACTAGCCCGACTTGCTCGGTGCGACTTTCGGTAGCCGGAAACCTCGATGTTCATGCGACAGGACGGGACACGTGAGTATTCGGGTGCTTCATTTCGCCTCCGGTGATGCGTGGGGAGGCGCCGAGCGGGTCATCGAGACCTTGGTTCGATCGATGCAATCCAATGCGGAGGTCGCTTGCCTGCTGCTCAACGAGGGCAGGCTGGCTGATGTGATTCGTGACATGGGGATTGCGGTTGTAGTGATCCCAGAGCGCGGAATGTCGCTGCGCAACCTCGCTCGGGAAGTTCGGACGGCGCTAAGGCGTCTCAGGTTCGACGTGATCCACTGCCACAGAGACAAGGAGCTCCTTCTCGCCTTGATTGCGCGGCGCGGCTCGACCACTCCGGTCGTCATTACGGTGCACGGACTCGCGCCTAGTGCTCAATTGTCGCTATTGCAGGTCGTGCGAACGTGGGGAATCCTGCTTCTCGCGCGCTGCTTCGGAGTCGGCTTCGCGGCGGTCTCCCGGGAGCTCGCCGATCGGCTGGGGCGCTGGCCGCTCGCGGTGCGGGCCGTGGAGATCCCCAATCCGATGCCTTCCGTCGGAAGCGGCGAGGGCATGCCCGACCTGCGGATGCGTTTCGGCTGGGATCCGGGGCGCCCGCTCGTCGGCTTCATCGGACGCCTCGAGACGGTCAAGGGGCCTGATCTCTTCCTCGAGATCGCGCGGCGGGGCTCCGCCCGCTTTGGCTGGGTCGTCGTCGGGTCGGGCTCGATGGAAAAGACGCTCGCAGACCGCTGTCAGGCCGAGGGGCTCGGCGATCGGGTCCGATTCCTCGGCTCGGTGCCCGAGGCCGCGCCACTCCTGCGACAGCTCGACGCGCTCGCCATGACCTCGCGCCACGAGGGGACGCCGATGGCGCTGCTCGAGGCGGCAGTCTGCGAGGTTCCGGTCGTCGCGTTCGGCGTCGGCGGGATTCCGGCGCTGCTCGAGCACGCGCCATCTTCGTGGTGCGTGCCCCCCGGAGACCTGGACGCCTTCGCGCGCGCGCTCGACGGGCTGCTCGAGTCCCCCGAATCGGCGCGTCGAGCGGCGGCCGCCTGGGCGGCTTCGATCAGGCCGCGTTATGCGCAGGGCGCGGTGCGCGATGCCTATCTCGCGCTCTACGCCCGCTGCGCCGGCAGCCGCTCCGTTCCGGCCGAGCGACGTCCGACTCGAGACCTTCCCGGAGCTCATCCGTGACGGGCTGGGTCGATCGTGTCTCTGCGATGCTCGCCGCCACCGGCCTGCCTGCCATCCTGCCCGGGCGGGGTCCGCTGATCGTGATGTACCACGGCATCGGTGGGAGCGACGGCATCGCTCCGGACGACTTCCGGGCCCAGCTCGAGCTTCTGCGTACGCGTCGGCGGATCGTTCCGCTCGCCGAGCTCGCCGATCGGATCGAGGATCCCGCCGCGGTCGATCTGGCGGCGATCACCTTCGACGACGGCTACGTCGACTTCGCCGAGCTGGCTGCGCCCATCCTGGCGGCCGCGGATCTCCACGCGACGCTCTTCGTGCCCGCCGGGCGGGTCGGCCGCTCGAACGAGTGGGACGCGGGGCAGCGGGAGCCGCGCCCGATCCTCGATGCCGAGGGGTTGCGGCGTCTCGATCCCGAGCGGATCGAGATCGGTGGACACGGATTCAACCATCGCCGGATCGTGGCCCTCGATCGCGAAGCCCTCGCAGAAGAAACGGTCGGTTGCCGCCGAGAGCTCGAGCGTGTGCTCGAGCGGCCCGTGAAATTGTTCGCCTATCCCTTCGGACAGCGCGGCGACTTCGATGCCGAGGCCGAGCGCGCGGTCGCGGCGGCGGGCTTCGTCCTGGCCTGCTCGACGTGCTTCGGGCGCAGCAGTCGCGAGCGCGAGCGCTTTCGACTCCGCCGCGTCGGGATCGAGCCCGGGGACGATCTCGCAATCGTCGCGGCAAAGCTGGATGGGGCCTATGACTGGGTCGCATGGAAGGAGCGCGCCGGCCACGCCCTGCGACTCGCCCAGAGCGCCTTCGCAGCAGGGCGACCCTGACGGATTCAAGAAGGATCGGACGTGAAAATCAAGCTCCTCGTGCTCGCTCTCTCGATCTCGATTTCGATCGTTCTAGTCGAAGCTGCCTTGCGGTTGCTCTACGACGTGCCGCCCGATTGGGAGGAGCCGCAGACCCGTCATCTCCTCGATCCTCAGCTCGGCTGGATCCTTCCGCACGACGACCAGTCCTTCACGATCGACGCCCCCGTCGAGACCAACTCGTTGGGCCTGCGTGACGATCCGATGCCGATCGAGAAGCCGCCGGGCGAGACGCGCATCCTCGCCCTGGGCGATTCGTTCACGTTCGCTCTCGGCGTCCGATTCGAGGACCTCTACGTCCAGCGCCTGGAGCGCCTGCTGAATCGGGAGTCGCCCGGCCGGCGGTTCCAGGTCATCAATGCCGGCGTTGCCGGATACAACACGACCCAGGAGCTCGTCTTCCTCCAGGCGGATGGACTGCGCTACGAGCCCGATCTCATCACGATCGGCTTCTACTGGAACGATCTGCTCGGCAACGACAAGCCTCTGCCCGTCGTCGAGGGTCCGATCCGCCGCGACGAGGCGAGGGAGACCGAGTCGGCTGATCCGGGGCACCTGCTGCCGGCCTTCATCCGGAATCGGATGCGGCGGAGTCTCGTCCTCTACCTGGGTGTCACACGCGCGAAGAATGTCGTGGCCGCCCTCGGCCAACCCGAGAACGAGCTCGTCGGCATCCAGCGCGACATCATCGAAGGCGATGCCGATGCCCTCGAGCGCTATTGGTCGGCGACGGGGGGGCGTCTGCGGGAGCTCGCGTCGGCGGCGGCGGAGCGGGGCATCCCCGTCCTGCTCGTTTCATTCCCGATGGAGAACCAGGTCCGCCAGCCGACCCCGTCGCCCGTCTACGCTGAAGCGCTCCGGGCCGAGTGGGCGCCGACCGGCATGCCGATGATCGAGCTCGAGGCCGCCTATCGGGCTTCCTTCGAAGCGGGAAGCAATCCCTATCTGCCCTACGACCTGCATCCGGGGCCGATCGGGATGCAGATCGCGGCCGATGCCATCGAGGGCGAGATCCGCCGTCAGGGGTGGCTCGGTCTCCGGCGCTGATCCCGGTCGCTGAAACGGAAACGACCGGCGAGCGCGAGGCTCGCCGGTCGTCTCCGGCCGCAGGGCTCGGCGAAGGTCCGCTCTCAGTTCACCGGCACGATCTCGATCAGGATCGGCGGCGCGAGCGGCGTCGTTCCCGTCGTCGGCGCCGGGAGCGGACTCGTCAGCGCCTGGAGCGAAAAGCCGTCCCAGAACTTCGTCCCGGCCCCGGTCGGCCAGACCCCGAAGGTTCCGCCGCTCGGCCGCGCCGCGTGGGTATCGTCGCAGACGATCTGCGGCGAGCTCGGCTCGGTCCCGCCGAGGTCCCAGACCTTGGCCCGGATGCGGTTGCGGTCCGAGAGCGTCTCGACGGCGACCTCGAAGGCGTAGGAGCCATTCGCCGCGGGCGTGTAGCCCGAGTCCGGGAGCGAGCAGGTCATGGGATGCCGCGCGCTCATCTTGAAGGTCTCTCCGGGCTGGCGGCCGAGGCGGTAGTAGGTGTCGGTCGTCGGGTAGCCGCTGTAGAACGTGACCCCGATGCCGCCGCTCGCGCTGCCGAGACTCATGCCGCCGCGCAGCTTGTAGCTCCGCGTCGTCGTGGGCGCCGGAGACGCCATGTGGGAGTGGATGTCGGCGCCGGTCGATGCGGTCGTGAAGGAACCACCGAGCGAAGTCGACGCGATCGAGAAGAGGCTGTCGTCGGACGCAAGACTGAAGCCCGTCCCGGTATCGACCCAGCCCGGGACGACCGATCCGCTGGTCAGACCGTCGAAGTTGTAGGTCGGGGTCGTGGTTCCCGTCCCACCGGTTGCCGGCGGCGGCGCCGGCGGCGGCGGAGCGGGAGCGGCCCGGAAGCGCTCGCCCGAGTTCGGGCTGATCTCGCCGGTCGTGCCGACGGCACGCACGACGACGTAGACGTTCGCGGTGTCGCCGACGGTGATCGAGCCCTGGAAGACACCGGAGAAATTCGGCGTGGGCTTGCCGAGGCTGACGGGCGTCCCGTAGACGCCCGTGCTCGTCCCATAAAGGGCTTCGAAACGCTGGACGGCGGCGGCGTCCGGATGGGTCCACTGCAGGACCTCCTGGCGCGCCTCCGCATTCGTCGCGCCCAGCAGGAGCCAGCCCAGCCCGACGGCGATCATCCGGCCCCGGTAGTTCGACTTGTCAGTCCCCATCATGCCTCGGCTCCTCAACGGCCTCTTGGACGCATTCGCATACGACACCGGGCTCGATGCTCTCGAACCGCGGTCGACGGTCGGAAGCTTCTTCGGCGCGGGCAAAGCGCGTGATCGTGACCCCACTCACCCGGGCAGGCGTTTCGCGCGGACCCGCACCGTTGCGCAGCGACTGCCGCCGCATGGCGATGCAACCGAGTCGCAAGCGTACAGGGGGGATGCGGGCGTCTTCGAGGTGGTTCGGGTCGGGGCGAGGGACAGTCGGACAGGTCGGCCAACGCCGGCGTGCTGCTCGACGGGAGCATGAGCCGGGCCGTCCCGCTCAAAATCCGAGCCACTGACGCAGCTCGCGCAGGAAGGGCCGCGGGTCGTCGCCGCGGAGCACCTCGAGCCGCGAGCCGTCGCCGAAGCTTCGGAAGAAGTCGAGCACGACGGCTCGGCGGGTGCGGCCCGTGGCCTCGCGCATGTCGGAGCGCTTCAGCGCAATCAGCAGATGGTCGAGGTCGCCGAGCAGCCAGCGCGTCCGGACGCCGAGTCGTGCGTCCGACTTCGGCACCGGCAGCCCCGCATGCATGCGCCAGAGCAGCTCCGGGAAGTCGATGCCCGCGTCGATCGCGAGCTGGAGCGAGCCCCAGAGCCGGGGATTGATCTCCATCAGCGCAGGCTCTTCGCCGGCGGAACAGCGGAACTCGACCATCGCGACGCCATCGAGACCGAGCTTCGCGATCAGGGCCTGACTCGCGGCGAGCAGCCGCGGATCCGGCTCGACGGCTTCGCGCAGGACGCTGACGCCGCCGCTCGGCGGCTTCTCCCGGAGACGGCGATGGGCGAAGGCCGCGAGACACACTCCGCCCCGTGCCAGCAGGAAGAGGCCCTCACCATGGCCCGGGAGGAACTCCTGGACGAGGAGCCCCTGTCCGAAGCCGGGATCGCGCACGGCGCGGGCGAGATCCTCCGGATTTCGGACGAGGACGACCGCGCCCGAGCCCCAGCCCGAGCCCGAGCCCGCGCGAAAGCGCGAGCGCCGCGCCTTCAGGATCGCCGGGTAGTCGAAGCCGGCGGGCAGGGCCGTCAACGACTCGGGGCTCTCGACGAGGACGCTCTTCGGCGTCCGGATGCCGACCTGGCGCGCGATCTCGAGGATGCCGTGCTTGTCCGTCGCGGCGGAGTAGGCGGCAGCCGAGGGCGCGAGGCAGGGCAGGCGCGCGTCGAGGCCGGCGGCGTACAGGGCGCCGAGGGAGAGCTCGGAGATCGGGAGGATCCGGTCGATTCGCAGCGCCCGCCCGAGCGCCTCGAGCGCCGCGGCCCAGGCATCGGGGGCGCGCTCGGCGTCGGGGAGCACGTGCTCGGCGCGAACGAAGCGCGAGGCGCTCGCGAGGCCATGCGGTCGGGCGCAGGTCGTGTGGATCTCGTGGCCTGCGCGCCCGAGCGAGCGGACGGCGGCGAGGGCGGCGCGGGTCTCGGCGTCGGTGACGAGGATCCGCTCGGGTCGATCGCCACTGGGACGGACGGACATCATCGATCGCCTTCGTTCCCGTCAGGCGACGCGGACGGTGTCGAGCTTCAGGCGCTCGTGGAGCCCCTCGAGCACGTCGCGCAGGGAACCGAACCGGAACCGCCTAAGGAGCGAGACGAGGCGATCCTCGGTCCGGCCGAGATTGAAGTAGTGGTTGATGCGCACCCTCAAGCCCGCTGCGAGTCGAGGCTGTCCCGGATCGATCTCCCAGGGATGGATGTAGAGCACGACCGGCTCGCCCCGGCGCGTCAGGCGATCGAGGCCCAGCTTGAAGACGAGAGGCGGGAAGAAGCGGAGATAGGCGCCGCCGGCGAGCGGGAGGTTCATCCGGCCGAGAGGGAGCGTCGTCATCGGGAACTCGCGGATCGTGCGTCCCCCCGCCAGCTGGATCAGGACCGGTGTGCGCGAGAAATCGGGGATGCCGTAGCGGGGATGCCGCGTCGGGAAGATCGAAGAGTCGTACTCGAAGCCCTCGTCGGCGAGGACGTCGAGAGCCCAGAGCGAGCGTCGGGTGATCGAATAGCTCGGAGCCCGGTAGCCGACCGGGCGCACACCCGCCGCGTCTTCGATCGCGCGCCGCGCTCGCACGAGGTCGGCGCGGAACGTATCGGGGGTCAGGTCGTAGACCAATCGATGGTCGTAGCCGTGGCAGGCGATCTCGTGGCCGCGCTCGGCGATCTGGCGGATGAGCCCGGGCTCGCGCTCGGCGACCCAGCCGAGGATGAAGAAGGTGGCCCGGCTGCCCGTCTCGTCGAAGCGATCGAGCAGGCGATGCGTCTGGGCCTCGACCCGTCTCGGCAGCCCGTCCCAATCCGCGCGGGAGAGCACGCGATCGAAATTCGAGACCTGGAAGTATTCCTCCAGGTCGACCGAGAGCGCGTGGGTCGAGCGTTCGATGGGGGCGTTCATTCGATCCTCGTTGCACCGGATCCGGGGTTCGAGCCGTGAGCGTATCAGGACGTTCTCCGCGCGCCCCGGCCGGGACACCGGAGCCGAATCGCGTGCCCCGCCTCGACACCCGCTGCCTTCAATCGTCGCCGTGGGTGGCCCGATCAAGGCCAAACGGGGCGATTCGAGGGTGTGCGAGTCGACTGCGAAGCGCGCGCAGGTCGTGAAGTGGAGCAATTCGGGGCTCGTTCGTGCATTTCGATGGCACCCGTCCGGCATCGGCGGCAACCCAGTGGGCTAGCATGGGCACGGAAGCCGGCGGGCAGTCGACCCGGGACCGGTTTCCCGACCCATTCCTTCTCGTGGGGTCACCCACTCGCGAGTCGGATTCGTCTGGGGTCCGCGCCGGGTCCTGCCGATCGGGGGTGATCGGTCGGGTCGGCTCGCGTCCGGCTCGGCGGCGGGCCTTCTCCGGCCCTGCTCGAAACGAGGAACGACGATGGGCGAGTTGGCGGAGGCGCTGCGACGCGCGAACGACGAAGCGGCGCACAAGGAGCGCTCGGCGCAGGCGGGCGGGCGCGGCGAGTCTTCCGGCCGCACGCTCTCGCTCGACGAGGTGCTCGGTCGCCGCGACGCGGGGCCGACCGCGGCCGAACGATCCAAGGAAGACGAGGGCGAGGGCGAGGGGCCGATCGCGAAGCCGTCCACGTCGATGGAGCGCTCTGCCCGATCGGCGGAGCCGACGGGCCACCGCAAGGAGACCCTCCAACCGACCATCCGGCCCGTCGCCCGCGACGCCGGCTCGGCCATGCCAGAGCGGATCTCGCTGCTCGACGGCACCACGATGGGCGCCGCCTGCGCCCGCCGGATCGCCCAGAAGGTCAAGCGCCGTGCGGCGCCCCGCGACATCCGTTCGATCGTCGTGACGAGCTCGCTGCGCGGGGAGGGCAAGACGACGACCGCCTGCAACATCGCGATCGCGCTGACGCGCCTCGACCGCAGCGAGTCCGTCGTGCTCGTCGATCTCGACCTGCGGCGACCGAGCGTTGCCCGAAGCCTCGGCTTGACGCCCGTGCATACCGTGAACGAGGTGCTCGAGCGACGCGCCTCCCTCGACGAGGCGCTGATCGTCACCGACGTCCCCGGCCTGAGCGTCCTCGCCACCGATCGCGGCACGTCGTCGCCGGAGCCGCTCCTCGCGAGCCAGAACCTGCGCAGCCTGATCGAGCAGCTCGAGCGGCGATTCTCCCGGGTGATCATCGACTCGCCACCGGCGCTCGTGGTCTCGGATGCCTCGAGCGTGATCGACGCATCCGATGCCTACGTCTTCGTCGCAAAGGCGGGCAGCACGCCGACCCGCAGCATCAAGGGCGCGCTCGAGCATCTACCGCGCGAGAAGGTGCTCGGCTGCGTGCTCAACCACGCACAAGACGCGAAGGCGATGCCCACGGAATACTACTACTACGGGGACAAGGCCCAGGACGTGGATGCCGTCAGTCATTCGGAGCCCATCGAGGAGGAGCCCCGATGAGCGAATCGATGTCCCCCTACGGACTCGAGAACGACGAGGAGAAGGGTCCGTCGATTCCGGCCCAGCTGCGCGATCCCGTCGGTGTCCTTCGTCGCGGTTATCGCTGGGGCCTGATCGCGCTCGTGGCGCTCGTCGTCCCGGCAGTCCTCGCGGCCAATCTCGTCCCCCTGCAATTCGAGTCGTCCGCAGCGCTCATGCTGACGGCGAAGGCCATCCCGGATCAGTTCGTCCCCTCGGTGATCGTGCAGACGCCTGCGCAACAGTTCAAGGAGATCCGAAGCCGCGTCTTCACCCGCAAGGGTCTGAAGAAGATCGCCGAGGCCGAGGCCAGGCAATCCGGCGGCGACGAGCAGGAGATCGCGACGATCGTCGCGGCGCTGCGAAACGATCTGTTGATCGAGGAGAGCGCAATTCGCGGCGCCGCCGATAGCGAGTCGCTCGCCATCCGTCTGGTGCTCCAGGGGGAGCAGCCCGAGCGCGTCGCATCCCTCGTCAATCGGGTCTCGAGCGCGCTGATCGACGAATACCTCGCGTACCGGGGCGACCAGTCGCAGGTCACCCTCGACTTCATGCGGAAGGAATTCGAGCGCTCGGACGAATCCCTGCGTGAGCACCAGCGCAAGCTCGCGCTCTTCCGCGAGCAGTATCGCGGCTCCCTTCCCGAGGAGCAGACTGCGACGATCGGTCGACTCGAGCGCCTCGAGACGCAACGCAGCTCGATCGCGCTCGAGGTCAACGACCTGCGCGAGCAGGTGCGGGAGTCGGGCTCGTTCTCGTCCGACGGCCTCTCCAAGGAGCCGAGCATGCGCGAGCAGCTCGAGGCCGAGCTCGCCCGCCTGCTCGTGCTCTACACCGACGACCACCCGCAGGTCCAGTCCGTACGCCGACGCATCGCCTCCCTCGAAGAGGAGGATGCGAGCCAGGACCCGATGCTCCTCGCGAAGCGCGAGAGCATCTCGCAGCGCCGCGCACGTCTCGATCGGGAAATCGCCTCGCGCGTCGCACGCCTGAACGACATCGACTCCGAGGTCAAGCAGCTCGAGTCGAAGCTCGGTCAGACCTCCGACATCACCGACGATTTCCGCGCCCTCGAGCGCGAAGAGGTGATCCTGCAGGAGGCCTATGGCCAGAACCTGCGGAAGCTGAAGAGCGTCGAGCTCTCCCGCAGCATGGAGACCTCGCAGAAGGGTGCTCAGCTCGTACGGGTCGAGTCGGCGGTTCCGGCGTCGGACCCGATCATCCCCCGTTTCGTCTTCATCGCGGCGGCGATCGTGGTCGCGATCGCGCTCAGCGCCGTCTTCGTCGTGCTCCACGAGCTCGTCCACCCCGTGGTGATCGACTCGCAGCACCTCGAGGATCTGACCTCGGCGCCGATGCTGGGCTCATTGCCACCGATCTACTGACGACCGGCGGCGCATCGCTTCACTCCGAGTGTCCGAGTGCGCCCTGGGCTCGCTGGCGCTCAAGGCGCTTCGATCCAGCCGACCTTCTCCGCGACCGGACCGCACAAGCCTCGAGAGGTGGCCGCGGCGGCGATGCGTCGCAGGTCTCGGCGGTGACGAGGTCGCGATGTCCCGCGAGCGAGCTGATCGCGGACATAGCGACTCGCGCCGGATGAGACCGTGGGCGTATCGATGAGCAGAACGAGCGGCCGCCGTCCATCGGCCCGCGCCTGCTCGCCGAAACGCCGGAGCAGCTCGACGAGGAGGGCGACGGCCTCGCTGCTCTCGGGCTCCGCGAGCCCGGCCAGCACCGGGCCCTCGATCGCACGATGGCGCCCGATGGCCCAGGCCGACTTCAGCATTCGCGCGAGCGTCAGCTCGTCGAGCCAGCTCTCGTCGTAGATCGCGGCCGAGTAGAAGGCGTCGTGGCGCTCGAGCGCCGAGAGGTGGGCCGCCCAGAGCTCCGGATCCGCGAGGGCCCGTCCGAACTCCTCGAAGCGCCGGACGGGGGGCTCCGCGCTCTCGAGAACGCCGTTCTCCAGCCAGTAGCGGGGAAACGTGTACGGCGACGGCTCGACGACGGAGACGGTCGAGCGCGTCATCGAGTAGAGCCCCGGAAGCATCTCGAGGACGACGCCCATCACCACCGCATCCGCGTCGTGTTCGGCGCGATCCTCGAGGAAGCAGGCGTAGGCGTGGCTCGCCGGCGCGACCGGACCGAAGATCATCCGGATCCCGACGGCTGGATCCAGGCGGCCGACCTCGGTCGCGATCTGGCGCGTGAAGGAGTTCCCGTAGAAGGCGGCGAGGTGCGGGGTGGCGGCCGTACGCTGGGCCGGCAGCGCTCGCCAGCGGGCGCGATCGATCCAACCCGCGTCGATCATCGCCTGCACGTTGGGATCGTCGCTGACCCAGGCCGACCGCAATCGCCGGACCGTCGATTCGCCGCGCTCGAGGTAGGCGGCCAGCGGACGTCCGACCGGCGTCTCCCGGATCGCTTCCACCCGGATGAGGCGCTGGCAGGCGGCCTCCATCCCGGCGAGCCAGAGGATCGTCCAGCAAAGCGTCGCAGCCAGCGACGCCGCCGTCGCCCCCGATCGACTCGACTGGCCCGGCTGGACCGGCTCAGAACTGGAAGTAGACGAATTCACTTGGTGCATTCGATAGCCCCATCACGAGCAGCCAGGCGATCGCCGCATAGAGGAGCCCGCGTCGCGCGGGGCCCCAGGAGCGATAGAAGCAGGAATCGACCTTGGCGTACTGGAGCCCGTCGATCAGGATCAGGATGGGCAGGGCGAGGATCGTCGCCAGCGGCGGGCGTTCCAGGCCGAGGGTGATCGTGAAGGGGTCCGTCCACTGAGCGACGGTGAAGTCGACGCACTGCGCGAGGGAGCGCGCGCGGAAGAGCGTCCAGCCATAGCAGGTCAGTACGAAGAATCCGGAGATCTTGATCGGCAGGAGCCAGCGAGCGGTGGCGGGGCGGTGCCACGAGCAGAGGGCGCGGTGCCCGATGAGCAGCAGGCCCTGGTAGGTCCCCCAGAAGACGTAGTTCCAGGCCGCGCCGTGCCAGAGCCCGCCGAGCACCATCGTCCACATCAGGTTCCGATAGGTCGCGAAGCGGCCGCCGCGATTGCCGCCCAGCGAGATGTAGAGATAGTCGCGCAGCCAGCTCGACAGGGAGATGTGCCAGCGGCGCCAGAACTCCTGGGGGTCCTTCGACAGGTAGGGCGAGCGGAAGTTCTCGATGAGGTCGATGCCGAGCATCTTCGAGGAACCGCGGGCGATGTCGGTGTAGCCCGAGAAGTCGCAGTAGATCTGGAACGCGAAGCAGACGCTGCCCAGCCAGACGTCCCCGCCCGAGGCGTGGGCCCCGTCGCGGAAGATTGCGTCGACCGACGGCGCGAGCCCGTCCGCGAGGACGACCTTCTTGAAGAGGCCGACGAGGATCAGGAATCCGCCGCGACCGAACTCGTAGAACGAGAAGCTCCGCGGTGCGAGCACGAGGGGGAGCAGGTTGTGGGCCCGTTCGATCGGGCCCGCGACGAGCTGGGGGAAGAACGCGATGAAGAGCGCCAGGTCGGAGAAGCGTCGGGCCGGCGCGATCTCCCGGCGATAGACGTCGATCGTATAGCCCAGCGCCTGGAACGTGAAGAACGAGATGCCGACCGGCAGCACGATCTCGATCAAGGGCCAGCCGGCTTCGATGCCGAACGAAGCGAGCAGCAGACGCAACGAGTCGCCGAAGAATCCGAAGTATTTGAAGATCGCGAGGAGCCCGAGGTTGGCCACGACGGAGATCGTCACGAGCCGCTTGCGGGCCGCCTCCTCGTTCGTCCGGTCCAGGGCGAGCGCGATCCACCAGGCGACCAACGACGAGCCCAGCATCAGCGACAGGAAGCGCCAGTCCCAGGAGCCGTAGAAGAAATAGCTGGCGGCCAGCAGGAAGAGGTTCTGTCCGCGATGGGAGAGGAGCCAGTAGATCGCGAAGACGAGCGCGAAAAAGATCGCGTACTCGATGGAGTTGAAGGCCAACCGTCGAGTCTCCTAATGGCTCAGTTCGAGAAATAACGGCGCAGACGAGAGCCGACGACGCTCGCGAGCGGCACCGGGAGCTTCGTCCAGAGCTCGGAGAGCTTCTTCACGACGGGACTCCCCGTGCCTGCGCGTTGGAGCGCGATCGTCCCGTCCGGAGCGAGCGTGCGCCAGCGGAGCGCCTCCTCGTGGGCACCCCAACCCTTCTTGAAACGATAGGTGCCTCCGTCGATGGGCGAACGACCGAAGTCGAGCTCGGCGGCGCCCGTCACGACGGCCCAGCGGATCGCCTCCCAGTAGATCTGGTTGTTGGGGCAGCGATTGCGCTCGCTTCGAAGGGTCGAAGCCCAGGGCACGTAGACCCGGCGCCCGAATCGGATCGCGACGAGACCGCCGACCGGGCGACCGGCGTGCTCGGTGACGACGAAGCGGAGGCGCTCGCCGAAGCGCTGGGTCAGGACCTCGAAGAAGGCCGGGGAGTGGGGGGGGGAGCCGAGGTCGCGCATGTTGATGCGATAGGGGAGGAGGAAGTCCTCGCGCAGGGCGCCGGGGTCGCCCGTTCGCAGCGTCAGGCCTTCACGCTCGGCCTTGCGACATTGGTTGCGGACCTTCGCGGAGAGCGCGGTCCACTGGGACTCCTCGCTCGTCTTCAGGGGCAGGACCAGATTGACCCGGTCCATGGCGAGCTCGGATGCGGGGGCGTCGCCTGCGCTGGAGAAATCCCGCAGCTCGAGAGCCGAGCAGCCGGATTCGGTCGCCAGGGCGAGGGCGCGGTCCCGAAGGGCGGCCTCGGCCTCGTGGTCCGACGCCAGGATGCCGGCCGAGTCGAGAAACGGAAGCGAGATCAGCCGACGCCGGCCCCCCGGCCGGGACCGGAAGGTCACGAGGGGCAGGAGGCCGACCAGCTCTCCCTCGCTCGATCGGGCGGTCAGATAGCGGGACTCGAGGCCGTAGGCCGTCTCCAGGACCTCGGCCCAGGCCGAGGCATGCCCGAGGCGCCCAGCGGGATGGGCCTCCGCAAACCGGTCCCATTCCTCTCCCGGGCGCTCGACGAGGTCGACTCTCATGCGCTCATCGTATCGGACGAGCCGTCGGTCACCGGAGTGCCGAGTTCGGCCCGCTTCGTGCCGACTCATTCCCGCCCCCCATCCGAACGCCCGGACTTCTGCTCAGGAGGACCCGCGGTCGGGCCGATGGGGACCTGCGTCCGGACCTCATGCCGGGCGCCCAGGGACTGCACGTCAAATTCGTGTGATCGTGGACACAAGGGAAGACCTGAGCTGCTACCGTGGGCGGCGACGCGATTGGGCCCCGATGGGGCCAGGTTCCGGCGCCACCGAATCGATTCCTCGGGCACAGACATCCTCGAAGGCACCTGCAAGAACGTCAGAAGTTCGACAGCGGTGTTCTCGGCGAGGCAGGCCAAACGATGTATTACCTGAACGGCGTCTATTCGCCCCGATCGATCTGTGCAGCCGTCGTCGACGGGGCATGCGTGCTCGCCGCGTTCGCGATCACCTGGGCAGTGGGCCCACCGCCGATCGCGCTTGCCCATTACCTGCTCGCGGCCGGCGTCACCGTCGCTCTGACGCTCGGCGCCTTGTTCTTCAACGAAGCCTATCGCCCCGAGACCCTCGGCGACGGCCAGCGGACCCTGGTCTCGATCCTCGTCACGATGGGTATGGGCTTTGCGGGCGCCTTGCTCTGCTATTTCGGCGTGCCGCTTCCCGACGGCGCGACGCCCACGATGGCCTCGATCGCCGCGATCATGTTTCCGCTCCTCGTGGTCGCCCGCATGTTCCTCCGCCTGTCCCTGGGCACGCGGCTGCTCACCATCAACGTGGTCGTGATCGGCGCGACGGATCTCGGCCTGCGCGTCGCGCGCATGCTCCAGGATCGAAGCGATACCGGCATCCGGATGCTCGGCTTCCTGACCGACGACCGCGCGCTCCATCAGCACGGCGCGAGCTATGCGGGGTTCCGCGTCCTGGGAAGGCCGCACGAGCTCGAGAAGATCCTGCTGGACTGGGACGTCGACCACATCGTGGTCGCGTCGAAGGATCGCCACGAGCATTTCCCGGCCGATACGCTCATGCTGTCGAAGACCCGGGGCGTCCACGTCGAGTCCGGCCTCTCGTTCCTCGAGCGCCTCTCGGGCCGGGTCCACATGCGCGATCTGCGCTCGAGCTATCTGATCTTCGGACCCGGCTTCTCCTGCGGTCCGACCTACCGCCTGACCCGCCGCGCCCTCGATGTGGTCGGCGCAACCCTGCTGCTCTTCCTCGCGGCGCCGGTCCTCGCGCTGACTGCGCTCGCGATCAAGCTCGATTCCCCCGGCCCGATCCTCTTCCGGCAGCGTCGTCTCGGCAAGGACGACAAGCCGTTCATGATGAACAAGCTCCGCTCGATGTGTGAGAACGCCGAGTCCAAGTCCGGCGCGGTCTTCACGTCCGAGAACGACGATCGCATCACGCGTGTGGGTTATTTCATCCGGCGAACGCGCCTCGACGAGCTGCCGCAGCTCTGGAACGTGCTCGTGGGCGACATGAGCCTCGTCGGCCCCCGCGCCGAGCGCCCCGAGTTCGCCGAGACCCTCCACGAGATCTACCCCTACTACGCGCTTCGGACGACCGTGCGCCCCGGCGTAACGGGCTGGGCCCAGACGCGCTACGGCTACGTGAACAGCGTCGAGGGCTACGAAGAGAAGCTCGCGCTCGACCTCTACTACCTGAAGTACCGAAGTCTCTTCCTCGACCTCGTCATTCTCGCCCAGACCGTGAAGACCGTGCTTCACTTCCGCGGTATGTAGGCCGCTGCAGTCCCACGAGGCACGCGCAGCGGCGTATCGGCACCGAGGAGAGGGCGACGGGATGGCCGCGGGCCGTCCTGTCGACGAAGCCAATTGACCCGATCGAACGTGAAGCCCGAGCCCTTCTTCTGCTCCGAGCCCTCGGACGCGGCGCGCGATCGACTCCTCCTGCTCAGCACCCACTTTCCGCCCGGTCAGGCGGCGGGCGCCCGTCGCTGGGAGAAGCTCGCCCACTTCGCCGCCAAACGCGGCTTCGCTCTCGACGTGGTCACCCTCGATCCCCGGGACCTCGAGGCCCGGGACCCGACACGACTCGACGGCCTGCCCGCCGGGGTCCGGATCTTCGGCGTCCCGGCCCGGAAGCACATCGCCTCGCGCCCGATCGACGCCCTCTCGAAGCTCGTCCGTCGATTTCGCCGCGCGCCGCGCCTGGAAACAGCGCTCCCCGCGCAGAGCGCCGCCGCACCGACGGCCTCCTCCCCGTCGACCGTCCCCGCCCCGGGCACAGTGCCTGCGGCCCTCGCCGGCGAAGATTGGCCGCGCCGAGAAGACATCCTGAGGGCCGGGTATGGCCCTTCGACCTGGCGTCCCGCCCTCAACGCGCTGCTCGAGATCGCGGACGATGCCGCCTGGGCCGACGCAGCTGCCGAGCTCGCCGGCCGCTTTTTCGATCCCCGGCTCCACCGCGCCATCGTCTCCTGCGGCCCCCCCCACATGATCCACGCCGCCGCGCGCCGGCTCGCCCGCCGTGTCGGCGTGCCCCTCGTCGTCGATCTCCGGGATGCCTGGAGCGAGCGGGAGCGACTCCATGCGAGCTTCGCGTCGGCGCTCTGGTTCCGCCTCGCCGGGCTCTTCGAGGCCCGCGCTTTCGAGCAGGCCTCTCTCGTCGTGATGAACACGCCCGCTGCCGCGATGCTCATGGCCCGGGTCTACCCGGCGCTCGCGTCGAAGATCCTCTCCGTGACCAACGGGTACGACGAGGAAGAGGGCCTCGTCGCCGACTTCGGTCCCGCCTTCGTGATCGCCTACGCCGGCTCGATCTACCTCGACCGAAGTCCTCGCAACCTGTTTCGCGCGACACGGCAGGTCGCTCGAGAGCTCGAGCTCGGCGCGAACGATCTCCGGATCGAGCTGATGGGCAATTTCGAGGTCGAGCTCATTCGCGGAATGGCTCGGGAAGAGGGCGTCGAGGATCGATTGGTCCTGCATCCGCCGGGCAATCTCCGCGACGTCGCGAAGCTGCTCTCGCGCGCGCCCATGCTCGTCAACCTGCCCCAGGACAGCGACCTCGCGATCCCCTCGAAGATCTTCGAGTACATCGTGCGGCCCGCCTGGGTCCTCGCGCTGGCCGTCCAGGCGTCGGCGACGGGCCAGGTCCTCGCCGAAAGCCGCGCCGACGTCGTCGCGCCGGAGGATGTCGCCGGCATCGCCCGCGTGATCCGCGCGCGCTATCTCGCCTACCGCGCCGGCGAGCGACCGAAGCCGATAGCGGACGACCCGAGGCTCGGTCGCGCCTACCAGGCCGGCATCCTCTTCGACGCGATCGAGCGCTGCGTGCGACGGGCGGGGCAGGGCACGGGAATCGAAAACCCATGAACGAGGCGGACGGGGACGAGATCGCAGGATCGGCTCCGTGCCTCGACGGCCTCTTCTCCCCTGCGGTCCTCACCGCCTCGGCCCCCATCGACGATCACGTCGCCTCCCTGCTGCCCGCCGAGCGGGAAGGCCTCGCGCAGGCGAGTCCATCCCGGCAGCGCGAGTACGCCACGGGCCGCTGGCTCGCCCACGCGCTGCTCCGGGACCAGGGCGAGCATGACCTCGCGATCCCGCGCAACGCCGACCGGACACCCCGCTGGCCTACCGGCTGGGTCGGCTCGATCACCCACTCGGGGTCCGCCTGCGCCGTGGCGGTGTCCCGAGCCGACGCGCGACTCGGCATCGGAATCGACCTCGAGCCCGATCGGGCGGTCAAGCCCGGTCTCGAGCGCATGATCTGCTTCGGCGACGAGCTCGCCTGGATCGCAGAGGAGGGCGAAAGCGGCCTCGGGCACCGGTGTCGACTCGTCTTCAGCGCGAAGGAGGCCGTCTACAAGGCCTTCCACCCCCGCACGCGACGGGTCTGGCGCTTCGCGGAGGTCGCGCTCGAGATCGATCTGGACCGCGAGAGCTTCGAGGCGCGACTCCCGGCGGATGCGGGGCCGGCGGCCGTCACCGGGCGCATCCTGCGCCGCGGCGGCTGGATCGTTTCGGGCGTCGAGTGGCGTCGGGAAGACGCGTTCGACGGGGAACCACGGGACGGTTAGGTCGGATCCCCGCCGCGCGGTCGTCCGCGCTCCTCAGATCGCTCGACCGCAGCTTCGGCGGCGCACTCGCCTCTGCCATCGAACCTTCAATCGCCGGCTGGCTCGCCCTGGGCGAGGACGAAGCGGACCGCTCCGGACAGATCGTCAAAAATACCATCCGCCCGTTCGGCGGCGTCGGCGGGCAGGGGCGCCCGCCCGGTGCGGACGAGCAGGCTCCCGCGACAGCCGGCACGACGACCGGCGAGGGCGTCCCGGGGCTGGTCCCCGATCATGAACGACCGCTCGAGGCACAGGCCGTGCTCTGCGGCGGCCTGCAGCAGCATGCCGGCGCCCGGCTTGCGGCGGGCGGAGGGCTTCGTGGCTTCCGCATCGGGGTCCGGCGGATCCGGGCTGAAGTAGATCGCATCGAGCGGCGCACCGAGCGCCCGCAGTGCATCGCCGAGCGCGCGGTGGACGGCCTCGAGCCGATCTGGATCGAGCCGGCCCCGGGAGATCGCCGATTGATTCGTGACCACGACGATGCGGTAGCCCGCGGCGCGAAGGGCTCGGATCGCTCCGGCCACGCCGGGCAGGATCACGACCTGGTCGGGCCGTTCGATGAGCTCGCGCTCCTCGATCAGGGTCCCGTCCCGGTCGAGAAAGACGGCGGCAACCCGGCGCGATCCAGCCGGGTCGAGCGCATCGTGCGAGGGGCCCGTGCTCATGATGAGCTGTCTCCGGCCGTGGGGCGCCGGGGCGATCCGATGGCCCCATGGGGAATGAAGACCGACGGTCTTCGGCGAGCGGAGTCGGATCGCGCGGCGGGCAGTGCGACGGCGCACGAGACGATACGTTCCCGGTCGATGGGCCGGCTCGAGGGGGTCGGGTCCGACCGGAGAGGGCGCCCATGCGCGAGTTCGACGACTTCGTCTGCGACTATCAAGCTCGTCTGACGAACGCCCTGCAGCAGATCGATCGAGGGGCGCTCCATTGCGTGCTCGAGGTCCTGCTCGCGCTTTCGTCCCGGGGCGGAACGCTCTGGGTCGCCGGCAATGGTGGCAGCGCGTCGCTCTCCGATCATACGGCCTGCGACCTCGCGAAGGGCACGCACGCGGATGGCCACGCCCCCCTGCGCGCAGTCTCCCTCGCCTCGAACGGCGCCCTCATCACGGCGATCGCGAACGATCTCGCCTACGACCAGGTCTACCGCAAGCAGCTCGAAATCCAGTTGAGAGAAGGGGATGCGGTGCTCCTGATCAGCGCGAGCGGAAACTCGCCGAACGTGCTCGAGGCCTGTCGTTATGCGCGCAAATGCGCCGCGCCGACCATCGCCTTCGTGGGATTCCAGGGCGGTGAGCTGGCCCGCCTGGCGGATCACGTGATCCACGTGCCGGTCGAAAACTACGGAATCTCCGAGGATGTCCACCAGGCGCTGATGCACATCCTCAGCCAGTACATCGCCCACCAACGCCGCGCCTGAGCTCGGCGGGCGCCCGCAGGCCCATGGATCCGCCCGATCGGCGATCCGCCGCCCCGCCCCGGCCCGGTCCAGTTCCAGGGAGCCCGGCAGACCCCCGCGCAGCCCGGATGCATCCGGCCTGCAGCGGTGGGCAGGCTTTTGCCCTTCGTGGTGCGCGGCTTGCCCTCGCGGCCCTCGGCCGGGGCTCTCCGCGCTTCCGTCGGCGGTACCGGTCTTGCACTCCGACCTCCATCGCATCCGCGACGAGGACGAGGCATGTATCGGCGATCCGGTCGGGGCGGGTTTCTCGCGTTGCTCGCGCTGATCTCGTGGGCGTCATGGGCGTCGCAGCAGGCGGGCGCGGCCGAGCAGGCCCCGCTCGACCTCGGCGACCCGACGCCGCGCCGGATCGAGGTCCGCTTCGAGATCTCGCCCGCCGACCAGCCGGGGCGCCTCGATACCGCCTGGAGCACACCGCGACCGGGGCTGCTCGAGCCGACCGGCCACGCGGACCGGGTCCGGATCCGGATTCCCGCCCCCGAGATGGAGGCCCACCTGCGCTCCACCGGGACGGCGGTGATCCCGGGGACGTTCAGCGATTTCGTCTGGATCCTCGATCGCGTCTCGGGCCATGTCGTCGAGGCCGGCCTCGCGGGCCGGATCCACGAGCGGGTCGGCTTCGGGCCCCTCTCGACCCGGATCGCCGTCGACATCCGGGTCGATATGTCCACCGAGCGGGGGGCTGGATTTCGGACGGCGCGGGCCCCCTTTGGCATCGAGACCCACGATTTCTGTGCGCCGGGCGACGGCAGCCGGTCCTGCATCGCCGTCGAATCGCATCGCTTCGATCCCCAGCAGGGCTACGTGAACGCGGTCGGCTTCATTCGCGCCGCGACGCCCATGGCGGAGGTCCGCGCCTTCTCGCCGCTCGGCGAGGTCCGATTCAGCGAGCGGCCGGCCGAAGCGATCGTCGGGCCGCCGAGGACGACCCGCGAGCGTGACGCGGTATTCTCGCCGGCTACGGGCCCCGATCGCGGGGTCGAGCGAGGGGGGTGGCATGGCGAATCGGCAGAGCGGGCCGACGAGCGGACGACGGATCGGAGCGGCTGAGCGACCGATCGGCCGGCGCGCTTTCGGACGCAGCCTCGTAGGCTGCGTCTTCTTTTTCCTGACATCGGTTCCCGGGCTCGCCGCCGCGGCGGGCGAGACCATGCACGAGGTGATCTGGGCGCATCCCGATGCCCTCGCCGTGAAGCGCTTCGTGGTCTTCGTGTCCGCCGTCAAGGGCGATCAGACCGGGGCGCGTCGCGTCGACGTCGGCAAACCGGCGAGTGAGCCGAGCGGAACGGTCCAGGTCTTCTCGGCGATCGTCCCGATCGGGACGGCCGAGTTCGTCGCCGTGGCCGCCGTCGGATACGACGGGCGCATGGGCGCGCTTTCGAGCTGGAGCGGGGTGCCCCCGACACGTCCTGGACAGCCGATCGTCATCGAGCCCTGAAGCACGGCTGCTCCCGACATGGGACGATCCGACGCAGCGCGCGACGGGCGGCGAACGCGGGCCGCACGCGCGCTGTGTTGCGCGCTCGCGGTCGCGGCCCTGATCGCAACCGGGCTCGGCGTGGGCGGCTGTGCGAGCGCTCCGCCAAAACGAGCGGCCCCCTACTACCACGAGGTCGCGCCGGGCGAGAACCTCTACCGCATCGGGCTGCGCTACGGCGTGCCCGCGGCCGAGATCGCCCGGGTCAACGGCATCCACGACGTGACCGAGCTTTCGGTCGGGCAGCGCCTGTTGATCCCCGGTCTACGCGGCAGCGCGATCGAGCCCTCGAGGCGGACCCCTCGTTATGCGGGCCCGCTTCGCTTCACCTGGCCCGTGAAGGGCAGGTTGACCTCGCGCTTCGGACTGCGCGGCAACCGTCCCCACGAAGGCATCGACCTGGGGGCCCCCCACGGCACGCCGATCTTCGCGGCGGAAGCCGGCCGGGTCATCCACAGCGGCCGCTTCGGAGCCTACGGCAAGGTCGTGATCCTGAAGCACGCCGGCGCCTATCGCTCGGTCTACGCCCACGCGCGGCAGCTCTTCGTCGAGAAGGGCGACTTCGTCGAGCGCGGTCAGAAGATCGCCGAGGTCGGGGCGACGGGCCGGGCGACCGGTCCCCATCTCCATTTCGAGATCCGGCGCGGCGAGACCGCCCACGATCCGCTCGTCTATCTACCCTGACTACCCGGACTACCCCGAGCGAGGCATCCGATCGGGCGGACCCGGGAGCTCGACGCACCCGCGCGCAGCCTGGGCCGACCGGGCCGACGGGTTCAGGCGCAGCCGATCCGGGCCCGGAAGTCGTCGGCGCTGAGCGCGCCCGAGAACAGATACCCCTGCATCTCGAAGCAGCCGTGCTTCAGCAGGAACTCCGCCTGATCGGCGTGGGAGACGCCCTCGGCCACCGGGTGCAGCGAGAGGTCCTGGGCCATCCGGATCACGTTCGCCAGCAGCTGGCTGCCCTCGCCATCCGGCGCGACGGTCTCGATCAGTCGCCGGTCGAGCTTCAAGACGTCGATCGGCTGGCTCATCAGGACGGCCAGCGGCGAATAACCCTTGCCGAAGCTGTCGAGCACGATGCGCACCCCGATCCGCCGGAGCTCATCGAGGACCTGAGAGGCCTGCGAGTCCTCGCGCAGGAGCAGGGTCTCGGTGATCTCGAGATCGAGGCGCTCCGGCGGGAAGCCGGTCTGCTTCAGGGTCTCGACTACGGCGGTGAAGACGTCGTCCTGCTGGAACTGGATGGGCGATACGTTGACCGAGAGACGGAAGCCCTCGGGCCGGCTGCCGACCCAGAACGCGGCTTCCTTGCAGGCCTGCATCAGGGCCCAGCGACCGAGCGTCGTGATGTAGCCCGTCTCCTCGGCGATCTGGGTCAGCTCGGCGGCGTGAACCCGGCCGACGCTCGGCGAGTTCCAGCGCATGAGCGCCTCGGCACCGATCGTCTCCCCCGTCCGCTGGTCGATCCGCGGCTGGTAGAGCAGCACGATCTCGCCCCGGTCGAGGGCCATGCGCAGCTCGTGCTCGAGGGAGAGGCGCCGAACCTTGCCATCCTCCATCGCCTTCGCGAAGAATCGGAAGCCGCCGCCCGCCGCCTTCGCCGAATAGAGCGCGGCGTCCGCCCGCTTGCGCAGCTCGTCGGCGCTGCGTCCGTCGTCCGGGTAGACGGCGATGCCCAGACTCGCGGAGGGCGTGAGCGTCTGGCCCAGGATCTCGACGGGCTCGCGGATCGCGGCGAGCATGCGCTTGGCGACGAGCTCCGCGTCGCCCGGGCCGTGGATGCCCGAGAGGAGAACGGTGAACTCGTCGCCGCCGAGGCGCGAGACGCGCACGTCGGAGGCGGAGCGATCCTGGTCGATGCAGACCAGGTCCTGGGCGCGCACCGCATCGGACAAGCGGGCCGCGACGATGCGCAGCAGCTGATCGCCGGCGTCGTGGCCGAGGGTGTCGTTGATCAGCTTGAAGCGATCGAGGTCGACGTAGATCAGACCGAGCTGGTTGCGCTCGCGTTTCGCGCGTCCGAGGGCGCTCGCCAGGCAGTCGTCGAAATAACGTCGATTGCCGAGCCCCGTGAGCTCGTCGATCCGGGAGCGGGCCTCCGCCTCCGCGAGCTTCTCCATGTGCTCCGTCGTGTCTTCGCAGACGCCGAAGACCCAGGACGGATGGCCGGTCTCGGAGGGCCCGAAGGCACGACCCCGGGCGCGGAAATGACGTTGTCGACCGGCCGAGTCGGTCAAGCGGACGGGCAGGCAGAAGGGCGTGCCCGAGCGGGCGGCCTCGAAGAGGGTGCCCGCGAAGATCGCCCGGTCGTCCGAGTGCATCCGATCGAGCAGCGAGCCCGGCGCCATGGCCGCGGTCGGTACCGGCAGCCCGAGGAGCTGACGCAGCTGGGGCGAGGGCCGGAAGGTCCCGGTGTCGGGGCGGAAGTCGAAGTAGATGAGGTCCGTCGTGGACTCGAGGCGCTGGAGCGTCGCGGCCGAGCTCTTGAGCTCCTCGAAGCGGTGCCAACGCGCCAGCACGGCGCGGATGTGATCGGAAACCCGGCCGTATTCGAGGGTCGCGGGCAGGAGCTCGAAGACGTGGTGATCGATGGCGGGATGGCCGGACTCGCTCGCCGCGGTATGCAGGACGACCGCCGGAATCGAGGGATGGCGCTGTGCGATCTCGAGACAGGTCGCCGTCAGTCCGGGCCCGCCCTGTCCGGGCAGGAGCAGGATCACCATCGTGCTGGAGACGACCTCGTTCCGGACGCAGAAGCCGGCCCCGTCGAGCGCCCGCGTCAGCTCGGCGCCGCGGAGATCGTCGGTGGCGGCCAGAATGGCGATCTCGATCTTCCGCTCCTCGGCCATGCTCTCCCCGCGCACCGTGTCCTTCACGTTGCTCCGCGTATCGGTCGCGATGCGCTTCGGCTGAGCGCCGAGATCGCGATCTCCGGACATCAACCGACGTGGACGAGCCTCGAGGGGTCGCGTCGCGCACGGATCTGCCGGCGGGCTGCACCGCCGGCGCGACTCGGATCGCTGGACGGTCGGAGAACCGCGCGCGCCCGGCCATCCGTTGGGTCCGAGCGCGGAGCAGGGTGGCTCGACGGCCGAGGCTGGCCCCATGGGGTTCGCTGCTAGACTGCGCCGGAGCCCCCGTAGCTCAGAGGACAGAGCGTCGGTTTCCTAAACCGTGCGTCGCAGGTTCGAGTCCTGCCGGGGGCACCATCGACGAATCGATCAGGGAAGCGAAACGATGTTGAAGGTGACGGCGACGATGGGCGCGGACATGAAGCTGCGGGACGTGGCCGCCCACGCTCGTCGCGTCGAGTCGCTCGGCTACGACATGCTGTCCGTGCCGGAGGCGGTCCACGACGGGATGCTTTCTTCCTTCGCGGCCCTCTCCGCGACGACGACGCTGCAGGTCGGAACCGGCGTGCTCGTCGCCTTCGCGCGCAGCCCGATGCTCGCTGCCCAGGGCGCCTGGGATCTGCAGGCCTTCTCGGGCGGGCGATTCCAGCTCGGGCTCGGCACCCAGGTCAAGGGCAACGTCGTCGGACGCTTCGGCATGCCGTGGAGCGCGCCGGCGGCGCGGCTTCGGGACTACGTCGGCGCCGTGCGTGCCTGCTTCGAGACCTTCCAGAACGGGACGCCGCTCGACTTCCGCAGCGAGTCCTACACGCTCAATCGCATGCAGCCCTTCTTCAATCCGGGACCGCTCGATTGTCCCGCGCCGACGATCATGATGGGCGCGGTCGGGCCCATCATGACGCGGACGGTGGGCGAGGTCGGGGACGCGATCCAGACGCATCCGACGAATAGCGAGCCTCGCTATCTGCGGGACGTGACGCGGCCTGCGCTGGAGGAGGGCGTCAAGCGAGCCGGGCGCAACCTCAGGATCGAGCTCGTCGCGGGGCCGCTGGTCGCGACCGGAGCGACCCGGGCCGAGGTCGAGGAGGAGATCCGGGAGGCCCGCAAGAGCCTCGTCTTCACGCTCTCGACCCCCGCCTACTGGCCCGCCCTCGAATACCACGGCTGGCGCCACGTCGGCGAGGCGCTCCTCGCCTGCACCCGCGAGGGGCGCTGGCAGGACATGGACGCGCTCGTCACGGAGGAGATCCAGCGAACCTTCGTGCCCGCCGGAACCTACGACGAGATCGCCGACGTGCTCCGCGCCCAGTACGACGGGATCGCCGAGCGGATCCTGTTTCCCGTACCCCGGGATCCCAGGAACGATGCCGCCGCCCGTCGTGCGATCGAGCGACTGCGCGCGCGCTGATGACCCCGCGAACCGAGAAGGAGCTCCACGTGTCCGCCACGCCCCTCGACCCCGCTCTCTTCCTCCCCGATCCGATCGCCCGCGACGTCCGCTACACGATCATCTCCGTCGACGACCACGTCGTCGAGCCGCCGCACGTCTTCGAGCGCTACCTCCCGAAGGCGCTGCGCGAGCGGGGGCCGCGCATCGTCGAGACGCCGGAGGGCCACGAGGTCTGGGCCTTCGACGGCGGCTACCACACCCAGGTCGGCATGAACGCCGTCGCCGGGCGGCGCCCCGAGACGGTGAAGCTCGAGCCCTTCCGCTTCGAGCAGATGCGCCCCGGTTGCTACGACGCCGAGGCCCGCATCCGGGACATGGATCTCGGCGGCATCTGGGCGCAGCTCAATTTCCCCTCCTCGATCACCGGCTTCTGCGGCCGCCACTTCGCCGCCGCCAAGGACCGCGAGCTCGGCCACGCCTGCGTGAAGGCCTGGAACGACTGGATCTACGAAGAGTGGTTCAAGCCGTTCCCGGAGCGCGTGATCCCGAATGCGATCACCTACCTGACCGACCCGGAGCTCGCCGCCGCGGAGATCCGCCGCAACGCCGAGCGCGGCTTCACCTCGGTCACCTTCCCGGAGCGGCCCCACGCCGTCGGCATGCCGAATCTCTGGGATCGCAAGCACTGGGACCCGATCCTCCAGGCCTGCGTCGACACGGACACCGTGATCTCGCTCCACGTGGGCTCTTCGGGCATGTACCCCGTGCCGGAGGGAGCGCCGTCGCTCCAGCTCGGCGCGACCATGTTCGGCCAGCTCTCGCTCGCCGCCTGCGCCGAATGGCTCTGGAGCGAGTATCCGCTGCGGCATCCGAAGCTCAAGATCGCGATGTCGGAGGGCGGGATCGGCTGGGTCGCGATGCTGCTCGATCGCCTCGACAACATCATCGACCGCTCGGGCTACGGGCTCGGCTGGCCGGTCCGACCCGCCGACGTGCTGAAGCGCAACTTCTGGTTCTGCACCCTCGACGACCCGTCGACGATCGAGACGCGCCACCGCATCGGCGTCGACCACGTCCTCTACGAGACGGACTACCCCCACGGCGACGGCACCTGGCCCGACAGCCAGGAGGTGATCGCGAAGTTCTGGGGCCACATCCCGAATCGCGAGATCCGCATGATGTGCAGCGAGAACGCGGCGCGGCTCTTCCGCCATCCGCTGCCGAAGGTCGTGCTGCCCCGGGATTGAGGCGTGTGTTGCGCAGGGTCGAACGCCAGGACGGTCACCAGGTCGAGAACCAGGACGAGAAAGGACGGACGCCATGTCTTCCATCGTGATTCGCGGGGGTCAGGTCATCGACGGGACCGGAGCGCCGGGCCGCTCGGCCGACGTGCTGATTCGAGACGGGCGGATCGCCGAGATCGGGCCGCGGCTCTCGGGCGATGCGACCCTCGACGCGTCGGGCGCCGTCGTCGCGCCGGGCTTCATCGACATCCATACGCATTACGATGCCCAGGTCTTCTGGGATCCGGCGCTGACACCGTCCTGCTTCCACGGCGTCACGACCGTCGTCGCCGGCAATTGCGGCTTCACGATCGCACCGACCCGCGCCGCGGACCGCGAGACGATCGCGCTCACCCTCGAGAAGGTCGAGGACATGAATCCCGCGAGCCTGATGGCCGGGATCCCCTGGGACTTCGAGACCTTCCCCGAATACCTCGCGTCGGTCGAGAAGCGGGGGACGGTGCTCAACTATTCGACCTACGTCGGGCATACGGCGCTGCGGCTCTTCCACATGGGCGCCGCCGCCTACGAGCGCGAGGCGACCGACGCCGAGACCCGCGCGATGGCGCAGTCGGTCCGCGAGGCGATGGAGGCCGGCGCCGTCGGCCTCGCGACGAGCCGCGCGCCGACCCACGTCGGGATCGGCGGCAAGCCCGTCTGCAGTCGGATCGCGGCGCTCTCGGAGTTCGAGACGATGGCGCAGGAGCTCGCGAAGCTCGGGCGTGGCGTGATCGCGTCGACCCTCGGCTCGGGCTTCGCCTACGACGAGGTCTACGCGTTCCAGCGCCGCCTCGGCGTGCCGGTGACCTACACCGCGCTGCTCGCGATCCCGGGCCTCTGGCAGCACGCCTCGAAGATCCACGCCGAGGAGTTCAGGAAGGGCACCGGCGTCTGGCCGCAGATCTCGGTGCGCAAGGTGACGCTGCAGATGCAGCTGAAAGCGCCGTTCTCCTTCGATCAGGCGCCGTGCTTCTCGGCGCTCTACGCGGAGAAGCCCGAGATGCGTGTCGTGCGCTATCGCGACGCGGCCTGGCGGGCGAGGGCGATCGAGGAGCTCAAGTCGACGCCGCTGCCGACGCGCTGGGAGAACTTCGACCTCGCCGAGAGCGCGGTCCATCCGCAGTACATCGAGCGCAAGCTCGTCGACATCGCCCGCGAGCGCGGGGAGCATCCCTTCGACGCCATGGTGGCGCTCTCGCTCGAGGAGAATCTCGAGACCCGCTTCCGCTACGTCCAGGCCAACGACGACGAGGCCGGCATCACCCATCTTCTCCAGCAGGACCAGATGGCGCTCGGCCTTTCGGACGCCGGGGCCCACGTCGGCATGCTCTGCGACGCGCCGCTCCCGACGGATCTGCTCGGCAACTGGGTGCGCGAGCGCGGCGTGATCCCCCTCGAGAAGGCGGTCCACAAGCTGACGGGCGAGCCCGCCGGGATCTTCCGATTCGAGGACCGGGGCGTGCTGCGGCCCGGAGCGTTCGCGGACGTCTGTGTCTTCGAGCCCGATCGGGTCGGCCCCGGCTCGATCCGCCGCGTACGCGATTTCCCGGCCGGAGCCGATCGCCTGACCGCCGACACCCCGACCGGGATCCGCCACGTGCTCGTCAACGGCACACCGATCCACCAGGACGGCAAGTCGCGGCCCGACGTGCTGGCGACTCGCCCCGGACGTCGACCGAAGCAGCTCTCGTTCCGTTAGGCCCGGGACGCGCGGATCGCCCGATCGATAGGCGAGCGCGCGAGGAGACACGATGGAGAAGCCCGTCATCATCGAGGTCGCGCTGAACGGGGCGACCCCGATCACCCGCAATCCGAACTCGCCGCAGACCCAGGCCGCGCTGATCGCCGACGCGATCCGCTGCATCGAGGCCGGGGCCTCGATCGTGCATACCCACGCGCCGGACATCTCGGTGTCGGGGGAGGCGGCGGCCCGGCTCTACCTCGAACACTTCGCCCCGATCCACGCCCGTTTCCCCGACGCGATCCTCTATCCGACCCTCGTCTTCGGCAAGACCATCGAGGAGAAGACGAGCCACATCGAGCCGCTCAAGCGGATCTTCCCGCTGCGCATGGGGTTCGTCGATCCGGGCTCGATCAACCTGACGCCGACCGGGGAGGACGGGAAGCCGTTCCCGACGGATTGGGTCTACGCCAATTCGCCCGCCGACATCGATTACAAGTTCTCCCTCTGCAAGCGGCTCGGGCTCGGGCCGGGCATGGCGATCTTCGAGCCGGGCTTCCTGACGGCGGCGCTCGCGTACGTCCGGGCGGGGGCGATGCCGCAGGGTGCGTTCCTGCGCTTCTACTTCGGGGGCGGGTCGAGCTACCGCGGCCCGGGCCAGATCGATCTGCTCTTCGGGATGCCGCCTCGCAAGCTCGCCCTTGACCTCTATCTCGACATGCTGGGCGACGTCGACCTGCCGTGGTCGGTGGCCGTCGTCTCGGGCGATCCCTTCGCGGGGGGCGTCGCGCGTCACGCGCTCGAGCGCGGGGGCCACCTTCGAGTCGGGCTCGAGGACTACGCCGGCGAGCGCCGGCCGACGAATCTCGAGCTCGTCGAGGAGGCGGTGGCCCTGTGTCGAGCCGTCGGGCGACCGGTCGCGACCGCGGCCGAGGCGGCCGGGATCCTTCGGCTGCCCCGCTGACCCCTTGATCTTCCACCGCCCGAGTCAGGGCGGACCCGGAGCGAATTCCCATGCAGGTCGATGAGCGGGAAGGTCACGGCTGGTGGCCCTATGTGGTCCCCTACGTCGCCTTCCTGCTGCTCTCCGAGGTCGGGGCTCGGCTGCCCGAGGCCGCATCGCCCTTCCTGCTCGCGATCAAGCCGGCGATCGTGCTCGCCCTGGTGCTCTGGTTCCGCGCCGGCGGTGCCTATCCCGAGTGGTCGAGCCATCCGCCGGTCCGGATGACGGCCCCGCGCTTCGTGCAGGACGTGCTGGTCGGGCTCGCGCTGACGGCGGTCTGGGTGGCGCCCTATCTGCTGATTCCGGCGCTGCGGCCCGAGCCGGGGGGCGAGTTCGATCCGGCGATGGCGGGGGCGGCCTGGGTGCCCGTGATCCTCGGGCTCCGGCTCTTCGGGTACGCGCTGGTGACCCCGCTCTTCGAGGAGCTCTTCATCCGGAGCTTCGTGATGCGGGTCGCCGAAGTGTGGGAAAGCGACCGCGACTTCCGGGACGTGCCGATCGCGCAGTACTCGGCCCGCAGCCTCCTCGTCACGACGATCGTGTTCTGCCTCGGACACGTGCCGTGGGAGTGGTGGGTCTGTGTGCCGTGGATCGTCCTCTCGAGCTTGTGGTTCTACCACCGCCGCAGCCTGAGCGCGCTGATGGTCGTCCACGCCACGACCAACGCCGCCTTGCTCGGGCTCGCGATCTTCGGCGAGGGCTGGCTCACCGACACCCAGGGCGCCCCGTTCTCGTTCTGGTTCTTCGTCTAGCGGCCCGGGCCGAGGCGGGCATCCAGGCCCCGCAGCGCACCATGGCGGGCCGGCCTTCTAGGCCGCGCCGCGGTGTCCCTGCCGCACACGCTGCGCAATCTCGGTCAGCTCGACCACCGCATCCTGGACGGCATCGCGCTTCCCGTCGGTCGAGGCCGACACGGCGTTGCGAGCGACCAGGGCGAGGCCGGGATAACCCAGGCGATCGGCATCGCCCGCCAGAGCGCCGGCCAGCCGGCCGAGCTCGGCGAGGCTCGCCTGCAGCTCGGCGTCCTGGATCGCGTCGATCCGCTCGGCCAGTCCGATCACGAAGCGATCGATGGCCTGGACCAGATCGGGGACGTCTTCCTGAGTGGATCGGATGGGCGGCTTGCGTTCGGACATCTCGGGCGGGTCATCGGCCGCAGGTCGCCGAAACTCAAGATCGCGCAGACCCTCGCGCGCGCGCTCCGACTGGAGCAGGTTTCCGGCATGCGCTGTCAAGCCTGTCGCACCGAAGTCCCCCTCGCTTCCGGCGAGTCCGTCGGCTACCGGGAGACCTGCGCGCGCTGTGCCGCCGATCTTCACGTCTGTCTCAACTGTGCCCATCACGACCCCTCGGCCTACAACGAATGCCGGGAGTCGAGCGCCGAGCGCGTCCTCGACCGCGACCGCGCGAATCGTTGCGACTACTTCCGCCCCGGGAGCGGCAGCTCCGATGTGCCCGATGCGCGAAAGAAGGCACTCTCGTCGCTCGACGCGCTCTTCAAGAAGAGCTGAGGGCTCTTCCCTTGCGCTGATGGCTCTTGTGAGGCGGGTCGGAGACGTTTTGCGATCGTCACCTTCGCGTTGGGGTCGGGCACCATCCAATCAGCCGTCATGTCGGCCGGGGTGATCGGCCGAGAAGGTGCCGGGTTGGGCGACGGAGAGCCTTTCGTCTACCGTTGCGCCGCCGGAAGTCATCCCTGCAGTCGAGCCTCGCGCTCCGCGAGCCGCATCGAGGAACCTGAAATCCCGTGAACATCCTCGGTATCTCCGCGTACTACCACGACAGTGCCGCCTGCCTCGTGCAGGACGGCCGCATCGTGGCGGCAGCCCAGGAAGAGCGCTTCACGCGCAAGAAGCACGACTACCGCTTCCCGGAGAACGCCGTCGAGTTCTGCCTCCAGACCGCCGGGATCAAGACCTCCGATCTCGATCTGGTCACGTTCTACGACAAGCCGCTCCTCAAATTCGACCGGCTCCTCGAGACCTACATCGCGTACGCGCCGTCGGGCTTCAAGCTCTTCCTGATGGGCATGCCGCTCTGGCTGCGCGAGAAGCTGCATACGCCGCGGGAGCTCGATCGAGGCCTCAAGAACGGATACAAGAAGGGGCGCTACGTCTTCACGGAGCACCACGAGTCCCACGCGGCCTCGGCCTTCTATCCGTCGCCCTTCGAAGAGTCCGCGATCCTGACCCTCGATGGTGTCGGCGAGTGGGCGACCGGCTCGATCGCGATCGGGCGCGGCAACCGCATCCAGATGCTGAAGGAGCTGCGCTTCCCGCATTCGCTCGGCCTGCTCTATTCCGCGTTCACCTACTTCACGGGCTTCAAGGTCAACAGCGGCGAGTACAAGCTGATGGGCCTCGCGCCCTACGGCGAGCCGATCTACAAGGACCTGATGATCGAGAAGCTGCTCGACCTGAAGGCCGACGGCTCTTTCCGCATGGACATGTCCTACTTCGGCTACTGCGACTCCGACGTGATGACGTCGCCGAAGATGAACTCGCTCTTCGGGGGACCGCCTCGCAAGGGGGAGACGGCGATCACGCAGCGGGAGATGGACATCGCGGCGTCGATCCAGGCCGTGACGGAAGAGATCGTGATGCGCATCGCGCGCTACGCCCACGAGCTGACGGGCGTCCGCAACCTGACGATGGCCGGCGGCGTCGCGCTCAACTGCGTGGCCAATGGCAAGGTCCTCCGAGAGGGCCCCTTCGAACAGGTCTGGATCCAGCCGGCGGCGGGCGACGCGGGTGGGGCGCTCGGCGCCGCGCTCTTCACCTGGCACGAGCTGCTCGACAATCCGCGCCACGTGAACACCAACGATGCGCAGTCAGGCTCGCTGCTCGGCCCGAGCTTCACGAACGATCAGATCCGCGCCTATCTCGACTCCGTCGAAGCGATCTACCACTACCACGAGCGCGACGAGGACCTGATCGACCACGTGGCCGATCTGATCGCGAGCGAGCAGGTCGTGGGCCACTGCTCGGATCGCGCCGAGTTCGGGCCGCGTGCCCTCGGCTCCCGCTCGATCATCGGCGACGCGCGCTCGCGCAAGATGCAGGCGACGATGAACCTGAAGATCAAGTTCCGGGAGTCGTTCCGGCCCTTCGCGCCGGCGATCCTGCGCGAAGACGTCGACGAATACTTCGAGATGCGGCCCGACGGAGAACAGCCCCTACATGCTGCTCGTGGCGCCCGTCAAGGAGTCGAAGCGGCTGGCGGTCGAAGAGGACGGCGCGAAGGGGCTCGACAAGCTGAAGCAGGTCCGCTCCTGCGTGCCCGCGATCACCCACGTCGACTACTCGGCCCGCGTCCAGACGATCGACATGCAACATCACCCGCGCTTCTACAAGATCATCGAGCGCTTCAAGCAGAAGACGGGAAGCCCGGTCGTCATCAATACGAGCTTCAACGTCCGCGGTGAGCCGATCGTGAACTCGCCGGAAGACGCCTTCCGCTGCTTCATGCATACGAACATGGACGCCCTCGTGCTCGAGAACTTCGTGATCCTCAAGCAGGATCAACCCAACGCGAAGGAGATCGACATCGAGGCCTATCTCAAGGAGTTCGCGCTCGATTAGTCGAGGGCGAGGACGGACCCAAGCATGAGCAAGATGGTCGAGATCAACTGGCAGCCCGACGACCGCACGCTCCGCCAGTTCGGGTGGATCGCGCTGGGCGGATTCCTTCTGGTCGCGCTGCTCGCCTGGAACGAGTGGCTCGTCTTCTCCATGGGCCTGGGCGCGGCGAGGACGACGGTGGCCTATGCGTTCGCGGGCCTCGGAATCCTCTCGGCGTTCTTTTCGCTGGTCGCGCCTGGAGCGAACAAGCCGATCTTTCTCGGGTTGACGCTGCTCTCGTATCCGATCGGATTCGTGCTGTCCTACGTGATCATGGGATTCCTGTTCTTCGGGCTGATCACGCCGATCGGTCTGCTCTTCCGGCTGCTCGGCAAGGATCCCCTGAACCGTAGCTTCGACCGAGGGGCCTCGACCTATTGGAGCGATCCTCGCCCGCGACGCGGCAAGGAAAGCTATTTCCGCCAGTTCTAGAACGGGAGAACCGAGACCATGGCCGATCCGAATGCCCGAAAAGACGATTTTGCAGCCCAGGCCGGTGCCGGCCGCGAGAGCCTCGTGGGCGAGTTCACCGCCTTCCTCAAAGAGAACAAGAAGTGGTGGCTCGCGCCGATCCTGATCGCGATCCTCGGGCTCGGCCTGCTCGTCCTGCTCGGGGGCACTGCCGCCGCGCCGTTCATCTACACGCTCTTCTAGAGCGGAGGGGAAGCTTCGCGGGCCGTCCTCGAAGGGCCATCCTCGAGGGCGACCATCGAAGGCGAACATCGAGGGCCATCGTCCGGTCGACGACCGGGCGATGGCCTTCGTGCGTCGTGCGCCCGGATCAGGTCGGGTTGCCGAGATCCGTCGCGAGCCCCGTCGCCCGGGTCGCGCTCATGGACTTCGCCTTCAGCTCGACGAAGTCCGGCGGGATCGGGCAGAGCTGCTTCGAGTAGGCCGAGAGCAGGACACGATCGGCGAGCAGGCTGATGAGCCGCGGACAGCCCTGAGAGAACCAGTAGAAGACCCGCTCGACGCCGGGCGCGAAGATCTCGTCGTAGCGACCGCCGGCCACGTCGATGCGATGGGCCAGGTAGGGCTGGACCTGGGCCGGCGTCAGCGGCTCCATGTGGTGCTCGATCGCGATCCGTTGGCGCAGCTGGCGGAGTGAGGGGCTCGAGAGCTTCCGGATGAGCTCCGGCTGTCCCGTCAGCACGATCTGCATCAGCTTCGCCGTATCCGTCTCGAGATTCGAGAGCAGCCGGATCTCCTCGAGCGTCGCGGCGTCGAGATTCTGGGCCTCGTCGATGATCAGGACCGTGTTGCGCCCGGTCCGGAGACGCTCGAGCAGCATGCGGTTGATCGCGATCAGATAGTCGGCCGTCGTCTCGAATCGCCCCTCGATGCCGAACTCCGCAGCGATCAGCTTGAGCAGGTCGAGGGGGGTCAGCCCGATCGTGTTGATGATGAGGGCCGTGTCCGTATCCCGCGGCAGCTCTCGCAGCGCCGCCCGCAGCAGCGTCGTCTTGCCGGTCCCGACCTCGCCGGTCAGCAGCAGGAAGCCCTTGTGCCGCGTGATGCCGTAGACCAGGGTCGCGAGGCCCTCTTCGTGGGTATCCGAGAGCCAGAGGAAGCGCGGATCGGGGGTGAGCGAGAAGGGGAGCTCACGCAGGCCGAAGAAGCTCTCGTACATCGGATCTTTACGCCTCCCCCGGCTCGGACACCATGCGCATCGGGCTCGCTCCCGGAAATCTGTTCCCGGACCCGTCCTCCCGCATATCGGATCGCAGGTGAGTGATCCTGACAGCAGGATACGGGACAGAGACCGGGCGGGGCGGATCGGATCTCGGCGAGCGGCCGAGCGGGTCGACCTGGACCGGGCTCCCCGCCGGAATGGGCCCGGTCAGCGCGCCGAGGAAAGTGTATTGGCCCCCGCCGCCACGGCGCCCACCTGGGATGCACCGTTCAAGATCGGCTGGAACGGGAAGAAGAGCATCTGCATCGCGTAGCCCACGCGCGCAAAGGCCGTCGGCGGGACGACGATCAGGTCTCCCTCGGCGACCATGATGTTCGTCGAGAGGTCGCCCTTCGCGATGTCCTTGAGCCGGACCCGGATGACCTGGGTCTTTCCGCCACTCGTGCGAACGATCCGGATCTTGTTCTGGCTCGCGAAGGGACGCGTCCCCCCCACGCGGCCGATGGCCTCGGAGATGCGCATGTCGCTGCTCAGCGGGAAGGTGCCCGGGGCCCCGACTTCGCCGTAGACCGTCACGAACTGGCTGGGCGAGTCGATCACCGAGACGTTGACCGAGGCATCCCGCTTGAAGCGCAGGATCTTCTCTTCGATCGAGGTGGCGATCTGCCGGGGCGTGAGGCCAGCGGCCTGGACGTCGCCGATCAGGTCCACGGAAATCTTGCCATCGGGGCGGACCCGGACTTTGCGCTCGATGATGGGCTCGGGAAGGACGTTGATCTGGAGCTGATCCGGCGCCCCCACGACGTAATTGGTCACGGGCGGGGCCTCCGGCGGCGGGGCAGGCGTCGTCGAGCAGGCGCTCGACAGGATCGCGAATGCGAGCAGACCGATCGTCGCTCGATTCCGATTCACCCCGCGGCCTGACGATTGGGCGCTCGCGCCCCGGGCCTGCATGCTCCGTCGGTATTCATGGTTCACCTGGATATCCCCCAAGAACTAGCGTCTCGAGCCACGCCTTCGCGAGCGAGGCGATGACACGCTATCGGCCCCGGACGGTGGCGCGCAAGCGAGTCGCGCGATTCGATGGTCTTCAAGCCTTGATCAGCACGAAGCGGAAGAGCGTCTGCCCGATCTGGATCTCGTCCCCCTCGTTGAGCGGGGCGGAACGGATCCGCTTGCCGTTGACCTTGGTGCCGTTCGTCGACTGCAGATCCTCGATCACGTAGGCGAGCGCGTCGGCGTCGTACAGGATCACCGCATGCTCGCGGCTGATGCCCTCGTCGAGCAGCGTGATGTCCGTCGTGGGATTGCGGCCGATCACGACCTCTTCCCCGGCCAGGTCGTAGGTCATGCCTTCGAAGCCGCCGTTCAGGATCTCGAGGCGACCCATCCCGGTCGATTGATCGAGCTCGGCCATCGGCCCATTGCCTTTCCGAGGAGCGAGGTCCGCGGACGGCGGACGACTTCCCGATTCGCGTGCGAGAGGTGCCCGCCTATCGGCCCCGTCCGGAGCTGCCTTGAGTCCGCGTGTGCGCTGCCGTCGCGCGAGCCTCGGGCGACGATGCGCGTGCTCGAGGACTTCGATGGGTTCGCGCCTCACGTGAGACGTCGGTGGCTCAGGGCCGGGACCGCCTTCCGCACGCGTTCGATGCGCTCGTCGGCGCAATCTGCCACGAGCACCGTCGGCTCGTCTCCGGCCTGAGCGATGATGAATCCCCACGGATCGATCACCAGCGACCGGCCGTGGCTGGCCCGATCCGGCGCATGCTGACCGCATTGAGCCGGCGCGAGGACGAAGCATTGATTCTCGATGGCGCGAGCCCGCAGCAGGACCTCCCAGTGATCCTTTCCGGTCTCCCGGGTGAAGGCGCTGGGCACCAGAAGCCACCGCGCGCCTCGGGCGACCAGGGCGCGGTAGAGCTCGGGGAATCGCAGGTCGTAACAGACCGAGAGGCCGAGCCCCCCGAACGGCGTCGAGCAGACGACGACCTGATCGCCGGGCGCACACTGCTGCGACTCGCGGTAGACGTCCCGCCCGTCGCTGCCGAGGTCGACGTCGAAGAGGTGGATCTTGCGGTAGCGGGCCGCCTCGCGACCGTCCGGGGCGAAGACGATCGAAGTGTTGTGGACGCGGATCTCGCCGGGGATGAGCTCGGGGAGCGTCCCGCCGACGAGCCAGACGCCGTACTCCAACGCCCAGTGCGAGAGCGCACGAAGGATCTCCCCATCCGGCCCCTGGGCGCACGGATACCGTGTCCCTTCACGACGGATGTAGGCGAAGTTCTCGGGCAGGGCGACCAGGCCCGCGCCGCGTTCGGCCGCCTCACGAATGCCGGCCTCGGCGCGCGCGAGATTCGCCGCGAGATCGTCCGTCGAGCAGACCTGCACGATGCCGACGCGCATGGCGAAGGCGACCGGCCGCTAGGCGCGGAACTGGCCCGGGTCGATGCCGGTCCTGCGGATCACGTCGTAGAAGTCCTTGCGGTCCTTCTTGGCCATCCGCGCCGCACGGCTGATGTTGCCCCCGCAGCGCCGCAGGAGCACCTCGACATAGCGCGTCTCGAAGGCGCGCTTCGCATCCTTGAACGACGGCACACTGTCCAGATCCGTCGCGAGCATCAGCGCCTCGGCGGAGATCGCGCCCTGACCGGCCAGGCGGATCGCCTGTCGGATCCGTTCGCGCAGCTCGCGCACGTTGCCGGGCCACGATTCTTCCAGCAGGAGGCGTCGCGCCTCGCCGTTGAAGCCGATCGCTTCGATCGACTCCTCGGCCGCGAACTCCGCCAGGAAGTGGGCGGCCAGGGGCAGGATGTCCTCGCGCCGGTCGGTGAGCGAACCGAGCTCGATCGGTTGCGCGCCGAGCGGGTTCGTCGTCCCCGCGCGAACCGCGGTGCCGATCAGACGTGCGCGCACCGTTCCGCCCCGAACGCCGTCCGCGAGGCGCTGGAGCAGGGCGGGCGCGAGCTGGTCGATGCTCTCGAGCAGGAGCGTTCCGCCTTCCGCGCGATTCAGTGCGCCGGGTTGCGAAGCGCCATCGCCGAAGATTTCGCGCTGCTGGACGGCTTCGGGCGTGCCCGCGAGCTGCAGCTCGACGAGCGGTCCACCGGCCCGTGCGCTCCACTGATGGATGGCCCGCGCGAGATGCTTCCGTCCGCTTCCGCTCGGCCCGATGACGAGCACCGGCGTCTCCGAGCGCGCGATCGCGCTCGCTTGATCGACGACGGCCTGCGTCGTCGCACTGGCCGCGACGATGCGATCACTGCGTCGCCGCCCGATGGCGCGCGATCCCGTCGACGGCGACGTGATCGCTTGCCCCGATGCCGCGTCGGGCGATCCCACTTGAGCCGAGGCACGGTCGAGTGTGGTCGTCTCGACGCGGCGAATTCCGATCGGTGAGTGCTGTTCCGACATGGCACGATGCCCCCAGGTGTGATCTTCGCGTGACCAGAAGTATTGGGAATTCGGACCTTTGTCAATGGTTTTTGCAGATTCTGAGCGCCTTTGCCGACCGAGTTGACGTCGATTCAGCGCGATGGTAACCCGCCATTCGCGCGCTCGAGGCGGAAAATCGCCTCGCCAGCGCGAACCTCGAGTCGGCCTCCCGCGGGTGTTTTTTTCATGCTCCAAACGACGCCGCCGCTCGCTCCGCCCGGTCGGATCCGGGTCCTGCCCGATGCCCTGATCGACCAGATCGCCGCGGGGGAGGTCGTCGAGCGCCCGGCGTCGGTGGTCAAGGAGCTGGTCGAGAACAGCCTCGACGCCGGGGCGACCCGGATCCGGATCGACGTCCGCGACGGCGGGATGGCGCTGGTGGCGGTCCAGGACGACGGGTTCGGGATGTCGCCCGAGGAGCTGCCGATCGCCCTGGCTCGGCATGCGACGAGCAAGCTGAAGACGGTCGACGACCTCATCCGGATCGCGAGCTTCGGGTTCCGCGGCGAGGCGCTCCCGGCGATCGCGTCGGTTTCGCGACTGCGGATCGTGAGCCGGGTTCGCGGCGCGGCGGCCGGCCATGAGATCCTCGTCGAAGCCGGTCGCGTCCTCCACAGCCGGACCGCCGGAGGACCGGAGGGGACCCGCATCGAGGTCGCGGAGCTCTTCGCGTCGGTGCCGGCCCGGCGGAAATTCCTGAAGCGGGCGGGCACGGAGTGGGGCCACATCGCCGACTGGCTGGCGCGCCTCGCGATGGCCCGTCCGGAGATCCATCTCGAGATCCACCGCGACGAGCGACCCGCGACGATCTGGCCGGCCTGTCGGGACCGCCGGGACCGCCTGGCGCTCCTGCTGCCCGAGGAGGACGGCGCGAGCCTCATCGCGGTCGACCACGTCACCGCCGACGTGCGCGTCCACGGATTCACCTCGACTCCGGAGCACAGCCGAGCGACGGGGCAGGGCATGTACCTGTTCGTGAATGGCCGGCCCGTGCGCGACCGGCTCCTCAGCCACGCGATGGGCGAGCCCTATCGCGACCTGCTGCCGCGCGGGCGATTTCCGGTCGGTGTGCTCTTCGTCGAAGTGCCGCCCGAGACGGTCGACGTGAACGTCCACCCGGCGAAGTGGGAGGTCCGTTTCAGCGACCCGCAGGCGGTCCACCGCGCGATCCGCCATGCCGTTCGCGAGGCGATCGCGTCGCGTCGATGGCTCGCCCTGGCTCCCGCATCACCTCGCCCCGCAGGCCCTCGGCCACCCGCGGAGGGCGAATCGACGGCGACTTCCCTGGCGCTCCCCCTCGCGGTCGGAGAGGGACAGCAGATCTCGTGGCGGCGCGCCGAATCGGAGGCGAAGGCGAGCCGATCGCCGACGCTCGACGACTGGGCCTTTGCGGGCGGCGCGGGAACCAGCGCCGCCGAGCCCGAGTCGGAGGGGCGCGGCGGAGACGTCGTCGCCGAGTCCAATGGACGCCCGGTCGCCTCGTTCGGGGCCCTGCGTCTGCTCGGTCAGCTCCGGGCGAGCTACCTGCTGGCCGAGGGCGAACGGGGACTGATCGTCGTCGATCAGCACGCCGCCCACGAGCGGATCCTCTACGAGCGGCTTCGCAGTGGCTGGCTCGAGGCGGGCGTGGCACGCCAGGGCCTGCTGAGCCCGGTCGTCGTTTCGGTGACACCCGCTGCGGTCGCCGCCGTCGAGGAGTCCGCCGAGGCGGTGGGGCGGCTCGGTTTCGATCTCGAGGCCTTCGGCGAGGACGCGCTCCTGCTGCGCGCGGTCCCGGCGGAGCTCGTCGGGAGCGATCCCGAGGCGCTCGTACGCGATCTGGCGGAGGCGCTCGGCGAGGGAGAGCGGGGCGGGACGGCGGAGAGCAGTGCGGTGCGCTGGTTGCCGGTCCTCGATCGGATCTTCGCGACGATGGCCTGCCACGCAGCCCGCCGCTTCGGAGACCGCCTGCCCGAGGCCGAGCAGCGGGCGATCCTGGCGGGGCTGGACACGATCCCGTGGGCGCCGACCTGTCCGCACGGTCGGCCGGTCGCGATCCTGCTCGACGTGGCCGATCTCGAGGCCCGCTTCCGACGGCGCTAGGTGCGCTAGGATCGCGCGCCCTCGCGGTCCGTGTGTGAGGCGAGCCGGGCTTTTCCGGTCGACGCGTTGGCGAGGTTTTCGCGATGTCCCCCCTGCAGAACGAGAAGCGACGTCCGCCCGTGGTGGTCGTGACGGGGCCGACGGCATCGGGCAAGAGCGCGCTCGCCCTCGAGCTGGCCGTCCGCTTCGACGGCGAGATCGTGAACGCGGACTCGATGCAGGTCTTCCGCTTCATGGACATCGGGACGGCGAAGCCCAGCCTCTCGGAGCGAAGCCGCGTCCCGCACCACCTCTTCGACGTGGTGAACCCCGACCAGCCCTACAGCGCCGGGCGCTACGCACAGGATGCGCGTGCGGCGGCCACGGCGATCCACGGGCGAGGGCGACTCGTGATCCTGGTGGGGGGCACCGGGCTCTACATCCGCGCATTTCTCGACGGCCTGATCGAGACCGGCGACGCCCGCCCGGGCCTGCGAGCCCGACTCGAGGCCGAGCACGAGCGAGCCGTCGCAGAAGGCGATCCCGCGCGGCTGCATCGGCGCCTGACGAAGCTCGACGCCGACGCGGCGGACGAGATCCATCCCCGCGACACGCGCCGCACGATCCGGGCGCTCGAGATCCTCGAGCAATCGGGACAGCCCGCTTCGCGGATGCGCGAAGCCCACGGCTTCCGCGATCGCCCCTTCCGCGTGCTCCATCTCTGCGTCGATCCGGGCCGCGAGCGGCTCCACGATCGCATCGACGCCCGGGCGCAGGCGATGATCGACGCCGGGCTCCTGCGCGAGGTGCGCGACCTGCGCGAGCGGGGCTACGGCCCGGAGCTCAAGCCGATGCAGGCGATCGGCTACCGCCACATCCAGCCCGTCGTCGACGGCGCGGACACCCTCGCGAACGCGCTCGAGGCGATGAAGAAGGACACGCGTCAATTTGCTCGACGCCAGCGGACCTGGATCCGCGCCGTCCCCGAGGTCCAGACCTTCGATCCGGACGATCGCGACGGCGTCTTCTCCGCGACCGAGCGCTTTCTGAAGTCGGACGACGCGGAACGTTCGCGCGAGGCGGTCGACGACACGCGCGCGACCGGCGCGCGTTAGGCAGAGCGGGGAATTCCATGTCACGCCCCCACTCGATCCCCGTGGTCGCGCTCGTCGGCCGGCCGAACGTCGGCAAATCGACGCTCTTCAATCGCTATGCCGGTTATCGACGTGCGATCGTCGCCGATCTGCCGGGCCTCACGCGCGACCGGATCGTCGAGCGGATCGAGGTCGACGGCCGCAGCATCTGGCTCGTCGACACTGCCGGTCTCGACGTCGCGAAGGGCGACGGCCTCGAGGCGGCGGTCCAGGCCCAGGCTCGCTCCGCGGTCGAGGCGGCCGACGTGATCCTGTTCATCGTCGATGGCAAGGCCGGTCTCGTCGCCGAGGACGAGGCGATCGCCCAGACGCTGCGACGCTCCGGCAAGCCGCTCGCGCTGATCGTCAACAAGATCGATCGCCCGAACCAGCACCGCGACCGCATCCACGAATTCTTCCGTCTCGGGATCCCCCATACGTACGCCGTCTCGGCGGAGCACGGCGGCGGCGCCTTCGATGCGCTCGAGTCGATCCTCGCGACCCTGCCCACCGAGGGCGGAGAAGGGGACGCGGGGGAGGGCGCCGACGACGACTCGCCGCTTCGCCTCACGATCGTCGGCCGCCCGAACGTCGGGAAGAGCTCCATCGCGAATCGCCTCGCCGGCGAAGAACGCGTCGTCGTATCGAGCACCCCGGGCACGACCCGCGACGCCGTCGACATCGAGATCACGCGCGACGGCCATCCCTACGTCCTCGTCGACACCGCGGGCCTGCGCAAGGTCGGACGCCGACAGGGCCCGGGCGAACACGGCGGGGCGCTGATGACCCTGCGCTCGCTCGAGCGCGCCGACGTCGCGCTCCTCGTCGTCGATGCCGCGGACGGCATGGCCGATCAGGACGCGCGGGTCGCGTCGCTCGTGCGGGAACACGGCTGCTCGGCGCTCGTACTCGCCAACAAATGGGATCTGGTGCCGAGCGAGCGACGCAACGAAGTGATGGAGGACATCCGCCACGGGCTGCGATTCATGACCGACGTACCGATCCTGCCGGTCTCCGCGCACACCGGCTCGGGCTTCGGTCCGCTCTTCAAGAAGATCCGCCAGGTCGTCGCGGCGGGCTCGCTCCGGATCGCGACCTCCGACCTGAACCGCTGGCTCCACGACGTCGCGGAGAAGCATCCTCCGGCGATGGCGGCCCGGGGCGCGACCAAGCGCGTCAACAAGCTCTTCTACGCCTCCCAGGTCGCCGTCCGACCGCCGACCTTCGTCGTCTTCTGCACCGACCCCGACAACATCCAGACCTCCTACGTGCGCTTTCTCGAGAACCAGCTGCGCGAGAGCTTCGGCTTCTCGGGGACCCCGGTCCGCGTCCGCTTGCGAGCGCGCGGGGGACGGCGCGGCGAAGAGTGAGCCGACCGGCCGGGCTCGTGGCCATCGGTGAACGAGGGGCATGCCCTCGAAGTCCGGTGAGGCTCGGATACACTCGGGCGCCCGAGCCCCCCGCGACCCGGGTGTGAGCCCGGCCGCGAATCCGGAGCCGGGCCGGCTGCCCCCCGCAAGAACGCGCGCCTTCGACGGGCGCGCACGAGGATCGAACGGTGACGAGGAAAGAGACGAATACCGCCGCCGAGACGCTCGCGGAGCTGGAAGCGACGGGAGACCGGCTTGCAGAGTGGTCTTCGGAGCATGCGGCGAGGATCCTCGGCGTGATCGCCGCCGTGCTCGTGGCCGCCGCGGCCGTGGGCTTCTACTTCCAGCATCGCTCCGAGAGTCGACAGGAGGCCGCCAACGCGCTCGCCCTCGCCACGAGCGAGTACCGGCAGGCGATGGGGGCCGATCCGCTCGGCGGGGCGATCCCCGAGCCGGCCAATGCGGAAGTCGCCGCGTCGACCCGAACCCGCTTCAGCGAGCGCTTTGCGGCCCTCGGCGCCGAACACCCGAAGACGACCTCCGGCGCGCTCGCCTGGCTCGAAGCCGGGCAATTATCCGTCGAGCTCGGCAAGCCCGACGAGGCGAAATCGCGATTCGAAAAAGCGCGCGATGCCGCCGCCGGCTCGGCGATCGGCGCGCTCGCCTGGATCCGGTTGGCAGAGCTGGCCGAGGAGGCATCAGATCTCGCCGCGGCGGCGTCTGCCTACGAGTCGGCCGCTGCGATCGCGGCGTATCCCTTGCGTGCCAATGCACTCGCCGACGCGGCGCGATGCTGGGTCGGCGCGGGGGACGAGGCGAAGGGGCTCGCGGTCTACCAGCGGCTCGAATCCGAGTTCCCCGACCAACCGGTGTCCCCGCCCGTCGAAGCGTTGATCGAAGAGCTTCGCGCCCGGTCCTGAGCGCGGCGGGACGAGAGGGTGCTCCAAACGCGGCCCGGACTCATTCATCTGCCCCGCAAACCTCACCGCCGATAAGATAGATTATGTCAACTAGGATCCTCGCAGGATCGACTCTCTGGACGCCCCGGATCCCCCGGACCGCCCCAGGCGCTTCTGCGCTCCCGGTCGGGCTCCTGCTGATTGCGATCGCCTGGCTCGGTATGGCCTCACGGGTCGGCGCAGAAGATCGCCGTCCATCGGGCTTCGCTCTCCCGGATCTCGACGGTCGCTGGATCCAGCGCGACGCGAATTTCGACACCCACGCGCGGCACGCAGCGATCGACACGGCGATCGCGCCTCTGACCTGGGTCGTCCGCAAGATGGCCGGCGGCGTGCTCCATTCCACGACGACGCCCGAGCCGACGGTCCACTTCGTCTGGGACGGAAAGCGGCTTCATCAGCGCCTGGACGGAAAACGCGGCGTCTCCACGAGGCTCGTCGAGCCCGGCGCACCGGCTGCGACCGGACACGACGCCCGAGGCGAGCCGTTCGAAGGTCGCTGGATCTGGACGCATGAAGGGCTCGAATTCAGCTGGCGCCAGCACCAGGCCTACGGCGCCAATCTCTACCGCGTGGATCCCGCCCGACACGAGCTCACGATCGACCATTCGATCCACGTGACGGCCCTCGACGGCGTCGAGCCGATCCTTTTCCGCTCCCGATTCGTCCAGGCCGACCTGCCGGCCGTCTCGGCCGCCGGAGCGACCGAGGCGGACTGAGCCGGCGATACCCCCTGCCCTGACGCGGAGCGAGGAGGGTGGTTTCAGCCTCGCTCGATCTTGCGGCGAGAACTGCCGTCCGACACTGGCCGGACGCGGCTCGAACGGCTAATAGCACGAGCGCTCGAAGAGCCGACTGGATCCACCGAATTCCATCTCCGTCGTCGGAGGCAACGCGCCGATCCAGGGCGCCCGCCGGCGGCTCGAAATGGGTGTCCCCTGCCCCGCGCGCGCCGAGGGGCGACCTCTGACCCAACCTTCGGAGAGACACAGACGAATGAGTCCGACCAAGAAGAAGGCGCCTGCTCCCAAGAAAGCGACCGCCAAGAAGGCGGCGACCAAGCCCGCCCCGCCGAAGGCGACGGCGAAGAAGGCCAAATCGGCGGCGAAGAAGCCCGCGGCCAGGCCCGCCGCGGCCGCTTCGACGACGAAAAAGACGACGCCGGCCCTGCCGGCCCGCGAGAAGAAAGAAGCGCCGGCGAAGGCGGAGAAGGCGACCGAAAAAGTGCTCGAAAAGAACGCGCCGAAGGCGGCGGCTGCAGCCCAGGCGAAGAAGGACGGAGCGAAGAGCGCGGCCAAGGCCGCAGCCCGGCCCGCGACGACCGCGGGTGGCATGACCGCGGCTGGAACCGCGGCTGGAACCGCGGCTGGAACCGCGGCCAAGGGCCGCGACGTCAAGGAATCGAAAGCGTCGAAGGATGCCCGCGACGCGAAGGCGCCGGCGAAGGCCGATGCAGCGGGCAAGCCCGAAGGCGCGACCCGGGCGAAGGCGAAGTCGACGACCGGAAAGAAATCCGAGGACGAGGGCGCAGCCCCGGCTGCCAAGCGCGCCAAGCCGAAGAAGCCGATCGTGCCGACGGGACCCCGTCATCCGAAGCTCGGCTTCCGCTGGGGATGCTATCGCTGCGATGCCAAGTTCTACGACCTGGGCAAGGACGAGCCCCTGTGTCCGAAATGCGGCGCCGACCAGCGGGATCGGCCGGCGGACGAGCCGCGACCGCATTCGTCGGAGTCGCGGCCGAGGGTCGTCCGACCGATGGCCCAGCTGCTCGACGACGACGAGCCGGTGGCCCCGCTCGTGGAAGACGATCTCGGGCTCGACGACGTCGTCGAATCCGGAGACATGTTCGAGGGCGACGGCGACATCACCCATCTCGAGCTCGATGCCGCGGACCTCGAGGGCGAGAGCATCGAAGCGGCCGAGACCGACGAGTTCTAGCGAGGGTCGATCAGAAAGTGGTGAGTCGCTTCAGGTGGCGATCCATGCCCGCGCCCAGGGTGGCGCGGGCGGCGAGCTCCTGATCGAGGGTGGCCGTCAGGCTCTCGTGCTCGGCGACCTCCGCAGCGGCGTCGCGGATCGCGTCGCTGGCGCGGGCCGTGCGATTGAATTGGCGCACGTTGCCGCCGACCGTCCCCTGATCGCGCGCACTGCCCGCCCGCCCACGCTTGGCCCGCTCGAAGCGTGCGCGGGCCGCCGCGAGCTCGCCCGCTGCCGCCTCGCGCAGGAGCTGGACCTCGCGCACCGAATAGCTCGCATAGGGCCGCCCGCGCTCGCTCGTGCGCTCCTGCTGCAGATTGCGGTGGTAGTTCCAGGCGCCTGCGCCGAGCAGGAGCACGAGGAGCACGAGGAGCAGGGCCAGGGAGTCGGTCGTGCTGCCGGCGATGCGCCGTCGATCCATGCTTCTCTCCGTGCGGGGCCGGATCGGCCCCGGTTGCGGAGGGAATCGGCGAATCGGATGTCCGGCTCAATCCCCGACTTGCGAAATCCGCTTTCCACCGGTGGCTGCGGCGTCGCCCGGAGCTGCTCCGACGCCTGCCGCCTGCGCCGACCCGCCCGCCCGCTCGCCCTCGCCGGGCGGCTGCGCCCCGTAGATGGCGCGATAGGCCTCGACACTGCGCAGGACGCGCTTCACGTAGCTCTGGGTCTCGGCGTACGGGATCGACTCGACCCACTCGTCGTCCGGGCGCTTCTCTCCGGGGCCCCAGTCCCGAACGACGTGGGGACCGGCGTTGTAGCTCGCGATCGCGGCCGAGAGGCGTTTGGGAAAGAGCTGGCCGAGCTCGCCGAGGTAGGACGAGCCGAGCTCGATGTTGGTCCGGGGATCGAAGAGCTCGTCGGGATCGAAGGTCGCGCGCCCCATCCGAGCGGCGAGCAGCGCGCCCGTCTCGCGCATGATCTGGAGCAGCCCGCGCGCTCCGACCGGCGAGATCACCTTCGGTCGATAGCCGCTCTCCTCCCGCATGATCGAGTAGACGAGCGTCGGCTGCACACTGCCCGGCGCTCGCGTCGCCGCGTCGACGTACTCCGAGTAGGCATAGGGCCAGGCGAGCTGCCAAACGTCTTCGCGGCCGGGAACCGGTCCCCGGGCGAGCGCCAGATCGTACGCTTCGACGACGATGCGCTGGGCCGTATGATAGTCGGCAGCGGACGTGAGCAGACGCGCGAGGGCCAGTCGATCCTCGAGCCCGCCGGCCCGTCGGACCAGGCGTCCGGTCTCGGCGGCCCCGTACTCGTTCAAGCCCGCGTCGATCAGGATGCGCACCCGCGCCAGCGCGCTCGGCGTCAGGCGGATCTGGCCGCGGGCGAGCGGCGGTCGCTCCGCCGGCGCGCGCGAAGCGGTCGACCGGGCACGAGCCCGCCATCCGTAATACGAGAGCGGAAAGTCGCGGGCGAGCGCGTCGAAGAGCGGAGCCGCCTCGTCGTCCCGTCCTGCGCTCGAAAGCGCCCGGGCGCGCCAGTAGATCGGCCTCAGCCGGCCGATCGGGTCGCTCGTCGCCGCCGCCAGGGCCTCGAAGCGCTCGGCGGCTTCGGCGTGACGCCGATTGCGGAAGTCGCTCCACCCGAGCCTCCAGAGCGCCGCACGCGAGAGCTCGCCCTGGCGCGGATCGTCGGCCAGCCAGGTCAGATGGACCCGCGCCTCCTCTTCCCGCTGACGGCCCTCGAGCAGGCTCGCGGCGAAGGAACGGGCGTCGGCCTGATTCGGTCCCGCGGTGCGCGCGAGGGTCTCGAACGCGGCGATCGCCTCGGGCACGCGGTCTGCGCGCGCCAGGGAACGCGCACGCCAGATCGGAACGTCGCCGCGCTGCGGGAGCGCCGCGAAGGCTGTCAACGCTTCGGGATACCGGCGAAGACGGAAGAGCGTATGGGCGCGCTGGGTCTGGGTCGTCGTGCGCAGGTTTCCGGCGAGGCCCGCCTCGAGAGCTCGATCGTAGGCCTCGAGCGCCTCCTCGTTGTGCATCTCGGCGAACAGGCGATCGCCACGCTGACGATAGTCGTCCGCCGCACGCCGCGGGGCGCCGGGTCGCGCTTCGAGCTCGTCGAGCCGCTCGTCGGCCTGCTTCGCCTCGGGGCTCGCCGGATGTCGACTCCAGAGCCGCAGCCAGGTACCCCGCGCGGCATTCGCATCGCCGGCCCGCTCCTGGCTCTCCGCGACGAGGGCGAGCAGCGTCGCGCGGACCTCGGCGGAATCCGATTCGGAATACGCGAGCGCCCAGGCGGAGCGCGCACCCGATTCGTTGCCCTGGTCCCGGCGCAGATCGCCCTGCAGCGCGTGGAGCTCGGCGCGCAGCGGCGAGGTCGGAAAATCCGAGAGCGCACGCTCGACATGCGCCTGCGCGTCGGCGGCTCGCCCGGCAGCCCGAAGCGACCTCGCCCGGAGCAGTCCCGCGAAGTCGCCCACGATCGAATGACGCCGAGCGAGCTCGTCGAAGAGGCGCTCGGCGCGGTCGTAGTCGGCGCGGAGTGCTGCGGCTTGCGCCTCACGCAGCAGCGCGGCGGGGTCTCGGAGCAGGGCCTCGTCGAGCGGCGGACTGGCCGGGACCGCGTCCGAGCCTTCCGCAGACCGGGCTGTGTCGGCAATCACGAAAGCGAGCAGCGCGAGCCCGATCCATGCGCTCACACGCGTCCGCAGCGTCGAAATTCGAACCCGTCGAGAACGCATCGCGATTCAGGAGCTCCGTCGGACGCGTCCCCGTCCGGGTTGTGGATACATCGGGCGGCGGCTCGCGTTCGGCATTCTGGCCTCGGGATTCATGCTGTCAATCGCGCGCGCATCGGCCCGTCCTCGCCCGCGTCTCGCCCGCTCCATTGAGTCGCCCGGCGCATCCCGGTACCGTCTGCCCATCTTGCCCGGCCGCGTCGTCCAAATCCTTTCGACCCCGCTCGCGGTCGCCCATTGCGTACTGCTCGCCGTGATCGTCCTGCTTGGGACCGCGTGCAAGCCCGAAGAGTTTCCCGGTGCACGCGAGCGACTGAAGGGCCCCTCCACGGCGACGTCGCCGGCCCGGGCAGAGGCGGGCGACGAGACCGAACGAACGGACTCGTCTGCCGCGGAGGTCCACACGCGCGCCGAGGGAGAGGTCCTCTCGACGACCCCAGGAGCCGAAAAGTCGTCCGCGCCCGCGGCGACCCCCGTCGTGCCGCTCGGGGCGACGCCGCCGGTCCGGGGTCTCTGGGTCCTCGCCGAGGGCAGCGTGCGTGCCCTCGACGACCCGGCGCGGATCGCACCGCTCCTCGACCGGGCCGAGCGGATCGGGGTGACGGACCTCTTCGTCCAGGTCTACCGTGGCGGGCGCGCCTTCTACGCGGCCGAGCCGACCGTCGAGCGGGCGCCCTCCGTCGCGACCGGATCCGTCGATTCCCTCTCGATCCTGATTCGAGACGCCCATGCCCGGGGCATGCGGGTCCACGGCTGGGTCAACGTGCTCTCGCTCTCGACGCGGCGCGACGCGAAGATCCTGACCGATCTCGGCCGCGACGCGATCCACGTCGATCGGCGGGGGCGTTCGCTGCTCGACTACCCCGACTTCGATCTCCCCGAGCCCGATCGCCAGTTCTATCGCATGGGGACCCCGGGCCTCTATCTGGACCCCGCGGTCCCCGCCGTGCGCGCGCGACTCGTCGCCACCTTCCGCGACCTGGTCAGCCGCCATCCCGGGCTCGATGGCCTGCATCTCGATTACATCCGTCACCCGGACCTGCTGCCCTTCATCCCGGGCTCCCGCTTCGGGGTCGGTCTCGAATTCGGCTATGGGGCGGTCTCCCGGGCGCGCTACCGGGAAGAAACCGGCAATCCGGATCCGATCGAAGGCGCCGCCGCCGGCGTCGTTCGCGCCCCGGAGGCCTGGGACGCCTGGCGGCGAAAGCAGGTCACGACGCTCGTCGAGGAGATCGGGGCGGCGACGCGCGCCGCGCGGCCGGGGCTGATGCTGACGGCGGCCGTGATCCCCTACGTCGAGCGGTGTTATTTGTCCCTCGCCCAGGACTGGCCCCACTGGCTCGAGACCGGCGCCCTCGATCGCGCGATCCCCATGGTCTACACGCTCGACGACCAGCTGCTCCGCTACCAGCTCGAAGGCTACAGCGGGCTCACGGGCGCCGACCGGATCTGGCCGGGACTCGGCGTCTGGCTCTTCGCGTCGGATCCGTCGAGAGCCGTGGCCCAGCTCCAGGCGCTCCGAAACCTCGGCTTCGGCGGCGAGGTCCTCTTCTCCGACGATGCGATCGAGAAGGCGCCTGCACTGCTCGAGGCGCTGGCCGTGCGCCCTGCCCGCACGCCGGCGTCCGCATCGGCGCGACCCGTGGCGGGAACGCCCGTGGCGGCGGGACGGTGACGCAGACCCGCGATCAGGATCTCGCGGCCGAGGCGGACCTCGAAGCGGCGCTGGCCGACTACGACTTCGCGCTGCCGGAGTCGCTGATCGCACAGCAGCCTCTGCCCGATCGCGAGGCGTCGAGACTGCTCGTGGTCGGTCGCGAGACCGGTCGGATCCTCGAGCCCGATGTCGATCACCACGTCCGCGACCTGCCCGATTGGCTCGCGCCCGGAGACCTGCTCGTCGTGAACGCGACGCGCGTGCTGCCGGCGCGCCTGCTCGGACGCAAGGCGAGCGGTGGGCTCGCCGAGATCCTGATCCTCGGACCGGAAGCATCCGCGGACGTCGCGTTCCCATCCGGCGAAGCCGAGCAGCCACGGCCACAGCACGCAGCGCGCCGGGGAACCCATCGCGCCCTGCTCAAATGCACCGGTCGGGTTCGCGAGGGGCTGCGGCTGGTGTTCCGACGACCGGGGGCCCCGCCCGACTCGCCCCTCCTCGAGGCCGAGGTCGTCGCCCGCTTCGAGCGCGGTGAGGTCAGCCTGCGCTTCGACGCCGCCGATGCCGACCCGTACTCGATCGGGATCGCGCCGCTCCCGCCCTACATCCGCCGCGGCGAACGCGACGCCCCCGACGCGGATCTCGAGCGCTACCAGACGGTCTTTGCGCGGGAGCCCGGGGCCGTGGCCGCACCGACGGCAGGCCTCCACCTGACCCGCTCGCTCCTCGCGCGCCTCGCCGGGCGCGGGATCACCACCGCCGAGGTCGTCCTCCACGTCGGGGCCGGCACCTTCCGCCCCCTCGACGTCCAGGCCTGGCGCTCGGGCCGCCTCCACCGCGAGCGCTTCGAGCTCCCGAGCGAGACCGTCGCCGCGATCGCGCGCACGCGGGCCGCCGGCGGGCGCGTCGTCGCGGTCGGCACGACGACGACGCGAGTCCTCGAGAGCCGGGCCGACGAGACCGGCCGCCTCGAGCCCGGGCGCGGCGAGACGGATCTCTTCCTGCGACCGGGCGCGACGCTGCGGGTCGTCGACGCGCTGCTCACGAACTTCCATCTACCGCGCTCCTCGCTCCTGATGCTCGTGGCGGCGATGATCGGGCGGGAGGCGGTGCTCGAGGTCTATCGACGGGCGATCGAGCGGCGCTTCCGGTTCTTCTCGTACGGAGATGCGATGTTGATCCTGCCGGAGAACGGAGGCGCCCATGCGCGCTAGCGGATTCGCGATGGAGATCGTCGCCCGCGACGGTCGTGCGCGCGCGACGCGGATCACGACGCCCCACGGTGTCATCCCGACGCCGATCTTCATGCCGGTCGCGACCTTCGGCGCCGTCCGCGGCATCGGACCCGCCGAGCTCGCGGCCGCGGGGGCCGAGATCCTGCTCTCGAATACCTATCATCTCCACGAGCGCCCCGGCGAGGCGACCGTCGAAGCGCTCGGGGGCCTCCACGGCTTCACCGGCTGGCGACGCCCCTGGCTCACCGACAGCGGCGGCTTCCAGATCACCTCCCTCGCCGACCGCGCGAAGATCGACGAAGAGGGCGTCACCTTCCGCTCCGCCCTCGACGGTCGCCGCCGCAAGCTCACACCCGAGAGCGCGATCGCGATCCAGGAGGCGCTCGGCGCCGACATCGCGATGGTGCTCGACGAATGTCTGCCGGTCGCGACCGGCGACAACGGCCGCACCGATCCCCGCGCCCTCGAGAGCGCCCTCGAACGCACGCTGCGCTGGGCCGCGCGATCCCAGGCGGCGCGGCGCCGGCCCGAGCAGGCCGTCTTCGCGATCGTCCAGGGCGGCGCCGACCCGGTGCTGCGCCGGCGGAGCGCCGAGGCGACGGCCCTGCTCGACTTCGACGGCCACGCCCACGGCGGCCTCGGCCTCGGCGAGACCCGGGACGAACGCCGAGCGGCGATCCGCGCGGCCCACGACGTGCTGCCGCCCGACCGCCCCCGCTACCTGATGGGGCTCGGGCGCCCGATCGACCTGCTCGACGGAATCGCCGAGGGCGTCGACCTCTTCGACTGCGTCGTGCCGACCCGCAACGGTCGACACGGACTCGTCTACACCTCCCAGGGCACGCTCCACCTGCGCAACGCGAGCTTCGAGCGCGACCCCTCACCGATCGACCCGAGCTGCGCCTGCCCCGCCTGCACGGACCATTCACGCGGCTATCTGCGCCATCTTCTGCGCAGCGGAGAGAGCCTTGGGTCTCGCCTCGCCGCCCTTCACAACCTCACGTACTACTTGAACTTGATGAGGCGCGCGCGAAGCGCGATTGCCGAGGGACACTTCGATGCCCTGCACGCGGAGATCGAGGCGATCGGCTAGGCCCTCGGCCGGGCGTTCGCCTGGAAGCCCGAGCCGGCGTCCGCCACCGCCAGCGCCGCCTGTTCGGGCAGCTCGGCCCCGAGCGCCGCCGGGACGATCTCGAGCCGCTCGGATTGTCCCGGCCAGACGAGCGCCCGGACCCGCTCGCGCAGCGGCGCGAAGCAGAGCGACTCGCCGGCGGCGACGGCGATCGTCCCGAGCACGATCCGCTCGGGATCGAAGGCCATCACGATCGAGGCGATCCCGAGCGCCAGGAAATCGAGCCAGCGCGCGAGCTCGGCGAGAGCGAAGGCATCGCCCTCTTCCGCCGCCGCGAGCAGCAGCTCGCTCCCGATCTTCGCCCGCTCACCGCCGGCGAGGGCGTGGATCCGGCTCGAATCGGGCGTGCGTCGACGCAGGCGCTTCGCCCAGGCCTGGCCCCCGACGTAGGCCTCGAGACAGCCGCGCAGTCCGCAGGGGCACCGAAGCCCGCCGCGTACGACCGGCATGTGGCCCAGCTCGCCGGCGAAGCCGTTCGCCCCGACGACCAGACGCCCGCCGCTCACGACCCCGCCCCCGATCCCGGTCGACATCGTGAGGTAGACCATGTCCTCCGTCCCCCGACCGGCACCGAAACGGTGCTCGGCCAGGGCCGCGGCGTTCGCGTCGTTCTCGATCCGGACGGGGATTCCGAAGGCCTCCCCCAGCACCTGCGCGAGGGGCACGTCGCGCCAGCCGGGCAGATTGGGCGGGTTGCGGAGGAGGCCCGCCCCGCGATCGACCGGTCCGGGCGCCGCGACGCCGATCGCTTCGAGAGGGCCACACCCCCCGGCTCGCGCTTCGGCCACGAGGACCTCGGCGTCGGCGACGATCGAGGCGAGATCGACCCGCCAGTCTCCGGAGAAACGCATCGCGGTCCTTCGGCGAACGAGCGGCCGGATCGTGTGATCACCATCCCGCTCGCCGACCCGTTCGCCGATGACCAGGACCCGCTTGGTTCCACCGATGTCGAGCCCGAGCAGCGCCATGACGCCTCCCGTCCCTGCCCCACGAAGCGGGGAGCGACCCTATCACAATCGGGCTTGAGTCCCGGCCGTCTCGGGCCGATCCGATTGGCACGCATCGTCGCAGACCTGCGCGGTCGTCTGCGGGTCGACGAAGCCCGTCCAGGAGGATCCCAGCATGGCCATCCCGCGTCCCCTTCGCTCGCTCGTCCGCTTCGAGGTCCTCCGCTCGCTGATCGCGCTCGTCGCGCTGGCGGCGCTCGCGGGCTGTGCCGCGGGCGAGTTCCGTCCGACCGACCCCTTCGACCGCAAGCTCTCCTTCAGCGAATCGCAGCACCGCTACACGGTCCTGATCCGCTGGGCCGAGTTCCAGAAGGCCCGGGCCTTCGTGCTCGAGGACCACCGGGAGAAGTTCATGGCCGACATCAAGGCCTTCGAGGAGGCGCGCTTCACCGATTACGAGTCGGAGGAGGTCGACCTCGACGAGGAGAAGCGCAAGGCGACGGTGCGCGTGACGTACACCGCCTACCTGCCTTCGAGCCCGTACGAGGTCGAGATCGTCGAGATCCAGGAGTGGAGCCGCGAAGGCATGGGCAACGCGTGGCAGGTCCAGTCCAGCTTCGAGGGCGGACCCAAGGTCGCCGCCAACTAGCACTCGAGGCTGCCCATGTCCGGACCGACGCGCATCCTGCTGGTCGACGACGTCGCGATGTTCCGCGACCTCGGCAAGGTCTTCCTCTCACGCAGCGGCCCCGTCGACCTCGCCGCCAGCGCCGAGCAGGCTTTCGCGGTCGCTGCGCAGCGCACGCCGGGGGTCGTGATCGCCGACATGCACCTGCCCGACATGGACGGCCCGACGCTCTGCCGGGCCTTCAGGTCGGACCCGGGCTACGGCTCGCCCCGCGTCGTGCTGCTCGCCCGGGCCGGTTCGCCCGCCGACCATGCCGCGGCGGTTCGCGCCGGAGCCGACGAGGTCCTCTTCAAGCCCCTCGAGCGCGAGTCCTTGATCGCGACGGTGCGGCGCCTGACCGAATTCGACTCGCCGCGCGGCCTGCCCCGGGCGCGCATCGAGCGCCCCATCGAGATCAACGCTCGCGGCCTCCGGATCACCGGGCGCCTGCGCAACGTGAGCCGGGGCGGCCTCTTCATCGACGCGCCCATGCGCCTGCGCAAGACCGAGGAGATCAGCATCCAGTTCAGCCTCGACGAGGCAGCGCCCGTCGTGTCACCGACCGCCCAGGTCGTCTGGATCCAGCCGAACGACGCGGGCCCCGACGGCGTGGGCCTCCGCTTTCTCGAGATCGATCCCGCGACGATCGACCGCCTCGAACATTTCGTGAGCGATCACTATCCGCGCTCGCAGAGCGCACCGGTGTGAGAGGAGACGACATGACCCGGAATCGAAAGTCGAATCGAATGCGCGGCCTGATCGCGGCCGCGACGCTGGCGGTCACGCTGGCGTCGGTGGCTTCGGTCTTTCTGCTCGCGGCCCCGTCGGCCACGGCGGCGGCCGACGACGAAGAAGTCGCGAAGAAGACCGAATGGCAGGATCGCTATCGCGTGCTCCGCAACAATGCCGTGCGCATGCGGGACAACGCGATCAAGCTGCACCGCGCATACAGCCTGTCGCAGCACTCGAACTATCCCCGCGGAGGCGCTCGAGTCCGCTTCAAGCAGCAGGTCCTCGACACGGAGAAGAAGGCGGACGATTACGAGGCGCAGATGGCGAGCTTCCTCGAAGAGGCGCGCCAGAGCCAGATACCGCCGGGCTGGATCTACGAGGTCGACGAGGAGCCGATCGACCCTGGATCCCCTGCCGCGGTCGGCGAGGACGAGCCGACCCATCGCGCGGGAGCGCCCGAGGGCCGCAATCCCGCCTATGTCGACGGTGCGCGCGAGGACTACGACGACGAGGCCGCAGACGAGCCTGCGGACGACCGGGGCGAGAGCTTTGGCGACTTCGGCGACGATCGCGACGACCAGTACCGGATCCAGGACGTCGAACCGAACGAGATGACGGCCGACGAATCGAAGTCGGATTTCTGAGCGCCCGCGCGAAGAACAAGACGGGCGGGGACCTTCCGGTCTCCCGCCCGTCTTCGTTTCGGTCTTCGCGAGATCCCGCGCAGGCCGGAGCCTGCGCGGGACGCGTCCCTTCCCGGACTAGAAGCCGAGCTCGCTCTCCGAAGTCGGCTCCGACGTTCGATCGCGGTTCTCGCCCTTGAACACCGAGATCACGCGATCGCCCTGCTTCACGATCGTCATGTGACGGCTCGCCTCGCCCTCGACGGGCTTCACGCGGATGCTCTCGACCGTGATCGGCTCGTCATTGCCGGTCGAACCGACGCCCGCCAGCGGAAGCTGAAGACCGACTCCCCGCTGTCCGCCTCCCGAGCGTCCGCCGGTCACCGGAAGGTTGTAGGTGATCCCGGCCGCCGCGCCGGAGCCGGCACCCTGTCCCGAGACGACGACCTGCGGCGAGGTCGAGATGGCCTGCTCACGCAGATCGCTCTGTCGCTGGCGCAGGCGATCCGTGTAGGTCTTGTCGGTGCGGTCGACCGTGTAGCGGCCGTAGCGCTTGAGGTCCCCCATCGGCCGGGCCTTGGCCTCGGCCTTGTGCTTCGCCGGGATCCGCTTCGGATCGTCCGTGAAGGCGTAGGTCCCGTCCTCGGTCACCCACGAGTAGACGTTGCCCGCGAAGGCCGGGCCGGACAGCCCGATCAAGAGGCACGTCCCCACCAGGATTCGTCCGATCCGCGTCGCGTTCTTCTGCTTCGGCATCTGCAATGGTCTCCTCTGCTGGATCATTCGTGGAGACCACCCCTCGAAAATCGCGGGAGTTGCCGATCGCTGCCTTCGAATTGCCCCGCACGTGCGCGCCGCCGAGTCGGGCGCGGCGGGGAAGCGCGTCGATCCTCCTCGAAGCGGCAGCTTTCGAGCAGTGCGATTGACAAAACGGTGAGGCCCCATAGTATCCGCCACCCGGATTGCTGCGGGGTAGAGCAGCCAGGTAGCTCGTCGGGCTCATAACCCGGAGGTCGCAGGTTCGAATCCTGCCCCCGCTACCAAATAAAGAAGGCACCTCTCGAGCTCGCTCGGGAGGTGCCTTCTGGTTTTCGGGGGTCCGCTCGGGAGCGCAGGCCTCAGTCGTCCCCCCAGCCTCTTCCGGCCGCGAGGAATTCGTCCCCGCCGAATCGGAAGAAGACCGAGGTGACGAATCCCGCCCGCAGATCGCTCCCCACGAAGTCTCCGTCGCTTCCGCCCTCGTCGAAGAGTCGCTGGAAGGACTGGACCTGGAAGCCGTAGCGCACGAAGGCGCTCGTCGAGACCGTGAGATGGCGTCCGACGTTGAAGTTGACCCCGAGCTCGGGGCCGAGCCCGGCCGTCACCGACGTCCGCTCGTAGTTCTCGCGGAACCCGCTGACTTCGATGTGGTCGTCGATCCGGCCGACGCCGAGATGGAGCGACGGCCCGATGAAGACCCGGACCGAGGGCGTCCGGATGAAGCCGAAGCCGAAGGTCTGGTCGAGCGAGACATTCGTCCCCTGGACTTGATTCTCGAGTCCGGCCTGACCGACCTCTTCGTCGACGAAGGCGAGGGTTGCGTAGAGTCGGTAGTTGAAGAGCCGGTCCCGGGCGAGGTTCGTGTCGAACACGAGGCCGATGCCGACCTCGTCGGATTCGGTATTGAGGTCGGCCCAGAAATCGTCCACGTCGTCGAGCTTCGATTGGCTCCGCGTGTAGGAGAGGCTTCCGCCGAAGCCGCCGGCATACGCCGCATCGGACGTCAGTGCGAAGATCGACAGCACGAAGATCGATGAGAGAATACTTCCGGATCGTCTTCCGACCGTCGCTGGGAACCCCTTCGCAATCGAGCCTGCCTCCATGCCGATCTCCTCCTCGTGATGCGCCGTGCTAGGGCGCGAAGAATTTCTCGATCACCTCGCCCATGTACGCGATGCCCTCGTCGTCGATCCCGTGGTTGCACGGCAGGATCAGCCCCGTCGCCATCACGCGATCACAGTTGCCGAGACCGCCCGGGGCGATGCGATGGGGCCGCGTCTTGAAGGCGGGCTGGCGAGCGATGTTTCCGCTCCAGACCATCCGCGTGTCGACGCCATGGCTCTCCATGTGGCGCTGGAACTCCCCCCGCACGACGCCCGACTCCGGCCGGATCAGGAACGGATACATGTGCCAGGCCGTATCGATCCCGGGCGTGACCTCCGGCAGCACGAAGACCTCGGGCCGCCTCTCGAGGACCCCGGTCAACAGCTCGAAGTTCCGCTTTCTCCGGGCGAGATTCTTCGGGAGCTTCCGCATCTGGACGCAGCCGAAGGCCGCCGAGATCTCGCTCGGCTCGAAGTTCCATCCGACCTCGTCGAAGATGAAGAGGTCGTCGTACTGGATCCCGTCGAGATCGCTGAAGAAGGATCGCGTCCCCTTCTGCGAGCCGAAGAACTTGGGCTCGCTGCGGCGCCCCCAGCGCCGGAGCGTCAGCGCGCGGTCGACCAGCGCGAGATCGTCCAGCAGGACCATGCCGCCGGTCCCCGCCGCCGTGATGATGTGGGAGAGCGCGAAGCTCGTGAGCGAGATGTCCGAGCGTGTCCCGGTCGGCGTTCCGCGCAGGGTCGCCCCGAGGCAATCGCAGGAATCCTCGATGACCCGGAGACCGTGGCGGTCGGCGATCGCTCGCAAGACGTCCCAATCGGGACAGTTCCCGATCAGGTTCGGCACGAGCATCGCCTTCGTGCGCGGCCCGATCGCCGCCTCGATGCGCGACTCGTCGACCTGATAGGTATTCGGGGCCACGTCGAGCAGGACCGGGACGAGCCCCGCGCGAACGATCGAGGCGATGTCCGTCGAGAAGGTCAAGGCCGGCGTCAGGATCTCGTCGCCCGGGGCGAGCGCCAGCAGCTCGACCGCCAGATAGAGCGCGGAGGACCCCGAGTTCACCATCACGCCGCGCTGCTTGCCGAAAGCCGCGGCGACGAGCTGCTCCATCTCCCTGGTATGCGGGCCGATCCGGAGCGCCGTCGCGCCGCCGCGCAGCACCGAGAGCACGGCCTGGATCTCCTCCTCGTCGTGCACACTGCCCGCATACTCGATCCGCTTCATCGCCATCGCCCCTTCACTCCTTCCGACGCCCGCTCAACCCTTGCCGCCGGTCCGAACGGTCTCGACCGCTTTCTGCCCCATCTCGTCGACCGTCTCGACGACGTCAGGGTAGTGCGGCGTGATCGCGATGCGGCGGATCGTCTCCCGCGAACAGAGCGCGTTCACCACCTGCTCCGCCACCGAGCTCACATCCATCATGCGGCCATACATGTAGTCGAGCTCGCTCCAGCGCTGCACGATCGGAATCAGCTTCTCCATCGACTCGCCGAAACCGAACTCGGTGAGCGTGTCGCCGTTCGCGATCGACGTGAAGCCGACCTTGCGGTGCTCCCCCTGCCAGGCCTCGATCAGGCGCTCGAGGGCGATCTTGCTGATCGGATAGCTCGCCTGCTTCGGCCGCGGCGGCGAATCGTCGATCGAGATCGAGGAGTAGACGACGACCTTGCCGCGATTCGCCGAGAGCTCGTCGATCGCCGCGTTCATCAGGAGCGAGAATCCGATCACGTTGGTCGAGAAGACCTCGAGCCAGGCCCGCTGGTCGATCTCCTCGATCGGTCCGAAGGGCGAGATGCCCGGGCAGTAGACGAGCGCGTCGAGGCCCCCCATCCGCTCGATCGCGCCGGCGACGACCTCCCGACAGCTCGCCTCTTCACGTACGTCGCAGCGCAGCGCGAAGCAGGCCCCACCGGCCTCGCTCGCGGCCGCCTCGACCCGTTCGAGGCGCCGCGCGGCGAATCCGACGCGTGCCCCTTCGCGCGCGATCGCGAGACCGGACTCACGTCCGAGCCCCGACGACGCCCCGACGACGAGCACGCGCTTGTTCTCGAGCCTCATCTCCGCACTCTCCCGAATCATCCGGTCAGCCTCGTCCTGTCCCGCGACGGCCCCCGCTGCGGCGCGCCGAACATAGACCAGAACCCTTCATGACCCCGCCGCGCGCGCAGGGATCCACATCGCGACCTCCCCCGCCTGAACGAGCTCGTCGCGCTGGTTCAGGAGCTCGAGGGCGAAGTGCACGACGCTCATGTCCGGCCGACTGCGTGAGGGTGTACAGCGGACCGGGCGATGGCGCGTCCGGATCGTGTCGCCGATCCGGACGGGTGCCCAGCAGCGGAAGCTGTCCCCGAGATGCCCGGCGAGTCCCGTCGACGGCAGCTCGACCGCGAGCAGGTCCCTGAGAAAGTCGCCGAAGGCCAGGCAGAACGTCCACATCGGCGGCACGATCCGCTCGCCGAATCGACCGCGGTCGGCGAGCTCCCGGTTCAGGTACAGCGGGCTCCGATCGGCCGACCAGTTCGTGAATCCGACGACGTCCGCCTCGCTCACGGTCCGCCCCACGCTCTCGCCTCGCGGCCCCCGCTCGAGGAGCGCCGCGGCGTAGAGCGGGCCCGCTCCACCCGAAACGACGGGAGCCGGCCGAGCCATCGGGGCGGGTCGGACCGCTCGATCCGCCTCGAGCCGAACGCTCACGCTGCCCCGGGCCGTGCGCTCACCGCGCTGATTCAACACCTCGAATTCGGTGTCCCGATCGGGCTCCGAGGCGAGCCCTTCGACGGCTGCGCTCCGCGCGGGGCGATGCCGCAGCGAGAATCGATCGCCGACGCGCATCGAGCGCTCGAGTCGGATCGCGTAGCCCGCGATCGCCGCGTTCGGATCCTCGCTCGCGAGCCGCGCCGGCGCCGACCAGGCGAGCGCACCGAGGGCCCAGGACGCGAACAGCAATCCGTGGACGATCGGCCCCGGCGAGCCATTCTCGGCTGCCGCGAGGCCATGATCGAAGTGCATGCGCGCGTAGTCCCCGGTCATCGTCCCGAAGAGGACGAGATCCGCCGCCGTGATCGTGCGATGACCGATCTCCCCGGAGAACGCGGACTCTTCGGCCATGTCCGGACGCGAGCGCAGATCCACGCGGGAGGCTCCCTGCTCTACCCGGGAGCCCCGGGCATCGAAAATCCCGAGCCTAACCCGGTGGCGCGCATCGGGCATCCATGCGTACAGTCCACGCCGCAGACGAACAGCCCGGGGCCTCCCGACGCGAACGTCGGGCGCCACCAGAGGAGAGGGACGATGGAACGTGACGATTCGAAGCCGCCGAGCCTGAACCGACGCCATTTCCTCGGGGCCGCCGGTGCGGCTGCCGGAACCGTCGCCTTCGGCGCCACCAGCCTCGTGGCCTGCGCCCCTCGACCGAGCCCGCGAAGGAAGCGCCGTGGGACCACGAGTTCGACGTCGTCGTGATCGGGAGCGGAACGGGACTGGTCGCGGCCCTCGCGGCGCGCGTCGCCGGCGCCGAGGTGGTCGTGCTCGAGAAGCGGAAGATCGTGGGCGGGACGACCGGACATTCCGGAGGCGTCGCCTGGATCCCGAATAACAACATCATGAAGGCCGAAGGACTCGCCGACGATCCCGAGCGGGCAAGGACCTATCTGACGAAGCTCGCCGGCGGACAGGCGACCCCGGAGCTGATCGAGGCCTTCCTCGCCGCCGGGCCCGAGATGGCCGACTTCGTCGAGGCGCATTCGCCCCTGCGATGGCGCGTCTCGACGATCCTCGGCAACAACGCGGACTACCATCCCGAATGGCCGGGGGCGATGACCCGGGGCCGCAGCATCGAGCCGGTCACCGATCGCCAGGGCCTCTACGGCCCGGAGCTGATCGGCGGACTGCAGAAGGGGTTCGAGGACGCCGGAGGCGAGCTCTGGACCGAGACGCCGGCGCGCCGCCTGATCGTGAAGCACCACGACGAGAACCGCCGCGAGATCGTCGGCGTCGAGGCGATCCGCGACGGCAAGCCGATCCGGATCCGTGCGCGGCATGGTGTGCACCTCGCTTCGGGCGGCTTCGAGTGGGACTTCGAGCTGAAGCAGCATTTCCTGCGCGCGCCGACGCTCTACACCCTGGGCGCCGGGGGCAACACGGGCGACGGGCTGCGCATGGCGATGGCCGTCGGGGCCGATCTGCGAAACATGAACGAGGTCTATGCCCATACGGTCTACAAGGCCGAGGCCGAGGCGCTCCGGCCCAACAACATGGGCGCGACGCTGAATGCGGAGATCGAGAAGCGGGTCGCGGGATCGATCATCGTGAACGATCGCGGCGAGCGCTTCCACGACGAGGCCGCCGACTACGACTCGACCTGGCGCAGCTTCTATACCTGGGAGAACTGGGGCGACCTGCGCTATCGCAACCTCCCCGCCTTCGCGATCTTCGACGGATCGATCCGCAAGAAGGGCAAGCTCGCTGGAGCCAGCGCGAGCGATCCGCTGCCCGATTGGTTCATGGAGGCGCCGACCCTGCGCGAGCTCGCGACGCGCCTCGGGATCGACCCGGACGGGCTCGAGGCGACGGTCGCGCGCTTCAACGAGAACGCCCGCAAGGGCGTCGACCCCGACTTCACCCGCGGCAAGAGCCACTACGACCGCTACGGCAGCGACGACGTCTCGATCACGCTCGGGCCCATCGTCGAAGGGCCGTTCTACGGCGCCGAGGTCGCGGCGGCGGATCTCGGGACCTGTGGGGGTGCACGGGTCAACGCGAAGGCCCAGGTCCTCGATCCGTTCGGTGAGATCATCCCGGGGCTCTCGGCCTCGGGCAATTGCGCCGGCATCGGCAGCCCGGGTGCGAGCTACGGCGGCGGCGGGGGCACGATCGGCCCCGCCATGACCTTCGCCTTCATCGCCGGCCGCGAGCTCGGCGCGAAGCTCGAGGCCACGGGGGCGGACGCGGGCAAGCCCGCATGATCCGCATCGGATCGATGGAACGCGCCGCGGCGCAGGCCGCGCTCTGGACCCTCGTCGTGCTGCTCGCCGGCTGCGCCCATCGGCTGAAGGGGCCGAACTACGGCGCCGACTCGCCGCCCTGGATCGCTCCGGATCTCGTCGCGTCGCGACCGATGGGGGCGAAGGCTTCGGAATCGGGGCCCTCCCCTGCAGACATCCCCCCGGACGCCTCGCCCCTCGATCGGGTCCACCGCGTCGTCCTGATCGGTGACGCCGGCTACTACCTCGAAGACGATCCGACGCTCGCCGCCCTCGCACGCTGGACCGCCGACGCCGAACGCTCGAGCGTCGTCTTCCTCGGCGACAACATCTACGACGAGGGCATGACCGACGAGGACCGGGCGCGGGGCGAAAAGATCCTGGGCCATCAGCTCGCGGCGACCCGCGCCGCGAAGTACGTCATCCCCGGCAATCACGACTGGGGCTTCTTCTCGAAGAAGTACAACGCCAAGTCGATCAACAACCAGCAGCTCTTCGTCGATGGCTGGCCTGCGGGCCGAGCGGATTTCGTCCCGAAGGACGGCTGCATGGGCCCCGAGCTCCGCACCCTCGCCGAGGCCGATGGCGAGCGGCCCGCCGTCGTGTTGATCGCCCTCGATCCGACCCCCTGGATCCATCCGAGATTGCGCGCGCTCTGCTCCCATGCCCAGACGACGGAGGCGCATCTCGCGCGCCTGGCCGAGCTGCTCGCGGCCAGCCGGGACGACTTCGTGATCGTCGCGTCCCACTATCCGATGCGGACGGGCGGACCCCATGGCGGTCTCTCGTACGGCTTCGTGGCGGACCTCTTCGTGACGCCCCTCGGCTGGCTGATGGGCGGACTCGGGAACACCTACGAGCCGGGCTATGCCGACTGGATCGCGAAGACCGAGGCCGTGCTCCGAGGCCACCCGCCCGAGCTCTACGCCGCGGGCCACGACCACAACCTGCAGCTGCTCGACGCCCGGGGCGCGGCCGGGCTCTACGTCGTGAGCGGGGCTGGCGCCGTCGAGCGCGTTTCGACGGTGACCCCGATTCCCGAGACGCGCTTCGCCCACGCGGTGCCGGGCTTCGTCGCGGTCGAGTTCGGATTGCGGGATGGCCGACCCGTCACGCGGCTGCGCGTCGTCGAGTCGACGGCCGAAGACGCCGTCTTCGAGATGGAGCTCCCGGTCGACTGAGGTCCGTGGGCAGCTCTCGGGCCATCCGATCCGGGCTCCGCGCCGCCCCCGCGATCGGCTCGCGGACCGGCGCCGCGGCGCGCGCCTAGTCGTGGCCCGGGAGATAGGCCTCGAAGAGCTCTCCGGCGACCGGGTCCGCCTGATCCGGAACGTCGTAGTGGGTCCGGATCTCGACCGAGCCGTCCTCGCCGAAGCGATAGACCTCGATGCTCTTCATGACGACGGATTTGCCGTCCTTCGTGAAGGTATTCGCCATGACCCAGGCGAGCTCGTTGCCGCAGACGAACATCGTCGAGGGATCGACGTAGAACCTCGTCATCGGCTGGAAGAGATCGAAGGGCTTGACGCAGCAGCCTTCGAAATCGGATTTGGGCGGCGTCCCGACCGGGTCGAGCATCTTGAATCCGCCCGGGGCGATCTTCTTCCAGTTGGCGACCCACTCCTGCTTCCTGCCGGCGTTCCAGAGCTCGACATAGCCCTTCGCGAATTCGAGCATCTGCTCACGGGTCGGGATGGCCAACGTCTTCTCCTCGGGTGGTGGGGAGCGCGAGCAGCGCGCCGCGATCGTTCGGGCGCGCCACCCGGCGCGAAATCAACGAACGCGCTTCAGGGTATTCGAATCGCGGTGATGGAAGACCTCGCTGCGCCCCTTCAGCAGGAGCTGGGTGTCCTCCGCATAGCGATACCGATCGGCGACGGAGAGATCGACGTCGAGCTCGTAGCGGACCGTCCGGAAATGGACGTCGAGGAAGGGATTCGACGAGATGCCAAAGGTCGCCGAGCCGACCGTGGCTTCCATCCGCAGCTTGCGATCCGCCGCCGCGGCGCTTCCCCCGGCGAGGATCGTCATGGCGCGGGGCACCAGGAATCCGCGCATGACCTGCCCCGCCGCCGCATCCCACATCCAATAGCCGAGCTCCTCGTGGAACGGCTCTGCCTCGCCGAGCCGCCACGCCGTCATCGAATAACGCAGCCCGAAGAGCGTCTGTTCATGATTGTCCACGGGGCCCATCGGCTCGAAGACCGTCCGTTCGCGGTAGCGTGTCGTCATCGGTCCACGATCGGCGGCGGGGGCCTCGTCGACGCCCTCGTCGCCTTCCCAACGACCCGCGAGGGCCGCGAGCGGCCCCAGCTTCGCGATGATCTCCTGCTCGGAAAGTCCCATGGTCGCCCTCCCTTCGTGCACGCGTCCCGGTGATGCGCTCCTCGAACGCGTTTCGATCCGTTTCCATCCAAGCTAAGCCCGGCGGCGCGCCGCCGCCCCGATTCAGGCGATCTCCGTGAAGGCGACGAGCCCGCCGCCGTCGAGGACCCAGGTCTGGCCGGTGATCCAGCGGCCGGTATCGGCGGCCAGGAAGAGCGCGGCGCCCGCGACGTCCTCGGGCTCGCCCAGACGCCCGAGCGGGTAGGCCTTCAACATCTTCTCGCCGGCCTCGCCCTCCCAGAGCGGGCGGGCGAACTCCGTGCGGACGACGCCGGGCGCGAGACAATTGACCCGGACGGACGGGGCGAGCTCGGCGGCGAGCTGCTTCGTCATGTGGATCATCGCCGCCTTCGTCATGTCGTAGACGCCGAGCAGGCGCGTCGTCGAGAGCCCGCCGACGCTCGAGATGTTGATGACCGCGCCCCCGTGGTCGCGCATCCAGCGGTGCCAGACCTTCTGGGTCCAGAACATCGGCGCGGTCAGATTCGTCTCGAAGGTCTTGTCCCAGCGCGCGCGATCGACGTCGATCATGGGGCCGGCGTAGGGGTTCGTCGCCGCGTTGTTGACCAGGACGTCGATCCGGCCGAGGCGCGCGAGCGTCGCTTCGATCACACGGTCGACGTCGGCTTCGCGCCCGACGTGCCCCGCTTCGAAGTCGACGGCCGGCCCGAGCTCCTTCGCCGCGGCTGCACAGCTCTCGGCGCTACGCGACGTGATCATCACCCGGGCCCCAGCGCCGGCGAAGGCCGCCGCGATCGCCCGGCCGATGCCGCGCGATCCACCGGTCACGAGCGCGACCTTGCCGTCCATCCGGATCTGCATCGAAGGCGACCATAGCGGCCGCTCCGGGCCGCTGCCGCCCCGTCCCGAGACGATTCAGGAAGGCCGGCGACGACTCGAATCGCTCCTGGTATCGTGACCCGAAGCGGAGACCCCATGGAATTCGAATACAGCGAGCGATGTCGGCTGGCCCTCGAGGCCCTGCGCCGATTCATGGACGAGCACGTCTATCCGAGCGAGGCCGCGTACTTCGCCGAGCACGCGGCCCTCCCCTCCCGGTGGCAGACGCCGCCCCTCATGGAAGACCTGAAGACCCGCGCCCGGGCGGCCGGGCTCTGGAACCTCTTCCTGCCGAAGAGCGAGCACGGCCCCGGCTTCTCGAATCTCGACTACGCCCCGCTCTGCGAGGAGATGGGCCGCGTCGCCTTCGCCCCCGAGATCTTCAACTGCTCGGCCCCCGACACGGGCAACATGGAGGTCCTCGAGCGATACGGAACCCCCGCGCAGAAGAAGCAGTGGCTCGAGCCGCTCCTCGATGGACGGATCCGCTCGGCCTTCGCGATGACCGAGCCGGGCGTCGCCTCCTCCGACGCGACCAACATCGCGACGGAGATCCGCCGCGACGGCGACGACTACGTCATCAACGGACGCAAATGGTGGACCTCGGGGATCTGCGACGATCGCTGCGAGATCCTGATCGTGATGGGGAAGACCGACCCCTCGGCCCCGACCCATGCCCAGCAGAGCATGATCCTCGTCCCGCGCCGCGCGAAGGGGGTCACCGTCGTGCGGCCGCTCCCCGTCTTCGGCTACGACGACGCGCCCCACGGCCACGGCGAGGTCGTGTTCGAGGACGTGCGCGTGCCGGCCTCGAACCTCCTGCTCGGCGAGGGTCGCGGCTTCGAGATCGCCCAGGGTCGCCTCGGCCCCGGCCGGATCCACCACTGCATGCGCGTCATCGGCGTCGCCGAGCGGGCGCTCGCCGCGATGTGCGACCGGCTGATGACGCGGACGGCCTTCGGCAAGAAGCTCTACGAGCATTCGCTCTGGGAGGAGCGGATCGCCGAGGCCCGGATCGAGATCGAGTGTGCGCGGCTGCTGACACTGAAGGCCGCCTACATGATGGACACGGTCGGCAACAAGGTCGCCCGCGCCGAGATCGCGATGATCAAGGTGAAGGCGCCGACGATGGCGCTCGCGATCCTCGACGACGCGATCCAGGCCCACGGCGGCGCCGGCGTCACGACCGACTTCGGGCTCGCCGCCGCCTGGGCGAACGTCCGGACCCTGCGCCTCGCCGACGGTCCCGACGAGGTCCACCGCCGCACGGTCGCCCAGCTCGAGCTGAAGAAGCAGCGCCAGCGGGGCGGCGCACCGCGCTGAGGCGAGCCCGAACACTCCCGAATACCCCCTCACAGCCCCTAACACCCCATCGCGACCCCCCGTCGCGCCCCATCGACCGATCCGAGGAGACTGAAGGCTTGAGCACGACGAGCAGGGATTCGAGCGGGACGCAGACGGAGAAGAAGTCGCCGCGCCAGCTGCGCCGCGAAAAAGAGGCCGCCGCGAATCGGGAGGCCTGGGCGCCGATGCAGGCCGAGCTCCACGCGCGCCGCGCGGCGATGCGCGTGATGGGCGGCCCCGAGCGCGTTCGCAAGTACATGCACGACCGCGGCAAGCTCGACGCGCGCCAGCGCCTCGACGCGCTCTTCGATCCCGGCACGTTCCGCGAGATCGGGCCGCTGGTCGGGACGGTGTCGAACGTTCCCGCCGAGGGCTTCGTCTGCGGCCTCGGCAAGATCGACGGCCGCAGCGTCTTCGCCGGCGCCGAGGACTTCACCGTCCTCGGCGGCTCGATCGGCTCGGGCGGCACGGCCAAGCGCTTCCGCATCGCCGAGCTCGCGCTCCAGGAGCGCCTGCCCCTCGTGATGATCCTCGAGGGCGCGGGCCATCGCCTGACCGAGACCGATTCCGGCATGGGCCGCGCGCCCAACGACCTGCTCGCGATGGCCGATCTCTCGGGCCATGTCCCGATGGTCTGCATGGTGCTCGGCGCCTCCGCCGGTCACGGCGCGCTGGCCGCCCCGCTCTCCGACTACGTCATCATGAGCGAAAGCTCCGCCATGTTCACCGGCGGCCCGCCGCTCGTGAAGGCGGCGACCGGCGAAGACGTCACGAAGGAGGAGCTCGGCGGGGCGCGCATGTGCGCCGAGATCGCGGGCTCGGCCCATGCGGTGACCCCCGACGACGCGAGCGCGCTGGCCCACGCGCGCCACTACCTCTCCTACTTCCCGTCCCATCGCGGCGGCCCGCTCCCCGTCCGCGATACGGGCGACAGCGGCCCGCGCCTGCTCCACGACCTCGTCGAGATCATGCCGCCCTCCGATCGCAAGCCCTACGACATCCACGACGTGATCGAACGGCTGGTCGACCGGGGCAGCTTCCTCGAGGTCCAGCCCGGCTATGGCCGTGGGCTCGTCGTCGGTCTCGCCTTTCTCGGCGGCCACGCGGTCGCGATCCTCGGCAACAACCCGGCCCACTACGCCGGGGCCGTCGACAGCGAGGCCGCGATCAAGGCGATGGACTTCCTCGAGCTCGTCGGCCAATTCGGCCATCCCGTGATCTTCCTGGCGGACAACCCGGGCGTCATGGCGGGGACCCGGGCCGAGCGCAGCGGCATCCTCAAATGGGGCGGCAAGATGTTCCGCGCCGAGCGCCGGCTCACGAACCCGAAGATCCACGTCACGCTGCGCAAGTCCTTCGGCTTCGGCGCCGTCACGATGGCGCAGAACCCCTTCGACAAGCAGACGCTCTCCCTCTCGTTCCCGGGCGTCACGATGGGCGCGATGCCCGCCTCGAGCGGTGGCCGGGCGGCGAAGCTCGACGCGGCGGACCAGGCGCGCGCCGAGGCCGAGCAGGCTTCGGGTCCGTACAAGATGGCCGACCGCCTCGTCTACGACGACATCATCGACCCGATCGAGCTGCGCAATCGGATCCTCGAAGGCCTCGAGATGGCGCGCGGTCGCCGTTAGGCCGCCGTCTCGCCTCGCCCCCGGGCCTGGTAGGCGGCGTGGACGTGCTCGAGGAAGGCCGTCGCCGCGCGGACCGCATGGGCGGAGCGCGGGGAGTGGAAGATCTCGAAGGCGTGCTGGGCGCCGGGAAGCTCCGCGAAGGCGACCGGATTGCGGCTTTGGGCGCGCAGCCGTTCGACGAAGCGGGTCGCCTCCTCGGCGAAGACGAGCGAGTCGTGGCTCCCCTGGATCACGAAGAAGGGCGGCGCCGCGTCGTGGACGCGGGTGATCGGGCAGACCGCGTCCCAGAGCGCGGGATCGTCCTCCGGTCGGCACTTGAAGATCATCGGGCCGAGGGCGTCGGCCATCTTCCCGAAACGCCGGTCGCCCGCGCGATCCAGAAAATCGAAGACGCCGTAGAACGGGATGCAGGCCTCGACGCGGGTATCGACCGCCTCGAAGCCCGGCTGGAAGCGCGGGTCGTTCGGCGTCAGGGCCGCGAGCGACGAGAGGTGGCCGCCGGCGGAGCCGCCCGAAATGCAGATGAAATCGGGATCACCGCCGTGGGCGGCGACGTTCGCCCGCAGCCAGGCGAGCGCGCGCTTCACGTCGATGATCTGGTCCGGCATCGTCGCGGCGGGCGAGAGCCGATAGTTGGTCGCCGCGCAGACCCAGCCCCGCGCCGCGAGATGGGCCATCAACGGTCGCCCCTGCTCGCGCTTGTCGCCCATGATCCAGGCCCCGCCATGGACCTGGAGCAGGACCGGCCGCCGATCGCCGGCCTTCGCACCGGTCGGGAGATGGAGATCGAGGCGATTGCGGCCCCCCTTGTCTCCCGGCAACGAAGGGCCGTACTCGACGTGGATCTCCGAGCGGACCTCGGGATGGCCGAAGCCGAAGGGCCACGGAAAGCCGTGGAAGAACGAGACGTCCCGCTCCGGCTCGATCCCGATCGGAGCCAGCGCCCCGGCCAGGACGGATCCGGCGCGTGCCGATCGGACGTGGCTCGCGGCGAGCAGCGCCCAGGAGACGAGGGTCAGTCCGAGGCCCAGCTGGCCGCGCGAGTCGTGGTGGACCCCCTGGCCGAGGAACAGCGCCGTCACGACGAGCTCGATCGCGATCGTCTGGAGGGCGAGCTCCCCGCGCAGCCAGCCCACCAGGAAGGTCGGGACCAAGAGGGCGCCGGCGATCCGGACCCGGAAGAAGGTCGCCAGGGTGAGCAGCAGCCCCAGGCCGGAGAGCGCCAGAAAGACCGTCGAAACCGTCATGTCCCGTCCTCCCGCCGTGCCGCGTTGTATGCCACACTGCCCGCGCCATGACGACCGAAGATGATGCCCTGCGCGCCCCCTTTCGCGATTGGCTCGCCCGCCGTTGGCCCGACGCGAAATCCCTCGAGCTCGGCGAGTTCCGGCTCCCGAAATCCGGCTTCTCGGCCAAGACGATCTTCGTGCCGACCCGCTCCCAGCAGGCCGGACGGACGGTCGAGCGCCAGATCGTGCTGCGCCTCGAGAACCCCGAGCCCGCGATCTATCCCCAGCAGGCGCCGGGGCTCGACGTCGAGATCGACATTCAATATCGCTCGATGCAGGCCCTGATCGGAACGGGCAAGGTCCCCCTCGCCCCGCTGATCGGCTACGAGGCCGACGCGAGCGTCCTCGGCCAGCCCTTCTTCGCGATGGACTACGTCCGCGGCGACGTCATGACGGAGAGCCCGCCCTATACCGAGGCGGGCTTCTTCTTCGAAGCGAGCCCGAAGCTCCGCCGCTCGATCGTGACGAGCGGCCTGGGCATGCTCGCGACCTTCCACACGATCGACTGGCGCCGGGCCGGCTTCGACTGGCTCGTCCATCCCGACGAGCCCCCGACGCTCGAGCGCCAGCTCGACGTCTGGGAGCGCTACATGCGCCGCGAGCTCGGCGACCGCGTCCACGCCGACTTCGACCGCGGCATGACCTGGCTGCGCCGGAATCTCCCGACCGGGCTCGCGCCGGCCCTCTCCTGGGGCGACTCGCGACCGGGCAACATGCTCTTCGACGGGGACCGCATCCTCTGCCTCACCGACTTCGAGAACATCGCGATCGCGCCGAAGGAGATCGACCTCGGCTGGTGGCTGCTCTTCGACCGCACGATGCACGAGTCGCTCGGCAAGCCCCGCCTCGAGGGCGAGCCGACCCGCGAGGAGCAGCGCGCGCTCTACGCGGAAGCCGCCGGGATCCCGGTGCCCGACACGTACTACTACGAGCTCGTCGCGGCGGTGCGCTATGCGGCGATCGTGGTGCGCGTCATGAACCGGCTGGTCGGGCGCGGCGTGCTGCCGGCCGACCAGATCATCTGGCGCGAGAATCCCGCGGCGGAGGCGCTGAAGCAGCTCCTCGCCGAGGGCGGAATCGCCTAGCAGCGCCACGGCGCAGCAGCAGGTCGACACTCGCCGGATCCTTCCGCTGCGCCACGACCGGACGGGCCCTTCAGAGCGCCCGCATCTTCAGCGCGGTAGCGCGAAGGCGACCAACGCGTCGCCCGGCTTCGATCCGAGCAGCATGTGACCACCGGCGGCGACGACGACGTACTGCCGGCCCTCGGGCCCGAGCTGAAAGGTCATCGGCGTCGCGTGGGCGGCGGCGGGCAGATGGGCCTTCCAGAGCTCCTTGCCGGTCTCCGTCGCGAAGGCGCGCAGGTAGCCGTCGGTCGTCGCGCCGATGAAGGTGAGCCCGCTCGCCGTCGTGATCGGACCGCCGAGATTGGGGACGCCGATGTCGCCGAGCATCCACCAGATCGGCCAGGGGGCGAGGCCTCGTGTATTGCCGAGCGGGACCTCCCAGGCGACCTCGCCCGTCGAGAGGTCGATCGCCGCGAGGGTGCCCCACGGCGGCGGATTGCAGGGCGCGCCGAGGCCGGGCGAGAGCAGCGGACGTCGCTCGAGGGCGTAGGGCGTCCCGGCCTGGGGCTCGAAGCCGAAGGTCGGGGCCTCGCCCGCCTTCGCGACCATCTCGTCGTACTCCGCGCGGGGCACCATGCGGATGTAGGTCGCGATGCGCTGGTTGTTGACGACGACGAGCCGTCGCCCGGAATCGACCGAGACCGAGCCCCAGTTCATGCCGCCGACCATGCCGGGATACTGGATCGTGCCCTCCGTCGCCGGCGGCGTGAAGATGCCCTCCGAGCGCGCGGACTCGATGAGCTTGCGGCAGGCCTTGCGATCCCAGGGCGTGAAGCCGAAGGCCTCGTCGGCGCTGAGCGTTCCGGGATGCAGCGGCCGTGGCTTCGTCGGGAAGGGCTGCGTCGGCGAGATCGGACCCTCCTCCGGCACGACGCCCGCCTGGGGCACCGCCCGCTCCTCGACCGGAAAGAGCGGCTTGCCCGTCACGCGATCGAGGAAGAAGAGATGCCCCATCTTGGTCGGCGCGAGCATGCCGGGCCGCGTGCCGTCCTTCGTCGACCCCTCTTTCACAGGAAAGTCGAAAGTCACGGGCTGCGCGCCGATGTCGTAGTCCCAGATGTCGTGGTGGACCGCCTGGAAATGCCAGACCGGCTTGCCGCTCTCGCCGTCGAGGGCCACGATCGAGCTCGAGTAGTAGTCGAGGCCGTTTCGGTGGCCGCCGAAATAATCCGGCGACGAGTTCCCGGTCGGGACGAAGACGAGGTCCCGGGCGCTGTCCGCCGAGAGCGCCGACCAGGCGTTCGAGGTGCCCTGGCGGAAGGGCCCGACCTGATTGGTGGGCTCGCCGGGGGGCAGCGCGTTCCAGGCCCAGAGGCGCTCGCCGGTCCGCGCAGAATAGGCGCGCACGACACCGGAGGGCGCGTCGACCCGGCGATTGTCGAGCACCATCGAGCCCGTGATCAGCCGATCGCGCAGGATCACCGGCGGCGACGTCACGCCATACTCGCCGGGCTGCGGATCGCCCACGCCCTCGCGCAGGTCGACCACGCCGTTCTGTCCGAACTCCGGACACGGACGACCGGTCGGCGCGTCGAGGGCGAGCATGCGGCCGTCGATCGTGCCCATGAAGAGGCGCTTCTGACAGGTGGCGCCCTCTTCCGCCCGGGCGTCGGTCCAGGCCGAGACGCCGCGGCAGTTGACGAGATAGAGCCCGTCGAGATCGACCTTCGGGTCGAAGGTCCATTTCTCGTCGCCCGTCTCGGGATCCAGCGCGATCACGCGGTTGAAGGGCGTACAGAGATAGAGCGTCCCGTCGACCAGGATGGGCGTGTTCTGGAAGCTCGTCGAGGCGTGGCTCGAGCCGGATTGCGCGCTGCTCGGGTTCGAGGGATCGAGCAGATCGCCGGTGTGATAGGTCCAGGCGACCTCGAGCTGATCGACGTTGGCCGGCGAGATCTGGGTCAGCGGTGAATGGCGCTGCCCCCCCTCGTCGCCGCCGTAGTAGGGCCAATCCGCCGACTGGGCGCCCGTCTCGCCGGTCTCCTCGCTTCGACAACCGGCGAGCGCGAGTCCGAGAGCCAGCGCGACGAGGACGAGCGAGCGCCGCCGCGACCCTGCCGGCGGGACGGAAACGGACGGATGCGATGTCTCGGATCGGAAGGTCGGCAGGCGCATCATGGTGTCTCGGATTCCCGGTCGATCGGTGGCGCTCTCCCGCGAGGGCGTCGGCGCGATCGATTCCTGCATGAGGTTGTCCGCTCGTCCCGGCGTTTCAGGCCCGTTCGACGTCGAGGGGCGAGACCAGGCCCACCGGATCGAAGAGCTTGCGCTGGGCGTAGAGCGAGTCGACGTACTCGCGGACCTCGGCGATCCGGCCATCGCGGAGCGCGAAGACCATCACGTAGTGGTTCTCGTAGGGCTCGCCGCTCCCCGTCGTCGCCCGGATCGTCATCTCGATGTAGACGAGCTCGTCGCCGGCGAGGCTCGCGGTCCGCTCGATCTCCATCGGCCGGGTCGAGTCGTAGAGCCCGATCCCGCTCGCCATCAGCGCGAGCACGGCCTCGAGACCCTCATGGAGGCGGCCGACGGGGGCCGACTGGGGCGCGAGCCAGCGGGCGTCCGCGGCGAAGAGCTCGGCGATCGACGGATCGCCCTTTCCGAGACACTCGAAATAACGATCGACCAGGGCGAGGTTGCGGCGGGCGAGCGGTGAGGACGCGGATCGATCCATCGCGTTACGATAGCCTCCCGACCGAATTCGAAAGGGCCCTCCGTGCTGCGTGCACCGCTTCTCCACTTCCTGGCGCTCGGCGCCCTGCTCTTCTTCCTGCAGACGGGCTTCGGGCGCGAGCCCGAGCGGCGCAGCATCGAGGTCTCCCGCAGCGAGGTCGCCGAACGGATCGAGGCCTTCGCCCTCCAGGTCGGTCGAGCCGCGAGCCCCGACGAGGCCCGGGCCCTCGAAGACCAGGTCGTCGAGGATGCGCTCTGGCTCGACCAGGCCTTCGCCGTCGGCCTCCCCGAGATCGATTCGGTGGTCCACCAGCGGCTCGTCCAGAACATGCGCTTCCTCGATCCGGAGACCGAGGAGACCGACGAAGCGCTCTATGCGCGGGCCGTCGAGCTCGGGATGGAGCGCAGCGATACGGTCGTCCGCCGGCGCCTCATCGATCGCATCCAGGCCGTCGTCCGCGCGCGGGTCCGCGGAGAGCCCGTCGACGAAGCAGCGCTCCAGGCCTATTTCGAGGCGAATGGTGAGCGATGGCGCGAGCCCGTCCTGCTCGACCTGACCCACGTCTACCTCTCGCGCGATCGCCGCGGCGAGCGAGCCGACGCCGACGCGGCGGCGCTCCGGGCGAAGCTCGAGCGCGAGTCGATCGCGCCGGAGGCGGCCGTTGCCCTCGGCGATCCGTTCCTCGGCGGGCATACGCTGCGCGGCGCGAGTCCGGTCCGCATCGCGTCGCGGCTCGGCCCCGGCTTCGCCGATGCGTTGAAGGAAGCCGAGGCCGGTCGCTGGCTCGGCCCCGTGGAGTCGGCCTTCGGTCCCCATCTCGTCTGGATCGAGCGCCGCGTCGAGAGCCGGATCCCGCCCTTCGTGGCGATCCGTGAGCGGGTCCTCGACGACTGGCTCGAGGAGCGGACGCGCGAGGCCCTGCGCGCCGAGGCGACGCGGCTGCGGGCGGGCGTCGAGGTCCGCTGGCTCGAGGACGCGACGCCGGCCGGTTGATCGAGCGCTGCGCCTTCAATCGACCCCGGTCGGTCTCGCTCGGCCTTGCTCGGCTCGGCCCTACTCGGCCGTGGAGTCCGAGCACTCCTGCTGCTCGGCAGCGCGAGGCGCGACACGCGCCGCCCGGATCGGCTCGAGATCGCCGACCAGGAAGGGCCGCGCGATCCCGTTCTCGCCATCGATGGCGACGAGACGGCCGAGGGCCGGGACGCCGGGCTCGTCGGGATCGACGATGGTGCCGCGGCAGCCGGTGTACTCGCTGTTCGGGGTGCGGACGCGGACGCGGTCGCCCTGACGGAAGCCCGGCCGGAAGCCTGATTGAAAGCCCGATTGGAAGCTCATGGTCGGCCTCTCCACAAACCCACGCCCGATTTCTAGCGCGTCGCCACCCGCTGGACGAGCGGCGAAGGCGTTCCGACGCTCATCATCCAGAGCTGATGGATCGCCCGGGTCGCCGCGACGTGGAGCATGCGCCGGGCCGTCGGGGTATCCGGATAGTTCTGCGAATCGACGTCGAGCACGATCACGTAGTCGAACTCGAGGCCCTTCACCTGGGAGACCTCGGTGATCTCGATGCCGGGCTTGAAGGGAAATTCACCGTCCCGGATCCGCCGCAGGCGCGGCAGATCGGCCCGGGCGAGGCCTTGGTAGTAGACGTCGCTCGCGACCGCGCTCGGCGTCAGGATCGCGACCGACGCCAGGGGCTCGCTCGCCATCAAGTCCCGCAAGACGTCCGAGAGGAGCGCGACACAGGCCCCCCGATCCGTCATGCGGAACAGCTCGACCGGCGGTCCGTCCCGGGTCGCCCGGACCTCGTCATCCTCCTGCAGCCGCCCGAGCAGCGAGACCGCGAACTGCATGACCTGGATCGACGAGCGGTAGCTCACCTTCAAGGTCTCGACCTCGACGCCCTCGAGCCCGACGTCGTGGAAGAAGGTCGGCCACGAAGAGAAGCCCGAATGCTCCACGAGCTGCTGCTGGGTGTCACCCGCGAGGGTGATGCTGGCGCCGGGCTGCATGCGATCGAGCAGCACGCGCACCTCGATCGGCGCGAAGTCCTGGACCTCGTCGATCACGACGTGGCGGAAGCGCTCGGGGCGCCGTCCCGGCACGGGGGCATCGCCGATGCGCCGCTGATGCGCCCGCAGCAGCAGCGCGTCGTCCTCGGGGTCGAGGGCCGCGTCGCTCTCGTCGGCCCCGGCGAGCGCCGCGCCGAGCTCTTCGAGCCGCTGTCGATTCCATTCGACGAAGCGGTCCAGCTCGCGGTCCGAGAAGCGCCCGGGCGCCAGCTCCGCGAACACGTCGCCGAGCAGGCGGCGCTGCGTCAGCACGCTGGCCCAGTCGTCGTAGGCCTGGGCGAGGCTGCGCGGGCCGGGGACGCGGGCGACCTGCCGCTCGAGCGCGAGATCCAGCGCCGAGTGGAGCTTGATCGCCTGGATCAGCGCCGGCGTGTCCTCGCGCCGCGCGGCCGGCAGATCGGGGAACAGGCTCCTTCGCTCGTCGTGGATCCAGTCGCGGTAGTTGACGATGCGGACCCGCGCGAGGCCGAGCGAGGGCAGCACGTGCTCGACATAACGCGCGAGGGCCCGCGAGAAGACGACGACGAGCGTCTCGGGGGAGTCGATCGCGGGATCGGCGAAGGCGAGATAGGCGATGCGATGCAGGGCGACGGTCGTCTTGCCCGAGCCGGCGCTGCCCCGGATCACGAGGAAGCCCGCGGCCGGGCGCGTGATCAGATCGAACTGGCTCGGATCGATCAGGCTCGTGATCTCGGGCAACCGCTTGTCGGCGCGCTGCGACGCGCCATCGCTCGCGCGACCCATGCGGCGCGCGAAGGCGTCCTCGTCCGCCTCGTCGAAGCGCAGCGCCGCCGCCTCGCCCCCCGCCAGACGCGGCGTCTCGTTGGCCTCGCGTCGCCAGCCACAGGCCGAGCTCGCGTCGAGGCTGAAGTCGCCCTCCGGCGCCTGGACCCGCTCGAGCACCCCGTCCCGGATCCGGACCATCCGCCGCGCGCGCACCGACCCCTGTCGCTCGCGTCCCGAGATCTCCTCGTCGAACGACTCGCCCTGGCGATAGCTGTAGAAGATTTTCGAGATCGGCGCGTCGCGCCAGTCGACGATCCGCACACCCTTCTGCAGACAGGTCGCGCGCCCGAGGAAGAGGTCGCGCTCCCTGCCCTCTTCTTCCAGGCGCAGATGCGCGAAGTAGGGCGAGCCCGGATCGACCTGCGTGCTCTGCCCGGCGCTGCGCAGCTGGTGCAGGATCGCGGATTGATTGTGGTACTGCTCGGTCAGCGCGGAGTGGTCCTTGTTCTCGTCGCCCGAGAGCAGGCGCTCGCGCAAGCGTTCGAGCTCCCGCAGGATCGGCGCCTCGCTCGCCGTGCGCACCGGCGGAAGCGTCGCGAGCTGGGCGCGGACCCGGGCCAGCGCATCCAGCTCCTCGACGACCACCCTGTCCGGCCGCTCGTCCATCCGCCCGCGCCCTCTCCCCCGATTCGGGGGATTCTCTTTATACGAGTTTTCGCGGCGCCTGCAAAGCCCGTTTCAATCGACCCTTCGAGGTCGAACCTCGGGGTCCGGCAGCCCGAATCGGATCGCCACCTCGAGCTCCGAGTCGGCTTCGTGACCGCTCCAGCTCGCATGAAAGCCGGCGGCCTCGATCCGGGTCCGGGCCTCGAGGTAGGTCTCGAAGCTGTCGCTCCAGACGTGGAAGCGGATCACCTCCGCATCGGGCTCGTGCCGCGCGAGCCAGGCGGCGAGCCCCGGATCGTCGGGGAGCCGCGAGCGCTCGACGCCGCCGTCCCGTGTTCGCCACGAGAGCACCATGTGAAGCCCGGGCTCGGTCTCGAGCAGCCAGCGATGCGGACCGAGGCCGATGTCGGATTTGCGCAGATAGCGGGCGACCGACGCGAGCTCGTCCGGGCGCAGCGACCGGGCCGCCCCATCGGGCACGATCTTCGTGATCGCCTGCCGCCCCAGCTCGAAGAGCGTCTCGCGTTCGACCGGATAGACGCGCCCGTAGCGCACCAGGATCCAGGCCTCGCGCCCTTCGATGAGCCGCGGATCCGGAAGCCGCGCGACCAGCTGCTTCGGCACCGACTCGAGCGCCCGCGCATAGGCCTGCCGATGGCCCGCGCTCGCCTTCTCCGCCGCGAGCGCCTCGCGCGCCCGGGCGACCTGGACCTCGAGCGCTTCGCGCGCGCTGCGAGAGCGCCGGCGGCGCCTTCGCGCCCGCCAATTCTGCCTTCGCCGCCGCGCCCGGTTCGAGCGACGCGACGAGCTGCTCGAGGGTCCGGCGCGCGGAGGCGAGATCCTCGATGCCGCGCATGCGGAGGCGTTCACGCCGCGACTCGAGCGCGGGGTCGGGCGTGTCCGTCGCCGCGGGCGGGGCGATCGCTTCGGCGGGCGGCTTGCCGGAGCGACTGGCGAGCTCCCGGGCCACCCGCGCGACCGCGTCGCCGAGCTCGAGCTGGGTCAGCGCGATCACGATGACGAGGATCCCGACGACGTTCGAAAGCGTGTCGACCAACGGGTCGAGATTGTCCGGGAGGGCACTGCGGCGCGGGCGGCTCAACGTCCGGCCTCCGCGCGCGGGCCGTTCGTCTCCGCGCGCCGCAGGAGCGACCAGTCGAGCTCGCCGGTCCCGGGGAGCGGCAGGGTCGCGACGCGCACCCCCGCCGCTTCGGCCACCCGGGCTGCGATGCCGGCCGTCTGGAGGCCGTCGGGCCGGATCAGGAGCACGAGCAGGACCCCCGGCATGGCCCGCAATCTTCTCAAATAACGTCCGTAGTCGAGCGAGGCCGACAGCTCGTCGCGCGGCAGGAAGACGCGGGTTCCGTCGCTCGCGCGATGGGCGGTGGCGCCCCCCGCGTCGCATTCGACGAACCAGGGATTCAGATGGCGCGAGAGCCCGGTCGGATCGATCAGGATCGGCAGCGTCTCGCGCCGGCTCTCGAGGACCTCGACGCTGGTCTCGACCGTCTCCCGCTCCTTCTCGAGCTTCGCCCGCGCCGCCTCGAGCGCCGCGAGATCCGCAGCGAGCCGCCGGCTCCGACCGCTCGCGGCGAGCCGCTCCTCGAGCGCCGCGAGCGGGAGCGGTCCGTCCTCCGATTCTGCCGCGAGCGCGCGATCCACCCGCGCGAGCAGGGACTCGACCGTCGAGAGGGCCGCCTGCTCCGGCTTCCCGGCGCGGGGTGCGACGCGCGATGGCCCCGCCGATTTCGCCGCCCCGTCCCCGCTCGGCGGCGGGTTGCGCGGGGCCGCATCGCGCGGCGCCACCGCCGAGAGGGAGAGGCTCGCGAGCAACAGGATCAGCGCGCCGATCGTGCAGGCGAGCACGCTCATGAAGGGAAAGAGCGAGACGCGGACCTCGTCGCGCGCCACGGCCTAGCCCCCGGCCGCGTCGCGTTTGCGCAGCGCCGCGATCAGCCGCTCGACCAGCCGGTCGAGGGCCGCGTCGTCGGACTCGGCTCCGGATTCGTCCGCGAGGCGGCGGACGAGGTGCTCGGCGCAGTCGTCGTCGACCTCGCCCAGGAAGGCTTCCTCGAGGCGCTGCAGGGCGTTGCTCGGGAACATCACGACGATGCTCATCACGAGGGCGAGCAGCGTCGTGTCGAAGGCGACCCCGAGTCCGCCGGTCACCGACTCGATCGACTCGCGCATGCCCTCGATCGAAGACGCCGTCTCGAGGGTCGTCGAGAAGCCGCCGACGGCGGCGCCGATGCCGATCACGGTGCCGATGAAGCCGAGCGTCGGTACCGCCCAGATGAAGACCCGGATCAGCCCGTAGCTCGCGTCGATGCGGCCTTCGTCGGCGCGCGCCTCGGCATTAAGGAACTCGACGACCTCGACCACCCGCCGCCGCGCCTGGAAATGCCGCAGCGCGCGCACGAGCCGGCGGGCGAGCAGCGCATCGAAGTCGAAGTCCGCCTGGCCGGCCAGGTGCGCGAGCGTCGCATCGACGTCTTCGGGTCGAAGGAGGGCCCCCGCACCGGGCCGCGCAAGCCAATCCCGACCGAGCATGCGGCGCTCCCGCGCCAGGCGGCGACGTTTGGCGGCGAGCAGCGCGAGGGCCCAGCTCGAGACGAAGGTGATCGCGTACTGGACCCAGCCGCGCTCGACGAAGAGCTCGGCGAGGCGGGTATCGGGAATCCAGCGGAGCGCGCCGTAGAAGAGCAGCGTGGCGAGCAGCGCGAAGCCCGCCGCCGGAAGGATCGGGACCTCGCCGGGTCCCGCCGGACGCCGGCGCGCGAGGGGCGGCGAATTCGCGGTCGCGAACGCGCTCGGCATGGTGGCGAGTTCGTGGGCCGCGGCGGCGGCGCTCGCGGTCCGGTTCGGCGCATCGGCGCCGCGCAGCGCCGAGCGGCCGCAGGCGCGGCAGCGTCGGATCGCGCCCTCTGCCTCGAGCTCGATCGCGGCGGCTCCGCAATGCGGACAGCTCTCCCCCATTTCCGCACTCCTCCGAGGCCCCGTGCTCGGCCAGTCGTCCGCCCTGCGCTCGGCGCCCATCCGACCGGATCCCGATCGGCGGCGAAGACTACTCGCTCGCCGCGCCCCTTGCCGCGGCTGCTAGCCTCGCGCCATGAGCGTGCCCCCGGGCCCGGCACTGGGCCGCGCCAAGCTGCTTCGCATCCTCGCCCTGCCGGAGGACGCCGCCGACGCGGCGATCCGAGAGGCCGTGGCGCGCCTGCGCGACTGGCTCGAGCGGCGGCTCGCCGGGCAGCCCCCCGACTCCGCTGATGCGCGGGCTGCCCTCGTGCGCGAGCTCGTCGATCTCGAGACGAGCGCCACCTACTGGACGAGCCTCGCCCAGCGCACGGAGACCCGCTCCCCCCGCCCCCCGGTCGCCGCCTTCGCTCCCGCGATCCTGCTCGCCTCGGGCCTCGCGCTCCTTCTCCTCGTGTTCGGCCACATGGCGGGCTTCCGCGTGACGCGCGCGGATCGAGGCGAGCCCCCCGTCGTCTATGGCACCCGCGCCCGCGTCCTCATCGAAGGGAGCGCCCTCGAAGGCGCGACGCTGCGCGTCTTCGACGCGGATCGAACGGAGATCCTCGATGAGCGGCCGGCCAGGGGCGCGAGCGTCGAGCTCGAGCCCGGGGCGTTATGCGCTCGAGGTGAGTCGAGCGGATTGCCCCGACCCGTGGACGCGCTCGGTCTTCCTCGAGCCCGATGGTGTCCACCGCTACGAGGCGCTCATCTGCGCGGGCCACGGCCATCTCGTCATCCGCGCCAACACCGAGGGCGACCGCGTCCGGATCGACGACCTCGACGTCGGCCATACCGGCAACCGCGCCCATCGGCTCACGGTCGGTGAGCACACGATCCGGGTGGACAAATCGGGCTACCGGCCCTTCGAGGCCCGGGTCCGGATCGGACCGGACGAGTCCGTCGAGCTGCGCGCCGACCTCCTGCGGATGGGCGAGGCCGAGGGGAAGGCGGGGCGGCCGATGCCCGTCACCCGGGTCGCGCCCAGCCTCCCGCCGATCGACGCGAAGTCGATCCAGGGCTTCACGAAAGAGGAGCTCCACGCGGGCATCGAGCCGCCGAAGCTCGACCCGCCGAACCTCGGGCTCCCGAAGCGCGGCGAGTTCCTCGCGCGGGAGGGCTTGCCGGCGATGCCCGACGGTGGCTCGACGGCCTGGCATGACCGCGTCTCGAAGGAGCTGCGCGAACGATTCGACCAGGACCGCTCCGGCGAGATCGATTCCCTCGCCGAGAGTGAGGCGATCAGCTGCTCCGTCTGGCGGGAGATCGAGCGCGACTTCGACCGCGGCGGTCTCGGCCTCTCCCTCGCCCACTATTACGGCTTCGACGGCAGCGAATGGCATCCGGGCGCCCTGGCCGTCGCCCGCCCCCATCGCAGCGCCGTCTACGCGAAGATGGGCGAATGCGGGCTCGCCCCTGAGTCCCGCCCGATGGCCCTTTGTGTGGCCCGACCCCAGGCATTCGGACAGGAAAACTGGGGGTTTGACCGGATTCGTCCCGAATCCGGGGTGCGTACTCTCCCCGTCTCGATTCGAAGAATCGACTGGAGCCGGCTCGGGCGATCCAGCGAGCGCTTTCGAGAAGGAAAACAAGGGCGGATCCATGGTCAGTATCGTGGTGGCTGACGATCACAAGATCGTCCGCGAGGGGCTCATCCGACTGCTCGAGGCACGGGATGATTTCACGGTGATCGGCGAGGCTTCGAACGGCGAAGAGGCGGTGGCGATGGTGATGGAGCGGCGACCGGACGTCGTCCTCATGGACATCAACATGCCGAAGCTCTCGGGCATCGACGCGACGCGCCAGCTCGGCAAGGCCGGCTGCACGAGCAAGATCCTCGTGCTCTCGATGCACGAGAGTCGGGCCTACGTCGAAGAGGTGCTCCGCGCGGGGGCCTCGGGCTACGTCGTCAAGAACTCCGCCTCGAAGGACGTCCACAACGCCATCGACGCCGTCCGGGCGGGCGCCTCCTATCTCTCACCGGCGATCACGCAACAGGTCGTCGACGCGATCGCGCGGCCGGGCGATGGCGGGCCCTCGGGCATCTCGATGCTGACCGACCGGGAGCGCGAGGTCCTGAAGCTGATCGCCGAAGGGCTCTCCTCGAAGGAGATCGCCTCGGAGCTCGGTGTCTCGCTCAAGACCGTCGATTCCCACCGCTCGAACCTGATGGAGAAGCTCGACATCCACAAGGTCTCGGGCCTGGTGCGCTTCGCGATCCGCGCGGGCATGGTCGAGGCCTGAGCGCGGTCGATCGGTTCCGAAAACGCGAGAGCCTCGGAGGAACCCCGTACGGGCTTCTCCGAGGCTCTCGTGTTTCGGCCCTCCGGCCCTCCGATCGAGCCGCCGAGGCCGACGCCTCCGGCCCCATCGGGCGAAGCGGGGATCAGATCGGCGGCGCCGGCCGCTCGAGAACCTGCGGGCCGTGGACCATCCGATCGACGTGATGGCCCTTCAGCTCGCGGCGGTCGAGGAGCGCTTCGGCGAGCTCTTCGACGGTCGACCAGACGGGGTCGAGCAGGCGCTCGGCCTCCTCGCAGTAGGCGACATAGAACTCTTCCGAGGGCCGGGAGAGCCCGAGCAGCTTCGACATGCGGGCCAGCTCCTCCCGCGCACGGCGCGCCGAGGCGAACCACCGCTCCCAGAGGAGCTCGGTCTCCACCGCGATCCCGACGAAGCGCCCGCGCCGGATCGCGCTGCGCTCGGCCGCGATGCCGGCGTAGGCGAAGACGCCGTGGGCGTCGATCAGCTTTTCGGGCACGACCCCGACCTGCTCGCCGCGGCGCCTTCCGGCGGGCGGTCGGCAGTCGATCGGGAGGGGCATGCCGGAGAAGGTCACGACCTCTCCCGTCACCGCCACCGGATCGATGATTGCGTGCTTCAGAACGTTCGGGCCGTACAGGATCTCGCAGATCGTCGCGCGGCCGGCTTCCCGATAGGCCACGCGCGCGAGCGCATTGGTCGACATTCACCCCCCTCGACGCTGTCTGTCCCCTCTTCGGCGCACTGCGGGAGAAATTGAGCATTTTCAAGGACTCAGACCGCCCTCTGCGCAGTCTTCTGCGAGGCGGCGAGGCACGTCGTGTGGCAGCATCCGCGGCCATGCCCGACCGCGCCGCGCGACCGGATTGCCTGCACTGCGTCCACTACTTCGTGACCTGGGAGCCCGGCTCGCCCCGCGGCTGCCGCGCCTACGAGTTCAAGTCGACCGAGCTGCCCTCGGAGGTCGTCTTCGCCTCGTCGGGCGCGCCCTGCCGCCTCTTCGAGCGCAAGCCCGATCGCAAGGGGCCGACCCGGCTGGTGCGTTGACGAAGGGTCCGAGGCGCCTTCCGGCGCCCGACCCGGCTCGAGGGAGCCCGACCCGCCTCGACGAAATCCACCCCGGCTCGACCCCTCAGTGCCTCGCCCGTGCGCGCTCCCCGAGACAACGCGCGAGGATCGCGCCGGGCTCCCGATCCCCGGTCTCGTCCTCGAGCTCGCGACAGCGCCGGAGCAGCCGACCGAGCTCGGGGCCCGGTGCGATCCCGCGCGCCATCAGATCGCGGGCGGTGACGACATCCGGGCGCGGTGCCTCGCGAACGCCGGCGGCCTCCGCGGCGGCGAGGAAGGCGGCGCCGGCCTCGAAGCGGCCCGAGAGCGCCTCCGGCGTCGTTCGGCCCAGCTGATCCGCGCGCGCCAGGCGCTCGAGCGCCACGAGCGACACGCCGGCGACGGCGAGCCGGCGTGCGAGTCGGCGATAGGCGCGCGGACCGGCGCCGCCCGCCACGAGCTGGGACGGCGCGAGATGCGCTTCGACGAGCACGGCGACGGCCTCGACCATCCGCTCGGGAAAGCGAAGGCCCCCGAGCCACGCCCGCGCGACCGCGCGCGCTCTCCGCCTCATGGGCGATCGAGCGAACCCGCTCGCCCTCCCGCGTCGTCGTCGTCGGCTTGCCGAGATCGTGGCAGAGCGCGGCCAGCATGAGCCGCTCCGCGTCCTCGGCCCCGAGCGCGGCCGCGAGCGAACGCGCGACGTCGAGCACGAGCAGGGTATGGACGAAGACGTCGCCCTCCGGATGCCAGACGGGATCCTGGGGGACCCCGACCAGGGCCTCGACGGGCGCGAACACGTCGAGGCGTCCGATCCGTGCGAGCCACGCGAAGCCCCGAGACGGCTTCGCCCCGTCGAGCAGCATCCGCCGCAGCTCACCCGCGATCCGCTCGACCGGCACGTCGGCGAGGTCGAGCGCGCGACAGGTCGCGACGAGCGCTTCGTCGACCTCGGCCCCGAGCACCGCCTGCAGCCGCGCCACGCGCAGCAGCCGCAGCGGATCCGCCGCGAAGGTCTCCCGATCGACGGCGCGGAGCCGGCGCGCGCGCAGGTCCTCACGACCGCCCCAAGGATCGACGATCGCGTCCGGGAGCGGGGCCCAGCCGAGCGCGTTGATCGTCAGATCCCGGTGGCGCGAGGCGGCGCGAAAGGCGGACTCGAGGGAGCCGGGATCGCTCGCGTGATAGTCGAGCGCCCCGGCCCGTGGATAGGCGAGATCGAGTCCGTCCCGCCCCCTCCGCCAGATCGGGAACTGGCGCCCGACCCGGGTCGAGAAGCCGAAGCCCACGAGCACCGCCTCGACCGCGTCTTCCCCGAGCCCGAAGACCTCGAGGTCGAGATCGTGGGCGTCCCGCCCGGCGAGGGCGTCGCGGACGAAGCCGCCGACCACGACGAGACAGCCCCCGGCCTGCTCGATCGCCCGGGCGAGCCGACCGACGTCCGAGCCCGCCGGCAGCGCGAGCCGGCGCTCGCTCAAACGATCTCGTCCTCGTCGACCGCCTTCTTGCAGATCGGATGCGGCGCGAAGTCGGGACCGCCATACCAGCCGGGAATCCGCGCAGCCTCCGCGAGCCACGAGTCGGCGATCGATTCGTCGACGGCGACGTCGTTGTTGTCGAAGCCCTCGGTGATCGACTCCCAGAGCTCGCGGCCGCCGTTCTCCCACCACTCGCGTCCGGGATTTTCGAAGTCGATGGCCAGCTTGATCATGCTCTCGGTCCCCTGCTCTTCGGGCTTTTCGTCGTCTTCGGTCTGCTCGCGGATCCGGCCCTTCGGGCCCGCTTCGCTCCGTCCGGGGCCCGGGGCGCCGGCCGCTCGACCGATCGGGGCGCCCGCGGTCGCCAACCGAAGCGCTCGAGGTCGATCCCGCCCCGCGCGTCGAATGCCACGCCTTCGGCCTCGAGCCGTGCTCGCTGGAGCCGCGCGACCTCCGTCGCCCCGCCCCGCTCGCTGATCCGGCCGGCGGCGTTGACGACGCGGTGCCAGGGTACGGCGGAATCGACCGCGAGGGCATGGAGCGCATAGCCGACCTGCCGGGCCGCCCGTGGCATGCCTGCCTGCGCCGCGACCTGGCCGTAGCTCGCGACGCGACCGGCCGGGATCCGGCGCACCGCCCGATAGACCGGCTCCCAGCCACTCATGCCGCCGCGACCGCGAGCCCGGAATGGCGCAGGAGCGCGTCGGGCGTCGGCGGTCGGCCGCGGAACGCCTCGAAGACCCGCATCGGCGGCGTCCCGCCCCCGAGCGCGAGCACCGTCTCCCGGAATCGACGCCCCGTCTCGGCGATCGCCCGGGCATTCTCGAGCCCCGCCTCCTCGAAGGCCGAGAACGCGTCCGCCGAGAGCACCTCCGCCCACTTGTAGCTGTAGTAGCCCGCCGCATAGCCCCCGGCGAAGATGTGGCCGAAGCTGCAGAGGAAGCGATCCTCCGAAAGCGGCGGGATCACCGTCGTCCGCTCCGCGATCGCCCGCTGGATCTCGAAGATGCGCTCGCGGCGATCGGTGCCCGGTTCGCGGTGGAGCGCGAGGTCGAGCATCGCGAAGTAGAGCTGGCGCAACATGAACGAGCCGGCCCGATAGGTCCGCGCGCGGGCGATCTTCTCGAAGATCGCGCCGGGGAGCGGCTCGCCCGTCTCGACGTGGGCCGAGAGGCCGACCAGGGTCTCGCGGTGGTAGCACCAGTTCTCCATGAACTGGCTCGGGAGCTCGACGGCGTCCCACTCGATGTTGCGGATGCCCGAGGCGAGGCCGTGGTCGACGCGGGTCAGCATGTGCTGAAGTCCGTGGCCGAACTCGTGGAAGAGCGTCACGACCTCGTCGAAGGCCATCAGCGAGGGGCGACCGCCGACCGGCGGCGCCTGGTTGCAGACGAGATAGGCGACGGGGTTGCAGGCGACGCCGTCGGCCGGGCGACGGGTGCGGCCGAGACAATCGTCCATCCACGCGCCGCCGCGCTTGTCGCCCGGTCGGCTGTAGGGATCGAGGAAGAAGGCGGCGATCGGGCTCCCGCTCGCGTCGCGCACCCGGAAGAAGCGCACATCGGGATGCCAGACCGGCGTCTCGCCGTCGGCCGCTCCGATCTCGACGTCGAAGAGCTTCTTCGCGAGCACGAAGAGCCCCTCGAGCACGCGAGGCAGCGGGAAATAAGGCCGCAGCGCCTCCTCCGAGTAGTCGAAGCGCTCCTCCCGCAGGCGCTCGGCCCAGAACGGCACGTCCCAGAGCGCGATCGGCTCGGTCTGTCCGTGGGCCGCAGCGAACCCGCGCAGCTCCTCGAGATCCTGGCGCGCACCCGGGAGCGACGCCTGTCGCAGGCGCTCGAGCAGCGCGTCGACCGCCGCGACCCCCGGCGCCATCTTCGCGTCGAGGGAGAGCTCGGCATAGCTCGCGAAGCCGAGGATGCGCGCCATCTCCTGCCGGAGCGAGAGGATGTGCTCGAGGATCGGCGTATTGTCGAGCTCACCGCTCGACGCGCGCGTGATCGAGGCGCGATAGAGCTGCTCGCGCAGGGCGCGGTCCTCGCCATGCTCGAGGAACGGAAACAGGACCGGGGCATCGAGGCTGAGCCGCCAGGGCCCGCTCTCGGCGCGGGCCTCCGCCTCGCCGTGCTCCCGCGCGTTCTGCGCCGCGAGCTCGCGCAGGCTCGAGGGCGTCCCCGCCATCTGGGCCGGATCGCGGACGATCAGCCCGAACTGGCGCGTCGCGTCGAGCACGTGATTGTTGAAGCGCGTCGCGAGCTCGGCGAGCTCCGTCTGGATCGCATTGAAGCGCAGGCGCTTCGCGTCCTCGAGGCCGACCCCGGCGTGGCGCGCGTCGCGCAGGAGGCATTCGACGATGCGCTGCTGGGTCGCGTCGAGCGCCGTGAACCCCGGGCCCGAGCGCAGGCGGAGGAGCCCTTCGTGGATCGCGCGGCTCTGGGCCTGGCGCAGCCCGAAGGCGATGACCTCGCCCTGCACCGTCGCATGCGCCTCGCGCAGCGCGTCGCGATTGCGCACCGCGAGCATGTGGCTCACGAGGCCCCAGGCATGACCGAGCCGCTCGCCCATCCGCTCGAGGGGAAGCACGAGCCCGTCCCAGGTCGGGGACACGTTCGACTCGAGTCGATCGAGCTCGCGGCCGAGCTCCGCGAGCAGCGCCCGGACGTCGGGGACGATCTGATCGCTCGAAAAGAGATCGAAGCGCGGCAGCTCGCCCGACCGCAACAACGGATTCGCCTGCAGACCTGCGGACACGAGCCCTCCTCCCGCGACGTCGATCGCGGGGCGAGCTTAGCGAAGCAGCGCGGCGGAATCGGGCGGGAGAGCGTCAGCGCGCGGCGCGGACCGAGACGTCCTCGACGCAGATCGGTCGCCCCTGATCGTCCCAGGCGGCGAGCGGGACGCGCTTCGGGCCCGGCGAAGGCCGCTGCGATCCGGTCGGCGAAGCCGCTCGAGCGAGCGACGGTGTCGGCTGCGCGAGGCGCGCGAGCTCGAAGATCGTCCACGCGATGCAACCGAGTCCCAGCACGTACACCATCGCTCGATCGCTCCAGGATCCTCCCGGGACGGGAGATGCCCATACGTGGTGGAGGCGGAGCCGATCTCGCGCGGAATGAAGCACGCCGGGCTGGGCCCGAGCGCAATTGCGGGGCGACTGCCGACGTCGCGGGTCTGCGCGCCGACCGGCTGCACGCGCGCTGCCTCAATCGCCCGGAGCCTCGAGGACCGGCGGGGCCTCGAGGCAGGCCGGATCGTCGTGGCGCGGATCGTTCACGTGGCGCGAGACCGGGCGCGCGGCGAGGATCCCGGCCGGCGCCGGAACGAGTAGCCCCTTCAGCGCGGCGGGATCGGAGGCACCGTCGAGCCAGGTCGCCCAGGCGGCGCGGGCGAGCACGACGGGCATGCGCCCATGGACCGGCGCGACGTCCGGATTCGCCTCGGTCGTGATGACCGTGGCCGAATCGATCGGCTCCTCGCCTTCGGCGCTCCAGTGCTCGTAGAGCCCGGCGAAGGCGAGGAGCGCGTCGGCCCGGGGATGGATCCAATGGGCGCGGTGGCCCCGATTGCGGGCGGTCCATTCGTAGAAGCCGTCGGCGACGACGAGACAGCGCCGGCGCTTGAAGGCCGAGCGGAACGAAGGCTTCTCGTCGACCGTCTCGCCCCGGGCATTGAAGAGCTTGTTCCCGATCGCCGGGTCCCGGGCCCAGCCCGGGACGAGGCCCCAGCGCTTCCAGGCGAGCGCACGCGCCTGGCCGCGCTCGGCGACGACCGTCAGCACCGGCTGCGAGGGGGCGAGGTTGAAGCGCGGGCGCAGCGGACGTCCGTCGGGGCCGGTGAAGGCCGCGACGTCCTCGACGGCGAAGAATTCGGCGATCTCCTGCGCCGAGCGCGTCAGCGTCATGCGTCCACACATGGTCGACTCCGCAGCCGGGGCGCGCACGACGGCGCGAGGTCGGAGGGGAACACGAACGCCCGAATTGGGCAATCCCCTTCCGTGCTTTCCGCCCGCCCCCGCTTTGCGTCGATCGCGCCCGCGCTCTCGTTGGCGCGCAACTCGCCGTCGAAGCCCCGGTTGCTCGGCGGTTTGCGTGGAGCGACGCCCTTGCCCGGGAGCGGTCGATCGGCGCGCTTCGCAGGCTCGGCGCGAGACGCCGACCGGCCCGCACGATTCTTGCTCTCTCAGGGGCATGCCGCGCGACGAAATCCAGGGCCTCTGCTTCCTGCTCGGGCTCCTGCTCGCGTTCTACTTCCTGACGCCCTTCCTCGAGCTCGCCCCGCGCTGAGGGCGTTCGCCGCGCTGCGGCCGACCGACGCCGGCCCCCGCCCCCGCACCACCGCCCGGCCGGGTCGGCCGGGTCGGCCGGGCCGGTTTTCCGGACCGTGCAGGGCTCGCCTCGCGAACGGGGCGCCCGCTCGCGGGCTTGGTGGACGATCCGGCCGCGTCGGGGGCGCGCTTCGGGCGTCCCGTTCGCGTTCCCAGTCCCGTGGGCCGGGCCACGCGTGCGGATCGTCGCGGTCGCCCGCCCGACTTCAGCGCGGCCACGTGGGCGAGCAGGGTCGTGCGCTCCTCGGGCGTGAGCGCCCGCGCTTCGCCGACCGCGAGGCTCCCGAGCCGCAGCGGCCCCATGCGCTCGCGAACCAGCCGGCGCACCGGGAAGCCGAGAATCAGGAGGCTCCGCCGGATCTGGCGATTGCGGCCCTCGACGAGGGTCAACGTGAAGCTCGAGGTCCCCGCCTTCGGATCGATGCGCACGTCGTCGACGCGACCGGGGGCGGTCGTGCCCTCTTCGAGGTGGACGCCCTTCTCGATCCGCGCGATCGCCTTCGCGTCGATCTGCCCCTTCACGCTGACCTTGTACTCGCGCTCGTTGCCGAGGGAGGGATGAAGCATGGCGTAGGCGGTCTCGCCATCGTTCGTGAGCAGCAGGAGCCCCGTCGTCTCGACGTCGAGCCGCCCGACGGGAAAGACGCGCCCGAGCTTGCTCGGCAGCAGGTCGAGCACCGTCCGTCGTCCCGACTCGTCGCGCACCGTCGTCACGACGCCCCGCGGCTTGTTGACGATCCAGTAGACCGGCCGATCCGAGAGCACCCGCTCGCCGTCGAGTCGGATGTCGTCGACCCCGGGCCGCGCCCGATCCCCGAGCGCCGCGACGTCGCCGTTCACGCTGACGCGGCCCTCGACCAGCAGGGCCTCGACCTCCCGACGCGACCCGAAGCCCGCGCTCGCGAGCAGGCGCTGGAGCCGGACGGGCTCGCCTGCCGTCTCGAGCTTGCGCGCGAGCCGGGGCTCGCCCTTCGCCACCGGACGGCCACGTCGGTCGCGAATGCCCTCGACAGCGCGAGCGGCCCCGCCCCCGGTGCGTTCGCTGGCGCCCGAGCCGGCGGATTGCGCGGGGTGCGCGGGGGCCTTCGGCTTCGTCTTGCGGACGTGCCGAGGCGATCGACCATGGGCCATGCGCTAGTCCTCCCGATCGTCCTCGGAAAGCTCGCGGTCGAAGTCCCGATCGAGATCGCCGTCTTCGTCTGCCATCGCGTCGTCGTCGAAGTCGTCTTCCGAGTCGGCGCCGAAGTCGACCTCGCGCTCGTCGCCCGGCGCGAAGGGCTCGGCGCGGCCCGACTCGTCGTCCGCGTCGCCTCCCTCTCGCCTCCCCGATCGTCCCGGGCGGCGAGCGGCCCGGGCAGATCCTCGTGGCGCACCACGAGCTCGCCGTCGCCCCCCGCGCCCTCGAGCAACCCGCCCTCGGCCCCGGCCTCGACCCCGGTCTCACCCGCGGTTTTGGAGTGCTCGACGAGCCCCTGCCCCCGGGCGAGCTCGTCGAGCTCGCGCAGGGTCGGCAGGTTCTTCAAGCTCTCGAGGCCGAAGATTTCGAGGAAGCGCCGCGTGGTCCCGTAGAGCATCGGGCGCCCCGGCACCTCGCGTTGCCCGGCGATCCGGATCAGATGCCGCTCGAGCAGGCTCTTGACCGTCGCGCCGGCGTCGACCCCGCGCACGTCCTCGATCTCGGCGCGGGTCACCGGCTGCCGATAGGCGATGATCGCGAGGGTCTCGAGCGCGGCCTGCGAGAGGCGTAGCGCCCGCTCCTTCTGGAGCTTCTGCAGATAGCCCGAGAACTCGGCCCGCGTCCGGATCTGGAAGCCGCCTGCGACCTCCCAGATCTCGAACGAGCGGTCCTGCTCGGCGTACTCGGTGTTGAGCTCGTTGACGAGATCCTTGACCTCGCCCGGGTCGCAGTACGGGATGATCTCCGCCAGCCGGGCGGCCGAGATGGGCTCGGGCGACGACAGCACCAGCGCCTCGACGATCCTTCGCTTCTCGTTGGTTTCCATTCGACTCACGCTCGCTCCTGTGCTTTTCGCGTGTGCATCTCGCGCGTGCTCTTGCGTTCGTGCGGGACGCAGCGGCGGGCACCCCGGGCGCCCGACCGACGCATTACATCGTCTCGGTGATCCGGTCGCGCCACTGCGGCTCTTCGGTCGCGAGGACCGCCCGCCGCACGCGGATGGCCCCTTCCGGCGTCCCCCGCTCCGAGAGCCCCTGGTAGATCCGCAGCGCCGAGAGCCGCGCGAGCTCGAGCACCGCGAGGAAGGTCGCCACGAGCACCGACCGGCTGGGCCGACCGCCCTCCTCGCCCGGCGCGCTCCCGATCCGGAAGATCTGCATGAACTCGACCGACTCGTTCTGCTCGAGCAGATCCATCACGACCATCATGCGATCGCGCACGGTGACGTGCTCGGTCTCGACCTCGTGCTTCAGCTCCGCGGCGCCCTCCTGCTGGAGCACGTCGCGGAAGGCCTTCAGCAGCTCGAAGAGGCCGACCTCGATCTCGCGCTCGTTCTCGGGCGTCGCCGCCGGACCCGGGCCGACCACGGAGAACACGTCGCGGCCGAGCAGCCGTCGCTTCGAGAGCGCCTCGGCGACCTCCTTGAAGCGCTGGTACTCGAGCAGGCGCTGTACGAGCTCGGCCCGCGGATCGACGCCCTCGTCGTCGTCCTCGGCCTCGCCCGGCAACAGCATGCGGCTCTTGATCAGGGCGAGGGTCGCCGCCATCACGAGGTACTCGGCGGCGATGTCGAGATCGAGCTCGTGCATCAGCTCGATCGTCTGCAGATACTGCTCGGCGATGCGGGCGATCGGGATGTCGGTGATGTCGACTTCGTTCTGCCGGATCAGATGCAGCAGCAGATCGAGGGGTCCCTCGAAGACCGAGAGCTTGACGGCATAGCCGTCGAGGCCGTCGGTGCGCTCGTCGGGGACGGCGCCGAGATCCTCGAGCACGCTCGCGGTCGAACGCCAGACTTCGGGCGCGCCGTGCGCGCCCGCCTGGCCTCCGAGCTCGCCCTGCGATTCGTCGGTTGCGGTCATCGGGTCGGATCCGTCCTGGGCGTCTTCTTCGAGGGAGTCGGGGGATCGGGGGGAGAGACGGGGGCCGGATCGGAGCCTCTCTCGGAGCGAGAGTCGGAGGCCGGGGGGGCATCCAGGACGACCGGACGTGACTTTCGACGACGCTTCAGGCCAGTATCCAGAATCGCCCCGTCCGGGGCAACCGCCGCGGGGCGCGCCGACCGTGCTTCGCGGCCCCGCCGCTTCGGCGCGCGGGCGCTGCGCCGCGCGAGCTCCTGGGCGAGCACGAGGGCCTCCTCGCGATTGGCGATCTCCCCGTCGAGAAACGCGGCGCGGATGCGCGCGAGGCCCCGGCCGACGTCGGGGCCTTGAATGCCGAGGGCGACGAGGTCGCTGCCGACGACCGGGGCGCGGCGGCGCTTGTCCTCGGCGCCCCAGCGCACGATCCGGCGTCGGATCGCGACATCCGCCAGGGCGAAGATCGCCTGGAGCGACTCCTCGTTGAGCTCGCCGAGCAGCGCGTCGATCGCTCCGCGACCGCGGGCCTTCGCGAGGGCGCGCAGGGTCCGCTCGCCTTCGCTCGCGAAGCGCAGGATGCGGGTCGCCTGATCGCCTCGGATCGCGAGCCGCTCGAGGGTTCGCCGTCGGGTCACCGTCGCGAGCGGTGCGAGCCAGATCGATAGGCCGGCCTGCCAGGGGCGGAAGCGACCGACGGGCCACTCCGGATTCGCGAGGGAATGCGAGAGGCGACGCAGCGGTGCCTGCCGGTCGCGGGGCAGCGCGAGTCCGGGCTCGAGCGCGGCGAGCACGTGCAGCTCGGAGAGCAGCTGCAGGATCCGGCCGGCGTCGACGCCCAGCTTCGGCTCCTCGAACACGAGGGCGATCTCGCGCCGCCATCGTTCGCCGCTGACGGCGCCGAAGGCCCCGTCGCGCAGCGCATCGCGCAGCGCCGTGCGCGAGCGACGCTCGAGCTTCATCCCGAGCCGCACCGCGAGCCGTGCCCCGCGAAGGGCGCGCGTCGGATCGTCGTGGAAGCTGCGTCCGTGAAGGACCCGCAGGCGCCCTTCGGCGAGATCCTCGAGGCCGTCCACGAGATCGACCACGGCGTGGACCCGCGACCGGTCGGCCGCATCGAGGGGCAGCACGAGGGCATTCACGCCGAAGTCGCGCCGCCGGACGTCTTCTTCGAGGGTCCCGGGCGCGACCTCGGGCAGCGCGCCGGGATGGGCGTAGGTCTCGCGCCGGGTGCGCGCGAGATCGATCGACGCCTCGGGCGCCCGCAACGAGAGCGTGCCGAAGCGCGGGTGGGCCTCGATCTCGAGGGCCGTCTTGGGATGAGCGCGGACGACGGCCTCCGCGAGCGGGAGGACCTCCTCCTCGACCAGCAGATCGAGATCCCGAAGCCCCCGCCCGAGCAGCAGGTCGCGCACCGGTCCCCCGACCAGATGCAGCCGCATCCCGCGCGCCGAAGCCGCCTGCGCGACCCACTCGAGCAGACGCGCGTGGGCCGTCGGCAGCGCGTCGAGCAGCTCGTCGAAGCGAAAGCCGCGGCTCACGACGTCCGGCCCGCCCCGCGCGGATGGAGCGCCTCCACGGTGTCGCGCAGGCGCGCGCGACTCACGTGGGTGTAGATCTCGGTGGTCGAGAGATCCGCATGGCCGAGCATCGCCTGGATGGCCCGCAGATCGGCCCCCCCTTCGAGCAGATCGGTCGCGAAGGCGTGGCGCAGGACGTGGGGAGAGACGCGGTCGGTCGGGAGCCCGGCGCGGACGGCGTGCTCGCGCAGCCGCTTCCAGAAGTTCTGCCGCGTCATCGGCCGGCCCCGGCGCGAGAGGAAGACCGCCTGCTCGCGGGACGTCGCGGCGCGCGGGCCGGCGAGCAGCGGCCGATCGTGCTCGAGATAGGCGTCGACGGCCGCGCCGGCCCAGTCGCCGAGGGGCACGACGCGCTCCTTGCGCCCCTTGCCGATCACCCGCAGCAGCCCCGAACGCCGATCGATCCCCGAGAGCGGGAGCCCGACGAGCTCCGAGACCCGAAGCCCCGCGCCGTAGAGCAGCTCGATCATCGCGACGTCGCGCCCGGCCTCGGGGCCGTCGACGCTCGCGGCCGCTTCGATCAAGGCCGAAACCTCCTCGGCCTGGAGCGTGCGCGGAAGTCGCTGGGGACGCTTCGGGGCCCGCAGGCTGTCGAGCGGATCGACCTCGAGGCCGCCCTCCTCCCGGGCATGACGCAGCAGCCGTCGGACCGACACCAGCATGCGCGCCCGCGAGCTCGCGGCGAGGCCGCGCTCGACCAGGAAATGGGCGAAGGCGGCGAGATCCGCCCGCCCGACCCGCCCGAGATCGTCGATGCCTCGCTCGCGCAGATGCGTCCGCAGATGGGTGAGGTCGCTGGCGTAGGCCTCGATGGTCCGAGCCGAGAGCCCCTCCTCGACGGCCAGCCGGGCGAGCAGCCCGTCACACAGCCGCTCGAGGGCGCTCGCGCCTCCCGCTCCCGGATCGGCCGATCGCGTTCCATCCGCCTCAGCCACGAGGCCCTCCGACATGGCCGACTCGGACGGCTTCGAGCAACGCCTCGCGAAGTCTCTCCAATCGAACGGGATCCTTGATCTTTTTCCCCTCTTCATCCTTGATGTAGAAGGCGTCCGTGACCTGATCCTTGATGGTCGCGGCCTTCGAGATGTAGATCTCCGCTCCCTGCTCGCCGAGGGTCCGGGTCACGTCGTAGAGCAGACCGATGCGATCGTCGGCGATGACGTCGACCAGCGTGTAGAACTCGCTCTCGGTATTCGAGATCAGCACCCGCGGCGCCTTGCGCGACGGCGGCCGCGTCATGCCGATCGGCCGTCTCCGGCGCCGGACGAGGTCGCCGACGTCGACGGTCCCGGTCAGCACGGCTTCGAGCTGGGTCTCCACCTCCTGCCAGAGCATCGCCTGCTCGCTCTCGCCTCCGCGCGGCGTAGGGGTCTCGTAGATCTCGAGCGCGAGACCGCGACGCGTGGTGTAGACGTGGGAGGCGAGGATGTTGATGCCGCAGGCCGTCATCACGCCGGCGACCTGGCTGTAGAGGCCGTGGACGTCCTTCGTGCAGAGGATGAACTCGGAGAAGCCGTCCTTCATCGCGCGGTGGGCCGTCACGAGCTTCTTGCCCTGGCCGAAGCGCAGGACGACCTGGGCGTGGCGGGCGATCTGGCGGGGCGTGTGCGAGAGGAAATAACGCCGCGGGAGCTCCTCGAAATACGACGTGATCTTGCTGTCGCCGACGCCCATCCGCAGCAGCTCTTCGCGGGCGCTCTCCTGTCTTCGCTCGACCCGCAGCTCGAGCAGCGCGACCGCCTCGTCGGTGCTCTCGGTCCCCGTCTCGAGCATCTCGGCGGTCCGCTCGAAGAGCTCGCGCAGGAGCTGCCCCTTCCAATCCGTCCAGCCCTCGACCGACGAGGCACGGATGTCGGCGAACGTCGCGAGATAGAGATTGCGCAGGTTCGTACGGTCTCCGCAGACCTGCGCGAGCTCGAGGATCAGCTTCGCGTCGGAGATGTCGCGGCTCTGGGCGAGGTGGGACATCAGCAGGTGGTGCTGGACGATGAAGAGGACCCGCCTCGCGCGCTCCTCGGAGAGGCCGAGGCGCTCGACGACGCGCTGCGCCCGGACGACGCCCTTGCTCGAGTGGTCGCCGCCGAAGCCCTTGCCGATGTCGTGGAGCAGACAGCCGAGGAAGAGCGCCGGCCGATCCTCGACCTCACGCATCAGCTCGGTCAGCTCGGGCATCGCGCGGGCGTACTTCCCGCGCCACAGGCGCCGCAGCTCTTCGACGAGGAAGATCGAGTGCACGTCGACGGTGTAGGTATGGTAGATGACGTGCTGCCAGCGGCAGACGATGTGCTCCCACTCGGGGATCAGCTGGGCGAGGACGTCGGTCTCGTTCATCGCCGAGAGCGTGCGAGCGACCCGGACCTCCGAGTCGAGGATCGCCATGAAGAGCTCCGAGGCCGCGGCCCCGTCGCGGATCTTCCCGTCGACGACGTGACGGTTCTCGCGCACCAGCCGCTGCGCCATCCGCGAGAGCGGGACCCGATGCCGCTGTGCGACCCGGAACGCCTCGAGCACCCGCAGCGGATCCTCCCGCAGATGGGCCGCGTGGGGGATCATGAGCTGCTCGTTCACGATCCGGAATCCGTGCTCGACGGTCTTCACGAGCACCGCATCCGACGCCGCCGGATCGACGCGCCGCGTGCACTGGTCGATCACGAGCTCGGAATAGGTCTTGATCGCGCGAGCGTGGCGGTAGTAGTCGCGCATGAAGCGTTCGACGGGAAGATCGGAGTCGTCGGGCTCGAAGCGCAGGTCGACCAGCGTCGGGTCGGCCTTCTCCTGTCCGGTCGCGACGGCGAGCTCGCGACGCGTCGCCGCATCGTCGAGCGCCTCCGCCATCGAGCCGTAGTCGAGCGCTTCGGACAGATCCTCCTGGAGCTCGAAGCTCATCCGGTCGTTCGAGCGCTTCGCCCGCAGGTGGAGCTCGTTGCGGGTCCGCCAGAGGAAGTCGAGGGCGTCGAGGTACTCCTGCATCTCCGGCTCGGTCAGCAGGCCGAAATGCAGGAGGTCGTCGACGTTGCGGACGGAGGGCTGGGTCCCACGCGCGACCCAGTAGGCCGCGTGGTAGTCGCGCAGGCCGCCGGCGCCCTCCTTGATGTTGGGCTGGAGCAGGAAGAGCGAGTCGCCGTACTCGTGGTGGCGGCTGCGCATCAGCTCACGCTGCTCGAGGGCGAAGGCGAGCGGGTCCGGGAGCAGCTCGCCGCGGATGCGATCCGCGAAGACGTGGAAGAACTCGCCGTCGCCGCAGAGGAAGCGCGCCGTCAGCACCGCGGTCCGGACCGTCACGTCCTCCCGCCCGAGCTCGACCGTCTGCTCGAGGGTCCGCGTGGCGCAGCCGATCTTCAGCCCCGCATCCCAGAGCCAGTACTGCAGCCGCTCGGCGACGAAGGCCGCGTAGGGCGTCATCGGGTCGCGGTACAGGACGAGCAGATCGACGTCGGAGTGGATCGACATCTCGCGCCGCGCGAAGCCCCCGACCGCGATTACGCAGGGGCTGCCCTCGAGCGAGCCGCCGCGGGCGATGTGGATCCCCTCGGCGAGATCGAAGAGCCGGCGGATCAGGCGGTCGGTCAGATCGGAGTTCGCCTCGTTGACCCGGCGGCCGGAGCCCGAGCTCCGGTGGAGCGCCGCCAGATGCTCCCGCACCGCCGCGAGATAGCCGCGCACCGCCGGGACGACCGCCGCCTGTCGCGCATCCGGCTCGTCGGGCAGCCCGGCGAGGAAGCGGTCGATCGACGGCGGTCGCTCCACTAACGGCCTCCGCCTGCGAGCGCCGGGGACCTCGCCATGCCGAGCTCGACCTGTTTACGGTAGTGGTCGATGCCCTCGGCGATGCGCTCGGCGAGCACCCGCTTGTAGGGGGTGCTGCGCAGCAGGGCGGCGTCGTCGCGGTTGGTCACGAACCCGGTCTCGACGAGCAGCGCGGACATGCTCGACATGAAGAGCACGTAGAAGGGGCCCTTCTTGACCCCGAGATCGGGCAGCGTGCGATCGCGCGACTGGGCGCCGCGGATGACGTTGGTATGGACGAGCCCCGCCAGGCGCTCGGAGTGGTGGCCGACCTCGTCGACCTGGAGCGAGGCGAGCGCGCGCTGCAGAGGGTCGAGCTTCGCGGCGGGAATGCCGTTCTCCCGGGCCGCGACGTCGAGGCTGTGCCGTTCGTGATTGCGGTCGAGCGTGTAGGTCTCGATGCCCCGGGCCTTCGCCCGGGCGGAGGCGTTGGCGTGGATCGACACGAAGACGTCGCCGCCCGCCGACTCGGCGATCGCGGTGCGCTCCTCGAGGCTGCGGGTCTGGTCGCCGTCGCGGGTCAGCACGACGTCGAAGCCCCGCTCTTCGAGGCGGCGCGCCAGCAGTCTTCCGATCTCGAGGTTCACGTCCTTCTCGCGCAGCCCCGCGACGCCCGTCGCGCCCGGATCGCTCCCGCCGTGGCCGGGATCGACGATGATCGTCTGGACGCGGCGCAGCCCGGCCGGCAGCCGCCCGCTCGGATCCTCGCGGGTCGCCGGCTTCCGGTTGCCGAATACGTCGATCACGATCCGCGTCGGACTCGCGAGGGTGAAGACCCGGTGGCGTCCATAGCGCTCGAGATCGATCACGACCCGCGTCGAGCGCAGCGTGTTCTGGCCCAGTCGGACGCCGCGCAGGAGCCCGTCGCCGACGGGCACGCCGCGGTCGTAGCGCATGCCGACCCAGTAGCCCGGGACGTCGAGATAGAGTCGCTCGGGGCGGCCGGCGGGCGTATTCGCGGCGAGGCGGACCAGCCCCTCGCGCGGGATCCGCGCGTCGCGGGTCAGCTCGACGACGACCCGCGTGAACGAGGGATACGACCAGGTGCGCACCTCGCGCACGTCGCCGAGTCCGGGCGGCCGCTCGACGGCCAGCAGGAACGGCAGCGCCAGCACGACCAGCGCGAGCCGCCATCTCCGATCGGGGAAGCTCAACCCGCCCCTCCTCTCCATCGACCCGGGCCGCCGCAGCGAGTTCTTCCTTCGCGCGGGCGAGCCAGGTCAGGGCGTCGAGGGGGGTCATCAGATTGAAGTCGAGATGGCGCAGCGCGTCGAGGGCTTTCTGCTCGGCCAGCCGCCCCGCCGAACGTTTCGGCGCGAGGGCGAGGGAGAGCTGGCCGTCCCGAGCCTCCGCCGCGGACCGGGACAGGGGCTTCGCCGTCCCACCCGGGAGCGCCCCGGCCTCGAGGTCCTGGAGGATCTCCCGAGCCCGCTCGATCACCTTCGGCGGCAGTCCCGCGAGGCGCGCGACCTGGATGCCGTAGGAGCGGCTGGCGCCGCCAGCGACGAGGCGCCGGAGGAAGATCACCTCTTCGTTCCACTCCCGGACCTCGAAATGGGCGTTCGCGATTCGCGACCGGGTTTCGGCGAGGGCGACCAGCTCGTGGTAGTGGGTCGCGAAGAGCGTGCGGGCCTCGGCGCCCCGGGTGTCGTGGAGATACTCGGCGACGGCCCAGGCGATCGAGAGCCCGTCGAAGGTCGAGGTTCCTCGACCGATCTCGTCGAGGATGACGAGGCTCCGGCGGGTCACCTGCGACAGGATGTCGGCGGTCTCGCGCATCTCGACCATGAAGGTCGACTCGCCGCGGGCCAGGCGATCCGAGGCGCCGACGCGCGTGAACACGCGATCGACGACGCCGATCCGCGCCGACTCCGCCGGCACGAAGCTCCCGATCTGGGCGAGCAGCACGATCAGGGCGACCTGGCGCAGATAGGTGCTCTTGCCCGACATGTTGGGGCCCGTGAGCAGCAGGATCTGCGGGCCGGCGGGATCGAGGCGCGTGTCGTTCGGGACGAAGCCGTCGGCGCCGCGGCGTCCCAGGACCGACTCGACCACCGGATGCCGCCCCCCCTTGATCTCGAGCCCCTCGCCCTCGTCGACCGTCGGCCGGACCCAGCGCTTGCGCCGCGCGACCTCGGCGAGGGATGCGAGCGCGTCGAGGGTCGCGACGCGATCGGCCGCCGCGCGGATCGAGGAACTCGATTCGCAGACCTGCAGCCGCAGCGACTCGAAGAGCTCGCGTTCGAGCTTCGCCGCGCGCTCGGTCGCGCCCATCACGCGGGCCTCGACCTCGCGCAGCCTTTCGGTCGAGAACCGCTCGACGTTCGCGAGGGTCTGCTTGCGCTCGTAGTCGGCCGGGATGCGGCCGAGCTGGGACTTCGCGACCTCGAAGGCATAGCCGTGCACCGGATGGAAGCGGACCTTCAGGCCCGCGATGCCGCTGCGCTCGCGCTCCTCCGCCTCGAGCCCCGCGATCCACTCGCGCCCCTTCGATGCGCTCTCGCGCAGGGCGTCGAGATCGCTGCGATAGCCCTCGCGGATGTAGCCCGTCTCCTGCGCGCCGCGGGATCCTCGTGCGATCGAGGGCGGATCGTCGACGAGAGACTCCTCCAGCAGGCGGAGCAGGTCCGGGAGCGGCTCCGGCGCCTCGAGCGGGAGCGGGCTCGGCGGCGTCTCGCCGAGCCAATCGTCCCCCGGCGCCGCATCGCCCTCGCGCAGCGCCGCCCCGACCCGCGGCAGCGCCCGCAGCGAAGCGCGCAGGGCACCGAGATCCCGGGGCACCGCCCCCGGTCTCATCGCCTTCGCCAGCAGCCGCTCGAGATCCCGCACGCCGGCGAGCGCGTCGCGCAATCGGCCGCGCAGGCGATCCCGCTCGACGAGTGACGCGACCGCCTCCTGACGCGCGACGATCTGCCGCGGCGCGCGCAGCGGATAGGCGAGCCAGCGCCCGAGGCGGCGCGCCCCGAGCGCTCCGCTGCAGACGTCGAGCTCGGCGATCAGCGTCCCGGTCCGACCGCGATCCTCCCCATTCTCGAAGAGCTCGAGGTGGCGACGCGTCGCCGCGTCGAGGATCACCGTATCCGCGAGCGCATAACGCGCCAGCATCGGCGGCTGGGCGACGGCGAAGGGCTGATTCTCCGCGAGGTAGTTCGCGACCGCCCGGGCGGCCCGCGTCCCCTGGTCGCCGCCGATCCGCTCCATGCCCGGCCAGCTCGTCCCGCTGCGGAGCGCGTCGAACGCGGCCGGCGTCGTCGCCGTCACGACGACCGGGGAGAGCGTCTGCTCGAGGATTCCTCGGCAGGTCCCGACCGCCCAGTCGGCGACCAGGACCTCGCGCGGTGCGATGCGTGCGAGCTCCTGGACGAGCGCCTCCGGCAGCTCGCCCGGCGCGCCCCCACCCGCCTCTTCGAGCGCGAGCTCCGTCGCGCGAAAATCCCCCGTCGACGCGTCGAGGACCGCGAGGCCGTACCGAAGGCCACCGGTCGCATCGCCCGGCTCCGGCAGACAGAGCGCGACGAGGGCCACCACCGTCCGCGCGTCGAGCCCGTCGGGGTCCCCGACGAGTCCGGGCGTCACGACCTCGACGACCTCCCGGCGCACGAGCCTTCGTCCCCCGAGCTCGCGGGGATCCTCGACCTGCTCGCAGATCGCGACGCGATGACCGAGCTCGGCCAGTCGCTTGATGTGGCCATCCGCCGCATGGACGGGCACGCCGCACATCGGCACGGCGTCCGGCTTGCCCTTGTCCCGGGTCGTGAGGGCGATGTCGAGGAGCGGCGCCGCGCGCTCGGCGTCCTCGAGGAACATCTCGTAGAAATCGCCCATCCGATAGAAGACGATCGCGTCGGGATGCTGCGCCTTCACCTTCAGGAACTGCTGCATCATCGGCGTGGCGAGCGCGGCCACCGTCACGAAGATTCCTCCCGCCGGCGCGCGCCAAAGCGCGCGAAGATCGACGCGCCTGCCGCGGTCGGCTCGAGCGAAGGACTCCCGCCTCCCGCGAGCGGAATCGAGCGCAATCGTTCGACCTCGCTCTCGAGGCGCTCGATCGCCTTGCGATGGCGACGATTCAGGATCCGCTGCCGCAGCCAGGCGAACCCGACGACGAGTCCGCCGAGCGAGGCGCCGACGACCAGGGCCATCCCGAGCGCCGACCAGACCGGGACGCCGTGCACGCGGACCCAGACGAGGTCGAGATCGATCACGCCGTCGTTGCCCGACCGGAAGGACCAGGCCGACCAGCCGAGCACGAGCACCAGCGCTCCGAAGACGAAGCGTCGCAACCACCGCATCCGCTGGCCTCTCCCCCGAAGAAGCGGGCCCCGTCCGGCTAGGCCGACGCCCTCGCCGAGGTCTCGTCGTCGTCCTCTTCGTCATCGTCGTCCGACGCCTTGGGCGCGTCGTCGACCATCTCCTTCAGCTCCTTGCCCACCTTGAAGAAGGGGGTCCGCTTGGCGGTGATGTGGACCGGATCGCCCGTCTTCGGATTGCGACCGTCCCGCGCCTCGCGAATCTTCACCTGAAAGGAGCCGAAACCGCGAATCTCGATGCGATCGCCGGAGCGAAGGGCCTCGATCATCGCGTCGAAGATCGTGTTGACCACGACTTCGGTGTCCTTCTTCGAAATGTGCGGCGTGCGCCGCGCCACTTCCTCGATCAATCCGCTCTTCGTCATGCTGTATCCCCAGAGGTCAGGATCGATGGAGCGAGAGGGGTGCCCGGTCGACCCGGGCACCCCCATCGAACACGGGTGCTAGTTCTCCCGCTTCTGGGCCGCCAGCTTCTCGGCCAGCAGGTCGCCGAGCGTCGTGGTCTGGCTCGAGGACTGCTGCGCCGCGATCTCCTTCAGCGCCGCCCGCTCGGCCTTGTCGGAGACCGCACGGATGGACAGGGAGATCTTCCCTTCGTTCGGGTCGACCTTGACCACGAGCGCGGTCACCGGATCGCCGACCTTGAAGAGGTCGGCCGGGTTGTCGACCCGCTGCGGAGCGAGCTCCGAGCTGTACACGAGGCCGTCGATGCCGTCCTCGAGGCGGACGAACACGCCGAAATCGACGACGCTCGTGACCGGGCCCGTGATCTCGCTTCCGACCTTGTACTTGCGCTGGATGTCGTCCCACGGATTCGGCAGCAGCTGCTTGATGCCGAGGGAGAACTTCTCGTTCTCCTTGTCGATCTTGAGGACCACCGCCTCGACGGTGTCGCCCTTCTCGAAGCGCTCCGAGGGATGCTTGACCTGCTCCGTCCACGAGATGTCGGAGACGTGGACGAGACCGTCGATCCCCTCCTCGAGACCGACGAAGATCCCGAAGTTGGTGATGTTGCGGACCTGGCCCGACACGCGGGTGCCGACCGGGTAGCGCTCCTCGATCACCGTCCAGGGGTTCTCCTCGATCTGCTTCATGCCGAGCGAGATCTTGCGATCGCGCTCGTCGACGTCGAGGACGACCGCCTCGACCTGGTCCCCGATCGACACGACCTTCGACGGGTGCTTGACCCGCTTGGTCCAGGACATCTCCGAGACGTGGACGAGGCCTTCGATGCCCGGCTCGAGCTCGATGAAGGCGCCGTAGTCCGTCAGCGAGACGACCTTGCCGTGGATGCGCATCCCGATCGGGTAGCGCATGCCGGCGTCGATCCACGGATCGGGCTGGATCTGCTTGAGACCCAGCGAGACGCGCTCGGCCTCGGCGTCGAACTTGAGCACCTTGACCTTGATCTCGTCGCCGACCTGGAAGAGCTCGCTCGGATGGTTGATCCGGCCCCACGACATGTCCGTGATGTGGAGCAGGCCGTCGATGCCGCCGAGATCGATGAACGCGCCGTAGTCGGTCAGGTTCTTGATCACGCCGTCGAGGATCTGACCCTCGGAGAGCGAGCCCAGCGTCGTCTCGCGCATCTTCTTGCGCTCGGTCTCGAGCAGGGCCCGGCGCGACAAGACGATGTTGCCCCGTCGCTTGTTGAACTTGATGATCTTGAAGCTCGCCCGCTCGCCGAGCAGGGCCTCGAGATTGCGGACCGGGCGCAGATCGACCTGCGAGCCCGGCAGGAACGCCTTCACGCCGATGTCGACCGAGAGGCCGCCCTTCACGCGGGCCACGATGGTGCCCTCGACCGCGCGCTCCTGATCGAATGCGTTGCTGATCTCGTCCCAGACCTGCAGACGCTCGGCCTTCTCCTTGGAGAGGATCAGCTGGCCGTCCTCGTTCTCGACCTCTTCGACGAGGACTTCGACCTCGTCACCGACCTTGACGGTGACGACGCCTTCCTCGGTCATGAATTCCCAGGCCGCGATCATGCCTTCGGACTTGAAGCCGATGTCGACCTGGATCCACTCGTCGTCGATCGAGAGCACGCGGCCCTTGGCGATCTCGCCTTCCTTGAACGTCCGCTCGCTGCTGCCGAACATGGCCGCAAAGCTGCCGCTCGCCGCCGATCCCGTGTTGGTTTCAGTCATTTCGATTCTCGTTGATTCCCGACCGGCGCCCTCGCGACCTGCGAGCACCCCGACGCGGGAGCGTTTCTACTTCTCGCGGTCCGCCCGCCCCTCGTCCGCGGCGCCGGACGCCACCTCCGAGAGCCGCTCGCGGGCCGATTGAAGCAACCGTTCGAGCGATTCCGAATCGCCCTCCTCGAGCACCCGGGCGAGTCGTGCCAGGGATGCAGAGAAATGATTGAGCGGGCCCGAGAGCGCCTTGCCGTTCAACAGCAGGATCTCGCCCCACAGCTCGGCATCGCTCTGGGCGATGCGCGTGAAGTCCCGGAAGCCGCCCCCGGCCAGCTCGCCGACCCGGGTCGGCGCGTGGTGCAGCGCGTCGGCGAAGGCGAAGGCCACCAGATGCGGCAGATGGCTGACCCAGGCGACCTCCTCGTCGTGGTCCGACGGCGTCCGCCGCTTCACCCGCGCCCCGAGCGCCCGCCAGAATGCCTCGATCCGCTCGATCGCAGCGGCGTTCTGACCCTCGCGCGGCGTCACGACGCAGGTCGCGCCGACGAAGAGATCCGCGCGCGCGTGCTCCGGACCGCGCAGGTGGCTTCCGGCCATCGGATGCGAGCCGACGAACTCGACGCCCTCCGGCAGCAGACCGGGCAGCATCTCGATCACGCTCGCCTTCACACTCCCGACGTCGGTCACGAGGCATCCCGGCGAGAGCCGCGGCGCGATGTCCGCGACGACGCGCGCCATCGTCCCGACCGGCGTCCCGAGCACGACGAGATCCGCCCCGACCACGGCTTCGCTCGGCGTCGCGATCGAGTCGACGATCCCCGCCGCGAGCGCCCGCGCGAGCGGTGCGGGTCGGCGCGCCGCGCCCACGACCTCGCGCACGAGTCCCCGCGCCCGGGCCGCCGCGGCGACGGAGCCGCCGAGCAGACCGAGCCCGATGATCGCGAGCTTGTCGAAGGCCGGAGCACTCACGGCTTCCCACCCCGACGCCGCGCGAGCAGCTCTTCGAGCGCTTTGACGAAGCGCTCGTTCTCCTCCGGCAGGCCGATCGAGATGCGCACGTGGTCCGCGAGCCCGAAGCCCTTCATCGGCCGCACGATCACGCCCACCCGCAGGAGCGCCTCGTAGACGTCCGCGCCGGTCTTCGCGAGCAGGAAGTTCGCATCCGTCGGCCAGGTCTCGATCCCGAGGCGGGCGAGCTCGGCCTCGAGGTAGCGCGCGCCGGTCGCATTGACCTCGCGCGTGCGCCGGAAATGCTCCTCGTCGTCGAGGGCGGCCAGCGCCGCGACCTCGGCGAGCCGGTTCACGTTGAAGGGATGACGGGCGCGCTCGAGGTAGCTCGCGAGCTCCCGATCGCAGATGCCGTATCCGATCCGGATCCCGGCGAGGCCGTAGATCTTCGAGAAGGTCCGCAGCACGACGGTCCCGGGGCGCGACCTCGTCAACGCGACGGCGTCGGGGAAATCCGGCCGCCGCACGAACTCGTAGTAGGCCTCGTCGACGGCGAGCACGACGTCCGCCGGCAGGGCCTTCACGAAGCGATCGAAGGCTTCCCGCCCGACGCTCGTCCCGGTCGGGTTGTTCGGATTGCAGACCATGACGACCCGCGTCCGCTTCGTGATCGCCGCGAGCATCGCGTCGAGGTCGTGGACCAGGTCCCGCGTCAGGGGCACCGCGACGCCCTGCGCGCCCATCCCCTGGACGACGATCGGATACATCGCGAACGAGGGCCACGCGTAGACGACCTCGTCGCCCTCGCCCATCAACGTCTTCGCGATCAGCTCGAGGATCTCGTCGGCGCCGGCGCCGAAGACCAGCTGGTCGCCCGTCACGCCGAGCCTCTTCGAGAGCGCGGCGCGCAGCACGAAGCTCGCGCCGTCGGGATAGCGGTGGATCTCGGCGGCGGCGCGGCGCATCGCCTCGACGGCGCGGGGCGAGGGGCCGAGGGGATTCTCGTTCGACGCGAGCTTGATCGAGCCGGTGATCCCGAGCTCGCGCTCGAGCTCCTCGATCGGCTTGCCGGGGACGTAGGGCGCGAGGCTGCGGATGTAGGGCTTGACGCGGTCGGCGAGACTCATTTTCGCTCCAGGGCATCGGACGACGAGGAAGGCGAGAGCCCCGACACGACCTCGAGGGCGCGCGGGAACGAGCCCAGGATCTTGTGGGAGGCGGAGACGCGCGCCGCCTCGGCGAGGGCCTGCGCGACCTTCGGATCCTGCTGATGCCCTTCCATGTCGACGATGAAGATGTACTCCCAGGGCTTGCCCTTCATCGGCCGCGACTGGACCGCCGTCAGGTTGACGCCGTTGCGCGCGAAGGGGCCGAGCAGATCGTGGAGCGCGCCCGCCTTGTCGCGGCGGACGGTGAAGACGGCGCTCGTCAGATCCTGGCCGGAGGGCGCGGGCGTCTCGCGACCGATCACGAGGAAGCGCGTCGTGTTGCCGCGCTGATCCTGGATGTTCGAGGCGATCGTCAGCAGGTCGTAGACCTCGGCCGTGACCTCCGAGCCGATCGACGCGACCTTCGGGTCCGCATGGGCGAGCTGGGCCGCGGCGGCGGTGCTCGTGGTCTCGACGGTCTCGACGCCGGGGAGATTCGTCTCGAGCCAGCGCCGACACTGGGCCAGGGGCTGCGGATGGGAAGCGACCCGCTGGATGTCCTCGAGACGCCCGCTGCGGGACATCAGGTGTTGTGCGATCTCGAGCTTGATCTCGCTGCAGATCGTGACCTCGGTCTCGACCAGCGCGTCGAAGGTCACCGTGATCGGCCCCTCGATCGTGTTCTCGACGGGCACGACGCCGAAATGCGTATCCCCGCGCTCGGTCAGCGTGAAGACGTCGCGCATCATCGTGACGGGCACGAGGTCGACCTGGGCACCGAATTGCCGGCTCGCGGCCTGATGGCTGAAGGTGCCGTCGGGTCCGAGGAATGCGACGCGCACCCGCTCCTCGAGCGAACGCGTCGCCGAGATGATCTCGCGGAAGACGTGGGGGATGGCTGCGCTCGGGAAGGGCCCGGGATTCGAGGCGATCAGCGCGTGCACGAGGTCCCGCTCACGGGCGGCGACGTAGATCGGGCCGCTGCGTCCGCCACGCTTGAGCTCGCCCACCCGCTGCACGGCACGCGCCCGGCGGTTGAGCTGGTCGAGGATCTCGGCGTCGATGCCATCGATCTGCCGGCGGAGGGCCGCGAGCTCGTCGGCGTTCTCGGCCCCGGGCGGATTCGGGGCGTGGGGCGTCGTCGGGGCATCGGAGCCGGAGCCGGCCATCGATTTCATCCGGGGATCACGCTCCGACTGCGGGCGCTGCGGCATCGAGGGCGGTTCCGGTCACCGGGACGCGGGCCCCGTGCACACGAACCGACGGCCACACTTCGGGCGAAGCGGGGCGGACGGGTGCACGGTCGCGAGCCTGGAGGGTTGGGTCCTGCGGCAAGCGCCTCGCTCGACCTTCGAGCGGGTCACTCGGCGCGACACGCGGCCAGCGGGCCGGGCGCGGACGATCCGGGGCGGCTGAAAACCGGCTAACCCCTTTAAAATGAAGCGGCAGCGTATCCGAGGCCCCCAGGCCTGGCAATCGTGAAAAGTCGGATTCTCTTCTAAAAGCAAGGGCTTAACCGCCGTCGTCGCCCGATCTGGAGCGCCGGGGCGAAGCGAGCCCTGGATCAAGGCCCTAAGTAATTGAAATCCGTGATGTTTTCCCACGCCCAGGTCAAGTCCGGAGGAGTCCGGGTCGATACACGCCCACGAACCTCTCCGCGCGAGGCGCGATGGCCCGATCCCTGCCCCAGAACGACGAGGCCCCGGCTCCGACCCGGCGCATCCCCTCGGCCGCCTTCAACAGCGTCTCGACGCGGATCATCGCGTCGGTCTTCCTGGCCACCGTCCTCACCGCGGCCGTCGTGAGCGGGCTGTGCATCCGCGCGATCCACGCGGAGCAGTCGGGGCGGCTGGTCCGGGGCTTCGCCAGTCTCTCCGCCACGCGCGAAACCGCCTGGTCCCGACGAGCCCAGACCCTCGCCGCCCAGCTGCGACTCGAGAGCGCCCCCGACAGCGCCTGGCACGCTGCCCTCTCGCAGGCTCGAAGCCGCGAGCCCGAGTCGCCCCGCCCCAGTCTGCGCTGGCAGAGCCCCGATCGTCGGGTGACCCGACCTTCCTCGGCGAACGAGCTCACCGAAGATGAGCTCCCTGCCCCGCCGGAGACCCTCGCGGCGCATTTCGACCGGATCGTCCTCGGCGATGCGGATGGCGCGACGAGCACCCTCGACGATTGCCTGGCCATCGAGGCGGAGCTCCCGGGCGACGCGGTCGTACCGGCTGGCCGCCTCACCGCCTGCATCGCGCCGGACGAGCTCACGGCGCTCCTGCGGCCCGGGCCCGAGGAGCTCGCCACGCCGCGCGTGATGTTGACGGATCTGCGCGGCAGCGTGCTGTCGGCGGGCGGGCCGGGGGCGCCCGCCCGCGTCGGTGGCCGGATCCCGATCGGCCAGATGATCGGCCACGGCCGCTCCGCCCTCTCGCATTATTCGGATCCCGCCGGCCGCGCACTCGTGGGCCTCGCGTCCCCGCTCGGCCGCAGCGGCTGGTTTCTTGCCGTCGAGACCGAGCATGCCCGCGCCTTTGCCCCGGCGATCGCGCTCACGCGCACGATCTTCATCGTCGACGTCTGCGTCATCCTGCTCTTCAGCGTCCTCGCCTACAAGGTCACCGTCGCGATCATGCAGCCGATCCACGCGCTCTCGAGCGGCGCCCAGCGCATCCTCGAAGGCCACGTCGACCACCAGATCCCGCCGCCGGCGATCCACGACGACGAGCTCGGTCTGCTCACCCACACCTTCAACGAGATGATGCGCAAGCTGCGCAGCAATCAGATCGAGATCGAGCGGGATCGCATCCGCCTCGCCGAGAAGAACGAGGAGCTCCAGAGCGCCAACGAGGTCCTCTCCCAGCTCTCGATCACCGACGGCCTCACGAAGCTCCACAACCACCGCTATTTCCAGGACCACCTGACGCGCGAGATCAAGCGCGTCTCCCGCACGAACTCCCCGCTCTCCCTGATCCTGATCGACATCGACGACTTCAAGCTCCTGAACGACACCCACGGCCACGCCGCCGGCGACGAGGTCCTGATCACGCTCGCCACGATCATGAACGAGAGCGCCCGGGAGTCGGACCTGATCGCCCGCTACGGCGGCGAGGAGTTCGTGATCCTGATGCCGAACACCGACCTCGCGGGCGCGGTCCACCTCGCGGAGAAGATCCGCATGGCCGTCGAGTCGACGCGCCTCATCATCGGCGACCGCATGAAGCCGACCGTCGTCACGATCTCGCTGGGCGTCGCGCTCTTCAAGGGCAACCGTCGCGAGTTCTTCGCCGAGGCCGATCGCGCCCTCTACCGCGCCAAGGCCGCGGGCAAGAACTGCGTGATCATCGCCGGCTCCGAGTCGAATGCCCTCGGCTGAGCTTTGCCCTTGAGCCCCCGACCCCGTTTCGCGATGCTCAGCCGATGACCTGCATCATGGGCCTCACCGGCGGCATCGGAAGCGGCAAGAGCACCGTCACGCGCATCCTGACGGAGCTCGGTGCCACCACGATCGACGCCGACGCCATCGTCCACGAGCTCCAGGCCCCGGGCCAGCCGATGCTGCGGGATCTCGCCGCCGCCTTCGGCGATTCGATCCTCACGGCCGAGGGCGCCCTCGACCGCAAGGGACTGGGCGCGATCGTGTTCCGCGACGAGGCGGCCCGGACCCGGCTCGGCGAGATCGTGCACGCGCCGGTGATCGGCGAGATGATGCGGCGCGCGAAGGCGGCCGTGGACCGGGGCGATCCGCTGGTCGTGCTCGACATCCCGCTGCTCTTCGAGGGTCGGGTCAGCGGCCGCGGCTCGGGAGCGTTGATGCACTTCGACGTGACGGTCTGCGTCTGGGTGAGCGAGGCGGTGCAGGTCGACCGCACGATGACGCGGGATGGCTGCGACGAAGCCGAAGCCCGCAGACGAATGGCCGCCCAGCTCCCGATCGATCGCAAACGGGAGCTCGCCGATCACGTGATCGACAACTCGGGCTCACCCGAGTCGACGCGCGCCCAGGTCGAGGCCCTCGTCTTCCAGCTGACGAACGGGAAGCTCGGCCGCCCTGCCCTCAAGCGCCCTTGAGCGGCGCCTTCAGCTCGGCGATGAAGCGCGCGACGTCGTCGATCGCGGCGGCCTTCGACGAGGCCTTCTCGATCCGATCGACGATCGCGCTGCCGACGACGACGCCGTCCGCATAACGTCCGATCCGGCCGGCCTGCTCGGGCGTCGAGACGCCGAAGCCGACGCAGATCGGCATGTCGGACATCGTCTTCGCCAGGCGGACCTGGGCCTCGATGCCCGCCGAGATCGTCGCGCGGGCGCCCGTCACGCCCTGGAGCGAAACCGCGTAGAGAAAGCCGCGCGTCTCGCGCAGCAGCATCGCGAGTCGTTCCGGCGGCGTCGTCGGCGCCGCGAGCAGGATCGGATCGATCCCGAGCGCGCGGCACGGGTCGAGCCACGGCTTCCCGTCCTCGGGCGGCAGATCCGGGATGATGATCCCGTCGACTCCGACCTCGTGGGCGGCCTTCGCGAAGGGCTCGGCGCCCATGGCGTGGATCGGATTCGCATAGCCCATCAGGACGAGCGGCTGCTCGACCCGCTCACGCAGACGCGCCACGAGCCGAAGGATCGAGCGCAGGCTCGTGCCCCGGGCGAGCGCCCGGCTGCTCGAGCGCTGGATGGTCGGCCCCTCGGCCGTCGGATCGGAGAAGGGCACCCCGAGCTCGATGATGTCCGCCCCGGCCTCGGCCATGGCGAGGACGAGCGCCTCGGTCGTCTCGAGGTCGGGATCGCCGGCGGTCAGGAAGGGCACGAGCGCGCGCTCGCCCCGGGCCCGCAGCGCCGCGAAGCGCCGACCGATCCGGCCGGATCCGGGCCGAGCGCCTTCGCCCGATTTCGACTGCCCGATCTCCCGCTCCGCCATGCTAGTTCGCTCCCCGCTTGCGCGCGGCCAGGATCTTGCGCACCTCGTCGACGTCCTTGTCTCCGCGACCGGAGACGTTCACGACGAGGATCGAGTCTCGCGGCAGCGTCGGCGCGAGCCGGAGGACGTGGGCGATCGCGTGAGCGCTCTCGAGAGCCGGAATGATGCCCTCGCTGCGCGACAGCCGCTGGAAGGCCTCGATCGCCTCGTCGTCGGTGGCGACGACGTACTCCGCGCGTCCGATCTCCTTGAGATAGGCGTGCTCGGGGCCGACCCCGGGGTAGTCGAGCCCGGCCGAGACCGAGTGGGCCGGGAAGATCTGGCCGTCGTCGTCCGACAGGACCAGCGTCCGCTTGCCGTGGAAGATGCCGGGCACGCCGACCGCGAGCGTCGCCCCGTGCCGCCCCGACTGCAGACCCTCACCGCCGGGCTCCACGCCGATCAGGCGCACGCCCTCGTCCTCGACGAAGGGATGGAAGAGCCCGATCGCGTTCGAGCCACCGCCCACGCAGGCGACGAGCACGTCGGGGAGCCGCCCTTCGGCGCGAAGGCACTGCTCCCGCGCCTCGATCCCGATCACGCGCTGGAAGTTCCGCACCAGCGTCGGATAGGGATGCGGGCCCATCACGGAGCCGATGCAGTAGTAGGTCGACTCGACGTTCGTGACCCAATCGCGCATCGCCTCGTTGATGGCGTCCTTCAAGGTCTGGGACCCGCTCGTCACCGGAATGCAGCGCGCGCCGAGCAGCTCCATGCGGAAGACGTTGAGCGCCTGACGCCGCACGTCCTCGGCCCCCATGTAGATCTCGCACTCGAGGCCGAGCAGCGCCGCCGCCGTCGCCGACGCGACGCCGTGCTGACCCGCGCCGGTCTCCGCGATGATCCGCTTCTTGCCCATGTGGCGGGCAAGCAGCGCCTGACCGAGGACGTTGTTGATCTTGTGGGCCCCGGTGTGGGCGAGGTCCTCGCGCTTCAGGTAGATGCGGGCGCCGCCGAGCTCGCGGGTCAGGCGATCGGCGTAGGTGAGCGGCGTCGGCCGACCAGCGTAGTCGCGCAGCAGGCCGTCGAGCTCGGCGTTGTACTTCGGATCCGCGAGGATCCGCCCCGAGGCCTCGATCAGCTCGTCGAGGGCGGCCACCAGCATCTCGGGCACGAATCGCCCGCCGTAGGGACCGAACATGCCCCGCGCGTCGGCTTCACTCTTCACTGGTCGCCACCCGATTCCTTCGCGGCCTCGATCTCCGCTTCCTTGCTGCGAACCGCCTCCACGAACGCGCGCATGCGCGCCGGGTCCTTGCGGTAGTCGGGCCCCTCGACCCCGGTCGCGACGTCGACGCCCCAGGGCGGAATCTCGCCGACGTCCGCCAGCGCCGAGCCCACGTTCTCCGGCGTGAGCCCCCCGGCGATGATCACGTCGTAGCCCTGGGCGATCAGCGCCTCGGCCTCGCTCCAATCCCAGGCCTGGCCCTGGCCCCCGCCGTGATGCGGATGATCGAGGAGCAGGATCGAGCCCGGATAGGTCCGCGCGGCTTCCTCGTCGGCCCCGTGGATCGCCTTGATGGTCGGCAGATCGACGGCCTCGACGTCTTCCTCCGTCTCGTCCCCGTGGAACTGGATGCGCTCGAAGGGGACTCGGCGCAGGATGCCGTCGATCTCGTCCCACTGGGCGTTGCGAAAGAGCGCGACCCGTTCGACGTCCATCCCCTCGACGGCTTCGCAGATCGCGAGCGCCCGCTTGACGTCGACCCGCCGCGGTGAGCCCGGCACGAAGTTGATGCCGATCAGGTCCGCACCCGCCTTGACCGCCTCGACGGCGTCCTCGGGGTGCATCACGCCACAGATCTTGACCCGCACGATTCCGCTCACGATCGCCTCCGCAATGCTGCCAGCGCCTGACCCGGATCGGGCTGGCGCATCAGCGATTCTCCAACCAGGAAACCACGCGCCCCGGCGCGCGCCAGGCGCGCGACGTCTTCGGGACTGCCGATCCCGCTCTCGGCGACGAGCAGGACCGCGGGATCCGCGATGCGCGCCGCCAGCCGCTCGGTGGTCCCGAGATCGACCTCGAAGCTGCGCAGATCGCGATTGTTGACGCCGACGAGCTTGGCACCGATCGCGAGGGCGCGCTCGAGCTCCGACTCGTCGTGGACCTCGACGAGGACGTCGAGGCCGAGACCGACCGCGTGGCGGTGGAGCGCGTCGAGGTCCGGATCCGACAGCGCCGCCACGATCAGGAGCACCGCGTCCGCCCCCGCGACCCGCGCCTCGTCGATCTGATACGGATCGATCACGAAATCCTTGCGCAGGAGCGGCGTCGCGACCGCGGCCCGCACCTGGCGCAGGATCTCGAGGCTCCCGCCGAAGAACTTCTCGTCCGTCAGGACGGAGATGCCCGCCGCGCCCGCCGCCTGATAGGCGAGCGCGATCTTCTCGGCATCGAAATCCGCCCGGATGAGCCCCTTGCTGGGCGACATCCGCTTGATCTCCGCGATCACCGCGACCCCGTCGCAGGTCGCGAGCGCCCGCGCGAGCCCGGCGACGGGCCGCGTGACGGCGGCGGCATCGCGGGCGAGCTGCGCCGCGCTGCGGCGCGCCTTCGCGTCGCGCAGCTCGTCGGCCTTGTGGGCGAGGATCCGGTCGAGGACGTTCATGCCGGCACCGCCCTGGCAGGGCCCGCGCCCGACGTCTCCGTCGCCGCCGCGGCGAGCGCCCGGGCCTCGACGGTCGCCCGCCGGAGCGCCTCGAGCCGCGCAGCGGCCGCGCCGGAATCGATGCTGCGGGCTGCCTGAGCGAGCCCCTCCTCGAGGTCGCCCGCCGATTCAGCGACCCAGAGCGCCGCCGCGGCATTGAGCAGCACGATGTCGCGCCGCGGTCCCGTCTCGCCCGCCAGGATCGCGCGGGTCGTCGCCGCGTTCTCGGCGGGCGAGCCCCCGCGCAGATCCGCGAGCCCGACCCGCGGCAGACCCAGCGACACCGCATCGATCCGGATCCGCTCGACGCGCCCCGCCGAGACGAGGGCGGCGGAATTGCCCGCGGTCGTCGTGAGCTCGTCGAGTCCGTCGTCGCCGTGGACCACGAGCGCGCGCTCGCTGCCGAGTCCGAGAAGGACCGCGGCCAACGGCTCGACGAGCGCTTCGCTCGAGACGCCGACGAGCTGATGGCGCGCCCCGACCGGGGAGAGCAGCGGTCCGAGCAGATTGAGGAAGGTCCGCACCCCGAGCTCCGCCCGCACCGCCGCCACGTGCCGGAAGGCGGGATGGGCCGTGCGAGCGAAGAAGGTCCCGATGCCGATCTCGTCGAGGATCCGCGCGCAGGTCTCGACCGGCAGGTCGATCACGACGCCGAGGGCCTCGAGCAGGTCGAAGCTCCCGGAGCGGCTCGAGGCGGCGCGATTGCCGTGCTTCGCGACGGCGACGCCGGCGCCCGCCACGACGAAGGCCGCGGTCGTCGAGATGTTGAAGGTGTCGAGGCCGGAGCCGCCGGTGCCGCAGGTATCGATCACGCGGGCGGTGGCGGGCTTCGCCGTGATCGCCCGGGCCCGCAGCGTGCGCGCCGCCGCGATCAGCTGCTCCACCGTCTCGCCCCGCATCCGCAGGGCGACGAGGAAGGCCGCCGTGCGCGCGTCGGAGGAGCGGCCGTCCATGATCTCGCCGAGCGCGCGGGCGAGCCGCTCCGGATCGAGGGGCCGGCCCTCGACCAGGTCACCGATGGCCGCCTGGACTTCGCTCGTCATGCGGTCGCCCGCGCCCGGCACCGGGCCAGGAAGTTGCCGAGGATCGCCTTGCCCTGGCCCGTCATGATGGACTCGGGGTGGAACTGGACGCCCTCGATCGGGAGCTCGCGGTGGCGCACGCCCATGATCTCGCCGTCCGCGGTCCGCGCCGAGATCTCGAGACAGGCGGGCATGCTCGACTCCTCGATCACGAGGGAGTGGTAGCGGGTCGCTTCGAACGGCGACGGGACGCCGAGGAACAGCCCGCGGCCGTCGTGTTCGATCTTCGAGACCTTGCCGTGCATGATCGAGCGCGCGCGGATGATGCGACCGCCGAAGGCGGCGCCGATCGATTGATGGCCCAGGCAGACGCCGAGGACCGGCAGCCCCGCGCGGGCGAAGCGCGGGATCGCCTCGACCGAGACCCCCGCGTCGTCCGGATCCCCGGGGCCGGGCGAGATCACGAGACCGCTTCCCGCCCGCGAGAGCAGATTGTCGACGGTGTCGTCGTCGTTGCGCACGACCTCGATCTCCGCCCCGAGCTCCCCCAGATACTGGACGAGGTTGTAGGTGAAGGAGTCGTAGTTGTCGATCATGAGGAGGCGGGTGGTCGACATGGTGTTGTTATTCCATGCCTTCCCGGGCGAGGTCGATCGCGGTCAAGACCGACCGGGCCTTGTTGATCGTCTCCTCGAACTCGTATTCGGGCTGGGAGTCGACGACGACGCCGGCCCCCGCCTGCAGCGTGATCTTGCCGTCCTTCGCGACCATCGTCCGGATCGTGATCGCCATGTCCATGTTGCCCGAGTAGTCGAGGTAGCCCGCGCAGCCCCCGTAGAAGCCCCGACGAACGGGCTCGAGCTCGTCGATGATCTCCATCGCCCGGACCTTGGGCGCCCCCGAGAGCGTCCCGGCCGGGAAGGTCGCGCGCAGGACGTCGAGCCAGTCGAGGCCCGGGCGGAGCGTTCCGTGGACGTTCGAGACGATGTGCATCACGTGGGAATAGCGCTCGACCACCGCATACTCGTCGACCGCGACGCTCCCGATCCTGGCGACGCGGCCCACATCGTTGCGGCCGAGGTCGACGAGCATCAGGTGCTCGGCGCGCTCCTTCGGGTCCGCCAGCAGGTCGGCCTCGAGTTGCCGATCTTCTTCCGGCGTCTTCCCGCGCCAGCGCGTGCCCGCGATCGGCCGGACGTCGATCCGCTCGCCGTCGAGCCGGACGAGGATCTCCGGCGACGAGCCGACCAGGACCGCGTCCTCCATCCGGATGAAATACATGTACGGGCTGGGATTGATGACCCGCAGATGGCGGTAGATCGAGAAGGGATCGACCTGGAGCGGGAGCTGGAACTGCTGGGAGAGGACGACCTGGAAGATGTCGCCGGCCTCGATGTATTCCTTCGCGCGCTTCACGATCTCGTGGAAGCCCGACTCGGTCAGGCTGCGCTCGACCTGCATCGGCGTGCGCACCGCCGGCCGCCGGGGCTCCGCCGCGAGCGGCGTCCGCAGGCGCGTCACCATCGACTCGATCCGCGCCTCGGCCCGGGCGAAGGCCGACCTCGCATCCTCGCCGGGCCCCACCTCGTCGTGGATCGCGATCAGAGCCGTATGCCGGACGTTGTCGTAGACGACGACGTACTCGGGCAGCACGAAGCAGGCATCCGGAAGGCCCACCTGGTCGGGATTCGTATCGGGGATGTCCTCGACGAAGCGGACCCAGTCGTAGGCGATCATGCCGACCGCTCCGCCCAGGAAGCGCGGCAGGTCGTGGCCCTCCGGCTTCACCGCCGAGAAGGCGCGCAGCTTCTCGCGCAGGACCTCGAGTGGGTCGCCCGGCGCCTCGATCTGCTCCGTCCGGTCGCCCTCGGTCCACTCGACCTGCGACCCGTGAGCCCGAAAGCTCGCTCGCGCCCCGACGCCGAGGAAGCTGTACCGCGCCCATTTCTCGCCGCCCTCGACGGACTCGAGCAGGAATGCGGTCTTGCCGTCGTCGAGCTTCCGGAAGAGCGAAAGCGGGGTATCGAGATCGGCGAGGATCTCGCGCAGGACCGGGACGTGACGACCCCGTCGGGCGAGCTCTTCGAATTGCTCGGGCGATGTGCGGAGCACGGATCTCTCTGGGAATCGCCTCGGGGCGGGGGTGATGGCGGGTTGCGGGTCCGAAAAACCCTTTGACTTTAGGCGCTTGGGGAGGACCCGGCAAGCGTCGGGCCCGCTCCCGAACCCGCCTAGAAGTTCAGGCCCGAGCCGAAGCCGCCGTCGAAGAGCTCGGTGTCGTCGTCGCCCAGGCCGAGGAAGCGGATCATGAGGCCCCCGCCGAAGCCGACCCGACGCTCCTGATAGAGCCCGACCCCGACGCCCCAGCATCGACACTTCGACACGTACTCGATCATCCCGCGGTTTCGGATGAAGCCATCGTCGACCAGGGAGTAGACGGCGCGGTAGGTGAAGCGGATGCGGGCCGTGAGCTCGATCTTCGAGTTGAGGTCGATCTGGTTGAGGGCGCTATCACCCGTCTGGCTCGTCGAGGTGATGCCGCGGACGGTCTCGAAGAAGTCGGGCAGGCGCCGGATGTATCGATAGCGGGCGGAGAGGTTCAGATTGCGCAGGAATGCGTCCTCGAACGGAACGCCCACCCCGAATTCGGCTTCGCCCTCCTTCACCGCCCGGGACTCGGGGTTGAAGGCGCCGCGAACACGCGCGGAAAAGGGCCCGAGACGCAGCAGCCGGCCGTCGGCATACAGGTTGCCTAGGCCGCCGTGCTGCTTGAAGTCCCAGTCGACCGCGGTCGTGAGGTCCGCGGCGAGCCGCGGCGCGGCGCGCGCCGCATCCCGCGTGAAGAAGCGCTGGGTCACACCGAGCACGAGCTGATTTGCGTCCCGGATCCGATCGGACGGATCGCGGGTCACGTTCTCCAGGGCGAGGGCCCGGAAGCGCGACTGAGCGACCTGGCCCTGGGGTATGAAGAGCGGATTGTGCTCCTGCCGACGGCCGCCCAGGTCCTCCGAGAGCCAGGCCCAGCCGAGGCGAGGCTCGATCACGTGGTGGACCGACCGCTCCTTCTGCAGGGCAAAGTCCCGGGCGAGGCGGCTTCGCAGCTCCGCCCGCGCCGTGACGAGACCACGCTCGGCGAAGTGTTGAGCATTGGTCTGGTAGAGCGCCTGGCTGTACCCGAGCTCGGGAGTCAGCTCGAACAGGCTCCCGATCCGGGTCGGACGCGCGAGGCGGGGATGCAGGATCATCCGCGTCCCGCGCTCGTCGAGGGGCTCGCCCGGCTGGTAGATCCCGTCGCCCTCGCCGTCCTCGCCGGGCGTCGCGTCGAAGCGGCCGTTGACGCCGAGATCGATGAAGCGACCGTTGTCGTGGAGGCGCAAGCCCGCCGGAATCGGCCCGGCGTCGGGCAGCGTCGGCCCGGCGACGGGGTCGCCCGAGAGCTCGGATTCGGGGGTGCGCAGTCCGGAGAAGTGGATCAGCTCGCTGTCGACCCGCGCTTCGATCCCGAGCGGACCGCGAGCCGTGCCCGGCTGGACGTCCCCCCGCACCTCGGCGAAGCGTTGCAGGAGGTACTCGTCGCGATCATTGAAGGACGGGCCCTGGAGATCGTCCGCATAACGCATCCCCACCATGACCCCGATGCCGCCGCTGTCGCCGAAGCTGCGCGCCACGTTCGTCGTCGACTCGTTGAAACGGAACGTCTTGAAGCGCTGCATCTCGCGGAAATCGTCCGCATAGAGATTGTCCGACGCGAGCTTCAGATCCGTCTGCCAGCGCAGCTCCTGAGGGAGGAAATGGTCGTGCTCCCAGAGCAGCCCCCAGCGCTGGGGATTGAAGCTCGAGCGCGCCTGCTTCGTCTTGTCTTCGAGACCCGCCACGAAGAGCTTCCCTCCGGACTGCTCGCCGAAGACGTATTCGAGCTCGACGTCCTGCTTGAAGCCGCGATTGACGAAGTAGCGCGGCGTCGCCGTGATGTTGAGCTGCGGGATCGGCGCGAGGAAGACCGGCAGCCCGAAGCTCGCGCCGCCGCGGCCCCCGAACTGGAATTGCGGCAGCAGGAGCCCGCTCTCCCGCTCGCTCTTGATCGGCAGCAGCATCCACGGGATCCAGAGGACGGGAACACCCAGCACGTCGAAGGTCGAGTTCTTGAGCTGCCCGTAGCCGCCGAGCTCGACGTCGGCCCGGTCCGTCTCGATCTGCCACGGCAGCTTCTCGCCCGGCTCGCAGCGGCAGGTCGAAAAGACCGAATCCTCGACCGTGAACGTGTTCTTCCCGGTCCGGATCATCTCCTTCGCGCGCAGCCGGAAGCCGTTGCTCCCCGAGTCGAAGGCGACCTGGTAGAGCGTGCCCTTCAACGTATCGATGTCGAAGACCATGAAGGCCGCGAGCAATCGATCGGCGCCGTCGACGAGCTCGACGTCGCCCTCGGCGACGCCGACGCCCGTCTTCTTGCTGTAGGCCACCCAACGGGCGACGAGGCTGCGTCCCGCCTGCAGGACGTGGACGTTCCCCTCGGCGACGTAGAGCTCGCGCTCGGCCTCGTAGGTGATGCGGTCGGCGGTGATCTCGAAGGGGTCGTCCATGTGCGAGCGGCCCTCCGCCGACGCGACGCAGACGCTGCCGCCGACGAGGATCCACACGATTGCGGTCAGGATGATCGCCCGCGGCAAGGAGCCCCCATGCTTGCGGGGGGGACCCTACCTGAGGCCCGGGGTCGCGGCCAAACGAATCCGAGCGGGCGCGCTCAGCCAGGGACGGCGAAGCGGGTGAGCGCCGTCGAGAGCGCGTTGCAATCGGGGACCACGATCTCCTCGGCGGTGATCCGCACGAGCTTCTGATCCATCAGCTGATGGAGCGCCTGATGCGTCTCGTGCAGCGAGAGCTGGCAGCCCGCGGCGAGATCGCGCAGCGAGGTCCGCAGCCGCAGCTCGTCCTCGCAGTCCGCGACGTCGGCCTGGGCCGCGAGATACCGGATCAACGGGGCGACGAGCTCGTCGAGCCCGAGCGCCGCGAGCCTCCGCTCCGCGGCGATCAGTCGCACCGCCAACCGTTGGATCATCCGGATCGCGATCTCCGGCTGCTCGATGCACATCGCCTCGAGCGTCTCGGCGTCGAGCTCGAGCAGCGCCGTCGCACCGACCGCCACGGCCCGCGCCGAACGCGGCTCGCCGAGCACGACGCTCATCTCGCCGAAGAACTGCCCCGGACCGAGGCGCGCGACGACGCGCTTGCCCGCCCTGCCCTGGCGGCAGATCTCGACCTGCCCCGACTGGATGATGTAGAGGTGACTGCCCTCGTCGCCCTCCTCGAAGATGGTCTCGCCATCGACGAAGCTGCGCGCGAAGGTGCGCCGTACCTGGATCTGAGTCGATTCCCCGGCGTCCAGCGGTCGGTCCCCCGGCCGGCGCCCGGATGCGGGCGCGGCCTTCGGACGGTTTCGTCGGGGTCGATTGCGGACTTGAGGGTCCGGACCGGTCCGCCCGGGCTCAGGGAGCCGTCCTGGCGATCGCCTCGAGCTGCTCGCCGATCTCCTCGCGGGTCCAGACCCCGGTGTGGCGGGCGCGGATCCGGCCCTCCGGATCGATCACGACCAGGGAGGGGAAGCCGAGGATGCCGTAGTGCATCGCGAGCTCCTGGTCGCCGAAGGCGATCGGGTAGCGGAAGCCGCGCTCCTCGACCCATTTCGCGACGGAGGCCGGCGGGTCGGTGTCGACGGAGACCCCGACGATCATGAGGCGCCCCTGGTCGCTCGACTCGCGCCAGAGCGCGTCGAGGATCGGCATCTGGACCTCGCAGGGGGCACACCAGGTCGCCCAGAAATCGAGGATCACCGTCCTGCCCCGAAGCTTCGCGAGCTCGACCTCGCCTCCCGCGAGCAGCGGCAGCGCGAACTCCGGCGCGGGACCGAGGGGCTCCGCAACGGTCGATTCGCGCGGGTCGCAGCCGAGCGGACCGAACACGAGCAGTCCGAGCAGAGCGAAGGCGGCCACGCGCGCGCTTCTCACTGGAGCCAATCCTCGGCGCGGACCACGAGCTCCGCGAGGAACACGAAGTGGCCGTTGAACCAGGCGAGCTGATTCGTGACGAGCAGGATGCCCACGCCCATCAACAGGACGCCGGACCCGATCTCGAGCGCCCGGAAATGACGCTTGATGCGTTGGAATGCGCCGAAGAACGCATCGAGGCTGTAGCCCGCCACGAGGAAGGGCACCCCGAGCCCCGCCGAGTAGACGGCGAGCAGCGTGATTCCTTCGAAGACCGTCTCGCGGCTCCCGGCCAGGGTCAGCACCGTCCCGAGGATGGGTCCGATGCACGGCGACCAGCCGAAGCCGAAGCCGGCGCCGACGAGGAACGCACCACCGAAGCCCGGCGCCCCCTGGATCTCGAAGCGTCGATCACGCAACAGCCACGAGAGCCGCAGGAACCCCGCCATGTGCAGTCCGAACACGATGATCACGATCCCCGCCAGCTGGGCCATGCCGAGCTCGAAGCCGAAGATCTCGACGTGCCAGGTCCGCAGCACACGGCCGAGCGCGAAAGCCGTCGCGCCCAGCACGATGAAGACGATCGAGAAGCCGCTCACGAAGCCGAGGCAGGCCTCCATCACCCGGATGCGCTGCGCCCGGCGCGCGCGGCGCTCGGCCTCGGTCGGCTCCGCTCCGGCCGCCACCGCCGCGGCGCCGTTCGGCGGCGTATTCGGCGACGGGTCGCCTTTCGTGACGTCCTTCGGCGCGAGGTCGCTCTTCGAAGGATCCTGTCTCGAGAGATCATGGACGGAGATGCCCGAGATCAGCGAGAGATAGGCCGGCATCAGCGGCAGGACGCAGGGCGACAGGACCGAGATCAGGCCCGAGGCGAAGGCGATCGGAATCTGCGGCAGGAAGTCCGACATCAGGGAGGCTCAGGGTGCCTTGTCGCCGGGCGGGTTGCCAGCGAAGGCGACCCTGCCCCGCTCGCCGCGCTCGGCTCGTTCACGAGCAGAACGGGCGAGGCGATGCCTGCGGCACCACCTCGCCCGCTTCGATCCCAGGCCGGGATCGGGACGGATCCCGAACGCCGACCTACCAGCCGCTGTCGCCGTACGCGTCTTCGGAGTAGGCATCGGCGACCGGTGCGCCCGCGACGGGCCCCGAGGCGACGGCCTTCGGTTGCTCGACCGGCATGACCGACGGATCGCGCCCGATGAAGACCAGCGGCTCTTCACCGCGGAGGATCTCCGGCGTGATCACGTAGGTCCCGCGCAGGGATCGCACGTAGACCTTGTCGGCCACGTCCGTGTCGCCCGCCGTGAAGACCCACGCGAGCGAGCCGATCACCAGGCCGCCCACGGCGTAGACCAGCTTGACCGGGCTGTAGAACAGCGAGCTCAACGCCGCTGCCGCACCCATGCCCGATTCCTTGCTGACTTCCTTCGTGTGGTCCCCGGCGAGCGCCACCGAAGGCGAAGCCAGCAGACAGGCGGTCAGCCCGACGGCGAGCAGTCTCCGGAGGGCCAGGCCATTCTCGAAAAGCGGCGAGCGACCCAATCGCGGCGAGGAGCCGGACTGCGGACGAACGCCCATACCCTTCGGGCCGAAGCCCGAGCTCGAATCGATCTGCATCATGATCTGTCCAACCTCTCTCTGCTCGTGGCACGAACCCGCCCCCCGGCCGAAGGCCGGTCGACGGCGACCCGAGCAGGTCATGCAGGCTCGGAGTGGACCCCGAACCCGCCTCTCACGTTCCCCCGCGCGGGAGTGTGGCCCATCTTGTGACGGCGGCAAGGGAAGATCCCCGCGGAACCGGGATCACAGACCCTCTTCTGTGTCGAGCAGGATCGTGACGGGTCCATCGTTGACGAGGGCGACCTGCATGGCGGCCCCGAAGCGGCCGGTGACGACGGGCACACCGGCGGCCGATACGGCCGCGACCACCGCGTCGAAGAGCGGCAGCGCCCGGTCCGGGGGCGCAGCCTCCCCGAACGAGGGCCGACGGCCTTTGCGGGCATCGCCGTAGAGGGTGAACTGGGAGACGAGCCCGATCGTTCCCCCGACGTCGACGACGGAGCGATCGAAGCGTCCGGCCTCGTCGGAGAAGATGCGCAGACCGACGAGCTTGCGGGCGAGCTGTGCGGCCTCGGCCGGGCCGTCCTGCTGCCCGACCCCGACCAGGACGAGCAGGCCGTGGGCCATGCGCGCGATGCAGACGCCCTCCACCTCGACGCTCGCTTCGCGGACCCGCTGCACGACGGCGCGCATGCCGCGCTAGATCTCCCGTTGATTGCGGAAGCGGCCGGCGTAGGTCGCACGGCCTTCGGTGCGCATCAGGACGATCTGACAGATCCGAACGCCCGGCACGATCTCGAGGGCGCGGCTCGAGACGTTGCTCATCTCGAGGACCTGGCGATTCGAGACCCCGGGCTGCACGAACGCGGACGTCACGTGGATCATGAGACCGAGGCGGGCAAAGCGGCTCCGGCCCTCGAGAAAGCCGCAGAGGTCCTCGGGGAGCGTGATGGTCTCGGCCGTGATGCCGTGGATCGTGACGCCCGGGTCGAGGCGATAGGGGCGGTCGAGGGCGAGGACGCGGGTATGGTCGCGATAGTCGGTGTCGTCCTCGACCCGGATCGGCTCCGGGGCGTTCTCGATCGCGCGGATCTCGCGGCCGAGGGTCAGGTCGATCGAGGCGACGCCGACCTGGCTGCGATCGAAGGGGTCGATGCGCACGCGACCTTCGTCGATCTCGTGCAGGATGCGTTCACGGGTGAGCACGCTCATGGGGCGCGCATGATACCCTGCGCGCATGCGGCATCCATTCTTCGCGCTCGCCCATCCGATCGTGATCGGCCATCGGGGCGCGGGCGGGGAATTCCCGGAGAACACCCTCCCCTCCTTCGAGGCGGCCCTCGAGCAGGGCGCGACGATCCTCGAGAGCGACGTGCATCTGTCGCGCGACGGCGTCCCGATCCTGCTCCACGATCCGAGCCTCGAACGGCTCTGCGGCGTGCCCGACGACGCCGCCGCGCGGAGCTGGGCCGAGATCGCGCAGCTCGACGCCGGGGCCGGCTTCCTCGCCGCCGACGGCAGTCGCCCCTTCGCCGGGCGCGGGATCCGGATCGCGAGCCTCGAGCAGGCCTTCGAGCGTTTCCCCGAGGCTCGCTTCAACCTCGAGATCAAGTGCGCGGGGCCCGAAGTCCTGCGCGAGACGTTGCGCCTGGTCGAGCGCCATGGCCGCGCCGACCGCACGCTGCTCACCGCCGGCGAGGACCCGATCATGGCCGACCTGCGGCGGGCGGTCGCCGCAGCGAGGGTGGCCCCGGCGCTCGGGGCGAGCCTCGCCGACGTGCTCGCCGTGATCGCGAGCGCGCTCTCGGGGCAGCCGATGCCGCGCGACGTGATGGCGCTCCAGATCCCCGCGACCTTCGCTGGGCGGCCGCTCGCGACCCGCGCGCTCGTCGACCACGCCCATGCCCACGACCTCGAGGTCCACGTCTGGACCATCAACGACCTCACCGAGATCGAAGCCCTGCTCGCCCTCGGCGTGGACGGCATCGTCACCGACTTCCCGGGACGCATGGCCCGCTGGCTCGCCGATGGCCCCGGCCGATAGCGCGCCCCTCGATCCGGTCTCGGCCTTCTTCCGTCGCGAAGAGCGGGCGCTCGTCGCCGCGGCCTCGGGTGGCCGCGTCCTCGACCTCGCCTGCGGCCGCGGCCGCCACGCCCTCGCGGCGGCCGCCCTCGGCCTCGACGTGCTCGCCGTCGATCGGAACGCGGCGCAGCTCGCCGAGCTCGCAGAGCGCGCCGAGCGGCTCCGACGCGCGCCCCCGCGCGGCGATCGCCCGAATCGCTTCGGTCGCGTCGAGGTCGCGTGCGTCGATCTCGAGACTGGGGCGGATCCGAGCCTGCCGGGCGCGCCCTTCGCCGCGGTGCTCGTCTTCCGATACCTCCACCGACCGCTCGCCCCCTCGATCGAGGGCTGGCTCGCGCCGGGCGGGCTGCTCCTCTACGAGACCTTCACGACCGAGCAACGCGGCCTCGGCTGGGGCCCCACCCGCGACGCCTTCCTGCTCCGTCCCGGCGAGCTGCCGACGCTCTTCCCCGGGCTGATCGTCGAAGCCTGCGAGGAAGGTCCGACCGGCGAAGAGAGTCCCGCGTTCACCGCCCGACTGCGCGCACGCAAGCCGACCGCCTTGCGCTGAAGGCTCAGCACTGAACGAGATCGGTCCGCGCACGGATCAATCGGCGCTTCCCACGCCCTCGATGCGCGCGAGCGCCCAGCGTGCGTGCTCTCGCAGGATCGGCTCGTCGCTCTCGAGGTGGCGCTCGACGGCGCTCCGCAGCGCCGGATCCGCGGCGTTGCCCGCCGCGACGAGGGCGTTGCGCAGGAGCCCGACGCGCCGCGTGCGGCGCAGCGCCGTCGCCTTCGTCGCCTCGGCGAACCGGTCCTCGTCGAGGGAGAGCAGCCAGGCGAGGGGCGGCGCCCGCCACGCGTCGCGCGGTGCGAGTCGTGCGCGCAGGCCGAGGGGATCGGCGAGGGGCCGGCGCGGGCGGCTGCGATTCCACGGACAGACCGTCTGGCATTCGTCGCAGCCGAAGACCCGATCGCCTTGCGCGGCGCGCAGCGGCTCAGGGATCGGGCCCCGCAGCTCGATCGTCGTGTACGAGAGACAGCGGGTCGCATCGAGCACATAGGGCTCCGGGAAGGCCGCGGTCGGACACGCGTCGAGGCAGGCGCGACAGCTGCCGCAATGGTCCGCGACGGGCGGATCGACCGTGAGCTCGAGGTCGCAGAGGATCGAGCCGAGCATCACGTGGGAGCCCAGCTCGGGGTGGATCAGGCAGGTGTTCTTCGCGATCCAGCCGAGGCCCGCGGCCTCGGCGACGGCCTTTTCGGGGACGGGGCCGGTATCGACCCAGCTTCGGGATTCGATCGGGTGCGCCACGAGGATCGGGAGCGCGGCCTCGAGCGCCCGGATCCGATCGAGCAGGACGTCGTGGTAGTCGTCCCCGCCCGCATAACGGGCGACCCGTCCGATCGCGTGCGATGGGCCCGCCAGCGCGCCGCCCTTGACCCCCGGGTCCGCAGCCGACATCGCCTCGGCGACCGAGTCCTCCGCCGGCGCTCGAGCCGGCTCCATCGCCGGCAGCGCGAGCACCCCGACGATCCAGCTGCGCGCCCCTGGAAGAATGCGGCGCGGATCGATCCGCTCCTCGGCGCGGCGCTCGAGGTAGTGCATCTCGCCGCCAAAGCCGCGGTCGAGCCATTCGCGCAGGAAGCGCGTGCGCGCCGTCGGCAGGGCACGCGCGAAGCCGACGGCGTCGAGCCCCAGCGCGAGCCCGACCTCGCGGATGCGCGCCTCGAGGGCCCCGACCTCGACCTCGCTCACGGCTTCGGCGCCGCGATCGGTGCGAGCGCCGGCTCCGAGTCGCCTTCGGGCCACACGCGCCGCATCAGCGCGCCGAGGCCCAGCAGGCAGAGGCAGCCCACGACGTAGGTCGCGACACCGGCCCATTCATGGAGCGGCCCCCGCGTCGCATGATCGACGTCGACGCGCAACGCGAGCAGGACGGTCGCCACGACCCGCGTGAGATTGCCGAGCAGCGCGATGGGCACCACGGCGGCGACGAGCACGGCGCGTCGGCGCAGGGTCGCCTCGGTGAAGTAGGCGATGAATACGCCGATCGGGATCAACGTGATGAGCGACGTGATCCCGCTGCAGGCCTCCGCGACGAAGAGCGACACGTCGCCCGGGAGGACGAGGACGTTCCCCTCCCGGTAGATGGCGACACCGAGGGCCTGGAGGATCCGGACGGCAACCGTGCTCACGATCAGCTGGAGCTCGACGATGAGGGGCGTCACCCAGGCGATCGGAAGCGGGACCATGAACGCGAGATAACCGAGTGGAAAACGAAGCAGCGAGACCCAGGCCCGACCGCGCAGGACGAGCAGGAGCGCGACGACCGTCGCGACGAAGATCAGCCCGAGCAGCGTCGCCTGGCGCAGACCGAGCGACATGAGGTAGCCGAGGGCGCAGAGCGCGAGCAGCGCCCGCGCGCCCGGCATCGGCGCGATCGGCAGCGCCGCCATCGCCGAGCGATGCGCCGTGGCGGCCCAGAGCGCGACCCACGGCACCAGGAATCCGTGGGTCGAGAATTCGTTCGCACGCCACGCCTCGGCGAGGATCTGGAGCCCCGGAACCCACGCGCCGAAAGCCAGCGCCACCATCAAGATCTCGATCCGACTCACGGCCTTCTCCCCGAGATACCCGATCGCGACATCGATGGAACACCCCTCGCCCTCGAGTCCGAAATCATCCGCGCTCCATTCGCGTCACGTGATCGGCCCGCATCGACTGCGAGCGGAGCGTTCAAGTCCCATTGGAACGCGACCGAAACGAGCCCCATCGAGGTCTCCACACCATGATGTCACCGGACCACCGCTCCCCTGCCGACGCCAACAGTCGGCCCGGTCCCGTCGATCCGCTCGAGGTCCGTTCGAATCCGCGCGTCGGCGTCGACATCCCGGTCGAGATCTTCGCCGGGGATTTCGGCGGCGCGCTGCTCGGCCGTACCCGCGATCTCAGCATCGGGGGCGCCTGCATCGCGACGCCCTCGCCCTTCTCCTTCAAGTCGCTCCGGCGGATCGTCCTGCGACTGCCGACCCAGACCCTCGCCCTCGATACCGTCGGCTGCTGGCAGCGCGACGAGCCCCTCGAGAACCTCGTGCTGACCGGCATCGCCTTCGATCGCCCGACCTCGGAGCAGCTCGACGTCGTCTGGAACCTGGTCCTCGACGCGGGCAAGAAGCTCGCGCGTTTCCTCTACGAGCGCACCGCACTGCGCGAGCTCGGCCTCGAAGAGGCCATGGGGCTCGCCCAGGTGACCCGCCTGCGAACGATGTCCCCGGGCGACATGATCTATCGCCAGGGCGCCCGGGACGGCAGCAACGATTCGATCTTCCTGATCGCCGAAGGCACGGTGATCCTGCAGGTCCGGATCCGGGATGCGATCGAGCAGACGCTCTGCCAGCTCGGTCCGGGCGAGCTCTTCGGCAGGCTGCCGCTGCTCGCCGATCTGCCCCATGCCGAGTCCGCCGTCGCGAACACGCCGCTGCGCCTGCTCGAGGTCGACGCGGCGGCCTATCGGCATCTGCGCTCGATGAAGCCCTGGCTCGGCCACCGCCTCGGCGTGGCGCTCCTGCGTGTGCATGCCCAGCGCATGTCGCAGATCCTGGGCCTCGCGAGCCGCACGCTGTAGCGCTGGACTGGTATGCTCGGCGCCGCTGCGACGGGGACGTCCCGCGTCGCGCGCTGCGGAGCTCCGATCCCGATGTCTGCCGAAACCGACCCGATCGCGCAGCGGCTCGTCTTCCTGATCGGCCCCCCGCGCTCGGGCTCGACCCTGCTTTCGCGCATGCTGGGCGCCCACTCGGCGATCGTCGCCCCCGAAGAGCCCCACCTGATCACGCCCCTCGCCCATCTCGGCTACTACGCGAGCGTCGAGGCCGCGCCCTACGATCCGATCATCACGCAGAAGGCGGCCCGCGCGCTCGTCGCCGACCTGCCCGGCGGCGAGCAGACCTACCTGACGGCCCTGCGCGGCTACAGCGACGCGATCTACTCGGGGCTGCTCGCCGCGCGGCCGGCGGTGGCGAGCGGCGGATGGCTGCTCGACAAGACGCCCGCCTATGCCCTGTCGCTCGACTTCCTCGTGCGGCTCTACCCGACGGCGCGTTATGTCGTCCTGACGCGCCACCCGCTCGCGATCTGGTCGTCCTACGTCGACTCGTTCTTCGACGGCGACGACCGCATCGCCCACGCCCACAACCCCCTGCTCGAACGCTACGTCCCGGCGATCGCCCGGTTCCTGCGCGAGCCGCCGGGCGCGATCCATCGGGTCCGCTACGAGGCCCTCGTCCGCGATCCGGAAGGGCATGCCCGCGCCCTCGCCGATTTCCTCGGCCTGGCCTACGAGCCCGCGATGGTCGACTACGGATCTGCCGCGGAGGGGACGCGTGAATCGACCCGGGGCCTCGGCGATCCGATGACCGTCGCCCGCGAGACCCGCGCCACGACGAAGAGCCTCGCGAAATGGGCCGAGGCGGCGACGGGCCGACCGGAGCGCGTCGGGCTCTACCGGGAGATCGTGGCGCGCCTCTTCGACGAGGACCTCGAGACCTGGGGCCATCCGCGGGCCGAGATCGAGGCCGAGCTCGATCGGATCGACCTCGCGGGCCGGCCCGCCCCGCGCCCGGCCCTGACCCGCTACAGCCTCGAACGCAAGCTCCTCGTGGCGCTTCGCCGCAGGATCCGGCCGGAGAACCGTCTCGGGCGCTGGGTCCGCAAGCTGCGTGAGGTCTGCGACGTCCTGCTCCGGTAGCGGGTCCGCGAGTCGAGGGGTCGGCTCGAAAAATCTGCGTCCGGCCCATCCAGGACTTTCGAGCGGCCGCCGATGGCTGCTATAGGTGGTGACCATGGAAAACCGCATCACGCATTCGGCGACCTCCTTCGGCGATTCGAATTGCGCCGCCCGGGACCGGGCGGTCGGCTTCGAGCGCCCTTCGGCGATCGAGATCTCGCTCTGCTGCGAGATCTCGGCCTACGCGCCGGATGGGGACGATCGCCCGCTCTTCTAGTCGATCGGTTCGAGCGGTCCGATGGGGCGCTCGGTCGGATGGACCGCGATGGGCATGGGCCCGGGCATGAAGGTGCCCGCGCAGCTCGGCTGAGCCTGAAGCGAAACGCTTCGGGCTATCTCTGTTTGCTTGCCGAGACTCGCTCGATCAGCTTCCGAATCGCCGGGTGACCCATCAAGCCCATCATGTCGCCGCTCTGCACGAGAGCGATGACCTCCGGATTGCGAGCGACCGCATTGAGCTCCGGGTCGTTCTGGAGCCCGTGGACCCGGGGCGCGACCTCCGACAGGACGCCGGCCATGGCGGCGCGGAACCTCTCCGGATCCTCCTTCGCTTCCGGACCTACGAGACCGAGCTCGACGAAGCGCCCGCGCATCTCGCGATCCTCGACGATCGAGCGGATCGCCGCGCGATTCATCGCATAGTCGACCGAGTCGTTCGTGATCAGCGTCCAGAAAAGGCGATCCTCGAAGATCTGCGTCAGCCGGGGATCTTCGAGCAGGCTCTGGACGTTGCCGAGGGATTCCGCCGGATGGGCCGTGATGCGGGCGGCCATGACGCCCGCCGGCCCGGCCTCCGAGAGCGCCGAAGAGACCAGGGACTCGACGACCACCCCGCTCGCCGCGACCGCCGACGAGTCCGACGCATCCGGCATCGAAGCGAGCCCTTCGACCGCCCCGAGATCCCGCGCCGCATCGAGCCAGCTCGCGAGCACCGCGAGCAGGACGACGACGAGCCCGCCGCGCAGCAGCCCGACGCCGCCCCCGAGCGCCCGATCGAGGCCCCCTCGTCCGCTGTCCTCGACACGATTCGCGTCCCACGCGATCGCGAGCTCACCGGCCGCGCTCGCGACGAGCCAGACGACGGCAAAGCCGAGGGTCCCCGCGACCGCGGGCGCCACGAGGGCGGGCACGACCAGCCAGATGGCGATCGGATCGGCGAGCCGCGTCGCCGCAACGATCGCCCCGACATAGCCTGCCAGCAGCGCCACGAGTCCGACGGCGCTCGCCATCGCGCCGCGCCACGCGCCGAAGGCCACCATCGCCAGCAGGATCGAGAGAAAAATCAGATCGAGTGCCATGCCGGGCCCATCGACCCGACGGCGCCCGACCTGAACCGCGGATCGGGACGGACCGGCTCTCAATCGCTCCCGCGCGGCCGGCCCTCCGTCGCGGGCTCCGCGCGCGAAAGGCTCACCAGGGCCGCCTCGAGCGCGAAGACATGCGAGTCGGCGACCCCCATGCGCCGCAACGATCTTGCGAGGGCGAAGACGTACTCGTCATTGGCCCCACTCGGCCCCCGGGCGCCCGCGACCTGGCGCGCGATCGCGTCGACGGGCGCGGGGCCGAGATAGTTCTCGTTGCTCGGACCCGCGACGTAGACGAGCCCCGCGACCGTTCGCAGCGGCGCGAGGCCGTCGTCGAGGCCGATCTCGAGCGAGAGTCTCGCGTATCCGCCCCGCTCGCGGTGATCGAGGCCGGCGAGAACGACCTCGGCATCGGACGGCGCGACCTGATAGGCGGTGCCCCAGCAGCGGGGATCGACGGGGGTCGGGGCGGAGGCGCGCTCCTGCACGAGCTCGGGATGGTCGTCGGGCACGAGGGTCACGACACGACCGGGCCGACCGGGCAGCCCGCGATGGTCGGTCGAGCCCTGCCAGAATCGCCGCACATGGCCCCGGATCCAGGCGCGGCAGACCGCGACATGGGGAAACTCGGGGCGCCAGACGAGGGAGCCGTAGCCGAAGATCCAGAGGGGCGAGCCCGGCATCACGGCGCGCCGTGCGGCCCGTCGTTCGATGCTCCGCCTGCTGGGCGTCCCTCCGACGGGCGCCCGTCCGGCTGTCGATAGTCGATCGCGACGATCGTGAAGCGCAGCTCGCCCCGCGGACGGCGGACCAGGACCTCGTCGTCGAGACGCTTGCCCATCAGCGCGCGGCCGACGGGCGACTCGACGCTGATGCGTCCCTGGGCGGCGTCGAACTCGTCGGGACCGACCAGCTGGTAGCGCACGCGCTCGCCCTGCTCGTCCTCGAGCTCGACCCAGGCGCCGAAATAGACCCGGTCGGCGTTCGCGCGCGGACCGAGGTCGACCACCTCGAGCTCGTCCATCCGCTTCGTCAGGAAGCGGATGCGGCCATCGATCTCGCGCAGGCGCTTCTTGCCGTAGATGTAGTCGGCGTTCTCGGATCGATCACCGAGGGCCGCGGCCACCGAGACCGCATGGGTCACACGAGGCCGCTCCTCCTTCCAGAGAAATTCGAGCTCCGCGCGCAGCTTCTCGAATCCGGACCGCGTGATGTAGCTCTTGCGCTCGGCCAAAACCGACGATCCCCTCGCCACTGGGCCGAAGCCGACCCGCCCGGCGCCGGGAGCTTGACATCGGGCCCGGTGGCGATCAACCGCCGTGCGCCCCGTGACCACCGCAGCGCGCTGCGGCTATGCTGCGGCGCATGCAAGATCGAACGCGATCCGACTCGGAAGGAAAGGCCCCGACTACGATGCAGTCCAATGCCACCCCGCCGCCCGGCCAATCCGCCGCCGGCGCGCCCGGTGAGCCGGGCGATGCGCGCCGCGCGCGGCGCGGTCCCCCGCCGAATCCCCTCTACCACCCGCTCTTCCTGCCGATCCTGCTCGTCGCCTTCTGCCTCTGGTTCGGCTACGACGGCTTTCTCACGAAAGACCCCGAGATGCTCGAGCACCAGGGCTTCAACCGCATCATGTTCGGCCTGACAGCGCTCTTGTGTCTCTGGGTCGTGCCCCGCGGCCTCCGCGAACATCGCGAAGACCAGGCAGCGGCAGCCGCGAAGCAGGCGAGCGGCAACTCGCGCTGAGTCGATCGCGAGGCACCGCGAACCCACTCGGGCTTCGCCTTCACGCGTCCGATAGGAAACCGACCCGTCCTGGATGGCCTGCGCACGGCCCGGCCGATCCGCCGTGCAGGCATCCCCACGCGACGGGCCGGAGCCAGCCTTGGGTGCCCCCAACCCGACGACCGGAAACGCCGCTTCGAGCACGATCCTCCTCGACCACACCTCGGTCGGCGAGGACGAGACCCTCGATTGCACGGCGACCGCCGGCGGCCCCGACGAGGTCCCGCCGTCGCGAGCCCTGCAGCCCGGCGACGAGCTCCGGGCCCGCTTCCGCTATCGCGTGCTGCGGCGCCTCGGGCGCGGCGGCTTCGGGTCGGTCTTCCTCGCGCGCTGTCTCGATTCGGTCGAGGGCTCGGGCCACGAGACGCCGCCCAAGCTCGTCGCCCTCAAGGTCATGGCGCGGCCCCATGATCCCCAGGCCCGCAACTCGCTGAAGCGCGAGCTCGCTGCCCTGCTCGCGGTGCGCCACGACCGGATTCCGAAGCTCTACGACTGGAACATCGACAGCGAGACCGCCTTCGCGGCGATCCAGTACTTCCCGGCCGGCAGCCTCGCGGACGCCTGGCCCTTCCTCGGGCGGCTCTCGGCGGAGCAGACCTGGCGCCTGCTCTCGGACCTGATGCAGGCCCTCGGCGCGGCCCACCGCGCGTCGGTGCTCCACCTCGACGTGAAGCCCTCGAACGTGCTGCTCGACGGCAACGGCGGCTACGTCCTGACCGACTTCGGTGTCTCCCACTCCTCGCGCATGTCGAAGGGCCTGCTCCATCAGGGCCAGCTCTCGATCGGCCTCGGGACCCACGGCTACCGCGCCCCCGAGCAGGCGACCGCCCGCGTGCAGTCCTTCGATCTGCGCACCGATCTCTGGGGCGTCGGCGCCACCGCCTGGGCCCTCTTCACGGGCATCGATCTGAACAAGCGCCAGGACGTCCTGCGCACCCGCGAGCAGGGCAACATCTACGGCCTGCAATCGCTCTCCGACGTCGCTCTCGACTGTCCGCCGCCCCTCGAAGAGATCGTGATGGAGCTGCTCTACATCGATCCGTCGCGCCGACCGGGCGGGACGGGCGAAGTACTCGCGCGCATCCGCGCGATCGCGAGCGGCTTCGGGCTCGATACGTCGACGATCGCCTCCGCGCGCCGCGATCCCGCGGATCCCGCCGAGATCGCGCGCATCATCGACACCCTCGTCGATCCGCTCTGGGCCTCGATCTGTCGCGGACCCGGCTTCGATCGTTATTTCGTGCGCTTCGACGACGGCGAGATCATCTCGGGGATGGCGGACCCGGCGCAGCACACGGTGCTCCTGCTGCGCGGCCGCATCGCGGTCGAAGCGGAGGATCGCGTCGTCGCCATCGAGGCGCGCGAGGGCACCTTCCTCGGCGCCATCTCGACGCTGACCGGCGCCCGGCGCCACGCGACGCTGCGAGCCCAGGGCGACACGTGGTGCTGCCTCTTCAACGAGGCCGAGCTCGAGCAGCTCGTGACCTGCAATCCGGCGGTCGCCGTCCGCATGGTCCGCAGCATGGCCGACCGCATCGCGAGCGGCCCCCCGCGCCGACGAGCCTGAGGGTTCCGGGCGGAACGCCCGACCATCCGATCGGGGGAAACCCGGCTTTCCCGTGCGTGCGCGCCAGTTCCATCAAGCGACCCGGAATCGCAACCGATGCGCAGCTCGGGCTGCAGCTCCGCCGCCGGGAACCCATGCATGGCCGAGGATCACGAGACCGGAACGAAGGAAGGCGCCGCGGGCACCGCGCTCGACGCCTCGCTCCGCGTCGACCCGCGCACGCTGCCCTCGGCGGACCAGGACTTTGCGCGCATGATGGGCTTCGGCGACGAGCCCGCCGACGCCGCCGCGACGACCGCATCCACGCCGATGCCGCGCGTGGCCCTCGACGAGCCGCCCGCGCACGTGCACGACGAATCGATCGCATCCGAGGAGCCGATTTCGATCGCCGAAGCATCCTCCGAAGAACGCCCGGTCGAGCCGGAGGATTCGGAAGCCGCCCCGGTCGGGACGGGCGAGGCCCTCTCCCCGCTCCCCGCTCGCGAATGGGACGAGATCCATCCTCGCGCCGCGACTCTGGGCCGCCAGTCCGCGCTGATCGAACGCGCCGAACGTGTGCTCGCGCTTCCGCCTGTGCTCGCCGCGTCCCCCGCCGTCGCGCAGACCGAGGGAGCCTCGCTCTTTCTCGCGCAACCCGGCGAAGATCCGAGCGGGCAGGAACGTCTGCGCGCGAGCGAGTCGCGGATCGCGGCGCTCGAGACGGAGCGGCGCGCCCTCGAAGAGGCCCTCGTCCACGCGCGCCAGCAAGCGGCCGTCCGCCCCGCCGCGCCGACCTCGAGCCCGAGCCCGCTCCCGACCGACGAGCTCGAGAAGGAGCTCGAGCGCCTGCGCGGCGAGCTCGACGGATTGCTGCTCGAGCGCGATCGGCTCGGCGACGAGCTCTCGGTCGCCCGGGCCGCGCGCGCCGAGGCGAACGCCCGCGCCGAGCGCCTCGAGGCCGCCTATCGCAGCGCGCGCGGGCCCCACGGCCCCGTGCCCGAAGGCGAGCGCGAGCTGCGCGCCGAGGTCGTCGGCCTGCGCCGAAGGCTCGAGGAGTCCGGCGCCGAGAGTCGACGGCTGCGCGACGCGCTCGACGCGAGCGCGACCGAGCTCGCGATCGCCCGCGCCCACGCCGACGACCGCCAGCAGGAGCTCGAGCAGCAGCGGGATCAGATCGCGGCCCTCGAGCGCGATCGGGCCGCCCAGATCGAGCGGCTCGACGAGTCGCTCGCGCGCCAGCGCGAGCTGCTCGCGCTGGTCTCACGGGTGCAGGCCGAGAACGTCGAGCTGCGCAGCACCCAGGCGGCCCTCGAAGAGACCCTCGAAGCCCGGGATCTCGAGATCAGCGCGCGCGAGGAGCATCTGCTCGTGACGCGTCGCGGCCTCGCTGCCCGGGACGCCCAGCTCGTCGACGCGGAGGAGCGCCTCGAGCAGGAGCGCCACCGACGCGAGCTCGTCGAGACGGAGCTCGAGCGCGCGCGCCTCGCCCACGCGGAGCTCGCCGAAGGACTGACCCGCCGCGACGCGCGCATCGCGACGCTTTCGACCACGCTCGCCCGCGTCGAAGACGCGATCGGCCGTTCGCTTCCCCCGGCGATGCCCCGCGCAGACGAAGCTGCGGCGCCCACGCCCCCCGCGCGATCGACGACGAGCGCCGACGCCGAAGTCACGAGCGCCGGCCCGGATGCCGCAAACGCGCCGGAGACGACCCGGGGTGCATCCCCGATCTCGCAGGACGATCCGATTCCCGCGGACATGGCCGCGCTCTCCGAGCCCCCGAACGCGGGCGTGCGCCTGCCGGCCCTGCCCTTGATCCTCGCGGGCTGGCGCGATGCCGGGCTCGCCACGGCCTGCGGTCCCGAGCAAGGCGCCTCGGTCGCCGACTTCCTCGCACGTCGGCTCGCCGCCTGCGCAGCGACCCACGCAACGACGCGCGTCCACGTCGCGAGCCTGGGCGGTGCCCGCATCGAATCCGAGATCGAGCTCGTGCGCGCCTACCGCGCTCTCGGAGCCGGCGAGATCATGATCGACGTGCTCGAGCGCTCGGCAGAGGCCGGCGAGCTTCGGCGATCAGCCATCGACGCGGCCGGCCTCACCGACACCATCCGCATCCTGGCTTGGGCCGACGCGGACCAGGCGCTCGCGACGAAACCGATTGCCGTGCTGCTCGCCGATGCCTTCGCATGGGACGCCGCAGCGACCCCGGACGCCCTGCCCGCCGCATCGCTCCTCGACCGGATGGGCTCGGCGCTCGCCGAGAACGGGATCGCGCTGTGGGTCGGCCGCCTGGCGGGCGGAAGCGTGTCGCTCTCGGAGACCACGAACGAGAAGCTGGCCGAGCTCTGGCAGGTCCTCCCCGAAGCCTGGACGGGGCGACCGGGATTCGAGATGCCCCCCGGCCCCGGCGACGCTGGCGGGACACCGGCCTGCTCGCCGGATCCGCTCGCGGCGCTGCTCGATCGGTTCCGGCCGATCGTGAAGGTCGGACTGGGCCACATCGCCGATCTCTTCCTCGGGCCGGCTCGAGGCTTCGCTCTCTCGGAAGAGGGTCCGAGCGCGGAGAGCCTGCTGGCTTCGATCGACGCGATCGACGAGAGCCGCTCGATCCTCGAATCGCTCCCGGCGCGCCACGGCGTCGCCGTGCTGGTCCCGCGAACGGACGCCACACCGGACGCCGAGGACCCGACCGCCGAGTCGCTCGGTCTGGCCTGGCCCGAGCCCCTTCGTTAGTCGGACCGGATCCCGGCGCGCGTCTGCCTCGCGGGCGTAGCGCCCTCAGGCGAGCGCGTCGGGCAGGACCACCGCGAGCCGCCCCCGCCCGAGCTTCTCGAGCGAGCCCCCGAGCCGACCGACGATCGCGTCCATGCCCCCGACCGCGTCGAGATCGGCCTCGCCGGCGTCGAGATCGAAGCGCAGATCACGCCCCGACGCTCCGCTCACCTCGAGCGCGACCCGGGTCTCGCTCGTCGCATCGAGGGCCTCGCGACCGAGCGAGACGAGCAGGCCGCCGAGCCAGAGGGGGTCCTGCTCGATTTCCCGCGGCAGCGAACGCTCGCAGCGCATGACCAGCGTGAGCCCCCGCGACGCGGCCTCCCGCTCGAGGCAACCGCGCACGTCCGCGAGCCAGTCGCGCAACACGAAGCGCTCGCGCCGGATCACGGGCTCCGCGTCGCCCGCGCCCTCCTCGGGCGCGCCCAGGCTGGACGGCGACGACGCGCTCGCCTCCCCGAGCGAGCGGTGCGCACCGGCCGCGGCGCCGTGCGCACGTCCGAGCCGGCTCGATGCTCGCGTCGGATGCAAATCGGGCCCACCGCGCCCTGCGAGCGCGCGCTCGCGCGCGATCGAAAGCCCGAGCGCAAAGCAGAGTCCGCCGATCGCGATCGGCCACGCGCCATGCAGGGCCGCGGCAGCGAGGGAGGGCGGTGAATCGGACTCGATCCAGAAATAGACCGATCGGCCGACCTCCTCCGAGGGCACGGCCGGGCGCAGCAGACTGCGCACGCCCCCCTCCTCGACGATCGAAGGCGCGCTCTCGGCGTCGGGCTCGAGCGCGACGACGCGCGTCGTGACCTGCTCGGGCGCGACCGGCAGCGAGCCACCGATCCGCTCGCCCGCCGCGGTCACCAGGGCGAAGCGGGCGGCCTCCGTCGAGAGCGACGCGAGCCGCGTCCCGAGCGGCGCGAGATCGAGGGTCGCGACGAGCGCTCCCTGCACGACTTCGTCGGCGCCGTGGAGCGCGATCGCCGCCCGGACGAGGGCTCGCTCGCCTTCTCCGAAGGCGACGACGCTCACGCCACTGCGCGCCATCCTCCGCCCGTTCGCCTCGACCGCCTCGCTCACGTCCTCCGCATACCAGAGCGCCTTGGCCCGACTCTCGATTCCTCGTCGTCCTTCTCCGCCCGCAGCGGCCCGGCGTCGGGCTCGAAATGCAGATCCGAGAGCCCCGCCTGCCCGGCGACGACGAGATCGACGGAGACGAGCTCCGGAGCGCCCTCGACCGCGCGCTGGAGCAGATTGTCCATGCGACGCAGGGCCTCTGGCGCAACGCCGGATTCGCCGACCGCGGAGAGCGCATCGAAGCAGCCGTTCGAGCGCAGCTCGATCCGCAGCCGCGCGAGCAGGGCCTGGATCCGGGCATCCTCGGCGCCCCAGAGCGCTTCGGCGACGCGCGCGACGCCCTGGATCGAGGCATCGCTCGACGCGACCGCGGCCCGTCGCTCCTGCGTGAGATCGAAGACCGCGAGCCCGCAGGCTGCGACCAGCAGACCCGCCGCCGCGATCGTCACGCGCCGGGGCCCTGCGGTGCCCGCCTTGTCCGCCTTGTCCGCCTTGTCCGCCTTCGCCGCCTTTGCCTGCTTCGACACCGTCGCCTGCCCCCTCGCGTTCGCCCGTCGCGCGCTCGCCTCGCGAGCGGGGCCGCTCCCGTGCGGACCCGCCCTCTCGCTGATCGGCGGCGGGCGGAGTTGCGCTTGAGCGGATCTCGAGCTGCGCGCGCGCGATCGGCGCTGGCGAAGCCCCGCCGCGCGATCGCCTCCGGCCTTCAATTCAGGCACGCTCGGGGTTTCGATCGAGTTTCGAGGCGCCGAGACGTCGCGGCGGGAACGCGGCCGAGATAGCGTTGGCCGCGTGGCAGACGGCGGCGCGCTCGGCATCATCGTGAACCCCCACTCCGGCCGGGATGCGCGCCGGCTCTTCGCCCGTGCGGGCACGTCGACGATCGACGACAAGCGCAATCAGGTGACGCGGATCGTGGTCGGCGCGGCGGCGGCGGGCTGCCGGCGGGTCCTGCTCTCCCGGGACGCCTTCCGCATCGCGAGCGCGGCGACCGATGCCCTCGAGCTCCCGATCGGCATCGAGCTGCTCGAGCTGCCGACGACCGGCCATGCGATCGACAGCGAGCGGGCGGCCCTCGCGATGCAGGCCGCGGGCTGCGGCGCGATCGTGGCGCTCGGGGGCGACGGGACGAGTCGCTCGATCGTGCGCGCCTGGCGCGACGTCGTGCTGCTCCCGCTGTCGACGGGGACCAACAACGTCTTTCCGTTCCAGGTCGAGGCGACGATCGCGGGCGCTGCCGCTGGCCTCGTCGCCTCGGGCCGACTCGCCCGGGAATCCGCCGCCGCGCGGGCGAAGATCGTCGAAGTCCGCGGCCCGGACGGCCGCACGAACCTCGCCCTGATCGATGCCGGGCTGCTCGTCGACGACCATCCCGGAAGCCTGCTGCAGGCCGATCCGACCAAGCTCGCGCGCATCCTGCTGACCCGCGCCGAGCCCGCGAGCGTCGGCCTCTCGCCGATCGGGGGCCTGCTCATGCCCTGCTCCGCCGAGGACGAGTTCGCCGTCTGCGTCCACACTCGCACCGGCTCGCCCCACGGTCGACCCGGCCGGATCCTGCGCGCGCCGATCTCGCCCGGCCTCTACGAGGACGTCGGCGTCGACGGCGCCGAACGGATCGAGCTCGGCCGCGAGCTCGTCTGGCGAGGCCCCGGCCTGCTCGCCTTCGACGGCGACCGCGAGCTCGTCCTCGCCGAGGGCGAGACGGCCTCGCTTCGCGTCGTCCGCAGCGGCCCCTACGTCATCGATCCGCGGCGGGCGCTGCGGGCGGCGGCCGAGGCCGGTCTCTTCCTCGACCTCGCGCCCTGGCATGACCACCGCGGCGCCGGGGGGACGACCTGTTGTTAGGCCTGCCTCGACGCCGTTCGGCGCGGGCTCGCCGGGGGAATCGGCCATGAGCCCGGACGCGCGAGAGGACGAGGCGCTCGAGCGGTCGATCGAGCGCGTCCGGGGCTGGATCGAAGAGGCCCGGGCCGTCGTCGTCCTGACCGGGGCCGGCATCTCGACCGACTCGGGCATCCCCGACTTCCGCGGACCGCAGGGCCTCTGGACGCGCAACCCCGAGGCCGAGAAGCTCGCGACCCTCTCCCATTATCTCGCCGATCCCGCCGTGCGGGCCCGCTCCTGGCAATGGCGCCTCGAGACCGAGGCCAACCGACGCGCGCCCAACGCGGGCCACCGCGCCCTCGTCGACCTCGAGCGAACGGGTCGCCTCGACACCCTCATCACGCAGAACGTCGACGGCCTGCATCAATCCGCGGGCTCGAGCCCGTCCCGCGTCGTCGAGATCCACGGCACCCTGCGCGAGGTCGAGTGTCTCGACTGCGGCGAGCGGGCGCCCGCCGAGCGCGCGCTCGCGCGCGTGCGCGCCGGCGAGGCGGATCCGCCCTGCCGAAGCTGTGGCGGCATCCTCAAGACGGCGACGATCTCCTTCGGCCAGGGCCTCGTCGCCGAGGATCTGCGGCGCGCCGAGCAGGCGGCGCTCGGCTGCGACCTGCTGCTCGCGATCGGGACGACCCTGGCCGTCTACCCGATCGCGGGCGTCGTCCCCGTCGCGAAGAACGCGGGAGCGCGCATCGTGATCGTGAACGGCGACGCGACGGAGATGGACGGAATCGCCGACGCATGCCTGCGGGGCTCGATCAGCACGATCCTGCCCCGCCTCGTCCCGAGCCGCTGAGCCCGGATTCTTCCCGCCTCGACCACGAACGGCGCGAGCAGGACGCTCGCGCGGGCCCGTGCGCGACTCAGCGCCAGCCGAGGGCGCGGGCGCGGGAAAGGATCATCGCGGCGGCGCCTTCGGTGCCGAGCAGCTCGGTGTTCAGGACGAAGTGGTAGTTCACGGGGTCGGCCCAGACCCGCTGGTAGAGCTCGCGGTGGTAGCGGGCCCGGTTCGAGTCCCGCTCCGAGACCGCCGCGCGCGCCTGCGACTCGCTCATGCCGTAGCGGCGCATCGCCTCCTTCACGCGGTAGGCGACGGAGGCGACGAGGAAGACGTGGATCGCATCGCGCTCCCGGGCGAGCACGGCGGCCGCCGCCCGGCCGACCAGCACGACGCGATCGCGGCGGCCGAGCTCGGTCACGAGATCGCGAGTGATGTGGGCGAGCTTGATCGCCTCGGGCTCCGCGATCGCGTCGGGAGCGGAGGCGAGCAGCTCCGGCATCGAGAGGGCCGAGGACTGCGCAAAGCGCTCCATGAAGGTCGGCACCCGCTCCTCGAGCCCCTTCACGTCCTCGCGATCGAAGCCCGAGCGCTCGGCGAGGGTCTCGATGAAGGCATCGTCGACCACCGTCCAGCCGAGCTCGGCGGCGACCCCCTCCGCCACCTTGTCGGCGCCGGCCAGATACTGGCGAGACAGGGTGATGATCATGCAGTTCTCCTGTTCGGGCCCGCACTGCGGGCCCGAGCGCTTCGGCTCGGTCGTCTCATTCAGTCTTCCCGCGACGAGCGGTGAACCCGCGCGTCGAGCTCCCGGAGATTCCGGCTGCCGAAGTAGAAGCCGACGGCGGCGAGCGAGGCGAGCAGGGACGCTCCGGTCACCGCGAGCGGCGCCCCGATCTGCTCCGCGACGGCGCCCACCGGGAGCGTCCCGAGCAGCGGGAGCGAGACCGACATCATCAGGAAGCTCGAGATCCGCCCGCGCACCGAATCGGGAATCACGAGCTGGATCGCGACGTTGTTGAGCGTACTGAAGGTGCTGGCGAAGACATTGGCGAGGAAGACCAGGACCACCGCCGGCCAGAACCAGGGACTCGCTGCGAACGCCGCCAGCAGCACGCCGAAGGCGATCACGCAGAACATCATGGCGGAGAGCCGCCCGGCGTCGGGCTGGCGCGCGGCGACGAAGGCCGAGCCCGTCGCCGCCCCGATGCCCGACGCCGCCGAGAGGATCCCGAAGCCGAACTCGTCCATGTGCCAGACGTCCCGCGCGAAGGCCGGGAGCAGCGTCTGGAACGGCATCGCGAGGAACTGGGGCACGAGGCCGTAGATCAGCAGGATCAGGACCAGGCGATTGGTCCCGAGATACTGGAAGCCCGCGAGCATGTTGCGGCCGATCGACTCGTGATGGGCTCCGACGGGCGCCGGCAGTTTCTCGACGCGGAAGATCGCGACGAGGGCGAGCAGATAGAGCACGAGATTGCCGAGATAGACGCCCTCGACGCCGAGCACGGGGATCAGCCCGCCGGCCAGCGCCGGCCCGACGACGCGGGTCACGTTGACCCCCGTCATGTTGAGCGCCATCGCCGAGCCGAGCCCCTTCTTGCCGACGAGATTGACGACGATCGCCGAGCGCGCAGGCATGATCATCGGGAAGACGCAGCCCATCAGCGCCGCCGTCACCACGAGATGCCAGAACTCGAGCAGCCCGAAATGGAGCAGGACCAGGGGCACGAGCTCGGCGACGACCGCGAGCGCCTGGGCGAGCAGGATCACGAGCCGCCGCTCCATCCGGTCGGCGAGCACGCCGCCGAAGGGCGAGAGCAGCAACATGGGCACCGCCGTCGCCGCCGAGACCGTGGCGAGGGCGAACGGGCTGTCGGTCATCTCGAAGGCCAGCCACGGTCGCACGATGCTCTGGCCGCCCATGGCCAGGAAGAAGGCCATGTTCGAGACGAAGATCCTGCGGAAGGCCGGAATCTCGAGGGCCTCGGTCGCCCGCCCGAAGCCCTTGGTCGGCCGCGCAGGGGTCGCGCTCTTCGCGTCGTCGGCGGGATTCATGTCGGACCCATCCTCGCCGATCGCCCATACGCGCGCATCAGGCCTGCTGGACCTCGCGATCGCTCATGCCGATCAGGTACAGGATGCCGTCGAGGCCGAGGGTCGAGATCGCCTGCTCCGCGGACGCGCGGACCCGGGGCTTCGCATGGAACGCGATCCCGAGGCCGGCGGCGTCGAGCATCGGCAGGTCGTTGGCCCCGTCTCCGACCGCGATCGTCTGCTCCAGGCGGAGCCCCGACTGCTCGGCGAGCGTGCGCAGCAGGGCCGCTTTGCGGGCGCCATCCACGATCTCCCCGCGCACCCGCCCCGTCAGCCGGCCGTTCTCGATCTCGAGCTCGTTGGCGTGCATGAAGTCGATCCCGAGCCGGCGGCGCAGGACCTCGCCGAAGAAGGTGAAGCCGCCGGAGAGGATCGCCGTCCGGTAGTCGAGGGAGCGCAGCGTCCGGATCAGGCGCTCGGCGCCGGGGGTGATCGGCAGACGGGCCGCGATCTCCTCGAGGACCTTCGCGTCGAGTCCTTCGAGCAGGGCGACGCGGCGACGCAGGCTCTGCGTGAAGTCGAGCTCGCCGTTCATGGCGGCCGCGGTGATCGCGGCGACCTCGGTGCCGACGCCGGCGGCCTCCGCCAGCTCGTCGATGACCTCGGTCTGGATCAGCGTCGAGTCCATGTCGAAGGCGATGAGGCGGCGGTTGCGGCGGTAGACGTCGTCGACCTGGAACGCGATGTCGACCTCGAGGGATTGGGCGAGGTCGAGCAGCTCGCGACGCAGGGCCGAGGCGTCGTCCGGCGTGCCTCGCAGCGAGAGCTCGATGCAGGCCCGGAGCTCGGGATCGGGGTGGGCCACGGAGACGCGGCCGGAGAGGCGCGTGATGTTGTCGATGTTGAGCCGGTGGCGCGTCGCGATGGCGCCGAGTCCCTCGAGATGATCCGCGCGCAGGTCACGGCCGATCAAGGTCATGATGTGGCGCGGCTGGCCGTGGGCGGCGACCCATCGCTCGTACTCGTCCGGGGCGATCGGTGTGAAGCGGGCCTGCAGATCCCACTCGTGGGCCTTGAAGAGGACGTCCTTCACGACGGGTTGCGAGACCGATTCGGCCGTCAGTCCGATCAGGATGCCGAGGGTCAGCGTGTCGTGGATGACGGCCTGACCGATGTCGAGGATGCGCACACCGTGGCGCGCGAGGATGGCCGACAGGTCGCGGGTGATCCCCGGGCGATCGCGGCCCGTCAGGTTGATCAGGATGATCTCGGTCATCAGCCGGCGGTGGCTCCCGGGGTCGGTGCGGGGGCGGCGGGCTCGAGACGGACGAAATAACGCGGCGGGAAGCCCGTCACGAAGCGGAACCAGGGCGGGACGGGATTGTCCCCGCGACCCGGAGATGCTCCTCGCCGCCGGCCTCGACGGCCACGGCCCGATAGTCGCCCGTCTGGCCGTCGAGGGTGACCTGCACGTCGGGCTTCGCGAGCAGGCGGTGGTACCAGGCGCGGGGCCAGTGGTTCGCGGCGACGTAGAGCTGGCCGCCGCTCTCGAGGCGCGAAACGACACGATCGTGGGCCGAGCCGTCGTCGGAGCGGGTCGTGATGACGAGCGTCGAGCCGGCCTGGGGCTGGAGCGTCCCGATCATCGACTCGAAGGCCGCCACGACGGCCACGTAGACCATCAGCGCGACGGCGATGCCCTTCAGGATCTTCATCGTTCCTCCTCCCCCGATCGCTTCATCCGGTTCTCCGGGTCCGAACGGCAGACGCGCCCCCGGATCTCGAGCCGCAGCGTACAGCGTCTTCGCGGGATCGGGCATCCCGAGCTAACCATCGAGCATGCCGATCACCTACCGGACCCTGCCCGTCCCCGCCTTCGACGAGTTCACGCTGCGCATCGCAGCGGGGGCGGTGACCTTCGGCGTCGAATACCGCCACCTCGACGAGGCCGTGATCCTCGCCCACTACGGGCCCGACGCCCGGGCCCGCTTCGACAACGTGATGCCCGCCGGCTTCACGGGGGTCGTGGAGGAGGACGGACTCTGTCTCCACGTCTTCGGAACCGAGGACGGGGCCGAATATCTCCGCTTCGACTGCTTCGACGAGGCCGCCCACTACCATCTCATGGATCCCGCCGCGCCGACCAACACCGTCGTCGAGCACGACGTCTCGACCCTGGGCCCGCTCCTGCCCTGGGCGATCGAGACGCTGCGCGCGCGGCTGCCCGAGCTGCTGCGCGAGGCCGGTGCGAAGAGCCTCGCCGACGCCGTCGATCCGCGCGCGCTCGCGCCGGTCCTCGAGCGCGTCCGCGTCGAGAGCGAGCGGATGCTCGCGGCGGGGCGTCCGATCAGAGTGGGGCCGCCGCCCGCAGCAGCGACAGCATCGCCGCGTTGAGCGGCGTCGGAATGCCATGGCGCGCGCCGATCCGCACGACGGCGCCGGTGAGCGCCTCGTGCTCGGTCTCGCGGCCCGCGATCCGGTCGTAGAGCATCGACGAGCCGAAGGGCGGCCAGGCCGCCGCATTCTTCGCCATGCCGTCGACGAAGTCCCGGGCCGCCTCGAGCGCAATCGCCGCCCCCTCCGCCCGCGCGACGGCGATGCATTCCCGGGCGAGCTCCACGGCGAGCTCGCGCACCGCCGGATCCGCCATGACTTCGATGCGCCGCCCCGTGAGCGCCGTGATGGGCGACGCAGTCACGTTCGAGATCAGCTTGCGCCAGAGCGTCGAGCGGAAGTCCGGGACCGCCGTCACGCTGATCGCACTCCCCGTCAGGAGCGCGGCGAACGCGCGACCGAGCTCGACGTCCGGGACCTCGAGGTTCGAATAGGCATGATGTCGGATGCGGCCGGGAGACAGGACCTCGGCCCCGATCGAGACGACCGCCGGCAGGGTCGGCGTCGCGCCGACGAAGGGGGCCAGCCGCTCGGCGTGCTCGACCCCGTTCTGCAACACGACGACCGCCCGGGTCTGCGATCCACACGCGGCCGCGAGCCAGCCCGCGGCCGCCGGCGTCTGATGCGCCTTGGTCGCGAGCACGACCCAGTCGGCGGGCGCGAGGGCGCTCGGATCGGTGAGCACCCGCGCCGCGACGGCATGGGCGCCCGACTCGTCTTCGACGACGAGCTGTTCGAAAGGCCGATGGACCCCGAGCACGACCGATTGCCCGGCCCGCACGAGCTGCCAGGCGACGTAGCCGCCGATCGATCCCGCCCCGATGATGGCGATCAAATGAGCCTCCTCTCCGTCCGCGCTCGCCGCGCTGCCCCGCTCTTCGCACTTCTCATTGCTCTTCTGCTCGAGCACCGGGCCAGGAGCCCCGCGCGAGCATAGTGCGCCCGCCCCTCGCCCGACGCCGCCCGGATTGCGATGCTCCGCGCGAGCCCACGCCGACGAGGAGAACGCCCGTGTCCGACGCCCGCATCGATCAGGAGACCATCGACTACATCGCGCTCCGGCGGCTTCAGTCCGCCTACGCCGACATCGTGACACGGCGGGCCTGGAGCGAGCTCGCCCGCATCTTCCGGCCCGAAGCGGAGGTCGTGATCGACCGCGGCGACGGGAAGCCCCTCGTTCTGCACGGCCCGGGCGAGGTCGGCCAGTTCATCTCCGGAGCCATCGCGCATTACGACCTGTTCGAGTTCATCGTGCTCAACACCGTGATCGAGATCGCGGGCGACCGCGCGACGAGCCGGCTCTGGATGTCGGAGGTCCGGCACGATCCGGCGGCAGGACGCAGCGATGCCTTCGGCCTCTACCGCGACGAGCATTGCCGGATCGACGGCCGCTGGTGGTTCGCCGGCCGCCGCTACCAGACCCTCGCTCGCACGCTCTCGCCCGATCTCTCGATCTTCCCGATGCCCGTCTTCTGAGGTCCGGAGCCGGATGCCGGCGCGGCCTCGGAGCAGAGGGTCTCGAAGCCGTCGCCTCGCCGGATCCGCCCGATTCCTTCGACGAAGACTTTCTTGCAGCTTGGAAATATCACCGGCATCGCGTGAGCAAGATCACGCGGAATCGTCACCGGTCGCCGATCTTCTTCCACGGACCCCCAGAGGAACGATGGGCGCGAGCGTACATCGGCGAGCGGGTCCGCCGTCCACGCTTCGTGGCTTCGCCTCGACGCGGGCAAGTTTGCGGTTAATGTCCGGCTGCGCGATCCAGGGAGAAGGCGAGCTCCGGCGATCGAAGACCCCATCAAAGCATCACCGCGACGACGCCTCCGCTCCGACCGCGGTCGCGTGGTGGTACAGATCGAGCAGGGCTGGATTCGATGAGCTGTTTCTCTTTTTCGATGCGCCGACGGATCTCGTCTGCGCTGCTGATCGGACTGGTCGCGAGCGCCCAGGTCCTCGCGCCGGCGCTCGTACGGGCCCAGGCCTGCGCCCTCTCGGCCGATCCGCGATTCGCGGGTCACGCCTTCCCCCTCGACACCGACCCGGTCCCCCAGGCCATGCGCTTCGACCAGGCCTTTCCCGCCCTCAGCTTCGGCGGTCTGGTCGACCTCCACGCCGCACCCGACGGGACCAATCGGCTCTTCGTCGTCGAACAGGTCGGTCGCATCCACGTCTTCGAGAACCGAAACGACGTGTCCCTCGCCACGGGCTTCCTCGACATCCGCTCGCTCGTGCAGTCGGGCGGGCAGGAGCAGGGGCTGCTCGGCCTCGCGTTCGATCCCGGTTATGCGACCAATCGCCGCTTCTTCGTGAACTACACGGCGACGACGGGCTGCACGAATCCCGGGGCCGCCGGCTGCACGAAGATCGTGCGCTACGAAGCCGATCCGACCGACCCGAATCGTGCGCTCACGAACAGTGCGACCCCGATCCTCGAGTTCGCGCAGCCCTTCGACAACCACAACGGCGGCGCCATCGCCTTCGGCCCCGACGGCTATCTCTACGTCGCGACGGGCGACGGGGGCGACGGCGGCGATCCCTTCCGCAACGCCCAGAACCGGGCGAGCCGCCTCGGCAAGCTCCTGCGCCTCGACGTGAGCCCCGGGGCGACCTCGCTCGCCCCGCCGACCAATCCCTTCGTCGGCGTCCCGAATACCGATCCCCTCGTCTACCACTACGGCTTGCGCAATCCCTGGCGCATCAGCTTTGATCGCGTGACGGGCGATCTGCTCATCGGCGACGTCGGGCAGGGAATCCGCGAGGAGGTCGATCGCGTCCGGGCAGGCAGCCCCGGCGGTCTCAACTTCGGCTGGGACTACTGCGAGGGGACCCTCGACTATCGCTCCGGCACGACCTGCTCGGCGATCCAGTCGACGCCTCCGGTCGTCGAATACCAGCACTTCGATCAGAACGGGGGCGAGGTCATCGTCGGCGGCTACGTCTACCGCGGCGACCTCTATCCCGAGCTCTACGGGGCCTATCTCTACGCGGACCCGAGCAGCGGCAACGTCTGGGCCTGGGGCGGACAGGATCCCGCGAACCCCCAGAATCCCGGCAATCCCGGCGTGAAGATCGCCATCGCGCCGCCCGCGATCTCGAGCTTCGGCGAGGATCAGACCGGCGAGATCTTCGCCGTCAGCAGCGTGACGGGTCTCATCTATCGGCTCGTACGCAACGGCTCCTCGGGCTCGGGCGCGAGCTTTCCGGCGACGCTCTCGTCGACGGGCCTCTTCTCGGACGTCGCGAGCCTGACCCCCGCGCCGGGCTTGATCGAGTACGACGTCATGACGCCGCTCTGGTCCGACGGGGCGACGAAGCGCCGCTGGATGGCGCTCCCCGGCGAGGGACGCGTCGGCTTCCACGCCCGCGAAGCCTGGGAATTCCCGGTCGGCACCGTCTTCGTCAAGCACTTCGAGCTCCCGAAGCCCGGCGGCACGACGCGGCGCGTCGAGACCCGCGTCTTCCTTCGCCAGGTCGATCGCTGGATCGGCATGACCTATCGCTGGAATACCGCCGGCACCGACGCGACCCGGCTCGACGCGGGGCTCGACGAGGTCATCGACCTCGGCAGCGGCGCGAGCCAGAGCTGGCACTACCCCTCGCCGACCGAATGCCTGTCGTGTCATACGGCCGCCTCCGGACGGGTCCTCGGCGTGCGGACGCGCAACCTCGAGGGCACGCGGAGCTATGCCGGCGGTACGCAATCCCAGATCGAAGCCTGGAATTGCGCGAAGCTCTTCGACTTCGACATCCGCGAGCGAAGCCGTTACGACTTCTCGCGGGCGATCGGGGACGCCAGCGCCACCCGCACGAAGCGCGCCCGCTCCTACATCGCCTCCAACTGCGAGATGTGTCATCAACCCGGCGCCCCGGCCCCCGGCGGCCTCGACATGCGCTTCACGACCGCCGTCGGCCAGTGGAACGTGATCAACGTGGCGCCGAGCGAAGGCAATCTCGGATTCCCGTCTGCGAAACGGATCCTCCCGGGCAATCGATTCAACTCGATCCTCTGGATCCGCCAATCGGTGACCGACCCCCTCGTCCGGATGGCCAAGGGGACGACGATCGCGGATGCGCCGGCGGTGAACCTGATCGGCAGCTGGATCCAGACCGACGTGGCCACCGTCGACTCAGACGAAGACGGCGTCGCCGACACGCTCGATCGCTGCCCCGCCGTCGCCGACCCGCTTCAACAGGATGGCGATCAGGACGGTCTCGGCGACCGGTGCGATCCCGACGCCCTGCCCGACCTGACCATCCAATCCCAGACGACGCCGACGGGCACCGTCGTGCCCGGTCAGACCCTCGCGTTCTCGGCCACCCTGAAGAACGACGGAGCCGGCGCATCCGCCTCGTTCCCCGTCACGTTCCATCTCTCCGAGAATACGACCCTCGAGATCGCCCACGACGTCCCGGTCGGGGAGTGTTGGGTCGAGTCGTTGAACGCGGGGGCGACGACGACGTGCTCGACTTCGAGCGCGCGGATCCCTGCGAGCTTCCTCACCGGCCAACCGGGGCCTGTGACCTATCGATGGATCGCCTGCGCCAACCGCGCCCAGGTCGAGCGACAGGGCAATACGGCGAACGACTGCGTGGTCGCGCCGCAGAGCGTGTCGGTCCCGGAGCCGATCGGGATGCTCGGTTTCGGTGTCGGAATCGCCGGGATGGCGGCGGCCTGCGATGCGAGGCGTCGGCGGGCTCGGCGGGCGAGCGCGGGGCGCTGACGCTGAAAATCGAAAGGCCCCGCTGTCGCCAGCCGAGGCCTTCCGGAAATCCTGGAGCGCGAGACGAGATTCGAACTCGCGACCCTCAGCTTGGGAAGCTGATGCTCTACCAACTGAGCTACTCGCGCGCCGGGGCGGATACTACGGCGAGGGCCTCGGCTCCACAAGTCTTGGCGGTCCCCCCGCTGGCCCCCCGCCTTCCCCCGCCGTAGCCTCGGCGAGCGAAGGGAGTCCCCGCCATGACGCTCCGCCTCTACGCGCTGACCTGCGGCTGGCTGACCCTGCCCGAAGCCGCGCTCATCGAGGGCGGGCGGTCGACGCCGCTGCGGATCCCGGTGCCCGCCTACCTGATCGTGCATCCGAAGGGGACGGCGCTCTTCGACAGCGGCCTCGCTTCGATCTGTACAGCGCCCTCGCCTGCCCGCGACGCCTATCTCGGCGAGCTCGGAGCCCAGGTCCGGGTCGAGCGGGCCGACGACGACGGCATCGAGCGCCGCCTCGAGACCCTCGACGTCGACGTCGCGAGGATCGACTATGTGATCAACTCCCATCTGCATTTCGATCATGCTGGCGGCAATGCCCGCGCGTCGGGGGCACGACTCGTCGTCCAGCGCCGCGAATGGGAGGCGGCCCACGACCCCGACGGCATCGCAGCGATGGCCTACAAGCCCGTCGACTACGACCAGGGCCACGACCGCTTGCTCGTCGACGGCGAGCACGACGTCTTCGGCGACGGCTCGGTCACGTGCATTCCGACCTACGGCCACACGCCGGGCCACCAGTCGCTCCGCGTGAAGTCGGCGACGGGCGAGATCGTACTCTGTGGGGACGCGTGTTATCTCCGCGAGACGCTCGAGACGCTGCGGCTCCCGCCGGGCGCGGCCTGGGATCGCGCGGCCATGGAAGAGGCGCTGCGCCGACTACGGGCCTACCAGGAGCGCGGTGCGCGGATCTTCTTCGGTCACGATCCCGGGTTCTGGGACACGCTGCCGAAGGCTCCCCACGCCCTCGCCTGAAGCGCTACTCCTCGATCAGCTCCACGAAGAGCCCGTCGAGCTCGGGCACGAGACCGCCCGCCGCCGAAGCCGCCGCAGCGGGGGCCGGTGCGGGTGCCGGAGCGGGCTTCGCCCGGACCGGCTCCGGGGCGAGCAGGTCGAGGTCGATCTCGTCGAGCGCGTCGACGTCGAAGCCGCGCACCCCCGATTCGTCCGCCGGACCGAGCTCATCGAGGAGATCGAAGGGCTCGGGCGCTCGCGTCGCCCGCGGTTCAGACCTCATCGGCGCCGCAGGCGCCTCGAATCGGGAGGACCCCAGAGGCATGCCCGCGCCGCTCGCGGGATGCGACGACCGCCCCGCCGGCGACGAGGCGTGCGCCGTGTGGACCTCGGGATCGCCGCCCAGGATCCCGAGATCCGCGGCCGCGCGCTCGACATCGCCGGGATCGATCGCGTGGCGCCCGGCGAGATAGGCCTCGAAGAGCGCGTTGTCGGCGAGGGTATTGAGCAGGCGCGGGCGACCGCGGCCGAACTTGTAGAGCGCCTCCATCGTCGCCGCGGGGATCAGCTCGGGACGGCCACGGGCGACCGAGAGGCGGTGCATGAGATAGGCCGTCGCGCTACGCAGATCGAGGGGCTGGATGCGCACGCGCACATCGACGCGGGGGAAGAGGCTTGCGTCGCCCCGGATCTGGCGATCGAGCTCCGGCGAGCCCACGAACAGCATCGACATGAGGCGGCGATCCTCGTACTCGAGCGAGAGCAGCCCGCCGAGCTCGGCGAAGACCTGCGGCGACATGACCTGCGCATCGTCGACGATGAGCACCGCGTGCCGCCCGTCCTCGCGCACGATCGCGAGCCGCTCGAAGATCTGGCTCAGCACGCCCGCGCGATCGCGCGCCGGCTCGTCCGCCCCGAGCTGGCGCGCGAAGCGCTGGAAGATGCCCATCGCGTCCGCCGCGCCGGGCAGCATGACGAGCAGCGTCGCCTCGAAGATCTCCTCCTCGAGACCGTCGAGCATGCGGCGCGCGAGCAACGTCTTGCCCATGCCGCCCTCGCCCGTGAGGAGCGTCAGGCCCTTGTGTTGACGCAGGCCGCGCTCGACGCGGCGCTGGGCGTCGCGATGGCTCGGACTGTCGAAGTAGAGCCGAAGATCCGACTCGTTGCTGAAGGGATCCTGGGAGAGTCCGAAGTGCTGCAGATGTTCCAAGGCGGGTCCTCGAGACGACCGGCGAGCGGTCAGACGAAGGAGATCTTCTTGCGGCCGGGCTTGCGGCTGGACTGGCCGTTGGCGTCGCCCGACGGCGCGGCGGGCGGCTCCGTGACGGGCGGCTCGGAGGCGACGGGAGCGGTCGTCTCGGGCGACTGAGTCGGCTCGACGTCGCTCACGACGTCGTCGAAGGACTCGAAGCTCTCGACGACCTCGGCCTCGGCGAGCTCGCTCTCCGATGCCTCGTCGGCGAAGAGGTCGTCGAAGGACTCGAAGGCCCCGGCCATGCGTTCGCCCGAAATGGCCGGCGCAGCCCCCGCGGTCGAGGACTCGAGCTCGGCGAGCCGTTCTGCCGCGTTCGGGAAGCGCGGGTCGAGCTCGATCACGCGCCGCATGTTGGCCCGGGCGCGGTCACGATCCCCGGCCAGGGACTGGGCGATCGCGAGATCGAAGTAGACGCCTGCCGTTCGATCGCCCGGCAGATCGGGGAGCGCCAGGGCCTGCTCGAGATGATGAACCGAATCGGTGTAGCGCTGAAGATCCCGCGCACAGAGCCCCATCAGGTAGAGGCTGTCGAAGCGGCGAGCCGGCGACTCGAGGCAGATCTTGAACTCCCCGATCGCGTCCGCATAGAGACCCATCTCGCGATAGGCGATGCCGAGGTCGTAGCGCGTGTCGAGGTCGCCCTCGCCGAGGGTCGCGCTGACGCCCTTCTTGAAGTCGGAGAAGATCGACTCGAAGCCGTCCTCGACGGTCGAGAGCACGCTCGAAGTCGTGCGTCCCCGAGCCGAATCGCCGGGGTCGTTGAAGACGTCCCCGAGCGCTTCACGCAGGTCGAAGGAATCGCCGGGATCGAAGGCGGGCACAGCCACGGCCATGGGCTCGCTCGCCGCGGCGAGGGGGGCCGGTGCCGGGATCGGGGTCGGTGCCGCGGACGATCCAGCGGCGGCGGCCAACGGGCGAACCTCGGCCGCGGGCGCCTGATCACGGGCAGCCGGCTTCGGTGGCGCCGGGCGCGGGAGCACGACGGTGCCGGGGCGCTCGGCCCGGACGGCGGGCTGCGACGGCTCGGACTTGTGCGACGGCATCGTGAGGACGGAGTCCGACTCGTCCGAGGCGAGCGCGGGCGTCGCGTCGGATTCGTCTCCGGCGAGCTCGAGGGAATCGTCGCCGGGGTCGCCGAGATCGAGCGCAGAGCCCGAGTCGGCCAGCGAAGCCCGGCTCGGCGCGACCGTGTTCGAACGACCGGGATCGAGCTCGACCTCGACGTCCTCGCCGAGGGATCCCGTGTCGCCGTCTTCGTCTTCGACCTCGACGTCGACCTCGACGTCGACCTCGACGTCGACGCCCGCATCGGCGTCGGATGCGACCTCGACCCCCGCATCCCCCTCGACGTCGACGTCCACGTCGAGCTCGAGCGCACCACTCGAGCTCTCCGCCTCGGCGTCCTCGTCGTCGGTCTCCATGCCGTCGCTCGAGAGATCGAGCCCGTCTTCGAAGCGGGCCGTCGACCCGAGATCGATCTCCGACGTGCCGGCGACGCGGCGGCCGGCGCGGGTTCGGGCCTCTTCGGCGCTCGGCACGGACTCGGGCGCGGCGCCCCGGGCGACCTGGAGCTCGCCCATGCGGAGCATCGCGCTCGGGTGGTTCGGAGCGATCTCGAGGACGCGAAGCAGAATCGCCTCGGCCTCGTCGAACATGTGTTGCGCGAGGTAGAACTCTGCCTCTTCGAGCTCTTCCTGGATGCGCGCCGTCGTCGTCGTCGTCCCCGGGCGAGCGCTGGTCGCACCGTGCGGCTCCCCCTCGCCCGCCTCGGAAGCGACATCCACGCCGTCGCCGAGATCGGAGGCCGAGAAGCCCTCCCCGTCCTCCTCACCGTCGTGACTGATCTCGTCGGGATCGATCTCGAACTCGAAGCTGCCATCGTCCGACAGCGCGAGCGGGTCGGCCGCTTCCTCCGCGGATGCAGCCCCCCCGGACGCGGTCTGCGAGGCGTCGGCGCCCGAGGCCAGGTCGAGCTCGGCGTCGTCGAAGGAAACCTCGAAGCCCCCGTCGTCGGCCTCGTGGCTCGCCGCGTCGGCCGTCGCGTTCGGAATCGCGTTCGGAATGGACTCCGCCGCCGCTTCCATCGCGTCATCGAGCTCGACCTCGAGGTCGAGCTCGAGCTCGGCGACGGGCTCGGGGGACGCGACCGGCGCGGCCGCGCGCGAGGCAGGCGCCGCGATCGGCTTCGCGACGGCTCCCGCCGAAGCAGCCGGCGCCGCGAGGCTGGCAGCCGCCTTCGGGTCGAGGGCCGCGATGCGATCTTTCAGGACCGCAAGCGCCTTGGCATCCCCAGCCTTCTGGATCTGCGCCGCCGCGCGCAGCCAGACCGTGACCGCCTCGCCGGGCTTGCCGTCGTCGACATGGGCTTCGCCGAGCTTCTCGAGCGCGGCGCGATGATTCGGATCCTGATCGAGGATCGCCCGCAGGCTCTCGATGGCCTGATTGCGCTTGCCGTAGCGGAGGTAGACGCTGGCTTCGGCGAGCAGCTGGTCGGGATCGCCTTCGAGCGGTGCGGCCGGAATCGGCGGCCCCTTCCTGGGGACCTCGAGCTGGATCTCGTCGTCCGCGTCGAGCTCGAGCTCGTCGTCGCCGAGGTCGAGGGCCTGCCCGGCCTTCGAGCCGGAGACCGTCACGAACGGATCGTCGTCGAGCAGCTCTTCGTCGGCGAGGTCGGGCTCGTCGACCTCCGACACGTCGACGGCGAGCCTCGAGCGCGCACCGACCTCGTCTGCCGGCAGGCGCTGCATCAGCTCGCGCGCCTTGTCCTCGTCGCCGCGATCGCGGTAGACCTTCGCGAGGCCCCGCGTCGCCTCGGCGAGCTTCGCGTCGTTGCCCATCTGCGCGAAGAGCTCGATCAGGAGCTCGTACTGCGGCGGATCTCCCGACGCCTGCACCGCACGGATCGCGAAGGGCTCGGCGCGATCGAGCTGACCCGCGACCATCAGCGTGCGCACCATGCCACAGAGCGCACCGACGTGATCCGGCTTCAGCTCGAGAATGCGCTCGCGCACCGCGATCAGCTGGTCGCGATCCTGCTGACTCTCGAGCTCGCGGGCCGCCGCCTCGTATTCGGCGAGCGCCTCCGCGGGCATCTTCTCCTGACGGAGCAGCTCGGCGACCTTGAGCCGGCTGGTGACGTTGGTCGGGTCGAGCGCGGCCATCTGGCGCAGCAGCTCGAGGGCGTCGGTCTTGCGACCTTCGCGGTGATAGCCGTCCGCGGCCGTCTGGAGCGCACCGATCGCCTCGGCATCGAGGCCCATGCGCTGGTAGAGCTCGGAGAGCGAGACGTACGCCGCGTAGTGTTTCGGATCGAGATTCAGGATCTGCTTGTAGACCGCGACGGCTCGGGCATCGAAGCCGTCCTGGCGGTACTGCTGGGCCACCTTCCCGTACTGGGCGATCGCGTCCTCGACCTGGCCCCACCGCCGATAACAATCGCCGACCTCGAGCAGGAGCTTCGCGTCGCGCGGGTCGGCCTGGAGAAGGAGGTTGTACTCCTTCAGCGCCTTGGCCTTCGCGCCCTTCTGCGCGAATTTCCTTGCAGAATCGAGGACTTTTCGTTTGTTGAGCGCCAATGATCCCTCGGCTTGGCGATGCGAACGAGCGGCCTCGCCGCCTGCTCTCGTTCGGCGGTGCCTCGGGAGTTTCTATCGGCGAGCCCGGACGCCCCTTGAGGTAAGAGCGTGGGGCCGAGGGGACGCCTCGAATTGATCCCGAGGGGACCGCTTCCTTTACCGGATCGGTTCGCAGGCGGGCGGCTAGGGCCGCGCGGCCCGGGCGACCAGCGCCTCGAGCCCGAATCGGTAGCCCTCGGCGCCCAGGCCCGAGATCACGCCGATGGCGATCGGCGAGACGTAGGAGTGCTGCCGGAAGGGCTCGCGGGCGTAGACGTTCGAGAGGTGGACCTCGACGACGGGCAGCCGCGTCGCGACCAGCGCGTCGCGCAGGGCGACGCTCGTATGCGTGAAGCCGCCTGGATTGATCAGGATGCCCGCGGCCTGCCCCATGGCCGACTGGATCCGGTCGATCAGCTCGCCTTCGTGATTCGACTGGAAGCAGTCGAGCTCGGCACCGAGCCGCTTTGCCGTCGCACGCAGGTCAGCATCGATGTCCGCCAGGGTCTGGTGGCCGTAGATCTCGGGCTCGCGCTTGCCGAGGAGGTTCAGGTTCGGGCCATGCACCACGAGGATCCGCATCCGCTTGTCTCCGCGCCGCCGCGAGCGGGTGCGCTTGTTTGCTTCCGAGGAGGGATCAGAGCGCCGCGCGAATGCCCGGCAGCTGGCGACGGATGAGGTAGCGCGCCTTGCCGAGGTTGCCGTCGGGACGCAGCGCGAGCACGAGCACCAGCTCTTCGTCGACCGCGTGGAAGACGAGCTGGACGCGCGCCAGCGAGATCACGCTCTCGATCAGCGCCCCGGCGCCCAGGGCGTCCGCCGCCTTCGCCGCTTCGCCGAGGATGCGCCCGAACTCGATCCCGGCCGCCGTGGCGTCGCCGCCGAGCGGGTCGTCGCGATCGCGACCGGTTCGCGCGGTCACCTGAGCGATCGCGATCCCGTCGAGGCCCATGAGCGCCGCAGAAAGGCCCCCGCCACACTCGTCCACGATCGTCTGCAGCACGCTCTCGAAGGTCATCACATCCTCTCCCGTCGACTTCGTTCGAGATTCTGCAGCCAACGCTCGAGCGTCGCCAATACCATCGCCTGCGAAGGTCGCCCCGACCGAACCGCGGAAGGCGCGTCGTCCGCGGACGCTCGGGCTCGCGCCGCCGAACTCGAGGGGACCGAAGCGGCATCCATCGGCCGCGGCCGTGCCTTCGCGAGGGCCACGCGCGCCGACTCCTCGAGCGGATCGAGCTCCTCCTCGATCAGGTCCGTCCCCTCGAAGGGCGCGTCGAACAGGACGCTCTCGGCGACCCGATTGACGTCGTGCATCTCGTCGACCTGGGCCTCGGCCTCGGCGAAGGCCCGCTCGAGCTCGCCTGCCTCGATCGGGCGATCGAGCTCGATCTGGAAGGCGTGGAACGCATCGCTCGGCGCCTCGGCATTCGTGCGCGGCGCGGCCTCGCTCGCGGACGACATCGCGGGCAGCGGTCCCGGCGCCTCGATGCGCAGCGACAGCTCGAGCGGATCGACCACCTCGCGTCCATCGAAAGCCGCGAGCTCCTCGACGTCGACGAGCAAGTCATCGGATTCGAGCCCATCGACGGTCCGGAGCCCATCGACGGCCGTGAGCGGCTCGAGACCCGACTCGAGGGCCCACTGGTCGAGCCCCTCCTCGAGCACGCGTCGGGCATGGGCGCCCTCGCCTTCAGGCAACAGACAGAGCGCGAGCACCGCCCGCGCCGGCCATTCCTCGGCCTCGCCGAGGGCCGCGATCGCCACCGCATGGCGCCCCGCACGCCGATCCCGCTCGGCGGTCGCGATCCGCTCGAGGCGCTCCCGTCGGATCCATGCCGAACGACCCAGCTCCATCGTCCCCCGCCTTCTGCCCGCGCCGACACGCCCCTCGAGACGCGCCGAGCCGGGAATGGATGTCGGCGCTGCTACGCGCGCCGATTCGCTCGCCAGCCCGAAGGCAGGATCTCCTCCGGTCGAAGCGAGACGGTGCCTGCTCGACCGATGCCTTTCAAGACGACGAAGTGGATGCCGCTTCCCTGCCGCTTCTTATCGACGCCGATGGCGGACAGATAAGCCTGGCGAGGTCGATCGGGAATCGCCGTAGGCAATCCAGCCCGCTCGATCAGCGCCGCCAATCGCGCCGCCGTCCCGACCGGCGCCGATCCGAGCGCCTCGGAGCGCTCGGCCGCGAAGATCATCCCGATCGCCACCGCCTCGCCGTGCAGGATGCCGCGGTAGCGCGCGTGCTTCTCGATCGCGTGGCCGAGGGTATGCCCGAAGTTGAGCAGCCGGCGCAGGCCCCCTTCCCGCTCGTCCCGGGAGACGACCTCGGCCTTGATCGCACAAGCCCGCTCGAGCCCGTGGAGCAGCGCCTCGGGCTCGAGGGCCAGGAAGGCCTCGATGTGGTCCTCGAGCCAGGCGAAGAGCGCCTCATCCCAGATCGCGGCGGCCTTGATCAGCTCGGCGACCCCGGCGGCGCGCTCGCGCATCGGCAGGCTCGCGAGGGTCGCGGTGTCGATGAAGACACCCCGCGGCTGGTGGAATGCGCCGACCAGGTTCTTGCCGCGCGAAAGGTTGACGCCCGTCTTTCCGCCGATCGAAGCATCGACCATCGAGAGCACCGTCGTCGGGACCTGCACGAAGGGAATCCCGCGCAAGAACGAGGCCGCGGCGAAGCCCGAGAGGTCGCCGACGACGCCTCCGCCGAGCGCCACGACCGCCGAGTGGCGATCCATGCCCTGATCGAGGAATCGCTCGTAGAGCCGGCCGAGCTCGCGGAGATTCTTCGCCGAGTCCCCGTCCGGGACGAGGATGCGGCCGACCCGTGCGCCGCCGGCCGCGAGGCCCCGGGCCAGCAGCGGCGCATAGCGCCGGGCGACCGGCGCGACGCTCACGATCGCGACCTTCTCGACCTCGAGTAGTTCGACCATGCGTCGGCCGGCGGTCTCGAGCCAGTCGTGGCCCAGCTCGATCGCATAGCTCCGCTCGGCCAGCGCGACCTCCACGCTCGCGCGCCGGCTTCCCTGTCCGCGCAGCTTCGCGCTCGTCGGCTTCGCCGATCGGGTTCGTCTGACCTGAGCCTTCATGGCCTTGCTCGCCTTCCCGGGCGGTCGCGCCGACGCACCGTCCCCCTGATGATTCCTGGCCGGGCGCCCGGCCAGCAGCGCCTCGATCCGCGCCACGACGTCATCGGGCGCGGCCGAGGCGTCGACGCGGTGATGGGCCCCGGCGTAATGCGCTCGACGCGCGTCCAGCAGGGCCTTCAGCTTCGCCGCCCGCTCTCGCGGCCCGAGGCCCGCGAGCAGCGGCCGCCCCGCGGCGTCCCCGATGCGCCCCAGGAGGATCCCGATCGGCGCGTCGAGGTGGACGATCACGCCCCGGGCCCGGAGCCGTCGGACGGCGCCCGGCTGGGCGATGGCTCCACCGCCGAGGGCAACGACCGCCCCGTCGCCCGAGGCCCGCTCGATGGCCTCCCGCTCGAGTGCGCGAAAGCGCGCTTCCCCCTCCGCGGCGAAGATCTCGGCGATCGTCCGACCGGCGCACTGCTCGACGTCTTGGTCGGTATCGACGTAGCGGCGCCCCAGACGGGCGGCCAGGCGCGGGCCGATGGTCGACTTGCCCGCGCCCATCATGCCGACCAGGAAAACGGGTCTGGGCTTCGTCACGGGCGGACTATAAAAAAAACGGGGGGAGCAAGCTCCCCCCGTCCCACACTCCTCATCATGAGGCGGACCGGAACCTCGCTGGATTCCGGCTCTCCGATCGCGTGTCTAGTTCGCGGCCATCTCCGGGATCCGCACGATGCGCGGCGTCACGAAGACCAGCAGCTCCTTGCGCGAGTCGGTGATGGACGTGTTCTTGAACAGGTTCCCGACCACCGGGATCCGGTGCAGATACGGCACCCGACTCTGACGCTGACTCTTGGAGATGGTGTAGATGCCGCCCAGGACGAGCGTCTGTCCATCCTTCACCAGGGTCTGCGTCTGCGCGACGTTCTTGGCGATCGCCGGCGAACCGGTCGGCGTCGGCACCGTGCTGTCCGGCGCGTTCCGGGTCACCTGGATCTGCATGATGATGCTCTGATCCGCCGTGATGTGCGGCGTCACGATCAGGGACAGCACCGCGTCGATGAACTCGAGCTTGGCATCGCCACCTTCGAAGGTCTGGAAGGGGATCGACACGCCCTGCTTGATCGTCGCCTGCTTGTTGTCCAGGGTGACGATGCGGGGGCTCGAGATCACCTTGCCATCACCGGTCGACTCCGCCGCCTGGATCTGTGCATCGACCCGGAAGTCCTGGTCGAGGATCAGGGCGCCGAGCGAAGCGATGCCCGTCGGGACCGCCTTGATCGGATTCGCGAAGGCGACGCTGTTGTCGTCGATGAAGGTGATGTCCTCGTTGCCGAGATCGGTGCGCAGCGTGTCGGGATCGAAGGGATCCACGAACTGGTTGGTCTGGATGCCCCAGACCGAGCCGAGCTCGCGGGAGAAGTCGAGGTTGGCCTCGACGATCTTCGCCTCGATCATGACCTGCGGCGTCTGCGTATCGATCGCCGCGATGAGCGCACTCGCCTCGTCGATGACGGAGCTGATGTCCTTGATGATCAGCGTGTTGGTCCGGGCATCCAGATTCACCGTGCCGCGGGCCGAGAGCAGCCGCCGCACGAGCACCTCGATGTCCTTGACCGTGGCGTAGTTGACCGGCAGGAGCTTCACCTCGAGATCCTCGAGCTTCTCCTTGTTCCGGCGCTCCTGGAGGCGAACCTCTTCCTCCGCCTTCAGGACGTCGGCCGGTGCGATGCGCAGGACGTTGCCCACGCGCACGAAGCCGAGGCCCTTCGTCATCAGGATCACGTCGAGCGCCTGATCCCAGGGCACGTCGACCAGCCGGATCGTCACGTTCCCGGAGACCTCGTCCCCGGCGATGATGTTGAGGTCGGAGACCTCGGCGATCAGCCGGAGCACGTCCGCGATGGCGACGTCCTTGAAGTCGAGCGAGACCCGACGACCGCGATACTCCTTGCCGTCGATCAGGCCGCCCTCTTCGAGCACCTCGATCGCCGCCGGCACCTCGACCGCCGCCGGCGCAGAGGCCGCCTGCGCGACCGGTTTCGGCTCGGCGAAGAGCACCTCGGCCTCGTCGAGCGCCGCCGGCGTGACGGGAGCCTGCGGGGTCGCCGCGAGCTCGGCCTGCGTGGGCAGGTCTCCGCTCGTCGTCGCCAACGCATCCGATTCGATCTCGGCCTCTGCGTTTGCGGCCAGACCGGCCGCGCCTGCCTTCGCCGGGGACTCGTCGCCGGCATTCGGGAACGCCGGGGGAGCCGCCGCAGCGACGCCCAGGTCCTCGAAGTCGACGAAGAGCGTCGAGCCGGGGGTGCTGAGGACGGGCTGCTGGTTCGGGGCCCGGGTGAACACCACGCGCACCTCGGGCGTCTTCACGTCGGGCTGCTGGAAGGCCCGGATCATCGAGACGGGGCCGCCCTGCTCCGGGAAGAGCCGGTCGGACGCCTCCTCGCTGATCTTCGCCTTCGGAATCCGCACGACCAGCGTCGTCGGATCCGGGTTGTAGGTCGTGAAGGTGATCGGGCGATCCGCCAGGATGGCCGTCCGATCCATCTTCTCGAGCCGCTCGAAGCTGAGCCCGTAGACCTCGGTCGAGCCCGTGGCCTGCGCCGCGTCGGCCGCCGGCGTGGTCTCGAAGTCCGCCTCGACCTCGGCCGGCGCAGCCGGCGCGGACGCCAGAGCATCCGCCTCCGCCGCACGCTCGGCCGCTTCTACATCGGACGCCGCGCTCGAAGCCTCCGCCGCCGCGGCCGGAGCCGCCGTCGACGCCGCATTCGTGCTCGCGAGGAAGCTCGACTCCATCTCGGCCAGGGCATCCGTCATCGCCTGCGTGAGGGCCTCGCCCTCGCCGAGCGCGATCCAGAGGCCGGTCGCCCCCGGCATCACCTGTCGGCTCGCGAACTCGCCCGCCTGGCTCCCGCCATCGACCACGATGCGCAGCTTGCCTTCATGCGCACCGAGTCGGACGCCGGTCGCGATCGCCGAGTCGAGCTTGACGTTCCTGGCCGAAGCCGCCGCCTGGATGCCCGGCACGTCGACCACCAGTCGAGTCGGATTCTGGAGCGTGAAGACCTCGACGTTGTCGAGCGTCCCATCGGCCACCAGGCCGACCAGGACACCGCCCGCCACCGACTGCGCGGTCAGGCTCGTCAGCGACTTCGCCGGCGAAGCCACGGGAACCACCGTGACCGCCGCGTCGACCGCCTGCACGACCGCGTCGTCCGCCAGGGCCGATGCGTTCGCCGCCTCATCCGCCGACGCCGGCGCAGCGAGCTCCGCCACGACATCCGCGGCTTCGTCCGCCTCCGCCGCGAGCGCGCCGGCCGAATCGCCCAGCGCCTCTTCGATCAGCGCCTGATCCGAGGCGCCCGGCTGGATCGAGACCTCGAGGCCCCCATCGCTGCCGCTCACCACGGCACGGCCCGCCGCCGAGAGCTGGATCTCCACGCGCGTCGTCGTCTGACCGTCCTCGCCCTCGAAGGTCGAGAGCGTGACCATGTCGACGACGCCGTCGTAGGCCGCGACCTGACGGGTTCCCCCGTCCATCGCCTCGGCCAGGCTCGACGCCTCGCCCTGACCCACGCCGACGAGATCCACGACGACGAGATTCTCGTCGCCGCGCTCCGTCACCGAGTAGACCGGATCCTCGAGTCCGTCGAGGAACACGATGCTGCCCTCGCCGTCTCGCGTCACCGAGACTTCACCCAGCGTCTGGAGCGCCCCATCCGCCTCGGCACCGGACGGTGCCTGCGGCGAGGCGCAACCCATCGCGACGATCGCGACACCGACGGTCGCAACCGCGCTCTGGATCCAGAACCTCAGCCATCCGTTATTCGGACTGACCATCGAGCTCACCCTCCCTGGCTCAAACGAATCCGCAATTCCACGTCCTTGGTCGTCCGCTCACCTGCGAAGTTCTCGTAGGTTTCCTTGACGAGGACGAGATTGTCGTCGATGTGAATCACCTGACCGTTGTTCTTCCCGATCTGAGAACCCTCACGCACGATGTACGAGCGCCCACCCGGATCGAGGATCAACGCGCGGGGATTGTTGTGGTCCCAGATCACGGCCGACAGCTCGAGCTGACCGAGCTCGAAGTCGGCGAGCGGAACGAAGGTCCTGGCCTCGTCCTTTTGCTTCCCTTCGTCGTCGAACTGGAAGGACCGGAACGGATCGCGCTTGCCGGTCGGGTCGTAGAAGTAGTCTCGACCCCCGGCCGCATACGAAGTGCCACCGGCCCCGCCGCTGCCCTTCTTCTGCTTCGCCTGCGGCCCCTTCGCCGGGCCCGCGGCCTTCCCGGCCTCGGGCTTGCGGGCCGCGAGGGCCGTGCGCTCCTTCGTGTAGTCGGAAGTGGTCGGCCCCTGCGGCGTCTCTTCCGAGCACCCCGTCGCGAGCATCACGGCCAGAATCATTCCGCGCCCGAGTCGCCATCTCGTCTGCATACACGCACTCCGTTCGCCGGATCGGTCCCTCATCGATCAAGCCTCGTCGCCGTTCAGGAAGCGGTAGGTCCGGGCCCGACCCGCCACCTTGAGACGCGTCTCGGCCTGCGATTCCTTCGAAACCTGGATCTCGAGGCTCCCGATGTTCACGATCCGGGGCAGCGACGCGACCATCTCGAAGAAGCGGGCCAGGTCGTGATAGGTCCCTTCGATCTCCAGCTGGAACGGCACCTCCGCGTAGAAGTCGCGCGGAACCTCCGTGTCGCGGTCGATCGACTTGATCGCGACACCGACCTTCTTTCCGGCCGTGCTGATGTCCTGGAGCAGGTCTTCGAACTGCTTGCGGTTCGGGAGCTGCTTGAGCGCGAGCTCGAGGTCCTTCTCCATCCCGTCGATCTCGGCCTCGACCGCAGGGATGTTGGCCGCGACGGCGCGGGCATTGTTGAGATTGCGCTGGAGCTCCTGCGCCCTGAGGACCAGCTCGTTGCGCTGGGCCTGGACCGGCCGGTAGGAGAGGTGCCAGTAGGCACCCGCGATCGCGACGAGGAATCCCGAGACGACCGCGAGGCGGATCGTCTTCGGCACCTTCCCGAGGCGCTCCATCTGCGCATCCATGTCGAAGTTCAGCTGAAAGGCCATCTCTTCCTCCGCTCGCTTCAGGACGGCTTCGCCGCGGACAGGGTCCGGGCGTCGGTCTCGGCCGTCTTCGGGGCCTTGGCATCTTCCTTGGCCTTCTTGGCCGGAGCCGCCGGCGCCGTCATGTCCGCCCGGAGCTCGAAATTCACGAGGCGTACCCCCTTCACGAGCTCGCCACCCGCGGTCTTCTCGAGGTCGACGTTCTTGAAGTAGGCCGAGCCGTTCAGTGCGCGCAGGAAGTCGGCGACGACGCCCGTGTCGAGACTCTTGCCCTTGAGACGGATCTCGTTGCCCTTGGTGCTGATCTGCGTCAACCAGAGGCGGTCCGGAACGCGGGTCGAGATCTCGTCGAGCACCCGGACCGGCCCGTTGCGGGCGCGCTCGAGGCTCGCGATCACGTCGAGCTTGTCCTGCAGGTTCTGCTTGCGCTGCTTGAACTTCCCGATCAGCGCCTGCTGGGGCTTGTAGCGCTCGATGTCGGCCTCGAGCTGGGCGACCGTGATCCTCGCCTGCTCGAGATCGCTCTTCGCGTTCGAGGCCAGGAAGTACATCCCCCCTCCGAGCACGATCAGCCCGAGGACGAGCAGTGCGATCGTCTCGCGGATGTCCGCCGCGCGGCGGGCCTCGCGGTGGGGAAGGAGATTGATTTCGACCATCATCGCTGGACCCTCCGCGTGGCGAGCCCGATCCCGACGGCGAGGCTGGGCGCGATCGCCGCCAGGTGATCCGGATCGAATCCCCGGCTCGAGATCATGCGGGCGAGCGGATTCATGATCTCCGTCTCGATTCCCGTCCTGTTCTTGAAGGCGGCGACGAAGCCCGCGATCCGCGCGCCGCCGCCCGAGAGCAGCACACGGGAGATCCGGGCATCCGCAGCGGTCGCCGTGAAGAAGTCGAGGGAGCGGGAGATCTCGCCGATCACCGTGTCCGACACGCTCCGCATGGCCTGCTCGACCTCCTGCGGAATCACGTCCTGCACCGCCGTCCCCTCGCGCGGGTTGCCGAGCTTGATGCGCTCGGCTTCCTCGAACGAGATCGACAGCGCCTTCTGGATCTCCTCGGTGTAGTGCGCTCCACCGGTCATGATGTCGCGCGTGAAGGCCGGGATGCCGTTGCGGATGACGTTGATGTTGACGACCTGGGCCCCGATGTTGACGAGCGCCGTGACGCGCGTCGGATCCTGCTCGTAGTTCAGCTCGAACGCGTTCTGGACCGCGAAGGCCGCCACGTCGATCGCGACCGGGTTGAGCCCCGCTTCGTGGATCACCTGGACGTAGTCGTCGATCAGGTCCTTCTTGGCCGCCACGAGCAGGACGTCCATCTGTCCCTCTTCGGGATTGGACGTCAGGATCTGGAAGTCGAGGTTGACCTCGTTGACGTCGAAGGGGATGTACTGCTCCGCCTCCCACTGGATCTGACCCTCGAGCTCCTCGCGGCTCATCTGCGGGAGATGGACCCGCTTCACGATGACGGAGTGACCGGAGACCGAAGCCGCGACGTCCTTGCCCCGGATCTTGCCCTGGGCGATCGCCTCGCGGATCGATTCCACGATCGCCGTGGAGTTGAGGAACGCACCCTGGACGATGGCTTCCGACTGGAGCGGCGCCTGCCCGACGGATCGCAGCTGGAAGCCCTTGTCGCGGCTCTTGCATGCGATCTCGACGGCCTTGACCGTGTGCGAGCCGATGTCCAGCCCGATCACGGTCGCCTTTCCGAAGCCCGGTAGAGAAATGTTCATCGCGAGGATCCCCTCCGCATTCCTATTGCCGGTAACCCGAGTGGCTCGCGCCACCGGTGGTCTCCGAGGACGATCCGTCCTCGGAAGTGCCAAACACGCGATCCTTGTCGGAGACCTTCAGGTCGAGCGCCGTCAGGATCTTGCGCTTGGTATCGAGGCGGCACGGTCGGCCGGCTTCCACGCGATCGATCGTGAGCGTCGAGAGGCCTGCTTTCCGGGCGAGCTCGGCTTTGCTCATCATGAGATTCTCCCGGAACCTCTGGACTTGATTCGTGGCCACCGATCATCCTCCGCGACCCGAGCCCACGCTGGTCGGGTCCGACCGACCGCGTATCGGACCGCTGTTTCAGGGACTTGAGGTGGCTCGACGCGGCTTCTTGGTGCCGCGGATCACTTTGATGCGCTGGCAGCCCCTGCGCGGGGGCCGGTCCGGGGCGCGGCAGATTCCCAGCACGCAAACGGGTTCAGGGCGGAAGGCCGGACGCCGATGAGAGCCGGTGGTCGGCGACGCACCGGCAAGCGGGCGGTCGAGAGCCCGTCCCGCGAAGCGGAAAACACGATCAGGAGGCGGCAGCGGATGTTCCAGAACGTTCTGATCGTGGACGACGACGAGGCGCTGCGAGACAGCCTCTCCCTGATGTTGACGGCCGAGGGCTATGCCGTGCGGACGGCGCCCGACGGCCGAACGGCCCTCGAGCTGCTCGAGGGAACGCCCGTCGACGCGATCCTCTGCGACCTGCGCATGCCCGGGCTCGACGGATTCGAGCTGATCCCCCAGATCACGCGGCAATGGCCCGGGATGCCCGTCATCCTGATGTCGGCCCACGGCACCGAGGACCTCGCGATCGAGGCCATCCAGCGGGGCGCCTACGACTACCTCGCGAAGCCCTTCCAGCCGGCCGAGCTCCGCTTGACCCTGCGCAAGGCGGCCGAGCGCGAGAGCCTGCGCCGGCAGAACCTGATGCTCCAGCGCGACATGTCCCGCAGTCTCGGCGAGCGCGCGATCGTCGCGGCCTCGGACCAGATGATCGAGCTGCTCGAGCTGCTCGAGCGCACGGCACCCTACAAATCCACGATCCTCGTCACCGGCGAGAGCGGGACGGGCAAGGAGGTCATCGCCCGCGCGATCCACGCGCAGTCGCCGCGGCGCGACGCGCCTTTCGTCGCGGTCAATTGCGGAGCGATCCCCGAGAACCTGCTCGAGAGCGAGCTCTTCGGACACGTGAAGGGGGCCTTCACCGGCGCTTCGCGCGCCCATCGCGGGCTCTTCGCCGAGGCGCATCAGGGCACGCTCTTCCTCGACGAGATCGCGGAGCTCCCGACGGCGCTCCAGGTCAAGCTGCTGCGCGCCATTCAGGAGGAGGAGATCCGTCCGGTCGGCGACACCAAGTCGCATTCGGTCGACGTGCGGGTCATCGCGGCCACCGCACGCGACCTCGCGACCGAGATCGCGACGGGCCGCTTCCGCGAGGATCTCTTCTATCGCCTGAACGTGGTCCGCCTCGAGGTGCCGCCGCTGCGCGTGCGCCGGAAGGACGTCCCCCTGCTCGTCGACCACTTCCTCGCGCGTTTCCGCGAAGTCCTCTCGAAGAACGTCCGTCGGGTCTCCGACGAGGCCCTCGAGCGCCTCGTCGCCTACGATTGGCCCGGCAACGTGCGCGAGCTCGAGAACGTGATCGAGCGCGCGGTCATCCTGACGGACGGCGATGCGATCGAGATCGCGGCGCTGCCCTCGGCGATCCAGCTGGCCTCGGGTGCACGCATCGGACGCGGCGCCCCGGCGCTCTCCGACGGCACCGAGGACCTCTCGATGAAGCGGGCCCGGCACGCCTTCGAAGCGGAGCTGATCCGGCGCGCGCTCGCCCGGACCGGCGGGAACCGAACGCACGCTGCGCGCCTGCTCGAGATCAGCCACCGCGCCCTGCTCTACAAGATGAAGGATTACGACATCCGCGACTGATGCGGCTCGTTCGAGCGAACCCCGTCGGAAGGCAACGGCTCGTCGGCGACGGGCAGCACGAAGCGGAAGCAGGCGCCCCCGAGCGCCGCGCGCTCCGGCTCGAGCTCGACCGAGCCCCCCATCTCCTCCGCGAGGCGCCGGGCATTCGCGAGCCCGAGCCCGGTCCCTTCGCCGGGCGGCTTGGTCGTGAAGAAGGGATCGAAGATCCGTTCGGCCTGCTCGGCCGCGACCCCGTCGCCCGTATCGCTGACGCGACAGACGACCCCATCGACCCGCGGTAGCGGCACGCTCCTCGTCGCGTCCTCGCCGACGCGCCGCCGGCGCAGGATCGGCGCGACCTCGAAGCGAACGGTGCGCGTCGGGCGCCCTCGGACCGCGGCCACGGCGTTGATGGCGAGGTTCAACAGGATCTGGAGCGCCAGCGAGAGATCGCCTCGCGCGGGAACGACCCCCTCGGCGACCTCGAGCTCGAAGCGGATCGCGTCGGGGCCGTGCTGGGTCGAGACGAGCTCGATCACACGAGACGCGACGTCTGCGAGATCGAGGGGCCCGCGCTCGATCCGCGGCGGGCGCGAGAAGTCGAGCAGCTGCCGCAGGATGATCCGGACGCGCTCTCCCTGCTCGACGGCCTTCGAGAGCGAACGCTTGCCCAGCTCGCCGAGGCCGGGATCACGCCCTGCGAGCTCGAGGTAGGTCAGTAGCGCGCCCATCGGATTGCCGACCTCGTGCGCGACGCCGGCCGCCAGGCTCCCGACCATCGCGAGCCTTTCCGCGCGATCGAGCCCCTCCCGCGCCTGGATCAGATTCGCATTCGCCGTCCGGAGCTCGCGGACCGCCTTCTCGAGCGCCCCCGTTCGCGCCGCGAGAGCGACCTGCATCTCGTTGAAGGCGCTCGCGAGCTCCTCGATCTCCGCGACGCCCTCCACCGGAACGCTCGCCGCGACGTCCGACCCCGAGAGCTCGCGCACCGCCACGACGAGCCGCCGCAGCGGACCGACCACCCGCCGGCGCATCAGCGACCAACCGAAGAGGACGAACACGACGACGTCGACCGCGACGACGGCGCCGAGCAGCGCGACGGAGATCGGGGCATCGATGCGACCCGCGACGGCGCCCGCACGGGCGGGCTCCGGGGCAGCGAACCGGATCGCCTCCCAGGGCGCACCCGACTCGACGAGAGGCGCACCGGTCCCCAGCGAGGCGAGCGCGAGCGCGCGGGTCCGATCGTCGATCGCGCCGCTCGGCGCGTTGATCCCGCGGACCGCTCCCCGCGCATCGACCGACCACCAATGCCCGGCATCGGCCTGATCGAAGTCGACGATGCCATGATGGGCGGAGGCGACGAAGCCGCGGCCGAGCAGGCCGTGGAGCGATTCGATCCGATCGTCGTCGATCTGGAGCAGGACCGCCGCGAGCAGCGCCGTCCCCGTCGCCATGACCAGCGCCAGCGAGATCAGGACCTCGGCCGCGACACCCTGTCGCAGACGCACGCCTATTCTCCCGGCGCCGGATCCTCGATCCCGAGCTTCTCGAGGCGGTAGCGGAACGACCGGAACGAGATGCCGAGCAGTCGGGCCGCGCGCTTCTTGACGCCGCCTGCGGCGCGCAGGGCCTCGTGGAGCAGCGTCCGTTCGTAGTCCGCCACCAGCTTTTCGAGATCGACCCCTTCCGCGGGAAGCCGCGCCACGTCGCGCTGCGGACGCACGTCGCGCACCGTCGAGGGCAGCATGTCGCAACCGATCGTCGGTCCACGCGAGAGGGCGACGGCGCGCTCGACGAGGTTCTCGAGCTCGCGGACATTGCCCGGGAACGGATATCGCGCGAGCACTTCGTAGGCCTCGGGGTCCATCCCGTCGACGCGCTTGCCGAGCTCGTCCGCATAGCGTCGGATGAAGTGCTGGACGAGCAGCGGGATGTCCTCGAGCCGTTCGCGCAGCGGGGGCAGCGTCAGCTGGATCACGTTCAGCCGGTAGTAGAGATCCTCCCGGAAGCGGCCCGCGGCGACCTCCTCCTCGAGGCGCCGATTGGTGGCGGAGACGATCCGGACGTCGACCTTGCGATCGACGGTGTCACCGACCCGCCGGATCGTCTTCTCCTGGAGGGCCCGCAAGAGCTTGACCTGGAGGGCGGGGGAGAGCTCGGCGATCTCGTCGAGGAAGAGCGTCCCGCCCGAGGCGGCCTCGAAGAGCCCTTCCTTGTTCTGCACCGCGCCCGTGAACGAGCCCCGCGCATGCCCGAAGAGCTCGCTCTCGAGCAGGTTCTCCGGGATCGCACCGCAATTCAGCGCGATGAACGGCTCACCCTGGCGGTCGCCCTGCTCGTGGATGGCGCGCGCGACGAGCTCCTTGCCCGTCCCGCTCTCGCCGTAGACCAGCACGTTGGTCTTGGTCTCGGCGACCTGCGCGATCAGCTCGTAGACTTCCTGCATCGGGCGGCTGTGCCCGATGATGTTCCGATCCCGGGTCTGGCTGCGCAGCTCCTTGCGCAGGCGCCGGTTCTCGACGGCGAGGACCTTCTTCTCGAGGGCCTTGTCGATCACGATCCGCAGCTCGTCGACCTTGAAGGGCTTCGTCAGATAGTCGTAGGCGCCTTCCTTCATGGCGGCGATCGCGCTGTCGGTCGTGCCGAAGGCGGTCACCACGATCGGGATCGATTCGGGGGAGATCTCCCGGGCCGCCAGGATCAGGTCGAGGCCCGTCTTCCCCGGCATCTGCATGTCCGTGATGAAGACGTCGATCTCGTCGGCCTCGAGGTGGACGAGCGCCGCATCGACGTCGCCCGCGGTGACGACGTCGTAGCCCTCGCGCCGCAGGAAGATCTCGAGGAACTCCCGCATGCTCTGCTCGTCGTCGACGACGAGGACGCGCGCCTTGTGCGGTGCCGTCACGCGCCCTCCTCCGCCAGGGGCAGCAGCAGTCGGAAGCGGGTCCCTCGACCGACCTCGCTCTCGATCTCGATCGATCCGCCGTGTTGTTCCACGATCCGCTGCACCGTCGCGAGCCCCAACCCGGTTCCGTCCTGCTTGGTCGTGAAGAACGGCTCGAAGATCCGGTCCTGGAGCTCCGAAGTCATGCCGGGCCCCGTGTCCTCGAGCTCGAGGACACCCCGGCCCTTCGCCCGCCGGTCGGCCCATCCGGGCTTCCCCGCTGCATTACGGCCCGGCAGCCTTTCGTCTTGAGGCGGCATTCCAGGCGCGGTTCGCGTCACCCGGATCCGCAGGGTGCCCTTTCCGTTCATCGCCTCGCAGGCGTTGTTCCAGAGGTTCCAGAGCGCCCCCTTCAGCTGGGCCGGATCGGCCAGCACCACGACCGACTCCTCGCAGGCGAGCTCGACCCGGACGTCGTGGCTCGAGCGCCCCTCCGCGATGCCGGCGACCTCCCGAACCAGCTCGGCGAGGGGCACGGCTTCGAGCGCGAGCGGTGCCGGCCTCGAATAGCGAAGGAAGTCGCCGATCAGCGCGTTCAGACGATCGACCTCCCGCACGACGATCCCCATGAGCTTGTCGTGGGCGGGATCCGCGGATCCCGCCGACGCCCCCGAGCCCTGGAGCAGCTGGACCGACCCCGAAATCGAGGCCAGCGGATTGCGGATCTCGTGGGCCATGCGCGCCGCCATCTCGCCGACCGCCGCGAGCCGCTCGGATCGCCGCAGCTCCTGCTCCATCGAGACGACCGCCGTCACGTCCTGGAAGATGACGACGTGCCCGAGCCGCTCGCCGCCGGGCCCGAGCAGGCGCGAAGCGGAGAGGCCGACGAAGAGATCCTCCCCCCGCTCGTTGCGAAACGCGATCCGGTCGCGGCCCGGCCCGGTGTCGCGGGGTGCGTTCGCCTCCCGCGCCTCGATCACGGAGAGGGCCCCCGGCATCACCGCCTCGAGCGGGCGCCCCTCGGCCTCGCTCGCGAAGAGGCCCGTGATGCGCTCCGCCTCGGGATTGAACGAGGTGACGAGCCCCGCGTGATCGATCGTCGCAATCCCGCTCCCGATGCTCTCGACGGTGAAACGGTGGAGGTCCCGGAGATGCTCGAGATCGCTCGTCTTGCTCTCGAGGGCCGCCCCGGTGCGACGCAGCTCGGCGACGAGCGTGTTGGCGAGCATGCCGAGCATCAAGAGGCCACCGGCGTAGAAGGCCCAGTAGGCCAGGAGCACGACCGTCGGCTGGGATCGCGCATCGTCGCGCAGCGCCGGGAGCCAGCCGAGCTCGACCCCGAAGAGCACGAAGCCATAGGCCAGGGCCGCCAGCCCCACGCTGAACGCCACCCCCCCGCGATCGAGGAGCAGGGCCCCATAGAGCACGACCAGGGCGTACAGGAAGGTGAAGACGGACTCGCGACCGCCGGAGAAGTAGACGAGCGCCGTCACGATCGCGACGTCGATCGCGACCTGGAGCGTCGCGAAGCGATCGGGATTCCGCGTCCGGTCGACCCGGAGCGCCGAGCCGATCGTCGCGACGAAGGCCGCGACGATGGTCCAGTAGACCCCCCAGATGCCGGGCCCCTGAGTCCCCTCGATCCGATCGAGCGTGACCGCCAGCCCGAGGCTCATCCCGGCCAGGAGCAGTCGTGCCCCAAGCAGCCAGCCCAGCCCCGACCCCGACCGCGGCTCGGCCCGGACGGCATCTGCGGCCAAGTTCGAGCCCTCCGCTCGGACTAGCCGATGGTGTCCGCGATCGTGAAGATCGGCAGGTACATGGCGATCAGGATCGTACCGATCGAGCCGCCCATGAAGACCATCATGATCGGCTCGAGCATCGCCGTCAGGGCGGCGACCGCCGAGTCGACCTCGTCGTCGTAGAAGTCGGCGATCTTGTTGAGCATGGCCTCCATCGAGCCCGTCTCCTCACCGACCGAGATCATCTGCACCATCATGCCGGGAAAGATCTTCGAGCCCTGGAGCGGCTCGGCGATCGTCTTGCCCTCGGAGATCGACTTGCGCGTCGCCTGGAGCTCCGCCTCGATGACCATGTTGCCCGCGGTCCGGGCCACGATGTCGAGACCGTCGAGAATCGGCACACCCGAGGAGATCATGGTGCCGAGCGTCCGCGTGAAGCGGGCCACGGCGACCTTCTTGATGATGTTGCCGAAGATCGGGAGCTGCAGCGCGAACGCGTCGGACTTGAATCGGAAGCTCGGGCTCTTCGCCCGCGCCTGGCCGAACGCGGTGAACGCGCCCACGATCGCGACGAGCAGGTAGACGATGTAGGACTGGAGCCACTTCGAGAGGTTGATCACGGCCTGGGTCGGGCCCGGCAGCGTTCCACCGAAGTCGGCGAACATCTGCTCGAAGACGGGGATGACCTTCACGAGCAGCAGGACGATACAAGCGATCGCGATGACGCTGACGGTCGCCGGATAGACCATCGCGCCCTTGAGCTGCTTGCGGAGCTTCTCCTGCTTCTCGAGCTGGATCGCGAGGCGGTTCAGGATCGTGTCCAGGATGCCGCCGACCTCGCCCGCCGCGATCAGGTTCGTGAAGAGATCGTCGAAGACCTTCGGATGCTTGCGCAGCGCGTCGGCGAAGGTCGAGCCCTGCTCGACGCTCTGCTTGACGCTCCGGAGCACGCCCTTGAACGTGACGTTCGGTTGCTGCTCCGCCAGGATGTTCAGACACTGCACGAGCGGGAGACCGGCGTCGACCATCACCGCGAACTGGCGTGTGAAGACGACGAGGTCCTTGATCGTCACGCGCGGCGCCAGGAAGGGGAAGATCTCGGCGAGATCCTTCGGCTTCTCCTTCACCTTGCCGGGCACGAGCCCCATGTTCTTCAGGTGGATCGCGACGGCGTCCGGCCCCGAAGCCTCGAGCTCCCCCGACTTCTTATCGCCCGATCGCGTCTGCGCCGTCCAAACAAAAATTGCCATCCCGGCCACTCCCAGAGGTCCGGGGCGTCACCGCCCCGGGATCTCGAATCTCGTCCCGCTCAAGCCTTCATCGGGCGTCGACCACCCGCCGCACCGATCGCCTCGGCCCCCTTCGCGATCAGGGCGTTCAACTCGTCGATGTCTGGACTGCGCGAACGCGCCGTCTCGGCGTCGATCTGTCGCTTCGCGACCAGCATCGCGAGACACTGATTGAGCGTCTGCATCCCCGACTTGCCCTGCCCCATCTGCATCGACGAGTAGATCTGGTGGATCTTGTCGTCGCGCATCAGGGCCCGGATCGCCGCGTTGGGCACCATGATCTCGAGGGCGAGCGCGCGGCCCGGCCCGTTCGAGCGCGGGATCAGCGTCTGACACATGACCGCCTCGAGCACGAACGAGAGCTGCTGGCGGATCTGCGATTGCTGGTAGGGCGGGAAGACGTCGACGATGCGGTTGATCGTCTGCACCGCCGAGTTCGTGTGCAGTGTCGCGAAGGCGAGATGGCCCGTCTCCGCGACCGTCAGGGCCGCCTCGATCGTCTCCAGATCACGCATCTCGCCGATCAGCACGACGTCCGGATCCTGCCGCAGGATGTACTTGAGCGCGTTCTTGAACGAGCCCGTGTCCGCACCGATCTCCCGCTGATTCACGATGCAGCCCTTGTGGGGATGCAGATATTCGATCGGGTCCTCGATCGTGACGATGTGCTCGTTGCGGTCCTGGTTGATCCGGTCGATCATCGACGCGAGCGTCGTCGACTTGCCCGAGCCGGTCGGGCCGGTGACGAGGATCAGCCCGCGCGGCTTCTGGACGAGCGCATCCACGATCGGCGGAAGACCGAGCTCGTCGAAGGTCAGGATCTTGTACGGAATCGCCCGGAAGGCGCCCGCGACGTTGCCGCGCTGGACGAAGACGTTGCCGCGGAAGCGGGAGAGCTTCTGGACGCTGAAGGAGAGATCGAGCTCGTTGGTCTCCTCGAACTTGTGCTTCTGGGCGTCCGTCAGGACCGAATAGCAGAGCTGCTTCGTCTCCTGGGGCGAGAGCGGCGGCATCTTCAGGGGCACGAGCTTTCCGTCGATCCGGAGCTGCGGCGGCGATCCGGTGGTGACGTGAAGGTCGGAGGCGCCCTTCTCGATCATCGCCTTCAGCAATTGATGCATGTTGGCCAATTTTCGACCCCTTCCCTACTCGACGAGCTAGACCGAATCCGAAGTGCTGACGCGGAAGACCTCGGAGAGCGTCGTGACCCCTTCGACCATCTTGTTGAGCGCACTGCGGCGGAGCGTGCACATGCCGCCGCGGATCGCCTCCCGCTTGATCTCGGTGCCCGAGGCGCCGTTCAGGACGAACTCCTTGAGCTGGTCCGTCATGACCATGACCTCGTAGATGGCGACCCGGCCCTTGAATCCCGTATCCGAGCAGTTGCCGCAGCCCCGTCCGCGCTTCGGCTTGTAGTTGCGCGCCTCTTCTTCCGACAGCCCGGCGTCGATCACCTGCTGGCGCTCGACGTCGGGATCGTCGGCGACGCACTGGCTGCAGATCCTGCGCGCGAGGCGCTGGGCCACGATGCAGTTCACGGCCGACGCGACCAGGAACGGCTCGATGCCCATGTTCAGGAGCCGGTTGATCGTCGACGGGGCGTCGTTCGTGTGGAGCGTCGAGAGCACCATGTGGCCGGTGAGCGCCGCCTTGACCGAGATCTCGGCCGTCTCGAAGTCGCGGATCTCGCCGACCATGATGATGTCGGGGTCCTGACGCAGGAAGGAGCGCAGACAGGCTGCGAAGTTGAGCCCGATGTCCTCGTGCATCTGGACCTGGTTGATGCCGGCCAGATTGAACTCGACCGGATCCTCCGCGGTCGACAGATTCTCGCTCGTCTTGTTGAGCTCCGAGAGCGCGGAGTAGAGCGTCGTCGTCTTGCCGGAACCCGTCGGGCCCGTCACCAGCACCATGCCGAAGGGCTGATGGATGCAGTGCTGGAAGTCGTCGAGCTGCTTCTGCTCGAAGCCGAGCTTGGTCATGTCGAGCTGGAGGTTGCCCTTGTCGAGGAGACGGAGGACGACCTTCTCGCCGAAGAGCGTCGGCAGGACCGAGACGCGGAAGTCCATCTCCCGGCCCTTGCCCAGCTTCAGCTTGATGCGGCCGTCCTGGGGCAGGCGGCGCTCGGCGATGTCGAGCTCGGACATGATCTTGAGGCGCGAGGTGAGCGCGTTCTTCAGCTTGAGCGGCGGCTTCATCACCTCGTAGAGCAGACCGTCGATCCGGTACCGGACGCGGAAGGACTTCTCGTACGGCTCGATGTGGATGTCCGAGGCGTTCTTCTTGATGGCGTCGGTGAGGATCAGGTTCACCAGCTTGACGACGGGGGCGTCCTCGGCCTCCTTCGCCATCTTCCGCGCGTCGTCTTCCTCTTCGCCCGCGACGAAGTCGATGCCGGCGTCGTCGAAGCCCGCCATCACGTCGTCGAGGATGTCCTCGTCGGGCTCGGAGTAGTAGGTCTCGATCGCCTGGCGGATGGCCTGCTCGGAGGCGACGACCGGCTGGATGTTGTAGCCGGTGAGGAACTTGATGTCGTCGAGGGCGAAGATGTTCGAGGGGTCCGCGGTCGCCAGGATCAGGGTCGAACCCGCCCGATTCACGGGGACGACGTTGTGCTTGGTCGCCACGTCCTCGGGGATCAGCGCGATGACTTCGGGCTCGATCGTGAAGTCCGCGAGGTTGATCGACGGGACGCCGTATTGTTTCGCGACGAACTCGGAGAGCTCGTTCTCGTCCATGAAGCCGAGGGCGGTGATCTGCGCGCCCAGGCGCCTGCCCTGGGCGGCCGCCTCCTCCCGTGCCTTGTGGAGTTGCTCCGACGAGAGGAGATTCTCCTTGACCAGCAGCTCGCCAATCCGCTCGTTCAACGCAGCCCCTCCCCCGCATGCCCCGCATCGCCCGGCTCGGGCGGCGAGAGGTCGACGGGTCTTTCGCGTCGCCGCGTGCGCGGCAAAAGAAACGCAAACTCGCCGAGTTATCGGCGGCGGTCGGAGCGAGCTTTACAGTCGCAAGCGGCGGGTCCGCGCGTCCCGGGAGGACGGGGGACGATTCGGAGGGGCAAGTCGGTCGGGGGAGCGATGGAGGTCGTCCGGTCCGGACCGGCTCGAGCTCCGTTCAGAATGGAATGCTTCCGTCGCGCGCTACGAAAGTCGCTTCAGAGCCCGAGGCGCCCGCGCGCGGCCTCGATGTCCCGTGCGATCTGGGCGCGCAAGGCGTCGACCGACTCGAACCGGACCTCGCCGCGCAGGCGACCCTCGAAGCTCAGGTCGACCTCGAGATCGTAGAGATCCCCGGTGAAGTCGATCACATGGGCCTCCGCGACGAGGTCGCGCCCGTCCCGGAAGGTGGGTCGGTAGCCGACGTTCGTGACCACCGGGAGCCCGGGGCCCGAGCGGTCCCCGTCGAGCCGCGTCAGGTGGCCGTAATAGACGCCGGGCGCCGGCAGGATCTCGGTCTCCGGCGCGAGGTTGGCGGTGGGGAAGCCCAGGGTCCGGCCCCGGCGATCCCCGACCGCGATCCGGCCCCGCGACCGGAAGGGTCGTCCCAGCAGCAGGGCCGCCTCCTCGACCTCGCCGGCGGCGAGCAGCTGTCGGATCCGCGTCGAATTCACGTCGCGGCCCTGGACCGAGACCTCGGGGACGACGGTGACCGAGAAGCCGAGATGGGGGCCCCGCTCGGTCAGGAGCCGCATCGAGCCCTCCCGGTCACGGCCGAAATGGAAGTCGTACCCGACGTAGACCTCGACCGGCCGGACCCGGTCATGGACGTACTGCTCGACGAATTCCTCGGGACGGACGCGAGCGAAGGCCTGATCGAAGGGCTCGGCGATCACTGCATCGACCCCGAAGGCCTCGACGGTCTCCATCTTCTGCTCGAAGGTCTCGAGCAGCCGCAGGGCCTTCTCCGACTGGAGGACGCGCCGGGGATGGGGCTCGAAGGTATAGAGGACGGACTCACCATCCCGAGCCCGGGCGCGCTCGACGATCCGTCGCAGGATTTCCTGGTGTCCGACGTGAACGCCGTCGAAGTTGCCGATCGTCAGCACCGCCCGCCGGAAGGGTCGGCCGAGCTTCGAAACGCCTCGAAAGATCTCCAAGCGATGTCCTCGTCCGCTAGACTCGCGGCGTGCGGATTCTCTCGCACTACTTCATTGCCCGCTTCTACGGCTCGTTCCTGACCGTCCTGGTCGCCGCGATGGGCATCCTCGCAACGGTCGAGCTCGTCTTGAACCTCGAGGAGCTCGCGAGTCTCCGGGACGCCGAGGGGTCGACCGGTCCGGCGGGGCGCCTCGCCACGTCCATGGCCTTTCTGTGGACCCGTCTCGCGAGCCTCTACCTGAGCGATCTCCTGCCCGTGGCCGCCTTCGCCGCCACCTTCCTGACCTTCGCCATCGCAGGTCGCCAGCTCGAGTGGATCGCCATCGAAGCGAGTGGCATCCGACCGCTCCGCGTGATCCTGCCCGTGATCGCGGCGGCCGGCCTGCTCGGGATCGGGGCGGGCATCCTCGGGGAGACGGTCGTGCTGCGCGCACGCCACATCCGCCTCGTCGAGAACCGCTTCGACCCCGACGAGATCGAGCTCGAGCGCCGCGCGTTCTGGTACCACAGGGGTCCGATCATCACCAACATCGGCCATGCCGATCCCGCCGCGCGGACACTGCACGACGTCGAGCTCTTCGAGCGGGGCGTCGGAGACGACAGTGGACGGATCCTGCGCATCATCCGGGCGCCGGCGGTCCGGATCCTGCCCGACGGTCGCTGGCATTTCGACGAAGCCCTGGTCTGGCGCTTCGACCCGAAAGATCCGCTCGCCGAGCCGCGCTTCGAGAACGCCCGGCATCTCGAGCTCGATCTCGAGTCCGTCCCCCGCAACCCCCTCGAGAACGCCGATCCCGCGATCGCCCCCCTCGAGACCCTGGCCCACTACGTCTCGAGCCTGGCCGACACGCCGTCGCCCCAGGGTCGACGTCTCGCCCAGGCCTATCACCAGCGACTCAGTCGTCCGGTCTCGCTGCTCGCCCTGTGCTGGCTCGCCCTGCCCTTCGGAATCCACGTCGACCGCCGAGGCCGGTTCGCGCCGGCGGCGACCGGCGCCCTGCTCGCGCTCTCGGGCTATTTCGCGCTCTCGAGCGCGGGGGCGGCGCTCACCCGCCTGACGGCGATTCCCGTCGGCCTCGCGTCATGGGGGACTCCGGTGCTGGCCCTGATCCTCGCCGGCATGGCCCTCGTGCGCCGCCGGGTCTGAGTGCGCCGCCGGGTCCGACCCCGCGACGGCCGATCGGGGACTAACGCCGCGGTGCGCTCGACTCGAAGTAGCGGAAGAACTCGTGCTCGGGCGAGATGAAGAGCGAGGTCTTCTCGCCGAAGGACTTGCGGTAGGCCTCGAGACTGCGCGTGAACGCGAAGAACTCCGGATCCTTGCCGTAGGCGGCGGCGTAGATGCGCGCCGCCTCGGCATCCCCCGCGCCGCGGGTCACCTGCGCCGCAGCGTTCGCCCCGGCCAGGATCGCGCGGGCCTCGCGCTCGGCCTTCGCCCGGATCTCTCGCCCCTCGCGCTCGCCCCGCGCCCGCTTCTCGCGGGCGATCGCGTGGCGCTGCTCGCGCATCTGGTCGTAGGTCGCCTTCTGGCTCGGGATCGGGAGCTCGGTCCGATTGATGCGGACGTCGATCACCCGCACACCGTCCTCGGCCAGCTCCTCGGTGGCCCGGCCCGAGAGCGCATCGAGCGCGCCGGCTCGCGACAGCAGCGCCTGCATCGACAGCGTCCCGACGGCGTTCCCGACGAGCGACCCGACCGTCTTCTGGATCCGCTCCTGCGCGGCCGGGATGCCGGCGGGAAAGCTGCTGCGGAACGCGAGCGGGGACTCGATCTTCCACAGCACGTAGTAGTCGATGATCACCCGATCGTGGCTCTCGATCTCGACCTCCGTCGCCGCAGCGGAGAGGTACTGGATCTTCTTGTCGAACACGAGCACGGTGTCGAGGAACGGAATCCGGGGCCCCCACATGCCGCCGAGACCGGCTTCCTTGAGCTCCGCGACGGGATGCCCGAGGCGCAGCACGAGCCGGTACTCGTCGGCGCGGTTGATGACGAGCGGCCCGCGATCGATCTGCGAGGCCCAGAGCATCGCCACGATCGCGGCGCCGACGACGAGCAGCCCGAACAGGAGTCTCATCGCTTGCCCTTCCCCTTATTCCCGCTCTCGTCTGCAGACGCGCCCGCTTCGGCAACGCCTCGCGAAGGCGGCCAGGTCGACCAGAGATGGACGGCCTCCCGGTCGACGATCGCCTTCTCCATCCCGGGCAGGATCGATTCCATCGTCTCGAGGTAGAGCCGCTTGCGGGTCACCTCCGGCGCCGCCTGGTATTCGACGAGAAGCGACTCGAAGCGCGTGGCGTCGCCCTGCGCCTCGACGATCTTCGCCGCCCGGTACGCCTCGGCCTGCTCGTGGATCTCCGCCGCCTCGGAGCGGGCTCGCTCGAGGATCACGGCGGCGTCGCCCTGGGCCTCGAGGCTCGAGCGCTTCTCGTCCTGCCCCGCGCTCACGACGTCGACGAAGGCCTCGCGGACGGGCTCGGGCGCCTGCGGCTTCTCGAGATTGATGCGGCTGACCTCGAAGGCCGGCGCCTGCCCCACGGCGCTCGCGTACTCGGCCAGCATGCCGGTCAGGACGCGCGCGGCCTCGTCGGTGACGCCGCTTCGATCCTGGGAGAGCACCGACTCGATGTCGCTCTTCCCGATCACGTTGCGCATCGCCGCCTCGGTCGCGTCATGGAGCACGGCCGCGGGATCCGCCATCGAGAAGGCCCACGCATGCCCATCGGCGATCTTGTACTGCAGCTCGTAGGTCACGTGGAGCACGTTGTGGTCGGCGGTCTGGATCGCCTCGCGCCGGATCGCGGCGGCGACCTGTCCCTCTTCGACATCGGCGGGCTCGCCCGGGGTCGAGCGCGTGGGGGCCTCGCCGAAGGACTCGGTGCGCAGCTCGCGGGTATTCACGACCACGTGGGTCTCGAGCGGGGGCGGGAGGTGGACCCAGTAGCCGGGGACCGAATGGGTCCGATCGTAGGCGCCGAGGCGCAGGATCACGGCCGACTCCTCGGGCGCGAGCTGGTAGACCCCCTGCCAGGCCCAGCCCGAAAGGATCGCCACCGACACGAAGAGCAGCAGGCCGTCGATCACCCGCCGCGCCGCCCCCTTCGCCGCCCGGCCCCCCGATGCACCGCTACCGCCCTCCGGCCCCGTCCCCATCGCCGCCATGTCAGGCGTCCTCGCGGCGGCTGCGACCGGAACCGCCCGGACCGCCGTGCACGCCGCCCGCCTCCGCTTCGTTGCGCCGGACGAGCTGATCGTAGAAGGGTCGAATGAGGTCGATCGGGATCGGGAAGATCGTCGTCGAGTTCCGGCCGCTGCCCGCGATCTCCGCGAGGGTCTGCAGATACCGCAGCTGGAGACCGGAGGGCTCCGCCGACAACACACCCGCGGCGTCGGCGATGCGCTGCGCCGCCTGGAACTCGCCCTCGGCGAGCGTCACCTTGGCGCGCTTCTCGCGCTCGGCCTCGGCCTGCTTCGCCATCACGCGCTGCATCTCCTGGGGCAGATCGATCTGCTTGAGCTCGACCGCCCGGACCTTCACGCCCCAGGGCTCGGTCTGCTGGTCGATGATCTCCTGGAGCTGCTGATTGATGCGCTCGCGATCGGCGAGCAGATTGTCGAGCTCCGCCTGGCCGCAGATGCTGCGCAGCGTCGTCTGGGCGAGCTGCGAGGTTCCGTACAGATAGTTCTCGACCTGGATGACCGCCTTCTCGGGATGGATGACCCGGAAGTAGAGGACGGCGTTCACCTTGACCGAGACGTTGTCGCGGGTGATCACCTCCTGGGCCGGCACGTCCATCACGATCTCGCGCAGCCCGATGCGCACCATCCGATCGACGCCCGGGATGATCCAATTGAAGCCGGCGGTCCGGGTCCCCGCATAGCGTCCGAGTCGGAAGAGGACGCCCCGCTCGTACTCGGGCAGAATGCGCGCCCCGACTCCCAGCAGGACGAGCACGATGACGACGACGACGATCCAGCCCAAAGCTTCCCTCCCTCGCACCACCGGACCCGGAGGTCGGCAGTGCCTTTTCAGCTTGCCCGATCCACCCGCCGTACGCGGACAGTGAGCCCCTCGACCGACTCGATCGCAACCGATTCACCTGCCGCGATCGCCTCCTCGGCCTCCGCGTTCCAGTATTCGCCGTGCACGAAGATCTTGCCTCGACGCCCGGAACCGGATCCGATCGGCACCTCGACCCGACCCACCAGACCGATCATCTCGTCGACCCCGGCGGACTGGCGCGAGAGCATGCTCCGGCCGAGGAGCACCGCCACCACCGCCCCGACGGTCGAGAAGGCCGCTGCGATCGGAACCAGCACCTGCCAGAACGAGACCGTCAGGTCCGAGGCCTCCGGCCGGTCGAAGACCATGGTCCCTCCGATCAGGAAGCACGCAAGTCCCGCCGCGAAGAGCAGGCCGAAGGAGACGACGAAGATCTCCGCAATCAGGAGCGCCACACCGACCAGGACGAGCATCGCGCCGACCCAGGAGAAGGGCAGGATCTGCATCGAGAACCCGAGCAGCACGAGCGCCACGACGCCGACCGCACCGGGCACGATCAGGCCGGGATGCTGAAATTCCATGTAGAGCCCGAGGGCGCCGATCGCGAACAGGATGAAGGCGAGGTTCGGGTCGGTCAGGAAGTCGAAGATCGCCTGCACGAGGGTCTGCTCGACCGGCACGACGACGGAGCCCGCGAGCGCGAGCTTCTGCTTCGCGTCCCCGACCTCGATCTCCCGCCCCTCGATCGCCTCGAGCAGCTCGGCCCGGCTCGACGCGACGAGATCGATGACGCCGAGCTCGAGGGCCTTCTCCGAGGTCACGGCCTGCGAGCTCCGCACGGCTTCGAGCGCCCATTCGACGTTGCGACCCCGCTCCTTCGCGATCGACTCGACGTAGGCGGCGAGATAGTTCTCCATCTTCTGGCCGACGACGTCCTGCGCCGCCCGGACCTCGGGATCCTCGCTGCCGTCTTTCGCAGGCGCCGGGCTCCCGCCGAACAGGCTCACCGGATGCGCGGCGCCGATGCTCGTCCCCGGCATCATCGCCGCGACGTTCGCAGCGAGGGTGATGAAGGTGCCCGCCGAGGTCGCCGTCGCGCCGCGCGGGCTCACGTACACGATCGTCGGGACGCTCGAGTTGAGCATCGCCTGGATGATGTCCTGGGTCGAAGAGACGAGGCCGCCCGGCGTATCGAGCTCGATCAGGACTGCGACCGCTCCGGTCTGCTCGGCCTGGTGGATTGCCCCGATCAGATAGTCCGCGCTCGCCGGGTTGATCGACCCATCGATCTCGACGAGCAGGATCTCGCCGGCCGTCGCCGGGCCCGGAACGAGCCCCACGACCGCACCGCAGAGCCAGAGCATGATCGACGCAAGGCAGCCCGAGAGGCGTGCGAGCGGGCCGATCCGACGGGCCGACTTCATCGTCTCGTTCTCAGCTTCTCGACACGGTCGAGAAGCTGGGCGGCGACGCCCGATTTATCGAGTAGCGGAAGCTCTTCGACCTGCTGATCCGGCCACACGAAGACGACGGCGTTCTGATCCACCTCGAAGCCCGCATCGCGGCGCGAGATGTCGTTGGCGACGATCAGATCGCAGCCCTTGCGCGCGAGCTTGCGCTGCGCAGCGCCGACGACGTCGTGGCTCTCGGCGGCGAAGCCGACCACGATGCGATCGCCCTTGCGAAGGCAGATCTCGGCGAGAATGTCCGGATTCTGGACGAGCTCGAGGGTCAGCCTGCCCGACTCCGGCAGGTCCTCCTTCTTCAGCTTGCGATCCGCCGGGGCCGCGGGGCGGAAGTCGGCGACGGCCGCCGCCTTGATCACGATCCCGGCCGCCTCGAACTCCGCGAGCACCGCCTCGCGCATCGCGAGCGCGCTGCCGACGTCGATCCGCCGAACGCCGAAGGGCGTCGGCTGCGTCGAGATCCCGGCCACCAGGACGACCTCGGCCCCGCGTCGCGCCGCCTCGGCGGCGATCGCAAAGCCCATCTTGCCCGAGGAGCGATTGGTGATCGTGCGGACGCTGTCGATCGCCTCGGCGGTGCCGCCGGCGGTGACCAGCACACGCTCGCCGGCCAGGGATTTCGACGTCAGGCAGGCGGCGACGGCCTCGGCGATGCGCGCAGGCTCGCTCATGCGACCGAGCCCCTCCCAGCCGCAGGCGAGCTCGCCTGCGTCGGGCCCGACGAACGAGACGCCGCGGGAGCGGAGGATCGCGGCGTTCGTCGCGGTCGCGGGATGGCTCCACATGTTGACGTTCATCGCCGGCGCGACGAGCACCGGCGCCCGGGTCGCGAGCAGCACCGTCGAGACCAGGTCGTCCGCGAGTCCATGGGCCATCTTCGCGAGGAGATTCGCCGTCGCCGGCGCGACCAGCACGAGCTCGGCCCAGTCGGCGAGCCCGATGTGGTCGATCTCGCCCTCCTCCCCGGCATCGAAGAGGTTCCGCCGCACGCTGCGGCCCGAGAGGCTCTGCAAGACCAGCGGCGAGACGAAGCGCTCCGCTTCGGGGGTCAGGGCACAACGCACGTCGTGGCCCGCCTTGCGCAGGGCGCGCAGCAGCTCCGGGGCCTTGTAGGCGGCGATCCCGCCCGAGATCGCGAGCAGGATGCGGCGCGGATCCATGGTCGACGGTCCTCCGAGGGCACGGAAAGCCCGAGGTCGCGGGCGAGCCAGGGCCTACGTTAACGATTGCAGGCAGTCGGAGCCAATTGGCGCGGCGATCGGAGCGATCGAATGGCCTGCGCTCAGCGCGCCGCGCGCTCGAGCAGGCGGATCCCTTCACGCAGCCTGCGCGCGAGCTGCTGCCCATCGCCGGCCTCCGCATAGATGCGGATCACGGACTCCGTCCCCGAGCGCCGGAGCATGAGGAAGCCGCCATCGGCGAGGGCGAGGCGGAGCCCGCAATCCCCGTCGACCCGACCGACCGCCTGACGGTCCACCCGCGTCGGCGGCGCCGCCATCAGTCGCTTCAATGCGGAATCGCGCGCAGGCGAGGCTTCGAGCGCGACGCGTCCGCAGGCCGAGGGCCCGAAGCGGGCCTCGAGCCGGTCGATGTGGGATTCGAGCGGCAGCCCGCTGCCGGCGACGAGCTCGACCAGCAGCGCCGCGGCGAGCATGCCGTCCTTGTCCGGTCCCATCCGCGACCATGCAAAGCCGCCCGACTCCTCACCAGCGATCTCGACCCGACCCGCGAGGATCGCGCACGAGAGGGCCTTGAAGCCGATGGGATGGCGCTCGACGACGAGGCCATGGGCCTGCGCGACTTTTTCGACGAGAGTTCCCGTCGCGGCACCGATCGCGATCCCGCGCGCGAGGCGTCCACGGGCGGCGAGGTGGTCGACCAGCAACGCCAGGAGCTGGGTCTCGCTGAGGACTCGGCCGCCGCCATCGACCGCTCCGACGCGATCGCCGTCGCCGTCGTTCGCGAGACCGAGGACGAGGCCCGAGCGGGCCTGCGTCGCCGCGACGAGCCCCGCGAGATTCTGCGCCACGGGATCCGGTGCACCGCCGCCGAAGCCCGGGTCCCGCGTGCTGCGAAGCGACTCCACCGCCACGCCCGCGCGGCGCAGCCAAGCGTCGAGCAGGCCGCCCGCGGCGCCGTGCATCGCGTCGTAGACGACGGTGAGGCCGGCTCGCCGCAAGGCGGACGGATCGAGCGCGGCGGAGAGCGCCTCCTGATAGGCGAGCCCGAGATCCCGAGACGGGGGTCGTCTCCTGGCCTCCGGTGCCGGCGCCGTCTGGGCCCGGCGACGTCGGGCGATCGACTCGATCCTGCGCGCCGCGCGATCGTCGATCGCCGCACCGGAGGCGTCGAAGACCTTGAGCCCGTGGTGGGCCGGCGGATTGTGGCTGGCCGTGAGGACGAGACCTGCGGCGTAGCGGCCCCGGGCGAGGGCGTGGGTCACGACGGGCGTCGCGGTGCAGGCGCGCGCCAGCTCGGGCGCGAGGCCCGCCTCGGCCAGCACATCGACCGCGATCTCCGCCATCGCGCGACTCGCGAAGCGCCCGTCGAAGCCCACGAGCACGCGGCGCCCGTCGCGCTTCGCGCCGACCCACTCGGCGATCGAGCGCACGAGCACGCGCAACCGGGCGAACGTCACCTCTTCGCCGAGCACCCCACGCCAACCGCTGGTCCCGAAGCGGATCGGCGCCGCGGACACGGGCCGAGCGCGCGGCGCACGGCCTCCGGCCGCCCGTTTCGCATGCGGACGCGAGGCCGCCGTCCGCCGACCCGGTCGCACCGTCATGGCGCGTTGCGCAGCTTTCGTTCGAGGGCGTCGGCCACGACGCGCGGGACGAACTCGTCGATGCTCGCCCCGAACCGGACGAGCTCCTTGAGGCGCGACGAGCTCACGTAGAGGTACTCCTGGCTCGTCATGAAGAAGACGATCTCGACGTCGGGAGCGAGATGCTTGTTCATCAGGGCCATCTCGAACTCGTACTCGAAGTCCGCGATCGCTCGCAGTCCGCGGATGATCGCGGTGGCCCCGATCTGCTGCGCATAGTGGACGACGAGCCCGTCGAAGACGCGGACCGAGACGTCGTCCATGTCCTTCGTGACTTCGGTCAGGATCTCGAGCCGCTCCTCGGTCGAGAAGGCCGCCGTCTTCGAGACGTTGCGTGCGAGCGCGAGCACGACCTCGTCGAAGATCGCTCGACTTCTCTGGATCAGATCGAGGTGCCCGTTCGTGATCGGGTCGAAGCTCGCCGGAAAGAGGGCCAGCCTTCGTTTGCCGGATCCGCCATTCATGATCTCAAGCGCCTCCCCCGTGTGCGATCGGCTCGAGCCAGGTCAGCACGGTCTCTCCGTACCGCCGCTCGTCCACGACCCGAGCCCCGGCCACGGCCGGCAGAGGATGGCGTCTCGCTCCCTCGACGACCACTGTCGCGTCCGCCTCGAGCAGATTCGAAGCGAAGAGCGCTTCGAGCACCTCGACCCGATCCTCGGCCGCATAGGGCGGGTCGTAGAAGACGAGGTCGAAATGCGGCCCGACAGGGTCCCGTCCGAGTCGCCCGATGGCCTGACGGACCTCCGCGACGATCAGCTCGAGCCCCGGCTCCGCGGCCAGGCCGAATCCGGCGAGGCGGCGTTCGAGATCCCGGGCCACCCGCCGCGAGCGCTCGACCCAGACGACCACCTCGGCCCCTCGGGAATACGCCTCGAGGCCGAGCGCGCCCGTTCCGGCGCACAGGTCGAGCACCCGCAGCCCATCGATCGATCCCAGCACGGAGAAGAGCGACTCACGCACGCGATCCGCCGTCGGCCGCACGCCGTCGGCGACGGCGCCGAGATCGCGACCGCGTAATCGTCCGGCGATGATCCGCATCGTGAGTGCCTCGCCCGGGAGTCGGACGAGACCCTACTCGCCCGTCCGAATTCGCGCGACGAGCAATGCGCCACCGAACCCGGTGGTCGAAGGCGTGACGTTTCGTTCCCGTCGGTCGGATGCGCCGCGCAGCCGAGCAGACCGATGAACACCGTGCTCCGAACGACCGTCTCGATCCTTCACACGCTCTCGAAACGAGTCTTGCTGCGCTTCCGCGATCTGCCTAGAATGCGCGCGTGTCGAATTCGGGGGGTGAAATCGCGACACTACTTAGTGTCGATGCTCCGTACTTCCCGGCGAGTCCCAATCGCCGAGTTCGAGTGTCCGGAGCCATCGAATTTCCGACGGATTCACTAAAGGAAACGGCGACGACGCGCGCCCGTGAAGCGGTGTCAGCCGATGGGGATCCGGTGGCGAACGGATGCCCGCACAACCAACTCAAGCCAAGCCAAGTGAGGTCTCGGATCGATGTCGAATTCTGCGGTGGAACGACTCAAGAAGAAGCTGCCGGAGCGGTTGGCCGAGGTTCGCGGTGAACGCTCGCAGCGCCAGTTCGCTCGCGAGCTCGGCGTCTTCCAACAGAACGTGAATCGCTACGAAAATGGAACCACGCCGCACACCGACTTCCTGATCACGCTGTCGACGAAGGAGAACATCTCCCTCGATTGGCTCCTGCTCGGCAAGGGCCGGATGCGACGCAGCCGCTAGGTCCGAGCGCCGCGGAGCCGTCCCCGCGACGGGCTCCGCGGCGCCGTCCGCCGCCGCGGCGTTGCCGCAGGCCTGCACCGCAATCGGGTGCGCCCGGTCACCCGACCTTCTCCACCCTGGGCAACCCGCTTCCTGCCGAACCCGGACCCCGGGGCCCGGGCGCACGCAGCTCGTCTGCCAACCTCCGACCGATCCGACGGAATCCCCTCGCCGTCCGCCGCGCGGCATGCCTCTTGCTCTCTGATCCCGCCATCGGGCCCCGTCCGGAACGACGGTGGGGCTCGCGCAACGAGGCGGAACGGAGCGGGACATGCTGCGGCTTTTCGTATGGACGACGATCGCGCTGACCTGCGCGGACCACTGGACGACCTGGGTGTGTCTTCACGCCCCGGTCGAGGGCTGGGACGTCGTCGAGGCCAACCCCGTCGCCGAGTGGCTCTTCCAGCAGGCCGGCCTGGCCGCCGGGCTCGCGATCGACACCGCGCTCACGCTGGCGGCGATCGGCTATCTGGCGCTGACCCGGAACCTCGCCCACGAAATCAAGCTCGGTCTCCTGGCTGTGATCACGCTCACCACCGGCTACGCGGTCTTGTGCAACCTTGGTGCAGTGACCCAGATGGGCATCGCGCCCTGGTCGGGGAGTCTCTGAACATGAATCGAGTCCATCTCGCGCTGCTGGCGTCCTGCGCCCTGCTGTCGACGACCTTCGAGCCGGCTTTCGCCGGCCACGACGAGGCCCGTTCGGCCGCGTATACGGCCCCGTCCGGCCACGACGCGAGCCGCGACGCGGAGCTCGTCGAGCACATCGTCCGCCGGCTCGCCTCGCGTCGCGCGTCGCTGTCGGAGCGCGACCAGCGGATGCTCGCCGAGACGATCGTCCGTGAGGCGCGCGCCCAGGGCCTCGAGCCCCATCTCGTCGCCGCCGTGATCGAGGTCGAGAGCGCGGGCCACCACCGCGCGGTCTCCCACGTCGGCGCGCTCGGCCTGATGCAGATCCTGCCGGAGACCGGCCGCGAGCTGGCGGCCAAGCACGGGGTCCCGTGGTCGGGGCCGGACACGCTCTTCGACCCGCAGATCAACGTGAAGCTCGGTGCCGCCTACCTGCGCGAGCTCACGAACCGATACGGCGACGTGTCGATCGCGCTGGCCGCCTACAACTGGGGGCCGGGCGTCATCGATCGCCGGCTGCGCGACGGCGACACGCTGCCCTCCGAGTACATCGACTCGGTCATGCGCGCCTTCGTGCGCGAGCCCGCCGGCGCGACGCGGCCCTCCTGAACCGCCGCTCCCGGCGTCTCGGACGGGACGACCGGGAGCTCCCCTTCGAGCAGCGCCCGGGCGAGGTCGTCGACGGCCTCCATCGCCGCTTCGGTCCCGCCGCCCCGGCCGTTCACCAGGATCGAGAAGATCAGTCGCACGCCGTCGGCGCGCTCCGCATAACCCGACAGGGCGGTGACGCCGGCATCCGAGAGCAGGCCGGTCTTGGCGCGGATGCGCCCATCCGTGCCGGCGAGGCGACGCTCGAGGGTCCCGTCGCGACCGCCGATCGGCAGCGCCGCGATGAGCTCCGGGCCCGCGCGGAAAGAGCGTGACGCCAGCGCGAGCGCCTCGACCAGCATGCGCGGGCTCAAGCGATTCTGGATCGAGAGCCCCGAGCCGTCGACGAGATGGGCGTTCGCGAGATCGAGCCCGAGCGCTTCGAGCGTCTCCCGCAGCGCGCGGATGCCCCCCGCCCAATCGCCCGAGGTGCTCGGAGCGCCCGCCCCATCGACGCCGGCCCAGGCGCCGAGATCCTTCACGAGGGTCTCGGCGACGGCGTTGCTGCTCTGCTTGAGACACAGCCGTGCGATCTCGGCGAGACTTCGTCCCGGGCGTTCGAGGACCAGGACGAAGTCGCTGCCTTCGCGCGGCGCGCGCCGGACGACGCCCTCGACGCCGATGCCGTTGGCGCGCAGCTGATGGAGCAGGAGCGAGCCCGCGTAGAGCCCCGGATCGAGGACGCTGCGCGGGAACAGATCCCCCGGATCTCCGCGGCGGACGCGGCCTTCGACGCGGACGATCTCCTCGGCGAGTCCCTCGGACGACGCACCGGCGACGCGGTCGACGACCAGCTCGGGACGACCGCGGCGCGGGACGGTGCGCGCGAGATTGCGAAGCCGCAGATAGTCGACGGGCGGATCGACGGCGACCCGGGCCGCCGAGCCCACCGCCGCCCGCGGCCAGACCGAGACGGCAAAGGCGCCGAAGTTCGCCGTCAAAGCACCGATCGGCGCATGATAGGCGCGGGCCGTCAGGTCGCCCCACGACGGGTGCCAGGCCGGCCCCGCGAAGAGCCGGTCGTCGACGCGCAGGTCGCCCTGGACCCCGCGCAGCCCCGCGTGGCGCAGATCGGCGGCGACGCGCCACCAATCTTCCGAGCCCATCGCCGGATCGCCGCCCCCTTCGACGACGAGCTCCGGGACGAGGCCGTCGCCGTCGATGAGCGCGGGCGCCCAGACCCGCGTCACGAAGCGATGACTCGGACCGAAGCGCTCGAGGCTCGCGAGTACGGTCAGGAGCTTCTGATTGGAGGCCGGAATGAAGAGCTGGTCTGCGCCCCGGGCATGAACGACCGCCCCGTCGTCGGCGCGAGCGACCAGCACACCGACGCTCGCCTTTGCGAGCGCTCCACGCGCGAGCAGTCGGTCGATCCGGGCCGGGAGCGTCTCGGCGGCGGCCGATGGCCCGCTGGCGAGGGAGACCAGGGCCGCGAACACGAGGCCGCGCCGCGCGAGAACATCGAGCACTCTGCCGCCCACCCCGACTCGAGCTCGAGCCGTCGGGACGACGCACCGCGAGATCGGCCACGTCATGCAAAGCCTCGTCGCCCGAAGGCGAACGCATCTTGGCGGGGGGATCGAGCGCCAGCGCGCTTGACGCCGCCGAGCTTATCGGGGAGCCTGCGCTCGAGCAATCCGCGCGATGGGGAATGACCCGCGCACGCGATCTGGGTTCGGGGGGACCGATGCTCAATGCCATCTGGCTCGTGCTCGTCGCGACGTCGCTGCTCGTCGCGGCGGCTTCCGGCCCCGAGGCCGTCGCACGGGTCACGGATTCGATCTTCGAGAGCGCCAAGTCCGCCGTCCAGCTCGTGATCGGGCTGGTGGGCGTGATGGTCTTCTTCCTCGGCCTGATGCGCATCGCCTTCGACGCCGGGCTGCGCGAAGCGGTCGCGCGGTGGCTCGCGCCCGTCATGCGACGGCTCTTTCCCGAGATCCCCGCCGATCATCCCGCGATGGGCGCGATGGTCATGAACTTCGCGTCGAACATCCTCGGGATGGGCAATGCCGCGACGCCGTTCGGCCTCAAGGCGATGAACGAGCTGGCACGGCTCAATCGCCATGCGCCCTGGGCCTCCAACGCCATGGTCCTCTTCCTCGCGGTCAACGCATCCTCGATCACGCTCCTCCCCCCCCTCGGCACGATCGGCGTCCGCGCCGCCGCCCACTCCGCCGACCCCTGGGCGATCTGGATGCCGACGCTCTTCGCGACGCTCTGCTCGACCGCCGCGGCGATCGCGACCTACTTCCTCCTCAAGCCGCTCCCCCTGTTCGCACCGCCTGCCCTCGCCCCGTCGGCGGGCGCCGCCGTCCGCGTGGATGCCCCGGCGATCGGATCGACCAGGTCGGCTGACGAGGGCGAGCCGGACCCGACGGACGCGGGCCCCTCGGCCCGCGCCGCCCGGAACGACAGCGAGCCGAGCTGGCGCCGAAGCGCGCGGCGTGCCCTCGTCGGGCTCGCGCTGCTCGGCTTCGCTGCCTCGGTCGTCGCCGCATTCCGGTCCGACGCCCTCTCCCACGGCGCCGGGATTGCGGCGCGCAATCTGCTGCAACAGTGGACCCTGCCCGCGCTGCTGCTCGCCGTCCTCGCCTATGGATTCGCGCGCCGCGTCCCCGTCTACGATTCGATGGTGGCTGGCGGCCGCGAGGCCCTCGAAGTCGCGTCGCGCATCGTCCCCTATCTCGTCGTGATCCTCGTCGCGGTCGGGATGTTGCGCGCTTCCGGCGCGCTCGACGCCGTGATCGGTTGGATCGATCCGTTCACGAGCCAGATCGGCGTGCCGGCGGAAGTCCTGCCGATGGCGCTGATCCGTCCGCTCTCGGGCAGCGGCGCCCTCGGCGTGATGAGCGAGATCATCACGACCCACGGGCCGGATTCCTTCATCGGCATGTTGACCTGCACGCTCATGGGCTCGACCGAAACGACCTTCTACGTGCTCGCCGTCTATTTCGGCGCGGCGGGCGTCGTCGACGGACGCCACGCGCTGGCGTGCTGTCTCGCCGCGGACGTCGCGGGTTTTCTCGGGGCGGTCGCGGCGTGTCGTTATTTCTTTGGCTGAGGGCTCTTTCCTGGGCTGAGGGCTCTTTCCTGGGCTGAGGGCTCTTTCCTGGGCTGAGGGCGTGTGGAAGCGGATCGACTGAAGGCGGTGGTCGAAGAGCGATTGGGGCGGCGGGTGGCCTCGATCGAGGCGATTGCGGCGGGCATGGGGGCTCGCCGGTTCTACCGCCTCGAATTCGGGGAGGGGTCGCCGCGCACGATCGTGGCCCGGTGTGAGCCCGAAGCGTCGGCCTCCGCGGCGAGTGCGAGCCCGGTGGCGCGCTTCAGCGCCGGCTCGGCGGACCTCTTCCTGCCCACCGCCCCGAGCTGGCTCCCGGAGCCCCCCCTCGAGCCCCTTCGCAGCTTCCTCGAGGCGGCGGGGCTCCCCGTCCCACGGAGCCACGGCCACTTCCCGGCGCTCGGCCTCGAGCTGCTCGAGGACGTGGGCGCGCGCAATCTCCTGCAGGCGGAGCCCGGCGATCGCGAAGCGCTGTACCGCGAGGCCTGCGCGCTGGTTCCCCGCATGCAGCGGCTCTCGGCACCGCCCGAACACATCGCGGCCTTCGGCCGACGCTACGACGCCCCACTCGTCGAGACCAAGCTCTGGAAATGGCTCCACTGGGCCATCCCCGGCCTGCTCCGGCGCGAGGCCACGACGCGGGAGCTCGACGACCACGGCGCCCTCTTCGCCGCGATCAGCGTGGAGCTCGAGCACGCCCCCCGCCGACTCGCCCACCGCGACTACAAGGCCGAGAACCTCCACCTGCGCGCGAATCCCGCCGGCGGCCGTCCCGGCCTGGTCCTGATCGATGTCCAGGGTGCCTTCGTGGCCCCACCCGAATACGACCTCGTCTGCCTGCTCTACGACCTGCAGACCGACCTCGACGAGGCGCTCGCTGCCCGGCTCCTGGCGGAGGTGGTCCCGAATCTCCCGGATCACCCTTCCTCCCAGACCGCCCGCCGGCGATTCGACGCCCTGGCCGTGGCACGGCTCTGCAAGGACGTCGCCCACGTCGTCCACGCGGGCCTGGCTCGGGGCGACCGTCGGCGCTGGCACGAGATCCCCCGTGGCCTCGAGCTCCTCGGGCGGGCTGCGGGACGCCTCGAGTCGGGGTTTCCCGGGATTCCGACCCTCATTTCTGTGATCCACGCACTTACCACGGCGATGGCGTCGGCCGATATTCCGAGCGAGGGAATCAAGCGATGATCTGGGACGGATCGACCGCGACAGAACCGGCGGTGGGGAGAGTCGCGTGCGCGCGATGATCCTCGCTGCGGGTCTCGGAACGCGCATGCGCCCGTTGACCGACGAGCGGGCGAAGCCGGCGCTTCCCGTCCGCGGGCGGCCGGTGATCAGCCTGCTGCTCGAGCTGCTCGCGCGCCAGGGGATCCGCGAGGTCATGATCAATCTGCATTATCTGCCCGACACGATCCGACGCGCGGTCGACGCGGACTGCCCGGCCGGGCTCGACGTGACCTGGTCCGAAGAGGAGAAGCCGCTCGGCACCGGCGGCGGGATCCGCCGGGCCGCCGAGTTCCTCCGCGCCAGCGAGACCTGCGTCGTGCTGGCCGGGGACATGCTGATCGATGTCGATCTCCCGACGCTGGCCGCCCGCCATCGCGCACGCGGCTGCGACGTGACCCTGGTGCTGCGGCGCGATCCGCGCGAGGCGACCTTCGGCAGCGTCGGTGTCGACGAAGCCGGCCACGTCCGTCGCATCGGGCGCCACCCCGTCGGCGATGCGGCCTCGAAGTCGGGGGCCCCGCTGCCCGAGACCGCACGCGGCCTGTTCACGAGCATTCGCTTCTTCGAGCGAGCGGTGCTGGCGGACTGGCCGGATCAGGAAGTCTTCGAGGACCTGCGCGATTGGCTGATGCCCCGCGCCGCCCGCGGCGCGCTCTCGCTCGCGGCCGAGGTCGTCGATCCCCGCGAATGCGTCTGGGAACCGGTGGGCACACCGGCCGAATATCTCGACGTCAACCTGACGCCGCCGGCGATGCCTTCTCTTGGTGGGGACGCGACGGCCTGGACGGGCGACGTCGAGATCGTGGGCGCCGGAAGAGACGTCGTGGCGGCGCGGTCGGTGCGGATTCCGGCGGACGCGCGCCTCACGCGCTGCGTCGTCTGGGAGGACGCGGTCCTGCCGGCGGGCGTGCGCGCGACGGACGGGGTCTTCGGGGCGAGAGGCTTCCATCCGGCTGCGGCCGAAGCGGATCAGCGAGGCGCAGCATGAGCGAAGTCGTCTTCGTCGGCACGAGCGACGCATTCGGAGCGGGCGGACGCCGCCAGTCGGCGGTCTTCGCCCGTGGCGAACGCGGAGGCATGCTGATCGACTGCGGGGCGACGACGAACACCGGCCTGAGCGCCCTCGAGATCCCTCGAGACGAGGTCGACGTCATCCTCGTCTCCCATTTCCACGGCGACCATTTCGGCGGCATCCCCGGCTTCCTCTACGCCGCGCTCTACGCCGATCGGCGTCGCCATGCACTCGAGATCGCAGGCCCCCCGGAGATCGAGGCGCGAGTCCACGCACTCGCGAACGCCATGGGCCACCACCTCGGCAATCGCGAGTGGAGCTTTCCGATCCGCTATCGCGAGATCCGACCGGGCGAGACCCGCGAGGTCGGGCCGGCGACGATCCAGGCCTTCGCCACCGCCCATCAGCTCGAGGCCCATCCCCAGGGCTACCGCATCCAGCTCGGTGCGGAGTCGATCGCCTACTCCGGCGACACCGGCTGGTTCGAGGCCCTGCCCCGCGCCGTCGCCGGCAGCGGCCTCTTCATCTGCGAGTGCCCTCGAATGCGCGGGGCTCGATTTCCATCTCTCGCTCGAGGAGCTGCGCGAGCATCGCGACGATCTCGACTGCGGTCGCCTGATCCTGACCCACCTCGGCGAGACGATGATCGGTCGGCGCGGTCAGATCGAGCTCGAGACCGCCGACGACGGATTCGCCGTCAAGCTCTGAGTCGGCCGTCGAGCCACTCGACGCCGTGAACGACGCCGAGGACCCGGGCCTCGGCGACCCCCGTACACTGCGGCAGCTGATTAGGCATCCCGAGCAGCGCGTTGCGCGCGAGCAGCGAAAACGCCATCGCCTCCGCCGCGTCCGCCGGGACACCGGCGGCCTCCATCGGCTCGACCGCAAGCCCGTCGAAGACCCGCGCCAGGACCGCCATGCCATGGTGATTGCGGACGCCGCCGCCCCCGACCAGGATGCGTCCGTGCCGTGCACGGGCGCCCTCCCCCGCGAGCCGGTCCCAGGCCTGCGCGACCGCCCGGGCCGAGAACTCGACGAGCGTCGCGAGCAGATCGTCGACGTCGACCCGTTCGCGGCGGGCACGCTCGAGCCACTCGCGGGCCAGGGCGAGGCCATAGCGCTCGCGCCCCGTCGATTTCGGCGCCGGTCGCGCGAGGTAGGGGTCGCCTAGCATCTCGGCCAGCCAGGCCTCGACGATGCGCCCGCGGCGCGCGCGGACGCCGTCGACGTCGCAGCGTTCGCGCCCGTCGCTCGCGAGCGTCACGACGCCGTCGATCAGGGAGTTGGCCGGCCCCACGTCGAAGGCCATCACCCGCCCGCCGTCGTCACCGGCCGGCAGGTAGGTCAGGTTCGCGATGCCGCCGAGATTGAGGACGCCCCGATCCTCGTCGGGATCCCCGAAGACCGCGTGATGGAAGAACGGCGCGAGGGGCGCGCCCTCGCCGCCCATCGCCATGTCCCTGCGCCGGAAATCGGCGACGACCGGCCGGCCGATGCGCTCGGCGAGGCGGGCCGGGCAGCCGATCTGGAGCGTCCCCCCGTGCTCGGGATGATGGGCGACCGTCTGGCCGTGGGAGCCGATGCCCGCGACGCGCGCGGGGTCGATCCCGGCCCCCTTCAACAGCTCGAGGGTCGCGTCGGCGAAGCGGTCGGCCAGGACGCGATCGAGGCGGACGAGCTCGGCGAGCATCGCCTCCCCGGGCAGCTCGCCCGCCGCCAATCGATGGATCTCGCTCTGGAGCGCGGGGGCATGGGGAAATTCTTGATAGGCAAGCAGGCGGAAGGGGCGTGCGTTCGCGCCGTCCGGCCATTCGACCAACGCGGCGTCGATCGCGTCCGCCGACGTCCCCGACATCAATCCCACGACCCACATCGAGGCCAAGCCTACTCCATGCCCGCTGTCGCGAGAAGCTCGACCGGAAGCTCGACTCTCCGAGCCAATTCGTTGACAGGAAAGGCGAATCCGGGATACTGCCCCGCCTGCGCGGGCCCCTCCCGGCGCGACCACGAGGCAAACATGCAAGAGACCACGCGCGCCCAGGGCTGGGCCATCTGCGGCGGTGCCGGAATGGCGGCCCTCCTCTTCCTCATCGGCATCGCGAAGCAGAACTGGTGGGCGCTGGCGATTCCGGTCGCGATCGTGACGCTCTTCGCGCTCGGCCTCGTCGCCTGGGTCGGCTACACGATCGCGACGATCCAGGTCGAGGCGGACCAGACCGCCGAAACTGCCGGCGCGGCCGCCCCGAAGACCGCCGGCGCTGGCCGTGCGGGCGCGACGGAAGACGCGGCCTGAGCTCCGCAGGCGCCCGCCGCGCGCCCAGCATGTCGCCAGGAGACTCCCCGTGCGCATCGCTCTGCTGACCTATCGCGGCAACATGTTCTGCGGCGGCCAGGGCATCTACGCCGCCTATCTCGCCCGCGAGTGGAAGAAGGCCGGCCACGACGTCCACGTCTTCGCCGGCCCCCCGCTCCCCGAGCTCGCCCCCGGCATCCCGCTCCATGCGATCCCGAACGACAACGTCTTCGGCCGCAGCCTCGAGACGGCCTTCGATCCGAGGGACCCCTGGTCGATCCTGAAGCCCCTCTCGCTCTGGGAGCTCGGGGTCTCGCGCTTCGGCGTCTTCCCCGAGATGCAGACCTTCGGCTTCCGCCTGATGCGCCGCTTCCCGGAGCTCCAGCGCAAGTACCGCTTCGACGTCGTGTTCGACAACCAATGCCTGTCCTGGGGGCTGCTCGGCATCCAGAAGATGGGCGTGCCGGTCGTCTCGGTGATCCACCATCCGCTCCACATCGATCGCGAGGCGGACTTCACGATCGAGCGCTCGCTCAAGAGGCGGATCAGCCGGACGCTCTACTTCCCGCTCTTCATGCAGCAGACGGTGGCCCCGCGGCTGGCGAAGATCGTGACGGTCTCGGAGGCCTCGAGGGAGGCGATCGAGCGCTATTTCCGGATCCCGCAGAAGGACGTCTCGGTCGTCTACAACGGAACCGACACCGAGATCTTCCGCCCCCTGCCCCACGTCGCGAAGGAAGCGGATCTGCTCTTCGTCGGCCGGACCGAGGATCGAAAGAAGGGCATCGGCACGATGTTCGAGGCCCTCTCGATGTTGCCGCCCCACGTGAAGCTCAAGATCGTCGACGGCCGCATCCCGAGCCACGGCCTCGTCCCGCGCTTCACGCGCCAGTACGGCCTCGAGGGGCGGATCGAGATCGTCGACCGCATGTTGACCGTGCCCGAGCTCGTCGAGCAGTACTCGACGGCGAAGGTCGCGATCGTGCCTTCCTTCTTCGAGGGCTTCGGCTTTCCGGCGAGCGAGGCGATGGCCTGCGGCCTGTCCGTCATCGCGAACGACGCCGGCGCGTTGCCCGAGGTCGTGGGCACCGACGGCCGGAGTGGACGTCTCGTCCCGCGCCGCAACGCACGGGCGCTCGCGGACGCGATGTGGGAATGCCTGCGCGATCCGGCCGAGACCGAGCGCATGGGGCGCGCGGCCCGGGCGCGGGTCGAGCGCCTGTTTCAATGGGACCAGGCGGCCGCCGGGCTCGTCGACGTCTTCGAGGAGGTGATCCGTGCTGCTCACGGTCGATCTCGAGCGGCTTGACGTCCGGCCGGGCCACTGGCTCCTCGACGCGGGCTGCGGCGAGGGACGCCACTGCTTCGGGAGCCAGGGGCGCGGCGCGAACGTCGTCGGCCTCGACCTCGACCTGCCGGCCATGCGCATGCCGGGCAAGGTCCTCGCGAAGCAGGGCCGGGCGAGCGGACGACTCGGCGCGATGCTCCAGGGCGACGCCTTCCATCTGCCCTTCGCCGACGCGAGCTTCGACCGCGTCATCTGCTCCGAAGTGATGGAGCACGTCCACGACTACCGCGCCGCGGCGCGGGAGCTCGCCCGGGTCGCGAAGCCCGGCGCGAAGCTCGCCGTCACGATCCCCACCGCGACGAGCGAGAACCTCTACCTCCGCCTCGGCGACGACTATTTCGAGAGCCCCGGCGGCCACATCCGGATCTTCCGGCCCCGGGATCTCGCCGAGGGCCTCGCCGCGGCGGGCCTCACGACCGTCGGATGCGGCTTCGCCCACGGCTTTCATACCCCCTACTGGATGCTGCGCTCGGTGATGCACCTCCCCTCCGCGGACAAGAGCCGACTCGTGCGCGCCTACCGCGAGTTCCTGATCCGGTCGACCGTCTCGCCGGCGATCGCGAAGGTCGAGCGCGTGCTCGACTTCATCTGCCCGAAGAGCGTGATCCTCTATGCGGAGAAGCCCGTCGTGGCGCGACGGAGCAGCGGACTCGGCGCGAAGCTGCGTCGCAAGCGACCGACGGCGACGGCCTAGCATGCCCCGCCCACTGCGCATCGCCTTCGTCGCCTATCGCGGCAACATGAATTCGGGCGGCCAGGGGATCTACCTCTGGTTCCTCGCCCGCGAGATGGCGCGCCAGGGGCACGAAGTCGACGTCTTCGTCGGACCGCCCTACCCCGACCCGATGCCCTTCGCACGGGTCGTCGAGCTCCCGAACCAGCAGTTCTGGGCGAAGTGGGTCCTCGGCCAGACCGACCAGATCGTGCCCCGGAAGGACCCGCTGCAGATCCTCACGCCGCTGAACTTCTACGAGCTCGTCGCGAGCAGGATCGGCTTCCTGCCCGAGCTCGCAGCCTTCAGCTTCCGGGCCTTCCGGCGGATCGCCGAAGAGCTCCGCGCGGGCGCGCGCTACGACCTCGTCCACGACGTCCAATGCCTCGGCTACGGGCTGCTCGGCCTGCGGGCGATGGGGCTCCCGGTCGTGACGACGGTCCACCATCCGCTCACCGTCGATCGCCGCGCCTCGTTCGTGCGCGACGAGACGCTGCTCCAGGCGATCGGCACCATGAAGTTCTACCCGATCGGCATGCAATCCTTCGTCGCCCGCCGCCTCGACGCCGTCCTGACCTCCTCCGAGGTCGGCAAGCGACAGATCGCGCAGGATTTCGCCGTCTCCCCGGATCGACTGATCAACGTCCGCAACGGCCTCGACACCGAGCTCTTCCGACCGGATCCCGGCATCGCGAAGCGCCCGGGCGAGATCCTCTGCATCGGCCGCTCCTCCGACCCCAACAAGGGAATCCGCACCCTCGTCCGCGCCCTCGCGAAGCTTCCGCCCCAGATCCGACTCACCCTCGTCGACGACGACAACAGCGACAACAAGGTCCGACGCTGGGCCGGCGAGCTCTCGGTCCAGGACCGCCTGACGCTCACGGGGCGGGTCGATTCGGCCGAGCTCCTCGCGCTCTACCGTCGGGCCGAGCTCGTCGTCGTGCCTTCGCGCTACGAAGGATTCGGCCTGCCCGCCGTCGAGGCGATGGCGTGCGGAACCCCGGTCGTCGCCACCCGCGCCGGCGCGCTCACGGAGGTCATGGAGCGGACCGGCGGGGGACTCCTCACGCCCCGGGACGATCCCGATGCCCTCGCCGCCGCCATCGCGGCACTGATGGCGGACCCGGAGCGGCGCAGCGCCCTCGCCCGGAACGGGCGTGAGCGGGTCGTCGAGGCCTACTCCTGGCCCGAGATCGCGCGCACCACCGCCGACGCCTACCGCAGCGTGATCGCGCGGCGGCGTTCTCGTCCGGCGCACACCAGCATCCGCGACTAACGCCCGATCGGCTCCGCCCCGCGCACGGCCGGTCGCCCCACCAGGACGACCACGTCCGCGAGCGAAGGACTTCTCCGCGCGAGCCAGTCGGCCGCACGCAGACCGAGGTCCGCGATCGACGCCGGCAGACGCGAGAGCAGGGCCGTCCAGCCAGGCATGCCCCAGCCGAGGGAGATCCCGATCACGCGGTCGATCTCGAGGGCGCGCTCGGCCTGCTCGCGCATGAGATCGAGCTCGTAGCGGGTGAAGTGGTCGCTCGGCGTGTCGTAGCCCCGCCGCGTTCGAAGCGGCGGCAGGCCGAGCCATTCCTGGCGCAGGCCATCGATCGCCCGCGTCACGCGACAGGCCAGCGAGTCGAAGTTCGCGATCGCGAGCACGACCACGCCGTCGCGGCGGGTGACGCGAGCCATCTCGGCGATGGCCGACTCGGGCGCGTCGAAATGGTCGAGCGCGCCCTTGCAGAAGGAGGCATCGAAGGACTGCGCCGCGAAGGGCAGCGCATCGGCCCAGCCCCGGACCCAGGTCGGCGCCGTGAGACCGTCGGGGAGCGGGGCCGACTGGAAGAGCTGGGCCATGGCCGCCATGCGGGCCGAGGGCTCGGCCCCGACGACGCGTGCTCCCCGGCGCGCGAGGGCCACCGAGTCCTGGCCGACCCCGCTCCCGACGTCGAGCACGCGGCGCCCGCGCCCCGCTCCGGTCGAGTCGAGCGTGACCTCGGTCATGCGCGCGAACAGGAACTCACTGTCCCGCGCCAGGTTGGTCGGAATCACGTCGCTCATGTCCCGGTCGAGGTCGACGACTCGCATGCGACGGGAGGCTAGCAGCGCGGGTCGATCGAACGACCGCTCGCGCCCTCCTCGATCCGCGGTGCCCGCGCGAGGATCGGCAGCCGGATCTCGAAGGTCGCCCCGCTGCCCGGCGCGCCCTCGGCCCGGATCCCGCCGCCGTGGCGCTCGACGATCTGGAAGCAGGTCGCGAGGCCGAGGCCCGTGCCCGTCCCGACCGCCTTCGTCGTGAAGTAGGGCTCGAAGATGCGATCGAGATCGCGCGGCGGGATGCCGACCCCGTCGTCGGAGATCCGGACGACGACCTCGTCCCCGACCTGCCTCGTCGCGAGTCGGACGACGCCGTGCGTCGTCTCGCCCCCGGCCGCGCGCGCCTCGTCGATCGCCTGGTGGGCGTTGACGAGCAGGTTCATGAAGACCTGCTTGAGCTGCATCGGGTAGCCCTCGATCTCCGGCAAGGAGCCGTAGTCCTTCTCGATCACGACGCCCCGCTTGAACGTCGCCTGCACGATGTTGGCCGTCGAGTCGAGCGCCTGATTCACGTCCGTCGAGACACGCTCGGGGAGATCGGGGCGCGAGAAGTCGCGCAGGTCCTTCACGATGTGGCGGATCCGATCGGCGCCCTCGAGCGACTCGCTGAGCGCCTTCTCGAAGTCGGAGCGCAGGAAGTCGAGATCGATCTCCCGCGCGACCGACGCGAGCGCCCCCGACGCCCGCTCGATCGGCCCGGACTCCCCGTCGGCGATCGCCCGCTGCAGCGTGTCGAGCGCTTCGAAATGGCGGCCGAGATCGGCGAGGTATTCCGTCATCTGATGGAGATTGGTCTGGATGAAGCCGATCGGGTTGTTGACTTCGTGGGCGAGCCCGGCGGCGAGCTGACCGATGGACGCCATCTTCTCCGACTGCCGGACCTGCTGCTCGAGCGCCTTCACGCTCGAGAGATCCTGGAAGATCGCGACGACGCCCTGCGAGCGGCCGCCCTCGTCGAGGCGGGGCGAGCAGGAAATCCCGACCGGAATCCAGGTCCCGTCGCTCCGGCGCAGCCGCGCCTCGGCACCGCGGCTGCGGACGCCGCGGGCGCGGCAGGCTTCGATCGGATCCTCGTCGTCGCCGGGATGATCGAACCAATCGCGGATCTCCCGGCCTCCGAGATCGCCATCGACCCCACCGAGGATCGCCTCCGCCGCGGGGTTCGCATAACGCACTCGACCCTCGAGATCGACGACCAGCAACGCGCTGTTCAGACTCTCGACGATGTCGCGAGTATCGCGCTGGAGCGTCTCGAGGCGCTGCGAGAGCCACTCGCTCTCGGTCACGTCCGAAACGAGCACGAGCCCCGCGTCCGCGCGCGTCGAGGGGCCGACCTCGAACCTCGTAGGTCCGCGTCGTTCCGTCGCGCCCGGCGACCCGCACGAGCAGGACCGAGCGCCCCGAGCGCGCGAAGTTCGTCGCATCGCCGCCCCCCGCGCCCGACCCGTCGAGGAACTCCGCGGGCAAGCGATCCGAGAGCCGCTCGGGCCGCGCCGCGCCGGTTCCCGTTTCGCGCGGCGGAAACAGCCGATCGAATTCCGGATTGGAGGCGACGAGCCGACCCGCGTCGTCGATCACCGCGAGCCCGGCGGGCATCTCGGCCACGATCGCCGCATTGAGCCCCTCGAGCCAGCGAATGCGCTCGAGGGCGACGCGCTGCTGGCGCTCGAGGCGCCCGCGCCGGACCTGCTCGAGCAGCACGATCGGCAGGACGTCGCCATAGTCGGGCCCGACCGCCACGCAATCCGACGCCCCGGCCCGGAAGGCGTCGAGCGCCGCCTCGCGCGCGTCTTCGGCGACGACGACGACCGCCGGTGGACCGGACGGGGCGATCGCGGCGAGCAGGGTCGCGAACTCGCGCTGCGCGACCCGATCGATCAGGACGAGGTCGATCGCGGGATCCCCGGTCGCATCCGCGAGCTCCCCGGGCGTCCCTGCCCGGAGCAGCTCGACCGGATCCCCGAGTCGCGCGAGCGCCGCCGTCGTCTCGGCCGCCATCGCCGGGGGCCCCGCGCCGATCGCCCTTCCGCCGGCGACGACGACGATGCGGATCACGCCGGATCCCGCACGCCGGGGCGACGTCGATCTCGAGACGGGCGCAGCTCGGCGCGCAGGGGGACTCATCGCGGTCTCGCTGACTCCGGTCCGAGTCCGATCGGGATCGGTCAGGCGTCGAGCAGGGGGTCGCGCCAAATTAGCCGATCGACCCGCGCCGCCCAACGCGAATCCGCGCTTGTCCACCGCCCGCGACCTCGTCTAGACTCCGACTGCCCCCTCCGCACTGCGGAGTGTCCCCTGCGCAAGCCCCAGATCCTCGTCGTCGACGACGATGCGCTCTACCGGCAGGCTCTCGAGCGCGTCTTCCACCGAACCGGCCACACGGTCCGTCTCGCCCGCGACGCCAGCGAGGCGATGGAGATCGTCACCGCCGAGCCGATCGACCTCGTCTTCACCGACGTCCAGATGCCCGGGCCTTCGGGCCTCGAGCTGGTGCGCCGGATCCATGAGCACGATCCCGACATCCCCTGCATCGTGATGACCGGATACGCCTCGGCGGAGGGCTCGATCGAGGCGCTCCGGGCCGGCGCCTACTGGTTTCTCGAAAAGCCCTTCGAGGGCGCGCGCCTCGATTCCGTCCGAAAGCTCGCCCTGCAGGCCCTCGACCACGGCCGGCTGCGCAGCGAGAATCGCAAGCTCCAGCGCGAGCTTCGAACCCGCCACAAATTCGACGCCATCGTCGGCAAGAGCGCCCGGCTCGCCCGGACCCTCGCCCTCGTCGAGAAGGTCGCCGACACCGACAGCACCGTCCTCATCACCGGCGAGAGCGGCACGGGCAAGGAGCTCTTCGCCCGCGCCCTCCACTACAACAGCGGGCGCGCGGACCGTCCGCTCGTCACCGTGAATTGCGGCGCGATCCCCGAGGCGCTGCTCGAGTCCGAGCTCTTCGGCCACGTAAAGGGCGCCTTCACCAACGCCCATGCCCACCGCGAGGGCCGCTTCGCCGCGGCCCACGGCGGCACGATCTTCCTCGACGAGATCGGCGACATGAGCCCGAACCTCCAGGTCAAGCTGCTGCGCGTCCTGCAGGAGCGCAGCTTCGAGCCCGTCGGCGCGTCGACGACCCGGCACGTCGACGTGCGGGTGATCGCCGCGACCCATCGCAACCTGCCGGAACGCATCGCGGAGGGCCGCTTCCGCGAGGATCTCTTCTACCGGCTGAACGTGCTCCCGATCGAGGTGCCGCCGCTCCGCGAGCGGATCGAGGACCTGCCCCTCCTCGTCCATCATTTCCTCGACCACGCCCAGAAGGAACGCGGCTCGCGCGTCACCGGCTTCTCCGACGACGCCCTCCAGCGCCTGATGGATCACGACTGGCCCGGCAACGTGCGGGAGCTCGAGAACCTGATCGAGCGCCTGACCGTGCTCGTCGGCGAGGGCGAGATCGACGTCCCGGATCTCCCGGACTCGATCCGCGCCGAGCCCGCGCTCCGGACCTGGGCGCCCCGGGTCCCGTCGACCGGGCTCGACTTCAACGACGTCGTGACCCGCTTCGAGAACGACCTGATCCAGCAGGCCCTCGAGCAGACGGGCTGGAACAAGAACCGGGCGGCCCAGCGGCTTCGCCTCAACCGGACGACCCTGCTCGAGAAGATCAAGAAGCGCGGGCTCGTCCCCCGCCGTTCGCTGCTCTAGTCCCGGACGGAGGCTGGCGCGGTCCCGGACCGAGGGTCGCGCGGTCCCGGACGGAGGCGTTCGGCGATCCGGCCCGGGGCGTTCGCGATCGGAACGCACGCGTACAGATCCGAACGCCGATTCCGTTCTGAACGCCCCCCATCGTCGGACTCTTGACGCCCGAGCGGCCGCTTCCGCGCTCCGGCGCGTCCGCGGGCGGCGCCTTGCTGAAATATTCTGCATAGCAGCGCCCTTTCGGAGCCCCTGAAATCGCCTTCGATTCCAGGCACTTCCCCCACCGCGCTGCCGGCCCGCCCCCGAATTCCGGTGAATTCCGGGTCAAGTCCCGCGATTCGCGCACCCGCTTGGCACGGGCCCTGCTTTGGGGATGCGCATGTCCGGCAGCGCGATCGCAGCGCGGCCGGTTCGAAGACCGAGGCGGCGGCGGCACGAAGGCGCAACCGGCTCAAGACCAGGACCGCAGACGGAATGGGCGGGCACATGGCGAACCGACGAGAGGAACCGATCGAGATGGAAACGCTGCTGCGCGAGGCCAAGGAGCTCCACGACGGAATCCCGGCCAATCTGAAGGAGGAGATCGTCCTCGAGCACACCCCGTTGATCCGCTACATCGTGAACCGGATCGCCGTACGCCTCCCCTCCCACATCGACCTCGACGACCTGCATAACACGGGCGTGATCGGCCTGATGGACGCGATCGAGAAGTACGACCCCGAGAAGAACTGCAAGTTCAAGACCTACGCCGAGTTCCGCATCAAGGGCGCGATCCTCGACCAGCTCCGTTCCCTCGACTGGGTCCCCCGCAGCGTGCGCCAGAAGGGCCGCCGGCTCGAGCGCGCCTACGGCGAGGTCGAGCAGCGCCTCGGCCGCTCCGCCAACGAGGACGAGGTCGCCGATTCGCTCGGTCTCGAGCTCGACAAGTTCCACACGCTGATCAACCAGGTGAAGGGCATCTCGCTCGTGAACCTCGAGGAGATCCGCGGCACGAACTCCGACGGCGATCGCTCGGGCACCTTCGCCGACATCATCGAGGACGTGCAGTCCGAGAACCCCTTCGCCTCCCTGAAGCACATGGAGACGAAGCACGTCATCTCCGACACGATCGGCTCGCTCCCGGAGAAGGAGCGCCTCGTGATCTCGCTCTACTACTACGAGGATCTCAACATGAAGGAGATCGGGACGATCCTCGGGATCACCGAGAGCCGCGTGTGCCAGATCCATACCAAGGCTGTCATGCGCCTGCGCTCGAAGCTGAAGGGCATGGTCGACCGGTAGGTCGGGCTCCGGTCCGGGCGCGGACTTCAGTCTTCCTTCTCGACCCGCACCAGCAGGACCGTCACGTTGTCGAGCCCGCCGGCGGCATTGGCCGCCTCGACGAGACGCGCCGCCGCCCGCTCGAGATCCGCCTCGCCGCCGACGCAATCGGCGATCTCGGCGTCCCCCACGTGGGTCGTGAGCCCATCGGAGCAGAGCACGAACACGTCGCCCGGCTGCGGCGTCATCTCCGCCAGATCGGGCTCGATCCGGGGCCGCACGCCGAGCGCACGCGTCAGCACGTGGCGATGCGGGTGGGCCCGCGCCGCCTCCTCGCTGATCGCCTGGCGGCGGAGCAGCTCCGCCACGATCGAGTGATCGTCGGTCAGCGCTCGAAGCCGCGCGTTGCGCAGCAGATAGGCCCGGCTGTCGCCGACGTGGGCCAGGGCGAGGCGCTCCGCGCCGAAGAGCATGGAGACGAGCGTCGTGCCCATGCCGGCCAGTTCGGCCTTGCCCTCCGCCGCACGGAAGATCTCCCGATTGGCACAGGCCACCGCATGGCGCAGACGTTCGGCCAGGGAGACGGTCGCCCCCTCGAGCGTTTCGATCGCCCGGATGGCGGCCTCGGCCGCGAGCTGGCTCGCGACCTGCCCGGCCTTGTGACCCCCCATCCCATCGGCGACCAGAAAGAGGCCGAGATCGGGGACGATCGCATAGCGATCCTCGTTGGCCTGGCGGCGCATGCCGACGTCGGTCCGAGCCGCCGAGCGAAGCCACATGCGGGGTCTCCCTGGGCACGAAACGAGTCGGCCGAGCCCGTTCCGCTATCGGAGCGGGACCGGGACGGCTTGACCGGGGAGAACGAGCCGGGCTCAGCCGTGCGCAAAAATCCCGTCAATCCCGCGGCAGACCGCGACGATACGGCACGCGAGCGGTACGCTCATCGGCTGCGCCGGGCGGCCCGCGCCCGAACCGGGGGGATGGATGTCCAAGACGCTATTGCTGGCCGATGACTCGGTCGTGATCCAGAAGCTCGTCGGCCTGTCCTTCGCCAACGAGGACGTCGAGCTGGTCTCGACGGACAACGGCGACGACGCCGTGATCAAGGCGCGGGAGATCCGACCCGACGTCGTCCTCGCGGACGTCGTGATGCCCGGCAAGAGCGGCTACGAGGTCTGTGAGGCCATCAAGAAGGATCCCAACCTCGCCCACATTCCGGTCCTGCTGCTGACGGGGACCTTCGAGGCCTTCGACGAGGCTCGCGCCGCGAGCGTCGGTGCCGATGGCCACATCACGAAGCCCTTCGAGGCCCAGGCCCTCGTCGAGCGCGTGAAGAACGTCATGAAGAACGCGGCCCGCCCGGCGGCGCCCGCGAGCCCGGTGGTCGCGGCGAGCGCGAGCGCCTCCGCCGAGAGCCTCTTTCAGGAACCGGTCGAGGACGAAGTCCTCGTCGCGACGCCCGCCCCCCGCATGGCGGGTCGCCGGGACGATTTTTCGGCGGCCGACGACGGCTTCCTCGGCCTCGGCGACTCCCTCGACGTCACGCCCTCCCTCTCGGAGTCCGATCTCTCCGAGGCGCTCGACGGCGATCTCTTCGGGCCGCCCGGCGAGATCGGCGGGCCGAGCTACGGATCGAACGTGTCCCCGAGCCGCGCCGGCGAGTCGACACCCCGCTTCGATCCCGCACCCGCCGTCGAGGAGTCGGCGTTCGTCACCCAGCCCCCGATCGAGGACGCGACCCTCGCGATCCTCCCGGATCCGCAGGCCGTCGAAGCCGCGTCCCTCTCCGACGACCTCGGCTTCGACGAGCCGCTCGAGCTCGCGCCGCTCCCGGTCACGGCCCTCGACCTCGACACGGCCTTCGATCCCGATCCGCCGACCCCGGCCAAGATCCAGGTCGAGCGCGACGACCTGAACGCCATGACCTCCCGAAGCCTCGGCCAGTCGGCCGGGGTCACCGATCTCGACGAGCTCCTCGCCGCGCCGACCGCCCCCGCTGCCCCCCTGCTGTCGACCCAGCCGATCTCCCAACCGGCCACACCGCCGTTCGCCCAATCCGCGGATCGCTTCGAACGCCGACCCGAGCCGCCGATCGCCCTCGACTTCGGTCCCTCGGAGCAATCGTCCGGGGATCTCGACTTCGGATTCGACGTCTCCGAGCAGGCCCCGATCGCCCGGGTCGACCTGCTCGAGGAATCCTTCTCCTCGCTGCTCGACGTCTCGGAGTCGCAGCTGCTCGCCGATCCGACACCCACACAGGCATCGGCACCGATCGCGACCGCCGCGCCGGCCCAGGCCAGCCCCGCCCGCGCCGAATTCGTGCCCGAGCCGATGCAGTTCGCAGAGACTCCCGACTCGGACGACGCGACCGAGTTCGACGTGTCTTCGAGCGACCTCGCGACCTCGGCTCCGCTCTTCGACGAGCGGGCGTCGTTCGCGTCCGTTGCCTCCGTTGCGTCCGTTGCGTCCGTTGCCTCCGCCGCTTCCTTCGCTCCCGCCGCCTTCGCGCCGAGCGCGCCGCCCCCGGTCGCGAGCGAGCCTCCGCCGCTGCCGTCGGTCGCATCGCTGACGCCGCCTCCCCTGCCGGCTCGCGCGGTGAGACCGGAGCTCGATCTCGACCTCTTCCTCGACGAGCCGCGCCCGCCGAGCGAGCCCGCCCGAAGCGCGGCCGCGATGCCGGCGAACGCGAGCGCCGTCTCGGCGAGCGAGCGGCGCGCGGTCGACGATCTCTCCCCGATCCTGCAGCAGCGGGTCCACGAGACCCTCGAGAAGGTCGCGTGGGAGGCCTTCTCCTATCTTTCCGAGACGATCGTCAAGCAGGTGATCGAGCGGGTGGAGCGGATCGCCTGGGACGTGATTCCGCAGATGGCGGAGACGCTCGTGCGCGAGGAGATCCGCAAGCTGAAGGGCGACGGCGACTGAGCCGCCGCGAGCCACCCGACCCTGGACGACCTCGCATCGGCCCGGCCGGACGTGCGCCGGCCGCGTCGGCCCTTCGGCCGTGCGATAGACTCGCGCGCCCACCTCTCGCTGCGGAGTCCTGGATGCCCGGTGTCCCGCCCCAGGCGCAATGGCAAGCGCTGCTCGATCTCGCCCTCGCCGAGGACATCGGCCCGGGCGACCTCACGAGCCGGATCGTCGTCGATCCGGATCGCGAAGGCTGCGGCCGGGTCGAGGCGCGAGCGCCCGTCGTCGTCTGCGGCCTCGAGATCGCCGAAGCGGTCTTCCGCCAGGTCGACCCCTCCCTCTCGATCGAACGCGTCGCCGGCGTCCGGGACGGGAGCCGGCTCGCGGCCGGCGACCTATTCCTGCGGGTGCGCGGACGTTATGCGTCGATCCTGACCGCGGAGCGGACGGCGCTGAACTTTCTCGGCCGGCTGTGCGGTGTCGCGAGCCAGACGCGGCGCCTCGTCGATTCGATCCCGGGCCTCTCGACCGCGCTCGTCGACACGCGCAAGACGACGCCCGGCTGGCGCGCCCTCGAGAAGTACGCGGTCGCGGTCGGGGGCGGCGTCAATCATCGCTTCGGCCTCTACGACGCGGTGCTCGTCAAGGACAACCACATCGCGGCGGCCGGCGGCCTCGACGAGGCGGTTCGCCGCGCGCTCGCCGGGACACCGGCCGGCGTCGCCGTCCAGGTCGAGGTCGAGTCGGAGGCGATGGCCGATCGTGCGGTCGAGCTCGGCTGCCGCTTCCTGCTCCTCGACAACCTCGATCCCGAAACGATCCGCCGGATCGTCGCGCGCCATGCCCCGAAGGTCCTGCTCGAGGCTTCGGGCGGCATCCACGCCGGGAACCTGCGCGCCTACGCGGAGACCGGCGTCGCCCGCATCTCGATGGGCGCGCTGACCCATTCGGTGAACGTCGCCGACGTCGCCCTCGAGATCGATCTCCTGCCGGCGGCGGCCGCGACGCCGGCCCCGGCGATGCGGTCATGAGCGGCGCGACGAGCGGCGCGAACGCGGTCCTCGCCGCCCTGCGCGCGAGCCCGGGCAGCGCGCTCTCGGGCGAGCTCCTGTCGGATCAGCTCGGCGTCTCGCGGGCCCAGGTCTGGAAGCACGTCGAGTCGCTCCGCAAGCGCGGCTACGGCATCGAGGGCGAGCCCGGCGGCGGCTACCGACTGCAGTCCGTCCCGGATCGGCTCTATCCCGAGGAGATCCTGCCCGAGCTCGAGACCCATTGGCTCGGCCGCCACTACGAGCACCTCGAGACGACCGACTCGACCAACCGCCTCGCCTTCGAGCTCGGGCGCAGCGGCGCGCCCCATGGCGCCACCGTCGTCGCCGAAGGCCAGAGCGCGGGGCGCGGTCGCCTCGGGCGCTCGTTCTACTCCCCGCCCTACACGAACCTCTATGTCTCGATCGTGCTGCGGCCGAGCTGCTCGATCGCCGACGCGCCGACGCTGATCCTCGGCGCCGCCGTCGCCGTCGCCGACACCGTCGCCGCCTTTCTCGGCGACCGGGAGGCCGTCTCGATCAAGTGGCCCAACGACGTGCTCGTCCGCGGACGCAAGACCTCGGGCATCCTGATGGAGAGCAGTACGGAGGGCGCTCGGATCGCCTTTGCCGTGCTCGGCATCGGCGTCAATCTCAACGTCGACCGCGAGCAGTTCCCCGACGATTTCCGCGCCCTCGCGACCAGCCTCGCGAGCGAGCTCGGCCGGCCGGTCGACCGGGCCGCCTTCGCCCGCGCGCTCTTCCACGCCCTCGAACGCGAGCTCGACGCCCACGCCGCCGGCGGCTTCGATTCGATCCGACCCCGCTTCGAGGGCTATTTCCAGATGGCAGACTCGCGAATCGCCGTCGACGAGCTCGCCGACCAGCGGATCAAAGGGCGGGCCCGGGGCATCGCCGCGAACGGGGCCCTCGAAATCGAGGTCGAGTCGGGGGCGCGGTCGGGCGAAATCGTCCAGGTCCTGGCCGGCGACGTCACCCTGGCGAAGCCGCCCCGGGACGGGCGATGATCCGACGCCCGAAATGGGCCCGATGCATGGGCCCGAGATGAAGGAACCAGCCGGTGGGCGACCCCGTTCTCCTCGTCATCGACGTCGGCAACACCAACGTCACGCTGGGCGTCTTCGACTACCAGGGTCCCGAGGCGACCCTCTCCCACCACTGGCGGCTCTCGACGCAGCGCACCCAGACCTCCGACGAGGTCGTGATCTCGATGACCTCGCTCTTCGCGAGCGAGGGACGCCAACCTCGGGACGTGACCCACGCGATCCTGTCGAGCGTCGTGCCCCCGGTCGTGCCGATCTGGGAGCGGGTCTGCACGAAGCTCTTCGGTCATGCGCCCCAGATCGTCGGGCCGGGCATCCGGACCGGGATGCCGGTGCGCTACGAGAACCCCCACGAGGTCGGGGCGGACCGGATCGTGAATGCGGTGGCGACCTTCGAGATCTACGGGGGGCCTGCCATCGCCGTCGACTTCGGCACCGCCACGACCTTCGACTGCATCTCCGCCCAGGGCGAATACCTCGGCGGGGTCATCTGCCCCGGCATCCAGATCTCGATGGAGGCCCTGTTCGAGCGGGCCTCGAAGCTCCACCGCGTCGAGATCGCTCGGCCCAAATCGGTGATCGGCCGGACCACGACCGGCGCTCTCCAATCCGGTCTCCTCTATGGCTACGCGGGCCTCGTCGATTCGATGAATACGCGAATCCGCGGAGAGCTCGGCTCGGAGGCCAAGGTCGTCGCGACGGGCGGCCTCGCCCGGCTGATCGCCGCGGAGTGCACCACGATCGACCACGTGGCCCCCTTCCTGACCCTCGACGGCCTTCGCATCCTGTTCGAGAAGAACCGGCACGACCGGGCCTGAGCCCGCCCAATGGCCCGGACCTCCGCGCCCGAGCCGGCCGCCATCAAGTCGGGTCCGAGCGCGACCGATCCAGCCGGGGACCCGTACCGGCAGACGGGCGGAAACGCCCATGTCACCGGGTCCGATCAGGGGGCCGTCTTGTCCGAGTCGTCCGAGCCGTCCGCTTCGCCGGAGCGCGCAGCCGAAGCCGTCCCGCCGCGGGCGAAGGTCCGCCTGCGCCTCTCGGCCCAGGCCGAGAAGTACGCGCGCCGGGACGCCCCGCTCGAGGTCCGCCGGATGGCGGCCCGAGGCGCGCTTCCGCTCGAGCCCCTCGAGCTCGCGACGGTGCTCCTCGTGCTGGCCAACGATCCCGACGCCGCGGTCAAGGACACCGCCCGCAACAGCCTCGAGCAGCTCCCCGAGCCCGTCCTCGGCACCGTCCTGCGCGGGCCCGCCCATCCGGCCCTGCTCTCGCTGCTCGCCCAGATCCACAAGTCGAACGAGGCCCATTGCGAGGCCATCGCCCTCAATCCCGCCGCCGACGACGCCACGATCGCCTGGCTCGCGACCCTGCCCCACTCCCGGGTGGTGGATATCATCAGCCAGAACCAAGAGCGCATGATGCGCCACGAAGAGATCGTCGACGCGCTCGGGGCGAATCCCCTGACGGGGCGGAGCGTGATCGAGCGGATCCTCTCCTTCCTCGGGCTCGAGGACCGGGAGGCCGTCCGCGAGGAAGAGGCCGTCGACGAGAACGAGGCCGAGGCCGCGATCCTCGAGCTGCTCGGCGAGGACATGGGCGAGATCGCGAAGCTCCTCGCCGCCGAGAATGCGGGGGAGATCGACGACGAGACGCTGCAGAGCAGCCTCTTCGCGGCGGTGCAGAAGATGTCGGTCATGCAGAAGATCAAGCTCGCCCGCGTGGGCGGGAAAGAGGCGCGCGCGCTGCTCATCAAGGACCGCAACCGGATCGTCTCCTCCTCGGTCCTCGCGAGCCCGAAGCTCACCGAGACCGAGGTCGTCGCCTTCGCCCAGAGCCGCTCGATGGGCGACGAGCTCCTGCGCGTGATCGCGAACAACCGCGAGTGGACGAAGAACTATCAGATCAAGCTGGCACTGGCCTCGAATCCGAAGACCCCCCAGCCCCAGGCGATCAAGTTCCTCAACTATCTCCAGGAACGCGACCTGCGCAATCTGATGAAGAGCAAGGACGTGCCGAGCAACATCAGCACCCACGCGCGCCGGATCCTGACGAAGAAGGGAAAGGTCTGAGATGGCCGAAGCACAGGCCCGCATCGTATTCTGGGGCATCGAAGGCGCGGGCAAGTCCACGACGTTGCGGACGATCCACGCGCGGCTGCGCCCGGAGTCTCGCGGTGAGCTCGTGCGCCTGCCCTCGCGCCTCGACCCGACGATCTTCGCCGAGTCCCTCGCCATCTCGCTCGGCGACCTGGGCGGTCGCCCGATGCAGATCGAGATCGTCGCCGTGCCCGGCGGCGAGGACCAGGCGATGACGCGCAAGCAGCTGCTCGACCAGGTCGACGGCGTCGTGCTCGTGCTCGACTGCTCGCCGGAGCGGATCGACGCGAACGCCGCTGCGATCGACGAGCTGCGCCAGTCGCTGGCCGACTACGGCCAGAGACTCGAGTCGATCCCGATCGTGCTGCAGTACAACAAGCGCGACGTCGCGGATCCCTTCGCGATCGAATCGCTCCACCGCCGGATCGGCCTGCGCGAGGCCGCCGTCTTCGAGACCATCGCGACGACGGGCCACGGCGTCCTGCCGACGCTCACGACGATCTCGAAGCACGTGATCCGTCTGCGCCGCGACGGCAGCTCCCAGCGCGGCGCGAGCGCGTCTCCCGCCGTCGCCGTCGCCGCGCCGTCGGGCGGCCCGCAATCGACCCACGAGATCCTCGAGGCCGGCATCCTCGCCGAGGCCGGCGAGACGCAGCCGCCGGGCGATCCCGCGCTCGACTTCGGCCGCACGACGCAACCCGATTGGGGCAGCGTCCAGCAGGAGCTCGACAAGAGCGAGGGACAGCTCGGCGAGGCGCTGCGCATCGTGTCCGCAGGCCAGGCCCAGGTCGCCGTCGACGGAACCCTCTCGCTCCCCCTCGTCCTCGGCGATCGAAGCGGACAGACGCGCTCGGTCGTGCTCCATCTCCGACTCGACGATCTCGCCCGCCACGGGGGCGGATGATGCGCCGGCGGGTCGGCCTCTGGGGAGCGTCCGACGAGTCGCTCCGGCTGCTGCGACTCCTGCTCGCCAATCCCGGCGTCGAGGTGCCGCGCATCTACGACACCGACATCCCCGCAGCCCTCGAGCGCGCCCGCAGCCTCGGCGCCGCCGTCTCCGGTCACGTCGCTCCGATCCTCGTCGACGACCCCGCCGCCTTCTTCGGCGAGCAGGAATACGACGCGATCGTCGACGCGACGGGCGACGTGGCGACGCATCTGCGCGCGCGGCCACAGCCCTCGCCGCAGATCGTGACCCCGCTGACCGCACGCCTGCTCTGGGGCTACGGCGTCGCGCCCCGCGATCGCAAGGCCGAGCTGCTGCAGGCGCTCCACGAGGTCGTCGAATCCGTCGAGCTCACGATCGAGACCGACGAGCTCTTCGAGCGCATGCTCGAGATCGCCGTCGGCGTGACGGGCGCCGAGGGCGGCAGCCTGATGTTGCTCGATCCCGAGTCCCATGCCCTGCGCATCCGCGTCGCCCGCGGCGTCGAGTCTGAGCTCTGGCCCAAGATCAAGGTCGCCCTCGGTCAGGGCATCTCGGGCAAGGTCGCCGCCGAGGGACGGCCGATCCATCTGCGCGGCCGCGCCGATCGCCAGAGCTACGACCTGCTCCGCGAGCGGGTCGACGTCGAGTCCGCGCTCTGCGTGCCGCTGATCCATGCGGGAAAGGTCCTCGGCGTCCTCAACGTCCACCACTCGACCCGGCCCGACGCCTTCGGCGACGAAGATCTCCGCTTCATGGAGCAGCTCGCGCGCCTCGACGCCCAGATCATCGCCCGCGCCCAGGAGCACGAATCGCTCCGGAGCCAGGCCGCACGCTACGACGCGGTGCGCGAGGTCCAGCGCCTGCTGCGCGGGCCGACCATCCTGTCGGAGCGGCTCGAGGCGTTCTGTCGTTATGTCGCCGAGCGCGCCGGCAACGGCATCGCCCAGCTCTATCTCAAGGAGCCCGACGGACGCCATAGGCTGTCCGCGGCCTCGCTGACCGGAGGCCCCTTCGGCGGCGAGTATCGGCTCGCCCCCGGCACCGGCCTCGACGGCGAAGCGCTGCGCCAGGAGCGAACCCTCGTCCTCCAGCGGGAGGACGGCTCGCTCGGCTACGCCGCCCTGCCCCTGATCGCCGGGGGTCAGGCGGTCGGCCTGCTCACGATCCAGGCCGGGCCATCGCTCTCGGCGTCCCGCGGCACCCTCGCGAGCTGGCAGGAGATCGCCGCCGCCGCCGCCGAGACGATCTCGCGCAGCGATCGGGAGGCGCGCCTCGCGCAGCGCTCGGAGCGCATCAACGCGATCAACGAGACCTCGATCCGCATGCTCTCGTGCGGCGAGCCGAACGAGATCGCGCGGCTCGCGACGAGCTCGGCTTCGATGATCCTCGAGGCCGACCACGTGATCCTGCGACTGCAGGACCCGAGCACGCGGCGTTATGCGATCCGGTCGTATTTCGGCGCCGCGGAGGGCCCGAGCCAGGAGTCGCTCTTCCGGCTCGACAAGGCGGTCACCGTCGCCTCGATCCGACGGCGCGCGCCCCACCTGATCCAGGACGCGAGCCTGGATCCGGGGCTCGCCCCGCTGGTCGACGAGATGCGCTCGATCCTGACCGCCCCGCTCAAGCGCGGCGGCGAGGTCATCGGGACGCTCTCGGTCTACGACAAGGTCGCCCTCGACCGCTTCTTCACGAGCCGCTTCGACGACGACGACCTGCAGGTCTTCGGCCGCTTCGTGTCCTACGTCGAGCGCAGCCTCGACCACGCCCTCGCCCACCGCGAGAACCTGCAGCACCGCAACTTCGACGAGGAGACCGGCCTCCCCTCCGCCGCCTTCCTCGGCCAGCGCCTGCACGAGGAGATCGCCCGTGCGGCGGGCCGCGAGAGCTCGCTCGTGCTGTGCGTCTGTCGCCTCGAGAACCGCGCGGAGATCACGAGCGAGGCCGGTCCCGGCCACGGGGCGAAGGTCATCGCCGTGCTCGCGGAAGCGCTGCGGGGGCGGCTGCGGGAGTTCGACGTGCTGGCGCGGCTCGACGTCGACGAGTTCGCGGTGCTGATGCCGGAGCCGGGGCGACTGCCGGGCGAGCGGATCTTCGAGCTGGCGCGTGCGGTGGCCGACGTCGTGTCGAAGCACGAGTCGGCGAACCAGCCCGTCCGCGTCGGGCTCGCCTTCGGCTATGCGGTCCATCCGGCGGACGGCAGCGATCGCGAGACGCTCCTCGCGCATGCGCGCACGCCGCGCATCCGGATGGTCTGAGCCGCGCCTACTTGCGATGAGGCCGCGCCTACTTGCGATAGGCCTCGATCAGCACGTCCGAGGTCTCCGGCCGCATGATGCGGGGATCCGGTCGCTCGCCGGCCTGCAGCTGCTCGCGAACCTTCGTCCCCGAGATCGAGTACGGCTTCTCGCCCTCGTGCCGGTCGGTCAGGTCGACCCGACCCATGCTCTCGTAGAAGGCCGCGAAGCCGACCTTGCAGGGCTGGATGTGGAGCTCGCCCGGGAGCTTGTCGAAGATCTCGTGGGCATCGAAATCGCCCCAGATCGCCTTGCCGTCCTCGAAGGGCGCATCGGCGTGCTTGCGACCGATCACGATGTCGGAGAAGCCGTAGTTCTGGCGGTAGATGCCGTGCATCACGGCCTCGCTCGGTCCGCCGTAGAACATCTTGATGTCGAGGCCGATCAGCTCGAAGACGTCCGAGATGTCCCAGCCCGCCTTCTTCCAGATCGACTCGTCCTTGTCGCCCTGGCCGAGCAGCCGCTCGCTGTGGAGCTTGCGGTAGCAGAGCATGCGGGTCGCGGCCGGGACGTCGTCGCCCTTGAGCTCGCCCATCAACGGGTTCAGCACGGCGCCGGCGAAGAAGCCCTGGGCCGTGAGCACCTCGACGCCGTACACGAGGGCGTACTCGTGGGCGCGGTGGAGCGGGTTGCGGGTCTGGAAGGCGAGCGCGCGCTCCCACTTCTTGTCCCGGATGAAGGTCCGGGTCATGCGCGGGGAGAGCATGAACTCGGCGTAGTCCTTCGGCAGGCGCTGGGGCAGCGCGCGGATCTCACCGCCGACGAGCTTCGTGCGCGCGTCGTTGTCGACGATCCGGCCGCCGGGATGATCGACCCGGTCGGTGCCGTAGATCGACTGGAGATAGGTCTTCTTGTCCCAGTCGAAGGTCTCGAGGTCGGAGAGGATCGCGACGATCTGACCGTCCTCGGTCTTGATCGCGCACGAGCCGCCCTTCTTCAGGCTCGCCGCCTCCGCATCGGTCACGGGCAGGCTGATCGGGATCGTCCAGGCGTACTTCTTCCCGTTCGAAAGGATCACCTTCTCCTGCAGCACCTTCGCGAACACGTCGCGCTTCATCGGCCCCGTCAGCGGCGAGAGCGCACCGTCGGCCAGGCGATGGACCGTCGAGAGATCGGCCGCCGTCACGCGGATCGCGGGCAGCGACGACGCCTCGGCGAGGAAGGCCGCCTTGTGCTTGTAGGAAACGATCCGATCGACGGGCTCTTCGAGGCCGCCGTGGACGGGGACGAGATCGCGCTGGGTCGCCGGGCTCATGGATTTTCGATCCTCTCTCTTGGCTGTCTTGCGCTCGATGGCTCGCGGGCGGGGGGGCCGGCGGGGGGGGAGGGAGGGGGGCCGGCCGGGGGGGGGGGGCGGTGGTTGGGGGGGGGGGGGGCCGCACGCGGGACGAAAACCAGACCGGGAACTCGCTCCAGCCGTCCTTCAACAGGACGCGCTCGGCCTTGCCGTCGAAGCGGCGAACGGCGAGATGGCGCTTCCCGTTCTCGACGACGATGAACGCGATGAATTCCCCGTCGGGCGAGACCGTGGGCATGCGCTCCTCGTCGGTTCCGGGATGGATGGCCACCCGGGCCGTTCCGTCGAGACGCATGCGCCGCAGTCGATAGCCCGCGGTGGACGTCGATGCAAATACGATCCACTCGCCGTCGGGGCTCAGCGCCGGCTCGCGACCCGAGAGGAGCAAACGCTCCTCGGACCCGGGCGCGAGCGCCCGGGTCGCGATGAACGAGTCGTACTGGGTCGGACCGTCGCTGCGCGGGCGCGGGACCACCTGCTCGTAGACGATCCGGTCTCCGGCCGGTGTGAGGCGAAGCGTCCCCGGCGGCACCTTTTCGGCGACGGGGCGGCCCTCGACCTCGGCGGCTTCGCGCAGATGGACCGTGCTCTCGGCGGCTCCGATCGGCGAAGGGCGATGCAGCTCGAGGGTGACGAGGCGGTCTTCCGCGCCGTAGTCGCCGCGGGGATGCTCGTCGGGGCCGTGCGAGAGCGGGCGCAGATCGCGTCGGTCGAGATGGTATTCATAGAGCTGCTCGCGCTCGCCGCGGTGGGCCGAGGCGAAGAGCAGCCGGCGATGGTCGCGGGACCAGGCGAGGGGCCGCGCGTTGGGCGGTGCCGCCTCGAGGCGCTCGAGCTTTCCGGTCTTCGGCCAGTAGAGCATCAGGCGCCCGGGATTCTTCGCGAGCTGGGGCCCGAGCTGGACCGCCTCCTCCGCCCGCAGATGGGCGCGGATCTCGAGCTCCTGCTGGCCCTCGGGATCCTCCTTGCTCGGCGGAAGCGGCGGCAGCTCCGCGACCTTGCCGAAGGCGTCGCTCCGCTTCTGCGACGCCTTGTCGACCCAGTACATGAAGGCGATCGGCGCCTCGGGGAGCGTCTCGATCGCGACGCGCGACGACGCGCAGCCGAAGGCGGACGTCATCACCGCCGCCGCGAGGACCCATCCGATGGCGCGTCCTTGACTTCGCCCGAGCATCGCTCGTCCTCCCTGTTCCCGGCCTTCCCTGGCCGTCACCCCCGACGGTCCTTCACGGTCGCGGCTCGAGCCGCCGTCCGACGAACGGGTTCTCCGCATGACCCGTCGGCTCGAAGCAACCGACCTCCTGAACCCTGTCCGCGAGCACCGAGACCACGATCTGGGCCGCCTCCGGAAACGGGAACAAAGGATGCGCGGCGAAGGCGAGATCGTCCTGGGACAGATAACAGCCCTGCCCGAAATGGGAGTGGTACACCGCGCTCACCGACTCGCTGCGCGTCTCCGCCTCGACGAGCGCCCGCAGATACTCGATCTCCGCCATGTAGTAGGCGTGGCGCGCGTCCTTCGGAAAGGCGACCGGATCTTCGACGTGCATCTTGGTCATGACGTTCGTGATGCGCACCGCGCGCACGAAGCGCTCGTCGGCATTGCCGAGCACGAGCCCACAGCACTCCTCCGGCGCGACATCGAGCGCATGCCGACAGATCTCGAGGAGGACTTCGCTCGCGACGAAGCGACTTCCCCGCTCCGGATCGAGTTCGACGCGTGCGACTGACAATTCCATCTCACGAGAGCCCGCGAGCGGGCCCCTTCACGCGGGGGGCGGAAGCGCCGCGGAGTCTAATGGACGCGGTCGGCAGCCGCGACGGCGGGATCGCGGGCCGCCCGGCGCCGGCGCCCGATCGTCCGCCTGCGCCCTTCAGATCTCGTAGTCGAAGCGGCTGGGCAGATCCCGGACGACCGATCGCCGGACCGCCTCGCGGCAGACGTCCGCGACGCGGATCTCGCCGAGCAGCCCGGCGAACCGCTCGGCGAGGTCCTCCCAGAGGAAATCCGGCCGATGCACCGCCCCGCCGGCCTCCCCGTCGACGAAGCCCTCGGCGCCTTCGGGCCCATCCGGAAGCCCCTCGCCCACGATCGGTCCCTCGATCGCCTCGACGACCTCGCGCAGGCTGATCTCCGACGGCGGACGCGTCAGCAGGAACCCACCGCCGGGCCCGCGCTTGCCCGTCACGAGGCCCGCCCGGCGCAGGCGCTGGAAGATCTGCTCGAGGAACGCCCGGGGAATCCGCTGGCGCTCGCCGATGCGCCGGACGTGGACCGGCTCGCCCGCGCCGTTGTAGGCGAGATCGAAGATGCCGCAGAGCGCATACTGGACCTGGCGCGAGAGACGCATCGGGTCCGCAGCATGCAGGACACACCCACGCGTCGCCAATCGCGCGACTTGCCGGCACCGGCCCCGACCGTCATGTTCTGGCGCCCCCGGGCCGCCGCCCCCCCAATCCATTGGATCCCGCCGTGCTGCTGCGACTCGAAGAGCTCGAAAAAGCGATCGGCGACCGCGTGCTCTTCCGCGGCGTCTCGCTGGTGCTGCGCGCCGGCGATCGGATCGGCGTGGTCGGGCCGAATGGCGCGGGCAAGTCGACGCTCCTGCGCCTGATCCTCGGCGAGGAGCCCCAGGATGGCGGCGCGGTCCAGCGGCCGCGCACGACGCGCATCGGCATGCTGCGCCAGGAGATCGACCCGCGCGCGAGTCGCAGCGTGCGCGACGAAGCCCGCACCGCCTTCGCCGAGCTCGACGCCCTCGAGGCCGAGATCGCGGCCCTCGAGGGCGAGATGAGCCGCCGCGGCCACGACGGCGAGGCGATCTCGAGCGGGCTCGGCGAGCGCTACGACGCCCTCGCGAGCCGCTACCGCCTCGCCGGCGGCTTCGAGCGCGACGCGCGGGTCGCGACGGTGCTCGCGGGGCTCGGCTTCGACGACGCGCGGGCCGATCGGCCGCTCTCGAGCTTCAGCGGCGGCTGGCTCATGCGGGTCGAGCTCGCCAAGCTGCTGCTGGCGCGACCCGACGTCCTGCTCCTCGACGAGCCGACCAACCACCTCGACCTGCCCTCGATCCGCTTCTTCGAGGAGACGCTCGCCCGCTTTCCGGGCGCGGTCGTCGTCGTCTCCCACGACCGGACCTTCCTGCGCCGCCAGGCGAATCGCATCGTCGAGCTCGATGGCCATGGCGGCTTCGCCCTCTACGAGGGCAACTACGACACCTACCTCCGCGAGCGTGTCGGCCGGCGCGAGGAGCTGCTCGCGCGCAAGGCCAACCAGGACCGCCAGATCGCCGAGATGGAGCGCTTCGTCGAGCGCTTCCGCGCCCAGGCGACCAAGGCCCGCCAGGCCCAGAGCCGGCTCAAGGCCCTCGGGAAGATCGAGCGCATCGAGGTCGAGCCCGATCGCCGGAAATCGATCCGGCTGCGCCTCGCCGAGCCCGCGCGCTCGGGCGAGCGCGTATTGAGCCTGTCCGGGATCCACAAGCGCTATGGCGACGAGGTGATCTACGCGGGCGTCGACCTCGAGATCCTGCGCGGCGAGCGGGTGGCCCTCGCGGGTCCGAACGGGGCCGGCAAGTCGACGCTGCTGCGCATCGCCGCGGGCGCCCTGCCCTTCGATGCGGGCAGCCGCACCCTCGGCCACAACGTCGAGCTCGCCTACTTCGCGCAGCACCAGCTCGAGGCCCTCGACCCGGCCGCCTCGATCCTCGAGGACGTCGAGCGCAGCGCGCGCTTCGAGGACGTGCCCCGGATCCGCGGGCTGCTCGGCGCGCTGCTCTTCAGCGGCGACGACGTCGACAAGAAGATCGCCGTGCTCTCGGGCGGCGAGAAGGCGCGCGTCGCGCTGGCGAAGCTGCTGCTGCGGCCCGCGAACCTCCTGATCCTCGACGAGCCGACCAACCACCTGGACATCGAGGCCTGCGAGGTCCTCGAGGAGGCCTTCCAGCATTTCGGGGGCACGATCCTGTTCGTCTCCCACGACCGATCGTTCATCAATGCCCTGGCCACGCGGGTCGTCGACGTCGACCACGGCCGCCTCGAGAGCCACCTCGGCAACTACGACGCCTATCTCGAGCGGATCGAGCGGGCGGAGAAGCGGCTCGGACAGCCGGGCGAAGACGGCTCGCCGCGCGTGGGCGTCGCCCGTGCGGGCTCCCCGGGCGCAGCGGCCGCTGCGGGCGCCGACGGCCTCCCCGCCGAGGGCGAGCGCAGCGACAAGCAGGACCGCCAGCTCGAGCGCGAGCGCAAGAAGGCTCGCGAGCGCGACGCACGCAAGCTCGAGAAGCTCGAGGCCCGGATCGCCGAGCAGGAGGGTCGCATCGAGGCTTTGAAGCAGTCCTTCGCCCTGCCCGAGGTCTACCAGGACTTCGAGCGCCTGCGCGTGCTGCAGGGGGAGCAGAGCGGACTCGAGGCCGAGCTCGAGGCGCTCTATCGCGAGTGGGAATCCCTGTCGGAGACCCTCTCGACGCCCTGAAACGCGTCGCGCCCCCGGCGGCCGCGCGCCGAGCTCTCGAGCTCGAAGGCGACCCGGCCGCGATCGCCGTCGACGGAGAGCAGCCGCACGTCGAGGCGGCTGCCGATCTCGATCGGCCGAAGCGAGCCGGCCAGCACGAGGGTCTCCGCCTCGACGTCGAGCTCGAATCGCTGCCCGAGCGTTCGCAACGGGATGAGCCCGCTCGCCGCCGGACGCAGGCCGCGCACGAACAGGCCGTGCTCCGTCACGCCCGTCACCTCGACCTCGAAGCGCTCCCCCTCGCGTCCCTCGAGCAGCGCACAGCAGGCGAAGGCCGCGGCATCCCGCTCGGCCTCGGTCGCCACCCGCTCCCGGCCGGAGAGCCAGCTCGCGAGCCGCTCGAGCTCGCTCGCACGCGGACCCGCCGCGGCGTCTCGCGGTGCGGAATCGCGCGTCGGAGCATCGACCGGACGATCGGGGTCCTCGCGGCGGAGCCAGCGCTTCAGCACGCGGTGGACCGCGAGGTCCGCATAACGGCGGATCGGCGACGTGAAGTGGAGGTAGTGGTCGAACCGGAGCGCGAAATGGCCTCCCGAACGCGCGGCATAACGCGCCTGGCTCATCGAACGCAGCGTCGCGAGGTGGATGCGCTCCTCGGACGGCAGACCGTGGACCCGGCGCAGCATCGCAGCGATCGCCCCGGGCTCCTCGAGCGGCGCCTCGACGACGAAGCCGTGACGCTCGAGCAGGCGGGCGAGCTCCTCGAGGCGACGCGGGTCGGGCGGCGGGTGGATGCGGTGGATGGCCTCGCGGTGGACCCGGTCGAGGGCGCTCGCGACGGCGCGGTTCGCCGCCAGCATCGCCTCCTCGACGAGGCCATGGGCGGGATTGCGCGTCCGCAGCCGGACGTCGACGACCCGCCCGTCGACGTCGACCTCGATCTCGACCTCCGGGAGCTCGAGCTCGATCGAGCCGGCCGCCCGGCGGGCCTCGCCGAGGCGCTCCGAAATCCGGGCGAGGCGCGTGAGCGAGTCGCGGAGCACGGGCGGTGTGCCCTCGTCGCCCGCCTCGCCCGTTCCATCGCTCGCGCGCCAGCGCGCGAGCCGCTCCGCCGCCTCTTCGTAGGCGAGCTTCGCCTGGCTGCGGATCACCGCCTCGTGGAAGCGCGACTCGACGACCTCGCCGCGTGCCGAGAGCCGCAGCTCGACCGCGAGCACGAGTCGATCCTCGCCCGGGCGCAGCGAGCACAGATCGCTCGAGAGCCGCTCGGGCAGCATCGGCGTCGCGCGATCCGGGAAGTAGAAGCTGTTGCCCCGTCGCCGCGCCTCCGCATCGACGAAGCCGCCCTCGACGACGAAATGGGCCACGTCCGCGATCGCGACCCAGAGCCGCTCCGCATAACGCGACCGCTCGTCGGCCGGCGCCGCCTCGGCGAAGAGCGCGTCGTCGTGATCCCGCGCCGAGGCGGGATCGATCGTGACGAAGGGCAGCGCCCGCAGGTCGAGGCGGCGGGCGAGCTCCGCCGGCGCGAGCGTCGACGGGAGCGCGTCGGCTTCGAGACCCGCGCGCCGCGAGAAGCTCTCCGGCAGGCGATATTTCCACGCGATCGCCGCGTGATCCGCGTCGGGATGACCCGCCGGTCCGAGCACCGAGGCGATCCGGACGGGAAGCGACGCGCCCGCACCGCCCGCGCTCGATCCGCGGCGGACGCGCCCGCTGCGCACCTTCTTCTTCCGACCCGAGTCGCCCTCGCGCTCCGGCACGACGACCACGCGATCGCCCTCGCGGGCCCGATCGCGCTCGCGCGCCGCGAGCTCGAAGGCGGGCAGCTCGACCCCCCCGAACGGCACGAGACGCAGCCCCGAACCGACCCGCCGCAGGGTGCAGACCCAGCGCTCGCGCTCGTCCTCGAGGACGCGCAGCAGGACACCCTCCCGTCGACCGCCCCCGAGCAGGGGCTCGAAGCGGATGCGCGCGCCCAGCCCGACCGCCTCGCCGAGGCAATCGACCTGCCAGCGGGTGCGCGTCTCGTCTTCGACCTCGATGCGCTGGCCCTGGCTCGCGATCTCGTGGATCGCGACGACCCGTGCATCGAGGGGGCGGAGCGGTCTTCGCCCCGCGGCGGGCGGCCCGGACACGCCCGATCGGTCCGCGGAACGCGCAGCGCCCCCACCACGTCGCTCGGCCCCGGCCTTCGATCCGCCCGCGGCGGCGTGGCCGGCCGCTCGCTCGCGCCGCCCCGCCCGCCCGAGGCGACCTTTCGAAGCTTTTCCGCCGCGACCTCCCGACCCGCCGCGGCGGCCATCCGATCCCGATCGCTTGACCAAATCCCACCTCGGAGCGACGAGCCCTTTCGGGTTTGACGCGTTCGCGCGATCACCGTAATCTGCCGCCCGCTGCCCGGGTGGCGGAATTGGTAGACGCGCTGGACTCAGAATCCAGTGTTTGAAAAGACGTGCTGGTTCGACTCCAGTCCCGGGCACCACACCCCTTACCTTACTCGGCTTTCGAGCGGTTCCTTCGGCGGACCGGCTCCCCGCGCCTGCGGCGGGAGCCGCCCCGGCCGGTCGGTGACCCGCGCGCTCCCGCGTGGACCCGCTCGCTCGCTAGAGTCGGGCGATGTCGAATCAAGATCCCGTCCTCTTCGAGCTCGACGCCGACGGCGTGGCCCTCCTCACCCTGAACCGGCCCGACAAGCTGAACGCCTGCTCGGGCCCGATGCTGAGCCGGCTCGCGGAGCTCTACCGACGCTGCGACGAGGACGACGCCGTGCGCGCGATCGTCGTGACGGGAGCCGGGCGCGCGTTCTGCACCGGCGCCGACATGACCGATGCGGCGAAGACCTTCGACGTCTCGAAGAGCGGCGGCTTCGACCAGTTCAGCGCCGCAGGGGTCTCGCTGCCGGCCTTCCGGCTGCGCAAGCTCGTGGTGGCCGCCGTCAACGGCCACGCGATCGGTCTCGGTATGACCCTCGCGATGCAGTGCGACGTCCGGATCTTCGCCCGGGAAGGCAAGTACGGGATCGTCCAGGTCCGCCGCGGCGTGATGGGCGACGCCTACTCCCACTGGACCGTGGTGCGCCTCGTCGGCCTCGCGCGGGCCGCCGAGATCATGTTGACGGGACGCACCTTCGCCGGCGACGAGCTCGACCGGCTCGGAGTCGCGAGCCAGGTCGTCCCGGCCGCCGAGGTCCTGCCGACCGCCCTCGCCCTCGCCCGGGACACCGCGATAAACGCCGCTCCCCTCTCGGTCGCCGTCTCCAAACGACTGCTCTGGGAGTCCTCCGAGCTGACGGCCGAGCAGGTCCTCCACCGCGAGACCGAGCTCCACAAGCACATCATGGCGGCGCCCGACGCGATCGAGGGCCCGATGGCCCACGTCGAGCGCCGGCGACCGGATTGGAAGCTCCGGGTCTCCCGCGACTGGCCGGCCTGGCCGAAGGATTGAGACGAGCGACGGAGCCGGGCGCCCGGGGCGCGGGGACGAGAATCCTCGCCGCCTCGTGGTTGACCCTCCCCCCCTCGCGCCTATGGTTGCCGCCACACCGGCAGCAGCCGGCCACTCCGATGGGCAAGTGAGGCTCGACGAATCACGTGGCGGACGACGAATCGAAGAACGAGAGTGAGGCCGGGGCCAGCGGATCACGGGGCGCGTCGGCGGCTCCGGGCGCGTTGGCATCGCTGGCCGTCCAGGTCGCAGGCTCCGAGACGCTCGAGGTCCCGGCGATCCTGCCGGTCCTGCCGGTGCGCGACGTCGTCGTCTTTCCCGGGGTGACCATGCCGCTCGCGATCGGCCGGCCGCGCTCGCTCGCGGCCCTCGAGGAGGCCGGTCAGGACGGCTACATGCTGGTCGTCGCCCAGCGCGATCCGCTGACCGAGAACCCCGGACTCCAGGAGCTCCACGAGGTCGGGACGATCGTCCGCGTGATGCGCATCATCGACGCCCGACGCGAGGGCAAGCAGGCGCTGGTCGTGGGTCTCGCGCGGGCGGTCATGACCCGGACCGTCGCCTGGGAGCCGACCTTGCGCGTGCAGGTCCATCCGCTGACCGAGCCGGAAGCGTTGACGCCGAGCCTCGAGGCCGCCTGGCGCCGCGTCGTGATGCTGGCCCAGCGCGTGATCGAGCTGCGCGACGACATGCCGGACGAGTGGAAGACGTTCTTCCAGGGCATCCCCTCGCCGGGCCTGCTCGCCGACCTGATCGCGTCGAACATCGCGATGTCGCCCCGCGACCGCATCCGGCTCCTCGCGGAGGCCGACCCCGAGACCCGCCTCGGACTCGTCGAGCGCCACCTCGAAAAGGAGGTCACGATCGCCGAGACGCAGCGCACCCTCGCGGGCGAGACGGGCGGCGAGACCGATCCGCGCCGACGCGAGCGGATGCTGCGCCAGCGCATGCGCGAGATCCAGAAGGAGATCGGCGAGACCGACGCCGGCGCCCGGGAGATCGACGAGCTGCGCGAGCGGCTCGACGCATCGGACCTGCCGGAGGAAGCCGAGGCCCTCGCCCAGCGCGAGCTGAAGCGCCTCTCCTCGCTGCCGCAGCACGCCCCGGATCGCCATCTGATCCGGACCTATCTCGACTGGCTGCTCGAGCTGCCCTGGAGCAAGCAGACCGAGGACCATCTCGACCTCGCCGAGGCGCGCACGATCCTCGACGCGGACCACCACGGCCTCGCCCAGGTCAAGGACCGCATCCTCGAGTTCCTGGCCGTGCGCAAGCTCGCCCCCGACGCCCAGGCGCCGATCCTCTGCTTCGTCGGCCCGCCCGGTGTCGGCAAGACCTCCCTCGGCCGCTCGATCGCGCGCTGCATGGGCCGCCAGTTCACCCGCGCCTCCCTCGGCGGCGTGCGCGACGAGGCCGAGATCCGGGGCCACCGCCGGACCTACGTCGGCTCGATGCCGGGCCGCATCCTGCAGAGCCTGAAGCGCGCGGGCTCCCGCAATCCCGTCTTCCTGCTGGACGAGATCGACAAGGTCGGCTCGGATTTCCGCGGCGACCCCTCGTCGGCGCTGCTCGAGGTGCTCGATCCCGAGCAGAACAAGAGCTTCTCCGACCACTACATCGAGGCGCCCTTCGACCTCTCGCGCGTGCTCTTCATCGCGACCGCGAACACGCTGTCGACGATCCCGCCCGCACTGCTCGACCGCATGGAGGTCATCGAACTCTCCGGCTACACCGAGCAGGAGAAGCTCGCGATCGCCGAGAAGTACCTCGTCCCGCGGCAGATCGAGGCCCACGGGCTCAAGCCCGAGCAGGTCAGCGTCGAGCGCGCGGCCCTCGACAAGATGATCAGCGAGTACACGCGCGAGGCCGGCGTCCGGAACCTCGAACGCCACGTTGCGACCTTGATGCGCAAGAGCGCGCGCAAGATCGCCGAACATCGCGACGCCCTGATCCACGTCGGCGCGGCGGACGTGTCGGAGGCGCTCGGTGCACCGCCGCATCTGCCGGAGACGGCCGAGGCTTCGAGCATTCCGGGCGTCGCCGTCGGCCTCGCAGTGACGGCCCACGGCGGGGACATCCTGTTCATCGAGGCCGCGGCCAATCCCGGCGGCCAGGGCATCCGGCTGCGGCTCACGGGCCAGCTCGGCGACGTCATGCGCGAGTCCGCCGAGGCGGCCCTGTCCTGGGTCCGGGCTCACGCGAAGGAGCTCGGCCTCTCCGACGCGGCGCTCGCGCCCCGGGAGATCCATCTCCACGTGCCGGCGGGCGCCGTCCCGAAGGACGGTCCCTCGGCGGGTGTGGCGCTCGTGACGGCCCTCGTCTCGCTGCTCTCGGATCGAAGCGCCCGGAGCAACGTCGCGATGACGGGGGAGATCTCGCTGCGGGGCCGGGTGCTGCCGGTCGGTGGGATCAAGGGCAAGCTGCTGGCGGCGCAACGCGCCGGCATCGATACGGTGGTGATCCCGCGTCGGAACGAGAAGGACCTGGCCGAGGTGCCGAAGGAGGTCCGGGACGCGCTGGGCATCCATCTGGTCGACACGATCGACGAGGCGCTCGCTTTGACGCTCTCCGACGCCCAACCGATCGTGGCACCGACGGCAGCCTGAGAAAGGCCGGGGATCGGCAGCCCGGGATCGGGCCCGATCGCCGCCTCAATCGCCGATCCGCCTTCGCTAGACTGCGCGCCTTGCGCATCGCATTGGTCCACGACTGGCTGACCGGAACTCGCGGGGGCGAGCGCGTGCTCGAGCACCTCGCGCGCCGCCATCCCGAGGCCGACCTCTTCACGCTCTTCCACGCCTCGGGCCGGGTACCCGCCGTGATCGAGCAGCGCCGCATCCGGACGAGCGCCCTCGATCGGCTGCCCTTCGCCCATCGCCACTACCGCAAGCTCCTGCCGCTGATGCCCTGGGCGATCCGGCGCTTCGACCTGCGCGGCTACGACCTCGTGCTCTCGACGAGCCACGCCTTCGCCAAGAGCGTGCGCGTCCCGGCCGGGGTCCCCCACCTCGATTATTGCTTTACCCCGATGCGTTATGTCTGGGACGCGCAAGAGGAATATCTGGGTCGAGGACTCCGGCGATTGGCAGCGAGCCCGCTGGTTTCGGCGCTGCGCCGATTCGATGTCGCCCACTCGGGCCCGGACTCGGTGACCCGCTTCGTGGCGATCTCCCGGGAGGTCGCGGGCCGGATCGAGCGCCATTATGGGCGGTCGGCCCGGGTGGTGGCTCCGCCGGTCGACGTGTCCTGGATCGAGCCGGCCTCGACGCCGCCCGACGACTTCTTCCTGCTGGTGGCGGGCTTCGTGCCCTACAAGCGCGAGGATCTCGCGATCGAATGCTTCCGGCGCTCGGGTCGACGCCTCGTCGTCGCTGGCGACGGCCCCGGTCGCCGGCGTCTCGAGCAGAGCGCCCCTGCGAACGTCGAGTTCGTCGGCCGCGTCGACGACCGGACGCTCGCTGAACTTTATCGGCGGTGTCGAGCGCTGATCCATCCGCAGCGTGAGGACTTCGGACTCGTCCCGGTCGAGGCCCAGGCGGCCGGCCGCCCGGTCATCGCCTTCGGCGCGGGTGGCGTCCTCGACAGCGTCCGGCCGCTGCGCCCGGAGCGGGAGGTCGTCGCTTCCGCCCGCTTCGACGACCCCGTCCCGGCGACGGGTCTCTTCTTCGATCGCCAGACCCCCGAGGCCCTCGAGAAGGCGATCGAGCGCTTCGAGAAGGCGGAGCTCCAGTTCGATCCCGCTGCCCAGCGGGCCTGGGCGGAGCGCTTCTCCCCGGCCCGCTTCGACGCAGCCTTCGACGTCGAGGTCGCCGCGGCTCTGGGAGGCGCGTCGGCTTGAGCGGGAGCGAGATCGCGATTCCGATGCAGGACCTGGCCCTCGCCCACGAGGCCCTCGAGCCGGAGCTGCTCGCCGGGCTCGCGAAGCTCCTCGCGAGCGGGCGCTTCGTCCAGGGCGAGCCCGTCCGGAGCTTCGAGGCGGAGCTCGCGCGTTATTGCGGGGCGCCGCATGCGGTCGGCTGCAACTCCGGAACGGACGCGATCTGGCTCGCGCTGCGCGCCCTCGACATCGGCCCCGGCGACGCCGTCGTCTGTCCCGGATTCTCGTTCTTTGCCAGCGCGGCGACGCTCGTCCGACTCGGCGCGAGGCCGATCTTCTGCGACATCCTGCCCGGGACCCTGAACCTCGATCCCGAGGATGCCCTGCGCCGCGCCGGGACGGACCGCGCCTGGAAGGCGGTCCTCAGCGTCGACCTCTTCGGCCGGCTCTGCGAGCTGGGCCCCCTCGAAGCCCATTGCCGCGAGCGTGGCATCCCGATCGTCGAGGACGCGGCCCAGTCGATCGGCGCGCGGGACGCCAGCGGTGCCCCGGTCGGCGGCCGCGCGCGCGTCGCGTGTCTCTCCTTCTATCCGACCAAGAATCTCGGCGCCCTCGGCGATGCGGGGGGCGTCATCACCGCCGACGGCGAGCTCGCCGCGCGGATCGCCCGGCTGCGGGCCCACGGCGAGTCCGCGCCGGGCCTCTACGACGAGCTCGGGATCAACTCGCGCCTCGATTCGTTCCAGGCGATGGCGCTCTCGATCAAGCTCCGCCACCTCGATCGCTGGACCGAAGCTCGGCGCGCCCTCGCGGCCCACTACGATGCGCTGCTCCTGGCCCACGGCGCGCTGACGGCCCACGAGCCCTTCTCGGCCGACCGGCTGGCGGTGAAGCTGCTGGAGCCGGCCGCGGCGCCCGCCCACGCGACCTATCATCGTTACGTGGTGCGGATCGCCGCCGAGCGCCGTGACGGACTGATCGAGGCGCTGCGTGGCGAAGGCATCGGCTGCGAGGTCTACTATCCGCGCGGGCTCCACCAGCAACCCGCCCTCGCCGCCTTCGCGCCTGCGCAGCCGCTGATCGAGGTCGAGCGGGCCACCCGCGAATGCCTCGCATTGCCGCTCTACCCGGAGCTCGGGTCGGCGAAGGTCGAGCAGGTCGTCGAGACGCTCGTCCGGCATCTCTCGCGCTGATCCCGCGCTGATCCCGCGCCGGTCCCGCGTCGAGAACGCGCCGCTTAGTCGCGCTCCGCCGTCTCCTGCGCGTGGCCGTGGCGACCGAGGCGCAGGAGCGTCATCGCGAGGATCCGCAGGTCGAGGGACAACGACCATTTCTGGATGTAGTAGAGATCGTGCTCGATGCGCTCCTGGATCGAGGTGTCGCCGCGCCAGCCGTGGACCTGCGCCCAGCCCGTCATGCCGGCCCGCACCTTGTGGCGCAGCATGTAGCCCGGCACCTCGCGGCGGAACGACTCGATGTAGGCCGGCCGCTCGGGCCGCGGGCCGACGAGGCTCATCTCGCCCCGCACCACGTTCACGAGCTGCGGCAGCTCGTCGAGATCGAAGCGCCGCAGGATCCGACCGACCCGCGTCCGCCGCGGATCCCCGGCGCGCGTCCAACCGAGCCCGCTGGCCTCGGCGTCGCGGTGCATCGAACGGAACTTCAGCATGTCGAAGACGCGGCCGTCATGCCCCATCCGCGTCTGGCGGTAGAAAACCGGCCTGCCCGAGCTCACGAGGATCGCGAGCGCAATGCCGGCGAGCAGCGGCGAGAGCACGACGAGCGCGGCCGTCGCGACGACGAGATCGAAGCCCCGCTTCGCGACCGCAGGCCAGCCGACGAGCGGCGTCTCCTGCAATCCGATCACCGGGATGCCGTCGAGGCTCTCGACCGTGCTCCGCAGGCCGTAGCCGTGGAGCAGATCCGGCACGATCTTCACGTTCACGACCTCGTCGGCGAGGGAGACCACGACCTTCTCGAAGCGCTCGGCCTCGTGGCGCGAGAGGGCGATGATCAGCTGATCGACGCGGTGGGCGCGCAGGATCGACTTGAGGTCGCCGTAGCCGCCGATCACCTTCGCCCCGGCGACCTGCCCGCCGAGGGCCCCGTCCGCGACGACGCCGAGGATGCGGAGCCCCGCCTCCGGCCGGCCGGCGATCCGGGTGATCACGCTCTCGGCGAGGGGACCCGAGCCGACGAGCAGGACATAACGGAGATTGAATCCGCGCCGCCGCGCCTGACGCAGCACGAAGCGGACCGACGAGCGGCAACCGATCACGAGCGTCGGCACGAGCAGGCTGAAGAGCCCGATCACGAGCCGGGAATAGGATTGGCCGCGGGCGAAGAAGGTCGCCGCCGCCAGCAGGAGGATCGCGACCGCCGTCGCCCGCAAGACGGCCCCGGCCTCTCCGAGCGGCGAGTCCATGCGCCGCGCCTGGTACAGACCGTGCGCGTGGAAGACCACGAGGAAGAGCGGGAGGATCAGCGGCAGCGGATAGAGATAGGCCGAGAGCGGCGGGACACCGAGGGGCGCCGGAATGCCCGCGTGGAAGCGCAGGCCGTAGGCGGCGAGCCAGGCGAGCGCGACCCACGTCAGGTCGACCAGCCCGAGCAGCGTGCGGAAGACTTCGCTGTAGCGGTGCAGCATGCGCTCGAGGATCCCCTGCTCCGGCTGCCGGTCGGTCGGAGGGTGCCAGATCCGGCCTCAACCTGCCGGCGGCGACAGGGCGAGGACCAGGACCGTCTGGCCCGGGGTGCGCTCGACGTGGAGCGGGACGAGCCAGCGCCCGATCCCCTCGGCGAGCCCGAGATGGTCGCCGAGCTTGGCCTGATCGATGATCAGGTAGCCGGCCCCCCGTCCCCGGAGCTGACGTTCGAGCGTGCCATCGCGACCATCCGGGATCGGGACGAAGACGGCGCCGGCGTAATACGCCGTGCGGCCCTTCTGGGCGGCGACCGGAGCGACGGAGGCGGACTGCGAGGCGAGCCATTCGGCGGCCCGGCGCTCGGCGGCGCGATCGGTCCGCCGGGCCCGCAGATCACGCGGGCCCCAGCAGACGACGAGCACACAGACGAGAAGCGCTGCGCAGGCATGGGCCCCGAAGGCCCGCTTGTCCCGACCGCGGCACACGAGGCGGGCGAGCCGAAAACCGAGACGGGCATCGATGGCCTGGATCGTCGCCTGCCAGCCGAGGGCCGCCAGGGGCAGGAGCGCCAACCCCGGCGCGAGGGCGTGTCGGCGGCTCACATACCCGGCGCCCCAGACGAGCAGGAGCAGGATCGTTCCCTGCAGGCCCGCCAGCAGCAGGACGACCCGCTCGTAGGCCCGCCCCTCCCGTCGCCGCGGCGCGAGGCTTCCGGCGAGGCCGAGGAGCGCGAAGAGCGCGACCTCGTGGCGCACCGTCGATAGCGATGTCGCCACCACGCGCGCGGCCGCCCCGGCCAGACCGGCGACCGACCGGGCCGGCCGCGCTTCGCCCCGGCCATCCGCCCGGATCGAGCCCTCGGGCAGCGGGAGGGCGTCGGCATCCCGCCGTGCTTCGCGTCGATCCGCCCGATCGCGCGCGATCGCCGCCTCGCCCGGCCCGCCCTCGAGCAGGACCGCGACGGATTTCTTCTGGCTGAGCGCGAAGGCGCCGGCGCCGGGCACTTCGGCCCAGCGCAACCCGCCCACGAAGAGCAGCATGATGCCGAACGCAGCCAGCGCGATCGGGAGTGCCCCGCGTCGCTCCCCCGGCCGCTTCACGATCCGCCAGGCGAAGAGCAGCCCGGCCAGCACCGCCAGCACGAGCCCCTCCGGCCGCGCGAGATAGGCGAGCCCCGCGACGAGACCGAAGCCCGCTGCACGCAGCGCGCTCGGGCCCTCGAGCAGCTCGACGAGCAGCGCGAGGGCCGCGAGGAAGAGCCCTGCGTACAGCCCGTCGCTCATCACGTCGGCGGAGAAGTCGACGGCCCAGGGATGCAGTGCGACGAGCGCACCCGAAGACCACGCGATCGCCGAGCCGAAGCGGCGATGCGCCATCCGGAAGACGGCGACGACGGCGAGCAGACCACCCGCGATCGAGACCGCGACCGCCGCCGCTTCCGGCGCGAGCGCGAGCTCTTCGAGGACCGCGACGAGCGCCGGATAGAGCGGATGCTGGGGATGCGCGAGGACCTTTGCGTACTCCCCCGCGCGCAGCGCATCGGCCATCGCGAGGAAGATCGGGCCGTCGTTGAACAGAACGGCCGTCTGCGACCAGGCGACGACGCGGATCGCCGCCGCGCCCGCCAGCAGGAGGCCGAGCGCGATCCAGTCCCGTCGCTCGAGCCCGCCGGCTCCGATCGTCGACGATGACTCGCGCACCCGCGGCGTCAGTCCGCTTCCTGCGCGTCGGCCTCGATCGCCGATCGCAGGTCCGAGAGGAAGTCGGGCATCGCCGACGCGACGCGATTCCAGTTCGGGATCTGGGGCGAGCCCATCGGATCCTGCACGAACCCGAGGCCCGCCGCGCGCAGGGCGCCCGCGAAGGTCTCGACCGCGACCTCCTCCTCGTGGCGATCGAAGGCGAGACCGTTCAGCTTGGCGTCGTCGCTGTAGCGGGCGATCGCGTCCTGGGCCGTGCGGACGTAGGCCGCGATCATGGTGTTCAGGAAGCCGGAATCGAACTCGACGCCGTAGCTCGCGAGATTGCGGATCAGCGAGGCGGCGATGTCGCGCACCATGCGGTGGAGCCCCGCCGACGGATCGTGCTCGGAGAGCTCCTGATGCTTGTGATCGTAGTTCTCGACGAGCTCGACCTGACAGATCCGCTTGAGCGAGCAGTTGCGGTAGACCTCGGCCAGCACGCCGACCTCGAGCCCCCAGTCCGCCGGGATCCGATTGACGCGGATCAGCTCGGTCGTCATCGAGCACTCGCCCGCGAGCGGATAACGGAACGACTCCATGTACTCGAGCAGCGGCACCGGCCCGAGCACCGTCTTCATCGAGCGGATCAACGGCGTCATGAAGAGCCGCGTGACCCGCCCGTGCATGCGATCCGAGACGCGGCTGTAGTAGCCCTTGGCGAACTCGTAGGCGAGCGTCGGATTCGCCGTCGGATAGCAGAGCCGCGCGAGCAGATCGCGGCTGTAGTCGAGGATGTCGCAGTCGTGGGTCGCGACCACCCTCGCCCGCTGCGTCGCGAGCACGTAGCCGAAGGCGATCCAGTTGGCGCGGCCCTTGCCGTCTTCGCCGGGCGTGAGCCCTTCGTTGCGCAGACGCTCGATCAGCGCGTCGACCCGCGGCCCCTGGTTCCAGATCACCATCGCCCGCGAGCCGTCCGTGCAGCGCACGCGCTCGAAGAGGGCCCGCATCTCCTCGAACTGCGCCCGGGTCGAAGGGCCCGACAGGCTGACGACGCACTGCGCCAGGTACGGAACGCGCGAAAGCTCGTCCACGATCCGCGCGAGCGCGGGGCCGCGGATCTCCGAGTAGAGCGACGGCAGGACCAGGGCAACGGGGCGCTGGGGGCTGTAGCCGAGCAGCTCGCGCTCGAGGCGGGCCAGGTTCGGCTCGCCCAGGCGGTGGAGGGTGCTGATCACGCCCGTCTGATGGAAGTCCGCCATGCGCCGGACGGTGGCACCCGGGCTTCCTGCGTGTCAAGCGCAGAACGTGTGCGTGAAGGGCCGGCCGCTGTGATCGGGGCGTGCCCGGGCTGGATTCTCAGTACGGGCCGGGCGATTCGAGCGCGGGCTCGATCGCCTCTTCGAGGTAGCGAAGCGCCGCGGGATCGATCTCGTCGAACTCGATGCCGACTTCTTGCGTGATCGGATCCGTCTCGACGGCCCAGATGACGCGGCCCGTCGCGATGATGGTCCGGCGTCCGACGTTGAAGGTCACCCGCAGTCGATCGCCGAGGTTGATCTCGCAACCGACGGCTTCGAAGCGGATGCCCCCGGTCGACACGTCCCGCGACACCGCGAGCTGATCGGGCCGATCGATCTCCGCGAAGGAGATCACCTGATCCGTCGGGATGCGGAGATATTTGCGTCGACTCGATGCCGGCTTCTGGACCATCGGGCATTCGCCCCCGCCGCGGTCCATGACGGCCGCTCGAGGCGCTTTCGGTCCTGCCGGGAGAAGCCTTGAGCGGGGAATGCCGCAGCGGCACACGCTCCGGGCAGGGCCGCGCCAGGCCTTCAGAAGAGATCGAGCTGCCGGTCTTCTGCGCCCGCGATCTCGAGCCCCTTCAACACGACCGCGATCCGGCGCAGGGCGACCGGCTTCACGTCGGTCCGATCGAGCAGGTCCCGAGCCGCGGCCGCGATGTCTGCCGCGGTCGTCGCCGGCGGCCAGAGCGCCCGGCTGCGGGTCAGGCTGCGGGCGTCGGCGGGCGTCAGCCGCAGGGCGATCCGACCGGCCCAGAGCCCGTCGCGGCGCAGCGCCTTCTCGAGCCGGGTCGAAAGCCGCGCGATCACCATCTCGAGCCCCGCCGGCCCCTCCCGCCCTCGAGCCGCTCCTCCCGGGACAGGGTCGTCGGATGCCGCCGCACCCGCAGCGGCTTCGGATCCTCGCCCCCGGCGACCAGCCAGAGCGACCGCCCCGCGCTGCCGAGCAGGAGCTCGAGCCGCTCGGCCCCGAGCTCGCGCAATCCGGCCACCGTCGACACCCCGAGCTCGAGCAGCCGCGTCGTCGTCTTCGGCCCCACCGCCGGCAGCCGTCCGACGGGCAACGCGGCCAGGAACGACTCGAAATCCTCCGCCGTCAGCAGCCCGACGCCCCGCGCGCCGACGTCCTCCGCGACGATCGACGCGGCGAAGCGCGCCGGCGCGATCCCGACCCGGAGTGGAAGCCCCGTCTCCGACCCGACCAGGGCGACGAGCTGCTCCCCGAGCCGACGCGCCTCCGCCGGATCGCCGGGGGCGCGGAAGTAGAACGCCGCGAGCCCCGAAGTCTCGACCGCCCCGATCTCCCGCCGCACCGCCGCGCGCAGGTGGCCCGACAGCTCCCGCGCGGCCTGCATGTCGGTCCGCACCCAGTGCGCCGTCGGTGCGCGCGAAAGCGCCTCGGCGACGCCCATCCCCTCCTCGACGCCGAGGGCGCGCAGGTCGGGCGTGAGTCCGACGACGCGACCGCGCTTCGTGGGATCGCCCCCGACGATCGTCGGACCGGCCTCGAGCTCGGGCTTCGCCCGCCGTGCGACCGCGACGTGGAAGTCGGGCACTTCGGCGTAGCCCACCGGCGACATCCGGGTCGGACGCGGGCTCATCGGGCCGGCTCCAGCACCAGCCGTGCCACGCTCTCCTCCTCGACCGCCAGCCGATCGGTCGTGAAGAGCGCGAGCCGACCGCCGCGGAAGCGCGCGATTCCGTCGCTGAAATTCGGATGCGCCGGCTCTTCACTCTGACCCGGGGCGAGGCTCGAGAGCACGCGATCATTGGCGGAGAGATCCATCGCCACGCGATACAGGCTCGCGGACTCGACCTCGAGCGAGAGCCCCGGCCGATGCCTGGCCGCGTCGAGGCTCTCGGCGCTCCCGCCGGTGCGCAGGCCCTTGTAGAGGAACTCGGCCATGACGCCGAACGGCGCGAAGGGCACGAAGCGCATGCGATGGAGCTCGCCCCACTCCCAGCGATCGCGGGCCGGGCCGAGGCGATGCGCGAGGGCGACCCAGGCTTCGCGCAGGCTGCGGCGCGCAGCCGCCGCGACCCGGCTCTCGTCGGTCCATCCGCCCGGCTTCCGGAGCTCGTCGGCGCGCAGCACGAGGCGCTCGATCGAGTCCTGCGGACGGACGTGCGGCGCGTTCAAATAACGCCCGTAGAGCTCGGGACCGAAGGGCTCGCGCAGCAGGTTCTCGAGCAACCGATCGACTACGAGATGATAGGCCGCGGCGCCGCTGCTGTTGACGCCCGTATCACCGTCCCAGCGCTCGAGGATCCCGGCGATCTCCTCGGCCTCGATGTCGAGGGGGCGCTCGCGACGGGCGAGCGCGAGCAGCGCGCGGACGACCGTGGGAGCGCGGCGGGTCCCGTGGTCCGCGAGCATCTCCGCCGCCTCGCGCAGATCGAGGGCGCGCAGTCGCAGACGCGCTGCGAGCGCCGCCTCGATCTGATCGGTCCGGTCGCCGGGACGCCAGAGGAATTCGACGTCGCCCCGTCCCTCTTCGCGGGGCCAGGGCTGATCGGCCATCACGAGGAAGGGTCGCGTGGACGGCGAGAGCCGCATCGCCGGCAGGGCGTCGATCGCGACGCGGTGGCGCCAGTCGAAGCTCGCGAGGCGGCCTTCGACGGGGACGAGTCCGGTCGGGAGCGGGCGGTGCGGGAGCCAGCCGGCGACCTGGACGCCGGCCTGGCCGCTGCGATCCGCGTAGACGAGCGCGAGGACGGGCTCGTGGTGGGCCGCGAGCACCGACGCGATGCCGCCGGCCCCCTCGAGACGCAACAGCGCGAGCATCGAGCTGAGCCCGTCGCCCGCCCGCGCGCCGGTCCAGGCGAGCGATCGCGCCGCCGTCTCCCGCGGCTCCGTCGTCGCCGCGCCGGTCCGGACCTCTCCGCTCGGGACGGATCCGGACGGACGCCCTCCCGGCGCGACTTCGACGCTCGGGGCCCCGCGCGCCGGCCCCTCTTCGGCGAGCCACTCGATCAACGGGCCGTGACGGGTCGAGCGCAGGACCCGCTTCTCCTCGCGCAACGTTCCGCCGCGATCGACATAGCGGAGGATCTCCTCGCGCTCGACGAGGCGCGTACGGCTGCGGCCGCTCTGGTAGAAGCCAGACTCCTCGCCGAGGGTCTCGATGAAGAGATCGGCGATGGGCGCGCCCGCCGGCAGGCCGGCCCAGGCGAGGTAGGGCGTCCGACCGATCCAGAAGATCGGCGACCCGGGCACCGTCGCCCCGAGCACGTCGATCCCGCCACCCGAGACCTGCAGCTCGTGGAAGAGCGCCGGCGTGCTCGGCGCGACCTGCCAGTCCGCGACCAGGAGCGGAGCCCCGCTCGCGCTGCCGCCCGAGCCGATGACCCAGGCCCCACCGGTCGGCTGGCCAATGCCGCGACAGAGGGACCGCGTCGAGCCGAGGGCGATCGCCGGGGCCGGGACCCGGCCCGAGCCCGACTCGAAGGAGCGCAGCATGGGCAGCGACGGCGCCACACCGAAGTCGACGGAGGCACGCCCGGGAAAGAAGGGTCGTGCGGGGACGCTGTCGAGGCGCTGGATCAGCTCATCGAGGACGAGCGTCGTCTCGAGCGTGCCGGCCATGCACCAGGACAGGAGCTTCACGACCGCGAGCGAGTCGGCTGGCTGCCAGGGCGCGACCGCCGCGATCGGTTCGCCCAGCTGCGAGGGCGTGGGCGCCCGGTCGTCCCGAATCCGGGTGATGCGCGCGTTGACCCCCGCCGCGTAGGCGACCAGCACGCCCCGGGACGAGGCGGGCAGACTCGCCGCGGCCTCGCGGGCGGCCGGCTCGATCTCGAGCAACCGGGCGAGCCGATCCGCCGAGAGCGCCGACTCGCCCTCGAGCTCGGCTGCCCGCCCATAGGCCCGACGGCGCAGGGCGATCATCTGGGCGAGTCGGTCTTCGGCGTGGGCGAAGCCGACGCCGAACCAGATTTCGGCCGTCTGGCGGGCGTAGACGTGGGGAATGCCGCGGCCATCCCGCAGGATCTCGACGGGCCCTCCGAGGCCCGCGATCCGAATCGTTCCCGAGGACCCGGCCAGGGCACCCCGAGCGTCGAGGCCGATGCTGCGCGATCGCTGAAGCGCAAAGAGCGCGACCAGGATCACCGCGGCGCCGACCAGCAGACGCAGGCCCAGCTCCCCCAGACCCGGCGCGCCGCGTCCGTTCTTCACACCCGGCCGACCGGCCATCTCCGCTCACCCCCCGACCCGATACCGCGAAATCGCCCCCGACCGGCCCCCCGGCCCGATCGGGTCCGCCCGATCGCCGCTCGAGCGGCTCGGTCGTCACGCGAAAAACGGAAGTCAAGTCGAATACTTGAGAGCATATCCGAGGGCGGGTACATTGCGCGGCCCCGCCCCCCTCCCCCGATGGAGCGTTCCGGTGTCGATCCGATCCCTCGAAGCCCTGCTCGCGACGACCGAGCTGCGCGGCCTGCGCGTCTTCGTGCGCGCGGATCTCAACGTCCCGTTGAAGGGCGGCCAGATCTCGGACGATAGCCGCATCCGCGCTTCGCTTCCGACGCTGCGCAAGCTGCTGGCCGCCGGGGCGCGCATCGTGCTGGCCTCCCATCTCGGGCGGCCCAAGGACGCCCCGGACCCGAAGCTCTCGCTGGCCCCGGTCGCGACGGCTCTGGCCGTCGCCCTCGGCGTGCCGGTCACGCTCGCGAACGACTGCGTCGGCCCCGAGGTCCGATCCGCGGTCGAGCGCCTGAAGAGCGGCGAGATCCTCCTGCTCGAGAACCTGCGCTTCCACCGCGAAGAGACGAAGAACGAGCCCGGCTTCGCCCGGGCACTGGCCTCGCTGGCCGACGTCTACGTCAACGACGCCTTCGGCACGGCTCATCGTGCCCATGCATCGACCACCGGCATGGTGGCCCATGTTCCGATCGTCGCGGCGGGCGACCTGCTGGCCGAGGAGGTCGAGGCGCTCTCGGCCGCGCTCGAGCCCGAGCGGCCCTTCGTCTGCTTCCTCGGCGGCGCGAAGGTCTCCGACAAGCTCGGGGTCCTCGAGGCGCTGATCGAGCGCGCGGACTCCGTCGCCGTCGGCGGGGCCATGGCCTACACGTTCCTCGCGGCCCGCGGTGAAGCGATCGGCCGCTCCCTCGTCGAGCCCGATCGCTTCGACGACGCGCGGCGGATGCTCGCCCGCGCGGAGGCGCGGGGCTGCGCGCTGCTGCTCCCGACCGATCACGTCGTCGCCGATCGGCTCGACGCCGGCGCCTCGGCGGCTATCGTGACCTCGATCCCCGCCGACCGCATGGGCGTCGACATCGGCCCCGAGACGGCGGCTCGTTATGCGGCGGCCGCGGCCGGTGCGCGGACGATCCTCTGGAACGGTCCGATGGGCGTCTTCGAGATCGACGCCTTCGCGAAGGGCACCGAGAGCCTCGCCCGCGCCGTCGCCGCGTCGAGCGCCCGCAGCATCGTCGGCGGCGGCGACTCGCTCGCCGCCGTCGCGAAGGTCGGCGTCGGGGACCGCATCGGCCACCTCTCGACCGGGGGCGGCGCGTCCTCGAGTTTGTCCAGGGCCTCACGTTGCCCGGGATCGCCGCACTGGACCGCGACGGATGAATCGCCCCCCGCTCGTCGTCGCGAACTGGAAGATGAACCACACTGCGACCGACGCCGCCGCCTTCGCCGAGCGCCTCGTGCCCGAGCTCGTGCCCAGTGCCCGCGCCCTCTCGACGGGTCGTCTCGAGGTCGCGATCGCGCCGGCCTTCCCGGCCCTCGAACGCCTCGGCCGGGCGCTCGCCGGCTCGGGCGTCCGGCTCGCGGCGCAGAACGTTCACGAGAGTACGGCGGGCGCCTTCACGGGCGAAGTCTCCGCCGCCATGCTCGAAGACCTCGACTGCCGCTTCGTCCTGATCGGCCACAGCGAGCGCCGCGCGCTCTTCGGCGACCTCGACGCGCGAATCGCCGCCAAGCTCGATCGGGTCCTCGCCTCGCGGCTCTCTCCGATCCTCTGCATCGGGGAGACCCTGGCCGAGCGCGAGGCGGACCAGCTCGAGCACGTCCTCGACCGCCAGCTCGAGGCGCCGATCGCCCTGCTCCGAAGCCGGATCGAAGCCGGCGCCGAGTCGCCGAGGCCGGCCATCGCGATCGCCTACGAGCCGGTCTGGGCGATCGGGACGGGCCGCGTCGCGACCTCCGAGATCGCCCAGCAGGCCCACGTGGCGATCCGGCGACGACTCGAGGCCGGACTCGCCCCGGCCGCGGGCCAGCAGATCCGGATTCTCTATGGTGGGTCCGTGAAGCCCGACAACGCGCGAAGCCTGCTCGCGCTGCCCGACGTCGATGGCGCCCTCGTAGGCGGCGCGAGCCTCGATCCCCTTCAATTTGCGAGCATCGTCTCGACCTGTCGCGAGACCAGACTGGAGCCTTGCTAGATGCTGACCTTTCTCTACGTCCTTCATTTTCTCGTCTGTTTCGTCCTGATCGGCGTCGTCCTGCTCCAGCGCGGCAAGGGCCAGGACCTCGGCGCCTCCCTCGGCGGCGGCAGCGCAAACACGATCTTCGGCAGCCGCGGCGCGGGCAACTTCCTGACGAAGATGACGACCGGCAGCGCGATCATCTTCATGATCACCTCCCTCACGCTCTCGTACCGGGTACAAGAACTCCGACGCCCGGCTCTTCGACGAGTCCGAACCCTTCGTACCGGCGGGCACGACGGTGCCGAAGCCCGCCGCAGGCCTCGAGGAGATCCCCGCGGCGGCGACCGGGGCCGGCGAGGAGACGGGCGGGCTCGTCGAGATTCCGAGCGGCGACGCGGCCGCTCCGGCCGCGCAGAGCGCGCCCGAAGCGGCGAGCGCTCCGTCGGCCGAACCCGCGCCGGCCGAGGCGCCCGCCGAAGCTCCGGCCGCAGCACCGAGCGCCGAGGCGGCACCGGCATCCGGGGAGACCGCGGACCCGGCGACCGCGGACGAAGCCACGCCTCCGGCGGTCGAGCCGGCCGCCGCGAATGCGCCGACCGAGGCGCCGAAGCAGCCCTGATCTCGTCGCGGATCAGCCCGATGTCGCATCATTCCGGGCGCGGCCTATGGGCGCGCCCCGCGGCTTTGGGTATGTTCCGCGCCCGCGTGCGGCGGTGGCGGAATTGGTAGACGCACCAGCTTGAGGGGCTGGCGGGAGCAATCCCGTGGAAGTTCGAGTCTTCTTCGCCGCACCATTTTTTCCCCGATCCCCCGGCCCGGTCGCCTCGGGTGGATCGTTCCCGGTCTCGATGCGGCATCGCATCCGGACGCGGGTCGAAGGCCGGCGCCTCGCGCCCCTCAGCCTCGGGATCGACCCGGCTCGCTGGAAGCGACCGCCGTGGTCTCCGATCCGCCCGGCGCCCCGTTTCCCGCAGACCCGCGAGATAGAGCCAGAGCGCATCGACCTCGACGTCGGCCAGCCCTGCAAAGGTCGGCCATGGCATGAACTCGCGGTCGAGCATCCTCCCGTCCGGCGTAGCGCCCTCGCGCATCGCCCGGGCGAATTCGTCGCGACTCCAGCCCGCGATCGCCCCCCTGCCCGTCAACGCCGGCGGCACCGGCTCCCCCGGCAACGAGAGCGGATGCAGCCCGCCGGCGAGATCGGCTCGATGACAGACGCGACAGCTGCCCAATGCGACGAGATACTCGCCGTACTCCCGCGTCGCGGACGGCACGACGACGGATTCCATCGGCGCCTCCCTCGCCACCTGCTCCGCGGAGATCAGGTCCGGCGCAAGCCCCGCTGCGACGACGACCCGCGTGAGCCAGCCCGCATGCCGCTCCGGCCAGACCCGATCGACGGGCGGCACCTGCCGGACGTAGGCCACGATCGCTTCGAGATCCCGATCCGAGAGCCGCGCGAGCTGGGCCGAGGGCATCAGCAGCAACGAGCGTCCATCTCGATTCACGCCGCGGCGCAGAGCAGCGACCCAGTCCGTGTCCGAGAGCAGACCGCCGACGCCGCCTTCGCCCCGCGTCAGGTTCGAGGCCGCGAGGCGCCCGATCCACGGATCGTCGGCGAGCTCGCGCCCCGCGAGATCGGGGCCATGGCAGTGGGTGCACTGGGCGACGACGGTCACGAGATGGCGGCCGCGATCGAGCAGCTCGGCCGAGGCGACCTGCCCGGTCGCTGCGCTCGTGGACCGCCGCACGGCAGAATCGACCGACTCCGCCGACGCCCAGTCGCGACGCGACAGCGAACGCTCGCTCGCGACGTACACCGCACCGATCGCAGCGATCACGACCGCAGCGAGCGCGGCGAGTCGCCGCGTCCATCGGCGCCGCGCCTCCGCCCTCCGACTCACCCGGCCTCCGCCGCGATGTGCGCGAGCGCGTCGAAGGCGTAGTGATCGTCGGCCTCGAGGTACATCGTCGAGGCCACGGGGACGCGCCCCGAAGCGGCGCTTCTCGAGGCTCGCACCGAAGCCGAAATGAACCCGGCGCTTGCCGAGCTTGCGAGCGCGCAGCGTCGCGTGACGCAGCGCCTGTCGGTAGAGGCCCGCCTCGCGCACGCATGCGTAGTCGAGACCGGCGATCATCGGGAAATACGCTTCGTCCCCGCGGTAGCTCGCGACGAACCCGACCGGCCCCGATTCGAGGGCGCCGCGTCTGCGCAATAGCAGGAGCTCCCACCCGGGCGAACCCGCCATCGCGCGCACGAAGGTCCGCGGCAGCGGGAAGGTGTTGAGCTCGAGATTCTCCGCGCGGACGTTCTCGTAGAGTGAATAGAGCCCATCGAGCTCGGCTTCCTCGAGAACCCGGGAGCCCGAGTGAACGACCTCGACGTCGTAGGCCTCCGCGAACGGTGCGACGTGACGACGCTGATGCCGGCGATGATCGCGCCCGAGCCCCGCGACGAGCTGGGCCTCGCTCTCCATCACGTCGTTCACGACCAGGCTGTCGGGCGCCGCCATCGAAAGCATGCCCTCGGAGGCGAAGCGGTGGGCCAGCGTCAGGTCGTCGCTCGGCAGATCGCGCAGCACGCGCACCGAGCAGCGCAGCCGATCCGCGTCGCTTCGCACCGCGCGCAGGAGCAGCGCGATCGCCGCCTGGCTCGTCGAGGCCTCCGCCGGGTCGCGCAGCCAGAGATGATTCCCCTCGGAGAGCAGGCAACCCATCGAGTAGACGCGATGGGTCAGGAAGAGCGGCTCGACCGCGCGCCGCTTCTCGACCCGCGCCGAGACCTCGGCGGGCGCCATCATGTCGGCCTTCCAGAGCGCCGCGGTGAAGCAGGTCGCGAGCACGGGCGCGCCCTTCCCGTCCCGCACGACGTAGTACCGGAAATCCCAGCGATTCTCGGGCTCGGCCTCCGGGCCGAAGATCGTCTCGAAGAGCGTCATCCCCGCGGAGCCGACGCAGCCGCGGTCGCGCATCATCGAGTCCCATTCGGCGTGGTTCAGCTTGTCGATCGAGTCGGCCGATTCGAGATAGAGCTCGGTCGACCGCGATCGCGCCCGGGTGACCGGCGCGACGGGCGGCTCGAGATCGAAGGCCCGCCAGATCTCGTACGGCTCGACGCCGGCCTCGCGCACCGCCGGCTCCCAATGCTCCGCCAACGCGTCGGCGAGCCCCTCGAGATCCTCCCGCGTGTGGTGTCGGGTGATCAGGAAGCGATTGCCGCTTCGGCGGGCGGGCGTCGCCGGGAACTGGGCCGGATTCGTGAAGAAGCCCGCGTCCATCAGGCGGGCACACAGGATCTGACAGACCTGGGTCGGCCCCGTCCCGACGAAGCCGACCGGCGTATTGCCCGGCGAGACGACCGGGATCGGATGACGCGCGATCCGCTCGGCGAAGAGCTCGAGGCGCTCGCGCAGCTCCGCCTGCATGGCGCCGATCTCGGGGCTCAGATGGATCCGTGCCGAGGCGATCGCCGCCCCGAGGATCGGCGGCTGGAGCGGGCCCGCGAAGATCAGCGTCGGACCGAAGCGGCGGACCTTCTTCCGGATCTCGGGGCTCGACGAGACGATGAGCCCTCCCCCGGTCCCGAAGCCCTTCGCCATCCCGGTCGACAGCACCATGCGCGGATGCAGCGCGATCACGTCGAGCACGCTGCCCGAGCCGTTCGGTCCGCACCAGCTCATGCCGTGGGCATCGTCGACGTAGAAGCGCATCTGCTCGTGGCGATCGAGGATCGCCTCGATCTCTGCGACCGGCGCCCGATCGCCGAACATGCTGTAGATGCCGTCGGCCATGTACCAGACGTGACGGTGGGTCTTCGCGAGCGCGACGACGCGGTCCTCGAGCCGATCGAGATGGTTGTGGGGCAGGACCTCGAGCGTGGTTCCGCTCGCGTGCAGGAGCTTCGACGCGAGCTGGACGCTCGAGTGGACCTGGTGGTCGACGATGATCGCGTCGTCGTCGTCGATCAGCGCGGGCAGCGCAGCGAGATGGCCGAGGGTCGTCGTCGGCGCGACGACGACGTGGGCGCCACCGAAGACCTCTTCGATCAGGGCTTCGAACTCGGTGTAGAGCGGCGACGAGAGATAGGCGCGGGAGGAGCTGGTCTCGATGCCGTAGCGCCGGGTCGCATCGACGGCGGCCTCGATCAAGCGCGGCTCGAGCTCGAGCCCCATGTAGCTGCAGGACGCGTAGTTGACGAGGTCGCGTCCGCGGATCCGGACGTGGCGACCGTCGAAGCGCGCGTCCTCGGCGGCGCAGTTTCCGATCCCGAGATCCACGCTCGAGTCGATGGCCCGCTCGAGCAGCTTCTTCCGATCCCGTTGAGTCTGCACGACGAGCCCCCCTCGAAGGACCGGCGGGCGGCAGCCGATCCCCATGGTTCGCCGGCGCTTTCGGCGGGAGTTGCACGCTCCTTGAGGGACTCGACTTGATTTCGGGTATGCGAGTCGAAACCGACCCACGATCTCCATTGACGCCGAGAGGCTACTCTCGCCATTCTCATGTCCGATCGCAGGATCGACGTCTGCTCCACTGGAAGGGCGGAAGAGTGAACGGTGTATCCGGGCGGGTGCTCAACAGCTTGGTCGCGGGAGCGAATCGGCGAGGCATTTCGATTGCGAGAATGTCCGCTGATCTCGATCTCGAGATCGAGTCACTCGGTCAGCCCGCCGTCCGGATTCCCTGGGAGACCTTCGCACGGATCGTCGATCGCTTCGCCCACGAGCTCGGCGACGCAGAGGCCATCCGGCGCTTCAGCGAGGAGCAGCTCGCGACCGACGCCCTGGGCATCTTTCGGGTCGTCGCCCGCGTCATCTCGCGCCCTCGCGATCTGTACTTCCTCGGTGCGCGCTGGATGGGTCCCAGCCTGTTCCCGATGATCAACGCGGAGATGTGGGAAGGAACCGATGGTTTGTTGATGCAGCGTCTGACGCTGCAGCCCGGTCATCGCGATTGCCCGGCCCTGTTTCACATCATCCACGGAGCCCTTGCCGTCCTGCCTCGCACCTGGGGCCATGCCGCGTCCGAGGTCACGCTCGAGATCGGATCGGGAAGCGCGACCTACTCCATCCGCCCGAAGACCCTCCGCCGCGGCCCCCTGTACGGCCTCATCCGCGCGGTCCAGACGCGCATCGCCTTCCGCACGATGCTGCGCGAGCTCGAGGATCAGCAGCGCGCGATCAACGCCTCCTACAGCAATCTGCGTGACGCCCACGCACGGATCTCCGCCCAGGCGAGGGATCTGGCGCGGGTCGATTCGATCGGCCGTGAGCTGTCGAGAGACGTCGACCTCGATCGCGTGCTCGACGTCCTGATCCGGATCCTGCGGGAGGATCTCGCGTTCCGCGGCGTGGCGATCTGGCTCGCCGAGATCCGGGGGGCGCCCGGCGAGATCACGATCGCCACGAACGAGCCGCTTCGCTGCGTCCGGGCCGACGGGACGACGGAGGGGGCTTCGACGACTCGCTACCTGCTCGAATCGGCCGGCCGCCGCCTCGGGGAGCTCGTCGTCTACGGCACGGAATCGGACCTCGAAGACTCCACCGGATCGATCTCCGAGCCATCGGTCGACCCTGCCCGCACGGGTGCGACCCGCGTCCTCTCGCTGCTGCTGCCCTGGATCGCGCTCGCCCTCGACAACGCGCTGACCTACGCCCGTCTCGAACGCCATGCCGAGGTCCTGGAGGAGCGCGTCCAGGAACGCACCGGCCGCCTGCTGGCCGCGAACCACCACCTCGTCCGCGAGATCGACGAGCGCAAGCGCGCGACCGACGCCCTGCTCCAGTCGGAAGCGCAGCTGCGCGCCTCCGAACGCCTCGCCTCGATCGGCACCCTCGCCGCCGGCATCGCCCACGAGATCAACAACCCCGTGGGCTCGATCCTGGCCGCCGCCCAGCTGGCCCAGATCCTGCGCGACGATCCGTCCGCTTCGAGCGACATCGACGCCGCCCTCGGCGACATCGTGAACGAGGCGAAGCGCTGCGGCGACATCGTGCGCGGCGTGCTCCAGTTCGCCCGTGAGGAGCGCACCGACAAATGGGATTGCGACCTGCGCGATCTCGTGATCCGCTCGGTCCGGCTGACGACGGCCTTCGCCGACAAACACGGCGCCCGGCTGCGAACGGAGCTCCCGGAGCCGTCGCCCCGGGTCGTCGCGAACCCGACCCAGATGGAGCAGGCGATCGTCAATCTGATCCGCAATGCGATCGAGTCGGGCGGCAGCGAGGTCGCCGTGCGCGTCGTGTCGCGCGCGGCCGACCGGCTCGTCACGATCGAGGTCCACGACGACGGGATCGGGATCTCCGAAGCGGATCGGCTGCGGATCCTCGAGCCCTTCTACACGACGCGCCGCGCGACGGGCGGGACCGGCCTCGGCCTCTCGGTCGTCCACGGCATCGCGCTCGAGCACGGCGGCGACCTCACGATCGAGTCGCGCGCGGGCCAGGGCTAGACGGTGGCGATCACGATTCCGACCCTGGCGCCCGAGCATCCGGCGAAGTCGGACGACGGGGCCGCGTCCCGGAGCGAGCCGCGAGGCGCTCCGTCCCCGCGTTGGCGCGCGACGTCACCGCCCCCCGTCGACTAGCCCGCGTTCGTCCCCACCGCGCGCAGGAATCGACTCCGCCCGCCCGCGGCCACCCCCGGCTGGGCCAGCGCGGCGAGCTCCGCGCCGAGCGCTTCGCTCAGCTGGTGGACGTCGATGCCGAGATCGGGATCGCCGTTGAACATGACGAAGAGCCCGCCGGCATAACCGATCACCGTCGCATTGAGCCCCGACGAATCGCGCAGCGGCAGGATGCCATAGCACTCCTCGAGCCGGGCGCCGTCGAGATGGAGCGTCTGCTGCGGCCCCGGGGACTGCAGGATGGCGAGCTGGCCGCCCTCGAGCGTCCCGATCGCCCGGGCTCCCAGGGCGAAGCGGCGCGAGGTCGTCCAGTCGCTGCCGGCCACGAGCGCCTCGCCCGACGCGACGTCGGTCTGCGTGCGCAGGCGGCGGGTCTGCTCGTGGACCCGCTCGTGACGGGCCTCGGGAGTCGCCTCCCAGATCGGAAGCTCGATCGTCCAGGGCCGGGCGCTCGTCCCGTCGGACTCGAGGACCGGGGCGACCGCGCGCAGATCGAGGGTCACCGGGCTGACCCGTCGGTCCTCGAGATAGCGCCGCAGCGCTCCGGTCAGGATCGTGAGGACACAGTCGTGGATCGAGCCCCCGAGCGCCTGGCGAACCTGCTTCACCGTCTCGAGGTCGAGGGCACGGAGCGAGAAGGCACGATGGGGCCCGAGGCTGCCGTCGAAGGGCGAGCGCGAGGGATGGCGCAGGCGGTAGCCCAGGACCTTGAGCAGGCTCCGCGCCCGCTCCCGCGCGCCGTCGGATGCCCGCCGCGGATGGCGGATCACGCCGAGCACCTGTCGCAGCGCGCGCTTCGTCGGATTCCACTCGCGCACGACCTCCTTCAGGAAGAGCTCGACGGGCGCCGGCGCGGGCCGGGCCGAGAGCCGCTGCGCGACGATCTCCGCTCGCTCGGAGCTCGCCGACAGGATCGTGCGGATCAAGTCGGCGCCCTCCAGGCGATCGAGCGCCTGATGGATCTTGAAGACGAGCGCGAAGCGCCCGCCCTCGAGCCCCTCGAGCACCCAGCACTCCCAGAGCGGCCGTGAACGATCGAGGCGCGAGGCGCCGATGCGGGAGACGGTCTTGCAGAGCTGATCGCGGTTGCCCGGCTTGGGCAGGGCGGAATGACGGAGGTGATAGTCGAGATCGAACTCGGGATCGTCGACCCAGATCGGATGCCCCTCGATCGGGACCCAGCGGAGCTTGCTGCGCAGACGCGGCAGCTCCTGCAGACGCGAGGCGACGAGCTCGCGGATCCGGGCGAAATCGACGCCGCCTTCGGGCATCGCGAGCACGCCCGCCTCGAAGAGCAGGATCATGCCGGTATGGCTGCGACGGCGGGAAGTCTCGGCCGCGAGCGCCGCAGCGCCGTCGTCGTCGAGGGGCTCGTAGTACACACGGGCCATGGCCTAGCTCCTCTCCGAGCCCGACGGACCTGCCGCGGGCGCCGCTCCCCCGGCCGCCGCACGCTCCGCGTCCGCTCGCTGAGCCGCTGCTTCGCCTGCGCTCTCGCCGGCTCTCTCATCGGCATCGCCGAGGCCGTCGCGATGGGTGGCGAAGGGCGCCTCGCCCCGGGCGAAGAGATGCTCCGCCGCGATGCGGCGCAGGAACGGCTTCAGGCTCGGCTTCATCGACGCCATCACGTGGCCCGACGACATCCACTCGATCTCGGGCCGACCCCAATGACGCCAGAGTCCCCGCGCCTGATCCGGACGCGCCACCCGATCGGCGACGCCGGCGTAGATCGCGCGTTTCTCGACGGGGACCCGGGGCTGGAACGTGAGCGGCGAGACCGGATACATGACCTGGTTGACCAGTCCCCAATCCGTCCGCAGATCGCCACCGTAGGCCTTGAAGGCCCAGGGCTCGTTGTCCCGGGCGAGCGAGGCGAAGTCGACCGCCGGAATGCCGGCGACGACGCAGGCGAGATCGTCGATGAAGGCCGACGCCAGCGCGACGGAGTAGGCGCCGAGCGAGATGCCGTAGAGGCCGACCGCCGCGTCCGTCCGCCCGCGGATCCATTCGACCATCCGGCGGATGTCCCAGACGGCCTGGGAGAACATGTGGAGCACGCTCGCGAACTCCGGCTGAAGCAGGCCGCCTCCGCTCACGCGCGTCGAGGAGCGCGGCCCGTGCAGCGGCAAGACCGGCATCAGCACGTTGAGCCCGAGATCCTCGTGGATCCAGCGCGCCATGAGCCCCGTCATGTTCACGCTCGGCTGCCCCATGCCGAAGCCGTGGACGGCGACCAGCCAGGGCCGCCGACCAGTGGTGTGCTCGAGCACCCAGGCGACCGCCGTCGCGTTCTCGTCCTGGGCGAGCCAGCGCTCGCGGGCCGGCTCGCCGGGATGGGGCTCGTATTCGCTCTCGAAGCTGAGCTCGGCGAGCTCGACGCGACGACCGAGATGGCGCGTCGACATCGGGGTCAGCGTCGCACCGCGGGGACGCTGCGGCGTCCGGTGGTAGCCGGCCGGATTCTCGAACCAGTCGTTCCGCGCCAGGAACTCGCGCATCGCGAGCAGCTCCTGATGTCCGCGTCGGACGTCCTGGGTATCGGGGACGCCGACCAGCAGACTCACGAGCAGCGAGAAGGTCCCGTCCGCCAGCGCCTCGGCGATCAGGCCCGGCGTCGGCTCCACCGCGGGCACGTCCCGGTAGCGCTGCTCACGCCGGATCACCGAGGCGGTGTCGTTGGCCATCGAAGCGAGCTCGATCGCCGGTGCCGTCAACCATCGGATCAGACTGCTCATCGAATCCCCCCGTCCGTCCCGCGATCCCGCTCGCTCTACCCGGCTCGGTCATCGACCGATCCAATGCGCCACTCGACACCACGTCACGGTCCGCGGGCCCGGAATGCTGGGGGCAACCCCCGGGCTGCGAGCCGAGATCCCCTCGGCGGCGCGCGAGACCGGCACGCGACGCCGCAGAGCGAAGGCGCTCAGCCGTCCTTCTGGAACCGACCGTAGCTCGCCCGGAAGTAGAGCAGCGGCTCCCCCTCCCGGACGTGCGCCTCCTCGATCTCCCCGACGCAGAGTACGTGGTCCCCCGCGTCGTGGACGGCGACGAGGCGGCAGTCGAGATTGACGAGCGCGTCGGCGAGCAGCGGGGCCCCCGTCTTCGCGGAGAAGGTCTCGACGCCCTCGAAGCGCGTCCACTCCTCCTTCTTCGAAGCGAATTTGTTCGAGAGCGCGTTCTGTCCAGCACGCAGCACGTTCACGCCGAAGCAGCGGCCCTCCTGGATGAGCGCCGTCGTGTTCGACGTCTTCGAGGCGCAGACCAGCGCGAGCGGCGGAGCGAGGGAAGCCCCGCTGAAGTCCGAGACCGTCATGCCATGGATGCGATCGCCGGCGCGCGCCGTGATGATCGTGACGCCACTCGCCCAGGATCCCAGGGCCGCCTTGAACTCGTCTGCCGTGATCGCCATCGAGGCCTTCTCTCCTACCGGATGATGCGCCTGGAACGCTAACACGAAGGCTACGCGGTCGCGCCCCTCGGATCGGAGGGGAGCAGCGCCGTCGGCGGCGACGGACGCGGCGGCTGCAGGAAGGCCAGCACGTAGGGTCCGACCACGTCGAGGGGGCGCATGCCCGGCGCGAGCTCGAGCGCGAGTCCGTACAGCAGCGAGAAGGCCCGACCGAAGGCGAGCAGCCCATCGGGCATGCGCGCGCCTTCGATCATCCAGAGATGCTCGCGGACCTTCGCGAAGTAGTCGTTGAAGTCGATCTCGACGACCTCTTTGGGCGTCAGGTTGTAGTAGGCGGGGTCGAAGGAGACCCGTGCGAGGGACCGGGCCGCCTCGCGATCGCGCTCGCGCAGGATCCCGACCCGGATCAGGCTGTCGACCCAGAGCGTCTCGTTGCGGGTCACCGCCGCGAGCACGTTCATGCGCACCCCTTCCATGATCTCGGGCTCGATCTCTTCGTGCATCCCGAAGTCGACGATCGCGACCCGGCCCTCGCGGTCGACGAGCAGGTTGCCGGGATGGGGATCGCAGTGGAAGAAGCGCTCGCGGAACATCTGGTGCAGGAAGGCGCGCGTCGCCCAGGCGACGCGATCGGAGACGTCGACGCCCCGGGCCTCGAGGGCCGCGCGGTCGTTGATCTTGTCGCCCTCGATGAACTCCATCGTGAGCACCCGCCGCGTCGTCGTCTCCCAGCAGATCGCCGGCACGCGGATCTGCGCCTTCAGCTTCTCGTCGCCCGCGAGCCCGGCCGCGACGCGCTCCGCCGCGCGGCCCTCGGCCTGGTAGTCCATCTCGCGCAGCAGCGAGCGGGCGAGCTGGGCGTGGAGCGAGAGGAGATCCGGGGCGACCAGCGGATCGAAGAGCCAGAGGGCGAGCCGCAACATGCGCAGGTCGACGGCGACCGAGCGCTCGACGCCGGGGTACAGGATCTTGACCGCGAGGTCGCGGCCCGCGCGATCGCGGGCGCGGTGGACCTGCCCGAGGCTCGCCGCGGCGATGGGCGTCGGATCGAACTCGGCGAAGACCGCGTCGACGGGCCGCCCGAGCTCGTTTTCGAGGGCGCTCTCGACGACCGCCCAGGGCTGGGGCGGGACACGGTCCTGGAGCCGCACGAGCTCCGCCGTGATCGACTCCGGCATGACGTCGACGCGCAGGCTCGCCACCTGCCCGAGCTTGATCAGCCCCCCGCGAAACCGGGTCGCGATCCGCACGAAGCGCGCCGCGAAGCGACCGAAGCGCCGGCCGAGCCAGGCCTCGTCGCGCACGAGCGTCCCCCGCCGGACCAGGCGATAGAGCCCGTAGACCCACGCGGCCTCGGCGATCAGACCGAAGAGGACCCCCCCTCGCCGCAGCAGGGCGAACGCCGACGGGCCGCGGACGTTCGCCATGGAATCAGGCCTCCGGCTGCGAGGCCTCTGGGCGCGCGCCCGCCCGATCTTCCGTCCGCCCGTCCGGGGGGCGAGGGATCAGCAGGATCTCGATGCGTCGATTGCGGGCGCGATTCTCGGCGCTGTCGTTGGGCACGACCGGGACATTCGGGCCGAGGGAGACCGCGGAGAGCTTCTTCGGGTCGACGCCGCGCTCTTCGAGCAGGCGCACGACGCGAGCGGCGCGGGCCGCGGCGAGCTCCCAGTTCGTCGGGTAGCGCTGGGCGAGCGCGCCGCCGATCTTGCGGTCGTCGGTGTGGCCCCGGACCTGGATCTGATCGCGCAACGCCTTCAGCTGCTTCGCGACCTTGACGAGCACCGCGCGGCCCTTGTCGTCGAGCTCCGCCGAGCCCGACGCGAAGAGCACCTCGTCGGAGACGTTGAGCCGGAGCCCTTCGCGCAGGCGCTGGATCTCGATCTGGCCCGACGAGACCTCCGCTTCGAGGTCGGAGACGAGCTCGTCGTAGGTCGACTGCATCTTCGCGAGCTCGGCCTCGCGCTTGGCCAGCGCCGCCGCCGCCTCCATGCGCGCGAGCCGCTCGGCATCGAGGTTCTCGTCGAGGCGGCTCGCTTCGCGCTGGACCTTCTGGAGATTGCTCTCGAGCGAGTCCCGGGCCTCGCGCTCGTCCTCGTAGGATTCCTGCGCCTCGATGTACTGCGCCTCGAGGCTCTGCCGCTCGAGGCGGAGCCGCTCGATCTGGGCCTCGAGAGCGACCCGCTCGTCGTCGAGCTTGTCGTAGCGCGCGTCGAGGGCGTCGTAGGAGGTCCGCGTGACGCAGCCGAAGGCGGGCGCGACGAGCACCGACGCCAACACGATCCAGACGAACCGATCCGATCGGACTCGAGCCACCCCCGCTCCTCCTGCCCTGCACGCGACCCGCACTCTATCCGCTCGCCACGTCAATTCACGGGCGGCGCCACCAGCGTGTAGCGCAGCGCCTCGTCGATCGTGCCCACGAAGCGCAGGTCGAGACCCTTGAGCAGCTCGGGCGTGATCTCCTCGATGTCGCGCCGATTGCGCTCCGGGAGCACCACGCGCTCGATCCCCGCGCGCTTGGCCGCGAGGACCTTCTCCTTGATGCCGCCCACCGGCAGGACCTTGCCCCGCAGCGTGATCTCCCCCGTCATGGCGACCCGGGGCACCGTCGTCCGCCCGGTCAGCAGCGACGCGAGCGACGAGACCATCCCGATCCCTGCCGACGGCCCGTCCTTCGGCACCGCGCCCTGGGGCACGTGGACGTGGAGGTCGTGGGTATCGAAGCCCGTGGGATCGAGGCCGTAGTCGCCCGCGTGATTGCGCAGCCACGAGCGCGCCGCTTCGACGGACTCGCGCATGACGTCGCCCATCGAGCCCGTCAGCTTGAGGTCGCCCTTCCCCGCCATCTGCGTCGACTCGATGAAGAGGATGTCGCCCCCGACCGGTGTCCAGGCGAGCCCGACGGCCACGCCCGGCATCACGTCGTCCTCCGCCAGGTCGGGCTCGGCCTTGATCGGGCCGAGCAGCGCCTGCACGCGCACCTCGTCCACCACCGTCTCGACGGCCGCCGTCCCCTCGGCCACCTCGCGGGCCAGCTTGCGACAGACCGAGCCGATCTCGCGCTCGAGGCTCCGCACGCCGGCCTCGCGGGTGTAGCTCTCGATCAGCTTGCGCAGGGCGGGCTCGGTGAACGTGATGTTCGCGCCCTGGATGCCGTTGCGCTCGAGCTGGCGCGGCACGAGGAAGCGCTTCGCGATCTCGAGCTTCTCCTCGAGCGTGTAGCCCGGCAGCTCGATCACCTCCATGCGATCCCGCAGCGGCGGCGAGACCTGGTCGATCACGTTCGCCGTGGCAATGAAGAGCACCTGGGAGAGATCGAAGCTGACCTCGAGGTAGTGGTCCGAGAACTCGCTGTTCTGCTCGGGATCGAGGACCTCGAGCAGCGCCGACGACGGGTCGCCCCGCCCGTCCGCCCCGACCTTGTCGATCTCGTCGAGCAGGATGACGGGATTGCGCGTCCCGGCCTTGCGCAGCCCCTGGATGAAGCGTCCCGGGAGCGCCCCGACGTAGGTCCGTCGATGACCGCGGATCTCCGCCTCGTCGCGCACACCGCCGAGCGAGATGCGGACGAACTGACGTCCGAGCGCCCGGGCCACCGACTTGCCCAGCGAGGTCTTGCCCGTCCCGGGCGGACCCACGAAGCAGAGGATCGGCCCCTTGAGATCCCGCTTCAGCGAGAGCACGGCGATGTACTCGACGATCCGGTCCTTGATCTTGTCGAGGCCGAAATGATCCTCGTCGAGGACCTGCCGCGCCGCCACGACGTCGAGATGATCCTCGCTGGTCCGACTCCAGGGGACGTTCGTCATCCAATCGAGATAGTTCCGGATGACCGAATGCTCGGCCGCGGCCGAAGGCGTCTGCTCGAAGCGCTCGAGCTCCCGGAGCGCCTGCTTGTGGGCCTCCTCGGTCATGCCGGCGGCCTCGACCGCCGCGCGCAGGCGCTCGACCTCTTCTTCGTCGTCCTCGCTCTCGCCGAGCTCGCGGCGGATCGCCTCGAGCTGCTGGCGGAGCATGTACTCGCGCTGCGTCCGGCCCATCTCGTTCTGGACCTTCTGCTTGATCTCGGTCTCGATCTGGAGCGCCTCGGTCTGCTTCGAAAGCTGATCGAGCACGAGCCGCAGCCGGATGCCGACGTGCTCGGCCTCGAGGATCTGCTGCTTGCCCGCCACGTCGAGCTCGAGGTTCGAGGCGACGAGATCCGCGAGCTTCGAGGGATCGGTCAGGTTCGCGACGAGGACCTGGAGCTCGTCGGAGAGCCTCGGGCTCTCGGCGACCAGCGCGCTGAACTGCTGCGCGACACTGCGCACGAGGGCCGTCATCTCGACGGACTCCGCCGCCTGCCCGACGTCCGGGATGCGGCTCAAGGTCGCCCGCAGATAGGGATCGCTCGCGGTGAAGCGATCGAGATGGACGCGCGCCACGCCCTGCACGAGCAGGCGGTACGAGTCGTCGGGAAACTTCAGCATCTTCACGACGCGCAGGACGGTGCCCACGTTGTAGACGTCGTCGACGCCGGGGGGACCTTCGACGTCGCGCTTCACCGCGGTGCAGACGAGCAGCCGGTCGGGCCGCACGAGGACCTCGTCGATCAGGCGCTGGGACGCGGGCGTGTTGACCAGCAGCGGCGAGAGGAGATAGGGGAAGAGGACCGTGTTCTTGAGCGGGAGCACCGGCAGCTCCGCCGGCAGCTCGGCGAGCTCCTCCACGTCGTCCGCGAGACCGCTCGCGACCGAGATCTCGGTCCCACCCCGCCGCTCTTCGATCGGCGCCTTGTCTTCCGCTTCTTCGTCCAATTGGTCCTCGATCCCGGCGCGATGAAAAAGCGCGCGCCGGTACGCCCCGAGCTCGATCAATCCGTCTCGATGGGAAGCGTCCGACGCGAAGGCCCTCGCTTCGGGATCCGCACCTCGAGGAATCCGTCCTCGAGCCGCGCCCGGACCGCGTCGGCATCGAACGAAGTCTGGACCAGGATCTCCCGCTCGAAGGGACCGAACGAGATCTCCATCTGCTGCAGGCGGTCGATCGCCCCGGTCGGCGGCGCGCGGCGGACGCCGCGCAGCCGCACCACGGAGCCGGTCACGTTGACCCGGAGATCCTGGCCGCGCACCCCCGCCACCTCGAAGCGCACGACGACCTCGTCCTGCGTCTCGAAGACGTCGGCCGCCGGCTGCCAGCGATCCCCGCTGCGCAGCCGATCCGAGAACTCGCCGTAGAGCTCGACGAGCGGACGCGGTCGGTTCTTCTCCGAAATCCTAGTTCTCCTGCGTGAACTCGGCGTCGATCACGTCGTCGCCGTCCTTCTTCCCGCCTGCACCGCCGGTCGCCCCCGCCGCCCCGCCCGCATCGCCACCGGCCGCGCCGGCGTCCTTGTAGAGCTTCTCCGCGAGCTTGTGCATCTGGGCCTCGACCCGCTGGCGCGCCGCATCGAGCTTCGCGACGTCACCCGACTCGAGCTCGGCCCGCGCCTCGGTCAGGGCGGACGATACGGCCTGCTTGTCCGCTTCGTCGAGCTTGGCCTCGTTTTCCTTGATCGTCTTCTCCGCCTGATAGATCAGGCTGTCGAGCTGGTTCTTCTTCTCGATCAGCTCGCGGCGTTCCGCATCGGCGCTGGCGTTGGCCTCGGCCTCCTTGACCATGCGATCGATCTCGGAGGAGTTGAGCCCGCCCGAGCCCTCGATCCGGATCGTCTGGACCTTGCCCGACGCCTTGTCCTTGGCACCGACCGACAGGATGCCGTTGGCATCGATGTCGAAGGTCACCTCGATCTGCGGGATGCCCCGCGGCGAGGGCGGAATGCCGTCGAGGATGAAGCGTCCGATCTCGCGGTTGTCCGCCGCCATGTCGCGCTCGCCCTGGAGCACGCGGATCTCGACCTGGGGCTGGTTGTCGGCCGCCGTCGAGAAGGTCTGCTGGGCCTTCGTCGGAACGGTCGTGTTGCGCTCGATCAGCTTCGTCATGACGCCGCCGAGGGTCTCGATGCCGAGGGAGAGCGGCGTCACGTCGAGCAGCAGCACGTCCTTGACGTCGCCGGCGAGCACGCCGCCCTGGATCGCCGCGCCGACCGCCACGACCTCGTCGGGATTCACGGTCTGGTTCGGATCCTTGCCGAAGAGCGCCTTGACCTTCGCCTGCACCAGGGGCACACGGGTCGTGCCGCCGACGAGCACGATCTCGTCGATCTGCCCGGGCTTGAGGCCCGCGTCGGCGAGCGCCTTGCGGCAGGGCTCGAGGCTGCGGTCGACGAGGTCGTCGATCAGCTGCTCGAACTTGGCGCGGGTCAGCTTCAGCGTGAGGTGCTTCGGGCCGGTCTGGTCCGCGGTGATGTAGGGGAGATTGATGTCCGTCGACTGCGCCGAGGACAGCTCGATCTTCGCCTTCTCGGCCGCCTCGCGCAGGCGCTGGGTCGCCATCGGATCCTTGCGCAGGTCGATGCCCTGGTCCTTCTTGAACTCGTCGACCAGATAGTCGATCAGGCGCTGGTCGAGGTTGTCGCCGCCGAGATGGGTGTCGCCGTTGGTCGCCTTGACCTCGACGACGTTGTCGCCGACCTCGAGGATCGAGATGTCGAAGGTGCCACCGCCGAAGTCGTAGACGGCGATCTTCTCGTCGCCCTTCTTGTCGAGGCCGTAGGCCAGCGCCGCCGCGGTCGGCTCGTTGATGATGCGCTTGACCTCGAGGCCCGCGATCTTGCCCGCGTCCTTGGTCGCCTGGCGCTGCGCGTCGTTGAAGTAGGCCGGGACCGTGATGACGGCGCCGGTCACCGGCTGGCCCAGGTAGGCCTCAGCGGCGGCCTTCAGCTTGGCGAGGATCATGGCCGAGATCTCGGGCGGGGTCAGCGTCTGATCGCCGACCTGCACGGCGGCGCTCCCGTCCTTGCCCTCGACGACCGGGTACGGGACGAGACTGATCTCCTCCGGAACCTCGGAGCGACGGCGGCCCATGAAGCGCTTGATCGAGTAGACCGTGCGGGTGGGATTCGTCACGGCCTGGCGCTTGGCGATCGCGCCGACCAGCCGCTCGCCGTCGTTCGTGAAGGCGACGACCGAGGGCGTCGTCCGGCCGCCCTCTTCGTTCGCGATCACCGTCGGCTGCCCGCCCTCCATCACGGCGACCACCGAGTTCGTGGTGCCCAGGTCGATGCCGATGATCTTGCCCGTCGTTGCCATGGATGTCCGCCTCTCGTCTGGACCGGACCGGCCGGTCGTCTGGACCGGCCCCCTCGGCTTCATTGCCGCCCCGGCCGGAAATTCGCGGCGGAACCTGGGCCCGACACCCCGGGTGTCAATCGAGGCCGATCAATTTGTTGTGACGACGTGCACCGCTCGAAACGTCGCCGCCGACCGACGTAGGAAGGGCGAGTCGACTCGTCCCTCAGTCCCCCGTCGGTTGTGCACCGTCCGCTCGCCCGGACGCGGAACCCGGGTCGCCGGGTGGGGTCTGCTGGGGGTGGTTCACAGCCCTTCGCGGGATCGGCGAATCGCGTGAAAGTGCTCCAGTAACCGCCTGAAATTCCGATGGTTTGGTTGGAGCAGGACCGGGGGCCCGGCTATATATTGCCGGCGCCCGGACGCCGACCCCGGTCCACTGCGGCGGTGGCGGACATCCGGGAGCGGATCGCCCGAGGAGCAGGCAACGCATGGGATCCTGGTTGATCATGGCCCTGAACGCTCTCCTGTTCACAGGCAGCTGCCTGGTCGTGGCCAACTTGATCACCCAGATCGGCGCCGAGACCCTCGAGCCGGTCCCGACCGACACCGCGGCGACGCGCGTCGAGACGACGGCCAACGCTGCGGCGGCTGCGCCCTCCGCGATCCTCGAGCGCAATCTCTTCGGCGCCCAGCTCGCCGGCGAGGCTCAGGCCGCGCTCAATCCGGAGGAGCTCGTCGCGGCGACGAAGCTCCCGCTGAAGCTCCTCGGGACCGCGGCCGCGAGCGACGAGCGCCGCTCGCGGGCCGCCATCCAGGACGAGAAGAATCAGAAGCATCTGGTGGTCGGTGTCGGCGACGAGCTCGCGGGGCATCCGCGGGTCACGGTGCGCACGATCGAGCGGACGCGGGTCATCCTCGACAACGCGGGCCGCGCCGAGGAGCTCGTGCTCCACGAAGGCCAGCTCGCGGCCGCGACGAAGCGGGGTCCGATGGTCCGGCGCGGCGCGCGCCGAGCGGTGGCCCCCGGCGACAACCAGGCGGCGCTGAACCAGCGGCTCCAGACCCTCAACGGCCCCGATGGCCAGGGCATCTCCCAGATCCTGTCCTCGGCCCGGATCGTGCCGCAATACAGCGAGGGCCAGATGATGGGCATGCTCGTCGACTCGATCAAGACGGACAGCATGTTCCAGAAGGTCGGCCTGCAGAACGGCGACGTGATCACCGAAGTGAACGGCATCATGATCGATCGCCCCGAGGCGACCAGCGCGGTCTTCGACCAGTTCGCGACCGCCGAAACCATCGAGATCGCGGCCCTGCGTGGCGGGGCCTCCGTCCGACTCTCGGCCTCCGCCGCCGAATTGCTGGAGCAGCGTTAGCGTGCGCCTACCGAACTTCCGTTCCCCGTCGCTGCTCGGCGCCCTCGTCGCCGTCCTCGCCCTCGCGGCGGCTTTCGCCCTGCTCGCGGGCAGCGCGCCCGCGGCGCGCGCCCAGTCGGGCAGCCAGGCGGGAGGCGAGAGCGAGCTCATCAATCTCGACTTCAACGACGTCGAGCTGAACGTCGTGATCGACACGATCTCGCGCATGACCGGGTACAACTTCATCTACGACGATCGCGTGCGCGGCCGCGTGACGATCGTGTCGCCGACCGAGGTCACCGTCGACCAGGCCTTCGCGGTCTTCGAGTCGGTGCTCAAGGTGAAGGGCTTCTCGCTCGTGCTCGGGCCGGGCAATACCTACAAGGTCATCCCGATCCGCGACGTCAAGGAATCGAGCATCGACACGATCCAGGGCGCCGGCCGCTCGCCGAACCGGGATCGCTTCGTGACGCGGCTGATCCCGCTGCGCTTCATCGACGCCGAGGCGATCACGAACACGATCAAGCCCCTCGTCTCGAAGGACGCCCTGATCGTCGCCTACCAGCCCACGAATACCATCATCGTGACGGACAGCGAGAGCAACATCCGCCGCCTGATGCAGATCCTCGACGCGATCGACGTCGAGAGCTTTCGCCAGGAGCTCGCGGTCATCAAGATCGAGCACGCCGACGCGGCGACCCTCGGCGACCAGCTCACCGAGATCTACGGCGGCAGCGTGACCGCCCAGGCCGGCGGCGCCAACGCGGGCCAGCGCCGGGCGCGGGCGCGCCAGGCCGCCGCCGCGGGCCAGGTCCAGAACGGCGTGATGGGGGCAACGGGGACCGGCGCGATCGGCCCCGAGATCTCGATCCTGCCGGACGAGCGGACCAACTCCCTGCTCGTCATGGCGTCCCGGCAGCAGCTCGAGGACATCCGCGGCCTGATCGACAAGCTCGACGTCCCGGTCCGCGGCCAGGGCCGGATCCAGGTCTACTACCTGAAGTACGCCGACTCCGAGGAGCTCGCCGAGACCCTGAACTCCCTGCTCGGCAGCGGCGGAGGCGGAGGCGGCGGCGCGCGCTCGAGCCTGCCGGGGGCGGCCTCGAATGCAATGCAGAGCCTCCGCTCGACGGTGACCCCGCTCTCCGAAGGCGTCACGATCACCGCCGACCCCGCGACCAACTCGCTGGTCATCCAGGCGAGCAAGGAAGCCTACGAGACCCTCCATCAAGTCATCGATAAGCTCGACGTCTCGCGGCCGCAGGTCCTCGTCGAAGCGTTGATCGTCGAGGTCGACATCACCGACAAGCTCGATCTGGGATTCAGCGCCGCCTATCGCTTCGTGAATGGCGACATGGACATGCTGCTCGCGACGGGGGTGACCTCGGTCGTCCCCGGCGCAGGGCTCGTGTCGCAGATCGTGAAGGCCCGTCGTTCACGAATCCCGGCGACATCGACGACGTGACCAAGCCCGGCTCAGGACGACGGCCGCAACGTCCAGATCGGCATCACGGCCAGCAAGAGCAACAACGACGTCAACATCGTCTCCGCGCCCCACATCCTGACCTCGGACAACGAGGAGGCCGAGATCAAGATCGGCCAGAACATCCCGATCGTCTCCAGCATCGTGACAGGCAGCCGTCGGCGGGGTCAGAACCATCCGCCCAGGCCTCAGGGCGTCCAACGCCAGGACGTCGGCGTCACCCTGCGCGTCACGCCCCAGATCAGCGGAGGCGACACGCCCGACCTTGACCAGCCGAAAGGTTGAGAACACGGTCGTCGTCCACGACGGCGAGACCGTTGCGATCGGCGGCCTGATCAGCGAGGTCTACTCCGACAACGTGAACGGTGTCCCGTGGCTCGCCGACATCCCGTTCCTCGGCTGGGCCTTCAAGACCAAGAACAAGAGCCTGCGCAAGATCAACCTGATCGTCTTCCTGACGCCCCACATCGTGCGTAGCGCCGAGGACCTCGAACAGAACACGATCCGCAAGCGGATCGAACTCGAGGACTCGACCGACGAGGACGAGCGGAAGCACTATCCGGAGCTCGCGAAGGCCAAGCTGAAGAAGAAGCGAGGCTTCGCCGCAGCCGACGAGCTCAACGCCCACGCCGAGCGCTACCCCGTCGAGCGCATGCAGGAGCTCGAGCAGAAGCAGCTCTCCGACCGCGAGGCGCGGGACGAGAAGGCACGCCGCGAGGCCGAGGCGGGCATCCAGCGCTACGTGATCGACGTCTCGACCTATCTCGACGAGACCGAGGCGACCGAGCGGCTCGTGACGCTGATCGACGCGGGCTACGACGGCTCGCTCTCCTCCCGCGAGTCGAACGGGCGCGTCGTCTTCACGATCCAGGTCGGTCCCTTCGAGGATCTCTGGGAGGCCGAGCAGGCCGCCCAGACCCTCGACGAGGCCTACGGCTTCGAATCGACCGTCGCCCTGCAGAGGCGGGAAGAGCCGTGATCGCGTCCGCCGAGGGCAGCCTCGAGCTCGGCGAGATCCTGCTGCGCCAGACGCGGCTCACCCACGAGCAGCTCGAGCGGATGCGCGCGCTCCAGGGTGAGAAGAACGAGCGCCTCGCGGATCTGCTCGTCGAGGAGGGACTCCTCAACCCCGACGAGATCCTCGCCGCCCTCGGCCATCAGCAGGGGCTCGCCGTCGTGTCCGCGATTGAGCCGGGCGAGATCGACGAGACGCTGCTCTCGGCCGTCCCGATCGGCTTCGCGAAGCAGCATCGCCTGCTCCCCCTCGGCTGGTCGCGGGACGGGGTGCTGCGGGTCGCCGTCGCGGATCCGCTGGCGGTCTCGCCGCTCGACGATCTCCATCTGCTCTTCGACGGGGCGGAGCTCGAGCTCGTGCTGGCGCGGGAGCCGGTGATCATGGGGGCGATCAACGCCGCGTACGACCGCGGCGTGACCTCGACGGATCAGCTCGCCGAGGAGGCGAACGAGGACCTCGACGCGCTCGCGACCGAGATCTCCGGCCCGAAGGACCTGCTCGAGTCGACGGACGACGCGCCGATCATCCGGCTCGTGAACTCGCTGCTCCAGCACGCGGTCAAGGAGCGGGCCAGCGACATCCACGTCGAGCCCTTCGAGAGCGAGGTCCGCGTCCGCTTCCGGATCGACGACGTGCTCTACGAGCCCATGAAGCCCCTGCCCCGCGCGCTCCAGGCGCCGATCGCCTCGCGCATCAAGATCATGGGCAACCTCGACATCGCCGAGAAGCGCCTGCCCCAGGACGGCCGCATCCGCCTCAAGATCGCCGGGCGCGACTACGACGTGCGCCTCTCGACGGTCCCGGTCGCCCACGGCGAGCGCCTCGTCCTGCGCCTCCTGCCCGATACCCAGGAGCTGCTCGACCTCGAGAAGATCGGATTCAACCCGATCCAGCTCACGGCCCTCGACCGCATCATCAAGCGCCCGAACGGCATCTTCCTCGTGACGGGCCCGACCGGCAGCGGCAAGACGACGACGCTCCACGCCGCGCTCGCCAAGATCAACGGACCCGAGAAGAACATCATCACGATCGAGGACCCGGTCGAAATCACCCAGGCCGGCGTCGGCCAGATCGAGGTCAATCCGAAGATCAGCCTGACCTTCGCGACGGGGCTCCGCGCGATCCTGCGCCAGGATCCGAACGTCGTGCTCGTCGGCGAGATCCGCGACAAGGAGACCGCCGAGATCGCGATCCAGGCCTCGTTGACGGGCCATCTCGTGCTCTCGACGCTGCATACGAACGACGCGGCGAGCGCGCTGACGCGCCTCGTCGACATGGGCGTCGAGCCCTTCCTCGTGGGCAGCTCCCTCGTCGCAGTGCTGGCGCAGCGGCTGGTGCGCGTGCTCTGCAAGGGCTGCAAGGAAGCCTATACCGCGACCGACGAGGAGCTGCGCGAGATCGGCATCAAGCCCCCGGGCCGGCCCGTCACGCTCTACCGCGGCGTCGGGTGTCCCGCCTGCAGCCATACGGGCTATCGCGGCCGCCTCGGCATCTTCGAGCTGATGCAGATCGACGACGAGATCCGCGGGCTCTTGACCCAGAACGTCGACGCGAAGACGATCAAGGCGACGGCCATGCGCAAGGGCATGGGGACGCTGCGCGCCGATGGGGCGCGCAAGGTCCTGTCGGGCGTCACCTCGGTCGCCGAGGTCGTCCGCGCGACGGAAGAAGAAGGCAGCGCCGCGCAGGTCTAGACGCGGCGAGCCCTCGAACGACTTCGGAGACTGCGCGTGCCGGTCTATGCCTACAAGGGCGTCAATCAGGCGGGTCGGCCCACCAAGGGCACGATCACCGCCGAAGGACCGCGCGCCGCCCGCGCCCGCATGCGCACCTCGGGCGTCTTCCTGACCGAGCTCACCGAGGCCGAGGGGGACGCCGGGGGCACCGCCGTCGAGACGACGAAGGGCCGCAGCTTCAACCTCGAATTCAGCCTCCCGACCCGCATCCCGCCCCTCGAGAAGGCGATGGCGACGCGCCAGCTCGCGACCCTCGTGAACGCCGGTGTCCCGCTGGTCGAAGCGCTCTCGGCCCTCGTCGAGCAGACCGAGCACCGCGCGCTGAAGGCCGTCTTCGCGAGGGTCCGCGAGCGGGTCAACGAAGGCAGCACCCTCGCCGACGCGCTGATCGCGACGGGGCGCTTCGACAATCTCTACGTGTCGATGGTGCGCGCGGGCGAGGCGTCGGGGGCGCTCGATGCGGTGCTCCTGCGGATCGCCGACTATCTCGAGGATCAGGTCCGGCTCAACAGCCGGGTCATGTCGATCCTGACCTACCCGCTCTTCATGCTGGCCTTCGCGGGGGTCGTCGTCGGCGTGATGGCGACCCTCGTCCTGCCCCAGATCACCGAGCTCCTGATCTCCCAGAACATCGAGCTGCCCTGGTACACGAAGGCCGTGATCGGCTTCTCCGACTTCCTGCGCGGCTACTGGTGGGCCCTGATCCTCGCGATCATCGCCGCGGCCTTCGGCTACCGCGCCTTCGGCAAGAGCCAGCGCGGCCGCGGGATCCTCGATCGCTTCTGGCTCCGGGTCCCGGTCGTCGGCCGCGTGATCCGCTTCCTCGCGATCGCGCGCTTCACGCGCACGCTCGGCTCGCTGCTCGCCTCGAGCGTGAACATCGTCCAGGCTCTCAACATCGCCCGCCACGTCTCGAACAACACCGTCTTCGAGGAGGCCAGCGACATGGCGCGCGACGCGATCCTCGAGGGTGCGGCGCTCGCGAAGCCGATGCGTGCGAGCGGTCAGTTCCCGCCGCTCGTCACGACGATGGTCGAGGTCGGCGAGCGCTCGGGGACCCTCGAGAGCATGCTCGTCAAGGTCGCCGATACCTACGAAGAGCAGGTCGAGACCAGCGTCACGCGCCTGACCTCGCTGCTCGAGCCGATCCTCATCCTCGTCATGGTCGGGATCGTCGGCATCATCATCATGGCCGTCCTGATGCCGATGCTCCAGCTTACGGAGAGCATCGGTTAGTCCATTCGCCCCTTCACAAGAGCACCGGGCTGTGCCCAACGCGCAGACCCCCTTTCGGAGATCGCATGAACGCTTCCGCCCTCCCCGTCCCGCCCTCCCGCGCCGTCCGCGCGGCCGGGTTCACCCTGATCGAGATCATGGCCGTCGTCGTGATCATGGGCATGCTGATGGCGACCCTCGCCGTCGGCATCGCCAATCAGCTCGACAAGGCCCGCGTCAGCAACGCGAAGGCCCAGATCCTCCGCATCGAGCAGGCGCTCGAGTTCTACCAGCTCGACAACGCGCGCTTCCCGACCGCGGACCAGGGCCTCCAGGCCCTCGTGACCCGGCCGAGCTCGCCGCCGGAGCCGCGCTCCTACAACCCCGCCGGCTACATCAAGCCCGACGCGCTGAAGGACCCGTGGGACCAGCCCTTCCAGTACCGCATCCCGGGCGAGCACAATCCCCAGACCTTCGACATCTGGTCCATCGGCCGCGACCGCGTCGAGGGCGGCGACGACATCGCCAACTGGTCGACGTCCGAGAACGGCTAGGCGGTGGGCTCCCAGCGACGCACGGGGTTCACGCTGATCGAGATGATGGCCGTCATCACGCTCGTCGGCATGATCTTCGCGCTCGGTCTGCCGCGGCTCTCGAGCGCCCGCTGGCGGGCCCTCGGCGACGCGGCGGAGTCCGTCGCCGCGAGCCTCGAGTTCGCGCGCCAGCGGGCGGTCATGACCGGCGTGCCCCATCGCGTGCTGATCGATCTCGAGGACGGCGAGTGGCGGGTCGAGTGGCTCGTCAGCGAGAGCGAGGCCGCGGCGGGGGAGCTCCGGGGCGGCGCAGCGGGCGGTGGACCGTCGCTCGCGGGGGCCCTGGCCGGGGCGCTCGGCGGCGGAGCCGACGACGAAAGCGAGCCCGATCCGCGGGCGCCGATCGATCTGCATCCGCCGACGAAGGCGGGCCTCGACTACTACCCGATCCCGAGCCCGCTCGGGCGATTCAAGAAGCTCGACGAGGACGACATCCTCTACTTCGTCGGCCTCGAGGGCAATTCCGGCTGGGTCGAGGGCGGCGACGTCCAGATCGTATTCGACGCCGACGGGACGACGGATTTCGTCCTGCTCGAGCTCGCCGACGCCGACGATCGCCATCTGACCCTCGAGATCGAGCCCCTGCTCGATCGCATCCGCCGCCGCGAAGGCCCGGCGCGCTCGTGACGACGCCGGGGGCGGGCCCTTCGCGGCAGAGCGGCTTGACCCTCCTCGAGGTGCTCGCGGCGACCCTCGTCTTCAGCCTCGTGATGACGGCGCTGATCGGCACGAGCTCGACCGGCGTCCACCGCGTCGGCCAGGCGCTGCGCCGGCTCGAGGCGGACCAGGTCGCCGATGCCGTCGTCGCCGACCTCGAGATCCAGATGCGAAAACGGATCGCGCCGGTGATCGAGCAGAGCGAGTGGCGGACCGAGGCCGCGAGCGAGGACGAGGCCTACACGATCCGCGTCTTGAATCGCAGCATCCAGGAGGCGCTGGCCGCGCCCGCCACGACCGTCGCCGAGGAGGCCGCGGGCGCCGCGCCGGTCGGCGAGTCGAGCGGGGCCGGGGCGACGCGGATCGGCGGCGGCAGCGGGATCGGCGCGATGCTCGCGACCGAGCTGCCGGAGGTCGCCAAACATCTGCGCCAGTACGACGTCGAGGTCATCTGGAACGGGCCCGGCGGGCCGGAGTCGGTGACCCGGACGACCTTCGCCTTCGACTGGCAGGCGGCGCAGATCGAATATCAGGACCTCTTCGCCGCCGCCGGCGGAGGCGACGCAGCGGCCGGCGAAGACGCCGAGGGCGAAACGGACGAGGACGGCGAAGGGCCGGGGACGCCGCGAACGCCCCCGCCCGGCAGAGGCGTCGGACCGTGAGCACGCGACGCGCGACGGGCTTCACGCTGATCGAGGTCGTGGGCGCCTTCTTCATGACGGTGCTCATCCTGTTCTTCGTGACGGGGACCTTCGTCGAGAATGGGCGGCAGCGGGCCCAGGCGACGGCGCTGATGCGCGAGCGACTTTCGACGGTCGCCGCCCTCGAGCAGGTCCGCGCCGACTTCGCCGGGGCGATCTTCCTGAAGCGGGGCGAGGAGGACGATCCCGACGCCTACCCCTGGCGCGTGCTCGGCACGGCGCCGGGGGAGCTCGGCTCGACGGCCGTGCGCTTCGTGACCCAGGCAGGACCGCGGGTCAATCCGGCGAATGGCTCGTCGGCCTGGGTCGAGGTCGCCTACTTCGTGGCCGAGGACGTCGATGGCACGCCCACCCTCTGGCGCTGGCGCGCCCCGCGGCCGCCGAGCGAGGTCGCGCGGGACGTCCCGCGGCCCGACGATCCGGGCTCGTCGCGGGTCGCGGTCGACGTCGCGAATTTCGGCGTCCGCTGGCTCGACGCCGAGGGGACCTGGCTCGACGAGTGGGACTCGACCTTCGCGCCCCCCGAGCTCGCGATGCCCGAGGCCGTCGAGATCTCGCTCCAGCTGATGCGTCCGGCGCGGCCCGGCGAGGCGACCGAAGACCCCGAGGCGACCGAGGTCCCCGGCCTGCTCCAGGCGCGGCGCGTCGCCCTCGCCATGAAGCCCCTCGACGTCGAGGCGTTGATCGCCCTTGCGACCGAGGCCGGGGAAGAGCCCGAATGCGTGACGATCGACCAGTGTCTCGCGCAGGGGGACTCGGCCTGGTACCAGCAGCTGCTCGCCGATGGCTGCGGCGGGGACGACAAGCTCTGTGAGACGCTGAAGGACTCCGCGAAGACCTGCTGGAGCACGATCCAGACGACCTATCCGGCGATCGCGGCGCGGGCGCCGGCGGGGTGCAGCGAATGAGCCGGCCGCAACGCGAGGGCGGGATCGTGCTCGCGATCGTGCTCGTCCTGATCTTCGCCCTGATCACCGCCGTCTACGCCTTCCAGCGCCGGGCGATCATCGATACGACCGTCGCCCACAATCGCATGGCCGCCGCCGAGGCCGACGCCCTCGCCCGCGGCGGCATCCGCATCGCCGAGGCGGTCGTCTACCTCGCGCGACTGAAGGACGAAGCGGCCTCGGCCGGGGCGGATGCGGCCCTCGCCGGGGCGGCGGGCGCGGCGGATGGGGCGAATCCCGCCTCGGGGCTCGCGAGCGGGGTCCTCCCGGGCGCGGATCTCTGGGAGCGGATCGGGGATTTCCCGCTCGAGTTCTCCCGTGAGCGCTCGCTGCGCGTCGTCATCGAGGACGAGGGCTCGCTCCTGAACCTGAACGCCCTCGTGCCCCCGCCACCCGCCGACGGCGAGGCGGAGGGCGGCGCGAGCCCGGACGCGGCGGGGATCGGCGAAGAGGAGCCCGAGGTCGACGCCGAGTCCCTCGACGATGCCGAGCAGTATCTGACGGCCGTCCTCGAATACATCGTCGAAGGCATCGAAGGGACCCGCGACGAGAAGCTCTACGACGAGGTCGCGATCGCCCGCAACCTGATCGATTGGATGGACGCCGACTCGACCGCCCGGGACGGGCGCGACGAGGATGCCTACTACCAGCAGCAGACGCCGCCCTATCGCGCCCGCAACGGCCCCTTCCTCTCCTTCGACGAGATCGGGCTCGTCGAGGGCGTCGACGGCCGGCTGCTCGAGGCGCTGCGCAAGTCCGTCACGGTCCATCCCGTCGGCGCCACGGCGGGCATCAACCTGAACCGCGCGCCGCCCTGGGTCCTGTCCCTCGTCTATGCCGGGGTGGACGGCGATCGGCGCCTCGTCGGGGAGAAGACGGTCCGGGCGATCTGGGATCTGCGCCAGAAGGGCAAGATCCTGTGCGGCGACGAGGGCGGGGATCCGAAGCGCTGCGTGCCGCTCGCGGAGGTCGCGAATGGCGACCTGGCCGAGGGCTCGATCTTTCCCGCCGCCCCGCTGCCCGCCAAGCCGACGGTCTTCCGGGTGGTCGCCGAGGCCCGGGTCGACAACCTGGTCCGCCGGATCGAGGCCGTCATCGACACCCGCGCTTCGGAGGGGCCGCTGCTGCTATCCTGGCGCCGCCTGCGGGGCACCGACTAGCGAAAAGGGCGTCCCGGCCCACAGGCTGGTGGCGTCTCCGGCCGAAACGACGAACGAAGCGACGAGCCGCGAAAGCAGCAAAGGGAGTCCTTCCAGGCATGGCGATCTTCGAGCGCAGCGTGCTCGGCCTCGATGTCGGCGCCCACACCCTGAAGGCGGTGGAGCTGCGGGTCTCCCCGCGCAGCCTCGAGCCGGGCCCGTTCCGCGTCCACCCGCGCGTGGATGCCTCGTCCCCCCTGGCCGAGCACCTCCAGCGCTTCGTCGCGATGCACAAGCTCCCGATGGGCCACGTCGCGACGGCGCTCCCCGCCCGCCAGCTCTCGACCCGTCGCCTCGAGTTCCCGTTCAGTGACACCCGCCGCCTCGCCCAGGCGATCCCCTTCGAGATCGAGGCCGAGACCCCCTTCCGCCTCGACGACATCTTCGTCGACTGGAACCTGCTGCGCGCCGACAAGAACCAGGCCGTCGTCTCCGCGACGCTGGCCAAGCGGAGTCACGTCGCCGAGCTGCTCGGAAAGCTCCAGGAAGGCGGCTGCGACCCCCACGTGATCGAGGCCGAGGGCCTCGTGCTCGCGAACCTCGCGCCGGTCTTCCGCCTCGAGGGCACCCACCTGCTCGTCGACATCGGCCACGAGAAGACGACCTTCTGCGCGCTCTTCGAGGGCCGGCCCGTGCTCTCGCATAGCATCCCGGTCGCCGGCCGCGCGATGACCGAGGCGATCGCGTCGGAGACGGGGCTCGCCTACGAGGACGCGGAGCAGCGCAAATGCGAGGGCGGCGTGCTGGGTCGGGCGGGATCCGCGGGCTCTCCGGGCGTCACCGCGATCCTCGATCGGATCGCGCGGGAGGCGGTCCGGACGCTCGAGGCCGCCGAAGCGCGCCAGGGTGCCGGCCCTTCGTTCCGCGACGCGAAGCTGACGCTGCTCGGCGGCAGCGCGCGCCTCGACCGGATCGACGAGGTCCTCGCCAAGCGGACGGGACTCCCGACCCACCGCCTGCGGATGCCCGCCGACGCGCCCCACGCGAAGCTCGTGGAGGGCATCGATCCGGTGCTCTTCGCGCCCGCCATCGCGCTGGCGCTGCGGCTCTCGGGCGAGTCGGTGACGAAGATGAACTTCCGCCAGGGCGAGCTCGCCTTCCGGCAGGATCTCACGGCCTTCTTCGGGCGCGAGCTGCGGCCGACGGTGATCCTCGCCGCCGTGCTCGCGGGGCTCCTCGTCGTCAGCACGATCACGACGATCGTGCTCCAGCATCGCCGCGAGGGCCGCCACGAGCAGGCGATGACCGCGCTCTACACCGCGGCCTTCCCCGACAAGCAGCCGGTCCCCGCGGAGCCGGCGAGCGCGCTCGGCGGCGAGCTGCGCTCGGCCCGGGAGCGCGCGGAGTTCCTCGGCCTCTACAGCGACGATCGCTCGGCCCTGCTGCTGCTCGCCGAGCTCTCGCGCACGATCCCGAAGGACCTCGAGGTCCGCATCAACGAGGTCGCCATCGACCGCAACCAGATCCGCCTCGACGTCGCCGCCGGCGGCTACGAGGCGGCGGATCGCCTGACGGCGGTCCTCTCGGCCAACGAGGCCTTCCGCGGCGCGAAGGTCGCGGGCTCGATCAAGACCGACAGCAAGACCGGCGGCGTCAGCTTCGACGTCAGCATCCCCCTCGTCGTCGACGACGAGGACGGGACGGCGGGGGACGCATGAGCGAGATCATCGGACGCATCCAGGTCCTCTGGGACGGGCTCGCGCCGCGGGAGCGGATCCTGGTCGGCGCGGCAGGAGCGGCCCTCGCCCTCGCCGTGCTCGTGCTCGGCGTGATCCTGCCGATCCGGGGCGCGGTCGAGAGCGCGAAGCAGGGCGCGGCGGACGCGGAGCAGCAGCTGGTCCAGATGCAGCGCATGAAGCGCGAGTGGGACGACCTGCATACGCGACTCGCCACCGTCGAGAGCCGCATCCAGAACGGCGGCGAGGAGCAGAACCTCCTGACCCTGCTCGAGTCCCTCGCGGTGCGCGCGGGGGTGAAGCCGACCTCGATGGAGAAGCGCCAATCCGGGGAGAGCGCGCGCTACGAGGAGACCAAGGTCGAGGTCAGCCTGAAGAACGTGACGCTGCAGCAGGCGGTCAACTATCTCGCCTCGATCGAAACCGCGTCCCAGCCCCTCTCGGTCAAGAGCCTCCGGATCAAGCGGCGTATCGGTGCCGGCGGCGGAGGCGCGGCCGGAACCGGCGGTGCGGCGGACCTGATCGACGTCACCTTCTCGGTCTCGGGCTTCAAGCCCCTCGCGGCTTAGAGGCGTAGAATCAGCGCGTGTCCGATTCCCTCGCCTCGAAGCGCAGCCCGTCGGGAACGACGTCCCTCTTCCTCGTGATCCCGCTCGCGATCGCGCTGGTCCTGGTCTTCGTCGCGATCCTGTTTCCGTGGGACTCGGTCGCCCGACGACTCGAGTTCGAGATCGGGGCGGCGAGCGGGGCGCGTGTCACGCTCGAGGATCTCGCCCCGGCCTGGACCGCCCGCGGTCCCGTCCTGCGCGCGCGCAACGTCGCGATCGAACATCCCTCGGTCCGCCTGCTGCGGGTCTCGGAGCTCGAGGTCGCGCCGCGCTTCTCGACCTCCTGGCTCCGAGGGAAGCCGCGCCTGCGGATCTTCGCCGACAGCGATCTCGGCGTGGTCGACGGGGTGCTCGTGCTCGGGCCGGAGCCCGCCTTCGACGGCCGCGTCCAGCGCGTCGCGATCGAGCGGCTCCCGCTGCGCCTCTCGGCGGCGGGGATCCGGGTCGCCGGCGAGCTCTCGGCCGAGGCCGACGTCGCCCTCGATCCGGCGGGCACGCTCCACGGGACGGTCGACTTCGAGTCGCCGAAGCTCGAGCTCGAGGCCATCCTGCTGCCGAAGCCCCTCATCTTCTCGAGCGCGAGCGGCTCGCTCGCGATCCTCGAGACCGGAGCGACGCGGATCGAGAACGTGAAGCTCGAGGGCGGTCAGCTGCGCGGCACGCTCTCCGGCGAGATCGGCCTCGTCCACCGCAGCCAGCCCCCGCCCCTCGACCTGCGCGCCGATCTCGAGATCGTCGACCCGGAGCTGCTCGCCCTCGCCCAGGCTGCGCGACTCCCGATTCCCCCCGACGGCCGCGCGTCGCTCGAGATCCGCGGCACCGCCGCCGCCCCGCAGCTGAGCCCGGCCGGCGGCAGGCGCCGGGTGGTCCCCCTGGCGCACCCCCCGGCCCGCCGCCCGGCGCGCCCGCAGGCCGCCCATGACGACGGACGCCGCGGAGCTCCTGCAGAAGGTGTTCAAGACGCTCTCGGATCCCACGCGCATCCGGATCCTGCGGCTGCTCGAGCAGCAGGAGCTCCTCGTCGGCGAGCTGATGGCGATCCTCGGCATGGCCCAGTCCCGGGTCTCGCGCCACCTCGCGATCCTGCGCGAGGCAGGTCTGCTGACCGACCGCCGCAAGGGCACCTACGTCGCCTATCACTCGAGCCTGCCCGACTCCGGCCCCTGGCACGACGCCTGGAGCCTCGCGCGGGCGAGCCTCCAGGGCGACCCGACCGCCGACCGCGACGACGCGCTCCTGCGGCGCACCCTCGCCGCGCGGACCGCGCGCTCGGGGCGGGATTTCTTCGAAGAGGTCGGCCCCGACTGGGACGCGCTGCGGCGCGTTTTCGGCGACGACCTGCTGCGGGCGCGGGCGATCAACGCGCTGGTCGCGCCGCCCCTGCGCGTCGCCGACATCGGCACGGGCACCGGCATCCTCGCCCTCGAGCTCGCCCGCCTCGGCCTCGACGTCGTCGGCATCGATCGCTCCGAAGCGATGCTCGAGACGGCGCGCCAGAAATGGATGCTCGAGGCCGCGAACGCGAGCGGCTCGCTCGAGCTGCGCGCCGGCGACGCCCACGCGCTGCCGCTGGCCGATGCCTCGGTCGACGCGGCCTTCGCCCACATGGTGCTCCACTCGCTCGAGGATCCGGAGCGGGCGGTGCGCGAGATGGCGCGGGTCGTGCGGCCCGGCGGACGTGTCGTGCTCGTCGACTTCCTGGCCCACGACCACGGCTGGATGGAGCAGGAGCTCGGCCTGCTCTGGCTCGGCTTCGACGCCGCGCGCGTGCTCGGCTGGCTCGAAGCCGCGGGCCTCGCCGATGCGCGCCTCTCGCGCGAGGAGCCCGACGCGAAGCGCGACCTCCCGGCGAGCTTCGTCGCCGTGGCGCGGCGACCGGAGGCAGCCCGGGCGTGACGATCCGCGGGGTCTGCTTCGACGCGACGGGGACGCTCTTCGAGACGCGCGAAAGTGTCGGCGCGGTCTACGGCCGCGCCGCCGCCGCGGCCGGCGTGAAGCTCCCGGCCTGGCGCCTCGACGACGCCTTCCGCCGGGTCCTGCAGCATGGTCCCGGACTCGAAGAGGCGGCGACGAGCGCCGCGACCCGCGCAGAGCGCGAGGCGGCCGAACGCGCCTGGTGGCAAGACCGCGTCCGCCAGACCTTCCAGGCGACCGACAGCACCGTCCGCTTCGCCGATCCCGAGGCGCTCTTCACCACGCTCTTCGACCACTACCGCCACCCCGAGGCCTGGCAGCTCCGTCCCGGCGTCCTGCCCCTGCTCGAACACCTGCGCCGCGACGGCTACCGACTGGCCCTCGCCAGCAACTTCGACCATCGCTTGCCCGAGATCCTCGAAGGCCTCGGCCTGATTGATTTTTTCACCGCCCGTTCCATCCCGAGCATGAGCGGCCGGAGCAAGCCCGAGCGCGGGGTCTTCGAGGCCCTCGCGAAGGCGCTCGCCCTGCCGCTCGAAGAGCTCGCCTACGTCGGCGACGATGCGCCCGCGACGCTCGCCGCGATCGCGGCCCACGGCCTGCGGGTCTTCGACGTCCGGACCCTGCCCGACCTTGCCGTCCTCAGCGAGCGCCTCGCCGATCACCCTGCCGATCACCTCGCCGGGAGCCCCATCGCCCCCCGCGCGCCGGACGCCCGCGCCGAGGCCGCTAATCTCGCCCCATCCGCCGCTCCCCCGAACCCGGCTCGCGCCGAAGAATGAGTGCAAAACCATGAGCCAGCCGACCGCGACGGATGCGCCCGCAGAGGCGCGCGCCCTCGCCTTCTTCCACGATCGCTACGACCTCTCCGACCGGCTGCTCGAGAAAGTCCTCGCGACCGCCCTCGAGCGCCACGTCGACGCCGCCGACCTCTACTTCGAGCACACGACGACCGACTCCGTCGCCCTCGAAGAAGGCATCGTCAAATCCGGCGACCGCCACGTCGAGCAGGGCGTCGGTGTTCGCGCGATCCGCGGCGAGCGCCAGGGCTACGCCCACTCCGACGACATCAGCGAGGCCTCCGCGCGGCTCGCGGCCTCGACCGCCGGCGCGATCGCCGATGCGGGAAGCGGCCATGCACCGGTCGCGATCGCGCCGGGCTCGGGCAGTCGCAACCTGTATCCGGTCGCGACCCCGCCGACCGAGATCCCGGTCGCCCGCAAGGTCGCCTGGCTCGGCGAGATCGACCGTTATGCGCGGGCCCGCGATCCGCGCATCAAGCAGGTCATGGCGAGCGTCGTCTGTCAGCACAAGCGGATGCTCGTCGCCGCGAGCGACGGTACGCGGGTCGCCGACGTGCTGCCCCTCGTGCGCGTGAACGTCCAGGTCATCGCCGTCGACGGCAGCCGGCGGGAGGTCGGCTACCAGGGCGCGGGCGGGCGCTTCGATCTCGAGCGGCTCGAGGATCCGGCGCGCTGGAAGCCGCTGGTCGACGAGGCGGTGCGCATCGCGCTGCTGAACCTCGAGGCGAAGCCGTGTCCCGCCGGCACGATGGACGTCGTGCTCGGCCCCGGCTGGCCGGGCATCCTGCTCCACGAAGCGATCGGCCACGGCCTCGAAGGCGACTTCAACCGCAAGCGGACCTCGGCCTTCTGGGACAAGCTCGGCCAGCGCGTCGCCGCCCCCGGCGTGACGGTCGTCGACGACGGCACGATCCCGGGCCGGCGCGGCTCGCTCAACGTCGACGACGAGGGCACGCCGACCCGCCGCAACGTACTGATCGAGAACGGCGTCCTGACGGGCTACCTGCAGGATCGCCTGAACGCGCGCCTGATGGGCGTGGCACCGACGGGCAACGGTCGCCGCGAGAGCTATGCGCATCTGCCGCTCCCGCGCATGACGAATACCTTCATGCTCGCGGGCCAGGACGATCCCGGGGAGATCCTGCGGTCGGTGAAGAATGGCCTCTATGCCGTCTCCTTCGGCGGCGGCCAGGTCGACATCACGAGCGGGAAGTTCGTGTTCAGCGCCTCCGAGGCCTATCGCATCGAGGACGGCCGGATCGGCGCCCCGGTCAAGGGCGCGACCCTGATCGGCAACGGCCCCGACGTCCTGATGCGCGTCAGCCGGATCGGCCACGACCTCGCCCTCGACGAGGGCGTCGGGACCTGCGGCAAGGATGGCCAGGGCGTGCCGGTCGGCGTCGGGCTGCCGACGATCCGCGTCGACGCGCTGACGGTCGGAGGGACCGAGGGATGAGCCAGGACAAGCCGCGCCAATCCCTCGAATCGATCGCACAGCAGGCCCTCGAGGCCGTGCGCAAGGCCGGCGCCTCGGAGGCCGACGTACTGCTCGTCGAAGGCGATGACCGGGAGGTCCGCGTCCGCGGCGGCGAGATCGAGTTCGTGAAGCAGGCCCAGGGTCGCGGCCTCGGGATCCGTGCGCTGGTTGCGAGCCCGGGCGGCATCCAGACGGCGATCGTGTCGACCAGCGATCTCGCCCCCGACGTCGTCGAGCGCATGGCCCACGAGGCGGTGGCCCTGGCGCGCGAGACGGCGCCCGACCCGCTGGCGGGGCTCCCCGATGCGGGCTTCGCGACCGATCGACCGGCGCTCGCCCTCTTCGATCCCGCCGACCGCGGCGTTCCGATCGACGCGCGGATCGCGGACGCGCGCCGCGCCGAGGACGCCGCCCGGTCGAGCGACCCGCGCATCACGAACTCCGAGGGCAGCCAGGCGAGCTCGGGCTTCGCCTCGGTCGTCTACGCCAACTCGAAAGGCTTCCTCGGCGCCTACGAATCGGCCTCCCACGGCCTCTTCAGCGAGCCGATCGCCCAGGACGAAGGCGGCATGCAGCGCGACCACTGGTCGACGACGGCTCGCGCCCTGCGCGATCTCGAGGACGCGGCCGCGGTCGGCCGCAAGGCCGCGCGCCGGGCGCTGCGCCGCCTCGGGGCGAAGCGGGTCGCGACCTGCGAGGTCCCGGTCCTCTTCGACTCCCGGACGGCCCCGAGCCTGATCGGCCAGCTCGCCTCGTGCGCGAGCGGCTATTCGATCTACCGGCAGTCGAGCTTTCTCGAAGGCCGCATGGGCGAGGCGATCGCGAGCGAGGGCGTCACGATCATCGACGACGGACGGCTCCCGGGCGGCCTCGGCAGCAAGCCCTTCGACGGCGAGGGGCTGCCGACGCGGCGGACGGTGCTCGTCCGGAACGGCCGGCTCTCGAGCTGGCTGCTCGACTGTTATTCGGCCCGCAAGCTCGGTCAGGCCTCGACCGGCAGCGCCGCCCGCGGCACCGGCTCGGCCCCCCGAGTCGGCACGACGAATCTCTGGCTCGAGCCCGGCGAGAAGACCCTCGAGGCGCTCGTCGCCGAGCTCGACCGCGGCCTGCTCGTCACCGAGCTGATCGGCATGGGCTTCAACCCCACGACCGGCGACTACTCCCGCGGCGCCGCCGGCCTCTGGATCGAGCGGGGCGAGATCGTCCACGCGGTCGAGGAGATCACGATCGCCGGCAACCTGCTCGCCATGTTGAAGAGCATCGATCGCATCGGCGGCGAGCTCGAGTGGCACGGCCGGACCGCCTCGCCCCCGCTGCGCGTCGCCGCCATGACGGTCGCCGGCGCCTGATCGACCGCCCGAACGAGAGGAGCCTCCGAGCCATGGCCGACCCGAATCCCGCGATCCTCGGCGGAACGCTGCTCCCGAACGTGCTCGAGCTCTCCCCCCGCGTCGGGGTCGCCCTCGGCCAGAACCCCTCCATGTTCACCGGCCCCGGGACCAACACCTACCTCGTCGGCCTCGGGAAGAAGCGTCTGCTCGTCGACACCGGCTCCGGGCTCGAGGCCTACATGCCCGTCCTCGAAGAGGCCCTCGCCCGCGTCGGCTGCGTCGGCCTCGAGGGCATCGTGCTCACCCACGCCCATCCCGACCACATCGGCGGCGTCGACCAGATCCGCGCCCATTTCGGCGAGATGCCGGTCTACAAGCGGCCGTGGCCGAGCGAGACGGGGCTCTCCGGGCCGGGGGGCGGTGTCAGCCCGATCTCGGTCGCGGAGCCCGATCGGCAGGCGCATTGCCGGCTCGAGCGGATCGACCACGGCGACGTCGTCGAGACCGAGGGTGCACGGCTGCGTGCCGTCTACACGCCGGGCCACGCGCCGGATCATCTCTGCTATGTGCTCGAGGAGGAGGGGAACCTCTTCAGCGGGGACAACGTGCTCGGCGTCGGGACGACGGTGATCCCGGGCGGCTCGGGGGATCTCGGCGACTACATGGCCTCCCTCGATCGCCTGCTCGCGGAGAAGCCGAATCAGATCTACCCGGCCCATGGACCGCGCATCGATCGCGGCGTCGCGAAGATCGAGGAGTACATCGCCCATCGCCGCGAGCGCGAGCGACAGATCGTGGCGGCGCTGGCGGAAGGCCTCCAGGACGTGCCGGCGATCGTCCGGCGGATCTACGTCGGCTACCCCGAGAGCCTGTTCGCGGCGGCGGGGCAATCCGTCACGGCCCATCTGCTGAAGCTCGAGCGCGAGGGCCGCGCGCGGCGCAGCGAAGCGGCCGACGGGAGCCTGCTCTGGGCGCTGGTCGCGTAGGCGAGTTCGATCTATCACTTCCCCGGGCTCCTCGGGCGCCCGGTCGGATCGAGCCGATCGAATCCGTCTGATCGAGGCCATCGGGTCGGAACGCGGAGGACCGCATGCGCTGGGAGCGGAAGGACCGGAGCGAGAACCTCGAGGATCGCCGCGGCGAGAGCGAGGGCGGTCTGCCCGGCGGCTTTCCCGGCGGTCTCCCGGGGCAACACACCGGACAGCGCGGTGGACAACGGATCGGCATCCCGATTCCTCGCGGCCGAAACGGGCGCTTCAGCCTGACCGGCCTGCTCGTGATGCTCCTCGTGATGTGGTTCCTCGGGATCAATCCGCTCACGCTGCTGGGCGGGGCGGGGGGCGTCGGGGGCGGCTTCGACGGCATGCCCGACTCGACGACGACGGGCCTGGGCGGCACGGACTTCGAGCCGGAGGGGAGCGGAGCGTCCGGGTCGGGCGGCCCCGGCGCGCTCCCGAGCGACACGACACCCGACGAAGAGAAGCAGGTCGACTTCGTCTCCTTCGTGCTCGACGACCTGCAGACGACCTGGGGCCAGCTCCTGCCCGACTATCGCGCCGCGAAGCTCGTGCTCTTCCGGGAGGCGACGCGCTCGGGCTGTGGCGTCGGCCAGCGGGAGATGGGCCCCTTCTACTGCCCCGCCGACGAGAAGGTCTACGTCGATCTCGCCTTCTACGACGACCTGCGCGCCCGCTTCGGCGCGCCCGGCGACTTCGCGCAGGCCTACGTCCTGGCCCACGAGATCGGCCACCACGTCCAGGCGCTGACCGGCATCGAGCGTCAGGTCCGTGCCGAGCAGCAGCGCCGCCCGGATCGCGCCAACGCGCTCTCCGTCCGCATGGAGCTCCAGGCCGATTGCCTGGCGGGCGTCTGGGGCCATCAGGCCGGTCGACGCGAGGTCCTCGAGCCGGGCGACATCGAGGAGGGCCTGCGCGCCGCGGCGGCGATCGGCGACGATCGGATCCAGAAGATGTCGGGCCGCGGCGTGCACCCCGAATCCTTCACCCACGGCTCCTCCACGGAACGCAAGCAGTGGCTCGAGCGGGGCCTCGCGAGCGGGAACCCCGACGACTGTGACACCTTCGGCTCTTGAGAGAGAGTCGAGCGCGGCCCGGGCGACGCGTCCCCGAGCCGGAGGAGTGCATGCGATGACCGGTCTGGCCGAAGTCTTCCGACGTTATGCGGCGTTCGTGAGCGCGAACGACGTCGCGGGGATCGTCTCGCTCTACGCCCCGAACGCGACGATCCAGATCCCGGTCGGCGGCCCGGTCCATGCCGGAATCGATCAGGTCCGCGCCTTCTACCGGGACAACGAGCTTGCGCGCAAGCTCGAGATCACCGGCCCCGCCTGCATCGCCGGGCGCGAGGGCGCGGTCCCGATGTGCGCGACGATCGCCCGGGACGGCGAGCTGCTCGAGGTCGACGTCATCGACGTCGCCGAGCTCGACGAGGCCGGACGCCTGCTCAAGCTGCGCGCCTTCTTCGATCTCGCCGGCGCCCGCAAGCTCGGCCGGGCGGAGGCGTGACGATGAGCGCCGCCCCCACGACGACCGGTCCCGAAGCGCCCTTCATCGACACGCTCTCGGCGGAGTACGACTCCGACATCCATGCTGCCCACCGCCGCGCGCGAGAGAGCGCCTTCTACGCGCGGACGCCGCTCGGCCTCATCTTCCTCGACTACGAAGCCGTCCACTGGCTGCTCCACGAGCGCCGCTTCCGGCTCCAGGGCAACGACGCCCTCGACCTCGCCGGCATCCCGGCGGGTCCGCTGCGCGACTGGTTCGGGAAGATCCTCTCGAACAAGGAAGGCGCGCCCCACCAGCGGCTGCGGCGCCTCGTCTCGCGCGCCTTCACGCCGCGCCAGATCGACCGCCTGCGCCCGATGATGCGGGCGACGGCGCAGGAGTTCATCGACTCCCTCGCCGAACGCCACGCGAGCGAGTTCGTCGAGGACTTCGCGGCGCCCTACCCCGTCCGCGTGATCGGCTCGCTGCTCGGTGTGCCGGCCAGCGACTTCGCCCGCTTCCACGCCTGGTCCCGCGATCTCTCCCTCGCCTTCGGCTCGCGGATCGCGAGCGAGCGGCCGCGGATCGAGGCCGCGCTCGGCAATCTCTGCGACTACGCCGACGGGCTCGTCGCGCGCCTGCGGCGAAAGCCGGGCGAGGATTTGACCTCGGCCCTGATCGCCCTCGAGTCCGCCGGCGGCGAATTCCTCGACCCCGACGAGCTGCGCGCGATGATCACGGTCCTGATCTTCGGCGGGCAGGACACGACCCAGTGTCAGATCGCCTGCTCGATCGCGACCTTCGCGCGCCACCCCGACGCGTGGCATTTCCTCGCCGCCCATCCCGAGCACGCCATGCGCGCCGCCGAGGAATGCCTGCGCTTCGAGGGCTCCGGCTCCGGCAACCCGCGCACCGCCCTCGAGGACATCGACTACCGCGGCCTCCACATCCCCGCCGGCACCGTCGTCCTGCCGTCGGCCCCCGCCGCGAACCGCGACCCGAAGGTCTACCCCGACCCCGACCGCTTCGACCTGCTCCGCGAGCACGACCAGCCCCAGCTGACCTTCGGCGGCGGCGTGCATTTCTGTCTGGGCGCGTCGCTCGCGCGCTTCGAGATCGGCGAGGTCCTGCCGATGCTCGCGAAGCGCATACCGGAGCTCGCGCTCGACGGTCCGATCGAATGGCGACGGGGGTCGTTGATCCGGGGTCCGGAACGGCTACCGATCACGTTCTGAGCGCAGCCGACTCTCGAAATACGAAGACGAGCAGTTCAGCTCACCGCGATTCCGTTCACGCGGTCACGCACCCCGTCCGCCGCCCCGGAACCACCTCGACCGGCGGATCACCGGCGAATCCGCGCCACCGCCAGCCGCCGAGCGCAACCCCGGTCGACGCGCCCGGCACGAGCCGGCGGCTGGCGAACGCCAGCAGGCGGCGCACACCGGGACGGCCCCGACCCCGGAGTCGTCCGGTGCATCCGCTTCCTAGAGCCAATCCGGCGCAGGTAGCCCCTTCTCCTTCAAGAAGGCGGAATTCCACATCTTGCTCTGATAGCGGGTCCCCGAATCGCAGAGGATCGTCACGATCGTGTGCCCGGGGCCCATCTGCTGCGCCATGCGCAGCGCGCCGGCGACGTTGACCCCCGACGAGCCGCCGAGGCAGAGCCCCTCCTGCTTCAGCAGGTCGAACGCGATCGGGAGCCACTCGTCGTCCGGGATCTGATAGGCGACGTCGATCGGCGCGCCCTCGAGGTTCGCCGTGATGCGGCCCTGGCCGATGCCCTCGGAGATCGACGTGCCCTCGGCCTTGAGCTCGCCGTGGGTGTAGTAGTGGTAGAGCGCGGCGCCCATCGGATCGGCGAGGCCGATCGTGACCTTCGCGTTGCGCTCCTTGAGGGCCAGGCCGACACCGGCGATCGTGCCCCCGGTTCCTGCTGAGCAGACGAAGCCGTCGACGCGGCCCCCCGTCTGCTCCCAGATCTCGACGCCCGTCGTCCGGCGATGGCCCTCGCGGTTCGCGACGTTGTCGAACTGGTTCGCCCAGACCGCGCCCTGCGGCAGCGTCGCGGCGAGCTCCTCGGCGAGGCGCCGGGAGACGTGGACGTAGTTGCCGGGATCCTTGTAGGGCTTCGCGGGGACCTCGCGCAGATCCGCCCCGCAGAGCCGGAGCATGTCCTTCTTCTCCTGGCTTTGCGTATCGGGGATGACGATCACGGTCTTGTAGCCGCGGGCGTTGCCGACGAGGGCGAGACCGATGCCGGTATTGCCGGCGGTCCCCTCGACGATCGTCCCGCCGGGCCGGAGCAGCCCCTTCGCCTCGGCGTCCTCGACGATCGCGAGCGCGGCGCGGTCCTTGACCGAGCCGCCCGGATTGAGGAACTCCGCCTTGCCGAGGATCTCGCAGCCCGTCTCGCGGGAGGCCCGCTCGAGGCGGATCAGCGGCGTCCGACCGATCGAGCCGAGGAAGCCGCTCCGCACGTCCATCGTCGGGTCCATCGTCATCGTGATCGCCATCGCCCTCGCCGCCGAGAGTGCCGCCTAACGCCGCCCGAGCCGGCGATCGATCGCCGTCGCCCGGCCGTCGCCCGTCGGCTGATAGACCACGCGGACCTCGCCGACGACGGCGCGGAACTCCTCGAGCGCCTTCGGGCTCTTCATCTCGAAGGTGTCGAAGCCGCTGCGGAGCATGAAGGGGAGCTGCTCGCAGAGCACGTCGCCGATCGCCCGGAGCTCGCCCTTGTAGCCGTATCGCTCCCGGAGCAGGCGCGCCGACGAGAAGGCACGACCGTCCGAGAAGACCGGGAAGTCGAGGGCGACGAGCGCCAGCCGATCGAGCTCGTTCGAGATCGCGGCGGGCGTCTGATTCGACGCCAGCCAGACACCGAGGGGCGCCTTGCGGGCGAGCAGCGCCGCCCGCTCCTTCTCGAAGCGGACGAGCGAAACGAGCACCGCCCCCTCCGCCGGCAACGCCGCGTCGTCCGCGAGGCGCACGAAGCGATCCTCGACGAGGGCCGGTCCGTCCGTTCGGCTCTCAAGCAGCGCCATATACCCGCTCCTTGAACGGATCCTGACCGATGCGGCGGTAGGTCTCGATGAAGGTCTCGCCGGCGTTCCGATGAGCGAGATAGGTATCGACGATCTTCTCGACGACGTCGACGACCTCGTCCGCAGAGAAGCCCCGCCCGAGGATGCGACCGAGGGCGGCGTCCTCCGAGGCCGAGCCGCCGATCTGGACCTGATAGTGCTCCTCGCCCTTGCGATCGACGCCGAGGATGCCGATGTGGCCGACGTGATGATGGCCGCAGGCGTTGATGCAGCCCGAGCTCTTGATCTGCATCTCCCCGATCAGCTCGAGGCGGTCGCGGTCGGCGAAGCGCTCCGTGATCCGCTCGGCGATCGGGATCGAGCGCGCGTTCGCGAGGGAGCAGTAGTCGAGCCCCGGGCACGCGATGATGTCGGAGATCAGCCCGATGTTCGATGCGGCGAGACCCGCCGCGGCGAGCCGGTCGTAGAGCTCGGGCAGACGGTCGCGCTCGACGTGGGGCAGCACGAGGTTCTGGGCATGGGTCACGCGGATCTCGCCGAAGCTGAAGGCGTCGGCGAGGTCGGCGACGACGTCCATCTGCTCGGCCGTCGCGTCGCCCGGCGGCTTCCCGATCGGCTTCAACGAGATGTTCGCGATCGCATAGCCCGAGACCTTGTGGGCGGCGACGTTGTGCCGGACCCAGGCTGCGAAGTCGCGGTCGCGGGCGATGCGCGCCTCGGTCGCGGGCGCCGTCTTCGAGAGCACGCGGAACGCCGGCGGCTCGAAGTGGCGGGCGATCCGGTCGACCTCCTGCTTCGGCAGCTTGAGCGCCGAGTCCTTGATCTGCAGCCACTCCGCCTCGACGAGGCGGGTAAACTCCTCGGCGCCCGTCTCGTGGACCGTCACCTTGATGCGCGCCTTGAACTTGTTGTCGCGGCGGCCGAGCTGGTTGTAGACGCGCAGGATCGCCTCGAGATACGAGAGCAGATCCTCCTTCGGGAGGAAGGGCCGGATCGTCTTTCCGATGAACGGCGTACGGCCGAGTCCGCCGCCGACGATCACCTCGAAGCCCGCCTGCCCCGCGCCATCGCGGCGCATGATCAGCCCGATGTCGTGGACCTTGACCGCCGCGCGATCGGCCTCGCTCCCGGTCACCGCGATCTTGAACTTGCGCGGCAGGAAGGAGAACTCCGGATGCAGGGTCGACCACTGCCGGATGATCTCGCACCAGATGCGCGGATCCTCGATCTCGCCCTCGGCGGCCCCGGCGTACTGGTCCGAGGTCACGTTGCGGATGCAGTTGCCGCTGGTCTGGATGGCATGCATCTCGACCGAGGCGAGCTCGGCGAGGATGTCGGGCGTCTCCTCGAGCTTCGGCCAGTTGAACTGCATGTTGTGCCGGGTCGTGAAGTGGCCGTAGCCCTTGTCGTAGCGGCGCGCGATGTAGGCGAGCTTGCGCATCTGGCGCGCGTCGAGGGTGCCGTAGGGGATCGCGATGCGGAGCATGTAGGCGTGGAGCTGGAGGTAGAGACCGTTCATCAGCCGCAGCGGCCGGAACTGGTCTTCCGTCAGCTCGCCCGCGAGTCGTCGCTCGACCTGTCGGCGGAACTGGGCCACCCGATCCTGGACCAGCGCGTGGTCGTATTCGTCGTAGTGGTACATCTCGTCTAGACCTCCCGGGCCTCGGCTTGCTTGCCGAGATCCGTTCGCACCGTCGGCCCCTGGCAGCGGATCCGCTCGCGGTAGAGCGTCGGACGCAGCCCCTCCGCCGTCCGCTCGACCTCGATCAGATAGGGCTCGATCACCTTTTGCTCCTGCCGCGCGGCCGCGACGCCGAGGGCGAGCAGCTCCTGCGCCCGGGCGTCGTCCGAGGCCACGCTCGCCTGCTCGAGGCGGAGCTTCCACTCGCCCTGCAGGCTGCCCGGAGCAGCCGCCAGGAATACGACCAGCCCGTCCGACAGGCGATTGGCGATCACCACCTGATCCATGTCCTCGACCTCTTCTCCCATCAAAACTTCATCCGGGCAGGCGCGCGCAACCCGGGCGCCTCGGATCGAAGGCTGACCCGGGCCGCCGCCACGCGGCCGGCGCGGGCGCGAAAGCCTTCTTCACGGCGCTCAAAAACACGTGGAAATTCGATGTCTTGCATGCAGAGTGCAAGGCGCGGCCGAGCGTAGTCAAAGGCCCCGGCCTTGGCAACGAATCGGGCGTCCAGCGGCGGCGGCCGGGGCGCGGCCGATCCCCGGGCCGAGGGACGGCCGTGCTTGACGATCCGGGGTCGCGTCGTTACCTCGCCTTCGTGTACGACCGCGAGATCGATCCCCCGACCCCGAGCAAGCCGACGAGCGCCTCCAGCTGCCTGGTCCTCGCGAGTGCTTCGCCGCGCCGACGGGAGATCCTCGCAGAGGCCGGTCTGCGCTTTTCCGTCGAGCCCTCGACGATCGACGAGCAGCCCCGACCCGGCGAGGGGCCTCTCGCCCTGGTCGAGCGCCTCGCCCGGGAGAAGGCCCTCGATGTCGCCCACGCCCTGGCGGCGGGCCCGGCGCGACCGGTGCTCGGCGCGGACACGATCGTCGTCGTCGACGGCGAGATCCTCGGCAAGCCCCGGGACGAGGCGCACGCGATCGAGATGCTCACGCGGCTGACGGGGCGCGGCCACGAGGTCTCGACCGGCATCGCCCTCGCCTGGACCGATGGTCGCGCCCTCGCCGCCGAGGTCGTGACGACCCGCGTCGTGATGCGCGCGGCTTCGTCGCAGGAGATCGCCGACTACGTTGCCCTCGGCGAGTCCCTCGACAAGGCCGGCGGCTACGCGCTCCAGGGCGGGGCAAGCCGCTTCGTGACGGCGGTCGTCGGCAGCCGCACGAACGTGATCGGGCTCCCTCTCGAAGAGACCCTCGCGCTGCTCGAGCGCGCCGGTGCGCGTCGCTTCGCCGACGCCGGATGAGCCGGATGAGCCGGATGACCAGGATCGACCGGATGAGCTGGATCGGCCGCACGAGCAGCGCGAGATGATCGGCTCCGCTCCCCCCGCGATCGACGAGGAGCTGAGGCGCGACGCGGCAACGCGACTCGCGGCCGTGCGCGCACGCATCGAGTCCGCCGCCCGGCGGGCCGGCCGCGACCCGGCCACCGTCACACTCGTCGGTGTCGCCAAACGCCAGTCGCTCGAGCGCATCGTCGCCACCGTCGGCGCCGGCCTGCACGTGCTCGGCGAGAACTTCGTCCAGGAGGCGCGGGCGATGCGCCCGCGACTCGAGGCCGCCCTCGCCGAAGAAGGGCGTTCGACGCCGCCGCTCCACTGGCGCATGGTGGGCCGCCTCCAGCGCAACAAGCTCGCGCTAGCCGTCGCGCTCTTCGACGCGATCGAGAGCGTCGATCGGCTCGAGCTCGTCGCCCCGCTCGCGACCCAGGCGGCGAAGGCCGGTCGGGTCCTCGAGGTCCTCGTCCAGGTCCACCTCGGCGACGAGCCGCAGAAGGGAGGCTGCCCCTTCGACGGGGTCCCCGCCCTCGCCCGCGCGATCGCGGCGGAGCCCGCCCTGCGGCTCGGGGGCTTGATGGCGGTGCCGCCCACGGCAGAGGATCCGGAGTCGGTGCGCCCCTGGTTCCGGCAATTGAGGGAGGCTCGGGACGCCTGGGCGGCGGAGCTCCCCGCCCTCACCGGCTCGGCCCTCTCGATGGGGATGTCGAACGATTTCGAAGTCGCCATCGAAGAGGGCGCTACGCTGGTGCGCGTGGGCACGGCCCTGTTCGGCCCACGGACCAGTGCGCCCTGACGGCACGTGCTCGATCCGGCACGCCCCGCAGAACGCACGCGGCGAACGATTCCACGACCCGCGTGACCCCCAACCCGAGAACGACGGAGATGCCCCGACCGATGGCGAAGACGAGCTTCGAGCAGAGCCGGATCGGATTCATCGGCTGTGGTGCCATGGCGAAGGCGCTGGCGGGGGGACTGGTCGAGGCCGGTCTCGCCGGCGATCGCATCCGCGCTTCCGATCCGGTCCCCGCCGCGCGCAAGGCCTTCGAGGCGGCGATCGGCGCGCGGGTCTTCGAGGGCAACGACGAGGTCGTGGCGGAGTCGGATCTGGTCGTGCTCGCCGTGAAGCCGGGGGCGGTCGCGGGCGTGCTCGCGGGTCTCGATCCCAGGGCGGCGGCGCGTCCGATCTGGGTCTCGATCGCAGCGGGTGTCCCGCTCGAGGCGCTCTGCGGTGCGCTGCCGAAGGGCGCGCGCGTCGTGCGCACGATGCCGAATACGCCGGCGCTCGTACGCGCCGGCGCGACCGCCTACTACCCGGGGCCGGAGGTCGGTGCCGCGGATCTCGCCCTCGTCGAGCAGGTCCTCGAGGCCGCGGGCTGGGTCTGGCGCGCGCCGAACGAGGATCTCCTCGATGCGGTGACGGGCCTCTCGGGCAGCGGCCCCGCCTACGTCTTCCTGTTCCTCGAGGCCCTCGCCGACGCCGGGGTCAGCCAGGGCCTGCCGCGGGACGCGGCCCAGACCCTCGCGATCCGGACCGTGCTCGGCTCCGCGAAGCTCGCCCTCGAGACCGGCTCGCATCCCGGTGTCCTCAAGGATCAGGTCATCTCACCGGGGGGCACGACCATCGCCGGCCTCGAGCGGCTCGAGGCGGGGGGCGTCCGGGCGGCCGTCTACGAGGCGGTCCGCGCCGCCACCGAGCGCTCGCGGGCGCTGCGACAGAAGAAGTAGCGCGGGGCGGGGCGCGGCGAGGTCGTGCCGGGGCCGGCCTCCGGCCGCAGGCCGTGCGTGTCGAAATCCTCAAGCTGATCGGCCATCTGGCCGATTCCCTGCCGCAGCGAGATTCCGCCCGGAAGGAGACCAGCGCATGCGCATGACCCCCCTCGACGTCCAGAGCCATTCCTTCGCCCGGCGCTGGCGCGGATACGACGCCGACGAGGTCGACGCCTTCCTGCGCATCGTCTCGGAGGATTACGAGGGGCTGGTCCGGGAGAACGCGACCCAGGCCGATCGGCTCTACCGCCTCGAGCGCCGGGTCGAGGAGCTCTCGGCCCAGGAGCAGCTCCTGAAGCAGACCCTGATCTCGGCCCAGGCCATGTGCGACGAGCTTCGCCGCGGCGCCGAGCGCGACGCCGAGCTCCGGCTCGCCGAGGTCGAGGTCCGGGCCGAGAAGATCCTCGACGCGTCCCATCGACGCGCGGCCCAGCTCGCCCAGGACATCCGCGAGATGCGCGTGCTACGGACGCGGCTCGGGGAGTCGATCCGCAGCGCGGCCGAGACCCACATCGCCCTGCTCGCGACCCTCGAGGCCGACCCCGCCGAGGACCCCTTCGTGAAGGGACTCGCCGAGGGCACCGTCGCCTACCTGAAGGCCGACCGTCGCCGCCCGGCTCCGGATTCCGGCGGAGCCCACCTCCACCCGGGTCAGCCCGACCCGCTCGCCGCCACGCCGCGTCCGAACACCGCCCCGAGCGCGACGGCCGACATCGGTATCCCGCACCCGGATCTCGGCAAGGACTCGCGGCGGGGTTGACTCGGAATCGGTCGTGGCCACCGTTGGCAGGCCCCTGCCAATGGGATATCAAGAGGCCCCGATCGAGCCTCCCGAGGATGCCACGCGATGCCGACGTACGACTATCAATGCGGAAAATGCGGCAGCGAGTTCACCCGCGAGCAGCGCATCACCGAGCCGCCCGTCAAGACCTGCCCGTCCTGCAAGAGCCGCCAGGTCAAACGCCTGCTCTCCGCCCCCGGCTTCATCCTGAAGGGCGGCGGCTGGTATTCGGATCTCTACAGCAGCAGCGGCAAGAAGTCCGGCGGCGGCGGTGAGGGCAGCAGCGGCGGCGGAGACTCGTCGTCGTCTTCGGGCTCCTCCTCGAGCTCGGACTCTTCCGGTTCGGGCTCTTCCGGTTCGGGCTCTTCCGGTTCGGGCTCTTCCGGTTCGGGCAAGGGCGGCAAGTCCAGCGCGAGCGCGGCCTAGTCATGGCCGAGGCGATCCAGACCGTCGTCGTCGACGGGCTCGCCCTCGCGGAGACGCTGCGCGCCGAGATGGCGACCGAGATCGAGGCGATCGTCGCGAGCGGTCGCCGCCCCCCGCAGCTGACCGTCGTGCTCGTCGGGGACGATCCGGCGAGCCGCTCCTACATCAAGGGCAAGCAGCGCGCCTGCGCGCGGATCGGCGCGGACGCGGCCGAGTACCTGCTGCCCGAGTCGACGAGCGAGAAGGAGCTGCTCGACCTGATCGGACGCCTCAACGCCGACGACGCGGTCGACGGCATCCTGGTCCAGCTCCCGCTCCCGAAGCAGATCTCGCCCGAGGCGGTGGCCGAGGCGATCGATCCCGCGATGCCGTCTGCTGCTCGGCAACGCGCGGCTCGTCTCGTGTACGCCCCTCGGTGTGCTCGCGGTCCTCGACCGCCACGGCGTCCCCCTGTCGGGGGCGCATGCCGTCGTGATCGGCCGCAGCAACATCGTCGGCAAGCCAGTCTCGATCCTGCTGCAGCAGCGCAACGCGACCGTCACGATGTGCCACTCGAAGACCCGCAACCTCGCGGAGCTCTGCCGTTCGGCGGACGTGATCGTCGCCGCCGCCGGCAGCCCGCGCATGGTCAAGGCGGATTGGATCCGCCCCGGCGCCGCCGTCATGGATGTCGGGGTCACGGAAGTGGACGGCAAGCTCGTCGGCGACGTCGACTTCGACGCGGCGATCGGCCGCGCCGGTCTCATCACACCCTCGCGCCGCGGCATCGGCCCGATGACGATCACGATGCTGCTGCGCAACACGCTGACGGCCTGCCCGCTCCGCCATCCGACCCCGCGCGCCGAAGGCGGGACCAGCGGCCCCGCGCGGCACACCGCCCCCGAAAGCCGCGCTTGAGCGAGCTGTCCCGTACGCCGCTCTTCGAGATCCATCGCCGCCTCGGGGCACGCCTCGTCCCCTTCGCGGGCTGGGAGATGCCGATCCAGTACTCGTCGATCCTCGACGAGCACGCCGCCGTCCGCGAACGCGCGGGGCTCTTCGACGTCTCCCACATGGGCCAGATCTTCTTCGAAGGACCGGACGCGGTCGCCGCCGTCGACCGACTGGTCAGCTGTGACGTCGCCTCCCTCGGCGTCGGTCGCGCGCGCTACGGCCTGCTGCTCAACGACGCGGGGGGCTGCGTCGACGACGTGATCGCGACGCGCCTCGGCGAGCGCGAGCTCTTCCTCTGCGTGAACGCCTCGAACATCGACAAGGATCGCGACTGGATCCTGCACCACGCGACGGGCGACGTCCGGATCGAAGACCGGAGCCCGACGACCGCCCTGCTGGCGCTCCAGGGCCCCGCCTCGGCCCGCATCCTCACGCGCTTCGCCGGGACCGAGCTCGCCCTGCCGAAGCGCTTCGGCGCGGCGCGCATGTCGATCGCCGGCCTCGAGCTGATCGTCTCCGCCACCGGCTACACCGGCTCCCCCGGCTTCGAGCTCGCCTGCGCGAGCACCGACGCCGAGCGCCTGTTCGAAGGCCTGCTCGCCGCGGGCGCGCCCGAAGGCATCCTGCCCGTCGGCCTCGGCGCCCGCGACACCCTCCGACTCGAGGCCGGCATGGCGCTCTACGGCCACGAACTCGACGATACGACGACGCCCTTCGAAGCCGGGCTCGAGCGCTACGTGAAGGATCTCGCCCGCGACTTCGTCGGCGTCGAAGCCCTTCGCCGCATCGCCGGCGAGACGCCGCGACGCCGGCTGGTCGGCTTCGAGCTCGTCGAGCGTGGCATCGCCCGGGCCGACTACGAGATCGTCCACGAAGGCTCGATCGTGGGCCGCGTGACTTCCGGCGCGCCGTCTCCGACGCTCGGAAAGTCGATCGGCCTCGGCTACGTTCCGCCCGCGCTCTCGGCCGTCGGCCAGGCGCTCGGCATCCGGATCCGCGGCAAGGACGTGGCAGCGCAGGTCGTGGCCCTTCCCTTCCTCAAACCGGGCCGGTGAGTGGCGTCCCGGCTCGCCCGGGACGAGGACGCCCGAGGATGAATGCGCCCGGGATGGAATGACCTGGCGATGGGGGAGCGACGCGCGTGAGCGACGAACAGATTCCGAGCGAGCTGCGATACACGAAGGACGACGAGTGGGTCCGGGTGGAGGGCGACGAGGTCGTCGTGGGCGTGACGGACTTCGCCCAGAGCCAGCTCGGAGACATCGTCTTCGTCGAGCTGCCCGCCGTGGGCGCGACGACGGAGGCGGGGGCTCCGTTCGGGACGATCGAGTCGGTGAAGGCGGTCTCGGATCTCTTCGCGCCGATCTCCGGCGAGATCCTCGCCGTCAACGAGGCGTTGACCGACAAGCCCGAGCTCGTGAACGAATCGTGCTACGGGACTGGCTGGCTGATCCGATTGCGGCCGAGCGATCGCGGCCAGCTCGCGGCCCTGCTCGATGCCGAGGCCTATCGCAAGTCGACCGAGTCGCGCGCGTCCTGAACGGCCCTGGAATCCAGGGACCCGCTCAGGCCTGCTCGGATTCCCGCGCGAGCCGCTGACGGGCGACCGCCGCCCAGGATCCCTGCGGATCGATCTGCAGATAGCGTCGCCAATGGCGACAGGCCGGCCCCATGCGGTCGAGCTTCTCGTAGAGCAATGCCAGATTGATGTGGAGATCCGGGTAGACGGGGTCGACGGCGAGCGCGCGCCGGTACAACACGAGGGCCTGCTCGTCCTCGCCCGCCTCCTCGAGCACGTTGGCGAGATTGAAGCTCGCCTCGACGTGGTCGGCCGCGCGCGCGAGACACGCCTCGAAGGCCCGCCGCGCCGCCGCCCGCTGGCCCTGGTTGTACCGCACGGCGCCGAGGTTGCAGTAGGCGTCGGCGTAGTCGGGATCGAGCTCGATCGCCTTCTCGTACGCCGCGGCCGCCTCGCCAAAGGTCCGCTCGTCGACGTCGAGCTCGCAGCCCTTCTCGAAGAATCCGACCGCGTCGGCCGGACCGGGCTCGCGGCCGCGCATCGAAGCTGCCCCCGGCCCCGCGAGCGCGGTGACCGGATGCGCCGCGGCCACCTCGGGCGCACCGGAGAACTCGAGCAGGAGCTGACCGCCGACCTCCTCCCAACGCCCGTCGCGCCGCAACACGATGTGATCGGAATCCTCGGACGCGAGGCGCAGGGCGCTGGCCGGTTCGGCGAGATCCGGGAGCCGATCGCGCAGGACCTCGAGATGGCGACGGATGCGCTGGATGGAAACGCCGCGCTCGATCATCGACACGATCGTGCGCAACACGACGAGGTCGCGGAATCCATAGCCCGCCTCGTCCTGCAGCTCGACCGTCGCACCGACCAGCCGGATCTTCTTCCAGTACCGGAGTCGGCGCGGGGAGACCTTGAGGATGCGGGCGACGTCGCCGAGCGAATAATCCGTCACGCGCCGAGCATGGCACGTCGCGTCGCCGCTGTGAACGAGGCGCGCGCGGAATCCTGTGGGACGACCAGTCGCGGAGCCCGGCAGCGAGTATGCTCGGCCACGGCGAGGTTTCCGCAGCTGGTGCTCGGCCTCGACTTCAAATCGAGTGTGGATCGCGTCGCCGCGATCCGGGCGGGTTCGATTCCCGTCCCTCGCCGCCACGAACGCAATGCGTCATACGCCCGTCCGCAGGCGCTCCGCCAACAGCTGCCCCGTCAACGACTCCGGACACGCCGCCACCCGCTCGGGCGGCCCCGCCGCGACCAGCCGGCCTCCATCCGGTCCACCGCCCGGCCCGAGGTCGACGACCCAGTCCGCCCGCGCAATGACTTCGAGGTCGTGCTCGACGACGAGCACGCTGGCGCCGGCCTCGATCACCTCGTCGAGACAGCCGAGCAAGACGTCGATGTCGCTCGCGTGCAGCCCCGTCGTCGGCTCGTCGAAGACGTAGAGCGTGCGGCCGGCGCCCTCGAGCAGCGCCTGGCCGAGGCGCAGGCGCTGGAACTCGCCCCCCGAGAGCGTCGAGAGCGGCTGACCGAGCGAGAGATAACCGAGCCCGACCCGCGCGAGCGGACGCAGGCGGTCGACGATCTTCGGCTCCTTCGCGAAGACCTCGCAGGCCTCGTCGACGCGCAGCGCCAGCACGTCGACGATCGAGCGCCCGTCGAGGCGGACGTCGAGGACCTCCTTGCGAAAGCGCGTTCCGCCGCAGGCCTCGCAGGGGATCCGCAGATCGTCGAGGAACTGCATGTCGATCTCGACCTCGCCCGCGCCCTCGCACGCCTCGCAGCGCCCGCCCGCCACGTTGAAGGAGAAGAAGCCCGGCCGATGGCCGCGCGCCCGGGCCTCGCGCGTCGCGGCGAAGCGCGTCCGGATCGCGTCCCAGGCCTTCGTGACCGTCGCCGGATTCGAGCGCGCGCTACGCGACCCCGGCGACTGATCGACGAGCACGACGCCGTCGAGCGCCTCGGCCCCTTCGATGCGCGTGCCCCCGCGACTCGCCCCCCGCGCCGACGACCCCGCCGACACGGCGGCCGCTCGCCGACCCGAGAGCCCCGGGACGAGCACCTCGCGCACGAGCGTCGACTTCCCCGCCCCGGACACCCCCGTGAGCGCGACGAGTGCCCCGAGCGGAATCTCGACCTCGAGGTCGCGCAGGTTGTGGATCCCGCCGGTCGTGATGCGAAGCCGCCGCGCGCGCGAGAGATCGCGGCGCCGGCGCGCGGACGGCTGCGAAGCGCCGCGCAGGGCCGCGCCCGTCTTCGAGGCGGACGCGGCCCGGATCACGTCGACGGGCCCCGCGCAGACGAGGGTGCCGCCGTAGCGCCCGGCGCCGGGGCCGAGGTCGAGCACGTGGTCCGCGGCCTCGACGAGGGCGAGCGCATGCTCGACGACGACGACCGTATTGCCCTGATCACGAATCGCCTCGAGCACACGCAGGAGCCGCGCGAGGTCGGCGGCATGGAGTCCGACCGAGGGCTCGTCGAGGACGTAGAGCGAGGCCGTCAGGCTGCCGGAGAGCGCCGTCGCGAGCTGGATGCGCTGCGCCTCGCCGCCCGAGAGGCTCCGCACCGTGCGATCGAGGGCGACATAACCGAGCCCGACCGCGTGGATCGTCCGCAGCCGCGAACCGATCAGCTCGAGCAGACGGCGCGCCGCCTCGCCTCCCACGCGCCGCACCACGAGATCGTCGACCCAGCCCTGCAGACCCTCGAGGGTCGAGCGGCCGAGATCTGCAAGCGAGCGTCCCTCGATCCGGACCGCGCGGGCCGCCTCCGAGAGCCGGGTCCCCTCGCAATCCGGACACGGCTCGTACTTGCGATTTCGCGCGAGCTGGACCCGCGCCTGGACCTTGTAGCGGCGCCCTTCGAGCCACTCGAAGTAGGCGCGCACGCCCCTCGAATCGGTCGCCGTCGCCCTCGAGCACGAAGCGCCGCTCGTCGTCGGAGAGCTCGGCGAAGGAACGGCCGACGTCGATCCCCGCCTTGCGGACCTCGGCCAGGAGCCACTTCTTCCAGCCCCGGGTCGAGCCGGTCGAGAACAACGCGATCGCGTCGCCGGCGAGGCTCTTCGTCGGATCGGGGATGACGCGCTCCCAATCGATCTCGGCAATCCGCCCGAAGCCCTCGCAGCGCGGACAGGCGCCGAGCGCATTGTTGAACGAGAAGAGCCCCGGACTCGGCTCGGGGAATCGGCGCCCGCAGCGATTGCAGACCCGCCCTTCCCGGTAGCTGTGCGCGCTCGCGGGCAGGCCGTCGGCCCCGCGCACGGCGAGCTCGCCCTGCCCCTTCGCAAAGCCCTGGGACACCGCCTCGATGAGTCGCGCCCGCACGCCCTCGGCGTCGCGCAGATCGAGTCGATCGATGAGCAGCCACCACGGCGCCTCCCGGGACGGCTTCGTCCGCGGCGCCTGCTCGAGCAGCTCGACGACCTTCCCGTCGTCGCCGAGCAAGCGCGCAAAGCCCTCCTTCACGAGCCCGTCGCGCACCTCGCCGGCGCGCCCGCGGCCGCTGCGCAGCGGCGCGACGAGCTGGATCCGCGTCCCCGGCCACTCCTTCGCGATGCGATCCGCCGTCGCGACGACGCCCCCGGCATCGACGACCTCGTCGCAGTCGGGGCAGACGGTGATCCCGATGCGCGCGTAGAGCAGGCGGAGCTGGTCGAGGAGCTCCGTCGCGCTCCCGACCGTCGCCCGGGCGTTCGTCACGCCGTTGCGCTGCTCGATCGCGATCGCCGGCGGCAGGTTCGAGATGTGGTCGACCTCGGGCCGCGGGAGGCGGTCGAGGAATTGCCGCGCGTAGGCGGAGAGCGAGCTCACGTAGCGGCGCTGGCCCTCGGCGTAGAGGGTGTCGAAGGCGAGCGTCGTCTTGCCCGAGCCCGAGGGTCCCGTGATGACGGTGAGGCGGCCGAGGGGGATCTCGCAGTCGATGCCCCGCAGATTGTGGGACCGGGCATTCTCGATCCGGATCACGCGCTGCGCCATCGCGAGCGCGCTAGGCGTCGACGGCGGCGAGGCGCACGGCCGACTCGGCGTCGCGCAGTCGGCCCGCGCGTTCGGCGGCGGCGGCCAGCGCCCGCCAGCGCTCGGAGGACGGGTCGCGGCCCAGGGCCTGCGAGACCTTCCGCATCAGGAAGACGTCGCCTCGCTCGAGCGCCGCGGCCTCGAGCGCTTCGAGGCCATCGATCGCCTTCGCCTGCTTCAGGAAGTCGATCGCCTCGATCTCGCGACCGAGGGCGAGATAACCGTCGGCGAGCGCCTTCGCCTTCGCCGGATCGAGGTCGGCCTCGAGCAGATGGCGCTTCGCGAGCGGATCCGGAAGCTTCGATTTCGCCACGCGATGGACCTCCCCTGTTCGTCGATCCCGGTCATTCGGTCGGACGAGAGATGGCGCGCGCCCGGGGCGAGCGACCAGACGGAACCAAAAGCCCGGTCCCCGTCAATAGCGCGGCACGCGCGGATCGACCGTGAGCGACCAGGCCTCGATCCCGCCCTCGAGATTCTCGACGTTCGGGAATCCATGGGCCAGCAGCAGGCGCGCGGCCTTCTCGCTGCGACCGCCGTGATGACAGTGGACGACGACCGGCTTCGACTTCATGCCGTCGAGCTCGCGCAGCCGGGCCTCGAGCTGGCCGAGCGGAATCCAGTGGGCACCCTCGATCCGCGCGGTCTCGACCTCGTCGGCCTCGCGGACGTCGAGCAGGAAGAGCGCCTCGCCTGCCGTCCGCCGCCGCGCGAGCTCGCTCGCGCTGCACACGGCGACCTCGCCGGCCGCCGGCCCCTCCCGCGCGGGCATCCCGCAGAACCCCTCGTAGTCGATCAGGGCGTGGATCGACCGCTTCTCGCCGCAGAGCGGACACGCCGGATCCTTCTGCAGGCGGAACTCCCGGAAGCAGAGCTCGAGGGCGTCGTAGTGGAGCAGCCGGCCGATCAGCGAGGTCCCGATGCCCGTCAGGAGCTTCAGGGTCTCGGTCGCCTGGATCATCGCGATCGTCCCCGGCAGGATCCCGAGAACCCCGCCCTCTGCGCACGACGGCACCGCACCGGGCGGCGGCGGCTCCGGATAGAGGCAGCGGTAGCAAGGCCCCCGCCGCGCATCGAAGACGCTCGCCTGGCCCTCAAAGCGGAAGATCGAGCCGTAGACGTTCGGCTTGCCGAGCAGGACGCAGGCATCGTTGGTCAGATAACGCGTCGGGAAGTTGTCGGTGCCGTCGACGATCACGTCGTAGTCCGAGAAGAGCGCGAGGGCGTTCGTCGAGTCGAGACGCGTCGCGTGCAGATCGATGCGCAGATCGGGATTGAGCGCCGAGAGGCGTTCGCCGGCGACCTCGAGCTTGCTGCGCCCGATGTCCCGGGTCGAATAGAGGATCTGACGCTGGAGATTCGAGGCGGAGACCGTGTCGTCGTCGACGAGGCCGATCCGGCCGACGCCCGCCGCCGCGAGATAGAGCGCCGCGGGACAGCCGAGCCCTCCGGCGCCGACCAGCAGGACCGAGCCCGCGAGCAATCGCTGCTGCCCCGCCAGGCCCAGCTCGGGCAGGGTCAGATGGCGCCTGTAGCGGGCGTATTGATCCGCGGAGATCGGCGGGGATTCGTTCTGCATCGCACCCATCCCACCGCGACCGGCCCCCGGAGCGGGGCTGGTGCCGGAGGCGGGACTCGAACCCGCACGATCTTGCGATCGGGGGATTTTGAGTCCCCTGCGTATACCAATTTCGCCACTCCGGCGGCGGCCGGCAGCATACCACGCGGCCGCGGACCGCAGCCCCGTCCGCGGTGCGGGCGCAGGTCGCGTGCAATGGATCCGCGCAGGTCGAATGAGGGCCCGGAATGCTTTGACAGGGCGGGCCCCCGTCGTTAGAGTCCGCCCTCCTGTGGGGCCGTAGCTCAGTTGGGAGAGTGCTTGAATGGCATTCAAGAGGTCGCGGGTTCGATTCCCGCCGGCTCCACCACAGTCCGCCTTCCCCGTCCGATCCCGCCGCTCCCGCTCCGTCGCTAATTCAGGATGAACGTCCGGAAGAAATAGTCTTCCGTATTGTTCGTGAAGCCGACGCCCAGCTGACCGGTCGCACCGGCTCCCGTCGCGAAGGGATTGCCCGTCTGCCCGAGCACGAGTGCGATCGGGGCGGCGTCGTTGTTGGTCGCTCGGCTCACGAACTCGACGACCAGCGCGTACTTCTCGCCCGTGAGCACGTCGCGACCCGGCTCGTCGCCGATGTTGAACTCCGTGAACTGCTCGATCGCCACCGGCAGCGTCGCGGTATTGACGAGGATCGGGTCGATCAACGAGTTGTTGGGATCGTCGTCGATCACGTCGCCAGCGAGCACGGGCTGCACGGTGATCCGGACGGTGCCGGCATCGTTGGAATTGCCGTCGGTGATCACGAGCCAGAACTCTTCGAGGCGACCATCGAGCCCGACCGTGAAGATCTGGGCCACCGCGCGATTCGCTTCGTTGACCGGCCGGAATGCGGTCGCGGCCGTCGGCGGGTTGAATTGAGCATCCGCCAGGAGGAGCGGCCCTTCGGCGCTCCCGCCTCCGCATCCCGCCACGAACGCCGCGATCCCGAACGCCGCCCCGACCCATCCGAAACGTCCCGCCAAGCGCATCCGACCTCCTCCCGGCCCGCCGGCTCGAAAGCCGGGGACCCATCGGGGGTTTCGTCGGAAAATCCGGCGGTTGGCTTGAGGCCTTGCACCGAAAATGCAGGCCCTCGAGCCCGCCGCTCGCGCTTCGGCCGGCTCAGGGCTTCTGGGACGAGACGATCCAGGTCGAGAAGTACTGGGAGCCACCGCCATAGGCATGGCCGAGGGCCTTCTTCGCCCCATCGATCTGGTGCTGGTCGGCGAGCCCCCGGACCTGGCGCGCCGCCTCGGCGAACCGGATCAGCCCCGAGGCCCCGATCGGATTGGACGAGAGGACCCCGCCCGACATGTTGACCGGGAAGTCCCCGTCGAAGGCCGTCGCGCCCTCGTAGGTCATCTTCCAGCCCTGATTGCGCTCGGTGATCAGCATGCCCTCCATCCACATCGGCTCGAACCAGGAGAACGGCACGTAGATCTCCGCGCAGTCGAGCTCTTCCCGGGGCTTCGTGATGCCGGCCTTCTTGTAGAGGTTCGCGGCGTTGTCGAGGGTCGCCTGGGGCATCACCTGATCGCGCCCCGAGAACATGGTCGGCTCGCTGCGCATCTCGGTCGCATGGATCCAGGCGACCTTGCCCGAGCGCCGGCTCGCCAGCGACTCCTTCTCCATCACCATCGCGCAGGCGCCATCCGAGGACGGACAGGTCTCGAGGTGTCGGATCGGATCCCAGAGCATCGGCGAGTTGGCGACCATCTCGAAGGAGATGTCCTTCATCTGGAGATGAGCGAGGGGATTGCGCAGGGCGTTCTGGCGATCCTTCACCGCGACCCGGATGCCCGTGTCGTCGGGCGCGCCCGAGCGGCGCATGTAGCCCCGCACGAGGGGCGCGAAGTAGCCACCCGCCCCGGCGACGCTCGCCAGCGAGAACGGCAGCGAGATCGAGAGCGCCCAGGTCGCGTTCGACTCGCTCTGCTTCTCATAGGCCACGCACAACACGCGGTCGTGGATGCCCGACTGCACCATGCTCGCCGCGACGATGCCCGTCGACCCGCCGACCGAGCCCGCCGTATGCACGCGCAGCATCGGCTTGTAGGCCCCGCCGATCGCGTCGTTCAGGAAGAGCTCGGGCATCATGACGCCCTCGAAGAGGTCGGGGGCCTTCCCGATGATGACCGCGTCGATGTCGCGCCAGGTGCACTCCGCGTCGGCGAGCGCACGCTCCGCCGCCTCCCGGATGAGCCCCGCCATCGACACGTCGAGGCGCTTCGCCTCGTACTTCGTCTGTCCGATCCCGACGACCGCCGTCAAAACCGCCATCGTTAGTTGCCCTCCAGGACGCAGACGAGATTCTGCTGCAGGCACGGCCCCGAGGTCGCGTGGGCGACCGCCCGGTCTGCTTCGCCCGACCAGATCCGCGTCGCACACTCGCCGATGCGGCTGAGCCCGACCGCCATCAGCGGGTTGCCCGCGAGCGCGCCGCCCGACGGGTTGACCTTGGTCTTCGCCGACAGCCCGAGCGCCCGCTCGACCAGGATCTCCTGATGGGTGAAGGGCGCCGAGAGCTCGGCGACGTCGATCTTGTCGCGACCGGCTCCGGCCTTCTCGGCGGCGATCTCCGTCGAGCGCGAGCGCCCGAGGTCGCGGACACCGAAATCCATCGGCTCGCAGATGTGGTCGATCCCCCGGATCCAGGCGGGTCGATCGCAGAGCTTGCGAGCGCGGTCTCCTGCCGCGAGCACGATCGCCGACGCGCCGTCGGAGATCGGCGCGCAATCCGAGCGCCGCAGCGGATTCACGAGGAACGGCTCGGCCAGGATCTGCGCGACGGTGTAGTCGCCCTTGACCTGCGCGTAGGGATTGCTCTTCGCATGACCGCGGTCGCGCACCGCGGCCGCCGCCATGTCCTCGGGCTTCATGAGCCCCGCGTCGAGGCAGTGGCGCGCCTGGAGCCCGGCGATCGAGATCGCATCGGGCCAGAGCGGCATCATCACGTAGGGATCGAGCTGGAGCGCCATCGTCAGCGGCAGATCGCCCATCGAGGGCTTGCCGAAGCCGTAGACGAGGGCGGTATCCGCGTAGCCCATCTGGATCTTGACCCAGGCCTCGTAGAGCGCCCAGGCGCCGTCCATCTCGACGTGGCTCTCGCAGACCGGCGGCCAGGCGCCGACCGCATCGAGCCCCGAGACGAAGGCGAAGGACTGGCCCGCGAGATAGTCGCTCGAGCCCGAGCAGACGAAGTCGAAGTCCTTGCTCGAGAGGCCGGTCTGCTTGCGCAGCGCCTCGATCACGGGGATCAGGATCTCGATCTCGTTGCGATCGGGCTCCCGCCGCAGCGAGGGGCTCTGCGTGAATCCGACGACGGCGACTTCCCGCATCAGATGTGCTCCTTGTAGGTCTCGTATTTCGCGTCGGGCTCGTCGATCGGTCTGAAGTAGAGGATGTTCGCCGTCGACGTCGTCCACTCCTCCCGCGGCTTCCACACCGCCTGCACGCGCATGCCCATGTGGACGTCCTCGAGCTTCGCGTCGAGCACGTGGATCAGGATCGTGTCCGCGCCGTCGAGCAGCACGTTGACGGTGATGTAGGGGAGCGGGAGCGCGATGTTCTGCGACGGCACGCGCACGATCGAGAAGGTCACGATCGTCCCCTTGTCGGAGAGCTCGACGGCGTCGTCGCCGAACGTGACGCCGTGCATCGGACACGAGCCGCGGCTCGGGAAGTAGACGCGACCGTCGACCGGGCAGCGCTGGCCGAGGAGCTTGCCCTCGGCGATGGCGCGCAGGAAACGCGACGCAGACTGACCCGCGCTGTAGGCGTAGTCGAGCGAGATCGGGCACGAGAGCACCATCACCGGCCCACTCGCCTGCTCTTCCTTGGCACTCACGTTCATCCTCCCCACGCGCGACGTCGGGCCGCGCACGATTGCGTATCGGGGCCGGTCGCCTCCGCGCGACCGACCGCAGTGTTCCGGGATCAGGCCGGCTCGAAGACGAAGTCGTCGATCGCGCCCTTCGGCACGTCGCAGAAGCGCGGGCGGACGCGCATGCCGGTCGCCATCTTCGATTCGCTGCCCGCGTCGACGACGTGGAGGAACGGCGTGTCGGCCCCGTCGAGCTTCACGAGGGCGTAGGCGAAGGGATGGGCGAGCGGCTGCTGCCGGCGCGGCTGTGCGACCCAGACCCAGGTCGTGACGATTCCCGTCGGCCCGACCTCGACGAGCTCCGACAGGCTCTCGCTGGTATCCGGGTCGTACTCCTTCGCCGGGAAGAGCACGCTGCCGTTCGCGCGCCGGATGCCCAGGAAGCGGCGATCGCGCAGGGCCGTGAAGAAGGCCGAAAGGACCTTTCCGAGCGAGCGCTTGTAGGTATACGAGAGGTGATGGGGCGCCGTAAGCGCCGCCGTCGCAGGCTTCGTCATCGGGGGGTCTCCTCGAGAGAGGCGAAGTCAAGCAGAGAAGAGAACGTGTTTCAATCGAGGCGGTTCGGGCCTGCGCGGACCGGCCGGCGAAGCGACGGCTCGAAAGGCCTGCCATCGGGCCTTGTCCCCCGAACGGCCCTGCCTAGACTCGCGCGAACCCCGAGCCGACCGGAGGTCGCCCCCGTGAGCACCGAGACGCCCCACGCGAACGAGCCCCTCCGGATCGCCCGAGGTGGTGGCATCGCATGGGTCACGATCGATTGCCCGCCCATGAACCTGCTGGGCGGCGAGCTGATGGGTGCCCTCTTCGGACTCGTCGAGGCCCTGGAGCGCGACGAGACGACCCGCGTGGTCGTCCTGCGCAGCGCCGACCCCGACTTCTTCGTGGCCCACGGCGACGTCGAGCTGATCGCTGCCGTCCCCGAGGCCGCGGTCCCCGAGGCGACGGAGCTCAACTTCGTCCACCAGCTCCTCGAGCGCTTCCGCCGCCTGCCCCAGGTCACGATCGCCCAGGTCGAGGGTTATGCCCGGGGCGGCGGCAGCGAGCTCGCCCTCGCCTGCGACATGCGCTTTGCCGCCCGGGGCAAAGCGGTCTTCGGCCAGCCCGAGATCGCGCTCGGCATCCTGCCCGGCGCCGGGGGCACCGCCCGCCTCGCGCGCCTCGTCGGCCGCGCCCGGGCCAGCGAGATCATCCTCGGCGGAGACGACTTCAGCGCCGACGAAGCCGAACGCTACGGCTGGATCAACCGGGCGCTTCCGCCGGAGGATCTGCCGGCCTTCGTCGCGCGCCTCGCCCGGCGCATCGCGAGCTTCCCGGCGCTCGCTCTCCAGGAGGCCAAGCGAGCGATCCAGTCCGTCAGTGACGCGACGACGACGACGGATCTGCTGACCGAGCAGCGCGCCTTCGACCGCCTGATGCACGATCCGAAGGCCGAGCGCGTGCTGCGCATGAAGCGCTTCGTCGCGCGAGGCGTGCAGACGCGCCTCGGCGAGCGGACCCTCGCGCCGGCCTGCGAGGCCCTCGATCGCGAATGAGAGGCCGAGCGGGACGCGCCGCGCCCGTCAATCCTCGAGCTCGATGCCGAAGTGGGCGACGTAGGGCGCGAGCGACTGGCGCAGCTCCTCGCGCGTGAAGCCCCACTCCTCGGGCGTGTACTTGTGGACGCCGAACTTGCCGCGCGGCTTCTCCGCGAGATAGGTCCGGATCCGATCGGCGTGCTCCGCCGTGAAATCGCGGCCCATGCCCTCGTAGGCCGTGCGCATCGTCGCCACCGGATCCCGCAGCAGGCTCTGGAAATGCACGTCGACGAAGCGCTTCGGCAGCTCGCCCCGCGCCCGCCGCTCGGCCACCGAGTTCAGGCCGAAGGAGAACGCGCCGTTGATCATGCGGACCGACGTCGGCAGATCGACCTCGTCACAGCGCAGCCACTGCACCATCGCCGTCGTGCTGACGGTCGAGGGCATCGTCTTGACGGGGTCGCGGTGGGTCTGGACGACCCAGGCATCGGGAAAGGTCGCGAAGACGAGATCGATCGTCATGATGTGGCCCGGGGTCTTGAGCAGCCACGTCTGCTTCGGCTCCCCGTGCTGGAGCGTCTGCAGGAAGCGCTTCTCGAAGGCGTAGTTCTCCACCACGTCCATCTCCATGGCCCCGGCCCCGACCATCGCCCAGTGCCCCCCGCAGAACGAGGGCTGGGTCAGCGTCACGCATTCGACCGGGAGATCCGAGCGCAGCTCGTGGATCGCCGCGAACTCGGGCTGGACGTCGGCCCAGAATTCCTGCTCGCACTCGCTCATCGCGAGGCGCGCAGCGAGCTCCGGTCCGTCATGGTCCGTCCCATCCGGGCGAGGGCCCGCCGTGCGCGTGCCCCCCATGTGCGTACCGGCCGCGGCGATCGCGGCCGACGCGGGCGACGTCGCCGCGAGCACGGGGTGGAGCGCGTCGGCGGCGGTCGGTCCGCGCAGATCGGGATCGAGCCAGAGCAGCTCGAAGGTGATCGTCGTCCCCGAGCGCGCCGGCCCCGTCACGATGATCGGCGCGACGATCGGCTCGTCGGCGAGTCGCGGGTTCGCGTCCCAGGCGCGCGCGAGTCGCAGTCGCGTCCGCAGCGCGCGCAGGATCTCCTGCCGGGTCATGAGCCGCCCGACCACGTTCAGCGGACGCGCTTCGAAGGCCGCGACGAGGGCGCGGTAGCGCCGCCGCCAATGCGGATCGCCGAAATCGCCGAAGGCGCCGCCGCCGAGGCTCCGCTCCGCCGCCTCGAGCATCGCATCGGCATCGAGGGACACCATCCTCCGCGCGCCCTCGACGCCGCCCCCGAGCGACTCGCCCATCGCGTTGATCCGGCGCACCCAGTCGGGGCGCCGGTAGCGCGCCGCCATCGGTGCCATCCGCTCGATCTCGCGCTCTCCCATCTCGATCTCCCCCGTCGCGAGGCGGTCCGAGAGGGCCCGCCCGCCGCCGTGCTCGCGCGGAGCGACCCGCGCCCGAGCACTCTACAATGCGCTGCCGTTCGGGAAAACGACGGGTTCGCCAAGCACAGCGCCGGATCGCGGCGGGAGGAGGTCGAGACATGGGCATGCTGGACGGAAAGGTCGCGCTGGTCACCGGCGCCGGTCAGGGCGTCGGTCAGGGAATCGCCTTCGCGCTGGCAGCGGAGGGCGCGGCGGTCGCCGTGACCGGGCGGACGGCCGCGAAGTGTGAAACGACGTGCAAGCAGATCGTCGAGCGCGGCGGGCGCGCGATCGCGCTCGCCTGCGACGTGAAGTCCGAGGCGGCGCTCGCCTCGACGGTGAAGGAGGTCGTGCGCCAGCTCGGTGGCATCCAGATCCTCGTCAACAACGCGCAGGAGGTCCCGCTCGGCCCCTTGAACGGGCTCTCCGACGCCGAGTTCACGGCGGGCTGGGAGTCCGGCCCGCTCGCGACGTTCCGGTTGATGAAGCTTTGCTATCCGCATCTCCAGGGCGACGGCTCGATCGTGAACCTCGCGAGCACCTCCGCGATGCGCTGGGACATGTCGAACTACGGCTGTTATGCCGCGGTCAAGGAAGCCATCCGCTCGTTGACCCGCGCGGCCGCCTGCGAATGGGGCGGCGACGGCATCCGGACCAACGCGATCCTTCCGCTCGCGACCTCGCCCGCCCTCGCCGACTGGATCACGACGCGCCCCGAGGAATCGGCCGCGTTTCTCGCGACGGTCCCGATGCATTACGCGGGCGACTGCGAGCAGGACATCGGCCGCTTCGTCGCGCTGCTCTGCTCGAGCGGGTCGCGCTACGTGAACGGCCAGTTCATCGCCCTCGACGGCGGTCAGGCCCGGCTCGGTTAGCGCGCTCTGCGCGAAGGACGATCATGCAGCTCGACCTCCACGTCTGGCGCTTCGAGTGGGCCGTCCGCCAGGGCGGCCTCGCGCGCGGGCTCGCCGAGCTCGCGCGCCGAAGCGAAGCGCTCGGCATCCGTACGCTCTCGGTCATGGACCACTACTTCCAGATGGAGTCGCAGGCCCCGGCCACGGACCCCATGCTGGAGGCCTATACCGCGCTTGGCTTCCTCGCCGGGAAGACCGAGCGGATCCGGCTGCGGACGCTCGTCAGCGGAGTGACCTATCGCCATCCGGCGGTGCTCGCGAAGGCGGTGACGACCCTCGACGTCCTGTCGGAGGGGCGAGCCGAGCTCGGCCTCGGAGCGGCCTGGTACGAGCGCGAGCACCGCGGGCTCGGCATCCCCTTCCCGCCCCTGGCCGAGCGCTTCGAGCGCCTCGAGGAGGCGCTGCAGATCTGCCTCGCGCTCTGGAGCGGACGGGTCGGGCGCTTCGAGGGGCGGCATGCGGTGCTCGAGGAGACGCTCTGCAGCCCGATGCCGGTCTCGCGGCCACGGCCGCGCATCCTGATCGGGGGCGGCGGCGAGCGCAAGACGCTGCGGCTGGTCGCCCGTTATGCGGACGCCTGCAACCTCTTCGGGGGGCCGACGCAGGTGGCCCACAAGCTCGACGTGCTCCGGCGCCACTGCGACGAGATCGGGCGGGATCCGAACGAGATCGAGGTGACGGTGATGCATCCGGCGGTCGCCGCGGGGGCACGAGCCGACGACCTGATCCGCGACGCAGAGGCCTTCGCCGCCATCGGCGTCTCGACGCTGGTCGCGAGCGCCACGGGCGACGATCCCGCGGCCTGGCTCGAGGCGACCTTCGGACCCTGCATGGCGCGGCTCGGGGCGATCCCGACGAAGCCGCTTCGCTAGGCGCGTCGGCCGGGCGGCCCGCTTCGCCGAACGCGCGCCGTCAATCCTTGCCCGTCTCGGGGGGCGCCCAGCCCGCCGGCTGTCGCTCCGCCGTGAAGCGCACGAAGACCGCCTCGGCCTCGCTGACGACCGTTTCGCCGACGAGGCAATGGCCGCGGGTCAGGACCTTGCGCTCCTCGACGCGCTCGACCCATGCCTCGAAGCGAAGCGGCGTGTAGAGCGGCGTCGGCTTGCGGTAGCGCACGGTCAACGTTCCGGTCGGGCCGCCGGACTTCGTCAGCATGTTCGACGACGCCAGGATCTCGTCGTAGATCGCCGCGATGACGCCCCCGTGGACGAGACCGCCCGCCCCCTCGCAGACCTCGCCGAGGACCAGATCGGCGACGACCTTGTCGCTGCCCTGCTGGCGGATCTCGAGTCCGATCGAGGCGGGATTGAGGCGGCCCATCACCGGGCTGAAGGGGAGATAGGCCATCTTCCCGTCCACGTACTGCCAGGCGGAGTCGACGAGGGCGACCCGCTTGCCGGTCGCCGACTGCTCGAGCTCGGCCGCCAGCGCCTCCGCGCGTTCGGCGAGGGCCGCGAGACGGTCGGGCTCGGCGTCCTGCTCGATCGATGCGGCGATCTGCCGGCGGATGGCGTCGGCGAGCCGCAGCCACGCGGGTTGCTCCGCCACGCGCAGCTCCCGCGTGCGCCTGCCTGCGCGCTCGCGCCGCAGGTCTTCGGAGGCGCGCTGCGGATCCGTCCGTCCTGCCGTGTCGCTCACTCGGGTACTCGATTCATCTTCGCGCCACGCGACGGCCCGACCGGAGGCGCGGTGCTCGCCGGGCCGGGCGACCCGCCGCAGCCGTCGTTCGGTCGGTCTCGAAAAGAATCGGGGGCGCAGGGTCGAACCCCTGCGCCCCCGTTCCGATCAAGCTCACTTCATGCCCGGCTCGCTCGCGGCGAGCACGCAAAGGCCGTTCACTCGACGTTCAGCCGACGCTCTGAAGACGTTCAGCCAATGATGCGGATCGCCTGCCGCGGACAGAGCCGCTCTGCGTCGAGCAGCTTCTTGCGCAGCGCCTCGGGGACCTCGTCCATCAGGACCGTGAGCGTGTCGTCTTCTTCGACACGAAAGACTTCCGGACAGGCCTCCATGCAGAGCGCGTTGGCTTCGCAGAGGTCGTAGTCCACCACCACCTTCATCGCCTTCTCCTTGTTTCGATCTCTCGGCCCGCAAATCGATCTGCCCGCCGATCGAAAGGGGCGATCCCACGCTAACAGAATTCACACACCACCGCCCGGCCCCGGACCCGATCCGATCGGCTTGCCGGCCCCGAACCGAGCCGTCATGCTCGCGTCGCCATGCCCCACCCCCTGCCTCGACCGGGAGCCCCCATGCAACACGAATTCGAGCTGGCCAAGCAGACGCATCTCGCCGCCACGAGGCCCCTGCGCGAGCCGTTCGGCGCTCGCATCCCCTCCGGCTCGATCGAGACGCGATGATGGAACAGCTCGCGGACAGGACGGCGGTGGTGATCGGCGGGGCCCAGGGCATCGGACGGGGCATCGCCCTCGCCCTGGCCGACGAAGGCATGCAGGTCGCGGTGCTCGACATCGAGGCGGCGGTCGCCGAACGGACGGCCAAGGAGCTCGCGGCGAAGGGTGTCCGCGCGATCGGCCTGCGGGTCGACGTGACCGACGAGACCTCCCTCGCCCAGGCGGCGGCTGCGGTCGAGGCTGCGCTCGGCCCGGTCCACGTGCTCTCGAACAACGCCGGCGTCTCGGCGCCCCAGGGTCCGATCACCGAGAAGCGCGACGCCGACTGGCAATGGGTCTTCTCGGTGAACCTCTTCGGCATCGTGAAGGCCGTCCAGGCCTTCCTCCCCGGCATGCGCCGCCACGGCCAGGGCGCCCACATCGTCAACACGTCCTCGATGGCGGGGCTGATCGCGGTGCCCGAGCTCAGGGTCGGCGTCTACACCGCCTCGAAATACGCCTGCACCGCCTACTGCGAGATCCTGCGCGCCGAGCTCGCGCCGGAGAACATCGGCGTCTCCGTTCTCTGCCCCGGCCTGATCGACACCGAGCTCTCCCGGACCTCGGCGCGCAATCGCCCGGATCACTTCGGCGGACCGCTCCCGACTCCGGGGCCGATGCCCGAGGAGATGAGGAAGGTCGCGATGCAGCCCGAGGAGGTCGGGCCGATCGTGGTCCGCGGCATCCGCGCCAACCGGCTCCACATCCTGACGCATCCCGAGATGTCGATCCCGATGGTCGAGGCCCGCTTCGCCGCCATTCGAGACGACGCCGAGGGCGAGCTCGCGGATCGGCGCCGCTAGGCGTTCTCGAAGCGACAGCTGCCGCCGGTCCGGACGATCCGCCCCGCCGTCGGCGCCGCGAAATGCGTCCCGATCACGAGCACCGGCCGATCGCCGTAGCGCGCCACGAACGCACGGCGCGTCTCGATCGCCCGCTCGGGCTCCGCGTCCGGATGCGAGCCCCAGGTCGGCTCGGCGAGCTGGACGGGATGGTGGACCATGTCGCCGGTGATGATGGCCGACTGGCCGCGGGACTCGATGCGCACGCTGACGTGACCCGGCGTATGGCCCGGCGTCGGCTCGAGGAAGACCTCGTCGGTCAGCATGTGACGGGCGGGGACGAGCTCGTGGAGGCCCGCCTCGACGATCGGCGCGATCCCGTACGCGAGGTCGACGTTGACGTCGCCGGTCTTCGGCTCCGCCCGCGAAGTCGACCAATGCTCGAACTCCGCGCGGGCGAACAGGTACTTCGCGTTGGGAAACGTCGGGACGAAGCGGTCGCCGACCTTCATCGTGTTCCAGCCGACGTGGTCGAAATGCAGATGGGTGCACATCACGACGTCGACCTGCTCGCGCTTCACGACCCGCTCGAGCTGCTCGAGGAAGCCCGTCTGGAGCGTGCCGAGCCCCATCGGCAGCGGCCGATCGTTGCCCATGCAGGTATCGACGACGATCGTGCGGCCGGCGGACTCGACCACGAGGGCATGGATCGAGAGCCGGATCTGGCCGGCCTCGTCCATGAAGCGGGGCACGAGCCACTCCCGATGCGCGGCGAGTCGCGCCGGATCGAGGACGTGCATCAGGTTCTCGGGCGCGAGCAGCGCCTCCTGCTCCTGGACGCGGGTGACGCGCACGTCGCCGATCTGCCAGCTGAGAAGCTCCGCCATCCGCCTCCGCTTCGCCTGCCGCGCGCCCGCACGCCGACGTCCCCCGAACGGCGGGCGCGGCGCTCGGCGCTCGGCCGGTCCTCAGAAGTTGTTGGGCATGATGAAGCTGTCCTTGATCGGCAGCTTCCCCTCGAAATGTCGGCCCACGTGCTTCCCGACCTCGGCGACCGACCAGGCCTCCGTGGCGTGATAGGTCGCCGCCTTCGTCGGCGGACCGAGGACCGTGATCTCCTTGCCCCACACGATGAACACGTTGCCCGAGACGTTCGCCGCCGCCGGCGACGCGAGCCAGCAGACCAGCGGCGAGGTATGCGCCGGGTCGAAGGCGTCGAAGCCGGTCTCCGGCTTCTGGAAGAACTGCGCCGAGGGACCGGTCGAGGTCATGGCCGTCCTCGCCCGGGGCATGAAGGTATTCGCCGTGACACCGACGCGGATCAGCGCCTGCGCCGCGCTGTTCGTCACGGCGATGATGCCCGCCTTCGCCGCCGAGTAGTTGGGCTGGCCCGGGTCGAAGAAGAGCGCCGCCTCGGACGCGGTCGAGAGCAGCCGCCCGTAGACCTGCCCGCCGTCGGCCTTCGCCTTGTTGCGGAGATATTCGGCGGCGTGGCGCATGCCGCAGAAATGGCCCTTCAGATGGACGCGGATGACGGCATCGAAGTCCGCCTCGCTCATCGAGAAGAACATCTTGTCGCGCAGGAAGCCGGCATTCGAGACGAGGATGTGGAAGTCACCGAAGGCCTTCACCGCCGTCTCGATCATGCCCTTCGAGTCGTTCCAGTCGGCCACGTCGCCGAAATGGGTGACGGCCTCGCCGCCGAACGCCTTGATCTCCTCGACGACCCCGCGTCCGGCGGATTCGTCGCGACCCTGCCCGTCCGCCGAGACCCCGAAATCGTTGACGACGACCCGCGCGCCTTCCTTCGCGAGCGCGATTGCGTGCGCGCGGCCGAGACCCCGACCGGCGCCGGTGACCACGGCGACCTTGCCTTCCAACACGCCCATGATGTCCTGCTCCCGATTGCTGTTTGGATCGGGGCCGAGCCGCGCTCGGCCCCGCTCGATTCAGATCCGCTCGATGATCGTGCCCGTGCCGACGGCGGCGCCGCAGCACATCGTGATGAAGGCCGTGCCGAGGCCGCGGCGCTCGAGCTCGTGGAGCGCCGACACGATGAGCCGCGAGCCCGTCGCACCGACCGGATGGCCCAGCGCGATCGCACCGCCGTTCACGTTGACCTTCGCCATGTCGATGTCGAAGACGCCCGCCCAGGAGAGCACGACCGAGGCGAACGCCTCGTTGATCTCGTAGAGATCGATGTCGTTGCGGATGCTCATGCCGCTCTTCTTCTCGATCGTCTTCGACGCGTCGATCGGGCCGTCGAGCAGGTAGTAGGGATCGGTCCCGACCAGGCAGTCGAAGAGGATGCGCGCGCGCGGCTTGAGACCGAGGGCCTGCGCCTTCTCCTTCGACATGTAGAGGACGGCCGCCGCGCCGTCCGAGATCTGCGACGAGTTGCCGGCGGTATGGATGCCGCCCGGCAGGATCGGCTTCAGCTCGGCGAGGCCCTCCTTCGTCGACGGGCGGATGCCCTGGTCGGTGTCGACGACGCGCGTCGCGCCGGTCGGCTTGCCGTCGTCGCCGAGCACCGGGACCTCGATCGGCAGGATCTCGCGCTTGAAGTGGCCCGCCGCCTGGGCGGCCGCGGCCTTGCGCTGGGACTCGAGGCCGAGGGCGTCGGCCTGCTCGCGGGTGATCTTTCGGTTCTTCGCGATGCGCTCGGCCATCGTGAACTGGTCGGGCGCCGTGTCCCAGGGCCAGTTCGGCGGCTGGAAATAGCCCGGGCCGTTGATGACGTTGGCGCCGAGGCCGACGTGGCTCATCAATTCGAGACCGCAGGCGATGCCGACGTCGATCGTGCCGCCCTTCACGAGCGCGTTGATCAGACCGTTGGCCTGCTGGCCGGAGCCGCACTGGGTATCGATCGTCGTCCCGCCGCAGGTCCAGTCGTCGCCCTCGGAGAGCCAGGCCTGGCGCGTGATGTTGTTCGACTGCTCACCGGCCTGCGTCACGCAGCCGCCGATCACCTGCTCGACGTCCGAGCCCTTGATCCCGTTGCGCTGAAGCAGCGCCGTCTGGACACGCCGCAACAGATGCGCGGCGTGCATGCCCGACAGATCCCCCTTGATCATCTTGCCCCGGCCGATCGGGGTCCGAATCGCGTCGACGATGACGGCTTCTCGCATGGCTCATTGCCCTTTCATGGTTTCGATCATGGGTTCCATCGCCCCGGCACGGGGGATGGTCACCGGTTGCTCGCGGCCGAGCACCAGCTCGACCGACGCTCTCATCTCTTCTCCGATCGTGCCCTGCGACTGGACACCACCGGCCCAATTCATCATCAGCGCGAACCAGACCCGGTTGAGCAGCTCGCCGACGCGCTTCTCCCGCTCCGTGATCTCGGGCGCGCTCGCATCGACGGGCTGACCGCGCAGCGCCGAGACGATCATGCGCAGCATCAGGTCGTGGAAGATCTCGACCTTCTGCGCGAGCACCGGCTCGCCCGCCGCCGTCGCCCGCAGCATCGCCCGCGAGAGGTTCGGCCGACGCAACATGCCGCGGGTCGCGATCACGAAGAATCCGACGACGCGTTCGCTCGCATCCGCGCCCTTCGGCGGCCGCTGGCGGACCCGCGCCGCGAGCGCGCGGGTCTCCTGCTCGAGGGCGGCGACGAGCAGATCCTCCTTGCTGCGGAAGCGGCGATACAGCGTGCCGAGCGCCACGCCCGCGTGGGCCGCGACGTCGCGCAGGCGGACGGCCTCGAAGCCGCCCCCCTCGGCCAGCTCGATGCTGGTCTCGACGATGCGCCGCGCGCGTTCTTCGAGGATCGGATCGGCGGGCTCTGCAGACATGGCGCCCGATTGAATCACGTTCCGGCCCGCTTTGAAACACGTTCCAGCCGGGCGGGGATCCGGCGGCCGGACGGGATCGTCTATCGTGCCACCCCATGCCGTCCGCGTCGTCCGAGCCCGCCGAACCGCCGTGTGCCCCCGCGCCTCGTTCAGACGCAGCCTCCGTGCCGCCCGACCACGCGACCGCCCTCTGCCTTTCGATCCTCGAGCGCGGCGACCTCGCCTCGAAGCTGATCCCGCCCTTCGACGCCGAAGGGCGCCCTCTTCCCCTGGGCCCTCTGGGGCCACCCATCCGGATCGATCAACCCACGCGCGACCCGGGCCTGCGCATGCGCGGCGGCCGCGAAAAGCTCCCGCGCCCGGGTGAGCTCGCCGATGCCGAGAGCCGGCGCCTCTGCCTCGCCCGCTTCGCTCATCACGAGCTGATGGCCGTCGAATACTTCGCCTGGGCTTTCCTGCGCTGGCCCGAGCTGCCTCCGGCTCTGCGCCGCGGCTTCCTCTCCGCCCTCGCCGACGAGCAGCGCCACTGCCGGCTCTATCTCGACCGCCTCGCGGCCCTCGGCGGGCGTTTCGACGGCGACGACCACTCGGATTATTTCTGGCGCCACGCACCGGCGATCGCGGCCTCCCCCGCCGGCCCCGCCGCCTTCCTCGCCGCGATGGGCCTGACCCTCGAGCAGGCGAATCTCGACTTCACGTTGACCTACCGCGATGGCTTCGCCGCGGCCGGCGATGCCGAGAGCGCCGCGATCTGTCAGACGGTGCACGACGACGAGATCGTCCACGTCGCGCTCGCGGCGAGCTGGATCGGACGGGTCGCTCGACCCGCTTGCGCTCCGGAGCATCGGCCGACGAGCGACCTCGACAGCTACCTCGCCGCCGTCCCCTTCCCCCTCGCCGCGTCGCGGGCCAAGGGCAAGCGCTTCGAGGTCGGGCCGCGCGTGCGGGCGGGTCTCTCGCCGGCGTTCATCGAGCACGTGCGCATCGCGCGCTCATCCCAGCAGCGCGGGATCGCCGGGACGAGAGCCGAGGCGCCCTGCCTCCTGCCGAATCTCGGCGCCGAGGAAGGCGAGGATTGGCGCGCCTATCCACGCCTGCCCCACGCCCGGGTCGCGGCCCGGCTCTTCGGCCTGCTCTTGCCCGCGGATACGCGCCTCGCGTATCCGGGTCCGGAGAGCACCTGGCATGAAGAGTCCCTGGCCGATCGATGGCCCGATGCGCTCGGCGGGCCCGCGACGACCGCAGTCGAGCCGTGGCTCGATCCGCGTCCCGCTGCGCTCGCCTGGCTGAACACGCCTCGCCTCGCCGACGCGCTCCGGGCCGGCGGTCCGGCGGGACGACGCCTTCGCCTCGCCGGCCCCTCACCCGAATGCCTGCACGTCCTCCAGGACAAACGCTTCACCTTCGAGGCCGCGCGCGCCCTCGGTCTCGATCCCCCCGAGCTCGATGCCCTGATCCTCGCCCTCGACCCCGAGGCACTCGCCGACGCCGACGCTCTCGTCGCCCGGCTCGAGCAGACCCTCGCGCGCTGGCCCGCCTGGACCGGCCAGCGCTTTACCCTGAAGCCGCGCTTCGGCAGCAGCGGACGCGGCCGCGTCGGCGGCCGCGGATCCGTCGACTCGGCGAGCCTGCGGGGGCCCCTGCCGCGGCTCGCCCGTCAGGGCGGCGCGCTCTTCGAGCCCTGGCTCGAGCGGACGATCGACCTCTCCGTCGCGCTCCGCGTGCCCGCGGAAGGCGGCGCGCCCGAGGTCCTCGCCTCCTTCGAGATGATCACGACGAAGAGCGGCGTATACCGCGGCCACGCCGGTCTGGTCGACGCCGACGGAGGTATCCGCTCCGGCGATCGCGACGACGAGCGCGCGCGCACGTACGCCCGGACGCTCGTCGAGCGCGCGAGCGCGGCGGGCCTGACGGGGCCCTGTGGCGTCGACTCCTTCCGCTATCGCGCGGGTGACGGCGAGCAGGAGGCCTATCGCGGCGCCGTCGAGCTGAACGCCCGTCCGACGATGGGCCTCGTCGCCTGGGGCTTGATCCGCCGCGTGCTCGCGAGCCCTGCCGCCCTCGGGTTCCGGGACACAGGCTCGCCCCGTGCGTTCCTCTTCACCCAGCTCGATCCCGACGGCGAGGCCCAGCGGCGCGCGATCCTCGCCCGGGCCGGCCCCGGCGCCCTGGCGATCGAGCTCCTGCCCCGGCGTGCCCCGGACGAGCCGCGCCCGCTGCTCTTCTTTGGTCCGGATCGATCCGCCCTGCGCGAGGCGCATCGGGTCGTCCTCGGTTGCTAGCTTCCGCGCCCGGGAGGTGTGTGTTGACGCGGACCGCGGTGTTATTCGATCTCGGCGGCGTCGTGCTGGGCTCGCCGCTCCAGGCGATCCGCGACTACGGACGCGGCCTCGGCTACGCGCCCGACGCGATCCACCACGTCGTCGCGCGCAGCGCGCCCCACGGCGCCTGGTCCCGCCTCGAGCGCGGCGAGCTCCCACTCGAGCTCTTCCATGCGGCCTTCGAGGCCGACTGCCGCGCGGCCGGGCTCGAGATCGATGCGCGCGCGATGATGGCCGCCATGGCCGAGGCGAGCGCCCCGCGACCCGCCATGCTCGACGCCATCGCCCGCCTGCGCGGGGCGGGTTTTCGCGTCGGGGCGTTGACCAACAACTGGGCCCAGCCCGGCGCCGAGGATCGGCCCGACGGAACGAGCGCCCTGCGTGGGTATTTCGACAGCTTCGTCGAGTCCTGCGTCGTCGGCCTCCGCAAGCCGGATCCGGCCATCTATCGGCTCGCCTGCGAGCGTCTCGGGGTCGCTCCGGAGCAGGTGGTCTTCCTCGACGACATCGGGGGCAACCTGAAGCCGGCCCGCGCTCTCGGCATGGCGACCATCAAGGTCGTCGAGCCGACGGAGGCGCTGGCTTCGCTCTCGGCGATCGTGGGGATCGACCTCGCGTGACCCCGGGCGGCTCAAGTCCGCGCGCGCAGGACCCGACCCAACGGGTGGACCGTCCACGAAAATTCCGCTCGCCGGCCGGGCCGCTCCCGCGGTATCCCACCGGACCGGTGGGCCGCCTCGCGCCCCACGAGTCCGCGCGGCGCGCGCGATCGGAGATGCCATGAAGCCCTCGGCCCGTCCCCTTCCCGACTCGCGTGATCGATCGACGCCCCGCCGCGCCCTCCTTTCCCTCGTTCTCCCGCTCCCGCTCGCGCTCGCGCTCGCGACGATTCCGGTCGCCCTCGATCGCGCGAGCGCCGAGGAGTGGTCCTTCGTCGGCGCGCGCTACCAGGGGATGGGAGGCGCCGGCGTCGCGGTCGTCGACGACGAGACCGCGTCCTACTGGAATCCCGGCGCCCTCGCGTTCACCGAGTCCTATGGCGTCTCGCTGCCCGTCGGTGCCTACGTCGGAGCCCAGGGCGGGACGCTCGCCGACGTCGATCGCGTGTCGGACTATCTCGACGATCTCGGCGGCGGCGCCCTCGACCAGCTGCTCGCGGACGTGGCCGCCGGCAACGCCCTCACGGGCGAACAGCTCGGCGCGGCCCTTCGGCTCGGCGCCCAGGAGCTCCCGGGCCTCGACGAGGACGGCGAAGGCGTCGGCGCCGGAATCGATGCCTCGCTCCTGCTCCGCTACAAGCACTTCGCGGTGACCGGGATCGGCCAGAGCCACTTCGCAGCGGACCCGGTCTTCGACCGCGACAACCTCTCGTTGTCCGCGGAGACCGGTGCGAACGCCGTCGACGGGCTCGTCGACCCGCTCACGGCCGCCGACCAGTATGCACCGGGCACCGAACCGGCCGTGGTCGCCGATCTCGAGGCCCTCTTCGTCGGGGTCGGCTCCGCGGCCCCGAACCTGCAGGCCGAGGAGCTCGTCTACCAGGCCGAGCAGGCCGGGGTGAACGTCCGCGACGAAGCGGTCGCGCGAAACCTCGTCGAGATCGTGGACCAGACCCTCGCGACGAACGCCGCGACCTTCGCCGACAATCGCTCCGGCACCTTCGTCCGCGGTCTCGCCGTCGAGCAGGTCGGATTCGGCTACGGCCATCCCCTGCTGCGCCGGCGCCTCGGGATCGGCGGCAACCTGAAGTACATGATGGGGACGACCTTCAACAAGTTCCTGCGCTACGACGACATCGACGGCCTCGGCGACTTCACGGACGCGCTGACCGACAGCGACAGCCGCAAGATCACGCACACCGCCTCCCTCGACCTCGGCGTGCTCTTCAAGCCCTGGGAGTGGCTGCGCTTCGGCGTGACGGCCCGGGACGTCACGAAGCCGAAATTCGACCTCGCGCGCGACGCGGCGAACCCCGGCGGCAAGCGCGATCTGACCCTCGATCCCCAGGTCCGGGCCGGGGTCGCGCTCTGGATCCTGCCGAGCTGGGTCGTCGCCTTCGACGCGGATCTCACGAAGAACGAGTCGGAGCTGATCGACGACTTCCAGTCGCAGATCCTCTCCCTCGGCACCGAGTGGAAGCTCCCGATCGGGAAGCTCGGCCTCGCCTTCCGGGGCGGCGCCTACCTGAACACGGCCAGCGAGGATCTCGCGGACGTGACCCTGACCGCGGGCCTCGGACTGCGCATCGCCGACTTCAATCTCGACCTCGCGGTCGGTGCGTCTCCGAATACGCAGAAGGTCTCCGCCACCGACGACCAGCGGATTCCGTCGCGCGCGAACGGCTCGCTCAGCATCGCCTTCCGACGCAACTTCTGAAGCCGGGGGCCCGATTCCCGCGTCGGGCGCCCGACGCCTCGAGCCGGTGGGCCGACGTCAGTCGGGCCACTCGATCCGCGCGTCGCCCTTCGGAACGCCCTGGCAGGTCAGGACGTAGCCCTCGTCGATCTGGCGCTGATCGATCCCGCCGTCGTTCATCCGCATCTCGACCTGGCCGGCGACGACCCTGGCCATGCAGCAGCCGCAGTAGGCCTCTTCGCAGGCGAAGGGCGGCTCGAGCCCGACTCTCCTGGCAGCGGCGAGGATCGTCTCGCCCTCGCCCATCGCGATCACCGTCTCCTTGCCGTCGAGCTTGACGGTGACCTTCGTCCCGCCGGCGGTGTCGACCGCGGCGCCCGGCGCGGGCGCGTCGGAGGGCGAGCTGAAGCGCTCGATGAAGATCTGGTCGCGGGCGATGCCGAGGCTCTCGAGGCCCTGCTCGACGACGTCCATGAACGGACCCGGCCCGCAGATGTAGAAGTCGGCGTGCTTTCGATCCCCGACCTCGGCGACGACGCGTGCGACGTCGACGAAGCCGTGGACGACGTCGAGCCGATGAACGATCTCGAGGCGGTCGGGATGACTCGCGCACAGCGCCTCGAGCTCCTTCGCGAAGATGATCGAGGCCTCGTCGCGGTTCGCGTAGACGAGCTTGACCGGCCGCTTCCCCGTCGCCAGCGCCGTCTTCAGGATCGAGATCACCGGCGTGATCCCCGACCCGCCGCCGAAGAGCACGATCGGCGTCGTGCGGTCGCGCAGACAGAAGACGCCCGCCGGCTGCATGACCTCGAGGCTGTCGCCGGCCTTCACGTTGTCGTTCATCCAGTTCGAGACACGGCCCTCGACGACGCGCTTGACCGTCACCTTGGGTTGCGACTCGAGCCCGGGCGCGCTCGCCAGCGAATAGCATCGGACCAGGCGATGCCCGCCGACCTCGACGCGGAAGGTCAGGAACTGCCCCGCGCGGTAGGCGAAGCGCTCGCGCAGCGCGTCCGGGATCTCGAGCACGATCGACCGGGCGTCGGCCGTCTCCTCGATGACGCGGGTCACGCGCAGGCGGTGATACGGTCCGGTCGCGCCCGTGCCGGACGCCGCCGGGTCGATGGCAGTCATGCTTTCATCCTCGTTCGCTGGGGCCTCGCCCGCGCCGTCGGGCGCGAAGCGGGGCGGAATCTAACAGATCCCCGACCGCGGCCGAAGCGCGCACACCATAAGGGGCGACCGCGGGCCTCAATCGGCCTCGAGCCAGTCGCGAGGCCGCAGGAAATCGCGGTAGAGGGCGGCTTCCGGCGACCCGGGCTCCGGCTGCCAGTCGTATCGCCACGCCACCAGCGGTGGGAGCGACGCGAGCACCGACTCGGTCCGGGCGCCTGATTCGAGCCCGAAGCGGGTGCCCCGATCCTGGAGCAGGTTGAACTCGACGTAGCGACCCCGCCGGTAGAGCTGGAAGGCGCGCTCGCGCTCGCCCCAGCTCATGCCCCGCCGACGCTCGACGATCGGCACGTAGGCCGCGAGGAAGGCGTCGGCCGTGCTCCGCCAGAGCGCGAAGGCCGCCTCGAAGCCGCCCTCGTCGAAATCGTCGAAGAAGAGCCCGCCGATGCCGCGCGGCTCGCCGCGATGGGGCAGGAAGAAGTAGGCGTCGCACTGCGCCTTGAAGCGCGCGTAGGGGCGGCTCGGATGGACGTCGCAGGCGGCGCGCGCGGTGCGGTGCCATTCGCGCGCGTCCTCTTCGAAGCCGTAGTAGGGCGTACAGTCGAAGCCGCCGCCGAACCACCAGGCGACCTCCCCCGAGCGCTCGTCCTCCGCCTGGAAGAAGCGGTAGTTCGCGTGGCAGGTCGGGACGTACGGACTCCGGGGGTGCACGATCAGCGAGACCGAGATCGCCGCATAACGCCGACCGGCGAGCTCGGGGCGGCGCTCGGTCGCGGCGGCGGGGAGCGCGCGGCCTTCGGTGTGGGTGAAGTTCACGGCCGCCTTCTCGAAGAGCGGCCCGTCCTCGAGCACCCGCGGCCGCGAGAGGCCGCCGCCGGGACGAGGCAGATCTTCGCCCCGGAAGCCCGGCCCGCCGTCGAGGCCTGCCAGGGTCGAGCAGATCCGCTCCTGCAGGCCGTCGAGAAACGCGCGCACGCGGGCAGCGTCCGGTCGATCCTGCGCGTTTCCCATGCCTCGAGCCCCTTCCGCCCGGCTCCGCCGTGGCCGCTCGCAAGCTAGCCCGTCGCGGGCGTCGCGGAGAGTCGCCGAGAGGCATGGCTCCCCCCGGCACCGCCCGATAGAATGCGCCGCCTCATTCGAGGAACCCCGTGCCGACCCGTCCCACGCTCCGCCCCGCCTGCCCGAACTTCTCCTCCGGCCCCTGCGCCAAGCGACCGGGCTGGGACGCCCGCACGCTCGCGGCCGCCCTGGTCGGACGCTCGCATCGGGCCGAGCCCGCACGCGCGCGCATCCAGGAGATCAGCGATCGCAGCCGCGCGATCCTCGGAATTCCGGCGGACTGGCGGATCGGGATCGTGCCCGCCTCGGATACCGGGGCCGTCGAGCTCGCGCTCTGGTCTCTGCTCGGCGCCCGCGGCGTCGACCTGCTCGCCTGGGAGAGCTTCGGCTCGGGCTGGGTGTCGGACGCGGTGAAGCAGCTGAAGCTGAAGGACACCCGGGTCCTCGAATCCGACTACGGCACCCTCCCCGACCTCGCCTCCGTCGACTTCGACCGCGACGTCGTCTTCACCTGGAACGGCACGACCTCGGGCGTCCGGGTTCCGAACGCGGACTGGATCCCGGCGGATCGACGCGGGCTCGCGATCTGCGACGCGACCTCGGCGGTCTTCGCAATGGACGTGCGCTTCGAGAAGCTCGACGTCGTGACCTGGTCGTGGCAGAAGGTGCTCGGCGGCGAGGCGGCCCACGGCATGCTCGCGCTCTCGCCGCGGGCGGTGGAGCGGCTCGAGTCCTACACGCCGACCTGGCCGATGCCGAAGATCTTCCGCCTGACCTCCGGCGGCAAGCTCGATCAGAGCATCTTCGAGGGCTCGACCATCAACACGCCCTCGATGCTCTGCGTTGAGGACGCCCTCGACGGGCTGCGCTGGGCGGAGTCGATCGGCGGACTGCCGGGACTGATCGCGCGCTCCGAGGCGAACCTCGCGACCGTCGCACGCTGGGTCGCGCGTTCGGAGTGGGCCGAGTTCCTCGCCGCGGATCCGGCGAGCCGCAGCTGCACGTCGATGTGTCTCAAGCTCGCGGGACCGTGGGTGCGCGGGAAGGATGCGAAGACGGTGGCGAATGCGGTGAAGGCGATCGTCAAGAAGCTCGATGGCGAAGGCGTCGCCTACGACATCGGCTCCTATCGCGATGCGCCTCCGGGACTGCGGCTCTGGGGCGGCGCCACCGTCGAGAGCGCCGACCTCGAGTCCGTGCTGCCCTGGCTCGACTGGGCCTGGTCCGAGGTGACGGCCTAGCCAGCCCGCCGACCGCGCCGCCGCGGAATCAGGAAGCGACGACGGCCTTGATCGCCTCGAGGCGTTGGATCTGCTCCTCCTGCGTCCGGAGGCGATCCTTCTTGACCTCGAGCTCGGCACGGACCGAGGCGTAGAGCTGCTCCTGGGTGTCCATGCGCTTTCGCATGCGGGCTTCGGTCTGGCGAGCGAGCGAGAGCTCCTCCCCGAGCTTCCGGGCCTGCTCCCGCGCGACCGCCAGCTCGCCGCGCACCGCGTCGACCTCGGCCCGCCCCTGCTCGGCCACGACCTCGACGGGCGCGATCGATTCGGCCAGGCGCTGCTCGAGGCGGTCGCGTTCGCTGCGCAGCGCCTCGGCGCGACGGGCCTGCTCGTCGCGCTCGGCCTCCGCGCGGCGAAGGCCCGCGAGCGCACGCTCGACCTCGACCTCGACGTCGCGAATGCGCGCCGCCGTCCCGAGCGGGAGCTCCGGCGTCTTCTCGGCCCGACGCTTCGTCTTGTCCGCCTTGTTCCGCAGCTGAGCCAGCTCCTCGGCCTGCTTCCTGCGCGCCTGGCTCTCATGGTCGGCTCGGCGCGAGAGCTCCTTGCGCTCCGACTCGAGTGCCTCCACCCGAGCCGCGAGCTCGACATTCTTCTTCTCCGCCGCCCGCGTGCTCCAGACGAACCAGGCGGTCGTTGCGGCGAAGACGAGCGCGAGCAGGAGGGACAAAGCATTCGACATCGATCATTCTCCGCGGCCGAGGGCCAGTCGAGCCATCCGGTCGGGTCCAGGAGTGAATCGGACCGGAGGACCCGAGGCCGGCGGCAGTCTAACCCGCTCCGCCTGCCCATCGCGCCCCATGCGAGGAGATCCCGTTTGTCCCGTGCCGATCGCTTGATCCAGGCCGCCCGACGCCTCAGCCGGGAGGTGGGCGCGCTGCGTTTCGGCGAGCCGGTGACCCATGTCTACAACCCGCTCGAATACGCGGGGCGGGGCTACCGCCGCTATCTGCGGCGCTTTGCCGAGGGCCGCAAGCGCGTCGTCTTCCTCGGGATGAACCCCGGCCCCTTCGGCATGGCCCAGACCGGCGTGCCCTTCGGCGAGGTGGCGAGCGTGCGGGACTGGATGGGCATCGAGGAGACGATCGCAAAGCCGGACGTCGAGCATCCGGCCCGCCCGGTGGAGGGCTTCGCCTGTCGCCGCAACGAGGTGAGCGGCGCGCGGCTCTGGGGGACGGTCGCCCTTCGCTTCGGGGCGCCCGAGCGATTCTTCCGCGACCACTTCGTGGCGAACTACTGCCCGCTGGTCTTCATGGAGGCCTCGGGCCGCAACCGCACCCCCGACAAGCTCGCGCCCGGCGAGCGACAGCGGCTGTATGCGGCCTGCGACGACCACCTGCGCAGGCTCGTCGAGGCCCTCGAGCCCGATTGGGTGATCGGCGTCGGCGGCTTCGCCGAGCAGCGCGCGCGTGAAGCCCTCGGCGATCGCGCGCTGCGCCTCGGCCGCATCCTGCACCCGAGCCCGGCGAGCCCGCTCGCGAATCGGGACTGGGCCGGCACCGCGGAGCGCGAGCTCCGCGCGCTCGGCGTGTGCTTGGGCGACGGCCAGGGATAGGCGACCCCTGAGCGCAGGCCGATTGCGCCCCGATGTGACGAGGACGACTGCCCCGATCCGAGCATCGGCGTTATGCTCGGCGGCCGCTCGACACCCGAGCTCGAGCCCGAACGGCCGCCCACCGACGGCCCCGCGACGCAAGGAGTGCCCCGAATGACCAGCGCCCGCTCGAATCCGATCGTCCCGCGAATGGCGGAGCTCGTGCCCCAGACCCGAATCCGTCGCGCGCCGCGTCGGCGCCTGCTGCGCGCCGGGCTCGTCGCGCTGTTCGTCGCCCTCGTGATCGGCTGCAGCGACGAGGGCGCCATTGCCGGCGAGAAGGCCGGCGAGAAGGCCGGCGAGAAGGCGGCCGAGGCCGACGCCCTGATGGCGGAGATCGACAAGGCGATCCAGGCGAACCCCGTCGACAAGACGAAGCCCCAGTGGCGGACGCAGCTGACGGTGCCCCCGCTCTTCCAGTTCGACAAGGCGAAGAAGTACTACTGGAAGCTCCAGACGAATCAGGGCGACATCCTCTTCCGCATGATGCCCGAGGTCGCGCCCCGCCACGTCGGCACGACCTTCTATCTGACCCGGCTCGGGTTCTACGACACGCTCGGCTTCCATCGCGTGATCAAGGGCTTCATGGCCCAGGGCGGCGACCCGCTCGGCAACGGACGCGGGACGCCCGGCTTCCGCTACTACGGCGAGTTCGACCCCAAGGTCGTCCACGACGGCCCCGGTGTCCTCTCGATGGCCAACGCCGGCCCCGGCACCGACGGCAGCCAGTTCTTCATCACGTTCAGCGCGACCCCCGCCCTCGACGGCCGCCACACCGTCTTCGGCAAGGCCGAGTCGAAGGACAGCCTCGAGACGCTGCGCAAGATGGAAGCCCTCGGCCGACCGATGGATCCCGCCCCCCCCCCGAGCCCGATCGTGATCGAGCGCGCGACGATCCTGATCGAGTGATCGGGCCGGCGCGCCGCAAAAGCGGGCCGATCCGACCCTCGCCGCTCACTCCGCGATGACCGGAGCCAGCGCCTCGAGCACGCCGTGACGGGATACGGAGAAGCGCTCCGTCTCGCCGCTCCCGACGTAGAGGGCTCGTTTGAGGGCCGCTTCGGCGGCCTCCACAGCGACGTTCTCCAGGACGAGCTCACGGACCACGAGGGTCGGATGGAAGAGCCCTCCGTCTCGCGCGCCGGCCGCGATGGGATCGAGATCGCGGGCCTCGAAGCGACCGAGCGCCGCGAGCGCATCGGCGATCGCTGCCGACTTTCCGCGCGAAGCATCGCTCGACAGATCGACCACGAAACGGAATCGGCAACCCGGTCCCGGCCGGGTCGGCCCCGGCCGGTCCAGCTCCCCATCCCGGAGCGACTGCGCGAGCTCCCGGGCCGAGCGCGGCAGCGGCGGATCGTCCCCCTCGCCGCGCAATCCATCCTCGTGTCCCTTCCAGAGCGCCATGAACAACCGCCCCTGCGTCGAGGAGAAGACCTCGACGTTCCCGGCGGCCGGATCGACGAGCTCGAGCTCGACCTCGCTCTGCCAGTTCGCGAGCCTGCGATCGCCCTCGTACTCGCTCGGCAGCGTGCGCGCGCTGCGCGGCGGGTGTCGCAGCTGCAGCGCTGTTAGGCCCTTCGGAATGCGACCCGAGAGCGGGTCGTAGCCGCGGCGATTCCGGTGGAGCACGTCGCCCTGCTCGAAGCGGTAGGCCGAGACGGCGGGCGCAAACGCGTCGGGCACGGCCCATGCGAAGCCCGGCAGGAAGGCGATCGCGTCGTCGAGAGCGCTCTCCTCAGACATCCCCGCCCCCCCTGCATCCTCGTCCCGGATTGCCGGAGCGCGGCGCCCCCCATGGGGCAAGCTCGCGTGATTCAACGTTCAACATCCCTTCGGGAAATCTGATCATTTCTCCGGAACCTTTCGTTTTTGCGACGTTTTTCGATCGCGCCCGGCACGGTCCGCCACAATCAGTTGACATCCGCTGCGATCTCTGACCAAATGCGGTTCCACAGTTTTCAGTCATCTCGGGAGGAACCGTCTTGGCCGCCGACGTCACGCCCACCTCGTCCAGATCGACCTCGAAGAGCGCCCCTCCCGTCGGGCGCCGCCCTGGCAGGGATCGAGCGGCGGCCAGGTCTCCCCAGTCGAACTCCGGATCGTCCAATAGCGGATCCCCCCATGCCGGACTCGCCTTGCAGGCCGGGCCCAGCGCCGAATCGACGACGCCGGCGGTGCCCCACCTCTCGCCGCAGGACTCGGTCGACTTCCTGCTGCATCCGAGCGAGATCGCCAAGGGCCGTCGCGCCGCAGAAAACTACCTCAGCAGCTTCCGGACCGAAGAGAGCCGGCGCGCCGCCGAAGAGATGCTCGAGACCCTCGCGACCGTCATCAGCGGGGGCAAATGCGACAGCGTCGAGTTCCCCTGGCAGCAGATCCGTCCGTATCACGGCGCCGCGGCCCTGACGATCCTCAAGGAGCGCGGCGCTCCGGCGCGGATCGAGACGCTGCGTTGCCGCAAGAACTCTTCGCGCAGCTTTCGCGCAGTGCCGACGAGCTATCCGCCTCGGGAGGTCCAGAAGATCCGCAGCACGCTGACGCGCGTGATCGAGGAATGCAGCCAGCTCGGATTCCTGCGCGGCGAGACGGTGAGCCGGGAGGTCCAGCGACTTCCGGGTCTCGAGAGCAAGCGAACTGCACGGACCGCGCCGCGAACGCCGCCCCGCAATCGACTGCTGGCCGACGGTGAGCTCCGCGCCCTGATCGCCGCGAGCGCGAGCGACGGGACGGCCCAGGGCTGTCGAGATGCCGTGTTCTTCGCCCTGGTCTACCGCGGTCTTCGGATCGCCGAGATCGTCGGCCTGACGATCGAGAGCGTTCGATTCAGCAACAAGTCGGGCGTCTGCACGATCGCGACGAGCCCGGGGAGCGGAGGCGGACGCGGGCGCCGCATCGAGCTGACCAACGACGAGCTGATCTGCCTCGAGGACTGGCTCGATCACCGCGGCGACGGCGCCGGGCCCCTGCTCTCGTCGACGGGCAAGAACGGCAAGCCGGAAGGCAAGCGGCTCACGACGGCGATGATGGTCACGATCTGCGAAGAACGCGCTCGCCAGGCCGAGGTCGCCCCCTTCACACCGACCGACCTCTCCCGAAGCGCCGACGCCCTCACCGAACATCGCAAGTCGACCCGCCGCACGCCCGCCCGCGAGTCGGAAGACTTCCATACCGCCGCCGAGCGGATCCTGTTCGAGGAGGACGACAGCCCGTCCCTCGAGAGCGAGATGATCCGCTTCCCGTTCCTCGGCCTGGGGATCTAGCGACCGCGTTCGACGCCCGAGGCTCCGGCTCCGCAGGCGCAACGACGCCAGGCGAGTGGCTTTGCCCGCGCTTCGTGCGTCCGCGTCGTCCTGCCTCAAGCCGCCCGCCCGACCGCCGATGGGGATCTCGAGAGGGATGGACCATGAGCGGCTGGCGCCAGGCGAGAACGGCACAGCAGAAATTTCCGCGACAGGCGACCCGCGTCGCGGTGCGGATCTCCACGGTCGATCCCGAGGTCGATCCCGACAGCGGCGAGCCGTTCTTCCGCAGCACCGAGGCCACCACGGCCAATCTCTCCCGCGGAGGCGTCTTCGTCCATTCCTGGGAGCCGCTGTCGGCAGGACGTCGGGTGATCGTCGCCCTCGACCTGCCTTCGGGCGGCGAGCTCAGCCTCTTCGGGAACGTCGTCTGGACCCGGCGACGCCTCGAGTCCCGAAATGAAGGCGCCCTCGAAGCGCCCGGCTACGGCATCGAGTTCGTGGGCGTGACGCGAGCCGAGCAGGCCGCCGTCCAGCAGATCCTGGACGCCGCCGAGGATACCCGGCCAGCGATCCCGGACAGCGCGACCCCGTCGACCCGACCCGCGACGTCTGAAACGTCGGCGACGTCGTCTGCGGCGAATTCGTCGGCCTCGTCCACGACCGCGTCGGCCACGACGGCCTCGCCCACGACGTCTGCGACCGCCGCCGCGTCCACGCCGGTCCGCGCCGCCTTCACGCCCGCCCCCTGAAGCGACGACGCGACGCCGACCTCGACCGCCTCAGCCTTCGATGCCGTATTCCTGCAGCTTGCGACGCAGCGTCGAGCGATCGATGTCGAGGATCTTCGCCGCCTGACTGCGATTGCCCTTGCAATCCTCCAGCGCCTGGAGGATCGCGCGGCGCTCGATCTCGCGCAGCGTGAGACCCCGGGGCACTCCATCGGAAGCAGCTCCGCGCGCCGCGCCCTGTCCGGTCTCGATCGCGAGATGTCGCACACCGACGATCGCGTCGCCGGCCGCCGCGCGCGCTCCCTGGACCAGGTTGCGCAGCTGTCGAACGTTGCCCGGCAGATCGATGCGACAGAGCGCTTCGATGGCCTCGGGCGTGAAGCCCGCCGAGCCCGGCTTGTCGAAGTGGTGGATCAGGAGCGGAATGTCCTCACGCCGGTCCGCCAGCGCGGGCAGCTTGATCTCGATGCCGCGCAACCGGTAGTAGAGGTCTTCGCGCAGGCTGCCTTCGTCGATCATGACGCGCGCCTCGCGATTGGTCGCCGCCACGAAGCGGACCGCCACACGCTCGGCCTTCTCGGCCCCGACCGGACGGACCTCGCCGTCGTCGATCACGCGCAGGAGCTTCGCCTGGAAGCCGAGGTCGAGCGTCTCGAGCTCGTCGAGGAAGAGCACACCCTCGTGCGCCTCCCGCAGGAGGCCCCGGCGATCCCGATCGGCGCCGGTGAAGGATCCGCGGCGGTGGCCGAAGAACTCGCTCTCGAAGAGGTCCGAAGGCGAGAGCGCGCAGTTGTGGGCGACGAAGGGGCCCTTCGCGAGCCCCGAGTGGGTATGAATCGCCCGGGAGACGAGCTCCTTGCCGGTCCCGGTCGCGCCGGTGACGAGGACGTGGACGTCGCTGCGCGCCGCCATCAGGATCCTGTGACGGACCTCGACCATCGCCCGACTGGTCCCGACCAGCTCGGGCACCGTCCGGCTCGCGACGCTCGGGCGCTTGCGCGTCAACAGGGCGCGATCGATGGCCGCACCGACACTGGCCGGTGTGGCAGGCTTCAGGAGATAGTTGACGGCGCCCAGCCGAATCGCCTCGACGACGTCCTCGATCTCTTCGTTCGCCGTGAGCACGATCGCCGGCAGATCCGGCCAGCGCTGCGCCAGATGCGAGAGCAGCTCGAAGCCGTCCATCGAGGGCATGCGCAGGTCGGTGATGACGAGATCGAAGGGACGGGCCTCGAGCGCCAGCAGCGCCTCGACGCCGTTGGACGCGAGCCGAACGGAATGCCCCCGGCCCTCCAGCAGCAGGCGCAGGTATTCGGCCGAGCCCGGCTCGTCTTCGGCCACGAGGATCGAGTCGCTCATGCATCCTCCCCGGTCGCAGCCGACGGCGGAGGACCGACCCCGTCCGTCTCCCCCTGCGGCTCGTCCGGGCCGCTCGCAAGTGGCAGCTCGAGCACCGCGATCGCGCCCTTCTCGGGCCGGGAGACGAGGGCCAGCGAACCGCCGTGATCTTCGACGATCCGGCGGGCCAGGAAGAGCCCGAATCCGCTCCCGCCCGCCTTGGTCGTGAAGCCGGGGGTGAAGAGTCGGGTCTGCGCGTCCGGGGCGAGGCCATCGCCCTCGTCGGCGATCTCGACGCGGCCACGCTCGCCGCGCCGCACGACGTCGAGGGTACAGCGACCGGTGCCGCGCATCGCCTCCGCGGCATTCCGGAGCAGGATCGTCAGCAGCTCATGGAGCGGCGTCGCCGCGATCGGGACCCACAGCATTCGGGCCTCCGGGGCGACCCGCAGCTCGAAGACGACCTCGGGATTCGAGGGGCCGAGGTCCCGGGCCGCCGCATCGATGACCGGGACCAGCCGGGCCCTGCGCGCGGTCGTCTCGCCGTCGACACGCCGGGCGGCGTTCGCGTCGGCGGCGGCGTTCCGACCCTTCGCCGCCTTCGGATCCGGCCCGCTCGCACTCGCGAGGGCGTGTTCGGCTCGCGCCGGGGGCGCTTCGGCGAGGGTGAGCCGTGCGAGCCGCTCGAGGTCGTCGATCACGGTCCGCAGACCGGCCAGGGCCTCCCGCGAGCTTCCGCCCCGCTCGACGGCGGGCTCGATCAGGCCGACGAAGCCGCGCAGGCTATGGACGGCGTTCTTGAGGCCATGGGCGAGCCGAGCCACGTTCTCGCCGACCCGAGCGACGACGCGCTCGTCGTCGAGCTGGCGTTGCAGGGTCTCGAGCCTTCGACCGAGCTCGTCGCTCTGGGTCCGGAGCGCGGCCTCGCCGGCCACCCGGCGCCTCGCCATCGCCAGCCCGAGACCGCCCATGACGGCCAGGAATGCCGCCTCCATCAGCAGGAGCGGCCAGCCCGCGGCGAGCCCGAATAGCGACTGCACGACGACGAGAAGGGCGATCGAGCCCCCCGTCACACCGAGTACGCCGAGCGGGCCGACGGAGATGGCGGCCAGACCGATCTCGAAGAAGAAGGCGGCCAGGATCGGCGACTTCAGGCCGAGGGTGAAAGTGGCCAGGGTTCCCCAGCCAAGCAACGCGATCGCGGGGGACGCGATCCCGGCGATGCGTCGGATCGGGCGCAGATCGCGGCCCACCCAGAGCAACAAGCTCGGCCCGCCGAAGATCGCGGCGAGCCAGGGAAACATCCCATCCTGTCGCAGGACGGGGTTCAGCCAGACGATCCCCAGCACCCCGAGGCCGAGCGCCAGGGGTCGGGCGAGCAATGCGCGTTCCGCTGTCTTGTTCATGCTTCGCAAACGTCACTCGGCCCGACGCATCGAGCCGGCTCCGGTTTCGCGCGCAAGGCCGGAAACACGCGGGAGCCCCGATCCGGAGATCGGGGCTCCTTCTCAGCGTATGTCAGCGACTACCAGCGTCCGCCGCGGTCGCCACGATCGCCACCGCGGTGATCCCGGTCGCCGCCGCCACCGCCGCCGCCACCGCGGCGCTTGTCGAGCGCCTCGTTGACGCGCAGCGCGCGGCCGCCGTAATCACGACCGTCGAGCTCGCTGATCGCCTTGTCGGCATCGGCCGGAGCCATCTCGACGAAACCGAATCCGCGGGAACGGCCGGTCTCGCGGTCATTCACGACCGACGAGGACTGCACCGGTCCATAGGTTGCAAACAGCTCACGCAGATCTTCGTCCGTCGTGCTCCAGGGAAGGTTGCCAACGTAAATCTTCTTCACGAACGCGTACTCCGTGCCCGAAGTGGTAGGCAGAGGCCTTCCGCCGGGCGCATGCTCGATCCCATCGCCGTCCTTGGATGGCGCAGATCCGGGATCTCCCGGAGCTGCCCGACCTGATCCGTCGTCCTCGAGACGTGCGGATCCGATCGGGAACGGATCAGTATTTCGACGCCTACCCGCCCCCGAAGCTCCCATGAGCTGCGGCGGAGATGGACGTACCTCGGAAGACGAACACTGATCCGATTTGGACTCGACGACTCGACTGCGACTCGGTCAGACTCGGTTGGACTCGAACTGAGGGCGAGAGATCTCGGTGGGCCAATCGGGCAGCGCCTGCTTCTCAGGGCTTGCGCAGAGTAATGGATCCTGCAAAGGGCCGCCAGAACTGTGTCGGCAAACCTCGGTCGCGGGGCACAGGGCCCGTACCTCCGCCTCGACCCGATGCCGGTCTCCGGCGTCGATGCGGCGGCCGATCGCCCTCCCGAGGCGGCCGGTGCGGAGGAACACATCGACCGGCCGGGCAACGGACGGGCGCCCCGCCCGTCCGACTCCAGCTTCAGGCCTTCGAGCGTTTACCGGCGGCCGGTCGAGCCGCCTTCGCCTTCCGGCCGGCAGGCTTGCGCGCGGCGGCCCGCTTGCGGGGCGCGGCGGCCTCACGAGCGGCCATGCGCCGCGGGGTCGGACGCTCGGACGCAGCCGATCGCTCCTCGACCCAGCGTCCATCGCGGTAGTGCGCGCGCCAGGCCGTCGCCTTGCCGTCGACTTCGGAGGTCACGTACTGCTCGCGCGTCTTGCGGGCGAAGCGAACCACCGCCGGACGTCCGTCGGGATCGGTCTTCGGGGCGTCGGCCAGATAGCGGTACTTCGGGTCGAGCTTGTCCTTGACCTCGATGAGCTCCGCCACCGTCGGGGCCCGCGTCTCGCGGTGCTTCGGGAACTGGCTCGCCGCGAGGAAGATGCCCGCAGCCCCGTCGCGCAGCAGATAGAAGTCGTCGCAGCGCTCGCAACGCAGATGCGGCATCGGGATCGGATCGACCTTGGGCGGTGCCGCCTCGCCGCTGCGGAGCAGCTTGCGCGTGTTCTTGCAGACGTCGGAGGTGCATCCGAAGTACTTGCCGAAGCGACCGGACTTGAGCTGCATGTCCTCGCCGCACTTGTCGCATTCGAGGACCGGCCCGTCGTAGCCCTTGATCTGGAAGGTGCCGGTCTCGACCTCGTAGCCGGGGCAGTCGGGGTTGTTGCCGCAGACGTGAAGCTTGCGCGACTCGTCGACGAGGTAGCTGTTCATCGCCGTCTTGCAGATCGGGCAATGGCGCTTCGTGAGCAGGAGCCGCGCCTCGACCTCGTCGCCCGCGTCCTCCTCGTCGCCCGCCTCTCCCTTGCCGACCGATGATTCGTCCCGGACCGCGATCGCCTCGTCGCCGGGGATCAGGTTGAGCGTGCTCTTGCAGCGTTCCTTCGGCGGGAGCGCATAGCCCGAGCAGCCCAGGAACACGCCCGTCGACGCCGTCCGGATCTGCATCGGCCGACCGCATTGCGGACACGGGATGTCGGTCTCCGTCGGCTGGTTCGAGCGCATGCCCTTCTTCGGATGCTCGGCCACCGTGAGCTTCCGCCGGAACTCGTCGTAGAAATCGCCGAGCACCTTCTTCCACTGCTTGTGACCGACCGCGACCTCGTCGAGCGCCTCCTCGAGACCGGCGGTGAAGCCGTAGTCCATCAATTCGCCGAAGTTCTCGACGAGCCGCTCGGTGACGATCTCGCCCATCTTCTCCGCGTAGAATCGCCGATTCTCGAGGCGGACGTAGCCGCGCTCCTGGATCGTCGAGATGATCGAGGCGTAGGTCGACGGCCGACCGATGCCGCGCTTCTCGAGCTCCTTGACGAGGCTCGCCTCGCCGTAGCGCGCGGCGGCTTCGTGAAATGCTGCATCGGCTCGAGCTTGACGAGATCGAGGCGCTCCCCGACCTGCACGTCCGGAAGCGCCGTCTCGCCTTCGCCTGCGCGGACCGCGGTCGGCTGGGCGCGGGTATGGCCGTCGAAGACCACGATGCGGCCGCGGGTGCGAAGCTCGAAGTCCCCGGCCTTCACGGCGATGTTCGTCGACAGGTATTCCGCGGGCGCCATCTGGCAGGCCACGAACTGCCGCCAGATCAATTCGTAGAGTCGCTCCTGGTCGCGCTCGACGCCCTGGAGCCGGCCCGGATGAACGTCGACGTCCGAGGGTCGGATCGCCTCGTGGGCCTCCTGCGCGCCTTCCTTGCTCGAGTAGAGATTGGGCTCCGCCGGCAGGTAGCGCGGACCGAAGTCGCGCGAGATCGTCCCGCGACAGGCCTCGACGGCCTCGCGCGAGAGGTTCGTCGAGTCGGTGCGCATGTAGGTGATGTGGCCGGCTTCGTAGAGCCGCTGCGCCAGCATCATCGTCTTCTTGACCGAGAAGCCGAGCCGCGTGCTCGCGGCCTGCTGGAGCGTCGACGTGATGTACGGCGCGCCGGGCTTCGTCTTCGTCGGCTTGTCCTTGCGCTCGACGACCTCGAAGTCGGCGAGCTCGAGGGCGCGCACGGCCTCGGTCGTCTGCCCTTCGTTCGTCGGCCGGAAGGCCTCGCCTCGATGCCGGGCGACCTCGAGGCGGAGCGCGTCGCGGGCGCGGGTGCGCGTATCCGCGTGGATCTCCCAGTACTCCTCGGGAATGAACGCGCGGATCTCCTTCTCGCGCTCGACGATCAGGCGGACCGCCACCGACTGCACGCGCCCGGCCGACAGACCCCGCGCGACCTTCGCCCACAGGAGCGGCGAGATCATGTAGCCGACGACCCGGTCGAGGAAGCGCCGGGCCTGCTGGGCGTTGACGCGGGACAGGTCGAGCTCGCCCGGGTCCTGGAAGGCCTGTCGGATCGCGGTCTGGGTGATCTCGTTGAAGACCACGCGCTTGAAGCGCTTCGGATCGCCGCCGATCACCTCGCGCAGATGCCACGCGATCGCCTCGCCCTCGCGGTCGAGATCGGTCGCGAGATAGATGGTGTCGGCGCCGCTCGCGAGCTTGCGGAGCTCGGTGACGACCTTCTCCTTGCCGGGGAGGATCTCGTAGTTCGCCTTCCAGTCGTTCTCGGGATCGATGCCCATGCGCGCGAAGAGCGCCTTCTTCGACTGCTCCTTGCGGTGGGCCTCGCGCTTGGCACCGGCGAGCTTGCGGGTCTTCGCGGCGGCCTGGGCGCGGGCCTTCGCGTCGACCTGCTTGCCGGAGCCCGACACCGGCAGATCGCGGATGTGCCCGACGCTGGACTTCACGACGAAGTCGCGGCCCAGATACTTGTTGATGGTCCGCGCCTTCGCGGGCGACTCGACGATGACCAGCGACTTGCCCATGGTGCCTCGTGGGTTCGAACGGACCGTCTGCGGCGGCGACCGCGCCGGCATGCAATGCGCACCGGAGTGGCAGCGGAATCGGAGGCGCCTCGGACTTTCTTGAGGCGCTGACTTCCACCCCCACACTCGGCGGGCTACCCGGTTAGCACAGTTCCCCCGGTCACTCGCAAGGCCCGGTTTTGCCCGCACGCGGGGCGCGAATGCCCCACGGATCCAGAAAAACGTCGCACTTTCGGCGAGATAGCGAGCCGTCGCGGTCGAACGCCGCGGTGCCTGTCGCGGCCTCCGCCTGCGCCGACGCGCCCCCTCTCGGCCCGTCGACTCGGACCCGGACGGCGAAGCGGCTCCCCGCCGCGCCATGCCGCCCATAAATAGAAGGGGCTCGGAAACGGCCGTCGCCCCACACCGCCGGTCGGGCCTCGGCCACCGGAAAGCCAGGGACCGAGCGACCCCCTACGTTCCGGCCTCATGCCGCCGACGATCGAATCGATGCGCGCAGCGCCGAGCGCTCTTCCGACCACGAAGACCGCTCCGATCGGCCTCGCCCGCGAGCTTGCGCTCGTCGCGGCCGGGGGGATGATCGGTGCCCTCGCGCGTGCCGCGCTCGCGACCCGCGCAGCGACCTCGCTCGAGACCTTCGCGATCTCGACCCAGCTCGTGAACTCGATGGGCGCATTCGCCCTGGGTCTGCTCCTTGCGACGCTCGAGCGGGGCCACCCCCGGCCGAGCCTCCGGCCCTTCCTCGCGGTCGGTGTACTCGGGTCGTTCACGACCTTCTCGACCCTGGTCGACGACGGCCGGCTGCTCGCATCGAGCCGCTCTCCCCTGGTCGCCATCGCGTTTCTCGCGCTCTCGATCGCGGCCGGACTGGTCGCGTTCCTGCTGGGGCAATGGCTCGGCGGTGGGCTCGGGCGAGGGTACGGGCGCGGACGGGGCGGCTTCTCTCGACTTCGTTCACACGGGCGGTCCGCGCCTTGATCGGGGTGAGCGACACGACGCATTGGATCTCGATCGCGGCCGGAGGAGCGGCCGGAGCCGTCCTGCGGGGCCTGCTCGCCCGCGCCGCCGCTTCGCCGTCCCCGGACCGAATGCCGCGCTTCGATCCTGCCCTGGCCACCCTCGCCGCCAACCTCGGGGCCTGCGCCCTGCTCGGCGCCTGGACGGCGGAGGCGGAGCTCGCCGGGGCCGCGGCATCAAGCGGATTCCCGGGCGCGCTCTCGGCCTTCGTGGCGATCGGGTTCTGCGGGTCGCTGTCGACGTTCTCGACCCTGTGCGCCGATGCGATCCGCCTCGCGCGGGCCGAGCCGAGACCGCGCGGAGCGGGTCGAGCGTTCGGATACCTGCTGGCCCACCTCGCCGGCGGCCCCCTCGCCCTGGCCGCGGGGCTCTCGAGCGCGGGCTGAAGGGCTTCGGGCCACGCCCATCCAGTGGCCGACCGCCTCGATCGGGCGCTCGCCACCCGTTACACTCCGCGCGCCTTTTTGGTCGACGGCGACGGGCCCGCAGGGCAGTCGCCGCGTTCCCGGATACCCCGAATGCCCAGGTCGCCCGCGCGTCGAGCCCCGCTCGAAGGCGGCCGAACGGGCCGCCGCGCGATGCGCCGGCGCACGACGAACGTGAGAGTCATGGCCGACATCGATCACTCCCTCCGCAACCCCCTCGCCCAGCCGGTCGCCGCGACGAAGTCCGCGACCGCCGTGAAGAGGGGCGTCTACGACGCCGCGCTCGAGATGGGCGCCGAGCTCCACGCGCGCCCGCTCGCAGGTGGCGGTCCCGCCCGCGTCCGGGTCCAGCACGCCAAGAACCGCATGACGGTCTGGGAGCGCATCCGGGTCCTGACGGAGAAGGAGCCCACGATCCTCTGGCGCAACTGGGGCCCCGAGCTCGACGGCGCCTCGATCGTGACGGGCATCCTCGACATCGACGGCCGCGACGTCGCCGTCTACGGCCACGACTTCACCGTCCGCGCCGGCTCGATGGACGCGACGAATGGCGCCAAGCTCGCGCGCCTGATCTACATGGCCGGCGAAAAGGGCATGCCGCTGATCGGCATGAACGACTCGGCGGGCGCGTTCGTGCCGGCGGGCGTCGGTGGCCTCGATGGTTATTCGGAGGCGTTCACGGCGCTTCGCAAGATCAGCGGCGTCGTCCCCTCGATCAGCCTGATGTTCGGCTACAACGCGGGCGGCGGCGCCTACCTTCCGCGCCAGGGCTCGTTCATGATCCAATGCGACGAGACCTTCATCGGTCTGACGGGCCCCGGTGTCGTCAAGAGCGTGCTCGGCGAGGACGTGACCGCCGACGATCTCGGCGGCCCGCGCGTCCACGGCGCCTCCGGCGTCTGCGACCTCATCACCCACGACGAGCTCGGCAGCCTGCGCACCGCGCTGCGCCTGCTCGGCTACCTGCCCGACAACAACCGCGTCCACGCCCCCTTCCACACCACGTCGGACCCGATCGAGCGCTGGACCGAGGACGAGGACCGGCTCTTTCGAAGAACGTTCAATTCACCGGCGGGAATGAACGCGCCGATGGACATCACGCTCTACATCCAGCAGATCGTCGACCACGGCGAGCTCTTCGAGATCCAGCCCCAGCGCGCGCGCAACATGGTGACCGCCTTCGGCCGGCTCGGCGGCTGGGTCACGGGCTTCGTCGCCAACAACTCCGCCGTCGCCTCGGGTCAGATCGACATCGACGCGGCACTGAAGGCGACGCGCTTCATCCGCTTCTGCAATCTCTACAACATCCCGCTGCTCTTCATCGAGGACACGACGGGCTTCCTGCCCGGCACCGAGCAGGAGAAACGCGGCATCATCCAGGCCGGCCGCAAGCTGCTCGACGCGATCATCGACATCCGCACCCCGCGCATGACGATGATCATCCGCAACGCCTTCGGCGGCGCCTACGCCGCCTACAACTCCCACTTCACCGGCGCGGACCTCGTCTTCGCGATGCCGATGGCACGCGTCGCCGTGATGGGCGCCGCCGGCAAGGACTTCGTCTTCAAGGACGAGCTGCGCGCGATCGCCGAGGCCCACAAGAAGTCGATCGCGGCGGGCACGCCGGCGGCCGATGCGAACCGCGAGCGCGACCAGGCCCTCGCGGCCCTCAACACCCGCTACGAAGAGCAGCTCATGAATCCCAAGGAGGCGCTCTCGCTGGGCAGCGTCTCCCGGATCGTCATGCCGGGCGAGAGCCGACGGGTCCTCGCCAAGAACCTGGATTTCCTGATGCGCCGGTACCAGCCCGCTCCGATGGGCGGACCGCAGCGAGAGCACGAGTAGGGCGAGAGAAGACATGCTGAACCGAAAAGGCGAGCGAATCCAAGCCCACGCGTCCGAGTCCGCCTGGGTGCGGTCCTTCGACGTGCGGGACGTGAAGTGCCTGGTCGTCTGCCGCGGGCCGGTGCGCAAGGAGGCCTTCGACGTCTTCGACGAGATCGGCGTCCGCGAATACGGAATGCTGCTCTCGGAGAAGGACTCGGTCGTCTATCCGCGCTGTCTCGCGCCGGAGCTGCGGAGCCTGCGCTTCCCGAGCAACGTCCACCGCGTGGCCGACTACATGGGCGCCGGCCAGGAGGAGAAGCTCGCGCGCATCCGCGAGATCCTCGAGATCGCCGAGAGCAACGGCTACACCCACATCTTCGCGGGCTACGGCTTCATGGCCGAGGACGCCGACTTCATCTCCGCGATCGAGGCTTCGAGCGTCCGCTTCATCGGCCCCTCGGCCCACGTGCTGCGCAGCGCCGGCGCGAAGGACGAGGCCAAGAAGCTCGCCCGCTCCCTCGGCAACGCCGTCGTGCCCGGCGTCGACAACCCCTCGGCCCTCGCCCTGGTCGAGCGCGCCGGCGACCGGAAATCCCTCGAGAAGCTCGCGAAGGAGCACGGCCTCGACTTCGCCTGGTCCGACGCCGTCGACGTCGTCGAGAATGCCGAGCGCCTGCTGCAGGCGGGCTATGCGAAGTCGGTCGAGCTCGTCACGATCGCGGAGCTGCAGAAGATCGCGGAGCGCGAGTCGATCGCGATCTGGAAGCAGTATCCGGGTCGGCGCATCCGCTACAAGTGCATCGGCGGCGGCGGCGGCAAGGGCCAGCGCGTCGTATCCGAGCCGTCCCAGACGGCGGCGGCGGTGATGGACATCCTGGCGGAGCAGAAGGTGCTCGAGCCGGGCTCGAACCGGAACTTCCTGATCGAGCTCAACCTCGAGACGACGCGGCACAACGAGATCCAGGTCGTCGGCAACGGCGACTGGTGCATCACGATGGGCGGCCGCGACTGCTCGATCCAGATGCGCGAGCAGAAGCAGCTCGAGTTCTCCCTGACCGACGAGCTGCTCGAGGTCGCCGCGCGCGAGGCGAAGACGCCGGCCCATCGCGACAACCTGACCCGCGAACGCAAGACCCTTTCGGCCATGGAGGAGGACGGCGTCCGCTTCGGCCAGGGCGTCAAGCTCGACAACGTCTCGACCTTCGAGTGCATCGTCGAGGGATTCGACCACTTCTTCATGGAGATGAACACGCGCATCCAGGTCGAGCACGGCTGCTCCGAGCTCGCCTACAAGCTGCGCTTCACGAACCCTTCCGATCCGACCGACTACTTCGAGGTCGAGCGCCTGATCGAGACGATGGTCCTGCTCGCGCTCCACGGGAGCCGCCTGCCGAAGCCGCGCCGGATCCTGCGCGCGATCTCGGCGGCGGAGGTCCGCGTCAACGCGGTGAACGCCGCCCTGCTGCCCCACGCCGGCGGCGTCATCCGGGGCTGGTCGAAGCCCCTGCCCTTCGAGCACCGCGACGACCAGGGCATCGGGACCCGCAATCCCGACACCGGCTCCTTCCCCTACTACAACCTCGCGGGCGCCTACGACTCGAACATCGCGCTGGTCCTCTGCACCGGCGACAGTCGCCGCCACAATCTCGAGCAGCTCGCCGAGATCCTGCGGCGGATGGAGCTGCGCGGGGACGACCTGCAGACGAGCGTGCCGCTCCACTACGGCCTCGTGAACTGGACGCTCGGCCTCGAGCCCATGATGAAGCCGAATACGCGCTTCATGGGGCCCTACCTGGCGGCGGTCGGTGCGCTGCAGCTGCTGGCGCGGGACATCGACCTCGAGCTCGCCGCCCGCGAGCTCGGCAAGCCGCTCGCGAGCCCGTCGGCCCGGGAAGCCTACGCGGCGCAGGAGACGCTCTTCCTGCGGCCTCTGGGTCGGCTGCTCGCCGACGCCCACGCCCTCGCCGGCTTTCTCGGCCTGCACGATGGACGGCTCTGGAAGCGGAGCCGCGCCGGGGTCGAATTCGCCGTCAATCCGATCGATTTCCTGCGCGAGCTCTATCACTACCTGAACATGGAGAGCAGCCCCGGCAAGTCGCCGAGCGAGACGATCTGGTCCCACGACGACGCGCTCCTGTGCGAAGCGGAGGCTTTCTATGCGGAGCTCGGTCGACGCCTGGGCACGACCGCCTGGCCGGATCTCGTCGCGCGGCTCGAGGGGCCCGACGCCTCGAAGACCCTGGGAGAGGACCTGGCGCGCGCCTGCCGCGCGAGCCACCGTGGCTTCCAGGTGGCCGCCCCGCTCCTGCTCCTGATTCCGCGACTCGGCATCCAGTCCGAGCTGCTCGACGTCACCATCAACGACGCCCTCGAGCCGATCTTTCCGAAGACGTTCCTCGACGAGGAGCGCGCAGCGAATCTGCGGCGCGCGCTGGCGCCGCCGCCGAAGGCGAGCGCCAACGAGATCGTCGCGCCCTCCGGCGGATCGTTCTACTCGCGCGAGGCGCCCCATCTCCCGCCGCTCGTGGCCGAGGGCGATCACTTCGAGGCGGGACAGCCGCTCTTCGTGATCGAGGTGATGAAGATGTTCAACAAGGTCCTGGCGCCCTTCGCGGGGACCGTGAAGAAGAACCTCCTGCTCGATGCCGACGGGGCGGTGGTGCGCGCGGGCCAGCCGATCTTCGAGATCGTGCCGGACGAGGTCATCGTCGAGGAATCGGAGCAGGACCGCCTCGCGCGACGCAAGCGGGTCACGCTGGCGGTCCTCGCCGGCTAGTCGGTCGCGACCCGATGCGCCCCGACGCGCCCGTGTTGCCTCTCGCCTGCTCGATGAATTCCCGCATTTCAATGCGAAAGGCGGGATTTCACTTCACCGTTTCAATCTGAACGCCGAAGTGCCATGCCACGGTACGCGTGGTCTTCGAGGGGTTGGGCTGCGCTGGCACGAAAGGGGCCAGCATGTCCATACGAATCGGTTCGAGCGGCATCTCCTATGCAGCCATCCGGTCGCTGCGTGACGCGGAGCGCGAGGTCGCCCGGTCGAGCGCGCGCCTCGCCTCGGGCAAGCGCATCAACAGCGCAGCCGACGATCCCGCGGGCCTCGCGTTGGCGGACAAGTTCCGCGCCGAGGTGGCCAGCCTCTCGCGGGCCCAGCTCAACACCGCCGACGGCATCGGCCTCGCCCAGGTCGCCCAGGGCGGGCTCTCCGAGATCGCCTCGCTGCTCTCGGACGCCCGCGCGCTGGCCGTCCAGTCCTCGTCGGGGGCCCTCGGCGGTCAGACCCGGGCCCAGCTCAACACGCAGTTCCAGGCGATCATGGACGACATCGACGCAATCGCCGCGAACACGAACTTCAACCAGTTCAATCCCCTGAACAACGACGCGCTCCAGGTCGACCTCGCGGTCGGCACCCAGGCCGGCGACACCATCACCGTCTCCGGCGTCGATGCGGACGCCGCCGCCATCGGCCTCGGCAGCACCGCCATCGCCACCTCCAGCGCCGCGGGCTCGGCGATCGACTCGATCGACGACGCGATCTCGAAGGTGAGCGCCCTGGCGGCGCGCTTCGGCATCGCCGAGAACCGCCTCGAGGCCCGCTCCCGCCTGCTGGGCAACCAGATCGAGGCCCACAGCGCCGCCGAGTCCCGCATCCGCGACACCGACTTCGCCCTCGAGAGCGCCCGACTGACCCGCGCGCAGATCCTGCAGGAATCCTCCGTCGCGGTGCTCGGCCAGGCGAACGCCAACATGCGCATCGTGCTGCGGCTGCTCGAGTAGGCCCCGACGCGGGGCCGGGGCCGGCCACGGACGCGAGCCCCGCGGTCGGCCCTTCGATCCGGCCCGTCGCAGGACTCACCCCGCCACGTCTCTGGCCGCGCCGGTCGACAAGTCGTACCATGGCCGCCGTCCCGGACCTTCCGCGTCGCCTCCCCCGGCGCGCGACCTGACCGGACGGTTTTCGCCGTCCCGAGACTGCGATGTTCTCCCTGCGCGGCGCGCCCGCCCATTCGGACGCACGGCGAGTTCGACTCCTGCGAAGCCTGCAAGAGCTCGTTCCCTCGCTGCGCGGGCTCGACAGCGAATTCGTCTACCTCTATCAGGCGGAGCGGGCCCTCACGCCCGCCGAGGGCGGCGTGCTCGCCGACCTGCTCGAGTCGCCGACCGACGACGGGCGCCCCCGTGGCACGATCGACTGTCTCGTCGTCCCCCGGCTCGGCACGATCTCGCCCTGGTCCTCGAAGGCGACGGACGTGGTCCACGGCTCGGGCCTCGCGATCGTCCGCCGGGTCGAGCGCGCGATCGCCTACCGGTTCGAAACGCTCGAGGGCGGGCTCTCGGACGCCGACCGCGGCCGCCTCGTCGCCCGGATCCACGACCGCATGACCGAGAGCGTGCTCCCCGACGTCGCGTCCGCCGCCGCCCTCTTCGAGCATGCCCGACCCGCGCCGTTCCGGACCGTCGACGTCCTCGCGCGGCGACACGACGCGATCCGCGAGGCAGACCGGACCCTCGGCCTCGCCCTCGCGCCCGACGAGATCGACTACCTCGTCGAGAGCTTCACGGCGCTCCGCCGCAATCCGACCGACGTCGAGCTGATGATGTTCGCCCAGGCGAACTCGGAGCATTGCCGACACAAGATCTTCAACGCCGACTGGACGATCGACGGCGAGGCCCGCCCGCAATCGCTCTTCGCGATGATCCGCAACACGACGAAGCGCTCGCCCGACGGCGTCCTCTCCGCCTACTCCGACAACGCCGCCGTCATCGTCGGCGGCGAAGGCGGGCGCTTCCTGCCCGACCCGGAGACCGGACGTTATGCGCAGGTCGACGAGCCGACGCCGATTCTGATCAAGGTCGAGACCCACAACCATCCGACCGCGATCGCGCCGTTCCCCGGCGCCGCGACCGGGTCCGGCGGCGAGATCCGCGACGAGGGCGCGACCGGCCGAGGCGGCAAGCCCAAGGCCGGGCTCACCGGCTTCAGCGTCTCGAACCTCCTGCTCCCCGACGCCCGCAAGCCCTGGGAGCTCGACCCCGGCAAGCCCGGTCGCATCAGCTCGGCCCTCGACATCATGCTCGACGGCCCCCTCGGCGGCGCGGCCTTCAACAACGAGTTCGGCCGCCCGAATCTCGCCGGCTATTTCCGGACCTACTGCCAGGAGATCGACGGCGAGGCCGGCCGCGAGGTCCGCGGCTACCACAAGCCCATCATGCTCGCAGGCGGCATCGGCCAGGTCCGTCCGATGCACGTGGAGAAGCGGACGGCCCGCCCCGGCGACAAGGTCGTCGTCCTCGGCGGTCCCGCCATGTTGATCGGCCTCGGGGGCGGTGCCGCCTCGTCGATGGCGACGGGCCAGAGCCACGAGGACCTCGACTTCGCCTCGGTCCAGCGCGGCAACCCGGAGATCGAGCGCCGCTGTCAGGAGGTGATCGACCGCTGCGTCGCCCTCGGCGACGCGAGCCCGATCCTCTCGATCCACGACGTCGGCGCCGGCGGGCTCTCGAACGCGATCCCCGAGATCCTCGACCAGAGCGAGCTCGGTGGGATCGTCGACCTGCGCGCGATCCCGAACGACGAGCCCGGCTTGAGCCCGCTCGAGATCTGGTGCAACGAGGCGCAGGAACGCTATGTGCTCACGATCGGCGTCGGCGACGTCGCGCGCTTCGCCGCGATCTGCGAGCGGGAGCGCTGCCCCTTCGCGGTCGTCGGCGAGGCCACGGCCGAGCGGACGCTGCGCGTCTTCGACGGGATCCGACCCGGCCGCGAGCCGGGCGACGTGCCGGGCGAACCGATCGACATGCCCCTCGAGATCCTGCTCGGCAAGCCGCCGCGCATGCGGCGGGACGTCAAGCGCCGGAGCGGGCCGCGCGCGCGCTTCGACTTCGAGGCCCTCGATCCGGCGGAGGCGGCGCGGCGGGTGCTCCAGCTGCCGACGGTGGCCGACAAGACCTTCCTGATCTCGATCGGCGATCGGACGGTGACGGGACTCGTCGCCCGCGATCAATGCGTCGGTCCCTGGCAGGTCCCCGTCGCCGACGCCGCGATCACCCTCGCCGGTCACACGACGACGACCGGCGAAGCGATGGCCGTCGGCGAGCGCACACCGCTGGCCCTGCTCGATGCCGCCGCTTCCGCGCGCATGGCCGTCGGCGAAGCGCTCACGAATCTGGCCTCTGCCCCCGTCCCGTCGCTCGCGTGCGTGCGGCTCTCGGCCAACTGGATGGCCCCCGCCGGCTACGCCTCCGAGGACGCCGCCCTCTACGACGCCGTCGAGGCGGTCGGGCTCGGGCTCTGCCCTGCCCTCGGCATCGCGATTCCCGTCGGCAAGGACTCGATGTCGATGCGGACGGTCTGGCAGGAGGGCGGCGAAGAGAAGAGCGTGACGGCGCCGATCTCCCTGATCGTGACCGCCGTCGCCCCCGTCGACGACGTCGGTCTCGCGCGGACGCCCGAGCTTCGTCGGGAGCCCGGGAGCGCGCTCCTGCTCGTCGACCTCGGCTTCGGCCGCAATCGGCTCGGCGCGTCGGCCCTCGCCCAGGTCCACGCCGCGCTCGGCCACGAAGCCCCCGACGTCGACGACCCGCAGCCCCTGCGCGCCTTCTTCGGCGTCGTGCAGACGCTGCTCCGCGAGGGACTGCTGCTCGCCTATCACGATCGCTCCGACGGCGGACTGCTCGCCTGCCTGTGCGAGATGGCCTTCGCGGGCGGGACGGGGCTCGAGATCGACCTGTCGAGCCTGCCCGGCGGCTCGATCGGCAAGCTCTTCAACGAGGAGCTGGGCGCGGTCCTCCAGATCCACGGGCGGGATCTCGAGCACGTCCGACGGGCCTTCGCGACCGAGGGCCTCGCCGCGGCGCTGTTCGCCGTCGGCGGCCTGCGCGAAGACGGGCGCATCGCGATCCGCGACGGCGGGCGGGTTCTCCTCGACGCCGATCGATTCGCGCTGCGACGCGACTGGTCGGACACGACCTGGCGCATGCAGCGGCTGCGCGACGATCCGGATTGCGCGGACGAGGAGCAGGCGGCGCGGTGCGATGCGCGCGATCCGGGGCTCACCGTGGATTTCCACTTCGCCCTCGAGCCCGCGGCGGCGGCCGACGTCCGCTCCGCCCCCCGCGCGCCGACGGCTCACGTCCCCCGCGACCGGCCCTCGATCGCGATCCTGCGCGAGCAGGGCGTGAACGGGCAGATCGAGATGGCGGCCGCCTTCCATCGCGCGGGCTTCGACACCTTCGACGTCCACATGAGCGACCTGCTCGGCGGTCGCCGTTCGATCCTCGACTACCAGGGCTTCGTCGCCTGCGGCGGCTTCTCCTACGGCGACGTGCTCGGCGCGGGCGAGGGCTGGGCGAAGTCGATCCTCCACCGCGAGGCGCTGCGCGAGGCCTTCACGCGCTTCTTCGCGGATCCCGGCCGCTTCGCCCTCGGCGTCTGCAACGGCTGCCAGATGCTCTCGCATCTCGCGCCGTTGATCCCGGGCGCCGGCGACTGGCCGCGTTTCCTGCGCAATCGCTCGGAGCAGTTCGAGGCGCGCCTCTCGCTGGTCCGGATCGAGCCGAGCCCCTCGATCCTCTTCGCCGGCATGGAGGGCGCCCGACTCCCGATCGCCGTCGCCCACGGCGAGGGGCGCGTCGACTTCCGCGATGCCGCCGCGCGGGCGCGCGTCGAGGCCGCAGGCCTCGTCGCGGCGCGCTTCGTCGACGGCGACGGCGCGATCGCCGGGCGCTACCCCGCGAATCCGAACGGGTCGCCCGGCGGCATCACCGCGCTCACGATCCCCGACGGCCGCGTCACGATCCTGATGCCGCATCCCGAGCGCGTCGTGCGGACGGCCCAGCTCTCCTGGCATCCGGCCGGCTGGGGCGACGAGAGCCCCTGGATCCGCTTCTTCCGCAACGCCCGCGCCTGGCTGTCGCGCCTCGAGCGAGGAGACGCATGACGACCGATTCCGAAGCCGCCCGGCTGCTCGCGCTCTCGCCCCTCGACGGACGTTATGCGGCAAAGCTCGAGGATCTGCGCCCCTTCGCGAGCGAGTACGGCCTGATCCGCCTGCGCGTCGTGGTCGAGCTGCGCTGGTTCGCGACGCTGGCCGCGAATCCCGCGATCCCCGAGGTCCCGGCCCTCTCCGCGGGGGCGCGCGAACGGCTCGACGTCCTCGAGCGCGACTTCGCTCCCGCCGACGCGGCGGCGATCCGCGCGATCGAGGCCCGCACCAACCACGACGTGAAGGCCGTCGAGTACTGGCTCAAGGATCGCTTCGCCCCGCATCCCGAGCTCGCCGCGCGGAGCGAATTCATCCACTTCGCCTGCACCTCCGAGGACATCAACAACCTGGCCTACGCGCTGATGCTGGCCGAGATCCGCGAGCGGCTGCTCCTGCCCGAGATGGATCGCCTGATCGGCGAGCTGCGGCGCTGGGCCGGCCTCTACGCCGACGCGGCGATGCTCTCCCGGACCCATGGCCAGCCGGCGACGCCGACGACCCTCGGCAAGGAGCTCGCGAACGTGGGCCAGCGGCTGCTGATCGAGCGGCGGGCGCTGGCCGACGTCGAGATCCGCGCCAAGGCCAACGGCGCGGTCGGCAACTTCGCGGCCCACCTCGCGGCCTACCCCGAGGTCGACTGGGAGGCCCACACGCGCGCCTTCGTCGAGTCTCTCGGTCTCGCCTGGAATCCGCTCACGACCCAGATCGAGCCCCACGACTGGATCGCCGCCTACTGTCACGCGCTCGTACGCTTCGACACGGTGCTGCTCGACTTCGTGCGGGACGTCTGGAGCTACATCTCGATCGGCTACTTCCGCCAGCGCGCGGTCGCCGGTGAGGTCGGCTCGTCGACCATGCCCCACAAGGTCAACCCGATCGACTTCGAGAACGCCGAGGGCAATCTCGGCGTCGCGAACGCGCTCCTCGGCCATCTCGCGGAGAAGCTCCCGGTCTCGCGCTGGCAGCGCGATCTCTCGGACTCGACGGTCCTGCGCACCCTCGGCTCGGCCCTCGGCCATGCATTGCTCGCCTTCCGCGCGACGCAGCGCGGCCTCGGCAAGCTCGCGGTCGACGGCGAGCGATTGGCGGCGGACCTGGCGGCGAACCCGGCCGTGCTCGCGGAGGCGGTGCAGACGGTCATGCGGCGGTTCGGGATCCCCGAGCCCTACGAGAAGCTCAAGGCGGCGACGCGCGGCCAGGAGATCGGCCTCGAGGATCTGCGGCGCCTCGTCTCGGGGCTCGAGCTCCCGGCGCCCCAGAAGCAGGCCCTGCTCGAGCTGACCCCGGATCGCTATCTCGGCCTCGCCGCTCGGCAGGCCCGGCGCTTCGCCGAGGGCGGGTAGCCGAAGGCCCGAAGCCGCGGGGGCGCGTCGAAGTCGGGGGCGCGGGCCGCCCTGCTCCCTTCCCGGTCGGGCGCAGGGGTGGAGCGATACGGTGCGTCTCGTTATGATGGGCGGCCTGCGGGCCGGATCAGGGCTCGAGCGAGCCGCCGGGGCAGCCGGTGCGGTCGATCCGCGCCCGATCCGTCGAATTCGCGCGTGATTTCCCTGCTTTGTCGGGTTGGAACGGATTGGACGGGCACCGTCGGCGGGGCCCACCGACCCCCCGGCAGAAGCCGAGCATTGGAGCGGACATGGACAAGCGAACGACGGAGCGGGAGGCGGTCTCGGAGCTCCGCGATGGGATGACGATCGGCATCGGCGGCTGGGGCTCCCGGCGCAAGCCCATGTCGATCGTGCGCGAGATCCTGCGCTCGAGCGTGAAGGACCTGACCGTCGTGACCTACGGCGGTCCCGACGTCGGCCTGCTCTGCAACGCCGGCAAGATCAAGCGCCTCGTCTACGGCTTCGTCTCCCTCGACTCGATCCCGCTCGAGCCCCATTTCCGCAAGGCGCGCCAGGCGGGCTCGATCCAGGCGGCGGAGCTCGACGAAGGCATGCTGCAGTGGGGCCTGCTCGCGGCCTCCCATCGGCTGCCCTTCCTCCCGACCCGCGCGGGCCTCGGCTCCGACGTGCTCGCGATCAATCCCGACATCAAGACGGTTCGATCGCCGTACGGCGACGGTGAAGAGCTCGTCGCGATGCCGGCGCTCGAGCTCGACGTCGCGTTCATCCACATGAACCGCGGCGACGTGCGCGGCAACGGCCAGTACCTCGGTCCCGATCCCTACTTCGACGACATGTTCTGTCGCGCCGCGAAGCGCCGCTTCATGAGCGTCGAGAAGATCGTCGAGACGGGCGACATGGCGAAGGAAGGCCCGCTCCAGACCCGCATCATCAATCGCACGATGGTCGACGGCGTGATCGAGGCCCCGGCGGCGCCCACTTCACCGAGTGCCCCCCCGACTACGGCCGCGACGAGGCCTTCCAGAACGCCTACGCGGCGACGGCGAAGGATCCCGCGGCCTGGCTCGAGTTCAAGAAGACCTACCTCGACCTCGAGAACGAGGCCGAGTATCAGAAGGCGGTGCGCAAGCGATGACGCAAACGACTCAGTCCGGCGGAGGGGCGACCCGCGGAGAGATCTGCGCCGTGGCGGCGGCCGAAGCCTTCCGGGGCAATGGCGAGATCCTCGCCTCCTGCTTCGGCACGGCGCCCGCGGTCGGCGCGCGACTCGCGAAGCTGACCTTCGAGCCCGACCTCCTGATGACCGACGGCGTCTGCACCGTCATCGAGAATCCGGCACCGGTGTCGGGGCCCGCCGAAGCGCCGGTCGTCGAGGCCTGGCTCCCGTTCCGCACGATCTTCGACCATCTCTGGAACGGCAATCGCCACGTCATCATGGCCGCGAGCCAGATCGATCGCTTCGGCAACCACAACTTCGCCTGCATCGGGCCCCACGCGAAGCCGACCGCCCAGCTGCTCGGCATGCGCGGCGCCCCGGGCAACTCGATCTCCCATACGACGAGCTACTGGGTCGCTGCCCAGACGAAGAACGTCTTCGTCGACAAGGTCGACATCGTCTCGGGCGTCGGATACGACCGCGCGGCGAAGCTCGGGAAGGCTTCTACCCGGGGCCACGACGTGCGCTTCGTGATCTCGAATCTCGCCGTCTACGACTTCCAGACTCCGGACCACCGCATGCGCCTGCGCACGGTGCATCCCGGCGTCACGGTCGACGAGGTCGTCGCGAACACGGGCTTCGAGCTCGTCCTCGAGGGCAAGATCCCGACCACCCGCCTGCCCACCGACGAAGAGCTTCGACTCATCCGCGAGAAGATCGATCCCAAGGGCTTCGTCAACAAGGAAGTCGCGGACCCCGCCGCGCAGCCCGCCGGAAAGCCCGCCTAATCGCCGGCGCGGCGCGCCGATCGGAGCAGACCCCCCGTGCCCCATCCGCTCAAGACGCGCGTGACCGAGCTGTTGGGCTGTGACTGGCCGATCCTCCAGACGGGGATGGGCTGGGTCGCGACGCCTTCGCTCGTCGCGGGCGCGTGCAACGCCGGGGCCTTCGGCTTCCTCGCCGCCGCCACGATCCCGCCCGATCAGGTCGCCCTCGCGATCCAGGACGTGAAGAAGCGGACCAACCGCCCCTTCGGCGTCAACTTCCTGATGGACGCCCCCGGCGCCGACGTGATCACCGAAGCGATCCTGCGCGAGGGCGTGCGCGCCGCCGGCTACAACCGCGCCCCGAACGCCGCGCTGATCCAGAAGCTGAAGGCCGGCGGCGTCGTCTGCGTCCCGACCTGCGGCGCGGTCAAGCACGCCGTGAAGGCCGAGCAGCTCGGCGCCGACATCATCGTCGTCCAGGGCGGCGAAGGCGGCGGCCATACCGGCTCGGTCCCGACGACCCTGCTCGCCGCGGCCTCGGCCGACGCGGTCAAGGTCCCCGTCGTCGCCGCCGGCGGCTTCAAGGACGGCCGCGGCCTCGTCGCGGCGCTGGCCTTCGGAGCGCAGGGCGTCGCCATGGGGACGCGCTTCCTGATGACGAAGGAGAGCCCCGTCCCCGACGTGACGCTCGCCCGCTACCTCGAGGCGGAGATCCCGGACATCGTCGTGTCGGAGGCCCTCGACGGCCTCCCCCAGCGCATGATCCACAACGCCCTCTCCCGGCGCCTCGAGCGCGCGAGCGCCCTCGAGAAGCTGGTCATGGCGATCCAGAATGCGCTGGCGCTGCGGCGCGAGACGGGGGCTTCGATCCCCGAGCTGCTGCGCAGCGCGCTCGCCATGCGCCGCAACCAGAAGCTCAGCAACGCGCAGATGATCCTCGCCGCGAACGCGCCGATCCTCGCGCGCATCGCCATGAACGACGGCGATCCCGACCGCGGCTACCTGCCCTCCGGCACGGTCGCGGGGGTGATCGACGATCGCCCGAGCTGTGAGGAGCTGGTCGCGCGGATCGTGACCGAGGCGGAAGCGACGCTCGCGCGCCTCTGCCGTTAGGGGCGCCCGGGGAACGAACGAATGCGCCCGGCCCGATGCGATCGGCCGGTTGCGCGAGGAGTGATCGAATGGCGATCGACGTCGTGGTCGAGGGCGGAGTCGGCGAGCTCATCATCAATGCGCCGCCGGTGAACGCGCTGACCAACGCGGGCTGGCGCGAGTTCGCGACGAAGATGGAGGCGCTCGGCCGCCGGGACGACGTCCACTGCGTGGTCATCCGCGCCGAGGGACGCGGCTTCCAGGCGGGGGTCGACGTGAAGGAGCTCGCCGCCCACGGCGACCTCATCATCGAGGTCAACCGCGGCTGCTACGACAGCTTCGCCGCGGTCTACGACTGCCCGGTCCCGACCATCGCCGCGGTCCACGGCTTCTGCATCGGCGGCGGCATCGGCATCGCCGGGGCGGCCGACTTCGTGATGGCGTCGGAGGACGCGACCTTCCAGCTGCCCGAGATCGATCGCGGCGCCCTCGGCGCGGCGACCCATCTGACGCGCCTCGTCGGCGTCCAGAAGGCCCGCCGCATGCTCTATACCTGCGAGTCGATCACGGCGGCCGAGCTCCATCGCCTCGGTGGCTGCGAGTCGGTCGTGCCGAAGGCGGCGCTGCGCGACGAGGTCATGAAGGTCGCCCGTTCGATCGCCGGCAAGAGCCCGAAGGCGCTGCGCCTCGGGAAACAGTCGCTGAACGGCATCGAAGTCGTCGACGTCAAGAAGAGCTACCGCTATGAGCAGGGCTTCACCCTCGAGCTCTACACGAGCAAGGACTCCCAGGAGGCCCGCGACGCGTTCACCGAGAAGCGCGACGCGCGCTTCGACCGCTAGGCCGCGCGCACGGCGCGAGAACGGATTCGCGGGGCACGCCGATCGGGCGCGCCGCGCATCGGAAGCGGCCGGCGACGGCCGAAAGCGACGAAAGAGGACACGCGATGGATCTCGTCTACACCCCCGAGCAGCAGGCCTTCCGCAAGGAAGCCCGCGCGTGGCTCGAAGCGAACGCGCCCAGGGAGAAGCTCCCGTCCTTCGACACGAAGGAAGGCTTCGAGGCCCACCGCCAGTGGGAGAAGAAGCTCCACGCCGGCGGCTTCGCGATGGTGCCCTGGCCCGTCGAGTACGGCGGCCGCGGCGCGAACCTGCTCGAGTGGCTGATCTTCGAGGAGGAGTACTTCCGCGTCGGCGCGCCGGGCCGCGTCAACCAGAACGGCATCTTCCTGCTCGGTCCGACGATCATGGAGGTCGGGACGCCCGAGCAGAAGAAGCGCTTCCTGCCGAAGATGGCTTCCTCCGAGGAGGTCTGGGCCCAGGGCTGGTCCGAGCCCAACGCCGGCAGCGACATGGCGAACATCCAGGCGACCGCCTTCAAGGACGGCGATCATTTCGTCATCAACGGCCAGAAGACCTGGGCCTCCCGCGGCGCCTTCGCCCACTGGCTCTTCGGCATGTTCCGCTCCGAGCCCGGCTCCGAGCGCCACAAGGGCCTGACCTTCATCCTGGTCCCCCTCGACACGCCCGGCATCACCGTGCGCCCGATCGAGAAGCTGAACCACAAGAAGGCCTTCGCCGAGGTCTTCTTCGACAACGCGCGGGTCCCGGTCTCGAATCAGCTCGGCAAGGAGGGCAAGGGCTGGGAGGTCGCGATGGCGACCGCCGGCTTCGAGCGCGGCCTCATGCTGCGCAGCCCCGCCCGCTTCCAGGACACGGCGCGCAAGCTCGTCGAGCTCTACAAGAAGACCGTCGCCTCGGGCGTCTACGTCGCGCCCGAGCTGCGGAACACCGTCGCCCGCTGCTGGCAGGACGCCGAGGCCTACACCCTCAATACCTACCAGACCGTGTCGCGCCTCCTCTCCGGCGGCAAGATCGGCGCCGAGGCCTCCTCAACAAGATCTTCTGGTCCGAGCTCGACATGAAGATGCACGAGACGGCGCTCCAGCTCCTCGGCCACCGCGCCGAGCTGCTGCCGGGCTCCCCCGCCGCGGGCGACGTCGGCGAGTGGCTCGACGGCTACATCTTCGCCCTCGCCGGCCCCATCTACGCCGGCACCAACGAGATCCAGAAGAACATCATCGCCGAGCGCATCCTCGGCATGCCGCGCTAGGCGACAGGAAGCCCACCATGCAATTCGAATTCACCGAAGACCAGCGCCTGCTCCAGCAGACCGTGCGCGACTTCCTCGCCGGCGAATGCCCGGTCTCGTTCGTGCGGGGCCAGTGGGAGACGCCGACCGGCCGCTCCCCCGAGTTCTGGCAGAAGCTCGCCGAGATCGGCGTGCCCGGGCTCCTCGTCCCCGAGGACCAGGGCGGGCTCGGCATGAACGAGATCGACTTCGTGCTCGTGCTCGTCGAGATCGGCCGCGCGGCGCTCGCGGAGCCGGTGGTGCCGACGGCGGTGGTCGGCGTGCCGCTCCTGCGCGAGGCGGCCGAGCTCGGCCCCGAGGCGGCGAAGCTCGCCGCGGAGTGGCTCCCGAAGATCGCCGCGGGCGAGGCGCTCCTCGCCGTCGCCCAGCCCGCCTCGCCGCTCGTCGCCGAGGCCCACGTCGCCGACCTCCTGATCCTGCGCAGCGGGGATGCGCTCTACGCGGTCCCGCGCGCCGCCGTCCGCCTGACGGAGCAGAAGTCGAACGATCCCTCGCAGAAGCTCTTCACCGTCGCCTTCGACCCCGCCTCGCCTGCCGGAAAGGCGACGCGCCTCGCGACGGGGGCCGATGCGGATCGCCTCGAGGCCGCGGCGCTCGACCGCGGCGCGCTGGCGTGCGCCGCGCAGCAGCTCGGCGCCTGCGACCAGCTGATCGCGATGTCCGTCGACTACACGAGCCAGCGCAAGCAATTCGGTGTCCCGATCGGGAGCTTCCAGGCCGTGAAGCACCACGTAGCGACCCTCAAGGTCGCCCTCGAGTACGCCCGCAGCCACGTCGAGCGCGCCGCGCATTCGGTGGCCCACGGGCTTCCGACCCGCTCGGCCGACGTCTCGATGGCGAAGATCGCCGCGGGCCAGGCCGCCCTCGATGCGGCCAAGATCTCGCTCCAGGTCCACGGCGCCCTCGGCTACACCTGGGAGCAGGATCTCCACGTCTGGATGCGCCGCGCCTGGACCCTCGACCTCGCGTGGGGCGAGACCGCCTGGCACCGCAATCGCCTGGCCGACGCCCTGTTCGAGAACACCCTTCCGGTCGAGAGCTTCGGCTTCTCGCCGGCTGCACGCTGAGGATCACGGCCGAAAGCCGCGGCAGCCGCGACCCGACCGGGCGGGTATCCTCCGCCCGATCCGACCGAGAGACCGAACCGCTTCGCCAACCGATCGAGGATCCTCCATGAGCACGACCTCCGACAAGCCGAGCGCCAAGCAGAAGAAGCGCGTCCCCGCGATCGAGGGCTGGATCGACATCGATCCCGCGAACCCGCGCCTCGTCGGCTACAAGGACGACGCCTCCGGGACCTACTTCTTCCCGAAGGACGTCTCCATCGCCCGCGCCCCGGGCTTCTCGGACACGCCCCTGCGCGAGGTCCGCCTCTCGAATCGCGGGAAGCTCTGGTCCTACACGACGAACTACTACAAGCCTCCGGAGCCGGCGATCGCGAAGGACCCCTTCGTCCCCTACACCGTCGCGGCCGTCGAGCTGACCGAAGAGCGCATGGTCATCCTGGGCCAGCTCGCCGACGGCGTCGATCCGAAGTCGATCACCGTCGGCCAGGAGATGGAGCTGACCCTCGCCACCCTCTACGAAGACGACGAGCACGAGTACGTCGTCTGGAAGTGGAAGCCCGTCGCGGCCTAGCCGCCGCTCCGCCCCGGCACGGACCGGTGCGGGGTTCGAGAACCCACCCGCGGCGCCGCGCCGCGCGGCGCCCGAGGAGATCGACATGAGCAGGAACGAAGTGGCCATCCTGGGCGCAGGCATGCATCCCTGGGGCAAGTGGGGCAAGAACTTCGTCGAGTACGGCGTGGTCGCCCTCAAGGCCGCGATCAAGGACGCGGGCATCGAGTGGAAGGACGTCGACTTCGTCGTCGGCGGCGACACGATGCGCAACGGCTACCCGGGCTACGTCGCGGGCGCGACCTTCGCGAAGGCCATGGGCTGGACCGGGATCCCGATCGCGAGCTGCTATGCAGCGTGTGCGACGGGCGCCCAGGCGATCGAGATCGCGCGGACCCGGATCCTGGCCGGCATGGCGCAGGTCGCGGTCGTTGTCGGCGCGGACACGACGCCGAAGGGCTTCCTCGCCCCCAACAAGGGCGAGCGGACCCTCGACCCCGATTGGCTGCGCTTCCGCCTGCTCTCTGCGACGAACCCGACCTACTTCGGCCTCTACGCGCAGCGCCGGATGGACCTCTACGGCGCGACCGAGCAGGACTTCGCCCGCATCAAGGTCAAGAACAGCAAGCACGGCTTCTCGAACCCGAACGCCCGCTACCGCCAGATCTACACCGAGGCCGAGGTGCTCGCCTCGCCGCTCGTCGCCGCCCCGCTGCGCCTCTTCGAGATCTGTGCGACCAGCGACGGCGGCGCCGCCCTCGTGCTCTGCTCGATGGAGTACGCGAAGAAGAAGGGGATCGCGAAGCCGGTCCGCATCTCGGCGGTCTCGACGGTGTCCCCGACCTTCCCGAACACGGTCATCGACATGCCCGACTTCTCGACCGACTCGGCGGCGGGCATCGCGGCGCCGGAGCGGACCTTCAAGGACTCGATTTCGTGGGCCGCCTATCGGGAGGCCGGAGTCGATCCGTCGGACGTGAACGTGGCCGAGGTCTACGACCTGTCCTCCGCCCTCGAGCTCGACTGGTACGAGAACATCGGGCTCTGCAAGCAGGGCGAGGCCGAGGGGCTCCTGCGCAGCGGCGCGACGGAGATCGGGGGGCGCGTGCCGGTGAACCCGTCGGGCGGGCTCTCCTGCTTCGGCGAGGCGGTGCCGGCCCAGGCGATCGCGCAGGTCTGCGAGCTGACCTGGCAGCTCCGGGGCACCGCCGGCGAGCGCCAGGTCGCGGGCGCCAAGGTCGGCATCACGGCGAACCAGGGCCTCTTCGGCCACGGCTCGTCGGTGCTCTGCACGCGTTAGGCGGAGTCGGGCGTTCGATCGGAGAGCGATCGGCCGTCGAAGAGCGTCCCCGAGAAGACCGACGAGCGAAGCGCGAAGAGTAGAGAGTAGAGAGCAGCGAGAAGGAGACGAAATGGGCGAGGCATTCATCATCGACGGCGTCCGGACCCCGGTCGGCAAGCGGGGCGGCGGCCTCGCCGGAATCCACTCCGCGGATCTCGGGGCCCACGTGTTGAAGGGCCTGGTCGCCCGCAACGACTTCGATCCCGGTGCGGTCGACGACGTGATCTTCGGCTGCTGCGACACGATCGGGTCCCAGGCCGGCGACATCGCGCGGACCTGCTGGCTTGCGGCCGGCCTCCCCATGCACGTCCCCGGCGTGACGATCGATCGGCAGTGCGGCTCGTCGCAGCAGGCGGTGCACTTCGCGGCGCAGGCCGTGATGAGCGGCACGGCGGACCTGATCGTGGCCGGCGGTGTGCAGAACATGACCCAGATCCCGATCTCGTCGGCGATGACCTGCGCGAAGGACCTCGGCTTCTCCGATCCCTTCTCGGGCTCGAAGGGCTGGATCGAACGATTCGGGACCCAGGAGGTCTCGCAGTTCCGCGGCGCCGAGATGATCGCCGAGAAGTGGAACATCTCCCGGGACGACATGGAGACCCTCGCCCTCGAGACCCATGCCCGCGCCATCCGCGCGACGCAGGAGGGTCGCTTCAAGAACGAGATCCTCCCGATCGCCGGCATCGAGAAGGACGAGGGCATGCGCGCCTCGACCCGCGAGAAGCTGCAGACGCTCCAGCCCCTGGTCCCCGGCGGCCGGCTGACCGCGGCGCTCGCGAGCCAGATCTCCGACGCGTCCTCGGCGATGCTGATCGCCTCGGAGCGGGCGGTGAAGGAGCACAACCTGCGGCCCCGGGCCCGGATCCACCACATCTCCGTGCTCGCCGACGATCCGATCTTCATGCTGACCGCGCCGATCCCCGCGACGAAGCGGGCGCTCGCCAGGGCGGGCATGAAGAAGGAGCAGATCGACCTCGTCGAGATCAACGAGGCGATGGCGTCGGTCGTGCTCGCGTGGCAGAAGGAGCTCGACTGGGACCTCACGAAGGTCAACGTCAACGGCGGCGCCATGGCGCTCGGCCATCCGATCGGTGCGACCGGAACGCGGCTCATGACGACGCTGCTCAACGAGATGGAGCGGACCGGGGCGCGCTACGGGCTGCAGACCATGTGCGAGGGCGGCGGCCAGGCGAACGTGACGATCATCGAGCGGCTCTAGACGGCCCGGCCGGCCGTACGAAAGGAAGAAGCGATGGGTATCTGTGATGGACGCGTCGTCATCGTGACCGGCGCGGGCGGCGGCCTGGGCCGCGAGCACGCGCTCCTCTTCGCTGCGGAAGGCGCAGCGGTCGTCGTCAACGACCTCGGGGTCTCGAATAGCGGCGAGGGCGGCTCGAAGGGGCCGGCCCAGAAGGTCGTCGACGAGATCACGGCGAAGGGCGGCCGCGCCATCGCCAATACCGAGAGCGTCTCCGACTTCGCCGCCGGCAAGCGCATGGTCGAGCAGGCGATCGACACCTTCGGCCGCCTCGACGTCGTCGTGAACAACGCGGGCTTCCTGCGCGATCGGATGTTCGTCGGCACGTCGGAGCAGGAGTGGGACGCCGTCATCAACGTCCACCTGAAGGGCCATTTCTGCGTGACCCGCCACGCCTGCGAGCACTGGCGCAACCTCTCGAAGGCGGGCAAGCCCGTCGACGCCCGCATCATCAACACGAGCTCCGGCGCCGGCCTCCAGGGCAGCATCGGCCAGGCCACCTACTCCGCGGCCAAGGGCGGCATCGCGTCGCTGACCCTCGTCCAGGCCGCCGAGCTCGGCCGCTATGGCGTCACGGCCAACGCGATCGCTCCGGCGGCCCGCACGCGCATGACCGAGGCGATCTTCACGGACATGAAGCCGCCGGAGGACGGTACCTTCGACGAAGCCCATCCCGGCAACGTTTCGCCCCTCGTCGTCTGGCTCGGCAGCCCCGAGTCGAAGAGCGTGACCGGACGGGTCTTCGAGGTGAAGGGCGGCCTGATCGGCGTCAGCGACGGCTGGCGCGACGGACCGACCTACGACAAGAAGGCGCGCTGGGCACCCGACGAGATCGGCTCGAAGGTGCTCGAGCTCGTCGCGAAGGCGGTGCCCCCGCAGAAGGTCCACGGAAGCTAGCGATGGATTTCCGATTCAGTGAAGAGCAGCAGGCGCTGGTCGACAGCGCACGGGAGTTCCTGAAGGCCCACTCGGGCCCCGAGGCGATCCGGGCCGCGATGGCGACGGAGCTCGGCTACGACAAGGGCGTCTGGCAGCAGATCGCGACGGAGCTCGGCTGGCCCTCGGTCCACATCCCGGAGGCCTACGGCGGGCTCGGGCTCGGCTACGTCGATCTCGTCGTGTTGCTCGAGGCGATGGGCGAGGCGCTGCTCTGCGCGCCCTTCTTCTCGAGCGTGGCACTCGGGGCGAACACGATCCTCGCCGTCGCGAGCGAAGCGCAGAAGGAAGCCCTCCTGCCGCCGATCGCCGAGGGACGCAGCACGGTCACCCTCGCCTTCTGCGAGCCGTCCGGTCGCTGGGACGCCGAGGGCATCGCGACGACCGCGCGCCCCGACGGCGACGGCTACGTCCTCGACGGCACGAAGGCCTGGGTCCTCGACGGCCACACGAGCGACCTGATTCTCGTCGCGGCCCGCAAGCCCGGCTCGAAGGGCGAGGACGGCCTCGCCGTCTTCGCGGTGCCCGGACCGACGGCGGGGCTCGAGCGCAAGCTGCTCCCGACGATGGACCAGACGCGGCGCATCGCCGAGCTTCGCCTCACGAACGTCCGGGTCGGCCGTGACGCCTGCCTCGGCGAGTTCGGCGCGGCGGGGCCGGGCCTCGCCCGCGCCCTCGACCTCGCGGCGATCGCACTGGCGGCCGAGCAGGTCGGCGGCGCCCAGCGCTGCCTCGACATGGCGGTCGCCTACGCGAAGGAGCGCCAGCAGTTCGGACGCGCGATCGGCTCGTTCCAGGCGATCAAGCACAAGGCCGCGGACATGCTGGTCGCCGTCGAGTCGGCGCGCTCCGCGCTCTACTACGCCGCCTGCATCGTCGACGACGAGAGCGACGACCTCGCGACGAACGCCTCGCTCGCGAAGGCGTGGTGCTCGGAGGCCTACTTCAAGTGCGCCGCCGACAACATCCAGATCCACGGCGGCGTCGGCTTCACCTGGGAGTACGACCCGCACCTCCACTTCAAGCGCGCCCGGGCGAGCGAGAGCTGGCTCGGGACCCCGGCGGCCCATCGCGAGCGCGTCGCGAAGGCCCTCGGGCTCTAGCGAGCCCGGTCGCAACCCCTCTCGCCCGCCGCGATCGGCGCGCTCGGCGGCGAGCGGGTCGCGCAGCAGCAAGGAACCCCCGCATGCACGTCTTCAAGACCCCCTTCGAGCTCGAGCAGAACGTCGGGAAATCCCTCGGCCAGACCGACTGGCTCGAGATGAAGCAGGAGCGCATCAACCTCTTCGCGGACGCGACCGGCGACCATCAATGGATCCACGTCGACGTCGAGAAGGCGAAGTCGGGGCCCTTCGGTGCGCCCATCGCCCACGGCTACCTGACGGCGTCCCTCGCGAACTACTTCCTGCCCCAGCTGATGGAGGTGCAGGGCATCTCGATGGGCGTCAACTACGGCTGTGACAAGATCCGATTCCCGTCGCCCGTCAAGGTCGACTCCCGCATCCGCGGCGCCGGCCAGATCACGTCGGTCGAGCGGACGAAGGACGGCGGCATCCAGGCGAAGGTCACGATCACGATCGAGATCGAGGGCAGCGACCGCCCCGCCTGCATCATCGAGACGATCAGCCGCTACTACCCGGCCTGAAGACGGGCCGACCGAAGAGAGGCCTTCCTCGAGCGACCGCCGGCGGACGCGTCGAAGGCCGGAACGGAGGCGCCGTGCACGAGCTCGCGGACGGACTCTGGATCGCGGAGGCCCGGCTGCGCTTTCTCGGGCTCGAGCTCGGGGCGCGCATGACTGTGGTGCGACTCGCCGGCGGCGAGCTTCTGCTCCATTCCCCGGTCGCCGCGACCGAGGAGCTGGTCCGGCAGGTCGGCGCCCTCGGCCGGGTCGCCCACCTCGTCGCGCCGAACCGGTTCCATCATCTCTTCGTCGGCGACTGGCGGCGTCGCTACCCCGACGCGGCGATCCACGTCGCACCGGGCCTCGAGCGCAAACGCGGCGATCTCCCGATCTCCTCCCTGCTCGGATCGATTCCCGACCCCGCCTGGGCCGACGTCCTCGATCAGGTCGCGCTCGCCGGCATTCCGACCACGAACGAGGTCGTCTTCTTTCACCGCTCGAGCTCGACCCTGATCGCGAGCGACCTCGCCTTCCAGATCGGTCCCGAGAGCCCCGCGCTGACCCGCGCGGCCTTCCGCGCGATGGGGGCCTACGGATGCCTCTGTCCGACGCCCCTCGAACGCCTGCTGGTCCGGGATCGAGCGGCCTTCCGAGGCTCGCTCGAGCGCATCCTCGTCTGGCCCATCGAACGCGTCGTCGTGGCCCATGGCGCGGTCTGTGAAAGCGACGGTCGAGCACGGCTCGCGCGCGGGTACGACTGGATCCTCGGGCGGGGCGACGATCGCGCCAGTCGTCAGGCGCTCCGGTCTCCAGGCCAGCCGGACTCCAGGCGGGACGAGCGCTAGACGAGGCGAACGCTAGGCGAGCCGCTCCTGGACGAGGCGCCGCGCGAGATCGCCGTCGATCTCGCCCTTGTGGGCCTTCATCAGGGCCCCCATGACCTTGCCGACGTCCTTCGCGCTCGCAGCGCCCGTCTGGGCGACCGCCGCCTCGACCCATTCGCGGGTCTTCCCCTCGTCGGCGAGCTTCGGCAGGAACTCCTGGATCACCGCGAGCTCCGCCCGCTCCGCCGCCGCCAGCTCTTCCCGGCCGGCGTTCGTGAAGGCCTCGATGCTCTCCTTGCGCTGCTTCTCGAGCTTGCGGAGCAGGCCCTCGCAGACCTCGTCCGAGACGCTCGTCGAGCCGTCCTTCTTCATCTCGTTGAGAAAGGCCGAGCGCATCGACCGCAGAGCGACCAGACGCCGCTCGTCCTTGGCCTTCATGGCCTGCTTCATCTGCTCGGTGACCTGTTCAGCGATCGGCATCGGGGATCCTCCCGGGCCGCAGCATAGCGGCTGCATGGCGACGGAGTCCCGCTCCGGCGGACGCCTCAGAACTGGACGGTGAGCTTCGCGTAGCCCGAGCGGGGGACCTGGGTCGACTGGTTGCGCTGCACGTCGTAGAACTCGGCATGGCGCGCGTCGTTCAGGTTCTGGCCGACGAGCGAGAGCTCGAGCCAGTCGAGCGGCTTCCAGCCGAGCCGCAGATCGAGGCGCAGGTACTGCCGGACGTTGTCCTGGCGCAGGACCGGGGTGACCCCCTCGAGACCGTCCACGAAATAGAGCCCCGCATCGAGCTCGAAGTCCGCGGGCAGGTCGACGAGGGAACGGACGACGAATTGATGGGCCGGATCGCTCTTCTCGAGGGTCGTGACGGCGAAGGCGGTGCCGGGAAGCCGCTCGTACTGATCGAGGAAGGAATAGCTGGTCGTCAGTCGGAGCCACTGGACGGGCAGGAAGCTGAGCTCGATCTCGCCGCCCCGGATGCTCGCCTGGCCGGCGTTCTCGAAGCGGTAGGGACCGACCGGCGCGGGGCCGACCAGGACCGAGACGTCCTCGTACTCGGACCAGAAGAGGGAGACCTCCGCGGTCATCCATTCGATCGTCGAGAATCGGTAGCCGAGCTCGAAGGCCAGGAGCTGCTCCTGCCGGATGTCGCGATCGCCCTGGAGGTTCACGAAGGGCGCGAGCTCGCCGGTCAGATCGCGGTCGGTGAAGGTCGGGATCCGGACGGCGCGCGAGACGGCGCCCCAGACGGTATGTCCCGAGACCGGGGTCAGGACGAGGCGACCGGAGGGCTGGTAGGTGAACCCGGACCAGCTGTTTCCGCCGAGCTTCGTTCCACCGATCAGCTTGAAGCGATCGTCGAACAGCGGGAGCTCGAGCTGGACGAAGGCGTCGCCGAGATGGAAATCGTCGTCGTTGGGATTGAATCCGAGCCCGACCGTCGGCGGATGGATGTGGGTCGTCCAGTAGCGGTACTCGGCGCCGTAGACGACGTTGAGCGCCGAGAAGAGCGTGAGCTCGTGCTGCATCTGGAGGTCCGCGGTCTGGGTCTTCTCCGAGAGCGTCACGTCGCGGGCGACGATGTCGTAGTAGGCCGCCGCGGAGATGCGTGAGCCGTCTTCGAGCTGGTGACGGAGCTGTGCCACGACGTCGCCCCCGCGGCTCTTGCCGTTCCGCTTGTCGAAGCTCGTGATCGGGAACGGCGGGATCGGGCTCGCAACGCCCTGCCCGCGCTGGAAGTCGAGATCGAAGTAGTCGACGAGCACGGTCGCCTCCGTGCGCTCGCCGAGCTTCGTGTCGGTCCGACCGCCGAGGCGGAGCTGCCCCCACTCGTCGTCTCCGTCGTAGTTCTTGTGGACGTCGAAGTCCTGGACCTTCTCCGCCTTCGTGGTGAATCGGTACTGCGTGTGATCCGCGACCGCGCCCCCGAAGCGGGCGGCGATGCCTGCCTCCTGGGTTCCGCCGAAGACGTGGGCGCGGACGCCCTGGGTGTCCTTCGCCTTCTTCGAGATGATGTTGATGACGCCGTTGACCGCGTTGGCCCCCCAGATCGTGCCGCCGGGGCCGCGGATCACCTCGATCCGCTCGATGTCCTCGATCGCGAAGTTCTGCTCGGCCCAGATCACGCCGCCGAAGACCGGCGTATAGATGCTGCGCCCATCGATCATGACGAGGAGCTTGTTCGAGAACTCCTGGCGGTAGCCGCGGATCGAGATCGCCCAGCGGCTCGCGTCGATGCGCGCGACCTGGAGACCGGGCACGATGCGCAGTGCCTCGGGCACGCTCGTGAAGCCACCTCGGCGGATGTCCTCGGCGGTGATGACGGTGACGGCGGCCGCGGCCTGCTGCTTGCTCTCGGCCTTCTTCGAGACCGAGGTGACCTCGACGTTCATCAGATCTTCGAGGGACAGGTCGAGGAGATCGTCCTCCGCGAAGGCGGAGCCGGCATGGAAGACGGCGAGGCCGATCGCGATCAGCCCCCGCTTCCAGGCCTTTGGATCGGTCCGAAGACGTTCGATACGACCCATGCATCCCCCTCGCCCGATGGCGCCGCCCGACCGCGCGATGCGCGGCCCGACACCGTCGTTCTTCGGTGCGCGAAACGAGTGACCTGAGGGTGCAGCGCGGTCGGTGTCGGACAGCGGGACGGGAAGCGTCCAATCGGGTCGAATCAGGGGGGGAAGGAGCCCCGAGCCGGAGCGCCCGCCTCAGGCGATCGCCCGATCTGGAGACGGGAGCACCGCCGGCCGGGCAGCCGCGCAGCGGGGCGAGCCTCGCGTCAGGCGCGCTGGCTCGAGACCGAGACGACCTCGCCCGTCATGTAGGACGAGTAGTCGCTCGCGAGGAAGACCATCACGTTCGAGACCTCCCAGGGCGCGGCGCCCCGGCCGAAGGCCTCCTTCGCCTCGAGCTCGTCGAGCAGCGCCTGGGGCGTCGTCTTCACGAGGAAGGGATGGATCGCGATCGAGGGCGAGACCGCGTTGATGCGGATGCCGTACTCCGCCGCCTCGAGGGCCGAGCAGCGCGTCAGCGCCATCACGCCGGCCTTCGCCGCCGCATAATGGGCCTGGCCCTTCTGGGCACGCCAGCCGAGGACGGAGGCGTTGTTGACGATGACGCCGCTGCGTCGCTCCATCATGTGGGGCAGCACGGCGCGGGTCATGCGGAAGACGCTGTTGAGCGTGATGTCGAGGACCGCCGTCCACTGGTCGTCGCTCATGTCGACGACGTCGACCTCGCCCCCGAGCCCGGCGTTGTTGATGACGACGTCGATCCGCCCCATGTCCTCGATCGCCGCCGCGACGAGCGCGCGCACGTCGGCGTCGTCGCGGACGTTGCAGAGCCGATGACCGACCGGCTTGCCCGAGATCTTCGCGAGGGCCTCGGCGGCCTCCGCCGTCCGCTTGGGATGGATGTCGCTGATGAAGAGCCGCGCGCCCTCTTCCGCGCAGCGCTGCGCCGTCGCGAAGCCGATCCCCGCCCCCGCCGCCGCCGTCATCAGGACGGTCTTGCCCTTCAGGAGATCGTGGGGCGGAACGTAGGCCGGCGGCTGCTGCTTGACGGGACGATCGGACATGCTGGAGCGGGCTCCCGACGACTAACGCGGCTCGCGCGGCAGGCCGAGCACGCGCTCGGACATGATGTTGCGCTGGATCTGGTTCGAGCCGGCGTAGATGGTGTCGGAGCGCGTGAAGAGGAACATGCGCTGGAGCCCGTTCAGGTCGTAGGGTGCGCCGTTCGCGAACTCCGCCTCGGGGCCCATCACGTCCATCGCGAGCTTGCCGAGATCGCGGTGCCACGAGGCCCAGAAGATCTTCGAGATCATCGAGGCCGGCGGGAGCTCGGCGCCCTCGTCGGCGCCCGAGAGCGTGCGCAGGGCGTGGTAGCGCTGGATGCGCAGCCCCATCCAGGCGTGGGCGATGCGCTGGCGGATCGACGCATCGGCGGCGCTGCCGTTTCGCTTCGCGATCCGGATGACGTGGTCGAGCTCGTTCTGGAAGAGCATCTGCTGGCCGAGGGTCGACGCCCCGCGCTCGAAGGCGAGGGTCCCCATCGCCACCGCCCAGCCGCCATTGACCTTCCCGACGATGTCGTCCTTCGCGGCCTTCGCGTTGTTGAAGAAGACCTCGCTGAACTCGGAGTCGCCGGTCATCTGGACGATCGGCCGGACCTCGACGCCGGGCTGATCCATCCGGACGAGCAGATAGGAGATGCCCTTGTGCTTGGGCTGCGCCTGCGGATCCGTCCGGCAGACGACGAAGCACCAGTCGGACCACTCGGCGCCCGATGTCCAGACCTTCTGCCCGTTCACGATCCACTCGTCGCCCTGGAGCTCGGCCCGGGTCTGCACGTTCGCGAGATCCGACCCCGCGCCCGGCTCGGAGTACCCCTGGCACCAGACCTCGTCGCCCGAGAGGATCTTCGGAAGGAAACGCGCCTTCTGGTCCGCGGACCCGAAATGGATCACCGTCGGCCCGAGGAGCCCCTCGCCGATGTGGCCGACCCGACCGGGGCCGCCCGACCGGGCGTACTCCTCGTGGAAGATCATCTGCTGCGAGAGCGGAAGCCCGCGGCCGCCCACGGCCTTCGGCCAGCCGACTCCGATCCATCCGGCGCGCCCCATCAGGCGCTCCCAGGCGTGGCGCTCCTCGAAGAGCGCGTGCTCGTCCCCCGGACCGCCGCGGCCCTTCACGATCTCGAATTCGCCGCGCAGGTTCTGCTCGAGCCAGCGGGCGATCTCGGAACGGAAGGCTTCGTCTTGCGGGCTGAAGCGCGCGTCCATCAGGGGCCTCTCAGATGGGCAGATGGGATACGGGAGCGCTCGGACATTACGATACGATGCGTACCGTTGCCAACGTCGAAGGCCCGTCGGAGGGCCTTCGATCGGCCCTGCCGCGGGTCCGGCGTGGGGCCGGGCGCGGCGGGAGAGAGCGGAGGCCAGCGCGAGAAGATGCTCGAAGAAGCGACCCTCTGCCGGCTCATCGAGGCCCGGGCCGAGGCGACCCCTACGGCGCCGATGGCCGTCGACGAGCGCGGTCGAAGCCTCGACTTCGCCGGCTACCACGCCGCCTGCCTGACCGTCGCGCACGCGCTTTCGGCCCGAGGCCTCGGCCCGGATCGCCTCGTCTCCTGGATGCTGCCGACCCGCCTCGAGGCCCTCGTCCTCGTCGGCGCCCTGGCCCGCCTCGACGCCCGCCAGAATCCGATCCTGCCGATCTATCGCGGCCGCGAGGTCCGCTTCATCGTCGGCCAGGCGAAGCCCGCCCTGCTCGTCACCCCCGGCGTCTGGCGAGGCTTCGACTACGCGGCGATGGCCCGGGAGATCGCCGCCGACCACCCCGGCGTCGAGACCCTCGTCGTCGAAGAAGGCCTGCCCGGTGTCCCGCAGCTCGGCATCGCCCCGATCCCGACGCCCTCGACGGCCGCCCTCCCCGCGCCCCCGCGCGCCCTGCCGGCGGCCGAGCTCCCGGTCCGCTGGCTCTTCTACAGCTCGGGCACGACCGCCGATCCGAAGGGCGCCCTGCATACCGACGCCACGCTCTGGGCCGCCGCCAAGGGCATGGCCCTGGGGCTCGAGCTCGATGCCTCGGACCGGATCGCCTTCGTCTTCCCGTTCACCCACATCGGTGGCTTCGCCTGGCTCCTCGGAGGGCTCGCGACCGGGGCCTGTCAGATCCTGATCGAGAACTTCGCCGCACCGGACACGATGGCGGTCCTGCGCCGAAACGGGGTCACCCTCGGCACCGCCGGCACCGTCTTCCACGAAGCCTATCTCCGCGCCGCCCGCGCCTGTCCCGATCCGCCGCTCTTCCCCGGCCTGCGCGCCTTCCCGGGCGGCGGTGCCCCGAAGCCGCCGCAGCTCCACGACGACCTCGTCGCGGAGTTCGGCGGCGCCGGCATCTGCTCGGGCTGGGGGCTCACCGAAGCGCCGAACCTGAGCATGGTCCACGTGCGCGACCCCGACGCGAAGAAGGCACAGACCGAGGGCCGCCCCTCGCTCCCCGAGGTCGATCTGCGCGCGGTGCGCAGCGACGGCAGCCTCGCCGGGCCGGGCGAAGCGGGCGAGCTGCGCGTGCGTGGTCCCCACGTCTGCCGCGGCTATCTCGACGCCCGCCTCGACGCCGCGGCCTTCGACGAGCATGGCTATTTCCGCACCGGCGATCTCGGCATGCTCGACGCCGAGGGCTACGTCACGATCACCGGCCGGCTCAAGGACGTGATCATCCGCAAGGGCGAGAACATCCCGGCGAAGGAGGTCGAGGACCTCCTCTACACGCATCCGAAGGTCGCGGAGGTCGCGGTCATCGGGCTGCCGGATCCGAAGACCGGCGAGCGCTGCTGCGCCGTCGTCGTCACCCGGGATCCCGCCGATCCGCTGCGATTCGACGAGATGCAGCGCTTCCTGCGCGAGGCCCAGCTGATGACGCAGAAGATTCCGGAGCAGCTCGAGCTCGTCCCGGAGCTCCCGCGCAATCCGACCGGCAAGATCCTGAAGCACGCGCTGCGGGCGCGTTATGCGCGATCGGAGACCGACCCCGCCTAGCTTCGATCGGCCCGGCCTGGCCCGGCTAGCCCCGCTTGAGGATCCCCTTGAGCGCGAGGTCGACGAGCGGATCGACCATCCTCGGCGACAGGCTCCCGCCCCGGAAGAACAGCGTCACGGAGATCGGCCCGACGACCAGATCCGCTGCGAGATCGATGTCGACGTCGCTCGAGATCTCGCCCCGGGCCCGCGCCCGCTCGAAGATCCGCACGAAGGGCTCGCGCCGCGCGCGGGCCACGGGCTCGATCAGCTTCGAGAGCTCGGGGTTGTGGGCGCGCTCGCCGGCGAGGCTCGGGAAGACGGTGCCGAGTGCGGTCGAGTTGAAGGCCTCGAGGTACTTCCGGAGCGTCTCCTTGAGATCGTGCTCGAGGCTGCCGGCGTCGACGTCCTCGAAGCCCGGCAGCGCGCTGAAGGCCTCGACCACGAGCGGGAGCTTCGACGACCAGCGGCGGTAGATCGTCGCCTTGCCGACCCCGGCCCGCTGCGCCACGCCCTCGACGGTGAGCGCCGAATAGCCGACCTCGCCGAGCAGGGCGAGGGTCGCGTCGAGGATCGCCTGATGCGCCTCTTCACTGCGCGGGCGACCGGTGCTGCTCGTCATGCGCCGCCGCGTGGATTTCGTCCGATCTGCTTCCGCCGGTGCCACCGCTTCCGCTTCCTCGCCCGCGCGCATGGGCCCCTCGATTCGCGATCGATCCACGCCCCGGCCGCAGCGCCCGGCCGGGCGTCGACGGCAGCGGGATTACGATACAGTACGTTCCGTAATCAACCACCCGCGGTCCGGGGGCGTTGCGCCGGCCCGTCCGGCCTCCGGTCCGGATGCGCCCGGAGTGCGGCTCGCGCGATCCGCGAGCGAGCTCCGCGCGAGGAAGGCAGCCCGTCCCCATGGTCGACTACAACCCGTTCGCCGACGCGATCATCCACGGCGATCCGCTGCCGATCTACAAGCGCCTGCGCGACGAGGCGCCCGCCTACTATCTCGAAGAGTTCGACACCTGGGCCCTGTCCCGCTTCGAGGACATCTGGAAGGCCTCGGCGGACATGAAGAACCTGACGGCGGCCAACGGCACGACCTCGGCTCACCTCCTGACGAAGGTCCAGCCCGTGACGCCCATGATCAACAACATGGACGCCCCGGACCATACGCGTCTGCGCAGCGAGTTCCGCAAGGCCTTCGCCGCGCCCGAGGTCGCAGGGCTCGAGCCGATGATCCGCCGGATCGCGAAGGAGCGCCTCTCGGCCTGCCTCGACGCGGGCCGCATCGACGTGATCCACGACTACTCCGCCCACGTCGCCGTCACCGTCGCCTGCACGATCAGCGGCCTGCCCGCCGAGGACGGCCCCTTCCTGAACGAGCTCGTCTGGCGCTTCTTCCAGCGCGAGGAAGGCGTGCGCGGCATGACCTCGGCGGGGCTCGCGGCGCTCACCGAGATGTTCGGCTACTTCCACGAGCAGATCGCGCGCCGGCGCCGGAGCGGCGCCCGGGACGACGTGCTCCAGAAGCTGCTCGAGTTCGAGCAGAACGGTCGGCCCCTCGACGACGACGCCCTCGCCTCCCATCTCTCGATGCTGATCATCGGCGGCTCCGAGACCTTCCCGAAGACCCTCGCCACGATCGTGCGCCGGCTCGCGCAGCATCCCGATCAGCGGCGGGCGTGCATCGACGATCCCGGCCTGATCCCCGACGCCTACAACGAGGGTCTGCGCTACGACATGCCGACGCAGTTCCTGATGCGGCAGGTCAAGCGGCCCGTCGAATTCGCGGGCGCGCAGATGAAGGAAGGCCAGGGGATCATGTTCCTCTACCACTCGGGCAACCACGACGAGCGGGAATTTCCCGACCCCGATCGCTTCGACATCCGGCGCCGGCCGCCGCGGATCCTCAGCTTCGGCTACGGCCCGCATTCCTGCCTCGGCGTCAACGTCGCGCGGCTCGAGGGCCGAGTCTGCCTCGAGGAGCTGCTCGCGCGCGTCCCCGACTACGCCGTCGACGAGGCTGGCGCCGAGCGGCTCCTGACGGAGTACGTCCAGGGCTATTGGAAGCTCCCCATCACCTTCAGGGCCTAGCATGACGTCGCAAGCCGTGTCCGTCGCCGATCCCTTCCCCGTCTCGCTGGCGGCCCACGTCCGCAAGCTCGCCCGCGAGCGCCCGAAGGCCCCCGCCTTCATCGTCGACGAGCGGGTCCTCGACTGGGCCGCATACGACGCTGCAGCGGACCGCCTCGCGCGCGTCTTCCTGGCCCTCGGCCTCGCGCCGGGCGAGCGGATCGCCGTCTGGGTCCCGGACGGCACGCCCTTCCACGTCGCCTATCAAGCGGCCGAGCGCTGCGGCCTCGTCTGCCTCGGCCTCGCGCCGCGCTGCGGCGAGCGCGAGCTCGCCCATCTGCTGAGCCTCGCCTCCGCGCGCGTGCTCGTCTCGGCCCCCGAGATGCCGGACGGCCCCGCGCAGGCACGGGTCGCGCGCCTGCGCGAGCGCGGCATCCCGATCGAGTTCCATCTGACGCTGGCCCGCGACGGATTCCCGGACGACGCGATCGAGCTCGACGGCCGACCCGCCCCCGAGGCGAGCGAGGCGCCCGGCCCCGAGCTCGGCGCGAAGGCCTCCGACGTCTCGCTCCTCAACACGACCTCGGGCACGACGGGCCTCCCGAAGATCGTCGTCCACGACCAGCTGCGCTGGTTCCATTTCCACCGTCTCGCCGCCGACGTCGGCCACCTCGACGAGCGCGACGTCTTCATGAGCGCGCTCCCCGCACCGGTCGGCTTCGGTCTCTGGACCGGCCACTTCACGCCGACGCTGCTCGGCGCGCCGACGGTGCTGACGCGCAAGTTCGACGCCCGAGCCACGATCGACGCCCTCGAGCGGCATCGGGTGAGCGTGCTCTCCGCGGTCTCGACCCAGTTCATCATGCTGCTCGAGTCGGGGGGCTTCGACGGCGGGCGGGACCTGGTGCTGCGGGCGCTCTTCACCGGGGGCGAGGCGGTGCCCGAGCGCCAGGCGCGCAACTTCGAGATCCGGACGGGAGCTTCGGTACTCCAGTTCTACGGCTCGAACGAGACGGGCGCCGTCAGCGCGACGCGGCCCGAGGATCCCCCGACGAAGCGGCTCACGACGGCGGGCAAGCCGATCGCGGAGATGAATCTCCGCCTCTTCGACGCCGAAGGCCGCGACGTGACGTCGAGCGGACGCGGGCAGCCGGCGGTCAAGGGCCCGGTCGTCTCGCGAGGCTATCTCGGCGCGCCCGAGGCGAACGCGGCGCTGATCACCTCGGACGGCTGGGTCAAGCTCGGCGATCTCGTCGAGCTCGACGCCGACGGCTATCTCCGCGTCATCGGCCGCACCGACGACATCATCATCCGCGGCGGCAAGAACCTCTCCGCCGCCGCGATCGAGGAAGGCGTGGCGCTCCATCCGAGCGTGGCCCTCGTCGCTGCGATCGGCATGCCCGATCGCATCTTCGGCGAGCGCGCCGCCGCCTACGTCGAGCTGCGGGCCGGCGCGTCCCTCGAGCTCGAAGGCCTGCGCGAGCATCTCAAGGACCACGGCATCGCCCGCGAGCTCTGGCCCGAGGCGCTCGTCGTCCTGCCCGAGCTCCCGCGCGGCGTCGGCGGCAAGGTCGCGAAGGGGGCGCTGCGCGAGGATGCGAAGCAGCGCTTCGGCGATCCGGCCGACGAGGACGCCCTCGCCCGCTCTCGCGCCGCGGATCGCGCCAGCGAGTTCTCGTGAGCGATCGCCCGCAGAGCCTGCGCGCGCGATTCGCAGCGAGCGAGCTTCGCGGACGGGCGCTCTGGGTCGTGATCGGCTGCCTCGTCTGCCAGATGGGCCTCGGCCTGACCTACGTGAAGAGCGGACTCTCGGCCGACCTGATCGAGGCCCTGGGCATGACCCGTGCGCAATTCTCGGGGGCGAACACGCCGCAGCTCGCGGTGCAGTCCCTCGCGAGCCCGCTCGCGGGCTTCCTGACGGTTCGGTACGGCGCGAAAGTCGTGCTGACGGCTTCGGCCCTGCTCTTCGCCGTCGTGTTCGTCGGCTTCTCGCAGGTCGAGTCCGTCGCTGGGTTCTACTTCGCGATCGCGGGCGTCGGCCTCGGCGCCGCGGGGATGGGCGACGTCTCCGTCGGTCACGTCGTCGCCCAGTGGTTCCGCCGTCATCGCGGCCTCGCCCTCGGCATCGCCTACGCCGGCTCGAATCTCGGCGGCTCGGCGATGGTCTGGCTGACGGGGGCCGTCGCGGCGCGCTCGGATTTCCGGATGGCGCTGCTCGCCGTCGCCGTCTTCTCCCTCGTCGTGCTGCTCCCCGCCGCCTTCTTCCTCGTGCGCGATCGCGAGGCGACCCGCGAAGAGCTCCGCGGCGAGCAAGCCTCGGCGCACACGCCCGCCGGCACGCCCCCCGCCTCGCCGATCCCGCCCGCCCCCGTCGCGGACGAGACGAGCCTCGACCTGCGCGCCGCCCTGCGGACCCGGACCTTCTGGATCCTCACGACGACGCTCTTCGCCTTCTTCTTCTACTTCAACGGCATCCTCGACCATTTCGTGCTGATCCTGACCGACGCGGGCCTCTCCCACGAAGAGGCGGCGACGCGGCTCAGCCAGACGATCGGCCTGGGCATCGTGTCGAAGGTCGTCGGCGGCTATCTCGCGGACCGGGTCTCGCAGGAGCGGGCGATCCTCTACGACTACGGGCTCCTCGCATTGAGCTCGGTCGTGCTGCTCTTCCTGCCGAATGCGGTGGTCCTGCCGGTCTTCGTGCTCTCGTATGGATTCAGCCAGGCGGCGCGGGACGTCGTCTGGCCGCTGGCGGTCGAGCGCTGCTTCGGGGCGCGCCATCTCGGCTCGATCTACGGCGCGATGACGCTCGCGCTGCTCCCGGGCGCAGCGCTCGGGCCCCTCGCGGCGGCGGCCCTGCGCGACGCTCTCGGCGACTACCGGATGGCCTTCGTGCTCTTCATCGCACTGAACGCGGCCGCCCTCGCCGCGCTCTTCTTCGTGCGCGACGAGCGCGGAGGGACGACGCCCGGGAGCCCGGGCATCGCCTAGCAGCCCGCGGTGCGCGCGCCGCGCCCCGCGCTACTTCGCCTGGGCGATCGCGTCGGCGAAGGCGAGGCCCTCTGCGATCCAGCGCCGCGCCGCATTCAGCTGCCGCGGGCGCTTGCAACCGACGGCGCCGACGAGCTTCCCGCCCCGGCCGAAGAGCACGAGGAACTTGTCCTCGCCGAGGGTCCCGAGGCAGACGTGCATCTCGTCTTCCGCCCGGAATTCACCGGCGATCGCGAGGCGCAGGTCGAATTGATCGGTCCAGACATAGGGCACCGCCGCGTGCGGCTCGGCGCTCCCGTGCACGATCCGCCGCGCCACGACGTCGGCCTGCTCGACGGCGCTCGTCCAATGTTCGAAGCGCGGGCGCTCCGGATAGCGCGGATTCGTCCAGCGCGCGCAATCCCCGAGAGCCGAGATCCCGGCGCGGGAGCTCGCGCCGGTCGCGTCGCAGAGGATCCCGTTGTCGATCGCGAGCCCCGAGTCCGCGAGCCAGCCGACCGCGGGCGCGGCGCCGACACCGACCACCACGACCTCGGCGGGGACGACGCGACCGTCCGCGAGCTGCACGCCCGTGACCCGGTCCTCTCCCTCGAATCCGGAGACGCCCACCCCGAGATGGAACTCGACGCCCGCCTCGCGATGGCGCCTCGCCACGCGCTCGCCGAGGATCGGACCGAGGCCGCGAATCAGCGGCGCCGGCAACGGCTCGACCACCGTCACGGCGCAGCCCTTCGCGCGACAGCTCGCCGCGACCTCCATGCCGATGAAGCCGGCCCCGATCACGACGACCCGCGGCGACGAAGCGAGCGCATCGCGCAGGCGCCGCGCGTCACCCAAGGTCCGGAGCGCGAGAATGCCCTCGAGTCCGCGCTCGAAGGGGAGCCTCCGCGCTTCGGCGCCCGTCGCGAGGACGATCGCATCGGCCTCGACGCGGCTGCCGTCGGCGAGCGCGACGGCGAGGGCCCGGGGATCGAGCGCCGTCGCCTTCTGAGCGAGGCGCCATTCGGCTGCGAGCGGAGCCACCCCGTCCCGTGCGAGCGCGAGCTTCTCCTCGGGCCAGCCGTCGACCAGGAACTGCTTCGAGAGCGGCGGCCGGTCGTAGGGCAGCTCGGCCTCGGCCCCGATCATCGTGACCCGCCCCGCGAACCCCTCGCGCCGCAGCGCCTCGAGAAAACGCAGCCCCGCGAGCGAAGCGCCCACGACCGCGACGTGCTGAACCATCTCGCGCTCTCCTCCGATGCCCCGATCCTTTGCGGGGTCGTCGCGCTGGGATCGTCCGGCCAACCCGCGCGGGTGGCCGAGCATAGAGGATCCGGGCCGGGGGCTCCCGACGTGTCTGGCCAGCCCCGGGCGCGTCTGCGAGACTCGGCCCGCCGCACGCCGCGAGGAGCCCGCCATGCAGTTCTGGCAAGCCGTCCCGTTCACCCATCCCGACGAGTTGCTGGACCTGGTCCCGATCATCGAGGAGGCGGGCTTCGAGGGCGTGCTGCTCGCGGACCACGTCTTCGCGCCGGAGTCCTACGCCTCCCGCTATCCCTACGACGACTCGGGCGAGCCGCCCTTCGACGAGAAGACGCCGTTTCCGGAGGTCTTCGCGACGATCTGCGCGCTCTCGATGGTCACGACGCGGCTGCGCTTCATGCCGAACGTCTACGTGCTCCCGATGCGCCATCCGATCGAGGTGGCGAAGGGCCTCAGCACGGCCGCCGTCTTCTCGAAGAATCGCGTCGTGTTCGGGATCGGCGCCGGCTGGCTCAAGGAGGAGTTCGAGATCCTTGGACAGCCCTTCGACGCCCGCGGTCGCCGGATGGACGAGCAGATCCCGATCGTCCAGAAGCTCCTGCGCGGCGAGGTCGTCTCCGCCGACGGGGAGTTCTACAAATTCGCGCCCCTGCGCCTCAATCCGATCCCGACCCGCACCGTGCCCTTCTGGGTCGGCGGCATGAACGCCGCGGCGCTCCGCCGTGCCGCGCAGTACGGCCATGGCTGGACGGGCGCGGGGACGAGCTTCGACGAGACCGTCGCGATCCTGAAGGATCTCCACGCGCGACGGAAGGCCTTCGGCCGGGACCACGAGCCCTTCGACTGCGTGATCCCCCTGACCGAGCCGCTGCCCCCCGACAAGATGAAACAGCTGATCGACCTCGGCATGACGGGCACCGTCAGCTGGCCGCTCTCCTTCCAGATGCCGCCGGGCGCGACGCTGCAGCAGAAGAAGGACAAGATCCGGCAGCTCGGGGAGACGCTGATCGCGCCGGTCAACGGCCAAAGCAGCGGGAAGCGTTAGTCCGCCGGAGCCCCGCGCGATGGCCCATCGAAGCGCCTCCAGGCCGACGGTCGGTGTCTTCGATTCCGGGGTCGGAGGATTGACCGTCCTCGCGGCGATCCGGCGGGCCTGCTCCTCGCTCGACCTCGTCTACGTCGCCGATTCGGGAAACGCGCCCTAGGGAAATCGAACGACCTCATTCATCGAGGCGCGGGCTTCGGAGATCGCCCGCACGTTGATCGATGCCGGCTCCGGGATCATCGTCGTCGCGTGCAACACCGCCGTCGCCGTCGCCGTCGAGCGGCTTCGCGCGGATCTCTCCGTTCCCATCGTGGCCATGGAGCCCGCGATCAAGCCGGCCGCGGCCGGGACTCGTCGAGCGCGTCGAATCCGGCGACCTCGCCTCCGACGCCACGCGGGACCATCTCGCGACGCTGATCGAGCCCCTGCTGCGCCATGGCGTCGACACCCTCGTTCTCGGCTGCACCCACTTCGTCTTCCCGCCGGTGGGGCCTCGCGCGGGGCCGGGGCCGCTTTTGGCCTGGGGCAGCGAGGTCGAAGTCCGCGCGGTCATTTCCCCGGCGCCGGTCCCCAGCCGCGATCGTGCGGCGCCATCAGCTGGGATTCGAGATGCATCCGCGTATGGAGCCAGCGACCCTGCTCGCGGACATACTCGTCGTGCTCGACGCCGACCATCCACATCGCGCGACCTTCCCTCGTCGTGATCATCGCGAGCACGTCCCAGGTCCCGGTCGCTCGCTCGCCTTCGACCCGGATCTCGGGCTTCACGAAGAAATGCCAGGCGTAGTGGAGCGTGGGCTCTCGAAAGCGGTCCCGGATCGCCGCCCGTCCCTCGCAGCGACCGAGGGCGCCACCGCCTTCCCAGACCGCGTCTTCGGTGAAGAGCGCTGCCAGCTGGTCCGCCACGGCATCGATCTCGTCCTGGGGGCGCGGTCCCTTGCGCGCATAACGAGCATCCGCGAGCGCCCCGTAGCGGCTCTTCAGCGCGAGGATCTCGGCCTGTCCTTCGGCCCGGTCGAGCCGCGTCTCGAGTGCATCGAGGCGGGCGAGCAGGATCGTCTCGGTCGTCGGGGTGGGCAATCGATCGCTCCCATCTTCATGCAGTCCAATCCGAACCTCGGCGGCCCCGAGGACGTGGGCTAGCCTCGCGCAGCCCGGAGGTCGCGCGCAACATCGCCTCCTCGTGGCGCACCACGAGCCGCTGCGCCCCGCTCGAAAGGATCTCCATGCCCGGCCCCCTCGCAGGGATTCGCATCGTCGATCTGACGACCATGGCCTCGGGACCGCTGGCGACCTCGATCCTCGCCGACCAGGGGGCCGACGTGATCAAGGTCGAGGCGCCGGGCAAGGGCGACGCCCTGCGCACGATCGGCCCGAGCCGCGGCGGGCTCTCGGCCCTCTTCACGAGCCTGAACCGCAACAAGCGCTCGATCGCCATCGATCTCCACCAGCCTTCGGGCGTCGCGCTCCTCGACCGGCTCGTCGCCCGGGCCGACGTCTTCATCCAGAACTTCCGCCCGGGCGCCGTCGATCGGATGGGGATCGGCGCCGAGCGCTACCGCGCGCTCCATCCCGAGCTCGTCTACGTCTCGATCAGCGGCTTCGGCGAGCGCGGCCCGATGGTGAATCGCGGGGTCTACGACTCCCTGATGCAGGCCTACGTCGGCGTCGCCGTCCACCAGGCCAACCTCGAGACCGGCGAGCCGGAGTTCGTCCGCAGCGTCGTCTGCGACAAGGGCACCGCGATCCAGACCTCGCAGCTCATCACCGCCGCCCTCCTCGCCCGGGCCCGCGGCGCCGGCGGCCAGCGGCTCGAGATCTCGATGCTCCACGCGAGCCTCGCCTTCCTCTGGCCCGACGGCATGCAGAACTACACACTGCTCGGCGAGGGCGTCTCGGCGCCGCTCCTGAAGTCGGCGCTCCCCATGATCCGCCCGACCGCCGACGGCCACATCGCCATCAGCTACATCCAGGACCGCGAGTTCGCGGCCCTCTGCCGCGTGCTCGGCCGCGCCGATCTCGCGAGCGATCCGCGCTTCGAGAAGGCCGACCCCCGGGCGCGCCACGGCCGCGAGCTGCAGGCCCTGCTCGACGAGACGCTGCGCCGATTCACGACGGCACAGCTCCTCGCGCTGCTCGCGGAGGCGGACGTGCCCCATGCGACCGTCGGCGATCCGGCGACGATCCACCTCGATCCGCAGGTCGTGGCCAACGAGCTCGTCTTCGAGATGGACCACCCCGCGGCGGGCCACATGCGCCAGCCGAAGCCGCTCGGGGAGTTCGAGAAGACGCCGGTCTCCGTGCGACGCGGGGCGCCGCGGCACGGCGAGCACTCGCGGGAGATCGCGGCGGAGGCGGGGCTTTCGGCGTCACGACCGGTCGAGCGCGCTCGGAGGTCCGAGCGGGCGGTGAGGGCGGATCCATCGGCCGTCATGACTGCCCGCCTTCGGGGCGCAAGCTCGCTCGTCCGAGTCATCAGCTCGCCGCAAAGACGCCTGGGGAATGGGCGCGCCCTCGGTCCGGCGCGCGCCAGGGTCCCATCCTTAGCCCGGGCACCTGAGATGGAGCTCCCGACATCGTCGGGGGAGCCCCGCCGGTTCCACCCAGATTTCAGGTTTCATGACCTACTTTTTGGGTTAATCTCCGCCGATACGTCTCCCGAAAGATCGGGGTCTCCCATGCTCGAAGGCATCTTCGGAAACGCCAGCGCGGAAAAGGTCCTGCTCTATCTCGAGCAGTACGAGGAGGGCTACGCGACCGCGATTGCCCGGACTTTCGACGGGCTCTCGCTCAACATGGCCCAACGCCAGCTCGAGCGTCTCGAACGCGCCGGCGCCCTGATCAGCAGTCTCAAGGGCAAGACCCGACTCTACACCTGGAATCCGCGATATCCGTTCAGGACCGAGCTTCGAGCGCTCGTCCGAAAGGCGCTCGACTCGCTCCCCGCTTCCGAGAGAAGCCGATACCTGGGAGAGCGACGAAGGCCCAGGCGGACGGGCAAGCCGCTTTGACTCTTGAGCTGGAGATCGACGAGCAGTCGTCGCTCGAGGACATCGCGGCCCTCGTCTGCACTTCGCTGGGTCTTCTTCGGGGCTCGGTCGTCTCGATCTATTCGAATGCCGAGTTCGTCTCGTACGAGCTTCGAAGAACGCCCGCTTGATCGCCAGTACTCAGCCCGCGATCCCGACCCCTCGATCGAGCACGACCTCGGCCACGCGCTCGGAGAGCTCGCGCTCGTCCCACCACGACATCTGCAGCTGCTTCGCGCGGCGGAAGTAGAGCTGGATGTCGTACTCGATCGTGAAGCCGACGCCGCCCCAGATCTGCTGGCAGGTCGCCGTCGCGTCGCGATAGGCGTGACCCATGAAGAGCTTCGAGAGCGGGGCGAGGCGCGAGACGTCCTTGCCGACCGAGCGCGTCCAGGCCGCCTCGTAGACGAGCGTCGTGCCGCCCTCGATCTGCGTCGCCGCATCGGCCAGGTAATGCGAGATCGCCTGGAACGCGCCGAGGACCTTGCCGAATTGCTGGCGCGTCTTCGCGTATTCGACCGTCATCTCGAGGGCGCGCCGCGCCCCGCCCGCGGCCTGCGCCGCGGCGAGCACGCAGCCGTCGAGCATGACGTCCTGCCAGGTCTTCCAGCCCGAGCCGGCGGCGCCGATGCGATCCTTCGCCGAGACGCGCACGCGCTCGAAGTCGACGCGATAGGTCGACTGGGAGCCGAGGTTGTGGCGCTGCGACAGCGTCACGCCGGCCGCCTGCGGATCGACCAGGAAGAGGTCGATGTCGGTCTCGCCCGGCCCCGTGCGCGCGAGGACGACGAGGCGCGTCGCCGCACGGGCGAAGGTGACGTGCATCTTCGTGCCGGAGAGCAGGAATCCGTCGCCGTCCGGTGTCGCCGAGAGCCGGACGCCCTTCGCCGCGAACGAGCTGCGGGGCTCGAGCCAGGCGGGCGTCAGGATCGCGTCGCCCGAAGCGATGCGCGGCAGCCAGGTCTTCTTCTGCTCGGCGCTCCCGGCCCGTACCAGCGCGCCCGCGGCCAGGACCGCCGACTCGAGATGCGGCGCCGGCGCGAGCGCCCGGCCGAGCTCTTCGTGGAGGATCGCCGCCTCGAGCAGCGTCTGTCCCCCGCCGCCGAAGGCCTCGGGAATCAGGATCCCGATGAGACCCTGCTCCCCGAGCTGCTTCCAGAGCCCCTCGGCATAGCCCCGCGCATCGTTCTCGAAGGCCCGCACGACCTCGACCGTCGCGTGCTCGGTGCAGAGCGCGCGCACCATGTCGCGGAGGATCCCGTGCTCCTCGGTGAAATCGAGATCCATGTGCGTCTCCTCCGTCTGCTCGGGCTCTTCAGGCGCTCGTCCGAACGGGGCTCAGGGCTTCCAGTCGTCGCCCTTGAGCTTCCAGGGGTTGGCGTCGGCCGTCTCCGGCACCGCGATGCGCGCCTCGCACGAGACGCACTGCTTCGTGCCCGCCGTCAGCTCGATCTTGACCTCGACCCAGCCGGTGCTCTTCGCGGCGCGCTCGACCTTCGTGACCTTGCCGGCGAAGCGCATCGTGTCGCCCGGATAGACCGAGTCCTTCATGCGGAACTTGATCCGGCCGAGGCGACCCTTCGGGCCCGTCCAGTCGGTCAGGTAGCGCTCGAACCACGCCGCGAGATTCGGCGTGTTCATGATGATGTCGTCGAGACCGTTGTTGCCGGTCGCGAACTTGTAGTCGTGGTGCTGCGGTCGCCAGTCGCGGCTCGCCATGGCGCCCAGCACCACGGTCACCGGCTTCACCGCCTTCTCGAGGACCAACAGCTCCAGCCCTTCCTTCATGTCGCCCAGCATCCGATTCGCAGCCATGATGATCCTCTCCGTCGGGCCGCCCGTCGGGGGCGGCCCGGATATTAGTTGCGGTTGTAGCCGAAGCCCGTGTAGCGCTCTTCCGCGCAGAGCTCGCCTCGCTGGTTGACGACGCGCACGCCGAAGTCCCAGAAGCGGCCGGTGCCGAGCTTCGTGGTCTTGAGCGGCGAGACCGAATAGAGGATCTGTGTCGTGGTCAGCACGTCGCCCGGCCGGATCGGCTCGCCGAAGACGATCGTGTTGTCGCTCATGACGGCCTCGGGCAGCCCGAGCTTCGCCTTCAGGTCGAAGTGGAGCTGCAGCGGCACCGCCGGCTCCGTCCGACCCGGCGACCAGTCGTGGGGGCGGAACCAGACCGAGACCATCGTCGGCGGGGTGATCCAGCCGCCGGTCAGCTCCTTCGCGACCTTCTCGTCCCAGTAGAGCGGGTTGCCGTTCTGGGTCGCCGACATCGTCGTCAGCACGTAGCCCATCTCGATCGGGAAGCCCGTCTTCTCCTCGTAACGCGCCTGGCCGATCCAGGACTGCACCTCTGCCGGAAGGTCCGTGGTGGACTCGCTGGCCATCTCATTCTCCTTGATTGCTCGGTTTCCCCAGAATCCCCGACTACTCGACCGCACCCTCGGCCAGCAGCTTCGAAATCGCGTCGCGCGTGAGCCCCGCCAGCGCGAGCAGCGCCTCGCTGTCGGTCTCGTCGCCCGTGCGCACCGCATGCTTCGGATGCGCCCGAACCGCCCCCGCCAGGACCGGCGAGAGCTGCTCGAAGACCCCGCGCTTCTCGTGCTCGGCCTGCATGAAGAGGCCGCGCGCGCGCCAATGGGGCTCCGTCGTGACTTCGGGGATCGTGAGCACCGGCGCGACGCAGGTATCGTTCGGCGCGAGCTCGGCCGTCCACTCGTCGCGCGTGCGCGTCAGGAAGGCGGCGCGAAACGCGGCACGGATCTCGTCCTGGATGCCTTCGGCGTACTGCTTGTCCGCATACTGCGGGAGCCCCAGGCGATTGCAGAGGTTCTTGTAGAAATGCGGCTCGATCGCGCCGACGGAGACCCACTTCCCGTCCTTCGTCGGGTAGAGGTCGTAGAACGCATAACGCCCGGTCAGCAGGACCTGGCGCGGCCCCGCGACCTCGCCCTCGGCGAGGTACTGGTCGACCGAGAGGGACATCAGCGACAGGATGCCCTCGGCCGCCGCGCAGTCGAGGAAGGCCCCCTCCCCCGTGACGCCGCGCTTCACGAGCGCCGCGAGGATCGAGACGACGGCGTGCATGCCGCCACCGGCGCTGTCCGCGACCGTCGCGCCCGGGATCGGCGGACCGCCGTCGGCGCGCGGCTCGCTGCAGGCGAGGTAGCCGGACAGGGCGAGATAGTTGAGGTCGTGGCCCGCCCAGGTCGAGGCCGGGCCGTCCTGGCCGTAGCCCGAGGTCGAGCAGTAGACGAGGCGCGGATTGCGGGCGCGCATCGCGGCCCAGCCGATGCCGAGGCGATCGACGACGCCCGGCCGGTAGGACTCGATCACGACGTCGGACTGCTCGGCGAGCTTGAGCAGCGCCTCGCGCCCGGCCTCGGCCTTCAGGTCGATGCGCATGCGCTTGAAGTCGCGGCTCGCGCCGTAGGTGTGGTAGACGGGCTTCGTCTGGAGCGCGCCCTGCTTCGCGACGGGGGAGATTACGACGACCTCGGCCCCGTAGTCCGCGAGCATGCGGCCGGCGCGGGCGGCGGGGCCGACGGCGCCGAGGTTCAGGACGCGGATGCCGTCGAGCAGATGCGGCGATCGGGACCGGGGGGTCGACACGCGAAATGCTCCTCCAGGCCTAGAAACACTTGGGCAGGCCGAGACCGCGGCCCGCGATGATGTTGCGCTGGATCTCGCTCGTCCCGCCGCCGATCGTGTCGACGACGGTGTAGCGATACGAACGTTCGTAGCGGCCGCCCGCCGGCGCCTCGGGCGCCTCGGGCTTGAGCGCCGCGTCGGGGCCGATCAGCTCGAGGGCGTAGTTCGCGATGCGCTGGCCGAGCTGTGACTGCCACATCTTGTACATCGCGGCCTCGATCGTCGGCACGCGGTTCTTGAGCGCCTCGCTGATGACCTTGCGCTGGAGCTTGCGCGCGACCTCGAGGTCGGCGGCGAGCTTCGCGATCGTCTGGCGGACGACGGGGTCCTGCGCGAGGGGCTCTCCGTCGAGGGTCGCGGTCGAGACGTATTCGATCAGCCCCTTGAGCTTCATCTCGACGGGCCCGACCGGGAGCATCGCGAAGCGCTCGAGATCGAGCGCCTCGCAGATGTAGGTCCAGCCCTCGCCGACCTTGCCCACGACGTGGGAGTCGGGGACGAAGACCGAGTTGAAGAAGACCTCGTTCGAGCGCTCGTCGCCGATCGTCCAGGTCGGATGGATCTGGAAGCCCGGATGGTTCATCGGAACGAGGAAGAGCGTGATGCCCTTGTGCTTGTGCTCGCTGGTCCGCGCGCCGACCCAGTACCAGTCCGCGAAGTGGGCCGAGGTCGTCCAGATCTTCTGGCCGTCGAGGACGTAGCCCCCGCGAACGTCGTCGCGGGTCGCCTTCAGCTGCATCGACGCCGCGTCGGAGCCGGCCTGCGGCTCCGAATAACCGATCGCGAACTCGATCTCGCCGCGGATGATGCGCGGGAGGAAGTAGGCCTTCAGCTCCTCGTTGCCGTGGCGGATGATCGTCTTGCCGACGATGCCGACGCCCTTGCCCGGCTGCGGGGCACCGAAGCGCGAGAGCGCCTCGGTCAGCACGAAGTCGTAGATGCCCGAGCGCTCCTGCCCGCCGTACTGCTTCGGCCAGGACATGCCGAGCCAGCCCCGCTCGGCGAGCTTGCGCATGAAGGCACGCTTCGCCGGTGTCTCGACGGTCTGGGAGAGATGCTCCGGATTGCGATCCATCACGTCGTCGGAACGATTCGCCTCGAGAAAGGCGACCACCTCGCGCTCGAACGCCAGGACGTCCTCGGGCAGCTCGAAATCCATCGATCGACACCTCGCTTGGAGCCCGGCCGGCGGGGCCACCGGATGGCCGGGCGGGCATTACGATACGCCCCGTCTTGAAATTTATCCAGACCCGGCGGACCCTAGCCGGCGCGCTCCGAGACGGCTCTGACCCGGGCGGCTCTATCCGGGGCGGCCGGCAAACTGGGCGTTGAGGCGCCGCATCCCGGCGAGCCAGCGCTCGAGGTCCTGCCCCTTGCGCTCGTAGTACTTGCGCACGACCGGATGGGGCAGGATCAGGAAGCTCTCCGCCCGCAGCCCCTCGACGACGACCTCGGCGAGAGCCTCGGGCTCGATCATCCCGTCGATCCCGGCGACCCCGCCGTCCCCGTCGCCGAAGGCGATCGCCATGTTCGTCCGCACCGCCTGGGGGCAGAGCGCCGAGACCCGGATGCCCTGGTCGCCGTAGGTGATCGCGAGCCACTCGCAGAACGCGACGGCGGCGTGCTTCGTGACCGCATAAGGGGCCGACCCGATCTGCGTGAGAAGCCCCGCCGCCGAGCAGGTATTGAGCAGATATCCGCGGCCCCGCGCGAGCATCGACGGGAGCACCGCATTCGCCGCATGCACGTGGGCCATCACGTTCACGTCCCAGAGCCGCTGCCACTCCGCGACCGGGACCTCGGGCCCGCCGACCGTGAGCAGCCCCGCATTCGAGACGAAGAGATCGATCGGCCCCGCCTCGCCCTCGACCTCGCGCACGAGCCCGTCGACCGCCTCGCGTGAGCCGACGTCGACCGCGAAGGCCCGGCCGCCCACCGCCTTCGCGACCTCGTCCGCCCGCGCCCGATCCACGTCGACCACCGCGATCCGCCGCGCGCCTTCCCGCGCGAAGGCCTCACACAGCGCGCGCCCGATCCCGCCCGCTCCCCCCGTCACGACGACGTTCGCTCCCGAAAGCTCCATGGCGCTGCCCTCCTCTGCGTTGCCCGCGACGGTCCCGCGATCGACTGCCCGGTCGCCCGCGCCGCACGTCGTGCGGCGGGCCGACCCGCCCGCCGAATCGCCGCCAGCGTATCACCGCGGGCCTCCCCCCGTGTGTTAGCGTCCGCGCCATGAGCTGGAAGCCCGAAGTCGACGAGATCGAGCGCCGACGCGCTCGCGCCCTGGAGATGGGCGGGAAGGAAGCCCTCGAGAAGCGCCGCGAGCGCGGCCTCTTGAACGTCCGCGAGCGGATCGACCGTCTGGTCGACCGCGACTCCTTCTCGGAGCGCGGCCAGATCGCGGGCTCGAGCAGCACGCCGGACGGCTCGGACTTCACGCCGACCGGCGTCGTCGTCGGAACGGCGCGCATCGGCGGCCGATCTGTCGTCGTCTGCGGCGACGACTTCACGATCCGCGGCGGCGCCTACACGCCGGCGAGCATCAAGAAGGCCCTCTACGCCGAGGACCTCGCCGTCGAACGGCGCATCCCCTTCGTGCGGATGCTCGAGGCCGGCGGTGCCTCGATCGCGGGCGGGACGGCCGGCGGCTCACGCGGCCGCACGGGCTACGATTGGACGTCGCCGCCGATCATGAACGTCCAGACGATGCGGACGCTCTCGGCGGTGCCCGTCGTCTCGATCGCGCTCGGCGCGGTGGCGGGCTTTCCGGCCGGGCGGCTGGTCGCCTCGCATCTCTCGATCATGACGAAGGACGGCTCGCAGGTCCTGACCGGCGGCCCCGCGGTCGTCGCCCATGCGATGAAGGAGACGGTCACGAAGGAGGAGCTCGGCTCCGCCGCCGTCCACGGCCGCAACGGCATGGTCGACAACGTCGCCGACGACGAGATCGACGCCCTGCGCCAGGCCCAGCAATTCCTGTCCTACCTGCCGAGCCACGCCGGCGAGGCCCCCCCCTTCTTCGACGTCGGCGACCTGCGCACGCGGCGCGAGGAGTCGCTGCTCGAGCTCGTCCCGCGCGAGCGGCGACGCGCGTTCAAGATGCGCAAGCTGATCGAGTCCGTCGTCGACCAGCGAAGCTTCTTCGAGATCGGAAAGCTCTGGGGCCGCAGCCAGATCACCGGCCTCGCCCGGGTGAACGGGCATTCCATTGGCCTCATTGCCAACGACTGCCACCACGACGGCGGCTCGATGACCCGCGACGGCGCCGACAAGATCCGGCGCTTCGTCGACCTCTGCGATCTGTTCCATCTCCCGATCGTCTCGTTCGTCGACGAGCCGGGCTTCGCGATCGGCTCGAAGGCCGAGCAGGAGGGCACGATCCGGGCGGGCATGGGGGCGATGTTCGCCGTGCTGCAATCGACGGTGCCCTGGTTCGCCTGCGTCGTGCGGCGTTCGTACGGCGTCGCCCAGGGCCTCCACCTCGGCTCGAAGGCGATGTCCGTCGCCTGGCCCTCCGCCATGAGCGGGGCGCTCCCGGTCGAGAGCGGCGTCGCCCTCGCCTTCAAGCGCGAGATCGAGTCGGCGCCGGATCCCGAGAAGCGCCGTGCGGAGCTCGAGGACGAGATGGCGAAGGCCCAGTCCGTGCTGCCCCGGAGCGAGGAGTTCGGGGTCCACGACCTGATCGATCCGCGCGACACGCGGCCGATCCTCTGCGACTGGGTCGACGAGATCCAGACCCAGCTCGCGGCCCACGTGCAGGCCGGTCCGCCGCGTTATTCGATCCGGCCCTGAACGGTGCGCACGGCGCGCCCCTAACGCCCCTTGAACTGCGGCGTCCGCTTCTCCGCGAAGGCGGCGACCGCTTCGGTGTAGTCGTCGGTCTGGGCGCCGCGGACCATGCGATCGGCCTCGTAGCGCAGGCAATCCTCGAGCGACGAGTCGAGCGCCCGGTTCAGGTTCGCCTTCATGTAGCGAAGCGCGATCGGGGGTCCGGCGGCGATCCGGGCCGCCAGCTTGAAGGCCTCGTCGGCGAGGGCGGCATCGGGCACGACCCGGTTGAAGAGCCCGAGCTCGAGACCGGTCTTCGCGTCGACCCGCTCGGCGGTGAAGTAGATCTCGCGGGCCTTCGCGGGGCCGACGAGGCGCGTCATGAACCAGGTCCCGCCGTAGTCGCCCGAAAGCCCGAGCTTCGCGAAGGACGTGACGAGGAAGGCGGACTCGGCCGCGATCCGCAGATCGCAGGCGAGCGCGATCGAGCAGGCCGCGCCGGCGGCGGCTCCGGGCAGCGCGGCGATGGTCGGCTTGCTCGAGCGATGGAGCATGCGCGGCAGCTCGTGCTCCCAGCGCAGCTGGCGCTGGCGATCCTCCATCGAGGGCGGCTTGCCCTCCTTCTGCATGCGCTTCGTGTCGCCCCCCGACGAGAAGGCGCCGCCCGCCCCCGTCAGCAAGAGACAGCCGACCTCGGGATCGGTCTCGAGATCGCGGACCAGGAGGTAGAGCGCCTCCTTCATCGCCATCGTGAGGGCATTCTTCGCCTCAGGGCGATGGAAGGTCAGCGTCGCGACGCGCTCGCGGACGTGGCAGAGGATCTCGGGCGTGCCGGTCTCGCGGGCGACGCCAGCGGCGGGGCTCTCCATGGGTACTCCTAACGCCCGCGGTACTTCGGCGGCCGGCCCTCGGCGCGGGCGGCCTTCATCTCGCGGTAGTCCTGCGTCTCGTAGATCGCGGTCATGCCCATTGCCTCTTCCTGCATCGTGCGCTGGACCATCGGATGGGCGAGGCGCGAGAGGGTCCGCCGGAACATCTTGACCGCGAAGGGCGGATGGGACGCGATCTCGCGACACATCTCCATCGCGACCTCCTCGAGCTTCTCGTCGGGCACGACCCGCGAGACGATGCCATGACGCAGCGCCTCCTCGGCGTCGAGCACGCGGCAGGTCAGCGCGAGATCCGCAGCGAGGCCGTGGCCCGCCATCTGGAAGAGCCGCGCCGTGCCGCCCGAGTCGGGGATCACGCCGTGCTTGATCTCGGGGAGCATCATCCGCGTGCTCGCCGCGGCGATCCGCATGTCGGCGAGCAGCGCCCGCTCGAAGGAGCCGCCGATCACCCAGCCGTGCATCGCGACGAGCATCGGCGCGGGCAGCGTGAAGAAGAGCTGGGTCCGGCGGTGGCCCCGCTCGACGAACTCGAAGTTCGTGATGTCCTCGCTGCGCACCCCGATCTCCGAGGTGTCGCGGCCCGAGGAGAAGGACTTCCCGGTCCCCCGCCAGAGCACGACCCGGACGTCCGGGCGGGCATGGATCTCCTCGAGGGCGTCGAAGAGCTGGCGGTCCATCTCGTCGTTGGCGGCGTTGTGCTTCTCGGGTCGATCGTTCGTCACGACCGCGATCCCGTCCGCGATCTCCAGCCGGATCAGCTTCTTCGTCGCTTCCGCCAAGCCCGTCTCCTCCACGCCCGTTTCAACGCGTCGGGGGAGGCTATCATGCGGCGCCCCGCAACGACGAGACCGAAACCGAAAGCGACCACAGGAGATCCAGAATGGGCCTTCCCAATCCCCCCGCCCTCGGCGCAAACGCCGTCCCGAAAGGCACCTTCGATGGCCAGACCGTCATCGTCACCGGCGGCGGGACCGGTCTCGGCAAGGCCATCGCCGTCGAGTTCGGCCGGGTCGGGGCGAAGGTCGCGATCCTCTCCCGCGGCGAAGGCCATCGCGAAGCGGGGCTCGCGGCCCTGCGCGAGGTCGGGGCGACCGCGATCGCCGTCGCCTGCGACATCCGGGAGCCCGAGGCGGTCGCCCGGGCCTTCGACGAGGTGACGAGCCAGCTCGGCCTGCCCGACCACATCGTGAACAACGCCGCGGGCAACTTCCCGGTTCCGGCGGAGGACATGAGCCCGAACGCGTGGAAGACGGTGACCGACATCGTCCTGAACGGCACGTTCTACTGCTCGCGGGAATTCGGCCGCCGCCACATCGTCTCGGGGACGCCCGGCTCGATCATCAACATCGGGGCGGCCTACGCCTGGACCGGCGGCCCGGGCTTCGCCCACTCGTCGGCGGCGAAGGCCGGCGTCAAGAACATGACCGAGACCCTCGCCGTCGAGTGGGGGCCCTACGGCATCCGCGTGAACGGCCTCGTCCCCGGCCTATTCCCCCACGACGACGAGACGGCGAACATCCGCTCCGTCCCCGAGCGGCGGAAGAACGACGGCATGCGCTGCCCCGCCCATCGCGTCGGCTACCCCCACGAGCTCGGCTGGGCCGCGACCTTCCTCGCGTCGCCCTATGCCAGCTTCATCTCGGGCCATACCCTCGTCGTCGACGGCGCGAACTGGCAGCGGCGCGCGATGCTGATGCCCGAGTTCGTCCCGATCCGCGAGCAGATGGGCAAGGGTCCCTTCGATCCGAACCCGCCGAAGCGCGCCTAGCCCCGAAGCAGCCGAGGAGCCCCGACATGAGCGAACGCCCCACCCTCTTCCGCCTCGAGCGCGACGGCGTCGTCGCGACGATCGTCCTCGACAATCCGGCCAAGCTGAACGCCTGGAGCTGGGAGTCGGCCCGCCAGGTCACGGCGATCGCCGACACGCTCCGCTTCGACGATTCGGTCCGCGTCGTGATCGTGCGCGCCGAGGGCCGGGCCTTCTGCGCCGGCGTCGATCTCGGCATGCCCGAGGACCGCATCACCGGCCGCTCCCCCGCCGAGAAGGTCCGCAACTACTACGAGAAGTTCCGCTGGGTCCACGAGCGCTTCAAGGTCTTCGCCCATCTGCCGCAGCCCGTCCTGATGGCGATCCACGGCTACTGCCTCGGCGCGGGCCTCGAGGTCGCGATGATGGGCGACATCCGGATCGCCTCGGACGACGCCCAGTTCGCGCTCCCCGAGCCCCGGGTCGGCGTCTCGATCGACGCCGGCGGCGACCTCCGCCTCGCCCACGAGATCGGCGCGGGCTGGACGAAGCTGCTCGCCATGACCGGCCGCCGGATCGACGCCCAGACGGCCCTGCGGATCGGGATCGTCCAGGAGGTCGTCCCGCGCGACCACCTGCTCGCCCACGTCCGCGCGCTGGCCGACGAGATCGCGAAGAACGCCCCGCTCGCCGTCCAGGGCATCAAACGGACGATCAACTTCCGCGCCGAGCAGGGCCTGACGGAGGCCATGCAGTTCGAGGCGTCGAGCGCCGCGGTGCTCTTCACCTCCGACGACATGCAGCTCGGCTACAAGGCGATGGCGAAGAAGGAAGACGCGAGCTTCGAGGGCAAATGACGACGCGGCTGCGCTCCACGCTGTCGACCACGCGGCGGATCACGCTGCTGCTCACGCTGCTGGTCCTGCCCACGACGGCGGCGCCCCGCGCGAACGCCACGGACGAAGCGCCGGGCGCGCTCGCCGCCGGGCGCATCAGCTTCGAGAGCTTCGAGGCGCGCCAGGTCGGCGGCCCCGACGCCGATGCCGGCCTCGGGGACTGGTTCCTCGGGAACGGCACGATCTGTGCGGCGATCTCCGATCCCGCCCACGAGAGCCCGCTCTCGCCCCGCGGCGGCGTGCTCATCGACCTCGGCCATTGCGGCCGGGCCGACGACCAGTGGGCGGTCTTCCAGCCGCTGCTCAATCTCGCCCAGAGCGAGATCGTCCCGATCGAGTCGATCCTCTCCGGACAGGACGACCAGTCGGCCTGGGTCCAGACCCGCGCGCTCTACCGGGGCGTCGAGATCCTGACGACCTATCGCGTCGATCGCGCGCTCCCGACGGCGCTCGCCGTCTCGTTCCGCGCCCGGCGCCTCGCCGAAGGCGACCGTCTCTTCGGCCTCGGCGCGATCACACTGCACGCGAGCGGGCAGCTCGCCGCCTTCTCCCTCTCGCGCCGGGACCTCGCGAGCTCCCGCGGCTTCGTCCATCCCCCGAACGACCGCAGCTCGAACCGCAAGCTGCTCGCCTCCCTCGTCGACGCGGACGTGACGATCCTGGTCGGCGGCGAAGCCGGACCGCCCATCAGCTACGGCGTCGAGCGTGCCGGCGCGACGCTCAGCGAAGCCGGAACGACGAGTCCGCTCTCCTCGTTCACGATCACCGGCGGCCACTACACGCTCCAGAACGCCCTGGCGAACCCGCCCTGGCTCGGCGCCGCCAGCGGACGACCCGGCCTCGCCCAGCTCGCGCAGCTTCCCTTCATGGATCTCGAGGACGGCGCGGAGCTCGCGGTCGACTACCGCATCTGGGTCGGCGAACGCGCCGACGTCGCCTCGGTGACGGATCGGCTCTTCGCGAGCGAAACGCGCGCCGCCGGTCGGGTCGACGATCCCTCCGCCCGCGTCCACGTCACGCTGGCCTCCGGAGCCCCGATCAGCGAGGTCGCGCCCGATCCGAGCGGCGCGTATGCGCTTCGCCTGCCGCCCGGTCGTTATGTCGCCCGCGCGCGCGCCGCTGCCGGCCGCGAGGCGCAGGTCGAATTCGAGGTGCCGGCCGTGTCGGAGACCGGCGCGCCCGGTCCGGAGACGACGGCCGCGCCGAGCGCGGCGAGCGGGCCGCCGGCGGCCGTCGCGATCCCGCCCCTTGCCCTCGGCACGCCGGGCGAGATCGCGCTGCCGGAGGGCTTCACGGGCCGCCTCGTCCTGCTGAACGAGGACGGCTCGGGCCCGGTCCGCTTCCACGAATCGCTGCTCGGCTTCGCCGTCGGGGAGGAATCGATCCCGAGCGGCGTCGAGGCGGATTTCCTGAACGTCGCGCCGCGCGCGGGCGCGTCGGCGCAAGTACCGCCGACGCCGACGACGACTGCCGGCCCGGTCCGGGTCGCCGTCCCGGCCGGGCGCTACCGGGTGCTCGCGGTGCGGGGCCCCGAGTACGCGAGCGCCGAGACGAAGCTCGAGATCCGCGCCGGGGCGGTGAGCCCGCTCGAGCTCGCCCCCCTCACGCGCGTCGCCCCGACCCCGGGCTGGATCGCCGCCGACCTCCACGTCCATACCGGCCAGAGCTTCGACTCGAGCCTCCCTGAATCGCGCCAGATCGAGGCCTTCGCCGCGAGCGGCGCGGAGGTCCTCGTGTCGACCGAGCACGACCGGATCTTCGACCCGCGCCCGGCGATCGCGGCGCGCGGCCTCGAGCGGGAGCTCGTCGGCGTGACCGGCAGCGAGATGACGAGCGCCTACGAAGGCGGTGACTCGCCCTTCACCTCGGGCCACCTGAACGCCTTCCCCCTCGAAGCCGAGCCCGACGCGTTCCGCCGTGGCGCAATCCGCCTCGAGGGCCGCCGCCTGCGCGATGCGCTGGCGGAGCTGCGCGCACGGCCCGCGCCGCCCTTCGTCCAGATCAACCATCCGCGTCCGAGCCCGGCCTACGCGGCGGAGGACACCTTCTTCGCGTCCCTCGGCGTCGCCGGCGAGCCCTACGACCCGACCCGGTCCTTCTCGGAGTGGCCCAATTCGGTGCTCGTCGAGAAGAGCCCGCGCCACGGCGGGCGCGATCTCGACGTCGAGGCGGTCGAGCTCTTGAACGGCGAGAGCCTCGAGCGCTACCGCGTGATCCGCGCCGACTGGCTCTCGTTCCTGCTCCAGGGCGAGCGCCTCGTCGCGACGGCCAACAGCGACTCCCATCGCCTGGGCCACGTCGTGGGTCTCCCTCGAACCTATGTCCGCATGGAAAATGATCGGGTCGAAGCCTTCGACGAGGCGGCCTTCATGCGCGCCCTGCGCGCCGGACGTGCCTATGGCTCGACCGGGCCGCTGATCGATCTGCGCCTCGGAGAGGCCGAGATCGGCGAGCTCCACGCCGGCTCGAAGGGTGTCCTCGAGCTCCGCGTCCACGGCGCCGAATGGGTGCCGATCGCCGAGTGGCGCGCCTACGTCGACGGCGCGCTGGTCCACCGCGCCCCGATCGCCCGGGGCGAGTCGGCCTCCCTGCCCCTCGTCTTCGCGAAGGACGCCTTCGTCACGGTCGAGGTCGAGGGGCCCGCGGAGGGCCTCTACCGCGACGTGCTCCCGGGCTTCGTGCCCTTCGCGTTCAGCAATCCGATCTTCGTCGACGTCGACGGCAACGGCCGCTGGGACGCGCCGGGGCTACCCGAGCGCTCAGCGCTGCCTCTCACGATCACGCGACCCGGCGAGCCCGACTGAGCCGGGGCGGGCCCGAAGCTCAGTCGACTCCGACCACGAACGACACGCTGGTCGTCCCCGAGCCGCCGATGTTCAGCGTCTGGAAGTTCTTCGCGCCCTCGACCTGATAGGCGCCGGCCTGACCGGTCACCTGCAGCGCCGCGTCGAGGACCTGGCGGCAGCCCGTCGCACCGACGGGATGGCCCGCGCCGATCAGCCCGCCGCTCGGGTTGATCGGGCATTGGCCGTCGATCTCGAGCCAGCCGGCCTCGATCGCCTTCCAGGACTCGCCGGGGGCGGTGAGCCCGAAATGGTCGATCGCCGCGTACTCCGACGGCGTGAAGCAGTCGTGGGTCTCGATGCCGTCGATGCCGCTCACGTCGGCGATCTTCGCGCGCTGCATGGCGCTCGTGATCGTCGAGCGGACATGGGGCAGCACGTACGGCGAGTCCTTCGACTCCGCGACCTTGTCGGCGAACTTGAGGCGCGCCGTGTTGTGTCCCCAGCCCTTGATGCGCGGGACGTCGGCGAGCTTCCTACCGAGGCCGCGGGCCCAGCGCTCGGCGTAGTCGCGGGAGGCGAGGAAGATCGTGACGGCGCCGTCGGTGACCTGCGAGCAGTCCGCGATCCGGACGCGGCCGCCGACCGCCGGATTGTCCTCCGTCCGGCAGAGCGCGTGGTCCTTGTTCATGTACCAGCTGCGGGTCTGCGCGTTCGGGTTCAGCTTGGCGTTCGCGTAATTGATCTTCGAGATCTCGGCGAGATGCTCGTCCTTCAGGCCGAAGCGCTTGTCGTACTCGTCGCCGAGCTTGCCGAAGAGCTTCGGGAACGGGAACTCGACGCCCTTCGCCTCGAGCTCGTACCAGGCGGCGGTCCCGAGATAGGAGCCGCCGACGTCCGCCGAGACGGTCTTCATCTGCTCGATGCCGACGACGGCCTGCAGGTCGTAGCGACCGGCCTCGATCTCGGCGGCCGCCGCGAGGATCGCGATCGAGCCGGAGGCGCAGGCGGCCTCGTGGCGCCCCGTCGGCAGACCGCTGAAGGCCGGATCGACCTCGGTGAAGAAGGCGCCGAGATGGCCCTGCATGCAGTAGAGCTCGGCGGCGAAGTTGCCGACGTGGGCGCTCTGGATCTCCTCGGGCGCGATCTGACAGGCCTCGAGGGCGCCCCGCACGCTCTCGCGCATCAGGGCGGAGAAGTGCTTGTTCTCCTTCGTCCAGTTGCGCGCGAAGTCGGTCTGGTAGCCGCCCAACACGTAGACTTCCGAGCCAAGAGCCATGTCGTTCTCCCGATTGCGATGATCGATTCCGTGATCCGGCGACTGTTCCGCGACTACTCTGCGACGAAGAAGCGGCCGACGTTGATGCGCGTGTGCTGGAAGAAGCGCGCGGGCTTGCCCGTCTGCGCCGCCTCGACGAGCAAAGCCGGCACCGCGAGCCCCGCCTCCTCGATCATGGCGACGACGCCCTTCGCCCCGATCGTGTCGACCAGCACCGAGGGCGGCGCGGCGTTGAAGCCGAGGCCCATGATGCGGTCGATGCCGTCGATCGACTCGGCGACCTCGCCGACGCGGTGGAACGCGTAGGCGACGTAGCCCGCGATGACCCGGCGTGCGATCTTCGCGTACTCGCCCTTCGCCTTCAGGAAGACCTGCATGCCTTCCTTGTAGCGACCGTCGCGATGGAGGGCCGCGACCTCGGCGATGTAGCCGAGCTCGGGCAGCGCGATCTCCGACTCGGGCTTGTAGCTGCCGGTCGCCGGGTCGAGCACGAGGCGCTTCTTGCCGTCCTTCTTGAAGAAGCCCCCGCCCGTCTTGTTGCCGAGCACGCCCTTCTCCATGAGCTTCGCCATGTAGTCGGGCAGCCGGTTCGTCTCGTGGGCCTCGTCGTTCGTGTTCGCGTAGACGTTGTCGACGATTGCGCGGTGGATGTCCCAGCCGACGAGGTCGACGGTCGCGAGCGGCGTCATCGCCCGGCCCGTGTAGGGGCCGACGAGCTTGTCGGCGAGCAGCGGGCCGATCTCGCCGGCGAGCTGCGCGACCTCGTTCATGACCTTGAAGCCGACACGATTGCCGGCGAAGGCGGGGGTATCGAAGGCGCGCACCATCTCGCGGCCGAGCCGGATCGTAGAGAAGGCGTCGATGAACTCGACGACCGCCGGATCCGTGTCCTTGCCCGCGATCAGCTCGGTCCCGACGATCACGTTCGGGGGGTTGAAGAAATGCAGCCCGAGGAAGTTCTTGCGGAACGACTCGCCCCGTCCGGCGCAGAGGGCGTTGATCGAGAGCCCCGACGTCACCGTCGCCACGATCGAGTCGGGCCGGCGCGCCGCCTCGACCTTGTCGAAGATCTCCTGCTTGAGGGCCATGTCTTCGGTCAGCGCCTCGAAGATCAGATCGGCGCCGGCCACGGCCTTCGCGAGATCGTGCTCGTAGTCGCCCGTCTTCGCGCGCAGCGCGACCGTCGGCGAGCGGACCTGCTTGATCGCCGCCGCGAGCCCCTCGTCGGCCTTCGCCTTCGTGCGCGCGAGCAGCGTGACCTCCGGAACGGCGGTCGTGAAGAGCGCGGCGCTCCCGTAGCCCATGGTGCCGTTCGCGCCGAGCACGACCACGCGCTCGAGCTTCCGGCTGCCGAGAATGCGCCGCAGTTCCGCGGCCGTCTTGGGAGTCGTCATCGTCTTCTTTCTGTTCGAGCTCTTTTCCGTTCGAGCTCGGCTCGGATGGATTCCGCGGACCGATCCCGGACCGATCGGGCCCGGGATCATTCCGAAACGAGAGCCCCGCCGCCGCCCCGACCGAATCGGGGACCAGCCTGCCAGAGCGCTCGCAGTCGATCGGGAAGTGGCCCGGGGGCCCTGGAACGGGTCGCCCGCGAGGCACGCGATCCGGAACTTCGAATGCGTCGGCGCAAAGATGCCCGAGATTTGCCGATTGCGGGAGGCTCGCTGCCCCCCGACGACGCCTGACCGGGGGTCAGGCGTGCCCGCCTCCGACGGCACGGACACCGCTGGACTTCCGGAACGCGTCGAGGAGCTGGGCCTCCTTCTCCTTCGCCGTCGCCAGCTGGGCATCCTTGACCGTGTCGAAGCCCCGGATCTGCTCCGGGATCTCGGCGACCTGGACCGCGAGATCGAGGTTGTGCGCGGCGAGACCGCGCAGGACCTCGCCCATCACGCGCTCGTATTCGCCCACCAGGGCCCATTCCCGCCGTCGGTGGCTCGTCATGTTGAACAGGTCGAGCGGCGTGTGGCGCAGGAATTTCAGGTGGCGCAGCTGGGTCAGCAGCGCGAAGACCGGGCGCGGGATCGTCAGCTTCTTGACCCGCCCCGTATTCGGGTCGCGGGGGAAGAAGAGCTGCGGCGCGAGGTGGAACTGGAGCTTGTAGCTCCCCTCGAACTCGGTCTCGACCTGGCGCTTGAAGGCCTCGCTCGCCCAGAGCCGCATGACCTCGTACTCGTCCTTGACGGCGAGCAGCTTGAAGTAGTAGCGGGCGGCCGCGCGGGCGAGGCGCCCCTCGGTCGCACCGATCGCCCGCTCCGCCCCGGCGACCTGCGCCACGAAGTCCGCGTAGCGCTTCGCATAGCGTTCGTTCTGGTAGTCGGTCAGGAACTGGACGCGGCGGGCGATCACGCTCTCGAGGCTTTCGTCCTTCGCGTCCTTCTTCGACTCGCGGATCCGCGGCGTCGCGAGCTCGACGACGCGCTTGCGATCGTGGGCCGCGAGGCGGCCCCAGGCGAGCGCCTGCTTGTTCATCTCGATCGCGCGACCGTTCAGCTCGATCGCCCGGAGCAGCGCCGGCAGCCCGACCGGGACGAGGCCGCGCTGGAGCGCGAAGCCCACCAGGAAGAGGTTCGCCCCGATCGCGTCCCCGAGCAGCGCCGTCGCGAGCCGGGTCGCGTCGACGAGCTCGAGCCGTTCGCTGCCGATCGCCGCCGCGAGCCGCGCCTCCATGCCGGCGGAGGACATGTCGAGGTCCGGATGCGAGGCGAAGTCGGCGGTCGGGGCGACGTGGGTGTTCACGACCGCGCGGCTTCGGTTCGGCGAGAGCTTCGCGAGGCCGTCCTGGCCCGTCGTGACGACGATGTCACAGCCCAGGACGAGATCGGCCCCGCCCGACGGAATCCGCGTCGAGTGGAGATCCTCGGGCCGCTTCGCGACCCGGACGTGGCTCGCGACCGCACCGTTCTTCTGGGCGAGGCCCGTCACGTCGAGGAGCGAGACGCCCTTCCCTTCGAGATGGGCTGCCATGCCGATCAGCGCGCCGATCGTGATGACGCCCGTTCCGCCGATGCCCGCCACGAAGATGTTGAAGGGCTGATCGAGGGAGGCGACCTCGGGCTCCGGCAGATCCTTGAAGTAGTCACCGGCCCCGACCGCCTGCTTCTCGACCTTCCGCATCCGGCCGCCGATCACCGTCGCGAAGCTCGGGCAGTAGCCCTCGAGGCAGGAGTAGTCCTTGTTGCACGACGACTGGTTGATGATGCGCTTGCGCCCGAACTCGGTCTCGATCGGCTCGATCGAGATGCAGTTCGACTGGACCGAGCAATCGCCGCAGCCCTCGCAGACCTGCTCGTTGATGACGACCCGCTTGTCGGGCTCGGGCAGCTTCCCCTGCTTGCGCAGGCGCCGCGCCTCGGCGGCGCAGGTCTGGTCGTAGACGATCGCGGTCACGCCCGGGATCGCCCGCAGCTCCTTCTGGATGCGGTCGATCTCGCCGCGATGATGGATGCGGATGCCGGTCGGGAAGCTGCCGGGGCGGTATTTCTCGATGTCGTCGGAGAGCACGACGATGTGCTCGATGCCCTCGCCGGCGAGCTGATGGGCGATCTCGGGCGTCGTGATCTCGCCCGCCATCTCCTCGCCTTCGATCGGCTGGCCGCCGGTCATGGCGACGGCGCCGTTCACGAGGATCTTGTACGTGATGTTGACGTTCGCGGCGACGGCGGCGCGGATCGCGAGCAGACCCGAGTGGAAGTAGGTCCCGTCGCCCATGTTCTGGAAGATGTGCGGGATGCCGACGTAGGGCGCCTGGCCGATCCAGTTCGCGCCCTCGGCCCCCATCTGGTTGACCGCGAGGGTCCGCCGCTCGGGCAGGAAGACCGCCATGCCGTGACAGCCGATGCCGCCGAGGGCGATGCTGCCCTCGGGCACGACGGTCGAGCGGTTGTGGGGACAGCCCGAGCAGAACGACGGCAGCCGCGCGAGGCCGCCGGGCTGGACGGTGAGCGCCGGCGCCGACGGCAGCGGGACGAGCGCGCTCGACCAGTCCGGGGCGAAGTCGGCGATCCAGCGCCGCAGGACGCTCGAGACCGCGCCGGGCGTGAGCTCACCGATCTGGGGCACGAGCGGTCGCCCCGTCGGATCCTTCTTGCCGGAGAGCCGCGGTCGCGGGCTCACGTTGTAGAGGATCGAGGCGAGCTGCTCCTCGATGACCGGCCGCTTCTCCTCGACGACGAGCAGGTCGTCATGGCCCGCGGCGAAGGCGCGCAGGCGCTCGGGCTCGAGAGGCCACGAGAGCGCCACCTTGTAGATCGAGATCCCGAGCTCGCGCAGGCGCGCCTCGGAGAGGCCGATGTCCTCGAGGGCCTGGCGCAGATCGCCGTAGGCCTTGCCGGTCGTCACGATGCCGAGGCGGCGCCGCGCGCCCTCGACGACGATGCGGTCGAGGGGATTGGCGCGCGCGAAGGCCCGCACGGCCGCGAGGCGGTGCTCGTAGAGGCGCTCCTCGACCTGCAGCGGGTAGTTGGCCCAGCCGATGTGGAGGCCCGAGGCCGGGGGCTCGTAGTCCGTCGGCATCGCGATCTTGACGCGATCCGGCGCGACGGCGACCGAGCCCGAGCTCTCGATCGTGTCCGTCAGACACTTGAACCCGATCCAGCAGCCCGAATAACGCGAGAGCGCCCAGCCGTAGAGCCCGAGGTCGAGATAGTCCTGGACGCTCGAGGGATTGAGCACCGGGATCCCGCAGTGGATCATCGCGTGCTCGCTCTGATGCGCGATCGAGGAGGACTTCGCCCCCGGATCGTCGCCCATGAGCGCGAGCACGCCGCCGTGCTTCGACGTGCCGGCGTAGTTGGCGTGCTTGAGCGCGTCGCAAGAGCGGTCGACGCCCGGCCCCTTGCCGTACCACATCGAGAAGACGCCATCGACTTTCGCCCCGGCGTGGAGCGTCGCCTGCTGCGTTCCGAAGACCGCCGTCGCGGCGAGGTCCTCGTTCAGCCCGGGCTCGAAGCGGACGTGGTTCGCGTCGAGGAAGGCCTTCGCCTCCCAGAGGTTCATGTCGAAGGTCCCGAGCGGCGAGCCCCGGTAGCCGGAGATGAAGCCCGCCGTGTTCAGGCCCGCCGCGAGATCGCGTTGGCGCTGCATCAGGGGCAGCCGGACGAGGGCCTGGTTGCCGGTCAGGAAGACACGGCCCGACTCGACCCGGTAGCGGTCCTCGAGGGCGTAGTCGGCGTCGAATGCAGGGGCTTTCTGGGCGGCGGTCAAGGCGCTTGCGCTCCTCGCGGGTCGGGCGGATCGGGCGGCTCGCGCGCGGTCGCGCCGGGAGCGGTCGATCCCATGTCGGGCGGTGGCTGCACGGTAGCGTAGAGGCGTCCCGCCCCGACACCGCGAGGCCGCCGGCGCGCGCGAGCCCCATCGCATCGACGATGGGCCGGGGCTGCGGAGGGTCCGGGGGCCGGGTGGCCGACGGTGCGCCCGGCCCGCCTGGCGCCGCGCTTCGGATCGACGCCCTTGCGCGAACGGCCTATACGATGCGCGAGCCCGCGGCGGTGTGCCCCCGACCGAGGGCGGAGGGGATGGCGAGATGAAGATCGGCGTCACGATCCACGCGACCGACAAGGCGATGCACCCGGTCGAGGTCGCCCGGGAGGCGGAAGCCCGGGGCTACCACTCCTTCTACATCCCCGAGCACACCCACATCCCGACCAGCCGCCGGACCCCCGCCCCGACCGGGACGCCGACCCTCGGCGAGGAATACCTTCGCAGCCCCGATCCCTACATCGCGCTGGCCGCCGCGGCGTCGGTCACGACGAAGATCCTGCTCGGTACCGGCATCGGACTCCCCGCCCAGCACGACCCGATCACCTTCGCGAAGGAGCTCTCGACCCTCGACTGGATGGCGAACGGCCGCTTCGTCTTCGGGATCGGCTTCGGCTGGAACCACGAGGAGATGGAGAACCACGGCATCGACGTGAAGCGGCGGCGCGAGATCGTGCGCGAGAAGATGCTCGCGATGCAGGCCCTCTGGGCCGACGACGTCGCGTCGTTCTCGGGCGAGTTCGTCCGCTTCGAGCCGTCCTGGCAATGGCCCAAGCCGATCCAGCGGCCCCGCCCGCGCGTGCTGATCGGCGGCGCCGCAGGCCCCAAGATGTTCGCCCACATCGCGGAGTACGCGGACGGCTGGATGCCGATCGGCGGCGCGGGGCTGGCGGCCGAGCTCGCGAAGCTCGGCGAGGCCGTCGCCGCCCGCGGACGCGACCCGAAGGCGCTCCACGTCGTGCCCTTCGGCGTCCATCCGACCGACGCGAAGCTCGCCTACTACCAGGAGATCGGCGTCACCGAAGCCGTGCTCCGGATTCCCTCGGCGCCCCGGGACGAGGTCCTGCCGGTGCTCGATGCCTATGCGCGGTTCGTGGGAATGGGTAGGCGCGCCGCGCTGCTCTTGCTCCCGAGGCTGTGGATCGCAGTTCAGCCGAGATGAACCGGGAGCTGCCCATCGGCAGGATCATCGGACCACCTGGAGGGATGGAGGTCACAGCTCCCCGGACGATCGATCCCCACTCCCGTTCCCCCTCTGGGCGCCCCGCTGGCCCGTCTCGTTCTGAGGTCTCTCCACGTCCCCGGGATCCGGCATTCGCCAGCGACTGGATCATCTTGACGGGGCTCGCGCTGGTCGGAATGCGCCAGCCGCGTCGGGCGGGGCGCGAGCTGAATGACGTCGCTTCGGCGGACCCGCTGCACCGGAACCGATGCCGGCTGGCGGCGGATCGGGGGGACCCTCGGCCGCCGCGCAGCTTCTCCGACCGGCGTCGTGGCATTCGCCGGCGCTCGATCGGGCCCGGAGCGGCCGCCAGCGGCACCGGGATCGCGGACGACCATCGATCGAACGCGCCGTGGCGCTCGCCGGCCCTCGAATCGTCGCCTTCGCGACCCGGATGGTGGCCACATCCCGCGCGGCCCACCGGGGGCGCGCATCGACGGGACCGCCGAGCGCGGGCGGCGCTCCTGCCGGGCCGCGACGATCGCCGCCTGCGGGCGCAGAGGACCATTTCTGGCTCAGGCGCTGCGAACGGCGGCATCAGGGGATGAGCGCGGGACCTGCCCGCGAGGGGATTGTCTCGGCGACGCCACGGCGCGGCTCCGTCACCGGCCGGCTCGCGCCAACAGGGCTGCGGCTAAGTCGGACGGAAGTCGCATCCGATCCGGGACCTACTCGGCCGGGACGGGCGCCACCTCCGCGGCTGCGGGAGCGCTCGCCGAGATCGCACCGACCGCCGCGATCGAATATGCGGTCACGGGCTCGGCCCTGCCCTCACGGCTGACCGTGTTCGGCGGCACGTTTCGCGGCGACCACGCGCTCCGGATCGCCGCCAGCGAGGCCTCGTCTGGCGACGCACGGGTCGACATCCTCGGCGGCGACCTCGATTCGGCGGGCAGCGTCGACCTCGATCTCGCCATCCCGCATCTCAGCTTCACGCGCTCACGGCACGCCATTCGGCCCGTGCGGCGAGTCGGCCTACGGGCGCTGCGGCCAGCGGCAGCGCCGACCTTCGAGCGCGAACGCGCCGGTCTGTCACGGCCTCAGGGCTGCGGGAAGACCTGCCGCCTCAGGCGCGGAGACGGCGGCCCACGCGTTCTTTCGGGTCTCGGCGGCCGCCCGTGTGACGGGATCGGCGGGCCGATCGCCTTTGACGCCCCCGAACCCTTTCGATACGCTGCGGATCGTAATCCACCCGCCGATGATCGCGTGCGCCGTTCGAACGAACGACGCCCTCGGATCGCCCTCGCCCCGGGAGCAGCATGGACCTCCGGTACACCCCCGAAGAGCAGAAGTTCCGCCGTGAGCTCGCGAGCTGGCTCGCGAGCGAAGTGCCCTCGTACGGCACGCCGCCCTCGGTCCACGACTGGCCGGCGCGCCGCGCCTACGACACGGGCTGGCAGAAGAAGCTCTTCGACGCCGGCTATGCCGGCATCAACTGGCCCAAGGAATACGGCGGCCGCGACGCGACGCTGATCGAGCAGCTGATCTACTTCGAGGAGATCGCGAAGGCGAACGCGCCCTACGTCGGCTGCAACTTCGTCGGCGTACTGCACGGCGGCCCGACGATCATGGCCGAGGGCACGCCCGACCAGAAGGCGAAGCACATCCGCAACATCATCTCGGGCGCCGAGGTCTGGTGTCAGGGCTTCTCGGAGCCCGTCGCCGGCTCGGATCTCGCGGGGCTGCAGACGAAGGCGGTGCGCGACGGCGACCACTACGTCGTCAACGGCCACAAGATCTGGACGACCTTCGCCCAGATCGCCGACTACTGCGAGCTGCTCGTGCGGACCGATCCCACGGCCCCGAAGCACAAGGGCATCAGCTGGCTCATCATGCCGATGAACCTCCCGGGCATCGACATCCGCCCGCTGCCGACGCTCGAAGGCGAAGGCGAGTTCTCCGAGGTCTTCCTCGAGAACGTGCGCATCCCGGTCGAGAACCTGGTCGGCAAGGAGAACGACGGCTGGCGCGTGACCAACGTGACGCTCCGCTTCGAGCGCGGGACGGCGTTCGCCTCGGAGATGATCAATCTCCAGGCCTTCGTGCGCGGCCTCGTCAAGCTCGCGCAGAAGATCACGAGCCATGGCGCCACCGCGTGGGAGGACAAGGCGCTGCGCCGCGAGCTCGGCCATCTCTCGGGCGAGCTCGAGAGCCTGTGGGCGATGGTGAAGCTCTCGGTCTGCGAGGCGAAGGCGTCGGGCGTGCCCGGCGTCGGCGCATCGGCCGTCAAGCTCTACTACTCCGAGCTCTACCAGAAGATCACGGAGCTCGGTCTCCGACTGCTCGGCCGCGCGGGCCTCTCGCGCTCCGACGTCGCCGGACTGCCCGCCCAGCATCTGCTGAACCGCCACCTCAACTCGCTCTCGATCTCGATCGCGGCCGGCACCAGCCAGATCCAGAAGAACATCATCGGCGAGCGCATCCTGGGTCAGGCGAAGGACCCGGCACCGGCCAAGGCCTGAGCCCGAAGCCGAGCAGGGAGCGGCGGAAGCCGTTCCCGATGAACAGGAGACGACCGTGGATTTTCAACCGACCGAAGACCAGAAGGCCCTCCGCGACGGCATCCGCAGCTTCTGCGAAGGCCAGGTCCCGAACGAGCGCTACCCGGAGCTCGAGAAGTCGAAGGGCTTCGACCGCGCGCTCTGGAGCGAGCTCGCCGAGATGGGGATCTTCTCGCTGCGCCTGCCCGAGAGCGAGGGCGGTGTCGGCCTGGGCTATGCGGACAGCGTGCTCGTCTTCGAGGAGCTCGGCCGACGGCTCGTGCCGGGGCCGCTCGTCTGGAGCCAGCTCGCGGCGGGTCTCGTGAAGGGCGCCGCCGACGGCACGGCCGTCGTGGGCGGCCTCGACCAGATCGGCGGCGGCGACGGGCCCTGCATGGTCGAGCATCTCGAGAGCCTCGACGTGCTGCTCGTGCTGCGCGACGACGGCGTCTACCAGATCGCTCCGCGCACGCTGCAGGGCGAGCTCGTGGAGTTCCCCCTCGACCCGCTGACCCCGGTCCACCATGTCAAGTCGCTGCCGAAGGGCGAGAAGATCGCCGATGCGGCCCGCGCGAAACGCCTCCGCCTCGAGGGTGCGGCGCTGGTCGCGGGTCAGCAGCTCGGCCTCGCCGAGGGCGCGCTCGATCTCGCCAACGAGTACGCGAAGGGTCGCGAGCAGTTCGGTCGCACGATCGGCTCGTTCCAGGCCGTGAAGCACATGCTCGCCGAGATGTTCGTCCGCCAGGAGGCCGCCCGCGCCGGAGCCTACAACGCGGGCGCGACCCTCGACGCGCCCGAGGTCGCCGACGTCGAGCGCGCCGTCTCCGCCGCCAAGATCACGGCCGGCGAAGCCGCGATCCGCAACGGTCGAAGCTGCATCCAGGTCCACGGCGGCATGGGCTTCACGTGGGAGGTGCTCGCCCACTACTACTTCAAGCGCGCCTGGGTCCTCGAGAACCTCTTCGGGACCCAGGACGAACACGCCGAGAAGATCGCCGACCTCCTGACCGTCCAGGTCCAGGCCTAGCGACGATCCGCCCGGCACGGGCCCGACCGGGCCCCGCCCGAAGCCCCATTCACGACGACGGAGCTCCCGATGATCGGAATCCTCTCCTACGGCGCCTACATCCCGCGGACGAGACTGCCGCTCTCGGCGATCGGTGGCCGCCCCGCGAAGGACGGCGGCCCCGAGAAGGCCGTCGCCTGGAACGACGAGGACGCGATCACGCTCGGCGTCACCGCGGCGCTGCACTGCCTGCGCGGCTTCGACCGCAGCCGCGTCGACCTGCTCGTGTTCGCCTCGACGACCCTGCCCTTCCAGGAGAAGCAGGCGTCGGCCCTCGCGGCCCGGGTCCTCGACCTGCCCCGCGCGGTGCAGACGAGCGACCAGACGGGCACGACGCGGGCGGGCACGATCGCCCTGCGCGCGGCCTTCGACGCGATCAAGGCGGGCTCGGCCCGCTTTGCCCTCGTGATCGCGAGCGACGTCCGGCTCGGCGCGCCGAGCTCGGGCCTCGAGGCCAATTTCGGCGACGGCGCGGCCGCCTTCCTCGTCGGCGACGGCGACGCGATCGCGACCCTCGACGACTTCGCGGCGGTGGCCGACGAGGTCACCGACGTCTGGCGCCCCGCAAGCCAGGCCTACGTCCATTCCTGGGAAGATCGCTTCGTGATCCAGGAGTCCTACTCGCCGAACGTCGCCGCGGCGATCCAGGCGTTGCTCGAACGAAGCCAGACGAAGATCGCGAACTACGATCGCGTCGCGCTCTACGGCCCCGACGCCCGCGCCCATGGCGATGCCGCCCGCGCAGCCGGGATCGGCAAGGACCAGATCGTCGCGCCGCTCTTCGGCCGGCTCGGCAACGCGGGCACGGCCTTCGCGCCGCTGCTCCTCGTGTCGGCGCTCGAGGCGGCGAGGGCCGGCGAGCGGATCCTCGTCGTCAACTTCGGCAACGGTGCCGACGCGACGAGCTTCCGCACGACGCCCCAGATCGAGAAGGCGGGCGACCGGCGCGGCGTCGAGTGGAATCTGGCCCGCCGCCGGGTCGTTCCGCGCTACGACGACTACATCAATGCCCGGGGGCTCGCGCCGAAGGAATGGGACGCGGGGACGAATCCGGGTCTGTCGGCGACGATCCTCTTCCGCGAGCGCGACGACGATCTCAACTTCCGCGGCCAGCAATGCCGCAAGTGCGGCGCGATCCAGTTCCCGGCCCAGCGCGTCTGCGAGACCTGCTTCGCGAAGGACCAGTTCGACTCCGTCCGGCTCTCGGATCGCATCGGCAAGGTCGTCACCTACACCTTCGACTTCTTCTTCCCGACGCCGAACCCGCCGACGATCGTGACGATCGTCGACGTCGACGGGGCCCGCATCCATCTGCAGGTCATCGAGATCAAGCCCGACGAGATGAAGATCGGCCAGGAGATCGAGTTCGTCTTCCGGCGGATCCACGAGTCCGGCGGCCGGCCCAACTACTACTGGAAGGGCATCCCGAAGCCGGTCTAGCGCCGACCGCGGAGCCGACCTCCGAATCGTCCTCGAACCCGAACGGAGCGCCGATCCCGGTGCCCACCCAGCGAGAACCCATCCATGGCGAACAAAGAAGCGATTCGCGACAAGGTCTCCATCGTCGGCATCGGGTGCTGCCAGTTCGGCGAGAACTGGGATCAGTCCCCGGCCGACATGATCGTCGACGCGGCCTACGAGGCCTACGCCGACGCCGGCATCGAGGATCCGCAACGGCAGATCGACGCCGTCTTCACGGGCTCGATCTACACCAACAAGGGCCCCCACGAGTGCGCCGACGCGCTCAAGCTCTTCAACAAGCCCGTCTCCTTCGCGACCAACTACTGCGCGACGGGGACCGACCTGATGCGCCTCGCGACCCTCTCGATCGCCGCCGGCGTCTACGACACCGTCCTCGTCGTCGGCTACGACAAGCCGAAGGACCGCGGCGTCTCCGGCCCGAGCGTCGTCACCGACCGCGTCCGCGACCTGCCCCAGACGCCGGCCGGCTGGTTCTCCCTGGTCGCCGCGACCTACTTCGAGAAGTACGGCGCCTCCCGCGCCGACCTCGCGAAGATCGCGATCAAGAACCACGCGAACGGCTGCCTCGCCGAGAAGTCCTTCCTGAAGCGCAAGATCACGGAAGACGACTACTTCAAGGCCCGCATCATCTCCTGGCCCTTCGGCCTCTACGACTCCGCCGCCCAGACCGACGGCGCCGCCGCCGCGGTCCTGACCCGGACCGATCTCGCGAGCCGCTATTCGAAGGCGCCGATCAAGATCAAGGGCGTCACCGTCCGCTCCGGCCCGAATCCGCAGAAGGACCCGAAGAACGACTTCCTCTCCTGGAAGCCGACCGCCTGGGCCCGGGACGACGTCTACCAGATGGCCGGGATCACGAACCCGCGCGCCCAGATCGGCATCGCCCAGGTCCACGACTGCTTCTCGCTGACCGAGCTGCTGACCTACGAAGATCTCGGCTTCTGCGAGAAGGGCAGCGCGAAGGACCACATCGCGAGCGGCGACTTCGAGCTCACGGGCTCGCTCCCCGTCAACACCGACGGCGGCCTCAAGACCTTCGGCCATCCGACGGGGGCCACCGGCGTGCGCATGATCTACGAGAACGTCATGCAGCTGCGGGGCAAGGCCGGCGCGCGCCAGGTGCCGGGCGTCGAGGGCAAGCTCGCGGTGTCGCACAACATCGGAGGCCATCCGACGGCCTGCGGGATCGCGGTGATCGGCCGGGATTAGAAGGAGCGCTCGATGACGACGACCGGACCGCTCGACTGGGCGAGAATGACGATCCCGCAGACCCTCGCGCGCTCGGCCGCGACCTGGCCGAACGTCTCCGCGATCGAGGAGAACGGCGAGAAGCTCACCTTCGCGGGTCTCGCCGCCGCCGTCGAAGAGGCCGCCCGCGCCTTCATGGCCGCCGGCATCCAGCGCGGCGACCGGGTCGGCATCTGGGCCCCGAATAGCGCGCGCTGGATCGTCGCCGCCCTGGGACTCCAGTCCGCGGGCGCGGTGCTCGTCACGCTGAACACGCGCTTCAAGGCCGCCGAGGCCGCCTACGTGCTCCAGAAGAGCGAGGCCCGCCTGCTCTGCACCGTCGGCGACTTCCTCGGCATGAACTACGCCGACGTGATCGCGGCGCAGAAGATCGCGACCCTCGAAGGCATCCTGCTGCTCGAGGGGGAGAGCCCGAACGGCACGGCGTGGGACGCTTTTCTCGCTGGCGGCGCGGCGGTGACGCCCGCAGCCGCGAAGGCGCGGTCGGCTGAGGTGACCCCCGACGATCTCTGCGACTTCCTCTTCACGTCGGGGACGACCGGCAATCCCAAGGCCGTCATGAGCGCCCACGGCCAGAACCTGAAGGTCTTCGAAGTCTGGGGCCGCACCGTCGGCCTGCGCGCCGGCGACCGCTATCTCATCATCAATCCCTTCTTCCACTCCTTCGGCTACAAGGGCGGCTGGCTCGCCTGCCTGATCCACGGCGCGACCGCCCTGCCCCATGGCGTCTTCGACGTCGCCGACGTGCTCGGCCGCATCCAGCGCGAGAAGATCACGGTCATGCCCGGCCCGCCGGCGATCTATCAGTCGATGCTCGCCTTCGAGGGTCGCGCGAAGTACGACACCTCGTCGCTGCGCCTCGCGGTCACCGGCGCCGCGCCGACCCCCGTCGAGCTCGTCCATCGCATGCGCAGCGAGCTCGGCTTCCAGAGCGTGATCAAGGCCTACGGCCTGACCGAGAGCTGCGGCACGGTCTCGATCTGCCTGCCCTCGGACACGCCCGAGACGATCGCCAACTCCGATGGCGCGGCGATCCCGGATACCGAGGTCAAGCTCGTCGACACCGAGGGCAAGGAGGTCCCGAGCGGGACGGCCGGCGAGGTCTGGGTTCGCGGCTACAACGTCATGCGCGGCTACTTCAAGGACGAGGCCGAGACGAAGAAGGCGATCGACGCCGACGGCTGGCTCCATACCGGCGACATCGCCGTCATGGACGAGCGCGGCTACATCAAGATCACCGACCGGATCAAGGATCTCTACATCATGGGCGGGTTCAACGTGTACCCGGCCGAGGTCGAGAACCTGCTCTTCCAGCATCCGGGCATCGCCGCCTCCGCCGTGATCGGCGTCCCCGACGAGCGCATGGGCGAGGTCGGCATGGCCTTCGTCGTCCCGCGGCCGGGCGCTTCCCTCGATCCCGCCGAGGTGATCGCCTGGAGCCGCGCGAACATGGCCAACTACAAGGTCCCGCGCTTCGTCGAGGTCGTCGACGAGCTGCCGCGCAACGCATCGGGGAAGGTCCTCAAGTACGAGCTGCGGGACCGCGTGAAGGGGAAGCTCGGGGGCTGACATGACGACGGACGCGAAACGCGGCCTGCTCGATGAACCGATCGAGATCGGCCCGATCCGCCTCGCGAATCGCGTCATGATGTCGGTCCATGGCCCGCGCCTCTCCCAGACGCGCTACCTGCCCTATCTCGCCGAGCGCGCGGCGGGCGGCGTCGGCCTGATCGGCGTACCCGCCGGCATGGGCGTCGGCGAGCTGCCGCTCGGGCCCGGGCGCGCGCGGCTCGACATGCAGGGCGACTTCGATGCGGTGCCCTTCGATCCGCTCTCGAAGGAGGGCCTCGAACATCTCGATCGCACCCTGATCCCGACCTTCGCCGCCCAGGCGAAGGCGGTCCACGAGTTCGGCTGTCGCCTCGTCGGCCAGCTCTACCACCCCGGCACCAGCCGCAACCACGACGATCTCCAGCCCGCCGTCGGCCCGAGCGAGGAGCCCGACGACGAGAAGCGCCAGACGCCCCACGTCCTGTCCCTGGCGGAGATCGAACGGGTCGAGCGCGCCTACGTCGAGGGCGCGCGCCGCATCGCCGCGGCGGGCCTCGACGCCGTCGAGCTCCACGCCGCCCACGGCTACCTCTTCCAGCAATTCCTCTCGCCCGCCACGAACTTCCGAAAGGACGCCTACGGCGGCGACCTCGAGGGCCGCTGCCGCCTGCTCGAGGAGGTCGTCGAGCGCGTCCTCGCGCAGATCGGACCGGGCGTCGCCCTCGGCGTCCGGCTGACCGGGATCGAGCCGCCGGGCGGCTACGGGATCGACGAGATCGTGCGCGTCGCGAAGCGCCTCGAGGCCCGCGGCGTCGCCTATCTCAACGTCAGCGGCGGGACCTACACCGGCAACCGCCGCGGACTGACCGGCGCCTACGTCGGCTCGATCTACGAGCCCGAGACGCCCCATGCCGAAGCCGCTGCGGCGATCCGGCGGGCGGTCTCGATCCCGGTCATCGTCTCCGGCCGGATCCCCGACCTCGAGGTCGGGGAGCGCCTCGTCGCCGCGGGCATCGCCGACCTGGTCGGGCTCGTGCGGGCGCTGATCGCCGAGCCGCGCCTCGTCGAGAAGACACGCGCGGCGAGGACCCGTCGGGTAGAAGACGAGCCCCGCGCGACCGAGCCGATCGCCCCGACCCTCGGCTGCAACGAATGCCATTTCACCGCCCGCGCGGTCGTCTGCGCGACGAATCCCGCCGCCGGCAAGGAACGCGAGCTCGCCCTGCTGCCGACGGAGCGGCCGCGCCGGATCCTCGTCGTCGGCGCCGGGCCTGCCGGCGTCGAGGCCGCCTGGCGCGCCGCCGCCCGCGGCCACGAGGTCCTCCTCTGCGAACGCTCGGATCGGGTCGGCGGGATGGTCTCGCTGCTCGGCCTCGATCCCCACCGTCCGCAGTACGCCCGTTATGCCGACTATCTCCGACGGCGCCTCGACTGGGCCGGCGTCGAGCTGCGGCTCGAGACCGAGGTCGATCTCGCCTGCGTCGACGCGGCGGCCGCCGAGGTCGTCGTTCTCGCCACCGGCGCGGAAGAGTACGTGCCGGGATTGCCAGGCGTCGCAGGCCCGCGCGACGCGCCTTCGATCCACACCGCGACCGCGGTCCTGCGCGGTGCATCCCTGGGCCCGCGCGTCCTCGTCGTCGCCGGGACCGACGACCAGGTCGGCTCCCTCGCGACCGCCGACCTGCTGGCGGCACGGGGGCATGCGGTGACCCTGATCGCCGAGGCCTTCTCGATCGGCGAGGGGCTCGAGAAGGCGACCCGTTATGCGCTCGTCCGAAGGCTCCTCGTCCGCGGAGTCGATCTGCGATCGCTCACGAAGCTCGTCGCCCTCGCGGACCACTCGGCGCAGGTCGTCCAGGTCTGGACCGGGGCGAGCGACACGATCCTGGCCGACAGCCTCGTCTTCGCCTGCGGTGCGCGAGCCCGGGCCGGGCTCGCGCGCGCACTCGAGAGCCGCGTGCTCGCGGGTCGCGCGGTCGGGGCGGTCGGGGGCGAGGGTCGCGAGGGTCGCGAGGTCGAGATCCACTCGATCGGCGACTGCCTCGCGCCGCGACGGATCCTCCACGCGACGCACGACGGCGCACGCCTCGCGGAGATGCTCTGAGCCCTCGGAGGCCGCGGGCGCGTCTCGATGCGGGCGCCCGTCGAGAATCGACGAACCGAAGACCGACCGGACGGTCCAGCGAACGACGAAAGGCCGAACGACCATGGAGCTCGACATCATCGCCCATCCGGGCACGCTGAAAGCCTCCCAGGAGCATGCGCGGCAGGTCGAAGCGGCGGGCTTCGGCTCGATCTGGTGGACCGACTCGGGCCGCTCCGCCTATCTCGCCGCGACCGCCTCCGCGCTCGGGACCGAGCGCCTGCAGATCGGGACCGGCATCGCCGTCGCGTTCCCCCGCAGCCCGATGGTGACGGCCGGCATCGCGTGGGAGCTCGCCGCCTCGACGGGCGGGCGCTTCGTGCTGGGCCTCGGCAGCCAGGTCAAGGCCCATATCGAGCGGCGCTACAGCGCCGAGTTCGTCCCGCCCGGGCCGCGCATGAAGGAGTACGTCGAGAGCGTGAAGGCGATCTTCCGCGCCTTCGCCGGTCTCGAGAAGCTCCACTACGAAGGCCGCTACTACCACTTCTCGCTGCTGCCCCCGACCTGGAGCCCGGGGCCGATCGAGGTCCCGGCGCCGCCGGTCTACATCTCGGCGGTGCTCCCCTACATGAGCCGACTCGTCGGCGAGGTCGCCGACGGGATCCACGTCCATCCCTTCCACTCGCCCGAGTACGTGAAGGACGTCCAGCGCAAGGCGATCGAGGAAGGCCTCGCCCGCTCGCGCCGCAGCCTCGACGCGATCACGTTTTCCTGCCCGATCATGACCGCCGTCGGCGACACGGACGAAGAGCTCGCGCGGACCCGCGAGCACGCGCGCACGATGATCGCCTTCTACGGCTCGACCCGGACCTACTCCCCCGTCTTCGAGCACCACGGCCTCCACGGCCTCTCCGACGAGCTCCACGCCCTGCAGCAGCGCGGCGACGTCGCCGGCATGAAGGCCCTGATCACCGACCCGATCCTCGACCACTACACGGTCACGTCGAGCTGGGACGCGCTCGCCGCAAAGCTCGTCGCGCGCTACCGAAACCTCGCACCGAAGGTGCGCGTCACCTCGTACACCGCCGCCGACGGCTGGAAGGATCCCGCCTGGCGCGAGAAGTGGTCGCAGGTCGCCCGGGCGATGCGCGCGGCGGGCTGAGCCGGGAGGAACGGATCGATTGGCGCCTAAGTACCTGGAAGATCTCTCGCCCGGCGACACATTCGGCGGCGAGCGTCATGCGGTCGAGCGCGACGAGATGATCGAGTTCGCCCGCAAATGGGATCCCCGGCCGATCCACGTCGACGACGAGGCCGGGCGCGCGGCGGGCTTCGGATGCGCGATCGCGTCGGGCGCCTACACGACCGCGATCTTCACCCGCCTCGCCCTCGCCTCGCGGGAGGCGGACGGCGGCCACGCGGTGATCGCCGGGCTCGGCGCGACGATGTCCCTGCCGCGGCCGGTGCGGGCGAACGACGAGCTCGAGTTCCGGGCCGAGATCGTCGAGGTCCGGCCCTCGAAGAGCCGGCCCGACGCCGGCGTCGTGCGGATGCGCGCACGGCTCGTCGATCAGAACGGCGAGACCGTCTATGAATCGACGACCGCGACGCTCGTGTCCCGGCGCCCGAAGGCCTAGCGCTCCCCGATCCTCAGTCGCCCTTCTTCTCGTCCGGCAGCGCGTAGGCCACGAGCACGTCTCCCATCTCGGAGATCGGGTTCGCCCCCGCCGCGATCACGACGAATTGCCGACCGCTCTCGTCGAGCCGGTAGGTCATCGGCGTCGCGTTGCCGGCGAAGGGCAGACGATCCTTCCAGAGCTCCTCGCCGGTCTCGAGGTCGATCGCGCGGAAGTACTTGTCCATCGACGCGCCGACGAAGTAGAGGCCGGTATCCGTCGACAGACCGCCGCCGAAGGAAGGTGAGCCGTAGTCGCCCCGGAAGATCAGCCAGACGGGAAACGGCGCCACGTCGCGCAGCGTGCCGAGGCCCCGCTTCCAGCGCACGTCGCCCGAGACGAGGTCGACGGCGGTGATGCTGCCCCAGGGCGGCGGATTGCAGGGTGCCCCGAATTGCGACGCCAGCAGCTGGCGGTGGACCGCGTACGGCGCGCCCTTCATCTCGTAGAACTCGTTCGGGAAGACGAAGTCCTTCTCGTTCAGCTTGTCGGCCTCGGCCCGGGGAATCAGCTTGTTGATGACCGCCGCATGGGTCTGGACGACGACCATGATGCCGCGCTTCTCGTCGATCGTGACGCCGCCCCAGTTCATGCCGCCCGAGGTGTGGGGCGTCTGGATCGTGCCCTTCGTGTCGGGGGGCGTGAAGATGCCCTCGTAGCGATTGGCTTCGATGAGCTTCCGGCAGTGGTTGCGGTCGAGGAAGGTGAAGCCGAAGGCGTCGTCCGGAGACAGATCGAGCGGATGCAGGGGCTTCGGATGCGTCGGAAACGGCTGCGTCGGCGAGAGATGCTCCTCCGGCACGCCGCCCTGGGGCACGGGCCGCTCCTCGATCGGATAGAGCGGCTCGCCGGTCTCCCGGTTCAGCAGGAAGATGTGGCCCATCTTCGTCGTCTGCAGCAACGCCGGCGCGCCACCGCCCACGTTCGGCATCTGGAAGAGCGTCGGCGGGCTCGGCGTGTCGTAGTCCCAGATGTCGTTGTGGACGTATTGACGATGCCAGACGACCTTGCCGGTCTCGGCCTCGAGCGCGACGGTCGAGCTGCCGTAGTAGTCGAGCCCATTGCGCATGCCGGCGAAGAGGTCGGGCGAGGGATTGCCGGTCGGGACGTAGACGAGGCCGCGCTCGGGATCGCCGGTGATGATCGACCAGATGTTGGGCGTGCCCGAGGCGTAGTGGCGGCCAGTCGCGGGATCGGGCTTCGGGTCGTAACCCGGCGGAACGGGATCCCACGCCCAGGCGAGCGCGCCGGTGCGAGCGTCGAAAGCCCGCACGACGCCGCCGGGCGCATCGACGCGAACGTTGTCGGCGATCAACGCGCCGATGATCACCTTGTCCCGGATGACCTGCGGCGGCGAGGTCGGATGGTATTCCCAGGGCGGCGCCTCCCCGATGCCTTCGCGCAGCTCGACGCGACCGCTCTCGCCGAAGCCTTCGCAGGGCTTGCCCGTGTCGGCGTCGAGGGCCCAGAGATCGGAGTCCGCGGTCCCGTAGAAGATCCGCTTCGCGCAGGCCGCGCCGGGCGCCGCCTGGCCGTCTTCCCAGTACGAGACGCCTCGGCAGATCAGCGGGTACGGGCCTTCGCCGAAGCGATCCTTCAGCTTCGGATCGAATTTCCAGAGCTCTTCGCCCGTCTCGGGATCGAGGGCGAAGACGCGCATGAAGGGCGTGCAGTAGTAGAGCTTCTGGTTGACGACGAGCGGCGTCACCTGCAGCGAGGTCACCTTCGAATAGCCCGAGCCGTCGTAGTAGTCCCCGGATTCGTGGGTCCAGGCGACCTTCAGGCCCTTCACGTTCTCGCGATCGATCTGGGTCAGCGGCGAATGATGGATCGCCCCGGAGGTCCGGCCCCAGACCGGCCAATCGCCGGTCGGTCCGTCGTAGCGGATCTCGACGTCGGGATCGGGACAACCGACGGCGAAGGCCGCGAGGAAGAGGACGACGAGGACGCGAAGCGAGAGGATGATGGATCGACGGGACGAAACGGGACGGAGCGGGCGGCGAGACGACACGATGCGACGAACCTCCGGACGTCATCGCAGCGACGTCCCATCGCGACGATAACAGAGCGCGCCCTCGCCGGGAGCGCTCGGCGGCGGGTTTCCGAGGCCCGTCCCGGTCGCCGTCCGACCCCACCTCTCCGGGATCGCGCACTTGTCGGAGACCCGGGGATCGTGTGAGAATGCGCCCGGCTTCCTCCACGAACGACCGCCCCCGGCGAGCCCGCGCGGGTCCCACGAAAGAGCGCACCATGCCGTACAAGAACATCCTCCTCGACGTCGAGGACGGGATCGCGACGATCACCCTGAACCGCCCCGAGAAGCTCAACGCCTACACGACGGAGATGGGCGAGGAGTTCACCCGGGCCTTCCGCGCCCTCGAGCGCGATCCGAAGATCCGCGCCGTCATCATGACCGGCGCCGGTCGGGCGTTCTGCGCGGGGGCCGACCTCGAGCACCTCGCGGCCCACGCGAAGGGCGAGAACGTCTCGAAGGGTCCGCGCCTCGGCGAGGAGGATTTCCTGCGCCAGCTGCCCCTCGAGATGCGCGCGGCCTCGAAGCCCGTCCTCGCCGCGATCAACGGCCACGCCGTCGGCGTCGGCATGACGATGGCCATGCCTGCCGACGTCCGGATCGCCGCCGACGACGCGAAGCTCGGCTTCGTCTTCGGCCGCCTCGGGATCCTGCCCGGCCTCGGCTCGACGCATCTGCTGCCCCAGCTCGTCGGCATGGCCCGCGCCCAGGAGCTCGTGCTCACGGCGAAGAAGATCCTCGGCACCGAAGCCGCGGCGATCGGGCTCGTCAACAAGGCGGTGCCCGCGGATCAGGTCCTCCCGACGACGCGGGCGATGGCGAAGGAGATGGCCGAGATCGATCCGATCGTGCTCGCCTTCGCGAAGCAGGCGCTCCAGTTCGGCGCCGCCCACACGATGGCCCAGGCCATGAAGAACGAGCAGAGCGAGAGCGCGCGCCTCAAGGCGGCGCGCGAGAACGCAAAGGCGCGCTAGTCGGCGTCGGCCCAGGGCATGAACGGGATCGGCCGCCCGATCCGCGACATGAACTCGTCCATGAACTTGTACGTGATGCCCCAGAGCACGGGCGCCCGCGGATCGTCGAGCAGGCGGACGGTCGGGAGCGCCATCGCGTGCTCGAGGTAGGTGAAGGTCTTCAGCGCCTGGCGCTCGGGGTCCGTCAGGTGGGGAAGCGGTGACCAGAACGCCTCGCGGATCTCGTGGTTCGGCTTGAGCACCGGATCGTCGCTCTCGAGCGCGGGATCGAGGGCCGGGCCGAGCGCATAGACGAAGGCCGAGACGCAGATCGACTCCGCGTGGCCCGGGACGTCGGAGAGCTGGCCGAGCAGGCGCGCACCCGTCAGATCGAGCTCGAGCTCTTCGAGCGTCTCGCGCTCGGCGGCCATCCGCGGCCCGGTATCCGTCGGGTCGATGCGACCGCCCGGAAACGCGAGATGCCCCGACCAGGGATCACCCTCGTGCTCGGCCCGGCGGATGAAGAGCGCCTCGAGATCGCCGCCCCGCTCCCGCAGCACGAGCGCGACCGCCGCCCGCGTCGAATGGCTCGCCGTCGAGAGCTCGGGCCGCGAGGCCGATAACCGGCTCGCCACTTCGTCGATCGTGCGCGCCACGCGCGATTCTCCTCGCGGCCCCTCGCCCGCTCCGCATCCGGGTCACCGCCTCGCGCGGCCCCGCCCGCTCCGCTCCTCAGATCTTCCGATCGCGCCCGACCCAGTAGGGATCCCGGAGCCTCCGGACGTAGAGCTTGCCGCTCGGATGGCGCGGCAGCTCCGCCTCGAAGTCGATCGACCGGGGCACTTTGTAGCCCGCCAGATGCGCCCGCGCGTGGGCCAGCAACGAGACCGCCAGCGCCTCCGACGCCCGCTCGCCGGGGCGCAGCTCGATCGCCGCCTTGACCGACTCGCCCCACTCCTCGTCCGGAATGCCAAAGACGGCGACGTCGGCGACAGCCGGATGCTCGAGCAGGACCTGCTCGATCTCGGCGGGATAGATGTTGACGCCCCCCGAGATGATCATGTGGGAGCGGCGATCGGCGAGATGGACGTAGCCCGCGCCGTCGACGAAGCCGACGTCGCCGATCGTGAAGACACCGGGCTCGAGATAGGCGGCCGCGGTCTTCTGCGGATCACCGTGGTAGGCGAAGGGCTCGGGCGAACTCGCGCTCCGGCAGTAGAGATCGCCGACCTCGCTCGCCCCCAGGCGCCGGCCCGTCTCGTCGACGGCGAAGACCTCGAAGCCCGGCAGCGCGCGACCGACCGAGCCCGGATGCGCGAGCCAGTCCGCCGAGTCGATCAGCGTGTTGACCCCGCCTTCGGTCCCCCCCCAGTATTCGACGAGGATCGGTCCCCACCACTCGATCATGCGCCGCTTCACGGCCACCGAGATCGGCGCCGCCCCGTGGAGCGCCACGCGCAGCTTCGGCGCGCGGAAGGCCGCGCGCTCCGCCTCCGGCAGGCGCAGCAGTCGGACGAACATCGTCGGCACGAAGTGGGCATGGGCGACCTCGCGCCGCATCAGGATCTCGAGGGCCTCCCGGTCGTCCCAGCGCGGGAGGATCAGGACCGGGGCCCCGCTCGCGTTGTCGTAGACCGCGAACATGAGGGGCGCCGCGTGATACATCGGACCCGTGATCAGGTGGGGACCCGAGCCATCGAGACCGATCCCGCGCCCGTAGCGGACGAACCCCTCGAGCGCGGCGCCGACGCTCGAAGGCCGCGCACGCTTCACGCCCTTCGGCCGACCCGTCGTCCCGCTCGTGTAGATCATGTTGCCGCCGGCGGGGCCTTCGAGATCGATCGGGCGAGGGTGGACCGCGTCGAGGAGGCGGTCGAGCCCGTCTCCGACCTCGAGGACGCGAACGCCCGGATGCCGGGTCGCGACGCGGTGGGCGAGCGCCGCGTAGCGATCGTCGGTGACGAGCACGCACGCCCCGGAGTCGCCGACGACGTAGTCGATCTCCTCCTCGGCGAGGTGCCAGTTGATCGGCGTGACCCAGAGGCCGGCGAAGATCCCGCCGAGCAGGAGCTCGATGCCCTCGACCCGGTTGCCCATCAGGAGCGCGAGATGGCTCCCGGGCGCGAGCCCCGCATCGTGGCGCAGGAAGCTCGCGAAGCGCGCGATGCGGTCGACGAGCTCGCCGTAGCTGCGCGTGCGGGTGCCGTCGTCGAGGGCGAGTGCCGCTGATCTCGTCCGGGCCAGCTCGAACAACACGGTCGGCGCGCCCCGCCTAACGCTCGGCCAGGATCTTCTTGCAGTCCGGCCCGGTCAGGTTGGTGATCAGTCCCTTCGAGAACGAACGTTTCACGACGTCGCCCTCGAGGATCGGGATCGTGAGGTCGTCGGCATGAACTGCGACCCAGGTGTCCTCGCCCGTGATCTGTTGCGTGGCGACGCCGCTCGCGATGACGCGCTCGGTGCGCACCTCGGAGCCGTCGGACTGCTGCGAGACCTCGACGCGGCGGAACTCGATCGGCTCCTCGGGATCGACGCCCTGCTCGATGCCGAGGGAGATCTGATAGATGTGGGACTCGCCGTCCTTCGCCTTGCGGTGCGCCAGGACGTGTCCGCGGGGCGAGACTCGGGTTCCGAGCGGGATCTCGAGACAGGAGAGCGCCTCGGAGATGGCCGTCTCGAAGAGCGTGTCGATCGTGACCGGCGAGATCGTGCAGGCCTGATCGAGATCCTTGTTCTCCTGCTGCGCCTTGTGATTCACGAGGAACGTACGCTTGACCGCGTCCTCCCACGCCTTCTGCACGAGCTCGACGTCGAAGGCGACCTCGACGGTGTGGGTGCAGGTCCCGGGCTTCTTCGCGACGTCCGCCTCGGTCTGCCACGGGAGCTTCGACGGCTTCGACCAGACGGCCGCGTGGCGATGGGTCGTGAAGCGCGTCACGATCGCGTAGTCCCCGCTCGGGACGATCTTCACGTCGAAGCCCTCGAATTCGGGCCGCTCGCGGTCGGTCCGCAGCGCCTCGTCTTCCGGCTTCGAGCGCTCGATCACCGCCGCCCCGAACGTCGCCGCGATCTTCTCGAGCCCGTGACGCACCTGCGCCCGCGGCTTCACGAGCGTTCCCTCGTCGAGATTCTCGGAGGGTCGATCGATCACGGAGACCTCGAAGACGCGCTTCGCCCGCTCCTCCTCCGTCGGATACGGCACGGCCTTGTTCATCGCGACGACGGGAAACGCATCGAGATCCGAAGCGACGGGCTTGGCGCAGCCGCCGAGTCCGGATGCGAGGAGGCTGCCCGAAAGCGCCAGCACGAGGGGGAGCGATCCACGCCCCGCCCGGCGCCGACTGCGAGATCCGCGCCGGCCCTTCGCTCCGCCGCTGTCCACCGCTCCGAAGAACCCGGACCCCGAACGCTCCGACCTTGCGCGCAAACTCGAATCCCCCACGCGATCCCCCCGATCCGCCGGTCACGCCGGCCTGGTCCTCGACGGCCGGAGAGTACAGCCCGCGGGGCCCGCTGCCATCAGCGAGCCGATCCCGAGCGTCCGCAATCGCCGACGGCGCCCCGGAAACCGCCTCGGGGAGTTCCGCCATCTGGTTGATTCTGCTATCGAATGGCCCCCATGGCGATTCGAGATGTCGGCATCGTGGGTTGGCGGGGAATGGTCGGGTCCGTGTTGCTCGAGCGCATGCGCGCCGAGAGCGATTTCCAGGGGCTGACGACGACGTTCTATTCGACCAGCCAGGTCGGCGGGCTCGGGCCCGACGTCGGCCATGGCGCCCGACCCCTCGTCGACGCCTACGACGCGAACGCGCTGGCGCGCCACGACTGCATCATCACCTGCCAGGGCGGCGACTACACCAAGCAGGTCCTGCCGAGTCTGCGCGAGCGGGGCTGGCAAGGCTTCTGGATCGACGCGGCCTCGGCCAAGCGCATGGACGACGACTCGGTCATCGTCCTCGATCCCGTCAATCGCGCCGTGATCGACCGCGGCATCGAGACCGGCGTCAAGAACTACATCGGCGGCAACTGCACCGTCAGCCTCATGCTGCTCGCCCTCGGCGGCCTCTTCGCCGAGGACCTGATCGAGTGGATGACCTGCATGACCTATCAGGCGGCCTCGGGCGGCGGGGCCCGACACATGCGCGAGCTGATCGCGCAGATGGGCGTGCTCGGCGAGAAGAGCCGCGACCTGATGGGGGCGGGCGACTCGGGGATCCTCGAGCTCGATCGCCGCGTCAGCCAGGTCCTGCGCAGCGACGCGATGCCGACCGAGAGCTTCGGTGTCCCGCTCGCCGCGAGCCTGATCCCCTGGATCGATCGCGGCATGGAGAGCGGCGACACGCGCGAGGAGTGGAAGGCCTTCGCCGAGGGCAACAAGATCCTCGGCCGAAGCGACCGCCCGATCCCGATCGACTCGATCTGCGTCCGCGTCGGCGCCATGCGCTGCCACAGCCAGGCCTTCACGATCAAGCTGCGCCGCGACGTTCCCCTCGCCGACGTCGAGGCGCTCATCGCGGGCCACAACGAATGGGCGAAGCTCGTCCGCAACGACAAGGAATCGACGCTCGCCGAGCTCTCGCCCGCCGCCGTGTCGGGGACCCTCGCGATCCCGGTCGGCCGGGTCCACAAGCTGCGTCTCGGGCCGGAATATCTCGGCGCCTTCACGGTCGGCGATCAGCTGCTCTGGGGCGCGGCGGAGCCGCTGCGAAGGACGCTGAACATCCTGCGCGAGGCGGGAGTCTAGGCATCGCGGATCACCCGATCCGCCGAGGCCCCGCCCGGTCCCGCCTAACCCCGCCGCGGCCCGCCCATCGTCCCGGGCCAACGTGACCCGCCGATCGTGTCGACGAACGGCCAGTACGCATCCGGATCGAGGCGGCCTTCCAGCGTGATCGCGCGGCCCAGGAACTTCGGCCACCAGAGCCGCGCGCCCAGATATTCCCGCATCGGGAGCAGCGTCGCGATCGGATCCCACTTCGAGGGCAGCAGCGTCAGCTCGCCCTCGACCTCTTCGACGTGGGCCGTCGCGTAGCTGCTCTTCACGCGGACGACGTGAGGCGGGAAGTCGTAGGCCTTCTCGACCCCGCCGACGGCGCGGGAGACCTTGATCCACCACTCGTTCTCTTCATGATTCTCCGGGATCGGCAGCGTCTGCTTCACCTTCCCCTCGAACTCGACGAAGCTGTAGCCCTGGTGGGTGCAGCGGGCCGTGACCGCGTTCCCGAATCGGTAGTAGTCGATCTCGCAGGGATGCTTCGGCTGGCCGTTCATGTCCCGGCTGATGAAGATCGCCGACTCCTGGTCGATGCCGTAGGCCAGGGTGTAGACGCCTTGCGTCCCGCGGTAGTCGGCATCGACCGTGATGAAGATGCCGTACTCGGGGACGTCGGGGACGGCGACCTGGTAGATCGAGAGGTGGACGTTCGGCTCGCGCCCCGGATCGATTCCCGGGGGCAGCAACGTCGCGATCCGCGACTTGTCCGTCCGGTAGTCGATCTTGAGGATCGGCCAGTTCGCGATCTCACCGCCGTCGATCTGGGGTCCCGCCATGCTCGATCTCCCTTCGTCGTTCGCCCTTCGAGATCCTCTCGCCGCCGCGGGCCCGTCGCCGCCCTCGTCCGCTCAGCAGGCCTCGAACAGCGACGCGAGGCCCTGGCCGCCGCCGATGCACATCGTCACGATGCCGTAGCGCTTCTTCGAGCGGCGCAGCTCGCGGACCAGCAGGCCCGTCATGCGCGAGCCCGTCATGCCGAAGGGATGGCCGATCGAGATCGAGCCACCCGACGGGTTCAGCTTCTCGTTCGGGATCCCGAGCGTGCGCTGGCAATAGAGGACCTGCGAGGCGAAGGCCTCGTTCAGCTCGACGATGTCGATGTCGTTCATCGTGAGGCCATGGCGCTTCAAGAGCTTCGGCACCGCGAAGACCGGGCCGATGCCCATCTCCTCGGGCCCGCAGCCCGCGACCGCCGTGCCGCGGTAGATCGCGAGCGGCTGGATGCCGAGCTGCTTCGCGCGCTCCATCGACATGAGCAGCGTCGCCGACGCGCCGTCGGAGAGCTGGGAGGCGTTGCCGGCCGTGACCGTCCCGCCCTCTTCCGGCTTCTTGAAGACGGGCGCGAGCTTGCGCAGGCCCTCGATCGTCGTGTCGGCGCGGTTGCATTCGTCCTTCTCGACGGTGAACGCCTCCTCGAAGGGCTCGCCCTCCTTCGGCGTGACCTTGCGGGTCACCTTCATCGGCGCGATCTCTTCGGCGACGTATCCCGCGGCGGCCGCCTTCGCATAACGCTGCTGGCTCTGGAGCGCGTACTGGTCCTGATCCTCGCGCGAGACCTTGTAGCGCTCGGCCACGATCTCGGCGGTGATGCCCATCGGGTAGTAGAGGCCGGGGAAGCGCGCGGCCGCGGTCTTGTTGGCGAGGCGGGTCCGGTTCTGGGTCCCGTCCTGCATCATCGAGATCGTCTCGACGCCGGCGCCGATCGCGACCTCGGCGCCCTCCTGGAGGATCTGGTTCGCCGCCATCATGATCGCCTGGGAGCCCGACGAGCAGAAGCGGTTCACCGTCGTCGCCGCCGCCGTCTGCGGGATGCCCGCCACCATCGAGGCGATGCGCGCCATGTTCATGCCCATGCAGCCCTCGGGATGGCCGCAGCCGAGGATCACGTCCTCGACCTCCTTGGGATCGAGATTCTTCTGCTGCGCGAGCACCTCGCGGATCGCGTGGGCCGTGTAGTCGACGGGCTCCGTCAGGTTGAAGGAACCGCGGTGGGCCTTGGTCAGGCCGGTTCGAAGACTGCCGACGATCACTGCTTCACGCGCCATCACTCTCTCCTCTCGACTCGGTTCGACTCAGTCGGGCGACTGGAAAGCCCGTACCCTATGACAGCTCGCAGGCGAGAACAACAAGCCGGGACCCGACCCGCGGTCCCGGTCTTGCGAGGCGATCCAGCGCGCCCGCGAGGCCTCGCGAGCGATCAGTCGAGGGTCATCGCGTAGGCGACGAGGTCGCGCAACGCCGCGGGCTCGAGGACGAGCCCGACGGGTGGCATGGCGGACGGACTCGGATAGCCGGGGGCGATCCGGGCATCGGGAACGAGCACGGATTCGAGGACGAAGCGCGCCCCCTTCCCCGCGACCCCGGCGAGCTCCGGCCCGATCCGGCCCCCGTGGCCCCCGCCCGCAGCCGGCGCCTCGGGATCGCCGTGACAGCGCTGACAATCCCCGACGGTCTGGAAGACGCGACGGCCCGCGACCGGATCCCCGCCCGAAAGCGCCCAGCGCCGACTCTCGAGCGGCGCCTCGCTCGAACCCGCGAGGAGTGCGCGCGCCGAGGCGGCGAGCTCGGGATCCCCCTGCGCCTGCGCGGCGACGAGGACGTCGAGGGCCTCGGCCTCGGCGAGCTCGCCGGCTCGCCATGCGACGACCGCGCTGCGGATTCCGTCCCGCGCCCGCGCATCGTCCATCGCCCCGAGCCGCCGCCAGGCGTGCTGTCGCTCGCCCGGATCGGCGCCCGTCGCGGTGGCCGAGAGCAGGGACTCGAGCCCCGCCTCGGGATCGAGGGCCAGGAGCAGATCCCGCCCCGCGATCCGGAGCGCCACCGCCGGATCGCCGATCGCGCGCCCCGCCGCCCGGCGCGCTCCCGTCTGCGGGTCGCTCTCGCGCGGTCGCTCGGCCGCGATGGCGCGAGCCCGCAGGGCCCCGAGCGCCGCGACGCGCTCGCGGACCTCGGCCGTATCCGATTCGACGATCGCGACGAGCTCGGCGTCGGATCGCGGTGAGACCCCGTACTCGCCGGCGATCTCGAGGGCACGCGCGCCGAAAGAGGAGTCCGTGAGGGCGCGCCCCTCCGCGAGCAGGACCTCCGCGACGAGCTCGCGATCGATCGGCGCGAGCGGGCGATGGAACCCCATCGTGAGATCGCGGCTCGGCGGCTCGGCATAACGGGCGAGCTGCTCGAGCGCGAGGGAACGCAGGCCTTCGTGCTGCCGCTCGTCGGCGACGTAACGGGCCAGCGCGGTCGCCCCGTCGATGCTGCGCAGTCGCACGTTCGCGCCGATCGCGCGGCGATGGAGCGCCTGGGCGATCTGGCGATCGTCCGCCCCCGCCGGCGGGAGCGACGCGAGCCGTGCGGCGAGCGCAGGCATGGCGCCGTCGATCGGCCCGTCGTAGATCGCCCGCGCCGCCTCGACGACGAGCAGCGGGTCGGGATCCTCGAGCTGGGCCGCGATCCGCGCGTCCCCGGCCCGCCGCAGGACGAGCAGCACCGCGAGGCGCACCGACCGGCTCGGATCCCCCGCATGCGCGAGCACGGCGTCCAGGTCGCCGATCCGCGAGAGCGCCTGGACCGCGGCGTGACGCAGGAATACGTCCCGATCTTCGTTCTCGCGCAGGAGCGCGATCAGCGGCTCCAGACTCTCGCGATCGGCGAGCCGGCCCACCGCCTGCGCCGCGAAGAAGCGCACGCGTGGCGAGGAATCGGCGAGCCCGCCGCGAACCCAGGGGAGCCACTCGGACGCCCGCGCCTCGCCGACCACGCGGGCGAGCTGGGCGCGCACCTCCTCCGGCGCGTCCGCGAGCCAGTCCCGCGGCTCGGCCAGCGCCGCGAGTCCATCGGCCCCGATCTGCCCCAGGCCCCAGAGCGCATGCAGGCGTGGGATGGGCTCCGCCTTCGGATCGCGCGCGAGTGCTTCGAGCGGTGCGATCGCGCGACGCCGCGCGAGCTCGAATTGCGCCCGGAGGCGCAGTCGCTGGTCGGGGAACCCGAGCCAATCGACGAGATCCCCCGTTGCCTGCTCCGACATCCTGCGCCGTGCGATCTGCGCGAGCTGCGCGACCCGCGGATCGGCCCGGGACGGCGCGTGCTCGAAGACCCTGACGCCCCGCCCGTCGCCCAGCTGATCGAAGAGCGCCGCGAACATGCGCCCGTCCCACGAGAAATCGAAGTCCGGCGCGAGCACGGACCAGATGAAACGATGTCGATCGACGAGCTCGAAGCCCCCCGCGCGGCTCGAGGGCGAAGGACCAGATCCCGCTCTGGCCGTAGACGTAGGCGTAGTCGCAGAGAAAGAAGTGGTTCGCATAACGCGCCGGCAGCCCGAGGCCCGGGTAGTGGACGAAGCCCGACGGCCCGTTCCCGATCTGCCCGACGGGCGGCACGATCCAGGCCGGCTGGGTCTCGTGCTGGAGATCGAAGAGCCGCTCGGCCATCCAGGGGCCGCGGACGTAGTCGTCGGCGAGCGACTGATAGGGCATGGCCCAGCCGGTCTCGCCGCCCTCGACGACGTAGACCAGGCGGGCGGGGTCGCCGCCGTCGCCGTTGTTGTCGCCGGTGAAGAGATTGCCGTGGTCGTCGAAGGCGAGCTCCTGCGGATTGCGCAGGCCGGTGGCGAAGACCTCGAGCCCGCTCCCGTCCGGATTCATCCGGAACACCGCGCCCCGCCCGGGTCCGAGCGGCGGCTCGAGCACGCGCCCGTCCGGCAGCTCGATGTGATAGCTGCGATCCCCGACCGAGACGTAGAGCCGGCCGTCCGGTCCCCAGGCGAAGCCGTGGAGATCATGGCCGCCGAGCGAGGTCTTGACGCCGAAGCCCCGGACGAGCTCGCTCGTCTCCTCGGCGACGCCGTCGAAATCCTCGTCCCGGATGCGGAAGATCGAGGGAATGTCGGCGAGCCAGATCGTCCCCTCGCGCGCTTCGACGCCGGCGAGCAGGCCGCTCAGCTCGTCGCCGAAGCGAGCGAGCTCGGCGCGCCGGTCCGCGCGGCCGTCGTCATCGCGATCCTCGAGGACGACGAGTCGGTCGGCCTCGCGCGTGAAGTGGTCCGGATCGGGGATCGCGCCTCGGGCGATGGCGTCCCGTTGATAGGCGCGCCGATCCTCGAGCGTACGGGCGGCGAGATCCGCCTCGAGCCAGTCGTGGCGGCGATTGTCCTCGGTCCCGGCGTCCCGACGATGGGACTCGGCGAGCAGGACCCGGCCCCGCTCGTCGACGTCGAGGGAGACGAGCGTGCCCTCGCTCAATCGATCGTCGAAGGTCGCCATCGTCATGCCGTCGATCAGCTCGGCCTCACAGCCCCCGAGCGCGCAGCTCACGCTGCCGAACATCCCGCGACCGACGAGCCCGAGCAGCATCCCGAACGGCGCTTCCCGGGCGATGGTCCACTTCACGACGACGGTCACGCCGAGCCAGGCGACGAGCGGAAGGACGACCACCAGCACGCCGAGCGTGCGCAGGACGCGGCGCGCGCGCGATCGCTTCGGCGGCGTCATCGATTCGGGGCGAGAAGGCGTCGCCATGGATCTCCCGGCTGGGCATCGACCAGATCGGACGTCGCGTGGGATAACACATCGCGCCGCGGACCCGCCCCTCGTGCGCCGCTCGCTCGACGTCGCCCTGCGTGCAGCGACCCCCAACCGTCGCGCGCGGGCACCGACCTCGCGAGGCGGTCCGCCGATTGCTGCTCGCCTGCGGCGGACTTGCGCATCGCGCGATTCCATGCCGGATCGACGCTTCCGGCCGTATACTCGCCCCGACAGGAGCTTCCATGCCGCAGAATCCGCCTTCGACGAAGCCCGCCCGGCCCGAGTGTCCCGCGCAGACGATGCTGGCGCCGCGGCCGCGCCGGCGATCGACCGCACCGTTCCTCGGCGAGTGCATCGCGGTCGCCACCTTCTTCTTCGCGCTCGTCGCCGTCCCGTCCCTCTCTGCCTCGGCCGCGGATCCGGAGCCCGCCGCCGTGGCGAGCTCGATCGACACGCCGGGAGCGACCGCCGCAGCGCCCGTCGAGGTCGTCCTCGTGCTCGACAACTCGGGGAGCATGCGGACCCACGATCCGGACTTCCTGACCCGCAAGGCCGTGCTCGCCTTCGCCGAGGCGCTCGCCGCGCGCGGCGTCGAGCAGGGCTTCGAGGCCCGCGTCGGCGTCGTGCTCTTCGACGAGGACGTGGACCTGGCGCTGCCGCTCACGCCCCTCTCCCCCGCCTCGGCCGCGACGCTCCTCGGCCCCGCGCTCGCGGCGCTCGACTACTCCGGCCAGCTCACCCGCAGCGCCGACGCCGTCGAGCGCGCCCTCTATGCGCTCCGCACGGACGGCGAGCGGAGCGCGGCGCGTCAAGCGATCGTGCTGCTGACCGACGGCAAGCTCGATACCGGCGATCCGGGCCGCGATTACGACGCAGCGACCTGGCTCCGGGAGGATCTCGCCGGCGAGAGCCGCGAACGCGGCATCCGGATCTTCGGCCTCGCCTTCACCGACCGCGCCGACTACCAGCTGATCCAGGCCATCGCCCGCAAGACCGGCGCCGACTACTACCGCGCTGCGCGAGCCGAAGAGCTCGCCCCGATCACCGAGAGCGTGCTGGCGCGCCTGACGACCGCCGACCCCGGCCCGCCGCTTGCGAAGACCGACGCGTCCGCCGCGCCGGGCGAAGGCCCGCCGGCCGCGACGCCGAGCGTCTCCGCCGCGCCGATCGCCGGAGCGTCGGACACGCCCGCATTCGAGCGCCTGGGCTGGCTCCCCGTGCTGGTCCTGCTGCTCGCGACGGGCGGCTTCGTCGGGCTGCGCGCCCGCGCGCGCGAACGCGCCGCGGGATCCGGCGCACTCGCCTCCGACCCGGCCCTCCGCACGGACCTGCCCCCGGCCCAGCTCCTCGACGTCGGCGGCGTGCTCGGCGAGACCGGCCGCGCGATTCCGCTCCAGCCCGGTCGCACGCGCATCGGTCGGGATCCCAACAACGACATCGTGATCGCCGACGACACCATCTCGAGCGAGCACGCCGTGATCGAGCTCGTCGCTGGGCGCTATTGGCTCGAGGATCTGCGCAGCACGAACGGGACGAAGCACGGCGACGGGCGCCTCGGCCGTGGTGAGCGCGTCGTCCTGAAGGGCGGCGACCACGTCCGCTTCGCCGACGTCGACCTGATGTTCGTCTTCGCAGGCTACGTCCCGGGCGGCGCGACCGTACTGCTGCCGTCGACGAGCGCGCCGCCCTCCTATTGGCAGGCCAGTCGGCCCGGGGCGAGCGCTCGGCTCGAAGCGCTCGAACGCAGCGAGCGACACGCCGCGGAGCTCGCCCTCCCACACGCCGTCGAGCTTCCGGTCGATCCGCTCGAGCCCGGGACCGATCTGGACCCGGCGATCGCGCCGATCGCGGCCGAGCCCCTGCCCGAATCGGGGACCGCGGCGTCGTTCGCTTCCGGGGCGGAGCCGCCGAGCGATCCCGTCACGATGCCCGAGGCCGGCGAGTCGACCCGACCGGACGGAGCAGGCGCGAACCCGGCTGCCGGAGATCCGGCGAGCGAGCTCTATCGTGAGTGCCTCGACTACCACTTGACGCGGGTCGCCGAGCTCTCGCCGGCCTTCGCCCAGTTCGTCGAACGCGCCTTCGACGAGGAGATGCGCGAGGCGATGCGGGTCGCGGCCGGGGAGCTCGTGCAGAGCGCGCAGCGTGAAGATCGGCTCGCGAAGCGCGCCTATACCCGCGATCGCATCCGCTACGTGCTCTGCGGTGCCCCCGGCGGCATGGACGCCGCGGCCGAGGCCTATCGGACGGCCCACGGCGGCTTCACGCGCTTCCTGAGCGAGGAGATCTCGAGCGAGACCTTCCGCGCGGATCGCTGTGAGCTCGTCGCCGTGCTGACCTTCGGCCGGGCCGCGGGCGCGCCGTGGGTGAGCCTCTCGGTCGTCCCGGACGACGGCCAGGACCCGCGCATCGACCTGCTCTCCTACGAGCTGCTCACCGACGCCGAGCGTCGGGCGATCGAGCCCCAGACGCAGCGCGAGGTCAGCCAGACCGGCCGGGCCTGACGTCGCACACGCGACCCGGGCTCCACGGCTCCCGGGTCACGCGGTCCCGGCTGCCGGGGCGCGCGGTCCGCGTTGCCAGGCCGCGCGACCGGGCTCGAGTCGGGCGCGATGACGGCTGAGCGCCTCCCGGACGAGCTCCGAGAGCCCTTCCGCCTCGCCGCGCTCGAGCTGGACGAGGAGCTGCCGGCGCATGCGCGGCGCCCAGAACTTGCAGAGGTGGGTCGCCACGGCTTCGATCGCCTCGGCGCGATCGGGCTGGGCGGCGAAGAATTCTCCGATTCGATTGGCCATCTCGACGAGATTGTCCGGATCCATCGCCGCCTAATCCCCGCTCCGCAGTCGCGCCGCACCAGCATAGATCGTCGCGCGATCGCCGCGCACGAAGCCCGCGAGCAGGAGATCCACGTCGCGCGCGAGCTGGATCGCGAGCTGAGTCGGGGCCGAGACCGCCGCCAGGATCGGGATCCCCGCGAGCGCCGTCTTCTGCACCATCTCGACGCTCGCGCGACTGGTGACGGCGGCGAAGCCCTGCCCCGGGTCGAGACCCGCACGCAGCAGCGCGCCGATCAGCTTGTCGAGGGCGTTGTGACGTCCGACGTCCTCGCGAACGAGGCGGATCCCGCCGTCGAGATCACAGAAAGCCGCCGCGTGGGTCGCGCCGGTCGCGAGCCCGAGCGGCTGCTCGTCCCCGAGCGCCCCCATCGCTCGCGCGAAGGCCGCCGGCTCGATCCGGGTCGGAGGAAGCGGTCGACGAGGCATGCGGATCACCCGCTCGAGATCGTCGGTGCCACACAATCCGCAGCCGGTGCGGCCCGTCAGATTGCGACGCGGCTCCTCCCCGCGCCCCGCCCTCTCGGACGCCCGCGAGAGGGCGAGGACGATGCCTTTCTCGCGCAGGCGGATCTCGCAGCTCCGGAGGTCGGCCGGCTCGTCGATCAGGCCCTCCGTCAGACAGAATCCGAGGGCGAAGTCCTCGAGATCGGCGGGCGTCGCGAGCATGACGACGTGCGGCTCGCCGTCGAGCTCGAAGGACACCGCCACCTCCTGCGCGACACACTCCTGGGTCGCCATCCAGGCGCCCGACCGGATCACCCCGGCCGTGACGTGGGTCGCACCGGCCGGCAGGTCACGGATCGACGCAGCGTCCCGGGTCCCGGCCGCCGCCGTTCCAACGCTCCGGCCAGCTTCCGATGCGCGCACCGCCGCGCTCATCGCCGCACCCGCTCGCGCAACAGCTGCGCCTGCTCGTCCCGCTGCCGTTCGTGCTCGACCTGCCAGTCGGAAAGGCGCGCAGCCTTCCGGACCTCGACGGCGGTCACCTTGTACTCCGGGCAGTTCGTCGCCCAGTCCGACGATTCGGTCGTGACGACGTTCGCCCCCGACTCGGGAAAGTGGAAGGTCGTGTACACGACGCCGGGCTGGACCCGCTCGGTGATCCGCGCGTGCAGCACGGTCCGGCCGGCACGGCTCTCGAGCGAGACGGCGTCGTGCTCGGCGAGGCCGCGCTCGGCGGCGTCGTGGGGATGGATCTCGAGCACGTCTTCGGCGTACCAGACCTGGTTCCCGGTCCGTCGCGTCTGGGCCCCCACGTTGTACTGCGAGAGGACGCGGCCCGTCGTCAGCAGGAGCGGGAAGCGCCGGGTCACCTTCTCGTCCGTCGGGACGTACTGCGTGATCAGGAAGCGCCCCTTGCCCCGCACGAAGCCGTCGACGTGCATGATCGGCGTTCCGATCTCGGGCGTCTTCTCGTTGCAGGGCCACTGCACGCTGCCGAACCGATCGAGCTTCTCGTAGCTCACGCCGGCGAAGCTCGGTGTGAGCCGCGCGATCTCGGCCATGATCTCGGCCGGATGGGCGTAATCCATCGGAAGACCGAGGGCGTTCGAGAGCGCGCAGGTCACCTCCCAGTCCGCCTTGCCCGAGAGCGGCGCCATCACCCGGCGGACCCGGGAGATCCGCCGTTCGGCGTTCGTGAAGGTCCCGTCCTTCTCGAGGAACGACGCCCCCGGCAGGAAGACGTGGGCGTACTGCGCAGTCTCGTTCAGGAAGATGTCCTGGACGACGACGTGCTCCATCGCCGCCATCGCGGCCGTCACGTGCTGCGTGTTCGGATCCGACTGGACGAAGTCCTCACCCTGGCAGTAGAGCCCCTTGAAACTTCCGTCGAGGGCCGCGTCGAACATGTTCGGGATGCGCAGACCCGGCTCCGCCTGGAGCGTGACGCCCCACGCCGCATCGAAGCTCGCGCGCACCGCCGCATCGCCGACGTGCCGATAGCCCGGCAGCTCGTGCGGGAACGAGCCCATGTCGCAGGCGCCCTGGACGTTGTTCTGGCCGCGCAGCGGGTTCACGCCGACGCCGGGCCTTCCGATGTTGCCCGTCGCCATCGCGAGGTTCGCGATGCCCATCACCATGGTCGAGCCCTGGGCATGCTCCGTCACGCCCAGGCCGTAGTAGATGGCGGAGTTGCCCTTGCGCGCATAGAGCCGCGCCGCGCCGCGCAGATCCTCCGCCGGGACGCCACACGCGGCCGAGAGCGCCTCCGGCGAGTTCTCCGGCCGCGAGACCCACTCCCGCCAGCTCCGGAAGCTCGCCGCCTCGCAACGCTCGGCGACGAAGGCCTCGTCGACGAGCCCCTCGGTCACGATCACGTGGGCGAGCGCCGAGACGACGGCGACGTTCGTCCCCGGTCGCAGCGCGAGATGGTAGTCGGCGCGGACGTGGGGCCCGTCGACCAGATCGATCCGGCGCGGATCGATCACGATGAGCCGCGCCCCTTCCCGGAGCCGCCGCTTCATCCGGGACGCGAAGACCGGATGGGCTTCGGTCGGATTCGCCCCGATCACGACGATCACGTCGGCCGCCTCGACCGACTCGAAGGTCTGGGTCCCGGCCGAAGTTCCGTAGGCCTGACCGAGCCCGTACCCCGTCGGCGAATGGCAGACCCGCGCGCAGGTATCGACGTTGTTGTTGCCGAAGGCCGCGCGCACGAGCTTCTGGACGAGGTAGGTCTCTTCGTTCGTGCAGCGCGAGGAGGTGATCCCGCCGACCGCGTCACGGCCGTATTTCGCCTGGACCCGCCGGAAGCCCGCCGCCGCGAAGGCGATCGCCTCCTCCCAATCGACCTCGCGCCAGGGATCGGTCGTGCGCTCCCGGATCATCGGCTTCGTGATGCGGTCCGCGTGGGTCGCGTAGCCCCAGGCGAAGCGGCCCTTCACGCACGAATGCCCTTCGTTCGCCCGGCCGTCGTTCCAGGGCACCATGTTGACGACCTGGTCGCCCTTCATCTGCGCCTTGAAGCCGCAGCCGACGCCGCAATAGGCGCAGGTCGTGACGACCTCGTGATCCGGCTGGCCGAGCTGGATCACGGACTTCTCCTGCAGCGTCGCCGTCGGACAGGCCTTCACGCAGGCCCCACAGGAGACGCACTCGCTGTCGAGGAAGCGCTCGTCCTGTCCGGCCGAGACCCGGGATCCGAAGCCGCGGCCGCGAATCGTCAGCGCGAAGGTCCCCTGGGTCTCCTCGCAGGCCCGCACGCAGCGGCTGCAGACGATGCACTTGCTCGAGTCGAAGCTGAAGTACGGATTCGACTCGTCCTTCGCGAGGGCGAGATGGTTGTCGCCCGAGAAGCCGTACCGGACCTCGCGCAGGCCGACGATGCCGGCCATGTCCTGGAGCTCGCAGGCGCCGTTCGCGGGACACGTCAGGCAGTCGAGCGGATGGTCGCTGATGTAGAGCTCCATCACGCCGCGCCGCAGTCGCGCCAGTCGCGGCGTCTGGGTATGGATCGTCATGCCGGTCTCGACGGGCGTCGTGCAGGAGGCGGGCGTCCCCTTGCGGCCGTCGATCTCGACGAGGCAGAGGCGACAGGAGCCGAAGGGCTCGAGGCTCTCCGTCGCACACAGCCGCGGGACCTTCACGCCCGCCGCCATCGCCGCCCGCAGGATCGACGTGCCCCGCGGCACGCGCACGACGACGCCGTCGATCGTCAGCGTCTCGACGGCCGTCGAGTCGCGCAGAGGGGTGCCGTGGTCGATCTCGCGGGTCTCGCTCATCACCGACCTCCGTCGCCCTCGGATCCCGACGCGCCCGGGCCGCCGCCCTCGTCGGCGATTCCGAAATCGCGGCCGTAGTGGTCGAGGGCCGAGAGTACCGGGAGCGGGGTCATGCCGCCCATCGCGCAGAGCGAGGCGTCGACCATCGTCGCGCAGAGATCGCGCAGGAGTCCCACCTGGGCTGCCTTCCGCGCGGGCTCGCGCTCCGTCCGGATCCGATCGATCAGCTCGACGCCCCGCGTCGAGCCGATCCGGCACGGCGTACACTTGCCGCAGGACTCCTGGGCACAGAACGCCATCGCGTAGCGGGCGAGCTCCGCGAGGTCCGCGCCGTCGTCGTGGACGACGATCCCCCCGTGACCGATTCCGGCACCGAAGGCGGCATAGCGTTCGTAGTCGAGCGGCTCGTCCCAGCGCGACTCGGGGACGTAGCAGCCGAGCGGCCCCCCGACCTGGATCGCCTTGACCGGCCGGCCGCTCGCGCTCCCACCGCCGAACTCGAAAACGAGCGTGCGCAGGCTGACGCCGAAGGGCAGCTCGACGAGCCCGCCGCGGCGAATGTTGCCGGCGAGCTGGAAGGGCATCGTCCCCGTGGAGCGGCCCGTGCCCAGCGCGCGGTAGGCCGCAGCGCCCCCAGCGAGGATCTCCGGTACGGCCGCGAAGGTCAGGACGTTCTGGATCAACGTGGGCTGCCCGAAGAGCCCGCGGAGCGCCGGCAGCGGCGGCTTCGCGCGCACGATGCCGCGGCGGCCCTCGAGGCTCTCGAGCATCGCCGTCTCCTCGCCGCAGACATAGGAGCCGGCGCCGACCCGGACCTCGACGTCGAAAGGCTCGGTTCCGCCCTCCGCCCCCACTCCGAGCCAGCCGGCGTCGCGCAACACGGCGATCGCAGCGCGCAGTCGCGCGATCGCGTCGGGATATTCCGAACGGACGTAGACGAATCCGCGGCTCGCACCGACCGCCCGCGCTGCGATGGTCATTCCCTCGAGCAGGAGAAAGGGATCGCCTTCGAGCAGCATGCGATCGGCGAAGGTGCCCGAGTCGCCTTCGTCCGCGTTGCAGACGACGTATTTCTGGCTCGCCCGGGCCCCGGCGACCGTGCGCCACTTGATCCCGGCGGGAAAGGCGGCCCCGCCGCGGCCGCGCAGCCCCGACTCGAGCACGGCGGCGACGATCGCGTCGGGCGGGAGCGCGCGAGCCGCGTGGAGGCCGCGCCCTCCGCCGTTCGAACGATAGTCGTCGAGAGAAAGGGGCGCGGTCCGCCCGGCCCGGGCGAAGAGCCGGCGATCCTGCTTCGCGAGGTAGGCCAGCTGCTCCACGGGCCCGAGAGCGAGGGGATGGGCACCGCCCTCGAGCAGCCCCGCCGCCATCAGCGCGGGCAGCGCCTCGAGCGAGACCGGCCCATACCCCACGCGCCCCGCCGGCGTCTCGACCTCGACGAGGGGCTCGAGCCAGAAGGCGCCCCGACTGCTCGTCCTGTGGATCTCGACGGGCGTGTCGTGCCCCCGCGCCCACGCCGCGATCGCCTCCGCGACCTCGTCGGCCCCGACGGCCCGCGCGGCGCTGTCGCCCGCGACGAAGACCCGACGCACGGGCGCGCCCGCCCGGTGGGCCGGCGTCCGGGCCGACAACGCAGCCGGCGACGCGGCCGGCAACGCAGCCGGCGACGCAGCCGACGCGGACGCGGTCACGGACCCGGCCGACGAGCCCATCGCGCCGATCCCCGGCCCGTCCGCGCCTTCCGATCCGCCGACCCGCTTTTCGGCGAGCAACGCCTCGAGGCGATCGGGCGTGACCCGGGCATGCAGGCGGGCATCGATCCGAACCGCAGGCGCCGACGCACAGAGTCCGAGACAGAAGACGGGGACCACGCTCGCGCGGCCGTCGGCCGAACACGTCTCGCCCTCGCCACATCCCGTGATCCGGCGTGCGCGCTCGAGCACCGCTCCGGCGCCCCTCGCCTGACACGCCTCGGCGCGGCAGACCTCGACCACCCGTTCACCGAGGGGCTCGATCCGGAAGTCCGCGTAGTAGGTCACGACCCCGTGCACCTCGGCGCGGGAGAGTCCGAGGGCGCGCGCGATCACGGGGATGGACTCGGGCGGGATCCGACCCAGTCGCGCCATCAGACGATGGAGCACCGGCAAGAGCGGTCCGTCGATCGCCCCGAGCTCCGCCAGGGCGACTGCCGTCTCCATCGCGACACGCTCGGCGTCGTCTGTGCCGATTCTCGCGCTGTCCATGCTCTTCCCCCGGGCCGCCGGGCCCGTCCGTTGGTGGGCCCTTCATGGACCCAGAATGCGTATACGGCCCACCCCGCCACCAAGTCTTTCCCATCGCAGCAGACGGCCACAAGAGCGTCCCTCGAATCCTCGCCCGCCTTCGCCCGGAGGCAGCTCGCGAGCACATCCCGGGACGATTGCGCGGCAGCGGTGTCCGACGGTCAAGCCGGGTGGACGGGCGCCGAAGAAGCGGGCGGCTCGGCGAGGCAGATCGACCCGCATGGATGGGACGTACGAGTTGCCCGCCGATTCCCCAAGGAGTAGGGTACGCGCCGTGTTGTATCCCGACCCGAAGCAGCGGACGGTGCTCGGCTGGCAGATCCGATGGGTCGCCGGGCTCGTCACGCTCCTCATGGTCGCCGCGGGCGCCATGCCCGCCTTCGCCGCGGACGACACGGCCGAAACGCTATTCGGTTCCGGACGCGGCGTCCTGCACGCCTCTGCGGGCGACGAACGCGCGACGTCCGGGAAGCTGGTCGCCGTCACGAGCGAGCTGCTCGGCGGCCAATCCGGCTCTGAATCCGAGGGCGAGGTCGAGGTCGAGGAAAACGATCTCGATCCGTCCTGCTCTCCGACCGCGTACGAGTTCAGCTTCCCCTGCCTGCCCATCCGCGACCCGCAGCTCGGCAACCGATCTCCCCGATCGACCGAGGCTGGCTGCCGGCTCGCCCCCCGCGCCCCTCCGCTCGCCTGACGGCCCCGCGTACGCGCGGGACTTCGAGCCTTCGTGACTCGCGCGTTCCCAGCGCGAGACCGCATTGCCCCGTCAGCGAGAGGATTCTTGCGTGCCGAATTCCGTCCAGGGGAACGCCGCCTCCGGCTTCCCGATCGCCGATCTCAAGTCCGGCTTTCTCGTCTTTCTGATCGCCCTGCCCCTCTGCCTCGGCCCTGAGCAGCCTGCGTCGAGACGAGGGCAGCGATCATGACCGACGCCAGCTCCGACTTCCGTACTTCGATCTTGAGAAACCTGATGGCTGCGCTGACGGTGAGCTTCGTGGCCCTCTCGCTCGGTGCCGCCTTCGGCGTTCTCTCGGGACGTGGTGCCTTCGCCGGAATGTTTTCGGCTGCCCTCATCGCATCGATCACTTCAGCCCTCGGCGGCACGCGCATACAGTGCAGCGGGCCGACCGGTCCCATGACGACCGTGATGGCCGCCGTCGTCGGATTCAGCAGCGCATCCCTCGCGGCCCGATTTCCCGAGACGACTTCAGACCATTTCCTGAACCTGACCCTCGTCCTGACGGCGGGATTGACGCTCACCGCAGCTCTCCTGCGGCTTGGGCGCTTCATCACGTTCATTCCCAACGTCGTGATCTCCGGCTTCATGAACGGAATTGCGATCATCATCTGGCTCGACCAGCTCAAGCGCCTCTTCGGTCTGGGCGGCAAGCAGCCGCTCACGGGCGATCTCGCAGTCAATCTGGCTGTCGTCGTCTGCACGACGGTCCTCGTGGTCGCGATTCCGACCCTCGCCCGCCGTTGGTTCTCGCGCTTCGCAAGTCTGGTCTCCGGCACCTTCTTCGCGATCGTCCTCATGACCGTCGCAGCGACGGTGCTCGATCTCGAAATCGAACGAGTCAGCCTCGCAACAGGGCTGCGGAGCTGGTTGGACTTCACGGCCCTCGTCGATGCCCAGCTCCCGCGCGACTGGTCAGCGCCGATCGTGGTCGCCGCCATGCCCTTTGCACTCCAGCTGACGGTCCTCGGCTTTCTGGACACACTCATGACGTCGCTCGTCATCGACAAGATGACGGGCGAGCGAACCTTGCCCAACAAGGAGCTGGCAGCCCAGGGGCTTGCCCACGCGGCGGTCGCCTGTGTCGGCGGCATTGCCGGCGCACAGGCGACGATCCGCTCCGTACTCATCGTCAAGGAGGGCGCGACGGCTCGCTGGGCGGGTGTGCTCGTCGGCGGGTTCGCACTCGTCGAGATGCTGATCTTCCAGGACTGGATCAAGCTCATTCCCCAGTCGGTATTCGCCGGCGTTCTGCTCAAGGTGGGATACGACGTCTTCGACTGGCTGCCCCTCCGGATCTTCGCCAGGCAATTGTGGGGGAGTCGGGTCGACGCTCCGAGCGGCGCCAACGTCCCGCAAGTCGAATCGCTCGAGATCGTCTTCGTGATCGGCACTTCACTGGTCACGGTGCTCTTCGACCTGAACATCGCAGTCGCCCTGTTCACGGGTCTCTTCTACCTGCACAATCTCGTTTGGAGCCGTGCGAATCCGATGCGGGACCTCCAGCTCGAGACCGAGACCGAGGCATTCTCCGATCAGGACTGAGACACCCCCTCGAAACGACGGATGCCCCGATCCTCGCTGGCCGGGGCCATTCGCCTTTCCCTGAAGCCCGGTCCGATCGTCATCGGAGTCCGCCGGCAGCACTGTCGAGGAGGACGGAATGCAGAGACGGTTCATTCGAGAGCGGCTCCCCGAGAACGCAGAGTTCGACGACGTAGTCGATGAGGAGATGGCGCGTCCCGAGACCCGGAAAACCGCCGTCCGTCCGGTCGGTCCACCCGTCGGTCCGAGGGAACCGCGCGCGCGTTGGCTGATCCGAATGGCTCCGACACACCAGACACGACCATTGCCGATACTCTTTCCTAAATCATCACGGTCGCGAGAAGCGGGCCACGGGACGTCCCGGACCGGCGCAATGACCTCCCTCGCCCAGCGTGCGGTCCTCGTCGCAACACTCCTGCTCCTCCTCGCCGGATGCGGGTCGACCAGCTCGGACGATCCCGCGACGGCGGAGCAGCATCATCCGATCGTTCTCACGAGTCCCGCGCGGCGGGACGTCCCGACGACGCAGGGCTACGTCTGCCAGATCCACTCCCGCCGCCACATCGAGCTCCGCGCGCTCGAAGGCGGCTACCTGCAGGAGATTCACGTTCAGGAAGGCCAATCGGTCGAAGAGGGACAGCTCCTCTTCAAGCTCCTCCCCACCATCTACAAGGCGAAGATGGAAACGGCCCGGGCGAAGCTCCAGACGGCCGAGATCAACCTGCGCAACACGCAGAAGCTCCTCGAGACGAACGTGGTCTCCGACCAGGAGCTCGCGTTGGCGACTGCCGAGCGGGCGCGGGCCCAGGCCGAGCTCGATCGCGCGGCCGCCGAGTACGGCTTCACGAACATCGTGGCGCCATTCGATGGGATCCTCGACCGCCAGTACATGCAGCAGGGAAGCCTCGTCGAAGAGGGAGACATGCTGACGACCGTCTCGGACAACAGCCTGATGTGGGTCTACTTCAACGTCCCCGAGGCGAACTACCTCCGATACAAGTCGCTTCCGAACGCGACGGATCCGTCGAATCAACATCGGCTCAGGCTGTCCGGGGCGACGATCGGACTCCGGCTCGCGAACGGCGCCATCTTCGATCACAACGCCGGCGACACCGTCACGGTCGAGTCCGACTTCGACAACACGACGGGCAACATCCAGTTCCGCGCCGATTTCCCGAATCCCGACCGGCTGCTGCGCCATGGTCAGACCGGCACCCTCCTGATCAACGAGACGTTGCACGACGCGCTCGTGATCCCGCAGCGCGCGACCTTCGAAATCCTCGACCGGCAGTACGTCTACGTCGTCGGCGAGGACGGCGTCACTCATCAGCGCGAGATCACCGTCGCTCAGGAGCTGGACGACATCTTCGTCGTCGACAGCGGCCTCGACGAGAGCGACCGGCTCGTGCTGGAAGGCGTCCGACAGGTCCACGATGGGCAGCACATCGAGTTCGAGGTCCGGAGCCCCGAGGATGCTCTCGCGAACCTGAAATGGCACGCGGAGTAGGCACGAAACCAGGAGCTTTCGCGAGCGCCGATTCATTCATGGGTGGACCATGTTCACGAAGATCCTCTACAGACCAGCCCTCGCGCTCGTCCTCTCGATCATCGTCGTGTTCCTGGGCACGCTCGGGATCACGAGCCTCCCGATCGCGCAGTTTCCCGACGTCGCGCCGCCGACCGTCTACGTCTCCATCGCGTACCCCGGCGCGAGCGCCAACGTCCTCGTCGACTCCGTCCTGATCCCGCTCGAGCAGTCGATCAACGGCGTGCAGAACATGCGATACATGGTCTCCGACGCGACGAGCGCTGGAGAAGCCACGATCCGGATCTTCTTCGAGCCGGGCACCGATCCCGACATCAACGTCGTCAACGTCCAGAATCGCGTCAACATCATGTTGAGCCGGCTCCCGCCGCTCGTGGTCCGCGAGGGCATCCTGGTCAGCCAGGTCGTCCCGAGCATGTTGATGTACCTGAACCTCTACAGCACGGATCCGAACACCGACCAGAAGGACCTCTTCAACTACGCGAACGTCTACGTCATGCCCGTGCTGAAGCGGATCCAGGGCATGGGCATCCCGCGCAACCTCGGCAATCGCACGTTCGCGATGCGCGTCTGGCTGAACCCCGAGCGCATGCGTGCGTACGAGGTCTCCGTCGAGGACGTGATGGAGGCGCTCGCACAGCAGAGCATCATCGGCTCGCCAGGCCGCCTCGGCCAGGCCACCGGAATGACCTCGCAGTCGAAGGAATACGTGCTGACCTACATCGGTCGGTACACCGAGCCCGATCAGTACGCGAACATCATCCTGAAGGCGTTGCCGAACGGCGAGATCCTGCGCCTGAAAGACGTCTGCGTTCCGCCCGGCGACCAGGGCACGCACCCGAGCTGGCAGGCGAAGGCCGGCGGCGCGGAGTCGGCCCTGAAGCCGGATGCACCGCCGCACGAGGCGCGCGGGGAGCAGGACGCGCTCCCGGCGCCGCCGGGGTCCCGACGGACTCAGCAGCACGCGGGCATCGAGCTGGGCTCCGAATTCTTCGACATCTACTCGGACGTCGACGGCCACCCCGCGGCGTCGATGGTGCTCAAGCAGGCCCCCGGCTCCAACGCCGCCGAGATCATCGAGGAGGTCAAGTCGACCCTCGAAGAGCTCGAGCACTCGTTCCCGCCCGGGATGAAATACGAGATCGCGTACGACGTGTCCCGATTCGTCGACGCGTCGATCGAGCAGGTCCTCCACACGCTGCTCGAGGCGTTCATCCTGGTTTCGCTCGTCGTCTTCATGTTCCTCGGTGACCTTCGTTCGACCCTCATCCCGACGCTGGCGGTGCCGGTCTCGCTGATCGGAAGCTTCTTCGTCCTTTCGTTGATGGGCTTCTCGATCAACCTCATCACCCTGTTCGCGATGGTCCTGGCCATCGGTGTCGTCGTCGACGATGCCATCGTCGTCGTCGAGGCGGTCCACGCCAAGATGGCAGAGACCGGCTACTCGCCGTACCGAGCGACCATGGAAGTCCTCCACGAGATCAGCGGTGCGATCATCGCGATCACGCTCGTGATGACCGCGGTGTTCGTCCCGGTGACGTTCGTTCCCGGCCCGGTCGGCGTCTTCTACCGGCAGTTCGGCGTGACGATGGCCTCGACGATCATCCTGTCCGGACTCGTCGCGTTGACGCTCACGCCCGTCCTCTGCGCAATGATCCTGAAGCCGCACGAGCACGGGGACGCACACGGGCACGAGAAGGAGATGAAGTCGAAGCTCGCCTGGGGATCGCTTCGCGCGCTCGGGGCGCGACGACTCGCGCTCTACGCCCTCCTCGGCGCGCCGTTCATGGCCGGACTCCTCTATCTCGCCTACTGGCTCTGGGGACCGATCGGTTTCCTGTTGCTCTGCGTCCCGTTCGTTCAGGGACCCTTCAGCCGCGGCGTCGACCGGGTCACCCACTTCTATGCGGGGCGTGTGCTCAGCCCGATCGTCGTCCGGCGCTTCGTGACCATCGCCGTCATCGGGGCCTTCGGGTTCGGCATCGTCGCGATGAGCGAGGTGCTCCCGAGCGGTTTCATTCCCGGTGAAGACCAGGGGTGCATCTACGCAGTCATCCAGACGCCGCCCGGATCGACCCTCGAGTACACCAACGACAAATCGCAGGAGTTCGAGCGGATCGCCAAGGGGATCGACGGAGTCAGCTCCGTCACCTCCGTCGCCGGGTACGAGGTCCTCACGGAGGGCCGGGGCTCGAACGCGGGCACCGCCATCATCAACCTCCGCGACTGGTCGGAGCGGAAGCACACCGCGCGCCAGATCATCGAAGAGCTCGAGGAAAAGACTCGGGAGATGACCGACATCAAGCTCGAGTTCTTCGAGCCTCCCGCGATTCCGGGCTTCGGGGCGGCCGGCGGCATCTCGTTGCGCCTGCTCGACGAGACCCAGTCGAGCACCCCCGACTACAAGCGGCTCGGCGAAATCACCGACGAGTTCATCGCGGCCCTCTCCGAACGAAAGGAGGTGTCCAGCCTGTTCACCTTCTACGCTTCCGACTACCCGCAGTACGAGCTCGTCATCGACAACGACGTGGCCATGCAGAAGGGCGTGTCGATCGAGGCAGCTCTGACGAACCTCAACATCCTGATCGGCAGCACGTACGAACAGGGGTTCGTTCGCTTCAATCAGTTCTACAAGGTGTACGTCCAGGCCTGGCCCGAGTTCCGGCGCATTCCGAGCGATCTGGACGATCTGTTCGTCCAGAACGAGTCCGGGGAGATGGTTCCCTACTCGACCTTCATGAAGATCCGGAAGCAGCAGGGCCTGAACGAGATCACGCGCTACAACCTGTACCCGTCGGCTGCGATCCAGCTCGTTCCGGCGCGGGGCTTCTCGACCGGGCAGGCCATCGAGGCCGTGCGCGAGGTCGCCGAGCAGACGCTTCCCCGTGGCTACGAGCTCGGATGGGAAGGCCTGTCGTGGGACGAGTCGCGCAAGGGCAGCGCGGCGCTCTCGATCTTCCTCGTCGTCGTCGTCTTCGTCTATCTCGTGCTCGTGGCCCAGTACGAGAGCTTCCTCCTTCCGCTGGCCGTGATCGCGTCCTTGCCGGTCGGAATCTTCGGCTCGTTCCTGTTCCTGCAGGCGGCCGGGCTCGACAACGACGTCTGGGCGCAGCTCGGTCTGATCATGCTCGTCGGGCTCCTGGGGAAGAACGCGATCCTGATCGTCGAGTTCGCCGTGCAACGTCGTCGCGAGGGCGCGTCGCTCAAGGACGCCGCCATCGAGGGCGGACGGCTGCGCTTCCGACCCATTCAGATGACGTCGTTCGCGTTCGTCGCGGGCCTCATCCCCCTCGTCGTCGCCAAGGGGGCCGGTGCGATCGGGAATCGAACGATCGGCATCACCGGCGTGGGCGGAATGCTCTTCGGAACCGTCGTCGGCGTTGTCGCGATCCCCGGCCTCTACTACCTCTTCGCCCGCATGTCCGACGGGAAGAAGCTCCTCCGCGACGAAACGGATCTTCCCCTCAGCGAGGACTCGGATCAGATCGAAGACGAGGACGAGCCCGCGACGGCTCCTGCCTCATCCCATGAAGATTCGCCCGCCGGCGGAGAAGGAGGGCTCGCATGAACCGACCGTCGTCCGACAAACCGCCGCTCGGAGCTCCGCTCGATCTACCGTGCCCCCCCATCGAGGGGGCGCGAGCGCCTGCACGACGAGCACGCGTCGGTGCTCGGCAATCGCGCCGCGTCCGGCGCTTCGTCAGCAACGGGAAGCGGGTCGACATCGTCGTCGGGTTGGCAATCCTGACGCTCGCGCTCCAGGGCTGCGCCGCCCTCCCCTTCGTCGCACCGCCGGAAGATCCCACGGCCAGACGGCTCGCAGAAGCGGAATCTCCGGTCCCGGAATCGTTTCCGGGGGAGGATCAGGGCGAGAGCTCGGCCACCCTCGACTGGCATGCATTCCTCACCGATCCGCTTTTGATCGAGCTGATCGACTCCGCGCTGCAGAACAACCAGGAGCTGAACGTCATGCTCCAGGAGATCCAGATCGCGCGAGCCGAAGTGCTGGCGCGGAAGGGCGCCTACCTGCCCTTCGTGACCCTGGGCGCCGGTGCCGGTGCCGAGAAGGTCGGGCGCTATACGCGCAATGGTGCGGTCGAGGACAACCTCGAGATCAAGAACGGCAAGGATTTTCCGGACCCCCTCACCGACTTCCACTTCGCGGCCGAGTTCACGTGGGAGATCGACATCTGGAAGAAGCTGCGCAACGAGAAGAAGGCCGCGACGCTCCGTTTCCTCGCGACGCGAGAAGGGCGGAACTTCATGGTGACGAATCTCGTCGCCGAGATCGCGGGCTCCTACTACGAGCTGATGGCGCTCGACAATCAGGTGGTCATCCTGAAGCAGATGATCGACGTCCAGCAGAACGCGCTCGAGATGGTGAAGCTGGAAAAGCAGGCGGCCAGGGTCACGGAGCTGGCGGTTCAGCGCTTCGAGGCCGAGGTCGCCAAGAACCGAAGCCGTCTCTACCTCGTTCAGCAGCAGATCACGATGGCGGAGAACCGGATCAACTTCCTCGCCGGTCGCTATCCCCGTCACGTCGAGCGGACCTCCGACGCCTTCGGTCGACTCTCGCTGGAACCGGTCCATCCGGGATCGCCCGCCGAGCTGCTGATCAACCGCCCCGACGTCCGGCAGGCGGAGCTCGAGCTGGCTGCCGCCAAGCTGGACGTCAAGGCCGCACGGGCGCGCTTCTATCCACGACTCGACCTCGCGGCCGCGGTGGGATTCGACTCGTTCGCGGTTGCGTCGCTGGTGACCGCGCCCGAGTCGCTGCTCTACAGCATCGCCGCGGAGCTCATGGTGCCGCTCGTCAATCGCAGCCAGATCCAGGCGGCCTACAAGGGCGCGACCGCGAGCCAGATCGCGGCCCTCTATCGATACCAGCAGACCGTGCTCAACGCCTACGTCGAAGTCGTCAATCAACTCTCGCAGATCCGGAACATCAAGGAGAGCTACTCGCTGAAGAGCCAGCAGGTAGCGGCGCTCTCCGAGGCGATCGACGTCGCGGGCCAGCTCTTCCGATCGGCACGAGCCGACTACACCGAGGTCCTGCTCACGCAGCGCGACGCCCTCGAGTCGAAGATCGAGCTGATGGAGCTCAAGCAGCAGCAGGCGAACGCCCTGGTCAAGACCTACAAAGCGCTCGGCGGAGGCTACGACCGGACTTCAGCCGGCGGCGGCGGCGGCTGAGCCCGTTGGCGGACCGGATCTTCGGGACCGGTCCCAGAGCAGGCCTTCGGGCTCGATGCCGACCCGGGGGCCCACCCGAGGTGGGTTCCCTGTCGGAATCTGCCCCAGCCTGATTCCGGGACGGCTCGACGACCTCCTGAGCGGGCTTTCAGAGCGTCCGCCTCGTCGATCCGGAGACCAGCAGGGGCTTGCAGAGCGGGGGCGAGTCGCCGTCCGGGTCCCTCATCCAGCCGTGCCGTCAGCGTCCGGAACCTCATCCCCACCCAGCCCACCGACCTGCGGTGGGTGCGATCGCGGGGGCAGTCGGGGGCCGATCACGGCCGCCCAGCCCATCAAGCAGACAGCCCCGGCAAGAAGTACTTGCCGGGGCTGCCGTTTTCTGGAGCACGAGACCAGATTCGAACTGGCGACCCTCACGTTGGCAACGTGATGCTCTACCAACTGAGCTACTCGTGCATCGAAATGTCCGGGCGTTTCGGCCCGTCGGGCCACGGGCTGCCGGTTGGTACGGCAGCGCGGGACCCAGTTTTTAAACGACCGTAGGGGCGGCGTCAAGAACCCGGGGATTCCGAGCCCGGCCGGTTCGTCCCGCGCCGCCCTGCCCGGCCTCGGGCCTCAGAGCCGCGTGATCTTCTCCCGGTCGTTCTTGACGCCCTTGGTCGCGTTGCGGGTATCGAAGACCCGGGGTCCGACCCGGACGACCCGGTCGTAATCGACGGTCGGATGGTCGGTCAGGACGACGACCAGGTCGGAGCTGCGCAGGACCTCGTCCGTCAGATCGACGGACTTCATGCGGTCGCCCGCGATCTCGCACTCGGCCACGAAGGGGTCGTGGTACTGGACCTCGGCGCCGCGGTGGCGCAGGCCGGCGATCACGTCGAGGGCCGGCGACTCGCGCATGTCGTCGACGCTCGCCTTGTAGGCGACGCCGAGCACGAGGATGTGGGAGCCGTTCACCGCCAGGCGATCCTCGTTCAACATCCCTGCGATGCGATCGACCACGTGGTCGGGCATCGCGGAGTTGACCTCGGTCGCGAGCTCGATGAAGCGCGCCGGGAAGTTCAGCGACTTCATCTTCCACGACAGGTAGGCCGGATCGACCGGGATGCAGTGGCCGCCGAGACCCGGACCGGGGGTGAACTTCATGAAGCCGTAGGGCTTGGTCGCCGCGGCGTCGATCACCTCCCAGACGTCGAGGTCGAGCTTCTCGCACATCAGGGCGACCTCGTTGACGAGGCCGATGTTGATCATGCGGAAGGTATTCTCGAGGAGCTTCACCATCTCCGCCGCCTGGGTCGACGAGACCGGAACGATCGTGTCGAAGACGGTCGCGAAGACCTGGCAGGCGAGCTCGGTACACAGCGGCGTCTCGCCGCCGACGACCTTGGGCACGTTCTTGACCTTGAACTTCGTGTTCGCCGGATCGATGCGCTCCGGCGCGAAGGCGAGGGAGAAGTCCTTCCCGATCGTGAGGCCCGCGTCCTCGAGCAGCGGAATCACGAACTCGTGGGTCGTCCCCGGATAGGTCGTGCTGCCGAGGATGATCAGCTGACCCTCGCGCAGATGCTTGCGGATCTCGTCGACGGCCGACGCGATGAAGGAGACGTCTGGGTCGCGCGTCTTGCGAAGCGGCGTCGGCACGCAGATGTTGATGACGTCGACCTCGGCCAGATGATCGAAGTCGTTCGTCGGCGTGAACTGCTTCGACTCGACCAGCTTGGCGACCGCCTTCGAGTCGACGTCGCCGATGTAGGAGCGGCCCTGGGCGAGCGAGCGGATCTTCTTGACGTCGATGTCGAAGCCCGTCACCCGGAAGCCCGCGTTCGCGAGCTCGACGGCGAGCGGCAGACCGACGTAACCCAGTCCGATGACGCCGATGCGCGCCTCGCGTGCATCGATGCGGCGGCGCAGGTCAAGGAGCTTGCTCATGACTTGATTCCTTCTTCCTACCTAAGACGACGCGGCCGGACGGTTCCAGCCGAAATAATCCGAGAAATACAGATAACCCGACCACAGGGTGAGTACCGTGGCGATCGCGAGAAGTGTCAATCCGATCTCGTAGGCGGGCAGACCGAGAGTCTCGTAGTGAAACAAGAGTGCAGCCGTCGCGACGGTCTGGGCGATCGTCTTGAGCTTGCCGGGGCCCGTCGCCGCGACGACCTGCCCCTGGGAGGAAGCGATCCCCCGCAGCCCAGTGACCGCCAGCTCGCGCCCGACGATCACCACCACCATCCAGGCCGCCCACAAGGGGATCCAGCCGACGGCGAGCAGCATGATGAGCGCCGTCGAGACGATCAGCTTGTCCGCCAGCGGATCGAGGAGCTTGCCGATCCGCGTGATGTCCTTGCCCCCTTTGCGGCGAGCGAGCCAGCCGTCGAGGATGTCGGTCACCGCCGCCACGATGAAGGCCCAGGCCATGTAGCGGCTGCCCGAGACCGTCTTCGCCATCGGCAGGAAGAGCAGCGCCGGGACGACCGTGATGCGCAGCATCGTCACGGTATTCGGCAGGTTCCAGAAGCGCTCCCGCGGCAGCTCGGCCGGCGTCGGCGCGGGAGCGTCGCGAACGGCTTCGCGAACGGGCATGGCGAGCGCGTCCCGGTCCATGACTCGTTCGATGCCCCCCACTTCCATCCTGGTTCCCGTTCGAGCGCAATCCGGGTCAGGGCCCCACGCGCGAGGCGAGCGGCACCGAAGTCGGCGTCCGCCCCTCCACCTCGCCGCGGCCGGCGATGCGCACCGAATCCCCGGTCTCGACGCCGGAACGGACCTCGAGCTGCTCGAAATCGGCCTGGTAGCGGCGATGGTACTCGAGCACCCGCTTGATGTAAGCCCGCGTCTCCGCATACGGAGGCACGCCGCGATAGCGATCGACCGCGCCCGGTCCCGCGTTGTAGGCCGCGAGCGCCCGGGCGACGTCACCGAAGCGATCGAGCATCGCGCGCAGATAGCGAACGCCCCGTCGATGTTCTCGACGACACCGAAGGGCCGCTCGACGCCGAGATCGGCCGCCGTGGCCGGCATCAATTGCATGAGGCCCTGGGCCCCGACACGCGACACGGCGTGGGGCCGGAAATTCGACTCGGCGGCGATCACCGCCTTGACCAGGCCCGGCTCGACCTCGTACTGGGTCGCGACCTGCAGGATCAGATGGTCGTAATCGCGCTCCGTGGGGACCTTCACTCGCCGGGGAGGCGAGAACGCGATCCCTTCCATCCGGACCGGATCCTCGCGCTCATAGCGGGTGTCGACCGGGGCGTCCGTGAAGTGCTGAACGCCCCGCGCATCGACGAAGCGGTAGACCGCGTTCCCGGCCTGGGCCGGCCGGGGACCGACGACCAGAACGGCGACGAGCGCTGCGAGCCCGGATCCCCACTGCATGCGCCGCTCCCGTGCCACCATCGGAGCTCCCCTTCCCGACCGTCGACTCGCGTGACTCGGAGCACGCCGGACCCCATGGGGCCCGGAATTCTTCGTCCGCAACCTTGGAAGCCCTCTCAAGAGGCCGATAGACTTCTCGATTTTCAACCATCGGAGCCTCTCGGGCGGGACCTGAGGCGAGCGATCCGAGAAACCCTCGGCCCCGGCAGGCGGGGCGCAGTGCGCGCGCGGACGATCGATCCGGCGCGCGAACCAGCGGCAGGAGCACGGCATGAGTGATCCCTCGCCCGCGGCCACACCGCCGTCCGGGCCTTCGCCGCGCGCGCGGACGAGCGAGCCCGGCTCGACCCGCCGGTACGATTTCCTGGTCCTGGGCTCCGGTCTCGCCGGGCTCCATTACGCCCTGCGCGTGGCGGACGTGGGCGACGTCGCGATCGTGACCAAGCGCAAGGCGACCGACTCCGCGACCGACTGGGCCCAGGGCGGCATCGCCGCCGTCATGGATCCATCCGACTCCTTCGACGCCCACGTGCGGGACACCCTCAACGCGGGCGCCGGGCTCTGCAACGCCGATACGGTGCGCTTCGTCGTCGAGCGCGGCCCGGAGGCGATCCAGGCGCTCCGCAAGAGCGGCGTCGAGTTCGATCCGGCGCGCCAGCCCGACGGACCGGTGCCCTTCGATCTCACGCGCGAGGGCGGCCATACCCGCCGCCGCATCCTGCATCGCCGCGACGCGACGGGCCGCGAGATCGAGCGCTCGATCCTGGCCCGCGTCCAGGCGCATCCGCGCATCACGCTCTTCGAGGACCACTGCGCGATCGACCTGATCACGACGACCAAGGTCGGCCGCACCGAATCGAATCGCGTGCTCGGCGCCTACGTCCTCGACGCCTCGACCGGCGACGTCCACGCCTTCACGGCCCCGATCACCCTGCTCGCCACCGGCGGCGCCGGCAAGGTCTATCTCTACACGAGCAACCCCGACGTCGCCTCCGGCGACGGCATCGCCATGGCCTATCGCGCCGGCGCCACGCTGGCCAACATGGAGTTCATGCAGTTCCATCCGACCTGCCTGTTCCATCCGCAGGCGAAGTCGTTCCTGATCACCGAAGCGGTCCGCGGCGAAGGCGGGATCCTGCGCCGTCGCGACGGCCACGCCTTCATGACCGACTACCACGAGATGGCCGACCTCGCGCCCCGTGACGTCGTCGCCCGGGCGATCGATACCGAGCTCAAGCGGACGGGCGACGACTTCGTCGTCCTCGACCTCGCGAGCAAGGACCCGGCCTTCATCCGCGGCCGCTTCCCGATGATCTTCGAGCGCTGCCTGAAATACGGCCTCGACATCACCCGCGAGCCGATTCCCGTCGTCCCCGCGGCGCATTACACCTGCGGCGGAGTCCGCACGAACCTCTCCGGCGAGACCGACATCGCGAACCTCTTCGCGGCCGGCGAGGTGACCTCGACGGGACTGCACGGCGCCAACCGGCTGGCCTCGAACTCGCTGCTCGAGGCGATCGTCTTCGCGGAAGCCGCGGCGCGCGAGTCGATCGACCGCCTGCCTCGGGTTCAGCCGCCGGGCGAGGTCCCCGCCTGGCGCCACGGCAATGCGACCCAGATCGACGAGGCCGTCGTGATCACGCAGAACTGGGACGAGATCCGCCGCTTCATGTGGAACTACGTCGGCATCGTCCGGAGCGACCGACGGCTCCTGCGCGCCCAGCACCGCATCGGGAACCTGCGCGAGGAGATCAACGAGTACTACTGGGATTTCCGCGTGACGCCCGAGCTCGTCGAGCTGCGCAACCTCGCGACGGTGGCGGAGCTCGTGATCCAATCGGCCCGACTCCGCAAGGAGAGCCGCGGGCTCCACTACAACCTCGATCATCCCGAGCGCGACGACGTTGGCTTCGGCCGGGACACGCTGATCCAACGTGGAGAGTCGCCCTGGATCAGCCCGAGCTAGGCCGTCGTCAGCACACCGCGACGCGTGCCACCCAGCGGATCGGCGTAGCCCTCGCGATCGCGTGCGCCGTGGCGCTCGCGATCGGCGCGTCGATCGCGGCGAACCCTGCCCGGGCCCTCGTCTTCGCGAGCCCCGAGACGGAGCCCCGCGAAACGATCCCGCCGGATTTTCCGTACTGGGAACACGTCACCCAGCGCCGCTACGACAGCCCCTCCGTGGTCTATCTCGGAAACGGCTTCGCGCTGACGGCGCGCCACGTCGGCCCCGGCGAGATCTTTCTGCGGGGCGAGATCGTGCCGCCGGTGGCGGGCACGAAGCGAACGCTGCTCAACGCCAACGGGACCCCCGCCGACGCCATGCTCTTCGAGGTCGACCTGCCCGAAGGCTTCGAGGATCTCCCGAATCTGCCGATCGCGAAGGTGCCGCCGGCGATCGGTGAGGAGGTGCTCCTGATCGGATTCGGACGAGTCCGAGAGAAGGTCGTCGAGGTCTCGACCGACGGCCCCAACGAATTCGGCTTCTCCTGGAGCGAGCGGGGCCAGAAGCGCTGGGGCACCAATCGCATCTCGGCATTCGACGAGAATCTCTATCAGGGCAGCTGGACGACGCGGGCGATCGCCACGGTCTTCGATCCGCCGGGCGACGCCGACGCGACCGAGTTCGAGGCCCAGGCGACCGTGGGGGATTCGGGCGGGGCGGTCTTCGTGAAACGCGACGGCGAGTGGTTGCTGGTCGGCATGATGACGTCGGTGACCGGGTATACCCGACTTCCGGCGCGGACTTCGATGTACGGCGACACGACCTACGCCGCCGACCTGTCGGCGTATCGCGACGAGATCCTCCACTGGGCGCGGCCGGCCTGCGCCAACGAAGTCGACGACGACGGCGACGAGCGGATCGACTTCGCGGAAGACCCGGGCTGCGACTCCGAACGGGATTCGAGCGAGCGCGATCGCGCGCTCGCCGGGGGCGAGTGGCCGTGGATCACCTTCGCAGGGATCGTGGCCATCGCGGGCTTCGTGACGGCCTGGCGCCGCCGCCGAGCCCCCTCCGCCTAACGCGGGATCAGCACACCCATCTCGACCAGGCTCGCGATCGCGGCTCGCACCCGCGCCGGCGGCTCGGGAATGATCGACTCGATGCGCGCGAGGCTCATGCCGGCCCGAGCGAGATCGAGCACGGCCTCTTCCGTCTTCTCGAGCGATCCTCGCGCGATCTCCTCCTGCTCGACGTCGACCTCGAAGCTGGCGTCGACCTCGAAGGTCGCGTCGGCGTCGAAGGTCGCGTCGGCCGGGATCGCTTTCGGGGTCGGGGCCGCCGCTCGATCGCCCGCGACGGGCCCCGGTCGCCCGCGCTCGTCTCGGGCACAGACGGCCTCGAGCACCACGGCGGCCAGCGGGGCGCGCTCCTTGCGAGCGAGCAGGCTCGCGTCGACGCGGGCTTCGAACTCGAAGCGCCCGTCGCTCCACCCGAGCATCTCCTCGATCGCGGCCCGACCCCGCAGCGAAGCGAGCTCGGCGGCGACGAATTGATTGTCGGCGAAGGCGATGAAGCCCTGCTCGCCTGCATGCTCGACGACGAGCGTGCCCTGCGGCGCGGAGCTCCCGAGCATCTGGAGCAGATTGGCGAGGCCGATGTCGACGATCGAGCCGCTGATCCCGCCGAGCCGACCCTGATGGCTCGCCTGGCGCAGCGCCTCGATGACCTGCCCGGCGCGGGGCTCGGCCGCCTGTTTCCGATCGAAGGCGACCGCGACCGCTGCGACGTTCCCGCCCTTGTTCTTGACCTCGCGGACGACGCGGCCCCCGATCTCGACGGCGGTCCCGTCGACGGGATGTCGCAACCCGATCCGGACGATCTCGCCGACCGCGATGCGATCCTCGCGCACCGACAGCAGGACGCCCGTCGCGGAGAGATCGCGGCTGGTCGCGTCGAACGGCTCTCGCTTCCCCACCCGAACCCGAATCGGTACGCGCACCGGCTCACGCCGCGCGCTGCGCCGGCGCTCACCCGCCTGGTCGACGTCCGGATCCGGGAGCGGCTCGTCGCCGAGCAACGGCTCGAAACGCGCCTTCAGCTCGGCGACCGTCTCCTCGAACTGGATCGCGACCCCGGCTCGTCCACCACCCCGCACCATCTCCGGCGAGACCCGGTGGACGACCTCCCCGCGCAGGACGACCGACGCGGCGCCCGGGGCTGCATACGCCAGGGCGATCTCGACCTCGACGATCTGGCGGACCTCGAGCTCCGCGTCCGTCGCCACGAAGATGCCGCGATTCGAGATGTTCTTCTCGAACTCCGCGCGCAGAGCGGCCTGCGAGTCGAAGCGCATCTTCAGGATTTGATGGCGCAAGGTCAGCTCAACCTCGTCGTCGGGATCGACGCACGCGCAAGCGCGAGCCCCCCGCGCAGATCCGGCACTCGTCGACCTCATCGACCGAGCGGGGGCGGCTCCCAAGCGATTCCCGCAGCCGGCACGCTCGGACGCGCGCCAGGCGATCTGGTCGACCCGGTTCGGGGCAGATTGCGCCTCGAGGTCCCAGCGGGGCCGGGCTCAGCCGGCGGGATCCTCGTCCGAGGCGGCGCGGAACAGGGTGAGCTGAGGAACCCCCTCCGTCGGCTCGATCGGCACCGGGTATTCATCCGAGAAGCAGGCGTCGCAGATCCCGCGCTTGAGGTCCTTCGCCGCAGTCCCCCGCAGCCCCTCGACCGACAGGTAGCCGAGCGAGTCCGCCCCGAGGTCCTGGCGGATCTCGTCGACCGTGTGGTCGTGGGCGATCAGCTCCTCGCGATTCGGCGTATCGATGCCGTAGTGGCAGGGGCCGATCGTCGGCGGCGAGGAGATCCGGACGTGGACCTCGCGAGCCCCGGCGGCCCGCAGCATGCCGACGATCTTGCGCAGCGTCGTGCCCCGCACGATCGAATCGTCGACCAGCACGATCCGCTTGCCGTCGAGGAAGCCGCGGATCGCGTTGTGCTTCACGCGGACCTTGAAGTCGCGGATGGTCTGGGTCGGCTCGATGAAGCTGCGACTGACGTAGTGGTTGCGGATCAGCGCGGTCTCGTACGGGATCCCGGCCTCCTCGGCATAACCCAGGGCCGCGGCACTCCCCGAGTCGAGCACCGGCGTCACCATGTCCGCCGCGATCGGATGCTCGCGGGCGAGCACCCGGCCGAGCTCCTTGCGATAGGCGTAGACGTTGTGGCCGACCAGATGCGAGTCGGGCCTCGCGAAGTAGATGTGCTCGAAGATGCAGAAATGCTCCTGCGCCTCGCGTGCCAGGAGCCGGATGCTGCGGAGCCGTCCACGGCGGATCACGACGACCTCGCCCGGCTCGACGTCCCGTTCGTGGACCGCCCCGATCAGATCGAGGGCGCAGGTCTCGCTCGAAAGCACGTAGGCCCCGTCCTTGCGCCCGATCGAGAGCGGCCGGAAGCCGTGGGGATCGCGGGCCGCGATCAGCGCGTCGTCGGTGAGCAGCAGGATGCTGTAGGCGCCCTTCACGCGGGAGATCGCGTCGATGAAGCGGTCTTCCATGTGGCGCTCGCGCGAGCGGGCCAGCAGGTGCAGGATGACTTCACTGTCCGAGGTCGAGCCGAAGATCGCGCCGCGACCTTCGAGCTCGCGACGGATCGCGTGAAAATTGACGAGATTGCCGTTGTGGGCGATCGAGACGGGGCCGCCGTCGGTATTCGCGCAGATCGGCTGGGCGTTGCGGAGCAGGCTCTCGCCCGAGGTCGAATAACGCACGTGGCCGATCGCATGGCGGCCCTTCAGGCGGTCGAGGATCGGGGCGCCGAAGGTATCGGCCACGAGTCCCATCGCGCGGTGGGCGATGTGCTCCTTGCCGGTCGAGGAGACGATGCCGCAGGATTCCTGCCCCCGATGCTGGAGGGCGTAGAGGCCGAGGTAGGTCAGGTGGGAGGCCTCGTCGTCGCCGTGGACGCCGAAGACGCCGCATTCGTCGTGGAAGCGGTCGGCGCGGTGGGCCCGCAGGAGGGCCGAATGCTCCGGCTCCGAGAGCCGGTCGATCGGGCGGTCGTCGGGCGGCAGACGGTAATCGCTCATCGGACCTCCGCGATCGGGGCGCCGGGGAGCCCGGCGGCGCGTAGCGTAGACATCGGCCCTCGCCGGGTCAAACGAGAGCCGTCGAGCTCGCCCCGCTTGCCCGCCGCCGGGGCCTCCGCTTGAATCGGCGTTCGCGCCGAGGCAGCAGCGAGGGAGCAATCGACGTGGGCATCGACCGCAAGGATCTGCAGGCGCTCTGCGCACGGACGCTCTCCGAGACCGACTTCCCGGAGCTGGGCGAGCGGCTGGTCGGCAAGGTCCGGGACAGCTATCTGGGCCGGGGCCGACGCACGCTCGTCGTGACCGACCGCGTGAGCTGCTTCGACCGGGTCGTCGGCACGATCCCCTGCAAGGGCCAGCTCCTGAATCAGATGGCAGCCTTCTGGTTCGAGCAGACGAAGCCCATCGCGAAGAATCATCTCCTCTCGGTCCCCGACCCGAACGTCTCGATCGTGAAGGAGTGCAAGACGCTGCCCGTCGAGTTCGTGGTCCGCGGCTACCTGACCGGGACGACCTCGACCTCGATCTGGACGGCGTACGCCCGGGGCGACCGACGCTACTGCGGCCACGTCCTGCCCGACGGCCTGCGCCGCCACGAGCGTCTGCCCGCGCCGCTCCTGACCCCGACGACCAAGGCGCTGCACGGCGAACACGACGAGCTGACCTCTCGCGCGGAGCTGCTCGAGCGGGGCACGCTCTCCGAGCCGCTCTTCGACGCGGCCCACGCCCTGGTCCAGCGCCTCTTCGCCGAGGGCACGCGCCACGCCGCGAAGCAGGGCCTGATCCTCGTCGACACGAAATACGAGCTCGGCCTCGACGAGAACGGAGAGCTCGTCGTGATCGACGAGATCCACACCCCCGACTCCTCCCGCTACTGGCGCATCGAGGGCTACGACCGAGCGCTTTCCGAAGGGGCGTCTCCGCCCTCGATCGACAAGGAGTACGTCCGGCTCTGGCTCGCCGAGCAGGGCTACAAGGGCGAAGGCAAGCCGCCCGAGCTGCCGATCGAGGTCCGCGTCGAAGCCGCGACGCGCTACATCGACGCCTTCGAGCAGGTCACGGGGCGGGCCTTCGTGCCCGACACGGCCGAGCCGACCGCGCGCATCCGCCGCAATCTCGGCCTGGTCTGAGCGCGGCCTCGCCGGCGCCCGACCCGATCCGCGCCCAGCCCGATCAGAAGGCCCCCGCCTTCCCCGACGAGGCTCAACCGAGCCGCAGGAAGATGTAGCCGAGCATCATGTAGTACATGACGGGCAGCCCGAGCAGCGGCGCATCGATGCGATCGAGGACGCCGCCCATGCCCGGCAGCAGCGCTCCGGTGTCCTTGACCGCCGCATCGCGCTTGAGCAGCGACTCGACGAGGTCGCCGGTGATCCCGACGATGCAGAGCAGCAGACCGAACACGATCGCCACCGACCACGGCAGGGCCGCCGAGGCGTCGGGCAGGAAGAGATCGAAGAGCAGCTTCGTCACGAGGCCGAAGACCGCCCCCATCACGATGCCGCCGAGCGCGCCTTCGACGCTCTTGTTCGGGCTGATCTCCGGCGCGAGCTTCTGACGACCCCAGGCCCGTCCGGCGAAATAGGCGCCGGCATCGCAGGCCACGATCGTGACCAGGCTGAAGTACATCAGGAAGATGCCCGTCTCGGGCGCGAAGCCGAGGGTGCGCAGCGTCGCCGCGTCGTAGTGGGCGCCGGCGGCGTCGGTGAACTTGCGCAGCAGGACGGCGTGGGAGAGCAGCCAGGCGACGTAGAAGACGCCGAAGAAGGTCCCCGAGATGCTGGCCATCGCCTCCTGGATCTCGGCCTTGCGCAGCTGCGCCCCCATCATGACGAGCAGCGACAGCGTCATCAGCAGCATCGCGTGATATTCGTTGCCGACGTGGGCGACGAGGATGACGGCGGCGCCGAACACGAGCCCGACCGCCTGCAGCGGCTTCGCGCCCTTGTCGACGATCAGGCCGTAGAACTCCTTCTGGGCGAGCAGTCCGATCAGGATCACGGTGGCGAGATAGGCGAGTCCGCCATGGGCGATGACCCAGAGCACGTAGGGAATCAGGACGGCGGCCGTCCCGAGGCGCGTGATCAGGTCGGCCCGGCGTGCGGCGGCCCGGGCCGCCTCGGCGGCCTCCGCGTCGGCTGCCGATCCAACCCCCGCGGCGGCGGTCGAATCGGAGCCCGCACCGGCGACAGCCCGGGCCTCGGGATCTTCGGCCGACGGCACACCGAGCCGAAAGCCGGGCCCGGCCTCCTGCGCGTCCCGTTGCTCCACCATCCCCCCCCTGACGGCTGCCATGATCTCGTCCCCCCTCGACGAAAGCCCGGCCTCATCCACGGTCGCTTGTCGGCTACCCCGGCTCCCGGCCCTCAGGCCGTGCCGGTATGACCGAAGCCCCCTGCCCCCCGGCTGCTCGCCGAGAGCGTCTCCACGACCGCCCAGTCGGGTCGCACGACCGGTGCGACGACGAGCTGGGCGATCCGATCGCCCCGGCCCACGTCGAACGCATTGGCACCCGCATTCCACAGGATCACCTGGATTTCCCCACGGTAGTCGGCATCGATCGTGCCCGGTGCGTTGGGGATCACAATGCCATGGCGCAGCGCGAGGCCGCTGCGGGGCCGGACCTGCGCCTCGAAGCCGGGGGGCAGCGCGATCCGGAAGCCGGTCGGGATGAGCCGTCGCTCGCCGGGCAGGAGCCGGACGGGCGCCTCGAGGGCCGCTCGCAGGTCGCAGCCGGCCGAGCCCGGGGTCGACGGCTCGGGGAGCGGGAGATCGCGAGCGTGGGGCTCGCGCAGGATTTCGACACGGATGGGCGGGGCCTGGTCTCCGACCGGGCCCGAAGGCACGGCCCGACCGGACCGGTCCACGGGGACCGATCCGGCCGGATTCTGGGACGAGCCCTGCGCGGGCCCGCCGGTGTGGCTGCCCGCCTGGCCGCTCAATCCGCCGGCGCCTCTTCTCGAGCGCGCGCCGCCTGATCCGCCAGCGCTTCCTTGCGGGAGAGCCGGATGCGGCCGGTGGGATCGATGTCGATGCACTTGGCGAGGATCTCGTCGCCCTCTTCCACGACGTCGGTCACCTTGTCCACGCGGCCCTCGGCGAGATGGCTGATGTGGATCAGACCGTCCGTCCCCGGGAAGATCTCGGCGAACGCGCCGAAGTCGGCGATGCGCTTGACCTTCGCGAGGTAGATGCGGCCGATCTCCGCCTCCTGCGTCAGCTCGTTGACCATCGCCATCGCCTGGGTCACCGACGCCCCGTCCGGACCGAAGACCGTGACCTTGCCCGAATCTTCGACGTCGATCTTGGCGCCCGTCGTCTCCTGGATCGCGCGGATCACCTTGCCGCCGGGCCCGATGATGTCGCGGATGCGATCGGGCTTGATCTGCAGCGTCTCCATGCGCGGCGCGAAGGCGTGGAGCTCCGTCCGCGGTCGCAGACCCTGGAGGTCCGGCGTGTCCTTGTCCATGCAATCGAGGATGTGGAGCCGACCGGCGCGGGCCTGGGCCAGCGCCTTCTCCATGATGTCCCAGTCGATCTGCTGGACCTTGATGTCCATCTGCAGCGCCGTGATGCCCGTGCGCGAGCCGGCGACCTTGAAGTCCATGTCGCCGAGATGATCCTCGTCGCCGAGGATGTCCGACAACACGACGGTGCGTCGGCCATCCGTGATCAGGCCCATCGCGATGCCAGCCACCGGCGCCTTCAGCGGCACGCCGGCGTCGAGCAGCGCGAGCACGCCGCCGCAGATCGTCGCCATCGACGACGAGCCGTTGCTCTCGAGCGTCTCGGAGACGACCCGCACCGTGTACGGGAACTCCTCGTGATCCGGGAGCACCGGCACGATCGCCCGCTCGGCGAGCGCGCCGTGACCGACCTCGCGCCGACCCGGACCGCGCAGCGGCCGCGCCTCGCCCACGGAGAAGGGCGGGAAGTTGTAGTGGAGCATGAAGGTCTTCTTCCAGCGCCCCTCCATGCCGTCGATCGTCTGCTCGTCGAAGCCGCTGCCGAGGGTCGCCGTCACCAGCGCCTGGGTCTCGCCGCGGGTGAAGAGCGCGACGCCATGGGGCCGCGGCACGGGCCGCGTCTCGCAGGCGATCGGGCGGATCTGATCGCTCCGCCGGCCGTCGATGCGCTCGCCCGTCGCGAGCACGCGCTCGCGCATGATCTCGCCGCCGAGGTCGTGCAGGATGCCGCCGACCTGGGAAGAGAGGGCCGAGAGCCCGCTCGTGCGGGCCTCGAAGTCGGCCAGCGTCCGCGGATTGAACTCGGCGTTGCGGTACTCCGAGAGGATCTGCTCCTTGATCTCCTTCTCGATCGCCTTGACGGCGCTGCCGCGGGCCTTCTTGTCCTTGATCTTGAAGGCCTCGCCGAGGCGATCGCCCGCGCGCTTCTGGATGTCCGCCTCGAGCACCGATTTGTCGACCTTGGAAGGCGCGGCGAGCTTCGGCTTGCCGACCTTGGCCGCGAAGTCCTCGATCGCGGCGATGATCTTCTGGATCTCGCGATGCGCATGACGGAGCGCGTCGAGGACCTCGGACTCGGGCAGCTGCTTCGCGCCGCCCTCGACCATCACGATCGAGCCCTTGCTGCCGGCCACGATCAGCTCGAGGTCGTTGCCCTCGCTCGCGTCGGGGCCGGGGTTGATCCGGTACTCACCGTTCACCCGCGCGATCCGGACGGCCGCGATCGGGCCGAGGAACGGGATCTCCGAGATCGAGAGCGCCGCCGAGGCGCCGACGAAGGCGCAGAGGTCGGCCGGATGATCCGGATCCGACGACAGCACCGTCGCCGTGATCTGCGTGTCGTCGTTGTAGCCGTCCGCGAAGAGCGGGCGGATCGAGCGGTCGATGAAGCGCGAGACCAGGACCTCGCGATCCGCGAGGCGCCCTTCCCGCTTGAAGAAGCCGCCGGGAATCTTGCCGGCCGCTGCGAATTTTTCGACGTAGTCGACCGTCAGCGGGAAGAAGTCGATCCCCGGTCGGGGCGACGAGTGGACGGCGGTGACGAGGACGACGGTGTCCCCGAACGTGACGACCGCGGCGCCGGCGGCCTGCTTCGCGATCTTTCCAGTTTCGATCTTCATGGTCCGGCCGCCGATCTCGACGGTCATGGACGTGGGTTCGAACCAATAAGGCATTGAGTACTCCTCACCTGGCAGTCTCCCCTCACTCATCTCGAGTCGGAGGCGGGCCGGTGCGTTTCGGAAATCAGAGCCTGCCGGGAAGGCGCCCTCCCTGGGCGCCCGACTCCGTCGAGCGGGCTCATGAACGATGCAGGATCACCTTCCTCCAAATCCGTGCGAACGTGCGCGATCGATCTGGGGGGAGGTTCGCGGAAGGCCGACTCCCGCATACCACGGGGTACCGTTCGAGGGGTACAGGCCGACCGACACTCGGTCCTTTTCGACGGACGGGCAGTCCCCGTCGTCGAACGGCCCCCAAGCGCGCCTCCTGGTCAGGAGAGCCACGCTCGGGGCGCGATCCATCTAGCGCCGGATCCCGAGTCGATCGATCAGGGCGCGATAGCGCTCGGTGTCGTTGCGCTTCAGGTAGTCGAGCAGACGCCGACGCTTGCTCACGATCCGCATCAGGCCGCGGCGCGAGTGGTGGTCCTTCTCGTTGACCTTGAAATGCTCCTGGAGACCGGCGATGCGCTCGGTCAGGATCGAGATCTGGACCTCGGGGGATCCCGTATCGGCGGCGGCGCGCTGATGGGTCCCGATGATTTCGGCCTTCTTCTCTGCAGAGATCAAGTCTTCCGTCTCCTGTTCACGTGTCACGTGTCACGTGTCACGTGTTCACGTGCTCACGTCCACGCGTGATTGCATTCCGCCCGGGCGTTCACGCCCGCTCGGATGCTCTCGCCGCCCCACGGCCTCGCGGCGCGCGATCGCGACGAGAACTCTTCGATTTCCATTCGTTTTTCGAACCGCGGCAGTTTGGCGTAGGCCGCCCGGCCTGGCAACCGGGATTTCGCGCGCGGCCGGTCCGGTACGGGCTCAGCCGGGCTCGCCGATGAGCACCCGGAGCGGCCAGAGGCGCCGATCCGGCCCGAGCTCCGCCACCGCCAGGACCTGGCCAGCCCCATCGACGATCGAGACCCGGGTCCCCGGCGGCTCGCGGTGGAGCTCGCCCGAGGCGAGGTCGCCCCCGTGCCGCAGGCGGCGCTCCTGCTCGCCCGCCACCTCGAGGACCGGGAACCCGAGGGCCGCCGACGCCGGGATCAGCGCGGCCTCGAGCGTGTCGGCCTCGGCCGCGGCGGCACAGTCCGCGACCGTGCGCGCCTGATCGATCCGGAAGGGCCCGCTGGCGGTCCGACGCAGGGCCGCCAGATGGGCCCCGCAGCCGAGGGCGCGGCCGAGATCCGAGGCCAGGACCCGGACGTAGGTCCCGGCGCTGCAGTGGACCCGCAGATCGAGCTGCGGGAGCTCGAAGCGCGTCAGCTCGAGCGCGTCGATCGTGATCCACTTCGGCTCGCGCTCGACGTCGATGCCCTGGCGCGCCAGGCGGTGGAGCGGGACGCCGTCCTTCTTGACGGCGCTGTACATGGGCGGGACCTGCTGGATGTCGCCCTTGAAGCGCGCGAGGGCGGCCTCCACCTCGGCGCGATCCGGGAGCGGGCCGTCGTGGCGGGCGACGATCTCGCCTTCGGCGTCGAGGGTGTCGGTCTCGATCCCGAGCACGATCGTCCCGTCGTAGACCTTGCGCCGCGACTCGATGAACGGGATCAGCTTCGTCGCCTGGCGGATCGCGAGGGGCAGCACGCCGGTCGCCTGGGGATCGAGGGTCCCGAGATGGCCGACGCGGCGCGTGCCGAGCCAGCGGCGCGCGTCGTCGACGATGTCGTGGGAGGTCCGGCCGGCCGGCTTGTCGACGACCAGGAAGCCCGACGCCCCGGGTCGCTCCGAGCGACTACGACTCCGACCGCGTCGAGGCATCTTGCTCGTCCTCCTCGGGCGACGGTTCGGCGGGCTTGATGTCGAGCGAGCGGATCAGGCTCAGCATGTGGCTGCCCTCGGCGATCGACTCGTCGAGGACGAAGCGCAGCTGCGGCGTATGGCGCAGCTCGACGCGCCGAGACAGCTGTCGCCGCAGAAAGCCCGCGACCGAGGCCATCGCGTCGCGCAGCTCTTCGCGGCGCGCGTCGTCCGGATCCTCGCCGAGCGGGCTGTAGAAGATCGTGGCCGCGCCGAGGTCGACGGCGAGCTTGACGCGGGTGATCGTGAGCAGTCGGATGCGCGGATCCCGCACCTCGTCGCGCAGGACCTGCGAGAGTTCCGCGCGGATCTGCTCCGCCACCCGTTGCACGCGGACCGAATCGGCCAACTCGACTCACCCTTCCTGCGATCCGCCCTGCGACCAGGGCAGATCCAGATCCTCCGCCGGCTCGTCCCCCGAACCGAACGGGGACTCCGCCAGCGGCATTCTCATCAGCTCGACTTCGCTGCCGAGAATTTCCGCGAGATGCATCTCGTCCACGAACTCGACGGCCTTCACGAGCGTTCGCCGCACCACCGTCTCGTCGCTGCCGGCCACCGCGAGCCCGATCACCGCCCGCTGCCAGGTGTCCTGGCCGCCGACCTCCGCCACCGACGCGTTGAAGCGGTGGCGCAGGCGCCCGGCGATCCTGCGCACGACGCCCCGCTTCTCCTTCAGCGACTGCGATTCGTGGATCCGCAGCTCGACGACGGCCACTCCGACGATCATCTGCCGCCCTCGATGGCCCGACGTCTCCCGGCCTGCACGCGCCGGGAGCAGACGGACGACTAGAGCGTCGCGGCCCGCTCCACGCGCTCGAAGGTCTCGATCACGTCGCCGATCTTGACGTCGTTGTAGTTCGAGACGCCGATGCCGCACTCCATGCCGTTCGTGACTTCGCGGACATCGTCCTTGAAGCGGCGCAGCGAGCTGATCGTGCCCTGGTAGAGCTGGATCCCGTCCCGCACGACCCGGCAGGGCGCGTTGCGCACCACCTTGCCCTCGAGCACGTAGGAGCCGGCGATCGTCCCGATCTTCGGGATCGTGAAGGTCTCGCGGATCTCCGCGCGACCGAGCAGGTTCTCGCTGACGATCGGCGGCAAGAGCCCGGCCATCGCCGCTCGCACGTCGTCGAGCATCGCCATGATGATCGAGTAGGTCCGGATCTCGACCCCGGCGTTGTCCGCCTCGCGCCGCGCCGAGGGGTCCGGCCGGACGTTGAAGCCGACCACGATGGCACCGCTCGCTGCCGCGAGGTTGACGTCGTTCTCGGTGATCGCCCCGACCCCGGAAGACAGGACCTTCAACGTCACCGCGTCGGTCGAGAGCTTCTCGAGCGCATCGCGCGCCGCCTCGCAGGTGCCCTGCACGTCGGCCTTCAGCACGAGCGAGAGCTCCTTCGGCCCCTCGGTCGTCGATTGCGCCAGGAACTCCTCGAGGCTCATCTTCGGTCGCGTGGTCACGACGCGATCGCGCACGCGATCCTCGCGGTGATCGACGATCTGACGCGCCACGCGTTCGCTCTCGACGACGTTGAACTTCGCACCCGCCGAAGGCACGCCCGAAAGACCCGTGATCTGGACGGGCATCGACGGACCGGCCTGCTTGACGCTCTTGCCCGCGTCGTCCTGCATCTGGCGCACGCGGCCCCACTCGGTGCCGACGACGATCGTGTCGCCCTGCTCGAGGGTGCCGTCCTGCACGAGCAGCGTCGCGACCGGGCCGCGGCCCTTGTCGAGCTCCGCTTCGAGCACGACGCCCACCGCCCGCCGCGCCGGATCGGCGCGCAGCTCGAGGATCTCGGACTGGAGCGCCAGCATCTCGAGCAGATGCTCGAGCCCCGCCCCGGTCTTCGCCGACACGTCGCAGCAGACGACGTCGCCACCGAAATCCTCGGGCACGAGGTTGTGCTCCATCAACCGCTGACGCGCCCGCGCCGGATCCGCATCGGGCAGATCGCATTTGTTGATGGCCACGACGATCGGGCAGCCCGCCGCCTGGGCGTGCTGGATCGCCTCGACCGTCTGCGGCATGACGCCTTCGGTCGCCGCGATCACGAGGACGACGAGATCCGTCGCCGCCGCACCGCGGGCACGCATGGCCGTGAAGGCGGCGTGGCCCGGGGTGTCGATGAAGGTCAATCGATGACCGCCGGCCTCGACCTGGTAGGCGCCGACGTGCTGCGTGATGCCGCCATGCTCGCCTTCGGCGACCTTGGTCTTGCGGATCGCGTCGAGCAGCGAGGTCTTGCCGTGGTCGACGTGGCCCATCACGGTGATGACCGGCGGCCGGACGAAGCCGCCCTCGACCTCCGCCGCCTCGTCCGTCTCGGGCTCGAGGTACTGCGCTTCGTTGAAGCCGACGTTGAGGGCTTCGAAGCCCATGCCCGACGCCAGCTTCGACACGGTCTCGAAGTCGATGCGCTGGTTGATGCCGACCATGATGCCGAGCGCCATCAGACGACCCTGGATCAGCGGCGCCTTGACGCCCGCCTGCTTCGCCAGATCGCCGACCGAGATCTCGCCCGAGACCCGGACCTGCTTGGTCTGGTTGGCGAGCGATGCGGCCGACGGCTTCGGCGAGAGCTTGTCGCGCCGACGAGCCCGGGGATTGATGATCGGGCGGGCCGTCGAGACCGGAACCCGGCGAGGTCCCACGGTCCGGCTCGTGATCTGCTTCGCGAACTGCTCCTGCTCCTGGAGATTCACGACCTCGCGTACGCGCTTGCGCTGCTTGCCCTTGCGATCCGGACCGGCGCTCGCGTCGGTCGTGGTCGTCGAGAGGCCGCGCGCGTCGCGCAGGCCGCCGAGGCCTGTGAGGGCCGCCGGACCGGTCGGACCCTGGAGCGCGGGGCCCGTCCGAACCATCGGCGCCGAAGGCGGCGCGACGACGACCGCCGGCTCGATCGGTCCGATCTCGTCGTCCTCGTCGCCGATCTGATCGTCTTCGTCCGGGGCCTCGAGGCCGTCCTGGTCCTCCGCCTCCGGCTCGTTCGCGAGCGGATGCGTCTCATCGAGCGCCGCGGCGATGGGCTCGGGCGTCGGCTCCGGTTCGGGCTCCTTGCGCTTGCGGCGGCGGACGACGGTGGTCCCGCTCTTGCCTTCGAGACGCTGCTCGTCGACCGAGCCCCTGGTCTTCGCCGCACCACCGAGCTTTTCGCGCAGGAGCTCGACTTCGGCGTCTTCGAGCGACGCCATCGCGCTCTTCAGGTCGACGCCGTACTGGCGCGCCTGTTCCACGAACTCGTTGCGTTCGATGCCGAGCTCTTCAGCGAGTTTGTATGCCCTGATTGCCATCGATTTCCGTGTCGTTCCCGCCGGACTCGCGTGATCCGCTTGCGCCCCGCGTGCTCTCGAACCTGTTCGCCCCGAACCATCCACCGCGCATCACTTCGCGGCGAGGAAGCAACCTGCTCCGCCATCCCGGCTCCGACGCCGGCTCCGATCCCGTTCAGTCGGCCCGCTCCGACGCAGGGCCCGAGGGCGGCTGCACCGGCATGCCGCTCTCGTTCCGTTCGGCGCGCATCGCCGCCGAAGCCGCCTCGGCCTCGAGCCGGCGCTGCGCCTCGCGCTCCGCCTCTTCCTTCGTCCTGCGCTCCTCGTCGGCGGCCTTGACCCGGACGAGATCGAGCGCGGCCTGCTTGATGCGACCCGCGCCGGCCTCGTCGATGCCCGGCAGCGCGGTCAGGACCTCGGAGGCGCAGTTGGCGAGATCCTCGAGCGACGTGATCCCCTGGCGCAGCAGCAGGTCCGCCTCGGGATCCCCGCAGCCGTCGACGACCGAGACCGCCTTCGAGAGCCAGTCCGCGATCTCGCGCATCTTGGTCTCGCTCTTGATGTCGATCCGCCAGCCCGTCAGCTGCACCGCGAGGCGCACGTTCTGGCCGCGTCGCCCGATCGCCAGCGAGAGCTGGTCGTCCGGGACGATCACGTCGATCGACTTCTCCTGCTCGTCGATGATGACCTTCGAGACCTGGGCCGGCGAGAGCGCGCTGCAGACGTAGCGCGCCGTATCCTGGCTCCACGGCACGATGTCGATCCGCTCGCCGCGCAGCTCCTGGACCACCGCCTGAACGCGGCTGCCCTTCATGCCGACGCAGGCGCCGACCGGATCGACGTCGCTGTCGCGTGAGACGACGGCGATCTTCGAGCGACCGCCCGGCTCCCGCGCCGCGGACTCGATCGAGACGATCTTCTCGTACATCTCCGGAACTTCCTGCTCGAAGAGCTTGATCAGGAAGTTGATCGAGGCACGCGAGAGCACGATCTGCGGCCCCTTCGCGTTCTTGTTGACCTCGAGCACGTAGGCGCGGATGCGGTCGCCCGGCCGATAGCTCTCGCGCGGCACCTGCTCCTTCGGCGGGATGATCGCCTCGGCGCGACCGAGGTCGACGATGATCGAGCCCTTCTCGAAGCGGCGCACGATGCCGTTCACGACCTCGCCCTGGCGGTCGCGGTATTCGTCGAAGGTGTTGTCGCGCTCGGCGTCGCGCAGGCGCTGGATGATGACCTGCTTGGCGGCCTGGGCGAGGATGCGACCGAAGTCCGAGGTATCGAGCTTGACGCCGATCTCGTCGCCGGTCTCGACCTCGGGATCGTAGTCGCGGCGCGCGTCGGCGATCAGGATCTGGGACTCGGGATCGGTGATCGCCTCGACGACCTCACGAAACTCGAAGAGCTCGACCTCGCCGATCTCGTCGTTGTAGCGGGCCTCGATCTCCTTCTCCTGGCCGAAGCGCCGGCGCGCGGCCTGGCGCATCGCCTCTTCGAGGGCGCCGGTGATCTCCTTGCTGTCGATGCCCTTGTCCTTGGCAATCTGATCGATTTCTCGCTTGAGATTTCCCAGCATCATCACATTCCGCCCGACTGGCTCGAGCCACGCAGCCTCGACTCCTTCGCGAAGTCGGCGCTCGTGAACTCATAGATCGTGTTGGCCTTCTCGACTTCTTCGAACGGGATCAAGGCCAGATCTCCGTCCACATTCATCTTCAAGACACCCGCCTCGAACGCGACGAGGCGCCCCCGATAGCGCTTGCGGCCCTCGAGCGGTCGCCGGGTCTGCACCCGGATCTCCCGCGTCACGGCCGCCTCGAAATCCTTCTCCCGGGCCAGCACCCGATCGAGTCCCGGCGACGAGACCTCGAGCTGGTACGCCCCCGGCATCACGTCCGCCGCGTCGAACAGCGTCGAGAGCTCCCTCGAGATCGCCGCACACCGCTCGATCGGGACCCGCCCGTCCCCGGCCCGACTGTCCACGATCACGCGCAGGAGCCCCGGCCCACGCGGACGCGTCACCTCCACGTCGACCAGCTCGCACTCGTGCTCGTCGACGACCGGCTCGATCAACGCCCGAAGCGGCTCCGGGATGTCCCGATAGATGTCGCTCCCCCTCTCTCCTGCCTGCTCGCTCTCGCTCTTGCCTGCTCTCGCCCGTTCCTGCTCGTGTTCGCCCCGTCCGCGGACGAATCCGGGGCCCCAAAACAAAAAAAAGCGGACGAATCGCCCACTTTCCCGGCGGCTTCGAACCGGCAGGACGCACTCGATTGCTCGAGCTGGGGACTTCGTCGGATCCCCACCGCGCCACACCGATCGACCCGAAAAGCTGTACCCGGTCGACCCGCGGCGGGCTTCCGAGCCCGGGCAAATTAAATGAAGGCCGGCAAGATGGCAAGGAAGCTGCGTTTTTGGGCGATCGCGCTCGCGGCCCGGGGCCAGATCAACCCGCCCTGAATCAGCCCGCTTCGAGCCCCGGATCCGAGGCTTCCGGGCGCCGCATCGCTTCCCGCCTAGCGCCTCGCGGCGGGCTCGCGACCGGTCACGAGCGCCCCGGTCAGATCGGCGACGCGGAGAAAGCCGTGCCGGCGGGCGTAGTCCGCGATGCCCGGGCGATGCCGACGGCGGCGGTCGGGTCGAGGTAGTTCTGGGTCCCGACCTGGACGGCCGTGGCCCCGCAGAGCAGGAACTTGACCGCATCCTCGGCCGAGCCGATGCCGCCGACGCCGCAGATCGGGATCGAGACCGCCTGGGCCACCTGCCAGACCATGCGCAGGGCGATCGGCCGGATCGCCGGCCCCGAGAGTCCACCCAGGATGTTCGACAGGACGGGCCGCCGCCGCTCGACATCGACCTCCATCGCCTGGACGGCGTTGATCAGCGTCACCCCGTCGGCGCCCTCCGCCTCGCAGACCCGCGCCATGTCGGCGATCCGGGTCACGTTCGGGGACAGCTTGACGAGCAGCGGCCGCGCCGTCGCCCGACGCACCGTCGCGACCAGCTCTGCGAGCAGCCGCGGATCCTGGCCGAACTCGATCCCGCCCGCCTTGACGTGGGGACAGGAGGCGTTGATCTCGATCCCGGCGACCCGGGGATGGCTCGAGACCCGGGCCGCGAGCTCGGCGTAGAGGCCGGGCTCGGTGCCGAACGCGCTCGCCAGGACGACGACGCCCTCGGGCAGGGCCGGCAGCTTTTCCTCCAGAAACGCCTTCACACCGACGTTCTCGATGCTGATCGCGTTGAGCATCCCGGCCGGGGCCTCGGCGATCCGCGGCGGCGGATTGCCGTGGCGGGGCTCGAGGGTCAGGCTCTTCGCGACGAAGCCACCGAGCTCGCGCAGGTCGAGGAAGGGCGCGAGCTCGGTGCCGTAGCCGAAGGTGCCCGAGGCGGTGAGCACGGCGTTGCGCAGCGGGATGCCCGCCAGCACGACCCGCTCGTCGACCCCGCCGGCCGCGGCGCCCCCTGCTCCGCTCGCTCCGCCCCTCACGGCAGCCCCGCCCAATCGATCTCGCCCGCCTCGAAGACCGGTCCCTGGCGACACACGAGCGCGAAGCCGCCGTGGCTCCGCGGCGCCGCGCAGCCGAGGCAGACCCCGAAGCCGCAGGCCATCGGATTCTCGAGCGAGACGAAGCAGCGCGCCCCGTGCTCGACCCCGCGAGCGCGGCGCAAGCGCGCATCATCGGCGTCGGCCCGACCGCGTACACCGTCGCCCGGGGCTCCGCGGCGAGCCGATCCGCAAGAGGCCGGGTGACGAGGCCCTTCGCTCCTTGGGAGCCGTCCTCGGTCGCCGCCACCAGCTCGACCCCGAGCGCCTCGAAATCGAGCAGGCCCAGCAGGTCCCCGCGGCTGCGCGCCCCGAGCATCACGACGACCCGGCGCCCCGCCGCCGAGAGCGCCCGGGCCCACTCGTAGAGCGAGGCGATTCCCGTGCCGCCGCCGACGAGGATCGCCGGCCCCGCACGGACGGTCTCGCTGCGTGCGCCCTCGAGGTCGAATCCCCGGCCGAGGGGACCCACGAGGGAGACGCGCTCGCCCTCACGCAGGTCGGCGATCAGCGCCGTCCCCCGTCCGACCACCCGGTAGAGCAGCTCGATCACCCGCGCGTCGCGCTCGCCCTCGGCGGTCTGGACGTCGCCCGGCGGTGCGCCGAGCTCGCGGTAGACCGCCATCGGCCGGGGCAGGAGCGGATCGCGGCGCACCGCTCCCCCTCCGCGCCAGCACCGATCATCAGGAACTGCCCCGGTCCGGAGCCCGGCCAGCCCGGCACGGCGAGGCGGAGCCGTCGTCCGTGGCCCTCCGGACCGTTCGCCAGCACGCGCGCGCGGCTGCGCGTCGGCAGGCGCGGCTCGGCGATCCCGTGATTCGCACTCGACAACGATCCCTCCCGATCCCGGTGCAGCCGGCATCGCGGTCGACCTAGCGCAGCTCGAGCGACAGGAGCAGCGCATCGCGGCCGTCGGGGTAATAGCGTGGCCGCCGACCGACGACCACGAATCCGAGACCCGCATAGAGCGCCGAAGCGGCTTCGTTCCCGGACGAGAGCTCGAGCTGGGCCAGCGCGGCCCCTCGCGTGCGCTCTGCCTCGAGCAGGACCTCGAGCATGCGGATGGCGAGACCCCGGCGGCGGGCCTGGGGGGCGACGCCGACCAGATCGATCTCGACCGCGTCGAGGATCCGGCGAGCCAGCACGAAGCCGACGTGGTCCGCGCTCTCACCGCGGGCAATCTCCGCCGGGCGCGTCCCGAGCGAGCGCGGCTCGACCCGGCGGGCCGGCGCTCCCCCCGGCCCGACGGCCTGGGCGACGTAGGCGCGCGCCTCGCGGGCGCGCAGGGCGCCCTCGATCGACGCGGCGCTCCAGGCGGGCTCGAAGCAGGCGGCCACCAGCGCAACCAGCCGGTCGAGGTCCGGGCTACCCGCCCGCCGGATCAGGGCGTCCACCGGAATTCTCCCACCCGCGCCTCCGGTCCCGATCCCCGCGGAAGGCCACGCGAAATCGTCGATCAAGCGGGCCGCGGTCCCGGTCGATACGCCGTCCGGAGAATGCCCGAACCCCGTCCGCGCGGACGGCGAGGATGCCTTGGCCCAGGGTCTCGACGCGCAGCAGCAGATCTTCGCAAGCAATCCCGACGATCGCCGCGCCTTCGAGGCGCTCGAGGAACATTTCTTCCTCGAAGGCGACTGGCCGGCCCTCGTCCGTGTCTATCGCGATCGCCTGGACGCGCCTTCGATCACGAACGACGCCGCCCAGAAGGGCGCGCTCCTCTTCCGTCTCGGCCAGATCCTCGAAGACCGGATCCTCGATCTCGACGCCGCCTGCGAGACCTACTGGATCCTCGCGCGTCTCGACCGCACCAACCGCCCCGCCCTGCGCCAGCTGCGCGGCATCCACGAGCGCCGCGGCCAATGGGACATGGTGCTGCAGCTCGCCGAGCTCGAGGGCGCGACGGCGATGCCGCCCTACGAGCGGGCGCAATTCGAATCCGACCTCGGCCGCATCTGGCAACGCCAGCTCGGCGATCGCGGTGAGGCCGAGCGCGCCTATGGACGCGCGCTGGCGATCGATGCCGAGTTCCCACCCGCGCTCGAGGGACTCGCGGGGCTCTGTCTCGAGACCGGAAGGATCGAGGAGGCCGCGAGCCTGCTCGAACGTCTGACCGCGCGGCTGCGCGGCCCCGAGCGCGCGCCGTTCTGGCTGTCGCTCGGCCGCCTCTACGCCGTCACGCTAGGCGATCGCGTCCGTGCCCGCCGCTGCTTCGAAGCCGCCCTCGAAGATGATCCGCTCCAGACCGCAGCGGTCGAGTGGGGCCTCCTGCTCGCGACCGAGGAAGAGGACTGGGAGACCGTCGCGAACCTGCTCGAGCACCGCTTCGATCTCGCCGCCGGTGCGCGCCATCGCGCCTCGATCGCGGTCGAGGCGAGCCAGATCCATCTCCACCAGCGACGTTCGCCCTCCGCCGCCCGCGTCTGGATCGACCGCGCGAGCGAGCTCGCCGAGGACGACGGTGCCGTGCTGCGGGCCAGCGCCGACGTCGCGCGCGCGGAGGAGGACGACGATGCACTGGCCGCGGTGCTCGAGCGCCTCGTGCGCAAGGCCGGTGACCGCGCGTCGCAGGGCCTCGTGCTCGAGCTCGCCCACGCGCTCGCCCGCGCCGGCCGTCCGACCGAGGCCCTCGCCCAGCTCGAACGCATGCGCGCAGGCGCTTCGGGCCACGATCCGAACGTGCTCGAGCTGCGCGCCCGACTGCTTCGGGAGACCGGCGCCAGGCGGGCGCTCGCGGAGGTGCTCGAGACCCTCGTCGGCATGGAAGCGGGACAGTCGCCGGACGACCGGGCCGCGCGCCTGCAGGAGCTCGCCCGCCTGTGCGGAGGAGGAGCTCGACGATCTTGCCGCCGCGGAGAGCCATTGGACGTCCGCCTTCGAGCTCGCGCCCCGGGACACCGTCGCCCTCGCCGCCCTCGAACGCCTCCAGCGCAAGCGCGAGGACTGGCCCGCCCTCCGCCGGACCTACGAACGCGCCCTCCTCGCCAGCGACGACACCGCCCCCGCCCGCCTCGCGAGCCAGCTCGGCGAGCTGTTGCTCGAACGCTTCGACGAGCCCGCGAGCGCTCGCGGCGCCTTCGAGCACGCGCTCACCCGCGACGCCCACCACCGCCCCGCTCTCGCGGGCCTGCGCCGCATCGCCGAACGCACGAACGACCCCGACCTCATGCTCGCCGTCTGCGAGCGGGAGGCCGAGCGCTGCGACGACGCGCGGCTCTTCGGCGAGCTCGCGCAACAGGCGGCCTCGGTCCTCGTCGCCCGCGGCGAGCTCGAGCGCGCGCTCGAATGGGCCACCCGCGCCTGCGACCGCAGCCCGACCTCGCGCAGCGCCCTCGAGCTGCGAGCCGGACTCGAGCAACGGCTCGGTCGAACGGACGACGAGATCGCCACCCTCGCCCGGCTCGCCGACCGCCTCGAAGGTGCCGAGCGGGTCGCCGCGCTCCACCGCCGCGCGATGCTCCTCGTCGAGCGGGAGGAGCCGACCGACGCACTTGCGTGTCTCGAGTCCGCGGAGGCCTGCATCCCCGGCCGGATCGAGATCCTCGAGACGCTCTGCTCGGTCGTGCAGCGACTCGGTCGTCCGGCGGACGAGGCCCGCTGGCTGCGCCGGCTCTCCGAGCGACTGCCCACCGAACGTCGCGCCGAGCCGCTCCTGCGGCTTGCCCAACTGCTCGAAGACCCGATCGGCGATCTCGAATCGGCGATCGCCGCGCGACACGAGCTGCTCGCGCTTCCCGGCGCTCCGGCGGGTGCCCTCGACGCGCTCGTCCGCCTGCTCGAGCTCGCCGGGCGTTCGGCCGAGCTCGCGGCCCTGCTCGAGCGCGAGCGCGAACGCATCGGCGACAACGCGCCCGAAGCGCGTGCGCTCGACCTGCGCCGCGGACGCCTGCTGCTCGATGCCCTCGGCGATTGCGAGGCAGCGGCCGGCATCTTCCGAGCGCTGCACGAGCGCGAGCCCGACGACGAAGAGGTGCTCGCCCTGCTCGAACGGGCGCTGCGGGCGGGACGCGACGCCGCGGGGCTCTGTGAGCTGCTCGAACGCCGCGCCGCCTGGGAGAGCGACGGCGTCGCCCGCGCCCCCTTCCTGCTCGAGCGCGCCCAGCTGCTCGAAGAGGTGCTCGGTCGGCCGGAGGCCGCCTGCGACGTCTACGCCTCGATCGTCGCCGATGCCCCGGGCTCCGCGGCCGCGGTGCTCGCGTCGTCGCGCCTCGAAGCGCTCTGCGAGTCGACGGGCCAATGGTCGCGCCTGCGCGGGCTGCTCGTGGCACGCGTCGCCGGAGCGCCCGAGCCCGAGCGCACGGCGCTGCGGCTGCGGATCGCGGACATCTGCCGCGATCGGCTCCAGGATCCCCTCGGCTGTGCCACCCAGCTCGAAGCCGTCGCGGCCACGCATCCCGAACGCGTGCCGATCTGGCAACAGATCCAGGACCTCCATCTGCGCGTGCTCGATCGCCCGGCCGACTGGCTGCGCGTCGCCCACGCCGAGCTCTCGAGCGTCCCGACCCCGCGCCGCGAGCTGGTGCTGCGGATCGCGATCGGTCGCCTGCTCCTCGACGGCGGGCGTCGCCCGTCCGACTGCAACGCGGCCGACGCGATCGGCCATTTCGAACGCGCCTTCCAGCTCGACCCGAGCCACGCGGAGGCCGCGGAGGTGCTCGCCGGGCACTACGAACGCACGGGCAAGCCGACGGAGCTCGCGCGCGTCCTCGAAGCCCACCTCCTGGTGCTCGACGACGCGCACGCCTCCGAACGCGACGACCTCCGGCTGCGGCTCGCGCGCGTCCTGGCCCGGTCGCTGGGCGACGATGCTCGGGCGAGGCCCTCTACGAGGCGGTGCGCACCGCACGCGGCGCGGTCGGCGAGGTCGCGGAGCCGCTCGCCGAGATCCTCGAGCGCGCAGGCGATGCGAAGGCGACGCAGGAGCTCGCGTCGCTTTGTCGCGAGGTGATCCGTCGACGACGGGACGAGCGCGAACGGCGTCCGTGGCAGATCCGGCTCGCGCGCGCCTGCGCGCAGCAGGGTGACCTGGACGCCGCGGCCGCGGCCTACCTCGAAGCGCTGCAGGTCGGACCGGGCGAGCTCGCCCTCGAGGACGAGCTCGTCGCGGTCTACGAACGGCAGTCCGCGCGCGCTCCCCTGATCGAGATCTTCGAGCGCCGGCTCGGCTTCGCGAATGCGGATCAGGAGCTCGCGCTGCGCCTGCGCCTCGCGGATCTCTACCCGGCCGAAGCCGGAGCGGCCGACCCCCGCCGCGCCTCGAACATCTCGAGCGGGTGCTCGAGCAGGTCCCCCACCACCGCGAGGCCCTCGATCGGGCGCTCGCGCTCTCGGCCGAGGTCGACGATCCGCCCCGGACCCGAGCGCTTCTCGGTCATGCACTCGCGCTCCCCCTCGATCCGGCCCGGCGCGCCGCCTGCCTCGAACGCCGCGGCCTGCTCGCCAGCGACGACCCCGAGCTCGCGGAGCAGGCGATCGCCGACCTGCGCGAGGCCATCGCCCTCGACCCGGGGCGCGGCGATGCACGCATCGCCCTGCGCAAGCGTCTCGCGAGCCTCGAGCGCTGGCCTGCGGTGCTCGACGCCCTCGCCCTCGAGGCGAGCGTCGAAGCCGGCGGGGTCCGTCTCGCGCTGCTCGAGGAGGGCGCCTCCCTCGCCGAAGCGAAGCTCGGCCCGGACGCCGCGGTTCCGTGGCTCACGCGACTGCGCGCGGAGCGCCCCGACGATGCGGAGCTCTGGGCGCGCCTCGGAGCGCTCCATCGCGGTGCGGGCCGCTTCGAAGCCGCCCTGCGAGCCCTCGACGAGGAGCGCAGCCTGCGCACCGCGCCCGCCGAGCGCCTCGCCGTCGAGCTCCAGCGCGCCGATCTCTTCGAGCACGCGCTCGCCGCCCCGGGCCGCGCGGTCCTCGCCTATCAGGCAGCGTTGGCTCTCGCCGTCGATCGCGAGCCGATCCTGTGCGAGCTCGATCGGCTCTTCGCCACGCTGGGCCGCGCCCTCGAACGCGCGGCGATCCTCGAAGAGCGGGTCGCGCCCCTCCCCCGGCCGCGCCGGACTCACGCTCCGCCGGACCCTGGCCGCGCTCTACTGCGCTGCGCTCGCGCGACCCGAGAGCGCCCTCGTCCATCTGAGGGCGAACGTCGCGGCGACCCGCGACGTCTCCCACGAGGAGCTCCATCATCTCGGCGCCCTCGCGGCGGCGCTGCGCGCATGCAATCTCGAGGAGGAGTGGGCCGCCGTCGCCGAGCGCGAGCTCCTGCTGATCGACGGTCACCCCGAGCTTCGCGCCCATACGCCACTCGACTACCAGCGATTCCTGCGCGAAGAGATCGCCCGCATCCTCGACGGCGTACTGGGGGATCCCGAGCGCGCGCTCGAGCGGATCCGCGAGCTCTGCGACGATCCCGAGCTCGCTCGCGACACGATCCCCGCCCGGATCCATGCGCGCCTGCACGATCTGCTCCGCCGCACCGGCCAGAAGGCGGAGCTCGCCGATCGCCTCACGCGCTTCGTCGCGACGGACCTGGCCGAGCCCCGGGACTGGCTCGAGCTCGCCCACCTGCGCGAAGAGGATGCCGCGGACTTCGCTTCCGCCCTCGCCGCCTATCGCGAAGCCGGCCACGATCCCGCACTTCGGATCGAGGCGCTCCGCGGGCGGCAGCGCTGCGCCGAACGACTGGCGGACGCCCCGGCGCTCGCCGAAGCGATGCGGGAGGAGCTGGCCCTCGACTCGCCGCTCGCACGGCACGAACGGGCCGCTCTCGCCCGCCGCCTGGGCGCCCTGTGCCGGGACCGGTTGGCTGCTCCCGATGATTCCCGTGCCGCCTATCGCACCGCCCTCGACTTCGAGCCGAAGGACGCCGAGGCTCTGTCCGCCCTGATCGACCTCGAGGAGGCCCGCGGCGATCGCCGCGAATCGATCGCGCTCCATCAGCGCGCGCTCGCCCTCGGCGGCGAAGCGGCGAGCGATCGAACGCGCCGCGCTGCCCTCCATCGCCGGCTCGCCACGCTCCACGCCGCGATGCCCGATGGGGCACGCGAGGCCGTGAGCGCCTATCGCGACGCCGAAGCACTCGAGCCTCTCGCCGCCGCCGATGAGCGCGCACTCGCCCTGCTCCACGACCGGCTGGGCGAGCATGCAGCCTTCTTCGAGACCTTCGGACGCTGGTGCGACCGCGGCGACACGACGGCCGGCGTCACCGACCATCTCCTGCTCGCGCGCCGCCTCGCAGAGGTCGGCGAGCGAAGCGGCGCCCTCGCCCGCGTCGAGCGCGCCCTCGACGTCGCGCCCGAGCATGCCGAAGCCTGGGCCTGGCGCGGTCGCCTCGAAAGCGAGAACGAAAGTCCCGACGAAGCGATCGCGGCGTTCGAGCGGGCGGCCTCCCACGCGCTGCCGATCGAGGCCGCTCGCTACTGCGTCGCCGCCGGCCAGCTCGCCGCGAACCGCGACGTCGAGCGTGGCTTCGCGCTATTCGAACGGGCGGTCCGCGCCGACGCGGCCAGCTTCGAGGCCCATGCCGGTCTCACGCGCAGCGCCGTCGCCCTCGCGCGCCCCGACGTCGCGCTCCGACACGCGGAGCAGGCCCTCGAGCTCGCCCGCGGACGCAGCGTCCCGCCGGAGATCCAGCTCGAGCTCGCCCTGCTCGGCGGTCGAGCCGCACGCCGCCAGTCGAATCGGGGGGCAGCACTGCGGCTCTTCGAGGCCGCGCTCGCGATCGAGGCCGATCATCCGGAGGCCCTCGCCGGTCTCGCCGAGGCCCACTTCGAGGTCGGTGACCTCCAGGCGGCGAAGCCCTTGATCGAGCGCCGACTCGCGCAGGCGAGCGGCGAGGCGGAGCGTGCGAAGCTCCTCTTCATGTCGGGCCGCGTCTTCGAGGCGGAGGGGCTCCTCGAGCGCGCCGCCGAGCGTCAGCACGAAGCTCTCGCCCTCGATCCCGTCTTCGACGCGGCCCACGAGAGCCTCGTGCGCATCGAGGAGCGCGCCGCGCAGCCCGATCGCGCCCGCGTGGCCCTCGGCGTCTGGGCCCGCGCATCCCGCGATCCCGCGCTGCGTGCACGGGCTGCCCTGCGTGCCGCGGAGCATGCGCTCGCCGCCGGTGATCCGCTCGATGCGCGAAGCCAGCTCGAATGGGCGACGAGCGAGGATCCCGAGCTCGGAGAGGCCTGGGTCCTCGCGTGCGAGGTCGCCGCCGGTCAGATCGGAGAGAGCGAGCTGCGAGCCCTCTGTCAGCGAGCGCTCGCCAGCATGCCGCCGGGCGTCCACTCGGCGCGCATCGCGCTGCGCCTCGCGCGCCTCGCCGAGATCGCGGGTCAACGAGACGAGGCCGTCGCACGCTACGGCGAGGCCTGGCGCTGGGATGCCCGCTGCAGCGAGGCGGCCCTCTGCGAATCGCGCCTCGCGCGCGTGGCGGGGGATTGGATCGAGGCGGACGGCATCCTCTCGCGCTTCCTCGACGCGCATCCGGATCCGGAGAGCGCGACGCTCGCCCAGGTCCACCTCGAACGCGGTCGACTGCTCTCGGGGCCGCTCGAGGCCTTCGACGACGCCATCACCGCCTATCGCCGGGCGCTCGCGCTCCAGCCGGGACTCGCCGTCGCCCGGAGCGCCCTCGCCGGTCTGCTGCTGCATGCCCCCGACCGCTGGCGTGAGGCCCTCGCGCTCCACCGCGAGATCCTGACCGCCGCACCGACGACCGCCGCCTCGCTGCGCGCCCTCGCGACCCTCGCCGAGCGGCAAGGACGCGCGGAAGCCGCAGTCGGCGCCCGTTGTCTGCTGGCGGCACTCGGTCACGGCTCGCGCGAAGAGCTCGAGGCGGCGCCCCGGGAGCTCGGCTTCACGTTGAACGCCGGCCCGCCGCTCGCCGCGCCCGAGGCCGAACGCCTGCGTCGCCTCGCCCATCTCCTGCGCGACGAGCTCGCCCGCCTCCTCCCGGAAGTCGCGGAGAATGCGCCGATGCCGTCCCTCGCAGACATCCCGCTCGAGGGGGCGCAGATCGTCGCGATCGAGGACGAGCTGTCGGCCCCCTCGCTCTCCCGACTGCCGGCCGCGGAGCGTCGGTCGCTCTTCCTCGCGATCGGCGGGCTCTTTCTCGATCCCGGCGGCAACGGCGGCGATGCGCGCTATCGCGATGCCCTGGACCGCGCGCTCGGACTCTGGACCCGGCGCAAGCTCCGGCGGATCGTCGAAGAGACTTCCCTCGAATCCCTCGCCGCCGTCGACCACGAAGGGTTCGCCCACGAGCTGCGTGCCCTCGCGGCGGCGGTGCTCCTCGACCGCGAGCGGGGCGCCCTGCGCCCGGTCCTGACGGCGCTGCTCGCCCTCGATCCCCAGTCGACCGCCCTGGGCGAGCCGCTCGCCACGGAGCTCGGCGGGCGCGTCTCGAGCTGCGAGCCGGCGCGGCGCCTGTTGATCCGGATCACGAACGTCCTGTGCGAGAAGCTCGAGCGAGGCCGTTAGGCCGACCGGGCGAAAGGGGAACGAGAGATGGCCCAGCGCACGCCGAAGAACACCCGAAAGCATCGCCGGATGACCGTCCGCATCCTGGTCGACTACCAGGCGATGGGCGGACTCCACTGCGACTACGCGACCACCCTCGGTGCCGGCGGCATGTTCCTCCAGACCGAGCTCGAGCTCTCCCGCGGCGACATCGTGAAGCTGCGCTTCCGCGTGCCGGGCAACGAGACGCTCCACGAGCTGCAGGCCCGGGTCATGTGGCGGCACGATGCCCGGGCCGACGAGAACGGCCAGCTCCGCACCCCCGGCGTCGGGCTGCAGTTCACCGATCCGACGGCGACCTCCGAGCTGGCACGCGAGCTCGAGGACTACCCCGGCTGAGCGAAGGCGCGGAGGCGCCCGAGCTCGGCGAGCGGTGCGCGCTCCGCGAGCAGCCCCGGCCGCTCGACCAGCGCGCGGACGAGCGCGTGGTGGAGACCGTGACCGCCCTTCTCCACCGTGATCCGCGCGTGGAGCTCGCTGCCGATCAACGCCAGATCGCCGAGCAGGTCGACGACCTTGTGGCGCACGAACTCGTCGGGCCAGCGCAGCGGACCCTCGTTCAGGAGCCCACCCTCGCCGAGCACGAGGGTATTCGAAAGATCGCCGCCCTGGGCCAGCCCCTGCGCCCGCAACCGCTCGACCTCGTCGGCGAAGCCGAAGGTCCGTGCCGCAGCGAGCTCCCGCTCGAAACGGTCCCCGTCGAGATCCTCGAGAACGAAGCGCTGGCGACCGATCACCGGATGGGCGAACTCGATGGCGTACTCGATCGAGAGCCCGTCCCCGGGCTCCACACGGATCCAGCGATCGGCGTCCCCGACCTCGAAGGCCATCCTCACCTCGAGCTCACGCCGCGCCGCCGCCAGCGGTCGGATGCCCGCGCGCCGCAGCCGCGTCACGAAGGGCGCCGCGCTGCCGTCGAGCACCGGCACCTCGCCCCCCTCGACTTCGATCTCCGCGTTGTGGATGCCGAGGGCGAAGAGCGCGGCGAGCAGGTGCTCGACCGTCGCGACGCGGGCCGCGGCCGGCGAGGTCTGCGCCGATGAGACCGGCGGCGCACCGCGGCGAGCCGCCGTCGACTCGCCGTTCGCGCGGGCCGCGAGCGTCGTCGCCCGGGTCGTCGAATGGACGTGTTCGGCGCGCGCGGGAATCAAGACGTCGCCCGTCCCCCCCTCGCAGGGCGTGCGGAAGACGAGGCCCGTGTCGGGGGCGGCGGGGAGCACGGTGACCCGTGCGGGCCGACCGCTGTGCAGACCGAGCCCACGCCACTCGACGCTCCGCGCGATCGTCGTCTGCTGCAAGCCGTCTCCTCGCATGCGACCGCCCGCAGGCCTCTGGTCACACGGGGCGCAGCGTAGCGTGGGCGGATCGGCGGACAATCGAGGAGCCCGGACTCAGGACCGCGTCGGCCCCTCGCCCCGCTCGCCGGCGGCGCCCCCCGCCAGGGCACCGCGCACCTCGGCGAGGATCTCCCGGGCGGACTGGTAGCGCCGCGCGGGATCCTTCTCGAGACAGCGCTCGACGATCGCCGAGAGGCTCTCGGGCAGCTCGGGGCGCAGATCGCGAAGGCGCGGCGGTGCGGTGTGGACGTGGTGGTAGGGGATGTTGCCCTCCTTGAAGGGCACCGTCCCCGTCGCCATCTCGAAGAGCGTGACGCCGAGGGAGTAGATGTCGGTCCGGTGGTCGACGTTCTTGCCGAGCGTCTGCTCCGGACTCATGTAGTAGGGCGTGCCGGCGACGACGGTCGTGTGGTTGCGCGCTTCCTCGACGACCTTCGCCAGACCGAAGTCCATCAGCTTGACCTTCTTGTCCCGGGTCCACATCGCGTTGGCGGGCTTGATGTCGCGGTGGACGACCTTCTTCTCGTGGGCGTAGGCGAGCGCCTCGGCGATCTGCATCAGGACGTGGAGGATGCCGGAAGGCGAGATCGGGCCCCGCTTCTTCAGGATCTCCTTGATCGTCGTCCCTTCGACGTATTCCATCGCGATGTAGTAGCGACCGTTCTGCTCGCCCGTGTCGTAGACCGTCACGATGTTCGGATGATTGAGCTTCGCGGCGGCCTGGGCCTCGCGGATGAAGTTGGTCACCGCCTGCTCGTTCTCGGTCAACGCCTGGGGGAGCACCTTGAAGGCCACGAGGCGATCGAGGGCGGTGTCCTTCACCTTGTAGACGATGCCCATGCCGCCCCGGCCGAGCTCGCCCACGATCTGGTAGCGGCCTCCGGGCATGCCGGCCGGCGCAGCGAGCTTCTTCGCCGCCGCTTCGGCGGGATCCGGCGCGGCCGCGGGCTGCGCGCTGGCCCCCGCGCCGGCGTCGACCGCGGCGCGCGCCGAAGCGAGCCGCTCGGCCACGTCGCGATAGTGGTAGTCGAAGGCCATGACGCGCTCGAAGATCTCGAGGGCCTCGCGCGGCTTGCCGTCCTCCGCGTAGATCGCGGCGAGCTTGTAGTAGCCGTCGATGGAGTCGCGGGTGAGCTCGGTGTCGCCGATCGCCTGCTGGAGCTTCGTGATCGCGAGGGCGAGCTGGCCCCGAGCGGAGAAGATCTCGCCGAGCTGGGCGGCCGCCCTTCCGAAATCCTCGTCCTCGGACGGAATCTTCTGGAACGCCGAGATCGCCTCGTCGTCCATGCCTTCGCGATGGTAGGCCTCGCCGGCCCTCAGGAAGTCGCCCGCCTTGTCGAGGAGCTCCGCTTCGCGCCGGGGCAGATTCGCCAGCGCGAAGGACTCCGCGGCCTCGGTGAAGCGCCCCGCCCGCTCGAAGGCATCACCGGCCTCCGCGCGCAGGCCGGCGAGCTGGTACATCTCGGCGGCCTGGGCCCAACCATGGTGGCGGGCATAGCATTCCGCGGCCTTCTCGAACCGTTCGAGGCTCCGGTAGAGATCACCGGCCTCCATGAAATCGCCGGCGCCCTCGAGCTGGGCTGCCGCGCCCTCCCGATCGCCCTTGTCGCGCAGCGCCTGGCCGAGCAGCCGCGCTGCCTCCTTGTCCTGCCCGCAGCGACGCAGCGCCTCCGCCGCCCGCTCGACGTCGCCACCCTGGCGGAAGTGGAGCGCCGCCTTCTCGTGCTGACCGAGCAGCGTCGCGACCTCGCCGGCCTCGATCCCGCAGTTGCCGCGCTCGAACATCTTGTAGGCACGGTCGGGCTGCTCCGCCTTCAGGAAGAGCTTCCCCGCCTGGCGGACGAGCTTCGTCATCTCGCCGGACTTCTTCGGGTCCTTCATCGACTTCGGACCTTCGTCGACGAAGACCGACTCGAGGGCCTCGGCCGCGAGCAGCCAATCCTTGCACTTCACGTACATCGCCGCCGCGTGGCGCATGAACTCGCTCTCGCGATAGCAGCGCGCCGCCTCGCGGTACTTGCCCGCCTTCTCGAACATCTCGGCCGCGACGCTCTTGAGGTTCGCCTTGAGATAGCAGTCGGCGGCCTTGTCCCAGTCCTCCTGCTGCGCGTAGATCGAGCCCGCCGTCTCCCAGTTCTCGCCCTGCATGTGGAGCTCGGCGGATTCTTCGAAGCGATTCTGGTCGTGGCGGATCTCGGCCGCGCGCACGAACTCGCCGGCCTCGAGGAACCAGGCCGCGGCCGTGTCGAGCTGATCGTGTCCCCAGAGCAGCTCCGCCGCCTCGACGACGTCGCCCTGCTTGCGCAGCGCCTGCGCCTCCTTCAGGACCTTCTTCGCTTCCTTCTTGTCGTGCTTGACGGGGTGGTCGTCTTCTTCCCCCTTCGCGTTCCCGCTCTTCCGAACGCGCGGTGCCCCGCCGTCCGGAAACGCGCCGAGACAGAACGCGAGCAGGACGGCGCCGACGCCGAGCAGCGCATAGCCGAGCGGCGTCTCGCCGCACCAATGCTCGACGACCCGGGCGAGATCGCGCGGCGCATCGAGCTCGAGGGCGACGATCGCGCGGGAGGCCGTCGTGACCGCGGCGCGGCCGAGCTCGGTCGCGGCATGCTCGGGCAGATGGGCGACCAGCACGCCGAACGCGCCGAGGAGCACCCCGACGAGGGCGAACGGAAGCAGCAGGACTCTCGCCAGATTGCGCACGCCTCGATTCCACCCGAATGCACGCGCCACCGCGTGCGGTCGCCGACGGGGTCGATGGCGGGTCCGGACCGACCGGTCCGCCCACGGCATCGACTTCGCTGGCTATCGGCGGGGCGATGGGCAGAGCTGAGCCCCGATCCGGAGGCGGCGCGTCCGGTCCTGCGTCGATTATGCTGGTCGCTTGTCGCCGCTCCCGAAGTCGCCCGTCCCGGATCGCCGGCCGCCCCTGGCCCGACCTGCGCTCGCCTCCCTGGTCCTCGCCGCCTCCCTCTTCCTCGGCGCCACCGCCACGGCGGAGGATTCCAGCCCCTTCGCAATCCGCCGCCACGACGTGCGCGGGCTCGTGCTGCAGGTCTGGCCGCTTTCGGTCTCGACCTGCGAGGACGGATCCCGGGACCTGCTGGTCCTCTCGAGCGAGGGCGGACCGCCGACCCAGCAGCGTTTCGCGACCTACATGCCCTGTGGCTCGGCGCTGCGGCCCGGCGATCCCCGGATCCGGGTCCACCCCATCGCGGCCGCCGCCGTCGCCGTCGACGTCGCCCGATTGCCGGGCCGGACGGGCCCCCAGCTCCTCTCGGTCTCGGCGGCGGGGCTGCGCATCGAGGCCCTCGAGGGCGATCCGGCCGCGCGCGAGATCGCGATCCCGGGCGGGCTGCCCCTGCCGCCCCGGCCCTGGGAGATCGGGCGCCTGCCGATGGTCGAGGCCTGGAACGACGACGGCCGTCCCGCCGCCCTGCTCCCGACGCCGACCGGGGCGTGGCTCGTCGATCTCGCCCGCGCCGACGCGCCGCCGCCGCGGCGGATCGAGATGCCGGTCTACGCGAGCTACGAGACTTCGATGCCGGATCTCCCCGAGACGGTCTGGAAATGGATGGTCCAGGAGGTCCACTGGCCGACCTTGACCCGCGCCGACGACGACGGCGATGGTCGGCGCGACCTGTTCGCGCTCTCGCGTTACGGGATCTGGATCTACCACGCGGGCCCGGGCGGCCTGCCCTCGACCCCGTCGCGCAAGCTCGACATCGTGCCCTTCGACGAGAAGGCCGAGCGACGCTTCGCGACGAGCATCCACAACTACTTCACCCGCGACCTCGACGGCGATACCCGCGCAGACCTCGTGATCAACCTGATCCAGGGTGGCCTGATGGAGGGACGCTCGACGACGCGCATCCATCTCAACCGCGGTCGCGGCGCGTCGCTCGCGGGCCGTCCCGACGCCGTGCTCGAGGCCCATGGCGGGATCGCCGGCGTCGACTTCATCGACCTCGAGGGCGATGGCCGGCTCGAGCTGCTCGAGACCAACTTCGAGTTCGGCGTGCTGCAGCTGGTGCGTCTGCTCGTGAGCCGGAGGGCGGAGACGAAGGTGCGCATCCTCGCCCTCGACCCGGCGAGCCCGGGCGGTGTCCGCACGCTCTTCGAGGACGAGCTCGCGTTGCCCCTCGACTTCAAGGAGGGCCGCATCGCCGGCATCCTGCCCGGCCTGGGGGACTGGAACGGCGACGGGCTGCTCGATCTCTTCGTGACCCGCGGCGATCAGGCGATCGGCTTTCGCCTCGGGAGCCGGGCACCGGGCAAGCCGCGCTTCGGGCCGATCGCGGGCACGCAGAGTGTGCCCCTCGTCGCGGGCGCGAGCCGGGTGGCGGATCTCGACGGTGACGGCCTCGACGAGATCGTCGCCTTCACGTCGACCGATCCCGACCCGCCGCTCGTCGTGCTCGAGAATCTCGGGCGTCTGCCGGGGAGCCCGAGCAGTCTGCGGCCGCGCTGAGGCGGCACCCGCTGCCGCTCAGACCCCGGGCGAAGGCACTCCGAGATGGGCGTAGGCATGGGGCGTCGCGACGCGGCCGCGCGGGGTGCGCGACAGGAACCCGCAGTGGATCAGATAGGGCTCGACGACGTCTTCGAGAGTTCCCTTGTCTTCACCGACCGCCGCGGCCAGGGTCTCGAGACCGACGGGGCCGCCGCCGAACTTGACGACCAGACAATGCAGGAACGAGCGATCGAGGCCATCGAAGCCCGCGTCGTCGACGTCGAGACGTCCGAGGGCGAAGCGCGCGACGTCGAGGCCGATCCCGCCGGTCGCCCCGTCGCGCACCGCCGCGAAATCCCGCACCCGCCGCAGCAACCGGTTCGCGATCCGCGGCGTCCCCCGCGCCCGGCGCGCGATCTCGAAGGCCGCCTTCCCGTCGATCGCGAGGCCGAGCAGCCTGCCCGAGCGGATCACGATCCGCTCGAGCTCCTCGACCGGGTAGTACTCGAGCCGCGCCGACCAGCCGAAGCGATCGCGCAGCGGCGAGGTCAGGAGTCCCGCGCGCGTCGTCGCACCGACCAGCGTGAAACGCGGCAGATCGAGGCGGATCGAGCGGGCCGTCGGTCCCTCGCCGATCAGCAGGTCGAGCTGGAAATCCTCCATCGCCGGATAGAGGATCTCTTCGACGGACGGCGAGAGGCGGTGGATCTCGTCGATGAAGAGGACGTCGCCCGCCTCGAGGTTCGAGAGCAGCGCGGCGAGATCGCCGGGGCGCTCGATCGCCGGGCCGCTCGTCGCCCGGAACTGGGCGCCGAGCTCCGCCGCGACGATGCGCGCGAGCGACGTCTTGCCGAGCCCGGGCGGCCCGTGGAAGAGGACGTGATCGAGGGGCTCGCCGCGCTCGCGCGCCGCGCGCACGAAGACGTGCAGGTTCTCGCGCAGCCGCTCCTGCCCGATCATCTCGTCGAGGGTCTTCGGCCGTAGCGACTCCTCGGCGACGCGCTCTTCGGACTGTCTCGAAAGGGAGAGCTCGCCTCGTTCCATCCCGTCGGCCCTCCTCGGCCCTTCGTCCCCGACCCCTGGTCCTCGGCCTTCAGTCCTCGGCCCTTCGGCTCAGCTCGCCAGTCGCCGCAGCGCGATGCGGATCAGCGTCTCGATGCGCGAATCGGCCGGGGCCTCGGCGAGGGCCGCCGTCACGACCCGCTCGGCCTGGGCGCGGGGATAGCCGAGGTTGACCAGCGCCGACAAGAGCTCCTCCTGCGGCTCGATCGCGCCGAAGGCCGGCGTCGAGACCTCGGGACGATCGGTCACCGTCCTCGCGGCGAGCTTCGCGGCTTCGTCGCGCAGCTCGACGGCGATCCGCTCGGCGAGCTTCGGACCGACGCCGGGCGCCTTGCGCAGGGTCTTCGCGTCCGCGTCGCGCAGCGCCGCGAGCAGCCGGGTCGGCTCCATCCCGGACAGGATCGTCTGGGCGAGCTTGGGCCCGACGCGACTCGCCTTCAGCAGCAGATGGAAGAGCTCGCGCTCGAGAGCCGTCGCGAATCCGAAGAGCTGGATCGCGTCCTCGCGCACCGCCGTATGGACCAGCAACGCGACCGTCTTGCCGAGCTCGGGGAGCTGCTCGGAGGTCGAGAGCGGGACCAGCAGCTCGTAGCCCACGCCGTGCACGTCGAGCACGATCCGCGTCGGCGCCTTCTCGCGCAGCGTCCCTTCGAGCCACGCGATCACGCGATTCTCCTCGTCACGACGATCACGCCCGCATGGCGTCCGCCGGTCACGACATCCGCTCCAGCACCAACCGGGTCATCGCCTGGCGCGAAGAGCGCCGCCGCGTGCGCAGCGGGAGCTCGGCCAGCGGCCCGGCCTGGGCGTGGGTCAGGGCGAGCGCGAGGGCGTCGGCCGCGTCGGCCGCCGGGATCTCGGGGAGCGAGAGCAGGCGCACGACCATCGTCTGGACCTGGGCCTTGTCGGCGGCGCCGGTGCCCGTCACCGACTTCTTCACCTGCCTCGCCGAGAGCTCGACGACGGGAACCCCCGCCTCCCCGAGACAGGCGAGCACCGCCCCCCGCGCCTGCCCCAGCACCAGGGCCGAGCGAGGATTGGAGGCGAGGAAGACCCGCTCGACGACCACGGCATCGGGCGTCTCGGCGCGCACGATCGCGAGCAGCTCGGCATGGAGGAAGGCGAGCCGGGTCGCGAGGGACGCGGCTGCGGGCGGGCGCAGGACGCCGTGGCGGCGGTGCACAAGACGTCCGGCCACGCGCTCGATCGAGCCGAAGCCCGTCGCCGCGGAACCAGGATCCACCCCCAGGATCCGCATTCCGACTCCCTTCCGACATTGCCTCGGACGGCGCGGGCGGCCGGAGCCGGATCGCGCTTCCTCGGCTACGCGAGCTGCTCCATCTCCTCTTCGGAGATGTCGAAGTTGGCGTAGAAGTTCTGGACATCATCGAGGTCTTCGAGGGATTCCGCCAGCTTGAGCATCAGCTCGGCGTCCTTCCCGGAGAGCGAAACCGTCGTCGACGGCTGCTGCACGAACTCCGCCGAGAGCGGGACGAGCCCCTTCTCCGACAGCGCATCGCGCACGGCGTGGAGCTCGTTGGGCGCCGTCAGGACCTCGGACCGATCGCCGCTGTCGACGACGTCGGAGGCCCCTGCCTCGAGGGCCGCCTCGAGCAGCGCGTCGCCGTCGACCGCCGCGCGGTCGAAGGACAGCACGCCCCGCTTTTCAAAAAGAAACGCGACACAGCCGGCCGCGCCCAGGTTGCCCCCGTTCTTCGAGAGCACGTAGCGCAGGTCGCCGACCGTCCGGTTCCGGTTGTCGGAGAGGGTCTCGATCAGGATCGCCGTCCCGCCCGGGCCGTAGCCCTCGTAGACGATCTCTTCGAAGTTCTCGGACTCCCCGCCGCCGGCGCCCTTCTGGATCGCCCGCTGGATGTTGTCCTTGGGCATGTTGGCCGTCTTGGCCTTCTCGACCACCAGCCGAAGCCGGGGGTTCGAGTCCACGTCCCCCCCGCCGATCCGGGCCGCCGTCTGGAGCTCGCGGATCAGCTTCGTGAAGATCTTGCCGCGCTTGGCGTCCGCGGCGCCCTTCTTGCGCTTGATGGTCGACCATTTCGAATGTCCGGACATCGGATCTCCTGAGACGCACCCCATTCGTCGCGACGGGGGCGATTCGAGCCCCGCTCGAATTAGCACAGGCCCGGATCCGGGAGCCATCGCCCCGACCGGGAGCGGGCTCCTCGCCCGCATCGAAGACCGGTTTCCCGCGCAGTCCCGCGTTCAGTCACGCCGGGGCGCGACCGATAGGCGGTGGGTCCTGTCGGATCGGGCCGCCCCCCGTGGGTTCGCGGTACGCGATCCGACCGTGATCCGCATGCGTGCGTGGTCTTCGCGTCCGGCCCGAGCCGGCATCCCGGAGCCGCGGCGCCTTGGAGGGCTCGACATGGCGGAGATCGCCATCGGCATCGACCTGGGCACGAGCAACAGCTGCGTCGCGACGATGCAGAACGGTGAGCTGCAGGTGCTCGCGAACGCGTTCGAGGAGCGCACGTCCGCGTCCGTCGTCCACTTCCGCGAGGACGGTACGGTCGAGGTCGGCAACTCCGCCAAGGCCAAGGTCATCCACGCACCGGCCCATACCATCTCTTCCGCGAAGCGCCTGATCGGCCGCTACTACTTCTCCGAGGAAGTGAAGAAGGCCCAGGCGATCTGCGCGTACGAGATCGTCGAAGCGCCGAACCACGGCGTCCGCATCCAGATCCGCGACGAGGAATTCTCGCTCCCCGAGATCTCGGCGATGGTGCTGCGCGAGATGAAGCAGATCGCCGAGCGCCAGCTCGGCGAGAAGGTCACGAAGGCCGTCATCACCGTCCCGGCCTATTTCAACGACAATCAGCGACAGGCGACGAAGGACGCCGGCCGCATCGCCGGCCTCGAGGTCCTGCGCATCCTGAACGAGCCGACCGCCGCCGCCCTCGCCTACGGCTTCGGCATGGGCCTCTCGCAGCGCGTCGCCGTCTACGATCTCGGCGGCGGCACCTTCGACATCTCGATCCTCGAGATCGGCAAGGACGTCTTCGAGGTCCTCGCGACCTGCGGCGACACCTTCCTCGGCGGCGACGACTTCGACGACCGCATCCTCGACCTGCTCGCCGACGACTTCGTCGGGCGGTACAAGATCAACCCGCGCAACGACCCCTACGCCTTCGAGCGGTTGAAGCTCGCGAGCGAGAACGCGAAGAAGCAGCTCTCGATCGACGACGAGGTCGTGATCGAGATCCCGTGCGTCCTGAAGGCCGAGGACGGGACCGAGATGGGCCTCTCGCGCAAGCTGACTCGCGCCGAGTTCGGGATGCTCGTCAACGACCTGATCCTGCGGACCTTCAAGGTCTGCGACGAGGCGCTCCAGCAATCGGACCTCACCGTTCGCGACCTCGACGGCGTGATCCTGGTCGGCGGCCCGACGCGGCTGCCGATGATCCGCGAGGCGGTGACCCACTACTTCCAGCGCGAGCCGCGCGTCGACGTCGACCCGGACGAGGTCGTCGCGATGGGCGCCGCGATCCACGCGGCCTCCCTCGTCGGCGAGGTCCAGGACTCGATGCTGCTCGACGTGACGCCCCTCGATCTGCGGATCGGCGTCGCGGGCGGGCTCGCCGAGCCGGTGATCGAGCGCAACACGCCGGTGCCGATCGAGCAGACGCGGACCTTCACGACGGTGGCCGACTATCAGGAGTCGGTGCAGATCCGCGTCTATCAGGGCGACCACCGCATGGCCGAGGACAACACGTTGCTCGGCCAGTTCGAGTTCTCGGGCTTCCATAAGGGGCCGCGCTCCGACGTCCGCATCGACGTGACCTTCGAAATCGACGCCGACGGCATCGTCAGCGTGACCGCCTCCGATCAGACGACGGGCGAGAAGGCCTCGACGACGATCACCCTCTCCTCGGGCCTCGGCTCGGACCAGATCGATCGCATGATCGAGCAGGACGTCGCCGGCCGCGTCGTCACCGCCGATGCACCGACACCGGCCGCCGGCAAGCAGCCGGCCGCCCCGGCCGCCCCGGCCGCGAAGGGCGCCGCTCCGGCGCGCGCCGCCTCGGCGGTCGCACCGACTTCGTCCCCCGCCGCCGCCCGACCAGCCGGCGCGACCAGCGGCGCCCTGCCCGGCCCGACCCGTCCTGCCGCCGGCAGCCCGACGCCGACGACGGCCTCGGGCCCCGTCGCCCTCGGCCGGATCGGCTCGCCCTCCGGCGCCAGCTCCTCGACCGCGCCGGCCGTGCGAGCGGCCGCCACCGCGAGCCCGTCGACGCCGCCTGCCGTGACGGCGACGCCGATCGCCGTCGCCGCGCCGATCGTCGCGCCGATCGCCGCGCCGATCGCCGCGCCGACGCCGAGCAGAGCCGGCGTCGAGGCCCTCGATGGACTCGACGGACTGGATGGCCTCGAGGGACTCGACGGTCTCGACGATCTCGCGCTCGAAGGCGAGCTCGAGAATCTCGACCAGGAGCTCGAGCAGCTGACCCACGCACGGCCTGCCCCGGCCGCGCCCCCCGCGGCGCCGGCACCGCCGCCTGCGTCCTCGCCGACCCCGGCTCCCGTTCGCGCGGCGACGCCGCCCGCGGCCGCGCCGGCGAACGTCGACGTCGAGATCGAGCTCGAGACCGAGGCGCCGGTCGAGGTCGACGAGGACGGCTTCTTCGACCGCTCGGGCCGGGACCTCGCGGCCCCCGACCCGGACGAGCAGATGGGATAGTCGACGATGGCCGAGCTCGATCCCATGGAGATCATCGCCCTCGCCCGCATCATGGACGAGCTGGACTACTACCAGCTGCTCCACGTGGATCCCGAGGCCAGCGCCTCCGAGATCCGCAAGGCGTTCCACGACTCCTCGCGGCATTTCCATCCGGACGCGAATCGAAGGCTCCCGCACGAGCTGCGCGAGCAATGCGGACGGATCTCGAAACGGATCACCGAGGCCTATTGCGTGCTGCGCGATACGCGCCGGCGCAAGTCCTACGACGCGAAGCGCGGCGAGGGCAGCTCGCTTCGCATCCAGCTCGCCGAGGCGCGCCAGTCCCACACGACCCAACAGAAGGCCGAGCGCCGCGGAGCCACGCCCCAGGGCCGCCAGTACCACGCCAAGGCCGAGACCGAGCTGAAGGCGGGCAACGTCGCGGCGGCCATCCGCCATCTCCAGATGGCGCTGACCTTCGAAGCGGGCAATGCGGGCTTCAAGGCCATGCTCGACGAGCTCCGCGCCCGGCAGAAGCCCGGCGCCTAGGCGGGCTCCCCGAGGACGCCGCCCGCGTCCACCCGGGCCGTGGAATCGCCCGATCCGCACCCCGCGCCGGCCCGAAGGTCCCTGCTAACCTGCCGCGCATGCTGAAGACCCGTCTCGCGAGCCGAAGTCTCTCGCGCCTCGTGTTCCTAGTCGTGCAGTTCCTGACCCTGACGTTCCTCGCGACGTCCCTCGCCGTCGTCCTCGGCTGCGGCGACGGCGGCTCCGGATCGACGAGCGCCGGTGCCGCGACGCCGGCCGACGCTGCGGCCGAGAGCGCGAAGACCGGGCCTTCGGCGGTGACCCCGGCGAACGCGAACGGCGGCCAGCCGGGCGGAAAGCCCGAGCCGAAATCGGCGCCGCGCCATCCGAGCGAAAGGCCGATCCCCGCCTTCGCCGGCACGACCCTCGACGGCGGGACGATCGAGGTCCGCGATCTGCTCGGCGCCCGGAGCGTCTTCTTCTTCTTCAATCCCGAGCTCGCCGAGGCGACGCCCGTCGCCCGGGCGGTCGAGCGCATCCACGCCCTCGGCCCCGACCACAACTTCAAGGTCGTGGGCGTCGGGGTCGGGTCGGATCCCGTGAAGCTCGCCGCCTTCGTCGCCGCGGCGGGCATCAGCTTCCCCGTGATCGACGACTCGAACGCATCGGTGACCCAGAAGATCCAGCTGCGGGCGCCCATGGGGCTCCTCGGCGTCGATCCCGAGGGCTATATGGCCTTCGCCCTCGGCCATTTTCCCAAGGAAGCGGAGCTCGAGAAGCAGGTCGAGTCGGACCTGCGCGAAGCGCTGCGCCTCGAGCCCCGGACCGACGCTGCGCAGGCCGGCGCGCTGCTCGACCACCCGGATGCGCCCGAGCTCGGCGTCGTCGAGATGTCGAGCGGCAAGGTCCTCGAGACGAAGATGCTCGCCGGCAAGCCCGCGATCGTGATCTTCTTCCTGCACACCTGCCCCCATTGCCACAAGGCGCTCCAATCGATCAAGGAGACCCTCGCGACGCTGTCCGAGGCGGAGAAGCCGCGACTCGTGGCGATCTCGATCCAGAACGACCCGAGCGCCGTGCGCAACGCGATGAAGGAGCACGGGCTCGACTTCTTCGATCCCTACCTCGATCCGGGGGGCAAGGCGACCGAGCGCTGGGGCGTGACGGGCGGTGTGCCCGTGGTCCATGTGATCGACGCAGCGGGCAGGATCCGCCACCGCGGCCAGGGCTGGAACGGCGCGCGCGACGCGGGGATCCTCCGCATGACGGTCGCGAAGCTCTCCGGTGCGCGGGTCCCGATGCTCCTCGATCCGGACGGCTACAGCGGGAACGACGTCTGCGGCGTCTGCCACGAGCAGGAGCTCGCGACCTGGGAGTTCACCGCCCACGCCGCCGCCTACGACACCCTCGTCACCCACGGCGCCGACCGCCGAACCGATTGCGTCGGCTGCCACGTCGTCGGCTTCGAGAAGAAGGGCGGCTACGACTTCGATACGCGCTCGCCGCATCTCGAGAACGTCGGCTGCGAGTCCTGCCACGGGCGAGGCGGCCCCCACCTCTCCCCCGATTTCGTGAAGCAGGCCGACTACACGGCCGTCTGCGGCACCTGCCACAACCCGACCCACTCCCTCGGCTTCGACTACGCGAGCTTCCGCCCGCGCATCTCCCACGCGAAGATCGCCGCGCTCTCGAACGCGGAGCGCGCCGAGCTGCGCGTCGCGGGGGCGGCCACGCGCGAGCTGATGCCTTCGACCGCGGCCTATGTCGGCTCGAACGCCTGTCAGAGCTGCCACGCGAAGGAGTTCGAGACCTGGTCGGCCGGCCCGCATGCCCACGCCGTCGCGACCCTCGAGAAGGCCGGCAAGCAGGGCGAAGCCGATTGCCTCGGCTGCCACACGACGGCGTACGGCAAGAACGGCGGCTTCCCGGCCGGCGCGAAACCTTCGAGCGCCCCGGATCTCGCCCGGGTCGGTTGCGAGTCCTGCCACGGGCCCGGCGGCAACCACGTCGGCGAGCATGCCCAGCGCGTCGGGACGATCCTCTCCCTCGGCGACAAGTGCGAGTCGTGCGTGATCCTGAAGGTCTGCGGCAGCTGCCACGACAAGGCGAACGACCCGGGCTTCGAATTCTCGGTCGAGAAGCGGATCGATGCCCAGCGCCACGGCACGGTCGAGTCCGCCGCGACGCGCGAGGGCCGTTCGGCGGCGCTGCAGCCGCCGAGCCACCCGCTCGTCCCGCTCACCGCCCGTCCCGAGCCCGGCTAGCGCGCCGTGGCGAGCGACGACCTCGATCGGGAGGTTTGGAGCGAGGCACGTGAGCTCGTCGCGTCGGCCGCCGCCCTCGTCCGGGAGCTCGTCGAGGAAGGGGTCGGTGGCTTCGAGCGCCTGGCCGACGCCGTGCCTCCCGCCCAGAACACGCAGCGCACCCCGAGCGCCCCGGTGCCGCCCACGCCGCGACCACGCGCCACGCCTCCGTTCGCCGCGCGGCCGACGCGCCCGGTCGAGCCGAATCCGCTCGCGGTCCGCGCATCGGGTGGGCTCGCGCCCACGCTCGAGTCCGTGCGCGCAGAGCTCGGCGATTGCCGCCGCTGCGGACTCTGCGAGGGCCGCCAGCAGATCGTCTTCGGCGACGGCAATCCGCGGGCGGAGATCCTCTTCGTCGGCGAGGGACCGGGGGAGCAGGAGGATCGGACGGGGCTGCCCTTCGTCGGCCGCGCCGGCGAGCTGCTGACGCAGATGATCGAGAAGGGCATGGGGATCCGGCGCGCGGACGTCTACATCTGCAACATCGTGAAGTGTCGCCCTCCGGGCAATCGCAATCCGCTGCCGCCGGAGGTGAGCGCGTGCCGCCCCTTCCTCGACGGTCAGATCACGGCGGTCGCGCCGAAGGTGATCGTAACCCTCGGCAAGCCGGCGGCGAGCCTGCTCCTCGACCGCGAGATCCCGATCACGCGCCTGCGCGGCACCTGGCACGAATACCGCGGCATCCCGTTGATGCCGACGCTCCATCCCGCCTTCGTGCTGCGCCAGTACACGCCGGAGAATCGACGCGCGGTCTGGCAGGACCTGAAGGCCGCTCTCGAGCGAGCCCGCGCATGAAGACCGGCGCGACCCTCGAATGCGGCGTCGTCCTCCATCCGGCGGGCCACACCCGCTCGCCGGCGATGCACAACGCCGCCTATCGCGCCCTCGGACTCGACGCCGCCTATCACGCCTGGGACGTCCCGCCCGAGGGCCTCGCGACGGCGGTCGCGGGCTTTCGCGCGCGGGGCGTACGCCAGCTCTCGGTCTCGATCCCCCACAAGGAGGCGATGCTCGCCCTCGTCGACGAGCAGGAGCCCGTCGTCCGGGCGATCGGGGCGCTCAACACGGTGCTGCGCGAAGGGGATCGCCTGATCGGGACGAACACGGATTGGATCGGCGCCCTGGCGGCGCTCGAGCGGGTCATCCCGGTCCAGGGCCAACGCGCCGTCGTCCTGGGCGCCGGGGGGACGGCCCGCGCGGTCGTCTACGCCCTGCGCCAGCGGGGCTGCGAGGTCTTCGTCCTGAACCGCACGCGAGAGCGGGCGGACGAGCTCGTCCGGGCGCTCGAGGCAGAGGGCACGGGCGGCCTGGAGCGGCTCGCGGCGCTTCGCCCGACGATCCTGGTCAACACGACGAGCGTCGGCATGGGCGAGTGGGTGTCGCCGGTCGCAGCCGACGCGCTCGACGAGGGCATGGTCGTGCTCGACGCCGTCTACGCGCCAGAACGAACGCGGCTGCTCGCCGAGGCCGAGGCACGTGGGGCGACCACGGTGGGCGGGAAATGGATGCTGGTCTACCAGGCGGTCGAGCAGCTGCGCCGATGGACGCAGCGACTTCCGGCGCCGCCCTCCGCGCAGGCGCTCTCGCAGGTCGTCGACGTGATGGCCGACGCCTTCGATCGCGCCGGCCGGCCGGCCTGACGGCACTCCAGCCGGCCTCTCAGCCAATCTCGATCGCGCGGTCCGGCTTTCAGCCGGCCCTCAGGCAGCCCCTCGGTCGGCGGCTCAGCCCGCGTAGCCCCACTTCGTCTTGTTGGCGGCGATGCGGTCGGCGCTCGGGACCTCGGTATCCACGCGCTCCGGGACCTCGAAGTCGTCGCGCTCTTCCACGATGCGGGCGTTCAGGGCGATGTCTTCCTGGAACACCGCCGGGACCTGCTCGTCCTCGAAGATCGCCTCCCACGGGCACTCCGGCTCGCAGACGCCGCAGTTGATGCATTCTTCGGGATCGATGAAGAGCTGGTTCGCGTAGCCGGCGGCCTCGCCCTTGTCCTTGTGCTGGACGATGCAGTCGACGGGACAGACCTCGACGCAAGCCATATCCAGACAGTCTCGACACATGCGGGTGATGACCCAGGCCATTCGAACTCCCTCTCTCTTCCTGCTCTTTCTTGCTTCTGCTCTTTCGAACGTCTTCTTCGTCTTCCGCCTTCCCGCTCTGCCTCGAGGAGCCAGCGGCTCGCTCAGGCGCACGCGAATGCGGATGCCTCGCCAGGCTCGCCGGTCCAGGGCTCGAAGGGACACCGGGCGGAATCCGCGTGGGCGACCCGGTCACCCGCGGCGCGCCTCGAGCCGACCGACTACTTGAGCTTGGTTTCTTTGTAGACCACGTGCTTGCGCACGACGGGATCGTACTTCTTCAGCTCGAGCTTGTTCGGCGTGTTCGTCCGGTTCTTCGAGGTCGTGTAGAAGTGTCCGGTGCCCGCCGAGGATTCGAGCTTGATCTTCTCGCGTTTGCTCTTGGCCATTGTCTTGCCGTGTCGTCTTTCGCCGCCGCGTGGACCGGGTTCGCTATCGCTCTTGCGAGCCTCGCTTCGGTGCTGTCGGGCGTTTTCGGAAGCTCAGTCTGTCGAATCGTCCGTTCAAATCAAGGCGCTCGATCAAGCGCCCGCCGGCTCCGGAACGACGCCCCCGCCGCGCACGAACACGCGCACGCGCTTGCCGTCGCGATGCTCGAAGCGGATGCGGGAAGGCTTGCTGTCGGCCGGGTTCACGAGCATCACGTTCGACGCGTCGATAAAGCCCTCGCTCGTCACGATGCCGCCCTCGCGCGCCGCACTGCGCCCCGGCTTCAGATGTCGCGTCTGCACGCGCACACCCTCGACGCGGACGCGTCCCCGCTCCACATCGACCGCGATCACCCTGCCCTGCACCGCTTTCGCCGAGCCGGCGCCACTCACGACCTGGACCAGGTCGCCCTTGCGAATCTTCTGCATTGGATCCTGCCTCCGGCCAGGGCCGGTGTTGGGAGGGCGTATGTATCCGCCAGACAAGGGCTTTCGTCAAGGACCCGGACGGGTTTTCTGGGCGTTTGGGGTAAGCTCGCGCCGCCTGCGGACCCGGAGAGGGGGAATATGCGCAAGTTCGTGATCGGTTTCGTCGTCCTGGGGATCACCCTCGCCCTGGCCTGCAGCCTGCTCCTGCCGGACGAGCTGGTCGTCAAGGGACCGATCCTCAACTCGATCACCGGCCGCAGCATCGACGCCCCGGCCCCCGAGACCGTCGGCCGGCGCTTCGTGGTCGCCCCGGGCTACCGGGTCGAGCTCTTCGCCGAGGGCATCCAGAACGCCCGCTTCATGCGCTTCAGTCCGCAGGGGACGCTGATCGTGAGCCAGCCGCGCCTGGGTCGGCTGCTCCAGGTCGACCGGGACGCCGACGGCGACGGCCGCTCCGACGGTCAACGGGTCGTGGTCGAAGGTCTCGACCGTCCTCACGGCTTCGACTTCTCCACGGACCGGATCTTCATCGGCGAAGGCGGAGCGATCGCCCGGATCGGCTACGCGGAGTCCGGCCCCGACGACCTGCGGGCTGCGGGCGAGCCGACGCGCATCGTGACCGGCCTGCCCGAAGGCGAGAACCACTGGACGCGCACCCTGCGCATCGGCCCCGACGGCATGCTCTATCTGACGATCGGCTCGTCGTGCAACGTCTGCCTCGAAAAGGATCCGCGCCGGGCGGCGATGATGCGTTATGCGATCGACGGCTCGAGCGAGGAGATCTACGCGGCTGGACTGCGCAACTCCGTCGGCTTCGACTGGCGCCCGGGAACGCACGAGCTCTACGCCACCGACAACGGCCGCGACCTGCTCGGCGACGACATCCCGCCCTGCGAGCTCAACCGGATCGAGCGCGCCGCCTTCTACGGCTGGCCTTTCGCCTGGGGCGACAACCAGCCGGATCCCGATTTCGGCAAGGGTCAGCCGGCGCGCATCCGGGCCTCGATCCCCCCCGCCCACGCCTTCGGTGCCCATCAGGCGCCGCTCGGGATCACCTTCCTGCGCCACCCCGCCCAGCCCGCCGACTATCGGGGCGCGGCGCTCGTCGCACTCCACGGCTCGTGGAACCGCTCCGAGCTCTCGGGCTACGAGGTCGTCTCGCTCCACTGGGATGCGGACGGTCGGATCAGCCAGCGCGATTTCCTGACCGGCTTCCTCGCGGGAGACGACGTGATCGGGCGGCCGGTCGACGTCGCGGAAGGACCGGACGGCGCGATCTACGTGAGCGACGACTACGCGGCGGCGATCTATCGCATCACCCGCTCCGACGCGTCCCACCCCGCCGCGAGCCTCGCGAGCGATCGCCCGACGCCGAAGATCGTCGACGATCCGCTGGCCGGTCTCGACCCGGATACGCGCGAAGCGGCCGTCGAGCGCGGTACTGCGCTCTTCGCCGAGAAGGCCTGCGCCAGCTGTCACGTCGAGGGCCGGGCGATGCCCGGCGTCGTCGTCAAGCCGATCGAGAATCTCGCCGCCCGCTACACCGTCGAGAGTCTCGCGGGCTTCCTCCTGACGCCGCAGCCGCCGATGCCCGTCGTCGATCTCCCCGAGCCCGATCGCATCGCCCTCGCGGCGTATCTGCTCGACCAGGACACGAAGGCGCGCCGGGCCGCCGCGCCCTGATCCTTCCGCAACTAACGATGCCGGTGGGTGAGGACGCCGTCCTCCCGGCGGCGGGTCGTGATCAGGCGATCCTCCTCGAGGCAATCGAGGGCGCCGATCACGAGCAGGATCTGCGAGCGGATGCGCTCGAGGGACGCCTCGGGCGGAAAGAGCGCCGTCCGCAGCTCGAAGGCCGTCACCTCCTGATCGAGGGCGGCGAGATGGCGCAGGCTCCGCTCGATCCGCTGGAGCCGGACGTCGTAGTAGAGGATGGTGTCTCGGATCGTGCGATCGGCGCGGCGGACGAGGCCGCCGAATCCGGGGAGCAGCCACTTGTCGCTGCGCCCGCGGAGGCGGCGCAGGCTCCTGCGCAGCTCGACCAGCCCCTTGAAGCGCGGGCGGCGGCGCAGGGGATCCGCCGGATCGGGAAGCAGCGCCGAGTAGAAGGTCTCGGCGCGGGGCACGACCTGCCCCATGACCTGGTCGCCGGTGAAGAGCAGCCCGGCCTCGTCGTCCTCGAGCAGCAGGTGGCCCGGCGTATGCCCGGGGCTGTGGAGCACGCGGAAGGAGAAGTCCTTCCACTCGACGCGATCCCCTTCGCGAAGCGCTCGGTCGACGTGGGTCGCGCGCCCTTCGGCGAGGTTCTGGTCGAGATCGTGGAAGCGATCCCCTTCGATGCGGGCCAGCACCTCCTCGGTCGCCCCCGCCTCGCGGAACAGCTCGAAGGCGCCCTCGAGCCGGGCGCGGACGACGCGCTCGAAGTCCTCGACCATCGGCGCGTCGGCTTCATGGACCCAGCACTCGAGCTGCGCCCCGCGTTCGCGCAGGGTCTCGACGAGTCCGAAATGATCCCGGTGGCCATGGGTCAGGATGACGCGCTCGACGTCGGCCACGCCGTAGCCGAGCTCGTCGAGGGCCGACTCGAGCGCGGCGAGGCTCGCCTTCGACTGAACGCCCGTATCCACGAGGGTCAGCGGATCGCTCTCGATCAGATAGACCTGAGTCGACTCGAGCTCCCAGGCGAGCGGGAGCGAGATCAGATGGATCTGCGGGCGTTCCGGCAGAGGGCTGCGAACGAGAGCGCGCCCCATCGGTGGAGCGGTTCCGGCTCGAGGGCGAGTCGAGATCGGCGGCATGGAAGGGCATCATAGCGGCGCGACCCATCGAGCGTCGAATTGCACGCGCCGCAAAACGCCCGTCGCTTGCGGTGCGCAGGCTGGAGGGCGAGTCTCTTCCGACGATGACCCGACTTCGATCCGACAGAACCGCGCGCGCAGATCCGAACGCATCACATCGACCGGCGTCCCGCTCGGGTCCGATCGCGCAGGACCTTTCGACGCGCTCCCTCTGCAGGGCGATTTTATTAGTCGGGCTGCTGTGCGCTGCGTGGCTCGCAGGGACGGCGAACGCGGCGGCCGATTCGCAGATCCAGCTCCCCCAGCTCGAGGGTCCGCCCGACCTCGCGGCGACGACCTTCGACCCCGCCGGCCGCGCCGTCGGCCACTCCCGCTTCGCGATCGAACGCCTCGCCGAGGGCCTGCGCAAGCTGACGGTCGAGCTCGGCATCGATGGCGGCGGACGCAACCGGTCCGAGGTGACCCTCGCGCCGGTCTCGGCCGCACCGCCCGGCGGCTCGAGCGCCGGCGGCGGGCTGCGGATCGTCGAGGAGCGCTCGCAATCGACCCGGGCCGACGGATCCCGCCTCGATCTGCTGGTGATCGACCACGTTGCGGGGCGGGCGAGCTGCATTCCCGACGATGGGGGCGCCGCCAAGGCGCGGCACGTCGATCTCCCGGACAAGGATCGCGTCGTCAACGTCCCCATGCAGCTCCTCTTCCAGCCCCTCGTGAAGGGCGAGGTCGAGGAGGTCCGCTTCCAGATCGTGCTCTGCACCGGCGGCCCGCGGCTCCAGGACATGATCGCGGTGCGTGGCCCACGCAAGCAGCACGAGGGCCGCGAGATCCTCGAGATCCGGTATGGACCCGACTTCGGGAGCACCGTCGCCTTCTTCGCCAGCCGCGTGCTCCCGTCCTTCTCCTTCTGGTTCGACGCGAAGGACGGCGCCTACCTCGGCCACCGCATGCCGCTCCACAGCAAGGGCCCCGAGGTCCTGCTGGTCCGCTCCGGTCTCACGCCGAAGGACCTCGGCCTCGAATAGCGCGAAGCGCCCGGGAACTCTCCCGCCCCCACCGTTGTCCACCGACCGCGCGACAATCGTCGCAATTCGTGCGATTCATCACAGAACGCGCACCGAAAGCCGACGAAGATCCGCCGGACCCGGCTCCGACGGATCGGCCCGGGTCGCAAGCCAGAACGACAGAACGAGCAGTACGAGAAGTACGAGCAGTACGTAGAGTCAAGGACGATCAGAATGGGGGAAACGATGCGAAAGACGATTTCTGTGTTGGCGCTCATGGGGCTCCTCGCCTCGACCGGCTGTGCCTCGACCAAGCTCGAGAGCGACGTGACCGCGGCCCGCGAGGAAGCGGCCGAAGCGCGACGCATCGCCGAGGAGGCCCGCGACGCGGCCTCCGCGGCGCAGGCCGATGCCAGCGCAGCCCGTGCGGCGGCGGACGCTGCGGCGACGGAGGCGCGGACGGCGAGCGAGAAGGCCGACCGCATCTTTCAGCGATCTCTGCATAAATAACGGCGCCTTCCAGGGCGAGACTCCGGCGCGCACACGCCTGCTCAGGGAGGTGTGCGCCCGGGATCTCGCCGTGGGCAGGATCCGGCCCCGAGTCGATCGCGTCCTCGTGGAGAAGCGCGCCCGGAGATTGACCCTCTGGTTCGCGGGCCATCCCGTGCGCGAGTTCCGGATCTCGCTCGGCAGCGATCCCGTCGGCCCCAAGCGCCGCGCGGGGGACGGCCGGACGCCGGAGGGGCAGTACTGGATCGTCGGGCGGAATCCCGGGAGCCGGTACCACCGATCCCTCCACATCTCCTACCCTTCGCCCTCGGACCAGCTGGCGGCGATGCGCGCCGGCCATCCGCCGGGGGGATCGATCATGATCCACGGCCTGCCGAGAGAAGCGGGCTGGGTCGGGAAGCACCATGCAGGCTTCGACTGGACCCGCGGCTGCATCGCGGTCACGAACGAGGAAATCGATGAGATCTGGGAGCTCGTCGCCGATGGAACACCGATCGAGATCCGGCCCTAGCCGCGCCGTGTTCGCGCTCGTCTGTGCGGGCCTGCTCGCGTGGACCAGCGGATGCGCGCTCCTGCCGAAGCTCACGCAGCGCTCGGAGGGTCCGAAGCGCCACCTGCTCGAGAATCCGCCGCCCTCCCCCGATCTCGTCGGCCGCCTCTCCTTCCGAAGCGCGAAGGCCGAGGACACCTTCGTCGACCTCGCTCCCGCCCTCGGCGTCGGCTACGTCGAGCTCACCCTCGCGAACCAGCATCTCGATCCCTGGGTCCCGAAAGCGGGGGAGCGGATCGTGATCCCCAGGGTCCATCTGCTGCCCTCGGGCGCGCGCGAGGGCATCATCGTCAACACGGGCGACATGCGCCTCTACCACTTCTCGAAAGGCGAGCGTCCCCGCAGCTATCCGATCGGCATCGCCAAGGAGGGCTATGCGACGCCCCATGGCGAGACGAAGGTCGTGCGCAAGAAGGAAAACCCGATCTGGTACCCGAGCTCCTCGGCGCTCCGGGACGAGCCCACGCTGCCGCGCGCCGTGCCGCCGGGACCCGACAATCGCCTCGGCGCCTTCGCCCTCTATCTCGGCTGGCCGACCTACCTGATCCACGGCACGAACGATCCCCGCGGCGTCGGCCGCCACTCGAGCCGCGGCTGCATCCGGCTCTACCCCGAGCACATCGAGGAGCTCTTCGCGCGCGTCCCGGTCGGGACCAAGGTGCGCGTCGTGCACGAGCCGGTGAAGACGGGCTGGGTCGACGGCGAGCTCTATCTCGAGGTCCATCCCGACATGGAACGGGCGCTCGCCCTCGACGAGTCGGGCAAGCTCGAGGTCGAGCCGGTCCGCGATCTACGCGCCGTCGTCACGAAGGCCGCCGGTCGCGAGCTCGCCCGCGTCGACTGGGCCCGGGTCGAGCGCGTCTCGCGCCTGAGCGCCGGCATCCCGGTCCGGGTCACCGGCCGCACGACCCAGGCGGCCCGCGCCGAGCGTCCGGCCGACGAGAGAAACGCTTCCCGCTAGCGAGCCCGATCCTCGGCCGTCCGGGATCAATCGCGCGCCGCCAGCGCCGCGAACCGCGCCTGGGCCATCCGGACCTTCGCGATGTAGCGGTAGGTCTCGTGGGAGCCGCAGCGCAGCCCGGGCACGAGCCGCAGCCCGCGTCGCGCATGGGCCTGTCCGGCCCCCGCCCCGCAGAGATGGATCAGCGCCGCGAGCTCCTGCTTCTGGCGCACCGTCGCCCCGCGCACCGGATGGCGCCGGAGCGCGCGCTCGACGTGCGTGTGGAGATGCGCGGCCGTCAGCTCGATCGCATGGGAAGGAATCGTGCGGAAGTAGAGCGCGTTGAACCAGCACGACTTCAGATCGTGCCACGGTCCGGTCTCGACGACGCGATGGTCGTGGATGCAGTAGCGACTCGCCTCGTCGAAGGTCCCGTCGATGATCTGGAACATCCCGACGGCGCTCGAAGCGGGGCGATAGAGGCTGAAGGGGTTGCCGGTCCAGGCGAAGCGCCAGTAGGTCCGCACGACGGGATTGCCGGCGCTCTCGGTCTGCGCGAGGGCGGCCAGGAACTCGGGCGCGATGATCGCCGTCGAGTGCCGGCGGAAGAGATGGCCGTAGGCGCGCCAGGTCTCCTCGTGCGTCTTGTGGAACGAGTCCTCGATCGGGTAGTAGAGCTCGGTCGGCTTGCGCGCGACCTGATAGACGACGTTCACGGCGACGAGCAGCAACGCCACCGCCGCGAGGCCGAGGGGCCACTGCGCCGCATCCGGCAGGCGATGCCAGGCGCGCCACCAGCGCCGCCGGGTCTTCCGGCTCGGGAGCTTCTTCGGGAGCTGCTTGAGCAACGCCACGGGCCCGCGCGAGCGGCGGGTGCGGCGGCGACGGGGGCCGCGCGCGCGAGATTTCGGAGCGGGGCGGCGCGACATGGCCGCAATCTATCAGACGGCGCAAGCCCCGCGCGGGGTCGTGGTGCTCCGAAGCCCGTGGCGTCGACGTGCCTTGCCGGCCGACGCGCGGCTACGGCGCCGGCGAGGCCGGCATCGCGCGATTCGACCAGGGCGATGCGTCGACGACCTGCAGTCCGCGACCGTCGGCGGTCACGAGATGGCGGCCCATCGAAGAGACCCGTACGCGCGCACCGACGTCGACCGTCTCCTCGACGCCGTCGAGGCGCCGCGTCAGAACCTGCAGCCCCCGCTGACCCACGAGATAGATGCGGCCGTCGATCTTCGCCGCATCGAAGACCTCGCCGATCTCCCGAGCGAAGAGCTTGCCGACGACCCGGGGTCGCTCGGCTACCGACACGTCGATCACGAGCGCGCCGCCCGGCCCCGTCACGACGGCGGTCCGATCGATCACCCGCACGTGGTTCGGGCCGAAGGTCCGCCCGAGCTTCAGCTGGGCGATCACGCGCTCGTCGACGAGCAGCTCGAGATTCGAGACGTAGACCGACTCCCCGTCGGCGAAGACCAGCGCGCTCCCGGCGGCGCCAATCCCCTGGATGACGCGTCGCATCGCGCGGCGGATCGTCCCCTGCTCGAGATCGATCACCTGCATGCCCTTCGCCCCGACCACGACCAGCTCGCGCCCGACCGCCGCGATCCCGAGGATCCGACCGATCTCGCCCCGGGCCCAGAACCGCTCGCGCACCGGCCGTCCGCCGTCGAGGCGGACGAGCTCGAGCCCTTCCTCGCCGAAGATCGCGACGCGCTGGCCGACGACCCGGACGCCCGTCCATTTCTTGAAGTTCTCGCCCCGGTCGTAGCGCGCGAGCGTCACCGGCTTGCCCGGATCCGCGAGGTCGAGCAGATCGAAGTCGCCGTCCTCGTACAACACGACGGTGCGGTCGCCCGCCGAAGCGAGGTCGACGACCGGCCGCGCCAGGTCGATCGCGGGCCGCACCGTCTGATCGTTGTTCCAGCGCGCGAAGGGCACGAAGAACTCCTCCCAGTAGCGCGGCGCGGCGGCCGAGAAGAGCACCGAGGTCCCCGGGACGTGGGACTTGTCGACGACGCGGATCTCGAAGCTCCGCTCGACGATCGTGTTGCCGCTCGCCCGATCCCGGAGCACGACGTGCGTCACCCCGAGCACCCCGGGTCGCGCGAGCGTCCCCGTCGTCGCGACCTGCTTGACGGCATCTTCCCGGTGGGCGACCTCGAGCACGACGGCCGGTGCCGTCGCGGCGGAGGTCTCGGCGACCGGGACGAGGGTGATCCCCGCGCGCATCGCGAGCTCGTGGATGCGCTCGTCGAGCTTCTGCTGGACCCGCCGGGCCTCGGGCGTCGCCGCGTCGATCTCGAAGCGCAGACCGAGGCGATTCGAGCCGGCACTGCGGCGGGCGACCACGGTCTCGGCCGTGCGCTTCGCCTCGATCGCGAAATCGCTGTCGGGATGGATCAGCGCGAAGTCCGCGAGCCGGACGGGATCCCCGTCGAAGCCCCGGGCCTCGAGATAGGTCGCGTTGCCGATGGCGCGGGGCGCGAGGGGGCCGTCCGGGAACTCCGTCAGGAACTCGCGATAGGCCATGGAGCTGCCCTGGGCTCGGGCGAACTCGAAGGCCGGCTTCTCGAGCGAGGGCTTGAGCTTCGGGAGCAGCGCGCTCCCGGGATGGCGCTTGCGATAGGCCTCGAAGCCCGAAAGCGAGGGATTCGCGAGCAGCTTGTGGTACTCGAGACGCTCGCGCGCCTCGGCGGCGTACTTCGAGTCGGCGTGCTCGCGCAGGTAGCGGTAGTAGGCGGCCGGAGAGTCCTCTTCGACGGTCCGACGCCAGGCCCCGCCGATGCAGCCCGTCACCAACAGGACCAGTCCGGCGGTCAGGAGGACCCGCGCATTGCGCAATCGCCGGGTCTCGTTCGATCGGAGGGTCGAAGGCATGGCAGAGCTCTCCCGTTCGCCGCGGGATGACGCGCGGCGCAGCCCTGGCGGGATCGGCCCGCTCCGAGGTCCACTTGAGGTGGCCCCTGGGGTCCGGCCGGAGTTGCGCATCGCTGATACGCTGGGCCGAGGCGCAGGTCGACGCCGTCCTGCACGACCCGGATGCCCAACCGGACGCCCACCCGGGCGCCCGTCCGAACGAGGAGCCCGCCCATGGCCCGAGCCGAGACCCCCGTGATCCTCGAGGTCGCCATCAACGGCATGACCTCGAAGGCCAAGAACCCGAATGCCCCGCGCACCGCCGCCGAGATCGAGCGCGAATCCCTGCGCGCCTTCGCCCTCGGCGCGAGCATCGTCCACGCCCACAACAGCGACATCGCGCTGACCGGCCAGGCCGCCGCCGACGACTACCTCGCCGCCTGGCGACCGATCCTCGGCGCGCTGCCCGACGCCCTCTGGTATCCGACGCTGACCTCCGGCGACGGCATGGCGGCCAAGCTCGACCACATCGAGCGGATCGCCCGGGAGGTCGCCGTCCCGATGTGCGCCTTCGATCCGGGCTCGACCAACATCGGGATGCCCGGGCCCGGCGGGCTCCCGGTCGGCGGTGTCTACGGTGTGTCCTACGAAGACGTGCGCGTCGCCTTCGAGTTCTGCGAGCGCTTCCGCATGGGGCCTGCGCTCGGGATCTACGAGCCGAACGCGCTGCGCACCACCCTCGCCTGGCAGCGCGCGGGCAGGCTGCCGGCGGGCTCGATGGTGAAGCTCTACTTCGGCGGGGAGTACGGATTGATGTCGACCGAGCCCGGGGTCTCCTTCGGGCTCATGCCGACCGAGTCCGGCCTGCTCGCCTATCTCGACATGCTCGAGGGCACGGGGCTTCCCTGGTCCGTCTCGGTCTGGGGCGGCGATCTGATGCAGACGCCCATCGCGAAGCTCGCCCTCGAGCGCGGCGGGCATTTGCACATCGGCGTGGAGGAGTTCTACTCCCGCGACCGCAGCCCCTCGAACGAAGAGCTGATCCGGGAGGCGAAGGCGCTGTGCGACAAGGTGGGGAGACCGCTGGCGAGCTTCGAGGACACGCGGCGGCTGCTCGCGATGCCGAGCCGCAACGATCAGGCGGCCGCATGCGGACGGCGAGCCTGAGCCCGGGCGAGGAGAACGAAGGCACGATGTCGTCCGCGACGGCGGAGCCCGAGGCGACCGAGCAGGCGGAGCTGGCTCGACAGCTGACCGAGTGGGCGGCGCTCGGCTTCCACGGTCTGCGCAGCGCGCTCTTCTTCGCCGAGAGTCTGCCGCTCGTCTGGCTCCAGAGCCCGCCCGCCCGCTCCGCCCGCAAAGGCTCGGAGCGCGCCGCGTCCGGGTCCGCCAGACGCCGCGGCGCGGCGCCGCGCCCGCCGTCGCGCGAAGCCGTCGAGACGGCGCTCGCGCGCTTGCGAACGCTCTTCGAGCAGGATGCGAAGGCGATCGGGCGCGGCGTGATGCCGCTCTCGGTGCTGACGCCGCGAGATTGGCTCGGCCACGGCGGCCGCTTCCTGCGCATCCTCGGCGACGCACGCACGGTCGTCGCGCGGCGGGCGCGGCGGGAGTCCCGGGACTTCGGTGCGCGGGCGAAGCCCTGGCTCGACGAGCTCCCGGCCTACTATCGCCGGAACTTCCATTACCAGACCGATGGCTACCTCTCGGCTCGATCCGCCGAGCTCTACGAGCACCAGGTCGAGCTGCTCTTTCGCGGCGGAGCCGACGCCATGCGGCGTTTGATCCTGCCACCGCTGCGCGCCCATTTCGGCGACGACCCACGCACGCGGGACGGCCAGGGGCTTCGATTCCTCGAGCTCGGCTCCGGTACGGGCAGCGCGAGCCACGCCGTCGCCCGGGCCTTTCCCCGCGCCAAGCTCACCTGCCTCGATCTGTCCTTTCCCTATACGCGCCACGCCCGCCAGCAGCTCGCGGCCTACGATCGGGTCGAGTGTGTGCAGGGCGACGCGGCGCGCCTCGAGTTCGCCGACGGGTGCTTCGATGCGGTCTACTCGGTCTTCCTGTTCCACGAGCTGCCGCTGCCGGTCCGCGAGCTCGTGCTCGAAGAGGCGCGGCGCGTGCTCAAGCCGGGGGGCTTCTTCGGGCTGGTCGATTCGCTGCAGACCGGCGACGACCCCGAGCTCGACTGGGCCCTCGACTTCTTTCCGCGCGAGTTCCACGAGCCCTACTACGCCCACTACGCGGCGCATCCGATGGAGACGCTGGTCCGCCGCGCCGGCTTCGAGTCGGTCGAGCAGGGAACGGGCTACCTCGCCAAGTGGATCGCGGCCCGATCGGCGCCGAAGCTCCCGACGGCCGTCGACGATCCCGGCCGGTCCGCCGCGCTCAATCCGCCGAATAGCCCGGATTGAACTTGATCCGCCGCCCGGCCGTCCAGCCCGCGTCGACGGGATAGTCGCCGCCGCTGCACGAGAGGCTCTCGTCCGAGGCGAGGAAGAGGATCATCCGCGCGATGTCGCGAATGATCTCGATGCCGGGCCGCTTCTGGTTGTGCGGAATCACGTCGTGGGTGAAGGCGAGGGTCTTCATCGGATCGATGCCTTCGGGCGTGAAGGCGCGGCGCATCGCCGGCCCGCCGGCCTCCGGACAGACCGCGTTGACGCGGATGCCGCGCTGGCCGAGCTCGAGCGCGGCAACGCGGGTCAGGCCGCGCAGGGCCCACTTGGTCGGCGAATAGGCGGCGAGACCATTCTTCGCCGAGAGGCCGTCGACCGACGACACGTTGACGATCGAGCCCCCGCCCGCCGCCTGCATCTCCCGGGCGACCGCCTTGATCCCGAGGAAGGGGCCGAGCGTGTTGACCCGCCAGAGGCGTTCGACGACGGCCGCGGGCGTATCGACGAGGGCCTCGATGTGGAGCAGCCCTGCGTTGTTGACGAGCACGTTCGGCCGCCCGAAGCGCTTCACCGTCTCTGCGACGGCCGCAGCCCAGCTCCCCTCGTCCGTCACGTCGAGACGAACGAAGGCCGCGTCGGAGCCGATCTCCGCCGCCGTCCGAGCCCCCTCCTCGACGAGCACGTCGGCAATGACGACCTTCGCGCCTTCGGCCGCGAAGAGGCGGGCGGTCTGCTCGCCGGTGCCGCGGGCGGCACCGGTCACGATGGCGATCTTTCCTTCGAGTCGGGGCATGCTTTCTCCCTGGGTAGGGGCCGGACGGTAGGCATTCGACGCCCCGCTCGAAAGCCGCGGCGCGACGCCACAGAGGGCGGCGGTGGCCCGGAAATCGGCACTACACTCGAAGCCCTCCCTCCGACGAGGTTCCCGCGATGTCGCGAAGGCCGCTCGCTCCGACCCGATCGAACCCGCCGCGCCGCGATAGGCAGGCGTGCAGGCCGCGCCGCAGCCCCCGGTTCGGCGTCGCCGCCGGGCCGCTGCGCGCCGCCCTCCTCGCCTCCATGCTCGCCGTCCTCCCCTCCCTGCTCACGGCCCTGCTCCTCCCGCCGGCTGCCCGGGCCGAGGGTGCGCCGTGGACCCTCGAGCGCGACCGCGACGGCATCGTCATCCATACCCGACCCGTCGCCGGCTCCGGCATCGACGAGTTCCGGGGCACCGCCCTCGTCCCGGCTCCGGTCGACGCGGTCCGCGCCGTGCTGCGCAACGTCGACGACTTCGAGCTCTGGTTCCGGAATACCAGCGAGTCGCGGCTGCTCTCCCGGGAGGCCAACGTGCAGCTCCAATACACGGTGATCGACGCGCCCTGGCCCGTCTCCGATCGGGACAACGTCTTCCGCTCCGAGACGACCCGCGATCCGTCGACCGGCGTCGTCCGGATCGCGGTCACGGCCGATCCCGATCGCCAGCCCGAGCAGCCCGACCGCGTGCGCGTGCGCCACGCGCGGGGGGAATGGCTGCTCGAGCCCGTCGCCCCGGAGCAGACGCGCGTCACGTTCACGATGCACCTCGAGCCCGGCGGCGGTGTGCCGGATTGGCTCCTGAACGTGCGGGTCGTCGAGACGCCCTTCGAGGCGCTCACCAACCTGCGCGCGCAGCTCGCGAAGCGTTAGGCGATGGCGGAGCGACGGGACAGCGAAGGGGCTGGAGTCCCTGAGGCGGGGGACTGGCTCGTCGTCTACGGCTCGCTCATGCGCGGCATCGCGTCCGCGTCCGCGGACGTGGCCGGGGGCGGCGGCGGCGGCGATCTGCTCGATCGGCTCGGCGTGGGCGCCGGGCTTCGGCGCGTCGGTGCCTGTCGGGTTTCCGGCGTGCTCTACGATCTCGGCCCCTATCCCGCCCTGCGCGCGGCAGTCAGGACGGACGAGGTCGTCTGCGGGGAGCTCCACGCGGTCCTCGATCCCGGGATCTTCGCCGTCCTCGACGCCTTCGAGGGCTTCGACCCGGCAGATCCCTCCGGCTCCGACTATCTCCGGGAGCGAGTCCCGTTGCTCGAGCCCCGCGGCCGATCGGCCTGGATCTACGTCTACAACCGACAGCCCGACGCGAATCAGCGGATCGCGAGCGGAGACTGGCGGCTCCATCTGGCGAAGCGCGCCGATCCCCCGCACGATCCCGCTTGAAGACGCGTGCCGAGCCCGCCCCGGGGATCGCGACCGCCTCGGCGCACCAAGCGAGGAGCATTCCAGATGGGATTCCTGATCCGCATGACGATCACCGCCCTCGGCCTCTGGCTCGCGAGTCGCTTCGTCCCCGGCGCGTCGATCGAAGGCCCGCTCACCTTCGTGCTCGCCGCCCTCTGGCTCGGCGTCGTCAACGCCGTCGTCCGACCGATCGCCTTCATCCTGACGCTGCCGATCACGCTCCTCTCCCTCGGCCTCTTCCTGCTCGTGATCAATGCCGGCATGGTCGCCCTGGTCGCCTGGCTGCTCGAAGGCTTCCGCCTCTCGGGCTTCGGCGCGGCGCTCTTGACCTCGATCGTCGTCGGGCTCACCTCCTGGGTCGGCAACGCCTTCATCGGCGAAAGGGGCCGCTACGAGCTCGCCGTGGTCAAGCGCCGCGTCCAGTAGCCGGTCATGCGCGGGTTGGTACAGTGCGCACGAACTCGGAGCACAGGACCCCCGCATGATCGACAAGCTCGCCTCGTGGCTCTTCTTTCCCGTCGTCCTCGTCGTCTCGCTCGCCGCCGGCAACAACCTGATCGAGGCCGGATTGCCGACCGTTCCGGTGTTGTTCGGGTCGGCTCTGGTCGTCTTCGCCGCCGAGCGGCTCTTTCCGAATCTCCCGAGCTGGAACCACTCCCACGAGGACGTACTCGTCGACATCTGTCACGCGGTGACCGTCTCGATCGCGTCCTTCGCGACGGCCGTCGTCGTCCCGAAGCTGCTCGCGCCGGCGGCGGCCTGGACCGCGGGCTTCGGAACCGCGGCGCTCTGGCCCGCCGATGCCTCGCTGCTCGTCCAGCTCCCCCTCGCGATGGTCGTGGGCGAGCTCTTCCAGTACTGGAGCCATCGCCTCTCGCATACCTGGGAGCCCTTCTGGCGGCTCCATGCGACGCATCACAGCGCCCCGCGCCTCTATTTCTTCAACGCGGCCCGCTTTCATCCCCTCGACATCGTCGTCGATACGACGGCCGGCCTGATCCCGCTGACGCTGCTCGGCACACCGCCCAAGGTCATGCTGCTCTTCGCGCTGGCGACTTCCGTGCTCGGCTATCTGCAGCACTCGAACGTGCGCGTCGCCCTCGGCCCCCTCAACTACGTCTTCTCGATGGCCGAGCTCCACCGCTGGCACCACGCGAAGAATCTCGACGAGGCCAATACGAACTACGGCTCGAATCTGATCCTCTGGGATCTCCTGTTCGGGACCTTCTTCTGGCCTCGGGATCGCAAGCCGCCGGAGACGATCGGCATCCCCGATCTCGCGGCCTTTCCGCAGAGCTATCTGGGTCAGCTCGCCTCGCCGTTCCGCTGGCGGAAGATCCAGGCGGAAAGCCGGGTCGCGGCGTAGTGTCGGAAATCCCGCGGGCCAGACACTTTGCCATTGACGCTCGCCCCCGACGCGGCGATTCTGCCGGCCCTTCATGAGCGCGCCCGCAGCTTCATCGAATGGCCGCGTCCTCGCGTGGCTGGCCTTTTCCCTGGCCATGCCGCTTCCGTGGCTGTTATCCGCAGAGGGTTCCCTCGGCCACACCGCGATCGCGGCCTGGACCGGGTTCGCGATCATTGGTGCCGCCTTCCTCCTGTCCTGGTCGGTCGAGCTCGGTGAGCAGGATCTGCCCCAATCCTTCGCGCTGCTGGTCCTCGCGCTGGTCTCGGTCCTGCCCGAATACGCCGTCGACCTGACCTTCGCGATCAAGGCGGCCGAGGACCCGAGCTACGCCCACTACGCCGTCGCCAACATGACCGGCGCCAACCGGCTCCTGATCGGTCTCGGCTGGACCTCGGTCGTGCTCATGGCGTGCTGGCGGGCCAAGACCAACTCGCTGCAGATCCCGGTCCACCACCACCTGGAGATGCGCTTCCTCCTCTACTCGACCCTCTACTCCTTCACGATTCCCTTGAAGGGCGAGCTCAACCTGATCGACGCCGTCGTGCTGCTCTCGCTCTTCATCGCCTACGTGGTCGCGGCGACGAAGGGGCACCACGGTGACTCGGAGCTCGTGGGGCCCGCCGCGTGGATCGACGCCCATACGAATACCTTCGGGCGCCGGGCCGTCGCGACCTTCCTCCTCTTCTATGCCGCGTTCGCCATCTTCAGATCCGCAGAGCCCTTTGCCGAGAGCCTGGTCGAGCTGGGCCATGGACTGCCCATCGACGAGTTCCTGCTGGTCCAGTGGGTCGCGCCCCTGGCCTCCGAGTCTCCGGAGTTCCTGGTCGCCCTGATGTTCGCGTGGCGGATGCGCGGCGACCTCGGGATCGGGGCGCTCATCTCCTCGAAGGTCAATCAGTGGACCCTGCTGGTCGGGGCGCTGCCGATCGCCTTCATGGTGGCCTCGGGCGGGTGGAGCGGTCTCCCCCTCGACGCGCGTCAATCGGAAGAGCTCTTCCTGACCTCGGCCCAGTCGCTGCTCGCGACGGCCCTGATCATCGACCTCGACTTCTCCCGCCTCGAGGCGATCGTGCTGACGGGGCTCTTCGGGGTCCAGCTCGTCTTCCCCGACGCCGAGGTCCGGCTGGCCTTCGGCGTGCTGTATCTCGTGATCTTCGTCGGGCTGATCGTCCATTCCCGCAGCCGCCGTCAAGCTTTCTTCGCCCTGCTCCGATACCGCGACTGACGTTGAATCGGAGAGCGCCATGGCCGGTCCGCTCCTCGCCCGCAAGACCCTGACCGCGTTCGAGGCGGATCTCGCAAGCGAGGGCCGCTCGCTTCGCCGCGCCCTCGGCGCCCTCGACCTCGTGCTGCTCGGCATCGGCTGCATCATCGGAACCGGCATCTTCGTCCTGACCGGCGTCGCGGCGGTCCACCACGCCGGGCCGGCGGTGATCGCGTCGTATGCGATCGCGGGCATCGTCTGTGCGCTGGCAGCGCTCTGTTATTCGGAGTTCGCGACGATGCTCCCGATCTCCGGGAGCGCCTACAGCTACGCCTACGCGACGATGGGCGAGCTCGTCGCCTGGATCATCGGCTGGGACCTCATCCTCGAGTACGCGCTGGCCGCGAGCGCCGTCGCCGTCGGCTGGTCGGGCTACGTCCGCGACATCCTGATGGGCTTCGGGATCGAGATCCCGACGGCGATCGCGGGGTCGCCGGGGACGCTGCCCGGCGCGGTGTTCAACCTGCCGGCCTTCCTGATCCTGCTCCTCATGACGGCGCTGCTCGTCGTCGGGATCCGGGAGAGCGCGCGGGCGAACGCGGTGATCGTCGCGATCAAGCTCTTCGTCGTCTTCTTCGTGATCGGGGTCGGCGGCTTCTACGTCGCCCCGGAGAACTGGACGCCCTTCGCCCCCTTCGGCTTCGACGGCATCGTCTCGGGCGCGGCCACCGTCTTCTTCGCCTACATCGGCTTCGACGCCGTCACGACCGCCGCCGAGGAGTCGCGCAATCCCGAGCGCGACATGACGATCGGCATCATCGGCTCGCTCGCCGCCTGCACCGTCCTCTATCTCGCCGTCGCCGCCATCGTGACCGGCATGGTGCCCCTCGGCGAGATCGACACCGCGGCCCCCGTCGCCCAGGCCTTCCGCCGCCATGGCCTCCAGTTCGCGGGCGGGCTGATCTCGGCGGGCGCGATCGCGGGGCTCTCGAGCGTGCTGCTCGTGCTGCTGCTCGGGCAGTCGCGGATCTTCTTCTCGATGTCCCGCGACGGGCTCCTGCCCGGGCTCTTCTCGGCGGTCCACCCGCGCTTCGGCACGCCCCATGTCGCGACGATCGGCGTCGGCGTCATCGTCGCGGTCATCGCGGGCTTCGTGCCGCTGAAGGAGCTCGCCGAGCTCGCCAACATCGGGACGCTCTTCGCCTTCGTCGTCGTGTCGCTGGGCATCCTGATCCTGCGCCGCAGCGAGCCCGATCGCAGACGTCCGTTCCGCACGCCCTGGGTCCCGCTCGTCCCGCTGCTCGCGGCCGCGGGCGCCTTCTGGCTGATGAAGGCCCTGCCCTTCGAGACCTGGATCCGCTTCGTCGCCTGGCTCGCGCTGGGACTCGTCGTCTACTTCGGCTATAGCCGCCACCACAGCCACGTCGGTCGCGCACGCGAGTAGGCGGACCCGCGCGGACCGCGAGGTCGACGGAGTCTCCCGATGAGCCAGCCGAAGCCCGCCGCAGCGCCCGTGATCCGTCCGCTGCGGACGGCGCTCGGTCTGGCGCTCTTCCTCGGGCTCTGGCTCCTCGACACACCGCTGCGCGACGCCGGCGGGGCCGACGGCCGCGCCGCCCTCGCCGCGGCGCTGACGGCGTGCATGGCGTTCTGGTGGATCGCCGAGGCGCTGCCGATGTACTGGACGGCCTGCCTGCCGCTGGTCGTCGTCCCCCTCTCGACGATCCACGGCGAGCGCTTCTCGACGAACGCGACGGCTGCGCTGCTCCCCTATCTCGATCCCTACGTCTTCCTGTTCCTGGGCGGCATGGGGATCGCCGCCGCGATGCAGCAATGGAATCTCCATCGCCGCATCGCGCTGTCGATCATGAGCGCGGTCGGAACCGAGCCCCGCCGCCTCCTGCTCGGTCTCCTGCTCGCGACCGCCTTCGTCTCGCTCTGGATCTCGAACACCGCGACCGCCGCCATGATGTTCCCGATCGGCCTCGCCATCATCGCCGAGTTCGAGCACCAGGCCGGTCGCCGGCTCGCCGGCTACGGCGCCGCCCTCATGCTCGCGATCGCCTACGCGGCGAATCTCGGCGGCACCGGCACCAAGATCGGCACCGTCCCCTCCGCCCAGCTCTCGGGCTTCCTCGCGCAACGCGGCGAGGAGGTCGAGTTCCTCGACTTCATGCTGCTCGGCGTGCCCTTCGCCGCCGTCTTCCTGCTCGTCGCCTGGGGCGCACTCTGGCGCATGGGGCGGGCGGACGCGCCGGCGGATGCCGCGGGCGTGCACGCCCTCGAGGCCGAGCGCGCCCGGCTCGGCGCGATGCAGCGCGCCGAGTGGGTCGTGCTCGCGGTCTTTCTCGCCGCCGCGCTGCTCTGGATGTTCGGCCATCCGATCACCGCGGCCCTGCGTGCCCACGGCTTCCCGGCGTCGACGGCCCTCGTCGAGGCGAGCGTCGCGATCACGGCGAGCCTCTTCCTGATGGGGGCGCGGGTCGGCGGGCGGGCGGTGCTCGAGCCGGCCTCGCTGCGGGGGCTGCAGTGGAAGACGTTGCTCCTGATCGGCGGAGGCTTCTCGATGGCCGAGGCGATATCGGGCTCCGGGCTCTCGGACTGGCTCGGCACGCGCATCGGCGGCCTGCGCGACCTCGCGCCGATGCCCCAGCTCGTGCTCGTCAGCCTGACGACGGTCGCCCTCTCGGCCTTCGCCTCGAATGCGGCGACGATCGCGGTCCTGCTGCCGATCCTCGCGACGACCGTCGCGCCGGCCCAGGTCGATCCGATCCTCTTCGCCGCGACCTTCGCCGCGTCCTGCGACTTCGCGCTGCCGGCGGGCACGCCCCCCAACGCGATCGTGTTCGGCTCGGGCTATGTCTCGATCCCGCAGATGGCGCGCACGGGCATCGTGCTCGACGCGCTGGCGGCCGTCTGGGCCGCGCTATGGTGCGGGTTGATGGTGCCGCTGGTGCGCTAAGCACGGCAAGCGCGAGCCCCGTCCGAGGTCCGACCGAGCGCGTCCCAAGCGGAGTCCGCGATGAATCGAGCAGCGACCGTGCGACCCATCGTTGTCCTGTGGGCCCTCCTGGTCCTGACGGGCTGCGTCACCGGAACACGCTCGCTCACGCTTCCCGTTGCCCACCTCGCCGACCGTTCCGACGCCGCCCCGACCGCGGCGTCCTCCTCTCGCGCGCCGTCCACGTCGCCGTCCGCGCTCGCCGGCCCCGTCCGCATCCGGTCGATCCGCGATGCGCGGGTCTTCGAAGAGAAGCCTCGTGACCCGTCGACCCCCTCCGTCCGAGGACGCCTCGAGGACGTCGGCCCCGAAGCGCGTGCCCGATTGATCGGTCGCCAGCGCGATTCCTTCGGCAAGGCGATGGGCGATCTCGCCCTCGCGGGCGATCGGACGGTCGAGGACGAGGTACGAACGCTGCTCGTCCAGGGGCTCGAGGCCCGAGGCATCCGGGTCGCCGACGACGACCCCACCGCGACGCCCATCGACGTCACGATCGACGAGTTCTGGGCGTGGTTCTCCCCCGGCATGTGGGCGATCGGCTTCGACGCGCGCCTGCGCACGCAGATCGAGCTCGCGGCGGCTTCGGGAACGCGGCGCGTCGAAGTCCTCGGCCGCGGCGGCAATCGCGGCCAGATCGAGAGCGACGCCAACTGGCTCCTCGCCTATCAGCGTGCCTTCGACGACTATGCGGCCCGTCTCTCCGAGGTCATCGACGAGTGGACCCGCTGAATGGCGCGAACCCGTCCGAGCGGGATCTTCCCCGAGCCGTCGACCCTGGAAGGAATCGGATGCGTCCCGTGATGGCCCTCGTCTGGATGGGGGTCGCCCTCGCCGGGGCGATCGCGCTCGGCGTCGTCGCGACGGCCCGCGGCGAGGCGATCTCGAGCGCCTGGTTCCTGGTGGCCGCGGTCTGCATCTACGCCCTCGGCTACCGGTTCTATTCGCGCTTCCTCGCGCTGCGCGTCTTCGCTCTCGACGCGAATCGCGCGACGCCGGCCGTGCGGCTCGCCGACGGCAAGGACTTCATCCCGACCAATCGCTGGGTCGTCTTCGGCCACCACTTCGCCGCCATCGCTGGCCCCGGCCCCCTCGTCGGCCCGATCCTCGCGGCGCAGTTCGGCTACCTGCCGGGCACGCTCTACATCGTGATCGGCGTCGTGCTGGGCGGCGCGGTGCAGGACTTCACGATCCTGGTCGGCTCGCTGCGGCGGGACGGGAAGAGCCTCGGGCAGATGGTGCGCGAGGAGATCGGGCCGATCGGCGGGGCGGCGGCGCTGGTCGGCGTGCTCGCGATCATGATCATCCTGATCGGCGTGCTCGGGCTCGTCGTCGTCAACGCGATGTTCGGGAGTCCGTGGGCGACCTCGACGGTCGGCGCCACGATCCCGATCGCGCTCCTGATGGGCGTCTACATGACCCACGTCCGCCCGGGCCGCGTCCTCGAGGCGACGGTCCTCGGCCTCGGGCTCGTCGTGCTCGCGGTCTACGGCGGGCGCTGGATCGACGAGAACGAGGCGCTGCGGGTCTACTTCGACCTCGACAAGAAGACCCTCGCCCTCTCGATCATCGCCTACGGATTCGTGGCGAGCGTGCTGCCGGTCTGGCTCCTGCTCGCGCCCCGGGACTATCTCTCGGCCTTCATCAAGATCGGGACGGTCGGGCTGCTGGCCGCGGGTCTCCTGATCGTCCATCCCCCGGTCCAGCTCCCGGCGATCACCCAGTTCATCGACGGCTCGGGCCCCGTCTTCTCGGGCAAGCTCTTCCCCTTCTGCTTCATCACGATCGCCTGCGGCGCGATCTCGGGCTTCCACTCCCTGATCTCGTCGGGCACGACGCCGAAGCTGCTGGCGAGCGAGCCCGACGCGCGCATGATCGGCTACGGCGCGATGCTGATGGAATCCTTCGTCGCGATCATGGCGCTGCTCTCCGCGGCGGTGATGGATCCCGGCGTCTACTTCGCGATCAACTCGCCGGCGGCGCTGATCGGAACGAGCGTGAACGAGGCCGCGGCAGCGATCTCGGGCTGGGGCTTCCCGCTCGATCCCGTGGCCCTCGAGCGACTGACCCGCGAGATCGGCGAGCACTCCCTCCTCTCGCGGACCGGCGGCGCTCCCTCGCTGGCTGTCGGGATGGCCGAGATCTTCTCCCAGGCCCTCGGCGGACCCGCGGTGAAGGCCATCTGGTACCACTTCGCCATCATGTTCGAGGCGCTCTTCATCCTGACGACCCTCGATGCCGGCACCCGCGTCGGGCGCTTCATGGTCCAGGACCTGCTCGGCCATCTCTACAAGCCCCTCGGCGAGACCTCGAATCTCTTCTCGAACCTGCTCGCGTCGGCGCTGATCGTCGCCGGCTGGGGCTACTTCCTCTACCAGGGTGTCGTCGATCCCCTGGGCGGCATCAACACCCTCTGGCCGCTCTTCGGCATCGCGAACCAGCTGCTCGCCGCCACGGCCCTCGCCCTCGCGACGACGATCGTGCTGAAGACCGCGGCGCGACCGATCTACGCCCTCGCCCCGGCGATCCCCCTCGTCTGGCTGCTGTCCGTCACGATGACGGCCGGCGTCGAGAAGATCGGCCACGACGATCGCCGGATCGGCTTCCTCGCCCAGGCCGACCACCTCGCGAATCAGCTGAGCTCTGGCTTGATCGGCCCTGAAAAGACGGTGGAAACCCAGATCCTGATCTTCAACAATCGGCTCGATGCCGGGATCACGGCGCTCTTCATGATCCTCGTCACGGTCGTCGTCGTCGACGCAGCCCGCGTCTGGCGGCGGACGCTTCTGGATCGGGGGGCGAGCCCGGGCGGCGGCGGATCGGCCGGGGCGAGCGGGACGGGGCGCACGCTGCGCGCCGTCGGCGGCACGGCCCTCGCCCTGCGCGCCTTCCTGCGCGGATTCGTCGGGAGCACCGCGCTTCCCCGCGAAGCGCAGGCCGCCCGCCACGCCCTCACGCACCAGGCCGGCGGCCGCGGCCGCTGTTGCTAGGTCACCCTTCCCTCGCCCCGGCGCGGTCCGGGCGAGGGTCTGCTAGGCTGGCCGCAACCCCCTGAGTCGCGCGCCGCGACGGCCTCGCTGCGCGCCGGGGGAACCGCCATGGCGGGTCGTCGCGGAGACTTCTTCTACGTCGGATTGATCGCTTTTGCCGTGGCCGCCGGCTGGCTCGGCGTCCAGCTCTTCGGCAGCGGCTCCGGGCGACCCTTCAGCCAGGGCGATCTGGCGGCGATGTTCCGGGAAGTCGAGCTGCCGCCGATCGATCTCGCAGAGCTCGACTTCGGACTCTTCCGGCCGGCGAAGCGCTACGCCCCGATTCGAGCCCAGGTCCGCTACGCGGACGAGATGGAGCTCGCGCTGGTCCAGAACCGCAATGCGTTGCTGACGACGGCGCCGCCTCCGTTGCACGAGACGCCTTAGCGCGCTCGATTTCGCCTCAATCCCTCGCACGGACGATCGCGAGCCCGGCGAGCCCGAGCCCGAGCAGGCAGGCGGTTCCCGGCTCGGGCACAAGCGGGTAGGCGCTGCCCGGGTCCACGCCTCCATATCCACCGCCGGAGCTCCCGCCGCTTTCTCCGGTCCCACCGATTCCGCCGGTGCCGCCAGTGCCGCCCGTCCCTCCGGTGTCCCCGTTCCCATCACCGCCCGCACGCGGTAGCGCATTCGGATCGGCGAGGATCGTGAAAGTCAGCAACGCGTCCTCGACGGGAAGCAACAGGAGCTGGTCGTTCTCGCGCAGAAGAACACCCTCGCCGTAGGATTCTGGCCCGCTCACCGGACCTGAGCCGAAGTGGAGCGTGAGCTGCGCCGGATCGAGGAGCGTGGTCGCCTGGAAGGCGATCCGGAAGTGGACGTCCCCCTCGGCGATCGAGCGCCCACCGAGGCCGGTGTCGAGGCTTCCGTCGCCGGCGCCGACGTCCGACAGGGAGATCCCCGCGAAGAGCGACGTGTAGACGCCGAGATAGCCACCGCCCCCAGACTGACGGGCGAAATCGATCTCGAGGGGCGGGCGAACCGCCTCGACCCCGCCCGAGACCTCGCCGTCGCTCGCGCGGTCGGTGTTGAAGATCGAAGCCACCGCCTCCGCGCCGACCATCCTCAGCCCATCGTCCGCGAGCCGGTTGCGATCGACGTCGTAGCCGAAGGCGATGAGGCCGATCCCGAGGATCGGGCGCTGCGCCTCGTTCTGGACGACGAGCTCGATCGTGACCGTATCGCCGAAGGCCAGGGTCGTCGGGCTCGCGCCGGTGCTCGTCACGCTGGCGACCGACATGCGGAAGGCCCGCGCCTCGTTCGCCGGCAGCGCGAACGCAAGCAGGGTCGCAAGGGAAAGCAGGCCTGCGAGCCCGAGCCCGCGCCCCGGTAGTCCGAGCCCGAATCGTCCAGGTCGATCCTGATCCACGTCGAACCCCCAGCCCTGTACCGCTCGCGACCGGGCCACGGTCCGGCCACCCCGGCAGCCCACTCGAGCGCCTCGAAGCCGGCCGTCCACACAGGACGAGCCGGTCGACCTGAAAAGGAGGTGACTCATTTCTGCACACCGTGGCATCCCGCCTGGAAATCACCCGGAGGGCCCGAGACGCGAGGATTCGCTTGACCCTCCCCCTGATCCCGGAGACAATCGCCTGATCTTCTCGAAACGAACCCGGTCTCGGACCGGGTGCTGCCGCCGGAGCGTCCCGATGCCGAGTCTCCCGTCCCCGTCCCGCCTTGCGCGAACGCTCGGCCGCCTGCTCGCCCTCGGCGTCGCGCTCCTCGCCGCCCCGATCGCCCTGGCCCAAGCGACCTATCCGCTCTTCGAGGCCGGCCCCGTCCGGCCCCTCGCCTTCTCGCCGAACGGCCAGAAGCTCTTCGTCGTGAACACCCCCGATGCCCGGCTCGAGATCTTCCGCGTCGACACGCTCGGAAGGCTGACCCCGATCGGCTCCGTCGCCGTCGGCCTCGAGCCCGTCGCCGTCGCCGCGCGCAACGACGGCGAGGTCTGGGTCGTGAACCACCTCTCCGACAGCGTGAGCATCGTCGACGTCGCCGGCGCACGGCCGCGAGTCGTCCGGACCCTGCTCGTCGGCGACGAGCCGAACGACATCGTGTTCGCGGGGCCCGGCAACGACCGCGCGTTCGTGAGCGCGGCCCATCGTGGCCAGAACGCGCCCGTCGTCGACGGCGACTACGATCTCGCGGGTCTCGGTCGCGCCGACGTCTACGTGTTCCAGGCGGGCGCGCTCGGGACCTCCCTCGAAGGCGATCGGCTCGCGGTCGTGACGCTCTTCGGCGACAAGCCCCGCGCCCTCGCCCGCAATGCCGCCGGCGATCGCGTCTACGCGGCGGTCTTCCGCTCGGGCAATCGCACGACGACGATCCACGAGCAGGCGGTCTGCGATACGTCGGCCCCGAACCGCACGAACGAGGTCGTACAGAGCGCCTGCGTCGTCGGGGGCGGCGCCAACGCGACGATCTCGCCGGGCGGCCTCCCGACGCCGCTCAAGAACCATGCCGCGGCCTTCGGCCCCGAGACCGGCCTCATCGTCCGGCAGAATCGCGACGGCCAGGGCTCCGGCGCGTGGCAGGACGAGCTCGGCCGCGACTGGAGCGCGCTGGTCCGCTTCGATCTGCCCGACCAGGACGTCTTCACGATCGACGCGAGCGCCGCGATCCCGAGCGAGATCGGAACGCCCTTCTCGGGCGTCGGTACGAGCCTCTTCAACATGGCCGTGCATCCCGGGAGCGGTCGCGTCTTCGTGACCAACACCGAGGCCATGAACCACGTCCGCTTCGAAGGCCCCGGGATCCACGTCACGAATACCGGCACGAAGCCCGCCCTCGAGCCCGCGAGCGTCCGCGGCGACCTCGCCCGCGCTCGGATCACGATCCTCGACCCGACGACCGGCGCCGTCTCGCCCCGGCCGCTGAACAAACACATTCCCTACGGCGTCGTCCCGGTCCCGCCCGGCGTGAAGGAAAAGAGCCTCTCGACGCCGCTCGCCCTCGAGTTCTCCGCCGATGGGGGCAAGGTCTACGTCGCAGGCTTCGGCTCGGGCCGGATCGGCGTCTACGACGTCGCCGCCCTCGAGAACGACACCTTCACCGTCCAGGCCTCGGATCCGATCCCCGTCGGCGGCGGCGGTCCCTCGGGCCTCGTGCGCCGGGGCGGCAAGCTCTACGTCACGACCCGCTTCGACAACGCGCTGCGCATCATCGACCTCGCGACGAAGGCCGAGCTCCAGCGCATCCCGCTCGCGAACCCCGAGCCCGCGGCGATCGTCGCCGGTCGGCCCTTCCTCTACGACGCGAATCGCACGGGCAGCAACGGCGAGGCGTCGTGTGCGGCGTGCCACCTCTTCGGCGACATGGACGACCTCGCCTGGGATCTCGGCGATCCCGATGGCGACGTCGCGATCAACGGCAATCCCTTCAATCCGGTGACGCCGGCCATCTTCATCCCGCCGGCCATCCGCGATTTCCATCCGCACAAAGGGCCGATGACGACCCAGAGCCTGCGTGGCCTCGCCAACATGGGGCCACAGCATTGGCGCGGCGATCGTCAGGGAAACGAGATCGCCGCCTTCGAAGCGTTCAACGTCGCGTTTCCCGGCCTGATCGGCCGCGACGAGGGACTCCTCCCGGCCGCCGACATGACGGCCTTTCGCGAGTTCGCGCTGCTGCTGCGCTATCCGCCGAACCCGATCCGCGCCCTCGACAACGCGCTGCGCAATCCGCCGACCGGCGCGAGCGAGCAGCGCGGCGCCGCGCTCTACGGCGCCCTCGGCCCCGGCGCGCCGATCACCGACGGCCTCGCGACCTGCGCCGGCTGCCACACGCTGAACCCCGCCGCCGGCCATTTCGGCGGCAATGGACAGACGACCTTCGACGCCGAGCCGCAGGTCTTCAAGGTCCCCCATCTGCGCAACGTCTATCAGAAGATCGGCATGTTCGGCCTGCCCGACGTCGGCAATACCGACGGCCCCTTCGCCCATCAGGGCCCGCAGGTCCGCGGCACCGGCTTCAACCACGACGGCACGATCGACACGCCGAACCGCTTCTTCAGCAACGGCGTCTTCAATCTCACGCCCGCCCAGCAGCAGGACATGGAAGCCTTCATGATGGTCTTCCCGACGGATCTCGCGCCGATCGTCGGGCAACAGACGACCCTCTCGGCCGCGCTGCTCGCGGGACCGAATGCGGCCCTCCTGAATGCCCGGGTCGATCTCCTGCTCCAGCGCGCGGCGACGCCCTTCTCGTCCCAGATCCTGGGCGGCGCCTCGACCGAATGCGAGGTCGTGGCCCAGGTCGTCGAGATCGCAGGGGGCGGGAGCACGACCTCGAAGGGCTATCTGCGCCAGGCGGGCGGCAGCTTCCTGCCCGACGACGGCGGTCCGGCGATCACGGCGGCGACCCTGCGCGCGAAGGCGACGACGCCGGGCCAGGAGCTGACCTTCTCGTGCGTCCCGCCCGGGAGTGGCCAGCGCATGGCGCGCGACCGCGACCTCGATCTCGTACTGAATGGCCTCGACAACTGCCCCGCCGCCCCGAACGCCTCGGGCTTCGGGACCTGCACGGCGGGGGCCGCCGCGAGCCTCGCGTCGGCGTGCTCGACGAACGCCGATTGCGGGAACGGGGGCGTCTGCTCGGCCAATCAGGAGGACGCGGATCTCGACCAGCTCGGCGACGCCTGCGAGCCCGCGCTCGTGCCGGAGCCGGGCGGCTTTGCGCCGCTCGTCACGGGGATGCTCGCCGCGCTCGCCTTCGCCCGGCGGCGCGTCGACGGCCGCCGCTGATCAGAGACGGATCGCGGCGAGGCGCTCGGCCGTGAACTGCCAGGTCGATTCGCCATCGGCGAGCGGCGCCGCGAGGAAATCCGTCATGCCCGCGTCGGCGTAGGCGCGCAGTCGCCTCGCGACCGCCTCTTCGTCGCCGATCACGCAGACGTCGCCGATCTTCTTCGCGTCGCCGACCTCGAGCATCCGGCGATAGGGCATCGCGCCCTCGTAGAAGCCGAATTCCGCCTGGGCCCGGGCGCGGACCTCCTCGGCGCGATTCGTGATGCAGACGGCGACGACGCCGGCGACGGTCGGCGCGGGACGACCCGCCGCCTGCGCGGCCTCCCGGAGCGCGGGCACGACGCCGCGAGCGATCGCGCCCGGGTCGGCCCAGGTCGCGATCGTGCCGTCGGTGTACGCGCCGGCGACGCGCAGCATCTGCGGGCCGAGGGCGCCGACGAGCAGCCGGCCGGGCCGCGCAGTACCCGGCGTGCCATAGATCGAGCCCAGCTTGAAGAAGTCGCCTGAATACTGGACGAAGCCCGCCTTCTCGCGCTCGCCGCTCGGCGATGCGCCCGCCGCGAGGGCGGCCGACAGGATCTCGACGTACTCGCGCACGTGGCGCGCCGGCCGCTCGTAGGGCAGCCCGTGCATCGAGATCACCGCGACGTTCGAGCAGCCGACGCCGAGCTCGATCGGCCGCCCGATCGCGGCCTGGACCGTCGCCGCCTGGCGCGCCATCGCGAGGGGATGAAAGAAGTAGGTCGGGACGACGGCCGTCCCGAGCGGGATCGAGCGCGTCGCCTCCCCCGCCGCCTGGATCGACGCGAACGCGTCGAGGGACCAGGGCAGATAGGGCACCCAACCGCTCGCGAACCCCAGCGCCTCGGCCCGCCGCGCCCGCTCGCGCACCTCGTCGATGCTCGAAGCCGCTCCCCAGGTCTCGGACACGAAGATCCCGATCCGCATGGCGCTCTCTCCTTCGTGCTCCCGATCCCGACCCGCGCGAGGCATCCGTCGGCCGCCTGCGATCGGCGCACGCCGTTCTCTAGCGAGCGAGGGTCCCGCAGGCGAGAATGCATCGCCAGCGCCCCCTGGCTCGAGTCCCATCGCGGAGGTCCGCTTGACCCTCGAATCGTCCCGGCCCCTCGGCATCGGCTTCGTCGGCGCCGGCTTCATCAACCGCTTCCACGTCCAGAGCCTGGTCGGCGTCCGCGACTGCGTCGTCGCCGGCGTCACGAGCCCGACCCGCGCCCACGCCGAATCGCTCGCCGCCCTCGCCCGGGAGCTGCGCGTCGGCGCGCCGCGGGTCCACGGGAGTGTGGCCGAGCTCGTCGCCGATCCCGACGTCGATGCCCTCTGGATCGGCATCCCCAACGACCGGCGCATCGCCGTCGTCGAGGAGATCGTCGATGCCGTCCTCCGCGGCCGAGGCCGTCTCGTCGGCCTCGCCTGCGAGAAGCCCCTCGCCCGCAACCTCGCCGAGGCGAAGCGGGTGCTCGCGCTGGTCGAGTCGACGCCGCTGCTCCACGGCTATCTCGAGAACCAGGTCTTCGAGCCCGCCGTCGTGCGGGGCAAGGAGATCATCTGGCGCCGGGCGGTGCCGATCGCGGGCCGGCCCTATCTCGCGCGCGCCGCCGAGGAGCACAGCGGTCCCCACATGCCCTGGTTCTGGGACGGCGTCCGCCAGGGCGGCGGCGTGCTGTCGGACATGTTATGCCACAGCTACGAGGTCGCCCGCTTCCTCCTGACGAAGCCCGGCGAGGCGCGCGAGTCGCTCCACGTCGAAGAGGTCAACGCGCAGATCGCCTCGCTCAAATGGACCCGGCCCGAATACGTCGAGCTGCTGCGCGAGCAGACGGGCGGCGCCATCGACTTCCGCCGCGCGCCGGTCGAGGACTTCGCGCGGGCGACGATCAAGCTGCGCGCGCCGGGCGGAGAGCCGCTGATCGTCGAGGCGACGACGTCGTGGAGCTTCGTCGGCCCCGCGCTGCGGCTGCGCGCCGAGCTGCTCGGCCCCGAGTACGCCCTCGAGGCCGACAGTCTGAAGACGGATCTCTCGATCTTCCTGAGTCGCCGCGTGACGGGAAGCTCCGGCGAGGACCTCGTCGAGAAGCAGAACGCCGAGCAGGGCCTGATGCCCGTCGTCTCCGACGAAGCCGGCCTCTACGGCTACACCAACGAGAACCGCCACATGGTCCAGGCCTTCCGCGACGGCCGCATGCCCGACGAGAATTGGCGCGACGGCGTCGCGGTCACCGAGGTCCTGATGGCCTGCTACAAGTCGGCCGAGGAGGGCCGCACGATCGCGATGCCCTGCCCCCTCGACGACTTCGTCCCGCAGGTCGCCCGGGGTGCGTGGCGGGGCTAGCGTCGGGACCGGGCTCCGATCGCGTTCGCGCGAAAGCCGAGCAGTCCGAGAGGACCGAGAAGCCGCGGGAGGATCGACCATGCGCCTGATCGACGTCGACAGTCATTTCCTCGAGCCGCCGGACTGGCTGCTCTCGATCGACCCGAAGCTCGCTGCCGAGATCCCGCCCGGCGATCCGATCGAGCGCATCGTGCAGGGCGTCGTCGGCGATCTGCTCGAGGTCGTGCCCCGCAGCCAGCGCCCCGAGAACCTGATCGAGCTGCTCGCGCCCGCCGGCAAGCGGGCCCTCGCGGCGCTGCTCGCCGAGAACGCCGAGGTCCGCGAGGCGAAGCTCGCCGGGCCGCCGGGCAGCTACGACGCGAGCGAGCGCATCGCGCTCCTCGATCGCCACGGCATCGACATCCAATTCCTGAACTCGACCCTCGGAACCGGTCCCTACGCCGCGGCCATGAAGATCGGCCGCCCCGACCTCGCCCAGCGGGCGCTCTCCGCCTACAACCGCTGGACCAGCGAGACGCTCGCGGGCCATACCGACCGTCTGATCCCGATCACCCTGCTCGACCTCGCCGACGTCGACCAGGCGCTGGCCGAGATGACGCGGATGCGACGGGCCGGGAGCCGGGCGATCCAGGTCCGGGCCGAGCCGGTCTCGGCGACGAAATCCCTCGCCCATCCCGACAACGAGCGCATCTGGTCCGCCGCCGAGGATCTCGGCATGGCCGTCGTCTTCCACATCGCCGCCGGCCGCGCCGAGATCAAGCGCGGATGGTATTTCAACGGCGGCGATCCGGGGAACTTCGCCCTGCTCCATCTCATCAACAGCCCCGTCGTCCCGCAGCTCGCGCTCTCGGCGCTGCTCTTCGAGGGCGTCTTCGAGCGGCATCCGCGGCTGGTCGTGATGGTGCAGGAGCTCGGCATCAGCTGGTTGCCGCACTACCTCGAGCTGGTCGACGCGACGACGGTCGGCCGCTGGGGCGCGCAGTTCGGGATGGGGCCTGGGGACTGGAAGTATCCGCTCAAGCCGTCGGAGTATCTCGAGCGGCAGGTGCGCGTCTCGGTCCTCGCGGCGGGGGACTACCTGCGGCCGACGCTCGATCGTGTGCCACCGGGCATGCTGCTCTACTCGAGCGACTTCCCCCATCAGGAGGGTCGCTGGGAGTCGCGCCAGCTCTTCGAGGAGCAGATGGACGGGATTCCCGAAGCGGATCGCGAGCAGTTCTTCGGGGGCTCGATCGCGGGCCTGATGGGGCTCTGAGCGTTCCCGCCCGACGAGCGCCGCGCTGCTTCGGAGTACCGCGTCTCCGGAGTGCTCAGCCCTGCGCCACGATCTCCTGCACCTCGTCGAAGTTCGGGATGTTCCCCTCCCCATACCCCGGCATCATCTGGTTGTAGCCGGCGTGCCAGCCGATGAGCTCGGGCGTGCGCGGGCTGTAGTGCTGGATGTAGATCGTGCGTCGCCGCGCCGACCCCGTCGGGCCGGGGCCCGCGTGGAGCCCGCAACCGAAATGCACGGTCGCGTCCCCGGGCTCGGTGACGAGCGGAATGATCGGGAGCTTCTTCCGCAATTCCTCGTCGGGAAAGGGATGGAAGGCCTTGCCCCAGCTGCCGGCCATCATGTGGAGCTGGGAGCTCCCCGTGTTCGCGGCGTCGAGCTGGACACCGACCAGCACACAGGGACAAGTGATGTGGCAGCCGCCGAAGCCGCAGTCGTTGTGGAACGGCAGGTTCGCGAAGGCCGAGACCTCCGCCCCCGGCGTGAACTCCTTGAGCACCGCCAGGATCCCCTCGATCCGATCCGGTGTCGGGACGACCTTCTCCCGGGCCAGGTCGCGCAGCTCGACCACGCGGGGATTCTCGTAGAGCGCCGCGAAGTCCTGCGACTTCTCCGACAGATAGGTCAACCGATACGGGAAGCGGCCACCCCGCCCATCGTCCGCCCACCACGAGGTCAATTCGCCCTCGACCGCCTCGTCCCGGACCCGGTCGAGCTCGCGCGAGAGCCGCGCGATCAGCTCGGGCTCGAAGGCGCGCTTCACGACGAGATAGCCCGTCTGGCGCAGGAAGTTCGACATCTCGGCGCGGTCGTCGTCGAGGGTGAACCTGCGATGGAGATCGAGGGGGCGGCCGGTGAGGTCCCGGAAGTCGAGGTTGCGCCAGTCGTAGAGCGGCCGGTCCGAGTAGAGCGTCCGGATCACCGGCGCCCAACGGTCCCAGGTATCGAAGCTCCCGCGCCGGAAACGCACCGCGTTCGAATACAGGAGCCCGATCCGGGTCCGCATCTCGTAGCGATAGTCGATCCAGGCCTCGTCGCCCATCTCGACGATGGTCTCGGCCTCCGCCGCGATCCCCGGGACGATCTCGATCCGATCGGCTCGACTGACGAAGCTGTAGGCGCGCTCGCCGGGGAGCACGATCGCGATCGGCCGGGCGCCGACCACGTCCCAGTGGACCTGCTGCGACGCGCCGGCGGCGAGCTTGCGCGGCAGATCCTCGCGATGGAAGCGGTCGAAGTCCACCGGCGGATAGCCGGCCCGCCGGTACATCCCGTTCTGGACCTCGGCCCCGATGTCGTCGAGCTCGGCTGCGGCCATGATTCCCTCCTCGCGATCCTCGCGCTCGTTCCTACCGGTCGAAGTGCGGGATCAGATGCTTCCCGACGTTGCGCATGCCGGCGAGGATCTTCTCCTGGGAGAGGTCCCCGATCTGCATGAAGCACATGAGATGATCGACCCCGAGATCCGCATAGCCCTCGGCCTTCTTGCGACAGGTCGCCGGATCGCCGACGAGCACCGACGGCAGGGGCGAGAGCATCGCGTAGGCTTCTTCCTGGCTGATTGCCTCCCCCGCGGCATAGCGCTTCACGAGGTCGACGACCGGATGCTCGTTCGCCTTTCGCGCCATCGACTCGGGATCGATGCTCTCGACCGAGCGGATGTCGGCGGGGTTGTTCGGCAGGAGGCCGCCCCGGATCAGCTCCCAGACGTTGTCGGCCGGGGCGTGGAAGACCTCGGGCATGCGCGCCATGTACCAGAGCGCCGCGTTGCAGGCGCCGCTCTCGATCGCCGCCTTCTCGCTGTCGGCGCAGTGGACGAAGGTGAAGACCGAGCGGCGTTCGTTGCGGAAGAGGCCGGCGGGCGTCTCGCATTCGGCGAGGCCCGCGGCGTACTCCCGCAACAGCAGCGAGATCCCGTCGAGCCCCGTCAGCAGGGTATTGCCGAGCGCTCCGATGCCGAGGGAGCCGGCGAGACGGAATGCGGCCGGGCTCCCCGTCGTCGACCAGATCGGCGGATGCGGCTTCTGCACGGGCTTCGGAATCAGGTTGCGCTCCGGGATCCGCAGCAGCTTCGAATTCCAGGAGAAGCGCTCCTGCGTCCACATCTGCGGGATCATCCGCAGCGCCTCGACGAGCTGATCACGCGTCGTCTCGACCTCGACGTCGAAGGCGTCCCACTCGCCCTCGAGCGAGCGGGCCATGCCGAACTCGAGACGGCCGCCGCTGATGTGGTCGAGCATCGCGCCGCGCTCGGCGGCGCGGATCGGATGATTGATCTTGAAGGGCGCGAGCACCCCCGAATGGCCCAGGCGGATGCGGTCGGTCTGGGTCGCGATCCAGGCCAGGATCAGCTCGGGCGCGGAGCTGTAGCTGTACTCGCCGGCGCCGTGGTGCTCGACCATCCACCAGGTCGCGAAACCGAGCTCGTCGGCGAGGCGTGCCTGCTCGAGGACGTCGCGATAGAGCGCCCCTTCGTCCCGGGGACCGACTCGCTGTGCCTCGGAGAAGACGTCGAACTTCAAGACCGGAACTCCCTCTTTCCCGATGATCCGATGGAACGCGTCTCCGGCGAGTCGCTCGTCCTGCTCAGCGTCCGAGGTCGTCGATGACGGCCCGGCCCAGATACTTCGCCGCCTCGAGCTCGTCGAAGATCGAAGGCAGATCCGAGAGCGGACCGCGGCGGGAGACGTGGCTCCGGACGCGGCCCGCGGCGGCGAGCTCCACGAGCTCGCGCATGTCCTGGACGGTGCCCACCGCCGAATAGATGACCGTCGGATCCTTCATGAAGAACGCGAAGGGGTTGAGCTCGATGTTCCCCTCGCTGGTCGCGGGGAGCCCGACGGCGACGAAGAGCCCGGCCTTCTTCAAGAGCTCGAAGCCGAGCCGGAAGCCGGCCATGCGCGCCGAGAAGACGAGCACGGCGTCGACGCCTCCGTACTCGCGCTGCACGACCTCGACCGCGTCGTCGGCGCCGACGGCGCGATCCGCGCCGAGGGACTCGACGAAGGCGAGCCGCTCCGCGCCGATGTCGACGCCGACCACCCGGTAGCCGAAGGCCGTCGCGATCTGGACCGCATAATGCCCGAGACCGCCGGCGGCGCCGATCACGGCGATCGGCCGACCCGGCAGGACGTGGTGCTTCGCGAGCTTCTTGACGGCGCCGTAGGCGGTGAGCCCGCCGCAGGCGAGCGGCGCTTCGTGGTCGCCGATGCTCGGCGGGATCTTGACGAGCGAGCGCGCGTAGACCGGGAAATATTCGCTGAAGGTCCCGATGATCCCCTTCGACTGCGCGCAGTGGCGCGGCGTCCCGCCCAGGCAGTATTCGCAGGCGCCACACCAGTAGCCGCCACCCGTCCCGCAGAGCCCGAGGATCACGCGATCGCCGACCTTGACGTCGCGCTCGGCTCCCGGCCCGAGCGCCGTCACGACTCCGATCGCCTCGTGGCCGACGCCGCCCGTCATCGGGCCGAACCAATCGCCGCGCGCCATGTGGAGATCCGAGTGGCAGACCCCGGCGGCGCTGATCCGCACGAGCGCCTCGCCCTCGCCGGGCGTCGGCACCGGTTCGTCGCGGATCAAGAGCTTGCCCTGCTCGAGTCGTGCAGCCTTCATTGCGGTCTCTCCTCGTGGTCGCCCACATCGACGCCGGATCGACGCTAGACGACCCGACTGCCTTCCGCGACCGCCTCGGCGCCGCGAAGACACGCCGCGATCACGCCCGCGGCCGGACCTCGAAGACGTCGCGCGGGGCCGCGGCGAGGGCCTGCTTGAAGGTCGACATCGAATGCGGGTACTGGGTCACGATGCGGCCGGTCTCGCTCGCGTAGTAGTGGTTGCAGCTCGACTGCCAGACGGTGACCTCGGCGATCGCCTTCTGGATGGCCTCGTTGTACTCGGCCATCGCCGCGGGACGGACGTCGAGCCAGGCGAGGCCCTCCTCGGCGATCCGCTTCACGAGCGAGACGACGTGGTCGACCTGGAACTCGATCATCGTGATGATCGAGCCCGCGTTCGTGTTCGGCCCGTAGAGCTGGAAGAGGTTCGGGAAGCCCGCGGTCGAGACGCCGAGGAAGGCCTGGGGCCCCTCCTTCCACGCGTCACGGATCGAGATCCCGTCCCGACCGCGCACGTCGAGGACCGAGAGGAAGCGGTTGGCCGCGAAGCCCGTCGCGAGGATCAGCGTATCGACGGGCCGCAGCCGGCCTCCCGCGACGACGCCGGACTTCGTGACGCGCTCGATCGGGTCGGTGACCAGCTCGAGGTTCGGCCGATTGAAGGCGGGGTAGTAGTCGTTCGAGAAGAGCGGCCGCTTGCAGCCCCACGGATGGGTCGGCAGCAGCTTCTCGCGCAGCGCCGGATCCCGGACGACCGAGATCGCCTGGCGGCCGCTCTCCTCGAGCTCCGCGCGGCGCGTCGCGTCGATGAAGGCCGTCCCGGTATCGATCGCCTGGTAGATCTCGTTGCGGCGAGCGACCACGAGCGACGGGTCGGCGGCGCGCTGCCGCAGGACCGCCTCCGAGTAGGGCTCGTCCTCCTTCGGCAGGACCCAGTTGGCCGTCCGCTGGTAGTAGTCGACCTGGCCCGCGATCTTGACGATCTCGGGCACCATCTGGATCGCGCTCGCCGCGCTCCCGATCACCGCGACGCGGCGGCCCGTGAGATCGATCGACCAGTCGTACTTCGCCGTGTGGAAGCAGGCGCCCGCGAAGGTCTCGAGCCCCTCGATGGCGGGAAACGCGAGATCATTGAACATCCCGAGTCCGCTCACGACGACGTCGGCGACCCGGCTCGAGCCGTCCGAGAGCGAGAGCGTCCACTCCGACTTCACGTCGCTCCAGACCGCCTGCTTCACCTCGACGCCGAAACGGCAGAGCGGCAGCACGCCATGGCGCTCCGCCACCCCGTCGAGATAGGCGAGGATCTCGGGCTGGGGCGCATAGGGGCGAGACCAGCCCGTGTTGATGTCGAAGGAGAACGAGTAGAGCTCGCTCTGGACGTCGCAGGCGCAGCCCGGATAGCGGTTGTGGTTCCAGGTCCCGCCGATCCGGTCGGTCTTCTCGAGCAGGACGAGGTCCCGGAAGCCCGCCTCCATCAGCTTGATGGCCGTGCACAGGCCGCCCGGCCCGGCCCCGATGATCGCGATCCGCAGCGCTCTTCGTGTCGTCATGCCCGTAGACTCCAACGCTCTTTACAGTTCGTCAATCGCGATCGATCATCGCGCTCAGCGTCCCCTGCCCCTCCCCCGTCCGCGCCCGCACAGGAGATCCAGCCATGTTCGAGACCATCGATGCCGACGGCCACGTCCAGGAGCCGACCGAAGCGATCGCCGAGCGACTGCCCGCCGCGCTGCGAGACGCGGCGCCCCGCCAGGCCATCGATTCGAGCGGCCGCATCCGGCAGATCGTCGGCGGCGAATGGATGCCCTACATCCCGGTCCCGGATTCCGGCAGCTGGGACATTCCGCAGGGTGGCCACGATCCGAAGCGTAGGCTCGCCGACATGGACCGGCAGAAGATCGCGAAGTCGGTGCTCTTCCCGACCTTCGGTCTGACCTTCGCCGGTCTCACGCGCCTCGACGTCCAGATCGCCCTCTGCCGCGCCTACGACGATTGGCTCGCCGAGTTCTGCAGCGCGGACCCGAAGCGCCTCGTCGGCGTCGCCGTCCCGCCCCAGGCCGATCCGCGGGCGGCGCTCGAGGAGACCCGGCGCAGCGTCCGGGAATACGGCTACCGCGGCGTGATGGTCCGCCCGAATCCGATCAACGGCCGGACCCTGCTCCACCGCGACTGGACCCCCCTCTACGAATTCCTCGAAGCCGAGGGCATCCCGCTCTGCGTCCACGAAGGCACGACACAGCACGTCCCGCAATCGGGCAACGACCGCTTCGAGGACTTCGCCCTCCGCCACGTCGCCTCCCATCCCCACGAAGAGCAGCTCGCCTGTCTCGGCCTCATCATGGGCGGCGTGCTCGAGCGCCATCCGGGCCTGCGCGTCGTCTTCCTCGAGAGCGGCTGCGGCTGGCTCCCCCACTGGCTCGAGCGCATGGACGACCACGCCCAGAGCTGGGGCTGGGCGATGCCGAAGCTGCCGCTCACGCCGTCGGAGTACTTCGCCCGCCAGTGCGTGATCTCCTGCGATCCCGGCGAGCGGACCCTGGGAAGCGTCGTCTCGCTCTGCGGCGAGGAGGCCGTCGTCTTCGCGACCGACTACCCCCATCCCGACGCGGTCGCGGGCGATCTCGTCGCGCGGATCGAGGAGCGCAGCGAGCTGTCCGAGCGGGCCAGGGCGAAGATCCTGGTCGAGAACGCGCGGCGGATCTTCGGCTTCAAGGCCTAGCGGCGCAGGCGCGCGCCGGCGTTGATCCCGGCCGATCCCTGCCGCAAGGCCTCTCGAGGCCCGACAGCCGGATCCAGCCGGATCAACGCGCCCTGCTCAGCCAGCACGTACAGGAGCCCATCCGGCCCCTGCTTCACGTCGCGAATCCGCAATCGCAGGTCCGCCAGCAGGCGGTATTCGGTCACCTTCCCATCGGGAGCGAATGCCAGGCGGTTGAGATGCCGGTCGCGCAGCGCGCCGATGAACGCGTCGCCCTTCCAGGCGGCGAACGGCCCCCCGCGATAGAAGCCGAGTCCTCCCGTCGCGATCGAGGGCACGTAGTAATGGACCGGCTGCGCCATCCCGGCCTTCGCCGTCCCCTCGCCGATCCTTCCGCCACCGTACTTCTCGCCATACGTGATCACCGGCCAGCCGTAGTTGGCCCCGGCCTCGAGCCGGTTCAGCTCGTCGCCGCCCTGGGGTCCGTGCTCGGTCACCCAGATCTCGCCCGTCGACGGATGTCGGGCGAGGCCCTGCGGATTTCGGTGTCCGTAGGTGAACACGGCCTTGCGGGCGTCGGGCGTCGTCGCGAAGGGGTTGTCTTCGGGCAGGGTTCCGTCGGAGCGAAAGCGCAGGACCTTGCCGAGGTCCATGTCGAGGCGCTGCGCGAGGTCGCCCGCGCCACGCTCTCCGACGGTCATGTAGAGATGCTCGTCCGCGAACAGCAGTCGACCGCCGTAGTGGACGCCCGAATTCCGCGCCGGCTCGGCCGTATACAAGATCTCCCATTGCTCGAGGGCGTCGCCCCCGAGCCGCGCGCGGGCCAGACGCGTCGTGGACCGGCCCTCACCCATCGGCGCCGCATACGTCAGGTAGACCCAGGCGGGGTCGGGAAACGCCGGATGCAATGCCACGTCGAAGAGTCCGCCCTGCCCGGCGAACACGACGTCCGGCAGACCGGAGATCGCGCTGAGCGCCCCCGTCTTCGGATCCAGCCGTTTCAGGGCTCCGGCGCGCTCGGTCAGCAGGATGTCGCCATCGGGGAGGAAGGCGAAGCTCCACGGCTTCTCGAGCTCGTCCGTGATCGTCGTGGCCAGGAAGTCGACACCGGAGCTGCTCTCGCGGTGGAGCGCTCGTCCGCGCTTCGGAGTCTCGCTCGCCGCCGTGGGCGGGCTCGGCGCGCGGATTTCGCCGTCGATCGCAAAGGACGCGCCGAGGACCAGGACGAGCAGCGCAGCGCTCAGCAGCCAGAGGCGCCGTCCCATCTCACGGCCCCTCCCGTTTCGAAGCGCGTCGCAGAGGCCCCTTCGAGCGGAGCAGCCTCATGCCACCTCGCCTAGCGACGCTTCTTCGAGCCGCGCTTGCCGGGCGCGCCGGCCCGTGAGGACTTCGCGGCGCTGCGAGCTCGTGACCGGCGGGCGGGTTTCTCCGGTCCTCCGGCGTCGCGAGACCGGTCGGCTCTGCCCGTCTTCCGCGCGCCCGCTTCCCCCTTCCAGGCGATCGGCCGGATCGGCGCATCGATCCCGCCCGAGACCTGCGACAGGTTCGGGAGGATCTCCGCGTGGGATCGTCCGGCCAGGTAGCCGTCGATGACGCGGTGGTAGTTGCTGATCAGCCCCTCGACCTCGCCCGAGAGGCGCATGGCGTCGAAGCCCGGGCTCCGCAGCCCGCCCTGCTGACGGGGAAGATTTGCGAAGTCCTGGCGCACGACGTCCGGCCAGCGCGGATCGTCCCAGGCCATCTGCGTCGGCGCCCGCGGCGGCACGTGTCGGGCGCCCTCCGGCATCAGCGTCGTCGTCCAGATCTCGAAGAGCGTCTCCTCGGGGCCGAGCGGTCGGACCCGGTAGGCGGCGGCGTTGCCGTAGACCGGCAGCAGGTAGTAATGCGGGAAGCCGTAGTTGACGGACGAGACGTGCCCCGTCGCGACGAGCTGGTTCAGGTCCGGCATCGGAATGCCGGCGTCGTGGCTGCGGCGGACGATCTCGGCGTTGAGCTTCGTGTTCCACTCGACGATCGCCTGCATCGGATCCGAGGGCAGCGGCATGGCCTTCAGGTCTTCGGCCACGGCGATGTCCTTCGTGTGGATCATGCCATTGCCCATGCCCTCGGAGAGAACCTTCATGAAGTAGATCGAGCTGCCGACCACGTCGTCGGGGTCGGTGAAGCCGACGGTGTCGGTCCCGGCGCCGTAGCCGCGCTTCACCGAGCGCGCGAGCAGCTGCGGATGGGTCTGGGTCGCGTGGTAGCCCTCCATGAAGGCTTCGCAGGCGAGCTTCCAGTTGACGGGCAGGACGCACGAGAGCCAGGATTCGGCCCGCATCTGCTCGACCCGGAAGGCGTCGTGGTAGGTCGCGAAGGGCTCGAGCGAGGCGCGCAGGGGCGGCGCCTCGTCGTCGAAGTTGATGAAGGCGCAGCCGCCCCAGGTCTCGAGCCGGCATTCGCGCAGGCGGAGGTCCGCGTCCTCGAGCTGATCCTTCTTGAACAGATTGGGCGCGAAGACGAAGCGGTTCGAGCCGTCGGTGTTCCAGCACCAGCCATGAAAGGGACAGACGAAGCCGTTCGCGGCGTTGCCCCGGCCCTGGACGAGCCGCATGCCCCGGTGGCGACAGGCGTTGTGGTAGGCCTTGACGGTCTGGGGCCCGGTCCGCACGACGACGACGCTCCTGCCCAGGATCTCGTACTCGACGTAGTCGCCGATCTCGGCGATCTCTTCCAGCCTGCACGCCATCTGCCACGCGGGGCCAGAAGCGCTCGGCCTCGAGCGCGAAGAAGGCCGGATCGTAGTACCGGGCGGCGGGGATCGTGTCCGCCCGCTCGATGGGATGCGGGAAGGCGAGCGGCGTGCTCGTCGCCCGGGAATCGGGCCGGGTCTTCGCGGCGGTCTTCCGCCTGGTCTTCGTGGCGGCTCTCTTGCGGGTCACGCGGAAGCTCCTCCTCGGGCGGCGCCGCCGCCGAGCAGCGCGTCGATCCGGCGCGCTTCGCCGAAGGCGTGGTGGGCGGCGATGTAGGCGAAGGTGAACGCGGCGGCGATGCTCGCCCCCGCGCCGGGATAGGTCCGGCCCATGACGGAGGCCGTCGTGTTGCCCGTGGCGTAGAGCCCTTCGATGGCGCTGCCGTCGGCGCGCAGCACGCGGGCCCAGGCATCGGTCACGAGCCCCCCCGCCGTCCCGACGTCGGAGGGCACCATCGCGACCGCGTAGTAGGGCGGCGTCGAGATCGGCCCGAGGTTCGGATTCGGCTTCACGCTCGGATCGCCGTGGGCGCGGTCGAAGCAGCGCGCGCCGCGCTGGAAGTCGGCGTCGACGCCCGTCCGACAGAAGCCGTTCCAGCGCTCGACCGTCTTCGCGAGCCCGTCGGCGTCGATGCCGAAGGCCGCGGCGAGGCCCGCGAGGGTGTCGGCCTTCTTCATGTAGCCGCTGTCGAGCCAGGCCTTCGGCGTCACGCCGGGCAGCGCGGTGCCCCACGGATACCACTTGCGGTGGAGGCCATCGAAGACGACGAAGCTCGGGATCGCCGAGCCGTGGGTCCGATTGCGCTCGTGCATCCGTTCGCCGACCTCCATGTAGGAGGCGGACTCGTTCAGATAACGCTCCCCGCGGCGATCGACGACGATCGAATACGGGAGGCTCAGATCGAGATGATGGGTCCAGGGCGCGAGGCTGCCGTCGGGCATCGTCGTCCCTTCCGGCCAGCGTCCGTCGAGCCCCTGGGTCGTCGGGACCCACCAGAAGGCGTCCATGTTGTCGACGGCCGCCCCGAGGCGCATCGCCGTCTCGAGGACCTCGCCGGTATCGCCGGGATTCGCCGCGGTCCACTGCGCCGCCGTCGGCGCCGGCCCGAAGCGCTCCCGGATCCCCTGGCTGCGCGAGAACCCGCCGGCATTGAGGAGCACCGCCCCCCGCGCCCGCACGACCCGCTCCCCCGCCGCGAGCGCGAGCTTCACGCCGACGACGCGCCCACCCTCGACGACGAGATCGCAGACCGGCGCCTCGGGCACGATCGGGATCCCCTCGCGCAGGGCGATCTCGAGCATGCGGCCCTGGATCGCCGCGCCGTTCGAGACGAGATCCGCGCCGGTCAGCCGGGAGCGGAGCATCCGGCTGCCGAGCCGCAGCGCCATCGCCTTGCCCTTCCAACCCCGCTTCGCGAGATAGAGGTCCGGGAGCTCGTGGCTGTGGACCGGCATGCCCGCCCCGACCGGGGAGCGGGCGAGCTTCGCGGCCCAGGGGCCGAGCGCCCGCGCGTCGTAGAGCGGCGCCATCAGACAGCGGCTGCGCGGCTCGCCTCCCGGGCGATCGTCGTAGTAGTCGGCCCAGCCCTCGGGCCGGAAGAACCGCATGCCCCGGGCGCGCAGGAACTCGATCATCGGAGGCCCGAGCTTGAGGAAGGCCTCGCGCCGCTCGGGCGACGTCCCTGGTCCCTGATAGGTCACGACCGAGTCGAAATAACGCCGCGCGCGCTCGTAGGAGTCGGGGATCCCCTCCTCCGCCATCAACGGATTGCAGGGCGTCCAGAGCACGCCGCCGGAGATCGCCGTCGAGCCGCCGACCTTCGCCTGCTTCTCGAGGATCACGCAGCGCTTGCCGAGGGCCTTCGCGACGAGCGCGGCGCAGATCGAGCCCGCGCCGCTGCCGACGACGACGAGATCGAACTCCGACCCCGACCGGTCGAGCAGCTCGGTCGTGCTGGGAAGGCTCGCAATCGTCGCCGTCATCGCTCTTCGCCTCCCGGCGGCGAGCATCGCGCATCCGACGGACACCGAAACCGGCACGAACGGCCGGCTCGACCCCCACGACCCGCGCGATCTCCGCCGTCCCCTCGATCGGATCGGGGTTGCCCGCGCCCGCACGACTCTGACAGAATGTCGCGGTTTCGAGAATCCAGTTCGAGCTCGGCCGATGCGCGGGGTGACCCCACTCGGCCGGAACGAGGTGATCATGGCAGCCCGGATCTTCCTCGCGGTCTTCGGCCTCTTCTCGCTTCCGTACGGGATCTACTGCTTCGTCGACCCCGGCTTCCTCGCCGACTTCGCCGGGGTCGCTGCGACCTCGACGACCGGGACGGTCGAGCTGAAGGCGATGTACGGAGGATTGCAGGCGGGCTTCGGCGCACTCGCGCTCTTCGGCGCGCTGCGGCCGGCGTACGCGCCGACGATCCTTCTGACGACGGTGTTTCAGTGTGCCGGGCTCGGGAGCTTCCGCCTGATGGGCGCGCTGTCCGCGGGCGAGTTCTCGTCCTATACGACGCAGGGCGTCGCCTTCGAGCTCGCCTCGACGGCCATCGCCTTCCTGCTCTGGCGCTCGCTCTCGGGAGCGTCCGCCGCCCGCTCCGCGGTGTAGGTTCCGTCGCGAGCGGCGGCGACGCGGGACGTCGCCGGAGCCCACGACGGATCCACTCGGGCCGGGCTCAATGAAACGCGCTCAGCCGAAGAGGCGACGCGCGCGCTGCAGCGCGTCCCGCGCATGCTCGACGAGCGGGCGCTCGCGCTGCGCCGCGCTCAGGACCTCGAGCACGATGGCGCCGTCGAAGCCGCGCTTCGCGAGATGGCCCGCGAGCCGGGGAAGATCGAACTCGCCCTCGCCCGGCAGCCGGCGGTGGTTCATGGTCGCGTCCCAGAAATCGCCGTCGGAATGCTGCACCCCGTCGGAGAGCTGGAGATTCGCGAGCCACACGTCGGGCAGCGCCTCGAGGGCAGCCCAGTCCGGCCCGTTCGCGTGATTGAAGAAATGCCAGGTATCGATCGTGACGCCGACGCCGGCCTCCCCCGCGGCCTCGATCAGCGCCCGGCTCTCCGCCACGCCGCGCAGCCCGCTCCCGCTCGAGAACTCGAGGGCGATCGTCGTTCCCCCCTCCGGCGCGCCCCGCGTCCGGAAGGCCACGGCACATTCGGCGAGGCGCCGCACGACCTGGTCGTCGACGGGCACGACGAGTCGCGTGTTCATCAGCTCGGCCGAGAGGACCCGCGCATAACGCAGGTTCTCCGCGAGCTCGGCCGCCGTCCGCTCGTCGTCGCCGATCGCGAGCCCCGAGATCTCCATGCAGCCGAGGCCCCGGTCCCGCAGGCCATCGGCGACCCGGGCCAGGTCGACGCCCTCGGCCTCGAGGGCGCGCAGCCAGAAGATGTCCGGCGCGATCGCGTCGAAGCCGGCGGCGGCCGCGGCGTCGAGATGGGCCTCCCACTGCGTCGGGAGTCCGTGGAGGGGCGAGAAGTTGAGCGTGGCCTGTCCGTATCGGGGCATGAACGGAGGCTATCCCGCGCGGAGGGGAACGGGTAGGCTTCGCCGAACCCCGAGAGAGGAGCCCGGCCCGATGCCCCGACCCCTTCGAAGCCTCCGCCCCGCCCGCCGTCGGGCCGCCGCGACCGGCGCCCTGTTCGCGGCCCTCGCCCTCGTCCTGACTTCTCTCGGCTGCGGCCACGCCGTGCTCGAGCAGCGCATCAAGGTCCTCGAGGTCGAGGCCGACCGGCAGGCCGTGATCCGACTGATCCATCAATACGCCCACGGCATCGACGGCCACGACGAGGCGCTCCTGCGCCAGACCTTTACCGCGGATGCGATCGCCGAGTACGAGGGCGTGAACTTTCCGATGGACGTCACGCTCCGGGGCTTCCCCGCGATCCTCGAGTGGCTGAACGCCCAGGTCGGCGGCCGCGAGGGCGCTGCGCCCTGGCATTACATGGATACCCATCTCGTCGACGTGAAGGGCAATCGCGCGACGCTCAAGACCTTCCAGCACAATCGCCATCTCTCGGCCATCGGCCTCTATACCGTCGAGGCCGTCCGGACCTCCCAGGGCTGGCGCATCCAGAAGCTCCACCTCGACGAGCGCATCCTCGATCCCGAGCTCCTCGAGCAGATGCAGAAGAAGCCCGTCACGCCGAGCGCCGCGCCGGGCCAAGCTTCCTGAATCGGAGAATCCCGATGTCGAGTCCCGTCATTCCCGACCGTGTTCCCGAGAGTCGAGAGGCCCTGCAGGCGCTGCTCGCCCTGATCGAGCAGGTCGACCGCGAGTTCCTCGGCGCCGGCCGCAACGTGACCGCGCCGGCCGACGTCGCCGCCGGCGAGCACATGCTGCTCCATCTCGTGAAGTGCGGCCTCGACACCTGGGTCGACAACGACGCCCGCCGTCCGCGCTTCGCACCGCTCGCGAGCGCCGTCCTGAAATGGGGCGGCGAAGGCGCCGACAATCCCTCCCATCTCGCCCCCCTCGACCCGACCCGCCGCTACCGCATCAAAGGCCGCATGCGCGACGAGGCCTATGTCAGCTTCACCATCTACACCGGCAAGCAGGAAGGCGACTTCAACGACGGCGTCGTCTCGGCCCTGAACCACACCCAGTTCCCCCGCGACGCCGAGGGCCGCTTCTCGATCGAGATCTCGCCGACCCCGCGCGCCGGGGCGCTCCACATGCAGCCCGGCAAGCCCAACTGCGTGATCGCGCGCCACTACTTCGAACGCGAGACCTGCGCGATGGCGGATCCCCGCCTCGTCTGCGAGATCGACATCGAGTGCCTCGACGAGCCGGGATTCCCGCGTCCGCTCTCGCCGCCGGCGCTCGCCGACAAGCTCCGCGCGGCGATGACCTTCATCCATTCCCAGACCCTCGCCCGGGGTCCGCAGGATCCCAGCAGGACGCCGAGCTGGTTCTCGCTCGTCCCCAATCAGCTGCCGAAGCCGGAAAAATGGGTCCCGACGGAGGGGGGCGGCGCCGGTGCCATCGACAACGCCTACTGCGCCGGCCTCGTCGTCCTGCAACCGGACCAGGCGCTCGTCGTCGAGGGACGCTGGCCGAAATGCGTCTACGCGAACGTGATGTTCTGGAATCGCTTCCAGCAGACGGGCGACTATCGCTATCGGAGCTGTTCGCTCAATCGCAAACAGATGAAGCTCGAGGCCGACGGGCGCTTCCGCTTCATCGTCTCCCCGACGCGCCCCGGCAGGAAGTTCGCCAACTGGATCGACACCGAGGGTCAGCACTTCGGCTCCCTCTACTGGCGCTTCCTCCTGCCGGAGGGCGACATCGAGAAGCCTTCGACCCGGGTCGTGCCCCTGGCAGAGCTCGCCTGACGACACGCCCGGCAACACGCCCGACAACTCGCCCCACGAGGAGAAATTCCATGGCCTTCGATCTCGTGATCCGAAACGGAATGATCGTCGACGGCTCGGGGCTCGGGCGCTATCGCGCCGACGTCGGCGTCGCCGGCGATCGCATCGCCGCGATCGGCCGCATCAAGGAGCGGGGAAAGCAGGAGCTCGACGCGGAGGGGCTCGCGGTGACCCCGGGCTTCATCGACGGCCATACCCACATGGACGCCCAGATCTTCTGGGACCCGATCGGCGCCAACTCCTGCTGGCACGGCGTCACGACCGTCGTCATGGGCAATTGCGGCTTCACCCTCGCCCCCTCCGCCGAGAAGGACGCGATGCTCGTCGTCCGCAGCCTCGAGCGCGCGGAGGACATCTCGGGCAAGGCGATGGCCGCCGGCATCCGCTGGAGCTGGACGACCTTCGCCGAATATCTCGACACGATCGAGAAGCTCCCGAAAGGCATCCACTACGCCGCCAACATCGGCCACTCGGCGCTCCGGACCTACGCGATGGGCGAGCGCGCCTACGAAGAGACCGCGAACGAGGGCGACCTGCGAATCATGCAGGCGGAGCTGCGCTCGGCGCTGGCCGCCGGCGCGATCGGCTTCTCGACCTCGCGAACCCATCAACACCGCACCTCCGACGACCGCCCCGTCGCCTCGCGCCTCGCCGCCTGGAGCGAGGTCGAGTCGCTCGTCCGCACGATGGGCGAGGTCGGCCGCGGCATCTTCCAGTACGTCGAGGATCCGGCCCCGCCGGATCGGGTCGACGCCCGCCGCGACGAGCTGATCGCGCTCTCGGCGCAGACGGGTGTGCCCTTCGCGGTGCCGGCGCTCCTCAACGCGAAGGCCGTGCTCCCGATGCTCGACCTCGGGACCGCCCGCGGTGCGCGCCTCTTCGGCCTCGCCCATTGCCGCGGCATCGGGACGATGTCCTCGTTCCGGACCCAGCTGCCCTTCGATCGGCTGCCGGTCTGGCGCGAGCTGCGGGCGCTCCCGCTCGAGGAGCAGCGCGCGCGTCTCGCCGATCGCGGGCTCGTCGAGAAGCTCGTGAAGAGCGCCCACGAGAGCCGTTATGGCGAGGCCGTCGGCGGCGAGGCCAGGCCGCCGGAGTTCGAGCGCATGCGCGTGCTCGACGCGCCTCTGCCTCCGAATCCGACGGTGGCGGAGGCGGCGCGGGCGCGGGGCGTCGATCCGGTCGAGCTCATGATCCAGCTCGCCCTCGAGACGGATCTGCGCCAGTTCTTCGTGCAGACGCTCTCGCCCTTCGACATGGACGACATCACGGCGATCCTGCGGCATCCGCAGGCGGTGCTCTCGTTCTCGGACTCGGGCGCCCATGTCAGCCAGATGGCGGACGCCTCGCTCCAGACCCATCTGCTGGCCCATTGGGTCCGCGCGCTCGGGATCTTCAGCTTCGAGGAGGCGATCCGGATGATCACCCTCGCCCCGGCCCGGGCCTGGGGGTTCCACGATCGCGGCCTCGTGCGCGAGGGCCTGCTCGCGGATCTCAACGTGCTCGATCCGAAGACGGTCGCGCCGGCGATGCCGACAGTGGTCCATGATCTGCCGGCCGGCGAGAAGCGCATCGAGCAGCGGGCGACGGGCATCGCGGCGACGATCGTCGCGGGCCAGGTCCTGGTCCGAGACGGCCAGCACACGGGGGCCTTCCCGGGGACGCTCGTGCGCAAGCGGCCGAGCCACTGATCCCGCACCGGCGTCGCGCGCGCCCTCTACAGGCGCCGCAGGATCGCGCCCTGTGAGTTGAAGAAGAAGCCGCCGCAGCCGATCAGCGCCGTGCGCGCGTTCGCGACCTGACGCGGCCCGGCATCGCCCCGCAGCTGGGTCACCGCCTCCCGCAGATGCCCCGTCCCCCGCGACGCGCCCTCGGAGAGCGAGCCGCCATGGGGATTCATCGGCACGCGACCGTTGATCAGCACGCGCCCCGTCTTCTCGTCCCAATGTTCCTGCATGAAGCGTCCGGCGCCGCCGGGCTTGCAGTAGCCGACGTTCTCGATCCAGCCGAGGGTGATGATCGAGAAGCCGTCGTAGGGAAAGAAGACGTCGACGTCGTCGAGCCAGAGCTCGCCACGCGCTCGCAGCGACTCGACGACGACGTGCTGACCGTGACGCGCGAGCGAAGGCAGCTGATCCTCGTCGTTGCGGCCGACGACGCCGGCCGTGGCCGCGTGGATCACGATCGGATTCTTCGTGATCCGCTTCGCCCGCTCGGTCGTCGTCAGGACGAAGGCGTCGGCCCCGTCGACCGGGACGTCCATGTCGAGCATGCAGAGCGGGTCGCGGATCATCCGCGCCTGGAGATAGGCCTCCATCGTGAGCGGCGTCCGCATGACGGCCTTCGGGTTCTGCATCGCGTTGGCGCGCATGTTGAGGGCGATGCGGCCGAAGTCTTCGCGGGAAGCCCCGAACTCGTGGATGTAGCGGCTGGCCCAGGCGGTGTAGGCCGCCGACGGGTCCATCGACTCGGGCATCGGCGGCTTCGCCGTCCCGCCGCCCATCATGACGTAGCGGCGGAAGGGGTCCTGGGCGGCGGAGCGCGAGTTCCAGGGCGCCCGCATGAAGGCGTAATAGACGAGCACCGTGTCGCACTGGCCCGAGAAGATCGCCGTCATCGCGTCGATCATGCCGAACATCGCGACCGGCTGTGGCCCCGCATGATGCGTCACGTTCGGCAGCTCGAGCAGCGCCGCCATCTGGTTCGCCCGGGGTGCCCCGGGCTCGGCCACGCCGACGACGCCGTCGATGTCGGCCTTCGTCATGCCCGCGTCGTGGATCGCCTGGATCGACGCCTCGCAGGCGAGCGACGCGGGCGAGCGGCCCCCGGCGTCCCGGCTGAAGGCCGTCGAGCTGACGCCGACGATCGCGATCTGGTCCCGGATCGGGTAGCGCCTCGAGCCCGTCGCGCCCGTCGCAGCGCTCGTCGTTCCGCTCGCGCCGGCCATCAGCGACCTCCCTTCGCGGCGCGGCCCGGGGGACGGAAGGCGGGGAACGGCGCGCCGTAGCGGTCGATCCAGACGAGCTCGACCGGGAGACCGATCTCGATCTCGTCGAGGGGCGTTTCGACGACGGTGCTCGTGAAGCGGAGGCCCGGCTGCTCCTCGAGCTCGACGGTGACGACCGGATGGGGCGCCTTCTCGTAGTCGACGCCCGGCGCCGGCGCGCCCTGGCGCAGGAACATCGCGAGATGGACGACGCCGCGCCCGGAGACGGCCGTGGGCTCGAGGCGCCCGGACCAGCACGCGGGGCAGATCGGCTTCGGCGGATGGTGGAACCGTTTGCAGTCGCGGCAGCGCTGGATCAGGAGCTGGCGGTCGAGCCAGCCCCGGAACAGATGCTTGTTGTCGTGGCTGATCTGGACCCAGGGAAATCGCTCGACCAGCGCCGCGTCGCTCACCGCTTCCGCCATCGTCGTCTGCTCCCTGACTACGCCCGAGGCGTCTCGGTGATGTCCTTGTCGAGGTCGAGCCCGTAGTACTTCGCCGGGTTCTCGAGCAGCATCCTGCGGAAGTACTTGGGATCGACGCCGGCGAAGCAATCGTCGAGGAAACGCTTCGAATTGGGGTACGACCCGACGGAATGCGGGAAGTCGGTTCCGAACATCAGGCGGTCGAAGGGGACGTGGTCCCGCATCGCGATCGCCTTCGGGTCGCGGATGATCCCGAACCAGAAATGATCGAGGATGTATTCCGAGGGCTTCCGGTTCAGCGTCCGGTTGTAGGGCCCGCGGAAGATCTCGTAGTTGTCGTCGATCACGAAGAGCGCCCAGGGCAGCCAGCTCGCGTTGACCTCGGCGAAGTAGAACTCGAGCTTCGGGAACCGGTCGAAGACGCCGGCGACGATCAGCTGGCTCATCGTGTACATCGGCGGCTGGCCCGAGACGCGTTGCGTGAGCGTCCCGGCGAAGGGATCGCCGGAGGTCCCGAGCCCGACATGGTCCATCCCGGGCGACATCTGCCCGAATCCGAAATGCGGCGAGAGCTTGACGCCGAGCTCGAGCGTCCGCTTCCAGAAGGCATCGTCCTCGGGGCGCGCGAAGCCCGTGCCGTTCGGGAAGGCGTGGAGCGAGATCGAGCGGATCCCCTCGCGATGCAGGAACTCGAGCTCCGCGATCGCGTCGTCGACACCGGTCGAAGGAATGACGCCGTTGCCGATCAACCGGTCCGGGGCGACGGCGCAGTAGTCCCGGGCGAGGAACGTGTTGTAGGCGCGGATCAGCGCGCGGTAGACGTCCTCGTCGGTGATGTTCTCGATCGCACGCGAGGCGAAGATCGGCGGGAAGAGCACCTCGGCGTCGATGCCATCGATGTCCTGCTCGCGCAGGCGCTGACGCGCGTCGCCTGCGCCCTCCGCGGCGGAGCCGTCGGGCTTGTAGTAGGTCCCCCCGGAGATCTTGATTGGACCGCGGCCGGTGATGTTCTGGCCGTTCGGGATCAGCGGCTGGCCCTCGATCAGCCACGCCTCGCCGCCCTTCGGCAGCTTGATGAGCCGCGGCGCGCGGTCGCGATGCTCCTCGGGCATGTACTTCACCCACGACTCCGGCGGCGTCTCGACGTGACCATCGCCCGAGATGACCTTGTATTTGCGTCCCATGCTCGCTCTCCTTCCGGGTGGATCGAATGGGGTGGATCGAAAGCCGCGGTGAGTCGGATTCGGCGCCCTCCCACTATACGCGAATCCATCGATCAAGAAGGGCCAACTTCCCGAGAGCACGGAGAGCGCGCCCCCTCCCGGCGGATCCGGGGTTGCCCTTCGGCGTCCGCCTTTGACAACATGGGTGGCACACCGCCCAACTCGACGACGGAGAGCGCCCATGGACGTGTTCGAAGCGATGGAGACCTGCCGCGCCATCCGGTATCTGAAGCCGGATCCGGTGCCCCAGGATCTCATCGAGAAGGTCATCTACGGCGCGACCCGGGCTTCGAGCCCGGGCAACTCGCAGGGCTGGGACTTCGTGGTCGTGCGCGATCGGGCGACGAAGGCGAAGCTCGGGCCCGTGATCCGCGAGCGGCTGCTGCCGATGATCGAGAAGGTGCCGAAGCGGCCCGGCGGCGAGGCGAAGATGGTCGACGGTGCCATGCACCTCGTGCGCGAGTTCGAGAACGTGCCGGTCTGGATCCTCGTCTGCGGGCGCAAGGTCTATCCGCCGGGCGCGGCGACCGATCAGATGGTCGACGCGGCGCTCTATCCCGCGGCCCAGAACTTGATCGTCTCGGCCCGGGCCCTCGGTCTCGGTACGACCTTCACGACGCTCCAGATCGCGACCGAGCACGAGATGCGCGAGGTCCTCGGCATTCCGGCGGACTGCTCGATCGCCGTCTGCATCGCCCTCGGCTATCCGGACCGCCCCTTCGGACCGGTCAAGCGCAAGCCCGTCTCCGACGTGATCCACTGGGATCGCTGGTAGGCGGCGTGGACGGCGAATCGACCGGGCGGAGCAACGAGCCGTGAACGAAGGCGTTCCGAAACGCTATGCGGACTTCGAGCCCGCGCTGCACGCCGCGGCGCAGGCCGCGACGGGTCTCTCCGACTTCGGCCGCGACGACTATCGCGAGGGCCTCGCCCACGTCCTCGCCGCCTATCAGACGGACCTGCCCGACGACGAGGCGACGCGGGCGAAGGCCTTCGTATTCAGCCTCCCCGGCCTCATCGGCCGGCTCCATTCCGAGGCCGGCTGGAAGCAGACGCCCGCCTGCCTCGCCGAGCCGATCGTGCGCCCGGTCGTCATCGCCGGGATCCCGCGAACCGGGACGACGGCGCTCCACCTCGTGCTCGCCCTCGATCCCCGCTTCCAGGGCCTCGAGAGCTGGATCATCCCGAACCCGATCGTCCGCCCGCCCCGCGCCGAGTGGCCCGCGCATCCCCTCTACCGCGCCGCCGCGGAACGCGCCCGGGCCTTCGAGGCCGCCGCGCCCCGGGCCGTCGCGCTCCACCGCATCGAGCCCGACGACGTCGACGAATGCCTCGCCCTCATGATGCAGACCTTCGTCACGAACCAGATCCCCTCGCTCCTCGATCTCCCGACCTACGACGACTGGTATCTGGGGGAGGACGAGCTCTCGAGCTACCGCCGCCTCGCCGACAACCTGCGCCTGATCGGCCATGCCGAGCGCGCGAAGACCTGGCTGCTCAAGAACCCGACCCATTTCCTGCGGACGGGCTCGCTGCTCGAGGTCTTCCCCGACGCGTGCGTGATCCTGACCCGGCGCGATCCCGTGCGGACGCTCGTCTCGCTCTCGAGCATGCTCGCCGCCTATCGTGGGGATCCGCCGCCCGGCAGCCCCGAGGCGAAGCGGATCGGCCCGCGCCAGCTGCGCATCTACGAGCAGGCGACGCGCCATACCCGCGAGGTCCGCGCGCGACATCCCCGCTCGTTCCACGAGGTCCATCAGGAGGAGCTCGCCCGGGATCCGCTTGCGGTCGTCCGCGGGATCTACGCACGCTTCGACCTCGAGCTGCTGCCCTCGGTCGAGGCGAAGATGAAGGACTGGATCCGCGCCCAGCCCGAACGCGAGGCCGTCCTCGCCCGCGGCCGGCGGCGCGAGACGCCCGAGGACTTCGGCCTCGACGCCGACGAGATCCGGGAGCGGCTCGCATGAACAACCCGACGAGGAGCCCATCATGTCCCCCACGCCCACCCTGCCCGAATGGAAGGACTACCTCGCCCGTTGGGCGCCCGTCGCCGATCGCCTCGTCGCGCGGCTGCGCGATCCGGCCGACGTCGACGATCGCCAGGAGCTCTACGCGATGATGCTCTCGGCCCTGGCCGGGGGGCATTTCGGCCTCGTCGCGAACGATCCCGACTACCCCGAGTTCGTCCCGATGCTCTCCCAGGCGCTGAACTTCGCCGCCCCGGTCCCCGACTTCGTCTACACCTACGCCCCCATCCGCGGCGGCGGGACCTACCGCCTCGCCGGCCACCGCGGGACGACCCTCTTCTGCTTCGTCACCGTCTCCGAGACCTACTTCACTCGGACCGACAAGCCGAAGCCCGGCCTCGTCAACTACGACCTCGACACCCTCACGATCGGCGACGACGGCCGCTTCGAGGTCCTGCTCAGCGCCGAGAAGCCCGCCGACTGGAAGGGCGACTGGTGGGTTCTCGATCCGAAGGCGACGAACCTCGGCGTCCGCCACGCCGCCTACGACTGGCTGAACGAGGTCGATCCCCGCATGACGATCGAGCGCCTCGACGTCCCGGCGCAGCGCCCGCGACCGAAGGCCGCCGAGATCGCCGAGCGCATGGAGGAGATCGCGCAGTGGATGGAGTACAGCATCCAGCACTGGCTGATCCACATCGAGGAGACCCGCGAGAAGAAGATCGTGAACCGCTTCGAGGTCACCGACTACAGCGGCTTCACCGGCAGCTCCTGGCCCCAGGTCTACCTCGAGACGGTCTTCGAGATCGAGGAGGACGAGGCGCTCGTGATCGAGACCGAGATCCCCGAGAAGGTCCGCTACTGGTCCTTCCTGCTCGCCGACGAGCTCTTCGCGACGATCGACTGGAACCATCGACAGTCGAGCCTGAACGGCCACCAGGCGCGGCTCGACACGGACGGACGCTTCCGTGCCGTGCTCTCTCATCGGGATCCGGGCGTCCCGAACTGGCTCGATCCGGGCGGCTGGAAGCGCGGCGTCATCCAGAATCGCTGGAACCAGGCGAGCTCGGCCCCCTGTCCGTCGATGAAGAAGATCAAGCTCGCGGACGTGCGCCAGCATCTCCCGAAGGACACCCCCGTCGTCACCCCTGCCGAGCGCGATCGCGCGCTGCGTCTGCGGCGCATGGGCGCCCAGATGCGGCGCAAGTGGTAGGCGGACCGTCATGAAGGTCGCCGTCTACACCGGCCCGCGCGAGCCCTTCCGTATCGAAGAGCGCCCGACGCCTACCCCCGGCCCCGACGAGGTCCTCGTCCGGATCGGCCGCTGCGGCATCTGCGCGACCGACGTCAGCACCTGGACCGGCGACGCCGGCATGGAGACGAACAAGGTCTACGGCCACGAGTTCGCCGGCGAGGTCGTGGCCCGCGGCGATCGCGTCCGCGGGATGCCGATCGGCGCCCTCGTGACAGCGCAATGCGTCACCGCCTGTGGGCGGTGCGAGGAATGTGCCCGGGGCCATCTCTGCTTCTGTCCCGAATGGAAGCAGCACCCGACCGGCGGCTTCGGCCAGTACATGACGCTCCCCGAGCGCGAGGCCTACGTGCTGCCGCCGCCGTTGACCCTCGAGGACGGCGCGCTGGTCGAGCCCCTCGCGGTCGGCCTGCGCGGGGTCAAGCTCGCCGACGTCGGAGCCGGAGACCGGGTCCTCGTGCTGGGCGCGGGGCCGATCGGGCTCTGCGCCGCCTACTGGGCGAAGCGCCGGGGTGCGGCCCAGGTCGTCGTGGTGGCGCCCTCCGATCGGCGTCGATCGTTTGCCCTCGCGATGGGCGCCGACGCCTTCGTCCTGAACGCATCCGGTCCATCGGACGTCGCGAACGCGACCGAAGCCCGCATCCGCGATGCCCTCGGCGGTCCGCCGGACCTGGTCTTCGAGTGTGCGGGCTTTCCCGGCGCGGTCATGCAGGCGATGAACGCGATCCGCGCGAAGGGGACGATCGTGTGCATGGGCTACGGGCTGCATCCCGAGACCATCCAGACGGGTGTTCCGCTCTTCAAGGAGCTCTGCGTCCGCTTCTCGATGACCTACGACCGCAGCGACTATCAGGAGGTCATCGCGACCCTCGCCGCCGGCCACCTCGAGCCGCGCTGCATGATCACGAAGACGATCCCGCTCGAGGCGCTCACCGCGACGATCGAAGGACTCGTCGCGCGGGCGCCGGAGTGCAAGGTGATGGTCGATCCCTGGGCCTGACGCGGGCCTCGGCGGTCGGGTTCGTGCTCAGTCTCTCTTCTCCTCGTCGGGGTTCGCTCCGTCGGGCTTCCCTTCGCCTCGCTTCTCCCCGCCCGTCTCGGCGGCGGGCTCCTGCGCGAGCGGAGCCGCCGGGGCACCGTCGTTCGCGGTCGCCTGCTTCGAGCCGCGATCCGCCGCCGCCGCGAGCAACGGCTCGAGCACGATCTCGACGACGCGATCGAGCACGAGCGGATCCTGGAAGATCGCGTCGCGCGGCCGCACGGCCCGCGTCTGCTGGTCGTAGGTCTCGATGCCCTCGATCGGCGCGTGTCTCGCGAAGTACTGCTTCCCGCTCGGATCCTCGAGGTACCCGACCAGGCAGGCGGTCCGAACCAGGGACGCGCCGTGACCCCATTTGAACCAGCCGCCCGGCCAGTAGGGCGGCGCGGTGCCGCCGCAGACTCGCGGATGCACCGGCACGCCGTAGGTCTCGACCGGCCGGACCGTGAGATAGAGGATCGCGTCGACCGAGTGGAGCTCCACGAGCTCACGATAGGTCGCATCCTCGACCGTCCGATACTTCTCCTGATCGACCTCCCCGGTCGATGCATCGTAGACCCCGGCGACGTCGCCCGCATAACGTCGCCAGATCTCGCTCCAGATCCCGGGTCCGACGATCCGAAGCCCCGAGACCGCGAGGCGCTCGGTGGTTCGCCCGAGGAATGCTTCCTCGACCTGCTCCCGCGCGACCACGACCGTCGCAGACGACGGGGGGGCGATCGCGACCGTCCGAACCTTTGCGCGGATCGCCGCGGCTTCGTCCTCTTCGGGGACGCGCTTCGGTCCGCAGCCGGCCCCGCCGAGACCGACGACGAGCAGCAGGAAGAACAGGGCAGACCGACCCTGGGTCGAAATTTTCGCGTGTCGCATCGAAGGGCCATGTTAACCTGAACACATGAGTCGATGGCAAGTCGGATCCGTGCGCGGTGCCGGATTCCCCGCGCAACGGGGAGGCCGACGCCTGCTCCTGCTCCTGCCTGCCCTGCTCGCGGCGCTCCCGACCTGGGCGCCGATCGCTTCCGCCGCGCGGCTCTGCATGCTGCCCGCCGCCTTCCCTTTCGACGAGGACGACGAGCGCCGCGCGCGCATCGAGCAGATCGTGGCTCGCGAGTTCGAGGCCGCGTCGATCCCGGTCGCCCCCAGCGCCGAAGTCCGGAAGCTCCTCGAGGTCGTCGACGAGCGTTCGGGAAGAATCTTCGATCCGGAGACGGGGCGCATCGACGACGCGAAGGAGTCCCTCTACCTCGACGACATCGAACGCAGCGTCGCCGCGGAGCTCGGCTGTACGGGCTTCGTCCAGGTGGGACTTCATCAGGTGCTCGCCTGGTACGACGGCCACCACGCCAACTGGGACGGCCGCCGAACGCCCATCAACTCGGGCGCCCGCATCGCCGGGCGCGTCGTCCTCGGCATCTTGTCGGGCGTGTACGTCCAGGAGCAGGGCTGGGTTCCCGCGCTGTCGCTCTCGATCGAGGTGAGCAATCTCCGCTACGAAGACGTCGCCTTCCGCGTCGCCGGCGTAGAGCCCCTCATGAACTTCAGCGTCTCGCGCAAGCAGGACCTCCTGCCCCGCGACCAATGGCTGAAGGACGAGGCGCTGGTCGAAACGGCGATCGGCGCGGCGCTCGGTTCGGATCTGGCCGACCTGAAGGGCAACGGTCGCCCGGGCGAGGCGCCACTGCCGACGGGATTCAGCTGGGAATGACGCCCCGCGACCGCTCCGCCCATCGAGCTCGTCCGCCGCTCGGGCTGCTCACGGTCCTCCCCGTCGCGCTCGCAAGCGCGTGTATGGTCGCCGCACCGCCCTTCCCCACCGTCCCGGCCTGGGACGCCCTCGAGCAGCAGCCGCAGGGGCCCGAGCCCGACGAGAAGGCGATCTGGGACGAGGCCCGCGAGGCGCTGAAGGAGTTCCTCGACGACGAGCACGCATACCCGGATGCCGCGCTCTCGACCTATCTCGCGGACCTCGTCGTGGACCTCGCTCCGCCCCTCGCGAAGGCCGCTCCGACCCTGTCGGTCCGCGTGATCCGCGACGCCGAGGACGACGCGAGCGCGCTGCCGGACGGCACGATCCTGATCGCGCTGCCGCTGCTCGCATCCTTTCGAAACGAAGCCCAGGTCGCCTTCGTTCTCGCCCACGAGATCGTCCATGTGACGAAGCGCCATTCGCTCCTGTCGAAGCGCTACGACGCCACGACCCGCTCGCACGTCGACCGGATGCGCTTCAGTCGTCGACTCGAGGCCGAAGCGGACCGCGACGCGATCGCCCTGATGGCAGAGGCGGGATATCCGCCGCGCGAGGCCGCCCCTTCGCTGACCTGCATCGCCCACCGCGATTCCGAGGAGGACGAAGGCCCGGCTGCCTGGAGCAGCCATGGCGATCTGGCGAGCCGCTTGTCGGTCATCCGCGCCGCCGCGCGAACGACACGAGCCTCCCGCGGCGATGCCCGCCAGGAGCGTTTCGAGCGCGCCCTCGATGCCCACCGCCTCCCCGCGGCGACGATCGAGCTCGAGGCCCGGCGCTACGACGACGCCCTCGCGCTCGTGAGCCGCCATCTCGAGCGGCGACCCGATTCCGGGACGGCCTACGTGTTGCGCGCACGCATCGTCGGCGATCGCGATCCGAAGCTCCGCCGCACCGACACGGTCGGCGCGGACCTCGAGCGCGCGATCGAGCTCGCCCCCGACGACCCCGATGCCCTGAGAGCCCTCGGCCTCTTCCTGCGCGATACCGGAAAGGCCGAGCGCTCGCGTGCGCTCCTGCACCGCTATCTCACGGCGCGACCTGATGCCTTCGACCGGAAGATCATCGAGCGCTACCTCGCGCCGACCGGAGGCTGAGTCTGGCTCGCGGCCCCCGATTCGACGCGGTAGTGTCGAGAGACCGCCCTCGCCCGCCGGGGGCCGACATCCCATCTCGTCCCCATCCGAGGAGCAGCCCCACCCCATGCACGGAAAAGCCGTCGTCGCCGGCGTCGGAGAGACCACCTACTACAAGCACGGCCAGTCGAAGGACACCGAGTTCCAGCTCGCCTGCCAGGCCGTCGAGCGCGCCTGTGCCGACGCCGGGCTCGACGTCCGCGAGGTCGACGGCCTGATCTCCTACATGGACACGCGCAACAGCCCGCTCCGCGTCGCCGAGGCGCTCGGCATGAAGGAGCTCCGCTGGTCGTCGACGCCGTGGGCGGGCGGCGGCAACAACTCGGCCTCCTGCGTGATGCAGGCCGATGCCGCGGTGACGGCCGGCTACGCGAGCTACGTCGTCGCCTTCCGCGCGCTGGCGCAGGGGCAGTTCTACCGCCTGGGCTCGGGCTCGACCCTCGCTTCCGGTGGTGCGCCGGAGGGTCTCTCCTGGGGCCTTCCGTACGGCGAGATGACGCCCGCCCAGGAATGCGCCCTCCATACGAAGCGCTGGATGCACGACCACGGCGTCTCGCAGGAGGCCCTCGCCGCGATCGCCCTCGCCTCCTACGCGAACGCGCAACGCAATCCCCGCGCCGTCCGCTACGGCCAGCCGCTCACGCGCGAGGCCTATCACGCGTCGCGCTGGATCGTCGAGCCCTTCCATCTCTTCGACTGCTGCCAGGAGAACGACGGCGCCGCCGCGGTCCTGGTCACGACGCCCGAGCGGGCGCGCGACCTGAAGCAGAAGCCGGTGCCGATCCTCGCCGCCGCCCAGGGCGCCGGGCCCGAGATCGGGATCCGCGCCTTCCAGAAGAAGTGGTTCCCGGGCATGTACTACACGAACGTCGGCGAGATGATCTGGCAGCGCGCCGGGATCCGGCCGAAGGACGTCGACGTGCTCCAGCTCTACGAGAACTTCACGGGCCCGGTCGTGATGGCCCTCTGCGAGCTCGGCTGGTGCCGGCCCGAGGAGGTCGACGCCTTCGTCGCGAACGGCGCCCTCGAAGGACCGGACGCGCGGCTTCCCTTCAACACGAGCGGCGGGAACCTGGCCGAGGCCTACATCCACGGGCTCGAGATGACGATCGAAGCCGTCCGCCAGGCCCGCGGCGACTCGACCTGTCAAGCGAAGGACGTCGACTACTCCCTCGCGATCGCGGGGCCGGGCTATGCGCCGGGCAGCGCGATCCTCTTCGGCGGGACGCACTAGCGCGTAGGACCCACCCGGGCCGACGGCCCGCAAGCCACTTCGCTCGGCGCCGCGGCCGAGCCGACCCCGACTCCAGGAGAACTCCGATGCCCCGACTTCTCGGCGACGACTTCCTGCTCCCGACCCTGGGCCCCCATACGAAGACCTACTTCACGGCGGGCTCGATCCAGATCCAGTTCTGCAAGGACTGCGGCCATGCCCAGCACCCGCCGGACGATCTCTGCTACGCCTGCCGCAGCCGGAACCTCGAGTACCGCACGATGCCCGGCACGGGCCGCGTCGAGAGCGTCTGCCTCGTCCACCATCCCGTGCATCCCGCGCTCAAGACGAAGGTCCCCTATCCGATCGCCGTCATCTCGGTCGATGGGGCGCCGGGCTGCCACGTGCTGGGCAACGTCACGGGGTGTGCGCCCGAGTCGGTCGTGATCGGCGACCGGGTCCGGGCCTACTTCGACGAGGTCCCGAATCCCCACGGCGGCGAGCCTCTCAAGATCCCGAACTGGGCGCGCGCCTAGCGCGTCGGGCGCGCCAGCCGCATGCCGGAAGCGCGCCCCGACCCGCCCGCCCGCGCCGAGGAACGAACATGCTGCGTCCCGCGACGACCGACGACGCGTTCGAGATCGCCCGGATCTACGAGCCCTACGTCCGCGAGACCGCGATCACCTTCGAGGAGGTCCCGCCGACCCCCTTCGAGGTCGCGGGCCGGATCGCCCGCGTGCTCGCGACGCCCCTGCCCTATCTGGTCGCCGCCCCGGAAGGCCAGGTCGTCGCCTACGCCTACGCCACGCGCTGGCACGAGCGCGCCGCCTATCGCCACTCCGTCGAGACCTCGATCTACGTCGACCGCGACCACCTCGGCAACGGCTTCGGCACGCGCCTCTACTCGGCGCTCCTCGACCGCCTGAAGGAGCAGGGCCTGCATACGGCGATCGGCGGCATCGCGCTCCCGAACGCCGCGAGCGTCGCCCTCCACGAAGCCCTCGGCTTCCGCAAGGTCGCCCACTACGAGCAGGTCGGCTTCAAGCAGGGAGGCTGGCTCGACGTCGGGTACTGGCAGAAGGTGCTGTAACCGGTCCCCGATCGGCGTCCCGGCCGCGCAACCGACGCCCCGTGTTCGACCCGCCCCTACTCCGTCAGCCCGTAGCGCAGCAGCGCAAAGAGATTCCAGCCGACGATCTCGTCCTTCTGGTTGTAGTAGGTGTCGAGGTTCGTCTGGAAGTAGCCGGGCCCGAGCCGCGTCTGCTTGAGCGGCGAGCAGTTCACGACCTCGGTCGTCGAGTAGACCCGATCCCCCGGCCGCAGGAGCTTCCCGTATTGCTGCGTCGAGCCCTGGGCGATCGTCTCGCGGACGCCGGGCGGACAGGGAATCGTGCGCGGCTTGCCGTCCGTCGGCGGCCAGGGCTTGCGCGCCGGCGCATTGCAGTCGGGGGCTCCCGGATCGACGCCCTGATGGCCGGCGCGCTGCATCGACCAGGTGATGAGGCCCATCGGCGGTGCCACGACGCCGCCGTGGCGGCTCTTGCGCGCGTAGTCGCCGTCGAAGTAGAGGGGATTCGCGTCCTCGACCATGTCGCACCAGTACAGGATCTGCACTTCGGAGACCGGATATCCCGCGCGCGCGGGCGGGCCGGGCTTGCCGAGCCAGGCCTTCGCGAAGTCGGGCATCTCGGGATGCGGCGTCACGACGGGCTTGTCGAGGCGTTCGACCGGCTGGACCGGCCCCGCGACCCGCGACGGCATCGCGAGGGTCGCCGTCCCCGTCGCGGCGAGCCCATGGTCCGGGCTCGAGACGCCCATCTCGATCTTGACGAGTCGATCGCGCCCGGACTCGCGCTTTTCGAGGACCCGGCCTTCGACGATCGCGAGATCGCCGGGGCAGAGCGAGCCGACCATCTGCAGCGTCGTCTCGCGGAAGTCGCTCTCGGGTCCGCTCCAATCCGCGGCATAGCGCCCGAAAAGGGCCTGGTCGAACATCGTGTTGACGAACATGTCCCGATTGCCGACCGACTTCGAGTAGGCGGGATCGTGGTGGTAGGGCATGAGATCCCGCGTGCCGCAGACGGCGAGCACCATCGTCTTCGTCGTGATCGGGAATTCGAGGCGCGGCAGGCTCTCGCCGACCTCCACGTCTTCCCAGAACTTGAACGGCGGCATCGATCCCGACATGTCCCTCTCCTCCAATGGGCGCTGCGAGTCGAAGGCCGACCGACGCGCCGGTCCATGATCACACGCCGGCCGCGACCGCGCCGCCGCGCCACGCGGGCGGACCCGACCGAAGCGCGCACGCGGGCGTACCGGATTCCCCGTTGAGCCCGGCGATCCGGAGCGGGACCCGGAGCCGCCGCGCGGCGCCCCAGGTCGTGTCCTCGACGCCGGGGGCGAGGTCGGACGGCTCTTCGGCGGCGAGCGCACCGCTCGCCGTATCCGGCGGGCCCGCGGTCAGGAGCGACGCCGTTCGTGCGAGGGAGAGCCGGGCCGACGCGGCGAGACCGGCGTCCCGGCGCAGCCGCAGGCCGCGCAGGACGGCAGCGGCCATCAAATAGCCCGCCGCGTGATCGAGAGCCTGGACGGGAAGCGGTGTCGGACGCGGCGCGTTCGCCCAGAGGCTCCCGGCATGGGCGATGCCGCTGCTCATCTGCACGAGGCTGTCGAAGCCCCGTCGGCCCCGCCACGGTCCCGTCCAACCATAGGCGCAGAGCGCGACATCGATGAGGTCCGGGTTGAGCGCTCGGATCCGCGCCGAGTCGTAGCCGAGCCGCGCGAGCGCGTCGGGTCGATAGCCGTGCACGAAGACATCGGCCTCCGCCACGAGCGACTCGAATCGCGCGCGATCGCCCGCCTGCTCGAGATCGAGACCCGCGCACCGCTTCCCGACCGTGACCTCCGGAACGACGGCCGGCTCGTCCCAGCTCGGCGGGTCGATCCTCAGCACGTCCGCCCCCCACGAGGCGAGGAAGCGCGTCGCGACGGGCCCGGCGAGCACCCGCGTCAGGTCGAGGACCCGGACGCCCGCGAGCGGCGCGCCTCGGCTCCGACTCCGATCGGGTCTGGATTCCGTCGCGCAGGGCACGGTCGCCCAGGCCACGAGCGGCTCCCGTGCGACCGCCTCGCCCTGCGGATGCCTCGCCCACTCCGCCTGCGTCCGCATCGCCGCCGCGCAGCCGCGCCCCTCGACGAGGGCGGCCTCGAGTCCTTCCGACTCGTGGCGCGCGACCGCTGCCGCGACCGCTTTCCGATCCGCCTCGACGCCCAGGACCGCGATCGCCGCGTCGCGATGGTGGGGCGCGTTCGTATGCAAGCGGATCCAGCCGTCCCGCGTCGGATAATCCCCCGCGATCGGATCCCAGGGAGAAGGCAGCGCCCAGCCCTCTGGCCGCAGGCTGAAGCCGAACCACATCGACGCGAGTCGCCGATCGACCTCGACCCGACCGACTGCCCCCTCATCCGACGCTGCATAGCGGGCGAGCTCACCGCCGGCCGCGGCGATCGACGCGACCGCGAGCCCCGTCACGTCGAAGCAGGACGCGAGCGATCCTCGGCCGACGACCTCGACCTCGACCGGATCCGACGCGACGCCGGAAGCGGCGTCGAGCGCCGTCTCGATCTCCCGGGCGAATGCGTGCATCGATGCCCTCCTCCGGCGTCGGATCGACCCGCCACGGATCGCGCCGGGCCGTGCTCGACTAACGGCTCTTCGGCAGCCCGAGCTCGACCTCGGCGACGAGGCTGCGCAGGATCTCGACGGTGCCGCCGTAGATCGTGTTGACCGGGGTCTGGCGCAGGACCTCCTCGAAGAGGCCGGCGGCGACGCGGCGCGGCTCGTCGTGGGCGAGCAGCGCCAGCGGGCCCGCGAGCTCGGCCCAGGCCTGGGCGTCCTCGAGATAGGTCGCCGCGGAGAAGGACTTCGTCATGGCGCCCTTCGCACCGAGCGGCTTGCCCTCGGCGGAGAGCCAGGTCGAGCGGTGGCGCAGGAGGCGCGCGACCTCGGCGTGGATCGCCGACTGGGCGAGCTGCTCCTGGACCCGCGGATCGTCGAAGGGCCGCCCGCCGTCCTCGCCCGGCGCGAGCGCCCAGGCGCTCGACTCCTCGAGGAAGCGCTCCTGGAGATCCGCATAACCCATCGCCTGCTCGAGGCCGAGGGCGAAGCGCACGACGGCCCAGCCCTGGTCGACCTCGCCCACGCGCGCCGAGTCCGGGACGCGCACGCCGCGCAGCGAGAAGGAGTTCGTGCGCTCGCCGCCCAGGGTATGCACCGGGCGGATCTCGACACCGGGCGCGTCGGTCGGGACGAGGAACATCGTGAGCCCGCGGTGGGGCCGATCCTGCTGGCTCGTGCGCGTCAGGGTGAAGACGTACTGGGCCTCGTGGGCCGTCGTCGTCCACATCTTCTCGCCCTCGAGGATCCAGCCGTCGCCGTCGCGGCGCGCCATCGTCCGCGCCGCGGCGACGTCGGAGCCCGAGCCGGGCTCGCTGTAGCCGAGGGCGACCAGGATCTCGCCCTGGGCGATGCGCGGGACGAGGGTCTTCTTCTGCTCCTCGGTGCCGAGCGCCATCAGCGTATGGCCGATGAAGCCGTTGTTCATGAGGCCGAACCAGGGGAAGCCCGCCTTCGAGAGCGACCAGTAGAGCGCGAGGATCTCGTAGGGATCGCGGCCTCCGCCGCCGATCTCCTTCGGCCAGCCCGCAGAGACCCAGCCGTAGGCGGCGAGCTTGCGGTAGAGCGGCCAGTCGTGGCCGCCGCCCTCGCGCCGCTCCCGCGCCGCGTCCTCGGCGCTGAACTCGCGGCGCAGGAACTCGCCGATCTCCTCGCTCACGCGCTCGGCCTTCGGGCCGAGGCGGAAGTCGAGACCGCCCGCGTCGCCGGATTCGCCGGGCTCGATCGCCGCGCCCGCGCCATTGCCTGCCCCTGCGCCCGCGATCGCTTCCGTGACCGCCCCTGCCGGCTCGAAGCAGAGCGCCGCGATCCGGCTGCGCTCCTCGCGCGTGCCACCGGCCGGGAGCGCCCAGGCAAACGCGCGGCGGTAGAACATCTGGATGTCGTACTCGAGGGAGAAGCCGTAGCCGCCATGCGTATGGAGCGAGACGCCGGCGGTGCGCTGCGCCGTCTGACCGGCCCAGACGAAGGCCATCGACGCGAGGGCCTCGAAGCGCGCGGGCATCGCGCGGCGCGCCCAGGCCGCCTCGAGGCAGAGCAGCTCCGCGCCATCGACGCGCGTCGCACAATCGGCCAGCGGATGGGCGATCGCCTGGAAGCTCCCGATCGCGACCCCGAACTGGATCCGCTCCTTCGCATAACGCGCCCCGATCTCGAGCGCCGCGCGCGCGAGGCCGACCTGGGCGAAGGCCGTCAGGAGCTTCCACTCGGCGAACGCGGTGCGCCCCGCGGCGCGGACGTGCGGCCCCTGCGCGACGACGCGACGCGAGAGCGGGCCCGACGGCGCGAGGGGCCAGAGCGCGTGGGCGCCCGAGCCGACCTCGCGGACGGGCTCGACCCCGCTCGCGCCCTTCGTCCTGCCCGGGCCGGTGCCCGCGGTCCCCGAGGCCGCACCGACCGCAGAATCCGACGCGGACGCGGATGCGGACGGCGCCTCGTACACGACGAGCGCATCCCCTTCGACGGCGACCACCGCCTGCGCGACCGCGCCGAAAGGCACGAGCGCAAGCCCATGCTTCCCTGCCCCCGTGCCCGCGACGGCGGCCCGTCGCTCGGGTCGGAGCGAAACGATCGCCACGCCTTCGGCGATGCGCGTGGTCCATTCATCTTCGGGCGCGAGCGCCGCGAGCAAGCGGCCGGCGGCCGCGACCTCGGCGAAGGGCAAGGGCGCGAGCGCGCGTCCCCCGCATCCGGCGACGAGCCCGAGATCGACGAGCCCGAGCCCGAGTCCCCCGACCGCTTCGGGGAGCCCCATCCCCGGCGCCCCGAGCTCGACATAACGGGCCCAGAGCTCGGGCGAGTAGCCCGTCGCCTCGCAGGCGCGCACGTGGCTCGTCGGACACTCCCGCGTGAGCAGCTCCGTGAAGGTCTCGCGCAGGATCTGCTGCGCCTCGTCGAGCTCGAGATTCATCGCGGTGTCCCTTCGCCGGCCCGTTCGCGGCCGCGCGAGCCCTTCGTCTCGGAGACCCGAGCGGCCGCGCTCTCGCCGACCGCCGGGTCCACGACCCGGAAGCGCGGCATCGGTCCCTGGCCGGGCAGGTCTTCGAAGAAGACCTCGACCCGGGCGTCGATGGCGACGGCCTCCGGCGGCGTCCCGAGCAGGTCGCAGACCATGCGGATGCCTTCGTCGAGCTCGATCGTCGCGATCGCGTAGGGGACGTGGGCCTGCCAGGCGGGATGGAAGGCGCGGTGGGCGACCGTGTAGGAGTAGATCCGACCGCGGCCCGAGACGGGCGCCCAGTCGAAGCCGAGCGAGCGACACGCGGGACACATCGGCTGCGGATAATGACGCAACACACCGCAGCCGAGGCAGCGCTGGATCACGAGCCGCCCCTCGCGCACGCCCTGCCAGAAGCCCTCGGACAGCTCCGTCACGAGCGGCGCCGGTCGCAGCGCCGCCGCCCCCTGCGCCTTCCCCGCGCCGCTCATCGCTCGACCCCCAGGATCACAGCCGCTCCTTCGTGAAAATCGCCCTCGGCCGTCACGAGCACCGTCTCGCAATCCGGGACCTGCCGCGCCGGCTCGACCTCGCGCCGCAGCTGGCGAACCGCCTCGGAGACGAGATTCGCCCCAGAGCAGTGGCCCTCGGAGAGGAGCCCGCCCGAGGTGTTGATCGGAAGCGCGCCCCCGAGCTCGATGCGTCCGTCGCGGACGAAGGCCCCGCCTTCGCCGTGGCCGCAGAAGCCGACCGCCTCGAGCGACGCGAGCACGACCCAAGTAAAGCCGTCGTAGAGCTGCGCGCAATCGATGTCCGAGGGACGCAGGCCGGCTCGGCCGAAGGCGCGACGCGCTGCGATCTCGAGGCCCTCGATGCGGGTCATGTCGCGCTTGTGGGTGATCGAGGTCGGGGGGAAGCCGTGGCCCTCGCCGTAGCCGAGGAGCGAGACGGGCCGCTTGCGCAGATCGCGGGCGCGCTCCAGGGAGGTCATCACGATCGCCGTCGCGCCGTCGCTCTCGAGCGAGCAGTCGAGCAACCGCAGCGGATCGGCGATCAGCGGCGAGGCCTGATGCTGCTCGAGGGTCATCGTCTTCTCGTACATCAGCGCGCGGGGATTCTGGTTCGCGTGCTTGCGGCAGGCGACGGCGATCCGGCCGAAGTCCTCGCTCGTCGTCCCGAACTCGTGCATGTGGCGACGGGCCGCATGGGCGAACCACTGGGAGGCGACCGTATTGCCGAAGGGCCGCTCGAACTCGTCGACCTGGCGCATCACCGGATGCGGCGCGATCGCCCCCTCGCTCGTGCGCGAGACGCGCTGCGACGAATAGCCCCGCCGCCCCGCAACGAGCAGCACCGTCGTCGCGACCCCGCCCTCGATCGCGAGCGCCGCCGACTGGATCGCGCTCGCGAACGACGCGCCGCCCGTCCGAATCGTCGAGCTGAAGGCGAGCCCCGGGACCCCGAGGTTCAGGATGAAGTCCTCGGCCACCGTCCCCGCCAGCTCGTTCGGCATGACGCCGTCGACGTCCTCGGCTGTGAGCCCGGCATCGGCCAGGGCCTCGAGGCCCGCGAGCAGATGAAGCTCGAGCGTCGAATGGGGCGTCCCCCGCGTGAAGGGGGTCTGTCCGATTCCGACGATCGCTGCGCGCGCCCTGGCCGACATGGTTCTCTCTTCTCGCTGCGGAGGCTCCGGGAGTCGGGTACCTATAGGTTCGACGGCGGGTCGCTGCCAGCCGGAAGCGACCGATCGGAGGAGAGAGCGTGATGGGTTCCCGCATGGCGAAGCCGGCCCTCGACGTGGGCCTCGTGACGGGCGATGCGGAGCGCCTGATCCGGTTCTACGAGGCGGTGGTCGGCATGGTCCGCCAGCCGCCGATTCAGCTCCCGAACATCGGCACGATCCATCGCCTCGCCTGCGGCCAGAGCATCCTGCGCGTGATGGTGCCGACGAATCCGCCCGCGCCCGACGACGCGGCGAGCTTCTCGGCGCGACAGGGGATCCGCTACCTCACACTCGAGGTCGAGGACATCGAGGCGGCGGTGGCGGCGGTTCGCGCGAGCGGCGGGACGGTGGCGCTGCCGCCCTTCGAGCTGCGGCCGGGGCGACGGGTCTCGCAGGTCGCCGATCCCGACGGCAACATGATCGAGCTCGGTCAGGGCTGAGCGGCCGTGAACGCTCCCCGGCGAATGAGGGCCGCATGATCGAATACGATCCGTTCTCCGATTCCGTGATGCGCAATCCGTGGCCCCACTACGCGCAGCTGCGGCGCGAGGACCCGGTCTTCTACCTCGAGAAGTACGACACCTGGTTCCTCTCGAAATTCGAGGACATCCGCGCCAGCACGACCAACGACGTCTTCACCGCCGAGCGCGGCGTCACCCCCGAAATGGTCATGTTGAAGGCGCCGCCGCCGCCGGATCCCGTCTTCTCGATGCTCGACCTGCCGCGCCAGCGCGACTACCGGCGGATGTTCGTTCCCCGCTACACGAAGAACGCCGTCGCCGGCATGGAAGAGACGATTCGCGCGAAGACCCGCGCGCTGCTCCGGCCGCTGGCGGAGCGAGGGCGCTTCGACGTCTACAGCGACCTCGCGGATCCGCTCGCGGTCTCGGTGATCGCGGACCTGATCGGGATCCCGAACGACGAGGCGCTCGCGATGCGGGAGCGGATCGCGCGTTATTTCGCCCGCGAGCCCGGGCAGCTCGGGACGCGCCCGGAGAACGAGGTCGAGCGGATCGCCATCGTGACCCGGATCGCCGAGCTCGTCACGGCGCGCATGCAGGCGGGCGATTCCGGCGGCGACGACCACATCTCCGTCATGCTGCGCACGCCCGCCGAGGGCCAGCCCCTTTCCCTCGGCTCGATGGTCGCGACGGTCTATACCTGGCTCGTGACCGGCGTCGAGGTCGTCCCGCTCTCGGTCGCCAACACGATCCTCTACCTCGGCCGGAGCCCCGATCAGCGCCGCACCGTCGTCCTCGACCCGTCCCTGATTCCCTTCGCCTACGACGAGTCGCTCCGCTTCGACCAGCCGACGAACCTGCTCGGCCGCTTCGTGAAGGAGCCGGTCGTGATCCGGGGCAGGAAGCTCGAGAGCGGCCAGGGGGTCATGTTCCTCTGGGCCTCGGGCAATCGCGACGAGGAGGAGTTCGAGCGGGCCGACCAGTTCGACATCGCCCGCCGTCCGGCCCGCAGCCTCTCCTTCGGCCACGGCGCCCACAAATGCATCGGCGAGCACCTCGGCCGCCTCGAAGGCCGGATCCTGCTCGAGGAGATCCTCGCCCTCGCCCCGGAGTACGCGGTCGACGAGAGCGGCGTCCGGCGGACCTACAGCGAGTTCCTCCACGGCCATCACGCGGTCCCGATCGAGTTCCGGGCGAGGACGCTGTAGAGTCTGCGACCGTGGCATGATGCCTCGCGCCCAACCCCCAATCCATTTGGAGAACCCGCATGAGCCAGGCCCTCTACGACATTCCGCTCCAGAAGATCGACGGCACGAAGGCGACCCTCGCCGAGCACAAGGGCGACGTGCTGCTCGTCGTCAACGTCGCCTCGAAATGCGGGCTCACGCCCCAGTACAAGGGCCTCGAGCAGCTCCACGAGCAATACCGCGGCCGCGGCTTCAAGGTCCTCGGCTTTCCCGCCAACGACTTCGGGGCCCAGGAGCCCGGCACGAACGCCGAGATCCAGCAGTTCTGCACGACGAACTTCGGCATCGAGTTTCCGATGTACTCGAAGATCCAGGTCACGGGCGCCGACAAGCATCCGCTCTATCAGACGCTGACCAGTGCCCAGCCGAAGACCGAGAATCGCGACACCATGGAGAAGCAGCTCAAGGGCTACGGCATGACGCCGACCAGCGCGCCCGAGGTCCTCTGGAACTTCGAGAAGTTCCTGATCGACCGCAGCGGCCGCGTCGTCGGCCGCTTCGCCCCCGACACCGCCCCCGACGCCGCCCCGCTCGTGAAGGCGATCGAAGGCGAGCTCGCCAAGCAAGCCTGAGGACGCCTACACGAGCCCCGGATCGGTGCCGCCATCGACATGGAGGGCGACGCCGGTCAGGTAGTTGGCGGGCTCCGAGCACAGGAAGGCAGCGACCTTCCCGAAGTCGCTCGGAGCCCCGCCGCGCCGGGCCGGCAGCGCCGCGAGGTAGCCGTCCATCCCCGCGCCGACGAGGGACTCGAGGCGGTTCGTGACCTGGTTGCTCGGCAGGATCGAATTGACGGTCACGCCGTCGACGATGACCTCGCGCGCGAGGGTCTTGAGATAGGCCGTGAGGCCAGCGCGGGACGTATTCGAGTAGACCATGTTGGGCAGCGGCGCGCACGCCCCGACGTGATGGCGAGGATCCGGCCCCAGCGCCGCTCGCGCATCCCGGGCAGGAAGCCCTGACACAGCGCGATCATCGCGAGCAGGCAGCGATCGAGGGCGGCCTCGAGCGTCGCGAGCTCGGTCGCGTGGGCAGGACCCGGCGGCGGTCCGCCGACGTTGGCGACGACGATGTCGACCGGACCGAGGCGCGAGCCCGCGGCGGCGACCAGGAATTGCGCGCCTTCGACGGTGCTGAGGTCGACCGGAATTCCCTCGAGGCGGGCGTCGGGAACCGCGGCGCGGATCGACTCGATCGCCGCGGAGACGCGGCCCTGCTCCCGCCCCGTGACGCAGACGCGCACCCCCTCTTCCGCGAGCGCCCGCGCCGTCGCGAGCCCGAGCCCGTCGGTCGAGGCGCCGACGATCGCCGTGCGACCGCGCAGTCCGAGATCCATCGAAGTCTCCTTCTTCCGTCGACCGCCGCGAGCGAGGCGATTCCTTTGCGGCCGCCTAGCTCTTCGGCTTCAGCGACTCGGCGACGAGGCCGTGATGACCCCAATCGTCCCCGCCCGCGAACTCGCGCTCGCTCCAGTCCTCGCCGCACAGGACGCCGTCCCAACCGATCTCGACGTCGAAGCCGCTCGGCCCGTGCATGTAGAAGGAGACGATGCCGTCGTTGCGGTGGCGGCCGAGATCCGAGCTGATCGGCACCTTCCTCGCGCGGGCCCGGTCGAGGGCGCGGCCGACGCCGTCGAGGCTCGTCGTCTCGAACATCAGATGCTGGAGGCCGGCGGGCGGGCCGATCTGGAGCAGCGCCAGGCTGTGATGGCGCGGCGTGCAGCGCAGGAAGTGGATCCCCATGCCATTCGGCCCGAAGACCATGTAGTCGCTGCGCTGGAAGCCGAGCGTCGCGGTAGAACGCGAGCGCCCGCTCCATGTCGGCGACGAAGAGCACCGCATGGCCCATGCCGAGATCGCCCGTCGGAACTCGATCCCCGTCGGCGAGGAGAAGGCCGCGTCGATGATCGCCCCCTGGAAGAGCTCGAGCCGGTGGCCGAAGGGATCCTCGACGACCGCGAGCCGCGCCACCCCCGCGCCTCGCGCTCCGCTGCCGTGCCCGTCGCACCGCGATCCCGCGCTCATTCACGCGCGCGACGACGCGCTCGAGATCCTCGGCGCTGCGCAGCTCGAAGCCGAGATAGGCGAGCCCGGGCTTCTCGCCGGGATGCACCGCGAGCCGCCACTGCCGGCGATCGAGCTTGAGGAAGCAGGTCCCGTCGGCCGCGATGCCGCCGGCCTCGGGCGTCGGGATCGCGAGCCCCGTCGGCCGCGGACCGGGCAGGATCGCGCTCGGGATGAGCCCGCAAACCTCCGTCGCGAAGCTCCGCCAGGCGCGCGGATCCGGCGCGACGACGCCCGCATAACCGAGACCCTTCCACGCGATCCGATCGAGACCCATTCCGATTCCTTTCCATCCGACCCGACTCGACCGAGGGACCCCGATCGACGGACGGCCACACGCTGCGCTGCGAGCGTAACCCGCCCGCCGAGCGGCCGGGAGACCTTGCTTCTCATGGCAATCGCTCCATTCTCTGGCCCGAACGTCCTCCGAAGAGCCACGGGGCCAGATCGAGCGCATGCATCCCTCCGAAGCCTTCTCCGGCCCCCGTCGCCGCGTCGCCACGGCGGCGCTCGCGATCCTCGTCGCCGTCAACGTGATGAGCCAGCTCGATCGGCAGATCATGAACGTGCTGCTGCCGAAGGTGCAGGCGGATCTGTCGCTCTCGGACGCCCAGTCGGGCTGGCTCGCCGGGTTCGCGTTCGCGATCTGCTATTCGATCGCGGGCCTCCCGCTCGCCCGCTTCGCCGACCGCGGAAGCCGCAGCGGCCTGATCACCGTCGCCCTCGCCGTCTGGAGCGCCATGACGGCGGCCTGCGGCCTCGCCCGCAGCTTCGTCGAGCTCTTCGTCGCGCGGATCGGGGTCGGGATCGGCGAGGCGGGCTGTGCACCGGCGGCCCACTCCCTGATCTCCGATCATTTCCCGCGGAGCCATCGCGGCCGCGCGCTCGCGACCTATCAGCTCGGCGTGCCCGCCGGCATCCTGCTCGGCTCGATCGGCGGCGGCACGCTCTCGGACCACCTCTCCTGGCGCTCCGGTCTTCTTCCTGTTCGGCGTCCCCGGCATCGCCCTCGCGCTGGTCGTTCGCGCCGTGCTGAAGGAGCCCGTCCGCGGCGGCTTCGAGGGCCAGGTCGACCCGGGCGTCGAGCCGATCGGCGAGATCGCGCGCTTCTTCGTGCGGACGCCGGCGATGCGGCAGATCCTCTTCGCCGCGACGCTCCATACCCTCGCCGTGGGCGCCCAGGTGACCTTCAACTTCACCTTCCTGACGCGCGTCCACGACCTCTCCGGGACCGAGGCCGGCGTCGTGATCGGCCTCCTGACCGGCATCTTCGGCGGGGTCGGCACCTACCTCGGCGGCTGGCTCGGCGATCGCTTCGGCGCCCGCGACGCGCGCTGGGTCCTCTGGTGGATCGCGCTCGGCGGCCTCGCCTCGATCCCCTTCTCGCTGACGGCCTATCTCGTCCCCTCGGCACCGATCGCGATCCTCGCCCTCTCGGTCAGCGTCATCGGGAGCTATTTCTACACGGGCGCCTGTCACGTGATCGCCCAGTCGCTCGCCCGGCCGCGCATGCGCGCGATCACCGCCTCGATCATGCTCTTCTCGATGAACCTGCTGGGCTACGGCCTCGGCCCCCCGATCGCCGGCGCCATCAGCGACGCCCTCGGCGGCGACGAGGCGCTGCGTTATGCGCTCGCGGCGATGAACGCGGTGCTCGTCTGGGCCTGCGTCCATTACGCGCTGGCGGCCCGGACCTATCGCGAGGATCTTCAGGCGGCGGCGACCGTCGGTGCGACGCCGAAGGAGGCGTGAGCATGGGCCGACTTGCAGGCAAGGTCGCGATCATCACGGGCGCCGCCCGGGGCACCGGCGAGGAGACCGCCCGGCGCTTCGCCGCCGAGGGCGCCTCGGTCGTGCTGGCCGACGTCCTCGACGCGCTGGGCGAGTCCGCAGCGGCCCGGATCGGCGGCGGCGCCGCCGTCTATCGGCGGCTCGACGTCACGCGCGAGCAGGACTGGGCAGAGGTCGTCGCCTTCGCCGAAGCGCGTTTCGGCCGTCTCGACGTGCTCGTCAACAACGCAGCGATCCTCCACATGGCGCCGATCGAGACGACCCGCCTCGAGGACTGGCATCGCGTCGTCGAGGTCAACCAGACCGGGCCCTTCCTCGGGATCCGCGCCGCGATCGATCCCATGCGCCGCGCGGGGGGCGGCTCGATCGTCAACATCGCTTCGCTCGATGCGATGGTCGGCCTCGATCGCTTCGGGGCCTACGCCGCGACGAAGTGGGCGATGCGCGGGCTCACGCGCTGCGCCGCCCTCGAGCTCGGCGAGCTCGGCATCCGCGTGAACACCGTCTGCCCCGCCGGCGGGAGCGACGAGATGGCGGCGCCCTTCCGGCCGCCCGGCGTCGACCCCGTCGCCTACGTCGCCGGCCGCGCGATCCCGCGCCGCGCGTCCCTCGCCGAGATCGCCGCGATGATCGTCTTCCTCGCCTCCGACGAGAGCAGCTTCTGCACCGGCGCCGACTTCCCCGTCGACGGCGGCGCCACCGCGGGGACGGTGCTCGCCGCGAAGCCGAAGCGATGAGCGGCCCTCGCGCCGCCCCCGCGCCGCTCGTCGCCGAGCCGCGCGACGCCGAGCCGCTGATGGTCGACGCGTTGCTCGCCGAAGCACGTCGACGGTCGGGGCGCGACGACTTCGGCGATCCCTTCTTCCGGACCGGGCTCGACGTCCTGCTCCGCTCGCTCCGGGAGGAAGCCTCGCTCCACGCGAGCGGCCTCGCGATCGTCCGCGAGGACCTGACCCGGCTCCTCACCCAACGCCTCGAGCTGACCGCCGTCTTCCGCGCCCATCCCGAGATCACCGCCCGCCGGATCGAGCGCCCGCTCTTCATCGTCGGGCTCCCCCGCACGGGCAGCTCGATCCTCCACGAGCTGCTCGCCCAGGATCCCGAGAACAGGACCCCCATGACCTGGGAGGTGAAGTTCCCCTGGCCCCCGCCCGAGGCGGCGACCGCCGAGACGGATCCCCGCATCGCCGCGATGGACGCCGAGCTCGCGGGGATGGACACGGCGATCCCCGAGTTCAAGAAGATGCATCCCCAGGGCGCGCGCTTGCCCCAGGAATGCCTCAACCTGACGACCCTCGAGTTTGCCTCGATCTTCTGGAGCGTGAGCCACGACGTCCCGACCTATCAGGCCTGGCTCGACGGCGTCGACGCGCGCCCCATCTACGCCTTCCACCACCGGATGCTGCGTTATCTCCATTGGCACCGTCCCCCCGAGCGCTGGGTCCTGAAATCCTCCTCCCATCTCTGGAGCCTGGACGCCCTGCTCGACGAGTACCCCGACGCCTGCGTCGTGCAGACCCACCGCGACCCGCTGAAGGTCCTCGCCTCGTTCACGAGCCTCGTGAGTACCCTGCGCCGGCTCTACAGCGACCGCTTCGACGCGCTGCGGATCGCGCGCGAGCAGGCGGCCTTCCTCGCAGCCGGCCTCGCGCGCGGTCGCCTTCCGCGACTCGGGTCGTCTCGGCCCGGCGCAGGTCGTCGACCTGCACTTCCGGGACTTCATCGCCGATCCCATCGGCCGGATCGCCGCGCTCTACGCCCACTTCGGCCGCCGCCTCTCGCCCGAGGCCGAGGCGCGCATGCGCCGCTTCCTCGTCGAGAATCCAGGCGACCAGTACGGCCCCCACCGCTACCGCTTCTCGGAGACCGGCCTCGATCCCGCGGCCGAGCGCCGGCGCTTCGAGGACTATCAGACGCGCTTCGCGATCGCCTCGGAGGCACTCGATTGAGCACCCCGACGCGCGACACGAAGGCCGGACCGAACAGCGGCGAAGCGATCGCCGCGACGTCGACCGCGCGCCGGACGCCGCTGCGCTTCGACGGTCGCGTCGTCGCCGTGACGGGGGCCGGGCGCGGCATCGGGCGGGCGGTGGCCGAGCTCCTCGCCGCGCGGGGCGCGCGCGTCGTCGTCCACAACCGCCGATCCTGGGACGGCGCGAGCGATCCGGCGGGCGAGCTCGTCGAGGCGATCCGCGCCCGCCGCGGCGAGGCCGTCGCCGAGCGGAGCGACGTCACCGCACCGCAGGCCGCCGAGCGCCTCGTCGCCTGCGCCCTCGAAGCCTTCGGTCGCCTCGACGCCCTCGTCCTCAACGCCGGGATCATCGAGAGCCGCTTGGTCGCCGACTCGACCGAGGCGGATCTCGCGCGCCTCTATGAGGTCAACACCCTCTCGGCCTTTCGCCTGACCCGCGAGGCGCTGCCCGTGCTGCGCCGACAGGGCGCGGGGCGCCTCGTCTTCACGACTTCGACGGCCGGCCTCTACGGCGGCGAAGGGCTCGCCGCCTACTCGATGGCGAAGGGGGCGCTGCTCGGCCTGATGCGGGCCGTCGCCGCGGAGGAGGCGTCGCGGGGCATCCTCGCGAACGCCGTGTGTCCGACGGCGGTGACCCGGATGACGGAGAGCTTCGTGAGCGACGAGGCGATGCGCGCCGCCCTCGCCCCCGAGCGCGTCGCGCCGGCGGTCGCCTGGCTCGCGAGCGAGGCGTGCCGGATCAACGGGCAGACGATCCTCGCCGCCGGCGGGCTCTTTCGTAGTGCCCATGCGCTCGCGAGTCGCGGGGTCGATCTGCGCGGACTCGGCGAGATCGGGCCCGAGGACGTCGCCGCCCACGCCGACGCCATCACCGAAGCGACCGGCCTCCACGGCCATGCCGACGCCGGATCCCATTTCGGGGCCCTGCTCGAGGAGCTCGCGCGCCCGGCGCGGTCGGATTGACGGATCGGAACGCGCGTCGCTGATCGAACACGCCACACCTGGATGCCGCTCGAAGAGATGGAAACGAGAAGAGGAGGGATCATGAGTTCGGATACGGTGCGCATCGTGACCGGCGAGTGGTCGCCCTACATCTCCGAGCGCTTCGTCGGCGGCGGCATCTCCTGCCACATCGTCCGGGAGGCCTTCGCTCGCATGGGTCACGAGGTCGAGTACACCTTCACGATGCCCTGGATCGAGCGCATCTACGAGCTCGCCAGGGCGGGCGAGTTCGACGCGACGATGGCCTGGCGCGCGACGCCCGTCCGACTCGAGCATTTCGTGTCGAGCGCGGAGCCGGTCATGGAGAACCGCTACGTCTTCTTCCATCTGCGCGAAGTGCCCTTCGACTGGCGCCGCTTCGAGGACCTCGCCGGTCTTCCGATCGCGGGCACCCGCGGCTTCAATTACGGCGATCGCTTCCGCGCCGAGGACGCCGCCGGTCGACTCGACGTCCGCTATTCGGACACCACTCGGGAGTCCTTCGCGAAGCTCCTCGAAGGCTCGGTCCGCCTCGTGGCCCATGACCAGGGCGTCGGCCACGAAGACCTGCGCGCCCACTTCTCCCCCGCCGAGCGCGCGCGCATCACGTTCCACCCGCGCATGACGGACCACCATCTCTCGAACGTGATCTTTCCCCGCGTCCAGCTCGAGCGCAGCCAGGCGCTCCGCGACGCCTTCGACCAGGGCCTCGCAGAGATCACCCGGAGCGGCGAGGTCGCGCGCTGGGTCGAGGACTTCAAGCACGGCCGCTACGGCAACGCGCCCTTCGAAGGCGACTACTGGACTCTCACCTCGCCGCTCGTCGCCGAGGACGGCCCGGTCGTCACGAGCGCGCCCGATCCAGCCGGAAGCTGATCGTCGTGCGGAGGCCGGGCTGGGGGACGGCCCGCCCCCGGTCGATGCGCGGATTGTACTTCCACTGCTTGACCGCCTCGATCGCCTCGCGATCAAAGAGCCCCGGCGGCTCGGCGGCGACGACCCGTGCCGCCTCGACGGAGCCCGTCCGCCCGATCGTGAACTCGACGAGGACGCGACCTTCGCGCCCCTGCCGCATCGCCTGCGCGGGGTAACGCGGCTCGACCCGCACGAGCGGGACGGCCTCGCCATCGAGGCTCGGGGAGCGAGCTCATCATCTCCGGAAGACGTCCCGTCCCCCGCCGTCCGAGGCGCCGTCGCGTACTGCGAATCCGTCCTGGTCGACGACTCGCGCGGGCGTCGTCGGCAGGCTCGGCAGCGGCGGGGGCGGCGAAACGTGGGCGACGCGGCGAATCGCGCGCGGCTCGGGCGTCTCCGTTCTTCGACTGATCATGACCTTCACGATCTCGACCCAGGACGTCGAGGCCGTTTCGGGACGCATCGCAGCCTCGACGCTGATGAGCGACTGCATGAGATGGAAGAGTCCGAAGGTGACGAGCCAGGCGGGCACGATCGAGAAGAGCAGGCGCGTTGCAATCATGATCCACGAACCTCCCGTGCGTCCGAAGCCAACGGCCTGGACAGCCTTCGCCCGGGCTACACCGATGCGTCGCCCCCCGCCGCACGGTCGTTCCCCGCCGAGGCGAAGTTCGCGAACTCCACGCGGCGTCAGAATGTGTGGACATCGGGCGCAAGGTCGCTGCGCGACGGACCGCCGACAGGACTCGCTCCGAGTGAAGGCCTAGAGTCCGGCTGCGGTCGGCGCAGGGCGACGACCCGACGGAGGGATCTCGAGGTGTCTTCCAGCCAGGGCGTCGACGAGCGGGACGGGAACGGGGACGGAGACGTCGCGCACGGCGACTTCCTGCGCGCGGCACGGGTTCCCCTGCGCCTCGGCATCCTCGACGAAGACGGCGGGCCCCGCGTGGTCTCGCTCTGGTATCTCTGGCGGGACGGCGCGCTCTGGTGTGCGACGTCGCCGAAGGCCTGGGCCGTCGAGCGGCTGCGGGCCGATCCGCGCTGCGGCTTCGAGGTCGCCGGCGACTCGCCGCCCTACCGCGGCGTCCGGGGCCGGGGCCGCGCGACGCTCGATCCGGTCCGCGGCGAAGCGATCCTGGGCGCCCTGGTCGATCGCTATCTCGGAACCCGCGACTCCCGCTTCGCCCGCTGGCTCCTCGCCCGGAGCGCCGGCGAGATCGCGATCCGGATCGTCCCGGAGAAGCTCTCCCATTGGGACTACTCGAGGCGCATGACTTGATCCTGCTGACCGGCGCGACGGGCTACGTCGGCGGACGGCTCCTGCGACGGTTCGAGGCGGAGGGCCGGGCGCTTCGCTGCCTGGTCCGGCGCCCCGAGCAGTTCCGGGGCCATGCAGTCGCGACGACCGAGCTCTGCGCCGGCGACGCGACCGATCGCGCGTCCGTCGCCCGGGCGCTCGCCGGCGTCGAGACCGCCTACTACCTCGTGCATTCGATGGGGGCACCGGAGGACTTCGAGGTCCGCGACCGCCTCGCCGCCTCGATCTTCGCGGAAGAAGCCGCCCGGGCCGGCGTCCGACGCATCGTCTATCTCGGCGGCCTGGGCGATTCGCAGGCCGAGCTCTCGGCCCATCTGCGCAGCCGCCACGAGGTCGGCCGGCTCCTCGCCGAGTCGGTGTGACCACGATCGAGTTGCGGGCCTCGATCGTGATCGGCTCGGGGAGCCTCTCCTTCGAGCTGATCCGTTCGCTCGTCGAACGGCTGCCCGCGATGATCACCCCGCGCTGGGTCGGCGTGCTCGCCCAGCCGATCGCGATCGACGACGTGCTCGACTACCTCGTCGCGGCGAAGGACATCCCCCGGACGGCGAGCCGGATCTACGAGATCGGCGGACCCGACCGGGTCTCCTACGGCGACCTGATGCGCGAGTATGCGCGCCAGCGCGGGCTGCGGCGGGTCATGATCTCGGTCCCGGTCCTGACGCCCCGCCTATCGAGCCTCTGGCTGCGCATCGTGACGCCGATCTACGCCGAGGTCGGGCGCAAGCTGATCGACAGCATCTGCCATCCGACCTGCGTCGAAGACGACTCGGCGCTCCGCGACTTTGCGATCCGGCCCCTCGGCGTGCGCGACGCGATCGCCCGGGCGCTGCAGAACGAGGACCGCGAGCTCGCCGAGACGCGCTGGTCCGACGCGCTCTCCGCCGCGCCCCCGAAGCCGAGCTGGGGCGGTCAACGCCTCGGAAATCGCCTGGTCGACTCCCGAACCGCCACGGTCGACGTGCCGCTCGATCGGGCCTTCGCGCCGATCCGGCGCATCGGCGGCGCCGCCGGCTGGTATGCCTTCGACGGCCTCTGGCAGCTTCGCGGCCTGCTCGACCTCCTGATCGGTGGGGTCGGCCTGCGCCGGGGCCGACGCGATCCCGAGCGGCTCCACGTCGGCGACGCCCTCGATTGGTGGCGCGTCGAGGCGTACGAGCCCGATGCGCGCCTGCGCCTCGTCGCGGAGATGAAGCTCCCGGGACGGGCCTGGCTCGAGTTCACCGTCGAGCCCTTCGAAGGCGGGACGCGCATCCGCCAGACCGCGACCTTCGATCCCGCCGGCCTCGCGGGCCTCGCCTACTTGTACGGCGTCTACCCGCTCCACGCGCTGGTCTTCCGCGGCATGATTCGCGAGCTCGCGCGCCGCGCGCGTTGACGCGCCGAGCGCGCGGACGCCCCGGCCCTCAGGAGGCCACCGACTCGTCTTCGTGCGAGAGCACGAAGAAGGCCGTGATCGCGATGACGAGGCTCGTCGTCACGGCGAGCACGTGGGGCCACGCCACGGCCCAGACGGCTGCGTTCCAGAGCTGAAGGGCCGAGGTGATCAGGGCCAGGATTCGCAGGACTCGAGCCACGGGATTCGGTGCGAACGCGAGTCGCCGGGCCTGGCGATCCCGAAAGACGAGGAGGCCGATCTGGGACAGCGCCCAGCCCGCGCTCGAACCCCGCCAGACGAAGCCCGGATCCATCGCCGTCGTCAACAACACCAGGGGAATGACGGACCATGCGATCACCGAGGCGGACGCCGTGATCAGGACGCTCCCGATCACCCCGCGGCGCAGACTGCGCGGCTCGCCCTGGCTCAGGGCAGCCGCCACGCCATTGAAGCCGGCGATGGCGACCCCGAGCTGAGCCATCATCAACAAGACGTCTTCCGGCGGCATCATCCCCCTCCGTCGCGATCCGGCCCGGCGCTCACGCCGCCGACGCGCCGCCTCGCCCGAAGACGCTCTTCGCGACGCGCATCCCGTCGATCGCCCGGGGAAATCCGCCGTAGATCGCGAGCGTGAGCAACATCTCCTCGATCTCGACCTGGGTGACGCCGTGATTCAGCGCCCCCTGCAGATGGATCTCGAGCTCGTGGACCATGTTCAGCGCCGCGAGCACGGAGACGACGACGAGACTCCGGTCCCGGCGCGAGAGCGGCGGGCGCGTCCAGACGTCGCCAAACGCATAATCCATCACGAGCTCGCCCATCGCGCCCTGGGACGCGAGGATCTGCTGCTCGGTCGTCTGCAGATCGAGATCGGGCTGGCCGAGCAGCGTCTTCAACAGCTCGAGGCCGTCGGCGCGCCGGCGCGCCGGGTCCTTCGCTTCGAGGGAGGCCGGCTTCGTCTTGCGCACCGCCCCGCCCTCGCGCTGCGCGAGGACCTCGTTTGCGATCCCGGCGCCGGCCAGCGCGAAGGGCAGCCCCGCATAGGCTCCGATCTGCACGAAGAGCTCGTCGATTTCTTCGGGGCACAGGCCGTGATGGAGCCCCCCGGCGACGTGGGCCCGCAGCTCGACCTCGCGCCCGAGCGCCGTCAGGAAGGAGATCACGACGAGACTCCGATCCCGGCGGGAGAGGCCGGTGCGCGCCCAGACCTCCCCGGCCCCGACCCGCAGCGCGATCTGCCCGACGGCGCCGAGGCCCTCGAAGTAGTCGGCCATCCCCTTCGCCGCCTCGGGCGATCCGCCGAGGGTCCGCAGGACGTCGAGGCCTCGCTCCGTCCGCGTCTTCACGTCCTCGCTCATGCTTTCTCCCTCCATGGGCCGGAGCTGCGCGTCGTCGGGTGCCTCGTCCGCCGCGACGTGCGCGGATCCGATCCGGACATGGCTCAGGCCACCGCGCGGACCGGCAGGCGATGGATCGCCGAGACGTGCAGGTTCGGTACGCGCTCGGCCGGGCCCGCGAGCTCCATCTTCGGGAGCACCGGGATCAGCGCCCGCAGCGCCGCCCGCAGCTCCCAGCGCGCGAGGTTCGCGCCGAGACAGAAATGCGCGCCGTAGCCGCCGAACGCGAGGTGGCGATTCGGCTCGCGCCCGATGTCGAAGCGATAGGGATCCTCGAAGACGGCCTCGTCGCGATTGGCGGACGGGTACCACATCCCGACGTCTTCCCCGGCCGCGATCTTCACCCCGGCGAGCTCGAAGTCCGCGATCGCCGTCCGCGCGAACTGCAGCACGGGCGAGGTCCAGCGCAGGATCTCCTCCGCTGCGGAGACGACGAGCTCCGGATGTCGACAGAGCCGATCACGCTGCTCCGGATTCGAGAGCAGCGCGTGGACACCGCCGGAGATGGCGTTCTGCGTGGTCTCGTTGCCGGCGGCGAGGACGACGAAGAGATAGCCCTGCAGCTGTTGTTCGGTGAGGCGCTCTCCATGGAGCTTCGCGTGGATCAGCTGGGTCGAGAGATCGTCGCCCGCGGCCCCTCGCGCCTCGCGGTCCTGCACGAGGCGGACCATGTACTCGGTCATCTCCTCGACCGCGCGCGCGACGCCCGCATTGCGGTCCTCGCCCGGCAGGAAGAAGGCGCTCTCGGGCGCCCCGATCATGACGTTCGTCAGCTGCTTGAGCCGTCTCCAGTCGCCGGGCGGGAGCCCCATCATCTCCCCGATCGCGGCGAGGGGGAGCTTCTCGGCGAAGGCCTTCACGAAGTCGCAGACCTCAAGGCGCCCGGCCGCGCTCTGCAGCTCGTCCTCGAGCTCCCGGGCGAATTGCTGCGAGAGCTCCGCGAAGTGGCGTTCGAGGGAGCGCAGCGCCGCAGGCGTGAAGCGCTTCGCGATCAGCAGCCGGAAATCGCGGTGGCGCGGATCGTCCATGAAGATGAAGTCCGCGGGCTCCTCCGGATCCCAGCCCCGCGCCGCGATCCGCGCCGCCGTCGATTGGCGCTGACGTGCCTCGTCGACCCGGTCGAAGATGCGAAGCCTTCGGCTGTTGACGAAGACCTCGGAATGCTTCGAGATCGTGAGGATGTCTTCGTGCCGGGTCACCGCCCAGAACGGATCGATCCCCTCGCGCTCGTACCAGAAGACGGGCGCTTCGCGTCGGAGCAGGTCCCACTCCTGCCAGGGATAGCCGCGGGTGACGTAGAGATCCTTGTCGTGGATGTCGATCGTGTCGAGACGGAGCGCCGTCATGCTCTTTCCCTCACAGGCCGTGCGACCGCCGCCGGGACCGCCTCGCATCCGATCGCGACGCCCCTCACGCTTCTCAGGCCAGATTGAAGCCCGGCATGAAGCAGCCGCTGGCGGCGCCTCCGTCGACCGGAAGGTCGATGCCGGTCACGTTCGCGCTCGCGTCGGAGACGAGATAGGCCACCGCGTTGGCGATCGACGAAAAGGGCGTCTCGCCGGAAATGCCCCGGTTGCCGAGGTAGAACGCGACGTCCTCCGGCATGTCCGTGAGGGTATGCGCCCAGGGCAGGAACATCTCGCCGTTGCCGCCGGCCGGGCAGACGGTATTCACGCGGATGCCGGCACGGCCGAGCTCCATCGCGTTCGACTTGGCGAGACCCCGCAGCCCCCACTTCGACGCGGCGTAGGCGCAGATCCCGTTCATGCCGATCATGCCGTCGATCGAGCCGATGTAGACGATCGCGCCCTTGCCCTGCTTCTTCATCGAGGGCACGACGGCGCGCGTCCCGAGGAAGGGGCCGATCAGATTGACGTCCTGGATCCGACGGAAGGCCTCGGGCGACGTGTTCTCGATCGTGCCGATATGGAGCGCAGCGGCGTTGTGGACGAGCGCATCGATGCGGCCCTCCCGCGCGAGGGTGCCGTCGACGACGCGCGCCCAGTCTCCCTCGAGCGCGACGTCGAGCTTCTCGAAGCGGGCCGGACCCCCGATGCCCTTCGCGACCGCCTGGCCCGCGTCGACGAGGATGTCGCCGATCACGATCCTTGCCCCCTGCGCCGCGAGCCCCTCGGCGATCGCACGCCCGACGCCCCGCGCCCCCCCGGTCACGAGAATCACCCGATCCTGCAGATCGATCATCGCCGTCTCCACTTCTCGCGCGGCCGCGCGGCCTGCAACCATTCGGTCCGACGCTAGCAAGCCCGCTCGTCCCCGGAAGCCGCGGCGGAAACGGCTCGCCCTGGGTTTCGATCGGGTTACCATGCTCGAGTCGCGGGCGCCTGGGCGTCGCATGGTGGCGGCAGGTCGAGGCCGGTCGCGCTGGGCGGCGGCGGGCTGCATCGGCGAGCGATCGGCGACGTGGGGTACGAGGTCTGCGGTGGCCCGATTTCCTTTCGGCATTCCCAACGGCTGGTTCCTCGTCGCCTTCGCCGATGAGCTCGCCCCCGGACGGGTGATCGCGCTTCGGCGCCTCGGTCGCGAGCTCGTCGTCTTTCGCGGCGAGTCGGGTGGCGTCCACGTCCTCGATGCCCACTGCCCCCACCTCGGCGCCCATCTCGGCGTCGGGGGTCGCGTCGTCGGCGACACCCTCGCGTGTCCCTTCCACGGCTGGCGCTTCGCAGGCGATGGGGCCTGCGCCGGGATCCCCTACGCGAAGCGCATCCCGCGAGGCGCCCGGGCGACCTCCCATCCGGTCGTCGAGCGGCACGGCATGATCTTCGTCTGGCACCACGCCGCCGGACTTCCGCCCGATTTCGAGATCCCGGCGCTGCCCGAATGGGGCGACGCGGAGTGGATGGACACCTGGCTGCGCTGGGACTGGACGGTCCGGACGCATCCCCAGGAGATGGGCGAGAACGGCATCGATTGGCCCCATTTTGCGACGATCCACCGGATCCCCGCCCCCTCGGACCGCCGCTGGGCATTTCGCGAGCGCTCGTATTTCTGGCAGGTCGGCGGGACCAAGCCGGTCGACGCGCTGGCGAGCGGCCAGGACGAGATCCTGATGTTCGGCGAGAACTGGGGGCTCGGATACAGCTGGCTCAAGCAGCGCGGTCATTACGAGACCGTCGTCGTGACGGGCATGACGCCCGTCGACGCCGAGACGACCTGCGTCCGGATGGCGGTGATCGCGAAGATCGGGCGCTCGCCCTCTCCTTCGTTGCGCGCCGAGTTCGAGCGCTACATGAAGGAGCACGCGGCGTTCGCCGAGGCCGACTTCCCGATCTGGGAGAACAAGGTCTATCGCGAGCGACCGATCCTCTGCGATGGCGACGGACCGATCGCCGACTATCGTCGCTGGGCCGCGCAGTTCTACACCCCGAACGCGAGCACGAATGCGCGCTCGACCAGCAGACCTGACTTGACGTGAACCGCCTCGATTCGACTCGACCCGACCCGACCCGAAGGAGCCCGTTCGTTCGATGCCGACCCCCAGCCCGACCTCTCCCGCCGCCGCCGCGGAGGAAGCCCTGGCCCATTGCCAGATCCAGACGCTGCTCGCCGTCTACTATCAGGCGCTCGATGCAGGCGATCTCGATCGCCTCGAGCGCGAGGTGATGGCACAGGACGCGACCTGGAACGTGATCCAGGTGGCGGGCACGGGGCGGATCGAGGACGAGGTCTCGGGGCGGGGCGCGGTGATCGCCTGGTTCCGCAAGATGCTCGGGGGCGGGGTCAGCATGAGTGACGGCGGGGTGCTCCATTTCCTCTCGACCCACGCGATCCGGGTCGAGGGCGACCGGGCGACCTCGACGAGCCATCTGCAGGCGGTCTCGCAGCCGACCCGCGAGATCCTCGCGACCGGCGTCGCCGAGGCCGAACACGTCCGAACCGACGCGGGCTGGCGGATCCGCCGCTACCGCGTCACCGAACGCATCACCGACGCCGACATGCAGGCCCTGCAGGCGACCCTGTCGCTCGCGCTCGAACGGGCCTGAGGACGGAACCCGAATGACGAACCGGATCAAGGAGAGAGCCATGTCGACCTTTCGACCCTCGCGCCGCGCCCCGAGCTCCCGCTTCAGCCGCGAGGAGATCGAAGATCATTGGGCCCACTACCAGAAGGTCGCCCGCCGCTGCGGCCCGGCCGGCGACTGGACCGAGCTCTGCGACCTCTATACCGAAGACGCGACCATGATCGTCTCCGGCGGCGTCAAGGTCGGCGGCCGCGAGGCCATGAAGCGCTGGTACCGCGAAGCCCTCGGCGAGGAGCCGATGCGCTCGCTCCACTACTACCCGGTCGAGTGGTACATGATCGACGAACATCGGGGCTGGCTCTCGTGCCAGTTCTGGAATCGGATGGCGGATCCGGGCGACGGGTCGGTCCACGAGTTCGCCTGCTTCAGCCTGCTCAAATATGCGGGCGACGGCCTCTGGTCCTTCGAGGAGGACAAATTCGACCCGGCCGAGATGCAGATCTGTCTGCAGGGCTGGCTCGACGCGAAGAAGCGCTGCGAGGGCCGATGATGAGGCGAGGTCGACGACTGCATCGAGCTCTTCCGCCCAGACCGTCCGCACGCGCGCCTGGCCACTTCTTCGCGGCGACGAGAGCGGCGGCGGCGCTCGCCATCGCCTTGCCCGCCCTGCTCGGCCCGGGCTCGGCGCCGGCCGAAGTCTCGAAGCGCGCGCCGGCGGCGCCGGCCTCCGCATCCAGGCCCGCATCCCCGCCGAGCCCGGCCTTCGAGCGGAGCGAGGAGCGCGCGGCCTGCGCCGACCACGATCCCCTGCGCCGCCCCTTCTTCGGCGATCTCCACGTCCACACGAGCTACTCCTTCGACTCCTACATCTCGAGCCAGCGCAACGATCCCGCCGGCGCCTATCGCTATGCGAAGGGCGAGGCGATCGTCCTGCCCGACGCCTTCGGCGCGCAGACGGTGAAGGCCAGGCTCCAGCGGCCCCTCGACTTCGCCGCCGTGACGGACCATTCGGAGTTCCTCGGGCAGATCAGCGTCTGCACGATGGATCCGTGGCGGGCGGGCTACTGGTGGCCCCATTGCGTGATGACCCGGGCGAATCATTTCTGGACCCAGCTCATCGCGGCGAGCTGGTGGACGACGCTCGGCGGCATGTCGGACGACGAGCCCTCGAAGTCCTTCGCCTGCAATCTCTCGGACTGCGAGGCCGCGGGCAGCGAGACCTGGCAGGCGATCCAGCAGGCGGCGGAGAGCGCCTACGATCGGACGCCGGCCTGCCGCTTCACGACGTTCGTCGGCTACGAATACACGGAGTCCCCGCAGACCTACAACCTCCATCGCAACGTCATCTTCCGCAACGACCGCGTTCCGCCGATGCCGATCTCGAGCTACGACACCGGGGCCGGCTCCTATCCCGCGCTCTGGAAGATGCTCCGCGCCCAGTGCCTCGAGTCGGGGACGGGCTGCGACGTCCTCGCGATCCCCCACAACTCGAATCTCGCCGGGGGCCTCATGTTCCGGGACCCCGCGTCGCCGGAGGAAGGCCGCGAGCGCGCCTTCTTCGAGCCGCTGGTCGAGCTGACGCAACACAAGGGCGCGTCGGAGTGCCGATTCGATCGACTGGTCGGCCGCGGCGTCGACACCGCCGACGAGCTCTGCACCTTCGAGCAGATCGCGGGCGACAACCTCCAGATGCTCGGCTCCGTCGACGGGGAGGTCCTGGCCGAGAAGGCGGCCTACGTCCCGATCGAGCGCTTCGCTCCCCGCGACATGGTGCGGAACGCGCTGAAGGCGGGGCTCGTCCTCGAATCGAAGACGGGCGTGAACCCCTTCGAAATGGGCTTCATCGGGAGCACCGACACGCATAGCGCCTCCCCCGGCGGCGCCGAGGAGGACAACTACACCGGCCATCTCGGTCGCCGCGACGCCGGCCATCGCAACGTCGAGGACCATTTCTTCTCGAACGCCGGGGGCCACGCCGTCGTCTGGGCCGAGGAGAACTCCCGCGACGCGATCTTCGCGGGCCTGCGACGGCGCGAGACCTACGCCACCAGCGGGACCCGACCGACCGTGCGCTTTTTTGCGGGACCGGCGATCGAGCCCGGGCTCTGCGCGGCGCCGGACATGATCGCGCGGGCCTACGCCGCGGGTGTCCCGATGGGAGGAAGACTCGCCGCTCGGGCCGAGGCAGCGCCGCGCTTCCTCGTCCAGGCGATGAAGGATCCCGGAGCCCCGGGCCATCCGGGAACGGATCTGCAGCGCGTCCAGATCATCAAGGGCTGGGTCGACGCCGAAGGGGCGACCCACGAGCAGGTCGTCGACGTGGCGGGCGACGCGAACAATGGGGCCTCGGTCGATCCCGAGAGCTGTCGCCCGACGGGCGTCGGCGCCGCCAGCCTCTGCACCGTCTGGGAGGACCCCGACTTCGATCCGGCCCAGTCTGCCTTCTATTATGTCCGCGTGCTCGAGAATCCGACCTGCCGCTGGAGCACGCTCCAGTGTCAGGCGGCGGGCGTGAATCCGTTCTCGCCCCAGTGCCCGGCGCAGGCGGAGAAGGCCAACCTCGCGGCCCAGGCGGCGGGGGCCGCGGGCGACGTCTACGGCAAGTGCTGCCTGAGAGAGGCGGACCACCCCTTCCACTCGCCGGTCATCCAGGAGCGCGCGTGGACCTCGCCGATCTGGATCGGCCCGGCGGCGAGCGGCGGCTGAAGCACTCGCGTTCCCCACCGGCGGCTCGCCGGCAAGTCCCAGAAGACGACCGGCAAATCCCGGGCGCGCGCTGCCCTCGAAGGCTCGCCGCTGCCATTTCGGGATCGCGCCCGCCACGACCCGTCACCAGGCCGATGCTCGCTCTCGAGCCGGCTGCACGGGGTCGTCCACATGCGCTGCTCTTCCTGGATCCGGGTCGCCGTCGCTTCCGCCCTCCTCGTCTTCACCGCGAGCGCGGCCTCCGCCACGCTCGTCGTGCCCGAGCCCTCCGACGGGATCGAAGTTCTCGTGTCCTCGTCCTGCCGCGATCGCCTCGACGTCTCGCTGCGAATCGACGAGAAGTCCTCCCCCGGCGAGCTCGTCTTCACGCTCTCGATCACCGGCCCCGGCTCGACCCGCGGCGACCTGCGCGGCTTCTTCCTGAACCTCGCCGACGAGAGCCTGCTCGACGGCTTGTCGATCAGCGGCCCCTTCGTCACCGGCTCGCAGCTCGCGGCCAACGCCGTGATCGGCATCAGCACCGGCTACACCGCGAAGAGCCACCGGCACGCCGGTGGCTCTTCCAACCCCTTCGATCTCGGCATCGAGCTCGGGACGCCCGGCATCTCGAAGGACGATCTGCAGACCGTGACCTTCACCCTCAGCCACGCGACCCGAGCCCTCGGCCTCGCGGACGTCTCGGGCCAGACCTTCGGCGTCCATGCGATGAGCGTCGGCAAGGGCCGCTGTCGCACCGGATCGTGCAAGCTGACGGGCGTGATCCCGGTCGTCCCCGAACCGGGGACGGCGCTCCTGATGGGTCTCGGCCTGGCAGGCCTCGCCCTCCCGGGACGCCGCCGCGCGTAGCGCCTAACGCAGCTGACCCCGTCCCCGTCTGCGAGGACGAGCGATCCGGTGACGTAGCGCGATGCGTCGCTCGCGAGGAAGACCGCGACCGGACCGACGTCCCGCTCGGCGTCGCCGACGTAGCCCGCCGGAATCTCCGACAGGATCTTCGCGGCGAGCGCGGGGTTCGCGGCCGACCAGGCCGTCCAGGCCGGTGAATCCGTCTGGGGCGAGAGCGCGTTGACGCGGATGCCGTCCCGACCCCACTCGCAGGCGAGCGTCCGCGTCATGCTGCGGATCGCGGACTTCGTCGCGGCGTAGAGGGCGAAGCCGCTGGTGTCGGTCTTGAGCATCACCGACGAGACGATGTTGACGATGCTCGCCCCGCGGCGCAGATGGGGCCGGGCCGCCTTCATGAAGTTGAAGGCCCCGAGGAAGCCCGTCGACCAGACCGTCTCGAGGCTCGCGTCGTCGACCTCGAGCAGCGGTTGTCCGATCACGTGATGGGCGTTGTTGACGAGGACGTCGATCGCGCCGAGCCGCGCGACCGTCTCGTTGCAGCAGCGCACCGCATCCCCCGGCAGGACCACGTCGCCGACGAGCCCGATTCCGCCGAGGTCCTGCGCCGCGCGCGCGACCCGGTCCGCCTCGCGATCGACCAGCGCGATCCGCGCCCCCGCCGCAGCCAGCGCCCGCGCGATGCCGAGGCCGACGCCCTGCCCACCGCCCGTGACGAGCGCGACCTTCCCTGCGAGACGGCCTTCGAGACGCCCTTCGACGCGGCTCATCGCAGATACCCCCGCCCGCCGTCGAGCATGAGCGTCGTGCCCGTCAGGTAGTGGGCGTCGTCGCTCGCGAGGAAGACGGCCCCCGGCCCGACGTCGGTCACGGGATCACCGAGGAACTTGAGCGGGATGCTCTCGAGGATCGTCTGATAGGCGTCCGGGTTCTCGTGTCCCCACTCACTGAAGGAGGGGCTCGTCGCCAGCGGGATCAGGGCGTTCACGCGGATCCCGTGGCTCGCCCACTCCATCGCCGCCGTCCGCGTCAGGCTGCGCAGCGCCTCCTTGGTCGAGGCATAGAGGGTGAAGGTCGTCGTGTCGGGCTTGAGACCGGTCGCGGCCCCGACGTTGATGACGTTGCCCTTCGACCGGGCGAGCAGCGGGAAGCAGGCCTGCATGCAGCGCAGCGGACCGTTGAAGCCGCTGTTCCAATCCGCCCGCGCGTCGTCGGCGGTCAGCGCGTCGAAGAGACCGACCCGCACGTCGTAGGCGGCATTGACCAGGCAATCGAGGTGGCCGTACTCGGCCTCGATGCGCTCGACGACCCGCGCGATCTGGGCGCGCTCGGTCATGTCGGCCTCGAGGGCGAGGCCGCTTCCGATCTCGCCCGTGACCCGTTCGAGCTTGGCGAGCGTCCGCCCCGTCAGGACGACCCGTGCCCCCGCCCGCGCGAAGGCGATCGCGATGCCGCGACCGACCCCCTGCCCTGCGCCCGTCACGAGGGCGACTCGTCCGTTCAGCTCCATCTTCGAAGACTAGGGGATTCGACCGACGCCCGCGCCGTCACGGCCCCGCCCCCGTCTCTTCCCAGAGCGTCTCCGTCATGACGACGTTCCAGCCCCGGCTCGCGTCCATGAAACGCGCAGCGTCCTCGGCGCCCCGACGCGCCTCGTCCGGGTAGCGGGCCCAGCGATCGGCGAGCTCCGCGGGCGCGCGGAAATGCAGGACGGCGAAGCCGTCCTCGCCCTCGTCTGCTCCCCAGGCCTCGCGGACCACGTTCTGGCCATAGCGCCAGACCGGAATCGTGAACGCGAGGGCGACCTCCGTATGCGGGCCGTGCCAGGAGCGGGCGAAGGCCGCGCGATCGAGCTCCGCGCGACGAAAGACGCTCCCGACCAGGCGCACCCCGGGACTCGGCTCGCCCGAAGGCCAGGTCCGCGGCGAATCGGCGGGGCGCCGCTCGTCGACGAGCCAGGCCGAGCCCGGGGCGGGCCAGGCCTCGAAGGCGGAGCGCAGCGCCTCGATCGGTCCCCAGAGCTCGACGAACGCGGCGACCGGCGGCCGCGCGAGCTCGGCGAGGGGCGTGCTGAGCGCGCGTCGCGGCAGCGCTCGAAGCGCGCTCAGATGTTCTTCGAGGCCGGGGACGGGAACGCGGTGGACGAGGATCAGCTTCGCCAGAGGCGCATCCATCAGGGCTTCCAGCCGAAGCGCGCGTAGAGCGGCGCGAGCTCGCGATGCAGTCGCTCGCGGCCGGGCCCCTGGCCCTCCGGATCGTAGTCGTGGCCGCTCACGAAGCGCGCCGCCGCGATCTGCTCGCGCTCGAGGAAGGCCGCGTAGTCCGCGTCGATCGGGAAGCCGAAGCGCGCGTAGAGCGCCTCGACGACCGCCTTCGGATCCCGGCAGAGCGCCTCGTAGTCGACGACCATCTGGCGATCGGGAGGAAGCTCGTCGGCCTGCTCCGCCATCGCGCGATAGTTGTCGACGTTCGCCTCGGCGAGCGCGCGGGCCGTCGCCTCGACCTGCTCGGGGGGCGAGCCGAATCCGCGCCAATACCACGACATCAGATCGACGAGACTCGGGATCGACTCGGCCGGATGGCGCAGCATGAAGACGAAACGCGCGTCGGGGAAGAACTCGCGCAGCACGCGGACCTTCATCGTGAAGCTCGGGCTCTTGCAGCAGTGGATCCGCCGAGCGCCCCCTGTCGGGTGGATAGAGGTAGAGCTGGCGCTTCAGGAGCCCCTCGTAGAAACGGAACTGGCGACGGCGCGAGAGCTTCGACTGGCGATCCCCGTAGAGTCCTTCGATCAGCTCGGGATAGTCGAAGGGAAAGACGAGCGAGGCGCTGCTCCAGTTGTTGAAGAGCAGGAAGTCGTCTTCCTCGGGGCCGTCGAGGCGCCAGTGGTGCTTGCCGCGGACGTCCTCGAGGGCTTCGTCCTCGACGAGCCGCAGCTGGCGGGCGATCGCGCCGCCGAGGAGCTTGCGATCGAGGTCCGCGAAGAGCCAGAGCGCCTTTCGCTGGACGATCGAGGGCATCAGCATCTCGTAGGTCCGGAACCAGGTGAAGCGGCGCGCGTCGCCGGCGAGCAGGCGATGCATGTGGGTCGTGCCGCTGCGGCCGTTGCCGACGATGAAGACGGGCTCCCGGACCTTCATCTTCCGGAACGCCGGGAAGAAGACGTGGTCGAGGGCGAGGCCGACGAAGCTCGCGAAGCTGAACGCGGTCAGCCCGAAGAAGACGCCGTAGAGGAAGAGCTTGCGCTTCGGCCGGAAGGGCTCGGCCGAGATCCGCCGCAGGATCAGCCACCAGCTCGCGAAGTCGAAGTCGATGCCCATCAGGCGATCAGCCGCTCGGCCGCGCGCTCGAGCGCCGCCCGTCGCTCGGCGAGCCCGATTCCCCCCGGATCCGCGGGCCAGGGCGCCGGATGCAGCAGCACCGTCATCCCCGCCCCCTCGAGCCTTCGCCGCGCGGCCGCATCCGGCGCCTCGCGCAGCGCGAGCGCGATCTCGAACGCCTCGTTCGCTCGCCCCGCCTCTCGTCGCGCCCGCTGGACCTGCTCGATCCGCTCGAGCGCCCCGGCCTCGTCGTAGTAGATCCCGAGCCACCCGTCGCACCGCGCCGCCCGCCGCATGGCGACCGCGCTCTCGCCCCCGACCCAGACCGGCGGCCGGCGCGAAGGCACGGGCTGCATCTGGAGCGGTGCAAAGTCGTAGAACTCGCCGTGGTGCTCGACCATCTCGCCCGAGAGGAGCTTCGCGACGACCTCGAGCATCTCGTCGGTTCGCCGACCGCGGGCCTCGAAACGTTGACCGGTCAGGGCGAACTCTTCCGCCATCCAGCCGACGCCGACCCCGAAGACGACGCGATCCCCCGCGAAGACGGCCGCCGTCGAGACGGCCTTCGCGACCGTGAATGGATCCCGCAGCGGGAGCACGTAGACGTTCGTCAGAAAGCGCACGCGGGTCGTGACCTGGCTGAGCGCCGCGATCGCGACGAACGGATCGGGATAGGGCGTGCTCGTGCCCGCCTCCATGCGTCCGTCCGCGGAATAGGGATAGCGGGAGGCCACCTCGCGCGGCCGCACGAGATGATCGCTCAAGCCGATGCCGTCGAAGCCGAGCCGTTCGGCGAGGGCGGCGAGCTCGGGGAGCTCGCGGGTGGGTGTGCGCGAGAGGACCTGGAAGATCTGCATCTCAGCGCCGCCCGGAGAAGGCGGGGATGCGGTCGAAGGCGACGACCCGCTGCTCGACGACGGGCTGCGCGCGGCCCTTCACGATCCGGAGTCCCATCGTGCCGCGGGCGTGATGGGCGGTGTCGATCCAGTTCGGGTGGCCGGGGTCGCGGTGGGCGACGACGATGCGGATGCGGCCGTCGGCCTCGGGCCTCGCGGCGAGGCCGTTCAGGTCGATCCGGTGGTCGCGGTAGTCGAGGGACTCGAGCCAGTAGTTGTTGAGCTGGAAATTCCAGTAGTCGCATTCCGGCGGCCGGAACTCGAGCAGCCAGGCCTCGTCGCGCGCGAGCGACCAATAGCCCTGGAGATAGAAGAGGCTCGGATCGCCCTGGGCCCGGGAGACGTCGAGCGGCCGGACCTCGTTCGGATGCTGCTGGAAGTCCCGCGCCCAGTCGGCGAAGAGCGCCGTATTGCCCTTCACGTAGCGGGCCGCGGCGAGCAGCCGGTCGTGGAAGGTCGCGGCGTCGAGGGGCGGCGCGCCCTGCCCTTCGCCCAGGCGCTCGAGCTCGAGCTCGGCCACCGTCTCGCGGCGGCGATCCGTGAAGGTCTGGCGCACGACGAGCTGATGCGACCCCGCTTCGGCGTCGAGGGCGATCCAGTTGCCCGGCCGGGGCTTCGCGCTGAGCGAGATCTCGAACCGTCCCTCCGCATCGACCACGAGCTTCGAACGTTCGAGCGAGCCGCTGCAGCCGGATCGCGGACTGCCCATCCCGCCGTAGTAGGCGCCGAAGGAGAGGACCGGCACCGTCCCGAGGCGTCCGCGGATCCGGTACTCGTGGTCGCCGTGGAGCGGCGCCGTCAGGTAGTACGAGTCCGGGTTGTCGCAGCCGAGCTTGATGTCCGGCCGGCAACCGAGGGCGAGGCGCGGCGTGCGCGGCTCGGCGTTCTCGACGTGCATCTCGAGGGCGAGGCGCAGGATGCGCGTCAGGTAGCGATAGCCCTCGGCGCGATCGAGGGGATCCGTCGGAACCTCGGGCCGCAGCACGGTCTCCCCCGCGCTCTTCAGCACGTCGCAGAACTCGCTCCAGAGCGCGCCCGACATCGTCCGCTCGACCCTGCCGTCCATCGCCCGCCTCCTCTGCCTCGCCGTCGTCATCATCGCGGAGCCGGGACGCGCTCGCTACGGTGGCGGCGGCCGGCGTTGCGCCGCCCGAACCCCGGACGACGTCGACCGAAGAGGAGCCGCTCCCATGACCGATCTGCAATCCCTCGAAGCCCGCATCCGGATCATCGAGGACACGGAAGGCGTGAAGAAGGCGATGGCGCGCTACTGGCGCTGCCTCGACGACAAGCTCTGGAGCGAGCTGCCCGATTGCTTCACGCCCGACGTGATCGGCGACTACGGACAGCCGGCCTGGCGCCGCGAGGGTCGCGACGCGCTCGTCGCGTTCCTGCGCGAGAACGAGGGCGCCGCCGACATCCGCATCAGCCACGGCGGCATGAACCCCGAGGTCGAGATCGAGAGCGAGAGCGAGGCGAGCGGGATCTTCAAGCTCCACGACTGGGTCGTGATCGGGAGCCAGACGCGGATGCGCGGCTTCGCGCAGTATCGAATGCGCTTCCGGAAGGACGCCGGGCGCTGGCGGATCCATCGCATGGACCTGCGCTACCGCTACCGAGAGGACCACGCGGTCTATCTCGACGGCAAGCCCGCCTGGACGACGCCGGCGCTCGAGAACCAGAGCTGAATCGGGGTCCGCGCGTCAGGCGACCTTGGCGGTCAGGATCGTGAGGTTGCCCCCGCCTCCGCCGCCGTAGCCCTCGACCTCGACGTGGACGTCGATGCGCTCGACGGGCTTCGCGATCACCGCCTTCGCATCGGCCGGCATCGCCGCGAGCCCCGACGTGAGATCGGTCCAGCGGACGTGCGGCGCGCCGTCGACGCAGAGCACGCCGGCCAGGATGTTCGCCACCTCGCGAAAGGCGTCGACGAGGTTCGGGCTCAGCTTCCCCGCCTTGATGTCGTCCTGGGCCGATCCGATCGGCACCATCGCGAGCGCGGCGCCCAGATAGGCCGCGAGCTCGAGATCGAGCTGACAGACCGCGGCGAGCTTGCCGTCGCGACCCACGTAGCGGGCCGTCTGACAGCTGTCCTTGAACTTGTTGGGCGTCTTGCTCGCGGTGACCGTCGTCGCCCGGCCGATCAGCGGCTCGAGGTGATCGGAGAGCTCCTTGAGCTTCGGACAATGGATCTTCGCGGCCATGGATCTCCCGCTCGGTCCCGACTCGACTACTCGAGGACCTTGCCGAGCACGGACTGCATCGTCTCGGCGGTGAAGGGCTTGGTCAGGAACGCGACGGCGCCGGCTGCGGTCGCCTGCTGCTTCATCTCCGAGGTGCACTCGGAGGTGATGAAGGCGAAGGGGATCTCGAGCTTCTTCTCGCGCATCGCCTTGACGAGCTCGATGCCGGTCATCTCGGGCATGTTCCAGTCGGTGAGCACGAGATCGGGCGCGTCGGCCTCGATCTTGGCGAGGGCCTCCTTTCCGTTCTCCGCCTCTTCGATGGTGTGTCCGGAGAAGCCGGCCTGCTTCAGGGTGCGGACCACGATCTTCCGCATGATGCCGCTGTCGTCGACGACGAGAATCTTCATGAACGCCTCCCCGATGGATCGAGCCCTGACTGGGATTCGTCACGGACGCGACGGGAGACGAATCGATCCCGCACGGCGTGATGGCCGCATATTCGGTGCGGGACGATTCCGACTGGAGCGCATTTTTTCGCGATGGATTCGAGCCGCCCGCTCGCCGGGAGGCGTGGTGAACCATCACAACCTCGTGCGCCGGCGCTGCGTCGCCCATTCATGCGGAACGCCGGGATCATCGTGCGTTTCGTTCTGCAACGACCGTCTCGCTCGCTCTACGACCTGCTCGTCTTCGTCGTGGCACACGTCTTGCTCAGTCGACACGCGTGCAGCCTCGGCTTCTGCCGAAGGTGGGAGTCGCCCGTGCTCGATAGCGACGAAGAGCAGAATGAGCTGATCCAGGAGTTCCTGGTCGAGTGCTACGAAGGGCTCGACAAGCTGGACCAGGATCTGCTGACCCTCGAAGAGGATCCGCAAAACACCGAGATCCTCTCCGGCATTTTCCGCACCTTCCATACGATCAAGGGCACCGCGGGCTTCCTCGCCTTCGGAAAGCTCGAGGCCGTCGCCCACACCGCCGAGAACCTCCTCTCGAAGCTCCGGGACGGCGCGCTCGTCATGAACACCGGGCGCGCCGACGCCCTCCTCAAGACCGTCGACACGCTCCGCGCGATCCTGGCCTCGATCGAGAGTGCGCGAAGCGAGGGCGACGAGGACTGCACCGAGCTCCTCGACAATCTGAAGCGCCTGCAGCAGGCGGACCAGGACGGCTTCCTCTCCTCCGGCGCAGCGCCCGCGAGCGCGACGGCAACTTCCCCGGCACCGCCGGCTCCGATGACGGATCCGGAGACGAAAGCCGCCGCGGCCCTCGAGTCGACGCCCGAGCCGACGACGGAGAGCGCCCCGAAAGCGACCTCGACCCCCGCCCCGGCGATCGCCCCCTCCCCCGCGAGCCTGCCCGAAGACGTCCTCGCCGCGCGGGCCGCGCGCTGGGCTTCCCCGCCGCCGTCGATGGCGGCGGCCCAGCCGACGGCGGCCGTCGGACCGGTCGGCCGATGCCCCGGCCGACCAAAGGCAGAAGCCGGCCGAACAAGAGAGCAAGGCGAAGAGCCAAGGAGGAGTCGACGAGCGCCCGCGTCGGCCCTCGGCGCGCGCCTGGCAAGCCGAACGCGGTCGACACCTCGATCCGCGTCGATGTCCATCTGCTCGACTCGATCATGAACCTGGTGGGCGAGCTCGTCCTGACCCGCAACCAGATCGTGCAGCACACCGCGAGCGACCCGAGCTCGACCCTCGCCGCGACCTCGCAGCGGCTGAACCTCATCACGAGCGATCTCCAGGAGGGCGTGATGAAGACCCGGATGCAGCCCATCCGGAACGTCTGGAGCAAGTTCCCCCGCGTCGTCCGGGATCTGACCGCCGCCTGCGGCAAGCGCGCCACCCTCGTCATGGAGGGTGAGGACACCGAGCTCGACCGCACGATCCTCGAGGCGATCAAGGACCCGCTCACCCACATGGTCCGCAACTCGGTGGACCACGGGATCGAGTCGGTCGAGGAGCGCGTCGCCGCCGGCAAGCCCGCCGAGGGGACCCTCAAGCTGCGCGCCTATCACGAGGGCGGCCAGGTCAACCTCGAGCTGATCGACGACGGCCATGGAATCAATGTCGACCGCGTCAAGGAGAAGGCGATCGAGCGCGGGCTCCTGACCCGGGACAAGGCCGGTCGGATGAGCGAGCGCGAGGCCCTTCAGCTGATCTTCCTGCCAGGCTTCTCGACCGCCGCCAAGGTCACCAACGTCTCCGGCCGCGGCGTCGGCATGGACGTCGTCCGGACCAACATCGAGAAGATCGGCGGCACGGTCGACATCCAGAGCGCCAAGGGCGAAGGCACGACGCTCCGGATCAAGATCCCGCTGACCCTCGCCATCATCCCGACGCTGCTCGTCACCGTCGACGGCTGCCGCTTCGCGATTCCCCAGGTCAGCCTGATCGAGCTCGTCCGCCTCGAGGGCGAGCGCGCCCGCGACGCGATCGAGGAGGTCCACGGGACGCCCGTCTACCGCCTGCGCGGCGAGCTGCTCCCGCTCGTCGATCTCCGCGGCGAGCTCGGTCTGCGCCCCCGGCCGGCGGCTGGCCCGATCGCGACGTCCGAAGCCGACGAGACGACCGGCGCGGAGCTCTCCCTCAACATCGTCGTGCTGCAGGCCGACGATCGACAGTACGGCCTGATCGTCGATTCGGTCAACGACACCGAGGAGATCGTCGTCAAGCCTCTGTCGCAACAGATCCGCGACATCCCGGTCTACGCGGGGGCGACGATCCTCGGCGACGGCCGTGTCGCCCTGATCCTCGACTCGATCGGGATCGCGAAGCGCGCCCACGTCCTCGACGACCAGCATGGCCACAAGCAGGCGCGCGCCGAGGCCGCCGTCGAAGCGCCCGCCCCGCTCCGCACGGGCGACATCGAGACGCTCCTGCTGCTCGACCTCGACGAGAATCGCGCGGCGATTCCGCTCTCGTCGGTCGCACGCCTCGAGGAGATTCCCGTCGCCGAAGTCGAGCAGAGTGGCGACTTCCTCGTGACCCAGTACCGCGATCGGATCATGCCCCTCGTCTGGCTCGGACGAGCGAAATCCCGAGCCGGCCAGCGCCTCCCGGATTCCGACGAACGGCTCCAGGTCATCGTCCATGCGTCGGGCGATCAGTGCGTCGGGCTCGTCGTCGACCGGATCCACGACATCGTCGACGCATCCGTCGTGATCGAACGGACCACGAACCGGGCCGACACCCTGGGCTCCGCCGTCGTCCAGGGCCGGGTCACGGACCTCCTCGACATCGCCGGCATCGTCCACCGCGCCATCCCCGGCCTCGCTCGACAGGCCGCGTCGCGCGCCGAAGGAGCCCGATCGTGAGCCGCCCTGCCCAGCTCTGCACCTTCACGGTCGCCGACACCCTGCTCGGACTCGAGGTCGAGCACGTGCAGGAGGTGCTCCGATTCCACGAGATGGCCCGCGTCCCGCTCGCTTCCGACACGATCGAGGGCCTCATCAACCTCCGCGGTCAGATCGTGACCGCGATCGACATGCGGCGGCGTTTCAGCCTCCCGCCCCGGCAGGAAGATCAGCGCCCGATGAACGTGGTGCTGAGTCCGAGCCACGGCTCGGTCAGCCTGCTCGTCGACGACATCGGCGACGTGCTCGACCTCGACGATCAGGCGATGGAGAGCCCCCCGGCGACCCTCGACCCCGCCTATCACGACCTGATCCGGGGCGTCTACAAGCTCGACGGCCGGTTGCTCCTCATGCTCGACCCGACGAAAGCGATCGACCTCGCGGCCCCGGAGACCGCCTGAAACCCGACTGGAGCGGACCGACGGTCCGCTCCGAAAGCAGACAGAAGCTTCGACGCCGCCCGGCGTTCGATCCAAGGAGAGGGAAGTGGAGTTCTTCAAACGCATGCGGCTCACCAAGCAGATCACGCTGGTCATCGCGCTCACGCTCGCGATGGGCGTCGGTTCGACCCTCGCGACCCTGAAGGGAATGCAGGACGGCGGTCAGATGCTCTCCGACATGCATGGCGAGCAGGTCTACCACCAGCTCCTGCTGAAGGCGGTCATCGACAACTACGCCGTCGCGATCGTCGATGCGGCCCACAAGGCCCGCGACGGGGCGCTCACGATGGACCAGGCCCGATCCGGCATCGGGACCGCCGCGGCCGACAGCGAGAAGCGCTGGAAGGAGTTCACCTCGAGCGATCTCGATGCCGACGAGCAGTCCCTCGTCGACGAAGCCGATCCCATCTTCGTCGTGGCCAACCAGGCCGCGGACGAGCTCTCGGGCATCCTGGCTCGCGGCGATCGGGCGGCGCTCACCTCGTTCGCCGCCAACAAGCTCTATCCCGCCGTCGACCCGCTGACGGAGGTCTTGAGCCGCCTGATCACCCACCAATCGAAGTCGGCCCAGGCCCTCATCGACGAGTCGACCGCCGATCTCGAATTCCATACCGCGACGGGCCTCGGTGCCCTCGTGGTCGCGGCGGTGCTCGCCGCCCTGCTGACCTGGCTGATCTCGCGCATGGTGACCCAGAAGCTCGGCGGAGATCCGAGCGAGGTCAGCACGGTGGCCACGCGGATCGCGCGCAACGACCTCGACTTCCAGGTGACGATCCCGGAAGGCCTCACCGGCTCCGCCCTCAACGCCCTCGAGCAGATGCGCCAAGCTCGCCGAGGGCGAAGTGCTGAACGCCGACGCCAAAGGTCAGCTGGCGGCGATCGGCAAGTCACAGGCGGTCATCGAGTTCGAGCTCGACGGAACGATCCGGACCGCGAACGAGAACTTCCTCCACGCGCTCGGCTATTCCCTCGGCGAGATCAAGGGCCAGCACCACCGGATGTTCGTCGAGCCCGAGTTTGCCCGAAGCGGCGAGTACACCGCGTTCTGGAGCGCCCTCGGCCGCGGGGAGTACCAGGCCGCGGAGTACAAGCGGATCGGCAAGGGCGGCCGCGAGATCTGGATCCAGGCGTCCTACAACCCCATCTTGGACGCGAGCGGAAAGCCCGTGAAGGTCGTGAAGTACGCCACCGACATCACGGCCCAGGTCGAGGCGAAGAAGCGCCTCGAGGAGGGCGTCGACCATCTGCTCGAGGTCACGGCCCAGGCCGCGGAAGGCGACCTGACCGCCGAGGTCGTCCTCACGGGCAACGACCCCGTTGGCCGCATGGGCAAGAGCATCGCCCACATGCTGTCCAACCTGCGCAACAGCATGTCGACCATCAGTGGCCATACCCAGGCGCTCGCGAGCGCGTCCGAGGAGCTCTCGGCGGTCAGCCAGCAGATGGCGGCGAACGCCGAGGAGACCTCGACCCAGGCGACGACGGTCTCGGCGGCTTCGGTCCAGGTCAACCAGAACATCCAGTCGGTCGCGGCCGGGACGGAGGAGATGACGGTCAGCATCCGCGAGATCGCGTCGAACGCATCGGAAGCCTCGAAGGTGGCGACCTCGGCGGTCGAGGTCGCAGCCAACACCTCGGCCACGATCCGCAAGCTCGGCGAGAGCAGCGCTGAGATCGGCCAGGTCATCAAGGTCATCACGTCGATCGCGCAGCAGACGAACCTGCTGGCCCTCAACGCGACGATCGAGGCGGCCCGGGCCGGCGAGGCGGGCAAGGGCTTCGCGGTCGTCGCCAACGAGGTCAAGGAGCTGGCCAAGGAGACGGCGAAGGCGACCGAGAACATCTCGCAGCGCATCGAGACGATCCAGGCCGACACCAAGGCCGCCGTCGAGGCGACCGCCGAGATCGCGACGATCATCGGCCGGATCAACGAGATCCAGACGACGATCGCCGCCGCCGTCGAGGAGCAGACGGCGACGACCAACGAGATCGGGCGGACCGTCGCCGAGGCGGCCAAGGGGACCGACGAGATCACGTCGAACATCTCCGGCGTCGCCACGGCCTCCGAGGACACGACCCGGGGCGCCTCGGACATCAACAAGGCCTCGGCGGAGCTCGCGACCATGGCGTCCGAGCTGCAGAGCGCCGTCACCCGCTACCGCTTCGAGAATCGGGCGAGGTGATCGAAGTTGAAGGCCATCACCGTCGATGATTCGAAGACGATCCGCGCGATCGTGAAGCGGACGCTCAAGGGGCTCGGCTTCGAGGTCGAGGAGGCCGAGGACGGCCTCGTCGCCCTCGAGAAGATCAAGCAGGCCTGGCCGATCGACCTCGCGGTCGTCGACTGGAACATGCCGAACATGAACGGCATCGAGCTGGTCCGCGAGATCCGCCGCCGTCCCGAATGGTCGGGCATGCGGGTCATGATGGCGACGACCGAGAGCGAGATCAGCCAGATGCAGCTCGCCCTCGAGGCGGGCGCCGACGAATACCTGATGAAGCCCTTCGACCGCGAAGCCCTGGAGCAGAAGCTCGTGCTCCTCGGGCTCGTGGTCTGAGCCACCCCGAGCCACGGAAGAAAACGAACGCATGGAACGCATCCGTGTCCTCGTCGTCGACGACTCGACCGTCGTGCGACGGATCGTCGCCAAGGTCCTCGGCGACGATCCCCGCATCGAGGTCGTCGGCGCGGCCGTGAACGGCAAGGTGGCGCTCGAGAAGCTCGAGACCCTTCGCCCGGATCTGCTGACCCTCGATCTCGAGATGCCCGTGATGGGCGGGCTCGAGACCCTCGGCGTGCTGCGCGCGCGGGGCATCAAGCTGCCCGTGATCGTCTTCAGCGCCGCCGACCAGGCCGGCGCCGTCGGGGCCCTCGAGGCGCTGCAGGCGGGCGCGAGCGACTACGTGACCAAGCCCTCCCAGCTCGCGCGGATCGCGGACGCCGTCGATACGCTGCGCGCCGAGCTGATCCCGAAGATCGTCGCGCTCTTCGACTCCGCCGAGCGCGCGGGCGCGCGGGCGCGCGCGTCGTCGACTTCGACCGCATCCTCGGCCGCTTCCGCATCGTCCGCCGCGACGGCGTCGTCCTCGCCCCGCCCGATGATCGTGGCCGCGCCCGGGACGACCCCGCAGATCGTCGTGATCGGCACGTCGACCGGCGGCCCCAAGGCGCTGCAGGCGATCCTTCCCGAGCTGCCCTCGACCTATCCGGTTCCGATCCTGATCGTGCAGCACATGCCGCCGACCTTCACGACGACCCTCGCGAAGAGCCTGGACCAGAGGTGTCAGCTGCGGGTCCACGAGGCCTGGGAAGGGGCCGAAGCGAAGCCCGGCGAGGTCTGGATCGCCCCGGGTGACTTTCACATGACGGTCGAGCGGACGGCGAACGGCTGTCGACTCCATCTCGACCAGGGTCCGAAGGAGAACTCCTGCCGTCCGGCAGTCGATCCGCTCTTCCGCTCGGCGGCGAAAGCCTTCGGCGGTCGCGCGCTCGGCGTCGTCCTGACCGGCATGGGCTCGGACGGACTCGAGGGACCCGCGCGCTGCGCCAGGCCGGGGCCCGCGTCGTCGTACAGGACGAGGCGAGCTCGATCGTCTGGGGCATGCCCGGCGCCGTCGCGACGGCGGGACTCGCCGATCAGATCCTGCCCCAGGGCGAGGTCGCGCTCTTCCTCGAGCGTTGCGTGGCGGTGCGCCCTGCTCGCCAGGCGGTGGGCGCGCGATGAACGACGCCGACTTCAAGTTCTTCACGACGTTCCTGAAGGAACGTTCGGGCATCGCTCTCGAAGCATCGAAGCAGTATCTCATCGATACGCGCATGGCGCCGATCCTCAAGGAGAAGAAGATCGCCGATCTCGCGGCCCTGGTCGTCGCCTTGAAGGGGGGCGACAAGGTGCTCTGCGAAATGGTCGTCGAGGCGATGACGACGAACGAGACGTCCTTCTTCCGGGACGTCTCGCCCTTCGATGCCTTCCGCAACGAGATCCTGCCTCGGGTGATCGAGCGCAAGGAGCGCGAGCGCAAGATCCAGATCTGGTCCGCAGCCAGCTCGTCGGGCCAGGAGCCCTACTCCCTCGCGATCCTGATGCGCGAGCATTTTCCCCAGCTCGCGGGCTGGGGGGTCAACATCCTCGCGACCGATCTCTCGAAGGAGATGGTCCAGAAGACGACGAACGGGGAGTACAGCCAGCTGGAAGTGAACCGGGGGCTGCCCGCGCCGCTGCTCGCGAAGTACTTCCATCGCAAGGGCGTCCGTTGGCAGGTCAACGACGACGTGCGCAAGCTCCTGACCTGCCGGACGTTGAACCTGCTCGAGAACTGGGTCGGCATCCCGACCGCCGACGTCGTCTTCATCCGCAACGTCTTGATCTACTTCGAGCCGGACGTGAAGAAGGCGATCCTCGGCAAGATCCGGAAGGTCTTGCGGCCGGGGGGTTACCTGTTCCTGGGCGGCGCCGAGAGCACGCTCAATCTCGATTCCCATTACAAGCGCCTGGACATCGCGCGTTCCGGTTGCTTCCAGCTCGAGGAGGCCTGATCGTGGACATTGCTCGCGAAGACCTGATGGCCCTGGTGGACCAGACCTGGCAGACGCTCTTCGGGGATCCGATCAGCGAAGCCGAAACCGAAGTCGGAACGATCCCGAGCTGGGACATCCGTTCCCGGATCGAGATCCGCGGCGCCTGGCAAGGGACCGTGACGGTCCTCTTCCCGTCGGAGACGGCCGAGCAGATCGCCTGCCGCATGCTCGAGGCGAAGCCCGGCGAGCTCGCCGCCGAGGAAATCCTCGATGCGGCGGGCGAGATGGCCAACATCCTCGCAGGCAACCTGAAGTCGATGCTGCCCCAGCCATCGTCCCTCGGACTGCCGGTGGTTTCCTCGAAAGAGGCGGGGGAAAACCCGGATTTTTCGGATAACGAACCCTTGTCCCTGTTCTGCGTATGGGGCGAGACACACTTCTCTGTCATCATCCGCGTCGAATCGGGCGCGACCGGAGGCTGAAGCGATGAAGCCTTCGCAGCGAAAGACCACGGAGGTTGCTCCCGCGTCCCGTAAAGGGAGACCCGGTATCGTGATCGATCACGACGCGCTCGCGCTCGCTGCCCAGGCCCTGAACCCGCTGTCGCAGACCGCCGTCCGGCTGACCCAGCTCTTCGCCTTCGAGGACTGGGACGTCGACGACGTGATCCAGGCCGTCTCCTTCGACGCGCCGCTCACGGGACGGATCCTGCGCAACGCCAACTCGGCGGCCCTCGGCAGCGCCGGCCGCGTCCGGACGAACGAGCAGGCGATCTTCCGCCTGGGATCCGCCTCCGTCGTCCGACTCGCCGTCGGGGTCGCGGTCAAGGGCACGATGATGTGCGACATCCCGCTGCTCGGTGCGCGGGAAGGCGAGCTCTGGCGCCACGACGTGGCGACGGCGGTCGTGACCGAGATGATCCCGCTGGTCTCCCGACGCCGCGTGCCGCCGGAGGCCTTCACGGCGGCGCTGCTGCACGACATCGGCCGGGTCATCATGTATCAGCAGGTCGAGGAGCGCGCGATGCGGCTGATCGAAGCCGCTCGGGATGCGGGCGAATCCCCGGTCACCGCCGAGCGCAGCATCCTCGGCGCCGACCACGGCGAGATCGGCGCCCTCGTGGCCCAGGCCTGGAACCTGCCCGAGGCCCTCGTCCAGGCGATCCGACTCCACGAAGAGCCGACCGAGGCCCCGGACCACAAGGCCCGCGAGATCTGCGACATCGTGAAGGTGTCGGATGCCGGGGCGCGCAAGCTGGGCTTCCAGTGCGGCGAGCCCCTCGAACACGTCCAGGATCTGGACTCATCGCTCAAGCGCCTCGGCCTCGAGGCCGGGAAGTTCGACGAGGTCTGTGATCTCGCCCTCGAGCGCTTCGAGGAAGTCCTCGCCCAGTTCGAGTAGGGTCGAGTACGCCGCTGGCAGGTCGCGGTTCGGGCTGCGACGCTGATCGCGATGCCGACGCCCCTGCCCGACCTCGAGCGCTACAAGCAGACGCCCGTCTTCGACGAAGGCTCGATCCCGGCCGGGCTCCTGCGCCGCCACACCACGAAGGCCGGCGTCTGGGCCCGCATCCACGTCCTCGAGGGCGAGCTCGTCTTCCGGATCCTCGAGCCCACGCCTCACGCGATCCGACTGTCGCCTTCGCGTGTCGGCGAGGTCGAGCCCGAGGTCCCGCACGAGGTCGAGGTCTGCGGTCCCGTCCGCTTCTACGTCGAGTTCCTGCGACCGACGCAGGGCCCGGGGCGCGCCACCGCCGACGGCACGTGACTTGCTCCCCATCCCGACGACCGACACGGTCCGGGTCCAGGGCTTCCTCGCCGCGCTGGCGTGGGGCGGCTCGCCCCGCGTCGCGGTCGGATGCCACGTCCTTTCCGAAGGACGCGGGGGCACGGCGAGCATCACGGCTCGCCTCGGGAGGGCTCGCGATGCCGAAGGGCGCCATCCTCGCTGCGGAGGTCCTCACCGCGGCGTTCCTCGCGATCCAGCTCGTGCCCATCGAGCGGACCAATCCCCCGGTCGAAACCGAGGTCCCGGCGAGTCCCGAGGCGCGAGCCGTCCTGCGCCGCGCCTGTTACGACTGCCACTCGAACGAGGTCGTATGGCCGTGGTATGCGCAGGTGGCGCCCGTCTCCTGGCTGATCGCGCGGGACGTCCGCGAAGGGCGCGAGGAGGTCAACTACTCGACCTGGAACCGCCTCGACGAGGACGAACGGCGCGAGGCGCTCGAGGAGAGCTGGGAGGAGATCGTCGACGGCGACATGCCTCCCTGGCTCTATCGCCCGCTCCACCCCGCCGCGAAGCTCACCGACGAAGACCGCCGGATCCTCGACCAGTGGTCGCGTCTGCCCCCGCGCTCCGCCGCCGATCGGGCGGCCGAGCGCGCATCGTCACTCGATCCCTTCGCGCGCTGAGACCCGAGACCGGGGATCAGCGCTTGACCTCGACCCCTTCGATCGCCGCGATGTGCCGCTCGTCCCGGGGATCGCGTCCCTGCGAAGCCAGCTTCTCGCAGCGCTCCTTCACCGCCTGCCAGCCGGCGATCATGCGCGCCATGTTCTGCCAGTCGTAGGCGTCCTCCTCGTAGCTCCAGAGGCCGTCGCCCGCGTAGTGGAGGATCGTGATGTTGGGCTCCTCGTGGAGCGAGCCGTCGCCGGGATCCTTCATGCGATTCATGAGCTCGCAGATCACCCAGCCCCGCTCCTCGTCGATCACGTGCCAGGTCCACGGGAAATAGATCATGTGATTCATGGGATAGGGCGTCGTGATCGCGCTGATCCAGCGGTAGATCGCGTCGCGACCGCAGAAGCGGCCGAAATGATGTTCGACGTAGGTGGCGTCCTCGGTGAAGAGGTTCGCCCAGTGGGACCAGTCGCCGGTCGTCGCGGACTTGCGCGCCGTCAGGCGGTAATGGTGTGCCTGGTCTTCGAGCTCTTTGCGTGTCCAGCGGCCCATCGGAATCTCCTCTTCCATCCCATCGGGTTCAACGTTTCGTGCTGCGTTCGCGCCAGTCGAGAATCGCGGTCGGCGACCAGCGCGCGTTCATGCGCAGGGCGGTCGGCCAGTCGGGATGCAGCCCGCGCTGGCGGACGAACTCCTGCGCCATGAAATGCTGGCCGTTGTAGCGCGCCGCTTCGGGGTCGGTGACGAGCCAGACGACCGCCTTCGCGGGGACGGCGGTCGGACAGAAGATCTCCCGGGGATAGCCGATCCGCGCGTGCTGCCGCTCGCCGCGCTCGGTCCAGACCGGGCCCGGATCGAGGTCGAAGGCGAGGACGCCATCGGGGCCATGCTCGGCGGCGATCCCGTCCGCGAGCTTGCCGAGGGCCGCCTTCGAGCAGTTGTAGGAGACGCCGGCCCCGCCGCGACCGGGCGGCCCGGCCTGCTTGGTGTAGTTGTGGCGCGTCGAGAGATTGATGATGCAGCCGCGGCGGGCCTCGATCATCCCGGGCAGGAAGGCCTGGATCAGGGCGAGCGGCGCCAGGAAATTCGCTTGCAGCTTCCGCTCCCACTCGACGCGCGGCGTATCCAGGATGAAGGCGTTGGTGTAGCGGCCCTGCTCGTACATGGCGTTGTTGACGAGCACGTCGATCCGGCCCCAGCGCGATCGGATCGTCTCGATCGCCGCATCGACCGCGCCCGAGTCGAGCAGATCGACGGCGACGGGCAAGGCCTCGGCGCCCTCGGCGACGACGAGCGCGCAGGTCGAATCGAGGCTCCCGGGCAGCGGCGTCGGCTGGCCCGCGTCGTCTTCCTCGCGGCCCTCGCCTTCGTGGCGGGTGCGGCCGGTGAAGGCGACGTCGAAGCCGGCTCGGGCGAGCTCGCGGACGATCTCCTTGCCGATGCCTCGTGTTCCGCCGGTGATCAGCGCTCGCGGCCGCATGCGCGTCCCTCCGCCGCCCGTTCCGGCGGCGCGTTCGACGCTAGCGGATCGCCCCGCGCCCCGGCCCCGCAGCCAGCCCGGCTCCGCCGATCGCCCCGCCCCGAAAGCGCGATCCCGGGTATCCTCGGCGGCCATGGACGGAACCGAACGCGGCCGCTTCGCAGGACTCGTCGCATCGCCCCGGCGTCGCGTCGGGCTGGCCGTGGTCGTCGTCCTCTTGATCACGCGCGCGCTGCTCCCGGTCGTGCTGCGCCCGATGCTCGTCGAACGCGCCGACGAAGCCCTCGTCGGCCACGTCGAGCTCGACGACCTCGATCTCTCGCTGCTGCGCGGTGGGCTGACCCTGCATGGCGTCTCCGTCCACCTCGACGAGCGCCCGGCGACGGCCCCGCCCCTCTTCGAGGCCCGCCGGCTCTGGACCCAGATCAGCTGGCTCGCCCTGCTCAGCCGCACGATCGAGATCGAGGACTTCGAGCTCGAGGGCTTCGCCGTCCGCCTCGACCGCGACGCGGATGGGCTGCGCCTGCCCCGCCTCGCCGAGACGGACGCCGCCGCCGCCGAGGAAGACGAAGAGCTCGAGCCCGCCCGCCCTTGGTCCTTCGCCGCCGACGCCGTCTCGCTCCGCGACGGACACATCGAGCTCGCCGACCACACGGTCCGGGGCGAGCCCGAGAAATTCGACCTCGCGATCGAGGACCTGACGGCCCGGGAGCTCGCCGTGCGCACGGTTCCCGGCGACGACGAGCCGGGGCGGATCGCGATCGACGCGAAGCTCGACCAGGGGGCGGTATCGCTCACGTCCTGGATCCAGCCCTACGCCGAAGGCGTCGACGTCCGCTCGACGCTCGTCCTCGACGACATCCCGATCGACAAGCTGCGCGCCTACCTCGCGGATTTCGGCTGGCGCGAGCTCTCGGGCACCGTCGACGCGAGCCTCGAGCATCGCTTCGAGTCGGGGGGGGCCCACCTGCTCTCGGGCAAGACCGCGCTCTCGGATCTGCAGATCACCGTCCGGGACCAGCCGGGGCCGGCGCTGACCTGGAAGAAGCTCGAGGTCGTCCTCGACGGCGTCGACCTCGTGAAGCGCCACGCCGAGATCGCGTCGATCACGTCGACGGGCGCCCGGGTCGTCGTCGATCCCCGCGCCGAGATCCCCCTCGCCCTGCTCGCCGGTCGCGCGCCGGAGAAGGAAGCGGACTCGGAGAGCGACGAGGCCGCCCGAACCGACGCCGCGTCGACCGGCGAATCGACTGCATCCAGGCAACCGGAGGCATCGGCTGCCACGACGCCCGGCTGGACCTGGCGGGTCGGGCAGCTCCGGGTCGCGGACGCCGTCGTCGACCTGCGCGGCGCCCCCGAGCCGCTGCCGCTCGCGGTCGCGGCCGGGCTCGAGAAGCTCTCGAGCGAGCCCGGCAGCCGCTCGCCCATCGAGCTGTCGGTCGCGGCCGGTGAAGGCGGCGGCGAGCTCCGCCTGGCGGGCGAGCTCGCGCCCTCGCCGCTCGGCTTCGATGGAAGGCTCACCGTCGACGCGCTCGCCCTCGCGCCGCTGCTCGCCCGCATCGAAGCGCCCGCCGTCCACTGGCTCGTAAGCGGAAGCCTGCGCGCCGATCTCCTGCTCCGCCTGGCGGGCGATCTGCGCGCGACCGGGCGGGTCGGCCTCGCGAACCTCGACCTCGAGGAGGCCGCGACGGCGAAGCAGTTCGGCGTCGAATGGAAGGATCTCGAGCTCGCGATCCAGCGCTTCTCGTTCCGCGATCTCGTCGCCCCTGCAGACGGCCCCGCACACCGCAGCCTCGAGCTCTCCCTGGCTCGCGTGGGACTCGTCGAGCCGCGCCTGATCCTGACCCGCGGTGAAGCGGGCCTCGTCCTGCCCCCGCTGCTCCCGAACGCCGAGCCCGAGGCACAGGCCGCGACCGAGCCTGCGGCGCCGACCGTCGCGACGGACGCCGGATCGTCGACGGTGGCGGAGCCCACCGCCGAATCCGCGCCCGAAGCGAAGCCGAGCGAAACGGGCGAGCCCGGTCTGCCGATCCGGATCCGCGTCGCCGAAGCGCGCATCGAAGGCGGTCGCCTCAAGCTCGCCGATCGCCAGGTCGAGCCTTTCTACCGCGGGCGGATCGAGGCGATCGCGTTGCATGCGACGGGCGCGCGCTGGCCGGAGAAGGAGGTCGAGGTCCTCGAGCTCACGGCCGAGGGGCTGCGCGGTGCAAAGCTCTCGCTCGCGGGCTCGATCGGGCCCGGTCGCTCGAAGCTCGATGGCGAGCTCGAGCTGCTCCCCCTCGAGCAGTTCAATCCCTATCTCACGTCGACCGGCTACGACCTGAAGAGTGGCGCCCTGTCGTTGAAGTCGCGGATCCGGCTCGCCCCGGAGAAGCTCAAGACGAAGAGTCGGATCGTCGTCGCCGCCCTCGATGTCGGCGGGAGTGATGGACAGAAGGCGTTTCAGGAGAGCTTCGGCGTTCCCCTCGACGTGGCGCTCGGCTTGCTCAAGGACCTCGACGGCAAGATCACCCTCGCCATCCCGGTCGCGGGCAAGCCCGACAACATGAAGGTCGGCATCGGGCGCCTCGTCGGTCAAGCGCTCCGCAAGGCGCTGGTCGGCGCCCTCGCCTCGCCGCTCAAGCTGCTCGGCGCGGCGACTCGCGACGGGAAGATCGCGGATCCGACGCCCGCGCCGATCGTGTTCAGCCCGGGCGAGGCGACCCTCGCGCCCGAGGCCGCCGAACGGGTCGAGGAGATCGCCGGTCTGCTCGCCGCCTCACCGGGCATCGCGCTCCACCTCGCCGGCCAGACCGACACGACGGACGGGCGCATCGTCATCGAGCGCGCGCTGCTCAAGCAGCTCGAGGCGAGTCGCGGCGTGCGCGCCCTCGCTTCCCTCGGCGAGATCTCGACGCGGCGGGCGGTGCGGGAGCATCTCGCCCGCAAGCTCGCGGGCCAGAGCGCAAAGCCGCTCGCCGCCGCCGACGCACGCTGGCTGGAGAGCCACCTCGCCCATGCGACCGCGCCGGCCGAGATCCTCGAATCCCTCGCGATGGCCCGCGCCGAGACCCTGCGCGCGGCGCTCGCGAGCGACCACGGCATCGCCGCCGCGCGCCTCGTGATCGTGCCGGTCCGGATCTCGCCGCCGGCGCAGGTCCCCGGGGTCGCGATCGCCCTCGGGCTCCCGGCGAAGGTCGAAGCGAAGGCCGACGCGAAGCTCGATTGACCGCGAGCTGTCCGGACTCCGAAAACGACCTACCGTCGCAGGGGATCGAGCGGGCATCGCTCGGTCCATCCACTCGACGAGGAGAGTCTGCGATGGGACGCATGTCCGGCAAGGTGGCCCTGATCAGTGGCGGTTCGCGCGGCCAGGGCGAGGCGGAGGCCCGCCTGTTCTGCAGCGAGGGTGCGAAGGTCGTGATCGGCGACGTGCTCGACGAAGCCGGGCGCAAGGTCGCGGCCCAGCTCGGCGAGTCCGCGCGTTATGTCCGGCTCGACGTGACCCGGGAAGACGATTGGGCACGGGCCGTCGAGCAGACGCTCGCCGCCTTCGGGCGCCTCGACGTCCTCATCAACAACGCGGGCATCGTGCGCACGGGCTATCTCGAGAGCCACAGCCTCGCCGACTACATGGCGGTCGTGAACGTGAACCAGGTCGGCGTCTTTCTCGGCATGCGGGCGGTGATCCCGGCCATGAAGGCGGCGGGGGGCGGCTCGATCGTCAACATCTCCTCGAATGCCGGCCTCGAGGGCGTCGAGGGCGTGATCGGCTATGCGGCGAGCAAGTGGGCGGTCCGCGGCATGACGAAGTCGGCGGCCCTCGAGCTCGGCCAGTACGGCATCCGCGTCAACTCGGTGCATCCCGGCGGCGTCGACACGCCGATGCTCGGCGGCGCGGAGCTCGGCCACATGCTCGCGACCAACCCCTTCGCGGGGCAACCGATCCCGCGCATCGCCCAGCCCGAGGAGATCGCACGCCTGGTACTCTTCCTCGCCTCCGACGAGAGCAGCTATTCGACCGGCTCCGAGTTCGCCGCCGACGGCGGTCGCATGGCGGGCCACCGCGACCCCGGCATCGTCGGGAAATGAGCCGCGCGGCTCAGGGGCGGATCGAGACCGGCGTCCCCCGGCCCGCGTGACGGGCGAGCCAGTCGATCGTCTCGTCCGTGACCGCGACGCAGCCCTCGGTCCAGTCGAGATCGAGATCGCCGCGCCAGCGCCGGCCCTCGCCGTGGAACCCGAGCCAGCCGCCGAGGCGGGTGTCCTGGGGCGGGAGGCGACCGGCGGCGTGGGCCGCGACGATCCGGCGGTGGGTTTCGTTCGAGATGAGACGGCTCGTGAGCGCGCGATCGGCGTCGGCGATTCCGGGGTAGTCGATCGGAATGAAGCGATGGAACCGGCTCGGGCGCGCTTCGCCCGCGATCCGGTAGTCGCCCTCCGGAATCCGCTCGTCGCCGCGGCGGAGCTTCGCGCCGACGGGCTCCCGGGAGAGTGCGATCGCGAAGCGGCGAAGCCCGCCTTCCTCACACCACGCAAGCAGGCGTCGCTCGCCTTTGCGGACCTCGATCCGGCGGACCGTCTCGCAGGGGAGTCGCGACGGATCGGGCGGCGGCGCAGGCTCGGGCGCGACGAGCGTCGGCGGCGGAGTCGGCGGAGCGGGCGCAGCTCGGGCAGAATCTTCGTCGGGGCGGACGATGGGCGTGCGAGCACAGGCCATGAAGACGGTGGTGACGAGCAGGAGGACGAGCAGCAGGCGAAGTGCCGGGCGCGGTGCCTCGCCGTCGCTCCCCCGATTCCGCTCGCCCAGCGCCCCCGTCGCCATCGCCGCCTTCTTCGCCCTCGCGGCCCTGGCCGCCTGCTCGTCCGGCGCCGCCCGGGCGGAGCCCAGCCCGGCCGACGCGGCCCTCGCGCCGGTCGTCGGCATGTCGAGCGTCGACCTCGTCGGACCGGGCGACACCCTTCTCGACATCGCCGAGCGCCATCGCCTGGGCTTCGAGCGCGTGGCCCGCCTCAACCCGGGCCTCGACCCCTGGATCCCGACCCAGGGCGCGCGAGTCCGGCTGCCGACCCAGCACGTGCTCCCCGACGCGCCCCATGAAGGCCTCGTCGTGAATCTGCCCGAGCTTCAGCTCTACGACTACGGGGCCGATCGCGAAAACCCGGAGATTCTCGCCCTCGCGATCGGCGACGAGCTCGATCCGTCGCTGGTCGGGACCTTCCGCGTCGGTCGCAAGCGCGCCAATCCCGTCTGGCACGTTCCCGCGTCGATCCGAGCGGAGCGACCCGAGCTTCCCGCCGAGGTCCCGCCCGGCCCGGACAATCCCCTCGGCCCCTTCTGGCTCACCATCGGCCAGACCAGCTACGGCATCCACGGCACCAACAACCGCTGGTCGATCGGCCGCGAAGCGACCCACGGCTGCTTGCGCCTCTACAACGACGAGGTCGAGCGGCTTTTCGCGCGGACGCGAACGGGAGCCCCGGTCCGGATCCTCTACCAGACCGTCAAGCTCGGCTCGCGCGACGGCATCGTCTACGTCGAGGCCCATCCGGATCGCTACCGGCGCGATCCCGACCGACTCGTCGACGCACGGGCCCGCCTCGCCGAGTGGGGACTCGACGACGACGAGACGCTCTCGATCCTCGAGCGCGCGATCGAGGCCGCACGCGGCGAGCCGATCGCGATCGGCGTCCTGCCCGATGCGCCGGAGCCGCGCCCGTCCTCGAAGAGCGCTATTTCGAGACCGACTTCTTGAACATCGCGTCCGCGCGGCGCGCGGCATCGTCGGCGCGCTGAGCCGCCTTCTGGGCTTCGCTCTCGGCGGCCGCGGCGCGCTCGGCGGCCTTCGCCGCGGTGTCGTTGGCCTCGGCCGCGCTGGCCTCGACCGCAGCCAACGATTGCTCCAGGGCGCCGAGCCGTCCCTCGATCGCCGCGTGCTGCGCCTCGAGCGCGTCGACCCGCTTGCCCACGGCGTCCAGATCGCCCGTCGACGCACAGCCCGCCAGGGAAAGCGCGGCCACCATGCCGAGCCCCGCCATGCCCGATCGGATCTTGCTTCTTGCCATTCGTCCCTCCTTCCCGTCCTCGAGCCTCGCGGCCGAGAAAACGGGCTTCGTCGGTTGATCCTCGTCGAGGCATAGCAAGAAGGAAGCCGGTGGCGACCAGCCGCCCCGATCCACTCGTCCTCGACCAGGCTGCACCGGCGACGAAAGCGCTCCACCGAGGCGCCGATGGGGCCCGCCCCGAGTGTCCCGATGCGCCTCCTCGGCGAGGTCGTGTGCCCCGTCCTGCGGTGTCCCGATCCGCCCGGGGCCTCGGCCGCCCCTCGTCCGGGACGGTCTCGAGCCCTCCGCCGGGCCTGGAACCCCTCGTGTAGCCCTCGAATCCGTCATGAACCTCATGAAAAACCGGGTGTTCTGCCGAGCAAGTGCCGGCGGATTGCGCCGATGAGTCCTGAAATTTCGAATTTTTGCCGGCTTCGATGCGATTTCCGCACTCGAGTTGCCACCCATCCCCAGGCTCCCTTCCCGTCCGAGTCGACTGGCTCGTCCGGAAAGCCGAGCCCCGGTGGATCGGGCCGGCTCGGCAGGCGGACGCCCCCAACCGGCACCAAGCAGCAGCACGAGCAGCAGAAGAAAGCGGAGATTGAAGAACATGCGGAACTCGAAGTGGACGACCGGGATGGTGCGGGGTGTCGTGGCGGGTCTCGCGGCTCTGATCGCGACGCAATTCGCGGCGACGAGCGCCCAGGCCAACGACGTGACCAACGACATCACGATCACCGGCGGGACGACCTACTTCGGCGCGCTCCATACCGACGACCTGGACTTCACCGACGTCTTCACCTTCTCCGTCGCCGGCTCGGTCCTCTCGAACATGAGTCTGATCACGATCGGCTCCGGCGCGAACAACATCGATTTCCTGAGCGCCGACCTGAATGGTGTGGCCCTGACGCTGACGCCGAACGGCTTTCTCGAGACGGGCTTCCTGAACGACACGAACCTGACGGGTCCCCTCGTCCTCACGGTCCGCGGCAAGAGCGGCGCGACAGGCGGCGTCTTCGCCTCCTACTCCGGCACGCTGAACGTCGCGATCATCCCCGAGCCCTCGACGGCCCTCCTGATGGGCCTCGGCATCGGCGGTCTCGCCCTCGCGGCGCGCCGCGTCCACGCCTGAGCCCGAAGTCAGCAGCCGAATCCGGCATCGAAGCCGCGCGCGTGCGTACGGCGTTCGTGCCCGACTGTGCCGACGCTGCCGCCGAGGCGGTAGCGGCGCGCTTCGTTTGATCGGCTATCCATTCGCCATCCGACTCTGCCCCGAACGGTCGAACGCGGCTTGGCTGCGTCGAGCGAGCCGGGCCGTTCGTTGCGATGGAAAAGGAGCTGATCGTGGAGTTCGATCCCCAGGCGCTGTCCGAGCGGCCCGACCCGTATCCGATCTTCGCCGAGCTGCGCGAGAACCATCCGGTCCACTACAGCCCCGAGCGCGATCTCTGGGTCGTCTCCCGTTATGACGACGTCCGCAAGGTCCTGCTCGACGCCGAGACCTTCGCGTCGGGCAAGGGGACGGTGCCGACGGGCTTCGTCGCCGTGAAGCCGATGCTGATCACGCAGGATCCGCCCTACCACACCCACCTGCGCAGCGCGGTCCATCTCGCCTTCACCCCCCGCCGCATGGCGAAGCTCGACGCCTTCATCCGCCGCGTGACCCGCGAGCTGCTCGACGCGATCGATCCGAAGAGCGAGACCGATCTCTTCGAAGCGCTGACCGATCCGTTGCCCGTCGCCGTCATCACCGAGCTGCTCGGCATCGGCTTCGAGGATCGCCGGACCTTCAGCCATTATGCAGGCGCCGTCATCCATGCAGATCGGGCTCACGGCCCGAGCGCGGCTGAAGGCATCGAGTGGATCTACCGCTACCTCGAGCGGGTGCTGCCCGAGCGCGAGGCGAATCCGGGCGACGATCTCGTGAGTCGCCTCCTCCATCCGGGACCCGGGGAGCCGAAGCTGACCCACGACGAGGTCGTCGGCTTCTCGGCGCTGCTCCTGATGGCGGGGACCGAGACGACGACCAACGCGCTCGGCAACGCGATCGTCGTACTCCATGAGCGTCCCGAGATCCGCGCGCGCCTCGCCGCGAATCCCGCCGGGATTCCGCGCGCGGTCGAGGAATGTCTGCGCTTCGAGTCGCCGGTCCCCGGGCTCTCTCGCGTCACGACCCGCGACGTCGAGTTCCACGGCCGCAAGATCCCGGAAGGGGCCCGGGTCCACATGGCCTTCGCCGCCGCGAACCGCGACGAGCGGATGTTCCCGAACGGCGAGTCCTTCGAGCCCGACCGCACGCCGAACGCCCACCTCGCGTTCAGCCTCGGGATCCATTTCTGCCTGGGCGCGTCGCTTGCGCGGGCGGAGCTGAAGATCGCCCTCGAGGAGCTGCTCGCGCGCCATCCGGGCTATCAGGTCTTCCCGGAGCGCGGCAAGCGCCTGCGCAGCGACGCCGCGCGCGGGTTTTCGTTCCTGCCCTGCGTCGCCGCGCCCTGAGCGCCGAGCTCAAGCGCGCGCGGCGCCCGGGACCTCGACGGTGACCGTGTCGCGGCCGGAGCGCAGGACGCGCCCCGGGCGCGCGCCCGTGAGCTTGCCGCCCCGCACGACATCGACGCCCGCCACGGCGACGGCCTCGACCCCGATCGCCTCGGCGTAGAGCCGCGAAGCGCCCCCCGGCAGATCCGCCCGGCTCTCGACCGGCCCGCGATCGACGCGCGCCGCATCGAAGACGACGAGATCCGCCGCCATGCCCTCGCGCAGCTCGCCGCGATCCTTGAAGCCGTAGAGCCGCGCCGGCACCTGCGCGAGCTGCTGCACCGCCTGCTCGAGCGTCATGATCCCGCGCTGCCGAACGCCCTCGGCGAGCAGCTTCGTCGAGTAGGCGAAGGCCGTCCCGATGTCGAGATGCGCACCGGCATCCGAAGCGCCGACGACGACGCGCGGATCGAGCAGGATCTCGCCGCGCGCCTTCCAGCTCGCGTCGTCCGCGCCGACCCGGACCGGCACGAAGAGCGTCTTCAGCTCGTCGGAGAGCGCGATGTCGAGCAGCGCGTCGACCGCATCGAGTCCACGCTCGCGAGCGACGTCGCCGACCTTGCGCCCGACGAGGCCCGCGTTCTTCGGGAGATGGACCTTCGAAATCTCCATCCGTGCGAAGTCGGAGTAGTCCGCGAGCGGCCCTCGGAGGGCCTCGGCGATCGCCTGCTTGATCGGTGCGCGCTCCGCCGGATCGGCGAGCGCACGCCTCCGCGCTTCGATCGGCAGCGCCATCACCTTCGCGAAGCCCGGCAAGCCGCCGAAGTAGAACGGGCTCGCGAAGTCGACGAAGAACTCCATCGGATGGGGCACCGACAGCGGCACGACCCGCGCGCCCCGCGCCGCCGCCTTGTCCGACAGCGCGAGCTGGCGCAGATAGTCGGCGGGCTTCTCGGCGTTCACGATCAGCACGTTCCAGTTGATCGGCCGCCCGGCCTCGAGCGACATCCGGATCATCGTCTCGCCCGTCGCGTCGAAGTCCGCGAGCGACGGCGCGAACTCGAGCGTCGTCCCGGGATGGGCGCGCACGACGCGACAGAGGGCGAAGAGCTCCTCGTCGTTCGCGTGATAGGAGGGAACCCGCGACCCCTCGTAGTCCTGGTGCACCGGCGTCCGCCCCGAGGAGAGCCCGAGGCCCCCGGCCTGGATGCTCGTCGCGAGCAGCGCCGACATCGCTTCGATCTCGGCCGCCGTCGCGACGTGACCGATCGAACGCTCGCCCATCACCACGCGGCGGATCGCCGAGTGGCCGACCAGGAAGCCCGCGTTGATGCCGATCCCCCCGTCGCGAGCGTCGAGCACGTCGAGGTATTCGCCGAAGCCATGCCAGCCCCAGGCGCCCCCCGCCTCGAGCGACTCGAGCGGCATGCCCTCGACCCGGGCGAGCATGCGCCGGATGTAGCGACCGCCATCGTCCGCGAGCGGCGCGATCGTGAAGCCGCAGTTGCCGCCGACGACCGTCGTCACGCCGTGGAAGCAGGACGGCGTCGCCGCGCGATCCCAGAGCAGCTGCGCGTCGTAATGCGTATGGATGTCGATGAAGCCCGGCGCGACGATCGCACCGTCGGCGTCGAGGACTTCGCGCGCGGAATCCGTGAGCCGCCCGATCGCGGCGATGCGACCGTCCTGGATCCCGACGTCCGCCGTCCGGCGCGGCGCCCCCGTCCCATCGATCACCACACCACCCCGGATCAATCGATCGTACATGGCCACCTCCGCGTGTCCTCATTCTCTGCCGCGCGGAGGCGCAACGCAAGTCGGGTCGGGGGCCGGTGCGTTGACGGCCCGGAGGCGGTGGAGGAGAGTCCTTCCCATGCAAAGCAGGCTGCTCGAGGGACTTCGCGTCGTCGAGGTCGCGATGTTCGCACCCGACGCGACCGGCATGCATCTCGCCGACCTCGGGGCCGAGGTCGTGAAGGTCGAGGCGCCGGGGCTCGGCGATCCCGCGCGGCTGCTCGGCGTGCCGTTTCGAGGCGAGAGCAGCGCCACGCGGCGATGGAATCGCGGCAAGGCGAGCGTGATGCTCGATCTGCGCACGGCCGAGGGGCGCGCGGTCTTCCTCGATCTCGTGCGCGTCGCGGACGTCGTCGTCGAAGGCATGCGCGCCGGCGCCCTCGCGCGGCGCGGGCTCGACTTCGAAGCGCTCGTCGCGGTGAATCCGCGGCTCGTCTTCGCGTCGGTCTCGGGCTGGGGCCAGAGCGGGCCCTACCGCGAGCTTGGCTCCCACGGCCTCGCCTTCGACGCCTTCGCGGGACTCGCGCCGCCGCGGCTCGTCGACGGACGGATCGCACGGCCGATCGGCCACGTCTGGCAGGGCCTCGAGGCGGGACCGCTCTACGCCGCCCTCGGCATCCTCGCGGCGGTCCTGCGCGCGCGGGCCAGCGGTCGACCGGCGCAGCTCGAGGTCAGCCAGGCGGATGCCGCGGCGTCGTGGAACGGCTGGCGCATCGCCTATGAAGCCGAGGCGGCGCGCGCGGCGGAGGGCGGCGATCCCGCCGCGCTGGCCGCCCTCGCGTCGGCGGCCGAGGGCGCGGGCCAGACGGGGGACCACGATCTCACGGCGCAGGACGTCCGCTATCAGTACTACGCCGCCGCCGACGGCCCCGTCCTGCTGATGGCGACCGAGACGCGCTTCTGGAAGAACTTCTGCCAGGCGATCGATCGCCTCGATCTCTTCGAGCGCTGGCCCGGCCGCGCGCATGCCGACCACGACTACGGCAACACGGCCCTGCGCGACGAGCTCGCGCGGATCTTCGCGACCCGGACCCGCGCCGAGTGGGTCGAGCTCTTCATCCGACACGACGTCGCCGGCTCGCCCGTCTACGAAGGCGGCGAGACCCAGGCCGATCCGCACTTCGCGGCCCGCGAGCTCTGGCTCGACGAAAGGGTCCACGGCCTGCGGCTCGTCGCCCCACCGCTCCGCGTCGATGGCGCCCTCGCGTCCGCCGCGACGCGGGCGCCCGCCGGCGGTCAGGACACCGACACGTTCCTGCGTCGCGTGCTCGGCTACGACGATGAGCGGATGAGCGCGCTGCGCCGCGCCGGCGCGATTCCGGAGAACGCGTCGTGATCCGTCCCCTCGAAGGCATCAGCGTGCTCGCCGCCGAGCAGATGCACGCCCTCCCCCACGCGACCCAGCTGATGGCGCTGATGGGCGCGACCGTCCTCAAGGTCGAGCCGCTCGAAGGCGAAGCCGGCCGCCACGGCCGCCCGACGATCCACGACACCGACGGCCGCGCCACCGGCTCGACCTTCCTGCGCAACAACCTCGCCAAGCAGAGCATCGCGATCGATCTCAAGCGCGACGAGGGCCGCGCGCTCTTCTTCGAGCTCGCCGGGACCGTCGACGTCGTCGCGGAGAACTTCCGCCCGGGCGCCGCCGACAAGCTCGGGATCGGCTGGGCCGCACTCTCGGCAATTCATCCGCGCCTCGTCTACGTCTCGATCTCGGGCTTCGGCAACCGCACCGATCCGCCGAGCCCCTACCGCGACCGCGCCGCCTACGCGCCGATCGTCGAAGGCATGGCCGGCCTCTACGAGTACGCCCGCGACGGCGACGCCCCGCCCCGCCCGGCCTCGGCCGGCGCCCTCGGCGATACGGCGCCGGGTCTGCATGCGTTGATCGGCATCCTCGCCGCCCTGCGCGAGCGAGACCGCACCGGAAGCGGCCTCCAGGTCGACGTCTCGATGTACGACTCGATGATCGCCGTCGCCGACGTCGTCCATCCCGCGAGCCTCGGCGTCGAGCCCTCCCGTGCGACCCAGGGCATCGGCATTCTCCACGCCTTTCGCGCCCGCGACGGCTGGTTCACGGTCGAGGTCGTGCGTGAGCCCCATTTCCCGGGCTTCGCCGCGGCGGTGGGCCATCCCGAGTGGACCCGCGATCCGCGCCTGGCGACGCGCAAGGGCTGGTCGGATTGCATGGAGACGCTGATCCGACCCGGGGTCGAGACCTGGGCCGCGGGCCTGTCGAAGAGCGAGGCTTCGGCCGCGCTCGCCGCGCGCGGTGTCGCCGCGGGGCCGGTGAACACGGCGGCGGACATCGCCGCGGACCCTCACGTGCGCGCCCGCGACTTCATCCTCGAGACGGACACGCCCGAGGCGCGGGTGCGCATCGTCGGCAACCCGATCGCGTTCCGCCGCGCGCCCGGGGCGGGCGAGTCGCACACGTCGGACAAAGCGAGCGAGTCGCGCGAAGTCCGCGCGTCGCGGGCGCCGCTTGCGCGGGGCACGCCGATCGAGCAGGACGCCGCGACCGCCGAGGCGCCGCGCTGGCCGCGCCTCGGCCAGCACACCGATTCGATCCTGTCCCAGCGCCTGGGCCTCCCCCCGGCGCGCATCGCCGCGCTGCGCGCGGCCGGAGTCGTCGCATGAGCCTCTCGCGTTCCGCCGAGATCCGCAGCCGTCTCGGCCATCCGGTGATCGACGCCGATGGCCATACCAGCGAATACCTCCCCGCCTTCGGGACCTATCTGCGCGACGTCGGCGTCTCGACGGATTTCAATCGCCTCTTCCAGGGCGTGCTCGGCGCCGCCGGCGACTGGTACGACCACACGCCGGCCGAACGCCGACGCAAGCATCTCACGAAGGCGCCCTGGTGGACCCGTCCGATGCGCGATGCGCGCGACCGCGCCGCCGCCTGCTTCCCGCGCTTCCTGCGCGAGCGCATGGACGAGCTCGGCTGCGACGTCTCCGTCGTCTACCCGAGCACGGGTCTCGCCTTCCTCCAGCTCGGCAACGCCGAGATCCGCCGCGCCGCCTGCCGCGCGCTGAACCGCTACCACCGCGACGCCTTCGACGGCACGACCGACCGCCTCGTCCCCGTCGCCGCGATCCCCGCCCATACGCCGCAGGAGGCGATCGAGGAGCTCGACTACGCCGTCCTCGAGCTCGGCTTCCGCGCGGTCGTGATCCCGAGCTACGTCCCGCGGCCCCTCCCTGGCTACGAGGACGCCGATCCCGACACGCGCCGCGTCGCCTGCTGGCTCGACACCTACGGCGTCGACAGCGACCACGACTACGATCCCTTCTGGCGCCGCTGCATCGAGCTCGGCGTCTCGCCGGGGACACATACCCAGGGCAACGGCGTCGGCTTCCGCCGCTCGACCGAGAACTGGGTCTACAACCACATCGGCCACTTCGCCGCGAGCGGCGAGGCGCTCTGCAAGTCGCTGTTCCTGGGCGGGGTGACCCGGCGCTTTCCGAAGCTCCGCATCGCGCTGCTCGAAGGCGGCGTTGGCTGGGGCTGCGGGCTCTACAGCGATCTCGTCGGCCACTGGCAGAAGCGCAACGTGAAGGCCCTGCGCCAGAACCTCGATCCCGCGCTGCTCGACGTCGAGGCCTTCGAGCGCCTCGCCGCCCGCTGGGCCAGCGTGGGCACCGCGACCCCCGAGCGCATCGCCGGCGCCGCCCTCACGACCCCGGGTCATCCATCGCCCGGCCCGGGCGCGAAAGGCCCGAGCGACGCCGAGATCGACGAGTTCCACGCCCTCGGCATCACGAGCGCCGAGGAGATCCCCGGCCTCTTCGCGCCGAACTTCTTCTTCGGATGCGAGGCCGACGATCCCATGACGCCCCTCGCCTTCGACGCTCGCCGTTGGCCCTTCGGCGCGACGCTGCGCGCCTTCTACGGCTCCGACATCGGCCACTTCGACGTGCCCTCACTGCCCGACGTCCTGGTCGAGGCGTTCGAGAACATCGAGCACGGCCTGATGGACGAAGCGCAGTTTCGCGACTTCACCTTCGCGAACCCCGCGCGCTTCTACCTCGAGAGCAATCCGCGCTTCTTCGCGGGGACCGCGGTCGAGAGCACCGTCGCCGATCTCGGCGGCGAGCCGAACCCCACGACGCCGCTCGGCGGCGTGCCCGCGCGATGAAGGATTGGGGTGTCGGGATCGAGCGCCCGTGGCGGGCATCGGCCGAGCCGGTCGATCCCGCGCTCGACGCCGACGCGATCCTCGCGCGCATCCTCGATCCCGATCGACGCGGCACGCTGCATCCGCTCTACCACCGTCTGCGTGCCCTCGACCCGATCCATTCAAGCCGCTCGCCCCGGCTCCCCGAGCGCTGCTTCGTGCTGACGCGCCACCGCGACGTCGATCGCGTGGCGCGCAGCCCGGCGGCGGTCAACGATCCGGACACGGCGCGGGTCTTCGATCGCGACGGCCAGGGCGGCGCCTTCTTCCAGCTGATGCGCCACGCCATGCTCTTCCTCGAGAAGGCCGACCACGACCGCGTCCGGCGCCTCGTCTACAAGGCCTTCACGCCCCGGGCGATCGCCCCGCTGCGCGCGCTGACGGAGGAGACCGCGCACGCGCTCCTCGATGCCGTCGCGGCGAAGGGCCGCATGGACTTCGTGCGCGACTTCGCCTACCCGCTCCCGATCCGCGTGATCGGCCGGCTGCTCGGGCTGCCGGACGAGGACCAGGCGCGGATCGAGGAGTGGGCCTGGGACTTCGCCCGCGCCGGCGACCCGATGACGGCGACGCCCGAGACGATCCGCCGCGGGAACGTCGCCGCCGACGGATTTCACGCCTTCTTCGCCGCCGCCCTCGACGCGCGCCGCGCGCAGCCCCGGGACGATCTGCTCACGACCCTCGTCGAGGCCGAGGAGGACGGCCGCGGCCTCGGCCGCGAGGAGGCGATCGCGACCTGCGTGCTGCTCCTGCAGGCCGGCCACGAGACGACCGCCGATCTGCTCGGCAACGCGGTCCTCAACCTCTTCGCCCATCCCGACGAGCTCGCGCGCCTGCTCCGTGAGCCCGCACTGCTCCCGGCGGCGGTCGAGGAGCTCCTGCGCTTCGAGCCCCCGGTCCAGCTCTCGATGCGGCTCGTGCGGGAGCCGATCGACCTCGGCGAGAAGACGATCCCGGCCGGGAGCTTTGCGGCGCTCGTCTACGGCGCGGCCAATCGCGATCCCGAGATGTACGCCGAGCCCGACGTGCTGCGCCTCGATCGCGGTGCGCCCCATCTCGCCTTCAGCGCCGGCGCCTACTATTGCATCGGCAACGCGCTCGCGCGCAGCGAGATCCAGGCGGCGCTGCAGGTCCTGCTCGAGCGGCTGCCGACGCTCCGACCCGACGGGGCGGGCTGGGTCGAGCGCAGGACGGTGAGGCTGCGGGGGCCGCAGGCGCTGCCGGTCGCCTGGGACAGGCCGGACGAACGGCGGACGGACGACGGGGCGCGCCCGGCATCCATGTCTCAGAGCGAGGCGAGGAACGCGAGCAGCGCGGCGCGCTCGGCCGGGCTGAGCGCGAACGGGCGGAGGCGCTCGGCGTCGCGCCCGCCGCCGCGCTCGTAGAAGGCGACGACCTCGGCGAGGGTCGCGAGGCTCCCATCGTGCATGTAGGGCGCGGTCCGACCGACGAAGCGCAGGCTCGGGGCGCGGAAGGACTCGCTCGAATCGGAGACGGCGGTGCGATGGAAGACGGGCATGACCGCGCGGCCGGGCTCTGCGGTCGGGCCCGAGAGGTGGAGACCGGCATGACAATGGCCGCAGCCGAGACGCTCGGAGAAGAAGAGCGCCATGCCGGATGCCGCCGTCGCGTCGAAATCCGACGGATCGTCCCAGTACAGGCGCCGATCGAAGGCCGAGTCCATGCGAATCAAGGTCCGTACGTAGCTGGCGAGCGCCTGGACGACCGTGGTCTCGTCCAAGGGCGCATCGCCGAAGGCTGCGCGGTGGAGCACAGCGATCTCGGGATCGGCGGCGAGCACGTCGACCTGCCCCGGGCCGAAGCCCATCTCGACCGGGCTCGTTCCGGTCAGCGGGAGCCGAAGCTGGTCTTCGAGGCGATCGAGGCCCTGGTCGATCCAGGTATACGTGACGTTGTAGGCGACGTTCCAGAGCGAGGGCGTGTTGCGCGCGTGGGGCTCGCCCGAGGCGCCGATCGCCCGGGGAAGGCCGTCGGTGAGCTCGCGCGCGGGATCGTGGCAGGTCGCACAGCTCGTCGTCCGGTTGAACGAGAGCCGCACATCCGCGAAGAGCCGCCGCCCGAGCGCGACCTTCTCCTCGCTCATCGGATTGTCCGGAGGCACCGGCGGCGGCCCGAGCCCCTCCGGCAGCGTCCAGCGATAGCCGTCTGCTCGCCCGCTGCGAACGCCCCCGCCCAGGACGAGCATCCCGACCAGGATTCCGGCCGCGAGGACCACCGATCTCGCGCCCATGCGCCCTCGACCGCGCCCCACGCCTACCAGCTGCGCGTGTTGTTCAGCGAGAGGTCCTCTCCCGTCTTCGCGAGGGCTTTGCGCTCCTTCACCCACTCCGCGAACGAAGCCGTCGCGTCTCCGGCCGGCTGCTTCTCGAGCCAGGCGTCCATCGCCGTCATCAGCTGATCGGCGAGCTTGCGCTCGTTTCGGAAGAGGACCATGTACGACGCCTTCGCCTTCTCGAGCTGGCCGACGCCCAGATAGGCCTCGCCTCGGTACTCGATCGCCGGGAAGTAGGCGGAGTTGATCTCGAGCGCCCGGTCATAGGCGGCGATCGCCTCGGCGAACTTCCCGGTCCGGCGCAGGGCATAGCCGAGCTCGTTCTGGGCCTCGTAGTGGTTCGGATAGGCCTTGACCGCTGCCGACTGGGAGCGGATCGCGTTCTCGTAGGATTTCTGCGCCTTGGCGAAGAGCTTCGCACGATCCTTCTCGTCTTCTTCCTTCGCCGCCTTCTCCTCGAGCTTCCAGGCCTTCGCCTTCGCGCGCAGCCCCGCCTGGTAGTGGCGTCGGGCGACGGACTCCGGCGATCGGCTCGAGCTCGAAGACGAGCCGACGGAGCCGCCGTAGTCTCCGCCCCCTCCGCCTCCGCCGGCGGCCCAGGCGCCGCCGGCAGGGGCGAACAGTCCGACCATCAGGATGAGCGACGCAGCCAGTCGAATCGAGCGCATGAGAAGATCTCCTCGTGTGAAATGCGGTCTCGGGCGCCACAGGATCCGGACGACCTTCGCCGGGCTCGCTCGGGATCCGTCGTGCGGGGCCCTGCGCGAGACCGCGATCCCGCGACCCCGATCAACCGAGCGCGCGGCCGAAGAGCTTCTCCGCCCGGGCCCGCTGGAAGGTGATGCAGGTCGAATCGGCGGGGATCTCTTCGAGCGGACGTCGGACCAGCTCGGGCGTGATCCCGATCCGATTCGCATCCGCGCGCAGCGCCTCGAGGTCGAAACCGTAGAGCGCAGCCGCGTTCTCGCCCAGCATCATCCGGACCTCGCGCTCGGGTACGTCCGCAAAGGCGAAGCGCATGTTCTCCCGCGAATGCGGATAGCAGCCCTCGTAATGCGGGTAGTCGTTGCCCCACAGGATCCGATCGACGCCCACGATCTCCCGACCCGCGATGTCCGCCGGTCCCGGGAAGCTCGCGCCGTACCAGCAGTTGCGCTTGGCATAGAAGGACGGCAGCTCCTTCAGCGCCGGGTCCTTCGAGGTATCGATCTCGCCGATCGCCCCCATCTTCCAGGCCAGATACATCGCGTCCATGTGCTTCATGACCTGCGGCGCCCAGGCGCAACCGCTCTCGGTCAGGATGAAGCGCAGCCGCGGGAAGCGCTCGAAGACGCCCCCCATGATGAGGGTCGTGTAGCCGCGCTGGACGTAGAAGGTCATCTCGAGGGCCCAGAGCGCGTTCGAGCCCTGCCCGCCCGAATACGACGGCGAGCCCTGCCCCGAGTGCTGGTTCATGACGAGGTCGCAGTCCTGGATCGCGGCCCAGAGCCGGTCGTAGGCCGGATCGTTGAGCGACGGGAGATGGACGTCGGAGGGCGCCGGCAGCGGCAGGAGCACACCGCCGCGGAGCCCGTGCTTCGCGATCCACTCGACGTCCTCGATCGCGTCGTCGAGGTCGTTCAGATGGATGAGCCCGATGCCCGCGCGGCGCTTCGGATCCTCGGCGCAGAACTCGGCGAGCCAGCGGTTGTGGGCGCGGGTCCCGGCGCGCCAGCGGGCGTATTGCTCGGGCGTCGCGGCGGGGGCGACGTGGAAGGCGCGATCGTAGAAGGGCGGGACGGTGTTCGGGAAGAGGACCTCGCCGACGACGCCGTCGGCCAGCAGATCGCTGCGGCGGAGCTCGGCGTCCCAGTTCTTCGCCTTCTTGCTGCCGACGTGCTTCTTCGCGGGATTCGCGTAGCTCCCTCGCCATGCGTCGAAGGGCGCACGCCATTCGGGGTCGAGATACTCGCGGTAGGTATCGATGGCGGCGCCGGCGTGGGTGTCGGCGGTCAGGACGACGTAGGGCACGTTCGACGCGTCGTCCTTCGATCCGAAGCCCGCGCTCGGGCCGTTCGCTTTCGACGAGCCCAACACTGCGGAACCGCGCTCTGCGTTCGTCAATGCCCCCTCCCTCATGCCGATGGGCCCGTCGCCCGGCTGGAGCTTCGCGCGGGACGAACCGGAAGGCCAGCGGGGGAAGCGCGCGCCCGAGGATTCAGTCGAGGGCGGGCGGTGGACCCGGCGCCTGTTACCTTCGGCGGCGCTTCGCGCAGGAGATCCCATGCAGGCCGAACGCCCCCGCCTTTCCTATCGCCTCGTCGACGCCGACAACCACTATTACGAGCCCGACGACGCCTTCACGCGCTTCCTCGACCCGGCCTTCGCCGACCGCGCCGTTCACATCGAGCGCGACGCGACGGGTCGCGGAAAGCCGTGGGTCGGCCGCGACCCCGCCTACTACCTCGAGATGACGCCCATCGACCGCATCGGCCGCCCCGGTGCCGTCGTCGCCGACAAGGACTCGCGCTACCGACCGCTCCCCGACGCCGACATGGTTGAGCCGGGGAAGGTCCCGCGCTTCTACGACCGCGAGGCCCGCCTCGAATGGATGGACGAGGAGGAGATCGAGGCGGTCGTGATGTGGCCGAGCCTCGGCCTCGGCATGGAATGGCAGCTGCGCGACGACCCGGCCGCCTGCGTCGCGAACCTGCGCTCGTTCAACCGCTGGGTCCACGACGCCTGGGGCTTCGACTACCGCCATCGGATCTTCGCCGTGCCGACGGTGACGCTCGTCGATCTCGACGAGGCGGTCCGCGAGGTCGAGGCGGTCCTGAAGCTCGGGGCGCGGGTCGTCCACGTCCTCTTCACGCCCGTGAACGGCCGCTCGATCGCCCACCCGGACCACGATCCGTTCTGGGCACGGCTCGCCGAGGCCGGGCGTCCCCGTCGCGTTCCACGGCGCCGAGGCCGGCTACTGCGATCTCTTCTCCGAGGCCTTCGGCGAGCGGCGGCGACCGCCGGCGCATCAGCAATCGGCGTTCCAGCGCGCGGTTCTCTGGGAGCGGCCGATCATGGACACCCTCGCCGCCCTCGTCCTCCACAACCTCTTCGGCCGCTTCCCCGGCCTGCAGGCGATGAGCGTCGAGAACGGCTCGGCCTGGGTGCCCTACCTGCTGCGCGTGATGGACAAGGCCGAGAAGACGGGCAATTACGGAAGCTGGCTCGGCGGCCGGATCTCCGACCGACCGAGCGCGATCTTCCGGCGCCACGTCTCGGTCGCGCCCTTCGACGACGACGACATCCGCGGCCTGATCGACGCGATCGGCGCCGATCGCGTGCTCTTCGGCTCCGACTATCCCCATCCGGAGGGCGTCGCGAATCCCTGGGACTTCCTGACGGGCCGCGCGCTCTCGGAGGCCGAGCTGCGCCTCGTCGCCCGCGACAACACCGCGAAGCTGCTCGCGCTATGACGAACCCGACGAACCCGCCCCATCGCCCCGGCCGCGTCGAAGGCAAGGTCGCCATCATCACCGGCGCCGCCTCCGGCATCGGCCGCGTCACCGCCGAGACCCTCGCCCGCGAAGGCGCGCGCATCGCGCTCGTCGACCTCGACCTCGAGGGCGCGCGCGCCGTCGCGGCGGGCATCGAGTCGCTCGGCGGCGAAGCGATCGCCCTGCGCGCCGACGTGAGCGCCGAGAGCGAGATCCGCAGCGCGATCGAAGCGACCGTCGCCCGCTTCGGTGGCCTCGACTTCCTCCACAACAACGCGGCCATCACGAGCCCCGACCACCAACGCCGCGACGGGAGCCTGCTCGACCTCGACGTCGAGATCTGGGACGCGACGATGGCCGTCGATCTGCGGGGCGCGATGCTCGGCTGCAAGCACGCGGTGCCCCACATGATCCGGCGCGGGGGCGGCTCGATCGTCAACACGACCTCGAACTCGTCGCTGGCAGGCGATCTGACGCTCAACGCCTACGCGGCGGCGAAGGCGGGGCTCAACGCGCTCTCGCTGTCGGTCGCGACGGCGTTCGGGAAGCAGGGGGTGCGCTGCAATGCCGTCTCCCCGGGGCTGATCGCGGGGCCGTCCTTCGCGAAGGTGGTCCCGCCCGAGGTCCAGGAGATGCTCCTCGCCGAAGCGCTCACGCCCCGGCTCGGGACGCCCCAGGACGTGGCGAACCTCGTGCTCTTCCTCGCCTCGGACGAGTCGGCCCACATCACAGGCCAGATCCTGCGCTGCGACGGCGGCGCGCTCTCGCATCTGCCCCACGTCTCGAAGCTGCGAGCGAGCGGGAAGACGACGAACCGGACCTGAGTCGAGAGGCAGATCCCGTTGCTGTTGGATAACCTCCCCAACCGGGACAATCTCGAGCGGCGCATCCATGCGCAGGGAGCCCGATCATGACCACCGTGCAAATCGTCTTGCCCGACGCGCTCGCGCGCGAGGCCACGAAGGCGGGGCTGCTCACGCCCGAGAAGATCGAGCGCATGCTTCGCGAGTGGCTTCGCCAGGAGCGGATCGATCGGATGAAGGCAGCACGCGCCACGCTCACGGCCGAGCCGTTGGCGCCGATGACGCCGGAAGAAATCAGCGCCGAAATCGACGCGTATCGCAACGAGCAGCGGCGTGCGGCTGGTTCTTGATACGAACACGGCGATTTCCGGGCTGCTGTGGGACGGCACGCCGAGTCGACTGATCGATGCAGCCGACGGGGGTCAGATCGAGCTCATCAGTAGTCCGGCGTTGCTGGCTGAGTTGCAGGGCGTGCTCTCGAGGGAGAAATTCGCCGGGCAGCTTGCCAAACGGGGGATCTCGGTGGCCGATGTCTTCGACGGCTTTGCGGCGCTGGTGACCCTCGTCGCCCCGACGACCATCCCGCCGACCATCATGCGGGATCCGGCCGATGACCAGGTGCTGGCCGCGGCCCTGGCCGGCCAGGCCGATTTCATCGTGTCGGGCGATGGCCACCTGCTCGAGTTGGCGATTTTTCGAGGAATCGAGATCGTCACCGCGGCTGCCGCCGTCGAGCGTATCGCGCTGCCCGGATAGAGCGGCGTTGGCTCGAGTCATTTCCCATCCCAGCGGCAGGTACCGACGACGGACGGCTTCACTGGCCATCCCCAAGCCTGCTCGAGTCGAGCGATGTCGACGGGCGGGCGCATCTCGGGACCGAGAACGAAGAGCCACCCCATCTCGTCGACCTGGATCTGCGCACGACGACGAGAACGGGTCGGCACGAAGCGGGGACAGCGGGATCGGAATGTCCAGGATCTGTGTCGAAGAATTCAGTGCGCAGGGGCGCAGTGTTCCTCGTCGTCATCGCGAATCAGAAATTCGATCGCGGTGTTGTTATGAACACTGAACAGGCCGCTGATCTCGCATCCCATCGCGAAAGCTGCAGGGAGCAGAATGAGCAATCTCCTCATCGTTCGTCCTCGCCGATCCCCTGCAGACATGGACGCCTAACGCATCCCGCTGTTCACCGGCGCCAGCGCCTCGATCGCCTCCCAGTGGAGCCCCGCGTTCTGCCCGTTGGGGTTCACGAACTGGATGCAGACCTGCGAGGCCCCCGCATCGAGATGCGCCTTCACGAAGCGCTCGATCTGGGCCGCCGACCCCCAGCCGACGAGGCCGTCGATCAGCCGATCGGAGCCGCCGTTCGCGAAGTCGGCGTCGCTGAAGCCGTACCGGCGCCAGGTCTTGCGGTAGTTCTCGAGGGAGATGTTGACCGCCCCCGCCGCCCGCGCCGCGTCGCGGGCCTTTCTCGGATCCGTCTCGAGCACGACCTTGACCTCGGGACAGAGCCAGACGTCGGGGCCGAGGATCGCCCGGGCATCCCGCGTGTGCTCGGCGGGCATGAAATAGGGGTGCGCGCCCTGGGCCCGCTCGCGCGAAAGGGCCAGCATCTTCGGCCCGAGGGCGGCGAGGACCCGCGGCGGACCGGTCTGGACGATCGGCGCGCTCGCCGCCGCCGGATCCTTCGGCGCGCCCATCAGCGCCCCGAAGTCGGGGCCGCGATCCATGGCGTCGAGGTAGCGGCGCATGCTCGTGACCGGCGGCCCGTAGACGAGGCCGTGCATGCCCTCGACGATCGGCGGATGCGAGACGCCGAGGCCGAGCAGAAAGCGCCCACCCGAGAGCTCGTCGAGGCTGCGCTGGCCCGCAGCCATGACGGCCGGAACGCGCTCGAAGGTCGGAATGATGCCGGTCGCGAGGATCAGCTTCTGCGTGTTCGCGAGCAGCGTCGCCGCGATCACGAAGAGGTCCCGCCGCATCGCCATCGGATGCCAGAGCGCCGAGTAGCCGAGGGCCTCGAGGCGCTGCGCGGTCTCGATCGCGGGCCCGAGCTCCAATCCTTCCACCGAGGCCCAGATGCCGATCTTGCCGAGCTGCATGCGCGTTCTCCTTCGACCGATTGATAGCTCGCTCGCGGCCCGGATGGTCGCGCCGCGCGCCATCGAAGACGAGGGCTCGCGGCGCCATCGTATTGGATAGAGTAGACGCCCATGGCCTTCTCCATCTCGATCGATACGGGCGGCACCTTCACCGACCTCGTGCTCGCCGACGGCGCCGCGATCCGCGGCCTCCACAAGGCGCTCACGACCCCCGGCGATCCCTTCGGCGGCATCGAGGCCGCCCTGGAAGAAGCGGCCCGCGTCGAGCAGATCTCCGTCGGCGAGCTCCTCGGCCGCTGCGAGACGATCGTCTACGCGACGACCCATGCGACCAACGCGATCCTCGAAGGCCGGACCGCGCGCACCGCCTTCGTGACCACCGAGGGCCATCGCGACATCCTCCTCTACCGAGAAGGCGGCAAGCAGGACCCCTTCAATCTGGCGCGCCCGTATCCGGATCCGCTCGTCCCGCGCTCGCTCTGCTTCGAGCTGCCCGAGCGCGTGCTCTACGACGGGACGATCGCCCGAGCGCTCGACGAGAATGCGGTCCTCGCGGTGATCGAGCGGCTTCGGGCCCTCGCGGTCGAGGCCGTCGGGGTCTGCCTGCTCTGGTCGATCGCGAATCCGGTCCACGAGCGCCGCGTCGGCGAGCTCTTCGAGGCTCATCTCCCGGGCGTCCCCTACACGCTCTCCCACGCCGTGAATCCGAAGCTGCGCGAATACCGGCGCGCTTCGTCGGCGGTGCTCGACGCCTCGCTGAAGCCCCTGATGCGCGCCCATCTGAAGACGATCGACGCACGGCTGCGCGACCTCGGCTTCCGCGGCGAGCCGCTGATGGTGACCCATCTCTCGGGCGGCGTGCTCGGCCTCGGGGAGATGTGCGACGCGCCGATCCACTGCGTCGACTCGGGGCCCGCCCTCGCCCCCGTGGCCGGCCTCGTCTACGCCGGCGCCGAGACCGACTTCGCGGGGGACACGGGCAAGCTCGACGTCCTCGTCGTCGACGCGGGCGGGACCTCCGTCGACATCAGCCCGACCCGCGACGGCCGCGTCGTCTACAGCCGCGAGAAATGGCTCGGCCCGCGCTGGATCGGCCACATGACGGGGCTCCCCGCCGTCGAGACCCGCTCGATCGGGGCGGGCGGCGGCTCGATCGCGAGCGTCGACGCCGACGGCCTGCTCAGCGTCGGACCGAAGAGCGCCGGCGCGAATCCCGGGCCCGCCTGTTATGCCCGGGGCGGGATCGAGGCGACGGTGACCGACGCGGCGCTGGTCCTCGGCCAGATCGATCCCGACTACTTCCTCGGCGGCCGCATGCGCCTCGCGCCCGAGCGGGCCCGCGAGGCGCTCGCCACGAAGGTCGCGGGCCCCCTCGGCCTCTCGGTCGAGGACGCGGCGGCGGCGGTGCTCACGATCTTCTCGGAGAACATCCGGAGCTTCTTCTCCGAGATGACGATCGTGCAGGGGCTCGACCCGCGCGAGTGTCTGATCGTCGCCGGCGGCGGCGCCGCCGGCATCCACATCGTCTCCGTCGCCCGGGAGCTCGGCGCCGCCCGGGTCGTCGTCCCGACCTTCGCCGCGGGCATGAGCGCCGTCGGCGGTCAGTTCGCGGATCTCTTCACTTCCGCCGCCCGGAGCCTGCAGACGATCTCGACCGATCCCGACCAGGCCGCGATCGCCCGGGCCCTCGACGAGATCGACGCCGACGCCGAGGCCTTCTTCGCCCGCGTGACGCCCCAGGGCGAGCGCCGCCGCGAGCTCGTCTGCGAGGCACGTTATGCCAACCAGCTCTGGGAGATCGACCTCCCGCTCCCGGCCGGCTGGCGAGGCCAGACGCCCGGGGACTGGCGCGAGCTCGCCGAGCGCTTCGACCGGCTGCACCGCTCGCTCTTTTCCGTCGCCGAGCCCGGTGCCCCGATCGAGATCCTCGGCCTGCGCGGTGAAGGCCCGCGTGACTCGCCCGCGGCCTCGCCTCGCGATCCGGACGGCGACCGCGACCTCATCTGCGGCTGCTCTCCGCCACCCCACCCTGCCCGCCACCGCGCAGTCCGCTTCGCCGGCGAGGCCGCGGCGCGCGAGCGCGTTCCGGTCTACCGCGGAGGCACCCTTCCGATCGGAGCCCGGATCGAGGGCCCCGCGATCCTCGAGGAGGAGACGACGACGATCGTCCTCGACCCCGGCGCCGTCGCCACGGCGGCTCCCGCCCATTATTCGATCGAGCTCGGCCCGGGTCGACGCCTCGCGCGCGACGGCCGGGGGGCGGCCGCGCCGGCGCGCGATCAGGAGACGTCCGATGAGCGGAACCAGCGCCGTCGACCTCGCCGTCTTCTCGAATCGCCTCGACGGGATCGTGCGCGAGATGGAGAACACGCTCCTGCGAACGGCGCGCTCCTCCGTGATCGGCCTCGCCCGGGACTTCTCCTGCTCGATCGTGACCGCCGACGACGAGCTGCTGGCGAGCGCCGAGGGCCTGCCGGTCCACGTCTACGGCTCGGGCCTGCTCTCGGCCTCGCTCCGCCGCCATCATCCGCAACCGCGCCCCGGCGACGCGTATCTCCACAACGACCCCTACGACGGCAATACCCACGCCGGCGACCACTCGCTGCTCGTCCCGGTCTTCGTCGACGGCGAGCATCGCTTCACCGCGATCGCCAAGGCCCACCAGGCCGACATCGGCAACGCGCTGCCGACGACCTACATGCCGACGGCGAGCGACGTCTACGCCGAGGGCGCCCTCATCTTTCCCTGCGTCCAGATCCAGCGCGACTACGAGGACGTCGACGACATCGTGCGGATGTGCCGGCGGCGGATCCGGGTGCCGGAGGTCTGGTATGGCGACTATCTCGCGATGGTCGCGGCGGGGCGGATCGCCGAGCGGCGGCTCGTCGAGCTGTGCACCCGGTTCGGGGGCGAGCGCGTCCGCCGCTTCGTCGGCGACTGGTTCGACTACACCGAGCGCCGCGCGCGCCGCGCGATCCGCGATCTGCCCGCCGGAACGACCCGCGTCGCGACGCGCCTCGACCCCTACCCCGGCCTCGAGGCGGGCCTCGCGCTGACGGCGACGATCGAGGTCGACCACGAGGCGGGGCGAATCCGCGCGGATCTGCGCGACAACCCGGACTGCGTCCCGATCGGGCTCAACCTGACCGAGGCGACCAGCAAGAACGCGGTCGTCGCCGCCATGCTGATGGTCATGAACTCGCGGCCGGACGAGGCGCGGGCGCGGGTGCCGCTCAACGGCGGGAGCTTCCGCTGCTTCGAGGTGCTCGTGCGCGAGAACTGCGTCGCCGGCATCCCGCGCCATCCGGCGTCCTGCTCGCTCGCGACCGGCGAGGTCGGCGTCCGGCTCTGGGCCGCGATCACCGCCGCCTTCGCCGACGCGAGCGCGGGACTCGGCTCCGCCGAGGCGGGCTTCGGCGCCCCGCCCTATCTCGCGGTCGTCTCGGGCGAGGATCCCGAGCGCGGCCCGTACGTGACCCAGCTGCTGCTGGGTACGACCGGCGGACCGGCGACGGCCGAGTGCGACGGCTGGCTCTCGTTCCTCGGCATGCCCGCCGCCGGGCTCCTCTACCGCGACTCGGTCGAGGTCGACGAGCAGAAGTATCCGATGATCGTGTACCGATCATCGCTGCGCCCCGACTCCGAGGGCGCCGGCCGCCGCCGCGGCGCGCCGGGCAACGTCTGCGAGTACGGGCCGCGGGCCGGCTCCATGCAGGTCTTCTGGTCCCTCGAAGGCATCGAGAATCCGCCGCGCGGCGTGCGTGGGGGGCAGATCCCGACCGTCGGCTCCGCCTATCGCGTCGAGGTCGAAGGCACCGTCCGCGAGCATCCCGATGCCGTCGGCGCCGCCCTGCTCGCCCCGGGCGAGCGCGTGGGCTCGCGTTCGCCGGGCGGCGGCGGCTACGGCGATCCGTTCGACCGCGAGCCCGAGCGCGTGCTCCTGGACGTGCGCGAGGGCTACGTCGGGATCGAGCGGGCGGCCGCGGTCTACGGCGTCGTCCTGCAGGGCGATCCGGCGCGCTTCGAGACCCTCGCGATCGACGCCGAGGCGACGCGGGCCCGGCGCAGCGCCGCGTCCCGCGGCGAACACCGCGATCCAGTCCGCCCGACCGCGAGTCCGCGCTAGGTCTGGCCCTGCGCAGGATCGGGGTCGGCGGCGGAACGGCGCCGGCGCCCGGGTCGCGCTAGGCCCGGGGCTTGAGCTCCGTCGGCACCGGCTTCGGATGCATCACGATCTCGTCGTCGGGGTTCATCCAGCCGTCGATGTGGATGTGGGCGAGCCGGCGGTGGGTGATGCGCCAGCCCTCGCTGCGGCGGATCCACTCGTCGTGGTAGACGGTGTGGTGGCGCATCGGGGTCATCTCGCCGCTCTTCGTCTCCTGGAAATGGATCAGGTGGCCGTAGGTCCGCGCGCGGGCCGTGTCGCCCGCGAGCTCGATCATCGGGTTCGACATGTTGTGCTGGGAGACCCGGAAGCGGGCGAGTCCGGCGGGCAGCCAGCCGCGCATCTCGGACCAGGGCTTCTTCGAGCCGAGCGGGACGTCGTAGTGGATGATCGTGTCGGGCAGGAAGAGCGCGTCGAGCTCGTCGAAGAGCCGGTGGTCCACGCACCAGCCATAGAAGTAGATCTTCTGCTGGATCTCCATCATGTCCGCGGCCTGCGCGGGGGTCAGGGGTCCGGTCATGCGGGGAATCGAGTCGCTCATCGTGCTTCGTCCTTCCTTCTTCGTGCTGGCGTGCCGTCCTGCTGGCATCGCACTCGCCGCTGCGCGCCTGCGCGTCGGCCGGGCGCCGCGACGATGGTGTCATGCCCGACCCGTCCGCGAAATGGGTCGGGCGGGTGCGCTGCCGTGCGCCCGCCGGGTGTGCCAGACTGACGGCCCCATCCGAGTCGGGCGCCCGATCAACGGGACCGACCGACTCGCCCCGGAGCGCGCGCGGCATGTCCCTCGAATTCGGTGTCGTCGTCCCGACCTGGGGCGCCTTCGGTGACGCGCAGAAGATCCGCCGCTTGATCCTGCGCGCCGAGGAGCTCGGCTATGCGAGCGTCTGGGTCGGCGACCATCTCCTGCTCCCGGACTACGCGGTCCATCTCTCCCCCGCGAACTGGTACGAGGCGATGGCGTGCTGTCTCGTCGGCCTCGGCTGGACGACCCGCCTGCGCTTCGGGACCGACGTGCTCGTCGCGCCCTATCGCGACCCGCGCCTGCTCGCGAAGATGGCCGCGACGGCGGACCAGCTCTCCGGCGGCCGCCTGACCCTCGGCCTCGGCGTCGGCTTCCTCGAAGGCGAGCTGCGGGCGCTGGGGACGGATCCGGCGCAGCGCGGCGCCATCACGGACGAGGTGCTCGCCGTGATGCGCCGGCTCTTCGAGAGCGAGGGCGCCGTCGGCTTCGAGGGCCGGCACGTGCGCTTCGATCCCGTCCACTTCGCCCCGAAGCCGCTGCAGCGTCCGCTCCCGCTCTGGGTCGGCGGCAACGGCCGCCGCGGCCTTCGCCGGGCGGCGCTGCTCGGCGACGGCTGGCACCCGCTCTTTCCCAGCGCCGAGCAGTATGCGGAGGGCCGCGCCTTCATCCTGAAGCTGCGCGCCGAGCACGCGATTCGTGGCCCCTTCCGCTTCTCCTATTCGTGTCCCGAGACGCGGATCGTCGACGATCCGGTTCGCATCCCGACCGGAACGGGCTATGCCGGCCGCGACAGCCTTCCGCCGGACTACGCCTACGCCCCGCCGCCGCCCGTCGACGCGAGCGGCCGCCCGCTCTTCATCGGGACGGCGGAGCAGGTCGAAGCCGATCTGCACCGGATCGAGGCCGCGGGCGTCGAGCACGTCGTGCTGCGCTTCTGGGCCGGCGATCCCGCCGCCGGAATCGACGACTCGATCGACCAGATGGAGCGCTTCGCAGCGCGGGTCCGGCCAGCCTTCGACGCGCGCGCCTGAGGCCAGTCAGGCCCCGGCGTGGGCCCCCGTGCCGAGCAGCTCGGGCGCGAGCAGCTCGAGGGCCACGAGATCCGGCCGCGTCGGATGCGCGGGATCGAGGGCCTGGATGCAGACGTGGGACGCCCCGGCCTCGAGATGCCCCCGCACACCCCGGGCCATCGCGGAGACGTCGCCCCAGGCGACGAGCGCGTCGACCAGGCGATCGCTCCCGCCCGCTTCGAGGTCGCTCTCGCCAAAGCCCGCCCGGATCAGGTTCTTGCGATAGTTGGGCAGCGAGAGGCTCCCCGCGATCGAAGCCCGCCCCCGCGTGCGCGCCCGCTCCGGATCGGTCTCCCGCAGACATTTGTGCTCGGGGCAGACCCAGGCCCGCGGCCCGACGATCGCGCGCGAGCGCGCGGTATTCGAGAACGGCGCGCAATACGGATGGACGCCGAGGGTCCGCTCGCCCGCGAGCGCCAGCATCTTCGGGCCGAGGGCCGCGAGCACGATGGGCGGCGTTCCGTCGAGGGTGGGCCCGGTCCACGGCGCCGCCGCCATCGCATCGAGATAGGCGTTCATCGTCGCGAGCGGCGGCGGATAGGCGCGGCCGAGGATGCGCGTCATCGCGGGCTCGTGGGAGACGCCGAGGCCCAGCAGGAAGCGGCCGCCCGACAGCTCGTGGAGCGTGCGGGCCGCCCCCGCCGTCGCGATCGGATCGCGCAGATGGATGTTGGCGATGCCCGTCGCGACGACGAGGCGGGTCGTGCGCGCGAGGAGCCAGCCCGCATGCACGAGCGGATCGCGGCCGAAGGCGTCGGGGATCCAGAGCGCCCCATAGCCCAGCGCCTCGATCGCGTGCGCGAAATGCCCCGCCTCGTCGAGGGAGAGTCCGTCCGTTCGAGCCCAGACCCCGACGCGACCGATGTCCATGACTTCCTATTCCCCTGCCCGGTCGACCGCGGCGAGCTGTGGTCGGATCACGAAGGCGGGCCTCGCCTCGAAATGCAGCGCCGTCGAGATCGACGTGCACCGTCCCGTCTCCGGATCCGGATGACCGTCGGCGACCCGCGGAATCGCATGATGGAGCCCCGCGCACATGAAGCCGCGATTGAAGGCGGCGTTGCGACCCTGGGGCGTCCCCCCGATCGTGTGGTCGTTCATCATCGACCAGAAATTTTCGCTGTCCCAATAGCCGCCGACGATCCCCTCGATGCGGCCGTCCGCGTCGACCTCGGCGCGGATCCGCGCATCCCGGAGATAGACCGCATTGTCCTGGGTCTGCTGCTTGATCTTGAGCCGCAGATCGACGGGATCGGTCGTGAGGATCCCGCCCTCGATCCGACCGCGAGCCCAGGCGCTGTGATAGGTCGGATCCGCATGGGCCGTGAAGCTGACCTGCTCCATCGGCTCGCCGACCGCGTCGAGGGTCACCGGCGCGGCGGCCGAGAGCAGCTGGACCTCGACCGCGTCGTCGTCGCGCGGATCGTCCATCCCCGAGATCTCCATCAGGATCGCGTAGCCGCCTTCCTTGATCATCGTGTTCGCCTGGTGGAGTCGATCCATCAGATCGTTCGGCCGGTAGCCGCGCACGCAGCCCATGAGGCGCCAGGCCTGGTTGTCGATCCCCGGCTCGCCGGTCGGGCTCGTGAAGTCGTCGTGGGCGCAGGCGTTCGCACCGGCTTCGACGTCGCCTTCGCCTTCGCCTTGGCCTCGCGAGGTCGACGCGATCCCGTCGAGATCGAGGCCCGCCACCTTCGCGGGGCCGTCGAGGGTGAGATAGCCGGGATCGGGCTGCGCGAGCGGGTCCTGACACGCATCGGGGGGCAGCAGCGGATGATCCCAGCGGATGAAGCGCCCCTCGGCCTCGCGCACGCGCTGGCGCTCGGCCATGTAGGCCTTCCACTGCTCGGGGAAGTACTCGACCTCGGTCGTATTGAGTCCGTCGGGGCACTCGCCCGGATCTTCGTGGGGGATCTCGTCGTGCCAGCGGGCCATGACGTAGCCGCGCAGCGCAGGCGCCTCGGCCGACTGCGCCGCGGCCTCGGGCGCGGCATCGCGTTCGCAGCCGAGCGCGACGCATAGCACGATCGGAACGCACGGCACGATCGGGAGGAGCCGGATGAACGCGCCGTGCGGGAAGCTTCCGATTTTCGTCGATGCCATGCCGTCCCCTTCTCTTCGCGCCGCCCTCAAACGAGGATCTCCGAGATCGGTCGCGACGTCTCGTTCGCCTTGAAGCCCCACTTCGCGACGGGCAGGCCCATCACCTGCTGCAGCGTCAGGCCGACTCGCGCCGTCGTCTCGCCGGCGCCGCGGACGTGGATCCCGTTCCGGATGCGACCGCCGGCGGTACCGGCGAGCATGATCGGCAGCCCCGACACGCTGTGGCTGTTCGCGTCCGAGGTCTCCGAATGACAGAGGACGACGGTCTGATCGAGCAGCGTCCCGTCCCCCTCGCGCACCGACGCGAGGATCTCCACGAAGCTCGCCCACGCCTCCATGCTCCGCATCACGAACTGCGTCGCCTTCGGCTGGTAGCCGAGGGCCGGATCCTTCGCCTCCTCGTGGGTCAACGTGTGATGCGTGTCGGGGCTGCCGGCGGTGTGGAGCCCCGAGGCGCCGGCCGAGAAGACGACGTTGAAGACCCGTGTCTGATCGCAGGCGAGCGCGAGAGCGAGGACCCGGGCCATCGCCTCGTGATTGCGGACGACGTGGTCGACGTCCTGGGAGATCGGGATCTCGCCCGGCTGCTCCGGGACGCGACACGCCTCGAGCGGCGGCGGCGCCGAAAGCTGGAGCTCGAGCTGGCGCTCGAGCTGGCGCAGCGCCGTGAAGTATTCGTCGAGGCGCGCGCGATCCGCCTGCCCGAGCTGCTTCTCGACCCGGGCGCGGTCCTCGGCGACCAGCGACAGCACGCTCTTGCGCAGGAGGACCCGGGGATCCGGCGTGAACTCGCCGGCGTTCGGATCCGTGAAGCCCGGGCCGAAGACGCGGAGGTAGAGCGAGAGGGCCGTCGGCTCCGCCGGATTGATCGCGCTCTCGCTGCGGCGGCTGAAGCTGTCCTTCGGCAGGCCGTGGGCCGCCATCTCGAGGGATCGGAAGCGCGTCGTCCCCCCGATCGCGTCGGAGATCAGGACGTCGACGGTCGGGCCGTCGTTCTCGGTCGTCGTCGTGGGGGCGCCGCCGGTCAGGGTGCCGATCACGCCGGTGCGGTGGACGTGGTTGGTCTCGCCGGCGAGCAGCACGCTGAAGCCGCTCAGGACGCTGACGTGCGGGCGCACCTTCTCGATCGGCATCAGCTCGGGCGTCAGCGCGAAGCCGGCCCCCTCCTCGCTCGGATTCCAGCGATGGGGATTCATGCCGCAGCCGTAGAACCAGGTCCCGAAGCGCCGCGGCAGCGGCGCGCCCGTCGCGGCGAGGGCGTCGCCGTTCGCGTTCAGGAAGATCTCGAGATAGGGCAGCCCGACGGAGAGCCCGGCCCCCGCCACGACACCGCGCAAGGATCGTTCGAGCAACCGCCGGCGCGTGATTCGATGGGTCATGATCGTTCCTGCCCTTCCCCGCTCGCGGGCGTCGCCGTCTGGAACGCCGGCGAGAGCGCGATCGCCCGCATCAGCGGGGCGATCCGGTGGCCCTCGGCCTCGAAGCGCCGCTCGAGATGGCGCAGCAAGGGGCGCTCGTCGAGCGTCGCGACCCGACCCACCGCATAACGATAGGCGTTCTCGACCAGACAGGCAGGGACGAGCGGGCTCTCCGCCAGCGCCTCGCCGAGCGATGCGGCGTCCTCGAAGACCCGGCCGTCGAGGTCCCCGCTCGGGTCGATCGGGGCCCCGTTCTCCGCGGTCCGGGCCCGCCCGAGGCCGTCGAACTGCTCGAGCCCGAGGCCGATCGGATCCGTCAGCTTGTGGCAGTTGCGACAGGTCGCATGGGTCGCGTGGACCTCGAGCCGATCCCGGGCGGTCCGGAGCTTCGGATCGTCGTCGGCGTTGAAGAGCCCGAAGTCGACGTCCGCGGGGGCCGGCGGGACGCTCTGGCAGAGCAGCGACTCGCGCAGGAAGAGCCCGCGCAGGGTCGGCGAGCTGCGGCCCGGATGGGCGTTCAGCATGTTGAAGCTCGCATGGCCGAGGAGCCCCGCGCGCGGCCCCGACGCCGGGAGCTCGACCGCCTCCCAGCCCGTCTCCGTCCGGACCGGCAGCGCGTAGACCGGCCCGAGCGTCCGGGTCATGAACGTGCGGCGCGTCGTGAAGAGCGCGCGATAGTCGCCGTCCTGCTCGACCAGGTGGTCGACGACGGTGCGCAGCGTCTGCTCGCGGGCGTCGGCGGCGACCTTCGCGCTGTACATCGGATAGCGGATCGGATCCTTGCCGAGCTCGTCGAAGGCATCGAACTGGAAGAGATCGTCGAAGAGCGCGCGCACCCCCGCCTCGAAGCGCGGCGAGGCGAGCATCCGATCGACCTCCTGCGCGAGCGCCTCGGGATCGGAGAGCTCGTCCGCGGCGACGCGCGCGAGCAGCGCGTCGTCGGGTCCCGCGTTCCAGATCAGATACGAGAGGCGCGACGCGAGGGAGGCCCCGGTCAGGCGAAGCGGCTCGCCGGGAGGCGCGTCGTCCTCGAGCGCTTCGATCCGGAACAGGAAGTCCGGCGCGACGAGCAGGCTCGAGACGATCAGCTCGACGCCGGCATGGAAATCCGAGAGCTCGGTCGCAGCGCGCCCGGCGGCGGCGACCCGCGGCGCGATGTCCGCCGCCTCGAGCGGTCGCCGGAGCAGGCGCGGCCCGATGCGCCGAAGCAGCGCCTCGCTGCAGCCGTCGTCCTTCGCCGCGGGATCCGAGGGCTGGCAGGAAATCCAGCGATCGCGAAGAGGCTCCGAGACGGCCTGTCGGGCGACTTCCCGGGCCATGCCCTCGTACTGCTCGAAGCCGCTCGGCGTGACCGTCACGAAGGCGCTCGACACCGCGATCAATCCGTCGCGGCGTCCGTCGGGCTCGAAGCGGCCCGCGATCTCGATCTCCGGTCCGAAGACGTCGGCGATGGCGGCGCGGTACTGCGACTCCGTCAGCCGACGCATCGCCACCGGCCCGCCCGCCACCCCCGGCGCGTCGCCTGCGCCGCAGCCGGTGAGGAGCGGCGCGAAGATCGCGAAGACACCGAACGCGGCCACGACGAGCGAGGGGGATGACCGGGCCTCCCGGAGGTCTGCACCACTTCGCCCCCGCGACGGGACACTGCGCTCGGCACATGCTCGATTCGCTCCCCGCATCGATCCTCCTGCGCTCAGCGGATCCGCCCGGGCGCATCGTGCACCGGCGGGTTCGAGGTCCGGAACTCGACGTGGCGGATCTTCCCGCCCGCCTCGGCGACGACGACCCCTGCCGCGAGCGCGATGCACGACGTCATCAGCACGAATCCGCCGATTCGCCGTCGCCAGGCGAGCCGTCTGGATCCGAGCGCGAGGGCCGCGGCCGCGAGCAGGCCGTTGGCCGGGAGCAGCCTGCCCCAGCGCTCGGCGAGATGGGCGTGATGGTCGAGCCAGCCCTGGCCGTGGCCGTCGAGCTGATCGAAGAGCTCGGGATAGGCGGTGTCGCCCGTCTGCAGCACGGCGATCGCCGAGGCCGACGCGATCAAGCACAGCGCGAGCCCGAACGCGATCGAGGCCCAGCGATCCTCGAACACGCCCCAGGCGAGCACGCAGGCCGCGACCGCGAGCCCGGTGATCGGGAGGTGGTTCAGCAGCACGTGCCGATAGGCCGCATTCCCGACGATCTCGAACCAGACTTCCGTCAACGCCCCTCCTGCCCCTGCGATCCGGGGCCGTGCGGAAGCTAGCCGAATGGATCGGCGTCGACCGCGGCCGCCGGGGGCGGACCGATCCCGGACGACGCGGTACAGTCCGCGCCCGCATGGCCAAAAACGACCTCCCGATCCTCGAATTCGTCGCCCGGAACTTCCGCAACTTCAACTCGCGGGCGACCCGCGACGCGCTCTTCGCCTACTGGGACCACATGAAGAGCGGCGGCCGCATGTACTGGGCGGTCGCCGGCGCGATGTCGTCGGCGCAGCTCGGCATCAGCCTCGCCCCGGCCATCCGCAAGGGGCTGGTCCACGGCCTCTCGGTGACCGGCGCGAACCTCGAGGAGTCGCTCTTCCGCCTGGTGGCCCACCACAGCTACAAGGACTTCCCCGACTACCGCTACTTCCAGAAGTCGGACGACACGAAGATCCTCGAAGACCGCATGCGGCGGGTCACCGACACGAGCATCCCCGAGGACGAGGCCTTCCGCGTCGTCGAGAAGATCCTGGTCCCGATGTGGCTCGAGGCGACGAAGAAGGGCGATCGCCGCTTCTGGCACGAGTACTTCTACGACCTCGTGCTGCGGCTCCCGAAGAAGCTCTACGAAGGCAACCCCGAGGCGTGCTGGCTGCTCGCCGCCGCCGAGGCGAAGCTCCCGATCGTCGTCCCCGGCCACGAGGACTCGACCTTCGGCAACATCTTCGCGTCCCACGTGAAGACCGGCGAGTGCGACGCGCGCATCGTGAAGTCGGGCATCGAGTACATGGCCCAGCTCTATGACGACTACGGAAAGCTCTCCAAAGCTGGTTCAAAAGGCAAGGGCGTCGGCTTCTTCCAGATCGGCGGCGGCATCGCCGGCGACTTCCCGATCTGCGTCGTGCCGTCGATCAAGTACGACCTGCAGCAGCCGGTGAAGCCCTGGGCCTACTTCTGCCAGATCTCGGACTCGACGACGTCCTACGGCTCCTACTCCGGCGCGACGCCCAACGAGAAGATCACCTGGGACAAGCTGACCGAGGACACGCCGATGTTCGTCGTCGAGTCGGACGCGACGATCGTCGCCCCGCTCATGCTCCAGGCGCTGCTCGAGTGTCAGGCGAATCCGAAGGCGGCCGACGCGATCATCAAGCGCTCGCGCGCCGAGACGAAGAAGGCCCGGGCGCGCTGACGCCCCGGGCGCATCAGTGCTCGAGCTCGACCGGGCCCCGGCCCGGGCGCTCCCCCGCGCCGACTTCGGCGCCCGGATTCCCTCGATCGCCCGCGCCTGCTCGTCGCGCGAGGATCGGCGCGACGATCCGGCCGATCCGCTCCGCCATGCGAGCGTTCCCGTTCTCGGTGACGTGACAGGGCCCCGTGTAGATGAGCTCGTCGCCGTCGAAGGCGTCGGTCGCGTCGTGGATCCAGTCGGCGCCGGACGCGGCGATCGCCTGCTTCAACTTCGGGTAGACGAGCTTGTGGTCGATGCCGCGGCCGAGCTTGTTCGGATTCGACTGGGCCGTCGCGTAGTCGTCGAGGGAGAAGCTGTCGTCGGCGAGATGCGAGAGGTTCGGGCTGCCGATGGCGGCGACGGGCTGCAGGATCGCGACGAAGTCGGCCCCGGCGAGCGCGGCGACCGCGCGGGCCGTCCGCCAGTTGGCGAGGGTCATGGCCGCCACGCGATCGCCGTAGGTCGGGTCCTCCATGCAGCGCGAGGTCTCGACCGTGAGGCGACCGACGGCCTTGCGCAGGTCCTGGACGAGCAGACGCAGCCCGCTCGTGAAGACCTCGACGACGAGGGGGCCCGGCTCGACGAGGGCCGCGAGCCGGCCTTGTTGCCCGTGGCCCGTCAGGTCGACGTCGCGGCGACAGAGCTCGCGGACGTCGTTGTAGCCGTCGTAGAAGACCACGAGATCGACCGGCTCCCCGAGATGCACGAGGCTCTCGAGGCGCTCGAGCTCCTGGCGGCTGTAGTAGCCGGACTCGCCGTGGTTGTGGACGGTCCAGTCGGGATGCAGCGCGTTGAAGAGCGCGGGGATCGTGTGGTCGTCGTCGACGCCGGTGCCCCAGGTCGTCGAGCCGCCGAAGAAGCGGACGACCCCCCGCTCGCCCTGCCCCGGCGCGCGATGGACGCGATCTCCCGCCTCGTCGATGTTCACCGTCTCGCCGCGGAACGCCTTGCGCTTCCACTCGACGAACGGGACGTAGCGCGTCCCGAGCTTGCGGGTCTCGGCGAAGATCTTCCGGGAATGGTCCTTGTCGACGTAGTTCGGCAGGTCGACGCGCTCGTCGGACTTCTCCTTGCGGTCGCTCCACCAGTCGGAGAGATCGTAGATGCCCGCCGTGATCGCATTCGCGATCAGGACGAAGAGCAGGAAGACGACCAGATTGCCGGCGACGACCCGGAGGATGCGGCCCACCGGCGGCTCAGTATCCGCGACGCGTGGGATCGTTGTAGTAGGTCAGCGCGAAGTAGTCCCGGACCCCGCAGCCCTCGGGCAAGGGCTCGCGCCCATGGAAGCTCCGTTTGGTCACGGCGAACACGAGCCCGCAATTGGCTTCGAAGGGCACCGTCTTCACGCTCCGGAAGCGCGGCCGGAGTCCCGGCACGCGGAAGCTCGGGACGTAGAGGCTCGTCCCGAGCCCGACCTGCTCGCGGCTCCTCGGAAAATAGATCAGCCCCGACAGGACCTTCGCCTTCGTATCGGGATGGGGCAGGATCTTGTAGCCGGACACGTCACGGTTGAGCGCGGGCCGCGCATACGCCTCGATCGCCTCGAGCGGCTCCGAATAGCGCTCGCGGATGCCCGGCTCGAGCTTGCGCAGGAGCGCCATCTTCACGCGGTCGTCCTGGGTCGCGCGCGTGGCCGCCGTCCACAGATCCCGCTGACGCCCGGCGGGCAGGAGCGGCAGGCGATCCTCGGAGAGCGGGGCCTGGATGCGCGGGCTCGAGCCGTCCTCGCGGACGGAGTCCTTGTGGAACAGCGGCTCGTAGAAATCGTCCGGAGGAAGCGCCGCGAGGAGCTCCTCGTAGAGCGCCATCGGAAAGCAGCCCCGGATGAAGACGTAGGGAAAGGGATCGGTCTCGAGGGGCGTCCGTTCGATCGCCTGGATCAGGTGGTCGCGGAGGGTCGACTCGAGGCGCGCGAGCTCGGAAGCCGACGACGGCGCCGCTCGATGGGCCCCGGGCCGGGCCGGGGCATCGGATGAGGAATTCGGGAACGGGAACGAGGACGGGACCGGACTCGAGGACACGAACGCTCCTCCGAAAATCGAACGGGACCCCGGGCTCGCTGCCCGGAGCCCCGTCCAAGTCACGAAAGACGAAAGCTAGTTGCCGTACACGATCGTGCAGTACTTGACGATGATGCCGAGCATGTTCGTCGTGTGGTGATCGACGCCGGTCACGTTCTTGATGCCGCCGTTCGCCGCCGCCGTCGCGATGCTCGCATCGCCCACGCCGACCACGCCGACGTACGACGTCGCGCACGCCTCGCCCTTCTTGCCGCCGATCGCGCCTTCCGCATCGAGCGGGCCGTGGACGTCGGCCCAGATCGAGCCCGCGACGGGCGAAGCGGCCCCGGCGCAGCCGAACATCGGAGCCAACAGAGCCAGAGCCAGAACCGTCATGACGACCTTCTTCACGAAACACTCCCTTCGAGTTGGATCCGACCAGCCGGATCCGAGCCGGTGGAGATCGCGCAGACGCCGACATCGGCGTGCCCGAGCCCACCCCCCATGTGCCGCGCATGGTACGCCACGGAGCGGGATCGACCCAGACCGGAGATGCATTTTCGTGACCCGGGCCACGCCGCTCCGATCCGCCTGCGACGACCCGCCCGAAAGCCCGAGCGCGGCGGCGATCGGGAATCCCCGAAGACCCACCCGCGCGGTCCGGCGCGCACGGGCCGTCGGCACGGCCCCCGGCACGGACTAACGCCAGCGTCCCTTCGGGCCGTCCCGTCGAGGTCGACGCGGTTGACAAGCCGGCTCGTCTTGGGGAGCGTTGGCCCCAGAATCCCGATCGGCGACCGCTCCGAGGGCCCTGCTCGTCCCGTGCGCGCGTCGACGGGAAACCCGTCGGCCCCCGATCGCCGGCGATCACCCTGGGTCGTGCGGCCACACCATGCATCGTTCCGCCGCAGAGCTCGACCATCCCGCTTCGTTCTGGAACCGGGCGGCCGCCCACTCGGACCAGGGCGATCCCTTCTGTTGCCGCACCGAGTGGCAGCTCTCACTCCAGGAAACGTATTTTCCGAGACGGCGTCTCGTTTTTCGCCGCAACGCCACGAGCCTGCTGGCGTTGGCCGAGCGCCGGTATCCCGATCTCGGCCCGATTCTCGAGCCCCTCGATTCGCTCTGGATGTTCGGCAGTCCGCTGCTCGGCCCCGACGCCCTCGAGCTGCTCGGCGCCCTGCTCGCCGAGCGGCGTCGAAGCGCCGAGCCGGCGACGGCCCTCGTCTCGGGTTTGATGCCGGGCAGCGCCCTGCGCGAAGCGCTGCTCGAACGATTCCTGCCGGACTTCGAGATCTTCCGGGTCAAGACGACCCAGGTCTGCAGCGCTTCGCTCGAGGGCGGCCTCGACGGATTCCTCGCGCGCCGCTCGCGCCCGTTTCGCAAGCGCCTGCGCCAGGCGGCGCGCCATGCCGACGCGAACGGTCTGCGCTTCGAGCGCTTCGTCCCGCGCACCGCCGCCGAGTCCGATGCCGCCTTTGCGCGCATGCTCGCCGTCGAGCTCACGAGCTGGAAGGGCCTCGCCGGTCGCGGCATCGAGGAGCCGACCTCGAGCGCCTTCTATGCGGCGATGGCGCGGCGTCTCGCGGTCTCGGGATCCGGTCGCGTGATCTTCGCGCGGGTCGCCGAACGCGACGTCGGCTTCATCTTCGGCGGGCTGGCGGGCGCGGTCTATCGGGGACAGCAGTTCAGCTATGCGGAGGATCACGCCACCTGGTCGATCGGCAATCTGCTCCAGCAGGAGCAGATCCGCTGGCTCGCCGAGGACGGTGTCGTCCAGTACGACCTCGGCCCGTGGATGGCCTACAAGGAGCACTGGACCGAGCGGTCGATCGCGATGGAGGCCCTGCTGCTGCGGCCGAGATCCGCGGCGCGGCGGGCGGTGTGATGCGGGGATGGCCGGGATAGACTCGGCCGGGCGAGGCGGGGCACCGCGATCGAGCGGGCGAGCCGGGACCGAACACGACGTACGCGCCCCGATCCGCCCCCGAGAGAGGAGTTTCCCATTGCAGAGCGAGCCCCACGACGAGGCGGCGACCGCGAAGATCGTCGACTGGCTCGAGCGGAACGTCGGCGGACGCGTCGTCCGCATCGCCCGTCAGCCGCGCTGGCGACCGGTCTGGTTCGCCGACGTCGAACGCGACGGCGAGATCCTCGAGCTCTGCGTGCGCGGCGACCGGACCGACATGCCACTCGTCTTCCCGCTCGAGCACGAGATGAATCTCCAGCGCACGATGCACGAGCAGGGCATCCCGACGCCCCGGGTCTACGGGCTGATCGAGTCACCCCTCGCCTACGTGATGGACCGGGTCCGCGGCCGCAACGACTTCGTCGAATCGACCGAAGCGGAGCGGCGCTCGGCAGTCGACGAGTATCTCCAGATCCTGGCGCGCCTCCACGCGCTGCCGATCGAGCCCTTCGTCCGGGCCGGCGTGATGCGCGCGGCGACGCCCGCCGAGTCCGGAACCTTCGGCATCAGCCGCTATGAGCGGCTCTTCCGTTCGGTCAAGCAGCTCCCGAATCCCTTCATCGAATTCTCCCTCGCCTGGTTGAAGCGCAATCCGCCCCTCTCCCACGGTCGCGAGTCGGCGATCGTCTGGGACTCGGGCCAGTTCCACACCGAAAAGGGCCGCATCGTCGCCGTCCTCGACGTCGAGATCGGCCACATCGGCGACCCGATGATGGACCTCGCCGCCTGGCGCCAGCGCGACACGATCATCGGCTACGGCGACTTCAAGGCGCTCTACGCCCGCTACGAAGAGCTCAGCGGAAGACCCGTCGACCTCGACGCCCTGATGCGCCACCACTTCGCGTTCACGCTCTCGAACGAGCTCGCCTTCAGCGCGGCGCTGCGCCATCCGGCGCCGGACTCCGACCTGATGACGAACATGCAGTGGTGCTACGAGACGAATCTCTTCGCGACCGAGGCCCTGGCCGAGATCTACGAGATCGAGCTCCCGAGCGTCGAGATGCCCGAGCCGAGGATCTCCCGCGGCAAGGTCGCGATCGACCACCTCGTCCACAAGCTGCGCTCGCTCCCGATCGCCGACGAGTTCGTCCAGTACCAGCTGCGCACGATGTTCCGCATGGCGCGCCACATCGCCCGGGCGGACGAGATCGGCGAGGCCGTCTCCGAGGCCGACCTCGACGATCTGCATCGGCTCCTGGGCCGGCGCCCGGCGACCTGGCTCGAGGGCGAGGAGCAGCTCGAGCGCTTCGTGCTCGCCGATGCAACGGAAGGGCGCCACGACGTCGAGCTGATCGGCCTCTTCCACAAGCGCCATCTGCGGGCGCACGGGCTCCTCGGCCCGGCCGGATCGGCGATGACGCGCCACATGAAGATCCAGTCGTTCCGCTAGGCGGCAGCGGATCCATCCCGGATCGGGAGGCTAGGCGCGGGTCGATCCCGACCAATGCGGCCAGGGCTGGGCTGCCTCGAGCCAGGCGGCGACGCGCAGGAGCAGATCCTCCCGACCCCACGCCGCCACGAGCTGGATCCCGACCGGCAGTCCCTCCGGCGTCCGCCCCGCCGGCACGCTGATCGCGGGCTGGCCCGTCACGTTCCAGGGACCGGGCAGCCAGCCGAGCCGCCTGCGCATCGCATCGAGCTCCGCCGCCGTCGGGTCGAGCGGGAGCTCGCCGATCCGGATCGCGGGCTGGGTCAGGACGGGCGTCAGCAGCAGATCGTAGTCGTCGAACCAGGCGACGAGCCGGCGCGACCAGGCGAAGAGCCCCTCGCGCGCCTCGACGAATTGGAGGCCCGTGACCGCGCGCCCGCCGGCGACACTCATGCGATTGCGGGGCTCGAGCTCGTCGAGGGCGATCTCGCGGCCGATGCGCCGCGACCACGCCGCGAGCTCTGCCGCGAGACAGGCGGCGACGACCGTCCCCTGCTGGGCCACGCCCTCCTCCTCCTCGAGCGCCCCAGGCGAGGCCTCCTCGACGACGTGTCCCGCCGCCTCGAGCCGGCGTGCAGTCTCGCGCGTGATCGCGTCGACGACGGGATGGGCGGGATCGCCGCCGCAGGCGCCGCGGGTTCGCAGGCCGATCCGCAGGCGTCGCATCGGCGACGCGAGCATCGCCGAAACGGGCCGCTCGAGGGGGGTCTGGACCGGATCGCTCGCGTGTGGCCCGGCGACCGCATCGAAGACGGCGGCGAGATCGCCGACGGTCCGCGCGAGGAAGCCGTCGGTCGAGATCCCGCCCCAATGCTCGCCGTGCTCGGGCCCGGCCGAGAATCGCCCCCGAGTCGGCTTCAGCCCGACCACCCCGCAGAGTGAAGCCGGCACCCGCACCGACCCGCCGCCGTCGGAGCCGTGCGCGATCGGCACCATCCCCGCCGCGACCGCCGCCCCCGAGCCACCGCTCGAGCCGCCGGCGCTGTAGTCGAGGTGCCAGGGGTTGCGGGTCGGCCCGTAGGCCACGGGCTCGGTCGTGGGATAGGTGCAGAGCTCGGGGACGTTGGTGCGGCCGAGAACGATGCAGCCGGCATCGATCAGCCGCTGGGTCAGGAAGGACGTCGTCCTGGCGACGTGACACGCGCGCTTCGCCGCTTCGAGGCCCTCGTGCCAGGGCTCTCCCGCCTGCGTGATCGAGGCGTCCTTCAGCAGGATCGGGACCCCGGCGAGCGGAGCGCTCGGATCGTCGCCGCGACCGAGATCCCGAGCGAGCGCGCGTTCGAGCGCCGAGGCCTCGTCGAGGGCCTTCTCGAAGCGCGGGTGGACGACGGCATTCAGCGCGGGATCGAGCGCTTCGATCCGGCGGATCGCTTCCCCGACGACGTCCGCCGCCGAACGTTCGCGGCCACGGATCTGCGCGGCGATCTCGCGCGCATCTCCGGTCATGCGGGTCCCGGCCAGAGCGGGGCGTCGGCGAGTCGCGCGAACTTCTTCTTCAAGCCGTGATAGGGCCGGCGCAGCTCGACGATCATGACGGGCCCGGGCCAGTCGAGGGCGACGAGGCCGTCGATGGCGGCCTGGCGCTTGCGCTCGGAGCGACACGTCAGGACGAGCTCGACCCCGACCGCGTAGGCCACGACCGAGGCATCCGCCGCGAGTACCCGACGCGCGAGGTGGAGCCTCCGGACCGAAGCGACGACCGGCCCCGTCAGCTGAGCGCGCAACGCCTCGAGCGCGGCCGGCGCGAGCCCGTGCGCGGCCAGCTCGGCCTGCGGGTCGAGATTGCCGAGCTCGCGGCTCCGCGCCTGCTCGAGCTGCTGCCGCGTCTGCCACCGATCCGCATAGCGCTGCGCCTCCTCCGCCCTGCCCTGTCCGAGCAGGAACGGATGGATCCGCTCGCAGGCCGGGAGGATCGCCTCGGGATCGAGCGCCATCAGTCGCTCGAGCAGCGCGATCCCTGTCTCGTCGTCGCGCTTCAGACATTCGACGCCCTCGAGATAGAGGCCGACGGGAATGACCGGCTCGCGTCGATTGAACTCGGCGAGGGCCTCGCGCAGATCGACCTCCGGCTCGAGCTCCATCGTCTTCTGGAATCGCTCGATCTCCTCCTCGGGGCTCCGGGTCTCGAGGGCCTGCAGGACGTCGAGTCGCGCCCGATCGCGGCGGATCTCGTCGTGTCGCTCGACCCAGGCCGCGCGGACCGCCTCGGACCAGCGCGACTGCAGCGCCGCGCGCAGGCCCGGCAGCGCGTCGCCGAACCAGGCCTCGGCCGCGGATCCGCCCTCGAGCGGAGGCGGGGGAAGCTCGGCGTTGCGGTCGCCCTGCCCGGGCATCGCCGCGAGCCGCGCCCGCAGGATCGGATGCGTGTCCGCATAATGGCCCTCCCGGTCGAGGGCCTCGCGCAGCCATCGAACGGCCTCGGCCTCCTCGAAGGGCCGCGTCGCCTGCTCGGCCCAGCGCTGCATCACGTCGCCCGGCGGCTCGCGATCGACGGCGATCCGATCGAAGGTCTGCGCCAGGAAACGGTGGTGTCGCGGATCGACCAGGTTCACCCGCTTGAGCGCATTGGCTGCATCCGCCGCCCCCACCAGCTCGACCGAGGCCGCATCCGCCTCGAACTCGTTCGCACGCGCCAGGGCGAAGGTATAGGCGTTGAAGTAGGGCGCATAGCCGTTCATCAACGGCGCCACGAGGCGCGCGACCCAGCCCTCGAGCGCCTCCGTATGCGCCTGCACCGTTCCGAAGGTATGCCGCAGTCGGTAGATGAACGCGGAGAAGCGGCCGTGGGATCCGGCGAGATGACCGTACTCGTGGGCCACGACGGCCAGGGCCTCGCGGCTCGAAAGGCTCTCGAGCAGCGGAAGTCCCAGCAGAAGATGATTCCTCGGGAAGCCCACCAGCCCGAAGGCGGGCCGCTGGACGACGGCGGCGTTGACGTCGTCGACGATCAGGACCTGATGGAAGGCGGGACCCTTCATCCGGGCCCGCATGTCGTCGAGGGCGTCGAACAGGGCCGGCGCATCGGATCGCCCGATCTCACGGCCCTCCGGCGCCGGTAGTCGCACGAAGAGCGCCTTCACGGACGACTTCACGAGCAGGAAGAGCGGCACCGCGAGGACGAAGAGCAGCTTGCCCGCCTTGAGCAGGAAGAGCCAGGCGGTCGAGCTCGCGTAGGCGAGCGCCGCGACGCCGCCGGCGAGGATCGCGAGTGCCAGTCCCGCCGAGCCGAGCACCAGGAACAGCACGGCGAAGCCCAGCACGGCGAGCGCCGCCACCTTCGCCCGATACGCGCCCGGCCGGACGGCGCTCTCCCGCTCGAGCCGCTCGACCATCTCCCGGAACCGGGTCTCGTCCACCGGCGCTTCCTCCGACCTGCCCGAAGACTTCAGGGCGCGTCGCGCTCCTGGCTAGGCGTCGCGCCACGGCTCGAGCGGGAGCCCCGGCGTCGGCAGCCCTTCGATCGCACACACGCGCCCGGGCGCGAGCTCGGTCGTGAAGAGCGTCCGGCGATCGGCACCGCCGAAGCAGCAGTTGGTCGGCAGCGCCGTCGGCCCGAGATCGACGACGTCGAGCTGCTTGCCGCCCGCGTCGAAGATCCGGATGCAATGGTCCATCGGCGCCGCGCAATAGAGGCGGCCGTCGAGGTCGAAGGCGAATCCGTCTCCCGGCGACTCGCCCGGCAGCTGCTCGATGAACCAGTCTCGCTCGCCGCTCGCGGGATCGATCCAGAGGAGCCCCCGTCCCTCCACGATGAGGACGCGACCGTCGGGCGCGATCGCGACGCCATTGCAGTATTCGAAGCCGCTCGCGATCCGGCGCAGGCCGCTCTCCGGATGCCAGGCCCAGAAGCGGCCGTCCTTCTTCCCGTGATGCTGCGTTCCGCCATGGGGCGGCGGATCCGTGAAGTAGAGCGTGCCGTCGCGGCCGACGGCGAGATCGTTCGGCGCCTGGAGTCCGTCGGCGGCGAGCGTCGAGACGCTTCCGTCCTCCGATATGCGCTGCAGACACGGCGGCCCCGGGCGATAGGGGATCTTCGTCGGGTCGAGGCCGAGATGGACGGCGAAGACGGTGAAGTCGATGCCGCCGTTGTTGGTCACGACGAAGCCGCCGTCGCCCGCGAGATGGGCGCTATTCGCGCCGCCTGCGACCGAGGCGAGCTCCGCGAAGCGACCGCTCGCGGGATCGATGCGCAGGAGCCGGCCGGGGGAGATCGTGGTCACGACGAGGGAGCCGTCCGGACACCAGACGGGGCCCTCGCCGAGCGGGACGTCGGCGGAGACGATTTGGTATTGCATGCGATCAGCATGGCAGAGGGGTCGCGCCGCGGCCAGACGGGATCGCGGTCGCCGACCCGCCGACCCGCCCAGGCGCCGACCCGACCGATCCCGGGCGACCGCGCTTCGTGCAGGAAGCATGGTAGGCTCGGACCTCGCGAGCGGTGCGCTCGTATGCCCGGCTCGCGCCCGGGCGGAACGCCCGATCGCGCGGGGCACGTCGACAGGGTCCGGAGGAGTGCTTGTCGAGCGAGATCGCGATTCCCGGGCAGCCTGCCGGGACCTATCAGGGCTGGTGGGTGCTCTCGGCGACCTTCGCCTGCGCGATGCTCGTGATCGGCTCGACGAACTACGCCTTCCAGCTCTTCGTCGTGCCGGTGCAGACCGAGTTCGGGCTCTCGCGGGCGGCGGTGAACCAGGGGATGAGCCTCTTCCTGATCGGCGGCGCGCTCTGGGCGCCGATCGCGGGACGGCTGCTCGATCGGTTCCCCGCGCCGGCGGTGATGGCGGCGGGCGGCGCTTCGATCGGCCTCGGGATGGCGGCGATCGCCGCTTCGTCGTCGCTCGCGTGGATCGCGGGGGCGCTGGTCGGACCGATGGCGCTGGGCGCGATGTGTGCCGGGGGACTCGCGAATACCACGATCGTGTCGCGCTGGTTCCGGAGGCGGCGCGGCCGCGCGCTCGGCATCGCGACGGTCTCCTCGGGCGCCGGCGGCTTCGTGATGGTCCAGCTGATCACGGCGCTGATCGCGCGCCACGGCTGGCGCGGGGCCCTCGTCTGGACCGGCGCGATCATAGCCCTCGGCGTCGGTGCCCTCGCCCTCTTCGTCGTGCGATCACGCCCGGACGACGCCGCGCTCGCGCAGGCGGGCGAGCACGCGTCGGGAATCCCGGGCGAGGGCCGGCCGGCCGAGCAGACCTGGTCCTTCGCCGAGCTGGTGCGACGGCGGAACTTCTGGTGCATCACCTTCGGCACCGGGCTTTTGATGGCGAGCGACGGCGCGCTGCTCGCGTCGAAGATGCCCTACCTGCTCGGCATCGGAATCGAAGCGCAATCCGCCTCGTTCCTGATCGCCTGCATGACCGCCTCGTCCGTCGCGGGCAAGCTCGGCATCGGCCTCGCCGCCGATCGCATGGATCTCCGGCGGCTCTTCACGATCGTCGCCGTGTGTCACGTGATCCTGCTGCTCGTCCTGATCGCGGAGCCGGGCTACGGCGTCCTGCTCGTCGCGGTCTCGCTCTTCGGGGTCGGCGTCGGCGGCGTCTACCCGCTGCTCGCGACGCTGACGGCCGAGGCCTTCGGCTCCGCCTCCTATGGCTCGGTCGCGGGGACGATGCAGCTGGTGCTCCTCCCGATCTCGATCGGGCTCGTCACCTTCATCGGCGCGAGCCACGACCGCACCGGCGACTACACCCTCGCGTTCGAGGTCTTCATCGGCCTCGTCTTTCTCGCTGGCGCCCTGATCGCCCTCGTCGAGCTCCCCCCGCGCGTCGTCGACGCCCGACACGAGGATCATTCATGAATCGTTCCGTGACGAGCCGCCCCGAGTCGATCGTCCGCGCGCTGACCCGGCCCCCGTTTCCGGTCGATCCCTATCCGCTCTACGCCGAGCTGCGCGAAGCGGCACCGATCTTCCAGGCCGAGGACGGCTTCTGGTATGCGACGTCCTATGCCGCCGCCGAGGCCGTCTTCCGCGACCCCGCCCTCGGCCAGGGTCGCGGCCGCGAGTCCCGCATCCGCAGCGATCCGCGTTATGCCGACAGCGCGGCCCTCCAGACCCTCGGCCACATGCTCCCCTTCATGGACCCGCCGGATCACACGCGCCTGCGCCAGCTGATCGCTCGCGCCTTCACGCCCCGCGCCGTCGAGCGCATGCGCAGCTTCCTCGAGCAGCGCGTCGACGCCCTGCTCGACCCGCTCGCCGAGCGCGGCCGGGGCGAGCTGATGCGCGACCTCGCCGACCACGTCCCGGTCGCCGTGATCTGCGAGATGCTGGGCGCTCCCGGCGATCGCCACGCGGATCTCGTCGCCTGGGCCGACCGCCTCGTCGCCGCCGTCCACTCGACGGTCTCCGACGCCGAGCTCGCCTGGGCCGACGAAGGCGCGCGGAGCTTCCGCGACTACGTGGGCGGCCTGATCGAAGCACGCCGGAGCGAGCCGCAGGACGATCTGCTGACGGCGCTCGTGCAGGCCGAGAGCGAGGACGATGCCCTCGACGCCCAGGAGCTCCTTTCGACGGCCTGCGTCTTCATCGGCGCGGGCATCGAGAACACGAAGCATTACATCGGGAGCGGCCTCGCCTGGCTGATCCGCGAGCGCGAGGCGGCCGAGCGCGGACGCCGGGATCCGAAGGCGCTCTCGCGGGCGCTCGAAGAGGTCCTCCGCCTCGAGCCGCCGGTCCAGATCGCGATCCCGCGGATCGCGCTCGCGGACACCGAGGTCGAGGGGGCGTGGATTCCGAAGGGCGATCGGCTGTGTGCCGTGATGGCGGCAGCGAACCGCGATCCGGCCGCCTTCGCCAATCCCGACGTCTTCGATCCGGACCGGGTCGGCCCGCCCAACCTCTCCCTCGCGATGGGGACGCATTTCTGCACCGGCGCCGGGCTCGCCCGCCTCGAGGCCCAGGTCGTGGTCGGGCGCTTCCTGGCGCGCTTCCCGAACGCCCGGCTCGTCGTCGACCCCCCGCCGTTCCGCGACGAGATCCGGCCGACCTTGCGGGGCCATGCCGCGCTCGAGGTCGACCTCGGCCTCTGATCGCCCCCGGCCCCGCCGCTGATCCGGAATCCAGCCTTCCCACGATTCTCCTCGTGGGTGTATGCTGGGTCGAAGTCGGCAGGGGGAGCCGATCCACCGCGCGACCGCACGGAGGCTCCCGATGTCTGGGCCCGCTCGACACGCATGGAGACGGATCGCGGTGTCCGCGCTCCGTCGGCGAGCGAGCCCCGTTCGGATCGCCGAACGCTTCTGGCGCATGGTCGTCGCGCTGGCCTGGCTCGCAGCCGCCGTGCCCGCCCTCGCGGCGCCGCTTCCGATCGTCGCGCCGAGCGTATTCCTGAGCACGCCCCTGCCTTCAGCGAGCTACTCGGTCGATCTCGGCACCCTCCCGACCCGCCCCGAGCTGGTCGTCGAGGTCGCCGCGGACGGCTTCCATCTCGACATGCTGCTCGCGATCGAGACCTTCGCGTGGACCGATACGCCGGAGGCCCCCGGCAATTGTCCGAACAACGTCACCCCACCGACGACTGCGGTCTTCGGGCGCGGCAGCCTCGTCGTCCCGCTCTGGGATTGCGACCCGCGGCCGGGGCGCTTCGCGGGGGGCACGGTCGGCGTCCGCGTCCGCGCCCTCGGCTTCGGCGCCTTCGGCTCGCCGGCGATCGTCGCCATCACGATCCGCGGCGCGACCCACGTCGCGACGGGGACCCTGGCGACCCAGGTCGACACGAATCTCGGACCGCGCCAGGTCGTGATCCCGGCGTCGCGGGATACGGTGCTCTACGCCGAGGATTTCTCCGCCAGCAATGGCGCGGGCGAGTTCCTCTGGGCCGGCGACCGCCTGGTCAGCGCGTTCCCGTTCTCCGTGCGAAGGCCGCGCCACGCGCTGCTCGCCTTCGACGTGACCCCGGGCATCCCGCCCGTCTCGAGCGTGCTCGGCGCCGAGCTTCGGCTCGGCGTGACGAGCGGCTCCCACACGGGCGAGCCGCTCCGCATCGAGAGCGTCGCGTCCTCGCCGTCCGGCAGCTGGGTCGAGGGCGGTGCGAACGCGCCCGGCGACGAATTCATCGGCATCTCGGCGCCTTCCAGCGCGGCCGATTGGAGCTACCGCGCCCGCCCTTCGATCCCCTGGACCACCCCGGGCGGCGACGTCGTCGCTGCACCGGTCGCCGAGACCCAGGTCTTCGCTTCGGGTCCGTTATTCGTCTCGACGTCGGCGCTCGCGAGCGCCGTGCAGGCGATGGTGACGAAGGGCGACGACGCGAACGGCTTCCGCCTGAGCAGCCCGAATCCCGCGATCATCCCGCGCCCGATCCAGCTCGCGAGCCGCGAGAACCTCTCGGGCGCCCAGACGCCCGAGCTCGTGATCGACTACGCCCAGTCCCAGGTCTACGAGACGGGTCAGCTCGCCACCGGCCTCGTCTCCTTCATCGGCGAGGGCCAGGATTTCCGCTGGATCTACGATCTCGACCAGGACGACGTCTTCGTGACGGGCATCGGCGGCGTCTGCGAGGTCGACCCGACGCCGACGCCCCTCACCGTCCCCTGGACCTATCGCTTCCAGGGAACCCCCGGCTTCACCGGCGTCGACTGCTGCACCTGGAACGTCGACTCCCCCGAGACCGGCACCGTCGGAACCGGCCAGGCCCTCTTCTTCCACAACCTCGACGCGAGCAATCCCGCCAACATGCCCCCCGACGGCGACGGCGACGGCATCCGCGACCTCTGCGACAACTGCCCCGCCCGGGCCAACGGCCCGTTGCGCGGGACCTGCCTCGTGGGAACCCTCGGCGCCACCTGCCGCTCGAACGCCGAGTGTGGTCCGGGCGGACGCTGCAATCTCTCCCAGGAGGACTCGGACAAGGACTTCGTGGGCAACGCCTGCAGCGTCCCCGAGCCCGGCTTCGGCGCCGCCCTCGTCGCTGGCCTCGGCCTGCTCGCGGCGCTCCGCCGAGCCCGGTAGGCTAGGCAGACATCCCGCCCAACCCGGAGTCCCCCGCATGTCGATCGAGATCGTCCGCCGCTCCTGTCCGACCTGCGAGGCCTGCTGTGGCCTGCGCGTCCACGTCGACCGCGAGAAGCACGCGATCGTGCGCATCGACGGGGATCCCGACGATTTCCGGAGCCGGGGCTACCTCTGTCCGAAATCCCAGGCGATGAAGGCCGTCTACGAGGATCCGGATCGGATAAAGGCCCCGCTGCGCAAGCGCGCCGACGGAAACTTCGAGGAGATCGGCTGGGACGAGGCCTTCGCCTACGCCGCCGAGAAGCTGCGCCCGATCCGCGAGCGATACGGACCGCAGGCGCTCGGCGTCTTCATCGGCGAGCCGACGGGCCACAACCTCGGCGCCCTCCTCTACACGACGCTCTTCATGCGCGCGCTCCAGACCCCGCGCGCCTTCTCGTCGGCGACGATGGACCAGTTCCCGAAGAACGTGACGCTGAAGCTGATGTTTGGCGACGGCTGGATGTTCGTGATCCCCGACGTGAAGCGGACGGATCTCTTCATCTGCATGGGCGGCAATCCGGTCGTGTCCCAGGGCAGCCTGATGGGGACACCCGACGTGCCCGGCGTGCTGACGGCGATCCGCAAGCGCGGCGGCCGCGTGATCGTGATCGATCCGCGCCGGACCGAGACCGCCGAGCTCGCCGACGAGCACCTTTTCATCCGCCCCGGCACCGACGCCTACTTCCTCGCCGCGATGATCCAGGTCTTCTTCGCCGAGAATCTCGTCGACCTCGGCCGCTTCGCCGCCTTCACGGACGGCGTCGACGAGGTCCGCACGCTCTGCCAGGACTTCACCCCCGAGGCCGTCGCCGACGTGACCGGCATCTCCGCCGAGACGATCCGCGCCCTCGCCCGCGAGTACGCCACCACGAAGAAGGCCGCCCTCTACGGCCGCATCGGGACCTGCACCCAGGAGTTCGGCACCCTCGCCTCCTGGCTGCTCGACGTCGCCGCGATCCTGACCGGCCATTTCGACGAAGAGGGCTGCATGATGTTCCCGCGCCCGGCGGCGGGTCAGAGCGAGCCGGGCGAGCCGAATCCCCCGATGGCGGTCGGTGACTACCGCACGATCGCCCGCGGCCTCCCGACGATCGACGGCCAGCTCCCGGCCGGCGCCATGGCCGAGGAGATCGAGGAGAAGAGCGCTGGCGACAAACGCATGCGCGCGCTGCTCACCGCCGCCGCGAACCCCGTCCTCTCGGCGCCGAACGGCAACCGTCTGGCCGAGGCCCTCGGCGAGCTCGACTTCATGGTCTCGGTCGACATCTATCTCAACGAGACGACGAGCCACGCGGACCTGATCCTGCCGACGACCGTCTCGGTCGAGGAGGAGAACTTCGACTTCACCTACGCCACGACCTGCTCCCACAACTACGCCCGCTGGTCCCCCGCGATCTTCGAGCCGGCCCCCGACGCGAAGCCCCATTGGGAGGTCCTGATGCGCCTCGTCGAAGCGGCGACCGGCGTGACCCTCGAGCATCTCGACGAAGCGATGGTCGGCGGGATCACGGCGAGCGTCGCGCGCCCGGGCGGCCGCTGCGAAGGCCGGACGCCGGAGGAGATCAAGGCCGCGATCGGCGACGTGCGCGGACCGCTCCGCATCCTCGATCTGATGCTGCGCGCCGGTCCCTACGGCGACCGCTTCGAGCCCGGCAAGCAGGGACTTTCCTTGAAGGCGCTGCGCGAGGTCGGCGGGCTCGTCGACCTCGGGCCGCTCCAGCCGCGATTGCCCGAGGCGCTCAAGACGCCGGGGCGGCGCGTCGCCCTGGCCCCCGAATACGTGACCGCCGACGTCCCGCGGCTGCGCGCCGCGCTGGCCGACGCGAAGCGGAACGATCGCCTGCTGCTCGTCGGTCGCCGCCAGGTCCGCAACATGAATTCCTGGCTCCACAACGCGCAGGTCCTCGCCAAGGGCCGCGACCGCTGCACGCTGCTCGTCCATCCCGACGACGCCCGACGCTTCGGCCTCGAGCACGGCGGCAAGGCCCGGGTCCGCTCCCGCAGCGGCGAGATCGTGACCGCGGTCGAAATCAGCGACGAGATGATGCAGGGCGTCGTCAGCCTGCCGCATGGCTTCGGCCATACGCGCCCGGGCTCGCGGACGCAGGTCGCGACGAAGCTCCAGCCCGGTGCCAATGCGAATCAGCTGACCGACGAGCTCCCGCTCGACGTCCCGAGCGGGACGCACATCGCGAACGGGATCCCGGTGGAGGTCGCGCGGGCCTGAACGCGACCCGCGACCCCGCGCGTTCGATCCCGCGCGACCGGCCCCGCCGGTCGGCCGCGCGGCGAGAGCAGCTCGACCGTCGACGGAGGAACGGACCATGGGCTTCACCGCGATCCGATGGCCTGCCCGAACGCTCGAGACCGGTCGATCGATCGCGCTCGTGGCGGTTCTGCTCGCTGCGTGTGCCCATGACGCGGAGCCGCCGCGCTGGATCGAGCATCCCGGCCGAGGCTGGCCCGCGGCTCGATTCGTCACGGGCGTGGGCCAGGGCGAGAATCCCGAGGCCGCGGCGACGGCGGCGCGCGCCGAGATCGCGCGCAAGACGAAGGGCGAGCACGAGGGCATCGAGATCGCCCGGACCTGGGTTGCGAAGAAGCCCAGGATTCATTGGGCCCTCGCCGTGCTCGATCGCCCCGCCCTGATCGCCCGTCTCGGCGACCAGATCGCCGAAAACGATCGCGCGCGCACGGCGGCCGCCGAGCGTGCCGAGGCCGAGGCGCCGGAGACGGCCGTGCTCACGCTGCTCGAAGCCATCGACCTCTCCCGCGAGCGCGAGGGGCTGCGGGTCCGGATCGCACGTCTCGAGGGCACGCCGCCGACTTCCGACGTCCCGCCTTCGCGCGCGGATCTCGACCTGCAGCTCGCCGGGGTCAAGCGCACGCTCACGATCGCCGTCGCGGCCTTCGAGATGGATCCGGACTCGGGCGAGATCGGCGCCCCCCTCGACGCCGTCCGTCGCGCCCTCGCGCAGCAGGTCCTCGCGAAGGGCTTTTCGCTCCCCGTCGAGGGCGAGTGGGGCGAGAGCCCGCCCGCCTGGCTCCGCGTTCTCACCCGGATCGGCTTCGAGCACCTCGAGCTCGGCGGGAGTCAGGGCTTTGCGACGGTCGAATGGGAGGCCGCACTCGAAGTGTTCGATCCGAGCGCCGGAGGCCGGGTCGTCGCGCTCCTCGACGGCGGTGCGCGCGCGACCCACGTCAATGAAAAGACGGCGCGGCGATTGGCACGCGAGGAAGCGATCGAGTTCGTCACGACGACTCTCGCAAGCTGGCTGGACGGGCGATATGCGCGGGGGCCTCGCTGATGGATTCGCGCCGGGAATTGCCGACCCCCTACGCCCTCATCGACGCCTTCACCGCCGAGCCCTTCCGCGGCAATCCGGCCGCCGTATGCTGGCTCGACGCGCCGCGAAGCGACGACTGGCGACGATCCGTCGCCGCGGAGATGAACCTGTCGGAGACGGCCTTCATCGAGCCGCAGGCGGACGGGTTCGGCCTGCGCTGGTTCACCCCGACCGTCGAGGTCCCGCTCTGCGGCCACGCGACCCTGGCCTCGGCCCACCTGCTCTACTCGACGGGTCGGCTCGGTCGCGATCGACCCGCGCGCTTCCATACCCGAAGCGGCCTGCTCACCGCGCGCATGGACGGCTCCAGGATCGTGCTCGACTTCCCGGCCTTCGCATCGCAGACCGCGTCCGCGCCTCGCGCGCTCGTCGAGGCGGTCGGGGTCACGCCGATCGAGACGCTTCGGGTCGATCGACCGGGCACCGATCCCGGCTGGATCCTCGTCCTCGAGGACGAAGCGACGGTGCGCCGCGCTACCCCGGCGTTCGGCGCCATGCGAGCGGCCGCCCCGGATTCGGTCGTCCTGACGGCGCCGCCCACCGCCGAGTCCCGCGCGCTCGGCGTCGACTTCGTGTCGCGCTACTTCGCTCCGGGCCACGGCATCGACGAGGACCCGGTCACCGGCTCCGCCCACTGCATGCTCGCGCCCTACTGGGCGCGCAGGCTGGGCCGCGACCGGATGCACGCCTACCAGGCGTCCGCCCGCGGCGGCCACCTCTTCCTCGCGCTCCGCGACGGCCGCGTCGAGCTCGCCGGCGACGCGGTCACCCTTGCCGAGGGCCGGATCCTGGTCTGATGCGGCGCACACGATGTGCCGCCGCACCGAGCCCCATCGCCCCCGCGATCAGCGCGTCCCCGCCTCCCGGCTCCGGTACGGGCTTGACCCAGATCGGCGAGCTCGTCGCGCGCTCCTGGATCGCGTCGGGGACCGAACCGTTGCAGCAATTCCCGAATCCGGGCGGCGCGGGGGTCGTGCAGTCGACGCCGGCGGCACGGCACTCGAGCGCCGACCAGCGGCAGGTCGGGCTCTCCTTCAGACGCGCATAATAGAAGGCGTGCTCGTCGGGCTCGAAGTCGGGGTCCTGCCACTCGCCGCAGAGCGTCGCGGCGCCGCTTCCGTCCGGTGTGCAGGTCTGCGTGTCGAGGGCATTCGGGCCGGGCGGCCCGCCGGCGATCGTCGAGATCGCCTCGTGGGCGACACCAGCCTCGTCGACCCAGCCCTTCACGATCTCGATCTCCGCAAGCGGCGTGCCCGGAAAGCCGGGGGAGCCCGGGTCCTTCATCGCCGAGACGACGAAGCGCGGCGCCGGGTCGGCCGGGTCGGCCGCCAGCGCGCCGCCCATGGGCACCCCCGTCGCATAGCCCTGGTCGACGAGATCGGCGCGACTGCAGAGCCCCGCCGGAAGGTCGAAGCCTCCGAAGAAGCGCAGCGTCGGCCGCGTGCCCGAGGTCGCATAGCTCTCGCGCCGCTCGATCGCCGAGAAGAGCGCGGCGCGCGAGTTCTCCTCGGCCCAGAGGACCATGAGGCCGCCCGGACTCATGGGAATCCGGGTATCGGTCAGCCGAGCGGTCGGCGAGGCATCGTCGCTTCCCGTATGGCCGGGAAAATCGTCTTCGAGGGTCGCCCCGGGCGTTCCGTTATGCGTATCGCTCGAGCCGATGAAGCCCAGCGCGAAGGGATTCGCCCCGCTCTGCCGATCGACCCCGAGCCCTTCGAGGAGCACGTTGCGCACGTAGTTGAGCGGCGGATCCGCCGCCGTCGGCCCGCTCGCGATCTTCTCGAAGCCGCAGCCCGCCTCGGTCGCCGTCCCGACGCCGGGGCGGCACTCGGAGTCGCCCTTGTGCTGCGTCAGCTCGACGAGCGGCTCGCGCGATTGCCGACGCAACGACTCGGCGAGCGTGATCGGCGCGCCGGTCGGACCCGTCGGCGTCAGCGTCCGGCCGGCGCTCAGGTTCGAGTTGTGGGGGATCGTGACGGCCCCGCAGTCGCCGCCCACGCCCGCACACTGGGCATCGATCGCGTCCCAGAGCGCGAAGGGATTCTGGGCCTCGACGTAGCTCGTCGGCACGGAGGGCACGTTCGCGCTGCGGAAGAGGACGTTGCGATGGGTCGTGTCGCCGCCGGGCGACGCGGTCCACTCGTAGCCGATGAAGGTGCTGAATTCGCAAGCCGCCGTGTCGTCGTCGAACTCCTCGGCCGCGGCCTGGATCTCGCTCCAGACGCTGCTCGCGGCGGCGACGCAGAGCTGGCCGTCCGTCCCGCAGAACGCGCGGCGCGTCGGGTTCTCGTCCGTGAGCTGACCGCCGAAGTAGAAGGCGGCCTGGGCGAAGCTCCCTTCACGGATCGCGGCGCAGGCGGGCGTCTGGAGGTTGCCGACCGTACAGAGGCGCGTCTCGCCGAGCAGCTCCGAATGATCCGTCACGGCGGCGAAATCGAGGGGGACCCGCAGCGTGTGGCTCCGCGTGGGCTGGCCCAGGGCGTCGAGGGGCGGCAGCCCGACCGTCTCGCCCTTCGCGAAGCGATAGGCGTCGCGCGGGCCGTTGCGGGTCTCGAAGGTGTAGGCGTCGAAGGAGAGCACCGTATGGACGTGCACGTCGCCGAAATAGGGCTGGCGGGTCGCGGCGAAATCCGAGCAGGTCTGCGCGAGCGCGGCCGGCGCGGAGGCGAGCGAGGCGCCGAGGAGCACGAGACCCACCCATCCGATCGATCGCGCGAACCGACTCGCCCTCATGCTCGACTTCATGTTCGATCTCCTGCTCGATCCCCTGCTCGACCTCGTGCCCGATCCCGCGCTCGACCACATGACCGTACCCGGCCGCATCCATAGATAGAAGGAAGAACGCCCCCGCCCGGCCCCGCTGCCGTCGCATTGCATCGTCGCTTCCTCCCGCCTGCCGGTCCACGAGAAGATCCGCGCTCCGCTCCCTCGCGTCCCGCCTCCTCTCAACTGGCGAGGCGCACGCAGGTTTCACCGCCTTCCGTTCGGAAGTCGCCCGGACGCGTTCGCGGAAGACACGTCAGGCGTTGCCTCGGGCGACCCGGAAGCGCGCCGGCAGCGCGGCGACCCGGCGGGTCGAGAGGAAGGCGGTCCACTCGGGCCGATCGACGCACGGCTCGAGCGCGAAGCCCCGCTCGAGCAGGGCCGAGAGCGCTTCCTGGATCTCGGCCCGGGCGATGGCGGCGCCGACGCAGTGGTGGACGCCGTGGCCGAAGGTGAAGTGGCGACTGTCGTTGCGGGTGACGTCGAAGCGATCGGGCTCGACGAAGCGGCGCGGATCGCGATTCGCCGAGGGGACCGAGAAGGCGACGTAGGCCCCCGGCGGGATGACGACGCCTTCGATCGTGAGGCCCTCGGTCGCGATCCGCGGGATGCTCGGGATCGGCGTCTCGTAGCGCGCGACCTCTTCGACGGCGCTCGGCACGAGCGCCGGATCGGCGCGCAGCTTCGCGAGCTCGTCGGGATGATCGGCGAGGGTCCAGAGGGCGTTCGCGAGCAGCGACTTCGTCGTGTCGTGGCCCGCGAAGAGCAGGTTCAGGATCAGGCCGCGCAGCTCGACGTTCGAGAGCCGCTCGCCCGCCTCCTCGGCGGCGATCAGCGCGTCGAGCAGCGTCTCGCTCTCCTGCGCCCGGCGCCGGCGCTCGATCAGCTCGGAGGCCGCCGCGTCGAACTCGACGATCGCCTGCTCGATCGCCGTCCGCGAAGCCGGCGGGATCACCGCGCTGAACGCGTTCGACACCGTATCCGTCCAGCGCTCGAAGAGCGCGCGATCCCCGGCCTCGATCCCGACCATCGCGCAGAGCACCTCGAGGGGCAGCGCATGGCAGAAGGTCGCGACGAGGTCGACCTCGCCGGCGTCGGCGGCCTCGTCGATCAGACGGTGGGCCATCGCGCGGATCTGCGGGCGCAGGCGCGCGACCTGCCGCGGCGTGAAGGCACGGCCGACGAGACCGCGCAGTCGCGTGTGCTCCGGCGGATCGAGGGCGTTGGTCAGATGCTGCCACCAGCCGTAGAGCGGCCCGCTCGTGATGCCCTGATTCGCGAGCATCGCGTAGAGCGCCTGGCGCATCTGCGGATCGCGCAGCCCCGACTCGACGTGCTCGTAGCGCAGGACCTCGAAGTCCCCCGCCGTCGAGCGCACGACCGGCCAGCGCTCGCGCAGGGGCGCGAGCACGGCGTGGGTGTCGCGCCAGTAGTCGAGGGCGGTCGGGTCGACGCGGGGGAGCTCGGATTCGAGGGGCGCAGCGAGGTCGCGCGGGCTCCCCTGGCCGGCGGGGGGGACATCGTGAGGCGGATGCATGCAGGCGACGATGGCCCGGTCGCGGGTCGATCGTCAAGCGGACCAGCGCGTCGCACACGCGCCTCGCCATCCAGAAGGACGACCCGCCCGCGGCCGAACGCACTATGCTGGCGCGACATTCCGTCCCGGGAGGAGCCCATGCCCGCCTACACCCTGACCGTCAACGGCGAACGCCGAACCGTCGAGGCCGCCGAGGATACGCCCCTGCTCTGGGTGATCCGCGATCTCCTGAACCTGACGGGCACGAAGTACGGCTGCGGCGCCGGCCTCTGCCGCGCCTGCACCGTCCACCTCGACGGCGAGGCCTCCTTCTCCTGCCAGATCCCGATCGCCGCCGTCGGCGCGAAGCGCGTCACGACGATCGAAGGCCTTTCCCCGGATCGAAGCCACCCCCTGCAACAGGCCTGGATCGAGGAGGACGTGCCGCAATGCGGCTACTGCCAACCGGGGCAGATCATGAGCGCCGCGGCGCTCCTCGCACGAACGCCCGCGCCGAGCGACGACCAGATCGACGACTGGATGAAGACGAATCTCTGCCGCTGCGGGACCTACAACCGGATCCGCAGCGCGATCCAGCGCGCCGCCGCCGCGCGGGCCGATGCGAAGGTCGGGACCCGCAGCGACGCGCACGACGAGGAGCCGAGCCATGGCTGAGCCGATCGACCACGCGAACGCCGCTCCTGCGCCCGCGGACGCTCAAACGACCAGGCCCGCAACCGCCGCGTCGCCCGACCTGCGCCGCCGCGACTTCCTGCAGATCTCGGGCGGCGTCGGGATCGGCCTCATCGTCGCCTTCGCCCTGCCCTTCGCAGCCACGCGCGAAGCGGCGGCCGGACCGGAGGCCGCCGGCGACGCCGCGGCCGCCCGCGCAACCGGCGCCATGCCGGCGAGCGAGCTCAACGCCTTCCTCCGGATCGAGCCCGATGGCTCGGTCGTCTGCTCGATCCCGAAATCCGAGATGGGCCAGGGCGTCCTGACCTCCCTCGCGATGCTCCTCGCCGAGGAGCTCGAGGTCGACTGGTCGAAGATCCGCTCGGAGCACGCGATCGCGAACGAGGCCCGCTACGGCCGCTGGCGGACCGGCGGAAGCTCGAGCGTGCGCGAGACCCATGACGCCTATCGAAGAGCCGGCGCGACGGCGCGCACGCTGCTCGTCGCCGCCGCCGCCGAGCGCTGGCAGGTCGCGGCCGAGACCTGCCGCGCCGATCGGGGCACCGTCGTCCACGCCGCGAGCGGCCGTCGCCTCGCCTACGCCGAGCTCGCCGAGCGCGCCGCGAAGCTGTCGCCCCCAGCCGAGCCCGCGCTGAAGCCCCGCTCGAAGTTCAGCCTGATCGGCAAGGACCTCCGCCGCCTCGACACGCCGGCCAAGGTCGACGGCTCCGCCGTCTTCGGCCTCGACGTGCGGGTCCCGGGCATGCTCGTCGCCCAGGTCGAGCGTCCCCCGGATCTCGGCGGCCAGCTCGCGTCCTTCGATGCGAAGGCCGCGCTCGCGGTGCCGGGCGTCGTCGCGGTCTTCGAGATTCCGCGGGGCGTCGCGATCGTCGCGAAGCATTTCTGGGCGGCGCAGTCGGGGCGGAAGAAGCTCGCGATCCGCTGGACGCCGGGTCCCCACGGCGCCCTCGACAACGAAGCGATCCGGAAGCTCTGCACGGCCGCGGTCGAGAAGGGCGCCCCGGTCCGCACGGAGGGCGACGTGGCGCGCGCCGTCGCGAGCGCCGGCCCGAAGCGGACGCTCGAGGCGGTCTACGACTTCCCGTTCCTCGCCCACGCGACCCTCGAGCCGATGAACTGCACGGCGAAGGTCGATGCTTCGGGCTGCGAGCTCTGGGTCCCGACCCAGTCGCCGACGGCCGCCGCCGACGCCGCGGCGAAGATCCTGGGCATCCCGGCGGATCGCGTCCGCGTGAACACGACGCTCCTCGGCGGCGGCTTCGGGCGCCGCGGCGACTCCGACTTCGTCGAGGACGCGGTCCACATCGCGAAGCAGATGAAGGCCCCCGTCCAGGTCGTCTACACCCGCGAAGACGACATGCGCGCCGGGCTCTACCGGCCGACCGGAACCAACTTGATGCGCGGCGCCGTCGACGCCGAGGGCTGGCCCGTCGTCTGGGAGCAGCGCATCGCGAGCCAGTCGCTGCTGCGCGAGAAGGGCTGGCCGACGAAGGACGGCATCGACTTCGCGGCGGTCGAGGGCGTGAAGAACCTCCCCTACGCGATCCCGAACGTCTTCGTGAGCTGGGCCGACGTCGTGCTGCCGGTCTCGATCCATTGGTGGCGCTCGGTCGGCAGCTCGCAGAACGGCTGGGTGACGGAGTGCTTCTTCGACGAGCTCTGCCGCCTCGGCGGCAAGGATCCGCTCGCGGCGCGCAAGCATCTGCTGAAGGACCACCCGCGCCACGTTCGCGTGCTCGAGAAGGCCGCGAGCGAGGCGGGCTTCGGCAAGCCGCTGCCGAAGGGCCATGCGCTGGGCATCGCGGTCCACGAATCCTTCGGCAGCATCGTCGCCGAGACCGCCGAGGTCTCCCTCGACGCCGACGGCACGCCCCGGGTCCACCGCGTGGTCTGCGTCGTCGACTGCGGCGAGGTCGTGCATCCCGCCGGTGTGCGCCATCAGATGGAGAGCGGCATCACGATGGGGCTCTCGGCGGCGCTCTGGGGCGAGGTCGCGATCGAGAAGGGCCGGATCGTGACGACCAACTACGATCGCTACCCGATCGCCCGCATCGACCAGACGCCCCGCATCGAGACCTTCATCATCGCCGAAGGCGACGCGATGGGCGGGATCGGCGAGCCGGGGACCCCGCCGATCGCGCCGGCGATCTGCAACGCGCTGCTCGCGCTGACGGGGAAGCCGATCCGGCGGCTGCCGATCGGTCGCGTGACGCACATGACCTGATCCTTCGGGCCGCGCGCACGCCCCGGGCGACGGCGTGCAAACCCGGGCGGATGCGGCTCGCTCGTTCGCTCGCAACCCGACCCCCTGCGCGTCCGCGCAGGGCCCGATGGAGACGATCGATGGCCTTCCAGCTGAGCGGCCTCGAAGGCCGGACCGCCCTCGTGACCGGCGCCGGTCGCCGCCGCGGCATCGGCCGCACCGTCGCCCTCGAGCTCGCGAAGGCCGGCTGCGACGTCGTCGTGACGGGCAGCGGCCGCGACCCGTCGGGCTTCCCGGCCGACGAGCGCGCGATCGGCTGGCGCGACGTCGAGTCCGTCGCCGAGGAGATCCGCGGGCTCGGGCGCCGGGCGCTGGCCGCCGTCTGCGACATCGCCTCGCTCCCCGACGTCCGCGCCCTCGGCGAACGCGTCGCGCGGGAGATGGGGGGCGTCGACTTCGTCGTCAACAACGCGGCCCTCGTCCCCCCCGGACGCGAGCGCGTCGCCGTCCATCAGGCCGATCCCGAGATCGCCGCCCGGGTCTTCGACGTCAACCTCAAGGGCACCTACTTCATGTGCCACGTCTTCGGCCGATTGCTCGTCGAGCAGGCCCGTGGCGGCGCGATCGTCAACATCACGTCGATCGCCGGCAAGCGCATGGCCCCGCGCAACGCGGCCTATGGAACCAGCAAGGCGGCGCTCCACGCGCTGACCGCCGCCCTGTCCGGCGAGCTCGGGGAGCACGCGATCCGCGTGAACGGCGTCTGCCCGGGGATCACGGTGACCTCGGCCATGGACGAGGTCCCGGAGAGCGCGTGGGAGCCGATGATCAAGGCGAACATTCCGCTCGGGCGCGCGGGGCGGCCCGAGGACACGGCGGGGCTCGTGCTCTTCCTCTGCAGCGATCAGGGGGCCTGGATCACAGGCCAGATCTACAGCGTCGACGGCGGGCAGGTGGCGGGACGTTAGGCGGGCTCGAGCGACGCCCGTCTCAGCGCCCGGCGAGGCGCTTCGTCACCGCCTCCCCGACCACCGTCCCCTCGAAGAACCGCGGATTCGTCCCCGCCCAGAGCCGGACCGGGTTGCCGAAGACGAAGTCCTCGAACTGCCCCTCGTCGATCCGGCCCTCCTCGACGAGCTCCCACGCCTCCGGCAGCACCTCGCGCATGTCGCGCACGTCCCAGTGGCCGACGTCCGAAGCGAAGACGGCCGGCAGCTTGACGCCCCCCGGCGTCAGCGACGGCGAGAAGGCGATCGCGTTCATCGGGTCGTCGGCCTCGCAGCCGAAGAAGAACTGCTCCTGGAACATCCGCAAGAGATCCTCGGCGGAGCGGATCTGCGACTCGCCGAACATGTCGACCCGCGGCAGATCCTCGTTCGGATCCGAGAGGCCCGAGAGCGCGTCGCCGAGGCGGTCCATCGTCTCGCGCATCCGCCCCCGCGCGTGCTTCTCGAAGAGCGAGGCGAGGCGCGCGCGGTCGAGACGCGCCGGGTCGTAGTGCTGGATCGCGTCGATGTTCCGCTTCTCGTAATGGCCGAGGAGCCCCGCCAGCAGGACCGCCGCCCAGGCGACGCCGCCCTCCTGGAACGCGAAGCGCAGCTTCGGGAAGCGCATCGCGACGCCGCCGAAGACGAGCGAGCGGCAGGTCCCCTCGCCGGCCGCCGCGAAGTTCCCGACCTGGTTGTAGGAGTTGTTCGTCGTCGACATGCGTGTCCCGAAGCCCTGGCCCCCGGCGTGGAAGGTCGGCGCGACGCCGAGCGCTTCGCAGCGGCGCCAGAACGGGTCGTAGTCGTGGAGCGAGTCGTGGCCCAGGGTGTCGATCCACTGCGCCTGCCCGGGCCGCGTGTCGTTCGGATCGATCCGCCGCGGGATCGCGCCGCCCAGCATGACCGACTTGAGACCGAGGGTCCCGACGGCGTAGTCGAGCTCGGCGATCGCCTCCTCGGGCGTGAAGGTCGGGATCGCGGCGACGGGCTCGAGGCGATCGCGGAAGCCCTGGTAGGCCTCGGCATAATATCGATTGAAGGCCCGCGCCATCGCGCAGCGGACCTCGGCGTCGTCGAGGGCGGTGACCGCGAGGCCGTAGGTCGGATAGAGGATCGCGTAGTCGATGCCGAGCTCGTCGAGGCGCTCGTACATGAGGCCGGGGAGCATGGCCGTCGCGCGATCGAGGGTGTTCTCGGTGGGGATGCCCCAGATGCCGATCGCGTGGAGGCCGACCTTCCTCCGTTCGCGGCGATCCGGGATCGCGCGGCGAAACGAGCCCGCCTGGAACATGCGGTCGAAGCGCTTCGCGACGTCCTCCCCCGCGATCTCGACGACGAAGTCGCGCACGATCGGGACGTATTCGATCAGGTGGCCATCGCTGTCGATCACGGGATGGGAGATCGCGCGGCGGACCTTCGCGACCGCATCGGTGGAATGACTCGAGCTCATGGATCGGACTCCTCTCGGGATCGACCGGGCGAAGATCGCCGGGCCGGCCTCGCACGCCTAGATTGACTCTTCCCACCGCGTCTGGGAAGCTCGTCGCGGGGCCGATCCGGCCTCGCTCCGGGAGGCGATCCGCCATGCACGACCTCGTGATCCAGGGGGGCACCGTCGTCGACGGCACCGGCCTTCCCGCCCGCACCGCCGACGTCGCCATCGCGAACGGTCGCATCGAGGCCCTCGGCCGCGACCTCGGCCCCGCCCGTCGCAGCCTCGACGCCGACGGCCTGCTCGTCACCCCGGGCTGGGTCGACATCCACAGCCACTACGACGGACAGGCGCTCTGGGACCCGCTGCTCGAGACCTCGGCGGCCCACGGCGTCACGACCGTCGTGATGGGCAATTGCGGCGTCGGCTTCGCGCCGGTCCGCCCGAGCGAGCGCGCCTTCACGATCGCCCTGATGGAGGGCGTCGAGGACATCCCCGCCGCCGTCCTCGAGCAGGGCCTCGCCTGGAACTGGCAATCCTTCCCCGAATATCTCGACGCCCTCGAGACTTCCCGCCACGCGATCGGCGTCGTCGCGCAGGTCCCGCACGCGGCGCTGCGGGTCTTCGTGATGGGCGAGCGCGGCATCGATCACGCCGCCGTCGCGACCGACGACGAAATTGCGCGCATGGGCGCGCTCGCCGTCGAGGCCATCGAGGCCGGCGCCGTCGGCTTCACGACCTCGCGCTCGAAGAACCACGTCGCCTCGGACGGCCGCCTGACGCCCTCGTTCAGCGCCGGGATGCCCGAGCTCCTCGGCATCGCCGCGGCGATCGGCCGCCTCGGTCGCGGTGTCTTCGAGTTCAACCTCGACAACGTCGACGTCGAGGGCGATCTCGCGCTGATGCGGCGCGTCTGCGAGGTCGGCCGCCGGCCGCTCTCGGTCGCCCTGCTCCAGCGCCCGGGGCATCCCCCGGATCGCTATCGCCGCGTGCTCGAGGGCTTCGCGCAGGCGGCTCGGGACGGGCTCGACCTCCGCGGCCAGGTGGCGCCCCGGCCGACGGGCCTGCTCCTCTCGCTCGGCGGCCGCGTCAATCCCCTGCGCCCGTCGCCGACCTATCAGGCGCTCGAGAAGCAGGCCGCCGCCCGCGCCGAGGCCGAGCGTGCGGCGACGCTCCGCGCCGCCCTCGCCGACGCCGACACGCGCGCCCGGATCCTCGCGGAGCTCGAGGGCGAGGCCGACATGGTGGGCCGCTTCCCGTCGGTCTTCGATCTCGTGAGCCCGAGCGAGCTCGTCCTCGACCCGAGCCGCTGCCTCGCCGCCCGAGCCCGTGCGACGGGTGTCGCGACCCGGGCCCTCGTCTACGACGTGCTCGCCGCGGGCCGCATGGTCTACGTCCCGGTCTCGAACTACGTCGAGGGCGATCTGCGGGCGACCCGCGAGATGCTCGTCGACCCGTACACCGTCCCTGGCCTCTCCGACGGCGGTGCCCACTGCACGATGATCGCCGACTTCGACTATCCGACCCATCTGCTGCGCTACTGGGGCCGCGACGCGCCCGAGGATCAGCGCATCCCGCTCGAGCTGCTCGTGAAGAAGCAGTGCGCCGATACGGCGTCGCTGGTCGGGTTGAACGATCGCGGCGTCCTCGCTCCCGGCCGCCAGGCCGACGTCAACCTGGTCGACCTCGCTGCGATCGGCTCGACCGCGCCCGCGCTGGTCGCCGACCTGCCCGGCGGCGGCGCGCGTCTCGTCGGTCGCGGGACCGGCTACGTCGCGACCCTCGTGAAGGGGGAGCTCGCGTTCGAGCGCGGACGACATACCGGCGTCTTCGCGGGCGGCCTCGTCCGGGGCGGCGGTCGGTGTTAGGCAACGGCGGCCCGGCGGACGCGTCGGGGCAATGGGGCACGCGATGAGCGACGGCATCCGCGCGATGGTGCAGACGGCGCCGGGGACGCTCGAGCTGCGGAGCTTCGAGCGGCCCCGGATCGGCGAGGACGAGGCGCTCCTGCGGATCGAGGCCTGCGGGATCTGCGGGACGGACGCCGAGGTCTTCGATGGCAGCGTGCCCCTCGCGGGTCCGGTCATTCCGGGCCACGAGCCCGTCGGTCTGATCGAGGAGATCGGGGCGCGGGCGGCACAGCGCTGGCAGATCGGCGTCGGCGATCGCGTCGCGGTCCAGTCGGATTTCGGCTGTGGGCGCTGTGAGCCCTGCTTCGAGCGCCGCCGCTGTCGCATCGCGCCCGGCGTCTACGGCTTCATGCCGGTCGACGCGGCGCCCTCGCTCTGGGGTGGTTATGCGGAGCTCCTCTATCTCGCGCCAGGGGCCGTCCTCCACAAGATCGACCGGAAGATCCCGGCGCGGATCGCGGCCCTCTACAACCCCCTCGGCGCGGGCTTCGCCTGGGCGGTCGAGGCGCCGGGGCTCCGGCTCGGGCAGTCGATCGCGATTTTCGGCCCGGGCCAGCGCGGGCTCGCGTGCGTGATCGCGGCAAAGCTCGCCGGGGCGTCGCGGATCTTCGTGACGGGGCTCGGCTCACGGGATGGTGCGAAGCTGGCGCTGGCGCGGGAGCTCGGCGCGGACGTCGTGATCGACGTCGAGCGCGAGGACGCGCGCGAGCGGATCGAGGCGGAGACGAACGGCAATGGCGTCGACGTCTGCGTCGACACGACGCCCCACGCGACGAAGCCCGTCGTCGACGCGGTCTGGGCGACGCGGCCGGGGGGCACGATCATCCTCGCCGGCATCAAGGGCCGCGGGCGCGGGGTCCCCGACTTCCCGACCGACGAGGTCGCCATGCGCTTCCAGACGATCCGCGGCGTGCGCACCGTCGACTACCGCAGCTACCAGCAGGCGATCCGCCTGATCGAGTCCGGCCGCGTCCCCGTCGAGCGCCTGCATACCCATCACTTCCCGCTCGAGCAAGCCGCGACGGCGATCCGGACCCTGACCGCCGCCAGCGACCGACCTGCCATCTCGATCACGATCGAGCCCTGAGGAGAATCCATGAAGTTCGGCATCCGCATCCCCCCGCCGCAGATGGGCCCGATCGGGGATCCCGACTTCGTCATCCGTTATGCGAAGCTGGTCGAGAGCCTGGGCTTCGAGTCGATCTGGGTGATCGACCATGCGCTCATGTGCATCGAGTACGACTCGCGATACCCGTACAAGACGACGGGCCGGACCCCGATCCCCGCCGACGCGAACATGCCGGACCCGCTCGTGCTCATGACCTGGATCGCCGCCGCGACCGAGCGGCTGCGGATCGGGACCTCCATGCTGATCCTGCCGCAGCGCCATCCGATCCTGCTCGCCAAGGAGGTCGCGACCCTCGACCGCTATTCGAAGGGCCGCATCACGCTGGGCATCGGCGTCGGCTGGGTCGAGGAGGAGGTCCGGATCCTGAAGCAGAACTTCAAGGACCGGGGCCGCCGCGCCGACGAGTGGATCGAGGTCCTGCGCGCCCTCTGGGCCGAGGGCGTCTCGAAGTACGAGGGCCGGACTTTCCAGTTCGACAACATCGCGAGCTATCCGAAGCCCGTACAGGAAGGCGGCGTCCCGATCATGATCGGGGGCCACAGCGCCGCCGCCGCCGCCCGCGCCGGCCGCTACGGCGACGAGTTCTATCCCCACTGGTCGACCCGCGGCCCGAACGAAGAATCCCTCTCGGAGCTGAAGACCGTGATCGCCGTGTCCGCCGAAGCGGCGGGCCGACGCGCGAGCGACGTCCGCCTCACGCTGACCAGCACGAGCGACGCGAAGACCGCCTACGCGACGGCCGAGCTCTGCGCGCGGCTCGGGGCCGAGCGGGTCGTCGTGCTGCCGCCCAAGGGCGAGCTCGACGGCGCGCTGCCCGACGAGCTCGCGCGCTTCAAGGCGACGGTGATCGATCAGTTCCCGGACTAGCGGGCCGTGCGCGCCTCGTCCCGCAGCACGACGAGCGGCAGCCGGCGCGGGGCGCACATGTCCTGATAGGCCTTCGTCGAGCGGCTCTGTCGACAGAGCTCCGCGTAGAGGCGCTCCCACTCCTCGCCCTGCGCGACGTGGGCCCGCGCCTCGCGCGTGCGCCGTGCGACGCGGATCCAGGACTTCGGATTCGCGCGGACGTTGTGGACCCAATGGGGATCGGTGGGCCCGCCGCCGTTGCTCCCCCGCAGCACGAGATCGTCGCCGACGCGGAAGAAGGGCAGGCAGGCCGAGCGCGTCGCCCCGGTCCGCGCACCGACCGTGTAGAGCATCAGCGTCGGCGTGTAGGGCGCGCCATTCGCCCAGGCGTACTGGGCCGTCACCAGCGACAGGCCCGTCGTCCAGACGATCGCCTTGTCGATGGCGAGTCCCCATTTCCCGCGCAGGATCAGGAGATGGGAGCGGCCGCCGGAGGAGAAGCGCTCCTTTTCGGCGGCGGAGGTCGGGCGGGGCTCCGCGGGCGGGCGGACGAGCGGTCGCTCGGTGGTCGGAGAAGGCACGGTATCAACCTCGCGACCCTGCGATGCAGGGCTCGATTGGACGGCGAGGCGAGAGTGCGCGAGGGCGCGGTATGCTGCCAGCCCCCCGCCAACCGGAGCCCCCACCGACCATGACCCGCCGCCTCCTCGTCACCGGCGCCAGCCGCGGCATCGGCCGCGCGATCGCGCTGAAGGCCGCCGCCGACGGCTTCGACGTCACGCTGACCTATCAGAGCCGCGCGGACGCCGCGAACGAGGCCGTCGCCGAGATCGCCGCGGCAGGGGGCCAGGCGCGCGCGCTCGCCCTCGACATCGCCGATCGCGACGGGACACGGACGGCGCTCGAGGCCGAGATCACGGCGAACGGCCCCTTCTACGCCGCCGTCTGCAACGCCGGCGTCACCGCCGACGCCCCCTTCCCCGGCATGAGCGGCGAAGCCTGGGATCGCGTGCTGCGGACCAATCTCGACGGCTTCTACAACGTGCTGCACCCCCTCGTGATGCCGATGGTCCGGCTGCGGGAGGGCGGGCGGATCGTCGTCCTCTCCTCCGTCGCGGGCCTGATCGGCAACCGCGGTCAGGTCAACTACAGCGCCTCGAAGGCGGGGCTGATCGGCGCGACCCGCTCCCTCGCCCTCGAGCTCGCGAAGCGCAAGATCACCGTCAACTGCGTCGCGCCGGGCCTGATCGAGACCGAGATGCTCGCCGGGCTCCCGACCGAGCAGATCGCGGGCCTGATCCCGATGCGCCGGATCGGGCGCCCCGAGGAGGTCGCGGCCGTCGTCGCCTTCCTGCTCTCCGATGGGGCGAGCTATGTGACCGGCGAGACGATCTCGGTGAACGGCGGGATGGCCTGAGCGGCTGATCCTCGGCCGGGTGCCGCCCCCTGCCCCGATCCGTTCCCGCGCGCGTCCAGCTCGCCCGGCCGGCGCATGGGGTCGACGATCAGCGATCGGGGAGCACGGTCGCCTCGAGGGTCTCGATCGTGAGGCGATAGCCGAACCAGCCATTTTCGAGCTCGACCCGGTGGGGCATCGCCGGCTCGCCCTGCCAGTCCGCATAACGGATCCGGACCTCGCCCGCGTCGAGCCGTCCGGCGATCGCGAAGCGCCGCTCGGCGAGGCTGCCCGCGACCCGCCGCTCCCAGACCGCCAGCCCCTCCTGCCGACCACTGCGCTCGCAGCCCTCCGGACAATCCATCCCGGCCTCCCCCGGCCAGGGCTCTTCGAGCCACGGATAGAAGACCCGCTGAACGTCGGCCAGGATGTGGGCCGGCGAGAACGGGAGCGGGCGCCCGCTGCGATTCTCGAACTCGATCCGCGGCGCGCCCTCGCCCGTGCCCGCGCCCGCGACGAGGGCGAGTCGGAAGCCCACGAGATTCATCGGCCCGAGCCCGATCAGCGCGAGCTCCCCGGGCCGTCTCTGGAGCACCGCATCGAAGCGCTCGCGCCCGCTCGGCCACTCGACCTCCACCCGTTGCCGCAGCATCCGGCTCCCCGCCCACGCGTCGACCGGCCGCATCGCGACCGCCGCCGTCTCGATCGAGGGAATCGCCTCGCTCTCCGACTGCGTCGAGCCCGTGCCGCCGAGCGCGTCGGCCCGAGCTTCCGCAGATCCTTCGTCGGGTCCGGACGGGCGCGGCGTGCGACATCCCGTTCCGAGCACGAACATCGTCGCAACCGCGAGCAGGAAGACGCCGAAGCGCGTGAGGGTGTCCCTGCGACCGCGGCGCGCCGTACTCATGCGCGGTCCGCCTCGCCGGGCGGCTTCGCGAGCACGAGCGTCGTCGGCGCGAGCAGGAGGCTCGAGCCGATGCCGACCGCAGCCGTCAGCCCGAGATCCGCGAGCACCGGATGCTGCGAGACCGCGAGCAATCCGAACGCACCGACGGTCGAGACGCAGGCGAGCAGCGCTCCGGTCAGGGCCGCGGCGACCCCTCGCGTTTCGCGGCCCTCGCTCGCGTCGACGAGGAAGACGCTGTAGTCGACGCCCATGCTGACGACGAAGAGCAGCGCCGTCAGCGAGATCAGGTCGAGGCCGCGACCCGTGACCCCGAGGATCGAGACCGTGAGCAGGACCGCGAGCAGCGCAGGCACGAGCGTGGCGACGGTCCGGCGCAGATCCCGGTAGCGAAGCGCGAGCAGGACGGCGACGACGACGAGCCCCGCGACCAGCAACCGGATCGTGCTCTTTTGATAGGCGAGCTGGGCGTCCCGGAAGAGATCCGACTGGCGGAGCAGGAAGGCATCCGGGAGCTCGTCGAGTCTCGCCGCGAGAGCGTCGGCATCCTGCACGCCCTGCAGGAAGGTCAGGAAGCCGACGCGATCTCCGCCGAGCTCGACCCGGAAGCCGCGCAACAGCGCCCCGACCGGGGATGCGAGCAGATCTTCGTACCGAAGCGGCTCGGGCAGCGGCTCCGCGAGCGAAGCCAGATAGGGCGCGAAGGCGGCCTCGGCGAAGCCCTCCTCGCGAAAGACCCGGCGCAATCGATCGGGCAGGCCGGGGTCGTCTCTCGCGACGCGGGCCACTGCCCGCTGGGTGTCGGGCGCCGGCAGGAGCGGCGAGAGACTCCGCATCCCCTCGAGCTCGCCGGCCTCGACGGCCTGCTCGAGCCGCTCCTCGACCGCGTCGTTCACGGCCAGCGCCGCCGCCTCGTCCGCGCCGAGGGCGACGACGAATTGCATCTGCTCGGTGCGCACGACCTTCGATCGCACGCGCTCGTCTTCGGCGAGCAGCGCGGGGTCCATCCGACCGAGATTCGCGAGCTCGGGATCGAGCTGGACCCGGGGCAGCGCGAGCGCCGCAAAGACGACGACGGCGAGCGGGATCCAAACGAGGCGCCACCGCGCGCGGGAGAGCGCGCGGAAGCCCCGCTCGACCGCGTCGACGAGCCGGGTCCGCGCCGCGACCGGACGCTCGGCGGCGGGCATCAGGAGGGGCACGACCATCAGCGTGACGACGAACGCGACGAAGATCCCGACCACCGCGAAGCACGCGACCTCGCGCAGCCCCGCGAGGCTCGACGCCGCGAGCGCCCCGAATCCCGCCAGCGTCGTCACCGCGCCGGTCGCGAGGGGCCACGCGATGGCGCGCAAGGACTCGCGCGGATCACCGCCCGGCGAGACGATCGTGTGATGGCAGTAGAGATGGACGACGTAGTCGATCGCGACGCCGATCAGGGCGGCGCCGAAGGCGAGCGTGATGCCGTGGAGCCGCCCGAAGAAGAAGAGCACGACGGCCGCGCCCGCGACGACGCCGGAGGCGACCGGGATCGCGGCGAGCGCCACGAGCCGCAGGCTCCGGAACAGGATCCAGAGGAGCGCGCAGAGCAGGATCGTCGAGATCGACGAGACCCGCTTCACGTCGGCCTCGATCGTCGTCGCGGCGCGGGTCGCGAAGCGATTGACGCCGCTCTGATCCAGCCGCAGTCCCCCCGGAAACCCGGCCTCGATGGCATGATGGGCGTCGTCGATGGCGGCCAGGATCGGCCCCTGGGCCCGGGCATCGAGGGCCGAAGCCCGGGTCGCGAGGAAGAGGATCGCCGTGCGGTCGTCGGCCGCGATGAAGCGACCATCGACCAGGCCGAGCTCGCCGCCCCGCGATCGCTCGAGCCTTCGGAACATGCCGGGCAGCGAGAGGAAGGGATCGCGCGGCGCCACGCGCGAGGCGAGCAGCGAGAGCGGACCCGCGAGCTCGCTGCGCAGCTCGGCTGCGGCGCGGTGGAGGCCGGCTTCGCTCGTCCGCTCCCGGGCCTCGGCCTCGCCGTCGGCCAGGAAGTAGAGCCGGCGCGGCTCGTAGAGCTCGAAGAGCGCCCGCTCGAGGCCCTCCGTCGGGCCGCCCTCGAGATAGGCGACCGCGTCGGCGATGCGCGGGTCACGCCGAAGCGCTGCTTCGAAGGCACGACTCGCCCGCAGCGCCGAATCGAGATCCGCGGCCTCGAGGGCGAGGATCATCGTGCGGCTGAGCTCGCTGTCGGCGATCTCGCGCGAGAGCGACGCGAGGACGCGATCTTCGGCGTCCGGGAGGAACTCGGTGACGTCGGTCGTGACCTCGAAGCGCGCCACCACGTACGCCGCGAGCGCGAGCACGACCATCGCCACGGCGACGAGCCGCCCGCGCTCGCCGCGACCGAGGCCCCCGGTCTTCATCTCGCCTCGAGACCGAAGAGCCGCTCGAGCTCGCCTTCGGCGAAGCGGCGCGCGGGGTTGGCGTCGAGGATCCGGGTCGTCGTGCGATCGCCGCTCGTCTCGGTGATCTCGAGGCGATCGGCGCCGTGGTGATGGCCGGAGATCGCGAGCTCCCGGATCAGGCGCGAGAGCGGCTCCCGACGCGGCTCGAGACGGAGCTGCCAGCGCCCGCTCGAGGCGGGGGCGAGGACCTGATAGTCGATCGCGTAGACCGACGCGAGCTCGCCGAGATCGCCCGAGAAGATCCACAGCATCGACTCGACGAGGGGCCGTACGTCGGCGCGGCGGGCGAGATCGATGGTCTCGACGCGACGACCGGTCGGACTCGAGCCGCCCGGGGCTCCGGCGCCCGCCTCGGCGCTCGCCGGTGTCGCGATCCGCACGACGTGATCGTCGATCAGGATGTCGTGGGGGTTCGGCGTCTCGACCCGCCGCAGCAGCGTTCCGGGCGGCGCGAAGAAGAGCCGGCCGCGGCTCGTGAGCGGCGCGGCGAGGAGCGCGAGCGTCTTCTCTTCCTCGAAGCGCGCTTCGAAGCCCGGCATCGTACGGAAGCCCGCGAGCAGCGCCGCGAGCGTCGGCGGGGCGAGCGCGTCGGCGGCGCGAGCCGACCCGACGGCCCCGACCGACGCGACCGCGAAGACCGCGATGACGGCCACGGCGCGCGTCGCGGCCCTCCCGGCGAAGCGCCATGCCCGCCACGCGGGGCCGGGGCCGGGGCTGCGACCGCAGCCGCGCGCCGCCGGGCCGCGGGCGCCGCGCGCGGTGCTCCGCCTAACGGACGAGTCGTTCGAAGATCGCATCGGGGGTCTCGTAGAAGAGCGAGCCCGCGGCATCGGTCGTCGCGAGGACGACGTGGCCCCGGGCGCTGGTGCGGCCGCGGGTCGCGTTGCGGACGGTGTAGACGACGCGGATCAGGGGGCGCGCGGCCTTGAGGCGCGCCGTGATCTCGGCGGTCTCGCCGTAGGCGAGCGGATGGGTGTAGCGGCAGCGGACGTCGACGACGTACATGCGGTAGCCGAGGTCCCGGATCTCGGGGACGTCGAGGCCGAAGCCCACGAAGAGCGCGGCCCGGGCGAGCTCGAAGTATTCGAGATAGCGGCCGTGCCAGACGATCCCGAGCGGGTCGCAGTCGTGGAACGGGATCGTCGTCGAGACGCAGGTCTCGGCCGTGGGCGCGCTGCTCAGGATGGATTCGCCGCTCATCAGGCGAGGGGCCGATCGCCGCGATCGAGCCCGCCGTCGCGCAGGCGCTCGAGCAGGGCCTGCAGATCGAGATCCATCCGCCGGTCCTCGACGAGCCGCGGTGCCACCGCGCGCACCGCCCCGTGCAGCGCCCCGATCGGCCCCGCCAGCGCGAAGCCGCGCAGGTCGAGCGCCTGACACGCCGCGAGCAGCGCGATCCCGACGATCTGCTCGGCGAGCTCGAGCACGCGAATCAGATCGCGGGCCGCGGTCGTCGCCATCGGGACCTTGTCCTGGTTGTGGAGCTCGGTGCTGCGGCTGAAGAGGCTCGCGGGGATCGCCTGCTTCTGGGCCTCCGCTGCCATGCTCGAGGCCGCGATCGAGGCCGCCTTGAAGCCGTTGTGGGCACACGCCTCCGGCCCCTCGACCCCGACGAGATCGGTCGGGAGCCCGCCGTTCTCCGCCGGATGGCAGAGCAGCATCAGCTGGCGATCGACGAGGCAGGCGACGTTCGCGACCGCGATCTTGAGGCCATCACAGGCGAAGGCGACGTGGCCGCCATAGAAGTTGCCGCCGTGGAGGATCGATTCGGAGTCGAGGTCGACGATCGGGTTGTCGGAGACGCCATTGAGCTCGGTCTCGAGCGCTTCGCGCGCGGGCCGCAGCGCGTCGACGAGGACCCCGATGACGTGGGGCGCACAGCGCACCGAATAACGATCCTGCAGCCTCAGCGGCGCCGGCAGCCCGGGCGTCGCGGCGAGCGCGTCGGCCATCCGCCGGGCCACCTCGCGCTGCCCCGGGTGGGGCTTCGCCGCGTGGAGCCGGTCGTCGAAATGCTCGGGATTGCCGCCGATCGCCCGCGCGATCATCGCCGAGAGCGTCGAGGCCATCCGCGCGAGGCGCTCGGCCCGCGCCCAGCACAGACACGCGAGCGCCGTCGAGACGCTCGTCCCGTTCATGAGGCCGAGGGCCTCCTTCGGCCCGAGCGCGAGCGGCAGGAGCCGAAGCTCCGCGAGGACCTCCGCCGCCGGCCGCACCGCGCCGCCGAAGCGGACCTCGCGCTCCCCCACGACGACCGCCGCGAGATAGGAGAGCGGCGTCAGATCGCCGCTCGCGCCGACCGACCCTTCGCACGGCATCTGCGGCAGGACCCGCGCCGTGAGCAGCTCGACGAGCCGCTCGGCCACCTCCGGGCGGACCCCGCTCTGGCCCCGCGCGAGCGACGAGAGCCGCGCGACCAGCACCGCCGCCGCCTCCTCGTCGTCGAGCATCCGCCCGGCGCCGATCCCGTGCATGCGCAGCACGTTCAGCGAGAGCGCCGCCGCCCGCGACGCCGGCACCGCCGTCCCGACCGAGCCCCCGACGCTCGTCGTGACCCCGTAGATCTCGCCGCCCTCGCCGTGGCGGGTCGCCACGATCTCGGCGCTGCGCTTCATGCGATCGCGGGCCCCGGACGCGAGCTGGGCGGTCGCCTGCCCACGGGCGAGCGATACCAGATCCTCGATCTCGAGCGGGGCGTCGCCGATCGTGCGCACGTCGTTCCCGCGCGGGCGGCCGCGCCTCGGCTCCGTCATGACAGCCCCTGCTCCCAGAAATCGAAGAAATTGAACCAGTTGTCCGGCGCCTGGCGCGCGAACGCCTCGAGGCGCCCAGCATACCGCGCGACCTCGCGGGTGAGGACCTCCTCGCGGTTTCCCCGCGGCAATACGAGGCGCTCGGCGAAGGGCTCGCAGTAGAGCTCGTAGCGGTTCGGCGCATGGTAGAGCCCGAAGACCAGGTAGATCGGGCATTTCAGGATCGCCGCCAGCAGGAAGGGGCCGGTCGCGAAGCGGGCCTTCGCCCCGAAGAAAGGCACGGCGACGGCCTTGTCGTTGAGCCCGACCCGATCGGCCAGCAGCGCGACCATCCCGCCCTCGGCCAGGCGATCCCGGAGCGTCAGCGCCAGGGCGACCGGGTCGCGGCCCGCGTGGACGACCCGGCTGGCCTGCCCCGGGTCGAGGCGCTCGAGCACGGCGTTGATTCGCTGCGCGTTCTCGAAGTGGCCGACGATCGTGATCGGGAAGCGCTCGGTATCGCTCGAGGCGCGCATGGCCTCGAAGCTCCCGAGATGGGCGCCCAGCAGGATCGCCCCGCGCTTCTCCCGGGCGAGCGCGTCGAGATGGTGGTTGCCGGTGCGGTGGACGACGAAGGGCGCGAGCACGCGGCGGGCGAAGAAGAGCCGGTCCATCGTGACCTGCGCGAAGGTCGAGACGTGGTGGTAGATCGCGAGCAGGCTCGCGGGCCGACCATGGACCCGCTCGAGCCAGGCCCGGGAGGCGCGCCGTGCCCGGCGATCGAAGACGAGATAGTAGGCGGCGATCGCCCGGGCGAGCGCGCGGGCCGCGGGGCGGCCGAGTCCGGTCGCGACGAGGGTCGCGAGCCCGATCCAGAAGGCGGCGCCCCGCTCGCGCTCCCGCAGCCACCCGGCCGGTGCCCGCTGCCCGCGAACGCGGGTCATCGCGCGCCTTCCGCGCCGGTCGCCGTCGTCGAGCCGGCCGCGCCCCGGGCCCGCGCACGCGGCCGAAGCCACGAGAAGAGCCAATCCATCGATGCCTGCGTACAGAATCGGCTGTGGAGCCGGAAGAGCGCAGCGTTGTCGCGCACGAGGCGGAAATGCGAGAGGCCGCCTTCTTCCGCCGTCAGATAGCGGACGCCGACGGGCCGGTTCTCGATCGGCACCCCCGCCCAGGCCAGCAGGACCGCGACCTCGACGTCGAAGTCCATCCGCTCGCAGCGCGTGCCGAGGGCGAGGGTGGCGTCGATCGGATAGATCCGGAAGCCGATCATCGCGTCGCGGACGCGACCGCGACCGACTTCGAGGTCGACCCAGAAACGCGTCAGCTCCCGGCCGACGGTCCGCGAGCGCGGCGCCGTCTGCTCGTACACCGGATGCGCGAGCACCGCCGCCTCGGGCCGCGCGCGCGCGGTGGCGATGAATCCGGGGATGGCCTCGAGGTCATGCTGTCCGTCGGCGTCGATCTGGAACGCGTGGCTGAAGCCGGCGGCGCGGGCGGCCTCGAGCCCGGTCCGCACGGCGGCGCCCTTGCCCCGGTTCAAGGGGTGGCGCACGACCTGTGCCCGGCCCTCGCGCGCGAGGGCCTCGCAGGCGGCGCGCCCCGCGTCGCCGCTCCCGTCGTCGACGACGATCACCCGCGGCAGCCAGGCGCGGATGCGATCGACGACGGCGCCGATCGTCTCCGGATTGTCGTAGGTCGGGACCAGCGCGCAGATCCGCACGTCGCTCACGCGCCCTCCGCCGCGTCGAACTCGACGACACCGCTCGAGCACGTCTCTCCCCCGCGCCGGATCTCGAAGCGGACGCGACGACTCGCCGACTCGCGCTCGAGGTCGATCGTGAGCGCCTCCTCGGGCACGATCCGGCCGGAGAACTTCACGCGCGAGAGCGACCGGACCGATCCGAGCTCGGGGAAGGCCCGGCGCGCGACGGGCAGCACGAGCTCCTTCAGCTGGAGCGCCCCGGCCAGCACGGGATGGCCCTCGAAATGGCCGTCGAAGGCGTCCCAGTCGGCGGGCAGCCGGACGTCCGCGCGCACGCGCCAGCGCGCATCTTCCCGGGCGAGCTCGAAGGGCTCGAAGGCGAGTGCCGCGTCGAGGGGCCGCTCATCCGGCGAAAGGCCGAAGACCCGCAGCACGCGAGCGCGCTGGAGCTTGCCGTTCTCCTCGCGCGGGATCCCGTCGATCGCGACCAGGCGCCGCGGCAGGCACGAGGGCTCGAAACGCTCGAGCAGCGCCGCGCGCAGCGCAGCCGGATCGACGTCCGCCGGCGAGACCGCGGCGAGCAGCTGATGACCGCGACCGGCCTCGGCCGCCACCGCGACGACGGCCGCATCCTCGACGCCGGGCTGGCGCCGCAGCGCGTCCTCGACCTCCTGCAGGGCGACCCGCCGCCCGGCGATCTTCACGATCCCATCGGCGCGGCCCAGATGACGGAAGCGGCCATCGACTTCGAGCTCGACGAGATCCCCCGTCACGAAGGGCCGCGCGAGCGCCTCGTCGAGGAAGTCGGAGTCGACGGCGAGGCGCCCCTCCTCGGCCTGCGAGACCCGCACGCCCTCGAAGGGCGTCCACGGCTCGGGCGGCTCGGCGCTCCGCGTGCGCCGGGCGATGCCGCCGGTCTCGGTCGAGCCGAAGATCTCGACGACGGCGAGCCCGTGGCGCTCGCGAAAATCCCGCGCGACGCCATCCGGCAGCGGCCCGGTCGACGAGACGACCTGGTGCAGCCCCGCGAGCGCCCCGGCGCGCAGGCCCGCGAGGGCGCGCAGCTGGACGGGGACCGTGACGAGACGGGTCGCGCCGTGGCTCCGCACGCTGTGGGCGATCGCCTCGGCATGATGCGGTGTCTCGCGGGCGAAGGCGGCGCCGGCGGCGAGGGGCAGCAGGAGCGTGAAGAGCAGCCCGTAGATGTGGACCGGGGGCACGCTGCCGACGATGCGATCGCCGGGACCGACGCCGAAGGTCCGCGCGAGGGCATGGGCCTCACCGAAGAGCGCGGCGGCGGTCTTCGGCGCCGCCAGCATCGGGCCCGTCGAGCCGGACGTGAAGACCGTCGCGATCACCCCGCGCCGGGGCACGAAGGGCGCGGCGAGGGGGGGGCCCTCGTCGGGCGTCGCGAGCAGGGCTTCGAGGCGAAGCGGCGTGCCCGCGTCGGTGTCGTGGAGGACGGCCACCGTCTCCGGACGCGACCGGACCGCGAAGATCGACTCGCGCCGCAGGTTCGGCGGCAGGGCCACCGCATGCCCGCGCGAGAGCGCCCCGAGCAGCGCCGCCGCGATCGCATAACGATCGCCGCCGGAGACGAGCAGGACGTGGGATCCCGGCGAGGCCTCGGGGAGCGCGCGCGCCACCCGGGCTGCGTCGGCGAGCAGCTCGCCGGCCGTCCGGATCCCGCCGGCACCGAAGGCGACGGGCGTGTCGCTCGCGTGCCGGGCGAGCAGATCGAACGCGCTCACTCCGTCGCTACGCCGGCTCGGCCGCGACGGCCGGCCCCCCGCCTGCCTGATGCGCCCGGACGAATTCGGCGAGGGTCTTGACCGAGAAGAAGATCTCCCGATTGCGCTCGTCGTCGGGCGAGGTCGCGACGCCGAACTTCTCCTGGATCGCCAGCGCCAGCTCGAGCGCGTCGATCGAATCGAGACCGAGCCCCTCGACGAAGAGCGGGGCCTCGGTCTGGATCTCCCCCGGCTCGACGTCCTCGAGCGCGAGGGCGTCCACGATGAGGTGTTTCAGTTGATCCTCGAGAGACTGCTGCATGGTGACCTTTGGGCCGTGGCGACGCGCGGCGAGCTAGGGGCGACCGTCCGGGACTGAAGACCCGTCGAGCCGCTCGAGTTCGGTGCTGATCTGGCGAGCGACTATATCCCGCAGCGTTCGACTGGACGACCCGGACCACGGCTTCGCGACGGGATCGAGGGGCTCGAGAACCCGGATCCGCAGACGCGGCAGGGCCGCGGGCGGGCGGCTGAACCCGCTCGTCTTGCCGAGGAAACGGGGGCGACATGTGATCACGAGCGGCACGATCGGGACCCCCGCCCGCCGAGCGATCTCGAAGGCCACACGACCGAACTCGTGGATGCCCCGCTCGGGCGAGCGTGTGCCCTCAGGGAAGATGATGACCCGGCGTCCGGCGGCGAGCTGCCCGGTCGCGGCGTCGATCATCTGGCGGACACGCAGTGGATCCTGGCCCGCCCCCTCGAAAAGGCCGGCACTGCGAAACAGGGGGCGCGCCCAGAATCGGTTGAAGAGGCTCGACTTGACCGGATAGACCAGGTTCGAGTCCGCCGCGAGCAGCGCGCTGATGTCCATCAAGGTAGGGTGATTCGCCACCAGCACGCAGGGGCGATCCGGAATCCGCCCGGCATGCTCGGCGGGGTCGAAGTCGACGATCCGGGCCCAGCGCAGGAAGGCGTGCATCGAGCGGAAGGCCAGCGTGACGATGGCCCGCAGCTCTTCCGCACGGCGCGCCGGGTCCCGCGCCGGAATGGCCGCCCAGCCCGCGAAGATCGCATAGCCGATCGGGCTCGCGGCGAAGTACAGCCCGACGCAGAGCGCCACCCCGATCCGCCGCGCGGTCTGCCGTCCCCGCCGAACCCATCGGCTCGGCGTCGCTTCCCGGGCTGCTCCTTCGCTCTGCATCGCGTCCGTGCGGTCCCGCATGGGTCCAACTTGCTCGTGAGATCCGGCGTGGGCCGTGGGACGCCGACGATCGCACGACTCCCCCGCGCGGTCGATCGTGGGGCGGGGAGGCCGCCTGTGCGTCGGGGACTGTTGGCCCGGCGCGCGTTGTGGCACCGTCGAGCAGGATCACCGCCGAGCGGTTCGTTCGCGGGGCGGTGGGTCAGCCGCGGCCGATATCGCGGCGCGCGCAGGTCGCGACGAGTCCATGAATCGATCGGTGCCATGTCGTCCGTCGAGCCGCCCCTGCCCTACGGAGATCCCTCGGCGCGCCGATGGGCGACGCTCGAGCTGCCCGACGCCTGGCCCGATCGGCTGAGCCTCGGCCGCCCGGGCGCCCTGGCGCGCATCCTGAACGGCGTGCTGCTCGAACGAACACGACCCGTCGAGCTGCCCGAGTCGATGCCCGGCCTCGACGCCCTCCCCCGCTACCTGTTGCAGGAATTCCATCAGCTGCCGAACGGGAACTACTCCAAACAGTTCACGCGCGGCTACGCCCTCTGGTTCGACCGCGTCATGCTCGGTCTGCTGCGTCGAGCCCGCCGCCAGATGGCGGAGCGTCTGATCGGCGCGCAGACGGTCCTCGACTTCGGCAGCGGGGCGGGCCAGATGGCGGGCGCGCTGCTCGAGGTCGGCATTCCCGAAGTCTGGGCGCTCGAGCCCTCTCCCTACCTCCTGCAGATCGCGGCGCGCAACCATCCGAAGCTGCTCTGCGCGCAGGGCGTGATCGAGAAGACGCATTTCGCCGACGGCCAGTTCGATGCCGCCACCGCGAGCTTCGTCTTCCATGAGATCCCGCCGCGCTACGCCGACCAGGCGCTCGGCGAGCTTCGGCGCATCCTGAAGCCCAATGCGGCGCTGGTCCTGGTCGAGCCCTCCACGCGCCAGTGGACGATGGGCCTGGGATCGCTGCTCCTGCGACACCGGCTGAAAGGCCTCTATTTCGGCCTGCTCGCCCGGCGTCTGTTCGAGCCGTTCGCGGGGACCTGGCATGCTCGCCCCGTCCGCGATTGGCTCGCGGAGCACGGATTCGACGTCCGCGAGGACGACGACACCCTCCCCATCCGTCGCATCTTCGCCGTCCGTCGCCCCTGACCTGCTCCCACTCGTCAAACTCCGGAACCTGAGTCAGGCTACCGCGAACGAAAAAAGGACAGCCATGGGCGACGTCGCTCTCATCGACCTGACGGAAGATTCGTTCTTCGACGTCGTGATCTGCGGCGGCGGCCTGGCCGGCCTGACGCTCGCGCTGCAGCTGCGGCGGAACCTGCCGGAGCTCTCGGTGCTCGTCGCCGAACGCGTCCGACGGCCCCTGCCCGACGCCGCCCATAAAGTCGGCGAGTCGAGCGTCGAGCTCGGCTCGCGCTACTTCGAGAGCCTCGGGCTCACGGAGTACCTGCGCGACGAGCATCTCTTCAAGTTCGGCCTGCGCTTCTTCCCGGGCGGCGGAACGCTCCCCCTGAACGAGCGCTGCGAGATCGGTCCCGCCAACGAGCCCGTCGTCCCCTCCTACCAGCTCGACCGCGGCAAGCTCGAGAACGATCTGCGCGTTCGGATCGGTGAGGCGGGAGCGACCCTCGTCGAGGGCGCGAAGGTCGGCCAGATCGACCTCGGTCCCGGCGACGAGCCGCATCGGGTCGAGCTCTCCGAAGAGGGCCTGCACCGCGCGGTCCGCTGTCGCTGGGTCATCGACGCGACGGGTCGCGCCGCGCTGCTGCGCAAGCGCCAGAAGCTGACCCGCGGCTCGCGCCACGTCGCCAACGCCGGCTGGTTCCGCGTGGAAGGGCAAGGTCGACATCACGCGCTTCGTCCCCGAGTCGGAGCGCGAATGGCACGACCCCGACTTTGCGAAGCACCGCTGGCGATCGACCAATCACCTGATGGGACCCGGCTACTGGGCGTGGGTGATCCCGCTCTCGACCGGCAATACGTCGATCGGCCTCGTCGGCCACGACAGCCATATTCCCTTCGAGGTGGTCCGCAACCTCGAGAACACGCTGGCCTGGATGCGCGAGCACGAGCCCGTGCTCGCGCGGGAGCTCGAAGGCCTGCGGGTGCTCGATTTCTGCTGCCTCAAGAACTACAGCCACAACGTGGCGCGCGCCTGGTCGTCGGAGCGCTGGGCGCTCGTCGGCGAAGCGGGCGCCTTCGTCGATCCGCTCTACAGCCCGGGCAGCGACTTCATCGCCTTCGCCAACTCCTTCACCGAGGAGATGATCCGCTGCGACCTCGCCGGCGGCGACCTGACCCAGCGCGCGCGCGAGCTGTCGGCGCTCTATCGCTCGCTCGTCGTCAATTCGATCGAGCTCTACGCCCATGCAGCGGCCGTCTACGGCCACCCGAGCGCGCTGCTCGCGAAGGTCTACTGGGACAACTTCACCTACTGGTCCTATCCCTGTCAGCTCTTCATGCAGGGCCTCTACCGCCTCTCCGGCCGCGAGATGGACGCGATGATTCCGATCGGCATGCGCTACGGCCAGCTCAGCAATCGGATGCAGCTCGTCCTCGCCGCCTGGGCCGAGCTCGCCCCCGAGCCGACGCAGAAGGGCTTCCGGGGCATGCCGAGCTATCCCTCCGTCCTGATCGACGCGCATCTCGCGCTGCGCAATCGGTGGGACACGAAGGAGACCCTCGACGCGATGCGCATGCGCCTGGTCCAGGCCGAGGAGATCTTCGGCGAGATCCTGCTGCGCGCGCTCGACGCCGTCGGTCCCGACCGGGTCGATGCCCTGATCGAGCGGCTCGGCGCGCGGAGCTGGGACGATCTCCGCATCGACGACGACCGGATCGAAGCGACCGGGACGGTCGGGCTCGCGCGCAGGCGTGCGCTCCGCCCGCTCGCGCGGGACGTCGAGCGCTCCCTCGGTCAGCCGGCTCGCCAGGTCGACGCGGCGACGCTGGGGCGCGCGCGCGGCCCGCTCGTCGCCCGCGGCATCCGCCCGCACGACGGCGAGGAGGTCGTCCTCGACCCGGGTGGTCCCTCATGACGGACGGCGCGGGATCGATCGACCCCGCCCGCCACGTCCTCTCCCTGCTCGCCGGCAAATGGCTCACGGCCGCCATCTCGGCCGCCGCCAGCCTCGGCCTGCCCGACGCGCTCGCCCGCGGCCCGAAATCCCTCGACGCGCTCGCCCGCGAGCTCGCCTGCGACCCGTCCGCTCTCGCCCGCCTGCTGCGGGTCCTCGCCGGCGAGGCCCTCGTCCGCGAACGGGCGGACGGCGAGTTCGAGCTGCTCGAAGCCGGTCGCCTGCTCCGCCGCGAGGCCCTCGGACGGCTCGCCTGTTATGTCGGCTCACCCCTCGGCTGGGACGCCTGGTCCGAGCTCGCCTGGTCCGTCCGCACGGGCGAATCCGCGTTCGCGAAGCGCCACGGGGCGCCCCTCTTCGAGTTCCTCGACCGCAATCCCGCCGAGGCGACGCTCTACAACGAGGCGATCGACGCCTTCGCGCAGCGCGAGGCGGTGGCCCTGGCCGACGCCTACGACTTCGGCGCGGCCCGGCGCGTGCTCGACGTCGGCGGCGGCCGCGGCGGTCTCCTGCAGACGCTGCTCGCGCGGTTTCCGCATCTCGAAGGACGGCTGCTCGAGCGACCGGCGGCGGTGCGCGAGGCGCGGGAGGCCTTCGCGCGGGCGGGCCTCGCCGCGCGCTGCGAGGCGCAGGTCGGCGATTTCTTCGAGGCGATCCCGAGCGGCTTCGACCACTGCGTCCTGAAGCACATCGTCCACAGCTGGGACGACGATCAGGCGACCGCGATCCTCGCGCGCTGCGCACGGGCGGTCGGACCCGAGGGTCGGGTGCTCGTCATCGAAGGCCTGCTGGTGCGCGACGGACGCCGGAGCCTGACCAACATGCTCGATCTCGAGATGCTCGTGCTCTGCGGACCGGGACACGAGCGCACGAAGCCCGAGCTGCGACGGCTCTTCGCCGCCGCCGAGCTCGAGCTGGTCGACAGCCAGCCGCTCAGCGAGACGGGTCGGCTCTTCGTCACGCGCCCGCGCGGGGACGCCCGGGATGACGCTCGGACCATTCCCGACCCACTCCGCGCCTAGGTCTTCACGGCGACGCCTGCCTCAGACCGGACGCGGATGGACGAGGGTCAGCGTCGCCGTCGCGATCGGCTCCGCCTCGCGCAGGACCGCGCACTCGAAGTGGCTCGTCGCGTCGTTGCCCTGCACGCGCTCGACCCGCACGCGCAGCGCCGTTCCGACCGGGACACTCGCCACGTAGGCACGCAGGCTTCGACAAGCCACGATCATGCCGATTCGGACGCCCTCTCCCCCACGAAAGGCCTCGTATCCGAGGCAGGCCGCGACGGCCTGGGCCATGGGCTCGAAGAGCAGGACCGCTTCGAGCGCGCCCTTCGAGACCAGCTTCGAGGTCCCGACCACGCGCATCCGACACTCGGCGCGCCCCGGCGCCCATTCGACCAGGGACTCGAGCTCGCGGATCGCCTCGCCATGGGGCAGGAGGCTCTCGATCGGCGGGAACGCGCTCATGCCGCCCGGTCGGGCTTCAACCGAACGCAGTAGCCCCGCCCCGCCCCGCGATCGAGGCGGATGACGCCTTCGAGCCCGCGCTCGAGGGCGACCGCGAGATCGAAGAGACCGATGCTCGGGTTGCGACCGAGAGCGACGTCGGTCTCCGGCGCGGGCAGCGCGCTCGCCACGAGCTCGGGCGCCGACAGCACCGTCGCCCCCGCCTTCGCCCGCTCGACGGGCGCCAAAGCGATGGCGACCGAGAGCAGCGACCAGCCCTGCTGCCCCGGGACGAGATCGTCGGGCGGCGGCTCGTCGCCGCAACACACGACGACCGGCTCGCCCCGGCTCGCGACGAGGCCGATGCCCTCGAGCAGGCCCATCGCCGGCGTGTCGTAGTCGGCGCCGAGGCTCGTCGTGAAGCCGCGATTGCCGTTCGCGATCGAGATCATGCCCGAGGCCGCGTTGTGGACGCTCGTCGCGAACTTCATCGGCGAGAGCGGCGTGCCGGCTTCGCTCCACATCTGATCGAGGAGCCCGATCATGGTCGAGACCTCGCCGAGGGCCGAGCCGAAGACCGAGGCGACCTGTGCGGGATCGAAGCCCGCTTCCGCCACGGCTGCACCATAGGCGTCGGCCATCGCCCGGGAGAGCGGGCTCGCGCGGCGACGATCGCGCAGGGGCACCATCGAGCCGACCGGCGCCGTCGGCTCCGACGCCGCTCGCCCGGCGAGCCAGTCCGCGAGGCTCCCGTAGCCCGACACGTAGGCGCCCCAGCCGACGACGGCGACGTCGCCCATCATCGCGGGGCCCCGAGCAGGACACTCACGTTGTTGCCGCCGAAGGCGAAGGAGTTGCTGAGGACCCGCGCGAAGCGGCCATGAACCCGCTCGACGGCGATCCGTGCGCCGATCTTCGGATCGACGGGATCGGCGCCGAGGGAGGCCGGGATGAACCCCTCCGTCAAGGCGAAGATCGCGATCGCCGCCTCGGTCGCGCCGGCGGCGCCGAGCATGTGGCCCGTATAGCCCTTGGTCGACACGACGGGGACCTCGCGCCCGACCAGCGCCTCGATCGCGGCGGCTTCGGCGACGTCGTTCAGTCGGGTGCCCGTGCCGTGGGCGTTGACGTGATCGACGCGGCTCGCCGGCACACCGGCGTCCGCGAGCGCCCGCGCCATCGCGAGGCGCGCGCCTTCCCCCTGCGGATCCGGGGCCGAGATGTGATGCGCATCGGAGCTCTCGCCGACGCCCTCGAGCAGCGCGACGGGATCGCCCGCCCGCTCGACGAGCAGGAACGCCCCGCCCTCGCCGATGTTGAGCCCGCGCCGCTCGCTCGAGAAGGGGCGCGCCGGCTCGGGCGAGAGCGCGTCGAGGCTGCGAAAGCCCCGGAGCGTCATGGCACACAACGTGTCGATCCCCCCGACGATCGCCGCGTCGACCAGGCCCGACGCGATCAGGCGCTGGGCGGTCGCGAGCGGCTTCGCGCTCGAGGTGCAGGCGGTCGAGACGACCCAGGACGGGCCTTCGGCGCCGGTCAGCGTGCGCACGACGTGGAGGATCGCGCCGTAGGTATGGTGGCGGAAGAGATCGTAGTCGCGCGGAAGGGCCCCCTCCGCCAGATACACGCGATAGGCGTTCTCCGTCACGTCCGCCCCGGCCGTGCTCGTCCCGAGCAGGACCGCGATGCGCCCGGGCTGCCAGCGGCGGCGCAGCGCTTCGAGGGGCGCCTGCAGATCGCCGAGGAGCAGCGCCGCGATCCGCGCGGTCCGGGTCGACCACGGCGCGAGCGGCGCCGGCAGCTCCGGCAGCGCCCAGCGCACGGCCCCGACCACCGTCTCGAAGGGCACCTCGATCGGCGACGGACCGAGCCCGCACTTGCCTTCGTAGAGCGCATCGCGCACCGCGCGCCGATCGGGCCCGAGCCCGTTGCAGAGCGCAAATCCGGTGATCGGAAGCGGAGCCATCGCCATCGGGCGGCCCCTAGGACGTCGCGACCGGCGGCGGGCCGGCCTCGGCAGCGGGGGTCGTCCGGATCGCGTGGCGGCGGGAGCGCAGCAGCATGTCCTGGAACGGGTTGTCGTCCCGGAACACGTCGCCCGCGAGCACGCTGATGACGCCGGCCCGGAAGCGGCCCTCTTCCGGCGCGCCGAAGAGCATGTTGTCGATGAAGTGGGTGTTGTAGAAGCGGTAGACGAGGGAGGCGAAGGTCTCGTAGGCGCGCTTCGTCTCGTTCTCCATCGCCGCCATCAGCAGGGGATCCCCTTCGCGCTGCTCGTCGAGGGCGGGCAGCAGGCGCTTCGAGACCTCGACTGCGCGCAGGATCGCGAGCGAGACCCCGGACGAGAAGACGGGATCGATGAAGCAGGCCGAGTCGCCGACACACGCATAACGCAGCCCCGAGGCCTGCTCGTTCTCGAAGCTGAAGTTGCTGACCATGCGGGTCTGCAGTCTCTCCGCCCCCGAGAGCAGGCGGCCGAAGAGCGGGCTCGTCTCGAGATAGGCATCGAGATCGCTGCGCCGCAGGCCAGGCGTCCGCTTGACCATGCCGACCGAGAGGCGATTGCCCGTCAGCGGGATGCCCCAGAGCCAGCCGTCGGGAATGATGACGACACGGATGTCGTTGTGGGGCGCGATCTCGGCCTGGGCCGCGGGCGAGAGCCCGGCGAAATGCGTGAAGACGGCGGCGCGGCCGAAGCGTTCGAGGGAGCGGCCCGAGCCGTGCTTGCGGGCGAGGAAGCGGTCCTGGCCCGTCGCGTCGATGAAATAACGTCCGTGCTCGACGATGGGCTCGCCGCGCGGCGCGTGCACGGACCCGGCTTCGGGCGCAGACCCGCTCGCGCCGTCGCTCCCGCCCGCGCTCGCGTCGAGCGCCCGGATCCGGACGCGCACGCCGCTCGCGTCGGCCTCGACGTCCTCGACCTCGAAGCGATGGCGCAGGACGGCGCCGAGCTCCTCCGCGCGGTCGCGCAGGAGCTTGTCGAAGCGCGCGCGCTCGACGTGCCAGGCGAAGCGCTGGGGCCCCGGCAGCGCCTCGGCGAAATCGAAGGTCTGGACGCGGCCCGTCGATTCGTCGATGAACTGCGCCCCGCGCTTGAAGAAGAAGTCCTCGGGGCGCGGCTCGATGCCGAGCAGGCTCTGGATGAGCCCGCTCGCCGGCAGGAGCGACTCCCCGATGTGGAAGCGCGGAAAGGTCTCGCGCTCGACCACGAGCACCCGCTTGCCCGCCATCGCGAGCAGCGCCGCGATCGACGAGCCCCCGGGCCCGGCGCCGGCCACGATCACGTCCCAGTCGGCCCGACCCGTCACGCGCCGCTCCCTCCATCCATCCGCCGGAAGACGAGCGACGTGTTCACGCCGCCGAAGGCGAAGTTGTTCTTCATCACGTACTCCGCGTCGAGGCGCCGCGGGGCGCCCATGACGTAGTCGACGCGGCCGCAGCGGGGGTCCGGGTCGTCGAGATTCAGGGTAGGCGCGAACCAACCCTCGCGCTGCATCGCGAGGGTCATCCAGGCCTCCAGGGCACCACACGCGCCGAGGGTATGGCCCATGTAGCTCTTCAGGCTGCTGGTCGGGATCCGCTCGCCGAAGACGTCCTGCATGGCGAGGCTCTCGGCGATGTCGCCCGCCTCGGTCGCGGTCCCATGGGCGCTGACGAAGGCGATCCGATCGCTCCCGAGGCCCGCATCCTCGAGGGCGATGCGCATGACCGCGGCCATGCCCTCGCGGTCGGGATTCGTGATGTGGCGCCCGTCGCAATTCGTGCCCCAGCCGACGAGCTCGGCATGGATCCGCGCACCGCGGGCGCGGGCGTGGTCGAGCGCCTCGAGCACGAGGGTGCCGGCGCCCTCCCCGACCACGAGGCCGTCGCGGGCACGGTCGAAGGGGCGCGGGCTCGTCGAGGGCGCGTCGTTGCGGGTCGAGGTCGCGTACATGACGTCGAAGACCGCGGCGTCGATCGGATGGAACTCCTCGGCGCCGCCGGTCAGCATGACGTCCTGCTTGCCCTGCTGGATCGCCTCGAAGCCGAAGCCGATGCCCTGGCTGCCCGACGTACAGGCGCTGCAGGTGGTGACGATGCGCCCGCGCACCTCGAAGAACTGCGCGAGGTTGGCCGCCACCGTATGGCTCATGAACTGGACGTAGTCCGTCGCGCGGATGCCGCGCAGCGTCTGGCGATTGCCGATCGCGTCGGCGTAGACGGCGATCGCCGGCGGGCTGCCCGAGGTCGAGCCGTAGCTGATGCCGACGCGGCCCGAGCCGAGGAGCGGATCGCCGAGGAGCCCCGCGTCCGCGAGCGCGAGCTCCGTCGCCCGGGTCGCGAGCAGCGAGACGCGCCCCATGCTGCGGATGCGCTTGCGGGGATAATCGTCGGGGACCTCGAAGTCGCGCACGCGCGCCCCGAGCCGCGTCGCCATGCCCTCGATCTGGCCGAGCTCCGCCACGTGCTCGATGCCCGAGCGCCCGCCGCGGATCGCCTCCGAGACCGTCTTCCAATCGGACCCGATCGGCGAGAGCCCGGCCATGCCCGTGACGACGACGCGGCGCTTCATCGCGCGCCTCCGCTCGGGATCGGCGTCCGTCTCTCGCCCCTTCGCATCGACCGCGCCAAGCTCGCCTCCCCGTCTTCGCCGTCCTGCCCGACTTCGCCACGCACGGCGCCGTCGCCGGACCCGCCGTGCGCCGCAGCCAGGCCCGGCACCGGAGCTTCGTCTCCCGGCACGAAGCACGAGAGCCGCGCCTCGGCGACGCGCACGCGACCGTCGAGCGACTCCACTCGGCAATCGAAGGACGAAGCACCCTGCTCGCCGCCCCAGCCGCGCAGGGCGACGACGCGGAACTGCTCGCCGCGAGTATAAGCAGGGCGGGCGAAGCGCACGTGCTTCGATCCGAGGAGCAGCCCGAGGGTCGGCCCCTCGCCCCGGGCCCGGCGCTCGAGCCCCGCATGGACCGCGACGGCCTGCGCCATCCACTCGAGGGCGGCATGGGCTCCGACCCCACCCTCCGGATCGCGAAACGCGCCGAGATCGTCGACCGAAGCGAGGCAGCGCGTCTCGCGCTCGTCGTGGGCCTCGACGCCTCGCAGCCAGACCATCGGGTCGGCATGGACCAGAAGCTCGGCCGGGGCCGGCCATGGCGGCGTCCCGTCCTGGCCACCGACCGCGAGCCCCTCGCGCTCGCCGACCGCGGACCGTCGTCCCGCGACCGCGTCGCCGAGCCCGAGCCGCACACGCCCCCGCGACACCTCTTCCTCGCCGCGCACGAAGCGAAAATCGATCGACTCCCCCGGCGAGCCGCCCGCCTCCGAGCCAGACGCGGGCTCGCCTTCGAGCCGGAGCACGAGCGCTTCGCCCGGCAGCACGGGCTGCTTGAACTTGAGCCCTTCGAGGGCGAGGACCTGCGGCGGTGCCCCCCGCCAGCGCTCGAGCTCGCGCAGGACCCAGTCGACCTGCACGACGCCGGGCAGCATCGGCTGGCCGGGGAAGTGGCCGCGCCAGCAGGCGAGGCCGGTCGGGACCTCGAGCAGGACGGTGCGCGCACGATCGCCGCCGCGCGCGTCGAGCCCGACGCGCTCGGGAGTCTGGCGCGGGGGAAACACGCGCGAGAGGAGGCGATCGGCGGGTCCGCCTTCGTAGCGCCGGAAGCGGGCGTGGCGGTAGACGTACTCGCCGGCGAACAGGAGACCCATCAAGACATACGAGAGGAAGCCCGTGTAGAACGCCCAGGCCTCGAGGGATCGCGTCCAGGCGAGCACGAAGCCGACGCCTCCGTTCAGCACGAAGAAGCCACACCAGACGAGCGTCACCCGGCGGCAGTAGCGGACCTCCGCCGGGGCGAGCCGCTCGACCTGCAGGCGCGCGAGGGTCTCGACGATCGGCTCACGGCGGAGCGAGAACGCAAAGGCGGCGAGCAGCGCGGCGTTCACGAAGACCGGGGCGAGCAGGAGTCCGAGCGGGTCGTTCGCGATCGCGGTCGCCGCCGAAACCAGAGCGACCGAAGCGACGGGCAGCGCCAGCGACCACGGCACTCGCGCGCCCCGCACCCCCTGCGTACCCCGCGCCATCCGCCGCCGCAGAACGTGCAGGACGCCGCGCAGGGCGAGCAGCCCGAGCACCACGCCGGCCACGCGCCGGGGCGGGAAGTAGGCGAGCGCCCAGACGATCAGGAGCGGATAGGCGAGCGAGAGGATCGTCTGCACCGCCGCGAGCACGCGGGCGGACACGGGGGTCGACACACCGGTCGACACGCCGAGCCTAGGCCGGGACGAGTCGATCGCAGACGAGATCGACGATGTCCTTCACGCGGCGGATCCGACGGAGCTCCTGCTCCTCGAGGCGCAGCCCCGTCTCCTGCTCGAGCTCGACGGCGAGATCGATCGCGTCGATGCTGTCGAGATCGAGGTCGTCGATCAGATGGGACTCGAGCTGGATCGTCTCGGGCTCGATCTCGAAGGAGTCGGCCAGGATCTCGCGGACGCGCTCGAGGATGGACGCCCGATCGAACGCACGCGGGGCGGCATGGACTTTGTCGGCTCGATCGACCGCCTGGCTCATCCCCGACTCCGCCTGGATCGACTCACCCCGCCTCGCTCCCGCATGATCCGACCCCGGATGAATGCGTCGCGAGAGCCTCTACACCGCTGTCCCCGCGCCGCGAGGGGCTACGATAGGGCCGGGGCATCGGGGTGTAAACCGTCCGCACGATCGCCCGCGAGCGAGCGCCGATGGACGATGGGTGTCACGAGGGATCTTCGATGTCGGTCGGCCGAGCAACGGCGATGCAATCCGGGGCCGCATGGACGGCGATCGCGCGGGGCGCCGAGCGCGTCGCCCGCAGCGCCGGATCGGGCTTCCTGTTCAGCATCTTCGGGATCGGCGCCGTCATCCTCGCCGCGGCGCTGCTGCCGGCGGCGCGCCTGCGGGCCCGGGCCGGCGAGCCCGCGGATCTCGTCGCCCAGCGCTGGATCTCCCGGGCCTTCGCCTTCTTCATCCAGCTCGGCCGCTGGATCCACATCTGGGACTTCGAGGTCTCGGGCTTCGAGCGCCTCGGCGACCGCGGCATGCTGATCGTCGCGAACCACCCCACGCTGATCGACGTCGTGCTGCTGCTCGCGCGGCTCCCGCAATGCGACTGCGTGGTCAAGCGCGCGGCCTGGCGCAATCCGGCGCTGGCCGGCATCGTGCGGGCGGCCGGCTACGTGCCCAACGACGACGGCGCCGCGATGATCGAGGCCTGCGTCGAGCGACTCCAGGCCGGTCGCTCGCTGCTCTTGTTTCCGGAGGGCTCGCGCTCGCCGGACGAAGGCTTTCGCCGCTTCGAGCGCGGCGCCGCCCACGTCGCGATCCGCGCCGGTCGGCCGGTCCTGCCGGTCTTCATCGATTGCCAACCGCCCTCGCTCAAGAAGGGCCAGGCCTGGTATGCGCTCCCGAATGCGCTCATGCGCTTTCGTCTGCGCGCCGGAGAGCCGATCGACGTGGCCGGGCTCGTCGACGCGAACGATCCGATCCGCATCTCGGCGCGCCACGTGAACGCGGCCTTCCTTCTCCACTTCGAAGCCGAGCTGGCGCGCGCGCGGGCTTGAGCGCCCGGCGATGGCAGGCCTCGATCCCAGGCGCAATCCTCTCGCCCGACCGAACCCGAAAACCCAAGACGAAGGAGTCTCCATGTCGCGTCGGATTTCCGCTCTTCGCAACACCCTCGCCCGCGTCGGGACCGACCGGCCCGCCGCCCGACCCGCCCGACCCGCCGGATCCGCCGGCGCCTTCGCAGGTCTCCCGGCCGGGGCCGTCTTCAGCCTCTTGTTCGGCCTCTTCGTCGGCGCCTTCGTCGTGCTCGCCCCGGCCGCCCCCGCGCTCGCGGCCGACCAGATGCTCGACCTCGCCGTCGCCGACGCGAAGGCGAGCCGCCACGCCTCGGCGCTGCTCGACGTTCCCTTCTACATGGCCGGGGAGAAACATCCCGCCGTCGCCCAGAAGCTCGGCAGCTGGCCGACCAACCAGCGAACCAACGCCTTCGGCAAGGCCAAGACGGATGCCTGCTACCGCGTCTTCATCTCGGCCATCAAGGTCCTGCAGCAGCGGGCGCAACGTGAGGGCGGCCACGCCGTCATCGACATCGAGTCGAATACGAAGGACCAGTCGCTGAAGAGCGCGACGCAATTCCGCTGCGCGGCGGGCGCCGCGGTCGCGAACGTCGCACTGACGGGGACGGTCGTGAAGCTCGCGGGCAAGTAGCCAGCGCGGACGGGCGCGGCCGCGCGCGGGGCTCGTTCGCTCCGACGCGGCCTCCCCGGCTCAGCCGCCGTAGAAGGTCGTCTCGCCGAGATCCTTCAGGATCAAGGTCGCGTCGTCGGCGCGACCCGTCGGCGCCTGCTGAACGCGGGCGTCGACGACCTCGCCGAGGAAGATCGAGTGGTCGCCCCGCTCGATCGTCTCGACGAGCTTGCACTCGATCGCGGCGATCGTGCTCGCGAGGATCGGCGCGCCCGTCGTCCCCTTCGTGAACTTCTCGCCGCCGATCGAGTCGCCTTCGCGCTCGAGGGACTTGAAGAACTTGAAGGCGAGCCCCTGCTGGCCCTTGCCGAGGACGTTCAGCGCGAAGGTCTTCGCTTCCTGGATGATCGCGTGTGCGCCCGAATCCTTCTTGACGCCGACCGCGACGAGCGGCGGCTCGAAGGACGCCTGCGTCACCCAGTTCACCGTCGCCGCCGCGACCGCGCCCTTCGGCGACTCGGCGGTCAGGACGTAGAGGCCATAGGGAATCATGCGCAGGGCGGTCTTCTTCGATTGCGGGTCCATGGGTCGGGCTCCTCGAGTGGATGGATGAAGGTCGGATCGATGCGAGAGACGCAAGACGCGTAGCACCCCGGCTACGGTTGCAGCGAGACCGATGCGGCGCGCGCGGTCGACCCCTTCGGCGGCGCGCTCGCGGCCGGCTCCCCGGCGCTCGCCGCCGGCCGATCGTGCGGATCGACCATGAACCAGGCCGCCGCGAGGGTCAGGACGACCAGCACGAACATCGCGATGATGGTCTCCGAGAAGGCCGACGCATAGGCCCCGACGACGAGCGAATGAAGCGGCTCGGCCAGGGCCCGGATCGCCTCGGGGCTCCCCGCCAGCCCGTCGAGGGCGACGCCGCCCGCAGCGGCGGGCGAGACGTCGGCCGACAGATGATGCGCGAAGCGCAGGGCGAGCAGCGTGCCGAGCGCGGAGGAGCCGATCGACTGGGCGACGGTGCGCGAGAAGCCGGGCAGCGCGCTCGCGACCCCGAGATGGCGCGGGTCGACGGCATTCTGGAGCGACGAGATCAGGGTCGGATTGAGCGGCCCGCTGCCGAGGCCGAGCAGCAGCGTGTAGAGCCAGAGCTGGAGTCGCGAGGTCTCGGGCCCCGCCGTCGCGAGCAGCGCGATGCCGAGGCCGTAGATGCAGAGCCCGCCCATCGCGAAGCGCCGGAAGCGCTGCGTCGCCGACGCGATGCGACCCGCGACGATGCTCGAGACGAGCAGCCCGCTCGTCAGCGGCATGAGGCCGAGCCCCGCTTCGACGGCGCTCGTGCCCCGGACGACGAGGCCGAAGAGCGGGATCATGAAGGTGATCGCGAAGTTGCCGAGGCCGTAGAGGAAGGTCGTCAGCAGCGGCGCCCAGACCGCGCGACTGCGAAAGAGCGAGATCTCGACGATCGGCTCCGCGGCGCGCTGCTCCCAGCGAACGAAAGCGAGGGCGAGCAGGCCACTCGTCGCGAGCAGGGCGAGCGCCGCCGGGGAGGCCCAGCCGAGGGACTCTCCCGCCCAGGACGTGTAGAGGATGAGCGAGCCGACCGCGCTGAAGAGCAGCGCTGCCCCGGGAAAGTCGACCCGATGCTCGAGCCTCCGGACGGGGATCCGATAGCCCCATTGCAGCAGGCCGAAGGAGACGAGCGCCGCGGGGACGTTGAGATAGAACATGAAGCGCCAGCCCGGACCGTCGGCGATGAGCCCGCCGAGCGGGGGACCGAGCAGGCCCGCCACCGTCCAGACGACCGTGACCAGCGCCGCGTAGGCGGGCCGATCCCGGGGCGGGACGACGTCGGCGAGGATGCCGTAGGGCATCGTGAGCAACGCGCCGCCGCCGAGCCCCTGGAGCGCGCGGCAGACGAGCAGCGTCGTCATCGACTGGCTCTGGGCCGCGAGCAACGACGCCGCGATGAAGAGCACGATCGCCGTCTGGAAGACGCGGCGGCGGCCGTAGAGATCGCCGAGCTTGCCCCAGATCGGCATGCTCGAGGCGCTCGCGAGCAGATTCGCCGTGAAGATCCAGGGCGCCTGATGCAGCTCACCGAGCTCGCCTGCGATCGTGCCGACCGCCGTCGCGAGCACCATCTGATCGATCGAGGCGAGCGACGCCCCGCACACCATCCCGACGAGCACGGCCTGGCGCTGGCGCGGCGTGATCGGCGCGAAGGGAGGGCTCTCGGCGGTCGGCATGGCGGCGACGATAGAGAACGCTCCGACCTAGCGCCGATGAAAATCTCGCGGTCGCCCGAATCACTGGGCCCGCGTCCCGCTCAGTCGAGGAGCTGGAGATCGAGGGACGGTTCGTCCTGCGGACGGCAGACCTCGGCGTCGAGGACGCTCCCGCAGCCCGGACAGAGATAGCGGCGCAGGCAGAGCGCCTCGCCGATCTCGTCCGCCGGCGAGAGGAACTCGCTGCCGATCTCGCCGAGGGGAAGCTCGAGCTCGCAGCACCCGCGCCGGTAGCCGGCCGAGCCGGCGCCGAGACGCTGCCCGCAGCCGGCACACGCGAGCGATCGCTCCCCCGCCCCGCCGTGGATCGCGACCCCTTCGAGGGCACGCGCTACGGCCGACGCCTTCGACGAGACGCCCGCGAGCGGGGCCCGCGGCGGGCGCGCCTGCTCGAGGCGTTCGCGGCGCAGGGCCTCTCGACGCGCGGCGGTGGCCGCGAGGTCGGGACCGCCATCGGGCTTCAGGACGACACCGTAGAGCGACTCCGCCTGAGCGAACGAGAGGCGCTCGGCCGCGACGTCCGCCGCGACGAGCGTGGCCTCGCGCTCGAGCGTGTCGCCCCAGCCCGCACCGGGATTCGGGAGCAGCTCGAAGAGGTCGTCGCGGGACAGGCGATTGTCCTGGCGCAGGCCCAGGTATTCGCCGTGAGGCGCAAGCGCGCGCAGCGCCTCGGGGCTCCCGGGGACGCGGCCCTCGGCGAGCTCGCGCTGGATGCCCGTATCGGTCGCGTGCCAGTGGTAGCCGCCGGTGCCGGGGAAGCCGCCGGCGATGCCCTGCCCCATCGTCACGCTCTTCGCGAAGCCCGTCGCGTGCATCGCCGCGCTCTCGGAGCCCTCGCCGTGGCCGACCCAGGCGCAGGAGTAGGTCACGCCGCCGCGAAAGCGCCCATGGCCGCCGCTCGCCGCGAGCTCGCGGCGGAAGAGATAGAGGAGCGGGATGTGTTGCTCGGCCTTCTCGACGTCGGACATGCGGTTCGCGACTGCGAACGTGCAGCCGCCGAAGTCGATGCCGTCGCGGTGGGCGAAGGCGCCGGTTCCGCCGGCCAGCATGTCGAGGATCGCGTCGCCGACGAGATTGCCGCGGGCGTCGCGCCAGGAGGGCGCGGTCGTCGACATCGTGTGCATCGCCGAAGAGGCGAAGGCATGGCGCGCGAGCTCTTCGTGGCCCGAGACCATCTTGCTCCCGAGGCCGTGGGCATGGCCGACCGTCGCGACGGAGGACATCGAGGTCCCGACCGCCGAGGGATGCGACGCGGCCGTGATCGAGCCCCGCGCGAACTCGAAGTCGACCTGCCGCAAGACACCCGCCGCGCAGAGCATCTGATCGAAGGCGAGCACCGGGAGCAGCCCGTTCAACACCGCCGCCCGGAACACCCCCGGCGTGACGTTGAAGGAGCCCGTCGCCGGATCCGTCCCGACGTTCGAGACCCGCAATCGATCGCCCCGCTTTTCGAACACGAGCACGAGCTTGAAGAGCCGCCGATCGCCGGGATTCGCGCCGGAGACATAACGCTCGTCGCGCCAGACCGCGTCGGGCAGGCTCGCGAGCCGGGCGCCGACGACGCGCGCCGTGTCGTCGACCATCTTGTTCATCGTGCCCTTGATCGCCCGGGCGCCGTAGCGCGCGACGAGGGCGAGCAGCCGCTCGCGGGCCATGCGGAAGCCCGCGACCTGGCTCTTCAGCTCGAGCGCCATCAGCTCGGGCAGCCGCGAGCGCCGGGTCCAGGCGTCGGCCACGTCCTCGCGGATCACGTCGTTCTCGACGAGCTTGATCGGCGGCATGAAGGTCGGCTCGCTGTGGCAGTCGCGCGCCTCCTGGATGAAGCCGCCCGGGCGCGTGCCCCCGAGCTCGCGCTGATGGACGCAGTTGAAGAGCCAGGCGAAGAGCTTCCCCTCGACGAAGACCGGGCCGAAGACGGCGGTATCCATCGCGTGGTTCGAGCCGATCCAGGGATCGTCCTGGAGGAAGACGTCGCCGTCGCGGATGCCGACGTTCATCGAGCGATGCTCGAGGGTCCATTTGATGACCTCGTCGGCGAAGCCCGCGAAGAACATCGAATAGGGACAGAGCGTGACGGCGTCGCCGATCTCGCTCGCGATCGCGCAGTTGAAGTCGTAGCCCTCGACGACGATGTGGGAGCCCGAGATGCGGCGGATCGTGTCCCCATGGTCAAGGTTCAGGTTCCAGAGCTTCGAGCGGATGACCTCGAAGGAGACGGCGTCGACGGGGTCGGTCTCGCGGTGGAAGACAACCGAAGGATCGACGACGGGATCGCGCGGCGGGATGTAGCCGTGGAGGAAGCTCTCGCGGCGGCGGGCGCGCTCGTTGGCGAGGGTCGGGGGGGAGAGCGGCGAGTCGGTCATCGGCATCGTCCGTCGTGAAGGTCAGCGGTCGTTCCGGTGCGGCCCGGAGGTTTGAGGATGGTACTCGAACGGGCCTGCTCGTCGAACGAGACAAGCGGACGGATCCAAGCCTCGATACGCTTTCTCAGAACTGAGACCGTCAGGAGCGCAGCATGTCGACGCCGGCCCGTTCCGAGAAGACACTGATGGACAAGATTCGACGTTTACCCGCCCATCGCATCGCGGAGGTCGAGGATTTCGTCGACTTCCTGCGAAGCCGGGAAGACGGCGACCATGCACTCGGCCAGGCGGCCACGAAGCTCTCCGAGCCCGCCTTCGCCGAGGTCTGGGACAACCCCGACGACGCCGACTATGACCGAATCTGAGGGACCGAATCTGAGGGACCGAATCTGAGGCGATCCGCTCGGAGACTCCACCTGAAATGACCCGACCGAAGATCGACGCCGAATTCGGAGACGTCCTGCTCGTCCCCTTCCCGTTTACCGATCAGACCGCCGTCAAGCAGAGGCCCGCCGTCGTCGTCAGCAGCTCGACCTACCACCATGATCGTCCTGACCTCATCATCCTCGCCGTCACGAGCCAGATGCGAGTCGGCGATGGCGTCGGGGAGGCCACCGTCATCCAGTGGCAAGAAGCCGGGCTTCTCAAGCCGTCCGTCCTCAAGCCCCTCCTCGCCACCCTCGAACGAGGACTCGTTCGGCGCAAGCTCGGACGTCTCGGCGACCAAGATCGACGGACCCTGCGACGCGTACTCGACGAGATTCTCGGCGAGTAGAGTGCGATTCTCTCATGCGTGACTCCGCTTCGGAGCGTCCGATCCACTCACGCCGTGAACCTGCTGCGCAGCTATCCCCTGATCGAGATCCGATCCCCTCTGGAGGTCACCGATGACGAAGGCTAAGACGAAGAACTTCGACTGCGTCCAAGCGAAGCGCCGCGCCCAGCGCGGGCTCACTAAAGCCCTCTCGGGCCATTCCCCGGCCGAACAAGTCGAGATCCTGCGACGGCTCGCCGAGAAGTCGCCGTTCTGGAAGAACCTGCGCGGCGCGAAGGCCAAGTCGCAGCTCAAGTCGCCTGGCACAGCCCAGGAGCTCTCGGGCAAACTACCCACCTCCAACGTCCTGAGCCAAGCCTACCGCGTCCGACATTCTCGCCGCCCTTCTTTGCAGTCACGCGCTCTTTCCAACTGGATCTCACTGAGAGTTGTGTCTTTGACGACGATGAACCGCGAATCCCGCCGTTCATAACCTCGCACCCGTACCGCGTCTGCGGGATTCTCCGCGTCCACGGGCAGATAGCCAGGATCCCCGACCAGGGCAGCGCTGTCGAAACCGGGTAACCGAGCACTCGCATGCGCCAGATACCGCACGGCGGGTCTCTCGTCCGCCGCGGGATTAACACGCGCGTCGCATATCCATGACTTGGCCAAGTAGCCTTCGTCGTGCTGGCTTTGGAACCATCCCGGTTCCTCCGTTGCGAAATGTACGGTTGCCGCGCCCGAAACGGAAAATACGTAGGCTCGATTCGTTCTTGGCGGAAGTTCGATCCCATGCGCCTTCAATTCCGAAATACACGCCCGGATCGCGAGATCCTCGAACGGAAGATCGCTGCCAAGCGACTGGCAACCCATCACGTGGAAAATCATTGCGGCCATCAAGAATCCAAAGAATCTCGTCATCCCGGGCTCCGGGTGCATGAATCAGCGCGAATATCAACCGGGGTTCCCACGTTATCGGTGCCCCGTGGCCGTCCCCCCTCCGGTCCCCAACGCCAGCACCAGATTCCCAAACCCATCACACCGCAGCCCCTGCCCCGGCCGGACCGCGATCGTGGTATGCGGATACTCGATGATCCCGGGCCCCGCGAAGCGCGCCCCCGGCGTGAGCGCGCGCCCTTCGTAGAGCGGCGTCTCGACGCGCCCGCCGAGCTCGCGCCAATACACGCCGCGCTTGCCCGCGACCGGCGCCTCGTGCTCGCGCGGGGCGACGTGGCGGAGCCGGCGACTCTCGTTGCGATCGCGCACCCCGACGCGGACCGACGTGATCTCGGCGCCGGCGTCGACGTAGCCCGTGCCCTGGCCGTAGCGGGACTCGTAGCCGCGGTGGAAGTCCTCGACGAGGCGGTCGACCCAGGCGGCGTCGATGCGGCCCTCCGGACAATCGATCTCGACCTCGTGGACCTGGAGCGGGTACTTCATGCCGACACGACGCGTGAGCATCGTCGACTCGAAGCGCGAGGCCCGGGCGTGGGCGAGCGCGCGCTCCTCGAGCTGGGAGACGGTGGCGGCAAGAACTGCGGCATCGATCGGCGTCCGCAACGCGACACTCGCTTCGAAGGTCCGCGCGGCGTCGAGACGCGTGAGGCCGTAAGCCGACCACACGGACGAGACGTCGTTCAGCGGAAAGACGATCTCCGAGACGCCGATGCCGCGGCCGTACAGCCCGGCATGCGCCCCGCTCGCCCCGCCGAAGGCCCAGAGCACGAACTCCCGCGGATCCGCCCCGCGCTGCACCGTCATGCGCCGGACGAGATCCTCCATGTTGCTGTCGACGATCTCGACGATGCCCGCCGCACACGCCTCCGCCGAGAGCCCGAGCCGCTTCGCGAGCGCCTCGATCGACCGCTCCGCCGCAGCGAGGTCGAGGCGCAGCCCGCCCGCGAGCGGCCGCTCCGGCGACAGGATCCCGAGCAGCAGATCCGCGTCGGTCACCGTCGGCTCGGTCCCGCCCCGCCCATAACAGATCGGCCCCGGCCGGGCGCCGGCGCTGCGCGGTCCGACGCGCAGGCTGCCCGAGTCCTCGTGGATCCAGGCGATGCTGCCGCCGCCGGCGCCGACCGACTCGACGTCGACCTTGCGCAGATAGGCGAGCTGGCGGACGACCTCGTTCTCGTAGCGATAGGCGACCGCCCCCGCCTCGATCGTCGCGACGTCGAGGGTCGTGCCGCCCATGTCGGTCACGATGATGTTGCGCTGTCCCATCTCGAGGCCCGCGAGCGCCGAGCCGACGACGCCCGCGACGGGGCCGCTCTGCAGCGTCGAGAGCGGATACTGCGAGGCCTGCTCCGCCGTCGAGAGCCCGCCCTCCCCCTGGCCGAAGAGGACCTGGCCGGGAAAGCCCCGCTCGCGCGCGCCGCGGACGATCTCGTCGATGTAGCCGCGCATCATCGGCCCGATCTGCGCATTGAGCACCGTCGACACCGTCCGCCCGTACTCGCCGATGCGCGGCGCGACCTCGGCGCTCGTGCAGACGAAGAGCCCGGGGCAGCGCGCGCGGATGCGCTCGGCGGCGCGCGCCTCGTGGACCGGATTCGCGAAGCTCCAGAGGAACGCGATCGCGACGGCCTCGATCTCGAGGGCCCGGATCCGCTCGATCGCCGCGTCGATCGACGCGTCGGAGAGCGCGACCACGACTGTGGCCCTTCGTCGCGAGCAGCGCCACGCGCGCGACGTCGCCGGTCACGAGGGCGTTGATGCCGACGGTCGTGCCGTGGGCGAGCGCGCGGGTCCGGGCGAGGAGCGTGCGCGTGTCGAGGCGGAGCGCGGCGGCCGCCGCATCGATCGAGCCGAAGAAGCCCGTCTGGAAATCGGGGGGCGTCGTCGAGACCTTGCCGACGACGAGCTCGCCGTCGGGAGTGACGACGACGGCGTCGGTGAAGGTCCCGCCGATGTCGATGCCGATGCGATATCCGGGATCCTGCATGCGGCCAGCATCGCCCGCGCGCACGCGAGCGTAAAGGGGGTCGCGCGGCGGCTCCGCGCGCGCGATGGCCGCCGCCGACGCCGTTCTGGCGGCGAAGCACGGCCGGCGCGTCGGGCGATTCGAGCGGCTTGACACGCGCAGAGCGCGGCAGGAGAGTCCGCGCATGAGCAAGACCCGCCCCGCGACCCCGCTCCCGAGCTACGCCGAGCTCAAGGCCCGCCGCGACGGCAAGCCGCCGGGCTCCGCCTGGGGCGTCTTCGGCGCCGACGACGAGATCGGCACGATCAATCTCCTCGACGCGGGCCGCGTGCTCGCGGGCATCGGCGAGGTCGTGCTCGGCGAGGTGCATTCGCTGAACTGGGACGTGACCGAGCCCTCGCCGAATCCCCATCGCCCGTGCCCGGTCCGGACCCACATCGTCGCCCCGGGCATCGCGCGCGACGACAGTCTCTCGCCGTTTCCGCTCCAGTACTCGAGCCAGTGGGACGGGCTGCGCCACGTCGAGACCGGCGGCCGCTTCTACAACGACACGGATCCGGCGCGCGTCGACGATCCCGACTCGACGACCCTCGGCATCCAGCTCTGGGCCGAGCGCGGGATCGTCGGCCGCGGCGTCCTCCTCGACGTCGCGGGCCATCAGGCGGCGAAGGGCGCGCCCTTCGATCCGGGCTCGCGCTTCGAGATCGAGCCTTCGCTGCTCGACGAGGTCGCCGCGGACCAGGGGACGACGATCGAGCGCGGCGACATCCTCCTGATCCGCACGGGCTGGGCAGGCTGGTTCCAGCAGCTCTCCCCCGCCGAACGCGAGCGCCGCTTCCAGGCCGACTCACCCCAGGCGGGAATCGCGCCGATCGAGGCCTCCGCCGCCTGGCTCTGGGACAAGCACGTCGCTGCCGTCGCCGCCGACAACGTCGCCCTCGAGTCGATGCCGGTCTCGATGGAGGGCGACCGGTTCCTCCACTTCAAGCTGATCCCGGCGCTCGGGCTCGCCGTCGGCGAGCTCTTCTGGCTCGACGGCCTCGCCTCGGCCTGTCGAGCGGATCGACGCTGGTCCTTCTTCTTCACGTCGGCGCCGCTCAACGTGCCGGGCGGCGTCGGATCGCCGCCGAACGCCCTCGCGATCCGGTGAACGAAGGCGCACCGACGACCGATGGACGCGTCTGCACTATCGTCCCGGCCGCGCGCCCCCCATTCGGAGAAATCCCCGAGCCATGAAGCCCCAGCTCACCGTCCTCACCCTCGGCGTCGACGACCTCGAGCGGTCGCTGCGCTTCTACCGCGACGGCCTCGGTCTTCCGACCAAAGGCCTCGTCGGCCAGGAATTCGAGCACGGCGCCGTCGCCTTCTTCGAGTTGCAGGCGGGCCTTCGCCTCGCGATCTGGCCCCGCAAGAGCATCGCCGCCGACAGCGGTCAGCCGATCGGCCCGCGCAGCGCGACCGAGATGACCCTCGGCCACAACGTCGCGACCCGCGCGGAGGTCGACATCCTGCTCGCCCAGGCCGAGCGGGCCGGCGCACGGATCGTCCGGCATGCGCGGGAGACCTACTGGGGCGGCTATGCGGGCTATTTCTCCGATCCCGACGGCCATCTCTGGGAGATCGTCTGGAATCCCCAGCTGATCCTCGCGGACTGAGGCCCGCGGAGGGAGCGGCGATCAGGCGGCCTCCGTCGCGGCGAAGCGTCCGCGGCGAGAGGTGCAGGCGTCCGGGACCCAATGCTCCGGATCGCGTCCGCGGCCGATTCCGCGGCGACCTCGGCTGGGACATACTGCGACCATGACGCGCCCGACCCGACGCCCCGCCTTCCTCGGCCAGACGGCCCTCGTCGGCGTCGGCTACACCCCCTTCTCGAAGCGCTCGGGCCGCAGCGTCCTCTCTCTCGCGACCGAAGCCTGCAAGCAGGCGATCGCCGACGCGGGGCTCACGCCCGACGAGATCGACGGCATCGCGAGCTTCCGCTTCATGGAGGACTCGGTCCCGACCTCGGCGGTCGCGACGACCCTCGGCCTCCCCCGCTCGAACTACCTGCTCGACTCGGGCCTCGGCGGCCAGGCGCCCTGCTATCTCGTGATGCACGCCGCGATGGCGGTCCACGCCGGCCTCGCGAAGCACGTCGTCGTCTTCCGCGCGCTGAATGGCCGCAGCGGCGCCCGCGTCGGCACGAACCGCGTCCCCGGCCCCGCCACCGATTTCCGCTACCCCGTCGGTCTCAGCGCCTACGCCCAGTTCATCGCGATGTGGGGCCGGCGGTACATGATCGAGACCGGCGCAACCCATGACGATCTCGCGGCGGTCGCGATCGCGCAGCGCGCGTGGGCCGCGGAGAACGAGCGGGCGGTGCTCCGCAAGCCGCTCTCCCTCGACGACTACTACGCCGCGCCCTGGGTCGCCGATCCCTTCCGCGTCCCCGACTGCACGATCGAGGTCGACGGGGCCTGCGCCGTCGTCGTGACCTCCCTCGAGCGCGCCCGCGATCTGCAGCATCGCCCCGTCGCGATCGAGGGCGCGGCCTACGTCGCCGGCCGCGGGCCCGGCCTCGACATGGGCGATGCGCTGCTCTGGCCGGATCTCTCGCGCAACTACACGTCGCTGCTCGCCGAGGATCTCTGGGGCGGCGCCGGGCTCGCTCCCGCCGAGGTCGACGTCGCCGAGATCTACGACTGCTTCACGACGAGCGCCCTGATCGGCATCGAAGGCTCGGCCTCGCGCCGCGGGGCGGGGCCGGCGCCCTCGTTCGCTCCGGCGCGACGCGGCCGGGCGGCGCGAAGCCGATCAACACGAACGGGGGCCTGCTCTCGGAGGGCTATCTGCACGGCATGAACACCGTCGCGGAGGCGGTGCTCCAGCTCCAGGGACGCTGCGGCGCGCGCAACGTCCCGAACGCGCGGACCTGCGTCGTGACCTCGGGCGCGCTGACGGACGGCTCGGCGCTCGTGCTGGCGGGGGCATGACGATGGACCCGATGCGGAGCGACGCGCTCGCCGGTCTGATCGCGCCGGTCGTCGATGCCGACGCAGCGATCTTCTGGGCGGGCGTCGCCGAGGGACGGCTCCTCGTGCCGAGCTGCCGCGATTGCGGGCGGCGCTTCCTGCCGCCGCTGCCCTGCTGTCCCGCCTGTCGCAGCGAAGCGATCGAGCCCATCGAGGCCTGCGGCCGCGGGCGGCTCTACAGCTGGGTCATCATGCGCCGCGCCCTCGATCCGGCCTACGCCGAAGCCGTCCCCTACGTCGTCGCCGCCGTCGAGCTCGAAGAAGGTGCGCGGATCTTCGCGCGGCTGATCGACGTCGATCCCGAAGATCCCGCGGCGCTCGTCGCCGAGATGCCGCTGGCGCTGCGCTTCGTCGAGATCGATGGCCAGCGCATGTGGGCCTTCGCGCCGGCGACGTCCTCCGAACCGGCGAAGTCGCCGCGATGACCTATCGCCGCGCGGCGGTCGAGGCGCACTACCGCGCGACCGGGCTCTGGACGTCGGAGACCCTCGTCGACCGCGTCCGCGCCCATGCACAAAAGCATCCCGACGCCCCCGCGATCGTCGATGGCAGCGACGATTCCCGCACGACCTACGGCGAGCTCTGGCGCGAGGCCCGTCGCTTCGCGGCATTCCTGCGTGCGCGGGGCGTGCAGCCCGGAGACGGCGTCTCGGTCCAGCTCCCGAATCGCCGCGCGACGGCGATCGCCGACCTCGGCGTCCTCGCGGCGGGCGCCGTCTTGAACCCGCTCCTCCCCGGCTATCGGACCCACGAGCTGCGCCACATCCTCGCCGCCTCCCGCGCACGCGTCTGGGTGACCCCGGAAGAGGACCGCGGCTTCGACCATCTCGGGATGGCTCGCGCACTGCGCGCGGAGCTGCCCGCGCTGCATACGCACGTCGTCGTCGGCGCCGCCGACGCCCCGCCCTCGGCTGGCTCACCGCGCGCGACGGGCGCGGGATCGGCGCGCGACGGCGAATTCCGCCTCGACACCGTGCTCGCCGCGACCGCCCCCGACGAGACCGCGCTGCCCGCTCTCGACGCCGCCGCCGTCTGCGAGCTCATCTTCACCTCCGGCACCGAATCGACGCCGAAGGCGATCCTCCACTCGGAGGAGACGGCGAATCGCAGCGTCCGCGCGGCAATCGAGGCGATGACGCTCGCAGCGGGCGACGTCGTCTTCATGCCGAGCCCCGTCGGCCACTCGACCGGGCTCAATTTCGGGCTGCGCCTCGCGCTCTACGCCGGGCTCCCGATCGTGCTGCAGGACCGCTGGGACGCGCGGCGCGCGGCGGAGCTGATCGAACGAGAACGTTGCAGCTATACGCTCGCCGCCACGACCTTTCTCGGCGATCTCGTGCGCAGCCTCGGGGAAGCGCCGCGCGACGTGTCGTCGATGCGCTGCTTCGGCTGTGGCGGCGCGCCGGTGCCCCCGGAGCTCGTCGTGGCCGCGGATGCGAAGGGCATCCGGGTCCTTCGGATCTACGGCTCGACCGAGGGGCTCGTCCTGACCTGGAACCGGCCGGGCACGCCCCTCGAGCGGCGCGCGCGAACCGACGGCCCTCCGCTCCCGCACGTCGAGCTCGAGATCCGCGACGAGGAGGACCGCCCCGTCACGGCGGGCGTCGCCGGCGAGATCCACGTCCGCGGCCCCTCGCTCTGTGTCGGCTTCTTCGACGATCCCGAGCGCATGGCCCGCAGCTTCACGCCGGACGGCTGGCTGCGCAGCGGCGATCTCGGCGTCGTCGACGACGCCGGTCATCTGACGATCGTCGGGCGCAAGAAGGAGATCATCATCCGCGGCGGCATGAACATCGCGCCGCGGGAGATCGAGGATCTGCTCTGCGAGATGCCCGGGGTGCGGACGGCCGCCGTAATCGGGCTGCCGGACGAGCGGCTCGGCGAGGTCGTGTGTGCCTGTCTCGTCGTCGATCCGGCGGGCGACGAAGCCGCTGCTGCTGCTGCTGCTGCCGACGCGGGCGCCGCCGCGGCGTCGAACGCGACAGTCCGTCCCATCACCCTCGACGACGTGACCCGCTTCCTGCGCGGCCGCGAGCTCGCGACCTACAAGCTGCCCCAGGCGCTGCGCCTCGTCGCGGCCATCCCCACGACGGCGAGCGGAAAGCTCCGCAAGGCGGCGCTGCGCGACGCGATCCTGGCGGAGGACTCCGCCGGCAAGGAGAGGACATGAGCGACGATCGGATCGTCCAGGAAGACGTCGAGCTCGAGGGCGGCGCCGTCGCGCGCATCCTCATGCTCGATCGCCCCGAACAGCGAAACCCCCTCGACCGGGCCACCGTCCGCGGCCTGCGCGACCGCGTCCGTGCGAGCCTCGACGACGACCGCATCCGCGCAATCGTGCTGACGGGTCGTGGCAAGGCCTTCTCGTCGGGCGGAGATCTCAAGGGCTATCAGGCGCTCTACCGCGATCCCGACGCGTTTCGTGCTTTCCTCGAGGAGTTCGCGGAGCTGTGTCGGCTGCTCGAGCGCGGCCGCCTCCTCAGCGTCGCCATGATCAACGGCGCCTGCGTCGCCGGCGGCCTCGAGCTCGCGCTGGCCTGCGACGTCGTCACGATCGCGAGCGAGGCCCGCGTCGCCGACGGCCATCTCAACTTCGGTCAGCTCCCGGGCGCCGGCGGCAGCCAGCGCCTCTGCCGTGCGATCGGCCTGCAGAAGGCGAAGGAGATGCTGCTGACGGGCCGCTTCTATGGCGGCGCGGAGGCGGCGCAGATGGGCCTCGCGGCGTTCCATTGCCCGGCCGAGACGCTCCGCGAGCGGACGCTCGCGCTGGTCGAGGAGATCTGTGCACATAGCGCCCTCGCCCTGCGCGAGATGAAGACCTTGATCGGCTACGCCGTCGACCTGCCCCTCGACCGCGCCCTCGAGGCCGAGCTCGAACGGGTCCACCGCTATGCGACGACCTCCCACGACGCCACCGAAGGCCTCGCCGCCTTCGCCGCGAAGCGCAGGCCGAGCTACCGGGGAGAATGATGCGGGGACCGCGCGCTGCACGGTCTCCCGAAAGGCCCTTCGAGGTCGATTGACGCTGCTGAGCGACCGGCGCATCATGGCTGCGACCCGCGCTCGACCCGATCGGGATCGCCCCGGGCTCTTCGTGAACGAGAGCAGCGGAGGCCGAGGCCATGGCGATCGAGTTTCTTCCGCCCGATGCCCGTGCGGCCGACGTGAAGGCCGAGCTCGATCGCTCGGGCTACGCCGTCGTCCGGGACTGGCTCGACCTCGAGCTCGTCGAGAACATCCACCGCGACATTTCGCGTTATGCCGATCGCGTCGTCGGCCTCGAGCTCGAGTTCTTCGGCGACGGCGCCCTCAAGAAGGTCGAGGGACTCGCCGCCAAGTCGGCGAGCGTCGTCGACGTCATGAGCCGGCCCCTGCTGGCCGAGCTCGCCGAGGCGTTTCTCGGCGCCGATCCGCTCCTGAACGCCTCGGGCGGCTTCGTCCTCGAAAAAGGCCGGCGCCCCCAGCCGCTCCACCACGACGACGTGCTCTATCAACCCTTCCTGTCGCGCCGTCCGGGCGAGTTCGAGAGCATGCTGAATTGCATGATCGCGATCAGCGACTTCCGCCGCGAGAACGGTGCGACGCGCATGGTCCCCGGAAGCCATCTCTGGCCGGAAGGCCGGCTCCCGACCGAGGCCGACCCGGTCGTCGACGTCGAGATGCCGCCGGGCTCCGCCGCCTTCTGGCTCGGATCGACCTGGCATGGCGCGGGTCAGAATACGACCGAGCGCGCCCGGATCGGCTGCGAGCTCGGATTCAATTGCGGCTGGCTCCGACCCCACGAGAACTATCAGCTCCTGATCCCGCCGGGCCTCGCCCGCGATCTCCCGCTCCAGGTCCAGGAGCTGCTCGGCTACAAGGCCCATCGCGGCATGCTCGGCTGCATCGAGCAGCGAAGCCCGATGGAGGTCTTCGGCTTCGAGAAGCGGCGCCCGGTCCACGCCGTCGTCCGCGAGGCCGAGGAAGCGGCGGCGCCGGTCGATCCGCGGGATCTCGAGCGGGCGGTGCGCCGCTTCGCGGCGAGCGGAAATCGCGCGCTGCCGACGGAGGCGAGCCGGCTGCTCGAGCGTCTCGCCAAATCGAATCGCGCCCTCGAAGGCGCCGGCAATCGCGCCGAGCGCGACATGCTCGAGGTCGTCGCGGTCGCCGACGCCCGGAGCCTGACCGTGCATCTCGAGGGCATCGGATGGACCGAGCCGATCGAGGCGCTCAAGCGCGGCGCGCTCGCCTAGCGGCCGAGGAGTCGGATTGGGCAGCCTCGACGAGCAGGTCGCCATCGTCACCGGCGCGGGTCAGGGCGTCGGCCAGGGCATCGCCCTCGCCCTCGCGAACGCGGGCGCCGCGGTCGTCGTCGCCGAGCGCGTCGAAGCGACGCGCCACGAGACCTGCCGCCAGATCGAAGCGCGCGGCGGTCGCGCCCTCCCCGTCGCCTGCGACGTCTGCTCGCCCGCGGACATCGCCGCGACCGTCGACCTGACGCTCCGCGCCTTCGGCCGCATCGACATCCTCGTCAACAACGCCCAGATCGTCCACCGCGGCCCCCTCGAGCGCCTCGACGACGCCGCCTTCGACGAGACCTTCGACTCGGGCCCCCGCGCGACGTTCCGCTTCATGAAGGCGGTCCCTCCCCACATGAAGGCCCGCGGCCGCGGCGCGATCGTGAACCTCGCGACCTCGGGCGCCGTGCGCTGGGATGCGGTGGGCTACGGCGTCTACGCGGCCGCCAAGCAGGCAATCCGCGCGCTCAGCCGCGCGGCGGCCCACGAATGGGTCCGCGACGGGATCCGCGTCAACACGATCGCGCCGATCGCGATGACGCCGGCGATGGCGCAATGGATGGAAGAGGATCCGGAGGGCTCGCGCGCCTTCATCGACTCGCTGCCGACGCGGCGGATCGGCGATCCCGAGCTCGACATCGGCCGCGCCGTCGTCTTTCTCGTCGGCCCGGATGCGGGGTACGTCAACGCCGTCACCCTGCCCCTCGACGGCGGCCAGGCCTACTTCGGCTGAGCCGCCCCCGGAACCTCGACCTCGAGCGTCTCGATCCGGCCCTCGGAGTCGACCGTCGCGTCGAGCGCCCGATCGAAGCCGACCCGAGCGAGGTTCTCGAGCAGAACCTGGCCGACCGTCGCGAGAAAGAGCGTCCGCCCCGTCGCCCCCCCGAGCGCCGTCGCGAGCACCATCCGCCCCGGCGCCTCGAAGACCGCCTCGAGCTCGAATTCCGGCGAGATCCGCAGCAATCCATGGACCCCACCCCCGGCCCAGATCCCGCCCGCCGCATCGAGGCAGATGCCGTCCAGATGGAAGCCGGGCGCTTCAAAGACGATCTCGCGCGGGCCGAGGGAGCCGTCGCCGCGGATCGGGAAGCGCAGCAGTCGCCCATCCGCCGTCTCAGCGAGGATGAGCGAGCGCCCGTCCGGCGTGATGACGGCGCCGTTCGGGCTCGCGAGCTCCGCAACCTCGACCCTCGCGCGCCCATCGGGCTCGACGCGGATCAGGCAATCCGTGCGCGACTGGGGCGTACCGCCGTTTCGGCTCCCGACGTAGGCCCGTCCGACGGCGTCGACCACCATGTCGTTGATGAAGCAGCCCGAGAGCGCCGACAGATCGGCGTGGACCGCCGTCTCGCCGCCGCCGTCGACGTCGGCCGTTCCGCCGCCCGCGTCCACACCCACGTCGACCGCCATCAGCCGCCGGTCGAGCATCGAGACGACGAGCAGCCTTCCGTCGGGCAGGAATCCGAGCCCCGACGCGCGGTCGGCGAGTTCGCCGATCGCGACGCAGCGCCCATCCGGCTCGAGGCGGAAGACCCGGTGGCGATGGATGTCCGAGAAGTAGAGCCGGCCCGCCTGCCAGCGCGGGCCTTCCGGAAACGCGACGCCGTCGACGAGACGTCGCGCGTCGAGGATGCGGCGCACGGGCGACGGCATCACGGCGCGGCCGGGTTCATGCCGTCGGTCTGGAGCCGCCGCTCGGCGATCTTCCAGCGCCCGTCGCGCTTCACGAAGCGATCGCGCACACGCCCGAAGGAGCTGACCATCGCCTGGCCGGCGTCGCCGGCGAACATCAGGAAATAGCTCGTGCCCCGGGCCTCGCCGGCGTCGACGTCGACTTCGACGACCGGGCTCGCGTAGACGTGCTTGTGACCCGGCCGATCGCGCATCGCGCCGGCGAAGCGCGCGAAGTCGGCTTCGCCCTCGAGGCGGACGTAGGTCTCGCCGTTCGGGAGCAGGACCTCGAAGAGGGCGTCGCGCGTGAAGCAGTCGAGCCAGTCCGCGACCCGGGCCGAGTCGAGGGCCTGGCAATAGCGGTGCATGACGGCGGTGATCGCGCGCTCGTCGAGGAGGATGCGGAGCTCTCGTTCGGTGTCCATCAGGCTCTCCCTCCGGCCGGCGGCAGGATTTCGGATTGGCGCAGATCGAGGAGATCGAGCTCGGCGCGGATCTTCGCCTGCTCGGACTCGGGGATCGGCATGTAGGGCCGCCGGATGATGCCGACCTCGAAGCCGAGATGGCGCAGCGCGGGCTTGATCGAGCGCGGGTAGTAGCGCCCGGGCTTGTGGATGATCTCGTTGAGGGTCCGGATCCGGGCCGAGAGGCGCTTCGCCGTCTCGCGATCGCCCTCGTGGAAGGCCTTCATCATCGTCGCGCACAGGCGCGGCGCGATCGATTGCTGGATCGAGTGGAAGCCGTAGATCCCGAGCTCCATCTTCGCATACCAGTCGAGGGCGCCCGCGAGGCGGACAGGACGCCTGCCCGCCATGCGGTCGAGGAAGGCGCGCAGGACATCGTCCTCGTCGGACATGATCGTGACGCCCGCGATGTGGGGGTAGTCGTCGACGAGGCGGATCAGCAGATCGTGGGGGATGCGTCCGTTCGGGGCGTCGATGATCTCGCCGCCGTGGTAGCCGCAGAGGTACATCGGCATCTCGACGGCCTCGAGCACGTCGCGGAAATAACGCTCGGCCTCGGCGACGAAGAGCCCGTCGTTGCCGCGCCCGTCCTGGGCGCCGGGATAGAGCTGGGCGCCGTCGAAGCCCATGTCGCGGGCGAGGCGGAACATCGAGACGAGCTCGGCCGTCCCGGCCGGGCCGAAGGGGATCGCGTTGACCGGCGACTTGCCCTTGAGCTCGTCGACTCCGATCTCCCAGAGCCGCCGCCGCTCGGCGCGGTCGAGGTTCACGAACTCCGTCGCGTGGGGCCCGCCGACGAAGACCGTCGTCCCGGCCTCCGCCATGTAGCGGAGGATCTGGCGGTAGACGCGCTCGTTGATCGATTCGCCGCGCTCGTCCATCGGCGTGATGGCGTTGCCGAGTGAAGGTCGATCCCCTGCGATGGTGCCCATGCCGTTGCGCTCCTTCCCGTCGTTCGAAACGGCCGCCGAGGCCCGCTCCATCATTCTTGCTCAGGCAAAGATCTTGAATCGCTCGAAGCAGGCCCGATGGAGCGCCGCCCGGTCGTCGGGGTGGGCGATCCCGATCAGCTGCCGCGCGCGCTCGCGCAGGTTGCGGCCGAAGAGCTCGGCGCAGCCGTACTCGGTCACGACGTGATGGACATGGCCCCGGGTCGTCACGACCCCCGCGCCCGGGCGCAGCGTCGGGACGACGCGCGGGATCCCGCTCTTCGTCCGGCTCGTGAGCACGATGATCGGCTTGCCGCCTTCGGACAGCACGGCGCCGCGCATGAAGTCCATCTGGCCGCCGATCCCGCTGTACTGTCGCATGCCGATGCTGTCCGCGCAGACCTGCCCCGTCAGATCGATCTCGATCGCCCCGTTGATCGCGACGACCCGGGGATTGCGGCCGATGATCGCAGGCTCGTTGACGTAGTCGATGTCGAGGAAGGCGAAGCCGGGGTTGTCGTCGATGTAGTCGTAGAGGCGGCGGGAGCCCAGGGCGAAGCCGGTGACGGTCTTGTTGCGGTGGATCGCCTTGTAGCGATTCGTGACGACGCCCTTCTCGCAGAGCTCGAGCAGGCCGTCGGAGAACATCTCGGTATGGACCCCGAGATCCGCGTGATTCGAGAGCTGGCGCAGGACCGCGTCGGGAATCGAGCCGATGCCGAGCTGGAGGGTGCTGCGGTCCTCGATCAGCCCCGCGACGCGCTCGCCGATCTTCGCTTCCTCGGGCCCGATCTCGGCGCCGAAGACGGCTTCGTGGAGCGGGGCCTCGTGCCAGGTCATCGCGGCGAAGCGGCTGAAATGGATCATGCCGTCGCCATGGGTCCGCGGAACCTGCGGGTTGACCTGGGCGATCAGGTAGCGCGCCGAGTCGACCGCCGAGCGCGCGACGTCGACCGAGGGCCCGAGGGAGCAGTAGCCGCTCTGGTCCGGCGGCGAGACCTGCACGATCGCGCCGTCGAGGGGCAGCACGCGGCGCTTGAAGAGCTCCGGGATCTCCGAGAGGAAGACCGGGACATAATCCGCGCGCCCCGCGTCGACGGCCTCGCGGATCGAGGCCGAGACGAAGAGCGCGTTCAGATGGAAGTGTTCCTCCATCCCGGGCTGGTCGACGTACATCGGCCCGTAGACGCTGATGAAGACGAGCTCGACCCCGCGCAGCCGATCCTTCTGATCGGCGAGCGCCTTCATCATGGCCGTCGGGGTCACCGCGCTGCCGTGGACGAAGACGCGATGACCCGACTCGATCGGACGCAGGGCTTCTTCAGGGGAGACGTATCGGGGCGACTTCGGCATCAGGGCGTCGGGCTCTCGGCCGGTAGGCAGGGGCCCCAGGATAGGCGCTGCGACAGAGCCCCCGCCAGAACACCTCGGCGGTCCCGCCGACGCCCCGTCGCCGTGTCCGAGCTCAGTCCGCCGGGAACGATCGAGTCCGCCCGCCCAGCGCCTCGACCAGCGCACGGAACTCCGGATCCGCCTCGAGCGAGTCGCGTCCCGCCGCCCGCAGCCGATCGACGGCCTCGTCGTCGAGGCGGAAGCTCGTCGGGAGCGAGTTCAGATAGAGGCGCTCCGCCGGATCCGCCGGCTTCGTGAAGTCGACCTCGACGAGGTGAAAGCCGACCGGCTCGGAAAAAGGTCGCGGCGACCTCCTGCCAGCTCTCGAAGGTCGCGCGCAGGAGCTCGATCGTCTCGAGGGTGTAGCGGTTGATCTGGACGGTCGTCGTCTGATCGATGATGTCGAAGAGCGCGCGCGCGGCGTCGATCGCCTCCCACTCAACCTCGGGCGCCGTCGCGGCGTTGACCAGCACGAGGACCATGTGGCGGAGCGGTCCGAGCTCTTCGCGCTCGACCTCGCTCGGCGCGCGCTGGAGCAGCGTGCTCTCGAAGGGACCGCGGACGCCGAGATTGTCGGAGACGCCGCCGTCGATCAGCCGGATGAAGCGGCGCGACTTGCGGCGGGTATAGGAGTCGAGGTTCATGGCGTTGACGTAGTTGCGGCTGAAGGTCCGTTGCGACGCGATCGCCTCGCCGATCCAGGGCGGCGGCACGAAGCCGCACTGGCCCGCGAAGTTGCGCAGCGTGAGCGGCGACATCGGCCCGGGCACCGCCGACGACGCCGCGACCGCGCGCGAGATCGGATAGGTCGAGAGATCCGAGCAGAGGAAGTCGAACTGGTCCTGGATGAAGGAGAAGGGCGAGCCCGTCGCGAGGTCCGTCGCGTTGATCTGGATCAGGGGACCATTTCGCGCGGCGAGATCGGCGAAGGTCGCTTCCTCGAAGAGGATGCGATCGTAGTAGCGGGCGATCATGTCGCTGCGCTCGAAGAAGGGCGACGCGAAGAGAACCCAGTTCCAGGGCGTGAGCATCTGGAGGATCAGCGCGCCCTGCACGTCCCGGCGCAGGAAGCGCTCCTCGAAGTCGGCGAAGATCCCGCGGCCGTGGAGCCCGAGATAGGCGGCCGTGAAGCTGCCGCCCGAGACGCCCGTGACGTGGTCGATCTGGTCGAAGAGCGAGACCGTGCGACCGTCGATCAGATGCGTGTCCGCTCGAGCCCCGAGCACGCCGTACGCGAAGGAGGCCGCCCGGGTCCCGCCCCCCGAGAACGCGACGATGACGAGCAGCTCGTTCGACCGCGCCGGCGACCAGCGGCGATCGGCGCGGTAGCCCGTGCGCGGCTCGATCCGCGTGATCGCGTCGTTCACGGTGAAATAGGTCCGGCAGCCGCTCCCGCCGAAGCCGGCGAGCAGCGAGAGCGCGAGCACGATCGATCGGATGGGCCTCGATCTCACGGGTCGACTCTCCTCGGGCCTCGGGCCTCGGGCCTCGGGCCTCGGGCGGGCGCGGGCCGTGCGGACGGCGACGGCGGCCCCCCTCACGGGCGGCAGATGAAACTCGATCGCCCGGCGAAAGACCAGCCCCGCCGAACGGCGTCCAGCCCCGCCGGCCCTCGCGGAATCGGATTCTGCGAGCGAGAATCAGATCCGACGGGCGCCCCGCCCGCGACCTCGGAGGAATCCCGTGTTCGGCAAGAGCAAGTCGCCTACGGTCGCCATCATCGGCGCGGGATTCGGGGGCCTCTCCGCCGCGATCACGCTCCAGAACGCCGGAATCCAGGACTTCACCCTCTTCGAGGCCTCGACGCGGGTCGGCGGAACCTGGTGGGACAACCAATATCCCGGCTGCGAGGTCGACGTCCCCTCGCACATGTACTCCTTCCCGTTCAAGCGCCACGACTGGACGCGGACCCACGCGAAGCAGGCGGAGCTCCACGCCTATCTCGAAGAGACCGTCGTCGACTACGGCCTCGCCCCGAAGATCCGCCTCGGCGTCCCGGTCGAGCGCGCCGTCTGGGACGAATCGACGCATGCCTGGACGCTCTCGCTGGGCCACGGCGAGACCTTCGTCTGCCACATCCTCATCTCCGCCGTCGGCTTCCTGAACGTCCCGCAATATCCGTCGTGGCCGGGTCTCGAGCTCTTCGAGGGCCCGAAATTCCATACCGCGCGCTGGGAACATCAGCATGATCTCGCCGGCCGGACCGTCGCGATCGTGGGCACCGGCTCGAGCGCGACCCAGATCGTCCCGACGATCGCGCCGATCGTGAAGCATCTCCATCTCTTCCAACGCGAGCCCGGCTGGGTCCTGCCCAAGGGCGACCACGACCTCACCCCCCGACGAGCGCAGGAAATGGCGCAGCCCGCTGCGCTACCGCTGGGAGCGGATCAAGGGCTTCTGGTCGATCGAGCACGGAGCTCTGGCGCGGCAACTTCTGGAAGCCCGGCACGCGGGTCAACACGCTCGGCAAGGCCGCCGCCCTCGCCTACCTCGACGAGGTCTTCGCCGATCGTCCGGATCTGAAGG
>JADJOR010000002.1 GCA_016713665.1 Deltaproteobacteria bacterium
TCGTCGTCGCGCGCTCGGCCGCCGACCGCATCGACGCCTTCTTCAACGTCTGCCAGCACCGCGCGAGCCAGGTCGTCCCCGGCCGCGGCTGTGGCCACGCGCGCAGCTTCGTCTGCCCCTACCACCTCTGGGCCTACGATCTCTCGGGTCGGCTGCGCGGGATGCCGGATCGCGAAGATTTTCCGCAGGGCGTCGCCGAGGACGTGCGGATGCCGGCGCTCCGGGTCGAGACCTGGGCCGGATGGGTCTTCGTCAACATGGATCCCGACGCGAAGCCCCTCGCCGAATACCTCGGCATCGTCGCGGATCATCTGGCGCCCTACGACTTCGCGCGCAACTACGCCCTGGCCGAGGACTACACCTTCGAGTGGCAGTGCAACTGGAAGGTCGGCGTCGACTCCTTCAACGAGGTCTACCATGTCCAGGGGATCCACCCCGAGCTGCTGCCCTACACCGACGACGTCGATTGCCCGATCGACCTGCTCGGCCGCCACAGCCGCTTCCTCTTCAAGGTCGGCGTGCCGAGCCCGCGCTGGAGCGACCACAAGGCGCAGGCCGCGGGCTATCGCGATCGGAACGCCCTCACGAAGGAGATGCGCGAGCTGCTGGCGCATTTCCAGATCGATCCGGCGCCCTACGAGCGGGACGCCGGCGCCGTCCGCCCGGCCCTGATCGCGCGCTCGCGCGAGATCGCGCAGGCGACGGGCTGGGATCTGTCCGGACTCAACGACGAGCAGCTCTGGATCGACGTCCACTACACGCTCTTCCCGAACATCACGCTCAACATCAGCACGAACCATTTCTGGCTCTTCCGCCATCGCCCCCATCCGACGGATCCCGGGCGCATGTACTGGGACTTCCAGGAATACCACCGCATCGCCCCGACGGCCCGCGCCCGCCGCGCCCCGCCCACGTCGACGCAGTCTGGGGCGACGGCACCGAGCAGAAGATGCACCTCGCCCTGCTGCAGGACGGGAACCAGGCCGCCCCGCAGCAGCGCGGCCTCGCCTCGCGCGGCTTCCGCGGCCTGCTGCTCGCGCATCAGGAGCGGCGCATCCGCCACTTCCATGCGGTGCTCGAGCGCTACGTCGGCGAGAGTTGAAGGCGAGGTCGACGGTGGCCCGGCTTGCGCGCTCGACGAGGCGCCCGAGGCAGGCCATGCTGCCCACCAGCATGACGGATCACATTCGGGACAAGGTCGTTCTCATCACCGGCGCCGCGAGCGGATTCGGTCGCGAGCTCGCGGGGTTGGCGGGCCGACGCGGGGCGCGGATCGTCGCCGTCGATCTGCCGGGCGAGGCCCTCGCCGGCGTCGAGTCGGCGCTCCAGGCGGAGGGCGTCGAAGTCCTCGCCGTCGCCGCGGACGTGACGAATCGGGCGCAGATGCACGCCATGGCGGCGGCGGCGCTCGCCCGCTTCGGGGCCATCGACGTCCTCGTCAACAACGCGGGGACGATGCCGCTCGCCTTCTTCGCGGACCACGCCTCGGCGGCCGAGGCCTGGGAGCGCTGCATCGACGTCAACCTGAAGGGCGTCCTGAACGGGATCGCCGCCGTCCACGACCCGATGATCGCCCGCGGCCGGGGCCACGTCGTCAACGTCTCGTCGATCTATGGCAATCATCCGAACGCCGGATCCGGGGTCTACGCCGCGACCAAGGCCGCGGTCAACGTCCTCTCGGAGACCCTGCGGATCGAGTCCCAGGGCCGGATCAAGGTCACGACGATCCGGCCGACCGGCGTCCCGACGACGAACCTCGGCCAGAGCGTCGTCAACGGCGGCGCGATCGTCGGCATCCTCGGCCATCACGGCGCCTCGTTCATGACCAACATCGCGGGCTACTTCGCGGGCACGCTCGACCCGGAGCAGACGGACCCCGAGTCGATCCGCTACTGGGCGATCCGGCCCGAGGAGCTCGCGCGCCAGATCCTCTACGCGATCGACCAGCCGTGGGGCGTCTCGATCGCCGACATCACGGTCCGCGCGTCGGGCGAGGAGTTCGTGCTCTAGTCGACGGGGCTCTGCGGTAGATTGGCCCGCGCGTCCCGCCCGCCACGCCCCGCCGACCGGAGAGATCCAGCCCGATGCATTTCACGACGACCTTCCTGCGCGGCCTCGGCGTCGTGCTGCCGATCGCCCTGACGATCTACTGCGTGGTCTGGGCGGTCCAGGCGGGCGAGGCCTTCATGAAGCCCCTCGCGCTCTTCCTGATGCCGAAGTCGATCCGCTACGTGCCGGGCAGCGGACTCGTCCTCGGGATCGGGCTCGTCTATCTGGCAGGACTGCTGGTCCAGCTCTTCGTCATCGAGTGGCTGGTCGGGCTCGGGCAGCGCCTGCTCGAGCGGACGCCGGTGGTGCGAAGCCTCTACAACGCCTTTGCCGACTTCGTGAGCTCCTTTTCGCGTCGACCGACCGACATGGCTTCGCGCGTCGTCAACGTCCGGCTCGCCGACGACCTCTCCGTCGTCGGCTTCATCACGGACCAGGATCCCGCGAAGCTGCGGGCGCCCGGGGATCCCGACGATCGCGTCGCGGTGTATCTGCCCATGAGCTACCAGATCGGCGGCTACACGATCCTCGTGCCCCGGGATCGGCTGCGCCCCCTCGATCTCGACGTCCAGGACGCGATGCGGCGAGTGCTCACCGCGGGCGTCGGCGGTCGCTCGGACTCCTGAACGGCGATCGTCGCGCGCGGCTCGCCCGCGCCCCGACCACGAGCACCGCGAGCCCCAGGGCGACGCGAGCGAGGGGCGATGCGGTCGGTACGGGCGCGGCATCGAAGGCGGTGATCGCCGCGACGAAGACCGCCCAGTACGACGGCAGCAGGTCGTACGGATTCGGCATCACGTCGTCGCTCACGAAGACGAGCCCCGCCTTGCGGCTCGCCGCGAGGGCGAGCAGCGTCGGATCGAAGGGGCCGTCGCTGTGGATCAGGTGGGCGAAGCCGCTCGCGGGCCTCGCGGCGAGGTAGACCGGCGGCGAATAGCTCGAGCGGTACTCGGCGCCGGTCTGCTCGAAGGTGACGAGGACGTCGAAGACCGCGGCGTAGTCGGCGGCGGTCCAGGTCGTCTGTCCGCTCGGGTTCTGGATCGCGGTGATGCCGGGATTGCCGATCGTCCGGGCCCCTGGCTCTTGCGCCTGGACGCGGGCGACGTAGGTCCGATTCGCTCCGACCTGCGCGAGATCGCTCGAGACCTCGTCGAAGAAGATCCCGTCGACCCGTCCTGCATAATGGCCGACGAGATAGGCGTCGATGTCGGCGAGGACGTCGGCGGCGGCGCGCGCGCCGTAGCCCGTCGTGACGTAGCCGTAGACGACGGCGCCGGCGGCGCGGAGATCCGGGAGCGGGCCGAGTCCGTTCGCGTCGACGTAGTTCGGATCGACGGCGACGCCCGGGCCGCTCGCGGGGTTGAAGACGACGTGGAGCCCGAATGGGCGTGCCGGCGTCGCCGCCGTCGAGATCAGCGCGGCCCACATCGCAGGCCCCCCGCCGCAGCAGGGGTTGGCGTACGCCGGAAACAGGACGTCGAGGGCGCGGGCGTCGTGGGCTCCCATGGTCGCGAGCAGGAGGAGCACGCCGAACTCGAGCCGGATGCGCGTCCCGATCAGCGTTGCACTCGTTCGCCGGCCCGTGGGTCGACGGCTCTTCCCCGGCCGGCCGATCATCGTTCGAGCCAACGCGCGCATTCGTCGCCAAGCTCGGCGCCGGCGGCCGCCTGGTAGCGCAAGACGTCCTCGCGCGTGAGGAGCTCGCGCCAGCGGCCGTTCGTCCCGCGATGGATGAACGTCTCTGCGCCGCCGTCCCAGAACGCGCCGCCCAACGGGACGCTCTGCGTCGCGTTCGCCTTCATCCATTCGAAGCTGCAACGCTCGACGATCTTCGGGAAGCGGGCCTCGTCGATCGGGATCTCGAGGAAGCGGGCGATCCGCCGGATCTCGCCGGGCAGATCCGCCTTCAGCTCGGCGAAGTGGAGCAGCAGGACGTTCGGCAGCCCGCGGATCGCCCACCAGGTCCGTACGTTCTCCCAGAACGACCAGAAGGGATGACCGTCGCGCTCGAGCCAGTCGAGGAAATACGCGCGCACCGACTCCGGCGGCCGCCCGATCGCCGGGCCGACGCGCCCCGGCGTGTCGTTCAGCGCCGCATACCAGGCGTCGTTCGCGTTCGCGTGATGGTTGTAGAGACTGAAGACGACGTCGCGTCCGTCGCGTCCGATGTAGAGGTATTTCGCCTTCGGCGAGAACACGAGGGCGTCGACGGGAAGATGGGTCTTCAGGAAGCGGCGGTGGGTCTGGGCCTCGACGAGCGGCAGCTTGACCTCCCGGGGCGGAACCCGCAGGTCGAGCCACGGCGACATCTCGGCGACCGGAAGCGCCTGCGCGTCGGGAAAGAGGAGCTGGGCCACGATCTGCTGGACCCAGGTCGTCCCCGACTTGGCGTAGGTCGCGATCACGACGTCGTCGTCGCGAAAGCGCAGCGCATTCCAGATCGTCGAATCGAAATGGTGGTTGTGGAGCTCGCGGCTCTTCGTGGGCCAGCGCGTGCGATCCGCTTCACCCATGATCGAGGACTCCTTCCGGTCGGTCGGGACGAGGCCTGTAGCCCAGGGTATTCGTTCGCTCCTCCTCGATCCAGTCGGGCGGGAGCTGCTCGAGAAATGCCTCTCCCTGCACCTCCAGAAGTACGGCTTCCCGGTCTGATCTTCGCGTGTCGGCGGAACCTTCCGGCCGGGCTCCAATTCGACTAACACGATTCAATTTTGGACGACGTCGGCCCGATCGCCTTCGCGTCCCCGCGGCCTCGATCCGCGCGGGCACGGAGGTCTCGTCATGCGCCCGACTCGTTCGCTTCGCTCTTTCGCCATGGGGCTCCTGGCGACCCCGCTCGTCGCATCGGGCGGGGCCGTGGAGGCGAGGGCATCGGAGGGACTGCGCGTCGAGCTCGAGCTCTTCGAGGACGGGGGCGACGAGCCGAGTCATCGGGCGACGGTCTTTGCATCGGGGCGGCGGGTCCGGATCGAGCAGTCCGCGCCGGGCGGGGAGCCCGCGGCGCCGGTCTTCATCTATCGGGGCGATCTCGATCGACTCTATTCGGTCACGGAGAAGGAGAAGAGCTACGTCGAGCTCGAGCCGATGCTGCTCTCGCTGCTCGCCGGCCAGACGCGGGTCGCGCGGCGCGAGGTCTCGGGGAGTCTCGAAGGTCTTCCGCAGGATCAAGAGCGCGCCGTGGGACATCTGCTCGGCGTTGCGTCGATCGATCCGAAGCGACCGGAAGATCCGCTCGTCGTGACGCCTACCGGCGAGGTCGACCGCGTCGTCGGCCTCGACTGCCGCCGCGTCACGCTCTCCCGGTCGAGTCGACTGCTCGCGAAGGGCTGCGTCGCCGACTGGCAGACGGTCGGGCTCACGCCCGCCGACGTCGAGGTCTTCCGCTCACTGGCCTCGTTCGTGCGCGAGGCCGCCGGATCGCATCTGCCGATCCCGGTCGAGCTCATCCCCGGGCAGCCCCTCGATCTCGTGGTGCAGCTCGGCGGCTTTCCGGTCGCCTTCGAACGGGCCGGCAAGGCCGCCGGGGCGAAGCGCGATCCGGGTCGCGGCCGTCGAGAGCGTCGCGCTCGCCGACGCGCGGTTCGAGGTGCCGGAGGGCTATGCGGCGCGCTCCGGGATCTCGGGGATCGCGTCGCTCGCCGGCCTGCTCTCGATCCAGTCCGGACCGCCCAATCCCGGCGTGCCGACGGCCTCCGATCATGCGGTCGATCCCGAGTCGGGCGCCGCGTTGGACGCGGTGCTCCCCGCCGCGATGGATCCCGCCGCGATGGACCCGGCCGAGACCGCGCCCGGGGCCGTGAGCCCGTCGCGGGCGTCCGAGGCGCCGCGCGGGCGGGCGGACTACCAGCCGATCCGGCTCTTCGACGACTCGGAGTAGGCCGGGCAGCGGTGCGGCGGGCGGGGATCCATTACCGTTCGCCGAATGTCGTTCCTCCTCATCGAACGTCCCCGTCCCCACGTCGCCCTCGTCACGCTGAATCGGCCCGATCGCATGAACGCGATGGCCTTCGACGTGATGCTCCCCCTGCGCCGCGCCATCGAAGAGCTGTCGGTCGACAAGGACGTCCGCGTCGTCGTCCTGACCGGCGCGGGGGAGGGCTTCTGCTCCGGCGCCGACCAGGCCGACGCCGGCGCCCCGCCCCATATCGACGGCCTCACGCCCGTCTCGATCGCGCTGCGGGCGCTGCAGGTCCTCGACGACGTCATGCTCGCGCTGCGCGACATGCATCAGCCCGTGATCGGGGCGATCAACGGCGCGGCGATCGGCGGCGGGCTCTGCCTCTCCCTCGGCTGCGACATCCGCGTCGCCTCGACGAAGGCCTACTTCCGCGCGGCGGGCATCAACAACGGGCTGACCGCGAGCGAGCTCGGGCTGAGCTATCTGCTGCCGCGGGTGATCGGGCAGGCGCGGGCGGCGGAGATCATGCTGACGGGCCGCGACGTCGACGCCGCCGAGGCCGAGCGGGTCGGTCTCGTCTCCCACGTGGTCGAGCCGGAACGCCTGCTCGAGTCGTGTTATGCGATCGCCGAGCGCATCATCGGCTGGAGCCGCCCGGGCATCGAGCTGACCAAGCGGAGCCTCTGGTCGAGCCTCGACGCTGGGAGCCTGCAGTCCCACATGCAGCTCGAGGGCATCGGCCAGCTCTTCGTCCGCATGATGACGAAGAACTTCGAAGAGGGGACGAAGGCCCGCAAGGAGAAGCGCAAGCCGTCTCGGCGACCGGGCCTGAGTCGCCTCGGCCGGCGGCGGCAGCGCGAAGGCGACGTACTCGCTCCCGGACGGCTGGCCGAGCTTGCCTCCCCCTGCCGCGACGACGACGAACTGGCGACCGCGCGCTTCGTAGGTCGACGGCGTCGCGAAGCCTGCAGCCGGGAGCGACGCCTCCCAGAGGACGCGACCGGTCGAAGGCTCGAAGGCGCGGAGCTTCGCGTCGGGCGTCGCAGCCAGAAAGAGGAGCCCGCCCGCGGTCAGGATCGGCCCGCCGTAGTTCTCGGCGCCGAGCCCGCTGCGACCCGCCGCGAGAACCTTCGGATAGTCGCCGAGGGGCACCTGCCAGCGGATTTCGCCCGCCGCGAGATCGATCGCCGAGAGGGTGCCCCAGGGCGGCTGCGAGCCGGGCAGACCTTCTTCGTCGACGAGCTTCTGGAAGCCCGCGTTGACGAAGGTCTTCGGGCCCGCCTGCGCGGCCCAGGCCGAGGGCGCGTCGTCTTCGTCGGCGGTGTAGACGAACCAGGTCAGCGCCGCGCGCTCGTACCATTTGAGCAGGCCGCCCATCCCGGGCATCCGGCCGCGCCCATCGCGAATCAGCCGATCGAGCTCGAGGAACGAGAGCCGCTCGTCGACGTCGACGAGGGAAGGGACGCTCGAGCCGTCGCCGCGCAGGTCGAGGCCGTGGCAGCCGGCGCAGGTATACAGGTAGCCGGCAGCGATCTGCTCGCGGATCCCGCCGCTCTCCCGTGCTTCGATCATCTGGACGACCCAGGGTACCTGGTTCGCGTTCACGAAGAGGAGCCCGCTCGCCTCGTCCCACGCGGCTCCGCCCCATTCGGCTCCCCCGTCGAGACCCGGCGACACGACGTTCTCCGCCGCCCCGGGCGCGGTGTAGAGCGAGCCGAACTGCATCGACTCGAGGCGGGCGAGGATCGCCGCGCGGGCGGTCTCGGAGTAGTCGGTCACGTCGGCCCGCGAGAAGCCCTGGCGCACGAAGGGCGGGGGCCGCGTCGGGAGCGGCTGGCTCGCTGCGGGCTGCTCGCCCGGGATGAAGGGGCCGACGACGGGCTCTTCGCGGAGGGGGAAGAGGGGCTCGCCGGTCTCGCGGTGGAACAGGAAGACGTGGCCGGTCTTCGTGACCTGGGCGACGGCGGGGATTTCGGCGCCGTCGCGGCGGAGCGTCACGAGGTTCGGCGGCGCGGGGAGGTCGCGGTCCCAGAGATCGTGGCGCACGAGCTGCTGATGCCAGCGCCGCTCGCCGGTCCGGGCGTCGAGGGCGATCAGGCTGTTGGCGTAGAGATTGTCGCCGGCGCGATCGGCGCCGTAGTAGTCGTAGGTCGCCGAGCCGGTCGGGACGAAGGCGAGTCCGCGCCCGGGGTCGACGGTGATCCCGGCCCAGGAGTTGGCGCCGCCCACGCGCTGCCAGGCGTCGGCGGGCCAGGTCTCGTGGCCGGGCTCGCCGGGCCGCGGGATCGTCCGGAAGCGCCAGCGCAGGGCGCCGGTCCGCACGTCGAATGCGCGCACGTCCCCCGGCGCCGCGCCCTTCATCTCGTTGACGCGGCCCCCGATCAGGATCAGGTCCTCGAAGATCGTGCCCGGCGTGTTCGCGACGACGCCCATCAGATCGTCGTCGAGGTCGCGATCGAGGCCCTCGCGCAGATCGATGCGGCCATCGTCGCCGAAGGACTCGATCGGGCGGCCGGTCCGGGCGTCGATCGCGTGGAGGTAAGGGCCGGCGCCGAAGAAGATCCGTTCGTCGTCGGCGGCGGGGGCTTCCCAGTAGGCGACGCCGCGGCTCGCGGTCCAGACGCGGATGTCGGCCTCGGGCTCGAAGCGCCAGAGCTCCTCCCCCGTCGACGCGTCGAGGGCGAAGAGGGCGAGGGCCGGCGAGGTCCCGTAGAGGACGCCCTTCACGACGAGGGGGTTTGTCTGGATCTGGGTCGTCGCCGCGGTCGAGGCACCGCCGGCGTCGTAGCGCCAGGCGACTTCGAGAGTGGCCACGTTCTCGGGGCGGATCTGGTCGAGGGGGGAGCGGTGGGTTGCGGCGGCATCGCCGAGGTAGGTCCGCCATTCGCGGTCGGCGGGGGCGTGGGCGGAGCGGGCGGCTTGCAGGGCGGGGCTCGGCGCGCGATCGGAAGACGCGTGATCCGCGGGCTCGCAGGCCAGGGCGAGCAGGGACGCCGCGAAGAACGTTCGGATCCCGAAGCGATGCGCCAGGCGCACGAGCAGGACTCCCGGCAAGGGGTGATGGACGATGGGAGACTAGGCCCCGTCCCGCGCCGTGACGACCGGCCCCTCCGTCAGAACGCTCGAATAGACGCGGCGGGCGACCCGCCAGCCCGCCGACGTCCGGACGAGCTCGTCGTCGTACAGGCCCCACATCGAGTAGAGGGCGCCCTCGTGACGGCCGACCCCGCGGTGGACCGCGTAGTAGTTCACCTTGGCGTGGGCCCGGTCGCCGTCGACCTGGATCCGGAAGTTGCCGACGTTGTGATGGGTGGCGCCGCAGTGGGATCCGTCACCGAGATTCCAGTGCATCGAAGCGATCAGGGGAGCGAGGCCTTCGAGCGTGATGCCCGGGAGGGCGCGCGTGTAGTCGTGGGCGGTCTCCGAGGTGAAGCAATCGCCGAGGCGATCGAATTGCTTGGCGTCGACGAGCTCGCAGTAGCGGACGTAGATCTGCTCGATGGCGTGCACGTCTTCGAGGAAGGTCGGCGGCATGGTGGCTCCGGTAGCGCGGGAAGGTTCGGCCCGACCGGGCTTTCCCGGTCGAGGGGAGGAGAGCATGCTTCGCGCCTCGGCGCAGGGGTCCGTTCGTTTCCCGTCGCGGGCGCCGAGCAGTCGACGCGGGCCGGCGAACGGCACGAATCGGGCGTCCGCGGCGCCGCGAAGCGGCAAGGGAGACGCGGTGCGATGGCGCGGAGCGCAGGACGATCACGGGTCTTCGTCGCCCTCGAGCTCGGCCTTGCCGTCCGGGATCTGGCCGAGGAGGCGATCGCCCATCTCCACGCCGTCCTGCGCGATCGCGCCGGCCTCCGCTTCATCCGCCCGCCCGATCTCCATGTCACGCTCGCCTTCCTCGGCGAGCTCGAGGCGCCAGGCCTCGCATCCCTCGGCGAGCTCGTCGCCGCCGTCGCTCGCGAGCATGCGCCCCTCGATGCCGAGGCCGGCGGACTGGGGGCGTTTCCCCGACCCGAGGGAGCCCATGTCCTCTGGCTCGGCTTCGGCTCCGAGAATCCCGCGCTCGGCCGCCTCGTCGCGGATCTGCACACGCGTCTGCGCGCCGCGGGTCATGCGCTCGAGTCCCGCCCCTGGAACGGTCACGTCACGCTCGCGCGCTGCCGATCGAGAGGGGGACTCGATGCGCGCGCGGCCTTCGCCGGCGCGCCGGATCGACGCGTCGCGTGTCGGGTCGAGGCGTTGGTCGTGATGGAGAGCCGACTGCGGCCGGACGGCTCCCACTACACACCGATTTTTCGCGTGTTGCTCTCGGGCGGGACGCAGCGCGAGCGTGTATGAATCCGGCGGGAGGTGGATGGATGGGACTCGTCGATCGAACGCGTTTTCCGCTCGCGTCGTTGCTCCCGCGCACCCCGCTCTTCCCGATGCCGCTCCCGTTTCCGCAGGCCGCTCGTTGTCGGCCCTCTTCGCTCGCTGCGATCTTCGCCGCCAGCATGACGAGCCTTCTGCTCGTCGCGGCGTTCGTCCCGACGGCGCAGGCCGACGCGCCGCCCGGGAAGCTCGCCGCCGCGGATTCGCGCGTCGCGCGGCTCGTTGCGGCCGGCGTGCCGGAGGTGCCCCTGCGGCGTGCGCTCGCCGCGCTCGATTGCGCGCGCTCGCGCGGCCTCGTCGAGGACACGACGCTGACCCTGATCGACTACTCCCGGCCGTCCTCCGCGCGCAGGCTCTGGGTCCTCGATCCGGTGGCCGGCCGGATCCGCTTCCACGAGCTCGTCGCCCACGGACGCGAGAGCGGCGAGGTCCGGGCGAAGCGCTTCTCGAACGAGATCGGCTCGCGCCAGTCGAGCCTCGGGCTCTTCCGGACCGCCGAGACCTACCACGGGCGCCACGGCTATTCCCTGCGCCTCGACGGCCTCGAGCCCGGGGTCAACGATCGCGCCCGCGAGCGGGCGATCGTGATGCACGGCGCGGACTATGTGACCGAGGAGGTCGTCGAGTATTTCGGGCGCGTGGGCCGCAGCTGGGGCTGCCCGGCCGTCGATCCGGCGATCCATCGGAAGCTGATCGACCAGATCCGCGGGGGCACCGCCGTCTTCGCCTACTATCCCGACGCCCGCTGGCTCCGCCGCTCGCCGTATCAGGCCTGCGAGACCGAGACCGCTTCGCGATGAGCGCGGGCGCGATGGCGCGATGAAGCGACGGCTCGCCCTCACCGCCGCCGCCGTCGTGCTGGCGCTCGTCCTCCTCCCGTATGCCGGCTTCCGCCTCTGGCTCGCAAGCCAACCGGAGGAGACGCGCATCGCCGTCGAGGCCTTCACGGCCCGGGAGTTCGTCGCGGTCGTCCTCGATCATTTCTTTCCCCAGCCGATCGACGATTTCGGTCGCTTCGATCGCCGCGCCTACCCCAGGCGCGAGGCCTCGCCCTGGGTGATGCGCAGCAGCCTCGACGGCCGGCCGCGCATGCTGTCGGCGGCCCTCGCGCCGGGGCTCTGGCTCGCCTACAGCACGGAGACCGCGTCGGTCCATCAGCTCTGGCGCGGCGAAGTCGACTTCTCGGGGCCGGCTTTCGACGCGCGCCACGGCCGCGAGCCGATGAGCCGCGGCGAAGCGTGGTGGCGACCGGACGCGACGACGGCCTGGCGCGTGCGTGACGGGTCGGGCTGGACGCCGGCGGAAATTCGCTGGCGCGGTCACGGCTTCGATCCCGGGACTGGCGCGCTCTGGCTGCGCTACGAGGTCCTCGATCCGGCGGGTCGCGGCCGCGAGGTCGTCGAGTGGCCGGAGCAGGCGGGGCGAGGCGATCCGACGCCGCCGACCGCGAACGCGGAAGCCGGGGCGGACCGATCGACGTAGGGCCACCGTCGCCGCGTTGAAGGCGCCGCCGGCGACCGCAGACGCGTCGGCCTCGAGCGTGTCTTCGAGGTCGCTGCGGGCGCCGGCCCCGAGCTCGCCCTCGAGCTCGCGGTGCCCGTCTCCTCCGCCCAGTCGTCGATCGAGACGCAGGGCGTCCTCGAGTCGGGCTCGCGCGTGTTGCTCGAGCCTGGTCGGACGCGGATCGTGCAGTGGTTCGAGGGAAGGCCCGAGCCGATCGAGCGGCCCGAGGCCGTCTCCCTCCCGGCGAGCGCCTTCTCCGCCCACGACTGCGAGACCTGCCACGCGGAGCGCGAGCGGATCGTCGGTCCGGCCTGGCAGGAGATCGCCGCGCGCCATGCGGGCGCGAATCGCAACGCGGCGGCCGCGATGCTCGCGACCCGGATCCGCGAGGGCGGCGTCGGCCACTGGGGCGCGGTCGCGATGCCGCCCCATCTCGCGCTCTCCCACGCCGAAGCCACGGCGCTCGCGCTGCGCGTGCTCGAGACCGAGCTCGAGGCGGAGGACGCCGAAACAACGGCTGCGGCCACGGCTACGGCTACGGCGTCGGCCACGACCACGGCGGCGGCGGCGAGGGCAGGAGCGGGGGCGCCGGGCTCGAATGCCGCGGCTGCCCGTGAAGTCGCGACGACCTACGCCTACGACGTCGGCCCGCGCCCCGCGTCGCTTCATCCCGCGCTGCGCGCGACCTCGATCGCGCCGCCGGGCTTCACGCCGCGGGTCGGTGGGCTCGCGTTCCTGCCCGATGGACGCCTCGCGGTCTCGACCTGGGACCACGACGGCGCGGTCTTCCTGCTCGAAGGCTGGGACGGTCCGACGGAGGAAGTCCGTGTCCGGCGGATCGCCGAGGGACTCCACGAGCCGCTCGGGCTCGCGTTCGCGGATGGCGCGCTCCACGTCATCCAGAAGCAGGAGATCACCCGCCTCGTCGACCTCGACGGCGACGGCTGGATCGACGAATACCGGACGATCGCGAACGATTGGACGGCGACCTCGAATTTCCACGAGTTCGGCTTCGGCCTCCCCGTGCTCGATGGGCATCTCTACGCCGGCCTCTCGGTCTGCGTGCTCGAGGGCGGAAAGAGCTGCCGCGATCAGACGGTGGACCGCGGCCGGATCCTGCGGATCGAGCTCGCGACCGGCGCAGTCGCGCGCGTCGCGAGTGGCTTTCGGACGCCCAACGGCCTCGCGGCGACACCGACCGGCGCGCTCCTCGTGACCGACAACCAGGGCGCCTGGCTCCCGGCGAGCAAGCTGATCCGCATCGAGGCCGGAGCGGACTACGGCTGGCGCCCGCCCGGCGAAGTACCCGATCCGGCCCGCGTCACGCCGCCGACCCTCTGGCTCCCGCAGAACGAGATCGGCAACTCGCCGACCCAGCCCGTCGTCCCGACCGCCGGGCCCTACGCGGGCCACGTGTTATTCGGAGACGTCTTCAACGGCGGCCTCAAGCGGGCCGTGCTCGAAGAGGTCGGCGGCGTCTGGCAGGGGGCGGCGTTCCATTTCTCGGGCGGGCTCGCGGCGCCGGTGAATCGGCTGGTGGAGGCGCCGGACGGGAGCCTCGTCGCCGGCGAGATCGGGAGCCCCGGCAACTGGGGCGAGTACGGCAAGCCGTGGTACGGGCTCGAGCGGCTGGCTTTCGGCGACGAGGCGGCCTTCGAGCCGATGCGGGTCGCGCTCCGGCCAGGCGGCTTCGACGTCGTCCTCTCGCGGCCGCTCGCGGCGGGCGTCGCCCTCGATCCGGCGCAGTTCCGGCTCGAGGACTGGTACTACGTGCCGACGCCGCGCTACGGCGGGCCGAAATACGACGTGCGCGCGCTCGTCGTTTCGGCGGTGCGGATCTCGGCGGATCGCCGCGTCGTGTCGCTCGACGTCCCGGGGCTCGAGGCGGGGCGGGTCGTCCATCTCCGCCTCGCGCCGGCGATCCGGTCGGAGCGCGGGGAGAAGCTCTGGGTCGACGAGGCCTGGTACACGCTGAACGCGCTCGCGGGCGGGGAAGACGAGGGCACGGGCGGCGCGGCAGCGGCGGGTTCGTCGGCGGCCACGGAAGCGGCGACCGAAGCAGCGACGTTCGCGACCCGGTCTGAAACGCCGGGAAGCGCTGAAGGCTGGGAGCCGCTCTTCGACGGCCGGAGCTTCGCCGGCTGGAAGAACTACGGCGCCGGGACGGATCGGGTCGAGGGCTGGGCGATCCGGGACGGCGTGCTCGAGTTCACGCGCAACGAGCCCTTCGCGATCCTCGTTCTGCGCCACATGAATCCCTTCGCGCGGCCCGCTCTCGACCTGATGACGAAGGAGCGTTTTCGCGACTTCGAGCTGTCGCTCGAGTGGCGGATCGAGCCGGGCGGCAACAGCGGGATCTTCTACCTCGTGCCCGACGAGACCGAGCGGCTCGGCTGGACGCGGGCCCTCGAGATGCAGGTCCTCGACGACGTGCTTCACGCCGACGGCCAGAAGGAGAAGCGCCGCGCCGGCGATCTCTACGACGTCGTCGCGAGCGCGCGGCGCATGGCGAAGCCTGCCGGCGAGTGGAATCAGGCGCGCATCCGCGTCGAGGGGCCGCGGATCGAGCACTGGCTGAACGGTGAGAAGATCGTCGACCTCGTCCGCGGGAGCCCTGAATGGGATCGGGCGGTCGCCGCGAGCAAGCATGCCGACGTCGAGGGGTTCGGGATGGCCCGCGAGGGCCACATCCTGCTCCAGGATCACGGCGACGCCGTCGGGTACCGCAAGCTCGAGATCCGGCGGCTGTCCGCGGACTGAGCGACCGGCCCTACTCGGGGATCTCGACGCCGCTCCCGCCGAAGTCCTTCGGCACGTCCCGGAACTTGGGCAGCCCGTCGCGCATCGCCATCACCTTCTCGCCGTAGTGGACGTGGAGCGTCGGCTGATAGGCGAGGCCCTGGATGTGGCCGGCCGGGACGTCGACCATGCCGAGGGCCGGATGATCGATCAGGACGGGCGTCCCGCAGCGCTGGCAGAACTTGCGGTGGCTCGCCTCGGTCCGCTTCCAGGTCCCGAGCTGGTCGGCGCCGCGTGTGATCCGGACGTTCGTCGCCGGCCAGAGGCTCGCCGCGTGGATCGGGGCGCCGAGCCAGCCGCGGCACGACTCACAGTGGCAGTAGACCTGGAATGCGGGCTCGCCGGCGAGCTCGAGGGAGACGGCTCCACACATGCAATCACTCGTTCGGGTTCGGCTCATGGCATCCTCCGGTCTCTTTGCGGTCTCTTTGCGGTCTCTTCGCGGACGCCGCGGCATGCGGCCAGCGCTCGGGAAGACGCTAGCTCTCAGCCAGCGAGAGCATCGCCCGGGTCGCGACCGCGATGCAGTCGCTCATGTTGCGGTCGAGATCGAGGGCCGCGGGGCCCGGCCAGGGCGTTCGATCCGATACGACGCAGATCGCCCCGGCGCGGATGCCGAAGAGGCCGGCGAGCGTCAGCAGGATGCCCGCCTCCATCTCGCAGTTCATGACCCGCGCCTGCTGCATGTCGCGGATGCGTGTCTCGAGATGGCTCGGCCAGTAGCCGCCGACCGACATCGAGCTCATCGCGCCGCCCGGGCCGGCGATGGCGTTGCGGACGTAGAAGCCGTCGAGGGACCAGGTGATGCCGGTATGGGCCCGGACGCCCCGCGCGCGGGCGGCCTCGACCAGGGCCGACACGACCTGGTAGTCGGCGACGGCGGGATATTCGGGGATCACGTAGGTCCGGCTCGTCCCGTCGTCGCGGACACAGCCCGTCGTGATCGCGAGCTCGCCGAGCTCGAGCGTCGGATCGAGGCCGCCGGAGTTTCCGATCCGGATCACGTTCCGGGCCCCGAGCTTGATCAGCTCCTCGAGCAGGACGGCCGTGCCGGGGGCGCCGATGCCATGGGAGGCGGCCGTCAGGGAAACGCCCTCCAGCTGGCCGGTCACGATCGTGAACTCGCGGACGCTGCACACCGTCCGCCGCTCGGTCCAGCCGGCGCTGATGCGGGCGACGCGGGCGGGATCGCCGCAGACGAACACGTTCGGGGCGACGTCACCGGGGCGGCAGCCGGTGATCGGTTGGGCATCGGACACGGAGCCTCCCAGGGAGCCTGACCCGAGAGGGCGCGCGCGGCGCCTCGGGTCGGGGGCCTGGCGGGCGGCGAAGGCGCCGCCCGCCAAGGGAAGCGGTTTGCGGCCGAGGCCGCCAGCGTGCTTGGACTCGCTAGTCGCGATCCACGCGCCACTGCGCGCTGCAGGTCGACGGCGAGACGGCGAGACACGTCAGCTCGACCTCGGAGACCGAGTTCCGGCAGATCGCCGCGGTCTGGCCCGCCGCGACGTCGACCGTCCCGCTTCCGTCGCCCGTCACGGCGACGCGCACCGCGCCGCGTCCGACGTTCGAGACCGTCGTGCAGGCGTCGGAGTTGCCGGAGCCGTCCGTGAAGACGATCTGCACGGCATTCGCCGCGAGGCCGACCGCAGCGGGACCGGCGATGGTATTGCCACCGGTCAGGAGTCCGGCGGAGGGGGCGGCGGCAACCTGCGCCGTGGCCCCGAAGAAGATCGTCACGAGCAGGGCGATTCGTTTCGTTCTCGACATGGTCTTCGTTCCTTTTCTGGGCGGCCCTGCGAAGGGGCGCGCCGGATCACGTTTTCCGGCTCGGCGGATCGTTCAGTTCGCGTCGACGCGCCACTGGGTCGCGCAGGCCGTTTCCGCGAGGCAGGTCAGGTCCATGCGGACGACGCCGTCATGGCAGAGCGCGCCCGCCGTGCCGGCGACGAGGTCGAGGGTCACGGTGCTGGCGGCCGGGCCGACGAGCGTGATCCGGACCGCCGCCGTTCGGGAGCTGTTGATCACCGTCGCGCAGGCATCGGTGTTCGTGGAGACGTGGGTATAGACGGTCGCGGTGGCGTTCGCGGCGATCGCCGTCTTGCCGGGGCCGGCCAGGGTGCGACCTCCGGTCGTGAGCGGGGCGATGGTCACGGCCATCGCGGTGCCGGCCAGGCCGACCACGGCGGCGGCGACCAGCGCAGGGACAGTTTTTCTCATCTCGTCGTTCCTCTTTTTATGCGGTGTCTCGGCATCGTCGGGGCTCGAGCGTCGAGACCTCGGCTCCCGCTCCATCGGTGGCGGGAGACCCGGCCGCGAGCGTTCGCCGCGCGGAAATGCGACTTTTTTACCGGAGCCGTCATTTCTTCGAGGCGGATCCCCCGCAACGCAAGAGCGGCTCGGCGTCGGAGGTGGCCATGCGTCGATCGGTCGGACTTCCGCTCGCGATCGGGATCGCCTCGATGGTTCTCGTGCTGGCCCTCTCGGTCGGCTGGCAGATCCTCGTCTGGCGCGATTCGCAGGGGGTGGCCGGCCTGCGAACCCCGATCGATCTCGTCCTCTTCGCCCTCGGCACGCTCTTCTTCCTGCTCGTATTCGGCGGGCTCGTCTGGCTGAGCGTGCGGATCGTGATCGAGATGCGACTCAATCAATCCCAGCGGGCCTTCCTCGACGCGGTGACCCACGAGCTGCGGACGCCGCTCTCCTCCTTTCGCCTCGGCCTCGAGACCCTCGCTCGGCACGAGCTCGACGCGAAGGCCCGCGGCGAGTTCCTCGGGCGGATGGGCGAGGATCTCGATCGCCTCGAGAACACCGTCGCCCAGGTCCTCGCGGCCGCCCGTGCAGAGGAAGGATCGCGATCGCGAGAACGGAAGAAGAGCGTCGAGCTGCGCGCGCTGCTCGCCGAGCACGTCGACGAGCTCTGCACGCGGCATCAGCTCGAGCGCGGGGCGGTCGAGCTCACCGGGGCGGCGGGGCTGCGCGTGCGCGGCGACGAGGCCGAGCTCGGCATCGTCTTTCGCAATCTGCTCGAGAACGCGGTCAAGTATTCCGGCGACCCGATCCGGATCCGCGTCGGCCTCGAGGCGGCGCGTGACGGGCGGATCAAGGTCGAGATCGCGGATCAGGGCATCGGGATCCCGCCCCAGGAGCTCGACCGCATCTTCCAGCGCTTCTATCGGGCGGGGCGCGGCATGCAGCGGCAGGTCGCGGGTCTCGGTCTCGGTCTCTTCGTGGTCCGGACCCTGCTGCGAAAGCACGGCGGTCGCATCATGGCGCTGTCCGAGGGCACCGGCCGCGGGAGTCGATTCGTCGTCACCCTGCGTCCGGCGTGAGGAGCCCCACGATGATGTCGTCCGCCGAAACGCCCCGCACGAAGCCCCGCATCCTCGTCGTCGAGGACGAGGCCCATCTCGCCGAAGGGATCCGCTTCAACCTCGAGCAGGAGGGCTACGACGTGGTCGTCGTCGGCGACGGGCGCAGCGCGGTGGACCACCTCGCCGACGCCGCCCGAGGGCCCTTCGACCTCGTGATCCTCGACCTCATGCTCCCCGAGATGAGCGGCTACGAGGTCGCGCGCCGGACCCGCGCGTCGGGCAACTTCGTGGCGATCCTGATCCTCACGGCGAAGGACGACGAGGCCGACGTCGTGCGGGGGCTCGAAGAGGGCGCCGATGATTACCTGACGAAGCCGTTTCGTCTGAACGAGCTGCTCGCCCGCGTGCGCGGCCTCCTGCGGCGCCGGCGCTGGGACGGGGTCGAGACGACGAGCGAGCCGCAGCGCGACGTGCGCGTGGGCGACGCCGTGATCCATTTCGATCGCTTCTCGATCGAGACGCCGCGGGAGACGGTGACGCTCACGACGCGGGAGGTCGGGCTCCTGCGCGCGCTCGTGGATCGGGAAGGAGAGACGGTGACGAGGGGGGAATTGCTGGAGCAGGTCTGGGGACTCCGCCCGGATACCCGTACGCGGGTGATCGACAGCTTCATCGTGCGCCTGCGCCGCCACCTCGAGGTCGACCCCTCGCGACCGACTCACATCGTCTCGGTGCGCGGACGGGGCTACCGATTCGAGCGCTGACTCCGGTCCCCCGGGCCGGAATTTTTCCCTTGTGCCGCAGGGTCGAACCGTGCCAACGTAGACGACATGAACCGATCGCTCCGCATGCACGTGCGACCGATCCTCGGCGAGCCGACGCTCGTCCTCGCGTTCGAGGGCTGGAACGACGCGTGCGAGTCCGCGTCGAGCGCGGTGCGCTTCGTCGACGACGTCGTGCGGACGGTGCCGCTCGCCGAGATCGATCCCGACGACTACTACGACTTCACGGTGCGCCGTCCCGAGGTTCGTTATCAGGTGGGGCGCTCATCGGCGATCCACTGGCCCAGCAACGAGTTCCGCTACGGCGTGACGGCGGAGGGTCTCGAGCTCATCACGGGGCTGGCCGTCGAACCGCATACGCGCTGGCGCAGCTACAGCGAGGCCGTCGTCGAGCTCGCCGTCGACATGGGCGTCCAGCGCTGTCTCCTGATCGGCGCGTATCTCGCGGACGTCGTCTACTCCCAGCCCGTCGTCGTGTCGGGCTTCGCGACGAACGCCGAGCTGCTCGAGCGCTATCAGGTCGAGCCGACGAACTACGAGGGTCCGACGGGCATCGTCGGCGTGCTCTTCGAGGCGCTGAAGCAGGAGGGCATCGAGGTCCTCGCGATCTGGTCGGGCCTGCCGCATTACATCAGCGCGACGCCGAATCCGCGCGGTGCGCTCGCGCTCCTGCGCAAGGTCTCGCAATTCCTCGAGACGCCCTTCGAGCTCGGCAAGCTGAAGGACGACGCGCTGCGCTTCGAGGAGGAGATCTCGCGCGTCGTCGCCGCCGACGACGAGCTCTCGGAGTACGTCAAGGAGCTGAAGCGCCGGGAGTTCGCGCAGTAGGCTTTCGATGCGCTGCGCGCGCAGGGCGCGCTTCGCTCCGCCGCAGGCGCTCGATGCGCTCCGCGCGCGGGGCGTGCTTCGCTCCGCCGCGGGCGCTCGATGCGCTGCGCGCGCGGGGCGTGCTTCGCTCCGCCGCGGGCGATCAGGCGAGCTCGATGGACTGGTCGATCAGCATGATCGGGATGTCGTCGTCGATCACGTAGAGGAAGCGGCCGTCCTCGCGCACGAGCCCCTCCCGGATGTCCTTCTTGAGGACCTCGCCGCATCGGTTGCGCAGGCGCTCGGCGCGGATCTCGGCGTTCAGCTTCGCGAGCAGCGGCGGCTCGGCGAGCGCGAGCGGCTGGCCCGACTCCGGGCAGATGAGGATGGCGAGCAGCTGCTGGTCGATCGGCATGGGTCTTCCCTGTCTCGGGTTTCGCGCGGCGGCCGGGCACGACCCCGTCAGCGCAGCACGGCCGAAGAGTAGTCGAGGATCCGGCGGGCGACGATCAGCTGGTTGATCTGCTGCGTCCCCTCGTAGATGTCGTTGATCTTGGCGTCGCGCATCCATTTCTCGACGAGCAGCTTCCTCGAATGCCCGAGCGGACCGAGGATCTGCACCGCCTTCTGCGTGATCTTCGTGACCGCGAGCCCCGCCTTCGCCTTCGCCATCGAAGCCTCGAGGTTGTTGGGGCGGCCCTTGTTCATCATCCAGGCGGCCCGCCAGGTCAGCAGCCGGGCGGCCTGGAGGTCGGCCTCCATCTCGATCACGTCCTTCTCGATCGCCGTCCGCTCCCGGGGCGGCGCGTCGTATCGGATGACGACGCCCTGGCGCGCGAGCTCCTCGATCAGGAATTCGAGCGCCGCGCGGCCGACGCCCGTCGCCATCGCGGCGACGATCGGACGGCTGGCGTCGAAGGTCGCCATCGCGCCCTTGAAGCCCTTGTCCTTGGAAGAGTCCTTGGAAGAGTCCTTGGAGGAGGCCTCGCCGGCCTTCGCCGCCTCCTGCTTCTTGACCTCCGCGCGCCCGAGCAGGTTGTCCTTGGGGACGCGGCAGTTCTCGAAGCGCAGCGTCGCCGTGTCCGAGGCGCGGATGCCGAGCTTCTTCTCGCAGCCGAGGAGCTGCATGCCCGGCGTGCCGGCCGGGACGACGAAGGACTTGATGGCGGCGCGTCCCGCCGCCTTGTCGAGGGTCGCCCAGACGACGACGAAGCCGCCGGGCTCGGTCGAGGCGCCTTCGCCGGCGGTGCAGAAGATCTTGGTGCCGTTCAGGATCCACTCGTCGGTCGCGGGATCGAATTCGGCGGTCGTCTCGATCGCGGCGGCGTCGGAGCCAGCGTGGGGCTCGGTGATCGCCATCGCGCCCCAGATCGGTTGGCCGCCGACCTCGCGGAAGCCGGCCATGAACTTCGCCTGCTGCTCCTTCGTTCCGGCGGCGGAGACGGCGGAGCCGCCGAGCGCCGGCGTCGGCATGCGCAGGTAGAGGCCGGCGTCGCCCCAGCAGAGCTGCTCGGCCTGGAGACAGATCGTGACGAAGCCGTCGTTGGCGAGTGCGGCGCCGCCCTTCGCGCCGAAGCGACCCTCGCGCCACCAGTAGTCGACCCACTCGCGCGGCAGCGCATGCTCGGCGAGATCGTATTTGCGCGAGATCGGTCGCATCTGGTCGAGGGCGACCTGTCGGTAGTGGCTCTGGGCGCGCAGGCTGCCTTCGGAGAGATCGAAGCGGATGGTCATGCGGGGCTCCTCGGTTCTCGACCGGCGGCGTGCAAACGTGTCAGGTCTCGTCTTCCGATCGATTCGCCTCGAAAGCGGTCAGGAACGCCCGGTCCTTGGGCCGGCCGCTGGCCGCCTTGGACTCGAGCAGCTTCTCGAGTCGTCCGACCCGGACGGGCGTTCCCGAGACGTCGAACGGGGCGGCATCCTCGGCCAGGCCAGCGTAGTCGAATCCCGAGATCGAGGTCAGGAGGTCGATCTGGCCCGCCTCGGAATGGATCGCCGAGACGTTCGCGCCCCGTTCGATGACGCGGCGGAGGATGGTTTCGTCGTCGAGGTCGAGAAAGGGCTCCCCGCCCGCTTCGAACGCATAACCCAGCTCGGAGAGGATCCGGAGCGCCCGCCGCAGATTCGCGACCGTCGGAGCGAGCAGGGCGTCGAGATCGAGGGTCGCGTAGGCCTGGGCCGGGGTCCGGGCGTAGAAGTTGATCCCGCCGACGCCGACGACGACGAGCTGCACGCCGCCGCTCGCGAGCGCGGCGAGAGCTCGGGCGAAGCCACTAACGTGTCGGGACACGATTCGCCCGCCGGATCTCGCGCTCGAACTGGAGCTGGTTCCACATTGCGTTCAACACCCAGGTCTTGTCCGACCCGGGTCGATTCCAGGGCTGGCTCTCGATCCGTCGCGCGAGCTCGATCAGGCGATCCGTCATGGGTTGCCTCCGAGGCTCCTCAAACCAGCGCCAGGGCTTCGTAGCTCGCGAGGCCGGCGAGATTGCGCAGGCTCATCTCCGGGAGATAGTCGCGGATGTAGCCGTGGCCCCCGAAGACCTGGACGGCGGAGTCCGCGACCACGAGCGCGACGCGGGCCGTCTGATCCTGGGCGAGTCGGACTTGCCGCGCGGCCTCCGCGCCGGCGTCGAGCGCCGCCGCGGCCTCCCAGACGAGCAGCCGCGCGCCGTCGATCTCGATGGCCATGTCGGCGAGCTTGAAGGCGATCGCCTGCCGCGTCGCGATCGGCTGGCCGAAGGTCTCGCGTTGTCTCGCGTAGTCGCGCGCGACCTCGAAGGCCGCGCGGGCCGCACCGAGGGCGGTCGCGGCGATCGCGATGCGACCGCGATCGATCAGCCGACGCAGGTCTGCGTCGCTCGCCGCGAGTCGCGATTCGGCGGGGACGCGCACGCCCTCGAGCACGAGCTCGGCGGTCGGCAGCCCGCAGAGCCCCATGTTCTGCTCCGGCTCGGCGCGCAGCCCGGCGGCGTCGCGCTCGACGACGAACGCCGCGAGCGGGCCGGCGGCCCCGGAACCGGTCCCTTCGCTCTCGCAGGCGATCACGACGACGTGCCGCCCGCCGGCGAGCCAGGGCACGTGGCATTTGAGGCCGTCGATCCGATAGGCGTCGCCGTCGCGCCGAGCCGTCGTCTTCGGATGGAAGACGTCGAAGTCGAAGCGCGGCTCGACCAGGGCCAGCGATCCCGGCACGAAGCTCGGCCCGAGCAGTCCGGGCAGCACCCGCCGGCGGAGCGACTCGGCGCCGTGGTCTGCGACCGGGAATCCGACGAGACCAGGCGAAAGAATCGCGAGAGCGAGGGCCATGTCCCCCCAGCCGAGCTCCTCGGCGATGAGCGCGCCGGTCAGCGCCGAGCGCGCGCCGCCCCCGCCCATGGCCTCGGGCAGCCCGTTCGCGACGAGGCCGAGCTCGTGGGCCGCCGCGAGCAGCGCCTGCGGCGGCACACCCGACTCGTCCGTCTCGCGGCTGCGCGGGCGGATCTCGTTCTCGGCGAACTGGTGCACGGTCTCGATGATGAGCGCCTGCTCTTCGCTCGGCTCGAAATCGATCATGGAAAAACTCCGGGGCGGCCGCGATCGCGGCGGACGACGCGCGGCCAATGCACGCGACTCGCTTCGATCGGGCGCGGGCGTGCGCGATGCTCGTCGGCGAGCGTATCAAGTGGGCAGCCGACCCGCCTCGACCTCGACGAGCAACGTCCGACCATCCGGCCCGCACCGGAATCCGACTCGGGGTCTCGCCTGCAACCATTCGCTGCGCGCTCGTCGTTTGCTCGGCCATATACTCCGCGCCGAACCACCTCCCGCGCCGAATCGAACCTGCTCGTTCGACACGATCCGACCCGGGAGTCCACGCAACGCGCGCATTTCGCTCGGCGATCCAACGAACGCCGGAGCGAGTGTCGTGTGCCGAGAGGCCGCGTCTCGCTTATGCCCGGATACAAGCCCGGAAACACGCCCGGTACCCAGTCCGAACGGAACGCCGATCGATCCACCCCGGGTCGGCAGCCGAGCCCGGCCGCGACTCGCTCGCGAGTTCCGGCGTCGAAGAGCTCCTGGCTCGCGGTCGTCGCCGCGGCCGCGCTCGCGTCGGTCTTCGTCTTCTGGTCGGGCTGGCCGACGCCGGGCGAGGGGACGGCGACCGCGTCGGGGAGCAACGTCCAGGTCGCGACCGGCGTGTGCGACGCCCACCGCCTGAAGGCGCTCAAGGCCAACGATCCCTCGATCGAGATCGAGATCCCGGCCGAGTTCGACAAGCAGTTCCCGTCGGCCTCCGCCTGTCAGTCGGCCGTCGACGCCTGGGACCCGACCGCGCCCGGCCCGAAGCAGCCGATCCCCTTCAGCCACAAGCACCACGCCGGGCAGTTCAAGATCGAGTGCCTCTATTGCCATGCCGCCACGGACAAGTCCTCGGCGGCCGGCGTGCCCTCCGTCGAGCTCTGCATGGGCTGCCACGCGCAGTTCCCGACCGAGTACGACGAGATCGAGGGCATCCGGATCCTGAAGCAGCACTGGGAAGAGAAGAAGCCGATCGAGTGGGTCCAGATCCACCGCCTCCCGGAGCACGTCCAGTTCCGCCACAACCGCCACGTCCAGGCGGGGGTCGCGTGCCAGACCTGCCACGGCCCGGTCGAGCAGATCGACAAGCTTCATCTCGTTCCGGACACGAAGATGGGATACCTCGTGCCGGTCGCGAAGCTCGAAATGGGCTGGTGCATCAGCTGCCATCGACAGAATCATCAGCAGGCGTCGCAGGACTGCCTGAAGTGCCACTACTAGGGACTACTCCTAGTCACTCTTCCTAGGAGCCAGGGGTCTGCATGTCCGAGCTCGATCGTCGTGAGTTCCTGAAGATCGTCGGTCTCTCCGCGGGTGCCGCCGCCGCTGCTGGCTGCAGCGATCCCGCCGAGAAGCTGATTCCGTACGTGATCCAGCCCGAGACGATCACGCCGGGCATTTCCGTCGACTACGCCTCGACCTGTCTCGAGTGCTCGTCGGGCTGCGGTCTCCACGTGAAGACCCGCGAAGGCCGCCCGATCAAGCTCGAGGGCAATCCCGAGCATCCGATCAACCGCGGCCGGCTCTGCGCCCGCGGTCAGGCGAGCCTCGGTCGGACCTATCATCCCGACCGCATCGCCGGCCCGGCGACGCGCAGCAGCGACGGCACGCTGCAGCCGATCAGCTGGGACGACGCGAAGGGCAAGCTCGCGGCGAAGCTCGGCAGCGATGCCGGCAAGACCTGGATCCTCGGCGGTCCCGTCGGCCCCTCCCTCGACGGACTGCTCGACCAGATCGTCGCCGCGACCGGCATCGCCGGCCGACTGACCTACGAAGCCTTCGGCGACCACGCGCTCCTCGACGCGAGCCAGCAGCTCTTCGGGGCCTACGCCGCGCCGATCTTCGACCTGAGCGGTGCGGACCTGGTCCTCGACTTCGGCTCCGACTTCCTCGACACCGGCCGCTCGCCGGTCGAGCACGCGCGCCAGCTCTCCGAGGGCCGTGACGTCGCGGCGAAGGCCGACGGCGGCGCCCGCGTCATCGCGATCGGGCCGCGCCAGAACCTGACGGCCTCGAACGCCGACCTCTGGGTCACGATCCGGCCGGGCAGCGAGGGCGTCCTCGCCCTCGCCCTCGCGCAGGCGGTGGCCAACGCCAGGGGCAATGCGGTCGTCGCGGCGGCGGCGGCCGGGGCCAGCAAGAACGCGGCGATCGAGGCGTCCGGCATCGATGCCGCGCTCTTCGACAAGCTCGTCGGCAAGCTCTCGAGCGCGGCGCGCGCGGTCGCCTTCCCGCCGTCGGTGGCGGCGGCGACGACCGCCGGGCGCAGCGATGCGGCGGCGGTGCTGCTGCTCAACGCGGCGGTCGGTGCGATCGGGACGACGGTCCGGTATCCCGCGGTCGACGCGAAGCGGACGGCGAGCCTCGCCGACGTGAAGGCGCTCGTCGGGAAGATGAACGCGGGCCAGGTCGACTGCCTGCTGATCCACGACCTGAACCCCGTCTACTCCCTGCCTGCGTCCCTCGGCTTCAAGGATGCGCTCGCGAAGGTCGGCCTCGTGGTGGCCTTCGCGCCGCTCGCCGACGAGACGACGGAGAAGGCGAACCTGCTCCTGCCGGACCACACGCCGGCGGAGTCCTGGGGCGACGCGAGCCCGCGGCCCGGGGTGCGCTCGCTGGTCCAGCCGACGATCCGGCCGCTCTTCGATACCCAGGCGATGGCGGACACGCTGCTCGCGGCGGCCCAGGCGGTCGGCGGCGAGGCGGCGGCGGCGCTGCCCGCCGGCAGCTGGAAGAGCGTGTTGCAGGCCAACTGGTCGGGCACGAGCTGGCGCCACGCGCTCGCGCGCGGCGGCGAGTTCGGAGAGACGGCGACGCGCGGGGTCGCGCTGGTCGAGGGGCTGGGCGGCGTCCAGGCCTCGGCGCCGAAGCTCGCGGGCTCGGGCGACTTCACGCTGATCGCGTTCCCGCATTCCTTCCATGGCGACGGCCGCGGCGCGGCGCTGCCCTGGATGCAGGAGATCCCCGACCCGGTCACGAAGATCTCGTGGAACTCCTGGGCCGAGCTCTCGCACGGCAAGGCGGCCGAGCTCGGCGTGACCTTCGGCGACGTCGTGACGATCGCGACCGAGTCGGGCTCGATCGACGTCTCGGTCTTTCCCCGCGGCGGCATCCCCGACGACGTGGTCGCGCTCCCGATCGGCCAGGGTCATACGGTCGGTCATTATGCGTCGATGGCGGGCGACGAGCAGTCGCAGCCCGGCGTGGCGCGCGGCGTGAACCTCGCCGACGTGCTGCCGGTCGCGACGGACGAGGCGGGCGGCCAGGCCTTCCTCTCGACGAAGGCGACGGTCACGAAGACCGGTCGCTTCCGCCGCCTCGCTCTGTCTCAGTGGACCGACAACCAGCGCAAGCGCGGCCTCGCGCCCGAGGTCTCGCTCTACGACCTGGCCTCTTCTGGCGGTCAGGAGGCAGGCGGCATGGCCCACTTCCTCGCGGCTTCGCCGGCCTCGGCCGAGGAGCACGCGGCGGAAGGCGGCGAGCATGCCGAGGGTGGGGAGCACGCCGAGGGCGGTCACCACTTCTCCGGCCCGCCCTTCGAGTACGACCCGGGCAACGACGCCGATCCCGATCAGCCCTATCGCTGGGGCATGACGATCGACAACGACAAGTGCACCGGCTGCTCCGCCTGCATCGCCGCCTGCTACGTCGAGAACAACGTCTCGATCGTCGGCGAGCAGCAGGCGATCAAGCACCGCGAGATGACCTGGCTCCGGATCGAGCGCTACGTCGGCGACGGCGACGACGATGCGTCGCTCGACTCCGAGCGCCGACCGATTCCCCGCGGCGAGCGCCTCGGCGAGAACAAGGTCCGCCATCTGCCGATGCTCTGTCAGCATTGCGGCGCGGCGCCCTGCGAAGCGGTCTGCCCGGTCATCGCGACGTACCACAACGACGAAGGCATCAACGGCATGGTGTACAACCGCTGCGTCGGCACGCGGTACTGCGCCAACAACTGCACCTACAAGGTCCGCCGCTTCAACTATTTCGATTATGGGCGCAAGAACTGGCCGGGCCTGCTCGGCCTCATGCTGAACCCGGACGTGACGGTCCGTGGCCAGGGCGTGATGGAGAAGTGCTCGTTCTGCGTCCAGCGGATCGAGGCGGCCCGCCAGCCGGTCAAGGACGTGGGCAAGCCGATCCCGGACGGGGCGGTCAAGACCGCCTGTCAGCAGTCGTGCCCGTCCGACGCGATCAGCTTCGGCAACGTCCGCGACAAGGCGAGCGCGCCCGTGAAGCGTGCCGAAGCCGCCAAGAGTCGCGCGTACGCCGCGCTCCAGGTCCTGAATACCCGATCCGCCGTGACCTACCTCGCGAAGGTCCGGCGCGAAGAGAGCTGAGGGAGTCCACTCCATGGCACCGCCTCCCGCGACCGCTGTCGCTGATGCGATGAACCCGCCGGCCCGACCCCGGGACTCGCAGGCCAACATCGACATCATGGCCGTCACCAAGGGCTTTCACTGGCCCTGGCTGATCGCCCTGTTGTTCGCGCTGGCCGGGGTCGGCCTGGCCGCCGCCACGCTCGCCTGGCAGACCTACGAAGGCCTCGGCGTCGCGGGCTATCAGGCCCCCGTCTTCTGGGGCGTCTACATCATCACGTTCGTCTTCTGGATCGGCATCGGCCACGCCGGGACGCTCATCTCCGCCATCCTCTTCCTGTTCCGCGCGAAGTGGCGCAACGCCATCAACCGCGGCGCCGAGACGATGACGGTCTTCGCGGTGCTCACGGCCGCGCTCTTCCCGTTGATCCACATCGGCCGCCTCTGGAAGTTCTACTTCCTGCTCCCGTACCCGAACCAGCGCTACCTCTGGGTCAACTTCAAGAGCCCGCTGCTCTGGGACGTGTTCGCGGTCAACACGTATCTGACGATCTCGGTGCTCTTCTTCCTGGTCGGTCTGATCCCCGACATCGCGATCGCCCGCGACCGCGCCGTCGGCTGGAAGAAGGTCGTCTACACGATCCTCTCCGCCGGCTGGCAGGGAACGGGGCAGCAGTGGAAGGCGCATAGCCGGGCGGTGCTCCACCTCTCGGGTCTCGCGACGCCGCTCGTGCTCTCGGTCCACTCGATCGTCTCCTGGGACTTCGCCATGTCGATCGTCCCGGGCTGGCACGCGACGATCTTCGCGCCCTACTTCGTGGCCGGCGCCATCTTCGGCGGCTTCGCGATGGTGGTCGTCGTGATGGTCCCGGTCCGCCGGATCTTCCGCCTCGAGCCCTACATCACCGACTACCACTTCGAGAACATGTCGAGGTTCATCCTCTTCACGTCCTTGATCTGCGGCTACGCCTACGGGGCGGAGTACTTCATCGCCTGGTACTCGGCGGTCGAGTTCGAGCAGACCTCGTTCTACCAGCGCGCCTTCGGACCCTATTGGTTCTCCACGTGGTGCATGATCATCTTCAACGTCGTCATGCCGCAGCTCCTCTGGATCAAGAAGCTCCGCACGAACATCCCCTTCCTGTTCGTGCTCTGCTTCTTCATCAACCTCGGCATGTGGTTCGAGCGGTACGTCATCATCATCACGTCGCTCTCCCGCGAGTACATCCCGGCCGCCTGGGGTCTCTACATCCCGAGCCTCGTCGAGATGATCGTGCTGACCGGAAGCTTCTGCTGGTTCAGCATGTTCTTCCTGCTCTACCTCAAGATGTTCCCGATCATCGCCATCTCGGAGGTCAAGGAGCTCGACATCCACGCCCGCGACCATGCCCGAGATCACGCGGCCCACGCCTCCGGAGGTGCCCACTGATGGCCGAGCTCGTCAGTGTCTACGAATTTCCGTCCGACGTCGCGACGGTCGTGCGAAAGCTGAAGGCCCGCGGCTTCACCGATCTGACGACCTACTCCCCCGCGCCGTTCGAGGAGATCGAGATGGCCGAGGATCCGCGGCCGTCGAAGGTCCGTGCGTTCCACCTGATCGGCTCGCTGGTGGGTGTCGTGGTCGGCTTCGGCATCCAGATCTGGATGTCGATGGACTGGCCGATCAAGATCGCCGGCAAGAACATCGCCGCGATCCCGCCCATGTGGATCATCGGCTTCGAGCTCCAGACCCTCTTCGGCGGCATCCTGGTCGTCGCCGGTCTCGCGATCCTCGCCGGACTCTATCCGCGGCCCCTCGACCGCCACTACAGCCCGCGATTCTCCGCCGAGGAGTTCGGGGTCGTCGTGCGCTGCGAAGACCGCGACGCCGCCGAGGTCGAGAGCCTGATGCGCGGACACAATGCGAAGGAGGTCAAGCGTGCCGAGGTCCACTGACATCATGATGTCGGGGAGCGCGTCGCAGAGCACGTCGGTCGCGACGACGCGTCGGGCTCCCCGAGCGTTGATGGCCGCCCTCCTGCTGACCGTCGCGACGCTGCCCGGCTGCTGGGAGCAGGTCTCGGTCGAGTGGTTCCCGCAGATGAAGCGGCAGCTCGCGGTGCAGGCCTTCGAGACCCTCGAGTCGGTTCCGTCGATGACCCGCGTCGAGGCGCTGACCCCGCCCGACGGCACGGTCGCGGTCGGCTGGGCCGATGTCGCCGAGCCGGCGGATCTGGCGGTCGACGCCCAGGAGGCGCTCGCGAACCCGCGCAAGCCGACCCTCGAGTCCCTCGCCAACGGCAAGAAGATCTTCGACGTGACCTGCAAGACCTGCCACGGGGCGACCGGCGGCGGAGACGGCACGGTCGCGGCGCCGAACGGCCCGATCGCAGGCGTGCTCCCGATCGGTCCCGGCCCGCTCGGTTTCAGCCTCGCGACCGGCCTCACCGACGGCCACATCTACACCACGATCTCCCTCGGTCGCGGCCGCATGCCGAGCTACCGCCGGATCGCGCCGTCGGATCGCTGGGACGTCGTCAACTACATCCGTGAGCTGAACGGTCAGCTGGCCCAGCAGACCGCCAGCGCGGCGCCGGCCCAGCCGGCCACTCTTACGGCCACAGGAGGTGCAGCCCAGTGAGCTCCCGAGCCACCGCAGGCGAGCGCGCCAATCCCGGCGCGCTGCCCCAGCCGCTCTTCACCATCTGCCTCGTGCTGATCGGCATCGGCGCAGCCGCCTTCGTCTACGGCCTGTCGAGCAATCCGCAGACGACCTGGCTGGCCTACCACACGAACTTCATCTTCTTCACCTACCTCGCCTGCGGCGGCATGGCGCTGGCGGCGGCCTACTCGATCGTCGGTGCGACCTGGCCGGGCCCGTACCGGCGCTTCGCCGAGTCCTTCGCGGCCTTCCTCCCGATCGCGTTCCTGCTGGGCCTCGTCGGCTACTTCGGCGGCAGCGAGCTCTTCGACTGGCAGAAGAACGGCGCCATGGCCGGCAAGGAGGCCTGGCTCAACGAGCAGCGCTTCTACGGCATGGACTTCGCGCTGCTCTTCGCGATGGCGCTCCTCGCGGTCCTCTACATCAAGGCCTCGGTCCGACCGACCCTGCGCAACCTGGCCGAGCACGGACAGGGGATCGCGAAGACGCTGGCGGCGAGCTGGACCGCCGGCTGGCGGGGCGACGAAGAGGAACGGGTCGCGGCGAAGAACCGGACCAACTTCCTCGCGCCGCTGATCGCGCTGACCTACGGCATCGGCTTCGCCTTCTTCGCCTTCGATCAGGTCATGAGCATGGAGCAGGCCTGGTTCTCGAACCTCTTCGGGAATTTCGTCTGCTGGGGCGGCATCCTGTCGGCCGTCGCCGCCTGCGCCATCTCGGGGCTCGCCAGCCGCGACATCCCGGGCTTCCAGGGGGAGATCACCCGGAGCCGCCAGCTCGACATCGGCAAGATGATGTTCGCGTTCTCGATCTTCTGGATGTACCTCTTCTGGTCCCAGTATCTCGTGATCTACTACGGCAACCTGCCGGAGGAGACCTTCTTCCTCCGCGACCGGCTCGGCGACCAGTTCCTGATCGACAAGGCCTACTCGGCGGACGCCTTCGCGAAGAGCTGGGCGAACTGGGACTTCGAGTGGGCTCGGCTGCAGACCGGCTACGGCTGGGTCTCGATGGCGGTCTGGGCGTGCAACTGGCTGATCCCGTTCTGGGTGCTTCTCGGTCGCGAGCCGAAGGTCACGCCGTGGATCGCGGGCCCGGTGGCGACCTCGCTGCTCTTCGGCCTCTGGCTCGAGCGCAACGTCCTCGTCTGGCCCTCGGTCGTGAAGGGCGACATGCTGTCCTGGATCGGTCCGATCCAGCTCGGCATCGCGCTCGGCTTCGGCGGCCTCTTCCTGGCGGTGGTGCTCTTCTACTCGCGGGTCTTCCCGACGATCGCAGTCTCGTCGAAGGAGTAGTGGTCCAAGGATCGGGAATGCGTCTTCAAGCCTCGCGCTAAGCTGCGCGCATGCGCACCGACCTCGAGGACGCCGTCGATCCCACGGCCGGCGACGACGCGGATGGCGATTGGGCGGATCGCACGGCATCGGATTCCGATCCGCGCCGCATCCGTCTCGCGAACGGTGGAGCGATCGTCTTCGAAGAGGACGGCTTCCGGCTGATCCGTTCGCGGGGGCTGCGCCGCTCGCCCGTGCATTCCTACGCGTCGCTGACCCACGTCTGCCTCGCGGCTCGGGCGCTCCTGATCGGGACGACCAGGGGCCTGCTCGTCGTCCGCAGCCGCGATTTCGTCGACGCTGCGACGGGCCCCGCACAAGCGCGCGAGCGGCTGATCGGCCGCGCCGCCCTCCTGCCCGACGGCCCTGCCCATCTGCGCGCCATGGCCCGAGTCGAGGCGCTCTCGAGTCGCCCGAGCCGGCTCGGTTCGATCTGGGCGACGGCAGCCCTCTGTCTGATCGGCACCGCCTTCCAGCTGCGCGATCCGCTCCTCGACCAGATCGGCTCCTTCGTGCCCGAGCTCTTCGGCCGCGGCGAGCTCTGGCGCGGGATCACGGCGCATTTCCTCCACGCGCTGCCCGCCGAGCCCGGGCGCGTCGAGTCGTGGATCCCGGGGCTGCGCGGGCTCCCGATCCATCTCGCGATCAACGTGGGCGGACTCTTCGTGCTGGGGCCTCTCGTCGAGCGGCCGATGGGACGGCATCGGACGATGCTGGTGCTGCTCTTGGGAGGCCTCGGGACGATCGCCGGGATCCTGCTCGCGGGGCATCACGAGGTCGTCGGAGCGTCGGGCCTGGTCGCGGCGCTGGCGGGCGCGATCCTCGCCCTCGAGCTGCATCATCCCGAGCGGGTCCCCGCGGAATGGCGCCTTCCGCGGCGCCTCTTCGTCGTCGCCGTCGCGCTCCAGTTCGGGCTCATCGATCCGCTCATGCGGAGCTTCATCGCCGGGGGCGCCCATCTGGGCGGCTTCGTCGGCGGTTATCTCGCGGCCTGGTGGCTCGGCGTCGCCGACGTCGGTCCCGATCCGGCGAGCCGTCGGCTGCGCTTCGCCGCCCACGCGGGCCTCGTCTCGGCGGCGGCCCTCTCGCTCGGGATCGTCCCGCTCGCGCGCCACGATCCCGCCGCCCTCGAGCGCCATGCTGCGCGGCTCCTCGACACGCCGATCGCGCCCCATCTCTTCCTCCACGAAAACGCCGCTGCCTGGCTCCTCGCGACCGAGGGGCACGCCTCGCCGGAGGGGATCGAGATGGCGATCGCGCTGGCGGACCGCGCGGTGCTCACGACCGACCGGATGCTGCCGGGCATCCTCGACACCCTCGCCGAGGCGCTCTTCCAGAGCGGCGACCGATTCGGCGCGCTCCTCACGATCGAGGAGGCGATCCGGCTCGCGCCCCGGGAACGCTATTTCGCCGAGCAGCGCCGTCGCTTCACCGGCGAGCGCGACGCGAACGACCGTCCGCCGGAGCCCGGCACGCGCACGCCGGCGGAGTCGCCCTTCGAATGGGGTGATGGCTCCCCGCTCTTCGATCCCGACGCGCCGCAGATCACCCTCTGACCCGAGATCGCGGCGACGGGCCCCGCCCGCCGGCCGCGACGAGGAGGCGACGATGTCCGATTCCTGGGAGCGCCTCGGCGACGAGCAGGCGATCCGCGACGTGCTCGCCCGCTACTGGCGCGGCATCGATCGCCGGGATCCCGAGCTCGTCCTCGGAACCTATCATCCCGGCGCTTTCGACGACCACGGCTACTACAAGGGTCCCGTCGAGGGCTTCGTCGCGACCCTCGCCCCGGGCGTCTGGTCCTACTTCGCGAACACGCAGCATTTCGCGGGCAACATCCAGCTCGACTTCGCCTCGGCCGATCGCGCGCGGGCGGAGTCGTATGCGGTGGCGCATCACATCCGATTCGACGACGAGCGACCGGGCGCCACGTCGACCGCTGCGGCCCGCGCCGAGCAAGCGCCGGCCAACGCGAGCAGGGCGGGCGCCCCGACCGGCCAGGACCTCGTCTTCGGCCTGCGCTACGTCGACGACTTCGAGCGCCGCGGTGGCGAATGGCGCATCGCCCGGCGCGTGTGCGCCTGGGACTGGCACCGCGTCGACCCCGTCGGCGGCATCCCGCTCCCGGCGAGCTATTTCCGGGGCGCCCACTCGAAGGCCGATCCCGTCTACGCCCATCCGCGACCCCACGGCCGCCGCGTCGGGCCCCGCGAGCTCGTCGCGAAGCAGGGCTGCCTCGACGCGCTCTTCCGCTACACCCGCGGCGTCGACCGCTGCGACCTCGAGCTCGTCCGCAGCGCCTACCATCCCGACGCCTTCGACGACCACGGCGGCTATCAGGGCGACGTCGACGGCTTCCTCGCCTGGGTCGAGCCGACGGTCATGAAGACCTTCGGCTGCACCATGCACAAGCTCGGCAACGTCCTCATCACCGTCGACGGCCATCAGGCCTTCGCCGAGACCTACGCAGTCGCCCACCACGTCGCGCGGCGAGCGGACGACGCTCCGACCGCCGGCTCTCCGAGCTCTTCCGGCTCTCCCGGCACGCCCAGTGCTTCAGGCGAAGCCGCGACCGATCTCGTGATGGGCGTGCGCTACCTCGACCGCCTCGAGGATCGCGGCGACGGCTGGAAGATCGCCCACCGTCAGATGAGCTTCGAATGGGAGCGGACGCTCGAGATCGGCTCCCAGCGCGAGTATCCGGGATTCCTGCGCGGGCGGCGGGACGGGAGCGATCCGGTCGTCGTCGCCTTCGGCGGAATGGCGCGCAGCGGAGCGCTACGCGGCGATGCGGCTCGCGTCGCCATTCCTGCCTCCCATTCATCCGGCGCATCCGGCGCATCGGATGCATCGTTCGCATCGAGCACGACGAAAGCCTCGGAGGGCGTACCCCCCGACACGGACCTGGCCGCTCTCTCCGATCGCGCCGCGATCTACCGCCAGCTCGTCCGCTACTGCCGAGGCGTCGACCGCCGGGACCTCGAGCTCGTCCGGTCGACCTACCACCCCGACGCCTTCGACGACCACGGGACCTACAAGGGCGACGTCGAGGGCTTCCTCGCCTTCGTGTGCGACGAGGTCCATGCGCGCTTCCGAACGACGGTGCACAAGCTCGGCCAATCGCTCATCGAGGTCGACGGGGACGTCGCGAGGGCGGAGTCGTATGCGATCTGCCATCACGTGATGACGGAGGGGATGGCCGCCGCGATGGCTGCGCCGGATCCGGCGGCTCGTGGGGAAGCGCGGTCGGGAGCGGAGGCCGGGGCAGGAGCGGGAGCGGAAGGGCAGGCCAAAACGAGCGGAAGCCGCGACGTCGCGGACATGGTCATGGGGATCCGGTACGTCGATCGCTTCGAGCGGCGGGCCGGGGCGTGGCGGATCGCGCGGCGGGAGCTGCGCTGGGAGTGGGTCCGGACGGATCGGCTCGAGGGGCTCGATCCGGGCTGGACGCTCGGGCGGGTGGATCGGGGGGATCCCCTCTTTGCGTTCGACGCGAGATCGGCCGGGGGACGTGCGCGAGCGGGGCAAAATTCGTAGTTTCTGGTCGCTTCGATCGATCGGCCCGCTCTTCGGCGACCCCGACCGACTCTCACAGCTCGAAAGAACCGTTACCGGATAAAGGACCTCCCGCCGTGACCGCTCATCGCCTCCTCCTCGTCGCGTTCCTCGCCTGCCTGGCCCTGGTGGCGTCGGGTTGTGGGGGAGAAGACGACTCGATCCCGAACCAGTCCGCCGACGCCCAGGCGATCCGCAAGAAGGTCGAGGCCCAGATGGAAGAGGCTCGGCTGAAGCGGCTCGCGCCGCGGATGGCGGGGGCGGTCGCCTCGGCGGCGGCGTCGCCGTCGGCTTCGGTGGCCCCGGCTGCGCCGGATGCGTCTTCCGGGGAGAAGCCCTCGGCCCGTCCCGCGGCCGACCTCTATGCGGCGAACTGCTCGTCCTGTCATGGGCCGAAGGGGGCTGGCGACGGGCCCCTCAGCGCGGGCCTGGTCCCGCCGCCGGCCAAGCATTCGGACGGCGCCTACATGAACGCCCTCTCGAACGAGCATCTCTTCAAGGTCGTGAAGGAAGGCGGCACCGCGGTCGGGAAGTCGGCGACGATGGCGCCGTGGGGGACCTCGATGTCCGACGAGGAGATCACGGGGCTCGTCGTCTTCCTGCGCGGCCTCGCCGATCCGCCCTACACCGGGCCGATGCCCTGACGGGGCCACGCGCAGACGGGGCCCAAGTCTCCGGCATCGAGCTGGATCCGGCGCACACCGAGGGAGCCGCCTGATGCGCATCGCCTCGGTCGGTCGCGCGCTGCCGCCCCATCGCTACGAGCAGGAAGAGCTGCTCGAGGCGCTCGGCCGGGTCTTCGCCGATCGGTTCTTCAATGCCCGGCGCCTCGAGCAGATCCAGCGCAACACCCTCGTCGGCGGTCGCCACCTCGCGCTCCCGATCGAGCAGTACGCCGAGCTGCGCGGGTTCGGGGATGCGAACGATGCGTTCATCCGCTGCGGTCTCGAGCTCGCGGAGGCGGCGATCCGCGAGGCGCTCGCGCGGGCGGGACTCGAGCCGCGCCAGGTCGCCCACGTCTTCTCGCTCTCGGTGACGGGGATCGCGGCGCCGTCCCTCGACGCGCGGCTCGTGAATCGGCTCGGGCTGCGCAGCGACGTCAAGCGGACGCCGATCTTCGGCCTCGGCTGCGTCGGAGGGGCGGCAGGGATCGCGCGGGCGGCCGACTACGTCCGCGCCTTTCCGCGGGAGACGGCGGTCGTGCTGTCGACGGAGCTCTGCAGCCTGACGATCCAGCGCGGCGACGCGTCGATGGCGAACGTGATCGCGAGCGGGCTCTTCGGCGACGGGGCTGCGGCGGCCGTCGTACGCGGGGCCGAGGTCCCGGCGACGGGGCCGCGGATCCTCGCGACGCGCTCGATCTTCTATCCCGATACCGAGCGCGTGATGGGCTGGGACGTGACGGACGGCGGCTTTCGCGTCGTGCTCTCGGCCGATGTCCCCGAGATCGCAGCCGGTCTGCGCCCCGACGTCGAGAAGTTCCTCGCCGAGCAGGGCCTCTCGCTCGCCGACGTCGGCGTCTTCGTCTGTCATCCGGGCGGGCCGAAGGTCATCGAGGCGATCGAGCGATCGCTGGCGCTCCCGGCCGATGCGCTGGCCCGCTCGTGGCGCCATCTGCGGGCGGTCGGAAATCTCTCGAGCGCCTCCGTCCTCTTCGTGCTCCGCGACGCCCTCGACGAGGCGCCTGCGACGGGGACGCTCGGGCTGCTGCTCGCGATGGGGCCGGGGTTCTGCTCCGAGCTGGTGCTGCTGCGATGGTGACGCGAAGGGGGAGAGCGCGTGTCGCCGGAAAGGCGGCGACGAGGCGGCGCCCGTGACGACGCAGCTCGCCTATCTCGCGCTGCTCGGCCTCGTCGCGCTCGAGCGCGGCTTCGAGCTCGGGCTCTCCCGGCGCAACGCCGCGCGGGCCTTCACCGAGGGCGGGATCGAGGTCGGGCACGGGCATTTCGGGGTCATGCGCGCGCTGCATACCGCGGTCTTCTTCGCCTGCGCGCGCGAGGTCGTGGCGCTCGGCCGGCCCTTCGATCCGCGGCTCGGCCTCCCGATGCTCGCGCTCGCGCTCGCGGCCCAGGGCCTGCGCTACTGGGCGATCACGACCCTCGGCCCGCGCTGGAACGTGCGCGTGATCGTCGTGCCGGGGGCGCCGGTCGTGACGAGCGGGCCCTATCGCTGGCTCCGCCATCCGAACTACGCCGCCGTCGTCGCCGAGGGGATCGCGATCCCCCTGATCCACGGCGCGTGGCTCACCGCCCTCGTCTTCACCCTCGCCAACGCCTGGCTCCTCGCGACGCGCATCCGCGTCGAGGAGCGGGCGCTCGCCGACTACTGTGCGCAGAGCGAGCAACTGGACGCGCGCCCGCGCTTCGTGCCGATCCGGGGGGCACGATGAGCGAGACCTGGCATGAGCTCGAGCGGCTCCTGCGCGAGCGCTTCGGACGCGGCGGCACGCTCTCGCCCGAGACCGACCTCGTGGGCGAGCTCGCCCTCGACTCGATCCAGCAGCTCGAGCTCGTGGTCGAGCTCGAGAATCATTTCGAGGTCGCGCTCGAGCCCGAAGCCGACGAGACGATCCGGACGGCGGGCGACCTCGTCGCCTGGGTCGATCGCGCGCGCGGCAGGGTCGGCCGATGAGGGCGCGCCGATGACGGAGACCCTCGCGACTCGCCTCGAGCAGGCCGCCCGCGGCGCGGGCGCGATCACCTTCGTCGACCTGCGCGAGCGGGAGACGAAGCTCTCGCATGCCGAGCTCTTCGACCGCGCGAGTCGCGCGGCGGCGGGACTCGCGGCGCGGGGCGTCGCGCCGGGGGATCGGGTCGCGATCGTGGCGGCGACGAGCCCCGAGTTCTTCGACGGATTCTTCGGGGCGGTGCTCGCGGGAGCGGTGCCGGTTCCGCTCTATCCGCCGGTCCGGCTCGGGCGCCTCGACGAATACCACGAGCGGACCGCGGCGATGCTCCACGCGGCGCGGGTCCGGCTCGTCCTCGCGGACGCGCGGACGCGGCGCGTGCTCGGGCGCACGATCGAGAAGGCGCGCCCCGAGAAGGGCTGCGAGGATCTCGGCGGCCTCCAGGCGGGCAGGGGGCTCGTGCGCCCGCTCGACCCGGACGCCCTCGGCTTCATCCAGTTCTCCTCGGGCACGACGCGCGCGCCGAAGCCCGTCGCGCTCACCCACCGCCAGATCCTCGCGAACGTCACCGCCATCGGCGACACGATCCTCGCCGCCTATCCCGAGCAGGAGGCCATTCGGGCCGAGCCGGAGGCCATTCGGGCCGAGCAGGAGGGCATTCGCGCCGAGCGGGCCGGCCCCCACGCCGAGCAGGCCGGCTTCCGCCACGTCGCCGCGAGCTGGCTGCCCCTCTACCACGACATGGGCCTCGTCGGCGGCCTCTTCACGTCGCTCTTCCACGGCCGCGATCTCGCCCTGATCCCGCCCGAGCATTTCATCGCGCGCCCCGCGCTCTGGCTGCGGGCGATCTCGCGCCACCGCGCGACGATCAGCCCCGCGCCGAACTTCGCCTACGCGGTCTGCGTCGAGCGGGTCCGCGACGCGGACCTCGAGGGCGTCGACCTCTCGTCGTGGCGGGTCGCGATGAACGGGGCCGAGCCGGTGACCCCCTTCGTGCTCGAGCGCTTCGTCGAGCGCTTCGCGGCCTACGGGCTGCGCGAGGAGGCGCTGACGCCCGTCTACGGGCTCTCGGAGGCGACGTTGGCGGTGACCTTCAGCGCGCTGCGTACGCGCTTCGCGGTCCACCGCTTCGACGCGCGCGCGCTCCTCGAAGAAGGACGCGCGATCCCGGTCGCGCATGGCGAGCGCGGCACGAACGTTCGCGACGACGCGCGCGGCGGTCGGGAGTCGGGCGTCGAGTGCGACGCGCGCGGCGAGACCGCGATCGCCTCGCTCGGCCCCGCGCTCCCCGGCTTCGCCGTCGAGATCCGGGACGAAGCGGGCGAGCGGGTCGGGGACGGCGTGCTCGGTCGCGTCCACGTCCGTGGGCCGTCCCTGATGTCGGGCTACGACGGGCTGCCCGAGGAGACGGCCCGGGTCCTCGTCGACGGCTGGCTCGATACGGGGGACGTCGGCTTCCTGCAGGCCGGCGAGCTCCATTTATACGGCCGCGCGAAGGACCTGATCATCGTGCGCGGCCGCAATCACGCGCCGCAGGACATCGAGCGCGCCCTCGACGACCTGCCCGGTGTTCGCCCGGGCTGCAGCGCGGCGGTCGGGGCCCTCGAAGACGACGGCCTCGGCGAGGCGCTCTGGGTCTTCGTCGAGCGGGCACGCGAGAGCGATCTGCACGAGACGGAGATCGCCGACACCGTCCGGCGTCGCATCCTCGAGCAGAGCGGCCTCCACGCGACCCGCGTCGTCGTCCTCGCCCCCGGCACCCTCCCACGGACCTCGAGCGGCAAGATCCGGCGCAGCGAGTCCCTCGCCCTGTACCGCGCCGGTCGGCTGACGCCGCCGGAGCGGGTCTCGCTGGCTCGGCTCGCCGTCGAGATGGCCCGATCGCTGCGGGCCTTCGCGCGTGCCCGGGATTGACGCGCTCGTCGTCGGGGCGGGGCCGGCCGGTCTCGCGACCGCCATCGGCCTCGCGCGCCGCGGCGCCCGGGCCCTCGTCGTGGAGCACCGCACACCTCCCCTCGACAAGGCCTGTGGCGAAGGCCTGATGCCGGCCGGTGTCCGGCTGCTCGGTGAGCTCGGGGTCGATCTCGCGCGCCTGCGCGGTGCCCCGCTGCGGGGGATCCGCTTCCTCGATGGATCGCGGGTGCTCGAGGGCGAGTTCGCGACGGGTCACGGGCTCGGGCTTCGGCGGACGGTGCTCTCCGAGGGGCTCCTCGAGGCGGCGGCGCGGGCCGGGGTCGAGGTCCGTTTCGGCTGCAGCCTCCGGGATTGGCGCGCGGATGCGGACGGCGTCCGGGCGAACACGTCGGCGGGCGAGCTGCGCGCGCGGGTGCTCGTCGGCGCCGATGGGCTCGGGAGCCGGATCCGCGCGCAGGCGGGGCTCGACCTTCGGCCTCCCGCGATCGCAGCGTCCGTCGCGCGCCGGCGCCGGGGGATTCGCAGACACTACCGGGTGTCGCCATGGAGCGATTGCGTCGAGGTCCATTGGGGCGACGGTGTCGAGGCCTACGTGACTCCCGTCGCCCGCGACGAGGTCGGCGTCGCGTTTCTCTGGAGCGGGGCCGGCGGTGACCATGAGGCGCTGCTCCCGCGCTTTCCGGCGCTGGCTGCGCGGCTGGCGGGCGCCGAGCCGACGAGCCGGGTGCGCGGCGCCGGTCCTTTCTGGCAGCAGACCCGCGCCCGGACGGCCCCGGGCGTCGCCCTCGTCGGCGATGCCGCGGGCTATACCGATGCCGTGACGGGCGAGGGGATCACGCTCGCGCTGCGCTGCGCCGACGTCCTCGCCGAGCTCATCGCCGAGGGCGCCCCCCTCGCGCGCTACGAGTCCGAGTGGCGACGCCTCTCGCGGATCCACCGCCGCTTCGCGTCGCTGCTCGGCTTCGGCGTCGCGCATCCGAGCCTGCGCCGGGCGGCCTTCGCGGCCCTCGCGCTCGTGCCGGCCGCATTCGAACGACTGCTACGAATCGCCGCGGAGGAAGAAGACGCAGGGGAGGCGCGATGGATCGCTTCGCATCGCTCGGCCTGAGGCGACCTGCGCTCGCCCTCGTGATCGCGGGCTGCGTCGCGCTCGTGCTCGGGCTCGGCGCCCTGCGCGTCGGGACGGATACGGGCTACCGCGCGTTTCTCGGCGCCGAGCATCCGGCGGTCGAAGAGCTCGAGCGCGCGGTCGGGCGATTCGGGGGCGGGGTCCCGTTCGCGATCGTCTACCGCTGCGCGGGCGAAGCGCCTTGCGGGTCGGTCTTCGACGCGAACGCCCTCGCGATGGCGCATGCGCTGGCGACGCGGCTCGCGGCGCTGCCCGGTGTCGCGCGGGTCGAGAGTCCGGCGACGAGCGCGCTGCTCGTGCCCGAGTGGCTCGAGCTGCCGCGGGCGCGTCGGATCGCGCCGGAGGGCGTGCCGGCGGCGGACGTCGCCGAGCTCGCCCGGCGAGCGCAGCAGGATCCCGTCTGGTCGGGGCAGATCGTTTCGGCCGACGGGAAGATGGGGGCGATCCTCATCCAGCTCGCCGACAGCGCGGGGACCACGGCGGAGACGGTCGTCGATGCGGCGCGGGTGGCGCTTCGCGAGTGGGAGGCGCGGGGCTACCGGTTCGCGCTCGTCGGCGGGCCCGTCGAGTTCGTGGTCGCGGGGCGGGATCTCGATCGACAGGTGCAGCGTCTCGTGCCGGTCATCGTCGCCTTCGTGGGGGGCGTTCTGCTGCTTTCGTTTCGGAGGATCGCGCCCTCGATCGTCGTCCTGCTGACGGCCGGGCTCGCCCTCGTCTGCACGATCGGCCTCCAGGGCTGGCTCGGTTGGCCGCGCACGAGCTTCTTCCAGGTCCTGCCGCCCCTCATGCTCACGGTCGGCGTTTGTTATGGCATCCACGTCGTCTCGACCTACGCCGAGGCGCTGTCGGTGCGGGCGCGGGACGGCTCGGCGCTCTCCTTCGGTGAGCGTGAGCAGCTCGTCGCGACGACCCTCGAGCAGGTCGCCCGCCCCGCCTTCTATACGGCGCTGACGACCGCCGCCGGCTTCGCCTCGTTCTACGGCAGCGGCCTCGAGAGCCTCGTGCGCTTCGGCGCGATCGCGGCGTTCGGTGTGATGGCGGCCTTCGCGGCGACCTTCCTGCTGCTGCCGATCGCCCTCGTGCGGATGCCCACGCGCTGGATCGCGCAGTCGGCCTCCCACGGCGCCTGGGTCCGCCTCGTCGGCCGGGTGGCCGATCTCGTCGCGCGCCGGCGCGTCGCGATCCTGGTCGGCACCGTCGCCGTGACCGCGTTCGGCCTCTTCGGCATCACGCGCCTCTCGATCGACGCGCGCTTCGAGGAGGTCTACGGCGAGCAGAGCGAGGTCGTGCGCTGGTCGCGGGCGGCAGCGGGGCTCCGCGGCGGCGACACGCTCGAGGTCGTGCTCGAGCTTCCGCCCGGGCTCGCCCCGACCTCCATCGAAGCGCTGCGCGCCGTCGAAGGCATCGAGCGCCTCGAGTCCCTCGAAGGCATCGCGCGTCCGCTCTCGATCCTGACGCCGCTGCGCGCGCTGAACGCCCTGGTCCACACCAGGCCGCTCGATTTCTCCGGGCCGGACGTCGACGGGGACGCCGATACCGTTGCCGGCGACGAGACGATCGCGAGCCGCTCCGCGACCCGCGCGTCGCAGCTCCTGCGCTTGATTCACGCCGAGGATCCCGCGGCGGCCGAGCCGTTCGTCGCGCTCGCGTCGCGCTCGGCCGCCGAGCGCGACGCGAATTCCGAGCCCGGGGCCGACGCGCGCGACGGCGCCGCCCTGCGCATCTCGTTCCAGGGCGAGAAGCTGCCGCAGGACGCGCTGCGTGCGCTGGTCGGGCAGGTCGAGCGCGAGGCCCGTGCCCTCGCTCCTCCGGGCGCGCGAGTCGTCGTGACCGGTCCGCTCGCGATCGTGAGCCGCATGATCGACGAGATCCGCGACACCCAGATCGGGAGCTTCGGCTCGGCCCTCGCGATGGTGGCCGTGCTCTCTGCGCTCTGCCTGCGTTCGATCCCGCTGGCCTTCGTCGCGTTGATCCCGACCACGATCCCCGTCGCGATCACGCTGGGCGCGATGGGCTTCCTCGGGATCCCCCTCGACATGGGTACGACGATGGTCGCCTCGGTCCTGCTCGGCCTCGGCGTCGACGAGGCGCTCCATCTGCTCTCGGGCTACCGGCGCGGTCGGGCGGAGGGCCTCTCGCGCGAGCGCGCGATGGACGCTGCACTGCGCGAGGTCGGCCGCGCGCTCTTCACGACCGCGGGCGCCCTGGCTGCGGGCTTTCTCGTCCTCTTCTTCGTGCCGTGGAAGAGCCTCTCGAGCTTCGGGCTGGTCACGGGGGTGGCGATCGGTGCGTCTCTTGCCGCCGATCTGCTGATCCTGCCCGCCGTGATGGGCAGTCGATCGGCCGGGGAGCCGCCCGGCGGAACGCCGCCGGGCATGGTAAAACCGGGGGTGCCTGGCGGACGGGCCGTGCCCTCCCGCGCCGCTTGATTCCGGGAGTCCCTTGTCCACCTCTGGTCCGATCCGCCCGGAGCCGGTCGATGCCGGCCCGCGCGCCCCCGCCCTCGTCGATTTCTTCATCGACCGCCCGATCTTCGCCGGGGTGATCGCGATCCTCATCACGCTGGCCGGCTTGATCTCGGCACCGCGGCTCCCGATCTCGCAGTTCCCGCCGATCGCGCCGCCCTCGGTCTCCGTCTCGGCGAACTACTCGGGGGCGAGCGCCGACGTGGTCGAGCGGACGGTGACGCTCCCGATCGAGGAGCAGGTCAACGGGACCGAGGGCATGCTCTACATGTCCTCGGCGAGCGCCAACGACGGGCAGATGAGCTTGACCGTCACCTTCGAGCTCGGCACGAACGCCGACATCGCGACGGTGAACGTCACGAACCGCGTCGCCGTCGCCGAGCCGCGCCTGCCCGAAGAGGTCCAGCGCTACGGCATCACCGCGCGCAAGCAGGCGCCCGACCTGACGATGGTCGTGAACCTCTTCTCGCCGGACGGCTCCCGGGACACCCTCTACCTCTCGAACTACGCCCTCATCAACGTCGTCGACGCGCTGAAGCGGGTCCCCGGCGTCGGCGAGATCTCGCTGCCGGGCGAGCGGCGTTATGCGATGCGGATCTGGCTCGATCCGCAGAAGCTCGCGAAGCTCGGGCTGACCTCGGGCGACATCGTCGAGGCGGTGCGCGAGCAGAACAAGCAGGTCGCGGCGGGCCGGACGGGGGCGTCGCCCGCGCCGGCGGGCCAGCAGGTCGAGCTGCCGCTGCGGACGAAGGGGCGGCTCGAGTCGGTCGCCGAGTTCGAGGCGATCGTGATCCGCGCCGAGCCGGACGGCTCGCTGCTCCGGCTGCGCGACGTCGCGCGCGTCGAGCTCGGCGCCCAGAACTACAACGGCTTCACCCGCCTGACGGGCCAGCCCGCGATGGCCCTCGGCGTCTTCCAGGTCCCGGACGCGAACGCCCTCGACGTGTCGCGCAACGTCCGAGCCGAGCTCGCGCGGCTCGCCGAACGCTTCCCGTCCGGGGTCGACTGGCGCGTCCGCTACGACCCGACGCAGTTCGTCTCCGAGTCGATCGGCGAGGTCGTCCAGACGCTCCTGACGGCGATCGTCCTCGTCTTCCTCGTCGTCTACGTCTTCCTGCAGGACTGGCGGACGACGCTGATCCCGGCGATCACGATCCCGGTCTCGCTGATCGGCACCCTCGCCGTGCTCAACGCGATCGGGCTCTCGATCAACTCGATCACGCTCTTCGCCCTCGTGCTGGCGATCGGCCTCGTCGTCGACGACGCGATCGTCGTCGTCGAGAACGTGGCGCGCCTCATCGGTCGCGGCATGCCGCGGCGGGAGGCGGTGCGCCGCTCGATGGGCGAGGTCACGAGCGCGATCGTCGCGTCGACGCTGGTGCTCGGCGCCGTCTTCGTTCCCGTCGCGTTCCTGCCCGGAACGACGGGGCTCCTGCTCCGCCAGTTCGGGCTCGCCGTGACGAGCGCCGTGCTGATCTCGCTCCTGAACGCGCTGACCCTGTCTCCCGCGCTCTGCGCGCTCCTGATGCGGGCCGAAGGCGCCCATCGCGGTCGCTTCTTCGACGGCTTCGATCGCGGATTCGGACACGTGATGCGGCGCTACGACGGCGCGGTGCGCTGGCTGCTGCCGCGGCGGAGCGTCGTGCTCGGGAGCTTCGCCGTGCTCGGGCTCGTGACGGCGCTGCTCTTCCGGCTGGTGCCGTCGGGCTTCCTGCCGGACGAGGATCAGGGCTATTTCATGATCACCTTCCAGCTGCCCGACGGCGCCGCCCTCGAGCGGACCGAGCAGGTCGCGACGCTGGTCGAAGCCGTCCTCCACGACACGCCCGGCATCGTCGGCTGGAATCTCTTCGGCGCCTACGACGTCCTCACGAATACCTCCCCCTCGAACGTCGGCTCGTTCTTCGTGACGCTCGCGCCCTGGTCGGAGCGCGGAGGGTCGGAGGAGTCGCTCCAGGCGATCATGGCGAAGGTCCAGCCGCGGGTCGCCACGATCCCCGAGGCGGTGGTCCGGGTGCTGAGCCCGGCGCCGGTGCGCGGGCTCTCGCGGACCGGCGGCTTCGAGTTCCAGCTCGAGGATCGGGCCGGCGGCAGCGTCGAATCCCTCGCCGCGATGGCGCAGAAGCTGATCGAGAAGAGCCGCGAGCGGCCCGAGCTCGCGAATCTCTTCACGTCGTTCCGCTCCGCGACGCCCCAGATCTTCGTCGATCTCGACCGCGCCAAGGCGAAGGCCCTCGGCGTACGCGTCGACGACGTCTTCGAGACGCTCCAGACCTTCATGGGCGGGCTCTACGTCAACGACTTCGATCGCTTCGGCCGACCCTATCGGGTCTACGCCCAGGCGGAGAGCGATCTGCGGGCGTCGCCGGAGGACGTCGAGCGGCTCTGGGTCCGCTCGGAGCGGGGCGAGATGGTGCCGGTGTCGACGCTGGTAAAGCTCAGCCGGATCGCCGGTCCCCGCGACATCCCGCATTACAACGTCTACCGCGCGGCGACGATCCGCGGACAGGCGGCGCCGGGCTACAGCTCGGGCGAAGCCCTCGACGCGATGGAAGAGCTCGCGCGGGAGATCCTCCCGAACACGATGGCCTTCGAGTGGACCGGCACCGCCTATCAGGAGCGGCAGGTCGGGCGCGAGTCCCAGATCGTCCTCGCGCTCTCGTTGCTCGTCGTGTTCCTCTTCCTGGCGGCGCAATTCGAGAGCTGGAGCCTGCCGTTCGTGATCCTGCTGGCGGTGCCCCTCGCGTTTCTCGGGGCGCTGGGCGCCCAGCTCCTGCGCGGGTTGGGCAACGATCTCTTCGGGCAGATCGGGCTCGTCACGCTGATCGGCCTCGCCAGCAAGAACTCGATCCTGATCGTCGAGTTTGCGAAGCGGCGCCACGCGGAAGGCGCGAGCCTCGTCGATGCGGCGCGCGAGGCGGCGGAGACGCGCTTCCGGCCGGTCGTGATGACGGCGCTCGCGTTCGTGCTCGGCGTCGTCCCCCTGCTGATTTCGACCGGAGCGGGCTCGGCCGCGCGGCGCTCGCTCGGCACCGCCGTCTTCGGCGGCATGCTCGTCGCGACGGCGCTGACGCTGGCGCTCGTGCCCGCGCTCTACGTCATCGTGCAGAGCGCGGCCGACCGGATCCGGAGACGACTGCGACCCGGCGAGCGGGATGGAATGGAAGGAGTGGGCGGATGAGCGCGCGACGAGACGAAGGGAGCAGGAGCGCGATCGGAGCCGGGCGCGCGCGAGCGGGCCGCGGTCTCGCAGCGGCCACCGTCCTCGCCGCCTGCCTCGGCCTCGGCTGTCCCGGCGGCGAGGCGCCGGCGGTCCGGGGGCCCGCCCAGGTCCAGGTCGAGGTCGCGAGCGTCACGTCTCTTGCCGACCGACGCGAGTACGTCGGCAACGTGCGCGCGGTCGATCGCGTCGAGATCCGCGCGCGGGTGCGCGGCTATCTGGTCGGGCAGCTCTTCGAGGACGGGGCGCGGGTCGAGAAGGGCGCACTTCTCTTCCGCATCGATCCGGTCCCCTTCGAGGTCGCTCTCGCCGAGGCGAAGGGCCAGCTCGCCCGGGCCCGCGCCGAGGCCGACCGCGCCGAGCGCGACCTCGCCCGGACGGAGGCCCTCTTCGAGAGCGGCGTCGTCAGCGACGAGCGGATCGACGAGCGCCGTTCCACCCGCGACGAGACCGCTGCGGCGGTCGACGCGGCCCGGGCGGCGGTGAAGGCCGCCGAGCTCGAGCTCTCCTACGCCGCGATCCGCGCGCCGGTCGCGGGCCGCATCGGTCGCGCGCTCGTCGACGTCGGCAACCTCGTCGGCGAGTCCAACCAGGACACGATCCTCGCGGTGCTCGTCCAGGAAGATCCGGTCCACGTCTACTTCGCGGCGCCCGAAGGCGAGGCGGTCCCGTTGCTCGGTGAGCCGGCGGCGATCCCCGTCGAGATCCGCCTCGGTGACGGCAGCCGTTATGCGAACGAAGGCGTCGTCGACTACGTCGAGCCGACCGTCGACGCGACGCGCGGCACGCTCGCGCTGCGCGCCCGGGTCCCGAATCCGGAGGGCGTGCTTCGCCCCGGGCAGTTCGTGCGCGTGGTCGCCGAGTTCCCCGACGTGCCGAAGGCGATCGTGGTGGCGCAGCGGGCGGTGCTCGACGAGCAGGGGGGGAGCTACGTGCTCATCGTGGGCGCGGAGGACAAGGTCGAGCGCCGACCGGTTCGCCCGGGCCGGATGGTCGAGGGCAGGCAGGAGATCCTCGAGGGCCTGGTCGGCGGCGAGCGCGTCGTCGTCGACGGCGTACAGGGCGTCCGGCCGGGGGACGTCGTCGCGGTGGAGAGCGGGACGGGCAAGGCGGCGGAAGCGGCTTCGGGGGAGAGCTCAGCCGACGGGTGAGACCAGCACCTTCGCCTCGCGCCCCGCCGCGAGCGCCGCGAAAGCCTCCGCGAGGCCGTCGAGCCCGATCGTCCGCGAGTGGATCGGACCGGTTCGCAATCGTCCGTCCCGCATCAGGTCCATCGTGATGCGGAACTCGTGGTGATGGTGGGCGGTCGAGTTGTCGAGCAGGATCTCCTTCGTGATGCAGGCGAGGGGATCGAGGCGGACGCCGGCGTGGGATACGCCGATCAGCATGAAGGCGCCCCCGGCCGCACGAGCTCGAAGCCCGCGTCCATCGCCGCCTGGCTGCCGGAGCACTCGTAGACGAGATCGACGCCGAGGCGACCGGGCGTTCGCGCGCGGATGGCCTCCGTCGCCTCGGGACCGGGCTCGAACGCCGAGGTCGCGCCGAGCCCGGCGGCGAGGGCACGCCGCTCGGCCTTCGGCTCGAGGACGTGGACCTCGCCCGCGCCGGCGATCCGCGCGAGCTGCGCCGCGTAGAGTCCGATCGGTCCCGCGCCGAGCACGAGCACGTGGTCGCCGAGGCGCGGCGGGCGCCGTCGAACGGCGTGGAGCGCCACTGTCGCGGGCTCGACCTGCGCCGCCGCGTCGACGGGCAGGTCCTCCGGCGCGACGACGAGATGATCGGCGGGGACGGCGATGCGTGGCGCATAGCCGCCGTGGGACGGCGTCAGCGGGTGGAGCCCATAGGCCAGGGCCATGATCGCGGCGCAGCGGTGGCCATGGCCGGCGCGGCATTCCGCGCAGAGGCCACACGCGACGGGTACGCCCATCACGGCGCGGTCGCCCGCGTGCAAGCCCGTCACGCCGGCGCCCAACGCCGCGATGCGGCCGACCCATTCGTGGCCGCAGAGAAAGGGCGGGTAGGGATCGCCCGAGCGATACGCGGCGACGTCCGTCCCGCAGATGCCGCAGCGTTCGATCGCGACGATGGCGGCGCCCGGACGCGCCTCGGGCTCCGGGACCTCGCGGACCTCGAGCCGCTCACGGCCGGTGATCAGGACGGCTTCCATCGCTTCGCCGCGGCTCAGCGCCCGAGCAGCTTCGCGACGAGGAAGTCGCGGCCCTGCTCGGCCAGCTGCTCGAGCCGCGACTTGTTGCTGTAGAGCGTCATGTGGGAGGTGTCGCGGCAGAGGAAGAGGCGCTTGTCGGGGGTCGCGATCGCGTTGAAGACGTCGATCTCCTCCTCCCAGAGCGTGATGTCGTCCTGCTCCGCGACGCTCATCAGGACGGGCGTGCGCAGGATCCTCCTCAGAAAAGGCCGGACGTCGTAGCTCATCAGGAGCTCCGTCGAGGCGATCGTGTTCCAGTGCTCGTGGGTCGGGGCGACGGTGTTCTTGAACTGCAGGAAGGCGCTCGTCACCTCGGGAAAGGGCCAGGTGGAGAGCTCCCGCGCCGGGTCGGGCGTCGACATCGGCATCGTGCCGAGCACGCCGGTCGCGAGGCGCTTGCGGCGGTCCTCGAGGATCAGCGCTTCGAGGCGGCGGAAGGCGAGGGCGCCGTGGACGCTCTGCATCGTGCGCCAGCCGTCGACGACGGGGATGTTCGAGACGACGCACTGCACGCGCGGGTCGGTCGCGGCGACGACGAGGACGTGGCCGCCGCTGTACGAGATGCCCCAGATCCCGATGCGCGAAGCGTCGAGCTCCGGGCGCGTCTCGACGAAGCTGATCGCGTTCTTGTAGTCGTCGACCTGGGCCCACGGATCGATGTGCTGGCGCGGCTCGCCGTCGCTCGTCCCGAAGCCCCGGTAGTCGAAGACCAGCGCGGCGATGCCGGCCGAGGCGAAGACCCGGGCGTACTCGGGCTGGACCAGCTCCTTCACATAACACCAGCCCCCCGCCATCACGACGACCGGATGAGGACCGGGTCCGGTCGGAAGGTAGAGATGGGCGCGGACCTGCGTGCCCGCGCTCTGGAACGCGACGTCAAGGGGCTGCATGGGGATCCTTTCGCGCGGATGCGGAGGGCTTTTCGAGAGGGCTAGAGTGGCGGATGCCGACTCGACTGACAAATCGGCGATCGGCCGTGCGGGGGGTCGGGGGACGAGCGAGCGGCCAGCCGAACGGCCGCGCGAAGGGCTGCGGGAATGGCCGGCGTAACGACGAAGGGAGAGCCGATGGAATCGCGCGACACGACCGCGGCGCTGGCGCGCGATGCCGCGGCGAGCCTGAACGAGCGCGGCTTCGCGATTCTCGACCGGATCGCCGATCCGGCGATCATGGACCGGCTGCAGGCGGAGGTGAAGCCGTGGGCCGATCGGGCCGAGCGGCTGCAGCTCAAGTTCTTCGGGGGCGGGCTGCGCAAGGTCGAGTCGGTGCTGACGAAGTCCCGGGCCTTCGTGACGCTGCTCTCGCATCCGGTTCTCCACGCGCTGAACGAGCGGATCCTCGGACCCGAGTCGCTGCTCAACGGCTCCTCGGTCTTCATCCTCGAGCACGGCGGCCGCGAGCAGACGATCCATACCGACGGCGCGATCTACGAGCCGATGCTCCCGCGCACGCCGGGCGGGCCCCATTACCTGCTCGTCTACATGTGGGCGGTCACGGACTTCACGCAGGAGAACGGGGCGACGCGCGTGATTCCCGGCAGCCATCTCTGGCCGGCGGGGCGCCATCCGCGGCCCGAGGATCCGGTCGAGTACCTCGAGATGAAGCAGGGATCGGTCGCGGTCTGGCTCGGCTCGACCTATCACGCGGCGAGCTCGAACCACACGCCCTCGGCGCGGATCGGGACCCAGATGGGCTTCAATTGCGGCTGGCTGCGGCCCCACGAGGCGAATCTCCTGCTCGTCCCGCCGCTCGTCGCCCGGGACATGCCGCTCAACGTCCAGGAGGTCCTCGGCTATCGCGCCTATCGCGGCATGCTCGGCTGCATCGAGCAGCAGAGCCCCGGCGAATGGCTCGGGATCCAGGCGAGCCTCGCCTCGAAGAGCAACCAGGTCGCCGCGACCCCCGACCCCTTCGACGTCGAGGCCTGCACCCGCGACTACTTCACGTCCCGGGCGCTCCCGATTCCGTCCGACGTCCAGAGCGAGCTCGATCAGCTCGCGGCGACCAACGCCGCGCGCGCGGCCGCCGCCTCGGAGGACGATCGCGAGGTCCTCGAGGTCGTCGCGCGCTCGCAGTCGCGGCATCTCGTGGGCCACGTGCTCGCCGGCGAGCACGTGGCGCTCGCGGATGCGCTGCGCCAGCTGCCCGTCGCGACCGCCGACACGGCGAATCCCCCGAGCCATCCGTCCGCCGACGCGCGGGCCAAGGAGAACCGATGAGCCCGACCGACGTCCGCCCCTATCGAGCCGCGATCTGCACCGTGACGCCCTACGACGAAGCCGGCCGCCTCGACGAGGCGGCGGTCGTGTCCCTCGTCGAGAGCATCGCGAGCCGCGGCCTCGGCCTCGCGATCGGGACCGCGTCCCCGGGCGAGGGCTTCGCGATGTCCCTCGATGAGACCGCGACCTTCTACGAGACCGTCGTGAAGACCGCTGCCGGTCGCGTCCCCGTCTGCGCCATGGGCGTCGAGCCGCGCAACGCGAACCAGCTGCGCCCGATCGTCCGCATCGCCGAGAAGGCGAAGGTCGACGTCATGCAGCTCTACACCGCCGACCCCGGCCACTCGATGAAGCTGACCGACCGCGAGCTCGAGCGCTTCTTCGCGACGGTGCTCGGCGAGATGACGATCCCGGCCGCGATCTCGACCCACGTCTACAACGGCCTGGTCCCGCTCCCCGTCCTCGGCCGGCTGCTCGACGCCTTCCCGAACATCGTCCGGATCCACTGCACGAGCGAGGTCAACTATCTCCATCAGCTCGTCGAGCTCACCGCCGGCCGCTGCGAGATCCTGGTCGGTGGCCCGATGCAGGCGCTCTCGACGCTGGCCATCGGGGGCCACGGGTTCCTCTGCTCCGAGGGCAACATCGCCCCCGTCGTCTGCGCCGAGCTCCAGAGCGCGATCCGCGCCGGCGACCTCGAGGCGGCGAAGACCGCCTATCGCCGTCTCAACGGCATCTTCAGCCTGAACATCTGGCCCGGGGGCACCGTCCGGTTCCTGAAGACCGCGATGCGCCTGCTCGACATCCCCGGCTGGCACACGCGTCCGCCCTTCGAGCATCTCGACGAGGCTGCGACCGGGATCGTCGCGCGCTCGATGCGGGCCCTCGATCTGCCGGAGTGGCGGGGGCGGTTGCCGCGCGACTGAGGCGCCGCCCGGGCGACCCGAACCCTTCGGCTCGGGTCGCCCGGGCGAGCCGTCTCCTGCGTCAGTCGTCGCCGCGACGCGTGCGCTCTCGCACGTTCGGGGCTCCGGTTCGCACTTCCTCGTCGTCGTCGTCGTCGTCCTCATCGTGGTCGTCGCAATCGCCCGACTTCGTCACGGAGACCGGGCTCGCGAGGGTCCAGCTCGTGCCGCCGACCTCGGCGCGGATGCCGATCGAGGTCGGTGCGACGGCCGAGGTCGCGGTCCCCCCGAATCGCCCGGTCTTGTCGGTCACCGGGAAGATCCCGAGGAGCGCGCCGTCGCGTTCGTCCGAGGCGACGATCGTTCCGCCGATCGGGCCGCGCTGACCCGAGATGCGGATCGTCGACTCGGCGCAGTCGAGGGTCGCTCGCACGCGGGCGAGCAGGATCCGCTCGCAATCGGCCGGCGCGTTGCGCACCGGGATCGCCAGGCTCGTCGCCCCCGCGCTGCCGACGGCGACGGAGCAGGGCGCGATGAAGGGCTCGAGATCGATCGTGAAGCGACCCGAGCGCGAGCCGCGCCGCGTGCCGAGCAGGACCGAGCTGCCGTCCGACAGGACCGCGAAGACGTCGAGCGACGTGCGCAGTGCGTGCTCGCGGCGGGTGGACGCGGTCGGCGGCATCGCGGCCGAGCCCTGGATGAAGAGGCGATGGCCGGTGGCGCTCCACGAAGCATCCTCGACGCGGGGTGCGGCGGCGCTCGTCGCGTCGAGGGCGGCGAGGCTGAAGGTCTCCGCGTCGCTCTCGGCCGGCGTGCCGGAGTCGGTCGCCGTGCAGGTCACGCTCGTGCGCGCAGCCGCCGTCGGCGACCAGACGATCTCGCCGGTGCCGTCGCCGAGGTCGGTGAAGATCGCGTCGGCGGGGAGCCCCGTACAGTCGAGGACGATCGGGTCGGCGTCGGGGTCGGTCGCGGAGAGCGCGACGCGCAGCTCGCTTCCGAGCTGGACCTGGCGATTGCCGATCGCCGAGAGGACCGGCGGTCGATTGATGCGGCCGACGGAGAGGACGACGGTCTCCAGATCGGAGGCCGCGGGCGTGCCGTTGTCCGTGACCTTGAAGATCACGCTGTGCTGCCCGATCTGAGTCGAGTCGGGCGTCCAGGCGAAGCTCGCGCCGACGAGGCTCGCGCCGGTCGGGAGGCCGGTCGCCGAGAAGACGAGCGACTGGCCTTCGGGATCCTGGGCCGAGAGATCGAAGGCGAGGGTCTGACCCGGGTCGAGCTGCTGATTGCCGATCGGCGCGAGGACGGGCGGGCGATTCGCGGCCTGGCCGACGGCGATCGTGACGTCGAGGGAGGCGACGCCCATCGGTGTTCCGGTATCGGCGGCATGGAAGGTCAGCGTATGCGCACCGAGCTGGGCCGCCGTCGGCGTCCAGACGAGGCTTCCCGTCCGGTTGCCGGCGTCGGTGAAGGTCGAGCCGGTCGGCGCGTTGGCGACGCTCAGCAGGATCGAACCGCCTTCGGGATCGCTGGCCGAGATCGTCAGCGAGAAGGGCGAGCCCACGGTCGCGCTCTGGGGCGCGACGGCGGCGAAGACCGGCGGCCTGTTGGCGACGGGGGCCGAGCAGAAGGGCGTCACGTCGGTGCGGTTCGAGCGCCGGTACTGATCGCCGCCCGGTGTCAGGCTCGAGCCGGGGCTCGAGCCGTTGGTATGACACAACCCGCAGTTCACCTGCGAGGCGCTGTTCGCGTTGCCGCCGTTCGGATTGAAGGGCTTCGCCGGGGTCCAGCCGTTCGCGGTACAGGTCGTGTCGACGGCCGTGCCGTAGCTGGGAAATGCAGAGGCCGCATGGCCGCAGAGGAGCGTCAGGGACAGCGCCCAGCCTCCCACGGCCCGAAGAATCCAACGCTCGAGCATCATCGCGCCTCCAGCCCGCCGCGACGGGCGGAGCATCCGGTTGATTCCAGTCGGGGAGGTCATCGGTGCGCGTGCAGGACCTGCGCGTGCCCGGAGTCACCGGCAGCGCGAAGGCGAGCGCCGCGAAGTGTGAGGCCTGATCACCGACCGCGCGCGCGGAGAGGCGCCTGATAGAGCCAGACGCGTCGCCCGTCCGCACAGTCCAGCACGTGCTGCGGCGAGAGCGAGGTCGCTTCGAACTCGAGGCTGACGAGCCAGGCGCCGCGCGCGAGCTCGCGGGCGGCCTTCTCCGCCGCTCGCGGCATGCTCTCGGGGCGCTGGAACAGGTAGACCAGGTCGTAGGCCGACCAGTCGGCAGACCAGATGTCGGCGCGCCGGATCCGCGCGAAGCGGCAGCGCCAGGCGCACGCGAATCGCAGGGGCCAGCTGCTCTCCAGGCCCTCGAGCCGAGCCGATGGATACTCGCGACGCAGCTCGCGGAGGCCATTGCCGAGACCGCAGCCGGCGTCGAGAATGCGCGCACCTTCCGTCAGCGCGGCCCGCGCTGCGAGTCCGTGCAGGGCTCCGTCCGGCGTCGGGAAGAGCGGTGCATCGCGCCAGCTCGCGATCGGGTAGAGGAGCAGCAGCAGCGCGAGCGGTGCGAGCCAGGCCCAGGCCGGGAGACTTTCCGCGACGCCGCTCACGAGCAGCGACAACGGAAAGCCCGCGAGGATGAACACGCGCCGCCACGGCGTGTCGCCCCACAAGCAGAGCGGGATGCCGAGCGCGCTGGCTGCGAGCAGCGCGAGCCATGGCGGAGCGCCGAGGGCCGAGAGTCCGCCGTAGGCGAGCCAGGCGGCGGCCCACGCGAGCAGGGCGGGGAGCGGCCACTTCAACCGCAACGACGCTCCGGGCCGAAGTCGACGACGAGGCGCAGCGGCCGCCGCATGATCCCGATCTGCTCCCAGTCGGCCTCGTGTTCGACGAGGCGCGCGTCCTCGGGCAGGAAGTCGAGGGCGGCCTCGAGCATGCAGGCCATCTCCTGCATCGCGAGATTCGCGCCGAGGCAGTAGCGCGGGCCGTGGCCGAAGCTGACGACGTCGCGCGTGTCGCGACCGACGTCGAAGCGGTCGGGGTCGGGGAAGACCGAGGGATCGCGATTCGCGCTCGCGGGGCTCAGCATCAGCATGTCGCCCGGGCGGATCGTCTGGCCGGCGAGCTCGATCGGCTCCGTCGCGAAGCGCATGTTGACGGCCGCGAGGGATCCGAAGTCGAAGCGCAGCGCTTCGCGGACGGCGTTGCGCACGAGGCTGCGATCCGCGCGGACCCGCGCGAGCTCCCCGGGATGCTTCAGCAGATGGCGGATCACCTGCGTCCCGCCGAGCGTCGTCGTCTCGGAGCCCGCGGCCACGAGGCCGGCCACGAGCACGACGATCTCGCGATTCGTGAGGGCCTCGTCGCCGGCGTTGCCGTGGATCAGATCGGAGAGCAGATCGTCGGCGCGGGTCTGGCGGCGCTCGTCGGCGAGCTTCATGACCCACTCGGCGAGCTCCTCGATCGCGGCGTTGCCGCGCTCGATCTTCGCCGCGTCGGCGAAGAACGTGAAGCGCTGCATCATCTGCTGGGCGAGGCTGCGGAAGCGCGCCTCGTCGCCGGGATAGGGCGGGATGCCGGTGATGCGGCCGATCACCGTGTTCGGGATCGGGTCGGTGAACGCGGCGAGGAGATCGACCTCGCCCGTCTGACCGCGGAGCGGTGCTGCGAACTCTTCGACGATGTCCCGGACCTGCTGGTCCATCCGCCGCACCGCCCGCGGCGTGAAGCCTGCCGACAGGCGATGCCGCCAGCGGCGGTGGCCCTCGGGATCGGCGCTGATGATCGAGCTCTGCTCGAAATGGAAGAGCCAGCTCTCCGGCGGCGCCGGGCGGTAGCTGCGGGCGAGCCGGCGATCGGTCGAGAGCCGCGGATCCGAGAAGAAGCGGCGGACGTCCTCGTAGCGGGTGATGAACCAGGTTCCGAGGGCCTCGTCCCAGTGGACGGGATCGTGCTCCCGCAGCCAGGCGAGCTGCGCGAAGGGATCCGCGACGAATTGCGGATCGACGAGCGACGGAAGGGTCGAAGACATCGAAGGGACGGGAGACATCGAGGACCTCGCGGCCGAGGGGAGCTGGGCAGCGGACGCAACGTCCGCCGCCCGCTGCGGTCCGCGTCCTAGGAGAGGACGATCTCCTTGAAACGCTGGGAGTCGGTGTGCTCCTCGATCTCGACGATCTTGCCGTTCCGGCAGACGTAGACCCAGACGTACTCGTTGCTGTAGGGCTTGCCGTTCGCGGCCTTCGCCTCGTTGCGCTGGCGGACGACGACCTTGTCGCCATCGGCGACGATCCACTTCGTCTCGGACTTCATGGTCGAGAGGTCGAAGAACTTCGCCCCCGCCGCGCCCATCGCGCCGAGGACTTCGTTGCGACCCGTCGGTGAGCCGAGCCCGGCCGCTGCCGGCGGTCGCCACTGGACCTCGTCGTCGAGCAGGGCGGCCATCGTCGCCCCGTCGCCGCGGCCCTGGGCGGCGAGATAGTCGAGAACGAGCTTGCGGCTGGCTTCGGTGTTCATGGTCGGTTCGGGCTCCTCTTTGGTTCGACGGGACTCTAGAGCGGTTGTCCAGACGGGGCACCCGGCCGGGAGGGGCACGGCGAGCCGGACTCTTCGGTCGGCCGGTGGGTCCGATGCGGCCCGAGCGCTCGACGCGGGCTTCACGCACGCGCGCCGCCGAGGCGCGGATGGGCGGAGGTGGATGCGGGGATTGCGCCGCGAGAGCCACCGCGATCGTCGCCCACCGGCTCGGGTCCGCCCGCGCCCGGATCCCCGATCGACCGCGCGATTCTCTTCCCCGCCGCACCGCGCCGCGGGGTAGACTGGTCGCGTGTCGCGCCCCGCCTATCAATCGATCGCGGACCTGCCGCCGCTCGATCCGAAGGATCCCTTCTTCGGCGCGAACCCCTTCGATCCGAGCTTTCGCGGGGATCCGCATGCGCGGCTCGCGCGGCTGCGGGCCGTCGCGCCGGTCAGCGAGCTGCCCTTCGGCGTGTTCCGGCTCGCGCGCTACGCGGATTGCCAGCGGCTGCTGCGCGACGTGCCGACCGGGGTCCGGAACGCCGATGGGCAGATCGACGGGCGCGAGCGGATCCCGCGCGCGCTCGGGCCGGGCGAGTTCATGCTCCAGCAGGATCCGCCGGCCCACCCGAGGCTGCGCCGGCTCGTCTCGAAGGCCTTCACGCCGCGGGCGATCGAGCGGCTGCGCGCCCCCGTAAAGCGGCTCGTCGACGAGCTCGTCGAGCGCGCCCTGGCCAAGGGCGAGATGGACGTGATCGCGGATCTCGCGCTGCCCGTCCCGTCGACGGTGATCTGCGAGATGATGGGCGTCCCGATCGCCGATCGCGCGCGCTTCACCGAATGGACCGCGCAGGCGACCCATCTGCTGGCGGCCCAGTTCGCGCCACAGGAGGTGATCGATCGGGCCGCGGCCGCGGCGGAGGCGCTCGAGCATTATTTCGAAGACCTGATCGCGGAGCGCCGCACGTCGCCGCGCGAGGACATCCTGACCGAGCTGATCCGCGCCGAGGAGGCCGGCGATCGGCTGACGCCGCGGGAGCTGATCGCCCAGGCGTCCGGGCTCCTGATCGCCGGCTTCGAGACGACGATCGGCCTGATCGGAAACGGGGTGCGCATGCTCGTGCTGCATCCGGACCAGCTCGCGCGGCTGCGCGCGGATCCCGGGCTGATCGCGTCGGCCGTCGAGGAGTGCCTGCGCTTCGACGGGCCGATCCCGCTCACGATCCGCGTGACGCGGGAGGAGACGCGCTTCGGCGACGTCGTCATCCCGAAGGATCGCCGGGTGATGGCGCTGCTCTCGGCGGCCAATCGCGATCCCGCGAAATTTCCCGACCCCGACCGCTTCGACGTCGGCCGCTCGCCCAACGAGCATCTGGCCTTCGGCGGCGGTGCGCATTTCTGCCTCGGGGTCCATCTCGCGCGCATGGAGGCGCAGCTCGCGATCGGGACGCTGGTCGCGCGTACTCGGACCCTCGAGCTCGACGACTCGCCGCCCGAGTGGGGCGCCTCGCTGTTCCGTGTGCTCGGACGCCTTCCGCTCCGACTCTCGGCTTGAGCGCGCCCACGACGGGCGCGGAATCCGCGGAGGAGGGGGGCAGCGTGTTCTACGGCTGGCGAATCGTCGCGATCTGCGCGTTCGCGCAGGCCGTCTCGACCGGGACGACCTACTACGCCTACGGCGCCTTCATGAAGCCGCTCGCGGCCGATTTCGATGCATCGCGGCTCGCGGTGACCCTCGGCATGACCTCGATGGGGGTCGTCCAGGGGCTGGCCGCCCCGTTTCTGGGTCGTGGCCTCGATCGCCTCTCGCCGCGCTTCGTCCTCGCGACCGGCGTCGTCCTCGAGGCCCTCGGGCTCGGCCTGCTCTCCCGCGCGACGGAGCTCTGGCAGGCGGGCCTGCTGCTCGTCTCGGCGATCGCCCTCGGCTCCTATCTCTTCGGCGCCCTCGCGACGACGGCCGTCGTCGGCCGCTGGTTCGTCCGTCGCCGCGGCCGGGCCCTCGGGCTGACGGCCCTCGGCTCCGCCGCGGGGGGCGTCGCCTTCCCGCCCATCGTGACGGCGCTGATCGGCGAGCTCGGCTGGCGCGGCGCCGCGGGCGCGCTCGGCGCAGGCATCCTCCTGCTCGTCGTCCCGATCCTCCTCTTCGTCGCGCGGCGTCCGGAGGACGTGGGCGCACTGCCCGATGGGGATGCCTACGTCGCATCGGGATCGGACGCGCCGGCCGACCCGAACACAGCGGCCGAGCCACTTCCGACACGGACGCTCCTGGCCGATCGGAATTTCCGGGTCATCACGATCGCCATGGCCTTCGCCTACTGCCCCGTCAACGTGATGCTCGCCCATCTCGTGCCGTTCGCGACCGACATCGGCATCAGCCCCGCGCGTGCGGCGATCCTGCTCTCGGGCTATGCGTTCGGGAGCGCGCTCGGGCGGCTGCCCTTCGGCTGGCTCGTCGATCGTTTCGACAAGAAGATCGCCGCGTGGGTCATGTTCGGCTGGTTCGCCGCGTCCTGGTCGCAGCTGATGGGCCAGCCGTCCTTCGAGGCGCTGCTCGCGGCCGTGGTCGCCGCGGGCTTCGCGGTCGGTGGGACCATGCCGCTCTGGGGCGCGTTGACCGGCGCGGCCTTCGGCCGGGCCTCGATCGGGAGCGCGATGGGCCTCACCAACCTGCTGATGCTTCCCGTCAGCATCGCGGGCGCGCCCATCGCCGCCCATCTCTACGACCGCACCGGGAGCTACCAGCTCGCGTTCACGATCTTCATCTTCAGCTTCGCCGTCGGGGCGATCGCGATCGCGTTCCTGCGGCTGCCGGCGGTCGAGCCGGGGACGGCGGGTTGAGGGCGTGCTCGATGTCGAGAGGGGGATTTGCGGCGTGACCGACGTGATCGATCTGACTCCGTATTCGTTCGTCGATTTCGGTTGTGGAGACGGGCGTTCGCTCGAGCTGGGCCGCCGACTGCTCGGAGGAGCCCGGGGCCTCGGGCTCGACAGCGATCTCTCGCGGATCGAGGACGTGCGGCGCCGGGGCTTCGACGCCATCGAGGTCGATGCGGCGAGGCTGCCTCGGACGCGGGGATCGGTGGAGTTCTGTGTGCTCTCCCATTTCCTGGAACACCTGACGGGCTTCAAGGACGCCGAGCGCTGTCTCAAACAAGCGATCGCCCTGAGCTCGCGCTTCGTCTACGTCCAGCAGCCGTGGTTCGATTCCGATTCCTTTCTCCTGCGACGCGGACTCAAGCTCTACTGGTCCGACTGGTCCGGTCATCCGAACCGGATGAACTCACTGGCGTTCCAGACCATTCTCTGGCCACTCCGGCAGCGAGGGCGGATCGCGCGCTACTGCATCGCGGGTCGGGATCGGATCGAGACGAGCGCGTCGCCCGAAGTCCATCCTCTGACGTCTCCGACGAATTCCCAGGAATGGAACGACGAGGTCGATGGACCCAAGCCGCATCTGGTCTTCGACGAGTGCGTATATCGGGAGCTCGTCGTGGTCGTCGCAATTTCCGATGCGACCGCGGTCGAGGACGTGTTGTCCCGGGTGAAGGCGGTCGAAATCTTCGTCGACAGCAATGAGATGGGCGGGACTGAAGTCGCTGCGGAGCCTGCGACACCCGAGCCGTCCTCGTGAAGTCGATTCCGGTCGTGTCTCGGGCTGCGGCCTCGGACGCGCCGTTCAGCCGCCCTGACCGACGTCGCGCGAGACGATCGCCGCCGTGTGGGCCAGCTCTTCGAGCAGCGCGAGCGCTCCCCCGCCGGACATCGAGAAGGGATCGAGCACGGGCTTCTCCGAGAAGCGCAGGATCGTGCTTCGGTTGACCTTCTTCAGGTCGATGCTCCCCATGCGCCAGGCGGCGAAGTGGCGTTCCTCGATCTCGGCATAATGCAGGAGCGTCACGTCCCGATGGCGCCGATCGCGCAGGAGGTTGCCGTAGAGGGCGTTGACCTGGCTGCGCGCGCCTTCGAGCACCTGCAGGAAGATGCCTCCCTCGGGATAGACGCTGAGAATGCCCGTGATGCCGTGCTCCAGATTGTTGGCTCGAGACCGTTCGACGATCGAGTGCATCAGGGCATCGTCGATCGCGTCCGTCGCGCGGCTCGCATAGAGAAGTCGAACGAGCATTGCGTCCCCTAATCCTTTCGTCCCGAGAGAAGCGAAAGGAACTCGCGTCGCAGGTTCGGATCCTTCAGGAAGGACCCGCGCATGACGCTGTTGGTCATCTTCGAGTCCATGTCCTTCACGCCGCGCCACTGCATGCAGAAATGATCGGCCTCCATCACGATGGCCAGACCGTCCGGCTGCATCTTGTCCTGCAGCAGCTCGGCCAGCTGGGCGATCGCCTCTTCCTGGATCTGCGGCCGCGTCATCAGCCACTCGACGAGTCGAGCGTACTTCGAGAGGCCGATCAGCGCGGAGTGTTCGTTCGGCATGACCCCGACCCAGACGCGCCCGATGATCGGGCAGAAGTGATGGGAGCAGGCGCTGCGGACCCGCACGGGCCCGACGATCATCAGCTCGTTCAATCGCGCGATGTTCGGGAACTCGGTCACGACCGGCTCCGGCGTGTAGCGTCCGCCGAAGACCTCGCGGACGTACATCTTGGCGACGCGTCGGGCGGTGTCCTGGGTGTTGTGGTCGCTCTCGGTGTCGATGACGAGAGTCCGGAGGACCTCGGCCATCTTCGCTGCGACCTCGCTCTGGAGGCGCTCGAGCTCTCCGTCCTCGATGAAGCGATGGATGTTGTCGTTCGCGTGGAAGCGCGTGCCGGCCTTTCGGATCCGCTCCCGGATCCGGTCCGCGACGGGCGTTCGCCCGTCCTCGATCCGCGGACCTTCCTGCGCGCCCTTCATGCTCGTCAGCTTCTCGATGGCCATACCCGTCCTCGCATGGACCCGGACCCTAACCGCCCGCGATCGAGCTTGCCGTCCGGATCGCGGGCGCGCTGGCGCGGGCCGAAGCAGGCCGCGCCGCGAGGGCCATCAGGGCGAGCAGCCCCGCCGCGAGCCCCGCGGAGAAGCCCGGCTCCGGGACGCACACGTTCCCGATGAAGTCGCCGTCCGCGTCTTCCTGGGAGAGACTGCAGACGCCGCCGCTCCCGCACTGGACATTCGAACGACACGGTCGCCCGACCGTCGCGCCCGACAGGCAGGCCCCGAGCAGCGGGCCGTTCGCATAGTACGGGCAGTTGTCGCAGAGATCCCGGATTCCGTCGCGATCCGTGTCGGGGGGCTGGTTGGTGGGGTTGCCGGCGTCGAGGTTGTGGAAGAAGAGCGCCTGACCCGTCCCGACGATGCCGAGGCCGGAGCTGACCCGCCAGGTACAGCAGTCGACGCCGGTGAAGCCGGGGGTGCCCTGGAAGCGGTAGGTGTAGGGGAGCAGGTTGGGATTGAAGGGGTCCGGATCCGTGACCTCGCAGATGCCGATTTCGGGGGTCACGTAGACTCCGTCCTGGTCCGTGTCGTAGATCCAGCGGAAGTTCTGGGCGGCGTCGATGAAGGAGATGGTTCCGGCGTTGATCTCGCCGGACTGGTAGACCTCCGTCGGGTAGTAGTCGACGACGAGGGTCGGGGGCGGGCTCGCGCCCGGATTCTCGCGGCTCGCGAGCTGGATCCCCTGGGTCGCCGGCGAGAAGATCGATTGGGGCGATCCCTCGAGCAGGAACCCGTCGGCGCCGGTGCCCGTCGAGACCATCGATTGAACCGCACTCGTGAGCTCGACCGGCGAGAAGGAGACGGCGCCGGGCGTCGAGAGATTCGTATCCACGATCGGCGGGCCGAGCCGATCCCCGCCCGGGCTCGTCCATGCGCCGAGAGTTCGATCCCGATAGAGCCAGTCGACCCCCGACGCGCTTCCCGGCGCCCCATCGAACTCCGAGCCCGCGGCATCGAGGAATCCCTCCTGCCAGGAGGTCACGGCGTTCGGTGCGACCCGGGAGATCGCCAGGCGCTGCGTCGAGTCGAAGGGGACGATGCCCGTGACGGCGAGCGAGAGCGTCGCGGACTGGACGACGGCGGAGGGCGGGACGACCGATTCGAGATCGAAGGCGATCAGCGCATTGCGCGCGAACGAGCTGAAGATCGAAGTCGTCTTGCGCCCGGCCCAGAGGAACTGACCGCGCCCGTCGTTCCCGTCGAGCAGATCCCCGTAGAGCACCGAATCCTTCGACGCGACGAGCGACACGGTCTGCGTCACGAAGGGCGGATCGACGTTCTGGACCAGCGTCCCGGTCGGCGGTCGCGTCTCGCCGCGGATGACGACGGCGACCGTCGCCGGCGGCCCCGCCGCCCCGAAATCGAGCACCCGGACCCGGATGTCGGCCTCGCCATTGGCCCAGTTCGTCGGCCCCGAAGCACACCGGTAGACGTCGATCGACAGGCGAGCGGTGCCCGTACTCGGGGGAGAGAAGATCGAGCTCGCGCAGAGAAAGGTGTAGCCGCTCGGCGGGACCCAGCTCGTCGCCTCGATCTGGAGCTGCATGTCCGGATGGGTCTCGGGCGGTCGGACCTCGACGACGAGGCCCGGCCGGACGGGGAGGGTCCCGAGATCGATCGTGTAGGTCCGGTCCGCGCCGTCGGCGAAGACCACGTTTCCGTCCTCGACGGGGAGCGGCAGCTTCGCGAGACCATTCGGTGTCGGCAGGAAGGAGACGCCGTCGAGGGACGTGAAGCACTGTGCGTCGGAGAAGGCGGTCGCCGCTTCGACGACGACGCTGCCGGTCGGGGCGATCGAGAGGCGCCCCGTGCGCGCGCTGCAGAGATCGATCGGTAGATCGACCTGGGATTGCGGCCGCAGGGCCGGCGGGAGGGTGAACGCGGTCGGGAAGGTTCCGTTCGCCATCGCGCCCTTGAAGCGGACGACGCCGCCCGTGAGGACCGCGGCCACGTCGCTGGTCGAGAAGGGCGCATGCGACCAGCCATCGACGAGGGCGAGGGTCGTGAAGCCGGCGGGATTCGGCGCGAACCATGCGCCGTCGAGCGACGTGAAGCACTGCGCCTCGGCGAAGCTCGTCTCCGCCTGGATCGAGACCGTGCCGCTCGGCAGGATGATGAGCCGCCCCTTGTTCGCGTTGCACAATCCGATCGGGACATAGACGCTCGTCGTCGGTCGCAGCTCGGGGGGCAGCGTGAAGGCGAGCCCCGACGAGCCCTGGGCGATCGCGCCCTTCAGGCGGACGACGCCGTCGAGGAGCGCGGCCGAAGCGCTGCTGGTCGAGTAGGGGGCGTGGGTCCAGCCATTCGCAAGCGTGAGGACGGAGTAGCCACTCGCGACGGGGGCGAACGTCGCGCCGTCGAGGGAGGTCCGGCACTGGGCATCGGCGAAGCCGCCCGGCTTCGCCTGGACGCTGACGTTGCCGCTCGGCTGGATCCACAGGCGCCCTTGCGTCGCGTTGCAGAGCGCGACCGCGACGTAGACGTCCGTCTGGGGGCGCAGCTCGGCGGGAAGATTGAAGGCGAGGCCGGTCGATCCGCCCGCGATCGCGCCGCGGAGGGACACGATGCCGCCGTCGAGGAAGGCCCGGGCGGGACCTGCGCCGGAGGGCGTCACGCTCCAGCCGTTCTGCAGCGCGAGGTCGACGGCGCGGGCGCTCGGCGCGAAGAGCATCGCAAGACCGAGAAGCGCGGCGGCTGCATGTCGGAGGCTCGGCATGTCCGACTCCCGGGGTTCGCCGGGATTATCGTGGCTGGGATCGGATCGGGATAGGCGTCCGGCCCGGATCTTCCGAAAAGGACGCGCCCCGGTCGCTCTTCCGCGTGCAGCCCCTGTGCGGTTCCCAGGCGAATCGAGACATTTTTGCGGCCCGCGGGGTCGGCCGAGCGAGGCGATGCACACGGTGTTGTGCGAGTCTGCCCGGCGCTCCGGTGGCGCCGATCCGACGATCGGTGCGCCCGCGCCCGATGCGAACCGTTGCGCAGCGATGATGAAAGGTGCCCGACTGCCATGTCCGAGCAGACAAAGTCCGAGCCGACCCTGCCCGACCCGACCTCCGGATCCCCCGAAGCCCTCGAATCCAGAAAGGCCACCGTCCTGAAGATGTGGAGGGCGCTCGCCGCCTTCGACTTCCCGACCCTCGAGAGCTGCCTTCATCCCGACGTCCACTACGAGGACATCCCGACCGACGACCCCGGCGCCCGGGGCCCGAAGAACGTGACGAAGCGGCTCTCGATCGCCTGGAACCACCTCGCGAAGCAGGAGCAGATCACCCACCACATCGCCGCCGAGGGGAATTTCGTCTTCCTCGACCACACGGAGATCTGGACCTTCAAGTCCGGCGAGAAGGCCCAGCATCGCTTCTGCACCTTCCACGAGCTGCGCGACGGCAGGATCGTGCAGTGGAGCGATTTCTGGGACGTCGGCCGCTTCGTCGGCCAGTTCCCGAAGTGGTTCCTCGAGGAGATGGCGAAGAGCCGGGCCGAGGACTTCGCGGGCTGAGTCCGACCCGGGTCGCGTGGCGGGTGTCCGGAGCAGAACCTGGCGGCCGCGGGGGGTGTCCGGGCGCTTGATCCGGGCCCGTCGGGCGCAATACTCCCGCGCCGCGCAGCCGTGTCCCCGTCCGGACCCGGCTCGATCCAAGGAGAGCACCGCATGAGCGAGAGCATCGAGGCGCAGATCGCGGAGCACACGCGGGTCTGCAACGCATTGGTCGCCGAGGTCGCGAAGGTCGTCGTCGGTCAGGAGTCGATGATCACCCGCCTCCTGATCGGGCTCCTGACCGGGGGCCACGTGCTGCTCGAAGGCGTCCCGGGCCTCGCCAAGACGCTCACGATCCGCAGCCTCGCGAAGGCGATCGACACGGGCTTCTCCCGCATCCAGTTCACCCCCGACATGCTCCCCGCCGACGTGATCGGGACCGAGATCTTCAATCCCCGGGAAGGGACCTACAGCGTCAAGCGCGGCCCGCTCTTCTCGAACCTGATCCTCGCCGACGAGATCAACCGCGCGCCGGCGAAGGTCCAGGCGGCGCTGCTCGAGGCGATGCAGGAGCGCCAGGTCACGATCGGCGACACGACGTACCCCTTCGACGAGCCCTTCCTCGTGCTCGCGACGCAGAATCCGATCGAGCAGGAGGGGACCTATCCGCTGCCCGAGGCGCAGGTCGATCGCTTCATGTTGAAGGTCGTCGTCGGCTACCCGTCGAAGGAGGACGAGCGCAAGATCGTCGACCGCATGGCATCGGGGCAGCCCGAGCCCGTCGTCCACAAGGTCGCGAGCCCGGCCCAGATCCTCGCGGCGCGCAAGGCGGTCGAGAAGATCTTCATCGACGACAAGGTCAAGAACTACGTCGTCGACCTCGTTCATGCGACCCGGGATCCCAAGGCCGCCGGCATCCACGATCTCGACGGCATGATCGAGATGGGCGCCTCGCCCCGCGCCTCCCTCTACCTGACCCGCGCCGCCAAGGCGAATGCCTTCCTCCAGGGTCGCAGCTATGCGACGCCCCACGACGTGAAGGCCCTCGCTCTCGACGTCCTGCGCCACCGCGTCGCCGTGACCTACGAGGCCGAGGCGGAGGGCAGGAAGAGCGAGGACGTGATCGAGCGGATCCTCGCCGGCGTGCTCGTCCCGTGATGCGTTAGGCGGGAGCCGGCGTCATGCAGACCAGCGAGATCCTCCGCCGCGTCCGTGAGATCCAGGTGCGCACCGGCCGCCAGGTGGCCGACGTGCTGGCGGGGGAGTACGTCTCGGTCTTCAAGGGCCGGGGCGTCGAGTTCGACGAGGTCCGCCCCTACGTCCCCGGCGACGACGTCCGCACGATCGACTGGAACGTGACGGCCCGCATGGGCGCGCCCTACATCAAGCGCTACGTCGAGGAGCGGCAGCTGACGCTCATGCTGATGGCCGACGTGTCGGCGTCCCAGGACTACGGCTCGGGGGCGCGGAGCAAGCGGGAGGCGACGGCGGAGCTGTGTGCGCTGCTCGCCTTCTCGGCGACGCGCAACGACGACAAGGTCGGTCTCGCGCTCTTCCACGGCGAGATCGAGCAGTACATCCCGCCGCGAAAGGGCCAGCGCCACGCGCTGCGGGTCGTGCGCGAGGTCCTCGCCCACGGCACGGAGGGCGCCGAGTCGGGACGGGCCGGATCGCAGCCGAGCCTCGCGGCGAGACGGGCTCGGCCCGGCCGCGCGGGCGTCCCGGAGCCCGTGGCGGCGGCGCTCGCGGGCGGCGCGTCGACCGGATCGACGGAGCCGGAGCGCGGCCTCGTCGGCTGGCTCCGCGGGCTCGGCGGCGGGCGCGGGCTCGGCGCGGGACTCGCGCTCGGGCGGAGGCCGCGGGCGCCGCGGCAGGCGACGGATCTGCGCCATGCCCTCGACTTCCTGATGCGCGTGACGAAGCGGCGCACGATCTGCTTCGTGGTCTCGGACTTCCTCGACGCGGGCTTCGAGCGCGCGCTCGTGACCGCGAATCGAAAGCACGACGTGATCGCGGTGCTCGTCACGGATCCGGCCGAGCTCGAGATGCCCGACGTCGGGCTCGTCGCCCTGCGCGACGCCGAGTCCGGGGCGACGCGGGTCGTCGACACGGGCTCGAAGAGCTTCCGCGAGACGGTGAAGCCCGGGGCGGCGGAGCGGGCGAAGGGGCTCGAGCGACGGCTTCGCTCCCTCGGCATCGACTTCATCCACGTCGACGCGAGCGGCGACGTCGTCGAACCCCTCGTGCGGTTCTTCCGCATGCGCGAGCGGCGGGGGCGGCGATGAAGGCGGCGCGCGGGAGAGCGGGGCTTCGCGCAGCGGTGCTCGCGGCGGTGGGGCTGCTCGTCGCCGGCGCAGACAGCGGAACCGACGCCGAGGCCATCGAGCGTCATTACGAGCAGGGCCCCGTCACGGTCGACCTCGCGGTGCGGCCGGCCGATCCGAGGATCGGAGACGTCGTCGAGCTGCGTCTCGAGGTCCGGGCAGCGCCGGGGGTCGAGCTCCTGATGCCCGAGTTCGGTGAAGCGCTCGGGCGCTTCGAGATCGTCGACTTCGCGCCGAGCGAGAGCCAGGAGCCCGACGGCACGAGCCGCGCGCGGCAGGTCTACCGCCTGCAGCCGAATCGCTCGGGCAAGCAATCGATCCCGGCGTTGCGGGTCGAGTTCGTCGATCGGCGTCCGGGCCAGAAGCCGGCGCCGGAAGGCGAGGACGCCTACGAGATCCTGACCGAGCGCGTCGCCCTCGACGTCGCGACGATCCTCGCCGCCGACGCGCCGCTCGAGCTGCGGCCGGCCCGGGGCGATCTCGGGCGTCGGCGCTTTCCCGGTGTGCCGGGGTGGGCGTGGGTCGTCGGCGGCATCGCGGCGGTTGCCGCGGCTGCGCCGTTCCTCTGGCGGGCCTGGCTCGCGAGCCAGGCGAGGCGACGGCAACGGAGCGCCTACGAGATCGCGCGCAGCGAGCTCGACGCGTTGCTCGCGAAGGGGCGGCCGGAGGCGGAGGCCCTCGACGCCTTCTACGTCGCGCTCTCGCTGATCGTGCGTCGATACCTCGAGAACCGCTTCGCCCTGCGCTCCCCGGAGCTCACGACCGAGGAGTTCCTGAACGAGATGGGGCGCTCGCCCGATCTCGCGCGCTCGCATCAACAGCTCCTGCGCGACTTTCTGGTCCAGGCCGATCTGGTCAAGTTCGCGGGCCATCGCCCCGAGGCCGCGATCGTCGATCAGTCGATCGCCGCGGCCGAGCGCTTCCTCGAGGACACGCGGGATCTCGTGCGGCTCGGAGGCGAGCCGTGATCGAGCTCGCCCGCATCGAATGGACCCAGCCGCTCTACCTGCTGACGGCGCTGCTCGCCCCCTTCGTCTTCGCGAGTGCTTCCGCGCGGCGGGCGAGCGTCGTCTTCTCGAGTCTCGCGCTCGTCTCCGGCGGGCGGCGCTCCCTGCGCGAGCGGCTCGTCTGGCTGCCGGCGGCGCTGCTCGCGCTCGCGACCCTCGCCCTCGCGGTCGCCCTCGCCGGGCCGCGGACGGGCAACGCCGTCTCGGAGGTCGAGCGCGAGGGGATCGCGATCGCGGTCGTCGTCGATCGCTCGGGCTCGATGGACGCGCGGGACTTCGTCGAGGGCGATCTCGGCACCAGCCGCCTCGACGTCGTGAAGCGCATCTTCAAGGACTTCGTGACGGGGGAGGGCAATTTCGGCGAGGGGCGCCCCGACGATCTCGTCGGGATCGTGGCCTTCGCGCGTTATGCCGACAGCCTCTGCCCCCTCACCCTCGACCACGGCAGCGTGCTCGCGATCCTCGACGAGCTCACGACGCCCGAGGAGCCGGAAGAGGACGGGACGGCGATCGGGGACGGCCTCGCCCTCGCGGTCGAGCGCCTGCGGCGCCAGGAGACGACCTCGAAGATCGTGATCCTGCTGACCGACGGTGTCGCCAACGCCGGCGACGTCGAGCCCCTCGAGGCAGCGGAGCTCGCCGCGCGCTTCGGCATCAAGGTCTACACGATCGGGGCGGGCTACGACGGCTTCGCGCCCTTCCCGGTCCGGCGCGCCGACGGCGGCGTCTCGCTCCAGCGCGTCCGGGTCGAGATCGACGAGGCGACCCTCCGCCAGATCGCCGAGAAGAGCGGCGGCCGTTATTTCCACGCGACCGACGAGGATGGGCTGCGCGAGGTCGTCGCCGAGATCGGCCGCCTCGAGCGCAGCAAGGTCGCCGAGCTCCGCTACCTCGAATACGAGTACCACTACCGCCCCTTCGTCGCGGCTGCGCTCGCGGCGACGGCGATCGCGGTCCTGCTCTCGACGACCTGGCTGCGGAGGCTGCCCGCATGAGCTGGGGCGAGCTCCACATCGCGCATCCCGAGCTGGTCCACGGCCTCTGGCTCTGGCTCGTCTTCGTCGCTGGCCTCGTCCTGCTCGAGCGCCGGGGCCAGGATCGACTGCATCGCCTCGTCGGACCCGCCCTCGAGGCGCGCCTCGTCGAGCGGCCGGCGCCGTGGCGGCGCGGCCTGAGGCTCGCGCTCGTCGGGCTCTCCGGTCTCCTGATGGTCGGGGCGCTCCTGCGGCCGCAATGGGGTGAGCAGATCGTCGCGACGCCCCGGGTCGGCGCCGAGATCATGATCGCCCTCGACGTCTCGCGCTCGATGCTGGCCGACGACACGCGTCCCTCGCGCCTCGAGCGCGCGAAGGCCGAGATCAGCGATCTGCTCGCCTATCTCGAGAACGACCAGGTCGGCCTGATCGCCTTCGCCGGCCGCGCGAGCATCCTCGCGCCCCTGACCCCCGACAAGAGCTTCCTGCGGCTCGCCCTCGACGGGGCCGGTCCGCATAGCGTCGCCCGCGGCGGCACGCGGCTCGCCGAGCCGATCCTGCGCGCGATCGCCGGCCTCGGCCGCCCCGGCCCGGCGCAGCGCGCGCTGCTCCTCATCACCGACGGCGAGGACCACGACTCCTTCGCCCTCGACGCCGCGAAGCGGGCCGCCGCCGCGGGCATCAAGATCATCACGATCGGCTTCGGCGACGAGGCGGGCAGCGAGATCCACATCCGCAATCCCGACGACGGCTCGCGCAGCCTCGTCCGCGACGCCGAAGGCAACCCCGTCGTGAGCCGGCTGAACGGCGAGCTCCTGCGCGAGATCGCGCTGGCGACCGACGGCGCCTACGTGCCGGCCGGGACCGGTGTCCTCGACCTCGCCTCGATCTACGAGACCCACATCGCGCGCCTCACGAAGGGCCAGCTCGACGCCCGCGGCCGCACGATCCGCGGCGAGCTCTATCCGGTCTTCGTCGGCGGCGCGCTCGGCTGTCTCGTCGCCGCCTTCACGCTCGGCGCCGGCCGCCGCCGGAGCGGGGCGTCGCTCGCTTCCGCGACGGCATCCGCCACGCGAGTCGGGGTCGTGTTCTTCGGCTGCGCGCTCGGCCTCGCCCTCGGCGTCGGCCTCGCGCTCGCGCTGCCCGCGCCCGCCCGCGCGGCGGACGCCGCGGCGGAGACGACGGGCGGCCCGATCCAGCTCGCCCAGGCGGGCCCGTCCCCCGCGCCCGCTGCCCCGGCTGCGTCCCCCGCGCCCGCCCCGCCTCCGTCCGCCGAGTCCACCCCGCTCGACCCGCGCCCGCGCTTCAATCTCGCCAACGAGCGCCTCGCCGCCGGCGAGGCCGAGGAGGCGAGCGCGCTCTACCGCGAGGCGCGCCGCGACGCCGTCGACGACGTCGAGCTGCGTTATGCGGCGAGCTACAACCTCGGCATGGCGGCGGTGGCCCGGGCGGACGCGCTCGAGGCGTCGAAGCCCGAGGAGGCCCTCGGCTTCCTGCACGAGGCGGCCGACTGGTTCCGCGAGGCCTCGGCGATGCGGCCCGACGAGGACGATCCGCGCCACAACCTCGACGTCGCCCTGCGCCGCGCCCTGATCCTCACCGACGCGATCGCCCGCAAGAGCCGGCGCGACGTCGAGGGCGAGCTCGACCTCCTGATCGAGAGCCAGCGGGGCCGCGTCGCCGAGTCGGCGATGTTGCTCGAGGCGGCCGTCCGCGCGGGCGAACTCGCGGCGGCCGACAGCTTGCGCGGAGCCTTCGATGCCGCGGCGACCGCCCAGCGCGAGCTCGTCGCCGACGCCGAGAGCCTCGCGGACCGCGTGGCCGACGAAAAGGCGATCGTCGAAGCGAAGCCCGAGGCCGAGCGCACGCCGGAGGACGCGCTGCGCGGGGCCTCGCTCGAGGGCGTCCTCGCGTATCTCGATCAGGGCATCGAGCGGATGGGACAGACCCGGCGTCAGCTGCGGCAGCGCAGCGCCGAGCGCGCCTATCGCCGCGGGGCGGAGGCGCTCGCGCTGCTCAAGCGCGCGCGGGATCAGCTGCGGGATCCGGTCGAGCAGCTCGGGGTCCTCGTCGGCGAGGTCGGGGCGGTCGCGCGGGCGACCTCGGCGCTGGCTTCGGGGAGCGGGGCCCGCGATGCGGCGGTAGGCACGTCGTCGTCGGCGCCGCTGCCGGCCTTCCTGACCCCGGAGTCGGTCGGTGCGGAGACGGCTGCCGTGACCGCGCGGGTCGGCGAGCTCGCCGAGCGCTTCGAGGTCGCCGCCGAGCGCGCGGCGCAGACGGCGAATCCGGCGGGCGCGGGTACCGGCACGGGTGCGGCGGCCGGTCCCATCGCGGGCGGCGGCGGCAGCGGTGGGGAGGCGGGTGATCCGGCGGTCTCCGAGGCGTTGCGCGAGGCGCTGACGGGGGCGGCTCCGCTCGTGAAGACGGCGGGCGAGGCGATGAGCGACGCCGTCGGCTCGGTCGGCGAGCAGTCGTTTCCGGCGGCGCTCGAGGCCGAGGGCCGGGCGGGCGGCGCGCTCGCCGAGGCGCAGGAGCTCTTCTTCGATCTGCGCGAGCTGCTCGCCGTCACCCACGAGACCGAGGCGGGCATCGCGGCGACCGCGGCCCTCGACGCTTCGCAGGCGGAGGCGCGCGCGCTGCGGGCGAAGAACGCTCCGGTCTTCGCCTCGGCGCAGACCCGCAATCGCGGTCGGGCGAGCCGACTCGAGTCGCTCCTCGCGCGGGAGCGCGACGCACAGCGCGCGGCGCTGCAGGCGCCCGATGCGCAGGCGGCCGACGCCGACGACGCGAATGCCCCCGCGGCGCCGCCCGATCCGCAGCAGCAGGCGGCGCTCGAGGCGCGCTTCAGCCGGGCCTTCGAGCTGCTCGCCGAGGCGCAAACCGCGATGGACGAGGCGAGCGCGGCGTTCGGCAGCGGCCGGGCGCGAACCCCCGATTGGGCCGCCGTGGCGCCGGCGGCGCAGCGGGCGACCGATCGCCTCGATGCGCTTCGCAGGCTCTTTCTCTCGCTCCTCGAGCAGCTTCAGCGCCTCGAGCGCGAGCAGGTCGATCTCGCCGATCGCACCCGCGATGCGATCGCCCTCGCGGCCGCCGACGCGCAGGCCCCGGCGCGGGGCGAGCCGACGAAGGCCCGGGTCGCGGCGATCGACGCCGAGCAGAAGACCCTCGAGACGCGCGCGGGGGCGATCGCCGATGCGCTGCTCGCGCAGTCGCAGGCGATGACCGAAGCCCCGGCACCGGCCGAGGGCGCGACTCCGAGCGGGCCCGACGCCGACACGCTGCGAAAGGCCGCGGACCACGTCGCCTCGGCGCAGCTCTCGATGCGGGACGCGAGCGCGACCTTCGGCGAAGAGACCCGTCCCCTCGAGCCCGCGACCGAGGCCCAGACCCTCGCCCGCGACGAGCTCCGGAAGGCGATCGCGCTCCTCACGCCGCCGCCCCCGCAAGAGAATCCGGAGGAAAAGCCGCCGGAGGATTCGCAGAGCCCGGATCAGAAGCAGGACGAATCCGGCTCGGGCGAGCAGGACGATGCATCGAAGGCCCCCGACGACGCGGGCTCCGAAGAGGAGAAGCCGGGCGATTCGGCGCAGGGCGAAGGCGAGCAGCCCGAGCCGTCGGGAGAGGACGGGAGCGCGCAGGCGAGCGAAGATGCGCTCGGCGAGCAGCCGGGTCAGCCCGATCCGTCCCAGCTGCTGCAGGGTGTGCGGGATCGCGAGGCCGAGCGCCGTGATGCGAACGAGCGGCGATCGCGGGCGCAGCGGCGATCGCTGCCGGTGGAGAAGGATTGGTGAGCGGGGACCGATCGACGACGGCATCGCTGCGAAGGGACCATGCGCCGCGGCGCCGCGGCGCATGGGCGCGCTCGTCCGCGTCGCTCGCCGCGCGCGGCCTGTTCGTCGGGTTCGTGCTCCTGCTCGGGCTCGGCGTCGCGGGGCCCGGCGCCGCGCAGGAGGCGCGCGTCGAGATCGCGTCGGCCCCCTACTACCAGGGCCAGCCGATCGAGCTCCACGTGATCGCAGAGCAATTCGAAGAGGATCCCGCCCCCCAGGTCGAGTTCGATCCCGAGCCCGGCGTCGCGCTGCGCCTGCAGGGCGTCTCGCCGAGCAGCTCGACCTCGATCACGATCGTGAACGGCCAGATCTCCCGCGTCCATCAGGTCAGCTTCACCTACCGCTACGAGCTCACGAGCGCCCGCGTCGGCGCGCTGCGGATCCCCGAATTCCGCGTCCGCCAGGGCGCCGTCGTGCGCACGACGCGGCCCTTCTCGATCGAGGTCGCGGCGGTGCCCTCGAGCGACGAGTTCGGGATCGCGGTCGTGCTGCCGCAGGGACCGATCTTCGTCGGGCAGAAGGTGCCCGTCGCGATCGAGTTCCGGATCGATCAGGAGGCGGCTTCCCAGATCCTCGACTACCGCGTCCAGGTTCCGCTCTTCGACGTGCCGGGGCTGCGCTTCATCGATGCGGCGCCCGCCGGCGCGGACTCACAGCTCCAGATCGTGACGGCGGCGGGGCCGATGCAGCTCCCGGCGAAGAGCGAAGAGCGCACGATCGGCGGTCGCCCGAGCCTCGTGCTGCGCGCCGAGCGGACCTTGATCGCGCAGAAGCCGGGCCGGATCGAGGTCGACGCCCCCACCGTCGCCGTCGAGCGCGGCACCCGCTTCCGACAGGATTTCTTCGGCGGGCGGCGCGCGGTGCAGACGCAACGCACGGTCTCGGCTGGGCGCGCGCTTCGGCTCGAGGTCGCCGAGCTGCCCCGCGAAGGCCGGCCGGCGAGCTTCGCGGGCGCCGTCGGCTCGGATTTCAGTCTCGAGGTTCAGGCCGACCGCAGCGTGGTCCAGCTCGGCGAGCCGATCGAGCTCGACTTCCGCGTCCGCGGCCACGGCGACCTTAGCTCCGCAGGCCTGCCGCCCCTCGATGCGCCGGGGCTCTTCGATCCGGCGCGCTTCCGGCTGCCGGAGGAGGCGCCGGCGGGCATCCTCGACGAGGACGGGAAGCATTTCCGGGTGACGGTGCGCGTGCTCGACGCGAACGTACGCGAGATCCCGTCGCTCGAGTACGCGTGGTTCGACTCCGAGACGCGGCGCTTCGAGACGGTCCGCTCGCAGCCGATCGCGCTCTCGGTCAGCGCGGCGCAGGTCGTCGGTGCCGATGCGGTGACGAGCGCTCCGGGAGCGGGGGGCGCGGACGCTTCCGGCGGCGGTGCATTGGCCGAAGACGAGGCGGCCGCGATCAAGGGGGCGAGCGCAGGTCGGGGCGATGCAGCGGGGGGCGCGTCGACGGCGGAAGGGCGCGGCGGTCCGGGCGGCGGGCCGGCGCGCTCGAGCTCCCTCGCCGAGAGCGCGGCGAATCTCGCGGTCGAGCGCGATCCCGACGTCCTGCTGCAAGGCGTGCGCGCGAATCGCGGCGTCGGGATCGCGACGGTCTCGCTCTATCTGGTCGGACTCGCCCTCGTGGGCCTCGGCTTCGTCGATCGACGCCGGCGCGCGGTCGATCCGAGGCTTCGCGCGCGGATCGATGCGCTGCAGCGGGCGAAGCAGGCGGTCGAGTCGGCCCTCGCGCACGGGTCCGATGGTCCGGGCGCCCTCGGCCGCGCCCTGCGCGAGTGGATCGCGGCGAGCCCGGAGGAGGCGTCGGCCGAGGTCGACGCGCTGCTCGCGGAGTGCGATGCGCTGCGCTTCGCGCCGGGGGCGGGCGGCGGTGCGGGGGGCGCGGCGGGCGGTCTTCCCGAACCTCTCGCGAGCCGCGCGCGCGAGCTGATCGACGATCGCCTCGCCGCGGCGACGGCGGCGGCTTCCGCCTCGGCTTCGAATTCCTCCCGTGCGCGCCTCGTCGCGCTCGCCTGCGTGCTCGGAGCCGCCTCGCTGTCGACCGCGATCGGACTCGCCTCGCTCGTCGCGTTCGCGGCCATCGCTTCGCCCGCAACGGCCGTCGAGCCCGATGCGCGCGCCCGTCTCGAGCGGACGGTCGCCGACTACGAGGCGGCCCAGGCCGAGAGCGACCGGGACGCGCGGATCGCGGGCTTCCAGCGCGCCGAGCAGGGCTTCGCGGCGCTGATCGAGGAGGGCGCGCGCTCACCGGCCCTCTATACGAATCTCGGCAACGCGGCGCTCCAGGCGGGTCGCGTCGGCCAGGCGGTGCTCGCCTATCGACGGGCGCTGACCCTCGATCCGAAGATGGCCACCGCGCGGCAGAATCTCGCCCATGTCCGGGCGCAGCTTCCCGCCTGGGTGCCGCGGCCGGGCGACGCGGAGACGGACCCGGCGCTCTACGCCTATCGCCGGGTCGCCGCACCGACGCGCGCGCTCGCGGCGGCGGGCTGCTTCGCGGGGGCGACTCTCGCGCTCTTCCTCGCCGGGCGGCGGCGGGAGGGCGCCTGGCGCGGGCTCGTGATCGCCCTCGGTGTCGGCTGGCTCGCGTTGCTCGCGAGCGTCGTCGTCGACGGGCGTGGGGCGGCGGGGCAGGCCGGGGTGCTGACGGCGGAGGAGACAGCGGCCCGGTCCTCGGACTCCGCGCTCGCGGCGCTCGCCTTCCCCGAGCCGCTGCCGCAGGGCGTCGAGATCGAGCAGCTCGAGCTGCGGGGCGACTTCGCGCGGATCCGGCTCGCCAACGGCCGCGACGTCTGGGTCCGCGACACGAGCGTGAGCCTGATCGACGACTGATCGCGCGTCGCGCGTGCCATCCTCGGTCAGGCTCCTACACTGCCCGATGCGCCTCGAAGCCGGAATCCGCCGGCCGCAGCCGAAGCAGCCGAAGCAGCCGACGGGGCTGCCGTGCGCGGAGCAGAGGGTGGAGTCGATGGGAGCCGTACGCGTCGCGATCGCCGGGGTCGGGAGTTGTGCGAGCGCCCTCGTCCAGGGCGTCGCCTACTACTCGGCCCACGATCCCGAGAAGACCCCCGGCCTGATGCACGCCCGCATCGGCCCCTATGGGGTTGCCGACATCGAGTTCGTCGCGGCCTTCGACGTCGACGCGCGCAAGGTCGGGCGGCCCCTCGAGGAGGCGATCTTCGCGGCGCCCAATCGGACGGCGGTCTTCGAGCGCGACCTCACGGCGGGGGGGCTGCGGCGGTCTTCGGGCGTGCGGGTCGCGATGGCGCCCTTGCTCGACGGCGTCGCCGAGCACATGCTCGATCACCCCGCCGATCAGTCGTTCCGGGTCGCCGAGCTTCCGCCGGTCGACCTCGCCGCCACGCTCCGCGACGCCGGGGCCGAGGTCCTCGTCAGCTACCTGCCGGTCGGCTCCGAGCGCGCGGCGCGCCACGTCGCGGAGGCCTGCCTCGAGGCACGGGTCGCCCTCGTGAACTGCATCCCGGTCTTCCTCGCCTCGGATCCCGTTTGGGCCGAGCGCTTCCGCGCCGCGGGGCTCCCGATCCTCGGCGACGACGTGAAGAGCCAGCTCGGCGCGACGATCGTCCACCGCGCCCTCGCGCGGCTCTTCGCCGACCGCGGCGTCGAGCTCGAGCGGACCTATCAGCTCAATACCGGCGGCAACACCGACTTCCTCAACATGCTCGAACGCAGCCGCCTCGAATCGAAGAAGCGCTCGAAGACGCAGTCGGTCCAGAGCCAGCTCGACGTGCCCCTCGACCCCGATCGGATCCACGTCGGCCCGTCCGACTACGTGTCGTGGCAGGGCGACAACAAGCTCGCCTTCATCCGGCTCGAGGGGCGCGGCTTCGGCGGTCAGCCGATCGAGCTCGAGCTGCGGCTCTCCGTCCAGGACTCGCCCAACAGCGCGGGGGTCGTGATCGACGCGGTGCGCGTCGCGAAGCTCGCCCTCGATCGCGGGCTCGCAGGTCCCCTCGAGGCGGCCTCGGCCTGGTTCATGAAGAGCCCGCCGCGCCAGCTGCGCGACGAGGAGGCGCGGCTCGCCCTCGCGCTTTTCCTCGCAGGCGACGCGACCGGAGGCGATCCGTCGAAGGGAGACCTCCAGGCATGAAGCTCTACGTCTTTCCCGTCGCCCCGAATCCGACCAAGGTCCGTCTCTACCTGGCGGAGAAGGCGGCTGCCGGCCTGCGCATCCCGCTCGAGGAGGTCACGGTCAGCCTGATCGAGCAGGCACAGCGCTCCCCCGAGCACCTCGCCCGCAATCCCTTCGGCACGCTCCCGGTCCTCGAGACCGATGCGGGGCGCTACCTGATCGAGTCGCTCCCGATCATCGATCATCTCGAGGAGCTCTTCCCCGTCCCTTCGATGTTCGGCCCCGATCCCGAGGCGCGCGCCTTCGCGCGGCAGATCGAGCGGATCGCCGACATCGGCGTCCTGATCCCGATCGCGCGCATCGTGCATGCGACGGACTCGCCGATCGGCCAGCCCGCGAATCCCGCCCTCGCCGCCTACTATCGCGAGCGGTTGCCCCGGAGCCTCGACTATCTCGAGGATCTGCTCGGCGACGGCCGCCCCTTCCTCGCCGGAGAGCGGGTCACGGTCGGCGACTGCACCCTGGCCGCAGGGCTCCAGTTCGGTCGCTTCCGGAAGCTCGCCTTCCTCGGGGACCATCCCGGCCTCGCGGCCTGGGATGCCCGCTACCGGGCGCGGCCCGCGGCGACGTCGGTGCTGGTCGTGTGAGGTGTCGGACGGCGGATCATGGGTCGCGAAGGTGCTCCCCATTCGTCGGAACTGCGACACGCCTGGTAGGCTCTACCCATTGACCCGATTGGGCGGGGTTGGGGGGCTGGTTCCATGCGGTGGTTGTTTTCGATGCAATGGGTTCGGGATCGGCGTTTCTTCGGCGGGCCGGCGCTCGTGGCCGGTCTGCTCGCGATGGGGCTCGTCCCGGCTGCGGCGCGGCCTGCGCGGGCCGGCGAGGGCGTCGTCGAGATCAATCAGACCTGTGCGCTCCAGACCGGCTGCTTCGCCGGGGATGTGCCGGGCTTCCCGGTCACGATCGCGGCGGCCGGGAGCTATCGGCTGACGAGCCATCTCGTCATCCCGAACGACGATACCGACGGCATCCGCATCAGCACCTCCGACGTCGGAATCGACCTGAACCGCTTCGCCGTCATCCGCTCGAGCTGCGTCGACAACAACACGATCTGCCGGCCCAATTCGGGGACGGGCAACGGGATCGAGACGATCGCGGCTTCGAGCCGCGGCATCTCGGTGCGCAACGGCAGCGTGACCGGCATGGGCGACATGGGCATCACGCTCGGCGAGCAGGCCGAGGTCCGGGACGTGCTCGTGCGCTGGAACGGCGGCGACGCGATCGTGGTCGGGCTCGGCTCGACGGTCGCGGACGCGGTCGTGTTCCAGAACGGCGGCGACGGGATCGTCGCCGACTCGGGCTCGAGCGTCTCCGACAGCACGGTCTACGACAACGCGGCCGACGGAATCGAGACGGGGGGCGGATGCAGCGTGCAGCGCAACACGGTGCGCGCGAATACGGGCGTCGCCCTGCGGCTCGGCGCGCAGAGCACCTACCGGGAGAACACGCTGACGAGCAATGGCGGCGGCTGCGTCACGGGCGGCGTCAACGCCGGCGACAACGGCTGCAACGGGTCGGTGAACTGAGCGACTAGAACTCGACGCTGAGTCCCACCGTCAGGCGGAGATCGTCCGACTTCGGCCGGTCGCCGTTCCCGTCGCGCTCGGGCTTCTCGATGCGATCCCAGTAGGCGCCGACGTCGAGGTCGATCGGATCCCAGACGCCGAAGCTCAGGATGCCGCTCGTCGAATGGGCCGTTCGGCTCAGATCGGTCACGAGCAGCTGAAGCGCATAGCGCAGGGTCAGGTCGAGATTTCGCGGAAGGTCGAGGGCGAGGTCCGCGCTCGCGAGCGCCGCCGCATCGGTCGAGCGAGTGCCCCCCGAGTTCTCGGTGAACTGGCCCGCCGCCCCGATCGTGAGTCGCAGCTCGGCCAGGGCATTGTCGATCGGTTCGTAGCCGACGCCCGCGCCCGCCGTGTAGCGTTCGTCGATGTTCTGGAACTCGTCCGAGTAGAACTCGAAGCTCGGGATCCGCACGAAGAACCGGTTCGTGACCAGCAGGTCGAGCATCGTCGCGGCCCGGTGGTTGTTGGTCGTATTCTGGCCGTCGACCTTGCCGATGGCGCCGTTGTACCGGCTCTCCCAGCGCGTGTAGGTCGCATCGCGTCGGACGAGACCATGGGCCCCGAAGTCCTGCTGGTCCGTGTTGCCCGAGCGCGCGGCGAGGTTGGCGCCGACCTTGACCGACCAGCGGCGCAGCTCGAGCTCGTTCGGGTAGGTGATGCTGACGACCTCGGCCTGGGGGAGCTCGACGACGGAACCGTCGGCCTCGACGACCCGAAGGACGCCGTCGTGAAGCTCGGCCGTGCCCGCATGGATCCGGTTGTGGGTCCGACGGAAGACCCGGGGTCGCGCGAGGCGAAGATCGAGGACGTCCTCCCAGTCGAGGTCGAGCTCCTTGAATTCGTCGCTGTCGAAGCTCACGGTGTTGCTCTGGAGGACGATCAGCTCGCCCTTGAGCCACTCGCCCGAATCGATCCGCACCCAGTCCCAGCCGTCGGTGGCCGGCGCCGGCGGCGCCCAGGCTTCCTGTGCCCGGGAGAAGGACGCCAGCAGCAGGAGCGGGAGGACGACCCAGCCCGCCGCCGGGAATGCGCTTCGGAGCCCGGATCCGCGCGGACCTGGACGAACGCATCGAGCCATCGGGCGGCTGCGCGGGCGCTCTCCGAGATCGGTCCGGTCCCATCGATCCCGTCTCATCAGGGTTTCGAGACCGACCGCAGATGCGTCGCCGAGGGCGCCGGCAGGGGGCAGCTCGAGGCTGCCGAGTGGGCGAGGAGGATGCGACGCACCTCTTCGATCGTCTGCGGTGCGGCCTGCATGCCGGAGTGGGGACTCTGGACGACGTGCTCGGAGTCGACGCCTTCGAGGTGGGCGCTCTGGTATTTGACGACGCCGTCGTCGGCCGACTTGCGATCCTCGGCGACGTCGATGACCGAGATGATCGAATGCGACTTGATGCGCGGGCTCACCGGGATCTCCGCGAGCGTCTGGATGAAGGGGTTGCCCGGAGACATGTTGTCGATGCTCGTCGGGATCCGGTTGAAGGTCAGCCCCGCCGACCCGGTCGGCAGGAGCGTCACGAGATCGGTGCCGACCCGGACGAGATCGCTCGGCAGGCGAACGAAGCGCTCGGCGAGACGGCGGACGATCTGCGGGCCCGCCAGATAGCTGCCCCGATGCGGCGTCGCGAGGAACATCACCTCGGTCACGAACGGGAGCGGCTCGACGAACAGGGTCTCGCGCAGCAGCTGTCGGGCCTCCGGTTCGAGTTTCAGCTCGTCGAAGGGCATGCTGCTGATGGTCGTCCAGAATCGATCGCCGGAGTCGATCGCCGTCAGCTTAGTCAGGAGCCCGCCCTGGCTATGACCCAGAACGACCATGTCCTGGAGACAGGGATCGCTCCCGTCGGGATCGCCCCGCGCGACGGTCTTCTCGAGGGCCTTGCGCAGCTGCAGGGCCGAGTAGGCGATCGGGTTGCCCGAGTCGTAGGTGAACGTCCAGTACGCATAACGCTCGCGCAGGCGCGCGTCGGCGAGCAGGTCGTTGATCATGTCGGCCCACCGCGCCGAGCTCGATGCCGTCCCGTGGACGAAGACGATCGGGATGCGGCCCTTCAGGTAGGGTCGGATCGAGTGGAGCTCGCTCTTCTTGCGCACGCCGATCGCGTTGCCGAGGAAGATCTGGAGCTCGGACTTCCAGAATCGGGACTCCGCGAGCGACGCGGCGAGCGCCGCGGAAGGCTCCGACTCGAGGGCGATCAGGCGGCCTTCCGCGTTCTCGAACCAGAGGCTGTCGAGGCTGGTGAAGAGCTCGAATCGACCTTCGACCCGGCCGCTCGTGAGTCCTTCGATCGGCCGATCGATCACCACGACGGCGGTGAGCGGGACGAGGTCGGTCGGGTCGAGGCGGACGACGGGCGTGACGCCGGGGAGCGGCCTCGCCCGGGCGCCGAGCGGCGAGCCGATGCCGGGATGGCGATAGCGATTGCGCAGGCCGCTCACCTGCAGCTCCGTGACGGGGCGCAGGTCGTGGTATTCGTAGTCGGCGAGCTGGAACGAGTCCGCTCGGATCCCCACCGAGATCCTGCCGAAGGGCAGTCCGAGGTCGAAGTCGCTGCGATTCTTGAGGGCGACGAGCCCGCCCTTCGTCCGCTTGAAGGCCGAGGTCAGCGCGCGGTTGTAGAGGTCGGCGGCGATGCGCGCGCGGGGATCGAGGGTGTCGAGCGGCGTGGCTCCCGTCTCCGGGAAGAGCAGCGCCCAGGCGTAGATCAAGGCGGCCGCGAAATCGGACTGGCTCTTCGTCCGCTCGGCGTGGAGGTACGAGAGCTCGGCCAGGGCGAAGAGTGCCTGCGGCGGGAATCCCTCCGCGCGCGCGGCCCCGTGCAGATTGGCGAGGGCCACGATCGGCTGGTCTTCGTAGGTCTGGAGCAGGTCGTAGCGTCGAAGCTCGTTCTGCGTGAAGTCGCTGGCGTGGTCGTCCGTGAGCGCGCTGCGCGTCAGGTAGCGCTGGATCTCGCGCGGGTTTCCGGTGCGGACGCCGACGGGACTGGCGCAGGCGAGCGAAACGAGAGCGAGCAGGAGGCAGGCTGCGAGGCGACGGGATCCGGGCGCGCTCATCCATGGGCTCCATCGGCCGGCCCCGATCCGGAAGCCGTCGGCCTGGAACCACGCCTCCGGGCGTCGAGGGCGTGGGAGGCGAGACGATAGGCGAAGAGCAGTCCGAAGAAGACGAGGATCAGCTGGAGAATTCGCCAGGCGACGCGATCCACGAGCGCCTGCGAGCCGTCCTCGAGCCGATCGAGTCGGCTCGAGAGCTCGGCGACGGGGCCGGCCAGGGCTTCGGAGCCGGCCAGGGCGCCCGCGGCATCGAGCAGGGCACGGAGGTCGGTCGCGGCCGTGCCGATCTGCTCGGCCGTCGCCTGCCATTCCCGGATGTCGAAGGGGCGCGAAGGGCGGGCCGGATCCTTCGGCGGCTTCGAGAGCTCGGAGACGAGTCCGCCCCAGGCCTCGCCCGCCGCCGCCACCGCCGTCGCCGAGCGCTCGATGGACGTCGTGAGCGGCTCGAGGCTCTTGCCCGAACGCTCGGCCTCGGCGAGCAGCGCCTGGAGCATCCCGGGGAGATCTTCGGCGGTCTTCGAGAGCGACTCCGCGCTGCGGGCGAGGGTCGCGAAGCTCTCGGCGCTCGCTTCGATGTTGCCCTGCTCGGACAGGTCGAGGGCGAGCAGCTGGAGATTCCATCGGATCATGCGCGGCATCGAGTCGACGACCCGGGTCATCTGCATCGCCGTGTCGTTGAACTCGTGGATCGCCTGTGCGCCGTGATCGACGCCTTGCAACGCGCGGAACGGCGACATCGGGATCGCCGTGATCCATTCGAAGATGGGGCTCATCGCGCTCGCCGTGACCAGGCTCTGGACCTTCTCGGCGACGAACTCGCCCCGGATAGGCTGGTCGCGCACGAGCGCATGGACCTCCGCCGTGACCCGCGCGAGCTGCTTCTCGTCGAGGAAGCGATTCCCGACCTCGATGGCGGCCGCGACCAGCTCGCCGCTCGTGGCGACGGCGAGCGGCTGCTGCTCGCCGAAGACCTCGTGGCCGCTCCCGGTCGTCAGGTATTCGTCGAGCGAGTTGGCCAGGGTCAGGAGCGCCACGTACGCCGCCTCGGGCTCGTTCAGGAACGCGGCGTCGGTGATCGCCGGCGTCATCCCGAGCTTCCAGCGCAGCGCGCGGCGCTGGATCGCGACGTCCTTCGTCTCGCTCGAGATCGAATTGGCCGTCGCGATGATGGTCGACTCGAAGCGGCCCGCGAACTGGAGCAGCGCGTCGCGCAGCTCGTCCTGCGAGATGCGCTCCTTGTTGAGCGTCTGATCGGCGAAGCTCGCGACGGCCTGACTGCCCGGGATCAACCGGCAGGCCCCGAGCAGGAGGCACGAACCGATCCCGACCAGGACGACGGCGAATCGCATCGTGACTCTCTCGTTCCGCATGTCGGTCTGCCGCGTGATCACCCGTGCGCCCCTGGCTCGAGCTCCTTGTGCGCAGGGCGCGCGCCGACCGCGCCGGAGCCGCCTACCCGTGCCGCAGCAGCCGCCCGGAGTAGACGTTCGTCGGCCGGTCGTCCTCGATCGTGATCTGCCCGTTGACGACGACGAAGCGGTAGCCCGTGCCGTTCGACGTGACGCGGTACTCGTCGCCGGGCAGGTCGTGGCGGAAGGTCGGGAACTCGTAGTCGAGCTTCTCGTAGTCGTAGACGATGATGTCGGCGGCGGCGCCCTCGCGCAGCACGCCGCGATCGCGGAAGCCGGCGCAGTGGGCCGGTAGCGCCGAGAGGCGCCAGTGGGCTTCTTCGAGCGTCGTCAGCGGCGTGTCGCGGACGTAGCGCGCGATGAACTCCGTCCCGTAGCTGCCGGCGGCGAGATACTTGAGGTGCGCGCCGCCGTCCGAGAGGCCCGGGATGACGTACGGATTCCCGATCAGCTGGGCGAGGCCGTTCATGTCGATGTCGAACTGGGCCGCCGCGAAGATCGTCCGCAGCTCGTCGGCGACGACGAGGTCGCAGATCGTGTCGACGATGGGCTTGCCCGTCGCGTCGGCGATCTCGCGGATGCTCTTGCCGACGAAGCGCTGCTGGTCGGCGGTGAAGGTCTCGACGACCTTCACCTCGTCGACGCCCGCGATGAACATCGTCTTGAGCGGAGCGGCGCGCAGCTTCTCGCGGACCGCCGGGTCGGCCAGGTTCGCGAGCTTCGTCCGCTTGTCGATCTCGGGTCCCGCGAACTCGTTCCAGACGGGGCCCCAGAGATCCCAGTAGTCGAAGGTGAAGACGAGGGGCGGGTTCTGGGTGATGCCCTGGCCGTAGATGCGGAGTCCCTTGTCGCGGCAGCGCTCGAACCAGGCCATCAGGTCGGTGTGCATGTCGATCATGTAGGGCGACGCGGGCATCGCCTGATAGATGATGGGCGCGCCCGAGAGCTCCGCGATCCGCTCCCAGTTCTCCCGCGGCATGCCGGCGGCCGACATCTCGATGAAGCCCTCGCCGCGCTCGCCGAGCACGCGCGCGAGGACTTCCAGCGTCTCGGGCCACATCACGTCGGAGGGCATCGGCGTCCCGTCGAAGTCCGACTGGGCCGCCCCGCCCGCCGTCTCCTTCGTCGGATCCCCCGGCGTCCCGAGCGTCTGCGTCGACCAGCCGCAGGCGCCCGCGTCCATGGCCTCGTTCAACAGGCGCGCCATTTCGGCGTGCTCGGCCTCGGTCGGCTTGCGCCCGGCCTTCGCGTCGTCGAGCCCCATCACCGCGATCAGCAGCGGATTGACGCCGACGTAGGGCAGGAGATTCAGCGCCTTCGGCTGCCGCTCGATGCTGTCGAGCATCTCCGGATAGGTCTCCCAGTCCCAGGGAATCGACGCCTTGAGCGTCGCCAGCGGGATCGCCTCGACCTTCGTCATCGACTTCATCGACGTCTCGCGCAGCTCGGGCTTGCAGGGCGCGAAGCCGAAGCCGCAGTTGCCGATCACGACGGAGGTCACGCCGTTGGTGCCGGAGGTCGTCAGGTAGGGATCCCAGAAGATCTGGGCGTCGTAATGCGTATGCAGGTCGATGAAGCCCGGGGCGACGACGAGCCCCGTCGCGTCGATCTCCCGCGTCGCCTCGCCGGGCCGGATCCGACCGATGCGGGTGATGACGCCGTCCTTGATCCCGAGGTCGCTCCGATAGCGCGGGTTGCGCGCCCCATCGACGATCAGGCCGTTGCGGATTGCGAGGTCGTAGCGGGCCATGGGGGGACTCCCGGATAGAGAGGGGGGAGGGACATGCCCGCCTCGAATGGACTTGCGACAGTCTGGCAATGGGATCCCTGGCGCGCCAGATCCAGGGGGCCGAAGATCGGAGCACCATGAGCGTCGAGCCCGCCCATCTCCTCGCGATCGCGGCCGCCCTCGGGTGGGCCAGCGGGCTCCGGCTCTACGCGGTCCTCTTCCTGGTCGGCCTGGCGGGCCATCTCGGCTGGATCCCGATGACGCCGGGGCTCTCCGTGCTCTCGACGCCCCTCGTGCTCGGCGCGACGGGGCTCATGCTGGTCGTCGAGTTCTTCGCCGACAAGCTGCCGGGCATCGACTCGGTCTGGGACACGATCCATACCGTGATCCGGATTCCCGCCGGCGCGGCGCTGGCCGCCAGCGTGCTCGGCGGGGACAATGCGACCTGGACGCTGATCGCCGGTCTGATGGGGGGCACGCTCGCGGCGACCTCCCACGTCGCCAAGGCGACGACTCGCGCCGCGGTGAACACCTCGCCCGAGCCCTTCTCGAATATCGGTCTCTCGCTGCTCGGCGATGCCGCCGTGCCGGGGATGCTCTGGCTCGCCTGGGAGATGCCGTTCTGGTTCTTCGTGGCGCTGGCGATCGCGGTCGTCGGCGCGCTGGTCGTGACCTACGTGTTGTTCCGCTTCCTGCGCGGGATCGTGCGCGGGGTCTTCGATCGAGCGGGGCAGTCGGCCGGGGCGACGGAAGAAGGAGGAGCGTGATGTCGATGATCGACCCGATGAGCAACGCGCCGGAGGATCCGCTCGAGCCCGGCGAGGTCGAGCCCTCGCTCGTGACGTATACCCACGTGATCTACGCGCTCCACGCCGCGAGCCTGCTCGTCGGCATCGTCGGAGCGGCCTCGATCGTCGGGGCGTTCCTGTTCGGGATCCCGTCGATCCTCGCGGTGATCCTCAACTACGTCTGGCGCGACGACGTCCGCGGGACCTGGCTCGAGTCCCATTTCCGCTGGCAGATCCGGACGTTCTGGTTTGCGTTCGCCTGGGCGGCGGCAGGGGCGCTCGTGATGGCGACGGTCGTGCTGTTCTTCGTCGCCCTGGGCATCTGGTTCGGGGTCGCGATCTGGGTGATCTACCGTGTGCTGCGCGGCTGGCTCAACCTCCGCGAGGGGCGCTCGGTCCCGGCCTGAGCCGGGCTCGTCGGGGCGATCGAGCGCTCTGTCCCGCCGTTCCGAGGCGACTCGCGCCGTGGCCACGAGCGCCAGCTCGTCGGTGCGCGCCCTCTTCAGACCGTCATCGTCGTGTCACATGGACTCCACCGTTTCCTCGCGGAAAGCGCTCGAAACCTATCCCAGAATTGTCGTTGAAAGGCCATCGGGGCAAGCGGGCGCGGAGCCATCCGAGCCTCGATCCTCGGGCCTCCCGAAACGACGGACAAGGGATGGAGTACGGGCTGATGAAGGGGATCCTCGCAGTCATCTGCGCGATCGGGCTGGTACCCGCACTGGCTCACGCCGAAGCGCCGGAGAAGGCGCCGGGGCAGTCCGGCGCGGCGGTCGAGGCCGCGGCCTCCGCCGAGGCCTCGCCGACGGTCGGCCTCGAGCAGGTCGTGGGCGACCAGATCGAGATCGATCGGGCCGCCCGGGCGTCGCAGGAGCGCGTCAACGAGCTCGACGACGAGTCCAACGCGCTGCTCGTCGAGTACCGGCGCGCACTCGCCGACGCGGAGAGCTTCGAGACCTACTCGGCCCAGCTCGAGCTCCAGGTCCGCTCCCAGGAGGAAGAGAAGGCGTCGATGCTCCGCCAGCTCGCCGAGGTCGAGACGACTTCCCGCGAGGTCGGCCCGCTGATGGAGAAGATGCTCTCGACCCTCGACCAGTTCGTCGCCCTCGACATGCCCTTCCTCGTCGCCGAGCGCCGCGACCGGGTCGAGCGCCTGAAGGAGATGATGGGCCGCGCGGACGTGACCATCTCCGAGAAGTATCGCCGGATCGTCGAGGCCTATCAGGTCGAGATGGACTACGGCCGCACCGTCGAGGCCTACGAAGCGAACCTCGGCGACGGCTCCGACGCCCGCACGGTCCAGTTCCTGCGCATCGGCCGCGTCGGCCTCCTCTATCAGACGCTCGACGGCCGCGAGACCGGCTACTGGGACGTCGATGGCAGGAAGTGGGTCGTCGACGACCAGTATGCGGACGGCTTCAAGGAGGGCATCGCCGTCGCGAAGAAGGTGCGCGCGCCCGAGCTGCTGATCCTGCCCGTGCCCGCGCCGAAGGAGGCCCAGTCGTGAGCGCCCTGATCCGGAAGTCCGTCCTCGCCCTCGTCGCCCTGATCGCCGTGGCCGGCGGGACGCAGACGGCCTCGGCCGTCGAGTCCCTGAGCGAGCTGCTCGAGCAGACGCGCAACGCCCGGGCTGCGAAGACCGCGGAGAACGCCGAGCGCGAGCGCGAGTTCATCGAGAACCGCGATCGCCGGGCGGGGCTGCTCGCCGACGCGAAGCGCAAGCGCGACGCGGCGGAGGCCCGAAGCAAGGCGCTCTCGACGAGCTTCGATGCGAACGAGATCGCGCTGGCCGAGCTCGAGGACCGCATGGATCAGCGCGTCGGCAATCTCGGCGAGCTCTTCGGGGTCGTCCGCCAGGTCGCAGGGGACGGGGCGTCGATCGTCTACAACTCGCTCCTCTCTGCCCAGTACGCCGGCCGCGACACGTTCTTCAGCCAGCTCGGCCAGGCGAAGGAGCTCCCGTCGATCGAGAAGCTCGAACGGCTCTGGTTCGAGATCCAGCGCGAGATGACCGAGAGCGGGCGGGTCGTCCGCTTCGACGCGAAGGTCATCGACGCCGACGGCGAGCCGCGGGATGCCGAGGTGGTTCGGATCGGCAGCTTCATCGCGATGAGCGACGGGAAGTATCTGAGCTACCTGCCGAGCGTCGGCAAGCTCGGCGTGCTCCCGCGCCAGCCGAGTGGCGAGCTGCTCCATTTCGCGTCGGCGCTCCAGCAGGCGAAATCCGGCCATGTGAAGGCGGCGGTCGATCCCTCGCGCGGGGTGCTGCTCTCGATGATCGTGCAGCGGCCGGACATCGTGGAGCGGATCGAGAAGGGCGAGGCGGTCGGCTACGTGATCATCGTGGTCGGGCTGATCGGCATGGGGCTCGCGTTCTACCAGACGATCTATCTGGTCTGGACGCGCGCCGCCGTGTCGCGCCAGCTGAAGAGCCTCGACCGGCTCTCGACCGACAACCCGCTCGGGCGCGTGCTGGCCGCGGTCAAGACCGACCCCGAGACCATCGAGGCCGACGCCGAGGTCGTCGAGCTTCGGGTCTCCGAGGCAGTCCTGCGCGAGGTCCCGCGGCTCGAGCGCTTCCAGCCCTTCCTGCGGCTCGCCGTCGCGGCGGGGCCGCTGCTCGGCCTCGTCGGCACCGTGATCGGCATGATCATCACCTTCCAGAGCATCACCGAGTCGGGCTCCTCCGACCCCCGCCTCATGGCCAACGGCATCGGCCAGGCCATGATCGCGACGGTGCTCGGGCTCGGCATCGCGGTGCCGCTGCTCTTCCTGAACGCCGGGCTCGCGACGCTGTCGCGGGGCGTCGTCCAGATCCTCGACCAGCAGAGCACGGGGCTCCTCGCCGAGATCCTCGAGCGGGATCGGGAGGCGCGCTGAGATGTCGTCCCTGCTGCCGCCCTTCCTGAGCTGGCCCTTCGAGGCGGTCTCGAGCCTCGTCGACGAGGGCGGGCCCTTCGTGATCGGGATCTACCTCTGCGGGCTCGTGATGTGGGCGATCGTGATCGAGCGCGCCTGGTACTTCGCGCGCGTGCTGCCGCAGCAGGCGCGCGAGACGATCGCGGCGTGGCAGGCGCGACCCGAGCACCGCTCGTGGTGCGCGCGGCAGATCCGGGCGGCGATGGTCTCACGCGTCAACCACGCGATGAACGCGAACCTGCTCCTGCTGCGCGTGCTCGTCCCGCTCTCGCCGCTGCTCGGCCTGGTCGGGACCGTGAGCGGCATGCTCGAGGTCTTCGACTCGATGGCGATGCGCGGCTCGGCGGATGCCCGCGCGATGGCCTCCGGCGTGTCGATGGCGATGATCTGCACCCTCTCCGGCCTCATGGTCAGCATCACCGGCCTCTACCCCGTCCACTACTTCATGTCGCGCATCCGCCGCGAGACCGAGCTCCTCGCGGACCAGTTGGTCTACTGACATGCGCATGCGACGGCAGGTCCATCACGACGACTCGACGGGCATCGACCTCGCGCCGATGCTCGACTTCGTCCTGAACCTGCTCATCTTCTTCATCATCACCGCCGTCTTCGTGAAGGAGGTCGGCCTCGACGTCGCACGCCACGGCGGCGCGACCGGCGGACCGTCTTCCGAGAAGGAGACCGGCAGCATCTCGGTCGTGATCCGCGAGAACGGTGAGGTCGTCGTCGACGACCGGATCGTCGACGTGCGCGCGGTGCGCGCCAACGTCGAGCGGCTCCACGCCCAGAAGCCCGACTGGGGCGTGATGATCACGGCGGAGCAGGAGGCGCAGTCGGCGGTCCTCGTCCAGGTCATCGATCAGGTCCACGAGGGCGGCGTCGAGAACGTCTCCTTCGGGACGTCGTCGCGGTAGCCCATGCAATCCCACCGACACGAAAGCGATTCGGGAGACGAGCACGGCATCGACCTCGCGCCGATGCTCGACTTCGTCCTCAATCTCCTGATCTTCTTCATCATCACGACCTCCTTCGTCCGCGAGCCCGGGATCACCGTGAATCGCCAGGAGGCCGCGACGGCGAGCCCCCGCGAGTCGGGCAACATCCTGATTGCGCTGCGCGCGAACGACGAGATCTGGATGGATCGCCGGCAGGTCGACCTGAAGGAGGTCCGCCCCCTGATCGAGCGGCTCCACGTCGAGCGCCCCGAAGACACCGTCATCGTGATCGCCGACAAGGCCGCCAAGACGGGGCTCCTCGCGCGGGTCATGGACGAGGTCGCGCTCGGGGGCATCGAGGAGATCGCGATCGGCGCCCAGAGCCTGGGCGGGGAATGAGCAGCATGGCCTGGCGCTTCCCCATCGCGCTGCTCCTCTCGCTGGTCCTGACGACGGGCCTGTTCGGGTTCATGCGCCTGCTCACGAACGCGCGCAGCGAAGCCGTCGAGGCCTCCGAGATCACGAAGATCGAGTTCGTCCGGCTGCGGCGCTCCGAGAACATCGAGGCCAAGAAGCGCGAGAAGCCCGAGATCGAGAAGCCCGAGCAGGAGCCGGTCACGCCGACGATGGCGGTGGCGGAGGAGCAGGGCGTCGAGGTCGCCCTCGACGTGCAGGCGCTCGCCTCGGGGCTCGGCTCCGAGTTCGGCTCCGCCGGCGGCAAGGGAAGAGGCGGGGCGTCGGGCATGGGCGGCCCCGGCTTCAGCGCTGGTCTCGCCGATCGCTCGGCGCTGCCGCTCGTCCGCGTCGATCCGCAGTATCCGCCGCAGGCCCAGCGCAAGAAGCTCGAAGGCTGGGTCCAGGTCCGCTTCACGATCTCGACCGTCGGCTCGGTCAAGAATCCGGCGGTGGTGAAGTCGAGCGACCGCGTCTTCGAGAAGAACGCAGTCGCGGCCGTCAGCAAATGGAAATACCAGCCGCAGCTCAAGGCGGGCAAGCCCGTCGAGGTCGCGGGCAAACAGGTCATGGTTCGCTTTCAGCTACCGAAGGGGCAGTCGTGATGAAACGGATGGATCGTCTCTCGCTCGCAGGGATCGCCTTCGCGCTGTGCTTCTCGCTCGTCGCGGGCCTGGCGGGGATCGCGGTTTCGAAGGAGAAGGAGAAGGCGGAGGACTCGGCCCGCAAGTACGGACTCGGGCAGGTCGTCGCCGAGCGGCTGCTCGACGCCTACGGGCTGCTCGAGGAGGAGAAATACGACGAGGCCCTCGCCATCATCGACGGTCTCGCGAAGCGCCGGCGACTGAAGGATCCCGAGCGCGCCCAGATCCACCGCTTCCGCGCCTACATCCACGTCAGCCGCGAGCAGAACGACCTCGCGATCGCCGAGTTCGAGAAGTCCCTCGCGCTCCACGCGATGGAGCCCGCCGCCGAGCAGGTCATGCTCTACTCGATGGCGCAGATCTATACCGGTGAGGGCCAATTCGATCGCGCGCTCGACGTCATCGATCGCTGGTTCGCGGCCGAGGAGAATCCGAAGGCCGACGCCTGGTTCCTGAAGGCGATGATCCTCGTCCAGCAGGAGAAGTTCGCCGAGGCCGCCGCTCCCGTCAGCCGCGCCATCGAGCTCTCGCCGCAGCCGAAGGAGAGCTGGCTGACCCTCTACGGGGTCGTCTTCAGCCAGCTGAAGGATTATGCGAAGGTCGAGGTCGCCCTCGAGCGCCTCGTCGAGCTGGCGCCCGGCAAGCCCCAGTACTGGGTCCAGCTCGCCGCCGTGCAACATCATCTCGGCCAGGACGACGAGGCTCTCGCGACGATGCAGATTGCGCGGCAGGCCGGGCTCATCCAGGGTGACAAGGAGATCCGTCAGCTCGCGAGCCTGCTCTTCCTGCGCCAGCAGCCCTTCGAGTGCGCGAAGGTGATGGAGCAGTCGATGGCGGCTGGGCAGGTCCAGGCGGACGCCGAAGCCTATCGGCTGCTGTCGAGCTGCTTCGTGGCGGCGCGGGAATCCGAGAAGGCGTTGGCGCCCCTCGCAAAGGGCGGCGAGCTCGCTGCCGATGGCGACATGTACGTCATGCTCGGGCAGATGTACCTGCAGCGCGAGGAGCACGGCCCCGCGATCGAGGCCCTCGAGAATGCGCTGGCCAAGGCCCGCCCGGAGCAGCGCGGCTCGATCCATCTCATGCTCGGCATCGCCAAGCTCGGGGACGAGCAGCTCGACGCGGCGGAGCAGTCGTTCAAGATGGCCGTGGACGACGCCAAGGCCGGGCGCGCGGCGGAGAGCTACCTGAAATTCCTCGAGTCGAAGCGCTCGCTCGCGGCCCAGCCGCGACTCGCCAGCTCGGCGACGGGCGGTTGAACGCGATCGAGGTCGAGAGCGAGGGCGGGGCATGAACGTTTCGGGGACCGTGGTCGAGGCGGAGAGCGGGAGACCGCTCAAGGGCCTGCGGGTACGCGCATTCGACAAGGATCTGGTCTTCGACGACGACCTCGGCGAGTGTGTCACGGATGCCGCCGGCCGCTTCGAGGTCCGCTTCACCGAGGCGCAGTATCGGGATTGGTCGGAGACTGCCCCGGACCTCTACATCCGCGTCTTCGATGCGTCGGGGGAGCGGCTCCTCTACACGACGGAGCAGGCGCCCCGTATGAATGGAGCCGTCCAGGAGACCTTCGAGGTCCGGATCTCGGCTGCCAGGCTCCGCTGACCCAACCGGACGACCGGGTGCCCGAAATCGACCTGCCGCCTGCCGCCTGCCCTTTGCCGCCTGCCGCCGGCAGAGGTCCAAAGGGTCGGCCCAAGACAAACGTCACACAATCGGCAAGAATTCGCCTTCAGAACTTCGATCCGACTCCGATAACGGCCCTCGTACTCGGTGGAGTCTGGCGATATGAAGACGCATTGGCGCTCGATCCTCTTGGTCATCGTCCTCATGACGGCCACCGGGCCAGCAGCGGCCGATACCGCCGGCGGGCGTGGATCGGTCGAATCACTCGGGCGCGCAGGCACCGCGGCCCTGCCTGCCTTGGATCGCCGCCTGGCCCTCGCCCTGGCCCGGATGGACCAGGACCTGTTGGCCCTCCTCGAGCCTGCGACCCTCGACTGCGCCGGCTCCTTCGTCGAGAGCGGGATGGAGACCTGTGTCGTGCGGCTCGACAGCGCCCGCGACGCGGCGGCGATCGCCATCTCGGATTGAGACCCGCCTGGCTGGGGCGGACGCGCACCGCCCCTTCAACGCTCGAGCGCCTCGATCGCCCGCAGCGCCACGTCCGCATCCCGCGCCTGATCCGCCCCTGAGATCCCGATCGCGCCGCACAGCAGCCCGTCGTCGTAGACCGGGTAGCCGCCGTCGGCGGCGATGTAGCCGTCGATCTTGTCGACGATCTTGAGCTCGTCGGCGGGGACGGTGTCGAGGTAGGCCTTCCAGTCCCTGGTCGGCATGCCGGTCTGGGCCGAGGTGAAGGCCTTGTTACGCGCGGTCGTGGCGGCGATCCGCGGCGCGCCTTCGCAGGACACGAAGCCCACGATCTCGGCCGTGGAGTCGGCGATCGCGATGTGGACGCGGATGTCGAGCTCGCGGGCCCGGGCGATCGCGGCGCGCAGCATCGTCTCGATCGCTTCGGTCGAGAGGGTCTTGCGGGGGGCGCTCTTCTTCATCGGTCGGTTCTCCTCGAGGACGGTTCGTCGGAACTCAGGAATAGCGGATCGGAAGTCCCGCCAGGGTCCGCAAGGCGATGCCCGGCAGATGGCGGATCTCGGCGCCCGGGACGAGCGCGAAGCGTTCGAAGCGATCGAGCAGGACGCCGAAGGTCGTCGTCAGCTCGAGGCGCGCGAGGGGCGCGCCGACGCAGTGGTGCTCGCCCTGGCTGAAGGCCATGTGGGCGCCGGCGTTCTTCCGATTCAGATCGAGGACGTCGGGGTCGGGGAACTGCTCCGGGTCGCGGTTCGCGGCCGCGAAGCGGACGTGGACCATCGCGCCGCGCGGGATCGCGACCCCCGCGACCTCGCCGTCCTGCTCGGCCCAGCGGAAGAACCCCTGGCTCGGGGACTCGAGCCGGAGCGCCTCTTCGACGAAGTTGCGCAAGAGCGAGCGATCGCGCCGCAGCGCCGCCTCGACCTCGGGATGCCCGATGAGCAGCCAGAGCCCGGAGGCGAGCGCGCTCGTCACCGTCTCGTGACCGCCCACGATCAGGTGCTCCGCCATCCCCATCTTCTCCGCCATCGGGAGCGGGCGGCCGTCGGGGAAGCAGGCATTCGCGAGCGTCGTCAGCACGTCCTCACCGGGCTCGCTCTTCTTCTTCTCCATCCAGCCGGCGAGATATTGTTGGAGCTCGACGCCGAGGCGCGCGACCTCGATCTCGCGGTCCAGGGCGATGACGCCAGAGAGCGGCTCGACCCAGGCGTCGGACCAATGCTTGATGCGCGGGGCGTCTTCGGCCGGAAGACCGAGCAGGCGGGTCACGACGCGGATCGGCAGCCAGGCGGCGAAGCGCTGCATGAAGTCGCACTCGCGGTCGCGGGCCATGTCCTCGGCGAGGTCGCGCGCGACCTCCTCGATGAAGGGGGCGAGGTTGCGGACGCGGCCGGCGGTGAACGCGCTGGCGACGAGACTCCGGTAGTCGCGGTGTTCCGGGGGATCGCTCTGGAGGCGGGTGTCCCGGGGCCAGCCGTTCGACTCGAGGATCGCCCGGGCCTCGGCGTGCTGGAACATCGAGAAGCCGGCCTTGCGCAGCAGGTCGTTGGCCCAGATCTCGGGATGGGAGAGCACGTGCTGGACGTCGCGATAGCGGGTGACGATGAAGGCGCCCAGCGGCGCGCTGAAATGGACCGGCGCCTGGGCGTGGCAGGCGCGGTAGTAGGCGTAGGGCGATTCCTGGATCTCCGGCTCGAGCAGGCTGTGGTCGAGGGCGCGCATGGTCAGCTCTCTCTCGATTCGGCGCGAACGCGCGGGCGGAGGACGACGGGCAGGGACTCGTGGGCGCGGATCGTCGGGTTGCGCTTCTGCCAGCGGGGTCCGCTCGCGGACTCGGGACCGCCGCCGACCGCGCCGCCGATCGTGTAGTCGAACGTCCCGTCGACGAGCAACCGCTCGAGCGCGACCCGCGCCTCGAGACGGGCGAGGGCGGCGCCGAGGCAGAAATGACGACCGCCGCCGAAGGAGACGAGCCCCGAGAGATCGCGATCGACGTCGAAGCGATCGGGATCGCCGAAGCGGCGTGGATCGCGATTGGCGGCGCCGAGGCCGAGCAGGAGCTGGCTGCCCGCCGGAATCGCGACGCCTTCGAGCTCGAGATCGACCCCGGCCGTCCGACTGCAGGAGAGCGCCGAGGGCTCGAAGCGCAGCGTCTCCTCGACGACCGCCGCGACACGCGCGGGCTCGCGGCGCACGCGCTCGAGCAGCGCCGGTCGCTCGAGCAGGCAGGCGATCGCATTGCCGATCAGCCCCGCCGTCGTGTCGATGGCCGCCGTCACCAGCAGGACCGCGTTCGCGACGACCTCGAGCGGCGAGAGCGCGCCGAGCTCGGGATCCGGCTGGCAGAGCCGTGCGAGGAGCCCGTCCGGGATCCGGCCCGAGCGAAGCCGCGCGTCGAAGTCCCGCGCGAGCCCCTCGATCATCGTGATGCCGTCGTTCGGTCCCGATCCCGCGCTCAAGATCGTCGCCTCGATCCCGTTCTTCCATTCGTCGACCGGAATCCCGAAGAGCGAGCGGATCACCTCCGACGGCAGCGCGAACGCGAGCGTCGGCACGAGGTCGATGGTCGATTCCGGCGGCGCTGCCTCGATCTGCGCGACGAGCCGGTCCGCGATCTGCGCGATCAGTGGACGCAGGCCCTCGATCTTGCGCGGCGTGAACTCGCGGCGCACGAGATCCCGGGCGCGTTGCTGCGGGGCGCCGTCGAGGGACATCAGCCAGGCGCGCATGACGTCGTGGACGAGGCCCGTCTCGGCGCCGAAGGAGGCGGCGACGCCGATCCCGGCGCGGTGGCGCGGATCGCGCAGGATCTCGTCGACGAGCGCCCAGCGCGTCACGAAGTAGACGCCGCCCCCGGCGTCGAAGACCGGCTCGCGCTCGCGCAGCGCGCCCCAGCGCGGATGCGGATCGTCCTCGAGGGCGATCGCGTAGACGTCCCAGCCGCGGGCGCGGGCGGCGGTCGGGGCGGGGGAGGCGGGATCCGCAGTCATGAGGCCTCGCGCGCGCTCGGGTCGATCTTCGATCGAGCTCCGATCAGGGATTGGCGCAGCGGCTCCAGCATGAGAGAATCGCCGGGCATCTTCAAGGGGCCGAGAACGAGGCCCTTCAGGCCTTCCAGGCCCTCCATGCAAGAGGAGTCCGCATGCTCGCCGTCCGGTTCGATTCAAAGCGCATCGTCGTCGAGGAGAAGCCCCGACCCAGTGGCAAGGGCGTCCTCGTCCGCGTGCGCGGCTGCGGCATCTGCGGCTCCGACGTCGCGATGCTCGACAGCGGCTTCCCCGTCACGGGCACCCCGGGCCACGAGATCGCCGGCGAGCTCGCCGACGGCACGCCGGTCGCGATCGAGCCGATCGCGCCGTGCGGGCGCTGCCGGTACTGCGGGACGGGCGACTATCAAGTCTGCGTCCACGGCCCGGCCATGGTCTACGGCGTCGGCAAGGACGGCGGGATGGCGGAGGAGATCCTGGTCGAGCCGCGCTGCATCGTGGCGCTCCCGCGCCGGGTCGACGCGACGACGGGCATGCTCGTCGAGCCGCTGGCCGTGGCGGTCCACGGCGTGCGGCGCGCGGGCATCGACGGATCGATGCGCGTGCTCGTCGTCGGCGGCGGCGCGATCGGCCTCTCGGCCGTGGCGGCGGCGATGGCGACGCGGGCCCAGGTCGCGCTCGTCGCCCGGCATCCGGCGCAGATCGCGGCGGGACGATTGCTCGGCGCGGAGATCGTCGAGTCCGGTGCCGGGGGCGACTACGACGTCGTGCTCGAGTGCGCGGACTCGGCGAGCGCCGTCGCGACGGCGTGTGAGGCGATCCGCCCGAACGGCAAGCTCGTCATGCTCGCGTCGTCGTGGGGCACCCTCGAGCTGCCCGGCCTCGTCGTCGCCGCGAAGGAGCTCGACATCGTGGTGTCGACGATGTACGGGCGCGCGGGCACCGTCCGCGACGTCGAGGCGGCGGCGACGATCCTCGGCGAGCGCGATGAGGTCGCGCAGGCCATGATCAGCCACCGGTTTCCGCTCGCGAAGGCGGCGGAGGCTTTCGCGATGTCGAGAGATCGGAAGGCGGGGGCGATCAAGGTCGTGCTCGAGCCGTGAGCCCGACAGAACCATTCTTCACGAAGTGATTCGTGGCGAGCTCGCGCGCTTCATGGCGCGGGCTCGAGCGGCGCTTCGAGCGGAGCGGGCCTCGTCGCGATGCGAGGAGCAGCACGCCCGCGCAGAGCATCGGCATCGCGCCGGGCTCGGGTACGCTCGCGGCGGTGAGGCCCGTCGAGTCCTGGAACACCATGGTCAACGTACTGAGAGCGTCGGCGGAGGAGAGGTCCCGCTCGGCATCGGCGCCCAGGGTCGCCCAGACGTAGAAGCTCTCGCCGGGATTCACGGTGAAGGTCAGTGAGCTGCTCGCGCTGGTCGAGCTCCCCGTCAAACGGAGCTGAGTCTCGTCGATCGGGACGGCGCCGAACTCGAAAACGAGGGTGCCGTAGTCGGAGGTGAAGGAAAAGGGAGCTTCCTGGAAGACGACGACGCGCGCGTCGATGCTGGTATCGAGATCGACGGGGGTCGAGTCGACCACCACGCCCGTCAGAGAGACGTCGATCGTGAAGCTGCTGGGTTCGGCGCCATCGTAGCTGTATCCCTCGACGGCGAATGCATCTCCGAAGCCGCTGCCGAGCGAGCTCTCGACGCTGGAACCGGCCGCACGCAGAACCGGCACGCTGATCCCGCTCGTGACGTCGAGGGTCGCGCGTGAATCGCCCGTGCCCTGCACGTTCGCGACGGTGCTCGAGGCGTCCGATTCGTTGAGACCTCCGCCGAAGACGCCGAACGAGAAGGAGGTGCAGAAGCTCGGACAGTTCGCCGTCGCGCTCGACGCCGAGACGCCCCAATCGGTCGGTTGGGACCATCCCGGCGTAGCAACTACGAAAAGCAACGGCAGGCAGAGCAGAACGAGCGTCCAGCGCATGGTAGGGAGTCCTCTATCTCGATATCTCGGACCAGGGCAGCGACTTCGACGATGACGCGACCGGACACGAAGCGGTCGGACCGAGCGTCCGTCGAAGCGTAAACCAATCGAGCCATGAACGAGCACGGCTATTACACATTGGCTCGATTCGTGCGCATTTTTTTCTCGTCGGAAACGACCGTTCGACGATCGCGACGTCTTCTCGCGGCCATCGCCGTGAAGACCAGCGAAACGAGGACGCTCCCCGCCGTGCCCGGAGCCGGCTCCGGGAGCGGCGTGGGCCCCCAGGCGAAGACGTTGAAGTTGTCCAGCCGCACGCTGTCTCCGTTCTTCATCGAACCATGATCCGACGTCTTGAACTGGATCCGCACGTCCGACGACAGGTACGGTGTCAGGTCGTAGTACTCCCCGGGATGGCCGTTCCGATCGTTTCCGCCCCCCTGGAAGATGTCGAGCTCGTGCCATGATCCATTCGCATGGACTTCGAAGATCACGTAGTCGCCGCCGTCGTCGAAGTACTGGCGCTTGTGGTTGAAGGACAGCCACGCGAAGGTCTTGTCGGACAGGTCGCCGAGATCCCGCGTCACGAAATGCTGGCGCCGGTTCGACGTCTCCTTTGCGATCTCGAGGCGACTGCGATCGTCGACGCCGACCGTGAAGCCGGGGTCGCCATGGTCGTACCAGCACGAATCCCAGATCGTGAACTCCTGCGTGCAGAGATCTTCGCTGTCGAACTCGTCCACGAAGAACGCGACGTTGCCGGCTTCGAGCGGCGCGAAGCCTCGCCAGATTTCTTCGGCCAGCTTCATCTGTCCGGCCCGGTTCGGATGGAAGCAGTCGAGTCGCGACACGAAATAGGGCGCGATCGGAACGTCGAAGGCCCGGTTGGTGAAGAGGATCTCGATCCGATCCTGGCTGAGATTCCAGGCACGCGCCTTGTCTTCCAGCAGCTGGTTCAGCGCGAGATTGAATGCGCGTGCGCGCTGGAGATCGGCTTCCGTGTTGCGTCCGTCCAGCACGGCGCCGCAAGGCGTCTCGACGTCGTAGGCGTCGACGAAGAAATCGACCAGGGCATCGACGAGCGGATCGCGAATCACGTCGAACTCGGAGAGCCCATCGCAGGCGTCGTTCGAGATGCCGACGTCCTCGCAGATGCTCCGGATGGCCTCGTCCGCGAGATCGTCCCCGTCGAGATCCCACAATCCCTGACAGGACCGGAATGCGAAGTTGTGACGTCGAGCGGCGACGGCATCCCGGAAGCCGACGACGTCGATGACCCCCGACCAGTAGATTCGGGCCCCCTCCGGCAGGTTCGTCACCAGGTGGGCGAGCGTCGCATCGATCTCCGCCGCCGTCTCGGCCAGATCGTCGGAGAAGTCGTGGCCGTAGTCCGCGCAGACGTCGTTCGCACCCAATTGGATGAAGACGGTCTCGACTTCCGGTTCGCTGGTGATCCGCTGCGCCTGCGCGAGCGCATCCTTCCACTCTTCTCCGTCGTCGGCCGCATTGAAGATCTGCCCGTCGCCGTAGCCCAGCCGGCGCGCGATGGACCACGGAAAGTCACCGGCCCCGTGACTGAAGGCCAGATCATGATCCCCGAGACTGTCTTCGAAGCACTCGAGGACCTCGCCTCCGGACCCGCACATCTGGTTCGAGTTGGTCGCGACCATCATGCTGTCGCCGATCAATCCGATCTTCGACTGTGCCGAGGCGGATGGGGCCGGGGCCGAGATCAGCGAGAAACAGAGGATTGCGCGGACGGCTGCTCGGGCGGGGGCGGCCGGCCAGCCTGCATCGATCGAGCGTCTCGGCATGGCATCCCCCTGCGGCTCAAGAAGGGGTCGTCGGCGTGAATCGATTCGATCTGGGCAGCCCCGAGCTTCGTCTTCGAGCTGCCGTTCGGCTCGACCCGGGGGACCGCTCGTTCAAGCGGCCGTTTTCAAGCCGCCGCTGAGTTTGTTTCGCAAACTGGATCTTCCTGCGGGCGGTCTCCGAACGCGACCGATCCCGACCAGGGCGCCAACCAGAGCACACAGCAGCGGCGTCGAAGGCTTCGGCTCCGGGAGGTACAACGCTGTCGGGTTGTGGACCGAGTCGAGGCCCGCCAGTAGTCCGATCCGACCGAAGGAGCCGACGGTGGGAGCATCGAAGGACGTGAAAGTCGTATCGGAGATTCCCGGCGCGACATCCCCCGCCAGGGCGAGCGGATACGCGCTCCCGCCGAACGTCGCGAAGATGCCGGACGATGATCTCCCGTCGACGAGGTCCGCCCGAAAGACGACCGCGCCCGAATCGGCGAAGGCGGGTCGGCCCCATGGAATGTTCCCGAAGCGTCCACCACCCGTTGCTGGAACGGCTTCGCCGGCCAGAACGATCGCCTCGACCAAGTCTTGTCGGCTCCGAAAGATTCCCCAGTTGGAGGCTCCGCCAATCAGAGAAGCGACGAATACGAAATCTCCCTGCGAGTTCATCACCGGATCGCCAAGGAATCCGAACGTCGCTCCCCCGGTTCCGGGGGCCGGCTCACCCGATCGCAACACGGGGACGGTCGCCGATTCCGATGCCCGGAAGATCCCTCGTTCTACGTTCCCGCCGAAGATCGCCGCGCTGAACAACACGGCCCCGGTCTCCTCGAGAACCGGCTCGAGTGGATTCAACTGGAAGACTCCACCGCCGGTGCCGGGCGCCGCGCCGCCGTTCAAGGCCATCGTCGTGACGATTCCGCCGATCGATTTGAAGACCCCCCGGAACGAGAAAGGGGGCAACGAGATCGTGGAAGAGAAAGCAAAGTCACCCGAATGGCCGAAGATCGGGCGTCCGACGTCCGAGAAGTTCGCGCCGGCCACCCCCGGCACGGGCATGCCGGCGAGTCTGTGAAACGGCGAATGAATCCCATTCGCGACCCGAATCATCCCTTCCGGACCGGGTACCACGTCTGCCCAGAAGTAGAAGTCCCCATCCTCGCCGAATTCTGGACCGCCGACCGAGAGATACGGATTGCCGGTGATCGGATCCGTGTCCCCCGAAATCGCGAATCGGATCGACGTTCCGTTCGCATGGAGGTAGACCGCGCTCGAATCAGGGCTGCCGCTGAGCAGCGAGGTGTATGCGAGCTCGTACGTGTCCTTCGAGAACGATGGAGCTCCCAGGAAGGAGGAGATCGTCTGCCCTCCCGAGTCGGGCGCGACCTCGCCCGCGGCGGCGATGAGCGTGAGGGGTTCCGCGGTCGATCGGGCAGGGGACATCATCAACTCGTAGCCTGCGACGAGGATCGAGAGTGAGATGCGGGCGGATGACGATCGATTCAAAGGTCCCTCCTGGGCTTCGCCTCGGTCGGCCAACACGGAGTTGACTCAGTCTCGCACGAAAGGGGCATCGAGCCAACGACCCAAGGCGAGCCCTGCGCGCGCTCCCGCGCCAGACCTCGCCTACCGGGAAGGACCCTCGGTGCGCGAATTCGAGCTTTCCCGACGACCCACGAGCGGCCTAGCTCCTGACTCCCCTGGGAAGATCCAATCGTGGGCAATGCACTCCTCGGGGCGAGCCAGCGTACGGAATGTGACCTGGCCGCGGCCCGAAAGGGGCCGCTCGAACGACCCATCCCCCAGCGCGAGCGGGAGCCCGAGCGAAGCGATCGCCCGTACGAGTAGGGCCGTTTGATGGTCGCAGGGGCCGGCGTGCGGGTGGAGGGAGTCAGGCAACACGGTCTACGACAACGGGGACGACGGAATCCAGACCAGCACCGGCTCGACCGTCTCGAATAATACGGCAGTAACCAATGGTGGTGACGGGATCCAGACCGGCAGCGGCGCAACCGTTTTGGGAAACTCCGTTCACTCGAACACCGGCTTCGGCCTGAACCTCGCCTCTCAGTCCGGCTACCGCGAGAACGTGATCACCAGCAACGGCGCCGGAACGGTGAGTGGGGCAAGCCTCGTCAACCTGGGCAACAACGCCTGCAACGGGAGTACGACATGTCCCTGATGGCCGTCGTCTTCCTCCCCTGCCGTCTTCGCGCGGCCCGGCGGTGAAGCGCTCGGGACTCCGGGCGCGCGCAGGCGGCGCCGGATCGCGGCGTCGGGCATGCCGGGAACGGCGCGACCGGCCAAGCCGCGGGCAGGGCGCGGGCCCGGGACGGGGTCGCTCGCGGGCGCCGGGTCTCCGACTAGAATCCCCGGCGTTGGCGCAAGAGCAGCGAGAAGAATCCCGAGAGAAGAGGTAGAAGGAGCCGATCCCGTCCGCGGTCCGTCCGCGATCGATCGGCCATCGAGGGGCGCTCGTGCAACGTCCGCAGCGCATCGCCCTGTTCGTATCGCTCGGCGCCGCCGCCGCGCTCTTTGCAACGCTCGGACGTCGCGATGAAGCACCGCCGTCCGACGGCTTGCGGCCGCCGGCGATCGAACGCCCGGCGGCCCACCCGGACACCGGCCCGGGCGTCGAACGCTCGGCGAGCCCGACCCCCGTCGACCCGACGGGATCGGTGGATCCGAGCGAGGCGCCCGCCCTGCAGGAGCCCCGCGCCATCGATCCCGGGATCGATCCCGCCGACGCCCCCTTCGTCGAGGCCTTCGGCGAGCCGACCCCCGAGCTCGTCCGGGCGGCGATCGAGGCCGTCGTCGCCGATCTCTTCGTCGACCGCCCTCTCTCGCCCGCCGAGCTCGATCGCGCAGCCGAGGCGCTCGTCGAGCTTCGCAGCGCGCGCGCCGAGCTCGACCAGCTCGCGATGGAGCCCGCGCAGGCGGAGCGCCGCCGCGCCCTCGTCGAAGCGCTCGGCCAGGCGAGCGAGACCTTCCGCGAGATCACACAGATGAGCCCCGCCGAGTTCACCGCCCGCGCCGCCGAAGCCGCGAGCGGTCCGACGGGTCGCGGCGGCCCGGGCGGCGGCGGTGGGGGTGGTCTCGATCGCGACATCGATCCCGACTACGTCCCCGACGATGATTTCCTGCCGCCGCGCGGCGCGGCGCCGGAAACGCTTCCGTGAGCCCGAACCCTCTCGCAACCGGACGCATCATGAACCCGAGTGGCCCGGCGAAGCTCGGGCGCTGCCCGATCCCGAGCACCGCCCGCTCGCATGGCGCCGCGCTTCCGAGTCGCCTCCTGCCGCTCGGAGTCGCCGTCGCCCATTTCGTCGCCCTTCCGTTTCCAGCGCTCGCCGAAGACGCCGGCGCTGCGCGTACGCCGCTCGCGACGGTGAACGGGCGCACGCTCTACGTCGACGAGGTCGAGGGGGCACTCGCGTTCCGGATCTTCCAGCACGAGCTCGACATCTACTCCCTGCTCGCCGCCGAAGCCGAGCGCCGCATCGAGGCCGAGGTCCTCGCAGACGCGGCCCGCGCCCGCGGCCTCTCCGTCGAGGCGCTGCTCGCCGAGCTGGAGGGCGGTGCGCGTGGCGACGCCTCGGCCGTGTCGGGTGCATCGCCCGCCGAGATCGATCGCTATCTCGCAGAACATCCGCCGGCGCCGGGGGCCGATCCGGCAGCCGTGCGCGAGCGGGTCGCTCAGTACCTCACCGAGCGCGCGCGCCTCGACCGGCGCATCGCGGGGCTCGCCGCTCTGCGCGAGGCGGCCGGCGCGCGTGTCCTGCTCGCCGCGCCGGTGGCGCCGCGAACCGACTTCGAGATCGGCGCGTCGCCGACCCGCGGCCCCGCTTCCGCGCCGGTTTCGATCGTCCATTTCGCGAGCCTCGGCTCCCGTGCCGGGGCTCGCAGTGCGGAGAATCTGATGCGCCTCGTCGCCGAACGGCCCGGCGAGATCCGCTGGACCCATGTCCACCTGCTCGCCGAGCGTGACGAAGCCGGCCTCTACGCCGCCCGCCTCGCCGTCGCTGCGCACGAGGCGGGGCGCTTCTGGCCCTTTCACGACGCCGTCGTCGCCGCCCGCCTCGGGCCGGCAGAGTCCTTCGACGCGAAGCGCCTCGACGCGATCGCCGCGCAGGCCGGACTTCCGGCGCGCGCGATCCGCGAAGCGGGGACGGAGGGCGGGCGCCTCGCCGCGGTGAAGGCCGACATCGACCGCGCGAACGCCGCCGGCATCCCGCGCGAGCCGGGCCTCTTCGTGAACGGCCTCTTCGTGTCGGGCCTCTTGCCCTACGAAGAGCTGCGCGAGCTCGTGCGGCGAGAGACCCGCGCCGCGAGCGAATCGCCGCGCTGAAGCCTGCGCTCCCGACCCGACCCGACCCGACCCGTCTCCGGCGACGATCGATCGCTTCGCGGACGAAGGGTCGCCGCATTTTGCTTGACTCCGCGGAGTCGCTGTGGTCGAGTGGTTCCGGGCTTCGTCTGCCAGAGCCGCGCGCCCGCGTCGCGGCTGGAGGAACCGACATGCATAGCGCCCGCCCGCTCCGCCGTTTCGCCCTCACCGCCTGCGCCGTGACCCTGATCGCGCTGCTCGCGCTTCCCGCCAGCGTCTTCGCGAAGGACCCGCAGCGCAAGCCCAAGCGTCTCTCCTCCGTCGGCGACAGCATCACCGAGGCGATCAACGCCGAAGAATTCAACCCCTTCGTCTTCATCACGCCGAACCACTGGGCGAGCTGGGCGAACGGCTACCGCGGCTTCTGGGAATGGCTGCTCGGCCGCACGAACGTCGACAGCCACAATCAGCGCATCACCTCGAAATACGGCAGCAGCGGCCGCAAGAACTACATGGAGGCCCTGAGCGGCGCCGACAGCTTCGACCTCGGCCCGCAGATGACCGCCTCGGTCTCCCATGCCGCCGACTACGTCACGGTCTTCATGGGCCACAACGACGTCTGCCAGAACAGCTTCGCCGACATCCCGACCGACGCCGAGTTCGAAGCCAACGTGCGCGCCGGCTTCGAGCGTCTGCGGACCGGCCTGCCGAACGGCGCGACCGTCTACACCGCCGGCATCGTCGACATCTACAAGCTCTGGCAGCTCGGCCCCCAGCTCTCCGGCGCCCTCGGCATCAGCTGCGAGGTCATCTGGGCCGCAACGCTGCTCGAGATCTACCCCTGCAGCACGATGCTCTCGCCGACCAACAGCGAGGCCGACCGCCAGTATACCCGCAGCCGCAACGCCGCCTTCAACGCGATCCTCGAGGAGCTCGTCGCCGAGTACGACGCGGCCGACACCCACCACTACTGGGAGTTCACCGACCTGACTTCGACGACGAATTTCGTCCCGAGCGAGGTCTCGCCCTTCGACTGCTTCCATCCCTCGGCGAAGGGCCAGAAACGCCTCGCGGCGGAGACCTGGGGAGCGGGGCCCTTCGGGAACTAGCAGAGGCGGGAGAAGTACCGGATCCCTCGACCGGGGCCGCGGTCGGGAGCGGAAGCAACGTTCTCGACTCGTCTGGCGCCCGCCACCATGGCGCCCTCGATCCGGGCGCGCCGGTGAGTCGGCGGCGTTCCTTGCCCGTCACTCGAGCGTGTACGTGAGGAGATGGTCCCGGAGCGGAGGATCCGACCCGCTCCATCTGCATCGAATCGCCCCCTGATCGTCGCAGGACGCCTCCAGCGCGGATTCAAGCGCGCTTCCTGGCGCGTGCCGGACGTGAGAAATCCACCGTATCCCGAATTCATGGGATACCCCACACTTCCTCCGGTAGTAGGCTGATCGCAGGGAAGCGCTCGACGCGCTGGCTGCATACCGACGGGGTCCGCCTGGGCGACTCCGCCGACCGAGCCTGCATTCCTGCGTTCGTTCGCAATCGAGGAGACGCCCATGCAAGCGAGGCCCCACCCGCGTTCTTCGGTGTCCCGAGGCGTCTGCGCGCTCGCTCCCGTTCTCGCGCTGCTCTGGTCCGCACCGCACGCTGCGGCCGTGACCTCGACCTGGGGTGGCGGCACGGGCGTCTGGAGCGATCCGACGCGTTGGAGCACGAACCCGCTCTTCCCCTGCAACGGCCAGGGCGGCAACACGTTCGACGTGGTCATCGGATCGGGCACCGCCACCCTCGATCTCGACTGCACGATCGACAGTCTGGCCCTGAGCTTCAACCTCGACGGAGGATTCATCCTCGAGGTGCTCGGCGCCGCGAGCTGGACGACGGGCACGATGGGTGGATCGGGCACGACGCAGGTCGGCGGCGGCCTCACGCTGAGCAGCGGCTCGACCAAGACCCTGGCCGGGACGCGCACGCTGGTGCAGGCCGGCGGCGTCGGCGCCTGGAGCGCCGGCAGCTTCGTCCTCGGCAGCGGCGGCGCGACGTTCCGCAACGAGGCGACCTGGAGCATCACGGGCGCCGGACGCCAGATGTCCGACACGAGCGACACGGCGACGTTCCAGAACACGTCGACCGGCCTCGTCGACGTCACGCTCTCCGCCGCCAATCAGACCGTGACGATCGGGACCGGCACGCTCGAGAATGCCGGCACCCTCCAGGTCCAGCTCGGAACCCTCGCCCTCGACGGGAGTGGAACCCATACCGGCAGCTTCACCGGCCCGGCCACGCTGCGCGTGAGCGGCGGGACGCAGACCCTCGGCCCGGGATCGAGCGTGACCTCCGCCGATCTCGAGGTCATCACGGCGACGTTGAACGTGGATCCCGCCGCGATCTTTTCCCCGACCAACACCGACCTGCTGACGAGCGGCGTCCTCAACGTGCTCGACGCCGCCGACACGATCACCTCGGTCACGGCGACCCAGAGCGCCGGCACGCTCGGTGGCCCGGGCACCTTCGAGACGACCGGCGCATTCGATTGGAGCGGCGGCACGATGGGCGACGCGGGGACGACCCGGGTCGGGGGCGGCCTCACGCTGAGCAGCGGCTCGACCAAGACCCTGGCCGGGACGCGCACGCTGGTGCAGGCCGGCGGCGTCGGTGCCTGGAGCGCCGGCAGCTTCGTCCTCGGAAGCGGCGGCGCGACGTTCCGCAACGAGGCGACCTGGAACATCACGGGCACCGGACGCCAGCTGTCCGACACGTCGAATACCGGGACGTTCCGCAACACCGCGAGCGGCATTCTCGACGTCGCGCTCTCGGCCGCCAACCAGACCGTGACGATCGGGACCGGGACGCTCGAGAACGCCGGCACGATCCACGTCGAGCTCGGGACCCTCGCCCTCGACGGGGACGGAACCCATTCCGGCAGCTTCAGCGGCCCGGCCACGCTGCGCGTGAGCGGCGGGACGCAGACCCTCGGCACGGGATCGAGCGTGACCTCCGCCGACCTCGAGGTCATCACGGCGACGTTGAACGTGGATCCCGCCGCGAGCTTCTCCCCGACCAACACCGACCTGCTGACGAGCGGCATCCTCAACGTGCTCGACGCCGCCGACACGATCACGTCGGACACGGCGACCCAGAGCGCAGGCACGCTCGGTGGCCCGGGCACCTTCGAGACGACCGGGGCCTTCGATTGGAGCGGCGGCACGATGGGCGATGCGGGGACGACCCGGGTCGGGGGCGGCCTCACGCTGAGCAGCGGCTCGACCAAGACCCTGGCCGGGACGCGCACGCTGGTGCAGGCCGGCGGCGTCGGCGCCTGGAGCGCCGGCAGCTTGGCCCTCGGCGCGGGCGGCGCGACGTTCCGCAACGAGGCGACCTGGAACATCACGGGCACCGGACGCCAGCTGTCCGACACGTCGAATACCGGGACGTTCCGCAACACCGCGAGCGGCATTCTCGACGTCGAGCTCTCGGCCGCGAACCAGACCGTGACGATCTCGACGGGCGCCGTCGACAACTCGGGTCTCATCCGGGTACGCCTGGGGACGCTCCAGTTCCTGGACAGCTACCTCCAGACGGCGGGCGCGTTGCGACTCGACGGCGGCCGCGTGCAATCGACGCCCCTGCTGAACCTGACCGGCGGGCGGCTCGAGGGCGGCGGGACCGTTGCCGCCGACGTCTCGCTCGGTGGCACGCTCGCTCCCGGCATCCCACCCGGCCTCGCGGCGGGTCAGCTCGACGTCGAGGGCACGCTCGCGCTGCTCTCGGGCAGCAGCTTCTCCGTCGAGCTGCTCGGGGCGACGCGCGGCAGCCAATACGACGCCGTGACCACGACGGGCAACGTGACGCTCGGCGGCTCACTCACGGTCTCCGTCGCCCCCGCCTATCGCGACGCGGTCGGCGTGCAGAGCTTCACCGTGCTCGAGAAGACGACCGGCGGCACTCTCGCCGGCAGCTTCGCCAACGTCGCGAGCGGAGGACGGGTCTTCACGGACGACCTCGACTCGTTCGTGGTGCAGTACGGCGCCGGCAGTCCGGCGGGCACGGATCGCGTCGTGCTCTCACAGTACGTGAAGTTCGAGATCGCCTCGTCGCTGCAGGTGAACGGCCTGGCCGCGGGCGGCACGCTCGACCTCGAGGTGGACGGCGTCCCGATCTCGGTCGTGACCTCGCCCGGTCAGACGGCCGCACAGGTGGCGGCGGCCATCGCTGCGGCCGTCAACGCCGACCCGACGCTGAGACCGCTCGGCATCGCCGCGACGGCCAGCGGATCGACGGTGTTCAGCAATGGCTCGATCGTCGTCATCGGGGATACGGATCCGGGGATCCGGTTCGGCCCGGCGGTTCCCGCGCTCTCGGGAATCGGTCTGGCCCTGTTGGCTGCGATGCTGCTCCTGGTAGTCGGGGCGCCGGGGTCGGGGCCGAAGGTGCGGAAGGCGACGTGATCGTTCGCGAGATCGGGGTCGTCGGGGGCGAAGAGCGCGTGGAGCGTCTCGAAGAAGTCCGCGACCCGGGCTCGCCTCATCGCGTCTCCTCTCGCACTCGGATGAGGAGCGCATCCCGCTCCGCCTGGGGCACGAACGTCCCCGCCCAGACGACGCGTCGCCGCGCTTCCCGGAGACGTCGCGCGTCTTCGCGAAAGAAGTCGCGCAGGTCATCGAAGGCCCGCTGCACCGCCTCCCGTTCGCCGCGCGCGTCGGGTCGCTCGAGCAGGACGTCGAAGAGGCGCCCGAGCAGCGCATCCGACTCGCCATCGAAGAAGGCGTCGAGCGGACCGAGCCAGTCCGAGCCGATCCGCCGCAGCGCGACGAAGCGCGTCCCCTTCACGCCGCGTACGCCGGCCGGCATGCGATGCCTCGGCTCGAGGTGGCCGACGCGACCGAAGAGCGAGACCAGCGCGTCGAAGGCCGCGAGCGCACGCCAGCGCGGGCGGAAGCAGCCGTGCCAGCGGAGCCCGAGCGGGGCGTGGGCCTCGAGCTGGGTCGCGATGCAGAGCAGGAGTCGACCGCTGCCGTCGAGCGCCGTCCCGATCGCCGGATAGAGGAACGCGTAGGCACCGTCGACGTTGTAGGCGGGGCGGTGGCTGCGGATCAGGTCGTTTTCGCGCAGCAGCGCCTCGAGCTCGCTCGCGACGAGCTCGACCTCGAGCGCGTGGGCGACACGGACGAGCTCGCGCTGCTTGCGGTGGACCTTGCGGCGGGTGGCGTTGCGGTACTGGGCGAGGCGGCGGCGGGCGTTCTTCGCCTTGCCGACGTAGAGGACCGTGCCCGACTCGTCCTTGAAGCAATAGACCGCAGGCGACTCGGGCAGGTCGCGAAGCAGGTCGATGCCGAATTTGCGATCGAACGTGCGGAGCGCCATCGCGGGCGAGGATAGGCGATCGGGTCGGTCGACGGCGTCCGTCCTGGACCGGAGCGAGCCTGCGAAATGCGTTCCGGCTCTCGCGGCAAATGCCGATCCAGCACCGCCCTACCGCGTTCCCACGGTGGAGATCATCGCTTCGTTCCCGAGCGCACCCGAGGAGAGAGGCCGCTCGTTCTGGCAGTCGAGCTCGCCACGCACGTGGCAATCCCCCCGTTCTGGTCATGCTCGCTGCAGCCGAAGTAGACTCGGCCGCCCCCCGCGCTCGCTCGATGACGGACTCGCCGCTCGCCAGGGATGCCGAGCCCGCATGGATGGCGGCTCGATCGGGAATCGACGGCGGGACTCGAATTGGACCCGCTTTTCGGACGGCTGGGTCCGGATATTGAGCGAGGCCCGGCCGCGTGGGTCGGGGGCCGATCGACAGCGCGGGAGTTGCGGCAGCGCTACGTCTTGCGCGCCCGAACATGACGCAGAGCCCAATTCATGAGCACTTGCCCGCTTCCCTCTTCGTAGCCGACATGGTCTCGGATGCCCGCGAGCGTGGTGGCGTTGTCGGTCTCCAGCCCGAAGAGCAAGCGGCAGAAGTCGGCCATGTCGTCCGTGGTGCCAAAGCGCCAATGCAGGTCGATCGATCGATCGGCCAGGATGTCGAAGCCCGCGGCCCGCACATCGGGTGCGAGCTCGGCGCCGAGAAAGACGCCGCGATGCCCCATCGGGCAATGTCGATCGACGAATTCGTTGAGGAAAGCGGCCGCGGCCGAGCCTTCTGCCACGTCTGCCAGAGCCAACAAGCCAGCGGGGCGCAGCAAGCGCGCGAATTCGCGGTAGACCCCACTTCGATCAGGCACGTGATGCAGGCCAGCCAGGCTGATGATGCGGTCCGCGCTGGCGTCGGCCAGCTCGATGGACGTCAGGCTGGAGCAGAGGATCTGCTGGGGAGCGGCTTGTCCCGACGTGAAACCGGCCGTCGTCTCGATCTCCAGCCAATGCACGCCGGGGTCGACATGGCGCGACAGGTATCCGCCGCCCGCCGGCACGTCGTAGGCCACCAGATCGGGGCTCAAGCTGGCGTCTGCGAGGACTTGCAGAAATTCGGCTTCCCGGGCGGCGGGCCAGCGCAGCATGGCCGTCTGGTATTGCGCGCCTCGCCGCGAGAAGATCTCTGCGTAGCTCTCAAACATGGCTGCGCTTCGTTTTCTGCCCGGCGTTTGGGCGCAACACCTGCCTGATTATCGACTTGACGCGATGGCGCCATCGCCGCCATTGCATCCGACGAGTGGTCCGGCGCATGGCCCGCAGGATCTCTTCGGGAAGGGCGCCCTTTCCACCCAGGGCGATCAAACGCTTCCAGATCGCGATCTCCGCGGCGCCGATCTTCAACGATTCGATTCGCTCGGCACTCAGTGGCTCAGGGAAGGAGCTGGGGATCGGCATCCCCAGCAAGCGGAAATTGAGCATGTTGCGGATGCACTTCTCGCAGCGGCAGCAGTTGCGATCGCGTCGTTCCCCTTCCCAGCACACACGCAGGCCCTCGAGACCTCGAGGCCATCCCGCCAGACCCGCCAGCTTGTCGCGTCTGGCGAAGCGCGCGCCATCGTGGACCACGGCCAATGCGTCGCTACTGAGCATCGGATCGGTGAGCGGATCCGAGCCACACGGGTCCACCGCCTCGTGGTAGGCGGCTGAGCTCGGGATCAAGGCCGTGCCGAAGCGCGGACTCAGGACGTGAAGGCAGGCGGCCAGGGCCGTGCCATGCGTGTGGCGCCAGAGATCGGGCACGACGGCGCGGAAGTTCGTGCGCATGGAGAGGCAATCCATGCCCAGGGAGGCCAGCGTCCCTCGCGCGCGCTGCCAGGCAGACTGGAATGCGGGGTCTTCCAGAGGAATGTCGAAACCGTGAATCATCAGCCCCGTGTCCAGGGCGTAGGGACTCTGGCTGTCAGGGGCATGGTTGAGCGCAGTAAAGGTACTATCGACACCACCGGAAAAGGTGATGATCCGTCCGGCGGCGCGCGAGCGTCCGGACAGCAATTCGTCGGCGCTGAGCCGAACTTGCCGGTAGCGTCGCGCGTCCTTCACCTGCCACACGGCCTGAAAGTCGCGCAGATTGTGGATCAGCAGCGCCGACACCCGGCCGGTGACGTGGATGTCCCAGCCACCTTGCATGCCCAGGAACTGGGCGGCAATCAAGAAGGGGTCGGCGGAGTCGGTCACGGCTTGATCGGCATCGACCGCGAACCACAGATGCCGCGTCTCACCCGTGGGCATGTGCAGCTCGGCCGAGAGAATGCACTCCCCCTGCTCGAGCCGCGGGGGCATGGGGTGGATCTCCAGACGATGGTTGGCGCTCATGGCCTCGAGAGGTTCTCCGCTGGCAGAGAGGCGGACCGATGGAATGGGCGGGCCGGCGCCTCGTCCCGTCTCCAGCCGTGATCGATGTCCGGGAGGACTCGTAGCATCGCCGCTCGACTGGCTGCAATCGGTCCGGCCGCGAAGCCTCGACGGGTCGCCTAGCGCGGGGAGCCGGACGTCGAGCGCGCGCATCCCATTGGCCGCGTCCCGGACGAAGGCCTTGGAGGGCGGCAAGCCGAGCCCCCGGTCGCAGATGCGGGACCAGTCGTCGGTTCCGACGACGGCCGGGCGCGCCGCGTTTCTTCGCGCTACCTCGAGGTCGGGGGGCCGACTCCCGAGGCCCCGACGGCTGGCCGCTTCTGGCCCGCCAGCGAGCGACGCGGCCCGCGCATGCCGCGTGTGGGCATGATCGGGCGCCCGCGCAGGAGGATTTCGATGCACTCGCCCATGTCCCCGCCTACGGACGTACCCAGGCGCGATCGTCGGCGCATCCGCGCCGCTCCGACCCCGCGAACCATCCGGGCCCTTCTGGTCGCTCTCGCCGCGAGCCTCGTGGGCTGCGAAGACGCCGCGCTCGAGAAACGAATCGTCGCCCTCGAAGCCGAGGCGGACCGCCAGGCCGTAATCCGACTGATCGACCAGTATGCCCATGCCATCGACGGCCTCGACGATGCACTCCTCGAAAGGACATTCGCCCCCGACGCCGTCGCGACCTACAAGGGTCTCAACTATCCGATGGACGTCCGCCTGGAAGGCTTTCCCGCGATCCGCGACTGGCTGCGCGCGCAGCTCTCCGACGGATCGCGGCCGATTCCCTGGCATTACATGGGCACGCATCTCGTCGATGTCGTGGGCGACCGTGCGACGCTTCGGACCTATCAACACAACCGGACGCTGGCCGGCGTCGGACTCTATACGGTCGAGGCCCGTCGCACCCCCGCAGGCTGGCGCATTGCCCGCCTCCATCTCGACCAGGGCATCCTGGATCCGAAGATGCTCGAAGAAGTCAATACGCCCGAGCACCAGGAGCGCATTCGCCGCTAGCTCGGGAACGCGGCGGGCAGCCCCGGCGGCCGAGGGAAACCCGCACACCCCCTGCGAGCCGCTCCGATCGATGCCCTTCATCCGAAGCGCCCTCGAATTATTTCGAGTCATGGGAACCGGGATTGCGTCTGGTTAGAATCCGGGGGTCGTGATGCGCCGACGCAAGGCCGGAGGGATGGGATGACGCAAGCCGGAAGACTGGCCGAGCCGTCGGCCGAACCGATCGAGATCTTCGTCGCCGACGACCACGAGATCGTCCGCAGCGGCATCGCGGCGCTGCTCGGCCAGCAGCCCGGCTTCGAGATCGTCGGCCAGGCCGAGACCGCCGAGGCGCTCCTCACGGCGGCACGGCCAGGGGCCTGGGACGTGCTGATTCTCGACCTCGCCCTCGGCGGTGGCAGCGACGTCAAGCTCGTGCGCCAGATCAAGGAAGCCCACCCCTTCGGACGCATCCTCGTGTACACGGCCCAGCGCGAGGGGCCGCTCGCTCTCGAGATCCTGCGCGGGGGCGCAGACGGCTATCTGTCGAAGACCCGCTCCCTCGACCAGCTCTTTTTCGCAGTGCGCGCGGTCCATCGAGAGGGCCGCTTCGTGACCGCGCCGATCGCCGAGCTGCTCTTCCGCGCGCCGGCGACCGCCGACGCCGAGCCCGCCCTGACCGGCCGCGAGCTCCACGTGCTCGAACGCCTGACCCGCGGCGAGCGCCCGTCCGAGATCGGCGTCGCCCTCGGCATCCAACCGAGCACGATCAGCTCCCATCTCAAGGCGATCCGCCGCAAGGTCGGGGCGGCGAGCAACGCCGAGCTGATCCAGTACTACCTCCGCATGCGCGAGAACCTCTGAGGGGGGAGGGCCGGCGGCGCTCGGCGCGCCTACTGCCAGAGCTCCGCGATCCGATTCGCGTCCTCGTCTCCGGGGCCCTGACCCCCGATCGCGAAGACCCGACCATCGGTCAGCGTCATCAGCCGATGGCCGCCGCGTCGGCGCGCCATGTTCCCGGCGTCGTTGCTCCAGCTGCCGCTCGCGGGATCGAAGAGCTCGCTATGCGCATTCGCTGTGCCAATGAAACCGGACTGACCGCCCGAGATCAGGACGCGTCCGTCCGGCAATCGGGTCGAAGCGGGCCTCCATTCCGAGACGATCATGGAGCCGGTGGCGGCCCACTCATCCTCGCTGGGGTCGTAGATCTCGGCGCTGGACAAGGCGGCGCCGAAGGGGAGCGGCGCGCCGCCCGCCAGCAGCACGCGACCGTCCGCTAGCGGCGTCGCGGTCGCGAATCTGCGGGGTGTGCCCGGGCTCGCCGCGATCGTCCAGCTGCCGGTGGCCGGGTCGAAGACTTCGACGGTCGAACCGAGGGTCATGAAGACTCGCCCGTCCGGGAGGGCTGCGATGGCATGCTCGCGCACCGAGAGATCGATCGACGTCTCGCCCACGCTCGTCCAGGTTCCCGTCGCCGGGTCGTAGAGCTCGCCGTCGCGGAGCTGGTTTTCGGCGAAGGCTCCATCCATGCCCCCGAAGACCAGCACGCGTCCGTCGGACAGAGCCACTGCCTCCGCGCCCCGACGCGGTCGGCTCATGCTCGTTGTCGGCGTCCAGGTCCCCGCGTTCATGTCGAAGATCGAGGCCGTTGCGAAGTACTCCTCGAAAATTTCCTCCGTTTCCTCGTCGAACAGGAAGATGTAGCCCCCCGCGACCAGGACCTTGTGGTCCGGGAGCGCTGCCACGGCGACGTCCTCGAGCAGCCCGGCGAGGGGCGGGGTGGGCACGGCGGACCACTGCCCCGTCGCCGGATCGTAGAAGGCGCTCTCGGCCCGGTCGGCCGTGTTCATCACGAGGATGCGGCCGTCGGCGTCCTGGCCGACGGGGACGGGGGCGGCGATGTCGAACGGCGCGGGCGCCGTCGCGGTCCAGGCGTGGCCGGCGACGGTCAGGGAAGTCGTCTGCCATTCGGTGCCCTCGTACTCGACGCCGATCGTGGCGGTGCCGACCGCGACGGGATCGGCGAGGCCGTGCGTGCCTTCGCCGTTGCCGATCGTGGCGATGCCTTCGTTGCTCGAGGTCCAGACGACCGCGTCGGTCAGGTTCGCGGTCGAACCGTTGGTGTAGGTCCCGGTCGCGGTGAATTGCGGGCTCGCGGCCAACGCGACGGTCGGATCGGCCGGACTGATCGCGATCGAGACGAGCGCGGGTGCGGTGAGGGTGAGTGCGGCGACGTTCGACAGGATCCCCTCGTAGAGCGCGGTGATTTCCGCAGTTCCCGCGCTCAGCGCCGTCGCCAGGCCCTTGTCCGACGGCGTGTTCCCGATCGAGACCTCGAGTGTCTGATCGGTCGACCAGCTGGCCGCCGTCGTGACGTCCTGTGTGCTCCCGTCCGAGAACGTTGCCGTCGCCGTCAGCTGCTGCGTCGCGCCGACGGAGAGGGTGGCGGTTTCGGGCGTCACGGCGACGGAGACGACCGCTGCAGGCGCGACGGTCAGCTCGGTCGTACCGGTCACGCCCTCCTGGCTCGCGCTGATCGTCGCGGTTCCTTCGCCGACGGTGCTCGCGATTCCCCCGTCGGCGATCGTCGCGCGCTGGGCGTCCGAGCTGGTCCACGAAACGCTCGCCGTCAGATCGCGGGTCGAGCCGTCGCTGTAGCTGCCCATGGCGGTGAAGGACTGGCTCAGCCCGAAGGCGACCGACGGGCTCTCGGGCTGCACGGAAATCGACGAGAGCGTCGCCGCCGGTGTCGCGCCCGGTTCGTCGTCCGCTCCGCCCTGGCGACAAGCGCCGACGCCGAGGGTCAGCGCGGCCAGACCCATCATGATCCATCGGATCGAAGCGCGTTCGTTCGAAATCTTCATGCTCGCCTCCATTTCGCTCGGCAGGCGCGGCGTCCGCGGTCGGCTCGGGCGTTCGAATGGGGCTGAGATCGGGGTTGTTCCGAGCGGGATTGAGGCCTAACGAGAGGTCGTCGATGGGGTCGAACGAATGCAAGGGCGCGTCGACGTTCGAGCAGGAGGCCGATCGAAAAAATTCGATCCTGTGACTCGCAATCCTTCGATCCACCGGCCCATGCGCAGGATCGGAACGTGCGTCGGACGCGACGCCGGGCTCACGAAGCGACGAAGCGCTCCAGCGCCTGGCGGAGCTGCGCGCCGCTCACGGGCTTGCCGAGGACGACGAACCGACCGGCACGCGCGACTGCGAGGGCGTCGGCCTCCGAATCGCCCGTCACGAGAATCGCCGGGATGGGGACGCCGCATCGCCGGCGCAGGGCGTCGACCCACGCGACGCCGTCGCGTTCGCCCGGGAGCCGCAGATCGACGAGCAGGACGTCGGGAATCCACTCCTGCGCGAGGACGTCGAGCGCATGATCGGGGTCGTGAAGACCACGCGGCTCCGCGCCATGGGCGCGCAGCAGCGCCTCGCTCGCGCGGAGCACCTCGAGATCGTCGTCGACGATCGCCACCCGGAGGCCGGCGAGCGACCGGACTCTGCTCCCGGCGACCTCGTTCGGGTCGGGTGCCTGCGCGCGGGGCACTTCGAGCGCGAAGCACGCGCCCCGACCCACGCTCGATCGAAGCACGACGCGATGCCCGAGCCGCGCCGCGAGCCGCTCGACGATCGCGAGTCCAAGCCCGAGCCCGCCGACACCGCCCGCCGCCGCGCCGCCGCGCGCCGCGCTGCCTTTCGCCGCGCCGCCCCGGCGCTCGAACGCGCGGAAGATCGCCCGCTGGTCTTCCTCTGCGATGCCCGGCCCCGTATCCCATACGCCGATGCGGACCTGGTCGCCTGCGCGCTTGCAGCCCACGAGGATCCGTCCCGTCTCCGAATGGCGGATCGCATTGAGCGCGAGCTGGCGAAGGATCGCCTTCACGAGCTCGGGATCGCTCTCGAGCCACGCGTCGCTCCGCACCACGCGCAGCTCGAGACCCCGGGCCCGAGCGGCGGATCCGAGCTCCGTCTCGATCGCATCGAGCAGGCTCGCCGCGCGAAAGCGCCGCGGATGGCATTCGACGTCGCCGGCCAGGGTTCGGGCGAAGTCGATCAGCAGATCGAGCTGGGCGCCCAGCGACGCCGTCGCGGCATCGAGCATCGCGGCGAGCCGGTCGCGCTCGGCCTCCGTAGGCGCGCTTCGCAGCGCGTTCGCGGTCAGGCGCATGGCGTGGAGCGGCTGGCGCAGATCGTGGCCCGCCGCCGACAGGAGTCGCGCCTGAAGGCGGCTCGCCTCCTCCGTCCGCGCCGCAGCGGCCTCGAGATCCCGGACGCGACGCTCGTTCTCGCCGCGCGTGGCGATCGCGACGCGGGCCGCGCCGCGCAGCAAGCCGCCCAGGAGGAGCCCCGAGACGAGGGCGAGCAGGACCAGGATCCGTCCGGGATCGCTCGGCGACCGAAGCAGCCAGGCAAGGGCAACACCGACGAGCGCCACGACCCACAGGAGGATCCCCATCTGCCGATCGCCCACCGCAGGCAGCCGGCGCGTCCGTTCGCCGCCGATACCCGCGTGATCGCCGATGCCTCGCTCGCCCGGATGAGAGGATCCCATGGGCCCTGAAGGTAGGCGGTTCGACGGCTGGGAACAGAAGCGATCGCAATGGGGTCGCGAGGGGCGACTCTCGCCCCGTCGTCGTCCTGCGACCCGGCCTTCAGCGCGTTATTCTGCGGCGATGGCGGCCAGTGCGGGGACGGCGAGCGGAATCACGGGCCTCTCCGACACGGCCGACGACACCTCACGGCGCGTGCTGCTCTGGGTCTGCGCCCTGGGCTCCATTGCTTCGGTCCTCGGCATCCTGCAGCGGGAGGCGAGCGGGACCGAGCAGCCGATCGGGCGGTTCGTCGAGATCGCCCTGCCGGTCGTGGCGCTCGGATTCATGGGCAGTGGCCTGGCGCTCTGGTTCCGCCGCGACGCGGTCGGGGCCGCGAAGATCGCATTGGCCACGACCCAGCTGGGCATGCTGCTCGGCAACGTCGCGTTCATCCTCTTCGGCAGCGCGAGCCATCGCGATACGTTGCGCGAGCTCGTCAACACGAACTTCTGGCTGCCGATGATGCTGGTGCTGGTCTTCGCGCTCTTCGAGGAGCGCCTCGCCAAGCGCATCGCGGGACTCTTCGTGCTCAGCCTCGCGGCCGTCGGTGCCGCCTACTTCCTCGCCCCGCCGAAGCTCGACCCGGTCGACGCGGATCTGGCCCAGGCGGTCCGCATCGCCGTCGCCAACCAGTTCTTCATCGGCCATGCCATTCTCTTCGCCTTCCTGCTCGCGCTGTCGCGCTGGCGAACGCTCGTCACGGCGCAGCAACACTCCCTGACGCGGGCGAAGCTGCTGGCGGCCGCCAGCCACGACCTGCGCCAGCCGCTTCATTCCCAGGCGCTGTACGTCGACGCGCTGCTCGCGAGCCGCTTCGCGGACGAGAACACGCGCTTCCTCGCCGAGCGGATCGGCGCGACCAGCGCGTCCCTGCGCGGCCTGCTCGACGGGCTGCTCGACATCTCGAAGCTCGATGCCGGTGCGGTCGCCCCGCGCGTCGAGGATTTTCCCATCCAGCGCCTCTTCGACGAGCTGCAGGCCGAAGTCGCCGCCTTCCCGGATCATCGGCCGCGCGTGCGCTTCCATGCTTCGAGCGTCTGGATCCGGAGCGATCCGACACTGCTCCGGCGCATCGCATCCAACCTGCTCTCGAATGCCCTGCGGCATGGGCGGGAGGGCGCGGTCGTGATCGGTGTGCGGCGCGGTCCGCCGCTCCGACTGATCGTGCAGGACACCGGCCCGGGCATCCCCTCTGACGCGCTCGAGCTCGTCTTCGACGAGTTCACGCAGCTGCAGAACCCGGAGCGGGATCGCAGCAAGGGCATCGGCCTGGGGCTCGCGATCGTGCGTCGCCTGGCCGAGCTGCTCGCGGCCCGCGTCGAGGTCCAGTCCGTCGTCGGCCGCGGATCGCGCTTCAGCGTCACCCTCGAACGGGTCATGCGGCCGACGCGCCCCGCCGAGCCGCGGCGGGCCGCCGCTCCGCTGCCCCGGCTCGACGGGTTCACCGTCCTCGTCATCGACGACGAGCTCGACGTCCGCGAAGCGATGCGCTCGATCGTCGGCAGCTGGGGCGCACGCGTGCTGCTCGCGGACTGCGGTGAGGTCGCGGTCGAGGTCGCGAAGCAGAACACCCATCTCGACCTGATCCTGGCCGACCATCGCCTGCGCGATGGGGAGACCGGTCATCAGGCCGTCACGGCCGTCCGCCGCGCGCTCGCCCGCCCCGTCGGAGCGCTGCTCATCACGGGCGATACCCACCCCGACCGCATCCGCGAGACGCAGGCGACCGGTCTCGAGCTGCTCCACAAGCCGGTTCCGCCGGACGTCCTGCACGAGCGCCTCGCCCGCTCGCTCGGACTCTCGCAGGCTTAGCCCTCCGAGCGTGGCCCCGTGCCGCCTGCGGGAATGGCTCGATCGGGCGGTTCGCGATCTCGAGCGCAGCCGCCGAGGCGGCGCGATATCGCGGTGGCTCCCGAACCGTCTCCCTGGACGAGCGCGATGAGACCCGCTGTCGACGCTCCGGATCGAGGTCCAGGCCCAGATCCAGGTCCAGGCCAAGTCCGGGTCGGCGTCGAAGGGAGAACCGAAATGCTTCGCCACCGTCCGATCCGTCCCGATCCGAGCCGGCCCATCACTCGGCCGCACCGAACGAAGCGGATGCTCCGATCGCTGCTGGAAACCATCGCGGTCGCCCTCGCCGCGGCCACGATGATCGTCCCGACCGCCGCCGAGGCGATCGTCTTCGAGGTCAACTCGACCGCCGATACGATCGACGCCAACCCGAGCGACGGATTCTGCTCGACGGGCAGTTGGGTCGTCGATCCGACAACGGGTCCGGCTCCGGAGTGCACGCTGCGGGCTGCGATCGAACAGGCGAATGGCCGGATCGGGCGAGACGTCGTCCGTTTCAGCAGCCAACTCCTCTATGGCGCAGACGGCGTCGCCTGGTTCCGTCCGACCTACCCCTATCCGTGGATCCTCGACGTGATCGAAATCGATGGCACCACGGCCCCCCACCATGATCCGGATCGGACACCCCGGGTCGTGATCGTCCCCAACGGACCCGTTTTCGCGGGACTCGACCTGGTGGGCCCGGCCAGTGGCTCCGAAATCCGCGGGCTCAGCTTCGGGGGGTTCTTCTATGGGATCCGAGTCTGGGCGAACCGCGTCTGGATCGAGGGCTGCGCCTTCGGCATCCATGAGGACACCGCCCCCTACATCGTGGTCCACGCCAACGAGATTGGAATCTCGGTGTCGGGCGACCACAACTGGATCGGCGCGAAGGTCGAAAACGGCGCCTTCGTCGGCCGCGGCAACGTCGTCTCGGGGAACGTCATCGGGATCGAGAACTCGGCAACGAACACCCACATCATCGGGAACAAGATCGGAACGGATTCGAGCGGGACGATCCGAAGAGCACGCTCCGCGGAGACGAGTCCCATGTCTTCGCTCGGAAACACCGAGGTCGGCATCCTGGTCGACGTCGGCATCGGCCTGGAGATCGGCCGGGTAGTCCAGTCGGGCTCGGCCCAGAACCCCACCTACACCGCGATGGGCAACGTGATCTCGAACAACGGGTCCCACGGCATCGAGATCCACGAGTTCTCGAGCGACCCGACGGCTCCGGGCATGAAGATCGTCGCCAACGAGATCGGAACCGACGCGACGGGGATGCTCGACTTCGGAAATGGCGACTCCGGGATCCTCGTTTCGAGGGCAGACGCGGCGCTCGTGATCGGGGGAGACGTCTCCGCGGCGAGCAATCTCGTCTCGGGCAACGGGGGCGATGGCATCGAGACCGGGATCGGCGGCGTTCGCAGCGCGAAGATCGTGGGCAACCGGATCGGCGTCGCGGCGGATGGTCTCTCGCCGCTCCCGAATGGCGAGCAGGGAATCCGGCTCGACGGCGGCGACGACGTTCGCGTCGAGGGCAATCTCGTAGGCCACTCGCCGAACGACGCGATCCTGATCGGCGATACCCCGACCCAGGAGATCGGCTCTGTCGAGGTGGTCGGCAATTACGTCGGCATGAACCAGGACGGCGATGCACTGCCCAACACCGGAGCGGGAATCCGGGTCGAGCATGGCTGGGTCACGATACGCGCCAACACGATCGGCAACGCCCGGGCGGGCATCGTGGTCCGGGACGCTGCGGACCAGATCGAGATCTACGAGAACTTCGTGGGCACGGACGAACTCGCCCGCGATCAGGGCAACGTCGAGAGCGGGGTCCTCGTCTCGAGCATACTCGGGGCGAACGCGATCGGCGACGTGGAGCGCGGCAACGTGATCGGGTGGAACGGGGGCAGCGGCATCGTCGTGGACCAGTCGGCGAACGCGAACCTCATCGTCGGCAATTTCGTCGGCGTTCATTCGGACGGGACGCCGATCCCGAACGGCGACCACGGCGTTCACCTGCGCCGGGGAGCGGGTACGGCCCCCGCCGTGATCGGCTCGCACGCGACGACGCCCGAGGCCGATCTCGCTGGACGGGCCAACCGCATCGCGTACAACGTCCGCGACGCCGTCGCGCTCGACGATGGCTCATCCGCCTCGATTCGGGGCAACTGGATCAAGGGCAACGGGAAGCTCGCGATCGATCTGAACGACGACGGCAAGACGGCGAACGATTCGGGCGACGTCGATCAAGGGGCCAACCGACTTCAGAACAGCCCGGACCTCGACCGGGATCGAACGGAGGTCGATGACGCGATGGATGAGCTGCGCGTCGAGTACCGTGTGACCTCGGACGTCGGTGCCACGGCCTATCCGCTGACGATCGACTTCTATCTGGCGGATCGGACGACGCTCGGCCCGATCCGACACCTCGGCAGCGACAGCTACCCGGCCGCGGCGGCGCATCAGCCGCGTCGCGCGACGTTCTCCTTCGAGGAAGAGCTCGAGAATGGCTACGGGATCATCGTCGCGACGGCGACTTCGTCGCTCGACGAGACCAGCGAGGTCCGCACGGCCGTGCTCGTCCCCGAGCCCGGCCTCGCAGCGAGCCTCGCCGTCGGGCTCCTCGGGCTGCGCGGACTTGCGCGGAGGAGTCCGGTCGAGGCTCGACGTGCGCGCTGCCCCGCCGCGCGTCCGACGCTCGCCGCGCGATCCCGACGAGCATCCCCACCCCCGCCGCGAGCATGAGCCCTGCCCCCGGCTCCGGCACGAGGTCGAGCGCATCGAGGTCCGCCGCGTCCCAGCTCGGGTCGAGGCTGTCGAGCTTGTATTCGAGCGACCAGCTTCCCTGCTTCAACTTCAGCACGTCCTGATCCCGGAACGTGATGCCCTCGATCGTGCCGCCCGTGTCGAACGTGACGAGAAAGCTGCCGCCGCCCAGTTCCGTCAAGCCGTCGATGTCGAGCGCTTCCGGGATGCCGACGGCCGAGCCGTCGAGGGCGAGCAAGAACGTGCCGCTTCCGAATCGCACGACGTCTTCGTCGGCGACCGTCAGGCTGCCGGGCAACGTCACGTGGGTATCGAAGGAGAGCAGGAACTGGCCGCCGGAGAGCGGAAGGGCAAGCGCGTCGACGGCGACGCCGTCCGGGATGCCCGCGAGGCGTGAATCGAACTCGAGTCCGAAGGCTCGCTGATCCCAGTAGGCCACATCGGCCGGGCGGACCACGACGTTGCCCGGGAGCACGACGGTCGTATCGACCGTGAAGTAGCGCCTTCGGCTCCCGGAGTCCGCATAACCGGTCAGGTCCGCCGCCTCCGGGATCGAGCCGAGGGGCTCGAGCGCCACGATGTCGTTCAGGTTGTCGACCGCGACGTCATGGTCGGAGGTCACGACGTTGCCCGAGCCGAGCTCGTCGCCGCCTACGGACTCGGAGGTCGGACCCGGAAGGCCATCGCGCCCGTCGAGCGGGCTCGAAAGGCCGTCTACAACCGCATCCGCGAGTCGATCCGTCGCATCGCGCGTGTCCATCCGGACCTGGGTCGCCATCTCGAAGTCGCCGTGCGAACCGGGACGACCTGCATCTACCGCCCCGACGTTCCTGGGCCGGGTCGACAATGAGACGGGCTGCTTGAACGGCCCATCCTTCGCCTTCCCGCCGGCCCCTTCTCTGCGATCGTCCAATGACGCCCTGCGAAATCGAGGCCCCGATGGAGAGCTGAGGGCGGGGCGGCCCGGCCCGGACAGGACCAGGCTGCGGCCCCGGGCCCGGTCGCTGGCGCGTTCCATTCCGGGTTTGCCCGGGTTTCCTTCCGGTCGTGCCGCAGCCCCCTGCCGAATCAACCGATCGCCGCCGCGCCGATCTCCCGCCACGCCGATGCTGCACATTCTCGACAGCGGCCTCCCTCGAAGGCGTCGCCTTCTCGGACCGGACGAATCGTCGTCGATCCGAGTCCCTCCGTCACCTCTCCCCGACCCGCTTGAAACCCGTCCGACGGCCGTGCACCATGCCGAAGGCCCGGTCCGATCCCGGACCATCCGGCATCGTACGACGGACCCCGGACCGCCCGCCGTCGCTAGCCGTTCGTCGAACCCACGGAGGAATGCCCCATGCCCCGCACCTATCGAGTCATTTCGGGAGACGGCCACATCGAGACGCCGCCGGAGGGCTGGGTCAAGCACGTTCCCGCGAAGTATCGCGATCGCGCCCCCCGCCTGATCCGCCTCGAGAACGGCGCGGATGGCTGGCTGGTCGAAGGTCAGCCGATGCTCCACAACGGCCAGAACATCAAGGGCCGGGGGCCGGTGAAGTTCGCCAACGCCAGCTACTACAACGAGGACGGCTCTCCGCGCGAGGGCGCCGGCGACGGCAAGCAGCGCCTGCGCGAGCAGGATCTCGACGGCATCGACGCGGAGGTCCTGTTTGCGCCCGTGTTCGTGGCCCGCTTCATCGAGGGCATCGGGGATCGCGACGCGTACCGCTCGATCGTCGAGGCCTACAATACCTGGCAGCTCGAGGACTACTGCGCCGTCGCCCCCGACCGCCTCATCCCCAATGCGCTGATCCCGGTCCGGGGTCTCGACCAGGCCATCGGCGAGCTCAAGCGGGCCCACGCGATGGGCTTCAAGTCCGTGCAGCTCCAGAAATATCCGAACGGCAGCGGCGCACCGAAGCCGGAGGACGACGCCTTCTGGCGGACTGCCCTCGATCTGGGCATCGCCCTCTCGCCCCATCTCAACTTCGGCGGCGAGGTCTGGCGCGGCGATCCGCGCGCCGACACCTCGCAGTGGTCCGCGGAGGCCGCAATGTCGCAGCATACGCCGATGGCGCCCGCGGCCACGATGGCCCAGATGATCGTGCACGGCGTGTTCGACCGCTTCCCGTCGCTGCGCTTCTACTTCGCCGAGCTGAACTGCTGCTATCTGCCGGCGATGCTCTTCTACCTCGATCGCAACTACCACGAGTTCAACGACTGGTTCAACGTCAAGCTCGCGAAGGAGCCCTCGCAGTACGTCCTCGAGCATACGCTCTTCGGCATGATCGGCGACGCCCAGGTCCTGCAGATGGGCCACATCTTCCCGCTCGATCAGCTGATCTGGGGCAGCGACTTCCCGCATTCGGTCGGGACCTATCCGAACTCGAAGGAGTACATCGCGAAGACCTTCGACGGGATGGACGAGAAGCTGCGCCGCAAGATCCTCGTCGAGAACATCTGCAACCATCTCGGGCTCGACCCGAACGCGAAGATCACGGAGACGCCCAGGGCCTAGCGGTCGGCTCCGTCCCGGGGCCGCGCGGAAGCTCGAGGAATCGATGATGGACGCTCGAGCAGGGATCGCCGACGGGCTCAAGGTCGTGGAGGTCGGATCGAGCGTCTCGGTCGCGATCGCGGGCATGACCCTCGCCGACGCGGGTGCCGAGGTCGTGCTCGTCGAGCCGCCGGGCGGGAGCGCGCTGCGCCGGGAGCGGGCCTTCGCAATGTGGGCGAGGGGCAAGCAGAGCGAGCCGGTCGATCTGACGACGAGGGGAGGGCGCGCGCGTCTCGACGCGCTGCTCGCAGAGGCCGACGTTCTGCTCCTCGGCCTCAAGGCCGGGAGCCTCGAGCGTCTGGCGCTGATTCCCGAATCGCTCGCGGCGGCGTCGCCCAGGTTGGTCGTGGCCTGCGTGACGGGCTTCGGGCGCGGGGGGCCCTTCCGCGACGTGCCGGCGTGGGATGGCGTCGTCCAGGCGCGCGGCGGGCGGATGTTCGAGTTCTCGACGATGGCGGCGGGCGCGCGTCCGGTCTTCACGGCCGCTCCGGTCGCGAGCCATGGCGCGGCGATGGCGCTCGTGACGGGGGTCTTCTCGGCGCTGCGCGAGCGGCTGCGAAATGGTGGCCGCGGGCAGGTCGTCGAGACGAGCCTGATCCGCGCGCTGACCTGTTACGACCTCGGCGGCTGGATTCCGGGCGGACCCGCGCCGCTGCGCCTCGAGGACGCGCCGTTCCTGCCCTACTCGATCGCAAGGACGAAGGACGGCGTCTGGATCCAGTTCGCGCAGAACGGTCCGGCGCTCTTCGCGGACTTCCTGCGCGTGCTCGGGCTCGAGGGCGAGATCGACTATCTCGAGTCGATGTCGCCGGCGACCGACGCCGCGAAGAAGCGCGCTCATCGCGAGCTCATCCAGGCGCGGATCGCCGAGCGGACCTGGTCGGAATGGGGCGAGCGCTTTGCCCCGGAGCGGAACCTCTCGGTCGAGCCCTTCCGGCCTCCGGGCAAAGCGCTCGATCATCCCCAGTTCCAGGCGATCGGCGACGTCGTCTCGTTGCCGGGTCCCGACGGTGGCCCGACCCGCCAGCTCGGTCCGATCTTCGACGTCCCGGCGCGACCGCTCGTGCCCGGCGGTCCCGCGCCCCGTCTCGGCACGGTTCCTGCCCGCTTCTCGGCGACGAACGGGAGCTGCTCGGCGCATGGCGAGACGCCCGAGCGGATCGCGAGCGAAGCCGGCACGCTGCCCGGTCCCGGTCTCCTCTCCGGCGTGATCGTGCTCGAGCTCGGCATGTGGATCGCGCTGCCGTATGCCGCGACCTGGCTCGCGGAGCTCGGTGCGCGGGTCATCAAGCTCGAGCCGCTCGAGGGCGATCCCATGCGGGCGACCGGCCCCTTCTCCTACAAGCTCGTCCAGGGCAAGCAGAGCCTCGCCCTCGATCTCAAGCAGCCGGAGGCGCGGGAGATCGTCCATCGACTCGTCGCGCGGGCCGACGTGCTGCTCCACAGCTATCGCCCCGGCGTCCCCGAGCGACTCGGGATCGACTTCGAGACGCTGCGCGCGATCAACCCGAAGATCGTCCATCTCTACAATGGCGCCTACGGCTCCCGCGGCCCGAAATGCGATGCACCGGCCTTCCACGTGACGGGCGGCGCCGTCGCCGGCGGAGCCTGGGCCCAGGCCGGTGCGGGCTGTCCGCCGCCGGCCGACGTCGTGCCGGACGCGGCGGAGCGGGCGCGCATCTCGCGGCGGCTCGAGCTCGCGAATGAGGCGAACCCCGATTTCAACTCGGCGGTCGCGGCCGCCGCGGCGACGGCGGCCGGGCTCTACCACCGGGAGCGGACCGGCGAGGCGATCGCGCTCGAGACGCGGATGATGCTCTCGAACGCGATGATGATGTCGGCGGACTTCGTCGACGATGGTCGCGGAGACGCGCGGTGCGAGGTCGATGCGGACCTGCACGGGCTCGGCCCGCTCTATCGCCTCTATCCGACGGCGAAGGGCTGGATCTTTCTCGCCGCGCCCCGGGCGCGCGACTTCGAGCGGCTCTGCGGCGCGCTCGGCCTCGACGCGGTCGCGCGCGACGCGCGCTTCGCCACCGACGAGGCCCGGGCCGCGAACGCGGCGGCTCTCGCGGACGTCCTCGGCGCCGCCTTCACGAAGCGTGAGGCCGACGAGCTCGAGGCTTCGCTCACGTCGCGGGGCGTCGCCTGCGTGCGCGCGGATCTCGGTCCGTGTCGGCGCTGGCTCTTCGAGCAGGACTGGGCGCGTTCGGAGGGGCTGGTCGTCGAGGCCGCGTCCTCCGAGATCGGTCCCTACCTGCGTTATGGCGCACCGGTCGTCAACGATCGCCCGGTCCCCCTCGGCGGCGCCTTTGCCTCGGGGAAGGACACGCGCGCGCTGCTCGCCGAGCTCGGCTATGACGAGCGGGCGACCGCGTCGCTCTTCGCGCGGCGGATCGTCGCCGAGCCGCGGCCGAAGGGCGCGACGCCCGCCTGACATCCGCACGCTCCTTCCGCGCGTTCGGGGCTGGCGTTTCCGGGGCAGCGCGAGCGCGTGGGATTCAGCGACGCCGATCGCGGTCCATCCGCTGGGACGTCCGGGGCCGACGATCGGGCATGCGCTGATCCGATGCCTTGTTCCGGTAGTGCCCGCATTCCGAGCTCCGGCAACGGCTCGGGGAGATGCCCCTGACGGCGCCGTTCAACGGCCCCAATCCCGACCGCCCGGTCGGAATCGTTCCCCTGGACGACGCCGCGCCATTGCCACGATGCTGGGGCGAAGTCGAGTGTCGTCGTCGAGCTCGTCTCGACGCAGGCTCGCTCGCGATCCGGGCAGTCGGTCGGTCTTTCGATTGGGCTGCCGGAGTTCGTGATCGGATCACGCTCGGGCGAGCTAGGCGCCCGAGGACTTCAGCGCCTCCGGCGTGAGGCCCTTGTGTCCCCAGACGTCGCCCTCGATGAACTCGTTCGGCGTCCAGGTGGCGTCGTCGACCAGGGTCCCGCCGGTCCCGAGCTCGACGTCGAAGCCGAAGGGGCTCTTCATGTAGAACGAGAACATCTTGTCGTTGGCATGGCGGCCGAGACTGCTCGTGATCGGTATGCCGGCAGACTGCGCGCGGTCGAGCGCGCAGCCGACGTCGTCGATCGATCCGAGCTCGATCGCCAGGTGGTGGAGGAACGAGATCGGTCCGACGTGACAGAGCGCAATCGAATGGTGGCGCGCATTGCAGCGCAGGAACCAGACGCCCTGGCCCGGGCCGAATGAGACGTAGTCCGAGAGCCGGAAGCCGAGCAGATCGCAGTAGAACGCCCGGGCCTTCGCGAGGTCGGGCACCAGCAGCACGACGTGGCCCATGCCGAGATCGCCCGTCACGATCTTCGATACGGACCGCGGGGATCGGAAGGCCTTGTCGACGGTCACGCCGTGGAACAGCTCGACGCGGTTGCCGGCAGGGTCCGCGAACGAGACGAGATCGTGAACCCCGCGCGCCACCCGCTCGGCGTCGCCCCCGCGCGCGACGCGAACGCCGCCGGCCTCGAGCTCCGCCCGGGCCGCTTCGAGCGCGGCGGGCCCCGCGAGCTCGAGTCCGACGTAGCGCAGCCCGGGCTTCGCGTCGGGGTGGATGGCGATGCGCCACTGCCGGTCGTCGAGCTTGACGTAGGCGGTGCCGTCCGAGGCGATCGCGTTGCCGTCGCCGAAGTCGGTGTTGGGCGCCGACGGCGGGCCGGGCGCCCGCTCGCCCGGCACCGAACGAGCCGGCATCAGTCCGCAGACGTTCGTCGCGAACTCGAGCCATGCCTTCGGGTCGGGGCCCTGGAGACCGACGTAGCCCAGACTGCGGATCTGCATGGCGTGCTCCTCTCTCCTCGAATGAATCCTCGCCCCGCCATCAACGGCGCTGGACGATCTCGGCCGGATGGAATCCGAAGTTCGGCGTCATGATCGGCTGGCCCATCAAGGCCTGGCCGTTGATCCGTCCCCAGACGTCCCAATCGGTACCGACGTGGGTCACGCCCGCGCCGACGTCGCGATAGGCTCGCTGAACCGGGTCGTCGTCCCGGATCCCATGGGCCCCGCCCCGATAGAGCAGGCTTCCCGCCGCCTCGAACACGAGGCGTGCGCAGTAGGCCTGATTGCGGCGACAGACCGAGCGCTCGAGCACGCTGAGTCCGCGCCCGCTTCCGTAGGCGTGCCCCGTCTTCTCGACGTCGCGCAAGAGCAGCGTCTCCGCCGCGTCGAGCGTCGCCGCGACGTCGGCGAGGCGAAGCTGGATCGCCTGGGTGTCGGCGAGCTTCTCGCCGAGCAGGTTCTTGCGGGATTCGAGGCGTGCGACCGTCGAGTCGAGGGCGGCGTAGACGGCGCCGAGCAGGGCGGGCACGATCGTCCAACCCATCCAGTCCCAGACGGGCACGCGATACCAGGGCCCGTCGTGGACGGCGTGCCCCTGGGTCTTCACGCCGGCCTCCGGCGTCCGGTTCGCGTCGGCCCAGCGCAGCGTACGGTCTTCGGCGACGAACTGCTCACGGACGAGGATGTCGTTGCTCGCCGTGCCCTTGAGCCCCATCGCATGCCAGGTATCGACGATCTCGTACTCGCCTTTCGCGCGCTCGAGCAGGAAGAGGCGCATTTCGGGAATCGGCCCGGCGCCTTCGCGCACGACCGGAGCGAGGATCAGATCGAGGTCGCAGTTGTACGAGCCCGACGCGAACTCCCAATGCCCGTCGAGGACGTAGCCGCCGTCGACGGGGCGTGCGAAGCCCCGCTTCGGCGACCAGCCGGTCGACGCGATCCAGCCGTCGAGCTCCGGGTCGCCCGTGGCCCAGATCGCGCGCTGCGTCGCTTCGGGAAAGAGTGAAAGGATGAGCTGGTGCATGGCGTTGTTCTGGTAGACCCAGGCCGTGCTCGCGCAGCCTCTTCCCAGCTCGATGCAGACGCGTACGTAGGTCGCGAAGTCGGCCTCGTGACCGCCGAACGCCTTCGGTTGGAGCAGCCGGAACAGACCGGCCTCCTTCAGCTCGCCGATCGATTTCTCCGGAATCCGGCGGGCCCGCTCACACTCGGTCGCTCGCGCCGCAAAGCCCGGGGCCAGCGCCCGCGCCCGCGCGATCAGCTCCTGCTCGGTTCCGTTCGGGTCGCTCATTCGCCTCCCTCCCAGCCGGGCTCGTCGCCGCCCGACGCGGCGCGCGCCGACTCACAGCACGCGCGGATCCGGATCGACGCCCGGCACGACGGGCACGAACGGCGCGACGAGCAGGACCCGTGCCCGCCCGCCGGACGCGAGCCTCTCGGCGAGCGAAGCGTAGTGATCGTTCCAGACGTCCAGCGGATCGCGGTCGCAGAAGCAGAAGACGAGAATGCGATCGCCGACCCCCGGAACCTCTGGCGCAGCCTTCGGCCACCAATCCGCTTTCGGGAGCGGTGTGAAGAGGAGCGTCTGGGCCGTCGGTGAGGCTGCGAGCCAGGGCGGCAGCACCTCGCCGAGCAGCGCGTCGCGCAGCGTGGCGAGCGAGCACTCGGGCCGTCGCTCGAGCCACGCGAGCACGACACCGGGATAGCGCCGCTCGAGGGCGAGCTCCGGCGGCACGCCGTCGACGTCGCGGGCGGCAGCGCCCAGCAGATCCCAGGCGGTCGTCGACAGTACGTCCCGCCGTTCGAAGGTCCGTCCCTGTGCAGCGAGCATCGGCATCATGCCCGCGACCCACTTCTGCTGCTCGGCCAGCCGATCCTTCTCGACCCAGAGTGCAGCGAGGAAGCTGCCCTTGTCGCAGGGTTGCGTGATCGGATTGTCTCGCGGGGCCCGCACGGCCTTGTGGCCGCGAGTCGCGATCCAGCGCTGGGTCGAGAACGTGAAGGGCGCGGAGCTGCCGGCGGCGATCAGGTGATCCCGCTCGTAGTAGCGGTTCCACGCACGCTCGTGTCCGGCGTGAGGCTCGATCAGGCCGATGATCGCATGGCCGAGGACGACGCCGGCTGCGGGTTCGGGCATGGCGCGAGTATGCCAGCCCCGGTGTCGCTGGGGCGCTGCAATCCTGCCGATCGGATTCGTAGGAATGCGCGTTGCCCCGCCGCGCCCGACCCGTAGCATGCGGGCATGGCGATGCGCTTCTGCATCCTGGGCGCGGGCGGCCTGGGCTCGCTGGTCGGTGGAATGCTGGCCGAGTCGGGTCAACGGGTGACCCTCGTCGGCCGTCCCGACCACGTCGAGGCGATCCGCGCGCGCGGCCTCGCGATCTCCGGGTCGTCGGGCGAGCGCAGCATCTCGCGGGGCCTCGAGGCCGTCGTGTCGCCCGCCGACGCCCGGGGCGCCTTCGACGCGCTGATCCTCTGCGTCAAGGCTCGGGACACGCAGGCGGCGCTCCACGCGGCCGAGGGGCTCAGCGAGCGGATCGGTGTCGCGCTCTCGCTCCAGAACACGGTCGTGAAGGACGTCGAGCTCGCCGATTGGCTCGGACCCGGGCGCGGAGCCACCGACGTCCTGGGTGCGTCGACCACCGAGGCGGCGACCCTCGATGGGCCCGGTCGCGTGCGCCACGTCGCGACGGCGCCGACTGCGTTCTACTTCGGCTCGCTGACGGCCGGTGCTGCGGATCCGCGCGTCGCGGCGTTGGTCGACGTCTTCGGGAAGGCCGGCCTGGCGGCGAAGGCGACCGATTCGATCCGTCATGTCGAGTGGGAGAAGCTCCTGCAGGCCGCAGTGCTGGCGGCCTGGTCCGTCTCGACGCTCGGCATGCTGCCGGGGCGGTCGGTGGCAGAGGGGCTGCTCGTCCGCGAAGCGGCCGAGCACTACGTCGCGCTCGCGAAGGAGCTGATCGGCGTCTATCGGGGGCTCGGTTATGCGCCCCAGGACTTCTTCCACCCCTACTCGCGCTTTCGGGAGCTCGCGGACTTGGGATTCGAGGAGGCGGTGGCGGGGATGCAGGCCCAGGGTCAGCGCATGCTCGATCTCGGCGCGGTCGGCCGTCCGTCGTTGCACGTCGACGTGATGCGCGGGCGACCGACCGAGGTCGACTGGGTGGTCGCCCCCTTTCTCGCGGAGGCGGATCGGCTGAGGCTCGAGGTCCCGACGACCCGCGCCGCGTATCGGATCATCCGGACCCTCGAGCAGCTGAACGCCTGATGCGTCCCGCTCCGGCGACGTCCGCCGGATCCGGATCGCGCGCGATCGCGCGCAGGAGATGGTGCCCGTGACGAGATCGCAGACGCAGATGCTGGATCGTGGAGAGCTCGACGAGCGGACCCACGCGAGCGTGAAGCCGCCGACCTTCTCGAGCCCCCACGTCGAGCGTGCCCATCGAAAGGCGCGCCTCGCCGGCGCGTGCCGGATCTTCGCGAAGTACGGCTACGACCACTGGGTTGCGGGCCACGTCACCGTGCGGGATCCCGTTCATCGCGACCGCTTCTGGGCCAATCCGCTCGGCGTCTCCTGGCATCGGATCAAGGTCTCCGATCTGCTTCAGGTCGACTTCGAAGGCAACGTGATCGAGGGCGAGCGCCCCCTCAACGCCGCTGCCTTCGCGATCCACGCCGAGCTCCACGCCGGCCGCGAGGACATCGTCGCCGCCGCCCACGCGCACACGCCCTTCGGCCGGGCCTGGTCGGCGACGGGTCGGCTGCTCGAGCCGGTCTCCCAGGACCACTGCGCGTTCTACGGCGATCACGCCGTCTTCGACGACTTCACCGGGGCGGTCTACGACCGCAGCGAGTCCCGCCGCTTCCTCGGCGCGCTCGGCTCCGGCAAGGCGCTGATCCTGAAGAACCACGGCGTGCTCACGGTCGGCGCATCGGTCGACGAGGCGGCGTTCTGGCTCCACCTGCTCGAGCGCTGCGCACAGACCATGTTGCTGCTCGAAGGCCTCGTGTCCCGCGACGGTCGCCCGCCGTACTCGATCCTCTCCCCCGACGTGGCAAAGCACACGCGCCAGCAGGTCGGCGAGCCGCTCCACGGCTGGCGCGGATTCCAGCCGCTCTGGGACGACGCGGTGGCCGAGGATCCGAGCTTCCTGGAATAGGAGATCGAGCTGACCATGACCGTCCTGCAAGACGCGAAGGCCGACCCGCGCAGCCGCTGGAAGGCGCTCGAGAAGGGCGACGTCCTGCCCGTCTTCGAGCGGACGACGGGCTTCGGCGAGTGGAACCGTTATGCGGCCGTCAATGACGAGTTCATCGATGTCCACATGAGCGCGGAGGCCGCCCGGGCCGCCGGCCAGCCCGACATCTTCGGCATGGGCAACCTCCGCATCGCCTACGTCCACAACGCGATCGACGGCTGGCTCGCGGGCGCGGGCGACATCGCCGAGTTCGGCTGCCAGTTCCGCGCGCTCAACTTCCTGAACGACTGTCTCGCCACGAAGCTCGTCGTGAGCGGGAAGGAGGAGCGCGACGGCCTGCTGCTCGTCGCGTTCGACGCCGACGTCGTCAACCAGAGCGGTGCGGCGACGATGCCCGCGAGTGCGACCGCGATCTTGTTCCCCGACGGCAAGGGCCGCTCGCTCCCGGAGCCGCCGCCGGCGGCGATTCCGAAGGGTCGCGAGCCCGGGGTCCATCTCGACGCGAAGACGATCGATTGGCTCGGCCGGGAGCTTTCCGCCGACGTGGCGTATCCCGTCTGCGCGAACGACATCCGGCGCTGGGCGATGGCCACGCACCATCCGCACGAGGCGCCCGCCGGATACCTCGACGAGGCGGTGGCCGCTCGCTCGCCCTGGGGAGGGCTCGTCGCGCCGCGCGACTTCAATCCCTTCGCGTGGGCGAAGACGACACCCCCCGACACCTACCCCTGGATGCGCGGCATGGGGACCGAGCCGGGACGCCGCGGCCTCAACGGAGGCCAGCAGAACCGCTATTTCGCGCCGATCCGCGTCGGCGACCGGATCCGGTCGGTCGTGACCCTGGTCGACGCCTACGAGAAGGAAGGTCGCCTGGGCACGATGATGTTCCTCGTCGACGAGGCGCGCTGGACGAACGAGCGCGGAGAGCTCGTACGGATCGGACGTCGGACCACGATCTACTACTGAGTGGCGGAGGGGGTGCCCATGGCCAGCGCGACATCGCTCTTCGATCCGATCCGGATCGGTCCGCTCGAAGTGGCGGGTCGGCTGTTCAAGACCGCGACCGCCGAGACGCGCGCGAGCGAGGATGGCTACGTCGGCGACGAGCTCGTCGACTGGTACGAGACCCTCGCGCGGGGCGGCGTCCCCCTGATCATCACGGGCAATCTCTACGTCGCGCCAGAGGGCAAGAGCACCTATCGCATGTGCGCGGCCGACCGCGACGATCGCATCCCGGGTCTCGCCCGGATCGCGGCCGCCTGCCACCGCCACGGCGCGAAGCTCGTCGCCCAGCTCTCCCACTGCGGCCGGCAGCTGATCCTCGGCCACACGGGCGTCGAAGAGGCCGTCTCGGCGTCGAGCGTCCGGGAGCCGGTCATGGGCGCGAAGCCGCGCGCGCTCCGCGTCGAAGAGCTGCCCGGCGTCGTCGACGCCTTCGCCTCGGCGGCGGTCCGCTGCCAACGGGCCGGCTTCGACGGGGTCCAGATCCACGCCGCCCACGGCTATCTCCTCTCCCAGTTCCTGACCCCCCATACCAATCGCCGAACCGACGCCTACGGCGGATCGTTCGAGAACCGGCTGCGGCTCGTGCGCGAGGTCGTCGAGGAGACGCGTCGGCGGGTCGGCCCCGGCTTCGCGCTGCTGCTCAAGTGCAATGGCGACGACCTGCTGCCCCTGCGCCACGGGCTCCACGTCGAGGACAACGTCCGCATCGCGACCGCGCTCGTCTCCGCGGGCATCGACGCCGTCGAGGTCAGCGTCGGCCACTACGAGTCGGGCTTTCCGATGACGGCCGGACGCTTCGACGGGTTCTACAAGGAGCTCGGGACGCGCGGCGCAGGCATCCACATGGATGCCCTCCGCCGGTTCTCCCTCGTCCGCTTCGACCGCGCTCTCGGCGCCCTCTCGAACCGGCTCTGGCCGGCGCGCGAAGGATTCAATCTCGGCTACGCGCGCCACTTCAAACGGGTCCTGTCGGTCCCCGTCATCTCGGTTGGCGGATTTCGGACGCGCGCGGCGATGGAGAGCGCTCTCGCCGCCGGCGACTGCGATGCGATCGCTTGCGGTCGGGGCTTCATCGCGGACCCCTTCCTCTTCGACCATCTGCGGACCGGCACGCCTGGACCGCAGTGCGACTCGTGCAATCTCTGCCTCGCACGCTCCGGCACCGGTCCCGTCGACTGCTGGAACCCGGTCGTGCGCGAGGAGAAGGAGAAAGTCCTGGCGGAGCGCCTCGCGGCGCGGGAGGGGTCGTCATGAGCGGCGAGTCGAACGGACCGAGGACGGAGCTCGAGCGTGGTCCGCTGGAGGACGTCGCTTTACCGAGCCCGGCCCAGCAGCGGATGGTCGAGGGATATCTGCGCCATACCGCCTGCGAGTTCTTCACCCACGACGTCGACACCGCCGTCGCGACGATGGCGGGCGAGCCCCACGTGATCCTGCTGCCGACGCTGATCGGCGGGATCGGGCGCGAGGCCTGCCGTCGTTTCTACCGGGACAGCTTCATCTTCTCGATGCCGAAGGACGTCGAGTTCGTGCCGATCTCCCGCATCGTCGGTGCCGACACGATCGTCGAGGAGAGCATCCTGCGATTCACCCATCGCGAGGAGGTCCCCTGGATCCTGCCCGGCGTCGCGCCGACCGGTCGTCGCGTCGAGGTCGCCGTCTGCACCTTCGTCCGCATGCAGGACGACAAGATCGCCCACGAGCACGTCTACTGGGACCAGGCGTCAGTCCTGACGCAGCTCGGCCTGATCGACGACCGGACGTTGCCCGTCGTCGGGGCCGAGGCCGCGCGCCAGCTCGAGTCGCCGATGGGGCCCCTGAACACGCTGCAGCAACGCTGAGCCCGAGAAGCGCTCGAAGACGCGAGCCCGATCGAGCGCAGCGACCAGAGAGGAAGACCGCGATGAAGAACCGACCCCTCGCCAAGGTGGCGGCGATCAAGAAGCGCATCACCCATCCGATCGTCGATGCCGACGCCCACCAGCTCGAGACCGTTCCGGTCGTGCTCGACTACCTGCGCGAGATCGGCGGCAGCGCGATGCCCCAGCGCTTCCTCGATTTCCTGAAGCACCAGCGCCGGACATTCGACATGAAGCCCGACGAGCGCCTCGACACGCGGACCTCGATGCCGGTCTGGTGGCCGATCCCGACCGAGAACACCCTCGATCGCGCCACGACCCAGCTACCGCGATTGATGTACGACCGGCTGGACGAGCTCGGCCTCGATTTCAGCATCGTCTATCCCGGGATCGGTCTGCAGGTCATCACGTTGCCCGGCATGGTCGACGACGAGCTGCGCCGCGCGAGCGCTCGCGCGTTCAACCGCTACAACGCGGACCTCTTCGGCGGGCTCGCGGACCGGTTGACCCCCGCGGCCGTGATCCCGATGCACACGCCGGCCGAGGCCATCGAGGAGCTCGAGTACGCCGTCCACGTCCTGAAGCTCAAGGTCGCGGTCGTGGCCGGAGACGTGCTGCGACCGGTGCCGAGCTTCGCGCGAGCGCATCCCGAGCTCGCCCATCACGTCCTCTACCAGGACTGCTTCGGTCTCGACTCACCCTACGACTACGACCCGGTCTGGGCGAAGTGCATCGAGCTCGGGATCGCGCCGACCTCGCACTCCGGGCCGATCGGCTTCGGGACGAGGCGCTGCGTGACGCGCCACCAGTACAACCAGCTCGGCGGCTTCGCGGAGGGTGGCGAGGCGTTGCTCAAGGCGCTCTGGATGGGCGGCGTCACGCGCCGCTTCCCCGAGCTCAAGTTCGGATTTCTCGAGGGCGGCGCCGGCTGGGCCTGCAGCATCTATACCCGCATGCTCGACCATTGGAAGAAGCGCAATGGCGAGGCGATCCGGCTGCTCGACCCGACGCGCCTCGATGCGTCCTTGTTCCGCAAGCTGATCGACGATTACGGCCACGAGAAGATCCGCGCCTACCGCGATCCGCTGGTCGAGAACTCGCTCTGGATGCCGAGCCCGGAGGAGCTCGACGATTGGCGCGACTGCGGAGTCGGGACGGCGGCCGAGCTGGCCCGGCTGTTCGTGCCGAACTTCTTCTTCGGCTGCGAAGGGGACGATCGCATGAACTCGCTCGCCTTCGACGAGAAGCTCAATCCCTTCGGCGCGCGCCTCGGGGCGATGTTCGGATCCGACATCGGCCACTTCGACGTCGTCGACATGCGCGAGGTCCTCGAGGAGGCGTGGGAGCTGGTCGAGGACGAGCTGATCGACGAGGACGACTTCGCCGACTTCAGCTTCCGCAACGCCGTCCGCCTCCACGGCGGCATGAACCCGAGCTTCTTCGAAGGCACCGTCGTCGAGTCCGCGGCGGCCCGCGTGCTCGCGGACGCGAGAGCATGAGCGGCGTGGCCTCGGCGTCGATCGCGCTCTCGCTCTCCCTCCCGCCCGGACCGCGGACCCTCGAGTACGCACGCCTCGCAGAGGAGCTCGGCTACTGTCGGCTCTGGCTCTACGACTCGCCCCTGCTCTACGGCGACGTCTGGGTGGCGCTCGCCCGGGTGGCCGAAGCGACGTCCCGGCTCGGCGTCGGTCCGGGCGTGCTGGTTCCCGGTCTGCGCCACGTCGCGACGAACGCGGCCGCGATCGCGACGCTGGAGACCCTCGCCCCGGGTCGCGTCGCCGTCGCCGTCGGGACGGGCTTCACCGCCCGCCGCCTGCTCGGCAAGCCGCCGCTGTCCTGGAAGCGGGTCGAGGCCTACGTCGTCGCGCTGCGTGCACTGCTTCATGGCGAGGCGGTCGAGATCGACGGCGAGCTCGTCCGCATGATCCATCCCGATGGCTATGCGCCGCCCCGTCCGATCCGGACTCCGATTCTCGTCGCGGCGAGCGGTCCGCGCGGGAGCGAGATCGCCCGGGCGATCGGCGATGGCGTCATGACCTTCGCGGCGCCGCCTTCGGGCTTCGCGTGGTGTGCGGTCGTCCAATCCGGGACGGTCCTCGATCCGGGCGAGAGCTTCACCTCGTCCCGGGTCTTCGACGCGCTCGCGCCCGGCATCGCCCTCATCTACCACTCGGTCTACGAGGCGGCCGGAGCCGGTGTCGACCAATTGCCCGGCGGCGCCGCGTGGCGCGCGGCGATCGACCGCGAGCCCGCGCGCACCCGCCACCTCGTGCTTCATGAAGGCCACTGCGTCGCCCCGCCGGCCCGCGAGCGGGCGCTGCTCGATCCCGATCTGGGCGCCATGACCTTCAGCGGGAGCGCATCCGAGCTCGCCGGTCGCGTCGCGGGGCTCGTCGCCGCGGGCGCAACCGAGCTCGTCTACTCACCCGCCGGTGCCGACGTGCCGCGCGAGCTGCGCGCGATGGCGTGCGCGGTGGGGACGGCGGGATGTTGATTCGCCAGGCTGCCAGTCGGCTCGTCGCGGCCCGTCGCGCGGAGCCGCGGATCATGGCCGATGGCGTCGGCCATGTAGTCGAGGAAGACCCGGACGCGGCCGGTCGACGCGAGATCCTCGTGGGTCAGCAGCCAGAGGCTCGTCTCGAGGCTCTTCTCCGGCGGCCGGATCCGCCGCAGACCGGGATCCGAGTCGGCGAGCAGACAGATCAGATGGGCGATCCCGACGCCGTCGCGGACCGCCGCGAGCAGCGCGACCCCCGTCGCGACGCGACAGGCCACGTGGGCGTCCGGCACGTTTTCGCGCATCCAGCGGGCGGCCGGGATGTGGCGCATGCTCGTCTCCCAGCCGACCCAGGCCTGTGCCGAGAGGTCGCCGAGGTGGCCGCCGTCCTCGGCATTCCGGCTCTCGGCCTTCCGGGCGTCGACATAGCGGGTCGAGGCGTAGAGCGCGGAGGGAAGCCGCGCGAGGCGGCGACCGACCAGCGCCTCGGGCGGCTGGTTCGTGGCGAGCATCGCGACCTCCGCCTCGCGCATCGCGAGCTCGGCCGGAGCGGGCGTCGAGAGCAGGTCGATCTCGATCTGGGGATAGGCGCGCGTGAAGCCCGCGATCTCGGTCATGAAGCGCTCGGCGAAGGCGTCCGTCGTCGCGAAGCGCAGCCGTCCTGCGAGGCGCGCGTCGCGTCCGAGCACGCCGCGCGCGAGATCCTTGAATTCGGCCTCCATCCGGCGAGCCGGGTCGAGGATCTCCTTGCCCGCTGCCGTCAGCTCGTAGCCTGCCGGGAGCCGATCGAAGAGCCGCACGCCGAGGGACTCCTCGAGCACGTTCAGGCGCCGCGACGCCGTCGAATAGCTGACTCCGAGCTCGCGCGCCGCATCGGCGAGGGAGCCCGACTCCGCGATCGACAGGAAATAACGCAGGTCGTCCCAATGCACGGAGCCGAGTATCACACATGGCGCGAACGGGTCCACCGACCGCCCGGGTCCCGCAGGGGTCCGGCGGACGACGGGGGCTGCACGCTCGCGCGCCGCGCGGACGACCGCTCGTCGCGAACATCGAAGAGGAAGGAGCCGAGACATGGCATCGTGTGACGGACGGGTCGTGATCGTGACGGGTGGCGCGCGGGGGATCGGGCGCGAGCATTCGCTCGCCTTCGCCCGCGAGGGCGCGTCGGTCGTCGTCAACGACCTCGGCGGAGCGGTCGACGGCGCGGGCAGCGACGCGAGCGCGGCCGAACGGACGGCCGCGGAGATCCGGGAGCAGGGCGGCCGCGCCGTCGCGAACCACGCCGACGTCGCCGACTGGACCGCGACCAGAGCGCTCGTCGAACAGGCCATCTCGACCTTCGGTCGGCTGGACGTCGTCGTCAACAACGCCGGCATCCTGCGCGACCGCATGTTCGTCAATACGTCGATCGAGGAGTGGGATCTGATCATGCGCGTCCACCTGCGCGGCCATTTCTGCACGAGCCGCCACGCCGCCGCCTGGTGGCGCGACCGCGCGAAGGCCGGCGAGCCGGTCACCGCGCGCATCATCAACACGACCTCGGGTGCGGGCTTGCAGGGCAGCGTCGGCCAGAGCAACTACGTCGCCGCCAAGGCGGGCATCGCCGCGCTGACCCTCAATCAGGCGGTCGAGCTCGCGCGTTACGGCGTGACCGCGAACTGCATCGCGCCCTCCGCGCGCACGCGGCTCACCGAGGGCGTCTTCGCCGACAAGATGAAGGAGGTCGCGAGCGGCTTCGACGTCCAGGATCCCGCCAACATCTCGCCGATCGTCGTCTGGCTGGGGAGCGCCGAGTCGTCGGACGTGACGGGCCAATGTTTCGAGGTCGAGGGGGGGAAGCTCAGCGTCGCGGACGGCTGGCGGACCGGACCGACGGCGGACAAGGGTGGGAGGTGGGATCCGGTCGAGCTCGGCGGGACGGTCCGGGAGCTGATCCGGAAGGCGGTGCCGGCGCAGAAGGTGTACGGGGCCTAGCGAACGCATGCCCCTTCGCTTCGCGTGAGCGCGCCGTTCCCGGCGCCGATGGCCATCGCACGTCCGCTCGGTCGCTACGAAACGTCGGGCCTCATCACGGCATCCCCTCCGCCATCGACACACAGGACCGCACCAGCACAATACGGATGCCCCAACAGGAACCCGATCGCTTCGGCGATCTCCCGGGCTTCCGCCGGCCTCCCCGCCGGCTGTGGGAACGCGTCGAAATTCGGCCCGATGATCGGGTGCGCGCGGTCTCGCTCCCGGAGCGGCGTCCGAACGGGACCCGGCGCGATGACGTTGAGTCGAGCCCCCTCCTGCATCCACGCGGGCGCCTGCCGTCGTACCCATCGGATCAACGCCCGCTTCGCCGACACATAACAGCGCGGACCGTCGAGCTTCGCCGCGTCCGCGAGCGCCTCTTTCTCCCGCCCCGAGAGACATACGTCCTCGAGGGGGCCCCCGAAATCCGGCAGCGCGAGCGCCGTATTCGACGAAACGGCCACGGCGCTCCCGCCCGTCCCGTCCGAGCTCACGAGCAGCTTCCGCGCTCCTTCGATCAACGCGACGCACCCGAAGTAGTCGATCGCGACGATCCGCTCGATCGGCTCGTGGCTGGCCCCGACCCCCGCGGCCGCTACGAGCCCGTCGAGCCGCCCGGTCGACATCCGCTCGAGCGCGGCGACCGCGGCGGCGCGCCCCGTCGGGACCGAGAGATCCGCCTCGATCTCCGCGCCGCGCAGATCGATCCCGAGGACCGAGTGTCCCCCCGACTCGAGATGTTTCCGGACCGCGGCGCCGATCCCCGACGCCGACCCGCTGACCGCGAAGAGACCCATGCGAACCCCCGACGCTTCCTTCTAGCTGCCCGGCTCTCGATCCGCCGCCGGGCGCCGGTCCGCGTACCGCGCCCGAAGCTCGTGCTTGAGGACCTTTCCGCTCGCATTCCGGGGCAGCTCCGCCGCGACTTCCAGCTGCTCCGGGATCTTCTGGGGTGCGAGCCCGGCCCTGCGGCAGAATTCGACGAGGTCCGCGAGATCGAGCTTCGCCCCCGTCCTCGAGACGACGACCGCGCAGGCGCGCTCCCCCGTCTTCGGATCCGGCAGCCCGACGACCGCTGCGTCGGCGATCGACGGATGGCCGTAGAGCACGTCCTCGACCTCCTTCGCCCCGATGTTCTCGCCGTTGCGGATGATGACGTCCTTCAGGCGCCCGGTGATCGTCAGGTAGCCGCGGATGTCGAGGGTGGCGAGGTCGCCGGTCCGGAAGTAGCCGTCGGCGTCGAAGGCCGCGACGTCGAGCGCGGCGTCGAGGTAGCCGCGGCAGAGCTGCGGGCCGCGCACGCGCAGCTCGCCCGAGGTGCCCGGCGGCAGCACGCGACCCTTCCCGTCGACGATGCGGGCGTCGGCCGCCGGGTCGACGCGCCCCTCCGTCCGGGCGAGGCGGTCGTCGTCGTCGCCGACGGCGCTGACGCTCAGAAACGGGACCTCGGTCGAGCCATAACACGAGACGACCCCGAGGCCGCCGAGCTCGGCACGGATCTCGCCGTGGAGTTGCGGGGGCTTCGGTGCGGCACCGGCCATCGCGGCCTTGAGCTTCGGGAAGAGCGGGCGACCCGGGTTCCGGCGCTGGGCCTCGAGATAACGAAGGACGAGTGGCGTGCCACCCGTCGCGATCGTACAGCCGAGCTCGCCCAGGCGAGCGGGGGTCGCTTCGTCGAACTGTTCGACCAGGATCGCGGAGGCGCCGCTCATCAGGCAGACCATCAGCATGGCGATTCCGCTGACGTGGGTCAGCGCGAAGGGGATCGCGAAGCGATCGGCCGGATCGATCTCGAGCGAGGAGGCCACCCAGCGCGCGCCCGCCGCGATCGAGCTGTCGCCGTGGAGGGCGCCCTTCGCGGACGAGGTCGTGCCGGAGGTGTAGAGGATCCAGCGGATGGGATTCTCGCCGCGCTGGCTGGCGGGAGGAAGCGCCCTCGGATCGGCCTCCGGGAGCGATCGGTCGCAGATGAGCGTGCGCGTCGGACCGCCGGCGACGAGCTGCTCGGCCATCGCCGCATAGTCGAAGCCGCGCCAGACGCGAGGGACGACGAGGAGCTCCGGACCCACCTCGCCGAGGATGTGGCTCAGCTCGCGCTGACGATAGATCGGCAGGATCGGATTCTGGACGGCGCCGAGCCGCGCGAGCGCGCCGGCGAGGACCGCCGACTCGAGCCAGGTCGGGAGCTGCCAGGAGACGCGATCGCCCGCGCCGACGCCTTGTGCGGCGAGGCCAGCCGCGACGCGTTCGCAGCGGTCGCGATAGGCGGCGAAGGTCAGAGCGCGATCCTCGTCTTCGAGGAGGAAGACGGCGTCGGGCGTGGCCTCCGCGCGGGCCTCGATCTGTTCCCAGAACCCGTTCGGATCGATCATGGTGCGGGCGCTCCCGGCCCCAATGCGGAAAAAAGCGCGCGACCGCGATCGAGGACGGCGACGCCGTCCCGGTTCAAGATGCGAAAGACGACCCGCCTCTCGTCTTCGTCTGATCTGCTCGCATGGATCTCGCCGTCCACCTCCCTGGCGTCGAGCCACACCTGCGTCGTCAGCACGTCGCCGTTGAAGGAGGGCGCGGCGAACGAGACCTCGATCGAGTGAAGGCGATCGGTCTGGCTGCCCGCGACGGTCTGGGCGAGTGCGCGGCCCGCGATGCCGACCGTATTCAAGCCGTGGAGGAGCGGGCCTTTCATTCCGGCGCGTCGCGCGATCTCGGGATCGACGTGGATCGGATGCGGATCGAAGCCTGCATGGCGATAGAGGAGGCTCTGATTCGGGAGAGTTGGCTGGACGATGGTTTGATCGGGTGGGCGTTCGGGGACGCTCGGGGTCGGGCGCTCCGGCGGCGGTGGCCCGCCGAAGCCCCCTTGATCGCGAACGATCAGCGAGTTGACCGCGCGAAAGAGCGGCGCCCCCGAGTCCGAGTCGTCGGCGCGGAACGACAGTTCGACGACCGCCGACCTTCCCGTGTCGTAGATGCCCTCGACGCGTGAGCGGACGAGAACGTCGCCTGCCGGTTCGACCGGCCCGAAGAGCTCGAGGCGGACGTGGCCGAGGACGATCTGATGGACCGAATAGTCGCCCGTCTCGAGCCCGGGATGGCTCCAGGTCGCGGACTCGCGCGCCATCACGCCCGCCAGCACGAAGGTCGGATAGACCTGCTGCGGATGACCGATCGCGTTCTCGCTGACGAACGCGAGGTCGTCGAAGCCGGCGCCCAACGCGAGAGCATAGAGGGCGCAGTCGGCGGGCGTCCATGTGATCCGCCGCGGTGCGGTCTCGAAGCCGACGCGGCGGAGATCCATCGTCACGCGCGACCCCCGCCGGCCTCGATCTGATCCATGGTCGGACCGCGGTGGCCCCAGAGCTCGTCGGGTCCGACCTCGCGGATCTGCCAACGCGCGTCGTCGACGAGAGTCCCGCCGGCGCCGAACTCGATGCCGCAGCCCGAAGGGCACGTCAGGTAGAACGAGAGCATGGGATCGTTTGCGTGCTGGCCGATCGTCATCATGACGGGCGCATTCTGCTTCTGGGCGCGATCCCACGCGACGCCGACGTCTTCGAGCGTTTGCGCCTCGACCATCAGGTGATGGAAGCAGGGCTCGGGCAGCACGTCGGTCACGGCGAGCGCGTGGTGACGCGCGTTCGTGCGCATGAAGATCGCGCGCTTGCCGAGACCCATGTCCATGCGGTCCGTCGTGCGCAATCCCAGGACGCGGGCGTACCAGGCCTCGGCGGCGGGTGCGTCCGGTACGACGATCAGCACGTGGCCCATCCCATTCCGGGTCACGAAGCCGGATACGCCGGCAGGCGACACGAAGGGCTCACCCGGAGCCGTCGCGGCGCCATGGAACAGCTCGTGGGGATTGCCGGAGGGATCGACGAAGCGCAGCACTCCGGCGACGCCCCGCATGGCCGGATCGATCGATCGATCGACGGCGACGCCGCAGGCGGCGAGATGTTCGCTCGCCTGCGCGAGCGCGGCGGCGTCGGTGAGCTCCCATCCGACGTACGCGAGGCCGGGCGTCGCGCTTCGATGGATCGCGATGCGCCAGCGGCGCTCGTCGAGGCGATAGAACAGGGAGGCTCCTCCCGCTCCGGCGGATGCATCCTCGCCGCGCACGTCGTCGCCGCCGGGCCCGGCCGCCGGTGCGAACCCGAGCGTCTGCTCCGCGAACGGCTTCCATGCCGACAGGTCGGGCGCATGAAAGCCGATGTAGCCCAGTCCCTGGATCCGCATCACGCCCGCCCTCGCGTCCTCTCCGCGCCTGCCCACCTGCTGCTATCCGCGCCTAGTCCCCGCCGACCCGTTTCGCCTGCTCGCGTAGCGCGAATTTCGTGACCTTGCCCGTCGCGTTCATCGGGAGACCGGGCACGACGCGAACGAATCGGGGAACCTTGTAGTTCGCCATCCGCTCTCGACACGCGGCGATGACGCCACTCTCCGTGAGCCCTGCATCCTTCTTCTCGACGACGAAGGCCATCCCGACCTCGCCCATCCGCTCGTCGGGGACACCGATGACGGCGACCTGTGCAATTCCTGGGATCGTGAACATGAGATTCTCGATCTCCGCGGGATAACAGTTGAACCCGCCCATGATGTACATGTCCTTGATCCGGTCGGTTATGCGGAGATTGCCGGCGGCGTCGAGCGTCCCGACGTCGCCGGTATGGAGCCAGCCTTCGGAGTCGATCGTCTCCTTCGTTGCCGCCTCGTCCTCGAAGTAGCCTCTCATGACGTTGTAGCCGCGAACCAGGATCTCGCCGGCATCGCCCGTGCGGACCGACCGGCCCGAGGCGTCGACGCAGCGGATCTCGACCCCCGGCAACGGACGCCCCGACGTCGTCGCGATCGTGACGGGATCGTCGTCGTGTCGGCACATCGAGACGGCGCCCGAGCACTCCGTCAGTCCGTAGCCCGTGACGACCGTCTCGAAGCCCAACACGTCGCGCATGCGGTGGACGAGCTCGACCGGGATGACGGCGGCGCCGGTGACGGCGAGGCGCAGGCTGGAGATGTCGTACTTCGAGAGGTCCGGGAGCGCGAGCAGCGATTGGAAGATCGCCGGCGGGCCGGGGAAGACCGTGATCTTCTCCCGTGCGATCCGGTCGAGCACGGCGGCGGCTTCGAAGACGGCGTGTGGGAGCATCGTCGCGCCCCGCATGATCGAGGCCATCCAGCCGGACTTGTAACCGAAGGCGTGGAAGAAGGGATTCGCGATCAGGTAGCGGTCGCCTTCACGCAGCCCCACGACGTCGCTCCAGGCCTCGAAGACGCGCACGTTCTGGAAATGCGTGGCGATGACGCCCTTGGGCTTGCCGGTCGTTCCCGACGTGAACATGATGTCGGCGACGTCCTCGCCGCGCACGGCCTGGCTCCGCATGCGCGCCTCGTCCTCGGATGCGTTTGCGCCCGCCGCGAGGAAATCGGGCCAGGGCTCGCCCGTCTTCGAGCTCCCGCGCAGCGTCACGATCCGCTCGAGCGAGACGGGCCGCTCGCTCCCGAGCGAGTCGGCGTAGTTCACGCCCAGGAACTCGCCGGTCGTCACGAGGACCTTCGCCCCGCTCTTCGCGAGCACGTAGCCTGCCTCGGCCGCCTTGAAGCGCGTGTTGATCGGGACGAGCGCCGCTCCCGCCGACTGAAGTCCGATCGCTGCGACGATCCAGTCGCTCGAGTTCGGCGCCCAGATCGCCACTCGCTCGCCTGGACGCACGCCCGCTGCGAGGAATGCGCGCGTGGATTCGATCCCCGCCGCAGCGAGCTGCGCGAAGCTCGAGCGAAGCTCGCCCTCTTCGAGAGCCGAGAGGTCCGCATACTCGACGGCGGCGCGGGCGACGAGTCCCGGGATCGTCGCGACGGTGGCGAGCGGGATGCATTCCGACTCGCGCCTCGAGCTTCGCTGCGGAGATCTTCCCGATCCGCTTTCCGGTCTGCATTCCGACATGGCCGTTCGACTCTATCCCGTCCCTGCACGGCCCGGGGATCCCCATTTCTGCGCAGACCGTGAGCGCAAATCGGGATTCGGACGAGAGGGCAGCCGGATGCGGGGCCGTTCCGTGCCGGGTAGCGTCGGATCGGACCCACGGGAGGCAAGCCGATGACAGCGATCCGGACGACGCCTGCGGCCGCGACGAAGTTCGAGGTGCTCGAGAAGGGGCTCCGCTTTCCGGAGGCGCCACGCTGGCATGCGGGTCGCCTCTACTACTCCGACATGTACGCGGGCGAGGTCCGCTCGCTCGATCTGAACGGGCACGCCGAGGTCGTGACGCGCGTGCCCGGCCATCCGTCCGGGCTCGGTTGGTGGCCAGACGGCTCGCTCGTGATCGTCTCGATGCAGGACCGCCGCCTTCTGCGCATCGCGCCGGGGGACCCGAGCGGCAGAACGACGCTCGTCGCCGATCTCTCCGCACTCGCTCCCTTCCACTGCAACGATCTGGTGGTCGATGCCCGCGGTCACGCGTACGTCGGCAACTTCGGCGCAGACATCGGCGCCGGCGCACCGCCGGAACCGACCTGCCTCATCTGCGTGACGCCCGACGGCCGCGCGAGGAAGGTCGCCGATGACCTGATGTTCCCGAACGGCATGGTCGTGACGGCGGACGATCGCACTCTCATCGTCGCGGAGACCTTCGCTTCGCGGCTCACGGCATTCGACATCGCCGCGGATGGCTCGTTGTCGAACCGCCGTGTCTGGGCCGTGCTCGGTGGACCGCTGCCCGACGGCATCTGCCTCGACGCGCAGAACGCCATCTGGGTGGCGGCGCCGTTCAGCAACGAGCTGCTGCGTGTCGGGGAGGGCGGGAAGGTCCACGAACGGATCGAGATGGCGAGCAAGCCGATCGCCTGCGTCCTCGGCGGGCCCGACGGCCGCACGCTCTTCGTGCTGACGAGCGACGACTTCGAGCCCGAGAAGACGATCGCGCGGAGTGCGAAAATCGAGATTGCGCGGGTCGCGGTGCCAGCGAGCGCCTGAGCGAGCTCATTGCGCCGGTTGCCGCTCGTCCTTCCCGTTCGTGGCCGGTGCCCGATCGGGCGTGTGCATTGCGAGCGAGCGCTGGTCGAGGTGGAGCCTGGCGATCCGCCAGCCCTCCGGTGTTCGTCGCGCGTCGATCGTATACAGGCCGGCCCCGGATACGTCGCGGTTGTGTTGATAGGCGACCATCCTGGCATGATCGCCTTCGACCTCGACCACGTGGGTGGCCATGTAGTGGCCGGGCGCGCTCCGACCATGATCGGTCTCGCGAAGCCAGGCCAGGATGGCCTCGATGCCCTCGAGTCGAACGTCGAGTGGCGTGTCGACGCCGACGTATTCGGCGACCGCTTCGGGGAGGAAGATCGATCTGAGCGCGTCCTGATCGCCGCGGTCGAGTCCGTAGGCATACTGATTGATGAGCTGGATGACGGCCTGTCGATCTGCCGCGACCTCGAGAGCGGCGATGCGAGTCTCGAGCGCCGGAGGGCGACAGCCCACGAGGAGCGAGACGAGGAGCGCCAGGGCAGAGATCTCGAGGCCGCCTCGAATCGACGATCGACTCCTGGCGAAAGCCTCGATCGGATGAGCCGCGCATGCGGGATCGGTTCGATGCATGAATGAATCCTCCTCGGCGTGGGGACCGGAGCGAAAGGGCCTGGTTCTCCGGCGCCACGACGAATCGTCTTGCAATCCGGACTCGGCCTTTCTCGAAGCGGCTAGTCGATCCCTTCGCAGACCCACTCGAGCTCCCCGCCCGCTCCGACCTGGGCCGGCGCCCAGACGAGCGCGACCTGCTCGACCGCGAGGTCGCCCTTCGTGGCCGCAATGCGGAGCGGCTCGAGCTGCGCCTGATGGGCCGAGCTCGAATCCTCGACCGCAGCGAGCTCCCGGGCGAGCTCGGCCTCGAGGTCGGCGAGCTGCTGCTTCACCGCCTCGACCTGGTCCTCCGCGCGACCGATGTCCGCGCGCTCCTGGGCCGCGCGGCTCGCGCCGCGGATCGTGCTCGCCGCGCGCGAGACGTTGGTCGCGCTCGCGAGCTTTCGCCCGAAGAGGGCGCCGATCAGGCTCGCGCCGAGGGAGACCGCGGCCTGATTGCGCTTGTCGGCATACTGCTCGGTCTCGCGCTCGACGCGCTCGTTTGCGCGGGCGATCCGGTCGCGGAGCGTCGCAAGCTTCGGCGCGTACTTCTGCCGCAGCTTCTCGACGGTCCGGTCCCGCTCGTCGCGAACGAGGTCGGCGATGCGGCCGCGGAACGCGCCCTCGGACTCGCCCGGCGTCGAGACGAGCTTCGGGCTCTTCGAGCGCAGGAGCTCGAGGGCGTGGTCGCGGTAGACGGTCGACGCGAGCTGCTTCGTCCACTGCGCATAGCTCGTCTTGCGCTCGGCGACGGCCGGTAGCGTGCCGAAGCGGGCGCGCGGATCGGGCTCGGCCGATCGCTCGGGCGGCGCCGGGCGCCGTGCTGCGCCGTCCCAGACCGAGGCGCCGGGCTCTCCGCCGAGGGGCTGCCAGAGGATGCATTTCTCCCAGCGATCGACGGCGGCCGGGGCGCTCGCATAATGCACCGTCGCGAGGCCGAGCAGGGCCGGCTGGTAGACGAGGCGGTCCGGCGCGGTCACGGCCCGCGTGATCGGCAGGAAGCGCTCGTTGGCCTCGGCGGGCAGGACGGGGCGGGCGGGTTGTGCTCGAGGCGCGCTCGGAGAGGAAGCGACCGGCGGGGCAGCCGCGATCGTCTGGGGGGGGGGGGGGGGGGGAGAAGCCGGGGGGCGGCCGGCGCGGGAGACGCGGACGCCGCCGCGGTGCCCGTCGGCCGCGGAAGCTGCTTCATCTGCGCCCGAGAAAGCGGCCCCGCGAGATACGAGAGCGTCCAGCGCGTGCGCATCAGGACGGGCGCGTCCTCATGCACGTTGTTCAGGAGGAACACGCGCTTGTCGAGGCTCGAGAGTCGCCTCTCGAGGGAGGCCCGGTCGAATCCCTCGCGCCCCGCGCCGGCCACGCTCTCGAGACCGTCGAGGACCCGCGCCTTGTCGCGCTCGGTCTGGAGGCGGCCGAGGAACCAGGTGCCGCAATTCGAGAGGCCCTTGTAGTCGAGGTCGACGGGATTCTGGGTCGAGAGCACGCAGCCGAGCCCGAAGGCCCGCGCCTGCTTGAGGAGCGTCAGCATCGGGAGCTTCGAGGGCGGATTCGCCGTCGGCGGGAAGAAGCCGAAGACTTCGTCCATGTAGAGCATCGCGCGCAGCGACTGCGTCCCCGACTGGGTCCGCATCCAGGCGACGAGCTGACCGAGCAGCAGCGTCACGACGAACATCCGCTCGGCGTCCGCGAGATGGGCGATCGAGACGATCGCGAGGCGCGGGCGGCCGTCTTCGGCGCGCAGCATCCGGGCGACGTCGAGGGGCTCGCCCTCGAGCCAGGCGGCGAAGCCCGGCGAGGCGAGCAGATTGTTGATGCGCATCGCCAGCGCCGCGCGCTCGGCGGCCGGGAAGAAGGTCTCGAGCTCGAAGACGCCGACGCGCTCGATCGGGGGCTTCTGGATCTGGTGGATCAGGGCGCCGAGGTCGAGATTGCGGCCCTCGCGCCAGGCGCGCTCGACGAGATTCGAGAGCAGGATGTGCTCGCGGCTCTGGATCGGGTCGGCCTCCTTGTCGGAGAGCCCGACGAGGCCGAGCAGGCCCGAGACCGAGGAGAGCACGCGCTCGCGCAGGGCCTCGCCGTCTTCGACGATGGCGGGGGCGGGCGCGTCGAGGGCGCGCAGGATCGAGAGCGGGCGGCCCGCGTTGCTGCCGGGCGTATAGAGCACGCGCTCCGCCGCGGCTTCGAGCTTCGCGATGCGCTCGGGCGACTGGCCCCAGTCGCCGAGCCCCTTGCGCCAGAGCGCGGCCTGGCTCGCGGCGTGCTCGTCGGGGGTCTGGCCGGCGCGCAGCGCCGAGCCTTCGTCGATCCACGGGCGGAAGTCGGTCGCGGCGAGATTCGGGAAGGTCAGCAGGAGATTGCCGAGATCGCCCTTGGGATCGATTGCGAGGACCGGGATCCCGTCGATCAGCGCCTCTTCGATGAGACCGATCCCGAGGCCGGTCTTGCCGCTGCCGGTCATGCCGACGATGACGGCGTGGGTCGTCAGGTCCTTCGCATCGTAGAGCAGCGGCTCGTCGCGGTCTTCGCCCGTCGCCGGATCGACCGGCCGCCCGAGGTAGAAGGCGCCGAGCTTCTCGTAGTCCTCGCTCTTCATTCGGCGCTCTTCATGAGACCCACTGGATGAACCCTCCCGATGCAGACCTAGCGCGAGATGCCGAAGCGCTCGAGCTGGAAGAGACGGATCGCGTTGCCGCGAAGCAGCGCGTAGGTCTCGGCCTCGTTCAGCCCCGCCTTGGCACAGATCTCCGTCGCGACCTTCTCCGTATGGGGGAAGGTCGAGTCGGCATGGGGATAGTCGCATTCGAAGGAGATCCGCTGCATGCCGATGCGGTCGCGATTGGCGAGCCCGGTCTCGTCGTCGAAGATGCAGCCGAGGATCCGGTCGCCGAGATAGCTCGTGGGCGGATTCTTCAGGCTCGAGCCGAAGCTGTTGGCGACGCGCTCGTGCCAGAGCTTGTCCATGCGCTCCATCACGTAAGGCATCCAGCCGACCTGGCCCTCGGAGTAGGCGATCCGCAGGCGCGGAAAACGCTCGAGGATGCCCGAGAAGACGTAGTCGATGAGCGAGCCCATCGCGTTCTGGAAGGTCAGGGTCGAGCTGACGATGAACGGCGCGTCGGGCGTCGTCTGGGGCATCTTCGACGAGGAGCCGATGTGGAGGCAGACGACGGTCTCGGTCTCCTCGCAGGCGCGGTAGAAGGGATCCCAGTAGCCCGAGTGGACCGAGGGCAGGCCGAGGGGATGGGGGTTCTCGGAGAAGGTGACCGCGTGGCAGCCCTTGGCGGCGGTGCGATGGATCTCTTCGACGGCGAGGTTCACGTCCCAGAGCGGGATGATCGAGAGCGGGATCAGCCTCCCGCGGCCCTCGCCGGCGCACCACTCGTCGATGATCCAGTCGTTGTAGGCCCGCACGCAGAGCAGCGAGAGCTCCTTGTCCTGCCGCTCCATGAACGTCTGGCCGCAGAAGCGCGGCAGCGTGTTCGGGAAGCAGATGGACGCCTCCATGTGGTTGGCGTCCATGTCCTGGAGCCGCTCCTTCTGCTTCCAACAGCCGGGGCGGATCTCGTCGAAGGTCGTCACGCCGAAGGCGAGGTCGCCGAGGCCGACGGCCGCCGAGAGTCGGGAGAAGGGCGAGACGAGGTCGTCGTAGTACCAGATGTCGGCCCACTGGCCGGCCGCGTCGCGCGTCCAGGTCAGCCCGAGCGGGCCGCCGAAGCTGCCCTTCTCGCGCACGATGCGCGGCCCGCGCTCACGAAAGCGGGCCGGGAGGCGACTCGACCAGAGATCGGGAGGCTCGACCACGTGGTCGTCGACGGAGATGATCCGGGGAATCGCCATGCAGGGCCTCCTCTCTCTGTTCGAGCCGATGATCGCTCAGCCGCGGTTCGCCCGCAGCGCCGCGATCCGCACGTCGAGGGGCGGATGGGTCGAGAAGAGCGCCATCATGCCGCCATTGCCGATGCCCATCGCCTTCATGCCGTCGGGCATCGGGGCGACGCCGGCCTTCAGGCGCTCGAGGGCCGCGATCATGTTCTCCGTCCCCGCATAGCGCGCTCCGCCGATGTCGGCGCGGAACTCCCGCTGGCGCGAGAACCAGGCGACGATCATCGAGGCGAGGATGCCGAAGACGATCTGGGCGACGAGCGACGTGATGAAGAAGGCGGGGCCGTGGCCGACGGACTCCTCGTCCCGGTCGCCGCGCATCAGGACGCGGTCGACGAAATGGCCGGCGAGGCGCGACAGGAAGACGACGAAGGTATTCACCACGCCCTGGATCAGGGTCAGGGTCACCATGTCGCCGTTCGCGATGTGGGCGATCTCGTGGCCGAGGACCGCGTCGATCTCGTTCTTGCGCATGCCGTGGAGCAGGCCCGTGCTGACGGCGACGAGCGCCGCGTCGCGGCGGGCGCCGGTCGCGAAGGCGTTGGGCTGGTCGGCGGGGAAGATCGCGACCTCGGGCATGCCGATGCCCGCGGCCTCCGCATGGGCGCGGACGCGGGAGACGAGCCACTGGGACTCGGGATCGCGCGCGTCGGCGGGGATGATCTTCGCGCCGGTCTGCCACTTCGCCATCGTCTTCGAGAGCAGCAGCGAGATGATCGAGCCCGTGAAGCCGATGATGGCCGAGTAGACGAGCAGCTTGCCGAGGTCGAGGTCGACGCCGTTCGCGGCGAAGATGTTCTGGACCCCGAAGACGGAGAAGAGAACCGAGATCACCGCCAGCACGGCGATGTTCGTGACGAGGAAGAGGACGATTCGCATCATGTCGAAGCACACCCCTTTTCAGTCCGGCTTTCGATCCGGCCCCGGCCGAGCGAACAGTGGCCGGCGACCGAGCGGATTCGGAGCATAGGCACGGGCCCCGGCCTTGACCAGCAAGCGCGCGCTCAGAGCCGCATCGGGACCTTGCTGTAGCCGCGCACGTTGTTGTTGTGGGACCACTCGAGCTGCGACTCGTCGACCTCGTAGTCCGGGAAGCGCGCGAGGATCTCCTCGAAGGCGACGCGACATTCCTGGCGGGCCAGTGATTTCCCGATGCACAGATGATGCCCCTGTCCGAAGTGGACGGTGCGGTCGAGCTTTCGATGGATGTCGAAGCGGTCCGGTTCCGGGAATTGCCGCTCGTCGCGGTGGGCGGCGCCGGTGAGCAGCAGGACGCGCACGTCCTCCGGGATCGTCACGCCGTGGCGGGTCCAGGGGCGGGTCGACCAGCGACCCTGGACCTGGGAGGGCGGATCGATGCGCAGGAGCTCCTCGACGGCGTTCGGCAGGCGCTTCGGGTCGGCCGAGAGCTCGGCGCGCTGGTCGGGATGGCGGCAGAGGGTGACGGCCGAGTTGCAGATCAGGCGCGCCGTCGTCTCGTGGCCGGCGTTCGCGAGCAGGATGCAGAAGCCGAGCAGCTCCTCGAAGGAGAGTCGCGTCATCTCGCCCGTCTCGACGTCGCGCAGGTCGGCGCCGATCAGCGCGCTGATCAGATCGTCCTGCGGCCGCTTCTGACGCTCCTGGATGAACCCGACGAAGTACATCGCGACCTGCGCCTGGGCATCGCGCGCGGCCTGCGGGATCTCGAGGGAGTTCGACTCGCGGTGCATCGCCGCGTTGGTCTGATGGCGGATGGGGTCGCGGTCCGCCTCCGGGACGCCCAGCATCGCGCTGATCACGTCCATCGGCATCGACGAGGCGAGGCGCTCGAAGAGGTCGATCTGGTCGCCGGGCTCGAGCCCTTCGAGTCGGCGGCGCGTGATGGCGCGGACCGTCGGCTCGAGCTCGGCGACGCGGCGCGGCGTGAAGACCTTGCTGACGAGCTGGCGGACGCGGGTGTGCTTCGGCGGATCGAGGGAGATCATCAGCGGGAGCGGCGTCAGGACCTTCTCGAGGGTCTGGCCCCAGGCGGAGCTGAAGGTCTCGTAGTCGAGGTGGGCGTCCCAGACGTCGTCGAAGCGCGAGAGCGCCCAGAAGCCCATCTTCTCGTTGTGGTACACCGGCGCGTGTTCCCGCAGCCAGGCGTAGGTCGGATAGGGATCGATCTGGGTCTGCCAGTCGGTCGGGTCGTATTCGGAGAAGCGGGGGCGTTCGGACGGCATGGGGCCTCGCGGCGGTGGGGTTCGAAGATCGGATGCTACCGGACGGAGCGGGGGGCCGTCGCGGGAGGTCCGTCCGGAGCCGGGGCCGAGCGTCGATCGGGCGCCGCTCAGCCCCGCGCGAGGCGCCGGATCGCCGAGCGCGCCGCCCAGTAGCCGCATTGCCCGTGGACGCCGCCGCCCGGTGGGGTCGCCGCCGAGCAGATGAAGAGGCGGGGATTCGGCGTGGCGTAGGGATCGAGCCGGGTCACCGGGCTGTTGAAGAGCTGGAGCGCGTCGGAGACGCCGCCGGTGATGGCGCCGCCCTTGTAGTTGGGGTTGTGGCGCTCGAAGTCGGCGGTGTTCATGGCGTGGCGGGCGAGGATTCGGTCGCGGAATCCCGGGGCGAAGCGCTCGATCTGGGCCTCGATCGCCGCCGTGCGGTCGAGGGTCGAGCCATGGGGGACGTGGCAGTAGGCGTAGCCCGTGTGCTGGCCGGCGGGGGCGCGGCTCGGGTCGAACTGGCTCTGCTGGCAGACGATGAGATAGGGGCGCTCGCTGTGGAGCCCCTGATACATGTCGCGCTCGGAGGCGCAGATCTCCTCGAGGGTGCCGCCGACGTGGACCGTCGAGGCCTCGAGGCAGACGGGATCCTTCCAGGGGATCGGTCCGTCGAGAGCCCAATCGAGCTTGAAGACGCCGGGGCCATAGCGGTAGCGGCCGAGGCGGCGGCGATAGCCGGCCGGAAGCGCCTCGCCGCCGATCGAGGCGAGCTGCTCGGGGGACGTATCGAAGAGGACGACCCGGGACTCGGGGAGCTCGTCCATGCGCTCGATCCGCCAGCCGGTCTCGATCTGCCCGCCGAGGCTGCGCAGATAGGAGGCGAGCGCGCGGGTCACCGCCTGCGAGCCCCCCTGCGCGACGGGCCAGTCCTCGGCATGGCCGGTGATCGCGAACATCACGCCGAGGGCGGCGGTGAGGGGCTGCGACAGGGGCAGCACCGCGTGTCCGGCGCAGCCCGCGAGCAGGGCCCGGGCGCGCTCCTCGCGGAAGAGGATTCGCGCGAGCCGGTTCGCCGAGAACGCCGCGCGCAGGCCGAAGCGCGCCATCAGGATCGGATGGCTCGGGATGCGCAGGGGCGCCATCGCGTCTCCGAGCAGGTCCATCGCCCGCTCGACGAAGGGGCCGACCAGCCGTTGATAGGCGGCGCCGTCGCGCCCGAGCCCGGCGGCCGTCCGCGCGAGCGAGCGGTAGAGCATCACGGCCGGGCCGTCGTCGAGGGGATGGGCGACGGAGGCCTTCGGGCGGAGCCAGACGAGGCCGTGGTCGGCGAGGGGGAGCTGGGTAAAGAAGGGCGAGAGGATGCCCATCGGATGGACGGCGGAGCAGACGTCGTGGACGAAGCCCGGGAGCGTCAGCGCCGCGTTGCGCGTTCCGCCGCCGATTTCGTCGGCCGCCTCGATGACCCGGACCGAGTGGCCGCTTCGCGCGAGCTCGATCGCCGCAGCGAGTCCGTTCGGACCGGAGCCGATCACGATCGCGTCGAGGGAAGGGGGCGTCATGCGGGGCCACGACTTAGCGCGGCGCGCCGCTCCCAGCCACCGCGCACGCCCGATCGTCGCGACAGTAGCGCGGCTCGCGGCCCGTCAGACGCAGGCGATTGCGGGCGAACCAGAGATAGGCGCGGTCGAGGATCGGCCGGATCCCGGGCCAGCGCGCCGGCGCAACGAGCCAGCCCCAGCCAACCGCTTCGTAGGCGAGCGCCAGGACCTCGACGCCCTGCACGATGCGCCCGTCGGGCAGCACCGCGTGGAGCCGCGCTTCGAGGTCCGCCGGATCGAGCCCGTACCGGGAAGCATCGAAGCCCGGTGCCGAGATGTCCTCGAGCTCCAGCCGACCGCGCCCCCCGTCGAGTCGCAGCAGCAGCCGGCCCTCGCGCGCGCAGAGCGGACACTCGGCGTCGTACAGGATCCGGATCTGCCATCCGGGCGTTTCGGGCTCACGCGACATGGTGTGCTTCGGGATGGGCAGTCGCACCACCGGGCGTCGCGTAGCCGACCTCGGCTGCGAGGCGATGAAGCGCCTCCTGCTCGCGCAGCTGGGCCAGCGCACGCAGCTCGATCTGTCGGATCCGCTCCCGGGAGACCCCCATGCGCGCGCCGATCTCGGCCAGCGTCTGGGTCGGCCTCGAGTCGAGCCCGTAGCGCGCCACGATGACCTCGCGTTCGCGGGCATCGAGCGTCGGCAGGAGCGACACGAAGCAGGCGCGGATCGCGCCGAGATCGCGTTCGGCGCAGACCTCGCGGGGCTCTTCGGTCGTGAGCGTGTCCTCGACGACGAGCTCCTCGGCGCCGCGCACGACGGCCTGGGTCGAGATCTCCGGCGCGAGGCTCCGGCAGAGCTCGTCGGCCTCCTCCGGATCGAGCCCGAGCCGCTCCGCCAGGGCGAGGGCGCTGGGCTCGAAGGCGCTCGTCGGTCGCAAGCGATCCTCGAGGCGCTTCAGCTTGCGCTGCTGGTCGATCAGCGGGCTCGGCACCCGGACGGTCCGCGAATCGGTCGAGATCGCCCGGACCAGCGCCTGCTCGATCCACCAGACGGCGTAGGTCGAGAACTTGTAGCCCCGGCGATAGTCGAATTTCTCGACGGCGCGGATCAGGCCGACGTTGCCTTCCTGGATCAGGTCGAGGAAGGGGACTCCGCGGCCGCGATAGCTCTTGGCGCAGCGCACCACGAGTCTCAGATTGTGGGAGATGAAGCGATTCTTGCTGTCCGAGAGCCGGGCGCGCTCTTCGTCGGCCCGCAGCAGCCGTTCGCGCAGGCCCTCCATCTCGTCGAGCAGCTCGTCGCTCCGTCGGCCCGAGAGCTCCGCATGGATCTCGAGCAGCACGGGCAGGGCGATGTCGGCTTCGAGCACGAGGCGCGCGAGCTCTTCGACGGCGGCGCGCATGCGCCGCGTCGCCCGTCGACGCCGATCCGCCTCGAAGCGCGCCAGCGCCGACTCGATCGCGGAGAGCGCCTCATCGACGACCCGATTCAGGTCCTGGTCGTGATCGTCGCGGTGGCGGCGGGAGAGGGCGCCCGTCACGTGGCCCTGGCTGCGCCTCTCCTGCCAGCGCGCGACGAGGCAGCGGGCAGTCTGCGGAATTCCGGCGAGCGCTTCACGCAGGCCTGCCTCGGCGGTCTCCATCTTTTCCAGCAGATCCCGCTGCTCGGCCTGGCCGAGCACGGGCGTATCGAAGATGTCGTCGAGATAGCTCTGCAGGATTTCGCGTTCGGAAGGGGCTCGGTCTCGTTGGGCGACAGGGTTCGTTCGCGTCATGGCCGGCATCGTTTCTCCGTTGGGGGCGCGCGCGATCTACCTGTCAGAGAGTCCCGAGCCGCATTCGGTTTGTCAAGAAAAAATCTTTACAAAACTGTCTCTGATGGGATATAAGCTGATCCCATGGGCAAAGGCGAGATTACCTATCCCCTCCGGGTCGCGATCCACCGGACCGGCTTGTCCGCCGAGCGGCTGCGCGCCTGGGAGCTTCGCTACGGCGCGGTCGAGCCGGTGCGCACGCCCGGCGGCTCGCGCCGGTATCGGGAGTCGGATCTCGAACGACTCTCTCTCCTGCGGGCAGGGGTCGATCGCGGGCGGCGGATCGGAGAGCTCGTTCGCCTCGATACGCCCGCGCTGCGCGCGTATCTGAAAACGGCGAGCGGGGCGGCGGACGCCGTCGCCGATTTCTCGGAGATCCTCGAGCCTCTCGCTCGTCTGGAGGCCGACGTGGTTCTCGATCGCCTCGCCGGCGAGCAGGCGGGGCGGGGCTCGCTCGAGTTCGCCCAGGACTTCGTCCTGCCCCTGCTCGCCGAGGTGGGGCGCCGCTGGGAGCAGGGCGAGCTCTCGGTCGCGGCCGAGCATCTCGCGTCGAATCTCCTCTCCTCGATGCTCGGCGAGTCGCTGCGCGAGGCGAAGCCGGCCGAGCCCGGGGCGGCGATCGTGTTCGCGACGCCTTCGGGCGAGCGGCACGCGCTCGGTCTGTTCGTGGCGGCCCTGACGGCCGCACACGCGGGGGCCGAGCCGATCTTCCTCGGCGCCGAAGTGCCCGAAGACGATCTGGTCGAAAGCGTGCTGCGCAGCCGGGCGTCGGTGCTCGCGCTCGGGCTCGTCACGATCGACTCCGAAGCGGCGGCCGAGGTCCTGCGCCGCCTGCGGGCGCGATTGCCGGGGCGCATCGAGATCTGGATCGGTGGACCCGGCATGCCGCGATGCGCTCCGATTCCCGGCGTCGAGCGGGTCGCCAACCTCGATCAGCTGGCCTCCCGCGTCGCGCTCACGCGGCTCGCCGCCGATCGGCAGGCCTCGTGATGCGCCGGGTCGCGATCGTCGGGGCCGGGGTCGCGGGTCTTCGCCTCGGCGGGCTGTTGCAGGCGCGCGGGCTCTCCGTCGAGCTCTTCGACAAGGCGCGCGGGCCGGCGGGCCGGATCTCGACCCGTCGCCTCGACTGGGGGCGCTTCGATCACGGCGCGCAGTACTTCACGGCCCGCGATCCGCGCTTCGTCGCGCAGGTCGAGGACTGGCTCGCCCGCGGCGTCGCGGCGCCGTGGTCGGCGCGCTTCGCGGTGCTCGAGCAGGGCGAGGTCCGGAAGGAGCCCAGCCCGCCGATTCGTTATGTCGGCGTCCCGGGCATGAGCGCGATCGCGCGCGATCTGGCGCAGGGGCTCGTCGTCCGAACCGGCGTGCGCATCGCCTCGGCGTGGCCGCGCGGGCCGCATTGGGTCCTCGTCGCGGACGACGGCTTCGAGTTCGACTCCTTCGACTGGGTCGTGTCGGCGGTGCCCGCGCCGCAGGCGCCGCCGCTTCTCGAAGCGTCGCCGGTCCTGATGCTGCACGTACGGCGCGTGCGCTTCCTCGCCTGTCACGCGGCGATGGTTCGTTATGCGGCTCCGCTCGCCGTCGACTTCGACGCGGCCTTCGTGCGGGACTCGCCGCTCGGCTGGGTCGCGCGCGAGGCCAGCAAGCCGGGTCGCGAGCCGTCGAACGGATGGCTGCTCCACTCGACACCCGCCTGGAGCGAGGCGCATCTCGAGCTCCCGGCCGAACAGGTGCTCGACGCGCTCGCGGCGGCCTTTGCCCGGGCGCTCGAGCGCTCGCTGCCCGAGCTGCCCGAGCGGGCGAGCGGCACGGTGCATCGCTGGCTCTTCGCGCGCCCCGAGACCCATGGGGCGGGCGCGGCGCTCTGGGACCCTGAGCTCGGGCTCGGCGTCTGTGGCGATTGGGTCCAGGGCGATCGCGTCGAAGACGCGTTCCTCTCCGCCGAGCGCCTCGCCGAATCGATGCTCGCCTCGCTCGCGCGAGACGGGGCCCGCTGATGCGCGGACTGCACTGGTTCAGGAACGATCTGCGTTTGCGCGACAACCGGGCCCTCGAGGCCCTCTCGGATCGCGTCGAGGCCTGGCTGCCGGTCTTCGTGCTCGACACCGAGCTGCTCGCGCGCCATCCGGCCTCCCGTCCCCGCACGCGCTTCCTGCTCGACTGTCTGGTCGCGCTCGAGCGGGATCTGGCGGCGCGGGGGGTCGCGGTCCAGGTGCTCGAGGGCCGACCGGAGCGCGTCCTGCCGGAGCTCGCGCGCTCGCTTCGCGTGTCGCTCGTGTCCTGGAACCGTTCGCCCACACCCCTCGGCGAGCGCCGGGACGCCCGCGTCGAGGCAGCGCTTCGACGCGCAGGCGCGGACGTCCTCGTCCTGCGCGACCACACGATCGTCGGCCCCGACGAGATCCGGACGAAGACGGGCGGTTGTTATTCGGTCTACACGCCCTACCGAAAGGCCTGGTGGCGAGCCTGGCACGACGCGCCCCGGCTGGCCACGCCCCGGGTCCGACTACCCGGAAAGCCGATCGGAGCGGCTCCGGCGGCCTCGAGCGCGAAGCTCGCCGGGCTCCTCGCGGCAGGCTCGGATCCGGGCGGAGCGATCGTCGCGCCGCGCCTGCCCCGGGGCGGCGAGGCCGTCGCGGCCCGCCGGCTCGCGCGCTTCCTCGAAGGCCCGGCGGCCCGCTATGCAGTCGATCGGGATCGGCCCGAGGTGGACGGAACGTCCCGCCTATCGCCCCATCTGCGCTTCGGAACGATCTCGGCACGGCGCTGCGTCGGCGAGGGACTCGAGCGCGCGAAGGCCGAGCCCGCCGCCCGCGCGGGCATCTCGAAGTGGCTCGACGAGCTCGTCTGGCGCGAGTTCTACCACGCCGTCCTCGCCCATTCGCCGCACGTCCTCGGCCGCAGCTTCCGCCCCGAGTACGACGCCCTCGAGTGGAACGACGACGAAGAGGCCTTCGAGGCCTGGAAGGCGGGTCGCACCGGCTATCCCTTCGTCGACGCCGGCATGCGCCAGCTCGCCGCGACCGGCTGGATGCACAATCGCGTGCGCATGGTCGTCGCGAGCTTTCTCACGAAGGACCTGCTGATCGACTGGCGCCGGGGTGAGCGCCATTTCTTCGACGCCCTCGTCGATGGCGATCCCGCCTCGAACAACGGCGGCTGGCAATGGGCCGCCTCGACGGGCACCGACGCCCAGCCCTACTTCCGGATCTTCAATCCGGTCGCGCAGGGCGAACGTTGGGATCCGGACGGGCGGTACGTGCGGCAATGGGTGCCCGAGCTGAAGGGCCTGCCGGCCGGACGGATCCACGCGCCCTGGGAAGGCGGGACGCTCCCCCCCGGCTATCCACCGCCGATCGTCGACCACGCGATGGCGCGTACCCGCGCGCTCGCCGCCTATCGTCGGGCACGTCAGGGCGCGAGCAGGGCGCGCACGCGCTCCTCGCGATAGCGGAAGATGCGGTCGAGCTTCGCCCGGACGAGGGGATGGGCGATTCGGCCGAGGGGCTCGAGGGGAAGGGCGTAGCGGACCTCGTCGCGGATGCGGGTCGTAGTCGGGCCGATCGCCTCGAAGCCGTGCTCGTGGATCCAGAGGGCGAAGGGTCCGGACTCCTGCTCGTCGACGAAGCGACGGCCGGGCTCCCAGGCGGTGATGCAGGTCCGCCAGTGGAAGGGCACGCCGTAGAGATGCAGGCGATACTCGATGCGCGTCCCCACGGCCATCGCGATCGGCAGCGGAGTCCGGATCTCGAAGCGGAGCTCGGGCGGCGTGATCGCCTCGAGATTGCCCGCGTTCGAGAAGAAGTCGAAGACGAGATCGAGGGGGCGCTCGAGGGTCACGTCGGTCCGGATCCGGTAGGTCATGGCGCTCCTCGGGCGTGCTCGCGTCGGCGGACGATCGCGCTCGAGCGAGCCTAGGAGTCGAGTCGGGCGAGTCAAGCGGATCGGGCTCGTCCTGGGAGACGGCACCGCAGTCCGGGCATACGGCCCGGACACGAAGGAGAGCATGGCGAAGAGCGCGAGCGAGCCGGTCTGGAAGCGGTGGCACGACGAGCGATATCCGGTGCGGCTCGGCATCTCGGCGTGTCTGCTGGGGGCGGAGGTCCGCTTCGATGGCGGCCACAAACGCGATCGCTATCTGACCGACGTGCTCGGCGAGAACGTGACCTGGGTGCCCGTCTGTCCGGAGCTCGAGATCGGCCTCGGGATTCCGCGGCCGGTAATCCAGCTGCGCGGGGGCGAGCGCGGCGATCAGCTCGTGATGCGCGAGGACGGACGCGATCTCACGGCCTCGATGCGCGCCTACGCCGATGCCCGCGTCGCGGAGCTCGACGGCCTCGGCCTCGACGGCTTCGTCCTGAAGAAGGACTCGCCGTCGTGCGGCATGCAGCGGGTCCGGGTCCACGGCGCCCCCGGCGGCATGCCGCAGCGCTCCGGTGTCGGCCATTTCGCGCAGGCCCTCGGGCGCGGCATGGCCACGCTGCCCCTCGAGGAGGAGGGCCGGCTCAACGATCCGCCGCTGCGCGAGCGCTTCATCGAGGCGATCTTCAGCCGCAATCGCTGGCGCGTGCTCGCCGCCCGCGGCCTGTCCCGGGCGTCGCTGGTCGCCTTCCACGAGGCCCACAAGATGCTCCTGCTGGCCCACGACCAGGGCATCTACCGCAAGCTCGGGCGCATCGTCGGCAGCTTCGGCCGCATCGCCGACGAGGAGATCCATGCGAGCTATGCGGCGCTCTTCGCCGAGGCCTTCGCGCGTCCGGCGACCGTCGCCCGCCACGTGAACGTCCTCGAACATCTCTTCGGCCATCTCAAGACCTGCGTCACCCCGATCGAGAAGCGCGAGATCGCGTCGGCGATCGGCGAGTACCGCGCCGGCCGCGTCCCCCTCGTCGTACCGGTCTCGCTGCTGCGTTTCCTCGTCGCGGCGCACGACGTCGAGTACGTGCAGGGTCAGCTCTATCTCGAGCCTCATCCCCGCGAGCTGATGCTGCGCAACCACGTCTGACCGGATGCGGGCGGGACGCGAAAAAGCAGGACGCGCGGTCGATAGAACGTGGGGCTCGTGCGGAGGCGTTCGAGCACGGGCGCGATCTCCTCGGGATCGGCCGCCCAGAAGTTGCAGACGTAGGTGACGAGCAGCTGCCCGCTCGGCGCCAGCTCCGGATGCGCCTTGCCGGCATAACAGAACGGCTCGCCGGGCGCAGGGTCTTCAGGGGCGCGAGCTCGGGAATGCGGGCGAGGGCGACCGGGGCGGACCACGGGCCCTCGAGGCGGGGCGCCCGCCGCAGCCAGATCGCATCGGCGGTGGCAGGTCGCTGCCTCCAGTCGGATCGACGTAGACGGCCAGCCACTCGCCGAGGCCGGGATCGAAGTGGACGCTCATCTCGCTCGCGTCGTCCGCCATGAGGATGCGGGCCGCCCCGGGCTCGGCGCCGTCGCGCCAGGCGCCGTCCGCGCCGAGCAGCTCGAGGAAGGGCTCGAGGTCGGGGCGCCAGCTCGCGAGCGAGGAGAGCGGCAGGCGAGCGAGGGTGCGCGGGGTGCTGCCGTCGCCGCGGTCGACGGTCGCGAAGGCGAACAGATGCTCGGCCTTCGACGATCAGGCTCGGCGCGGGGAGGAGGTCGGGGCGGCGCGACAGGCTCGAATAACGAATGCGCCAGGTCTCGGGCGGGCCGTCGGTCTCTTCGATCCGCGCGAGATCGACGCCGACCGGTCGGAACGGCAGCTGGAAAGGGCCGTGGGCCGTCGATGGGGCGATGCGGAGCAGGGCCACGAGCAGCGTGCCGTCGACGGTCGCCCCGCTGATCGGCCAGTAGTAGGGCGCTTCGCCGGTCTCGCGTCGGACCTGCTCCACCCATGCGGCCGAGGGATCGGGTTCGAAGAAGGCGCGCGGCGCGTCGCGCCTGATGCGCTCGGCATCGCCCGTGTCGGTCTCGTCGTCTTCGGCGCGACCGAGCGCGAAGTCCATCGACCAGCGGCCGTCGGCGTCGCAGCGCGAGACGGCGAGCGTGTTGTGGACGAAGGGATAGGTCCGCTCGGTCGCGCGCCCTGGTCGCGCCGGGACGAAGGAATCACCGAAGAGCCAGACGCTCTGCGTCCCCCGCGACCCGGAAGGGGGACCGACGCCGCTGCATCGCCCCCGAGCCACCCGTCCTGATCCTCGAAGCTCGGCCGGCAATCGGATTGGCTCCCGAGCGCGAGCGGCGCCGCTCGGATCGCAGCGTCGGGCCTCGCGGGGTTGCGCGGAAGGCAGCCGGTCGCTTCGAGCGCGAGGCTCGCAAGGATCGCGAGGGCCGCGGGTGCGACGAGAAGGCGCCGCATCAGACCAGATCCCGCAGCATCACCGCGAGCCCTGCCAGACACGCGAAGCCGACGACCGCCGGCCGCAGCCAGCCGGCATCGACCCGGGCATGAAGCCGGCGACTCACCACGAGTCCGAGGCCGACGGCGGGCGTCAGCGCCGCCCCGAGTCCCCAATGCCAGGGCGCGACGTGGCCGGTCACGGCGAGCGCCGCGAGAGAGAGCGCCGAGCCGATCAGGAAGGTCGCGCCGAGCGTCGAGCGCAGCGTCGGGCCGGGCTCGCGTTGGTAGAGCAGCGCGATCGGCGGTCCGCCCATCGACGACGTCGTCCCCATGAAGCCCGCGACGGCGCCGGCGAGGGCGAGGGGCAGCGCGGTCACCGGAATGCTCGACGCCATCACGCTCATCGACGCCGCGACGACGACCATGCCGCCGATCCAGGTCGCGAGCTCGCTCGCATCGAGCGTGGCCACGATGAAGCTGCCGAGGGCGACGCCCGGCAGGCGGCCGAGCGTCGTCCACGCCACGCCGCGGCGATCGATGTGGTCGCGCTCGCGCAGCGCCGCGCCGGCCGTCATCGGGAGCGACATGATGATCATCGCGGCGGGGAGCGCGTCGGGTTGGACGATCGCCGCGATCGGTGCCGCGATGACGTTCAGCCCGAAGCCGATCGTGCCCTGCACCAGCGACCCGAGCGCGACCGTCGCGAAGAGCAGCGCGAAGACCGGGAGCGGGATCGGCAGGGCGTCGAAAATCGGCTCCAAGCCCCTGCCTCCCTCGCGCGACACCGATCGGTCGGATCGAATCCGACCGGGCCGATCGATCGAGCGATCCGCCGGCCCGCAGCGTTCGCGAGGGTATGGGGACGGGCCTCTCTATTCCAGCGGCCCCGTCGGATTTCGGTAGGCGGCCAGGCGACCGGGTCAGGACGCATCGCGCAGGGAGTAGTCGACCGGGAGCTCGATCGTGATGGCACCGGCGGGCGGCGCAGCATACGGACCGGCCGAGCGGATCGCCTCGTCCGTCGCCCGGCGCAGGAGCGGGGGCGCATCGTCGTCGAACTCGACCGCATCGAGGCGGCCGTCCGCGCGGATCGCGATCCGCGCGACGACGCGACCCTCGACCGCTCGCTTGCGGGCGAGAGGCGGGTAGCGTTTCCGGTCCCGGACCCGCGCGCGGATCGCTTCGACGTAGCGGGCGAGGAGGTCCGCTGCCTGCTCGTCCACCGAGCCCGCCCCGGCGCTCCCGGCGGGCGCGGTCGAGCTCGACGCGCCTGCCTCGAACCTTTCCGGGTTGGATTCGGCCTGGACTTCGAGCGCTGCGAGCGCGTTCGAGGTCGCCGGAAGGGGCGCCGGGGTGGCCGTCGCTTCGACGGCGGGCTCCGGTCGGACGCTCTCCTGCAGCACGGACTCGGCGTTCTCGGGCTGCAGCTCGGGCTTCGTTTTGGGTGCGGGATTGCGGGTGGGCTCGGTTCGCGGGGGCGCTGCGGAGACCTCCGGTCGACGGGCGTCGGCCCGTTCGGGCTCGCTCGACGCGCCGGCCAGCCGCAGCCGCACCGGCGGCGCCGCTGGCGGCGGGCGCACGCTCGTCGTCGTGAAGCGCGCGCCGGAGAGCCCGAGCGAAACGATCAGATGGATCGCCAGTGAGAGGCCGATGCAGAGCTTTAGCGCGCGGTCCGACATCGGGCGGGCCTACTTGGTCAGGATCAGTCGATTGTTGCGGGTGACGCGCAAGGTGTAGACCTCGCCCTCGTGCTCGATCTGAAGGATGCCGCGCGGCCCGAGGACGTCGCGCGCGCGGACGCGGCGCACGCGCGCCGACGCGTCGGTGCCCTTCGTCGTCGGCTCCGATCGTTCGACCATGTCCCGTCCTCCCGACCCGCCCGAAGGCGCGTCCTTCGATCCGATGGACGCCTGTTCGGGGCGTCTTCGTCGATTCCGCGCGCGCTCGGCGCGGTCCGCCGACTGCGGTCCGCCCGGCGCGCGGCCCGCGCGCCGGGCCGGGCGCGACGCGAGCCGGCCAACGCCGCGGCGCCCGCGGCGAGCGCGGCGGCGAGGCCGGGCTCGGGCGCTTCGGTGCGCAGGATCAAAGTGGGCTTAAGCGCAGCGCTGGCCGAGGCCTCCCGCGAGTGCATGCCGATGACGCGATCCGTGGCGTTCGTCAGCGCGAAGCCCTCGTTGGGGGCGCGGTTGCCGATCCACTCGAGCACCACCCCCGTCGCGTCGCAGAGCTGCGCGCCGAAGCCCGTGATCCCCGTGATCGTGTCGAAGGGCTCGGCGACGGTCGGCCGGTTCACCCAGGTGAGCGACGACTCGCTCCACGCGCCCGTCACTTTGCGGCACTGGAGCGTGCCGGGATCCGTCGAGGGCTCGCCGAAGTCCGTGAAGTCGAAGGCGTAGGTGACGACGAGCGTCGCCTCGACGAGCACGTGGCCGGCGGGCAGGTCCGATTGCGAGACGTCGAACCAGAGGTAGGTCTCGAAGTCGTGCACGGTGCTGGTCGGCGCGTCGAAGCCGTGGAACGCGTAGAGCGTCGGGTGGTTGCCGCGCGGCAGGCTCGGGACGAACAATAGGGCGCCGAGTCCTCGTCGACGGGGAGCACGATCGTGTCCGCCGCGGCGGCCCCCGCCAGCAGAAGGGGGGCGCAGACGGCGGCACAGGCGCTGGCGCAGTTCGTGGCGAAGCGCGTGACCAACGCCCGCGGCAGCGGGGGAAGCGGGAACGGGAACGGGAACATGAAGGGACCTCCGTCGATGGCCATCAGGGAAATTTCCGCGCAGGCCGATCAGGAAGCTTCGACCGCGCACGACGTTCGAATCGATCACGCGGTTGTCGGTGACGTTCTGGACGTCCGTGAAGAGCTCGAGCTTGTGGCCGAGCCACTGCTCGAGCGGCTGGCGCAGGCGCATGTCGAGCTCGAAGGACGTATTCGACTCGTCGCGGGTGGCGAAGCTGATCGAGCCGGTCCCGGTCGGCTCGATCACCGCGCGGTCGCGCCACTGGCCCCGCGCCGTCAGCGTCGTTCCGAAGCGCGGCGCGGTGAGCGTGATCGCGCCGTTGGCGACGTGCTCGGGCGAGTTGGGCAGCCGGTCGTCGACGGGCTCGAGATTCGAGTCCTCGATCAGGCTGCGATTCCAGGTGTACCCGAGCTGGAGCTCGATGAGCTCGTGGGGGCGGAGCTCGAGGCGGGCCTCGATGCCGTACGAGCGGAGGCCGTCGAGGTTCGTGTTCTCGAAGACGTTGCTCATGAGCGGCTCCCCGGGCTGCTCCGAGCAGAACGCGGGGAGGATCGGGCAGAGCACGGGATTCGGAGGGATCGGCTCTCCCTCGCCGGTCTGGATCTGCCGGCCCTGATAGGCGGGGCGGATGTAGTCGGTCGTCTCGCTGTAGAACCCGGTCACCGTCGTCGAGAGCCAGCGGACCGGATTCGACTCGACGCTCGCGCGCAGCGCCCAGGCCTTCTCCGCGGAGAGGGCGCGGCTGCCGGCGAGGAAGTAGCCGAGCTGGAAGGCCGGCGGCTGGTAGAGCTCGCGCAGCGAGGGGTAGCGGATCGCGCGCCCCGCGGAGAAGCGCAGCTTGACGGCGCGGACGTCGTCCCAGCGCCAGGGCGTCACCAGCACCGCCGCCTGCGCAGCCAGGCCGAATGGAAGCGCGAGTGCATCTCGCGCCGGATCCCGATCTCGCTCGAGAGCCAGCTCGCGAGCTCCGACTCGGCGACCAGGTAGAGGCCCCCGCGGTAGATGCGCTCCTCGAGCTGCCCGGGATCGATCGCGACGTTCGCGGGTACGGGCCCTTCTTCGAGCTCGATCGCAAAGGTCGAGGCGTCGGCGCCGAGCGACAGGATGTGGGTCGTGGGGCCGAGCTCGAGGAGGTGCTCGCCCTGGAGCTGGAGGCGGGTGAACGAGTCGTCCAGGCGGAAGACGCGGCCGACGCTCGTGTCGAGGCGGTCGTCTTCGGAGGTCCACGTCGCGGTCACCGACGAGGCCTCGCCGAGCTGGAGCCGGCCCTCCTGCGAGAGGAGCCAGCGGTCCTCCTGGCGGCGAGCGGTGACCGGGCCGTCGTCGACGGCGAAGGCGTCGTCGCGGATGCGATAGCCGAGGCGGGTCTTGAGCTCGACCTTCTCGGACGGATTCGCCGCGATCGTCCCGTAGAGATCGTGCGTCCGGTAGAGCGAGCCCTCGCCGAAGGGCGAGGCGTTGCCGTCGTCCGGATCGGTGCTCCCGGGATGGGGCGCGTCGAGGCCGCCGATCTGGTTGTAGTCGTAGACGAGGCTGCCGCCGAGCTTCTCGTTGCCCCAGCCCGGGGTCAGCTCGCCCGAGACCTGCTCCTGGTCGCCATTGGCGATCAACGCCTCGACCGAGGGGCCGTCGCGCGGCGGATCCTTCGTGATGATGTTGATCACGCCGCCGGCGGCGCGCGACGTGTACCGGAGCGCCTGCGGGCCGCGCAGGATCTCGATCCGCTCGACGTTCGCGAAGAGCAGGTCGCCGAGGTCGCCCGCCCGTTCGTTCTCGCCCGCATAACGCTGTCCGTTGACGAGCAGCTCGGTGAACTCGGGCGGCAGGCCGTCGATGCGCACCGCGCCGCGCTGCCCCTGGACCTGGCTCGTGATCCGGATGCCGGGGATCGCCTCGAGCGCCTCGATCGCGTTGATCGCCGGCAGGTCGCGCAGGGTCTCGGCGTCGAGGATCTCGGTCTCGACGGGCGTGTCCTGATAGATCTCGGCGGGTCGGAGGCGGCGATCTTCGATCTCGATGGCCTCGGCGCGGATCGCGGCGGGGGCGTCGCTCGCTCTGCCCGATTCCGTCGTGTCGTCGGCGGAGCTCGTCGCCGACCAGGCGAGGGCCATCAGCGGAGCCAAAAACAGACCCGCAATCTGGGGCACGACGGGGGCCGGCCGCCGGCATCGGGTCCCGACGGAGACAGGCTGGCCTTGGAGCGAGGAGCGGGGACAGGGCAACGAGCGCAACGGTGGACCCCTCGAGCCGAATTTTCGGCCCACGACGGCGTCCGGGTCCTCCTGGCTGGCGGAGTCGGGCTTGCTGGAGCGGGCGGGACGCGGAAATCACTCTACTGAACTTGAAAATCGTTTTCAATATGCTTTCATGAGGTCGCCCTGCCAGCCAGAGCTTCGAGCTCGAGCCAGCGCGCGCCGACCGACCCCGAGGTCGCAATCCGGCGCATCCCCTGGCTCGACGCTCGGCGTTCCCTCGTCGGACGAAGTCGTCGCGCCCAAGCCGTGAGGCCGCGACATGACCGTTGATCCCTGCGCAGCCGGTGCCGCGTCAGTCCTCTCGTCGACGCCTCTCCCCGGCCCAGGCCCCTCGTTCGAAGGGGCGCCGTGGACCGCCGCGCGCTTCTTCGATCTGCTCCAGCAGCTCGGCCGGCTGCGCGTCATCTCGATCTGCGGTCCGAGCGTCTTCGAATCGATCTGCGTCGCCGGTCCCTACGCGATCGCGGACGGCTTCCTCAACATGATCACCGACGCCTTCCATTGGCACGTCGCGATCGACCGTCTGCGCCACCTGCAATCCCACGACAGCACCCACGGTCGCTCGGGCCGCAACGTGCTCTTCTTCGAGCTCCGTGAGCAGCCGGAGGCGACGCCCTTCCTTCGCATTTATGTGTATCGCGCGCCGGGCGCCGAGTTCGCGCCCGAGATCGTCGACGCCTTTCGAAGCGCCCACGCCGAGCTCCAGCCGGCGCCCTGCTCACCTGGAGATGCATGATGTTCCGCGCACAGACCCTCCTCGCCCCGCTCGCCGTCGCCGTGCTCTGCCTCGAGCTCTTCTTCGCGACGTCTGCGCGCTCCGAAACGATTCTGCGCTCCGAAGCGCTCGCGCCGATCCGCGTCGCGGCGCTGCTGCCCTGGGCCGCCGACGCCGTCTCGGTCGCCGGGGACGGGGCGAAGCTCGTCGCAGGCGTTCGCCGCTCGCTCCACGAGCCGCTCCCGGCCGGACTCGTCGATCTCGGCAATCCGCATTCGCCGAGCCTCGAGCGCCTGGTCGAGGTCCATCCCGATCTCGTCGTCGCCGACCGTGCAATCCATGCCCGCCTCACGCCGCAGATCGAGAAGCTCGGCGTGAAGGTCCTGCTGCTCGGGACCGACAGCGTCGCCGAGACCCTGGCTTCCCTTGATTCGCTGTCTGCGGCGATCGGTCGCCCGGCGCCCCTCGAAGCGCGGATCGCCGACGTCCGGGCGCGGATCGGGGCCCTGGCCGGTCGATCGGATGCCTCCGTGGTCGCGCTCTTCGGGGCCCCCGGCTCGTTCTACGTCATGACGGAGCGCGCCTGGCTCGGGGATCTCGCGCGCCACGTCGGCCTCGACCTCGCGATCGCGCCGTCGGGCGACGAGGCTTTCCGGGCTGGTCGCCGTCTCGGACGGCGTGGCGACGGCGCATCCCGATCTCGTCCTGCTCGTCGCCCGGCGTCCGAGCCGGATCCGCGCGGATCTCGAGCGCCGGACCGCCGAAGGCGGTGCCTGGTCCGGGCTCGCCGGGGCGCGCCTCGGCATCCACGTCCTCGACCCGGGTCTCTTCAGCGCCAATCCCGGCCTCGAGATCGTGAAGGCCGCTGAGGCCCTCGTGGCGCTCGCGCCGGCGGGACCCGAGACGTGAACACCCTCGTCTGGCAGATCCGGAGCCGCGCCGCGCTGGTCCTCGAGCCCGCGCTCACGTGGACCCTCGTCTTCGCGCTCGGCCTCGTCGCAGCGGCCCTGCTCGCCGCGAGCCAGGGCGCGGTCGAGCTCCGGATCGCCGAGCTCTTCGGCGCGCTTCAGGAGGCCGGTCATCCGCTCCACCGCGTGCTCTGGGACGTGCGACTCCCGCGCGCGGCCTGCGCTGCGCTGGTCGGGATGGACCTCGCGCTGGCGGGTGCACTGCTCCAGACCTCGGTCCGCAATCCGCTCGCCGATCCGGGCGTGCTCGGCGTGACGGCGGGGGCGGGCGTCGGTGCGCTGGTCGTGATCCTCTTCTTCCCCGAGTTGGCGCGCTGGGTGCCCTGGGCGGCGTTTGCGGGGGGGCTCGCGACGATCGGGACCATCGTCGCGCTCGTCTGGGCGAAGGCGGGTCAGACCGGCGCGCTGCGGATCGTGCTCACCGGCGTCTCGCTCCAGGCGATCCTGTTTGCCGTGATCGCGCTCCTGACCTTCGCGTTCGCCGATCGCGCGCCCGCCTTCACGGCCTTCATGGTCGGTTCGTTAACGGTGCCGGCTGGTCCGATGCGGGGCGCCCCTCTGGCCGAGCCTCATCGGCCTCGCGGGCATCGCCTTCTCGATGCGCACGCTCAACGTGCTCCTGCTCGACGACGGCGCCGCCGTCGGGCTCGGCGTGAACGTCCTGCGCGCGCGTTTTCTGGCGGCCTGTCTCGCCGCGCTCCTGACGGCCGCCGCCGTCAGCGCGGCCGGTCTCGTCGGCTTCGTCGGGCTCGTCGTGCCGAACGGATTGCGATTGCTCGTCGGCCCGGAGCACGCGGCCCTGCTGCCCGTCACCGCGCTCGGCGGCGCCGCCCTCGTCCTGCTCGCCGACACCGCGGCCCGTACGGCGCTCGCGCCCCTCGAGCTCCCGGTCGGCGCGCTGCTCGCCCTGGTCGGTGGACCGTATTTCCTCTTCATCCTCTGGAAGAAGCTGCCGTGACGATCTCCCTCGAAGCGAAGCGACTGCATGTCCGTCATCCCGGCATCGACCGGGATGCCCTGCGCGACGTCTCGCTCGAGGTCGTCTCCGGCGAGATCCTGGCCCTCGTCGGGCCGAATGGCTCGGGCAAGTCGACGCTCCTGCGCACGCTCGGCCGGGAGCTCGATCCGCGCGGTGGCGCAGTCCTGCTCGAGGGCCGGGCGATCTCGACCCTTCCGCGGCGCTGGCTCGCGCGCCGGATGGCGCGACTGCCGCAGGATCCGACCGGACCCGAGGGCTTCACGGTCGAGAACCTCGTCCGCACCGGCCGACATCCGCATCTCTCGTATTTCGCGTCCTACGACGCGAAGGACGAAGCAGTCGTCGCCGACGTGCTCGAGGCGGTCGAGCTGGCCGATTTCCGGGAGCGACCGCTCGCCTCGCTCTCCGGCGGGGGCGGCGACGCGCCTGGATCGCGATGGCGCTGGCGCAGGAGCCCGAATACCTCCTGCTCGACGAGCCGACGGCGGCCCTCGACCTGCGGCATCAATTCGAGCTGCTCGACTTGTTGCGCCGCCTGAACCGCGAGCGCCATACGACGATCGTGCTCTCGCTCCACGACCTCGAGCACGCGGCCCACGTCGCCGATCGCGTCGCCGTCCTGTGTCGAGGCCGACTCTATGCCGCGGGCGAGCCACGCAGCGTGCTGACCGAAGAGACGCTCCTCGACGTCTTCCGCGTCTCGACGCGGATCTCGCTCGAGGGCGACGCGCTTTCGCTGCGCGTGCTCGGGCCCGGCGATCCGATCCGCAGCTTCTGAACGCGCCCGAATGGAGGCCGCGGGCTCCGGCCCGCGCAAACGAAGGAACACCCCGATGAAATCGACCGCCAAGCCGCTCCCGAAGGAATTCCTCTCCTGGCAGATCGCGCTGCGCCACCACACGATGGTCGCCCGCAAGGGCGCGCCGCACATGGGCGTCGTCCCCATCGTCTGCGTCAAGCGCCCCGGCGCCCATCTCGGCGTCGTGATGCACAACATCGTCTGCGGCCTGCTGCCCGCGGAGCGGCTGCTCGACGCGAAGACCCGCGAGTTCCGGGCGCTCTACGAGGCCCACATCCAGAGCGGCTCCCGCGCCGTCTACGACGCCGGCCTCCAGTACCTGCTCGACTACTACGTCTCGACCGACGCCTTCGATCCCGGGAGCATCACCTCGATGGTCCCCGCCGAGGGCCCGCTCGTCGACGCGCTCCGCGCGGACCCGCGCTGCTCGCTCGTCTTCAGCGTCTTCGACACCGACGCGCCCGATCGCCTCGGCAACCCGCGCTGCAACCAGATCGATTGCAGCGTCGAGCTGCTCGAGTCGGGTCCGGTCTACGAGAACGTCTGGTGGCACAACACGCTCTTCCACGGCAAGGCGGACGGCCACGTCGTGCTCCGCTTCAAGCACGAGCGCAGCTTCGACACGCGCTTCGGCGGCTTTTCGGCTCTGCGGAGCTGAAATCATTCGCGAGCCCGCCGGTCTCCTCGGATGCCGGCCAGCCAGCCAGAACATTCCGGGCGACGCGCCCGGGCAAGGAGAAATCGGCATGTCGAATCGGCTGAAGAAGATGAAGATGTGGCTCTGGTCGGGAATGCTCGGGGCATTCGCGGCGGCGGATGCGCAGGCGGCGACCGTTCCCTTCACGGAGTCGTTCGACTCGGACGTTTCCGGCTGGGAGAACTCGGTGAACCTCCCGCTCGCCTATGCGGCGACCGGCGGCTCGGACGGCGGAGGCTTCGCCTCGGGGACGTACAATTTCAACGGTTTCGTCCCCGGCTTCGGGGGCAGCGGACCGATCGTGCTGCGCGCCTCGGCGGCGGACGACGCCAGCGGCGGGGCCTTCCTCGGCAACTGGCTCGCGGACGGTGTCGCGAGCGTGAGCTTCATGGTGCGCCACGACGCGCCGGAGGCGATGGCGTTCTACCTGCGGATCGCGACGGCGGCGAACTCCCCGGCCGGAGCGTTCTTCTCCTCGCAGTCCGTCGCGGCGAACGTCTGGACGCAGGTCACGTTCCCGATCTCGTCGCTCGCCAGCTCCTGCTGGACGCGGGGCCGCCCGGTGCCTGCGCGACGGCGCTCGCGGCCGTCGGCAATCTCCAGATCGGCACGAGCGCGCCCGTCGGGCTGCTCGACGACGACGTCGCCTACGCGTTCGACATCGACCAGGTCTCGCTGAACCCGATCCCGGAGCCGGGCACGGCGCTGCTCATGGGACTCGGTCTCGCGGGTCTCGCCGCCGCGGGTCGACGGGAGACCCGGGCGTGAAGGCCTCGTTCGCGATCCGGATCGTCGTCGCGAACCTGTTCTGGGCGGCGGGCTCGGCTCTTGCGGCCGAGCCCGCCGTCTCGGACGTGGCCCCGCCGACCCGAGCGCTCCTCGATTGGTATGCGATGGGGGGCGGCCTGATGCACGGCATCGCCCTCTGCTCCGTCCTGATCTTCGGAACCATCCTCGAGCGCGCCTACGCGCTGCGAGCAGGCGCGACCGTTCCGCGCCGTCTGCGGGCCGAGATCGAGCGCGCGCTGGCCGTCGGCAATCGCTCGGAGCTGAAGCGGCTCTGCGAGGGAAGTGGATCCGCGCTGGCGCGCCTCGCCTCCCGCGCCCTGGATCCCGAGGCGACCCCCGACGCGATCGAGTCGGTCGGCGCCTGGGAGGCGCATCGACTGCTGCGCAATCTCCCCTTGCTCGCGGCGCTCGGCAATCTCGCGACCATGATCGGGCTGCTCGGCACCGTGCTCGGCATGATCGATGCGTTCGACCGCATCGCGCTCGTCGGATCCGGCGATGCGCGGGTCGTCGCGGGCGGCATCTTCCTCGCTCTGATCACGACCGCCGCCGGGCTCTTCGCGGCGATCCTCGCCGTCGCGGCCCACGCCTGGCTCTCCCGCCGGGCCGAGGACACGGTCGCCGAGCTCGAGCGACTGACGTCGGCGATCGGCCAATCGGCGCAATCCCTTCCCCTCGGTACGCGGATCGAATTCGGCGCGGCCCGCGAAGGGAGGGCGTGAGCGTGCGCTTCTCGCGTCCCCGGATCGAGACCGCGGGCTCCCCGCTCGGGCCGCTGCTCGACGTCGTGCTGCTGCTCCTGATCTTCTTCGTCGTCACGAGCAGCTTCTCGAACCAGGCCCTCGAGCTCGCGTTGCCCTCGGCCGAGTCGGGCCGAGCGCAGACCCGGCAAGGACTCGTCGTCGCGATCGATGCGGCCGGCGCGATCTCGATCGACGGGCAGGCGACGCCGCGCGAAGCGCTGCGCGAAAGGCTCGTCGCCGCGAAGACCGCCGAGCAAGCGATCGAATTGCGCGCGGATCGCGCGACGGCCCACGAGCATGTCGTCGCCGTGCTCGATCTCGCTCAGGCTTCGGGGGTCGTGGATCTCTCGATCGCGGTCGCGGGCGGCTCAGCGATTGCCTCTGCGCCCGGATCGGTCGCCGTGGAGGCGGGCCCGCCCGGCAGCCATTGAACGAGCATGGGGGCCGCGACCCCGAGCCAGACCAGGAAGGGCAGGGTGTCGGAGACGAGCGAGGGCAGGATCGGGAGGTGGCGCGCGCGCCCGCGGCCGACCTCGGTCAGGTTGAGGGCGAGGTGGCCGCAGAAGAGCACGACGAGGCCGATCGCGAGGCCGAGGAGTCGCCGCTTCCGCGACAGGCCGGGCGTCACCAGCACGAGTCCGATGAAGGGCACGAAGTTGACATAGCGCTGTCGGAACGCGCCGACGCGCGCGCCGTCGAAGCCGAGCAGGTCGTAGATCGGCGGGGCGACGGCCTTCAGGAAGCGGCCGTAGGCCATCCGCCCGCCCTCGTTCCAGAGCCACGTCAGGAGCAGCGTGATCGCGACGAATGCGGCGACGCGGAGCAGGCGCTTGCTCATCGCCGCACGAAGATCCGGATCCAGCCGTAGAGGACGCCGACGATCATCGCGATCAGCGTCGCCTGCCAGAAGTAGAGATGGAAGAAGTCGAAGGCGGCGTGCCAGTGGCGGCCTACGAGGAGCAGCGTCGCGATGCGCAACACGTTGAAGGCGAATATCGCGGCGCAGCCGAGCGGGACCCCGATGGCCCGCGCCCCGGCGCTCGCGGGAAAGGCCAGCACGCAGGCCGAGTAGATCACCATCTCGAGGATCCCGACGCACTCGATGATGATCGAGACCGAGAAGCCGTCGTAGGTCACGAGGTCGCCGTGGGTCGCCATCTGCGCGCCGAAGAGCGACATGAAGCCCGAGACCGTCCGGGCCGTGAAGATCTCGAGGGCGTCGAGGCTCGGCCGCAGGGGCTCGAAGAAGACGCTGACGAGTCCGCCTGCGATGCCGAGGTAGAGCAGGACGAGCAGCGGATAACGCAGCTGGGGCGAGGCGAGGCGGGCGCGCAGGGACGGCGGCGGGGGGGAAGCGCCTTCGAGTCCGGACATGCGAGAGCCCCCTGCCTGCGCGAGCACCGATCGGCCCGGGGCTCTTCCCCGTGCCGACCCGCGGGCCGGAATCTATCGCATCGTGGGGAGCCGTCCGTCAGCCCATCGCGTCGCGAACGGGCTCGAGGGCGTCGACTGGATCGAGGCTCTCGCGCCGGAGCTCGAGGCCGGGTCGGCGATTCTCGTCGGCGAAGCGGTAGCCCATGCCCCGCACCGTCTCGATCGAATCCCGAGCCGAACCGAGCTTGCGCCGCAGGCTCTTGATGTGGGCATCGACGCTGCGCTCGTGGAGACCGCGCGGGGAGCTCCACGCCGTCTTCATCAGGTCGCCCCGCGACAGCACGCGTCCGCCGGCCGAGGCGAGAGTCTCGAGCAACGAGTACTCGCGCTGGGTCAGGGCGACGGCCACGCCGTCGACCCACGCCGTCCGTCGATGGGGGTCGATCGACAGGCCTTCCCGCGTCGTGAGGGGATGCTCGTGTACCGGCCGGACGAGCTGGCTGCTCCTTCGCAGCACCGCGCGCACACGGGACGACAGCTCGCGGGCGAAGTAGGGCTTGGCGAGGAAATCGTCGACACCGCATTCGAAGCCGAGGATCCGATCGGCCTCGAGACCCCATCGGCTCACGATCAGGATCGGCTTCGAGGCGAGCGTCACCGACTCCCGGATCGCCCGGCAGAGGGCGAAGCCCGAGCCGTCGGCGAGGACGAGCTCCGAGATCAGGACGTCGGGCGGATCCTGCTCGGCGGCGTGGAGCGCTTCGTCGATCCCGCTCGCCTCGACGATCTCGAGGTCGGGAAGGGCCAGGCTCTTGCGCGCGAGCTCGCGGCTCGCGCGATCCGGATCGACGATCAGGATGCGGCGACTCGTGCTGCTGGAAAAAGAAGGAACGGGGGCCATCGTGTGCTCTCGACGTCAGCAAATCAACACGCGATGGCGTCACGATGACGGACTCGGGTGGATTCGCGCACGAATCCGTGGCGACGGCGGGAGGGGGCTCGGCTCGGTCGGGTCCTTCAGGGGGCGGCGGGTGTATCGGTCGAGTTGCCGGCTGCGAGGCGAATCCGATCGGCCAGGTCCGGGGCGTCGAGCGGGGCGCGCTCGAGGATTCGACCCTCGGGTGTGATCAGAACGGCCTCTGCCGATTTCGGCACGCTTCCGAAGAGCGCGCGCGCGTGCACGTCGGCCGCGGCGGGATAGGCGAAGGGGACCATGAGCGCCGACCGGCTCAGCGCATCGCGGACGGGGGCGATCTCCTGATGGGCGAGGCCGATCGGGAAGTAGAGGATCTGCAGGTCCGGATTCTCGTCCCTCAACGGGACGAGCGCCTTCGCCTCTTCCTCGAAGCCCGGCTCGCGCGGATCCGCGAGGATCAAGAGGAATTGCTTCGCGTGGGCGATCCTCGGCGTCTGGACCGGAGAGACCTCCTTGCCCAAGACTTCGATGAACTGTGTGCCGAAATGGGCGAGGAAGCAGGGGGCGACCTTGTGGAGCTCGCCCCGGCGGACCTGGTTCGCCCGCTCGACGAGGTCCGTTCGTTCGATCGGGACCTCGTGGTTGCCGTGGCGTCCGAAGGCGACGCGCACGCGGCCATTCTCCTCGACCCGGATCAACGCCCCGCGGTAGCCCGCCTTGAGCGGTGCCCCGCCTGCTTCCGGCGTCCAGCCCGCGATCAGCGCGACGTTGGTGGGCCAGAGGTGCTCGTGTTCGTCGATGTTCTCCGCCGTGAGGCCGATTTCGCCCGGGGACACCCCCTCGATTTCGCCGGCAGGGGGTCCTTCGGCTCGCTCGGAGTCGGCGCCCGAGCAGGCGAGCCATGCGCTCCCGAGAAGCGCGACGCCGAGCGAGGCGAGCAGGCCGAAAAGACGGCGCGAAGTGCGTGAGCCAGGTCGAGACGGCATCGAGAACGGCATCGGGATTGGACTCCTCAAACGAAGGGGGCCCGCATCCTTCGATGCGGGCCCCGGGATCCGTGGAACGTGCGTCAGTCTAGCTGGGCAACCGTCCCCTGCGAGGCCTTTCGGCCTAGCGTCGGCGTCGGCTCGCCGCCAGCAGGCCGAGGGCGCCCGTCACGATCATCGAAGCCATGCCCGGCTCCGGGACCGGCTGCATGCCGGCCTGCGAGAAGACCGTCCAGCCGTCCGTCCACATCGCCGGAACCGCATCGAAGGCGCCGCGGTAGGTCGCGGTCGTATCGAGCGGGGCCGCCGGGCTGACGCCCTCGGCCATGACCGCGTTGCGCAGCTGCGGTCGCAGATCGAAGGAGCCGAGGCTCGCATCGAGCTTGCCCGAGACGCCCTTGGGCTGGAAGCTCGTGTCGCCGTCCGCGAGCCGGAAGCCCGGATCGTTCACGCCCGAGGTGCACGAGTCGTTGTTGAGCGTGCCGTTCGTGAAGACGGTGCGCTCGACAGCGGTGGCCGAGAGGGCCGGCAGTACCCGCGTGTTGTTGCAGCTGATGGCGTTCGCGATGACGCGACCCGCGATCACGTTGTCGAGGATGTCCCAATCCGTGGAACCGGCAGCCGGGAACACGGTGTTGGCCGCGACGTCGAGGCCCTGCGTACCGACCGCGCCACCGAGGCCGTCGCCGCCGGTGTTGTAGATCAGGCCGTTGTTGATCGAGCCCGCGAAGCCGTGGCGCACTTCCCAGCCGTCGTTGTCGTTCGTGTGGCCATTGAAGGTCACCGAGGGACGGCTGCCCGCGATCGTGAAGTTGTAGAAGTTCACGTTCTGGAACGGGGTGGGCTGGAGCGCCGGGACCGAGGTCGGGTTCAGGTTGACGTTGCCCGCCGGGAGGACATCGCTGTCGTCGCCGTCGCACTCGCAACCCTTGTCGCCGCCGGCGGAGCCGTAGACGGCGTTCGGAGGGGCGAGCTCGGTGTTGAAGAACGTCATGATGCCCACGAGGAACTGGTTGGTCCCTCGGTAGCCCTGGTCGACGTCGAAGGTGTCGTCGCCGGCGAACGCGACCTGGAGGTGGTCGCCGTTGACCGTGCCGCCGAACCACTCGATGCCGTCATCGAAGTTGCAGTAGACCTCGATGTGGTGAACGATCGTGCCCGAGCCGACGCCCGCGAGGGTCAGGCCGTTGAGCTCGTTGCTGTTGCCGATCTCGTCGCCCGCGTGGCGGATCGAGAGGTACCGCAGCTCGCCCGAGCTATCGAGGTCGTCACCGGGATTCGCGCCGAGCGGATCGACGTTGCCGCCGTAGATGGCGTCCGCGGGCGGGAAGCCGGGAACCGAGAGACCTTCCACCGAGCCGCGGCCCTGGCCGAGGCCCGCCACGGTGCCGAGGTTCGTCGTCGCGTTGCCGAGAACGACCACGCCGCCCCAGAGGGTGACGTTCGGGCCGCCGGCCGCGTTCAGCGGGGCAAGCGGCGCAGTCTTCGGCGAATCGTCGTGGAATGCGGGGGCGAGGGACGCCGTGCACGGGCCCGGCGTGCAGCTGGCCAGATCGAAGCCCGGGTACGCATCGAGGAAGCCGTTCGCATCGAAGTCGTCCGCGACGTCGTTGCCGTCGTTGTCGACCGCGGCGGTCGTCAGGATGATCGGGGCGGTCTGCGATCCCGAGCGCGTTGATCGTGCCCGTCTGGGTCACGATGATGGCGCCCGGCGTGCCCACCGTGGAGCCCGCCAGTACGGCCGCCGTGCGGGGCTGGCCGCGAACGATCGTCCCCTCTTGAATGTTCAGGGTGCCGCCGTTCTTGACGAAGATGGGTCTTTCGAGGATGTATTCGTTGTCGTTCGTCCAGTTTTCAACGACGAGGGCGCCGTCGATATCGGCGTTTACGCTGACGATCGCCGCTCCGGCTTGTCCAGCGAAGGACAGGCCGATTGCGACTGCAACGGCTCCAATTGTGCTAGTCCGCATTGAGATGCCTCTGATTCCAGATGGTTGGTTGCTGGGAGAGTCGACCGTCTCGAGAGGAGACCTTCGGCCGACGCAGCAGACTATCCTGGGTAAGGATGGCCTTCCGATCGCTTCTCTGTGACGTTCTGATGAGAGCGCCGATTGCCCCGCGAGGAGATCAGAAATCGACGGAGTAGCCGAGCGCAATCGACCAGTCCTGGCCTTGCCGCCGGGTCCGCTCGACGTAGGTCTGCGCGGTCTGCTTGCGGTCGTAGATGCGGCGGCGGGCAGTGTCGGTCAGGTTCTTGACGCTGACCTTGAGCGTCACGCCCTTCCAGATCTCCTGGGAGCCGACGAGGTCGAGCTGGTGGAACGAGTCGAAGTAGCGGTCGAGGGTCAGCGAGGCAGGGTTGCCGCCGCCATCGAGACTGACCGAGCCCGCCGCGTCGAGCACGTCGCTGATCGCGAAGACCGCGAGCGTGAGCTGCGTTCCCCAATCGGGATGATTGAAGGTCATGTCGGCGTTGCCGATCCATTCGGGCTGGCCGAAGAGTCGGCGCTTGCGGCTCATGCGCGCGAAACGGAAGTCGTCGCCGGGGAGGACCGAGAAAAAATTCGTCGAGCGCGCCAGCTCGCCTTCCGTCCGAGCGACCCGGGCGTCGATCCAGGTGAAGTTGCCGCCGACCGAGAAGTAGTCGAGGAGCTCGATCCCGAGAAAATCCGCACCGAGCTGCCGGATGAAGTCGAAGGTCTTGCGGGCCTCGACTTCGATGCCGAAGAGGCGCGCCGTGTTCGGATTGTTGAAGTAGGTCCGAAAAAGCGCCGCCGAGCCCGAGTCGAGGTCGATCGGGTTGCGCAGGACGATGCTCTCGATCGGGTCGTCGATCGTCTTGTAGAACGCGCTGAACGCGACGAGGTCCGAAAACTCGCCGAAGACGTATTCGGCCCGCGTGTCGATGCTGTGGACCTTCGAGAGCCCGAGCTGCGGATTGCCGACGAAACGTTCGTCGGTGCCGGGCTGTACGTTCACGTAATAACCGAGCTCACGGAAGGAGGGCCGCGCGATGGTCTCCGAGTAGGAGGCGCGCAGGACCGCCCCTTCGATCGGTCGATAGGCGAAGCCCGCCGAAGGCAGGACTTCGAGCTCGTCGATCTCGCCGTTCGCGACGGAACGGATCTGCTCCTCCGTCAACAGATCGACGAGGCCCGTGTTGGGATCGACGGGGACTTTGATGCCGAGGAGCTGATCGTTGAAGATGACGCCGGGCCGGGGACTGGGCTCGCCCGTGGCGGGGTTGTCGAGGCGATCGAAGAAGAGATATGCGGACGGGAAGGTTCCGGGACGACCGCCGAGGGACGGCTCGCCGGTGAACGGGTCGTTCTTCGTGTCGATGAAGATCTTCTCGATCCGCAGACCGCCGAGCAGGTCGAGGTCGTCGAAGAGTGTGAGGCGGGCCGAGAGATGGCCCGCGGTGATCTCGCGGGAAGCCTCGGCCGTCGCGTTGCGATCGCCGGTCGCCGGGTCGAAGCGATCGAAGAGCGTTCCGCCGAGCCCGGCCAGCGTCGGCGAGTCGATCAGCCACTGGGATCGGCCGCTCACCGTGACTGATTCGACGAAGAACGAGTCCACTTCGCGCTCGGCCTGCTCCCACCACAGGCCTGCCTTCAGGTTCAGCGAGACGCGATCGTCGAGCTCGACGTCCTGCTCTGCATCGACCCGAGCGAAGTATTGATGTTCGTCGACGTCGATCTGACTCGACACGATGCCGCCCGAAGTCCCCGAAGCGAAGTACGTGCCAGGCCCGAGCGCCGAGGCGGTGACCGGGAAGCGCGTCGGAACCGCGATCGGGAGAGCTCCCCCTGCGCAGGGGTAGCTGCCCGAATACCCGCACGGCTCGTAGAAGAACCGCATGCCGAGCGAGCTCTCCTGCTGCGTCGTCGTCGCGTAGCTCGCGGCCCAGGTGACCTTCAGGCCCTCGAGCAGATCGAAGTCGTGGGCGCCATTCAGCTGGTAGATGTCGAGGTCCCGTTGATTCTCGAAGCTCGTCGAGCGGCCGAAATTCGCGAACCAGAGGGCGCCGCGGTCGGGGTTTTCGGTGACCAGACCGCGCAAGGCGTTGGGCCCCAGTCGGCTCTCGAGCGTGCCGACGAGCGCGAGCCCTCCCGGAATCAGGCTCTCGAGGTCGCCGTTGTTCGTCGCGTCGACCAATTCGGTGTAGTCGTAGTCGGGGAAGTAGCCGTTCTCGCGCAGCTCTACCGTCGTCAGGTCGCTCTCGGTATGGAAGTAGGTCGCATCGACGCGGTGGGCTCCCTCTTCGTCGAGGTCGGCGCCGAGGCCGACGAAGCCGGTCAGCTGGGCCTCGCGGGTGCTCTGGGTCTGGTCGAAACGGCCGGAGGAGAGACCGAGCTCGCCCTTCGCGAGGCCGCCGGTGCGGGTGATGATCGTCTGTTCCCCAGCGAAGAACTCGCCTCGCGGTTCCGGCTCGAGGGTCTCCTGGAAGCCCTGGAAGGTCGTGTAGTCGATCTCGTGGGTGACCAGCGCCTTGAATCGGATCTCACGATCGAAGAGGCCCGTGCGTCCGCCGATGCTCGCGCCGACATCGCTTTCGATGATGTCGCTCGGATCGGCTTCGCGGCCGATGGTCGAGCCGTCGTCGAACTCGAGGAATCGCTTGCGAGCCTCGTCTTCGAAGCCCGAGCCCAGCGTGATCTTGACCGTCGTCGTTTCGGGGTAGTCGAGCGTCTTGATGTCGAGCGACCCGCCCGCGGAATTGCTCGGCACATCGGGGACGAAGTTCTTCCCGACGGAGAGGTTCGAGACGACGTCCGAGGGAAACAGGTCGAGCTGGACGGATTGTCGCGTCGGATCCGGGCTCGGAACGGGGGCGCCATTGAAGGTCGTACTGCTGTAGCGGTCTTCGAGTCCGCGGATGATCGCGAACTGGCCGCCCGTACCGCCGCTGACGAGGCTGACGCCCGGGATGCGCTTGAGGGCATCCGCGACGTCGCTCGCCGCGAACTTCGAGAGATCCTCGGCCGAGAGCAGGTCGAGCGAGAGGTCGGATTCGATGCGCATGGAGAGACCCTGGAGGATCTCCTCCATGATCGCGGCCTCGACGACGAAGTCCTCGATCTCGTCGTCGGCCTGGACGACCTCGGTCGACTCGGCATCGGGCGGGGTAGGGGCCAAGGGCGCGGGCTGCGCGCGGCCTTCGCGGGAGGCGAAGGACAGCAATCCGAGCAGCGCGAGCAGGCAAAGGGCCGGTATTCGGAGCCACGGCTGGGAAGCGCGGAGCAGTCGGGTCGGGAGGGTCACGCGGTTTCGCTCGAGTCGGGTTCGAGGACGGGGGGGACCGGGACCGGCCGGTCCGCTCGTCGGCTCCGACGCGCGTTCCGATCGGCTTCGCGGCGCGATGATGCGGGCGCGTTGGGGCGATGCGATCTCGGTCGTGTGACGTTCTCGTGAACGCACGCGGCGAGCGCATGACGCACCGGGGGAGGTGCTTTCGCGCGAGCTTCACGTGGGGCGGGGACGACCGGGGCGTCTCCGCGTGCGGAGGCGCGCTACGCGGGCGAAGTCGTGCCCGCGCTCAGGCGTCGACCCACTCGATCTTCTCTTCGATCGGCCGTCGCCGCCCCGACGGCCAGGCCGCCGGATCCGCCGGATAGCCGAGATAGAAGAGGCCGAGACAGCGGTCCTTCGCGCCGATCCCCATCCACTCGTTCATCTGCGGCAGATAGAGGACCGGAGGGGTCGACCAGAAGGTCCCGAGACCGCGCGCCGTCGCAGCGAGCTGCATGTTCTGGACCGCGCAGGCCACCGCCTCGATCTCCTCGACCTCGGCGATCTTCCCGATCTCCTGGCGCGCCATCCAGACGAGCATCACGACCGGCGCCTTGAGCGGCAGCGTCCGCAGGTTGTCGGCCTTGCCCGGCTTCTGCTGATCCGCGGGCAGCGCGGTCTCGTAGAGGGAGGCCAGTGCATCGGCGAGCTTCTTGCGGGCGGGGCCGCGGTAGATCCGGAAGCGCCACGGCTCGGTCAGCCCATGGCTCGGGGCCCAGCGCGCGCTCTCGAGGACGGCCTTGAGCTCGGCCTCGGGGATGGGGGTTTCGGTCAGCGTGGCGGGCTTGAAGGTGCGTCGCTTCTGGATGATCTCATCGAGGGCCTTGGGATCCACACTGCTTCCTTTCAGATTCCGAGCTGCGAGAGCGCATCGACGATGCGGCCGAGGAGGATCGACAGATTCGGTCGGGTCTTCTCCACCCGGGCCGCCAGCGCCTGGAGCTCCTCGTAGAGGGGCTCGGCGAGGACCGTCGCGGGATTCTCGTCGTCGAGGTGGACCGCGACTTCGGCGAGCGTCCGGTCGAGCAGCACCCGGTCTTCCGCCGTGAGGGCTGCGCCCGAGCCGAGCTCCTTGCGGAGGTGGGCGATCGTGTCCTCGAGCTGTCTTCGCGGGGCCATGGAATCCCTCCGTCCAGGGATCCGAGCCCGGGGCTCGGCCGTGGACTCCCGACTATAGTCCGGCCATGATGAAATGCGCCCATTTCCTCCGTCGGTTCCGCCTCCCCATCCCGGCCCGCGCCGGGGTCCCGTGCCTCACCCGCGACCTCGATCCGATCGAGGTGTTAGGTGCGTCGCGGCGGTCGTCCCGCTTCTTCGCGGTCCTCGCGGGTGCCGGCGTGCTGGGGATCTCGCTGGCCTGTGCGAGCGACGACGGGAGCCTGGCAGGCGCGGCCACCGAGGCGACCGCCATGGCGGCATCCGAGGCCGGGGAAGAAAAGAAGGGCGATCCCGCCCGCGACGCCTGGGTCGTCCCCGACGCCATGGGGGAGATCTACGCGGCGAACTGCGCCGTCTGCCATGGCAAGGAGTTCGAGGGCTCGGCCCTCGGTCCGGCGCTCGTCGGGGCGCCTCTCGCGCAGGGCGACGGTCTCGATCCGATCATCACGAGCATCGCGAAGGGCTTCGGCGAGAAGATGCCCGGCTGGGAGAAGGCGCTGCCGGCCTCGGACATCCGGGGGCTCGCCGTCTTCCTGCTCGAGAAGCGCGAGGGCGATCGGGGAGAGAAGGGGCTCGGGATCGGGGCGCCGCCGGTGATCCCGACCGGAACGCTCCACTCGAAGCTCCATGACTTCAAGATTCGGACGATCCGCGGCGGCTTCGACGAGCCCTACTCGATCGCGCCGCTCCCCGACGGTCGCATCCTCGTCACCGAGAAGATGGGTGGGCTCTCGATCGTCTCGGCCGACGGATCGTCGTCGACGCGCGTGACGGGCACGCCGAAGATCTACACGGACTCGGTCCTCCGCGGCTCGACCTACGCCGGCATGGGCTGGATGCACGAGGTCGCGCTCCATCCCGACTACGCGAAGAACGGCTGGATCTACCTGACCTACGGCGATCGCTGCGAGCAGTGCAACACGGCGAGCCGCGAGACGGGACGCCCCGTCGTCATGATCAAGCTCGTCCGCGGCAAGCTCGCGGGCAATGCCTGGGTCGACCAGCAGACGATCTGGGAGGCCGACAAGGAGCTCTATCAGGACGGCCTCGAGAACGGCGCCGGCGCCCGCATCACCTTCGACGACGCGGGTCACGTCTACTTCGTCGTCGGCCATTTCGTCGACTACCGCGGCGTGCAGGACCTCGACTTCCCCTACGGCAAGATCATGCGTGTCCACGACGACGGTCGGATTCCCGCCGACAACCCCTTCGTGAAGGTGCCGGGCGCGATCCCCGCGATCTACACCGTGGGCCACCGCGTCGTCCAGGGCCTCGACTTCGACCGCGCGACCGGTCGCGTCTGGGCGACCGAGCACGGCCCCCGCGGCGGCGACGAGCTCAACTGGATCCGCGCGGGCATCAACTACGGCTGGCCCGTCGTCAGCGAAGGCGTCGACTACGACGGTCGCCCGATCCACTACGGCGAGGAGCTCGGCATCGAGGTCGACCGCGCCACGCTCGAACGCCCGCGAGTCCACTGGACGCCCTCGCCCGGCGCCTCGAGCCTCGTCTTCTACCGGGGCCCCGCCTTCCCGAAATGGCAGGACCACGCGCTCGTCGCGACGCTCTCGAAGAACGAGCTCTGGCGCTACGTCCTCGACGAGAACGGCGAGGTCGAGCACGAGACCCTGATCGCGGGCCTCGGACGCATCCGCGACGTCGAGGTCGGGACGAAAGGCGAGCTCCTGCTCCTGCTCGAGCACCGCACCGGCAGCCAGATCCTGCGCGTCGAGCCCGTGCGATGAGCAGGTTCGACGAGTCGTAGCCGAGGAACATCACCTCGAAGCACGCAGGGTGCGGAGAACGATCTGCACAGACGAACCGAGTGACCCGGTCGGGCGCGACCCGGTGCGAGATAGAGCACGCACGCGCAGCACGGCGCCCGCCAAAGCCGACCGGTCCCTCCACGCGTGCCGTGCGACACCCGAGTACCGGGTCGCGCCCGACCGGGTCACCCGGCACGACGTTCGACCGAATCTCTCCGCGACCTACCGCACCGGCACCGCGATCGTCTTCGACTCGAGGTGCTCCTCGAAGCCGATCGCCGAATGCTCGCGACCGATGCCCGACTCCTTGTAGCCGCCGAAGGGCACGTCCCAGTTGTAGTAGGCGCCACCGCAGACCGAGAGCGTGCCCGTCCGAATCCGGCGGGCGACCGAGAGCGCGCGCTCGACGTCGCCGCCCATGATCGCGCCCGAGAGCCCGTAGCGGGAGTTGTTGGCGATCCGGATCGCGTCGGCCTCGTCCTCGTAGCCGATGATCGTCTGGACCGGGCCGAAGACCTCGTTCTGCGCGAGGGCCGAGTCCTCGTCGGCGACGAAGGCGGTCGGCTCGAAGTAGTAGCCCTTCGGAAGATGCTTCGGCCGGCCGCCGCCGACGACGAGCTTCGCCCCGTCGGCGAGGGCCTTCTGGACATGGCCTTCGACCCGCTCGCGCTGGATGGCGCTGTTGAGCGGGCCCATGATGTTCTGCGGATCGAAGGGATCGCCGTACTTCACGTTCTGCATCGCCTGCTGCGTCGCATCGACGACGGCGTCGAGCTCGCGCTTCGGGACGAGCAGGCGCGTCAGGATCGCGCAGCCCTGGCCGGCGTGGAAGCAGACGACGGCGCCCATCGCGCCGGCGACCGCCGGCAGATGCGGCATGTCGGGGAGCACGATCGCGGCGGACTTGCCGCCGAGCTCGAGCTGGGCGCGCTTGACCTGCGGTGCACAGACTTCGAGGATGCGCTTGCCGACCGCGGTCGAGCCGGTGAAGCCGACGAGGTCGACGCGGCGGTCGCTGGTCAGGACCTCGCCGACGTCGTTGTTGAAGGCGGTCAGGACGTTGAAGACGCCGCGGGGCAGGTCGGTCGCCGTCGCCGCGACCTCGCCGAGGAAGTTCGCGCACCACGAGGTCGAGGGCGCGGCCTTGAGCACGACCGTACAGCCCGCGGCGAGCGCCCAGCCGATCTTCTTCAGGTTGATGTCGTTGGGGACGTTCCAGGGCGTGATCGCGGCGACGACGCCGGCCGCCTCCATCTCGATCCAGCGTTGCGTGCGCTGGCCCATCACCTCGGCGATGCCCATGTCGCGCCGCCATTCGTAGGCCTCGAGGAAGTCGGCGTAGTTCCCGAGCCAGTTGACCGGATCGTTGAGCGCCGCGCCGTAGGTCATGAAGATCGGGCAGCCGACCTCGGCGACGGTGATCTTGCGCAGCTCCTCGAGGCGCGCGTTCAGCCCGTCGCGCAGCTGGCGCAGGCAGCGGGCGCGCAGCGCGTGGTTGCGCGACCAGTCGGTCTCGTCGAAGGCGCGGCGGGCCGCGGCGATCGCGCGGCGCGCGTCTTCGGCGGTCGCGTTCGGGGCTTGCCCGAGGATTTCTTCGGTCGCGGGGTTCTCGTTGTCGAAGCGGCCGCGTCCGGTCGCTTCGACCAGCTCGCCGTCGATCAGGAGTCGGGCGTCGCGATAGAGGGTCATGTCGGGATCTCCGGGGGCGGGGATGCGGGGATGCGGAATGGGGGATTCAGAATGCCGGTATGCGAAATGCGGGAGCCAGAACGTGCGTTGCGGGACGCGGAGCCGGCCCGGTCGGACCGGGCCGTCGGAGGCTAACCCAGGCCCGATCGACCGGCCGTGCTTGACCGGCTGGCGGAGCCCAGGGGCCCGGGCGATCCTGCGCGACGACCCCGAACTCCGTCCGCCACGACCTGAAGGAGCCTCCCCATGCCGACGCCCCTCGAAGCCGAAGCCATCGCCCGATACCGCGAGTTCGTCGCCGCCCGCGACGAGGTCGACGAGGGCAAGCGATCCTGGGCCTCGCTCGGCGACTTCTTCACCGAGGACGCCGTCTACATCGATCCCGCCTGGGGCCGCGTCGAGGGGCGCGAGGCGATTCGCGACTTCATGGAGAAGTCGATGGCCGGGCTGACCGGCTACGGCTGGTCGACGCCGGAGAACTGGATCATGGCCGAGGGACCGCGCGTCGTGTCGCAGTGGGACCAGGTCCTCGGCAACGACGCCGAGGGAAGGCCCTGGGTCGTCCCCGGTCTCTCGATTCTCTATTACGCCGGGGAAGGCCTCTTCTGCTACAGCCACGACATGCTCAACATGACCCACATCGGGCAGACGATGCGGGACATGGGCTGGCGGCCGCCGAAGGAGTTCAACATGCCGCCGCGCAAGCCCGTGCGCGACGTCTCGCTGCCGAAGGCCTGGGCCCACCTCGATCCGAGCCGCAAGCTCGTCGTTCGCTGAGATTCGTTCGCCGAGTGGCGGTCGCCGAGAGTCGTTCACGCTCCGGCGCCCGCCCCAGGGCGTTCGTCGGGCTTCGCCCGCTCAGTGCGCCTTCTGCGCGCGGGCCTTCGCCCGCTGCCGAGCCGGTCGTGCCGCCAGCTTCGCGACATAGCGTTGCAGCGCCGGATAGGGCGCGATCTCGCCGCGCAGCTCGATCATCTCGATGTACCAGCCCATCATGCAGTCGGCGGCGGTGAAGCGCGGGCCGGCCATCCACTCCTGCTTGGCGAGGATGCCGTCGAGGGCCTTGAAGAGGCGATCCATCTCGCTGCGCGCCATGCCCGCGATCTGCGAGCTGCCGACCGGGCCGCACATCCCCGCCTTCTCGAAGTGGTCGAGCAGCATCGGCAGCATGGCCGAGCCCTCTGCGAAATGGAGCCACTGGAGATAGTCGGGCCAGTCGGGATCCGACGGCTTCGGCGCGAGCTGCGGGCGGCCGGGCTGGTCGCCGTAGCGGCCGAGCAGGTACTCGAAGATCGCGCCGCTCTCGATCAGGATGCGATCGCCGTCGCCGAGCATCGGCGCCTTCGCGAGGGGATGGAGCGCCTTCATCGCCTCCGGTGCGCGCATCGTCTTCGGGTCACGATCGAAGGTCACGACCTGATAGTCGAGGCCGAGCTCCTCGAGCAGCCAGATCACACGATCGGAGCGGGAGGTTTCGAGGTGGTAGACGGTCAGCATGGAAATTCTCCGTTCAGCCGAGCTCGGTTCTCAGCTTCGAGAGGGCCGAGGCGCTCGCGCGCACGCGCAGGCGGACGCCGTCGGCTTCGTAGGATTCGGACAGGACGGTGGCCAGCTCGTGGGCCATCGCGACGGCGCGCGATGCGGAGTAGGGGACGAGCAGCTCGATCTCTTCCATGTCGCGCTCGAAGAACGCGAGGATGCGGGTCCGGAGCGCTGTCACGTCCTCGGGCGAGTGGGCCGAGAGCAGGAGCGCGTCGGGATGGGCCTTCGTGACCCGCACGCGGGTCAGCTCGTCGAGGCGATCCGCCTTGTTGAGCACGATGAGATGCGGATTCTCGTCGGCACCGATCGAGGCGAGCACCTCGCGCGTCACGTCGATCTGGGCCTGGAAGGCCGGATCCGACGCATCGACGACGTGGATCAGGAGGCTGCAGTCGCGGGCCTCGTCGAGGGTCGAGCGGAAGCTCGCGACGAGGTCGTGGGGCAGATGCTTGATGAAGCCGACGGTGTCCGAGACGAGGACCCGGGTCGCGGTCTCGGGCTTGAGCGTCCGGACCGTCGTGCCGAGCGTCGCGAAGAGCTTGTCCTCGACGAGCACACCGCTCCCGGTCAGCGCGCGCATCCACGACGACTTGCCGGCGTTGGTGTAGCCGACGAGGGCGACCGTATTCACGTCCTCGCGGCGCTTGCGGCGGGTCCCCGACTCGCGCTCGATCGCCGCGAGCTCCTGGCGCAGCTCCGCGACCCGATCGCGGACCTTGCGGCGATCGAGCTCGCTCGCCGACTCGCCGGCGCCGCGCCCGCCGATTCCGCCGCCCTGGCGGTCGCGCCCGCCGCCGGTCTCCCGCAGACGCGGCGCCATGTACTCGAGCCGCGCGATCTCGACCTGAAGCCGCGCCTCGCGACTGCGCGCATGCCGCTGGAAGATCGCCAGGATCACCGCCGTCCGGTCGAGCACCTCGACGCCCGTCGCCCGCTCGAGATTGCGCGATTGGGAGGGTGTGATGTCCTGGTCGACGAGCACGATCGTCGCCGGGGGCTCGCGGCGTTCCGCGTCGTCGGCGTCTTCGAGGCCGTCTCGATCCTCGAAGTCGTCGTCGTCGAAGTCGTCATGGCCATCGCCATCGCCATCGCGGTTGCCGCGCGCCCTGCGTGCGGCGGCCCGGGCCCGCGCACGCGCGAGGTCGAGCAGCCCGTCCTCGCGGGCGACGGCGGCGTCCGCATCGCCTTCGAGGTCGTTGGCCTCGTCGCGGTCCGCATCGCGCTCGGAATCGTCTTCGTCCTCGTCTTCGCCGCTCTTCGAACCGATCTTGCCCTGGATGAGGCCCGTGCCGCCCGTCCAGCTCGCGAGCTCCATCAGCTTGCCCGAGCCGACGACGGCGCCGGGCGCCAGACGGGCGCGGCGCTGGGTGACGCGGCCGACGACCTCGAAGCCGAGGGTCGTCGCGAGGCGCTCGAGCTCGTCGAGGGACGAGCGGAAATCCCCCTCCGACATCGTCGAGAGCTGGACGCCCAGCAGGACGGCACGCGGTCGGGGCTTTTCGGTGGTGGCCATGGGGTCTGGAATTCCGGTCCGGGTCGGCGTCGGCCGCCGCCGGATCGGGGCCGAGCGCGAGCGCCGAGGCGGGGCCAGCATAGCGGTTCGGATCCGCCAACGCGCCGCGAACGACGCCTGTCTCGCCCCGGCCCGGCGGGTTACCGTTGGGCGACCCACCAGGAGAACGTCCCATGCTCGACTTTTCCGTCGCTCATACCCTCGGCCCCGTCGATGCCAAGATCGCCGAAACGACCAATCCGCGGCATCGCGCCCTGCTCCAGAACTTTCGCGAGCATCTCGTCGCCGAGATCGCGGGCGACGTCGACGCGATCATGAAGACCCAGGTTGCGAATCCGCAGTACCACTTCTTCGGGTCGGGGCAGGGCGACACGGGACCGAAGGGCGGGAAGGCGGTCCGCGGCTTCTACGAGAACATCTTCGCCCTCGGCTACAACAAGCTCCGCTACGTCGTCGATCGCTTCATCATCGACGATCGCGGGCTCTTCCACGAAGGCTGGATGGACATCGTGTTTCCGGGCCGCGCGCTCCAGGCGATGGGCGTCCCGTGCGACGATCCGGCGGGCCACTACGTCTTCTCGTATCGCCAGGCCGCGATCTTCCACTACGACGAGCAGGGCCATTGCACCGGCGAGGATACCTACAGCGACGGCGCGCTGACGCCGGAGCGCCTGCGCAAGCTCACGCCCGCGGAGATCGCGACCCTGCCGCGCGGGGTCTAGGTCGGCGCGGCCGAGCTCGTCGCGACGTCGGTCGCGTAGCCGAAGCGGTGGAGGGCTTCCGCGTGGCGGGCACTCGCGGCGAGCAGGGTCTCCGAGCGATCGAGGCGGCCCCGTCCGAGGCCCGGCGACGGTCGGACCGTCCCGGCGATCCGAGCGACCGTCGCGCGCGAGAGCGGGCGCTTCAGGAAATCGAGCAATCGATCGAGCTCGGTCGTGGGATCGGCGCAGAGATCCTCGTACCGGATCCGCAGGGCGCGTGATCCCAGGAAGCGCTCGGAGGCTTCCAGGGCGCGAACGTTCCCGCGCGCCCAGAGCTCGAGCTGATCGTCCACGGCGTTCCCGGTCATCCGATCGCCGAGGATCGTGCGTCCGTGATCCTCGAGCAGGAAGTGATTCTGCGAGAGTGCCATGTCGCGCCCGTCGCGCAGGAGATGGACGAAGCGCAGCCCGGGATGGCGCTGCGCGAAGAAGGGCAGGAGCCACATCGAGCGCGGATTCTTCCAGCCCCACTCGTCGCCCTCGTGCGGGATGCCGCTTCGGTGGGCGCGGATCAGGCGGTGGAATGCGCGGACGATCGCGGGGTCGGGATGCTCGGGGTCGCCTACGAGCGCGTCGAAATGCGCGTTCAGGAACCGGCGGATATAGAGCGAGTCGTGGGTGTCGCGGTCGAGAAAGCGGCCCATGTAGACGCCGCTCTCGACGAGCAGCTCGACGATCGCCCGCGTACCGGAGCCTCCGAGCGCCGCCACGACGATCGGTCCGCGCGTTCGCGACGGATCGAGCGGCTTGCTCGATTGCAGCAAACGCGTACCGTGGAATCGCGTTCGACGGACGAGCTTCTGGAAGGCGTTCATCGGATGGGCTCCCTGCGAAGACGGGGGCGAAGACGGCAGGTCGGGATCATGCCGCAGCCTGCCACAGAATGGATCGGATCGGCCTCGGATGAATGGCGGGTTCGGGCGTGCGATACGGGAGGGCGAGCGATGGGCGTCGAGCAGAACAAGGCGAAGGTGAAGGCGTTTTTCGACGCGCTGGAGCGCGGAGACCGCGACGCTCTCGTCGCGCTCTTTCATCCGGAGCTGCGATGGAGCGTGCCGAAGGGAGCGGTCGCGCCCTATGGCGGGATGCACCACGGCGCCGCGAAGATCGCCGACATGATGCTCGGCGCGACCGGGACCGCCTTCGTGCCCGGGAGCCAGCGGATCGCCGTCCGGTTGATGATGGCGGAGGGCGACGTCGTGATCGCGGAGACGAAGATGACGGCGAAGCGGCCTCCGCGGGACGGGAAGCCGGTCCCGGACTACGAAAACCACTACGTCTTCGTCGTGGAGCTCGAAGGCGACCGGATCGTCGAGATCCGAGAGCACGTCGACACACGTTATGCGGCGGAGGCCTTCGGCGGGGCCTGAGCCGGTCCGGCGCCGGATCGCGTTTCCACCGTCGCGCCGACGGGGATCCGGCTCGAGGCGGTTCGCTCAGCGCACGTCCGCGGAAGCATGCTCGCGTTCGGCGGCGACGATCAGCTCGCGCAGCCGGGTCGCTTCGCGCACCGGCTCGTCGAGCCAGAACGTCTCGCGCGCAAACTCGAAGTCATGGACCGGCGCGATCCCATACGTGAGGTCCAGGACGCGCTCGCGCTGCTCGGACGTCAGGGCGGATCCGGTCATCACGAGAACCAGGTCGGGCTTCAGGGCGGCCAGGCCATCGCGGTCGATCGGACGGCGCTCGTCGTCGGCGCCGTGGGTCAGGCTCGTCGCGCCGGCAATCTCGATCAGGTCGGTCTCGAAGCTGTGTCCCCCGGCGATCTCCGGCGGATCGATGCCGACCACCGCCACGACGCGCAGTCGATCCGTCGGCGAAGACTGACCGGCGACCATCGCCACCGGCCGCAGCACCCGGCGCTCGAAGGCCTCGACGCCCTGCTTCCCGGCCAGCTCGACCCCGACGCCCTGGAGAAGCGCGAGCAGGTCCTCGAGATCATGCGGGGCGAACTCGACGATCCGGGCGCCCGCGGCTTCGAGGGGCGCGAGCTCGGTTCGGTCGTCGGGGAGGGCAGGCAGGAAGACGAAGTCCGGTTCGCGTCGGGCGAGCTCGTCGAAATCGACGGCCCGCTCGGCCGGGGAGTCGGATCCGCCCGGAGTCATGGGGCTCAGGGGAACGATCCGGTCGCCGAGCCCGAGCTGGTCGAGGAACCGGGTCGCGAGCGGCGAAAGGGAGAGGATTCGGGGGGCCTTCGTGGGTCCCTCGCCTGAGGCGGTCCTTCCGCTCTCGGCAGGCGCGGGGCAGCCGAGGGCGATCGGCCCGAAGGCGAGCAGCAGGGAAAGAATCCCAACGATGTGATGCGCTCGTCCCCGCCGGGCAGTCCACTGCGTCATCGAGACGTCATCTCCGATCGCCGGTCGTAACCGTGTTTTCTTTCCCAATTCAAAAGCGTTCAGGGTAGACTGCGACGGTACTTCCCTCCGTACCGGGGTCCAGAGCCTCAGGACCGAGCGGGAGGCTGAGGTTCTGGACCGCATCCATCGCCGAGCTCGCGGCTCGTCCACGACGCGCGCACGAGGCAGAGCACCCCACCCGAGAGTCGGTGATCCGCACCGATCGTGGCAAGGAGTCTTCATTCATGATTCGAGCATTCGAACACCGTTCATCGTTCCCGATTGCCCTTGGACTTCTCGCCGGAGTCGCCCTGGGCTCGTCGGTCGCGACCGCCGGCATCCATACCTGGGACGTCAAGGAAGTCTTCAGCAACGCGAGCGGCACGATCCAGTACGTCGAGCTGATCGAGCGCCAGACCGCAGGGGTTGGCGCCGAGACCGGCGTCGCGAACAGCTCGATCACCAGCAACACGAGGAGCCAGAGCTGGACCGGGGTCACGGTCCCGGCGCCCACCGGCCAGAAGAGCTTCCTGATCGCCTCGGCGTCCTTCGCGGCCCTGGCGGGCGCGCCCACGCCCGACGTGATCATCCCCGTCGGCAGCATGCCCTTCTTCAATCCGGCGGGCGACACGATCACCTTCGCGGGGTGCATCGATGCGTGTACGTTCGGTGCGGTGCCGACCAACGGGACGAATTCCCTCGATCGGGATTCGGGCTCTGTGACGAATTCGCCGAAGAATCGAAACGGGGCCACGGGCACGGTCAACGCGAATCCGGCTCCGGTCCCGAGCGTGTCGTTCTGGATGGCGGCGGGCCTCCTCTCGTCGCTCGCTGCGATGGGCGCCTGGACGCTGCGCCGACGGGCCGGCGCGATCGGCTAGACCGATCGTCGGATCGCCATCGGACCATGGCCTGCTGCGGGCGAGCCCGCGCCGAGTGCGCGGGGCTCGCCCGTTTGCTTTCCTGGGTCCTCCACCGCCCGGACCGTGCGGTACATCGGGTCATTCGTCCGGACCATCCGGGGAGGTCGTGCATGGGCAGCCTGACGGGACGCGTCGCATTGATCACGGGAGCGAGTCGCGGCATCGGACATGCGATCGCGCTGCGCTTCGCGTCGGAGGGGGCGGCGATCGTCGTCAACGCCTCACGTGTGGGCGTCCACGGCAAGCTCAAGGGGACGCTCGAAGGTACGGTCGAGGAGATCCAGGCGATGGGTGGACAGGCGACCGCGGTCGTCTGCGATCTGACCGATCCCAAGGCGCGTGAGGGACTCGTCGAGCGGGCGAGCGAGGCCTTTGGTGCGATCGACGTCCTGGTCAACAATGCGGCGGCCGGGATCATGAAGCTGCCGAGCCAGACGACGAACACCGACCGCAGTCGCATGTTCGAGCTCAACGTCAACGCCCCCGTCGATCTCGCCCAGCAGGCGATCCCCGGCATGAAGCAGAAGGGGACGGGCTGGATCCTCAACATCGGGAGCGCGACCTCGCGCCAACCGTCGATCCCCTACCGCGACTCGAAGGAGGCGGCCTGGATCATCGGCGCCTACGGCGCGACGAAGGCAGCCCTCGACCGCTACACCCAGGCCCTCGCCCACGAGCTCTTCGAGCACGAGATCTTCGTGAACTGCATGGCGCCGACCTCGATCGTGCTGACGAGCGGTGCCGAATACGTCCGGGACATCGCCCGCAAGAATCCCGACTGGGTCGAGCCCGTCGAGACGATGGCCGAGGGAGCTCTCGAGCTCTGCAGCGGCCGCCACGTGGGTCGGGTCGTCTTCAGCCGGGACATCCTGCACGAAACGGCCCGCAAGGTTCGCAGCCTCGACGGAAAACGGGTGCTCGGCGACGCCTTCCTGCAGGCGGATCCGGAAGCGCCGGGCGCGTGAACCGGGGCGCGATCCCGAGGCTCGCCCGCACGGCCTGCTTCTCGACCATGCCGCGCTCGTCGAGTCGACGGCCGTCGACGAACCCGTCGAAGCTCATCCTTTCGCGCGCGCGTGCTCTCCGTATTTCCCGTCGATCCCCATGATGTGAGCCGTCAGCCAGACCTTGAGGAAGGTGAAGAACCCGTTCGGAAGCGATCCCGAGCCGGATTCGAACGCGTTCACGTGCTCCCCGAGCTGCTCGATCAGATTCGCGTGAATGCGCTTGTGGTTGCTCAATCCGGGAAACGCGATCGACTGCATGAAGGCCTCTTCCTCACGAAAGTGCCGCACGGTGAAGTCGGCGAGCGCTTTGAGTGCGCGGCGGACCTCGGACTTCGGTTCGCCGCCGTCGCAGAGCTCGTAGAGCCGATTCATGAGCTCGATGAGGCGCTTGTGTGCGTCGTCCATCGGGGCGACGCCCACGCTGAGTCGGGGAGTCCATTCGACGAACATCGGGATCCTCCTTCGCTACGCCGATCGGCGTAGGTCTGCGTCGGCTTGACGCCGATCCTCTTCGAAGCAGACGTCGGCCGGCGGCTGGGGCGCGACGTCTCGGGCGTTCGCCCGTGCGCGCCGACTGCGCGGCGCGACGATGCGAGCGGCTCGTCCGCTCGGAGCGGCGCGATCGATCTCGGCGCCTCGCGAGGCGGTCCGTCGCGGAGTCGGACCGTCGCCGTGGTGGCCGGACGGGGCGCGCCGCCGAGCCACCCGATCGAGATCGCGAGGCCGGCCGACACGGGTCGATCGCGCGGGTTCGAAGCCTCCGTCCGCGCCTCGGAGCGGACGGGTCGGGTTGGTCGATTTTTTTGAGCCTCCCCAGGCCGTGCGGGAGGCGCAGATCCATCTGTAAGTATTTGAAATAAAAACGATTTTTCCCGAATTTCAGCCGGGATGATGCTGAAATTCCGGGTCGCTCACCTCTGGACAAGATCAGTAAAATGGGAAAACATGCCCAAAACACGAAGCCGACGGCGTCAGGATCGACCCCGAAACCGCTGGCCTTCCTTCCACCCGAGGACGTACACCATGACTGCTCGACGACTTCTCTCCCTGGCTCTCGGCTCCGCGCTGACGCTCGCCCTCCTGATTCCGATGACCGCCGCCGCGAAGGACGCGAGCCGTGTCCGCGTCTCGCTCGTCAACACCGGCGAGGCGCCCTCGGCCAGCGGCCACGCCGAGTACCGGGTCCGCAAAAAGAACCGGATCAGCTTCCACGTCGAGGCCGAGGATCTCGCGCCGGCGAACTACGACGTCACGGTCGGGGGCGTGGTCCAGGGCGTCCTCGACGTCCGCGTCCTGCCGAAGAACCGCGTCGAAGGCGAGATCGAGTTCGACACCAAGGTCGAGCCCGGCCACGTCCTGCTCGACTTCGATCCCCGCGGTCAGCTCGTGACCGTCGAGCGCGCCGGCATCGTCTATCTCCAGGTCGTGTTCCCGCCGAGCACGCCGGCGCCGGGGAGCTGCACGCCCTAGTCCGCCCGTTCGTGATTCCATCGGGGCGGCTCGCGCAGGCGGGTCGCCCCGATGCATTTCGGCACGCCGATCCGCGCCGTTGCTCGAGGCCGGGCTCGCCAGGGCAGCTCGATTCCGGGGCGCGTCGGGCGGTGGGCGTCGCCGACGACCGATCAGCGATAGCCCTCGGGTGCCGCGACTCGCCCATCCTGACCCGCGCCGCCGGTCGCGCTCGCGCGCGGGGAGACCGGTCGTGTCGCCTGCGCGACGCGCACGCAGGCCTCCTGGAACGCCAGGAACTCCGCGCGCGTGGCCAGGCCGAGGTCGATCGTAGGAAGCGGACGTTCGACCTGGTCGAGCTCGAAGAGCTGATCGCAGGCATGGATGAAACGAGCGCGGTCGCCGGATTGCAGGGCATGGGCAATGACGCGCTTGATCGACTCGACCCGCGGCTCCATCGCAGCGCTGCGCTCGAGCTGGATGACGGCCGCATCCGGCTGGCCGGAGGTCTCGAGCAGCCGGCCGAGGCGGAAGTAGTCGTAGGCCGTCGTCCGTCCGAGCCAGGACTGACGCGCGAGGGAGCGCTCGACGGCTTCGGCGTCTCCTGCCTGCCAGGACCGTGGCTCGATCACGTACTGATCGACGAAGTACTGCACCGTCAACAGCGGGCCGAGGATCGCGATCGCCCACACGGCGCGCCGCAGGAGCGTTCGCTCGGTCGAGGCCGCCACCGCGCCAGCCGGCTCGCTCGCGATCAGGACCCGCGCGATCTTCGGCTGCCGCAGCTTCCAGATCGCGCCGTCGAGGACGAAGTGGTGGATGTTGACCGTCGCCGCCAGCAGCAGCGCGAAGTTCCAATCGAACTCGCCGACGCCCGGTGCGAACAGGAGAGGCGGGATCGTCCAGACTGCGAGCCCCGCGATCAGGATCGAGGCGTAGTAGCGACCTTGGCCGTGCCATGGGCCCGACGAGCGCGCGTAGTAGGTGGTGATCCAGAGATACTGGATCGCGTGGGCACCGGCGACCCAGGGAAAGAACAGCGTCCGCGCGTTCCAGTCGATCGCGACGTTGCCCTCGCCGAATCCGTAGAAACGGCCCAGGTAGGGAACCGACCACCAGACGAGCTGCACGCCGGCGAGCAGCAGCGTCGGCCCGAGATCCGCGAGCCGCTCCGCCCGTCGGGCGAGCAGCCCGATCCAGCCGAGCGTCGTCGCGGCGTAGGCCACGAGCAGGACCGGCAGGACGGCCCCGTTCACGCTCTGCGGGATCGCTAGCGGGATGAAGCGCGCCTCGCGCCCGGGATCCGCGATCGCCTCGAGCTGGGCGTGGGCGACGAACAGCACGAACAGGAACGAGAGCACGAACGACGCGTGGAGGAGCCGGCGGGCGGTGTCGTCGAAGGGGACACCTCTTCGGCGCAGGAACATCGCCGCGATGCCGTAATTCTGGCCCGTGTAGTGCCAGCCGGCCCAGGTCAGGTAGACGGTCGCGAGGACGGAGGCCACGATCGGCGCGACGAGGGCCACGCCGAAGAGCAGGAGCAGCGCGCTGGTCGCCACTACGCTGAAGAAGAAGTAGCCCCGTCGATCCGCACGCTGCTCGTAGACGCGCACGAGCGTGGCCCCGTAATGGGGCGCGCTCACGAGCGCGATCACGAGCTCGGGCACGTAGGGCGGCACGGCGCGGAACAGCGCCCCGCCCGCGACGCTGAAGGCGCCCGCGACGAGCAGGAAGAGCACGCCACAGCCGAGCAGCAGATCGGGAATCGGCCCGTAGAGCCAGCCGCTCGATGCGTCCCGCGTCGTCGTCGTCATCGCCTCTTCCGTGACTGCATCGCTGCCGCGACGGCATCGCGTCCGCGGGACCCGTCGGTCACGGCGGGACACGCGGCTCGTCGCCGCTCGAGCCGCTTCGAACCGGCCCGATGCCTACCAGAGCAGATCCGCGTACTTGTCCGTGCCCACCGCGGTCCTGAAGAACGGCGCCGCGAAGCAGACGCGGCCGAGGCCCGCGCCTTCGATCGAGCGGGCGTAGGCAGCCACCTCGCCGAAGGCCTCGACCGGATCGCCCTCGAGAAAGGCGAGCTGCATCGTCCGCTCGGGGCCGCCGGTGCCGGTGCCGAGATTCATCGGCGAGTTGCTCGTGATGGCGTCGCGCTGCTTGGGGCGCCAGGACGACAGGCTCGCGATCCGGCCCTGGGGCGAGCTCATCGCCCTGGACTCGGCGGCAAAGCGGGTGAAGTCGGTCTCCGAGACGCCCTTCGCGCGGTCGGTCGCGATCATCGCGATGCCCGGATAGGCGTGCTCGAGGGCGAGCTGGACGGGGACGGGATCGCGATCGCGATAGGCGGTCGTCAGGTACTGGAACAGGACCGTATGGACGTGGTCGCGTTCGGCAAAGCCGCGGCCGTTCGAATAGAGCCAGTGGACCTGCTTGCCGGCCCAGTCCCAATGCTCCTGCTCGTGACCGGCGAGGACCCAGTAGATCGAGACGTAGGAGCCCGCGTCGACCGGGCTCGCGACCTCGCCGCGGCCGTCGGAGATCCGGAGATCCTTGAGGGCCCGGGGCGCGACCCAGCGGCTGCCGGCGAAGAGCCAGGGGCCGATCATGCAGCCCGCGTAGAAATGGTCGCGCTCGTACCAGCGGTTGTATGCGACTTCGAAGCCGCGGTGGGGGTCGACGAGCGTCAGCAGCATCTCGCCGATCTGGATCGGGCAATCTTCCATCGCAGGGCCTCCTCGCCGGGTCGCGGGGCAGCGTAGCAAGGGGCGGCGGGGCGCCACGCGTCGCCGGGGGATGTCCCGCGGCGCACCGCGCGTCGACAGGACCACCGTCGGTCGTCCCGCGGATTCCCGCTAAGCTCGGCCGCCGGCGATCCGGTCGGGATCATGCCGGCGGATCCGGCCCAAGGACCGGGTCGGCCGCAGGGTCCACTCACGCGGGAGCATGGTCGTGTTCAAGGTCAACGAATATTTCGACGGGAAGGTGAAGTCGATCGGCTTCGAGACGGCGACGCTGCCGGCGACGGTCGGCGTGATGGCGCCGGGCGAGTACGAGTTCGGCACGAGCCAGAAGGAGACGATGACGGTCGTCTCGGGGGAGCTCGTCGTGAAGCTGCCGGGACAGTCGAGCTGGCAGACCTTCGGCGCCGGCCAGTCCTTCGTCGTGCCGGCCAACGCGAAGTTCCAGCTGAAGGTGGCGGGCGACACCGCCTACCTCTGCACCTACGAGTGAGCCCCGCGATGCAAGCGCTGCCCGCCGACATCCGCATCGACGACCTCGCCCAGCCGCGCATGCCGGAGGGGTTCGGCGAGTTCGTGAAGTCGATGGCGAAGGTGGCCGACGTGCTCGTCTTCGAGCCGGCCGCGATGATCGACGCCGCCTGCACGAAGACCGGGCTCGACGACTTCGGGCCCTCGGGCTGGGAGCGGGGCCTCGAGGTCGTGCTGCAGGGGCTGCGCGAGGGGCCTGCGCTGTCGCCGCTCGGGAAGGTCACGTCGCATGGCGCGGTGCAGCAGTTTCTCGAGAACCGCCTGCGGATCGAGGCGCTGATCCGGCGCCATCCCGAGATCCTCGCGGTTCCGCTCGAGCCGCCGATCGTGATCGCGGGGCTTCCGCGGAGCGGAACGACCCATCTGCTCAACCTCTTCGGTGCGGATCCGCGGCTGCGGCATCTGCCGTGGTGGGAGGCGCTCGAGCCGGTGCTCGACGACGTCGAGAAGCCGTCGCCGGGGGAAGTCGATCCGCGCTGGACGCGGGCGAAGGCGGGGATCGACGGGCGCAATCAATTGCTCCCGCATTTCGACGCGATGCACGAGATGACCGTCGACCACGTCCACGAGGAGATCCATCTGCTCGGGATGGATTTCGGCACGATGTACTTCGAGAACATCGGCGTCGGCGGCTCACCGGTCTACCGCGACTACTATCGCGGCGAGGACCAGACGCCCCACTACCGCTACCTGAAGCGCGTGCTCCAGGTCCTCTCCTGGCTGCGCGGGCCGCGGCGCTGGATCCTGAAGAGCCCGCAGCATCTCGAGCAGCTCGGTCCGCTCGCGACGGTCTTCCCGGGCGCGACGGTCGTCCTGACCCATCGCGATCCGGTTTCGACCGTCGCGTCGTTCTCGACGATGGTCGCCTACACGACGCGCATGGCCGCGGCGAAGCCCGACCCGATCTGGCTCGGCCACTACTGGGCGGACCGGATCGAGAAGATGCTGCAGGCGTGCGTGCGGGACCGGGCGCTCCAGCCCGCCGAGCGTTCCCTCGACGTGCTCTTCCACGAGTACATGGGCTCGGAGCTCGAGGTCGTGAAGAAGATCTACGCCCTCGCGGACATGCCCTTCGACGCGGAGACGCAGCGCCGGATCGACGACTACAACACGACCCATCCGCGGGGGCGCTTCGGCCGGGTCGTCTACGACCTCGCCGACTTCGCCCTCGACGGCCGCGCGCTGCGGGAGCGATTCCGGTTCTACACCGATCGCTTCCCGGTCCGACTCGAGTCCTGACCGGGATCGCCGCGCCGAAACCCGCGCCCGCGCTCCGCCTCGTCTAGCTCGCGAGCGCCTTGATCTCGGCCAGCGAGAGCTTCTTGCCGGTATCGAAGCGGCGGACGTCGCGGGCCTCAATCTCGCTCGCCTTGTAGCGGATCGCGGCGCGGTTGGGCGTCCAGAGTCCGAGCTGCGTCCGCGGATAGGACGTCAGCATCGACTCGGTCACCTTCTTCAGGACGTCCCGCAGGACGATGTCGCCGTTCGCATCGACGACGACGTGCTCGGCGCCGAGCTCGGTATTGGTCAGGGTCTTGAAGACGACGATGGGCTTGGCATCGAATTCGGACATGGGAGTCATCCTCGACAGCTGGGAGTTGCGGCCCCGGACGTTAAATCATGGACCGGGGGCCCGCAAAGGCAGGCGATTCGCGGGCCCGAGGTCGGAGCGAATTCGCTGCCGGTCGGCGTCGCGGCCTCGCCCCGGAAAAGCATCCGGATGCTCACTTCGACGCCACTTCGTCGTCATGGCCCGAGCGCATGCTCGTCGGGCCTCCCCGAGCTCGAAGCGCAGAAGCGGTCGAAGACGAGGCATCGAGTGGCTGAAGTCGACTCGGGGAGGCAAGCCCTGCGACCGACGAGGGGCCCGAGGCCGCCGGGTGGGTTGCCTGACGGAGCCCCTCTCGCGCTACGGGCGCGCCGGGATCCGGGCGAGCGCGTGCTCGAGGAGGCGCTCGAAGACGGCCGCTTCGCTCGGGCCGAAGGGCGCGTCGCGCTTCGGGAGCAGCCCGCGCGCCTCACATCGCCAGAGCTCCGTCTTTCCGTCCGGGTCGATCGCGCGCAGCGCCACGATCGCCTCGGGCCGCTTCACGAACCGCGCTCCGCTCGCGTCGGTGTCGGCGGTGTAGGTCCGTTTCGAAACGAGCTCCTCGAGCAGGGCGAGCTCGAGGAGAATCGGGTCGCCTTCGGGGCCGTCGTCCGGATAGCCCTTCGCGCGCAGCGCTTCCCGGGCCCGTTCGACGAGGGCGGCGGTGGCGGTCTCGTCGAGCGCGGCCTCTTCGCCCTTCCTCACCGCGACGAGCACGAGCTCGAGGGCGGGCGCGCCGCGCAGCACCGCGGCGTCGCTCGACGTGACCTGGATCCGGGGGCTGGTGCAACCCGAGACGGACGCGGCGAGGAAGGCCACGAGGCCGATCGACGCGAAGGCCCTCCGAGTTCCGATCCGCTCGCTCCGCGTCAACCTGTCCTCCTGCTCCGGGAAGCGTCGGCAAGCCGCGCTCCCCGACGTCCAGACGCGCATTCGCCCGGCGCCGCGGCGTCAGCCACCGCTGCGGATCGAGCCCGCCGCTTCGTCGGCACACTCGAGCATCCATTCGACCCGCTTCATCGTCTCGTCGAGATTGGCCGACGCCGCGAGCCCGCCCCCGGCGCCGGCCCGCAGTCGGGCGACGACGCCTTCGACGAGGCAGGCCATCTTCCACCAGCTGAAGGCCCGATAGTAGTCGAGCTCCGACAGGTCGAGCCCGGACTTGTTCGCGTACATTTCGATGGCATCTGCGCGACGAGGAAATGACGGATGGCGCGTCGGCGACGGCGAGCCGAAATCGTGGGGCTCCCCGGGATCGCTCCAGTACAGGATCGACCAGCAGAAATCCGCCACCGGGTCGCCCAGCGTGCAGAGCTCCCAGTCGAGCACCGCGACGACGCGGTCATCCGCACCGAGGACCGTATTGTCGAAGCGGTAGTCGCCGTGGACGAGGCCGACACGCTGCTGCCGCGGACTCGGCGCGCGAGCAGGCCGTGGAGCGCGTAGACGAGGGGCAGCTCGCGGGACTTCGCCGCCTCGTATTGGCGCAGCCAGCGCGAGAGCTGGCGCTCGACGTAGGCGTCGCGTCGGCCGAGGTCGCCGAGGCCGACGGCGTCGGCGTCGAGGGTGTGCATCGCGACCTGGACGTCGATCAGGCTCTCGGCCGCCCGACGGCAGCGGGACGCGTCCATGTCGGCCGCCTCGGCGGGGCCACGCAGGATGCGCCCCTCCGCGAAGGCCATCACGTAGAACTCGGCGCCGAGGATCGAGGCGTCGCCGCAGTAGGCGAGCGCCGCCGGGACCGGCACACCGCATTCTTTGTGGGCGTCGAGGGCCGCCATGATCTTCCATTCGCGGGCCATGTCGTGGGCCGTGGCGATTCGCGCGCGCTCGGGCGGCCGGCGCAGGGCGAAGCGGCGACCTCCGCTCGTCTCGACGCGATAGGTCAGATTCGAGCCGCCGGCGGCGACGAGGTGGAAGGAGAGCTCGCCCTCGGCGCCGGCGACGTTCTCCTTCATCCAGCGGGTGACCGCCGGGACGTCGAGTCCGCGAACGTCGTTCGGATTGGATTCGCTCATGGAAGTCTCCGTTGTCGAGCTCTCGCGCCCGCACTCCGCCTCGCCGGCGGCTCGGCGAGCCGACGCCGGTCGCGGACGCTTCGCAGCCGGAACGGCCTGCGACGCTATCACAAGCCGTCCGCCGCTCACGCGCCGCTCGATTCTGGCGTATACCCCGACTGGGGTGGAGCCGATCGGCGGCCGCCGACAGGAGCATCCGGTTGAGCGTCGAGCGATCGCCCACGCCTGCGGCAGATTCGGGATCCACGGCGGAGCCCCATCCGGTCCTCGCGACCTTCCGGCTGCCCTTCTATGCCCGCCTCTGGAGCTCGAACCTGCTCCAGTTCATCTGCTTCCAGGTGCTCTTCCTGGCGATGCAGTGGCTCGTGACGTCGCTCTCCGACCTGCGCAGCGCGGTCGGGCTGATGGGCTTCGTCCAGGGCGGGACGATCGCGCTCGTCTCGCCGGTGGCCGGGGTGATCGTCGACCGGGCCTCGAAGCGGAACCTGATCGTCGCCGGGCGCATCGCGATGGGGTCGATCTCGCTGCTCGTCGCTTTCCTCATCTGGTCGGATCAGGTCGCCTATTGGATGCTGCTCTCGGTCTCGATCATCGGCGGGCTCGTCGCTTCGGTGCTCGGGCCGGCGACCCAGACCTACGTCGTCGACGTCGTCGGCCGCGAACGGACCCACGAAGCGATCTCCCTGAACGCGATGGGGACCTCCTTCGGGACGATGGGCGGCGGTGCGCTGGCCGGCGTGCTCGTCGGCGTCCTCGGCATCGTCGCGACCTACTTCTCGGCGGCGATCGGCGTGCTGCTGGCGGCGGCGCTGGTCGTCACGATCCCGATGCTCGGGCGCTCGGCGCGGCCCGCGGAGCGGCGCTCGCCCTGGGCGGATCTGCGCGAGGGCTATGCCTACGTTCGGGAGCGGCCGCCGCTCCTGCTCGCGCTGCTCGCCTGTGCGATGTCGCTCTTCAATGGCGCCCTCAATCCGATGCGGCCGATCTTCGCGCGCCACGTCCTCGAGGTCGGCGCGTCGGGCTTCGGCATGCTGTCGGCGGCCCACGGGGTCGGAACCTTCGTCGCGGCCCTGGGCGTCATGCTCCGCCCGCCGCATCCGCGCCACGTCGGGCTCTTGATCGCGGGAACCATGCTCGGTTATGCCGCCGGCCTCGTCCTCTACGCCTTCGGCTTCTCCTTCGGCTGGGCCCTCGGCGTCGAGGTCTGGCTCGGGTTCACCGGCCAGCTCTGGAACGTGGTCGCGGTCGTGGGCTTCCAGCTCGCGGTGCCCGAGGCGATGCGGGGGCGCGTCCTCAGCATGGTCTTCACGCTGGCCCAGCTCGGCTTCGTCGGGATCCTCGGCGTCGGCGCCCTCGCGGACGCGGTCGGAGACCAGCTGGCCCTCGGACTCTTCGGAGCGATCCCGACGATCCTGCTGACGGGCCTGATGGCCTTCGGCTGGAAGACGCTGAAGCAGATGTAGGCGAGCCACCGGTGAGGAGCACGCTTTGAAGAAGCTCGCGTTCGGATTGCTCGGGATCGCGCTTCTCGCGCTCTGCGCCGTCGGCCTCTATCTCCGCTACATGAGCGGGGCGGCCGGAGATCCGGCTTTCTTCGCGTCGGAGATCGAGGTCTTCGTCGAGGCCGATCGCACGGCGCCGCCCGCGCCCGGGCAGATCGTCTTCGTCGGCAGCTCGAGCATCCGCTTCTGGACGACGCTCGAGCAGGACATGGCGCCGCTCCGGATCGTGCGCCGCGGCTTCGGCGGTGCACAGCTTTCCCACGTCGTCCACGAGGCGCCGCGGATCGTGATCCCCTACGCGCCGCGTGCCGTCGTCGTCTACGCCGGCGACAACGACATCGGCGCCGGGAAGAGCGCCGAGACGGTCGTCGCCGACTTCGAGGCGCTCGTCGTGCTGCTGCGGGCCTCGCTCCCCGAGGTCGACGTCTGGTTCCTGTCGATCAAGCCTTCGCGTCTGCGCGCGAGCCTCTGGCCCGAGATGGCGAAGGCGAACGCGCGCATTCGGGCGCTCGCGGAGGCGGACCCGCGCCTGCACTACCTCGACGTCGGGACGGTCCTGCTGGGAAGCGACGGGGAGCCGAGCGCCGACTTCTTCCGCTTCGACGGTCTCCATCTGAACGCCGCCGGCTACGCAGCCTGGACGAAGGTCGTGAAGCCCGTGCTGCTCGACGCCTACGGATCCTGAGCGGCGAGTCCCGCGCGATGGCTCCCGATGCCGGCACGAACGCGAGCGCGTCGCGCCCTGCGCTAGTCTGCCGTCCGATTCAATGACGCACAGGGGAGGTTCGCCGTGTCGAAGATTGCGCGCAGCATGCAGAGGCTCGTTCTCGGGCTCGCTCTCGCCTTTTCGCTCTCGCTCGGCCTGACCGGCTGCGGCTACAACCAGATCCAGGCCGGTGACGAGGCGGTCAAGGCCGCCTTCTCGGAGATCTCGAATCAGTACCAGCGCCGCGCCGACCTGATCCCGAATCTGGTCAACACCGTGAAGGGCGCCGCCGACTTCGAGAAGCAGACGCTCGAGGCCGTCGTCGAGGCGCGCTCGAAGGCGACGAGCATCGAGGTGACGCCCGAGCTCGTGAACGATCCGGTGGCGCTCCAGAAGTTCATGGACGCCCAGGGCCAGCTCTCGAGCGCGCTCTCGCGGCTCTTCGCCGTCGCCGAGGCGTATCCGCAGCTCAAGGCGACCGAGGCGTTCCGCGATCTGCAGGCCCAGATCGAGGGCACCGAGAACCGCATCACCGTCGCCCGCGGCCGCTACATCGAGTCCGTCCAGAGCTACAACACGCTGGTCCGCTCGTTCCCGGCCGTGCTGACGGCGAAGGTGATCGGCGCCGCGCCGAAGCCGACCTTCGAGGCCCGCGCCGACGTCGGCGACCAGCCGCCGAAGGTCCAGTTCTGATCCGCGCCGCCGCCGGCGTCCTGGTCCTGGCGCTCGGCCTGCTGCTCGCGCCGCCGGGCCGGGCCCTGCTCGAAGTTCGTCCGCTCGCCGCGCGGGTCAACGACGACGCGGGGCTCCTCGCGCCCGCAGACGCCCAGGCTCTCGAGGCCGAGCTCACGGCCTACGAGGGCGAGACGGGCCACCAGATTGCGGTGCTGACGGTGAAGACCCTCGAAGGCGAGGCGGTCGAGTCGTTCGCGCTGCGGGTCGCCGAGGTCTGGAAGCTCGGCGATGCGAAGCGCGACGACGGCGTCCTCCTCGTCGTCGCCTCCGAGGATCGCAAGGCGCGCATCGAGGTCGGCTACGGCCTCGAGGGGGTGATCCCCGACGCGCTCGCTGCGCGCATCCTGCGCGAGCAGATGATCCCCTGGTTCAAGCGCGACGAGATGGGGCAGGGCTTGCGGGCGGGGTCGAGGCGTTGATGCTGGCCGCCCGCGGCGAGGTCGTGCCGGCCCCGGCCGATCGGCGCGGGCGGGGCGAGGGGGCGCCGTCGACGGCCCAGGCCGTGCTGGTCGCGGTGCTCGTCGGTGCTTTCATCGGCGGCAATCTCGGGCGGCTGTCGCGGGTCGTGGGCTCGCTCGTCGGCGGCTCGCTCGCCGGGTTCGTCGCCTTCCTGCTGACGGCGCTCCTCTCGGCCTCGCTCCTCGCGGGCGTCGCGGGGTTCGCCTCGGCGTTGCTCTTCTCGATCGCACCGACGAGCTCCGGGATGCGCGGGCGCGGCCCCGGCGGCATGCGGACCGGCGGGTACGGCGGCTGGGGCGGCGGCTTCGGTGGGGGCGGATTCGGCGGCGGAGGCGGCGGGTTCGGCGGTGGGGGCGGCGGCTTTGGTGGCGGTGGCGCCTCGGGGAGCTGGTAGATGCGGCCTTCGAACCTGATCGGGCCGGCGGATCGCGAGCGGATCGAGGCGGCGGTCCGGGCGGCGGAGGCCGGAACCTCGGGCGAGATCGTCGTCCAGGTCGTGCGGCGCTCGGAGGATTTCGCGGTCTCGTCCTGGCGATTCGCGGTCCTGCTCGCGGCGCTGGTCCTGCTCGCTGCGGATTGGATCGCGCCCGCGTCCTCGCTGCTCGTGTTGTTCGGCTTGCAGAGCGCTGCCGTCATCACCGCGCACCTCGCCTGCGCCCTCGATCCGATCCGCCGGCTCTGTCTGCGCGAGGACGAGCTCGAGCGCGCGGCCCAGCGCGGGGCCCTCGACGCATTCCGCCTCCACGTCGCGCGCCGGACGGAAGGGCGGACGGGCATCCTGATCTACGTCTCGCTCCTCGAGCACCGCGTCGTCGTGCTGGGCGACGAGGCCGTCGATCGCGCCCTCGGCGAAGGCGAGTCCTGGGCGGCGGTCGTCGATCGGGTGCTCGAGGGCATCCGGAAGGGGCAGGCCGCGGAGGGGATCGTGCGCGCCGTCGAACGCTGCGGCGCGATGCTCGCGAGACCGCTACCTCGGGAGGCCGGCGATCGCGACGAGATCGTCCAGGGCCTCATCCTCTCGGACTGAGCGATGGCGACCGTCCCGACCCCTACGCCGACCCACGGCGGCTCCCAGCTGCGCCGGGATCTGCGCGCGATGCTCGGCGATGGTGTGGCCTTCAGCGTCATGGTCGGGGTCGGGGAGTCCTATCTGCCCGCCTTCGCCCTCGCGCTCGGCCACGGCGACGTCGTTTCCGGGCTGGTGGCGACGGTGCCGATGCTGGCGGGGGCGTTGATCCAGCTCGCCTCCCCGGCTGCGGTCGGGATCCTCGATTCCCATCGGCGCTGGGTCGTGCTCTGCGCGGGGCTCCAGGCGCTCTGCTTCGTACCTCTGGTCGTCTCGGCCCTGGCCCACGAGATGGATCTCCTCCTGCTCTATGCGGTCGCGTCCGTCTACTGGGGCTTCGGGATGTCGACCGGGCCCGCCTGGACGACCTGGGCGAGCTCGCTGGTTCCGAAGCGGATGCGCCCGGCCTTCTTCGCGAACCGGGCACGGGCTTCGCAGCTGGCCCTGGTCCTTGCCCTCGTCGTCGGCGGCCTGATCCTCCAGCTCGGCAAGGGGCGCGGGGCGGAGTTCGCCGCCTTTGCGGCGACCTTCGGGATCGCGTTCGTCGCGCGTGTGGTGTCGGCGAGCTTCCTCTACTCGCAGCGCGAGCCGCGCAGCCTCGAGGTTGGCGAGACCAGCATCTCCCCCGCCGTCATCAGCCGCCACGTCCGCACCGGCGGCCACGGCCGACTGCTCTTCTTCCTGCTCACGTTCCAGGCCGGCGTGATGGTCGCGTCCCCCTACTTCACGCCCTACATGCTGGCGGAGCTCGAGCTCTCCTATCTCGAGTTCACCGTGCTGACGGCCACCGCCTTCGGTGCACGTGTCCTCGCGCTGCCCTTCCTCGGCCGCTTCGTTCGCCGCGTCGGAACGAAGGCCGTCCTCTGGCGCGCGGGCCTCGCGATCTCGACCTTCCCGATCCTCTGGCTCGTCACCGACCATTTCGCCTGGCTCTTCGTCCTCCAGGTCGTCTCGGGCATCGGTTGGGCGGCCTTCGAGCTGGCCTCGCTGCTGTCCTTCTTCGAGCGCATCCCGCCCCGGGGCCAGACGAGCGTGCTGACGCTCTACAACCTGGCCAACGCGACCGCCGTCGTGACGGGGAGCGCGATCGGCGGCCTCCTGCTGCGCGGATTCGGGGAGGGACCGGCGGGCTTCGTGGCGATCTTCGTCGTCTCGACGGGGGCCCGGGTCGCGATGCTCGGATTCCTGCGACGGGTGCCCGAGCTGGCCGATCCGGGCGAGCCGCCGCCGATGCGGGCGCTCTCGGTCCGACCGGCCTCGGGCGGCGAGCATCGGCCGGTCCTGACGGAGCAAGGCGAGTTCCGCCGGGACGGCAAACCCGGGGAAGCCGGGTAAGCTCCCGGCCCAGCGCCGCGCGCTCGCGCGGATCCAGGGGCACCGCACGGTCGCGGCCGCCCTGCGAACAGCTGGAGAGAGCCCGTCGGGCTCATGGGAAGTCCTGTCATGGCGAATACGGCCAACGCGCCGAAAGAGAACGAGTACGAGGGCGCCATCGATCGAGGGCTCGAAGGCATCATCGCCTGCTCGAGCGCGATCAGCACGATCGACGGTACGACGCTGATCTACCGCGGTCACACGATCGAGGACCTGGCGGAGAACGCGACCTTCGAGGAGGTGATCTACCTGCTCTGGTTCGGCGCGTTGCCGACTGCGGGCGAGCTCGAGGGATTTCGCGGCCGTCTCGCGCGCAGCATGACGCTGCCGGAAGAGATGCGCGTCTGGTTGCTCGGGATGCCCAAGAAGGTCCATCCGATGGACTTCCTGTCCGCCGTCGTCGCGGGGCTCACGCTCCACGATCCCGAGGCGAACATCATGAACATCACCGCGGCCGTCGGGAAGGCGGTGCGCCTGACGGCGCGCATCGGCCTCGTCGTCGGCGCCTACGAGCAGGCGCGCAACGGGCGCTGGCCGATCGAAGCGGACCCGACGAAGTCGATCTCCTGGAACATCCTGCGCGGCATCACGGGCAAGGCCCCGACGCCGGCCCAGGAGCGCGACTTCGACGTCTGCCTGATCCTGCACGCGGACCACGAGCTCAATGCTTCGGCCTTCTCTGCGCGGGTCACGGCGAGCACGCTCTCGGGCATGTACTCGTCGGTGCTCGCCGCGATCGGGACGCTCAAGGGCCCGCTGCACGGCGGCGCCAACGCCGCGGTCATGGCGATGCTTCGCCAGATCGGGAGCGAGGACAAGATCGACTCGTTCCTCGCCAACGCCTTCGCGAGCGGCGACAAGATCATGGGCTTCGGCCATCGCGTCTACAAGAACGGCGATCCCCGGGCCAAGATCCTGCGCACGATGAGCGAGCGGCTGACCAGCGAGATCGGCCGCCCCGAGTTCTACCGCATGAGCCAGAAGCTCGAGAAGCTCATGAGCGAGAAGAAGGGGCTGATCCCGAACGTCGATTTCTACTCGGCGACGGTCTACAACGCCCTCGGGATCCCGGACGACCTGTTCACGCCGATCTTCGCGGCGAGCCGGATCGCCGGCTGGTGTGCCCACATCATGGAGCAGTACCAGAACAACCGGATCTACCGGCCGCGGGCGCGCTACATCGGGCCGATGGACGCCCGGTACGTGCCGATCGAGCGGCGCTAGCTCGGCCCTCCCCTCCGGCATCGTCCGACTCGAAGCCGCTCCCGGTCCGATCTCAGACCGGGGAGCGCTTCGAGTCGGATGAGTGGCATTGCCCCTGGCTCCCCCTCGCCTAATGTGCTCCGGGTCTGTCGGGGGGGCGGAAAATGCAGGGCGAGCATCCGTTGATCGGTTCCTGGCAGCTCGATTCGTTCGAGCTCCAGACGAAGGATGGGAAGATCCTCCATCCCTATGGCCAGGAGCTGGCCGGCTACCTCTTCTACAACGCCGATGGCTACATGTCGGCGGCCTTCATGAACGCCGCGCGCGGTCGGATCCAGGGCAACGATCTCGAGGCCGCCGCGAAGTCGAGCTCCTACGACCAGTTCATGGCCTATACCGGTGGCTTCGAAGTGACGGGCGACCAGATCCGGCATTTCGTCGAGGTCGCCTCCCTGGAAGTCTGGAACGGGACGGTCCAGGAGCGCTGGTTCAAGATCGACGGCGACCGCCTCGAGCTCTTGACCCAGCCCCTGACGGTGGGCAGCGACGCGCCGGTCGGGCGCCTCGTCTGGCACCGCGTGAAGCGCACTCCCTCCGCCGCGTGAGCGCGACTCCGGAACCGATCGCGGTCGTCGGCATCGGATGCCGCTACGCGGACGTCCGGGGGCCGGCCGAGTTCTACGAGATCGTGCGCGGTCGGCGCAATACGGTCCGCGAGGCGCCGCGCCACCGTGTCGAGCTCGGGTACGACATCGATCATTTCTACGACCCGCGGCCCCGCATCCCGGGCAAGATCTCCTCGAAGAAGGGCGGCTTCCTCGAGCATCCCGAGCTCTTCGACCCGGATGCCTTCGGCATCGCCCCCCGCGACGCGCTGACGATGGAGCCGCAGCAGCGGCTGATGATCGAGGTGACCTGGGACGCCCTGGACGATGCCGGGATCCCGATCGAGTCGGTCGCCGGCGAACGCGTCGCCGTGATCCTCGGCTACATGGCCGAGGATTATTCCCGCGAGCGCGCCGGCGTCCTCGGCGAGGCCGCCGTCTACCGGGGCCACGACGTCTTCACCGTCGGCGGCATGTCCCACGCCGTCCTCTCGGGCCGCATCTCCTTCCTGCTCGGGGTGACCGGCCCGAGCCTGACCCTCGACACCGCCTGCTCGTCCTCGCTCTACGCCGCCCATCTCGCCTGCGAGAGCCTGCGCCGGGGCGAGTCGAAGATGGCGATCGCCGGCGGGGCGAATCTCTTCCTCTCGCCGGAGGGCAACATCGCGCTCTCGAGGAGCGGCATGCTCTCGATGTCGGGGGCCTGCAAGGCCTTCGATGCGTCGGCCGACGGCTTCGTCCGCGCCGAGGGGGCGGGGGTCGTCGTGCTGCGGCCGCTCTCCGACGCGCTCGCCGCGGGCAACCCGATCTACGCGGTGATCCGAGGCAGCGGCATCAGCGCCGACGGCCGCGACGGAGGCCACATGATGGCCCCCGGTCGCAAGGGCCAGGCCCAGGCCATGCGCGACGCCTACGCGATGGCCGGCGTCTCCCCGCCGACGTCCATTATGTCGAGACCCACGGCACGGGCACGATGATCGGCGACCCGGTCGAGATCGGCGCGCTCGCCGACGTGATGGGTCCCGGCCGCTCGCCCGACCGCCCGCTGCGCGTCGCTTCCATCAAGGGCAATCTCGGCCACACCGAGTCCGCCTCCGGCGTGGCCGGCCTGATCAACGCCTGCCTCGCGATCCGGAACCGAACGCTCCCGCCGCAGCTCCATTTCGAGACCCCGAGCCCCGCGATTCCCTGGGACGAGGTCCCGATCCAGGTCCAGCGCGAGCTCGAGCCCTGGCCCCATCCCGAGAAGCCGCTCGTCGGCGTCAACTCCTTCGGCATCAGCGGCACCAACGCCCACTTCATCCTCGAGGCCCCGCCGGAGCCCCCGCACCGCGCCCGCGCCCCGCGCTCGACGGGCCCGTCCTGCTGCCGATCACGGCCCACGACCCGAACGCGCTCCAGGAGACCGCCGAGAAGCTCCGCGACCTGCTCGTCGCACGGCCCGAGCTCGATCTGCGCGATCTCGCCTACACGCTCTCGCGTCGTCGCAGTCTGCGCGCTCATCGCCTCGCCGTCGTGGCAGCAACGGCCGACGAGGCCCGGCAGGCCCTCGACGCCTATCTCGCAGGCGAGGCGAGCCCGGATCTGCGCACGGGTCACGCTGGCGTCGCGGGCTCGGCTCCGGTCGTCATGGTCTTTCCGGGGCAGGGCTCCCAGTGGCTCGGCATGGGTCGCGGGCTGCTCCGTCGCGAGCAGGCCTTCGCCGAGGCGATCGATCGCCTCGACGCCGCCTATCGGGCCCACGTCGACTGGTCGCTGCGGGCGGTGCTCGAAGGACTTCCGGCTCGCAAAGGCGGCCTCGACGTCGACTGGACGACGCGGCTCGACGTCCTCCAGCCCGTGCTCGTCGCGGTCGAGGTCGCGCTCGCTTCGCTCTGGCGTCGATTCGGGGTCGAGCCCCAGCGTGTCCTCGGCCAGAGCATGGGCGAGCTCGCGGCGGCCCACGTCGCAGGGGCGCTCGGGCTCGAGGACCTGGCGCGGATCGCCTGCGAGCGAGGGCGCATGGTCGCCCGGGCGGCCGGACGGGGGGCGATGGCGGTCGTGTCCCTCGGCCGCGACGAGGTCGCGCGCCGCCTGGCCGACGGGACGCCCGGCGTCGAGATCGCGGGCTCGAACTCGCCGACGACGACGATCCTCTCGGGCGACGCGCCCGCCGTCGCCGCGGCCGTCGAGGCCTTCGAGGCCGAGGGCGTCTTCGCGCGCAGGCTCGAGGTCGACTTCGCCTCCCACTGCTTCCACATGGATCCGGTCGTCGAGCCCTTCCGCGCCGCGATCGGCGAGGTCGAGGCCCGTTCCGCCGCGATCCCCTTCGACTCGACCGTCGACGGCGAGACGAAGCGCGGCGAAGAGCTCGGCACCGACTACTGGCTCCGCAATCTCCGCGAGGCGGTCGCCTTCGATCGCGGGCTCGCGGCGTCGCTCGCGGGGGGCGGCGAGATCTTCCTCGAGGTCTCTCCGCATCCGGCCCTGCCGCGGGCGATCGACGAGACCGCGCAGGCGCTCGGTCACGCGCCGCGTTACGTCTCGTCGCTGCGCCGTGGCGAGGACGAGTCGCGCTGCCTGCTGCTCTCGCTGGCCGAGCTCTTCGTGCGGGGCCACGCGATCGCCTGGTCGGCGCTCCAGCCGGAAGGGCAGGTCGTCGACCTGCCGCTCTACGCCTATCAACGCAAGCGCTACTTCTTCAGCGCGCGGACCCGCCTCGACACGTTCCGTCCGGTGCATCCGCTGCTCGGCGTACGCAGCGACAGCTCCGTCGATCCGCGACTGCATAGCTGGGACTTCCCGCTCGACGCCGACAGCGGGAGCTTCCTGCAGGACGTGCGCGCCCCGTCCGGCGCGAGCGGAGCCCCGGGCGCGAACGGGCGTCGAGCGCCGGAATCCCTGGCGATCGAGCTCGCGCTGGCGGCGGGCGAGGCGCTCTGGCCGGGGCGGGGGATCTCGATCGAGGAGCTCGCGTTGGTCAGGCCCCTCGAGCTCCCGGCGGAGGGGCGGCGGACGGTGCAGGTCGTCGTCCGGGAAGAAGGGCCCGATGCCGCCGAGCTGCGGGTCGCGAGCCGCGCGCGCAGCGGGGAGGACTGGCTCCTGCACGCGACGGCGCGCCTCGTCGGGGCGGCATCGAGGGTCGCGATCGAGCCGCTCGTCCGGGAGGGCAACGCGAGCCGGTCCATCGACGACTACTACGCCGCCCTCGAGCGCTGCGGCGTCGGGACGAGCTCGCCGGGCCGTGTGCTGCGCGAGCTCGAAGTCGAGCCGGGCGGCGTGGCATCGGAGCCCGCCGCGGGCTCGTGTCTCGAGCGCGACGGTGACGGAACGCCCGGGGTCGTCGGCAAGCTGATGCTCCCGCGGAGCATCGAGTCCGAGTGGTACGCCTATCATGCCCATCCGCTGCTGCTCGACGCGGCTCTTCAGCTGACGGGGGCGCTCTTCGACGCGCCCGCCGCGGTCCGCATCCGGAGCATCGAGTCGATCGAGCTCGCGGCCGGCGTCGGCAGCGATTGTGTCTGCCGGGTACGGCGGCGTGGGGCGCGCGGGATCGGATCCCCGGGCTCGCCCGGCGTCGACGCAGCGGTCGCGGCCTCCTCGGCCGACGCCTGCTCGTCCGCCGACGCCTTCGATCGAGCGAGCCTCGTCGCCGATCTCGATCTCTTCGATCGCAAGGGCGTCTGGGTCGGCTCGATCCGCGGGGTCTGCGCCGAGGCGCTTCCGGCGCGCACGGGGCGCGACGGCGCCGCCGCGAGCGAGTGGCACCGGATCGAGTGGCGGCTCGCCGACGAGGCCCTCCTCTCGACGTCGCGCGAAGTCGAGCGATTCATCCTGGTGTCGGACTCGGAGGCCCATGCGGCGTGGCTCGCCGCCGAGCTCGAGAAGCAGGGCGTCGAGATCCGTTTCTGCGAGAAGGTCGAGGATCTCGAGCCCCTCGTCCGTCTCCACCGCGCCACCGCCGACGGCCGCTACGGCTTCCTGCTCCTCGCCTGGGCCGACCGAGCCGACGAGGGCACGCCCGAGCCCGAGTTCCAGCGCGAATACCGCGTCGGCGAGTGGGCCGAGGCGATTCGCGCGCACACCGTCGACGCGGCCCAGATCTGGATCGCGACGCGCGGTCTGCAGCCCCGCGGCGACTCGGGCGCCACGGAGACGAGGGACGATGCGGCCGGCACCGGCGACCTCGGCGAAGCCGGTCCGGACGCCGCACGGCCGAGCGCATCGCTGCCCGACGCGCGCCTGCGCCGCCATGTCGCCCGCGAGATCGACACCTTCGCGAGCTGCGCCGAGATGCAGCAGTGCCGCCTCTTCGACGCCCGGCGTGCGCTCGACGAGCTCGACCTCGCCTGGCTCGCGGCGCTGGTCGGTCGACCGGGGGAGGAACGCCAGTTCGTGATGGGGCGGGAGGGCGCGCGCGTGCCACGCCTCGTCGTCGTCGCCGAGGGCTCGGCTGCGGCGGGATCCGCGCCGAGGCGGGCGGCGGGCTCGCGCAACTTCCGGGCGCTCGCCACGGGCCGCGAAGGTCGCGCCGCACTCGCCCTCCAGGTCTGCCCCGATCCCCCGCTCGAGGCGGGCGAGCTCCGCGTCGAGGTCGCGGCGGCCGCGCTCTCGGGCTTCGACGTCGCGACGGGGCTCGGGCTCGCGCGCGTCGCGCCGGTGTCGCCGGCGGACACTGCCCCGCTCCCGCAGCCCCCCGCGCTCGGCCTCGACTTCGCGGGCATCGTCACCGAGCTCGGTCCCGGCGTGCGGGACGTCGAGGTCGGCGATCGGGTCGTCGGCCTGCGGTCGGGGGCGACGACGCGCCGGCTGGTGGTCGGTCATCGCGCCGTCGCACGCATCCCCGAACGGATCGATTTCGTCCACGCGGCGAGCCTCGCGTGGCCTTCGCTGGTGGCAGCCCACGTGCTCGGCGAGGTCGCGCGGGTCCGCCCTGGGGAGCGCGTGCTCGTGGTGTCGGCGGGGGGCGGCGTCGGTCAAGCGCTCGTGGGCCGTGCCCGCGCGCTCGGCGCGAGCGTCTTCGCGACGGCGAGCAGCCCGGCGCGCCGCGCCGCGCTCGAGGCCCAGGGCGCCTGCGTCGTCGAGGGTGATGGGGCGGGCGAGGGCGACGGCGTCGATCGGTCGTCCGAGCTGCCGCGCTACGACGTGATCGTCGGGAGCGAGTCCGGGCCCGCGCTGCATGGCCGCCTCGGCGCGCTCGCCGAGGGCGGGCGTTATGTCGACCTCTGCCCGCGCGAGCGCTTCCTGCGCGAGGAGGTCGGGGCGCTCCGGCTCGGTCGCAACCGCGCCTATCTCGCCGTCGATTGCCTCGCGGCCCTCGAATCCGACGCGCGGGGCATCGGCGCCCGCCTCGAGGAAGCCCTCGCCGACTTCGAAGCGGGTGTCCTCGCCGCGATCCCCGTCACGAGCTTCCCGGTCTCCGAGGCGGCGCGGGCTCTGCGCTTCATGACCCAGAACCGGCAGACCGGCCGAGTCGTGCTCGATCTCGCCCGGGCCGCCGAAGTCCGGCTGGCGTCGCCGTCGGGAGCCGATGCGGCGGAGCTCGATGCGCTCCGCTTCGTCGTCAGCGGCGCAGGCGAGTCGAGTCGGGCCACCGCGGTTCGCCGCGCCCTCGTGAGTCGGCTGCGGGCGCGGGCCGCCGCGGAGGTCGTCGAGCTCGACGCCGCGGCAGCGGGGGCGCTCGCGTCGGCGGCCGACGTGTGGATCCACGTCTCCGACGAATCGGCCGACTCCCGCGATCGACTGCGCCACCGGATGGCCGGCTCAGGGGCCCGCGACCGCATCCTCGTCTCGCTGCGGGAAGAGGTCGTCGGCGAGCCGGATCGCGATCGGGCCTGGGAGGCGAGACTCTGGGTCGATCGACTCCTGCTCTCGGGGGGCCAGGCGGATGCGGGTCGCGCGAGCGATCGCGCTCCTGGTCTCTCCCTGGGGCTTTCGTTCGGTCTCCCGTCCGGAGACGATGGGGCGGCCGATCGCGTCGCACGGTCGGTGCTTCGGGCCTGGTCTTGTGGTCTGGCGAGCGATCAGGTCGTAGTGCTCCCGGCGGCCGAGCAGGCGCTACGGAGCGAGCGCGCCCCTTCGCCGTTGATGGCCTCCCTCGCGGCGGCGCATGCGGAGACCGCGAGCCGGGCCTTCGACCGCAGCGGATTCCTCGCCCTCTCGCCGCCCGAGCGGCGCGCGGCGCTCGGGCGGCACGTGGTCGAGGAGCTGGCCGGCGTGCTCGGCCTCGCGCCGGACCGCCGAGACCGCCTCGATCCCGGCATCCGCCTCGACGCCCTCGGCCTCGATTCGCTGATGACGATGGAGCTCTTCATGGGCCTCGGTCGCAGCCTCGAGCTGCCGCTCGCGGCGGACTGGTTTCCGCCCGGTCCGACGCTCGCCGAGATCGCGCAGGTCCTGGTCCGACGGCTCGAAGCGAGTCTCGCGGGAGGCTCGGCATGACGCGCAAGCTCGACTCGGGCTTCCGCGCGGCGCCGCTGCCGCTCGCCTTCTCGGATCCGCGGGGCCACGGCATGCCCGTGCTCTTCGTCCACGGGTTCGGCCACAATCGCGTCGTCTGGGAGAAGCTCGCGGCGTCGCTGCCGGAGTCGTGGCGGCCGATCGCCGTCGATCTGCGGGGTCATGCGGAGTCGCCCTGGTCGCCCGCCGGCGAATACGAGCTCGACTGTTATGCGGCGGATCTGGACGGCGTGGTCTCCTCGCTCGGCATCGAGCGCGTCCACGTCGTCGCCCACTCTCTCGGCGGCAACGTCGCGACCCTCTTCGCCGCGGGGACTCGGGCCCGCATTCTGTCGCTCGTCCTCGTCGACACCGGTCCGTCCCTCGAGTCGGGCGGCTCGGATCACGTCGTCGACGAGGTCGAGAGCGCGCTGCGCAGCTTCGCGTCGGTGGCGGAGTACCGGGCCTGGCTCGCGAAGATCCATCCGATGGGCGATGGCGCGCTGCTCGATCGCCTGGCCGAGACCGGCGTCGTGCGACGCATCGACGGTCGCTTCGAGCCGGCCCTGGATCCGGGCGTGCTCGGCGAGGGCGGTCTCGGGGAGAGCGTCGCGCCCGATGCGCTGGCGGAGCGGACACGGACGCTCTGGCAGGCGCTCGGTGCGCTCGCGTGTCCCGTCCTGGTCGTGCGTGGCGGACTCTCGGCGATCCTCTCGGAGAAGATCGCGGGGGAGATGGTCGACCAGGTCCTGCTCGACGGCCGGCTCGTCACGCTCCCGCGCGCCGGCCATGGCGTCATGCTCGACGATCCCGACGGCCTCGCCCGCGCGGTCGTCGAGTTCCTGGGCGGACTCCCGGTCTACACCTCGAGAGCGTCCAGTCTGCCGATCGAGCGGATCGCGTCGGGACCGCACGGCCCGGCCGACCCGGTTCTTCCGGCGGATCCGACGTCGCGATCGACCGCCGTCGCGCCCCTGGCTGCCCCGGCGGCTTCGCCGCCCGCCGCGCCCCGGAAGGCGCCGACCTTTCCGACTCCGCTTGCCTAGCGCCGCCCCTCGGCGAGCCGCGCGTCGAGATAGGGCGCCCGGTAGCCCCGATAGCGCTCGATGAGCTCGGGCTGGCACCAGTCCTTGCCCGTCACCCGCTTGCGACAGAGGGCCGCCCCGCAGCCGCAGTCGAACTCGTCGTAGTCGCAGCCGTCGCTCATGGCGTAGTCGAAGGTGATCTCCTCGCCGGGGGCGATGTCGCGCAGGGCGACCAGCGAGATCTGGCCCCGCAGCCCGGCGTTGGGCTCACAGCTGTGGTTCACCCAGTCGGCGGGGCCCGGCTTGGTCGAGACGAGGAAGCAATCCTCGTCGACCTGGATCACGAGGGGGCGCACCTCGGGGGAGAGCTGCTCGACCTGCTTGCGGTCGATCACGTCTCCGCCGAAGACGATCAGCAGCCGGCCTCGTGGGATGGGTTGGTCGGCAAAGACACCCCGGCCCCCCTTGTTTGCGATCTCCACGCCACGCAAACCGGGGGCGAGGAAGGAATTGAACATTCGGATGGCCGTCCGCCGGATCACACGCGAGGGCGCTCCAGCTCCGCGGAATTTCCGCGTTATCTACCGCCGCGGGGAGTCGCCGTCAATGGCCGACCAGTAGTGCTTGCGCAGCTCCGCCTTGCGCAGCTTGCCCGTCGGCAGCCGGGGCAGGCTCTCGGCGAAATCGACGGAGGTCGGACATTTGTAGTGGGCGATCCGCGCGCGGGTGAACGCGATCAGCTCGGCCTCGAGCTCCGGGCCGGGCCGCGCCCCGTCGGCGGCCACGACCACGGCCTTCACCTGCTCGCCCATCTCCGGATGGGGTACACCGATCACGGCGACGTCCGCGACCGCCGGGTGCATCACGAGCTCGTTCTCGACCTCCTGCGGATAGATGTTGACGCCGCCGGAGATGATCATGTGGGAGATGCGGTCGGTCAGGAAGAGATAGCCGTCGGCGTCGACGTAGCCGACGTCGCCGAGCGAGCTGAAGCCCCGGTCGTTGAAGGCCTCGCCCGTCTTCTTCGGGTCGTTGTGGTATTCGAAGCGCGTCCCGGATTCGAACCAGATCTGCCCCGCCTCGCCCGCGGGCAGCTCGTTCCCGTTTTCGTCGAGGATGTGGAGCTTGCCGAGGAGCGGCTTGCCGACGGAGCCCGGCCGTGCGAGCCATTCCTGCGCCCCGATGGCGCAGAAGCCGTTCCCCTCGCTGCCCGCATAATATTCCTCGATCGCGTCGCCGAACCACGCGATCATCGCGCGCTTCACGTCGATCGGGCAGGGCGCCGCCGCGTGGACCGCCTTCTCGAGGCTCGAGACGTCGAAGCGCTTCCGCTCGGCCTCGGGCAGCTTCAGCATGCGGACGAAATGGGTCGGGACGAACTGGGCGTGGGTGACCCGGTAGCGCTCGATCAGCGCGAGGGCCTTCGCCGCGTCGTAGCGCTCCATCAGGACGATCGTGCCGCCGAGGCGCTGGATCGAGGTCGTCCAGCCGAGGGGGGCTGCGTGGTAGAGCGGCGCGGGGCAGAGGTAGATCGAGTCGGCCGTGACGCCGTACTTGAACTGGAAGAGGGTGGTCAGTCCGCCGCTCGTCTCGCCGAAGGCCGCGCCGGAGAGCGGGGGCTTGATGCCCTTGGGCCGACCCGTCGTCCCGGACGAGTAGAACATGATCGCGCCCTCGATCTCGTTCTCGAGGGCTTTCGGCGGCTGGCCCGAGATCGCGTCCTCGTAGCTCGCGAATCCCGGAGCCGTCCCGTCGAGCATGAGCCGCAGGCCCACGCGGCCGAGATGCGGCTCGAGCTCGCGGGCGATCGGCGCGAGCTGCTTCGAGGTGAAGAGCGCCGTCGCCTCGCAGTCCTCGACGATGTAGCCGACCTCCTCGGCCTTCAGATGCCAGTTGATCGGCGTCGTGTAGAGGCCCGCGCGCTGGGCCCCCCAGACGATCTCGAAATAACGCGGGTGGTTCTCGAGCAGGATCGCGACGTGGTCCCCGGGCCGGAGGCCGGCCTCCCGCAGCAATCGCGCGACCCGCTTCGAGCGTTCGTCGAGCTCGCGGTAGGTCAAGATCGCGCCGCTCTCGGCGGCGATGACGGCGGGCGCGTCGCCGCGGGTCTCGACATGGGCACCGGGCTCGTAGCGTGTCATCGGATCCTCCGTATTCCCATAGCCCGCTCGCCCGCTCGCAGGTCGGACGCCCGTTCGGTGGTCGCGGTCTCGCGTGCTGGCCCGGCGCGAGAGTGTCCCCCCGATCGCGGCATTGGCAACCGGGGCCGGGTCCTTCGCCGAAGGACGGCGTCGTTCAGCGGGGCCGCTCGCTCCGCCCGAGCGCCGCGAGCAATCGCTCGCGCACCGCGCTCCCCCGCGGCCGCACCGCCCGCATCCCCGCCGGCTCCGGCACGCGGATCACCGGCCAGCCGCGCCGGCCCGCCACCGCCCGCATCCGCCGCCCCGGATTGACCGGCCGCGGATGGCCCACGAGGAACATCGAGGCGACGTCCTCGGAGCCGTCGGCGTAGAAGTGGCTGTCGGCGAGGTCGATGTCGTGGGCCTCGGCGAAGGCCTGGGCGGCGCGGGCCTTGCCTTCGGCCCAGATCACGCCGCCCTCGATCCGGCCCGTCAGGTCGCCCCGCTCGTCGACCGCGAGGCGATTGCAGAGCACATGCTCGATGCCGAGGACCCGAGCGACGGGGTCGGCCTGGAAGCTCGTCGCCGAGGTCGCGAGCACGACGGTGTGGTCGCGTTCGCGGTGGGCGAAGACGAGCTCGACGATCGGCAGCTGGAGCCGCGCGCGGATCTCGCGCTCGAAGAGCTCGCGGCCGAGGGCCTCGAGCTCCGCGGCGGGGCGGCCGGCGAGGGTGCCGAGGGAGAGCTCGAGGAACTCGTCGAACTGGATCCGGCCGAAGAGGCCCTCGAGGCCGAGGCGGAGGATCTCGGCGACGACGCCCGAGTCGAGCTCGCCCTGGCGCAGGCGATTCTCGAGGAAGGCGGCGGCGGTGAAGCCCGTGACCAGGGTGCCGTCGAGATCGAAGAAGGCCGCGACCGCGGGCCCGGCGCGGCCTCGATCGACCTCGGCGAGCGCCTGGGCATGGGAGAGCGGCGTCATGCGAGGGCTTCGATCTCCGCGAACGATTCGGCGAGGCAGCGCGCGAAGACGCCGGGCTCGCGCAGGGCCGCGGGATCGTAGTGGACGGTGAGCGTCGCCTGATCGAGGTGGCTCACCAGCGTGACCATCATGGCCGCTCCGGGCAGCGGGCCGACGCCGAGCATCTTCTCGACGCGCGCGCCGGCGAGGAAGAGCTCGCTGCGATGGCCCGGCACGTTGCTCGCCTGGACGTCGGGCGCGCGCATCGCGCCGACGAGCCGCGCGGAGAGCGCGGCCGGGAGCGCCGCGAGCCAGGGTGCCGCCCAGTCGGCGTAGGCGAGACCGGGCTCGCCGCGGATCGTGCGCACCTGCTCGGCGATCGACTTCATGCGCGCCGCGAGATCCTCCTCGGCGAGCGGTGCGGCGAGCACCGCGGCGACGAAGCGGTTGCCGCCCGTCCCGTCGCCGTGGCGACGGGTGCTGATCGGGATGCCGAGCGGGAGTGTCTCGATCGGCATCGCCTGGTCGACGTGGTAGCGGGCGAGGGCTCCGCAGAGCCCCGCCAGATAGACGTCGTTGAGCGAGCCGCCGGCTCCCCGCGCGGCGCGCCTGAGGTTCGCGAGGGAGAGGGCGTGCCAGAGCAGGCGCCGACGGCGGCTTCGGCCGGCGAGCAGCGGCGAATGCGGGGCGCCCGAGTCGAGCACGCGCAGCGTCGAGCTCGCGCGCTCGACGACGTCGTCGAGCGCGGCGCGGGGATTGTCGCGGACGCGCTCGGCCAGGCCGGCGAGCTGGCCGGCCCATCTCGCCGCGAGCAGGGCCGCCTGGCCCGCGAGCCGGCCGAGCTCCTCGGTCGCGAGCTCGTCGGGGGTTGCGTCCTCGGCCAGCGGCGGCGGCGGCATCGGGCGGCGCGGGCTCTCGCGCTCGCGATCGAAGAGGAGCGCGTGGAGGGCGATCCCGCCGACGCCGTCGGAGATGGCATGGGAGAGCTTGAAGACGAGCGCCGCGCGGCCGCCCTCGAGCCCCTCGAAGAGCGTCGCCAGCCAGAGCGGTCGCGACGGATCGAGCTGCGTCGTCAGGTCGGGCTCGAGCCATTCGACGACGTCGTCGAGGGTCGCGCCGGGGGCGAGCCGGCCGCGGCGCAGGTGATAGGCGAGGTCGAAGTCGGGATCCGTCGACCAGCAGGCCGGGCCGAAGCCGGCCGTCGGCTCGACGACCCGCTGGCGCAGGCGCAGGAACTCGCGGCTCGCGCGCTCGAAGGTCTCGACGACGTCGTCCCAGGCGGGTGTCGCGTCGAGCAGGTAGATCGCCGCCATCGTCGAGCGCCTGGCCGGATCGCGCTCGCTGCGAAAGAGGAGCTCGTCGAGCGGCGACATCGGCTCGTGGCCGTGCTTCGTCTGACTCATCGCGGCGGTCGCGCGAGGAAGGCGTCGATCTTCTCGCGGTATTCGGAGCCGGTCAGCAGCAGGGTCTGGGCGATGCGGTCGACGTCGCGGGCCGTGCGCCGGTCGCCGTGGTGGGCGGCGTCGATCGCGAGCTTCGCGAGCCCGACGGCCTCGCGCGGGAACGAGGCGAGCTGCTCGCAGAAGGCGCGGACGCGGTCGGCGAACTCCGCAGCGGGGTAGACCGCCTGGACGAGCCCGATCGCGAGGGCCTGTTCGGCGTCGATCGTCTGGCATGCCATCGCGATCCATTTGGCCCAGGCCGGCCCGACGATCCGTGTCAGCCGGCTGATCCCGCCCGAGCCCGGCAGCACGCCGAGATTCGAGATCTCCGGCAGCGCGAACTTCGCACCCTCCGCCGCCAGCCGGAAATCGCAGGACGAGGCGAGCTCGATGCCGACGCCGAGACACGAGCCCTGGGCCGCCAGCACGACCGGCTTCTCGACCGATTCGAGAAAATCGAAGAAGTCGTGGAGCGCGCGGCCGCGATATTGCCGTCGCATGTTCGAGCCGCGGAAGACCCCGTCGGTCCCCTTGCCCATGTCCGGGTCCATCGTGCTGATGTCGACGCCGGAGGTGAAATAGCGCCCCTCGGCGGTGATCAGCAGGACGCGATGGCGGTCGTCGTCGGCGAGGTCCTGGCCCGCCTCGACGAGCATTTCGAGCATCGGCCGGGTCACCGCGTTCAGCTTGCGATCGCGGGTGAACGTGATCGTGATGATGCCGTCCGAGTCTTCGCGGCGGGCGTCCTCGGTCATGCGGCGAATCTCCCGGAGGGCACCGGCTCGGTCGGATCGGGGCCCGGATCGCGCTTGCGCGGGTTCGTCCCGGAATCGGGGTCATCGCGAGCATAATGCCGGTGGCCCCCGACCGAAACCGACACGCGACGCGGGCCCTCGTCCGGTCCGACGATTCCGCGGCTTGCGGGTCCACTCGTCTCTCTCTTAGGATCCGCCGACGCCGGAGGCGTGCCCCTCCCGGCACGAGGGGCCAAGCCGCATGTCCGAGTCCGCGAAGCAGTCCGGGATCCAGAGCCACGCCGGCAGGGGCGTCGAGAGCACGGGCGCGAGCCGCGGGGACGGCCGGATCGTCGAGGCGTCGACCTTCTGGGCGCTTCTGTGTCGCCGTGCGGAGCGCACGCCCGATCGCCTCATGTTCGTCGACGGGAACGACCGCCGGATCTCCTTCGCCGAGTTCCGGGACCGGGCCGAGCGGGTCGCCGCCGGGCTCTTCGCCCGCGGTGTGCGGGCGGGGACCCGGGTCAGCTGGCAGCTGCCCACGCGGATCGACACGGTGCTGCTCTCGGTGGCGCTCTCGCGGCTCGGGGCGGTGCAGAACCCGATCATCGCCCTCTACCGGGAGCGCGAGGTCGGCTCGCTCCTGCGGCAGACCGAGGCGTCGCTCTACGCCGTCGTCTCGAGCTGGCGCAATTTCTCCTACCGCGACATGGCCGAGAAGCTTCGCGCGGACGTCGCGCGGCCCTTCGAGATCCTCTGCGTCGACGAAGGCCTGCCGGATGGCGACCCGACGACGCTGCCGCCGGCGCCGACCGACGGCGACGTCGTCCGCTGGCACTACTCGACCTCGGGGACGACCTCGGCGCCGAAGGTCGTGCTGCATACCGACCAGTCGCTGATCGCCGGGGGCACCGGCCTCGCCGAAGCCCTCCGCCCGGAGCCCGAGAGCGGCGAGATCGGCTCGATCGTCTTCCCCTACGCCCATATCGGCGGCCCCGACTACGTCGTCATGGCACTGCGCTACGGGCTGCCGGTCCTGCTGCTCGACCAGTTCTCGATCCCCGACTCCCTCGAGATCTTCCGACGGGTCGGTGTCACGATGTCCGGCGGCAGCACGGCCCACTACCTGATGCTGCTCGCCGAGCAGCGCAAGCATCCCGAAGCCAGGATCCTCCCGGCGCTGCGCCAGCTCTCCGGCGGCGGGGCGCCGATGCCGCCCGAGGTCTACTCGCAGGTCCAGGAGATCCTCGGCGTCGAGGTCTGCCACGGCTACGGCATGACCGAGTGTCCGATGATCACGAGCGGCGCCATGGGCGACACGGCCGAGCAGCTCGCGAACAGCGAGGGCGCGCCGATCCTCGCTTGCGAGATCGCGATCGAAGATGCCGAGGGGAAGCGTCTCCCGACCGGCGTCGACGGCGAGGTCCACGTCCGCGGGCCGATGGTCGCGAAGGGCTATCTCGATCCCGAGCTCTCGCGCCAATCGTTCCGGCCGGACGGCTTCTTCAAGACCGGCGATCGCGGTCATCTGCGCCCCGACGGCCATCTCAAGCTGACCGGCCGCAGCAAGGAGATGATCATCCGCAAGGGCGAGAACATCTCCCCGGGCGAGATCGAGGACGTCCTGATGACGCATCCGCGGGTCGCGGCGGTCGCCGTGATCGGCCTGCCCGACGCGACGCGCGGGGAACGGGTCTGCGCGGTCGTCGAGATGCGGCCGGGGATGGCGGCGCTCGCCTTCGACGAGCTCCAGGCCCTCTGCAAGCAGGCCGGACTCATGACCCAGAAGACCCCGGAGCAGCTCGAGGTCGTCGACGCGCTGCCGCGCAACCCGACGATGAAGATCCTGAAGCACGAGCTCGTCGCCCGCTTCAAGAACAGTCGCGCGGGACACTGACCATGCGCTTCATGTTCCAGTATCCGGAGACCCACGGCGCCGACGCGGATCTGCTCGAAGCCGGCGGCGTCGGCGAGCTCGCCGTCGCGGCCGAGCGCGCGGGCTTCCTCGGCTTCGCCATGACGGAGCACCCCGCGCCCAACGCGAAGTGGCTCGCCGCGGGGGGCCACCAGACCCTCGACCCGTTCGTCGCGCTCGGCGGCGCGGCGACGGTGACCTCGAAGCTCCAGCTGCTGACCTATCTCGCCGTGCTCCCGTATCGCAATCCGCTGCTCGTCGCGAAGGCGGCGACGACGGTCGATCGGCTCTCGAACGGCCGCTTCATCCTGGGCGTCGGGACGGGCTATCTCAAGGCCGAGTACGCCGCCCTCGGTGTCGACTTCGAGGAGCGTCTCGCGCTCTTCGACGAGGCGCTCGAGGTCCTGCCGCTCCACTGGCGCGGCGAGCCCTTCGACTACACCGGCCGCCACTTCGCCGCGAAGGGCATCCAGGCGATGCCGAAGCCGATCCGCAATCCGATCCCGATCTGGATCGGGGGCAACTCGAAGGCCTCGCGCCGGCGGGTCGCCGAGAGCGCCCAGGGCTGGATGCCGATGATCGCCCCCGAGCACGTCGGCGACGCGATCTTCAAGACGGTGCGCACCCCGCCCCCCGGCTCCGCCGACGACGTGAAGGCCCAGATCGCCGAGATCCGCGCCGCCGGCCGCGCCCGCGGCGCCGAGCTCGACTTCACGATGGTCTATCTCGATACGACGATCCGCGATCCCCGCCGCGACGCCGATCGCCATCGGGAGGCCTTCGCCCGGCTCGAGGCGCAGGGCTTCACCTGGCTCGTGATCAACCCGCCGACGGCGGGCCGCTCGCAGATGCTCGATTTCCTCGCCGGCTTCGGCGAGACCTACATCGGGCGCTAGCCTCCCGATCCCCGACCCGGCGGCCCGGAGCGGCCGCGGCGTCGGCGCCGAACGAATCCCACGACACGAGGACCCTTCCATGACGCGTGCCTACTCCATCACCGCCGAAGCGATCGCCGCCGAGAGCAAGCGGGTCGGGGGCGATCCCGACAAGATCGACATCAACCGCGTGATCGCCCTCGACACCCTCGCGCTCCGCCCCGTCGGGCCGCGCGACGTGCGGCTGCGCATCCTCGCCGTCTCGGCCGAGCACAATCTGACCCACGCCGCGACCGCCGACACGGTCAACATCGCCGAGCTGCGCGGCGGCAAGATCTATCCCGGCAACTCCGCCGTCGGCGAAGTCGTCGAGGTCGGCCGCGACGTCGCGCGCTTCAAGGCGGGCGACGTCGTCGTCACCCACTGCAACGGCGAGCCCGACGCCCACGGCTATCCGCTCCGGATCTGGGCCTACGATCAGCCCGAGTCGATCGGCTGGTATGCGGAGGAGGCGGTCGTCGGCGACTGGCAGATCGTGCCCGCGCCGCTCGCCTGCGGCCTCTCGCTCTGGGAGATCGCGGCGCTCCCGCTTCGGGCGCCGACCGCCTATCACCTCTGGCGCCGCGCCGAGGGGATCTTCCGGGTCAAGGTCTCGGAGGAGCGCCTCGCGACGCTGAACGTGCTCGCCTTCGGCGGCGGCGTCTCCGAGCTCTTCCTGATGCTCGCGAAGCACCGCGGCCACAACGCGTTCTTCTGCTCGGGCAGCCCCGAGCGCCGCAAGGCCCTCGAGGCCCAGGGCATCGTCGGCATCGACCAGAAGCGCTTCAACCGCTTCGCCGGCCGGGACGACGTCAAGGCCTTCGGCGCCGAGATCAAGAAGCAGACCGGCGGGCAGGGCATGCACGTCGTGTGCGATCTGCTGCGCGGCCCGGTCTTCGAGGCCGGCATCACGGCGGCTTCGCGCGAAGGCGTCAACGTCTCGGCGGGCTGGCAGCTCGGGACGATGGTGAAATACAACTCGGCCGGCGCCTCGACCAAGCAGCTGACCCTCGACCATACCCACTACGACACGATCCCCGGCTGCGAGGCCGCGACCTCGCTCTACGGCCGCGTCTTCAAGCCGACGATCCACCGCGAGATCTACCCCTTCGAGGCGCTGCCCCGGGCGATCGCCGAGATGCAGGCCAATACCCAGACCGGCATCCCGATCATCCGGGTCGCGCAGGAGATGCCGGCGTCGGTGAAGGGGCTGGTCCGCTAGGTGGCGCCGGCCCGGGATCCGCTCTTCGACTTCACGGATCGGGTCGTCGTCGTGACCGGCGGCAGCCGGGGGCTCGGCCGCGAGATGGTGCTCGCCTTCGCCGAGCGCGGGGCGGACGTCGTCGTCGCGAGCCGCAAGCTCGAGACCTGCGAGGCGGTGGCGGCGGAGGTCCGGGGACTCGGGCGGCGCGCGCTCGCCCACCCGGTCCACGCCGGAAAATGGGACTCGATCGATGCGCTGATCGAGGTCGTGTACCGGGAGTTCGGGCGGATCGACGTCCTCGTCAACAACGCGGGGAGCGGGCCGGCGGCGAAGAGCCACGAGGTCTCCGAGTCGCTCTTCGACAGCGTGATCGCCCTCAACTTCAAGGGGCCCTTCCGGCTCGCGAGCCAGGTCGCGAAGCGGATGGCGGACGGCGAGGGCGGCGTCATCGTGAACGTATCGTCGTCGGGCTCGTTGATGGCGGTGCCCGGGGTCGTGCCGTATGCGAGCGCCAAGGCGGCGCTCAACGCGATGGGGCATTCGCTCGCGGCGGAGTACGGGCCGAAGGTGCGCGTCAATACGCTCTGTCCGGGGCCGTTCCTGACGGACATCGCCCGGGCCTGGACGCAGGCGGCGCGGGACAGCATGCCGAACGCGCTCGGGCGGGCCGGACGGCCAAACGAGATCGTGACCGCGGCGCTCTATCTCGCGAGCCCCGCGTCGAGCTACACGACGGGGACCCTCGTGCGCGTCGACGGCGGCATCGTATGAGTCGGGCTCGATGAATCGAACGAGGACGCGCGCATGAGCAGCGGAATTCGCAGGGTCGCCGTCATCACGGGCATCACGGGTCAGGACGGCTCGTATCTCGCCGAGCTCCTGCTCGCAAAGGGCTACGACGTCCACGGCATCGCCCGGCGGACCTCGCTCTTCAATCGCAGCCGAATCGAGGAGGCCCGCGACGCCGCGCGCCATCGCGGCCAGGTCTACGCCCTCGAGTACGGCGACCTCGGCGACTCCTCGAGCCTGAATCGCATCCTCGCGAAGATCCGCCCCGACGAGGTCTACAACCTGGCCGCCCAGTCCCACGTCGCCGTCTCCTTCCAGCAGCCCGAGTACACCGCCGACGTCGACGGGACGGGCGTCCTGCGCCTGCTCGAGAGCCTGCGCGCCAACGAGCTGAATGCCCGTTTCTATCAGGCCTCGACCTCCGAGCTCTACGGCAAGGCCCGGGAGATCCCGCAGAACGAGCAGACGCCCTTCCACCCGCGCTCGCCCTACGCCGTCGCGAAGCTCTACGCCTACTGGATCGTGCGCAACTACCGCGAGTCCTACGGCATGCACGCGAGCAACGGCATCCTCTTCAACCACGAGTCCGAGCGCCGCGGCGAGAACTTCGTGACGCGCAAGATCACCCTCGGCCTCGCCGCCGTGAAGCACGGACGCCAGCCGCGCGTCTCGCTCGGCAACCTCGACGCGAAGCGCGACTGGGGCCACGCACGGGACTACGTCGAGGCGATGTGGCTGATGCTCCAGCAGGACGAGGCCGACGACTACGTCATCGCGACCGGCGAGACCCACAGCGTCCGCGAGTTCGTCGAGCACGCCGCGGCCGTCGCGGGCTTCGAGATCGAGTGGGAGGGGAGCGGTACGGACGAAGTCGGCCGCGACCGCCACACGGGCCAGGTCGTCGTCGACGTCGATCCCGCCTTCTACCGCCCGGCCGAGGTCGATCTGCTCCTCGGCGACCCGACCAAGGCCCGCGAGCGCCTCGGCTGGAAGCCGCGGATCCGCTTCGAGACCCTCGCGGAGACCATGATGAAGAGCGATCTCGAGCTGGTCGGGCGGGGGCGTTAGGCCGGGCCCGGCCTCCTCCGATCGTTTTCCGGAGAGCCCGCGATGAGCCAGTTTGCCGAGCCCCACATCCAGGCCGTCGACGCCGACGCCCTCGCGCGCTTCCTCGACGCCGCCGGTCTCCCCGGCGAAGGCGAGCGTCCGGTCCTCCGCGCCCTCGGCGGCGGCTCGCAGAACGAGCTGACCCTCGTCGAGCGCGGCGGTGCGCGCATGGTGATGCGCAAGCCGCCGGTCTCCGCCGTTGCCGACCGCGTCGAGGGCATGCGCCGGGAGCACCGCCTCGCCCGCGCCCTCGCCGGCAGCGAGGTCCCCCATCCGCGCTACCTCGCGGGCAGCGACGATCCGTCGATCCTCGGCATGCCCTTCTTCCTGATGGAGGCGATCGACGGCTGGTCGCCCGTCGCCGGCGGGCGCTGGGAGAGCCCCTATGACGTCGATCTCGCCGCGCGCCACGGGATCGGTCTCGAGCTCGCGCGCGGGGCCGCATCCATGGCGCGCTTCGACTGGAGGGCGCACGGCCTCGAGGGCTTCGGCCGCCCCGAGAATTTCCACGCGCGTCAGGTCGACCGCTGGCTCGCCTACTACGCCCGGATCCGCTGCCGCGAGCTCCCGGGGCTCGACGAGGCGGCGGCCTGGCTGCGCGGGCACGTGCCCCGCCAATTCACGCCCGGCCTCATGCACGGCGACTATCAGCTGGCGAACGTGATGTTCGCCCACGGCGTCCCGGCGAAGCTCCTCGCGATCATCGATTGGGAGATGGCGACGATCGGCGATCCGCTGCTCGATCTCGGCTGGGTGCTGGTCGCCTGGGGACCCGAGGCCGCCGACATGCAGCACGCGGGCTTCATGCAGGCGCCGGGGCTGCCCTCCCGGGACGAGATGCTCGAACACTACGAGCGCTGCGGCGGCCCGAGCACCGAGGGCATCGACTACTACGTCGTGCTCGCGCGCTGGAAGCTCGGCATCGTGCTCGAGCAGAGCTACAGCCGGCTGCTCCAGGGCGCCGGCGTCAACCCGCGCGTCGAGTTCTTCGGCAAGCTCGTGCCCGAGCTGATCCGCAAGGCGGCGAGCCTCGCGGCGTCGATTCCGTAGGCGGCGATCCGCGCCGGGGGCGATCGAGCCGCCCGCTTGGCAGCGTCGGGGACGGTGCTCAGCCGTCCTTTCCCATCCGCTTCCAGAACGCCCCCCAGCTGGGCCACGCCTCCGGGAGCTGGGTCGTCGTCAGCGGATCGTGGTCGAGGCCGGCGCCTGCGCGCGGGCGCTCGAGGGCGTCGACGATGTAGTAGCGGTGGAACTTGCGGCGCTCGAAGTACCACTCGCCGTCGATCCGGACGTAGCGATCCCAGTACTGCAGGACGCCGACCTGCCAGAGGCCCGCATCCGGGCGCTCGAGCTCGTCCCGGACCTGGACGACGCCCCGGGCATGGTCCGCGTCGTCGAAGTCGACGACGTGGTTCCCGATCAGGTGGACCGACGTCCGCATCGCGCTCATGGTCTGCGAGAACCAGCGGTGGAGCGCCGCGCGCCCGCGCTCGTCGCGGCCGACGCGCACGTCCTCGGGAAAGAGCTGGACGAGGGTGTCCATGTCGCGGGTATCGAGGCAGAGCGCATAACGGAAGGCGAGCTGGCGGATCGCGGCGAGGGACTCCATCCGGTCGAGGCGCTCCTCGACGGTCGCGGGCTGCCAGGGGCCGAGTCGGGACATGGAGGGTCGTTCTCCGGGGAGCGTGTGGCAGGGCGGGGTCGTTTCGCTTCCGAAACGGCGCGCCCGGCTTCGAGGGCGGCGAGAAAACCCGGGCAGACTAGCGAGTGTCCATGGCCGGGACCCGCGCGAAGGGGGATCCTCCGCGGCGGGCCGTGATCGGCGTGCACCGGATCGAAGCGAACGGGACCAGGGGAGCTCTCCATGCGATTTTTCTCGGCCTTTCGCTTCGAACGGGGGATCGTCGCGTTCGCCCTGGGGCTGATCTCGGCGATGGCGGCGCCGGCCGAGCCCCTCGCGCGGGGGGATGTGCCCGAGCCGCTGCGACCCTGGGTCGATTGGGTGCTCGCCGGTCACGAGGACGCGGTCTGTCCGTTTCTCCAGGGCGAGGGCGCGCGGGTCTGCCTCTGGCCCGGCCGCCTCGCTCTCGAGCTCGACGGGAAGGGCGGGCGATTCCGTCAGGAGGTCTTCGCGGCGCGGGCGGTCGACGTCGCGCTGCCGGGGGGCGCCGGACCGGTCTGGCCCGAGGACGTGAAGGTCGACGGCGAGCGCGCGCCGGTCGTCGAGCTCGGCGCTCGGCCGCACGTCCGTCTCGCCGCCGGGACGCGCACGCTCGAGGGGCGCTTTGCGTGGTCGGAGCTGCCGCCGGGGCTCTCGCTCCCGAGCGAGATCGGCCTCGTCGAGCTCGTGCTCGACGGGCGGCGCGTCGAACGGCCGCGGCGCGATGCGGAGGGGACGTTATGGCTGCGGGCGGCGAGCGAGCCGATCGCGTCCGGGCCCGTCGAGAATCGCGTCGACGTCGAGGTCATGCGGCGCTTCGACGATGCCGTGCCCCCACGGCTGCTCTCGCTCGTCCGCTTGCGGGTCTCGGGGGAGCCGCGCGAGGAGCGGCTCGGCATCGCGCTTCCGGAGAACTGGCTCGCGACGTCGCTCTCGTCGCCGCTGCCCGCGCGGCTCGATCCGGACGGGAGGCTTCGCGTCCAGCTGCGGCCCGGCGACTGGACGCTCTCGATCCACGCCCGGCTCGCGAAGCCCTCGCTCGCGTTCGCGCTCCCGAAGCAGCCCGAAGGGGCGCGCTGGGACGAGAGCGAGGTCTGGTCGGTGGCGCTGGCGCCCGAGCTGCGGCTCGTCGACGTCGCCGGGGCGCCCTCGATCGATCCGACCCAGGCCGAGATCCCGCCCGACTGGCACGCGCTCGCGACCTATCGCCTCGATGACGGGACGACTCTCGAGCTCGCCGAGAAGCGGCGGGGCAACGAGGGCAGCGCCGGCGATCAGCTGATGCTCGAGCGGATCTGGCTGCTCGATTTCGACGGCGGCGGGACGACGGTCCTCGATCGGCTCAGCGGAACCCTGCGCCGCTCGCTCCGTGTCGAGATGGCCCCCGGCACCGACCTCGGCCGCGTCGCCCTCGACGGCCGCGATCAGCCGATCACGCGCCGCGCCGACGGCGATCGCCTCGGCATCGAGACGACTCTTGGACACCTCACCCTCGATGCCGACAGCCGGATTCCGGGAAGCCCGCGCCGACTCAGGGCGGTCGGCTGGGACCATGACGTCGATCAGCTCTCGGGCACCCTCATGATTCCCCCCGGCTATCGCCTGCTCCACGCCGGCGGCGTCGACGCCGCGAGCTCGACCTGGGTCTCGCGCTGGGACCTGCTCTCGGTCTTCTTCGTGCTGCTGATGACGGTCGTCTGTCTGCGGCTCTTCGGGCTCGTCGGGGCGGCTCTCGCCCTCGCGACGCTGGTGCTGGTCTGGAACGAGCCCGGCGCACCGATGCGCATCTGGCTCGCTCTCGCCGTCGCCGAGGCGCTGCGGCGCGCCGTCGCCCACGGCCGCTTCGCGCGCTTCGTGAAGCTCGCCGAAGGCCTCGTTGCGATCGCGATCGTGGTGCTCGCCGTGCCCTTCGCCGTCGCCCAGCTGCGCGGCGGATTCTTTCCGGCGCTCGCGCCCCACGGCGACGGCGGTTATTTCGAGGGGGCGAGCTCGCCGATGGCGATGGGCGGCGTCGCGATGGACGAGTCCGTCGTGGCCCAGGAGGCCGTTTCCGAAGCGGAGCTGGCCGCCGCGCCGCCGATGCCGGCCACCGCTTCGCCCGATCTCACCGACGCGTCCGACCGGATGCAGGCCGTTCGCCGGGAAGCGCGGAAGTCCGTCGGGGGCGCGCTCGCGAGCCTGAGCGATGCATACGAAGGCGATGGCGCGTCGTACCTGCGGAGCCCGGGGGAGAGCAAGGTTCTCGAGGCCGACCCATCGGCGGTGGTGCCGACGGGGCCGGGGCGGCCGGATTGGCGCTGGGAGCGGATCGAGCTGCGCTGGAGCGGGCCGGTGACCCGGGATCATGGGCTCTCGCTCTGGCTGGTGCCGCCGTGGGCGAACGGGCTGCTCGCGATCCTGCGCGTCGTCGCGGTCGCGGCGCTGCTCGGGCTCTTCGCGCGCTCCGCCCGCGACACGTTCTTCGCCGAGAGCGGGCTCGGGCCCCTCGGCACGCGGCCCGGGGCGGCGGGGACGGCGGGCGCTGCGTCGGTCGTGACGGCTTCGTTCGCCGCGCTCTCGACCCTCGTTGCGGTCGCCCTGGCCGTGGGCGCCGCGCCGGCGCCCGCCCGGGCCGACATGCCGACGCCGGAGCTGCTCGAGACGCTGCGGAGCCGGCTGCTCGAGAATCCGGCCTGCGTGCCGAATTGCGCGGTGCTCTCGCGGCTCGAGGTCGGAGTCGAGCCGGCACGGCTGCGGCTCGTGGCGACGATCGAGGCGCGCGAGCAGACGGGCGTTCCGCTGCCCGGTGCGGGGCTCGGGGAGACGAGCTGGGTTCCGGAATCGATTCGCGTCGACGGCGTCCGCGCGACGGCGATCCGCCGAGACGCGAATGGCGTCGTCTGGCTGCGGCTCGCGCGCGGTGCGCATTCGGTCGAGCTCGAGGGGGCGATGCCGCCGCACGAGTCGGTGCAGGTCGCGCTGCCGATCGCGCCGCGGCGCGCGGCGCTCGTCGGGACGCCGCGCGGTTGGAGCGTCGTCGGCATCGCGCCGGATGGGACGGCGAGCGGCGCGCTCGCGCTCGTGCGGGAGGCGGCGTCGATCGCGGCTCCGGGCTCGGGCGGTGCGTCGGCATCGGACTCGCCGTCGGGTGCACCGGCGTCGGCGTCGGGAAACGAGGACGCGCAGCTCGAGCCGTCGGTGATCCTGCCCTTCGTCGAGCTGACGCGGCATTTCGAGCTCGGGCTGCGCTGGCAGAGCGAGACGCGGGTCCGGCGGATCGCGCCGCTCGACGGGCCGATGGTGCTCGAGATTCCGCTCATCGCGGGGGAGTCGGTGACGACGGCGGGGATCCGGGTCGAGAACGGCGTCGCGAAGCTCACGCTCGCCGCGACCGAGTCGTTCGTGCGTTATTCCTCGACGCTCGAGATCACGAAGGCCATCGACCTCGCGGCGCCGACGGATCGCCCCTGGAGCGAGGTCTGGCTGCTCTCGGCGGCGCCCGTCTGGCACGTCGACGCGCAAGGCATTGCGCCCGTCGATCGCGTCCACGAGGGCGCGCGCCTGCGCGAGTGGCGGCCCTGGCCGGGCGAGAAGCTCGCCCTCGCGATCGAGCGCCCCGAGGCCCTCGCGGCGGCGACGCGCACGCTCGACCGCGCGCGGCTCGCTCGCGCCCGGCGCCCGCGCGACGGACGCGACGCTCGCGCCTCGCTGCGCAGCTCCCAGGGCGGGCAGCACGTCGTGACCCTGCCCGAAGCGGCGGAGCTGACGTCGATCACGATCGGCGGTCAGCCGCAGCCGCTGCGTCAGGAGGGCCGCGAAGTGACCGTGACCCTCGCGCCCGGGGCGCGCGACGTCGAGCTCGCCTGGCGTGAGCCTCGCGGCGTCACGGCGCTCTTTCGCGGGAGCGAGGTCGGGCTCGGAGCCGAGGCGGTGAACGCGTCGGTCGAGATCGCGGTGCCCGAGAATCGCTGGCTCCTCTACGCGCAGGGGCCGCGGCTCGGCCCTTCGGTCCTGTTCTGGTCGACGCTCTTCGTCGTCGCGGGCCTCGCGTGGATCCTCGGTCGAGTCGGGCTCACCCCTTTGCGCGCCCACCACTGGCTGCTGCTCGGCCTCGGCCTGACCCAGGCGCCGCTCTTCGCGGGGGCGCTCGTCGTCGTCTGGTTCCTGGCCCTCGCCCTGCGCGGCCGCTTCGCGGAGCGCCTGTGCAGCGTGCATCCGATCCTGTTCCGCGCGCTGCAGGTCGCGCTCGCGGGCCTCACCCTCGCCGCCGCCCTCGCCCTGCTCGACGCGATCGCGACGGGGCTGCTCGGGACGCCCGACATGCGCGTCGCGGGCAACGACTCGAGTGCCAGCCTCCTGCGCTGGTACGTCGATCGCAGCGCCTCGGCGCTGCCCCGGCCGGGGATGTTCTCGCTCTCGCTCTGGTTCTACCGGGGCGTGATGCTCGCCTGGTCGATGTGGCTCGCCCTCGCGCTGGTCGACTGGGCGCGCTGGGGCTTCGGGCAATGGAGTCGCGGCGGGGTCTTCACGGCGGATCGGGAGGGCGCGGTCTAGGTTTTCCGATTGACCCGCGAGCCGGGAGCGCCGATCCTCGCGAGGCAGATGAACAACGCGATGTCGAGTCAGGCGAACGAAGACCACGGCCAGCGCCTGCGCGCGGGCCGCCTCGCGCTCGGCGTCGGGATCGCCGTCTTCGCGGGCAAGCTGCTCGCCTACGCGGTGACCGGCTCGAACGCGATCTTCGCCGACGCGATGGAGTCGACGGTCAACGTCGTCGCCGCCGGCATGCTCCTCTTCGCGCTGATCCTCGCGGCAAAGCCCCCCGATCGCGACCATCCCTACGGCCACGGCCGCGTCGAGTTCCTCTCCGCCGCCCTCGAAGGCACCGCGATCACCGTCGCCGCCCTCCTCATCATGGCCTCGAGCGTCCGCGACCTGCTGGCCGGGCCGAAGGTCCAGAACCTCGACCTCGGCCTCGGTCTCACGATCGCGTTCACCCTCGTGAACTTCCTGCTCGGCCGTCATCTCGTCCGCGTCGGCGAGCGGACCCGCTCGATGGCGCTCGTCGCCGACGGCCGCCACATCCTGACCGACGTCTGGACCAGCGGCGGCGTCGTCGCGGGGCTCGGCGTCGTCCGCCTGACCGGCTGGGTCTGGGCGGATCCCCTCGTCGCGATCGTGCTCGCGATCAACGTCGTCCGCGAGGGCTGGGTCCTGCTGCGGGGCGCGGTCGGCGGATTGATGGACCAGGTCGACGAGGAGACTCTCGATGACGTCGTGCGGGTCCTCGACGCGGAGCGCGGTGACGCCCTGATCGACGCCCACGGCCTGCGCAGCTGGCGCTCCGGGTCGCGGCGCCACGTCGACGTCCATGTCGCGGTCCCGCGTTATTTCGACGTCGAGCGCGTCCACCGGATCCACGATCGGATCGAAGCGGCGCTCTTCGTCGGCGAGAGCCAGCCCGGCGACGTCGTCGTCCACTTCGATCCCTGCGACGACTCGCTCTGCCGCCACTGCCGAGTGGGCGATTGTCCGATCCGCAAGGCGCGCTTCGAGGAGGCGTTCGTCTTCGATCGGGAGCGGCTGACGCGCGAGGACGTGGCGAGCCACGGCGGAGCCGACCGCGACTCGACTACCCGCTCGGAAGCGGCTCGCTAACGTCCTCGAATGGGCGATCCCAACCCGAACCAACTGGCCGCGGATGCGCCCGACCTCGCCCGGGAGGTCGCGGCGAGGGTCGAGCGTGACGGTCATGCAATCCTGACCGGGGTCCTCGACGCGGATCGCTGCCGCGCGCTGGTCGACGAGATCGATCGCATCGAGCGGGACTTCTCGATCCCGTTCGGGAAGAACGAGTTCGAAGGCTTCCGGACCCGGCGCATCTTCAATCTGATCGCGCGGGGGCCGCGCTTCCGCGAGCTCGTCCTCGAGCCCGCCGTGCTGGCCTCGGTCGAGGCGATCCTCGGCGAGGGCTTCCTGCTCTCGGGCACGACCTCGATGCACATCGGTCCCGGGGAGACGCCCCAGCTCCTGCATCCCGACGACGGCATGGTCTCACTGCCGCGGCCGCATCCGGCGACGATGGTGACGACGCTCTGGGCGCTCTCCGAGTTCACGAAGGACAACGGGGCGACGCGCTTCGTCCCGGGCTCCCACAAGCGCGCGGGCTTCGTCCCGACGCCGGCGGAGGAGGCGGCGGAGGCGATCTGCGCCGAGATGCCGGCCGGGAGCGTGCTGGTGCTCCACGCGTCGCTCTGGCACGGGGGCGGGCCCAACACGACGCGCGACGTCGAGCGCTATGGGCTCTCGATCCAGTACGTCGCCGGATGGTGTCGCCAGCAGCAGAACCTGATGCTCGGGACGCCGAGGGAGGTCGTCGCGAGCTACCCGCGCCGGCTCCAGGAGCTGCTCGGCTACTCGCTCTACAAGAACGTGATGGGCCATGTCGACCGCGAGCATCCGCTGCGGCTGCTCGGCGTCGAGATCGAGCCGGAGATGGTCTGGGACAAGGTCGGGCGGAAGGCCTAGCGCCGAAGCGTCGGCTTGACGTCGTTCTCGAGGAACCCGATCACCGCATTCGAGAACACGTCGTTCTGGTCGCCGGCCACCATATGGGCCGCGTCCTTCACGTCGGCGAGCTTCGCGTGCGGGATGCGCCGCAGGAAGTCCTGCACGCCTTCCTCGGTCACGACGTCCGAGAGCTTGCCGCGGACGAGCAGGGTCGGGACCCGGATATGCGACAGCGCGACCTCGAAGAGGTCCTCGAAGTCGGCGCCCGGGACCTCGGTTCCGTCGCGCAGCATGAAGCGCGGATCCCAGTGCCAGTACCAGCGGCCGTCGCTCTTGAGGCGCAGGACCTTCTGCAGGCCGGCGGGATTCGCCTTGCGCTTGCGGTTCGGGGTGTAGGCGGCGATCGCGGCGGCGGCCTCGTCGAGGGAGGCGAAGCCGCCGATGCCCGACATCATGAAGTCCTTGATGCGGTCGATGCCTTCGGGGTTGGTCTGATGGGTGATGTCGACGATCACGAGGCCCGAGGACACGACGCGATCCGAGTTGCCCTCCGCGAGGATCGCCGACACGCCGCCGAGGGACGCGCCGACGATCACGGGCGGGCGGCCGAGCTGATCGCAGACGCAGATGCAGTCGGCCGCATAGCTCGTGAAGGAATAGTCGCCGTTCGCAGCCCAGCTGCTGTCGCCGTGGCCCCGCAGATCCATCGAGACTGCGCGCCAGCCCGCGCGCGCGAGCGCCTCGGCCGTCCCGCCCCAGGCGTGGCGCGTCTGGCCGCCGCCGTGGAGCAGCAGGACCGGCCAGGCGTCGGGCTCGCCCCAGACCTCGGCCGTGAGCGAGAGCCCCTCGAAGCCCTGGAAGCGGGTGATCGTCGACTGCATCGCGGGCTAGGCCGCGCTCTTCTCGAGGATGTGGACGCCGCAGGCGGAGCCGAGGCCGATGACGTGGGCCAGCCCGACCTTCGCCCCCTGGATCTGGCGGTCGCCCGCCTCGCCGCGCAGGTGATGACAGATCTCCCAGATGTTGGCGATGCCGGTCGCCGCGATCGGATGGCCCTTCGACTCGAGGCCGCCCGACACGTTCACCGGCATCTTGCCCGTCCGCCACGTCGCCCCCGACTTGAAGAAGTCGACGGCACCGCCTTCCGGGCAGAGCATCAGGTTGTCGTAGTGGACGAGCTCGGCCGTCGCGAAGCAGTCGTGGAGCTCGACGAGATCGAGATCGTCCGGGCCGATGCCCGCCTTCTCGTAGGCCTGCTTCGCCGCCATGCGCGTCAGCGTGTTCACGTCCGGCAGGACCTGACAGGCCTCCTGGTAGGGATCCGAGGTCAGGATCGAGGCCGAGATCTTGACCGCGCGGCGCTGCTGCTCCTTCGAGAGCGTGCGCAGCTTCGAGCCGCTGACGACGACCGCTGCCGCTGCGCCGTCGCAGTTGGCGGAGCACATCGGCCGCGTGTTGGGGTAGGCGATCATGATGTCGCCCATGATCTCCTCGAGCGTCATCTTCTTCGTGTAGGCCGCGAGCGGGTTCAGGGTCGAATGCGAGTGGTTCTTCTCCGAGATCTGGGCGAAGAGCTCGAAGTTCGCGCCGCCGTAGCGGTGGCCGTACTCCATGCCGATCTGGGCGAAGACGCCGGGCATCGTGTCCGTGCCGATGCGTCCGTCGACCGGGGCGACGGCGCCGTAGCGGCCCGAGCGCTGCCAGGTGTCGCCGTCTTCCTTGCGCGCGCCGCCCGCGAGCAGGCCGACGCCCGCCAGCTTCTCGACGCCGACCGCGATCCCGAAGTCCGCTTCGCCCGACTTGACCGTCAGGTAGGCCACGCGCAGAGCCGTCGCGCCCGTCGCACAGGCGTTCGACACGTTGTAGGCCGGGATGCCGGTCTGGCCGATCTGCTTCTGGATCTCCTGGGCGATCGGTCGCGCGCCGCCCATCAGGTTGCCCGCGGCGAGCACGCCCATGTCCTTCATCGAGACGCCGCCGTCCTTGAGCGCGCCGAGGGCCGCCTCGGTCGCGAGGTCGAGGACGTCCTTGTCCTTGTGCTTGCCGAACTGCGTCATCGTGATGCCGAGGATGTAGATGTCGTCGGTGGCCATGGTCGGTTCCTTTCGGCGGCGCCTGCGTCTTCGAGTGGCGCTCGCGGTTCGAATCGCTCTCCGTCGGGGCGACGGGGGCGGGCTCGGGTGCTAGGCGATGGGCTCGAAGCCGAAATTGATGGCCTCGGTTCCCTTGGCGTCCGTGCCGATCGGATAGGTCGTGAGGCGGACCTTCATGCCGGTCGTGACGTGGCGCGGATCGGCGGGGCAGTTCACGATGTTGGCGCGCACGCTCGTGCCGGCGCAGTCGACGACGCCCGAGACGAACGGGACCGGGATGCCGGGGGCGGCGAAGGCCACGATCGTGAAGGTCCGCAGGATGCCCTCGGTCGCGACCGGGGCGGGCTTGAAGGTCGTGTTCGAGCACTTCGCGCAGGCACTGCGGCGGTCGAAGAAGCGGGCGCCGCAGGCGGTGCACTCGTTGGCCACGAGATGGGGCTTGTCGCCGAGCTTCAGGTAGTCGACGAAGGGGATCTGTTCAGCCTTCTTTTCAGCCAAGGACGCATTCCTTCCGAGCCGGCGGGTAGGGGGCCGGCGAAGATCGGGCCACGGTCGCGAGCCTGAAGACCGGTACAGGAGCGAGTCGTGGCCTCCCCGGACGGGGCCGGCCCAGTATACCCCCGAGATCGGACCTCGCCGCCGGGAGCGACTACTCGACGTCCTCGGGCTCCAGCGCCGGGTCGATGCCCTCGAGCTGGAGCGGGTCGTAGGCGTCCTCGTCGTGGGTATCGCCTTCGCCGACCGTCGTCTCGACCGACAGATCCTGCTGTCGCTGCTCGATGCCGACCCGGAAGGCGGCGAAGCCCGGCATGACGACCTGGTTGAGCGCCTTGCCGAGGACCCGGCCGCGGACGGGGGACTTGAGCGTATCCCGGGCGTTGGTCACGGGATCGACGACGGCGCCCAGCGTCTGTCCGACCTCGACCCGGTCGCCGACCTCGACCGATCCGAGCAGGATCCCGCTGCCGCTGGTCCGCACCCAGATCGACTCGTAGAAGACCGGCTGCGGGTCCACCCAGAGATGAAAGCGCGCGATCATCCCGAGCGAGTCCATCAGGCTCTCGATCGCGCGCACCCCCTGCTCGACCTCCTCGGGCTGGAGCCGCATCGGCTCCCCGGCCTCGATCGTCACCGCCGCGATCCCCGCCCGTTTCGCCGCCGAGCGCAGCGAGCGGTCGCGATCGTTCGAATGCAGCACGGCGATCGCCCCGAAGCCCTTCGTCATGGCGAGGATGCGGGGATCGGAGAGGTCGGCGCGCAGCTGGGGGAGATTCGTTCGGTGGAAGGAGCCCGTATGCAGGTCGACGAGATAGTCGCAGTGGCGGATCACGCTCTCGAAGAAGGAGTAGGCGACGCGGGAGGCGAGGCTGCCGCGGGGATTGCCCGGGAAGAAGCGGTTCAGGTCGCGGCGATCCGGCAGATAGCGCGAGGCGCGTTGGAAGCCGACGAGGTTGACGACCGGAACCCCGATCAGCGTCCCGGAGAGCGTCTCCGGGTCGATCGAGTGGTAGACGCGCCGGACGATCTCGATGCCGTTGAGCTCGTCGCCGTGGATCGCGGAGGTCAGGCAGAGGACGGGTCCAGGGGAGACGCCGTGGGCGACCAGCACCGGCGTATCGACCTGCAGCCCCGCGACCTCGTTGCTCGCATGCCAGCCGAGCTTGGCGCGGGTGCCCGCCTGCACCTCGCCTCCGAGCAGCCGGATCGGATCGGGAAGGACGGCGGGAGCGGGCGAGACACCCTCCTCCGCGGCCTCTCCGGGATTCACCGGGGTCGGCGTGCCCGAGGCGTCGGACGCGTCGGCGACGCCGGTCGACGGCCTGGCGATGGGCTTGGCCGCAGGTGTGGCCGAAGGTGTGGCCGAAGGTGTGGCCGAAGGTGTCGCCGTGGGAACGGTCGCCGGCTTCGCCGCGGGCGGCGCCTGCGCATGGGCCGAACGCGGGGCGGCAAGCCCCATGCAGATCGCGACGCATCCGAGCAGGACCGCCCTCGATCCCCTCGTCGGATTCCGTCCCGAGCGCAGTGCAGTCATCGCCATTCGATCCTTTCGGCCCCAGGTCCCGCGCGCACGAGACACGCTGCACGCATCATCGGTTCGCGCGCGTCGAACTTGGGGGCCGGTCTGCGCTGTGGGGGACGAGTGGGGTGGTAGGATATGGGCCGCTCGGGCAATCGACAATCCGGGCCGGGGTCGGGAAGTCCGAGCGGGGCCGAGAATCCGGGGAGTGTGGGGTGATAGTGAGGCAGGCATGGATCGGGCGGCTCGTGCTGGGCGCGGGGCTGCTCATGTGGATCGCCGCCGCCCCGCCCGCGGCCGCGAAGTCGAAGGAGGCGGCGTCGGACGACCAGATCAAGCAGATCGCGGGCTGGGTCGAGCGGATCACGCTTCTCCCGTCGCGCGTGCTCGCCGTCGCGAAGCTCGACACCGGCGCCAAGACCTCCTCGATCCACGCCGAGGACATCGAGCGCTTCGAGCGAGAGGGCCGCGCGTGGGTCCGCTATACCCTCGTGCTCAAGGAATCGAAGACGAAGACCGAGCGCCGGGCCACCGAATCCCCTCTCGTGCGCAAGGTCTACATCAAGGACCATCAGAGCCAGCCGGATGCCCGGCCCGTCGTCGAATTGGAGTTCTGCATGGACGGGCGTCGGCATGCCGCGCACTTCTCGCTCGTGGATCGAAGCGCCTTCCTCTACTCCGTGCTGCTCGGTCGCGACTTCCTCGCCGGGGCGTTCGTGGTCGATCCCGAGGCGACGTTCCTGACCGGCGCGTCCTGCGGACCGGAGACTGAAGCGCCTTGAAGAAACGTTCGATCTACCTGGCCGCCTTCGCGATCGCCGCGATCGGGATCGCGATGTTCCTCGTCAAGCTCGATCGCCTCGGCCTGCCGCTCACGCCCAATCAGGACACGGCCGTCTGGACGATCGAGGCCCGCGCCCGCTTCGAGGCGAAGGGCGGTCCGTTGACGGCGCGCCTCGAGATTCCCGCCGCGCCCCTCGGCTTCGAGATCCTCGACGAGGACTTCATCTCCTCGAACTACGGCGTCACGACGGAGCGCGAGGACCTGAAGCGCACGTCGATCTGGACCGTCCGCCGCGCGAAGGGCAAGCAGTCGGTCTACTACCGCATGTCCGTCGTCGAGGCCGACTCGGTCAAGCAGCATACGGACGCATTCCCCGGCTTCCCCGACCGCCCCGAGCGCGAGGAGGCCTTCGACTCGGCGATCGAGGCCCTGCTCGAGAAGGTCCGCAACGAGTCCGCCGACATCACCAGCTTCACCGGCGCGCTGATCCGCCGCGTGAACAAGCTCGAAGGCGACAGCGCGGTCGGTCTGCTCAACGACGGCGAGGTCACCGCCAGCCGTCGTGCGCTCCAGCTCGTCGACATCCTCGCGTCGGCGCGGATCCCGGCGCGGGTCGTCTGGGGCATCTCGCTCGAGGACGAGGTTCGAAACGCCCCGCTCGTGCCCTACGTCGAGGTCCACAACCAGAGCGTCTGGCTGCCCTTCGATCCGCTCACGGGCGGGAAGGGCTATCCCGACGGCTTCCTCATCTGGTACATCGGATCGAACCCGCTGCTCGATCTCGAGGGGGCGAAGAACGGCGAGGTCCATTTCGCCGTCGCGCGGACGCTCCGGGAGATGGTCGACGTCGCCGCCCAGCGCGCCCAGAAGGGCGACTCGATGTGGTTCGACTTCTCGCTCTTCGCGCTGCCGATCCAGACCCAGAACGTCTACCGCGTGCTGCTGACCGTCCCCCTCGGCGCCTTCCTGGTCGTGCTGCTGCGTGGCTTCGTCGGCATCAAGACCTTCGGGACCTTCATGCCCGTCCTGATCGCGCTCGCCTTCCGCGAGACGGAGCTCTGGGTCGGCATCCTGCTCTTCGTGACGATCGTCGGCCTCGGTCTCTGGATCCGCTTCCTGCTCGAGCGGCTCCAGCTCCTGCTCGTGCCGCGGCTCGCCGCGGTGCTCACGATCGTCGTGCTGCTGATGTTGACGATCAGCATCGTGTCGTTCCATCTCGGCATGGATACGGGCATCTCGGTCGCGCTCTTCCCGATGGTCATCCTCGCCATGACGATCGAGCGCATGTCGCTCGTCTGGGAGGAGACCGGGGGGCGCGACGCGATCACCCAGGGCGCGGGAAGCCTGCTCGTCGCCTCGGCCTGCTACCTCGTCGTGAGTAACGCTTACCTGGCCCATCTCTCCTACGTCTTCCCCGAGCTGCTGCTCGTCGTGCTCGCCGCCGCGATCGTGCTCGGTCGCTATACGGGCTACCGGCTGCTCGAGTTCTGGCGCTTCCGCAGCGTGTGGCTGGGCCGCGGGGATGCATCGTGACGGGTCGCTGGCGCTGGCCGTGGAGGGCGCTCCGCGAGGCGGGCATCCTCGGGATGAACGAGCGCAATTTCAGCTACATCAAGGCCGAGAACCCGCGCCGGCTCTTCCCCCTCGTCGACGACAAGGCGAAGACCAAGCAGCTCGCGGCCAAGGCCGGGATCGCCTTCCCCGAGCTCTACGGCCTGATCTCGAGCGATGCCGAGGTCCGCACCTTCCAGAAGATCATCGAGGGCAAGCAGAAATTCGTCGTGAAGCCGGCCCACGGCTCGGGCGGCAACGGCATCCTCGTGATCCGCTCGGTCCGCAATGGGCGTTATTTCCGGGCGAACGGGACCTTCCTCGACGAGCTCGGCATGGAGCACCACCTCTCGAACATCCTCTCGGGCATGTACAGCCTGGGCGGTCGCCCCGATCAGGTCCTGATCGAGCGCTGCGTCGAGTTCGATCCGATCTTCGACGAGGTGACGTTCCAGGGCGTCCCGGACATCCGGACGATCGTCTATCGGGGCTATCCCGTCGCGGCGATGGTGCGGCTGCCGACGCGGCGCTCGGACGGCAAGGCGAATCTCCATCAGGGGGCCGTCGGCGCCGGGATCGATCTCAAGACGGGGCGGACCACGCACGCGATCATGGCGGGGCAGCCGGTGACCCATCATCCGGACACGGGGCACGTCCTCGCCGGCATCCAGATCCCGGGCTGGCGCAATCTGCTGACCCTCGCGGCGCATTGCTGGGACGTCGTGCCGCTCGGCTACCTCGGGGTCGACATCGTGCTCGACCGCGACTACGGGCCGCTCGTGCTCGAGCTCAACGCGCGGCCCGGCCTCGCGATCCAGATGGCCAATCGCCGGGGGCTGCGCCCGGCCCTCGCGCGCGTCCAGGCGCTGCCGCGGGTCCCGACGACCGCCGAGCAGCGGGCGGCGTTCGCGATGGGCGAGGGCGAGCTGCCGGTTGCCGCCGTCGCGGAAGCGGAAGACGCGCGATCGACGTCGGGCTGAGCGCGAGATCGATTCCGCCGAGCAGGGACGGGAGCATTCCTCGATCGCGGGGATGTTGAAGGGAGGACGGGCTGATGTTGGGCATGAAGCGCCTTCTCCTTCTCTCGGCAGGGGTCGTGGCGGGACTGGCTGACCCGGCGAGCGCGGGCTCGATCCAGAGCCTGGGCGTCGGAAACGCGAATCCCACTGCCGTGTCCGCGAGCGGCTTCGCCGTCGCGGGCGATTGGTCGCCGCTGGCCGACCGGCTCGAAGCGTTCCGATGGACTCGGAGCGGGGGAGCCCTCGGACTTGGCAATCTGGGCGGCGGTCCTCCCGTCTTCGGGATCGTGAGCCAGGCCTTCGGCCTCTCCGGAGACGGTCTGGCCGTCGTGGGCTTTTCCGCGGACGACGCGGAGATCGAAGCGTTTCGATGGTCGGCCCAGACGGGCATGCTCGGTCTGGGGCAGCTCGACGAGGCATTCGTGACGAGCCAGGCGACGGGCGCGTCCTTCGACGGCTCGGTCGTCGTCGGCGCCGCCTCCACGAATTCCGGTCAGGAGGCCTTCCGCTGGACGTCGCAGGGCGGACTCGTCGGCCTCGGCGATCTCGGCGGCGCATTCGGCTTCCGAAGCTACGCCACCGGCGTGTCGGCCGATGGCGCGGTCGTCACCGGAAACGCGGGATCGACGACGTCCGGAAGCGAGGCCTTCCGCTGGACCGCGGCCCAGGGGATGATCGGACTCGGCGATCTGCCGGGCGGCGTGAACGTCAGCTATGGGACAGCCGTCTCCGCGAACGGCTCCACGATCGTCGGTTATTCGGAGTCGTCCTCGGGCATCGAAGCGTTTCGCTGGACCTCGGCGGGCGGAATGGTCGGGCTGGGCGATCTCGCGGGCGGGGGCTTCGCGAGTCGTGCGCTCGGTGTGTCCGGCGACGGTTCGGTCGTCGTCGGCTACGGGGCCAGCGCTTCGGCGGGACAGGAAGCCTTCATCTGGACGATTTCGGGCGGGCTCGAGCCGCTCGACACCCATCTGATCGCAGCCGGGATCGATCTGCAGGGTTGGCAGCTGACGATGGCGAACGCGATCTCGGCGGATGGGCGGACCCTCGTCGGAACCGGCGTGAGCCCGGACGATCTGCCCGCGGCGTGGATCGTGACCCTGCCGGAGCCTGCGGCCGGTCTCTCCATCGCAGGGGTCGGGTTGCTGATCCTCGGTCGCAGCCGACTGTGCGCGCGATCGGCGCGCTCGACGCGCTCGAGTTAGGCGCCTCTTCCCGCTCCCGACCGACCTGCTCGGAGCTTCCCTGTAGAAGCAAGCGCGCAGGTTCTCGCGACTTGCGCACTCGTGCTCCGCGTGCGCGATTCGACCGGACGCGCGACTCCGAGCGACCTCAAGTGGCCTTCCGGTGGGGTCGATCAGCGGCACGCGTCACGGACTTCGTGGCGGCCACGGGCTCGTCACGGGAGAGTCGTTCCATGTTCGTCGCCATCGGCTGGCTCGCAGCGCTCGGGTGCATCTTCGGTGCATTCCTCCTCCACGGGGGACACATCGGCGTGATCCTCCACGCGCTGCCCACCGAGATGATGGCGATCCTCGGCGGCGCGCTCGGCGCCTTCGTGGTCGCCAATCCGCCGAAGGTCCTGAAGGCGACGGCGAAGGGCCTCGCGGGCTGCTTCAAGGGCAGCAAGTACACGAAGGAGCGCTACATGGAGCTCCTGGCGCTGCTCTACGCGATTCTCCAGAAGGCCCGCAAGGAAGGTCTGATGGCGATCGAGGGCGAGGTCGAGGACCCGGAGAACTCGACGCTGTTCCAGACCTACTCGTCGATCGCGAGCGATCATCACGTCGTCGAGTTCATCACCGACTACCTGCGGCTGATGATGGGCGGCAATCTCAATCCCCACGAGATCGAGTCGCTCATGGACAGCGAGATCGAGACCCATCACCAGGAGGCCCACCTCGCCTCCGGCGCGGTCAACAAGATCGCGGGCTCGCTGCCCGCCTTCGGCATCGTCGCCGCCGTGCTCGGTGTCGTCAACACGATGGGATCCGTCGGCCAGCCGCCGGCGATCCTCGGCGGCATGATCGGCTCGGCGCTCGTCGGAACCTTCCTCGGCATCCTCCTCGCCTACGCCTTCGCGGAGCCGCTCGCGGGCTTGATGGAGCAGCAGATCGCCGAGGGGAGCAAGGAGCTCCAGGTCATCAAGACGACGCTCCTCGCCAGCATGCAGGGCTACACGCCGCAGGTGGCGGTCGAGTTCGGTCGCAAGGTCCTCTTCTCGACCGAGCGCCCGACCTTCGGCGAGCTCGAGGAACACGTGAAGGGCAAGTGATCCATGGCTGCGCCGAGCGGCAAGTCCCAGACGATCATCATCAAGCGCATCAAGAAGGGCGGCCATGGCGCCCACGGCGGCGCCTGGAAGATCGCCTACGCCGACTTCGTGACCGCCATGATGGCCTTCTTCCTCCTCATGTGGCTGCTGTCGGCCACCACCGAGGACGAGAAGGAGAAGCTCTCCGAGTACTTCCAGCAACCGGTCGACGTGGCCCTCTTCGGGGACACCGGCTCGGGTGCGGCCTCGCTCCTCGACGGCGGCGGCAAGAGCATCCTCAGCTCGGCGGAGCGCCAGGCTGTCGCGGACCAGGCGCGCATGCAGCTCGTCGCGACGCTGCGCTCCGAGCGCGAGCGCGCGGACTTCGCCCGGCTCGAGAAGCTGCGGCGCAAGGTCGAGAACGCGATGCTCGCCGATCCGAAGCTCGAGGACGCGCTCTCCCAGCTGAAGCTCGGGATCACGACCGAGGGGCTCCGGATCCAGATCTTCGACGAAGAGAATCGGCCGATGTTCGACAGCGGCAGCGCCGTCGCGCGGCCGCAGATGCGTGCGCTGCTGCGCCAGCTCGGTGCCGTGCTCGCCCAGGTCCCGAACCAGATCGCCGTCGAAGGGCATACCGACGCCGTTCCCCATGCCGGTCGCGGGGGCGGCTACAGCAACTGGGAGCTCTCGAGCGATCGCGCGAACGCCTCGCGCCGCGAGCTCGTCGAAGGCGGGCTCCCGCCGGACCGGATCATGCGGGTCCAGGGCATGGCCTCGACCGACCTGCTCGATCCCGAGCATCCCGAGAGCGCGGGCAACCGCCGGATCGTGATCGTCGTCCTGACCCTCGACGCCGAAGAGGACTTCCTGCAGGACGCCGCGAAGGCCTCCGGCATGATGGTGGACACCGTCCCCGGAGCGGATGCCGAGCCGCAGGCGAAGGCGCCCCCCGATCCGGCCGCCGAAGGCCGGGGCGAAGGCGCCGCGATCCGCGCCCACTACGGGGGAGCCAGGGTCCCGTCCGAGGACTCAGCGCACCCGCGCCCCGCCCGTCTTGAAGGGCGGCGGCGGCGTCGGGGTCTCGATCGAGTTGTGGGCCCAGCTCGAGACGTTGCGCCGCTCGAGGATCCGCCACTCGCCGTCGCGCCGCTCGAAGGTGTCGATGTAGCGCGTGCCGGTCACGTTCAGGACGACCTCGCCCTTCGCGTTGGCGGGATAGCGCGCCGCGTTGGTCGCATAGGTCTCGCAGTGGGCTCGGCCCTGCTCGAGGTCGAGCTCGATCCACGGGACGCCGAAATCGTGCATCGTCGTCTGCAGCCGCGAGAGGGACTCCTCGAGCCAGGCGAGCGCTTCGTCGCGGGGGCCCGAGAAGATCGTCCCGTAGTGGATGATGGCATCGGGATGGAAGCATTCGCGCAGGCGCGCGTAGTCGAGGGTGTCGACGGCGCGGGCATAGGCCAGGATGACGCGGCCGATCGCGCGCTCGGCCATCAGGATCTCGTGATCGGACTCGTGCATGGAAGCCTCCCGCGCCAACTTCGGCGCGGCCGGAAGATAGGCTCGAAGTCGGCGATCGGCGCCGGGTCGGATAGAGGCGATCCGAGGCGCTCGACGCCCTCCGCAATCGGCGCGACGATGGGACGAGAACGTCCTGCGCCGAAACGAGGAGTCTGCCGCCCGTGCCTTCGCCCCATCGATCGAGGCTCACGACCGCTCTCTCGCTGCTGCTGCTCCTCGGCTCATCCCTGGTCGAGCGCACGTTCGCGGCGGACGCGACGACGCGTCCCGTTGCGCCGGCTCCTGCGCCGGCTCCGGCCCTGGCGCCGGATCATGCTTTCTCGCCTGCGAAGCCCGGCGTCGCAGCCCGGGACCAGGTCGTCGTCGACGACGACCTGCTCGCGCGCGAGCGACCGGGGCGAACTGGGCCGCCTACGGGCGTCAGTTCGACGAGCAGCGCTTTCAGTCCGCTCGCGCAGATCGATCGCGCGAACGTGGGGCGGCTCGGGATCGCGTGGACGCTCGAGCTGCCCGAGCTCGCCTACGTGACGACGGTGCCGCTGGCGGTCGACGGGATCGTCTATTTCACCGCCGGCTACAGCGTCGTCCACGCGGTCGATGCGCGCAGCGGGCGCATCCTCTGGCGTCACGATCCCGAGGTCCGCCGGGCACCGGGCCACAAGATGCTCGCGAACTGGGGCGCGCGCGGACTCGCCTTCTGGAAGGGGCGCGTCTACGTCGGGACGGCCGATGGTCGGCTCGTCGCCCTCGAGGCGCGCACGGGCACCGTCGCCTGGAGCGTGCGGACCTTCCCGCTCGACGACCAGCGCTACATCTCGGGCGCGCCGCGGGTCTTCGACGGCAAGGTCGTCATCGGCCACGGCGGCGCCGACTTCGGGCCCATCCGCGGCTACGTCACGACCTACGACGCGGAGACCGGCCGCCAGCTCTGGCGCTTCCACGTCGTGCCCGGCAATCCGGCCGACGGATTCGAGAGCGAAGCCATGGCGATGGCCGCCCGGACCTGGAAGGGCGAGTGGTGGAAGCATGGCGGCGGCGGGACGGTCTGGAACGCGATCACCTACGACCCCGAGCTCGATCGCATCTATCTGGGGACGGGCAACGGCGCCCCCTGGAACCAGAAGATCCGCAGCCCCGGCGGCGGCGACAATCTCTTCCTCTGCTCGGTGGTCGCCCTCGACGCCGACACCGGCGAGTACGTCTGGCACTACCAGACGACGCCGGGCGAGACTTGGGACTACAACTCGGCGATGGACATGGTTCTCGCCGAGCTCGAGCTCGAGGGACGCCGCCGCAAGGTCCTGCTGCATGCGCCGAAGAACGGCTTCTTCTACGTGCTCGACCGCGAAACGGGCAAGCTGATCTCCGCCGAGAAGATCGCGCGCGTGACCTGGGCCGAGCGGATCGACCTCGCGAGCGGTCGCCCCGTCGAGCATCCCGAAGCGCGCTTCGCGAAGGGCGGCGCCCTCGTCGCGCCCGACAACGGCGGCGCCCACAGCTGGCATCCGATGGCCTTCAGTCCCGCGACCGGTCTCGCCTACGTCCCGGTCCGCGAGTCGCAGCAGTACTACAGCGATCGCGACGTCGATCTCGCCCGCTGGCAGCATCCGCCGGGCATGATCTTCAGCACCGGCCTCTCCTCGACCGACGCGCCGCCGCCCGGCGCGATCACGGCCCCGACCTCGGCGCTGCTCGCCTGGAATCCCGCGACCCAGCGCGAAGCCTGGCGTGTCCCGACGCCGGGCGGCTTCGGCGGCGGCGTCCTGACGACCGCCGGCGGGCTCGTCTTCCAGGCCGATGCCGCAGGCAGGCTCAACGCCTACGACGACGCGACCGGTAAGTCGCTCTGGTCGAGCGACCTCGGCGTCGGCACCCTCGCGCCCCCCATCACCTACACCGTCGACGGTCGCCAGCACGTCTCGATTCTCGCCGGCTTCTTCGGCGGCCCGACGGCCCTAGGCGCGCCCGCCGCGCGCTTCGGCTGGGTCGGCCGCGAGCAGCCCCGCCGCCTCGTCACCTTCGTCCTCGACGGCCAGGGCCGATTGCCCCGGCCGTCGCGGCAGGCGCAGGCGCTTCCGCTCGCGGCGCCCGAGTTCGTCGTCGATCCGAAGAAGGTCGAGCGCGGCGCCCGGACCTTCGGTGCGAACTGCGTGAACTGCCACGGCGTCGACGCGGTCGCAGGCGGCGCCGCGCCGGATCTGCGCGCCTCGCCGATCCCGCTCTCGCTCGAGGCGTTCGACGAGATCGTGCGCGGGGGATCGCTCGCGATCCGGGGGATGCCTCGCTTCGACTGGATCGAGCGCGAGGACCTCGATGCGATGCGCCACTACCTGCGCCAGCGGGCGCGGGATTCGCTCGAAGCCGCCACGGGGACCGGAGGGAAGTCGGCGAAAGCGCACTAGCGATCGCGGCTCGACCGATGGCCGAGCGGGAACCGTTCGTAACGGTTCGTCACCTCGCGGGGCGCGGCGGCGGTGCGAAGAAGGGCTGGTGGATCTCGCTAAATTCAGGCCGAGCTTCGCCTCGTTCGCGAAGCGCAGCGAGGTGGGGCCACCGCGCGGCATCCAGATCGAATCGGAGCGCCTCGACGGCGAGCGTGAGGACGCAGACGGTCGCGATGTCCGCGTGGCGGATCGCGTCGCCGAACCACCAGGGCGTTTCGTGCCCGCGCCGCTCGGACTCGAGAAGATCGAGGGTGCCGGCGATCTGCCGTTCGCAGCGCTCGATCCAGGTCGGCGTCTCGCGCGCGTGGACGGCCCGCTCGTAGATCAGCGATACGACCTTGTCGCCGAGTCCGCACGCCAGGGCGCAGATTCGCTGATGACTGCGGCGCGCGGGTCCCTCCGGAGGCATGAGCGCGCGGTCGGGTCCAATCATGTCGTCGAGGGCATCGAGGATCGCGCCGCTGTCCGTCAAGGTCTCGCCGTCGTCGAGCACCAGGGTCGGGACTCGGATCAACGGATTGAATCGACCGACCTTTTCGGCGTCTCGAAACACCGACCACGGTCGATGCTCGTACTCGATCCCGTAGAGGCGCATCGCGATCGCGACGCGCCGGACGAAGGGGCTGTCGTACATGCCGATCAGGATCATTGAGAGCACGACCCCCCGCGGTGGCCCCGCTCAGTCCGGCACGATCGTGTAGAGCAGGTCGCCGGCGTCGATCTGCTCGCGGGCCGGGATGTGGATCTTGTCGATCCGGCCGCCGACCGGGGCCGTCACGCTCGACTCCATCTTCATGGCCTCGATCACGCAGAGGCGCTCGCCGGCGGAGACGACGTCGCCCTCGGCGCGCACGTGGGACGCGAGCAGACCCGGCAGCGGGGCACCGACCTGACTCGGGTCTTCGGGATCGGCCTTGGCGCGCTTCGCGACGACGATGCCCTTCGAGCGGTCCTGGACCGTGATGCGCCGCGGCTGGCTGTTGATGTCGAAGAAGAGCACCCGCTTGCCCTCGGCGTCGACGTCGCCGATCGCGACCAGACGCACGACGAGGGATTGGCCGGGCTCGAGCTCGAGATGGAGCTCCTGGGCGAGGCCCATGCCGTGGAAGTAGGCCGTCGTCGGGAGCACGGTCACGTGGGTTCCGTGGCGCTTCCGCTGCTCGAGGAACTCGAGGTAGACCTTCGGATAGAGCAGATACGAGAGGCAGTCGGCGCGGGTCGGCTCCGCCTCGAGGCGGCGCGCGAGATCGGCCTTCGTCGCCTCGAAGTCGACGACGGCGAGGTCCTCGCCCGGACGTCCGTCGATGCGGGGCCGGCCCTTGAGGACCAGGCTGCGCAGGGGCTCCGGGAAGCCGTAGGGCGGTTGACCGATCTTGCCCTCGAAGTACTCGATTACGCTGTCGGGGAAGGTCAGGTCGCGTCCGCGCTCGAGCACGTCTTCGGGCTCGAGCCCGTTCGCGAGCATGTAGAGCGCCATGTCGCCGACGACCTTCGAAGAGGGCGTGACCTTGACGATGTCGCCGAACATCCGGTTGACCGCGGCGTACATCAGGGTCACGTCGCGCCAGCGCTCGCCGAGGCCCATCGAGATCGCCTGAGTCCGGAGATTCGTGTACTGGCCGCCCGGGATCTCGTGCTCGTAGACCTCGGCGCTGCCGTGGTAGGGGCCCTTGTCGAAGGCGCGGTATTCCTTGCGGACCGCTTCCCAGTAGGCGTCGAAGGGCAGGAGCTTCTCGAGCGAGAGCTCGGTCGGGCGCTCCGACTGGGCGAGCATCGCGACGACGCTCTGGAGGTTCGGCTGGGAGGTCGAGCCCGAGAGCGGGCCGAAGGCGCAGTCGATCGCATCGACGCCCGCTTCGACCGCCTTCATGTAGGCGGCGCCCTGGATGCCGGCGGTGTCGTGGGTATGGAGATGGATCGGGACGCCGATCTCCTGCTTGAGGACCGAGACGAGCCGGCCGGCCGCGTAGGGCTTGAGCAGGCCGGCCATGTCCTTGATGCAGAGGATGTGGGCGCCGCGCCGGACGAGCTCCTTCGCGAGCTTCACGTAGTAGTCGAGGGCGTAGCGCTCGCGACCGGGCTCGAGGATGTCGCCGGTGTAGCAGATCGCGACCTCGGCGATGCCGCCGGCGTCGCGGGTCGCGTCGATCGCGACCTGCATCTGCTCGGGCCAGTTGAGCGAGTCGAAGATCCGGAAGAGGTCGATGCCCCGGGCCTTCGACTCCTTGATGAACTCGCGCACGACGTTGTCCGGATAGGTCGTGTAGCCGACGGCGTTCGCGCCGCGCACCAGCATCTGGAACAGGATGTTCGGGATCGCCTTGCGGAGCCGGTCGAGCCGATCCCAGGGATCCTCGTCGAGGAAGCGCATCGCGACGTCGAAGGTCGCGCCGCCCCACATCTCGAGGGAGAAGAGCTCGGGCGCCTCGCGCGCGAGCGCCGGCGCGACGAGCAGCATGTCCTGGGTCCGCAGCCGGGTCGCGAGCAGCGACTGGTGGGCGTCGCGGAACGTCGTGTCGGTCAGCAGGACGGGCTTGTGGCTCCCCATCCACCGGACGAAGCCCTCGGCACCGAGCTCGTCGAAGCGCTGCTTCGTGCCCGGGGCCGGGAGCGCCTTGCGTTCGCAGGCCGGGATGTGGGGCTCGCGGTGGATCGTGTCGGGGTCGATCCGCTCGACGCCGGCCTTGCCGTTGATCGTGACGTCGCCGAGATACTGGAGGAGCCGCGTGCCGACGCCCTTGTCCCGCTCGAGCTTGAGCAGGTCCGGCGTCTCCGCGATGAAATGCGTGTCACACTCCCCCGCCCGGAAGGTCGGATGGTCGAGCACCTTCTTCAGGAACGCGATGTTGGTCTCGACGCCGCGCACGCGGAACTCGCCGAGCGCCCGCAGCGCGCGGTTCGAGGCCTCCTCGAGATCGCGGCCGCGGGTCGTCAGCTTGACGAGCAGCGAGTCGTAGTAGGGCGTGATGATGGCGCCGGGGAACGCGCTGCCGGCGTCGAGGCGGACGCCGAAGCCGCCCGGGGAGCGGTAGGAGATGAGCCGACCGTAGTCGGGCAGGAACTTGTTCTCCGGGTTCTCCGTCGTGACGCGACACTGGATCGCGAAGCCCCGCGGCGTCACCGTCTCCTGCGAGATCCCGAGGTCGGAGAGCCGCTGCCCCATCGCGACGCGGATCTGGCTCGCGACGATGTCGACGCCCGTGATCTCCTCGGTCACCGTGTGCTCGACCTGCAGCCGCGGGTTCATCTCGATGAAGTACCAGTCGTTGCCCGAGACGAGGAACTCGACGGTGCCGGCGTTGCGGTAGCCGACGCCGCGGGCGAAGCGGACCGCCGCGTCGCAGAGCTCTTCGCGCAGCCGCGCCGGCAGGTTCGGCGCCGGGGCGAGCTCGAGCACCTTCTGGTGGCGGCGCTGGATCGAGCAGTCGCGCTCGAAGAGATGGACGACGTTGCCGTGGCCGTCGGCGAGGATCTGGACCTCGATGTGCTTCGGGCGCTCGATCAGCTTCTCGATGAAGACCTCGTCGTTGCCGAAGGCGCTGCCTGCCTCGCGGCGCGCCGCGTCGAAGTTCTCGACGAACTCGGCCTCGGTCCGCACGACGCGCATGCCGCGGCCGCCGCCGCCGCCCGACGCCTTCACCATCACGGGGAAGCCGATCTCCCGCGCGATCCGCAAGCCCGAGTCGGCATCCTGCACCGGCGGCGAGCCCGGGATGATCGGGAGCCCGGCGGCCAGGGCCGCATTGCGGGCGGAGACCTTGTCACCGACGGCGGCGAGGACCTCGGGCGGCGGACCGACGAAGGCGAGCCCCGCGCCCTCGACGGCGGCACAGAAATCCGAGCGCTCGGAGAGGAAGCCGTAGCCCGGGTGGATCGCGTCCGCTTCGGTGCTCTCGGCGATCTCGAGGATGCGCTCGATGTCGAGGTAGGCGCCGACCGGGTTGCCGCCCTCGCCGAGGGAGTAGGCCTCGTCGGCCTTGAAGCGGTGGAGCGCGAAGCGGTCCTCGTAGGCGTGGATGGCGATCGTGCGGATGCCGAGCTCGGCGCAGGCGCGGTGGATCCGGATCGCGATCTCTCCGCGGTTGGCGATCAGGAGCCTTCGGATCTCTCGCGGCATCGGGACACTCCCTCCCCGTCCGTCCGTGGGCGACGCGGGGAGCTTCAGGGGATCGGAATCGGTTCCGGCACGTTCACGGCCGCCGGGCAGGGATCGCCGGGGGGTCGGGAAGGGGCCGAGTGCGGGCCGGAGAATAGTGCGAGGGGGAGTTGCGGACGAGGGCGAGGAGCGAGGACCAGGGCAGGGGGCGCCGGCCGCGGGCACGGTGGGCAGCCCCGATCGCGAAGGCCGCCCGCCATTGGCGCGAGAGGATCGCGAGGCCCGCGAACAGTCCGTAGCGGGGATCGTAGATGTGGGCCGCCTCGCCGGTCAGGCCGTTGAGCTCGATGACCCGGAAGCGGCCTTCCCGGAGCGCGGCCTCGCTCTCGGCCCGGACGTCGTAGCGGCCGAAGTCGAGGCCGAGGGTCCGGCTCGGGCGATCGACGGCGGCCTCGAGGGCCGGGGTCCGCAGGTCCTCGCCGACCAGGAAGCGGCAGCCGAGGGAGTGGGTCCCGAGCCGGGTGAGTCGGACGCGCTCGCCCTCGGCGGGGATCCAGGCGAGGCGATCGGCGTTCAGCGCGAGGAGCTTCTCGGCGACCGGCAGGCAGATCGGGTCGGCGAGGATCCGGTCCGCGAGGGGATCGATGCCGTTGCCCGTGACGAAGCGCGGCGTCTTGCGGGCGATCGAGAAGAGCGTGCCGCGCGCCGCGTCGGGCGGGCGCATCACGAAGAGGCCGAACTCGTCGCCGTCGACGAAGGGCTGGAGCAGGGTCCGCGCCGGGTGGTCCTCGAAATAACGTCTCGTCGCCGCTTCGTCCTCGACGATCGCGACGTCGCGCCCGCGCTCGCCGACGTCGGGCTTCAGCACGATCGGAAAGGCGAGGTCGTGGTCCGCGCGGAGCGTCTCGACCCGACGGCAGCGCGCGTCGATCGAGTCCGGCTCGAGGGCGAAGGTCGCGATCGCGTGCTCGGGGACCCGCGCGAGCCGCTCGCCGAGATCCGCCTTCGATTCGCCGGCGAGGCCGCCGCCCGGGATGGGCGGATTGACGAGGGTCGCGCGCTGCATCGAGGCCCTCGGAAAGCTCGACCCGCGCCGTGAGCGATCCGTCGTCGACGTCCGCTGCGACGAGGGAGATCCGTGGGTCGCCTCGACGCTGTCGCGCGAGCTCCATTTCGTGGCGAGCCACACCGTCCACCACTTCGCCCTGATCCGGCTCACCCTCGCGCGCTGCGGGCGAAGCACGCCCGCCGAGTTCGGGGTCTCGCCGTCGACGTTGGCTCATCGGGACAGGCGGATTCCAGTGCAGTAGGCGGATCATGTGCGCCGACGTGCCGGACCCATTCGATTCGAAGGGGCGAGGCCGAGCGCCGCGCAGCTCCGCCTTCCTGAGTCATCCTGCGCACAGCTCTGCTTCACGATTCTGATCGGAAATTCCAGATCGCGTCGAAGACATGATGAAATCGTCGCGCCGTTTTCGAGAGTCCAGTTTATGCTCGAAGCTTCTCGAGCCCCGAGCAAAGGAACCCGGCGACCATGACGAAGCGACGATTTCGGACCTGCTGGATCGTGACCCTCCTGGCCCTCGTCGCGGCGAGCCCGCAGCCGGCCCGCGCCCTCGCCATCGCGATTCGAGCGCCGATGATCGTCTTGGATCCCGCTTCGATCGAGTTCGACAGCGTCGACATGGGTGTCGCCCAGGTGAATCCCCTCGGCATCCTGCACGTGCTCGAGCCGGGCTATGCGGTCACGACCCAGGCCTGGGCGGACGACGTGAACGGCGTGCTCGCGGGGCGGGCGGGATTCGGTCTGATCCCCGACCGGCCGGGAGTCCTGCCGGCCGCGTTCGCCGAATCGAACGTCACCGGCGAAGGCACGGTGTCCGGCCCTCCAGGAATCTTTCATCTGATCACGATCGCGCTCGACCTGCATGGCCGCTTCGTCGGGCTCGACGGTTTTCCGAAGGTCGGCATGCGCGGCACGCTCTCGGTCGCCGGTGTCGCGGACGCGGAGCCGACCTATCAAGTCACGTCGGCGATCGATTGGGAGATCCCGGCCGGCCTGCCCGCCGTCCAGACGACGACCTGGGCGTTCAAGGGCAGCAATCCTTCCGAGGCCTACCCGGCCGCGACGCCGCTCGTCCTGAGCAGCCATCCCGATGCCCTGCTCGGTCAGGCACGCGTGACCTTCCTCGCGGAAGGGGGCACCGCGATCTTCGTCGAGGCCGATCTCCAGGGCAGCGCCGAGCCGCTCGTCTCCGACGGGATCTCGCGGGCGGGCGACGGTCAGATCGATTTCGCCAATACCGGCACGCTGCGTGTCCAGCTCCCGCCGGGCGTCGAATTCGTGAATGCGACGGGCGTTCTCGCGAGCGACGTCGTCGTGCCGGAGCCGGCGATGGGTCTGATGATCGCTGCCGGCGCGAGCTTGCTCCTCGGCGTGCTCGGGCGGCGGGGTCCCGCCTAACCCGCATCCCCCGAAATCACCGCCCCCGCCATCGGCGAATACGCGTGGCAGAGCGCCGTGTCGATGATCTGGTCGCCCGACTCGGGGTCGAACCAGCGGTCGACGTGGGCCCAGTGGTGGGGATGGACCATGTAGTCGACGCTGAGCCCCTCGAGCTTCTCGTATTCCTGCTCCCAGACGTGGGTCCAGGCGGGGACGTTCGAATTCGACCAGGCGAGCGGGATCGCGCGGGAGAGTCGCCAGTTCACGATCGAGGTCACGTGGGCCGGCATCTCGAGCAGGTCGCGCTCCCAGCGGTCGAGCTTCGAGCGCGCGACGCCGGGCAGCGCGCGGAAGAGGGCGGTCCGTTTGATGCCTTCTTTCAGGCCCGGGCGCGCAATGCCGGCGCCGACGGTCTCGAGGCCCAGCGCCGTCCAGCTCGAGCAGTGGCGGGTGAGGACCGGTGCTACGCCTTCGCGCCAGGCCGCGCTCTGGCGCGCCTTCTCCGCGGTCGCGCGGTCGGGGAAGCGCAGATCCCAGGTCAGGTGTCCCGCACCGTAGTCCGCGACGAGATTGGCGGCGATCCACGCCCCTTCGATCCCGGGCAGCGCGCGGCCCGCCGCGGCGAGGGTCTCCTCGACGGCCGTCACGTCGCCGTCCGTCGCGTTCGTCGGCAGATGGAGCTGCACCGTCTCCCGCCAGCCCCGCGTCGCGACGCGATGGGGCTCCGTATCGATCGGCGCGGGCCAGCTCGCCTCGGGCGCCCGCGGCGGCGAGCCCACCGCACCGGCGCCGAGCGGCTCCTCGACGAGATAGCGCCGCTCCCGTGAGACGATGATCGGATCGACCGATGCCCAGAAGGCGGCGACCGCCGGATCGCCGGAAGCCGACCGCATCGCCCACCAGGATGGAATGTCCGCGACGCGCCAGCGCACGAAGAGCGTGATCGGCTCGTCGAGCAGCTCGAAGGGCGGCGAGGTCCACGCATCGACGAAGACGAGACCCCGGCGCGCGGCGCCCGGGAGGTAGTCGGTCTGGATGCGCTGCTCGAGGCGGGCGCGATCCCTCGCGTGCACGGCGATCCGGTCCAGGGCGATGATCAAGGCGAGGTCCTCCCGAGCGGGCTCGCCTCGACGCTAGCTCGTCCGGGAGAGAGCCTCGCGCAGGACGGGAGCCAGCCGCGCGACCCACGCGAGTCGCTCGCGGCGGCTTCCGAGCACGGCCTGATTGAGCTCGATCTCGAGGCCGAGATAGTCGCCCGGGCGGCGTTTGCGTCGGATCGCCGTGGGCAGCCCGTCGCTCGTGCCGCGGTAGGGGGCATTGCGACGGACGCGGACCTCGGGCGCTCGGGCGGCGAGGCCCGCGCGCAGCAGGTCGGCGAAGCGGCGTTCGCGCGGGCGCTGCGGGTCGTAGAGCAGGCCGAGCTCGAAGTCGCGGACGTCGTCGCCGAGGACGGGGGTGAAGCTGTGGACGGCGATGTGGACGACGGGGCGGGCGGCTTGCGTGACGGCGCGCTCGACGCGGGCCCAGTGGGGGGCGTGGAAGCGAGCGATCAGGGCGCGGCGCGCGGGGAGGGGGAGGTCGCGGGTGAAGCGTGAATAGACGGCGGGGTTGTGGGGCGAGCGGTTCAGGTCGACGAGCAGACGCGTCGTGGCGCCGGCGATGAGCGGCGCGGCGAGCCGGCGCGCGAGGCCGCGGGAGACGTCGAGGACGCCGGCGTCGTAGCCGCGGTGGGTCGCGAGGATCGCGCGCTCACCGCGAAAGAGCCCCGCGAATTCGCGCGGGACGTGGGCGCTCGCGTGCTCGCAGCTGAGGACCAGTCGGGACCTAACGCTCGGCACGCAGCATCCGCCCTTCGCGCAGGCAGTCGGCGAGCTCGCGCCAGACGGCGGTGAGGTGGTCGCGGGAGGGCGATCCGGTCGGTCCGCTGCGGCTCCCGCTCTGGCGGCGCAGGCGCTGCAGGATGCGGGTCGAGAGCGTCCCTTCGTCGCGGATCACGTCGAGGGGGCCACGCAGGGCGCGGTAGAGCGGATCCTCGGCGAAGTCCCGCTCGAGCAGCTCGCACCAGAGATCCGAGGCGCGCCGCGCCTGGCGATCGAAGCCGAGCGCTGCGAGGTAGTCGCCATCGACGACGTCCGCCCGCTCGGCCTCCTTCGTCGTCGCGCGCAGGATCTCGGCGAGCGCGCGGGTGTCGAGGGCGCGCAGGCGCGCCTGGCCCGCGGCGTCCATGCGACACAGGGCGCGCAGGCTCGCCGTGATCGCCGCGTGGATCGCGACGTCGGCGGCGGGCGTCTCCTGGACGTCGAGCACGCGGATCTCGAGGGCCATGCGATCGAAGCGCGCGATCGCGCCCCGGGCGTTCAGCCACTCGTGCTGCAGCAGCCCCTCCGGATCGAGGGGCGCGATGTCCGCATAGATGCTCGAGAGGAGCCCTTGATAGTCGGCACGGGTGAACACCGGCTCCGGGACGACGGAGCCCGAGACCGAGGGCACGCGGCGCGCGTTGCTGCGGTAGACGTCGAGCCGCGTGTCCATGAAGCCCGAGATCCGGCCGTCGACGCACGGCGAGGAGGCGGCGAGCGCCGGCAGGATCGGCAGGATCGCGCGGATCGCGGCGTGGAGCCGGCCGAACTCGTCGTCGTTCGCGAAGGGGAGGTTCAGATGGGCGCTCTGGAGGTTGGCCCAGCCGTGGCCGCGGCAGTCGAAGATGCGGTGGAACGCGTCGTAGATCTCGTGGGAGCCGTGGGGCCAGAGCTCGAAATCCCGCGCCGCGTCCATCCAGGGATGCATCGCGGTCGGCAGGATCCGGGCGCCCATCGGCGCGAGCAGCGCCTCGATCCGCCGCAGCTCCGCGGCGAAGCCGTCGCCGACCCCCGCGAAGCCGGGAACGGGCCCGTTGGTCTTGACCTCGATCACGTGGCGCGCGAGCTCGTTCGACCAGGCGAAGGGACCGCGCTCGATCTCGTTCTCGATCGCGCCGGACTCCGCCTCGATCAGCCGATCCGCGATCGGCTTCACGTCGAGGGTCCCGGCGTCGACGATCATGTACTCGAGCTCGATGCCGAAGCCCTCGAAGAGCGAGAGCACGCGGCGCTCGCCCGACTCTTCACCCGACATGGTCGTATCCCGATTCGCCGCGGCGGTCGAGCCGCACGCGGAACCATTGCATGATGCGCCGGTAGACCTCGTCCCCGAGCACCGCGTCCTCGTAGCCGACCTCGATGTTGGGATTGTCGTTGATCTCGATCACGAGAAACTCCCCGTCGATCTCCTTCAGGTCGACGCCGTAGAGGCCATCGCCGATGAGACGCGCCGCGCGCACCGCGACGTCGAGGAGCTTCGCCGGCACGTCCGAAAGGGCGAAGGTCTCGACCTTGCCATAGCGCCGGAAGCCCGACGGGCCCGTCCGGACGATCTGCCAATGGCCCTTCGCCATGTGGTAGCGACAGGCGAAGAGGGCCTCGCCGTCCAGCACGCCGATCCGCCAGTCGAACTCCGAAGCGGTGAACGCCTGGGCCACCACGAGCTCCGAGTCGTGCAGGAAGAGCTCCGCCTTCTCGCGCAGCTCCTCCATCGTCGTCGCCTTCGTCACCCCGCGCGAGAAGGCCGAGTCCGGCCGCTTCAGGACGCAGGGCAGGCCGACGGCCTTCGAGATCTCGTCGATCGAGTCCTCGTGGGCCACGAAGGTCTTCGGATGGGGAATGTCGTGACGTGAGAAGAGCTCGGCCAGGAAGACCTTGTTCGAGCAGCGCAGGATCGAGATCGGGTCGTCGATCACGATCAGCCCCTCGGTCGCGGCCCGCCGAGACATCCGGTAGGTCGGCCCGTTGACGTAGGTCGTTTCCCGGATGAAGAGGGCGTCGAACTCGCCGATGTCCTCGGCGTCGTCGCGCTCGATCAGGTGGGGATCGATGCCGACCTCGCGGGCGGCCTTCGCGAACTTCCGCAGCGTCTGCTCGTTCGACGGCGAGTCCTCGGCCTTGGGGTCGTGGAGGATCGCGAGGTCGTATTGATATTTGCGGGCCGGGGTCGAGCGCGGGCTGCGGCTGAAATGCTTCTCGGCCTGGGCGATCACGAAGCTGCGGTGGCTCTCCGGGATTTCGCCCGTCGAGATCGGCCGGACCGACGAGAGCCGCCACTCGTCCTCGAAGCGCTCGAACGAGGCACGCAGCAGCGGCACCGAGAACTGTTCGTAGAGCGCGCGCGAGAGCGCGTCGTAGCGCTTCGAGAGGTTGCGGCCGAAGTAGACGGAGAGCTCGAAGCGCTTGCCGCGCAGGGGCGCGAGGGCGCGCTGGATCAGCTCCTCCATCTGCTCCGAGACGATCCGGACGACCGGCGAGAGGCGCAGGTCCTGGAGCGTCTCGACGGTCGGCAGCGGCCGATGGCCCCTTGCGGCGGCGAGCAGCGAGACGTAGTAGCCGACCGTCTGATAGCCGTAGGTCCGGCAGAAATTGTAGACCCGGACGCCTCGCCGACCGGCCCACTCGCCGCCGACGAGATAATCCTTGGCCGCGACCACCGTCGCGCCCTTCAGCGCCAGCGGCCAGCGCTTCACGTTCTCGATCACGATGATCGACTTCAATCCGAATCCTCGGGCGGCTCGAGCACGAGCATGTTGCCGTCGTAGGTGAGGACACCGAGCAGGATCGCATTGATCAGGCGCGAGACCGGCACCCAGTAGATGTGCTTCTGGAATTGCGGGTGGGTCTCCGCCGGATCCGCGATCCGGACGGTCCGCTCCTCCTCGTCCCAGCCGGACAGCACGACGAAATGCCCGGTCGGTACGCCCCGGATGTCGTCGTCGGCGAGGGTGTCGGCGCCGATCTCGCGGGAGCTCGAGTAGAGGTAGGTCGACGAGAGGCCCGTCAGGATCGGCCGTTCGTCCTGCAGCCACTGGCGCAGGAGCCCCGTCGTCAGGTCGACCATCGCGAGCTCGCCGCCGAGCTCGAGGTATTCGACGTAGCTCCGGGTCGCGATCGAGAGCTTGGGGTCGTTCTTGGCCCGCTCCTGGGCGACGAGCTTGTCGATCAGGTCGCAGCTCTCGCCGTGGAACCAGGTCGGGTCGAAGATGGTGAGGTTGTAGGTGTACATGAGGGCGCGGTAGCCGCGCTTCAGCGCATGGATCGCGAGGTTGGCGGCGAGGGTGCCCCCCGTCTCGAGCTGGGGGACCTCGGCGATCACGTCCTCGAGGCTCTCGAGGTCCCCGTAATAGCGGTAGACCGCCTGGAGGCAGGTCGGGCCGCAGGTCGCGTCGTCGGGCTGACGATCGATCTCGAGGTCGAGGCTCTGGCGGGATGCGGAGGGCGGCATTGGGGCTGAGATGGAGGCCTCGTGGCTCGCCGGGAAGGCTCCGGGCGGGCCGGAAGCGGGCGGTTTCGGGTCGAGGAGCGTGTCGGCCGATCGGGCGCCGGCTTGAATGGCGCGGAGGGTAGGGGCGACTCGAAATGAGGCAAGAGGACGAGGCGTGACGGCCGGAGTCGGTCGATCGGGGATCGATGACGGCGGTGGTCATGAGCCCGGGCGTAGGCTGACCGTGTCCGCCCGTCCTCACCGGGCGGAGGATGCGGCCCGGCGATAAGCTCCCAATCGTCCTTTCGAGCCTACCCCGCGGCCGGTCCCGGACTCGAGGAACGTCCCATGCGTTTCAAGATCGCGATCCAGAAGACGGATGAAGGGTACTGCGTGTCGGTCCCCGGGCTCCCCGGCTGCTGGTCCCAGGGTGCCACCGAGCACGAGGCGATCCAGAATATTCGCGATGCGATCATCGACTACCTGGCCGTCGTCGATGGCCTGCTCGAGGACGCGGAGATCCGCGAGATCGACGTCGCGGTCTGAGGTCGTGCCGAAAATTCCGGGCGTGAACCACCAGAAGGCGATCCGCGCCCTCGAACGGGCAGGCTTTCGGATCGCGCGGCAAGGCAAGCACGTCGTCATGACGGACGGCCGTCGGATCCTCACGATTCCGCGTCAGAACCCAATCAATGCCCTCACGATGGGCGGCATCGTGCGCGATGCAGGATTGTCGGTGGACGAGTTCAAGAGGTTGCTCTGAAATTCCGGAATCAATTCCCGATCTTCAAGCCCTCCGCGCCGTCAGCGCCTCCGCGACCTTCCCGACCGGCCAGGGCTGGTGCTCCCGGTAGTCGTCCATCTTCGTCCTGCCCTCGGCGATCATGCCCCGGGCCGCGTCGAAGACGCGCCAGTGCATCGTCGGGCCGAAGAGCGGCTGGCTCTCGACCGAGATGACGCGGACCTCTCCGTCCTCGAAGCCGCAGATCGGCTGGATCGCGCGCAGGAGCTGCTCGCCGTTCAGATGGCCGTCGCCGAAGTTCCAGCCGAGGATCGTGCCGCCCATCAGTTCGCCTTCGTACCAGTCGTAGTCGTCGATGTTCGACACGGCGACCGGCAGCGCCTCGAAGAGCGGGCGCCCCTGGAAATGCATGAAGCGCGAGACGAGCAGCATCACCTTCGAGAGCTCGAAGGCCGTGTCGTCGGGGATCATGTCGCGCATCTGCTCGAGGACGGTGCCGCTCGTCTTCTTGAGCTGCTTGAGCTTCTGGGCCGCCGGGCCCTTCTTGATCAGCCAGACGTTGTAGGCCCAGTTCCCGGCGTAGTACCGCATCGAGGGCAGGAACGAGACGTGGGCCGGGAAGAGATTGCCGTAGAGCGGAACCGCGACCAGCGAGAAGAGCATCGCGGACAAGAGCAGCGGCATCGCCGTCATGTCGAAGACGGAGGCCTCGGGATGGAACCAGAACAGGAACCAGCCGCCGTAGATCATCAGGATGTTCCACTCGACGGGCATGCCGTTCGGGTTGTTGAGGCCGATGAAGCCGTGGAAGCCGGTGAACAGGATGCAGCCGCCGAGCAGGATCCACTCGTTGCCGGTCTGGGCCGCGAGCAGGAGGATGAAGGGGATCGAGATCTCCGAGACGTGGCCGAAGGCGGCCATGAAGGTCGCGAAGCGCGACGGGCGCAGGTCGTCGGGGAAGCTCGTGAAGAGGCTCTTCTTCAGGAACTTCGGGAAGAAGGGCCCGTTGTTCATCATGAACATGATCACGGACGGGAAATGGCTGTTCCATTTCGAGACGCCCGCCCAGATCCAGATGAACGACCAGACGATCTTCGCCCCCGAGATCCAGAGGTCGTTCGCCATGGCGAAGGTCATGGCGCCCAGCACGACCCAGTAGTGCTCGTAGCGCGCGACCAGCATGAGCGTCTTGTCGAGGATGCCGTTCACGGCGACCAGCACGAAGCACGGCAGCAGCAGCTCCGCGGTCACCTCGGGCGCGACGAGGACCCGGAGCAGCAGGACCTGGTTCAGCAGGTAGAGACCGACGTCGAGCAGATTGCGCGTGTCGCCGCCGATCAGCGGGACGCCGCGGAAGAGCGGGAGCTTGATGGTTCCGACGCGCGCGAAATGCCGATAGCCGCCGAACCACTTGTCGAAGCGGGCATTCATCGGACCCCAGCCGCAGCCGAAGCCGAAGAGCTCCCAGCAGATCGACCAGACCATCGCCTTCTTGAACGCCTCGTTCGAGAAGGCCCAGTCGCCGATCTGGAAGAAGCCGGGGTAGCCCGCATTGAAGCTGCACCAGAAGGCCCAGGCGCCGATCAGCACGAAGAAGTATTTCGCCCAGTAGAGCGCCATCACGCTCGGGCGGTTCGGGCTCGAGTTCGCCCAGGTCCGGCAGGCGAGGCGGACGCGCTCGGGGAAGGGCGCGTTCACGAGGCGCTGCGGATCGTAGGGCGGGAGGTCGGAGGGCGTGGCGGCTTGGGAGGTATTCATGGCGCGCGATGATAAACCGCCGCCTTCGCCTCGCGCGAGGCCCGGCGCGGCTCTTCCTATCGCCGCCAGAATCGGGGGTCGAAGAGGGCGAGGACCGCGAAGAACTCGAGCCGGCCGAGCCACATCAGGAGGACCATGACGAGGGTCTGCGCGTCCGAGAAGAAGGCGTAGTTCGCCGCCGGGCCGACGCGTCCGAGGCCCGGACCGACATTGGAGAGCGTCGAGATCGCGGCGGTCGAGGCGGTCACGATGTCGACGTCGCCGAGGGTCAGCAACACCGTCCCCCCGATCCAGGCCAGGAACCAGAGTCCGACCAGGGCCATCACCGCGCGGATCGATTCCTCGGCCACCGGCTTGGCGCCCACCATGACCGCCACGACCGAGTTCGGGCTGAACGTGAGGCGGACCTCCCTCATCGCCGCGGCCCAGGCGACGAGCACGCGGATCACCTTGATGCCCCCGGCCGTCGACCCCGCGCAGGCGCCGACGAACATCAGCGCCACGAGCAGCCAGCGCGAGGTCCCGGGCCAGCGGTCGAAGTCGACGGTCATGAAGCCCGTCGTCGTCATGACCGAGGCGACGGAGAAGGCGGCGTGGTGGACGCTCGCGAGCAGCGAGAGCTCGTTCGTCGCCTCGAAGGCTAGATCGACGACGATCAGCGCGACGACGCCGGCGACGATCGCGAGATAGGCCCGCAGCTCGGGATCGCGAAGGGCCCGGAGATCGCGCCGCCGCAGCAGGATGTAATACAGGGAGAAGTTGAGCCCGGAGGCCAGCATGAAGAGCGTGACGACGAGCTGGATCGGCCCGGAGAAGTGGCCGAGCGAGGCGTTGTAGCTCGAGAAGCCGCCGGTCGAGATCGTGGTGAAGGCATGCACGAGCGCGTCGAAGGGGGACGCGCCGAGCACGATCATGACGACGGTCTGCGCGACCGTCAGCGCGAGATAGATGCGGAAGAGCGCGATCGCGGTCTGCTGGACCCGGGCGTGGAGGATCTCGGCCTTCGGACCGGGGACCTCGAGCTGGATCAACATGCGCGCGCCCGGGCCGAGCTCGGAGAGGAGCGCCACGAAGATCACGACGAGGCCTACGCCGCCGAGCCATTGCGTGAAGCCGCGCCAGAAGAGCACCGCGCGCGGCACGACCTCGACGTCGGTCAGGATCGAGGCCCCCGTCGTCGTGAAGCCCGAGACCGACTCGAAGAGCGCGTCGATCGGATTCGGGATCGCACCGCTCGCGACGTAGGGAATCGCGCCGATCAGCGAGGCGAAGAGCCACGTTCCCACGACGATCAGGACCCCATCGCGGCGATAGAGCTCGCCCTGGCGCGTCCCCCGCCATCGGAACGCCGTCGCCAGCAGGGCGCTCGTCGCCGCGCCGACGAGGAAGCCCCGAGCCGCGCGCGGGTCGAAGGGAAACAAGCACCAGAGCAGGGGCACGAGCTGCGCCGCCGCGAGCACGTAGAGCACGAGGCCCAGGATCCAGAGCACGCGGCGGACGTTCACGGGGTGGTTCCCTCAGCCCTGCTCGGCGCCGGGGAAGACGAGATGGACCATGTCCGCCTCTTCGCGCTGGACGAAGAGCACGACGTCGTCGCCGACCTCGAGGCGATGATCGCCGCGGGGAATCATCGCTCGCCCGCCGCGCAGCACCGCCGCGACGATCAGTCCGCGCGGAACCTCGATGTCGGCGAGGCGCTCGCCCGCGGCGGGGCTCGCCGCCTGGATGCGCCGCTGCATGAAGGCCGCGGCGCCGTTCTCGAACGAGACGATATGGGCCTCGTAGTTGCCGTCGATGTAGGCGCGGATGCGCTCGGCGGCGATCGTCCGCGGGCTCACGACGTCGAGCAGCGCGAGCTTCTTCCAGAGATTCGAGGTCTCGCTCTTCTGGACCCGGGCCGTCAGCTGACCCGCGCCGAGCTCCTGGGCCAGCAGGCAGGCCATCAGGTTCGCCTCGTCGTGACCCGTCAGCGCGATGAAGGCCTGGGCGTTTCCGACGCCCTCGGAGGCGAGCACCGAGAGATCGGTCGCGTCGCCGTGGATGATGTCGTACTGGGGGAAGGTCGCGGCGAGCTCCTCCGCGCGGCGTCGGTCCTGCTCGATCAGCTTCAGCTGCTGGACGCGGCCCTCGAGATTCGACACGACCGCGTGGCCCGTCGCCCCGCCGCCGGCGACGACGACCAGCCCGAGCTGTCGCGAGTGACGGCTCGCCCGGCGCTCGACCTCGTCGATCGCCCGCGGCGTTCCGATCACGAGGACGTCGTCCCCGACCTGCGGCCGATCGCCCCCCGTCGGCACCATCACGCGGCCGTTCGAGATGAACGCCAGCACGAGGCAATCCTTCGGCAGGCGCGCCTCGGCGAGATTCTTGCCGACGAGCTCGGAGTCGGCCTCGACGGCGGTGCGCCGGATCTGGAGCGCGCCACCGGCGAGGTACTCGATCTCGAGCGTGTTGTAGCCGAGCACGAGATTGCGCACGCGCGTCGTCGTCAGCAGCTGGGTCGAGAGCAGGAGATCCGCGCGGAAGGTCTTCTCGTAGAGGCGTCCGTAGCGCGTCACGTCCTCGGCGGTCGCGACGCGGACGACGGTATGCGGCGCGCCGAGGGTCTTCGCGAGGAGCGACGCCGCGAGGTTCGCTTCGTCCGACGAGCTCGAGGCGACGAAGAGATCGCAGCGGGCGATGCCCGCGGCCTCGAGGGTCGGGACGTGGGTCCCGTTGCCCAGCACGAAGGAGACGTCGAGCCGCTCCTCGATCATCTTCTGCTTCGCCGGATCGCTGTCGATCAGGGTCACCGCATGACCGGATCCGGACAGGCTGCGCGCGAGGTAGCGCCCCACCTCGCCCGCGCCCATGATCACGAACCGCTTCATGTCCATCGATCGAGTCCCGGATCCGCGGTTCCGCAACGTCTCCGGCGAGCGCATTGCCCGGTCGGGTCCCGACGGCCGGTCGGTCGGCGCGCAGGGTAGTCGCGGGGCTCGGCTATCGCACGCGGGACGTCGGTCAGGACGGGCGACCGGACGACAGGCGCGGAAAGAGGCGCGGCGTCTCTTCGAGATAGGCGAGGTAGGCGGGGTCGGCCCCCCAGCGTCTGCGTGCCCGGGCCTCGAGCAGGGGGATCCCGCTGATGCGGGTCAGCAGGACGTAGACGAAGAGGGGCGAGACGAGGGTCGCGAGGTTGAACCCCGCGAGCGCCGGAAACGCGACCCAGGCGACGCCGAGCCAGAGGACGATCTCGCCGAGGTAGTTGGGATGGCGCGAGCGGGCCCAGAGGCCCGTCGCGATGAAGCGATCGGCGTGGGCAGGGTCGGCGCGGAAGACCTGCTTCTGGCGATCGGCCACGACCTCGAGCCCGAAGCCGGCGAGCCAGACGAGGAATCCGATCGCATCCGAGACTCCGAGCGCCGGGGCGCCGGGCGCCGCGGTCATCGCGGCCAGCGCCGCGCCCGCCGTGAGCGCGACCCAGAGGCCCTGCAGCATGAACGCCATGAGGAAGCGGGCGAAGTCGAGCTTGATCGCGTCGAAGCGCGGATCGCGGCCCGACGCGTGGATGCGCGCGAAGAGGAAGATCCCGAGTCGAAGGGCCCAGACGCCGATCATCGCGGCGAGCAGGCGCGCCCGCCCGTCCGCCGGGCCGAGGGCGAGGGCCAGGCCCGCGACCGAGAGATAGGTGGCGCTCCCGGTCAGGTCGTAGAAGCGCTCGCTGCGCGCGAGCCAGGACGGCACGAACGCGAGCGCGTTGATCACGAAGGCGAGCGCGACGCCGAGCGCGAAGACGGGCACGCCGCCGGTGCGGATGCCGCCCTGGCTGCCTGCCCACGCGAGCGCGCCGCCGATCGCCGCGATGATCGGCAGCGCGAAGAGCGCCTCGCGCCTCACGCGGTCGGTCGGTGGACCGGCTCTTCGAAGGTTCCGAAGAGCTTGTCGTAGAACATCGTCAGGGTGGCGTAGTTGCCGTGGTTCATGTCGATGTGATGGGAGGCGTGGACGCCGGTGATGTAGTCGATCCAGCTGAAGGGGAACTTCGCGGGGAAGCGCGTGTAGACGTGGTTCAGGGTGTTCAGCTGGGTGAACAGGAAGGTCGCGACGACCATCGAGAAGAGATTGAGCGTCACGCCGGTCACGGCGGCGACGATCGGCATCGAGCCGAGGAAGAGCAGCAGGCCGATCGTGGTCTCGACCGGATGGACGTAGAGGGCGTCGACGTAGGTGGGCTTGCGGGCCTGGTGGTGGAGGGCGTGGACCTTGCGGAGCAGGTTGCCGTGGAAGATCGAGCGATGGGTCCAGTAGTACATGAAGTCGAAGACCAGCAGGACGACCGGAATCTGGACGAACAGCCACCAGACCGGTCCCGCAGCCGATTCGCTCGCGGCATTCCAGAAGGAGCGCGGCACGAAGCCGATGCAGAAAGGCAGGACCGTCACGTAGAAGATCAGGTTGACCGCCAGCCCGACCCGGTTGTTGATCTTCACGGCGTCGCGGAACGCGCTGCGATCGAGCTTCGTCCTGTCGACGGCGCGGTTCACCTCGCGCATCTGCGCGAAGGCCGGGACCTTGAAGAGCAGGAAGTTGAAGAGCAGCGTCGCACCGAACATCAGGGCGAAGAAGGTGAGGGCGGCTTGCCAGTCGTAGGTCATGTCTCGGGTTCCTCTGGGGGTTGGGGCTTCAAGGGGGCTTCGAGTGGCTTCATGTGGACTGGAGATGCGCCGCGAGCCGCGCCGCGTCGCGGGCGCCCAGGCGATCGCGCAGGCGCGCGGCCAGCCGCGCGAGGGCCTCTTCCGGATCGGCGGGTTCCGCGGGATCGGTATCGATGTCGCGGGCCCGACGTTTTCCGTCGGACGCGTCGAAGGATTCGAACGAGTCCGAGAGGATGGCCGACTCGAGCTCGAGCGCGCCGTACAGACGCCGCGCGACCCGGGCGAAGCACTCGAACTCCGGCGCGTCGAGCCGCTTCTGCCAATCGCGCTCGAGCGCGTCGAGGGCGGCGACGGAATCTTCGATGAGGACCTGGCCGCGTGCGGTCAGGCGCACGACGACCCCGCGGCGATCGGAGGGATCGGGCTCGCGGCGCAGATAGCCCAGCGCCTCGAGATCCCGGGCCGTCGCGCTGATGGCCTGGCGGCTTACGCCGTGGAGCTCGGCCAGGCGGTGGAGCCGTGCGCCGGAGGGGCCGATCAGGGCCAGGATCTGGCCGTGGGAGAGCTTGAGGCCGGCATGGCCGCGCTGGCCGGTCGCGCGCATCAGGTCCTGCTCGACATGGGCGGCGAGGATCGGGAGCCAGCCCGCCGACGGGCGATCCGCGACGGTGTCGGGACGCGCGGCCGCGTCGCTCGCATCGTCGCCCTGCCCGACGTCGCGCTCGTCGACGGGGCGCGGGGAGAGCTCGAGGCTCCGGACCAGGGTCGCGAGCGCCGCGAGGAAGCGCCGGTGGTCGGCCGCGCCGACGCGCGCGGCCTGCTCGGCCTCGATCGCGTGGAGCAACGCGACGCCGTCGCGAACGAGGCGCTCACCGGCCGGCGTCAGCCGCGGCCAGCGCAGGCGGCGATCCGACGGATCGGCGGCGCGCGTCAGGTAGCCGGCGCGCTCGGCGAAGGCGACCAGCTGACTCGTCGCCTGCGGACTGATCGCGAGCGCCCGGGCGAGCTCGCCGAGGGGGCGGGGCGCGCGGGCGACGAGGCTGATCAGGACGCCGAAGCTCGGGCGCAGGTCGCGGTGGCCACAGGCAGCAACCAGATGCCCCATCATGCGGAGCTGCAGGTCCCGGGCGACGCCGATCAGGTGGCGGGCGAGGTTGTCGCGGTAGCGGGGCCAGGCGGCCAGCTCGCCTTCGAAGGGGGGCAGCGGTTCGGAAAGGGCTTGCGACACGGCACCACTCTAGACGGGGCCCGCGAGAAGATCAAGCTGGGTTGACAAGGTGGTTCACGAAGATTGATGATGCCGCCATGCTCACGATCTACCACTCGCCGCGCTCGCGTTCCGTCCGCGTCGTCTGGCTCGCCGAGGAGCTCGGCCTGCCCTACCGGATCCACGCGCTCCCGATGTTCAGCGATGAAATGAAGACCCCCGCGTACCTGGCGATCCATCCGCTCGGCAAGGTTCCGGCCATCGACGACGACGGCTTCATCCTCTGGGAGACGACGGCGATCCTCGCCTACCTGATCGGGCGCTACAGCGACGGGGCGCTGCTGCCGCCGCGGGAGTCCCGGGCGGGGGCGCTCGCGCTCCAGTGGATGGATTTCGGGGAGAATCCGCTGACGGTGATCATGGGGGAGATCGCGGCCCATGCCGGGCCGATGCCCGAGAAGTGGCGCGTGCCGGCGCTCGTGACGCGGGGGCTCGCGGTGGCCCCGTCGCTGGTCGCCGTCGTCGAGCGGGCGCTCGAAGGGCGCGACTACATCCTCGGCGACGCCTTCAGCGCGGCCGACATCATGCTCGGCTTCGGACTCGGGATCGCGCGCCATCTCGAGCTCGTCGGCGACGCGACGCCCCGGACCCGCGACTACCTCGCGCGGCTCGTCGCGCGGCCCGCCCATCAGCGCGCGGCGCTCGTCTGAGTCGCGGCCCGCGCCCGGTCGCTCGCGTGCGGTGCGGATCCGCGCCCGGGCCCTCTCAGGCGCGGGCGACCTCGAAGGCGTCGCGGTCGATCGTCTGCGCCTGTGCCTTGAAGCCGCTCATCGATCCGGGCCATTGCGTCACGATCCGACCCGACGGCGCGCGGTAGTAGCCGTTGCAGCTCGCCTGCCAGACCTCGATCCGGGCGATCTGGCGCTGGAGCTCGTCGTTGTAGCGCTGCATCGCCGCCGGCTTCACGTCGACCCAGGCGAGGCCCTCGTCCGTGATGCGCCGCAGCTGGGCGGTCACGTGGGCGACCTGGGACTCGATCATCTCGAGGATCGAGCCGTTGTTGGTATTCGGGCCGTAGAGCATGAAGAGGTTCGGGAAGCCGGCGGTCGTGATCCCGAGATAGGCGATCGCGCCGTCGTTCCAGGCCTCTTCGATCGATCGACCGTCGCGGCCGCGGACGTCGAGGGCCGAGAGGTACTTCGTGGTCGCGAAGCCCGTCGCGTAGATCAGGGTGTCGAATGCGCGCTCGCGGCCGTCCTGCGTGACGACGCCGCCGGGGGTGATGTGCGCGATCGACTCGGTCACGAGCTCGAGATTCGGGCGGTTGAAGGCCGGGTAGTAGTCGTTCGAGAGCAGCGGTCGCTTGCAGCCGTAGGGATGCGTCGGCCGGAGCTTCTCGCGCACCGCGGGATCGCGCACGACCTCGAGCGCCCGCCGCCCGTCGTCGCCCATCTTCGCGAGCAGCTCCGGGTTCGACATCGTCATCAGGTCGTCGAGGAAGCGGTAGTTCTCGGCCCGCTCCTTCGCGAAGAGGCCGGGATCCGCGCAGTGGGCCGCGATCTCGGCCTCGGTGTAGGGCGTGTCCTGCTTGGGGAGCACCCAGTTCGCGGTGCGTTGAAAGAGCGTGACGTGGGCCGCCTGCTTCACGATCTCCGGCACGAACTGCACCGCGCTCGCGGCGCTCCCGATCACGCCGACGCGCCTGCCCGTGAGGTCGTGGCTCCAGTTCCAGCGCGCCGAGTGGAAGGAGACGCCCACGAAGGCGTCGCGCCCCGGGAGCTCGGGCCAGGCGAGGTCGTTGAACATGCCCAGCGCGCTGACGACGATCTCGGCCTCCGCCGTCTCGCCAGAGCCGAGCGTCAGCTGCCAGCAAGCGCGCGGCTCGTTCCATTCGAGCTTCCGGACCTCGCTGTCGAAGCGGCAATGGGGAAGGATCCCGTACTTCGACGCGACTCCCTCCATGTATTCGAGGATCTCGCTCTGGCTGCCGAAGGGGCGCTTCCAGTCGTGCTTCGGCTCGAAGGAGAAGGAGTAGAGCGTCGAGGCGACGTCGCAGGCGCAGCCGGGATAGCGGTTGTGATACCAGGTCCCGCCGACGCCGCCCGCCTTCTCGTAGAGCGTGTAGTCGTGGAATCCGGCGCGGTCGAGGGCGACGGCGGTGGCGAGGCCGCCCGGGCCGGCGCCGATCACGGCGATGCGAGGGGAGCGGCGGCGGGCGACTTCGTTTTGCGACATGGTAGGGACGCTATCGCCCCGACGGCGGGAATCAATCGAGCGAGGAGGACGAGATGGCAGGCAGACTCGAGGGCAAGGTCGCGATCATCACCGGTGGCGCGCGCGGGACGGGCGAGGCGACGGCGCGCCGATTCGTGCGCGAGGGCGCCGCGGTCGTCCTCGCCGACGTGCTCGATGCGCCGGGACGAAAGGTCGCAGCCGAGCTCGGGGAGCGGGTGCTCTACGTTCATCTCGACGTGACGGACGAAGCGCAGTGGCAGCGCGCCCTCGACGAGGCCGTCGCGCGCTTCGGCAAGGTCGACGTGCTCGTCAACAACGCCGCGGTCCTCCACATCGGGCCGATCGAAGCGACGAGCGTCGAGGACTGGGAGCGCCTCTCGCGGGTCAACCTGATGGGACCCTTCCTCGGGATCAAGGTCTGCGCGAAGGCGCTGCGTGCCGCGGGCGGGGGCTCGATCGTCAACGTCTCGTCGATCGATGGTCTCGAGGGCATGAGCTACGTCTCGGCCTACGCCGCGACGAAATGGGGCCTGCGCGGGCTCGCGAAGTGCGCCGCCCTCGAGCTCGGTCGCGACGGCATCCGCGTGAACACCGTCTGCCCCGCCGGCGGCAGCGACGAGATGGCGGCGCCCTGGCGGCCGCCGGGCTCGAAGGACACGACGGGCTACATGGACAAGCGCCCGATCCCGCGGCGCGGGACGGTCGACGAGATCGCCTCGATGATCCTCTTCCTGGCCTCGGACGAGTCCTCGTTCTGCACCGGCGCCGACTTCCCCGTCGACGGCGGCCACTCCTGCGGCACGAGCCTGCCGGCCCGGGTGCCCCGGGTCGCCTAGCGGCGGGGGCCTCGGCCGGGCGAGGCGGGGCCCTGGCCGGCCGGGGTCGCCGGGCCGGCGCGTCGATCGGCCGAGTTGCGCGCGATCTGCCGGTGGCCCCTCGATTCCGGGGTCGATTGTGCCCCTGGAGCAACCGATAGGGGATTCGACCGGCACCGATGGGGCAGGTCGCCACGACTCACGGCGGAGATCCATGAGCCAGGAATCCCCGAGCGCCGACGCGAAGCGCGAATCGATCGCATTGCTCCTCGTCGTCGAGGACGATCCGACCGCCAATCGCCTGACCGAGGTGCTCGCGCGCCCCGACGGCCTGCGTTACGACATCACCCGCGTGCTGCGCGTCGAGGACGCCCTGCGCCTGCTCACCGAGTCGCATTTCGACGCGATGCTCCTCGACATCTCGCTCCACGAGGGCCCGGGCCTCGACTCCCTGATGCGCGCCTCCGCCGCGACGGGCAGCATCCCCGTCGTCGTGCTGACCTATCAGCGCGACGAGGCGACGACCTTGAAGGCGGCGCGCGCCGGCGCCCAGGACTGCCTCTCCCGCGGCGAGGTCACGCCCGAGCTGATCTCGCGCACCATCCTCCACGCCATCGAGCGCCACAAGATCCTCCAGCAGCTGACCGAGGCGAAGCAGCGCCAGCGCTTCCTCGCGACCCACGACACGCTGACCGAGCTGCCCAACCGCTATTCGTTCATGCAGCAGCTCGGCCCGATGCTCCACGCGGCGAAGCGGCGCGGGACGAAGCTCGCCGTCCTGTTCTTCGACCTCGACGGCTTCAAGGCGATCAACGACAACCTGGGGCACGGCGTCGGCGACGAGCTCCTGACCGACGTCGCGAAGCGATTGCGCAAGGCGATCCGCAAATGCGATCTCATCGCCCGCATCGGCGGCGACGAGTTCCTCGCGGCGATCCAGGACGTCGAGCACGACGAGACCACCCGCAAGGTCGCCGAGGGCATCCGCCGCGAGATCGAGCGCCCCTACCACCTCGACGGCCACGAGTGCTGGATCAGCGCGAGCATCGGGATCTCCTTCTTTCCCCACCACGGCGAGCACGCCGAGCAGCTGATCCAGAACGCCGACACGGCGATGTACCAGGCGAAGGGCTCGGGCAAGAATCGCGTCTGTCTCTTCAGCGACGACATGAACGACAAGTCGGCCGAGCGCTTCGAGCTCGTCTCGGGCCTGCGCGAGGCGGTCCACAGCGGGCAGCTCCAGCTGATGTTCCAGCCCCAGGTCGACGTCTCGACCGAGGAGATCGTCGGCGTCGAGACCCTGGTCCGCTGGCACCACCCGACGCGCGGGATCGTCTCGCCGGCGAACTTCATCGGCGTCGCCGAGGACGCGGGCGTGATGGTGCAGCTCGGCGAGTGGGTGCTGCGCAGCGCCTGCGAGGCGGCGCGCAGCTGGGCGCCCCATTCGAATGCGCGGGTCGCGGTGAACCTGTCGGGGCGCCAGCTCGATCATCCGGACTTCCCGAAGCGGGTCAAGAAGATCCTGTACGAGAGCGAGCTGCCGGCTTCGCGCCTCGAGCTCGAGCTGACCGAGTCCCTCGCGACGTCCGATTCGGCGATGCGCGTGATCGCCGAGCTGCGCGCCCTCGGCATCCGGGTCGCGATCGACGATTTCGGGACGGGCTACTCGAGCTTGACGCTGTTGAAGCGCTTGAAGATCGACCTGTTGAAGATCGACCAGTCCTTCGTGCGCGGCGCCGCCCAGACGGATCCCGACCGCGTCATCCTCGCGGCGATCATCCAGATGGCGCGCGGCCTCGGGCTCGACGTGCTGGCGGAGGGCGTCGAGAATCCGGAGGAGATGAAGGCCCTGCTCGAGCGCGGCTGCACGCGGATGCAGGGCTATCTCTTCTCGAAGCCCGTCGACAAGAATCAGCTCGACTGGCTCGTCTCGAGCCCCGACGCGCCCTGGCGCGCGGTCCTCGCGGATCCGGAGGCGTGGGCGCCGGTCGACGAGCCGGCATTCGATGCGCTCGCCGGACCGGTCGACGGGGCGCCCGACTCGCGCTCCGCCGGAGCCCGGGTCTCGAACGGCTCGGGCGCCGTGAGCGCCGCTTCGACGTCCCCCGCCGCCGGGGAGGCTACGGGCCGCGGCGTCGCGCTCGGGCGCCTCGGCCTGCGCAGCGGAAGCTGCGTCGATCCCGACGAAGACCTTTATCCCGTCCTGAAGAACCCGACGCGCTGAGAGGCTGGTTTCGGCCCGCCCTGTCGCCGGTATAGTCGGCGACGCGGGCCGTCTTCGATCTGGAGCCGGGCCCGGGAGGTCGGCGATGGGCGACGGGCGGTCGGACGGCGGGAACACATTCATGCGTCGGTACGGTCCCTGGGCGCTGGTCGCCGGCGCCTCCGACGGCATCGGCGAGAGCTTCGCCCGGGATCTCGCGCGGCGGGGCTGCCACGTCGTGCTGGTCGCCCGGCGCGAGACGGTGCTCGCGGACGTCGCGGCGCGGATCCGCGCGGAGTTCGGCGTCGAGACGCGGATCGTCGTCGCCGACCTGACGAGCCCCGAGCTCGCGGCGACGATCGCGCGGGGGACCGAGGGGCTCGAGATCGGCCTGCTCGTCTACAACGCCGGCGCGATCCACGGCGCCGCCCGCTTCCTCGACCAGCCCCTCGCGAGCACGCTCGCCCTCGTCGACCTCAACTGCCGCGGCCCGATGACGCTGGTCCACGGCCTCGGTCCCGCCATGCGCGAACGGGGCCGCGGCGGCATCGTGCTCGTGACCTCGATCTCGGCGCTCTCGGGCTCGTCGTTCACGGCGACCTACAACGCCACCAAGTCCTTCGACCTGATCTTCGCCGAGTCGCTCTGGCACGAGCTCGCCCCGGCCGGCGTCGACGTGATGGCGGCGATCGTCGGGGCGACGCGGACGCCGAGCATGCTCGAGTCGACGAGCGGCTTCGAGCGCTATCCCGGCCTGATGGAGCCCGACGACGTCGCGCAGGGCGCGCTCTCGGCGCTCGGGCAGGGCCCCGCGTGGGTCGCGGGCAAGGACAACCGCGAGCGCGTGAAGGGACTCTTCCCGCTCCCGCGGACCCAGATCATCAACGCCATGAGCCAGGCCGTCTCGGGCATCTACGACATTCCCTTCGAGACCGTGTCGGGGCGCGAGCTCGCCGAGATCGATTGAGTCGCGCCCGGCCCGCGTCGTCGCCCGTTCGAGGCCTCGTCCTGCTTCAGGCTTCTTCCGGCTCGGGGCGTCTCGCTCGCTCGAGGGGCGGGAAGTGCTCGAGCCGGTGGAAGTCGGGCTGCGGACCGGGCACCGGCTGCCAGGCGAGGTAGCGCCGCGCCGCGTCCACTCCGTGGATCGCGTAGGCGTTGGCGGCGTGCAGGCCGGCCGGCAGCCATTCGAGTGGGACCCGCGTCCGCCCCCGCCAGCGCGCGCCCTCGGTCCATGTCTCGAACTCGAGGGCGAGCTCGCTGGCCACGACCTGGCGGCGCCCGTCGAGGTGAAGCGCCAGCCAGTGGCCCGCCGGACCGAATTCGAGCTCGAGGTAGCGGTCGTCCCGGCCGAGCAGGAAGAGCTCGACGACCTCGAAATTCCAGAGTCCGTCGCAGCGCCCGGGCGGCGTGGGGGGCGTCGGATCGCCGTAGCGGGTCGCCTCGAGCTCGAGCTCGAGGGCATCGCCGAGGCGAAGGTCGATGCGAGCGAATTCGTTCGGCGCGAGCGGCCGACCCGCCCAGGTCCCGCGAATCTCGAAGTGGAAGCGGGTCACACCTACACTCCGCGCCGCGCCGAAGCGCCGCTCGGGCGCGGCGAGCGGAGTGCTTGGCTCGTGGAAGGCGTGCGGGGTGGCGTCGTGCAGGGAGAGGGCGTGCGGGATCGGGATCGCGATTGGCTCGATGCGGACGACACGCAGATCCTCCCTGCGCCGGTGCGCGCCTGCTATCGCGAGCTCGAAGGCCCGGTCCGGCTACGATCGCTCCACGGCGGCCTGCTCCACCAGAGCTTTCACGTTCGGGCCGGCGCTGTCGAGTACGTGCTGCAGCGGGTGAGCGACGTCTTCGCCCCCGAGATCCACCAGAACATCCAGGCCGTGACCGCCCATCTCGTCGCCCGCGGCCTGCGGGCGCCGCGCCTGCTGCCGACGCGAGCGGGCGAGCTCGTCGCGTCGCTCGGCGACCTCGGCCGCTGGCGCCTGATGGAGCATCTCGGCGGCGTCTCCTTCGAGAAGATCGAGTCCTCGGCCCAGGCCCGTTCGGCCGGAGCGCTCGTCGGCCGTTTCCATGCGGCGCTCGCCGACTTCGATCGACCGCTCGCGCCGATGGGCATCCCGTATCGCGACACGCCGCTCTATCTCTCCGCCCTCGAGCAGGCCCTCGCGCGCCACACCGATCACCGGCTGCATGCGCCGATGGCGCGTCTCGCGGCGCAGGTCGTGGCCGCCTTCGACGCGATGGGGCCGCCGGCGCCGGTGCGCACGCGGGTCATCCACGGCGATCTCAAGCTCTCGAACCTGCTCTTCGAGGGCGAGCGCGGCGCGGCGAGGGCGCGCGCCTTCGCCCTCGTCGACTTCGACACCCTGATGCGCGGGACGCTCTGGATGGAGCTCGGGGATGCCTGGCGCTCCTGGTGCAATGCCGCCGGCGAGGACACGAGCACGCCGCGCTTCGATCTCGAGGTCTTCGCAGCGTCGTGCGAGGGCTTCGCGGCGGGGTACGGCGGACCGCTCGACGCCGACGAGGTCGCCTCCCTCGAGACGGCGCCGGAGCGCATCACCCTCGAGCTGTGCGCCCGCTTCGTCACCGACGCCCTCGAGGAGCGCTACTTCGGCTGGGACGCCGATCGCTTTCCGACCCGGGGCGACCACAATGCCCTGCGCGCCGAGGGCCAGTGGCGCCTCGCCGAGGCCGCGCGCGGGACCCGAGCCCGGCGCCGCGAGCTGCTGCAGCGCCTCGCGTGAGGCGCGGAGGCAGGGGCGTCGCGGGCCGCTGCCCCGGCCTTCCCCCGCCCGACCCCGGAACCTAGATTCCCGGCGAGGTCGGGTCCGAAGCCCCGCCCGGTTCCGTGCCCGAGCCGAAGGGCCTCCTCTCGCGCCTTCCGCTCATCCCCTCTTCCTCGAAGGAAATCTCCGATGCGATTCGCCTATCACGCCACCATGTGCAACCCCGAGTTCTATCTCCCCCTCGCGATCGCGGTCGAGGAGGCGGGCTTCGACACCTTCACGCTCCCCGACTCCATCTGCTACCCGGAGATCTCCGACAGCAAATATCCCTACAACGGCACCGGCGACCGCGAGTTCCTCGACGGCGTGCCCTTCCTCGAGCCCTTCTCCGTCGTCCCCGCGATGGGCGCGGTCACGACGAAGCTCCGCTTCAGCACGTCGGTCATGAAGCTCGCGATCCGCCAGCCCGTCGTCGTCGCGAAGTCGCTGACCTCGGTCGCCGTCCTGACGAAGAACCGCTTCGTCTTCGGCGTCGGCATCAGCCCCTGGCCCGACGACTTCGCCGCCTGCCAGATCCCGTGGGAGAAGCGCGGCAAGCGGATGGACGAGATGATCGACATCGTGAAGGGCCTGATGACGGGGGAGTATTTCTCCTACCACGGCGAGATCTTCCAGCTCGACTCGATCAAGCTCTGCCCGGCGCCGTCGAAGCCGGTCCCGATCCTGATCGGGGGCCATGCGAAGGCGGCGCTTCAGCGCGCGGCGCGGGTCGCGGACGGATTCATCCACGCGGGCGGAACGTTCGAGTCCCTGGCAGCATCCGTCGCGGAGATCGAGGGCTACCGCAAGGAGTACGGGCGCGACAAGCTGCCCTTCGAGTATCAATCGATGAGCGCCGAGGCGTTCAGCGTCGATGGAGTCAGGAAGCTCGAGGATCTCGGAATCCACGAGGCGATCGTGGCCTTCCGCAACCCGTACGAGGGCAAGCCCGATACGCAGACGCTCGAGGAGAAGATCAATCTGATCCGGTGGTTCGCGGACAACGTGATCCAGAAGACGCGCTGACGGGGGCTTCCCTCCGGAATGCGCGTGGGCCGGAGGGGGAGGGGACTTTGAGAAAGCTCGTGATCGGGGCCGGGGTCGGGATCGTGATCCTGATCGCGGTGGGGGTGGTCGCGTTCTTCAATCTCAATGCGCTGCTCGAGCGCAATCGCGACCGGATCGAAGCGCTGGCGAGCGACGCGGCGGGGCGTCCGGTCGCGCTCGAGAAGGCATCGGTCGCGTTCTCGAAGGGGCTCGCGATCCGGATCGATGGCGTCCGCGTCGGGGAGGATCCGCGCTTCGGCAAGACGGATTTCCTGAGTCTCGAGACGGGCTTCGTCGAGGTCGCGCTCTGGCCGCTGCTCCAGAATCGGATCGAGGTCCGGGGCGTGCGCCTCGAGCGGCCGGTGATCCAGCTGATCGACACGAAGAAGGGCTGGAACTTCGCGAGCCTCGGCGAATCCGACGCGAAGACGGAGTTGCCGGCGCCGGAGGGCGAGACGCCGCCGATGGCGCTCGTGATCGGGGCGCTCGCGATCTCCGACGGGACGATCGTCTACAGCGACCGGACGGCGAAGGACGGCCTCGCGCTGACGATCGAGGAGTTCGAGAGCTCGGGCGCGAACCTGACTCTCGACGGCCCGATCACGCTCGAGTTCTCCGGCCTCGTCCGACCGACGGACGGCGATGCGTCGCTCGCGAGCCGGCTCTCGGGCGAGCTCGCGATCCGGGACCGTGCGACCGGCGCCGGCCAGCTCCACCTCGAGAGCCCGTCGTTCAAGCCGAAGCTCGTCGGCGTCGAGCTCGCGGAGGGCGATGCGAAGGAGCGGATCGACGGCCTCGATCTCACGATCGACATTCCGGCCGACGTGGCGAAGACGGGCTACCCGATCGCGCTCACCGCGAAGGAGGCCCGGCTCGCGGGCTTCGATCTCGACGCGATCGATGGCCGGCTCGTCTACCGCGGCTCGAAGCTCGCGATCGAGCGCTTCGCGACCGGCATGGCCGGCGGCCGCGCGGAGCTGGCGGGGAATCTCGGCTTCGGCGCTCCGGGCAAGTCGCCCTTCGACCTCGATCTGAAGGTCGCTGCCCTCGACTCCGACGAGCTCGCCCACGTGCTGCTCGGGCTGCCCCGCGGCGTCGTCTCGGGTCGGATCGGCGGCGAGTTCGACCTCGCCGGCAGGAGCCTCGACTGGGAGACGTTGACCCGCACCCTGGCCGGGCAGATCCGCCTCCAGGTCGACGGCGGCGCGCTCGAGAACGTGAACGTGCTCGACGCCTTCGTGACGCGCCTGGTCGGCGATCCCGGGGTCGGGCAGATCCTCGCGGGCTCGCTGCGCGAGGCGGTGCCCGATGCGCTGAAGGGCGACCGCACACCCTTCGATCTGCTGAAGCTCGCCGTAAAGATCCAGGACGGTCGCCTGCGCGCCGACGACCTGCAGCTCTCGGCGAAGGACTTCGGGCTCGCGGCGTCCGGTGCCGTCGGCCTCGACGGCCTGCTCGACGGCGACGGCCGCGTCCGCTTCTCCCCCGAGCTGTCGAAGAAGATCCTGAAGAAGGCCGATCGCTTCGCGCCCCTGCTCGCCGATGGCGACGTCGTCGTCCTGCCGCTCCAGCTCGGGGGCAAGCTCTCGGCTCCGTTCCTGCGCCCCGATCTCTCGGCCCTCGGCTCCCATGCCCGGGACGTCGCGACGGACGAGCTCAAGGAGAAGGCGGCCAAGAAGCTGACCGACGCGATCTTCGGCAAGAAGAAGAACAAGCAGGAACAGGCGGGCGACGGGGCCGCGACGGCCGCGGACGGAGCCGCCCCCGCGGCGCCCTCCCAGAAGGAGCTCGAGCGCGACGCGGCGAAGGATCTCGTGAAGCAGGGCCTCGGGAAGCTGCTCGGGGATTAGGCGCGGGTCGGTCTTCGGGCGGTCGGCTCGAGACAGTTGGTTCGAGTCGGTCGATTCGAGTCGGCGGCGTGCGCGAAGCCTTCGCGCCCGTGGACGGAGGATGGGGAGATGGGCTGGCTTCGCCGGATCGCGCTCGCGCTCCTAGGCCGCTACGGCGCGAGGCTTCGCTATCCGCACCTTCTGCTCCTGGCGGGGTCGGCCTTCGCCCTCGACCTCGTGCTGCCCGACGGGCTTCCGTTCCTCGACGAGCTCGTGCTCGGCTTGATGACGCTGCTCTTCGCGACCTGGCGGAAGGGTCGGGGAGGTCGCGAGACGAGCGCAGCGCCGAGGCTGGCGCGTCGACGACGGCCGTGTGTGCGCGCGGTCGATCCGGATCGGCAGCGCCTCCGGCCGTCGCACGAAGATGCTCCGCGCGTGGACGACGGGCTTCGCGTCGTCGAGGGTGATCCGGGTCGTGCGCGAGAGCGCGGCCTCGACGACGAGCCGCGCCTCCATGCGGGCGAGGTGGGCTCCGATGCAGAAATGCGCGCCGCGGCCGAAGCCGACGTGGTTCTTCGGGAAGCGCCGGTCGAGGCGCATCTCGTTCGCGGCCTCGAAGACGGTCTCGTCGCGGTTGGCCGAGGCCCAGGAGAGCATGAGCCGATCGTCGGGCTCGAGGTCGTAGCCCCCGAGCTGGCAGGCGCGGCGCACCACCCGGTAGTGGAAGTTGAAGGGCGGCTCGAGCCGCACGACCTCCTCGACGAAGCGCGGGATCAGCGACATCGACCCACGGAGCCGGTCGGCGATCGAAGGGCTCGCGGCGAGGCGCAGCAGGCACGAGCCGATCAGCGCCGCCGTCGACTCGCCGGCGGCACCGAAGAGGACGGACGAGATTCCGACGGCGGTCGCGCGGTCGATCTGGCCGTCGGCGACGCCGCGGGCGAGGGCGGCCATCAGCGTCGCGTCGGGCGCGTCGGCGGTCGCGGCATCGGCGGCGTCGAGATGACGGCCGAGATAGTCGAACATGCGCGCCGTCTCTTCGCTCAGAAACCGCAGCCGACCGAGGTCGGCATCGCCCGCGAGGATGTCGCCGCCCATCATCGCCCAGATCCGGAAGCTCTCGACGTCGCGCTCGGGGAGCCCGAGCAGATGGGCGATCGCGAGCGCGGGGATGCGCTCGGCGATCGGCGCGAAGTCGCCGCCGCCCGCCGCAAGCCAGGGCGAGAGGGCGCGGTCGACCCAGCCGCGGATCCGGGACTCCATGCGCTCGATGCGGGCCGGGGAGAGGCGGGGCTGGAGCAGCGCGCGGTGGACCGTATGGTCGGGCTCGTCGGCGGTCGCGATGACCTGGATGGCGCCCGTCCCGCGCATGTCGAAGATCGAGGGATGGCCGCTCTCGCCGCGCATCACGACGCCGGTCAGGTTCGCGGAGAAATCGTCCTCGCGGCCGAGCGCTTCCTCGACGAGGTCCCAGGAGAGCACGAGATGGGCGCCCGAGTCGCCGACCCGGCAGACCGGTCGCGTCTTGCGCAGCTTCGCGTAGAACGGCTCCGGATTCGCGATCACGGCCGGCGACAGGATCTCGCTCGGATCTTCGGAGTAGTAGGGCGCGCGCATCAGGCGGCCTTTCCCGCGAGCATCGCCGCGGCGCGCTCGGCCAGGGCGACGGTCACGATGTGGGTGTTGCTGCGCGTGACACGCGGGATCGTCGACGCGTCGACCACGTAGAGGCCCTCGACGCCCCGCACGCGGCACTCGGGATCGACGACGCTGCGGGCGTCGGTGCCCATGCGGCAGGTTCCGACGCCGTGGTAGAAGGCGCCATGGCGGGCGGCGATCCAGGCGTCGACCTCGGCGTCGCTCATCCGCGCGAGGGAGGCGAGCGTCCCGGGCGCGGTCGAGACGCCCATCGTCTCGAAGAGCGCGCAGGCCCGGCGGAAGCCGAAGCGCAGGCGCTCGACGTTTCGTGCCTCGCTCGGGAATCGCCAGTCGAAGCGGCCGCGGCTCGCGACGTCCCGGGCTGCGAGCGAAATGTCGGACTCGCCGAAGGGCTGCTGGAGCGAGACGCTCAGGTTGAGGTGATAGGTCCCGTCGGGCTTCTTCTCGGCCCAGGGCGTGATCTGCAGGTCGTTCGAGTACGGACTTCCGTCCGCCGTCATGCGGGCGAGGTTCTGGATGCCCCGGGCCCCGGGACGGATCCAGTGATTCGCGATCGGCGTCGAGAGCTGGATCACCATGTGGTCCGTCCAGTGGGCCCCGACCGCCGGCGCGTCGACGACGACGGGGATGTCGAGGGCTCGCAGCGCCGCCGCGGCGCCGATGCCGGAGCGGGCGAGCAGGAGCGGGCTGTGGAGCACACCCGCCGACAGGACGACCCGCGCCGCTTCGAGGCGATCTCCGTTTTCGAGCCGGACGCCGACGACGCGGCCGCCCTCGACCTCGACGCGGTCGACGCGGGTCTCACCGCGGATCGCGAGGTTCGTGCGGCCGCGGGCGGGGGCGAGATGGGTGAGCCCGGCCGACAGGCGCCGCTTGCCGTCGCGGTTCATCGGGATCGGGCCGACGCCCGTCGTGTCGGGGGCGTTCTGGTCGGAACAGAAGGGGATGCCGCTCTTCTGGCAGGCCTCGACGAAGGCGCTCTGGACGGGATCCCACTCGGCCTCGGGCCAGCGGACGATCCGGATCGGACCCGCGTTGCCGTGCCACGGGGCGTCGCCGAAGTCGAGATCGCTCTCGAGCTGCCGGAACCAGGGGAGCATGTCCGACCAGCGCCAGCCCGCCGGCCAGGACTCGAAGTCCGCCGGCTCCGCGCGCATCGCGACACCGCCATTGATCGCCGAGGAGCCGCCGACGCCGCGGCCGCGGAAGTAGGGGAGCCGTCGCCCGTCGCTCGAGTCGACCTCTTCGCCCCACTCGATCGGCCACTGATAGCCGCGGCCCAGGAACTCGACCTGCTCGGGCAGGGCCTTCGGATCGAAGTCGGGACCGGCCTCGAGCAGGAGCACGCGCTGGCCCGCCTGCTCCGAGAGCCGCGCCGCCAGCACGCAGCCGGCCGAGCCGGCGCCGATCACGATCGTGTCCCAGGCCATCTTCTCTCCCCGTTCGCGCGCGCTCGTCGCGGGCATGCGTCTGCTCCCTCGGATAGCGCGCACGCCCGCGTTCGGCATCCGGCGGCGGGCCTCGCGCCCTGAACGCCCCGCCTGCGCGGCGCGACCGCCCGCTCCGCCCGCCGGGCTCGCTATCGTGCCGCCCCGTATGCCCTTCGACATCCGCGACTTCGAGACCCTGATGGCCCTCGACGACGAGGACGGCGACGTCTTCGTCGGCCGCAGCCCCGCCTATCCGTGGGGCCGCGTGTACGGAGGGCAGGTCGTCGCCCAGGCCCTGCGCGCCGCGACGAACACGGTCCCCGCCGACCGCTTCGTCCACTCGCTCCACGTCTACTTCATCCGCGGCGGCGACTCGGACCTGCCGATCCGTTATGCGGTCGAACGCGTGCGGGATGGCGGCTCGTTCAGCCTGCGAAACGTCGTGGCGAGCCAGTCGAAGGCGACGATGATGCAGATGACGGCCTCCTTTCAGGTCGACGAGTCGGCGACGGAGGCGGACGTCCAGGAGGGGGCGCTCCGGGGCGGGCTGCCCGACCCCGAGGCCCTCGCCGACGCGAGCTGGGGGCCCATCCTCGAGCGGCGGCTCGTCGAGATGAAGGACGCGCGGGCGGCCTACTGGATGCGGATCGCGGGCATGCGGACCCTCGATCCGGCGATGCAGGCGTGTGCGCTCGCCTTCGCGTCGGACGACGTGCCGACCGAGGCCGCGAACCAGTCCCATCCGCTGCGGGCGAGCTTCATCAATACCTCGAGCGCCTACGACAGCGAGTTCGTCGGCGCGAGCCTCGATCATGCGATCTGGTTCCACCGCCGCGGCCGCTACGACGAATGGGTCCTCCACGACTTCCAGGGCGCGGGCATCGCCGGAGCCCGCGGTCTCGGCGTCGGCCGCATCTTCTCCCGGGAGGGCGTCCATCTCGCGACCGTCGCCCAGGAGATCCTGATCCGAAAGCGGCGTTAGGCGGAGAGCCGTCGTCGGATCTCCGCGGCGACGAGCCAGAGCCGGTCCTGCCCCCAGACGCAGAGATCGGGCTCTCCGTCGGGCCCGTGCAGCCGGAAGCTCGGCACGCCCCAGAGACCGAGCTCCTCGTAGAGCAGGACGCGATTGCGCTCGAGCTCCTCGAGAAAGTCGGTCGAGTCGAGGAAGGGCAGGGCGTCCTCCCACGCGAGGCCCGCCGTCTCGACGACCCGGCGCAGACCCGCGTCGCTCCCCGTCGGTCGCCCCTCGACGAAGGCCGCGCGCAGGAAGGCCGAGAGGTACTCTGCCTCGCGGCCGCGTGCGCGGGCGAAGGGCCAGAGCGAGAACCCGCGGACGACCGGCTTCCCGATCGGGTCGAACATGTTGCCAAAGCGGACGCCCAGCCGATCGGCCTCGCGCTTCGCGTCGAGCATGATGTAGATCGCCTTCGCCGAAGGCGCCGGCACCCCGCGCATGACCATGGGCATGACCGGCCGCAGCGTCACCGGGATCCCCGCCACCCGCGCGAGCTCGAGGGCGCGATCGAAGATGACGGCCGTGTAGGGTGAGCGGAGCGACGGGAAGATCTCGAGCGAGAGCCGGCCGTCGTTCGGGATCGCTCCGGGGTCGAGCGGCGGACGCGCAAAGCAGAGTGCCGCGTGCTCCGCCTCGGGGCGCGTCGCCCCGAGCGACTGCCAGCGCCGCTCGAGATGTTCCAGGCGATCGACGCCCCAATACCATTCGCCGGCATACCAGAAGGTTCCGCCCGAATAATGACCCCACTTCCGGCGCATGGCGTCGCCCGCGCGGATCATCCGTCCGGCCTCTTCCTCTGCCGTTTCGATCGCCCAGGCCTCGGTCTCGCGCGACACGCTCGGCGAGCCGATGCCGCGAGCCTGCTCGAGGCGGACGAGGGTCGCGCGTGCGGCCGCGTCATGGGCCCAGAGCGCGCGGCCGAGCTCGAGGGCGATCCCGGCGATCCCGTCCTGGCCCATGCGGCCGGCGAGCACGCGCTCGATGCGCCGCACGTCCTCGGCCGAGGGGCGGGCGGCGTCACGCGGAAAGTCGAGCCCGTAATGCGGCGCGATCCAGCCGCAATCGCGCCGGGCGTAGGCGGCGAGCAGCTCGGGCTCGGGCGCGTGGACCCGATCGGTCGCCGAGGCGAGATGGAAGCGGAGCTCGAAGTCGTAGCGCGAGGCCAGGCGTGGGATCGCGGCGAGGGCGAGGTGGCTGTAGGGGTCGTCGACCTGGTGGAAGAAGTGCAGCACGTGGGGGCGGCGGCGCCAGCGACGGACGAGCTCGCGTCGTCCCGCGTCGAGGCGGCGCCACCGGAACAGCGCGAGCATCGCGAGGCGCTGCAGCTCGCGCTCGCGGGCGCTGCGGTCCTGGCGACTCGCCACGCCGGGAAGCTTCTCGTTCGTCGGATCCGCCACGGCGACGCCGTCCTCGACTTCGGGTCTCGACCCGAGCTCCCGATCTCGGCCCTCGATCTCGGTCTTCGATCTCAGTCTTCGACGAAGGTGTTCTGGCCCTCGCCCGAGAGGACGTGCTTCATGACCTTGCCCGTCGCGTTGCGCGGGAGCGGCTCGCGCCGGATCTCGACGACCTCGGGGACCTTGTAGTAGGCGAGCTTGCGCGCGGCGAAGGCCCGGATCGCCTCGGGGTCGGGATTCGCGTCGGGATGGGGCACGACGACCGCCTTGACGCGCTGGCCGAGCTCGCGGTCGGGAATGCCGTGGACCGCGACCTCGGCGACGTCGGGATGGAGCTCGATCTGGTTCTCGATCTCCGCCGGGTACACGTTCTCGCCGCCCCGGATGATCATGTCGCGCAGGCGGGACTCGATGTGGAGGCGACCCGCCCGCATGTGGCCGAGATCGCCGGTGTCGACCCAGCGGCCCGGGCGGAACGACTCGGCGTTGGCCTTGGGATTGTTCAGGTACTCGAGCATGACCATCGGGCTGCGGACCCAGATGTGGCCGTTCTCGCCGTCCGGGAGCGGGCGGCCGTCGTCGTCGAGGATCGCGATCTCGACCGTCGGCAGCGGCGGTCCGACGCAGTTCGCCTTCTCGCGCAGCATGAAGCCATGGGCGTAGGAAACGAGGCCGCCGGTCTCCGACGAGCCGTACCCCGAGCCCATCGCGTTCTCGAGATGGGGAAAGCGCTCGGCGACGCAGCGGACCAGCTCGGGCGTCGTCGCGGAGCCGCCGACGCCGACCTGCGCGAAGCGCTTCGTGTCGACCTTCTCGATGTCCGGATGGTCGACCAGGCGGAAGAGATGGGTCGTCGCACCGCTCCAGCTCGTGATCCCCTCCCGCAGCGTCAGCTCGATCGTCTTCGCCGGATCGAAGCGGCCCATCGGCCAGACGGTCGTCGAGCCCGCGGCGAGGCCCGCGGTCGTGCTGCCCATCGAGCCCGAGAGATGGAAGAGCGGGAACGCGGCGAGCAGCGCGCCCGGCGTCGCCCCGGTCGCCGGCTCGACCAGCGCGCGGCGCGCGCCGATGTAGAAGCTCGACATCGTGAAGGCGACGAGCGTGCGGTGACTGACGAGGGCGCCCTTGGGCCGGCCGGTCGTCCCCGACGTGAAGAGGAGCAGGCAGGGGTCGTCCTCGGCGATCGGGGTCGTGGGGAGCGGCGCGCCGGGCGCATGGCGGAGAAGGGAATCGAACTCGTCCTCGAAGCCGACGATCCTGCAGCGGTCGCGGAAGCCGTCGAGGCGCTCCATCCGCTTGCGATCGGCGAAGAGGAGCTTCGGCTTCGACAGGTCGAGGCCGTATTCGATCTCCTCCTCGGCCCACCAGCCGTTCATCGCGATCACGACGGCGCCGAGGGAGACGGTGGCCCAGTAGGTCAGGATCCACTCCGGCGTATTCGCCGAGAGGATCGCCACCGCGTCGCCGTGGCCGATGCCGTAGCGGTCGCGCAGGGCGGCGGCGACGGAGGCGACGTCGGCCAGATGGGCGCGGAAGCTCCAACGTCTTCCGTCGGAGAAGACGATGTAGTCCTTGTCGCCATGGACCTCGGAGGCGGCGAGCAGCTCGCGCAGGGAGCGCGCGCGGTTCTTGTAGACCTGCATCGAGACGCCCAGCACCTCTTCGCGGGCGAGCTCGAAGGGGCTGCCCGGGGCCTGGAGTCGGAGGTCGGCTTCTTCGACGTTCATCGCGGCCTACCCCGGCCCCAGCAGCGAGGGGTCGCCCTGGTGCATCCAGGCGCTGCCCTTGCGCTTCGCGCTGCGCCAGCCGGACTTCGTCCGGACGAGCTCGTCGGCGTACTCGATCCACGTCTCGTAGGTCTTGCCTTCGTGGGCGCCCTTCCCGAAATGCATCACGCGGCAATAGCACTTCGAGCGGGCGCGATCGCCGTCGAGCACGATCCGATAGTTCCCGAGCAGATGCTGCGACGGCCCGCAGCCGTCGAGATAGGAGCGGATCTGATCGCGCACCGCCGGGAGGCCCTTCTTCGTCCAGGCGCCGAAGTCGAACTCGACGTCCTCCGTGAAGACGTCGGCGAGGCCCGTCCAGTCGCGTGCGTCGAGGCATTCGGAATAGCGGTCGAGGACGGCGATGATCGCGAAGCGGTCGTCGGCGGCGCTTTGCATGGGGCTCCTCTCGGGCGTCCCGGTCGGGTGGGCCGGGCCGGGTCAGGGATCGCGATCCGAGCCCGGCGCAGGGCGTCGGGCCAGCATGGCACGCGGGCTGCGGGCTGTCAGTGGGACGGGCCTCTCGCACGACGCGATTCGAGGCCCGATGCCCCTCGCCGATGCCCCTCGCCGACGGCCCGGCGAGCGCGCGAGTCGCGGTCTCGTCGGGTACGTTCCGGCGCGAACGGATGCGATCGGGAGGCAGAGATGATCGAAGGCGAGGTGCTCCGGCGGGATGCACGGGACGTCGGCCGCTACGACCTCGAGTGCGACGTGCTCGTCGTCGGCTTCGGCTGTGCTGGAGCGTGTGCTGCGATCGAGGCCGCCCGGGCCGGGGCGAAAGTCCTCGTGGTCGAGCGCTCCGGCGGCGCCGGCGGGACCTCGATCAATTCGGGCGGCTTCCTCTACCTCGGCGGGGGCACCGCGCTCCAGAAGGCCCTCGGCTACGAGGACTCCGCCGAAAACATGTTCCGCTACATGATGGCGGCCTGCGGGCCGGCGCCGGACGAGGCCCTGATCGCGCCCTACTGCGAGGGCAGCGTCGAGCACTTCGACTGGATCGTCGCCCAGGGCGTGCCCTACCGAGCGAGCTATTTCCCCGGCAACCACGAGCCCTTCACGACCGACGACGGGCTCACGTACTCCGGCAGCGAGCACGTCCATCCCTTCAACCAGATCGCGACGCCCGCGCCCCGCGGCCACGCGCCGCAGTCGATCCGCGACAAGGGCGCGCTGCTGATGAACAAGCTGATCGCCTCGGCGCTCGGCGCCGGCGTGAAGACGGCCTATCAGAGCCGCTGCGACGCCCTCGTGCTCGAGCGCGATGGCCGCGTCGTCGGGGCCGTGCTCTCGACGCTCGAGGGAGAGCGGACGGTGCGCGCGAAGAAGGGCGTCGTGCTGACCGCGGGCGGGTTCATCTACAACGAGGCGATGCTCGCGCGCTATGCCCCGGCGCTCGCGCGCTGCGGCTCGAAGGTCGGAACGGAGACCGACGACGGCCTCGGGATCCGCCTCGGCCTCGCGGCCGGGGGCGAGGCGATCCGCATGGACGCGGGCGACATCAGCATGGCGATCTTCCCGCCGAATCGGCTGCGCTCGGGCATCTTCGTGAATCGCAGCGGTCAGCGCTTCCTCAACGAGGACGTCTACTTCGGCCGCGCGGGCGAGCTCGTCCTGCTGCATCAGGACGGGCAGGCCTATCTCGTCGTCGACGACGCCTGCTTCGAGCGGCCGTCGATGTTCCCGATCGAGCTCGCCGGCGTCGGCGAAACGATCGCCGAGCTCGAGGCCGAGGTCGGTCTTCCGAAGGGCATGCTCGAGGCGACCGTCGCCTACTACAACGAGCACGCGGCCCGCGGCGAGGACCCGCTCTTCCACAAGCTGCCGACCTGGCTGACCCCGCTCGCGAAGCCGCCCTTCGCCGCGATCGACCTGCGCGCCGACCAGCCCTTCTTCACGGCCTTCACCCTCGGCGGCCTGCGCATCGACGCGAACGGCCGCGTGCTCGGCGCCTCGGGAGAGTCGATCCCCGGCCTCTACGCCGCGGGCCGCACGACCTCGGGCGTCGCGAAGCAGGGCTACAGCAGCGGCATGTCGCTCGGCGACGGGAGCTTCTTCGGCCGCCGGGCCGGGCGACACGCGGCGGCTCAGGCGGGGCGCGAGGCTCAGTAGGGCGCCTCGCCCGCCACGTTGCCGGCGGGCGCGTAGTTGCAGACCGTGAGGAACCAAGGCCCCCGGCCCATCGGGCTCCCGCGCTCGCAGCGCTGGCTCGCGCAGCCGAGCTCGCGGCTCTCGCGCCAGACGATCTGCGTGTAATGACCGCAGGAGCGACCCGAAGCACAGCGGCGCATCGCGGGACTCCAGTCGGCGCGCTCCGCCAGCCAGACGTCGACCGCGACGGCCGGCGGGTGGGCGCTCTTGCGCGCGATCAGGTTCTCGCCGTAGGGGCTCCGGCTGTGGTCGAAGTCGCAGCGCGCCGCGGTCTTCGCGGCCTGGGTCGCGAGGGCGTTCGACCAGCGAAGCGGCGCGAGCGGTGTCTTCGGCCTGGGCGCGACCGCGGCCCGGGCGCGGTTGTGGGCGGCGACGAAGGCCAGCGCGTCGGGATGGTCGGCGGGGAGGACGTGGATCGGACCGGAGTTGCGCGCACAGCCCGAAGCACTCGCCCAGACGAGGGCCAGGGCGGCGAGCAGGCGCGTCGCGATCGCGATCCCGGTCGGATGGGCGCGGCGGGGCGAGGCGGACCGGCTCTTCAATGGGCATACCTCGGCGGGCCCCGATGGGCGGTGCCCCATCCTGCCCCGATGGTTCGGCGATTTCAAGCGCGTTCGTCGCGGAGACCGGCCCGGTCGGCGTGGCGCGGGAATCGTGCCATCGTCCGGGCATCGCACGCGCGATGCCTCGCGCGAGTCGGAGGATCTCGAGTCATGAGCCTGAAGGACTACGTCGGAAGCCTGCCGCGCTGGGAGGACGAGCGCGCCATCCGCCACACGATGGATCTCTACGCCCACTCGATGGACTACGGCGAGAACGCGGTCTGGGCCGACTGCTTCACCGACGACGCGCTCTTCCTCGTGAACGACGCCCAGAAGGGCTTCGAGGAGATCTATCGCGTGCAGGGCGCCGAGCGCCTCGCCGCCTACATCGCCGCCTACCCGCGGCCTCCCGCGGTCTACGCGAAGCACGTCTGTACCCAGGTCCTGATCCGCGTCGAAGGCAGGACCGCGACCGCGATCAGCTTCTGGGTCGCGATCAACTCCCAGGGCGGCCCGAGCGGCGACAAGCCCAACATCATGGCCTTCGGCCGCTACCGGGATCGGCTCGTCGTCTGTCCCGACGGTCGCTGGCGCTTCAGCGAGCGCATCTGCGAGACCGAGTCGGCGAACTGGCCCGAGGCGGGGACGTATACGGACCGGGAGAATTTCGCGGGCGCCTGACGTCCAGTCTCTCGGAACGCCGGGTCGGTCCGCCATCGGTCCTGCCGAGAACGGCAGTGGCCCGCCGAAATCGGCACTGCAGATTGGCTGTGATCGGTCCACTGTCGTACATGGAGACCGCTTTGGCTCGCTCCAGGTCGGCGGGCGACCTCGTTCGGTCGTTCGGGCCCGCTGGCATGCGGATTGCTCCATTCGATCGTCGAATCGTCGGCGCTCAATCCGACTCCCCCTCGTAGCGGGCGACCACATGCACCGACTCATCGACGACTCCGGCGGGCACATAGCCGATCGCGCGTGGCTCGGAGGCGACGAAGCGCAGGACGGCTTCGCTCGATGCCAGGGTGATGGGCGGCAGGACGCCCTGAAAGTACTGCTGATTCCAGTACGGCCTCTGGCTACCGGCATCCGATGCGAAGATCGCTCGCGTGAAGGATTCGCGCGCGCGGCTCCCGGCGCTTCGATTCACGGGCACGATCACGGCTCCATCGCGCCAGAATCGGCGCTTCTTCAGGTAGATCGGGGCGACGTCCTCGAGCGTCATGGACTCGCTGCGACTCCGGTGGACGACGATCGCCCATTCCTCCGCGTCGGCCGCGGCCGCGGCCGCGGCGAGCAGTGCGGCGGCGAGCCATCCGAGCATCAGACGACGGGCACCTCCGACGGGTCGGTCGCGTCGCGCGATCGCGCGTCCCATCTCAGAACACCACCGAGAGCGACGACGAGAGGCCGCGTTCGACGTCGTCGGTCTCCTGATCCGAGACCCGATAGGTCGCCTTCAGGATCAGCCAATCGAACGGCTGCCAGGCGAAGCCGAGATCGCCGACGTGAACCCGATCGTCCCGGGATCCGAGTCGATCGAAGAACTCGTAGCGAGTGAGGAGATGAAATCCGCGAAGGACCTGGAGGCGTCCCTGGACGAAGACCGCCGCGACGTCGCGATCCGGAATCCTTCCGCTCTGGTAGATCGCTTCCGTGAGCAGCTCGAACGGTCCCGCGTGAAGCTCGGCGTCGAGGCCCACGAGCGTGCTCCAGTCGCCCTTGCGATCCGACGCGAGGAAGGACCCGCCGACGGACCACTCACGGCGCGGACGGGTGAACTGGACGCGACCTCCGACACTGCGGTCGAGCGGAGACGGCGATTCGCTCGGGTCGAGCGGGTCCATCGGCTGCCCGTAGATCCAGTAGTCGACGGAGCCGGCGGACGGGAAGAAGCTGCCCTGAAGGGAAATCCCCGTCTGGTGTTCGTCGATGCCGGTCTCGAGGAGGACCGGCGTCGTTGCGGTCCAGACGAACGGCTCGGCCGGGACGAGATTCCAGCGGCCGATCGGCGTCTGGAACTTGCCGAAGCGGAGATTGAATCCGTCCCTCAGGCTGAGCTCGCCGAAGAGCCGTTCGGTACTGATCGAGATGCCGGTCTCGGCGCTCCCCCCTTCTTCGTAGGAGAACAGGCCGCCGAGCTCGATCTCGGAGAAGATCCGGAAGCGCTCGATCGGTTCGTAGAGCACGAGAAAGTTGATGCTGTCCCAGGCGAGCTGGACGGGTTCATGCTCCGCGCGATCGAGCTCGAGCGTGCTGAATCCCCGATCTGCAGTCCCGTATCGCCGAAGCGGATGCCGCGCGCCGGCCGATACGAGATCGTCCCGATCGGACTGTTCTCCCAGAGCCGGAAGTCCGAATCCTCGACCATCGACCGATTGGGATCGGTGCGCGAGAGTGGCAGGACCTGGGAGGGCCTGGTCCGATCGTCCGGAATCGGATCGGGGAGCGAGGCGTCCTGCCCACGAGCGACGCTCCCGACGAGGGCTCCGAGCGACGCAACGGCGGCGAAGAACCCGGCACGGACGAACGACGCCCTGCGCAGGCCGGCGCCGGCGAAGAGGCTCGCATGAGTGGAGCAGGACTCGGAGAAAAAGGCTCGGCCCACTCTGAACCTCAAGGCGATTCGATCTCGAAGCGGCCTTCGGCGATCCTACGTCCGCCGTCGCTCCGCAACAAGATGTTATTTTTCTCGGCCATGCTCGTGCTCGTTCCGGGCGCCGTCCTCGGGCTGATCGCCGAGCGGAACGGGCGCGAGTCGCTCCAGCGCGTCATCGGGCGTGAGCTGGAGCGCGAGGCCGTGCACGTCGCGGAGCGCATGTCGAATGCGATGCGGGTCCAGCGCGAAACGCTCGAGACCTTCGCGCGACAGGAAGTGATGCGCGAGATCCGAGTGCTCGATCTGGACAAGCGCGTCGCGCAGGCGCTGCTCACGCTTCCGACGAGCGCGGGCGTGCCGGCTCGCTACCTGGTCGTCGACGAAGCCGGCGCGATCGTGGCGTCGACGGATCCGAGCTGGTGGCGATCGCCGCCCGCCTGGGCTTCGGGCTCGATGCCCGAAGCCCCATCCACGCGGGTCGTCCCGGACGGCGCGAGTCGAACCGCGTTGCTGTTCACGGCTCCGATTCCCGACCCGGACCGAACCGAGCGGAGCCTCGGGACGCTGATGGGGCTCGTTGATTGGTCGCTCGTGACTGCGGTCGGGGATGCCGTCCGTGACGAGCTCGCGGCGCAGGGGCTCGCCGCCGAGCTCGCCATTCTCGACGGGAGCGGGGAGCTCCTTCGGGCCAGGCTGGACGACGACGCTCGGAGCGAAGCGGGCGAGTTCGCGAGCCTCGGTGGGTTGGAGGGTGCCGCCGAGTCCGACTACTCCGTCGAGAGCGAGGCCGGTCTCATCGTCGGTCGGGCGCGATTCGACGCCGGCAACGAGACCTGGACCCTGCTCGTAATCGAGCCGCTCGTGAACGCGCTCGCACCCGCCGTCGCCTTGCGCGACCGACTCTTCGGGACGATCGGCATCGCCCTCGTCGTCGCCCTCGCCTTCGCTGCCCTGGGTGCTCGTCGCGTTCTTCGGCCGCTCGAGGAGCTCACGGCGGCGATCCGATTGCTGACCCGCCGCGGCATGTCGGGCGTCTCCGTCCCGATCCGTTCCGACGACGAGGTGGGCACGCTCGCCAGGGCGTTCAATACCATGATCGGCGAGCTCGATCGGACGCAACGCCATCTCGTCGAAGCGGAGAAGTTCTCCCTGGTGGGGGAGCTCGCGGCGGGGGTCGCGCATCAGGTTCGGACGTCGCTCGGGGTCCTCGGCAGCGCGGCCCAGATCCTGGGACGTTCGCCCGATCTGAAGGCGGACCCCTCCACGTTGGAAATGATCGACATGATCCGGGCCGAGGTCCGACGCCTCGGGCGCGTCGTCGACGACCTGCTCACGCTGGATCGGCGCAGGACGCCCGACCTCCGGCCGACGCCGATCTCGTCGCCGATCCGATCGGCCATCGATTTCGTGTCGCCGCAGGCTCACGAGAAGGGCGTCTCCATCGGCTTCGCGACGCCGCTGCGCGATCCGAGCGTGCTGCTGGACGAGGAGGCGATGACGCAGGTCTGCGTCAATCTGCTCTCGAACGCCATCTCGGCCCTCGAGCCCGGCCAGGCGATCGAGGTCGGGATCGAGGCGGATGCAGGGCGATTCGCGAGCTTCACGGTGCGCGACAATGGCCGGGGGATTCCTGCCGGACTGCAGGACCGGATCTTCGATCCCTTCGTCACGGGACGCGACGGCGGCGTCGGCCTGGGGCTCACCTTCGTGAAGCGCGTGGTCCACGACCACGGGGGCACCGTCGAGCTCGTGACGAGTCGCGGACCGGGAGCGTGCTTCCGCGTCGTCCTGCCGGTCGTGAGGGAGCAATCGTGAAGCAGATCCTGATCCTCGATGACGATCTTCGCACGCGCCGGGTCCTGCAGATCCTGTGCGAGCGCCTCGGCCTCGAGTCCCGCGCCTTCGAGGATGCGCATGCCGCCCTCGACCATCTGCGCGCGGAGAAGGTCGGTCTCGTGCTCTCCGACCTGAAGATGCCGGCAATGAACGGCCTCGAATTCATGCGACGATTGCGTGAGCTCGACCGGGACGTCCCGGTCATCGTGCTCACGGCCTACGGCACGGTCGAATCCGCGGTCGAGGCGATGAAGCTCGGCGCCGTCGACTTCGTCTCGAAGCCCTTCGACCTGGACGCCCTCGAGGTCCTGATCCAGCGTGCGCTCAGCCATTCGCGTCACCGCGCCGAGAACCTCTACCTCCGCGAGCAGGCGAGTCGCACGCCGGCGATGGGCGAGATGGTCGGGCATGCGCCGGCCATGAAGGACGTGCTCGATCTCGTCGCGAAGGTCGCGCCGACGCGGAGCGCGGTGCTCATCACGGGCGAGACCGGGACCGGCAAGGAGCTGGTCGCGAATGCGGTCCATCGCATGAGTCCGCGCAGCGGCGGGCTCTTCGTCGCGCTCAATTGCTCCGCGATTCCGGGCGAGCTGCTCGAGAGCGAGCTCTTTGGTCACGTGAAGGGCGCGTTTACCGGTGCCCACGCGGATCGAGTGGGGAAGTTCCAGGCTGCGGATGGGGGAACGCTCCTGCTCGACGAGATCGGCGACATGGACCTCCGGCTCCAGGCGAAGCTCCTGCGCGTCGTCCAGGAGGGCGTCGTCGAGCCCGTCGGAAGCAATCGACGCGTGCGCGTGGACGTGCGGATCGTCTCCTCGACCCACCGCGATCTCGAAGCCGCGATTCGCGCGGGAAGCTTTCGCGAGGATCTCTACTACCGCCTCAACGTGTTCCGCATCCAGCTGCCGCCGCTGCGCGAGCGGCAAGCGGACGTCGCCGAGCTCGCGCGGCATTTCCTCGCGAAATTCGGGGCGGATCTCGGCAAGGGCAGCCTCGAGCTGTCCCATTCGGCCGTCGAACGACTGATGCGATACGCCTGGCCCGGAAACGTGCGCGAGCTGCGCAACATCATGGAACGCGCGGCGGTCCTCGCCGATACGAACGAGATCGGCGTCGGGACGATCGAATCCTGCCTTCCTGGCGTCGCTGAGCCCACGTCGGAGGCAGGGCTCGTGCTCGCGGACGCCGTCGCCGCCGTCGAGAGACGGACGATCCTGCGCGCGCTGGCGGCGACCGGCGGAGAGAAGCCGGCCGCCGCCGCGTTGCTCGGCATCGGCGAGCGAACGCTCTGGACGAAGCTCAAGAAGCACGGGCTCTGACGTCCTAGGGCTGCGGCAGCGAGCTGCAGCGGGAGTCGACGTTGCACTCGATCAGCTGGACCGCCGTACCCGCGTCGCGATTCACTTCGAGGAAGCGGCCCACGCCCCGGGCGTAGTACTTGTACTCGATGTGCTCGGGGTCCATCGGCGTGAACTCCTTCGTCACGACGCAGTCTCCGGCGGAGCAGAGCAGCTCCGCCAGCGCGCGGGGCACGAGCTGGTCGAGCTCGCTGCTCGCCCCGAAGCGATAGGTCCTGCTCACGATCGTGGCGGCGTCCTCGGCATTGCTGGGCGACCACTCCTGGCGGTCGGTGCGCCCCGGTTGCGGATCACCGGGAAACACGATGCCCGCCTTCGCGCCGTCCACGCCGGCCTTGAACGATCCGTCGATGGAGACGAGCTCGGCCTCGACCGGGTCGTCTCCGGCGAACGTCTCGTAGTCGCGCGTGTTTTCGCCGCAGTAGTAGACGTCGCCGTTTGCGTGGATCGCGAACCAATCGTCGGTGTCTTCGATCGGTTGTCCGTCTCCTCGCACGACGTCCCGGACGACGAGGCAGGTGACACCAGCGACGTTCTTGGTCTTGTCGAGGACGTCGATGTCGATGGTCTCGGTCCCATCCGTGAAGGTCCAGTGACCTCCGGCGGGGAGGGGGAACCAGGGATTGGGATGGCTCGGGTTCATGGGATCGTCGAAGCTCTGGGGCAGGAACGCCGGCTCGTAGCGCTGCTCGCCCACGAGCTCGCAGAGGTCCTCGCGGGCCTCCGTGACGTCGTCGCAGTCCTCGAGGCCGGATCTCCACTCGGTCGTCGCTTCTTCCGTGCAGTCGGCTCGTTCGGTCTCGTCGACGACGTTCGCGCAGATCGCGCGGGCGACGTAGTAGTCGTCGCGCTTCTCGGCGACGCACGCCTTGTCCTGGAGGTCGGCGGTCTGGGTGCAGTAGCGGGGATTTTTGCGCGGGCGCGCGTCGGCTTCCTGCGCCGCGAGCGGGATGGCGCCGATGAGCAAGGTCAGGGAGAGGGTCCGTGCCACGCGGCACGGACGGAGTCGGGAATTCGTCATGTCGGATCTCCTCGCGGCGTACCCCGGGTCGTCCGGGAGCCGTCGAGCGAGGACCGACTGCAATCGGGATGCCGGGCGGGAGTGGGTCAGAACGCAGGGCGAGCCGATCCTGCGCGTCGAATTCGGCAGTCGGGTGCCGAATTCGGCAGGGCCGTTTCGGTCGGCCGACGCGGATCGCTGCGTTAGGCCCGGGACGCCCGGAAGATCTCTTCGTAGGTGTGATTCAGCGCGACGCGATGGGGCGCGAGGTCCGGCGGACAGGCGCCGCGGCCCGCGGCCTCGAGGGTCGAGGGGCGCATCAGGACGCCCGCGTCCTCCATCTCGTAGAGCGTGCAGTAGGTGTGGTCGCCCTCGCCGAGGGGGCGGCCTGCCGCGACGTCGACGTTCTCGAAGCGCCGGGCGCCGAGCATGCCCGGGGCCGAGAGGACGGCGGCGACGTGGACGTTCACGTACCAGTCGACGAAGCGTCCTCGCCACTCGGGCTCGGCGACGTCGACCGTGACGTGGAGCAGCGCCGGGCCCGTCTGCTGCGTGCGCACGCCGGGGGCACGTCGAGCTCGCGATAGAGCGAGCGCTTGAAGCGCACGCGCCCGGCGAAGCTCGCCGGCATCGAGACCTGGCGGCTCTTGTACTCCGGCGTCTCGAGGGCAGCCACGCTCTCGAGCTGATAGAGCGTGAGCGAGTCGGGGCTCGGGCCCGGGGCGGCGTGGCCCGGGCTGCGCTTGAGGCGGCGCGCCGAGACGAAGCCCGGCAGCCGCAGGTTGTCCTCGACGTGGTCCTCGCACCAGCGGTCGAACTCGGCGGCAATCGCCTCGTCGACGTCGGTTCCGATGTGGAGCATGACGGGGCCGATCGGCTGGGTCTTCGGATCGGCGGGCGTTCGGGGAGCGTTCGGGCGGGTCGTCATGATGAGTCTCGTCGCTTTCTCGTCGGAGCGCCGTCGGCGTCGCGTTCTAGAGGTTCCAGACCCGGGCAGCGTTGCCGAAGACGATCTTCTGCCGGTCCGCCGCGGGGATTCCGTCGAACATCCTGTTCACCACGGCCCTGGAGTTGGGCCACGACGAGACCGGATGCGGATAGTCGGAGGACCACATCACGTTGTCGACGCCGAGCCGCTCGACCGCGTGGCGGTAGGCGTCGGGCTCGTCGATGAAGGTCAGGTAGACGTTGCGCCGGAAATAATGGCTCGGCGGATGCTGGATCGCCGGGAAGTCGTAGCCCTGGCGGGCCTGGAGATCGTCGGCGATGAAGAGCCACCAGCTGATCCAGCCGAGCCCCGGCTCGACGAACACGACCTTGAGCTTCGGGAAGCGCTCGAAGACGCCGCCCATGATGAGCATGCCGAGGGGCTCCGCCGTCGAGAGCGCGACGGCGCCGACGAAGATGCCCTTCTGCGGCGTCGGATCGCGGCGGGCGAGGCCCTCCATCTGGGTGTTGAGACCGATGTGGAGGCAGATCGGCAGATCGACCTCCTGGATCGCCTGCCAGAGCGGGTCGTAGCGCTTGTCCCAGTAGTCGGGGAGCCCGAGCTCCGCCGGGAAGACCGGCAGCTGGAGCGATTTGCCGCCCTGGGCCGCGACCCACTTCACCTCGGCCACCGCGCCTTCGACGTCGTGGATCGGGATCTGGTAGGAGGCGATGAAGCGCTTCGGCGCGATCGACGCGAAGTCGCTCATCGTCTGGTTGAAGGCGCGCGTCGCCTCGCGGTTGCCTTCCTTCAGCAGATAGAGGTAGCGGAACGCGCTCACCTCGCAGTACATGACGGAGGCCTCGATCCCGTCGGCGTCGAGATCCTCGAGGCGGGCCTTGGCGTTCGAGTGGCCGATGCGGCCGGCGGCGGGATAGCGGCGCCGGCCGAGGCTCATCATGTCGGCGTGCTGCTCGCCCTGGTAGTTCTGCTGCTCGCGCCAGCGCCCGTTTGCTTCGCCGCTCATGCTCTTCGCCATCGCGGCACCGAATTCGCCGAGCGCCGCGTCGTAGGCGGCGTGGAACTTCGTCGCGAGGCGCTGCTTGATCTCGGGGTGGGCGAGATCGACGTGGTCGTCCGAGGAGATGAGGCGTTCGGCGGCGGACATCGGGGGACCTCCGGTTGGGTTCGGCGGGGATCGACCGCGTCGGTCGGGACCGGCGGGCGATCTGCACGACTCGCGAGCGACGATATCAGCTGAAGCGGGGAAGGGCTGCCCGGGCCCGGGTAGGCGCAGATCCGGGTGAGCGGTGATCGGATGGCCCCGCGAGCGAGGAGGAGGGACCGGAGGAGGCCGAGCAGATTGCCGCGCCGGTCCTCGGGCTCGTATGCTCGCGTCCGCACCGATTCGACCGCCCCCGCCGACCCACCGCTCGCATCGCCCGATCCGGAGACCCGCCCCGTGCTCATTCCCGCCCGTGTGGCTGCCTTCTCCCGATTGCACGTCCGCACGTTCGTCCTCGGTCTCTCCGTCCTGCTCGGATTCCTGCCGGGAGCGCCCCCGACTGCCGCCGCCTTCGGCAGCGGCTTCGACTTCGCCCTGATCGGCGACATGCCCTACACGCCCGAGGACGAGGTCCGCTTCGAGCGCCTCGTGCGCGACGTGAACGGGCATCGGCCGCGGGTCGAGTGGGTCCTCCACGTGGGCGACCTGCGCGGGGGTGGGAAGAGTCCCTGCTCGAACGAGGTCCTCGCGGGCCGCTTCGCGCGGATGCAGCGCTTCGCCGAGCCCTTCGTGCTGACGCCCGGCGACAACGACTACCTCGACTGCCGGAAGACCGATCCCCACGAACGGCTCGCCTACCTGCGCGGGCTCTTCTTCCCGGATCCCGACCGCACGACCGGCGGCAAGTCGATGCGCGTCGAGTCCCAGAGCCGGCGCGCGGGCTTCGAGCCGTTCGTCGAGAACGTGATGTGGGAGAAGAAGGGCGTCCTTTTCGCGACGATCCACGCCCTCGGCGTCGATCGCATGCCCGACCCGCATCCCGACCTCACGGCGGCGCGCAATGCCGCGGCGATCGCCTGGATCGAGGCGGTCTTCGCCCGGGCCCGCGAGCTCGGGAGCCCCGGCGTCTTCCTCGCGACCCAGGCCGATCCGTGGATGGTGACCGGGCCTCCTGCCGTCGCGCGCCGCGTCTGTCGCGGTGCACCGGAGAGCGAGTCTCCCTGCCTGGCAAAGCGCGGCGGAATCGAGCCCCTCTACGACGCCCTCGAAAACGCGGTCACCGCCTTCGGAAAGCCCGTCGTCCTCGCGACCGGCGACCTCCATTATTTCCGCGTCGACAAGCCGCTCCTCGTCGAACGAACACGAGGCGACGAAGATCCCCGCACGCTCGAGAACTTCACGCGGGTCGAGGCCTTCGGCTCGCCCTATATCCACTGGGTCCGGATCGGCGTCGATCCCCGGGATCGCGACGTCTTCTCCTTCCATCCGGAGGTGATTCCGGAGAACCAGCTCGGGGGCGCGGGAGAGCGATGATGGAGTTCTTTCCCAACTACAACGCAGGCCGGAGCGAGACCCCCGGCGATTGGGCACGCGCCCGCGAGGCCGAGGGCTGGCACGGCGTCGCCGCCAGCGACCACTTCATGACGATGAACCTGACGTTTCCCCATCTCTGGGTCGCCTTGACCGAGATGGCCTTCGCGACCCGGGCGATCCCGCTGACGTCGTCCTTCGCGAACAACCTCTTCCGCTCGCCCGTCGAGTTCGCCCAGGCCGCGCTGACCCTCCATCGCGTCGCGAACGGCCGCTTCGAGGCGGGCCTCGGCGCGGGCTGGATCGAGGACGAGATCGTGCGCGTCGGCTGGCGCTTTCCGACCTCGCCCGAGCGCGCAGGGGCCTACATCGAGGCCATGCAGATCGTCCGCGAGCTCTTCGATACGGGCTGCTGCCGATTTGCGGGAAAGCACTACCAGATCGACGTCGAGGCCCCGGGGCTCGCGGGGCTCGCACCGACGCCGCCGCTGCTCGTCGGCTCCGCGGGCGGCCCGCGCACGTTGCGCGAGATCCCGCGCTTCGTCGATCGGATCGAGGTCCAGCCCAACGCGGCGGCGACCCGCGGTGGCGCCGTCGATCCGACGCGGCAGGCCGCGATCGGCGAGGCCGACGTGCGCGATGCGATCGCGCGGGTCCGGCGGGTGCGCGAGGACGTGCCGATCGGGCTCTTCGCCTTGATCGGGGTCGTGCCGGCCGAGCAGGTCGCGGCGTTTCGGGCGCCTTTCGGGGACGGCTTCGTGGCGCGCTTCATGGGCGAGGCGGGGGCGGTGGCCCAGGCGCTCTGCGACCTCGAAGGGCTCGGGATCGATCGCATCCAGCTGACGGAGATGGCGCCGGGTAGCCTCGAGCGGCTCAGGCCGCATCTACCGCTGCGACGGAGTTAGGTCGATCGGATCCGCTCCGCACGGCGAAGACCAGAAGGCTCTTCTGGCGACGCGTCAGAGTGTCTTCTCGAGAGGATTCCGGGCGGGTCGATCCGGCACGGTCGATTTCGAGCGAAGGGCTTTCGCTTCGGACGCGGCGACGCCGGGAGGCGAACGTCGGATTTCGACGCAATTTCACTCTCTGCCGACGTTATTTGCTTGACGGTCGATCGGATTCCGGGGGATGATCGACTTCCTTGGAGGCGTGCCATGGCCGGAGCCGCTGAATCCCGACTCGGCCGCACGTCGGGCGAGCAGCCCCCGGCTGGCCTGCTTCCGAAGGGCCGGCTCGACCGGGTCGCGAGCGTCGGCCGGGAGATCGATTCGATGGCATCGATCGTCTTGGTGGCTTGGGTCGCAGTCGCGACGTTGCTGGTCGGGGATTCCGCCCAGGCCGCCGATCCGACGAGCCCCAGTCATCGACACCGCGCCGGAACCTTCGCCTCGATCGGCGTGGCCCGCCTGCCGAGCGCTGCGAGTGAGCCGCGCTATGCGGGCTCGATCGTGAGCCTCGGCGCGAGCATCGAGGTCGAGCCGTCGGGACGGCCCGACTCGCTCCGCGCGGTCTTGCCCGGCTTCTTCTGGATCGAGGCGGGGCGGAGCGACTTCCTCGACCTCGACGGGGATGGCGCCGCGTTCTTCCTCGACGCGGACGACGACGGCGACGGGCTGCTCGACGTCCACGAGACGGGAACGGGCGCGTACGTGTCGCCGCAGAACACGGGGACCTCGGCGGTCCGCGCCGACACGGACGGCGACGGCTACTCGGACGGCGCGGAGGTCGCGGGCGGGACGGATCCGACGGATCCGGGCTCGCATCCCGGCGGCTCCCCCGCTGTCCCGCTGCTTTCGGGCTTCGCGCGACTCGTGCTCGCGCTCCTGCTCTTTGCGGCCGGATCCGGCTCGCTTGCTTCCCGAAGCTCGAGATCGACAGGACGGAGATCGACATGACGACCCCTGCATCGCCCCGGTGGCTCTCGCTATTCGCTGGACGGAATTCCGGTGGGCTCGATCCGATCGCGTTCGCACGGATTGCGCGGGCTCTCCCGTCCGGGATGGCGTTCCTGATCGCCTTCGGGCTCGCACTCGTGCTCGCCGGAGCGACACCCGTGCGGGCGGCGGTGCCGGACGCGATTCCCTTCCAGGGGCTGCTGCTCGATCCGGCGGGGCAGCCGGTGACCGACAACGTCGATCTCGACTTCGCGCTCTTCGGCGGGCTCTCGGGCGGGACGGCGCTCTGGTCGGAAGCGCATCTCGGGGTCGCGGTGACCGACGGGGTCTATTCGGTGAACCTCGGATCGACGACGCCGATCGACGCCGGGGTCCTCGCGTCGGGGCCGGTCTTCCTCGAGATCCGCGTCGAGGGCGAGACGCTCGTCCCGCGCCAGCAGCTGCTCGCCGTGCCCTATGCGCGGGTCGCCGGGACGGTCGAGAGCGTCGGCGGCTTCTCGTCGCTCTATCTCGAGCAGATGGTCGAGCGCTTCGCGTTCGACGGCGGCTTGCCCCCGAATACGGATCCGCAGGAGGGCACCGGCGATGCCGATGGCGACGGCCAGCCGAACTTCCTCGACGCCGACAACGACAACGATCTCATCCCGGACGCGGCGGAGGTCGCGGCGGGGAGCGGCGTGAATTTGACGACGCCGCGGCTGCTGACCGTGACGCCCGGCAGCGTTACGTCCTACGCTCCGAACGTCCTGACGCTGACCGGGACGAACCTCTCGACGCTCCAGAGCGTCCAGTTCGGGGGCGAGACCCCGACGCCGACCGACGTCACGCCGACGAGCTTCAAGATCGAGGTCACCCCGAACCACCTCGCGGCGACGCGCGTGGTCGTCGCGACCCTCGCGAACGGAGAGTCGGGACAATCGGGTCCCGTCACGACGACGAACGTCTCGCCGACCATCACGTCGGTCACGCCGAACGGGCTGATCGAGCTGCAGGCCACCCAGGTGGTGATCGTCGGGACGAACTTCGTGCCCGGAACGACGGTCACGGCGTCCGGCATCGAGCTCGCGCCGAGCGCGATGACGACGACTTCGATCACCGTGACGATTCCCCCGCGACCCGTCGGACTGACGGCTCTGAGCGTCCGGCATCCGAACGGGCTCGTCGCTTCGACGTCGCTCCTGGTCGGGACGACGAACGAGGAGATCACCGTCTTCATGACGCAGACGCTCTTCGCCGGCGGCAATCTCGGCGGCCTCGCGGGCGCCGATGCGGTCTGTCAGGCCGAGGCCAATGCGGCTTCGCTTCCGGGGACCTATCGCGCCTGGCTCAGTGATTCGACGACGAGTGCGGCGTCGCGCGTCGGCATCAGCGTCGGCGCATACGTGATGCCGAACGGCGTCCGGATCGCGAACTCGTGGGCCGATCTGACGGATCTCTCGCTGATCACGGGCATCAACGTCTTCGCGGACGGGACGACGACGCCGAATCAGGCGCGCGCCTGGACGGGGACGCGAATCGACGGCACCAACTACACGACGGCCTCGGAGAACTGCAGCAACTGGACCTCGAACGGGGGAACCGGGCGATCCGGTCTCACGCATCAGCAGAACGTCTGGAGCGACTTCGCGCCCTCGGTTCCCTGCAGCTCCATCGGAATCCGTCTCTACTGCTTCGAGCGGTAGGGACGACCTCGCGGCGCTTGCTCGGCTCGTTCAACGCGAGAGCGTGAAGCTCGCCACCGCCCATGCGGCGGCGATCGAGAGCACGATGCCGGGGACGATGCGCACGGCGTACGCGCGGGAGCCGACGCCGATGGCCAGGGCGATCTTGGCGAGCGCGTTGCTCGACATGGCGGCGAGGATCGGCACGACCGATTCCTGCGCCGTCAACGTGCTCGACGCCACCAGCGACGCGACCGAGACCGCGGCGGCATGGGTGTCGACGATGCCGGCGACGGCGGTGCCGGCGAGGACGCCGGCTGTGCCGAAGCTTTGCTTCAGGGCGGCAGTGACGATCAGCATGACCGCGAGGAGCGTCGCGAGGCCGAGGGCGGCGACGACGCTGAAGGCGCGGCCGGGCTCGCTCTCCGGGGGCGACGTCGGTTCGGAGCCGCGCAACGTGAAGGCGACGGCGTAGACGGCGGCCACGATCGCGCCCGTCGCGAGCGCCGGGGCGAGCACGAGGAGCGTGGGCGGGCTGACCGTCGACAAGAGGATCGCCATCTGGACGAAGGTCGACACCGTCGAGAAGGCACTCCCCGCGACCGCCGGATGGAGGCTCGCCGGGTCCTGCGCGGCACGGCCGGCCATCGAGCCGATGGTGGCGGTGCTCGAAACGAAGCCGGCGGCGAGGCCGGAGAGGGCAAGGCCATAACGTCGGCCGAGGATGCGGGTCGCGGCGTGTCCGAGGGCACCGAGGGTCAGCACGAGGACGACGACCAGCCAGATGCGATGCGGATTGATCGCGGCGTAGGGACCCATCACGCGGTCGGGGAGCTGGGGCCAGACGACGAGCGTCGCGATCGCGAAGACGAGGCCGTCCCGGACCTCGGCGTCGGTGAGGGCGCCCTTCACGAGGTCGTGGAGCGGGACCTTCGCGGCGAAGAGGACGGCGACGGCGACGGCGAGGCCGGCGGCGAGTAGCGGATCGGTCATGGCGAGGGCGCCGAGCAGGGGAACGACCACGAGACCGATCTCGGTCGTGAGGCCGGGGTCGCGCTCCTGGCTGCGGCGATGGGAGATCGCCGTCAGCGCGGCGACGCCCGCCGTCGCGACGGCGAGCAGCCACGCGCCACCGAGATGGAACGCGACGGCGCCGAGCAGGCTCGCGAGCGCGAAGGTCCGGATGCCGGCGGGCCGCCGACCCGGCCCCTCGCCCTTGCTGCGCTCCCGCTCGAGGCCGATCAGGAGCCCGAGGCCGAGCGCGACGCAGAAGCGGGACCATTCGGGGTTCATGGCACGAGTCGCCGTCTACGAGAGAGGCCGTGTTGGATCAATCTTCGCCGAATTCCGTCCCGGTCCGCGCTTCGAAGGGCAGTCCGAAGCTCTTCGCGTTGATCTCGCTCATCATGTTGAGGCGCGGGATCCGGGGCAGAGGCCAGGTCGCGCGCGCCCCCGCGCGATTTGCCTTGCCGGGGACGTAGAGCGGTCCTCGGCCGAGGAAGTCGAGGGTTCCCGCGGCGACCTCGACGGGATCCATGGCGTGGGGCGAGCCGCCGGTGTCCTCGCGGAAGGTCTCGGTATCCGTCGCGCCGGCCAGACACGTGACGACGTCGATGCCCGCCGGCGCGAGCTCGTACCAGAGGCCCTCGCCGAGGATGGTGTCGAAGGACTTCGCCGCGGCGTAGGTCGCGATGTAGGCGCTGCCGCCGAGGCTCGCCATCGACGACATCAGGACGAGGCCGCCGCGGCCGCGATCGCGCAGGCGGCGCCCGAAGTGGTGGGACAGGCGCAGCGGGCCGCCGCACGCGAGGTCGACCTGGCGCGTCCAGTTCTCGATCGGCAGGTCGAGGAACGAGCCCATGTTCCGCCCGGAGCCCGCGTTGTAGACGAAGAGCCCGACGTCGAGGCCGGTGGTCGCGTCGGCGACGCGTTCGGCGACGTCCGCGTGGGTCAGGTCGACGCAGGCGGTGCGGATCTCGACGCGTCCTCCTGCCTTCGGCTTCTCGGGCTCGATCGCGCGCAGGCGCGCGGCCTGGGCGGCGAGCTTGCTCTCACTGCGGGCGAGCAGGACGACGTTCAGCCCGCGGCGCGCGAGGACCTCGCCGAAGGCGGCGCCGATGCCGTCCGAGCCGCCGGCGACGACGGCCCAGGGGCCGAAGCGCGCGCGGAAGGTCTCGCCTGAGTAGCTCGTGGTGGTATTCGACAATCGGGCTCGACCTCTCTGCTGCGTTGCTCGTCTCGCCTAGCGTTCGACGATGATCCGACCCATCGTGCTGCGCGACTCCATCGCCTCCAGCGCTTCGGCCAGGCCCGTGAACGGGACGCGCTGACCCACGATCGGGCGGATCGCCCGGCGCTCGAGCAGCCCGAGCAGCCGGGCATGGACGCGCAGGCCGATCTCGGAGATCGGCGGATTGAAGCGGGGGACCGGGACCGGCGCGTAGGGCGTGACGTGGGGCGCGATGGCGGCGTCGGTATACGACAGGATCACGCCGACGATGTCGAAGTTGCCGAAGCAGAGCACCCGCCCCGACACCATCGGGACCTCTTCGGCCTCGATCCCGCTCGCGAATCCGATCACGAGATGGCGCCCGCCGCGGCCGAGGCAGGCGAGCGACTTCATCATCGTCTCGCCGCCGACGCCGTCGAAGCAGACGTCGACGCCCTGGCCGTTGGTCGCCTCGAGCGCGCGCGCGGCGAAGTCCTCCTTGCGGTGGTTGACGACGATCTCGGCGCCGAGCTTGCGCACCAGCTCGGCCTTCGCCGCGTCGCCGACGACCGCGATGACCCGCGCGCCGGCGGCGACCGCGAGCTGGACGGCCGCCGAGCCGACGCCCCCCGCCGCGGCGTGGATCAGGACCGTCTCGCCGGCGGCGAGCCGGCCGCGCTCGTGGAGACCGAGACAGGCGAGATGGAACGGGTAGAAGAAAGCCGCTGCTTCGACGTCGTCGAGGGAGGGCGGCGCCTCGAAGGCCATCGCGGTCGAGCCGGCGACGAGATCCGCGTGGGCGCCGATGCCGCCGCGGCCGCTCGCGGTGACGCGCCGACCGAGCCAGGACTCGGCGCCGGCGCCGGCGCCGACGACGACCCCGACGCATTCCATGCCGAGGGTGTAGGGGAGGGCGGGGTCGATCGTCAGATAGCGGCCGTGGCAGCCGTCGACCTCGTTGTAGTTGAGCACGCTCGCCGTCGTCCGGACCAGGATCTCGCCGGGTCCCGGCACGGGCTCGGGCGCCTCGCGGAGCGCCAGGGCCTCCGTCGGTCTTCCGTGTCGTACGACCTGCCAGGCTCGCATCGCTCGTCCTCCGGTGGTCTTCGTGTGTAGCGCGCGGCCCCTCCGATTGCCTCATCCTCGGGGAGCCCGGTCCGGCCCTCGGTCGCGCGCCCCAGCTCGTGATCGGGGCGCCCGAGCCGACTTGCGCGGCGATGCTGTCCGCCGGGATCGCGGCGCTCGGGCTAGCATCGAGGCGACGAACTGCCGGGGGCGCCTCATGTCCGGACCGAGCTGCGAGGGCGACGACGACTTCGATCTCTTCGATCATCGCCACACGCAAGCGCTGAACGAGACCGCCCGGCGCTGGCGGCGCGAGTCGCCGGTCACGCGCATCGCGCCCGACACGCATTATGTCGCCCGCTGGCACGATTGCTGGGCGATCCTGCGCGACGCCGAGACCTTCGCGAACGGCAACGGCTTCAAGGCGGTCGAGCTCCCCGACGACGAGCGCATGCTGATCGAGATGGATCCGCCGCTGCATCCGCCGCTGCGCCGCGTGGTGCGGACGGCCTTCGCCCGCAAGGCCGTCGAGGCCGAACGGCCCTTCGCCCGGGCGTCGGCGGCGCGGCTGCTCGACGAGCTCACCGCGAGGGGCCGGAGCGAGGGCGAGTGCGGGATCGGAGGCGACGGAGACGATGCGGGGGAGGTCGAGGTCGAGGTCGAGCTCGTGGAGGCCTTCACCGACCGGATCGCGAACCTCGTGAACTTCCATCTGATGGGCTTCCCGATCGAGGACACGCCGCGGATCGTCGGCTGGGCCCGCGAGATCCTCCACAGCGATTGGCCGGCACTGAACCGCACGGAGAAGGGCGAGGGCATCGCCGGCGCCTTTCCGGAGTTCGCGCGTTATGTCGACGCGCTCGTCGATTCCCGCCGCGGCGCCGATTCGCCCGAGGACCTGATCGCGCGCCTCGTGCGCAGCGAGGTCCTGGGGCGACCGCTCTCGCAGACGCTGCTGCGAACCCTCGTCTCGCAGATCATCCTGGGCGGCATTTCGACCTCGACGAACCTGCTCGGCAGCATGCTCCATCGCCTGCTGACGACCCCCGCGCTCCATGCCCGCTTGCGCGCCGAGCCCGCGCTCGTCCCGGCGGCGGTCGAGGAATCGCTGCGGCTCGATCCGCCGGTCCTCTTCGTGCGACGGGTCTGTCGCCGCGATGCCGAGCTCGCGGGCACGAAGCTCGCTTCGGGCGAGAAGCTCGTGGTCGGCATCGCTTCGGCCAATCGCGACGAGCGGGTCTTCGACGACGCCGACGCGTTCCGGCTCGATCGCGGGCTGCCGCGCCACATCGCCTTCGCGGGCGGGGCGCACCTCTGCTCGGGGGCGGCCCTCGCGCGGCTCGTCGCCTGCGAGGCGATCTCGGCCTTCGTCGAGCGCTTCGACGTCGGCGAGCTCGAGCTCGTCCCGGGCTTCGTCTACGAGGGCGTTCCGGTCTTCCTCGAGCACGGGCCGAAGCGACTCGACGTGCGCGTGCGCGGGGCGGATTGAATCGTCGACGGGCGCGTGGGCGCCGTCGTGCTCCGCGCTAGATCCGCCTCGTCCGTCCCTGCCAGTAGCGCTCCCGGATCGTGCGACGGGCGAGCTTGCCCGTCTCCGTCCGGGGGAGCGCGTCGTCGAAATCGACGCCCCGCGGAACCTCCGGCCCCGAGAGCTTCTCGCGGCACGCGCTGCGGATCGCCAGGGCGACGCGGGCGCGCTCGTCGGCATCGCCGCGGACCGCCTCGCTCGCCGCCGGATCCTGGAGCTGCACGACCGCTCGCACCTCCTCGCCCCACTCGTCGTTCGGCACGCCCACGACGCAGCAATCCGCGACGAAAGGCAGCCCGAGGATCACCGACTCGATCTTCGCGGGATAGAGATTGACGCCGCCCGAGATGATCACGTCCGAGCGCCGATCACACAGGAAGAGGTAGCCGTCCTCGTCGACGAAGCCGACGTCGCCGAGGCTGAAATAGCCATCGCCGTGGCGGCTCTCCTGCGTCTTCTCCGGATCGCCCTTGTACTCGAAGGGGGTCGCGTCGAGCTTGAAGCAGACGCGGCCCTCGGCCCTGGGCGGGAGCGGCTCGCCTGCGTCGTCGAGGATCGCGAGCTCGAGGCCCGGGCGCGGCCTGCCGACGGAGCCTGGCTTCGCGAGCCATTCCTGCGAGCTGATCTGGACGCCGCCGCCTTCGGTGCCCCCGTAGAACTCGTAGAGGATGGGGCCCCACCAGTCGATCATCGCGCGCTTGACCTCGATCGAGACCGGGGCCGAGCCGTGGCAGACGAGCGAGAGCGAAGAGAGGTCGTAGCGGCGCCGGACCTCGGGCGGGAGTCGAAGCAGGCGCACGAAATGGGTCGGCACGAGGAAGGTCGAGGTCGCGCGGTGGCGCTCGACGGCTTCGAGGAAGGCCTCGGGCTCGAAGCGCTCCATCAGGACGAGGTCGGCGCCGAGGAGCAATGCGCCGTCGCAGTAGGCGTTGGGGCCCGAGTGGTAGAGGGGGGACGAGACGAGGTGGATGCCGTCGCGGGCGCCCTCGGGCAGGAAGGCCGTCATCATGGCGGCGCCGGACTGGGCGGTGATCGTGGGCGGAGGGCCGGCCGGCGTGTTCCGGCGCAGGACGCCCTTCGGGCGGCCGGTCGTCCCCGAGGTGTAGAGCATGTTCTCGCCGCAGAGGGGCTTCTCGTAGGGGGCGCCCGAGAGGGCTTCGACCTCGGACCAGGGGCGAAAGCCTTCGAGGGCGGGGCGGGCTGCTGCGCTGGAGCCGTCGGGGAGATCTCCGTCGCCCCGCCGATCGACGACGAAGCGCCGGGCCGGATCGATGGAGCGGGTCGCTTCTCGGGCGAGCTCCGCATAACGCGCATCGACGACGACCGCGTCGGCCTCGCAGTTTCCGACGACGTAGGCGACGTCGTCGGCGGTCCAGCGGGTCGAGCAGGGAGTCAGCCGCCGGCCCGACCAGGTCGCGCCGCGATAGGCGGCGATGTACTCGGGCGTGTTGGCCATCAGGATCGCGACGGCGCCACGGGTCGGCACGCCGGCCTGGTCGAGGGCCCGGGCGAAACGGGCGGCGGAGGCGATCGCGTCGGCGTTGCGGAGGAAGTGGATCGGGTTCGACATCGAAGCGGAGTCTAGACCGCCTTTCGGACGACGGCGGGGCGCGGAGTCCTCCCCGAGAGCACATCTCATGAACCCCTCGGTCGCAATCCGCCCGCCTTGCTCGGTCGGGTTTCGTGAGAGGTGGTCTAGACTGACGACGGGTGCAATCGCGCGGCTTCGCGCGAGCGCAGGGATGGAGTGACGGTCGGGCCGCCGTCCGGTTCGTCGCGTTCGGAGCTCGCTTCCGATGCGACACCGGAGGCCGTGTATGAACCGTCGCGCGGAGAACGTCGAGCAGGATCGCAAGAGCAGGAAATCCGGGCTGGCCATCGTCGTTCGCGTCTACTGGATGTTCCTGGGCTACATCCCGATGGTCGCGTCCGTCGCCTCCATCCTGGAGGCGACGGACTTCCCGTCCGCGGCCGACTTCGCGTTCTGGACGAGCGTGCTCTCGATCGCGCTCGCCCGCTTCTACGACGTCACGAGGCTGAACGGAACGACGGCGGAGGGAGGCCCGGCGACGCTCGCGGACTGGCGACGTCATGCCGCATGGCTCCTGGGCATCGCCACGATCGTCTGGGCCGCGATCCGCATCCTTGCGAGCCGAGCCTAGGCGTCGCCTGACGTCTTGCGCCGTCCCATCGTGGGTCCCGATCGCGCGTCGTACGCCTAAAGGGGCTTTGGTTCGACGCGAACCGGCGCGCGCGATGCGGCCTTGAGATAGATGGTCGCGACGTCGGCCTCGTCGAGGAATCCGACGATCGCACCGCGCTCGTCGACCACCGGAATCTCGCGCAGGCCGTGATTCACGATCCGCTCGGTCGCCAGGCGCAGGTCGTCGGTCGACCGGACCGAAACGGGCGCCTGCATCAGATCGGCCGCGATCGCCCAGGGCAGATCGCTGCCCTCGTTCGCCAGGACCCGCAGGCCGTCGGAGGTCACGAGCCCGGCCAGGCGATCGCTCGCGTCGAGGACGGGGAAGACGTCCTGCCAGGTCGCTTCGCTGATCCGTTCGAGCATGATGCGGGCGGGCGTCTCCGGGCTGAACCGGACGAACGCGCGACCTTGCGTCATGAGGTCGGCCACGCGGATCGACTTCAGTGCGTCGAGCAGGAACGCGTCGCGGTGGACCGGCGATTCCCGCAGCGTCGGGACCTGGGCGGGGTAGATCGTCCTGTTCCGGAGCGCCACGAACGCGATGCCCTGGGCGAGCATCAGCGGAACCAGCAGGTCGTAGTTGCCCGCGAGCTCACAGACGAGTACGAGGGCCGAGAGCGGCACGTGCGCGATGCCGCCGTAGAAGACGCCCATGCCGACCAGGGCGAATGCCCCCGGATCGATGGTCGGGTCCTGGAGCAGCATCTCCGCGGCGCGACCGAAGGCCCCCCCGAACAATCCGCCGATCGCGAGGGAGGGCGCGAAATCGCCCGCGCTTCCCTCGGATCCGATCGTGATCGAGGCGGCGACGAGCTTCGCGAGGGAGAGCATCGTCAAGAGCAGGATCCCGCTCGCGCCGTCCGGAAGCCACGACGCACCGCTGATGGCCGCCTGCACCGCGCCATAGCCGCTGCCGAGGACGCCGAGTCCCTGGCCGTGGGTATTCGAGAGCTGGCCGACGTAGAGGATGACGGGGGTGCAGAAGATGCCGAGCACGAGGCCGCCGATCGCCGGTCGCATCCAGGCGGCGACGGGAAACGCGACGAAGAGCCGATGCGAGAGGCGAAGCGATGCGGCGAAGGTGGCCGCGAGGCCCGCGACGAGGAGCGCGAGCAGACCGTAGAGCGGTAGATGACCCGGGATGAAGGGAAAGCGGAGCGCATGGGTGAAGAGCGTCGCCTCGCCGTAGATGGAGATGACGACGGAGTAGGCGATGACGCTCGCGAGGATCGACGGCACCAGGGCATCGGCCTCGAAGCCGTCGCGATAGAGGAATTCGACGGCGAGCAGCGCGGCGCCGAGCGGTGTCCGGAAGACCGCCGAGATGCCCGCAGCGACCCCGGCCAGGAGCAGGATGCGCCGCTCGCGCGCACTCACGCGGAGCAGACGTGCGACGAGGGATCCGAGCGCTCCGCCGATCTGCATCGTCGGGCCCTCCCGCCCGCCGGCGCCCCCCGTTCCGAGGGTGCAGAAGGAAGCCAGCATGCGAATCCAGATCACCCGCGCCGGGATCACGCCGTCGTGGCGATGGAACGAGTCGATCGTCGCGTTGCCCCCGCCGCCGCGGGTCTCCGGAGCCAACCGGGTCAGCAAGCCGCAGGCGAGGCCGCCGAGCGCGGGCAGCAGGACCAGGATCCAGGGCCGGAACGCGTCCGTGGCCGGCGTGAGGTCGGTCCAGAGCGTCTCGCCGTTCGCTCGCAGGACCGAATAGCCCGCGAGGCTCTCGAGGAAGAGATATTGGAGATATTCGACGGCCGCGAAGAAGAAGGCGCCGATCAGACCGGCTGCCACACCGACGAGCGTCGTGTGCAGGAGCATGCGGCCGACGATCTGGAGATCGAGCGGGCCTTCGTCGGAGAGGGCGCCGGGAAGGAGCTTCCGATCCCGGATCGACCACGGTCGCCGGCGTCGGTCTTCGGGGGGCTCGCTCAACCGAGCGCTCCGCCGGAATTGCAGCCCGGGCCTCGTCCCAAGTCGAATTCCTCCTTCGCGTCCTCCGATCGGAGCACCGCGCGATGTTATCGGAATCTCCCGAGTTTGGATCGGACGAATCGCACGGGGCAGCGAAGCAACGGGCATGCGTGGTCGCGACGCGCAGTGTGCTAGGGAAACGTCGACGGGAGCCGAACCATCCGAACGGCGAAGGTCGGCCGGGTGTCGGAGGGGTCCGTTCGGGTCGGCCGTGCTGGCCTGCTCGACTCCGATCGGACTTCACGAGCGGGATGATGGTGTGCCATGACCGATGCGAGCGCCGACCTCACCTTCGCGCTGGCGCTTCTCGCAGGCGTCGCGGCGCACGTCCTCGCGCGTCACCTGCGCCTGCCGAGCATCGTCCTCCTGCTGTTCTCGGGCGCACTGCTCGGACCGGATGGTCTCGGCTGGATCCGGCCTGACTCGTTCGGTGAGGGACTCTCCACGTTCGTCTCGCTCGCGGTCGCGGTGATCCTGTTCGAGGGAGGGCTCGGCCTCGACCTGCGTCGCCTTCGCGCGGCCGCGGCGCCGGTACGGCGGCTCGTGTCCTGGGGCTCGCTCGTCACGCTGCTCGGCGGGGGGCTCGCCGCGTTCTTCCTGATGGGCTGGCCGGCCGATCGGGCTCTCCTCTACGGCGCGCTCGTGATCGTCACCGGTCCCACGGTCGTTCGTCCGATCCTCCGGCTCGTTCCGGTGCGCAACCGCCTCGCGACCGTCCTCGAGGCGGAGGGGCTGTTGATCGATCCGGTGGGGGCGATCGTGGCGGCGATCGTGCTCGAGGTCGTGCTCGATAGGACGATGGGAAGCGTGGCCAGCGGCGCGATCGGATTGATCGCCCGCCTGTCCTTTGGCGCCGGGGCGGGGTTCGCGATCGTGGGGCTGTTGGCGCTCCTCCTGCGACTGCCGCGGGTGGTGCCGGTCGGTCTCGAGAATCTCGCGGTGCTGGGCGGAAGCCTGGCCGGCTTCGCGGTGTGCGAATCCATCCTGCCCGAGAGCGGGATTCTCGCGGTGATCGTGGCCGCCGCCGTCGTCGGCCACTCCGCGAGCGATCGAGCGCAGATCGTGGGCGAGTTCCAGGAGCATCTGACGATCGGGCTGATCGGCATGCTCTTCGTCCTGCTCGCCGCGGACGTCCGGATCGAGACGGTGATCGCGCTCGGCTGGCCCGGCGTCGCCACCGTCGCGACGCTGGCGTTCGTCGTGCGCCCGGTCGGCGTGCTCTGGGCGACGAAGGGGTCCGACCTGACGATGCGAGAGCGATTCTTCGCGGCCTGGCTGGGGCCGCGTGGCGTCGTCGCGGCGGCGATCGCGTCGGTGACCGCGACGGCGCTCGATTCGGTGGGCGTCGAAGGCGGGGCGGAGCTCCGTGCGCTCGTCTTCCTCACGATCGCGCTGACCGTGATCGTGTTGGGCGGACTCGCGCCGATCGCGTCCTGGGCGCTCGGTGTGCGCGCCCCCGGACGCGAGGTCACCGTCGTCCTCGGCTGCGAGGAGCTCGCGCTCGCCCTCGGCGAGGCGCTGCGGGAGTCCGGCGATTCCGTCGTGTTCGCCGATCGGAATCCCGTCAATTGTCGTGCGGCCGAGGAACGCGGATTTCCGGTCGTGTTCGGCGACGTCCTCGCGCCGACGACGCTCGCGAGATTGCGGCTCGAGCGCGCGCGCTCGGTGATCGGGCTCACGACGAATCCCGCGCTGAATCAGTTGTTCGTTCTCGAAGCCCAGCAGGAGTTCGACGTACCGGCGGGATACATCGCGATCGATCGCAGCGCGGCGAACGAGTCGGCGCGCCTCGCTCGGCTTCAGTCGGCGCGCGTGCTGTTCGATCGACCGAAGGACGTGGAGCGATGGAACGTGCGCATCCGACATCAGCTGGTCCTGCCGGTCCGCTTGCGGGCTCCGCGCCGGGAGCCGGTCGCTGCGGGCGCGCGTGAATCCGCGGTCGGCTCATCGATGGGCGCGCAGGACCCCTACGTGATCCTCGCGGTGCGTCGGGATACCTGGCGACCGATGGATGGAGACTGGGAAGTCCGACCCGGCGATGAAGCCATCGCGTTGTTCCATCGCGACGAGATCGAGGCGTCGACGAGCCGGCTGCGCGAGCTCGGATGGGAAGTCGTCGCTCCGCAGCGCTGATCGTCCTGGGCGCGATTCCTCCCGAGCGTTCGACGCGAGGCCGGAACACGAAGCGGTGATGGTCGGGCATGGAATCGAACGCAGCAGGAGCTCGCTCGATCCGATGGGTGTCGGGTGGATCGCTGGCGAAGGGGCCGATGGAATTCGCAAGATCGAGCGCGTTGAGCTTCGGGATGGAGCTGGAGCTGCAGATCGTCGGCAGGGCCACGGGGGCGCTCTCGCCTTCGAGTCTCGAGCTCTGGGAGCGCGTGAGGCAGCGCGACGACGCGATCCGGTTCTCGCTCGAGGCCACGCTCGCGACGATCGAGCTGAACACGTCGATCCATGGCGATGCCGACGCCATGGCGACGGAAACCCTGCGGCTGACGCAAACCCTCTGTGACCTGGCCGCTCCGATGGATCTGCTGCTCCGGGGCGGGGGGACGCAGCTCACCCAGTTCTGGAACGAACGCGTGATGGCGCCGACGGAGCGTGCGCGGGAGCTGAAGCGACGCTTCGGCTATCTGCCCAAGCGCTTTTCGACCTACGGCATGCACGTTCACGTCGGGATGCCCAGCGCCGACGATGCGATTCGCGTCGGCAACGGCCTGCAAGCGCTCGTGCCTCTCTTCATCGCGGTGTCGGCCGCGTCGCCCTTTCTGCAGATGGCCGACACGGGCTTCTGCGCTTCTCGTCCGCTCGAGTCGCTGCTCTACCCGCACGGGGGGCCGATGCCGAGGTTGAAGGACTGGCAGGAGTTCGAAGCCCTGGCGGATCAGATCTTCTCGACGCGGTTGGCCTCGTCGCTGAACGACGTCTACTGGGACGTGAGGCCCAAGCCCCAGTTCGGGACCATCGAGGTCCGGGTCTTCGATACGCCGTTGTCGGTCTCCAAGGCGGTCGGACTCGCCGCATTCACGCGGGCCTGCGCTGCGATGGTGCTCGAGGGAAGGCTGTCGCTTCCGCATTCGCCGCCGCCGCCGCCGACGGCGGAGCGGGTCAGCCGCTTCCTCGCCTGTCGGGACGGGCTCGAGGCCGAGCTCTTCGACCCCTTCGCCCTGGCATGGAAGTCCGCGCGGGCCTGGTTGGTCGAGTTGATGCAGGCGTTCGATCGGAATCCCCTGTGTGAGGCCGACTCACGGCATATCCACCGCCTGAGACGACATCTCGACGGCGACCAGGACTCGACCATCATGCGGACGACCTGGGAGGAGATCGTCGGCGAAGGCGACCCGGGGCGGGATCCGGACGACGGCCTCGCGCGGTATTCGGCGGCCCTGGCGAGCCGACTGCGGGCCTGAGCCCGATCCCCCTCCCGCCGGCATGGGCTCCGGCCCCGCCCCGGGAGCCGGGGCCCCCTCGGCTCGCGTCGTTCGCCCCGCAAGGCCATGAATCCTGTGAAGGTTTTTCTTGCTCGCGTCCCCTGGAGTCGCTAATCACCGGGCCGGGCGACCCGCTCCCGGACCCCGGGACGGCCCCCGTTCCCGGCCCCGGATCAGGGCCGGCGCTTCGACTCGCGGACGGCATTACGAGCGGTCGGCGTCTCCGGACGCGGCGGATCGGCCGCTCTCGACGGCTCGGCAGCTCGAATTTTCGACAGCATTCGACAGGATGGAATCGACGATGACGGACTTGATTGCACAGCTGACCCAGGTGTCGCTCGGCGCGAGCGTGTTGGGTCTCGCCCTGGCGGCCTTCTTCTATTTCCGGGTCAAGGCCCTGCCCGAGGGCACGGACACGATGAACATGATCGGCCGGTACATCCGCGAGGGCGCCATGGCGTTCCTGATGCGGGAGTACAAGGTGCTGGCGGTCTACGCGATCGTCGTCTTCCTCTGTCTCTTTGCGGCGTTCAGCACCGAGGGAACCGGGCTGCTCGCCGGCTCGTGCTTCCTGCTCGGCGCGTTCCTCTCGCTCTTCTCCGGCTTCATCGGCATGAAGGCCGCGACCTACGCCAACGTGCGCACGAGCCAGGCGGCCCGCGAAGGCAGCAAGCCCCGCGCCCTGCTGACCGCCCTCGACGGCGGCGCCGTCATGGGTCTCTCGGTCGCCGCGACGGCCATCCTCGGCCTCGGCGGTCTCTATTACGTCTACGCGAACGATCCGAACCTCGACACCGTGCTGCATAGCTTCGCCGTCGGCGCCTCGTCGATCGCGCTCTTCGCCCGCATCGGCGGCGGCATCTACACGAAGGCCGCCGACGTCGGCTCCGACATCGCCGGCAAGGTCGTCGAAGGCATTCCCGAGGACGATCCGCGCAACCCGGGCGGCATCGCCGACAACGTGGGCGACAACGTCGGCGACGTGGCCGGCATGGGCGCCGACATCTACGAGTCCCTCGTCGCGGCGATCGTCGCCGCCATGGCCATCGCGCTGACCGCGCGGCCCGAGTACGTGAGCAGCCTCTTCACCAACTCGCCCACGGTGTCGGAGGCGAAGTTCCTCGCGGTGACGCTGCCGGTCTTCCTGGCGGGCGTCGGCCTGCTCGTCTCGATCGGCTGCATCTTCATCGCCCGCGCGCTGCGCGGGAACTCCCCGGCCATGGTCCTGCGGGCGGCCCTCGTGATTCCGTCGCTCATCATCTGCGTCGTGGCCTGGATCCTGATGCCGATGCTCGGCGTCAGCCAGTCGGTCACGGGCGCGCTCGCGGCCGGCGCCATCGGTGGCGCGTTGATCGGTCTGATCACCGAGTACTACACCGCCTGGGGGCCGATCGAGCGCGTCGCCGAGGCCTCGAAGACCGGCGCCGGCACGGGCGTCATCTCGGGCCTCGCCGTCGGCATGGAGAGCACGGTCGTCTCGCTGCTCATCATCGCCGTCGTCGGCTTCATCGCCAACGCGGTGATGCCCGATGGCATGGGCCTCTACGGCATCGCCATGAGCGCCGTGGGCATGCTCGCGGGCACCGCGATCGTCATGACCGTCGACGCCTACGGCCCGATCTCCGACAACGGCGGCGGCATCAGCGAGATGAGCGGCCTCGGCCCGGAGGTCCGCGCGATCACCGACGAGCTCGACGCCGTCGGCAACACGACCGCCGCGATCGGCAAGGGCTTCGCGATCGGCTCGGCGACGCTGACGGTGCTCTCGCTCTTCTCGGCCTTCATCCTCGAGGTCAACCACGTCCGCATCGAGTCGGGCATGGGCGAGCTGATCCTGAAGCTCGACGACGCCCCGATCCTGATCGGTCTGTTGATCGGCGCCTGTCTGCCCTACGCGGTCGGCGCGTCGACCATGATCGCCGTCGGCAAGGCGGCCCAGGCGATCATCCAGGAGATCATCCGCCAGTTCAACGAGATCCCGGGCCTGCGCGAAGGCAAGGCCGAGCCGCAGGGCGCCGTGATCGTCGACATCGCGACGAAGGCGGCGCTGCGGCAGATGGTGCTGCCGGGCTGCGTCGCGATCCTCGCGCCGGTCGGTGTCGGCTTCATCCTCGGGCCGGCGGCGCTCGCGGGCATGCTCGCCGGCGCGGTGGCGGTCGGGGCCTCGCTCTCGCTCTTCATGGCGAACGCGGGCGGCGCCTGGGACAACGCCAAGAAGTACATCGAAGCCGGTCGCCTCGCGGGTCACAAGAAGGGCTCCGACGCCCACAAGGCCGCCGTCATCGGCGACACCGTCGGCGATCCCTTCAAGGACACCTCGGGCCCCGGCGTCGCGATCCTCATCAAGGTCATGAGCGTCGTGTCGCTGCTCATCGCGCCGCTGATCGCGAAGCTCTAGACGCACGGCTCTGATCGCGCGGCCCTGATCGCGTGGCCAAGGAGACCGCAATGGACGTGAATGGAGCCTCGGCGATCGTGACCGGGGGTGCCTCGGGCATCGGCCTCGCCTGCGCCCGGCGGCTTTCGGCCTCGGGCGCCCGGGTCCTCATCCTCGACATGAACGAGGAGAAGGGCACGGCCGTCGCGAAGGAGCTCGGCGGCGCATTCGCCAAGGCCGACGTCGCCGACGAGGCCCAGGTCCAGGCGGCGGTCGACGCCGCCTCGAAGCTCGGCCCGCTGCGGGCCCTCGTGAACGCCGCCGGCGTCGGCCACGCCATGCGCACCGTCGACCGCGAGGGCAAGCCCTTCGACCTGAAGGCCTTCGAGCGCGTGCTGCGCATCAACCTCGTCGGCACCTTCAACTGCATCCGCCTCGCGGCGGCGGCGATGTCGAAGACGGCGCCGGTCGACGCCGACGGCGCCCGGGGCGCGATCGTCAACATCGCGTCGGTGGCGGCCTTCGACGGCCAGATCGGCCAGGCCGCCTACTCCGCCTCGAAGGGCGGCGTCGTCGGCCTGACCTTGCCCGTCGCCCGCGACCTGTCGGCGATCGGCGTCCGCGTGAACACCGTCGCCCCCGGTCTCATCGACACGCCGATCTACGGAACGGGCGAGGGCTCCGAGAAGTTCAAGGCCCATCTCGGCAAGGACGTGCTCTTCCCGAAGCGCCTCGGCGACGCCTCCGAGATCGCGAGCATGGTCTTCGAGCTGATCTCGAATCCGTACATGAACGCCGAAGTCATCCGGGTCGACGGCGGCATCCGGATCCCCCCGAAGTAGTCGCGTTGCGGATCCGTCGCCGGCGCCTGCGCGATGCTCTGGTCGCCGTCGGCTGCGTCGTCGCCGTGGTCGATCCCTGCGGCGAGCCGGCCGGCCGCGTTCGCTTCGCGGCAGCCATCGTCCTGCTCCTGCTGGGCTCGCTGCTGCATTTCTGGTCGAAGGGCTGCCTCGAGCAGAACCAGCGGCTCGTCACCGCCGGCCCCTACCGCTTCACCCGCAATCCCTTCTATCTCGCGAATGGGCTCATCGATGTCGGGCTCTGCGCGTTGATCGGACGGGTCTGGGTCGCTGTGCCCTTCCTCGTCCTCTGGTGGCTCGCCTATCGCGACACGATCCAGGTTGAGGAGGAGCGCCTCGCCACGCTCTTTCCCGAGGCGTTCGCGCGTTATGCCGCGGCGGTGCCCCGGCTGGTTCCGACCGGGCGGGCGTTGCCGCGGGGCGAGGCGGTCGGGAGCTTCACGCTCGGGAATCCCGCCCTCGCCGCGGGGAGCGAGTACGCCCGGATCCTCGGGGTCTGGGTGGCGGCGGCGACGATCGTGGCGTGGGATTGGGTCCGGGGCATGGTCTTCGGTCTTCGCGGCGGAGCAGACGGCGGGGCTCGGATGGGTCATGCTCGTGCCCGTGGCGTGGGTCGTGAAGCTGGCGCTGGCGGAGGTGGTTCGGCGGCCCGAGACGGCGTTGCTGCCGTTCGCAGCCGAGCCGACGCGCCGACGACTCGTGACGCTTGCCCTCGTGACTGCGCTCTACTTCACGGCCCGATTCTCTAATTCATCCCCGTTCTCGTTGCCCGCTTCGACCGCGTTCTTGAGCATGGTCGCCGCGGTCGCCGTGTTACCCCGGTCGGGGGTTCGGCTGCGTCTTCGCGCGGGCCTTCCCGCGGGGCTGGCGATCTCGATGGCGGTCTTCGCCGGTAGCCGCGGCGTGCTCTGGATGGTGAGTGTTCCGTTGCTCTGGGTGGTGTTGGCCGGTTCCGACGATCTCGCAATGGAAAGGCTTCGCGTGCGATCGCCAGGCGACCCCGAGACGGTCGCCCTTCGCAGCCTTTGGCCGGCGATATGGCGGATCACGGCCGGCGCGGTTCTGTCGATGCTGCTCGTCGCGATCGCGCGGCGGGTCGTCTAGACCTGTGTTGGTCTGGTCCGGGGGGCGAGGGTAGCCATGGCCGCGGATGCCGAGGCAATGGCGAGCGGAATCGACGGCTCGGCCAACGGCCGGACGTCGACCGTGATGCTCGGACCGAGCGCGGGCGCCACGACATTGCAGTTGCGGCTCCAGCCGAGGCTGTCGCCTTGAATCGAGACGTTGCCCGCCCCGACCGCGACCGCTCGCAGGGTCAGTCGGGCGATCGGGAAGCTAGCTCCGCCAGCGCCGGGCGTGGTGCTCCCCGAGAAGGCGTCGACCGATCGGTCGGGGGCGACCGGATCCAGCGCAATCTGGGAGTAGGAAGGAAAAGAAGCCTGTGACCACTGAGCGAGGAAACCCCTCCCAGCAGGTCTGACTCGAGCGAATTCCCTCCTCCGTTCTCGATTTTCTTGATCCGCTTCCTGGCGATCCAGCGATTGTCATCTCGAAAGTCGATCCGCCACGCCGTGCGCACGGTCCGCGAAGAGCGAATCGACCCAGAAGGGCTCTTCGGTCGCGAAGGAGGGGAAGTCCATGGTATCGCTCAGAATTTTCGTCGTCATTGCGTTGACGCTCTGGGTATCAGTCGGCCTTTCTGCGGGCGATGCAATCGGTCGGCCCGCAGTCGAGGAACAGAAGGGCGTCGATGACCCGCTCAGCGCGACGCTCGATGAATTCCGACAGCTGTCGAAATCGCCCGTCGTCTTGCGAGCCGACGGTGGACTATTGCGCGGACTGACGTTTCAAATTCCCCTCGAGTCTGCAACCGGAAACCCCGCCGAAGACGCCTTCGCGTTCCTCTCAAGACACTCAATTTCGCTTCAGCTGCCTGCGCCGAGGAGAATCTCTTCGTTGAGCGCATCGCTCGGTCCGAGATCGGCACGACAGTGATCCTCCACCAGCGGTTCGCGGGCGTTTCGGTGTTCGGGGCTCAAATCGCAGTCTATCTCCGAGACAAAATGGTAACGGGGCTGAGCGGTGCCTGGTTGTCCGAAGCCCCGCTCGTTGTCGATCCGGCGATCGATGAGCGGGAGGCATCGAGAATCGCCGTCGAGGCGGCAGGCAAAGGCGCATCCATGATCGGACGACCGCGGCTCTTTTACTTCTCGGCACCGCTGCGCGGCGAGGGCGGAACCTCGCAAGGAGATTCCCGCCTCGTCTGGCGGGTGGCGGCGCCGGCCGCCGGCGGCGGCGCCTATGTCATGGTCGACGCGATGACGGGCACGGTCCTTTCGCTGGAGTCGACGATGCACACGATCGATTATCTCATCCAGACCGCGAATCGAAGCCCTGATCCAGCCCTATGCGGCGTTCCCGGACTCCGATCCTGGTTCGATGAAAACGGACAGATCCCGAATGCCGCGCCCGATGCCGAAGGATTCCGCGCTGATTCTGCGCTTCGGAATACCCATGGATTCTTTCTTCAATTGGGCCGCAACGGCTGGGATGGCATGGATGGTCTGATCAATCTGATCCTGGACCGCGGCCTTGCATGGACGCTGATCGGTTCTCCGAATGCGGCATACAGTCCAGTCTGCAATAACATCCAGTTTACGGACGAAATGGCATACGACGACATCCTGGCGCATGAGTTCTCCCACGGCGTCAGCCAGTTCAGCGCGAGATTCGCACGAGGCTCGATTTTCGTTTCCGCGCTGCAGTCCGACAGCCTGAACGAGCACTATTCCGACGTGTTTGCAGCTGTACTCGACGCCAATGACTGGACGATCGGCGAGGATTCGATCGGCGGTATCATCCGCGACATGTCGGACCCGTCGAGCGCCAGTCGCTCGGGTTTTCTGTTTCCGGACCGGATGTCGCAGATCGACACGACAACTTCTTTTCCTCACCTCAACTCCAACATCATGAACAAGGCGGCGTTCCTCATCGGGCAAGGCGGTAATTTCAACGGCATCGCAATCGCAGGCATCGGTCGTGCCAAATTGGGTCGGCTCTATTTCACGACACTGACGACTCGTCTCGTTTCGACCTCGAATTTTCAGAACGCCGCCGACAACACCCTCGCGGTCGCCAGGGGTTTCGTTGATGGCGGCCTCTTCGGCTTTACGGCGGCCGATGAGTGCAGCGTCGGCAGGGCCCTCACCGCAATCGAGCTCGACGGCGACTTCGACTGCGATCGCGTGCCCGACAGCGCCGACGACGACGCCGATTTCGACGGTGTGTCGGATGCGACCGACAACTGCCCTTCGGTCAAGAATCCAGGCCAGAAAAATTCAGACGCCGCAACGGGCGACACGCTGGGCGACGCCTGTGATTCCGATCTCGACGGAGACGGCTTCGAAAACGAAGTCGACAACTGCCGTTTCGCCTCGAACTCCGACCAGGCCGATTGGAACCACGACGGGTTCGGGGACGCCTGTACGGACGTCGATCAAGATCGCGTCGTCGACAGTGTCGACAATTGCTTCTTCGTATCCAATCCCGATCAGAGCGATACGGATGGCGACGGTGTCGGCGACGGCTGCGACGTCGACAGCGACAATGACGGCATCTGCTACAACGCGCCCCAGACGATCGTCGGCAGCTATCCGCCGGGCTGGCCGTCTGGAGGATGTTCGTCCCAGAACGACAATTGCCCGATGATCGCCAATGCCGATCAGGCGGACACGGACGGCGACAGCAGGGGCGACCTCTGCGACAGCTGTCCGAACGCTCCCAACGAGGGGCTCGATACCGATGGCGACGGCGTCGACAATGCCTGCGACGCGGATGATGATGGCGATCGCCTCGCCGACGGGGCAGACAATTGTCCTCTCGTCGCGAACGCTGACCAGCTCGATTTCAACGGCAACGGAGTCGGAACGGCTTGCGACGCTTCCGAGCAGGTATACGTCGACCCGAAAGGCGGAAAGTACTATTACGACGGCGAGCTCCGCAATTTCTTCGACCACTACACGATTCCCATGAAATGCGGCGACCTCGTTCCGTCGGGGTTTGGCGGCGAAGAGGTCCTCTCCGTCGGGTTCGAGGCCAGTGCACCCGTCGGCGGGGCGGTCGTCAATCGCCTCGGCGAACGCCTGGCGACGTTCCCCCCTGCCCATTACGGACGGATGAATATCGAGATCAGCGGCGACTTCTGCCCGGTCCCGAGCGGGAAAGCGGGTTCGATACTCGAAGAATCAGGAAGCGAGTCCTACTTCCTCGAGCTGTACCCGATCGAGAGGACGATGGGCACAGTGGGCGTTCACATCGACACGGAAGTGAGACGCGCCACTCTCCCGCTTCCGGAACCGTCGCCGAGCGGACTCCTGGTTGCTGGAATAGGACTATTGCGCTGGTTTGCACGTAAGCGGCGCTGACCCGACGGTCGTTTTCTCTTCGCCCTCCTCGAGCGTCTCGAGATCCGCGGATGCTCGTCGGTCCAGGCCGACTGCTCCCAAGGGGCGGCCGACGAGTACCGCGATACCGTCTTGGGCGTCATGGGAGTCCTCTCGAATTCTCGGGAGGTGTAGGGGTGTAGGAAGGACAAGCTGGATTTCCCGCACCGCCGATAGCGTAACTTTGGTCAACCAGCCCCGTTCAGCGGGTCGGGTCCCGTTCGGGGGCGAATTCACGCTTTCCGTCCCGCCTTGGCAGGCTGAATGGCCGCCGCCCTAGGGATCGCCGTTCCGAGGGTGAGCGTGATCCGCTGCCCAGGCCCCCGTGTTCAGAAAGCGTCCGCAGGGATCAGGTCTTCAAGCGGCGACTGGTCGAAGTCGATGTCCGGATCCCCATTCGCGTCCGAGGGGGCCGGCTCGCGATCGTCGATGCCGACCGCCACGACGTCGCCGTCGTTGGCAGGCGCAAGCGGCGGAGCCCGAGACGGAAGCGACAAACACCTCGGGGTTCCGCGCGCTACGCTCGGCTCCGTGATGGAGCCGACGAGCCTGATCCGCCCACCACAGGCCGGACAGCGAAGTGAATCGACCTCGAACACGCGCTTCAACAGATCCGCCCACGCCATGCGACGAGCGAGCGACTCGCGCCCTTCGCATCGCAGGTCGGAAGAGGCACGCGCAGCGAGCGTGTCGAGGTCCTCGCCGGAATCGGCGACTCCATTCGACCGGCCGGCCGATCCGGGCGCCGACGAGTCAGTCTGCACGGCCTTCCTTTCACCTGTCCGTGCCCCCGCTGCTGCCTGCACGACTCGGTCCCGCCTGCTCGCACACGGCGTCAGGATTCCTTGATAGCGGACCTGATGGGCCCGCGGCGGCAGGATCAACCTCGGCGATTTCAGCTGATTCGGGTCCGTTCAGATCGCTGGCAGCATCATCGTGAGGACCTCGAGCCGGAGGGACCCTCGATCGTTCACGAGGCGGCAGAGGCCGCAGGACGGCTCCGAGTGCCGACCAGGAAAACGCAGGCGTCGAGTGGGTCCAAGGCCGACGAGTCGGCGTAGAACTCGATCGGGCAGGCCTCCCTGTTCGGTCGCCAGAATGCGAGCATGATCGATTCACCGGAGGTGACGCATGCGCTGGCTCGACGGGGCCTTCTTTCTCTTGTTTCTCTTAGCCGTTGCCGTCCAATACAACGATCCGGACCCCCTCGTCTGGATCACGGGCTACGGCATCGCAGCGGGCCTCTCGCTCGCCGCTTGCTTCGGTCTCTTCCCAGTCCTCCCGAATCTGCTGGCCGGCTTCGGATTCAGCCTCTGGTTCCTCTCCTTCGCGACCACGCTGCCCGGTGCCCCGGTCGAGGCCTTCACCTCCTTCAAGATGACCGCCGCGAGCCACGAGGAGCCGCGCGAGGCGATCGGCCTGCTGTTGGCAGCCGTATCTACCTTCGGACTCGCGATTCGCGGGCACCTTCGAGTGCGCGACGTCGCGAAGCGCCGCGGTCCTTCGACGAGTTGACGTTCACCACCGCGTGGGGGACCCTCCGAAGACCCAAGCTCAGCAGTCCCGAAACCGCGACCGCGCCACTCGACGGAGCGGCCGAGTCCGATCTTGAACCTCACCTCGAAAGCCCGTGTCGCGACTCGTCACGAGCAAAACTCAGGAGTCCCCCCATGCAAGGCAAGAAGATCCTCGTCACCGGCCCCACCGGCCAGGTCGCCGGCCCCGTCGCGCTCACCCTCGCGAAGGACAACGAAGTCTGGGCGACCGCCCGCTTCTCCGAGCCCGCGAAGAAGGCCCCCTTCGAGAAGGCCGGGATCCGCTGCGTCCCTTCGAACCTCGAGACCGGCGACTTTTCGCAGATCCCGCGCGACTTCGACTACGTCCTCAACTTCGCCGTCGCCCGCACGCCCGACTTCGAGACCGATCTCAAGGCGAACGGCGAGGGCGTCGGCCTGCTGATGAGCCATTGCCGCAACGCGAAGGGCTTCCTGCACTGCTCGACGACCGGCGTCTACCAGCCCAACGGCCACGTGCCCTTCACCGAGGAGAGCCCCCTCGGCGATAACCACCGCGTCATGATGCCGACCTACAGCATCTCGAAGATCGCCGCCGAGGTGGTCGCCCGTTATGCCGCCCGCGAGTTCGGTCTGCCGACCGTCATCACGCGCCTCAATACCCCCTACGGCGACAACGGCGGCTGGCCCTACTACCACCTCATGATGATCAAGAACGGCGTCCCGATCCCGGTCCATACCGACAAGCCGTCGCAGTACACGCTGCTGCATCAGGACGACATCAATCGGACGGTGGCCGGCATCGTCGAGTCGGCGACCGTCCCCGCCCGCATCCTCAACTGGAGCGGCCAGGAGCACGTCGCGATCGAGGAGTGGTGTACCTACATCGGCGAGCTGATCGGCATCGCGCCGAAATTCGAGTACACGGAGAAGACCCTCGAGAGCGTCATGACCGACAACTCGAAGATGCGCGCGATCGTCGGCCCCGCGAAGGTCACGTGGAAGGACGGCATCCGCCGCATGGTCGAGGCGCGGCATCCGGACTGGATCGTGAAGAAGTAGGGGGTATGGGCGATGCGGCGACTCCGGTCGGCTGTCACGGTCGCCCTGGCGGCGTCGGTCTGTCTGCTGGTGGCGACGGGGTGCAATCGTGCCGGCGCCCGCATTCCGTACGCATCCGGGTCTTTCCAGGCAGCTCGAACGGCGTACGTCGCGAAGTCGACCGCGTCGCGGGCCGTCCGCGTGGCGGCCCCCGTCGACGTCCGAGAGGTCCATTACGGTGAGCCCGTCGCCGGTACCAAATGGAAGGCGTGTTCCACCGATCCATTCGTCGGTACGAGCGCAGCCGAAATCCTGGCGACCGAGCTCGAGCGCGAGATCGCGAGCAGTGGGATCTTCCGGGCGGTAGGCCCACAAGGCGGATCGGAAGAGCTCGTCCTCGAGACCGAGATCAGGGCGATGTGCGCGCAAGCCGTGGGGTTCATCTACCTGCGAGTGGCCGGCATCACTTCCTTGCACTTCACGTTGAAGGATGGCGAAGTCGTTCTCTTCGATCGCACGATCGAACGTGTCGTGACAGACCTCGATCCGGAATACACGGGCGGATCTGTCGGATTCATCGAGCAGATCATGAAGGTGCTGATCTCGGACAGCTTGCGTGAGGTCCTCAGAGAGTTGATGCCGGCGCTCGATCAGGTGGAGAACATGTGAGGATCGACTGGGGGCCGTTCGGCCTGGCGGGGAGTCTGCAGTCCGCGACCTCGCGGCGATGCATGCGCTCCCGGTTCGCCGGGGTGTGGATCATCGCCATCTTTTTCTTGTCTGCTTCCGGAGCCCTGGCCTGGGACGAAGGCGAGAACTTCGCTCTGCCCTACGAGCCGCCGGCGGCCGAGTGGGAGCCCATCCGCGATCCGAATCGCCCGGACGCCCGCGTCTGGAAGAGCCGGCAGAACGAGAAGGCGCATTTCCGGATCGAGGTGCTGCGCGGCGCCGGCGGCGCGCTCGCGGAGATCCGGAGGACGCTCGACGGGCCGGGCAAGGCGAGCTGCGCGGGCTTCGACACGACGACGGTCCGCGAGTCGAGCGTGAACGGCTATCCCCGGATCCTCTGGCGAACCGACTGCACCCGCGCCGACGGTGCGAAGACGACGCTGCTGCATCTCGCGATCCGCGGCCGTGACGCGGTCTATCTCTCGATGCGGATCTGGCCCGGCGGGCCCGCGAGCGAGGAGTTCGAGACCTGGCGCGAGCGATTCGAGCGCGCCTTCGTCTGCGATACGCGCAGTCCCGCACAGGGCTGCCCGGCAGGTCGCTGAGCGAGGGACGCGGGACCACGCGACATGGGGAGGCTGATGCCGGACGTGGAGTTGCGACCTGCCGATCGACGACGAGCCGTCGTTCACCGTCGACGCGGGCGAGACATGGAAAGCGCATGCGGCGTCGAATCGGAGTGAGCACACGCATCGCGCTCGTCGCCCTCGCGGCCAATCTCGCCTCGACGGGCTGTGCTTCGTTCCTGTTCGGGGATACGGACCGGGTTTCCGTCGAGTCGATTCCGGCGGGCGCTCGCGTGACGGTCGAGCCGGGCGGGCAGACGCTGTGGACGCCTGATTCGATCCTCCTCCGGAGCGGGGAGCTCCATCGATTGACCTTTGAGCTCGAGGGCTACGAGCCGCGGGTCGAAGAGGTCGCGCCACAGCAATCTGCGGCCATCCTCGGGAACCTGCTCTTCGGCGGCATCATCGGCATCTGGGTCGATCGAAGGAGCGGAGCCGCCTATCGGCTCTTCCCGAACCCCGTACGGGTCGCGCTCGAAGCCGGAACGGACGACGACGGCGAGAATCCGTCGCTCACTCGCATCGCCTTCTTCAACGTGACGCCCGTGCATGCGGTCGGCGGCCGCGCGCTGATCGCCGTCGAGCTCGACGATCTGCTCGCGGGAACGATCGAGCGGAATCGCTCGCTCGAGCTCGACGTCGAGCCGGGCGCCTATCGACTCCGGCTCCGACACCGGGATCTCTTCCTCTACGAAGACGAATATGAGCTCGTCGTGGGCGACGAGCCCATGTACATCGAGGTCTTCTCACGGATGCTGTCGACCCGCTTCCAGCAGGTCGATCGACCGCCCGACGGATTCGCAGGCTCGGAGAGCCCGGGGGCGCCGCCGCCCTAACGCAGCCCCCGGACGGCTTCGATCCGCGCCCCGAACCGCTTCTTCGCCTCGGCCCGTCGCGTGGGCACGTGCTCCGAGGGCCACGGCTCGACCGGCTTCACCTGCTTCAACAGCTGCTTCGCCAGCGTCTGCTTGTGGACCTCGTCGGCGCCGTCGGCGATCCGCAGCGCGCGGCCCGTGCGGTACATCTCCTCGAGCGGCATGTCGGTCGTGTAGCCGAGCGCCCCGTGGATCTGGATCGCGCGGTCGATGATCTCGAGGGTCATGCGCGGGACCGCGAACTTGATCAGCGAGATCTCGCCGCGGGCGCTCGAGCCGTGATCGTCGCCCTGGTCCATCGCCCAGGCCGCCTTCAAGACGATCAGCCGCGCCGCCTCGAGATCCGCGTAGGACTCGGCGATCATGTCCTGCACCATCTGCTGCTGGCCGAGCGGCTTGCCCTTCGTCTTCCGCGACGCGGCGCGCTCGAGCATCATCTCGAAGGCGCGCTGCGCCTGGCCGATGCAGCGCATCGCGTGGTGGATGCGGCCGCCGCCGAGGCGCTTCTGCGAGAGCAGGAAGCCCTCGCCGGGCTTGCCGATCAGGTTCCCGGCCGGGACGCGGCAATTCTCGAAGACGACCTCCGAATGGCCTCCGATGCGGTCGTAGAGATGGCCGGGCTCCGAGAAATGGGGATGGGCCATGCTGCCGACGTCGCGCACGACGGTCATGCCCGGCGTGCCGCGCTCGACGACGAACATCGAGGCGCGCTGGTGGGGCGGGGCGGTCGGATCCGTGACGGCGAAGAGGACGGTGAAGTCGGAGACCGACGCGTTCGAGGCGAACCACTTGTGGCCGTTCAGGATCCAGAAGTCGCTCTTCCCATCGGAGTCGCGCGTCGCGCGGGTCGTCATCTCGGTCGGATCGGAGCTCGCGGTGAAGGGCTCCGTCATCGAGAAGGTGCTGCGCAGCTCGCCGCGCATCAGCGGGTAGAGCCAGCGCTCGCGCTGCTTTTCGTCGGCGCCGACGGCGAGCAGCTCGGCGTTGCCCGAGTCCGGTCCCTGGCAGCCGAACATCTCCGGGGCGAGGGAGTGGCGGCCGAGGATCTCGTGGATCAGCGCGAGCTTGACCTGGCCCATGCCCTGGCCGCCATGCTCGGGGCCGAGATGGGGGGCCCAGAGGCCCTTCTGCTTGACCTCCTCCTTGAGGGGGGCCCAGAGCGCGTCGAGCTGCTTCTGGTTCAGGCCCTCGCATAGCAGGTCGAGGGGGATGATCGTCTCGTCGACGAACGTGCGGATCCAGGCGAGCGTCTTCGCGAACTCGGGGTCGGTGGAAAAGTCCCAGGCCATGGGGCGCTCCTCGGTCGGTGGGGCGCAAGAGTACCCGCCCGTCTGCGAAGGGAGGAGCCCCCGCGCTTGACCTGGCGTGGAATTGCGGGTTCAGTCCGAGCGCCCCCGATCGTGCTCGCCTGGAGGTCTCGTTGCCCGCTTCCGCCTTCCCTTCGTTCCGTGGGCCCGCTCGCGGGTCCTTCGCGCGCTTCTCGCGCTCTTCGTCCGTCGCACGGATCGCACTGGTCGCGCTCGCCGTGGGCGGGATGGGCTGCGGGGGGTCCGAGCCCGAGGTCGATTCGAGCTCGCAGCGCAAGCTCGAGCAGGGCGAGGTCGTGGGCCACACGACCGAGGCGGGCCGCGTGCAGGCCTGGCGCGGGCTTCCGTATGCGGCGCCGCCCGTCGGCCCGCTCCGCTGGCGGGCGCCGGAGCCGGCGCCCGCATGGGAGGGCGTGCGGACGGCGACGCAGTCGGGCTCGCGCTGCGTCCAGCTCGGTGGCGAGCCGGTCCAGGGCAGCGAGGATTGTCTCTATCTCGACGTCTTCGCGCCGGCGGTGGCGGGCGATGCGGTGCCCCGCGGCGACGAGCGCTGGCCGGTCCTCTTCTGGATCCACGGCGGGGGCAACAGCATGGGGTGGGGCGATCAGGTGCCGCCCTCGGCGCTGGTCCGCGACCACGAGGTCGTCGTCGTCACGATCAACTATCGCCTCGGCATCTTCGGCTGGCTCTCGCATCCGGCGCTGCGCGCGAGCGCCCGCGGTCCCCTCGATGCGTCGGGGAATTTCGGGACGCTCGACATGATCCAGGCGCTGCGCTGGGTCCGCGAGAACATCGCCGAGTTCGGTGGCGATCCCGGCAACGTCACGATCTTCGGGGAGTCCGCCGGCGGCGTGAACGTCTACTCGCTGCTGATCTCGCCCGCGGCGACGGGCCTCTTCCATGCGGCGATCAGCCAGAGCGGGATGCCGGCGACGGTGACCCGGGCGCAGGCGGAGAACTGGACCGACGAGGGCGGCGGGAATGACGCCGCCGGGAGCGGTGGCGCGGTCGACGCGGTCGGGGCACTGCAGCCCGGGCTCCCCGGAAGCTCGGGCGAGCTCCTGCTCGCGCTCCTGCGGCAGGAGGGACGTGCATCCTCGCGCGCCGAGGCGAAGCAGACGATCGCTGGGATGACGGAAGCCGAGATCGAGGCTTTCCTGCGCGGGCTCTCGCCCGAGGCGCTGCTCCAGCCCTTCGTCGACGTGATGGGCGACGAGGTCATGCCGATGTACATGTCGCCGGCGGTCGTGCGCGACGGCGTCGTGATTCCGGAGGGCCGGCCCCTCGACGTGCTCGCGGGTCTGGGCGGTCACGAGCGTGTGCCCTTCATCGCCGGTACGAATCGCGACGAGCACAAGCTCTTCTTCTTGATGAGCTCGCCCCACGTCGAGCGGCTCTTCGGCCTGCCGACGGGGCTCAAGAACGCGCGCCTCTACGATCTCGAGGGGGAGTACGGCGGCGCCATGTGGCGCGCGATGGGCGCCGACGAGCCGGTGTCGGCGTTGGCGGCGCGGTCCGGTCCGTCCGTCTTCGCCTATCGCTTCGACTGGGACGAGGAGCCGCGGGTCCTCGGCGTCGATCTCGCGAAGCTCCTCGGCGCGGCCCACGCCCTCGACCTGCTCTTCGTCTTCGGCCAGACCGAGCTCGGCTTCGCGAATCGCTTCGTCTACGACGACCCCGAGTCGGCGGAGCGCCTCTCGCATGCGATGCGCTCGTACTGGGCGAATTTCGCCTATACCCACGACCCCGATCGCGGGCGCAACGACGATCTGCCGGACTGGGAGCCCTGGAGCAACGAGCCGGAGGCGCCCAAGTATCTGATCCTCGATTCGGATCGCGACGGCGGCATCGAGGTCGGCACCGATCGGATCGACGCGTCGCTCGTGCTCGCCCGGGCCGAGCGCGACCCGCGCCTCGCGAGCGACGAGGAGCGCTGCCGCGTCTTCCGCAACTTCGTGCAGTGGAGCGAGGCGCTGACACCGGAGGGCTATGCGGCGATCGCGAGCGGGGCCTGTCGGGCGCATCCGCTCGGGACGCGGACGCCATTCCCGTCGCTGTCGCACGAGTTCGATCCGGAGGGCTAGGCCTCGGCGCGGCCGTCGGAGCGTGTCGAGAGGTGGTTCAGCACGTCGGTGAAGCTGAGGATCCCGACGAGCTCGCCGCGGTCGAGCACGGGCGCCGTGCGGACGCCGGCCATGCGCATCAGGCGCAGGCAGTCGGCGATGCAGAGATCGGCGGGCACGGTCACCGCCGGCCGCGTCATCGCGTCCTCGACGCAGAGATCGTCGAGGGCGGCCTCGCCGGCGTCGCAGAGAACGCGGATGCAGTCCTTGCCGGTCAGGATCGAATAGCCGCGCGAGGGCGACTCGGGGCGGACGAGGAGCCCATGGATGCGGTGCTCGCCCATGCGGGCCACCGCGGCGCGCAGACTCTCATGCGGCTCCGCCATCACGACCTTGCGCGTCATCCAATCCCGGGCACAGACGAGGTCGAGCTTCAACTCAGATCTCCCCCGCGACGATGCGGCCGCTCTCGACGTCGAAACGATAGGAGCGGGCCTTCACCGCCTTCTCGAGGACGAGCGGTCGCCCCCCGAAGTCGATGCGACAGCCCGCGTGGGCGGTTCCCTTGATCACGATCTGCGCGAGCGGCTGGAGCTCGCGCTGGCGATGGCGGAAGCCCTGCTGGGCCACGACCGCGGCCGAGCGCTGCTCCGTCGGTCGCGGTCCGCGACCGGGCCGACCGTCCCGGGACTTGCGCGCCGCGAGCCGGACCTCGCCCCCGCGCAGACGGGCTCGCGCTCTCTCGCGCGCGTCCGCCGGATCTCCGGCCTCGCTGCCGACCGGGTCGAAGGGCTGCGCCGCGATCAGCTGGCAGGGACTTCCGTCGGGGCTGCCGGCCTCACGCACGACGATGCGCGTCTCGGCGCAGGCGCGTCCGCCGAGCAGCGTGCCGCCGATCTCGATCTCGCTCGCATGCAGCTCGGAGTTGAGCGCACCGCGCTTGATCGCGAGCTTGCCGCCCGCGAAGATCCGGGCGCTCTGGACGTGGCCGACCTTCAGGTCGCCAGCGGCGCGGACGAGGCCGCCTTCGCCGCCAATCACGCCGCCGGCGATCTCGATCGAGCCGGCGGATTCGACGCGGGCGGCGTCGACGGTCCCGCGGACGACGAGGTCGACGCCGGCGCGCACGAGCATGCGGGAGGTCACGTCGCGCTTGATCTCGAGGCTGCCCTCGGTGTCGAGGTTGCCGCTCGCGAGGTCGACCGAGCCGGCGTGGACGTGGAGCGCGACGACGTCGAGGCGGCCTTGTTTGTCGACGCTGCGGGCGCCCGTACGCGCGGCGACGAGGGTGCCGTCGTCTTCGAGTCGGACGCCGTCGCCGTGCTGGAAGACGAGGGCGGGCGCCGGTCGACACGGAAGCGTGTGGCCCTTCACGTCGAAGCCGGGGACGCCGTCGCTTCCGGGGACGATCCGGCCGAGGCGATCGCCGCTCTCGACGGGGACGATCAGGCGTCGCTCGCGATAGTCGAGGCTGCCGTCGTCGCGCAGGCTGCCCACGACGGGGCCGAGGGGCTCGACGAGCTCGACGGTGTCGGAGGTCGCGTCCTGGGCCGGGCGTCCGCGGGCGATGCATTCTTCGCCTTCCGCGGCGGACTCGACGGCGAGGCGCGCGACGACGCGCTCGAGGGCCTCCGGGTCGAGGCCCGCGCGGATCTCCTCGCCCTCGAGGTATTCGAGGAGCGCCTCCCGGGATCCGACCGGGCCGTCGGCGACGCGGAGCCAGGCCGCGAGGGCGTCGTCTTCGAGGCGCAGGCTGAGTCGGAGGGCGGTGGACATCTCCCCGGGTGGTTCGTCCGCCGGAGCGCCGCGATTGAGGGGCGATTGCACGGCGACGGGGTGAGACGAGGAGGGGCGAGCGCGCGCGCGTCGGCTTCGCGAACGCGTTCGCGCCGGAAGAGGCAAAGAGCTCGTTCGGCTCGGAGGAAGACCGGATCGTCGGACCGGGAAAGTCCCGAGCTACGTGCTAGTCGAGCTCGGCGATCCCGTCGGCGACCCGGCCGGATCGGCCGCAGAGGTCTTCGTCGGCCAGCGCGGCCTGCATCAGGTCGGGGTCGTGGGAGCGCGCGAAGACGCGGTGGCCCTCGGGCGTGAGCGTCGCGAGGACGAGGCGCTTCGGGCCGTCGTGGCCGACTTCGACGGTGTAGGTCTCGACGACGACGGGGCCGACCCGATCCGACGGCGCTTCGCGCAGCGCGCGCCTGGGCATCGCCGCGAACTCGGCGCTGACGTCCTCGACGATCGGACGAGCCAGCTCGCCGGGATCGGTCGAGTAGACGCCGTAGCCGAAGTGGGCGTAGTGGCCGCCGAGGGAGCCGACGACGCCGATCGAGCCGGGGTCGGCGCGCAGCCGCTCGAAGAGATTGGCCTTGCTGTGCACGACGTAGCTGCCGAGTGGGCCGCCGAAGAAGGTCATGCCGCCGGTCACGCTCGGGAGCGGATCGAGGCCGAGCCCGAGGGCGGCGGCGCCGGCCTGGACCGCGAAGGGGAAGCAGGAGTAGGCGTCGACGTGGTCGAGATCGTCCGGCCCGATCCCCGCGAGCTCGAGCGCGCGCTGCGCGGCGAGGACCTGACCCGGATGGCGATGGAGGACGTCGCGCTCACCGAGCCGCGCGCCATGGCTCATCTCCGTCGCTGCACGCAGATGGACGCGCTTCTCGGCGGGGATGCCGAAGCGCAGCGCCGCCCGCTCGGAGCAGACGATCAGCGCCGCGGCCTGGTCGACGGCGATGTTCGACGTCATCAGCTTCGTGTAGGGGTAGTGGACCATGCGATTGCCGGGGCCGGGCTCGCGGATGCGCGCGGGGTCCTGCTCGTCGCGGATCCAGGCGTGGCGATTCTCGCGGGCGATCCGACTCATGCCGACCTGGAGCGCGGCGAGTCGATCGCGGTGGGCGGCGGGGGACTCGCCGTGCGCGCGACGCAGGGACGTGTCGCAGAGGGCGAAGAGCGCGGTCGCGCTGACGATGCCTGCTCGCTCCTCCTCCTCCATGCGGTGGTAGTCGAAGCGGCCGACGCGCTCGTCGGGCTCGCCCGCCGTCGCGTCGTCCCAGGGCTGGGCCCGGCCTGCACGCTCGAGTCGCCGTCGGCTGTTCTCGCTCTCGCCGCCGGCGATCGCGATGACGTCGGCCCTGCCCTCGGCGATGGCCTGGCAGGCGCGGTCGATCAGGACCTGGACGATGTGGCCCGAGAGGGCGCCGAGCATCGACTTCGCCGCCGGGGATCCGAGGCGGGTCGCGAGCAGGCGTCCGGGATCCGCGTGGCGCCAGAGTCCTTTCGGGACGTAGACGCCGTCGAGGGCGCCGACGAGCTTCGGCGCCCCCGCGTCCTGCGCGGCGTCGCGGATCGCCTGCTCCATGAGCTCGATCGGCGACTTCGCGAGCCGCGGGTCTTCGGGCTTCTGGGTGATCTGGGCGAGGCCCACGATGACGGGGCGTCGGTCGAGCGGGGACGACACGGGAACTCCTGCAGGGCCCCGTCCGGGTCCGGCCAGGGCGATCGGGCGCGGCCAGTGAATAGCATCGATCGCCCGGATCGCGAGGCGGGAAGCCTCACGAGCGCGCGCAGGCCAGTCGAATCGCTCGTCGGACCGGGCCCGTTCAGGGCGCGCCGGTGGCCCACCGCCAGCGCGCGAGGGCGGCCTCGATCGCCCCGTCCCGATCGCGCGGGAGCAGGAAGCCCTCCTCGACCAGCGCCGTGACCGCCTGCTCGACCGCCTCCCGATAGGTCTCCGCCGAGGGATAGAGAGTCTCGATGGAGGGGCGGCGATCGCCCTGGCGGCGGTCGACGTCGCGGCGCGCGAAGGGGGCGAAGGAGCCGATGTAGCCGACCATCTCGTCGGTCGCGAAGGGGGCGCCGGTCCGCAGGGCGAAGGGCGCATGGGTTCCGATCGGCACACGCAGCTCGATCGGCCGCACGCCGGTCGCCTCGTTGCCGAAGCGGTCGACTCCGGGCACGCGGATCGCGAAGGGGGCGACTGCCTTCGGCGGCTGGAAATCGAGGATGCCGGCGGGCCAGTTCGGGCCGAAGTCGAGGGGATAGGCGACGTGCGGGCTGCGCGGGCGCACGAGCTCCGTCAGCGGGAAGGCGATCTTCTCGGGCGGGAGGAGGGTCCCCGCCGCGATCGTCGGGACGTTCGAGGGCGGCGGCGGCTCGTCGCCGTCGACCCATTCGAGCATGCGCACGAGCAGCGCGCGCTGGATGCCCGAGGTCTCGAGCGGATTGCCGCGATAGAGGCCGGGGACGACGAGGCTGTTCTCGGGGGGCGGGAAGGCGGTCGCGGCGAAATGCGGGGCGCCGGCGATGTGGTAGAGGCGCTCGTTCTCGAGGGGCTCGACGTCGGCGACGCCGTCGGCGCTCATGTGGATCAGCGCCGCCGCGCGGCCCCAGTATTCGTAGCCGCCGTTGATCTGGAAGATCCGGGGCAGGGCGCCGGTCGCCCGCGCTCGATCGAGCAGTCCACCCCGCTCGTCCTTCCACTCGCTGGTCCGGCTCGTGAAGGGGAACTCGTCGCCGGGATAGAAGAAGTTCGCGAACGGATTGCCGACGCGGCCGGGCTGCGCGAAGCGATGATTGAAGCCGCCGCGTCCGGCGCCGCCGATCCGGATGATCACGCCGTCGAAGACCGAGCGCCCGGCCTCGTCGACGTGGAAGCCCTCGTAGAGGAGATGGCGCAGGAAGCGGCCCGACTGCGAAGCGCCGTCGGCGACGCTGCGCTTCACGGGGAAGGGGCATTTCTCGTCGAAGAGCGCGAAGGACGCGAAGTCCCGATAGGCGGCGAAGCCGAGTCCGACGAGCGGAGGATCCTCGGCGACGTAGACGAGCTCGTAGATCCAGCCGGCCTCGAACTGCGATCTGCCCCAGAAGAGACTCTTCGAGACGATCGCAGTCCGCGTCGCATCGAATTGCCAGCTGCGGTGCGGCACGATCTCGCGCTCGCCCTCGCGTGAACGGCGGCGCGTCAGCACGTTCTGCGACGAGCCCGGTTCCGCCGCCGGGATCGGCAGGTGGCCGTCGACGGACAGCGCGAGCCGATCGATCGGCGCGTCGAGGACCCAGTCGGAGCGGGCGAGGCCGCGGATCTTCGTCCCGTCCTTCTGGCGCGCGACCGGGACGCGAAGCCCGAGCATGCCGGGAGCCTTCGGCACGTCGGCCTGCCAGCCGACCCAGAGGATGCTGAGCCCTTCCTCCATCAGGAAGCCGTCGCCCCAGTCGGCAGCCTTCGTCGGATCGAGGGTCGCCGGGGCCATGAAGTCGAGGGGCACCCGGTTCATGGCCGTGAGGCCCAGCCTTCGTCCTCGATTGGGCACGTCGAAGAGACCGAGGCCGCGCCGCTTCGCCGGGTCGACGGGCTGGACGACGACGAAGTCGGCGCTCGCCTCGACGAGACCCTTCGCGTTGCGGGGTGCGAGCGCGATGTCGGAAACCCGCGCGTTCGCCTCGTTCTGCGGATCGAAGCCGAAATGCACGACGCCTTCGATCAGCTCGTAGGCGCCGGCCTCTCCGAAGATCCTTCCCTCGAGCACCGGCACCCGCTTCGTGATCTCGACCGAGAGCACGACGGCTTGCGCCGCGCCCGCGAAGAGCGCAGCCCCCGCGATGATCCCGACGAACGTGCGGCGGACCGCGCGACCCCCATTCGACCAGGCCCGCTCGACGATCGCAGCCCGCCTCATCGCGGTTGGATCCCGGCGTCGGCGACGATCGGCGCGTTGGTCCACGCCCCGTCCGCCGAGCGGTAGAAGCCCGCCGCCGCGATCGCGCCCCCGTCGACGGGCACCGTCACCCCCGTCACCCACGCCGACAGGTCCGACGCGAGAAAGAGCGCGACGCCGGCGTGGTCGTCGGGTCGGCCGAAGCGGCCGAGCGGGATCATGAGCGGGATCTTCGAGGCGTATTTCTCGGGGATCCAGCGGTGGACCGGGACCTGGTTCGTGTCGGTCGTCTCCGGCGCGATCGCGTTGACGCGCACACCGTAGGGCGCGACCTCGAGGGCGAAGCTGCGGGTGAAGGCGGTGATGCCGGTCTTGAAGGTCGAGTAGACGGCGTTGCCCGGGATGCCGCGCAGCGTCTCGATCGTCGACACGCTGATGATGTTGCCCGAGCGGCGTTCGACCATGCCCGGGGCGAAGGCGTGGGTCGCGCGCAGGATGTGCTTGAGGTTGATCTCGTAGAGACCTTCCCAATCCGCCTCGGTCGTCTGCAGGAAGGGACCGGCGCCGGGCATGAAGTGCCCGACGTTGTTGACGAGCACGTCGACGCGGCCGAAGCGGCCCTCGGCGGCCTGCTTCATCTGCTGGATGCCTTCGGCCTGCGTCACGTCGACGCCGACGGCGAGCGCCTTGCCTCCGCGCTGCTCGATCGCGGCCGCGACCTCCTTCGCCGCCGCTTCGCGTTTGTCGACGACGACCACCGCCGCGCCGTGGGCCGCGAAGGTCTCGGCGATCGCGCGGCCGATGCCGCCGCCCGCGCCGGTCACGAGGGCGATCTTCGAATCGAGGGAGCTGGCTTTGCGGTCGAGCATTTCGGTCTCCGGAACGGGGGGCGACGGGCGTGCCGGCGCTGTCTGCGGTGGTCCCATGTTACCGGCTGAAGCCGGCCTCGCGCGGGGGCGATTCGCGACCGGTCGGGGCTTTCCCGGTCGGGGTCCCGACTTGCTATACCCCCACGACGTCGCGCCCGGGCCCGGTCGGCTGGCGTGGAAGCGGCACGCGGTCGTGCGCGCAGGGTCGCGCCGGCTGATGGACACGGATCACGGACGGGATCCCGTCCGCCCTCGAAGACGGCGGCGATGGATTCGGACGAAAGGAGATTCAGGCGATGGAAATGCGCAATCTCGGGCGATCGGGGCTGAAGGTCTCGCTCGCGGGTCTCGGCTGCAATAACTTCGGCATGTCGCTCGACGCGTCGGCCACGCAGAAGGTCGTCGATGCCTCCCTCGAGGCCGGCATCAACTTCTTCGATACCGCGGACATCTACGGCGAGGGCAACTCCGAGGTCTACCTCGGCCGTGCGCTCGGCAGCCGGAGACAGGACGCCGTCATCTCGACCAAGTTCGGCGTGCCGACCGGCGCGGGCCCCAACCAGAAGGGCGCTTCGCGGCGTTATGTGCTCTCGGCCGCCGAGGCGAGCCTCTCGCGCCTGGGCACCGACTACATCGACGTCTACATCGTCCACATGCCCGATCCCGAGACGCCGATCGGAGAGACCCTCGACGCGCTCAACACCCTCGTCGACCAGGGCAAGGTCCGGTACATCGGCTGCTCGAACTACTCGGGCTGGCAGATCTCCGACGCCCAGTGGACGGCGGAGACCCGGGGCCTGCGCGGCTTCGTCACCGCGCAGAACGAGTGGAGCCTGCTCGAGCGCAAGATCGAGGCGGAGGTCGTCCCGGCCTGCGCCCATCACGGCCTCGGCCTGATGCCCTACTTCCCGCTCGCCTCGGGCGCGCTGACGGGCAAGTACAAGCGCGGCCAGGCGCCTTCCGCCGACAGCCGCTACGGCGCGAAGGGCGGGATGTTCCAGACCTACTATGGCCACTTCGTCTCCGACGCGACGCTCGTGAAGGTGGAGTCCCTCGAGAAGGTCGCCTCGCAGGCGGGGATCTCGCTGGTCGAGCTCGCGCTCTCGTGGCTCGCCCGCAACGCGGTCGTGTCGTCGGTCATCGCCGGCGCGACGAAGCCGGAGCAGGTCGCGGCGAATGCGAAGTCGACCAAGGGCAGCCTCCCGGCCGAGGTCGTGAAGGCCGTCGACAAGGTGCTCGCGGCGGGCTGATCGGGTCCGACGGAGCGCGCGCAGGCGCGCAGGGGAGGAGGAGACGACATGGGGATGCACACGGGACGCGTCGCACTGGTCACCGGGGCGGGCAGCGGGATCGGTCGCGCCTCGGCCCTGATCTTCGCCCGCGAGGGTGCGAAGGTCGTCGTCGCCGACCTGAATCTCGCCGGCGCCAAGGCGACGGTCGAGCAGATCGAGGCCGCCGGCGGCGAGGCCCTCGCGCTCCAGGTCGACGTCACGAACGAGGCGCAGGTCGCCGACATGGTGCGCCGCACGGTCGACCGCTTCGGCCGGCTCGACGCGGCCCACAACAACGCCGGCATCTCCCATCGCCCGGTCGCGTTCCACGAGATGACCGTCGAGTCCTGGAACCAGATGATCGCGGTCAACCTGACCTCGGTCTTTCTCTGCATCAAGCACGAGATCGTCCAGATGCTGAAGCAGCCGATCCAGGGCTTCGGTCGCGGGGCCATCGTCAACACGTCCTCCGGCGCCGGCATCGTCCCGGCTCCGGGTCAGCCGCATTACACCGCGGCCAAGCACGGCGTCCTCGGCCTGATGAAGAACGTGGCCTCGGAGTACGCGATGCAGCGCATCCGCTGCAACTCCATCCTTCCGGGCATCACCGACACCGCCATGATGGCCGCTTCGATCTCCGAGAACGGCCCCGAGTATCGAAAGAAGCTCGAGGCGTCGGTGCCCGGTGGCGAGCTCTGCCAGCCCGAGGAGATGGCCGAGACGGCGGTCTGGCTCTGCTCGGACCACGCGCGGCGCGTGAACGGACAGGGCATCGTCGTCGATGGGGGCGGAGTCCTGCGTTAAGGCAGCTCTCCGGCATGCCGAGGAAGCGAGGCGTGCGTCGATCGGGCAGGCGAGGGTATTTCTCGACATGAACAGCCGAAGGCTTCTGTACGCCGCGCTGGCGGCGATCTTGATCGCCGGCTTCTTCCTGACCCAGTTCCGCGTCCGCCCGGACCAACGCCCGATCGGCAAGCCGGAGGAGATCGCCCGACTCGTCGACCGGGACGATCTGAACGTCATCTTCATCCTGGTCGACACGCTGCGGGCGGACCGGCTCGGCGTCTACGGCTACGAGCGGGCCACCAGCCCGACGATCGACCATCTCGCGAAGACCGGCATCCGCTTCGCGAACCACTTGAGCCAGTCGTCCTGGACGAAGACCTCGATGGCGTCGATCTGGACGGCCATGTATCCGAATCGGACGGGGATCTTCCGCTTCGACCACGCGATTCCGAACGACGCCGTCATGCCGGCCGAGATCCTGCGCGACGCCGGCTTCCGGACGGCGGGCATCTGGCGCAACGGCTGGGTCGCGCCGACCTTCGGCTTCGAGCAGGGCTTCGAGGTCTACCATCGGCCCGAGATCGGTATTCCGATCCAGAGCGTCCGGCGCGAATCGAAGAATCCCTACGCCAAGCTCGCCGGATCCGACGCCGACGCGACCGACGGGGCGATCGAGTTCATGCGGACCTACAAGAGCGATCGCTTCTTCCTCTACATCCACTTCATGGACGCCCACCAGTACATGTCGGACGAGGAGTCGGCGATCTTCGGGACCTCGTACAGCGATCTCTACGACAACTCGATCCACTGGACCGACCGCCAGATCGCCACGCTCCTCCGCGCTCTGGACGAGCAGGGTCTGCGCGAAGAGACGATCGTCGTGATCGCCGCGGATCATGGCGAGGCGTTCCAGGAGCACGGCAACGAGGGCCACGCGCGGGATCTCCATCGCGAGGTGATCTACACGCCGTGGATCGTCAGCCTGCCCTTCTCCCTCGATCGCGGAGTCGTCGTGGACGCGATGACCGAGAACGTGGACATCTGGCCGACGCTCCTCGATCTGGTCGGCGCCGGGCAGATGGACCAGGCCGACGGAGTCTCGCGGCTACCCGAGGTCCTGGCTGCCGCCGGCGTCGAGGGAGGCGATCCCGTCTCGCCGCCGCGCCCGAGCTATGCGCAGCTCGATCGCGTCTGGGGCAAGGCCAGCGTTCCGTCGGAGCCGCTGTTGGCGGTGACGGTTCCCGGCCGGCGCTTCATGCGGGGCTTCGACCCGAAGCCGGTCGTGGCCCTCTACGACACGACCGCGGATCCCGGGGAACGAAACGATCTCTTGAGCCAGGGGCCGCCGGTCGACGTCCGGGAATTCGACGCCCTGCTCGACGCCTACCAGGCGATTCCGGAGCCCGACTGGCGCAAGAACGTCGGCCGCGTCGAGCTCGATGATCTTCAGAAGGGCCAGCTGCGCGCGATCGGCTACTCCATCGAGTAGCGAGACGTCTCGACGCAGCGACGAGGAGCGGAGTTCCATGAGCACGAAGTCGAAGGCTGCCTGGTTCCTGAGCGTGATCGCCGCGTGCGCGCTCGGATGGTTCGCCGCGATGCAGATCGTTCGTGGTCCTGCGTTCCGAAGCGTCGACGACGCCTACGAGCGATTCGCGCTCGCCTTCACGACCACCGACTCGATGGATCGCGTCGACACGCTCTCGCGGCTGATCCGTCGGCTCACCCCGGAGACGCTTCCGGGAGCGATCCGCGCCTTCAAGGACTCCCAGCGGGACGTCTACAACAACGATCTGCGGATGCTGATGTGGTACTGGGCCAAGGAGGATCCGCGCGGAATGCTGATGGAGGTCCAGTCCTGGCCCGAGATCCGGTCGCAGAGGATCGCGGCGGGCGAGGCGGTCTACTGGCTGCTCAAGAAGGAGGGGTACGACGCGGCCCGCGCACTCTTCGACCAGATGCCGAACCACCAGCGGGATCAGGCGCTTTCGTATCTCGTGCTCGCCTATCTCGAGTCGGGCGAGACGGTGAACCTCATCAACATGATCGATTCCTACGACTCGCGCGACGAGCGCGAGTTCGCCGCGGGGATCGTCGTCGGTCGGATTCTCGAGGCCAACGGGCCCGAGGAGCTCGCACGCTGGGTCGGGTCTCTGCCCGATGGCCCCGGGACCTCGAACGACCTCAAGGCCGTCGCGTTCCGTGCGGCGGAATCCGAGCTCCTGCGCCGCGACCACTTCGAATTCCTCGAGACATGGATCGACGAGATCGGCGACGAGGGCTGGGCTGCGGGGGGCGGTCGGCGCACGATGGGCGTTCATCTCGCCAAGCGGGATCCGCTCCGGGCGATCGAGTGGGCCCAGTCTCTGCCGCCGGAGAAGGGGCGGGACGAGGTGCTCGGCGAGACGCTGCGCACGTACGCGAGCTTCGATCGGGAAGGCGCGCTCGCCTGGATCCGCAATCAGGAGCCTTCGCGCATTCTCGACCCCGGGGCAGCACGACTCGTCTACGAGTACATGGACCGGAAGCCCGAGATCTCGCTCGAGATGCTCGCGCGCATCCAGGACCCGGACACCTTCGACAAGGCCCGCAAGATGGTCACCCACCACTGGCGCGGTACCGCACGCGAGGTGCGCGAAGTTGCAATGAAGCAGCTCGACGCGATTGCGCGGCCGACCGGTCCCGCCGCCGCGGCTGCGCCGGACGCTTCGAATGCGGCGCCGTAGCGGCGGGGAGGCGAGGCGAGGCCTGCCCCGCTCCCGCCGCGCTCAGGACGTCCCGGCGTTCAGCTTCTTCCAGTAGTCGACCGCCGCGGGGCTGCGGTAGAAGACCGAGGCGCGCAGGGCCAGGTCCCGGCGCGCGGCGTCGTCGAGCCCGCTGCCCGCGCCCTCCGAGTAGGTCTGAAGGATCATCCAGGCCGCCTGTCCCTGGCGCGGGTTCTCGTCGAGCAGCGCGCGCAGGCGCGTCCGGGCGGCCGCGACGTCGCCCGAGTCGATCTCGAGGCGGGCGAGGGCGATCACGGCCTTGCCCTGGTTCGGCTGCTCGGGCTTCGCCGTCGCGGACTCGATCGGGATCGCGTCTGCATAGTGCTTCGCGGCCCGCTCCTTCTGGCCCGACTCGAGCTCGAGGCCCGCCAGATCGAGCAGCGCGGGAACGTGCTTTGCGTCGAGGGCGAGGGCCTTCTCGAGATCGGCTCGAGCCAGCTCGAGCTCTCCCTTGGCGCGGCGGATCGACGCGCGCAGCACGAGCAATCGCGCCGAGTCGCCCGTCTTGGTTTGCGCCTTCTCGAGATAGGCGAGAGCCTCGTCGTCCCGGTCGAGCTCGACGAGGAGTCGGATGCGGCTCTCGAGCGCCTCGGCGTGGGCGGGATCGAGTACGTCGAGCCCGCTCTTGTCGATCGCGGCGAGCGCCGCCTCGGGCCCCTCGGTCTGCTCCACGCGTGCGGCGGCCAGCGCGACGGCATGGGGCGCCTGGCCGCGGATGCGCGCGAGGTGGTTCAGCATCCGGATGCCGAGCTCGCCCGAGCCGGTATCCGAGGCGTACTGGATCAGCTTCTCGGCGACGAGCGGATCGTTCGGGCGTTGCTCGGTCAGTCGCAGGAGCAGGAACTGCACGCCTTCCATGTCGCCGAGGTCGCGCTGCAGCCCGGCGAGGGCGAGCGAGCTCAGATAGTGCGGGTGCTCCATCCGGGCGGCCTCCCGGTAATGGGACGCGGCCTTGGTCCAGTCGCCCTTCCGCTCGTAGGCGTGCGCCGCGAGGTAACGAGCGTCGGGATTGTCCGGCCAGAGCCGGATTCCCTCTTCGAAGCGCTCGATGGCGCGGTCGAGTTCGCCCCGCGCCAGGGCGATGCGCGCCTCGATCAGCGCGCGATGTGCGGGGACGTCGATGTCGGCGAGGGCCTCTTCGGCTCGTTCGATCTTGCCGAGCTCGAGCAGGAGGTCCGCGCGCGCGAAGCGCCAGTCTTCCCGCTCGACCGGACTGTCGGCGATCGCCTGCTCGAGCGCATTCAGCGCCTTCGGGATGTCGCCGGCGATTCCATAGAAGTCGACGAGCGCGAGCCAGACACCTTTCTGTTTCCCGGTCACCGCCAGCAGGAGCTCCTCGCCCTCCTTCGCGTGGCCCGTCTTCTGGAGCCGATCGGCATAGTCCACTCGGAGGTCGAGGCGGTCTTCGTTCTTCTCGAAGCGCCGTTCGTAGATGTCCGTGGCACGATCGGCCTCTCCGTGTTCGTCGAAGAACTTGATCGCGGCCTGCACCAGGATCGCGCTGTCCATGCCGTGCTCTTCGAGGCAATCGTCGAAGCGCTTCTTCGCCCCCTCGACGTCGCCGCGCTCGAAGGTGAAGGTCGCGATCGCCGCACAGAGGCGGGCGGCATCGGCCGGATCCTCGGATCGAAGCTCGTCCGCTCGAGAAGCCAGCTCCGTGAGCAGCGCCTCCGCCTCCTTTTCGCGACCGAGACCGAGCAGCGCATCGAGTCGCAGGACGTCGACCCGGGATTCGTCGGCACCGAGCTCCTCGGCGCGGTCGAGGTCTTCGAGCGCCCGCTCTTCCAGGTTCTCGCGGAGACTGGCCTCGGCGCGGATCAGCAGGGCGTCCTCGTTTTTCGGCTCGGCCTCGAGAATCCGCGTTGCGGTCTTGATCGCGTCGATGCCGCTTCCGGCTTCGGACTGGGCGCGCGCGAGGAGCAGGCCGGCCTCCACGAGATGCCCCGGATCGTCGATCGCGCGCGAGAGCGGCCAGACGGCGAGGCTCGGCTGGCCCGAGGCCATCAGGACTTGTCCGTAGCGCAGCTGGATCTCGGGATCGCCGGGGTTCGAGTCGACGAGGGCGCGCATCTTCGCGAGTCCCTCTTCGTACTTCCCGTCGTTGATCAAGTCGCGTGCCTGCTCGAAGACGGTCTGCGCATCGGGCTTCGATTCCCGCTGACAGGCAATCAGGAACACGCCGAGGGACGCCACGATGGCGACCCCGACCAACGACCGAACGATCCGCGCATCCTTCATCCTGCCCCCCTCCGACTTTCCCCATCGGCGCTTCGTTCGGGTCCCGTGAGCCGAACCGCGGGCGATCGGCTTCGCGATCGTGCGGCGGCTCGAGTGTGGCAGGATTTTTGCTCTGGACGCGCGGGATTTCACCTTGCTAGAGTCGGCGCGTCTCGTCCCGCGCCCGTTCGAACTTCTGGGATCTCGGCGAGGGATTAAGCTGCGACCTCAACTCGACTTGGGGCGTTTGGTGGTCCGCGTTGCCCGTGTGCTCCATCATGCCGTCGGTGTTGCCCGCCCGCCATCGCACCGAACGCGGGAGCGTCGGCCCGTTGCCGTTCGAGTCGAGCTGGCTTCGGCCTTTCGGCCGGCCTTTGGGCAGACGGGCTTGCGTCCTGGCTGCGCGCCTCCTGCTGCTCCTGGTGCTGACGACCGTGATGCCGCTAGTCCTTGCGGCCCAGGAGAGCCCGTCGACGGCGGGCTCGAGCGCGGATCCCTGGGCCGGCGTCGAAGAGATGATCGTCTCGGGCGGTAGCGGCGTCGGCGCGCTGCTCGCGGCGCCGACCTCGGTCGTGGCGTTCGACAGCGATGCCCTCAAATCGATCGGCGCCCTCAACATCGCCAAGCTCGCCGACTACACGCCCAACCTCGAGATCAACTCGCCGTACGCTGCCTCGAATCCGCAGCTCTTCATCCGCGGCGTGGGGCTCCAGGACAGCAACTCGAATGCGTCGTCCGCGGTCGCGGTGGTGGTCGACAACGTCTACGTGAATTCGCCGGCCGGCCAGCTCGCGGCGCTGCTCGACGTCCAGACCGTCGAGGTTCTTCGCGGGCCCCAGGGTGCGAAATACGGGCGCAACGCCTCCGCCGGCGTGGTGCGCATCGTCACGAACCGGCCCGAGCACGAGGTCAAGGCCGGCACGACGATGACCTACGGCCGCTTCAATCAGGCCGAGGTCGAGGGCTTCATCAACGTTCCCGTGGTCCAGGACGTCGTCGCGACGCGGATTGCCTTCAAATACGTGCGACGCGACCCGCTCGGGGAGAATCGCTGCCATGACGACAAGAACAACAACTTTCCCGTTTCGAGCATCCCGCTGATCGGCACGAAATGCTTCGACGGCCTCGTCCGCGAGCCCAGTCGATTCCGTGATTCGCCGCTCGCTACGCCGCCGAAGCAGGCCAACGACCGGGAGAACTGGTACGGGCGCTGGGGATTGCTGGTCGAGCCGAACGAGGGCCTGAGCTTCAATCTGAACATCCATGGCGGCGAGAATCTCAGCATGGCGCCCCAGTTCCAGCTTCGCGGGACGGCCCCCGTGCGGAGCGGACTCACGATCCTTCCCGACATCACGGCGACGGCGAAGCGCTACGTGGATTACGACACCTGCCACGCCTTCCTGCCGAACGGCGACTGCTTGCGCAACGATCGCTTCCCCGGCGCGGGTGATCCCTTCAGCGGCGACTGGGGACGGGGCGGCAAGGAGCGCCTGATGCTGGCGGGCGCCACGCTCAATACGGACTGGACCAACGGGCCGTTGAGCTTCACGAGCGTCACGAACGTCGAGACGACGGATCGGGAGATCGTGATCGACTTCGACGCGACGCCCTACGTCCAGGCCGACGCTTTTCTCACCGACCGATCCTGGCAGGTTCTCGAGGACGCGAAGCTGATTTGGGACGACGACCAGGGTCTGACTCTGACGGTCGGCGGGCAGTACATGCAGGAGGAGCTCAACGCCTTCAACAGCATCTGGAACTCGCCGTCGTCGAATCTGCTCCAGGACATCACCCAGGCGACGCTCGCGCTGGCGGCCTTCGCCTACGTCGAATGGGAGCTGACCGAGAACGTGACGTTCGAGGGCGGGGCGCGCCTGAACTACGAGCGCAAGAACTTCCAGATCACCTCGACCTACGCCCCCTTCGTCGACGATCAGATCGTGCTGAGCTCGAGCACGGGATATGAGAATCGCCGCAAGGTCTCGGATCTGACGCAGCCCTCGGGCGAGATGATCATGCGCTACGAGCCGACGGACGACGTCAAGTTCTACACCCGCTTCACGCGCGGCTTGAAGGGGCGCCATTTCAACGGCAACGCACTCAGCGACAACCAATCGATCCAGCCCAAGAAGGCCGAGTACGTCAATGCCTTCGAGGTCGGCTGGGATACGAGATGGTTCGACAGCATCGTGAGCTGGACCGGCGCGGGGTTCTTCTACGACTACGAGAATCAACAGGTCTACCAGCTGCTCGACGCACAGACCGAGGACGGCAGCCGCGGCTTCGCCGTCCCGCAGCTGATCAACGCGAAGGACTCTCGGCTGATCGGGCTCGAGAGCGATCTCACGCTTTCATGGGAGGGGATCCGCTGGTCCAACTCGCTCGGCATGATCTACAGCGAGTACAGTGATTTCAAGGTTCTCAACGAGACCATCCGAGTCGATCAGACGACTGGCCAGGAGATCAGGACGTTCGACGTCAAGGATTATTCGGGGAATCTGCTCGTCAACGCCCCGGCGCTCACGCTGGTCGGCTCGATCTCCTATGTATGGGAGGTCACGAACGTCGGGACCTTCACGCCGCGCTTCGACTACCGCTACAAATCCCAGGTGTTCTTCTCGCCGGAGAACGATTCGCGAATCGGGAACGACCCCTACTGGATGTTCGATGCCCGGCTCGACTACAAGACGCTGGACGGAAACATCGAGGTCGGAGCATGGATCCAGAACATTCTGGACCAGTTCTATGCGGTGACGGCCTATGATCGGAAGAAGACGGTGGGCGCGATCGTCTACGTACCGTCCCAGCCGCGAACCTTCGGCGTGACGCTGACGTACCGCTACTGAGCCGAGGACGGGCCCGATGATGGAATACAGGCGGTCGATGTCGCGCACACCCGAACGGATCCCGGTCGTACGGCGCGTGCGCGCCTTCGCGCGGTCTTCGGCGGTCTTCGCGGTCTTCCTGCTGATTTCGTCCGTCGCGGGAGCGAGCGAGGGCGAGGATCTCCGCGATCGTTTCGGCGTCTTCGTCGATGCGGGGCCCCACGTCATCATCCAGCGGGCGAAGGGCGGCGTCGGGACGAACTTCGGTGTCGAGCACAACAAGGCCAACATCATCGCGAGCATGACCTTCCGGCTCGGCGGCGGCATCAAGGGCCCCGAGCTCGCCGGAGTCTGGGGGCGACCCCGGCCCGTCCTCTGGGCGGCCGCCTTGATCCCGTTGAACGCCGCGAGCACGATCGGGACGAAGTTCGTCGAGGGCGTGGTCCAGACGGGTCAGAGGATCGACAGCTCGAAGTTCACGCTCGAATACCAGACCGGCGGTCTGGTCGCGCTCGGTCTCGAGTTCGAGGTCCCCGTGTTCGACGGATCGATTTCGATCACCCCCGCCTTCGAGAGCCTCACCCTCCCCACCCGATATACCGGCCATGTGGAGACCAAGTTTTCGCAGGGCACCAACAATCATCGACTGGACCACAACACGAACATCATCCAATCGTTCGTCGGACCCGCCCTCCGGCTCGGAGCGCCGACGGTCGTGGTTCGAGGCGTCGCGATCGATTTCTACCTCGATGCCAGCCTGCTGCTCGACGTCGCGGGCACGCATCGCGCCCAGACCAAGCTCGACCCGGCGAACGGCGATCGGGCGAAGTTCACCTGGGAGACCGGCTCAGGCCTCATCCAGGTCGGCACGGGCATCCAGATCCGCTGGCCCTGAGGGGCCCCCGCTCGACTGCCTGTGAATCGGGCACGGTTGGCTTGGTGCGGGCTGCCGCGGGTTCAGGTGCACGTCGATGGACCCACTCCTGCTCTCCCGGGGGAAGAGTTCCGGGCATCGCTGATTTTTCTTGAGTTTTTCCGGCGCTTTCGTTTAGGATGGCGCGACATGGCAGGCATGGCCGTTCGGCCCGGGACCCGGGTCGTTCGTCAGGTTTCCCGCCTTGGCCCGGTGGCTGAGTGGGTGAGTGGGTGAGATTGCTGAAGGGCTGATTCAGTCGGGTGTGGAGCTCGACTGATCCCGGCTCGGGGCGTCCGATCAGACGATCGAGGTCGGATCGAGTCGCACGCATCAAGTCGGTTTAACGAGGAGTAGGGACGATTATGAAGTCCAGGAATTTGTTCGTTCTGGGTCTGGCGACGAGCCTCCTGCTGGCCGCATCGACGGCATCCGCGGTGGTCGTGGGCCTGCAGCAGCGCTTGTTCGAAAAGTACGGTGACGGCTCGACGGGACCGGACTCGGTCCCCTGCTGCAACATCACGCCGATGAATCCCGTGCCGACCGTCGATGCCCGCACGATCGGCCAGAACATGGGCGCCTACTTCGCCGAGTTCAAGAACAAGACCGCGATGGTGGGCAACCTGTTCGGCTTCGGAACGCCCGCCGCGCTCAACGGCAACGGCAAGCCGTGGTACGGCATCTACAACACCGGAACGGGTGGCGTCACGATCCGCGCCGGTCGCTATACGACCCACCAGTCGCTGATGCTGATCTTCCCCGGCGGCAATCTCCGCCGGCTCTCGACGATGGTCGATCGGACCGTGATGGATCTCGTCATGAAGCCGAACAACGGCCCGGGCAACTTCGACTATCTCGGCGCCGGACAGACTCCGGGCAAGCCGGTCTTCCGGAACAACCTGCCCAACTGCCCGATCGGTGCCCCGGCCTGCTGGACCCCGTATCCCGCGATGGCCGGTCAGCTCCATGTCGTCGCGGGCCCGAACCGCTTCGGCGGGACGCGCGCGATCGCCCATGTCCAGAACTCGGCCGGTGTCGACAATGGCTCCATCCCGGGCTTCGGGAACCGCTTCAACTTCCCGGTCCGGAATGGACCCGGCCAGCCCTTCACCGCGATGAACGTGGTCCGACGCGAGACGGGCAGCGCGACCTTCGCGCAGGTCACGATCCCGTCGTCGATGGCGACCTCGGGCATGACCGTCTTCCAGGGTCTCGGCACGGGCTGGTTCACGATCCTGCCCTACACGACGGGCATGGTGCAGGTGATCGCCTCGACGATCGGCACCCCGATCATGGACTACACGCACCGCACGGACACGGGCTTCAAGAACCTGAACGTGACCGGCATGGGCGGCATCACGGGCCAGCTCCAGCTGGTCTCGGCCCACCTCCTGCAGTCCCGCGGCGGCATCAACACCAACCTGGGCGGCACGAACATGACCCGCATCACGTTCACGCCGGAGCCGGCGAGCGCGGCGATGCTCGGCATCGGGGCCCTCGGCCTGATCGGGCTGATCGCCCGCGACCGACGCCGCAACCAGATCTGATCTGGAGCCGCCCTCCCTCGTGAGGGCGGCTCGGATCGATCCGGTCCCCGCGTCAGGGTCTGGGCCGGCAGAGCGGCCCGACACGAACGAGAAGCGCCCCGTCGAATCCTGAATTCGACGGGGCGTTTTCCTTTTCGGCCAGCGGACCATTAAGCTCGTCGTCATGGGCCAAATCTCACCGCTCCTCGCGCTGCAGATCGGGCTGGTCGCCGCCGGCGTCGCGGTCGGCGCATGGGTCCTCGGTGCACGTCTTCGCGGGAAGCGCCGGGTCATGCTCGGACTCGTGCTCGCCGTCGTCGGGATCGCCGCGGGATTCGCTCATCTGGCGCGCCAGGCGGGCCGTGCTGCTTCGATCGAGGCTCTCGAGCAGGAGATCCCCGGCCGCGCGCGGCGCGCGGTGCAGGTCGATCCGAAGCAGGCCGCGTGGATCGGACGAGCGACCCCCGACGTGTCGGGGCCCGATCCGCTCGCCGGCTACGTCTCCTCCGACCGCTGCCGCTCCTGTCATCCCGGCAACTACGACTCCTGGCATCGCAGCTACCACCGCACGATGACCCAGCGGGCGACCCCCGCCGCCGTCCTCGGGACCTTCACGGGCCAGACCCTCGAGGCGAAGGGGCGCAGCTACCGCCTCGAACGGCGCGGGGACGAGTACTGGGTCGAGATGGCCGATCCCGACTGGGAGGCCGAGCTGATGGCCCGCGGCGTCCGCCCGGACTCCGTCCCCGACGAGCGCGCCCCGCGTCGCTGGAAGCGCGTCGTCATGACGACGGGCTCGCATCACATGCAGACCTACTGGGTCGCGAGCGCCCGCGACGGTCGACTCTTCAACTTCCCCTGGCTCTGGCTCGTCGAAGATCAGCGCTGGATTCCCCGCGAAGACGGCTTCATCCGGCCGCCGGATGGCGCGCGCACCTTCGACGTCTGGCACGACAGCTGTATCGAATGTCACGCCGTCGGCGGCGAGAAGGAGCAGGATCCGCGCACGGGCTGGAATCCGCGGGCGGCCGAGCTCGGGATCGCCTGCGAGGGCTGTCACGGGCCGGCGGAGGAGCACGTCCGCGTCAACCAGGATCCGGCGCGGCGCTATCGCATGCGCCTCGCCGACGAGCCCGATCCGACGATCGTGAACCCGGCACGCCTCGACGCCAGGGACTCGTCGCAGGTCTGCGGCTACTGCCACGGGATCAACATGTGGAAGCCGGCTCCGCTCGCGAGCGGCGTCCGCTTTCATCCCGGCGACGACCTGCGCGAGACGCGGGTCGTCATGCGCGCGAGTGCGAAGGCCGCGAAGTCGACCGATTCCCTCGAACGCCACGACTGGCCGGTGCTCATGAAGCAGCTCGAACAGGCGATGGTCGACAATCCGACCCTGCTCGAGGAGCGCTTCTGGCCCGACGGCATGGTTCGCGTGTCCGGCCGCGAGCACAACGGCATGATCGAGTCGGCCTGCTTCGAGGGCGGCAAGCTCTCGTGCCTCTCCTGCCACTCGATGCACGCGAGCGCCGATCCCGACGACCAGCTCGCGCGCGATCGCCAGCAGGATCGCGCCTGCCTGCAGTGTCATCCGACCTTCGACCAGGACCTCGAGGCCCACACCCACCACGCGCGCGAGTCCGTCGGCAGCCGCTGCCAGAATTGCCACATGCCGCATACGGTCTACGGCCTGCTGAAGTCGATTCGCAGCCACTGGATCGACAGCCCGAGCGCCGCGAAGACCCGCGAGACGGGTCGCGCGAACGCCTGCAATCTCTGTCACCTCGACAAGAGCCTCGGCTGGTCCGCGGATCGGCTCACGGCCTGGTACGACCAGCCGCGGCCCGAGCTCGCGCGCGACGAGGAGGAGATCGCCGAAGGCATCCGCTGGTCGCTCTCGGGCGACGCCCAGCAGCGCGCGATGATGGCGTGGCACATGGGCCAGCCCGATCCGAAGCGCGCCTCGGGCGATGCGTGGATGGGCTATTTCCTGGGCCATCTGCTCGACGATCCGTATCCGGCGGTTCGCTATCAGGCGGGGCATGCCCTCGCGCGGCTCTCGGCGGAGAAGCCGCTCGCCTACGACTTCCTCGACGCGCCGGCCGAGCGCGCGCGGATGCGGCGTGAGACGATGGCCTACTGGCGTGCGGCCGCCGAGGATCCGCGCGGGCGCGTCGCCGATCGCCGCGCGCGGCTGCTCGGCGCCGATGGGCGTCTCGCCGAGGCCGAGATCGAGCGCCTCGCGAAGGCGCGCGACGACCGCACGATGGATCTGCGGGAATGACGGGAGAGGACGCGATGACTGGATCGGATCCGACGCTCGAACAGACGGCGGCGAAGCATCTCGCTTTCGGTTGGTGGCTGGTCGTCGCGTCGATCGCCCTCGGGACCGCGCTCGAGGCCCTGCATGCGCTCAAGCTCGGGGTCTACCTCGACGTCGCGAACGAGACGCGGCGGTTGCTCTGGACCCTCGCCCACGCCCACGGCGCGCTGCTCGGCCTCGTGCACGTCGCCTTCGCGACCAGCCTGCCGAAGCTCGCGGCGCTCTCGCCCGGTGGCCGCACGCTCGCCTCACGCGCGCTCGGGGCGGGCTCGCTGCTGCTGCCCGCCGGGTTCTTCCTCGGCGGCGTCTTCGTCTACGAGGGCGACCCGGGGCTCGGCGTCCTGCTCGCGCCGGTGGGCGCGGCGCTCGTGCTCGTGGCGGTGGTCGTGATCGCGCTCGGCGCGCGGAGACGCGGGCGCGCCTGACGCGCCGGACGCGCGCCGAGTCGCTCGATGCGAGACGGCCCGGTGTGGGCGCTCACGCGCGCGGTTTCGACGAGCCGCTACCCGACGCGCCGCGATGCGACGCGCCGTTACGCGACGTGGAGCCGCCCGAAAGCCCGCCGTCCTGCTGCGCGCTCCCGCGCGCCGTCACCGCGCCGCGTCGTGCGGCGAACTCCGCCGTGTCGACCTGCCACGCGAGCGAGACCTTCTCCTCGAGCGCGAGCGCCTCGGCGAGGGACAGCCCCGCGCCGCGGTCGTAGAGATCGAGGGAGCCCACGACCGCGCGGGCGTCGCTCGAGACGATGTCGGCCGCGAGCGCGAGCGCCTCGTCGCGCAGCCGCTCGTGGGGTACGACGCGGTTCACGAGCCCGATCCGCAGGGCCTCCGCTGCGTCGACGAAGTTGCCCGTCAGCGTCATCTCCTTCGCCTTCGCGAGCCCCACGGCCCGGGGCAATAGGGCTGATAGTCCCCAGCGCGGGAGCGCCCCGAGGCGCGCGTGGGTGTCGGCGAAGCGGGCGCGCTCCGACGCGACGATGAAGTCGCAGGAGAGCGCGATCTCGAGCGCCCCCGAGACGCAGGCGCCGTTCACCGCCACGACGACCGGCTTGCGCACGCTGCGCAGCGCGCGCCCCGGGTCCGTCGGCCGCATCGAAGTCCCCTGCGCCCCGACCTCGCGGATGTCGACGCCGGCCGAGAAGACGGGATCGGTCGCCGTCAGCAACACGACGTCGACCTCGGGATCGGCGTCGACGCGGGCGCAGAGCTCCTCGAGGGCGAGGCGCATGGCGACGGTGAGCGCGTTCTTCTTCTCGGCGCGGTCGAGGGTGACGACGAGGACGCGGTTCGCGAGCTCGGTCCGGAGGCCTTCGGTCTGCATCGGGGATCCTCTCTTTCGCGAGCGCCTCGGCCGTCGCGCTTTCGGGCTCAGAGCCGCGCGAGCTGCCGCGGCCACTCCTCGGCGAGGATCGCGAAGCATTTTTCCGCGCGCTTCGGCCCGCCGAACAACGACAACACGACGTTCACCGTCGTCGCCCCCGCCCGCGCCCAATCCGGCACCGCCGCGAGGCTCGCCCGCAGATCGGGCCTTCCGTCCGCCCCGGCGACTGCGTCGAGATCGCCCTGGATCCCGAGCCGCGAAGGATCGCGCCCCGCCCGGGCGAACGCCTCGCGGACGCGCACGACGTCCGCTCGGAAGGGCTCGAGGGCCGAGTAGGGCGCGGGGATCCAGCCGTCGCCGAGCGACGCGATGCGCTCGAGGTTGCGCGCATGGAGCGAGCCCGCGAACCAGATCGGTATGCCGTCCGGCTGGATCGGCCGAGGCCGACACCAGATCCGCTCGAAGGAGAAGCTCTCCGACGAAAACGACCCCGGCGCGTCGCGCCAGAGCACGCGACACGCGGCCATCGTATCCGTCAGGATCCGTCCGCGTCGCGCCCACTCGACGTTCGACGCGTCGAGCTCCTCGCGCTGCCAGCCCGTCGCGACGCCGATCTCCATGCGCCCGTTCGAGAGGACGTCGAGGGTCGCGAGGGTCTTCGCGAGGAGCGGCGCGGGGCGCAGCGGCGCGATCAGGATCTTCGTCGAGAAGCGGATCCGCGTCGTCACCGCCGAGAGCGCGGCGATGAGCGTCAACGGCTCGAGCCAGGGCGTATCGGGCGGAAACGGAAAGGGGCCCCAGGGATAGAGATCGGTCCGCTCGCCCATCACGACGTGGTCCGTCAGCAGAAGGCGATCGACACCCGCGGACTCGGCCATCCGCGCCTGCTCGAGGAGCTGGGCGACGCCGGCCGGATCGGCGAGGCCGGGGCCGTAGGTCGTGAGGGTGACGGAGAGGGTGGGGCGGTTCATGCGGGGTCTCGCTGCAGGCGCGCGTCGCTCGCGATCAGGCCCGCCAGCGTCTCATGAAAATGAACGACCCCGATCTCGGTCGTCCCGACGACGAGCTCCGCCGCCGCGCCCGCATCGAGCCCGCGCTGGATCTTCTCCTGCATCGGAAAATCCTCCGCCCCCGTGACGCGCAGCTGGAGCGCGAAGGCGTCGTCGAAGCGCTTGCGCTCGCGCTCGTCGGCGACGGGGCGGGCCGTATAGAAGCGGGTCTCGACCCGGGCGCGGTTCGGCTCGGGAGATTCGAAGCGCCAGAGCAGCGCGTAGTCACGGGTCGCCGAGAGCAGCGCGTTCGGCGCGAGGTACCACTGGACCGTCGCGTGATCGACGAGCCGCCACGCGCGCTCGGGCTCGTCGCGGAGGCCGGCCAGGCTGCGGCGCGCGACCGGGAAGCGCAGATGCGGCCCGATCGGATCCGCGACCATCGGCAGCGAGAAATAATGCGGATGCACCGTCTCGCGGTGGAGCGAGAAGACGTGGAGCGACTCGAGGAAGGTCTCGAGCAGGAGCTTCCAGTTGGCGTTCCAGCTCGTCGTGCGCGCGTCGAAGAAATGGAAGCCCACGAGGCCGAGGGCGTCGAGATCCGTCGCGACGGCGCCGAGCCAGTCGGCGGCGTCGATCGGCGCGTCGCCCTCGGCGCGGACGAGAATGAGACCGTTCGCTTCACTGCAGGGCCGTAGCCGCAATCCGAGCTGCTCGCGGTCGCAGGCGGCATGGCCTGCCTCGCCGAGGGGGATCGCCGCGAGGGCTCCTTCGAGGTCGTAGGTCCACGCATGAAACGGACAGCGCAGGCGCCCGCCGGCGGCGAGGCCTGCGCCTTCGGCGAGGGGGGCGCCGCGATGGCGGCAGGCGTTCGCGAAGGCGCGGACGCGGCCGTCGGCGCCGCGCACGAGCAGGAGCGGAACGCCGCCGAGCTCGAGGGCGAGGAAGCGGCCGGGCTCGGGCAGGTCCGCCGAGAGGGCGGCCGCGATCGGGGCGCCGCGGAAGAGATGGCGGCGTTCGCGCTCGAGGTGGACCGGGTCCGCGTGGTGGGCGGCGGGGATGCGGAGCGGGGCCGGGGCCTCGTCGGTCGTGCCGGCGGCGAGGTGGGCCAGCATGCGCCGGATCAGGGAGAGCTCGGCCGTGCGCTCCATGATCCGGCTCCTTCGCGACAGGGGGAAAGGGCTAGCAGATCGGCGAGGGCCCATCGAGCGCGCGCAATGTCCCGGAAGAAATCGTGAAGCGAGCGGCCTCGCGTCCGGCGATCTCGACGCGGGCCGCGGCCTCGCCGATCATCGGGCTCCGCTTCGTCCGGAAGGAGATCCGCATGCGCGTTGCAATGGACCGTCTCTCGTCATTCGGGGGGCACGCACGAGGCATCGTCGCTCGTCGGACCGCACGCGCCGCGGTAGCGCTGATCACGAGTCTCGCCGCGGTATGGCTCGGGGGCTGTGCCTCGCGCTCGCCCGTGCGCCAGGAATTCGTCGAGGTCCGGACCGAAAATTTCGTCGTGACGAGCAGCCTCGATCCCGAGGCGACGCTCGAGTTCGTGCGCAGCCTCGAATACTTCCACGCCGGCCTGCGGGCGCTGCTCGGCCTCGAGAACGAGATCGTCCCGTTGGCGCCCACGCCGGTCTACGTCTTCGACGACCGCAGCTTTGGTCGACCCTTCGCGGTGAGGTCGCAGACTTCCTTTCTGCTCGACGAGGTCGAGGCGCCGGTCCTCGTCTTCCGCGGCGGTCGGGATTTCGCGGCGCGTGCGACGCCGGAGCTCCGCCAGCGCTTTGCGCAGCGCATGCTGCGCGACCGGGCGCCGGTCGAGCGCCCGCTCTGGTTCGAAGAGGGCGTCTCCCAGCTCGCCCGCTCGATGGACGAGACGGCGCGCGGGAGCCGCGTCGGCGCCATCGTGCCGGAGTTCAGGCAGGCGGTCCTCGGCTGGAAGCAGGGCGAGCTCGTCGCCAGCCTGAACCGCTTCGATCTCTCCGAGGAGACGCGGCCGGAGCGCGTGCGCTTCTCGGCCCGGGCCTGGGCGATCGCCCATACCCTCGAGTTCGCCGGGAGTCCCGCGTCGGCGACCCAGACCCGTCTCGACGCCTATCGCCAGGCCCTCGACGCGAGCGGACCCATCCAGCTCGAGCGGGCGCTCGCCGCGACCGGCCTCGACGAGGAAAAGCTGCAGAAGCAGATCTACAAGCATCTCGAGGTGCGTCGCCCGAAGGTCCGGCTGGTCGAGCTGCGCGGCTTCGACGTCGATCGCCTGAAGGCCGTCCCCCTCTCGCGCGGCGAGTCGACCGCGCGGCTCGGCGAGCTCGCGCTCCGGATCGGGAAGGCAGACCTCGCGGAGAAGGCCTTCGAGCTCGCCCTGAAGGCGGATCCGAAGAATCCGCGTGCCCGCCTCGGGCGCGCCGTCGTCGCGGCGCGCGCGGGGCAGCTCGACGCGGTCGACGCGACCTTCCGGAGTCTCGATCTCCGGCCGGACGCGCCGGCCGAATATCACGCGGGCGCGGCGGACGCCTATCTCGCGGTGGCCCGCGCCAGCGACTCGGAAAGCGCGCGTCGCGGGGCGCTCGCGAAGGCCCGGGAGAGCTATGGCCACGGCGTGCGCGGTCCGACGCCCTCGGCGCGGTCCCAGCTCGGGATGGCGCAGACCTTCATCGAGCTCGAAGGCGAGGATCCCCGCGAAGCGATCCCGTGGCTCGATGCGGCCCGCAAGACGCGGCCGGGCTCCCTCGAGCTCGAGCTCTGGCAGGCCCGGGCCGAGGCCGGGATCGGTGAGTCGCGGCTTGCCCGGATCCGGCTGCGCAACGTCGTTTCGCGGACCCACGACCTCGATCAGGAGGCCGAGGCCCGCGCGCTGATCGACTCGCTCGGGCTCGAGGAGCGTTAGGCCGGCCGAGCGCCCACCGGCGGGCTCCCGGCATCAGGCTACCGTCCTCAGGCCTCGGGCGCCCGCCGCACGTCGATCAGGATGCCCGAGAGATGCGACATGCCCGAGAGGGCCTCGATGTGGGCCGGCCCGTCGCCGGCGAGCAGATTCGAGTTGACGCCCGGATGCGTCTTGGCGTGGGACAGGCCGTCGGCCTTCGCGTGACCCCAGCACTGCGGGATCGCGACGGTTCTCGGCATCATCTCGTCGGAGACGCGGACGGGAATCCGGATCCGGCCATGGGCCGACTCGACCTCGACGGGCTCGCCGTTCGAGACCCCGATCCGCGCCGCGTCCTCGGGATGCAGATAGGCGTGATTCGTCGTCTCCCGGACGAGCGGGGCGCTGTTCGACGAGGCCGTGTTCATCCGCTTGATCTGGCGCATGCCGATCAGCTTGAGGCGGTCCCGCGTGGTCAGCTCCTCGGCGAAGAGCTGCTCGGCCGTCGCTTCGAAGGCCGCGACGATCGGATCCGGGGCGAGATCGACCTTCTTGTGAGGGGTCAGCACACGATCCGTGCCGAGGAAGTTGTTGCCCTCGTTCTCGGGCAGGAGCAGGCCGTGGGGATGCTTCTCGGCCATCTCGCGGATGCCCGGCAGCCCCGCCTTCTTGAACATGCCGTCGAGGATCTTCTCCGGACCAGGCAGCAGGCGCCCGATCGGTCCGAAATGCAGTCGCGCATAGAGCTTCGCCGCCGCCGAGGCGAGGCGGTTGCCGAAGAGCGTCACGCCGAGGGCGTCGGCGAGGCGCAGGTAGATCCACCACTCGGGCCGCACGTCGGGCGGTGCCTCGAGCACCGGATCCGCATAGATGATGTAAGGCGTCGCACACGCCCCGGCGAAGCTCTGCAGCGCGTAGGGGATCTCGGGCCGCTCCATCCAGGTCGTCGCCGGGAGCACGTAGTGGGCGAGGGAGCCCACCTCGTTGCGGAAGAGATCGATCGTGACGAGCAGCTCGAGGCTCGCGAAGGCCTCGTCGAGGCGGCCGTCGGGATTGCTGCAGGCGAGCAGCGGATTGCTCGCCTCGACGATCATCGCGCGGATGCGCTTCGGATCGTCCTTCACGTCCGGATTCCCGAGGATGTCGTCGGCGAGCATGCCGGAGGGCTGGAGACCGGAGACCGTGGGCAGGCCGTCCTCGCGGTCGTAGGAGAGCGCGAGCTCCTTCAGCGCGTCGCCCATGTCGATCAGGCCCGAGCCGAGCAGCGTCCCGCCCTTGCGGTCGAGGTTGCCGCTGATCGCGTTGATCGACTCGAGCAGCCAGAAGCAGGGCGAGCCGCTGCGCCCCTGGTTGACGCCGGTCGCCATCGAGAGGGCTCCGCCACGGCCGCTCCGGCTCGCCTCGGAATGGGCGCGGACGAGGTCGCGCAGGGTCGCGGCGGGGACGCCGGTGACCCGCTCCTGGCGCTCGGGGGTCCAGGCTTCGGCGGATTTCGCGAGGCGCTCGAAGCCGACCATGAATTTCCCGACGCGCTCGCGGTCGACGTGGCCGTGCTGGATCGTCTCGTTCAGGAAGGCGGCGAGGAAGAAGACGTCGGTGTCGGGGCGGATGAAGACGTGCTCGCCGGCGGCGGCGGTCTCGATCCGGCGCGGATTGAGGAAGACGACGCGACCGCCGCGCTTGCCGATCTCGGCGAAGCGCTCCTGGGCGCGGGGGAGGTGGTAGAGCGTATTGCCCGAGACGGCGGGGTTCGCGCCGAGCACGAGCATGAAATGCGTGTGCTCGACGTCGGGATACATGAGGCGCATGGCGGCGCCGTACATCTCGCCGTTCACGCGGAACTTGTTCATCGTGTCGCAGGTCCCCGTGCCGTACATGCGACGGGTTCCGATCGCGTTGTAGAGGGCGACCCGGAACATCGGCGAGAGCACGATCGCGCCGCCGGCGGAGCCCACGAAATGGGCGAGGACCTGCGGGCCATGGCGATCGATCAGGCTCCGCAGCTTCGCGCCGATCTCGGAGATCGCCTGGTCCCAGGAGATGTCGACGAAGCGGTCGCCGACGCGCTTCTGGGGGTGCAGGACGCGGTCGGGGCTGTGCTGCGTCGCGCCCCAGCGCGTGCCCTTCACGCACGCATAGCCCTGGCTGACGACGTGCTTCGGATCGGGGCGGATCGCGACGACCCGGTTCGCCTCGACGTCGACCTCGAGGCCGCAGGTCGCTTCGCAGATGCGGCAGAAGGTGATCCGGGTCTCGACGGTCATGAGGGGCTCCCTGCGCGGGCTGCGCTGCGGACCCAGATCGGCGAGGTCCAGGCCCGCTCCTGCTGGATCGGGGACATGCGCTCGTGGCGGCAGCCTTCGGGGCGCTCGCTCGCCGGGAGCGCGTTGCATTGCCAGGCGGAATAGCGACAGCTCGGATTCTCGACGACCCGCGCATAATACACCGCACCGAGCTCGGGATCGTAGGCCGGATCGCGCCAGACCCCGCAGAGCTCCCGCGCCCCGACCCCCGACGGCTCGCAGGTCGCCGGATCGACCGAGGCCCCGTTCGGCCCGCCCGCCACGTCGACGACCTCTTCGTGGAGCCCGCCTTCGTCGTCGACCCAGCCCTTGATGATCTGGATGCGCTGCAGATCGCCCCCCGGCGCGCCCTCCGTCCCGGGATCCGCCGTTGCGAAGGCCGCGAAGACGGGGTTCGCGGCCCGTGTCCCGAGCACGAGATCGCCGCCCATCGGAACCCCTGCGGCGTCGGCGAGCTCGAGCCGGTCGGGCCGTTCGCAGAGATCCCCCGGCAGCTCGGCCGCCGCGAAGAAGCGCGGCTCGATGCGCGGTCCGCTCGTCCCGAAGACCTCGCGACGGCGCAGGGCCTCGAAGACCGCCTCGCGCGAGTTCTCCTCGGAATAGACCCCGGCGAGCCCGCCCGGGCCGTTCGCCATGTTGCCCATCAGGCCGGGCTCCTCCGAGAGCATCCGGTTCGGATCCGCGTCGGCGATGCCCAGATGGCCGGGCCAGGTCTTCTCGGCGACGCCGCCGGCGAGGCCGTTGTGGGTGTCGGTGCTCCCGATCATCCCGAGCTTGAACGGGTTCACGCCGATCCGGCGCTCCTCGGCGAGACCCTCGGTCAGCACGTAGCGCACGTAGCTGCGATGGCTCAGGCAGGAAGGCCCGAGGCGCACACGCCAATCGTCGAGCACCTCGCCGCATGCGCCGGGCTCTTCGCCGTCCTTCCAGGTCGCCTGCTCGAACTTCTCGAAGCCACACAGCTCGTCGGCGTTTCCGAGCACCCCCGCCATCTCGGGCCGGCACTCCGAATCGCCCTTGTGCTGCATCACTTCGACGACGGGCTCGAGGCGCGCGCGCAGCTTCGCGCGATCGCGCTCCGCGGCGCGGCCGTTGGCGGTGGCGTAGTCGACCGGGAACATGCGGCCGTTGCTGATGTTCGAGTTGTGGGGGATCGCGAGCACGTCGCAGCCCGGCTCTCCGTCGAGGCAGATCGAGCGCAGGAGCTCCCAGAGCGTCCACTCGCGCGGGGCGTCGAGGTAGCTGATGGGGCGTGTGGGGACGAGGTTGGTCTTGAAGATCACGTTGCGGTGGAGATTCGAGCCGAGGCGGTGGCTGCTGTACTCCCAGCCGATGAAGGTCGTGCGCGCGCAGGCGGCGCTCGTGTCGTTCCAGCGCTCGGCGGCGGCGAGGATCTCCTGCCAGGCGCCGAGCATCGCGCGATCGCAGCGCTCGCCGTCCTCGCCGCAGACCCCCGCCTCCCGCGACGGCCAGGGCGTCATGATCGTGAACGAGTGAGGATTGTCCGCGGGCACCGTCGAGGCGCGTAGCGCGACGCAGGGCTCGCGGTCGTAGACCTCCGATTCAGGGTCCCGGCACAGCGCGAGCTCGCCGAGGAACTCCGAGTGGTCCGTCACGGCGGCGAAGTCGAGGGGCCGGTCGATGCGGACCTCGCGCGTCCCCCGACCCGCCGCGTCGTTGGGCGGCAGCCGGGTCGGCTCGCCGAAGGCATAGCCGTAGGCGTCCGAAGGCCGGACCTCGACGTCGTAGTTCCAGGCGTCACTCGAGAGCGTGGTATGGACGTGGAGGTCGCCGAATAGCGCGCGGCGCAGCGGCGTCTGCTCGGCGCATGGCTCGCGCGGATCGGTCGTTCCGGCCCGCGCGAGCGCAAACCCGCTCGCATCCCGCGATTCGGCCTCGCATCCGGCCATGACCGGGAGCACGCCGAGGAGCAGGCCGAAAAGCACGGTGTGGAGCGGGGCGAAGACAGGAGAGGGGAACGGGCGGCGCCGGGCGGCGCGGCGAGCCTCGATCGAACGAAGAATTCTCTTCATCCGCGCGATTCTATCCCCCGCGATGCGAGAGGCGCTAGCTTCCGTAGACGGTATCGGCCGAAGCTCGGAGGGATACGTGATGACGCTCCCGCTCGCAGGAATCCGGGTCGTCGAGATCGCGAGCTACGTCGCGGTGCCGGCGGCCGGCGCGCTGCTCGCGGATCTCGGCGCGGAGGTCGTCAAGGTCGAGGTGCCGTGGGGCGAGATCTTCCGGCACGCGCGGCCGAAGCTCGCGGGCTACGAGAACGACTTTCCGGCTGGCCCGCCCTTCCAGATGGACAATCGCGGCAAGCGCTCGGTCGCGCTCGATCTCGCGCTGCCCCAGGCGCGGGAGGCGCTCGCGAAGGTCATCGATCGCGCGGACGTGCTGATCACGAACGTGCTCCCCGAGCGCCTCGCCCGATATCGTCTCGATCCCGATCGCCTGCGCGCCGAGCGCCCCGCGCTGATCGTCGGTCGCGTCTCCGGCTACGGCGCCGACGGCCCCCGCGCCGACGATCCCGCCTTCGACTACACCGCTTTCTGGGCGCTCTCGGGCCTGATGGACAGCATGCGCGATCCGGCGGCCCCGCCGGCCTGGATGCGCCCCGGTGTCGGCGACCACGCGGCCTCGCTCGCGCTCGTGACGGGGATCCTCGCCGCGCTGCGCACGCGCGACGCGACGGGCGCGGGCCAGGTCGTCGACGTCACGCTCCAGCAGATCGGCTACTACATCAACGGCCACGACACGGCCTATGCGCTGGCGACCGACGAGCTGCCGCCCCGCCACGATCGCCGGGCGCCGCGCAACCCGCTCTGGAACCACTATCCCTGTCGCGGCGATCGCTGGCTCTTTCTCGTGATGATCGATTCGGATCGCTATTGGCCGGCGCTCTGTCGCGCGCTCGACCGCGAGGCGCTCGCGAGCGATCCGCGCTTCGTCGACGCGAGCGCGCGCTTCCGGCATGCAGGGGAGCTCGTCGCGCTGCTCGACGGTCTGTTCGGCGAGCGCTCGCTCGAGGACTGGGGGGAGGTCCTGTCCAGGGAGCGCCTGATCTGGGCCCCCATGAGGACGCTCCACGAGGCGATCCGCGACGAGAACGCCGAGTCGACCGGCTGCTTTGCGACGGTGGAACATCCGCAGCTCGGGCGCTTTCGAACCGTCGCGCCTCCGCTCAAGCTCTCGGCGCATCCGATGCCCGGGACGGCGATCGCGCCGGCGCTCTCGGCGGATACGGGGGCCGTGCTGCGGGAGGCCGGAGTCGACGAGGAGCTGGTGGCGCTGCTCGTCGCGGTGGCGAGCTGACGCGCGAAGAGAAGCAGAAGAAGAGGAGAACGATGGGGTTGCGCAATTCGGTGCGGGACGGGAAGGGCTGGAGGTCGGTCGCGACGGGGATGTCGGGAATTGCGGGGGTGCTCGCCCTGGCGGGGCCCTTGCTTCTGGCGCCTCCGGCGCGCGCGGACGCGACGCCGGATCCGCGCAATCGGGCCTCGTTCCAGGTCGTGGTGACTCGGGAGGTCCAGAACGACTGGGCGACGGCGCGGCTCTCGGCGACGGCGGAGGGCAAGGAGCCGGCGCAGGTCGCGAGCGAGGTCAACGGGCGGATCGAGCGCGCGCTCGCCCGGGCGAAGAAGGAGAAGGGGATCGAGGTCGAGAGCGGCGGCTATACGACCCAGCCCGTCTACGACGCGAATCGCATCGTGCGCTGGCAGGCCTGGCAGGAGATCCGCCTCGCCTCGGCGGACGTCGACCGATTGTCGAAGCTGATCGGCGTGCTGCAGGAGGAGCAGCTCCTGCTCTCGGGGATCGAGTTCTCCGTCAAGCGGGAGACCCGCGAAGCGCTCCAGGACGAGCTGACCCTCGAGGCCCTGCGGAAGTTCCGGGCGCGCGCCGACCTCGTGACGAAGGGCATGGCGGGGGGTGGCTGGTCGCTGATCGCACTCTCCGTCGGGCAGGGCGGGGGGCAGCCCTACTACCGCGCCATGCGGGCCGAGGCCGACATGGCCATGAAGACGGCCGCGGCGCCGGCCTTCGAGGCCGGCAAGAGCGAGCTCTCGGTCACCGTCGACGGGACCATCGAGCTCGACTAGCCGCGGAGGCGGGTCGGTCCCGGCCGGGCCGGAACCGGTCGGCCCGGCACGGGCGCGCGGCGGAGCAGGCGCCGGGGAACGGTGCCAAGGGCCGGCGGAGCCGTTAGAGTCCAGGGCCGCGCTGGGCCCGGTTCCCCAGCCTCGACCCCCTGGCCTCCCCTGCAGGTCGACCCCTGTCGGGAGGTCGGGACAACTGCCAGTCCGGCAACCAGGAAATCAAGCAGCATGAGCAAACCCTCCGGCCTCCTCTCCGGTGTGCGCGTGATCGAGTCGAGCCTCCTCGGCCCCGGCTTCGTCGCGACCTTCCTCTCCGATCTCGGCGCCGACGTCATCAAGGTCGAGCCGCCCTCCGGCGACTACATCCGCCAGATGACGTGGCCCATCGTGAACGGCGTCTCGCTGCTCCATCTGCATACGCATCGAGGCAAGAAGAGCGTCTGCCTGAACCTGAAGTCGCCGGAGGGGATCCAGCTCTACAAGGATCTCGTCGCGACCGCCGACGTCGTCGTCGAAGCGATGCGACCGGGGGCCCTCGACAAGCTCGGCATCGGCTTCAAGGACCTCAAGAAGGTCAACCCGAAGATCGTCTTCTGCACCATCTCGGGCTACGGCGCGACCGGTCCCTACAAGGACCTGCCGAGCCACGGCATCGCCTTCGATACCTGGTCGGGCATCGTGCAGCCGATGGAGGACGACCAGGGCTTCAAGCGGATCCCGCCGATGCTGCCCAACGTCGGCATCAACGTCGGCCCGATGGTCGGCGCGATCGCCGTGCTCGCGGGCGTCATCAAGGCGCGCGAGACCGGCGAGGGCTGCGAGATGGAGCTCGCCCAATCCGACGCCTCGGCCTACATGGACTGGTATCGGATCGAGACGGAGCGCGCGTATCTGCGGCCGCAGAGCGAGGTGACCGGCAATCCGTCGGACAACTACGAACGGCGCCCGCCGGGGCTCGGCGGCATGTGGGGCGGCGTCCGCTACCAGATCTACGAAGCGAAGGACGGCCACATCCTCTTCATGGCCAGCGAGCAGGCCTTCTGGAAGAACTTCTGCGCCGGCATCGGTCGCATGGATCTCTTCGAGAAGTGGCCGGGCTCGAAGTATGCCGACCATGCGCGCAACAACCTCGAGCTGCAGGCCATCCTCCGGGACATCTACAAGACCCGGACGGTCGCCGAGTGGATCGCCTTCGCGAACGAGCACAACACGACGATCGCGCCCTGCAATACCCAGGCATCGCTGGCCGACGATCCCCAGTTCAGGGTCCGCATGGGCTTCTACCCCGCGGACAAGGTCGGGGCGGAGCAGATGCCGCTGCCGGTCTACGTGAACGGGTCGCTGCCGCCCTGTCCGACGATGGCGCCGGAAGTCGGCGAGCATACCGACGAGGTCCTCTCGCGCGTGCTCGGCAAGAGCGCGGCCGAGCTCGAGAAGCTCCGCAAGGGCGGCGTCTTCGGCTGAGACGGGCTGATCGGACGGGCCGATCCCATGGCCCGATCCGACCGGCCGAGCCGAAGGACGGTTCGAAAGGGCCGACCCGCTTCCCGCTGGTCGGCCCTCGTACTTCGCGCCATGCTCGGGACCGGGTCAGGCTCGGCACACCGCGTTCGTCGAGCGTCCTCGGGCAGGGCGCACGGGACAGGCGGGCATGCCGCGTCCGTCGGTGCCCCCGGCGAGCGCCCGCGGAGGATCCATGTCCCGGACCGAGCCGATTCTCGACGTTCGCCGACTCTCGGGCTCCCTCGGCGCAGAGGTGCGCGGGCTCCCGCTCGCGAAGGCCGGGCCGGGCGATGCGGACCGCTTGAAGGCGCTCCTGCTCGAGCATCTCGTGCTCTTCTTCCCCGACCAGCACCTCTCGCCCGACGAGCACATCGCCTTCGGCCGGCTCTTCGGCCAGCTCGAATCCCATCCGAACCTCGCGCTCGCGGGCGAGCGCCCCGAGTTCTTCGAGCTGCGCGCCGTCGACGGCGCGGGGGCGGTCGCCGACGAGTGGCATAGCGACCTGACCTGTCAGTCGAGCCCCTCCCAGCTCGCGATCCTGCAGATGAAGAAATGCCCGGCGGTCGGCGGCGACACGCTGTGGGCCAGCATGTACAAGGCCTTCGAGGCGCTCTCGCCGCCGATGCAGGCCTTCTGCGAAGGGCTGACCGCGCTCCACGACGCGAGCGCCCACGGCCATCCCGAGCGCAAGGCGATCCATCCCGTCGTCCGCGTCCACCCCGAGACCGGCCGCAAATCGCTCTTCGTGAACCACCACTTCACGCGCCGCATCGTCGAGCTGTCCCAGGACGAGAGCGACATGCTGCTCGCCCACCTGCGCCACTGGGTGGCGAGCCCGCGCTTCACCGTCCGCTACCACTGGAGCGAGGGCACGCTCGCCTTCTGGGACAACCGCTGCACGCAGCACCACGTGCTCGACGACTTCGAGGGGGAGCGCGTGATCCAGCGCGTCACCGTCATGGGGGATGCCCCGAAGCCGGCGGTGCCCCAGCGCTACGCGGCCTTCAAGGACGCGTTCAGCGCCGGGAGCTGGCGGGACCTTCCGCTCTGGAATTTCCTGAAGGAAGGCAAGCGCGCGGGCTGAAATCTGGGGCATCGTCCCGTTCTCGCCGGGCCGACCGTCCACGGCGCTACCCGGCGCAACCCCCACGATCCAGATCGGAGCTTCCATGTCCCTCTCCATGCACGCCGCGAGCGTCCCCGTCTTCTCGAAGTATTCGAAGAACATGCTGGCCTGGCTCGACAAGGCCGAGGCCCACGCGAAGGCCCGGAAATTCGACGTCGACAATTTCGTCGGCATGCGGCTCGCGCCCGACATGCTCCCCTTCGCGCGCCAGATCCAGATCGCGAGCGACGCGGCGAAGGGCGCCGTCGCGCGCCTCGCCGGCGACGAGCCGCCGAAATGGGCCGACGACGAGAAGACCTTCGGCGAGCTCCGCGCGCGCATCCAGAAGACGATCGACTACGTCGAGTCGATCCCGGCCCACCGCCTCGAGGGCTCCGACAAGCGCGACATCGTGATGCCCGCCGGCCCCGATCGCACGCTGCGCATGACGGGCGAGGCGTTCCTCGAGAGCTTCTCGATCCCGAACTTCTTCTTCCACGTGACGATGGCCTACGCGCTGCTGCGCCACGGCGGGGTCGAGCTCGGCAAGGGCGACTATCTGGGCGGGCTCTAGGCAGTCTCGGGGCGTTCCGGGCGGTCTCGGAGCGCCCGGACGGGGCAGACATCGGGAGACGACGGCATGGCGGACGACCGGGATCAGGCCTTCGAACGCATCGAGCGGTTGAACCAGCGCTTCGCGGGGCTGGCGGGCTGGTGCTTCGACCATCGATCGATCGTCGGCCTGATCTGCCTCCTGCTCTTCGCCGGCAGCATCGTCCTCGCATCGAAGGTCCAGCAGGACGCGAGCTACGAGTCCTACTTCAACGAGGGCGACGATACCTACGAGGCCTATCAGAAATACCTCGACGATTTCGGCTCCGACGAGGTCTCCTACATCGGCTACGAGATTCCGGATCTCCCGCACGGGGTCTGGAACGTCGACGCGATGGCGGCGCTGATCGCCCTGACCGAGGCCCTCGAGGACGAGGTGCCCTTCGTCTACGAGGTGACGAGCCTCGCCAACGCCGAGCTGACGGTCGGGACCGAGGAAGGTCTCGAGATCACGAAGATCCGCGACGAGTGGCCGCTGACCCAGGAGGAGCTGCTCGAGCGCCGCGAGGCCTACCTGAAGAAGCCGCTGCTCGTCGGCGGCATCGTCAATCAGGACGCCTCCTTCGCCGCGATCCTGATCGAGATGGATCGCACGAGCACCGACCCGCCCGAGGAGATCGTCTGGGATCCCGCGCCCGAGAAGGCCGAAGATCTCGAGAACATGTACCCGCAGGTCTCCGACACGAAGATCACGGAGATCCTCGCGCGCCCGCAATTCGCCGCCTTCCGCTTCTTCCCGTCGGGCGACGTCGCGCTCAACGCCTTCTTCAATCGCGTGCTCGTCTCCGAGCCCGCCTACCTGATGATGATCTCGCTGTTGTTGATCAGCGCGCTCCAGCTGGTCGGCTTCCGCAGCTTCGTCGGGGTCGCGGCACCGCTCGTCGTGCTGGTGCTGACGGCGCTCACGACCGTCGCCTTCATGGTCGTCGTCGGATACAAGATGGGGATCTCGTTCTCGGCGACGCCGACGCTCCTGATGGTCATCGGCGTCGCCTACTGCGTCCACGTCCTGTCCGAGTTCCGGACCCAGATGGTCGCCCTAGGCGACCGGCGCGAGGCGCTCGTCAAGACGATGAGCCTCGTCGGTCTGCCTTCGCTGCTGACGGCGGTCACGACGGCGGTCGGCTTCGCGTCGATGGCCTTCGTACCGATCCGGACGATGGCGGAAGGCGCCGTCTACCAGGCCTTCGGCGTGATGGCCGCCTACTTCTTCTCGGTGACGGTCCTGCTCGGCGCGCTCTCCTTCGGCGCGCGCCGCCCGAAGTGGGTCGAGCGCGCGAGGGCGAGCGCGAGCGACATCGGCTCGACCTCGAGCGCGAGCTTCGCGACCCGCGCCCTCGACGGCATCGCCCGCTTCAATCTCGCGCATCGGACCGGCCTGCTGTTCGGCTTCGCGGTCTTCACGATCGCCTGTCTCGTCGGCTCGACCCGCGTCGTCGTCGACTCGAACTGGCTCGCCGACTTCTGGGACGACTCGCCGATCCGCGTCAACGTCGTGAAGGTCGACGACGAGATGGGCGGGATGAGCAACATCATCTACCTCTTCGACGGCGGCCACGAAGAGTCGATCAAGGAGCCCGCGGTCCTGCGCGAGATCGAGCGGGTCCAGGCGTTGGCCCTCGAGGACGACTGGCTCGTCCGCAAGACCTATTCGATCGTCGACATCGTGAAGGACCTGAACCAGTCCTTCCATTCGGACGATCCCGCCTACCACAGGATTCCCGAGACCCGCGAAGAGGTCGCCCAGTACCTGTTGCTCTACGAATCGTCGGGCGGCGAGGAGGCGGCGGAGCTCGTCTCCCCGGACTACCGCGTGGCGAGCCTCGAGCTGCGCGTCCGCGTGGGACGCATCGTCCACATGGCGGCCCTGATCGACCGCCTCGACGCGGCCCTCGTCGAAAAGCCCCTCGAGAAGACCGAGACCACGTTGACGGGCATCGGCGCCCTCTGGCTCAAGCTGACCAACTACATCGTGTCGAGCCAGGTCGAGGGCTTCGGCCTCGCGCTGATCGCGGTGACGCTCGTGATGATCGTGCTCTTCCGATCGATCTCGATCGGGCTCATCGCGATGATTCCGAACGTCGTCCCCGTGCTGCTGGCGCTCGGCGCGATGGGCTGGTTCGACATCACGCTCGACTACAACAAGGCGACGATCGCCTCGATCGCCCTCGGCATCGCCGTCGACGATACGGTCCACCTCATGTCGCGCTTCCGGCTCGAGTTCGGGATCCACCGCAGCTACGAGGCGGCCCTGCACGCGTCGATGCAGGACGTGGGTCGCGCCCTCATCCATACCTCGATCGCCCTGGTGCTGGGCTTCCTGGTGCTCTGCCTGTCGGAGCTCCGCTCCCAGGCCTTCTACGGCATCCTGCTCGCGGCGTCCCTCACGACGGCGCTCCTCGCGGATCTCTTCCTCCTGCCGCCGCTCGTGCTCTGGCTCAAGCCCTTCGGCCCCGAGCAGGCGCGCCGGACGGAGGCCCCGTCCGCGGCGATACGCGAGGCGGCCTGAGCGATCCTCAGCGCGAGAAGCCGAGGGCTTCGGCGACGATGGGATGGACGATCTCGCCGCGGCGGACGGTGAGGCCGGTCGAGAGACCGGGCTCGCGCTCGAGGGCCGAGTCGACGCCCATCATCGCGATCCGCCGGACGAAGGGCAGGGTCGCGTTGGTCAACGCGAAGGTCGAGGTCCTCGGCACCGCGCCGGGCATGTTCGTCACGCAGTAGTGGACGACGCCTTCCTCGACGTAGGTCGGCTCCGCGTGGGTCGTCGGCCGGCTCGTCTCGAAGCATCCGCCCTGGTCGATCGCGACGTCGACGACGACCGAGCCGTTCGGCATCGCCCGGACCATGGCGCGGTCGACGAGCTTCGGCGTCGCGGCCCCCGGGACGAGCACCGTCCCGACGACGAGATCCGCCCGCGTGACGAGCTCGCCGATCGCGTCCCGGGTCGAATAGACCGTCTTTGCGCGGCCCTCGAAGCGAGCCGCCAGCTCGCGCAGCCGCGGGAGCGCGCGGTCGACGATCGTGACGTCGGCGCCGAACCCGATCGCCATCTCGGCCGCATGGGAGCCGGCGATGCCGCCGCCGATCACGACGACGCGCGCAGGGAGCGTCCCCGGGACGCCGCCGAGCAGGACGCCGCGGCCGCCGGCGGCGCGCTCGAGACAATGGGCTCCGACCTGGATCGACATCCGACCCGCGACCTCGCTCATCGGGGTCAGCAGAGGCAGCGAGCCGTCCGGGGCCGTCACGGTTTCGTAGGCGATCGCCGTCGCACCGGATTTCAGCAGGCCGCGGGCCTGGGCCGGGTCGGCGGCGAGATGGAGGAAGGTGAAGAGGACCTGGCCTTCCCGCAGCCGGGCGCACTCGACGGGCTGCGGCTCCTTGACCTTCACGATCAGGTCCGAGCCGGAGAAGAGGGCTTCGACGTCGGGCTCGAGGGTCGCACCCGCCGCGGCGTACTCCGCGTCGGCGATTCCGGCTCCCGACCCGGCCCCCGTCTGGACGACGACCGGATGGCCGGCCCGCGTGAGCTCGCGAACGCCGCTCGGCGTCATGCCGACCCGGTATTCGTGGCTCTTGATCTCGGTCGGTACACCGATGCGCATCGCGGGCCCCTCCGTGCGGGATCATCGCCTCTTCTTCGCCCGAGAATACAGCGGAACCCGCCGGGGCCGGCTTGAGTCATCGACGACCGCCATCGGGGTATTCCGTCTCGGATGCGCCGTCTTGCCCCGTTCGAGCCGGTCGTCGCGGCCGTTCCGGCTTCTCCGACTGGCATGCGGCTTGCTGACTCCGATTCGTAGACCGGTCGGTCCGTCGATCGATCAACGAGGAGGGCATCGCCATGACCATGAACCCGTCGCATCCGTCGCCGGAGCTCGCCGCGCTGTACGAGGAGAACCGGACCCGGCTGCTCGAGAGCCAGTCGGAGTGGACCCGCCGCCTCGAAGCGATCGGGCGGGATCGAAAGCGGGTCCGGGGCGCCCTCGATCCGGACTTCGCCGAGCAGGCCGTCCAGCGCGAGAACGATCCGACCCTCGATGCCCTCGACGAGCGCGGGCGTTCGGCGCTCCGCGCGATTCGCGCCGCGCTCTCGCGGATCGAGTCGGGCAACTACGGCTGGTGCGTCGCCTGCGGCTCGCCGATCGCCGACGCGCCTGCGCGCCGAGCCCGAAGCCGACCGCTGCATCGCCTGCTCCCGCTGAGCGGCGCTAGGCCGAGAGGACGCAGGCGGCGATCGTCGCCGCCGTGAGCGGGGCGCCGAGGCGGATGTAGTCGCCGAAGCGGTAGCCGCCCGGGCCGTAGACCATCGTGTTGGTCTGGTAGCCGATCGGCGTCAGGAACGAGTTCGAGGCGGCCACCGCGATCGCGATCGCGAAGGTCCGCTCGTCGGCGCCGAGCTGCTCGGCGGTCGCCATGCCGATCGGGAACATCAGGGCGGCGGCGGCGTTGTTGCTGATGAACTCGGTCAGGACGACGGTCGCGAGCACGATGCCGAGCAGCACGACACGGACGCCGTAGGCCTGGAAGCCCTCGACGATGCCGTGGCCCAACGAGGCCGCGAGGCCCGACTCCTCGATCGCAGCACCGATGCCGAAGGAGGCTGCGATCACGATCAGGACGTCGATCTCGATTGCATCTCGGGCCGTCTGCGCCGAGAGGACCCGCGTCGCGACCAGCACGACGGCGCCGATCAGCGAGGCCTCGAGGATCGGGAGCGTTCCGCTGCCGGCGACGGCGACGATCGTGAAGGTGACGAGCCCGACCCAGACCGCTCGTCCCGTCTTGATCGGCGCCTCGTCCTCGCCGTCGAGGGGATTGATGACGAGGAAATCGGGGCGCCCGCGCCAGCGCTCGCGGAAGCCGGGATCCGTCAGCAGGAGCAGCGTGTCGCCGGTCCGGAGCTTGACCTGCCCGAGCTTGGCGACGAGGGGCTGGCCTTCGCGGTGGATCGCGATGATCGCGGCCTGATAGCGCTCGCGGAAATTCGCCTCCTTCGGCGTCTGGCCGAGCAGCGGCGATTCGCGGCCGATCACGACCTCGATCACATGGCGCGCCCGCTCCTCGACGCTCGCCATGTGGACGCGTTCGGCGGAGTCGAGGCCGTCGATGTTCTGGAGATCGAGGATCAGGCGCGCCTGGCCGACGAAGAGCAGATGGTCGCCCTCGCGGAGCGTCGTCGTCGGGGCGACCGGCGCGATCGGATCGCCATCGCGCTCGATCTCGACCAGGAACACCCCTTCGAGATGGCGGAGGCCCGCCTCCTCGACCGTCCGCCCGTCGAGCGGCCCCCCCGTCTCGACCACCATGCGTACGACGAAGTCCCGACCCGGATCGTCGAGGCCGCCGCGGGGGGGCTGGCGGTCGGGGAGCACGCGGCTCGCCGTCATCGCGAGCACCAGGATGCCCACCACGGCGACGGGCAGGCCGACGGACGTCATTTCGAACAGGCCGAGGGGCTCGCGACCCGAAGCCTCGAGCAGGCCCGAGACGACGAGATTCGTCGAGGTCCCGATCGTCGTCAGGACGCCACCCAGGATCACGGCGAAGGAGAGCGGCATCAGGTAGCGCGAGGCGGGCAGGCCGTTGCGCTCGGCCCATTCCGAGACCGGGCGGATCAGCATGGCGACGATCGGCGTATTGTTGAGGAAGGCCGACGCCGCCGCCGAGGGGATGCAGAGCCGCAGGATCCGGACGGCGTCGTTCGAGCCGCCGCCGAGGGCGCCGCGGACCAGCGGCCGCAGGGCGCCGGAGTCCTCGACGGCCCGGGCCACGACGTAGAGCGCGGCGACGGTGATCGGGGCCGAGTTCGAGAAGCCTGCGAAGGCCTGTGCCGGCTCGATCACGCCGGCGGCGATCAGTCTGATGACGGCGGAGAGGATCGCGGTCGCGGGCGAGACGGTGCCCCGCGCCATGACGGCGAACATTGCGATCGAGACGGCGAGAGTGAACCAGGCTTCCCATCCCATGCGCGCGGTACGGTAGCGACTGGGCCGGCGAATTCGACGGAAAGGATCCATCGGCCAGCACGGGCGATGGACCGGGGGGATGGATCCGATCCGCCCGGGTGGCTTCGAGCGATCTGAGCAGACGACGAGAGAAGAGGAGGGGATGGTGGCCCGATTGCGTGTCGTGCAGTGGTCGACGGGGGGAGTCGGCGCGATCGCCTTGCGGGCGATCGCCGAGCGGCCCGATCTCGAGCTCGCGGGGGTCTGGGTCCACTCGCCGGACAAGCACGGTCGCGATGCCGGCGAGCTCGCCGGGGGCGCGCGACTCGGTCTCGCGGCAACCCGTGACGCCGAGGCGCTCCTCGCCCTGCGCCCCGACTGTGTCTGCTACACGGCGAGCGGCGAGGCGAATCCCCGGGCCTGCCTCGACGATTTCGAACGCATGCTCGCCGCGGGCATCAACGTCGTCACGACCTCGGTCCCGGGCCTGGTCCACGCGCCGGGCTTCGATCCCCGACAGGTCGAGCGCCTCGAGCGGGCGGCGCGGGCCGGTGGCGCATCCCTCTACGCCTCGGGTCTCGAGCCGGGCTTCGCCGGCGACGACCTCGTCCTGCGCCTGGCGAGCCTGACCCATCGGATCGAGCGCGTCCGGACCCAGGAGATCTTCTCCTACACCGACTACCCCGTCGCCTTCACGATCTTCGAGGTCTTCGGCTTCGGGAAGCCCGTCGACGCGCGCTGCATCATGGAGCGCCCGGGTGTGCAGAGCAGCGCCTGGGCCCCGTCGGTCCGGATGGTGGCGGACTGGCTGGGGGCCCCCCTCGAGCGCATCCGCGAGACCTACGAGAAGCGCGTGACGCCGCGGCGGATCGAGGCCGCGGCCGGCGTGATCGAGGCGGGGACCGTCGGCGCGGTCCGCTTCGAGACGATCGGGGTCGTCGACGGGCGGGACGCGATCGTGATCGAGCACGTGAATCGGATGGCGCCAGACGTCGCCCCGGACTGGCCCACCTCGGCCCGGGACGGCACGTACCGAATCCTCTTCGAGGGCGAGCCCGATCTTGCCTGCGAGCTGCAGCTCCGGGGGCCGAGCGATTATTCGCGTCAGGGTATGATCGCGACGGCGATGCGCGTCGTGAACGCGATCGGCCCGGTCTGCCGGGCGGCGCCGGGGCTCGTCTCGGCGGCGGAGCTCCCGCCGCTGCTTCCGACCGCGGCCTTCGGGCCGGCGCCGGGACGATAGTCGCGGGATCCGGGTTCGGGTGGGCCATGCGCTTTGCCTTCGGACGATTCGAGCTCGACGCCGACCGCTTCGAGCTGCGCCGCGGAGGCGAGCTCGTCGCGATCCAGCCGAAGGTCCTCGAGCTCGTCCTCTACCTGATCCGCAACCGGGGGCGTGCGGTCGGGGCCGAGGAGCTCTTCCGCGCGGTCTGGCCCGAAACGGTCGTGACGAAGTCCTCCCTGGCCCGCGCCGTGAGTCTCGCGCGGAGCGCGCTCGATGGTGAAGGCGATGGTCCTCCTTCGATCGCTACCGTGCCGCGTCGGGGCTATCGCTTCGAAGCCGAGGTCGATTCCGATTCGGCCGAGGTCGAAGATCCGTCGCGTCGCTATGTCGGTCGAGCCTCGACCTTGACCCGTGTCCAGGCGGCGCTCGACGCCGCGCTTTCGGGACATGGGCGCATCCTCCTTCTGGTCGGGGAGGCGGGCATCGGCAAGACCCGCACCGCCGAGCTGCTCTGTGATCGCGCGCGGCTGGCCTGCGCCGAAGTGGCGGCGATCTGGGGTCTCGCGGTGGACGCACCGACCTACTGGAGCTGGACCTGCATCCTGCGCCGGCTGGTCGAGGTCGATCCCCGGGCCTGGGCGTCGCTGCCTCGACCGCAGCGACGCGCGCTCGCCTCGCTGCTGTCCGACGAGAGCGTCGAAAAGGACGTGCAGTTGCCGTCGAGTCCGACGGAGACCGCGCGCTTCGCCCTCTTCGACGCGGTCCAGTCGCTGCTGGTCCGGGTCGCGCACACCCGACCGCTCCTGATCGTGCTCGACGACCTGCATGCTGCGGATGCGGAGTCGATCGCGCTGATGGAGTACGTCGGTCGCTCCCTGGCCTCGCTGCCGATCGCGATCGTGGCGACGGCCCGCGAGGCCGACGTCGCGCCGGCGCCGCAGCAGCTCCGGGCGCTCGAGCGCCTGCTCCGTCTCGGCTGCCTCGAGCGCTGGCCTTTGACGGGCCTGCACGACGAAGACCTGAACGAGTTCGTGGCGAGGCGGCTCGGTCGCGATCCGGCTCCCGAGCTCGTCGCGGCCCTCGAGCGCCAGACGGGCGGCAATCCGCTGCTGCTCGGCGAGAGCCTCCGCTCGCTCGAAGCGCGCGACCTGCTCGACGCGAGCCGTGCGCGGAGCGAATGGGAGTCGCTCCTGCCCCGCGGCATCGAGCACCTTCTGCGCCCCAAGCTTCGGCCGCTCGAGCCGGCCGTCCTCGAGACCCTCGCGCTCGCGAGCGCGATCGGTCTCGAGATCGACCGGAAGCTGCTCTCCGATTGCAGCGCCGAGCGACCCGGGCTCCGGCTCGAGCTCGACGCGCTGCTCGCCGCCGGCCTGCTCTCGGCGGGCGCCGGGACCGGTCGTCTGCGCTTCACCCACGGGCTCGTTCGCGAGGCGATCTACGACGAGCTGGTCCCGGCCGGCGCCGCACGCCGCGCGCTCCACGCCCGCGTCTTCGCGGCCCTCGAGGCGAGCAGCGAGGGCGGAGCGGCGGCGCTCGGCGATCCGCTGGGCGAAGCCGCGCGACATGCGTGCGAGGCGGTTCCGCTGGTCGATCCCGAGCGTGCGGCGGGGCTGGCCGGGGCGGCGGCCGAGCAGGCCGCGCGACTGCACGATTACGAGGGGGCCGCCGCCCGTTATGTCCGGGCGCTCGCCGTCCTGCCCCCGCCGACGGCGACGAGTCGCGCGCTGCATGCCGCGCTCCAGCTGGGGCTCGCCGACGCCCAGGCTCGCTCGCTCGGCCTGGAGCGCGCGCGCCCGACGTTCCTGGCCGCCGCCGACGCCGCGCGATCGAGCGGGCAGGCCGAGCTGCTGGCGCGGGCGGCGCTCGGCCTCGCCCAGCGCCCGAACTCCACGGGCCAGGAGGACCCGGAGGTCTCGGCCCTGCTCGACGAGAGTCTCTGCGCGCTTCCCGAACGTGCCGAGGCCCTGAGGATCCGCGTGACCTCGAGGCTCGCCGCCGAGCTTCGTTATTCCGAGCGCGCCCGCAGCGTCGCGCTCGCCGACGCAGCGCTCGCCGCAGCGAGGCGCCTCGCCGATCCGATGGTCCTCGCCGAGACCCTCGAGGATTGCACGTTCCTGCAGTGGAGCCCCTCGGATCCCGCGGCCTGGATCTCGCTCAACGCAGAGGTCGCGAAGTTCGCGCGCATGGCGAACGATCTCGATCTCGCGATCTCGGGCCACAAGGGCTGCGTCAGCGGGTCGCTCGAGCGGGGCGACTTCGCGCGAGTCGAGCGCGAGGTCCGGGCCTGCGAGCGGATCGCGCGCGAGGTGCCGACGCCCTATGCCCGGTGGTGGTGTGCGGTGCTCCAGGCCTCGCGCGCGTTGATCGAGGGGGAGCTCGAGATCGCCGACGGCCTCGTCGTCGAGTCGCTTCGGATCGCCGAGCGCGTCGACTCGCCCGAGGTCGCGATCGAGCTCCAGGCCCAGATCGTCTATCTGCGGACCGAGCAGGCGCGCTCGGCCGAGATCGAAGCCGCGGCGCGGGAGCAGGTCCGGCGCTATCCGAAGCAGCCGACCTGGCGCGCGGCTTTCGCGCGCATCCTCGTCGCCGGCGGTCAGCTCGCCGAGGCCCGCGCCGTGATCGCGCCCCTGGTCGCACAGCGCTTCGAGGCCATCCCGATCGATCGCGGCTGGCTCGCGACCCACGCCCTCGCGGCCGAGGTCGTCGCGGCGGTCGCCGACGTCGAGGCCGCCGAGCAGCTCGCGGCCCATCTCGCGCCTTATGCGGGGCGATCGATCGTGCTCGGGAGCGCGATCTACTACGGGCCGGTCGAGTATTTCCTCGGCCTGCTCGCCGCGACGCGTGCGCAATACGACGAGGCGGTCGCCCATTTCGAGGTCGCCCTCGCGGAGGCCCGGCGCGCCGGTGCCCGGGTCTTCTTCGCGCGGAACCGTCTCGCCTGGGCTCGGGTGCTTCTCGATCGGAACGGGAAGGGCGACCGGGCCCGGGCGGCGGGCTTCGTTCGCGACGTGCTCGAGGAGGCCGATGCGCGCGGCCTTCACGCGGTCGCCGCGGAGGGCCGCGAGCTGGCTCTGGCGCTCTGGCGACCGGAGCCGACGCAGGAACCCCGGCGTCGCCGCCGAGCCGCGAAGATCATCGAACGGTAAGAATCGGATTCGGCGGCTTGCGCGAGAATTCCGGGGTGGGCATCGGCCCGTCGAAGGAGATCGCGCGCGATGTCGAAGACCTGGCTCCCGATCCTGGTCCTGCCCTTCTTGTTGCTGGCCGGCCAGGAATGGGGATCGCCCGAAGCGGTGCCGGGCGCGTCGGAACCCGACCTTGTAGTCCTCCGCGCCGCGGTCGGGAGCCACCTCCGGGCCCGCGAGTACTGGGCCAGCGAAACCGACGAAGGCCTCCAGGCACCGAATCGCGAGCACGGCCTGCGGACCTATTTCGAGCCGACCGGCCTCCGGGTCCACGATCGCACGGCCGCCGGGAGCCCGAATCTGCTCGAGCTCTCCCTCGTCGGTCTCGGCGGGGGCGAGTCGCTGCTCGCCGTACCGCCGGGCGAGATCGAGCATCGGGAAGGGCGGATCGAGATCGTGCGCAGCGAGCTCGGTCTCGTCGAGTGGTACGTGAACTCGCGGCAGGGGCTCGAGCAGGGATTCACGCTCGCCTCTCGGCCGCCGCTCGGAGCCGGGGACCCGAGCGCGCTCGCGCTCGAGCTCGCGATCTCGGGCGCGAAGGCGAGTCTTCGGGGCGGATCGATCGTGCTCACGAGCGAAGCCGGACGGACGCTCGAGTACGGGAAGCTCCTCGTCGTCGATGCGAAGGGGACGAAGCTGGCGGCGCATTTCGAGGTGCCGTCGCCGGACCGCATCCGTCTGCGCGTCGAGGATCGGGGGGCGACCTATCCGATCGTGATTGATCCGCTGCTGACGGGGACGTTCGACGCGCTGCTCGAGTCGAATCAGGCGTCGTCCCAGCTCGGGTTCGCCGTCGCGACGGCGGGGGACGTGAACGGCGACGGTTACGACGACGTGATCGTCGGGGCGCCCCTCTACGACGCGGGGACGGCCGACGAAGGCGCGGCCTTCGTCTTCCTCGGGTCGGCCTTCGGCGTCGATCAGGTCAACCCACTCCAGGCCCACGCCCAGCTCGAGGGCAATCAGCTGGCCGCGCAGATGGGCAACAGTGTCGCCTCGGCGGGGGACGTGAATGGCGACGGATACGGCGACGTGATCGTCGGTTCGGCGCTCTTCAATGCCGGTCAAGCCGACGAGGGCGCGGCGTGGATCTACCTGGGCTCTTCGACCGGAATTCCGGACGGCGGTCCGGCGACGGCCCACGCCGGGTTCGAATCGAACCAGACCAATGCCCAGATGGGCTTCTCGGTCGCGACGGCCGGGGACGTGAACGGGGATGGATACGACGACGTGATCGTCGGAGCACCCTTCTACGACGATGGATCTCTCGACGAGGGAATGGCGTTCCTCTACCACGGAAGCGCCACGGGATTCGCGTTCGGGAGCCCGACGACGGCGAATACGCGGCTCGCATCGAATCAGATCGATGCGCGCTTCGGGGTCGACGTGGCCTCGGCGGGGGACGTCGACGGCGACGGTCTCTCCGACGTGATCGTCGGCGCGCATACCTACGACGCGGGCTCGATCGACGAGGGCGGGGCCTTCGTTTTCCGGGGCAATGCAGCGGGGATCGCGGACGCCTCGCCCGCGACGGCCCACGCGCGCCTCGAGAGCAACCAGGCGAACGCGCTCTTCGGATTCAGTGTCGCCTCGGCGGGGGACGTGAACGGCGACGGTCTCTCCGACGTGATCGTCGGCGCGCTCGCATACGACTTCCAGCCCGGGGATGCGGACATGGGCGCGGCCTTCGTCTTCGCGGGCAGTGCCACGGGCATCGCCGACGGGAGCGCGGCCACGGCTGCGACGCAGATCCACCAGGATCAGGCCGGAGCACAATTCGGTCGGAGCGTGGCGTCGGCCGGGGACGTGAACGGCGATGGCTATTCGGACCTGATCGTGGGCGCGATGCTCTGGGACGCCTTGGCCGTCGATGAGGGCGCGGTCTTCGTCTATCTGGGTCGGGCCGCGGGCATTCCGAACGATCCGTCGGTGTACCGGACCTTGGGGACGGGCCAGGCGACGTCGCTTCTCGGCATCGCGGTCTCGTCGGCGGGGGACGTGAACGGCGATGGATACGACGACGTGATCGTCGGAGCCAATCTCCACGAGAACGGGGAGACGGACGAAGGCGCGGCGTTCGTCCATCACGGCGGAGCAGCGGGCGGCGCGGCCTTCAATTTCACCTTCCTGCCCGGGACTTCGATCGAGGCGCAGAATGCATTCGAGGCCGCCGGTCGCCGCTGGTCGGCCTGGCTGAGAGACGAGGTCGTCGTCGACCTCACGGTCGGCACGGCGAGCCTGGGGACTGGCGTCGTGGTGTCGTCGGGCGTCCGCCGGGTGAGCGTTGTGTACTCGGGCTTTCGCTCGGCGCTCGTGGACGATCAGACCAGCCCGCTCGATTCAGCGGCCGTCGCGAGCCTGCCCGCCGGATCGATCTTCGGCGTGCTGATCAATCGCACGAGCGACAGCCCCAACGGGTCGGGATCGGCGACCCCCTACGTCGACCTCTCTGGCGCGAACAATTCGACGATCTCCCTGACCACGGCGAACGCCAAGGCCCTGGGGCTCGCCGTCGGCCCGGGGTCGGTCGGCTCCTGTCTCGGCACCTGCGATGGAAGCCTCGTCTTCGCCAACGCCTTCGCCTACGACTACGACCCGAGCGACGGCATCAGTCCGGGAACCTACGACCTCGTCGGGTTCGCGACCCACGAGATCGGGCACGTGCTCGGCTTCGTGAGTGGCGTCGACATCCTCGATCTCAATTCGCCCCCGGTCGGGGGTCCGTTCCCGGCGAACCTGTTCACCGTCGTGAGCCCGCTCGATCTGTTCCGATTCTCGGCGCTGAGCGCCGCGTCCGGCGTGCTCGATCAGACGGCCGACACGCGTTCGAAGGACTTCTCGATCGATGGCGGTGGGACCGCCGTCTACCCCTTCGCGACGGGTCGCTTCTTCGGGGATGGCCAGGCCGCCGGACATTGGAAGGACGGGCTCGGCGTCGGACTGATGGACCCGACCGGTGCCCAGGGCGAGGCGTTGGCGATCAGCCTGCGCGACATCCAGGCCTTCGACGCGATCGGCTGGAACGTGGTCCCGGAGCCCGATTCGGGCCTGCTCCTGGGCGCCGGTCTGGTCGGTTTCTCGATGCTCGCGACACGAAGTTCCTCCACGTCGAGGAGACGCAGAGGACGAACGAGCGCTCATCCTCGCCCGCCGGGAAGCGCGGCCCGGGCCCTCTGAGCTCGAAAGATCATCGAACGGTAAGAACCGATCTTCAGCGCTCGGACGATGATCCCGGGTATGGGGTACTCGAGGCACCCGATTCCGGGTACCAGGTCCTTCGAATCAGGCATTCGATCCGACTCGAGCGTGCTCCGAACTCCGATCCGTCGAGGTGATCCGGGTGTCGAAGACGATGGCTCATTTGCTTCCGCTGACTTGCACGCTCCTTGCCGCCGCGGTCCTCGGGACCCCCGGCACCGCCTCCGCCCAGCTGATCGACCGGACCCAGGCCCCGAATGCCGCCGGTGCCGGCATCGCGAAGTCCCTCGAAGAGCAGATCGGCACGGGCCAGGGCGACGCCCTCACCCCGGGCAGCTCGATCTTCCTGATCCAGCGTGACCCGGCCCGCTCGATCCGTCGCGGTCGCCAGCTCTTCCAGCGCAAGTTCTCGGTCCATCAGGGACTCGGCCCGCGAACCGGGGATGGGGTCGGCGACATCGATCACGACGGCTCGATCGGGGCGGGCTTCGCCGACAGCTGCGCGGGCTGTCACGGTCGCCCGCGCGGCGCCGCGGGCTTCGGCGGTGACGTCGCGACCCGGCCCGACTCCCGCGATGCGCCGCATCTCTTCGGTCTCGGCCTGCAGGAGATGCTCGCCGACGAGATCACGGCGGATCTGCGCGCGATTCGTGACCGCGCCGCGCAGCAGGCCGTGCAGTCGGGACGGGTCGCGATCCTGCCGCTCAAGAGCAAGGGCATTCGTTTCGGTTCGATCCGCGTCGCGCCCGATGGATCGGTGGACACGAGCGGCGTCCTGGGCGTCGATCCCGATCTGCGCGTCCGTCCGTTCTTCGCCCAGGGCGGGACGATCTCGATCCGCGAGTTCCTGGTCGGGGCCTTCAACGCCGAGATGGGCGTCGAGGCCTCGGATCCGCTGCTGCATGCCGCGGCGTCTGGGGCGCGGGTCGTGACGCCGGCGGGGATGGTGCTCGACGGTTCGCTCGACGCGATCGAGCGTCCTCCCGCGGCGAACGAGGCCGACGATCCGGACGGCGACGGCGTTCGAGACGAGCTGCCCGTCTCCCTCGTCGACCACATGGAGTTCTATCTGCTCAACTACTTCAAGCCTGCGGTCCACGAACAGTCGCGTCTCGCGCAGGCGGGTCGTCAGGTCTTCGATGCGGTCGGTTGCGGCTCGTGTCACGTCCCGGATCTGCGGATCGAACGCGATCGTCGCGTCGCCGACGTGGAGACGCGCTTCGATCCGGTACGCGGCGTCTTCAATCGACTCTTCGCGACGGCATCGCTTCGCCTGGTCGCCGTCGACGACGGATCGGGGTTCGCTTCACTCAAGCGGCCCGCGCGCGAGCCGTTCGTCGTGCGCAACTTCTTCGCGGACCTGAAGCGCCACGACCTCGGGCCCGCCTTCCACGAGCGCAACTACGACGGGACCACCACGACGCATTTCATGACCGAGCCGCTCTGGGGCGTCGGCTCCACCTCGCCCTACGGTCACGACGGCCGCAGCATCAGCCTGCGGGAGGTCGTCCTGCGCCATGGCGGGGAGGCCCGACGTCAGCGGGATGCCTTCGCCGCCATGCCCGAGGTCGCACAGCTCGCGCTCTTCGAGTTCCTCGAGTCGCTCGTGCTGTTTCCGCCCGACGACACCGCCTCGAACCTCGATCCGGGCGATCCGTCGACGCCGGGCTTCCCGCAGACGGGGCACGGGAGCATCAAGCTGGGGGCGCTGTTCAACGATCCGGCGGAGGGGGAGTAGGGCGCTCTCGCCCGTCGCTCAGGTCCGCTCCGCGTGGCGCCCCGGCTCGGGGAGGGCGACGAGCAGCAGCAGGCCGGGCAGGGCGAGGAGGGCGGTGCAGACCCAGAAGACCGGCCAATCGGTCCAGGTCGCGAGCCAGCCGGAGAGGCCGCCGAAGAGCGTCCGGCCCATCGCCATCAGCGAGGTCAGGACGGCGAACTGGGTCCCGCTGTAGGCCCCGCGCGAGAGCGAGGAGAAGTAGGCGACGAAGGCGGCCGAGGCGAGGCCGCCGGTGAAGTTGTCGGCGAGGACCGCGAGGGCGAGGACGCCGAGGTCATGGCCCGCGTACGCGAGCCAGACGTAGAGCAGGTTGGTCACCGCCTGGAGCAATCCGCCGAGAATCAGCGCCGGGCGGATCGAGGTCCGCGCGACGAGGACCCCGCCGACCACGATCCCGACGACGCTCGCCGCGAGGCCGACCACCTTCGTCAGGCTCGCGATCTCGACGCCGCTGAAGCCCAGCTCGACGAAGAAGGGATTCGACATCGCGAGCGCCACCGAGTCGCCGAGCTTGTAGAGCAGCGCGAAGGCCAGCACGAGGGGCCAGCTCGGGCGCGTCGCGAGGTCGCGGAGCGGATCGAGGAAGGCGCGGCGCAGGGTCGCGCCGAGCGATGGGGGCGCGGTGACCGGGCTCGCCGTCTCCGCACCGACCCGCGCGGGCTCCGCGCGAAGACCACGCAGAACATCGAGAGCGCGAGGGCGAAGGCGAGGACCGCGAAGGTCTCGGGCCAGCTCGCGAAGTCGGCCAGCGCGATGGCGCCGGCGCCCGAGGCGAGCATGCCGGCCCGGTAGCCTGCCTGGGTCGCGGCGGCGCCGGCGCCCTGCTCGTGGTCCTCGAGGATCTCGATGCGGTAGGCGTCGACGACGATGTCCTGGCTCGCCGAGAAGAAGGCGATGGCGAAGACGACGAGGCCCGTCGCGATGGGCGCCGTCGTCGGATCGACGAGGCCCAGGCTCGTGATCGCGGCGACGAGTCCGGCCTGCAGGGCCAGGATCCAGCCGCGGCGCCGTCCGAGGGAGGCGGCGCCGGGGAGCGTCCATTGATCGAGCAGGGGGGCCCAGAGAAACTTGAACGCGTAGGGCATGCCGAAGAGGGCGAAGAGGCCGATCGAGGTCTTGTCGACGCCGTCGCGGGCGAGCCAGTAGGTCAGGGTCGTCGTCGTCAGCGGGAGAGGCAGCCCGCTCGAGAAGCCCTGGCCGAAGACCGCGAGCAGGCGCGGATTGCGGTAGACGGCGAGGGCGTCGAGCCAGGCGCGCAGCCCGCGCTGCGTCGGGCGCGGGGCCGGCGGGATGGAAGGGCGGGGCGCGCTCGTCAACGCGGGCGCCGCCTAATGCAGATACGAGATCGCCGCGATCCCGACCACGAAGAGCACGAAGAGACCGATCGTCGCGAGCTCGAGGTATTCGTCGAGCAGGCGTTTGGCCGCGGGGCCCGCGAAGTGGAAGACGGTGGCCACGAGGAAGAAGCGGCCGCCGCGGCCGAGGAGGCTCGCGGCGAGCACGATCGGAAGCGCCACGCCGAAGACGCCCGAGGCGACTGTAAAGATCTTGTAGGGGATCGGCGTGAAGGCGGCGGCGACGATCGCGAGAAAGGCGTTGTCGAGATAGAGCCGGCGAACGTGCTCGAAGAGCTCGGGCGAGACGCCGGGGACGTACGAGAAGAAGGCGTGCTGGACGAGCTCCCAGGCGAAGCTGCCGATCAGCCAGCCGAAGGCGCCGCCGACGATGGAGGCGACGAGGGAGACCGCCGCGAAGAAGTAGGCCCGCCCCGGCTGCGAGACCGAGAGCGCGATCTGCAACACGTCCGGCGGGATCGGGAAGAAGCTGCTCTCGGCGAAGGCGATGACGGCGAGGGCCTGGGTCCCGTAGCGGGTCTCGGCCCAGTGGAGCACCCAGGCGTAGAGCCGGCGCAGCGGATTCGGCGGCTGCACGGGCCCCGGTGCCCCGTCCGGTGGGCGGAGGGCGTTCGATTCACGGGCGCGATCGGGAGATTGCAAGCTTGGGCTCCAGGGGGGTCGGTCCGGGTATCGACGGGCACGGACCGTCGCTGAACGGGCGTGTTCGGCGTCCTGGCCACCCCGGCGCGTCGCGAGGTTAGCGGCCGTCCTGCGTCGGAACCCGCGCGACCGTCCCGCGATTGACCGCCGCGGCGAATTCGGGGTCGATGGGACCCTTGCTCTCGAGGTCGAGGGCGTTCATGAGCTTCGCGAGGGCCTCGTAGACGCCGGCCGAGAGCAGCAGCTCGACGGTCTCCCGCGGCGAGAGCCGAGCCGCGAGGCGATCGAAGGTCGCCTTGGAGAGGGTGCTCGTCTCGGCCAGCTCGGTCGTCGCCTCGAGGACCAGACGCTGCAGCGCGTCGAAGCAGGGGGCGTCGATCCGCCCCGCTTCGATCGCGCGGATCTGCTCCGGTGTGATGCCGGCGGCCTGGGAGATGCCGACGTGTTGATCCCATTCGTAGGCGGCCCGGCGCAGGTTCGCGACGCGCAGGATCGCGAGCTCGCGGAGCTTCTGGTCGAGCTGTTGCTGGGAGAGGATGCTGAGCAGCAGATCCGCGAGCCGGGGCCAGTTCGTCTCGGCATGCCCGAAGAGCAGCGCGATCTCGTTCGGCCGATCGGAGGCCAGCAGCTGCTTCACCGACTCGGGCGCAGTTTCGAGGGCGAGGGGAGCAAGGCGAGGCACGGGTGTTCCTTTCTCGGGCAGGCTCGGGCAGATCCGGGTGGTTCGGGCAGGCTCGGGCGGGTACCGGCAGGTTCGGGAAGTCTCGGTCTGTCTCCGGGGAATCGCTCCGGCGCGCGGACCCGTCGCCCGCCAGGCGGTATGCTGCGCCCCCGTGAAGCCCGACGCCAGCCGCCCCCGCGATCCGAGCGCGCGACGCATGCCGCTGGCGCATCTCTCCGCCCCGCAGCTCCTCGTCGTCTCCTTCGTCGGCCTGATCGTGCTCGGTTGGCTCGGCTTCCTCCTGCTCCCGGGCCTCTACGAAGGGGCACCGATGAGCTGGATCGACGCGCTCTTCATCTCGGCGAGCGCGGTTTGCGTCACGGGGCTCGCGACGATCGACGTCCCCGTCGTGCTGTCGTTCTGGGGCGAGCTCTGGCTCCTGCTCCTGATCCAGGCCGGGGGCCTCGGGATCCTGACCTTCGCCGCGATGGTCGCCCGCGTCACCGGCCGCCGCGCGGGAATCGACGTCGAGGAGGCCTCCGGGACCTTCACGTCGGTGATGTCCCTCGGCACGCCCGGCTCGTTGATGCGCACCATCCTCGGCGTCACGCTGGCGTGCGAAGCGGTCGGCGCGCTCGGTCTGCTCGCCGTCTGGGGCGGCGATCACGAGCTCGGTCGCGCCGTCTGGCTCTCGATCTTCCACTCCGTCTCCGCTTTCTGCAACGCGGGCTTCTCCCTCTTCTCCGACAGCCTGATGGGGCAGCAGCGCAATGCACCCATCCTGCTGATGGTCGCCGGACTGATCACCCTGGGCGGGATCGGATTCCCGGTCCTGCACGACCTGCGTTCGCGCTTCCGCGGCAAGCGGCGGCTCTCGACCCATACGCGGCTGACGCTCTCGATGACGGTCTTCCTCGTCCTGGTCGGCACCGTCGCCTTCCTGTCCTTCGAGTGGGACCGCCAGCTCGCCGACCTCTCCTTTGCCGATCGGATCGTGAATGCGCTCTTCATGTCGATCACGCCGCGCACCGCCGGCTTCAACACCGTCGACTACGGCGCCGTCACGAACGACTCGATCCTGCTCACGACCGTGTTGATGTGGGTCGGGGGCGCGCCCGGCTCGACGGCCGGCGGCGCGAAGGTCACGACCGTCGCCCTGCTGGCGCTGCTCGTCTTCGCGCGGCTGCGCGGCGATCGCCACGTCTCGTTCGCGGGTCGCACGATCCCCGACGAGACCGTCAATCGCGCGACCGGTCTCGCGGCGGGCATGGTCCTGCTCCTGCTCGCATTCACGATGCTCCTGCTCGCCTTCGAGCCCGCGGCCCTCGGCCTCGACGCGGAGCGATCGCGCATGGTGCAATCCGTCTTCGAGGTCCAGAGCGCGCTCAGCACCGTCGGCCTCTCGATGAACCTGACGCCGATGCTCGCCGACGGAAGCAAGCTCGTGCTGGTCCTCGTGATGCTGCTCGGGCGGGTCGGGCCGCTCGCAGTGCTCGGGGCGATGGTGATCCGCACGCATCACGCGGATTTCCGGTATCCACACGAAGACGTCCTGATCAGTTGAATCGCGCGAGAGGAGGGAGCATGAGAGTCCTGCTGATTGGCTTCGGGGCCTTCGGTCTTTGGTTCGCGCGCACGATGTGCGAGCTCGGCCACGAGGTGGTCGCGATCGAGCGGGACGGCGACATCGTCGATCGCCATGCGGATTGGGCGAGCCGGGTCTTCGTGGGGGATGCGACGGATCCGGTCCTGCTCGAGCGGGCGGGGGCGCGCGACGTCGACGCGGCGGTGATCGGGACGGCCGAGGCGCTGTCGACGACGATCCTCGCGACGGTGGCGCTGCGGGATCTCGGGGTGCGCCAGATCTACGCGAAGGTCCGGAGCGAGAACGAGGCGCGGGCGCTCGAAGGACTCGACATCACGGAGGCGATCTTTCCCGAGCGCGAGGCCGCCTTCCGCCTCGCCCATCGCATCGCGACCTCCTCGGTCCTGCAATACACCCCGATCGCTCCCGGCTATTCGGTCCAGGAGATGGCCTGCCCCGACGACTGGATCGGCCAGACGATCCTCGCGATCGACCCGCGCACGAAGCTCGGGGTCCAGGTCATCGCCATCCGCGACGCCCTGACCGGGGAGTTCCGGCTGCCGCCGGACCCGGGCGCGGTCGTCAAGCCCTCGGATTCCCTGGTCCTGGCGGGGAGCGACGAGGTCCTGGCCCGGCTGGCCTCGCGCTGAGGCCGATCGCGGATCCACGCGATAGAGTGGACGGGGTCCCCGGCCCTTTCCGACGCCGGCCGACGACGAGAGGAGAACAGCCATGGCCATCACGCTCCCGAAGCGGATCATCTCCGCCGACTGCCACATCAACGAGCCGCCCCACGTCTTCGACAACGTGCCGGCGAAGTTGAAGGACCGCGCGCCGAAGATGCTGCGCGGCAGCGACGGCGGCGACGGCTGGAGCTTCGACGGCAAGACGCCCAAGCGGACCTTCGGCATCGAGGCGACCGCGGGCCGGGCCGCCGGGGACAAGAAGATGTCGGGGCTGCGCTTCGACGAGATCCTGCCCGGCAACTACCAGGGCAAGGCCCACGTCGAGGACATGGACAAGGACGGCATCGACGTCTCGATCGTCTATCCCGCCTACGCTGCCCAGGCCTACGTCATGTCCGACCGCGAGCTCGCCGTCGCCTGCATGCGCTCCTACAACGACTGGATCGTGGGCGAGTTCCAGGGCGCGTCGCCGAAGCGCATCATCGGGCTCCCGCTGCTGCCCGTCGACGACGGCATGGACGTCTGCCTCGCGGAGTTCGATCGCTGCGTGAAGGCGGGGGCGAAGGCGCTCCTGATCCCGGGCCTCCCGGAGCGGCCCTATCACGACCGCTACTACGATCGCCTCTTCGCCCGCGCATCGGAGTCGGGCATCCCCCTGACGTTCCACCGCACCTTCGGCGGCAAGCCCCAGGAAGCCGACTGGGACGGCATCGCCGATCTCAAGATCAGCGCCGGCGGAACCGTCTGGCGCTTCTTCTCGGCGACCCGGATCTTCACGTATCTGCTCTACGCCGGGGTCTTCGACCGCCATCCGAATCTCAAGATCGTGGCGGCGGAGGTCAACATGGGCTGGCTGCCCTTCTGGCTGCAGACGATGGAGCAGAACTACGACGTGCGCTCCGCGCTGAAGGACGAGACGATCCTCTCGGATCGAGCCCTGGTGGACCACATGGGGACGAACCTCTTCGTGACGATCCTCGACGACACCGTCGGCTTCGACCTGATCGCGAAGCATCCCTGGCTCGCCGAGAGCGCGATGTGGTCCTCCGACTATCCGCATAGCGTGACCCTCTGGCCCCGCTCGCGGCAGGTCCTCGCCGAGCTCGGCAAGGATCTCCGCCAGGACCAGCTCGACAAGATCGCCTTCGGCAACGCCGCGCGCGTCTACGGAATCTAGGAGCCCACGTCATGGATCAGCCCAAGTACGGCGTCGTCTACAAGGTGCAGCCCGAGCCCATGGATCCCTCCGCGTGTACGCGCTTCGAGGCGGGGGCGGTGACCTTCGTGCTCGAATACCGCAGCGTCGATCCCGAGCGCCTCGAGCGGGCCTACGCGGGCCGCCCCGAGGATCTGGCGGAGATCCAGAAGTTCATGCCCGCCGGCGGGTTCACCGACACCGGCCTCTCGATCCACGTCCTCGGGACGCAGGACGGTCACGAGTACCTGCGCTTCGACGTCTTCAAGGACGACCCCCACTACCACTACGTCCACCCGACCGGCGACCGCAACCACTGGGTCCCCTTCGATCCGATCGCCGGCGGCGACATGTTCGAGTTCGCGCTGAGCTGTCTGCGCGAGCGGCTCGACTCGATGCTCGGCTTCGCTGGCGGCCGCGAGCTCGCGGCGCAGGTCGACCGCCGCCGCGTGGCGCCGGTCGTCGATGCCCTGGAGAAGCGGGCGCGGGCGATCCAGGCGGAGCACCGCCTCGCCAGCGCCTAGCGCGCTGCGCTCGGCGACCAGGCGGCGACCAGGCGGCGACGTCGGTGAAGAGGCGTGATGCGAGTGGCGCGGTACATCGTCTACGGCGCCGGGGGGATCGGGGCGAGCCTCGGTGCCCAGCTCCAGCGCGCGGGCTGCGAGACGCTCTTCGTCGCCCGCGGTGCCCAGCAGGAAGCGCTCCGGACGAAGGGCCTCGACTATGCGACGCCGGAGGGCCGAGAGCGGCTCGCCGTGCAGGTCGTCGGGCATCCCGAGGAGATCGGTTTCCGGGACGGGGACGTCGTCGTGCTCGCGATGAAGACCCAGGACTCGTTGCCGGCGATCGAGGCGCTCGCGCGCGCGGCGGGTCCGGAGCTCCCGGTGTTGTGCGCGCAGAACGGCGTCGAGAACGAGCGGCTCGTCCTGCGCCGCTTCCGGTCGGTCGTCGGGCTCGCGGTCTGGATCCCGGCGAGCTTCGTCGATCCGGGGGTGGTCCGGAACTACGCCCCGCATGCGCCGATCGAGCTCGGGCGCTTTCCCGCCGGCATCGACGCGTGGACGGAGGCGGTCGCCCTGGATCTGCGGCGCGCCGGCTTTGCCGCCGAGGCGCGCGCGAACGTGCTCGCCTGGAAATACGCGAAGCTCCTGACCAACGCGGTCTCGACCCTCGACGCGGTCTGCGGCTCGCGGGTCGGGCTCGACGACGTCTGCGCCGCGGTCAAGGCGGAAGGCATGGCCTGCTACCGCGCGGCCGGAATCGAGACCGTGCCCGCGGCGGAGTACGAGGCCCGGGTGGCCTTCGCCGTCGCCGCGATGGGCGAGATCGACGGCGCCCCGCGCGCCGGCGGCTCGAGCACCCAGAGCCTCGCCCGGGGCCTCTCGTCGATCGAGACGGACTACGTGAACGGCGAGCTCGTGCTGCTCGGGCGCCTGCACGGGGTGGCGACGCCGGTCAACGAGGCGATCGTCCGGTCGGCGAACGAGCTCGCGGCGAAGCGCCGCGCGGGCCCCTTCACGCCGGCGGAGCTGCGTCAGCGGATCGAAGCGCGGGGCTGAGGGCCGGCGAATCGGAAGGATTGCGGAGAGGAGCACGGAATGGATCTGGGATTGGCCGGCAAGACGGCGCTCGTGACGGGGGGCAGCAAGGGGATCGGCTCGGCGATCGGGGCCGCGCTCGCGCGCGAGGGCGTGCGGGTCGCGCTGTGTGCGCGGACGACGGCCGAGGTCGAGCAGACGGCGCGCCGGATCGCCGAGGGGACGGGCTCGGAGACGCTCGGACTGACGGGCGACGTGACGCGCCGCGAGGACATCGAGCGCGTCGTCGAGGAGGCGTCCCACCGCTTCGGCGGGATCGACATCCTGGTCAGCAACGCCGGCGTGCCCGGCGGCATCGGCTTCGGGCCGATCGACCGGATCGAGGACGCGAACGTCATGAAGGACGTCGAGACGAAGTTCCTGGGCACGCTCCGCGCGGCGCGGGCGGTCGTCCCCCACATGAAGCGCCAGGGCTGGGGACGCATCATCGGGATCGTCGGCCTGTCCGCGCGTTATTCGAGTCGCTACGTCGGCGATCGCAATCCGGACGGGAACTACAACTACTCGGGCGGTCCGCGCAATCTCGCCGTCATCCACCTCATGCGGACCCTGTCCCACGAGCTCGGCCGCGACGGCATCACCGCCAACGCCGTCCTGCCGGGCGCGACGCGCACCGTCGACCTCGACGCGATGCTCGGCCGCCGCTCGGACCGGGAGGGCAAGAGCCTCGACGCGCTCCGTCAGGAGACCTCGAGCATGAACGCGATCGGACGCTGGGTCGACGCGGAGGAGGTCGCCGACGTCGTGACCTTCATCGCCTCGCCGCGCTCGTCGAGCATCTCGGGCGAGGTCATCGCGGCGAGCGGCGGCGCCGGCCTGGGCGTCTTCATCTGATGGAGCCGACGAGGAGGATGAACATGGAGCTTCGCAACGGACGCGCACGGGCCCTCGCCGTCGGAATCGGCGTCGGCCTCGACGGCGAGGCGACCGCAGGCGAGCCCACGGAATCCGGTCAGGCCGCGCCCGCGGAAGGACACCAGGACGGAGGCGCGGCCGGCCGCCGGCTCCCGCCGATGCCCGAGTCGGCCTGGAGCCCCGAGGTCCGGGAGATGCTCCGGGGAACCCAGGGACGGGTCGCGAGCCTCGAGGGCAGCGGGCAGCGCAAGCCCGACGAGGTCCTCGCCATCCTGCGGACCATGGCCTACCACCCGCGCATCATGAAGCCCTTCCTCGGCTTCGCGACGGCGATCGCCCAGCAGGGGGCGCTCTCGCGCCGGGACTCCGAGCTGCTCGCGCTGCGGGCGTCGTGGAATTGTGGGAGCGACTTCGAGTGGGGCCACCACGTCAAGTACGCGCAGGTCGCCGGGCTCACCGACGCCGAGATCGCGCGCATCGCCGTCGGCCCGGATGCTCCGGGCTGGAGCGCCGAAGATCGGGATCTGCTCCGGCTCGCCGACCAGCTCCACGCCCGGCAGCAGATCGACGCCGCCCTCTGGCGGCGGCTCGACGCGCGCTTCGACGAGGCTCAGCTCGTCGAGCTGCCCTTCGTGGTCGGTCAGTACACGATGCTCTCGATGGTGGCGAACATGACGGGCGTCGCCCTCGAGTCGGGCCACGACCCGCTGCCGGCGGGGCCGCGTTAGGCAATCGGAATCCGCGTGGCGAAATCCTATCTGCTCTCGCGCCAGGCGATCTGGATCGTGCTGGGCTGCCTCGTCTGCCAGGCGGGCGCGGGGCTCTTCTACGCGAGCCGCGCGCTCGCGCCGGACGTGATCGGCGAGCTCGGCTGGACGCGGACGATGTGGTCGTCGGCGATGGCGCCGATGATCTTCGTGACCTCGGTGCTCCAGGCGGTGATCGGGGCGGCCTGCGTCCGCTACGGGATCCGGCCGGTGCTGGTCGTGTCGGTGCTCTCGCTCGGGGTGACCTTCTTCGTGATGGCGGGGATGTATTCCCTGCCGGTCTTCTACCTCGCCACGATGTTCCTCGCGATCGGCAACGCCGGGATCGGCGACGTGTCGGTCGGGGCGGTGATCACGCGTTGGTTCGATCGCTCGCGCGGCGTGGCGCTGGGCTTCGCGTTCGCGGGGTCGAACATCGGCGCCGTCTTCTTCGTCCACGCGGTCACCGAATGGACCGGCCTCTTCGGCTGGCGCGGCGCATCGATCGCCCTCGGCGCCGTCTCGATCGTGGCGATCCTGCCTTTCGCCCTCTTCGTCGTCCGCGATCCGCGAGCCGGGGAGGGCGAGCAGACCGCGTCGACCGCCGCGCCGGGCGAGGTGTCGGCCGGGATCCGGCGGGTCGACGCGCCCGAGCCGGCGGGCGACGACGACGTGGACCTCCGCCAGGCCCTGCGCAGCCCCGCCTTCTGGATCCTCTTCTTCACCATCTTCTGTTATGCCGTGGCCCAGCTCGGCATGCTCGACCATCTGATCCTCCATCTGGTCGACCTGGGCTACGAGCGAGGCGAGGCGGCCAATGCGCTCGAGCTCACCGTCGGCGCCGGGATCCTCGCGAAGGTCTCCGCGGGCACGATCGCGCTCCGAATCCGGACTCGCCATCTGCTCGTCGCGAACACGGCGCTCCTGGCCCTGGGCGTGGCGCTCCTGCCCTTCGCGGCCGATCCGCGCATCCTGGCCGTTTCGGGCGTCGCCTTCGGCATCGCGACCTCGGCGCGCGACGTCCTGATTCCGCTCGCGACGGCCGAGTTCTTCGGCGCGCGCCACTTCGCCGCGATCTACGGCATGATGATGCTGGCCTATTTTCCGGGAGGCGGCCTCGGGCCGATCGTGCTGGCACGGGCCTACGACGTGCTCGGGAGCTACGAATCGGGCTTCGCCGTGTTTCTCGGGATTCTCGTCCTGGCTTTGATCGGGCAGGTCTTCGCCGCGCGCCGGAGCTTCGGGATCCGTATGCCGGCAGCGGGATGAGCAGCGAGACAGGGAGGGGATCAATGCGGGTTCTCGAGGGCATCCGGGTAGTCGAGGTCGCGCAGTACGTCTACGTGCCGGTCACGGGCAGCGTGCTCGCGGAGTGGGGCGCCGAGACGATCAAGGTCGAGCCGCTCGGCGGCGGGGACGCCTATCGGGGCCTGCGCCGCACCGGCGCCCTCGCCGTCGAGGGGCCCGTCAACTTCGCCATCGAGCACGCGAATCGCGGCAAGCGCAGCATCGGCCTCGATCTCGCGAAGCCCTCGGGCCGCGAGGTCCTGGCCGCCCTCGTGCGTACGGCGGACGTGTTCCTGACGAACCTGCTGCCCGAGTCGCGGGCGCGATTGAAGGTCGAGGTCGAGGACGTGCGCGCCTGGAATCCGCGCATCGTCTACGCACGCGGGACCGGCATGGGTGAGCGCGGCGCCGAACGCAATCGCGGCGGCTTCGACTACGCGACGTTCTGGGCCCGGGGCGGCAGCGCCTTTGGCGCGACGCCGCCCGGGGCGCCGCGGCCTTCGCCGATGCCCGGCGGCTCCTACGGCGACTCGCTCGCGGGGCTGACCCTCGCCGGCGGCATCTCGGCAGCGCTCTTCGCCCGGGAGCGGACGGGGACGGCGCCGGTCGTCGATCTCTCGCTCCTTGGCATGGGGATGTGGGCGATGGGCATGGCGATCGCGGGCTCCCTCGCCCAGGGAACGCCGTGGACCCCGCTGCCCCGGGTCCCGGAGACGAACGCCCTCGCCGGGACCTATCGGACGCAGGACGGCCGCTGGCTCTGTCTCGTCTGTCTCCAGGCCTTCCGCTACTGGCCCGAGCTCTGCCGTGTCGTCGGCCATCCGGAGTGGACCCTCGACCCGCGCTTCGCGACGGCGGAGCTCTTGATGGCGAATAGCGCGGCCTGCATGGCGCTGCTCGACGCGCTCTTCGCGAGCCAGCCCCTCGCCCATTGGCAGAAGGTGCTCGCGCCCTTCAGTGGCGTCTGGGAAGTCATGCAGGATACGCTCGAGGTGACCCGCGATCCGCAGGTCGCGGCGAACGGCTTCCTGTCGAAGGTCGAGGCGGGCGATGGCTCGACCTTCCAGCTGGTGGGCTCGCCCGTTCAGTTCGACGAGCAGCCGCCGTCGACGACGCGGGCCCCGGAGGCCGGGGAGCATACGGAGGAGATCCTGCTCGAGCTCGGCTTCGATTGGGACCGCATCGGGAAGCTCAAGTCGGAAGGTGCGATATGAGCGCGTTTCGGGACCAGACCGCGATCGTCGGCATCGGCTACACGCCCTTCTCGAAGAGCTCCGGCGTGACGACCCTGACCCTCGCTCTGCGTGCGATCGCCGCCGCCCTCGAGGACGCGGGGCTCTCCGCGAAGGACGTCGACGGGCTCGCGACCTTCCGGGTCGGGGACTCGGTGCTCCCGATGGTCGTCGCCCAGAGCCTCGGCATCCGCGATCTGCGCTTCCATCTCGACCAGTTCGGCGGCGGCAGCGTCTCGCATGCGATGGTCGGGCAGGCGGCCCTGGCGCTCCACGCCGGCGTCGCCGAGACGATCGTCGTCTACCGCGCGCTCAACGCGCGCTCGGGCTTCCGCATGGGCGGCACCGGCCGCCCCCTCGTCGACGCCGTCGAGACCCAGTACCAGGCGCCCTACGGCTACTTCACGCCGCCGCAGCAATTCGCGATGGCCGCCCGTGCCCACATGGACCGCTACGGCACGAAGCCCGAGCATCTCGGCCAGATCGCGGTCCAGCAGCGCGCCTTCGCCCGGGACAACGAGCGCGCGATGATGCGCGCGCCGATGACGATGAGCGACTATCTCGCGGCGCGCTACGTCGTCGAGCCGTTCCGGCTCTTCGACTGCTGCCTCGAGACCGACGGCGCCGTCGCCCTCGTCCTGACCCGGGCGGAGCGGGCGCGGGATCTGCGTCAGACGCCGGTCCTGATCCGCGGGGCGGCCTGGGGCGGGGGCCAGACGCTCTACTCCAACGAGATCGAAGACACGAATCGGACGGCGGCCGCCGACATGGCGCCGCGCCTCTACGCGATGGCCGGCGTCGGTCCGTCGGACTTCGATCTGGCCGAGCTCTACGACTGCTTCACGTACAGCGTCCTCGTCCAGCTCGAGGACTACGGCTTCTGCAAGAAGGGCGAGGGCGGCCCCTTCGTTGCGAGCGGGGCCACGGCGCGGGGCGGCGCGATGCCCGTCAATACACACGGCGGCTTCCTCTCCGAGGGCTACGTCCACGGCCTGAACCACGTCGCGGAGGCGGTCTCGCAGCTGCGCCACACCGCCGGTGCGCGTCAGGTTCCGGATGCGGAGCTCGCCCTCAGCACGGCGCAGCCCGGCTACGTCGCGGGGTCGACGGCGGCGATCGTGCTGCGGAGGGACGCAGCGTGAGATGATCGACGAGCTGCCGGAACCGATGCCCGATCTCGATTCGCTGCCCTTCTGGGAGGGGCTCAAGGCGAACGAGCTGCGTTTGCAGAAGTGCAGCGCGTGCGGAGCGCTGCGCTGGCCCGCCCGCGCGATCTGCAATCGCTGCAGCGCGTTCGAGGCGGAGTGGATCGCCTGCCGCGAGGATGCGCGCATCGCGAGCTGGATCCGGACCCATCAGGTCTTCGCGCCGGCCTATCGCGACCGGGTGCCGTACGTCGTGGTGCAGGTCGTGCTCGAGGCGCAGGCGGACATCCGGCTGATTGGCGGCTGGCAGGCGGATCGGGATCCGGTCTACCGGGAGGCCGTCGTGCCGCGCTATTCGAAGCGCCCGAGCGGCACCGTCGTGCTCGACTGGGCGCCGCGCGAGCCCTGACCTGGCCACCTAGAACGGCTCGTCCCCCGCGATCGTGACCCGATGCAGGATGCGCCGCTCGTCGTAATCCGGCACCGCATAATGCTGCGCACACCGGTTGTCGAGGAACGCGAGGGACCGCTCGTCCCAGGCGAAGCGGACCTGGAACTCCGGCGTCTTCACGTGCTCGTAGAGGAAGCGCAGGATCGCCTCGCTCTCCGCGTCGGGCAGCCCGACGATGTGGGTCGTCGAGTTGCTGTTCACGAAGACGAGCTTCTTCTTCGTGATCGGATGGGTCCGGATGATCGGATGGACGACGGGCGGGAGTCGCTTCTGGATCTCGCCGAGGGACTGGGCGACGTGGCCGGCGCGGATGCCCCGGGTCGCGGAGAGCGTGATGTCGTGTACGGCCTTCAGGCCGTCGAGCAGCTTCTTCATCGGCACCGAGAGCGCGTCGTAGGCGGCGTACATGCTCGCGAACATCGTGTCGCCGCCGTAGCGCGGGACCTTCACGGCGCGCAGGATCGAGCCCATCGCCGGGCGCTTCGTGTAGGTATGGTCGGCGTGCCAGTTGTCGGCGCCGTCGCCCCGGGGCGAGACCTGGTCGAGGACGTTGATCTCCGGATGGTCGGGGGGGGGGGGGGGGGGGGGGGGGGGGGGGGGGGGCAGGCCGTCTGGAGCTCGGCGGGAGGCTCGCGCCAGAAATGGATGCCGAAGCCGAAGGGACGTGGTTGTTGGGCGAAATGGCGCTCGCGAAAGCGATCGGGGTCCGACCCGGGCGCGGAGCGCTGATCGCGGAAGAACTCCCGAGGGGGGGGCGGCGGTCCGGCGGGGCGGGGCGGGGCGGGGGGGGGGGGGGGGGGGGGAGGGGGGGCGGGGGGGGGGGGGGGGGGCGGGGGGGGGGGGCGGGGGGGCGGGGGGGGGCGGCGGGGGCGGGGCGGCGGGTGGGTCGGGAGCGCGATGGGCGGTGGAGTGCGTCGCGGGCCGCTCGACGTCCCGGGCGAGAGCGGCTTCGCGAGGTCGACGCCGCGGACCTCGGCGCCGATCTGGGGCGTCACGGGATGGATCTCGATGGTCATGCAGTTCTCCTCTCTTTCGGGTAGAGCCTCGCGCAGAGTCCCGGCCAGAGACGCGCCTAGCCGAGCTCGAGCCAGGCGCTCTTCGTCTGCTGATAGCCGCGCAGGCTCTCGAGCCCCGAGTCGCGGCCGTAGCCCGAGTCCTTGTAGCCGCCGAAGGGGACGGCCCAGTGGATCCTTCGATAGGAGTTGACCCAGACGGCGCCGGCCTGGATGTCGCGGACGAAGCGGTGGGCGCGGTTCAGGTTGCGGGTCCAGACGCCCGAGGCGAGGCCGTAGGTCGTCGCGTTCGCGATCGCGAGCGCTTCGTCGTCGTCGTGGAAGGGGATCGCGCAGGTCACCGGCCCGAAGATCTCCTCCTGGCAGACGCGCATTGAATTGCGCGCTCCGCGGAAGAGCGTCGGCGCGACGAAGTAGCCGCCGCCCAGCGGCGAGTCGGCGGGGAAGTTCTCCGGTCCGAAGCGGCCGCCGAAGGCGAGCTCGGCGCCTTCCTTGCGGCCGAGCTCGATGTAGGACTTCACCTTCTCGAACTGCTCGGCGAAGGCGATCGGGCCCATCGTCGTCGAGGCGTCGAGGGCGTTGCCGAGGCGGACGTGCTGCTTCACGTGCTTCTCGATCCGATCGATGAGCTCGTCGTAGATCGTGTCCTGGATCAGGAGTCGCGAGCCGGCGACGCAGGTCTGGCCGGCGCCGCCGGTGAAGATCGCCGCCGTGCTCGCGCCGATCGTCGCCTTGTCGAGGTCGGCGTCGGCGAAGACGATGTTCGGGCTCTTGCCGCCGAGCTCGAAGGCGAGAGGCTTCAAGAGCTGGGCGGAGCGCTCGGTGATGCGGCGCGCGGTCGCGGTCGAGCCGGTGAAGGCGATCTTGCGGATGTCGGGATGGCGGACGAGGGCGTCGCCCGCGACCTCGCCGGTCCCGCAGACGACGTTGACGACGCCGGGCGGGAAGCCCGCGGCGTCGAAGAGCGGCGCGATCGAGAGGATCGAGGCCGCCGCCTGCTCGGCTGGCTTGAGCACCACCGTATTGCCCGCCGCCAGCGCCGCCCCGACCTTCGCCGCGAGGATCGCGAGCGGCGAGTTCCAGGGCACGATGATGCCGACGACGCCGAGGGGCTCGTGGAGCGTGAAGTTGAAGCTCGTGCGCGAGACCTCGATCGTCTCGCCGTGGATCTTGTCGGCGGCGCCGGCCCAGTAGTTCATCATCTCGGAGACCGAGGGCAGGTCGCCGGCCCGGGCCTCGGCGATCGGCTTGCCGTTGTCGTGGCATTCGATCGTCGCGAGCTCCTCGGCATGCTCCGCGATCTTGCGGGCGGCGGCGCGCAGGAGCGCCGCGCGGCCCATCGCCGGGAGCGCGCGCCAGGGGCCGGCGAAGGCGCGCTTCGCGGCCTCGGCGGCAAGGGCGACGTCGTCCGCATCGCCGGCCGGGACCTGGAGCCACTCGGTCCCGAGCGAGGGATCGATGCTCGGGAGGTAGCGACCGGAGACCGGGGCGACCCGGCGTCCGTCGATCCAATTGTCGATGCGGCCCTGCGGCAGTAGCGTGCTCATCTCGTCCTCCTATCCTGACGTCCCGTTCCGTCGAGCGTCGATCCGGCTCTCGTCCCGGATCGGTCCCGAAATGCGAATACCCGAATGCGCGCCCCGCGCGCCGCGAGGAGCAGCCCATGCGCGCCGCCGTGATGCACGAAGCGAATCGACCGCTCACCATCGAGGACGTCTCGATCGAGAGTCCGCGGGCGGGCGAGGTCGTCGTCCGGATCGCCGCGTCCGGGGTCTGTCGCTCGGATCTCCACGCCTGGCACGGTCGCACGGCCTTCATCAAGCCGCCGGTCGTGCTCGGGCATGAAGGGGCGGGGACGGTCGTCGAGGTCGGGCCGGGGTGACGGGCGTCGCGAAGGGTGATCCGGTCGTGATCGCGCTCTATGGGCCGTGCGGTCAGTGTGGCGAGTGTCGCGTCGGCGACGTCACGCGCTGCTGGAGCGAGACGCGCGTCCACAACATGCACGGCCGCATGCCCGACGGGACGACGCGGCTCTCGCTGCGCGGTCAGGTCGTGACGCCGATGGTCGGGGCGGGGACGCTCGCCGAGCTCGCCGTCGTGCGCGAGGCGCAGGTCGTGAAGATCGACCGCGACATTCCCCTCGAGCTCGCCTGCCTCGCGGGCTGTGGCGTCACGACGGGGTCGGGGCCGCGCTCAACGTCGCCGACGTGCGCATCGGCTCGAGCGTCGTCGTGATCGGCTGCGGCGGCGTCGGGCTCAACGTCATTCAGGGGGCGAGGATCGCCGGCGCGGCGCGGATCATCGCCTGCGACACCCAGAGCGAGAAGCTCGATCTCGCCTCGGATCTCGGGGCGACCGACGGCCTCCTCGTCCGCGAGGGCGAGGATCTCGTGGCCGCGATCAAGGCCCTCGTGCCGGGCGGCGTCGACTACGCCTTCGAAGTCATCGGCCGGCCCGAGGTCGTGCGCACGGCGTTTCTCGCGACGCGGATCGGCGGGACGACGGTCATGGTCGGCTCGCCCGCGCCGGGGAGCGAGATCTCCGTCGATGGGCGCATGCTCTTCTCGGATCGCAAGCTCGTCGGCACGACCGGCGGCGGCAACATCCCGGCGCGCGACATCCCGCGGCTGATGCAGCTCTACCAGCAGGGCCGCCTCGACCTCGATCGGCTGGTCTCGCAGCGCCTGCCCCTCGACCGCGTCAACGAGGCCTTCACGGCGCTCGAGAGCGGACAGGGCGCGCGCACGGTGATCCAGCTCTAGTCGCGTCCGTCGGCGCATGGGATGCCTCTCGCTGCTCGTCTCCGGCCGTCGTCGCCCGGGCGCCTCGCTCAGGAGGGGATCCAGTCGCCGGCGACGGACACGCGATGCATGATGCGGCGCTCGGCGTAGTCGGCGGTCGCATAATGTTGCGTGCAGCGGTTGTCCCAGATCGCGACCGAGTCCTCCTCCCAATGAAAGCGGACCTGGAGCTCGGGCGAGCGGACCCAGTCGAAGAGGAAGGCGATCAGGGCCTGGCTCTCGGCGTCGCTCATGCCGAGGAAGTAGGACGTGAAGTTCGAGTTCACGTAGAGGAACTTCTTGCCCGTGTCGGGATGGCGGCAGACGACGGGATGGATCTCGTCGGGCCAGGCGGCGCGGACGCCCTCGAGGTCGCCGACGGAGTGGCCCCCGGCGATGGCCCGGCGCAGGGGGCCCGTGATGTCGTGGGCGGCTTCGAGGCCCTCGAGGCAGCGCTGCAATGCGGGAGACAAGAGCTCCCAGGCGCGGATCATCGAGGACCAGCTCGTGTCGCCCCCGCAATCCGGGAGCTTCACCGCGTGGAGGATCGCGAGCTTCGGCGGCTTGCGCATGAAGGTCGAGTCCGTATGCCAGCGATTCGCGCCGTCGCGCTTGGGTTGCGTCTGGTCGAGCAGGCCGACCTCGGGATGGGTCTCCATGTGGCGGCCGAAGGGATGGATGTCGATCGGGCCGAAGCGCTTCGCCAGCGCGATCTGCTCGTCGGGCGTGATCGCCTGCTTGCGGAAGAACAGCACGTGGTACTCGAGCAGCGCCCGGTAGAGCGTGTCGAGCTCCCCCTCGGAGAGGGGCTTTCTCAGATCGATTCCCGAGACGAGCCCGCCGATGGCGCTCGTCAGACGCTTGACCTCGAAACCGGGCTCCCTGGCGGTGGAACGGCCTCCCTGGCCCGCCGCCTGCCCGTCCGACTAACGTTCCGGCCGGTCCGTCGAGCGGTCGTCCGGATGGTAGACCTGACCCCAGCGATTCAGATGGCTGACCTTCTCGACCGGCAGCCGGCGCGGCGCCCCGAGCTTCTCGGCGCTGTAGCCGAGGAAGACTGCACACTCCATGAAGATCCGCGGCGGGATCCCGAGGATCTCGCGGATCTGCTCGCGGCGCAGGAAGAAGAAGGTCGTGAAGAGCGACGAGAGCCCGTGGGCTCGCGCCGCGAGCATCAGGTTCTGGGACGCCTGAAAGAGGCTGACGCCGCGTCCGCCGGGGATCTCGCGCGTCTCGCGCAGCGAGCCGTCGGGATTCTCGGCGTACTCGCCCTTCATGCGGATCCCGCGATCCGGATTCCAGCAGACGACCACGATCACCGGCACCTTGTCGAGGTTCTCGACCGCCGCGCGCCCGGTCACCGAGCGCCCGGCCCCGTCGGTCAGCTGCTCCTTCGTCTGGGCGCGCTCCGCGTCGATCACCTTGAAGGCCTCGATCATCTCGGCCTGGATCCGCTTGCGCACGCCGCGATCCGTCACGACGATGAATTCCCAGGGCTGGGTATTGCCCGAGCTGCAGGCCATCGTCGCAGCCTCGAGCACGTGGTCGAGGATCGGCTTCGGGACCTCGCGATCCTCGAAGATGCGCGTCGCCCGCAGGCCGTAGATCGCATCGAAAACGGACATGTCCGACATCGGGGTCCTTCGCTTTCACGCTTCGTGAGAGGTTGTGAGGGGAATGACGAGAGGCTTCGAAGCCGAACGCGCACCGAGCGTCCGCGCTCCCGCGCGGCGCCGGCGTCACGCCGCCGCCGCTAGAGACCGTAGAGACGCTGCGCGTTTCCCGTCAGGACGGCGGTGCGCTGTCTCTCCGAGAGCGCCGAGGTCTCCCGCAGCGCGTCCGTCGCGCCCGGGAACACGCCGTCGCCATGGGGATAGTCCGAGGCGAAGGTCACGCTCTCGGGATAGCTCTCGAGCATGGCGCCGAGCCCCGGCTCGACCTCTTCGACGCTGACGAAGCCCTGGCGGCGGAACTGGTCCGAGGGCTTCTCCTTCGGGCGGTCCGGGAATCCGAAGAGCTCGAGATGCTCGTCGAGGCGATGCAGATGGGCGAGCGCCCAGACCGCGCCCGACTCGAGGAACGCGACGCGCAGCCGCGGATGGCGATCGAGCACGCCGAAGGCGACGAGCTCCGTCAGCCCCATCATCTGTTCCATCGGGAAGTGGACGGCGTGCATCGCCGAGTAGTCGTCGTCGAAGCGATGGCGCAGCTCGGCGCAGGGGACGAGGCCGTTCAGGCCGGGGTGGAGCGCGAAGGGTCGGTCGGCCTCCTCGAGATAGGACCAGAGGGGCTCGTAGGCGGGATCGTGGAGCGCCGGCGTGCCCGGGATCCGCTCCGGCCGCCGCCAGACGCCGCGAAACCCGAGCGTCTCGATGCACCGCTTCGCCTCGACGAGCGCCGCCTGGGCGCTCGTCTGCGGCAGCACGCCGACGCCGAAGAGCCGGCTCGGCGCATGCCGACAGTAGTCCGCGAGCCAATCATTGATCGCGTGGCATAGCGCGAGCTGGGCGTCGGGATCCGTCACCTGCTGGATCATCAGCCCGTAGGTCGGAAAGATCACGGCCTGCGCGATCTGGTCGAGGTCCATGTCGGCGAGGCGACCGGCCGGGTCGAAGGCGCCGCTCCGCGCCTCGCCGGCGCCGCTGCGCTCGCCGTGCTGGCGCGGCGCCGCGAGGCTCTCGGGCTTCGCCTTCAGCGAGAAGCTCAGGGTCTCGCCGCTGCGGAAATGAAAGCGGTCTCCCTCGCGCACCGCGCGCGGCGCGAGGGCGCGATGCCGGGCCGGCAAGCGCTCCGTGAAGACGGCGTCCGGCTCGACGACGTGGCCGTCGGCATCGATGATGGAAGAGGCGTTCATATGGGGGGCGCTCCGATCGCTTCCTGGTAAGATACATTTCGGACGACCCCGGTCGAGGCCCATCGGCCATGGCCAGGACCAGCACGATGAGTGACGGCGGACGGTCCATGGAGAATCGGATGTCGACGCGGTCCGCGGACAAGCCCGCACGCAAGCTCGCCGAGACCCCGGTCTCCGCGACCGCGCAGCGCATCGTCCGCGCGACGGCCGGGGCCGCCGTGGAAGACGAAGCGGCGCCGGTCCACCCGAACGACCTCTTCACGAAGCTCGCACGCACGGGCCTGCTCCTCGACGTGCTCCAACGCGAATGTCTCGAGCCCCACGGGCTCGCCTTCGCGGAGTATTCGGTCTTGCGGATCCTGCAGAGGGAGCCGCGGCGGCGGCTCTCGCCTTCGCGGCTCGCGGAGCGCATCGTGCGGACGACGGGGGCGGTGACGAAGCTCGTCGATCGGCTCGAGGGGGCGGGGCTCGTCGAGCGCCGACCCGACGACAGCGACGGACGGGCCGTCCAGGTCCAGCTGACGGCGGCGGGCGGGCGTCTCGCCGACGCCGCGAGCCGGGCCTATACGGCGGGCCGGGAGCGGGTGCTGGCGAGGCTTTCGGAGAGCGAGGTTCGTGCGACCATGGCGAGTCTCGATCGCTTGATCGAATTGTTGGAGAACGACGTCGCGGGCGTCGAACGGAGGTCGCGATGAGCGAGCTGGATCTTTTGATTCGTGGGGCCGAGGTGATCGACGGGACCGGCCGGCCGGCGGTGCGCGCGGACGTCGGCGTGCGCGCGGGGCGGGTCGAATTCGTGCGCGAGGGGGCAGGGGGATCGAAGGGGGAGAGTGCGCGCGAGGTCCTCGACGCCGATGGCCTCGTCGTCTCGCCGGGCTTCATCGATCCGCATACCCATTACGATGCGCAGCTGCTCTGGGACGGCAGCGCGTCGCCCTCGAACCTGCACGGCGTCACCACGATCATCGGCGGCAACTGCGGCTTCACGATCGCGCCGATCGGGATCGCGACGGCGACTACATCCGGCGCATGATGGCCGTCGTCGAGGGCATGCCGCTCGAGGCCCTCGAGAAGGGGCTCGACTGGGCCTGGCGCGGCTTCGGTGACTGGCTCGACCGCTTCGAGGGCAACATGGCGGTCAACGCCGGCTTCCTGGTCGGCCACTGCGCCCTGCGGCGCACCGTGATGGGCGAGCGCTCCGTCGGCCACGCGGCGACGCCCGCCGAGGTCGAGCAGATGAAGACGCTGCTGCGCGCCTCGCTCGCGGCGGGCGGCCTCGGTCTCTCGACGACGCGCTCCTTCACCCACAGCGACGGCAACGGCCAGCCCGTCCCCTCCCGCTTCGCCTCGGAGGAGGAGCTCCTCGATCTCTGCCGCGTCGCCGGGGCCCATGAGGGGACCGCGCTCGAGTTCATCACCGACGGCTGTCTGCGCGGCTTCAACGACGACGAGATGGACCTGATGGCCCGCATGTCGCTCGCCGCCGATCGCCCCGTCAACTGGAACGTCTTCACGATCGACTCGAAGGAGAAGGATCGTTATGCGAACCAGCTGCTCGCCTCGACGCGGGCGGCCGAGAAGGGGGCCCGCGTCGTCGCGCTGACGATGCCGACGCTGGTCGGCATGACGATGAGCTTCCTGACCTATTCGCCCATCCATCAGCTTCCCGGCTGGAGGACGATCCTCGCGCTGCCGCTGCCCGAGCGCATGGCGGAGCTGCGCAAGCCCGAGGTCCGGGCGAAGCTGCTCGCGGGCTCGAAGTCGCCGGACGCGGGCGTCTTCGCCCGGGTCGCCGACTTCGCGAACTTCAAGATCGGCCAGACCTTTTCGGGTGCCAATCACGGGCTCACCGGTCGCTTCGTCAAGGAGATCGCGAAGGAGCGGGGCAAGGCCGATTTCGACACGCTGATCGAGATCGTGCTGGCCGACGAGCTGCGGACGGTGCTCTGGCCGGCGCCGCCGGACGGCGACGAGGAGAGCTGGAAGATGCGCAAGGCGGCCTGGGAGAGCCCCCACTGCCTGCTCGGCGGCTCCGATGCCGGTGCCCATCTCGACCGCATGTGTGGCGCGCCGTATACGACCGACTTCATCGCCGATTGTCTGCGCGGCAAGCGCCTCTGGCCCGTCGAGAAGGCGATTCAGGCCCTCTCGGACGCGCCGGCGCGGCTCTTCGGCCTGCGCGACCGGGGTCGGGTGGCGGCCGGGATGCACGCCGATCTCGTGGTCTTCGATCCGAAGACCGTGGGCTCGAGCGAGATCCACGAGCGGTCGGACCTGCCCGGCGGGACGTCGCGGCTCTACGCCGAGTCGACGGGGGTCGTCCGCGTCTTCGTGTCGGGGCAGACGATCGTGCGCGACGGCAAGGCGACCGACGCGCGACCGGGGCGGATCATGCGCTCGGGGCGGGATACGGCGACGGTGAGCCTGGCCCGGCGTTAGGTCCGGCGTTTCGTCCGGCGAAGGAGATCAGCGATGGGTCGAGCGGTCATCATGCACATCGACGAAGCCCCCTGGGTCCGCGGCGGGCCCCGCGGCGAGGGCGGCGAGGCGCGTCATCCCGACGGCGGCGGTCAGCTCGTCGGCGATCTCGTGAAGGGCCCGTGGGTCCACGTCAACTGGCTGCCCGGCGGCAAGGTCGCACCGCCCCACAGCCACGACCACGACCAGGTCATGTACGTCGTCGAGGGCGGCTTCTCGATGGGCAAGCGCCAGTGCGGCCCCGGGACCGTCGTCTACATCGAGGCGGGGACCCAGTACGGCTTCAAGGTCTGGGACGAGGGTGTCCGCTTCCTGAACATCCGACAGGGGCTCGCGAGCTACACGGAAGCGGGGAAGCAGACGAACAACCCCTACGCCGAGGCGCTGTCGGGCCAGACCTCAGGCCACACCGAATAGCCGTCGAGCGTTGCCGGCGAGGATCGCGCGCTTCTGCTCGTCCGAGAGCTTCGACTCGAGGATCTGCGGCAGCAGATGACTGATGCGCCGCCCGACGGGATGGGAGTAGAGGTCCGTCCCGAAGACGACCCGCTCCGCGCCGAACCGGCGCGCGAAGTCCTCGATGAAGTCGAAGTTGTAGGACAGGCTCGTGTCGAAGTGGAGGTTCGGCGCGACCTCCGCGATGAAGAAGCACTCGCGGGTCGCCTCGTACGAGCCGAACGCGTCGAGCGCCAGGATCGGCGTGTCCGGAATCGAGCGCGCCACGACGGCAAGCTTCCAGAGCGCCTCCTCCGGCGTCTCGTTCATCGCGTGGATCACCGGCAGCAGCCCGAGCTCGGCCATCTTCGCCACGTAGGCGAGGATGAAGCGGCTGTCGAGCGACACGCCCTGGAAGCGGGTGTGGAAGCTGATGCCGGCGAGGCCGAGCTCGTGCTTGCAGCGCTCGAGCTCGGCGAAGCAGGCTTCGCCGTACGTTGGCTCGACGATGCCGAGGGCCGCGGGGAAGCGCGCGGGCAGGCGGTCGCGATAGCGCGCGATCAGATCGTTCTCCGCCATCGTGTCGGGTAGCCCGCGCGGGCGCAGGTAACCGTGGCCCGGGATGACGACCGCCTGATCGACGCCGGCGCCGTCCATGATCGCGAGGCGGCTCTCGAGCTCGAGGTCGGCGGGGGAGGGCTTCGCGGCGGCGGATTTCGCGATTCCGTCCTTCGCTGAATCGATCTCGCCGCCGAGGGCGAGGAACGCGCTGCCGACGTGGTGATGCACGTCCAGAATCGGGAATCCGCTCGCCTTCGGGCTCGTCATGGCTGCTCCTGTCGCATTCGAGTCGTCATGGCGATCGCCGTCGCGCGGCGCGCCGGAATCCTCGTCTGCGCGCTCGTTCGGCCCGGATCGCACCGAGGGCGAGGAGCAGGGTCCCCGCGGCCCATCCCGCGGCCGTACCCGGCTCCGGGACGAAGACCCGCATGCGCAGCTCGGTCACACGAAAGAAGGCGTTCGCGCTCTTCGGGTCGTGGGCGATGCCGCCGCCGAGCAGTACGAGGTTCCGACTGAAGGCCCCGGGCGTGATCGAGTCTTCGCCCATGCGCGTGAAGAACATCCCCTGCGCGAAGCTGCGCGGCCGGAGGTTCGGGGCGAAGGGGGTGCCGAGGGCCGTCGTGGCTTCGAGGAAGGGAAAGAAGTCCGAGCCGGAGAGCGTTCCGGTCGTCATGCGAAAGCCGAAGATCCGCAAAGGAGGCGCGGGCAGGGGATCCGTGCCGCAGGCGTTGCCCGGGCCGGTGATCGGGACGAATGGGCCGCGGAGACCCGGCAGGCCCATGAAGGTCTTGCCCGCGCCGATCGTCCCGATGCCGTTCGCGCAGCCCGCGGTCGCCGTCACCGCGCCCCGCGCATTCAGGCGCGCGAAGACCTTCGGCCCGTTCTGCTCGGCGAGGCTCTGCAGGACGAAGTTCGGCCCGCCCGCCGGCTCGTCGTACATGCCCGTCCGCCAGGCGCGCTCGACGATCCCGAAGGCCATCGGGGTCCCGGGCGCCTCGAGCACGCGCCAGATCGTCGAGCGTTGATTGCGCAGGAGCCGCAGGGTGCCGCCGAAATGCGGGGCGCCGGAGTCGTTCTGGATCGAGAGGCGGATGCCGCGGCGGCCGGGGCCGGCGGCCGTGTAGCGCGTGCAGTTCCAGTTGCCGACCGGGGCCATCGCCGTGCCCGGCGCGGGGGCGAGCGACGAGGGAGAGAGGGGCGGGCAGAAGCTGATCGCGGTGCCCATGCCCGTCGCGTTGCAGCCGGGGCCGGGGCAGAAGGCGAGGGCGCCGCCGCCGTTCATGAAGGTCGCGGCGGGCTGGATCGATTGATGGGTCTTCGTCGACTGCGCGAGCCCCGGGAAGGCCGGGAAGTCGCGGAAGAAGCCGCCCTCGAAGTTCATGCGATTGGCCGCGAGCGTGAGCTTCTGGCCGACGGCCGTCTCGGCGACCGCGCCGGTCGCCCCGATCGTGCGCACGCCGCCCGTCGGAGGATGCGGCCCGAACTTCTTGCCGAAGGCCCCCGGTCCCGCGTCGAAGAGGCCCGGCGGCGCGACGTCCGGATACAGGACGCCGAGGCTACCGACCATCGTGCGGGTCGCCGCTGCCGCGGGCCCGACTGCGGCGACGGCGAGGAGCCCGCAAGCCACGAACAGCACGCTGGCCGATGAAAGGACGACCCGCCGCATGACGTCAGCTCCCCTCCTCGATCAAGCGCACCCGCAGCGTCCGCGGTCCGAGAGCCCAGAAGACGGGGTTCGGATCGAAGGCATGGCCGGGCGCCAGCTCGATCCGCGCGACGCGGTCGAGCAGCGTCTCGAGCGCGACCCGGGCCTCCATGCGCGCGAGGAAGGCGCCCGGGCAGACGTGGGGTCCGGCCCCGAACGCGACGTGATCGCGCGGCCGGGGGCGGTCCAGGCGGAACGTGTCCGGGTCGGGGAAGCAGCGCTCGTCGCGATTGGCCGACGCGATGCTGTAGAGCACCCGTTCGCCGGGATTCACGCGTACGCCGCCGACCTCGATCTTCTTCGTGCAGGTCCGCGCGAGCAGCTGCACGGGCGAGTCGAAGCGCAGCGACTCCTCGATCGCGTTCGCGACGAGCTCGCGGTTCGCCCGGAGCGCCGCATAGCGCTCGGGGACCTCCGCGAGCCGGTGGATCAGGTTCCCGAGCAGGTTCCGGGTCGTCTCGTTGCCGGCGACGATGAGGAAGATCGTCTGCGTCAGCACCGCCCGCCGCGAGAGGCGCTCGCCGTCGACCTCGGCGCGGAGCAGCCGCGTGATCATGTCGTTCGGCGGATCGGCCGCGGCGATCCGCTCGTCGATGCGGGCCTCGAGGTAGCTCGAGAACTCGGGGTGGAGATCCGCGATCGGCGCATTGATGCCGTCGGCCTGGCTCTGGCGCTGGAGGACCTCGTCCGACCAGCGGGCGAAATCGTCGATCCGGTCGTTCGGGATGCCCAGGACCTCGGCGATCACGGCCGAGGGGATTCTCCGCGCGAAGGCCTCCATGATCTCGGTCCCGCCCGCCCGGCGACATTCGGCGAGCGCGTCGTCGAGCCGGGCCTCGGCATAGCGTCGCGTGAAGGGCTCGACCTGGGAGGCGTGGTTGTAGGCGAGGGCCGAGTTGAAGAGCTTGCGGATCTTGCCGTGACGGGGCTCGGCGATGGCGGCGAGGAGGGTGTCTTCTTCCTTCGACTGGCCGACGTCCCCGAAGCTCCCGACGAAGTGATCGACGCTCTTCAGCCCCTGCTCGACCGCGGATCGATGCACGAAGAAGCGCTGACCGCTCGGGACGGTGTGGGCCGGGCCGCGGGCGCGCAGCGTCGCGAAGGCGTCGTAGCGCGCCTCGGAATTCGAATCGAAGGGGTCGACCTCGGCGGGCGTCGCGGCGGGGGCGTTTCCGGCGGATGCGCTCACGGCCGGGCTCGCCTGAGCGCCGCGCTCCCGGTCGCACAGGTGTTCTCCTCGAGCAGCTTCGCCACGTCCGACTCGATCGCCGTGCCTTCGAAGAAGCGCGGATTCGTGTCGGTGTAGAAGCGGGCGGCGTTCTCGAAGGTGAAGGCGCGGAACTGGGCCGCGTCGAGGCGCTCCTCCTCGACGAGCTCGAAGGCCTCGTGGAGCACGTCGCGCATGTCCGGGACGTCCCAGTGGCCGACGTCGGAGCCGAAGATCGCGCGCAGCGACTGTCCGCCCGGGAGCGAGCGGGTATCGAAGGCGTGGTGGACCAGCGGGTCGTCGGCCTCGCAGCCGAAGAAGAAGTTGGGCACGAAGCGCTTCGGGATGTCTTCGACGGACTCGAGGCCGCAGGCGCCGAACTCGTCGACGAGCGGCGCCGACTGGTCGTTCGAGCCGAAGGCGAGCTGCTGGATGTCGGGGCCGGACGACGCCATCGCGGCGAGGCGCCGGCCGTGGCGGGCGAAGAGCTCGTTCCAGACGCGCCGATCGAAGCTCGCGGGATCGTAGTGTCGGATCGACTCGGGATTGCGCTTCTCGTAGTGGCCCACGAGGTCGTGGAGCAGGCGGACGGCCCAGGAGGTGCCGCCCTCGAGCAGCGCGATCCGGAGCTTCGGGAAGCGCTTCGTCACGCCGCCGAAGAACAACGATCGGCAGAGCGTCTCGCCGGGCTGGGCGAAGAAGCCGACGTGGTTGAACATGTAGTTCGTGGGCGAGCGGTGGCCGTCCCAGCCGTTCGCGCCGGAGTGGGCGGCGGGCGAGATGCCGAGGTCGAGACAGCGCTGCCAGAAGGGATCGTAGTCGTAGAGCGAATCGAGGCCGAAGCTGTCGACCCAGGTCGCCTGCAGCGGGACGGCGCCGCCCAGCGCTTCGACGGCGGCAATCGGCCGGCGGACATAGCTCGCGATCAGGACGGCCTTGAAGCCGAGGGTCTGGACGGCGTACTCGAGCTCCTCGATCGCTTCCTCGGGCGTCGTCATCGGGACGACGGCGACGGGGCGGAGGCGGCGCTCGGTGCCCTCGAAGACGTCGGCGTTGAATTGATTCAGCGCGCGACAGCACGCACGGCGCAGGCGCGCGTCGGGGACGTCGAGGATCGGCAGGCCGAGGGAGGTGTAGACGACGCTGAAGTCGAGGCCGAGCTCGTCCATCCGTTCGGCCATGAGCGACGGCATGCTCGCGGTCGCGAAGTCGAGGGTGTTGCGCGCGGGTACGGCCCACCACGAGGGGCGGATCGCGCGGCGCCGGAGGCGCTCTTCGGGCGAGAGCGCGCCCCACATGCCCGAGCCGGGATCGAAGAGCCGCTCGAAGAAGCGCGGGAGGTCGTCGGCGACGCCTGCCTTCTCGAAGTAGGGGATCAGGGCGGGAAGGTATTCGACCGTGTGTCCATCGGCGTCGAGGATCGGATGGTCGAGCCGGCCTCGAATCGCGCGGGCGGATCCGCTCGTCATGCAGGGGTCCTCGTCGGGTGGCCCCCGAGACGTCGGAGGCAGGGGCCGGGCTGTCGGCTTCGTTCTATCGTAACGCACGCGTTTGCATCCGTTTCCCCCCTTTCGAGGAGTCTCTCATCATGCTGCTTGCAGGCCGAACGGCCATCGTCTCCGGCATCGGACCCGGGATGGGTCGCGACATCTCCCTCCGCCTCGCCCGCGAGGGCGCCGACATCGTGATGGGCGCCCGCAGCCGCGGGAGCCTCGAGTCCGTCGCGAAGGAGGTCGAGGCCCTCGGCCGCCGCGCGGTCTGGCTCGAGACCGATCTGACCGACAAGGACGCGGGGAAGCGCCTCGTCGCGAAGGCCGTCGATGCCTTCGGCAAGGTCGACATCCTCGTCAACAACGCCTTCCACACCGGCACGATGACGCCCTTCGAGTCCGACGATCTCGAGACCGGCTGGCGCGACACCCACGAGGTCAATCTCTGGGGCACGCTGCGCATGACGCAGGCGGTGCTCCCGATCATGAAGCAGCAGAAGAGCGGCTCGATCGTCATGATCAACACGATGACGATCCGCGTCGTGAACCCGGGCTTCGCCGCCTACGCGAGCTCGAAGGGCGCGCTCGAGGCCGCGACGCGGGGCATCGCGCGCGAGGTCGGGGGCTATGGAATCCGCGTCAACTCGGTCATGCCCGGCTTCATCTGGGGTCCGTCGGTGAAGGGTTATTTCGAGGCGCGCGCGAAGAAGGAAGGCCGCACGTACGAGGAGATTCTCGCGGAGGCGACGCGCGTCATCCCGCTCGGTCGCATTCCGGACTCCCACGAGATCTCGGGCGCCGTCGTGTTCTTCGCGTCGGATCTCGCGTCGTGCATCACGGGGCAATCGCTCGACGTGAATGGCGGCCAGGTGATGTGCTGAGGCGCGCGTCGGCCGCGGGCCAGCCAGGATCGGGGGCCTAGATCGCCTTCGCCGCGCGCAGGCGCGCGATCTCGTCGCTCGAGAGCGCGAGCCACTCGCGCAGGACCTCGTCGGTATGGGCCGAGAGGGCCGGGCCGGGTCGGATGTGGCGACCGGGGGTCGAGCCGAGCTTCGGCGTCGGCGCCACGAGCGCGACCTCGCCGAGCTCCGCATCGGCGAAGCGCTCGACGCTCGCGCGGGCCCGAACGTGGGCGTCCGCCATGAGATCGGCCACGTCGTTCACCGGCGCGACGGGCACCCGCGCCGCGCGAAACGTGGCGAGGACGACCGCGCGATCGTGGCGCGCGATCCACTCCGCCACGAGGCCGTCGAGCTCGTCGGCGACCGCGAGTCGGGCGGCCGATTTGCCATAACGGGCCCGATCCGCCGGGGCGTCGCGCCCGACGACCTCGAGCACACGGGCGACCTGCGCGTCGGTCGTGCCCGAGAGCGCGATCCAGGCGCCGTCTCCGCAGCGATAGAGGTTCCGCGGGACACCGCCTTCGACGCGGCTGCCGTTGCGCTTCGGCCCGGCCCCGACCCCGTCCCAGGTCGCGATCGGCAGCCCGAGCAGCTGGAGGATCGGCTCGAACATGCTGACGTCGACGTGCTGCCCGCGTCCGCTGCCGCCCGCCTGCCGATCCCGGGCATAACAGGCCAGCAGCACACCGAGCGCGCCGGAGAAGCCCGTCATGGCGTCGCCGAGCGGAAGCGAGGGCAGGAGCGGCGGACCATTCGCTTCGCCCGTCATGTGGGCGAAGCCCGCGAAGGCCTCGGCGAGGGCGCCCGCTCCGGGCTCCGCCGCGAGCGGACCGCTCTGGCCGAAGCAGCTCACGCTCACGACGACGAGCCGCGGATTGCGGGCGGCGAGGGTCGCGTAGTCGCAATGCCAGCGCGCGCGGAGCGAGGGCGTCAGGTTCTCGACGAGCACGTCCGCTTCGTCGATCAGTCGCGCGAAGAGCTCCTGGCCTTCCAGGACGTCGAGGTCGAGGGTGATCGTCCGTTTGTTGCGGGCGACCCAGGCCCAGGCCGGCGACCCCTCGCCGCGGCGGACGCCGATCTGCCGCAGCGGATCACCGCCCCTCGGCTCGAGCTTGACGACGTCCGCGCCGAAGTCGCCGAGCATCGCCGCGATCTGGGGCGCGGCGAGCAGGGTCGTCAGATCGAGGACGCGCAGGCCGGCGAGGGCGCCGGAGCTCGACACCTCCGCTCAGCCTGCGTTCGGGTCCGTCGGGACCATCGGCTGAGCCGGCTTGGCCTGCATCGCCTTGCGAACGCGTGCGTCGAGGTCGGGGGCGAGCTTCGCCGTCTCGAGCCATTTCGTCGTCGCCTCGGGATCGGATTGCGCCCAGCCCAGGGCGACCGCGGTCTGCAATCGCTCGCGCAGGAGAACGTCCTCGGCGCGCTCGGCGATCTCGAAGCCCTCGGTCTGCTTCTTGTCCATGCCGAGCCCCGTCAGGTAGCGGGCGTAGACGCCCTCCAGGATCGGCGTCGGGCCCTTTTCGAGCAGCCATTGAGCGGCCTCCTCCGGCTTCTCCTGTCGGAAGCTCAGCCAGACGCGATAGATGATCGCGGGTCGCTGGGTCTCGTCCTCGAGCTTCATCGCCCAGTCCATCGCCTCCGGACCATTCTCCTTGCCCCAGGAGAACGCGAGGTGGCGAAGCACGCCCGAGCCCTTGCGGCCCCGACCATGCTTGTTCGCCCAGCGGATCGCATGTTGCTTGTCGTAATCGAGGAGCGCCTGCCCGAAGCGCGCGAGCATCTCGGACTGGACGCTGACACCGATGTCCTCCTCCTCCGGGGAGCGACTCGACGAATTTCTCGGTCGCCTCGACGCCGCGATGCTTCATCGAGAGCTCGATCAGGCGTTGGATGGCTCCGGCCCGGGGCACGACCTCGAGCTTGCGGATGAGATCGACGAGGGGCGTCGGGTCGGCCGATTCGGGCTTGTCCCACCAGTGGTCGACCAGGATGCGCACGGCCTCCACGACACCGCGATCGGGGTTCGGGGGCAGGGTATTGGCGGCCTTCGCGGCTTGCGCGGGATCCGTGGCGGACCAGGCGATCATGACCTCGCGGAGCCAGGGATTGCGATTGCGCCAGGCGGGATCGATCCGGTTCTCGAATGCGGCCTCCGGATTCGATCGGGCCCACCACGAAGCGAAGAGGGTCTCACCGATCTCGTCGAGGACGATCTCGGAGGCCTGCGGGTCGACCTCGGCGCGCAAGCGCTCGGCCCAGGCGGGGTCGGCGGACGCAAAGAAGTCGAGCAGGGCCTTCGCCCGGGCATGGGCATCCTCGATCTGCACGATCTCGGCGAATTCCGCGGTCGGATCGTCCGAATGCCTGATCTCGGACTCGCTTCCCTTGCGGGCCGAGAAGACGGCATAGCCCAGGGCAAAGGCCAGTACGGCCACTCCGAAGTGGGTCGCAATCGCGCGTGCGTTCATCGAAAACGTTCCTCGTCGGGTGTCTTGGAATGAAATAGGACGGGTGATCCGAAGATCACCCGTCCCATTTCAGATCGTCCTACGGTCGGACTGTAGCGCGACGACTTAGCGTCGGCGCCGGGCGAACGCGAGGAGAGCCCCCGCTCCGACCAGCAGAGCCGCCGCCCCAGCCGGCTCCGGAACCTGCATTCGCATGCGCAGGCTCGTGACCCGGTTGAAGACGTTGCCGCTGGCGGGATCGACCGTGACCGAGCCGCCGAGGAGCACGAGGTTGCGGACGGTGCCGACGACCGAGTCGTCACCCATGCGGGTGAAGAAGAAGCCCTGGGCGGCCGTTCGGTCGACGCGGTTCGGGAGGAACGGCGTACCGAGGGCGGTCGTCTCGTCGGAGAACGGGAAGTCGTCCGAGCCCGAGATCGTGCCGGTCGTCATCTTGAAGGCCCAGCCCTGGCCCGCCTGGGGCGGCGTCGGCGTGGTGCCGCAGTTGTTGCCGAAGCCGAGGATCGGGTTGAACGGACCGATCGCCGGCGGGATGCCCGCGAAGGCGCCGCCGACGGTGCCGACGCCGTTGGCGCAGCCGAAGGTCGCTTCCACGGCGCCGCGGTTGTTGAGGCGGGCGAGGATGCGGGGACCGGCGTTGGCCTGGAGCGGGACGAACTGGAAGTTGTCGAGACCCGGGGTCCAGGCGAAGTCCATCTTGGTGCCCCAGAAGCGCAGGACCTGGGCGTTGTTGGCCATCGGGGTCGAGGGCGCGACCGGAACGCGCCAGACGTTCTGGCGGAAGTTGCGGAGCACGCTCAGCGTCCCGCCGTAGTGGGGCGCGCCGACGTCGTTGCTGATGCGGATGATGCCGCGGCGGTTGTTCGCGCCGGGATTGCCGTAGCTGGTGCAGTTCCAGTTACCGACCTTGTTCCCGACCGTACCGGGAGCCGGATTGCCCGGGTTGTGGGCCAGCGGCGGACACCAGCTGATCGCGGTACCCGCGCCGTTGTTGACGCAGCCGGGGCCGGGGCAGGCCGCGAGGGCGCCCGCGCCCGCCATGAACGTCGCGGCGTTCTGGACGGACATGACGGTCTTGGTCGTCTGGCCGACGTTCGGGAACGCCGTGAAGTCGCGGAAGCGACCGCCATTGAAGTTCATCTTGTTGGCGGCGAGCGTCACCTGGCGACCGACGAAGGTCCCGGCCGTCGCGCCCGCGACCTGCACCGTCGCGAAGCCAGCCGTCGGCGGGTAGACACCCTGCTTCTTGCCGAGGACCGCGGGTCCGCCTTCCCAGAGGAAGGGCGCCGACGTCGAGGGATTCTGGACGCCGAGCGAGCCGATCATGTTGCGCGTAGCGGCTTCAGCGCTGCCCGTTCCGAACAGGAGCGCGATCGCACCGGCTGCGACCGTCTTCCGGATCCAATTCATCTTCTGCTGCATGATAGATTTCCCTTTGTTCATTCCTGGTCTTCAGATCTCCAGCGCTCGACGAGCGAGCGCTGGATTGGAATCGCAATCGATGGCCCGAGCGGGGCCATCTTCGAGCGGGGCGCGCGGACGATGGCTCGTTCGACGACCGACAGTCATCCTCGCTCTCCGGGCAGTGTGTGGCCAACGCCACCAAAAACGGCTCGAAAAAGCGGAGCTGCCGAGTTCACCCTACACCCCCCGCGCTTCCATGTCTACGAATTTTCGAGCGTTTGTCCCGTCCTCCGCGCGGCTCGGATGCCCTCCGGACCGCGTCGGATCGGGCCCCCGCACGCGGCCCGCATCGGACCGGCAGCCGACGGGACATTCTTTCCCGCGAAGGGCTTTCCCTCTGGGGCAAGCTCCTGTTGGGGCGGCGGTCATGCTCGACGGTCCTTGGCGGATCGGCCTCGCCCGCCTTCGATGGACGCTCCGCCCTCTGCGCTCGAACCGCGTTCTCGGGTCGGTCAGGACCCGGACTTCGCTCCGCCTTCGGAGACCGCGGGTGAGGGCGAGGCCGCGGGGGCCTTCGAGGTCGCCGTCGGTGCGGTCTTCGCGCCGTCCGACGGCGGCGCCGCCTCCCGCTTCCAGGGCTCTTTGCCGTCTCGGGCTCGGTGGTCTCGGGTCTGGCCGCCTCGCCGGAGGGCGTCGCCGCAGCGGATTTCCGGGGCGGGATCGGCTTTCCCTCCGCGAAGGCCTGGGCGACCTGTCGTGCGCGATCCTTCTCGCCCCGCGCTTCGTGGACTGCGATCAGGAGCTTTTCGGCCTCCTTGCCGCCGCCGAATAACACGCCGCGCTCCGCGAAGTCGAGGGTCGTCGCGTCGGTCTCGCCGCGATCCAGGAGGAGGCGGGCGTAGACGGCGGCCGCCGGTCCGTCCCAGGGATGCTCCTTCAGGAGATCCAGCCAGCGCTTCGCGATTTCCTCGGGCCTGGCGCCCGCCTTCGTCGCGAGAATCGCCGCCTGGCGGGCGGCTTCGGGGGATTCGGGGTGGATCTTCGTCGAGCGGTCGTAGGCCTCGATCGCGCCGGCGAGGTCGCCCGACCGCTCCTTCGCACGGGCGACGCCCTCGAGCGCGAGCCAGTTCTTCGAATCCTTCGCGACGGCGGCTTCGAAGGCCGTCTGGACGGCGGCCGGCTCGCCGCCGGTCGATTCGAGCAGCATCGCGCGGATTTCGAGCAGCGCGCTGTCGTCGGGATGGGCGGTGAGCGCAGCGGCGACGCTCTTCTCGGCTTCGGTCTTGCGTCCGGCGCTCAGCTGGAGGCGCACCTGCTCGCGCAGCAGCTCCGCGAAGAAGGGATTCGTGAGATCCGCCGTCGGGCCCGTGATCTCCGCGAGCCACTCGAGCCCGCGCTCGGCGCCGTTGAGCTCGGCCAGGGCGTGGAGTCGTGCCGCGACCGCGGCGGGCCAGAGCTTCGTCCCCCAGAGCTGACGGAACAGGCCCTGGAGCGTCGCCTTCTCGTCCCGCGTCGCGCAGGAGACGATCGTCCGCGCACCTTCGGGATCCTCGGTGTAGACCGTGACGTACTGCCAGGCGTTGCTCCAGCATTCGGCGAGCGCACCACCGGCGCGGTAGAGCTTGGCGAGCCGCAGGGCGGCCTCGGTCTGCTCGGGCGCGGAGCGGATAGACTGGCGGTATTCCTCGACGGCGCGCGCGAAGTCACCGAGCTGCTCCGCCGCCCGCGCGGCGTAGTAGCGAGCGCCGGCGTTGTTGGGCCAGGACGGGAAGACCTTGTCGAGATGCTCGAGCGCGCGCTTGGGATCGCCCTCGTCGAGGGCGATGCGCGCTTCGATCAGGTTTCCGAACTCGGCGTTGTCGAGGGACTTCGCGACGCGCCGGGCGTCGTCGTGGCGTCCCGCCCGCGCCAGCAGATCCGCGTGGGAGAGGATCGCGGACTGGGTCGGCTCGTCCACCAGCGCGAGCGCCTGCTCCCAGGCCTCGATCGCCTCGGGGATCTCGTCGCGGTCGAGATGGTAGTTCGTCAGCTCGGTATAGACGGCGACCTTGAGCTCTCGGTCGTCGGTTTCGAGGCCCTGCTCGAAGATCTCGAGGGCCCGCGCCGAATCGCCCTGCGCTTCCTTGCGCAGCGCGAGCGCCCGCCGGTACGAGATCGAGTAGGGCGCCAGCTCGAGGGCCTTCTCGAGCAGCTCGTCGCTGCGCTCGAGCTGACTGCGGCCGTCGAAGAACGTGATCGCGGCGTCTACGACGGCGGCGTCGGACGGGGAACTGCTCGAGGCATTCGTCGAATTTCTTCTCGGCCTCTTCGAGCTTGCCCCGCTCCTGGCTCAGCACAGCGTGCACCGTGCAGAGCTGGGCCTGGGTCGACTCGGAAGCCGGGCTCTTCGCCGTGACCTCGTCGATCTGGTCGATCGTCTCGGCGGCGTCTTCGACGCGATTCAACATCAGCAGCGCGGCGGCGCGGGACGTCAGCGCCTGCAGATTCGTCGGGTCCTCTTCGATCACGTGATCGAAGTCCTCGATCGCCTTCTCGGGCTTCTGGCCGTCGTTGATGTAGGCCTCGCCGCGCAGGATGCGGGCCGTCTGATTCCCGGGCTCGAGCTCGAGGACCGTCTCCGCAGCGGCGATCGCCTCCTTCCAGTTGCCGACCCGGGCCTGGGCCCCGGCGAGCTCGAGGTTGGCCACCAGCTCGAACTCCGGGTTCTCCGCCGCCTTGCGCAGCGACCAGACCGCGACGCGGCCGGCCCCGGTGCGCGAAAGAGCGGCGCCGTAGAGCAGATGGGTCTCGGGATCGTCCGGCGTCGCTTCGAGGCGCTTGCGCAGCGGCTCGATCGACTCCTGGTAGCGACCGGCGTCCTGCATCGCCTTGATCTCGTCGAGCGACGTCGCGCGGTCACAGCCGGAGATCGCCGCCAGGATGCCCGCGCACGACACCACGCCGAGGGCGACACGGCGGACGGTTCCGCGCAGCGCATACGCAGGTCGACGGCAGACGGAGAGGGCACGGACGGATTCGGTTCGGTTCGTCATGGATCGATCGTATCACTCCGGCGTCGCACCCGGCGCGGCGGGCGCTCGCCTAGAATCGCTGGTCCGCCTGCGCTAGACCCTCGGCATGAAGGTTCTACGTGGCATCGCCATCGCCGCCGGCGTCCTGATCGCCGGCGCCGGGGCGCTCTATCTGAGTGGCGTTCTCCGCATCGAAGTGACGAACCAGGATCCCCGCCCGGTCGGGACGATCGATCAGATCGACGCCTTGCGCGAGCGCAAGGACCTGAACGTCCTCTTCATCCTGACCGACACCCTGCGCGCGGGTCGCCTGCACGCCTACGGCTATTCGAGAGAGACGAGTCCGACCTTCGACTACATGGCGGAGACCGGGGTGCGCTTCGCCCGGCATCTCGCCCAGTCGTCCTGGACGAAATGCTCGATGGCCTCGCTCTGGACGGGCATGTACCCCCAGCGGACCGGCGTGCTGCGCACGCCCCACGCCGCGCCGGAAGGCGCGAAGATGCCGGCCGAGATCCTGCGCGAGGCCGGGTTCCGGACCGCCGGGCTGTGGCGAAACGGCTGGGTCGCGCCGACCTTCGGATTCTCCCAGGGCTTCGAGGTCTACGAGCGACCGACGCCGAAGGCGATGTCGCGCAACATGCGCGTCGAGAATCCGAACATCACGCTCGAGGGCACGGACAACGACGTCATCGACGCCGCCGAGGAGTTCCTCCGGATCCACGGCCGGGAGCGCTTCTTCCTCTACGTCCACCTGATGGACGTTCATCAGTATCTCTACGACACGAACTCCGCCGTCTTCGGCGCGACCTACTCCGACATCTACGACAACTCGGTGCTCCATACCGACGGCGTGATCGGTCGGTTGCTGACGCTCTTCGTCGATCAGGGGCTGCTCCAGAAGACGCTCGTCGTGATGGCGGCCGATCATGGCGAGGCCTTCGGCGAGCGCGGCATCGAGGGACACGCGCGGGAAGTCGATCTCGAGGAGACGGACATTCCGCTGATTCTGGGTTTCCCGTTCCGCCTCGATCCCGGCGTCGTCGTCTCGACGCGCACGCGCAACGTCGACATCTGGCCGACGGTGCTCGATCTGCTGGGGCTGCCCAGGTTGATGGACCCGGACGGGCGTTCGCTGGTCGCGACGATCAAGGCCTCGGCGCGCAACAAGCCGATTCCCGACGACGTGCCCGGGATCGCCCACCTCGAGCGGGGCTGGGGACGTCCCGAGCTTCCTTCGCGGCCGACGGTGGCCGTGACGAAGGGGCCCTACCGGTTCATCCTGCAGCTCGCGCCGGACGCGTCCCGCGACCAGCGGGTCGAGACGCTGTACGACGCGTCCAACGACCCGCAGGAGCGCAAGAACGTGATCGAGCAGAATCCGGAGATCGCCGCCGAGCTGCGCGCGCTCGCCGACGCGTACCTGCTGCAGACGCCCCCGCCCTGGGTCGGCACGCCGACGAACGTCGATCTGGACGAGAAAGAGGCCGACGAGCTCCGGGCCCTCGGTTACGCCGTTCCCTGATCGCGTTGCCCCGAAGCGCTAGTACGAGATCTTGAACGTCACGCCATAGGTCCGCGGGTCGCCCACCAGGTTGCCGATGAAGCCCGGGCCGCCCGACGCGTCGAAGGCGAGCGTCTTGTAGACCTCGTTCGTCAGGTTGCGCGCCCAGACCGCGACCTCGAGCTGCTCCGACGGGGAGATGTACCGGACGCTCAGGTTGTGCATGAAGAAGGCCTGCTGCCCGATCGTATTGTCGGGCTTCGTCTGGTTGCCCGAGGCGTCCGGCGCGCCGAGGCCGTTGGACGGATCGAAGTTGACGTCGTCCGACCAGGCGACGTCGTAGCGCGGGGTGATCCGGCCGAGCCGGTTCAGGTCGAAGACGTACTCGAGGCCGCCCGAGACCTTGAAGCGCGGGGCGTTCGGCAGCTGGTTGCCGTTGTAGTCGAAGACCAGGCGGAAGAACTCGGTGCTGCCCGGGACGGGGCGGGCGGCGCTGTCGGTGAAGTCGAGGAACTTCGTCTCGAGCCAGCCGAATCGGATGTCCGCGGTCAGCCCCTCGATCGGCCGCAGGGTCGTCGCCAGCTCGGCGCCGAAGTTGAGGGCGTCTTCGGCGTTGATCACGACGCGCACCGGCGCCGAGCGCGGGTTGTTCGTGAACGTGAAGACCTGGTAGTTCTGATAGGCGTACCAGAAGAGCGCGCCGTCGACGTTGATGCGGTCGTCGAGCCACTCGCCCTTGAAGCCGAGCTCGAAGGCGTCGATGACCTCGGGGTCCGCGACGTCGGTGACCTCGCTCGCGACCGAGCCGTCGCGGGCGTTGTACTGAAGGCCCTTCCAGCCGTGGCTGTACTTGAAGGAGACCTCGCGCATCTCGTCGAAGTCGTACGTCAGCGCGACGGTCCCCGTCGGATGGTCGACGGTCTCCATGCGCTGGCAGGGCGGGAAGGCGTTCAGCTGGGGATCGAAGGTCCCGCAGGACGGGGTCAGGCCGGCGCCGCGGAAGATCTCCGCCTCGAAGCGCTTCTGCTCCCAGTTGTACCGGACGCCGGCGTCGAGCTTCAGATCGTCGAGCAGATTCCAGGAGACGTCGAAGAAGACGCCGAAGCTCTTCGTCTTCTGGAGGTACTCCTGACGAACGGGATCGATGAAGCCGCGGGTCGCGATCGTCTCCTGGAAGTAGTCGAGCTCCTCCTGGAGGTAGAAGGCGCCGGCATTCCAGCTGACGGGGATGAACTCGAGATCCGAGCCGACGCGCAGGTCTTCCGTGACCTGCCAGGCGTCGTCCTCGATGTGGAACTCGAAGAGCGTGTTGGGCGAGTAGTCCGCGTCGATCAGGCGCTCGCGGTCGTAGCGTTCGAAGCCCGTGATGTTCTTCAGGACGATCGACCCGATCTGCCACTCGCCCTGGAGCGTGAAGCCGCCCGAGGTCTGGCGCTCGTAGCCGGGCGTGTTGTAGTCGCCTTCGAAGGGCAGCTTGTCGAGCGGCCGGTTCGCGAGGTTCTTGCTGAGCTTCTTGTCGGCCTGGGCGAGCAGCGTCTGACGGTTCGCGAGGCACTGGTCCCGGGCGGGGCGCGGCAGCAGACGGCAATCGCCGACGGTCGGGATGTTCAGGCCCGCGCGGATCTGGTCGAGCTCCCGGCTGACCTCGCGGGCTGCATAGGAATTGACGTCGCCACCGCCGAGCGAGGGCTGGTTCGTGCCGAAATGCTGTCCGACCGGGCCCAGCTGATCGGTGCGGTCGACGTGGCCGACCAGGTTCCATTCCATGTCGTCGATGGGCGGCAGGAAGCGGAGGCTCGTGCGCGTCGACCAGACGTCGGTGTTGTTGAGATCCTTCTCGAGGTTGGGCCGGATGGCGGGGGGCGAGTTCAGGTCCGAGCGCGGGACCTCGCCGCAGATCGACTGCCCGATGACGGAGACCTCGGCGAGGGACTTGCCGCCGCAGCGGTTCGTCACGATGCCGTCCCGGGTCTTGACCCGGAAGGCCGTCCGCATGCCGAGCACGTCTTCGATGATCGGGACCTCGAGCCCGCCCTCGACGTCGATCAGGTTGAAGTTGCCGTAGTCGAGGTTGAGGTAGGCGTCGTACTCGCCGGTCGGTTTCTTCGTGTAGATGCGGATCGCGCCGGCGGACGCGTTGCGGCCCGGACCCGAGCCCTGCGGACCCTTCTGGATGTCGATCTTGTCCAGGTCGTAGAGAAGGCCCAGCTGGATGGCGGGCAGGTTGCGCGGTGCATCGTCGACGTAGACGGCGACGGCGCTCGACGCGTTGGCCGTGAAGTCGTTGAGACCGACGCCGCGGATGAAGAAGGTCGCCGTCGTCGAGCTGGCGGAACGGATCTCGAGATTCGGCGTGTACGCGGCGACGTCGGAGACGTTCGACACACCGAGCGACTCGAGCTTCAAGGCGTCGAAGGAAGTGACGGACGTGCTCGACGTCGTCAACGCCTCGGCCTGGCCGGAGCCGACGACGACCATCTCTTCGACGCCGGCGAACGGGTCGCTTGCCGCCGGCGCGTCCGTCGACTGTGCGGACGCCGGAAACACGGCGAGCAAGACGGCTGCGCCGGATACGGCGAATACGACGCAGAAAGAGGAGAGCCAGGCGACCCGGCGGAGCGGGGCGCGACGGCCGAGAAGCGGAGTCCGCTCTCGGGAGGGGGCGGTGGACTGGAATTGCATCCCCGCATCGTTCACGATCCGGGATCGCGAGTCAACATCCCATTTATAGGCGGGTTGGGGATTGAAAATGTGCGTGCTACCCAGATCGGTCATGAAAGCAAGACAGTGGGCACGATTGGGCTGGGCGATGGGCTGTGCGGTCGCCGGGCTGGTAGTGGTGGTCGGTGATTCGGCTCGCGCCGAGGTTTCCGGTGACGGACCGTCGGAGCTCGATCGCCGTTGGATTCCGAGCGCTTCCTTCTACACGATGGGCAACGTCGACCAGCGCTCGGCGCAGATGTCGGCGGATACGCGGGTCAAGCAGGGCGACGTCCTTCTCAACAAGGATGGCCAGTCGCTCGGCGTACCCTGGTCCATCGGCGGCACGCTCGACCTGGCGTCGCCGGTCCTCATCGACATGCCGGGTCGACCCCGCTTCTTCTCCCATGCCGACGTCGGTTACACGATCGACCTCGAAGATCCGATCGTGACCCGCGGCGATCCGGGTTCCCAGCCCGTGCTGCCGCCCGGCTCGACGAGCAGCGTCGCGATCCAGAACGTCGGCGCGGCGGTGCGCGCCGAGGCCAAGCCGCTCGTGTTCTCCGGCGGATTCGGCGGCGTCTTCTCCTTCGAGGCCTTCGAGCGGGGCTTTCGCGTTCGCCCGACCCTCGAATGGATGTATCGACGGGACACCTGGGCGGCGGCGAATCGGAGGGCGCGACCACCGCCTGCGCCCCGTGTCGAACGCTCTTCATCAAGACCCAGACCGAGAAGGGCTTCCACAGCATCGGCCCGGGTATCGAGCTCGAGGCCGACGTCGGCCGCGCCGGCCAGTTCCTCGTCGGCTTCTACGGCTCCTTCCGCGCCTACTATCTCGTCGGCGATCGCAAGGCGAATCTGCGGAGCACCGGATCGTGGAACCGAACCGACAACGGCCAGCCGAGCGCGACCCGCGCCGACACGACCTTCGTCACGCGCTACGAGCGCGAGCCCTGGCACTACCGGTTCGGCATGGGCCTTCGCATCCTCTGGTCCCCGGAAGATTGAAGGCGCTCGCCCTTGCGCTCGTCGTCGCGCTCCTCGCGGTCGCCTGCGAGGCCGCGCGGACGAGCGACGATGGCCGGCCGGCGGTCTCCGCGGCTTCCGTCGGACTCGAGGACGGGGGCGGGTCTTACGATTCCGGCGCGCCGGCCGGCGCGGACGGGGGAGCTGATTCCGAATCAGATGCCGGAGTCGGTTCGACGGGGACGTCCGATCGCCGCTCCGGCTGGCCGATGCACGGCCGCGATGCCTGGGAGCAGCGCTACAGCCCCCTCGACCAGATCAATTCCCTGAACGTCGAGAAGCTCGGGCTCGCCTGGGGCGTCGAGCTCGGAACCAATCGGGGCATCGAGGCGACGCCGCTGGTCGTCGATGGCGTCCTCTATCTCGCCTCGGCCTGGAGCGTGGTCCACGCCTTCGACGCAGCGAGCGGCCAGCCCCTCTGGCGCTACGACCCGAAGGTGCCGCGCTCGCGCGCGAAGCTCTTCTGCTGCGGCGTCGTCAACCGCGGGGTCGCCCATCATCGCGGCCTCGTCTTCTTCGCGACCCTCGACGGGCGCTTGATCGCCCTCGACGCGAAGACGGGGCGTCTCGTCTGGGAGACGCAGACGATCGATCCCGACAAGGCCTACTCGATCACCGGCGCGCCGCGCGTCGTGCGCGGCCACGTCCTGATCGGCAATGCCGGCGCCGACCTCGGCGTACGCGGCTACGTGTCGGCCTACGATCGCGACACCGGCAAGCTCGTCTGGCGCTTCTACACCGTGCCCGGTCCCCCCGATCAGCCCCAGGAGTCCGACGCCCTGGTGCGGGCGCTCGGGACCTGGAAGGGCGATCTCTGGTGGAAGGTCGGCGGCGGCGGAACGGTCTGGGACGCGATGGCCTACGACCGGGAGCTCGACCTTCTATATATAGGGACGGGGAACGGCTCCCCCTGGGCTCGCCATCTGCGCAGTCCGGGCGGCGGCGACAACCTCTATCTGTCCTCCATCCTCGCGCTCCGCCCCGAGACCGGCGAGCTCGTCTGGCACTACCAGACGACGCCCGGCGACAACTGGGACTTCACCGCGACCCAGAGCCTGATCGTCGCCGAGCTCGAGCTCTCGCCCGGCCAGAAGCGGCGCGTCGTGATGCAGGCGCCGAAGAACGGCTTCTTCTACGTGCTCGACGCCGCGACCGGCGAGCTGCTTTCGGCGGAGCCCTTCGTCGAGGTGACCTGGGCGAGCCACGTCGACCGAAAGACCGGTCGCCCGGTCGAGACGGGGAAGGGCGACTACTCGAAGCAGCCCGCGACGATCAAGCCCGGACCGATCGGGGCGCATACCTGGCATCCGATGGCCTACAGCCCGAAGACGGGCCTCGTCTACATCCCCGCGCAGCACGTCGCCGGCTACTATGCCCCGGCCTCCCAGCCCTTCACGTTCGTGAACGGCTCGCCGCGCAATACCGGCATCGATCTGACGAAGGCGCGCCAGTTTCCCGCCGACGCCGCGGCGGGGGAGCTGATCGCCTGGGACCCGATCCGGCAGAAGAAGGTCTGGGGCGTCGCCCGCGAGACGATCGGCAACGGGGGCGTCCTCTCGACCGCGGGGCTGCTCGTCTTCCAGGGCACCGCGACCGGTCGCTTCACGGCCCACCACGCCCGCACGGGCAAGCGCCTCTGGGAGTACGACGCGGGCACCGGCATCATCGCCGCCCCCATCAGCTATGCGATCGACGGCGAGCAGTACGTCGCGATCGCGGCGGGCTGGGGCGGGGGCTTCGCCTTGAACGGCGGCGATGCGGCCGCCGCGGCGGGGGTGCGCGGCGGCGGCCGGCTCCTCGTCTTCAAGCTCGGCGGTCGGGCGAAGCGGCTCGCCGATCCGCCTCCGGCGCCACCGCGCCACTATCCGGTGCGCCCGAAGCTCGAGGACGCGCGCGAGATCGAGCGCGGGGCGGCGCTCTTCTCGGAGTACTGTGCGGCCTGCCATGGCGTCGGGGCGGCCGGCGGCGGGGTCACGCCGGATCTGCGCTTCAGCCCGCCCGCGGTGCGCGAGAATTTCGCGCGCATCGTGAACGGCGGGGAGCTCGCCGAGAAGGGCATGCCCGCGTTCGCCGGGCAGCTCGCGCCCCGGGATCTCGCGGCCATCTCGCTCTATCTCGCCGATCGCGCCTGGGCCGCGCCGGTGGTCAGCTCGCCGGCCGGCGTCCCTGCGCCCGCCTTACGTCGTTAGGCCCCCCGCCGAGTCCCATTCGAGGAGGATTTCCGTGCGTCCCGCATTCCGGCTCTCGTTCGCGCTCGTCGCCGTCGTCGGCTCGTCGATGGCGTTCTCCGCCTGCTTCGGTCGGGAGAGTGGTCCGGGCGATGTCGACGATCCGGCGGCGAAGACCGCGGCCGCCATTTCACCCGAGGCCGCCGACGCGGCGTCCGGCGATTGGGAGTGGCGCGACTATCTCGGCGACGTCGGTCGTTCCCACCATTCGCCGCTCGCGCAGATCGACCGCACGAACGTCGCGCAGCTCGAGGTCGCCTGGCGCTACGACACGGGCGCGACCGCGGGCGCGCTCTCGCAGATCCAGACCAATCCGATCGTCGTCGACGGGCTGCTCTACGGAACGACCGGGAGCGCCCAGGTCTTCGCCCTCGAAGCCGCGACGGGCAAGGAGCGCTGGCGCTTCGATCCCCTCGCGAACGGCAGCGCTTCCCAGGGCCACAACCGCGGCGTCGTCTTCTGGGACGGACCGGAAGGGGAAGCGGCGGCGGGCGGGCGCATCCTGGCCGCCTGTGGTCAGGACCTCTGGGCCCTCGACGCGAAGACGGGCCGCCCGATCGAGAGCTTCGGGAAGTCGGGTCGCACCGACCTCCGCGCCGGTCTCGCCCACGGCCAGGCGGGCGGCGACGTGACCTCGCCGACCCCGGGCGCGATCTACCGCGATCTGCTCATCGTCGGCACGAAGGTCGGCGAGAGCGACGGCGCCGCCCCGGGCGACATCCGCGCCTACGATCTCCGGACCGGCGAGATGCGCTGGATCTTCCATACGATTCCCCGCGAAGGCGAGCTCGGCGCCGAGACCTGGCCGAAAGAGGCGTGGAAGACCCGGGGCGGAGCGAACTCCTGGTCCGGCGTGACTCTCGATCGCGAGCGCGGGCTCGTCTTCCTGGCGACGGGCTCGGCGACGCCTGATTTCTGGGGGCGATCGCGCCGGCGACAATCTCTTCGCGAATAGCGTCGTCGCCCTCGATGCGGCGACCGGCAAGCGGGTCTGGCACTACCAGATCGTCCACCACGACCTCTGGGACCGCGACCTTCCGTCCCCGCCGACCCTCGTGACGGTCGTGCGCGACGGGAAGACGACCGATGCCGTCGCCCAGGCGACGAAGGCGGGATATCTCTTCCTGTTCGAGCGTGAGACGGGCGAGCCGATCTACGAGATCGAGGAGCGCCCGGTCCCCGGGTCCCTCGTCGAGGGCCAGTTCGTCGCGAAGACCCAGCCGTTTCCGACGGCGCCTCCGCCGTACACGCGGCAACGCTTCGACCTCTCGTGGCTCGACGACCGCGGCCCCGAATGGCGCAAGCAGCAGGAGGCGCGGCTCGCGGGCGCGCGCATGGGGCAGGACTACATCCCGCCGAGCCTCGAGGGCTCGGTCATGTTCCCGGCCTTCGACGGGGGCGCCGAGTGGGGCGGCAGCGCCTTCGACCCGAAGACGGGACTGCTCTACGTCAATGCCAACGAGCTGCCCGCGCTGCTTCGTCTGATGGAGCGACCGAAGGGCGTCAATCCGCGCTCGATCTACCTCGAGAAATGCGGCGTCTGCCACGGCCCCGAGCTCGAGGGCACCGGCGTCGGCCCCTCGCTGATCGGCCTCGAGAAGCGCCGCAACCTCGTCGGGGTCCTCACCGTGATCGCCCTGGGCGGCGGTCGGATGCCGTCCTTCGTCGACATGCCGATGCCGCTGATGGAGCGCCTCGCCGCCTACGTCCTCGAGCCCGACGACGTCGAAAAGGCGATGGCGGAGCTCGATGCGCGTCCGGGGAGCGACTCGCGTTACGTCAGCGCCGGCTACGTCTATCTCCGCGACGATCAGGGAGTCCCGATCAACGAGCCGCCCTGGGGCACGCTGACCGCCCTCGATCTCTCGGCGGGCACGATCCGCTGGCGGATCCCCTTCGGCGAGTATCCGCAGCTCGAGGGGAAGGGCCGCGGCAAGGGCAGCGAGAACTATGGCGGCCCGGTCGTCACCGACGGCGGCCTGCTCTTCATCGCCGCGACCCCCGACGCGAAGATCCGCGCCTACGACAAGGCGACGGGCGAGGAGCTCTGGCAGGCCGACCTGCCCGCGGCCGGCTTCGCGACGCCGTCGACCTACTCGGTCGACGGTCGCCAGTTCGTCGTCGTCGCGGCCGGCGGCGGCAAGCTGGGCCGCCCGTCCGGGACGCAATACGTCGCGTTCGCGCTGCCGGAGACGGCGGAGCCGAATCAGGCCTCGGCGGCGCGGAAGAACTAGCAGCGAGACGGATCGAACGAAGCTGGATCCGGGGCCGTGTCAGGGGCCGCGGTCGTGGGCCGCGGGGCGCTCGGTGTCGCAGGGCCGTCCGCGTCAGGGCTCGTTCGCCTCGGCGATGTTGCGGCGGAGATGGATGCTGGTCGCGAAGTAGAAGACGCTCGCGAGACAGACGCCGACGACCACCGTCGCCCACATCGCGTGGCGGATGCCCGCCTCGCCGTACTCCGGTCGCAGCACGTCCGAGGCGCGTCCGACGACCCAGGGGCCGATGATGCCGCCGATCAGGTTCACGATCAGGAGCTGGATCGCGACCGAGGTCGAGCGCATGCGGGGCTTCGCGAGGAACTGATTCATCGCGTGGAGCGGGCCGTTGTAGGCGCCGATCATGAGGATGAAGGCGAAGTAGAAGAAGAGCGAGGTCCGGCCGTCTTCGGCGACGAGATAGGCGAGCAGACCCGTCGGCGCCGCGAGGAAGGCGACCGCCGTCGCGACCCAGGCGTACCAGCGTTGGTCGCTGCGGCCCAGCCGATCGGCGAGCAGCCCGCCCGAGAGCGCTCCGAGCGCCCCGCCGACGCCGGACACGAGCCCGAGCCAGAGGCCGACTTGCGAGAGCGACATGCCGTGGGCGCGCACGTAGAAGGTCGGCGTCCAGACGATCGCCGCATAGGCCGCGATCGCGTGGAACGACGCCGCCATCATCAGGAACACGAAGGAGGGCTTCGACGCGAGATAGCGCAGGACGAACAGGATCGACTCGTCCGCCGCCGGCGCCGCGCGGACGGGCTCGCGCACCGTCGCCCCGACGAGCAGCGCGAGCAGCAGCCCCGGCAGCCCGACCGCCACGAAGGTCATCCGCCAGCCGAACTCCTCCCCGAGCGAGCCCGCGGCGAAATAGCCGAACATGGTGCCCGCGTAGACGCCCATCCCGAAGAGCGAGAGGGCCGTCGCGCGCTTCGCCGCCGGGAAATAATCCGAGAGCAGCGAATGCGAGGGCGGGGCACCGGCCGCCTCGCCGATGCCGACCCCCATGCGCAGGAAGGCGAGCTGGCCGAAGGAGGACGCCATGCCCATGAACGCCGTCATCCCGCTCCAGACGGCGACGCCGGCGGCGATCACGGTCCGCCGCGACGTGCGGTCGGCGAGACGAGCGAGGGGCAGCCCGAAGAGCGAGTGGACCACGATGAACGCGAGGCCCGTCAGCAGCCCCATCGCCTCGTCGCTGACCCCGAACTCCGTCTTGATCGGTGTGATGAGCACCGAGAGGATGTTGCGATCGACGTAGTTCATCATGTTGACGAGGCCCAACATGAGCAGGACGTAGTACGGATAGCGACCGCGCGCGGGCTCGGGAGCCGGCAGTGCGGAGCTCGTTCGGGACGGGGCGGAGGGGCGGGCGCGGTCATCGGGTGCGGCGAACCATACCAGAGGCGCGGGAAGCGCAAGACCGTCCGATGGCCGCGCTCCCGCATCCGGGCGGACCGAGGGCATGCGGAATGAGGAGGGGACGTCGGCTCGAGAGAGCTAGGCTCGGGCGCCGCGAGAGGGGACCCGCATGCACGAGACGACGAGCGACGCCCCGGGCGCCGGACCGGGTCAGCACCCGCGCGCGTACTTCATGCTCGCCTTCCTGGTCTTCCTCTACGTCATCAATTACGTCGACCGCCAGATCCTCTCGGTCCTGCTCGAGCCGATCAAGCGGGATCTCGGCGCGTCGGACACGCAGATGGGCCTGCTGACCGGCCTCGCCTTCGCGCTCTTCTACACGCTCGCGGCGGTTCCGATCGCGCGCCTCGCCGATGGTGGCGTCCGGAAGAACGTGATCGTCTGGGGTGTCGCGGTCTGGAGCGTGATGACGGCGACCTGTGGCCTCGCGCGGAGCTTCGGCTGGCTCGCGCTCGCGCGCGTCGGGGTCGGCGTCGGCGAGGCGACGCTCAATCCCGCCGCGCATTCGCTGCTCTCGGATTATTTCCCGCCCGCGAAGCGCGCGACGGCCCTCGCGCTCTACAACGTCGGCGGCAATCTCGGAATCATGACGGGCTTCGTGCTCGGCGGCTGGATCGGGCAGAGCGTGGGCTGGCGACAGGCCTTCCTGGTCGTGGGACTGCCGGGCCTCGTCGCCGCGATCGCGGCGCATTTCGTCCTCGAGGAGCCGCCGCGGGGCTCGGCCGAGGGGCTCGCGGTCGAGGACGGCGTCGCCTCGACCCGCGAGGTGCTCGCCTACATGCTGGGCCGGCCGACGTTCCGGCAGCTCGCCTTCGCGAGCGCCCTCTACGCCTTCGCGGCCTACGGCTTCACGATCTGGGGCTCGAGCTTCCTGATCCGGGTCCATCACATGACGCTCACCGAGACGGGCGTCGCGATGGGCCTCGTCCAGGGGATCGGCGGCGGAATCGGGACGTACGCGGGCGGCCGGCTCGCCGACCACTTCTCGCGCCGCGACGAGCGCGCGGCGGTGCTGGTCTCGGCGGTGGGCGGTGCGATGGCGCTTCCCTTCCTCGCGCTCTTCCTGCTCTGGCCCGACCGGCATGGGGCGCTCATGGGCTACGCGGTCGCGATGGTGTTCTCGGTCTTCTTCGTCGGGCCCTCGTACGGGCTGGCCCAGTCGCTCGCGCGGGTGCGGATGCGGGCCCAGGCGGCGGCGCTGCTGCTCTTCGCGATCAACCTGATCGGGCTCGGCATCGCGCCCCTCGTCGTCGGCATGCTGAACGACGCGCTCGCGGCGCGCTTCGGAGACGAGGCGATCCGCTACTCGCTGATGGCGACGGGCGCGACGACGGTCGGCGCCGTCGTCTTCTCGCTGCGGGCGGCGCGGACGGTGCGTGCGGATCTCGCACAGGTCCGCAAGTCCCCTTGAATCGGGCCCTGCGAAAGCGGCGCCCGAGCGCGTTAGACTCGGCTTCGACCCCATCGGGAGAACCTGGACCATGAACGAACGAGAGATCGACGCCGCCTCGCGGCTCGAGGCGGAAGTGCTGCGCCATGCCCTGCGGATCGCCGCCGAAGAGGCCAGCATCGTCGTCGTCAAATCCGCGCACTCGGCGATGATCGTCGAAGGGGCCGACGCCTGCGCCGGCATCCTCGACGCGACGGGCCGCCTCGTCTCGCTCTCGACCGCGACGAACCTCATGCACGCGTCGAGCCTGCGCTGCTCGCTGCCGGCGGTGCTCGCGGATCATCCGCTCGAGACGATGCGCGACGGCGACGTCTTCGTCATGAACGACTGCTTTCGCGGCGGCATCCACGCGAACGATCTGCTCGTCTTCCGCCCGGTCTTCATCGCGGGCCGCGTCCGCTTCTTCACCGGCACCCTGATCCACGTCTCCGATCTCGGCGGCTCCTCCGCCGGCGGCATCGTCCCCGGCGCGACCGACGTCTTCGCCGAGGGCCTGCAGCTCCCGCCGGTCAAGCTCTACGCCGAAGGCCGCGAGGTCGCCGATCTCCACAACCTGATCGCCCTCAACAGCCGGACCCCAGATCGCGTGATGGGCGATCTCAAGGCGCTGGTCGCCGGCGCCCACGTCGCCGCGCGCCGCCTCGAGGCGCTCGCCGGCGAGTACGGCCCCGCGGCCCTCGACCGCGGCGTCGCCAACTACATCGCGGGCACCGAGCGCCGCATGCGCGACGAGCTCGGAGCCCTCACGCCCGGCGTCTACCGCGGCGAGTACGCGATCGACGACGACGGCCTCGACCTCGACCGCTCGCCGGTCGTGCGCGTCGAGGTCACGGTCGGGGGGCCGGGGGCGCCGGTGCGACTCGATTTCTCGGCGACCGACGACCAGGCCCGCGGCGCGATCAACGCGGGCTTCTCCCAGGCGCTGACCGGCGCGACCTACGCGGTCCGCTGCTACGTCGATCCGTCCATCCCGATGAACGAGGGATGTTATGCACCGATCGAGGTCGTGTTCCGCAAGGGCTCGCTGCTCGATCCGAAGTGGCCGGCGGCCTGCGGCGGGCGCGTCGTGTCGGTGACGGCGGTCTGCGAGGCGGTGGTCGACGCGCTGTCCCAGGCGCGGCCGGATCGGGCGACGGCGGCCTCGGCGGTGATTCATCCCTTCACGCTGGCGGCGGCGACGGGCGGGAACCCGTGGCTGCTGCTCTCCTACGAGTACGGCGGGCTCGGCGCCCGGGCGAGCTCGGACGGGCCGAGCGCCACGGGCTCGTTCTTTCTGGGCGGGCGCAACGTCGTCCCCCAGGTCGAGCCGCTCGAGGCGCGGCTGCCGCTCGTCTTCGAGTCCCAGTCGATGATCCCGGACTCCGGCGGGCCGGGCCGATATCGCGGCGGGCTCGGCGTCGAGACGCGGATTCGCGTCTTGAAGGACTGCGAGGTCGCGATCCGCAGCGAACGCGTGCGCTTCGCGCCGCGGGGACGTGATGGCGGTCGACCGGGGCGGTCGGGCGAGCAGTTCGCGGTGCTCCCGGACGGCGGGACGCGGCCGCTGCTGCCGAAGGCGGCGAACCAGCTGATGTACGCGGGGGAGACCTTCGTGCTGCGCACCTCGGGCGGCGGCGGACTCGGTCGCCCGGAGGAGCGCGACGCGGCGCAGATCGAGGCGGATCTCGTCGAGGGCTGGGTCAGCCCGGAGGCGGCGCGGCGCGACTATGGATTCACGGGTGTGAAGGCGTCGCCTTCGGCAAAGCCGAGCGGCGCGGCCGCGGGCCGGGAGGTGGGACGATGAGCGAGCGATGCGTGCTGGGGGCCGACATCGGCGTGACGTTCACCGACATCGTGCTCACGCGGGGCGACGGGCAGCTCCACGTCGTGAAGCAGCTGACGACGCCCGGCGCCCCGGAAGAGAGCGTCCTCGGCGGGATCCGGCGTCTGCTCGAGACGACGGGCGTCGATCCGGCCTCGATCGAGCGTGTGGTCCACGGGACGCCCCTCGCGACCAACGCCGTGATCGAGCACAAGGGCGCCCGGGTCGCCTTCGTCACGACGAAGGGCTTCGGCGATCTGCTGCGGATCAGCCGCGAGGCCCGGGTCGAGGACGACCGCTACGACCTGTTCTTCGAGCCGTCGCCGCCGGTGCTCGAGCGGGATGCGGTGTTCGAGATCGTCGAGCGCTGCGACGCCCGGGGCGAGGTCCTGGTCGGATTCGACGCGACGCAGGCCCGGGCGGAGGCGGCGCGCATCGCCCGCTACGCGCCCGAGGCGGTCGCCGTCTGCTTCCTGCATTCCTACGCCCGGCCGGATCACGAAGAGGCGATGGAGGCGATCCTGCACGCGGCGATGCCCGACGTGCGCGTGATCCTCTCGTCGCGGGTCCACGCCGAGATGCGCGAGTTCGACCGCGCCAGCACGACGCTGCACACGGCGCAGGTCGCGCCGCTGATGGCCCGCTATCTCGCGCGCCTGCGCGAGGGACTCGGCCGCCTGGGCATCCAGGGGCCGCTCCACATCATGGAGTCCTCGGGCGGCGTCATGTCGGCGGCGGTCGCCGCCGAGCGCGCCGTCGCGACCCTCGAGTCGGGGGGCGCGGCGGGCGTGATGGCGGCGGCGCGCTTCGCCAACCACTACGGCGAGAAGCGCGTCATCTCCTTCGACATGGGCGGCACGACCGCCAAGGCGGGCGTCGTCCACGACGGCCGGCCGCGGGTCGTGCGCGAGCTCCACGTCGGTGGTCGCGGCAGCTACGGCGGTCGCCGCGCCGGGACCGGCATGCCGATCAAGACACCGACGATCGACCTCGCCGAGGTCGGCGCCGGCGGCGGCTCGATCGCCTGGCTCGATCCCGAAGGCGTGCTGCAGGTCGGGCCGCGCTCCTCCGGCGCCGATCCCGGCCCCGCCTGCTATGCGCGGGGGGGCGAAGCGCCGACGGTCACCGACGCGAATCTCGTCCTCGGCTACCTGACCCCCGAGCGCTTCGCCGGCGGCACGATGGCCCTCGATCCTGCGCGGGCCCACGCCGCGATCGCGAAGTCCATCGCCGAGCCGCTCGGGACCAGCGTCGTGCGCGCCGCCTGGTCGATCCACGAGATGGCGAACGCGAACATGGCCTCGGCGGTCCACGTCGTGACCGTTCAGCAGGGCATCGATCCCCGGGACCACGTGCTGATCTGCTTCGGTGGCGCGGGCCCGATGCACGCCGCGGGCCTCGCCTCGCGCTTCGGACTGTCCCACATCGTGGCGCCGCCCGAGGCGGGCGTCGCGTCCGCGATCGGCATGCAGGCGACGGATCTCACGGCGGAGCACGGCCATACCCACTGGATCCAGGCCGCGGATCTCACGGTCGCCGAGCTCTCGCGCCAGTTCGCCCGGGCCCTCGAGGTCGCGCGCGAGAAGATGGGCCTCGACGACGACGAAGCGTCCCTCGCCGGAGCCCTCGAGGTCGAGCGTCTCGTCGACGCCCGCTTCGTCGGTCAATCCCACGAGCTCTCGATTCCCTACGCCCCGGCACCGGGGCAGGAGGCGGCGGAGCTCGCGGCTCTTCCGGCTCGATTCCGGGCCCGCTACCGCGAGCTCTATGGCATCGAGTCGACGGGCGCCGTCGAATACGCCGCGTTCCGGGTCCGACTGCGGATCCCCGTCGCGCGTCCGCCGCTTCGGCGCAGCGCGCGCGAGGGCACGGACGCGCCCGCCGCCGAGTGGCGCGACGTCTGGTTCGGCGCCGACAAGGCTTCGCGAACCCGGATCCTCACCCGCGGCGATCTCGCCCAGACGGGGACGCTCTCGGGCCCGCTGCTGGTCGAGTCCGACGTCGACACCGTCGTCGTCCCGCCGGGCTGGTCGGCGACCGTCGACGAGGTCGGCAGCGTCCATCTCCGCCGCGAGTAGCGCGTCGCGGCGCGCTCTGGAGCCCTCGAAACGAAAAGGCCGTCCTCCGCGAGGGAGGACGGCCTTTCTTGCTGATCGGCTCGCCGATCGGCTCGAGCCCGCAGGGGCCCGAGGAGTCGGCTCGTGACGACTAGCGTCGGCGCGAGGCCAGCGCCGCGAGGCCGAGGCCCATCAGGAGGGCCGTGCCCGGCTCCGGGACGATCGTCAGCGCGAAGGTCGCGTTCGAGAACGGGATCTCGGCGCCACCGGGGCCGATCGCGACGTGGCCGAACTGGGTGAGCGTGCCGAAGCTCAGGACCAGGTTCTGCGCCGCGGCGCCGATGCCGAGCGTGTTCAGCCGATAGGTCACGCGGAAGTGGACGTCGCCAGCGCCGGTGCTGCCGTCGGCGATGCCGCGGTCGAGCAGGCCGCTCCCGGAGTGGGGCGCGAGATCGATGCCGCCGAAGAGCTGGGTGCGGACGGGCTGGGGGTTCTGGGCGTTCGGGGCCCAGACGTTGACCGGAGACGTCACCAGATTCTCGAGGCCGTTGAAGTTGCCTTCGCCGGGGGCCGGCAGGGTGGTGTTGAAGGCGCCCGTGGCCACCGATCCGCCCACCAGCTCGAGGCCGCTGCTGATGTTGTTGGTCGTGTTGCCGATGTCGTAGCCCGAGACGACGACGTCGAGGCCGTTGACCGCGACGTTGGTCGGGTTCTCGAGGCGCAGATCGAAGGTGATCTCGTCTCCGTTGTTCAGGAAGGTCGGGGTCGCGCCGGTCGACGAGACGTTGACGATCTGGATGCCGAGGGCGCTCGCCGCCGTCGGGACGGCGAACAAGAGCGCCGCCGCTGCCATTGCCTGATTGAATCGAATCATCTGCTTCTTCCTCACTTCGATGCCACAGCTTGAACGCCGAGGTCGACGCCTCCCGCGCGAGCGAAAAGCGACGAAGCGAAACGCCGGGCTCGGCGCACCGCGCACCGGCTCGAGGTCTCGCGACCTGTCGATCTGGAAGAGGAGAGGAGCACCGATCGGATTCGTCGGATCTCGCGCCGTTCGAGTCTTCCTGACCACCAACGCCTGATGCCTGACGCCTGGCGTCCGAGGTCTGGACCGAATATCGCGAAAGCCGCGTTCGAAGCGTCTTCGAGGCGTTTCCCAGCGCCCCGACTTCGAACCATGATCCGATCGAAATGGCCCGTGCGAGCCTGCTCAGCCGAAATCCCAACCCCCGCTCGAAGCCCTCGCTTCGTTCGGGAGATCTTCCCAGATCGAGTGCATCCTACTACGACTCGCCGGAAAAGTGGAGGGAAAAATGCATCGCTCGATCAGATCGCGTCGACCGCGCGTGCGGGACAGCTCGAGGGCGGCCAGCGGGCATCGACCTCGAAAATGCGACGGCCGCCCTCCAGGAGGAGGGCGGCCGTCATCAGAGGCCGATCCGTGTCGATCGATCGGGGAAGGCCGACCGGCGCGATGGGCTCGCGCCGGTCCGGTCCTCTCCGACTAGCGTCGGCGCGAGGCCAGCGCCGCGAGACCGAGCCCCATCAGCAGCGCGGTGCCGGGCTCCGGGATCACGCTGAGGGCGTAGGTCGCGTTCGAGAACGGGATCTCGTTGCCGCCCGCGCCGATCGCCACGGCGCCGCTGGCCGCGTCGGTGCCGAAGACGAGGTTCAGGTTCTGCGTCGGGCCGAAGTTGTTCACGAGCAGCGTATACGACACGCGGAAGTGGATGCCGTTGGCGCCCGTCTGGCCGAGGGGGCCGTTGTCCTGGGTGCCGTCGCCGGAGTAGCCGACGGTGTCGACGCCGTTGAAGAGCGAGGTCGTCACGGCCTGGGGATTGATCAGGCTCAGGGCCCAGACGTTCGTCGGCGCCGTGCGGAAGTTCGGGAGGCTGTTGGTGTTGCTCGGTTCGGGATCGAAGCCGTCGCTGAACGCGTTGGCCGCGACGAGGCCGCCCGCCTGCAGCTGGAGGCCGCTGCTGATCGCGTTGGTCGTTCCGGGCGTGTCGAAGCCGCTGACCGCGACGCCGAGGCCGAAGACCGGCACGTTCGTCGGGTTGTCGAGCCGGAGGTCGAAGGTGATGGTGTCGCCGTTCTGCAGGAAGGACGTGCTCGCGCCGGTCGACGAGACGTTCACGATCGAGATGCCGAGCGCGCTCGCTCCCGTCGGCATGGCGAACAAGAGCGCCGCGGCCGCGATTGCCTTGTTGAATCGAATCATTTGCTTCTTCCTCTTTCGGTGCCACAGCGCGAACGCCAGTAGCGTCACGACCCCGCCTGCGCGAGGACGTCGGCACGAGCGCGCCGCCGCACCATGCGGCGGTCGGTTCATGCGATGTCGTGATCTGGAGGAGGAGGAAACGAGCGTCGATGAGAAGTCCGGGCCCGGGCCGAAGGCCCAGCTTCCCGCGCTCGGGGGCTTTTCGAGGTGTTTCCCAGCACCTCGAGCCCGAGCGATTCTGATCGATGAAGGCTTTGTCCTCGCCACCGAGGTTCAAAAGCCCGCCCAGCCGAATATCCCTTCACGCGTCGAGACGGTTGTCCCGGCGAGTGACCTTCCCAGATCGAGGTCGATCCTACTATGGGTGTCGGGAAAAGTGTGGGGATTTTTTCGATTGCGGCGAATTTTGGCACGCAACTCTGCCCGAGGGGGCGCACGCATGCCCTCAACGCGCTCCGCTCGAATCGTCGAGGCGGTAGCGGGCGGGGGCGATCGCGATGCCATAGCGAACCCAGTCGATCTGCTCGGTTCGCAGCATCGGGAGGAGGGCGATCTGGGCCGCGCGCGACGCCGGGTCGGCGCGGACGAGGCTTTCGATGGGCGCGCTCCAGGCTCCGGCTCCGGTCGCCGTGCCCCCCTCACTCTTCCGATCGAGCTCTGTCGCGAGCTCGAGCGCGTCGTCGAGGCGCCCGAGCTGGAGGAGGCACCAGAGCAGACGCCAGGCCGAGACCGGATCGGCTCGCTCCGCCTTCTGGACGAAGCGGTCGAGCTGGATCGCGCGCTCGTAGAGTCCGAGGGTCGCATAGAGGACGGCGAGGCGATGGACCTGTCCGTCGACGCGGCCGGCTCGACGGGCCTCCCGGACGTGCTCGACGAGGGCCTCGAAGTCGAAGGGGATGAGGCCGTGCTCGAGGGCCCAGGGCGTCGCCTTCCGGACGACCCGCTCCGCCTCGAATCCCCGCTCCCGATCGAAGGGGACGCCGGCGCGCTGGTAGTAGGCGACGATCCGATCGAGGTTCTTCGCGTTGCGGGCGTCGTCGCGCAGGTAGACGGCGTTGCGCAGATTGCGGAAGACGAGCAGCCAGCCCGACTCGCGTTCGAGGTGGCGGACGGTGCAGGGGACGGGGCGACCGGGGCGGGCTTCGACCGGGAACCCGAGACCGAGGAAGAGGTCGTACCCCATCCGATCGAGGAGGGCGGCGAAGTCCTCGTCGGCGCGCAGCGTCCGACGGGCGCCGATCGCGAGATTCGCCTCCATCGCCTCCTTCGCGACGTTCATCGTTCCGCTCGAGGCCATCTGCAGTCGGGGCGCCAGCCAGAAGCTCATGAAGCCGCCGAGGGGATAGTCGTTGTAGATCCGGCCCTCGACGCCGGTGTCGGCGAGGAACCAGATCGCCTCGCTGTTGAATCGCTCGGCGGAGTAGGGCACGGCGTAGTCGACCGCGTCGGCGCGCAGCGAGCGGGAGACGAGCGGCCAGTCGCCTACGGAGAAATGCAGCGCGGCCGCCCCGACCGCGAAGGCCGCACCCGTCCACGCCACGAGCTCGGCGCGCCCGCGCCGGCAGAGGATCGATCCGAGCAGAGCGAGCACGAAGATCCCGAGCCAGAGAAAGCGCGACGCGCGCACCGCGGCGAAGAGACCGGCTCCGGCGAGGGCGAGCAGCGCGGGGTCGATGGCGCCGACGGACTCCGCTCGCCCACGCCGGCGCTCACGGAGGAAGAGGCCGATCGCGACGGTCAAGCCGACGACGCCGAGCCAGCAGAGGAGCCAGGCCGCGATCGTCGGCGGCAGGAAGGGCACGGGCCAGGCGAAGAGGTCGGTCGGATTCCACTCGTCGGAGATCGCCGCGAGATCGAGCGTCTCGCGCCCGGATTCGAGATAGGCGAGATGCGCGCTCGGACCCTGGGGATTGGCGAGGCTCGCGATCGCCATCGCAGCGCCGGCCAGGCCGAGTCGCAGCGCGCGCTTTCGTTCGGCAGTGCGGTTCCCGTCTTCGATCTCTGCGGTCGACCGCCGCGGGATCCAGGTCGCGACCGCGACGGCCGCGCTCGCCGCCAGCACGAGCACGGGCCCCAGGACGAAGGCCGCATGGACGTTGGACCAGACGGCCGCGAGCAGCGCAGCCGCTGCGATGCGCCGCCCATCGGGTCCCGATCGATCGGCGACGAGGAGCGGAAAGAGCGCGAGCGTCGCGACCATCGTGAAGAGATCGGGCCGCAGCTGCACCAGCCGATAGGTCGCGAGAACGACGAACCCGACCACTCCGGCGCCGGCGAGGGCGGCGCTCGCGCCGGCGCGGCGTAGGACGTGCCACGCGAGGACGAGGATCCCGAGCACGAGCAGGCCGTGGACGAGGCGCAGACCGTCGAAGCCCGTGGTCGACCAGATCCCGAAGATCGCGGCGGAGCCGAGCCACGAGCTCGGCGACGGGGGACCCGGAGCCGCGAAGAGATACGGATCGGCGGCGAGCCAGGGACCTTCGGCGGCGAAGGCCCGGCCGAGGGCGAGATGGATCCAGGTGTCGTTGGCGTAGATCGGCTGGCCGACGAGCACGACCGTCGCGAGACCGACGGCCAGCGCCGCCAGGGGGCCAATGCCGCTCCCGACGCGGGAAGCGAGAGAGGCGTTCGCTCCGCTGTCGGCGACGCCCGCCGAGTCTCTTTCCTGCGGCGTCTCGGCTCGACTCACGGGCGACGCTCGGGCGAGTCGCTCACCAGAAGCGCTGGGGAATCCAGTTGATGTGGACCCCGGCGGTCGCGCGATAGGCCCACGGATCCTGCGTGTACTTCCAGCGCGCACACTCGTTGGGCTGGCCACCGGCCACGTTGCATTTCTGCATCTCGGTCTTCAGGGTGTTGAAGGTGAAGGCCGCGTTGCCACGGGCGTAGAGCGAGAAGGCGAACGGGCCCCACTGCAGGCCGGGGACGTACTCGAGCTCGAGGGACGGACCGGCGGCGTGGTAGACCTCGGTTCGTGAATCGTCGAGCAGGATGAAGCGGAAGTCTTCGAGTCCCTGATTGTTGCCGGAATCACCGTTCAGTCGGACCGCGCGCCGCGTCGTCGCCTTGATGTCCATGATCGTCCGGCTGTAGATCGCCGAGGGCTTTATCCGGATCAGCTGATCGCCGGGGACCGGGAACTCGAAGGAGAGACCGAGCCCGGCGTGAATCTGAGGGCCCTGCTGCTGGGCGCTGATCGCTGTGCCGACGCCGGTCAGGGTTCCTTCGCCAAGGGGGGTTGGATTCTCGCTCCCGATCGGGATGCGCGGAAACTCGATCCGCGCTGGATTGGCACGCCGTGCAAACTGCGTCTCGGTCGTTTGCGGATTCGAGACATTGATCTCCATGAAGAGTCGGGGTCGGCCCGGGACGTCGACGCCGGGCGTCAGCACGCCGAAGGTCGCCCCGGCGAGAAATGACATGACGCGCTCTCGCGACCGCTCGGGATCGGAGATCGTGGTTCCGAGGTCGCCAAACTGGGAGTTCGGGTTGCGGACGCGGGGACCCGTGATCTGCGTAGAGGTCGAGCTGCCCTTCGCAGAATGGCCGAAGACGCCGATTTCCGGCCCGCCGTAGACGTTCCAGTCGTGGATCGAGGGCACGCCCGGGATCGCCGCGTCCTGAGCCGGCGAGGCGAGCGGACAGATGATCGCGAGCAGTGCGGCGCAGGCGGCGAGCCCGCAGCGCACGGGCGACATCGAGCGGAACGGATGAAGACGTTTCTGGGCGTCGGTTGTCGAGGGGGCGCGCATGGCTGGACTCTTCTCGCAGGTCGGCCGCGTCGGCTGCGGCGGGCAGAGGTCGAACTGGCTGCATAACTAGACCCGAGTCGACGGGTCTGCGCAAGGTTGAAGGCCGAGATTGGATCGAGCGACCACGTGGCTCCGGCCTTGATGGTCCGTCAGGGGTCTTGCCCGCACCCGGGGATCCTGAGCGTGAGGTGTCGGCGGTGTCATCCGATGCGCGAGACTTCCGCGGATGGAGTAGTGGATTGCCGGATGATCCGCATGCGAGCGGGCTCGAGTCGGGCGAACGGGCCTCGAGCCATCAGGCAGCACGAATTCGGTCGAGGCATCGCGTCGCGGAGAGGACGATCGGGGCTACGGGCTCGGGACCTCCCGACGTTCGGACCCCACGCTGCGTCAAAAACCTGCGGAGAAACTGATTCTTCGTCACAGAACCGCGTCTCCGGATGAACGAGCCATGCAAGCGGGGGCGCAGTATTCATCAGCCTCATTGATCCTGCAATCCAATCCGAGTAGTCTCCGAAGGCCCGTGTTTCTGCGCCGGCTGCTCCGGGAGCCAGGCGGTCTCTGTTCGTCCAGGCTCGATGACTTCGATCGGATGGTATGTCGCAGCGAGAGGGGAATTCGCCGATGGAAATCCTCGCACGCAGGGCGACGGGCCGTCGCGCGTGGTTCGCGATGGCGCGGACCATCGGAATCGGGAGTTCGTTCGAGTCGTTCGAGTGTTGTCGCTAGCTGCGTCGTGGCCCGACGTTGGGGAATTCATACGCGATGTTCAAAGGTAGATCCGACCGGCGACGGCGAGCGTCCTTCGTTCGATCCGTGATCCTCGGCCGTCGGTGCGACGCGGCGATGGCGCTGCTCGCCTCGCTGTCGATGGCCGCCGGCGTGCAGGCGCAACAGGCCGCCTCCGACGCGGATCCGTTCGCGGGCGTCGAAGAGATGATCGTCACGGGCTCCGGGACCTCGGAGCTGCTGAACCCGTCGAGCACGTCGGCGATCGCCTTCGATACCCAGGACCTAGCCAACATCGGCGTCGAGGACGTCGGCGACCTCGACGCCTACGTGCCGAATCTCGAGATCGCCTCGGTCAACGCGACGAACGCCTCCTTCTTCGTGCGCGGCGTCGGTCTGCAGGATTTCGGCGCCAATGCGTCGAGCTCGGTCCCGATCTTCCAGGACGGCGTCCCGCGCAATCCGTCGGCGACCCAGCTCGTCGGTCTCTTCGACATCGGCGGCCTTTCGGTCCTGAAGGGGCCCCAGGGCTCCGGCAATCTGCGCAACGCCTCGGCCGGCGCCTTCGTCGTGAAGACCCAGGCCCCGACCGACGAATTCACGGGCATGGCGCGCATGACCCTCGCGCGCATCGCCTCCGTCGATGCCCGCGATGCGAACCGATACCAGTTCGAGACCGCGGTCAACGCGCCGATCTACGAAGACATCGTGACCGCCCGCATCTCGGCCCGGTACAGCCACGAAAACCCGTTCTGGGAGAATCGCTGCGCGAATCGCGTGCCCCTGGCGGACCGGCCGAATCAGCCGCCCGCGCCGGCGCCCTCCGTGGGGTTCTGCGGCGAACAGGTCCGGACCGGGCGAGGTGAGCAGGGTGACGCCCTTTCTCAATCGCTACATCGGTGAAATCGATGACTACGCGATGCGCGGACAGATCCGGATCAAGCCCCCCGAGGTCCCGATGGACTGGACGGTTCGGGTCGAGCTCTCGAACCTGAACCGGGACTCGACGGCCGGTCAGGCGGTCGGGACCGGCGGCGGTCTCCCGGGCCAGGGCGATCCCCTCAATTATCGCGACCGCGATCTGACGAATCGGGAGAACTTCCTGATCTCCGACTTCCGGGCGAAGAACCCGGCGCTTTCGCAGGTCCAGGCCAGGCGGCTCGCTCAGCTCCGGCTCGCCAAGGAGATCCACAAGCAGTCGGGCGATCGGCATCCCTACGCCGGGGATATCGACAGCCCCGGCCGCACGCTGCTCGAGACCCACGCAGTCTCGACGACCGGCATCATCGACCTCGACTTCGCCGAGACGACCATCAACTTCGGCTTCATCGACTACCGCAAGTCGGAGTCCCGCGATACCGATCTGGGGCCCAACATCAAGTTCCCGTCGAAGAGCAACGACCAGGCGTGGGAGTACTACGGCGACGTCGCCATGAAGGGCGATGCCATCGGAGAGCTGCCGATCTCCTGGGACGTCGGCGCCTACACGATGTTCGAGCAGGTTGAGGCCTTCATCAATCAGAACCTCTTCGATGAGGCCGATCAGCTCAATCAGTACACCCAGGAGATCTTCAGCGGCGGCCTCTACCTGACGACCGAGTACGAGTTCCTCGAATCGTTCACCCTCTCGGGCGGCCTCCGCTACAACTGGGAGCGCAAGGACTTCGAGGTGAAGAACACGACCTTGACCGAGCCCTTCCCGGGCTTCGTTGTCCGATCGGTCAATCAGTCGTCGAACCAGCGGACCTGGGACGCCCTCACGGGCTTCGTCAATCTCGAGTACGCCTTCACGGAGGACGTCACGGCCTACGTGAAGTACTCGCGCGGTTTCAAGGCGGGCCACTTCAATCCGAGCGACGCGACTGCAGCGAAGGTCCCCGGAGAGGGATATGCCGACCCCGAACAGCTCGACGCGGTCGAATGGGGCTTGAACTCTTCGTTCTTCGCAAATCGACTCAACGCCAACGCATCGTTCTTCTACTACAACTACAAGAACTACCAGGTCTTCCGTTTGACCACGAACTTCTTCGGCGTCTCCCGCGTCGTCCAGAACGCGGCCCAGGCCCGAAACTTTGGCGCCGAGCTCGAGTTCATCGCCCGTCCCCTCGAAGGGCTCGTTCCCGAGGAGATCGAAGGTCTGAACGTCACACTGCGCGGGGGCTGGCTTGAGGCGGAATTTGTCGAGTTCACCGTCGTCGAGCAGCGTCCCTTCGCCAACGGGAGCCTCCCGGTACCCATCGACTACTCGGGCAACTCGCTCCTCAATTCCGCGAACCTGCAGGCCTCGGCCATCATCACCTGGCCCGTCTCGACGGATCGGCTCGGCACGATCACGCCGCAGTACGACTTCACCTGGACCGACGACGTGCCCTTCGATCCAAACAATGGAAAGGGTGAGCCGGCTATTTCAGGCGCCGACCGCTTCCAGCCCTACCTGCTCGGCAATCGCGCCTACACGATCCACAACGTGCGCTTGAGCTGGACGCCGCCGGGTGACTCCGGGATCACGGTCTCGGGCTGGTGCAAGAACGTGACGGATCAGCGCTACAAGACCTTCGCCATCGATCTCTCGACCTTCAGCGGGCAGCAGCTCTGGTACATGTCGGACCCGCGCGTCTGCGGCGCCGACTTCCGGTTCACCTGGTAGTCGCGGCGCGCCGCAGTCCCGGTCGCGCCGGGACCGCGATCGCACACGGGGATCGATCCGGGCAGCCGATCAGGGCAGCTGGTAGCCCAGCGCGCGCAGCTGATCGAGCTGCATCTGATCGAGCTTGATCTCCTTCGACTCGAAGGCCGACGTCTGGTCGAGGATTTCCCTGGCCTTCGTCCGGAGCAGTTCGGCGGCTTCCGGATTCGCCGCGAGCCGATTCGCCTTCTGCCCGTCCTCGTTCGAGAGCAGGACCTCGTAGGGCCGTCCGTTCAGCGCGGAGCCCGAGACGTAGCGGAACGAGCCGTCGATCACGCTGACCGCCGCGAGCCGATCTCCGCCCGGCGTCCCCCAGTTCTCGTCGAGGAAGGCGACGGAGACTTCGTCGTCCCCGGTCGACTCGGCGCCCTCGACGGCGGCGAGGATCGCTTCGCGGCGGGAGCGCCCATCGAGCCCCGCGTCCGGGCTCGACAGCCCGATCAGATCCAGAAGCGTCGGCCAGACGTCGAGGTTGCTCGAGCGCGCCTTCACGACGACGCCGGGCGAAAGCTCGAAGGGCAGCGAGATGATGAAGGGCGTCTCCGTCGTCTCGGGGAAGACCTCACGCGCATGGCCTTCGAAGCCCCGCTCGCCGAAAGCCTCGCCGTGGTCGGAGATCAGGACGACGATCGTCTTCTCGAGCAGGCCCTGACGCCCCAGGTAGTCGTAGAGCGTCGAGATCACCCAATCTTCCCGCAGCACCGAGTTGTCGTAGATGTCCGAGACCGAGTTGCCGAAGAGCGCCGACTCCTGGTCGTAGGTGTATTCGTGGACGTCCATGAGATGCAGGTAGAGGAACCAGCGGGAGGTCTTGCCGTGGATGCGCAGGAACTCGGTCGCGTCCGCCATCAGGCTCTCGTCCGTGCCGGCGAGCTGGGCGTTGGGGCGCATGCGCTGGATCTGGGGGTCCTGATAGCCGCCGAGGGGCTTGTAGTACTTCTCGAAGCCCTGGGCGAAGCCGAACGACGGATTGACCCAGCCGTTGCGGTACAGCCCGATCGTCTTGAACCCGGCTTCCTTCAAGACCTCGGCGGGCATGTCGACCTGGTCCGAGATCGTGTGGTTGAAGCGGGTCACCCCGACGTGGAGGGGGGTCCGCGCAGACCACATCGAGGCCATCGAGCTCTTGGTCCAGGACGACTGGGCGATGTTCCGGCCTAATCGGATGCCCGTCGAGGCGAGCTTCGATAGGAAGGGCGTCGTCTCCCGCGAATAGCCGTAGGCGCTCATGCGCTCGGCGCGCAGGGTGTCGACCACGATGAAGAGGATGTTGGTGTCGTCGCGCTCGGCGAGGGCCTCGAGCTCGGCGACCCCACCCTTCGGTCGGGCCTTCATCGGGTCGGGCTCGACGTCGATCACGACGTAGGCGTAGGCGCCGAGCGCGGCCGCCGCGGCGAGGAGGAAGGGCCAGATGCGTCGTCGGGATTCGGTGGTCATGGCGGGCGCCACGCTATCGAATCCCCGCGTTCGGGGAAACCAGCACGGCGGCCGGGATCGGCCTCTGGAGGTCGTACGCGGGCGACTCCGTGCGATCCGCTCTTCCTGCTAAGGTCTGCGCCATGCAGATCGACCGCCCGTTCCCGACTCCCACGAAGCTCTCGATTTCCCGCCTTCTCGCCGCGCATTGCGCTCGAGCCCGCGCCGGATCCATCGCGGTGTCGCCTTCGCGATTCGGGCTCGCGTCGCTCGCCGCGAGCCTCCTGCTGGTCGCGACGACGGGCTGTGCGCCGACTCCGGAATCCCGGCTCGAGGAGGTCCGGGAGCTCCAGGCGACCAACAAGATGGACGAGTCGATCCCGATCCTGATCGAGCTGATCGAGTCGGGCAATCGCGACGGCGAGATCCTCTATCGCTACGGCCGCGCCCTCTCGCTGACGGGCAAGCCGGAGCGCTCGATCTGGGCGCTCGACGCCGCGCGAGAGGACCCCGAGTGGTTTCTTCGGGCGAGCCAGCAGCTCGCGGTCGATGCCCAGATGGGTGGGAACTACGACTTTGCCCTCGAGGTCTTCAAACGCATCCACGAGGAGACGCCCGAGGAGATCGACGACGACCCGTTCGCGCTCCTGCTGGAGGCGCGGGTCCTGCTCGACACGCAGACCCATTTCGAAGAGGCCCTCGAGCTGGTCGATTCGATCATCGAGCGCTTCCCCGAAGAAGAAACGGCGATTCGGATGAAGGCGGTGGCGCTGCTCGGGCTCAAGCGTCCCGACGAGGCCTACGAGCTGTTGCGCAGCTCGGGCGTCGGTCCGGAGGCCGAGAAGAAGGGAGAGCAGACGGTCGGGGAGAAGATCGCGGGCGATCGACCCGAGGAGGACCTCGCGAACGCGGAGGAAGCCGCCGACGAAGACGGCGAAGAGGCCGACCTCTATCTCGAGATCGAGGAGGATTCCCGGGAGGCCTACTGGTGCACCGTCCGCGCCTCCTTCAAGCGCGAGGCCGGCGAAACCGACGAGGCGACGAAGATCGTCGACGAATGCCTCGAGCGATTCCCGAACGCGACGGACCTCATGACCGAGGCGATCAAGCTCTACTCCGAGGTCGGCCGCTTCGATCGGATCCTCGAAATCCTCGAGCGCGCCTACAAGGAGAGCCCGGAGACCCGCGAGATCCGCGACGCCTACGTCCAGTTCCTCGGGCGGGTCGGTCGCGACAAGGACGTCGAGGCGATCCTTCGCAAGGCGATCGACGACGCGGAGAAGGCGGGACGGGGGACCACGCCCGATACGGCGGCGCTCTGGGTCGATCTGGCGGGCTTCCTGATGAGCCATGACCGGGTCGGTGAGGCGCTCGTCGCCTTCGACAAGGTCAACCAGATCGTCGGCGACAATGCCTCGCCGGATCTGTTGCTGCGCGAGGCCGAGGCGTTGATCCGGGCGCGGGAATTCGACGAAGCGCTCAAGATGGCCGACAAGACCCCCGTCGAAGTCCATCAGCAGATGCTGCGCGGTCGGATCGCCTTCGAGCGCGGGGACCACGCGCAGGCCCTCGAGCTGCTCGGCAAGGCCGCGCTGCTCTGGCCCGACAACGCGCCGATCCGGTACTACCGCGCCCGCGCGGCGGAGGGGGTCGGCGATCTCGACCTGGCGGTCGAGGAGTATCGCCATGCCGTTCGCTCGGATCCGACGTTGTCGGCGCCGCGCGAGCGTCTCGCGAAGCTCCATCTCGCCGAAGGCAATTTTCGCGAGGCCGCTTCCATCCTGACCTTCCAGTCCCCGCGCAAGCCTTCCGACCCGTCGACCGCCATGCGCATCCTGATGGTCGAGGTCGAGACCATGCGGGGCACCGAGCCGGACCTCGAGATCCCGGCCGACGCGACCCATTCGAACGAGAAGGTCCGCCGCGACACGATCCTCGCGCTCTCACGCGGGCTCTCCTATCAGGCCGGACCGCGGGCCGCGGCGGGCGTGCTCGCCGAGGTCGAGAAGGAATCCATCCCGGCGATTCGCGGGGCGTTCCTCCGCGAGCGGGTCGAGCTGATGCTCGGGCTCGGCGATCTCGACGGCGCGGTCTCGGCGGCTCGAGCCGGGGTCAAGGCACGCCCCGACGACTTCGACGCCCAGCTCGCCCTCGGTCGCGCGCTGCTGCGGCAGGGCAAGGATCTCGACGAAGCGGACCGCATCCTGGGCGCACTCGCCGGGAAGCGACCGAACGAGGTCGACGTCCTGACGGCCCAGGGCGACCTGGCGGCGAAGCGCGGCGACGAAGCGGCAGCGGATGGATTCTACGAGCGCGCGTTGGTCCAGGCGCCGGAGTCCCGCGCGGCGCTCCTGCCCATCCTCGACCATCTCACGAAGGCGGGGAAGGCAGACGAGGCGATGAAGCGTCTCACGACCTTCATCGAGCGCGATTCCCCCTACGATGGACGGGCGGTGCTCGAGCTCGCGCGCCGGATGCCGGCGGACGAGGCGCAGAAGGAGGCGCGCGTGAAGCTCGCGCGCCGGGCGATCCGCTTCGGCGCGGGCAAGGAAGGCATCGAGTTCCTCGCCTCGCTCGACCCGGCCGCGGCCTCCGAATACGAGATCATCGAGGAGACCCAGCCCGCGACCGATGGCGCCGAGCAGGTCGGCGCGGAGGGCGGCGCGAAGGCGGAGAAGCCGGAGAAGGCCGAAGCCGCGGCCCCGCAGCGGGAGAACCCGCCGAAGGGCCGCGAATCCAAGCAGGGCTAGCTCGCGCTGGGCGCGCTGCCTCCGCCTTGCGCGGCCTTGTCGTCGGCCTTCTCCCGGGCCGCCTTGTCCTCGGCGAGGATCTTGTCGATCTCCTCGCGGTCGTGCTGCCAGAGCTGATCGGCGTATTGGAGCTTGTCGCCGAGCAGCGCCTCGTTCTTGGCGAGCCAGGCCGCGGCCGCCTCGGGCTCCATCGCCCGCCAGCGCTGGATCAGCCAGAGGTACTCGGCGCGTCGGGCGTCTTCGTTGACGAACTCCGCGGCGTGCTGCATCAGCATCGGCCAGTCGACGTGATAGCGATTGCGCTTCACGTGGTGGAAGTTCCACTGCTTGCGGATCTGATCCGCCCATTCCTCCTTGGCGCGCGGCTTCAGCCATTCTTCGAGGCCCTTTTCGTCCTGGTAGAGCCAGGCGTCCGCGACGTCGTGGATGGTTCGCCAGCGCTCGTTCGCGTCGATGTCGTTCGAGATCACCCACTCCATCGCCGCCTTGGGATCATGGGTCGCCCAGCCGCGGCCGATCCGCGCGACGAAGGTCCGCGTATCGACGCCATTCTTTTCTGCGACGTCGAGGAACGCGACGGCGGTCGTCGGCTCGACCCGCGCCACGGTATTGAGCCCGGCGCCCAGAAAGAGGCGCTGATTGCCGGGATCGACGGCGGCGGTCTGCGTCCACTCGAGGGCTTTCAGCGGTCCGTCACGCAGCACCAGCATGCGCATGAAGGTGCCCATGGCCGTCGCCTTCGTCGACGTGTCGAGCTCCTGGATCCAGACTTCGAGCCCGGGATTGCCCGACTCGAACCAGCCGATCACGAAGGGCTCCACCATCGCCGGATTGAGCCCGCCCAGGTCGATGCTGATGCTGTTGAGCCAGCCCGACTGGATGACGGCCTTCGGGTCACGGCGCGCCCAGATGCGCATGGCCTCGCGCGTGACGCTCGGATGGTCGGTGCGGAGCTGGTCGTCCTGGGCGTAGGAGAGGGCCGCCGAAGGATCGAAGCGCGCCCACCAGCTGATGAAGAGCCCGTACTCCATGTCGCCCCAGGGCAACGCGGCGGCCTCGAAAGCGTTGGTCACGTCCCGCAGCTGATCCGCCGGCGCGGCCTCCAGGATCTCGGCGACGCGCCGTGCGCGCTCGAGCGGATCCGGATGCTTCAAGGCCTCGGCGAGGCTCGCGTCCGGTCCGAGCGGCGCCGCCAACAGGATGCCGGGCGCCGCGGCGGGCGCCGCTGCCTGGCTCGTGGTCGCGGCCGAGCGGTTCTGCTCGCGGTCGCAGCCCGCGATCCAACCGATCGCCCCGATGAGCGCCAGACCGGTTGCCGCCTGCCTGATGCAGTGGGTTGAAGAGGCCGTACGGAAGCCCATGACCATTCGCTCTCCCATTCGCTTGTCCCTCTCGAGACGTTTGTCGTCCTGCCATCGCAATGCCGATGTGGATCTCTCGACGCGCCAGCTACCCCGCGGGCTGATCATCCGAACGCAGCAGAGCGCCGTCGATCAATGGATCGTGATGGATGTGGCGATCTGGACAGACAGGTGACACCAACCTCTCGGTCTGTCGACCCACGCTCCGTAGCCCCAGCCGCCCGAGGCTACGCCCAATGGCCCGATCGGGCCTCGGTCAGCACGATGGAATCTTGATTGATCCCGCGGGGCTGACCGTAAATCAGGGCGAAACTGACCCAAAAAAAGTTCCCAGCCCGAATCGCGTTCATGATAAGGTGCCCCACGATTCGAAGCTTTTCTTTCTGTGGGTGGGGTCTTCCGTATTGGATCCCCGCCATGAGATGCCCGCGGAGTCTGGTGGCTGTCGCTTGAACGGCTGCTGGCGATCGGGCGGTGGATTCCAGGGATCCGTCGGCGACTGCGGCCGGATCCGGGAAACGCCGGTCGAGCTTCGGGTGTGGTTCGCCAAGCCAAGTCCGTAACAAAGGAGTTCTTGATGTCCAAATTCTTACGAGCCGCCTTCGTGGCTGCGACCGTCGCCATGGGTGCCACTGCGGGCCAGGCGCAGACGGTTGCCATGTACGGCGAATACCACGAGAGCAACGGGATCATCGTCAACATCCCGCAGAACCCGCCGGTGCTCAACTGCGTTCCGCCGAAGCTGACCGTCCTCCCGGGCGCGCATCTGACCGTGGGCGGCAATCAGTCGTTCCAGCACCTCGATCTGCGCCCGGCGGGCCCGAACGACGCGCGCTGCCATGACCGCGAGCAGCACATCAACTTCAACACCACCGCGATGGGCGTCTTCAACAAGCCCCGCGTCGGTAACAAGGGCGCGCGCAACATCGTGAATCCCGCTGGTGGCCTCGCCGTCGGCGATCCCTTCACGATCCCGCCGTTCGCCTTCCAGCAGCAGCTCGGTCCGCAGATCGGCATCGTGCTGAACAACGTGACCCGCCAGCTCGACACGACCTTCATCGCCGCGATGCCGGGTATCGATCGCGTCGGTCCGAACCCGGGTCCGCTGCCGGCCGGCTCGTATACGCTCAAGACCGCCATGCAGCTCGCGCCGGTTCCGGCCCTGACCCGCATGTTCTCCCAGATGAACTGGCAGAACGTGGGCAACGGCCAGAACAACGGCCTCGCGGTCGGCTTCGCGGCGCGCCCCGCGGCCAACACGACCCACGTCAACACCCAGGCCGGTGGCAACGAGAAGGTGCGCGTCCGCTACATCGCGGGTCCGCGCCAGTTCGGTGGCACGATGGCCCTCCTGCTCGACGGCCGTGGCCGCCTCAACCTGGCGGGTCCGCAGCTGACGGGCATGGTGCCGGCTTCGTTCAAGCCCGCGGCGGCCACGCAGCCGGTCGGCGACAACGATCCCGGCTACCGGATCCGCAACGCGGGCGGCTGGGACCTCACGGCTCCCGGCTTCCAGCTCGCGGGTCGGTTCAAGGGCTTCCAGGGCAACGTGGCGACGCCGATGGGCGCTCCGCGCGTCGCTCCGCTCTGCACGCAGACCGCTGATCCGCTGAACCTGCTCCCGATCGGCTGCAACGAGATCAACGGCTTCGACACCTACATGAGCGGTGTCGCGCCGCTCCCGCCGGGTGGCACGTTCAACCTGCTGCCGAAGGCGACCTCGGTGAAGCACATGTTCCCGCTCACGACCGGCACGGTCTCGATCGTGCGTGTCGCGCTGCGCCAGCCCGGGAACATCCACTTCAGCGATACGGTCACCGGCATGGGCTACGACACGGTCGGCGTCTCGGCGATGGGCGGTGTCCAGCGCAACGTCGGTCTCGTGGCCGGGCCCTACTCGGTGCGCACCTCTCTCGACATCCAGATCAACACCCAGCTCCTCGGCCTGAACCTCAAGTTCACGCCGGAGCCGGGCGCGACGGCGGCTCTCGCGAGCGGCCTGAGCATGCTGGGTCTCCTCGCCTACCGGCGACGGGCCTAGTCCGGAGCTCGATCATTCCGAAGCCCTCGTCGGCGACGAATGTCGCCGACGAGGGCGGATGGAAGAGCGAGTCGAGACAGTCGAGCGGGCCTTTGGGTCCGACAGAACGAAAAGCAGGGGCCGCAGTCGATTCGTCGACTGCGGCCCTTTCGATTTCGGGGGCTGGGCGGGCGGCGCTTCGCGTCAGTTGCTCGGGCTCGATTCCGCGGCCCGTCCCCACTCGGCGCCCTCCCGAATCCGCGCGAGATCGTTCGCATCGAGCGCGAGGCCCGCGATCCACGCGTCCGCGGCGGGGGCGTCGCTGGCGGACCAGAAGTAGGCGACGCGGCGGAGCATCTCGACCCGATCGGACTCGGGGCGCAGGCGCAGGGCCCAGGGCGCGGCCTGGACCGGGCGGATGCGCGCCATCCGGCGGACGAGACCCGCGAGCACCGCGGAGTCGGTCGGCGAGAGCTCGGCCTGCGCATCCCGTGCGCTCTCGGCGTGCTGCTCGAACCAGGCCCAGGCTGCATCGAAATCGAGCTTCGCCCAGGTGCCCGCCGTCTCCATGAGCCCGCGCGTCCGCTCGGGACCGGGCGCCTTGGGGAGCAGCCAGTCGAGGGCGAGCTCGGGGCTTTCGTTGCGGAGCAGGCCCGCGATGCGCGGGAGGTTCGAGACGAGCCAGGGCGCCGCCGGCGCCGTCCCGGCGAGCTCGTCGTAGTAGGCGGCGGCGGCTCTGGGGTCGCTGCGCCCGGCCAGATTGAGCGCCGTCTGGGCGACTCGCTGGGCAAACTCTCCGCCGGTCTTCGGGTCGACGCGCCGCGCGAGCTCGAAGGTGCCGTCGGCTCCCCGGGTATGGAGCACGCCGCGGATCAATGCATCGATCACGTCGCGGCGGCCATCGGCTTCCCAGAAGCGCAGGGCGAGTCCGAGCGCGCCCTCGGCGTCGCCGGCGAGCGCCCAGCCCCGGACCAGGGGACCTGCGGCGAGCTCGCGCTGGTCCGGATCGGTGAGCGTGTCGAAGTAGGCGCCGGCCTCGATCTGCCGCCCGCTCGCGGCCCACTCGCGCATCACGATCCGGATGCCGAGCTCCCGGCGCGAGCGGATGGGCCAGCCCTGGACGGCACGCATGGCGGCGCTCGGGTCGAGATGGGTCCAGGCCGTCAGGAAGAGCTGGAGATCGACGGGATCGTACTCGCCGGCCCGGGCTTCGACGGCCCGGGCTGCGCCCTCGACGTTCTCGGTCGTGAGCCCCTCGAAGAGCCGGATCAGCGCGCTGGTCCGGGGAAAAGCGCGGGGCTCCGCCAGGGCCTCGGCGACGGCCGCCTCCATCGCCGCGGCATCGCGGGCGTCGGACGGATCGGGAAAGCCGATCGGAGCGGGGCCCAATCCCTTGCCGACGTAGAAAGCGACGAGCGCCACCGCCGCGGCCACCAACCAACCCGAGCGACTCATTCCGATCTCCTGTCCGGCGGCTCCGACGAGCCTTCGAGACGTCGTCGGTCAGTCGCTGCCTCGACTCAATTCCAACGCATGACGCTCAAGAGATCGCTGTAGTCGTCGGTCCACAGCGGAAAGGCATCGAGATTCACCTCCGAGCCCCGTCGCAGGATGATCGCGCTGGGGTGGAGCTCGAGGGCCCGATGCCGCTTCTCGATCCGCATCTGCAGCCGCATCAGGTCGTCGGAGTCCCGGGCGATCAGGACCCAGTCGGAGAGGCCGCTCTGGAGCTGGGGGGCCGAGCGGGTTCGGACCTGGAGGCTGTAGGCACCGAACTCGGCCGCCAGTCGCGAGACGAGGCTCATCAGCTGGAAATGGCGGTTCGAGACGTGGACCGCCATCAGCCCGTCCGGCGCGAGGGCCCGGAAATAGCCTTCGAAGGCCTCCCGGGTCATCAGATGGATCGGGATCGAGTCGCTCGAGAACGCATCGAGGATCAGGATGTCGAAGGCCTGGGAGCCGCTGCGTGCCTGCTCGGCCTCGATCGAGAGCCGGGCATCCCCGAGCACGAATTCGACCTCGGCCTTCGAGTCCGAGACGAAGCTGAAATAGCCTTCGGGACCGGCGAGCTTCGTCACGACGGGGTCGATCTCGTAGAAGCGCATGAAATCGCCCTCGCGGCCGTAGGCGGCGAGGGTCCCGACGCCGAGGCCGATCACGCCGATCCGCGCGCCGACCTTGCGGGGACGGCTGGTGAGCGCGAGGCCGAGGCCGGTCGCGCGCCCGAAGTAGGAGGTCGGCAGCCTCCGGGCGGCCTTGTTCAGGAACTGCAGTCCATGGACCGTCGTCCCGTTGGTCAGCGTTCGCCTGCCCCCGCCCGCGTCGGGCAGCTCGTGCACCGTCAGCACGCCGAAGAACGAGCGCTCCTTGTGGATCACGAGCGGGTCCGGTCGCAGCTCGAGCCAGGCGACGGCGCCGATCGCGGCGAGGACGAGCGGGGCGACGATCCGCCAGCGACCACGCCCCCGGTCCCAATGCAGCCAGCTCTTCGGATCCACGGCGCAGGCCGCGAGGAGCATCAGCGCGGCCATGAGCAGGCCGACCTGAAGCTCGTAGTAGTCGTCGAAGAGGCGGGGCGAGACGATGCCGACCAGCAGACCCCCGAGCGCGCCGCCGGCCGAGACGAAGAGGTAGAAGCGGGTGAGCGACCGGGGCGCGGGACGGGCGCGGTAGAGCTCGCCGTGCAGGCCCATGCAGGCGCTGAAGAGCAGCACACAGTAGGCGAGCACCTGGTAGACGATGAGCTCGCCCGGCTTCATCCAGAGCGTGACGGCGAACGCGGCGATGGCGACGACGACGAAGGGTCCGCGGCGGTAGGCCCGCTCGGTCGAGAAGCAGAGGATGAAGGTGACCAGATAGGTCGCGAGCGGAACGATCCAGAGGAAGGGGATGCTCGCGACGTCGAGACAGAGCTTGTTCGTCACGCCCATCAAGAGCACGACGGCCGTTCCCGAGAGCCCGAGCCAGAGCAGCGAGCGCGACAGACCGCCGTCCTCGCCGGACGTTCCCGCCCCCGGCGCGTCCGGCCCGTCGGCCGCCGCGCCGGGCTCGCCCGCGAAGCGCTCGGGACTCGTCGTCGAGGGCCCGTCCACCGGTCGTGCCCCCGCGCGAGCAGCGCACACGCGAGCACCGCGAGTCCGGTCGCGACGAACCCGAAGGTCCAGAGACGGCCGATCTCGCTCAGGGAGAGGCGCGGCTCGAGCACGAACGGAAAGACGAAGAGCGCGAGGAACGAGCCGAGGTTCGAGACCGCGTAGAGGGGATAGGGCGAGAGCGACGGGTGCGCACGGGCGAACCAGGCCTGGACGAGGGGGCCCGTCGAAGCGAGGACGAGAAAGGGCATCGCGACGCTGGTCGTCAGCAGACGCAGGACCCCCAGCGTCGGGTCGGTCTCGAGGAGCGAGCCCGGCGGCGCCGAGGGCAGGACGGGCAGGGAAGCGATCGCCGCGCCGACCGCGACGACATGCAGCGCCAGCTGGAAGCCCGGCTTTACGAACCGGATCATCAGATGGGCGTAGGCGTAGCCGAGGAATAGCGTCGTCTGGTAGAACGCGAGGCAGAGCGTCCACACCGCCGGGACCCCGCCGAACCACGGCAGGATCCGCTTGCCGACCATCGGCTGGACCAGGAAGATCAGGAAGGCGGAGGCGAAGATCGCCGACGCATAGAGGACGATGCGCCCCGGGCCCTCGGCATCGCCGCCCGCACGACGTCCCTCCACGCCGCCTCGCGAGCTCGATTGGTCGCCGACCGGCGAGGGGGCGGCCGAAGCGCGCGCGGGATCCTGCATGGCGGGCAACGATAGGTTCGGCGTGGAGATTTGAGAAGCCCCGGAGCCGGAGAAGCTCCGGGCATCGAGCCGCTCCGGGAGCCGGCTCGGCGCACCGCGCCCCCGGCCCCACCAGCCCGCTCGGCTCAGCCGCCCGGCCTCAGTGCCATCGCACGACCCGCGAGAGGTCGCTGTAGTCGTCGGTCCAGACGGGAACGTCGTCGAGCTCGAGATCGGCCCCGCGCCGGATCAGGACGGAGCCGGGCAGCAGGCCCGTCCCGCGGAGCCGCTTCTCGATCCGGATGCGCAGGCGCGTCAGCCGATCGGCGTCGCGCGCGAGGATCACCCAGTCCGCGGGCCCCGTCTGGAGTCGAGGAATGGCGGCCGTCTTGATCTGCAGGCTGTGTGCACCGAGCTCCCCGGCCATGCGCGAGACGAGATCCATGAGACGGAAATGGCGGTTCGAGACGTGGACCGCCATCAGCCCGTCCGGGGCCAGCGCTCGGAAATAGCACTCGAAGGCTTCCCGGGTCATCAGATGGACCGGGATGGCGTCGCTCGTGAAGGCGTCGAGGACCAGCACGTCGAAGGCCTGTGCCTCGCCCCGCCGCTGCTCGTCTTCGAGTGCCCGTCGACCGTCGCCGACGACGACCTCGACTGCGGCCTTCGAGTCCGCCAGATAGGTGAAGGGACCGCCGGGACTCGCGAGCCGGGCGACGACCGGATCGATCTCGTAGAAGCGGACGCGGTCGCCCTCGCGCCCGTAGGCCGCGATGGTGCCGATCCCGAGGCCCACGACGCCGATCCTCGAGGCGTTCTTTTGCGGGCGACTCGTGAGGGTGAGACCGAGACCTGCGGCGCGGCCGTAGTAGGAGGTCGGGAGATTGCGCTGCTCGGGCGCCCGGAGCTGGGCGCCGTGGACGGTGGAGCCGTTCGTCAACGTCCGCTGCAATCCGACCTCGTCCCGGACCTCGTCGACGGAGAGGACCCCGAAGAACGAACGCTCCACGTGGAGCGAGCGCGGATCCGGCCGGAGATCGAGCCAGAGGAAGTAGCCGACGAAGGCGAGCATGCTCGGGCCGACGGCGAGCCAGCGCCAGCGCGGTCCTTCGACATGGAAGAAGCTCCCGGGTCCCGGGCGCCGATCGAGAGCACGAGCGCCAGCGTCAGCAGCAGACCGAGCGAGAGCTCGTGATAGTCGTCGAAGAGGGCGGGGGCCGCGAGGCCGACGAAGAGCCCGCCGAGGGCTCCCCCGGCCGAGACGCAGAGGTAGAAGCGGGTGAGATCCGTCGCGGGCGGGCGCGATCGGTAGAGCTCGCCGTGGAGGATCATGCAGGTCGAGAAGAGCAGCAGGCAGTAGGCCCCTGCCTGGAAGACGATCAGGTCGTCGATCTCGATCGCACGCGTGATCAGGAACGAGACGACGGCGAGGGCGCCGCAGGGAGCCCGGCGATAGGCGCGTTCGGAGCCGAAGGCCACGACGAAGGTCAGGAGATAGGTCGCGAGGGGCACGATCCAGAGGAAGGGGATGCTCGCGACGTCGAGACAGAGCTTGTTCGTCACCCCCATCAGGACCACGACCGCCGTCGCCGAGAGCGCGAGCCAGCGCAGGGCGTCCGAATGGCGCGGAGCCGTCGCGACCTCGGCCTCATCGACTTGCGCGCTCGTCGGGCTGCGCCCCGAGCCGGAGCGGATCGCCGTCCACGCGCAGGCCAGGACCAGCATCCCCGTGCTCGCGAAGGCCCAGGCCCAGAGCGACCCCGACTCCGAGACGGAGAGCCGGGGCTCGATCGCGAAGGGATAGGCGAAGAGGGCGAGGAACGAGCCGATGTTCGAGACCGCGTACAGCGAATAAGGGGAGACCGCCGGATGGGCACGTGCGAGCCAGAACTGGACGAGCGGCCCCGTCGAGGCGAGGACCAGAAAAGGAAGCGCCACGCTCCCCGAGAGCGACGCGATCACCGTCCAGGTCGGGTCCGCCTGGCCCTCGAGGTCGGGCGGCGCCTCGGGCAGGACCGGGAGCGCGAGGATCGCGGCGACGACGGCCGCGGCATGGATCGCGAGCTGCTGCTTCGGGCCGAAGCATCGGATCAGGACGTGTGCATAGGCATAGCCTGCGAAGAGAACGGTCTGATAGAAGGCGAGGCAGACGGTCCAGACGGCCGGGACGCCGCCGAACCAGGGAAGAATGCGCTTGCCCACCATCGGCTGGACGAGGAACACCAGGAATGCGGCTGCGAAGACGGCGGCACCGAAGAGCGCGGCGGTCCACGCGCTGCGTTCGTCGCCGGGTCGACCGACCGGAGCCCCGCGCTCTGCTGCCCTCGCGATTCCGTCCGCGCGCCCGGCCGGGTCGCCCGACTGGGGCCCCCCGAGCTCGTCGCGCCGGAGGGCGAGGCCCTTGCTCGTACCAGACCCGATCGGCGAGTGGACGCGTGAATCGCCCATCGGACCCTGCATGGGGCCTAGCATAAACGGAACGGTGGAATTCGAGAAGAAAAATCGTCCTGCGTTGATAGGCGACGATCCGCGTCGCAGGCCCCGCGGGCCCATACACCCCCGGGCGTTCCCCAGTGATCCCCGACGCTCCCGGGCGGCTTCGAACGAGTCTCGGCCCCGCGACCTCGAAGGCCGGACTGCGCCGCGCGGGGTCGGGTCGTCGCGGGCTAGGAGCCTGACCAAGATCGTGCGCGCGGCGCCTGAACGCCGATCCATCGCCGCTCGCGGCGGCACCGGTCGCCGTAGCCCTGCTACGCCCCCGCGCCTTGCGAGCGGCGTGTCTCGACGTTCAGGCATCCACGCCCATCTTGGGTCAGGCTCCTAGAGGCCGAGGAGCCCGGCCGTATTGTCCCGCATGACGCGCCGCAGCATGGTCGCCGGCAGCTGCTCGACCTCCTCCAGGAAATCGAGGGGCGCCGCGACGCCCTCCGGATGGGGCCAGTCGGATCCGAACAGCACCCGCTCCGCGCCGAGCGTGTCGACCAGCTGGTAGACGTCGTCCTCGAAGAAGGGGGCGACGTAGACGTGCTCCTTGAAGACCTCGTGCGGCGGACGACTCGCGCGCGTGGACTTGGCGCCGCCCTGGGACGTGATGGCGACGCGGCCGACCTTCTCGAGATTCTTGAGCAGGGCGGGCACCCAGTCGCTGCCGTTCTCGATCGACGCGACCCGAAGCCTCGGGAAGCGATCGAAGAGGCCGTGGAGGACCAGCGCGGCCAGCGTGTCCTGGGCCGGCCGCGCGCCGAAGCAGGTCAGGAACTGGAAAGCCGTCATCGTCTGCTCGGTCACGTTCGGATCCTCGCCCCACGCCCGGCCGAAGAAGTCGACGTAGCCGCTGACGCCGATGTGGACCGCGCCGAGCAGCCCGGCCTCCTCGGCGCGGGCCCAGAAGGGATCGAAGTACGGGTCGGCCGGGGAGCGGCCGTAGACGGGTCCCGGGCGCAGGATGAAGCCGCGTGCGCCGAGGCGGGCGACCCGCTCGATCTCCGCGACCGCCCAGTCCCGGTCGACCAGCGTGATCAGCGGCAACGCGTAGATGCGGCGCTGGTAGGCGTAGCCCCAGTCGTCTTCGATGTAGCGATTGAAGGCGCGCATGTTGGCGAGCAGCGCCTCGCGATCCTCGTGGATGTCGTCCTCGAAGGCGACGCCGAAGGAGGGCAGCATGATCGTGGCCTCGAGGCCCTGCTTGTCGAGGGTGGCGATGCGCGCGTCGCGGTCCCGGAAGGATGCGGTCTCCGAGCTGATGACGCGCGGGATCTTCGTCATGTCGCCCTTGCCCGACATGAAGGGGCGATAGGCACCGGGCGGGAGGACCCAGTCGCGGGTCGGCCGGTGGAACCCCATCGGCCGATCCCCGAAGCGCCACTCGTCCTGTCCGTCCGCGTTCCTGGCGACGTGGCAGGCGCGCCCGTTCCGGAACTTCGCCTCGAGGTGGCGCGTGCAGCAGTCGTGGGGCTCGTAGTAGTGGTTGTCGGCGTCGACCGGGACGAAATCGAGGGACTTCACGGGCATCCTCCTCTGATCATGCGCTCCTCAGATCATGCGCTCCTCAGATCATGCAGAGCTGGATCAGGCGATTCTCGGGATTCGGACGCAGCCCATCGCCGCGTCCGGAGAAATAGCGCGCGAACAGGGCTTCGGGCGACAGGTCCTCGACGACGGCGTAGCCGAGCGCGAACACGCTCTTCGCCAGCACTTCGGGGACGTGGCGGGCCTGGCGGGGCTCGCCGACGGCGGCGGTGCTGCGGCTGACCTCGACGGATCGAAGCCGGTCCTCCTCGCGCTCGAGGAGCTGAGGGGCGATCGGGTAGTCGAAGACGATCCGACTGCCGACCGCCGAGACCGCGCGCAGCGAGCCGAGGGTCGCCGAGATCGCCTCGTGGGTCAGGTAGGCGACGACGCCCAGCCAATTGAAGAACGCGGGCACGGCGGGGTCGAAGCCATGGCGGGCGAGGGCGATCCCGGCAGGCTCCTGCTCGAAGTCGACCGGCACGAAGCACGCGCTCGGATGATCGGCGAAGCCGAGCGCGCGGAGCTTCGCGCGCTTCTCGGCCTGGGAGTCGGGATGATCGAGCTCGAAGACGCGGATCCGCGCGAGCAGATCCGGGCGTCGAAGCAGGAAGGAATCGTTTCCGGCCCCGAGCAGCACGAGCTGCCGGACGCCCGCCTCGACGATCGCGCGCTCGAGGGCGTCTTCGGCATACCGTGCCCGCGCGACGATGCCGCCCTGGATCGGCTGGAGCTGCATGCGATCGAGATAGGCCTGCAGCTCGCCGCGCTCGAGCGGCGCCTGGAAGACGCCGCCCGTGAAATGCGCGGCGAAGGGATCCTCGAAGACGAGCGGATGCTCGCCCGACTGGTAGTGGGCGGCTCGCAGCCCGGCGACGAGCTGTGCGGTCGTGCTGGCGCGGCCTTGCTCCATCCGAAGGGACCCTCCTGGAAGCGGGCTCGTTTCGTCTTTCACCGCGATTGCCCCGGGTCGTCGGGGAATCCGATCAGCCGGTCTTCGAGGATGCGGGGCTTTCGTGTCTCAAGGCTTCAGGGCGATGTCCGCGACCCCCTGATCGAAATATTCACGCGTGCGACAGATCTCGTCGCCCCGGAACCACCAGAAGCCGACGTAGCGATTGTCGTACGGCCTGCCGGTCGAGAGGGCGCGCCCTCGGCCATGGTATTCGGCGATCACGAGATCGGGATCGCCCGAGGGATGGACGACGTCGATCGTGAGCTCGAAGCGGAAGACGCGAAAGGCGCCCGCGAGATAGTCGCGCACCGTCTCCCGCCCCTCGACCTTGAATGCACCGCGGACGACGGGATACGGAAACTCGATCACGTAGTCCGAGGTGTAGTGAGCCACCGCCCCGTCCGCGTCGCCGAGGGCCATCGCGGCGAATGCGCTCCGCAGCACGTCGAGATGGCTCATCGTTCGAGCTCCGGATCATGGCACCCTCCCGAGCGTCGCCGCCGCAGCCGGGGCGGCGGGCCCGACCACTATAGAGGAAAGCCGCGCGCGTCGAGCCGGCCCGGGGCCGCTCCGAAAAGTTTGCGCTGGACCCGATTCGCGTCGCGGTTCGAGAGCTAGCATCGGCCGCGGTCGAGTCGCCCGGTTCGCGAGAGCCGGATCCAGACGCTCGGCGGGGGATGCATGAGCGCGCGCAGATCCATCGGTCCGCTTCGAGGATTCGCTTTGATCCGACTCTTCGACTCGGCCTCGGCCTCTGCCATCGCCTTCGTGGTCGTGCTCTCGTCGGTCGTGGGGGCAGGGGCGGCTGCGGACGATGAGGCCGCGAAGCGGAGCCACGGGGCGGCCAGGCCGAGCCCCGCTTTGGAGCAGGGCGGTGGCGCAGCGAAGCCCGAGCCCGCGCCCTATTCGCCCTTCGTCGGTCGCGACTTTCCGACCGAGGTCCTCTGGGGTGATACCCATCTCCACAGCAGCTGGTCGCCCGACGCGAATGCCGGAGGCAATACCCGCATCGATCCGGAGACCGCCTACCGCTTCGCGAAGGGCGAGACGGTGACGGGCCACAACGGCGAGCCCGTGCGCCTGCGTCGCCCCCTCGACTTCCTCGTCGTCGCCGACCACAGCGAGTACATGGGTCTCTACCCGATGCTCGAGGCGAAGGATCCCGATCTGCTCGCGAACGAGACCGGTCGGCGCTGGGCCGGTCTGATCGCCGAGGGCAAGCGCGCCCAGGTCGGCTCCGAGTTCGCGATGGGGCTGCCCTCTGGCCAGGATCTCATCAAGAGCCCCGCCTTCCAGCGTTCCGTCTGGAAGCGCGTCATCGAGAACGCGGAGCGCCACGACGAGCCGGGCCGCTTCACGGCCTTCGTCGGCTACGAGTGGAGCTCGATGCCCCGCGGCGCGAATCTGCATCGCATCGTGCTCTTCGCGGACGGCGCCGAGAAGGTCTCCCAGATCGTGCCCTTCCGTTCGATCGACTCGTCGGATCCCGAGGCCCTCTGGCGCTATCTCGCCGACTACGAACGCAAGACCGGCGGTCGCGCGCTCGCGATTCCCCACAACAGCAACCTGAGCGCCGGCCGCATGTTCGAGCTCGTCGACATGGGGGGCAAGCCCTTCTCGAAGGCCTACGCGAGCGAGCGGGCGCGCTGGGAGCCGCTCGTCGAGGCGACCCAGATCAAGGGCGACAGCGAGACCGCGCCCCATCTCTCCCCCGACGACGAGTTCGCCGACTACGGGACCTGGGACTCGGAGGCCGGCATGACTCCGGCGCCGCACGCGGATTGGATGTACGAGGCGGAATACGTCCGCGCGGCGCTCGCGCGGGGCCTCGCCGAGGAGAAGCGCCTCGGCGTCAATCCCTTCGCCTTCGGCCTGATCGGGAGCACCGACGCGCATACGGGCCTCGCCACCGCCGACGACGCCGACTTCTGGGGCAAGTTCAGCAGCAACGAGCCCCACGCAGATCGGGCATCCGAGCCCTGGGCGAAGAACTTCCTGCCGCCTCCGGGCAGCGAGGCGCATCGCCAGTTCCAGGCCGCCGGCTTCGGCGATCGCGAGCGACCGACCCAGTCGATGACCTGGCGGCTCGTCGCGTCGGGCTTCGCCGCGGTGTGGTCCCGGGAGAACACGCGGGCCGCCATCTTCGACGCGATGCGGCGGCGGGAGACCTACTCGACGACGGGGCCGCGCATGGTCGTGCGCTTCTTCGGCGGGTGGTCCTTCGCGCCGGACGACGCCGAGCAGCCGGACCTCGCCGCGGTGGGTTATGCGAAGGGCGTGCCGATGGGCGGCGTGCTGCCGCCGAGGCCTGCCGCGCCATCGAAGCCCGGGGCATCCGGCGACGCGGAAGTCGCGCCGAGCTTCCTCGTCTCGGCGCTGCGGGACCCGGAGGGCGCGAATCTCGATCGCGTCCAGATCATCAAGCAGTGGATCGACGACGGCGGGAAGCGGCAGGAGCGGATCTTCGACGTCGCGCTCTCGGGCGGTCGAAAGGTCGATGCCCGGGGTCGATCGCGCGAAGCGGTGGGACAGAGCGTCGACCTCGAGCAGGCGACGTATTCGAATACGATCGGCGCGAGCCTGTTGACGACGGTCTGGCGGGATCCCGACTTCGATGCGCGACGCTCCGCCGTCTACTACGTGCGTGTCCTCGAGATTCCGACGCCCCACTGGACGACCTACGACGCCGTCCGATTCGGGCGGCCTCGCCCGGCGGAGCATCCGGGGACGACCCAGGAACGCGCCTATACGTCGCCGATCTGGTTCGTCGCGCGGTGACGGGGGCAAGCGAGGGGGCGATGACGACGGGGATGGGGATGACGAGCGAAACCGGACGGATCGAAGAGACGAGAGGAGCGCGCGCGGTGGAAGGGGACCGGATGTCTGGTCGAAGTGCGTCGCTGCGGGAGGCGACGGCCCGCGGGTCGGCGGCGGTCGGAATCGGACTCGGGCTCGCACTCGGGCTCGTGGCGTGCGGAGGCGATCCCGACGCGGGCATGCCGGACCATGTCCGGCAGCGTCACGTCCTGCTCGAAGGCGCGCCGAATTTCCGCGATCTCGGCGGCTACGAAACCAGCGACGGCCGTCATGTCCGCTGGGGCCAGTTCTATCGCTCCGACGATCTCGGCTCGCTCACGGACGCGGACGTGGAGAAGCTCGCCGACCTCGGTCTGAAGCTCGTCTGCGACTTCCGCTCGACCTCCGAACGGGAGGCGGAGCCCGACCGGCTGCCCGCCGAGAATCCGCCCGCCGTCGCCGATCTCGCGATCGGCGCGGAGAGCTTCATGGTGAAGGATCTGCGCGAGCGGATCGGCTCGGGGGATCTCGAGGGGCTCGATCTGCGCGGCATGATGATCGAGGGCAACCGGCAGTTCGCGACGACCTTCTCGCCGCAGTACGCCGCGATGTTCGAGCGCATCACGCAGCCGGAGAATCGCCCGGCGCTGGTCCACTGCACGGCGGGCAAGGATCGCGCGGGCTTCGCGTCGGCGATCATCCTCTCCGTCCTGGGCGTACCGCGGGAGACGGTGATGGAGGATTTCCTCCTGACGAACCACTACACGAAGCGCGCGACCGACCGGCAGCTCCTGATGATCCGGGTCTTCTCGCTGTTCCGGACGGACAGCGAGCTGCTCCGGCCGCTGTTCGGCGTCGAGCGCGCCTATCTCGAGGCGGCCTTCGAGGCGATCGAAGAGCGCTACGGCGACTTCGATGGCTACCGCCGCACGGCGCTCGGCCTCGACGATGCCGAGGTCGAGGCGTTCCGGACGGCGGTGCTCGAGTAGGGCCTCGGGGCGCGGTCGCGCGCCCGGCCTGGCTCGCGGTGCGCCGCGTCAGAGTCCGTAGAGCGCCCGCGCATTGGCGTAGACGACGCCCTGCTTCTGGGCGGCGCTCATGCCCGTCGTGACTTCGTCCGCGATCTTGCGCGAGTTGGGGTAGGTCCCGTCGCCGTGCGGGAAGTCCGTCGCCCACATCACGTGGTCCATGTTGAGCGCGTCGACGACGTAGCGGACGCTCGAGTCGTCCTGGAACGTCGTGTAGACGTTCTCGCGCACGTACTCGCTCGGCTTGCGCGAGATCGATCCGATCTCCATCGACCAGCGATGGCGCTCCCAGGCGTGGTCGAGGCGGAAGCTGAAATGCGGGATCCAGCCGGCGTCGTTCTCGACCATCACGACCCGGAGCGCGGGATGCCGCTCGAAGACGCCCCCGAGCACCATCATCATGATGATGTTCTGGTTGCCCCGGACGGTCACGATCTGCTGGATGACCTTGGGCCCGCGCACCGTCATCCCGTAGCTGTCCTTGCCCGTCAGGATGTGGAAGCTGACCGGGAGGCCGAGCTCGATGGCGGCCTCCCAGATCGGCGCATAGCTCGGATGATCGTAGTCCTCGAAGGCCGGATCCCCGGCGAACATCACGCCCTTGAAGCCCTGGCGCGCGATCTCGCGCAGCTCGCGCACGCCCTCCTCGGGCGAGGGCAGGGCGGCCATCCCGATCCCGATCAGGCGTCCGGGATCCGTCGCGCAGAACTCGGCCAGCCAGCGGTTGTAGGCCTCGAAGCAGGCCTTGCGATAGGCGACGTCCTTGTGGAGACAGAGGACCATGCCCGCCGACGGATAGATGACCTCGCCCTCGACGTTCTCCTCGTCCTGGATCGCGAGTCGGGCCTTCGGGTCGAAGGCTGCAGGATGGATCGCGTTCCAGGGCTGGGGCTTCGCCCAGTCCTCGAAGCGCAGCCCGGCGCGGGAGAGCATGCCGGAGGGGATCGTGAAGTCCATGCCGGGGACGACCATGATGGCGCCCTGCTTGGGGTCCTCCGCGGCCCGGGGCCGGAGCGACTTCCACTTCGGATCGATCTCTGCATAACAAGCCTCGACCTCGACGACGTGGGAATCGGCGGAAAAGAGCGGGCTCATGGCGTCCTCCTGGTGGCGCGGTCGAATCGTCCCGATTCTACGACCGCGGGGGAGACGTGGGAAGCGGAGTCTTCCGCCGTCGGGTAGCGTCCGAAGGGCGTCCGGCGCCTGGAAGGCCGGTCCGCCGCCGGCGATCCGGGACGTGCGGCTCGCGATCCGTGCGACGAGACCCGCGGTCCATGATGAGATGAGATGAGATGAGATGAGACGAGATGAAGAGGAGGCTTCCGCCATGAACGTCGACTACGTGATGCATTTCGGGATCTGCGTGCGGGACCTCGAGAAATCGATCCGCTTCTACCGCGACGGGCTCGGGTTCAGCGAGAAGAGCCGGCTCCACATCGAGGATGCGCCGACCGCCCAGATGATGGGGATTCCGGATCTCGTCCTCGACGCCGTCTATCTCGATCGCGGGCCCGTCCGGATCGAGCTGCTCGCGTATCCGAAGAACGGGACGGTCGGTCCGGCGACGGCGCGGCCGATGAATCAGCCCGGGCTCACGCATTTCGCGGTGCGCGTCGACGACCGCGACCGGATGATCGAGAAGCTGACGGAGCTCGGTGGCGCGGTCATCCCGACCAGTCGGATCGAGAATCCCGTCTTCCAGGCGCATATCTGCTACGTGACGGATCCCGACGGGATCCGGCTCGAGCTGGTCCAGGTTCCGACGGACCCGACGCGTTAGGCGAAGTCGGGCGGGGCTCCGGACGCGGACGCGGACGGGGACGCGGACGCGTCGGGCGGGCCGCCGTCGGATCGCGAGCGGCGGGCCGTGATCAGCGCCCCCCCGGGGGGGTGCTTGCCGACCGTCCAGCCTGCGTCGGCGAGGGTTCGGTCCGCAAAGGCGACGGCCGGGCCCTCGAGCTCCGTCGCCATCGTGTCGTTCCAGCGATTGAGCCATCCGAAGAGCGAGACGATCGCGACGAGCTCGACGATCTCGCCCTCGTCGAAGTGGCGGCGCAGATCCGCGAAATGGGCCGCCGTCGTCGCGTTCGGCTGCAGCGCCGCGTCCCGGGCCAGGCGAAGCGCCGCGCGCTCGGCCTCGTCGAAGAGGGGACTCGTCTCGAACAGGAACGCGTCGCGGAGCTTTTCGCTGGGGACGCCCACCTTCTCGGCGCCGTGGGAGGTATGGGCCTGGCAATAGCGGCAGCCGGCTGCCGTGCTGGCGACGAACGCGACGAGCTGGCGCAGCGCCGGCTCGATCCTTCCGCTCGCGAGGATCGAGCTCGAGAGGGCACCGAAGCCGCGCAGGATCTCCGGCGCGCGGCCGAGGGTCAGCAGGCTGTTCGGAACGAAGCCCATCAGCCCTTCGATGGAGGCGAAGACGGGCTCGAACTCGGCGAGCTCGGCGCGGCTGAGCGGCTCGACGTTCGGCATCGCGATCCTCCTCTCGGTACGCAGCGGCGCGGGCCGCTCGGCGGGCCGGAGCCTTTCGAGCGCCCCGCTCAGTCCCTGGGCGGCGCGTCGCCGACGAGCAGGTCGCGCGCGTCGCCCCAGGCGACGCCGTGGCCCTTCCGCTGCCGCTCGGCCTCGTGCTCGGCGATCACGTTGCCGATCGCGACCTTGAGCTCGCCCACGATCTTCTTGCTGTTCTTGGCGAACCACTCGAGGCTCTCGACCCGACCGCGATTCTCGTCGCGCAGGGCCGGCAGGACCTGGCGGGCGAAGAGCTCGTAGCTCTCTCTCGTTCGCGCGGGGCTCGCGCAGTCGTGGGCGAGCATCAGGATCGTGCCGAAGCCGCCCGACTGGCGTTCGAGGGCGCGAATGCGCTCGACCGCGTCGGCGGGCGTCCCGATGATGGCGCGGCCGAGGAGCGTCAGCCCGCGCTGGGTCCACTGCTCGATCGCCGCCTCGACGGTTCGGATGCCGGCCAGGTCCTCGCCGCCGAGCTTCTCGAAATAACGCACGAGCTTGAGCAGGCCGTAGGCCATGTCGGCGTGGGCCTGCTCGCGGGTCTCGGCGAGATGCATCGGGACGACGAGCCGCCAGTTCTTGCGGTCGACGGTCTGGCCGTGCTCGGCGGCGACTTCTTCGCAGACCGCCCAATGCGCCGGCAGCACGTCGAAGCCCTGATCGCTCGTCGCGGCCATCGAGAGGATCCCGATGCCGTGCTGGCCCGCGGCCCGGGGGCCCGAGGGCGAGACCGCCGCCGCGACGGCCATCTCGACCATCGGATGCGAATAGCAGCCGAGCTGGCACTGCGCGTCGCGCAGCTCGAACCAGTCGGTCTTCTTCGTCACCGTCTCACCGCGCAGCAGCCGGATCACCGCGTCGAGGGACTCGTTCATCCGCCGGCGCGAGTCCTTGACGTCGATGCCCATCATGTGGGCGTCGGAGGGCAGCTGCCCCGGACCGACGCCGAACATCACGCGGCCCCGTGTCAGGTGGTCGAGCATCGCGATGCGGTCGGCGACCATCAGCGGATGGTGGTAGGGGAGGGACACGACGCCCGTCCCCAGCCGGATCCGGCTCGTCCGCTCCGCCGCCGCCGCGATGAAGATCTCCGGCGAGGCGATCGACTCGAAGGAGGCGGAGTGGTGCTCCCCGATCCAGAGCTCGTCGAAGCCCAGGCGGTCGAGCTGCTCGGCGAGCTCGAGATCGCGGCGGAGCTGGAGACCCGGGCTCTCGTCGTCCGGGTGGTAGGGGGGCGAGGAAGACGCCGGAGCGCAGCGGCGGTCGGGACTGGAGCGTCGTGTCGCGGGTCATCGGATCACCTCGCCTTCTGTTCGAGCTCGGCGGCATGGCCCTTCGCCGCCTGCTTCAGGATGTAGGCCTGGATGATCCGTACGTCGTCCTTCGTCAACAGATCGTCGAAGCGCGGCATGCCGGCGGGCTCGTGGAGGCCGCCGAGCACGGTCTGCTCGAAGAGCGAGTGTTGCGTCGCGTCGAGATATCGCAGATCGGGCACGGCGGAGCCGCCGCCGATCACGCCGGGCCCGTGACAGGCGCTGCACTGGGTGTGGTAGACGACGCTGCCGCGGCGCAGCTCCTGCTCCGTCGCCGCGACCTTCGCTGCGGGCGGGGGCACCGGCCCGAGCGGCGCCTTGCCCGGCGGCACGACGGCCTTGCCCCCGAGCTTCCACGCGAGCACGCGGCCACCGCCGCGCACGCCCGCGAGCAACGCCGCTTCGCCGCCCGAGAGACCGAAGGAGCCGCCCCAGCCCGCGGCGACCGCGACGTACTGCTCGCCGTTCACGACGTAGGTCACGGGGCCGGCCATCGCGCCGGTGCCGACGGGGGACTCCCAGAGCTGCTTGCCGTCGCTCGCGCGATAGGCGACGAATCGGCCGTCGGCGGAGCCCTCGAAGAGGAGATTGTCGCCGGTCGAGAGCGTGCCGCCGTTGAAGCCGGTGCGATGCGTATGGCGCCAGACCTCGCGCTGGTTCACCGGATCCCATGCGAGCAGGTAGGCCCCCCAGGTCTCGGTGCTGTCGTTCTCGCCGAAGGTCTCGAAGGCGCTCATGTCGAGGCCGGTATTGAACATGCCCTGCTTGAACTTCCAGTCCTTGTCGCCGCCGTAGATGTATCCCATGTCGGTCACCGGGAGATAGACGAGGCCGGTCTTCGGATGCAGGCTCATGGGCGTCCAGGTATGGGCGCCATACGGGCTCGGCTTGATGAAGCGCGAGCCGTCGCGGAAGTCCGCGTTCGGCGTCTCGACCGGGCGCCCGTTCGCGTCGTAGTGGGTCGCCCAGGTCACCGGCGCGATCGGCTTCGCGGAGATGAACTGGCCCGTCTCGCGGTCGATCACGAAGAAGAAGCCGTTCTTCGGCGCGTGCAGCAGGACCTTGCGGAGCTTCCCCTCGATCTCGAGGTCGGCCAGCATGATGTGTTGCGTCGAGGTGTAGTCCCAGGACTCGGCCGGCGTCGTCTGGTAGTGCCAGACGAGCTCGCCCGTCTCGGGCCGCAGCGCGATGATCGACGAGAGATAGAGGTTGTCCCCGCCGTCCGGACTGCGCAGCCAGCGCACGTGGGGCGAGCCGTTGCCGGTGCCGACGTAGAGAAGCTTCAGATCGGGGTCGTAGGCCATGCCGTCCCAGGCCGTGCCGCCGCCGCCCGCCTTCCACCATTCGCCGGTCCAGGTCTTCGCGGCCTCTTCGAGGGCCTTCGATTCGAAGCCCTTCGCCGGATCACCGGGGACGGTATAGGTCCGCCAGGCGAGCGCGCCGGTCTCGGCGTCGTAGCCGGAGACGTAGCCGCGCGCGCCGAGATCCGCGCCGGCGTTGCCGATCACGACCTTGCCCTCGACGACGCGCGGGGCGCCGGTGATCGAGTAGCTGAAGCCCGGCTCGATGGTCGAGGTCGACCAGACCTGCTTGCCCGTCGCTCGGTCGACGCCGATGATGCGCCCGTCGAGCGTCCCGACGAAGACCTTGTCGCCCCAGAGCGCCACGCCGCGGTTCACGAAGCCGCAGCAGACCTTGCGCGCGTAGGAGCGCGGAACCTCGGGATCGAAGGTCCAGACCTTCGCGCCCGTCGCCGCGTCGAGGGCATGCACGATGCTCCACGGCGCGCTCACGTACATCACGCCGTCGGCGACGAGCGGCGTCGCCTCGACGCCGTGGTCGCTCTGGAGGTCGAAGCTCCAGGCGAGGCCGAGGTCCGTCACGTTCGCTTCGGTGATCTGGTCGAGGGGGCTGTAGCGCTGCTCGGCGTAGTTGCGGCCGTGGGACGTCCATTCGCCCGGAGCGGCGGCGACGATGCGCGCGCGGTCGACGGCGCGCACCGCGGTCCTGCTCGTTCCCGTCGTCGCGCCGGCGGCGGCCGCGCTCTGCGCGTCGGAGGCGCCGTCACCGGACGAGGAGGACGAGGAGGAGAAGGCGCTGCAGCCGGCGAGGCTGAGGGCGATCGCTGCGATCACGAGCAGCGGGCACGCGACGAGGCCGATGGCGGAGAGTGCGGATCGGGGTGAGGAGATCGGGCGATCGGACTCGGATGACATGCGGGCGCTCCTTCGGCGAACGGGTCGCGGTCGACGATACGAAACGCCGTGAGCGATGGGAATGGGTCGTTATCATGGTCGTCGACCGCGGGCGGGCGGGGCGATGGCCGGAAGATCCGGTCGACTGCGCGGACGAAGCCCGAGATGAGGAGGTCGATCATGGCGGGAAGAGGCAGGCTCGAAGGCAAGGTCGCGTTCATCACCGGCGCTGGCTCCGGAATCGGACGCGCCTCGGCGAAGCTCTTCGCCGAAGAGGGCGCCTCCGTCGTGATCGCGGAGAAGAACGCCGAGGCGGGTGCGCTCGTGGCGAAGGAGATCGAGAGCGCCGGCGGCCGCGCGCTCGCGATCGAGACGGACGTGACCGTCGAGGCGTCGATCGAGCGGGCCGTCGCCGCGGCGATGGCGCGCTTCGGCGCGATCCACGTGCTCTTCAACTGCGCGGGGGGCTCGATTCCCCAGGACGGGCCCGTCGCGGACGTCGACCTCGCGGTCTGGGACCATACGATCGGCCTCGACCTGAAAGGGACGCTGCTCTGCTGCCGCCACGTGATCCCGGAGATCATCGCGGCGGGCGGCGGCTCGGTCGTGAACAGCGGCTCGGTCGTCGCCCTGATGGGCCACCCGATCCATGTCTACGCCGCGGCGAAGGGCGGCGTGCTCTCGCTGACGCGCTCACTCGCTTCGACCTATGGGCGGCAGAAGGTGCGCGTGAACGCGATCTGTCCGGGGCTCGTCCTTTCGGATCGCATCAAGGCGCGCATGGGGAACGGGCTGATGGATCAGGCGGCGAGCAACGGCCTCTCCCTCGAGGCCCATCCCTTCGCCCTCGGCGAGCCGATCGACATCGCGCGCGTCGCGCTCTTCCTCGCCTCCGACGAGTCGCGCATGATCCACGGCGCGATCATCCCGGCCGAGGGCGGGATGTCGGCCTACTGAGTCTCGCGCGGGGCAGGCACGGCTGCGGAGCGCTTCGACCGTCGGCGGTGCTCGCCCGGCGCGGCGTCGCCCTCGCGCGCTCAGTCGACGGGGAGTCGCAGCGCCGCCGGCGGATCGAGGTAGCGCTCGAGGACCTCGTGCATGCGCCCGATCCGCGCCTCGGCGCGGGTCAGCTGGAAATGCGTGAGCCCGGGCTGGCGCAGGCCGCGCTGGACCTGGGGCATCAGGTCGAGGTCCTGCAGCAGGACCGGGCCGAGGGCGCGGATCTCCTCGGACGAGAGGTCGCGCGCGACGGGACGCGGATGGGCCTCCGGAAGGTCCTCGCGGCGCAGGTCGAAGTTCCACATGTCGAGCAGGCATTCGTCCGGCGTCGCCCCCGGCCGCGCGCGGATCAGGCCGAACCAGCCGGCGAAGACGTTGATCACCGCGTTCGGGAAGAGGTGGTAGTGGAAGTCGTCGATCACGTGGTGGTCGTCGAGCTCGGCATAGATCGACCCCATGCCGGCGAGATGGGCGCGGATCCGTCCGACGAGCAGGTCGCGCATCGTCTGGCCCCGGGCGAGGGGCGGATGCGGCCCGGGCTCGCGCGCGTCGGCGAAGGGGATGCCCATGCGGTGGCCGAGGTTGCCGACGAAGGCTTCCCAGAGCTCCTGGCTCGAGACGGTGCCGTTGCGCCGCGGGCTCGAGACGCCGTAGGGCTGGACGAATTTCGTGTGCTTGTCGTAGAGCGTGATGGGGGTATGGACGTCGTCGGCGATGGCGAGCATCTGGGGGTGGACGGCGTGGAGGTGGTAGGTCTCGATGAAGGCGTCGACGACCACCTTCCAGTTGCAGGCGATCGGCACCGTCATGAACGCGTCGCACGAGAACCGCTCCATCCCGACCCAGGCGAGCTCCTGCGGCAGCCCTTCGAGAAAGCGCGGGAGCGGCTCCGCGCCGGGATCCGGGTTCACGAAGACGAAGCCCGCCCAGGTATCGACCTGGACCGGGATCAGGTCGAGGCGGCTCCCGCGGCCGAGGGCATTCGGGGCCGTGTGCGCGGGCGAGGCCCCGGTCGCATCCGAAGACGCGTGCCCGGCGTCGGCGCGGCCGTCCTGGGAGGAGATCCGGGCGAGGCGGCCGCGCAGATCGAAGCACCAGTGGTGGTAGGCGCAGCGGATCTGCTTCAGACCGCAGCCCGAGCCGGTGAGCAGCGTGTTGCCGCGGTGGGGGCATGCGTTCTGGAAGGCCCGGATCCGGCCGTCGTCGCCGCGGACGACGAGGATCGACAGGCCGGCGATCGCGTACTCGAAATAGTGACCGGGGGCGGGGACGCAGTCGACGGTGCACGCGATCTGCCAGACCTTCGGCCAGAGGCGCTCGTCCTCGAGAGCCTTCCAGGCGGGAAGGGTGTAGCGTGCGGTCGGGATGCGCAGCGAGCGGATTTCGGGCGGCGACGGGTCCAGGGTGGCGACCTCCTCTCAGTCGAGCGGATACAGCGGCCGGAATCCGTCCGCAAGCCGCGCTCGTGATCGGGCCGGATCGTATTCTCGCCGGGTGGCGGGGCGAGGCCGGAAAACGCGGCGGTGCATTCGAACGAACATCGAGAGAGAAGAGCAAAGAAGAGGAGAGACGCAATGGCCGAGGCGATCGATTTCTTCCTGATCCAGAACGAGCTGAACCGCTATTCGGATGCGGTCGATCGCGGCGACTTCGAGAAGGTCGGCCGGATGTTCCGCGAGGCCGACGTCTACTTCCCCGGCGAGGAGAAGCCCTCGATCCGCAAGGGGACGGGCGACTTCGCGAAGCATCTCGGGAAGTGGACCCGCGTCTTCCCCGACACCGGCAATCCCAAGACCCGCCATCTCTGCGTCAATCCGATCATCGATTTCGACGACGCGACCCACGCTCGCTGCCAGACCTACTTCGTCGTCTTCCAGGCAGCCGAGGGTCTGCCTCTCCAGCCGATCATCACGGGGAGCTATCACGACCGGCTCGAGAAGCGCGGCGACCAGTGGATCTTCACCGAGCGCCGCGAGACGGTTGGCCAGGTCGGCAATCTCTCGGCCCACCTGCTCGTCCCCTTCGAGGGCCCGACGGGCGAATGACCGGCGCCGGAGACGGGCGTCGTGCTCACACCTCGCTCTTCACCCCGAACCAGTCCTGGATCGTCCGCCACTTCGCGCGCTCGCTCGCGATGAGATCGCTCGTGCCGACTTCGTAGTCGTGGTGGCCGAACTTGTCCTTCGGCTTGCTCGCGAGGTAGCCGAGCATCGCGCGTCGGCTCGGGTCGGGGAGCGGCAGGCCGAGGCCGCCGTAGAGCTTCTCGAGGCCGCGCTCGGGGTCGGCGAAGAAGTCGAGATAGGGGACGGCCTGGATGCGGTCGCGCGGGATCGTGCCCGACTCGGTCCAATCGATCACCCGCTGCAGCGCCATGACGGCGGGATGACCGTCGATGAACTGACCGTGTCGCTTGTTGAGCGCCGTATCGTCGCTCCGCATGTAGTAGAGCGTCCCCGAGACGTCGACGACGGAGGCGGTCGCCTTGACCGGATCGCGCAGCATCAGGACGAGGCGCGCGTCCGGGTAGCGCTCGAAGAGCGCCGGCAGGACCGGGAGATGGGTCGGGCCCTTCAGCAGCCAATGGGCCGGCTTCGAGCCCGATTGCAGGAGCTTCAGGATCTTCTCGTGCCAGAGGAAGGCGCTGCGATGATCGTTCGCGGCGACGAAGCGCGTGTAGTTCGGGACATGGAACGAGGCCGAGAAGGCGTAGGAGACGAAGGAGGAGTAGGTGAACTCGATGCACTCCACGGGGAGCTCGCCGCCGACCTTGTGCATGCTCGCCCACTCCGGGGTGATCGCGTCCTGCAGGCCGACCAGCGCCTCGGCGCGGGCGATGCGCGGATCGGGCTTCGGATCGGAAGGGCGCGGCGGGGGGACGGGGAACTTCGCCTCCCACATCCGGACGGAGCGCGCGTTCGGATCGGCGCCGAGGATCTCCTCCATGATCGTCGTGCCGGAGCGCGGCAGACCGACGACGAAGACCGGCGCTTCGATCCGCTGCGCCTCGATCTCGGGATGACGCTTCAGCCAGTCGACGACGCGCAGTCGACCCTCGAGATGGACGAGCAGGTCCGAGCGCGTCATCAGGCGGCCGACGAGATGGAGGGCGGCGTGACGCTCGAGATCGTCGAGCAGGATGCGGAAGGGCTCGCGCCAGTCGTCGTCGCCGAAATCCGAGAGGCCCGTATTCGCCATGGCCGTCTCGAGCAGCGACCGCTCGTCGAGCAGGACCACGCTCTTCGCGTCGATCGCGCGGCCCATCGCGTTGGCACCGCGCACCCATTCGGGTCGCGGGCGCGGCTGATAGCGCAGGCCGTCGTTCGTTTCCTCCGCCATCCCGCCTTCCTTTCGTTCGTCTCTGATTGCGCCGCGCGCCCTTCAGGCCTTCTGCATGAAATAGGGATCGAGCGCCTGGCCCTCCGGCGGACTGAAGTAGGTCTGCACGCGCTTTACGCGTCCGTCGTCGCCGATCCAGTAGAGCTCGATCGAGTCCATCACGAATTGCCGACCGTCGACGTGGCCGTGGTTGCGGACGTGGACCGCCGCCTGGTCGAGACAGACCTGCTGGAACACGACCTCGAGACGCCAGTCGTGACCGGGCTGGAACGATCGGTCCCACGAGGCCTCGACCGCCTCGCGCCCCTTCTTCTCCGGCCCCCCGACGGGGTCCTGCATTACGACGTCGGGATGCCAGTTGGCGATCCAGCGCGCGCGGTCCTTCGCGTTCCATGCTTCGAAATGGGTCCGAAGCGCATTCTCGACCTGGGCTCTCGTCGGCATCGTCGGCCTCCCTTGAATCGGAGGGCAACGATATCAGGCCCGACGCTCGGCGCTGCGCCCGCCGAAGCGATGCGAAGGCGGCGCGCGGTTCCGTCGCCCGCGGTCGAGCGTTGGCCTCCTGATGCCCACGAAACGAAAAGGGCGCGACACCCGGAGGTGCCGCGCCCGATCCGATGGGCGAGTCCGGCGGCGTTCCGCCGGCAGCGCCGAGAGCCGTCGACTAGAACGCGTAGTACATCTGCGCGATGCCGGCGAAGCTGTCTTCGTCGCCGCTGTTCGTGATGAACTGGGCGACGTCCCGCCGCAGCTCCCGGTCGTAGCGCAGCTCGGCCCGGACCTTGAGCCCCTCGGTCAGGGCGTGGTCGATCGTGCCCGTGGCCGTGATGTACTCCTGGTCCTCGCCCGCGCCGAGAGCCAGGGTCGACTTCTGCTGGGTCAGGTACTCGAAGCGGGCGCCGATCCCGGTGTCGTCGGTGATGCCGACGCGAGCCGCGGTCGCGATGCCGAACTTGTCGCCCTCGGAGACGTCCTTGCCGAAGGTGCGGACCCAGTCGAAGTTGACCCAGCCGGTGATGTTGTCGGTCGGGGAGAAGCTCGCCGTCACGTCGAAGACCGACGTATTGCAGTCGTCCTCGCTCGAGTCGCACCGGACCGAGATCGGATCCTGGCCGACGATGGCACCGACGTTCAGGCCCCAGCCTTCCCCCGCGAACTTGAGCTGGGCGATGCCGGCCTTGTCGCGATCGACGCTGAAGTTGTTGTCCCGGTAGACCTCGTTCACGACGCCGAGGACGAGGCCCACGCTGTCGGTGAGCTGGGTCGTGGACGTGAGACCGACGTAGGTGAAGGGCTGGAGCTTCTGGAAGACCACGCCTTCGGTCACGTTCAGGTTGACGTTCGTCTGCAGCACTTCGGCGCCGAGCCCCGTGGCGAGCTTGCCGGCGTCGAACCGGACGCCGTTGCCGATCGGCGCGAGGTAGCTCACGTACCCGGTATAGAGCAGGCCCGAGTCGCGGCCGCCATCGCGGCTCGAGACCGAGAGGGACTGCTGCTCCGCCGTCTCGCCCCAGACGTAGTCGGCGTGGAAGCCCGCGCGGCTCTCTTCCGTCGGCGCCTTGTCGAGGGTGATCCAGACCTGGTCGATCTGGAAGCTGTCGCCGTTCTTGTGGGTGAAGAACGGGTCGTTCCGGGCGCCGCCGGTGGCCGCGCCGGTCGGGTTGACGTTGCCGGCGTCGTTGTCGCCTGCGTCGATGAAGCGATAGTTGTAGCTGCCCGCCGCGACGCCGCTGACGTTCACCATCTCGAAGAAGCTGCTGACTGCCGAGCGGACGCCCTTGTCGCCCTCCTCGACGAGGCCCGCCTGCTCGAGCATGGCGCGCTGTTCCTGGTTGTTCTTCTTCTCGTCCTGGAGCTGTGCGGAGGTCGCCTCGAGGCGGTCCTCCATCTCGGACACGCGCTGCTCGAGCAGACGCATCTGCTCGTCGGTGGCCGCGTTTGCCCCGAGCGACGCGAACAACAGAGTCGCGGTGCTGGCGAGGGCGGTGATCGGTTTGGAACGCATTGGGAGTCTCTCCTGATGGGTTGTCGGGTCGTCCTCTCGGGCGAAGACGCGGCTCGAGTCCTCGAGTCGAATCCCCCTCCGAGCGGACCGGGACTAGGCCCAGGGCCCTTGGCGGCGCCGAGTCCGACGATTGCAGCCGTCGGTGCTCGACATCGCCGACTCGGGAGAGAGCAATGTGCGTGCCGGAATCGAGCAGCGACCTGCTCCGCTCAGAGCCGATCCTGTGCCGTCTCGCGCCGGACTGTGCGCGGGATTGCTAGGTCGATCACCAGTGCCTGCTCAGGGATCGGGCAGATGTGCTCGAATGAGCACAGTCGGGCCTCGGGCCGACCTCGGGCCGAACCGATCCCGACATCTGGGCGACATCCGGGAGCCATCAGGCGGATATCCGGTGGAGATCAGGCGAGGCGGCGGATCGGGCGGCCTGCGCGAAAGGCGACCAGGGCCTCGACGGCCGTGGTGTAGAAGACGCGGTAGGTCTCCTGGCTGACGTAGCCCATATGGGGCGTGAGGAGGGTATTCGGGAGCTCGCGGAGGGGGTGGTCGGTCGGCAGGGGCTCGCGGTCGAAGACGTCGAGGGCGGCGCCGGCGATCCGGCGCGTGCGGAGGGCTTCGATCAGGGCCGGCTCGTCGACGACGGGGCCGCGGGAGGTGTTCACGAGGAGGGCGCTCGGCTTCATGCGCGCGAATTCGCCGGCCCCGACGTAGCCGATCGAGCGGGGTGAGAGCTTGAGCTGGACGGTGACGACGTCGCTCTCCGCGAAGAAGCGCTCGTAATCGACCGACTCGACGCCGGCCTCCGCGGCGGCCTCCGCGCTCAGGTTGCGGCTCCAGGCGATCGGCTTCATGCCGAAGGCCCGGGCCAGCGGCAGGATCGCGCGGCCGAGGTTGCCGAGGCCGAGGATGCCCAGGGTCTTGCCCGCGAGCAGCGGGGGCAGCGAGACCTGCCAGCCGCCCGCGCGGATCGCGGCGTCCTCGTCATGGACGCGACGGGCGAGGGCGAGGATCATCGCCCAGATGTGCTCGACGGTCGTGGCGAGGCCGGGGCCGTTCTCGCTGCCGCAGACGATGATGCCTCGGGCTTTCGCCGTCTCGAAGTCGATCGTCTGATGGAACATGCCCGTCGCGATGAGGAGCTTCAGCCGGGGCAGGCGGGCGAGCAGCGAGCCGGGAAAGGGCGTCCGCTCGCGCATCGCAACGATCGCGTCGAAGTCGGCGAGCCGGGCGACGAGGGCGTCCTCGTCGGCGAGATGATCGGCGAAGAAGACGAGCTCCCCGTCCGCTCGCGCCGGCGACCAATCGGCCATCTCCGCCGCGACGCGCTGGAAGTCGTCGATCACCGCGACCCGGAATCGCCGGCTCACTGGCGCGGGATCACGCGCGGAGTGCCGCGAGATCGAAGCCGTAGAGCTTCGCCACGTTGTCGCAGGTGATCGCCTGGCGATCCTTCTGCGGCACGTCGGCGAGGACGCGCTCGAGAATTTCGCGGGAGCGCGGGAAGGTCGACTCGGTATGGGGATAGTCGCTGCCCCACATCAGCGTTCCGAGCCCGACGGTCTCGCGCTCGCGCATCCCGATCGCGTCCTCCTGGAAGCTCATGAAGCACTGGCGCTTGAAGTAGTCGGAGGGCAGGGCGCTCTTGTCGGCGAAGCGGTGCCAGTTGCCGCGGACCGGGCGTTGCGTGTAGGTGTAGTCCATCTGGAACAGGAAGAAGGGCGCCCAGGACACCTCGTGCTCGACCGAGCCGATGCGGAGCTTCGGATGGCGCTCGAAGACGCCGGCGAAGATCATCTCGCCGATCGACTTGCGGACGAAGTGGTCCTGCAGATAGAAGGCCGAGGGCTTGACGTCCTTGATGCTCGTCTGCGTCGTGTCGACGGAGGCGACGCCGCGCCCCGTCGCGACGTGCATCGAGATCGGCATCGCGAGATCCTCGGCCGCGGACCAGAACGGCTCGTAGATGGGGAGGTCGTAGCCGCGGTCGGCGGGCGGGAGCACCGTGATCATCGCCCCGGCGAGCCCCTTCTTGCGACAGCGTTCGAGCTCGGCAATGGCCTCCTTCGGATCGTCGACGTTGATCAGCGCGATGCCCTTGAGCCGGAGCGGATCCTCGCTGCAGAAGTCCGCGATGTAGTCGTTGTAGGCGCGCATCGCCGCCGAGCAGAGACCCGAGTCGGGGATGCTGTAGAGCAGCATCGCCTCGCTCGGGTAGATGACCGACGCCTCGACGCCGTCCTCGCGATTCTCTTCGACATAGCGCTTCGGATCGTAGGCCGCCGGGCGCACGTCCTCGAAATGCGCCTCGATCACGAGCTCGGAGGACGCCTTCTCGAAGCGATCCCCGGTCTGGATCCCGAGGAAGGACATCGAGTGCTTGCCGTCCATCACCCACCAATCACCCTTCTCCTCGCGCACGACGTGGGGCGCGCGGTCGCGATAGCCACGGTCGATGCGCTCCGTCCAGAGATCCGGCGGCTCGATGATGTGGGAGTCCGAGGAGATGAGGATCGATCCGGCCATGCTTGCCTCCGCCTGGGTCGCGTCGCGTCGGCTCTTCGACGCAGGTCTTCCGCTTCGCAGCCAACGATACCACCCGCAATCGGAGCCGCCGGGCGTGCCCCCGGTCGTCTTTGCGCGGCTGGGCGAGCGTGTCATGCTCGCGAGATGGCGGTCTTCGCTCTCGTCCACGGCTCGATGCACGGCGGCTGGTGCTGGCGCGATCTCGTGCCGGAGCTCGAGCGCCGGGGGCATCGCGCGGTGGCGCCGGATCTGCCCTGCGAGGACGCGGACGCGGGGCTCGCCGAGTACGCCGACGCGGTCGAGGCCGCCCTCGCGGGCGTGCCGGGGGGCGACGCGCCGATCCTGGTCGGCCACTCGCTCGGGAGCCGCACGATCCCGGTCGTGGCGACGCGAAGGCCCGGCGCGCGGATGATCTTTCTCTGCAGCGTGCCGACGGGAGTCGGCGCGGTCGATGCCGAGGCCTTCGCCGGGATGGTGACGCCCGAGTACGCGACGGCGCGTTTCCATGAGCGCGGGGACGGCGCGAAGCGGATCGACGCCGAGGCCGCGCGGAGCGTCTTCTACGGGGCGTGCGATGCGGCGACGGCGCAGTGGGCGGCGGCTCGGCTGCGCTGGCAGGGCGCGCGCCCGCTCGCGGAGCCCGCGCCGTTCGCGCGTTGGCCCGAGGTGCCGCTCGACGTCGTGCTGACCCGCGACGACCGGACGGTCCGCTTCGACTGGGCCGCGAAGGAGGCGGAGCGCTGGCTCGCCGGGCGACCGCTGCGGGTCCTGCCCGGGGATCACTCGCCGTTTCTCTGCGGCCCGGCGCTGCTCGCGGACGCGCTCGAGGCCTGCCTCGCCGACTGAGCCGTCCCGGCTCCGTTTCTGGACCCGGGACGGCTCGGCGAGCGGACTGAATCAGGCGGGCCGGCGCTCGATCAGCGAGAGCCCGTTGTCGCGCATGATCAGCCGGATCTCGTCCTTCGAGAAGCCGTGCAGGTCGTTCACGAAGGAGACCGGGTCGGCCAGGCCCTCGGCGTGGGGATAGTCGGAGCCGAACAGGATGTGGTCGGAGCCGATCGCTTCGCGCAGCGCCGGGAGATCGTCCTCGTAGTAGGGCGAGACCCAGACGTGCTTCGCGAAGGTCTCGAGCGGATCCTGCTTGAAGGCGTAGGGCATCTGACCGTAGGCCTTCTTCAGCTTCTGCAGCATCGGATGGACCCAGGAGCTTCCCTGCTCGATCGTCGCGAAGCGCAGGTTCGGGAAGCGATCGAAGAGCCCGTCACAGATCAGCGTCACCATGAAGTCCGCCGACGGGCTCGCCGACAGACACAGCCGCTTCGGCTGGAAGTCGAAGGCCTGGAACTCGCCGTTGCCGCCCCACATCTCCGTGATCGGGAGGTAGCCCGAGTCGCCCGAATGGCAGGCGACCGTGATGCCCGAGTCGTTCACCTTCTGCCAGAACGCGTCGAAGCGGCGGTCGGCGGGGGACACGAAGCCGGTCGACGTGTGGACCGGCGCCGAGCGCATGTTGAAGGCGCGCGCGTCGTGGGCGAGAGCGAAGTCGAGCTCCGCCATCGCGGCCTCGGGATCGATCAACGAGATGTAGGGCGTCGAGAAGATCCGGTTGCGATAGTTGAAGCCCCACTCCTCCTCGAGCCAGCTATTGAACGCCCGGAACGCCGCGACGGCCGCGGCCGGATCGCCGATCAGCGCCTCTTCCATGCCGACCGCGAGGGTCGGGAACATGAAGCAGGCGTCGATCTCCTGACTGTCGAGCTGGGCGAGGCGCGCGTTGCGATTGCGGTAGGCGGGATGGATCGGCTCGAGCTCGCCGAAGATGTCGCGGATGCTCTTGCCCTCCTGGTTCCGGCCGCGGAAGTACTCGTCGAGGCAGCCCGGCCTGGCGACGGGGTCGAAGGTCGGATTCGGGATGAAGCGATTGATCCTGCCCCCGACGAGCAGGCACTTGCGGCCTTTGACGTCGGCCCACTGCATCGCACGCTTCGCCATGTGCGGATCGATGTGGCGCGTGAAGGCGTCTTCGGCCTCGTAGTAGTGGTGGTCTGCGTCGAAGGCGGCATAGCCGAGTCGGGTCATGGGAAGGTCCTCGTGATGATGGGGGGAGCCGAGATAGCGGCCGGCTCCGGTGGGTCCCCGCCGTCCGCGGCGGACGGTCGGGGCAGGTGCGGAGCCGATGGTGAATAATTTTGGACGATTTTTCAATGAAAAATTCCGGGCAGGATCTTCACTTTTATGCAAAACTCGGGTCGGCTGTGCCCTTCCGGGGCAGCGGGGGGGGCGAGGGGGGGGGGGGGGGGGGGGAGGCGACGGGATTTCGATGAGCATCCGACAGCAGGGCCGGGAGCAGCGACTCCAGCGCATCGTCGATGCGGCCCGAGGCTGCTTCGCCGAGCAGGGCTTCGCGGGGACCACCGTCGAGGCGATCGCCGCGCGGGCCTCGGTCTCGAACGGTCTGCTCTACAAGCATTTCCAGGGCAAGGAGCATCTCTTCCAGGTCGTCGTGACCGACATCGTCCGCGACTGGGTGCGCGCGCTCGTGCCGGCGGAGTCCGAGGGACTCGGGCCGACCCAGAAGCTCGAGGCGATGTTCCGGCGCTCGGTCGCCTTCTGTCGGACCAATCCGCTGCTGCCCGCCGTGCTCTCGGGGGACAAGCGCTTCGAGCTCGTGCGCATCGGCAGTCCCGATCGCGGCCGCGTCCACGCCCACCGTCAGCTCGTCGCGAGCGTGCTCGCCGACGGCATCGCGAAGGGCGAGTTCCGCGCCGATCTCGAGGTCGACGTGACGGCCGATCTGATCCAGCACATCCACGCCGAGTACGCCTCGCGTGCCTATCGGAATGATCCCGAATTCCCCTACGATGACGCTCTGGTCGACGCCGCCGTGCGCTTCATCCACGCGGCGGTGCGGGCCTGAACGGGGGGCGCCGTGACGCAGCTCTGCTTCAACCTCTTCAACGAATCGGCCTGGTTCGGGCCCACGCCGGATCTTCCCCGACAGATCCGCGCGGCGGCCTCGGCGGGGTTCGACTCGGTCGGGCTCGACACGTTCTCCCTCGCGCGGCTCGTCGAGTCCGGGGAGCGGGTCGAGGCGATCGCGGAGCTGATCGGACGTCTCGGGCTGCGGTGTCCCGAGATCGCGGCGCTCCTGATCGGCGACGATCCGGGGGAGACCGAGGCGCAGCTCACGCTGCTCGAGCAGGCGGTCCGGGTCCTGCGACCCGATTGGATCCTCGTGAACTCGCATCTGCAGCCGTCGGCGCAGACCGCGGGCGAGTTCCGCCGCGCGGCGGATCGACTGGGCGCGCTCGGCGCGGGGCTCGCGGTCGAGTATCTGGCGATCAGCCCGGGCATCCGGTCCATCGCGGGGGCGCTCGACCTGATCGATCGCTCGGGCGCCGCGAATGCCGGCGTCCTCGTCGATACCTGGCATTTCTTCCTCGGCCCCGACGATTGGGACGACCTCGCGAAGCTCCCTCTCGAGCGGCTCGCCTACGTCCAGTTCGACGACCATCCGGCGATCGTCGGCGACGACCTCCGCGAGGAGACGCTCCATCGACGCGTCTTTCCCGGCGAGGGGCTCTTCGATCTCGAGCGCTTCAGCCGGACGCTGCGCGCGCGCGGCTTCGACGGCCTCGTCAGCGTCGAAGTCCTGTCGCAGGCCTGGCGCGGGGGGAATATCGAGGAGTTCGTCCGACGGGCCCATCGATCGACTGCGCCGTATTGGCGCTGATTTCGCGTCGGGGACGTTCCACGGCGGACGTCGCCAGGCGAACCTCGCGGCGCGGTCGTCGCCGTGCCGCGAGTCGGACCCGCTTTCGGATCCTTCAGAGGAGGACTTCGAAGCCCTCGAACTGGGGATGACCCAGATAGGTCCCCTGCGGCGCGCGGGCCTGGGCGTGGGCTTTGCGGAAGGACTCGGATTCGGTCCAGGCCTCGAAGTCCTGGCGCGAGCCCCAGACCGAGTGGGACGCATAGAGCGTCGCCTCTTCGTCCTGCGGCCCCTTCAACAGATGGAACTCGCGAAAGCCCGGCACGCCTTCGAGGTAGGAGTCGCGCTTGCGCCAGAGCTCTTCGAAGACCTCTTCACGACCGCGGGCGATCCGGAAGCGATTCATGGCGATGAACATGGTCAGCTCCTTCGCGGCGCGACGTCGGGGAGCGGGCGTTCGATCGGCGAGATGGGCTGGGCGCGCTCGCCCGCTTTCGGGATCGCGACCGGGAGCGGAGCCTCGATCGTGACCTGATAGAGCCGTCGAGAGCCCGAGAAATCCGGCACCGCATAATGTTGCACGCAGCGATTGTCCCAGAGCGCGAGCGTGCCGGGCTTCCAGTGATGGCGGCACGCGAATTTCGGCAGCTGGGTCAGTGTCCGCAGGCGCGCGAGCACGAGCTCGGTCTCCTCGGGCAGCAGCTCGGCGAAGTCCTGGACGTGGTGGGCGCTGTAGAGCAGGACCTTGCGACCGGAGTCCGGATGGGTCCCGACGAGCGGGAAGCGTGCCTCGTCGCGGACGCGACCGCCGTTGCCGGTGTTGCGGTGGATCGCGGTCAGGCCGTCGAGGAGCTGCTGCATGCCCGGCGAGAACGACTCGTAGATGCGGTAGTTGTTGACGAAGATGGTGTCGCCGCCGCCGTCCGCCGCACACTCGACCATGTTGAGCGTGCAGATGCCGCAGGGCACGAAGTCCGGATCGTAGTCGCAATGCCAGACCGCCGAGACGCCGTCGACCGGGATCACGACGACGACCTCTTCGTCGGAGCCCTCGAGGACCCGCGGCCGCTCGGGATGCTTCTGCACCGTCCCGAGCTGGCGCATGAAGGCGCGCTGCTCGTCGGGGGAGAGCGACTGGTCCGGGAAGAAGAGCACGAGGCGTTCGCGGATCAGGCGCCGGATCGCCGCGACGGCGTCCGGCTCGAGGGCCTTGCGCAGGTCGACGCCCCGGACCTCGGCGCCGATCGAGCCGCTCGAGGGCTCGATCTTCCACGCGTCGGATGATTTGCCTTCGAGGATCGGGCGGACCGTGGATTGCGTCATGACGGACCTCTTCGATGGTTGGTCGGCGATCGAGACGGTAGGCTACCCGCCGAGAAGCGAGCAACCACGAAGCGGGACGAGGCGGGGAGTCGAAGAGCCATGAATGGAGCGCGCATCCAGATCGAGGCCGCCGACGGGACGATCCCCTGCCGGACTTATCATCCGCCGATCGGCGAAGCACGGGCCTGGCCGGCCGTCGTCTACCTCATGGACGGCATGGGGATCCGGCCGACGCTCCTCGGCGCAGCCGAGAAGCTCGCGGGGGAGGGCTTCTACGTGCTCGTCCCCGACCTCTACTACCGCGGTCGACCCTATGCGCCCTTCGACCATTCGACCCTTCAGGACGATCCCGTCGAGCAGCAGCGGGTCATGGGGCTCGTGAAGCTCGTGACCAACGACGGCGTCATGCGCGATCTGCGGGCCTTCTTCGATTTCTTCGATCGGCAGGCCGAAGTCCAGGGCAGCCGGGTCGGCTGTGTCGGCTACTGCATGGGCGGGCCGCTCGCGCTCTACGCCGCCGGGACGTTCCCCGAGCGCGTGACTGCCGCCGCCTCGATCCACGGAGCCAACCTCGCGACCGACCGCCCCGACAGCCCCCATCTGCTCGCGGAGAAGATGACGGGCGAGCTCTATCTCGGCGTCGCCGAGCACGATCCCTACATCATCCCGGGCGAGACCGAGCGCATCGACGCGGCGCTCCGCGAGGCCGGCGCGAGCTATCGGCTCGAGCGCTATCCCGGCTGCCATCACGGCTTCGCCCTGCCGGGCGCCCACGGCTACGACACGAAGGCCGACGGGCTGCATCGCCAGCGGATCGTCGACCTGTTCCGGCGCAATCTCGGGTGAGCGGGGCGGCCCGGCGAGCGTCTCTCGCAGATCGCCGGCGCATGCGCTGCCTCGCCCTCCTGCCCGTGGTCGCGACCCTCGTTGCCGCCCGCGTCGCATGCGCGTCGACCGACGAGACCACGCCGAGCTACTCGCCCCGGCTGCGGCCCAACCCGTCGCGCAATCTCTATTGGGGCGACACCCATCTCCATACCTCGCTCTCCTTCGACGCCAACGCCTCCGGCAATCGCCTCCCGCCGGAGTCCGCCTATCGATTCGCGAAGGGCGAGGTCGTCCTCGCGAGCAGCGGGCTGCGGGCGTTGATCGATCGGCCCCTCGACTTCCTCGTCGTCTCCGACCACGCCGAATACCTCGGGCTGCTCGCCGCGCTCCGGGCCGACGATCCCGCCGTCCTCGGCACGCCGGACGGAAGGCGCTTGCGCGATCGGGTCGCGAGCGGGGCGGAAGGCTCGGTCGCCGTCTCCTGGGAGATCGCCCGCTCTGCGACCACGGGCGAGGCGATCGCCGTCGATCCGCGCGTCGGGACGACGGCCTGGCATCGGCTCACCGCGGCGGCCGATGCCGCGAACGAGCCCGGGCGCTTCACCGCGATGATCGGCTTCGAATGGACCTCGATGCCGGGCGGCGACAATCTCCATCGCGTCGTCCTCTTCCGGGACGGCGCCGATCGCGCGAATCGCGTGACGCCCTTCTCGGTCTTCGACAGCGAGGATCCCGCGGATCTCTGGCGATTCCTCGAGCGTTACGAGGCGACGACGGGGGGACGCGCGATCGCGATTCCCCACAACAGCAACGTCAGCAACGGGCGGATGTTCACGCGCTCCGACTTCGCCGGGCGGCCCATGACGGAGTCCCATGCCCGGGCCCGTGCCCGCTGGGAGCCGATCGTCGAGGTGACCCAGACCAAGGGCGACAGCGAGACGCATCCCCTGCTCTCGCCCGACGATCCCTTCGCGGACTTCGAGCGTTGGGACAAGGGCAACCTGCTGCTGATGGCCGCGAAGAAGCCCGAGATGCTGCCCTTCGAATACGTGCGCTCGGCGCTGGGCATCGGTCTCGCCCTCGAGCGGCGCATCGGCGTGAATCCCTACGAGCTCGGCATGATCGGGAGCACCGACTCGCATACCTCGCTCTCGACCGCCGAGGAGGACAACTACTGGGGCAAGGTCACGCCCCACGAGCCGCATGCCGGACGCTTGGCCTACGAGGTCGCGCCCCCGCAGAACGGGACGGGCCTGCGCCTGGTCGGCTGGGAGTTCGCCGCATCGGGCTATGCCGCCGTCTGGGCGTCGGAGAACACGCGCGAAGCGATCTTCGACGCGATGACGCGGCGCGAGACCTATGCGACGACGGGACCGCGCATCGCGCTGCGCTTCTTCGGGGGCTGGTCCTTCGCGGATCGCGACGCCGACGGCGTCCGGACCGTCGAGCGGGGCTATGCGGCGGGGGTGCCGATGGGCGGTCGATTGCCGTCCAGGCCCCGGGGCGTCTCGGCGCCGGGCTTCCTCGTCTGGGCGACGAAGGATGCGAGCGGCGCGAACCTCGATCGTGTCCAGATCGTGAAGGGCGCGCTCGATGCGAAGGGACGGGTTCGCGAGCGGATCTACGACGTCGCGCTGTCGGATCCCGCGCGTCGCAAGCCTGCGGGCGTCGAGCCGGTCGGTGACACGGTCGACGTCGCCCGCGCGCGCTACGCCAACTCGATCGGCGCGACGGAGCTCCGCACGTTCTGGCAGGATCCGGACTTCGACCCCGCGGAGCCTGCGTTCTACTACGTCCGGGTCCTCGAGATCCCGACGCCGCGCTGGACGGCCTACGATGCGGAGCGATTCGGAGTGGATGCCTCGCCGGAGGTGCCGATGGTCCTCCAGGAGCGTGCCTACTCGTCGCCGATCTGGTACCGACCCTGACGGGCGCGGCCGCGTCCGATCTGTAAGCCCGTTGGAAGAGGAGTGATGCGTCATGAGCACGGTGAAGTCGGTCCTCCTCTACGTGATGGCCGTCAATTACGCCGCCGCGGGCTTCTTCCATCTGCTGAAGCCCGAGTTCTTCCTGCCGCTGATCCCGCCCGGTCTGCCGTCGCCCGAGTGGCTGAATCTGCTCTCGGGTCTCGCGGAGATCGTGCTCGGCGTCTTCCTGCTCGAGCCGCGGACCCGCGTCTTCGCCGCCTGGGGCATCATCGCGCTCCTGATCGCCGTCTTTCCGGCGAACGTCTACGGCGCGCTCGAGAACGTCGGGCCGGAGGGGCCGGGAAGCGGACCCGGCGCGTTCCACTGGATCCGGCTGCCCTTCCAGCTCGTGCTGCTCGCATGGGCCTTCTGGTACACACGCGAGGATCGCGTCGCGGATTGAACGGCTCGACCGAGCTCCGGAGCAGCACGCGCAAGTCGACCGACCGGCGGAAGAAGGAGGACGCATGGGGCAGGGATCGGTTTCGGACTCGGAGCGCATTCGGAGCCGACTGTGGCGGACGCGGCTGCAGGCTCTGCCCTTCGCGTTGCGGGAGCTCGGGCGCTATGTCCGCGCATCCGTGCTTCGTGAGCCCGATCGGCGCGAAGCGGCGCTCGCCTTCGCCCGCCGCCATGCCGAGCCCGGGAATCCGGATGCCGTGCTCGCGGCGCTCGATCGCTTCGCGCGGGAAGATCGCTTCCTCATGAACGTCGGGCCCGAGAAGGGAGAGATCCTCGAGGACGAGCTGCGCCGGATCGGGCCGCAGGCGCGCGTGCTCGAGCTCGGGAGCTTCGTGGGTTATTCGGCGATCCTGATGGCGCGGCTCCTCTCGGATCGCGGGCGGATCGTGTCGATCGACGTGAGCCCGGAGTCGAGCGAGGTCTCGCGGGCGATGGCGGAGCTCGCCGGTGTCGGGAAGCGGGTCGAGTTCCTGACCGGGAGCGCGAACGAACGCCTCGACTCGATCGACGAGCGCTTCGATCTCGTCTTCCTCGACCACTGGAAGGATCTCTACAAACCCGACGCCGAGAAGATCCTCGCCCGCGGTCTGCTCGCCGAGGGCGCGGTCGTCGTCGCGGACAATCTCGGGCCGATGTTCGGTGAGAACCCGTATCTCGACTGGATGCAGGCCCGGTCGGACTTCGAGAGTCGTTACGTCGAAGGCCACGTCGAATACCAGGAGATCGAGGACGGCGCGCTCGTCTCACGCTGGCGGGGCCGATGATCATCCCGAAGTACTGGGCCGAAGCCCGACTCCAGCACCGCGAGCGCAAGCGCCAGGTCACCGTGCGTCGATTCGGATGGTCCGACGTCAGCCTCGAGGAGGCGCAAGCGCATGCCGACGGCCGCGTGCGCGAAGCGCTCGCGCGCGTGTTGGCCGGCGAGGCCTTGCCCAGGCGCGATCGCCGGGTCGCCTACAACGGCAGCGAGGGTGTGCCGATCCGGGAGGAGATCGTCGAACGCGACGGCGAGACGGTGATCACGCGCAACGGATACGGCGCGCTCTGCCTGAATACGCCGAACGTGTTCTTCGCGGACATCGATTTCGACGCGAAGCCGAGCGGACGGACGATCCTGATCGTCTCGTTCCTGCTCGGTCTCGTCGTCTTCACCGGTTCGAGATTCGGCCTGGAGCAACCGCTCGGGCGGTCGATCTTGATCGGCTCCGTCGTGATGTTGATTCTGGGCTATGCGACCACGACGATTTTGTTGCGGCTCCGTCTCGCGCTCGCGGGCGGATACGAGAGTCTCGCGATCAAGCGAATCCGAGTCTTCCTGAAGTCCCGCCCGGATTGGCGCCTGCGTCTCTATCGCACCCCGGCCGGGTTGCGCCTGCTCGCGCTGCATCGTTCGTTCGATCCGCGCGAGGCGGAAGTCAAGGCGGCGTTCGATGCGCTCGGCGTCGATCCGATCTATGCGCGCATGTGCTTCAACCAGAACTGCTTCCGCGCGCGTGTCTCGCCGAAGCCCTGGCGTCTGGGGTTGCCGCGTTTGAGGTCGCCGTATTCGGCGGTCTGGAGCCCCGAGCACGCCGCGCTGCCCGCGCGCCTCGCATGGATCGACCACTACGACCGCTCGTCCGTGGATCATGCCTCCTGCCGCTACGTCGAAACGCTCGGCGCCGGGCGGATCGACGGGGCGGCAGAACGCGTGCAGCGACTCCACGACGGGATGTGTCGGGCCGAACGCGACCTGCCGTTGGCCTGACGGCCGAGCGTCGAGGCACTCGACGATTCACGGGGCATTGCCCGGCGCGGCGCGCCCCGGCGGTTGCCCGGAATCGCAGGGAAAAAATGGAGCCGACGAACCGATTTGAACGGTCGACCTGCTCATTACGAGTGAGCTGCTCTACCAACTGAGCTACGTCGGCCCGGGGACCCGGGTATCCGGTGGGACCGACGACCCATCGGGTCGTCGGGGCGCGGAATGTAGCGTCGACTCGCCTGGCTGCCATCGCAGGGGGCTCGGACGGCGGGCGTCACCGTGATCGCCCGCGTGGGAGCGGTCTCGCCGGACCCCGGAAGATCGATTGACCCCGCGGCCCGGCGAGGATTAGGATGGCGGGACCGCGAGGAGGTCCCCGATGCCGGTCCTTCCCCTGATCGATCTGCTGCTGCTCTCGGGTTGGACGGCCCTGCTCGTCGGCTTCGTCCTGAAGGTCGTCTATCTGACGACGACGTACCGGCCGACCATCCTCTCGCTCGCCCCGGGCGACTTCCTCGAGGTCTCGGTCGCCGCCCTGTTGTTCGCGATCGCGTTGGCGGCGCGGACCTGGGTCAAGGCCCAGGAGCCGGGGCCGGTGGCCGTGCGGCGGCGGGACGAGACCCTGGCAGCCTGGAGCAAGCTCAACGCGGGCGACAACGGATCGGCACAACCGCTCTCGTCCGCGGCGCTCTCGTCTCCCGGACTCTCGTCTCCCGGGCTTTCGTCTCCCGGACTTTCGTCGACGGGAGGAACGCCATCGCCGGTCTCGGCGATGGCCAAGCCCTTCGCGCAGGATTGAGGCCGGCGCGAGGGGCGCTCAGTGACCGCGGTAGGTCTCGGGGCGGAAGAGCCCGCTCGCGGAGACGGCGAGCTCCTTGTACAGGCGGGCGGCGGTGACCAGCACGTTGCTGGCGTGTCGGATGGCGGCGCTCATCGATCGACCTCGCGGGCGGGGATGGGGACAGGGGACACGGAGGGGAAGTAGCGGGCGGTGCCCGTCGCGTGGCACGAAATCCGGTCTCGCCTGCAGTCGGCCCGCAATTCCCTGATACATTCCGGCCCGTGGGAAGCTCCGCGTCAACGCCTGCGATCTCTCGGGACGCCGACCGGCTGATCTGGGTCGACGGCGCGCTCCGTCCCTGGGCGGCGGTGACGGTCCATGTCCTCTCCCACGCGATCCAGCGCGGCTCGCTGGTCTTCGACTACATGTCGGTCCACGACACGCCCCGTGGGGCCGCCGTCTTCCGCCTCGAGCCCCACATCGAGCGCTTCTTCCATTCGTGCGGGCTGATGGGGCTGCCGCTCTCGCAGTCCCACGACCAGCTGCGGGCGGCGATCTGCGAGACGGTGCGCGCGAATCCGGGGGCGAAGGCGGTCAAGATGAGCGCGTACTTCGCGTCGATCGAGATCGACGTCGTCCCGATCGATACCCACGTCACGATCGCGATCGCAGCCTACGATCCGAAGGCCGACATCAGCGATCGCCTGGCGCGGCCCTCACCGCCGCGGCCGCAACATCTGAAGCTCTGGATCGAGAAGGAGCGCGCGAATCGCCGCGAAGACATCCTCTCGCCGCAGGCGAAGGTCTCCGCGAACTACGCCTCGCCGATGACGGCCAAGGCGCGGGCGAAGGCCGCGGGCTACGACGAGATCGTGCTCGTCGACGAGGACGGGTTCCTCGCCGAGGGGCCGACGACGAATCTCTTCCTGGTGAGCCCGGCGGGCGAGCTGCTCACGCCGGCCGCCGAGAAGGTCCTCCACGGCGTCACGCGCAGCTCGATCCTCGAGCTCGCGAAGGCCGAGGGCATTCCGTGTCGCGAGACGCAGCTCGTCCCCGATGCGCTGCTGGGGGCGGCGGAGGCCTTCCTGACGGGCACCTCCGCCGGCGTCTGGCCCGTCGAATCCGTCGACGGCGTCGAGCTCGGCGAAGTTTGTCCCGGCCCGATCTCGACGCGTCTGCGCGACCGCTTCCGCCGCGTCGCCACCGGCGAAGACGCCGAGTTCGCCCATTGGCTCACGCCCGTCGGGGCCTGAGCGTTGCCATCGGAAATCCCTGAGATCATGTCCAGCCAAACGCAGTCCAGTCCTGCGCACGATGCGAAGCCCGCGCTCCCGAAGCGCGCGCAGATCGTCCTCTCCGGCACGAAGCCGACGGGCGAGAACCTCCACCTCGGCAACTACTTCGGCGCGCTGCGCCAGTTCGTCGACCTGCAGGACCAGCACGACACCGCGCTCTACTTCATCGCCGACTACCACTCGATGACGAGCCTCCGGAACGGCGCCGAGCGGAGGCGCAACACCCTGAACGTCGCCCTCGACTATCTCGCCGCCGGCCTCGATCCCGAGCGCGCGATCCTCTTCCGCCAGAGCGATCTCCCCGAGGTCACCGAGCTGACCTGGATCCTGACCTCGGTGACCCCGATGGGCATGCTCGAGCGCGCCCACGCCTACAAGGCCGCCCAGGACAAGGGCGAGGACGTCGATCACGGCCTCTTCACCTATCCCGTCCTGATGGCCGCCGACATCCTGCTCTACGGCTCGCATCTCGTCCCCGTCGGCCGCGACCAGAAGCAGCACATCGAGATGGCCCGCGACATGGCGCATCGCTTCAATCGCCTCTACGAGTGCGAGGCGCTGACGCTTCCCGAGCCCTACATCCTGGAAGAGACGGCGACCGTCCCCGGCACCGACGGCCGCAAGATGTCGAAGTCCTACGGCAACACGATCGCGATGTTCGCCGCGAAGAACGCCGTCAAGAAGGCCGTCATGGGCATCGTGACCGACTCGACCCCGGTCGAAGCGCCGAAGGACGTCCAACAGGCGGTCTTCGAGATCTGGAGCCTGTTCGCGACGCCGGAGGAGCGCGAGGCGATGTTCGCGCGGGCGCGCGCCGGCGGGCTTGGTTACGGCGACGTCAAGAAGGACCTGCTCGCGCGGCTGATGGACTACTTCGAGCCGATGCGGGCGCGGCGGGCGGCGCTCGAAGCGAGGCCGCAGGAGATCGAGGCGGTGTTGCGCGCGGGGGTGGTGCGCGCGAGGCAGCTCGCGATGCCGGTGCTCGAGGCGTGTCGCGAGGCGGCGGGGCTCGGTCCGGTCCGGGGTTAGGCGAGGGGCGATCCACGAACGGAGACGGCTCGCGGCGAAGGGCGGATCGGTCGCCGTCTCTCGGTCGGACGTCTGCCCGCCTCAGGCTTCGACGAACGCGCCGAGCGCCTTCGCGACCTCGGCCGCGCTCCGCGGCCGATCCTCCGCCTGGACCGCCATCATCCGCTGGATCAGTCGCGCCAGCGTCACCGGAACGTCCGGCAATCCCGCACTCGCATCCGGCCGTGGCGCTCCGCGATGCTGCCCCGCGATGTCCCCCTCGACGAACGGCAGCCGCCCCGTCGCGAGCTCGAAGAGCGTGACGCCGAGCGCATAGAGATCCGTCCGCCCGTCGCTGACCGCGCCGGCCGACTGCTCGGGCGCCATGTAGTCGGGCGTGCCCGCGATGATGGTCGCGCCCCGCTCGCGCGCGGCCTCGAGGATCTTCGCGAGCCCGAAGTCCATGATCTTGAGCTTGCGGTCGCGGGTCAGGAAGAGGTTCGCGGTCTTGATGTCGCGGTGGACGATGCCCTGGTCGTGGGCGTACTGGAGTCCCGCGCAGACCTGGAGGCCGAGGCGCGCGGTGTCACGGGGGCCGAGTCGGCCGCGCTGCTTCAGGATCGTCGAGAGCGGGAGGCCCTCGAGATGCTCCATCGTGATGAAGAAGCGGCCGTTCGCCTGGTCCGCGTCGTAGAGGGTCACGATGTTCGGATGATTCATGCGCGCCGCCGCCTGGGCCTCGCCCATGAAGAGCTGGAGCGCCGCGGGATGCTCCCGCAGGCTCTCGGGCATCCGTTTCAGCGCGACGATGCGGCCGAGCCGCCGATCGCGGGCCTTGTAGACCTGGCCCATGCCGCCGCGGCCGATCTCCTCGAGGATCTCGTAGCGTTCCGCCGCGACGAAGGCGGTCGCCCCGGTCGGGATCGGCGCGGCGTCGTAGGCGGCGTTGCGGATCGGGGCCGAGAGCTTCTTGCGGAGCGACTCGATGCGGGACGCGACGTTGGGATAGGTCGGCTCGCGTTCGCGCAGCGCCTGCAGGATCTCGAGCGCGCGCCCGTAGTCGTGGGTCTCCTCGAGCAGCTCGGCGAGGTGGAGCTCGAGGCCGGGCGCCGACTCGCCGGGGGCGAGCAGCTCGAGGCGGCGCTCGAGCTGGCGGGCGGCGAGGTCGTGGTGGCCCTCCTGCTCGAAGGCGAGGGCGAGCAGCTCGCTCGCGCGGCCGAAGTCGGGATCCTGGGGGCCGATCTGCTGCAAGAGCCGGATCGCGCGTGCCCGGTCGTCGATCTCGCTCGCCAGCGCCGCGGCGCGAAAGAGCTCGCCCGCCGCCTCGAGCGCGTCGATCCGGCCGCGTGCGTCGCCGGCCCGCTCGAAGCAGCGGGCCGCGTCGGCGTAGGCCGAGACCCCGTGATAGGCGCGGGCGGCCAGCGCCCAGGCCGACGCGCGCTCGAAGCTCGCGGCGGCCTCGCGGATCAGACCCGCGCGCTCGAAGAGCGCGGCTGCTCGATCGTGATGGCCGAGGGCCCGGCGCAGCTCGGCCGCCTCCTGCCAGCTTCCGGCGTTCTCGAGGCGCTCCGCCGCCCGCTCGCTCTGGCCCTGTTCCTGATGGAGGCGCGCCAGCAGGAGCGAACCGACGGCGCCCTGGCCGTCGCGTTCGAGGGCGCGGGCCGCGGCGCCGAGATCGCCCTGGAGAAAGGCGTTCACCGCCGGCGGGCAGCCCTTGAAGACGAGGCCCTCCGGCGCCGCGAGATCCATGTGGACGACCTTCGGCTCGTAGCTGTCGATCCGGACCGTCCGCTCGACGACGCGGTCCCCGGCGCCGACGACGAGGCCATGCTCGCCGAGGGCGAGCGTCGTCTTGAGCTGACCCTGCGCCGCATAACGAAGCGTCTGCGGTCTTCCGTCGACGCAGAGGCCGACGTCGCGGGCGGGCTGGCGATCCCAGTGGATGCGGAACTCGACGGGGGCTCGACGTCGGGGAAGCGGTGGACGATCGCGGTCGATCCCGTCGCCTCGATCTGGATCTCGAGCTCTTCGTGGATCTTCGCGAGCACCGCCCGCGAGCGCGGCGACCGCAGCTCGCCGTCGATCGCGAGGAACCAGGCGCCCGGGGCGACGTGGTCGAATTGGGTCTCGCGGTGGACGCCCTTGCGCAGATGGCGGGTCTCGCGGCGGGCGGGCGCGCTGCGGGCGCGCCGGGAGGTCCGGCGGCGGAGGCGGATCTCGAACTCGCCTTCGATCGCGGCCGGGAATTCGAGGCGCAGCGAGGCGCTGCCGGTCGGGCGGAGGCGCGCGGCGATCCGCAGGACGAGCAGGGCGGCGAGCCCGAAGCCGGCGAGGGCGAGCCAGCCCTCGGTCGAGGAGAGGAAGGTGTCGAGGCGGCGGAGCAGCTCGGAGGACGCGAGCCGTTCTTGATAGGCGACGGCGAGCGGCGCGAGCAGGGCGTCGAGCGAGCCGAAGGCATTCGAGCGCTCGAGCGTCTCGACGGCGTTCGTCGGGAGCGGGCTGCGCGCATCGGGCACGCCGCTCGCGCCGGGCGCGAGCATCCCCGCCCCGGCCGAGCAGGCCGAAGTCACGGCAGCGCCGCCCGCGATGGCGGCGAGGATGGCGCGAGCAGGGATGAGCATGTTCGCCTTCCCCATCGGCTCCGGCGCAGGGGAAATGAAGCCTTCGGTGTCGCAGGGACGACGCGCGGGTGGTCGGTCGCTGCGGTCGGGCAGGCGGTCGATCCGGTCCTCGAACCGCGCGCTGGATCCGTCCCGGAGATCGAGCCCCGGATCAGGGCCGCCGCAGGACCGCGTAGCGATTCGACGTGCCGAGCGGGCCGTCGGCCTCGTAGTCCGCGACGCACTCGAGGCCGAGGGCACGGGGCCAGGACTCGAATTCGGCGGCGGAGACGGCGTGGCAGTAGCGGGGCGGACTTGCGGGATCCGAGCCGAAGCGCAGCAGGGCGTCGCCGGGCTCGAGCTCGGCCTCGTCGATGGAATGCCCGAGAACCCGCCCGACGGCGGCGAAGGGGACGCGTTTGCGCTCCTCCCTCGGGTCGCCTTCGAATCGCCAGATCGCGAGCGCGAGCCGGCCGCCGGGGGCGAGTCGTGCGGCCGCGGATTGCAGCAACGCGAGGCGTGCTTCGGCGCCGGGCACGTGGTGCAGGACGCCCATCACGACGACCAGCTCGAAGGGGCCGTCGGGCAGCTCCGCTCCGGGCGGGGCGCCGGCATGGCTGCCGGCTCGCTGGCCGGCGAGGTGTCCGTCGAGGCGGCCAGCGATGTGGCCAGCGAGAAAGTCGTGTCGAAGCAGGCGGGCCGTCGCCGCACAGGCCTCCGGCAGCTGGCGTCGCGCCGAATCGAGGAGCGTCGCGTTCGCGTCGACGCCGGTGTAGCGGAAGACGAAGCCGGCCTCGTGCAGGAAGCACGCGAAGCGCCCGTTGCCACAGCCGATGTCGAGGACCGCGCCCAGCGCACGAGACGATACGCACGCGTGCAGATCGGAGTCGGAGTCGGATCCGGCCGCCCGGGGGACGACCGGGTCGGGGGTCGGCGGAGTCGGCGATCGGGGCGGCGAATCCGTCAGCAGCGCCGCCAGTCGGAGCCAGCCGGGCCAGGGGCGGGTGCCTCGGCTGCGATCGAAGGCCTCGGCGTGGGCCTCGTAGAAGACGCGATTGAGCTCGAGCAGCTGCTTGCGGGTGCGCGCATTCACGGCGAATCGAGTCTAGTCGAAGCGCGTCCGGGCAGGGCGCGACCCGGCTGCCCTAGACTCCGCGGCCGAGGTTTCCCGGTGAGCACGATCGACTCCACACGGCGCGGCGGACGGTTCAAGGGGCGCGGTCCCGATCGCGACTTCGACCCCCGCCCGCTGCGCGCGGCGATGCTGCCGCTGCTGCGGGAGATCGCGGCGCTCCCGGCCGAGCGGGCCGAGCCCCTGAATGCCGACGCGCTCGATCCGCTCCTGCGCCGGCATCCGCGACCGGGAGGCGGCTATTTCTCCCGAAGCGAGCTCATCGCGGGCTTTCGCGCCTTCGGTCCCGAGGCCGGGCTCGGTCTCGACGAGGCGCGCTTCCGGCGCCGCGTGCAGCGCCGCCCCGTCCGCAGCCAGAGCGGCGTCACCCCGCTCACCGTCCTGACCCAGCCCTTCCCGTGCCCGGGCCAGTGCATCTTCTGTCCGAACGACGTGCGCATGCCCAAGAGCTACCTCTCCGACGAGCCCGGGGCCCAGCGCGCCGCACAGAATCGTTTCGATCCCTACCTGCAGACCTGGAATCGCCTCGCGGCCTTCGACGCGACCGGACATCCCGTCGACAAGGTCGAGCTGATCGTGCTCGGCGGGACCTGGTCCTTCTACCCCGAGGCCTATCAAGTCGAGTTTGTCGAGCGCTGCCTCTCGGCGATGAGCGACTTCGGCGCGGGGATCGATCGACGGGGCGAGAACGGACCGCGGCTCCCCGACTTCGAGACGATCGACCCGGCGGTCGATGGCGCGGCCTTCGACACGAATCCGTACAACAAGCGGGTCTCGGCGTTTCTCGGCGAGCATGCGGCGCGACCGGAGCGAGCGGTGCCTCGCGGACCAGGCGCCGCCGACTCGGATGTCGGCGCTTCGGGCATCGTCGCGGGCGCGGAAGCCGGGGCGACTCCGGACGCCGAGGCCGCCGGCCGCGCCGACTGGGCCGCCCTCGAGCGCGCCCAGCGCCGCAACGAATCGGCCGGTGCGCGCTGCGTCGGCCTCGTGCTCGAAACGCGTCCGGATCACGTGACGCCCGAGGAGGTTCTCCGGCTCCGGCGTCTCGGCGCGACCAAGGTCCAGCTCGGCGTCCAGAGCCTCGACGACGCGATCCTCGACGCGAATCGCCGGGGCCACGACGTCGCCGCGACCCGGCGCGCGTTCCGTCTGCTTCGCGCAGCGGGCTTCAAGATCCATGCGCACTGGATGGCGAACCTGCTCGGCGCCACCCCCGAGTCCGACCGCGCCGACTTCGCGCGGCTGTTCGAAGACGCCGACTTCCGCCCCGACGAGCTCAAGCTCTATCCCTGCAGCCTGATCGAGACGGCGGAGCTGATGCGCTTCTGGAAGAGCGGCGCGTGGCGCCCGTATTCCGACGACGAGCTGCTCGACGTCGTCGCCGGCGCCCTCGCCGCCGTCCCGCGCTGGTGTCGGGTGACGCGGGTGATCCGGGACATCTCCTCCGACGACATCGTCGTCGGCAACAAGCGCACGAATTTCCGCCAGATCGCCGAGGCGCAGCTCGCGCGCCGGGGCTCTCGGATCCTGGAGATCCGCCAGCGCGAGATCCGCGGCGAAGTCTTCGACGCCGAGGCGCTGCGCCTGGTCGAGTCCGGGTACGAGGCCGGGCGCGCGCGCGAGTCGTTCCTCGAGCTCGTGACCGAGGAGGATCGGATCGTGGCGTTCCTTCGGCTGTCGCTGCCGCGCGAGCGGACCTTCATCGCGGAGCTCGGCGATCACGCGATCGTGCGCGAGCTCCACGTGTACGGCGGGGCGGTCCGGATCGGTGCCGAGGCGGGCGGGCGCGCGCAGCACAGAGGTTTCGGTGCGCGGCTGCTCGAGGCGGCAGCCGAGCGGGCCCGGGCAGAAGGGTACGACACGCTCTCGGTCATCTCGGCGATCGGGACCCGTGACTACTATCGCCGCCAGGGCTTCGTCGACGGCATCCTGTATCAGCACCGCGCCCTCGGCCCGCAGGCCGTGGAACGAAGCGCATCGAACGGAGTCGTCTCGTGAGCTCGCCCTCGATCCCGTCCGCCGAGCCGTCGACGGCGTCGGCGAACTTCAAGCGCCTGCAGGCGCGCCTGCGCGGGCTCGTCGGCAAGGCGATCGCCGACTTCGCGATGATCGAGCCCGGTGATCGCGTCATGGTCTGCCTCTCGGGGGGCAAGGACTCCTACACGCTCCTCGATCTCCTGATCTCGCAGCAGCGCGCCGCGCCCGTCGACTTCGAGCTCGTCGCCGTCAACCTCGACCAGAAGCAGCCGGGCTTTCCCGAGCACGTGCTGCCCGAGTATCTGAAGGCCCTCGGTGTGCCGTTCCAGATCCTCGAGCAGGACACCTACAGCGTCGTCAAGCGGGTCGTGCCGGAGGGCCGGACGCAATGCGGTCTCTGCAGCCGACTGCGGCGCGGGGCGCTCTACCGCTATGCGCGGGAGCACGACATCGACAAGATCGCCCTCGGCCACCACCGCGACGACATCGTCGAGACGCTCTTCCTGAACCTCTTCCACGCCGGCCGCTTGAAGGCGATGGCGCCGAAGCTGCTCTCCGAGGACGGCCGCAACGTCGTGATCCGGCCGCTCTGCTACGTCCCCGAGCGCGAGATCGTCCGCTACGCCCGGGCGCGCGCCTTTCCGATCATCCCGTGCACCCTCTGCGGCTCGCAGCCGAACCTCCAGCGCAAGGCGATCGCCCGGATGCTCGCCGAATGGGAGAAGACGAGCCCGGGCCGGATCGACTCGATCTTCCACGCGCTCCGCCACGTCCAGGTCTCGCAGCTCGTCGATCCGAAGGCCTTCGACTTCGCCTCGCTCGTGCGGACGGTCCCCGGCGACGTCGCGCCGATCCGGGGCGGGGCCGGCGCGGCCGAGGGCGACGGGGACGGCGGGGAGGACGGTGCCGGCGACCGGGCCGCGTCCGATCCGGCCATGGCGTCCGGCTCGGAGGCGGACGAGGCCGCCGCCGACGACGCTCGCGCGGAGGCTGCGATCCGGGGCTTCACGCCGCTTGAGGATTGGCGCGAACGCGCCACACTGTCGCCCGACTGAGACGGTCGCGAGGGGACGCGGACCGTGGGCCACCCAGCCGCTTCGCCCATCCGAAGCGCCAACTCGCATCGCCGGACCCGCATCGCTCGACCGACCGGGCCGTCTGGAATCCATGAGCTCCGATCCGATCGCATCCGACGCGGAAGAAGCCGAGCCCGGCCCCGCGCCCTTCGGCACGCTCCTCGGCGTCGCGCCGGGCAACGTCCCCGTCTACTCCTCCGACTACGAGACCGCGGACTCGCGGCAGCTCCCCGACCGGAGCGCCTTCCGCAGCTATCTCGACGGTCTGTACATGGGATACAAGTGGCAGTGCGTCGAGTTCGCGCGCCGTTCGATGTATCTCAATACGGGCTGCGTCTTCGACGACGTCGCGATGGCCCACGAGATCTTCCGCCTCCGGAGCGTGCGCGAGGTCAAGACGGGCCGAACGCTCCCGCTCTACGCGTTCCGCAACGGCTCGCGCCGGCCGCCCGAGCCGGGCTGCCTCCTGATCTGGGAGCCCGGGGGCGAGTTCGAGCATACGGGCCACGTCGCCGTCGTGACCGAGGTCGGCCTCGACTCCATCCGCTTCGCCGAGCAGAACGTCGGCCACCGCGTCTGGCCCGAGGGCCGGAGCTTCGCCCGCGAGCTGCATACCAAGGTCACGGAGGAGGGTGAGTACTGGGTCGAATGCTCGTTCAAGGACGCGACGATCCTCGGCTGGGTCATCCAGACCGACGACCCGACCCATGCCGAGCCGATGCAGCTCGTCGATCCCCGGCTCTTCGAGATCGAGGGGCGCGAGGTCGAGAAGAAGCGGCGCGCGCGTAAATCCTGGCTCAACGTCGCCAACGCCGACGAGGCCGCCTACGTCGAGGTCATAGGCGGCCACCGCCTCGCGACCCGCGACGAGGACCAGCGCCTGTATTTCGCGATCTCCGAGACGGCCCACGACGAGCTCGTGCGCGCGACCGGCGAGCTCCACGGCCTGTTCATGCACGCGACCGAGCACGTCCTGCGCGACGAGAACCTGCTCGCGCGCTTCAACCTGCCGCGCTCGCTCTGGGGGAAGATCCACGAGTCCTGGGACAATCGCCTGAACCAGATGATCACCGGCCGCTTCGACTTCGCGCTCTCCGCCCGCGGCATCAAGGTCTTCGAGTACAACGCCGACTCCGCCGCCTGTCACATGGAATGCGGCAAGATCCAGGGCCGCTGGGCGGCCCACTACGGCTGCGAGGTCGGGCGCGATCCCGGCGAATCGCTCCACGACGAGCTCGTCGACGCCTGGCGGGCGAGCGACGTCGACTCGACGCTCCACATCATGCAGGACCGCGATCCCGAGGAGACCTATCACGCGCTCTTCATGCAGGAGGCCCTCGAGGAAGCGGGCATCGAATGCAAGATCCTGAAGGGGATGGACGGCCTCGCGTGGGACGCGATGGGCAACATCCTCGATCCCGACGGCGAGCCGATCCGCTGGGTCTGGAAGACCTGGGCCTGGGAGACCGCCCTCGACCAGATCCGCGCCGAGTGTGGCGACGATCCCGAGAAGCTCCGGACCTACAAGCCGGGGCAGCGCCCGGGTGGTCCGGGGGCCGCCGACGCGCCGCGGCTCGTCGACGTCCTGCTGCGCAAGAGCGTGATGGTCTTCGAGCCGCTCTGGACCCTGATTCCGTCGAACAAGGCGATCCTGCCCGTCCTGTTCCAGCTCTTCCCGGAGTGTCCCTATCTGCTGCGGACGTCCTTCGAGCTGACCGGCGCCCTGCGTGAGCAGGGCTACGTCTCGAAGCCGATCGTCGGGCGCTGCGGCTCGAACATCCGGATCTTCGACCGTGAGGCGGGTCTCATCGAGGAGACCTCGGGCGCCTTCGATCGCCAGGAGCAGATCTACCAGGAGCTCCATCGGCTCCCGGTCGTCGCCGGCTACAACGTCCAGATCAGCACGTTCACCGCGGGCGGGACCTGGGCGGGCACCTGCCTGCGCGCCGACAAACAGCTCATCCTCTCGCAGAAGAGCGACAACCTGCCCCTGCGCGTCGTCCCCGATCACGAGCTCGAGGGCCGACGCCCGGGCTCGCGTTAGGCCGCCGAGCCCGGGCGGTTCGACCCGGCTTCGTCACTCCCTGCGTTCGACGGGGACGTAGAGCGTGTTCTCGCCGCGGCGGACGAGGAGCAGCGCGCTCTTCTTCGTCGCGCCGAGCTTCCTGGCGAGGGCTTCCGCGCTGTCGACCGGGGCGCGGTCGAACTCGACGATGACGTCGCCCCGGCGGATGCCCGACTCGGCCGCGGGCCCCGCCGGATCGACGTCGGCGACGAGCACGCCCTCCGCGTCCTCGATCCCGAGCTGCTCCGCGAGAGCGGGCGTCAGGTCCTGGAGCCGCAGGCCGAAGGCGCCGGCCCCTTCGTCCTGGGGCTCGTTCGCGGCGAGCTGCTCGTCGTCGGGCAGGCGTCCGACCTGGACGCGCAGCTCCTTGCGCTTGCCGTCGCGCATGACGACGACCTTCGCCTCCTTCTCGACCCTGGCCTGCGCCACGACGATCGGCAGATCGCGCCATTCGCCGATCGGCTGGCCGTCGAACTCGACGATCACGTCGCCCCGCTCGATGCCCGCATCCGCGGCCGGCGTGTCGGGGAGGATCTGGGAGACGAGGGCGCCCCGCGCCTCCTTCAGTCCGAACTGCTCCGCCATCGGCTCGGTCACTTCCTGGATCTGTACCCCGAGCCAGCCGCGCGTGACCCGTCCGTCGGCCTTCAGCTGGGGCAGGATCTCCTTGGCCTGATTGATCGGCACCGAGAAGCCGATCGTATTCGCGTCGCTGCGGATCGCGGTATTGATGCCGACCACGCGGCCCTGCAGGTCGATCAGCGGACCGCCGGAGTTGCCGGGATTGATGGCGGCGTCGGTCTGGATGAAGTCCTCGTAGGACTCGTCCGAGACGTCGCGGCGATGTTTGGCGGAGATGATGCCGGCGGTGACGGTGTGCTCCAGGCCGAAGGGATTGCCGATCGCGACGACCCAGTCGCCGGCGCGGATCGCGTCGGAGTCGCCGAGGGCGATCGTCTCGAGGGTCTTGCCCTTCGGCTCGACCTTGAGCAGCGCGATGTCGGTCTTGGGATCGCGTCCGATCACCTTCGCCTCGAGCTTGCTGCCGTCTTTGAAGCGGGCGGTGATCTCGTCCATGTTCTCGACGACGTGATTGTTGGTCACGATGTAGCCGTCGGCCGAGATCACGAAGCCGCTGCCCTCGCCGCTGCTCTTGTGCTTGCGGCCGCCGCCCGGACCGCCATCCGGTCGGACATGGGGACCGAAGGGGCCGCCGCCGAAGAACTCCTCGAAGCCGGGGGGCAGCATCGGCTGGGCGCCGAGATCGACGGTGCCGCTCGTCTGGATCGAGACGACGGCCGGAGCCACGCGCTCGGCGAGGTCGGCGAAGCTGGTCGGAATGCCCGTCGGCTGGGCCTCGGGGATGCCGCTCTCGGTTCGCCAGAAGACGGCGCGCTCGACGCCGCCCTCGTCCGTCGGGCCCGCAGCGACGTCGCGGGTCGCCTCTTCGTCGTCGCGGTCGAAGAGGTCGAAGGCGACCGGAGTCGAGGTTCGGGTGTCGCGCTGCGCGTCGAGCGCGCTCGACTGCGGCGAGTCGTTCTCGGAGCAACCCGGCGCGCCGGTGAAGACCAATGCGGCGCAAAGGATCGCGATCGAAACGGAACGCATGCTCGATACTCCTCGTTCTGGGCGCGGCGGAGGCGATCGCTCGCCTCCGGATCGATGACCATCGGGTCGCGGGACCGTCAGATCAGGGGAAGGGTCAGATGGTATCGGCCGGGACCCCGCTGAACCACGATGAGTGCCCGGGCCGAGCTGCGAAGGCGCGCGACGGCGCGCCGGAGATCCTCGCGGGACGCAAGCGTGACGCCGTTCATGCGCAGGAGATGATCGCCGGCGCGCAGCCCGAGCTTGGCCGCCGCGGATTCCGGGGCGACGTTCGTGATCGCGAAGCTGCCGAGCTTCGGGACGAGGGCGAGCTCGAGGCCGAGCTTTCGGCCCGCGATGCTGTCGACCATCGCCTGGGGCAGCTCCTCGGCGGTCACGCTCGCCTTCCGGACGCGCCCGTCGCGGTAGAGCTCGAAGACACGGACCTGGCCCGGGGTCATGCCCTCGAGCATCTCGAAGAGCTGGGTCGCGTCGCGCAGCGTGCGGCCGTCGATGCTGGCGACGAGATCGCCGCGGCGGATGCCGGCGCGGGAGGCGGGGCTGTCGGGGTGAAGACGATTGATGAGCACACCGCCGACGCCGCGCGGGAGCGCGAGCACCCGACGCAGCTCCGGATCGAGGTCCTGGAATTCGAGCCCGAGCCAGACGGGATGGACCTCGCCGTAGAGCAGGAGCTCCTTGATCACGCGTCGCGCGACGTCGATCAGGATCGCGAACCCGATGCCCTCGGCGCCCCCGAAGATCGCCGCATTGATGCCGACGAGCTCGCCTTCCGCGTTGAGCAGCGGGCCGCCCGAGTTGCCCGGATTGATCGCGGCGTCGGTCTGGAGGAGGCCGTGGAAGGCGAAGCTCCCGCGCGCGTTGAGCGAGCGGTCGAGGGCCGAGATGACGCCCGTCGTCACGCTGTTCGAGAGACCGAAGGGATTGCCGATCGCGATCACCGGCTCGCCGACCATCAGATCGTGGGAGTCCCCGGGCGGCGTGAACGGAAGCGGCTCGTCCGTCAGGATGCGGAGCACGGCGAGGTCGTTGTTCGGGTCCGCACCGACGAGCTCGGCGTCGAACTCGCCTCCGCCGGAGAAAGGGATCGGCGGCCCGGACGGGTCCCGCTTCGAGCAGCATCACGACGGCGGTTGCACAGACCCCCGCGACGCGCATCCAGGTCGAGCCGCGTCCGAGCATGGCGAAGTCCCGTCCTCCCCGTTGGATCGACCGGCCACGCGCCCGTCGCGTCCCGGCGGTCGTTCGTCTGAAGCCGCGCGGGCGGAGTCGGTTCATTGCGGCACCGCCCCGTCGAGGGCCCGGCGCAGCGCCCGCACGGCCGCGGCTCGATCCGGAGCCTGGCTGACGATGCCCGTCACGGCGATGCCCGCTGCGCCGGCCGCGACCGCCTCGGCGGCGCGTGCCGGATCGAGGCCGCCCTGGGCGAAGACGCGGAGCCCGGCGCGTTCGGCGATCCGCGCGGCCTGGCGGAGCGTGGCAAGGCCGAGCGGTGGGCGCTCGGCGGGCTTCGAGCGCGGAGGCCAGATCGGGGCGAGATGGACGTAGTCGATGGGCTCGCCGGCGGCGAGCGAAGCCTCGAGCTCCGAGACGGCGTGGATCGAAGCGCCGACGAGCGGGGTGCCGCCGCCGCCCGCCGCAAAGAGCGATCGGGCCGAGCGCGTGTCGAGGGCATCCAGGCCGAGGTGGACACCGTCCGCCCCTGCGGCGAGCGCGACGTCGCCGCGTTTGTTGACGACGACGCGTGGCGCGTGCGCTCCCCCGGTGCGCCGCTGCGGATCGGGCGAGGTCGCGCGGACGACGTTCCGTGCGGAGACGAGCGCCCGGGCGAGGGCGAGCAGCGGGGCCGCCTCGAGGCTGCGGTCGCGCAGCTGGATCCAGTCGACCCCCGCCTCGAAGAGCGCGGTCGCCGCCGCGTGCGCATCGCCTCCGAGCGCCGCGCCGTCGAGCACGGCGCAGAGGATCGACCGCGGGCGCGTGCTCATCGCATCGCTCTAGAAGCTCGCCGTTCCATCCAGCGGGCTCGAGGCCGAGGCATACAGGCGCTTCGGCATGCGGCCCGCTTCGTAGGCAAGGCGACCGGCTTCGACGGCCATGCGCATGGCGATCGCCATCTTGATCGGGTCCTTCGCCTGGGCGATCGCCGTGTTCATGAGCAGCGCCGTCGCCCCGAGCTCCATCGCGATCGCCGCGTCGCTCGCCGTCCCGACGCCGGCGTCGACGATGACCGGGACCTCGACGGTCTCGAGGATGATGCGGAGGTTGGCGGGATTGCGGATGCCCATGCCCGAGCCGATCGGCGCCGCGAGCGGCATGACGGCGGGGCAGCCCATCGCGGCGAGGCGCTGGCAGGCGACGGGATCGTCGGTGATGTAGGGCAGCACGGTGAAGCCGTCGGCGATCAGGATCTTCGCGGCCTCGAGGGTCGCGGGGACGTCGGGGAACAAGGTCCGCTCGTCGCCGATGACCTCGAGCTTGACGAGATCCGTGCCGAGCAGCTCGCGGCCGAGCTGGGCGGTCGTGACGGCGTCCTCGGCGGTGTAGCAGCCGGCCGTGTTGGGCAGGATCGTGAAGCGATCGGGCTTGATGACGTCGAGCAGCCGCGGGCCCTTCTGCGCGTCGAAGTTCACGCGCCGCAGCGCCACCGTCACCATCTCGGCCCCCGAGGCCTCGGCGCAGGCGAGGTTCTCCTCGAAGCTCGCGTACTTGCCGGTCCCGATGATCAGGCGCGAACGGAACTCGTATCGCCCGATCCGGAAGGCCGGGGCATCGCTCGTGCCCGTCGCGGCGCCTTCGTTCGAGCCCGACTTCGTCATGCTGGACGTCATGCCTAACCTCCTCCGACCGCCTCGAGAATCTCGACCCGATCGCCCGCCCGGACCAGAGCCTCGGGATGCTGCGAGCGCGGCACGACGTTCCGATTGATCGAGACGGCCACCCGCTTGCCCCCCATCTCGAGGCGGGCGAGCAGCGCCGCCACCGTACAGGGCAGCGGCGCCACGACGTCGACGCCGTTCACGAGCAGCGAAGCCTCGGCCGGATGGGCCCGCCCGAGCTCGCCTTCCGTCGTTGCTTCACTCAAGGGAGTCCGATCCCCGGCTCGCGCCGTCCAGATGCGGCGAACATACCGGAGGCGGCGCGGGGCCGCCGCGCAGCGAAAGCGCGCGTGCATTCGGTAGCCTACGCGCCGCGTCGCAGGGGATATGCTCCCGCGGCGAGGAGGACATGGATGCGCGAAGCCGCCGAGGAGCGCCCCGCCTGGGCCTGGATCGACCTCGCGGCGCTCCGCCACAACGCGCGCCGCGCGCTCGCCTTCGCCGGGGGCCGGGCGGTGATCGCGGTCGTGAAGGCGGATGCCTATGGCCATGGCGCCGAGCCTGTCGCGCGCACGCTCCTGCAGGAGGGCATCACGCGTCTCGTCGTCGTCAGCGTCGCCGAGGGCGCCGGTCTGCGGCGGGCCGGCATCGTCGCGCCGATCCTCCTGCTCGGGGGCCTCGACGACGTCGCCGCGGCCGAGCGCGCCGTCAAATGGGGTCTCACCCCGGTCCTCCACGGCGAGCGCGGCTTCGAGCTCGCCCGCCGCTTCGGTCGCAGCGAGTCGCCGCTCACGGTCGAGGTCGAGGTCGATACGGGCATGCGACGCATGGGCGTCGCCCGGGAGGCCGCCGCGGGGCTGCTGGCGAAGCTGCGAGCGACCCCCCAGCTCAGCCTGAGCGGGATCTTCAGCCATCTCGCCTGCGCGGACGCGATTGATCCCGAGCCGTCCCGGGCCCAGTGGGCGGCCCTCGGGCGCGTCGTCGAGGAGCACGTCGCCCGGGGCGGCCATCGGCCCGGGGTCCACATGGCGAACTCCGCGGGTCTGATGCGGCTCCCCGAGCTCGAGGGGAAGGGGGCCGGCGAGGAGTCGGGGCGGGCGCCGGGGCCGCTGCTCGTGACCCAGGCGGTGCGCCCGGGACTGATGTTGTTCGGGGTCTCGCCCTTCATGGGGCCGGGCTCGGTCCTCGGCCGGGACGCCCGGGCGCTCGAGCTCGAGCCCGTGATGACGCTGGCGGCCCGGGTCGTCGCGATCCGGCGGGTCGCGAAGGGCGACGCGGTCGGATACGGGGCGACCTGGCGGGCCTCGCGGGCGACGACGGTGGCCACGCTGCCCCTGGGATACGCCGACGGGATTCCCCGAGCGGCAGCGACCGGCGGGGGCCGAGTCCACCTCGCCGGCGCCCTGCGGCCGATCGTCGGCCGGGTCTCGATGGACTACGTGGGCGTCGACGTCGGTGACGCCCCGGTCGAGGTCGGCGAGCTGGCCACCGTCTTCGGCCGGACGCCGGAGGGCGGGCTCGTCCCGGTCGAGGACTTCGCCGCCGCGGCCGGCACGCTGGGCTACGAGATCCTCGTCGGCGTGGGTGCGCGGGTCCCGCGCCGCTACGGCGAAGGGGCCCCGCCGGAGGAGCGCCGCCCCTTCGATCGCGCGGTTTGACGACGCGCTGCGGCGCGGGTACAAAGAGCCAGCCCCCAGAATCCCCGAACAGGATCCGCGTCCGACGTGCGTGCGACGACCCGAAGCGCCCGCTGGCCGAGAGGCTCGCAGGCGGACGGCGGAGGGTCGTTCGCGGGTGTCTCGCGGGTGTCTGTGCGGGCGTCGTGGAGTCGTGCGAACGGGCGTTGCCCCGGGCGAGCGCGGCAGCAGGAGGAAGATCTCGTGGCCTCACATGGACCTTCGTCCGGCCGGATCGCGAACGATCCCGCCTACGATGCGGCGCGCGGTGTCCGCAAGATCGCGCGGGCGCTGCTCTCGGTCTCGGACAAGGCGGGGCTCGTCGAGCTCGCGAAGGAGCTCAGCGGGCTCGGCGTCGAGCTGATCGCCTCCGGCGGGACGGCGACGGCGATCCGCGACGCGGGGCTCCCGGTCCTCGACGTGGCCGAGCTCACGCAGAGCCCGGAGATGCTGGGCGGCCGGGTCAAGACGCTCCATCCGAAGATCCACGGCGGCATCCTCGCCCGCCGCAACCTCGAGGATGATCGCGCCGACCTCGCGCAGCACGCGATCGGCGAGATCGATCTCGTCGTCTGCAATCTCTATCCCTTCGAGGCGACGGTCTCGCGGCCCGGTGTGACCCGAGCGCAGGCGGTCGAGAACATCGACATCGGCGGTCCCTCGATGATCCGCTCGGCGGCGAAGAACCATGCCTTCGTCGCGGTCGCCTGTGATCCCGCGGACTACGCGTCGCTCGTGACCGAGCTCCGGGAGAAAGGCGGCTTGTCCGATGCCACTCGGCGCCGGCTCGCGCTCAAGGCCTTCGGTCATACGTCGGCCTACGACGCAGCGATCTTCCAGTGGCTGACGGAGAACGATCCGGAGATCCAGGCCCCGACCTTTCCGGACCGGCTCTTCATCTCGCTCGAGAAGGCCGAGACGCTCCGCTACGGCGAGAACCCGCATCAGCAGGCCGCGCTCTACGGCCGCTTCTCGGAGATCGCCGAGCTGCTCCACGGCAAGGAGCTCTCGTACAACAACCTGATCGATGCCCAGGCGGCGCTCGCGCTGATCGTCGACTTCATGCCCGCCGGCGCGACGCGCGGGCCGGGTGCGCACGCGCCCGGCGAGCTCGCCGTCGTCGCGATCCTGAAGCACAACACGCCCTGCGGCGTCGGCGCCGGCGCGACCCCGCTCGAGGCCTACGAGCGCGCCTTCGAGACCGATCCCGAGTCGCCCTTCGGCGGCATCATCGTCTCGAATCGCCCCTTCGATCTCGCCCTCGCCGCCAAGGTCGACGAGATCTTCACCGAGGTCCTGATCGCCCCCGGCTTCAGCGACGAGGCCCTCGCGCTGCTCAAGAAGAAGAAGAATCGCCGACTCCTGCGCTTCGACCGCGACAGGATCGACGCGGGCCAGCTCGAGCTGCGGCGGGTCTTCGGCGGTCTGCTGGTCCAACAGGCGGATCCGGCGCCCGACGAGGTCGCCGTCGCCCGCCTCGCGACGAAGCAGGCGCCGAGCGACGCCCAGCGCCGGGCCCTCGAGTTCGCCTGGCGCGTGGTCAAGCACGTGAAGAGCAATGCGATCGTCTTCGCGGCCGAGAACCGGACGCTCGCGATCGGCGGCGGCGCGACCTCGCGGGTCGACGCCGTGCATGCGGCGGCGGCGAAGGCGGCGCGGGTCGGGATCTCGCTCGCGGGGTCGGTGCTCGCGAGCGACGCCTTCTTTCCGTTTCCGGACGGACTCGAGACGGCGATCGCGGCAGGGGCCGTCGCGGTCGTCCAGCCCGGCGGCTCGACCCGGGACGAGGAAGTCATCGCCGCCGCGGATCGACTCGGCATTCCGATGCTGCTGACGGGAACGCGGCACTTCCGTCATTAGGCGGAATCGCTGCCGGCCACAGTCGCCAATCGGCACTTCCGCCGGACGCGGGCGGGGGAGGGGCGCTTCGTGAAGGTTCTCGTGATCGGCAGCGGCGGACGGGAGCATGCGCTCGCCTGGAAGCTCGCGCGCAGCCCGCGGATCTCGGGGCTCCACGCCGCGCCGGGCAGCGCCGGCATGGCCGAGCTCGCGGTCTGCCATCCCGAGACGAAGGCCGGCGACATCCCGGGGATCGTCGCCCTCGCGCGCCGCGAGGCAATCGAGCTCGTCGTCGTCGGCCCCGAGGATCCGCTGACCGCGGGCCTCGCCGACCGTCTGCGCGAGGCGGGCATCGCGACCTTCGGCCCCTCGGCGGAGGCGGCCCAGCTCGAGGGCAGCAAGGCCTTCGCGAAGGCCTTCATGGCGCGCCACGGCATCCCGACCGCGGGCTACGCCGTCTTCGACGATCCCGCCGCGGCCCACGCCCACGTCGATGCGATCGCGCGGCCCTGCGTCGTCAAGGCCGACGGGCTCGCCGCCGGCAAGGGCGTCGCGATGTGTGCGACCGCTTCGGACGCCCATGTCGCGATCGACGAGATGATGGCCGCCCGCCGCTTCGGCGACGCAGGGCGGCGCGTCGTGATCGAGGAGTGGCTGCAGGGCGAAGAGGTCTCCTACTACGCGATCACCGACGGCGTACGCATCGTGACCCTCGCCGCCGCCCAGGACCACAAGCGCGTCGGCGACGGCGACCAGGGCGAGAATACCGGCGGGATGGGCGCCTACTCTCCGGCGCCGGTCGTGACCGAAGCGGTCGAGAAGAAGATCCTCGAGCGCATCGTCCATCCGACGATCCGCGGCATGGCGCGCGACGGGCATCCGTACCAGGGCGTGCTCTTCGTCGGGCTCATGATCGACGCGGAGGGCGAGCCCTTCGTGATCGAGTTCAACGTGCGCTTCGGGGATCCGGAGACGCAGCCGCTGATGGTGCGCATGACGAGCGACCTGCTGCCCGTGCTCGCCGCGGCGGCGAAGGGCGCGCTCGCCCCCGACACGGCGATCGAGTGGGGCGAGGCGGCCGTCTGTGTCGTGCTGGCCTCGGGCGGCTATCCCCGGGACTACGCCACGGGCAAGCGGATCGAGGGGCTCGAGGCGCTCGCCCGCGAGGCCGCGGCCGCCGGGGGCGTCGACGCGGGATCCCTCGTGGTCTTCCACGCCGGGACGCGGCGGACCGCCGACGGCCAGGCCTTCGAGACCGCCGGCGGCCGCGTCCTCGGGATCACCGCCCGCGGAAGCTCCGTCGCCGAAGCCGTCGAGCGTGCCTATCGCGCCGTCGGTCGGGTCCGCTTCGAGGGCATGCACTACCGGCGCGACATCGCGGCGAGGGCGCTGTCGCGTTAGGCATGCGGGGACGCCGGGCGAGCCGATGCGCCCGTCGCCGACCCGCTCTGGATCGTTCGAGGTCGAGGAGAATCGCTGAAGATGACCGTTGCCCGCCCGTTCCGAGCCGTTCGCTACGACACCCGACGTGTCGAGCTGTCCGCCGTGATGGTGCCTCCGTATGACGTGATCGCCGCGGACGAGCGCGCCGGCTTCTTCGACCGCGATCCCCACAACGCGATCCGCTTCGAGCTGACCCGCGAGGTCGCGGAGGAGGCGGCGGCCGACTACGGCTGGATCCGCGGGACCTTCGACGCCTGGCGCGCGGAAGGCGTGCTCGTCCAGGACGGCGAGCCCGGCTACTACGTCATGGGCCAGCGCTACGTCGCTCCGTCGGGCGAGACCCTCGAGCGGATCGGCTTCTTCGCCGAGCTCGCGCTCGAGGAGTACGACGCCCGCGTCGTGCGCCCCCACGAGCGCACGCTCGCGGGGCCGAAGGCCGATCGCCTGAAGCTCCTGCGCGCCGCCGAAGCGAATCTCTCGTCCGTGTTTCTGCTCTACGAAGACCCGCAGGACGAGCTCGGCGCGCTGCTGGTCGCGGCCTTCGAGCAGGCCCCGATCGGGACGGCGCGCGACAACGCCGGTGTCGAATACCGCCTCGCGCGGATCGTCGCGCCGGCAGCGATCGCGAAGATCCAGGGCTTCCTCGCCGCGCGCCCCACCGTGATCGCCGACGGCCACCATCGCTACGAGACCGCCCTCGAATACCGCCGCGAGATGCGCGCACGCGAAGGCGACCGCGCCGACGCCCCGTGGCAATCGACGATCGCCTACTTCGCGAACGCCTACGCCCGCGGCAGTCTGCTGCTCCCGATCCACCGCGTCGTCGCGAAGCTCCCGGCGCCGAGCGAGGAGGCTTGGCGCAAGCGGCTGCCCGACTGGCAGGTGACGCGGCTCCCGCGGATCGACCCCGATCGGATCGACGCCTATCTCGCTGAGCATCTCGCCCCGCACGCGGCGCATCCCGCCTTCGTGGCGGAGTCCGCGAACGGCGATCCGCTGCTGATCCACCGCGCGGTCGCTCTCGGCGAGTCGCTCATGGTCCGCATTCTCGAAAGCGAGATTCTCGGCGCCGTCTTCGGCCTCGATCCGACCGCCATCCGCGACGGCGCCGTCTCGTTTCCAAAGAGCGCGAAGCGCGCCGCGCAGTCGGTCCGGGACGGGGAGGGCACCGTCGCGCTCTACCTGAATCCGCTCTCGCCCGAGGCGGTCTTCCGGGCCACGGCGAAGGGCGACGTGATGCCGCAGAAGTCGACCTTCTTCTATCCCAAGGTCCCGACCGGCATGGTCTTCCGGGACCACCGCGCCGCGGCGGATCGATCCGCGTGAGCGCCCGTCCGCCCCGACGCGTGGGCCGCCCGACGGCCTTCGCCGACGCGGTCGGCCGCGTGCTCGGGGAGCTCGGCCTCGATTCCGTCGCGAAGGCCCATCGGATCGGCCAGGTCTGGCCGGCCGTCGTCGGCGAGGCGGTGGCGGCCCATTGCCGGCCGGTCGCCCTGCGCGGCGAGGTCCTCGAGCTGACCGTCGACAGCCCCGTCTGGTCGCAGCAGCTCCAGATGCGCAAGCCCGAGATCCTCGCGGCGCTCGCGCGCGAGCTCGGAAGCGACGCGCCCCGCGAGCTGCGCTTCCAGGTCGGCTATGTTCGGCGCCGCCCGTGACCCGGGCGGATCCGGACCGACTGCGTTCGGACCGACGGAGCGGGCGCGTCACGCGGCGCAGTCGGGTAGCCAGGAGGGTGGGGAGAACCGCATGAGCACCGATCGGTCGAAGTCGATCCGGGCCGAACGCGAGGCCGGGTCCGCCGCGGGTCGGCGGTGTGATCTGTGCGGAAAAGAGGTCGCTTCGGTCCGGCGGGTCGCCCTCGACCGGGAGTACGACCGGCTCCAGCTGGCCCACAAGGAGCTCTACGCCTGTGAGCCCTGCTTCGAGGCGAAGGAGCGGAAGCGGCTGGGCCTGAACCGGCGCTGAGAGCCGGTCGGGAAGCCTCCGGCGGTTGACCCGGGGCGGCGTTTTTCCTAATGTGCGCGCCTGCTTGGAAGCGGGCTCGCAGAGAAGTCCTGTGTGCCCGAAGCCGGCGGCCAGGTGCCCGGCGAATGCGCGAATCCCGGCAAGTTCCAGAATTCCGGTGTCGCTGAGCGTCCCGGCGAAGCTCAACGGCCCGGCGTGGCAAGTGTCCCGAGAGGAATCGAACGAGATGGTCAAGATCCGGATGATGCGCATGGGCTCGAACAACAATCCCTTCTATCGCGTGATCGCGATCGACGAGCGCAAGCCGCGCAACGGACGTCCCCTCGAGTTCCTCGGGACCTACGACCCGACCAGCAATCCGCCCGCGCTGAAGCTCGACCTCGAGAGCATCGACGGCTGGCTCGCCAAGGGCGCCCAGCTCTCCTCCACGGTCGGAAGCCTCGTGCGCAAGCTGCGACGCGGCGCGGGAGCGACGGCGAATGGCTGAGCGAGGACGTGATTCGGCGGAGCTGGTGTCCTATCTCGCGAAGGCGCTCGTGTCCGAGCCGAACGAGGTGGAAGTGGTCGTCGAAGAGGACGGCGAGCTGATCGAGCTCGAGACCGCCGACGACGATCGAGGTCGGGTGATCGGTCGCCAGGGCCGCGTCGCGAAGGCGCTGCGCGCCATCCTGAACGCCACGGCAGACGGCCAGGGCTCGCGCCTCGACATCGTCGACTGAGGTCGCGACGAACCGCCTCGCGCCCGGCAAACCGCGGTTCGCATGACGGACTCGCGGGCACCGCGCGTCGGCGGGGGCCTGCATGACTTCCGATTCCATCACTCCCGAACCCCGCATCGTGCTCGGAGAGATCGTCGGCGCCCATGGGCTGCGCGGCGAGGTCCGCGTGCGCGTGGCCGGTGATTCCGGCGAGAACCTGCTCGACGCCGAGACGCTCTGGCTCGGCCGCGGCATCGACGACGCCGCGGCGCGCCGCGTGGTCGTGCTCGGCGGCGGCCCGGGCCGGGGCGGCGAGCTGCGCCTGCGCCTCGAGGGCATCGAGGATCGGGATCGGGCCGAGTCGCTCAAGCGCCTCGTCGTGATGATGGACCGCGATGCGTTGCCGCCCCTGCCGAGCGGTGAGTACTACTGGCACGAGCTCGTCGGTTGCCGCGTCGAGTCCGAGGCGGGGGTCGCCGTCGGCGCGGTGCAGGAGATCTGGGAGACCGGAGCCCACGACGTGCTCGTGATCCTCGACGAGCGGGGGGTCCGCCGGCTGGTGCCGACGGCGGCAGCGCTCATGAAATCCGTCGATCTCGAGCGCCGCCGGATCGTCGTCGCCGATCTGCCCGGCCTGCTCGATCCGGTTTGATTCGAGAGCGCCCGCCCCATGCAGATCGACGTCCTCACGATCTTCCCCGAGCTCTTCGGCCCCTTCTTCGAGACGGCCTTCGTCGCCCATGCCCGGCGCCAGGGTGCCCTCGTGGCCCGCACCCATGATCTCCGGGACTGGACCACCGATCGCCACCGCAAGGTGGATGATGCGCCCTACGGCGGAGGGGCCGGCATGGTCATGACCCCCGAGCCCCTGGTCACGGCGATCGAAGCGCTCGCGGGGCCCAAGGGGCCCGGCCGCCGGGCGCGCGTCGTCTATCCATCGCCGCAGGGCGAACGCTTGACCCAGGCCGGGCTCGAGGTCCTGGCGGGGGAGTCCGCGCTCGTCTTCGTCTGCGGGCGCTACGAGGGGGTCGACGAGCGGGTCCTCGAGCTGGCAGTCGACCTCGAGCTCTCGATCGGGGACTATGTGCTCTCCGGGGGCGAGCTGCCGGCCATGGTCGCGATCGAGGGGCTGGTCCGGCTGTTGCCGGGGGTCCTCGGCAATCCCGAGTCCATCGAGACGGAATCTTTTCGGGGGGGCGCCCTTCTCGAAGGTCCGCACTATACTCGGCCGCCGATTTACCGTGGCCTGTCGGTGCCCGAGGTGCTGCGTTCGGGCGACCATGCGGCGATCGCCGGATGGAGACGACAGCAGGCCGAGTCCCGGACTCGGACGCGACGACCCGACCTGATCGTCGGGGAGACGCGAGCAGAGGCGGCGACGACGGCGACGGCAGCGAAGAACGAAGCAAGAACAGCAGCGAAAGCAGCAGCGAAAAAAGCAGCGGAAGAGAATTGACCCGATCGCTCGATCGCCCGGAGCCGCCGGCGGGATCGGGAAATCGTTTCCGGTCGCGATCGGCGCAACCCGCCCGGGCACGGAACGGATCGGCGCGTAGAGCGCGCAGAGCGCGCAGAGAGACTGACAGGAGATCAAGATGCGAACCCTGGATTTCGTCGAGAAGCAGAATCAGCGCCGGGACCTCCCGCCCTTCAAGGTCGGGGATACGGTCGTCGTCCATGTCAAGGTCCGTGAGGGCGACAAGGAGCGGATCCAGGTCTTTCAGGGCCTCGTGACCCGGCGACGCGGTGCCGGCGCGGGCGAGACGTTCACCGTCCGCAAGGTCTCGAGCGGCGTCGGCGTCGAGCGCATCTTCCCGGTCCAGTCGCCCCTCGTGACCAGGATCGAGATCAAGGCGCGCGGCTTCGTCCGGCGCTCGCGGCTCTACTACCTGCGCGATCTCTCCGGCAAGAAGGCGCGGCTTCACAGCAAGGTGCGCGACCTCTCGGGCCTCATCTCCGAGGAAGAGGGCGAGGCGATCGCGAACGCGAGCGATCTCGACGAGGCGGCTCCGGTCGAGGAGACCGCGGCCGAGGTCCATGCCAAGGAGACGGCCGCGGAAGGCGATCTGAAGGGCAAGGCGCGCAAGAAGGCGGCGGCCGAGGAAAAGGCGAAGCGCAAGGTCGTGCTCGAGGCCGAGGCCAAGGAGCGCGCCGAGCGCAAGGCCCGCGAGGTCGCAGCCGCCGAAGCAGCGAAGGCTGCCGAGACGCCGAGCGAGTGAGCCGTCGCGGCCCGTCCGGGCCGGGGCTCAGAATGCCGATTCCCATTGCTCGATGGACCAGCGCGCCGCCTCCGGCGCGCTGGTCTCGTTTCGGGCGCCGTCTTCGAGCAGCAGGCAGGTGACGACGTCGAATCGGTGTCGCCGGGCTCCCTGCGCCTCCGCCGGCCGGGTCGCGAGCCAGGCCTGCGCGCCGTGGCGGAGTCGGCGTTGCTTGCGCGCGTCGACCGCTTCGGCCGCCTGGCCATGGCGCACACCGCGCCGGGTCTTCACCTCGACGAACACGATTGCGTCGCCCCGACGCGCGATCAGGTCGAGCTCGACCCGGTCGACGCGGACGTTGCGCGCGATGATCTGATAACCTCGCGCGGCCAGATGGTGGGCGGCGGCATCCTCGCCGCGTCGTCCGAGGGACGCGCGGTCGGCCTCGGCCGAGCGTTCCGGGCCTCGAGCAGGGGGCTCCGGCGAAGGCGGGGTCGGCGGACGGTTCGCAGGTCGCTTCATGGGCGGGCTGTCTTCCGGATCCGGGACGAATCGCAGAGCGGGGCGGGGTCGCGCGACCAGGATAGGGATGGGCACGCTCCACATCGTCGCGACACCGATCGGCAACCTCGAGGACGTGACCTTGCGGGCACTGCGCGTGCTGCGCGAGGCGGACTGGGTGCTCGCCGAGGACACGCGGCGCACGCGCATCCTGCTCGACCACTTCGAGATCGCGAAGACCCCGACCTCCCTCCACGCCCACAACGAGGCGGCCCGCATCGACCAGGTCCTCGCGGCCCTGAACGAGCAGCGCTCGGTCGCCCTCGTCTCGGATGCGGGGACACCGCTCGTCTCGGATCCCGGTGCGCGCCTCGTCACGGCCGTCGCTGCGGCGGGGCATCGGATCGATGCGGTGCCCGGCGCGTCGGCGCTGCTCACGGCGCTCTGTGTCGCCGGGCTCGATACACAGCGCGTGCTCTTTCTCGGCTTCCTGCCGCGCAAGAAGGGCGATCAGACGCGCCTGCTCGAGCGCCAGCGCGGGCGCGACGAGACCCTCGTCCTCTTCGAGTCGCCCCATCGCGTCGCGGCGACCTTCGCCCGGATGGCCGAGGTCCTCGGTGATCGCCCCGCCTGTCTCGCCCGCGAGCTCACGAAGCGCCACGAGGAGGTCACGCGGGGCCTGCTCTCGGAGCTCGCGGTTCGCTTCGAGGCGGAGCCGCCGCGGGGCGAGTGCACGCTCGTCGTGGCCGGGGCTTCGGGCGACGACGACGGACCGGAGCGCGCGGTCGCCGCGGCGGATCTCGACCAGGGGATCGACGCCGAGCTGCGGGCGGGGCTCGCGCGGGGCGAGTCGGTGCGCGATCTCGCGAGCGCGATCGCGGCCCGGACCGGGCGGGCGCGGCGCGACGTCTACGCCCGGGCGCTCGCCCTGCGCGATGGGACGGCCTTCGGCGAAGGCGAGGGCGACGCCGATGACGACGGGCCCCGCTCGGGCGGGGGCGATCGATGACGAAGGGGCCGGGCGGGATGACGAGGCGAGTGGGACGCGTGGGAACGGTGGTCCGGACGGTGCGCCATCTGCGTTTCGCGCAGGCCTGGGCACAGCTCCACCACGCGCTCTTCGGGATCGCGCCGCCGCGCTCGGCCGGCGACCCGTCGCCGGCGCTCGCGCTCGCGGCGCCGGCCGCACCCTACCTGCCGCCGCCGGCCCACGTGAAGCCGCTCGGAGGCCGACGCTTCGAGCTGCTCGCGACCGCGTTCGAGATTCCGAGTGGAGGCGCCTGGGCGCAGACGCGGAACGGACCGCTCTTCGCCTATCACCTCCATCAGCACGAATGGCTCCGCTGCGACGGCCTGTCGCCGGCCGAGCGGGCGGAGGTCCTGCTCGACTGGATCCGCTCGAACCCGGGAGGCGTCGGCTGGGATCCCCATCCGACGGGGCTCCGCCTGCTTGCCTGGGGCAAGCTGCTCACGACCGCGGGGGCTCTCCCCGACGACCGCGCGCTGCGGGAGACCTTGCTATGCGCCTTCGCCGACCAGGCCGAGACCCTGTCGCAGGGCCTCGAGATCCGACTCCAGGCGAATCATCTCCTGTCGAATCTGCTCTGCGTGGTCTTCGCGGGGCTCTTGGTCGAGTCCGCGGCCAGCGCGGCCTGGCGGGCCCGGGCGGGACTGCTGCTCGAGGAGCTCGCGCGTCAGGTCCACCCCGACGGGGGCCACGAAGAGCGAAGCCCGATGTATCACGCGGCGCTCGAGGAAGGCGTCCTCGACGTGCTGAACCTCTGTCGCGCGCGACCGGAGCGCGCGCCGACTGGCCTCGTGGAAGGCCTCGCCGGGGCGGCGTCCCGCATGCAGCGTGCGCTCGAGCTCCTCTGTCACGGCGACGGGCGCATCGCGCTCTTCGCCGATGCCGGCTTCGACATCGCCGCGGAGCCGCGAGACCTGCGCGCGTACGCGACGCAGCTCGGTGTCCCGCTCGACGAGGCCGGGCCCGGTCCCGGCCGGACCCTCGGACTCGCTCGGGGCTCGGCGCGGCTCGAGCAGACGGGTTATGTCCGGCTCGAGCAGGGCGATTGGCTGTTGCTGGCTTCGGTGGGCGGTCCCGCTCCGGCCCACCAGCCGGGGCATGCCCACTGCGATGCGCTCGCCTTCGAGCTGTCGCTGGCCGGTCGGCGGCTCGTCACGGATACCGGTGTCTTCGAATATCGCGCGGGCCCGCGTCGCGAGCGATCCCGGGCGACGGCGAGCCACGCGACGATCGGGATCGACGGCGAGGAGCAGGCCGAGCTCTGGTCGGCCCACCGCGTGGGCGGTCGGCCCGAGGTCGTGCTCGCGGCGGGCGGCGACGACGGCTTCGCCGAAGCGACCTGCCGCGGCTGGTCGCGGCCGAAGACGCTGCATCGCCGGCGGTTCCGCGTGAACGAGCGCGGCGTCGAGATCGAGGATTCGATCGAGGGGCCCGTCCGTTCCTTGCGCGCGTGTCTGCCGATCGAGCCCGGCTGGGCGGTCGAGCTGCGCTCCGGGGATCCCGGCGAGAGCCCGGGCGACGGGCGTTCGACGTCCGGGGCATCGGCGTTCTGCCGGCATCTCGCCGAGCCCGGGCTGGTCGTCGAGATCGAGCTCCCGGCGGAGCTCGTCTGGCACGTCGAAGAGGGCGCCTACTATCCGAGCTTCGGTCGCGAGAGCTTGCGGCCGGTGCTCGTCGGCGTCGGGCGTGGCTGCTCGGCGGCCCGCACGCGCGTCCGTCGCGTCGGCTGAGCCGGCGCTCCGCGCCCTCAGGCCCCGTCGGCCTGACGTGCCGCGAGCAGGGCCTCGAACCCGGCCTCGTCGAGGACCGCGACACCGAGCTCGGTCGCCTTCTTGAGCTTGCTGCCGGCCTCCTCGCCCGCGAGCACGTAGCTCGTCTTCTTCGAGACCGAGCCGCTCGTCTTGCCTCCCGCGTCCTTGATCCGGCGCTCGAAGACCTCGCGCGGCTGGCTGAGCGTCCCGGTCAGCACGAAGGTCAGGCCCGCGAGCACATCGCTGCCGCCTTCGGCCGGCGTCGGGCGCGCGGGCGGTGACTCGACGACGAGGCCGAGCTCCGCGAAGCGCGCGATCTCGGCGCGGTTGTGCGGGTCGGCGAGGAAGCGGCCGACGCTCTCGGCGATCGTTCCGCCGATCCCCTCGATCGCCCCGATCTCCTCCGGCGTCGCCGAGAGCAGGCGCTCCATCGTCTCGAACCGCTGCGCCAGCATCTCGGCCACCGTCTCGCCGACGTGCCGGATCCCGAGGGCGATCAGCCAGCGCGCGAGCGTCGTATGGCGCGCGCGCTCGAGGGCCGCGACGAGGTTGGCCGCCGACTTCTCGCCCATGCGCGGGAGCGCTTCGAGGTCCTCGGCGCGCAGGGCGAAGACGTCCGAGAGGCGGCGGACGAGGCCGGCTTCGACGAGCTGATCGACGAGCTTCTCGCCGAGGCCGTCGACGTCGAGCGCCCCTCGGCTCGCGAGGTGGCGCAGATTGGTCTTGAGCTGGGCCGGGCAGTCGACGTTCGCGCAGCGCGTCACCGACTCGCCCTCGAGGCGGACGGTCGCGGCCTGGCAGACGGGGCAGCGATCGGGGAGTCGCGTGCGCGCGAGTTGGAAGCCCTCGGCCAGCGCCTCGCGGCGCTTGTCGAGGCGCACGCGCACGACCTGCGGAATTACGTCCCCCGCGCGCTGGATCACGATCCGATCGCCGACGCGGATGTCCTTGCGGTCGAGCTCGTCCTGGTTGTGGAGCGACGCGTTCGAGACGGTGACCCCGCCGACCCGGATCGGGCGCAGGCGAGCCACTGGGGTGAGCGCGCCGGTCCGGCCGACCTGGAACTCGACGTCGGCGAGCACGGTCTCCGCCTGCTCCGGCGGGAACTTGAAGGCGATGGCCCAGCGCGGGGCGCGGGCGACGGTGCCGAGCTCCGCCTGCGCCTCGAGCCGGTCGACCTTGAACACCGTCCCGTCGATCTCGATCGGCAGCTCGCCCCGCCGCGCGAGCAGCGCTTCGTTGAACGCGATCGCTTCGCCGGCGCCCCGGGCCCGCCCGCACTCCGGGCTCACGAAGAAGCCCCAGTCGGCGAGCTGCGCGAGCACTTCGTGCTGGCGGCTGATCCCGGCGGGTTGTCCCTCGGCGAGGGCGTAGGCGCGGAACTCGAGGGACGCGAGACGCTGGAGGTCGACGTCGTGGATCTGGCGCAGGCTGCCGGCGGCCGCGTTGCGCGGGTTCTCGAAGGGGCGGAGCCCGGCCGCCAGGCGTTTCTCGTTGAGCCGCTCGAAGGCGGCGAGGGGGAGCACGATCTCGCCGCGGATCGACGCGATCGGCGGCGGGCTCGTCGTCGCGAGTTCTTCGGGAATCGTCGCGACGTGGCGCAGGTTGACCGTGACGTCCTCGCCGGTCTGCCCGTCGCCGCGGGTCAGGCCCTGGACGAAGCGGCCGTTTTCGTAGATCAGCTCGATGCCCGAGCCGTCGAGCTTGGGCTCGGCGACGTATTCGACCTCGTCGTCGCGGCCGAGGAGCTTCTTCACGCGGGCATCGAAGGCGCGCATCTCGTCGGCGTTCATCGCGTTGTCGAGGGAGAGCATCGGCGAGCGGTGGGGCGCGGTCGCGAAGCCCTCGGCCGGGGCCGACCCGACGCGTTGCGTCGGCGAGTCCGGCCGGATCAGCTCGGGATGGGCGGCTTCGAGGGCCTCGAGCTCGCGGCGCAGCAGATCGTATTCCCGGTCGGAGATCTCCGGGGCGTCTTCCTGGTAGTAGAGCTGGTCGTGTCGCTCGAGCTCGCGCGAGAGCGCTTCGATCCGCCGACGAGCCGTCTCGTCGGCGTCCGACTCCGGCGCGGCTTCTCTGGAAGGGAGGCGGGAAGGGCGGCGGGCCACGGCGCTGCAGCGACTCCTGCGTGTCGGATTCCGATCCACTGCGCGCCGCGAGATCAGGAGGAAGGACGGCGCGTGGCGCGGAGGTTCCTGGTTGGAAATCCCGTCAAGGGCCCTCGTCGCGGCGCCGAAGACACTTCGAGCGGACCGGTGGACCGACAGCGCGCGGACGATACCACGCCCCGCCCCGAAACCCGGACTGCGGAGACCCACATCGAGATGGCCCGTACCCCCGACAGGCTTGGCGCACTGCGCCGCGAAGCGTCGCACACGCCGCCCGGGGACGACCTGCGTCACGAGCTCGATCTCGCCTGGAAGCGGATCGCCGAGCTCGAGAGCGAGCTCGGCCGCCAGGCCCGCGTGCGCACCGAGCTCGTCCATCTCGTCGCCCACGAGCTCCGGACCCCGATCACCGTCATCTCCGGCTTCAGCCGTCTGCTCCTCTCGGGCGAAGGGGCCGCGAAGCTCTCCGACCAGCAGCGCCACTTCGTCGACGAGTCGCTCAAGGCCTGTCGCCGCCTCGACCGCTTCGTCGGCGACCTGATGGAGGCGGGCTCCGAGGCGAGCACGCCGCTCACGATCGAGCTCGTCGAGGCCGAGCTCCACGAGACGATCGACGCCCAGCTGGAATCGCTGGCGCCGCTCCTCGCGGAGCGCGCCATGACGATCGAGCTGCGGCTCGCGCCGTCGCTCCCGCGCTTCGTCTTCGATCCGCGCCGGATCGAGCAGGTCATCACGAACCTGATGACCAACGCGATCCGCTACGGCCGGCCGAAGGGCATCGTACGGATCGAGACCGAGGTCGTGCAGGACGCCGAGGGTCGCAGCTGGGCGCAGGTCGCCGTCGAGGACGACGGCGCGGGCATTCCCGAGAACGACCGCGAGCGCCTCTTCGCGCCCTACGTCCGGGGCGAGGGGCGAACGCGGTCCGGCGGGCTCGGCATCGGCCTCGCGATCTGTCGCCGGATCGTCGCCTCCCATGGCGGCGCGATCCACGTCGAGGCGGGCGAGCTCGGGGGTGCCCGCTTCGTGTTCACCCTGCCGACGAGCCGGCCGGGCCCGGTGGAGCGCTGAGATGCTGTCGTCTTCCCGTCGACAGGGTTCCTCCGGCTCCGCCGAGGACGAGCGGGTCGGTCTTCCGCGCGTCCTCGTCGTAGACGACGCCGACGGCATGCGCGCCTATCTCGCGAGCCTGCTCGAGTCGCGGGGATTCGAGGTCGACACCTGCGAGGACGGGCGGCGGGCGGTGGCCCTGCTCGAGAGCGGGGCGGATCCCGACCTGGTCCTGCTCGACGTCATGATGCCCGGCGACGACGGACTCACGACCCTCGCCACGATCCACGTGCGCTGGCCTGCTCTCCCCGTCGTGATGATGTCGGTGATCGGTCGCGCGAGCACGATCGTCCAGGCCATGCAGGCCGGCGCTGCGGATTATCTGACCAAGCCCTTCGAGGAGATCGAGCTCGACACCGCGCTCGATCGACTCGGCCTCCACAGCACGCGCACCCGCGCGCGTGACGGGGGCCGCGGGGAGCCGCGCGTCGGCGGGGCGACGACCGTCTGGGTCAGCTCCGCGATGCGCGAGATTCGTGGCGTGATCGAGCGGATCGGCGAGACCGACGTGACGGTCCTGATCCAGGGCGAGAGCGGCGTCGGCAAGGAGGTCGTGGCGCGCGAGGTCCACGCGGTCTCCTCCCGCAAGAACGGCCCCTTCGTCAAGGTCAACTGCGCGGCGCTCACCGACCGACCTGCTCGAGAGCGAGCTCTTCGGCTACGAGAAGGGCGCCTTCACCGGCGCCGTCGGCCGCAAGCAGGGCAAATTCGAGCTCGCCGATCGCGGCACGATCTTTCTCGACGAGATCGGCGAGATGGGGGCCCCGCTCCAGGCGAAGCTCCTCCAGGTCCTGCAGGACTCGGAGTTCACCCGCCTCGGTGGCAATCGCGAGGTCAAGGTCGACGTCCGGATCGTGTGTGCGACGAACCGATCGCTCGTCGACATGGTCGCGAAGGGGACGTTCCGCGAGGACCTCTTCTTCCGTCTCAACGTCGTCGCGATCGAGATCCCGCCGTTGCGGGAGAGGCGGGAGGAGATCCCGCTGCTCGTCGAGAACTTCCTCGGGCGCTACTCCGCGCTCTACGGGCGCCCGCTGCGCGGACTCTCGCAGCGGCTCATCGAAGCGATGCGCCAATACGCGTTCCCCGGCAACGTCCGCGAGCTCGAGAATCTGATCAAGCGCATCGTCGTGCTCGAGAGCGAGGAGCAGGTCGTGGCGGAGATGACGCGTCCTCGGGTCAGCCGCGGCGAGCGGCGGGCGGAGCTCGAGGCGATCCTGACCGAGATGGAGGAGACCGCGGGAGACCTGCCGCTGCGCGAGGTCGGTCGCCGCTTCGCGATCGAGGTCGAGCGCGAGGCGATCGAGCATGCCCTCGAGGCGACGGGCTGGAATCGCAAGCTCGCCGCCCGCAAGCTCGGCGTCAGCTACAAGACGCTGCTCCAGAAGATCCGCGAATGCGAGGTCGAAGCGCGCTAGGCCGCCTCGCGCACGACGCGCTCGAGGAAGGCCGACATCTTCCGCGCCAGATCGTCGCGCAGGAAGCCCGCCTCGACCCATCGCCGCCCCGATTCCGCCCGGCGGGCCGCCTGATCCGGATGCGCGATCACCTCGTCGATCGCGGCGATCAGCTGATCCGCGACCTCGGGATCGATGACCAGGGCGCCGCCGGCCTCCGCCATCATCCGTCGGATCTCGCCCTTCGCCGCCAGGATCACCGGCCGCTCCTGCGCCAGGAACTCGAAGATCTTCGACGGGATCACCGTCTCGAAGACCGGCAGATCACGCAGCATCACGAGCAGCACGTCGATCGACGCGATCCAGTCGGGCATCGCGTCGCGCGGCTGCAGTCCGAGGATGTGGAAGTTCTGCAGGCCCCGCCTGGCCACGTCCGCTTCGAGCTTCTCGCGATCCGCGCCGTCGCCGATCAGCACGAAGTGGATCTCGCTCCGCGACTTCAGGCGCTCGGCGACGTCGACGAGCAGGCGCAGACCGTGGGCCAGGCCGAGCGTGCCGACGTAGGCGACGGTGAAGCGATCCGCGAGACCGTGCTTCGCCAGCAGGGACGCGTTCTTCGGGCGCGGCTTGAAGAGGGCCGGATCGATGCCGTTGTAGACGAGCTCGATCGCCTCGCTGCGCACGCCGCGGGCGGTGATGTGGTCGTGGAAGGTGCGCGTGTTGACGACGATGCCGGCGGCGCTCCGGTAGAGCCACGTCTCGAGCGCTTCGAGGGTCGACAGCACGGGACCGGGACCGAGCTGGCCCAGCTCGACGACCGACTTCGGCCAGAGGTCCCGGATCTCGAGGACGAAGGGCCGTCGCTTCAGCTTCGCGATGATCGCCCCGGCGATCCCGACGAAGAACTGAGGGCTGGTGGCGACGACGACGTCGGGGCGCTCGGCGCGCGGGCTCGCGAGGATCGCAGTCAGGGCGAAGAGGAGGTAGTTCGCCACCCGGCGCAGGAAGCCCGAGTTCGGCGTGAGATACATCCAGGTCCGGATGACGCGGATGCCGTCGACGCTCTCTTCCTGGATCCAGCGATTGCGGTAGCCGGGGAAGATGCGACCGCGAGGATGGTTCGGGACGCCGGTGAGGACGGTGACTTCGTGGCCGTCCTGCACCCAACGGCGACAATGCTCGTGGGTCCGGTTCGCCGGGGCGTTGACCTCCGGCGGGAAATAGTGGGACACGAACAGGATCTTCATGCGGGGCTCGGCGACGGGGGGCGCGGACGGTGTTCCCGACGCGATCGGATCACTCGGGTCGATCGCGTCAATTGGGGATGTACTTCGGCAGGAGCGGGGCCACGTGCTTGGCGAAGTCCTGGAAGCTCGCCTCGGCGGCGGCTTCGCCTCCGTCGAGCGGAATCAGGATCGTGAATCGGACGAGCGAGCCGTCGGTGCGATGACGGGACGTCCGGTCGAGGAACATCCAGAAGATCTTGTGATGGTTGCGGGCGACCACGCGGCCGTTCGACTGATACCAGAAGTAGACGAGCGCGCGCTGCGTGCCCTTCGCGATGACGAAGCGCTTCGCCTCGCCGGGGATCGCCATGTTCACGGGCACGACCTTCGAGTCGATGACGTCCCAGCCGCTTCCGGGCAGGCAATGCTCCGGCGGGTGGATCGCGGCGACCTCGCCGGTGTTTCGGTCGCGGGTCTGGCGCTCGTGGTAGCCGATGTAGAGATGGACCGGGACTTCCTGGGGCGCGTCGTTCGTGAAGTTGCACGAGACGTAATCGGTCAGCTTCAGGTTGTTCAGGATCGCGTCGTCGAGCACGTCGCGTGTCCCGCATTTCCAATCGTCGATCTGGTTCGGGAACTCCTCGAAGGCGACGCGCGGCGGGATCACCTCCTCGTTGCCCATGTACCAGTAGACGTAGCCGTTCAGCCCGAGGAAGAACAACGCGACGACGAGCTTGGTCATGGCCGATCAGTCCTTTCCGTCCTGGCTGCCCTGCTCGACCTGCGGCGCCTCCGCCCCGGATCGTCGTCGCGCGAGCAGGATCTCGATCAGTCGCCCTTCGCCGAGCAGCAGGAAGAACGCCATGCCGAAGGTGATGATCCCCTGGAAGTCGTGGATCGCGCCGCCCGCGGCCTCCTCGCCGAAATGGTGGGCCAGGTAGCCGGTCAGCGCGACGCGGAACGAGTTGACGGCGATCGCGATGGGAATCGTCGAGGCGACCAGCAGGATCTGGACCCAGAGGACGCCCCGCTTGAAGAAGTGGGCGAATACGACGCCGAGCGTGATGAGCGCCATCAGGCTGCGCAGCCCGCTGCAGGCCTCGTGGACGAAGAGCTGCGTGTGGGCGAGGTGGATGATGTTGCCCTCGACGAGGGCGGGGATGCCCAGCTGCTGGAGCGAGAGGACCGCGACCTTGGCGGCGATCAGCTGCAGCGGAAAGGCGATCGTATTCACGAGGGACTGGGGCAGGGGCACCATCAGGAAGAGGAAGAAGAGCGGGAACGCCAGGATCTTGAAGATCTCGCGTCCGAGCACCAGCAGGACGAGGCCGATCAGCGTGAAGATGAACGCGCTGCGCATCGTCATCAGCTCGGTCCCGAGGCGGCCGATCGCGAGCGACGCGACTCCGATCGACAACGGCACGACGCCGAGCCACGAGCCCTCGATGCGTGCATCCTCGAGGTCCCAGCGGCGTTCGTAGGCGAAGTAGAGGGCGAGGGGCGCGATCAGGAATCCGTGCTGGTAGTCCTCGACCGCCGCCCAGTGCTCGACCATGATGCGGAGGATGGGGAAATAGATCCCCATGAGGAGCACGATCCCGCCACAGGTCGCGTAGACGAGGAAGCGGTCGTGCGCGGCCGTCGACTCGGCGGTCGGCCCTGGACGCCGGGAAGCGTCGATTGCCTCGGACATTGAATTGCGCTCCCGCTCTCCGTCCGGCGGACGGTCCGTGGTCCCGGCTTCGGCGTCGCCTAACCGACCGACGGCCCGATCCTTCCCGAGAGATCGCGTTCGAGGATGTCCACGATCCGCACCGCCGCCCGCCCGTCCCACAGCGCGGGCGTCCGTCCGGCCGGCCAGGGGCTCGCGAGCTGCTTCTCGATGGCCTTCTCGATGGCTCGGGGATCGGTCCCCACGATCGTGTTCGTCCCTTCCGACACGGTCACGGGCCGCTCGGTGCTCTCGCGCAGTGTAAGGCACGGAACGCCTAGCGCAGTGGTCTCCTCCTGGATTCCTCCGGAGTCGGTGAGCACCATCTGAGCGTCCATCAGGAGCCGGAGGAATTCGAGATATCCGAGGGGCTCGGTCATGCGCAGATTGATCCGCTCGCCCTGGAGGTTCTTCTCGATGACCCCGCGCGTCCGGGGATGGACGGGGAAGACGACCGGGAGCCGGTCGCCCAGGCGCGAAAGTACACCGAACAGGCGGCGCAGCTGGTCCGGGGAGTCGACGTTGCTCGGTCGATGCAGGGTCAGGACGGCATAGCCTCGCGGCGAGAGGCCGAGACGCTCGAGCGAATCGAGGCGGCGGGCATGCTCGCGGTGGGCCAGCAGCGTATCGATCATGACGTTGCCGACGAAGTGGATCTTCTCCTTCGGAACGCCTTCCCGGAGCAGGTTCGTCTCGGCGGAGGGCTCCGTCGTGAAGAGCCATTCCGAGACCGCGTCCGTCAGCACGCGGTTGATCTCCTCGGGCATCGCGCGATCCCCGGAGCGCAGCCCCGACTCGACGTGGGCGACCGGCACATGGAGCTTCACCGCCGCGAGCGTCGCCGCGATCGTCGAGTTCACGTCGCCGACCACGAGCACCACGTCGGGCTTGCGTTCGACGAGCAGCTTCTCGATGGCGACGAGGACCTGGGCGGTCTGCTCGCCGTGGGAGCCGGAGCCGACGCCGAGATTCACGTCGGGCTCCGGGATCCCGAGGTCCCGGAAGAACGACTCGCTCATCGCCTGGTCGTAGTGCTGACCGGTGTGGACGAGGATCGGCTCGAAGCGGTCCCGCCGGAGGGCCAGCTCCTTCATCAGGGGAGCGATCTTCATGAAGTTCGGGCGCGCGCCGGCCACGGCCAGCAGGCGGATCGGACGATGGGGGGCGGTCTTGGATTGCGAGGCAGGCATGTGGGCTTCTCGGCGGTCGGGGGCGGGTGATTGCAGGGCGTCAGACTCTTGTGGCCAGCCGGAGCCGAAGGGGTCGCCCACCCCGGCGTAGTTGCCGCCAGGACGCGGCCGGTGCGGACTCCTCGCGGGGATTCTCGGGGCTCCAGCCGCTCTTCTTTAGCATCGGCCCCAGGTTCGATGCGCATCCCTGCTCGGCCGCGCCCCCGCTTCTTCCTCATTTCTGCATCGATCCGACCCGAACCGGCCCGCAGACGGGGCTATCCGGGGTTTCGCCGAGCGGAATGACCCAAGCCTCGGGGGCGGCCCGCCGATGATGCGGAACGAACTTTCCCAACGGGCCGTCAGGTATCCAAACTCGGAACTCTTTTTCACAAATGTCCGAAAAGAACAGCCACCTCCGGCTACCCTATGGCCACTCCCGGTCGCCGCTTCGGGTTTCCGGAGAGACGGCGTTTGATCGGACCCGGGGAGAGCGACTCGTGGCGACTCTCGACCAGCACTTCGAATCGATTGGGGAGCGCGCCCGCTGATGTCCGAACGAGTGACGGTCCTCGTGATCGACGACGATCCGAGCATCCGCGACTACCTGCATACGCTGGCCACGCGCCAGGGCTATGGGGTTCACACCGCGACCGATGGTGAGTCTGCCCTCGCGGGTCTCGACCGCACGCGCCCCGACCTCATCACCCTCGACACCGTCCTGCCCGGGATGGATGGCCTCGAGACGCTGCGGCGCATCAAGCAGAGGATCCCCGAGGTCCCTGTGATCATGCTCTCGGGTCACGGCCAGGCGCGCACGATCGTCGAGGCGATGCGCCTCGGCGCCACCGACTTCCTCCGCAAGCCCTTCGAGGTCGAAGAGCTCGAGCTCGCCTTCAAGAAGGCCCTCGAGAACCGCGCGCTCGAGGAAGAGGTCAAGCATCTGCGCGGGCGGGTCCGCAGCGAGGTCGACGCGCTGCTGCTCGGCGGCGACAACCCCCGCATGCGCGAGGTCCGCGAGATCATCGAGCAGGTCGCGGACACGGACATCACGGTCCTGATCCGCGGCGAGAGCGGAACGGGCAAGGAGGTCGTGGCCCGTGCGCTCTTCCAGCTCGGCAACCGGCGCAATCGCCCGTTCGTCAAGGTGAACTGCGCGGCGCTGCCGTCGGAGCTGCTCGAGAGCGAGCTCTTCGGCTTCGAGAAGGGCGCGTTCACCGGCGCCCAGAAACGCAAGCTCGGCAAGTTCGAGTACGCCAATCAGGGCACGATCTTCCTCGACGAGATCAGCGAGATGGCGCCCGGCCTGCAGGCCAAGCTCCTCCAGGTCCTCCAGGACGGCGAGTTCTCGCGCCTGGGCGGCGAGGCCGACGTTCGCGTCGACGCGCGGATCATCGCCGCGACCAATCGCAACCTCGAGGAGGCCGTCGCCAAGGGCGAGTTCCGCGAGGACCTCTACTACCGCCTCAACGTCGTCACCATCCAGATTCCGCCGCTGCGCGAGCGCATCGACGCCGTGCCGCTGCTCGTCGAGCATTTCCTCGGGATGTACAACGCGCAGTACCACAAGAGCGTCGAAAAGCTCTCGACCGACACGATGCGCGTCCTCATGAACTACCACTGGCCGGGCAACGTCCGCGAGCTCGAGAACATGATCAAGCGCATGGTCGTGCTCGGGAGCGAGCAGACCGTGCTGCAGGAGATCGGCCAAAGAGGGCTTTCTGCTGCTGCGCCTCGTGGCACCGACGACGACGTCGATCTCGCAGCACTCGGGGCGGACATCGCCGCCGGCCGCGATCTCGACCTGAAGGCGATCGCGAAGCGCGCGGCGCAGATCGCGGAGAAGAAGGTCATCGAGCGCGTGCTCGCCCAGACGCGCTGGAATCGAAAGGAAGCCGCCGAGCGGCTGCAGATCAGCTACAAGGCGCTCCTCTACAAGATGAAAGAGAACGGGCTCAGCGATGACCGTTAGTCTCGCGACCCTTCAAGAAGGCACGGGGGGAATCGGAATGCGTCGGAATCGAAACGCCGGGCGGGGCATCGTCGGCATGCTCCTGGGAGGCCTCTGCCTCTCATTGCTCGCAGGTTGCGTGGGTCCGAAGACGACCCCGCCGCCGGAGGAGGTGCCGGGCGAGCGCGAGGAGTACGTCATCGGCATTCCCGACGTCCTCAAGATCGTGGTCTGGCGCAACCCGGAGCTGTCCGTCGAGGTGCCCGTCCGAAGGGACGGCAAGATCTCGGTCCCGCTCGTCGACGACGTGCAGGCCGAAGGCCTCACGCCCGAGGAGCTCAAGGAGGTCCTCACCGAGGCGCTCGCGGAGTTCGTGACCGCGCCCGACGTGACCGTCGTCGTCCAGGAGACGAACAGCCACACCGTCACGGTCGTCGGAGGCGTCGCCCGCTCGGGCCAGATCGCGCTCACCCGTCAGATGCGGGTCGTCGAGGCGATCGCGACGATGGGCGGGTTCAGCCCATTCGCGCGCAAGGATCGGATCAAGGTCATCCGGGCGAACGCCGACGGCCAGAACGTGGAATTCGACTTCAACTACGGCGCCTACAGTCGGGGCAAGGCGCCCGAGTCGAATCTCCTCCTTCAGCCCGGCGACACGATCATCGTACCGGAATAGCAGAGGCGCCAGATGCAACGGGCGCATGGCTGCGCAGGACTGGGGCTCGGATTGATGTTGGCGACGTCGTCGGCATGGGCAGGACAGGTGGATCTGTCGCTCGAGAGTCGTCTCGGTGGCGACAGCAACGTCTTTCGTTCCGAGAAGCCCAAGAAGGAAGACGGCACCTGGGAGCTGATGCCGCGTCTCGCCGTTCGTGAGGAGAACGACGACCTGAATTACGCATTCGACTATCAGGCGAACTACCGCAACTACATCAACACGGTAGGAATCGACGGCGTCGACCACACTGGGAATGGACGGGTCTCGTGGGCCGTGACTCCGATCGACAAAATCGAGGCATCGGGGTCCTACTACAACGGGCGTCAGTTCCTGTTCGGTCGAAACGCGTCGAGCCCGGTCCCCTCGTTCGACGTCAACGATCGCGAGAGAATCAGGATCTCGGATGCGACGCTGTCCTACAACCGGATGTTGAGTCGTGCGCTCAGCCTGAGGCTGAGCGGGACCTTCGACGATTTCGATGCGTCCGGAACGAGCGAGCAGAGCCAGACGGACAGTCGTGCGTATACCGGGCAGCTCACGACGGAGTACGCGCTCGATCCCTTGACCGAGGTGGGGCTCACGCTCTCGAGTCGCCGCCGCGAAAATCGCGCCACCGGTCCGTTCCGCCCGTCCTCCAGGACCGACGTCTGGGATCTGATGTTCTCCGTGTCGCGTCGCGTCACGCCGACGTTCATCGTCTCGGCGCAGGCGGGTCCCTCGTTCATCCGACAGCAGCAGGTTCCGGCCGGGGCGGTGATCCGTTCCAACGCCTGTCTCGCACCGACGGATCCAGGCTGCCAGGACTATCCCAACAAGGAGTCCAACGCGGTCACCCTCTTCGCGACGGCCTCGGCGCGGCAGTCCTGGAAGACGACCGACCTGTCTGCGTCCTACATCCGCTCGGAAGCACGCAGCGGCAACACGGCTTCGAGCTCGTCGATCGCAGATCGCGTACAGGTCAACCTCGACCACCGCGTGAGCGACCGTCTCACTCTTCGCGCCCTCGTGGCCTGGGATCGTCTGGATCAGATCTTCAGTCAGGCGGGCGGCACGGGACGCTTCACCCAGTATCTCTCTCGCACGACCGAGTCGATCGAGTTTGCCCTGAGTCGCCGTTGGTACCTGATCGGCCAATATACCTTCATGCACCAGATCAACGACGCCAGCGGGCAGACAAGGGTGTTCGTCGGAGATCCGACGGCATACAAGAACAAGGTCCAGGTCCACATCGGATTCGTCGGGGTCCGATTCACGTTCGAACCCTCTCGAGTACTAGGGCAGGAAATCGAAATGAATCTCGATCAGGGCGCACAGGTCATCGACTTCCTCGGATTCGCTCGCCGCCGCGGCAAGCTCGTCGCGGTCGTGGCGGGCGTTTTCCTGCTCGTGACCTATTGGGTCGCGATGGCGCTCCCGAATCTCTACTCCTCCGCGGCGACGATCCTCGTCGAGCCGCAGAGCGTCAACAAGGATCTCGTCGAGTCCGGCGTGAGGGAGACGGACCTGAACGAACGATTGGGTCTCATGACGGCGGAGATCCTGAGTCGGACTCGCCTCTCGAAGATCATCAACGACTTCAAGCTCTACGAGGACGAATGGGACGAGATGGAGCGAACCGAGGTCGTCGAGCACATGCGCGATTACGTGTCGGTCGAGCCCGTATTCAACCAGCTCGAGACGGGACAGCCGCGCGTCAACCGGGACTTCGAGTTCAACACCTTCAGGATCGTCTTCCTGCACGAAGACAAAGAGATCGCCCGCGACGTCGCGCAGCGGATCGCCAACGACTTCATCAATCGAAACATCAAGGATCGAACCTCCGTCACGGCGAAGAGCCTCGAGTTCATGCGGGACAAGATCGAGTCGCTCTCGAAGGAGCTGGCTGCCATCGAGAAGCAGATCGCCGACGTGAAGGCCGAGAGCGTGGGGAGCCTGCCGGAGGAGCTCAACGCCAACCAGAACTCCCTCCAGTTCGCGACGAACGACCTGCGCGATGCCCAGAGGATCTTCGACGCGGCGCAGAGCGACGCTGCATATTGGAAGAATCAAGCGCTCAACTCGGGAGATCTGTCGTCTCCGAACGACGTGACCAGCCCGATCTATCGGATGCGGGCCCTCGAGCTCGAGCGCAACAGCTTGATCGCGCGCGGCTATACCGCCAAGCATCCCGACATGGTACGCGTCGACGCGGAGATGGCCGTCCTCCGGGAGAAGTTGAAGGTACAGCCCGGCGAGGAGGACGATCCGACGTCGATCGGCGAGCAGAATGCACGTGCAGAGCAGCGCCGTGCGGAGCAACGCGCCGTAGCGGCTTCCGAAGACGTCGACCGGCTCCGGGCAGAGATCACCGCCATCGAGGGCCGGATCGCGGCGACGCCGAGCGTCGCAGAGCGGCTCGACGCCCTCAATCGGAACTACGATCAGTTGTCGCGCACCTATCAGGATTTCAGCAATCGGCTGCAGCAGGCGAGCGTCCAGGCCGACATGGAGCGACGCCAGCTCGGTGAGAAGTTCATGATCCTCGAGTCGGCGGAAGAGGCTTTCGAGCCGAGCTCCCCGAATCGGATCCTGCTGCTCTCGCTGGGTGCGATCCTGGGGCTCGCGCTCGGTGCCGGCATCGGACTCGTCGCGGAGGTGACCGATTCGTCGCTGCACACTTCGAACGAGCTGCAGACGGCGTTGGGTATTCCTGTTCTCGCCTCGGTTCCGCGCATCATGCTCGAGGCCGATCGGGTGGCACGCTCGAGACAGATCAGGCGGGAGACGCTCGCGGCGATCGGTGTCGTCGTATTCGTACTTCTCGGTGGTGCGGCGACCTACCTCTTCGTCAATGGATTCCCGGGCTTCCGCCCCATGACCGAGGAGGCCGGTTCCGAGTCCGAGGGGGGCTCGGCGGATTCTTCTTCACCGCAGGCCTCACTGCCGAGCGTTTCGCCGCACGGATAGAAGGAGTCGGCTGCGATGTACAACGAGTACTACGGGCTAGTGCGTGCGCCCTTCGAGATGACGCCCGATCCGTCCTTCCTCTATCTGGGGGAGGCGCATCGCGAGGGGCTGGCGACGCTCGTCTACGCAGTGAATTCCGGCAAGGGCTTCGTCATGCTGACCGGCGAGGTCGGTACCGGCAAGACGACCCTGCTGCACGCCTTGCTCGGGCAGCTCGACGCGAAGACCAATTCGGCCTTCATCTTCAATCCGCGACTCGACCCCCTGGGCTTCTTTCGGGTGCTCTTCGAGGAGCTCGGGATCGGTCCGGCCTGCGAGTCGAAAGCCGAGTACCTGCTGACCTTGAATCGCTACCTGATCGAGAGGCTCGCGGCGGGCGAACGGGTCCTCCTGATCGTCGACGAGGCCCAGAATCTCTCCGCGGAGATGCTCGAAGAGATCCGGCTCCTTTCGAATCTCGAGACGCCGACCTCGAAGCTGATCCAGATCATGCTGGTCGGGCAGCCCGAGCTTCAGGCCTTGATCGACAAGCCCGAGCTGCGTCAGCTCCGACAGAGGATCGCTCTGCGCCATCACCTGCGTCCCTTCGACGAGGAGGAGCTCGCGGAGTACGTCGAGGGCCGGCTCGAGAAGGCGGGTTATACGGGGCGGGGCGTCTTCAACAAGCGTGCGCTGCGGGAGCTCTATCGGGTCACGCAGGGAACGCCCCGGCTGATCAACGTCGTCTGCGACGGCGCGATGCTGCTCGGCTACGCACGCCAGGAGTCGACGGTCGGTCCCGATGCGATCCGGGAGGTCGCGCGGGATCTCGGGCTCGTTCCCAAGGACGAGGCCGAGGAAGACGAGGTTCACAAGGAGCCGGCGAGGGCGTCCAGGCGACGTTCCCTGCGTCGGTTCTTCCGGTTCGGACGTTAGGCATTCGGATCAAGGGGTCACGGGAGAGAAGTCATGGCCAAGCATTACGAGGCGCTTCAGCGGGCGGAGGCCGAGCGGCGGCGGAAGACGACCGGCTCCGAGTCGGCCTTGCCGTCGGCGCCCGCGTTCGAGGGCGCGGCGATCACGCCGCCTTCGCGAGCGGAGAAGCCAGGGGTGTTTTCGCGCTGGTTCGGTCCGGATCGGGGCATCGCGGGCGATGCGCCCGCGGACGCCAACAAGCGCCGGATCTCGCTCCTGCAGCCCGATTCCTACGTGGCGGAGCAATACCGGACCTTGCGTGGCCGGCTCGACAGCCTGGCGTCCCAGCGTCCGTTGAAGACGATCGCCGTGACGAGCGCGAACGCGGGGGAGGGGAAGTCGACCTGTGCCGTGAATCTGGCCACCGTGACGGCGATGAGCGTCGGACGGAGCGTGCTGCTGATCGATTGCGATCTCCGCAAGCCGAAGGTCCACTGGACGCTCGGGCTCCAGCCGCGGGCGGGGCTCGCGGAGGTGCTCCTCAACCAGGCGACCGTCGAGGAGGCGATCACGAAGCTCGACGGCGTGAACCTCGACGTCCTGCCGGTTCGGATGATCCCCAGCAATCCCTCGGAGCTGCTCGCGTCGCCCGAGATGAGGCGGGTCATCGAGGAGGTCGCGCGCCGGTACGACCGGGTCGTGCTCGACACGCCGGCGTGTCTCGGTCTGCCCGACGCGAAGAGCATCTCGGAGCTCTGTGACGGGCTCGTGATGGTCGTTCGGGCCGGCGTGACCCCGAAAGAGGACGTCCAGGCGGCACTCGACATCCTCGATCGGCGGCGGGTCGTCGGACTCGTCCTGAACGGGTCCGAGGCGACGCGCGAGCAGTACGGGTACTACTGAGGCACCGCTCGATCCGGGGGAGGTTCGGGGCGATGGGTCGCTCTGCGACCCGGCTTAAGCCACGGAGAGGATTCGCTTGGACGGGATTCGGGCCATCGCGATCGTGCTCGTCGCAGCGGGCGTCGCCGCGCTCGCGACGCCGTTCGTCATGCGCTTCGCCGTCGCCGTCGGTGCGGTCGATCGCCCCAACGAAAGGAAGGTCTCACGGCGCGAGCGGATGCCGCTGCTCGGCGGGCTCGCCGTCGCGACGGGATGTGTCGCCGGCCTCGTCCTCGCGACGATCTGGCCGGGCGGACCGGAGATCTGGCCGAAGGCGGCGGGCTTCCTGCTCGGGGCCGCCGTATTGGTCGGGGTGGGCTTCTTCGACGATCGGTTCACGATTCGGGCGAGCGTCAAGTTCGGCTTCCAGGTCGTCGCGGCGCTCGTCGCAGTCCAGGCGGGGTTCCGCGTGGACCTGTTCAGCGATCCGATCACGGTGCAGACCTACGAAGTACCGATCTGGGTCATGCTGCCGATCTCGCTCGTCTGGATCGTGGGCGTCACGAACGCGATGAATCTGATCGACGGGCTCGACGGACTTTCGTCGGGTCTCGGCGCGATCATCGCCGCGACGTTGACGATCATCTGCTGGCAGGCGGATCAGTGGGTCGGCGTCGTGATCGGGCTCGCGCTCTTCGGCGCCTTGATCGGATACCTGCCCTACAACTTCCCGCCGGCCCGGATCTTCCTCGGCGACACCGGCTCGCTCCTGATCGGCTTCGGGTTGTCGGTGCTGGCGCTCGAGGGCTATCGGAAGGCGGCGTTTCTCGCCTTCATCGTGCCGATCCTGGCGCTCGCGATCCCCCTGCTCGATACGCTCCTGTCGATCGCCCGTCGCATCCGCAGCGGTCGGAGCATGTTCTCGCCCGACAAGCTCCACATGCACCACCGTCTGCTCGTCCGCGAGGGGTCCCACAAGAACGCGGTGCTGATGCTCTACTTCCTGACGAGCTGCTTCTGCATGATCGCCATCTCCTTCGCCCAGATCGATGGCTGGCTCGCCTTCGTCTATCTGGCGGCGGTCGTCGCGGTGACGATCCGCCTCCTGCGCAATCTCGACGCCTTCTCGCTGGATGGGCCGGCGGCGCCGAAGTCCGACGAGACCGATCCGGCGCTGTCCGTGCCGGGCGGCGCGCCGGCGAACGACGAAGTTGGAGAACGAAGATGAACGTCGCCGTCATCGGCACTGGATACGTCGGCCTGGTCACGGGCGCATGCTTCTCGGAGTTCGGCGTGCAGGTCACCTGTGTCGACAAGCTACCCGAGAAGATCGATGCGCTGCGGCGCGGTGAGATCCCGATCTACGAGCCCGGTCTCGAAGACATGGTCGCGCGCAATACACGCAGCGGCCGGCTCTCGTTCACCCTCGAGCTCGCCGAGGCGGTGAACCACGCGCTCGTCATCTTCGTCGCCGTCGGAACACCGGCGGGACCCGACGGCAGCACGGATCTGTCCTTCGTGGAGGCGGTCGCCCGCGAGATCGGCTGCTGCCTCACGTCCTACAAGGTGATCGTCACGAAGAGCACGGTCCCCGTCGGCACTTCGGACCACGTCCGGGCCTGGATCCAGGAGGAGCTCGATCGTCGCGGCTCGAAGCTCCGCTTCAGCGTCGCCTCGAATCCCGAGTTCCTGCGCGAAGGGGCGGCGATCGGCGACTTCATGCGTCCGGACCGGGTCGTGATCGGCACCGACCCGGGCGACGACCAGGCGCGCGCGATCCTGAAGGACCTCTACCGTCCGCTCTACCTGAACGAGACGCCCTTCGTCGAGACCAACCTCCACACCGCGGAGCTGTCGAAGTATGCCGCGAACGCGTTCCTCGCGACCAAGATCTCGTTCATCAACGAGCTCTCGGTGCTGTGCGAGACGGTCGGCGGCGACGTCCAGGCGATCGCGCGCGTGATGGGGCTCGACAACCGGATCGGCAAGAAGTTCCTGCACGCGGGGCCGGGCTACGGCGGCTCGTGCTTTCCCAAGGACACGCTCTCGGCGGCCCAGTTCGCACGGCGGCTCGGCCACGAGTTCTCGATCGTCGAGGCGACGATCCGGGTCAATCAGCGTCAGCGGGAGCGGATGATCGAGAAGGTCGTCTCGGCCCTCGACGGCGAGGTCCACGGCAAGACCGTCGCCGTGCTCGGGCTCTCCTTCAAGCCCGAGACCGACGATCTGCGCGAGGCACCGGCGATCGACATCGTCCGGGCGCTGCTCGGCCGCGGCGCGAAGATCCGGGCCTACGACCCGGCCGCCATGGCCCAGGCCGGTCGCATGATCCCGGAGATGGTCCTCTGCAAGGACGCCTACGAGGCCCTCGAGGGGGCCGACGCGATGGTGATCGTCACGGAATGGAACGAATTCCGGATGCTCGACCTCCCACGCGCCAGGGAATTGATGGCCGAGCCCCGGATGCTCGACCTGCGCAACGTCTACAAGCGCGATCCGGTCGTCGCGGCGGGCTTCCAGTATTGGGGCGTCGGTCGCTGAGGATCCGGGCGGGCGAGCGGGCGGGAGGCGCTGTCGGGCGGATCAGGGTCGGGATGCGTTTCCCAGGAAAACCGTCCGGAGATCCCTTTGATTGTGATATCAGTCACCAAGGGTCGGGCCGGTTGCGACGTACGATCAGCTCGAGGCCGGCGATGGGAGCAGGGCCCACCGAAAGCCCGATGAGGTCCACATGAACACCACTGGCTCGATTCGAAAAGACGTTCTGGATTCGCTCCGGGGGATCCCGCTCTTCCGGCGGGTCTGCGAGAGCGACCTCGAGGAGCTGGCGACCCACCTGATCGAGCGCCGCTTCCCGAAGAACGCGACCGTCGTCGAGGAGGGGCTTCCGGGCGATTACATGTACGTGATCCGCGAGGGGCGGGCGAAGGTCACGAAGGCCTCCGACGATGGTCGCGAAAAGATCATGAACTTCCTCGAGGCAGGCGCCTTCTTCGGCGACATGGCCCTGCTCGGCAACGAGACCCGCTCGGCCAGCGTGAAGACGCTCGAGGAGTCGGTGCTGCTGGCGCTCTCTCGTCGGGATTTCATCGACCTCCTGCGCCAGAGCCCCGATCTCGCCCTGGCCGTGATCGAGGAGCTCGCGAATCGCCTGCGGGAGACGAACGAGCAGGCTCGATCGCTCTCGTTCCAGGGCGTGGAGGAACGCACGCGGAACCTCTTCGAACGGATCGCGCGTCCGGCGGAGAGCGGGCCGGCCCGACTGATGACGCCGCCCCTCACGCATCAGCAGATCGCGGACATGGTGGGGACCTCCCGCGAGACGGTGACCCGCGCGATCAAGCAGCTGAAGGAATCGGGCTGGCTTCTCCAGGAGGGCAAGCGCTACGTGATTCCCGCCGATCGCTGACGGTCGGCCCGGCGAACGCCGCGACGCGTCGCCCCGCATCGATCCCCGAGTTGAGTCGAGCTCCCCGTGGCGGGCTTCGGACGCCGAGCCGTTCTGTGGCGGCCGTCTGGGGGATGTCGCAAGCTTGCCCCCGATTCGATTTCCCTCGGGCTTCACGTGTCTGCGGACCCCGGTAAAGGATGAGTCGTGAACGCTTCGCAATGCCAATCGCCCCTTCGAACCGCCATCACCCCGCTCGGTCTGCTGCTCGGGGTCTTGCTCGCCGTCACCGTGGTCGGCTGCGCCAACGACGCGGATCGCATCGCCGGCTTCATGGAGAGCGGCGAGGCGTACGTCGAGAAGGGCAAGTTCAACGAGGCGGTGATCGAGTTCAAGAACGTGCTCCAGATCAATCCCGAGCATGCCGGGGCCCACGAGGCCCTTTCGCTCGCCTATCTCGAGACGGAGAAGCCGCGCGAAGCCTACTGGGAGATGTCCGAGACGGTTCGGCTCGACCCGAAGAACGTCGAAGCGCGGCTGCGCTACGGCACCATCTCGGCGGCGATCGGCGAGCACGACGTCGCCCTCGAGCAGGCCGAGGCGGTGCTCGCGCTCGATCCGAAGAGCGCTCCGGCCTTCATCCTCCGCGCCCAGGGTCGCGAGGCGAAGGAGGATCTGGAAGGTGCCGAGTCCGATTTCAGGGCCGCCGTCGATTCGGATCCGAACGGACCTGCCTATCGCTTCCTCTACTCGGGCTTCCTCGAGCGCCGTGGGCGCTTCGACGAGGCCGAGAAGGAGCTGCGCAATCTGCTGGCCGTCGAGGAGAGCTACATCGCGTATTCGAGCCTGGCACGCCTCGTCGCACGCTCGACGGAGCGCGATGCCGAGGCCGAGAGCCTGCTGAAGAAGACCGTCGAGCTCGCCCAGAATGCGCCGCTCGAGGCGGAGAAGCGCAATACCAAGGAGAAGGCGGGCACCGGGACGTCGTTGATCCCGAACTTCCTGCGCGAAGAAGCCGTGCAGTCGTCGTACCTGCTGCTATCGGCGTTCCACTTCACCCGCGACCACTTCGATCAGGCGATCGCGACCCTCGAAGAGGGCGTCACGCACAGCAAGTCGAAGATCGAGCTGATCTACCAGATGGCGCGTCTCCACCGCCTCGAGGGCCATCTCGACGAGGAGGCCGCCCTGATCCGCCGGGCCACCGAGGAGGCGCCCGACAGCCTCGCGGCGCAGCTCGTGCTCTCTCTCTATCTCAGTCAGCAGAACGACCTCGACGGCGCCCTGGCGGCGGCGCGCAAGGCGGTCGAGATCGCTCCGAGAACCACGGCGCCCAGCTGCGCGAAGCGGAGCTCCTCGTCGACATCGGCTTCAAGCGCAAGGACGCCGAGGCGATGGACAAGGGCCGCAAGATCGTCGATGCCATCCTCGAAAAGGAGCCGGACAACGCCGAGGCCAACTTCGTCAACGCGAAGATCAAGCTGACCGACAACGACGCTGCGGCGGCCAAGCAATCCCTCGAAACCGTGCTGCAGGCGAAGCCGGACTGGGCCCAGGCGCGCTTCGTGCTCGGCTCGACCCTCGTCGCTTCGGGCGAATATGCCCGCGCCCGAGTCGAGCTCGCGCGGGCCGTCGAGCTCGATCCCCAGCTTCTCGACGCGCGCAAGCTGCTCGCGAAGGTGCATGCCCAGCTGGGCGAGCACGAGTTCGCGATCGAGCAGGGACGCGCCTATCTCGCGCAACGGCCTGATGATGGCGAAGTGCGCATCGTCGTCGGTCAGAGTCTGATCCGTGTCGGTCGCGGCGAAGAGGCCTACACCGAGGTGGAGAAGATCCCGGAGGAGAAGCGGGACGCCTCGGCGCATTTCGCCCTTGGGCGTCTCGATCTCGCATTCGGTCGCGTGGATCAGGGACGGGCTCGATTGCTCAAGGCGGACGAGATGGCGCCGGGCAACGCGCAGGTCCTGCGGACGTTGCTCGCGCTCGACCAGCAGCAGGGCAAGCTCGCGGAGTCCGTCGCGCGCATCGAGAAGGCCGCCGCGGCCAATCCGAAGGACAGCTCGCTCGCGGAGCTGCAGGGCGAGGTCGCGCTGCTCGCCGGGGATACGGCGGCCGGGCGCAAGGCGCTCGAGCATGCGATCGAGCTCGATGGCCGAAACGTGACGGCCCAGCTGACCCTCGCCGACATCGCGCTGCGCGAAGGCAAGAAGACCGAGATGATCCAGATCCTGGAGCGGGCGGCGGCCTCGGTGCCCGAGTCGGCGGATCTGCAGTACCGGCTCGCCATCGCCTACGAGCAGAACGATCGACGAGCCGATGCGATCACGGCCTACGAGAAGGCGATCGGCATCAACAACGATCTCGCGATGGCGAAGAACAACCTCGCCTACCTGATCGCCGAGAGCGGAGGCGACCTCGACCGGGCACTCGAGCTGGCCCAGCAGGCCAAGGAACAGCTTCCGGACGACGGCAATGCCTCGGATACCCTCGGCTGGGTCATGCTCAAGCGCGGTGTGCCCTCGGCCGCGATCGGATACCTCGAAGAGGCCCGGGGCCGCTTCCCACAGGACGCATTCGAGGTCCAGGGCATCGTCCGCAACCACCTGGCCGAGGCCTACGAGCGCAACTCCGAGCCGGAGAAGGCGATCGCCGAGAGCCGCAAGTCCGTCGAGTTCGGCGAGAGCCTGGTGGCCGCTGCCAAGAAGCAGGGCCGCTCGCTCGACCAGCCCGCCTGGGCCGCGGAGGCCCGCAAGCGCCTCGAGCGCCTCGGCGCCCAGGGCTGAGCCGACCGGGAGAAGGCGACCTCCGATCGGGCCGGCCCCCCCCCCCGCGGGCCGACCCGATCGTCATTTCAGCGCAGTCGTCAAGAGTTCCCGGACGCGCACCGATAGGATCGTTGGAGGGGTGCGTGCGTCCGTGGCCGGGCGAGCGCCGCCTGCCACCGGTTGGCCGCCTTTGCGCGGACACGGTCCACGGAGGATCTCATGAGGCGCACCGAATTCCTGATCGTCCCCCTCGTCGCATTCGGCTTGTCCGCGGCGCCCGCGTTCGCGGAAGCCCCGGTGAATCCGACGTCGGCAGCCGCCGCGGCATCTGCGCCTTCTCCGACGGCCGAAGCGGCGTCCGAGAAGGCCGCACCGACCGCATCGGTCCCCGAGAATGCCGCCACGCCGGCGGCTACGACTACCGAGCCCGTCGACGCGGCGGCGACGGCGACGGCGGTGCCCGTCGTACCCGCCTCGTCCGTCGCGATCGAGACCGGCGAGGCGGTCAAGGTCGTTCGCGGCTCGAAGACGATCGTCCTCGGTCCGCAGGGCGTCGACGACCAGGGCCGGACGGGTCGACTCCATACGGTGTCGCGAGGCGACACCCTCTGGGACCTCTCGGCAGCCTATCTCGGGACGCCGTGGGTCTGGCCGTCGGTCTGGACCGACAACCACGACATCGCGAATCCCCACCTGATCCGTCCCGGTGATCGCATCTGGATCACGGCCAACGAAATGCGCGTCGTCTCGGACGCCGAGGCCGACGCCTTCCTCGAGCGATTGCTCGAGGAGAGCGCCGACGCAGGCGACGCGGACCTGACCGCGGCCGAGCCGATGGAGCCGGCGGAGCCCGCCGCTCCGGCCATGGAAGAGGAGATGACCTCTGCGCCCGAGGAGCCGATGCTCGCGGCGGTCCCGGATCCGACTCCGACGGGCCGGCAGATCACGGTGAGCACCCGCGCGGCGATGGGATTCCTGACCGAGGAGCAGCTCGCCGGCGCGTCGAGCATCGTCGACAGCCCGAGCGAGCGGACCCACATGACCGCGGGCGACATCGTCTACCTCGGGCTCGGCGAAGGCGACACGCAGGTCGGCGACCGCTTCACCATCTTCGAGGCGGTCGACATCGTCCGCGAAGTCGGGTCGAACCGGATTCTCGGCCACCACGTCGACGTGCTCGGTTGGGTCGAGGTCAAGCAGCTGACGGGCGATACCTCGATCGGCGAGATCCGCATGAGCTATGCGGAGATCGGTCGCGGGGCGCGCATCGTGGCGCGTCCGCCGGTCGCTCGAGAGGTCACGGTGCTCCGCACGCCCGACGCGCGCGAGGGGCAGATCGTCTTCCTGCCCTCGTCGCGGACGGTCATGGCGGATGGTGGCTACGTCTACCTGAATCGGGGCGAGCTCGACGGTCTCGAGATCGGCAGCGAGCTCGAGGTGGTCGGCCGTGGAGGCATCTACCACGACGCGCCGCGCGGCATGGACGTGCAGACGCCGGACCACAAGGTCGCGACGCTCGTCGTCGTGTCGGTCGAGCCGAGCACCGCGGTCGCCTTCGTGTTGAGCTCGGCGCGGGAGCTCGAAGTCGGCGACACGGTGCGGCCGTTGGCGGCGCGGCTGGCGTCGCGCTGAGTCATCGCGCCGCGCGTGCACGCCGCGCCTCACGCGGCGTGAACGGGCGGTCGCGCGCGGCGAAGGCGAGTCCGAGCTGATTCCATGGCCCGACCCCGGTCGGTCCCGGGAGTCGGACGACGGAATTGCCGAACTCGACAGCCGCGGGCCTGGCCCCCGGCGAAGCCCGCGCCTGGCTCGCTCTCCAGCGAGCGTTCGCCTTCCTCCCGGAGAAGGTCGCGCCCGCACTGCGTGCCGGGCGATCTCCGGAATCGTTGCTCGCGGAGGCGGACGTCGAGGTCCCGCCGGAGAGCGGCCCCCTCGACGCCCTCGTCGAGCGGCACGCTCGGCTCGGCGCGCGCCTGATCCCGCTTCCCGACCCGGCCTATCCCGAATCGCTGCGCGCCCTCGACGATGCGCCTCTCGTGCTCACCGTCCGGGGGAGGCCGGAGGGCCTGTGCGATCCCGCGATCGCGATCGTCGGCTCGCGAGCCGCGTCGCTCGCTGCTCGCCGCTTCGCTCACGATCTGGCCCGGGATCTCGCTCGCGAAGGGATCGCGATCGTCTCGGGCCTCGCGCGGGGGGTCGACGCCGAGGCCCATCGCGGCGCGCTCGAAGCGGGTGGCGTCACGATCGGCGTGCTCGCCTGTGGCGTGGATCGGATCTACCCGCCGGAACATCGAAGTCTCGCCGTCGAGATGATGCGATCGGGCGCCGTCTTGAGCGAGCTCCCCCTCGACACCCTCCCGCGGCCGCTTCATTTTCCGCTCCGCAATCGCATCATCAGCGGACTCGTCCGGGCGGTCGTCGTCGTCGAGGCGCGTCGACGCAGCGGCTCCCTCATCACCGTTCGCCACGCGCTGAACCAGGGCCGTGAGGTCTTCGCCGTGCCGGGACCGGTGGACGGGCCCTTCGCCGCCGGAACCAATCAGCTTCTGCGCGAGGGGGCGCGGGTCATCCAATCGGCGCGGGACCTGCTCGAAGATCTGGGGATCGCCGGAGTCCGGAGGGGAGCGCGGGTCCCGAAGAGGTCCCTGGCTGAGCGGGAGGTCGCCGAGAGCGGGCATGCACCGAAGGCCGATCGCGTCGTTCGCCGCCGCGCCGCCACGCTCGAAAGCCAGCTCCTCGAGCAGCTCGCCAGCGGTCCGAGGACGGCGGACGAGCTGCTGGCGGAGGCGGGGATCGAGCCGGGCCGCCTCGCGACGGCGCTGCTCGAGCTCGAGCTGGCCGGGCGGATCGCGCAGGAGCGGGACGGCCGGATCCATCTCTGCCGGCTGGGCGAAGATCGAGCTCCGATGCACCCTTCGCTACGCTGCGCGCCCCCAGAGCCCGAGGAGATCCCGCCGTGAGCGAGCCGTCTTCCATGCAAGAGGCCATGCAGGAGGCCATGCAGGAGGCCATGCAGGACGCGAGGCAGGACGAGCCGGTCGTCGTGGTCGGAGCGGGCCTCGCGGGCTGCGAGGCCGCGTGGCAGCTCGCGCGGCGCGGTGTGCGGGTCGTCCTGTACGAGATGAAGCCGGAGCGGATGTCGCCCGCCCATCGTTCGAATGACCTGGCGGAGCTCGTCTGCAGCAACTCCCTGCGCGCGAATACGCTGGGCAATGCGGTGGGCCTGCTCAAGGAGGAGATGCGGCGGCTCGACTCGCTGATCCTGCGCGTGGCGGACGAGACTGCGGTCCCGGCCGGGAAGGCGCTGGCGGTCGATCGGATCGAGTTCTCGCGCCGGGTGACGGAGGCGATCCGTGCGGAGCCGCGGATCGAGCTTCGCGCCGAGCGCGTGACGCGGATTCCGGAGGCAGCCCACGTCATCCTCGCGACCGGCCCGCTCACCGACTCGGAGCTCGCCCGGGATCTCGGTCGAGCGCTCGGCGAGGCCTACCTCTACTTCTACGACGCGATCTCGCCGACGATCTATGCCGACTCGATCGACGAGCAGATCGCGTTCCGCGCGTCGCGCTACGACGCCGACTCCCGCACGGGGGAGGCCGAGGGAGCGGGCGAAGCCGAGGAGCAGGGCGACTATCTGAATCTCCCGCTCTCGAAGGAGCAGTACGAGGCCTTCGTCGAGGCGCTGCTCGCGGGGGACTCCGTTCCCCTCCACGCGTTCGAGCAGGCGATCTTCTTCGAGGGCTGTCTCCCGATCGAGGAGATGGCGCGGCGCGGGCGGGAGACGCTCGCCTTCGGTCCCTTCAAGCCCGTCGGCCTCGTCGACCCGCGGACCGGTCGCCGGCCCTGGGCCGTGGTGCAGCTGCGCCGCGAGGATCGGGCCGGGACGCTCTGGAATCTCGTCGGTTGCCAGACGAAGCTCCGCGTCGGCGAGCAGAAGCGGATCTTCCGGATGCTTCCGGGGCTCGAAGAGGCGGTCTTCGCCCGCTTCGGCGGGGTCCACCGCAATACCTACGTGAACGCGCCGCTCCAGCTCGACGCCGAGCTCCAGCTGAAGAAGCGCCCGGGCGTCTTCGTCGCCGGCCAGATGTCGGGCGTCGAGGGCTATGTCGAGTCGGCGGCGGTCGGCCTGCTCGTGGGCGTCGGGGTCGCACGGCGCGTGCTGGGGCTGCCGCACGAAGCGCCGCCGGCGGACACGGCCCACGGCGCGCTCCTGCGCCATCTGCAGAACGCCGACGCGAAGCATTTCCAGCCGATGAACGTGAACTACGGGCTCTTTCCGGCGCTCGAGCCCGAGCGCGCGACCTTCGTCGCGAAGAGCGGGCGGCGCGTCAAGCGACCGAAGCGCGAGAAGAACGAGGAGCTCGCCCGCCGCGCCCTCGAGTCGCTCGCGGATTATCGCCAGCGCGTCGCCGCTCCCGAGCCCGTCGATCGGTCGGGCGCCGCATGAACTGGACGCGTGCGATCGAGGGCTACGGTCGTCATCTCGCGAGCGAGCGCGGTATGTCGCCCCATACGCAGCGCGCCTATCTCTCCGACGTCCGGCAGCTGACGATCCAGATCGGCGCCTCGATCTCGCCGGCGCGCGTCGACGCCGATCACGTGCGGGGCTGGCTCGCGGGTCTCAACAAACGCCGCAGCGCCGCGACGCGCGGGCGCAAGCTGGCCTCCATCCGCTCGTTCTTCCGCTGGCTCGTCCGCGAGGAAGTCCGTCGCGACGACCCGACCGCCGGGATCCCGATGCCGAAGCTCGAGAAGCGCCTTCCGCGTCCGCTCTCGATCGACGATTGCGCTCAGCTCGCGAGCGCGCAGCGCCGCACGAGTCGACGACCCGCGCCCGAGGGCGGGGCGCGCGCCCAGGCCGATCGGTGGCTCGCCCTGCGCGATCGGGCGATGGTCGAGCTGCTCTACGGGACCGGGATCCGCGTCGGCGAGCTCGTCGCCCTCGACGTGCGGGACCTCGAGCTGCGGGCGCGGGAGGTGCGCGTCATGGGCAAGGGGAACAAGGAGCGCATCGTGCCGATCCCCGAGCGGGCGCGGGAGGCGCTCTCGGCCTGGCTGGCGGTGCGGCGGCATGCGGGGGTCCTGCGCGAGCCGCTCTTCATCTCGCTGCGGCCGCGGCGGGAAGAGTCGCCGCGGCGGCTCGCGGCCCGCGAGGCCCGGCGCGTGCTCGACGAGCGCGCCCGCGGCGCCGACCTGAACGAACGTGTCCATCCCCATCGCCTGCGCCACAGCTACGCCACCCATCTCCTCGACATGGGGGCGGACCTCCGTGAGATCCAGGAGCTGCTCGGCCACGCGAGCCTCTCGACGACCCAGAAATACACGGCCGTGTCGATCGAACACCTGCGCGACGCCTATGATCAGGCGCATCCCCGGGCGCGCGATCGCGGTGAGGTCGGGGTGAGCGGAGGTCGCGAGGCAGCCAGCGCCGCCAGACGCCGCGGATCGGCAAGGCCTCCGAAGACCGCGCCGGCCGGTCGGCGCCGCGCGGGCCCTTCGAGTCCTCCGCCCGAGCCGGGCAAGGCCTGAGCAGGACGCGTCGAGATCCGGGCAAGGGCCGGTCGAGATCGAGCGCAGCACGAGACCGGACCGTGGCGGGCGCGATTCCGGAACCGGACCTGAACGAGAGGAGAACGATGGGAGACGAGACGATGAGCCTGCGGCCGCGGATCCGCTCGACGACCGTCGTGGCGGTCGTGCGCGACGGGAAGATCGCGATCGCGGCGGACGGACAGGTCACCCTCGGTGCCACCGTCATGAAGCAGCGGGCGGAGAAGGTCCGGAAGGTCGGAAAGGGCCGCGCACTGGTCGGCTTCGCCGGCGGCGTCGCGGACGCGCTGACCCTGCTCGAGCGGCTCGAGGGCAAGTTCGAGAGTCATCCGGGCAACGTCCGCCGCGCGGCAGTCGAGCTCGCGCGCGACTGGCGGACGGATCGCGTGCTGCGCAAGCTCGAGGCGATGCTGCTCCTCGGCGACCCGACGACGCTGCTCATGGTCTCGGGGACGGGCGACGTGATCGAGCCGGACGACGGCGTCGCGGCGATCGGCTCGGGAGGCGCCTACGCCCTCGCGGCCGCTCGTTCGCTCGTTCGGCACACGTCGCTCACGGCTCGGGAGATCGCCGAGGAGTCCCTGCGCATCGCGTCGGAGATCTGCATCTACACCAATGCCAACATCACCGTGGAGTCGCTGCCATGAGCCAGGCGAGTGTGTTCACGCCGCGGGAGATCGTCTCGGAGCTCGACCGCTACGTCGTCGGACAACGCGACGCGAAGCGCGCCGTCGCGATCGCCCTGCGCAATCGCTGGCGGCGGCAGCAGGTCGCGGGCGATCTGCGCGACGAGATCGCGCCCAAGAACATCATCATGATCGGGGCCACGGGCGTCGGGAAGACCGAGATCGCCCGGCGCCTCGCGAAGCTCGCGCAGGCGCCGTTCATCAAGGTCGAGGCCTCGAAGTTCACCGAGGTCGGCTACGTCGGCCGCGACGTCGAGTCGATCATCCGGGATCTGACCGAGCTCGCGATCAAGCTGGTGGGGCAGGAGGAGCAGGTCGCGGTCCGCGCCAAGGCCGAGGAGCGCGCGGAGGAGCGCCTGATCGACGCGCTGCTGCCGAGCCCCGTGCCGATCGCCGGCCCTCCCGACCCGGGGGCGAGCGAGCGATCGAAGGAGACGCGGGAGAAGCTGCGCCGCCTGCTGCGACTCGGCGAGCTCGAGAGCCGCGAGGTCGAGCTCGAGCTCGCGGAAGCGCCCTCGGCCGGGCCCTCGCTCTCGGTCCTGGGGATGGGCGGCGGAGAAGATCTCGGGGCCCAGTGGAAGGACCTGATCGCCGGCATGCTGCCCAGGAAGACGCGCAAGCGCCGCCTCTCGATCACCGCGGCTCGCGAGGCGTTGATCCAGCAGGAGGCCGAGGCCCTGGTCGACGCCGACCGCGTCCGCGAGCTCGCGATCCGCCGCGTCGAGCAGTCGGGGATCGTCTTCATCGACGAGATCGACAAGGTCGCCGTGGCCGGCGGCGGGCGGCAGGGGCCCGACGTCTCGCGCGAGGGGGTGCAGCGGGACCTGCTCCCGATCGTCGAGGGCTCGACGGTCCAGACCAAGCACGGGCCGGTCTCGACCGACCACATCCTCTTCATCGCCGCCGGCGCGTTCCACGTCGCCAAGCCATCGGACCTGATGCCGGAGCTGCAGGGGCGCTTCCCGATCCGCGTCGAGCTCTCGAGCCTCGGGCGGGAGGAGCTCGTCCGGATCCTGACCGAGCCGACCAATTCCCTGGTCCGCCAGTACACCGCGCTGCTCGCGACGGAGGGCATCGAGCTCGTCTTCGAACGGTCCGGCATCGAGGCGATCGCCGAGATCGCGGCCACCGTCAACGAGCGCAATGCCGACATCGGGGCCCGCCGCCTCCACACGGTCATGGAGCGCCTGCTCGAGGATCTCTCCTTCGACGCGCCCGATCTCCCGGGCCAGCGGGTGACGGTCGACGAGGCCCTGGTTCGCAAAAGATTGGGCGATCTACTGGACGATCAGGACCTTTCGCAGTTCATTCTGTGACGTTCGGCTCCCGGAGGGGGGCGGGGCCCGCGAATTCTCCGGGTCGCCGTCGGGACGGCCGGGCTGGAAGGAACCGATGCGCAATCGCGTCCTGATCGTCGACGACGAGCTCTTCTTTCTCGAGGCGATCGACGAGATCCTCTCCGAGAACGGCTACGAGACGATCCGCGCGACCGATGGCGCCGAGGCGCTCGAGCACGCCGCGGATCCGTCGGTCGCGGTGGTCGTGCTCGACGTGCGGCTGCCCGATATGGACGGCATCTCGGTCCTCGCGAAGATCCGCGAGGACCGGCCCGAGCTGCCGGTGATCATGTTGTCGGCGTCGACGGATCAGGAGGTCGTGCTCGAGGCGCTGCGGCTCGGGGCCTCCGACTATCTGGCGAAGCCGCTCCACGACGAAGAGCTCGTGCTCGCGGTCGGTCGCGGCATCGACGGGCACGAGGCCTCGTCGGGGCGGCGGCGCTTGCAGGCGCGGATCGATCGCCTGGTCGAGAACATGGAGCGGCTCTCGCAGCTCGTGCGCTGGGCGGCGCCGGCGGAGCGCGCGGACGTCCTGCGGCGGGGCATCGTCGATGCGGCGGCGACGGTCTTCGAGGCGGGGCGCGTCTCGCTGATGCTGGCGGACGAGGATCGCGAGTGGCTCGCCGTCGTCGCCTGCCGCGGCGTCGACATCGCGCGCGAGACGTTGACGCCGAGGAAGGTGGGCGAGGGGGCGTCGGGGCGCTGCTTCGCCGACGGCGGCGTGCTGTGCGTCGGGGACGTGGCCCGGGACGCGCGCTTCGCCGGTCGCGGGGTCGGGAACTATCAGGGCAGCGCCTTCGCCGTGGTGCCGCTCGTCTGCCTCGGGGAGCCTGTCGGCGTGCTTTGCCTGACGGATGCGCGCGACGAGCAGGGCTTCGCGAGCGACGAGGCAAACGTGCTCCGGCTGCTCGGGATGCAGGTCTCGGAGTTCCTGGCGGCCGATCCCGAGGTCGAGCGGATCCTCGAAGCGGCCAACACGCTCGAGGCCGAGGGGGTGAGCGGAAGTCTTTCGCGCGGGAGCCTCCGCTCCGATCCCGACGCGGAGCTCGCCCGGGCGATCTGCGAGGCGGTGGCCGCCGAGGTCGAGCCGGGCCGCGTCCTGCGCAAGGCGCTCTCGAGCGTCTCGCGCGCGCTCGGCGCGGCGCCCGTCGCGCTCTATCTCTACGGGGCCGACGGCGTCGTGCTCCAGCGCGAGGCCGAGATCGAGGGCAGCGCGACGGGCGACCGGTCGACGCTGCCGTCGGATCGGGGATTGACCGGGACCGTCTGCCAGACGGGGGGGCTCGTGGCGGCGGAAGCGCCGGCCGCAGACGCCCGTTTCGACCCGCGCGTCGACACGGCAGCGGATGGGTCGGCGCGGGGGCTCCTGTGCGTGCCCGTCAAGCTGCGCGACAAGGTCGTCGGGGTCCTGCGGGTCTTCTTCGAAGACGGCGCCCGGCCCTCGCCCCGGACCGCCGAGGTCCTGGCGGCCGCGATTTCCGCAGCCGTCCGCAACGTCCTTCTGTACCGTAGTCTCCTCCAGAGCATCGAGGAGCTCGCCACCGCCCGCCGCGAGGCGCGCGGGGACGGTCCGCCGCTGCGTTAGGCGGGCCCGGGCGACGAACCTCGGCTCCGGCTTCCGCTCGTTCCCGCGGTCGGCGCTTGCCGCTTGCGGGACGAGACGCTCGATTCCTCTTCGGCTCTCTTTTTGGCTCTATTTTCGACAGGAATGGAACGCGATGCAGCAGCTGGTCGACAAAGCCCGGGTCCTGATGGAAGCCCTGCCGTACATGCGGCGCTTCATGGGGCGGACGATCGTCGTGAAGTACGGCGGCCACGCCATGACCGACGACTCGTACCAGGCCTCCTTCGCCGCCGACGTGGTGCTCCTGAAGCACATCGGCCTGCGCCCCGTGATCGTGCACGGCGGGGGGCCGCAGATCGAGGCGACCCTCGCGCGCATGGGCAAGAAGTCCGCCTTCGTCGACGGCCGCCGGATCACCGACGACGAGACGATGGAAGTCGTCGAGATGGTGCTCGGCGGCAAGATCAATCGGGAGATCGTCGAGCTCGTCCAGCAGGCCGGCGGTCGCGCGATCGGACTCACGGGCAGTGACGGCGGGCTCCTGCGCGTGAAGCGCAAGCTCATCAACGGCCAGGATCTCGGGCGCGTCGGCGATCCGTCGGCGGTCGATCCGAGCGTGCTGCAGGCGGCGGTGGACGCGGGCTTCATTCCGGTCGTCGCGCCGATCGGCGTCGACGAGAAGGGCACGAGCTTCAACGTGAACGCCGACGAGGCCGCCGGCGCGATCGCCGCGGCGCTCGGCTCCGAGAAGCTGATCCTGCTGACCGACGTCGAGGGCGTGCTCGACGCGAAGGGCCAGCTGATCAGCCAGCTCACGATCGAGGAGTGCCGGCGCCTGATCGCCGCGGGGACGATCAAGGGCGGCATGATTCCGAAGATGGAGTGCTGCATGCAGGCGCTGGCCGGCGGCGTCTCGCGGACCCACGTCGTCGACGGCCGGATCCGCCACGCCGTACTGCTCGAGATCTTCAGCGACGACGCCGGGGTCGGAACGCTGCTCGTACCTTGAGAATGGGGACCGAGACCGCGCGACGAGCGACCGCGGGCCGTGGCCGGGCGGAGCCGGGCCGGGCCGAGCGGAGTCCGTGGATCGGCCAGGGAGAGATGGGGTGCCGAAGGATTTCTTGACGGTGGCCGACTGGCCCGCGGACGCGCTCTGGTCGATGGCCGAGCGGGCGGCCTATCTGCGTCGAAATCATCGGACGGGCAAGCGCCCTCGAACGCTCGAGGGGCGCATCCTCGCGATGTATTTCGAGAAGCCCTCGCTGCGGACCCACGTGACCTTCGAGGCCGGCATCGCCCAGCTCGGCGGCCACGCGATCCTGCTCCGACCCGAGCAGGTCGGCATCGGCACCCGCGAGAGTCCCGAAGACGTCGCGCGTGCCCTCTCGCGCTGGGTCGACTGCCTGATGGCGCGGACCTTCAGCCACGAGCTCGTCGAGAACCTCGCGCGCAACGCGACGATTCCCGTCGTGAACGGCTTGACCGATCTGCTCCATCCGTGTCAGGCGATGGCGGATCTCGTCACGATCGCCGGCGTCATGAAGCCGAAGGACGCGACCATCGCCTACGTCGGGGACGGGAACAACGTCGCCAACTCCCTGATCAATCTGTCGGCCGTGCTGGGGCTGCGGCTGCGGGTCGCGACGCCTGCGAGCCATCCGCCGGCGACTCGCGTGATGGGCCGGGCGCGGGAGCTCGCGCGGGCGAGCGGGGCGGAGATCCGGCTCCTCGAGGATCCGATCGAGGCCGTTCGGGGTGCGGATTTCGTCTACACGGATACCTGGACCAGCATGGGGCAGGAGAAGGAGGCCGAGGACCGACGAAAGCTCTTCCGCCCCTATCAGGTGAACGCCGCCCTCCTGGCCGAAAGCAACGACGCCTACTTCCTCCACTGCCTCCCCGCCCACCGTGGCGAGGAGGTCACGAACGAGATCCTCGATGGCCCCCGGAGCCTCGTCTTCGACCAGGCCGAGAACCGCCTCCACGCGCAGAACGCGATCCTCGAGCACCTGCTGAGCGCCTGACCGCGACGGTGCGGCCGCGCGGTGCCCTCTGGCGATCCGGATTTCCCCCGGGGTTCAGCTTGCGCCGGGGTCACCGCATCCGCCGTGTGCGGATTTCCGTGCGGAATCGCGCCCCTCGCTCCAGAGCTTCCTCAGCTTTCTCCCGAGGCGGCCGAAGAATGACGGGCAGACGCATGCGCGGGGCATGGAGTCTGCTTTCCCGGTGCACGCGAGACGTAGATGACGAAGTCTGCGCAGGAGAGCGACCGGTTGGAACACGTCGTCGCCATCGCCTCGGGTCAGGACCCGAAGCGGCTGCGCCTGTCGGCGGCCGAGGGCTTTCTGCTCTCGCGCATCGACGGGCGGACGGTGTGGCGACTCCTCCGCGAGATCGGCGGCATTCCGCCGCAGGAGGTGGATGCCTGCCTCGATCGCTGGATCGCCGAGGGTGTGCTCGAGATCGTCGGCGGTGCATCGAAGCCGGGGCCTGCACGATCCGGCCCGTCGAACGCGAGCCCGGCCCCGCCGCCGCGCGTACCGACGGACGCGGCGAGCGTCCCGCGCGTCGCGGTGGCCGCCGCTCCGATCGATCCGAAGCTCCTCGATCCTTCCCTCGACATCGACTGCGACGTCCAGCGCCGGATCCTCGAGTTCGAGCTCTCCCTCTCGCGGCCCTATCACGAGCTGCTCGGCGTCCCGGTCGGCGCCGATCCGAAGGTCGTCAAGCGCGCCTACTTCAAGCTCTCGAAGGAATTCCATCCCGATCGCTATTTCCGCAAGCAGATCGGGCCCTACAACGGTGCGCCTCGAACGCATCTTCAAGAAGGTCCTCGAGGCCCACGAAATCCTGTCGGATCCCGATCTGTGTCAGCTCGAGAACCAGGGCGAGGCGGTCGCGGCCGAATCCGGCGGTCCGGTCACCGTGAGCGCGGTCGCTCCGATCGCCGCGCCGGCTTCCGCCCCGTCGGCCCCGCCGGTGGCATCGTCGGTCTCCTCGCCGACGCCGATCGCGTCGCCGACGGTCGTGGAGGCATCGGTCTCCGCATCGCCTGCGGCGTCGTCGCCGAGCGTGGCGCCGGAGGCGAAGAAGCCCCTCACGAAGCTCGATCGCCTGAAGCAGCGCATGCCCTTCAAGATCGACCAGGCCGCCTTCGCCGCGCGCCGCGCGCGCGCCCGCGAGATCTTCCAGGCGGCCGAGGCGTCGCTCGCCGCGGGACGCCTGCACGAGGCGGAGGCGAACATCCGCATCGCGATCACCTTCGATCCCGCCCGGGCCGAGTTCAAGGAAGCGCTCGGCGCCCTGCGCATCCGCGCGGCGGGCGATCGGGCCGCGAAGCTGCTCGAGACCCCGACCGATCGCATGAGCGAGGTCGAGCTGCGCGAGGTCCTGCGCCTGCTCGAGGACGTGCTGCCCTACCGGCCCCACGACGCCGAGCTGAACGTGCGGGCCGCGGGCGTCTGTCTGCGGCTCGGCAAGCACGACGAGGCCGCCGAGTACGTCGAGACGCTGCTCGAGACCGCGCCCGACCTCGCGAGCCACCACTCGCTCCGGGGACGCATCGAGCGCGACCGGGGCAACCTCGTCGCGGCGCGAGCCGCCTTCGAAAAGGCGCTTTCGCTGGACCGGGAAGATCTTGAAGCACGGAGGGCCCTGGCCTCCATGCGCATTGCCGCGCACGACGCGGCACGAGGAGGGAGCCGATGAGCCGGGTGATCGGAATCGATCTCGGGACGACGAATTCATGCGTGGCGGTGATCGAGAACGGTCAACCTACGGTGATCCCGAACGCGGGCGGCTACAAGACGACGCCGTCGATGTTCGGCATCTCCCAGGACGGCAAGCGCCTGGTCGGTCATCTGGCCAAGCGCCAGGCGATCACCAACGCCCGCAACACGATCTTCGCGAGCAAGCGCCTGATCGGCCGGCGCTTCGACGATCCGGAAGTGCAGAAGTCCATCGACCTCTGCCCCTACGAGATCGTCCGCGGTCCGAACGACGATCCGCGCATCAAGATCGGCGGCAAGACCTTCACCTGCCCCGAGATCGCGGGCATCGTGCTGCGCGAGATGAAGCGCGTCGCCGAGGAGTATCTCTCGGAGACGGTCCAGGAAGCCGTGATCACCGTCCCGGCCTACTTCAACGACGCCCAGCGCCAGTGCACCAAGGACGCGGGCAAGATCGCCGGTCTCGAGGTCCTGCGCATCATCAACGAGCCGACGGCGGCGGCGCTCGCGTACGGCATGAACCGGACCGGCGAGGAGAAGATCGCGGTCTACGACCTCGGCGGCGGGACCTTCGACATCTCCGTCCTCGAGATGTCCGACGGCGTCATCGAGGTCCTCGCGACCTCCGGCAACACGTTCCTCGGCGGCGAGGATCTCGACCGCCGGATCGTCCAGCATCTCGTCGAGTGGTTCCAGGAGACGAGCAGCCTCGACCTGCGCGGCGACACGATGGCGCTCCAGCGGCTCAAGGACGCGGCGGAGAAGGCCAAATGCGACCTCTCGCTGCGCGACTCGGTCGAGATCAACCTGCCCTTCATCGCGAGCGACGCCGACGGACCGCGGCATCTCAACTACGAGCTCTCGCGCGACAAGCTCGAGGAGCTCGTCGGCGACATCATCGAGGGGACGCTCAAGAGCGTCGAGCAGTGCATCGTGGACGCCGGCGTCACGGTCGCCGACATCGATCAGGTCGTGCTGGTCGGCGGTCAGACCCGCATGCCTCTCGTCCAGAAGCGCGTCAGCGAGTTCTTCGGCAAGCGCCCCCACAAGGGCGTCAATCCCGACGAGGTCGTCGCGCTCGGCGCCGCGGTGCAGGCGGCGATGCTGCTCGACAACAACAACGACATGCTGCTGCTCGACGTGACTCCGCTCTCGCTCGGGATCGGGACCTTCGGCGGCCACTTCGCGCGGCTGATCGAGCGCAACACGACGGTGCCCGTCAGCAAGGGCCACGTCTTCACGACGACCCGCGACGACCAGTCGGCGGTGAAGATCCGGGTGCTCCAGGGCGAGAGCGACCTCGCGGCCGAGAACGACCTGCTCGGCGAGTTCGTGCTCTCCGGCATCCGGCCGGCGCCCAAGGGCGAGCCCGAGATCGAGGTCAGCTTCGACATCGACGCGAACGGCATCGTCTCCGTCTCGGCCCGCGATCTCTCGACGGGCAAGGAGCAGTCGATCACCGTCAGCTCGACCGGCAAGCTCTCCGAGGCCGAGATCGACCAGATCATCCAGGAACACGACCTCTACGAGGTCCAGCTGAAGGGCTAGAGACGTATGGCGGGGAAAGCGTCGACGGCAGAGCAGGTATCGCAGCTGCTCCAGAAGGGCCTCGAGTTCTACGGGGCAGGCGACGTCGCGCGCGCGTTCCTGACGTGGCGCGAAGTGCTCGATCTCGACCCCGGCAACGCCGAGGCGCTCGACTACATGCGCGACGCCGATCGGCGCACGCGGCCGCGGTCGAGCGAGGAGTCGCGGCGCCCCTTGCTCGACGATGCCCGGCGGATGCTCCACGACGGGAACCCGGAAGAGGCGCTCGAGCTGCTCACGAGCGCGCCGGGCAATCGCACGCTCGAGACCGAGGCCATGATCGAGCTCCTGCGCGCGCATCTGTTCGGCCATTACCGCGACGCGCTCGGAGACCTCTCGGGCGTGCCGCGGGTCGCGAGCGTGAGCGCGGCGAATCTCCAGAGCCGCAATCTGCCGCCTTCTGCGGGCTTCCTGCTCTCGATGATCGACGGCATGACGCCGCTCTCCGATCTGATCTCGGTCTCGGGCATGGATCGATTCGAGGCGCTTCGCTCGGTCTTCCGGATGCGCGAGGCCGGCATCCTGGAGCTCGCCGCATGAGCAGCGCCGAAGAGATCTCGCTGCTGGGCCATCTCGATACGCCGATCCTCGTCGGCGATCCGGAGGGTCACGTCGTCTACGCGAACCCGAGCTTCCGCCGACGCTTCTGCGCCGAGGGCGACGACCCGACGGGGCAATCGCTCGCGAACGTGTTCGGCGGCGGATCGCGCGAGGTGGTGCTCAAGGTGACCGCCGAGGTGCTGAAGCGCGGTCAGGCCGCCCGGCTCCAGATCCGCGAGGGCGGCGTCGGCTACATGGGCCTCGCCTCGCCGATCGAGGCCGAGGACGATCGGGTCGGCGTCGTGATGGTGATGCTCGAGGAGCAGTCCAACGAGGACCATCTCGCGGGCCTCGCCGAGGAGATCGCCGAGCCGATCGGGGACGCGCAGCGTGCGTTCGCGCGGCTGCTCGACGCGCCCGGGGCGCCCCTCGGCGACGATCAGCGCGGCGCCCTCGATCGCGGGCTCCAGGCCCTCGACACCGCCCACAAATGGCTGCGCGAGCTGCAGCTCGCGATCCGCGGCGGCAAGTCGCAGCAGGGACGTTTCGACGTCGCCGCCGGGGTCCTGCGCACGGTCGAGCGCCTGCGCAGCGAGGCGGACCACGAGATCGACCTCGAGGTCCTGATGCCGCCGAATCTGCCGCGGGTGACCGGGAGCGGCGTCGCCTTCGAGCGCGCGCTGCTGCAGCTGGCTCGACATCGGCTGGCCGAGTCCGCCGCAGGGCGTCCGCTCACCCTCCTCGCCCGCGCCCTTGGAGACGGGGCCCGCGGTGTGATCGTCTCCGTGGTCGACCGGCCGGACGCCGATCGCCGGGGGAGCGCGGGCCAGCCGCCTGAGGCGGTCGTGCAGGCGATCCAGGCCATGGGCGGGGACGTCGCCTGCGTCGAGGATTCGTTGCTCGGGCGCGCGACGATGCTCCGCCTGGCGGCGGCCGGCCTCTGACGGGCGGTCGACAGCGCGTCTCAAGGCCGCGACTCTAGAGCCCGATCAGCCGTTTGGGAGCACGGTTGCCTGCGCTCGCTCGATCCGGGTCATGGCCCGCTCGGCGGCCGGGAGGGAGGCGCGATGACGGATTCGGACGCGAGAACGCCGATTCCGGTCCTGCTGGTCGGGGAAGGGGCGTCGCGGATCGAGTCGAGCCTCGTCGCGGGGCTCGCGGCGGCGGGCATGGCCGCGCGATTCTCGTGTGCGGCTTTCGCGTCGGTCGAGTCCGCGGCCAACGCGTCGGTCGGGGCGACGAAGCTGATCCTGATCGCCCTCGGACCGACCGCAGAACAGATCCTCGCGAGTCCGGCCTGGGCGCCCTGGGAGGGGGCCGGCTTCTCGATGGCGCGCATCGCGATGAGCGACGCGCTCCCCGCGTTCGATACCGGGGCCGACTTGCCGTGCGAGAGCGATGGCCGCATCCATTATCGTCTGCCGCCGGCCCAGGCCGAGGCGCTGCCGATGGCGACGGTGGTCGTCGCCCAGCTCCTCGAGGCCGAGGCTGCGCGGACGGAGCTTCGATCCCAGCTCGCGACCGAGCAGGCCTGCGTTCCGCTCGCGGCCTGTCTCGATCCCGGCAAGCTCTATTCGATGACCCTCGAGCTCCTGCTCGAGCGCCTCGCGGCGCGGCGGGGGATCGCGCTCTTTGCGCCTTCGCCGGCGCCCGGGAGGCCGGTGTCGTCGCCCGCGGCTTCGACGAGCCGACGCGGGACCGGTTGTGTCGACTGCTCCTCGACGAGAAGACGCTCGAGGCGTCGATGGGGCAGGGGGGGCTCGGGGTCGTACCCTGGGGACCGCTCCATCACGTGCTCGGACGGATCGGGCTCGAGTCGCCGGGAGCCCTGCTCTCCGTGCCCCTGCGCGGGGCGGATCGCGAGGTCGGCCACGTCTGGATCCTGGCCGATGGCCGGCGCTTCGGCGACCTCGACCTCTCGGCCGCCGAGACGATCATGCGCCGCGCCAATGCCGCCCTCGCGACGGCCGAGCGCTACCACCACGCGAAGGAGCGCGCGTTCATCGACGACGTCACGGGCGTCTACAACGCGCGCTACCTGCTGGCGACGGCGGACAACGAGATCCAGCGCGCCGCCCGCTACGGCAATCCGCTCTCGGTCCTCTTCCTCGACCTCGACCGCTTCAAGTCCGTCAACGACGTCCACGGCCACCTGGTCGGCTCCGATACCCTGCGCGCGCTGGCGCGTCTCCTGTCCGAATGCGTCCGACAGGTCGACACGCTGGCCCGCTACGGCGGCGACGAGTTCACCATCCTGCTCGTCGACACGCCCCACGACGTCGCCCTGAAGGTCGCCGAGCGCATCCGCTCCCGGATCGAGAGCCACGTCTTCGAGGCCGGCCGGGAGGGGTCGCTCCGGCTCAGCATCTCGATCGGCGTCGCGACCTGTCCCGCCCACGGCTCGACCCGCGAGGCCCTGCTCGACGCCGCCGACAAGGCGATGTACCGGGCCAAGAGCGAGGGCCGCAATCGCGTCTGCTCCGCCGACGACCTCGGCCCTTCGGCGAGGTCCTCCCACGATTGACAGTGGGAGGCGTGGTTGCTAACCAACCCGCCGATTTCACAACGTTTTTCTGGATTCCCGGTCCTCGGCCGAGCGGCTCGCCGCTCCGGTCCGGCGCGCTCGTGAGGGCGTGCTCCCCCGTCGCGAAACCGTGATGTCGAAGCGAGGGTCGGCCCGCGTGCGGAGCCCCGTTCGGCCCGCGGCCGTGCGACGGACGATCGGAACGCCCGGCTAAGCGTCGGTGGGATCGGGAACGACTAACGCGGACACGCCGAGACGGACCGCAATGGCCCGGGAGCCTGGATGACGACGACCGGCATCGAGCTCGATGGAATGGGATCGCTGCGCCGCAGCCATCGCTGCGGCGAGGTGATGTCGAGCGCCGTCGGCAGCGAGGTCGTGCTCGCAGGCTGGGTCCACCGCCGGCGCGACCACGGCGGCGTCATCTTCGTCGACCTGCGCGACAAGACGGGACTCGTCCAGATCGTCTTCCGCCCCGAATCGACGCCGGAGGCCCACGCGCGGGCCCACGCGCTGCGCTCGGAGTGGGTCCTCATGGTGCGTGGCGTGATCGAGCGCCGCAGCGACGACACGATCAACCCGAATCTCCCGACCGGTACGATCGAGATCGATGTCCGGGAGCTTCGGATCCTGAACAGCGGCTCGGTGCCGCCCTTCGCGATCGAGGACGAGACCGACGTCGACGAGCAGATCCGCCTGCGCCATCGCCTCCACGACCTGCGCCGCGCGCCGCTCCAGCGCGCGCTCCAGATCCGCCACGATCTGGCCCGGGCGGTGCGCGAGTCGCTCTCGAGTCAGGGCTTCATGGAGATCGAGACACCGATCCTCGCGCGGGCGACACCGGAAGGCGCGCGCGATTTCCTCGTGCCGAGCCGCCATCATCCCGGTCAGTTCTACGCGCTGCCGCAGTCGCCGCAGATCATGAAGCAGCTCTTCATGATCGCCGGCTGCGATCGCTACTACCAGATCGCCCGCTGCTTCCGCGACGAGGACCAGCGCGCCGACCGCCAGCTCGAGTTCACGCAGGTCGATCTCGAGATGTCCTTCGTCGGCGTGGAGGAGATCCTCGCCGTCCTCGAGCGCGTGACGCTCGAGGGCTGTCAGGCTTGCGGCGTGGTCCTGCCGACGCCCTTCAAGCGGATCACCTACGCCGAGGCGATGGGCCGCTACGGCTGTGACAAGCCCGATACCCGCATCCAGCTCGAGCTCGTCGATCTGACGAGCGAGTTCTCGACCAGCGAGTTCAAGGCCTTCCGCGACGTCGTGGCGGGCGGCGGCATCGTCAAGGCGCTGCCGATCGCCCGGGCCGACGAGCTGACCCGCGGCGAGATCGACCGCCTCGAGAAGTTCGTGCGCAAGGAGCTCGGTGCGAAGGGCCTCGGCTGGATCCGGGTCGAGGCCGACGGCTCCTGGAAGTCGCCGATCACGAAGTTCCTCGGTGCGGCCGAGACGGCCGCGATCGAGAAGCGCTGTCAGGTCGAGCCCGGCATGGTCATCCTCTTCCAGGCGGACGCGAAGGACAAGGCGAACGCCATCCTCTCGCGCCTGCGCGAGGACATCGGTCGCCGCCTCGGCCGCGTCGACGGCCGCGCCTGGGATCCGCTCCTCGTCGTCGACTTCCCGCTCTTCGAGCGCGACGAGAAGGGCCAGCTGACCTACGTCCATCAGCCCTTCGTCGCCCCGGTCGAAGAGGACCTCCCGCTGCTCGACACCGATCCGCAGAAGGTGCGCGGGACGCATTACGACGTCGTGCTCAACGGGACCGAGCTCGGCTCCGGCAGCCTGCGCAACCACCGCAGCGACGTCCAGCGCAAGGTTCTCGCGATCATGGGCTACGGCCCGGAGAAGATGGAGCAGAGCTTCGGCTTCATGCTCGACGCTCTCGATACCGGGGCGCCGCCCCACGGCGGCTTCGCCTTCGGATTCGATCGCTGGGTCATGAAGCTCGCCGGTTCCGAGAGCCTGCGCGACGTGATCCCGTTCCCGAAGAGCCAGCGCGGTCAGGATCTCCTGATGGAGGCGCCGTCGCCGGTCGACGAGGGGCAGCTCGAGGAGCTTTCGCTGCGCGTGCGACTCGCGCCCGTTTGAAGAGGAGCGGGCCGCGTCGGTCTGCGCTTCCGATCGAATGGCCGGGTCGGGGCCCGGCTGGACAGAGAGACGAAGGACCCGGGAAGTAGACGGCCCGGCAAAGCAGGAAGCAAAGAGGGGAGGGAAGGTTCTCATGGCAAAGCCGAAGATTGCGCTGATCGGCGGTGGCAACATCGGGGGCGTGCTCGCGGAGCAGGCCGCGTATCGCGAGCTCGGGGACGTCGTGATCTTCGACGTCGTGGAAGGGCTGCCCCAGGGCAAGGCCCTCGACATGGCCGAAGGAGCCCCGCTCGTCGGCAGCGACGCGAAGATCAGCGGCTGCAACGACTACGCGGGCATCGCCGGTGCCGACGTCGTGATCATCACCGCGGGCCTCGCGCGCAAGCCGGGCATGAGCCGCGACGATCTGCTCAAGACGAACCTCTCGATCATGAAGCAGGTCGCCGAGGGCGTGAAGAAGCACGCGCCGAACGCCTTCGTGATCGTCATCTCGAACCCGCTCGACGCGATGGTCTACACCTTCAAGCAGGTCTCGGGCTTCCCGAAGAATCGCGTCATCGGCATGGCCGGCGTGCTCGACTCGACGCGCTTCCGCAGCTTCGTGGCCTGGGAGCTCGGTGTGTCGGTGAAGGACGTGACGGCGCTGGTGCTCGGCGGTCACGGGGACACGATGGTGCCGCTCGTCCGCTACTGCACGGTCGCGGGCATCCCGGTCTCGAAGTTCCTCTCGAAGGAGAAGATCGACGCGATCGTCGAGCGCACGAAGCAGGCGGGTGGCGAGGTCGTGGCGCTGCTCAAGACCGGCTCGGCCTTCGTGTCCCCGGCGCTCTCGGCGATCGAGATGGCCGAGTCCTATCTGCGGGACAAGAAGCGCGTGCTCGCGTGCGCGTGTCTGTGCGAGGGCGAGTACGGCGTGAACGGCCTCTACGTGGGCGTCCCGTGCGTGATCGGCGGGAACGGTCTCGAGCGGATCATCGAGCTCGAGCTCGATCCGCAGGAGAAGAAGGAGTTCGACGCGTCGGTCGAGCACGTTCGGACGTTGATCTCGCAGATCCAGCTTTGATTGATCGCGAACTCGCCGGACGGCGAGTTCGCTGGCCTTGGTTCGGGAGTGCGGTCCTGGATCGAGGGTGCGGTCCATATTCGGCGCTCGGCTGCGAGCGGCTCCGGAGGTTTAGGTTCATGAACGTTCATGAGTATCAGGCGAAGGCGCTGTTCCGGGAGTTCGGCGTGGCCGTTCCGAACGGGCAGCTCGCGACGACGCCGGAGGAGGCGGAGCGCGCGGCGAAGGCGCTCGGCTCTCCCGTCGTCGTCGTGAAGGCGCAGGTCCATGCGGGCGGTCGCGGCAAGGCCGGCGGCGTCAAGGTCGTGAAGTCGCCCGCCGACGCCAAGCAGGCGGCGAGCCAGATCCTCGGCATGACGCTGCATACGCCGCAGACGCCGCCCGAGGGCAAGCTCGTCCGCAAGGTCTACGTCGAGGCGGGCTCGAACATCGTGAAGGAGTACTACCTCGCGGTGCTCTTCGATCGGGCGTCGGAGAAGTTTGCCATCGTCGCCTCGACCGAGGGCGGCATGGAGATCGAGGTCGTCGCCGAGAAGTCGCCGGAGAAGATCCTCACGACCCAGGTCGATCCGAACGTCGGCCTGCGCGAGTACCAGGCCCGCGATCTCGGATTCCGCCTGGGACTGGACGGCGAGCAGATCAAGAAGTTCGTGCCCTTCGTGATGGCGCTCTATGCGCTCTACCAGGCGAAGGACTGCTCGCAGGTCGAGATCAATCCCCTCGTGCTGACGGCCGAGGGAGACTTCTTCGCCCTCGACGGCAAGCTCAACTTCGACGACAACGCGCTCTACCGCCATCCGGAGATCGCGGAGCTGCGCGATCCGGAAGAGGAGGATCCGCGAGAGCGGGCGGCGAAGGAGATCGACCTCGCCTACGTCGGCCTCGACGGCAACATCGGCTGCATGGTGAACGGCGCGGGGCTCGCGATGGCGACCCTCGACATGATCCACTTCTGCGGCGGCAAGCCGGCCAACTTCCTCGACGCCGGCGGCGGCGCCGACAAGGAGAAGGTCAAGGAGGCGTTCAAGCTGATCCTGCGTGACGAGAACGTGAAGGCGATCCTCGTCAACATCTTCGGCGGGATCGTGCGCTGCGATCTGATCGCGGAAGGCGTGGTCGCGGCCGCGGACGAGCTCTCCGTCAAGGTGCCCCTCGTCGTCCGGCTGCAGGGCACGATGGCCAAGGAGGGCCGCGAGATCCTCGCCCGCTCGAATCTCAACATCACTCCCGCGGAAACGCTGAAGCAGGCCGGCGAGCTCGCCGTCGCCGCCGTGAAGGGGGCCTAGCATGGCGATCCTGTGCGACAAGAACACGAAGCTCCTGATCCAGGGCATGGGCAAGATGGGCACGTTCCACGCCGGTCTGTCCCGGGCCTACGGCACCCAGGTCGTCGGCGGCATCCATCCCGGCAAGGGCGGGACCGAGATGGACGGAATCCCGGTCTTCAACACCGTCCGCGAGGCCGTCGCGGCGACCGGTGCCAATGCATCCGTCATCTTCGTGCCGCCGCCGGGCGCGGCCGACGCGATCCTCGAGGCGGCCGAGAACGGCCTCGACCTCGCGGTCTGCATCACGGAGGGCATCCCCGTCATCGACATGGCCCGGGCGAAGGCGGCGCTCCGCGGCAGCAAGACCCGCCTGCTCGGTCCGAACTGCCCCGGTGTCGTCACTCCGGGCCAGTGTCGCATCGGCATCATGCCGGCCCAGATCACGCGGCCGGGCCCGGTCGGCGTCGTCTCGCGCTCGGGGACGCTGACCTACGAAGCGGTCGACCAGCTCTCGCGCCTCGGCATCGGCCAGTCGACCTGCGTCGGCATCGGCGGCGATCCGGTCATCGGGACGAGCTTCATCGACGCCCTGCGGCTCTTCCAGGCCGACCCCGAGACGAAGGCGGTCGTCATGATCGGCGAGATCGGCGGCTCGGCGGAGGAAGAGGCGGCGGAGTTCGTGAAGGCCCACATGACGAAGCCCGTCGCGGCCTTCATCGCCGGCCAGAACGCACCGCCCGGCAAGCGCATGGGCCATGCCGGCGCGATCATCGCCGGAGGCAAGGGCAAGGCCTCCGACAAGATGGCGGCGCTCAAGGCCAACGGCGTCGTCGTCGCGCCGTCGCCGGCCATGATCGGCGAGACGCTCGCGAAGCACGCGGCGGGCGTGCTCGGCTAGGCGCCAGCGAGTCGCCGGGTCGGCGTCGCTCGCTCGCACGCACGAGGCTGATTCAGGGGCCCGATCGGCACGTCCGATCGGGCCCCGCTTCGTTTCGGAGGCGGGTGCGCACGGAGCGGGGCCCCGGCTCGGCGGGTTCCCCTCATCTGGACGGGCAGGGTCCGGGGGGGGGGGCGCGAGCTCAGTCGATCTCCCGCAATCCGTTCATCCGGAGCTTCGCGAAGAGTCCGCTGGCGATCAGCACCCCGCCGAAAGCCGCGACCACCGCCGGCAAACCGGCGTAGTCCGCGGCGAGCCCGCCGAGCTGGGCTCCGATCGGAAGCGAGAGCATGATTCCGAGCAGCTGAAACGAGGTCACGCGTCCGCGGAACACCGGCGTGACGTATTGCTGGATGGTCGTCGTGACGGACACGTTGACCATGACGTGGGCGATGCCGGTGATCCCGAAGCCGACGAGCCCGACCGCGAAGACGTCGGTCGCGGCGACGATCCACAGGCCGAGCCCGTAGAGCACGAGACCCGAGGTGACGAGGGCCGAGCGCCGGACGCGGTCGCCGAGGGAGACGGCGAGCATCGCCGTCAGGAACGACATCACGCCAATCGACGAGACGAGCAGGCCGAGGCCGGCTTCGTCGACGTGGAACACGTCCTTCGCGAGGCCCGCTGCGAGCGAGTAGATGCTCATGCCGAACATCGAGCAGAGCGCGCCCGTCAGGACGGCGATCCGCAGTCGGTGGTCCCGCCAGACGACGAGGGCGCCTTCGACGATCTCCCCGAGGACGCTCGTCGCGACGCTGCGCTTCACGTCGCGGGTCTGGATCACCGCCAGCACGCCGAGCAGGGGCGCGAAGGAGAGCGCGTTGACGAGGAAGGCCGACGTCGCCCCGAATCGGTGGAGCACGAGACCCGCCACCGCCGGTCCGATGGCCCGGGAGACGTTGAACTGGATCGCATTCAGCCGGTAGGCCGCCGAGATGTGTCGCGCGTGGACGATTTCGGCGACGAAGGATTGGTAGACGGAGGTCTGGGTCGCGGAGGCGAAGCCCATCGCCGTCGCGAGCCCGATCAGCAATCCGATGTCGAGGAGGCCCGCGCGGCTCGTCGCGAAGAGGACGAGGGCGAGCGCGACCTGGACGCCACCCGCGATCAGGAGCAGGGTCCGCTTCGCGTAGCGGTCGGCGAAGACGCCTCCGACCGGCGACGCGATGAGGGAAGGAAGGTTCGACGCGACGGCCGCCACGCCGAGCCACGAGGTCGACCGCGTGAGCTCGTAGACGAGGTAGGGGACCGAGAGCGAGAGCATCCAGTTGCCCGACGCCGCGACGGTCCCCGTCACGAAGCAGGCCAGGAAGCGCCGCTCCCGGAAGGGCGTCAGCGGACCGACGGGACCTTCCGGCGTGTCGTGGCTCGTCGATGGCATCGTTCGCGTCAGATCTGCCAGGTATCGCCCGAGTGGAGGAGCGCCTTCAGGTCGCCCTTGCCACGCTGCTTGATCGCCGAGTCGACCTGGCTCTGCAGCATGTCCTCGTAGGTCGCCTTCTCGACGGCGCGGAACACGCCGACCGGCATCGGGAAGTCGGGGCGCTGGAGCGTCGCGAGCATCCCGGCGTAGGACGCCGTCTTCGCACGCTCGTCGTGGACGACCACGCCCTTCGCGATCGGGTCGTCGCCCGCCGCGAGATCGATCACGGTCGGCTCGCCGTTCTTGAGCACGATGCCCTTGCGCGCGTCGGGTGTGCCGAATACGAGCGGCTGGCCCTGCTCGAGCACGATCGTCGAGGTCGCGCGGGTCTTGCGATCCTGCATCTCCTCCCAGATGCCGTCGTTGAAGACGGGGCAGTTCTGGAGGATCTCGATGAAGGCCGTGCCCTTGTGCTGATGAGCGCGGGTCAGGATCTCCTGCATGTGCTTGGCGTCCACGTCGATCGTGCGGGCGATGAACGTCGCGCCACAGCCGAGCGCGAAAGCGATCGGGTCGAGCGGATGATCGATCGAGCCCTGGGGCGTCGACTTCGTCTTGAGGCCCATCTGGGAGGTCGGCGAGTACTGGCCCTTGGTCAGGCCGTAGATCCGGTTGTTGAAGAGCAGGATCTGGGTATCGACGTTGCGGCGGATGGTGTGGATCAGATGGTTGCCGCCGATCGACAGACCGTCGCCGTCGCCGGTCACGATCCAGACCGAGAGCTCGGGTCGCGAGGCCTTGATGCCGGTCGCGAAGGCCGGGGCGCGGCCGTGGATCGTGTGGAAGCCGTAGGTGTTCATGTAGTAGGGGAAGCGGCTCGAGCAGCCGATGCCCGAGACGAACACCACGTTCTCCCGCGGCACGCCGAGCTCCGGCATCACGCGCTGGACGTTCGCGAGGATCGAATAATCCCCGCATCCCGGACACCAGCGGACGTCCTGGTCGGAGGTGAAATCCTTGGCGGTGACTTTGACGGCGGGTGCGGCCATGCTGTTGGTTCCTCGATCGCTGGGCAGCGGTGACTGGAGGCTTCGAAGCGGGACGGTTTCTGTTCGGACGACGATGTGATGGTCGGCGATGCTTTCTCCGGGCGACCCGGCGGGCCGCCCGGAGAATTCGAATCGATGATCAGGCTCCGTGGATCTTGCGGATCGCCTCGACGAGCTCCGAGACCTTGAAGGGCTGGCCGATGATCTTCGAGAGCGACTGGACGTCGACCAGGTACTTGGCGCGAAGCAGCAGGGCCAGATGGCCGTCGGTCAGCTCGGGCAGCAGCACCTTCTTGAAGCGTCGCAGCACGTCGCCGAGATTGGTCGGGAAGGGGTTCAGGTGGCGCAGGTGGATCTGCGAGACCGAAAGCCCGTCGGCCCGCGCCGCTTCGACGGCGGCCGTGATGGCACCCTTCGTGCCGCCCCAGCCGACGACGAGCAGCTCGCCCTTCTCGGGACCGTCGACCTCGACCGGCGGCAGATCGTTGGCGATGTTTTCGATCTTCGCCTTGCGCAGCGCGATCATCTTGCCGTGGTTCTCGGCGTCGTAGCTGACGTTGCCGGTCTGGTCCTGCTTCGTGAGCCCGCCGATGCGGTGCTCGAGGCCGGGCGTGCCCGGGATCGCCCAGGGCCGGGCGAGCGTCTGCGGATCGCGCGAGTACGGCTTGAAGGTCCCGACCTCGACCGGCTCCGCGAATCTCACCGGATTGCGCTCGAGCGCATCGACGTCCGGGATCATCCACGGCTCCGAGCTGTTGGCGATGTAGCCGTCCGAGAGCACGCAGACCGGCGTCATGTACTTGACGGCCAGCTTGAAGGCTTCGAGCGTGGTGTAGAAGCAATCGCCCGGGGTCGACGCCGCCAGGATCGGGAGCGGGCTCTGGGAATGCCGGCCGAAGAGCGTCGAGAGCAGGTCGCCCTGCTCGGTCTTCGTCGGCGAGCCGGTCGACGGTCCCGCGCGCTGCACGTTGATCGCGACGAGCGGGAGCTCCGTCATCACGGCGAGCCCGAGCGCCTCCTGCTTGAGGACGAAGCCGGGACCGGAGGACACCGTCACCGCCAGCTGGCCCGCGAAGGCCGCCCCGATCGACGAGGAGACCGCTGCGATCTCGTCCTCGGCCTGGAAGGTCTTCACACCGAAGTGTCGGTAGCGCGCCACTTCGTGGAGCACGTCCGAGGCCGGCGTGATCGGGTAGGCGCCGAAGAAGACGTCGCGTTCCATCTGGACGCCAGCCGCCACGATGCCCCACGCGATCGCCTGGTTGCCCGTGATGTTGCGATAGGTGCCGGGTTGGATCTTCGCGGCGGGGACGACGAACGAAGCCGGGAAGAGCTCCGTCGTCTCGCCGAAAGCGTGACCGGCACGCAGCGTGCGGACGTTGCCCTCGAGGATCTCGCCCTTGAACTTCGTGGCGAGCCAACGCTCCGTCGCCTCCATCGGCCGGCCGTAGAGCCAGCAGAGGACGCCGAGGGCGAAGAAGTTCTTGCAGCGATCGATCTCGCGGGAGGACAGGTCGAGGCCCTGGAGCGCGTCGCGATTCAGGGTCGTGAACGGGACCTCGATCAGCTTGTAGCGCTCACGCAGCGCAGGCAGCGGGTCGCTCGTGTAGCCGGCGCGGGTCAACGACTTCTGATTGAAGGCGTCGATGTTGATGATGATCATCCCGCCCGGGCGCACGTCGTTCGCGTTGCCGCGCAGCGCCGCCGGATTGAACGCGATCAGCACGTCCGGTCGATCCGCCGGCGTGTGGATGTCCTGGCTCGAGAAGTGGATCTGGAAGCCGGACACGCCCGCCATGGTGCCGGCAGGGGCGCGGATCTCGGCGGGAAAATCGGGAAACGTCGAGAGATCGTTTCCGAAGAGCGCGGTCTCGTCCGTGAATTTCGAGCCCGTGATCTGCATGCCGTCGCCGGAATCTCCGGCGAATCGGATGGCGACGCTCGTCAATTGTTCGATCGGCTTGTGGCTGGAGGAAGGATGGCTGGTGGTCACGCTGGCCCGTCTCTCGTGTCGCGCAGGATTCGCGATCTACGCGCGACCATTGCGGTCGCGGCGCAGGGAGTGTGGATCTGGGAACTTGGAACTGTCTTCGAACTCGGCTCGTCTTCGAATCTGGATCGGGAAGCTGGCAGAAATTGCGAGGCCGGCTCGATCCGCGAAACTCGTGGATTTCTCCGAGCGACCTCGGAAGCCAGGCAGCCCGGCCGAGCTTTGGCCGCCCGGATTGTATCCGGTCGAGGGGCGCGCGAAAGGTCCCGAGCGGGAGGTCGGAAGGCGACCAGGCGCCGAAAAAGGGTCGACCGGGCCGGGACTTTGGGCCTCGGCTGCCGCTCCATGAAGCTCAAGATTCCGCCGGCAGGGCCGATGCAGGGACATGTTCCGCCGTCTGTCCGAACCGCTTCCGCTCTCGGAGGCGAGTCTGCTCGTCTTCCGACCGGCCATGAACGCGCCGGTCCTGAACGTCGGCTACCTGCCGATCGGGCCGGCTCGCGCGGCGGTGGTCGCCTTTGGCGAGGAGTATGGCGGGATCGGCATCGCGCTCGGCGTGCGAGCCAGCGAATCCGGCCAGGTCGTCGTCCTGCGCAATCAGGAATCGATCGATTTCGATGTACCCCTCGCGCGGGCACTCGAGCCCCTGCTCGCCGAGGCCGAGCGCATGGGATTCCTCTTCGACGAGGACATGCTCGAGGAGACGCCCGGACACGCGGGACGAGCGCGGGCGATGGCGCACTGGGCGGACCTGATGGGGGGCATGGAGAGCCTCCTGCCGCCGCGCTCCCTGGACGCGGACCGCTCGCGCAGCGGGGACGACGACGGCCCGGTCGGGCCGCTCTCGCCGAGCCAGGCGGTCGAGGAGATGCAGTATCCCGAGCTGATGCTCGACGACGTCGCACCGCTCGAGCTCGCCGACGAGCCAGGGACACCGCTCGGCTTCGACGCGACGGAGACGCTCGAGCCCGATCTCGCCCCGGATCCCACCCTCGGCGGCGACTTCGAAGAGCCGCTCGAGCAAGGTCTCGAAGAGGTCCTTGCGGACGCGCTCGACGATTCCCTGGATGGTCGGCTCGGGGACGATCTCGACGGGGACCTCGACGACGTCCTCGACGGGGAAGACGACTGGGCCCTCGACGACGCGATTCTCGGCGAATCCGACCTGACCGAGCCGACGGCGCCGATCGCCACGGCGCATGCGAAGGCCTCACCGGCGCCCCAGTCGGTGCCCGCGCCCGTGGCCTCACCGCCCGCCACCCGTTCCGTCCGCTCGCCGGCCGTCGTGCGGCAGCCCGCCGCACCGAGGACCTCCGCGACGCGAATCGAGGCTCCGCGCCCGGTCGATCCCGTCGCACCCGTCGCGCCGCCCGCGCCCACGGCTTTCCAGCCCGCCGCGCCGCCTGCATCCGCGATCACGCCTGCCCCTGCCCCTGCCCCTGCGGCGCAACCCGCGCCCGCGGTGGCCGCTGCGCTGCCGGCGCCTCGGGTTCAGCCCCCGATCCAGCCCGCTGTGGAGCCGTCGCAGGCGCGCCCGCCGAGGGTGGTCCTTTCGAAGTTTCGGAATCCCGATGGCCTGCGGGGCAGCAACCGGACGGGTGGCTCGTCCGAGGTCGGGGCCGACCGATCATCGGAGCTCGCCCGGATCCCGATCGTGCGGGTCCGTCGGGAGCGCGATCCGGCCAAGCGGGTGCCCCTGCTGGCGCGTCTTTTGTCGAGTTTCTGAGGGCGCTGCGTCGAACGCGGCGTCGTGGGGTGGAGGCATGATGATGAAATCGGTTTCGAGCGTGAATCGCGGGATCGGGGCGGATCGACGGCTTTGGGCGCTGATCGCGGGGCTCCTGATCGCGGTCGCGAGCGGGTGTGCCACGACGACGACGGTCGAAGGTGGAAACACCGACGTCGTGAGCCGTGGCCGCGCCCAGCGGGATCTCGGCATCGACTATCTCTCGACCGGTCGCACCGCGATGGCGATCCGCGAGCTCGCGGCGTCCCTGGAGCACGATCCCTCGGATCCGGTGACGCATCTCTGGATCGGCGATGCCTATCGCCGCAAGGGCCAGACGGAGAAGGCGCGCGTCGCATTCGAGACCGCCGCAAGTCTCGCCGAGGAGAAGCGCGACACCCAGACCCTCCAGGACGCACGCCTCAACCTCTCGGCCCTGCTCTCCCAGATGGGGCGCCCCGCCGAAGCGATCACCCACTGCGAGGCCCTCGCCGTCGATCCGACCTTCCCGAGCCCGTGGCGGCCGTTGACCAATTGCGGCTGGGCGATGATCCAGCTCGGGCGTTACGACGACGCCCGAGCCCGTTTGACGACCGCCATCGACTACTTCCCGCGCTACGGCCCCGCGCTGCTGAACCTCGGCATCCTCGAGTCGAAGCTGGGTCACAACCTGGCTGCGGTGACCGCCCTCGAGAAGGCCATTGCGAGCGGGCGCCTCAACGGCTCGGGCCGGACCGAGGCGAACTTCCGCCTCGGCGAGATCTACGTCTCCCTCGGCAACCGGGAGAAGGCGATCGCCAACTTCCGCGCGGCCGTCGAGACGGGACCCATGCTCGAGTGGGGATCGCAGTCGCAGGCCTATCTCGATCTGCTTCGCTGATCCGATCGGGCCCACCGCCGGCGGCTGCGCTGCTACGCTCGGCGCCGCGGGGTGGGCATGAGCGAGAGCAAGGGAACGCTGCGCGCGAGCGGACACGATCTGCCGCCGACTTCGGACGGCGGGGACGGCGGTGCCGCGACCTCGATCGGCGAGTATCTGAAGCGCCAGCGCCTGATGCGCGGCGTCACGATCGAAGACCTCGCGGCGAACACCCGCATCCCGCTGCGCTCGCTCGAGCGCCTCGAAGCCGGCTATTTCGACGGCGTGACCGACGGCTTCGTCCGGGGCTTCGTCCGGACCGTCGCCATCGCCCTCGGGCTCGACGCCGATCAGACCGTCGCCCGCATGCTCGAAGAGCCGGTCGCCCGCAAATGGGATCGCGACGGCGTCGGGCTCTGGCGCAAGCAGATGCTCGCCCTCCTGGCCCTCGTCGCGGCGACGGTGATCGGTGTGCTCGTGCTGCGAGTGGGCTGGGGTCTGCTGGTCGGCGGCGGCTCGGCTCCGGGTCGCCAGGTCGTCCTCTGGCGGGATCCGATCCACCAGCTGGCGCGCGATGTCGCCGAGGGGCGCTTCGTGATTCCGAAGCCCCCGCAGCCCGATTCCGAATCCGAGGCCGCGAACCCGGGCTTCGAGCTCGGGCGCGATGAAGCGGTCGGCGGACCGTCGTGAAGGTGGCGGGTGGCGTCGATCGCGTGTGAGGCGGTGCTGCTGCGCGCCGTCGAGTTCGGGGAATCGGATCTCGTCGTCCATCTCCTGACCGAAGAGGGCGGCCGGCTCACGGCGATCGCCAAGAGCGCGCGCAAGAGCCTGCGGCGCTTTCCGGGAACCCTCGATCTCTTCAATCATCTGGCGATCGAAGGGCGCACACGCCCCCGCGGCGGCATGGGCTTCCTCGAACGGGCCCGTCTCGTGGATCCGCATCTCGGCCTGCGACGGGATCCCGCACGTTATGCGCTCGCGAGCTTCCTGGTCGAGCTGCTCGATCGGTTGTCGCCCGAGGCGATGGAGGCAGTCGAGGCCCGCCCGCTCTTTGCCCTCGCGAGCCGGAGCCTGGCCCTGATCGAGCGCGTGCGGCCGACGCCGAGCCTGCGGATCCTGCTCGAGCTCCGATTGCTCGACGCGCTCGGGCTGCGGCCCGAGCTCGAGCGCTGCGTGCGCTGCGGTCGGGAGCCGGGCGACGATGTGCCGGATGCGCACGGGGTGAATTTCCACGTGCCCGACGGCGGGCTCGTGTGCAGCGCCTGTGCGAGGGGGCAGGAGGGGCTCGTGCCGATCGCGTTGGGCACCCTTCGCGCCCTCGCCGACGGGCTCGTCCGGCCCTTCGACGAGCTCGCGGAGCAGGCGCTCCCCCAGGCCGGCGTGCGCGAAGCGGCGCGCCTCGCTTTCCGATTCCAACGCTTCCACGTCGGTGTCGAGCTGCGCAGCGAGCGATTTCTCGACGAAGCCCTGCCGATCCCCCCGCCCGGTCCCGGTCCGGCTTGACCCTCCGGTCCCGGATGGGGGATACTCGGCCGCCCCAAACCGCCTGCGGACGATCCGGTCGGTCGCCGTTCGGCCGGTCGTGTCAACTGCTCGCCCGAGCGCCCGACTCGTTGGGCGAGCAACCATCCGGAGAGACCCCGACCAGCGTCTCTCTCCAGGGTTCCGAAATCCATGTCCGACAAAACGACGACGTCCGGCAACGCCTCGCAAGGCCCGGCTCGCGACGGGGAGGAGCGTGAACGCCATCCCCTCGCGATGGAGACCCTCGTCTCCCTCTGCGCCTCGCGCGGGTTCGTGTTTCCCGCCAGCGAGATCTACGGCGGCATCGCCGGCTTCTGGGACTACGGGCCCCTGGGCGTCGAGCTCAAGAACAACCTGAAGGCCGTCTGGTGGAACCGGATGGTGCGCGAGCGCGACGACGTCGTCGGCATCGACAGCGCAATCATCTGCCATCCGCGAACCTGGGAGGCCTCGGGCCACGTCGAGCATTTCAGCGATCCGATGGTCGACTGCCGGACCTGCAAGCGGCGCTTCCGCGCCGACCAGATCGGCGACGAGCGCTGTCCCGAAGCGCCGGCCAAGCGCGCGATCCGCGACTGCGATCTGACCGCGGCCCGGGCATTCAATCTGATGCTGCGGACCGACATCGGCGCCTCGGTCGAGGAGGCGACGACCGCCTATCTGCGGCCCGAGACCTGCCAGCCGATCTTCTCGGGCTTCAAGCGGGTCCGCGAGGCGGCGCGGCAGAAGGTGCCCTTCGGCATCGCCCAGATCGGGAAGGCCTTCCGCAACGAGATCACGCCGCGCAACTTCACCTTCCGCTCCCGTGAGTTCGAGCAGGCCGAGATGGAGTTCTTCTGCCATCCCTCCGAGCGCGAGAAGTGGTTCACCCACTGGCTCGAGTTCCGCCACCAGTTCCATCTCGACATCGGCTTCGATCCGAGCTGGCTTCGGATCCGGCCCCACGCGGAGGACGAGCTCGCGCATTATGCGCGGGCCGCCTCCGACATCGAGTTCCTGTTCCCGTTCGGCTGGCAGGAGATCGAGGGCATCCACGACCGCGGCGACTGGGATCTCTCCCGCCACACCCAGTTCTCGGGCAAGGAGCTCGCGATCACCGACGAGGAGACGAAGGAGCGCTACACGCCGATGGTCATCGAGACGTCGGTCGGCGTCGATCGCACGGCGCTCGCGCTGCTCGTCGCCGCCTATCGCGAGGAGCAGCTCGCCGACGGAGAGACCCGGACCGTGATGAAGTTCCATCCGGCGATCGCGCCAATCAAGGCCGCGGTGCTCCCTCTATCGAAGAAGCTCGCCGAGCCGGCCGAGGCGATCCAGAAGAGCCTGCGCCGCCACTTCAATACGTTCTACGACGACGCCGGGAACATCGGACGGCGCTATCGGCGCCAGGACGAGGTCGGGACGCCCTTCTGCGTGACCTACGACTTCGACTCCGAGAACGACCGCTGCGTGACCGTTCGGGAGAGGGACTCGATGAGTCAGACGCGCATTCCGATGGAGGGGATCGTGTCGTATCTGCGCGATCGTCTGGAGGGGCAGATTTGAGCGCTCGCAAGAAGACCACTTCGAAGAAGTCGGGAAAAGCCCAGGCGGGTCAGTCCGCCCGAGGGACCGCCAAGGCCGCTGCCCGCGGCACGTCCCGCAAGAGCGCGAGCGCGAGAAGCGCCAAGAGCGCCAAGAGCGCGAAGAGCGCGAAGAGCGTGAAGCGCGCGAAGGGCGCGGCGGCGAAGTCCGCAGCGAAGGTCGGGAGCGCGGCGACGCGCACGGCGACGACCGCGCCGGCTCGCCCCGTTCGACGAGGTCGTGAGGGCGGGACGCAGCGGAAGGTCTTCTTCTTCGGCGGCGGGCGCGCCGACGGCGACGCTTCGATGAAGGAGATCCTCGGCGGCAAGGGCGCGAATCTCGCCGAGATGACCTCGCTCGGGATCCCGGTGCCGCCCGGCTTCACGATCTCGACCGAGGTCTGCGCCGAGTTCAACGAGCGCGGCAAGAAGCTGCCGGCCGAGGTGCGCGCCGACGTGAAGACGGCGCTCGCGAACGTCGAGCAGGAGATGGGGCTGCGCTTCGGGGATCCCGAGCGGCCGCTGCTCGTCTCGGTCCGCTCCGGCGCGCGGGCCTCGATGCCCGGCATGATGGACACCGTCCTCAACCTCGGCCTCAACGACGAGACCGTTCGCGGCCTCGCCGCGATGGCCGGCGAGCGCTTCGCCTTCGACAGCTACCGGCGCTTCATCCAGATGTACGGCGACGTCGTGCTCGGCGTCCCCCACGATCGGTTCGAGCACCGCCTCGACGAGGCCAAGCGCGAGCGCGGCGTGGTCGACGACGTCGATCTCGGCGGAGAAGACCTGAAGCGGGTCGTCGCCGACTACCTCGAGATCGTGAGGGAGACGACGCGCGCCCCGTTCCCCCAGGACCCGGAGTCCCAGCTCTGGGGCGCGATCGGCGCCGTGTTCTCCTCCTGGGAGAATCAGCGCGCGATCGCCTATCGACGCCTCCACGACATCCCCGACCATTGGGGCACCGCCGTCAACGTCCAGTCGATGGTCTTCGGAAACATGGGCGACGACTGCGCGACGGGCGTCGCCTTCACGCGCAATCCCTCGACGGGCGAGCGCGCGTTCTACGGTGAGTATCTGAAGAATGCGCAGGGCGAGGACGTCGTCGCGGGCATCCGCAACGCGCAGCCGATCAACGAGTCGAGCCGCGCCGAGGACACGAAGAATCTGCCGACTCTCGAGCGCGAGATGCCGAAGGCCTATCGCGATCTCGTCGCGATCTACAAGCGGCTCGAGCGCCACTACCGCGACATGCAGGACATCGAGTTCACGATCCAGAAGGGCAAGCTCTGGATGCTGCAGACGCGCAATGGCAAGCGGACTGCGGCCGCGGCCGTGCGGATCGCAGTCGACATGGCGCGCGAGAAGCTGATCACGAAGGAGGAGGCGATCCTGCGGGTCGACGCCAATGCCCTCGATCAGCTGCTCCATCCGACGATCGATCGCAGCCAGACCTCGCCGGTGGTGGCGCGTGGGCTGCCGGCTTCTCCGGGCGCGGCCGTCGGCGAGGTCGTCTTCTCGGCGGAGCATGCCGAGGCGCGCGCCAAGGGCGGCGCGAAGGTGATCCTCGTCCGGACGGAGACCTCGCCCGAGGACATCGTCGGCATGCACGCTTCCCAGGGCATCCTGACGGCGAAGGGCGGCATGACCTCCCACGCGGCCGTCGTCGCGCGCGGCATGGGCAAGAGCTGCGTCGCGGGCTGCGGGGCGCTCTCGATCAACTACGCCCAGGGGACGATGCGGATCGGCGAGCACGTGGTCCGCGAAGGCGACTGGATCACGATCGACGGCTCGACCGGCGAGGTCATGCTCGGCCGCGCGGCGACGGTCGTCCCGGAGCTCGGTGGGGCGTTCTCCGAGCTCATGCTGTGGTCCGACAAGATCCGGAAGCTTCGGGTCCGCACCAACGCCGATACGCCCCAGGACGCCGAGGTCGCGCGACGCTTCGGCGCCGAGGGCATCGGCCTCTGCCGGACGGAGCACATGTTCTTCGAGCCGGGGCGGATCCTCGCGGTGCGCGAGATGATCCTCGCCTCCGACGAGTCGGCGCGGGAGACGGCGCTCGCGAAGCTTCGGCCGATGCAGCGCGGAGACTTCGAGGGGATCTTCCGCGCGATGGACGGGCTGCCCGTCACGGTGCGGCTGCTCGATCCGCCGCTCCACGAATTCCTCCCGCATACGGACGAGGACATCCAGGCCGTCGCCGAGGCCCTCGGCCGCTCCGTCGGCGACGTTCGCCACAAGCTCGAGAGCCTGCACGAGTTCAACCCGATGCTCGGGCATCGCGGCTGTCGCCTCGGCATCACGTATCCCGAGATCTATGCGATGCAGGTCCGCGCGATCACCGAAGCGGCCTGTCGCGTCGCGGAGGAGGGCGTGAAGGTCAAGCCCGAGATCATGATCCCGCTGGTCGCCCACGCACGGGAGCTCGAGAAGCTTCGCAAGCTCGCGGAGCGGGTCGTCGCCGAGGTGCGCGCCGAGTTCCCCGGGACGCGGGTGCGGCCGACGATCGGCACCATGATCGAGGTCCCGCGCGCCGCGCTCACGGCGGATGAGATCGCACATCACGCCGACTTCTTCTCTTTCGGCACGAACGATCTGACCCAGATGGGCTACGCGCTCTCGCGCGACGATGCAGGCAGCTTTCTGCCGGCGTATGTCGAAGGCGGCATCATCCCGGCGGATCCCTTCGTCTCGATCGACGAGGGTGGGATCGGTCAGCTGGTCGAGCTCGGCGTCGCCCTCGGCCGCAAGACGCATCCCGATCTGAAGGTCGGCGTCTGCGGGGAGCACGGCGGCGATCCGGCCAGCGTGCGCTTCTTCGCGAAGGTCGGACTCGATTACGTCTCGTGCTCGCCCTATCGCGTCCCGCTGGCGCGCCTCGCGGCCGCCCAGGCGGCGGTCGTGCTCGGTCGGGCCGGGAATTGAGCGGTCGCCCCGCGCGACGTCTCGGTCGGCATCGAGCCGGCAACGCTCCGGCGCGCGGATGGGCGATCGGCTGGCTGCTCGCTGGCCTCGCCCTGTTCGAGCTGGCCTGCGCCGGAGGGCTCTCGGGGCGGGCCGGGATCTGGGGCGAAGCGGTGCCTCGGGATGAGCGGGACCTCGCCCTCGCCGGTCTGCCGATCGAGGCCCAGCGCACGTTCCTGCCGCTCTCGCAGGTCTTCTACGAACGGATTGCGAGTCGGCGATTCAACTCGCGCGCGACCTTCGACGACCCGAGCGTGCGGCAGTTCTTTCCGTCCGTCGCCGCCTACTCGGACTACTACGCGTCGCTCGTCGACGTGCTCGACCGTGCCTACTTCCGCTTCAACCAACCCACGCGGATCGAGCTGCTCGGGCTGAGCGCGACCGGCGACGGGGTGGTCGAGCTCTCCCTGCGATTCGTCGGCAAGAACGATCTGCCGCTTCGCTGGTGGAATGCGACCCTGCTGCGCAAGGATGAATGGCGTTGGCAGGACGGGCGCTGGTGGGTGGTTCCAGGAAAGGTGTGAAGGGACGCGCGGGAAGAGGGCTGTGGGGAAAATCCGACCGGGATTGGGAAAATTGTTTCCACTTTCCCCTCCAGAATTCGCCTGGGTCCAATTGCCGTGGTCTGGATCACAAGTGAATGATTTCAAGGATTTGGCAGGAGAGTTGCCGCCCCGGGAGGGATGGCACATGGATTGCTCCTGACAGGTTCAGCCCGGATGGCCGGGAATGACTTTCGAAAAGCCAATAGCTCGACGAGTTCGAGCGGGTCGATTCGGCAGGGATGGCAGCGTCGGGTGGGATTCAGGGCCCCACCCAAACAGACGAGGCCGCCTCAGGGAAGCCGGATCCTGTCGTGTCCGATGATTCGGATGCTTCATCCCGTTCGAGATTTCGGCGACGCTGGAATCGAGGAACGCGCCGTGGATGAGCAGCAGCACGACCATTTCGAGGAACGGAACGCCGAGGAGGCAACCGGGACCGTCTCGGCGGAGCCGTCCGCGGACGAACCCGCGGAGAACGAAGGCGATCGATCCGCCAACTCCGTCCTCGCCCGGCGATCGATCCAACCGGCGCCGACCATTCAGCCGGCCACACCTCCGGCCACCCCTCCGGCCACCCCTTCGAACACCCTTTCGAGCACCCCTTCGAGCACGCAGACCCGAACGCGAAGGCCGGCCCAACGCGTCGAGGAAGCGCCGGTCTGGGTGTCCGACCAGGAGCTCGTCCATCAGATTCTCGCCGGTAGTCGGGAGCATTTCGATCTGCTCTACGAGGCATACTTCCCCCGGGTCTATCGCTTCGCGCTGAAGCGGCTGGGGGATCCCGGCGAGGCCGAGGACGTCGCGCAGGAGGTCTTCATGACGCTGATGACCGCGCTCGCCTCGTTCAAGGGGGAGTCGACCCTGCTGGTCTGGATCTTCGGGGTGACCCGGAACAAGGTCAATCGCCGGTTCCGCCGGCCCCGGCCCCGGCTCGAGCCGCTCGAGGAGGGCGGTGCCCTCGACATCGCGTCGGGCGGTCCGATGGCCGACGAGGCGGTCGACGCGCGGCGGATGCTCGGTCGATGCGAGTCGGTGATCGAGAACGATCTGACTCCCCTGCAGCGCCGGATCTTCCACCTGAAGCACCTTCGACGTCAGCCGATCCGGGCGATCGCCCTTGCCCTCGGCAAGAGCGAGGACGCGGTGAAGGCGAACCTCTATCGCATGCGGCGGGCGATCTCGGACGGCACGCCCGGTCTCGAGGGCCTGCTCCAGAACTAGCGGGCCGCGGTGGAGGCCCGTGGGGCGTCCACCGCGGTTCCGGGTGTGCTGGGGAGCCGGGATCGGGACTGCGATTTCGCCGCTGATCCAGGTGCTTGGACCTGATGCTGCCGGTGGTCGCGAAGAGCTGGGGCGCTTTGACTCGTGTCAGCGAATGGCGTATTGGTCCCGGCCGGGGAGGCTCGAGCCACGCCTACGCCCACGCTGCCCACAGGAGGGGACCTCTCGACGGCGGCCGCAGCGGCACGCGGTGTGCGGGCTCGCCAGCGACAGGATACGCGGGAGCGGATCTTCGAGGTGGCGTTGCGCGAGTTTCGCGCCGTCGGCGTCGCGGCCGCCCAGATCGATCGAATTGCCCGATCGGCGGGCGTGGCCCGCGGGACCTTCTACTTTCATTTCCCGACGAAGGACGACGTTCTGCTCGAGCTGGCGGCGCGCGTCAGCGCACGCATCGCCCGGCGCATCGCTCTGGTCGGCGAATCTGCGCCTTCCTTGCGCGAGCTGCTCACTCGCGCGAACGACGCGATTGCGGACGAGCACGCCCGCGTCGGGGACGCGGGTCTGCTCGCCGAGATGCTCTCGCTCCATGTCCGTCGCCCCCACGACCTCACGGATCCGACCGGCAACGTGCCCAATCTCGTCGACGAGCTCGCACGTCAGCTCGCGGCGGCGCAGGCGCGCGGGGCTTTTCGATCGTCGTTGCCGGTGCAACAGCTCGCACTCGTCTTCGCGACCAGCCTGTTCGGGATCTACGCACGAACCCCGCGTGGTGAGTCGCTGCGAGGGGGCTGCGAGGCCTGGGTCGATCTCGTCGTCCGTGGCCTCGAAGCCGATCCGCTGGACTGATCTCGGCGCTGGACTGCCGCTCGGGCCGGGATGTCGCCGAAATGCGTTTCCACGGTCGAGTTTCTGACACATGCACCGTCTAAAACCCACTCTTGTGGGAATCCTGGCCGGTCGATTCGATCGGCCGATCGCGCCGCGGTTCGGCTCGGGCCAGTTCGGTCTGATCCAGCGTGGTTCGAGGCATTGGAAACGGGTCCCGAGCACGACCTCGGGGGCGAACGGGGCGTGCCGACGCGATGACGGTCAAGGTTCTGGGGGCAGGGGACGTGAGCGACGAGTCGATCGGCATTCTCGGCGAATCGCTCGACGAACTCCGCCCCGAAGTCGACGAGCTCGAGCTGCTCGAGTTCCTCGCCGCGGACCTCGATCCGGTGCCCGCAGATCCGGCCTTCAAGCGGGAGCTCGGCGATCGGCTCTGGGAGATGGTGCGGGACGGTCGATTGTTGCGACCTTCCAGGCATTGAGCGCCGAGCCGAGCCACCGACGCCCGCGGCTTCGACAGACGCGCGTCGCGGCGCCGATGTCCTCGCAATGGAACCGGGGACCGCGTCTGGTCTAGCTTCGCCCCCATGCGGAACCCGATCCGCCTCAAGAACCTCCGCCTCCGCTTCCTCCCGTACTTCCTGATCGGGATCGCCGTGATCGTGCTCCGGCGGCCGCCGCTCGAGGGGTTCGTCCTCGGTACGCCCTTCCTGCTGGCCGGGACGGCGCTTCGCAGCTGGGCGGCCGGACATCTCGTCAAGAACGACTCCCTGACGATGACCGGTCCCTATGCCCACCTTCGACATCCGCTCTATCTGGGCACATGGCTCGTCGCGACCGGCTTCGCGTTGATTCTCGGGGGCTACATCTCGCTCGCGGTGCTGGCGTTCGTCTGGCCGTGGTTCGCGTTCCACTACTTCCCGCGCAAGGAGCTCGCCGAGAGCATGCGCCTCTCGGCGCTCCACGGAGAGGTCTTTACGGGCTATCGCGCCGCCGTGCCGGCTCTCTGGCCCCGTTTGCGTGCGCTCGACACCGCCCGTTCCCAGGCCGGGAGGCGAGATTCCCGCACGGAGGGCGGATGGCGACTCGAGCGCTATTCGGACAACAACGAGCTGGGCACGCTCCTCGCGATCGCGGTGGCCCTGCTGCTCCTTTCGATTCGAGCAGCCTGGGCGGGGCCGTGAACGCCGACGCGTCGGCCAACGGCCTCACCCGATCGTGCGTCCGCGCACGCACTCGCGCGGTGCTCTCCTTCGGTGGCTCCGGCAATCCCGACGTCCTGCTGGTCGAGGCCGACGGTGGGCTCGTCGTCGTCAAGGATTTCTACCCGCGTGGGCGCTTCGTGCGACGCTGGCTCGGGCCCTGGCTGCTGCGACGCGAGGTGCGCGCCTACGGGCGACTGGCCGGGGTTGCGGCCGTCCCGCATCTGCTCGGGTGGCTCGACGAGGCGGCGATCGTGCTCGAGTACCGACCGGGGGTGCTCTTGTCCCGAAGTCTCTCGGGACGACTGAGCCCCGGCTTCATCGATCGCCTGGAGGCCGCGATCGTCGAGATGCATCGGCGGGGCGTCGTCCATCTCGATCTGCGTCACCGGAGCAACGTGCTCGCCGGTCGGGATGGCGATCCGATCGTGCTCGATTTCGCGTCGGCGATCGGCTTCGAATCCTCGACCCGACTCGGTCGGCTCGGCGTGCGGATTCTCGGCTGCTTCGATCGACGGGCGCTGGCCAAGTGGCGCAAGCGCCTGGGCTGATCGGCGGGGCGTCAGGCGCGCGGCTCGGGCAGCTCGGCGGGCTCGCGCGGGGCGAGGCGGGCGATGTAATGGCGGAAGCACTCGAGCGTGAGGCGGGCGTCCTCGATCGCGCGGTGGGCGACGCCTCCTTCGCCGAGCAGACCTGCGGACGTCGCCGCTTGTCGCAGCGAGATCGAGCGAGCAGGCTCCCCCGAGACGAGCGACCAGGCGTAGTAGAGCGTCGCGAGGTCGAGCACGTGGTAGTCGAAGGGGTAGGGCATCGCACAGCTGCGGTACGCCCGCTCGAGGAAGAGCACGTCCATGCGGACGTTCTGGCCGGCGGGGACGACCTTCCGATCCGGCGGCAGCAGGGCGACGATTTCCGTCAGGACCTGGCGAAGGCCGGGCGCGGCCGCCCAGAGCTCCGGGTCGTAGCCGAAGATCGCCGCCGACTCCGGCGTGATCCGCTCCGGTCGCGCACGCACCCGCCAGTGGCCCTCGGCGAGTTCGTTCAGGCGGGCGTCGGTCACGATGACCCCGACTTCGGTCAGGTCGTGGAGGTCGACGTCGAGCCCGCCGAACTCGCAATCGAGGAAGGCGAAGACCAGCTCCGTGCTCATTCGCGCTCGCTTCGGGAAATCGGGTCGACGGGGCGGCGGGCCCGCAAAGGCGGGGACCGCCGGTCCGGAGAAGAGATCATGGTGCTCCCAACGGGACTCGAACCCGTGTTTCAGCCTTGAGAGGGCCGCGTCCTAGGCCACTAGACGATGGGAGCCCAGAAGGCGCGCGAGACTAGCCGCGTCGTCACGCGCCTGTCAACCCGAGGGGCGGCCAAGGACGAGGCTCGGGAATTCCACCCGCAAGCGAGCTCCAGGCGGCGAGGTGCCGCGATTGGTCGCTCCGGGGCGCGATTCGGCGCTTCGTGGCGCCCGACACGCCGGGGCTCGTCCCCGGGTCGGCCGCTCTGGGGCTCGGATCCCGGAGCATTGCCTCAAGGGTGCGGAATCCCTTGCCGATGGGAAGCGCATCGTGTGTCGGCTGGCACGCGTGTTGCTCTCGCTCTCGTCGGGCGGGGCGTGGGACTCGCCGTTCGCGGCTTTGCGGACGGCCCCACAGGGAGAATCGAATGGCCGGGAAGTGCACGAAGCGATCTCGGGGTTTCACGCTGATCGAGCTCATGATCGTCGTCGCGATCATCGGCGTGTTGGCCTCGGTCGCGATTCCGTCTTTCATCAACTATCAGCTCTCGTCCAAGCGCACCGAGGCCTACGCGAACCTCTCGGCGCTGGCGAAGGCGCAGAAGTCCTACTTCGCGGAGTACAACACCTTCGTGCCGGCGCTGTCCGAGCCCGGCTTCACGCTCGGCAGCGTCGCGCCGACGACCACGACCCGGAGCAAGGTGCCGCTGGAGACCGCCTTCGCCGCCGTCGGCTGGGTTCCGGACGGCGACGTGTTCTTCGACTACGACACCGCGACGCCGGGGAATTCGGGCAGCGGGACCTGCACCTGCGTCGACGCGTGCTTCACGGCGGCGGCGTATGGCGATCTCGATGGCGACGGCTCCATTTCTGCGCTGGTCTTCGCTCATCCCGACGCACTCGGCCAGTATTGCGAATCGACCATGGTCGGGTTCGCTCCGCCGCTCAACACCGCCGGGAGCCGCATGCTCGACGAGGTCGCTCGCATTCCAATGGGAATCGCCGACGACTTCTAGGTTCGATGACGACCCGTACTCGGCGTTCCGTCACCGGCCCGCGCCGGCGACGAAACGCATTCGACGGCGTGATAAGGGGCACGAGTTGTCGAAGAGATGGATCCAGGTCGGGCTGTTCGTGGCCTCGGTGGGTTGCGCGGGGTGGGCTCACGACCGTCTGCCGATCTCGCCCGAGGCCGGTTCCGGACAAGGATTCCTGCCGAATCCCGAGCATGCTCGCGCCCTGGCCGTCGGATTCGACGCGATCCTGGCCGACTACCATTGGCTTCGCGCCGTCCAGGTCGTGGGGAGCGCGCCGAGCGTCGACCCCGAGCGCGCCGAGCATCTCGGTCGACTCGTCGACGTCGTGACCACGCTCAACCCCCATGTGGATCATCCCTATCGATTCGCTGCGATCTGGCTGACCCACGACGAAGATCAGGTCCGCGAAGGCATCCGGCTCCTTCGGCGGGGGACGCAGCATCACCCCGAGGACTGGCGCAACTACTTCTACCTGGGCTTCGAGCAGTTCTTCTATCTCGGCGAGTACGAGCTGGCGGCCGAGTCCCTCGAGAAGGCGATGGCGCGAGACGGGGCGCCTCCCTATCTCGCGCGCCTCGTCGCGCGGCTCAAGGCCCAGTCCGGCGACATCGACGTGGCCGAGGTCTTCCTGCGCGAGATGCTGCGCAACACCGTCGATCCCGAGGACCGCGCGCGACTGCAGATCGCCCTCGACGAGATCGAGCTCGAATACAAGGCGCGCCTGCTCGACCGAGCGCGAGCCGCCTATCGGGTCGCCGCGGGACGGGACATCCGGAGCGTCGAGGAGCTGATCCGACCGCCGCACCGCATGCTCGAAAAGCTGCCCAGCCCCGAGCCCGACGCGATCCCCGTGGCGCTCGCGCGCGGCTCGCGGTGGAAGATCGATCCGCGCACACGTCGCATCGTGACGAGCTATCTCGGCCGTCGCTACGAGGTTCATCTGTCGCCGAGCGATCGCGCGCGGCTCGCGCAATGGAAGGAGTCGAAGCGGGGCGGCCGGGCTGCGGATACGGACACAACGCCGGATGCGTCCGCGAATCGGGATGCAGGAGGGGTGCGGTGATCGGAGAGCCGCGTGAAGTGGTGCGGGTGACGAACCTCGTCAAGGATTTCCGTGTGGGCTTCGGCATGCGCCGCCGCCGGGTCCTCGACGACGTGAGCTTCGTCGCGCACGAGGGTGAGATCTTCGGCTTCGTGGGACCGAATGGCGCCGGCAAGACGACGACCCTGAAGGTCCTGATGGGACTCGTCCGGCCGACCTCGGGCTCCGCGTCGATCCTCGGGCGCAACGTCGAGGAGTCGGAGTTCCGGGACAAGATCGGATTCCTGCCCGAGAACCCGTACTTCCACGCATTCCTCACGGCGCGCGAGATCCTCGACTTCTACGCCCGACTCTCCGGCGTCGCCTCCGACCATCGCGCAGAGCGCGTGGATCGGCTCCCTCGAGACGGTCCACCTCACGCACGCGGCGGACATGCGCCTCAAGACCTTCTCGAAGGGCATGCTGCAGCGGGTCGGGGTCGCCCAGGCCCTGATCCACGATCCCAGCGTGGTCTTTCTCGACGAGCCGATGAGCGGGCTCGACCCGATCGGTCGTCGCGAGATCCGCGAGGTGATCCTCGCGCTGCGGGCCGAGGGCAAGACGGTGTTCATGAACACGCACATCCTCTCCGACGTCGAGATGATCTGCGATCGTGTCGCGATCATCGTCAAGGGATCCATCCGCAAACAGGGATCGCTCCGCGAGCTCGTCGGCGAAGGGGAATGCGCGACGCGCATCGTCGTCGAGGGGCTCTCCGTCGAGGCCGCGGAGTCGCTCGAGTCGGGGCTCGGCGCGAGGCTCCGGGCCGCGGGCGATCGGATCGCGATCGAGGTCGACTCGAAGGCCGTCGAGGCGGTCTTGCGCGTCGTGCTCTCGTCCGGGGCCTCCGTCGTATCGCTCCACCGATTGCATCCCTCGCTCGAGGACGTCTTCATGGCCGCGGTGCGCGAAGCGGAGGGTGAGCGATGAAGTCCTTCGTCCGGATCCACGCATTGGCCGCCAACACGTTCCGCGAGGCGATCCGTAACAAGCTCCTGTATGCGCTGCTCGCGTTCTCGGTCGTGCTGATCGGCGCAGGCGTCCTGCTGGCCTCGCTCTCCTACGTCGAGGTCGACGAGATCCTGCAGGACATGGGCATGGCGGCGATCCGCCTCTTCAGCGCCGGCATCGCGATGTTCGTCGGCGCTGGCCTGGTCCACAACGAGGTCGACCGGCGAACGGTCTTCACGATCCTCTCGAAGCCGGTCTCGCGCAGCGAGTTCCTGATCGGAAAATGGGCGGGTCTGACCGTCACCGTCTGGCTCCAGCTCGTCCTGATGGCGATGGCCTTCGCCGCCGTCTCGTCGCTGGCCGGCGCGCCCGTCGAGCTCGAGCACGGTCTGGCCATCGCCTTGATCGGCCTCGAGCTCATGGTCGTCGTCGCGATCGCCACGCTCTTCTCGTGCTTCACGACGCCGATGCTGGCTTCGTTCTATACGTTCGGGCTCTGGCTGATCGGCCACCTCTCGCGGGACCTCTATCTGCTCGGACAGCAGTCCGACCAGCCCTCCGTGCCGGGGCTCTCGGCCGCCCTCTATGCGGTGCTCCCGGACTTCGAGGTCTTCAACAAGACGCTCGAGGCCGTCCATGGACTGCCGATCCGCGGCGACGAGGTCGGCTTCGCGGCCTTGTATGCCGTCGGATATTCGGGTGTGGTCCTCGTGCTCGCATCGACGATCTTCGCCCGCCGGGATCTCAAGTAGGCGGGTCGAGCTGGAAGCGCCGGGGCCCGCGCATCGCGACGCGCGACGGGTCGGGGACGTCGGGATCGCGTAGAGTCGGCGTGCGGGCAGGTGGGAGGAGCGATTCCAGATGTCGATCGAGATCGCACCGGCTGCGCTCCTTCCGCTGGCGCTCGTCCTGGGCCTCCTGATCGGATCCTTCCTGAACGTCGTGATCCATCGCGTGCCGGCCGGCTTGTCGATCGTGCATCCGCCTTCGCATTGCCCGCGGTGTGAGTCGAAGATCGCGCCCTGGGACAACGTGCCGGTGCTCTCCTATCTCCTGCTTCGCGGGCGTTGTCGCCGTTGCGGCGTGCCGATCTCGTTGCGCTATCCGGCCGTCGAGCTGGTCACGGGCCTGGTCTTCCTGGCCATCGCCTGGCGATTCGGTGCCAGCCTCTGGACGATCGTGTTCTGTCTCTTCGCAGCGGCCCTGATCGCGGCGGCGATGATCGACGCCGACCATCAGATCATTCCGGACGAGATCTCGCTCGGCGGCCTCGTCACGGCGCTGCTCCTCGTGCCGATCGTCCAGTGGCGAAGCGGCGGGGACTATCTCGGCGCGCTCGTGCGCAGTGGCATCGGCGCGATCGTGGGAGCCGGTGTGCTGTGGGGGGTCGCCTTCCTGCATGCGCGGGTCGCGGTCGCGATGGGCCGGCGATTCGAGCACTGGCCCGGAGAGGGGGTCGCGCTCCCCCGTCCGTCGGAGGCCGACTACTGGCTCTGGTTTCCGGGGCTCGGCCTCGGAGACGTCAAGCTTCTCGCGATGATCGGGGCCGTGCTTGGGCCGATCGGTGTTCTCGACTCGATCCTGGCCTCGTCTCTCGTCGGGCTCGTGCTCGGGGGCCTCCAGGCCGTGCTGCGCGGCGGGGTCGGATTTCCGTTCGGCTTCGCACCGGCGATCGCGGTCGGCGCGATCGTGACGCTCTTCCTGCCCCAGCTCTGGCTGCTTCGCATCTTCGGCTGAGGCGCGGGCGGGCGTCTATGCCCCGCCGGTCTTCGGACCGGCCTCGTTCGCCGCTCGCTCCCGGATGAATTGCGCGGCCTCGCGCAGCCTGGCGACTGCCCGCTCCCGACCGACGACTTCGACGGTCTCGTAGATGCCGGGGGAGGCCGTCGTTCCGGTCACCGCGACGCGAACGGGCTGGGCGAGCTTGCCGAGCTTGAGATCGCCTGCGGCCTTGCAGGCCTGCTCGAAGGCAGACTCGATCGTGGCCGTGCTCCATTCGTCGAGGCCCGCGAGGGCTTCGGCCAGCTTCTCGAGCGCGTCGAGCACAGCCGGCCGGAGATGTTTGTTCGCCGCGTCGGGCTCGATTTCGGGCTCCTCGACGAGCACGAAGCGCGCCTTCTCCGCCATCTCGACGAGCTGCGTCGAGCGCTCGCGCAGCAGATCGAGCAGCCGATCGAGCGCCGCGTCGCGAACGACTGCCCGACCCGCGACGGACTCCAGGAAGGGCTTTGCGGCCGAAAACAGCGCTTCAGGCGGCCGGGCCTTGATGTAATGCTGGTTGAGCCAGGCGAGCTTCGCGAGATCGGCCTGCGCGCCCGAGCGCCCGACGTGGGCCAGGTCGAAATGCTCGACGATCTCGGCGGCGGAGAAGATCTCCTGGTCGCCGTGGGACCAGCCGAGGCGCGCCAGCCAGTTGAGCATCGCCTCGGGCAGGTAGCCGTCGGCCCGGAACTGCTGCAGCGAGACCGGATCCCGGCGCTTCGAGAGCTTGCGACCGCTCGCGGAGACGATCAACGGAACGTGGGCGAAGGTCGGGATCTGTGCGCCCAGGGCCCGGTAGATCGCGAGCTGGAAGGGCGTATTGCTGTGGTGGTCGGCACCGCGCACGATGTGCGTGATGCCCATGTCGACGTCGTCGACGACGACGGCGAGGTGGTAGAGCGGCGTCCCGTCGCTGCGGCGGAGGATGCCGTCGCCGATCTCGCTGCCCTCCTGGCCACTCGGCCCGAAGACGAGATCGTCCCAGCGCAACGCGCGCTCGTGGTCGATGCGCAGCCGGACGGTATGGGGACCGCAATCGGGGCCCAGCGCTGCGTCGCGGCAACGGCCGTCGTAGTTGCCTTTGCCGCCCGCGGCGATGTCGGCGGCGCGGCGGGTCTCGAGCTCCTCCCGCGAACAGATGCAGCGATAGGCCGCGCCGCGGGCGAGCAGCTGCTCGACGACCTCCCGATGGCGTTCGGCCCGCTCGCTCTGGCGATAGGGTCCCTCGTCCCACCCGATGCCGAGCCACTCGAGGCCCTCGAGCACGGCGGCCTCGGACTCCCGGGTCGAGCGTTCGAGGTCGGTGTCTTCGATGCGAAGGAGGAAGGTGCCCCCCAGCTTGCGCGTCAGGGCCCAGTTGAACAGGGCCGTGCGGGCGCCACCAATATGAAGGAACCCCGTGGGGCTCGGGGCGAATCGGGTGCGAAAGGTCGTCATGCGGCGCGCAGCATATCGCAGGGCCGGGTGCCGAAGGGGTGTTCGACGCTCGAGCAGGGATGCGGCCAGGCCCCCCCTGCGCTATTTCCCAGGCGCGCCACCCCCCGCTCGCCTGGAGTTGGCGCTCCACCCCCGATCGATCCCCCCAACAGAACAGGTCGAGTGGTCGGGACCTTCCCGTGCCGTCGATGGACGCGTGCCGATGTCCCAGTTCAAGCTCCTGATCGATCGGCTGACGGACCGGCCCCAGCGCTTCGATTACGAGGCGCCGCCGGAGTGGTGGACCCATCGCGCCGGCGAAGACGACCGGCCCGGGGAGGGAGAGATCGATCGCCCCTTCCGCTTCGAGCTCACCGCCCGACGGCTCGGCGAGGACGTCCTGGTCGAGGGATCACTCGAGGGCGGGCTGTCGGCCGAGTGCAGTCGATGCACTCGGCGCTATGCTCACGCGCTTCGCGACACCTTCCGACTCGTGCTCGAGCCGTACGGCGAGGACCTGCGTGGTTCGGCGAGGGCCCACGATTCGATCGATCCCGAGGGCGATCGGGCTCTTGCCGTGAACGGGATGTGCCTGGGAGACGACCTCGAGGCGGGATGGTTTCGGGGACCGGTGATCTTCCTGGACGACTTCTTCGCGGAGGTCGTCGCGACGGCGATGCCGATCCAGCCGTTGTGCGACGAGGAATGTCCGGGCCTCTGTCCGCATTGCGGCATGGAGCGCGGCATGGGGCGCGCATCGGGTGCGGAATCGGGTCGCCGCGATGGGCAGGCGACGGAGCAGACGGCCGCGGTCTGTCGCTGTACGGACGAACGGGTGGAGTCCCCATTCGCTGTGCTGGCGAACTGGAAGGGGAAGTCGGAGTCCGAATCGAACGCTGGCAAGGCATCCGGGAAGACCGGGGGTCGAACGGCGAGCGGCGCGGGCTCTCGTAAACGAAGCTGACGAGTGCCGGCGTGGCCGGCCAACGGGAGATGAGGATTCCATGGCGGTTCCGAAACGAAAGACCTCGAAGTCGCGACGTGACAAGCGCCGCAGCCACGACGCGCTGCGCGCCCCCGCGACGAGCACCTGCCCGCAGTGCGGTGCGCCCAAGGCGCCCCATCGGGTCTGCGCGAGCTGCGGCAGCTACAAGGGCCGGACCATCGTCGCCGTGGCGGACGAGTAGGCCTCCGTGCTCGCTCTCCTCTTCCCAGGGCAGGCTTCGCAGAGCGTCGGCATGGGCCGCGACGTGTTCGATTCGTCGCGCGCGGCCCGCGAGACCTTCGAGGCGGCCGACGACGTGCTCCAGCTGTCCCTCTCGAAGATCTGCTTCGAGGGCCCGGAAGACGAGCTTCGCCGGACGGAGATCCAGCAGCCCGCGATCCTGACGACGAGCATCGCGCTGCTGCGTGCGCTCGAGGAGCAGGTCGGTCCGCTCTCGCCGGCCTACGTCGGAGGCCACAGCCTCGGCGAGTACTCCGCGATGGTCGCCGCCGACGCCCTCGATTTCGAGGATGCGGTGCGGACGGTGAACCTGCGCGGGCGCTTGATGCAGGAGGCGGTCGCCGAGGGGCGTGGCGCGATGGCGGCGGTCATGGGTGTGGAGCCCGACGTGGTCGCCGAGGCCTGCCGGCGTGCGGCCGAGGAGACGGGGCTCGTCGTGACCCCCGCGAACTACAACTCGGCGCAACAGACCGTCGTCGCGGGCGATGCGGTGGCCGTGGAGATCGCCTGCAATCGCGCGCGGGAGCTCGGTGCCAAGAAGACCGTCCCGTTGCCGGTTTCGGCGCCGTTCCACTGCGCGCTGATGGAGCCCGCCGCCCAGAAGCTCGAGGTCGAGCTCGGGAAGCTGCGTTTCCGGCCCGCGGTGCCGCCCATCGTGACCAACGTCGAGGCCGAGCCGAATGCCGATCCGGGGCGGATGGCTGCGCTGCTGCGCGCCCAGGTGACCGCGCCCGTTCGCTTTACCGAGATGGTCCAGCGCATGCGGGCGCTCGGCGTGGATCGATTCCTCGAGGTCGGACCGGGCCGCGTCCTGTCGGGTCTGATCGCCCGGATCGAACGAAGAGCAGCGCGGGCGAATTTCTCGGAGCAGTCGGAGCTCGAGGAAGCGCGTGCGTTGTTGGCGTCGAAGGGGATCGTGCAGGAGGGTGCGGCCTGATCCTGCAGGCTGCCCGGCCGTCGCCGTACGGGGGGTACGGCGCTAGCTTCCATCGTCTGTTCAGGACTGAGTCTTGGAGGAGCGAGTCATGTCGTCGCTTGAAGCGCGCGTCACCGATCTGATCGTCGAGCAGCTTGGGGTTTCGAAGGAAGAGGCGGTGCTGAATGCATCGTTCATCGACGACCTCGGGGCCGACTCGCTCGACATCGTCGAGCTCGTCATGACGCTCGAGGAGACCTTCGACATCGAGATCCCCGACGACGACGCGGAGAAGATGCAGACGATCGCCGATGCGATCGACTATCTGAAAGAGCGCGTCGAGAAGTAGCGCGCGGCCGTCCCGGGCCCGGCGGATCGAGTGGGTGTCGATGGGCGCGGCCCGATGCGGTCGGCGGGGTCCCGCTCCACCGCAAACGAGCCGGGTCGGATCGTCGATCACGCACCCATCGCCCAGCCGGCAGGAGTGGCCGAAATGTCCGATTCCATGACCCCTCATCTCGACCGAGTCGATCCCGAGATCGCGCGCTTCATCCGGCGCGAGGGTCGGCGCCAGGGGCTCTCCCTCGAGCTGATCGCTTCCGAGAATTTCGTCTCCGACGCCGTGCTCGAGGCCGTCGGCTCCGTTCTCACCAACAAATACGCCGAAGGCTACCCGGGCAAGCGCTACTACGGCGGTTGCGAGGAGGTCGACGAGGTCGAGACCCTCGCGATCGACCGCGCGAAGCGGCTCTTCGGGGCCGAGCACGCCAACGTCCAGCCCCACTCGGGATCCCAGGCCAACGCCGCCGTCTACGAAGCCGTGCTTCAGCGGGGCGATACGGTCCTCGCGATGAATCTCGACCACGGCGGTCACCTGACCCACGGGAGCCCCGTCAACTTCTCGGGCAAGCATTTCACGATCGTGCCCTACGGCGTGGCCGAGTCGAACGAGCAGATCGACTACGACCAGGTTCGCGCGCTCGCTCGCGAGCGCCGGCCGAAGATGATCCAGTGTGGCGCCACGGCCTACTCGCGCACGATCGATTTCGCGGCCTTCCGCTCGATCGCCGACGAGGTCGGCGCGGTCCTCTTCGCCGACATCGCGCACATCGCGGGCCTCGTCGCCGCCGGCGTCCACCCGTCGCCGATCGGCAAGGCCCACATCGTGACGACGACGACCCACAAGACGCTCCGAGGCCCCCGCGGCGGCCTGATCCTCTGTGAAGAGGCATGGGCGAAGAAGATCGACAGCGCGATCTTCCCGGGTCTCCAGGGCGGTCCATTGATGCACGTCATCGCGGGCAAGGCCGTCGCCTTCCACGAGGCGCTCCAGCCGACCTTCCGCGACTACTGTCGCCAGATCGTCGCCAACGCCCAGGCGCTGTCGACGGCGGTGCAGGCGAAGGGCTTCAAGGTCGTCTCGGGCGGGACGGACAATCATCTCTTCCTGCTCTCGCTGGTCGGGCGCGACACGACGGGCAAGGCCGCGCAGATCTCCCTCGATCGCGCCGGCATCACCGCGAACAAGAACATGATTCCCTTCGACCCGCGCAAGCCCGCCGTGACCTCGGGCGTGCGCATCGGAACGCCGGCGGTGACCACCCGCGGCATGCGCGAGAACGAGATGGAGCAGATCGCCGCTTTCCTCGCCCGCGTCCTCGAATCGCCGAACGACGTCGAACAGCTCGACCTGATCCGCAAGGAAGTCGCCGAGCTGTGCCGGAAGTTCCCGCTCTATCCGAAGCGGTGGACCGAAGCGGGTTAGTCGTGCAGTGTCCGTTCTGTGGTGACGAGGGCAATCGGGTCATCGACTCGCGGCTGGCGAGCGAGGGGGCCGAGATCCGCCGCCGCCGGGAGTGTGACGAGTGCGGGCGACGCTTCACGACCCGCGAGCGGGTCGAAGAGGTCCTGCCCCGGGTCATCAAGAGCGACGAACGCCGCGAAGAATGGGATCGCAAGAAGCTCCGACGCGGCCTCGAGCACGCCTGCGTCAAGCGGCCGGTCTCCGCCGAGGCGATCGAGCGCCTGATGGACCGCGTCGAGCGCGGCCTTCAGGAGTCGGGCGAGCGCGAGGTCACGAGCGAACACATCGGCCGGCGGGCGCTCGAGGAGCTCTCGGCCATCGACGTGCTCGCCGCCGTCCGCTTCGCCTCGGTCTTCCTCGATTTCAGCAGTCCGCGGGACTACGAGAATTTCTTCGCGGAGATCGCCGCGGGGGGACGCGGCGCCGACGAGCGGATCGTCGATCGCACCGTGAGGCCGCTCGGCGTCCGCCGATGAGCGCGCGCGCCTCGAGCGGGTCGGCACGAGGCAAGGCTTCCGACCGCGACCGCCGGATGATGAAGCGGGCCCTCGCCGCGGCCGCTCGCGGCGACGGTCTCACCCATCCCAATCCGAGCGTCGGGGCCGTCGTCTTTCGCGGCGACCGCGTGCTCGCGGTCGGCACGACCCGACCTCCGGGTGGCCCCCACGCGGAGATCGTCGCCCTCGAGCGCGCCCGCCGTCGATTCGGCGCGGCCGCGCTGCGCGGTGCATCGCTCGCCGTCACCCTCGAGCCCTGCAGCTTCACCGGCCGGACGGGCCCCTGCACCGAAGCGATCCTCGAAGCCGGCATCGCCCGCGTGGTCGCCGGCTGTCGCGACCCCCACCCGCGCGTCTCCGGCCGGGGCCTCGCGCGCCTGCGCCGCGCCGGGGTCGAGGTCGAGGCCGGCGTCCTCGAGCCCGAATGTCGCGAGAAGCATCGCGGGTTCATCTCGGTCTGCGAGCGCGGTCGCCCCTTCGTGACGCTCAAGCTCGCGGCGACCCTCGACGGCCGGATCGCGACGCAGAGCGGTGAATCGCGCTGGATCACGGGCGCCGAGAGCCGCGAATGCGTCCATCGCATGCGGCGCATGAGCGATGCCGTGATGGTCGGCTCCGGCACCGCGATCGCCGACGATCCGGAGCTGACCGCGCGCCGGGGCGATCGCCTCGTCCGGGCTCCGATCCGGGTCCTGATCGATGGTGGACTGCGGGTTCCGACGACGGCCCGGATGTTCGGGGAGATCGGAGAGGCCTGGATCGTCTGCGGTCGCGGCGTGGGGCAGGGCGCGGCGCCCCGGGCCGCGGGGATCTTCGAGGTCGCCCGGGACCCGGAGGGCCACGTCGATCTGCGCGAGGCCCTCGCGAAGCTCGCGGAGGCGGGGCTCACGACGGTGCTCGTCGAGGGCGGCGGTGAGCTCGCTGCGGCGTTGTTGAGGGCAGAGCTCGTCGACGAGGTACACTGGTTCCTGGCGCCGCTTTTGATCGGGGGCGACGGTCGCTCGGCGCTCGGTGCGCTCGCACTCGCTCGGCTGGGTGATGCGCTCGTGCTCGAATCGCTGCGCATCGAGCGCAGCGGTCCGGATCTCCATCTGTCGGGTCGTCTGGCCCGAAGGAATGAATCGGCTCGTCCGTCGACGGGGCGTCGAGCTCCGGCCGAGAAGAATCGCGTCCAGGATCGCGCGACGGCTCGAGTGAAGGGTCGAATGAAGGATCGGAAATGAACGTTCAAACGCCCGATCTCGATGCGCGCGGCCTGTCGGTCGCCCTGGTCGCGTCGCGCTTCAACCACCTGATCTCGATCCGGCTGGTGGAGGGCGCGCGGACCATCCTGCTCGAGCGTGGTCTCGATCCGGCGCAGCTCTTTCTGTACTGGGTACCGGGGGCCTTCGAGATTCCCCAGGCGGCGCGGCGGCTCGCGGAGTCGGGGCGCTTCGATGCGATCGTGACCCTCGGCTCGGTCATTCGAGGGGGGACGCCCCACTTCGACTACGTCTGTCGGGGCGTGACCGACGGCGTGCGCGAGGTGATGCGGACCACGAACGTGCCCGTCGCCTTCGGGGTCCTCACGACCGACGACATCGACCAGGCCATCGCCCGGGCGGGCGGCAGCGACGGCAACAAGGGGGGCGAGGTGGCCCTCGCCGCCATCGAGATGGCTCGTCTGCTCCGATCGATCGACGGCGCACCGAGGGCGAACGCGTGAGCGATGTCCCGGAGACGACGGGCGGGAATCGGCACCAGGGGCGCGAGGTCGCGCTTCAGGTGCTCTATGCCGTCGACCTGGCGGGTCACACGAGCCCGAGACGCCGGGCCGAGCTGGCCGAGGCGAAGGACGCCGACGAGGCGACCGAGGCCTGGGACGAAGGCGCCGAGGCGGTCGTGGCCCCGGGGCCGACGGTCGAGGGGAGCGATCGCATCTTCGATCGGGTGGCCGAGCATTTCGTCGTGCCGAAGGGGGCCCTCGATTTCGCGCGCGAGCTCGTACAGGGCGTCGTTGCCCGGTTGCCGGAGCTCGATGCACTCGTCAGTCTTCATGCACGCAACTGGCGGGTGTCGCGGATGGCGGTCGTGGATCGCAACGTGCTCCGACTCGGCGCCCACGAGCTGCGCGATACGGCGACGCCGGTCGCGGTCGTGATCGACGAAGCGGTCGATCTGGCCCGACGGTTCGGAAGCGATCGGTCGCCGTCGTTCGTGAATGGTGTGCTCGATGCGATCGCCAAGGAGGTGCGCGGCGCATGAAATCTGCGATCGAGGTCCTGCTGACGTCGAGGCCGCTCGAGCGGGTGGAAGGCGAGATCGCCGTGGCGGGCTTCTTCGCCGACGATCGACCGCTGCGCAGCGGGGCGGCGCGAGCGGATTGGCGGCTATGCGGCGGGCTCTCGCGCCGGATCGAGGGCGGCGACCTGTCGGGCAAGAGCGGTGAGGCGCTCCTGATCGGCTGTGGGCGCGCGCTGCGATCGCCGCGGCTCATGCTGCTCGGCCTGGGCGAGCGCCACGCCTTCGATCAGATGCGCGCGACCGACGAGATGCGAACGGCGCTCGAGCGCTGTCGCCGACTCCACTTCACGCGGGTCGCCATGTCGCCCCTCGGCATCGCCTCGGACGATCTGCCCCGCCACGCGGCGGCCCTGGTCGAGGGCATTCGTGAAGCCTGGCGCGACGCGGAGCGGTCGCTCCGCCTGCGCTACTGCGTACCGCGAAGCGAGCTCGCCGGTGTGTTGAAGGCATTCGAGACGGCCGGACGCGCCGTGGGCCTGGACGGATTCCGCGTCGCGCTGGCCGAATCGGAGCGCGGCCTGCGCTGAATCGCTCCATCGCCCGCGGCAGATTCGCCCATGGCCGTTGCCCCTTGGGGCAGGGCGGTCGAGTGGGTTTGCTCGGACCCGCCGGCGCATGGATGGGCGTCGACCCGCCGCGCGGACGCCCGGGCCCGTCTTCGATGCAACCCGATCCTGGCTTCCCGGATCAAGTCCCAACCCCAGGCGCCGATCTAGCGAGCGGAGAAGCCCGTCGCTCCACGCAGATTTCGTCTGCGCTCGTACTCGCCGTCCGCTCGGACGCGGGGGGTTGCATGAGTCTCGTCGGAAACCTCGAGGACCTGTCCCTCGGCGACTTGCTGCAGATCGTCAGCTTGTCGCAGAAATCCGGCGTGCTCGTGCTCGGATCCACCGGTGGTGCGGGTCAGATCGTCTTCCGCTCGGGCCTGGTTCATGCCGCGGGCATCAAGGGCCGCACACCGGACCTGCGAAGCCTCCTGATCGCGGCGGGTCTGCTCGACGCCGCGCGCTTCGACGCCGTCCAGGCGGCCGTCGGACCCCGCACGGCGCTCGCGCCGGAGCAGCTCGTCGAACGAGCAGGGCTCGATCCCGACCAGGTCGACGCGGCGATCCGGAAGACCGCCGAGGCGGCGATCTTCGAGATGTTCGCGTGGGATTCGGGCGAGTTCAGCTTCGATGCGCGGCGGGACGGAGAGACCGAAGAGCCCTATCCGTGCCTGCGCGGCGGCATCAACGCTCAATATCTCGCGATGGAGGGCATGCGGCTGCGGGACGAGCATGCGCGCGTCGCCTCCCCGACTCCTGCGCCCGGTCCCGAGAAGGACGACGAGCTCTTCTTCGGTGCCGAGCCCCTCGAGGTCGATGGCGACGAGGAGCTCGAGCTCGATCAGATCTGGGAGAGCGAGCCGTCCCCGCCGACTTCAATCGCCACGCCCGCCGATCCGGCGCCCGAGGCCGAGGCCGAGGCCGACGCCCAGACCGAGCCCGAGACGGTCGCGGATTCCGCACAGCGCGCGGTCCAGGTCGTGGCCGAGCGGGTGGTGTCGCTCGAAGATCTCGAGGAGCCTTCGGATCCTGAACCGGCGGTGGCAAGCGGTTCGAACCGACCCGTGGTCGTCATCGACCCCGACGCGGCCGCGCTCGAGTGGGTCAAGCGGACGCTCGAGGGCCGCTTCGCCCGGATCCACGTCTTCCAGCGCGCAGAAGAAGGCCTCGCGCGCATCCGCCAGTATCTGATCCGGGGCGAGGTGCCGATCGTCCTGATCTCGCCCGCGGCCCCGATCGATCCGCTCTCGGGCATCCACGGCCTGTCGGATTTCGTGAAGCGCCTGCGCACGCAGGCCGCGCGGATCGTGGTCGTCGGGCTGCGCGAGGCAGTCGAAGGGCAACCCGCAGCGGTGCCTTCCCATCTCGACGCCGTGGTCCATCGCCCGAGGCGGGAGATGCTTCGCCCGGGTGCGACTGCGGATCCCGCGGCCATGGGGGAACGCCTGTTGGCCGGTCTCACGGAGCTCCTGGCCCGACCGGAGCGCGGGAAGACGGGATCGCGCGGGGAGCCCTCGGCTCCGGCTCCCGCTTCGGCGCCGCTCGTCGCCCGGGCTGCCGAGGGCGAGCTGGCCCTCGCGTCGGTGCGCTCCCAGAACGAGGTCCTGTCGATCCTGCTCGACGTCGCGGCGTCCGGGTTCGAGCGGGTGGCCGTGCTCGCGCTGCGGGATGGGGAGGCCTTCGCGGTGGCTGGCCGGGGGATCGAGACGCTCGAGGTCGACCCGCTCGCGAGCTCGCCTCGACTCGCGTGCCCCGTGCCCGACACGAGTCTGCTTCGCCGGGTCATCGATTCGAAGCGCTCCCAGACCGGCGCGCTTCGATCCCAGGCCGACCGTCTGCTCGTCGCCCTGTTCGGGCCGATCGAGCCCCGCACCGCCTATCTCGCGCCGATCCTCGGCCCGGCCGGGGCCGTGGCCGTGCTCTACGCGGATCAGGGGGCGCAGCGCCGGCCGATTCCGGACACGGGCGCCCTGGAACGCCTGATCGAGCAGGCGGGCGAGAAGCTCCGCACGCTCGCGATCGAGCGGGCCAAGGGCGAAGCCGGCCCTGGAGCGTCCTAGCCCGAAGTCCTTCCGGGCCGGTCGGCCCACCTCAAGCCTGCAGCCGGATTGCCGATGTTCGGTGCGGAGTTGCGGCACCGGGCCGAACCGTGTGCCGGGAGGGGCTCGTGAAACGCATCCTGATCGTGGAAGACTCCGCGACGATGAGATCGCTCATCGGCGCGAGCCTCGAGGCCATCGACGCCTCCGTGAAGATCGTCGAGGCCAGGAGCGGCTTCGAGGCGCTGCGCCTCCTCCCGCGCGAGAGCTACGACCTCGTCGTGACCGACATCAACATGCCCGACATCAACGGCCTCGAGCTCGCGTCGTTCATGAAGGGCAGCGCCAAGTACGCCTCGATTCCGCTCGTGATCGTCTCGACCGAGGGGTCGGAGCGCGACGTGGAAAAGGGGCTCGGCCTCGGAGCCGACGCCTATCTGGTGAAGCCGTTCGACCCGGAAGCGCTCCGCCAGATCGTCCTCGATCTCCTCGCGGTTCGCCCGCGAGAGTGTTAGTCGGTCGTGGCCGCCCCGCGCAACCGAAAGCCGGGCCGGAAACCCGAGGCGACCCCGGGCGGTCGCCGTGCGGCCTCCGGCAAGGACGGGCGCGAATTCGTCGCCGAGGCCGAAGAGATCCTCGAGCTGATGTGCACGGATCTCTGCCTGCTCCATGAGCAGCGCCACGGCGAGCGCGAGATCGACCCGGACCTGGTCCACCGTCTCTTCCGCTCCGCCCACACCCTGAAGGGCCTGGCCGGCCTCTTCGGCCTCGACGCCCTGCGTCACCTCGCCCACCGCCTCGAGGACGTCCTCGACGCGCTCCGCCTCGGTCGCATCGACGGGCGCTCGCCCGTCGTCGGACTGCTCGACGAGGGCGTCTCGACGATGCTGGCCCTGGTGTCGGGCTTCGAGGGGGAGGACGCGACGCGCGACGCCGTCGTCGCCCGGGCGGAGAATTTCCTCGCCGAGCTCGAGCGCGCCCTCGCCGAGCCGACCGGGGCGTCGCCCGACGGACTCGCCGCCGTCGCGCTCGACCCCTCGATCGTCCGCGCGCTCACCGAATACGAGGAGCACCGCCTGCGCGAGAACGTCGGCCGAGGTCGACCGATCGTCCTCGTCGACGCGACCTTCGAGCTGACCTCGTTCGAAGAAGGCCTCGCCGAGATCTCGGGCGCCGTCCGCGAGTCGGGCGAGATCATCTCGACCCTGCCTTCGGCGGCCGCCGCCGGCGACGGCAAGATCTGCTTCAGCCTGCTCGTGGCGACGGACCTCGAGCCGAGCCTGCTCGCGCGTCGCCTCGATCGCGCGAACGGATCGTTGAGCATCGTGCATCCCGGCCGGCCCGCCCGCGCGACGCGCCCCGCGGATCCCGCGCAGTCGCCCGCCGAGCCCGCCGGAGCGCATGCGTCCGCGGGGGGCGGGTTCGATGCATCGTCGTCCGGGGCGGCCACGGGGCCCGGCGCCGAGGATCGCCGCATCGAATCGCTCCGATCGATCAGCGGATCCGTTCGCGTCGACATCGCCAAGCTCGACCTGCTGATGAATCTGGTCGGGGAGATGGCGAGCCAACGCACCGCCCTGACCGGCATCGTGATGCAACTCTCCGCCGACCCCCGCACGGCGCGCATCGGGACCGAGCTCGCGAAGATCCACAAGCTCCTCGACCGCAGGCTGAAGGCGCTGCAGGCCGGGGTGCTCGACGTCCGCATGGTGCCCCTCCGGCAGGTCTTCGAGAAGCTCTCGCGCGTCGTCCGGCGGCTCCGCATCGACCTCGAGAAGGACGCCCAGCTCGAGTTCACGGGCGGGGACACCGAGCTCGACAAGCTGATCGTCGAGCAGCTCGTCGATCCGCTGGTCCACGTCGTCCGCAACGCCTTCGACCACGCCCTCGAGTCGCCGGAGGCGCGTGCGGTCGCCGGGAAGCCTTCGATCGGAAGGATCCGGGTCGCGGCCTTTCAGCGCGGCAACCACGTCGTGATCGAGGTCGAGGACGACGGCCGCGGCATGGACGTCGAATCCATCCACCGAAAGGCGATCGAGCGCGGAATCGTCTCCGCCGACGAGGCGCTGTCGGAGCGTGACGTCCTGGGCCTCGTCTTCGAGGCCGGTCTTTCGACGCGCGACGAGGTCTCCCAGACGAGCGGTCGCGGCGTCGGCATGGACGTCGTCCGTTCGAATCTCGCGGCGCTCGGCGGGCTCGTCGAGGTCCACAGCCGGAAGGGCCTCGGGACGACCATCACGATCACCCTCCCGATCACGCTCGCGATCATCCAGGCCCTGATCGTTCGCGTCGCGGGCGAGCGCTATGCGATCCCGCTCTCGTCGGTGAAGGAGACGCTGCGACTCGAGGACCATCGGGTCCTCCGCAGCGAGGCCCGCGAGCTGATCAGTCTGCGGGGCACGCCGCTGCTGCTCCGTCGCCTGGCCGACGAGTTCGAGATCGCCGATGCCGGCGCTGCGGAGCGCGGCTTCGTCGTCGTGCTGGGCATGGGCGAGCAGCGCCTCGGACTCGTCGTCGACGCGCTCGATGGCCAGCAGGACGTCGTGATCAAGCCGATCCAGGGCCCCGTCCGCCAGATCCGCGGCATCGCCGGGGCCACCGAGCTCGGCGATCGCATCGCGACCCTCGTGATCGACGTCTCCGCGCTGGTCGCCGAATCCTCGCGTCGTCGGGAGGCCGCATGACGTCGGAGTCGACGAGCGCATCGGCGCCCGCCCTCCGCGGCGCGGTCTCCGGCGACTGGCTCGCGCTGTCGCGATCGGCGGCGCGTTCGTTTCATTCCGTCCCGACCGTCGAAGAGCGCCGGGAGCTGCTCGTCGTCGAGGCCGCGGGCAGCCCCTATGCGATCGCGGTCGAGCGGGTCCGGGAGATCGTGCGTCTGGCGGCGATCACGCGCATTCCGCGCACGCCGGCCTGGCTCGCCGGGGTCGTGGCGCTGCGGGGCGAGATCGTCGAGGTCGTCGATCTTCGTCGGCGGATCGGCTTGCCGCAGGCGGCGGTCACGCGCTCGAGTCGCATCGTCGTCATCCACGGCGACGAGGCGGGGATCGCGGGGATCCTGGTCGATGCGGTGAGGGGAGTCCTGCGCATTCCCGAGCAGGACGTGCTGCCGACCGATGGTCGGGATTTCCGGGCCGTCGTCGAGATGGTGCGCACGCCGGACGGCTTCGTCGGGGTCCTCGACCTCGAGCGCGTTCTGGGGGCAGGCGATGAAGACGGTCGCTAGCACCGAGCGCGCCACGACGGCGACCGTCGACCTCGCCTGCTTCGAGCTCGCCGGGCAGACCTATGCCGTGGCGATCGCCCACGTGCGCGAGATCCTGGTGACGCCCGCGGTGACGCGGTTGCCCGACTCGCCTCCGGTCGTCGAAGGGGTGATCGATCTGCGGGGCATGCTGATTCCCGTCGTGGACCTCGCGCGGCTGCTCGTCCGCGACGACCGCCCGACCGGACCGCGCGCGCGGACCTTCGTCGTCGCCGTCCGCGACTTCATCGTCGGATTCCGGGTCGAACGTGCGACCCGCGTCGTGGCCGTCCCCGTTTCGAGTCTCGAGCCCGTTCCGGAGCTCGCTCGCGAGCTGGGCTGCCGGGTCGTCGCCGCGGCTTTCCGGCGGTCCGACCAGGATCCGATCCTCGTGATCGATCTCGAGGTGCTCGTCGATCGCGTGCTCGGGGAGTCGACGGTGCGGCCACGGGGCGAGGGGGTGGCCGCATGAGGTCCTCCGACTCCGCTCCGATCGATCGCGCGCTCGAGCTGCGCGCGGCGCGCCAGCGCCTCGTCGTCACGCTGGCCTGTCTCGCGGTCGCCGGCTGCGATCTCGTGCTGACCGCGGGGCTCCTGCGAGGTCTCGCCTGCTTCGTCGGCGCCTCGCTGCTCGCGACGGCCGGGCTTCGCTTCGCTCCAGGCATGCGTCGGACCGTCAGGCCGTTCGGTCAGGTCGCCGCGGTCTTCCTGAGCACGTCGGCTCCGCTCCTCGTCGCGCCGGTCTGGGTGGCGGCGATCGATCCCGGGTCGGGGCTTTCGGCCATGCCGTGGCGACATGTCCTGGTGTTGGCAGTCGTCTGGCCGGCGATCGGATCGGCGATCGCCGCGCAGTGGCTGGGGGTCGAGCGCGCTCGCTGCGTTCTCGAGGACCGCGCACGGAATCCCGAGAGCGCCCTGGCCCGATCCTCCGAGACGACGCCGAGTGCGCCGGGGGCGGCGATCGGAGTCGTCGTCGGCGGCCTGCTGGTCTGGCTCGCCGAGGGCATCTTCCTGGCCTCGATGCCGGGGTTCGGGGCCGCGCGCATCAGCCTGGCGGCGCTGCTGTATGGCGCAATCGGTCTCGGAGTCGCCGCGCTCACGGGGCGCTGGATCCGTCGTCTTCTCGGCGTCGCCGCCGAACGGGCGCGGCTCGATGCGGTCGCCGCCGTCGATCGCTTCGATCGGGACGCCGCGTGCGCCCTCGAGCCTCTCGAGTCCCGACTCGAAGCGATCGCCCCGATCTCCGCGGCCCTCGAGCAGGAGCGGAATCGGCTCGCGCGCGATCAGTCCAACGCGATCGAAGCGGCTCGGGCTCTCTGGCCCGCCCCGTCCGCGGGAGGCGATGGGACCGTCGAGCTCGCCGAACGGATCGAACGTTGCCATGACCACGTCCAGGCGCTTCGGGCTGCAGGTCAGGGCACCGTCGATCGGGAGCAAGGCCTCGCTCAACGCGTCGAGACGGCCGCGCGCGGGCTCGTCGCGATCGACCAGGCGTCGCGTGCGATGTCGAGTCGCATGCTGCGCATCGCGGGCGCTTCGAGAGATTCGACGACGAGTCTCGCCGAGCTCGTCGACGCGATGCGTTCGGTCGACGGGGCAGCCGAATCGATCCACGAGCTCTCGAGCTCCCTCGTCGCGCGGGCAGAGCAGGGCCGCGCGCGCTTCGCCGAGACGGTGACCGGGATGGAGGCGATCCGAACGGCGACCGAGGCCGCCGAGTCGATCATTCGGGGTCTCGATGCGCGCACGCGGGAAATCGGCGGGATTCTCGACGTCATCGACGAGGTCGGGGATCAGACGAGCCTGCTGGCTCTGAACGCGGCGATCATCGCGGCCCAGGCCGGGGAGCACGGACGGGCCTTTTCGGTCGTCGCCGAGGAGATCCGCGATCTCGCGGATCGCGTGCTGGTCAGCACGAAGGAGATCGGGGGACTCATCCAATCGGTCCAGACGGAGAGCGAGCGGGCGATCGGCGCGATCGAGACCGGGGCACGCTCCGTCCGCGACGGCGAGTCCCTCGCCGCGGAGGTCGGCCGCACGCTCGAGGAGATCACCCGCGCGTCCCACGCCACGCGCTCGCAGATCTCCTCGGTCGTGAGTGCCGTCGAGCAGCAGTCGGGCAGCCTCGACCGCGCGGTCGAGCTCGCGAGCCGCGTCGAGGAATCCGTTCGCGAGATCGAGTCCGCCGACGTCGACCGGACCCGGAATCACGCCGTCGTCGCCGAGACGATGCTCGGCCTGCGAGACGCCGCGACGAGCCTGCGGAGCCTGGTCCTCGAGCAGTCGGCGGGTCTCGCGCGCATCGACGGCGAGCTCGGTGGCGCGCTCGACTCGGCGCGCGGGCTGGCCGCGGTGCTCGAGGGACGGGCGAGTGCAGGTCAGGGGGTCGTCCGTCTGATCGAGACGGGCGGAGAGCGGGTCCGTTCGATCGGATCGATCGGTGCCGAGCTGGTCGCGGCGCACGAGGCGATTCGCTTCGCGACCGGCGCGCTGCGCGCGCGCTCGACTCGAATGGACGTCCAGTCAACGCGCTCGGGCGAGCCTGCTCGAGCGATGGGAGAGGGCTCATGATCGCTGTTTGTCCGAAGTGCAGTGCTCGCTATCGCGTCGATACGGAGCGAGTCGGGCCGGAAGGCGCGAAGCTCCGGTGCACGAAGTGCTCGGCGCTCTTCCTCGTCCGGCTTCCCGGCGCGGCTGCGTCTACGCCGGGCGTGGCCGTCGCGCCGGGCGTCGCCCGTCCCGCGTCGACCTCCGCGTCGACCTCCGCTTCGACGACGGGTCCGGCTCCGGTCGAGGCCGGGAGCCGTCGCGAGGGCGAACGCCTCGTGCTCGTCGCGGACTCGAACGAGGCGCGAGGCAAGCTCTCCGTCGAGGCGATTCGAGGCTTTGGCCTCGGCGCCGAGCTCGTGCACGACGGCGTCGAGGCCATGCTCGCGATCCAGCGCATGCTCCCGGAGGCCGTGGTCCTCGATGTGGGGCTGCCGCGCATGTACGGCTTCCAGATCTGCGAGGTCGTCAAGCGAAACGAGAGTCTCAGGGCCACCACGGTCGTGCTCGTCGGCTCCGTCCACGATCCGAGCCGCTATCGGCGGGAGCCCGCGGAGCTCTACGGGGCCGACGTGTATCTCGAGCCGGCCGATCTCCCCGACGGTCTGCACACGATCCTGCGCGAGCGGGGCCTGCTCGTCGGGGGCGAGTCCGCGATGCGGGGGCCGGTGCGGCAGGATGCGCCGGTCGTCGAGCGACCGATCGCGGCGCCGCCGCGTCCGACTCCGCCGATTCCCTCTGCACCGCCGATCCCGGCCCCGATCGCGCCGTCGTCCGCTCCGACTTCTTCGGCGGCTTCGCAGGCCTCGGGCGACCCGGCTCGGGCCGAGGAGCGCGAGCGGGCGCGTCGGCTCGCGCGGATCGCGGTGTCCGAGATGCTTCTCTACCAGCCCGAGAAGTTCGCGCAGGCCTGCCGGGAGGGCACGCTCGAGCGGGTCCTCGAGATGGAGATCCAGGAGGCGCGCGCGCTGATCCGTCAGCGGATCGGGCCCGAGGTCCGGGCCGAGGCCGACTTCGTCCTCGAGGAGCTGCAGCGCGTCGCGCGCGAGCGCGGGGCGAAGGCATGAGCGGCGCGCTCTCCGGGCCGGAGCGCGATGCACTGCTCGACGGGCTCGCGAGCTCGAGCGAGGAGGTGCGTCGGCTCGCCGTAGAGCAGCTGCTCCGGCTGCCGGGCGACGAGGCGGTGCCTCTGCTCGTCGAACGTCTCGGCGACGAAGCCTGGCGGGTGCGCAAGGCTGCGATCGAGCGTCTGATCGTCTGCCGCGACGACGGGCTCGTCCTGCCGGGGCTGATCTCGGCGCTCGCCGACGGCGAGAATCCCGGACGCCGCAATGCGGCCTCCGAGGCCCTCGTCGCGCTGTCGGCGCGCGCGATCGACGCGCTCGTCGCCGCCGCCGCGAGTTCCGACGCCGACGTCCGGAAGCTCGCGATCGACACGCTCGCGGCGATCGGCGACGGGGAATGCCGCGCGGTCTTCGTCCGCGCGCTTGCCGACGGCGACGTCAACGTGCGGGCGGCGGCCGCCGACGCGCTCGGCGGGGTCGGGGGCGTCGGGGAGATCGGCGAGCTCCTGCGCGTCGGGACCTCCGCGTCCGAAGCGCCGCTCGTGCGCCTCTCGGCGCTGCGCTCTCTCGAGCGCCTCGGGGCGAGCGTCTCCGTCGACAGGCTGTCGGACGCGCTCGCGCATCCCCAGCTCCTGCCGGCGGCGCTCGAGCTGCTCGGACATTCGACGGATCCGGCGGCACCCCCGCAGCTCGAGAAGGCGCTCTCGAGCGGCGTGCGGAGCGTGCGCGAGAGCGCGATCGGCGCGGTGCTGCGGCAGCTCGCCCGGCTCGACGGCGCGGAGGCCGAGCGGCTCTGCGAGCGACTGCGCACCGTCGCCCACGCCGATCCGGCGCTCGCACTGCGCTGCTGCGAAGGTTTGACGGGCGAGGACGGGGCGCGGCGGATCGCGCTGATCCAGCTCCTCGGCATCATCGCGGACGAGCGATCCGTCCTGCCGCTGCTCGAAGCCGGACGCGACGAGGCCTCACGCGATCTGGTCGACTCGACGCTCTGCGCGCTCGGGGACGTCACGGTCGAGGCCCTGCGGCACGGATGGGACGCGCTCGAGGTCGACCTCGAGATGCGCGCTTGTGGCGTGCTCGGACGGATCGGAGGCGAAGCGGCCGAGATGCTGCTCGTCTCGGCTCTGATGGGCGAACGGGCGGCCTGCGTCGGGCGCGCGGCGCTCGCCCTCGGCGACGGGGCCTACTATCGCCGGATGCCGGATCTCGTGCGCCGGCTCGATCGGGCGGCCGCCGAGGAAGACGGGGAGTCCCGCGAGCTCGTCGAGGAGCTCATCGCTTCGGTCGTGCGGCTGGCCGAGCGTGCGGAGTCGGCCGATCCCGCGATCCACTTCCAGCTGGTCGACGTGCTGATCAGCCGACTGGGCGGTGCGACCCCTGCGCTCCGGGTCGCGATCGCCCGGGTCCTCGCACGCATCGGAGGACCGCAGGACGTCGACGTGATCGAGTATCTCGCGAAGGACGCATCGCCTCCCGTGCGCCGCGCTGCCGTCGAGGCTCTCGCCCGGCTCGACGGCGAGCGGACCTGGACTGCGGTGCGACGGGCACTCGGCGACGAGTCGAGCGGCGTGCGGATCGCTGCCGCCGGTGCGCTCGCCGCTTCCGCGTCGCCCACGGCGTTCGAGGATCTCGAGCGGCTTGCGGGCGACGGGGATCCGCGGGTCGCGGCTGCCGCCGTCCGGGCGGCGGGGGACGTGTACGCGCGCTCCGGGACGGTCCCCGGAGCCGGCGAATCGTGGCTCGCCCGCCCGCTCGCGCGCGAGCCGATCGTGGCCCTCGCGGTCCTCGAAGTCCTGGGCCGGCTCGGCGGGACTTCGGCGGCGGCTCTCGCCGCGACGGCCCTCGAACGCCCCGAGCCCGACGTCGTCCGCGCCGCCGCGAGCTGCCTCGCGCGCCATGGCGCGACCGACGATCTGACCCGCCTCGTTGCGTTGATCGCCCACGCCGATTGGTCGGTGCGTGCGGGGGCCGTCGAGGCGCTCACCGCCCGCCGCTTCCGCCGAGCCCTGCCGGCGATGCTTCGGCGCCTCGACGTCGAAGAGGATGCCTACGTGCGCGATGCGTTGCTCGAAGCCGCCCGAAGGCTCGAGGAGTGAGCGGAGCACCATGACGGAAGGCACGCCGAAGCCTGCGCTCTCCGACGCCGAGTTCCGCCTGTTCGCGTCGCTCCTGCGCGATCGTGCCGGTCTCCATTTCGACGAATCGAACCGCTTCATCGTCGAGCGGCGGATCGCGCGGCGGATCGAGGAGACCGACACGGGATCTTTCGCGTCCTATCTCTACCAGCTGCGCCACGGCGAAGGCGCAGAGGAAGAGCTCGCGAACCTGATCGATCACCTGACCACGCACGAGACCTACTTCTTTCGTGAGCGTTCGCCCCTCGAGGCCCTGGTGCGCGAGATCATCCCGGAGCTCAGGGGGCGGGCTGAAGGGGCGAGTCGGCCGGTGCAGATCTGGTCGGCGGGCTGCGCGAGCGGCGAAGAGCCCTATTCGGTCGTGATTCTGGGGCTGGAGGCGGGGCTTTCGCCCGGTCGGGATTTCCAGGTCGTGGCCAGCGACATCTCCCGCTCGGTGCTCGCCCGGGCTCGCACGGGGCTCTACCGCGATTCGTCGTTCCGCGATGCGGACGAGTCGCTTCGCCAGCGCTATTTCTCGCGCAAGGACGGAGTCTCCAAGATCTCCGACGAGATCCGGCGTCACGTCGACTTCATGCATCTCAATCTGGTCGACGAGGCGAAGCTCGCGTTGCTCGGCACGATGGACGTGATCCTCTGCCGGAACGTCATCATCTACTTCGATCTCGCCACCAGGCGGCGGGTGATGAAGAGCTTCCACGACAAGCTCCGGCCCGGCGGCTGCCTCCTGCTCGGCCACTCGGAGTCCCTCGCGAACGTCACGACGGCCTTCGAGCTGAAACACCTGAAGCGGGACCTCGTCTATCGCCGGCCCGTTCTCGGTGAGGAGCCGGATGCAATCTGGCACGAGGTAGCCCGGGCGGCTCTCGAAGCTTCCGACGATTGAGGCCGGGGAGGGGCGGAGGCGCCCGCCGACCGGGCCCCGGGTCGCTGCGGCCGGACGGATCCCCGCTCAAGTCGGGCGCGGGGCCGGTCGAGTCGTGCGGACGAGTGGACCGCATCCGGCAGGACGTCGGAGGGCAGCTCGAGGGGAGGCAGACCGCCGATGGCTCGATCCGATCCGCGGGACTCGTGTGATCAGGATGCGGCCCTGATCGACCTCTTCGCGCGGGGGTCGGAGCTCGCGCGTCATCTGATCGAGCGGCTTCGCTCGGCCGAGGCTTCGAATGCACGTTGGGCGGAACGGCACGCCGAAACCGAGCGGTGTCACGACGATCTCGCGAACCTGTTCGTGGCGAGCGACCAGCTGCACGCGACCCGCGATCCCGACGAGGTCGTCGCCGCGATCTGCGAGATCGTGATCAATCTGGTCGGAGCCGAGATCTTCGTGCTCCATACTTTCGATCCGGAGAGCGAGCGACTGATCCCGCTGATCGGCGAGGGGTGTTCGCTCGGCGGTCTTCCGGAGCTCGCGCTCGGCGAGGGGACGATCGGGCAGGCGGTGGCCCGCGGCCGTGTCTGGATCGCGCCGTCGGGATCGGCGGAGGGGACTCCGGCGGCGGCGGCCGATCCGATCGTCGTCGTCCCGCTCTGCGTCCGGGGCGTTCCGCTCGGTGCGATCGCGATCTACAAGCTGCTCGACCAGAAACCGGGCCTGTCGGAGCTCGATCATCAGCTCTTCGATCTGCTGGCACAGCATGCGTCGAAGGCCCTGCTGGTCGCGAGACTCGAGGAAGCCAAGGAGAGCGTGCCGGCCAGGCGACTTCAACCGATCGATCGAATCACGAACTGACGTGGCTCGCGACCTGCTCGGCAGGTCCGGGACCCGCGAAGCCGAGGGACCCACGAAGATGGCGGACCAGCGAATCCTGATCGTCGAAGACAGCCCGACGATGCGACAGCTCCTCGTGTTCGCCTTGAAGCGCATGAAGGGAGTCCAGATCGTCGAGGCCCAGGACGGCATGGATGGCCTGCGCAAGGTCACGAGCGACCATTTCGATCTCGTCTTCGTGGACATCAACATGCCGGTCATGGACGGACTCAAGCTGATCAGCCTGATCCGCAGCGACTCGAACCTCGCCGAGATGCCGATCTGCGTGATCACGACCGAGGGGGCGAACGACGATCGGGAGAGGGCGATCGCGCTCGGCGCCAACGAGTATCTGACCAAGCCGATCCAGGCGAACAAGGTCCTTTCGATCGCCCGGGATCTCTTGAAGCTCCCCGTCTGAGCCCGGCGCGGGCCGCGCGACCGATCGGCGGTCGGGCATGCTATCGGTGTGGCATGCGCCGCCTCTTCCGCGCCGCCCGATTCCTCCCTTTCCTGCTCGTCGCCGCGATCGCGGCCTGCGGCTATCACAGCACGCTGGGTCCCGGTCCGCGGGCCGACGACGGCCGGGGCAGCGCGACGCGCGCCGGTGGCGAGCGCGCGCGCGTCACCGTGGTCGCGCTGCGCAGCGACTCGCCGGAGCCCTGGCTCGACCGGATCGTGACCGACGCCCTGCGTCGGGAGGTCGGAGGGCGTGCTCGGCTCGTGCTGACGGAGAATCCGTCGAACGCGGCGTTGCAGCTCCGCGGTCGCATCCGGCCGCTGGACATCTCGAGTCGCAGCTTCTCGAGCTTCGTCGCCGCCCTCGAGTATTCGCTGACCCTGGCGCTCGACCTCGAGGTCCGGCTCGCGAACGGCGACGTCGTCAAGCTGGACCCCGCGATGCTGTCGGAGACCGACTCGTATCTCGCGAGCCCCGACATCGAGGTCACGCGGACCAATCGGCTCGAGGCGCTGCGCCGCATGTCCGATCTGCTCGCGACGCGGGTCGCGGATGCGATCGAGCTGCTCGATCGGCCGACCGCGACGATGGATGCCGTGCCCGCCGCGCCGGCGATCGAACCGCCGACGGCCGCGGTCGGGGAGCGCGCGGGCGGATGAACGTCGAGAAGCTCGTCGCGGAGCTCGCGTCCGGTCGGATCCGTCCGGCCTATCTCGTGGTGGGTGCCGAGGCGCTCCTGCGCGATGCGGCGCTCGAGGCGGTCGAGTCCTGCGTGCTCGCCGAGGGCCCGCGCGACTTCAACTTCGACCGCCTCGACACCGACTCCGCCTCGCCGGCGCGGCTCGAAGAGGCGCTCGGCACGCTTCCGCTCATGGCCGCGCGGCGGCTCGTCGTGCTGCGCGAGACGGAAGGTCGGGGCGCGGGGCTCGACGAGAGCTGGGGGCGTGCGATCGAGCAGGCGCTCGCCGGTCCGGGGGCGGGCGAGACTTCGGTCCTGGTCGTCGTCGCGCGCAAGGTGGATCGGCGAGGTCGCTGGGTGAAGGCATTTCGCGATCCCGCGGCCGAAATCGAGTGCGATCCACCGAAAGCCGGTCGCGAGCTCGAGGCATTCCTCGATCGCGACGCTCGCCGGATCGGCCTCGACCTGACGGCCGACGCCGCCGAGCTGCTCGCCGAGCGGACCGGTCCGAATCTCCTGCTGCTCCGGCAGGAGCTCGAGAAGCTGCTCCTGCACGTCGGTCCGGGCGGGCGCGTCGATCGCGCGGCCGTCGCGCTCGCCGTCTCGAACGTCGCCGAGGAATCGATCTGGGATCTGACGGACGCGATCGGCCAGGGGCGAGCGGCGGATTCGCTGGCGCAGCTCGCGCAGATGTTCGGTCAGGGGGAAGCGGCTCAGGCGATGCTCGCCGCCCTCGCGTCCCATTTCCGGCGGCTCGTCCGCGTGGGCCAGGGCGAGAGGGTTCCCGCGCCGCCGTTCGTGGCGCGCAAGCTCGAGCAGCAGGCGCGGCGGTTCGGCCCGGCGAGGTTGCTCGCGTGCCTGCGCGCGATCCATCGCACGGACGTCGAATTGAAGGGGGCAGGGGTCCTGCGGCCGGAACGGGCGCTCGAGCAGCTGGTCATCCAGCTTTCGAGCTGAGATCAGGAGCGGAGCTCACGAGCTGAGCTCGCCCGCTGACCCCGCCGTCGGGCTTTCCGCTGAGCCGCCCTCGCGGGCGGCGGCCGGGACTGGGCCCGGACCTACGAGATCGCGTTCAGCCGCTTCGCCAGTCGACCGACGCTGCGGTCGGCCCGTCGCTTCGGGATCACGCCGCGCGATGCCGCTCGCCGGATCTCGCGCTCGACCACCTTGAAAGCCTCGCCGGCCTGGGTGGCGTTGCCCGCTTCGAGCGCCTCGCGGTAGCGCTTGACCACGGTTCGCATCTTGCTTCGGATGTGCTGGTTTCGCTTGCGCCGGCGCTCGGATTGGCTGATGCGCTTCAGGGCGGACTTGTGATTGGCCAACGAGGGCTCCTTGTTCGTGGGCGCGGCATGTTACTCAGGCTTGTCCGGAGCGTCGAGAGCGATCGCTCCGTCGGTCGATCCCGGGCTTCGCCGACCCGGGCCGAGGATCCTTGCGGACCCGTGGGGAATGTCTTCAGGGCCCCGCCTCGCTGGCCGATAGCGCCCACCGAATCCATCCGTCCAGAGGGAGATCCGGTTGGTCCACCGACTTCTGCTCGCCGCCCGAGCCGGCGCCCTCGTGCTCTTCCTCTCGGCTCGTCTCGCCTCCACCGAGCCGGCTCCGGCCCTCGCCACGGGGGCTTCGGACGCGTCGGAGACCTCCGGCAACGAGGCGGCCTTTCCCGCTGAGCCCATGTGGCTCGACCCCTGGCTGACCGACGGCGGGCCGACCCTGGCCGAGCCGGCCTCGATCCCCATTGCGGCGATGGGGACCGACCAGGTCGTCCTCGCCTGGCGCAACGCGCCCGCCACCCCCCATGCCCGTTCCGCGGCGCTGCGCCGTCTGCGCCTCGAATACGGCCTCGGCGATCTGCGCGCCCCGGCCCAGATCGTGCTCAACGCCGCCGATCCCGACGATCCCGGGACCGGGACGGCCCTCGCGCGCGCGCTCGCGCCCGACATGCCGGCCCTCGGCTGGGCCCACGTGCAGGATCTCTGGCGCGCGCGCGCTTTCGGCGAGGCGGCCCGGGCCCTCGGCGAAGTCGTCGTCGCGATGGGCCGCGACCTCGAGTCCCAGCTCTGGCTGCTCGGAAACGGACTGCTCTTCGCGTGGATCGTCGCGCTCGCCGCGACGAGCGCGTTCATCGTGATGCTCGCCCTCAAGGCCTTCTCCCACGCGGCCCACGATCTCGGCGATCCGCTCTCGAGCGGGATGCCGAGCTTCGCTCGTGCGGCCCTCCTGGCGGGGCTGATGATGGCGCCGCTCGCCCTGGGTGAAGGGCTCGCGGGACTCGCCCTCGCGTGCTTCGCCGTCGCCTTCGTCTACGGCACGGGGCGGGAGCGCAGCGCGTTGGTGCTGGCCGCGATCACCTTCGTGGTCGCGCTCCATCCTCTGGCCCGATGGGCGTCGCTGGCTGCGACGGTGACCGAGCTCGATCCCGTCGTTCAGAGTGCCTGGGCCGTGACGCGAGGGACGGCGGATCGGGCCGATCTCGAGCGCCTCGAAGCGGCGGCGGGAGACGACGTCGCCGCGGCGCATGCGCTCGCCTATCTCGCGCGGCGGGTCGGTGAGCTCGACGCCGCCGGCCGACGGCTCGAGGCGATGGCCGAATCCCACCCGGCGGATCCGGTCGTGCTCGCCAATCGGGGCAACGTCGAAATGCGGGCCGGGCGGACGGAAGCGGCGATCCGCCTGTACGAGCGGGCCGCCGCGCAGCTCGACTCGCCGGCCCTGCTATTCGATCTCTCGCAGGCGTATTCGAGCGCGCTTCGCATGGACGAGTCGGAGCTCGCGCTCGTGCGGGCCCAGGGCATCGCGGATGCGGAGGTCGCGGCGCTCTCGAGCCTCTCGGATCCGAAGCTCGTCTCGGATCTCGGGTATCCCGTTACGCTGCTCCGCGACCTGCTGCGTGACGCGGTGCTCGCCCGATCGCCCGCGCTGGCGCTGACCCGGCAGCTCGCGCCCGGACGGATGGGCGAGGGCTGGCAGATGGCCGGTGCAGCCTTCGGCGTGGTCGTGCTGATCGGGCTGATGACGACCGGGCGCTTCGAGCGATCGAGCGCGTGCTCGCGCTGCGGTCGGCGCGTCTGCGGTCGGTGTGACGAGAACGTCTGGAGCGACGAGCTCTGCGAGGATTGTCATCACCTGTTCAAGAATCCCGAGGCGACCGATCCCAGGCTGCGCATGGCGCGCCTCCAGGTCCTCGCCCGGCGCGAGGCGTGGCAGTCGCGTCTCGTGGATCTCGGTTCGGTCCTCGTCCCGGGCGTGGCCGGTCTCGCCGCCCGTCGACCCGACGTAGCGCTGTTCTCGATCGCGCTCTGTGTCTGGATCGTGGCGTGGCTTCGCTGGCCCGCGGGCCTGCTCGTCGACTCGACCTGGCTCGGAGGGCTCGCGCCGTTCGTCACCTCGGTGCTCGGGACGCTCGCCCTCGCGACCCATGCGGCGATCGTCGTCGGCAGCTTCCTCGCTCGCAGGAATCGTTAGGAGACGCCGATGTCGATCGCGCTGCACGGGAATCTTCGCGACTTCGGAATCGCCGAGGTCTTTCAGCTGATCGGTCAGCAGCGCAAGACGGGCACCCTCGTCGTCGGCGAGGGCAGCGAAGCGGTCTACCTCGCGTTCGACGAAGGCCGTGTCGTGACCGGCGGAGCCGCGCAGTCCGGGGGCGAGGGCGGCTCGCTCGGTCGCCAGCTGGTCCGGGCCGGGTATCTGACCCGGGAGCAGCTCCACGACCTCGAGCGGGAGAGCGCACGCTCCGCGCGCCCGATCGTCGACCTGCTGCGGGCGAGCGGTCGCCTCGAGCCGTCCGAGCTCGACGAGGTCCGCGATCTGCTGACCCGCGAAACCGTCTTCGACATCATGCGCCGCAAGAACGGCGAGTTCCATTTTTCCGCCGAGCCCGTCGATCACGACCTGCCGCAAGAACGGCTGCTCGGGGCCGAGCAGATCCTGATGGACGGCCTGCGGATGCTCGACGAGTGGCAGACGTTCTCGGCCGCTGTGCCTTCGGAGGAGCTGGTCTTCCGCAGGCTCGGGAGCCTCGAGTCCTCCCGCGCCCTGGCCCAGAGCGGCGGAGACGAAAGGCTGGGCCAGATCGAGCGCGTACTCGGGCTGGTCGACGGGCGCCTGACGGTGCGCCGGGTGATCGATCTCTCGCGCATCGGGACCTTCGAGGCGACGCGCGTGCTGGCCGAGCTGCGCCAGGCGGGGCTCATCGAGGTCGGCGGCGAGGAGGTCCGTCGGGCTCCGCGGCGCCGGGCCGAGCCGGTCGCCGTCGTTCCGAGGGTGCGCGCCGTGCTGGCGACGGCGGTGCCCTTCGTCGTGCTCGCCCTGCTCGGGGGCGGTGCTTTCGAGGCCGACAGCGCGAATCGGGCCCTGCCGGGCACGGCCATCCCCGACCCGATCCTGGGTCGGATCGGAGCCGCGAACGAGCGCGAGCTCGTCCGTCAGCTGCTCGAGGTCCATTTCTTCGCGACGGGCGCGTATCCGCAGCGTCTCGATGAGCTCGCCGAGCGCGCGGCTCGTTCGGGCGTCGCGTTGACGCCCGAGCGGCTCGCTGACTATTATTACGCCGTCCGAAACGACGAGGTCGTGCTTCTGGCGCCGATGAACTGAGGCGCGCACGGAGCGGGCGTCGCGAATCCGAGGAAATCCGAGGAGCAGCCTGCTGGCCCACGACCACGACGCAGACCCCGCAGTCCCGACTGGCCCGTCCACCGGCCAGACCACCCACGAGAGCCTCAGCTTCGACGACAATTCGATGGCCGTCGCGCTCTACGGCGACGGCGAGCAGACGCTGCGCCTGCTCGAGCGCTCCCTCGGCGTCGAGATCCATGCCCGCGGCAACGAGCTCCGGATCCGGGGGACGGACGGCCGGCCCGCCCTCGCGCGTCGCGTGCTCGAGGAGCTCTACCGACTGCTGCAATCGGGGCAGGGCGTTCGCCACGCCGACGTGCGCCACGTGATCCGCATGCTGACCGACGAGCCCGAAGTCCAGCTGAAGGACATCTACGAGAACATCCTGCGCGGCTCGCTCAAGACGATCCGCGCGAAGAACCTGGCCCAACGACGTTATGTCGACCTGATCCAGAAGCACGACATCGCGATCGCCGTCGGCCCGGCCGGGACGGGCAAGACCTATCTCGCCATGGCGATGGCGGTCGCCGCGCTGAACCGCCGCGAGATCTCGCGCATCATCCTGACACGGCCCGCGGTCGAGGCCGGCGAGCGCCTCGGCTTCCTGCCCGGGGATCTCGCCGAGAAGGTCGACCCCTACATGCGGCCGCTCTACGACGCGCTGCGGGACATGATGGACGTCGAGAAGGCGGCGCGGTTGATCGAGCGCGGGACGATCGAGGTGGCGCCTCTCGCGTTCATGCGTGGGCGCACGCTGAACGATTCCTTCGTGATCCTCGACGAGGCCCAGAACACGACCGGCGAGCAGATGAAGATGTTCCTGACGCGACTCGGCGAGAACTCGAAGGCGGTGATCACGGGCGACGTGACCCAGATCGATCTGCCGTCGGGGACCGAGAGCGGGCTGGTCGAGGCGACGCGGGTCCTGCGGCAGGTGCGCGGGATCGGGATCATGGAGTTCGCGGCGACCGACGTCGTGCGTCATCCGCTCGTGCAGTCGATCATCCAGGCCTACGCTCAACACGGCGATGCGTCGCGTCGCGGTTCGCCCGCTCGCCACGTCGAGCGCTCTTTCGAGCGCGAGCCCGAGCGCGAGCCCGAATCCGTGCGCCGCGACCGGCTCGGGGCGTCGCGGCGGGGACGACGTCGACGTGGACGGCCGCGGAGACGGTGGATGAACGTGTTGATTTCCGGACCGCCCGACGCCATCCGGTGGTCGAAGGTCGACGTCGCGCGCCTGCGCCGACGGGCGGGGACGATCCTTCGGTCGACCGGCGAGGCGAAGTCCGAGCTGTCGATCGCCCTCGTCGACGACGCCTCGATCGAGGTCCTGAACGGGCAGTACCGCGGCAAGCGGCGGCCGACCGACGTGCTCTCGTTCTCGCTCGTCGAGGGCGAGCATGCGGACCGTCGTGGCCGCCTGCTCGGCGACGTCGTGATCAGCGTCGAGACCGCCGCGCGACAGGCGCGAGAGCGCCGTCGAGGTCTCGACGAGACGATCGCGAGGCTGCTCGTCCACGGCGTCCTCCATCTGCTCGGACACGATCACGAAGAAGACGACGAGGCCCGCCGCATGCAGGCCGAGGAGCGCCGGATCTGGCGGGTGCTGCGCGCGTGACGTCGCTCGCGCCGACACGCAGGCGGGTCGCCCTCGGCCTCTACGCCCTGTTCACGCTGCTCTCGTTTCCACACGAGCTGCCCGGACTCGGATTCTTCGATCTCGGCCTCGTCTGCACCTGGCTCGGGCCCGCCGCGCTGGTCGTGGGGCTCGACGGCCTGACGCCCCGCGCGGCGGCGAAGAAGGCCTTCCTCGCGAGCCTGCTGGGCCACGTCTTCCTGTTCCACTGGTTCATCGTCGTGACGGTGACCTACGGAGGCATGCCACTCGGCCTCGGGCTCCTCGCGCCGCTCGTGCCGGCCTACTGGGTCGCGCAGTTCAGCGCGCTCTTCGGCGGCCTCTGGGCGCATCTCGCGGGACGGCGCGGAGCGGCCTTCTTCGGAGCCTGCGCCTGGGTCGGGGTCGATTGGCTGCGCGGCGTCTTCCTGGGCGGCTTTCCCTGGGCGACCCTCGGCTATGGGCTCCACGAAGACGCGTGGCTGCTCCCCTGGACCCGCTTCGGCGGCGTGTACGCGCTCTGCTTCGTCGCGGCCGGCGTCGGGCTCGCCCTCGGCGGTCTCCTGCTTCGTGGCCTCGACGCAGCGGAGGCCGCTGCGCCCGAGTCCGGCGATCGAAGGCCCGGCTTGCTGCGGAGCGCCCTCGGCATCGCCCTCGCCCTCGCGCTCGCGCACGGGATCGGTGCGGCCCTCGCGCCGGCGCCCGCGAGCGACCGGGCCCGCGTCCGGATCGCCGCCATCCAGGGCAACATCGATCAGGGCGAGAAATGGGATGCCGCGCGCCGTGAGCGGATCCTCTCGACCTATCTGCGGCTCTCGGAGCAGGCCGCGGACGCGGGCGCAGCGTGGATCGTCTGGCCCGAGACCGCGCTGCCGGGCTCGCTCGAATGGGATGCCGGGCTCGCCGCGCGCGTCGGCGAGCTCGCCCGGCGTCACGCGGTCACGCTCGTGCTCGGCGGCATGGGCATCGAGTGGACGGAGGGGCGCGAGCAGCCGAGCGCCTACTACGACAGCGCCTTCGTCGTCGATGCCGAGGGCGGGATCCGGGACCGCTACGACAAGACCCAGCTCGTGCCCTTCGGCGAATTCGTGCCGCTGCGCGGGCTGCTCGGCCGGGTCTTCCAGTCGCTGGCCCGGGGGCTCTCGCCGAACGACGTGACGCCCGGGGCGGCACCGCGCGCCGTCGAGCTCCCTGGCTCGGGGGGCGAGCGACCCGCGCTCCGGGCCGGTGTACCCATCTGCTACGAGCTGATCTTTCCCGACCTCGTCCGGCGATTCGCGGCGGACGGGGCGGGCGTGCTGCTCGCCGTCACCAACGATGCCTGGTACGGTCGCACCGGCGCGCCCCATCAATTCCTCGCGATGACGGCGATGCGCTCGGCCGAGACCGGGCTCTTCACGGTGCGCGCGGCCAATACGGGGATCTCGGCGATCGTCGACGATCGGGGGCGCGTGCGCGAGCAGAGCCGGCTCTTCGAGGAGGCGGTGATCGTCGCGGACGTGCCGGTCATCCGGACGACGGCGACGGTGGCGACGGCGGACGGGAGCGCGTCGGCGGCGGCGAGTGGTCCGGTCGTCACATTCTATTCTCGCTTCGGCGACGTCTTCGCCTGGAGCTGTATCCTGGGCGCCCTCGCCGGGCTGGTGGGGAGTCGCGCGCGCGGCGGCGATCGATCTTCGAAAGGAATGGACGGACATGAGCGGTGAGAAGCGGGCCGGACTGGACTTCAGCGATCTGTCGGAGCGCCTCCGCGCGCTGCGCCAGCGCTTCGACGAGTTCCGGGGGCGTCTTTGACGTCTCGGCACTGCGCGCCCAGAAGGAAGAGCTCGAGGTCGCGATGGCGCGACCCGATCTCTGGAACGACCCGGCGGCCGCCCAGGATCTAGGGCGCCGCAAGACCGCCGTCGAGCGCGAGCTCGCGCTCTACGATCGCGTCGAAATGGGCATCGAGGACGCCGACATCCTGCTCTCCCTCGGACGCGAAGCGGACGACACGGGCGTCCTGCCCGAGATCGTCGACAAGTGCGCCGAGATCGACCGCATCCTCGAGGAGGCGGAGCTCCAGCAGCTGCTCGGCGGCGAGTACGACGCGGGCAACGCGCTCCTGTCGATCAACTCGGGCGCGGGCGGGACCGACGCCTGCGACTGGGCCGAGATGCTGCTGCGGATGTATCTGCGCTGGGCCGAGCGCCACCGCTACAAGACCGAGATCCTCGACATCCAGGCCGGCGAGGAGGCCGGGATCCGCGGCGCGACGTTGCGTGTCGAAGGCGAGTACGCCTACGGCTACCTGAACTCCGAGCAGGGGGTCCACCGACTCGTGCGCATCTCCCCCTTCGACTCGAACGCCCGCCGGCATACGGCCTTCGCGAGCGTGACCGCCGTTCCCGAGATCGACGACGCGGTCGAGGTCGAGATCGACGAGGGCGATCTGCGCATCGATACCTATCGCGCGAGCGGCGCCGGCGGCCAGCACGTCAACAAGACGGAGTCCGCCGTCCGCCTGACCCATCTGCCGACCGGCGTCGTCGCCGCCTGCCAGGCCGAGCGCTCGCAGCACAAGAACAAGGCCACGGCCGATGAAGATGCTGCGCGCCAAGCTCTTCGAGCTCGAGCGGCGCAAGCAGGCGGAGAAGCTCGAGGAGCTGACGGGCGAGAAGCGCGAGATCGGCTTCGGCAGCCAGATCCGCTCCTACACGCTCCATCCGCAGCAGCGCGCCAAGGACCACCGGACCGATCTCGAGATCGGCAACGTCGACGCGGTCCTCGACGGAGACCTCGATCCCTTCATCCGGGCGACGCTGCTGGCCCAGGCCGCCGAGCTGCGTCCGAAGCGCATGGGAGACTAGCTTCGTTGGAATCCCTCCGGTCGGCTCTCGCCACCTATCTCGCGACCGCCGGTGGCGGCATCGCCGTCGCGTTCATCGTGCTGCTCGCCGTCGGCATCGTCGCGATGACGCTGCTGTACGTGGGCTCCGCGCTGCTCGTGCTCGACCGCTTCGCGCGGGTCGCCCGCGGCTGGCTCGCGCCGGCCCTGGCGGGGGTCTGCGTCGCGGGCTTCGTGGCCCTGCTCGCGACGCTCGAGAGCTTTCCGTCGGATTCGGTCTACAGCGGGCCGGAGTGGTGGGGGACGTTCGGGCGTCAGCTCGGCGTTGGCGTCGCTTCGTGTGCGCTCTTCCTCGTCGCGGTCGGAGCCGCGACGCGCCACGTCTCACAGGCGACGCTCGGCCTCGGCGTCGCCGGCGTCGCCGCGCTGGCGGCGGGGCTCGCGATCGCGCCGCTCGGACAGGCCGTGCCGCTCTTCGCCGTGGTCCTCGCGGTCGCCATCGTCGCGTGGCTGCTTGGCCGGCGGTCGCGCGCGGGCGCGGACGTAGGCGGCGGGTCGAGAGGCTTCGTCGCCGTGCTCTTCGCCGTGGCGGCGGGTCTGCTGCCCGGGGCGATCTCGGGCTGGCTGCCGGAGAGCGCGGTCGAGGGCGCGCGCGCGGCCTCGGCGGGGCTCGTCGGGATCCTGCTCGGCGCGGTCGTGCTCGGCCTGGTTCCGCTCGCGATCGCGGGCTTCCTCTCGATGCGCCGCTCGGTCGAGTGGTTCATCGCCCTGCGCTACCTCGTCGCGAAGCGGCGTCAGGTCTTCATCTCGGCGATCACCGCGATCTGCGTCGCGGGCATCGCCGCGGGCGTCTGGCTCATCATCGTCGTGCTCTCGGTCATGAACGGCTTCGAGCAGACCTGGCGGGAGGAGATCCTCGGCAATCGCGCCCACTTCACGGTCCACAGCAGCTTCGGTCCCTTCGAGGATTGGGAGAACGTGATGAAGACCGTCGCGGCGGTGCCGGGGGTCGAGGCGGCGAGCCCCTACGTCGACGCCGAGGGCATGGTCCGCGGGAGCCACGGCGAGATCGCGAGCGTGCGCCTGCGCGGCGTCGATCCCGCGAGCGTCGGCCGGGTCACCGATCTCGAGAGCGATCTGCGCGGCGCCGAAGGAGAGAGCGCCCCGGATCTCGTCGCCCGCTTCGCGAAGCAGGGCGCCGACGCGAGCGCGCCCGGCATCGTGATCGGCGGCCACCTCGCGAGCTCGATGGGCCTCGCGGTCGGCGACCAGATGCTCCTGATCTCGCCCTTCGGTGGCCCGCCGACGCCCCTGGGCCCCGGCCCGCGCCTCAAGCGCTTCACCGTCGTCGGCATCTTCGAGTCGAGCTTCTACCAATACGACGAAGCGTTCACCTACACGACCCTCGAGGCCGCCCGCGACTTCCGCAAGGTCGGCGCCGTCGTCGACGGCATCGAGGCCCGGACGACGGACCACTACCGCTCGCGCATCGTCGGCGATCAGGTCCAGGAAGCCCTCGGCTACCCCTACTACACCCGAGACTGGAAGGAGGTCTTCCCGGCCTTCTTCCAGGCGCTGAAGACCGAGCGCGTGATGATGTTCCTGCTGCTGACGATGATCATGGTCGTCGCCGCGTTCGTGATCGTCGCGACGCTGATCATGATGATCATGGAGAAGTCGAGCGACATCGCGATCCTGAAGGCGATGGGGGCGGAGGACGCGATGATCGAGCGGATCTTCGCGCTCGAAGGAACCCTGATCGGCCTCTGCGGGACGGCGCTCGGGGTCGCGGCGGGCATCGCGGTGACCGGCCAGCTCAGCTGGATCCAGGATCGCATCGAGCGCATCACGGGGATCGATACGCTGCCGGCCTCGGTCTACCAGTTCTCGGAGCTGCCCTCGAAGGTCGATCCGGGGCAGGTCGCGGGGGTCGCGGTGATCGCGATGATCCTGTCGCTCGGGGCGACGCTGCTGCCGAGTCGACAGGGCTCGCGCATCGACCCGGCCGCGGGGCTGCGCCATGAGTGAGGGATTGCCCGCGGCGCGCGCCGGAGTTCCGCTGGTCGAGATCCGCGGCCTCGTCCGCCGCTTCGAGACCGGCGGCGGGACGGTCGAGGTCCTCTCGGGCATCGACTTCGCGATCGAGGAGGGCGATCGGATCGCGATCGTCGGTCAATCGGGCGTCGGCAAGTCGACGCTGCTCCACATCCTCGGGACCCTCGACCATCCGACGGCCGGTCAGCTGCTCTTCCGGGGCGAGGACGTCTTCGCGCGCTCGCGCGAGTCGCTCTCCGAGCTGCGCAACCGCTTCCTCGGCTTCGTCTTCCAGTTCCACCACCTGCTGCCCGAGTTCAGCGCGATCGAGAACGTGATGATGCCCGGCCTGATCCAGGGCCTCTCGAAGGACGAGATGCGCGCGCGCGGGGAGTCGATGCTGCGCGACGTCGGGCTCGGCCACCGCATCGAGCACGCGGTCGGCAAGCTCTCGGGGGGCGAGCGGCAGCGGGTCGCGGTGGCCCGGGCGCTGGTCCTCGACCCGCCCCTCGTGCTCGCGGACGAGCCGACGGGCAATCTCGATCCGGCGACGGGCGATCAGGTCGCGGAGCTGCTCTTCGAGATGAACCGCACGCGCGGGACGACCCTCGTCGTCGTGACCCACAGCAAGCGCATGGCCGACCGACTCGGGCGCGTGCTCGTGCTCTCCGGTGGCCGACTGGTCGAGGCCGAGGCGGGCGCGGCCGTCGTGTGAGGGGCGAGCTTGCCCTCGGCGCCGGCCGGGCGTCGATGGCGCAGGGGCCGGAAGGCGCCCTTGGACACCCGGCCAGCGTTCCGGGTTTCGGGCGAGCGCAGATTTTCGCTGCGACCGCCGCGCGAGTGCCGCCCGCGGCGCAACCCCGTGCCAGATCGACGCTTTTTGCTCCGAAGATCGGTTGAAAGCGAAAATCGCGTCGCATACTCTTCGGCGCCTCGACTGGCCCTCACGCGGCCCGGGAGATCCCTTGCAAGCGACCGATCGGGCAAGCCGGCTTCGCGCGATCGGCCACGTCCTCGCCTTGCTCGTCTGGGCGCTGGGGATCGCCGTCGTGCCGCGGGCCGCCCTCGCGCAGGCGGGCGAGGGGCCGGTCGAATACGGTGCCATCGACGCGGCGCCGCCGGCGAGCGCCGAGAAGCGCGTCGCGGTCCTTCCCTTCCGTCTGAACAGCACCGGCTCCCTGCGCTTCCTCTCGGGTCCCCTCGACGAGCTGCTCGCACAGCGGATCGAGACCGGCGGCGAGGTCTCGGCGATCGCGCGACCGGGGCTCGAGAAGGCGGGGCAGACGGAGATCCCGAACGCCGACCAGCCGGATCCGGCGCTGCGCGCCTGGGCCTCGCGCCAGGGACTCGACGGCGTCGTCGTCGGCAGCCTGACGGAGCTCGCCGGGCGCTTCAGCATCGACGTGCGCGTGGTGCCGACGGCGCTCGGAGCTTCGACGACGAGCCTCGTGTTGACGGCGGGCAGCGACCGCGAGCTGCTCGACCGGCTGGGCGAGCTCGCCGAACGCGTGACGGCCGCGGTCGTCGGGGGCAAGCCCGATCGCATCGTCGACATCCGCGTCGAGGGCGCGGAATCGATCGAGGCCGAGCTGCGCGAGCGACTCTCGATCCGGCGGGGCGACGCCTTCGACGCCGCGAAGCTCGATGCCGACCGGCGCGCCCTGGCGACGGATCCCCGCGTCGCCCGCGTCCTCGCGCGCACGCAACAGAATGCGGACGGCATCGTCGCGATCTTCGAGATCGTGCGGGCCGAGCGCCTGCTCGGCGAGAGCGTCAAGGCGGGCAGCGGCGAGGTCGTCGCGGAGGTCGCCATCCGTGGCAACAAGCGGATCGAGGAGGCGGAGATCCGCACCCGGATCCAGACGGCCCCCGGTCAGGCCCTCGATCCGACCCAGATCGCCCGGGACGTGCGCTCGATCTTCCAGCAGGGCTTCTACCGCGACGTCCAGGTCTACGTCGACACGACGCCGCTCGGCCCGGCGGTGATCTTCGAGGTCGCGGAGAATCCGGTCGTCCGCGAGATCGCGATCTCCGGCAACGACGAGATCGACAGCGACAAGATCAAGGACGCGCTGACGCTCACGACGGGCTCGCCGCTCGACTATCCGCTGCTCCACGAGAACGTCGAGCGCATCACCGCGCTGTACAAGAGCGAGGGCTTCTATCTCGCCGAGGTCGACTACACGACCGAGGACATCACCGACGGCTCGGTCGCGATCAACTTCGTGGTCCAGGAGAAGGAGAAGCTCCGGCTCAAGAAGATCATCTTCGAGGGCAACACGGCCTTCTCCGACAAGCAGCTGCGCGAGGGCTTCTCGACCAAGCCCTGGCGCTTCTACTCCCTCGCGACGAGCTGGCTCGACAAGACCGGCACGTATTCGGAGCCCGTCTTCCTGCGCGATCTGCGCCTGATCGAGAAGCTCTACACCGACAACGGATACGTTCAGTCCCGCGTGATCGGCCCGAGCGTGGAGGCCAACGAGAAGGGCCTCTTCGTCAAGGTCGAGATCGTCGAGGGCCCGCAGTTCAAGGTCGGCGAGCTCGACGTCCAGGGCGACGAGACGATCGATCTCGCGGTCCTGCGCGAGAAGATCAAGCTCAAGGAAGGCGACGTCTTCAGCCGCTCGAGCCTGACCGCCGACGTCGAGACCCTCGAGGCCCACTTCACCGATCGCGGCTTCTACTTCGCGAACGTCGACCCGGTCACCAAGACGAACCAGGAGGAGCTGACGGTCGACGTCCAGTTCGGCGTCCAGAAGGGGCCTCTCTACTTCGTCCGAAACATCGAGGTCAAGGGCAACTCGCGCACGATCGATCCCGTGATCCGCCGCGAGATCCGCCTCGTCGAGGGCCAGCTCTACTCGGCCCGGGCGCTCCAGGTCTCGAGCGATCGGATCAAGCGACTCGGATTCTTCGAGGATGCCGCGTTCGAGCCCAAGACGACCGACGATCCGTCCCAGCTCGACCTCGACGTCAACGTCGTCGAGCGCCCGACCGGCGCCTTCAGCTTCGGTGCCGGCTTCTCCTCCGCCGACAACTTCATCTTCACCGCCTCGCTCTCGCAATCGAATCTCTTCGGCCGGGGCTATGGGGCGAACGTGTCGGCCGACATCGGCGGTCGCTCGAGCCGCTACTACATCTCGCTCTCGGATCCCTACTTCCTCGGCTCGACCTTCAGCTTCAGCGCGACGGCCTTCCTGACCCAGGTCCGGTACAACAGCTTCAAGCAGGACCAGCAGGGCGTGGACATCGCCGTCGGCCATCCGCTCACGGTCGACAACAGCGCGTCGATCGGTCTGTCCTACGGCTACTCCCAGCGACGAGTCACCCAGAACGCGAACTTGAACGCGCTCGCCGCGCCCATCACGCGCCAGGTCCTCCAGGGCCGGCAGAGCACGAGCCGGATCGGTCTCTCGGTCGGCGTCGACACGCGCAACGACCGCTTCGCCCCGACCGCGGGCTATGCGGCGAACGCCTTCGCCGAATACGCCGGTCTCGGGGGCTTCTCGAACTTCCTCTCGCTGGAAGGGCAGGCGGGCTACTACTTCGGCGCGCCGAAGTGGCTCTTCGAGCGCTCGACCTTCGTCGTCAGCACGCGCCTCGGTTATGCGCTTCCTCTCAATTCGATCGCCGACTTCGACACGGGCATCCGATCGTCGACGGCCTGCGCCGACCCCGCGAATTGCGTCAACTCCGGAAACCTCGAGAACATCGCGGACGACATCCGATTGCCGCTGACGGAGCGTTATTTCCTCGGTGGCCTTGGCGCCACGCGCTTGCGCGGCTTCCAGGGCCGCTCCGTCGGTCCCCGGCGCCCGACCCTCTCGTTCACCGACCTCGCCTCGGGCCGCGTCTATCATCCGGTCGGCACGCGCCTGATCAGCAACCCCGCGACGGGCCAGATCGCGGCGATCTGCGACGACTCGACCTTCCAGCGCAACTTCGGCAACGGCAATGGCCGCTGCAACGACCTCTCCGACCGGGATTTCGACGACTTCGAGGATCTGGGCGAATCCCAGGTGATCGGCGGCAATTCCTACATCAGCAGCAGCTTCGAATATCGCTTCCCGATCTCCGAGGAGATCGGGCTGCTCGGCATCGGATTCGTCGACATGGGCAACGCCTTCGCCGAAGGAGACCTGCTGTTCGACGCCACCGAGTGGCGCTACGGTACGGGCGCCGGCGTCCTGTGGTTCTCGCCGTTCGGGCCGCTGCAGCTGGTGCTCGGGTTCCCGCTCGATCCGCGGACCAACGAACAGAGTCCAGTCTTCGAATTTTCGGTGGGCGGCCTGGGCATCTGAGGCAACCGGTCGGGAGCGCGCGGAGTCCCTGGGGCCCGGAGCTGCGGGCACGCAATCAGAACGAGAGTCGGAACGAGAGTCAGAACGAGACGCGAGACCGGGTCGGACGTCGGGAGGAATCGTCGGAAGATGAAGATCGAGAAGACCTTGCTGCTGGTGGCGCTGGGCATCGTGCTCGGCTGGGGCGTGGCTGCCACGAACGATCCCGTCAAGATCGGGTTCGTCGACATGGAGCAGGTGCTGGCCACCGTCGAGAAGGGCAAGGCCGCGCGCGAAGAGCTCGAGCGCAAGGGGCGTGAGGCCCAGCAGCGGCTCGCGCCGATGGTCGAGCAGCTCCAGGCGATGGAGAAGGAGCTGCAGTCGAAGCAGTTCGTGATGTCCGAGGAAGCGGTCAAGTCGAAGCAGCTCGACATGGTCGAGCTGCGCAATCGCTACGAGAACAAGGCCAAGGAAGAAGAGGGCCAGTTCAAGATCGAGCAGCAGCGGATCCTCGGGCCGCTGGTCGAGCGGCTCTCGACGGTGATCAAGGACGTCGGCCGGGACAACGGATTCTCGGCGATCCTCCGGACGGATACGCCCGGGCTCGAGTATCGCCGCGAGGCGCTCGACGTCACGGACCTCGTGATCAAGACGTACAACGGAAAGGGCTGATGCGTTGGCCCTCGTCCACCCGACGGCGCATGTGGAGGACGGGGCGATCCTGGCCGCCGACGTGGTGGTCGGGGCGTTCTCCTTCGTCGGGCGGGACGTCGAGCTCGGGGCCGGGGTCCGGGTCGCGGAGCACGTGACCCTGATCGGCCGGACCCGGATCGGGCCTGGCTGTCGGATCTTCCCGCATGCGTGTCTCGGCGGGGAGCCTCAGGATCGATCCTTCGACGGGGCCTCGACGAGCCTCGAGATCGGGGCGCGCAGCCAGATCCGCGAGCACGTCACGGTCCACGTCGGGACGACCCGGGGCGGCGGCTGCACGCGGATCGGTGAGGACGCGTTCCTGATGAACAGCGCCCACATCGGCCACGACTGCCAGATCGGCAACAACGTCATCATCGCGAGCTTCTGCGGTCTCGGCGGTCATTCGAAGGTCGACGACCACGCGGTGCTCGGCGCCTATACCGGGCTCCATCAATTCGCCCGCGTGGGCGAATCGGTGATGGTCGCGAGCGGCGCGAAGCTCTCCCTCGACGCCCCTCCCTTCGCGATGGTGGCCGGAGATCGCGCGCGGCTCGTCGGGTTGAACGCCGTCGGGCTGCGCCGCCGGGGCTTCTCCGCCAAGACCCGGGCCCAGATCAAGCATGCCTTCCACCTGATCTTCCAGTCGAAGCTGCGCCTCGAAGAGGCTCTCGCCCGGGTGGACGCGGAGATCGGCGCGGTGCCCGAAGTCGAGCGCCTCGTCTCGTTCCTGCGGAAGACCGAGCGCGGATTCTGCCGCTGAGGCGTTATGCGAGGACGCGACCCGGTCTCCCGCCTCGGACTGATCGCCGGTCGCGGTCGGCTCCCGCTGCTCGCCGCGCGCGGCCTCGCGGCCGCCGGCGTGTCGGTCCGTGCCGTGGCCTTCGAGGGGCTCTGTGATCCCGAGCTCGAAGGCGCGGTCGACCGGATCCATTGGCACCGCCTCGGCCAGCTCGATGCCGCCGCCGAGAGCCTCCGGGCGATGGAGGTCGACGAGCTCGTCGTGGCCGGCGCCGTGCCGAAGCAGGCGCTCTTCGACGGGTCGGCCCGCGTCGAGCTCGACGCGTCGGCGAAAAGACTCCTCGGCTCCATCGATCGTTGGGACGACGGGACGCTGCTGCGTGCCATCGCGAGCTGGCTCGAGCGGAAGGGCTTCCGCGTGGCCCGTCAGGACGAGGCCTTCGCGACGCTCGTCGCGCGGGAGGGCGACTTCTCGGGCCGTGAGCCGTCGGCGGAGGAGCTCTTCGACGTCGAGATCGGCCGCCGCGCGCTCGCGCGGATCGGGGCGGCCGGGATCGGCCAATGCGTCGTCGTGCGCCGCGGCTGCGTCGTCGCGGTCGAGGCCGTCGAGGGGACCGACGCGACGATCCGCCGGGCCGGTGAGCTCGCCGGACCCGGGGCGGTCGTCGTGAAGGGGGCGCGCGCCGGGCAGGATCGGCGCTTCGATCTGCCCGCGGTCGGCCCCGGGACGATCGCCGCGATGGCCCTGGCGGGGGCCCGTTGTCTCGCGATCGAAGCCGGTGTGACCCTGATCCTCGATCGCGAGTCGGCGCGCGACGCGGCCGACCGGGCGGGCATCGCCTGGACCGCGTTTCCGTCGGACCGGGTCGGCTCGTGACGCGACTGCGTGTCGCCGTGGTGGGTGCGGGACCGATGGGTCGGCTGCATGCCCGGACCGTGGCGCAGAGCGCCGCGCGGGACGGCGATTGCCGACTCGCTCTGGTCGTCGATCGACACCGCGCCCGCGCGGCCGCGCTCGTCGCGGAGTTCGGCGGCGAGGCCGTCGACGACCTGCGCCGGGTGGGCGACGTCGACGTGGCGATCGTGGCGGTGCCGACCGCGGCCCACGTCGAGACGGCGCTCGCCGTGGTCGAGGCCGGACGAGACGTCCTGGTCGAGAAGCCCCTGGCCCTCGATGCCGCCCACGGCGAGCCGCTCGTCGCGCGGGCCGAGGCGCTCGGACGGATCCTGCAGGTCGGCCACGTGGAGTGGTACAACCCGCGCTGGCGGGCCGCCCTCGCGCGGGCCGGCATGCCGCGGCGGATCCGGGTCGAGCGTCTGCATCCCGCGAGCGAGCGCGGGCTCGACGTCGACGTCGTGCAGGATCTGATGCTCCACGATCTCGACTGGGTGACGCGCGGTCTCCGCGAGGAGGTCGAGTCCTTCGACGCCCGCGGTCAGGCGCGACGCGGCGGCGCGCTCGACGTCGCGTCCGTCGAGCTTCGATTCCGTTCGGGCTGCGTCGCCTCGCTGCGGGCGAGCCGGGTCCACGGGACGCGCCTTCGGCGGCTCGAGATCGAGGGCGATCGGGAGCGCGTCGCGGTCGATCTGCTCGAGCCGGTCCCGTCCGACGGCGTCGCGGAGCCGCTCGATCCGCTCGCGATCCAGTGGCGGCGATTCGTCGAGGCGGTCTCGAAGCGCGAACGTCCCGAGAACGACGGACGCGTCGGGCTCGCGGCGCTCGTCTGGGTCGAGCGGGTTCGGGCGCGCATCCGGGCCGTCGGGGCGGGGGAGATCGGTGCAGACGATTCTCTTGTCGGCGGGTGACGTCTCGGGCGAGATGCACGCGGCGGCGCTCGTCCGGGCGCTCGCCGCGAGGCGCCCGGCGACGCGTTTCGTCGGGCTGGGCGGCGAGCGCATGCGGGCGGCGGGCGTCGAGCTCGTGGTCGATCCGCGCGCGCTCGCGGTCGGCGGGATCGTCGAGCTGCTGCCCGAGCTGGGCCGGATCGTCGGGGCCTGGCGGCGTCTCGGGCGCGCTCTTCGCGAGACCGAGCCCGCGCTCGTCGTGCTCGTCGACTCGGGCGGCTTCAATCTCCCCTTCGCGCGGCACGTACGGCGGGCATCGCGGGCGAAGATCCTCTACTTCATCGCGCCCCAGGTCTGGGCCTGGCGACCCCATCGCCTGCGGCAGCTCGCCGACCGCGTCGACCGCATCGTCGTCTGCCTGCCCTTCGAGCGCGAGCACCACGCGGCCCGCGGCGTCGCGGTCGAATATTTCGGACATCCGATCGTCGATGCCTGGACGAGCGTGCGGCGGGACGATCCGCCGGAGGAGTCCGCGAGCGAGCGGCAGGCGCGGGTGAGGCGCCTGCTCGACCTGCCGCGTGAGGGCAGCCTGCTCGGGATCTTTCCTGGCAGTCGGCGCAGCGAGCTCGCGCGCCACCTGCCGCTTCAGCTCGAAGCCTTTCGTCGTCTGCGGGCCTCTGCCCCGCGATTCTCGACGATGACCGCGGTGATCGGCCGGGCCCCCGGCCTGACGGAGGCGGAGCTCCGTCGGATCGCAGGCCCGCTCGGCGAAGGCGAAGCTTCGGGCGAGGCGGGGGCGATCCGGTTCGTCGAGACGGGAGACGGCCGGATGCTCGATGCCCTCGACGTCGCACTGACGAAGCCCGGGACGATCACCCTCGAGGCGACGCTCTCCGGCTGCCCGATGGTCGTCGTCGGCCGGGTCCATCCGATCACGGCCTGGCTCGCGCGGCGCAGCGCGCAGGTCGAGTCGGTGGCGCTGCCGAATCTGCTCGCGGAGGCGCCCTTCGTGCCGGAGCTGCTGCAGGCCGACGCGACCCCCGAGCGCGTCGCGTCGGCGCTGGCGCCGCTCTTCGACGGACCCGAGCGGACGCGCCAGCGGGCGGGGCTCGCCCGGGTCGCCGAGCGCCTCGGTCCGCCGGGCGCGATCGAGCGGACGGCTTCGCTCGTGGAGGAGATGCTTGCGTCCCCTCGCGCATAGCATCGCGGCGCTCGTCGCCGTCGCCTCGGCGCCGCTGCTCGCGGCGGGGGCGATCCTGCGCCCGTCGCTGCGTCGCCAGCTCCCCGAGCGTCTCGGGCTCAGGTCGGAGCCGGGGGCGGGGCGCATCTGGCTCCACGCCTCGAGCGTCGGGGAGGCGAAGGCCGCCTGCCGCCTGCTCGAAGCCCTCGAGGCCTCGGGCCTCGCGACCCGCGCCACGACGATGACCGAGACGGGCCGGGGCATCTTCGAGCGCGACCGGCCCGGCACGCCCTCGACCCTGGCCCCCCTCGACCATCCGTGGTGCATCGCGGCGGCGATGCGGCACGGAAGCCCGCGGCTCTCCGTCCTGATCGAGACGGAGCTCTGGCCGTCGTGGATCGCGGCCTGTGCCGACCGGGGGATCCCGGTGATCGTCGCGTCGGGCCGGCTCTCGGATCGCTCCTTCCCGCGCTATTCGGCGATCCGGGGGCTGATCGCGCCGACGCTGCGCCGGCTCGCCGCCGTCGGCGCGCGCACCGAGCTCGACGCGGAGCGCTTCGCGCGACTCGGTGTGCCCGAGGCGCGGATCCGCGTGACCGGCGATCTGAAGCTCGATCCGCAGGCGGCGAGCCCGGCCCTCGGCGTGGATCTCGCGCGCACCCTCGAAGGCCACGTCGTCGTCGTCGGCGGCAGCACCCACCGCGGCGAGGAGGACGCGCTCTTCACCGCCCTGTCCGCCGCCGAAGCGGAGGGCCGCGCCTTCGTCCTCGTGCTGGGGCCGCGCGACGTGGGCCGGGCCGAGGAGATCGCGCGCGCGGGCCGGGCGCGGGGGCGGCGCGTCGTCCTGCGCAGCCGGCTCGATGGGCCGCCGCTGCGTCCGGGCGAGGTGCTCGTGCTCGACTCGTACGGCGAGCTGGCGGCGACCTATGCCGCCGCGGCCCTCGCCTTCGTCGGGGGCACCCTCGTCCCGATCGGCGGACACAACGTCTCGGAGCCGGTCCACGCGGGTTGTCCGGTCTACTTCGGTCCGCACGTCGCCAACGTCCGCAAGATCGTCCAGATCCTCGAGGCCGACGGCTCCGGTCGACGCGTCGCGTCGGGCGAAGCCCTCGTGATCGCCCTCGTCGAGGCGCTCCGCGACCTCGAGGACTGCCGGCGCCGCGGCCAGGCGGGTCGCGCGACCCTCGAGCATCACCGCGGCAGCGTCGAGCGAACCCGCCAGCTGATCCTCGAGACGCTGGCCGCGACGGAGCGGGGGCGTGGAGGCGAAGTGTCGCCTCCGCGGGCGGACCCGGCGGGCGAGGCTTCGCGATGAGCGCGCGCGCGACGCGAATGCCCGACGCGCGCGGGCGGGAAGTCGGTCAAGAGGGCGCGCAAGAAGCCGGCCGCTTCGCCGCGCCGAGCGCCGCCTGGATCCCCGTCGGCTGGCTCTACGGCCTCGCGGCGCGCCTCCATCGCGCCTGCGCGCGCCGCCTCCGCGCGCTTCGCCCCCGGCCCGCCTGCGCCGTCGTCAGCGTCGGCGCCCTCACCGTCGGCGGCGCAGGCAAGACGCCGCTCGCAGCGGCCCTCGCGGCGGGCCTCGCCGCCCGAGGCCACCGCGTCGTCCTCGCGAGCCGCGGCTACGGTGGCCGTTCGCGCGCGCAGGTGACCCGCGTCGACGACCGGCCCCGCGGCGCGCGGCTCGCCGTCGAAGTCGGCGACGAGCCCCTCGTGCTCGCGGCCCATGCGCCCGGCGTCCCGGTCCTGGTCGGCCGCGACCGGCGGATCGTGGGACACCATGCCGTGTCGAAGCTGGGCGCCGAGATCCTGGTCCTCGACGACGGCTTCCAGCATCACCGCCTCGCCCGCGACCTCGACATCGTCGCCGTCGACGCCGCCTCGGGGCTCGGCAACGGCCGCGTCCTGCCGGCGGGTCCCCTGCGCGAGCCCGGCTCGAGCCTCCGGCACGCCGATTGGCTCTGTGTCGTCGGGGACGCCGACGCGGTCGCGAATCCCATGACCGGAGCGACGGAGCGATCCGTTCCCGTCCGGGACGCGGTCAGCACGATGGCGCTGCGGGACGACTTCCGCCGATCGGGCCGCTTCGCGCTCGCGGCCCACCGCCAGCCGAAGTCCGTCGTCTCCCTCGACGGGGCGCGCCGGCTCGCCCTCGGCGCGCTCGCGGGCCGACGTGTGGGGCTCGTCTGCGGCCTCGCGCGACCGGAGTCGTTCCGCCGGACGGTCGAGTCGCTCGGCGCCGAGGTCGCGTGCCTGCGCGCGTTCCCCGACCACCACGCCTACGTCGAGGCCGATCTGCGCGACCTCGATCCCGCCCTCGATCTCTGGCTCACGTCCGAGAAGGACGCCGTCAAGCTCGAGCCGGCCTGGGTCGGTCGGGCGGCGCTCTTCGTGCTCGGGATCGAGGTCGTGATCGACGCCGAGCGGGAAGTCTTCGCGGGGATCGAGGCGATCCTGCGCGCCGCGGGCCGGCTCCCGGCCGCAGGGCCCGGGTCCGGAAGCTAGGCGCTCAGGTGCCGAGAATGCGGGCGGCACGCCACGCGATCCGGTGTCGGGCGAGGCGTCGCTGCTCGCGACCCTGCGACGCGAGCAGCGCCCGGCGAAGGGTCCGATCGCTCCCGCAATAGGCGACGACGACGCGGGCGCGCAGGCGTGCATCGACGCGGTCCGCGAGGCCCAGCTTCTCGAGCGAGCGCGCGAGGCGGGCGAGCTCGGCCAGGCGGTCGCGAGGCGAGACGACCGCCCGCGCGCGGGCGTGATCGAGATCGACGAAGAGACAGGCGAGCGCATCGCCCTCACCCTCGATCAGGAGATTGCGCAGGTTGAGATCGCCATGCACGACCCCCGCGTCGTGGAGTCGACGAAGCGCCCGGGCGAAGGCGAGGGCGGCGAGCCGGAGCGCGCGGGGAGATGGCGCGGCGGCCAGCCATGCACGTCCATCCCGCGCGCCCTCACGCTCGAGGGCGGCGAAATGACACGACCAGAGGCCGCCCCGCCGGCTCGCGATCGCGGCGACCGGCGTCGGCAACGGCACGCCGCGCCGGCGCAGCGAGAGCCAGAGCGCGAGCTCGCGTGGTGCTCGCTCGGGCGAGAGATAGCGCCCGCCGAGCAGGCCGCCGAAAACGCCCCCGCGCCGCGCCGGGCGCACGCGAAGGCGTTCGACGCGCCCGGGGAGGGCGAGCAGGCGATGGGGTGCGCGCCCGCCCTCGACGAGCCGCCCGTCGGCGAGGGCCGCACGGAAGGTGAGGGCATCCCCGAATCCGAGCGCCTCGACCACGGCCTCGAGCTCGCGCGCCACCCAGAGGCGATGGCCCGGTTTGCGGACCGTCGCGATGGCCTCGCGGTCGCTCATCGCGGAATCCGGTGTCGGACGAAGCGCGTCAGCACGAGCGCCGCGGTGAAGAAGCACGCGTTCGGGATCCAGCTCGCGACGTCTGCGGCGAGCCAGCCCTGCTGCACGATCGACTCGGCGACGGAGCCGAGGGCGAAGTAGGCGAAGGCCGCCGCGAGCGCGATCGGCAGCGCCAGGTTGCGACCGCGCTGCTCGCTCGCGAGCGCGATCGGGACGCCGACCCCGGCGAAGAGGATCGGCGCCAGGGGCAGGGTTCGGCGGCGGGCGAGCTCGAGCTCGTACTCGACGGGGTTCTTCTGGTCGAGCTCGGTCAGGGGATCGCCCCGGCGCGCTCGCTCGAGCACGGCGACGAGCTCGTCGCGGGTCATCTGCTTGGGCCGGACCGGTCCGAGCTCGCTGCCGAGGATCGCCGAGACGTCGATGGCGACGGAGAACGCGTCGAAGTGGATGCGTGCCGAGCGCTTCGGCTCCGACGCGGTCGGGTCGAGATGGACGTCGCCGTTCCAGAGCTCGATCTGGATCTCGGAGCGGACGTCGTCGAAATGGAAGCGGCCGTGCTCGGCGAAGAGGCGATAGGCGTGATCCTTCGACGTCGAGTCGTAGATCATGACGCCGGTGAGGCCGCCGTCGGGGGTGCGGTCCTCGACGAAGATCAGCTGGTCACCGATCCGGCGGAACTTGCGCGGCTCGAGGATCGCGCCGCGCGCGGCGACGGACTTGAAGAGATTCACGAGCTCCCGGCGCGAGACGTGCTCGACCCCCGTCACCAGCCAGCCGAGCAGCGCGGCCGCGACGAGGCCGAGCACGAGATTCGGGGCGAGGTAGCGATCGGGACCGATTCCCGCGGCGCGCATCCCGAGCAGCTCGCCGTCGGAGCCGAAGCGCCGGGTCGCGAGCAGGATCCCGACCAGGAAGGCCAGGGGAATCGAGTAGGCGAGGGCGACCGGGAGCAGGCAGGCGGCGAGCCGGACGAAGTCGCGCCCGATCATGCCGACGATGAAGAGCTCGTCGAGGCGGACGAGCAGGTTCTGCAGCAGCAGGATCAGGGTCACGGCGAAGAAGGCGAGGGCGCAGTACACGAGCGTTTCGCGCATCACGTAGAGCGAGAGGGTGCGCGCGGTTCGCATGCTCCTTATCGTATCCGCCGGTCCAGGGCTCGGCGAGGCGCCGGATTCCATTCAGGATGCAGAGCAGGATGCAGAGCAAGCGACTCGGAAGACTGCCGCGTCCCGAGCGAATCCTCGTGATCCGCCTGGGCGCTCTCGGCGACGTGCTGCGGACGCTGCCCGCAGTGTCGGCGATCCGCCGTCTCCATCCCGCGAGTCATCTCTGCTGGCTCGTCGAGCCGAAGGCCGAGGCGGCGGTCGCGCTCTCGGGCCTGGCCGACGAGACGCTCGTCTTTCCCCGCGGCGAGCTGGTCCGCGCCGTGCGGCGGGGGGATCTCGTCGGGGTCGTGACGCTCACGCGGCGCTTCGTCCGTCGTCTCCGCGCCCGGCGCTTCGAGCTCGTGCTCGACTTCCACGGCCTCGCGAAGAGCGGCTTCTTCGCCTGGCTCTCGGGCTCGCCGGCCCGCCTCGGCTACGGCTTCCGGACCGCGCGGGAAGGCGCCGCGCTCTTCTCGAACACGCGCGTCGAGCTGCCCGATCCGCGGGTCTCCCGCTTCGAGCGCAACGCCGCGCTCGTGCGGGCGCTCGCCCCGGCCGCGGGGATTCCCGAAGGCCCGATCCTCGCCGCTCCGCCCGAAGCCCGTGCGCGCATGGCCGAGCAGCTCGTGGCGATGGGTCGTCCGGCCGCGCAGGGCTTCGTCCTGATCCATCCGGGCAGCAGCGAGCGGGCGAGCCACAAGCGTTATGCGGTCTCGGCCTGGATCGCCGTGGCGAAGCGCCTCGCGGACTCCGGACGTTCGGTCTGGATCACCGCCGGCCCCGCGCCGGGCGAGCGAGCCCTCGTCGAGCAGATCGTCGCCGCCGGCAGCGGCCGATTCGTCGCCGCCCCCCCGACGGCGGGCTTCGACGATCTGATCGCGCTGATCGAGCGGGCCGGCGTCTTCGCCGCGTGCGACTCGGGGCCGTTGCATGCGGCGACGCTCTGTGGTGTCCCCGTCGTGCAGCTGCTCGGGCCGACGGATCCGGTCCACAACGAGCCGGGCCCCGCCTCGCGCTGGCGACGCGTCCACGTGCCGCTGCCCTGCAGCCCGTGCCGGCGGGGCTGCGCCGATCCGGCCTGCATGCGCGCGATCCCGCCGGTCCTCGTCGCCGAGGCGATCGGGGCGCTCGCGGGGTCGTCGGACGGAATCACGGGGCGGCCGGATCCCGGGTCGTGAGCGCGCGAGTCCGCGGCGGGCGCGGCCCGCGACGGATCCTCGTGCGCTGCCCGAATCACGTCGGGGACGTCGTGATGGCGACGCCCGGGCTCGAGGCCCTGCGCCGTGCGGAGCCGGACGCCCTGATCGTGGCCCAGCTCCCGGCGACTCTGATTCCGCTGCTCGAGAGCGCGGGGCTCGTCGACGAGCTCTGGCCGGTCGAATCCCGTGAAGAGGGCTGGCGCGCGCTGCGGCGCGACGTGCGGCGGATCGCCGCCGCGCGCTTCGAGCTCGGCATCGCGATTCCGGAGTCGATCTCGTCGGCGTTGCTGATGCGGCTCGGCCGCGTCGAGCGGGTCGTCGGCTTCGCGCGGGATCCTCTTCGCCGGGCGTTGCTCCACGAGGTCGTGCCGGCGGATCCTGGCTGGGGCAGGCGGCGCCTCGTGTCGCGGGAGCGTTTCGTGCTGCGTCTGATGCAGGCGGTCGGCGCCGAAGCGGCTCCGGGCCCGCCGCGTCTTCGGCTCGCGACGACCTCGGCCGAGGCGGAGCGCCTCGATCGTGTCCTGCGCCCCCTGGGCCTCTCGCTCGCTCGGCTCGTGGAACGGCCGCCCGTCGTGCTGGCGCCCGGGGCGGGCTTCGGCGACGCGAAGTGCTGGCCGGCCGAGTCGTTCGCCGCGCTCGGCGATCGGCTGGCGGGCGTGGGCGATCCGATCGTCCTCGTGGGCGCGAAGGGGGAGGCGGAGCGGCTCGCCGCCGTCGCAGGGGCGATGCAATCGCCGCCCGTCGTTCTCGCTGGGCTCCTCGACCTCGGTGCGCTCAAGGCATTGCTGCGCCACGCGCGACTCCTGGTCGCGAACGACGCGGGCACCCGCCACCTCGCCGCGGCCTTCGGTGTCCCGAGCGTCGTCTTCTTCGGGCCGACCTCCGTCGCGAAGACCCCCGACAACCTCGAACGCGTCGCCGTGCTCGAGACGCAGCACGACTGCCGACCCTGTTATTTGCGCGACTGCCCGATCGATCATCGCTGTCTGCGGGAGATCAGCGTCGAGCGCGCGTTCTCGGCGGCCTCGCACATCGTGTCGGAGCGCGAGTCGTGATCGATCTCTCCGTCGTGATCCCGAGCTACGAGAATGCGGCGCTCCTCGAAGGCTGCCTCGCGGCGCTGGCCCGGGCCCGGGCGGCGCATCCGGCGCTTCGTTTCGAGGTGCTCGTCGTCGACAACGGCTCGCGCGACGGGAGCGCCGAGCGGGCGGCGGCCTCGACCCTCGGCGTCCGGCTGATCGCTCTCGCCCGCAATCGGGGCTTCGCCGCGGCGGTGAACATGGGCTTGCGGGCCCGGCACGGGCGGCACGTCCTGCTGCTCAACAGCGACGCGGAGATCGAGCCCGGCGTGCTGGTCGGCGGCGTGGCGTGGCTCGACGGGGAAGCGGACGTCGGGGTCGTCGGCGCGGGGCTCCTCCATCCCGACGGGCGGGAGCAGCGGTCGGTGCACGCGCTGCCGGGCTGGACGAGCGAGCTGCTGCCCGATCGCTTCGTCCGCTGGGGGCGACGTCGGCTTCGCGATCGGGCTTCGGCCGCGCCGCGCGGCCGGGCGCGGGCCGGAGCGGTTCCTGTCGGAGGCGAGGGGGGCGGCGCGCATCGATCGGGCGCGCGGGCGATCGGCGGAGGGCAGGACGTCGAGGCGGTGCGCGGCGCCGTCTTCTTCATGGCCGGCGATCTCGTCGAGGCGCTCGGCGGGCTCGACGAGGGTTATTTCTTCTTCCTGGAGGAGACCGACTACTGCGCTCGGGTCCGGGACGCAGGACGGCGGGTGGTATACGCGCCCGGTCTGCGCGCGATCCACCGGCTCGGCGCGAGCAGCAAGGCGCGGGCCCCCCTCGCGACGCGCATCGAGTACGAGCGTTCCCTCGATCGCTTCCTGGCACGGCGTCGTGGACCGGGCGTCGCCCGGCTCGTCCGGGGGCTCCGGCTCCTGCGTGGCGTCGGCGGCCTCGTGCTGCTCGGGCTCGCGGCGCCGCTCTCGGGGCGGCTGCGCAGCCGACTGCGGGAGCGGGCCGGATTGCTCCTGTGGCATCTTCGCGGTCGGCCGGCCGAGCCGGTCCTCGCGGACGTACTCGCGAGCCGAGCGAGCGGAGAAGGGACCCCGATTTGAGCGGAAGACGGCCGACCGAGCTGCGAGAACTCCTCGATCGCGTCGCGCGGCTGCGGATCCTCGTGGTGGGCGACGTCATGCTCGACGAGTACCGCGTCGGCGAGGTCGCGCGGATCAGCCCCGAGGCGCCGGTCCCGATCGTGCGGGTGCGCGAGGCGCGTTACGCGCTGGGCGGCGCGGGCAACGTCGCCCGCAATCTGGTCGCCCTCGGCGCGGCGGTCGAGCTGGTCGGCCTCGTCGGCCGCGATCCCGAGGGCGAGCAGGTCGGGGCCCGCGCCGCCGCGCTCGGACTCTCGATCGACGGCCTCGTCGAGACGCCCGAGCGGCCGACGACCCACAAGCTGCGCGTGGTCGCCCGCACGCAGCAGATGCTGCGCCTCGACCGGGAGGACGACTCTCCGCTTTCGCCCGAGACCCGCGCGCGGATCGAGGCGGGCGTGTTCGCGCGTCTGCCGGATTGCGACGCGGTCATCCTCGCGGACTACGACAAGGGGCTCTTCGCCGACGGTCTGGGCCATGCGATCGTGGCGGCCGCCCGGGCGCGGAGCCTCTTCGTCGCCGCAGACCCCAAGCGCGCGCCGCAGCGCTTCCGCGGGGCCTCCCTCGTCAAGCCGAATCTCGCCGAGGCGTGTTCCGCCGTCGGGCTGTCGGGCGACGACTTCGAGAGCCGCCGCCGTCTGCTCGAGAAGCTGCGCGGCGAGCTCGGCGGTGCGGAGATCGTCGTGACCCGGGGCGGCGACGGGGCGACCGTGCTCGGCGCCGACGGCCGCGTCGTCGACGTGCCGACCCGGCCGCTCGCGGTCTACGACGTCCAGGGCGCGGGCGATACGGCGATGGCCGCCCTCGTCTCGTGTCGCGTCGCGGGCGCCTCGCTCGTGCGCGCGTGCGCGATCGCCAACGCGGCGGCGGCGGTGGCGGTCTCGAAGGTGGGTACGGCGGCGGTGAGCCGGGCCGAGCTGGAAGCGCGACTCGCGGATTGGATCCCGGGCGCGACGGAGGAAGCGTGATCTTCAGCATGACGGGATTCGGGCGCGCGGCGCGCGAGTCGGGTGGCGTGGCCTTCGAGGTCGAGGCGCGCAGCGTGAACCATCGCCACCTCGATCTGCGCATCCGCCTGCCGCGGCTGCTCGCCGACCGCGAGAACGCCCTCAAGCAGCGGGTCCAGTCGAAGCTCGCCCGCGGCAAGGTCGAGATCGTCGTCAATCTCGCCTCGAATGCCGCGACCGCGAAGCTCGTGATCGACGAGGCGATCGCAGGGCAGTACGTCGAGGCGGCGAGGGCGCTCTCCTCGCGACATGCCCTGGCCGGGGGGCTCGACGTCGCGGCGCTGCTGGCGCTGCCGGGGGTGACCCGGGTGGTCGAGGCGGAGATCGATACCGAGGCGCTGGCGGCGTCCGTCGAGGAGGCTCTCGACGAGGCCGTTCGCGGCATGCTCGAGATGCGGGCGGCGGAGGGGGAGGCACTGCGGGTCGAGCTCGAGGGGCGCCTCGCGACGGTCCTGCGCCTGTCGGAAGCTTTCCAGGCGCGCTCGGGGGAGGTCGTGCAGGCGGCGAGGCAGCGGCTCCAGAAGCGCGCCGAGCAGATCCGCCGCGACGTCGGGCTCTCCGACGACGCGCGGCTGCATCAGGAGATCGTGATCGCGGCGGATCGCCTCGACATCACGGAAGAGCTCGTCCGCCTGCGCAGCCACATCGCCCAGTTCGAGGACACGATGCGCGCCGCCGGGCTCGACAATCCCGTCGGCCGCCGCCTCGACTTCCTGCTGCAGGAGCTCGGGCGCGAGGCCAATACCGTCGGCTCGAAGGCGTCGGACGCGGCGCTGGCCCAGGACGTGGTGGCGCTCAAGACCGAGCTCGAGCGCATCCGCGAGCAGGTGCAGAACATTGAGTAGCGGCGACGGGCGCGAGCGGGGCGAGACGGAGCGGGCCGAGCACGATCGCGGCCTGCGCGAGCGCGCCCCGGGCTCGAAGCCGACGATGGTCAACATCGGCTACGGCAATCTCGTCATGGCGGGTCGTGTCATCGCGATCGTGTCGCCCGGCTCCTCGCCCATGCGACGGCTGCGAGAGGAGGCCGGCAAGCGCGGCAAGCTGCTCGACGCGACGGAGGGACGCCGGACCCGCTCGATCGTGCTGACCGACAGCGACCACGTCATCCTCTCGGCGATCACCCCCGAGACGATCGCGACGCGGCTCGCCCCGGACTTCGACGGAGAGCTCGACCAATGACGGCAAGGGACACGCGGATCGCGGACGCCGGCGTGATCGGGACGCGAGCCCCGCGCCGCGGCCACGTCTTCGTGATCGCCGCTCCCTCGGGCACGGGCAAGACCACGATCTGCCGCCGCATCCTCGAGCGCGACCCGGCGCTCCGGCTCTCGACCTCCCACACGACGAGAAAGCCCCGGGCCGGCGAGCAGGACGGTGTCCACTACCACTTCGTCACGACCGGCCGGTTCCGGGAGCTCGTCGCCGAGGGCCGCTTCCTCGAGCACGCCGAGTACGGCGGCAACGTCTACGGCACGAGCTGGAACGCGATCGAGAATCCGCTCGGCCTGGGTCACGACGTCGTGCTCGAGATCGAGGTCCAGGGGGCGGCCCAGGTCAAGAAGCGCATCGCCGACGCCTGTCTGATCTTCCTGCTGCCGCCCTCGCTCGCCGTGCTCGAGGAGCGGCTGCGGGGGAGGGGCACCGACGACGAGGCCGTCATCCAGCGGCGGATGGCGCTCTCCGATCGCGAGCTCGCGGCGGCGGAGATCTTCGACTACGCGGTCGTGAACGACGACCTCGAACGCGCGGTCGAGGAGGTCCTGCTCGTGATCCACGCGGTTCGCGAGGGGCAGGAGGATTCGATCCGAGCGCGCTTCGGTCGCGCGGCCGTGATGACGGCGTTCCTCGCGGCGCAGGCGCGCGCGGCGAGCCCGCGGCGCTGAGCGGCGCCCGCGCGTTGCCCCGTTCGGGGGCCACCGGTACGCTGTAGCGAGCGCTCGCCCCCGTGCCCCCGCAACCCGACCCTTTGGGACCGATTCTCTCGAAAGCAAAAGCAAAGGTGTCTCGGCACCCACGATGCTCCGCTTCAACGACATCGCCGACCGCCTCCTCGAGTACAACCCGCAGGTCGATCTCGCGCGGCTGCAGCGCGCCTACGTATTCACGGCGAAGGTCCACGACGGCCAGGAGCGCCTGTCTGGCGAGCCCTACCTCATTCATCCGCTCGAGGTCGCCGGCATCCTGCTCGAGCTCTTCGTCGACGAAGACACGATCATCGCGGGCCTGCTCCACGACACCCTCGAGGACACGCTGACGACGCGCGATGAGATCGAGCGCCTCTTCGGTCCGAAGGTCGCGTTCCTCGTCGAGGGTCTCACGAAGATCGCGCGCATCGAGTTCCGCAGCGCCCGGGAGCAGCAGGCCGAGAACTTCCGCAAGATGCTGATCGCGATGTCCGAGGACATCCGCATCCTCATGATCAAGCTCGCGGATCGGCTCCACAACATGCGGACGATCGTCCACATGGGCGAGGATTCGCGGCGACGCGTGGCCCAGGAGACGATGGACATCTACGTCCCGCTCGCCCATCGCCTCGGCGTCTACTGGATGAAGCAGGAGCTCGAGGATCTCGCCTTCCGCGCGCTCGAGCCCGAGGCCTCGGCCGAGCTCGAGGCGAGGCTCCTCATCTCCCGACCGGAGCGCGAGCGCTACATCGAGAGCGTGATCGGCATCATCTCGTCGCGCCTCGCGGAGCTGCAGCTGGCCTGCGAGGTCAACGGCCGCGTCAAGGACATCTCGTCGATCCACGCCAAGATGAAGGGCAGCGACATCGAGCTCGAGCAGATCTACGACGCGATCGGGTTCCGCGTCGTGATCGACGGGTCGATCGGCGATTGTTATGCGGTGCTCGGCCAGATCCACGCGATCTGGCCGCCGGTCCCAGGGCGCTTCAAGGACTACATCGCGCTGCCGAAGCCGAACGGCTACCGCTCGCTCCATACGACGGTCGTCGGTCAGTTCGGCGAGCGCATGGAGATCCAGATCCGGACGCGCGAGATGCACCGCGACGCCGAGCTCGGCATCGCCGCCCACTGGCGCTACAAGGAGGGCCGCGTCGCCGCCGAGCGCGACGACGCGAAATTCGACTGGCTGCGCCAGCTCGTCGAGTGGCAGAAGGAGATCCAGGACCCCCACGAGTTCCTCGATGCGGTCAAGCTGAATCTCTTCCCCGACGAGGTCTTCGTCTTCACGCCGAAGGGCGAGGTCATCAACCTGCCCGCCGGCTCGACGCCGGTCGACTTCGCCTACGCGATCCACAGCGAGGTCGGCTCCCACTGCTCGGGCGCCAAGGTCAACGGGCGCCTCGTCCCCCTGCGCCAGAAGTTGAAGGGCGGTGACACCGTCGAGATCCTGACCCAGCCCGAGCGCGCGCCCCGCAAGGACTGGCTCGAGTTCACCGTCTCCTCGAAGGCCCGCAACCACATCCGGTACGCGATCCGCCAGGCCGGCAAGCAGCGCGCCGTCGAGCTCGGACGCGACCTGCTCCAGCGCGAGCTGCGCAAGAACGACGCGACCCTCGCCCAGGTCGAGCAGGACGGGCGACTCGCGCGCTACGTCGCGAGCGAGTGGCCGGGGCAGAGCCAGGACGAGGTCCTGGCTGCGCTCTCCTACGGCAAGCTGACGGCGGCGACCGTCGTGCGCAAGCTCGTCGGGAGCGCGGGGGCGTCGGTGCAGGCCCCGTCGGCGCCGGTGTCGGCCGCGGTCTCGGTCCCGAAGCGGCTCCGGCAGCTCTTCACCCGCGAGCGGCGCCGCTCGACCTCCGGTGTGCGGGTCTCGGGGACGGCGGACGTGCTCGTCCGCTTCGCCGGCTGCTGCGAGCCGCTGCCCGGCGACGAGATCATCGGCTTCGTGACCCGGGGACGCGGCGTCACGGTGCATACGCGCGGCTGTGTCAAGGTCTTCGCGCTCGATCCGGCGCGGCGGATCGAGGTCGATTGGGACGCGTCGAGCGACGTGCGGCGCGCGGTCGAGATCCGGGTGCTCTCCCGCGACGAGCCCGGCATGCTCGCCAAGATCACGAACACGATCTCCGCCGCGGGCATCAACATCGGCTCGGCCCGGGTCACGACCGAGGGAACCCAGGGCACGGGGGCCGAGCAGTTCTTCGAGCTCTGGGTCCAGGACGCGCCGACGCTGGCCGCCGTGATGAAGGAGATCCGCCGGGTGAAGGGCGTGCGCTCCGTCGAGCGGCTGCGGGGATGAGCGAGGCTGCGCCTGCGCGCGAGCCCGTCAGCGTCTGCCTGCTCGCCTGCGACGAGGAGCAGGAGCTCGAGCGCGCGCTCGCCTCGGTCGCCTGGGCCGACGAGATCGTGGTCGTCGTCGACGCGAAGAGCCGGGACGGGAGCGAGGCGGTCGCCCGGCGGCTCGCGTCGCGGGTCGAGCGCCGCGCCTACGCCGGGGACGTCGAGCAGAAACGCTTCGCGGTGTCGCTCGCGAAGCACGACTGGGCCTTCATCCTGGATCCCGACGAGGTCGTGACGCCGGCGCTCGCCGAGGCGATGCGCGAGGCGCTCGCGCGATGCGCGCGCGAGACGGGTCTCCCGGTCGGCGATCGGGGTCGGGGCGAAGCCGCCCGGGCGAACGGGACCGCATCGGCGGGGGGCGACGCGATCGTCGCCTACGAGATCAACCGCGCGACCTGGCATCTCGGCCGCTGGATCCGCCACGGCGATTTCTACCCGGACTGGAAGCTTCGGCTCTTCCGCCGCTCCCGCGCGCGCTTCGTCGGCCGCGATCCCCACGGCCGGGTCGAGGTCGACGGCCGCGTCGCGCGCCTCGCGGGCGAGCTCGAGCATTACAGCTACCGCGATCTCGCCGACCAGATCGCGCGCATCCAGTTCTTCAGCGGCGAGGCGGCGGCGGCCCTCGCGCGGGAGGGGGCGCGCGTCGGCGTCCGAGAGCTCCTCTTCCATCCGCCGGCGCGCTTCCTGCGCAGCTACGTCCTGCGCCGCGGCTTCCTCGACGGAATGCCGGGCTTCGTGATCGCCGTAGCGAGCGCGTTCTACGTCTTTCTCAAGTACGCGAAGCTGTGGGAGCGGACGCGGGTGTCGTCGCGGCCTTGAGGATCCTCCACCTCGTGAGCGACTGGAAGTGGACCGGGCCGGCGGAGCCGATGCTCCTGCTGATGCGGGCGCTCCGCGCGCGGGGTCATGTCGTCGAGCTCGTCTGCCCCGCGCCGCCCGCCGGCGCCGGCCGCAGCCTCGCCGAGGAGGCCGCGAAGCGCGGGCTCGCACCGATCGCGTCGATCGCGCCCGGCCGCAGCGCCTGGCAGCGCGGCGACGGCGCGCGCGTCCGGCGACTCGCCCAGTGGCTCACGACGCCCGTCCTTGGCGGTCCGTTCGACGTGGTCCACACCTGGCATACCCGCGACCACGTGCTCGCCGCCCGCGCCCTCGGCCGCCTGTCCCTCGTTCCGGCACCCCGCGCCGGTGCGTCCCGCCTCGTCCGCTTCGCCTCCCGGGCCGAGCCGATCCCGGACCGGCCCTGGAATCGCTGGCTCTTCGGGCGCGCCTGCGATGGCCTGCTCTGTGTCAGCGCGGCGAGCGCTTCGGCGAATCGGCGGGTCCGGCCGCTCGGGCCGATCGAGGTGACGCCGGGGGCGGTCGATCTCGAGGCGTTCGGTGTCGGGGAGTCGGCGGGCGCGCTGGAGTCGGCTCGTGCGCGGCGGCGTGCGGCGTGTGCGGCGCTCGGCTTGCCCGAGGATTCGCTGCTGATCGGCGTCGTCGCGCGGCTGCAGGCGCATCGGCGCTTCGATCTGCTCTTCGAGGCGCTGGCGACGTTCGTGCGGCACCGCCCCGAGGCGCGGCTCGTGCTCTTCGGTCGGGGGACGCGGGCCGAGGCGGTGGTCGAGGCGCCCGTGCGGGCGCTCGGGCTCGAGGGCCACGTCGTGCGAGCGGGCTACCGCGTCGAGGATTATGCCGCGCTCGTCGGGGGGATGGATCTCTTCACCTTCCTCGTCCCGGGCTCCGACGGGACTTGTCGCGCGCTGCGCGAGGCGGCGGCGCTCGGTCTGCCGATGGTCGGGACCCGGCGCGGTGCGATCCCGGAGATCATCGTGGACGGCGAGACGGGGCTGCTCGTCGACGAGGATCCGGCGAGCCTCGTGGCGGCGTGGGAGCGGCTCGCCGCCGATCCGGACGCGCGGCGCGCGATGGGCGAGGCAGCCCGACGCGACGCCCGGGCGCGCTTCTCGCCGGCCGGCCTGGCGGAGCTGGCCGAGCGCTTCTACGCCGCGCTCGGCCGGTCGGCCCCGATCAGCTCGCGGTAGATCCCGGGGCGCGCGAGCAGCGTCTCGTGGTCGCCGATGTCGACGATCCGGCCCTGGTCGAGGACCACGATGCGGTCCGCGTGGCGGATCGTCGTCAGGCGGTGGGCGACGAGGAAGATCGTGCGCTGACCGCGCAGGGACTCGATCGCGAGCTGTACGGCGCGCTCCGTCTTCGCGTCGAGGGAGCTCGTCGCCTCGTCGAAGACGAGGATCGCGGGGTCGGCGAGGATCGCGCGGGCGATCGTGATGCGCTGGCGCTGGCCGCCGGAGAGCCGCAGGCCGAACTCGCCGACCGGCGTGTCGTAGCCCTGGGGCAGCTCGTCGATGAACTCCTCGGCGGAGGCGGCGATCGCCGCGGCGCGGACCTTCTCGAACGGCACGTCGGGCTTCCCGTAGCGGATGTTCTCGAGGATCGAGGCGTCGAAGAGGAAGGGCTCCTGGGTCACGACGGCGACGTGGTCGAGGAAGGACTTGCGCTTCAGGTCGCGCAGATCGACGCCGTCGATCTCGATGCGCCCCTGCGTCGGATCGTGGAAGCGCAGCAGCAGGTCCATCAGCGTGCTCTTGCCCGTCCCCGTCCGTCCGACGATCGCGATCACCTCGCCGGGCTTCACCTCGAGGTCGATGCCCGCGAGGATCGCGCCCTGGCCGTAGTCGAAGTGGACGTCGCGGAAGCGGATCCCGCGCATGAGGCCCGTCATCGTCTTCGCGTCGGGTCGATCCGGCGGCTCCTCCTCCATGTCGAAGACCTCGAAGAGGCGCTGGGCTCCGGCGTTCGACTCCATGATCGTCGTGAACGAGATCGTGAGGCTCTTGATGGGCTTGTAGACCTGGACCAGCATGAGCGCGAAGGCGCCCAGCGTTCCGAAGGTCACGTCGAACATCCGGTTGAGCGCGAAGTAGGTCCCCACCCCGAGGATCAACGCGCCGACGAGCTGATTCACCGACTCGCTCGTCGTCTTCGCCATCGCGCGGTTGAAGATGACCTTCATGTGGCGACGGAAATAGGTCTGCGTCTCGCGGCCGAAGGCGGCGAGCTCGACCTCTTCGCCGCGAAACGCCTTGATGACCTTGATGCCCGAGAGGATCGCGATCAGGCGTTGCGACAGGTCGCTCTGGGTCTCCTGCCTTCGCTGGGTCTTCTTCTGGATCTGATTGCCGAAGTAGGCGAGCACGCCGAGCAGGATCGGCATCGTCGTCATCGAGAGCAGGGAGAGCTGCCACGAGAGCAGGAACATCGCGATCACACCGCCGACGAGCAGCATGAAATCCTCGACGACGTCCTTGTAGAGGACCTCGAGGGTCCGGCACGCGAGCTGGGCGTCGGTCAGGGCGCGCGAGAGCAGCTCGCCGCTGGCCTCGCCGCGGTGGAGCCGCAGCGGCGCCGAGAGGAACTTGCGCGCGACCCGCTGATCGACGTCCTGGCGCGTCCGGCCGACGACCCAGTTGGCGAGATACAGCCGGAGGAACATCACGGGCGGCGTCACGACGAGCGTCAGCGCGAGGATCGTCCCGATCTCCCAGAGCCTCGGGGCGAGCGCGGCCCAATCGATGCCCCCCTGGCTCATCGCCGGGACGACCTCGTCGAGGAAGGGCTTCGCGAGCCACGTCTTGGCGTAGCGACTCGCCGAGAAGAGGGCGGCGCAGACGAGCGTGGCGCTGATCGCCGCCCGGTAGCTCAGGGACAGGCGGATCGTCCGGACCAGGTCCCGCATGCTCGGCCCGCGAGGGACGCGCGCCGAGAGCGGGCTCGGGCGCCCGCCCGGCTTCGTATCGTCTTTCAGATCGGAGACGGCTCTCAGATCAGTCTCCCGACGTCCGCGTCCAAGCTCGTCTCACGAGAGCTCGGCCGCGATCGCCTCACCCCCGCGCCAGCCGAGCAGCAGGTCGCCCTCGAGGCCGAGGGCACCGACGGCGGCGCGGTCGAGGTGGTAGATGGAGGGGCGCTGGGAGATTCGCAGGTCGAGCTCCGCCGGCCAACCCATGCCCGGGGCCGGGTCTTCGAGCCAGCCATCGTCACCGTCCCAGCGCGGCATCTCGACGTCGAGGGCGCCGAGGGTGTCGCGGCAGAAGGGCATCAGCTGGCGGAGTCGCTGGGCGATGCCCTGCTGGACGCGCGCGAGCCGCTCGGGGTCGCGGTCGGGCACGACGGCGCGTGCGACGAGATCGACGCGCTGGCCGTGGGTCTGGCTGGGGAAGGCGGTGATCGCCGTCGTCGGATGGTCGGCGTCCTGCGCCGGCAGGATCAGCCGCGCGCTCATGCCCTCGGGCAGGATCGCGGTCGGCACGCTGAAGAGGAAGGCGGCGCGGTAGGCGCGGGCCCCGCCCCGGGAGAGGATCCCGGGCACCGGCTGCGGCGGCGCGCTCGGCCCGGCGGCACCGGTCTCCTGGAGGTGGTCGCGGAGGGCGGAGGGGGCGGCAGCGAGGACCAACGTACGCCCGAGCCAGATCTCGCCGGTCCGCCGCACGCGCACGCCGGGCTGGCCCGAGACCGAGACCAGGTCGAAGTCGCCGTTGAGCGTCCGGAAATCGCCGTAGGAGGCGGCGACCCGCTTGCGCAGCAGATCGCAGAGCCAGGGCGGCTCGTCGGCGAAGCCGGCGCCGCCGGCCAGCGGGATGCCGAGCAGCCGCGCCTGGGACTCGGGCGGCGGCGCGCTCTGGCCGAGATTCGAGAGCGCCCGCAGCTGGGCCGCGACGAGGTCGGCGAGCAGGCCCGTGAGGCCGCGTACGATCCCGGGCAGCCCGCGGCGATGGTGGCCGATCTGCGTGGCCCGGCTGCCGGCCACGCGTCGCCCGAGGCGGACGACCGGCGACTCGAGCAGGACGCTGCGCTCGACCTTCGAGGACTCGAGCAGCTCGCGCACCAGCGTCTGCGCCTCGTCCGGCTTCGCGAGCCCCCACGCGACGAGCTCCTCGGCGGTCACCGCCGCCTGGCCGACGTCGATGCGCACGGGATCCGCCGCGATCTGATAGGCGAGGCGCTCGGCGGCGATCCGCCGGCGATCGATCAGCGGAACCGAGAGCGTCTTCAGGCAGGCGTCGAGCACGCCCTCGTCTCGCAGACCCGCGAGGAAGAAGGGCTCCTTGAGAGCGGGGGGCAGGGTTGCCCGGGCGCCTTCCTCGACGACCAGCACTCGCTGACCGGCGGCGCCGATCCGAGCCGCCGCGACCAGCGCCGAAATTCCGCTTCCGAGAATGAGCGCGTCCCAGCGCCGTGCCCGCGGCGCCTCGCTCGGATCCAGCGCGGGCAGCTCGACCATCAATCGACCCCGTTCGGCAACGCTACGTAGACAGGAAGCCCGGATCGAAGAGCATCGGCGGGTCGCCCGCCGCCTTGCGTTCGATCACACCGATCTTGTAGCCCCGCTCGCCGAGGCCCAGAAGGCGATCGAGGATCTCGTCGGCGCTCGCGGCGGGCACGATCGCGATCATGCCGATGCCGCAGTTGAAGACCCGCAGCAGCTCGGTTTCGGCGAGGCCGCCGACGCGGGAGATCCAGGCGTAGACGTCCGGCCGGGGCCAGGCGAGCGTGTCGATATGGGCTCGCACGCCGGCGGGCAGGACCCGCGGCACGTTGCCCTCGAAGCCGCCGCCCGTGACGTGGACGAAGCCGTGGATCTCGAAGTCGCGGACCAGGTTGAGCAGCGGCTTCACGTAGATCCGGGTCGGCGCGAGCAGCGCCGAGGCGAGGCTGGTCCGCAGCTCGGGCGGCTGCTCGAAGAGGTCGACGGTCCCGGCCTGCATGCCCTGCTCGAGGACCGAGCGGACGAGGGAGTAGCCGTTGCTGTGGAAGCCGCTCGAGGCGATCCCGATCAGGACGTCGCCGTGGGCGATGTTCGAGCCGTCGATGACGCCGTCGCGTTCGACGACGCCGACGCTGAAGCCGACGAGCTCGACGTCGCCCTTGGCGTAGATTCCGGGCATCGTCGCGGTCTCACCGCCGAGCAGCGCACAGCCCGCCCGCCGACAGCCCTCGGCGACGCCGCGCAGGGTATCCGAGGCGATCGACTTCGAGAGATCGCCCATCGCCACGTAGTCGAGGAAGATCAGGGGCTCGGCGCCCTGGACCACGAGATCGTTCACGACCATCGCGACGCAGTCGATGCCGATCGTGTCGTAGCGCCCGATCTTCGAGGCGAGCTTGAGCTTCGTCCCGACCCCGTCGGTCGCGGCCACCAGGATCGGATCCTTGTAGCGGTCGGGCGTCTTGAACATGCCCGCGAAGCCGCCGATCGAGGACAGCACCTCGGGGCGGAAGGTCGACTTCGCGATCTCCTTGATGTCGTCGACGAAGGACTCGTCGTGATCGAGGTCGACGCCCGCCCGGGCATAGGCCGGAGCAGAGGTCGTCGTGAAGGGCGCGGAGTCGGTCTTGGGGGGGCTCGGCACGTGCGAGAGATAGGCAATGGTCCGTTCCCAGTCAATCGAAACGGGCCCGATGTCGGCGTCGACGGGCCGTCGCAGCGATGCCCGGGCAGGCGGGCTAGGCTCGCGCGCCGTGATCGTCACGGTCGTGATCCCGACGCTCGACGAGGCAGCGCGGATCGGTGCGCTGGTCTCGAGCCTCGTCCGGTCCGGGGGGGCCGCGCAGGACGGGGTCGAGGTGATCGTCGTCGATGGGGGGAGCCGGGATGCGACCCCGGCGCTCGCCCGGGCGGCGGGGGCCCGGGTGCTCGCGTCGGCGCGGGGACGAGCGCGCCAGCTGCGGCTCGGGAGCGAGTGCGCGAACGGGGATTGGATCGTGTTCCTTCACGCCGATACGCGTCTGCCCGAGGGCTGGTCCGAGGCGCTCGCCGGGGTGGCCGACGATCCGGGCTGTGCCGGGGGGGCCTTCGGGTTCCGCCTGGAGGAGCAGGGCTTGCTCTTTCGCTGGATCGAGCTCTGGGTCCGCGTCCGCAACGCGCTCTTCCGGCTCCCGTACGGGGACCAGGCGATCTTCATCCGGCGGGGGGTGCTCGAGGCGATGGGCGGCGTTCCCGACGTGCCGATCCTCGAGGACCTCGATCTCGTCCGGGGCATCCGGTCCCACGGCCGGCTCGCGCTGCTCGCCCTGCCGGCCACGACCTCAGGGCGGCGCTACGCGCAGGGCCGCGGGCTGCGGACGATCCTGCTCCATCAATGGGCGCTCCTCGGCTGGCTTCTCGGATTCGACCGCGTGCGCCTCGCGCGCAGGCTCGGTCGATGAGCGGGGCTGCCCTCTCGCAGACGGCCCTCCGGGAGGGCGAGACGCCGATCGGCCACGCGCTGCGGCGGCTCTCGGTCTATCTGCGCCGCAATGGCCGCTACTACCTGCTCTGGTTCGCCGTCGTGCTGCTCTACGTCGCGTCGTTCAACCTGATCCCCCTCGCAGTCGGCTGGGCGATCGACGGGCTCGTCGATCCCGGGGTCGCGCGGGAGGAGGTGATCCGGCGCTGCTGGATCCTGTTCGGGCTGGCGGTGGGCGGCGGGCTGCTGCGCTTCTACTCGCGCCAGCTCGTCTTCGACGCAGCCCGCGAGGTCGAGTACGAGATCCGCAACGATCTCTTCGAGCATTTCCAGAAGCTCCCGCAGTCCTTCTTCTTCCGCTGGCGCACCGGCGATCTGATGAGCCGCTGCGTCAACGACCTGAACTCCGTCCGCATGCTGCTCGGCCCCGGGCTCCTCTCGGTCGCCCAGAGTCCGATCCTCTTCGTCGGCGCCTTCATCGCGATGTCGACCCTCTCGCTCAAGCTCGCGATCCTGATGATGCTCCCGTATCCGGGCTTCATCCTGATCTCGCGGGTGCTCGGCGGCCGGCTCTACGCGAAGAGCCTCGCGGCCCAGCAATCGCTTTCGTCGATGTCGAATTTCGTCCAGGAGAACATCGCGGGCATCGCCGTCGTGAAGGCCTACGCGATGGAGCAGGACCAGGCCGACCGCTTCGGCGAGGCCAACGTCCATCTGCGCGAACGCGAGCTCGAGCTCGTGCGCGCGAGCGCCACGATGCCGGCGGTGACGGGGCTGCTCCCGGCGGTGGGGCTCGCGCTGGCGCTCTGGGTCGGCTTCGGCGAGATCCAGGCCGGCCGCATGGGGACCGGGGCGCTCTTCTCGTTCACGATCTTCGCCCGCCAGCTGACCTTCCCGACCTTCATCATGGGCTACGCGATCAGCCTGATGCAGCGCGGCGCCTCGGCCATGCAGCGCATCGACGAGATCCTCTCGGTCGAGCCCGCGATCCGCGACGAAGCGGGGAGCGTCGCGCTCCCCGACATCGCCGGGCGGATCGAGTTCCGCCACCTGACGTTCCGCTACGACGACGCGAGCCGCGCCGCCGCCCTCGACGACGTCACGCTCGAGATCCCGGCGGGCACGACGCTCGGCGTCGTCGGGCCGGTCGGCTCGGGCAAGACGACGCTCGCTTCGGTGATCCCGCGGCTCTTCGAGGTCGGGGAAGGGCAGCTCTTCATCGACGGGGTCGACGTCAACCGCATCGCGCTCGCGAGCCTGCGGCGGGCGATCGCGATGGTGCCCCAGGACTCGTTCCTCTTCTCGCTGCCACTGCGGGACAACATCGCCTACGGGCTCCCGATCGACGCGCCGTTCGAGCAGATCGTCCGGGCGGCCGAGCGCGCCCAGCTCGCCCGCGACATCGAGGATCTGCCCCACGGCTACGACACGCTGGTCGGCGAGCGAGGCATCATGCTCTCCGGCGGCCAGCGCCAGCGCACCGCGCTCGCCCGCGCGCTCGCCCTCGAGCCCCGCATCCTGATCCTCGACGACACGCTCTCCGCCGTCGACGCCGACACCGAGCGGCGGATCCAGGCCGAGCTCGACCGGATGTTCGCGGGGCGCACGGTGGTCGTCGTCGCGTCGCGGGTCAACTCCGTCCGCAATCTCGACCAGATCGTCGTCCTCGACGGCGGTCGCATCGTCGAGCGCGGGACCCATGCCGAGCTGATGGCGAAGGGTGGGCTCTATGCGCGGCTCGCGGTCGAGCAGGAGACGGAGGAAGCCGCATGAGTCAGCCCGCGAAGACCCCGGCGCGTCCGCAGCCCGACCACCAGGAAGAAGAGGAGCTCGGCCGCGCCTACGACGGGCGGCTCCTGCTGCGCCTCTGGCCCTACGTGCGGCCCTATCGGCGCCAGATCTGGGCGACGCTGCTGCTCTTCCTGCCGATCTTCGTGCTCGAGCTCGCGCCGGCCTGGATCGTGAAGGCCGGCATGGATCTCGTGCTGCCGGCGGCGGGGCAGGGGGCGAGCGGGCCGGCGGGGCTGCCGGCCGACGCGATCTCCCATGCCTTCGGCGCCGAGGTCCTGCACGCGCTGCAGGCCTGGCTCGCGGCGCCGCCCCCCGGCGTTCCGGTCGCGATCTGGCTCGCAGGCGTCTACTTCGTCGTCTCGGTCTCCCTCGGGCTTCTGTCCTGGCTCCACCAGGTCATCATGGCGACGACCGGCCAGCACGCGATGTTCGACCTGCGAAGCGCCGTCTTCGCGCATATCCAAAAGCTCCCGATGAGCTTCTTCGACACGATGCCCGTCGGCCGCCTCGTGACCCGCGCGACCAACGACGTCGAGAACCTCGCCGAGATGTTCTCCCAGGGCCTCGTCGCGCTCGTCACCGACGTCATCAAGATGCTCGGCTTCGCGGTCGTGCTCTTCCTCGTGTCGCCGAAGCTCACGCTCTACACCTTCGCGATCGTGCCGGTGATGGCGTTCGCGGCGTTCGTGTTCCGCTGGAAGGTGCGCGAGGCCTATCGCGCGGTCCGGGTCAAGATCGCCCGGATCAACACCCAGATCCAGGAGACCGTGACCGGCATGAAGGTCGTCCAGCTCTTCAGCCGCGAAGCGCGCAACCTGGCCGACTTCGACGCCATGAACGCGGACCACCGCAACGCCTGGCATCAATCGATCCGTTACGACTCGCTGCTCTTCTCGACCATCGAGGTCGCGATCGGCATCACGATGGCCGTCATCATCGGCGTCGGGACGGGCCTCGCCGAGGCCGGCATCATGTACGTCTTCATCGACTACATGCAGCGCTTCTTCATGCCGCTGCGCGATCTCTCGGCCAAGTACTCGGTCATGCAGTCGGCGATGGCGAGCACGGAGCGGATCTTCGAGCTCCTCGACACCGAGCCCCGGGTCCGCGACCTCGTCGACGACACGCCCGCGACGGATCCCGCCGGCCGCGGCAGCGTCGAGTTCGAGCACGTCTGGTTCCGCTACGGCGCCGACGCGGAGGACGGCGACTGGATCCTGCGCGACGTCTCGTTCCGGGTCGCGCCGGGGGAGAAGGTCGCCTTCGTGGGGGCGACGGGCGCGGGCAAGACGACGATCATCAAGCTGCTGACCCGGCTCTACGACGTCGACCGCGGCTGCGTCCGGATCGACGGGGTCGACGTGCGCGATTATCCGCAGCTCGAGCTGCGCAAGCGGGTCGCGACGGTGCTCCAGGACGTGTTCCTGTTCAGCGGCTCGATCGCGCGCAACATCGCCCTCGGGCGCAGCGACCTCGACGGGCCGGCGATCGAGCGGGCGGCCCGCGCCGTCGAGGCCCACGCCTTCATCGAGCGGCTGCCCGCCGGCTACCAGACCGAGGTCCGCGAGCGCGGGAGCAACTTCTCGACCGGGCAGCGGCAGATTCTGTCCTTCGCCCGGGCGCTGGCCCACGGCGCGGGGGTCCTGGTCCTCGACGAGGCGACGAGCGCGATCGATACGGAGACCGAGGCGGCGATCCAGCGCGGCATCCGCGTCCTGATGGAGGGCAAGACCGCGATCGCCATCGCCCACCGCCTGTCGACGATCCGCGACGTCGACCGCATCTTCGTGTTGGTCGGGGGCCGGATCGTCGAGTCGGGCAGCCACGACGCGCTGCTTGCCTCGGACGGGGTATACGCGCGACTCTACCGACTGCAGGCCGAGCGGGAGGACGCTCCGGGTCTCCTGGCAGCCGGCCTCTGAATCGCCCTCTGAATCGCCGCTTGATCGATAGGAAGCTTTCGTGCCGCAGCCCGAAGACGCCGTGCAATGGATCATCAAGAAGTGCCTCCCGCGCCGCTTCGGGATCAAGCGCCGGGTCATGCACGCCTGGAAGTTCGGCACGGCGAAATACGTCGTCGTTTCGTTTCCGAAGAGCGGGCGGACCTGGCTGCGCGCGACGCTGACCTTCTACTGGGCCGAGCGCTACGGCCTCGTCGACCCGCCGCTGCTCGAGTACGCGAACCTCCACTACCTCGATCGCCGGATTCCGAAGATCTACTTCACCCACGACGAGGAGCCGAACCGGACTCCGGCGGAGCTCGGCCGCGACAAGTCGCGCTACCGCGGCAAGCACGTCCTCTTCGTCTCCCGCGATCCCCGCGACGTGACGGTCTCGCTCTACTTCCATCGCCGCAATCGCGACCACGACCTCGAGCAGCCGATCTACGAGTTCGCGAGCGGCGAACGGGGCGGGCTGCGGACGACGGTCGAGTTCATGAACGTCTGGGCAGCCGCGCTCCGGCAGATCCCGAATTCGCTCGCGATCTCCTACGAGGCGATGCACGCCGAGCCCGAGGAGACGCTGGCCCGGGTCCTGCGCTTTCTCGGCGAAGAGCCCGATCCCGTCGCGATCAAGGTCGCCTTCGAGCGCTCGCGCTTCGACCGCCTGCAGAAGCTCGAGCGCGAGGGCGCCTTCGCGAGCGGCCGGCTGACGGCGGGCGACACCACCGACGTCGACTCCTACAAGGTCCGGCGCGGCAAGGTCGGCGGCTTCGCCGACTACTTCGACGCCGAGCAGCAGAAGCAGCTGAACGAGATCGTGCGGACGGGGCTCTCCCCGGACGCCGCCCGCTTCGCCCACCCAACCCCCTGAACCGGCTCCGGGCCCGAACGAGCCCCGGACCGAATGCGCCCGAGATCTCCATCCCGGGCCCGACACCCGATCAAGCCCCCCGACTGAAGAGAGGAATCCCCCATGGCCCTGTTCGAAGCAATCCAGACGACCGACGGCCGCCGCCGCTACGACGTGAAGAGCCCCGTCACGCTCCAGTCGATCGGGCAATTCGATTGCGCGACCCCCGACGAGGTCCGCGCCGCGGTCGCGCGGGCGCGCAAGGCGCAGCGCGAGTGGGCGACCCGCTCCTTCGCCGAGCGCGCCGAGGTGTTATGGCGCCTCGTCGATCAGTTCGTCGCGCGCCAGGACGACATCGTCGAGCTCGTGATCAAGGAGACCGGCAAGCCCCGCAACGAGGCGATCAGCATGGAGGTCCTCGCGCCCTGCATGCAGATCTCGCATTACGCGAAGCGCGGCGGCGAATATCTCAAGACGGTCCACCGCCGCCCGTCCGGCGTCATGCGCTTCTCGAAGAAGCTGACCCTCGTCTATCAACCGCTCGGCGTCGTCGGTCTCATCACGCCCTGGAACGGCCCGGTCGCCCTCGCCGCGAATCCCCTCGCCCAGGCGCTGATGGCGGGCAATGCCGTCGTCCACAAGCCGAGCGAGGTGACCCCGTTCTCCGCCGTCCTGCTCGAGGAGATGACGCGCGCGGCCGGCTTCCCCGAGCATCTCTATCAGGTCATCCAGGGCGACGGCCAGACCGGCGCCGCCCTGATCGAGGCCGGCGTCGACAAGGTCTCCTTCACCGGCAGCGTCGCCACCGGCCGCCGCGTCGGCGAGGCCTGCGGCCGCAACCTGATCCCCGTGACGCTCGAGCTCGGCGGCAAGGACGCGATGATCGTCTGCCGCGACGCGGATCTCGACCGCGCCGCCGACGGCGCGGTCCGCGGCTCCTGCTTCAATACGGGCCATTACTGCTGCGGGACGGAGCGGATCTACGTCCCCGAGGCCATCTACGAGCCCTTCGTCGCGAAGGTCGTCGAGCACGCGAAGGCGCTGAAGCAGACCGACCAGGGCGAGAGCGACATCGGCGCCGTCTTCTGGGACAAGCAGATGGACATCATCGAGGCCCACATGGCCGACGCGAAGGCCCGGGGCGCCAAGGTCCTGGTCGGCGGCGAGCGCAACCGCTCGCTCTCCGGATACTTCTTCCCGCCGACCGTCGTCGTCGACGTCGACCACGAGATGGATCTCATGAAGAAGGAGACCTTCGGACCGATCGTCGCGATCCAGAAGGTGCGCGACGAGGAGGAGGCGCTCGCGCTGGCGAACGACTCCGAGTACGGGCTCTCGGGCAACATCTGGACCCGGGATCTCGCGAAGGGCGAGGCGCTCGCCGCGCGCATGCAGACGGGCAGCGTCAGCGTGAACGACATCGCCGTCACCTACGGCATCGCCGAGGCGCCCTTCGGCGGCCTCAAGGCGAGCGGTGTCGGGCAGGTGAACGGCGAGATCGGCATCCGCGGCTATTGCCATCTGCATCCGATCATCACGGACACGACGAAGAAGGCGCAGGGCGGGTATCCGTACACGCTCGAATCGGCGGCGGGGCTACAGAAGATCGTGAAGAACGTGTTCGGGAATCGGTGGCTGCGGAAGCTGTTCGTTTGAAGGGGGCAAGGGCGGCGGTGGGGGCAGCACTCTACGGACGCTGGGAAGGGGGGGCGTAGGGATCGACGGAGAGCCCTTGAGTCGACATTTCTGAATCGGCGTGAGAAAACGCTTGATGTGAAGTCGATTCTCGTGCCATTCTGAATTTGTTTGGCGTCTCGGCGTCTCGGCGTCTCGGCGTCTCGGCGTCTCGGCGTCTCGGCGTCTCGGCGCCGCGGTGGTTTGCATCACGCAAAGGGGCGCCAATCATGCGAAGGCATTCGTCCGTTCTCCTTCTTGCTTTCGCTCTCGCTCTGGTCGTGCCGGCCTTTCCAGCCGGGGCAGTAGAAGACTGTTACTTCATCCTCTATTGGAGCCCGGGGGCCTGCTTGTGGGACCAACAAGAGAAGGTTGGCGCTCGTCGGGGTGAACGTTCGCGAATGCGTGACGAACGGCGCGCGCCTCTACGACACCGGCCCGCCTAGCGGTTGTCGGATCGCCTACAACAATACGCCCAACTACGTCGACCGATCGAGTCAATGCGTGGCGGACAGTACGGTCTTGCCCCCGGACACCGTGAGCGGTTGCGCGGGGGATCTCTCGGCGCCCGTCAAGTGCGAAACCTCGAACGCCGCCACGGACAAGTCGGGCTGCGTTGGCGACCCGGTCAATCTCAGAACCGGCGCTCTTTCGCTCGATCCCGTGGATGTGGACCTGGGCGGAGGCATGCGATTTTCGCGCCATTACGCGAGCAACGCGCTCGTCGTCGGGCCGCCGAACTCGGCGACTTTGCCCGGCGTCGGATATGTGTGGTCGCATAGTCTTTATTGGAACGTCGTCCAGTATGCCCCGGGTGGATTTCCTCCAGCGATCGTCGTGTCCGAACCGCTGACGACCCCGGTTCCCTACGTCTTCGACGGCGCGGCCTACAAGCCGGCTTCGGGCGACGGGGGATCCTTGACCGTGGATCCGGATCTCGATGTCCATTTCACGAGCCGAACGGGAACGCAGGCGGACTTCAACTACAACACGGCGGATTCGAAGTACTACCTCACTCAGATCCGCATCCCAGGCGAGCTCCCGATCAACGTCTCCGCCGGACCGGGGACTGGCGAGACGACCTTCGCGCAGGGCACGAGATCAATCGTCCTCAAGAAGTTCTCGAGCGGTGCGGACCTCGGAAAGCTCTCACGGGTCACCGCGAACGGCGAGCAGTGGGACTTCACGTATGTCGGCGGAATCCTGAAGACGGTCCAGGGCCCCGATCCGTCGACGCCTTCGACGACCGACAAGACGACCTGGACCTACACCTACAAGTCGACGTCGCCCGTTGGCCGTCTCGCCCTCGTCGAGCGAAAGACGACGGCCAATCCGACGAACGTCACGCTGGGATCCTGGAACTACAGCAGCGCGAATCGCATCATCTCCGCTGACGAACAGGCGCTCGAACAGCCCCTGACGATCTCGTATACGACGCCGACGGGTCTTCTTCGCGCGACGGTCCGGAACGCGTCGAGCGAGCTCCTGGCCGTCTACGAGAGCAAGTACGCCGCGGGGACCGTCTCCGACCCCATCACGAGCACGACGGGTCTCATCACGTCGGTCACGAACACGACCGGTCCGGTTGCCCCCGTTCCCGGCGGCCCCGGCGTCGACGTCCCCTTCATCGCGCAGACGACGATCGGTCCGAAAAGCCCGCTCGTCAAAGACGCGGACCGACAAGCGCGGCCACAAGACCCTCTTCGAGAACTACGACAACCAGAGCCGCCCCGGCCGCGAGGTCAAGGGCTGGGTCGACGGCCCTTCGCAGCCCGGCGTCTTCTCCGCCGACGACACCTACGCCTCGCTCGAGGAGACCGTCTGGCATCCGGTCCTTCAGAAACCCCTGATCGAGTACACGCCCTCCGTCCTGCCCGGCGGCGGAACGAAGACCACGATCTACGACTACGACGACCCCGCGACCCCCGGCGACAACCCGACCATCCCGAACCAGGCCCCGACGCAGAAGCTCTTCTCGGGCACCGAGCAGGGCTACACCCTCGATGCCTCGGGCAGCGTGGTCCTCGCCGCCTACAAGACGACGTTCACCTACGACACCGCCGGCCACATCAAGACCGTGAGCGGCCCTCGTCCTGAGAACTACACGCAGCATTTCTACGACGCGACGACGGGCTACCGAATCTCGACCCGGCGTTACCTGAACGGCCCGAGCTCGAGCTACCTCGAGACCGTCTTCTCGAACTTCGACGCCCTGGGCAATCCCCAGACGATCACCGACCCGAACCTCCAGGCGACCCAGTTCACCTACGACACGAAGAGCCGGGTCAAGACCGTGACGCCCCCGTTCTCGGGTGCTTCCTCGACCGTCACGTTCACCTACGACATCGACGGCAACCTGACCCGCATCGACTTCCCGCCGGACTCGCTCTCGCAGCCCTATTTCCTGCGCCTCGGCTACGACACGAAGAACCGGCTGACCTTCCTCGCCGATGCCGCGGGCAACGCGATCGTCTACGAGCGGACCGGCGGCCGGGTCACCCGCGAGGCCCTCTACGCCGGGTTCGTGAGTCTCGCGAGCCGAGGCACGCTGACCGGCGACTCGACCTTCAGCTACGACGCCGCCGGTCGGCTCCTCAAGGCGTTCAACCCGCTCTTCGCCGGCAACACGGTCTTCACCCAGTACGGCTCCGACCCGAACGGCAACCCGACAGCCGTCACCGACGAGAACGGCAAGCAGGACACCCGCATCTACGATGCACTCGATCGCCTGAAGCAGGTCTCGCAGGTCCGGGGCGGATCGACCTACGTCACGCAGTTCGACTACGACCTGCAGGGCCGGATGAAGAAGATCACAGACACGGCCTCGAAGCCGACCGATTGACAGCACGATGACTTCGGCCGGCTCGTGAAGGTCACCTCGCCCAATACGGGCGTGACGCTCTACACCTTCGACGCTGCCGGCAACCTCTTCATGAAGAAGGAGAACTTCGCGGGCTCGCCGAGGACGACCAGCTACAGCCATGACGGCCTCGATCGGTTGACCCTCGTCGACTTCCCGACCGACGCCGACTGGGTGTTCAGCTACGACGCGAGTACCGCGCTCAACCAGATGGGCCGACTCTCCTCCGTCTCCAACGGGATCGTCACGACGAGCCGCGAGTACACCGCCCGGGGCGATCTTGCTCGCGAGGGCACGTCGATCGGTGGATCGACGTATTTCGTCGCATACGGCTACGACGCAGGTGGGAACCGGACGTCGGTCCAGGCGCCGAGCGGAGTGACGTCGGGCTACGCGTACTCGGGCGGTCGCCCGAAGACCCTGACGGTCACGGCCGGGGTGGATCAGCAGGTCGTTCGGAACATCGCTTTCGCTCCGTTCGGCGGGCGCACGCGGGCGGAGTTCCCGCCGTTCAGCTCGGGGACGGGGTTCAATACGGTCGTCAGTACGCGCACGTACAACCTGCGCGGCCAGGCGACCTCACTGCTGGTGACGTCGCCGTCCGGGACGGTGCTCGATCAGAGCTTCGAGTACGCCTATATCGCGGGCGGGGCAGGGCCCGTCGATGCCGGGCCGAATCTCGACCGTGTGATCGACAATCGGGATGCGAACGAGAGTCGGTTCTACTTCTACGACGATCTCGATCGGTTCTGGAAGTCGAGCTCGCTCGCGGGGGCGGCGATTCAAACCTACACGTACGATGCGAACGGGAATCGCATCGGCGAGATCGCTCCGGGGCTCGCGCAGACGACGAGCTACGAGGCGGGGACCGATCTCGTTGCGCAGAGCGCGGGAACGGTGCCGCGGTACTACAAGCACGACGTCTATGGCAATCGGATCTGGGCAGGGCCGAGCGCCTATTCCGGTCTCCCGTCTTACGTCTTCGATCAGCGCAATCAGCTGGTCGAGGCACGCGACCCGGTCACACAGGCGGTGGTCGGGCTCTACACGTACGACGTGTTCGGTCGTCGGGTTCGGAAGATCACCGCGAGTGGAACGACGCTGTTCTTCTATGGATCGATGGGGAGCCTCATCGAGGAGCGCAGTCTCGCGACGTCGCCGAATGCGGTTCGCGACTACGCGTGGATCGAGGACGAGTTGGTCGGCGTGGTCGACTCGGGGACGGCGCCGACGAAGTTCTCCTGGGTTCATGGGGATCGACTCGGGACGCCGCTGGCGGCGACGAGCTCGCCGACCGTGGGCAACGTGCAGACGATTTGGCGGGCGAGCTATGGGCCGTTTGGATCGGCGACGACCAATCAGGATCCGGATGGGGACCTGCAGCAATTCGTGCTGGATGTGCGATTCCCGGGGCAGGTCTGGGATGCGGAGGCGGGGCTGCATTACAACTGGCACAGGCATTACGATCCATCGATCGGGCGGTACGTCTCGGCTGATCCGATCGGATGGCACGGGGGCATCAACGTCTATGCGTACGTGAACAGCAATCCCACTAATCGAGCTGATCCGAGCGGACTAGGACCCCGACCGTTCGTTCCCCGCCCAAGTGATTTTGGAAGGGGCTTGGAGCGAGCCGGGAGCGTGTTGGCTTCTCCCGTAACTGCGTTCTCGCTTCGTTCCGAAGGATTTGATGCGGCAGATGCCCATCCGCTATCGCTACTCGGACCGGGTCAAAACGACTTCGAGAACAACTTTCGGCACTGCCTCACGTCCTGCCTTGCTAGCGACAGGTATGGGCCTCAGATCGCTGAGGCCTTGGGCTACTTGAATGAATTGAAATCGGGAGAGTCAACGCTGTGCAGCCAGACCACGGATGCCGCGCGAGATCAATTGTATAACGAGATTGGTCGATCGTTCGCCGCACACGGAGCCGGGGAGGCGGGTTGTTACACGCAGTGCGCGAATGCCGCGATAAGTGGACGATGATCCGTGAGCCAATACGCGCGACTAATTCTCGTGTTGTTGGTGGCGTTCGTGGTCTCGTCTTGTCGTCACGCATCGACCCCTGAGTGCAATGACGACCTTATGCGATCCCTTGAGCGAGAGATCCTTTACGGGACGAAGAAGCGAGTCGTCTTGAGCGATGTTGCAAGATTTTCGTGGTCTCGCGTTTTCGTATTTGATGAATACACATCCGTCGCAGATCTGAAGAGGTTTGGGGGGCTGGAATATTCTGAGTCGTGGTGGCAAAGGGATCACTCTCCTGAAGGATTCGCGCTAATCGTTTTCTCCGATCACCAGGCGCCCGTATGTTATGCGGAAGTGCCGAACGAGGAATCCATGATTGGACAGTGGGCCATTTCTCCGGGGCCATTCTTAAAGTCAGGATATCTCCGCGATGACATCGTGCTGCGCATCGACCGGAGACTCGGGCGTCCCGTATTTCGGATCGAGTCGAAAGCCGAGTAGGTTGGAGTTGGCCCGTTTTGGTGGACACGACGTTCGGCGAGACCTGAGATCCGATGGGCGTCGAAAGTACGGCGCGGTTGGGGATCGTCACGGCTCGGTTCATTGGGGGGCGGTCGAGTTCCGAGTCACGGTGATCTCGGAGCCGAGATCACCTCGGGCCATCCCGGCCGGTCGTCCCCGAGTACCTGCGGTCCCGCTTCACGCTTGGCAGCGCCTGCCCTTCGTGTTACCACTCCGACACCCCCTGAACCCTTTACGGGGTCGTCGAGGCAACGCCCTCGTCGACCAGCGAGATCCCCGCTAGAGACTGACGACCCGGCCCGACGCGTCGCGCGTGTGCATCGACGGCACGCGGAGTCGCGGCTCGGGCGGAAAATCCGTCTCGAAACCTGGCTGGTGTGATCCGATTCCGGGCGGGTTCGCCTAGAATCGCGGGTAATTAGCCGCGCCACGGTCATCGCTTGGGGAACCCTCGGATCCGTTCCGAGCTCGAAGGTCGCAGGACCCCCGAGCCGGCCGGGCCCGTCGAGGCGAGCCCCGATCGGACCGCTGGACGTTCGATCGAGGGATCGCTTGCGCATCAAGAGTCTGCAGCTCCACGGGTTCAAGTCCTTCGTCGACCGCACGGTCTTCAGCTTCGACGCGGGCATGACCTGCGTCGTCGGGCCGAACGGCTGCGGCAAGTCGAACGTCGTCGACGCCATCAAGTGGGTGATGGGCGAGCAGTCCGCGCGCAAGCTGCGCGGCAAGGGGATGGACGACGTCATCTTCGCGGGCTCGGAGAACCGCCCGCCGATCGGCATGGCCGAGGTCGCGCTGACCTTCGACAACGCGGACGGCCAGGCGCCGCCGGCCTACGCGGCCTACAGCGAGATCGAGATCGCCCGCCGGCTCTATCGCTCGGGCGAGTCCGAATACCTGATGAACAAGCAGCCCGCGCGGCTGAAGGACGTCCACGACTTCTTCCGCGATACCGGCATCGGCCTGCGCGGCTACACGATCGTCGAGCAGGGCAAGGTCGCCGAGATCGTCTCCGCGAAGCCCGAGGATCGCCGCGGCCTCATCGAAGAGGCGGCCGGCATCGGCAAGTACAAGGCCCGGCGGCGCGAGGCCGAGGGCAAGATGAAGTCGACCGAGCAGAACCTCGTTCGCGTGAACGACGTGCTCGGCGAGATCAAGCGCCAGATCGGGACCCTCGAGCGCCAGGCCAAGAAGGCGGCGCGCTACAAGCGGCTCCACGAAACGCAGCGCATCCTCGAGCTCTCGCTGGCCGCCGACGAGCGCGCGCGACTGCAGGAGCAGGTCCGCGACGAGTCCGCCTCCCTCGAGGCCCTGCGCGAGCAGACGCTGGTCGCCGAGACCCAGCTCGCCGAGCGCGAGCTCGCGGCGCAGCAGCAGCGCATCCTCCTGACCGAGGCCGAGAAGGCCGTCACCGCCGGCGCCGAGCGGCTCTTCGCGATCCGCGGCGAGATCAAGAACCTCGAGAGCCGCATCGAGTTCGCGCGCCGCGAGCGCGACAGCCTCGAGGAGTCGAGCGAGGCCCGCCGCGGCGAGCTCGCCCAGCTCGCCGAGCAGCTCCAGGTCGCCGAGAACGAGCACCGCACCGCCCGCGCCGAGCTCGAGCAGCTCGAGAGCGGGCTCGCCCAGGAGAAAGAGGCGATCGAGACGGCCGAGCGCGAGGTCAAGACCGCGCAGGAGGCCCTGCGGACCCTCGAGGGCGAGCGCAATCAGAAGAACACGGCCCACGTCCAGGTCCTGACCGCCGTCGCGCGCCTCGAGGATCGGATCGCGAGCCTGCGCGATCGCCAGGGCGCGATCGACCTGCGCCTGCGCGGCGTCGACGCCGACGTCGAAGCGCAGCAGACCCAGGCGACCGAGGCCGGCCGGGAGCAGTCGAGCCTCGAAGAGGGGCTGCGCAACCTGCTCGCCTCGCGCGATCAGTTCCAGGAGCAGCTGCTCGGCGCGATCCGGGCGCAGGAAGCGGCGAAGCTCGCCCAGCGCGCCGCCGTCGAGGCCGATCAATCGGCCGCGCGCTCGGCCCAGGTCACGCGGGCCCGCTACGACTCCCTGCGCGAGGTCGTCGAGGGGCGCCAGGACATCGGCGCCGGTGCGCGCCATCTGCTGGCGGCGGGGCCGGAGGCCGTGGAGGCGCTCGGTGTGCGCGGGCTCGTGCGCGAGCTGATCGAGGCCGACGCGGAGGTCGAGCGGGCGGTCGAGGCCGTGCTGTCCGAGCGGGCCGAGGCGATCGTGATCGAGGCGTCGAGCGGTGCGATCCAGGCGCTCGAGACGCTTCGCCGGGACGGGGCCGGCCGCGGGGTCTTCCTCGTCCAGGGGGCGCCCGCCGGACTCTCGTCGGGGATCGTGCCCTACGGCGAGCCGCTGCTCGCGCGGGTACGGCCGCGGGCGGGCGTCGAGGAAGTCGCGCGCCGGCTGCTCGGCGACGTCTATCTCGTCGGCAGCCTCGAAGAGGTCTTCGGCCATTTCGGGGCCGAGCGCCTGCCGGCGACCTTCGTGACCCGGGGCGGCGATCTCGCGACACCGGATGGCGTCGTCCAGGGCGGCGGCGAGTCGTCGGCGTCGGGCATGCTGACCCGGGCCCGCGAGGTCCGCGAGCTCTCCGTCGAGGTCGATCGACTCGACCACGAGGCCGAGCTCGCCCGCACAGCCAATCGCGACGCCGAGTCCGCGCTCGCCCGGGCGAGCGAAGAGCTCGAGAACCTCCGCAACCGCCACCACACGGCCGCCCTCGCGGTCGCCAACCACGAGAAGAACCTCGAGCGCTCGACCGAGCGCGTGAAGCGCATCGGCGAGGTCCAGCAGACGCGTGTGGCCGAGCGCAGCGATCTGCTGAGCGAGCAGGAGAGCGTCGGCGACGAGATCGTCCGCGCGACGGAGCAGCTCGCCGAGCGCCGCAGCGAGCGCGACGCGAGCCAGCGGGCGGTCGATGCCCTCGGGCTGCAGATCAGCTCCGCCGGCCGGGAGCTCTCGCGCTGCGAGAGCCGCGTCGCCGAGCTGCGCGTCGCCTACCGCGCCCGCGACGACCATCGCCTGCGCCTGCGGGAGACCGCGACCCGCGCCGAGCAGTCCGAGCGCGAGACGCGCGGCTGGATCGAGCGCCGGCATCAGGAGATCGAGAACGCCCGCGTGCGCCGCGACGCCCTCCAGGTCGAGATCGAGTCCTCCGAGACCGGGCTCGCCGCCCAGCTCGAGGCCGAGGAGACCGCCCGGGCCGAGAGCGACGGGCTGCGCCAGCGCTTCGAGGAGGCCTCCGCGGAGGTCTCGCGGATCGAGGAAGCGCTGCGGAGCCTGCGCAGCGAGCTCGCCGACACGCGGGAGCGCTCGGGCCAGGCGGAGCTCAAGCTGTCCGAGGCGCGCATGCGCCTCGATCATCAGGCGGGGACGGTGCGCGAGCGCTGGAACGTCGAGATCGAGTCCTGGCGGTTGCCGAGCCTCGCGGATCTCGTGGGGGATGGCTCGGCGTCGGAGACCGAGGGGGCCGCGACGGCGAGCGAGGCCGAGGCCGCGCTGGTCGCCGAGGAGATTGCGGCGGGCGAAGGCGTCGGATCCGTGTCGGGCGACGACGACGACGAGGCCGAAACGGCGATGACCCCGGTGTCGGCCCTGCGCGAAGCGCGGCGCAACATCGAGCTCGCGATGCTCCCGACCGAAGCGCGCCAGCGCGAGGCGGAGAAGGTCCGCAAGGCGCTGCATGCCCTCGGCGACGTCAACCTCGGCGCGATCGAGGAGCACGAAGAGCTCTCCGAGCGCCAGCGCTTCCTGACCGAGCAGAAGGACGATCTCGAAGGCACGATCGCGAGCCTGCGCGAAGCGATCGCGCGCATCAACCGGACGAGCCGCCAGCGCTTCCGGGAGACCTTCGATCTCGTCTCGAAGCACTTCTCGGAGAACTTCCCGCGGCTCTTCGGCGGCGGCAAGGCGAGCCTCGAGCTGACGGACTCCGAGGACGTGCTCGAGGCCGGCGTCGACATCATGGCGATGCCGCCGGGCAAGCGGCTGCAGAACGTGAACCTGCTCTCGGGTGGCGAGAAGACGATGACGGCGCTGGCGCTGCTGGTCGCGGTGTTCCAGGTCCGGCCTTCGCCCTTCTTCCTGCTCGACGAGGTCGATGCCGCCCTCGACGACGCCAACGTCGGCCGCTTCAACCAGCTGATCACCGAGATGTCGACCCAGAGCCAGTTCCTCGTGATCACCCACAACAAGCGGACCATCGAGGTCGCCGACATGCTCTACGGCGTGACCATGGAGCAGAAGGGCGTCTCGAAGCTGGTCTCGGTGGTGCTGCGGTAGCGCGGGCGGATCGGGCACGCGGCGGGCCGGGCTCTCGAAGTCCCGGGGCCGGCTGGTAAGCTCCGCGCGCCATGGACACGATCGTGATCGAAATTCTGGGCTTCCTCGGCGCCGGGCCGTTCGGCTGGCTGGCCGTCGCCGCGGCGGGCGTGCTGTCCGTCTTCCTCGCGCGCCGCCGCCGGGCCCGCGCCCGCGCCGCGCTCGCGCCGAAGGTCGAGGCCCAGCCGGCCGCGCCCGCCGCGCCGATCGAGGCGCGGACGGAGGCCCCGGTCTCCGCTCCGATCAGCCTCCCGCGCGAACCGGCGCCGGTCGCTCCGCCACGAGAGCTCGCAAAAGCGGCTCAGGTCGCTCTCCCGCCCGTTCCCGTTCCCACACCAGCACCCGGACCAGCGCTCCCACAGGCGCCCCAGCCGGACTTCCAGCCGGAGCTCCTTCGGCCGCTCGAGCCAGTGCCCGCCGAAGTTCCCGCGCCCGCGACCGCGCCCGAGCCGGCGATCGTTTCGGCTCCGGTCGCCGAATCGCTGGCGACCCCGGCTCCCGTTCCGGCCCCGCCCTCGGTCCCGGCCCCGGCCCACGCTCCGCGCGTCGGCCTCGGCGAACGCCTGCGGCGCACACGGGATGCTTTGGCCGGCCGGCTGACCGGTCTCCTCGGCGGACGCACCGTCGATCCCGCGCTGCTCGACGAGCTCGAGGAGCTGCTGCTGACGGCCGATCTCGGCGTCGCGACGGCGCAGTCGCTGCTCGACCGCGTGCGGCGGGACGGGCAGGGGGCGGACGGGGCGGCGGTGCGCGGGCTTCTCAAGCAGGCGATGGCCGAGAAGCTCGAGAGCGTGGAGCCGGCGGGCGAGCCCTTCGCCCTGGCCAGCAAGCCGCACGTCATTCTCGTGCTCGGGGTGAACGGTGCCGGCAAGACGACGACGATCGGCAAGCTCGCCGCGAAGCACCGCGCCCTCGGCCGCTCGGTCCTGCTCGGCGCCGGCGACACTTTTCGTGCGGCGGCCATCGAGCAGCTCCAGGTCTGGGGCCAGCGGGTCGGCTGCGACGTGATCGCCGGTGAAGCCGGTGGAGATCCGGCCTCGGTCGCCTTCGATACGGTCAAGGCCGCCGTCGCACGCGGCGTCGACGTCGCGATCATCGATACGGCGGGCCGGCTCCAGACGAAGAAGCCGTTGATGGAGGAGCTCGGCAAGATCGCCCGCGTGATCGGCCGCGACGTGCCGGGGCGCCCCACGAGACGCTTCTCGTTCTCGATGCCAATACGGGCCAGAACGCGATCTCCCAGGCGCGGCTCTTCACCGAGGTCGCCAAGGTCACGGGGCTCGTGCTGACGAAGCTCGACGGGACGGCGAAGGGCGGCGTCATCGTCGGGCTCGCGGATCAGTTCGGGATTCCGGTGCGGTTCGTGGGGGTGGGCGAGTCGGTGGACGATCTGCGGGTCTTCGAGTCCCGGGAGTTCGTCGACGCGCTCTTCGCGGAAGACGACTGAGGGGGCGGTCGGCTCGGGAACCCGATCGGTCCGTCGGGCCGATCTCGGGCGAGCGTTCCTCCGGTCCGTCGTCGAGGGGGGCAGGCTTGGCGGACTTCATCCTCGCGCTCGACCAGGGAACGACCTCGTCCCGGGCGCTGCTCTTCGATCGGCAATTCGGCATCCGCGGCCTCGAGCAGCTCGAGTTCCAGCAGTTCTTCCCGAAGCCCGGCTGGGTCGAGCACGATCCCCAGGAGATCTGGGACACCCAGCTCCGCGCCGCCCGCGGCGCGCTCGCCCGCGCCGGCGTGACCGGCCGCGACGTCGCCGCCATCGGCATCACGAACCAGCGCGAGACGACGGTCGTCTGGGATCGCCGAACGGCGCTCCCGATCCATCCCGCGATCGTCTGGCAGTCGCGCCAGACGACACCGATCTGCGACGCGCTGCGCGCCGCCGGCCTCGAGGAGGAGGTCCGTGCGCGGACGGGCCTCCGGATCGACGCCTACTTCTCGGGGACGAAGGTCCGGTTCATCCTCGACGCGGTCCCCGGCGCCCAGGCCCGCGCCGAGGCGGGCGAGCTCTGCTTCGGCACGATCGACACCTGGCTGATCTACCGCCTGACCGGCGGCCGCGTCTTCGCGACCGAGCCCTCGAACGCCTCGCGCACGCTGCTCTTCAACATCCACACCGGCGACTGGGACGACACGCTCCTGCAGGCATTGCGGATCCCGCGCGCGATGCTGCCCGACGTACGTGACTCGGTCGGCCTCTTCGGCGAGACGGATCCCGAGTGGCTCGGCCATGCGATTCCCATCACGGGAGTCGCCGGCGATCAGCAATCGGCCCTCTTCGGCCAGGGCTGCCTCGCCCCCGGCCAGGCGAAGAACACCTACGGCACCGGCTGCTTCCTGCTGATGAACACGGGCCACGAGGCCCCCCGCTCGCAGGCGGGCCTCGTGACGACCGTCGCATGGCGGCGGGCCGGGCGCCTCGAGTACGCGCTCGAGGGGTCGATCTTCGTGGCGGGCTCGGCGGTGCAGTGGCTGCGGGACGGGATGGGCTTCGTCGCGCACGCCCGCGAGACGGAGGCGCTCGCGACGAGCGTGCCCGACAGCGGCGGGGTGTACGTCGTGCCGGCCTTCGTCGGGCTCGGCGCTCCCTACTGGGACGAGCAGGCCCGAGGGACGATCGTCGGCATCACCCGCGGCACGACCCGCGCCCACGTCACCCGGGCGACCCTCGAGGCGATCGGCTTCCAGACTCGCGACGTCATGCAGGCGATGGCGCGGGATTCGGGCATCTCGCCCGCGGTGCTGCGCGTCGACGGCGGGGCCTGCGAGAACGACTTCCTGATGCAGTTCCAGGCCGACATCCTCGGGATTCCCGTCGAGCGACCGCTCGTGCTCGAGGCGACGGCGATGGGCGCGGCGGCGCTGGCCGGCTTCGGGGTCGGACTCGTGCGCGATCGGGCGGAGATCGATCGCCGTCTGGGCGCCCCGCGTTATTTCGAGCCGCACATGCGCGCCGACGAGCGGGAGTCGCGTTATGCGACGTGGCTCCGGGCCGTCGAGCGCGCCCGGGGCTGGATGGAGGCCGGATCGTGACCGCGAAGAAGACGCCGCCCCTCGTGATCGCCCACCGCGGCGCCTCCGGCGAGCGCCCGGAGAACACCCTCGGCGCCTTCGAGCGGGCGATCGAGATGCGGGCCGACATGATCGAGACCGATCTCCACCTGACGCGAGACGGCGTCGTCGTGATCCACCACGACGCCTCGCTCTCCCGGCTCGGCGCGAAGGGCGAGATCCGGGATCGGACGGCGGCGGAGCTGGCCAGCCTCGACGCGGGGCTCGGAAAGGGGCCGGTCGAGCGGATCCCGAGCCTGCTCGACCTGCTCGTGCGCTTCGGGGACCGGATCGAGTGGAATCTCGAGCTGAAGGTGGGCGAGTCGGCGCCCTACGAGGGGATCGAGGCGCGGGTCCTCGCTGAGGTGGAGGCGCGGGGGCTGCTGCCGCGGATGCTCTTTTCCTGCTTCGAGGATCCGGTGCTCGAGCGGGTCCGCCAGGCGAGCCCGGAGGCCCGGATCGCCGTGCTGGTTTCGGCTCGCAAGTCCGCCCGGGTGCTCGAACGGGCGGCGCGGGTCGGGGCGGAGGCCTTGAATCCGCACATCTCTCTCGTCGATCGGGCCTTCGTCGCGTCGGCCCACGGGGCAGGGTTGAAGGTCTACCCGTACACGGCCAACGAGCAGGGCGAGATGGTCCGGCTGCTCGAATGCGGCGTGGATGGGATCATCACGAACTTTCCCGACCGGCTCCGCGCCCTGGTCGACGGGCGTTAGCGCGTGCTCTGCCGGGGAGTTGCCACGGCATGCTGCATCCCCGCTGGTTGACACCCTCAAATCCGTGGTTTAGGGTCGCTAGTTCGAAAAAACGTTGAACCTGCGGCGACTTAGCGGTCCGTAGGGCGATTCTCGACAGGCTGCCTGGACTTGCGCCGGGATCCCGCATCCCGCCGATCGGAAGCGATCGGCGCCGAAGGGGGTGGGGACCCGGACGGAGGGTCGGGCAGGGTCGAGAGGACCCGGCCGCGTCGCTTCGAACGAGACGGCTCTGCCGTCCTCGACCCCCCGCGCAGGCGTTCGTCGCCGGTGGGGACGTGTGCGCCCGAATCGCCGGGCACGCATTCGAAGCACGCTACGAATCGCGACTGCGCGGCAGCCCTTCGCCGACGACGATTCGAAGGCTCCCCTGTCGGGTGCTCTCGAAACGCGTCGAGCACGCCAGGAAAGCCGGATACGCGCATGATGCGATACGGACTGCCGACCAAGCAGGGACTCTACGACCCCGCTCTCGAACACGACGCCTGTGGCATTGGATTCGTCGCCGATCTGAAGCGACCCGCGAGCCACGACATCATCGAGCAGGCGACGACGGTCCTGTGTCGGTTGACCCACCGGGGCGGGGCGGGCGCGGACGAGGCGACCGGGGACGGCGCCGGCATCCTGATCCAGACCCCGGACAAGTTCATGCGCAAGGTGGCGGATGCCGCGGGCTTCGCGTTGCCCCCGCGCGGCTCGTACGCCTCGGCGCTGCTCTTCCTGGCGACCGACCCGGCCGAGCGACAGAAGCAGGTCGAGGTCATCGAGTCGGTGATCGCGGCCGAGGGCCAGCGGCTCCTCGGTTGGCGCGAGGTGCCGACGAATCCCGATTCGATCGGCCGGATCGCGCGCTCGGGGATGCCCGCCTTCCGACAGCTCTTCGTCGCGTCCGCGCCCGGCATCGACCAGCCTGCCTTCGAGCGCAAGCTCTATGTGATCCGCCGGCAGATCGAGAACCGGATCGACCGGCTCGGCTCCTCGTTCCACGCGGCGAGCCTCTCGTCGAAGACGTTCCTCTACAAGGGCATGTTCCTGGCCCACCAGACGCCCGAGTTCTTTCCCGACCTCCAGGATCGGGACATGGAGACGCGGCTCGCGGTCGTCCATCAGCGCTACAGCACGAATACCTTTCCGACCTGGGATCTCGCGCAACCGTTCCGCTACCTCGCGCACAACGGCGAGATCAACACGATCCGTGGCAACCAGAACTGGATGAACGCCCGCGAGGGGACGTTGCGCTCCGCGCTCTTCGGCGACGACCTGAAGAAGGTCTTCCCGGTCATGCGCCAGGGGACCAGCGATTCCGCCCGCTTCGACAACGCCCTCGAGTTCCTGCATCTCGCCGGTCGTGATCTCGCCCACTCGATGCTGTTGATGATCCCCGAGGCGTGGGAGAACGACACGTTGATGGAGCCCGATCGGCGCGCCTTCTACGAGTACCACTCGTACATGATGGAGCCCTGGGACGGCCCGGCGTCGATGTGCTTCTCGAACGGCGACGGCGTGGGCGCCGTGCTCGATCGCAACGGGCTGCGCCCGTCGCGCTACATCCTGACCAAGCAAGGGCTCCTCGTGATGGGGTCCGAGGTCGGGACGCTCAAGATCGATCCCGCCGACGTCGCGCTGAAGGGTCGTCTCGAGCCCGGCCGCATCTTCTACGCCGATCTCGAGGAGGGCCGCATCGTCGCCGATGCCGAGCTCAAGGATCGCTACATCCGGCGCCATCCCTACCGGACGTGGGTCGAGACCAATCGCGTCACCCTCGACGACCTGCCGCAGGTCGAGGTGACCCATCGGCCGAACCCCGAGCTGCGCCTGCCGCTCCAGCAGTCCTTCGGATACACCCTCGAGGATCTCCGCTTCCTGATCGCCCCGATGGCCGCGGGCGGCAAGGAGGCCCTCGGCTCGATGGGCGACGACTCGGGCCTCGCGTGTCTGTCCGACAAGCCGCGGCTCCTGTTCCAGTACTTCAAGCAGAACTTCGCGCAGGTCACGAATCCGGCGATCGACTCGATCCGCGAGCGCCCGGTCATGACCCTCGATTCGACGCTCGGGGCGGAGAAGAACCTCCTCGAGGAGACGCCCGAGCATGCGCGCCTGCTGCGGCTGCATCGGCCCGTGCTGCGCGACGAGGAGCTCGAGGCGATCCGCCAGATCGATCGCCCGGGCTTCAAGGCGCAGACCCTGTCGACGCTCTTCAAGGTGAAGGACGGCGGCGCGGGGCTTCGCTCGGCGATCGCCGAGCTCTGTCGACAGGCGTCCCAGGCGCTCGAGGCTGGAGCCAACATCCTGATCCTCTCGGATCGCGGTGTGTCTCCGGAGCTCGCGCCGATTCCGTCGCTGCTCGCGACCGGCGCGGTCCATCATCATCTGATCCGCGAGAACTCGCGCACCCGCTGCGGCCTCATCGTCGAGACCGGCGAGGCGCGGGAGGTCGCCCACTTCGCGCTGCTGATCGGTTACGGCGCGGGAGCGGTCAATCCGTATCTCGCCTTCGAGACCGTGAAGGATCTCGTCGACGAGGCCGCGTTCGTCCCCTCCGGCCTGTCCCACGACAAGGCGATGGCCAACTATCTCAAGTCCATCGATCAGGGGCTCCTCAAGATCTTCGCCAAGATGGGCATCTCGACGCTCCAGAGCTACCGCGGCGCCCAGATCTTCGAGGCCATCGGTCTGCACAAGGAGGTGATCGATCTCGCCTTCGTCGGGACCCATTCGCGCGTGTCGGGCATCGGCCTCGACGTGATCGCGAAGGAGGTCGCGATGCGACACGGCCGCGGCTTCGCGGACGGCTCCTTCGAGTATCCGGAGCTCGATGCGGGCGGCCTGTATCAGTGGCGTCTGCGAGGCGAGCAGCACACCTTCAATCCCGAGTCCGTTTCGAAGCTGCAGCACGCGGTGCGCAACGAGAGCTTCAAGACCTTCGAGGAGTACGCGAAGGCGGCGGACGACGACGCGGTCCGGATGCGCACGCTGCGCGGGCTCTTCGACTTCAAGTTCGACCGCGATCCGGTCCCGCTCGAGGAGGTCGAGCCGGCGGAGAAGATCGTCCGCCGCTTCTGCACCGGCGCCATGTCCTACGGCTCGATCTCGGCCGAGGCCCACGAAACGCTCGCCATCGCGATGAATCGCATCGGTGGTCGGAGCAACACGGGCGAGGGCGGCGAGGATCCGAAGCGCTGGACCCCGGACCCCAACGGCGATTCGCGCCGCAGCGCCATCAAGCAGGTCGCCTCGGGCCGCTTCGGCGTCACGAGCGCCTATCTCGTGAACGCCGACGAGCTCCAGATCAAGATCGCCCAGGGCGCGAAGCCCGGCGAAGGCGGCGAGCTTCCGGGTCACAAGGTCGATCGGATCATCGCGAAGACGCGCTACTCGACGCCGGGCGTCGGGTTGACGTCGCCGCCGCCGCACCACGACATCTACTCGATCGAGGACCTCTCGCAGCTGATCCACGACCTGAAGAACGCCAACCGCTTCGCGAACGTGAGCGTCAAGCTCGTCTCCGAGACGGGCGTCGGCACGATCGCCGCGGGCGTCTCGAAGGGCAAGGCGGATCTCGTCCTCATCTCGGGCCACGACGGCGGGACGGGCGCTTCGGCGCTGACCTCGATCAAGAACGCCGGATGCCCCTGGGAGATCGGGCTCGCGGAGACGCAGCAGACGCTCGTCCAGAACGATCTGCGCGGGCGCATCCGGGTCCAGGTCGACGGCGGCTTCAAGACCGGCCGCGACGTGGTGATCGGCGCGCTGCTCGGCGCCGACGAGTTCGGCTTCGCGACGGCCCCGCTCGTCGCGATGGGCTGCATCCTGATGCGCGTCTGCCACCTGAATACCTGCCCGGTCGGCATCGCGACGCAGGATCCGGAGCTGCGCGCGCGCTTCACCGGCCAGCCCGAGCACGTCACCCGGTTCCTCTTCTTCGTGGCCGAGCAGGCCCGCCAGCTGATGGCGAAGCTCGGCTACCGCACGATGGAGGAGATGACCGGCCAGGTCGATCGACTGACGACCCGCAAGTCGATCAACCACTGGAAGGCCTCGTCCCTCGACTTCTCGGACCTGCTCTACAAGCCGAACCTCCCGCACGCGACGCGCCACGTCGCGAAGCAGGATCACGGCCTCGAGAAGGCGCTCGACATGAAGCTGCTCGAGCTCGCCGAGCCGGCGCTCGCGCGCGGTGAGAAGGTCCGGATCGAGCTGCCGATCGAGAACACGAATCGGACGGTCGGGACGATCCTGGGCTCCGAGGTTTCGCGGAAATACGGACTCGAGGGGCTGCCGGACGCAACGATCGAGATCGAGTTCAAGGGCTCGGCGGGGCAGAGCCTCGGCGCCTGGCTGCCGAAGGGCATCCAGATCCGCGTCGAAGGCGACGCCAACGACTACACGGGCAAGGGCCTCTCGGGCGGGCGCGTGATCGTTCGAGCCCCGGCGAACGTCGCGTACGAGCCGACGGAGAACATCATCGCGGGCAACGTCCTCCTGTACGGAGCGACGGGCGGTGAGGCCTTCTTCCACGGTGTCGTGGGCGAGCGCTTCTGTGTGCGGAACTCGGGCGCTCAGGCCGTCGTGGAAGGCGTCGGGGATCACGGCTGTGAGTACATGACCAAAGGCCGGGCGATCATCCTCGGACCCGTCGGTCAGAACTTCGCGGCGGGCATGAGCGGTGGGATCGCCTACGTCCTCGACATGGAGGGCGAGCTCGAGAGCAAGCTCAATCCGCTCGCGGAAGTCGATCTCGACCCGCTCGCCGAAGAAGACGTGGTCTACGTCCAGAACATGCTCCGCAAGCATTTCGACTTCACGCGAAGTCGGCGTGCGGAGGACATCCTCCGGAAGTGGAATACCTTCGCACCGAAGTTCGTGAAGGTCTTCCCGAAGGAATACCGCGCGGCCTTGCAGCAGTTCGGTGAGACCGAATCCTGAACATTGAATCGACATGCGACCGGGGAGCGAGTTCGCTTCCCGCGTCGTCGCTCTGAGGCAGATCATCGATGGCGAAGCCGACCGGATTTCTCGAGACCAAGCGCACGGGTGCGACCTACCGACCGACCGAGGAGCGCCTCCGCGACTTCAAGCAGGTGATGAACGAAGTGCCGGAGGACGTCCTCACGGCGCAGGCGTCGCGCTGCATGGACTGCGGCATTCCGTTCTGCTCGAACCCGAACAGTGGTCGCGGTGGCTGCCCGCTCGGCAACGTGATCCCGGATTGGAACGACCTCGTCTACCGCGGCAAGTGGGAAGAGGCGATCGAGCGGCTCCATTCGACCAACACCTTCCCGGAGTTCACGGGCTCGATCTGTCCCGCTCCGTGCGAGGCGGCCTGTGTGCTCGGGATCAACGACGACCCCGTCACGATCAAGAACGTCGAGTTCAAGATCGTGAGCCACGCCTGGCAGAACGGATTCATCAAGCCGGTGATCGCGGCCCGGCGGACGGGGAAGTCGGTGGCCGTCGTTGGCTCGGGTCCGTCCGGTCTGGCGGCCGCCCAGCAGCTCGCCCGGGCCGGTCATGCCGTCACGGTCTTCGAGAAGAACGACCGGATCGGCGGGCTGCTGCGCTACGGGATCCCCGAGTTCAAGATGGAGAAGTGGATCATCGATCGCCGCCTCGATCAGATGCGGGAGGAGGGCGTTGCCTTCCAGGCCGGTGTCCATGTGGGTCACGATCTGACGCCCTCGGATCTCCGGAAGAATTTCGACGCGGTCCTGCTCTGCATGGGGGCCGAGCTGCCCCGTGATCTCCCGGTCGAGGGACGAGACCTCAAGGGCATCCACTTCGCGATGGAGTTCCTGCCCCAGGCCACGAAGCGGGTCCATGGCGACAAGCTCCCGCCCGAGCTCGACATCCTGGCGACGGGCAAGGACGTGATCGTGCTCGGCGGTGGCGATACCGGATCCGATTGTGTGGGGACGAGCCTTCGCCAGGGAGCGAAGTCGGTCACGTCGATCGAGCTCCTGGACGAGCCGCCGAAGGGCAAGAATCCGGCGACGCCCTGGCCGATGTGGCCGATGATCGCGCGGGGCTCGAGCTCCCACGACGAGGGCGGGAAGCGCCATTTCGCAATGACGACGAAGCGTTTCACGGGCTCGAATGGCCGGGTCGAAAAGCTGCACGGCGTACGCGTCCAGTTCGATGGGCCGAAGATGAGCGAGGTTCCGGGAAGCGAGTTCGAGATGAAGGCGGACCTCGTCCTGCTGGCGCTGGGTTTCCTCAGCCCCAATCGAGCGGGATTGCTCGAGCAGATGGGGCTCAAGCTGGATCCGCGCGGGAACATCGAGGCGGGCGTCTCCGAGTTCCGCACCTCGGAGCCGGGGGTTTTCGCCGCCGGTGATTGTCGTCGCGGCCAGAGCCTCGTGGTCTGGGCCCAGTGGGAAGGGCGGGAAGCGGCTCGCGCCGTCGACCGGTTCCTGATGGGCGAGACCCGTCTCCAGACGCGCAATACGGCGGGCAATCAGCCGGGCTGAGCCGGAGCGCCTTCGGGCGCAGAGCGTTTCGTCGTGAGGGGCCATGCTCGATGGGGAGCCCATCGACGGAATCGAGTCGCCCCCGGCACGCATGGGGCTGGTCCCGGCCGGTGTCTTCCGTCACGTGAGCCGCGATTTCCGGTTGCGTGAAATCGCGTGACCCGTCCATTCCGGATCGTGTAGTCTTGGCTGCAAGATGAACGCGACTCGAAGTGAACGCGCCGGCGAGGGGGAAGGCCGGTACGATTTCGATCGTTTGGAGCGCAGCATCGATTTCTTGATCGACGAACACCGAAGGTTGTCGGCCGAACGAGAGGCGTTGTTAGGCGAGCTGCTGGACCGCGAACACAGGATCGCGGTGCTCGAGTCCCGCCTCGATGCGGAGCGGACCACGCGGATCTCCGCGGTGGAGCGGGTGAACAAGGTCCTTTCGCGTCTCGATCAGCTCCAGGCGAGCATTTCGGCGGGCGCGGAGGCTGCGCGATGAGCAGCGGAAGCGGTCGACGATCCGTCGCGGTGTGGATCGCCGGCCACGAATACAAGATTCGAAGCGATGGCGACGACGACGCGCTGGTCCGGATCGCCGGCTACGTGGATCGAGCGATGCAGCGCGTGCGTGAGCGCACCGGGACGGTCGACTCGCTCGACGTGGCCGTGCTCACCTGTCTCAACCTCGCGCGCGAGATCCTGGCCTTGCACGAACGGCCGAGGGCGGACGTTGGCGAAGAGAAGCTGAAGCGGCTGATCGAACGCGTGGAGTCCGTGGTCGGAGGCGGGCTCGTGCGCATCGCGCCGGACATCTCCTCGGAGACGGCCGCGACGCCGCCATCCGAAGTCGAGGCGAGGCCGCGGACGCTCGACCTGCCTGCCGTCGAAGATCTTCGCGAACGAATTGCCGCCGGTGGCTCGAACGACGCGCTCGATGCGAGCCAACCCGCGCCCCGCGCCCGTGCGGCGGCGGGCGGCCGCGAGCGTGTCGGCTAGAACCGACCCTCCGCCGGCCGAGCATCCGGTCCCATGTCGACGTCGAATCCGCAGAGCGAGAAGAGGCGGCTACGCCTCGAAATGCGAGCTCGACTCGCAGCCGAGACACCGCAGAGCGCTCTCGACGCCGGTCGCGCCGTTTCTGCCCGAATTGCAGATCTGGTGGCCTGGCGGAAGGCAGCGCGCGTTGGCCTCTTCATGTCGCGCATCGACGAGATCGACACGGCTCCGTTGGCAGGTCGCATCCGCGATGCCGGCAAGGGCCTGTTGCTTCCCAGGATGACCGAAGATCGAATGCTCGAATTCGTCGTCGTCGATACGCTCGAAATGCTCGCTCCCGGTCCGTACGGAATCCTCGAGCCGCCCCGCCTGTGGCCCGCCACGACCGCCGAGGAAGACGACCTGCTCTGTGTCCCAGGACTGGCCTTCGATCGCAGTGGGGGCCGCCTGGGGCGGGGTGGCGGCTACTATGACCGTACGTTCGCCGCCGCTGCGGACCGTCGGCGTCGACCTCGACTGTTCGGAATCGGCTTCTCGTTCCAGTTGGTCGCGAACGTGCCGATGACCGAGCGTGATCTGCTCCTCGACGGCGTGATCACGGACCGGGAGGCGGTCGAAACGCGCACCGGGATCGGCAGGCGGACAACATGAGCCGAGACACGAGGGTTGAAATGGGGGACGCACGGATTCAGGTCGAGGTCGAGCGCCAGCTCGCCGTGATGCGGGAGGGGGCGGTCGATTTCTACGGCGAATCCGAGCTCGCCCGCCGACTTTTCACGCGAATCAAGGAGGGTCGGCCCCTTCGCGTGAAGCTCGGTGCGGACCCGTCGTCGCCCGATCTCCATCTCGGTCACAGCGTCGTGCTCATGAAGCTGCGTCGCTTTCTCGAGCTCGGACACACCCCGATCTTCCTGATCGGCGACTTCACGGCTCGCATCGGTGATCCGAGCGGACGAAACAAGGCGCGCCCGGCGCTCACGGCCGAGCAGGTGGCGCAGAATGCACGCACCTACGTCGACCAGGTCGCTCGGTTGATCGACGTGTCGAAGATCGAGCTGCGATTCAACGGTGAGTGGATGGATGCGATGAAGTCGACCGACTTCGTTCGACTCTGCTCCCAGGGGACGGTCGCGAGAATGCTCGAGCGCGAGGATTTCGCCAAGCGACACGCCGGCGAGGTCCCGATCTTCGTCCACGAGTTCCTGTACCCGTTCGTTCAGGCGTACGACTCGGTCGTTCTCGAAGCCGACGTCGAGCTCGGCGGGACCGATCAAACCTTCAACCTCCTGATGGGGCGCGAAATCCAGAAGGCCTACGGTCAGGAGCCGCAGGCGGTCATCACCCATCCGCTCCTCGTCGGCCTCGATGGCAAGGACAAGATGAGCAAGAGCCTCGGAAATAGCATCGGCCTGCTCGATGACCCGGCCAACATGTACGGGAAGGTCATGAGCCTTCCGGACGCAGCGATGGCGACCTGGACGCGCCTGCTCTCGAGCGGGCAATGGGGGGAGCTGGTCGATGCCATGGAACGATTTGCACGAGGCGACGGCGAGCCCATGGTTCTCAAGCACGATCTCGCGTACTGCGTCGTCGAGCGCCTTCACGGGTCGACTAACGCTGATGAGGCGCGAGATCATTTTCGACGGGTCGTTCAGCGCAAAGAACAGCCGAAGGAGATTCCGCTCGTCGAGTTGGCGAGTGGCGAGAAGAGGCTCCTCGAGGTGTTAGTCGATGCGGGCCTCGCGCCGAGTCGGGCGGAGGCTCGGCGGCTGGTCGAGCAGGGCGCCGTCACGCTGGATGGCGCGCGGGCCATGGATGGGGGTATGATGATCGTCCTCGGGGAGCACGTGCTCCAGGTCGGCAAGCGCCGGTTCGCGAGGGTCCGGATCTCGGGTTGATCCGGGCACGAAAATACCCCGAGGGATGTGCAAAAAAAGAAAAAAGCGTGCGAAACAGGGCTTGACCCGACTTGCACGCTCCCTTAGGATCCGGCTCCCGCAGCGGGGATCACTCGCGCGGTCGGATTCCTGGCCAAGTCCATCAAGTACGGCGCAGGTTTGTCTGAGGGAGTTCTCTACAAGCTCCCAGGGCCTCGGTCGCTCTTTGAAAACTGAATAGCGTGTGGTCCGTCGAGTCGGGGATGCTCGGCAAGGCGGATCGAGACAACAAATTACATGTCCCCTGACAGCGTCTCGGGCTTGCGGGAAACCGCTTCGCTCGGGTGCTGTCTGCGATTATGACGGTCGAGGTTCGCCTCGTGCCGTCTGCCAAATTTAAACTGGAGAGTTTGATTCTGGCTCAGGACGAACGCTGGCGGCGTGCTTAAGACATGCAAGTCGTACGAGAAAGTCTCTTCGGAGATGAGTAAAGTGGCGCACGGGTGAGTAACGCGTGGGTAATCTGCCCTTAGGTTTGGGATAACCCCGGGAAACCGGAGCTAATACCGAATGAGACCACGATGACTTCGGTCGATGTGGGAAAAGGTGGCCTCTTCTTGAAAGCTATCGCCAAAGGATGAGCCCGCGTTTGATTAGCTAGTTGGTGAGGTAATGGCTCACCAAGGCGACGATCAATAGCTGGTCTGAGAGGATGATCAGCCACACTGGAACTGAGATACGGTCCAGACTCCTACGGGAGGCAGCAGTCAGGAATATTGGGCAATGGGCGAAAGCCTGACCCAGCAACGCCGCGTGAAGGATGAAGGCCTTCGGGTCGTAAACTTCTGTCGAGAGGGAAGAATGCGTACGGGTGAATAATCCGTGCGTTTGACGGTACCTCAAAAGGAAGCACCGGCTAACTCCGTGCCAGCAGCCGCGGTAATACGGAGGGTGCAAGCGTTGTTCGGATTCATTGGGCGTAAAGCGAGTGTAGGCGGTTTGACAAGTCGGATGTGAAATCCCGGGGCCCAACCCCGGAACTGCATCCGATACTGTCTGGCTAGAGTCCCGGAGAGGGTGGCGGAATTCCCGGTGTAGGGGTGAAATCCGTAGATATCGGGAGGAACACCAGTGGCGAAGGCGGCCACCTGGACGGTGACTGACGCTGAGACTCGAAAGCGTGGGTAGCAAACAGGATTAGATACCCTGGTAGTCCACGCTGTAAACGGTGAGTGCTCGTCGTCGTGGGTATTGACCCCTGCGGTGACCAAGTTAACACATGAAGCACTCCGCCTGGGAAGTACGGTCGCAAGACTAAAACTCAAAGAAATTGACGGGGGCCCGCACAAGCGGTGGAGCATGTTGTTTAATTCGAAGCAACGCGCAGAACCTTACCTGGATTTGACATCTCTGGAATCCTCCTGAAAGGGAGGAGTGCCTTCGGGAGCCAGAAGACAGGTGCTGCATGGCTGTCGTCAGCTCGTGTCGTGAGGTGTTGGGTTAAGTCCCGCAACGAGCGCAACCCCTATCGTTAGTTGCTAGCAGTTCGGCTGAGCACTCTAGCGAGACTGCCGGTGTTAAACCGGAGGAAGGTGGGGATGACGTCAAGTCCTCATGGCCTTTATATCCAGGGCTACTAACGTGCTACAATGGTCGGTACAGAGGGCTGCAAACCCGCGAGGGCAAGCCAATCCCACAAAGCCGGCCTCAGTTCGGATTGAAGTCTGCAATTCGACTTCATGAAGGCGGAATCGCTAGTAATCGCGGATCAGCATGCCGCGGTGAATACGTTCCCGGGCCTTGTACACACCGCCCGTCACGCCACGAAAGCTGGTTGAACCAGAAGTCGATGACCCAACCGCAAGGAGGGAATCGCCCAAGGTATGACTGGTGATTGGGGTGAAGTCGTAACAAGGTAGCCGTAGGGGAACCTGCGGCTGGATCACCTCCTTTCTAGGGAGCTCAGGTCCTCGTGACCGCTTTTGGTCGCGAGTTCGCCGAAAGGTGGATTCGCAGAACATCAAGAGTATGAGCAACTGGAAGTCACATCGATCGCGGCGTTCCTCGAGAATGCCAAGATGGCTTGAATCCCGGGTTCTCCCGGTCACTCGTTCAATCGGGGAGCTTTCTGATCGATGCTCGTTCCGCGCCACACGCTATTCAGTTTTTGGAGACCGGAGTGTCGAGGGCTGCTGCGCCTTCCGTGGTGAACCAGAACTCTCGCGAGTTTCAGGGCCTGTAGCTCAGGTGGTTAGAGCGTCCGCCTGATAAGCGGGAGGTCGGTGGTTCGAGTCCACCCAGGCCCACCAGCTCGCCGCCCGCCGAAGCAGGAATGCGGGGGCGGCCAATCGACAACGAGGAACTGGTCTGATCGAACTGACCTCGCTTCGAGGTTCTCCTGGACAGGGCGCCGGCGGCGCCCAACCCCGAATGGGGCTGTAGCTCAGCTGGGAGAGCGCGGGCTTTGCAAGCCTGAGGTCGTCGGTTCGATCCCGTCCAGCTCCACCGGGTCCAGGTAGAGATAATCGACCATGAACGACGAAAGTCGTCAGGGTCGATCGACACGAATGGCACCCATCGGGTGTGCCCGCCCATTACAGGCGGGAACAGATCTTCGGATCCCATCGATCTTTGATAACTGAATATCTTTCCGAGCTGAGAGCGTCTTGCTTGCAAGACAAGAGTCGGCGAAGTCGTGAGACTTCAAAGGTTCTCGCAACGGCCGCAAGCCTGAGCGATTACCAGGCCGACACTGCCCGACTGATTTATGGTCAAGCTACAAAGGGCAGACGGTGGATGCCCTGGCGGTAGGAGGCGATGAAGGACGCGGTTAGCTGCGAAAAGCGTCGGGGAGCTGCTAAGCGAGCTTTGATCCGGCGATGTCCGAATGGGGAAACCCGGCTGGGGTCATGCCCAGTCATCCTTCACTGAATACATAGGTGGAGCGAAGCAAACTCGGGGAACTGAAACATCTCAGTACCCGAAGGAAAAGAAATCAAAAGAGACTCCCTGAGTAGCGGCGAGCGAAACGGGAAGAGGCCAAACCGGCGGGAAGAAATTCCTTCCGGGGTTGTGGGACTCCGACATGGGACTCTGAGAGATAGCGGAAGGGTCTGGAAAGGCCTGCCGAAGAGGGTGAAAGCCCCGTATGCGAAATCTCGAAGAGCTCTAGGAGTATCCCGAGTACCACGGGACACGTGGAACCCTGTGGGAATCTGGGTGGACCATCATCCAAGCCTAAGTACTACCTACCGACCGATAGTGAACCAGTACCGTGAGGGAAAGGTGAAAAGAACCCCGGTGAGGGGAGTGAAATAGACCTGAAACCGTCTGCCTACATGCAGTGGGAGCTCTATGGCCGCAAGGCAATGAGTGACTGCGTACCTTTTGTTTAATGGGTCCGCGAGTTATTCCTCAGCAGCAAGGTTAAGCCGCAAGGTGTAGCCGCAGCGAAAGCGAGTCTGAACAGGGCGTCCAGTTGCTGGGGATAGACCCGAAACCAAGTGATCTATCCATGGTCAGGTTGAAGCTCAGGTAAGACTGAGTGGAGGACCGAACCGTAGTATGTTGAAAAATACCCGGATGAACTGTGGATAGGGGTGAAAGGCCAATCAAACTTGGAGATAGCTGGTTCTCCCCGAAATATATTGAGGTATAGCCTCGCGTGAATACCGCCGGAGGTAGAGCACTGAATGGGCTAGGGGTCCTACCAGATTACCGAACCCAATCAAACTCCGAATACCGGTGAGTACTGCGCGGGAGTCAGACTGAGGGTGCTAAGATCCTTGGTCGAGAGGGAAACAACCCAGATCGCCGGCTAAGGTCCCCAAGTCAATGCTAAGTGGTAAAGGAAGTGAGCTTTCAAAGACAGCCAGGATGTTGGCTTAGAAGCAGCCATCATTTAAAAAGTGCGTAACAGCTTACTGGTCTAGTGAACTCGCGCCGAAAATTTAACGGGGCTAAGCATTGCACCGAAGCCGCGAGATTGCGCAAGCAATCGGTAGGGGAGCGTTCCATTCGCGTTGAAGGTCTATCGAAAGAAGGGCTGGAGCGTATGGAAGCGATGATGCGGACATGAGTAGCGATAAACAGGGTGAAAAACCCTGTCGCCGTAAGCCTAAGGGTTCCTGAGTCAAGCTAATCTTCTCAGGGTTAGTCGGCCCCTAAGCCGAGGGCGAAAGCCGTAGGTGATGGGAATCGGGTTAATATTCCCGAACCACTAGATAACCGTTCGACCGAAGGGGGGACGGAGAAGGATAGCTCAGCCAGTTATTGGATTCTGGTGAACGTCAATAGGCGGGAGATGTAGGCAAATCCGCATCTCCATCAACGCTGAGGGACGGGACGGCGGCCTTCGGGCCCACAAGTGAGTGATTCCATGCTTCCTAGAAAAGCCTCGTAGGGAGGTTGTCTGGTGACCGTACCGCAAACCGACTCAGGTAGGCGGGCAGAGCATGCCAAGGCGCTTGAGACAACTCTGGCTAAGGAACTCGGCAAATTGACACCGTAACTTCGGGAAAAGGTGTGCCCTCGACGGTGAAGGTCCTCGCGACCGGAGCTGACGAGGGTTGCAGAGACCAGGGGGTAGCGACTGTTTACTAAAAACACAGGACTCTGCGAAGTCGCAAGACGACGTATAGGGTCTGACGCCTGCCCGGTGCTGGAAGGTTAAGGGAATCTGTTAGTTCTTCGGAGCGAAGCAGTGAACTGAAGCCCCAGTAAACGGCGGCCGTAACTATAACGGTCCTAAGGTAGCGAAATTCCTTGTCGGGTAAGTTCCGACCTGCACGAATGGCGTAACGACTTCCCCGCTGTCTCAGCCAGAGACTCAGCGAAATTGAAATGCCGGTGAAGATGCCGGCGACCCGCGGCAGGACGGAAAGACCCCGTGCACCTTTACTACAACTTCGCAGTGATCATCGGTTCAGTACGTGTAGGATAGCTGGGAGACTACGAAGCCAGGACGCTAGTCTTGGTGGAGTCAACCTTGAAATACCAGCCTTGCTGTTCTGCTGATCTAACCTGGGCCCGTAATCCGGGTCGGGGACACTGCGTGGTGGGTAGTTTGACTGGGGCGGTCGCCTCCTAAAGAGTAACGGAGGCGCTCGAAGGTTCCCTCAGGCTGTTTGGAAACCAGCCGTAGAGTGTAAAGGCAGAAGGGAGCTTGACTGCGAGACCTACAAGTCGAGCAGGTGCGAAAGCAGGTCTTAGTGATCCGGTGGCTCCGTGTGGAAGGGCCATCGCTCATCGGATAAAAGGTACGCCGGGGATAACAGGCTTATCTCCCCCAAGAGTTCACATCGACGGGGAGGTTTGGCACCTCGATGTCGGCTCGTCACATCCTGGGGCTGTAGCAGGTCCCAAGGGTTCGGCTGTTCGCCGATTAAAGTGGCACGCGAGCTGGGTTTAGAAACGTCGTGAGACAGTTCGGTCCCTATCTCGCCGTGGGCGCAGGAGATTTGAGAGGATCTGTCCCTAGTACGAGGACCGGGATGGACGAACCAATGGTGGACCGGTTGTTGCGCCAGCAGCATAGCCGGGTAGCTAAGTTCGGATCGGATAACCGCTGAAAGCATCTAAGTGGGAAGCCGACCTCAAGACGAGATCTCCCTGAACTTCGGTTCCTGAAGAGCACTCCGAGACTAGGAGTTTGATAGGCTGGGTGTGGAAACGCAGTAATGTGTGGAGCTGACCAGTACTAATCGCTCGTGAGGCTTGACCAAGATCAGAGGTGGGTTTGATGACACTTGCTTTGAGCGAGACGCTCCAGTTCGGAAAGATATTCAGAGATCAAGGATCGATCATGGATCGATAATGATTTTAAGTCGTCGACTCAGGTCGCGTTCACGATGGCGGTGGAGAACCGCGTGAACGAGGCCAAGGGAACGGAAGTCGACGCGACGGTTTTCCCACCGTCCATAGAGCGGGGGTCACACCCGTTCCCATTCCGAACACGGAAGTTAAGCCCCGCTTCGGCGATGGTACTGCCTATTTCTTAGGTGGGAGAGTAGCGCGACGGTGGGATCTATCAGACGGCGCTCGCATACCGAAAGGTGGCGAGCGCCGTTTCATTTTGTGCGAACGCACTGGTCCTGGTGTCCGGAGACCGCTTCGTTGGGACTGGATGGGCCCACTCTGCGGCTGTGCGGGTTCGCGTCTTGGCCGCTGCGCGGCGAGCGATTCCGTGCCGGGACCTCGAGCGGCCCGGTCGAAGCGGGAGTGCGATCAGGAGTCGAATTGGCACACTCGGAGGGCACTCGGCTGGCTTCGCGAGAACGGGGCTGCGGTTGCCAGTCTTGACGGGGTGTGCCGCGCCGGATTCGCGACGTAGAGCGCCCGAGATGGTGGCCCAGGGCGGGGTCGAACCGCCGACACCGCGATTTTCAGTCGCGTGCTCTACCAACTGAGCTACCGGGCCACCGGGATCGCAGAGACTACAGGACTCCCCGTTTCCGTCGAGGAGTTCATCCAAAATTGTATCCTTCGCCGGGCCGGGTCGTCGGAGCCATTCCAGCGAAATCTCAGCTCGCCGGGGCTGTTCGTCCTGCGGCATCGCTCGACCCTGCGCCTGAAGGCCGGGTCATCGCGGTCACCTTGCGAATGAGGACGTTCTGCGTGGGGCGATCCTTCGGGCCCCAGCGGCCGACGGCATCCGTTTCGACCTCGGTGATGGCGTCGACGAGCTCGAGACCAGCAACGACCCTTCCGACGACGTTGTACCGACCGTTCAGGCCGCGATTTTCCGCGTGCATGATGAAGAGCTGCGGGCTCGTGGATCCCGGCTGCCCACGGTTGGCGAGGGCGACGACCCCGCGGTCGAAGGGGGTGGCGCCGAATTCGTCGGGGATCGGGGTAGGATCACCGCCCCGGCCGTCGTTCGTCGGATCCCGGTCGCGACTATTGGGATCCCCGCCCTGAATCATGAATCCGGGAATCACGCGATGGAACGTCGTTCCGTCGTAATACCCTTCGCGTGAAAGGGTGAGGACCCTTTCTACGCTCGTCGGCGCGAGCTCCGGCATGAGCTCGACTTCGATCGTCCCCGCTCGTCCCAGAAGCTCGACTTCGATGGCGATCGCCGGATGCCCCCCCGATTCGGGCCATCGGAAAGTTTCGTCGATTCGAGCTTCCACCGTCGTCGTCGAAGCGGCGTCGCGATCCAGCGCGCGGGGATCGTCTGCACCGGCCTGATTGTCCGAGCACGCAGCGATCCCCAAACCCGAGATCACGATTGCAAGTACATCGAACCGAGCTCGACGGTTCGGATGGCCTCGATGTCGCACGTGAGCGAGACCATCCGTCGCCTTCTGCGCCTCCGGGGGCACGCGAGCGGCCAGGCTCCGATTCATATGGGGCGCTTGTGATAGCTTGCTGAGCATGATGGCTACATCGACGCTCTTGCGGTGGTTTTTGAGGGAATTGCTCGCAATCCGACCCTTGCGGGCCCCCTTGGCGGGTCGTGTTCGAACCGCCCGGCGTGCCAGAGGCGTCGTCCTTGCGCTCTGCGTCGCATCGCTTTCCTGGACGGCGGATGCTCGCGGCCCGGACGTCGCGATCGGGCCGGTGGTCGCCCGGAAAGGCATGGTGGTGTCGAGCCACCATGCTGCGGCGCGGGCTGGCGCCTCGATCCTCGAGCGCGGGGGAAACGCGATCGATGCGGCCGTGGCGACGGCGTTTGCGGTGGGGGTCGCGCAACCCTTTTCTGCGGGCGTAGGCGGGGGTGCATTCGCGCTCGTCCGGCTCGCGGACGGAGACGTCGTGGCCCTCGACGCGCGCGAGGTCGCGCCCGCAAAGGCGACTCCGAACATGTTCGTCGAGCCCGGAGTCGCGGAGAATGCGTCCGTGCTGGGTCCACTGGCAGTCGCAGTTCCCTCGTTCGTGCCGGGCATGGTCGAGCTGTTGGAAGCTCACGGAACGATGACGTTGGCCGAGGTGCTCGCGCCCGCCATTTCACTCGCGGAGGAAGGCGTCGAAGTCGGGGACTACCACGCGGGCATGGTGGGTTTCATGCGATCGCGCTTTTCCCGGACAGAGTTCGCCGAGACCTGGCGAATCCAGTTCGCGCCCTTCGACCCGGCGACCATGAAGGGGCGACGACTGATCCAACGCGATCTCGGCCGATCTCTCCGACTGCTCGCGAAGGACGGGGAGGGTGTGTTCCGGAACGGCGAAATCGGGCGCGCCATCGTTCGGGAGGTGGTGCGCCGTGGGGGTCTCATCACCCTCGACGACCTGCGTCGCTATGAGCCGAAGTGGCGGAAGCCCGTAGTCAGCGATTATCGAGGCTTCCGCGTCGTGAGCTTTCCTCCGCCTTCGTCGGGTGGGGTCGTCCTGGTCCAGGCCCTGAACGTGCTCGAAGGCTTCCCGCTCGAGCGCCATGCGGCCGGTGACGTCCAGGCGGTGCACCTTCTCGCCGAGGCGATGAAGCTCGCATTCGCCGATCGCGCGGCGTACATGGGCGATTCGGATTTCGTCGACGTCCCGATCGAGGCCCTCGTTTCGAAGAGCTATGCGTCTCGACAGCGCTCGAGGATCGACGAGCTCGAAGCGACGACGATCACCGCGCCGGGCGCCGTTCCCGAGGACTCAGGCACGACCCACTTTTCCGTGACGGACTCGGAGGGGCGCGCAGTCGCCCTCACGATGACCATCAATACGCCCTTCGGTTCCGGGATCACCGTTCCCGGAACCGGTGTGATCCTGAACAACGAAATGGACGACTTCGCGATCGCGACCGGAACGCCTAATAGCTATGGATTGGTGGACACCCGTGGTGCCAATCTCGTTGCCGGAAGGAAGCGTCCACTCTCGAGCATGACGCCGACCATCCTGGATCGCGATGGTCGACTCTTCATGGTCACGGGTAGTCCGGGCGGACCGCGCATCATCTCGACGACGCTTCTGACCATCGTCAACGTGATCGATTGGAAGATGGATCCGCGCAAGGCCGTCGCCGCGCCGCGTGTCCATCATCAATGGGATCCGAATCGCCTCGAGGTCGAGCCGTCGGTCTCGGAAGAGGTCGTCCGGGGGCTGCGGGCGCGGGGGCACGAAGTGATGCGAAGCCCGAGGACCTGGTCGGCCGCCGAGGTGATCGTGGTCGACCCGGTAAGCGGCCTGCATCTCGGTGGGGCGGATCCGCGCACGGATGGAGCGGCGGTGGGGGTCGATCCGGTGACCACGCTCGGTTCGGCTGGCGAGCCGGTTTCGAGGCCGGCGATGGTCCCTCGCCCCTGAACACAGACGCCTTTGGCGCCGCCGGGAAGACGGATCGGGGCTGGGCCATGGCAGCTGGGTTTCCGCCTCCGACTCGCCCCCCCCAACGGGTTCGCTGGGTGTCGGGGCCGGCTTTCCGGGAAAACGGGATTCCGGGAAAGTGGCGAAAAAACTTGTGTGGGAGTGCAGATTTTTCTGTTGTTTCCCCCCCATTTGGTATAGGATGCCCTCACGTCTTGACCGGTCTGGGGTTGGCTCGATTGGAAGTGGGCGGGTAAGGGTTCGAGGCATCCGAACCGCCCTCAAAAGCTTTCAAGGGGAATATCGGCCTTAAGCGGGCTGCCCCGCGTCAGGACAGGCTCTCTTCTTGGGAAGGGAGGGAGCCACTCAGTCGCACGGTCGGGAGCGCGCGATACCGGCGCGCTTCCGACCGGTCGGCGGCCTCTGCATCGGGCCGTGGACCAGCGTCTGGGGTGTGGAAGTGCAGGCATGACGACGTCGTTGCGTTTTTGGAGGCCTACAGCCCCTTCGAAGATCCGCATACGCACGCCGGATCCCCGCGAGGATCGAGGCATCATCGCGGCGGGGACTGCAGGGCAGCGTCGCCTCGATCGCTAGAAGTCCCCACCGAGATGGTGCTGCCGGACGCCTCCAGACCGTAAGGTCTGGGGGCGTCCCGCCCGATCGCGGTCGCTGGGTCTTCGCAGACCACCCGTTTTCGCCAGTCCGTTCCGTGCCGGACTCCGGATTCATTTCCGGGGAATCGCCTCAGGGATGGACCGCGCTCGCCGTGTAGGCATCCCCGCGGAAGATGCGCCGTGCCACGCGAAGAACATCCGCCGGCGTGATCTGTGCGAGCGCCTCGGGATAGCTCTCGGTGTAGTCCGCGCCCAGGCCATAGATCGAATCCAGCGCGATATGGGCCGCGCGCGAATGATTGCGCTGCGAGCTGATCGCGAAGGTTCCCGTTCCATACCGGATCGCCCGTTCGAGGGTCTCCTGGTCCGGCTCCTGGCGGGTCAGGCGATCGATCTCGTCGAGAATTCCGCTCTTGGCGCGCTCGAGCTTGTCCGGAGCGGTCGCGATGTAGATCGTGAAATGGCCCGGCGCGAGCCCCTCGACGTTGGAGGCCGAGACCGTGTACGCGAGTCCCTGCCGGTCACGGAGCTCCAGAAAGAGGCGGCCGCCCTGGCCTGCCAGCATCTGCGAGATCAGCTCGAGGGCGTGGCGGTCCGGGTCATCGAGGGTCAGTCCGCGGAATCCGATCACCAGATGGGCCTGGGCACGCTCCTTGATCAAGGTCGATTCCCGGATCCCCGTCGATCGAGGGTGTAGCTGAGGCGTCGCAAGAGGGGCACCGGCACGCGGAAGAGCAGAGAATGCCTCGTCGACGAGTCGGGCGACCCGCTCTGGATCGACGTCACCGACCACGGCGATCGCCGCCCGATCCGAAAGAACGAGTCGTTCCATGTGCCGCTCGAGCGCCGTCGGATCGAAGCGCGACACGCTCTCGCGTTCGCCGAGCACCGTCATCCCGTAGGGATGATTCTCGAACTCGGTGCGGGCGAAGAGCTGGAACGCGAGCTGTCCGAGTCGATCCTCCCGTCGATCGAGCGCCGCGAGCGTCTCTCGTCGCTCGCGCTCGAGCTCTTCCGGGTCGAAGCGAGCCTCGAGCAGCGCCTCGGCGAAGAGGGCAAAGCCGGGCTCCAGGGTCTCCGATAGACAGTCGAGCGTCAGCCCGATCGAGTTGCGACCCGAGAAGCCTTCGATCTCCGCAGCCATTCCCTCGACGGCGCGCGTGTATTCGATCGCCGAGCGTCGGCGCGTTCCGCGCGTCCACATCGCGGCGAGAAAACGGCTGAGTCCGTTGGTTTCGACGTCTTCGTGTAGCACCCCCCCACGGCACGCGAACCGGATCGCCGCGACGGGGACCTCGCTCCGCCGCATGACGTGCAGATCGAGACCATTTGCCAATCGGGTATCGAGTCGCTCGCCCGCGCCATCGCGAGTCGTTCGCATCGGTCCGAAGCGGAGCCGCAAGGGGCCGGGCTCCGGCGTTTCCACCCGCGGCTCGAGCATCGCGCCGGATTCGACCTCGGTGTCTCGATCGTGTGCAGCGGCGGCGATGCCGCGATCGACTGCCGCCCGTAGAGCGGTTTCGTCGAGCTCCGGGTCGGACGACTCCGGCAGCAGGGCCGCGAGTATGAGGCCCTCGGGCTTCAAATAACGACGCGCCACGTCCTGGAGATCGGCCGGTGTCGCCTGGCGCAGGGCTTCGAGGGCCCAGGCCTCCTTCTCCCAGCTCCCGGCCATCGATTGGAAGCTGCCGAGCTTGGCGGCGACGCCCGAAACGCTCTCGCGCTCGAACTGTTCGCTGGCAAGGAAATTGACGCGCGCGCGGTGGAGCTCCTCCGCAGAGACCGGTTCGCGTCGGAGACGCTCCGTCTCCTCGATGATCCGGGCGGTCGCGTCGAGAAGTCGCGAGGCATCGGTTTCGTAGCCGATCGTGAAGAGCCCTCGATCGAGCGGTGTGAACGCGCCTGCGTCTACGCGATCGACGAGCCCCTCTTCCTCGCGCACCCGCTGGACGAGTCGGCTCGACTCGCATTCCCCGAGCACGTAGGCGAGCAGGTCGAGATGGATCGCGTCGCGATCGCGGAAGGGAGCGGCCGGCCAGGCGAGGTCGACCCGATGTCCCTCGAAGGGCTTGCGCAGGACGCGGATCACGGCCTCGCGCGGAGCCGGCTCGTCGCGTCGCTCGCGGCGCGCCTGACCGGGCAGGGCATCGGCAAAGAGACGCTCGACCTCGGCCGTCAACTGCGCGGGATCGAAGTCGCCCACGGCCACGACCATCAGATTGTCCGGCGTGTACCACCGCTCGAAGAATCGGCGGACCTGGGCTCGATCGAATGCCGCGACGTTGCTGGCCGGACCGAGGATCGGCTGGCCATAGCGGTGGACCCGGAAGGCTTCGCGGAAGCAGAGATCGGAGAGGACGTGGCCGGGCGTGTCCTCCGAGCGGCGGATCTCTTCGAGGACGACCTCCCGCTCGCGGGCGATCTCCTCCGGGTCGAAGAGCGAGAAGCGCACGGCATCCACCAGGACGTCCAGACCGCGCCGCCATTCGGCGGCGGGGAGCGTCGCGTGATAGACGGTCGAGTCGAAGGACGTATAGGCGTTGATCTGGCCGCCCAGCCCCTCGACTTCGCCGGCGACCTCGCCGACGCCGCGTCGGTCGGTTCCCTTGAACAGCATGTGCTCGTGGAAGTGGGCGAGGCCTTCTTCGCCGGGACGCTCGTCCGCGGAGCCGACTCCGGCCCAGAGCTGCAGCTCGACCACCGGATCGCGGTGGCTCTCGCGAAGCAGGAGGGTGAGGCCGTTCGGAAGGACGCGGTAATGGGTCGAGGCGGGCTTCAAAGCGGGCCGAGGGTACCCGAGACGATGCGGGCCCGCCGCACACGACCCGCTCCGCCCGGTTACCCTGGGGCCATGTCCGATCCCGTCGCCCAGTCGGCCGATCGGCCCGCGTTCGACGACGGGCAGGTCGGCGTCTATCTCCACCTGCCGTTCTGCGAACGGATCTGCCCCTATTGCGACTTCGCCGTCGTGGCGGCCCGGACGCTCCAGCCCGCCGACGAGGATCGCTACGTCCTGGCGCTCGAGCGGGAGCTGGCGGCGCGGCGAAAAGATTTCGTGAGTCGTTCGCTTTCGAGCATCTATTTCGGCGGCGGGACGCCGTCCTTGTTCCGGCCCGAATCGCTCGTACGCCTGGTCGGCGCGGTCGCAGCCGCCTTCCCAGCCGCGTCGTCGCCCGAGCCGATCGAGATCACCCTCGAGCTCAATCCGAGCACCGTCGAGCTCGCTCGATTGCCAGGCTTTCGAGCCGCAGGCATCGATCGCCTCTCGATCGGGATTCAATCGTTTCAGGATGCGCTGCTCAAGCGGCTCGGTCGTGCCCACCGGGCCGCGGTGGCCCGCGAAGCGCTCCTCGCCGCGCGCGCAGCGGGATTCGAGAATCTCTCGCTCGATCTGATTTTCGCGCTCCCGGAGCAGACCCTCGACCTCCTCGATCGCGATCTCGACGAGCTGATCGGCCATCGCCCCGAGCACGTCTCGACCTATGAACTCACTTTCGAGCCGGGGACGCCGTTCGGCCGGGCCGTCGCTGCGGGCCGCCTGGCGCGCTGCGACGAGGATCTGGCCGCGCGCATGATCGAGCACGTCGAGGCGCGCCTCGGCGCCGAGGGATACGCCCGCTACGAGATCTCGAGCTATGCGCAGCCGGGTCGCCGATCGCGTCACAACGCCCGCTATTGGCAGCGCCAGTCCGTCCTGGGGCTCGGAATGGGGGCCCACTCCTTCGAGCCGCGCACCGCCGAGCATCCCCATGGTCGCCGCCGCGCCAATCCGCGGTCGCTGGACGCATGGCTGCGTGCCGTCGCGGCGGACCCCGATCGCGCCGGAGAGGTCGAAGAGCTCGCGCCCGAGACCGCGCGGGGCGAGGCGGTGTTTCTCGCGCTGCGCCAGCGGGAGGGGCTCTGCGCTGCGGGCTTCGAGGCGGAGTTCGGCCGCACGCCCCGTGGCTTCTTCGAAGCGGAGGTCGCGACTGCAGTCGATCGGGGTTGGCTCGAGGAGGCTTCGAGCGGAGATCTCCGCCTCACACCGGCGGGGCGGCTGCTGGCCGACAGTGTGGCGGCTCTCTTCGTCGGGGCGGGCGGCGATTGACTGGGCCCGGGACAGGCGTCTACGATCGCTCGCACCGAGGTTCAGTACCCATGCAAGGGCAGCCTCTTCCGACCCGGCCGAAGGTCTACGGCACGACCTTCGAGCCAAAGCTCAGCGATCGACAGGCCATGGTCTTGCGTGCCCTGGTCTCGACTTACGTCGAGCGCGCAGCGCCCGTCGCGTCGCAGGCACTCGCGCAGCGCATGCCGACCCCACTGTCCCCGGCGAGCATCCGCAATACGCTGGCCGAGCTCCAGGATTCGGGCCTCGTCGAAAAGGCGCATGCCTCGTCCGGACGCGTCCCGACGCCCCTGGGTCTCCGGACCTTCATCGACCATCTGCTCGAGCCCGAGGGGCTCGGGCCGGACGAGCAACGCCGGCTCGACCGCGCGCTCGAGGGGGTGGATTCGACCGAGACGCCGCGCTGTGCGGCGCAAGCCTTGTCCGACCAGACGCGGCAGCTCGGATTCGTGGTCCCGCCGCGGGTGGAGCACCTTCCCCTCCGGACCTTGCACCTCGTCCCTGTGAGCACCGGGCGCGTGCTGGCCGTGCTGGTCGCCGAGAACGGCGGCGTGATGCAGCGGATCGTGGCCCACGAAGAGCGCATATCGCGCCGCGAGCTGGAGCGGATCGGGCGGATCCTCGCCGAGCGGGTCGCGGGCCGGACGCTCGTCGGGCTTCGACGGTGTCTCGAAGAGGAACGGGAGCGCCTGCGCGGGGAGGCGGACGATCTCATGCGGCACGCCTGGACTCTCGGCCTGGGGGCCTGCGAGGGGGACGCTGGAGAGGATCTCGTGATCGCGACCCGGCTCGCGCTGCTCGGGCAGCCCGAGTTCTCGGACCCGGATCGGATCCGCGGCCTCTTTTCTGCCCTCGAGACGAACGAGCGATTGCTCGAGCTGCTTCGCCAGATCGCTCTCGCGGACCGAAGTGCGCTCCGTGTCGGTCTGTCGATGTCGCTCGGGACGGAGCTCGGGGAGCCCGCGCTCAAGGACTGTGCCCTCGTTGCGATTGCCTACGGGGCCCCATCGTCGCCCGGCCCGCTCGGCGTGCTGGGTGTGATTGGACCGCAGCGCATGGACTACGGACGGGTGATTCCGCTCGTCAGCTACTGCTCGGAGCTCGTGACGCGCAAGCTGCTCGCGTGATCAGCCTGGGAATTCAGGGAATCCGATCACGCGGGAACGTCCGGATCCGGCGGATGCCCCCTCCGGAATTCTTCCGGGGTGATGGCTTTACAGTGTCCCTGGATTGCTTACGTAGAGCGACTGTCGGACGATGAATGACCGAGCGCATGGATGGGACCTGCATGACTGATCGATCCCGCAACGATGTGAAGGCCGGGCCCGACGAGGAGCTCACGATCGAGCCCTCGGCCGAGATGGCAGAGGCGCTGCGCGAGGCGACGCTCGCCTTCGAGGCGCGGGAATCCCATTCCGGGGGCGGGGCGGCCGGGGCTTCCGGCGGCGGCGAGCCCGCTTCGGCCGACAAGCTGACCATCGAGCTCCTCTCCCAGGAGCTCCAGGATCTCAAGCGATTCCACGAACAGAAGGTCAAGGAGTTCGAGGAGCAGCGGGATCATTTCCTGCGACTTCAGGCGGAGTTCGAGAACTTCCGCCGACGCAGCCTGAAGGAGAAGCAGGAGAGCCTCCGATACGGCCACCAGAATCTCGTCAAGGATCTCCTTTCGGCCGTCGATAACCTGGAGCGCGCCTTGGAGCACGGGGCGCAGAACGCCGGAGCCGAGGTCCGGGGAGTACTGGACGGGATCGCGCTGGTCCATCGCGAGATCCTGACTGCGTTCGAGAAGCACGGGGTGACCCAGCTCGACGCCCAGGGCCAGACCTTCGATCCCGCCGTGCACGAGGCGATCGGTCAGATACCGAGCGCCGAGGTCGCGGCGAACAGCGTTCTCCAGGTGCTCCAGAAGGGGTACGTCATCCACGATCGGATGGTCCGTCCGTCGAGGGTGCTCGTAGCCCGCGAGCCCACACCGCAGGAGCGGGGCTCGATGCGCGGCGATTAGGTCTCGGCCCTCCGCGGTGCGGAAGGCGCCGGGATCGGGGGGGGACGGGGCCGCATGGGCAAGGTCATCGGGATCGATCTCGGGACGACCAACAGCTGTGTCGCGGTGATGTCGGGCGACCAACCCGAGGTCATCGCGAACGCCGAGGGTGCGCGCACGACGCCGTCGATGGTCGCCTATACCGCGAGCGGCGAGAAGCTCGTCGGTCAGATCGCGAAGCGCCAGGCCGTCACCAATCCCCAGAGCACGATCTTCGCCGTCAAACGCCTGATCGGCCGCAAGCTCGAGGCCGAAGAGGTCCGGGCCTTCGCGAAGATCGCGCCGTTCAAGATCGTGGCCGCAGACAACGGTGATGCCTGGGTCGAGATCAACGGTCGGGCGTGTTCGCCGCAGGAGATCTCGGCGATGGTGCTCGCACGAATGCGCGACACCGCGATGGAATTCCTCGGTGAGCCCGTCGATCAGGCGGTGATCACGGTCCCCGCCTACTTCAACGACGCACAGCGTCAGGCGACGAAGGAAGCGGGCAAGATCGCGGGGCTCGAGGTCCTCCGGATCATCAACGAGCCCACGGCCGCGGCGCTCGCCTACGGCATCAAGCAGGACACCGACCAGAAGATCGCGGTCTTCGACCTCGGCGGCGGCACATTCGACGTGTCCATCCTCGAGATCGGAGACGGCGTCTTCCAGGTCCTCTCGACCAACGGCGATACGTTCCTCGGCGGAGAGGACTTCGACAACGTCCTCGTCGGAGCCCTCGCGGATCGCTTCGAGAAGGAGAATGGCGTCGACCTGCGCGGCGATCCGATGGCGCTCCAGCGCCTGAAGGAGGCCGCCGAGCGCGCGAAGCAGGAGCTCTCGTCGACGACCGAGACCGACATCAATCTCCCCTTCATCTGTGCCGACGACGAGGGGCCGAAGCATCTCGTCCATTCGATGACGCGCGACGAGCTCGAGCTGCTCGTCGGCGACATGGTCGCGCGGCTCGAGGGCCCGTGTCGGATCGCGATGGAGGACGCCGGTCTCAGCGCCGACCAGATCGATCACGTCGTCCTCGTCGGCGGCATGACGCGCATGCCGCTGGTCCAGCGCAAGGTCGAGACGATCTTCGGCAAGCCGCCGCTGAAGGGCGTCAATCCCGACGAGGTCGTCGCCGCCGGCGCGGCGATCCAGGGCGGCGTGCTGACGGGCGAGGTCGAGGAGGTGCTGCTCCTCGATGTGACGCCGCTGTCGCTGGGCGTCGAGACACAGGGCGGTGTCTTCACGAAGATCCTCGAGAAGAACACGACCATCCCCTGCACCAAGAGCCGCGTCTTCTCGACGACCGAAGATCACCAGGACATCGTCCGCATCCACGTGCTCCAGGGCGAGCGCGAGATGGCGGAGGACAACATGACCCTGGGCCGTTTCGAGCTCGTCGGCATCCCGCCGGCGCCACGCGGCGTGCCGCAGATCGAGGTCACGTTCGCGATCGACACCGACGGTGTCGCGAGCGTCTCGGCGAAGGATCTCGGGACCGGCCGCAGCCAGAGCATCCAGGTCACCGCCTCGAGCGGCCTCTCGAAGGACGAGGTCGAGCGACTGGTCAAGGAGGCCGAGGGCAACGCGCTCGCCGACCAGGCGCTCCGCTCGTTGATCGAGCTGCGAAACAAGGCCGACGGACTCATGTACTCGGCGGCGAAGACCCTCGAGGAGTTCGCCGAAGACGTCGATGCCTCGGAGAAGGCGAATCTGAGCGACCAGATCGCCCGCACCCGCGAGCTCGCCCTGGCGCAGGACCCCGAGGCCCTGAAGCAGGCCGTCGACGAGCTCTCCCGCCAGAGCTACGCGCTGACCGAGAAGCTCTACGCCAAGCTCGGGGGTCAGACGGAAGAGGGGGCCTAGGCCCGGTCGTCCCGCGGATCCCGGCCCCGGGGCCGATCGCGAGCGGCCGGCTCCCGGCCCGCGAGGCCAGCCGGGCAGGTTTATCGGGCCGATCGGGTTGACAGTTGGCCCGGCGGTGCCGAGAGTCCCGCGCGCTTCGTCCCCTTGGGCGCGGAGCGCCAGCCTCGTCGCCATCCCATCGCCAGCCAGGGAAAGGGCCATCGCGTGAGCAAGCGGGACTACTACGACGTTCTCGGGGTCGAGCGCGGTGCGTCGGAGAACGAGCTCAAGAAGGCCTACCGCAAGCTCGCGATGGAATGTCATCCAGATCGCCATCCCGACGATCCGGCGGCCGAGGAGCGCTTCAAGCAGCTCTCGGAGGCCTATTCGGTCCTGTCGGACCCCGACAAACGTGGCCGCTACGACCGCTTCGGGCATGCCGGGGTCGGCGGGCCGGGTGGTGGCGGGCCCGGGGCCGACTTCGGGGACCTCGGCAACTTCGGCGACCTCTTCAACGACCTCTTCGGCGACATCTTCGGCGGGGGAGGCGGGCGCGGGGGCAGCCGGCGCGGGCGTGGGCAGCGCGGCGCGGACCTCCGTTACAACCTCGAGATCAGCCTCGACGACGTCCTCCACGGCTGTGAGCCGCGGCTCAAGATCCCGCGCATGAACCGCTGCGGAACCTGCTCGGGCAGCGGCGCCGCCGAGGGCTCGAAGCCCTCGCGCTGCGGACGCTGCGAGGGTACGGGGCAGCTGGTCTTCCAGCAGGGCTTCTTCCGGGTCAATCGGCCTTGTGATGCCTGCGGCGGAGCGGGCGAGGTCATCTCGAATCCGTGTCCGACCTGTCGCGGAGCGGGCCGGGTGGAAGGTCAACAGACCATCCAGGTGAAGGTGCCGCCCGGCATCGACGAAGGCGCGCGGCTGCGCGTGACGGGCGAGGGCGAGGCAGGGGTCGCGGGTGGACCGCCCGGGGATCTCTACGTCGTGATGGTCCTGCGCGAGCATCCACTCTTCCGACGCGAGAGCACCGATCTCCATCTCGAGGTCCCGGTCGCCTTCGTACAGGCCGCGCTCGGCGGTGAGATCGAGGTCCCGACGCTCGACGGCAAGGTCAAGCTCGCGATTCCGGAGGGCACTCAATCGGGCCGCGTATTGCGCCTGCGCGGGAAGGGGCTGCCTCCGCTCCAGCCGCGGCTCGACCCGGCACAGCTCGCGAAGATGCGCGGCGACCTGTACGTGAAGGTCTTCGTCGAGGTTCCGACGAAGTTGAACGCTCGGCAGCGCGAGCTCCTCGAGGAGTTCGCGGCGCATTCGGGCCACGAGGTCTCGCCCACGACGAAGGGGTTCGTCGAGAAGCTGCGCGATCTCTTCGATTGAGGGCGAAGCCGGAAGACTCGCGGCCGAGCGTTCGCAGGGGGGCGGATCGATGTCGAAGAGGATGAGCAAGGCGGCGTTCTTCGTCGCGATCGGCATCGCATGGAGCCTGGCCTGTGCGGGCCCCGGCCTCGCACCGCAGCCCGTCCCCGACGAGCAGCGAGCCGCCTACGACGCCGCGCTGCGCAAGCGCTTCACCGATCCCGTCGCGTCGCGCTCCGGTCTCGAGGCCTTCATCGTGCGCTATCCGGCGAGTCCGATGGCGGACGACGCGGCCCTGCGTCTGGCCGAGCAGGCCTTCTCCGACGGTCGCCAGGACGAGGGCCGCCGATGGCTGGGATCGATCCTGACCCAGTATCCCGGCTCCGATGGCGAGCCGATTGCGCGGCTTCGACTAGCCCAGCTCGAATACGCGCGCGATCGGAAGGTCGCCGCCCGAGGATTGCTCGACCCCGTCGATCTGCGGCGACTGCCGGCAGATGACGCGCGTGAAGCCCTCGAGCTCAAGGTCTCGTTGTCCCAGACGCCCGTCGAACGCATGCGCTACCTGGCGCGTCTCGCGGCGGTCCTGCGCGACGCCGAGAGCCGACCGCAGCGGGGGACGATGACGACTTCGGTCGATACCCAACGACGGGACGTCGAGCGTCGGATCGGCGAGCTCGTCGCCGCGGCTGCCGTGCCCGAGCTGGAGACGATGCTCGACGAGCTCGACCGGCGATCGCCGGCCCCCGCCATCGCCCTCGAGCTCGCGCGACGCGCCGTCGAGTCGGGGGACGCGGAGGAGGCGGAGGAGAAGCTCGAGCGCGCCGGTCGTCTGGCGCAGAACGACGAACAGCGCGAGCGCGTGGACCTGCTCGAGCGGCGTCTCGAAGAGCGGCCGGCCGGCGTCGCCCGGACGGACATCCACGCGCCCGCTGGACTCGCGCCCTTGCGGGAGCTTTCGGAATACACGCGGCCCGACACCCGCGGCGCGCGTGGCACGATCGGGGTCGTACTTCCGCTCTCGGGCGATTTCGCCGAGTTCGGGGAAGCCAGCCTGCGCGGAATCCTGCTGGCGGCGGGGGTATTCCGGCCGGCCGCGGGGGGCGTTGAAGGCGGGTCGGAGGAAGACGCCGTGCTGCGCACGAGCGCGAGCGACGCGGATCGGCTCGATCTGCGGGTCGTCGTGCGCGATTCAGGAAGCGATCCGGCCCGGGCTGCGGAAGCGGTGCGCGAGCTCGCTGCGATGGAGGACGTCGTTGCGATCCTCGGGCCGATCTTCAGCGACGAGGCGCTCGCCGCGGCCGAAGCGGCCGAGGCAGCGGGCGTTCCGCTCGTCACCCTGTCCAATCGCGAGGACGTGACGCAGGGCCGTCGCTTCGTGATGCGGACGCGGACGACGCCGGCCGACGAGATCGGCGTCCTCGTCGATTACGCGGTGGATCGGCTCTCGGCCCGGCGCTTCGGTGTCCTCTATCCCAGGACCCGTTATGGGCGGGGCATGCGCAAGCTCTACGCCGACGCCGTCGCGGCCCGGGGCTCGAAGCTCGTCACGCTGGCGAGCTATTCGCCGGAGGAGACGGACTTCTCGAACGTGATCAAGGAAATGGTCGGCTTCCGGTTCCTGACGGCCGGGGAGAGGCAGGCGATCGCGGCACGCGACAAGGCGGTCGAGGCGGCGCGTTCGCTACCGCCGGCGCAGGCCGCCCGCGCCCGCAGCGAGGCCTTCGCGAAGCCGGGCCCGAACGGCGATCCACTGCCCCCGATCGTCGACTTCGACGTCTTGTTCATCCCGGACTCCGCCGACGCGATCGCGATGATCGCACCGGGGCTCGCATTGCAGGGGGTGCGCGACGTGCGCTTGCTCGGTTCGAGCGATTGGCTCGACGAGAACTTGTTGCGGGGCGCCGATCGCCACATCGCGGGAGCCGTCGTCAGCGCGCCGTTCTTCGTCGGCAGCGACGTCGGCGTCGTGCGCGAGTTCGTCGAAGCCTACCGATCGACCTTCGCCGTCGAGCCCGAAGCCTATGCCGCGCAGGGCTTCGACGCGACGAATCTCGTGCTGCAGCAGCTCGCTGCGAAACGGCGTGATCGCGTCGCCGTTCGGGACGGCATGCTGGCGGTGCGCGCATTCCCGGGCGCGTCGGGCTCGATGACGATGCTGCCCGACGGCAACGCGCGCAGGCGTCCGTTCCTGCTCGAGGTTTCGGGTCAGCGTTTCGTCCCGCTGGATTGAGTCCATCGCCTGCACATCGCATCGTGAAGCTGCCGCTTCGTTGCCGGTCGGATCGCGTTTCAACTCGCGATCGCGCGATCTCATCTCGCGCCTCAAGTCGACTCGCACGCGGCCGTTAATGCTCCCATGGAACGCACGCCCCCGGCCGACCACCTCCCCGAAGAGCTCCCGGTCCTCGCGCTTCGAGAGTTCGTCGTGTTTCCGTACATGGTGCTGCCGCTGTTCGTGGCGCGGGCCCAGTCGATCGCGGCCGTCGAGGAGTGCTTCGAAGGCGATCGCCTGATCCTGCTCGTCGCGCAGCGCAATCCCGATTCCGTCGATCCTGATCCGGACGATCTCCACCGCATCGGCACCGTCGCGATGGTGATGCGCAAGCTGAAGATGCCCGACGGCCGGCTCAAGGTCCTGGTCCAGGGCCTCGGCAAGGCCCGCATCGAGTCCGTGATCGATCACGGCGCATGCACCCGCGTCCGTGTGTCGCCCTTCGTCTCGGCCGAGGAGAACGGCGAGGAGTGGACGGTCGAGGGCGAGGCGCTGACCCGCGCGGTTCGCGCGCGCGTCGAGGAGCTGCTTCCGCTCAAGAATCTCCCGCCGGAAGTGCTCTCGATCACGACCAACGTCCAGAGCCCCGGTCGCCTCGCCGACCTCGTCGCCTCGAATCTCCGCCTCCGCCTCGACGAGGCCCAGGAGGTGCTCGAGATCCAGGACGCCCTGGCCCGCCTGCGCAAGGTCGATTCGTTGCTCAAGCGCGAGCTCGAGGCGGTCGCGACGCGCGCCGACTTCCATCGCCCGGCGCCGGCCTCCGACGCCGCCTCGGCGGAGCACCGCGAGACCTTCCTCCGCGAGCAGCTGCGCGCGATCCAGAGCGAGCTCGGCGAAGTCGATCCCCGCGCCGACGAGCTCGACGACTACCGGCTCAAGGTCGAGGAGGCGAACCTCCCGGAGACGACGCGCGAGGAGGCGGTGCGCCAGCTGCGCCGACTCGAGCGGATGCATCCGGACGGACCCGAGGCCCAGGTCGTCCGCAACTACCTCGACTGGGTCGTCGATCTGCCGTGGGACCGCTGCTCCGTCGATCGGCTCGGCCTCGAGGAGGCGCGCGCGATCCTCGACCGCGACCACGCCCACCTCTCGATCGTGAAGGACCGCATCCTCGAGTTCCTCGGCGTGCGCAAGCTGCGGCAGGATTCGCGCGGTCCCATCCTCTGCTTCGCCGGGCCGCCCGGTGTCGGCAAGACCTCCCTCGGCCGCTCGATCGCGCGAGCGATGGGACGCGAGTTCGTGCGCGTGTCCCTCGGCGGCGTTCGGGACGAGGCGGAGATCCGGGGCCATCGTCGGACCTACGTCGGCGCCCTGCCGGGCCGCATCATCCAGGGCATCAAGCAGGCGGGCACCAGCAATCCCGTCATGATGCTCGACGAGATCGACAAGCTCGGCGCCGATTTCCGGGGCGATCCGTCGGCGGCGCTGCTCGAGGTCCTCGACCCGGAGCAGAACCGCGAGTTCAGCGACCACTTCCTGAACACGCCCTTCGATCTCTCCCGGGTCCTGTTCATCGCGACGGCCAACATGCTCGAGCCGATCCCGGCGCCGCTGCGCGATCGCATGGAAGTCATCCGCCTGGCGGGCTACACGCCGGAGGAGAAGGCCGAGATCGCGACCCACTTCCTGATCCCGCGCCAGATCGAAGAGCATGGCATGGACGTCGCCCACGTCACGTGGACGAAGAGCGCGGTCCAGTCGCTCTGCAGCGAGTACACCTACGAGGCCGGCGTCCGGAATCTCGAGCGGCAGGTCGCCGCGATCTGTCGCAAGGTCGCGCGCCGGCGAGCGGAGGGCGAGCTGTCCGAGGTCGTGATCAACGCGCGGACGCTCGACAAGTATCTCGGCCCGCCGCCGTATCGCCAGGACAACGCGAGCAAGCAGTCCGAGGTCGGCCTCGTGAACGGGCTCGCGTGGACCGAGGGCGGCGGCGAGGTCCTCTCGCTCGAGGCGAACCTCTCGCATGGTCGCGGGCTCGTGCTGACGGGACAGCTCGGCGACGTCATGAAGGAGAGCGGTCAGGCGGCCCTCTCGTACGTCCGCTCGATCCTCCCGGAGATCGGGCTGTCCGATCGTGACTTCGCGCGGCAGCAGATCCACGTCCACGTGCCGGCCGGTGCGACGCCCAAGGACGGCCCCTCGGCCGGCGTCGCGATCGCGACGGCGATCGCCTCGCTGGCGACGGGCATCGCGGTCCGGGCCGATGTCGCCATGACGGGCGAGGTCACCCTGCGCGGTCGCGTGCTGCCGGTGGGCGGCGTGCGCGAGAAGGCGCTCGCAGCGCTTCGCAGCGGCATCACGACGATCATCATCCCGGAGAGCAACGTCGGCGATCTGCGCGAGATTCCCAAGGAGCTGAAGAAGCGGATCGAGTTCATCCCCGTCTCCCACATGCGGGAAGTCCTCGATCGCGTGCTCGTCGAGCCGCTCACCTGGAAGGCGCGCAAGCGCAGACCGGCGGGCGCGGCCCCCTCGCGCACCGGCGCCCGCGCGCCGCTCCGGGCCGACGAGCGAGACTGATCGTCCCGCCGACTGCTTGCCCCACGCGATCCACGCGGCCTACGCTCGCCCCATGGCGCGGCGATCCCGGCGACTTTGCGACCTCGGCGAGACGGCGCTGATCGAGCGGATCGAACGACGCGTCGGCGGGCCGCCCCGCGGCGGCTGGGTCGTCGGCATCGGCGACGACGCGGCGATCCTGCGCGGGCGCGCGGGCGAGGATCTCGTCTTCTCGACCGACACGCTCGTCGAGGACGTGCATTTCCGCCTGGCCCGCGAGGGGCCCCGCCGGATCGGTCGACGCGCGCTCGCCGTCAATCTCTCCGATCTCGCGGCGATGGGAGCGACGCCGGTCGGTGCGCTCCTCTCCCTGTGTGCGCCGCCCGACCTGCCGGTCTCGGTCTTCGACGGCTTCATCGCGGGCTTCGCCGAGGACGCGAAGCGCTTCGCCTGTCCGCTGGTCGGTGGCAATCTGGCGCGCGCGGAGAAGTGCATCCTCTCCGTCACCGTGATCGGTCGCGTCGGCCACGGCCGCGCGCTGCGGCGGACGGGTCTCGCGGTGGGCGACTTCCTCTTCGTCACCGGCGTGCTCGGCCAGGCGGCGCTCGCGCGACTCACCGCCGACCGCCTCGGCCGCCCCCTGCGCCACGTTCCCGAGCCCCGCCTCGAGGCGGGGCGAAGGATCGCCCGACTGCGGGACGTGAAGGCCTGCATCGACCTCTCGGACGGGCTCTCGAGCGATCTCGGTCAGCTGCTCCGCCCCGTTCGGCTCGCGGCGGAGGTGGATCCCACGGCGTTGCCGGCGGCTCCGGGTTTCTCCCGAGCTTGCCGTCGGATGGGAATCGGGCCGCGCCGGCTGCACTCGACCGGCGGCGAGGACTATGAGCTCCTGTTCGCCCTCGCGCCGGGTCGCGCGGCGGCGGATCCGGCGGGGCTCGCCCGGCGTCTCGGGGTCCGGGTCACGCGAATCGGGCGGGTCGTCTCGGGGCAGGGGGTCGACGGAATCCCAGCGCTGACCGCCGGGCACCATTTCTAGAGGGATTCCAGTCGGGTTCGTCGCCCGGGCCGCATGTCCGGTCTCCGCTCGTCGACGGCGGGAGAAGAGCCGGGAAAGCTGCGGCGACCGTCAAGCCGGCAACCGGCAAGACCGATACGCGGGCGTGCACGTATCCCTGACGGCCAAATTCGTGATCGGCTCCTTCGTCGTGGCGGGCGCGACCTCGCTCCTGCCCGACCTCGCCCGGAGCTTCGGCATCGCCTTTTCGACCTGGGGCACGCTCTTCGTGGCCCTCGGCGTCGGCGGCATCATCGGGTTCTTCCTGTCGCGCATGTTCGGCGTCAAGTTCGACGCCCTGCGCCAGGCGACCGATCGCATCCGGGAAGGCGAGCTGCGACTCGATCTCGCCACGCGTCCTCCGTCGCGATTTCCCGATGAGATGGACGCGCTCTACCGCGGGCTCGCGGACATGCTGATCCGGCTGCGCCAGCTCGTCGCGAGCGTGCAGGCGACCTCGAGGTCGGTGGCCGCGTCGTCGACGAGCCTCGAGGCGGGTCTCGGCGATCTGCGCCGCATGAGCGACGGCATCTCCGCGACGGTCGACCGCGTCGCTGCGGGCGTCGCCCAGGAACAGGAGCTCCTCGGTCAGGCCGCCCACCGCATGGCCGAGATCTCGAGCGAGATCGACCTCAACGCGAGCCGCGCCCGCGAGGCCTTCGGTTTCGCCGCCGAGGCGAACCAGAAGGCCGGGACCGGCGTCGAGGTCGCGCGCCTCGCGATCGAGAAGATGAAGGCGGTCTTCGAGCGCGCCGAGAGCACGGGCGTCAAGGTCTTCCAGCTCGAAGCCAAGACCCGCCACGTCCACCAGATCACCGAGATCATCACCTCCGTCGCCCACCGCACGAATCTGCTCTCGCTGAACGCCTCGATCGAGGCCGCGCGAGCCGGCGAGGCGGGCCGTGGCTTCTCGGTCGTCGCCGACGAGATCCGCAAGCTCTCCGAGAGCGCGGGCAAGAGCGCCGACGAGATCAGCCAGCTGATGCACGAGATCCAGGCCGACACGGCGATGGTGGCCGACGAGATGCGGCAATCGAGCCAGGTGATCGGCGAAGGGCGCGAGGACATCAATACGATCGCAGGAGCCCTCGCCCAGATCAGCATGGCCGTTTCCGAAGCGGCGACCCGATCCGAGGAGATCTTCCACGGCGCCGACAGCCACTCGCTCAACGCCCAGAGCATGGTCGAGGCGATCGAAGAGATCGGGAAGGTCGCGGGCGACAACGGCAAGAGCGTCGCGGGCCTCGACGAGACGACGCGCCGTGAGGTCGAGACGCTGCTGCGGATCTTCGCCGCAGCCGAGGAGGTCACGCGACTCGCGCGCGAGCTCGACGGATCGCTGAACTTCTTCCGGACGAACGGCGCGAGCGCGGACGACGATGCCGGCACGGTCGCACGCGGACCCGTCGGGGGTCGGCCGTGAAGACGAGCGAGGGCATCGGCGAAGGGGGCGACCGGCTCCTGATGTTCCTGTTCGACGACGTGCGTTATGCGCTGCCGATCGCCTGGGTGGTCGAGGTCGCGGAGAAGGATCGCGTGACGAGCGTCCCCTCGCTCGCTTTGCCGATCGGCGGGGTCATGAACAGGCACGGCGAGGCCCTGCCGCTCGTCGCGACCGAGCTCCTGCTGGGACGCGATCGCGACGAGGCGGGGCGACGCCGTTCGGGGCTGCGACGACGGTCGGATACGCCCAGGACCAGGTGCTCGTCGTCGCCGAGAAGCCGGGAAGCCCGGCTCGCCTCGGCATGCCGGTGGATCGCGTCGTCGGGCTCGTGGCGGGGCCGGGCTACGACGCTCGCAAGGGCGACGGGCTCGTCGTCGAGAGACGGCCCGTCGACGGTCGCATCGTCCACGTCCTGGATCCGGCGGCGCTGGTGGCGCGCGGGGCCGAAGTGATCGAGAGCGCCACGAACTGAGTTGGCTCGAATCGGAGGGAATGACATGGCACGAGTACTGATTGCTGACGACGCGTCCTTCATGCGTCAGATGATCCGCGAGATCATCGAGCCCGAGGGCCATGAGGTCGTCGGGGAGGCGACCAACGGCATCGAGGCGGTCGACCTCTTCAAGGAGTTCGCACCCGATCTCGTGACGATGGACATCGTGATGCCGAAGCGTTCGGGGATCGACGCCGTGAAGCGGATCCTGGCGGAGCACCCGACGGCCTGCGTCGTGATGTGCAGCGCGCTCGGCCAGGAATCGCTGGTCATGGAGGCGCTCCAGGCCGGGGCGCGGGACTTCATCGTCAAGCCGTTCAAGCCGGACAGCGTGATCGCGACCCTCAAGAAGGTCCTCGAAAAGGCGGAGTAGCCCTTGGCCCTCGACATGGCGAAATATCGGCGGATCTTCCTCGAGGAGGCCACGGACCACCTCGGCGAGATCAGCCACGCCCTGCTCTCGCTCGAGAAGGAGCTCGAGGGCGTCGAGGCCATCGACACCGTCTTCCGGATGGCCCACTCGATCAAGTCGATGGCCGCTTCGCTCGGCTTCGATGCGATCGCGGATCTCTCCCACCGCATGGAAGATCGGATGGAAGGCGTCCGGCGTGCGGGGCGCGTTCGCGATCACGAAGAGCTCGCGGTCCTCTTCCGCGCGCTCGAGGCGCTCGAGGCGATGGTCGCCGCCGTCGCGGGAGACCGCGATCCGGCTCCGGCCGACGCCGCGTTGCTCGAGGCGCTCGCGACGTCCCCGGCGGCTTCGAGCGCTCCGGTCGTAGACGGCGTGGCCGAAATCGCGCCACCGGTAGTCCAGCCAAAAAAAGCCCGCAGCTAGAGCCCGCGGCGGAGGCCGTGGGCGACGGGCCGACACGGGAAGCCCCCGTGGCGGAGGCGGCGGAGTCCGCCCCGGTGCCGGCGGTGCTGCGCAGTCCGACGGTGCGCGTGCGGACGGAGACGCTCGATCGGTTCCTGACGGCGGTGGGCGAGGTGATCCTCTCGTCGAGCCAGCTGCGGGCCGGCGTCGCGCGCTATGCGCAGGAGCCCGAGGTCGCCGACGGATTCGACCGGGTCGACCGCCGGGTCGCCGAGCTGCAGCGGCGGGTCCTCGAGCTGCGGACGGCGCCTCTCGAGCGGGTCACCGACAATCTCCCGCGCACGGCGCGCGCCGTCGCCGAGAAGCTCGGCAAGCGCGTCGAGGTCGAGATCGCGGGCGCCGAGCTCGAGCTCGATCGGGCCATCCTCGATCGGCTCGGCGAGCCGCTGCTCCATCTCGTGCGCAACGCGGTCGACCACGGCCTCGAGTCGCCCGCCGAACGCCTGGCCGTCGGCAAGCCCGAGGCCGGCCGCCTGCGCATCGAAGCGCGGCGACAACGCGATTCGATCCTGATCGACGTCGCGGACGACGGCCGCGGCATCGACCTCGCGTCGGTGTGCCGCCGCGCCGTCGATGCCGGGCTGATCCATGCCGATCTCGTGGCCGACCTCCCGCCCGAGGAGATCGTCCGCTTCATCTTCCATCCGGGGCTTTCGACCGCGCAGAAGGTCTCCGAGGTTTCGGGGCGCGGTGTCGGCATGGATGCGGTGAAGGCGACGATCGAAGGGCTCGGCGGCGAGGTCATCCTGCGCACGGAACGCGGCCAGGGCACGACGACGACGCTCCGGGTTCCGATCACGGCAGCGGTCCAGCGTGTGCTGCTCGTCGGCATCGCCGCCGAACGCGTCGCGATCCCGATCTCGAAGGTCGAGCGGATCCTCGAGGTCCCGGCCGCCGACGTCGAGCACGCGGCCGGCGACTCGTTCGCCTTGATCGACGGGGCGCCGATCCCGGTCCTCTTCCTGGCCCATCGCTTGCGGATCGAGGAGCGGAGCGCCGCCGCCACCTCGGTCCCGGTCGTCCTGACGGAGATCCGCGGCGAGCGCGTCGCCCTCGCCGTCGATCGCTTCCTCGGGCAGCAGGAGTTCTACGTCAAGCCGGTGCCGGAGCTGCTGGCCTCCGTTCGCATTCTCTCCGGTCTCACCGTCCTGCAGGACGGGAGCCCCGTCTTCCTCCTCGATCTCAATCAACTGGTCTAGCCGATGGAATCCGTCCGCGAACAAACGCTCGAGCGACTCGCCGACCTGACGCAAGCCGGGGCCGTGCGCGCGGCCGCGGCCTTTGCCCAGCTGGTCGGCGCACCGGTCGCCGCAGCGCGTCCGGTCGTTCGCGACGGGAGTCCGCGCACGGCGAGAGGCGTGAGGGCCGGTGCGGACGGCGAACGCGGCGCGACGGGGGTGTTCTTCGAGTTCGAGGGCTGCGTCGATGCCCTGGTCGGCATCCTGTTCCCGGCCGCCGGGAGCGATCGCCTCGTTCGCAGCGTCGTCGGGATCGAATCGGGCGAGCTCGACCCGACGATCGTCGAGTCGGCCCTGATGGAGGTCGGCAACATCCTCGCCTCCCACGTCGCGTCGGGGATCGCCGACGCGCTGCATTCGCGTCTGCTGCCGTCGATTCCGGCCCTCGCGCAGGGCCATGCGGAGGCCGAGTTCGAGGCCTGGGTCGAACGGGTGGCGGGCGAGCCGAGCCTGCGGATCGAGGTCGAGCTCGTATTCGAGAACCGCGACGTCGCGGGACGCCTCGTCGTCGTCCCGACCGCCGTCCCGGGCGACGGAGGCGCCGGGGCGGAGCGTTAAGCCGCCTTCGTCTGATAGGATCCGGCGTCGCCGCCTGCGCCGGGCGGTCCTCTCTCTCGAATGGGGTCGAGTCGTGGATTCCGAAGCCCTGCGCAAGCTCTTCGAGGCCGTTCGCTCCGGCGGGGTCGACGTCGACGAGGCGATCCGGCGAGCGGCGGTGCTCCCGTTCCTCGAGGTCGAGCACGGCCGCATCGATACCCATCGCGCGCTGCGCCAGGGCATTCCCGAGGTCGTCTTCGGACAGGGCAAGACGGCCGAGCAGATCATCGACATCGCCCGGGCGCTGCGATCGGCGGGGCAGCCGGTGCTCGTGACGCGGATCTCGCCGGAGGTGGCGACGGCCGTCCTGGAGGCGCTGCCGGAAGCGGATCATCATGCGGTGGCCCGCACGCTCTGGCTCGGGCCCGGTGAGGTCCCGGTCGTCGGCAAAGGGACGATCCTCGTCGTGTCGGCGGGCAGCGCGGACCGGCCGGTGGCGACGGAGGCCTGCGAGGTCGCGCGGCGCTTCGGCAACAAGGTGGATCTGCTCCAGGACGTCGGCGTCGCGGGCATCCATCGTCTGTTCGCCTCGCTCGACCAGCTGCGTGCGGCCCGCGTGCTGATCGTCGTGGCGGGCATGGAGGGCGCGCTGCCCTCGGTCGTCGGTGGGCTCGTCGACAAGCCCGTGATCGCGGTGCCGACGAGCGTCGGCTACGGGGCATCGCTCGGCGGGGTGACGGCGTTGCTCGGGATGCTGACGAGCTGTGCGTCGAACGTGACCGTCGTGAACATCGACAACGGCTTCGGTGCGGCCCACGTCGCGACGCTGATCAATCGATTGTGATCGTCGGCAACGAGCCGGAGGTCGGCACGAAGCGGCGAGCGCGCGTGTCGGCGGGGTCGCAGATCACGGAGGGCAGGGCCCGATGAGTCGCAGGCTGCTTCATCTCGATGCCTTCTCCGGGGCCGCGGGCAACATGTTCATGGGAGCCATGCTCGATCTGGGGCTCTCCCGCGCACGCCTGCTGGAGGGGCTCGCCCCGCTCGGGGTCGATTTCAAGCTCGTGGTCCGGCGCGTCGAGCGGCATGGCCTGGCCGCGCGCTACGTCGACGTCGTCGTTCCCAAGGCGCGTTCGACCGAACACGCCCGCGGCCGCGCCCATGCCCATGCCCATGCCGATCCCCACGCCCATGAACGATCCCACGACCATGCGCACGGAAGCGGCCGCCGCGGCCACGCCCATCGACACGCCGCCGGGCGCCACTACGTCGAGATCCGCCGCCTGCTCGAGCGGGCGAAGCTCGCGGGCAAGGTGAAGGCGCGCACGCTCGCGATCTTCGAGGCCCTGGGCCGCGCGGAGGCGAAGGTCCACGGGGTCCGCCTCGACGACGTCCATTTCCACGAAGTGGGCGCGATCGATGCGATCGTCGACGTGACGGCCGCCGCGTTGGCGCTCGAGCTGCTCGCGATCGATCGCGTCACGTGCTCGCCCGTCGCCCTCGGTCACGGACGCATCGACTCGGCGCATGGCCATCTTCCGCTGCCGGCTCCCGCGGCCCTCGAGCTCCTCACGGGCATACCGACCGTGCCTGCCCACGTCGCCTGGGAGACGGTGACGCCGACCGGTGCGGCGATCCTGCGGACGGTGGTCGACGAGTTCGGCGTGCTGCCCGCCATGAAGATCGAGCGGATCGGCTACGGGGCGGGCAACGAGCGTCCCGGGCCGATGCCGAATCTGTTGCGCGCGGTGCTCGGGACGGCGGGGGGGCTGCGGGGGGATCGGGTCGTCTCGATCGAGACGAATCTCGACGACTTCGTGCCGGAGCATTTCGACTACCTGATGGAGCGGCTCTTCGAGGCCGGCGCCCTCGACGTCTCGTTCCAGCATCTGCAGATGAAGAAGAACCGGCCGGGCTTCCTGCTGCGCGTGCTGGCTCGGCCCGCCGATCGGGACCTGCTCGCGCGCATCGTCTTCGCGGAGTCGACGGCGATCGGCGTGCGGGTCGCGGAATGGGATCGGCTCGTGCTCGAGCGCGAGAGCGTACGGCTCGCGACGGCATTCGGGCCGGTGCGCGTGAAGGTCGTGACGGGCGTCGATGGGCGGCGCGAGTACTCGCCCGAATACGACGATTGCAAGCGCGTGGCCCGCAAGCGCGGCGTCGCGCTGCGCGAGGTCGTCGAGCGGGTGCTCGATCAGGCCCGTCGAGAGCTGGCCGAATGAGCGCGGCCACGTCGGAGCGCCTCGACGCGAGCGCGTTCGACCTGCGACCCGAGCCCGCGATCGCGCGGGATGCGGCCGTTCTCTGTCTGCACGGGCTCACCGGCACGCCCTACGAGGTCCGACCGATCGCCGAGGCGCTGGTCGCCCGAGGCCTGCGCGCACGCGCTCCCTGGATGGCGGGGCACGAGGCCGGCCACGAGGCTCTCGCCCGCGCCCGCTTTGAAGACTGGATCGCTCTCGCCGAAGACGAGCTCGCACGCCTTCGCGCGACTCATGCCCGGGTCTTCGTCGTCGGGGTCTCGATGGGCGGGCTCGTCTCGCTCCGCCTCGCCCAGACGCGGGCCGTCGATGGCGTCGTCGTCGTCGGCACTCCGCTCGCGCTCCGATCGCCGATCCCGCTGCTGGCCCGCTGGCTGCGCCCGGTCGTGCCCTTCCGCACGAAGCGTGGATCCGACATCCAGGATCCGGCTGCGCGCGCGCGGCATCCGGGACTTCTGGCGATGCCCCTCGCCGCGGTGACCGAGCTCGTCGCGCTCCAGGGGCTGGTGGCCCCTGCGCTCGGTCGCATCCGAGCGCCGATTCTCGTGACCCACGGTCGCCTCGATCGGACGGCCCAGCCCCGGGACGCGGCCCGCATCCACGAGGCGGTGGCGTCGGAGGACAAGGCGCTCGTCTATCTCGAGCGCTCGGGCCACGTCGCCACCGTCGACTACGACGGGCCCGACCTCGCGCGGCGGGCGGCCGACTTTCTCGATCGTCTCTGTCGAGCGCCGATCCAACCGGAAACGCGGGCGCGCTTCAGGCCTGGCGGGCCCGCAGCGTGACGTAGGCGATGAGCGCCGCCTCGTCCTCGGGCGAGATCTCGCGGATTCGCACGCCCACGCCCTGTCGATCGACGCCCTGAAGCTCGCTGCGGTAGAGGATCTCGCCGACGAAGGCGAGGCTCCGCTGCATTTCGGGCAGCGTGATCTCGCATCGTGTCTCGTTCGCTTCATCGACGGCGGCGCCGGTGGCGATGAAGAAGCCGCCGCGGCCGATCTCGGTGGCGACGCAGGGCCGGGTCTGACCGGCGAGGCGGGCGGCGAGGCGGCCCGCATAACGCGTGAAACGCCGATCGCCGGGGGACGCCGCGATCTTGTGGAGCCTGGTCACGAAGCGGGTGGCTTCGACGGGCTCGATCACGTAGCCCGCCGCACCGACGGCCCGCGCCGCGTCCTGTCGGCTCTGATGATGCACGTCGTCGAGCAGGACGACCGGGATGCGCACGATGCCGGGGAGCGTGCGGAGCGCCTGGACGAAGGTTGCGCCGTCGCTGCGACCGAGGCCGTACTGGGAGAGCACGAGGTCGGGCGTCATGCTCGCGAGCCGCATCAACGCCTCGGTCTCGCTGCGGGCCGTCGCGATGCGATAGCCCTGGCGCTTCAGCTCGTCGCGCAGCGCCGCGTTCTCGAGGAGCCGCGCGCCGACGAGCAGGACCTTGGGCTCGCGCGTCGTCCCCTCGCCGATCGGATCGTTTGGCGCGAGCGGCGAGGGCGGCGAGGGCGACGCGAGCGGCGGCGACGAGAGCAGGGGGCCGGTGAAGACGGTGGCCTCGCGGACGACGAGCCGGGGCTTTCGGAGCTCGGCCTCCCGCGCGGTGGCGATGCGCCCGAGCTCCTGGAGTCGCGAGCCGATCAGCATGTCGAGGTCCGAGGCCGAGTCGAGCCGCCCGCTCACGTCGATCACGCGCTCCTCGATTCCGGCGAGGCGATGGCCCGCGAGGGGGCCGGCGGTCGGCAGGATCGCCTCGTCGAGGCTGTGCATCAGGACCGGTCGCTCGGGCGACTCGCCGGAGATCGGGAAGGCGAGCAGCGAGCCGCCCTCGATCACGCCGACCTCGATGCCCAGATTGCGCAGCGTGCGCCCGGTCTCCCGGAGCTCGCGGGTCCGGTCGCGCCAGGCCTGTCGGATCACGGATTCGATCGTTGCCGTATCGGCGCAGCGCCGGATGTCGAGCAGGGGAAGGTTGAACATGGGCCGCGGCCGCAGGCACTTGATCTGATCCGCCCCGACCGTCGCGAACAGGATGCGCTCGATCGAGAGGGGGCCGGCGGGCGACTCGAAGGGGGCCGCTGCGGTCGGCAGCGAGACCAGCAGGGTCTGCCCGCCGGGCATCGCTCGGCAGGAGAGTCCCATGCGTTCGAAGCGGGCGTACTGACGCTGCTGGACGCGGTCGAGCTGCGGCTCGGGCGCACTCATTCTTCATCGCCTCCGCGCGCCTCTTCGTCGCGTCCAGCTCGGGTCTTGACCTTCCGCTCGACGAACGCGGCAGGTTGCGTTCTCGGAGTCGGGCTCCCGATCCAAATGCGTTGTCCGCCCGCGGGTCATTGGCGCAGTCGTATTGCAGATTGAGTGTGGGGTTAAAGCCCTATCTCGCCGGCGCCGATAGGCCTGAGGCGAGCGGAGATGTGACTGGGCTCACAGCTCCCAAGGAGTCGATCGATGCACCGCTTCCTCACCGCCTTCCTCTGTCTCTCGACCCTCGCCATGACCCAGAACGTGGTCGCGGGCACGCCGAGCCCGATCGAGCCGAGTGCCGTCGAGGTGATGACCCAGGGCGCTTCGTCGCTGGGTCGGGCGGTGGGCCCGGACCTCTCCCGGGCTTCGGTCGGCGGCGAGGTGCCCTCGCCGGGCACCATGCTGCTCCTCGTGACGGGCCTGGCCGGTCTGTCGGCGGTGGGCAGTCAGCGCCCGGCCTCGATCAAGGCGACCGGGCGCTAGTCGCCGGAGCGGAGCCGGCCGCCGCCCGTCTCGGGACATCCGAGCCGGGATTGCCGGGCGGCCGGTGAATCGCCCGCGATTTCGCGGGGCGTCCCTTCGGTGCGCACGGGGCTCGCGCACCGGGGGGACGGCGGGGGGGGCGCACAGGCGAGTCGCACCCGCTGTCCATCCATGGGATGCTCCTCGCAGGCGGGCGTGGCGAATCGCCCGATTCTCGAGGTCCATGTCCCGTGAGCCCGGTCGATGTCGTCTGATCCGCCCGATCCCGCGCTCGTCGTCGGCCTCGCCGGAACGGCCCATCAGGCACTCTTCGAGCAGCTCGCGATCCCCGTCGTGTCGGCGCCGACTCCCGATCGATTTCTGCTCGTCGAGGTGGACGGTCAGCTCGAGCTGCGTCCCCCGGACGAGCTCGGGCGATCGGGCATCCGGGCCGAGCTTCCGCCCGAGCGGGCGGCCGGGAGCCCACGGGCCCATCCGCTCGTTCGCGCCTTCGGCAAGCAGAACATGTCCATCTTCGACCTGACTGCCGGGCTCGGCGGGGACGCCTATCGTCTCGCCGACGCGGGTCATCGCGTGCGAGCCTGGGAGCGGAATCCGGCGCTCTTCGCGCTGCTCGCCTCGGGCTGGGACAAGGCGCGTCGCTCCGGGCGCGTCGCCGAGACGCTCGCCGAACGACTCGAGTTCGTTCACGGCGAGGCACGCGACCTGCTCGAAGCCCTCGCGTCGCACGAGCGGGCGGGCGAGGGCCGGCTCGAAGCGAGCGCGGCCTATCTCGATCCGATGTACCCCCGCCGAAGCGGGCTTCGGCGCTCCCACGCCGGGAGCTCCAGGTCCTGCGACGACTGCTCGGTCGCGACGACGATGCGGCCGGGCTGCTCGCCGCGGCGAGGGCACGATTCGCGCGGGTGGTCGTCAAGCGACCGACCTACGCTCCGGCCCTCGCGACGGGAGCGAGCTTCGTGGTCGAGAGCAAGCTGGTTCGATTCGACGTCTATCTCGACCCGAGCCGGATGGGGAGCCCGATGGAGAAGCAGGCCAGGTGAGCGCGCTCTGGGTCCACGTCGAATCGCTCGGGGCGGAGCTCGAAGCGAACGCGATCGTCACGCTCTCGGCCGACGAGGCGCGCCACGTGACGGCGCGGCGGCTGCGGGTTGGGGATCGGCTGGTCGCGTTCGATGGGGCGGGGCGGACCGCGGAAGCCCGGATCGAGTCGATCGGCAGGCGCGCCGTCGAGGTATGCGTCGAAGCGGTGGTGCAGGCGCCCGCGCCCGAGGCGCGGTGGGTGCTCGCGACGGCGATTCCGAAGGGCGAGCGGATGGCGGTGATGCTGCCGATGCTGACCCAGCTCGCGGTCGCGGTCTGGCAGCCGCTCGTGCTCGAGGAGTCGGCCGTGCGCGATCTCGACGTCGAGTCGCCCCGGCTCCGGCGCATCCTCGTCGAGAGCGCGAAGCTCGCGCGCCGGCCGTGGCTGCTCGAGGTCCGGCCGCCCTGCGCGTTGGCGGCGTTGCTCGACGGGTGTGACGCGATGGGCGGCCTCTGGTTTGGCGATCGCGAAGGCGACACCGTCGGAATCCCGACGGACGCCGCGATCGTCGCGATCGGTCCGGAGGCCGGGTTCACCGCCGACGAGATCCGGCGTCTGCAGGCGGCGAAGGGGCGGGCCTTTTCGCTCTCCCCGCACAACCTGCGGATCGAGACGGCCGCCGTGGCCGCCGCGGCGGTGAGGATCGCGGCCCTGCGGGACGAGCCTGGGATCTCCCGGAGCTGATGGCTTGGATGGCGGGCGGCTGCGAATGCGTTCCTGCTCGCTTCGGAACGCATCCCGGTCGGAGATTCCGCTCCGTTCGTGCTAGGTCGAGCCGTCCGGGGCCGACGCCTCCGACCGTTCGGATTCTTCACGCAGCCGGACGGGGCCGAACGCTTCGGGAAATTTCCCCTGCTTGTCGGCGTAGAACGCGCGCACCGCGTCCATGTCGCGCGACACGTTCCCCGTCGGCAGGAATGCGGGGCCGATCCCGCCCCGCTTGCGGGTGTAGTCCAGGAAGCTCATCACGATCGGGACCCGCGCCGTGAGCGCGATGTAGTAGAAGCCCGACTTCCAGAACTCGGTGCGACCGCGCGTCGCCTCGGCCGGGACGACGAGGCCGAGGTCGTCGTGCTCCTCGAAGATCTTCGCCATCGCCGCGACGCGGTTCTCGCTGCGGCTTCGCTCGATCGGTATGCCGCCGAGGGCCCGCATGATGGGACCGAGCGGGCCCCGAAAGAGGCTCGCCTTGCCGAGCCACGAGATCCGCATCCCGAAATGCTCGGCGAAGGCCAGCAGGTAGGGGAAGTCCCAGTTCGTCGTGTGGGGCGCCGCGATCAGGACGTATCGCCGCGGCCCGGGCGGATCGCCTTCGGGCTTCCACCCCGTGGCGGCGAGAAAGAGTCGCGCGAGCGCGCGCCGGATCCTTCGTTTCGACATGCGGACCGGCGACCTTTCTCGAGCCTGGAAGAAGAGGCGGCGCAAACGTAGCGGGCTCGTCGCGAGGCGCCCGACCCGTCCGCCGCCTACACTGCGCGCGCCATCAGGGAGCTTCGACATGACGAAGGACGTGACCTTCCGGGATGCAGGCATCCGTTCGCCGCTGCTGCGCGGTTTGAACGGGATCGGCCGCCTCGCCAGTGTCGTCGGAATCCGCCCGCGACTCGACGCCGACGACATCGTCGCCCGGGCGATCGCGCAGGCCGGCTCCGACCAGCTCGGGAGCGACAGCTATCGCGAGCCCCTCGAGCGCTACATCGATTCTCTCGAAGACGAGGCGAATCTCTCGACCTTCGGCCGCCTCGTCCTGCGCGGCATGCTGACGAGTCAGCTCGTGACGCGGATCCGTCTCGGGGTCTGGACGAGCGAGCATCCCGAGGCGGCGGCGGAGGAGATCCGGCGTCCCTGGGTCATCCTCGGACTCCCGCGCACGGGGACGAGCCTCCTCTCGATCCTGCTCGGCCTCGATCCGATGGCGCGGCCGATCCGCCAGTGGGAGGCGCGGACGCCGGTGCCCCCGGCCACGCTGGCGGGCGCGTCGCTCGATCCGCGGATCGCCGAGGCCGAGAAGCAGTTCGAGCAGCTCCACCGCCTCAATCCGCCCTTCAAGGCCATGCACCCGACCGGGGCGATGCTCGCCGAGGAGTGTGTCCCGTTCCTGATGCTCGACCTGCGCACGCTCGGCCTCGAGACCCAGGCCCGGGTCCCGTCCTATGGTCGCTGGCTCCAGGACTGCGACATGCGCTCCGCCTATCAGCAGCACAAGCGGGCGCTGCAGGCGCTCCAGACGGGGCAGCCGACGGAGAGCTGGGTGCTCAAGACGCCGAACCATCTCTGGTGTCTCGAGACGCTGCTCGAGTTCTATCCCGATGCGCGGCTCATCTGGACCCATCGCGATCCGGGCCCCGTCACGGCCTCGGTCTCGAGCCTCAACACGACGCTCCAGTCGACCTTCACCGACCGCTCCGATCCCCGGGCCGTCGGCGCCGAGTGGCTCGGCAAGCTCAAGTTCGCGGTCGATCGGGGCATGGCCTACGACGACCGGGCGAAGCCGGGCTGGTGTGTCCACGTCCACTACGACGAGCTGATGCGGGATCCGATCGCCGCGATGCGCCGCATCTACGGCCATTTCGACGAGGCGCCGAGCCGGCTCCACGAGCGGCGCATCGAGGCCTGGCTGCGCGAGAAGCCGCAGACCGCCGAGGGCCGGCACGTCTACGATCCCGTCGATTTCGGGTTCACCTACGCGGAGCTCGCCGAGATCTGGCGCCCCTATCGCGAGCGCTTCGACATCCGCCGCGAGCAGGGCTGAGCGCGTCTCGAGCGGGCCCGAGCGGCGGCGCATCTCCGCGTCTCGGCGCCGTCCGCGGCTCTCAGCGGCGATCAGCGGCGCTCGAACTTCGGCTTGCGCTTCTCGGCGAAGGCCTTCGGCCCTTCCTTGGCATCGCGGCTCGCGAAGACGGCCTGGCCGTACTCGAACTCGTAGGCGAGGGCCTCGTCGAGGTTCATGCCGTCGGTCTCGTGGAGCGTTCGCGTGATCGCCTCGACCGCGAGCGGGCCGTTCGCGGCGATCACGGCGGCGATCTCGCGGGCCTTGGCGAGGGCCTGGCCGTCGGGGACGACGTGGCCGATCAGGCCGATCTCGAGGGCCTCGCGGGCCGTGACGTGCTTGCCGGTCAGCAGGATCTCGGCGGCGTGGGTGTACGGGATCTGGCGCGGGAGGCGGACGGCCGAGCCGCCCATCGGATAGAGCGACCAGCGGGCCTCGGAGACGCCGAAGCGCGCGCTCTCGCCGGCGACCCGGATCTCCATGGCCTGGAGGATTTCCGTCCCTCCGGCGATCGCGACGCCCTCGACGGCGGCGATGATCGGCTTGGTCGGGCGATAGCCACGGAAGAGCGCCTTCCAATGGATGTCGGGGTCGGCCTTCATGCGGGCCTGGATGTCGATGCCCGTGTCCTCGTCGCCCGCGTTGCCGGCCATGCCCTTCAGGTCGGCTCCGGAGCAGAAGTTGCCTCCGGCGCCGGTCACGATGATGCAGCGGATCTCGGGATCCGCTGATGCCTCGCAGTAGGCGTCATACATCCGGACGAGCATCGCCCCGGAGAGCGCGTTGTAGCGCGCGGGGCGGTTCATCGTGAGGGTGAGCACGTGGTCGTCGCGTTCGACGAGCAGGTCAGGCATGTCGGGACTCCGCGCTAGAAGAGCATCGCGTCGAGCGAGATCGCGCCCGGGCCGATCAGGAAGAACATCAGGCAGACGACGGCGAGATTGATCGTGTACTCGGCGCCGGGCGGGTTGTTCGTGATCAGGTAGCCGGCGCCGCGATGGCCGACGATGCCGGCGACCAGCATCGTCCCGATCAGCGCCACACAGGCGGGTCGCGTCGCGAGGCCGAGGGCGAGGCAGGCCCCGCCGACGAGCTCCGACAGCATCGCGATGCGCGCCTGGACCTCGGGCATCGGGACGCCGAGACTGCCGAGCCAGCTCGCGAAGCCCGCCATCGAGCCGGAGCCGACCCAGCCGAGCTTGCCGAAGGCGTGGATCATGAAGCAGACGCCGATCGCGACCCGGCCGATCAGGAGGGCGACGTCGGTGAACATGGGGTTCGTACCGAGGAGCAGTTGACCGAGATCCATGTCGACGAATACTCCTATCGAAGTGGCTTCGAGTCATTAGCACAGCCCCACGTGCCCCAGGAGCCGGCCAGGCACAAGCGACTCGCGGTGCTCGAGGCCGGGACCCGCGCAGTCCCTGCCCGGGACGGTTGCCTCTCCGAACGAGGTTCAACGATACTCCCGCCCACCGCCGCCGAACCGTGATCCGGCTGCTCCCGCCGAAGGACGCGAGGCGGATTGTGGTCGGTCGCCGGATGGAAAGTCCGGCCGTCCGGCCGGCAGCCAGGAAGGAACGAAGGACCGACATGAGCCGTGCTCGCCGTCCCGTCTTCGAGCGTGTCGAAGCGACCGCGGATTTTCCGCAGCTCGAGCGCGAGATCCTCGCGCTCTGGGAGGAGCTCGACGCCTTCCCCGAGAGCAATCGGCGCCGAGAGGACCGGCCTTCCTTCGTCTTCTATGACGGTCCGCCCTTCGCCACGGGCACGCCCCACTACGGCCATCTCCTCGCCGGCACCATCAAGGACATCGTCCCGCGCTTCTGGAACATGCGCGGCCACCACGTCGAGCGCCGCTTCGGCTGGGATTGCCACGGGCTGCCGATCGAGGCCCTCGCCCAGGAGGCGCTCGGCCTGTCGGGCGCGGCGGCGATCGCCGAGCGCGGCGTCGACGTCTTCAACGAGCAGTGCCGCAAGATGGTCCAGACCTACGTCGACGAGTGGCGGCGAACCGTCGCGCGCATGGGGCGCTGGGTCGACTTCGACGACGACTACAAGACGATGGACTTCGACTTCATGGAGTCGGTCTGGTGGGTCTTCCGGCAGCTCTGGGACAAGGGCCGCATCTACCGCAGCTATCGGATCATGCCCTATTCGTGCAAGCTGGCGACGCCGCTCTCGAACTTCGAGGCCAACAAGAACTACAAGGACGTCCAGGATCCCGCGATCACCGTCCGCTTCGAGATCGTCGGCGGACGCGACGGCGCCGCGTCTGCGCTCGAGCCCGGCCCCTCCGGCCGCGTCTTCCTCACGGCCTGGACGACGACGCCCTGGACGCTGCCCTCGAATCTCGCCCTCTGTGTCGGGCCGGCGATCGAGTACGCCCTGGTCGAGGAGCTCGCCGGTGGCGATCGCCTGGTTCTCGCCTCGGCGCGCCTCGCGGCCTACGACAAGAAGCTCGCGGCCGCGCTCGCCGACGGGCAGGGCGGGGCGGGGGGCGCCGGCGCCGAGGGCGAGCGCTTCCGATTCGTGCGCCGGATCGCGGCGGGCGAGCTGGTCGGTCTGCGCTATGCGCCGCTCTTTCCCTATTATGCCGATCGGGCCGCAGGCGCCACCGATCGGGCCCCGGGCGCGTTCGTCGTTCTCGAGGACGGCTTCGTCACGACCGAGGACGGCACGGGCATCGTCCATCTCGCGCCGGCCTACGGTGAAGACGATTTCCGGGTCTGTCGGCGGGCGGGCATCGATCTCGTCGATCCGCTCGACGCCGAGGCGCGCTTCGTCGCCCCCGTCGTCGACTACCTGGGCCAGGTCTGCAAGGACGCCGACCGGGCAATCATCAAGCGGCTGAAGGACGAGGGCCGCCTCGTCCAGCAGTCGACGATCGAGCACAGCTATCCGTTCTGCGAGCGGACGGACACGCCGCTGATCTACCGCGCCATCGACGCCTGGTACGTGAAGGTCGAGGATCTGCGGGCCGACCTCGTCGCCGCGAACGAGGCGATCGGCTGGGTGCCCGCCCACATTGGGACGAACCGCTTCGGCAACTGGCTCGCCGAGGCGAACGACTGGAACATCAGCCGCAATCGCTACTGGGGCTCGTGCATCCCGGTCTGGATCAACGTCGAGGATCCGGCGGACATGATCTGTGTCGGCTCGCGCGCCGAGCTCGAAGCGCTGTCGGGCGTCCTCGTCGACGACCTCCACAAGCACGTCGTCGATCCGATCCTGATCCGCAAGGACGGCAAGACCTACCGCCGCACGCCGGAGGTCCTCGACTGCTGGTTCGAGTCGGGCGCCATGCCCTGGGCGCAGCAGCATTTTCCGTTCGAGCGCGCGGACGAGCTCGAGCGCTTCTTCCCGGCACATTTCATCGCCGAGGGCCTCGATCAGACGCGCGGCTGGTTCTACACGCTGCTCGTGCTGGGCGTCAGCCTCTTCGGCAAGAGCCCCTACCGCAACGTGATCGTGAACGGCCTCATCCTGGCCCGCGACGGCAAGAAGATGTCGAAGCGGCTCAAGAACTACCCCGATCCCAACGAGATGCTCGAGGCCTTCGGGGCCGATGCGCTGCGGGCGTACATGATCGATTCGCCGGTCGTGCGGGCCGAGGAGCTGCGCTTCGACGAGGCTGGTCTCAAGGAGATCGTGCGGACGGTCGTGCTGCCCTACTGGAACGTGCTGTCCTTCTTCACGACCTACGCGAGCGTCGACGGCTGGGATCCGCGCGAGGGCGGGGCGGCGCCCCTCGCCGAGCGCGCCGACATCGACCGCTGGATCCTGTCGGTACAGCAGAGCCTGATCCGCGACGTCAACGTCGAGATGGAGGCCTATCGCCTCTATACGGTCGTCCCGCGACTCGTGGCCTTCATCGACGATCTGACGAACTGGTACGTGCGTCGCTCGCGCGCCCGCTTCTGGAAGTCCGAAGACGATCGGGACAAGGCGAATGCCTTCGCGACGCTCTACGAGGTCCTCACGACCTTCTCGAAGGTGCTCGCGCCCTTCATGCCCTTCCTGACGGAGACGGTCTACCAGAAGCTCGTGCGCCCGATCGATGCGAAGGCGCCGGCGAGCGTCCACTGGACGGACTATCCCCAGGTCGACGCGGCCCAGATCGATGCGGCCCTCGAGCGGCGGATGGCGACGGTGCGCGCGCTCGCGACCCTCGGCCGCCGGGTCCGCGAAGACCACAAGATCAAGGTCCGCCAGCCGCTCCGCGGAATCACCGTCGTCCACCGCGACCCCGCCGTCCGCGCCGACGTGCTGGCTGCGTCGGCCCTGATCGCCGACGAGCTCAACGTGAAGGCCGTCGCCGTCGAGGCCGACGAGAGCGCCTTCGCGAGCGTGGCCGTCAAGCCGAACTTCAAGACCCTGGGCAAGCGCTGCGGTCCGAAGCTCAAGCAGATGGGGCCGATCCTCGCGGGCTTCGGCTTCGCCGAGGTCGCGCGCCTCGAGGCCGGCGAGTCGATCGTGGTCGAGGGCGAGGCGCTGACGCTCGAGGACGTGATTCTTCAGCGGACGGCGAGGGAGAACGCCGCGATCGCGACGGACGGCGAGTACACCGTCGTCCTCGACGCGGCGCTCGACGACGCGCTCCGGCGCGAGGGGGTCGCGCGGGACGCGATCAACCTCTTCAACACGGTGCGCAAGGACAAGGGCTTCGCGGTCTCGGACCGCGTCCGGATCGGCTGGGTCTGCGAGGACGCGGTCGTCGCGGAGGCGCTCCGGGAGCATGGCGAGCTGATCGCGCGGGAGGTCCTGGCGTCAGAGTTCCGGTCTGCTGCGGCGGGCTCGGCCTCGAGCCCGTCGTCGGACGAGACCTCTCTGGCAGGAGCGACCGTGCGTTATTCGATCGCGAGGAGCGTCTGAAGATGTCGTTCGTGAAGGGCGAGACGGTCGACGGAATCCGGGTCCTGCGCCTCGATCACGGCAAGCCCAACGCGATCTCGACCGACGTGGCGCGGACCTTGATCGCCGAGCTCGCGCAGGCCGAGAAGGACGCGAAGGCCATCGCCCTCTTCGGCCGGCCGGGGATGTTCAGCGGCGGGTTCGACCTCGGCGTCATGAAGCAGGGGGCGGGACCGGCGCGGGAGATGGTGAAGACCGGCGGGCAGCTGATCGCCGCGATCCTCGATCATCCGCGGCCCGTCGTCGTCGGCTGCACGGGTCACGCGATCGCGATGGGGGTCTTTCTCGTGATGGCCGCCGACTATCGGATCGGCGCGCGCGGAGCGTTCAAGCTCGGCCTCAACGAGACGGCGATCGGCATGACGCTCCCCGCCTTCGCGATCGAGACCACGCGACTTCGGCTCTCGAAGCGCCACTTCGCACGCGCCGTCGTCCAGTCCGAGATCTACGACCCCGAGACGGCCGTCGACGCGGGCTTCCTCGACCGGCTGGCCGAGCCGGAAGCGCTCGAGGGCGAGGTCCTCGCGGTGGCGCGGCGGCTCGGCGAGCTCGAGCCGCGCGCCTTCCGCAACAACAAGCGCCTCGCCCACGGCGAGGTCGCCGAGCGGATCCGCGCGACCCTCGACGCGAATCTCGATGGTCTCATGAAGGGCTGAGGGACGACCGCCGGTCGAGCGACGAGACGCCGATCGGGACGATCCGAAGGAGGGGTCATGCAGCTGAACGGAGTCGCCCACATCCAGCTCACGGTCAGCGACCTGCCGCGGGCACGCGCCTTCTGGAAGCCGCTGCTCGAGCTCTTCGAGATGAAGATCCTGATCGACAGTGAGGCCTACTTCTACTGCATCGGCAGTCGGACCGGCATCGCACTGTCGCCGATCGACCCGAAGCATGCCGGGGATCGCTTCGACCAGCGTCGCGTCGGGCTCCATCATCTCTGCTTCCGTGCCCGCGAGCGCGCCGACGTCGACGCCGTCCACGCCTTCGTCGCGAAGCAGGGGGCGACGATCGCCCATCCGCCGCGCGAGGACGGATTTGCGCCCGGGTATTATTCGGTCCTCTTCGACGATCCGGATGGGATCCGGATCGAGGTCAACCACGTGCCCGGACGCGGGCATCTCGACCGGCTCTGAGCCAAGCGAGGACCGGCCGGACGACAGGCATTCCGTCGCCGGGAGCCGCACTGGAGGTCGACGACATGAGCACACCGATTGCGCGCTTCCTCGCGACGCTGGTTGGAAGTCTTTGTTTCCTTGCTGGAGCCGCCTCCGCCGGTGGGTCTGCCGCGCAGGTCGGCACCTGGGTCCACAACCCGCGTGAGTCGATCAACATGCCTGATCCCGACGAAGCGCAGACCGTCGAAATCCGGCGCGACGACACGGTCCTCGACTACACCTGGACGGGCATCGCGAAGGACGGGAAGACGTCGACGTTCTCGTATTCGATGGCCGCAGACGGGGTCGTGCGGGCGCTCCCGGGCTCGGAGGGCTTGCGTGGCTCGATGACCCGAACGCCGTCGGGGGTGATCGAGGCGAAGCTCTTCTTTCCCGACGGATCGTCGGAGGAGAAGTTCTGCATCCTGACCTCCGCGAAGCGACTGACTTGCTTCGCGACCTTCACCGACGGAACGGGCAAGACGTCGCTCTTCAAGCAAGTCTTCGACAAGCGCTGATGATCGTCGCCCTCCCGTGGACGCGTCGTCCACGGAAGCGAAGATCTTTTCGGTCAGAGCGCCCTGACCTCGACCGGGATCCCGTTCGCGACGTGGGTGCCGGACGGGACGTCGAGGGCGAGCTCGTCGGTCAGGTAGTTCGCGCAGGCGCCGGGCTGCTTCTTCTTCGCGACCGACAGCCGAGTCCCCGAGAGCGTATGACCGTAGCCATGGGGCAGGCTCACGACCCCCGGCATCATCTCGTCGCTGACGACACACTCGACCTCGATCTCGCCGACCCGCGAGCGCACACGCACGAGCTTGCCGCTCTCGAGGCCGCGGGCCTTCGCGTCCTCCGGATTGAGGATCAGTGTGCAGCGGTTCGGGCCCTTGGCGAGGGCGGGGAGGTTGTGGAGCCAGGAGTTCATGTTCCGGATCTGGCGGCGGCCGACGAGCACGAGCCCGTTCTTGCGGCTCCGCTCGCCGAGCGCGCGCTCGAGGCGATCGAGATCGGCGACGACGTAGTCGGGGGCGAGCTGGATGCGCGGGATCGGCAGCGCGGCGGGCAGGCGGTTCGCGTCGAGCGGACCGAGGTCGAGGCCGTGCTCGGCTTCGCGCAGGCGGCGCAGATTCAGGCCGTCCGACTTCTCGTCGAAATGGTCGCCGTAGGGGCCGACGCGGATCAGCGCGCCGATCATGCGCATCGGGCCGTGGCGATCTTCGAGCTTTTCGAAGGCTTCCTCCGGCGTCACGTTCGGACAGCGCGTCCCCGGCCCGACGACCATCGCGAGCAGCCCCTTGATCATCAGATCGTCGACGACCTCCCAGGGCGCGCCGGCGATGCGCGCGCCGAGCTCGATCAGGATCCGCCAGTGGTCGCGCTGGTCGGCTTCCGGCTGGAAGACCGCCGGCGACCAGCGGGCGAAGTTGCGCACGCTCGTCGTCTCGAAGAGGAAGTCGTAGTTCTCGTGCTCCATCTGGACGGTCGAGGGCAGGATCAGGTCCGCGTGGCGCGTCGTCTCGTTCAGGTAGATGTCGAGGGACACCATGAACTCGAGCTCGTCCATCGCCGCGGCGAGGCGCTCGCCATTGGGCGCCGAGAGCACGGGGTTGCCCATCACGGTGATGAAGCCGCGCATGCGCTGCTCGCCGGCGCTCGCCTCCTCCATCTCCTCGGCCATGAGGCCGCAGGGGATCTGGCCACTGACCTCGGGGATCCCGCGAGCGACGGTCTTGTAGCGGCCGTAGACGAAGGGCTCGACGGGGCGGCCGGGCTCCGAGCGGCCCGTCGCCGGCCGCGGAAAGAGCATGCCGCCCTCGGCGTCGAGGCGGCCGGTCAGCACGTTGACGACGTAGACGAGCCAGCTCGCGAGCGTCCCGAACTCCTGGGTACACAGCCCGATCCGGCCGTACCAGGCGCCCTTCGCGGCGCAGAAGTCGCGGACGAGGCGCCGCGTCGTCTCCGGCGCGATGCCGGTCGCATCGGCGACGCGCTCGGGCGAATAACGGGCGGCGAGGTCGCGGACGCGGTCGATGCCGTCGGTGAAGTCGGCGAGCCGGCCGGGGCGGACGAGGCCCTCGGCGAAGAGGATCTGACAGACCGAGAGCAGGAAGTACGCGTCGGAGCCCGGCTTGATGAAGACGTGGTCGGTCGCGATCTCCGCGGTCTCGGTCCGGCGCGGGTCGATCGTGACGACGCGGCCGCCGCGGTCGACGATCGCGCGCAGGCGCTTCTTGATGTTGGGTCCGGACATGAGGCTGCCCTGGGAGACGAGCGGGTTGCCGCCCATGCAGACGAAGAACTCCGTCCGCTCGAGATCCGGGATCGGGAACATCCAGGGCTCGCCCAGCATGGTGTGCAGCGCGACGTTCTGCGGGAACTGATCCATCGTGCCGGCGGAGAAGGATCGCTGCGTGCCGAGGGCGTTGAGCAAGGGCGGCAGGTAGAGCTGGCCGCCGACGTTGTGACCCGTCGGATTGCCGATGTAGAAGCCGTTCGCGTTGGCGCCGTGCTTCTCCTTGATCGCCTTGAGCCGGCCGGCGGCGTAGTCGAGGGCCGTGTCCCAGTCGAGCTCTTCCCAGCTTCCGTCGGGCCGCTTGCGCAGCGGGCGCTTCAGGCGCTCGGGATCCTCGTAGATCTCCTTCATCGCGTAGGCCTTGGGACAGAGATAGCCCTGGCTGCGCTGATCCTCGCGGTCGCCCTCGATCCGCAGCACGCGGCGCGCCTTCGGATCGATCTCGACGTCGAGGCCACAGCTCGCCTCGCAGGTCGGGCAGGCGCGGTGGACGATGCGCGGGGCGGAGGCAGCGGACGATCCGGTCGGGGCGCGCTCGGTCATGCTCGTTCTCCTCTTCGGCGGCTCCGCGGCGGCGCCGCGCGTGTCGTCGGCCTACCGCTTCGATCCCACGTTCGGGCGGTGCCGATGGGCATCGGCGCCGGGCCAGGTCTCGTTGCGGACCAGGCCTTCCTGGACCGCGGACGCCAAGAGGCGACCGTCGCGAGCATAGAAGAGCGCACGCCCGAGGACCCGCGAGCCCTTGAACACGGGGCTGTCGTGGACGGCGTAGATCCATTCATCCACGCGCAGCGGCTCGTGGAACCACATCGCGTGGTCGAGGCTCGCGGAGGAGGCGCCCGGGCTCATCAGGCGGAAATCGAAGGGATAGACGCCGGCGACGGTGACGAGCAGATCCGAGGTGTAGGCGAGCAGCGCGGCATGCAGGCTCGGATCCTCGGGCACGGCGCCCCGGGCCCGGAGCCACGCCCGCAGCTCCGGGGCGCGTGGCGCGGCGCTCGTCATGTCGATGCCGCCCTCGACGAGGATCTGGACGGGGCCGCTCCCGAGCTTCTCCGCGGGGAAGTCGATCCCGCGCGAGCGGATGGCGCGCAGGAGACCCTCTTCGTACTCCTCGCCGGCGGGCTCGGCGGGCAGCTCGACGGACTGCTCGTGGATCGGGCTCGGCTCGTTGGCATGGAACGAGGCCATGAAGTCGAAGATCGGCGTGCCGGCCTGGCGCGCGATCACGCCGCGGGTGTGGAAGCTGCGCCCGTCGCGGACGCAATCGACCTCGTAGTCGATGGGGAGCGCGGGGTTCCCGGGGCGCAGAAAGTAGGCGTGGGCCGAGTGGATCGGCCGATCGGCGACGGTGGCCTGGGCGGCGCGCATTGCCTGGGCGAAGACCAGGCCGCCGAAGATGCGCCCGTTGAGCGACGGCTGGCTCGTGCCTCGGTAGTGGTTCTCGGCCGTCCGTTCGAGGTCGAGTCGGGCGAGGAGGCCCTCGAGCGGGGAACGGTCTTCGTCGCGGAAGGTCGGGGGCATGGGGCCGGAGGAGTAGCGAACCAGGGGATACTCAGCCGGCCCGCGAGGGGATATTCTCCGCCTCGCCGCCAGCCCGGGTCTCCACCCGATGGTCCCGGGTCGCGGTCCCCGGATCGAGACCGCGCCCCGTCCGCCTCCTCGCGGACCCGAGAGGACACCGCCCGATGGCCCAATTGCCCTTCCTGCTCTTCGACGCCGACAACCACTACTACGAGGCCGAGGACGCCTTCACGCGCCACATGGACCCGCGCATGAAGCGCCGCTGCATGAGCTGGGCGCAGCTCGGGAAGCGCAAGGAGCTGCTCGTCGCGGGCAAGGTCAATCGCTTCATCCCGAACCCGACCTTCGACCCCGTCGCGCGCCCGGGCTGCCTCGACGACTACTACCGGGGCATCAATCCCGAGGGCAAGAGCATCAAGGACGCCTTCGGCGCCCTCGAGCCGATCCGCCCCGAGTACCGCGACCGCGACGTCCGCTTGAAGGTCATGGACGAGCAGCGCATCGAGAAGGCGATCTACTTCCCGACCCTCGGCGTCGGCATGGAAGAGGCCCTCAAGAACGACACCGAGGCGGTCCACGCCGCCTTCGAGGCGTTCAACCGCTGGCTGCTCGACGACTGGGGCTTCGCGTACAAGGAGCGCATCTACGCGGCGCCCTACATCTCGATCATGGATCGCGACCGCGGCATCCAGGAGCTCGAGTGGGCGCTCTCGAACGACGCCCGCTTCATCGTGATGCGCCCGTCGTTCATCTACAACAAGGCGGGCTCGCGCTCGCCGGCCGACCCGTACTTCGATCCCTTCTGGAAGATCGTCAACGACGAGGGGATCACCGTCGTCTACCACGGCGGCGACTCCGGCTACGGCGACTACATGGCGGATTGGGGCGAGGGCGGCTCGATCGAGAGCTTCTCGATGTCCCCGATGAAGGCGATCGCCATGTCCCACAAGGCGCCGTTCGACCTGGTTGCGGCGCTGCTCTCGCATCGGCTCTTCGAGCGCTTCCCGAATCTCCGCATGGCGTCGATCGAGATGGGCGCCTTCTGGGTGCAGTGGCTCTTCCAGTCCCTGGAGCGGACCTACGGGCAGAGTCCGAAGAGCTTCTTCGAGGATCCCTGCGAGACCTTCCGGCGCCACATCTGGATCTCGCCCTTCCACGAGGACAGCGTGCTCGGCCTCAAGAACCTGATCGGCGCCGATCGCATGCTGCTCGGCTCCGATTGGCCCCACGCCGAGGGGCTCCCGGACCCGACGGAGTTCGTGCACGAGCTCGGGGGCTTCAGCGAGCGCGAGGTCCGGCAGGTGATGCGCGACAACGCGGTCGGCCTGTCGGTCCGGCGCCCGGTCTAGGCATCCCGAGATCGGGGCGGACCCGGACGCCCCGGCCCATTCCATTCCGACCCGAAGGAGTTTCCGCATGCGCGCCGCCCTGCTCGAGAAGACCCAACAGCCCCTCGCGATCGTGAGCGACGTCCAGATCGAGTCGCCGCGGGCGCGCGAGGTGGTCGTGCGCGTGACGCATTGCGGGATCTGCCACTCCGACCTCACGATGATCGACGCCCCCGGCGGCGGTCAGATCCCCTGCATCCTCGGCCATGAGGCGGCGGGGATCGTCGAAGAGGTGGGCGGCTCGGTGACCCGGCTGAAGCGGGGCGACAAGGTCATGCTGACGCCGATCCCGTCTTGCGGGGCGTGTTATTACTGCGTGCGCGGACAGAGCTCGCTCTGCGTCGACGGCCAGAACTTCATGACCGGGCTGCGCAAGGACGGGACGAGCCCGCTCTCCCGCAACGGGGAGCGCGTCTTCCAGGGTCTCGGCCTCGGCGGCTGGGGCGAGTATGCGGTCGTCGACGAAGGGCGCGCGGTCAGGATCGATCCCGACACGCCGCTCGAGATCGCGTGCGTGATCGGCTGCGCGATCCAGACGGGGGTGGGGGCGGTCCTCAATACGGCGCAGGTCGAAGAGGGCGCGACGGTGCTCGTGATGGGGCTCGGCGGGATCGGGATCTCGATCGTGCAGGGGGCGCGACTCGCGAACGCGTCGCGGATCATCGTCTCGGATCCGGTGGCGTCGCGGCGGGACCATGCGGCGAACTTCGGTGCGACGGACATTCTCGATCCGGCGAAGGAGGACGTCGTCGCGAAGGCGATCGAGCTGACGGGGGGTGTCGGCGTCGACTACGCCTTCGACGGGGCCGGCGTCTCGGAGCTGATCTCCCAGGGCATCAACGCGTGTCGCATCGGCGGGACGACGGTCATGGTGGGCGCGGCGATGCAGCCCCTGACGCTCCCGATTCCGGCGATCTTCCTGACGCAGCAGAAGAAGCTGATGGGTTGCCTGCTCGGCTCCTGCAATGGCCACCGCGACATCCCGCGCTTCCTGGCGCTCTGGCGCAAGGGGGCGCTCGATCTCGAGAGCATGATCAGTCATCGCCGCCCGCTCGCGGACATCAACGCCGGGCTCGACGACATGCGCGCGGGGCGGGGGCTGCGGACGGTGCTCGCGCTCTGATTGCGGGGCCGCTGAGCCCGAGGAGGAACGCCCGTGCGCCATGTCCGAAGTGACGAGGTCGAGAAGATCCGTCGGCAGCTCGATCATCCCGTGATCGACGGCGACGGCCATCTGATCGAGTTCACGCCGCTCGTGCGGGACTTCCTGGTCGAGATCGCCGGTCCGGAGGTCGCGGCGCGCTTCGACGCGATGCAGAACGGCAGCGCCCTGTCGCGCCAGGTCCCGCTCGAGGCGAAGCGCGCGCTGGGGATGACGCGCTTCGCGTGGTGGGGCGTGCCGACGCGCAACACCCTCGACCGCGCGACGGCGATGATGCCGCGCCTGATGTACGAGCGGATGGACGAGCTCGGCCTCGACTACGCGCTGCTCTTTCCGACCTACGGCCTGACCGTGACGGCGCTCGCCGACGACGAGCTGCGCCCCGCGCTCGCGCGCGCCTACAACCTCTACTACGCCGAATGCTACGGCGAGTTCCGGGACCGGCTCGAGCCCGTCGCGGCGATCCCGTGCTTCAACCCGACCGAGGCGATCGCGGAGCTCGACCATGCGGTCGGCGAGCTCGGTCTCAAGGCCGCGATGTTCTCCGGCGTGATCGCCCGCAAGTTCCCCGGCGCCGAGGGCGTCCGGGGCGCCAACTGGATGGACACGCTCTGCCACGACAGCGAGTACGACTACGATCCGCTCTGGAAGCGCTGCGAGGAGCTCGGGGTCGCGGTCACGTTCCACGCGAGCGGGCAGGGCTGGGGCACGCGCATGTCCCGCACCAACTACGTCTACAACCACATCGGGAACTTCGCCGTCGCGGGCGAGGCGGCCTGCCGCTCGATCTTCTTCGGCGGCGTGGCACAGCGCTTCCCGAAGCTCCGCTTCGGCTTTCTCGAGGGCGGCGTCGCCTGGGCTGCGAATCTCTTCTCCGACATCCTGGGCCATTTCGAGAAGCGCAATCGCGATGCGATCGGCCACTACGATCCCCGGGCCCTCGATCGGCCGATGCTCGAGCAGCTGCTGAAGGAGCATGCGCCCCCCGCGATCCAGGCGCGGCTCGACCGTCTCGACGATGCGCTCCTCATGCTGAGCGATCCGAATGAGGACCGCGCCGCGATCGACGAGTTCCGCGATTGCCGGATCGACTCGGCGGAGGACATCCGGGCGCTCTTCGAGAGGCGCTTCTTCTTCGGCTGCGAGGCGGACGATCCGATGAACGCCATCGCCTTCGACTGGAAGAAGATCCCGATGGGCGCGCGCCTCAACGCGGTCTTCGCGAGCGACATCGGCCACTGGGACGTCCCCGACTTCCGGGAGGTCCTGCCCGAGGCCTGGGAGCTGGTCGAGGACGGTCATCTCGACCGGGCGGATTTCCGCGCCTTCACCTGCGACAACGCCATCGCGCTGCTCGCAGGCGCCCGCCCGGACTTCTTCGACGGGACCGCGGTCGAGGGATACGCCCGGAGGCGGCTGGCCGCCTCCGGGACCTGATCTCTCGCGTCGCCTCAGGAGCCGAGGGCGATGCCGTAGAGCCCGGCCGCGTTGTCCTGCAGGATCTTGCGCTTGCGCGTCTCACTCCAGCCGACGGAGATCTCGGCGATGTGCTCCTGGACCGCCGGGAACAGACAGGTCGGATGCGGGAAGTCGGTCTCGAAGAGCACGTTGTCCTCGCCGACCACGTCGACGAGCTTCATCGGCGCGGTCTTCTCGAACCAGAAGCAGCCGTAGACGTGCTTCCTGAAGTAGTCGGAGGGCTTCATCGACAGCTTCTGCTCGCTCTCCGCGCCGGTCTCGAGCCACTCGTAGTCGATCGACTCGAGCACGAACGGAATCCAGCCGATGCCGCTCTCGACGGAGACGATCTTGAGGTTCTGGCAGCGATCGAAGAGGCCGCTGTAGATCAGGTTCGAGATGACGCGGGAGTTCTCGACGAAGAGCGCCGCGGAGCCGAGGGCGAGACGCCGGCTCCAGCCCATCGAGGGCCAGGCCGCTCGACCGAACATGTTGAACGAGGTCTCGCTCGCGCCGATGTGGAAGTTGACCGGCAGGCCCGAGGCGTCGACGGCCTCCCAGAAGGGGAGCCACTCGGGGCAACCGAGGTCCGGCAGCCCGATCGAGTCGGGATCGCTGCACATCACGATGCCCTTCATCCCCATCTTCTGCGCCCGCGCGACCTCGTCGACGCACTGCGCGATGTTCCACCAGGGCATGAGCGCCATCGGGAAGAGCCGCCCCTTCGAGTCCGCCTGGATCTCCGCCATCGCGTCGTTGTAGATCTGCGCGCACGCGAGCCGAAGCGCGTCGTCCTTCACCTTCATGAAGTTCTGGCTGCCGAAGCCCGCGACGTTGGGATAGAGGATCTGGGCGTAGAGACCGGTCGCGTCGAGCAGCTCGACCCGGGCCTTCATGTCCCAGGACGCGCGGTGGACGTCTTCCATCTGCCAGCCGAGGAACTCGAGGCCCTTCGACTTGCGGCCGTCGTGATGGATGACGGAGGACGGCGACGCGAGCGAGAGCTGGATGCCGTCGTCGACGACCCAGGCCTTCTTGTCGTCGACCATCTCGACCCGCGGAAGCCTGCTCTTGTACTTCCCGGAGGCGCGCTTCGTCCAGAGGTCGTGGGGCTCGCTGATGTGGGCGTCGACGTCGATGATCTTGTAGCCGGTCCGATTCGCGTTCGATGCGTTCTGGGCGCTCATTTCGGCATGCCTCCGGAGAGTGCGTCGTGGCCGATCGCCGGCTCGACGAATTGCGTGAAGTTCGGACCGCGGCGCAGGGCATGGCCGCCGTCGACGTTGATGCAGGTCCCCGTGACCCAGCGCGACTCGGGGCCGACGAGGAAGCGGGCGAGGTGGGCCACGTCCTCGGACTCGCCGACGCCGTCGAGGGGCGTGTTCTCGATGTACGACTTGTAGACGTCGCTCCCGCGCGGGATGCCCTCCATGATCTCCGTCGCGATGAAGCCCGGGCGGATCGCGTTGAAGCGGATCTTCGCCGGGCCGAACTCGTCGGCCGCGTTCTTCATCATCTGCTCGATGCCGGCCTTGCCGACGCAGTAGGCGCCGAAATAGAGATGGGTCACGTGGCCCGCGATCGACGACATGCCGACGAAGGAGCCGCCGCCGGCCTTCCTCATCAGCGGCACCGTGTGCTTCACGCAGAGCATCGTCGAGAGCACGTTGAGATGGAGGACGCGGATGAATTCGTCGGTGTTCTGGAGATGGTAGGGGCCCATGCCGCCACCGCCGCCGGCGTTGGCGATGCAACCGTCGAGCTCGCCCGTCATCGAGGCCGCGCGGGCGACGATGCGCTTCACGTCCTCTTCCTTCGTGACGTCGCCGGCCTCGACCTGGACGCGGCCGCCGTGTCCCGCGCCCGCCGCGATCTTCTTCGCGGCCTCTTCGAGCTTGCTGGCCGTGCGGCCGCAGATCGTGACCGCGGCACCGTCCGCGACCAGACGCGCGGCGCAGGCGGCGCCGATGCCGGTTCCCCCGCCCGTCACGAGAAAGGCCATGCCTTCGAGGCCGCCGGTCGGAATCCGTCCCTTCAACTGGGTCATGATGGTCGCTCTGCCTTCTGGTTGTCGGTGAGAAGGCCGAGGATACCTCGCCGGGCGCGGTCCGCCGCGCCGGGTTACCGTCGCCCGCTCCGCCGGATCCGCCTCGGGGCGAGCGACCCCGGGTCCCGGAGCCGGGCTCCGTGCAACCCGCGAAAGACGCGAAAAAAAAGAAGGAACCCCCGATGTCCGTTCGACTGACCGTCCAGCTCCCCGTCCAGCCCGGCAAGGGCAACGATTTCAAGGCCGCCGCGAAGCCCGCGCTCGCGCGCGTGAAGCGCGAAGACGCGGGCTGCGAGATGTACGACCTGTTCCAGAGCGTCGACGACGAGAACCGCTTCGTCCTCGTCGAGAGCTGGGCCTCGGAGGAGCTGCTCGACGCCCACATGAAGAGCCCGACCATGGGCGACGTCGGCAAGGCGCTCGGCGCGTTCCTCGGCGGTGCGCCGGTGATGCACAAGTACAAGGACTGAAGCTGAGGACCGAGCGCCCCTAAGCGTGGGACGGAGCGGCGCGTCTCCGCGCGCGGGGGCGCGCTGCATCCGGCTTCTTCGACGAGTGGTTCGGAGCTCAGTCTCCGTACGTCCCGCCGAGCAGCTGCTCCGCGACGAGCTCGAACGACCGCATGCGCGCTGCGAAGTCGTAACAGATCGTCACGATCCCGAGCTCGTCGCTGCCATAGCGCTCGGCGATCCCGAGCAGCTCGGCGGCGACGCTCTTCGGATCCCCGACGGTCGCGCGCATGCCGGAATGGGCGAGGAAGGCCTCCTCTTCCGGGGTGAAGACGTGCTGCGCCGCTTCCTCGGGCGACACGATGCCGCTCCCGCCCTGGTTCCGGGCCATCTGGATGCGGCCGAGCTTCATGCTCGAGGCGTGCCACTCGGCCTCCTCCCGCGTGTCCGCGCACATCACCTGGACCGCGACGTGGACGCGCGGCTCGGGGCAGCGGGGCGAGGGCCGGAAGTTCTTTCGATAGTAGTCGGTGATCGCCGGGCCCTGGCTCGAGTTGCCGAAGAAATGGGCGAAGCTGAAGGGCAGCCCGCGGCTCGCCGCGAGCATCGCCGAGTCGACGCCGGAGCCGAGCAGCCAGACCTCCGGCAGGCCCTCGCACGGCGCGCCGATCCGCATCCCGGCGAATGGATGATCCGGCGGCAGCGCGTCCGAGAGGAAGCCGATCAGGTCGTCGACCTGCTCGGGGTAGGCGCGCACGTCGTTCGGGTGGCCGGGGTAGGCGAGCGCCATCAGGGTCCGCTGGTCCCCGCCCGGCGCCCGGCCGAGGCCGAGATCGATCCGGCCCGGGAAGAGCGTCTCGAGCATGCGGAAATTCTCGGCGACCTTGAAGGCGCTGTAGTGGGGCAGCATGACGCCCCCCGAGCCGACCCGGATCGTGCGGGTCGCCGCGGCGATCTGACCGATCAGGATCTCGGGGCTCGTGCTCGCGATGCCGGCGATGTTGTGGTGCTCGGCGACCCAGACCCGCGCATAGCCCCAGCGCTCGCAGGCGACCGCGAGCTCGACCGATTCGCGCAGGGCCTGGGCCCCCGTGCCGCCCTTGCGCAGCGGGGATTGTTCGACGACCGAGAGGGTGAGCGGGCGGGCCATCCGGTCACGATACGGGACGCGCGCCGCCGCGACACGCCCGCCGCTCCGAGCGCGTCCTTCGACCCCGCTCCGAGCGCGCCGGCCGCGTGATACGCTGGCCCGACCGGACGACGGACGGGCGCCCTGGCCGGTGCGCCCCCGCCCGGGGAGGAATCGCGATGCGCGCCGCCTGCTTCGTCGAGTCGGGAAAGCCCATGGAGATCATGACCGTCGCGGACCCGGCGCCGGGACCGGGGGAGGTCCTGCTCCGGGTGAAGGGCTGCGGGATCTGCGGATCGGATCTGCACGTGACGGAGCTCGGCGGCGCGGTGCGCCGGGGGACCGTGATGGGCCACGAGTTCGCCGGCGAGATCGTCGCCGTCGGCCGCGGCGCGAAGGGACCGAACGGACCCTGGCGCGAAGGCGACCGGGTCTGCACGATGCCCGGCATCAGCTGCGGCAGCTGCCTCGCCTGCCTGTCCGGTGACGTGATGGGCTGCCCCCGGCTCCGGGTCACCGGCTTCGGCGACATCGGCGGGGGTTATGCCGAGTACGCGATCGGCGGCGAGCGCATGACCTTCCGGCTCCCCGATTGCGTCGCGAGCGCCGACGGGGCGATGGTCGAGCCGCTCGCGGTCGGGCTCCACGCGGTCGACGTCGCGGGACTTTCGACCGGCGAGGACGTGCTCGTGGTCGGGGCCGGGCCGGTCGGCCTCGCGGTCGCCGTCTGGGCGAAGATCCTCGGTGCCCGCAAGGTCGTGGTCAGCGATCCGGCGGGCCACCGGCGCGCGCTGGCGGCGAAGTTCGGTGCGACGGATCTCATCGATCCTTCCCGGGAGGAGCTGCTCCCCGCCTTCGAGCGGGCGACCGGGCACGCGCCGCGCCTCGCCTTCGAATGCGTCGGTCGGCCGGGCGTCGTCCAGCAGATCGCCCAGATCGCACCGCGGGGGGCCAAGATCCTGTCCGCCGGGATGTGCATGGCGCTCGACAGCTACATGCCGCTCGTCTTCGGGGCGAAGGAGCTCACGCTCCAGTTCTGCTCCTACTACCGGCGCCAGGACTACGAGCTGACCCTCGCCATGCTCGAGGCCGGTCGCCTCGACCCGCTGCCGATGGTGACGGACCGGATCGGGCTCGACGCGCTGCCCGGGGCCTTCGAGCGGCTGCGCAAGCCGACGACGGAGTGCAAGGTCATCGTCGAGCCCTGAGGCGCCGTGAGGACTGCGCGGCGTTCGCGACCGGGGTCGCGGCCGCCGGGGCATGGCGTGCGCGGTTTGTGCAACGTGTCCTACCGTCCCGCCGCGGTCGAGCCGCGAAGACGAGCCACGAAGAGGAAGCCATGAGCAAGACGCAGTACGGAGTCATCGACGCGAAGCAGGTCGCTACGTGGGGCGACGAGGCCGACGTCGTGATCATCGGCCTCGGGTGCGCCGGCGTGTGTGCCGCGATCGAGGCGAGGGAGTCGGGGGCCGAGGTGCTCGTCTTCGAGCGCGCGAGCGGCGGCGGCGGCGTGACGATGATGGCGGCCGGCCATCTCTATCTCGGCGGCGGGACGCGGGTCCAGAAGGCGGTCGGCGTGAACGACACCGTCGAGGACATGTTCACCTATCTGATGATGAACACCCCCGAGCCCGACGAGAAGAAGATCCGCGAATACTGCGAGCAGTCGGTCGCCCACTTCAACTGGCTCGTCGAGCACGGCGTCCCCTTCAACGACACGATGTACAAGGGCAAGCACGTCCTGCAGATGACGGACGAATGTCTCATCTGGTCGGGCAACGAGGAGGTCTGGCCCTTCCGCGACAAGGCGCTCCCGGCGCCCCGGGGCCACAAGGTCGCCCAGGTCGGCGAGCTCGGCGGTGCCAAGATGATGGAGATCCTGATCGCGAAGGCGAAGGCCCTCGGCGTGCGGATCGTCGTCGACGCCCACGTCCACGAGCTCGTGCGCGAGAACGGCCGCATCGTCGGCGTCGGCTACCGCGTCTTCGGCGAGGAGAAGGGCCACGTCCGCGCGCGCAAGGCGGTCGTTCTCGCCGCCGGTCAGTTCACGCAGAACGAGGAGATGCTCGCGAAGTACCTCCCCGAGCTCCTCGATCCCGGCTACACGCGCCAGTACACGCCCAACGACGACGGCGCGGGCCATCAGCTCGGCCTCGCCGCCGGCGGCGTCGTCAAGCACATGGACGGCGCGCTGATCTCGGCGGCCTTCTATCCGCCCGAGAGCCACATCAAGGGCATCCTCGTGAACAAGCTCGGCAAACGGTACGTCGCCGAGGATTGCTACCACTCACGCTCGAGCATCTTCACGACGAAGCAGCCCGACCGGAAGGGCTGGCTGATCCTCGACGAACAGACCTACGCCGCCGAGCCGCAGCACTACGGCGCCTATCCCCTCGTCGACGCCTTCGACACGGTCGAGGAGATGGAGAAGGGCCTCGGGCTGCCGAAGGGCTCGCTCGTCGAGACGATGAAGAAGTACAACGAGAACGCCGCGAAGGGCGAGGATCCCGAGCTCCACAAGGGCAAGAAATGGCTGAAGCCGCTGACCCATCCGCCCTACGCGGCCCTCGACGCCTCGGTCGGAGCGGCGACCTACATGTGCTTCACGCTCGGCGGGCTCGACGTCTCGATCGAAGGCGAGGTCCTCGACGCCAAGGGGAAGGCGATCCCCGGGCTGTACGCGATCGGGGGGTGTGCGTCGAACATCGCCCAGGACGGATCGGGCTACTCGAGCGGCACCTGCATCGGCGAGTCGACCTACTTCGGCCGCCGGGCGGGGCGCCACGCGGCGCGGGCCGCCGCGGGGCGTTAAGGTTCGGCAACGCGACCGAACGAAGGAGGATGGCCATGCGCGGAGATCCGGCAGTCGTCGAAGCCCTGAACGAGATCCTGACCTCGGAGCTGACGGGCATCAATCAGTACTTCATCCACCACAAGATGTGCGCGAACTGGGGCTACGAGAGGCTCTCGAAGAAGAAGCGCGAAGAGTCGATCGAGGAGATGAAGCACGCCGATCGCGTGATCGAGCGGATCCTCTACCTCGACGGCATCCCGAACATGCAGCGCATGCATTCCGTCCGCGTCGGCGAGGACCCGATCGAGCAGCACAACCTCGACCTCGCCCTCGAGAAGGAGGCGGTCGCCCGTCTCAACAAGGGCGTCGCCCTCGCGCGCGAGAAGGCGGACAACGGGACGCGGGACCTGCTCGAGGAGCTCCTCAAGGACGAGGAGGAGTCGATCGACTGGCACGAGACCCAGCTTCATCTCGTGAAGGAGATCGGCAAGGAACGCTACCTCGCCCAGATGATCCACGACTGAGCGGAGATCGATCTGCGGCCCATTCACGATCGAGCCCGGCCGGGTCCCGCGTGGACCCGAGGAAGCCCCCATGCAAGACGTTCGCAAAGCCCTCGATCTGCCCCCCTGCTGTCAGGTCGGCTTCGTCTATCCGAAGCTCGAGCCCGCGATCGAGCTCTATCGCCCGCTCTTCGGCGACTTCCGGATCGTCGACTACGGCCTGACGGAGGGCGCGACGTTTCGCGGCAAGCTCGCGCCCTATCGGCTCAAGCTGGCGATCGCCTACACGGGCCCCCTCGAGATCGAGCTCATCGAATGGGTCAGCGGCGACACGCCCCACCGCGAGTTCCTCGAGCGCGGCGGCTCCGGCATGCACCACCTCTCGTTCCACGTCCCCGATCTCGACGCCGTCGTCGCTCGCGCCAAGCCCCTCGGCTTCGAGCCGATCTGGTACCACGCGATGAGCGACGAGATCAAATACACCTACCTCGAGCGCAAGACCGATCCGGTCCTGATCGAGCTGACGCAGCGCCCGTGGTCGGGCGGGAACGTGCAGGCGGAAGTTTGATGGTGCTCCTCAGTCTCGACATCGACGGCACCCTCGAGGTCGGCGATCCGCCGGGCTCGATCCCCCTGCGCCTGATCCACCGCGCCCGCGAGCTCGGCTACATCGTCGGCTCGTCCTCCGACCGCGTCGTCTCCGACCAGGAGCGGCTCTGGCAGCGCCATGGGGTCCTGATGGACTTCGTGGGCCACAAGCACAAGCTCGACGAGGTCCGGGCCCGATTTCCGCAGGCCACGCGCTGGATCCACATCGGCGACGGCAACGCCGACGAGGTCTACGCCCTGCGTTACGGCTTCGAGTTCCATTGGGTCCACGAGGTCCCGGAAGAGGGCGCGCCGGGCTGGATCTTCTGAACGGGCTCGCGCAGCGCAGTCGCGGCTCGCCAGGGCGCGCCGGGCGATGGAGAAATCGTGGATCGGACGCTAACGGGCCGCGTGGCCATCGTGACGGGGGCGGGGCCGGGAATCGGGCGCGCGACGGCGCTCGCCCTGGCGCTGGACGGTGCCGACGTCGTCGTCGCGGCGCGCCGGGCCGAGCCGCTCGAGGCGATGGCCCGGGAGCTCGCCGAGCTGACGGGTCGGCGAGTGCTCGCGGTGCCCGCCGATCTCAAGGATCTCGACGACTGCCGCCGCATCGTCGCGCGGACGGTCGCGGCCATGGGCCGCGTCGACGCCCTCGTCAACGTCGCGACCCATCCCCACAAGCGGGCCGCCATCGCCGAGATGGACTGGAAGGCCTATGCGGAGTCGTTCCAGCTGAACGTCGCCGGAACCATGACGATCTGCGGCGAGGCGGCACTCCGCATGGCGGAGGGCGGCGGGGGCTCGATCATCAACATCGGCACCCTCGCGACGACGATGCTGCAGGCGAAGATGGCCGAGTACAGCTCGACGAAGCTCGCGATGATCGCGGCCTCGAAGACGCTCGCCCGGGAGATGGGTCGGAAGAACGTGCGCGTCAACATCGTGACCCCGGGCTACACGACGGGGGAGCCCCTCGATCGTCTGATCGAGCAGATGGCGGCGGGGCAGAAGACGACGCCCGAGGAGATGAGCCGGCGGCTCGCGAAGTCGGCGGTGCTCGAGCGCCACGTCGATCCCGAGGACATGGCCGAGGCCTGCCTCTTCCTCGCGTCGGATCGCGCGCGCAACATCACCGGGGTCGAGCTGCACGTGACCGCGGGGCAGTGGTTCTAGACGCAAGCGGGCTCGAGACGAAGCCGCGCGACGAAGCGACGAGCGCGAAGGAGGGCGGATGGGCGACGAGACGCAGTGGGTCCTGATCGACGAGCCGGTGGCGGGGGTCCGCCGCATCACGCTCAATCGCCCCGAGAAGCGCAACGCGATGAACAACCCCCTGCGCGCGGCGCTGCTCGCGGCGCTGCAGGCGGCGGACGGCGACGAGGGGATCCACGTCTCGATCGTGCGCGGGGCCGGGCCCTGCTTCTCGTCGGGCTACGACCTCGGCTCCGACCTCGGCAAGGACCAGCCCTACTTCACGCCGCAGGTCGGCATGCAGTGGGCGCGCCATGTCTCCGAGGGCTGGATGTCGATCTGGGACCTCGCGAAGCCGGTGATCGCCCAGGTCCATGGCTATGCGATGGCGGGCGGGCTCGAGCTGGTCGGTGCCTGCGACCTCGCCTACGCGGCGACCGATGCGCGGCTCTCCCATCCGGTCACGCGCTTCGCGTTGCCCGACTTCGACTGGTTCCCGGTCGGGCTCTCCTGGCGCCACGCGATGGAGCTGCAGGTCGCCGGGCGCGAGTTCTCGGGGGCGGAGGCGGCGGCGATCGGGCTCGTCAACCAGGCCTTCCCGGCGGCCGAGCTCGAGGCGAAGGTCCTCGCGATCGCGGGCCGGATGGCGGCGGTGCCGGTCGCGGTCCTCTCGGTCAACAAGCGGGCGGTCCATACGGCGATGGATGCCCGCGGCGGGCGCGGCGTCATCCGGACTCTCGGCGATCTCCAGGCCGGGCCGCATCTCGGGACGGTCGGCGCGAGCGAGATCCTCGAGCGCGTGAAGCAGGGGCGTTAGGCGCGATGGCGGGGCAGGGCGCCGATCCCGCCTTCATCCCCGGCCGAGCCGAGGCGATCGACGCGGCCTGGCTCGAAACGGCGCTCGGCGAGCGGCATCCGGGCGTGCGGGTCGAATCCGTCGAGGTCGTCGAGCGCGCCGAGGTCACGAACAACCACGCCTGGCTGCGCGTGCGGTATGCGGAGCCGGCCGGCTGCCCCGAGTCGCTCTTCTGCAAGCTCCTGCCCGTCGACCCCGCCCGCCGCGCCGCCATCGCGGCGACCGGCATGGGGCTGCGGGAGGCGCTCTTCTACGCCGAGCTCGCCCCGCTCCTCGCGCTGCGTGTCCCGACCGCGTTCGTCGCCCGACACGACGCGGAGGATGGCCGCTTCGTCCTGCTCCTCGAAGATCTCCGGCTCTCGGGCTGCACCGTCTCCTCCGGACCCGAGAGCGTCCCGCCCGACGCCGCGGCCGAGGCCCTGGCCGATCTCGCCGAGCTCCACGTCCGCTACGAGGATCCCGCCCGCCGCGCGCGCGAGGCGGGCTTCGTCCGGCCGCCGGACCCGCCCTCGGACTACGGCTCGACCCGCCTGGCCTTCGCCCTCGCCCATCGGCGGGACGGATTCGGCGACGCCTTCGCCGAGGCCTCCCGGCTCTACGTCGATCATCAGCCCGCGCTCCACGCGCTCTTTGCCGCGGGCCCTTCGACCGTGATCCACGGCGATACCCACATCGGCAACCTCTTCTTCGACCCGCGCTCGGGACACGTCCGCACCGGCTTCCTCGACTGGGGCATGCTCGTCGTGTCGACGCCGCTCCGCGACGTCGCCTACTTCCTCCAGATGGCGCTCTCGGTCGAGGATCGGCGCAAGGAGGAGCGGCGGCTGCTCGACCACTATCTCGCGGTGCGTCGTGCGCTCGGGGGCTCGGCGATCGGCAGCGAGGAGGCCTTCCGGACCTATCGGATCCAGGCCGCCTATCTCGCGCCGGCCGCGTGCCAGGTCGTGACGCTGCCGGACGACGCGACCCCGGCACGCCGGCGCTTCGCCGCCGCGTTCCTTCGGCGGGCGGAGGCGGCGATCGAGGATCTCGAGGCCTGTCGCGTCGTGCGCGAGGCGGCGGGGATCTGAGAGACCGGATGGCAAGTCGAGAACGAGATGGGCGCCCGAGCTGGGCGATCGCCCATTCCCGGCGCCCATCGATTCCGTCGATTGCGGCCCCTACCGACCGATGTCGGAGACGACGGCCGGTCTCAGCACGAGGAGGGCATCCTCCCAGAGGATGTGTCCCCGTCGTACGGCCTGATACAGCGAATCGATCCACGCCCAGACGAAATGAGCGTGGCTCGGGTACAGCGCGCTCAGCTGCTCGGGCGTGAGCGCCGTCGTCGTGCCGAAGAGGCCGCAGAAGTTGACCGGTCCGGGGGCGGAGTTCCCGGTTCCCCGGATCGCCGCGATCGGCGCATCGACGTGGGGAGAGCGCACGCCGCCCGTCACGTTGCCGTTGCCGTCGAGCACGATCGGATCGTCGATGCCCGGTCCGCCGCTCGGCGGCAACGTTCCGCGCTTGACCCACTCGTCGAGATGGCGAACGGCCGCCTGGAGCACCCAGTGGTGCGGGCCCGAGTTGACGCCGAAGCTGCAGGCGGGAAGGACGCCGGGGAGGGGCTCCGCGACGGGTGTTCGCATGCTGTCGAAGAGGCGCTGGGATGCGCTGAAGTCGCGGCCGGTGTCGGCCTGTCCGATCCCGAGGACGTAGATGTCCGCATGCGCAGTCCCGGCGACTTCCCACTGTCGGAACGTCGCCGTATCGGGTTGTCGCGTCGCGCGGGTGTCGGTCTCGGCCTGGAACACGAAGACGGGAACACCGAGATCCGTCCGGATCCGTGTCGGACCCGGCGTCGCGATCGCGGTCAGCGGCGTCTGCCGAAGCGCCGATCCGGTCGCCCCGCGGCTGTGGATCAGGAATCCGTCGAAGACGCCGGCGATGGGATGGATCGCATTCACGTAGGTGACCATGCGGGAGGCGGATTGGGATTCGCCGGCAGCGATCACCCGTCTTGCCGGCCTGCCCCCGAGCAGGAGCGTCGGGTTGTCGAGCACCGCCTCGCCGGCCTGGGAGAAGATGTCGTAGGAATAGCTGTCCCCCGGATGCACGAGGTTGGCGGCGAGCGGGCCGTAGCGATCCGGCTCTCGAGTCACGGCGGCGGTGACGCCGACGCGCTGCGCGGTGACGCCGACGTAGATCGCGCCGCGGCGGATCAGCTCGTTATGTGTATACAACCAGTCCGGCATCGAGTCGGACTGATTCGTCACGTTCAACCACTCGACGACGACCGTTCCGTTGAAGCGTCGCGGGTTCGTGGGCCGGTAGACCTGGATGCGGGTCGCGTAGGGCTGCTGCGCCACGTCTGCTTCGATCGCCCAGATGCCGTCGGGGAGAAACGGTGATCCTGCGACCGGTTGATAGGAGCTTGCGTCGCCCGAGATGAAGTACTCGGACGCCTGATAGCCCACGACCGAAAGGTCGAAGGTCGTGCCGGAGGGGGCCCCCACGCCCGGCAGCCCCACGGCGGGCGTGATGGTCGGGCTCGCCGCTTCGGCATGGAGGACGTGCGAGGCGAGGCTCGTGCAGACGACGAGGGCGACGACGAGCAGTGCCGACGGCGCAGGTCTGCGCCGAGAAGAAGGATCGAGATTGCGAATGCGCATGAGGACCGCCTTTCGAAGGGGCCGCGGGCACGTTCCGTTGTTCGGTTCGATCCCGAGGTGACGGCTCATCATGCGCACCGAGCCGAAGCAATGTCAATCGACATCTCGACCGACGCGGGGATCACCGCTCGAAGATCGGGCGGGGCCGTGGACGAGGAGGGGATTTCCCGTCGAAGGGATCGCGGAAGGACGGGGCCTTCTAAGGCCGCGCGGCGGCGGCCGCCGCCCGTCCCGCGCGCCGCCCGAAGAAGGTCGCGTCGCCCACCGACATCCCGCTCGCATAACCTTCGCCGCTGCGGGGAGTCCCGCTGCCGTCCTGCCCGCGGCGTAGAGGCCGAGGATCTTTTCACCAGTGGGCGTGCGGACCTCGCCGTCGATGGTCGTGTCGAGACCGCCGAGGGTGAAGGTCGGATAATAGATGCCGCTCTCGATCGAGAAGTCGAGCAGCGCGTAGGGCGGCTGGTCGAGGGGGCGCAGGAAGTCGCGGTGCTTGTGGAAGAGGGGATCCTCGCCGCGGGCCGCGAAGCGGTTGTAGGTCGCCATCGTCGCGCTGAGCGTCCCGGCCGGGAAGCCGGCGCCGCGCTCGAGCTCCTCGAAGGTCTCGCCGACCTCCTTGACCTGCGCCGCCGAATAGAGCGGCGGCTTCGTGTAGATCCGGCTGTCGACGACCATGTAGGCGCGGCGACTGCTCTGGTTCAGGCAGTGATGGCCCCCGCGCGCGTGGTAGCAGTCCTCGTTGACGAAGCGGTTGCCCTGCTCGTTGACGAAGACGCCCTCGCAGAAGATCCCGTCCGGATACCAGATGACCGAGATGAAGCCCTCGCTCATGTTGATCGCCGCGCCGCCCGCGCCGATTCCCATCAGGATCCCGCTGCCCTCGTCGTGGGCGCTCCCGAGCGGTGTCCCGTCGACGAGGCGCGGGGCGTACTTCGCGACCATGTCGCGATTCATGACGAAGCCGCCGCAGGCGAGCACGACGCCGCGTCGCGCCCGGAAGGCTCGCCACTCGCCGGCGTGTCGGCAGAGCGCACCGACGATCCGGCCGCCGTCCCGGATCAGGGTCGAAGCGCGCGTGTCGACCTCGACGCGGACCTTCGTCCGCTCGACGGCCGTTCGCAACGTCGCCATCAGGGTCGCGCCGCCGTCCTCCCAGAAGGCCTTGGGCTTGTGGGAGCGGGGGGCGGGGCGCGCGGCGCGGGACTCGAGGAAGCCCTTCTCGTTACCCGACCAGGAGAGGGACTGGTATTCGGGGGTATTGGTGTGCTTCCCGCCGTAGTATTCGGGATTGAAGACGACGCCCCGGGAGACCAGCCACTCGAAGTGCTCGATGCTCTCGGAGCAGTAGGCGTGGATCTTGTCCGCGTCGGCGTTGGTGCCCGCCGCGATCCGGATGTAGGCCTCCATGTCCTCGGGCGTGTCGCTGAAGCCGCAGGCCTGCTGGAGCGGGGTGCCGCCGCCGAGGTAGATCTGGCCCCCCGACATCGAGGTCGTACCGCCGCCGGCGCTGGCGACCTCGAGCAGGATCACGTCCGCGCCCCGCGATTCGGCTTCGAGGGCGGCGCAGGAGCCCGCGCCCCCGTAGCCGACGACGAGCACGTCGGTCTCTGCGTACCAGGACTCGATCTCGCGGGCTTCGATGGGGGTGCAGGGGTCGGTATGGCGCGGCATCGGGCCCTCGGGGCTTATCGATCGATCGGGAGCAGGCGGACCTCCCCACGGTCGAGACGGGTCGAACGATGCTAAGGGGATCCCGATCCGATGGCCAGAGGTCTCGAATTCTCCGCTCGACGCGAATCGTCGTGGATGCCAGCATCGGCATCGGGAGGATCCCGGCATGTGGAACGCGTCGATCGATCGAGACCCGGATTGGACGAAGCGACTGGAGCCGGGCAAGCGGGGGAGGACGAGCGAGGGAGCGCGTCACGGCCGGACTCGGGACCTCGTCCTCGGCGTCCTCGTCTCGTTCGGTTCGATCGCCTGGAGCGGGCCGGCTCATGCCGAGGAGCCCGCCGTGCGGGCGCTCAACGGCCGCGTCGGCATGACCTACGACTAAGGCCACGTCGACGAGCAGCGTTTCGGCTTCTTCCCGGGGCCGACCGCCGTCTTCTTCGAGGTCGAAGAGCAGCAGGTCGGACCCTACGGTGCGCTCACGATTCCGATCGCGCAGAGAGTCGGGCTCCGGGCGGGAGTCGACGCCCGATATCTCAGCGTCGATCGCGACCTCGGCGGGAGCGACGATGGCGGGGGCGTCGCGCTGGAGACCGAGGTGTTCGTCCGCGATCCAGAGCATTACGAGCTCGGCGCCGGCCTGCAGTACGCCTATCAGGAGATCTCGAACGACGAGCTCCACGGTCTGCGCGGAACATTGCAGGGCAAGCTGTTCCTGGCCGACCGCGGAGCGTGGTGGCCGGCCCTGGATCTCGACCTGTCCGGGAGCTTCGGTGCCGCCGATGTCGAGGACAGCGGGGACGACGAGCGGCTCGTCCATGCCGTGGCAGGAGGTCTCCGCATCTACCCTGCCGACCGCGTCGCCCTGCGCCTGGGCGGGCGCTACGAGCATCTCGAGATTCAGGATGGGTGGCGCGTCGAGACCTCCGTCGCACGAGTCGATCTCTCCGTGCTGATCCTCCGGACGCCCGCGCTGACCCTGGGGCCGCGCTTCGAGGGCGGGGACGTGCGGACGGAGTTCGTCCTCTTCCCCCATTTCCAGAGATCGTTCTACTCCGCGGGCGTCTACGTCTCCCTGAGCTTTCCCGGCGCGGAATCCCTGGTCGTGCTGAATCGCAACTACTATTGAGGCCGCTTCGGCGCGGTTCTCCGCGCCTCAGCGCGTCGGATGCGCCGGCTCGAGCTTCCACTTGTTGAAGAGCACGTTCCAGGCGTGCCAGGTATTCCAGTGCTCGGTCAGGTACCGGATGCGGCCGCTCGCGTCGAAGCGGAAGACGAAGCAGTAGACGTTGGTGTAGTCCTGGCCGCGATGCGTCTTGGCGTGCATCGTGTGCTGGCGGACGACGTAGTCGCCGTCGGCGAGGATCAGGATGTCCTCGTTGCGGATCGTCGCGACGTTGTAGGCGTCGACGCCGCGATCGACCTTCTGCGCGGACGGGCCGCCGGTCGCGCCCGTCAGGATGCCGTGGATCGCCGCACGGCCCTTGTGCTCGGTCTGGCCAGGGGCGCCGACGAAGGGCAGGCCGTTCCACCAGACGGCGTCTTCCGTGAAGAGGAGGCTCTTGTCCTCCTTCGCGTTCGTATCGAATAGGCGGTGGGTCACGTCGATGTTGCGCTGCTCTTCGGGCGTGTAGATCGGCATCGGGGCTCCCTGATCCTTCGTGTCTGATCCGCGTCGCGGTTGGCCCGCAGCGTAACGCAGGCCTGCGCGGTACGTTGCGACCCGAGGAGACCAGCCATGAAGCTCGGTTGTGCGGTCGAATATGCGGGGCGCGGGGTGACGGTGCCGATCGAGCGGATCAAGCGGCTCGAGGCCCTGGGCTACGACTCGGTCTGGACGGCCGAGGCCTACGGCTCGGACGCGATCACGCCGCTCGCCTTCATCGCCGCCCACACGAAGCGGATCCGGCTCGGGACGGGCGTCATCCAGGTCGGCGCCCGGACGCCGACGATGACGGCGATGCAGCTCGGGACCCTCGATGCGCTCGCCGGCGGCGGTCGCGTCATCGGCGGACTCGGACTCTCGGGGCCGCAGATCGTCGAGGGCTGGTACGGCACGCCCTGGGGCAATCCGAAGGAACGTCTGCGCGACTACGTCGCGATCATGCAGAAGATCTTCGCCCGCGAGGGCCCCGTCTCGCATGCGGGCAAGGAGATCCGGCTGCCCTACGACGGCCCGGGCAGCTCGGGCATGGGCAAGCCGCTCAAGTCGATCCTGCATTTCGAGAAGCGGCCGCGGATCTGGCTCGGGACGGGGGCGCCCGAGATGGTGCGCATGACGGCGGAGATCGCCGACGGCTGGCTCGCCTTCGGCATGCGACCCGGCAATGTCGCGACCTTCAAGAAATGGTTCGAGGAGGGCTTCGCGCGGGCCGGCGGCGGCAAGGGCTACGCCGACTTCGAGATCCAGGGCGGTGTCTCCGTCACGATCACGAGCGACGTCCAGGGCGCGCTCCAGGCGAACAAGCCCTTCGTCGCCCTGTACGTGGGCGGGATGGGACATCCGAAGCTCAACTTCCACAACAAGCGCATGCATCGCGAGGGCTGGGGCGCCGCCGCCGAGCGGATCACCGAGCTCTTCCAGGCCGGCCGCCGCGAAGAGGCGATCGCCGCCGTCCCCGACGAGTACATCGACGAGGGCGGATTGTTCGGGGACGAGGCGAGGATTCGCGACCGCTGGCGCAAGCTCTGGGAGCCGATGCCCTATACCGGCGTCACCGTCCGCACCGAGCAGGAAGAGGCCTACGACCTGATGGCAAAGCTCGTCGGCAGCCGCGACGCGGCGCGGGGCTGATCGCAGCGCGCCCTGCTAGTCCGGGTCCTCGAACTTCGGCGCGCGCTTCTCGAAGTTCGCGCGGATCGCCTCCTGCTGGTTCGGGCTGCCGATCAGCTTCGCCTGGAACGAGGCCTCGAGGGCGAGGCCCGTCGACTCGTCGGCGTGCCGGGATTCGTCGAGGAGCCGCTTGCCGAGGCGGATCGCGTCGGGGGACTTGCTCGCGATCTCCTGCGCCAGCGCCCTCGCGGCGGCGAGGGGATCCTCGGCGATGCGCGTCACGAGGCCCAGGGCGCGGGCCTCGTCGGCCTGGACGACGCGGCCGGTGAAGGTCAGCTCCTTCGCGACGTCGAGGGCGACTACGTCGCGCAGGGTCTGGGTGATCCCGACGTCCGGAATGAGACCCCACTTGATCTCGAGCACCGAGAAGCGCAGATCCGGCCCCGCGATCCGGATGTCGGCGCCGAGGGCGATCTGGGCCCCGGCGCCGAAGACGACGCCGTGGAGCGCGGCGACGACGGGGACGGGAAGGCGCTTCCAGACGAGGGCAGCGCGCTGGAACAGATTGCCCGGCCGATCATCGGCGCCGCGATCGGCGCGGGGATCGAGGTTGGGGCGCTCGTCGCTCCCCATCGTCGCGAACATCGACATGTCGAGTCCGGCGCAGAACGCGCGACCGTTGCCCGAGAGGACGACCGCGCGCAGGCCCTTCGTCCCGGCGAGCAGCTCGCCCGCTGCCGACAGCGCCTGCCACATCGCCCGATCGACCGCGTTCATCTTGTCCGGTCGATTCAGGCGGACGTCGGCCACGTGGTCCTGGAGCGTGATCGTGACGACGCCGGACATGAGCTCGATCATCGTTCTTCTCCTCGACGCCGGGTCCCGCGACGCCCGGCTCCCCCGTCGCCGGAGCGCTCCGATGGGCGCCGTTCGCCGGCCGGGCTCTTCGCCTGGCTCTACTTCGCCTTCTTCTCCGCTTCGACCTCGGCGATCTTCTGCTCGACGATGCCGACGATCGCGGCGGCCCTCGGATAGCCCGCGTACTGGGCGATCATGAGGAGCAGCTCGCGCACCTCGGCCGGCGTGAGCTCCCCGTTCTTGAGCGCCGCCTTGACCTGGATGCCGAAGGTCATCGGCTCGCCCTTCTCGGCGATGATGCCGAGGAGCAGGATCCGCCGGTCGCGGATCGAGAGCACGTCGCGGGACCAGACCTCGGCGAAGACCTGCTCGAGCATGATGTCGGTGAAGACGTTGCCCTCGGGCGGGGCGACGACGTCGCCGGCGTAGACCCGCTGCAGCATCTCGAGGCCCTTCTTGCGTCGTTCGGAGCTCGCCATCGTCAGCTTCCCTTTCCCGTCTCGATCTTCATGTCCTGCATGTCCCAGTAGCCGCGCAGGTTCGTGAGCAGCCCCGCTTCGTTCACGCGGTAGACGAAATAGCCGCGCACCCGGCGCGCACCCCGTTCGGAAAGGCGTTGTGGAGCGTGAGCTCGTGGGCCGACTCGAGGCCCGCGGTCCGCGAGCCGTGGGTCTCGATCCGGATCGTCGAGGGCGCGATGTTCTTCTCCCAGAAATCAGCGACCTCGGCCTTGCCTCGGGCGCCCTGGCCCGAGGGATTCGTCGGCGCGACGCCGATCGGGTCCTCGATGCAGACGTCGTCGGTCATCAGCGCCAGCCAGCCGGCCTTGTCCTTCGCCTGCACGCAGCGCCAGGAGCTGCGGGCCGCGATCATCGCGGGATTCTCTTCTTGCATGGTTCGCCTCGCTTCTGGTTCGGAGCGGTGCAATGCTAGCGACTGGCGCGTGCGCGCCCACCCGGCCAGCTGGCGGCGCCGACGCGTCCGAGCCGATCGGGACGGTCGATCGGGGACAGGGGAGTCGTCCGAGTCGGACTGGAGGTGGAGATGCGAGTCGAGCCCCTCGAAGCGGCCTTCGGCGCTTGCGTGACGCTCGAGAGCGATGGCCCGCTCGACGCCCGGGAGCGGGCCGAGCTGCATCGACTCTATGCGCGCCACGGCCTGCTCGTGCTGCGCGGGAGCGACATCACGCCGGCGCGCCAGCTCGCGCTCCTCGACGGGCTCGGGCGGATCGAGCCCGAACGGGACGGCACGCCCCTCCTGATGGAAGTGACCAACCAGCACGCGCGCTCGGCGGCGCCGCCCGGCGAGCTCGCCTTCCATTACGACTACGCCTACGACCCGTCGCCCGTCCGCACGATCTCGATGTTTGGCGAGCGGGTGGCGGAGGGAGCGACGCCGACGCGATTCGCGAGCTCTTCCACGGTGCTCGAGCGGCTGCCCCGGGCGCTCGTCGATTCCCTGCGGCGGCGCACCGCCTCCCACGCCTGCTTCCTCTTCCGCCCCGACGCGCCGGGCGTCCGCTCGCAGGAGCCGGAATCGATCATCCCCCGCGGCCAGCCCGGCTGGGGACCCGACCACTACTGGACACGGCATCCGGCGATCTTCGCGAACGCCTTCGGCGTCGAGACGCTCTTCGTCTGCGAGCAGCACACGGACCGGATCCACGGCATGACGCGCGCGGAGAGCGACGCGATCCTCGCCGAGATATACGCCGCGATGTACGCGCCGGATCAGATCTACGACCACGCCTGGCGCGAGGGCGACCTCGTGATGTGGGACAACTGGACGGTGCAGCACGCGCGACCGAAGCCGAACGATCTGCCCCGGCACCTGCGCCGCTACCACGTCGCGGACGACGACCGGACGGATCTGTATCTCCGGGTCGGAAGGGAGCACGGCTTTGTCTGATGGACGCTCGTCGGATGCGGGAGCGTCCGATCCGAAGGATTCCCCCGCCGCCCGGGCCTTCGCCCGCCATGTGCACGCGGTCCAGAGCCGGGACCGTGCCGCCTTCCTTGCGAACTTCGCCGAAGACGCCGTCGTCGAGGATCCCGTCGGCCCGTCGCCCCTCGATCCGGAAGGCCGTGGGCATCGGGGTCGCGCTGCGATCGGCGCCTTCTGGGACGCGCTGATCGCTCCGGGCGAGGTCCGCTTCGCGATCGACCGCGCGATCGTCTGCGGCGACGAGATCGCCAACATCGGCACCATCTCGAATCGTCTGGCGGATGGTCGGCAGCTCTCGGCGGAGGGCGTCTTCGTCTACCGCGTGAACGCGGTCGGCAAGCTCGTCTCGCTCAAAGCCTACTGGGACTTCGAGAAGGCGATGGGCGGCTGATTCGCGTCGGATCGTCGGCCGAGGGCATGCAACGGCGCCTCAGTCGATCGCCGTCAGCCAGACCTCGAACGCAGTCATCGGCGGCTGTCCCGTCAGGGGATCGATCGACCGTCGCGTCGAGGTCAGACGGCTCGCGTTCGTGTCGAGCCATCCGGGGGCGAGGGCGACGACCCCACGCGAGAGCAAGGGATCGAGGTCGATCTCGGCCACGAGAGCACCCGCTTCGCTCTTCAGCTCGACTCGGCTCCCGGCCGCGATGCCGAGGCCGGCAGCATCTTCGGGATGAATCCGGAGCGTCGGGGCGTCGGGCGAGCGCGCCGGGTCCATGTAGGGCGTCGAGTTCGTGCGCGTGAGCTGTCGAGCCGAAACGAGGGTGAAGGGCGCCTCGGCCTTCGGTGTCGCGAGGCGGGCGTGCAGTCTTTCGAGGAAGCCGGGCGGGGTCAGTCGGAATCGACCGTCGGGCAGCGCGTGGCGGCGGACCCAGCCGTACGCCCGGGGCGGATCGATGCCCCGGGATCCGGCGGCGAGGAGCGCGTCGGCGCCGCCGCGGGCGCTGCTCGCCGCACGGCGCACGAGGGCTTCGTCGGTCGTCGCCGCGGGATCGAGCCCGCCGCCCAACACGTCGACGTCGAGGCACTGGCCGAGCTCGGCGAGGATGCGCCACATGGGCCGTCGCTCCGCGATCGGGGCCACCGCCGCCGGCGCGTAGATCGCCTGCGTCTCGATCACGAGATCGGCGCGCTCGAGCTGACCCGTCGTCGGCAGCACGTGGGTCGCGAGCTCGGCGAGGGGCGTCTCGGCGATGTCGAGGACGACGAGCGCGTCGAGGCGGGCGAGGGCGCGTTTCATCCGCTCGGGCTCGGGAAAGGCCGAGAGCGGGCTCGAGCCCGCGACGAAGAGCGCGCGCACGTGGCCCGCCTCGATCTCGTCGACGAGCGCGACACAGGGCTGCTGGTCGAGGATGCGCACGAGCTCGGGGCGCGAGCGCGGCCCGGGCTCGACGCGGCCCTCGGGCGGCGCGGGCGGGAAGGGGAGGCCGGTCTCCTCGTAGCGCGTCAGCACGCCCGGGTTGAACCACATGCCGCCCGCGTGATCGAGGGAGTCGGTCGCGAGCAGGAGCGCCCAGCGGAGCCACTCGCAGAGCAGCGCATCGGCGCCGAGCGTGATCCCGGTCGCGGCGACCACGTTGATGCGGCCCGCGCTGCGGATCGCGGCGACGAGCGCCTCGAGGTCGTCGGCCGCGAGGCCGGTCTCTCGCGCGACGCGTTCGAGCGTCAGGGGGGCGAGGACGCGGTGCAGCACTTCGCGGTCGGCGGCGTGGGTGAGCGCGTGGAAGCCGCCGCTCACTGCGTTGGCCGACTCGAGCGCCTCGCGCACGAGCCACGCGAGCAGGATCGCGTCGGTGCCGGGGCGCGGGGCGAGGTGGCGATCGGCCAGGCGGGCGGTGCGCGTCTCTCGCGGATCGACCACGACGACCTCGCCGCCGCGGCGGCGGAAGGCGCGGATGCGCTCGACCGGATTCGGGAGGAGCGTCAGGTAGCCGTGGGTGACGGCCGGGTTCCAGCCGATCAGGATCGCGAGGCGGCTCTGCGGATCTTCGGGGACCCAGACGGGCCAGGGATGGAAGAAGCCGGCGACCATCTCGCCCGCGCGCAGGGCCGGGGCGACGTCGACGGTCGCGGCGGTGTAGAACTGGCGGGTGCCGAGGCCTGCGATCAGGCCCTGGATCGCCTGCAGGCCGAGGCTGTCGGAGACCGCGCCCGTGCCTTGATAGAGGGCGATCGCGTCGGCGCCGGACTCGCGGCGCAGGCGGGCGAGGGTGGCGCCGAGATCGTCGAGGGCTTCGCGCCAGCTCGCGCGCGTTCCGCGCAGACGGGGATGCTCGAGGCGGGTCGCGCGGTGGTGGAACTCGGCGAGCGACGCGCCCTTTGGACAGAGATAGCCGCGGGAGCGCGGATTTTCAGGATCGCCGCGGACCGCGACGACGCGCCCGCCGGACGCGCCGTGCGGGCTGCTGCGCTCGAGCTCGTCCTGGCCATTGCGTTCGACGTCGACGACGATTCCACAGGCCGCGGAGCAGCTGCGGCATAGGGTTCGCACCTGCGACGGATCAGTTGCGATCAAGGGGGTCCCCTTCGCTTCCGCGGGTTCCGTTGGCCTCGGGATCGGCGGGATCCTGGATCTCGAGGCCGTCGATGGCGTCGAGAACGTCGAGGAGGCGCAGGCCGAACGGCGTGAGCGGATACTCGACGTGGAGGGGGCGGCTCGCGAGCTCCTTGCGTTCGACGACGCCATACCGCACCAGCTTGCGCAGGCGCTCATTGAGGACCTTCTTCGAGATCCCGTCGATGTGGCGTTCCATTGCACCCGGCCGAACGATTCCGAGCCGAGCCGCATCGATCACGGCGAGGCTCCATTTGCAGCCGAGCAGGTCCTCGACGATCTCGCGTGCGATTCGATTCGGGGGCGTGGGCACCATCTGGTTCCTACTTTCGATTCGTTAGGTGTCGGATAGATTGCCGGGCCTCACCACTCTGGAGGTTCGAATCATGTCGCGCAAGTCCTGGCTGGTCCCGTCCTTGATCCCGACGTTCCTGTTCTTCCTCTTGCTCGCGATCCTCGGTGTGGTCGCGAATGCCGAGATGCCCGCCGCTTCCAAGGCGCCGGTGCCCTATCCGAAGGGCTATCGGGAGTGGACCCACGTGAAGTCGATGGTGATCGGCAAGGGACATTCCCTCTTCGACTCCTTCGGCGGCATCCATCACATCTACGCGAACGAGGCCGCGATGGCCGGCTATCGATCGGGCCGCTTTTTCGAAGGGCGCGATCATCGTGTTCGACCTGCTGGAGGCGACGAGCGCGGATGGTGCGATCACGGAGGGGGCGCGGAAGGTCCTCGGGGTCATGCGACGGGACGAACGCAGGTATGCGGCGACCGGCGGCTGGGGATTCGAGGGATTCGCTTCGGGGGACCCTGCGAATCGTGTGGTGGGCGCCGACGCGTCCACGGCCTGTTTTTCCTGCCACACGACCGTGGCTGAATCCCAATTCGTCTTCAGTCGTTGGCGGGATTGAGGGGGGGGACGTCTGGGGCCGATCGAATCCGACTCGCGGGATTGCTACGCATGGGGACCCGAACCGGGACCCCGAGACCCCCGCGAAAGGACATCGGCATGAGCAAGCTCGCAGGCAAGAACGCACTCGTCACGGGCGTGGGGACCGGCATCGGATTCGGCTGCGCCCGGGAGCTCGCTGCCGAAGGCGCGCGCGTGACCCTCGCCGGCCGCCGAGTCGACGTCCTCGAGGAGGCCGCCGGTCGTCTGGCGAAAGAAGGCTTCGACGTCGCGTTCACCGCCTGCGACATCACCGAAGAGGCGCAGGTGAAGCGCGCCGTCGACGTCGCCCGCCGCGGCGGCAATCTCGACGTGCTCGTCGCGAACGCGGGCAGCGGATTCCCCGGCGCGATCCTCCAGCTCGAGGCGCAGGCCTGGGATTTCTGCATGAAGCTCAACGTGACGGGGACGGCGCTCTGCATCAAGCAGGCGGGCCTCGTCATGAAGGACCACGGCGGGGGCAGCATGATCGCGATCTCGTCGACGTCGGGGACGAAGGTGCAGCCCTGGCTCGCGCCGTACGTCGTCTCGAAGCGGGCCCTCGACATGCTCGTCCGCTGCGCCGCGGTCGAGCTCGCGCCCCACGGCATCCGCGTCAACTCCGTCCAGCCGGGCTACGTCCCGACCGAGGCGATGGGCGGGATCACGCCGCCCGCGCTCGATGCGACGCTCCAGGCGGCGGCGCCCCTCGGTCGCGCCGGGACGCCGGCCGACATCGGCAAATGCATCGCCTTCCTCGCGAGCGCCGACGCGGGCTGGATCACGGGGCAGGTCTTCGGCGTCGACGGCGGGCTCAACGTGCCCGTCATGCCGAGCATGGAGGCGATCGCGAAGCTCGTCTACGGCGAGGAGGTCGTGGCGTCGTTCGCGCTGCCGGACCTGACGGCGCTGCCGAAGCGCGGGGCCTAACGCCGCCCGCGCCCGCGATGCGTGAAGCGCAGCGCCCGGGACGGATCGACGTGGCCGTGCTCGGCGAGCCAGCGCACGGTATCGGCGAGCGACTCGAGGGCGGGGCGGAAGCGGACGCCGAGGACCTCCGTCGTGCGGCTCGCATCGAGCTCGACCCACTGGGTCGCGAAGCGCGAGGCCTCGCGGGAGACGACCGCGTCGAGCTCGATGCCGACGAAGCGGCGCAGCTGATCGCCGACCCGGCCCGCGAAGCGGATCGCCTCGCCTGGGACGTCGAAGCGGCGGATCCGGATGCCCGCCGCCTGGTCGAGGCGCTCGGCGAACTCGGCCCAGGGAAGATATTCGGCGGGGGTGACGAAGCGGCCGGGCTCGGGCTTGCGCTCGACGAGGGCGACGTGGACCGCCGCGAGATCGCGTACGTCGACGGTCTGGATGCCCGAGCTCGTGATGGCGACGCCGTCGCGCAGCAGGATCTGGACGCCCTTCACGCCCTCCGACAGACCGGGATCGTCGGGGCCGATCACGCCGGGGGGATAGGTGATCGCGATCGGCGCGCCGGCCTCCTGGAGGGCGCGGACGTGGCGCTCGGCGGCGACCTTCGACGCGGCGTAGGCGTCGCCGTCCTCGATGATCGGGGTCTCCTCGTTGGCGCGCTCGAGGCCGCGGGTATCGAAGACGGTCGTCGACGAGAGATGGACGATCCGTTCGATGCCGAAGTCGAGGGCGCGCTCGACGAGGCGGCGGATCGCCAGCACGTTCTCGCGGGCGACACGGCGGGCGTGGCTCGCGGAGGCGGCGAGGGCGACGGGGGCGGCGGTGTGGACCAGTCCGTCGCATTCGCGGATCGCCCGGGCGGTGTCGGGGGCCGAGGTCAGGGAGCCGACGACGAGATCCTCGAGGACGGCGGGATCCGCTTGCCAGAGCCGCTTCGCCTTCTTCTCGTCGCGGACGAGGAGCCGCACGTCGTGGCCGGCGGCGCGCAGGGCGCGGACGGTATGCGAGCCGATGAAGCCGGTTCCGCCGGTGACGAGGATGCGCATGGGTCGCCTCGTGCGTGGGATGCTCGAACGGACCCTGACAGCTTTCGCCTGAAAAGGGAAGCCCCGGTCGACGAGCAGGCCCCCGAAATGGGAAGGGCGCCCGGACCGTCGGTCCGGACGCCCTTCGGATCCACGATCGGTCGGGGACTAGGCCTTGATCTTGGCGCAGGCGCCCTTGACCGTCTTCACGATGACGCTGGCCACCTTGTAGGGGTCGGCGTTCGCGGCCGGTCGGCGATCCTCGAGCCAGCCCTTCCAGCCCTTGTCGACCGTCGCGATCGGGATGCGGATCGAGGCCCCGCGATCCGACACGCCGTAGCTGAACTTGTCGATCGACTGGGTCTCGTGGGCGCCCGTCAGGCGCTGGTTGTTGTCGGCGCCATACACCGCGATGTGCTCCGCGATCACCGGCTCGAAGGCCTTGCAGACCTGGTCGTAGACGGCCTGGCTGCCGCAGGTGCGCAGCAGCGTGTTCGAGAAGTTCGCGTGCATGCCCGAGCCGTTCCAGTCACCCTTGATCGGCTTCGGCGCCCAGTTGATCGAGAAGCCATAGCGCTCGCAGGTCCGTTCGAGCAGGTAGCGGGCGACCCAGGCCTCGTCGCCGGCGCGCGCGGCGCCCTTCGCGAAGACCTGGTACTCCCACTGACCGCAGAGCACCTCGGCGTTGATGCCCTCGACGTTCAGACCGGCATCGAGGCAGATGTCGAGGTGCTCCTCGACGATCTCGCGCCCGACCGCGTTCGAAGCGCCGACCGAGCAGTAGTACGGACCCTGGGGTCGCGGGAAGCCGCCGGCCGGGAAGCCGATCGGCTTGCCGGTCTCGTTGTCCCAGATGCAGTACTCCTGCTCGAAGCCGAACCAGAAGTCGTCGTCGGGGTCGTTGATCGTCGCGCGGCCGTTGGTCGGATGCGGGGTGCCGTTCGGGAGCAGGACCTCGGTCATGACGAGGAAGCCGTTCTTGCGGGCCGGATCCGGGAAGATCGCCACCGGCTTGAGCAGCAGATCCGAAGACCCGCCCGGGGCCTGCTCCGTCGAGGAGCCGTCGAACGACCACACGGGGCAGTCCGCGAGCTTGCCGCTGAAGTCTTCCACGACCTTCGTCTTGCTGCGCAGGCTCTGGGTCGGCTTGTAACCGTCGAGCCAGATGTATTCGAGCTTGGACTTCGTTCCCATTTTCGGGGGATCTCCATTCTTTCTAGCGGTGAGTTGGATCGCGGTCGGCGATCGGTGTGTCGGACCATGAACAGGTCGCGGCAAGCTCTTGCGCGCGCTGGCTTGGGAGCCGCCCATTCGCGGAGCAACGACTGTGCCAAAGGCGGGCCAGCTTCTCAATCAGCCCGCCCGCCCCGGAATGCGGCGTGAGGTCGAATCCAGCCGGGTTTCACACCCGTCGCCCGACCCGCCTGTGCCCGAGTGGCGATCGAAGGCCTGCCGAGGCTGCCCAAAGCCTGGGCACGCTGCCTGTCAAATGTGCAGGAATCGGCACGCCTGGACCGCCGCTCCGATCGCCTGCCGGGCAGGCCTGCGCGAGACTGCGGGCGCGCCGTCGACGGGCGCGGGGGATGGCTCGATGGATCAGCAGGGCCGCAGGGCGGGGGACGGGGTCGGTCCCAGAGGCCGGGTTGCCGGGACCGGGCGGGCGAGCCATGCGGGTCGCCTGCTTCCCTCGAAAGCGCGAATCCAGATCTCGATCGGGATGCTCCTGCCGGGTCTGCTCGTGCTCGGCGTCGTCGGTTGTGGCGATCCGCCGATCCTCGGAGATTGTCTGCCCCGACATGGCATGACGCCGATCTGTCTCTTCCAGGGGCCGGAGGATCTGGCCGTCGTCGGCGGTTGGCTGGTCGTCAGTCAGATGCCGACGTCGAAGAAGCCGGGCAGTCTCATCGCCTTCCATCCCGGGACCGCGACCTATCGGAGTCTGTTTCCGCCGAAGGGCGTCGCGCTCGGCACGCTCCCGCCGACCTCGACGTCGAACTCGACCTCCGTGGAGAACGACGGGGCGGAGGCCGTCGACGACGGGGGCTGTCGCGCTGGTCGGCCGCCCTCGATCGACGAGTTCGCGCCCCACGGCATCGACGTCGCGGGCACGCGGCTGCTCGCCATCAATCATGGCCGGCGCGAGGCCATCGAGGAGTTCGTGCTGAGCGCCGACGGGACGGGCCTCACCCTGCGGTGGCAGTCGTGCACGCCGCTTCCCGCCGACGCGAGCGCCAACGACGTCGTCGCCCTCGACGACGGCGGCTTCGCCGCGACGAAGATGGTCGAGCGACCCCAGTGGAAGGGCATCGCGAAGCTCCTGCTCGGGATGGAGACGGGGGCGCTGCTGCGGTACTCGCCGAAGACGAAGACCTGGGAGACGGTCCCGAACACCGCCGGCCGCGCGCCCAACGGCGTCGAAGTCGACGCCGAAGGCCGCTTCTACGTCGCCGAGTGGACGGGCCGACGGATCGTGCGCGTCGCCGCCGACGGGAGCGGCCGCGAGACCGTCGAGCTCGATTTCTCGCCGGACAATCTCGCCTGGTCGGCGGATGGACGGCTGCTCGTCACGGGGCAGCGGGCGAGCGTCCTCGACGTGCCGGGCTGTGCCGCGGTCGAGCAGGGGACCTGTGCCTTGCCCTCGGTCGTCGTGGCCATCGATCCGACGGCCTTCAAGGTCTATCCGATCCTCGACGAGGATCCGGCGGTCGTCCTCGGCGCGGCATCGATCGCCGTCGAGCTCGACGGCAATCTCTGGATCGGCGCCTTCGCGGGCAATCGCCTGGTCCGGCGCGAGGGGGTTCGTTAGGCGTGATGGAAGAGCTCATCATCGAGGCGTCGCTGAACGAGCAGGTCACGAAGGCCGAGAATCCGCGGGTTCCGATCGCCGTCGACGAGATCGTCGCCGACGGGCTCGCGGCGGCGCGGGCGGGGGCGTCGATCCTGCATTTCCACGCGCGGGACGAGGGGACCGGCGCGCTGCTCCATCCCGGGACCGAGGTCTACCGCGCGATCCTCCGCGGCATCCGCCGCGAGAATCGCGACGTCCTGCTCTATCCGACCTACGGCGCCTCGCCGACGCCCGAGGCGCGCTTCGGTCATCTCGAGGCCCTCGCCGCCGATCCCGCCTGCGGTCTCGACTTCGCGACGATCGATCCCGGCGCCGTCAACTACGCCGACTACGACCCGCAGACGAAGCAGATCGGCTGGGACTTCGTCCTGTCGGTCACCCATACGGAGGTCGAGTACTTCCTCGCCCTCGCGAAGCGGATCGGGATCCAGTGGAGCTACACCGTCCGCGAGCCCGGGCAGATCCGCCACGTGCTCGCCTATCGCGACATGGGGCTCGCCCCCGATCCGCTCCTGTTCAAGATCACGATGAGCGAGAAGCATCTCTTCGGCATGCCGCCTTCGCTCGCGGCGATCCGGATCCTGACCGAGGGCGTGATCCCGGCGGGCACGCCGTATCGCTGGATGCTCTTCGTCGAAGGAGGCTCGGCGAACTTCGTGCAGCTCTGCCGCTACGCCGTCGAGAACGGCGGCCACGTCCGGGTCGGTGTCGGCGATACGCCGCTCTATGCGGGCCGCGCGCTCTCGAACGCGGAGCAGGTCGGCGAGATCGTCGCGATGGCGAAGGCGGCGGGCCGCGGGGTGGCGACGCCGGAGCGGACGCGGGCGCTGTTGCGGACGTGGCCGCCGCGGCGCTGAGGCCGGCGCTGCCCGTCGTGCGGCGCGTCAGCCGATCGCCTGCCGGACGGCCTCGACGCTCCTTCCGAGCAGCCCCGGATCCCGGTTGTCCCAGAAATAGAGACAGAGATGCGTCGCCCCCGCGCCGACCATTCCCGCGGCGGCGGCCGCCGTCGCCGCGACGTCCGCGCCGGCGAGCACGTGGGTCGAGAGCGCGATCTCGGCGGGATCCCGGCCGACGGCGGCGCAGTGGTCGTGGAGCACGGCGACCTTGTGGGCGAACTGCTCGGGGGAGCCGCCCGGGAAGTTCCAGTCGTCGGCGTATTTCGCGGCGATCCGGAGCGTCCGCTTCTCGCCGCCGCCGCCGATCAGGAAGGGCGGTCGCGGCTTCTGGATCGGCTTCGGCTCGCAGCGCGCGTTCTCGAGCCGGTAGTGCTCGCCGTGGAACGTCGTCGTCGTCTGCGTCAGCAGGGAGTGGATGATCCGACACGCCTCGTCGAACTGGTCGAAGCGCCGACCCCAGGGCAGGAGCGGAATCCCGTAGGCCGAGGCCTCCTCTTCGTTCCAGCCCGCCCCGAGGCCGAGGTCGAGACGACCGCCCGAGACGACGTCGAAGGTCGCCGCCATGTTCGCGAGCACCGCCGGATGCCGATACGGATTGCCCGTCACCATGAGCCCGAGCCGCAGCCGCGTCGTCCGTCCGGCGAGATAGGCGAGGGCGGTCCAGCCCTCGAAGCACGGGCCCGTCGAGTCGCCGTAGATCGGATAGAAATGGTCGTAGAGAAAGCCACCGTCGAGCTCGGGGATCCGCTCGGCCTCGAGCCACATCGCGAGCAGGTCGGGCCAGGCCGTGTCCTGAGGGCGGGTCTTGAAGGTCAGGCGGATCGGGGGCTTCGAGGGCGTCGCGTTCGGCATGCGCGACACGGTATCGCACGGCCCTCGCCTCGCGCGCCGTGTTGCGGGATGATCGGGCGGACGCCGCCCGCAGCGGCGCCTGGAGGCAGCATCATGGATGCGGTGGGTCAGGTCCTCCTCGGCTGGATCGCCTTCGGCGGGACGCATACGGCGCTCTCCCATCCGCCCCTGCGTGAAAGGCTCGTCGCAAAGCTCGGCGCCCGTGGCTTCCTGCTCACCTACTCCCTCGTCGCCTTCGCGACCTTCGGGCCGCTCGCCTGGATCTTCTTCACGAGTCGGGTCCCGGCGGCGGTGCCGCTGTCGGTCCTCGCGACGGTGCCGGGAATCTGGTGGCTCACGATGGCGATGATGTTCGTCGCGGTGAACCTCATCGTGATCGGATTCTCGCAGCCGAATCCCGTGTCGGCATTGATGGCGGGGATGGGCGGGGCCCAGCCGGCGGGCGGAGGCGCAGCGGACGCGATGGATGCCGGCGGGCGCGCGGGAGACGGAGACGCCGCGCGCGGGGCGCTGCGCATCACGCGTCATCCGGCCTTCATGGGCGTCGCGCTCGCGGGGCTCGCGCATCTGCTCGTCAACCCCGCGCCGATCGACCGTGCGTTCTTCGGCGGGATGGCGCTCTATGCCTTGCTCGGCTGCGCCCACCAGGATTGGCGCCGCAGGCGGGCCGGCGGAGCAGAGCTCGCGCGCTTCTTCGCGGTGACCTCGTTCCTGCCCTTCGTGGCGATCGCGCAGGGGCGCAATCGGCTCGTCGCGAACGAGCTGCGCCCGGCGATCCTCGCCGCGGCCGCAGTCGTGTTCGGCCTGATCTTCTTCACGCACCACCGGATCTTCGGCTGAACCGATCCGTCCGCGACCGGCTCAGGCGAGGATCCGCCCGACCTCGCGGTCGCCCGTGATCGACGTGCGCTGCACGACGCGATGGAGGCCCTCGGGCGTGCCGAAGGCCATGTGCATCGTGCGCCAGTTGTCCCAGAGGACGACGTCGTTCGGCTGCCAGTCGTGGACGTAGGTGAAGCGGCCGGAGCAGGTGTGCTCGACGAGCTCCTCGAGCAGCGCATCGCCTTCCTTGCGCGGCATGCCGACCATCTCGATCAGATGGATGGGCGAGAGGACGAGCGACTTGCGGCCGCTTTCGGGATGGGTCCAGACGAGCGTGTGGGCGACGGGCGGGAAGCTGCCGAAGTCCTGGCTCCCCATCGTCCCGAAGCGCAGGTTCTTCGTCCGGGCGAAGCGCATGTCGCAGATGTTGGTCACGAAATCGAAGCGCGCCTCGAGGCCCTCGATGCGCTTCTTCCAGGCGGGCGAGAGGGCATCGTAGGCGGCGGCCGTGTCGATCCAGCCGGTCTCGCCGCCCCGGGCCGGGCGCTCGATCATGCGCAGGAGCGCGCCGCGGCAGGGCTGCGTCGTGTAGATCATGTCGCTGTGCCAGGGGATGCGGCCGACGATCGGCGCCTCGTCGATGTAGTGGACGATGGGCGTGTTCCGTCCGCGGGTCGTGAGCTCGATGATCTCCGGGTGGCCTTCGAGGCGCACGCTCTCGACGGGATGGACGTCGAGGTCGCCGAAGCAGCGGGAGAGGGCGACGTGGCGCTCGGGCGTCGTAGCGAGCCCGCGGAAGACGAGAATGCCGGCTTCGAGCCAGACGCCATGGAGCGCGCGCTGCGTCGCCTCCGAGATCGGTCGCGACAGATCGAGGCCGATGATCTCGGCTCCGACACCCGAGCCGGTCGGTTTGACTTCGAAATCCATGCTCGATTCCTCCGTGGACCTTCGGCCGATCGCCGCGAGCCGATCCGCTCCGATCCGCTGCGATCATTCTCTCGCAGTTCGAAGCGACGGGAAAGGGCGGTCTGGACGGCGCGTTCAAGGGCCGGTTGCGCCGCCGCCCCCGTGCGCGATGCTGCAGGTCGCGTGCAGCGGCCGCTTCGACCGCATGGGCCGCCCGTCATCGATCGAGGAGGATCATTTCATGCGCAAGCGACTCATCTCGGCCGACTCCCACACCGTCGAGCACGACGAGACCTACGCCGACATCGATCCGAAGTTCCGCGCCGACCGGCCGCGCGCGGCCTACGTCGAGAATCGGGGCGGCGCCGTCTTCACGATCCCGAACCTCGCCATCGCCGACATCATCCCGATGGGTCTCGTCTGTACGGCAGGTCGACCGCCCGAGGATTTCGGCAAGCCGAAGCGCTGGGAGGAGCTGCATCCCGCCGGCCACGACCCGAAGGCGCGACTCGCGCTGCAGGACGAGGAGGGGATCAGCGCCGAGGTCATCTACCCGAGCATGGGCATGGTGCTCTGCAACCATCCCGACGTGAACTATCGCAAGGCCTGCTTCGACGCCTACAACCGCTGGATCCTGCGTTTCCACGAGGCGGATCCGAAGCGCCTCGTGATGCTGCCGCAGGTGACGCTGCGGACGATTCCCGAAGGCATCGCAGAGCTCGAGGAGGCGAAGCGGATCGGCTACCGCGGCGTCATGCTCTCCGGCAACGCCGCCTTCCACGACTACGACCATCCCGACTACGATCCTTTCTGGCGCGCCTGCGTCGATCTCGACATCCCGGTCGCGTTCCACATCCTGACGAGTCGCGGGGACATCGGCGACCACCAGCGTGGGCACAAGATCATCCAGCATCTCATCACGATCCGCGGCAACCAGGACCTGATGGCGATGCTGATCTTCGGCGGAGTGTTCGAGCGCCATCCGAAGCTGAAGGTCGTCTGCGTCGAGGCCGACGCCGGCTGGGTCCCGCATTTCAAGTACCGCATGGACCACAACTTCGAGCGCCATCGCCACTGGCAGAAGTACGACGTCCTCTCGCGCATGCCTTCCGAGTACTTCGACGACAACATCTTCGTCACGTTCCAGGACGACTACAGCGTGAAGTACGCGCTGCCCGGGATGCGCGCCGATCGCATCCTCTGGGCCTCGGACTTCCCCCACGGCGACGGGACCTACCCGTATACCCACAAGATCGTCGACGAGCTGACCGCGCCCATGTCGAAGGACGTGGCCGACGCGATCCTGTTCCGCAACGTCGCCGAGCTCTACGGCCTGGCAGCCTAGCGCCGGCACGCTCGCCGAGGGCGTTCATCTGCGCTCCGGCCCATGCGACCGGAGCGCATCGCATTTTCATCGAAGGAGATCGCCATGTCCCACGACACCTCAGGTCATGCCCATCCCGTCGGCTCCGAGATCCGCAGCCGCCTCGGTCATCCGATCATCGACGGCGACGCCCACATCAACGAGTTCTACCCGGGCTTCCTCGAGGCGATCGACAAGGTCGGCGGCGGCGACTTCGGCCGGCGCTATCGCGCGGGCTTCCTCTCCGAGGGGACCGGCGGCGGCCACCGCGGGGGCGACTTCTCGGGCTGGGTCGACCAGAGCTGGGAGGAGCGGAAGAAGTGGCGGACGCGGCGGCCCGCCTGGTGGGGCATGCCGACGAAGAACCTGAACGACGCGGCGACGGCGGTGCTCCCGGGGCTCCTCTACGAGCGGATGCCGGAGCTCGGCTGGGACTTCACGATCGTCTACGGCGGCCTCGGGCTCTTTCTGCCGATCGAGCTCGACGAGGAGCGCCGCCGCATCGGCTGCCGAGCGCTCAACACGCTGCAGGCCGACATGTACGCCGAGTACGCGGACCGGATCTGCCCCGTCGCCGTCATCCCGATGACGACGCCGCAGGAGGCGATCGACGAGCTCGAGCATTCGGTCCTCCGCCTGCGCCACAAGGTCATCATGATCCCGACGGGCGTCCCGCGCCCGATCGCGGGGCTGCATGAGACGGCGCCCCAGGCCTTCCCCGACGCGCATTGGATGGACTACTACGGCGTCGACTCGGAGCACGACTACGACCCGTTCTGGAAGCGCTGCGTCGAGCTCGGGGTCGCGGTGACGGCCCATGCCGGGACGCTGCCGACGATCCCGTGGTCGGGGCGCTCGATCTCGAGCTACAGCTTCAACCACATCGGCAACCACGCGATGCACCAGGCGGCGCTCGCCAAGTCCCTCGTGATGGGCGGCGTGACGCGCCGCTTCCCGACGCTCCACTTCGCGCTGCTCGAAGGCGGCATGGGCTGGGCCTTCCAGCAGATGGCCGAGATCATGGGCCTCTGGGAGAAGCGCTCGGTCGCGGGCCTCGCGAACACGCATCCCGCGCACCTCGACCGCAAGGGCTACCCCGCGATGGTCGCGCGCTATGCCGGCCGCTTCGCCGAGGGCCGGATGGATCAGTTCGACCGGAGCCTCGAGAACTTCTTCACCGCGAAGGTCGAAGAGCAGGACCTCGACGAGTGGGCGGCGATGGAGATCGGGGACGAGGCCGACTTCGCGGACCGCTATGCCGCGCGGCTCTTCTTCGGCTGCGAGGCCGACGACCGGGCGAACGTGCTCGCCTTCGATACGCGGCTGACGCCGCTGCGAGTTCGATTCAAGGCGGTCTTCGGGAGCGACATCGGACATTTCGACGTGCCCGACATGCGGCATGTCGTCGCGGAGGCCTACGAGCTCTTCGAGGAGGGGCTCATGAGCGCCGAGGACTTCCGGGACTTCACCTTCGCGAACTCGGTGCGCCTGCATGGGGGAATGAATCCGAAGTTCTTCGAGGGGACGGCGGTCGAGGACGAGGCGCGGAAGGTGTTGGGGGTGGGGTGAGGCTCAGTTCCTCCGGTCGAGCCGACGGAGCCTTCTCCGATCACGCCGGCCAGCGAGCGCGGTCAGACCAAGTCCGACCAGGAGCGCCGTGGACGCCTCGGGTACCGGCGTACTGACGCGGACGGCGCCCGACGTGCGGAGCAATCCGGAATAGCGCAGACCATTGCGCTCGACGGAGAAGATCCAGTGGACGGAGGGTCCCGTCCAGTCGAGCGCGTCCGCATGGCCAAAGAACCCGCCGTACCGAATCCCGTCGCTGGCCGTCGACCACGGGATGGGCTCGCCGTCGAGCAGGAACGTTCCGCTTGCGCCATAAGGGCCAGTCGTTTCCGTGAACACCGTCTCGCCGGAGAGAAACTGCTGCGCGAGCGGACCCCCGTTCAACGTGTTCGTCGCGGACATGAAGAGCGCGCTCGTGTCGACGCCGCCATATCGGGTGCCGGTGACCGACCCCGTCGTGCCGGCCCAGATGGATGGGGCGGCGGATAGATGCAGGTGTCCGGCGAATCGCCGAACGAGAGGATGGATCCCGTACGAATCCGTTTCCTCGAGCAACAGGTCGATGCTCGTCGCGAGCTCCGGAGCCGAAAGCGTCGCGTCGATCCAGTAGTCGACGCCGTCCGTGACCTCGACGTCGATCCATGCCTGGATCGAATACGAGTCGGCCGTGTCGTACGTGACGGCCGCGGCGGGCTGGGCGATGGCGACGAGTATCGGAACGACGAGCGCGATACGAATCATGATCGGGAGGCCTCGCCTGGACGGCTCCGTCCCCAAACGACATTGCGCCGACTTCAGACAGGCTGCCCGCCCATTCGAAGCCCCCTGCAGTCGGATAACGTTAGGTGAGTCGGGCAGAATCGTCTAGCCCCTCCATCGACCTCCGGCCTCGGACTACGCGTGCGCCCCCGCCCGCCTCTCCCGCCACGGCCTCGCCTCCTCGAGCTGCGCGGCGAGCCGGATGAGCACGTCCTCCCGCCCGTACTCCGCCACGAGCTGGCTCCCGATCGGCAGCCCCGCCCCGTTCCACGCGAGCGGCAGCGAGATCGCCGGCTGCCCCGTCACGTCGAAGGGCATCGTGAAGATCGTGTAGGCGCCGAGCCCGGCCAGCAGCTCGGGGATCGGGACCAGGGGCCCGAGCTCGCCGATCCGCGGCGGCGGTGCGCCGGCGGTCGGTGTGAGCAGCACGTCGAAGTCGCGGCCCCAGTAGGCGCTGAGCGCTCGCGCCCACGCGAACGCCGCCTCCGACTGCTTCACGTACTCGACCGCGCTCATCGCGCGCCCCTGCTCGGCCATCATCCAGTTCATGGGCTCGACGTCGTCAGGCCCGATCGGCTGGCCCACGAGCGCCGCATAACGATCGAGGTCACGGGCGACGGCGGGCGCGATCCAGGGGCCCATCTGCGGGGCGTCGAGCTCGGGGATGCGGACGGGCTCGATCGTGTGGCCGAGGGACGCGAGCAGCGCGGCCGTCGACTCGGCGGCCGCGACGCAGTCGGGATGGGTCGCGCGTGATCCCGCCTGTGTGACGAGGCCGATGCGCAGGCGGCCGGGGGGTGTTCCGACTTCGTCGCGCAGCGGACGGGTGAAGGGCGGGGCGGTGTATGGATCGCCCGCGGCGGGGCCCGCGATGCAATCGAGGATCGCGGCGGAGTCGCGGACACTGCGCGTCACGACGTGCTCGTGGGTCAGCGGGCCCCAGTATTCGCCGAAGGCCGGCGCCAGCGTGCCGCGGGCGCGGGAGGGCTTGAGGCCGACGAGGCCGCAATGCGACGCGGGGATGCGGATCGAGCCGCCCATGTCGTTGGCGTGGCCGGCGGGGGCGAGGCCCGCGGCGACGGCGGCGGCGGAGCCGCCTGACGAGCCGCCGGTCGAATGCTCGAGGCTCCAGGGATTGCGGGTCGGGCCGTAGGCGAGGGGCTCGGTCGTCGCGGAGAGGGCGAGCTCCGGGGTGTTCGTCTTGCAGACGAACACGAAGCCGGCGGCGCGGAAGCGGCGGGCGAGCTCGGTGTCCCTCGGGGCGCGATAGGCGTGGCGCTTCAGGAAGCGCATGCCGGCGTGGTAGGGGTCGCCGGCGGTCGTGCAGACGGCGTCCTTCACGAGGAAGGGGACGCCGCGGAAGGGGCCGCGCGCGAGGGCGGGGGAACGCGCCGCTTCGCGCGCCTTCTCGTAGAGCGGATGGATCACGGCGTTGAGCCGGGGATTCACACGTTCGATGCGCGCGATCGCGGCTTCGACGAGCTCGAGCGGCGTGAGCGCGCCCCCGGCGACGAGCTCGGCCTGGGCGGTGGCGTCGAGGGAGGCGAGATCGGCGGGGGCGTTCGGCATGCCGGGAGTCTGGCATGCGGGGTGGGGCGGTGCACGAGGGGGAGGGCGGGAGGCGCAGGCGGCGTACTTCCGAGGAGGTCGGCCGGGCCTGCGGTGGACCGCGATCCATCCTGGTACGGTTCGACGTGGGTCGGCGTACGTTCGCGGTCTACGCTCCGGCTCGACGGCCGTGATGAAGCGCAATCACGCCGCCTCGCGCAGCAGATCGCAACGCATGAACGGGAGACTCTCATGAGCAAGCAAGGCGGCGTACTCGAAGGCAGGGTCGCGATCGTGGCAGGCGGCTCGCGGGGCATCGGGCGCGGCTGCGTGCTCGAGCTCGCGGCGAACGGGGCGAAGGTCTACGTGCTGGGCCGGACGCTCAACGAGGGCGAGGGGGCGCTGCCGGGGAGCCTCTCGAAGACGGTGCAGGAGGCGGCCGAGCTCGGGGGGACGGCGATCCCCGTCGTCTGCGACCTGCGCTCCGACGACCAGATCGGCGCGGTCTTCGCGCGCGTGATGAAGGAGAACGGCCGGATCGACATCCTCGTCAACAGCGCCTTCGATCTGCCCGAGGGCTGCGGCAACGCCGAGCCCTTCTACTCGACGCCGATCTCCTACTGGGACGACATGACGGGGATCAGCGCGCGCTCGGTCTACGTGACGACCTGGCACGCGGCCCAGGCCATGCTCCCCCGCCATCAGGGTCTCATCGTCAACATCAGCTCCCAGGGCTCGCGCGAGTACTTCGTCCACGCGACCTACGGCATCGCCAAGTCGGCCCTCGATCGCATCGGCCAGGACACGGGCAACGAGCTCGCGAGAGAGGGCATCGCCGTCGTGACGCTCTGGCCGTCCTTCGTCCTGACCGAGCGGATTCTCGCCTTCGACGCCGACGAGTGGGGCGTCGATCTCGAGGGCGCCGAGACACCGCGCTTTCCGGGCCGCGCGGTCGTCGCCCTGGCGACCGATCCGAAGGTCGTGGCGCGCAGTGGCCGCATCTACTCGACCCGCCAGATCGCGGAGGCCTACGGATTCACGGACCTCGACGGCGGCCTGCCGAAGGGGGCGCCCGATCCGCAGACGCACTATCCATTGATGGGGTCGTGACGGGCTCGGCACGAGCGATCGACGTGGGCACTTCGAGTCGTGGAAGTCGAAGCTTCGAAGTCGCGCGGTCGAAGTCGCGTCATCGAAGTCGATGGGTCGTAGGAGGAATCTCGCCGTGGGCCGTGTCGCCATCTCGTCGTCTTCGCGACTGCTGAATCATGCGGAGATGTTCTACGCCCCGGGCGAGCGCGCGCTCGCGCGGGATCTCTTCCGCGCGATCGGCTGCCGGGTCCTCGATCCTCAGGAAGAAGAGGGCCCCGCGGATCTCGGGGCCGCAGCCGGGCCCTACCTGATCATCTTCGTCGATCCCGCGAGCACCGACCTGATCGACAACGTGATGTACTGCTCCGAGGTCGAGCCCGCGCAATGGTCGCTCGAGCAGGCGCTCCGCGAACGGATCGGATCCGACGAGACGCTCGCCGCGCGCCACGCGGCGTACGAGGCCTGCTTCCGGCGCTATCCGCAGGGCATGACCCATTTCGGCGTGTCGATGAGCGAGGCGGGGCTCGCCGCCGCCCTCGAGCGGGTCCGCAAGGCCCCCGAGTTCGAGGGGCGCGTCGCGATCGCGGGACCATACCGCCCGGGCGAGCGCGGCTCGGTCGATCCCCGCGTCATCCAGGGCTTTCTGCGCACCGACATCGTCTCGACGGGCTTCCTGCTCGCGGGCCAGCAGATCGAGCTGCAGGTGCGCCTCGATTGAACGACGACAGGAGCTTTCCGTGCCCGACCTGACTCTCGACGAGCTCGCCGACCGCCTGGCCATCCAGGAGCTGCTCTTCCGCTATGCGCGGATGGTGGACTTCCGGCGATGGCATCTGTTCGACCAGGTCTATGCGCCGAACGCGACCTGCGACTACCGCTCCTCGGGCGGGATCCAGGGCTCGGCCCGCGAGGTGATGGACTGGCTCGACCGGGCGCTCGCGCCCTGGCCGACGAACATCCATGCCGTCACGAATCTCGAGATCGAGTTCGAGGCCGGGCGGAAGAGTGCGAAGACGACCTGTTATTTCGTGGCGCCGATGGCGCGCGGTGAGATGGGCAAGGACCAGGTCGTGATCACGAACTCGGGCCTCTACGTCGATCGCGTCCGCAAGACGCCGGACGGCTGGCGCATCGCCGAGCGCGAGATGCGGATGACGATCATGCAGGGCGCCCTGCCCGAGGGTTACGTCATTCCCGATTGACGGGGCGGGACTGGGCGGGGCGCGGGGTGCGTTCGCGACCTGCGACGCCATCGCCTACCCGATCGATGCGGCCGGCGAGCCGCTGGATCGGCAACACGAGCGAGGCGCGGCCTCGAGGAGAAGACATGGGACACCACGGCAACCACGGATCCGAGGCCAACGACGCGCAGCAGCGGCGCCTCGCCGAGACCGCCGACCGGATGGAGCTCACGGAGCTGCTCCACCGCTACGCGCACGCCATCGACAGCGGCCATCTCGAGCTGCTCGAGGACGTCTTCACCGCCGACGCGACGATCGACTTCGGCAGCGTCGACCAGTACGTCGAGGGGGACTCGGTCGTGCGGGGGCTCCCGACGATCCGCGCCTGGTTCGAGAAGGCGCTCGCCCCGTTTCCCGGCGTGCTGCATTTCATGACGAACCACCGCATCGAGCTCGACGGCGACGAGGCCACGACCGAGACGCTGATGCAGGTCCTCCACATCAGCATGGGCGGGATCTATCGCGGCCATGCGGTGCGGACGAAGGCCGGCTGGCGCTTCGACCGCTTCAGCCTCGAAGAGCGCAGCTTCGAGGAGGCGGCCGCCCGGCTGACGGCCCACATGCAGGCCGTCGAGAGCGGATCCGTTTCGCCGGCGCGCCCGGAGATGAAGCCCGGGACGAAGGCCGGAGTCGGAGCTGCCGCTGCCGCGGGGGCGAGCCCCGACGCCCGAAGCCGGACCGGAAAGGCCGAGGCGATCCTCGATCAGGTCTTCACGCCCGCCTGGCGCAATCACGGCGGCGGGATCCCGGTCAAGACGCCGGCCGGCGAGGCCTTCGCGAAGCTCGCGGTCGAGCATTGTTATGCCGATTCCTGGGCCCGCGGCGGCCGCTTCGACGTCAAGCAGCGGAGCCTCTTCACCCTCGTCGCCCTCGCGACCCTCGGCTGCACCGACGAGCTGAAGCTCCACATCCGCGGTGCCCTCAACCTCGGCCATGCGCCGGACGACATCGCCGAGCTCTTCGTGCAGATCCTGCCCTACGTCGGGACGCCGAAGATGGTGCAGGCGATGCGGCTCGCGGGCGAAGTCTTCCGCGAGGCCGGGGTCTAGGCATGGGGCGCTGGTCGACGCTCGGGCTGCCGCGGTTCCGCTTCGAGAAGGGGATCCAGGCGCTCGGCGCGGGCCTCCACGCCTATCTCCAGCCCGACGGCTCCTGGGGCTGGAGCAACGCCGGACTCGTCGTCGACGGCGACGAGTCGCTCCTCGTCGACACGCTCTTCGACCTGCGTCTCACGCGCGAGATGCTGGCGGCGATGCGGCGGGTCGAGCCGAAGGCGACCCGTCGGATCGGTCAGCTCGTCAACACGCACGCCAACGGTGACCACTGCTTCGGCAACGCGCTCGTCGAGGGCGCCGAGATCATCGCGTCGACGGCGACCGCCGCGGAGATGGCGCATCTGCCGGCGGCGGTGCTCGCGGGGCTCTCGGCCGGACTCGGCAGTCAGGATTCGGCCCTCGGCCGCTTCGTGAAGCGGGCCTTCGGCCCCTTCGCCTTCGACGAGGTCGGCGAGACGAAGCTTCCGACGCGGACCTTCGAAGGGTCGCTCTCGCTGCGCGTCGGCGACCGGGCGGTCGAGCTCTTCGAGGTCGGCCCGGCCCATACCCGCGGCGACCTCATCGTCCACGTCCCCGACGCCCGCTGCGTCTTCACCGGCGACATCGTCTTCTGCGAAGGGACGCCGATCGTCTGGGAGGGGCCGGTGTCGCGCTGGATCGCCGCCTGCGATCGGATCCTCGCTCTCGAGCCGGAGCTCGTGGTCCCCGGTCATGGCCCGATCACCGATCGGCGCGGCGTCGAAGCGATGCGCGCCTACTTCGACTGGCTGTCCGGGGAGGCGAGGGCGCGCTTCGACGCGGGCCTCGATGCGCTCGCGGCGGCCCGCGACATCCCGCTCGGCGAGTTCTCCGACTGGAGCGATCCCGAGCGGATCGTCGTCAACGTCGACACGCTCTACCGGGAGTTCGGAGCCGCGCAGGCCGAGGCCGACACGCTTCGCCTGCTCCAGGGCATGAGCGACTACGCACGTCGATGAGCGAAGACCGGGGACGAGCCTCGTCCCGCGGCGATGCGAGCCGAGCGACTCCGGTCGCCGAGGAGCCGAGCACGATGGATCTCCGCAATCCCGGCACGGTCGACTGGTCGGCGCTGCTCCCCGAACGCCGTGCCATCGAGATCGAGTCCCTTCCCTGGGAGACCTTCCTCGACGCGAGCGGTCGCGATCTCGGCGTACGCTTCAAGTGGATCGTCGATCCCGCCCTCGGCAAGAACTGCATGCTGCTCCATCTTCCGCCGAACCATCGCGCGCCGGGGCATTGGCACCGCTCCGACAGCCTCTACCTCGTGATCCGCGGCGAGCTCACGATCGAAGGTGAGCCCAGCATCGGCGCGGGCGAGGTCCGCTGGGTTCGCGGCGGCTTCGCCTACGGTCCCGAAGGCGCGGGACCCGAAGGCTGCGAGTTCTACTACTTCAGCCTCGGGCCCTACGGGCAACACGATCCCGACCGGGATCCTTCGCCGCTCGGGCGCTGGGACGACTGAGCCTCGGCGGGCCGAGCGTCCTCCTTGGAGCGCGTGGCCCGGATCCACGGCGACGCGCTTTCGCCTGCCGATTCTTCTGCCGCCGCGATATCGAGGGGGCACCGGCTGCGTCTTTGCTCCAGAACGCCGGGCCGGATCGGCGCTCGCCTGCGGTGGCCTCGGGAGGTCCCGGGCCCGCGAGCGCCCCGGCCCGCGCCGGGAGGAGCCCATCATGACCTCGACCTCGACCTCGACCTCGACCTCGACCCCGATTGCGCGCTTCGCCTTCCGATCGATCCCGCCCCGCGCTTCGGCCGACCTCGGGCCGCGCCCCTCCGCGCGATGGCAACGCGGCCTGAGGCTCGCCCTCGGCCTCGGTGGCCTGCTCTGGGCCGGAGCCGCGTGGTCGATCGGCCCGGAGACCCATCTCGAGTTCACGCTGCTCCACGAGGAGCTGATCGGCGGCGCACCGAGCGCGGTGTCGGATGCCAACTCCGGCGAGGACGGCATCGATCGCGTCGAGGACCTCGTGTTCCTGAATGGCGCCCACGGCACCCACCGGGTCGACCTCGTCGCCGAGGTGGCCGCGCAGGCGAACGGGGCGCCGGTTCTCCGCGCGCTCGGCGAGCACGAATATCATCTCACGGGGACGAACCGGTTGACCGACGTCTGGACCCTGGTCGACGGCGACCAGCTGCTCCGCTCGACGCTGGTCGACGAGCTCACGGTCCAGGGCGTCCCGCTCGGGAGCTACACGGTCGAGTTCTACTGGGACCTCCAGGGCACGGACGAGGTCCTGATCGATCTCGACCCCGGCAACTCGGTCTACGCGTTCATCAATACCCGCGTCCGGCTCGAGGCGCGCAGCGGTCTCGCGAGCGATGCCTACGAACAGAACGTCCCCTGGCCCTCCGGCTACCGGGACATCGACCTCGATCAGATCAAGACTCTCGAAGAGTACGTGAAGGTCTCCGCATCGGGCACTTCGGGGCAGCCGCTGGCGGTCGAGACCCTCTTCGAGGTCGAGCCCGATACCCGCCTCGACAACTTCGTCGAGCTGCCGGGGACCGCGCTCCGGCTCGACGGTGACCACTCGGCGCGCTTCGATCAGTCGGCGGAGCTGATCGGCATCGTCGTGCGCGACGCGACCGATACGATCCTCCCCGGCGTCACCGTCAGCTCGGCCTCGGGCTTCGAGTACCCGGTCCTCGACGAGGTCCCCGTCGCCCCGCTCCCGCTCCAGACGATCCTCTCGCCGGTCGCGGTCGTGGGCAACTCGATGGGGACCTTCAGCGCGTCCGTCCCCGAGATCAACATGATCAACCACTCGGGTCTCGACAAGCCGTTCACGAGCGGCTTCACGGGCTTCGATCGCTACTTCGACTTCTCGCCGACGCCCTTCGGCCAGGCGAATTTCGCCAACAACTGGCAGAGCCTGGTCCAGACGACGCTGCCTGTGACCGGGACCCTCGACTTCGACCTCGGCGCGACCTGGTGGATCGACCGACTCGCCATCTGGAACCGCTCGCTCGAGCAGATCCGGGTCCAGATCGCGAGCTCGCCCTCCGGGCCCTGGGAGGAGATCGGCCAGTACACCCTCCAGAATCGCCTCTTCTACACCTTCTCCTATCCGGTCGAGATCGTCGATCTCGGCGGCGAGCACGCGGCCCGCTACGTCCGCATCCAGGTCGACTCGGCCTACAAGGCGCGCTCCTCGGACACCTTCGCCTACGGCAACGTCGGCGAGGTGGCGTTCCGCGGATCGCTGACGCCCGTGCCCGAGCCGGGCGTCTGGGCGATGGCGACGGCGGGGCTCCTCGCGGTCGGGTGGATCGAGCGGAGGCAGAGGCGGGCGAAGCGGCTCGGTGCAGGGAATCGCCGGTCGCGACGTCCCATCGACTGAGCGCGCGAGGTCGATGGCCTCGAGCCCGGGGCTGCCCGAAGCGGGCGGTGCCCGGGCTCTCGCGCGTCCCGGGAAGCGCCTACCTTCCGGGCGATGGACGAAGCGCTGCGGCAATGCGACGACCTCGTGATCGGATCCGGCATGGCGGGGCTCAGCGCCGCGGCGCTCCTCGCCCGGGCCGGAAGGAAGGTGATCGTCCTCGAGGCCCACGACGCCCCCGGCGGCTATGCGCATACCTTCGCGCTCGGGGACTACCGCTTCTGCGCCCAGGTGCATTACATCTTCGGCTGCGCCCCCGGCGGCCAGGTCCACGGCCTGCTCGAGGAGCTCGATCTCCTCGAGGCGGTCGAGTTCGTCGAGCTCGATCCCGACGGCTTCGACCATGTCGTGATCGGAGACGGTGCGAAAGGCGGCGCGCGCTACCGGATTCCGAAGGGCTGGGAGAATTTTCGGGGGCGCATGAAGTCCTGGTTTCCCGCGGAGAGCGCGGGACTCGATCGTTATTTCGACACGATCGCGGAGATCATGCGCGAGCTCGACGCGCTGCCCGAGAAGCCGTCGTGGCAGGACCTGCTGACGGCGCCCTTCCGCTTCCCGAAGCTCCTGCGCTGGCGTGGGGCGACGCTCGCGGCGCTCTACGACCGCCTCGGGCTCTCGGCGCGGGTACGGGCGGTGCTGGCGGGTCAATGTGGCGACTACCTGCTGCCGCCCTCCGAGGTCTCGCTCCTGCTGCATGCGACGCTGGTCGTCTCGTACGGCGAGGGCGCCTACTACCCGCGCCGGCATTATGAAGGGATGGTCGAGGCGATCGTCGGGAGCATACGCGAGCAGCCGGGCTGCGAGGTGCTGCTCGGGCAGGCGGTCGATCGGATCGAGGTCGAGGGCGATCGCGTCGCCACGGTCCGCACCGCGACGGGCGCGCGCTTCCGGGCCGAACGCGTCATCTCGAACATGGATCCACAGGCGACGATCGAACGGATCGGTGCGTCCCACTTCCCGAAGTCGTTCGTCGAGGAGCACGCGCACTACGCCTACTCCCACGCCGGGATCACGCTCTACCTCGGCCTGAAGGGCATCGATCTGCGCGACCACGGCTTCGGCTCGTTCAACGTCTGGTCCTACCCCCACGACGACATCGACGCGATCTACCGCGCCCAGGACGGGGGCGACCTGTCGGCACCGTGGCTCTTCCTGTCGACCCCGACGCTCCACGCCGCGTCGCCGGGTCTCGCGCCGCCCGGCGCCCAGATCCTCGAGATCGCGACCCATGCGCCGCATGCCCATTGGCGCGAGCTGCGCGACCGCGATCCCCGGGCCTACAACCGCGAGAAGAAGAAGCTGCGCGAGCATCTCTACGACGTCCTCGAGGCGCGCTTCGTCCCGGGTCTGCGCGACCACGTCGACGTCTTCGCGATCGGGACGCCGGCGACCAACGAGCGCTTCGTGCGCGCGCCCTTCGGCAATTCGTACGGCGCGGCCCTCGTGCCGGGGCAGGTGAACGCCGAGCGGCGGCCGATGAAGACGCCGCTCGACAATCTCTGGCTCTGCAACGCGAGCGCCGGCTGGCCCAGCATCGGGGGCACCGTCGGCAGCGGCCGACGCCTCGCCCATCGTCTGCTCGCCGGGGAGGACTGAGCGCCATGCGGATCGCCGTCGTCGGCGCCGGCATCTCGGGACTGACCTGTGCCCATCGCCTCGCGGCCCGGGGCCACGAGGTCGTCGTCTACGAGGCCGGAGCGGCCGTCGGGGGGCGCATGCGGACGGTGGTGAAGGAGGGCCTCGCCGTCGACGTCGGCGCGAACCTGCTGCTCGCGAACTACGACCGGCTCCATGCCCTGGCCGCAGAGCTCGGGATCGCGGACACGCTCTTCGCGTTCGAGGCGGGATCGGGCGGGATCCTCCGTGACGACGAGCTGACGAGCTTCACGCCGAAGAGCGCCTTCGACGTCCTGCGCTACCGGGGGGTCTCCTTCGCCTCGCGCATGCAGCTGCTGCGCTACTTCCTGCGCGCGACCGCCTGGACGGCGAGCCTCGACTTCTTCGACCTGTCGGTCGGAGACGACGCGGACGAAGGACGCGACGCCCATGCCGTCGTCACGGAGCGACTCGGCGGCGAGGTCGCCGACTATCTCGTCGATCCCTTCGTCCGCACCTTCCATTTCCACGGATCCCACGAGATCTCGATGAAGGCCTTCGACGCGCTGGCTGCCCTCTTCGTGGGGCGGGACGGATTCGTGCCGACCGGCTTTCGCGGCTTCATGAGCGCGCTGCCCCAGGCCCTCGCCGCGGGGCTCGACGTGCGGCTCGGGAAGGTGATCCGGTCGGTCCGGCCGGCGGCGGTTGCCGCGCCAGCGAGCGGGGGCGTCCGCGTCGACGGCGAGGCCTACGACCGCGTCGTGCTGGCGGTGCCGGCGCCGATCGCGCTCGGGATGCTCGAAGGGGGCGCGGCGCCGATGCGGACGCTGCTCGCGGCGACGCGGTATGCCGCGACGCTCGACGTCGCGTTCCGCGTTCCGCTCTCGGTGGCGGAGGATTTCGAGGGGATCTGGGTTCCGTTCCGCGAGAGCGTCGTGATCAGCGAGTGTGCCAACGACGCCTGCAAGGGATGCCATGACGGAACGGACTGCGTCTTCACGATGGGGCTCCATGCCGAGACGGGATCGCATTGGCTCGATCGGAGCGACGAGGCGATCTTCCACGACGTCGCGCTCGAGTGGGCCCGACTCTTCCCGCGCTATGCGGGCCATCTGCGCGGGCTGCACGTCGAGCGTTGGCCCCACGCGATTCCGATCTACTCGCCGGACCACGTGGCGGGCGTGCGCGCCTTCCTCGCTCGGACCGACGGAGCAGGGCAGGGCGCTGGCGGCGTCTACCTCTGCGGCGACTTTCTGAATCATCCCTGGGTCGAGGGGAGCATCCGCTCGGGCGAGAAGGTCGCGAGTTGGATCGAGCAGTCGAGCGCGTGAGCCGGAAGGGAGAGCGGACGATGGGCATCAAGGTCTTCGAGTTCGTGAAGCGAGCGAAGGGCCTCTCGAGCGACGAGTTCCACCGCCGCTGGCGCGACGAGCTCGCCGCGGAGATCGCCGCGAGCGAGGCGGCCCGGCGGCATCTGCGCCGCTACGAGCTCAATTCGCGACTGCCCCTCGATTATCGCCGGGACCGCCACGCGCTGGAGGTCGCCGACGCGGGCTTCGACGGCGTCGACGTGCGCTGGTTCGCGAGCGAGGCCGATCGCGTCGCCTTCGAAGGGGACCGCGCGCTCGCCGAGCGCCTCGCGGGCCACCGGGCGCGGCTCCTCGACCCGCATTCGCTCTCGGTCGTGACCGCGGATCCCGTCGCGATCCTCGACGAGCCCGGGCGGGAGAGCGCGCAGGCGAAGCTCCTCTGCATCCTGCGTCGCCACCCGGCGCTCGAGGCGGCCCCCTTCCACGCTCATTGGCGCGACCACCACGGCGGTCTCTTCCAGCGCATTCCCGGGCTGCGGGATCCGATCCTCGCCTACGATCAGAATCACGGCCTCGCGACGGATGCGCCCTTCGACGGCGTGACCGAGCAGTGGTTCGCCGATCTCGCGGCCTTCGCCGAGTCGTTGAAGGACGAGGCCAACGTCACGGACGTGGCCCCCGACGTCGCGTACATGCTCGATCCGAAGAGCGTGCATTTCATCATGGCGGGACCGCCGGTGGTGGTCGTCGGTTGATCCGGCGCGGTAACGTCGGGCCTCGAACTTCAGGAGATCGTCCGACATGTCCCATCGCGTCTTCTTCAATCATCTCGGTCAGACCATCACCGACATCGCGCGCTCGCGGCGCTTCTACGAGGGGCTGCTCGGGTTCAAGTTCTGGTGGGACTTCCAGGCGCCGGACGAGCTCGCGAGCAAGGTCCTGATGGTGCCGTCGCCCTGCAAGCTGACGGCGACCTATCTCTGGCGGCCGGACATGGTCCTCAACCTGATGCATTTCGGGGAGCCGGCGGCGCGGGAGGCCTATCGTGCCCGCAAGCTCAACGAGCCGGGTCTCTCCCATCTCGCCCTGTCCTGCGAGAACGTCCCGGCGCTGCTCGCCGAGGTCGAGGCCTACGGTGGCAAGGTCCACGATGAGAGCCGCGGCGCCGAGAGCGCCTGGGGCCAGGCGATCTACATCCGCGATCCCGACGGCCAGCTGATCGAGATCGTCACGATGGCCTGGCGCGACAAGCTGCCGCCGATCCCGGTCTAGGCCGTCGGGCGACGCCGACCAAGGACAGCATGCCCGCCCCGCATCCCCTCCGCGACCTGCACGCGAAGGTCCACCGCGTCACCCGCCACCGGCGCGAGCGCGCGAAGGCGCCGCTCCACGCCGTCGCGCACGTCCACCGCGGCATCGGACGGCGCTTCACCCACCTGCGGAAAGCCGGGCTCGGCGCCTTCACCTGCTTCCTCGCCGTCCTCGGCCCGGGCCTCCTCGCCGGTCTATCCGACGACGATCCGGCGGGCATCACGACCTACTCGGTGCTCGGGACGGACCACGGCTACCGACTGCTCTGGGTCATCCCGGCCTCGACGGTGCTGCTGATCCTCTTCCATCTGCTCGCGGTCCGCGTCGGCGCGGCGACGGGGAAGGGGCTCGTCGGGGTGATTCGTGAGCGCTGGGGGCGCGGGTTCGGGTATGCGGCGGTGATCGGCCTCCTGTTCGCGAACTTCGGGACGATCTGCGCGGAGTATGCGGGCATTTCGGCGGCGGGGTCGCTGATCGGCGTGCCGTCCTTCGTCAGCGCACCGATCGCGGGCCTCCTGATCTCGCTGATCGTCGTGCTCGGCTCCTTCCACCGCATCGAAGGCATCCTGCTCGTCGTGTCGTCGAGCCTCGCCCTCTACATCGTCGACGGCTTCCTCGCCGCGCCCGACTGGGCGCAGGTCGCGCACGGCTCGCTCGTGCCCAATCTGCCGATCGACGCGCGCGGCTGGATCGCGATCGCGGCGACCCTCGGGACGACGCTCGCGCCCTGGGGACTCGCGTTCATCCAGTCGTACGCGGTCGACAAGAAGATCTCGGTCGCGGATCTTCGCTGGGAGCGCGTCGACGTCGTGATCGGCTCGGTCCTGACGGGCGTGATCGGGCTCGCGATCGCCGTCGCCTGCGCTGCGACGCTCCACCGCAAGGGACTCCACATCGAGGACGCCCGCGACGCGGCGATCGCCCTGCGGCCCCTCGCCGGCGCCTTCGCGACGACCCTCTTCGGGGCCGGGCTGCTCGGGGCCTCGCTGCTCGCCGCCGCGATCGTGCCGATCGCGACGGCCTACTCGATCGCCGAGGGGATCGGTGCGCCGGCCTCCCTGGATCTGGATTCGAAGCATTTCCAGTTCTTCTATGCGGCGTTCATCGGGCTCACCGTCGCGGCGGTGAGCGTCGTGTCGCTGCCCGGGCTGCCGCTCGTGCGGTTGATCTACCTGAGCCAGGTCGTGAATGCCGTGCTGCTTCCGCTGCATGCCTTCGCCTTGATCCTGATCGCCCGGAATCGGGCGATCATGGGGGCGGCGCGGCCGCGGGACTGGATGCTCGGCGCGGCCTGGGCGAGCCTCGCGTTGATCGTCGCCTGCGTGGCGGCGCTCGCCCGGAGCGGAATCGGCGGGGAGGGAGCTTGATCGAGATCTTCGTCGATGGGGACGCCTGCCCGGTCAAGGACGAGGTCTACGCGGTCGCGGCGCGCCTCGACCTCGCGGTCGTCGTCGTCGCGAATCAGCGGATCAACGTGCCGCGGGATCTCGGGGTCGAGATGGTCGTGGTCGCCGAGGGCCCCGACGCCGCGGACGACTGGATCGCGGAGCAGATCCGGGAGGGCGACGTCGTCGTGACCGCCGACATCCCGCTCGCCGCGCGCTGCCTCGCCGTCGGCGCCTTCGCCCTCGGCACGAACGGCCGCGAGTTCACGCCCGACTCGATCGGCAATGCCCTCGCGACCCGCGACATCAAGGCCGGGGTCCGCGAGTCGGGCCTTTCGACCGGGGGCCCGCCCCCGATCACGGCACGGGATCGCTCGCGCTTCTCGAACGAGCTCGACCGGATCGCGAACCGGTCGATCCGGTCGATTCGTCGGTAGCAATACGGGCTCGGATGTCGGGCACGCGCCGCGGCGTCAGACGGGCTCCTCGCCGACCTCGAAGCGGAAGCCTCGGCCCGCGCGCTGGACATGGCCCGCGGTCGGCGCCGCGAAATGCGTTCCGATCACGAGCACGGGCCGATCTGCGACCTTCTCGAGCATCGAGCGCCGGGTCGACGCGCTCGCGATCGGATCGCTGTCGAAGGCGGGCGACCACTCGGGATGGCCGAGCTGACACGGGTGGTGGAGGAAGTCGCCGGTGATCAGGGCCTGCTGGCCGCGGGACTCGATCGCGACGCTCACGTGACCCGGGGTATGGCCCGGCGTCGGGACCAGGCGGATCTCGGGCGAGAGCCGGTGGTTCATGTCGACGAGCTCGGCCAGTCGGGCATCGAAGATCGGCTGCAGCGAGTCGGCCAGGATCGCCCGGGTCTCCGGATCGCGATCGGCCTTCCAGTGGGCGTATTCCTGGCGGCCGATCAGGTAGCGGGCGTTCGGAAAGGTCGGGACCCAGCGGCCATTCTTCCACATCGTGTTCCAGCCGACGTGGTCGACGTGGAGATGGGTGCAGACGACGGCGTTCACCGACTCGCGCCGACAACCCGTCGATTCGAGATCCTCGAGGAAGCGCGTCGCGAGCCCGACGCCGCCGGTGAGCGCGCGGGGCTTGTCGTTGCCGACGCAGGTATCGACGACGAGGGTGAGCCGCGGGGCTTCCACGAGCAGGGCGTGCATCGAGATCCGAAGATGGCCTTCTTCGGTCACGAAATGGGGCCAGAGCCAGGGCATCTCGCGGAGCGCCGCGGGGCTCGCCTGACCGAGGAAACCACCCTTCGGATCGTTCGGGAACACGATCTCCGATTCGACGACACGGGTGACGGTCACGTCCCCGATCTTCCACGAGAGCATCTCGATTTCTCTTTTCGAGCGGGCTCGCCCCCGCGCTCAGGCTTCCAGTCCGGTCGGGATCCCGAGCTCGGATTTTTCGACGGGCAGGACGATCTGGAAGCACGCACCGACGCCCGGGCGTCGCCTCGCCGGGACGAGCTCCATGCGGCCGCCGTGGTCTTCGATGATGCCGTGGGCGACGGAGAGACCGAGGCCCGTTCCGCCGCCCTTGAGCCGCGTCGTGAAGAAGGGATCGAAGATCCGGTCCCGGTCGTCGGTCGGGATGCCGGGGCCGTCGTCCTCGACGCAGATCTCGAGCTCGTGGCCGAGATTGCGGGCGGTGATCCAGACCTTCGCGCCGGCGCTCTGGGCCTGGATTGCGTTCAGGATCAGGTTGACGAAGACCTGCTCGAGCTCGATCGGGCTCATCAGCACGCTCGCCGCGGCGACGCCGCGATCGAGCTCGAGGGAGACCTCGGCCCCCTGCTCGCGCGCGTGGCGACGCGTGACGTCGACGGCCGTGCGGAGCACGCTGATCACGTCGCCGCTCCATTTTTCGGTCGACTCCGCGCGGGAGAACTGCAGGATGCCGCGGATGATCCGGCCGCAACGGATGGCCTGTGCCTTGATCTCTTCGAGCGCCGTGGCGGCGATCCGGTCGCGATCCGGGTCTCCGGCGGCGATCAGGGCGAAATCCGCCGCCGCGAGGATGGCACCGACGGGATTGTTGATCTGATGGGCGACACCGGCGGCGAGCGTGCCGACTGCGGCGAGCCGTTCCTGGGCGCGCAACGTCTGCTGGCTGGCCTCGAGCTCCCGGGTCCGTTCGGCGATGCGGGCCTCGAGTCGCTCCTGCTCGACCCGTCGACTCGCGTCGAGCTCCTTCTGGGCCGTGATGTCCGCATAGACGATCTGGCGCGCGGTGAGCCCTTCGGAGACCGCGTCGGACCAGCGGATCTGGATCCAGCGCCGCGCACCGTCCGCGCGCCGGATCCGCAGCTCGAGCGGATCCATCGGGGCCAGCACGGGGGCGTTCAGCGCCTCGACGACCCGATCCCGATCGTCGGGCTCGACCCAGTCGAGCATCTCGTTCACGTGTCGGCCGACGAAATGGTCGGTCGAGACCCCGAACAGGTCGGCCATGGCCTGATTGGCGTAGACGACACGGAATTCGCGGACCACGATGAAGCCCTGGAGCGAGCGTTCGACCAGGTTCTGGTAGTTGGTCTTGGCCCGGGCGAGGGCCGTCACGTCGTGGAGATGGACGACGACGCCGCGGACCGCCGGATGATCGAGGTGGTTCGTGATCGTGATCTCGAGACGGGGAGGCGGACTGCCGTCGGGCAACGGGCGCACCGTGGCCCGCAGCTCCACGCGCACCCGTTCGCCCGGTCGGGACAGCGCGCGGTTCCACATCGGGACGGTCTCCTCGAGACCCCGCTCGTCGGTCAGCGAGACGAGGGTCCGACCGACGGCGCTGCCGGGATCGAGGCCGATCAATCGCTCGACGGCCGGGCTCGCGAACTGGATGCGCCCGCGCGCGTCGAGGACGAGAATGCCTTCGGAGGCGTGCTCGAGCAGCGTCCGGTAGCGATCCTCGCGCAGGGCGAGATCCGCGCGCGCCCGCTCGGCGAGCTCGAGGGCACTGCGATTCCAGAGCCGCTCGAAGAGGAAGCTCACGCCGAGCATCGCGATCAGGCAGATCAGCGCGATCGGATAGCGCTCCTCGTGCCGCAGCTCGCGGAATCCTTCGATGAGCGCCGGGACTTCGCGGTTCACGAGCAGCGCGCCCACGGCGATCACACCGACCGTCACGAGACCCCAGCTGATCACGGCCCGGCCGCCGCGCATCAGCAGCGCGAGCATCGGAATCATCGGCAGCACCGGCAGGATCCCCGTCGCGCGTCCCCCCGACAGGACGATCACCGCGAGGGCGTAGACGGAGACCTGTCCGCAGACGAAGTGGCCGAGATGGCGGATCCCATCGCGTCGTCGCAGCAGGAACGGGAGCGCGACGCAGAAGAGGCCCGAGGCCATCATCGCGATCAGGACGTGGGCGGGCCAATGGAAGAGCTGCCAGGGGATGAAGGCGATGCCGGCGAGCCCGACGGCGATGCATCCGATCACGCCGATCCGCGTATAGGCGAGCTCGTTGGCGGACAGCCGACGGATGTCGTCCGAGAGGAAATAGGCATCCGCCGCGGCATAGACGCGCTGGAGGAGCGGAATGGGGACGGCTTCGCTTCGGCGGGTCGGCATGCTCGAACATACTATCGCGAATCGATCGGCCGATCCGGTCGCTCGAGTCGGCGGTTTCGAGGGCGGGGCTCGGGCTCAGCGATCGGGCACGCGGGGGACGGCCGGCATGGCGGGCCGACTCCTCGACAGGAACGCCCCGGCATCGGCCAGCATGAATTGTCCGGTCACGCAGCGCGCCAGATCCGAAGCGAGGTAGAGCGCGAGGCGGCCGAGCTCGTCGGGCCCGGTCATGCGCCGCAGCGGAATCGATTCGAGGATCGCCGCCACGTGGCTCTCGGGGAAGGTCTTCTGGACCTGCTCGGTCAGCGTCGTCCCGGGCGCGATCGAGTTGACGCGAATTCCGTGCGGGCCGAGCTCGACGGCCATCGTCTGCGTCAGGTGGTTGATCGCGGCCTTCGCCGCGCCGTAGGGCGCGAGCCGGATCGCGGGGCGCGTGGTCTCGCCGGAGGTCACGTTCAGGATGACGCCGCCGCGCCCCTGCTCGACCATCGCCCGGGCCTCGGCGACGCAGCAGAGCGCCGTCGCGATCAGGTTCTGCTCGACGACTGCCCGGAAGTCGTCGCCCCGCCACTCGGTGAACGGCGTCGCCGGCATGCCGGCGTTCATGCCGACGTTGTTGACGGCGACGTCGAGCCCTCCGAGCTCGCGGCGGATGTGTGCCACCAGCTCGGCGACGGCCTGCTCGTCGCGGACGTTCGCGACGAAGGCCTTCGCCTCGTGGCCCGACGCCCGGAGCAGCGCGGCGGTCTCCTCCGCCTTCGCGCCGTCGATGTCGTTCACCGCGATGAGGCAGCCCGCCCGCGCGAGCCAGCCGGCGATGCCGCGGCCGATGCCGGCGCCGGAGCCGGTGACGAGGGCGACCCTGCCCCGGAGTCCGAGCTCGATGTCCTGGTCGCTTTGCGCCATCGAAATGCCTCTCGTGCGCGGCCGGCGCGATGCTCAGTGCCGCCGCTTGAACGCGTATCGCACCGGCAGCCGCTTGAAGCCGCCGGTCGTGCTCGATCGAAGCCGCTCCGGCGTGCCCGCCGCCTCGAAGCGCTCGAAGCGGGCCGTGAGCCTTCGCAACATCGCGCGCAGCTCGATGCGCGCGAGATGGGCGCCGACGCAGAAATGCTCGCCGATGCCGAAGGCGAGATGGGGGTTCGGCCTGCGGTCGAAGCGGAACGAGAAAGGGTCGGCGAAGACGCGCTCGTCGCGATTGGCCGAGGCGTAGAAGCAGGCGAGCAGATCGCCCTTGCGGATCTTCTGGCCATGGAGCTCGGTGTCGCGGGTCGCCGAGCGCGCCATCTGGACGACCGGCGTCGTCCAGCGCAGGCACTCCTCACCGGCTTCCTTCGCGAGACCCGGGTCGGCGGCGAGCTGGTCCCAGTGGCCGGGATGGTCGAGGAAGGCGTGGAGGCCTCCGCTGATCGCATTGCGGGTCGTCTCGTTGCCGGCCACGATCAGGAGCATGTAGTAGGACGCGAGGATGTGGGGCGGCAGCTTCTCGCCGTCGACGCGCGCCTTCGCGAGCAGCGTGACGAGATCGTCGCCATCGCCGCGTTCGCGTTCGCGGGCCAGGTCGCTGAAGTAGTCGTAGAGCGCCTTCGAGCTGCGCAGTCGCGTCTCGTGGGGCGTCTCGCCTGCCCGCTGGTACTCGGGCTCGCTCGGGGCGACGACGCCGTTGGTCCAGTCGAAGAGGACGGGCCAGTCGCGGCGCGGGACCTCGAGCAGCCACGCGATCACCGCCATCGGAAACGGCGTCGCCAGCCTTTCGACGAAATCACATTCGCCCCGGCTTCCCTCGGCCTCGAGCTCGTCGATCACCTCGTCGGCGAGCGGGTCGAGGGCCGCCTCGATGGGGAGCAGGGCGCGGGGCGTGAAGCGGTGGCTCACGAGCTCGCGGAAGCGGCGGTGCTTCGGCGGATCCATCTGGATGATGGTCTCGGGCTCGCGGGCGTCGCCGCCGCCGAAAGGCGCTTCGATGTTGATCTGGAACTGGGGGAGATTCGAGAAGCGCTCGGGATCGCGGCAGATCTCGACGATGTCGCGGTGCCGCGTGATCGCCCAGTAGGGAATCCGGGGATCGTCGACCCGGCAGACCGGCGCTTCGTCGCGCAGGCGCTTGAAGAGGGCGTCGGGATAGCCCTCGGCGGCGTAGCGGCGGGGATCGAGGAGCGTGCGGCCCGGATCGAGCTCCGCGGCGTCTGCGGGGCGAGGACGGTCCATCGGATTGTCTCCCAGGGGTCACCGCAGCATACCCGGGCGAGTGGACTTCGCCCGCTCCGGATGAGGCCGGGCGACACGGTCGGGCGGGGCAGGGAGGCCGGGCGCTTTTTATTTTCCCCGCGTAGAATCCGGGCGGGCGGCGGCTCAGGTCCGCGCGCTCCGCGAACAGGGAGAACGAAGACCATGACCCAGTCCGTCACCCCCGCCGAGCACGAGCTGCCCGACATCATCTCCGTCGACGATCACGTCCTCGAGCCCCGCGACCTCTGGCAGCGCGAGCTGCCGCCGAGTCTGCGCGATCGCGGACCCAAGGTCTCGCGCGAACGCGTGAAGCTCGAGTTCAAGGGCGGGCATTATGGCTTCGAGCGCGGTGTCGCCGATGGCGACTGGTGCGACCTCTGGCTCTTCGACGACCTCGTCTGTCCGACGGGTCTGCTCCACGGCCCGGCCGGCATCCCGCGCAGCCAGCAGCGCAACGTCCCCGCCATCTACGAAGACTTCCGGCCCGGGACCTACGAGAAGCAGGCGCGGCTCGCCGACATGGCGCTCAACCACGTCTCCGCCGCGATCAACTACCCGAACATCTTCCCGCGCTTCGCGGGCCAGGGCTTCGCCGAGCGCAAGGACAAGGACCTCGCGATCGCCTGCCTGCGCATCTACAACGACTGGATGATCGACGAGTGGTGTGGCGGCGAGGCGAAGGGGAAGCTGATCCCGCTGACGCTGATCCCGCTCTGGGACACGGCGCTCGCGGCGGAGGAGGTCCGCCGCTGCGCCAAGAAGGGATCCTACGCGATCGCCTTCAGCGAGAATCCCTCGAAGCTCGGCTTCGCGAGCCTCTACTCGGGCCAATGGGACGTCCTCTGGCAGGCCTGCCAGGAGACCGAGACGACGGTCTCGATGCACATCGGCTCCTCCTCCTCGATGCCGACGACGAGCCCCGACGCGCCGCTCGCGACCTCGATGTCGCTCTACGCCCATAACGCCCAGGCCTCGCTCGCGGACTGGATCTTCTCGAAGACGCTGTCGCGCTTCCCGAAGCTCAAGATCGCCTATGCCGAGAGCCAGGCCGGCTGGATGCCCTTCCAGCTCGAGCGCATGGACAGCGTCTGGCGGGACGGGGTCGGCGGCGTCGAGATGCCGGTCGCGCCCTCGCAGCAGGTCAAGGGCCACGTCTGGAACTGCATCTTCGACGATCTCCACGGGTTGAAGGCCCGCCACGAGTACTCGATCGAGTCGATCCTGTTCGAGACCGACTATCCGCACTCGGACGGGACCTTCCCGCATTCGCGCAAGATCGCCCACGAGCTCTTCTCCCAGGCGGACATGAACGCGGAGGAGTGTTACAAGGTCCTGCGCAGCAACGCGATCACCTGCTACGGCCTCGAGCGCTTCGGGATCACGAAGTAGGCGTGGGGCAACGAGCGGGCGCGAGCGCGGGCGATCGGGGACCGGCCATCATCGATCTGGCGGATCCCGCCTATTGGCAGGATCCGCATGCGGTGCTGCGCGCCGCGCGCGAGCGGGGCGACGTCGCGTGGACGGCGACCGGGGATACGATCGTGCTCCGCTACCACGAGGTCGATCGCCTGGCCCGGGATCCGCGCGTGATCAGCAACGCCGTCCCGATGCTCGAGCAGGTGGGCGTCGTGTCGGGACCGCTGCACGCGTGGTGGTCGCGCATGCTGACCAATCGCAACGGCGTGTTCCACGACGACCTGCGCCGGCTCGTCTCCCGGGCCTTCACGCCGCGGTCGATCGAGGCCCTGCGTCCGCGGATCCGGCAGCGCGTTCGGGCGATGCTCCTCGCCGGCGCCGAGCGGGGCGAGCTCGACGTCGTCCGCGACCTCGCCGATCCGCTTCCGATCTGGATGATGTGCGACCTGCTCGGGATCGAGGAAGCGGATCACGCGACCTACGCCGCCTGGTCGACGGATCTCGGCGACGCGCTGGCCTCGGTCATGACGCCCGAAAGACGAGGACGGGCCGAGCGCGCCCTCGTCGGCTTCGACGAGCGGATCCGCGCGACCTTCGCCGAGCGACGCCGCCAGCCTCGGGAGGACCTGATCTCGCGGCTGCTCGCCGAGGCGAAGCAGGCCGGCCCCGAGTTCGACGACACCGAGCTCGTCACCCTCGTCATCAATCTCATCTTCGGGGGCCATGACACGTCGCGCAGCGTGCTCACCTCGGCCCTGGCCCTGCTTTCGGCCCATCCCGGCGAGCTCGAGAAGCTGCGCCGGTCCGTGGACGGTGGGGAGGCCGCCGAGACCTCCGCGGTGGCGGCCGCGGCGGAAGAGGTGCTCCGCGTCGAGCCGCCGGTCGCCGTCCTCGGGCGCGAGCCGACCGAGACGATCGAGTCGCGGGGGACGATGCTCGAGGCCGGGAAGATGTTCTTCCTGTCGACGCTCGCCGCGAACCGCGACCCCGAGGTCTTCGAGGACCCCGATCGATTCGACATCGGCCGCGAGTCGAAGCGATCGTTCAGCTTCGGCTGGGGCTCGCATTTCTGCCTCGGCGCGGCGCTCGCCCGGGCCGAGGTCCAGGAGACGCTGCGCGGTCTCGTCGGTGATACGAAGCGGATCGAGCGGATCGGGCCTGCCCCGAAGCAGGTCCCGTTCGTGTCGATCCGCCGCCTCGAGACGTTTTCGGTGCGGGTCGAGGCGCGCTGAGGGCGATCGGCGCGCGCTCGTGCGCTTGGGGCAGGCAGATCGCCGCCGTTCAGCGCTCGAGCGACCTCGCGCTGGTCTCGAGCGCTTCGCGGTGGGCGTCGAAGACGGCCTTGGGCCCCCAGGCTTCGAAGCTGTAGACGTGCTCGTTCGTGCGCTTCAGGACGAGCAGGTAGCCGAGCGTCTGGCCCCCGACTTCCCGCGTCCCCGCGATCATGGCGAGGTCGTCGCCGAGGGCGCGCTCGTCGCCGACCGCGACGGCGCGGGATCGGACCAGACTCTCGCGGGCGAGATCCTTCCAGAAGGCGAGGGCCCCCCGGTCGTGGTTCGACTGCCGGCGAACCTTCAGATGGAGTCCGTCGGCGCTGAGCGCCTCGACCCGGTCCGGGCTCGCGTAGTAGCGGATGAAGTCCTGCGGCGGCTCGAAGCGGAGCTTCGACTCGAGCAGCCGCGGGGCTCGGGTCGTCGGTTCGACCTGGCCCGCGACGAGGCCGTCTCCGAGGTCCTGGATCCAGAGGAAAGGGAGCGCGAGCACGGGCGCCGTCGTCGGCTGCGACGCCATCGCGGCGCTCCAGTCGACGTGGATCGAGCTCATCGCGATCTGGGAGCGCATGAAGCGGAGCTTGCCCTCGAGCTGCTCGATCGTCTCGGAGACGCGCGAGACCTCGGCCTCGATCTTGAGCGTGTCGCTGATCTTCCTGCTCACGGCCAGATGGGCGAGCAAGCGGTTGCGGGTCTTGCGGGCGTTCTCGAGGCGGATGTCGAGGTCGAGGATCGCCTCGGTGACGTCGGTGGCGGTGACCGAGCGGTCGACGACCTCACCGAGGCCCGCGATCGCTTCGAGGGTCGCCTCGAAGCGGTCGGCCGGGACGCGGATCCGGATCGTGCGCGCGCTGCTCTCCTGGAGCCAGCCGCCGGCCTGCTCCGCGAGCTCCTGAACGGCCCGCCGCGCCTCCTCGACGGCGGCGACCACGATGCGCAGGTAGCCCGAGTAGATGACCTCGCGGCGAATCGACGCGGCGCTGGATGGGTCGGCGACGGCCTCGCCGGCGATGGGCGAGGTCTGCGAAGCGAGGGGAGCGGCCTTCTCCGTCGGCGCGGCGGCCAATCGGGCCATTCGGGGCGCGTGGTCGCTGGCGCCCCCCATGCCAGCGCCGGCGTCGTCGAACTCCGCGCCCGCGCCGTACGCGACCGCCGCGCGGCCTGACCGGGAGGCGCCCGCGGCGTTCGCGTCGGCGCCGGGCGTCGTCTTGCAGGCGACACCGAGGAGCAGCAGGGCGAGGACCAGAAGGACACGCATGGAGACCCTCGAGCGGGGGCGCGGGGCGCGGGATCGGAATCGGGCCGCCCGGCCTTCCGGACGTGCTCCCCCTGACCCCGAGGCTTCTCGATCGGTTCGCTCGGAGATGGCTTTTTTCGGGGCGAGAGCCCTAGAGCTTTCCGAAGATCACGTTGCTCCGGCTCGCCGAGACGAGGACGTGCTCGGCATCCACGACCTGATTCGCGGCCGTGCCGCGGATCTGGCGCACGCCTTCGAGCAGATTGTTGACGCCGTGGATGTAGCCCTCGCCGAGAAGCCCGCCGTTCGTGTTGAGGGGCAGGCTGCCCGTCAGCTCGCCGTGGCCGTCGGCGATGAAGTGTCTGGCCTCGCCGGGTCCGCAGAATCCGTGGGCCTCGAGCGCCAGGAAGACGATCGGCGAGAAGTTCTCGTAGATCAGGGCGACGTCGATGTCGCGGGGACCGAGGCCGCTCTGGCGCCAGAGCTCCTCGGTGCAGACTCTCGCCTCCTCGAAGTCCTCGAGCTCCGGCCGGTAGTAGTCGAACATGATGTCGCCGCCGATCGAGTGGGCCTGCGAGGTCGCCACAATACGCACGCCGGGCTGGCGAAGATCGCCCGCCCGCTCCGCGGACGTGACGACGAGGGCGACACCGCCGTCGCTCTCCTGACAGCAGTCGAGCAGGCGCAGGATCGGCTCGACGATCCAGCGCGAGGCCTGGTGATCGGCCAGCGTGATCGGCTTGCGGTAGTACCAGGCCGCCGGATTCGTCGCCGCGTGCTTGCGCGCCAGCACGACGTAGCGTCCGAGGTCCTCGTTGGTGACGCCGTATTTGTGCATGTAGCGCTGGTACCAGAGCGCGTAGATCTTGGCGGGCGTGTCGAGGCCGAAGCTTCCGTGAATGTCGAGCTGCCCGGGGGCCGGGTAGCTCCCCGGCTGACCGAACCGGTGGCCGGAGCGCTCGTTGAAGGCCCGGTAGATCAACACGGCCCGGGCCGCTCCCGAGGCGACGGCCGCTGCCGCGATCTGGATCGTCGCGCAGGAGCCGGCGCCGCCGAAGGGCGCGCGCCCGGTGAAGCGCAGGAGCGGAATGCCGAGGCTGCGCGCCAGCTCGAGCTCGTCGTTCTCGTCGCGCTGGAACGTCACCATGCCGTCGATGTCGGACGGGCTGAGGCCGGCGTCGAGCATCGCGGCCCGGGAGGCCTCGGCGGCCAGCTGGAGAGGGCTTCGGCCCGAGTGCTTGGAAAACTCCGTCTGCCCGATGCCGACGACGGCGGTCTGATTGAGGGGCAGACTCATGGCTCAGGCTCCGCGCGCCATTCGGAACAGGGGCAACGTCGCGCCGTCGACGACCCGGAAGATCGCCTCGACGGACATGCCGATGCGCACGTCCCGGACGTCGACGTCGACGAGATTCGAGACCATGCGGACGCCTTCTTCGAGGTCGACGAGGACGACGAGGCGAGGCGCGTCGTCGGGCCGGGTGGGGTGCTTCGACAGGATGAAGGCGTAGACGGTGCCCCGTCCGCTCATCGCCTTCGGATGCCAATCGAGCGACTGACAGCGCGGGCACATCGGCCCCGGCGGCTGGCGCAGGGATCCACAGGCATCGCAGCGTTGGACGAGAATCTTCTCGTCCCGGACGCCCTCCCAGAAGAAGTCCTGATCACGCATGGGCGCCCGGCATGTCGAGCACCCCGCGCGCGATCCTGCCCGCCTCCATGTCCTCGATCAGATGCTCGAAGTCGGCGAGCGGGTAGCGCTTCGAGACGAGCGCATCGAGCTCGTAGCGCCCCGCCTGGTAGAGCTCGCAGACGCGCTTCACGTCCGTCTGCGGCTTGCTCGTGCCATAGCGGCAGCCCATGATCGTGACGTCGAGAAGGAGACCCAGGGGCAGGAACTCGACCTTGGTGTCGGGCGGGGCGACGCCGATCAGGACGACGTTGCCGTTCCAGTCGGCCATCTTGATCGCGTCCTCCATCAAGCGCTTGGCGCCGACGCATTCGAAGACGTGGTTCACACCGAACCCCCCGGTGCGCGCCTTCACGGCGGCGACGGCGTCGCCCTCGGCGCGGGGATCGATGAAGTCGGTGGCGCCCATCTGTCGGGCGAGGGCCTCCTTGTCGCGATTCGTGTCGACGACGAGGATCGGATTCGCACCCGAGATCCGCGCGGCCTGGATGACGTTGAGACCGATGCCGCCGGCGCCGATCACGGCGACGGACTCGCCGGGCTTCACCTTCGCCCGGTTGAAGACGGCCCCGGCCCCGGTCAGCACGCCGCAGCCGATCAGGGCGGCGGAGGCGAAGGGGATGTCCTTCGGGATGCGGATCGCCTGATTCGCCTTCACGACGATCCGCTCGGCGAAGGTCGAGAGGTTCGCGAAGTTGTGATAGGGCGTGCCCTTCACGCGAAAGGGCGTCGGGCGCTTCCCGAAGGTGTCCCGACACATCGTCGGTCGTCCCGAATCGCAGGCCGAGCAGGCGCCGCATTGCCCGAGCGTCGCGAGGGCGACGTGGTCTCCGATGGCGAGCGTCGTCACGGCCTGGCCCACCCGGGACACGATGCCGGCCCCCTCGTGGCCGAGGACCACCGGCTTCGGGAAATCGATCGTCCCGTTCACGACCGAGAGATCGCTATGGCAGACGCCCGAGGCCTGGATGGCGATCTCGACCTCGCCGGGGCCGGAATCCGGGCCGACCAGGTCGTCGATCAAGGCGAGCTTCTTCCCGTCGAACACGATCCCGAGCATGTCGTCCTCCCGGCCGGATCGAGGGCTCGGCCTGCCCGGCACGCCGTTCGGGGTGCCCGTGCGCGACCGCGGTCGGAGACCGCGCGGTCGCGTCGTCGATTGCTAGGCGCCGGCGGCGCCGTGCCGCTCCCGGTAGATCGCGGCGAACGACGACTCGAAGGGTCGTTTGCACGGCCCTGTGATCGAGCGCCGGCGCGTCCCATCGACGGCGTTGCCGGCGAGGATCCCCGGGATCGCCGCGACCTCGATCTTCGCCGGCCGGCCGCAGAGCCTCGCCGCCTGGGCCGTCCATTCCTGCGTCGTCACGACCTCGTCGCCCGCCCAGTTGACGAGCGTCGCCTGAACGCGGGCCGCGTCGAGCAGCGCTTCGAGCTGGTCGAGGACGTCGTCCATGTGGATCGGGCTGTGGACGTTCGGATCGGCGACGGCGCGCACCGGCCTGCCGGCGACGACCGAGTCCATGTCCATGACGGGCAGCCCGCCGAAGGCGCCGTAGATCGTGTTGAGGCGCGCGATCGTCGTGCGCAGTCCGAAGGCCTCGGCGCAGAAGCGCGCGATCGCCTCGAGGCTCACCTTCGAGACCGGGCTCGAGGGCGCCCAGGGCGTCGAAGCCTTGCCGAGGTCCCCGTCTTCGTGATGCAGCGCGTACGGATCGGGCTTCGGCGAGTAGATCGCAGCCGAGGAGACGACGAGCGCGGCCTTCGCCTTGCGGCCGTGGCGCAGGACATGACCCGCGCCGACGGCGTTGACCTGGATCGCGCGCTGGAACTCGGCGCCGAGGCGGGTGTGGGCGAAGTGGAGGACGTACGTGAAGTCGTCGGGGAGCTCGGCAAAATCCGGGGCGGCGAGGTCGACGCGGCGCGTCGTGATGCCCCGGGTCTCGAGCAGCTCCCTGGGCGCGGAGGAGGCGTTCATCGCGCTCGCCGTGGCCGTGCCCTCGCCGAAGCGGGCGATCGCCCAGACCTCGTTGTGGCGGGCGAGCTCGGTCGCGATGGGGAGGCCGACGACGCCGTTCGCGCCGGTCATCAGGATCTTCTCGCCCGAGAGCATGGGGGTCCTCCGATGCGCGACTCTACCGCGCCCGGGGAGGCTCTGCGCCGCATCGTTCTCTGCTGCCGCGGTCCTTGCGCCGGCCCGGCGACGGCGGGAAGCTCGCCCGGGGACGGCGCGCCCGTTCCGCGAGGAGGATCCGATGTCCTGGGATTTCGAGACCGAGCCCGAGTTCCAGCAGAAGCTCGACTGGATGCGCGGGTTCATCGACGCCGAGCTGATTCCCCTCGAGCCGGTCTTCCGGCGCATGCCCCCCGGCGAGTGGGCGCTCGTGAAGGCCCATCTGCAGAAGCAGGTGAAGGCGCAGGGGCTCTGGGCCTGTCATCTCGATGCATCGTTAGGTGGTCCGGGCTTCGGCCAGATGAAGCTCGCCCTGATGCACGAGCTGATCGGACGCTGTCCGTTCTCGATGGAGATCTTCGGCAACCAGGCCCCCGACTCCGGCAACACGGAGCTGCTCGCCGCCGGCGCGAACGCGGCGCAGAAGGAGCGCTGGCTCCTGCCGAACCTCGAGGGGAAGATCCGCAGCGCCTTCGCCCTGACGGAGCCCTTCGAAGCGGGCTCCGACCCGACGCGGCTGCGGACGCAGGCGCGCAAGCAGGGCGACGACTGGATCATCGACGGCCACAAATGGTTCTGCACGAACGGCTCCTTCGCCGACTTCGTGATCGTGATGGCCGAGACGAATCCGGAGGGCCGCCCGCATCAGCATGCCTCGATGTTCGTCGTCGAGAAGGGCACGCCGGGGATGAACGTCGTCCGCGACATCCCGACGATGCACGGTCCGGATCCCGTCTTCGGCGAGCTCGGCAACCACGCCGAGATCCGCTTCGAGAATTGCCGCGTGCCGCACGCGAATCTGATCGGGAAGCCGGGGGACGGATTCGTGCTCGCCCAGAAGCGCCTCGGCGGCGGTCGCATCCACCACGCGATGCGCTGGATCGGGCTCGCGAAGCGGGCGCTCGACATCCTCTGCGAGCGCGCGGTCTCCCGGGAGTCCCATGGCAGGAAGCTCGCGAGCCATCAGATGGTGCAGGACTTCATCTACCAGTCGAAGACCGAGATCGAGGCGGCGCGCCTGATCACCTTCCAGGCCGCCTGGCGCATGGACAAGATCGGCGCCCGCGCGGCGCGGGCCGACATCTCCATGTCGAAGGCCTACACCTCGCGCATGCTGCTCGGGGTCCTCGATCGCGCGATCCAGGTCTGCGGGGCCCTCGGTTATTCGGGGGATCTGCCGCTCGAGGACTGGTACCGCACCAACCGCTTCGGCCCGATCGGCGACGGCCCCGACGAGGTCCATAAAGTCGTCGTCGCCCGCGACGCCCTCAAGAACTTCGTCGCCGTCGAAGGCTGGCCGACGGAGCACATCCCCTCGCGGGTCGCCCGGGGCGAGCAGGTCTTCGCGAAGCTGCTCGCCACGGCGCGCAAGGCCTAGCGCACCATGGCCGACGACCAGCGTGGGGGCTCGAGCGACGGGCGCTCTCGGGGGAAGGTCGAGCTCGACGCCGCGCGGCTCGGCGCCTGGCTCGACGAGCGGCTCGGTGGATCCGTCCCGATCGAGGTCGAGGCGCTGAAGGGCGGCGGCTCGTGCGAGATCTTCGGGATCCGCCGGGGCGATGCCCACTGGGTCCTGCGGCGCGCGCCGGCCCGCGCGTCGTCGAGCACGGCCCACGACGTCCTGCGCGAGTTCCGGATCCTGCACGCGATCCGGGACGCGAAGGTCCGCATCGCCCGGCCGCTGCTCGCCTGCGACGATCCCGCCGTCGCCGACACGCCCTTCTACCTGATGGAGTTCGTCGCGGGCGTCCCGATCCGCACGACGCTGCCGGCCGCGTACGTCGATTCGCCCGCCGACCAGGCTTCCGCGCTGACGGAGCTGATCGACGCCCTGGCCGAGATCCACTGCATCGACTGGCGCGCCTGCGGCCTCGCCGAGCTCGGCAAGCAGGAGGGCTATCTCGCCCGGCAGGTCCCGCGCTGGCTCGCACAGCTCGCGAGCTACCGCTGCCGCGACCTGCCCGCCGTCGACGCCGTCGCGCAATGGCTCGAGGAGCGGCTCCCGAAGGAGCAGCCGCCGGCCCTCTGCCACGGCGACTACAAGCTCGACAACGTGCTCTATGCGCCGGAGCGGCCGGCCCGTGCGCTCGCGGTCGTCGACTGGGAGATGGCGGGGGTCGGTGATCCGCTCGTCGATCTCGCCTGGGCGCTGATCTTCCTGCCGCAGGAGGGCAATCCGCTCGCCCTCGGTGCGGCGGGCCAGCCCGGCGGATCCCAGCTTTCGGGCCTGCCTTCCGAGGCGGCGCTCGTCGCCCGTTATGCGGAGCGGACGGGCCGCGACGTCTCGGCCCTCGACTGGTATCGCGTCTTCTCGCCGTGGAAGCTCGCGATCGTGCTCGAGGGCAGCTTCGCCAAGTGGAAGCGCGGGGAATCGAAGAACCCGCTCCACGAGCATTTCGGCCCGATGGCGGATCGGCTGCTCGCGCGGGCGGAGGGGCTGATCGCCGCCGGTGCGGCTTCGGGAGGACGGACATGAGCGACGAAGCAGGGGGCGCGCTCGAGGGGCGCGTCGCGATCGTGACCGGGGGGAGCAAGGGGCTCGGGCTCGCGATGGCGAAGGGCTTCGCGCGAGCGGGGGCCGACGTCGTGATCGCGAGCCGCAAGCTCGAGGCCTGCGAGCAGGCCGCGGCGGAGATCCGGGCGCTCGGCCGGCGGGCGCTGCCCGTCGCGTGTCACGTCGGCGACTGGGGGCAATGCGATGCCTTGATCGCGCGCGTGATGGGGGAGCTCGGTCGCATCGACGTGCTCGTCAACAACGCGGGCATCGCGCCGGTCGCGCCGCGGCTCCTCGACGTCTCCGAGACGCTCTTCGACAAGACGATCGGCGTCAACCTGAAGGGACCGCTGAGGCTCGCGGCGAAGGCGGCTGAGCACATGCGGCCGGGCAGCACGATCGTGAACGTCAGCTCGGTCGCGAGCGTGCGCCCGAATCCGGTGACTGCGGTCTATGCGGCGGCCAAGGCCGGCCTCAACGTGCTGACCTCGGTCATGGCCCAGGAGTTCGCGCCGAAGGGGATCCGCGTGAACTGCATCGTCTGCGGGACGTTCTGGACCGACAGCTTCCGCGCCGGCGTGCCGAGCGAAGAAGCGGTCGCGGCGGCGACCCGGGGCAACGTCCTGCGGCGGATCGCGCAGCCCGAGGAGATCGTCGGGACGGCGCTCTATCTCGCGACCGAGGCGTCCTCGTATACGACGGGGCAGCTGATCGTGGTCGATGGCGGGGTCTTGCCCTGAGCGCAGGGCCGTGTTCGCGCCGCGCTACCACGTCCCGACCAGTCCGAGCTCGGGTCCGTCGAGGGTTTCGTTCTGGTACTGGATCACGCGGTAGCCGCCGCGCAGCGCCAGGTAGGGGAACTTCGGCACTCGGAGCAGCGCGCCGATTCGATAGTCGCCCAGTGCCCGGTCGCCGACCTTCGCCCAGCGGAGATCCGCCTCGAATCCGAGCCAGGTCTGAGGATGGAATCCGAGGCCGACGCCGCCGCCGTGGGCCCAGCGTGAGCGGCGTCCGTCGATGTGGCGGCTCCCGACTGCGAGCGTGATCTGGAAGTAGCCGTTGGGTGCGAAACGAAGCAGGCCCTCGATCGCTGCGAAGTCGAGATGTTGCTGCGGAGAATCCTCCCAATAGCGGAGGAACTCTCCGCCGACACCGAGCGGTCCGGCGAGGATCTCGGCGCGGGTGGAGAGACCGTCGACGTCGGAATGCGAGAGCCGCTGGTAGCTGCTTTCGAGGCGCACGATCGCCGTCGCCGGCTCGCCACCACGGCGCTGGTCCGGTCGGGCGAGATTCTCGGTCGCTCGTTCGGCGCTCCCGTCGAGCACCGCGCCGATCGTCCCGCCGATCACCGTCCCGATTGCTTCGTTCGCTTCGCTCGTCGAGCTTCCGCTCGAGCTTCCTCGGTACTCGGTATCGTCCTCGTTCTCTTCGTCCTCGCGGCGTTCGATTTCGTCCTCGAAGTCGCCGAGGGTGTCTTCGTCCGCGGAGCAGGGGCGTACGGCGAGCAGGGTGCAGACGAGCCCCGTGAGCGCGAGACCGATTCGCAGCGCGGGTCGTCGGGGGGAGTCCGCGCGGATTCCGATCGATCGCAGCATGGCCGGGGCTCCTCTTCGGCGGACGCTCGAGGGGCGATCAGGGACGGGAACGAATCGGAGCGCGCGCTCCGGGAGCCGCCGAGCTCGCGCTCTGCCGAAGCCGACGCAGATCCCGGGTCGTCGCGACCCGCCGACCGCTCGCTTCGATCCACGGCCGAACCCGCTCGACGAGCTCGGCATTGCGCGCGTCGGGGAAGAGAGCCGGGTTGTCGCCGATGCCGACGCGAAAGCCGCCGCCGCGCTCGAGGGCGTGGCGGCAGAGCGTCTCGAAGGTCACCGTCGAATGGAGCAGGAAGGGCACGACGAGCCAATCGATCTCGAGATCCCCAGGCAGCTCTGCGAGATGCAGATCGAGCGCCTCGCGCGAAGGCGTCGGGCCGACCAGCCAGGTATCGGAGAGATAGATCTTGAGAACGAGCGGGGGCGTGAGGATGCCTTCACGGGCGAGGCGGACGGCGAGTCGCGTGTGGCCGAGATCGAAGCTCGCGAGGTTCGGCAGGACGCCGAGCTTCCGATAGCGCTGCGCGGCCTCTTCGAGGAAGGGGAGGGGGTTCGCGAGGGTCCCGCCGCCGCCGAGACGCTGGCCGTCCCAGAGGATGGTATGCGCGGTGCCGAGGTCGAGAGGGGCCATCTCGAGGCCTTCGCTTTCGGCGAGGTCGAAGCAATCGCCGAGGCGGGCCTCGACGTCGAGGGGCGGCTCGTTCGGATAGCTCGGATAGGCGATCACGTCGGCGGCACGCATCGCGCGCCAGGCCGCGGCGTAGGCCGCGCGGTCGGGCGCGTGCCAATGGGCGAAGGACGCGCCGGCACGCACGCAGGCGATCGCGTCGGCGGCGCATTGCTCGGGCGTGACGGGGACGAAGCGATGCTGCGCGCGGGTCACCGCCTCGTTGAGGGCGACCTCGAGCAGGATCGGTCGCTCATCCGCCACGCAATCAGCGCTCGCGGACCAGCGGACGCAGCTCGCAGTCCGGAAACAGGCTCACGACGGGCGCGTAGAGCCGTTCGGTCCGCCACGCGCGACGGCCGAGGTAGCGGAGGACTTCGACCTCGCGTTCGGGACCGAAGCCGGGGGAGCTCGCGATCGAGGCGCGCGAGGCCGCTCGCCAGATCCATCGGCCGATCGCCGAGGAGCTTCGAGAGCTCGTCGAGCTCGATCTGCTCGAGAGCCGGGCCGAGGCGGTGGACCCGCTCGAGAGCCTGAACCAGGAGCACCGCCGCATCGAGCCGATTCGCGGCGAAGGCGTCCTCGACGGCCGGCCGAACCTCGCTTCGCAGATTTTCGGCGACGACGCCGTAGAGGGTCGTCGGCGCCTCGGGCCCGTCGGGCAGCTCGGGCCGTTCGAGCTCGATCCCCATCGCCGCCGCGATCGCGTCGCAGCAGATCCGATCCGACACGACGCGGAAGCAGAGGTTCAGCGCGACGGGGGTATGCGGATCCCAGCGCGTCGTCGCGGCGGCCAGCGCGAGGACCGAGCGGACCATCAGATGGGCGCGGTAGTAGGCGACGCGTTCGAGATCGACCGGCATACCGGAGACCTTCGCGTAGTGGTCGAGGAGCTCGGGCCACTCGCCCGAGAGATGGAACGAAGCGTGGATCGCCGCATTGCCGAGATCCTCCATCGGATCGCCGAAATGGGCCCACTCCCAGTCGATCAGTGCGCTCACCGCCTCGTTCTCGAACATGAAGTTGGGCGTCCCGGCGTCGCCGTGGACGAAGGCGATGCGATCGACCGTACGCGGGACATGGCGACGCAGCCATTGGAGGCCGAAGGTCGCCAGCGGCTCGCAGATCAGGGGCGCGAAATCGGCCTCGACCTTCGCGAGCTCGACGAGGGCACAGTCCTCGGCGGTCTTCGGTCGCGAAAGCCCGTCGATCCGGATGCGATCGGGATCGAGGCCGTGGAGATGGGCGAGCTGGGTCAGGTAGTCGCGGTAGATGGCCTGCTGCCCGGCCGCGCCGACGCGTTCGAGGTCGGAGCGTCCCCGGACGCGCTCGTACAGCGCGGCATGGCAGTCGGGCTTCGTCCCGAAGACCTCGGCAACCCGGACGCCGAGCGCGCGCAGCGTGCGGTTGACGTCGGCCTCGAAGGCCGTCGTCCGGGGATCGTTGGCGGGATCGCCGGGGCGGCCGAGGCGGAGGAAGAACGCTCGCTGCTCGCCGCTCGCGCCGAGCACGTCGACGTAGAAGCCTTCGCGCCGGGCCTGCGAGCGCTCGAGGCTCGTGACCTCGCCGCCGACGAGCGGTCCGATCCAGTCGACGAGCTTCTCGCGAAGGGCCTCATCCATGTCGCGCGTCCGGCTTTCGCGACGGGTCGAGATCCATGTCGTAGCCCTGATGGATCGTGATGCCGCAGGTCTGGGCGATGTCGAGCATCTTGAGGATCCGGCCCGCGCCGACGAGCTCGGCGACCTGGAGGGCGAGATCGACGATCTCGCCGTCGCTGAACGCGCTTCGCAGGCGGGCCCAGAAGACGTCGTCCTGCTCCTGCCAGCGCTCGCAGAACCGCTCGGCGAACTCGATCGCGAGCCGCTCGCGCTCGCTGTACCCGGGATGGGTCGCCCACTCCGCGATGTGGTCGTAGAAATCGGCGTCGAGCCCGTTCGCCGCGCCGTCCTCGTAGCGCGTGTTCAGGCAGGTGACGCACTGATTGCTCGCGGCCACCCGCATGCGGGCCGCCTCGAACTCGCGGCGCGAGAGCCGGCTCTTCGTGTAGACCGCGTCGGCGAAGGCCGTGAGGCCGGGGCCGAGGGGCGAGAGCGAGAGCCAGCTCGTGAGCTCGTCGCCGTGGGGCAGGTCGATGCGGGCCACGGGACCTAACCCTCGGTCGTCCGGTAGGGATCGCCACCGACTTCCTGCGACGGGTCCCAGGACGGATCGACCTTCTTCTTCGCGGCGATCCAGCGATCGACCATCGACATCAGCTTGGTCGGATTGTAGAGGTCCTCTTCGTGGGACCAGAGGCCGTTCCCCGCGTACTTGAGGAGGCTGAAGCAATATTCCTCGTGGATGCTGCCGTCGCCCGGATCGGACATCCGGACGTTGAAGCGGCAGGAGACCCAGCCCCGGAACTCGTCGATCATGTACCACTCGACGGGCGAGTAGATGAAGTGTCTGGCGGGGAAGGTCGTGAAGATGTTGCGGTAGAGGCGCTTCAGGCCCTCGCGACCGCCGATCATGCCGGCCTGGGCTTCGATGTAGGTGCAGTCGAGGGTGAAGATGTCGCACCACTTGTCCCAGTTACCGGTCTGCCCGGCCTCGAGCGCCATCTGTTGATAGTGGACGAACTGCTCCTCGAGCTCTTCTCGGGTCCAACGGGTGAAGGTCATCGGCATGGTCGTACTCCTTCGGGATCGGGTTGGAATCGGTCGGCTTCGGCCGTTCAGCCGGGCAAGCGCGTCAGTCGGGTCTCGGCCGCCGTGACGTCGGCCTCGTGGGTCACGAGGACGGTCGGGCTGCCGTCGATGTCCATGAAGGTCAGGAGATCCGCCCAGTGGGCGCGGCCGGCGTCGGTGTCGCGATAGAAGGCGCTCGTCGCCTCGAGGCTCGCGAGATCCGGCCAGTGGTTCTCGGCCATGCCGACGTAGGGCGCGTCGCCCTGCAACAACATGAGGCGGTTCTTCGTGATGTAGGGATGGTCCTTGAGATCGAAGCGCTCGGTGTGCTCGACCCATCGCGCGAGGAACGCTTCGCTCGAGAGATGGGGCTGCTTCCGGACCAGGGTGAAGGTCACGATCACGACGCGTCTCCGTTAGGGCTCGTTCCGACGATAGGACGTTCGAGGCGAAACGTCCCAGCCCGATACCGGACTTTTTCGAGTCGCCGCATCCCCTGTCTTCACGCTGCGCGCGGGCTCCGGGTCCACGACACGGGGCCGGTTGTCACGGACTGCCCGTCGGGCGTGACCATGCGCCCCGGGCGCGGGCCGGTTCCGGCGCGACAACGCTTCTCGTTCAACGACAGAATGGCATGCATGTTGCTCCCGCAGGTCGACTGAATCACAGCGGGCTTCCTGCCTGGAGCCGCGTAGTCGGCGGAGAGGAGCGACATGTCGGGTCTGGTTCGTTCGAATGGTGCTCGTGCGCGAGGGCGCATGGCGAAATGGAGATCGGGCGCGGGGCGGGGGCTCGCCGCGACGTGGACGCTGGCGCTCGGATTGATCGGGCTCGCGGGAAGCGCACACGCGGGAGAAGAGGACTGCAGCGGATTCCTCCCCGATTTCCGCTGCGATCGACAGGCGCGGCCGGCGGGTCACGTCGCCCCGATGTCGATGCCCTATCTCTTCGAGGATCCCTACATCACGACGGAGCTGAACCTCGTCGGGATCTACCACGGGTTTCCCTCGGATTCCGTCTTCAACGGCGGCGAGGCCGGCGTCATCGCCCTGCAGGCGCGTCTGGCGCTGACGGATCGGCTGGCCTTCATCGCGACGAAGGACGGCTACATGGTCAATCGACCGGACCATCCGTGGCTCAAGAACGAAGAAGGCTTCATGGACATCACGGCCGGCTTCAAGTACGCCGTGATCGACAATCGGGAGCTCGGCCTCATCGTCACGCCGAGTCTGCGCGTCGAGATTCCGGTCGGCAACGCCGACGTCTTCCAGGGCCAGGGTGAGGGCGTCTTCATCCCGGGGATCTCGGTCGGTTGGGGGCCGAAGAACGTCCACCTGATCACCGACATCGGTGCCCAGCTCCCCGTCGACAAGGACCGTGACAGCTCGTCGGTCTTCTACAACATCCATCTCGATCAGGCGTTCAAGGTCTCGTTCATCCCGGGCGCCGACTTCATCGTGCCCTTCATCGAGCTCAACGGCATGGTCTGGGTCGACTCGGGCGAGGGCAAGGCGTCCGTCGCCCTGAAGTCGCCGCCCGCGCCCGTCCAGCACGTTCCGCTGCGCGCGGCCCAGGACATCCTGAACGGCGCGGGCGTCACGCGGGACCGGCGCTTCGAAGGCGCGGACGTCGCGAATCTCGGCTCCTCGGGCATGGCGGGCGAGGATCTCGTGACCTTCGCCTGGGGCTTCCGGGTTCCGCTGCGCAACGGTGTCTCGACCGGCTTCTCGTACGAACGGGCCCTCAGCCAGCGAAAGGACATCTTCGAGCAGCGCGCGACCTGGATGGTCGACTACCAGTTCTGAGCCGGTCGCGCGGATCGGTTCCGAGCGGCTCGCAGCTCGGTTCGAAATCGGATGAAGCCTTCCCAGGCAGCGGCGCGTGGGTCCGGAGATCGGCCCCACGCGCCGCTTTTCTTTCGCCGCGAGGGCCGTAGACTCGGCGGCGGCGATGGCCAGGGGAGGGGACGATGGGAACGATCGGGACTCGGTGGACGCGGGCGGCCCGGCTCGGGTTGCAGAACGTCACGCTGCTGGTGGTCGGGCTCGTCGTGGCGTCGCTCGGTTGTGAGGATGGCCGCTCTGCTTCCTCCGGCGGGTCTGCGTCGGATTCCGAAGCCGGCGCCGCCGCGAATCCCGGCCCCGAAGCCGGCTGGCCCCATTACGGCGGCGACCGCGGCGGCATGCGCTATTCGCCTGCGACCCAGATCTCGAAGCAGAACGTGGGAGACCTCGAGCTCGCCTGGACCTACCACAGCGGCGACGTCTCCGACGGCCGCGACGGGACGAGCAAGACCTCCTTCAACTCGACGCCGCTCCTGGTCGGCGACACCCTCGTCTTCTGCACCCCCTTCCACCGCGTGATCGCCGTCGACGCCGAGACCGGCGAGGAGCGCTGGGCCTACGACTCGGTCCAGCGCCAGACGAAGCTCCCCGACCCCCATAGCCGCGTCTGTCGCGGCGTCGCCTACTGGGAGGCCGAGGACGAGGAGGAGCTGCTGCGCCCCTGTGGCCACCGCATCTTCATGGGCACGGTCGACGCCGAGCTGGTCGCGCTCGACGCCCGCAACGGCAAGGCGTGCAGCGACTTCGGGAAGGACGGCCGCGTCGACCTGCGGGCGCGGATGGGCGAGATCGAGCCGTGGGCCTACTACGTGACGTCGCCGCCGGCGACGGTGAACGACACGGTCGTCGTCGGGGGCATGGTCTACGACAACCTGCGCCGTGCCGCGCCGCCCGGCGTGATCCGCGGATTCGACGCGCGGACCGGAGCGCTGCGCTGGGCCTTCGATCCGGTGCCGCCGGGCTACGACGGGCCGGGACCCGAGCCCGGGAGCGACTACGTCCCGGGGACGGCCAACTCCTGGTCGATCCTCTCCTCCGACGAGGACCTCGACCTCGTCTTCGTGCCGATGGGCAACGCCGCGGTCGACTACTCCGCCGCGGAGCGCCACAACCTCGATCATTTCTCGAGCTCCGTGGTCGCCCTGAATGGGACGACGGGCGAGCTCGTCTGGCACTACCGCATGGTCAACAAGGACGTCTGGGACTTCGACACCGCCTCGCAGCCCGTGCTCTTCGACTTCGAGATGCCGGACGGGACGAAGGTCCCGGCGGTCGCCCAGGGCACGAAGATGGGCCACGTCTTCATCCTCGACCGCCGCACGGGGCAGCCGATCCACGGCCACAAGGAGGTCCCGGTCCCGACCGACGGCGCGCCGGGTGAGCTCCTCGCGGCGACGCAGCCGGTGCCGACCTTCGTCGAGCCGCTGCATCCGTCGGAGCTGACGCCCGACGACGCCTTCGGCTTCACGTTCTGGGATCGCGGCAAGTGCCGCGACGAGCTCGCGAAGTACCGCTACGACGGCATGTTCACGCCGCCCACGACCGGCGGCTCGATCCAGTATCCGCAGAACCCCGGCGGCATGAACTGGGGGAGCCTCGCCATCGATCCCGGGAGGAAGCTCCTCGTCACGAACCTGATGCGCATGGCGAACGGGATCCAGCTGATCCCCCGCGCCGAGTACGACGCGATGCCCGACAAGTCGTCCCACTGGCCCTACCAGGTCCAGCCCATGTTCGGCACGCCCTACGCGATGAAGAACTTCCCGATCCTCTCGCCCTTCGGCGCGCCTTGCTCGCCGCCGCCCTGGGGCACGATCGTCGCCGTCGATCTCACGACGGGAAGGATCGCCTGGGAGAAGCCGCTCGGGACGATCCGCGATCAGGCGCCCTTCCCGATCTGGCTCTGGCCCGGCTTCAAGCAGCTGGGCGCCCCGAACCTCGGCGGCCCCGTCGCGACGGCGAGCGGCCTCGTCTTCATCGCGGCGACGACCGACCGCTATCTGCGGGCCTTCGACTCGGAGACGGGCGAGGAGGTCTGGAGCCATCGCCTCCCGTTCACGGGGAACGCGACGCCGATGACCTATCGCCTGGGACCGGAGGGCCGGCAATACGTCGTGATCGCCTCGGGCGGCCACGTCTGGTCCGAGTCCGGTGACGCGCTGATGGCCTTCGCGCTGCCGCGCTGACGCGTCGTCGTCGCCTCAGCCCTGGGGCGGCTTCGCGATGCGCCGCGGATCCACGCGCAGCGGGCGTTCGTAGGACGGATCGCTCCGGTCGCGGGTCGCGGGGCCGGCGCCCAGCATCTTCTCGATCTGCTCGGGGGAGAGGTCGTAGTCGCCGGGGACACCCTGCCAGTCGTAGAGACACTTGCGCTGCGCGATCGCCCAGCGGCCGTCGCGGCGTTCCATGCGGTCGATGTAGCGGCCGCCTCCGAGGGAGAGGGCGGGGCCCTGTCGGTTCATGGCGGCGAAGAACCAGTAGGTCTCGGTATGGGCCGTGTCGCCGTCGAGCTCGCAGAAGTGGTTCGTGATGACGTGCTGGGTCGCCGACTGCATCGAACCGTGAAAGGCCATGAAGTAGTCGGCAAACGCCTCGGGGCCGCCCACGAATAGGCCGTGGTCGTCGATCGCGTCGGGATGGTAGGCCGAGAGCAGGAGGGCCCGGTCCATGCGGTCGACGCCGCGGCAGTAGCGGAGGATGACGTCGTGGATCTCCTGGCGGTCCACGAGCTCACGCAGCTTGCGCTCCAGTCCGGCGTCGATCATGTCGATCCTCCTCGCAGCTCGATGACGGCCCCATGCTAGCGTCGGGCCGTGAGCGCGGCGGGTCCCCACGACCCGTCGATCGGAGGCGATCCATGCAGCGCGAGATCTTCGGCGAGGAACATCAGCTCTTCCGCGAGCAGTTCCGCCGCTTCGTCCAGGCCGAGGTCGAGCCGAACGTCGCGGCCTGGAACGAGGCCGGCATCGTGCCCCGCGCGATCTGGAAGCGGATGGGCGAGGAGGGCTACCTCGGCGCCAACCTGCCCGAGGCCTGGGGCGGGGCCGGCGGCGACTTCCTCTACGACGCGATCATCATGGAGGAGCTCGCCTACGCCCGGGCCCATTGCCTCCAGGCCTCGCTCCATACCGACATCTGCCTGCCCTATCTCGAGAGCTACGGGACCGAGGCCCAGAAGCGAAAGTTCCTCGTGCCCGCGATCGCCGGCGATTGCCTCGTCGCGATCGCGATGACCGAGCCCTCCGCCGGCTCGGATCTCGCCGCCGTCCGGACGACGGCGATCCGCGACGGCGACCTTTACGTCGTGAACGGGGCCAAGACCTTCATCTCGAACGGCCAGAACTCGCATCTCGTGATCGTCGTGGCGAAGACGGCCCCGACGAAGCGCCACGACGGGATCAGCCTGCTCCTCGTCGAGGAGGGGACACCCGGCTTCGAGCGCGGCCGCAACCTCGAGAAGATCGGCCTGCGCGGCCAGGATACGAGCGAGCTCTTCTTTCGCGATTGCCGCGTCCCTGCGGCCAATCTCCTCGGCCAGGAAGGCCAGGGCTTCCGCATGCTGATGGAGAAGCTCCAGCAGGAGCGCCTCTGCATCGCCGTCGGATGCATGGCGTCGATCCGGCGCTCGCTCGACGACACGCTCGCCTACGTGAAGGAGCGCCAGGCCTTCGGCAAACCGATCGCGGCCTTCCAGAACACCCAGTTCAAGCTCGCCGAGCTCGAGACGGAGTACGAGATCGGCCAGGCCTTCACCGACAAGCTCCTCGCCGCCCACGTCCGCGGCGAGGAGATCGTGAAGGAGGTCTCGATGGGCAAATGGTGGACCTCGGATCTCCAGAAGCGCGTCGCCGCCGAATGCCTCCAGCTCTTCGGGGGCTACGGCTTCATGGCGGAGTACCCGATCTCGCAGGACTACCAGGACGCCGCCGTCCAGTCGATCTACGCCGGCAGCAACGAGATCATGAAGGTCATCATCGCCCGGCGGATGGGTCTCGGTTAGTCGGCGTCGGGCGACGCGGCCCGTCGCCCGCGGAGGTATGTGCCATGGCGGTCCCTTCCCTCGACTTCGAGCTCGGCGAGACCGTCGACCTGCTGCGCGAGTCCGTCGCCCGCTTCGCCGACGCCGAGATCCGCCCGATCGCCGACGCGGTCGACCGCGAGAACGCCTTTCCGAACGCCCTCTGGCCGAAGCTCGGCTCGCTCGGTCTGCTCGGGCTCACGGTCTCCGAAGAGTACGGTGGCACCGCCCTCGGCTACCTCGCCCACGTCGTCGCGATGGAGGAGATCTCGCGCGCCTCGGCGGCGATCGGCCTCTCCTACGGCGCCCACTCGAACCTCTGCGTGAATCAGATCTTCCGCAACGGCACGGCGGCGCAGAAGGCGCGCTACCTGCCGCCGCTCGTCGCCGGCGAGCACGTCGGGGCCCTCGCGATGTCGGAGTCCGAGGCGGGCTCCGACGTCGTCTCGATGAAGCTCCGGGCCGAACGCAAGGGCGACCGCTTCGTCTTGAATGGGACGAAGATGTGGATCACCAACGGCCCCGACGCCGATACGCTCATCGTCTACGCGAAGACCGACCCCGGGGCCGAGGCCCGCGGCATCACGGCCTTCCTGATCGAGCGCGGTCTTCCGGGCTTCTCGACCTCCCCCAAGCTCGACAAGCTCGGCATGCGGGGATCGAATACCTGCGAGCTCGTCTTCGAGGACTGCGCGGTTCCGGTGGAGAACGTGCTCGGCGAGGTCGGTGGCGGCGTCCGCGTCCTGATGTCCGGCCTCGACTACGAGCGGCTCGTGCTCTCCGGGGGCCCGCTCGGGATCATGGCGGCGTGTCTCGACGTCGTCGTGCCCTACGTCCACGACCGCGAGCAGTTCGGCGCGCCGATCGGTGAGTTCCAGCTCATGCAGGGGAAGCTCGCGGACATGTACGTCGCGCTCTCCGCCTGCCGCGCCTACGTCTATTCGGTCGCGCGCGCCTGCGATCGCGGCCAGACGACGCGCAAGGACGCCGCCGGGGCGATCCTCTACGCCGCGGAGAAGGCGACCTGGATGGCGGGGCAGGCGATCCAGGCCCTCGGCGGCAACGGCTACATCAACGAGTATCCGACGGGCCGGCTCTGGCGGGACGCGAAGCTCTACGAGATCGGGGCCGGGACGAGCGAGATCCGCCGGATGCTGATCGGCCGGGAGCTCTTCCGCGAGACGGATTGAGGTCGGGTCCGAGCTCCCGGCCGACACGTCCATGCCCGTCGTCGCGCCGCACCTCAGCGCGGCGAGAGCGGCGGGCGTCCGAGCTCCGCGCACAACCCCTGATGACACCCGAGCAGGATCTCGAGCGCCTGATCGGCGTCGTCGATCATCTGCACCATCCGTCGATCCTCGTCGTCGATGATCCCCCGCGCGTGCATGCGGTCGAGCTGCCGCTCGAGATCCCGCCAGAAGTCGCCCCCGAAGAAGAGCACCGGGAAGTTCGGGATCTTGTGGGTCTGGACGAGGGTGAGCGCCTCGAAGGCCTCGTCGAAGGTGCCGAAGCCGCCGGGGAAGATCAGGAACGCGCAGGCATAGCGGACGAAGAGCAGCTTGCGGACGAAGAAGTACCGGCACTCGAAGCGGCGGTCGAGATAGGGGTTCGGCTGCTGCTCCATCGGGAGCTGGATGTTGACGCCGACGGAGAGGCCGCCGCCTTCCCGGGCGCCGCGGTTGGCCGCCTCCATCAGGCCGGGGCCGCCCCCGGTGATCACGTTGTAGCCGGCACGGGCGATGCGGCGGCAGACCTCGCGGGTCGCGCGGTACTCGGGCGTGTCCTCGGCGAGGCGCGCCGAGCCGAAGACGGAGACGGCGGGCTCGACGTCCTGGAGCGCGCGGAAGCCGTTGCGCAGCTCGCGCGTGATGCGCTCGATGCGCTCGGGCTCGTCGCGTTCGCTCGCGAGGTCGTGGCGGCCGAAGCCGATCATGGCGAGGGCGTCGCGTTCGGAGAGGCGCTTCGTCATGCCCGTTCTCGTCGCGTCGCAGGTGTCCATCCGAGTCGGGGTGTCCCCTCACGCATCGAAGATCTCGCCCTGATCTGCGACCCGCACGCGCCAGCCGAGCTCGTCGCGGATCCGGACGCGCAGGCAATCGGCGGCGGCGGGCTCGCCGTGGTTGACGAAGGTCATGGCCGGCGGGCGCTCGAACCATCGCAGCCAGCTCAGGATCTCGTCGGCGTCGGCGTGGGCCGAGAGCATGTCGAGGCTCTCCACCTCGGCGCGGATCGGCACCATCGCGCCGTGGAGCTTGATGCTCGTCTCGCCCCGCACGATCCGCTCGCCGCGGGTGCCGGGGGCCTGATAGCCCGCGAACAGCAATGTATGGCGGGGATCGGGGGCGAAGTGGGCGAGGTGGTGGAGGACGCGACCGCCGGTCGCCATCCCGCTCGCGGAGATCAGGATCATGGGCTCGCTCTGCTGGTCGAGGCGCTTCGATTCCTCGGCCGTGCGGACGAGGCGGGCCGAGCCGCAGACCGTGGCACAGGTCGCGGCGTCGAGGCGGTGGTCGTCGCCGTGGCGGCGGAAGATCCCGGTCGCGTCGATCGCCATCGGGCTGTCCATCACGACGGGGACCGCCGGGATGCGACCCGCGCGGCGCAGGCGGTCGAGGTAGTAGAGGATGATCTGCGTGCGGCCGACGGCGAAGGCGGGGATCAGGACGGTGCCCCCGCGCGCGACGGTCCGGTTCACGACATCGGCCAGCGCGTCCTCGGGATCCGCCGGGTCGTGGAGGCGATCGCCGTAGGTCGACTCGACGACGAGGAGATCGGCCTCGCGGACCGGATCGGGGGCGCGCATGACCGGGCAGTTCGAGCGGCCGAGATCGCCGGAGAAGACGATCTTCCGGCCGGCGACGCGGAGCGTCGCGCTCGCGGCGCCGAGGATGTGGCCGGCGCAGTGGAAGACGAGCTCGATGCCGGGGGCGAGCTCGACCGTTCGCTCGAACCCGGTCGTGCGGAAGGCGTCGAGGGCGCGCTCGCCTTCCGCTTCGGTGAAGAGCGGGAGGGCGGGGGCGTGCTTCGAGAAGCCCTTCTGATTGGCGAAGTCGGCGTCGCGTTCGTGGATGCGGCCGCTGTCCGGGAGGAGCACGCCGCAGAGATCGCGGGTCGCCGTCGTCGCGTGGACCGCGCCGCGGAAGCCGTTTCGGATCAGGAGCGGGAGGTAGCCCGAGTGGTCGATGTGGGCGTGGGTGAGGACGACGGCGTCGATCGAGGCGGGCTCGACGGGGAAGGGCGCCCAGTTGCGCAGTCGCAGGGTCTTCCAGCCCTGGAAGAGGCCGCAGTCGACGAGGATGCGGCGACCCGCGGCCTCGACGAGGGTACGCGAGCCGGTGACGGTGCCGGCGGCGCCGAGGAAGCGGAGGCGGAGGGCGTCGGTCTGCGAGCGCATCGGCCCTCTCAGGTCTTGCCGGCGAGGAGGCCGCCGTCGACGACGAAGTCTGCGCCCGTGCAGTAGGCCGATCGCGGGGAGACGAGGAACGCCACCATCTCGGCGATCTCCTCGGGCTGGGCCATGCGGCCGATCGGGGTTCCGGCGTAGGCGCGCTCGTAGTCGGCGTCGCTCCAGCCCGGGCGCTCGGTCATCTTCGTCCGTGTCGGACCGGGGACGACGTTGTTGACGCGGATGCCGTGGGCGCCGAGCTCGAGGGCCGCGGTCCGCGTGAGCCCGCGGATGCCGAACTTGGTCGCCGAGTAGAGGGCGAAGCCGGCCCGGCCCTCGAGGCCCTGGACCGAGGAGAAGTTGACGATCGAGCCGCCCCCCGCGCGCTTCATCGGCTCGATCGCCGCGCGCAGTCCGAGGAAGGTCCCGACGAGGTTGACGTCGATGAGCTTGCGAAAGGCCGCCTCGTCCGCCTCCTCGAGGCGCACGACGCGAATCACCCCGGCGTTGTTGACGAGGGCGTCGAGGCGCCCGAAGGCGCTCTCGGTCTCCGCCATGGCTGCGGCCCACCCCGCGCCGTCGGCGATGTCGAGGCCGATCGCCCGGGCCGATCCCGGGCGATCCGCGTTCAGCCCGTCGGCCACCGCCTTCACGTCGTCCTCGCGCCGATCCGCGACGACGACCCTCGCGCCCATCGCCGCACAGCGTCGCGCGCAGGCCGCGCCGATGCCCCGCGCGGCGCCGGTCACGAAGACGACCCGTCCCTCGAGCTCGCCCTGTTCCATCGTTTCGACTTCCTCTCCCGATCCTCAGCGCGTGATGATGCGCGTGCCTTCGATGAAGGCGTCCCGGGCCTTGTCGCCGTCGCCCATGATGTTGAGCTGGTAGGTGTAGCCCTGCTCGAGGCGGTAGTTGGCGTGCATCTCGAAGTTGTCGATGTGGTTGAGCGCGGCCTTCGCGAACTTCACGACCGCCTTCTGCTTCTTCGCGATTCCGGCGGCGATCTCGCGGGCCTTGGCCATGAGCTGATCGGGCTCGACGACGTAGGCGACCGAGCCCCAGGCCAGCATCTCCTGGGCGCTCGCGGGGCGACAGGTCAGCGACATCTCGCGCAGCTTCATCGGCGGGACGAGCTTCGCGAGATGCGAGGCACACCCGAGCGCGCCGTTGTCGACCTCCGGCAGCCCGAAGCGCGCCTTCGTCGAGGCGACGATCAGGTCGCAGCTCCCGACGAGGCCGATGCCGAGACCCATGCAGAAGTCGTTGACGGCGGCGATCACCGGAATCGGCGTGTTGTAGATCTGGTGGAAGGTCGCATAGCAGGCCTCGCCCGAGCCGAGCAGATGCTCCCAGCCTTCGACGCTCTGCATCTCCTTGATGTCGATGCCGGCGTTGAAGCCCTTGCCCTCGGCGGTCAGGATGATGGCGCGGATGTCCTCGCGTTCGCTGCGCTCGGAGAGCTCCTTGAAGGTGTCGTGGATCTTCCAGGTGTCGCCGACGGTGATCGCGTTGACGGGGGGATGGTGCATCACGACTTCGGCGATCTGGTTCTCGATCGTGCAGCGGATCGTCATGGGGTCCTCGCTTCGGGGCGTTGGATTGCGGCGTTCAGGTCCGGGGATCCCGGAGCGGCGAAACGTAGTGTCGGGCGACCGTCGCCTCGATCACGTAGAGCACCCGGCTCGACCACTTCCGCCGCGGGAAGGGCTTGCCGAGATAGGCCTCCGAGAGGGCGTCGAGGCCGACGAGCGCATTGTCGTCGCGGGCCTCGACGACGCGCCCTCGGATCAGGAGCTGCTCGTAGGGATTGTCGCGGGCGACGAGCGAGATCGCGACCCGCGGATCGCGCTCGAGGTTGATCGATTTCAGGGATTTCCGATCGGTCGCGACGAGCAGCCGGTCGCCCTCGCGGCCGAGCCAGACCGGCTCGACCTTGGGCGAGCCGTCGGCCTGGAGCGTCGCCAGATGGGCGAAGGTCGCCGCGTCGATGAGGCGCTTCATGTCGTCGGTCAGCGGCTTCGCCATCTCTCCCTCGCCGTTCCCTCGCCGTTCCTTCGCGCGATCGATTCACGCCCGTCGGCAGCTGACCGAGAGCGCCTCGCCCGTCATGTAGCTCGAATAGTCCGAAGCGAGAAAGACGATGGCGTTGCCGATCTCCCAGGGCTCGGCGGCGCGGCCGAAGACCTCGTTCTCGGCGACCATGCGCCGCAGGAACGCGGGATCCGAGACCTTCTCGAGATGGGCGTGGAGCGCGAGGCTCGGGACCACCGCATTGACGCGCACCCCCGCCTCCGCCGCCTCGAGCGCGGCGCAGCGCGTGAGCGCGAGAATGCCCGCCTTCGACGCCGCGTAGGCCGACTGCCCGCGCTCGGCGCGCCAGGCGACGATGCTCGCGAGGTTGACGATCGAGCCGCTCCGCCGCGCGAGCATGCCGGGCAGCGCCGCGCGCAGGCAACGGAACGTCCCCGTCAGGTTCGTGTCGAGGATCCGGTCCCACTGCTCGTCGCTCGCGTCGACGAGGTCGAAGGTCCCGCCGAGCCCCGCGTTGTTGACGAGCACGTCGAGGCCGCCGAGGCGACTCTCGGCCGCCGCGATCAGTGCGCGAACCTGAACGTCGTCGCGGACGTCGCAGAGCTGCCTTTCGACCGTTCGCCCGAGCTCCGCCTCGAGGGCGTCCGCGCATTCGCCGAGCCGCCGGGCGTGGAGGTCCGAAAGCATGACCCGCGCGCCTTCCTCCGCACACCGCTTCGCCGCCGCGAACCCGATCCCGCTCCCCGCCGCGGCCGTGACGAGCACGCGCTTGCCCGCGAGCAGGCCATGCGCGGCGGGATAGGGCGGAGGCAGCACAGCCGCCGAAGTCGGGCTCACGCCAGCAATCCGCCGTCGACGACGAGCACGTGGCCCGTCACGTAGGACGCGGCGTCGCTCACCAGGAAGCGCGCCGCCCGTGCGATCTCGACGGGCTCGGCGATCCGGTTCATCGGGTTCTGGGACGCCATCTCCGCGACGAAGCGCGCGCGCTTCTCGGGATCGACGGGGAGGATCATGTCCGTCGCGGTCGAGCCCGGCGTCAGCGCGTTGACCCGGATGCCGAGCGGCGTCCACTCCTTCGCGAGGGTGCGCGTCAGGTTGACGAGGGCGGCCTTGCTCGCGCAGTAGGCGCCGATGCCGGCCATCGGGGCCTGGGCGCCGGCCGCCGTGATGTTGAGGACGACGCCGTGAGCGGAGGCCTCGAGCAGGGGGCGCAGCGCCTTCGTGAGAAAGAGCGCCGATTTGACGTTGACCTGGAAGAGCTCGTCGAACTCCTCCTCCTTGAGCTTCGCGATGACGTGGGGCCGCAGGACGGCCGCGTTGTTGACGAGGACGTCGAGGCGACCGAGCTCCGTCTGGACGCGATCGGCGAGTCGCTCCGCCTCGCCCGGGAGCCGGGCGTCGTAGCCCATCCCGATCGCGTGGACGCCCTCGGCGGAGAGCGCCGCTGCGGCGTTCGCGGCGCGCGCATCGTCGCGTCCCGTCAGGACGACCCGGGCCCCGGCGAAGGCGAGCTCGCGCGCGATCGCTGCGCCGATGCCCCGCGTCGCGCCGGTCACGAGGGCCACCCGGTCGTCGAGGCGGAAGCAGCTGGCCGAGGGATCGTTCACGCGGGGACTCTCGGGAGGCGGCCCGGTCGGGGCCGCGGTGCGGGGCGAATCCGGAGCAGAGCCCGAATCTAGAAGATCCCCCCGGCGGTCGCGACCGATCGATCGCCGCACCGCGCTTTCGCCGGGCTGCGCGATGTTGCAACGTCCGAGCGGGCCGGGCGCATCCCCGGCTGCAGGGAGAGCGCGATGCAGTCCACGAGCGAAACGGCCGTCGCAGACCTGCCGATCCCGAACGGCTGGTTCGCCGTCGCCGTCGGCGACGAGATCGCGCCGGGCGAGGTCGCGATCCGACATTATTTCGATCAGGACCTGGTCGTCTTCCGCACCGCCTCCGGCGAGGTCGCCGTCGTCGACCCGTACTGCCCGCATCTCGGCGCGCATCTCGGCCACGGCGGACGCGTCGAGGGGGAGCTGCTTCGCTGCCCCTTCCACGGCTGGCGCTTCGACACGGCGGGCGCCTGCCGCGAGGTGCCCTACGCCAAGCGGATCCCGCCGAATGCCCAGGCGAAGAAGTGGCCGACCCTCGAGCGCTACGGCTTCGTCTTCGTCTGGCGCGATTCGGAGGGGCGGGCGCCCTGGTTCGAGCTGCCCGTCGTCCCCGAGTCGTCGAGCCCGGACTGGTCGACCCATCAGCGCTACGACTGGGTCATCAAGGCCCATGGCCAGGAGCTCGGCGAGAACGGCGTCGATCCGGCCCATTTCCGCTTCGTCCACGGCACCCTCAACGTCCCCGTCATGGACGCGAAGGAGGACGGCCCGCGGCGGGTCGCCCATCAGCCCGTCGAGATGCGCACGCCGCGGGGCGACGTGAAGGGCGCGATCGAGGCTCATTCATACGGCATGGGCTTCTCGACGACCCGCTTCACCGGCATCTGCGAGACCCTCGAGATCGCCACCATGACGCCGATCGACGCGCACACCTCCCACGTCCGCTATGCCTTCACCCAGCCGCGGGTGAACGGCCAGGATCCGAAGGGCGGCGTCGCGGCGGCGATCATCCGCGACATCGTGAAGCAGACCAACGAGGACGTCCCGATCTGGGAGAACAAGGTCTATCGGGAGCGCCCGATCCTCTGCGAGGGCGACGGGCCGATCGCCCAGTACCGCCGCTGGTGCCAGCAGTTCTATCCGCAACGCTAGTCGGGCCGGTTTCTCCCGCTCGACCTGGAAGCCCAGAGGAAATCTCGATGGCGAACGACAACTCGGGGATCGTCTTCTCCCACTGGGACGAGGCCGAGCGCCTCGCGACCGCGGCGGGCGAGGCGGCCGCCTGGCGGCTGGGCTACGACGAAGATCCGGTGAAGCCGGGCTTCATGCACGTGCGCTGGGGGCCGAACGAGGGCGCGCCCGAGCATCGGCACAAGTCCTGGACCGCGAACGTCGTGATCAAGGGCCGGCTCAAGATCGGGGAGACCTGGTACGAGACCGGCGCCGTCGCGCTGATCGAGCCCAACGTCTGGTACGGACCGCTGCTCGCCGGGCCGGAGGGTGCCGAGCTGATCGAGATCCACGCCACCATCGCCGGGCTCGAGCCGATCTGGCGCAATCTCGACGACCCGATCGTGAAGGCGATGCTGCGCTGGGATCGCGAGACGGGGAAGGGCAATTGGCGTTAGGTGAGACGGCGGCTCCGCTGCCGGAACGTCTCGGCGCGCTCGTCGACGAGGCGCGCCGCGCGACGGGACTCCACGCGCTCGGCCCCGACGAGTGGCGCGAGGGGCTCGAGTGCCTGCTCGAGGCCGCCGAGCGGGAGGCGAATCTCACGACCATCGGGCGGGGGATGCTCTTCGAGCAGGTCGTGACCGGCCTCGTCGGCCGGCTCCATTCGGAGGCGGGCTTCGCGAACCACCCCGACGTCGAGTCGGTCCCGATCGAGCGCCCGATCCTCGTCGTCGGCATGCCGCGGACCGCCTCGACGACGCTCCACCGCCTGCTGATCCGCGATCCCGCGCTCCAGGGCCTCGAGATGTGGCTCGCCGACACGCCGATGCGGCGGCCGCCGCGGGCGACGTGGCCCTCGATCCCGGCCTTCGTCGAGTGCGATCGGCGGACCCGGGCGCTCTTCGAGGCGGCCCCCGAGCTGCGCGCGATCCACGACATGGACGCCGACGAGGTCGACGAATGCTGGCATCTGCTGCGCCAGAGCTTCGCGACGGTCAACCTCGAGTGCACGTTCCGGATCCCGAGCTATTCGCGCTGGTGGGCCGCCTGCGACATGGGCCCGATGTACCGCCGCTATCGCAGGAATCTCCAGCTGATCGGAGGCGGGGCGCCGGGGCAGCGGTGGCTGCTCAAGGACGCGACCCACATGTTCCACCTCGATCGCTTCCTCGAGGTCTTCCCCGACGCCTGCGTCGTCACGACGATGCGCGACCCGGCGAAGATGATTCCCTCGGTCGCGAGCCTCACGACCTCGGTCATGCGGCCCGCCGTCGCCGACTTCGATCCGATCGCCCATGGCCAGGCCCAGCTCGAGCTCTGGGTGCGCGGGCTGCGGCGGATCGACGCGGTCTGCGCCGGTCTGCCGCGCGATCGCTTCTACAGGATGGAGTTCGAGGATTTCCAGGCCGATCCCGTGGCCGAGGTCCGTCGGATCCACGCACGGTTCGGCCTCGAGCTCTCGCGGGAGGCGGAGGCGGCCATGCGAAGCTGGCTCGAGCGCAACCGCAAGGGACGGCATGGCGAGCACGCCTACCGGGCCGAGGACTACGGCCTCTCGCCGGAGCGGATCCGCGCGGCCTTCGCCTGACGAGCGGCGCGCGGACGGCCTAACGTCTGCGGCGGCCGAGGCCGGCGACGGCGAGGACGCCGCCCAGCAGCATCGCGAGGGCGCCCGGCTCCGGGACCTGCAGCGCGTCGAGATCCGCTGCGCCCCAGTCGCCGTCGGCGGTCGACGCGTCGTAGGCCATGCTCCAGACGCCGCCGACGTGGCGCAGGATGTCCTCGTCCTGGAACGTGATCGCGCCGACCGTGCCCGCCGTATCGAAGGAGACGAGATAGGCGCCACCGCCATCGGCCTGGGCCCCGTCGACGTCGAGCGCGCGATCGATTCCGTTCGCCGATCCGTCGAAGACGAGCGTCCAGGTCGAGCCGACCACCTTGACGAGATCCTCGTCGGCGACGCTGAGGCCGCCCGGCAGGCTCACGTCGGTATCGAAGGAGAGCACGAGGCCGTCGCTGAAGCCGATCGCGTCGATCTGGACGCCGCTCGGGATTCCGACCGCCGAGCCGTCGAGGACGAGAGCATGGGTGGCGCCGTTCCAGGAGACCACGTCGCTCGGCGTCGCCGTCACACCGCCCGAGAGCGCGACCGTCGTGTCGACCGAGAAGAGATGCGTCGCGTTGCCGGCATCGGCATAGCCCGTGACGTCGGCGGAGTCCGGGATCGCGCCGAGGTTCTGGAGCGCGACGACGCCGAGCTGGTTGTCGACGGCGACGGCCTGGTCGGCGGTCGTCAGGTTGGCGGCGCCGAGCTGGATCGTGATGTCGGGGGAGGCGGAGACGACCTGCTGGGCCTCGGCTGCGGTCCCGGCGCCGAGCGCGAGACCGAGGGCGGCTGCGAGCGTGCGCCAGCGTCCTGCGCCGCGTTCGCTTCCCGGACGGCGGTCTGCGACCCGGAACCGATCCGACTCGAGGACTCGATGCTTCACGGGCTTCTCCTGGGCAGGGGGCGTCGAGGGGGTCGTTCGGGACCGAGCTTCGGGACCTCGCCGGCCACATTCTCCGCCGCCTGCCCCGGTCGAGTCAACCGTTCATCGGTCGGGGCCGGCATTTCGGATCGACGTCGAGGATCGCCGGGCATCGAACTGCCCATCGATTGCGTCGCCGGCGCGTTTTCGAGATAGACATCCAGAAATTTTGTCTATAGCGTCCTCCACATGGCTGCGCCGCACTGGAAAGCCGACCCGAGCCAGGGAGCCTACGACGGGATCCGGAGGCAGATCGTGCGGGCCGCGCTCGGGCTGTTGATCCGTGAGCGACGCGCCCGGCTCCACGTCGGTGAGCTGGCGCGGGTCTGCGGGCTCTCCCGGGCCACGATCTACCGCTATTTCGGGGACAAGGAGGAGCTCGTCGCGGCGGTCTACGTGATGTGCGTCGAGTCCCTCGCCGAGGAGTTCCGGCGCGAGATCCGTCGCTTCGACGATCCGGCGGAGCAGCTCGTCGAAGGCCTGATGACGATGGTCGCCTACGTCCGCGGCCATTCGACGATCGTGTCGGAGTTCGCGCCCGGGGCCCACGACGAACGCATGCGCGACATGTCGCTGCGCTCGCGCGGCGAGATGGCGCGGGCGCTGGTGAAGCCCATCCTCGACGTCCTGCCCCTCGCGTTCGAGGACGAGGATCAGGAGCGGCGGGCGGCGCTCTGGCTCCGCGGGATCCTGATCTCGCTGGTCGTGGGCGCGCTCTCGGAGGTCGATTCGCCGGAGGAGACGCGCCGGCTGCTGCGGCAGTTCGTCGTGCCCTCGCTCGGACTTGCGGCGGGTGGTATCCGGCGGAGGAAGACGCGATGAGCTTCACGCGGCGCGAAGTCCTGGTCGGGGGCGTCGGGCTCGCGCTCGCGGGGGCCGGGCTCGTCGGGATGTCGGGCTGCGGCGACGCCGATCCGTGCGTCGACGCCGATGCGCTCACGACGGGGCAGGCGAGTCTGCGCGCGTCCTTTCATTACGAGGCGCGTTCGCCGCACGGCGACGAGAAGGCCTGTTCCGGGTGCCAGTTCTTCGCCGCACGGACAGAGGATGCCCTTGGATGCGGGTCCTGCCAGATCCTGCAGGGGCCGGTGAACGGCCGCGGGCACTGCGATTCGTGGTCGGCGCGGACTTGAAGACGAGGCCGGGATCGACGCGGATTGCGCCGTGGGGATGTACGGTGGGATGACGCGGCAGGCCGACGCGGACCCGGATGCCCGGATCGGGACCCGGCCCATCCCTTCGTGTCTTCGCGTCTCATTCGCAACTCAGTCCCAGCAGGAGGCCCGAGCCTCTCGGAGGATCCCGACCGATGCCCCCCGCAACCCCGACGCGCGAGCAGCTCCGCCACGCCTTCGAACGCCATCTCGCCTGCTGGAACGCCCTCGACCGCGAGGGCTGGATCGCGCTCTTCGACCCGTCGGTCCGCTTCGACGACCCGGTCGGGGTCCCGCCGAAGCACGGTCTCGAGGCGGCGGCCCGTCAATGGGATGCGTCCTTCGTCGGCGACCAACGCTGGCAGCTCCACCATCGCCTCGTCTACTACCGCGGCTCGGACATCGCCTGCGTCGTCCAGAACTCGGGCCAGATCGGGGACAAGCGCTTCGAGTTCGAGACGATCGAGGTCTGGACCCTGGGCGAGAACGGGAAGTTCGTCCGGGTCCGGGGCTACTATGATCCGCCGGCCGAGGTGGACGCGTATTTCCAGATTCCGTCCTGAGACTTATGCTGGACGCCCGCCCCGGTCGCCGGATCGGGAACGCGTCCGTATTCATGCCGCGCCCGGGCGCGGACAGTCGAGAGCCACAGGGCCGCAGGGAAGAGGGGAGGTCGCCGTTGGAGTCCGTTCGATACGAAGCGCCGAATAACGTCGAGGCCGCGGTGAGACTGCTCGCCGGCGAGAACGGGGCGAAGGTCCTGTCCGGGGGCACGGACCTGATCGTGCAGATGCGGCTCATGAATCGCGTGCCGACGGTGTTCGTCGACGTCAAGCGGATCCCGCGTCTGTCTGCGCTCGCGCTCGACGCGAAGGGATTGCGGTCCGGCGCGGCGGTGCCGGCGGCGACGCTGTATGGAAACGAGACGATCCGGAAGCTCTGGCCGGGCCTCGCCGAGGCGACCGACCTGATCGGCTCGAGCCAGATCCAGGGGCGTGCGACCTGGGCCGGGAACCTCTGCAACGCGTCGCCGGCGGCGGACTCGGTGCCGGCGCTGATCGCGTGTGGCGCGACGGTCGTCATCGCCGGGCCGAAGGGCGAGCGGCGCGTCCCGGTCGAGCAGGTCAACGTCGGTCCGGGCAAGACGAGCCTCGCCCCCGGCGAGTTCATCGTCGAGTTCGAGATCCCGGCTCCGGCGGCGCATTCGTCCGACGCCTATCAGCGCCTGATCCCGCGCAGCGAGATGGACATCGCCGTCGTGGGCGCGGCGGTCGCGCTGACGCTCGACGCCGGCGGCGTCGTGAAGGCGGCGCGGGTCGTGCTCGGCGCCGTCGCGCCGACGGCGATCCTGGTGCCCGATGCGGCGGCGGCGCTCGTCGGCTCGAAGTGCGAGGACGCGGCCCTCGAGCGCGCCGGTCAGGCCGCGACGGCGGCGGCGAAGCCGATCGACGATCGCCGCGGCACGGTCGCCTATCGCAAGAAGATCGCGGCGGTCCTGACGCGGCGGGTCGCGAAGATCGCTTATGACAGGGCGCGTGCGCGCTGAGGGGGGGGACAGGGCGCGGGCACGCTGAGGAACAGGGCGCAAGCACGCTGGAACGAGCGCGCGCGGGTCGAGAGAGGAGAGAAGACGGGAGACGATGGCAGTGGCGAAGATCCAGGTCCAGACGACGATCAACGGCGAGACGTTCGACTATCTGTGCGACGGGCAGCAATCGCTGCTGTCGGTGCTGCGCGACGAACTCGGGCTGACGGGTACCAAGGAAGGCTGCTCGACGGGCGATTGCGGCGCCTGCTCGATCACCCTCGACGGCCAGCTCGTGCCGTCCTGCCTCGTGCTCGCGGCCGAAGCCCAGGGCCGCGAGATCGGGACCGTCGAGGGCGTGTCCTCGGCGACCGGCCTCCACCCGATCCAGCAGAAGTTCCTCGAGCACGCCGCGCTGCAGTGCGGCGTCTGCACGCCGGGTCTGATCGTCGCGACCCGCGCGCTGCTGCTGAAGAACCCGAATCCGACGGAAGCGGAAGCGCGCTACTACCTGGCGGGCAATCTCTGCCGCTGCACGGGCTACGACAAGATCATCAAGGCGGTCCTCGATGCGGCCGCATCGATGCGAGGAGAATCGGCATGAGCAATCAGAACGGCAGCGGAAGCGATCGCAAGTTCAAGGTCGTCGGGACCCGCCCCATCCGCCATGACGGTCTCGACAAGGTCACGGGCCGTGCCAACTACGGTGCGGACCTGGCGCTGCCGGGCATGCTCCAGGGCGCGATCCTCCGCAGCCCCCACGCCCACGCGCGCATCAAGAAGCTCGACGTCAGCAAGGCCCTCGCGATGCCGGGCGTCAAGGCAATCGTGACGAGCGCCGACTTCCCGGAGATCGGGAGCGGCGGCATGGCCGCCGGCGAGAGCCACATCGATCCGAAGGATCTCCAGGCCAACATCATGGCCCGGGGCAAGGTCCTCTATCACGGCCACGCCGTCGCCGCCGTCGCGGCTTCGACGATCGAGCAGGCCCGCGAAGCCTGCAAGATGATCACGGTCGACTACGAGGTCCTGAAGCCCGTGATGACCCTCGCCCAGGCGCTCGCGAAGGACGCGCCGATCCTGCACGAGGGCCGCAAGGCCGTCGGTGTCCCGCCGCTGCCGGAGGGCGACACCAACATCATGATGCGCCTCGCGAACGCCAAGGGCGACGTCGACGCCGCCTTCAAGGGCGCGGACGTCGTCGTCGAGGGCTGGTACGAGGCCTCGATGGCACATCAGGGCTACATCGAGCCCCACGCGACCGTCGTCACGACCCGCGAGAATGGTCAGGCCGAGATCTGGTGCTCGACCCAGGGCCCGTTCGCGGTGAAGAGCATGGTCGCGGTCACGCTCCAGATGGATCCCAACCTGATCCGCGTGACGCCCTCGGAGATCGGTGGCGGCTTCGGCGGCAAGACGACGATCTACCTCGAGCCGGTGGCGGTGCTGCTCTCGCGCAAGGCGCGGCGGCCGGTGAAGATGGTGATGTCGCGGGAAGAGGTCTTCCGGGCGACGGGCCCGACCTCGGGCACGCGCATCTGGGCGAAGCTCGGCGTCAAGAAGGACGGCTCCTTCGTCGCGGCGGATACGCGCATGGAGTTCGAGGCCGGCGGCTTCGCGGGGTCGCCGATGGGCGCCGCGTCGATGACGCTCTACGCGGCCTACAACATCCCGAACTTCCGCTTCGAGGGCCTCGACATCGTGGTCAACAGGCCGAAGGTCGCGGCCTACCGCGCGCCGGGGGCGCCGAACGCGGCGTACGCGCTCGAGACGGCGATCGACGAGCTGGCCCAGAAGCTCGCGATCGACCCGATCGATCTGCGCCTCAAGAACGCCGTGAAGGAAGGCGACGTCGCGTCGTACGGTCCGAAGTACGACCGCATCGGCTTCATCGAATGCCTCCAGGCGGCGAAGAACCATCCCCAGTACAAGGCCCCGCTCGGGAAGAACCAGGGTCGCGGCGTCGGCGCCGGCTTCTGGTTCAACGTCGGGCTGCAGTCGAGCGCGACGGTCTCGATCAACGACGACGGCTCGGCGGTCGTGCGGACCGGCAACCCCGACATCGGCGGCTCGCGGGCCTCGATGGCGATCACCGTCGCCGAGGAGCTCGGCATCCCGGTCGAGCGCGTGCGTCCGCTGGTCGGCGACACCGACACGGTCGGCTACTGCGATCTGACGGGCGGCAGCCGCGTGACCTACGCGACGGGCATGGCGGTGATCGAGGCGTCGAAGAACGTGATCGAGCATCTGCGGGCCCGGGCGGCGACGATCTGGGGCTGCGAGGTCGATGCGGTCGAGTGGCGCGACGGTCAGGCGGTCGGGACCAACGGCGCCTCGAACAACAAGCCCCTCTCTCTTGCCGACATCGCGAAGCAGATGGCCCATACGGGCGGCCCGATCATCGCGAGCGCCTCGGTCAATCCGCCGGCGGCGGGGCCGGGCTTCGGCGTCCACCTCTGCGACATCGAGGTCGATCCCGAGACCGGCCGCTCGACGGTCCTTCGGTACCTGGTCGTCCAGGACGCCGGCAAGGCGGTCCATCCGAGCTACGTCGAGGGCCAGTTCCAGGGCGGCGCCGCTCAGGGCATCGGCTGGGCGCTCTGGGAGGAGTACCTCTTCGACAAGGACGGCAAGATGGAGAACCCGGGCTTCCTCGACTACCGGATGCCCGTGGCCTCGGACCTGCCGATGATCGACACGGTCGTCGTCGAGGTTCCGAATCCGCTCCATCCCTACGGCGTGCGCGGCGTCGGCGAGACGCCGATCGTGCCGCCGCTCGCGACGGTCGGGAACGCGGTGTCCCGCGCGATCGGCGTCCGGATGCACCAGCTGCCGATGACCCCGCCCCGGGTCCTCGACGCGATCGAGACGAAGAAGGGCTAGACGACTGGGCGAAGGCGGGGGGGCGGGAGGCGAGACGCCGAACGAGGCGCCGAACGATGAGCCGGGCCAGGGGTTTCGATCCCTGGCCCGTTTCGTTTCGTCGCCCGAACGGGCTCGCCGATCGGCGCGCAAGGGAGGAATGCGATGGCGAAGGTGGTCTTCACCGGCGGGCTGCGGACGCTCGTCGGCGCCGAATCGATCGAGCTCGAGGCCGCCCGCGTCGTCGACCTCGTGGCCGCGCTCTACGCGCGCTATCCGGCGCTCGAAGGCAAGCTCGAGGGCGCGACCGTCGCAATCGACGGAACGCTCCATCACGACGCCCGCTATCAGCGCCTGCTCCCCACGAGCGAGGTCCATTTCCTCGCGCCGATCGCCGGGGGTTAGCGCGACGGAGCGGTGACGAATCGAGGGAGACACCCCGTCGATCCGTCATGGATTCCGCACGCGATGTTCACGAGTTTGCGCTCTCGTCGCGCTCCTGTCACACGATCGCCACGCAGCTCCGGTTGAATGCGCCCCGTTCGCAGGGGGGACGCGGCGCCGGCTCGAAGGCGAGCCGGTGGGCCCGAGGGCCAAGGTCGCCCCCGTTGCTCGTGGGACACGAAGGGGGCTCCGTTGTCGAGGACGTTCCGAATCGCATTTTTCGCAGGGCTCGCCGGGCTCGGCTTCCTGGCCGTGCTCGGCACGGCCGCGCCGGCACAGGCCGCCGATCCCGCCATGGCCGAGCTGCTCAAGATCCTGCGCGAGCGGGGCTCGCTGACCGAGGCCGAGTACGAGGCGCTGTCCGGTTCGGCGCCGGCGACGCCGCCGGTCTCGGCCGCGCCGGAGGCCGAGCAGGCCGATGCCGGCACCGGGGGCGGCGGGCCGGACGCCGATGCCGACACGAAACCGGTCGAGGAGAAGGTCGAAGAGCACGACGCTCGCATCGAGAAGGCCGAGAAGGCGATCGAAGAGCAGAAGACCTCGTTCCTCCGGATCAAGGAGATCACCGACGGCACCTCGTCGGACCTGATCGGCAAGGCGCTCGAGGGCAAGTGGTACGAACGGCTGTCCTTCGGTGGCTACACCCAGTTCCGGATCGGCGAGGTGCTTTCGCAGACCGGTCCGGACCTCGAGGTCCCCAACGATCGATCGGTTCGCGACAACGAGGTCTTCACGATCCGGCGCGGACGTCTCAAGGTCAGCGGCGACGTCAGCGAGCACCTCTTCCTGTACATGCAGACCGAGTTCAATGCGTCCATCGGTGGCGATCAGACGACGCTGCAGATGCGCGATCTCTATGCGGACATCGCGCTCGATTCGAAGCAGGAGTGGCGGCTGCGCTTCGGCGAGTCGAAGGTTCCCTTCGGCTTCGTGAACCTCCAGTCGAGCCAGAACCGGACCGTGCTCGAACGCTCGGACGCGCTCAACAGTGCCGTCGAGAACGAGCGTGACTTCGGGGCCTACGTCATGTGGGCGCCCCAGGAGGTGCGCAAGCGGTTCAAGGATCTCATCAAGAACGGGCTCAAGGGATCGGGCGACTACGGCGTGGTCGCGTTCGGCGCCTACGGCGGTCAGGGGCCCAACACGTCCGACGACAACTCCCAGCCCCACGTCGCGGGCCGCGTCAGCTATCCGTTCGCATTCGACAACGGCCAGATCGTCGAGCTCGGCGCGCAGTACTACTGGGGGCGCTTCGTGGCCGACCGGAGCGAGATCGACCTCGGAGGCGGGCCCGTGACGCCGGATCAGCCTTCGAACGGCGCGAACGACCATCGCGGAGCGCTGAGCTTCATCCTCTACCCGCAGCCCTTCGGCTTCGACGCGGAGTGGACCGTCGGCGAGGGGCCGGAGCTCTCCCCCGACGGCAGCCGGATCGAGGCGCGCTTCCTCCACGGCGGCTACGTGCAGGCGAGCTATCGACAGGTCTCGACGGTCGGCGACTGGATTCCGTTCCTGCGCTGGAACTACTACGCCGGCGGTCGGAAATTCGCGACGAACGCGCCGCGCGAGACCGTCAACGAGCTCGATGCGGGGCTCGAGTACGCGCCCCTGAAGGAGATCGAGCTGGTGCTCTCCTACACCCACTCCTTCGAACGCACGAACACCCGGTCGGCCCCCTACGACGATACGAAGAACGCCCACCGCATCGGCGCCCAGGTGCAGTGGAACTATTGATTGCCCTACAAAGGGGGGCATGAGCCAACGAGCCCAAGCCGCCCATGCCCTCGGAGGGGTCCGCGTCCTCGAGCTCGCCTCGGGTGTCGCGGGCCCCTTCTGTTCCCGGCTCTTCGCCGACTTCGGGGCGGAGGTCCTGAAGGTCGAGGCGCCCGACGTCGGGGACGAGACGCGCGCCTGGGGACCGTTTCCCGGGGATCGCCGCGACCGCGAGCAGAGCGGGACCTTCTTCTTTCTCAATACCGACAAGCGGAGCGTCGTTCTCGATCCCGATTCGCCGGCGGATCGCGAGCGCCTGCTCGAGCTCGTCGGTGAGGCCGACGTCCTCGTGTCGAGCCACTCCGCGGAGCGGATGCGCCGGTGGGGGCTCGATCCCGAGGCGATCGCCGCGCGGAATCCCCGCCTCGTCGCAATCTCGCTCACGCCCTTCGGTCAGACCGGGCCCCTCGCCGAATGGAAGGGCCACGACCTCAACGCCTATCACTTCTCGGCCTGCGGCTCGCGCTATTGCGGCCGCCCCGGCGGCGAGCCCCTCGAGCACGGGACCTTCTCGGCGGATTTCTTCGCCGGCTATGCGGCGGCGGCCTGGGGACTCGCCTGCCTGCTCGGGCGCGACCGGATCGGGGGCGGTCAATCGCTCGACGTCGCGTCGGCAGAGATCCTGGGTGCGCTCTTCGTCGGCGCGCTCAACGTCGGGGGCTATGCGCAGGACGGCCGCTTCGACCGGCGGACCGGCGGCGCGGGCATGGGCCTCGCGGCTCCGGCGGGCATCGTGCCGTGCCGCGACGGCCACGTCCTCGTCATCGCGCTCGAGAAGGCGCAGTGGCGCGGCCTGCGAACGGCGATGGGCGATCCCGAATGGGCCCGGCCCGAGATCTTCGAGGACATGTGGGAGCGCGGGCGCAACGCGGACCTGATCTACACACTGCTCGAGGCGTGGGCGCGCGGGCTCTCGAAGGAAGAGGTGATGGCGGTCTGCCAGGCGAACGGCTGCCCGGCGACCGCGGTCTACACGATGGCCGATCTCGCGAAGCATCCCCATCTCGAAGCGCGAGGCGCCCTCGTCGACCTCGAGCATCCGCGGCTCGGTCGCGTCCGGACCTTCGGGGCCCCGATCCGTCTGCCGGATTGCCCGGGCGGACCGCGCCGCGGGGCACCGCTGCTCGGCGACCACGGACGTTCGGGCTTCAGCGCGCACGCCGGCGAGGCCGAGGTGGGGGCCGGGGTCGCTGCAGCGGGCGCGACCGGCGCCGCGGCACGATGGAGCGCTCGGCCATCCCCGGCGAGCGACGAGCGCGCGCTGCCCCTCGCCGGGCTGCGCGTCGCGAACTTCGGCTGGGGGCTCGTCGGACCGACGGCGGGCCAGCTGCTCGCCTTCCTCGGGGCCGACGTCATCAAGCTCGAGTCGCGCTCGCGCCCGGACATCCAGCGCACGATTCCGCCCTTCTGGAACGGGGTGCCCGATCCCGATCGCAGCATCCAGAATCACGCCTTCTGGGCCGGCAATCGCAGTGCCACCCTCGATCTCAAGACCGACGAGGGCCGCGCCCTCGCGAGAGAGCTCGTCGATCGAAGCGACGTCGTGATCGAGAACTTCGGCCACGGCGTGATTGAGCGATTCGGTCTCGCTCCGGCGTCGCTGTGTGCCGACCGCCCGGATCTGATCTTCGCCTCGCTCTCGTCGACGGGGCAGTTCGGTCCGCTCTCCGGGCTGCGCACCTACGGCAACAGCCTCGCGAGCCTCGCCGGTCTCGACAGCCTGACGGGCCACGCGGACGGCCGGCTCCAGGCGATGGAGAACGCGTACGCGGATCCGCTCGGCGGCGTCATCGGCGCCTTCGCGATCCTTCTGGCCCTCGCCCATCGCGAGCGGACCGGCCGCGGGCAGCACGTCGACTACGCCCAGCTCGAGGGCGTGCTCCAGCTCGTCGGCCCGACCTTCCTCGACTACGTCCTGAACGGCCGCGTCGGGGGCGCGCTCGGTAATCGCCATCCCGTCGGCGCGGGGGCGCCCCACGGCGTCTTCCCGTGTTCGGGCAGTGATCGCTGGATCGCGATCGCCGTCCTCGACGAGGGGGCGTGGCAGGGGCTCGTTCGCGCCCTCGGCGACGACGAGGCCTGGGCCCGCGATCCCGCCTTCGCCGATGCGCGCGGCCGCGTCGCCGGGATCGAGCGGCTTCACGCGCGGCTCGCCGAGTGGACGCGGCGCTTCGAACGCGACGCGCTCGCGGCGAGGCTGCAGTCGTTCGGCGTCGCGGCGAGCCCCGTCTGCGATGTCGCGGATCTGCTCGATCATCCCCACTACCGGGCCCGCGAGACCTTCGTCCGGGTCGAGCATCCGCTCGGCTTTCCCGAGACGATCTACGGCGCCTACGTGAAATGCAGTCGGACGCGGCCGGCGATCCGGCCGGGGCCCGCGATCGGACAGGACAACGAGGCGGTGTTTCGCGGATTGCTCGGGCTCTCGGCCGAGCGCTACGCCGAGCTCGTGGCGCGCCGCGTGATCCATTAGGCTCGTCGTCGGGGAGGAGGATGTTGCGCGTGGCCGAGGTGTGGGCATCGATCGATCTGGCCATTCCGCTCGCGGAGGTCGCGGAGAATGCGCGGCGCGCGGAGGCGCTCGGCTTCGACGGCGTGATGACGCCGGATACGATGTACGACGGCTTTCTCGCGGCCCAGGCGGCGATCGGGGCGACGCAGCGGATCCGGGTCGCGACGAGCGCGGTGGTCGCCTTCGCCCGGTCGCCGATGGTGACGGCGGTCGCGGCCTGGAACCTCCAGCAGCTCTCGGGCGGGCGCTTCCATCTCGGCGTCGGGCCGCTGATCCGGACCAACATCGTCGAGAAGTACGGCATGCCATGGAGCGCGCCCGCGCCCCACATGCGCGAGTACGTGGGCGCGCTGCGCGCGCTCTTCGATTGCTGGCAGAAGGGGACGCGCCTCGACTTCCGCGGCGAGCGCTACAAGCTGACCCGTATGCAGGCCTTCGTCGCCCCGAAGCCGATCGACCATCCCGACATCCCGCTCCACATGGCGGGCATCGGCCCGAACATGACCGCCGTCGCCGGCGAGCTCGCCGACGCGTTGATCACCCATCCGACGAACGTCTCCGCCCGCTTCCTGCGCGAGCAGGCGCGCCCCTCGCTCGCGCGCGGGGCGGCGCGGACGGATCGGGATCCCGGGCGCATCAAGCTCTTCGTCGCCCCGCTCGTCGCGACCGGTCCCGACGCGGCGAGCGTCGCGGTCGAGCGGGAGAAGCAGCGGGCACTGCTCGCGACGCTGCTCTCGACGCCCTCGTACTGGCCCTGCCTCGAGGTCCACGGCTGGCGCGCCGTCGGCGAGAAGCTGAACGGCCTGATCCGGCAGAACCGCTGGAACGAAGTCGGGACGCTCCTCACCGACGAGATGATCGACACCCTCTCGATCAGCGCCGCCCACGCCGAGGTCGCCGCCGTCCTGCGCGAGCGATACGCGGGGCTCGCCGACGCCTACGTCCTGATCCTGCCGCCGACCGACCGGGACGACGCGGCGTTCCGGGCGATCGTCCGGGCGTTGCGCGACGCCTGAGCCCGTCCGGCGGCCGCCCCGCAGGCCGTCGGACGGGATGCCGGGCTCGGAAGACCGGCCGGCGCCCCCGGCTGCTTTGCGGTCCGGTGGGCCCGTCCCATAGAATGGGCCCACCGCGACGAGCGATGCCTGGAGATCCCGCATGCCGACCCCGATGGAGCGCGCTCCCGAGCCCGGACTCGAGTACGTCCCGATCCCGAAGACCCGCTACACGAGCCCCGAGTACGCCCGCGAAGAGTGGGACGCGATGTGGACGAAGACCTGGGTCTGCGCCGGCCGCGAGTCCGATCTCGTCCGCCCCGGCGACTACGTCACCCTCGAGCTCGGCCGCGAGTCGATCCTCATCGTCCGCCAGCCCGACCAGTCGCTCGTCGCCCGCTACAACGTCTGCATGCACCGCGGCAACCGCCTGCGAGAGCCCGGCCGCGGCCACGCCTCGAAGTTCGCCTGCCTCTTCCACGGCTGGGAGTACGGCCTCGACGGCTCGCTCCAGAAGGCCCTCGATCCGCAGTGCTTCAAGCAGGGCCTCGATCGCAGCAAGCTCGATCTGCGACCCGTCCAGGTCGACACCTGGGCCGGCTTCGTCTTCGTGAACCTCGATCCGCAGGCCGGTCCGCTGCGCGACTACCTCGGCGTCATCCCGCAGCATCTCGACCCCTACCACTTCGAGCGCTGGAAGATCTCCTTCGACGCCACGATCGAGATCGAGTGCAACTGGAAGACCTGCGTCGACGCTTTCAACGAGGCCTATCACCTCGCGGCGACGCATACCTGGACCCTCGAGTTCAGCGACGACACGCGGACGCTCTACGACTGCTACGACCGCCATACGCGCATGCTCTTCCCCGAGGTCCAGGCGAGCCTGCGCCATCCCGGCGCGAATACCGTCACGCCCGGCATCAAGGAGATGTTCCTGAAGCGCGTCGGCGTCGACGTCGAGCGCTTCGAGGGCGACTGGCAGGACGCGCGCAAGGTCTTCGCCGAGCAGCAGAGGAAGCTCGCCGTCAACCTCGGCGCCGACCTCTCGGACTTGAACGAGTCCCAGCTCTGCGACGACTTCCACTACACCGTCTTCCCGAACATGACCTTCAACACCCACGCGCTCTTCACGTGGGTCTTCTGGCACCGCCCGCATCCGACCGACCCCAACAAGATGTATTTCGACTTCATCGAGATCATGAACGCGCCGGCCATCGACATCCCGCGACCGGAGAAGCAGCGCTTCAGCACCGCCGCCGGCGACACCCTCGCGGGCAAGTGCAACGGCGGCGACCTGATCGACGAGGACCTCTACAACCTGCCGCGCATCCAGGCGGGTATGAACTCGGCCGCGTTCCAGGACCTGCATCTGTGTACCCAGGAGGTCCGCATCCTGCATTTCCACAAGACCCTCGAGGACTACCTCGAGCGGGGGCGGGCGGAGCGCGCGCGGGCCGGGTCGCAGGGGCCGTCGCAGGAGCAGCCTCGATCGCAGGCGGGGACGCGTGGATAGCGACGGGCTGCGCTGGGTCGAGATCCCGATTCCGCTGCCGCCCGAGGGCGGCAACGAGACGTTCGCCGTAGGGGAGCTCTCGCTCCTGCTCTGCCACACCGGCGGGAAGCCCTACGTCGTGCGGGACGAGTGTCCCCACGTCCGGACCTCGATGCAGGGCGGGCTGATCCGGGGCACCATCCTCGAGTGCCCGCTCCACGGCGGTCAACTCGACCTGCGAGACGGGCGGCCGGTGGCGATGCCGATCCGGCGGCCGGTGGCGTGTTATCCGGTGCGCAGCGCGGGCGGAGGCTGGCAGGTCGGGTTGCCAGGATTCGAGCTGGCGGAGTGGGCCTGAGCGGCAGGCGCATCGGATCGCAACCTGGGCAACGCGGCGCGGGGCGCGCGTCGATGCGCGAGGAGATGGCCATGTACGACCTGGTGGTGCGCGGTGGGACGATCGTCGATGGAACCGGTGCGGCGCCCTTCGTGGGAGACGTGGCGATCCAGGCCGGGAAGATCGCGTTGGTGGGTCGGGTCGAGGAGAAGGGCCGCCAGGAGATCGATGCCCGCGGCAAGCTCGTCACGCCGGGCTTCGTCGACATCCATACGCATTACGATGGTCAGGCGACCTGGGACTCGATCCTGACGCCGACGGCCTGGCACGGGGTCACGACCCTCGTCATGGGCAATTGCGGCGTCGGCTTCGCCCCCGTCGCCCCGGGCAAGCAGGGCTTCCTGATCGGCCTGATGGAAGGCGTCGAGGACATCCCGGGGACGGCGCTCCACGAGGGCATCGACTGGCAGTGGGAGACGTTTCCGCAGTATCTCGACGCCCTCGAGAAGCGGCATTTCGCGTTGGACGTCGGAACCCAGGTTCCCCACGGCGCCGTGCGCGCCTACGTGATGGGCGAGCGCGGGGCGAAGAACGAGCCCGCGACGAAGGACGACATCACGCGCCAGGCGGCGATCGTGAAGGAGGCGATCCGGGCCGGCGCGCTCGGCTTCTCGATGTCGCGCACCATCGTCCATCGCGCGGTCGACGGCGAGGTCGTCCCGGGCACCCATTCCGCCGAGGACGAGATCTTCGGCATCGCCCGCGCCCTCGGCGAGCTCGGGGAGGGCATCGTCGAGCTCGCGCCCGCCGGCATCCAGGGCGAGGACATGTCGGCGCCCGACAAGGAGATCGACTGGATGCGGCGACTCTCGGCGGAGATCGGACGCCCCGTCTCCTTCGCGCTGGTCCAGCACGACGTCGCGCCGAAGGACTGGAAGCGGCTGCTCGATCTCTGCGACGCGGCGGTCGCCGACGGCGCGGACCTGCGACCCCAGGTCTCGGCGCGGCCCAACACGCTCCTGATCGGCCACCAGTCCTTCCATCCCTTCAGCTTCAAGCCGACCTGCATGAAGCTGGCCGGGCTCCCGCTCGCCGAGCGGGTCGCGAAGCTGCGCGATCCGGAGATCCGACGACAGATCCTCGCCGAGGACTCGTATTATGCGGTGCCCCAGATGAAGGTCGTGATCGACATGATCGCGAAGGGGATCGACAAGATCTTCCGCCTGGGGACGCCGCCCAACTACGAGCCGACGCCCGAGGAGAGCTTGAAGTCGATGGCAGCCGCGGCCGGACGCGATCCCTTCGACATGCTCTACGACTGGCTGCTCGAGCTCGAGGGCAAGCAGCTCCTGATGCTCACGCTGCTCAACTACAGCGACTACAACCTCGACGCCGTCCATACGATGCTGACCAACCCGCGCACGGCCTTCGGCCTCGGCGACGGCGGCGCGCATTGCGGCGCGATCTGCGACGCCAGCATGACGACCTCGCTGCTCGCCCACTGGGTGAAGGGGCGGACGCGGGGCCGAAGCTGCCGATCGAGCTGGCCGTGCGGAAGATGACCGCAGACACGGCGGCGCTCTACGGCCTCGGCGATCGCGGGGTGATCGCTCCCGGCAAGAAGGGCGATCTCAACGTGATCGACCTCGACCGCCTCGAGAACGGGCTCCCCGAGGTCGCCTTCGATCTGCCGGCCGGCGCGGCGCGCTTCGTCCAGAAGGCGACGGGCTACGAGGCGACCGTCGTCTCGGGCGAGATCACCTTCCGCGACGGCGTGCATACCGGGGCCCTCCCGGGTCGGCTCGTCCGCGGCGCGCAGCGCTGAACGCCCGCAAACGCCCGAACGCCGACGCGCTCGGTCGCGCCGGCGCGCCGGGGCAGGAGTCCTTCATGCTCGACCTCGATCCCGATACGCTGCTCACGACGACGCGCGCGGTACGCAAGCGCCTCGACTTCGATCGCAAGGTCCCGCGACCGCTGATCGAGGAATGCCTGCAGATCGCCTTCCAGGCGCCGAACGGCGGCAACATGAACAGCTGGCGCTGGATCGTGATCGACGATCCCGCCCTCATCGCGCAGGCGGCCGAGATCTACAACGGCGGCCTCGACGACTACATCGCGGGCCTCGCGAAGATCGGCGGCTATCCCGGCGCCCAGGTCCACCGCGCCGACGCGATCGGGACCTCCGTCGCCTATCTCCGCGAGAACTTCCATCGCTGTCCGGCGCTGTTGCTGCCGCTCATGCAGGCCCGGACCGAAGGGGCCGACCTCTTCAACCAGGGCAGCAGCTGGGGCTCGATCATCCAGGCCGTGTGGAGCTTCATGCTGGCGCTCCGGGCCCGCGGTCTCGGCAGTGCCTGGACGACGGGCCATCTGGTGCGCCACCAGGACATGTCGAAGCTGCTCTCGATCCCGAAGCAGTACACGCAGGTCGGTCTGTTTCCCATCGCCTACACGCTCGGCACCGACTTCAAGCGCGCCCATCGCCGACCCACGACCGAGGTGATCGGCTGGAACGGGATGCCCTGATCGGAGTGCCGGGCGATCTCTGGGCCGGTCGGGGGCCCGGTCCACGGTCATTCGTACGACCCGCGGGGTTGCGCGCTCGCGCCGCAATCCCTTCACATGCGCCTCATGGCCGTTAGGGTCCGTGAGGAGACCTGATTGACCGTCGTACGCTGGCGTGAACGCCGTGCTCAAGCTATAACGCTGGTCAACCGACCGAATCCACGTCAAGTATCGAGGTCCATGGTCTATGACGACGGCTACCCACGGGGCAGTCGGCCTGGCCGACTATTCCGAGTCCGGTCCGCGCATCGAGGAGCGGCGTGAGCGCCAGCGCCAGGAGGCGAGGCGGACGATTCTCGACGCGACCGAGGCCCTGATGCTCGAGGCCAACGGCTCGGACTTCTCGATCCGCAAGCTCGGAGACAAGTCGGGCTACTCGGCGCCGACGGTCTACCACTACTTCGGCGACAAGGACGGCCTGATCGACGCGCTCCTCGACGATCGCGTCGGCCGCCTCGCAGAGCAGCTCGAGCAGGTCGATCCGACCGGCGATCCCCGCGTGCGGCTGCGGGCCATGCTGCTCGCCTACTTCGAATTCAGCGTGACGAACCCGACCTTCACGCGTCTGATGTGGACGCTCTCGAGGAAGGGGGAGAGCCGGATGCCGCCCGCGATGGAGCGGGTGCGCATGTGCGTGGAGGAGAGCCTCGCCCGCTTCGGCGAGAGCCAGCCGCCGGGCGGGTTCGATACGAACGCCGCCGGCCGTGTGCTCTGGGCCCTCGTCTACGGCCTCGTCTCGCTTCAACTGACGCAGCCCGAACTCACCCAGGACGACGATCTCGCGGAGCGAGCCCTCGATGCCCTGTTCCTCGGCATGGCCGAGCTGGAGAAAGATTCGCGATGACTCGCCGAACGCTTCGTTCCTGGATGGCCACTCTCGTGCTCGCGGGCCTCGCGACGGGCTGCAGCGAGGAGGTGGCGACGACGGAGGAGGTGCTGCCGTCGGTCTCGGTCGTCGAGGTCGAGGCCGTCGACTTCGATCAGGACATCCGCGCGAGCGGCGACCTGCGCGCGCGCTTCCAGACCATGATCGCCGCGGAGATCGCCGGCCGCGTGACCGAGCTCTCGGTCGACGAAGGCGGCGCGGTCGCCGAGGGCGACGTCGTCATCAAGATCGACCCCGAGCGCCGACGCCTCGATCTCTCGGCGGCCCAGGCGCGGCTCGCCCAGGCGCGCGCCAACTTCCGTCAGGAGTCGAGCAAGGTCGAGCGGGTGCGCAAGCTGCGCAGCGAGAACATCTCGTCGGTCGAGCGCCTCGAGGAGGCCGAGACAGCGCTCCTTCTGGCGGAGTCGTCGGTGCGCGCGGAAGAGGCCGCGGTCGGCGTCGCGGCCCGGGCGCTCAAGGATGCGAGCGTCTCGGCGCCCTTCTCGGGCCTCGTCGCGAAGCGCTCGATCGAGCTCGGTGAGTTCGTGCAGCCGGGCACGGAGCTCTTCGAGCTCGTCTCGATGGATCCCCTCGACGTGATCTTCAGCCTGCCCGAGCTCGAGAGCCAGCAGGTGGCCGTCGGCCAACACGTCGAAGTCACCGTCGCGGCGCCCGCGGACCGGACCTTCGACGCCGTCGTGACCTTCATCGCGCCGACCCTCGATCCGGGCACCCGCACGCTCCGCGTGAAGGCCGAGATCGACAACGACGAGCGCATTCTGCGGCCGGGACTCTTCGCGCGGATCCACGTCGGCACCGACGAGCGCAGGAGCGTGCTCATGGTGCCCGAGGAGGCGCTCGTCCAGCGCGAGGGGAGCGCCTGGATCTTCCTCGTGGGCGAGGGCGACCGCGTGCGCCGCGTCCAGGTCGAGTCGGGCCATCAGAGCAAGGGCCGGATCGAAGTCCGGGGGGCCATCTCGGCCGGCGATCGCGTCGTCCGCCGGGGCCACGGCGGTCTCGCCGACGGGATGGTCGTGGTCGTGCGGGAATCGCAGTCGAGCGCGGTCGAGACGGCCGCCGGAGAGCCGGTCGGAGCGCAGTCGTGAGTCTGTCCGACGTCTCGATCGATCGGCCCGTCCTGACCTGGATGCTGATGCTCGCCCTCGCGACCTTCGGCGTGCTCGGCTTCTCGCGCCTCGGCATCGATCGCTATCCCGACATGACGTTCCCGTTCGTCGGCGTCGTGATCCAGCTCGAGGGCGCCTCGCCCACGGTCATGGAAGACGAGGTCATCGACGAGCTCGAGGAGGCCTTCGCCACGATCGAAGGCGTGCGCCACATCTACTCCGAGTCGGCGACCGGCGTCGCCCGCGTCATGATGGAGTTCGAGCTCGAGCAGGACCTCGACGTCGCGGCCCAGGACGTGCGCGACAAGCTCAACATGACGATGGGTGAGCTGCCCGAGGAGATCGAGCCCCCGGTGCTGGGCAAGGCCGACTTCTCGATCTTCCCGATCATCTTCGCGCCGATCACGACGACGATGCCCGCGACCGAGGCGACCGAATACATCGATCGCCACATGAAGCCGATGATCGAGAGCATCCCCGGCGCCGCGGGGACCGAGGTCTACGGCGCCGTCGAGCGCAACGTCCGCATCTGGATCGACCCGGACCTGCTGCGGGCGCGGCAGCTCGCCGTCTCGGACGTCCTCGACGCGATCCGCCGCGAGCACGTCGAGCGGCCCGGCGGCTTCGTCGAGGGTCGCGAGGTCGAGTGGGCCCTCAAGACGGCGGCCGAGTTCCGCTCGCTCGAGGATCTCTCGCGCATGGTCGTCTCCTGGGACGGTGAGGCGCCGATCCGCCTCGGCGACGTCGCGCGCATCGAGGACGGGGCCGAGGACGTCCGCCGCGCGTCCCACATGAACGGCAAGCCCGGCATCGCCATCGCCGTCAAGAAGCAGTCCGACGGGAATACCGTCGCCATCGTCGACGAGTTCTATCGCCGGATGGACATCCTGCGTTCGCGCGCGCCCGAAGGCATCCACATCGTCGAGAAGGAAGGCTTCATCGACAATTCCGAGCTGATCCGCGAGTCCTTCGAGGAGACGCTCTTCTCCCTCGTCTTCGGCGGCCTGCTCGCGGTCTTCGTCGTGTTCATCTTCATGCGCCGGACGCGCCCGACGCTGATCGTGTCGCTCGCGATCCCGCTCTCGATCGTGACGACCTTCGGCATGATCTGGATCTTCGACTACACGCTCAACACGATGACCCTGCTCGGGCTCACGCTCGCGATCGGCGTCGTGATCGACGACGCCATCATCGTGCTCGAGAACATCGAGCGCCATCGCGAGGGCGGGCAGTCCGCTTTCGAGGCCGCCCGCTCCGGGACCCGCGAGATCACCCTCGCCGCCGCCGCCGCGACCTTCTCGGTCGCCGCCGTGTTCCTCCCCGTCGCTTTCGCGACGGGCCAGATGGGAAGCTTCCTGACCGAGTTCGGGGTCACCGTCTCCGTCGCCGTCGTGATCTCGCTGCTCGTCGCCCTCACGATCACGCCCATGCTCGCCGCGCGCATGCCACCGCCGAAGGAGCGGGGCGAGGGCGGCCTCTATGGTCGGCTCGAGAGCGGCTTCCAGGCGCTCGAAGAGCGCTATCGGCAAATCCTCGACTGGTCGATCGCGAGCCCCGGCAAGACGACGGCGATCGCGATCGCGTCGATCGTGCTCGCCGTGCTGGCGGGAAGCCGGCTGAAGGCCGAGTTCTTTCCGGCTGCGGATACGGGCTTCGTGGCGGTGCGTTTCCGGACCCCGCCCGGCAGCTCCCTCGAGAACACCGTCGACATCCTCACCCGGAACGAGGCCTGGTTCCTCGAGCAGCCCGAGGTCGCCTCGATCTTCGCGGCGATCGGCTCGACCTCGATCAGCATCGGCGGCCCGACCGACGGCATGCTGAACGCGCGGCTCTATCCGGCCGACCAGCGCAAGCGGACGTCGCAGGAGCTGATGGTCGAGGCGCGCAAGGCGCTCCTCGACATTCCGGGCCAGGAGTTTTCGGTCGTCGATCCGATGGGCTCCTCGGATCGCGAGTTCGAGGTCGAGATCGTCGGCTCGGGATCGCTCGAGGAGTTCGATCAATACGCGAGTCAGATGATCGACCGCCTCGAGGCCGAAGGCGGCATGGTCGACATGGAGATGAGCCTCCGCGTCGGCTTGCCCGAGGCCCGGGTCGTGCCCGATCGGGACAAGGCGGCGGCGCTCGGGGTCGACGCGCAGACGGTGGCGGATACGGTGCTCGCGATGATCGGCGGGCTCGACGTCGCCTCGTATCGCGAGGGCGAGGAGCGCCACGACGTCCGCATGCGGATGGAGAAGGGCAATCGCGACGACCTCTCGGCGATCGGAGACCTCTGGGTCCGCGCCCGCAACGGCGAGCTCGTCGACATGCGCAACCTCGTGACGGTCGAGCGCGGCGCGACGGCGGCGTCGATCACGCGCACCGATCGCCAGCGCAGCGTCAAGGTCATGGGGAGCCTCGAGGGCATCGCGCTCGGTGACGCGGTCGTCCGCGCCCAGCGGATCGCCGACGAGATCCTGCCTTCGACCATGTCGCTGCGGCTGACGGGCGACGCCGAGGCGATGAGGGAGTCGGGCCAGCAGTTCATGGTCATGATGGTGCTGGCGGTGCTCGTGATCTACATGGTGCTCGCGGCCCAGTTCGAGAGCTTCACCCAGCCGATCATCGTCATGGCCGCGCTGCCCTTCTCGATGGTGGGCGCGCTCGGCGGGCTCTGGCTCTTCGACATGTCGCTCAATCTGTTCAGCATGATCGGCATCGTGCTGCTGATCGGGCTCGTCACGAAGAACTCGATCCTGCTCGTCGACTACGCGAATCAGCTCCAGGCCGAGGGCATGACGGCGAAGGAGGCGATGCGCAAGGCGGCGCCCATCCGCATGCGCCCCGTCCTGATGACGGCGCTGTCGATGATCTTCGGCGTGCTTCCCTCGGCGCTCGGGATCGGTCCCGGCGCCGAGACGCGAGCACCGATGGGCGTCGCGACCGCCGCGGGGATGTTCACGTCGATGATGTTGACGCTGCTGATCGTGCCCGTCTTCTACCTGGGCCTCGAGCGGGTGCGCGCGCGCTTCGCCGGGCGTGGGCAGACGGCGCCGGTCAAGGCCGAAGGGCTGGCCTGAGGCTCCCGCTGCGCGAGCCGTGATCCGGGGAGAGGAAGCGAATTTGAGCCCGCAGGCCGAGCTCGAGCTCTTCGTGGCGTCCCGGTTCATCGAGCCGGTCGAACGTGCCTTCGCGGACGCGTTCCGAGCCCGCTTCGCCGAGACGAAGGAGCCGCTCGCGGAGCTGGCGGCGCACACGGCCGCGGGGACCGCGTTCTCCGCCATCGTCTTCTCCCTCGACGTCCCGATGCGGGCCGCCGCGATCGAGGCGCTGCCCGCGAGCGTGCGCGTGCTCGCGACCTACTCGGTCGGGACGGACCACATCGATCTCGCGGCGGCCCGCGCGCGGGGGCTCGCCGTGTTCAATACGCCGGGCGTGCTCGCGGATTCGGTGGCCGAGAACGCACTCTTCCTGATGCTCGGCGCGGCGCGGCGGGGGACCGAGGCGATCGGCCTGCTGCGCGATCGCGCCTGGCATGGCTGGCAGCCGGGGCAGCTCGTCGGACGTCAGCTCTCCGGGCGGACGCTCGGCATCCTCGGCATGGGCGACATCGGGCGCCGGATCGCGGCGCGGGCCCGCGCCTTCGACATGCCGATCCACTACTGCAATCGCAAGCCGCTCCCGCCGGAGCAGGCGCAGGGCGCCGTGTACCACGCGACGCCGGCGGAGCTCGTGCGCGCGGTCGACGTCCTCGTCCTCGCCTGTCCGGCGACCGAGGAGACCCGCGGCGTCGTCGACGCGGCGCTCCTCGCGCAGGCGCGGCCGGGGCTCATCGTCGTCAACATCGCGCGGGGCGATCTCGTCGTCGACCGGGCGCTGATCGACGCGCTCCAGTCCGGCCAGGTCTACGCGGCCGGCCTCGACGTCTTCGCGGGCGAGCCCGCCATCCATCCCGACTACTTCGATCTGCCGAACGTCTTCATGGTCCCGCACATCGGGAGCGCGACCCACGAGGCGCGCATGGGCATGGGCCAGATCCTGATCGACGCGATCGCGGCGTGGCGGTGCGGCGAGCCGGCGGCCAACCGGGTCTGCTGATCGCGGGGCCGATCGGCGGGGCTGAGCGGAGGCGTTAGGCGTCCGCGATCGGCGTCGCGGCCGCCTTGCGGCCCGCCATGCGACCGAAGAACGTGCAGTCGCCGAGCGACATGCCCGAGCTGTACCCCTTGCCCCAGCGCGGCAGCCCGCACGCCGTTCGCCCCGCGGCATAGAGCCCGGGGATCACGTCGCCGTCGATCGTCAGGACCTCGCCCGAGGGTCGGACCCGCAGGCCGCCCAGCGTGAAGAACGGGTAGTAGGCCTGCTTCAGATGACAGGCGAGGGCGGCGAAGGGCGGCTCGTCGAGGGGCTTGAGCCAGCTCGCGTCCTTGTGGAAGAGCGGATCCTCGCCCTTCGCGGCGTGGCGGTTGTAGACCTCGACCGTCGAGACGAGGCTTCCTTCGCTCAGGCCGAGCTCGCGCTCGACCTCCTCCCACGTCGAGCCGACCGCCGCGATCTCGATCTTCGCGTAGGGCGAGGGCTGCTGGAAGATCGCGTCGTCGACCAGCAGGAAGAAGCGATCGCCGATCTGGCTGGCGATGAAATGCGCGACGCGGCCGCCGTAGGCGTCCTCGTTGATGAAGCGCGCGCCCTTGTCGTTGACGAGGATGCCCTTCACGTGGGACTCCGGCGGATAGAAGGGGAGCGTCACGAAGAGCTCGTCCATGTGGATCGCGGCCCCGCCGACGCTCATGCCGAGGCGGATGCCGCTGCCGTCGTCGTAGCCGCCGGAGAGCCCGTCGTTGGCGAGGCGCTGCCGGATCGGCGCGTACTGCCGCAGCATGTCCTCGTTGAGCGCGAAGCCGCCGGCGCAGAGAATGACGCCGTGGCGCGCGCGGATCGCCTTCTCTTCGCCGTCGGCGTAGACGACGAGCCCGCAGACGCGATTGGCTTCGTCGACGACGAGCGCCCGGGCGCGGGTCTGGAAGCGCACGTCGACGCCGAGGGCATGGACGCGCTTCGCGAGCTTGTCGAGGAGCATGAAGCCCCCGGTCTCGCCGATCGCCTCCGGCAGATGGCCGCGGGGGCAGGGGCGCGCGCTCTCCTTGAAGGGCCAGGCGTACTCGCTGCCCGAGAGGATCAGGCAGTCGCCGGTCCCGGGCATGACGGGCTTGCCCGGGATGTACGTGTTCCGATAGGGGACGCCCTGATCCTTCAGCCACTGGAAGTGGGCATGGGCGCCTTCGGCGTAGAGCCGGACGCGCTCTTCGTCGGCGTCGGGACCGCCCGCCATCATCATGTAGCGGAAGAAGTCCTCGGTCGTGTCGTGGAAGCCGTTCGCGCGCTGGGCTTCGGTGCCCCCGTTGCCGCCCATGTAGATGTCGCCGCCGGCCATCGCCGAGGTTCCGCCGCTGCCCGAGGCGACCTCGACCAGGATGACCTTCGCGCCGGCATTCGCCGCCTCGATCGCGGCCGACGCGCCTGCGGCGCCGAAGCCGACGACGACGACGTCGCACTCGGCGTCCCAGCGCGGGATGCCCGAGGCGGGGCGCGGACGGGTCGAGGCGCTGCGCTGCGGGGAGGGGGCTTCGCTCATCGGGTTTCTCCTCGGCACGATCGGCACGAACGGCACGGAAGGCGGTGTAGACGCCGCCCGCGTCGGCGTCGGCGCGGACGGTTTCCGGGCCATGACTTCGATCCTCGGCACGCTAGCGTAGGAGCGCCGGACGAACAGAGGAGACGGACATGGACGCACGCCAGGCCGAAGAGCGGATCCTGAACGGAAAGCTGTGGGAGGATTTCTGCGATCGCCTGAAGGCGGCCGGGAAGCTCGTGAAGGAGCCGAACGTCCCGAAGGACGTGATGAATCAGGCTCTCGGCTACCGCTTCCTGACCCGCATCCTGCGCGCCGGCCTCGAGCGCGTCGTCGACTACGCGGATCCCCAGTATCCCGCGTTCTTCCGCCTCGCCGACGACACGAAGAAGATCCTCAACGACAACCCGGACAACTACTACGAGAACTGCATGATCGACGGCCGCTTCGACTACCGGATCACCGGGACGCGCGGGACGGTCAAGTGGTTCAGCATCGGCGTGAAGGGGGGAACCGGGATCGAGGCGATGGTCAGCCAGTCCGAGATCGACTCCTCGAAGATCGCCCTCGAGCCCGACGGAAGCTTCGAGATCCTGATGTCCCAGAAGCCGCAGAAGGGGAACTGGCTGAAGCTGCTGCCCAACTCGACCAACATGGTCGTCCGCCAGACCTTCGGCAATCGCAAGCAGGAAAAGCGCGCCGAGCTGCGCATCGAATGCCTGAATCCGGAGCGGCCGAACAACAACCTCGTCCCGGCGAACCTCGAGAGTCAGCTGATGGGGGCGCTCGGCTTCCTCGAGAGCACGATCAAGCTCGGCCTGATGTGGACCAAGATGTATCAGGAGAAGACGCTCAATCAGCTGCCCCCGCACGACCAGCCGATGCTCTACGCGGCGGGCGGGGATCCCACGATCCACTACTACCAGAGCCATTGGCAGCTCGCGCCCGACGAGGCGCTGCGGGTCCACATCCCGTTCTTCCCGGAATGTGCGACCTGGAATCTCCAGCTCTCGAATTTCTGGATGGAGTCCCTCGACCACCGCTTCTTCGACATCTGCATCAACAAGTTCTCGGCCCGCTACGAGAAGGATGGCTCGGTCGACATCGTGATCGCCCACAGCGATCCCGGCCCGGCCCATCCCAACTGGCTGAACACCCTGGGCCACGACCAGGGCGGCATGCTCGGCCGCATCGTCGGTGCGGACGGCGGCTGGCCGGAGGCGTGGGACACGCGGGTCGTGAAGTTCAAGGACCTCGGCTGAGGCACGGCTTTGCGTCGCGGCAGGCCAACGCGTCCCGTCGGCTCGCTGCTCCGTTCCGGCCGTCCGTTCCAGCTCGCCGATCCCGCGCTCCGATCCGGTGCTCGGCCACGAGCGACACGGCGGGCGCGGGCATGCGTCCCGGGCGCGGAAGGCCTTCCGTGCCCGGCAGTTCCTCTGCAGATGCGGTCCGGGACGGGGCTCGGCGCGATCTCGGGCCCGACTTGCCTGCGATCGCCGGCCCTTCGCGACCACACAAGTCTCGAACGGGAAGCGCTGCGGGGTCGATCCAGACCCGGCGCGTCGGCCTCTCGTTCGGGAGCGCGCACGGTGGCCACGATTCCGCGTGAGAATCCGCGTGAGATGATGACGGGGGCACCGATCGCCGGCGTGCGCGAGACCGCTCACGAGACCGGCCGCGACACCGTGCGCGGGGTCGTTGCGGCGGTGGCGGCGATGGGGGCCGAGGGCGCCTCGCGCGACGGACGGCATCCCGACATCGTCGATCGGGTCTTCGGTCCCGGGGCCGGCGCCGGGCCGTCGGCGCGGACGGCCGCCGCCGACGTCCCGCCGATCTCCGGCATCCAGCCGCAGTATGCGGACATCGACGTGAACTTCTCCCTCGGCCAGGTCGCGCGCAAGCGGGCCAGCATGCTCGGTCCGGCGAGCAAGGTCGCGGGCGATCTCGTGGCCGACGAGAACGTCGAGATCCAGGGCCTCGTCGAAGGCTGCGTGCGCGCGCGCCGCTCGCGCGTGACCGTGGGCAGCGAGGGCTTCGTGCAGTCGCGGGTCGAGGCGCGCTCGGTGCGCGTGCGCGGGACGATCCGGGGGAACGTCTCGGCGGAGGACTGGATCGAGGTCAAGGCCGGCGGCGTGATCCGCGGCGACGTGCGCGCGCCGCGCATCATCCTCCACGACGGCGCCATCGTGACGGGTCGCCTCGACATGACCGGCGCGATTGCGGCCCGGCGCGCCTCCGGTCCATTCGACCCGTTGGTCGTCCCGCCGCGGCCGCGCATGCGCAAGGTCCCGCGCGAGCGCAGCTAGCCCGGCATCCTCGGAAACGCCGGTACCCCTTCCGGGATCAGATGCCACGGCTGCTGATCGATCGTGTACAGGACGACCTGCGGGCCACCGAAGGCCGCCGGGTCGTCGAGGGTCCCGATCTTCACGAACACGAGCGGCACGCCCGGCGCCCGCGTCGCGAGATGCGTCCCGCACTCCGGGCAGAACTCCCGGGTCACCGGATTCGGGATGTCGCTGCGCGTGAACCGCCGCGGCTCGCCCTGCGTGTACTGGAAGCCGTCGGCCGGCATCCCCATGATCAGCACCGCCGCCCCGCCCGAGACGTACTGGCATTCCCGGCAATGGCACTGGGCGCGCATCGCTGCCTCGCCCACGGTCCGGTATCGGATCGCTCCGCAATAACATCGTCCGGTCAGGTCCATCGCGCGCTCCTCCGCATCGATTGCGAACGAAGGGAGCATCGCGCATCGGTCGGGGTCACGGGACCGTCGCCGGGGACACATGGGGTCGAATTCTGCCGCCCGAGGTCGTTCGGGACCGCCGGAATGGGGCGAGCGCGCGCCCGCGGGATGGGTACCATGGGCCTCGCTCCCGCCGGCGATCGGATGCGGGGCCCGCAAGGAGAGGCCGCAATGTTCCATGGGTGGTGGATCGTCTCGACCGTCTTCATGGTCCAGCTCGTCATGGTCGGCTTCTCGAGCTACGGGCTCCCGCTTCTCCTCGTGCCGGTCGAGGAGGAATTCGATTGCGGGATGAAGAAGCTGAGCGACGCGATGATCGGCATGACCGCGCTCGGCATGGTTCTGCCCCTGCTGGTCGGACCGCTGGTGGATCGCTGGTCGGCGCGTGGACTGATGCTGATCGGGACATGCTCCCTCGTGGGGGGGCTGCTCGGCATGGCGTGGGCGCCGAACGAGCTCGCCTTCGGCATCGCCATCTCGACTCTCGTCGCGGCGGCCATGACGCTGCTCGGTCCGATCGTCTGCTCGGCGGTCGTCTCACGCTGGTTCACGGCGTCCCGGGGACGGGCCCTCGGTCTCGCCGCGATGGGCACCTCGGTCGGTGGCATGCTCATGGCGCCGTTGTTCGGGTTGGGATTCGAGTCGATCGGCTGGCGGGATACGGTCCGGCTGATGGCATTGATGATCGCCGTCGGCGTGCTGCCGTTGCTGCTCTTCGTGCTGCGCAATCATCCGCGGGACATGGGGCTCGAGCCCGAGGGTGTCCCGGCCGCCGCCCCGTCGCCCGGGATGGGCGTGGTGCCGACGATGGTGACGGGAGACGTCCTGCGGCGACCGGCATTCTGGATGGTGAGCATCTGTCTCGCGCTCTTCCTGGGCGCGTACTCGGGGATGCTCTTCAGCGTGCCGAAATTCGCCGCCGACCTCGGTGCCGACTCGATGGCGCGGTCGCAGGTGACCGTCGCCCTCACGGTCTCGGGCTTGATCGGCAAGCTGGCCTTCGGTTGGGCCGCCGATCGCTTCTCGTTGAAGCTGGGTCTCTGGGCGGCGATCGGCCTCACGATCGGAAGCGTGCTTCTGATGACGACGGAGCCCGAATTCCCCGTCCTGCTCGGCAGCGTGGCGGTGATGGGGCTCGCCGCGGGCGGTATCCTGCCGGTCTGGGGCGCGTTGATGGCGGCGATCTTCGGCGTCGCGAACTTCGGCCGGGCGATGGGGCTGCAGGCCCCGCTCATCTCGGTGGGCGCGATGGGCGGGTATGGGATTGCCGGCCGCGTGCACGGGGCGACCGGAAGCTTCGTGCTCGCGTTCGAGATCTTCGCGGTGGCGCTCGGGTTGGCGTTCCTGGTGTTGTTTGCATTGCGGGTGCCCACCGCAGCCGCGCATGGCCTCGGGGCGGCGGAGCCCGAAGCCGTTTCCGCCTGATGCGCGTGGCGACGGCGAGTGGACGAGAGGGATCGAGATGAGTGGACTACCCGACGGATTCGATTTCGATCCCTTCGACGCGCGCTTCTTCGAGGATCCATATCCCTTCTACAAGCAGATGCGCGACCACGCGCCGGCCTACCGCCACGCGACCCGTGAAGCGCGCGTCTGGCCGCATTTCTGGATGCTCTCCCGCGCGAAGGACGTCGACGCGGCGCTGCTCGACTGGCGGACCTTCTCCTCGGCGAAGGGCACGCTGATCGATACCGACAGCTCGCTCATCCCGCCCAACATGTTCAACATGGATCCGCCGCGCCACGACGAGCTGCGCGCGATCCTGGCCCGAGTCCTGACCCCCGCCCGGGTCGCGCGCCTCGAGTCCCACATCCGTTCTTCGGCGAAGTCGCTGCTCGCCCCGCTCGCGGAGCGGGGAACCTGCGACGCCTCGCCCGAGTACACCCATCAGATCCCGATGCTCACGATGTGCGAGCTGCTCGACCTTCCGCTCGCCGATCGCGATCAGTTCCTCAAGTGGAACTTCGCGACGCTCGGGAGCGACGACTTCACGAGCCCCGCCGCGCTCGAGGCCTACGCCGAGATGGGTCGCTACTGGACGTCGCTCGTCGCCGAGCGCCGGGCGCATCGCTCGGACGATCTGATCTCGCAGATCCTCCACAATCAGACCGAGGGCAAGGAGCTCACCGACGAGGAGATCGGCGGCTTCTGCTCGCTGCTCCACGACGCGTCGCAGAACACGACGATGAACATGATCGCGAACGGGATCATCGCGCTGGCGCGCTTCCCGGAGGAGCGGCGCAAGCTGGTGCGCGAGCCGGGGCGCTGGCCGGTCGCGATCGAGGAGCTCCTGCGCTTCGTCTCGCCCGTTCAGGGCCTCGCCCGGGCGACGACCCGCGACGTCGAGATCGGGGGCGTCACGATCCCGGGCGGCGACCAGATCCTCCTGCTCTACGGCTCCGCGAACCACGACGAGACGGTCTTCCCGAATCCCGACGTGCTCGACCTCGAGCGCTCGTTCAAGAACCACTGGACCTTCGGCCACGGCATCCATTTCTGCCTGGGCAACGCGGTCGCCCGGCTCGAGACGCGCATCGCCCTCGAGACGTTGCTCGCGATCGCGCCGGACTACGAGATCGACGAAAAGGGCATCGTCCGCAACCAGCTGGTCCCGACCCGCGGTGTGCCCCATCTGCCGCTGCGCTTCGGGCGGCTCGCGGTCGGCGACGGAAAGGGCTGAGGAAGAGGACATGGCCGATCGACCGGGCGTGGACCGCGAGTTTGCATTCGATCCGAACGACGCCGCGAAGGCGAAGGACTTCGCCCGCATGGCGTTGATCCGCAAGGAGAAGCCGGTCTGCCGGCCCGCGGACAACATCGTGCTCGTGACGCGCTTCGACGACGTGACGGCGGTCTTTCGGGACTCGAAGGGCTTTTCTTCCGTCGGCGACATGCGCGCTCCGGGCATCGTCGTCCCCTCCGAGGAGAGCTTCCTCGGCGAGCTCGACGCACCGCTCCATCCGAAGATCCGCCGCGTGCTCCACCGGACCTTCACGATCGCGAAGGCGCAGGAGTCCGAGCCGTTCACGCGACAGGCCATCCGGCGTCGGCTCGAGCGGATCGTCGCGGCGGGGCAGGGCGACCTGATGGCGGAGTTCGCGACGCCGATCCCGGGCTCGGTCTCGGCGGATCTACTCGGCTTCCCCGAGTCGCAGCACGATGCGCTGATGGGATGGTGCAACGACCTGCTCCACAGCAGCTGGCCGCCGACCGGCAAGACCGAGAAGGGCGAGGGCATCGCGGCCGGCTTCCCGGAGCTCGCCGCCTGCATCGACGAGCAGATCGAACGGCGCGCCCGCGACGGCTCCCTCGACGATCTGCTCGCCTCGATGGTGCGCTCCCGCGGCGAGGACGGCTGGTCGATCGGGGCCCACCATACGCGGACGCTCGTCGTCAACATGCTGGCCGGCTCCCTCTCCGCGACCTACATGGTCGGGAACCTGCTCTACCGGCTGATCACGAGCCGCGACTTCGAGACGGCGCTGCGGCGCGATCCCGCGAACATCGATCGGGCCGTCGAGGAATCGCTCCGCTACGAGGCGCCCGTCGCGTTCCTCTGGCGGACGGCGCGTGCCGATTCGCAGATCGGGAGCACGCCCGTCTTCAAGGGCGAGCACATCATGTGCCACATCACCGCCGGCAACCGCGATCCCGAAGCCTATCCGGATCCCGAGACGTTCCGGCTCGACCGGATCGATCCGCCCGAGCATCTGGCCTTCGGCTCCGGCCCCCATCTCTGCCTCGGCAACCACCTGACGCGGCTCATCGGTCGGGTCGTGCTCGAGGAGGCGCTCGCCGTGATGGCGAAGACGAAGCTCGAGCTCGCGCCCGACTACGTCTGGCACTGCGTGAACCACCTCCAGGAATACGGTCCGGAGCAGCTGCCCGTCCGCATCGCCCGCTGAGCCCCCGTCGAACGAGAGGACGTCCATGGCCATTCCGAAGAGCGAGCTCGGCCCCGAAACCTTCTCCCTCGCGAATCGGGTCGCGATCGTGACCGGCGGCGCGTCGGGCATCGGTCGCGCGACCTGCCTCGCGCTCTCGGCGGCGGGGGCGGCGGTCGTCGTCGCCGATCTCAATGCGGACGGCGCGCGCAAGGTCGCGGGCGAGCTCGAGGCGCGCGGGGGACGGGCCCACGCCCAACAGGTCGATCTCGGAGACGAGGCTTCGATCGCGGCGATGGTCGAAGCGGCGGTCCGCGTCTTCGGCGGGCTCGACATCCTCCACAACAACGCGGCGGATTCGGATCCGGCGTTGATGGCGGCCGACGGCGCGATCGTCGATCTCACGACCGAGGTCTGGGACCGGAACATGCGGATCAATCTGCGCGGGCCGATGCTCGGCTGCAAATACGCGATCCCCCACATGATCCGCCGCGGCGGAGGCTCGATCATCAATACTTCGTCGGCCTCGGGGCTGACCGGCGACGTGATCCGCGCGGCCTACGCCGCTTCGAAGGCGGGGCTCGGGTCGTTGACCCAGAACGTGGCCGTCCAGTACGGCAAGCAGGGGATCCGCTGCAACGCCGTCGCGCCGGGCGTCATCGCGACACCTGCGCTCGAGGCCAACGTCCCGAAAGCGGCAGTCGAGGTCTACGTCGAGAACACGCTGACGCCCCGCCTCGGCCGGCCCGAAGACATCGCGGCGGTCGTCGTCTTTCTCGCCTCCGACGCGGCTTCCTTCGTCACCGGCCAGATCCTCTCCGTCGACGGCGGTCTCCTGGCGCACCATACGGCGATGGCCGGGATCAAGAGGCTCTCCGGGTGAGCCGCGCGCGGTCGGAAACGAGGGCCGCGGGTGGGTCGTTTCGAGGGCGCGATCGGGAGACGACCGCGCGCGAGCTCGAAGCCGACGACGAGCAGGCGTTGCGCGAAGCCCAGCTCCGCTTTGCGCTGCCGCCGCTCGCGTGTCTCTCCGGTTCGATCGCGGCGCTCGGTGCGGCGACGCAGTACTGGATGGGGACGGGGCATTTCCGGCCGATCGCCTTCACGCTCCACGTGGGTCTCGCGGCGATCGGGGCGTCCTGGTTCTGGCGGCCCCCGGCGAAGGCGAGTCGGGCGGCCTTCTTCATCGCGGCCTATCTCGCGACGCTGATCGGGACCTTCATCCTGAAGAGCGGTGAGCTCTCGTCCTTCGTCAACCTGGCGCTCGTGAGCGTCGGGGCAGCCTTCCTGATCGCCGATCGCCGCTACATGATCGCGGCCGAGGTCGCGGTCCTCGCTTGGTTCGTGATCGCGGTGTCGGCGCCGCTCAAGGTTCCGAATCGACTGCAGCTCGTGCTCGCCGGATGCATGGTCGCGGGCTCGGCCGCCGGGGTCCACCTCGCGCGCCACCATGCGGGGCGTCGGATGGCGGCGCAATCGGCGGCGCGGCGCTGCGCGGAGGCGCGGTCGGCGGAAGCCGTCCGCAACGCCCGTGCACCGGAAGCGTCGGATGCGGAGACTGCGTCGGGTGGCGCCGATCAGGCCCGGTCGTACGCCCGGTCGGGGCCGAGTGTCGAAAGCGGGCGAGCGAGCGCGTCGCTCTCTCGCGAGGTGGTCCACGACGTGAACAACCTGCTCGGCGGAATCCTGGGCGGCGCCGAGCTCGCCCTCGCCTCGGAGCAGCATCCGGCCGATCTCCAGCTCGCGCTTCGGCAGATCCGCGAGCGGGTGCTCGCGACCCGCGACTACATGCGGGGCGCCGCGAAGGGCGGGGACCGACTCGAGTCGGTCGACGTCAACGCCCTCCTCGAGCGCGCGGTCGGGCTCGCGAAGGGTCTCGCCGGGTCGGGGACCAAGCTCGTGACGGATCTCGAGCCGGGGCTCCCGCCCATCGAGGCGAATCGGATCGAGCTCGAGCGCGCGATCCTGAACTTGATCTCGAACGCGATCGATGCGGCGCCCGAGGGCTACGGAGAGGTGCGCGTGCGGTCGCGGCGGATGCCGGGCGCGGAGCCGGGCGGGATCCTCATCCGCGTCGAGGACGACGGCCACGGCATTCCCGACGCGCTTCGTCTCCGGATCTTCGAGCCCGGATTCACGACGCGCGGCGGCGATCATCAGGGGCTCGGGCTGCCTTTCGTCGCGCAGGTGGCGCAACGCGCCGGGGGCGAGGTCGTGGTCGATCCGCGGGTGGGCTGCGGGGCGGCCATCGAAATGCGGATGCCGTCGGTCGGACTCCGGCGTGAGCGCTCGAGCGGGGTTTGACGGGCCGACGCGGGTCGTCGGCAGGAGGCTTCATGGGGCGGATCGTGCTCGGCGGTGCCATCGATCTCCACTGTCATTTCGGGCCGGAGTCGGTCGTCGGGCGCAAGCACGCCGTCGATCCGTTCGACGCCGCCCGGGACGCGGCCGCCCTCGACTTCAAGGCGCTCGTGCTCAAGTCCCACGACTTTCCGACCAACCACTTTGCCTACGCGGTCTCGCAGACCGTGCCCGGCGTGCGGGTCTACGGCTCGATCTGCTGCGACTTCTGCATCGGCGGCCTCAATCCGGGCGCCGTCGAGATCGCGCTGCGCGACGGGGCGGCGATCGTCTGGCTGCCGACCATCTCGAGCCAGCAGGATTTCGAGAACGGCGTCGCGGCGATGTTGAAGGTGCCGGGGGAGGGGATCGTGATGCTCGACGAGAGCGGACGTCTGCGGCCCGAGGTCGAGGAGATCCTCGCCCTGGTCGAGAAGTACGATGCGATCGTCGCGACCGGCCACACTTCGAAGGCCGAGCACGTCGCCGTGGCGAAGGCCTTCGGGCGCCGGGGCCGCGTCGTCGTGACCCACGCGATGAACTCCGGCGCGGGGCCGCGGCTCACGGTGCCCGAATGCGTCGAGCTCGCGGAGCTCGGGGCCTTCATCGAGCTCGCGGCGGCGACCTGCATGGCGGGCCACGGGCCGGGCTCGCCGGAGGTCGTGAAGGCGATCGATGCGATCGGCTCGCGCCAGGTCGTGCTCTCGACCGACTACGGCTGGACCGACGAGCTGCCGCGCCCGGCGATCGGGCTGATCGACTATGCCGACGCGCTCTGGCAGGCGGGCGCCAAGGAATCGCAACTGCGCGAGATGGCCTGCGACAACCCCGCGCGCCTGCTCAAGCTCGATCCCTGAGCGCGCGCGAATCCCGAAAGGAAGCCCTCATGCCCACTCTCGAAGAACGCATCCGAGCCGTCGAAGACCGCGACGCCATCCGCGAGCTGACCGCCCGCTACTGCCAGCTCGCGGTCGCGGGCAACGCAGAAGCCGTCACGGCGCTCTTCGCCCGCGACGGCATCATGGAGTCCGGCGACACGCGGGAGCAGGGCCATGTCCGGCTGCTCGCGCTCTACAAGAGCTCCTTCGGCTCGCTGCGGCCGATCCCGTTCATCCACAACCACGTGGTCGAGCTCCGCGGCGACCGCGCGACGGGCTTCTGCAGCATCGAGCTCCGGATGGTCGAGAACGGTGAGGCCGTCACGGCGGCCGGCTACTACGACGACGAGTTCGTGCGCGAGGACGGCGTCTGGAAGTTCGCCCACCGCAAGCTCGTCTTCTACCACCGCGTCCCGCTCTCGAAGGGCTGGGCCTGAGCCACGCCGCGTGCGCGCACTTGTCTGAGCGGCCGGGCGAGCTGCTGGGGCGCGCAGCGCGCAGTGCTTCGGCCCCGTCGCCGAAGCCGCTCAGGAGCAATCGGACCGCGAGCGGATGAACGCGACGATCTTCCAGAGATCGTCGTCGCCCTCGGGCATGCGATCGGCGAAGGCCTGCATCCGCGTGTTCGGGACACCGGCCCGGATCGTCCGGAAGATCTCCTCGTCGCGCCCGCCGTGCTTCCAGTCGCAGTCGAAGAGGTAGGGCGCGTCGCGATGGCCGGGCTGCAGCCCATGGCAGTAGGCGCCGCAGGTCCCGACGAAGAGGCTCTTGCCGCGCTTCAGCGCCTCGGGATCCTGCGCATGGCGCGCGGCAGGGGACTCGGGCTTTTCACAGGCAGTCGCTCCGACGAGCAGGACGCCGAGGACCAGCCCGGCGACGGTCCGAACGCGGAGGCTTCGGACTTGAGCGGCCCCGAGACGGAGCCCGGGCGCGTCGGGGGACCGCTTGCGATTCGAACGGTTCACTTCGCAGGGCGTCTTCACGCGTTCAGGACTCCGGCAGCGCGAAGACGAAGAGGTGGCCGCCCTCTGGAATCCGGTCGAGGCCGGCGAGGAAGGCGTCGGTCGTGGCCCAGCTGCCGGACCCGATCGCGAGGTAGGGACGGCCGCCGAGCTCGAAGACGATCGGCTGGCTGCGGACGCCGCCGCCCATGCGGAATCGCCAGAGGACCTCGCCCGTGTCGGCGTCGAGGGCGAGGGCCTCGCCTTCGAGGTTGCCGGTGAAGACGAGCCCGCCGGCGGTGCTCACGGCGCCGGCCATCAGCGGGAAGCGCTCCTTCGCCCGCCAGCGGATCTCGCCGGTCGCGACGTCGACGGCCGAGACATGGCCGTAGGCCTTGCCGGCCGCGGCGTCGATCGTGTCGGGGGTTCCTGCCATGAAGGGCGCGCCTTCGCTGTAGACGGCGATGCCCTTCATGAAATGCTGGCAGGCCTCGATCGTCGGGATGAAGGAGAGCTGCCTCGCCGGGTCGTAGCTCCCGCTCCAGGCGCCGTTCATGCCGCCCATGTTGCCCGGGCAGACGCGTTGGTCGGGCTCCTCGGTCGGCGCGACACCGGCATTTAGGACCGGTCGTCCGTCCGCCCCGATCGTCGCCCAGTTCATCTGCTCGACGTACTGCGTCGCGCGCAGGAACTTTCCGTCGCGGCGATCGATCAGGTAGAAATAGCCGTTGCGATTCGCCTGGGCGATCGCCGGGATCTTCTTCCCGTCGAGCTCGACCTCGACGAGGTAGATCTGGGTGTTGCCGTCGTAGTCCCAGACGTCGTGGGGCGTGAACTGGAAATGCCATTTGCGCGCGCCCGTCTTCGCGTCGACGGCGAGCAGCGCGTTCGAGTAGAGATTGTCGCCGGCCCGCTCGTCGCCGTTGAAGTCCGGGGCGGGATTGCCCGTCGTCCAGAAGAGGGTGTCGGTCTCGGCATCGTAGGCGCCCTGGGTCCAGGCAGGGGCACCGCCCGTCTCGTACGACTTTCCGGCCCAGGTCTCGATGCCGGGCTCGCCGGCGGTCGGGATCGTGAAGTGGCGCCAGACGCGCTTGCCGGTCGCGACGTCGTAGGCGTCGAAGAAGCCGCGGATGCCGTACTCGCCGCCCGCCACGCCGACGACGGCCAGCGTGCCGGCCGCGCTTGCGTAGACGAAGGGGGCCGAGGTCGCGCTGTAGCCCTTCGCGTAGTCGAAGATCTCGGTGTTCCAGAGGATCGCGCCGCTGCGCCGATCGAGGGCGAGGAGCCGCGCATCGAGGGTCGCCATCAGGATCGTGTCGCCGGCGATCGAGACGCCGCGATTCACGGGACCGCAGCACGGCTTCATGTCGGCGGGCAGGGGATGGTCGTAGCGCCAGAGGATCGCGCCGGTCTTCACGTCGAGGGCGAGGATGCGGTTGTACGAGGTGCTCACGTACATCACGCCGCCGTAGACGATGGGGGAGACCTCGAATTGCTGCTGCGTGCCGGTCGGCATCGCCCAGACGACCTGGAGCTTCGCGACGTTCTTCTTCGTCAGGCTCGTGATCGGGCTGTGGCGATGACCGCGGTGGTCGCCGACGTAGTGGAGCCAGCGGGAGCGATCGGCGAAGGGGTCCCGGAGCATTGCGTCGTCGACGGGCGGGGCGCCGGCGGCGACCGGCGGATCGGCGATCCAGTGGGTCGGCAGCGGCGGAAGCTCGTCGAGCATCTCGACCATCGTCGGCGCTTCGGTCGCGGTGCCCGTGGCGCTCCCCGTCGCGTTCGCGTCGCTTGCCGGCCCACCCGCCGTCCGATCCTTCGTTCCCGAATCCGGGCTGCAACCGAGGGGAGCGGCGAGGCCCGCCATGAGGGCCCATGCGATCCAGCCATGCCATCGAATCACGCCGAATCCTCCGGCCCGCTCAGCGTCGGGCGTTCGTGCGGCATTGTATCGTCGTCGCGAGGCGGGACGAGGGGGAATTCGAGGCCCCGCTCGGCGGATCCAGGAGATCCGCCGGAGGCGGGCCACGGGGCGGCGCCCTGGCGATGCCCCCAGGAGAGGCCTCGGCTCGACGACGCGAGTCCCTGGTCGGTCCGCGGTGTTAGGCGTGCTTGGCGAGCCCTCGGGTCGACGAGCCGGTCAGGGAGCCCAGCGCCGAGCCGCATGCCGCCTGTGCATCGCGATCTCGGCTTCGCGCGCCGCGCGATCAACCCTCGGCGTATCCGCCGGGAGGAGCTTCTTCAGCTCCTCGAGCAGGACGAGGCGGGCGGTCGGCGCCGTATTCGCGCCTTCCTCGAGCTGGTAGCGGTAGAGGATCACGCCCTCGCGGTGGCCGACCGGGTCGAGCCAGTTGGGGACGCCGGGATCTTCGAGGGCGACGATCAGGCGATAGCGCCCGTCGCTGCTCCTCACCGCCTGAAAGCCATTGAGACTCGACGTGTGCTCCACGTAGTCGAGCGATTGCCACCAGAAGCTCCCGAGCTCGAAGCTCCAGAGATGCGCCCTGGGCGGGTCGAGCTCGATCAGCAGGGCCTGGTCCGGCTCGAGCCGGAACCAGCCGCTGCCGTAGGCGTTCTCGCGCAGGCCCTCCGTCGCGGACTTCGCCGGCGGGCGGAGCTGGTTGACCCGATGGATGCGATCGTCGAGGGAGGGCGCGAGCCATTTGGGGACGGTCGCTGCGAACTGGTCCGCGATCTGATCGAAGAGAACGGTCGTCGCGGCGGCATCGAGCGGCACGCTCTCGCCGGCTCGGTCGACGCGCTCGATCGAAAACTCGGAGGGCCGCTCGTTCTCCCAGTCGTAGAAATACTCGCGCAGGAGCAGCTCCGTCGAACGGGGATCGAGGCGGAGCCAGGCCTTCTTCCAGGACTCGGGCCGCTCGGGGCTGATCAGGATCTCGAACTGACCCGACGCGTCGGCGCCGATCTCATCGCGGCTCAGCGACTCGAAGGACTGCCAGCCGGCGCGGCTCGTCGTCAGCTGGAAGGCTATGTGATGGGCCGTGCCGAGGGTGCCGTAGAGACGATAGGTCCCTGCGCCTTCGATGCGGGCCGTCATGTACTTCGCGTCGGCGCTGTCGAGGCCGTACTTCCGCAGCTTGTGGGAGTAGAGGGAGACGATGGGCGGCCCGGACTCGGCGTCGAGGGCCTCGTCGATCGTGGCGGAGAGGCGCTGGAGCAGGTAGCGCTGGCCTTCGGCGCGATCGAGCTCGGAAGCGGGCAGGTCGGCGCGCAGGATCTCGCCGCCGACCGACTTCAGCCGCTCGCAGAAGGCGATCCACTCGGCGTTCTGGGGCGCCGGCGTGGCGGCTTCCCGCTCCGCGCCCACCGCATCGACCATCCCGGCCGCCGCCGCGCGCGAAGGCGCGAGCCCGTTCACCGCGAGCCCGATCGTGACGAGCCCGATCGCGGCGAACAGGATCGCCTCGACGCCGAGCGCGGCGGTCTCGAGCCTGCCTTGGGCGGATCGCGTTCGCGCGGTGGATCGCGGCGGGAAGGCCTCGGGGTGCGGGGACGGGCGGAGCGGGATCATCGCGAGGTTCTCCGGGGCGAGAGGGGGAGAGCGGGGCGAGCGAAGGCGTAGTGGATGTGCCCAGGCTCGGGGCTCATGCGAGTCGTCGATGGGTGTCGCGATTCCAGTCGGCGATCGCGAGCCCTGCGGAGCAGGCGCCGGCGCACGGCGCGCCGCTGCAGCCGAGACACGCGGCGGCGTCGACGTCGAGCCGCGCATACTCGCGCGCGGCCGTGGTCGGGAGGCCGTAGTCCGCGGCGTACATGCGCATCCGCATCACGTCGGCGATCGGCACGCCCGCCGGACACGCCCCCGCACAGTCGCCGCAGCCGATCGCGCAGGTCGTCGCGGCGTGGCGCGCCTCGTAGCGGGCGAGGAGCGCGAGATCCTCGGCGTCCGGCGGGCCGCTGCCGGAGGCCTCGACGTATTCGTCGATCATCGCAGGGCTCGTCATCGACACGACGAGGCCCTCCACCGCGGGCTCGGAGAGGACCCAGCGGAAGGCCGCCTGGGCGAAGGTGCGCCCCGACTTCTCGAAGGGCCGCATGTCGTTGAGGCGCGCGCCGCGCAGCGTCTTCATGACCATCACGCCGACGCCCGCCGCCCGGGCCCGGGCGAGCAGTCCCGGGAGCTCCGGCTGGGGCGACACGAAGTCGAAGGCGCTCGAGAGGCCCGAGAGATATTGCCGAACGTTCTCGCGGTAGGAGGGCTGCTGCGCGTAGTTGTAGGCGACGAGGATGACGTCGAGCAGGCCCGCGTCGAGGCCGTGGCGCAGGCACTCGGCGAGGCGCCCGGCGTGGCCCGACATCCCCGCCGCGCGGATCTTGCCCTCGCGCTTCGCACGGGCCACGAAGGCCTGCCACTCGGGGCTCGCGAGGCAGGCGGGGTCGTTGACGGCATGGTTCAGGTAGACGTCGATGTGGTCGGTGCGCAGGCGGCGCAGGCTCCGCTCGAGTACGGCCATCTGCTCCTTCGCCGAGCGCTCGGGGCCCGCGCTGAACTTGCTCGTGAGGGTGATGCGGGCGCGATGGCCGACGAGCGCGCGGCCGAGCACCTCCTCGGCGCGGCCGTCGGCGTAGCTCTCCGCCGTGTCGAAATGGGTGATGCCGCGGTCGAGGGCGTGGGCGACGAGGTCGACGTCGCTCTCGAGGCTGAAGCTCCCCATGCTGATGTCGGGGATCTCGATGCCGGTCCGGCCGAGCTTGCGCCGCTGTCGGATATGGGGCGGTCCCGCTTCGCGTGCGACGACCGGAGTCCCGAGCAGAGCGCTATCGCCGTCCGCGAAGGCGACGGAGGCCGGGCCGAGGACGACGCCGGCGCCGATCGCACGCGATCGGCGCAGCGACTCGCCGAGGAATCGGCGCCGGGTCCAGGCCGGATCCTTCGATCCCGCCGACTCGGCCGATCCCGCCGATCCGTCCGAGCCGGCGTCGCCTCGCTTCGTCGACATCGGCTCGCGTCCTCTCAGGCCTGCTTCGGCCGCGGCGCGGGGAAGGGCGCCGGGAAATCGTTCGCGCGAAGCTGGGCGTCGGTTCCTCCGTCGATGAAGTAGACCGAGCCGCAGATGAAGCGCGCGTCCGGCGAGAGCAGGAAGCCGATCAGCGCGGCGATCTCTTCGGGCTGCGCCGAGCGGCCGACGGGGACGGGGAAGGCATCGATCAGCGGGCCGTAGGTCTTGTCGGCGCGCCCCTCGGCGAGCATGCCGGTCTCCGTCTTGCCGGGGGCGACGGCGTTCAGCGTGATGCCCGCCCCCGCCCACTCGGGCTTCGTCGCCTGGCGCCGGATCCAGTGGGCGACGGCGAGCTTCGTGGCGGCATAGGCGTCGGGGGAGCCGACCTTGTCGGCGTAGGCGATCGCCTCGGCCGGATCGCCGTCGAGCAGGAGTCGCGTCAGCTCGACAGGCAGCCCCGGCATGGCCGTCGTCGAGTTCGAGCTGATCGCGACGACGGCGGGACGTGTACCGCGGGCGAGCCAGGGGCGCGCGGCGGCGAGGAATTCGATCGTCCCGAAGAAGTTGAGCTCGGCGAGCACGCGCCCCGGTCGCGACGGCAGCCCCATCAGGCCGGCGCAGGTCACGAGGCCATCGAGGCGTCCCTCGCAGAGATGCTCGACCCGCGCGATCGCGTCGCGCCGACCGCTCGCAGTCGACAGATCGGCCTGCACGTCGGCGTCGCGGATGTCGACGCCGATCACGCGTTCGCCCTGGGCGATCAAGCGCTTGCGCGTCGCGGCGCCGATTCCCGAAGCGGATCCCGTCACCACGATCGTGCGCATGCCGCGTCTCCTCAGTCGATGCGTCGAAAGCGCGAGCTTCGCGAATCCGGGCGCCTCGCCGCCAGTCCCGCGAGTCCGGCGAGCCCGAGGATCCCCGTCCAGAGCGAGGCCCCGAGCGCCGGTTCCGGGACGCAGGCGTTGCCGGTCCCGTCGAGATTCAGATCGTCCTGGGCGAGGCTGCAGGCCCCGCCCGGACATTGCTGGTTCGAGCGGCAGAGCTTTCCGATCTTCGAGCCGGAGGTGCAGCTGCCGAGCAGCGGCCCGTTGGGGACGCCCGGGCAGTTGTCGCAGAGATTCCTGATTCCGTCGGTATCCGAGTCGGGGGGCTGGTTCGCGGGGTCGCTGGCGTCGACGTTGATGAAGAAGAGCGCCTGCCCGGTCCCGACGATGCCCGTCGAGGAATCGATCTGCCAGGTACAGCAGTCGAGCCCGGCATAGCTCGGATTGCCCTGGAATTGATAGGTGTAGGGCAGCAGGTTGCTGCCATTGTTCGCAACCTCGCAGCGGCCGGCGACCGGGGTGATCAGGACGTCGTCCTGGTCGAGGTCGTAGATCCAGCGGAAGTCCTGATTCTCGTTGACGAACGTGACGAGATTGGGATTGATGGTTCCCGAGATGGGAGCGGTCGCGGGGGAGAAGTCGACGATCAACCGGGGTCGGTTCGCGGGCGAGGGGTCCTCGTCGCTCGCGAATCGAGCGCTGCCCTCGACTGTGGTGACGAGAAATCCGTCGGCGACGCCGCTCGACGCATGCAGGGCGGCCACATGGGCGACGAGCTCGGGCGAGCTCAGCACGAGCGTCGGTTGCCCCGCGATCGTCGCGCGGACGAGGCGCGGCCCGATCACGTCGCCGCCCGGCGTGGTCCAGGGCCCCTTGGGCAGGGCGCTCGCCCAGCTTCGATGCGTCCAGGTGGCTGCGCCATCCACCGGTGCAGCCGGCACCGATTCGTCCCTCGCTGCATCGGACGTCCCTTCGAGCCACGGTTCCGACGGATCGGGGGAGATGGCGTAGAGATCGACCGGCGTGCCGCCGACGGTCGGGGCCAGCGGTGTCAGCTCGAGCCTCGCGTCGAGAATCGTGGCGCCGGCCGGAATGTCGGAGGCCAGGTCGAAGGCGATCAAGCTCCGCAGCTCTCCCGCCGGCGTCCCGATCGAAGCCCAGAGCGATTGGCCGCGGCCGTTGCTCGCCGTCGGGCTCGTCGCGTAGATCGTCGTGTCCTTCTTCGAGGTGATCGAAACCGACTGCACGCTCGTCGTGATCGAGCTGCTGCTCGTGCCGGTCGGGACGACCGTCTCGCCGCGGATCGCGAGGTCGAAGCCGGCGGGCGGGCCGGCGCTGCCGAAGCTGGTCGCACGCACGATCACGTTGCACGTCTTGCCCACGTATTGGGGAACGGGATACGTCTGTCCGAGCACGCAGCGATAGACGTTCCAGCGAGTCGATTGGAGCCCGGTTCCCGTCGCCGGTGGAGGGGGCGAGCAGGATCCGAAGGAATTCACGAGGTTGCACCCCGAGATCTCGACCTGGAGCGTCATGTCGGGATGCGTGCCGTCGGGGACCACCTCCGCGATCAACACGGGGCGTTCCGGGAGCGAGGAGAGCGCGACCGAATAGCTGACCTGGCTCCCGACCGAGCCGAGCGTCACGTTCGTCTGGGTAAACGGGACGTCGACCTGCGCCGCAGCCGGGGGCGCGAGCAAGGCCGAGGCGATGGCCGTCGCGAGCCCACCGGCGACGAACGCCCCGCGGCGGAAGCGTCCGCCGGGCGAAACGGGTCGTCGTCCTCGAGCTTCGAGCAGAGGCGCGGTCGATCGCTTCCTGTCGAACACGGCCGGCTCCTCGAGCCCCCCCGAGACGATCCGACTATACGCGCTTCCCGAACGACTGTCTCAGATCAGCGGATCGCCCATACGGGCGAAGGCGGCGTCGATCGTACCCCCGAGAAACGCCTCCGCGCGGGCGCGCGGAAGCGCCAGGAACAGCTTCTGGTAATGACCGACCGGGTCCGTGAACCCCTCGAAATGCGGGAAGTCCGACGAGAAGACCAGCATCTCTGCCGGCAACTCCTCCATGATCTTCAGCAGCGGCGAGTCGTTTCCGGCGGAGAGGGGCGTCGCCTTCACATTGCGGGCGAGATATTCCGACGGCTTCGCCTTCAAGCGGGACTTGCCGAGAAACAGCTCTGCGACGGGGGCGACCCGATCGTCGATCTCCCGGTAGAGGAAGGGGAGCCAGCCGGTCCCGACTTCCGCCAGCAGCAAGGTCAGCGCCGGGAAGCGCTCGAAGACGCCGGAGTAGACGAGGGCGTTGACGAGCGTCGTCGGCGCGACGTGGCGATGGGCGCTCGAGATCATGCGCAAGAGCGTCGTGTCACCGCCCTGGTTCGCCCAGCCCGGGTCGAAGTGCATGCGTTCGAAGCCGGTATGGAGCATGGGCATCATGCCGAGGTCGACGGCGGCGGCCCAGACCCGATCCCAGCTCGGATGGCTCGGGGGCACGCCGTTCACGGGATAGGCCGGGATCAGGAAGATCCGGCTGCCGAGCCCGCGCATGCGCGTCAGCTCGGCGACGACGAAGTCGAGGTCGCCGAACTCGAGGGCCGACACCGGCTTGAGCCGCCCGTTCGCCGCGGCACACGTCGTCGCGAGCCAGTCGTTGGCGGTCCGGATCACCTCCCGGCGCAGTCCCGGATCCTCGATCGTCACGTTGTAGGCGACCCCGGCGAGGCAGATCACGTGCTGCTGCGCGATGCCCTGCTCGTCGAGCCACTTCACGCGGGCCGCGGCGTCGGCGACCTGGTGCTGGTTCTTGCCTTCGAACTCCGCGCGCCGCGCCTTTTCGTCGGCTTTCTCCTTGCCGAAGAGGATCGCTGCGCCCGGCGGCATGAGCTCTTGCATCGGGGGGCGCTTCTCCATCGGGACCCCCCGCAACAGGTCGCCCACGATCGCATCGACGGCGAGAAAGCCGGGATCCGGAGGCGGGAGTCGCTTCGCGAGCTCGGGGTAGGGCAGGAGCCAATCGCTGCCGGGCTCGAAGTGGGCGTCGATGTCGATGATCGCGGTCATGTCGGGCCTCCTGGCTTTGTCGATGGGCTCTTTCGTTGCCTTCCTGTCGAGACGCGAGATCGGGCGCGAGGGCGCGATGACGAAAGGACGAGCGAGCGATTCAGCCGAGCAGCATGCGCTTCGCTTCTTCGCCGAGGGTGGGCGTCGAGAGCGTCGCGAGATGTTCGGCGCGCTGCTTGGCCATCTGGGCGGTGATCTCGGGATGGGTCGAGACGAAGAACTCCTTCGCGGCGATCCCGGCGAGGATGCGCTCGGCGGCCTGCTTGCCGGTCAGGCTGCCGGGGCCGTGGGTCATGTCCTGCATCATCTTGCGGTGGAACTCGATTCGCGTGGAATCCTTCGGCGTTGCGGCGTCTTCGAAGATCCGGGTCGCGATCGGGCCGGGCAGCACGGCGGAGACCGAGATCGGCGCGCCGACGAGATCCATCTCCATGCGCAGGCATTCGCTGAACGAGAGCACGGCGTGCTTCGACAGGATGTAGGGCGTCTGGACAGCCATCATGCTGAGGCCGCCGATCGACGAGAGGTTGCCGATGAAGGCGGGCTTGCCGGCCGCGAGCATGCGGGGCACGAAGGCGCGCACGCCATGGATCACGCCCAGCACGTTGATCCGGATCGCCTTCTCCCAGACGTCCGTCGGGAGCTCCCAGGTCAGCCCCAGGATCTCGATGCCGGCGTTGTTCATGAGCAGCCGGACGTCGCCGAGCCGATCGTGGACGGTGGCCGCGAGCCGGTCGATGGCGGCGGGGTCGGCGACGTCGGTCGGGATCGTGATCGCGGTGGCGCCCGTCGCCCGGATCTCGGCGGCGACGCGCTCCATGCGCTCGACGTTCACGTCGGCCAGCGCGACCTGCATGCCGAGCTCGGCTGCGGTCCGCGCGAGCCCTTCGCCGATGCCGCTGCCCGCGCCGGTCACGACGGCGACGCCGCCCCGGAAGACGTCGGTTGCCTGGCCCATGTCGATTCTCCTCGCTCTTCGTTGGATGCTCGGTTCGTTCGATCGATCGATCGCGCGATGCCTCGATCGTTCAGTCTTCGCCTGCTCGGTCGGTGTGCCGCGCGAGGAATGCGCAGGCGTGGTCGATGCACCGCTGGGCCTGGTCGACGAGGCCGACCCAGGAGACGAAGCCGTGGAGCATGCCCGCATAGCGCCGGCTCTCGGTGGCGACGCCGGCGCGCGCGAGGATCTCGCCGTAGCGCTCGCCGTCGTCCCGGGAAGGATCCATCTCGGCCGTCGCGACGAAGGCCGGGGCGAGATCGCGGTGGCTCTTCGCGCGGGCAGGCGAGGCCCAGGGATGGTCCTGGTCGACGGCGGGATCGGCGAGGAACTGCTTCCAGAAGTAGTCGATCGCGGCCTCGGTGATGATCGGGCCGCTCTTGAACTGCTCGGTCGACGGCGTCCGCGTCGACGGGTAGTTGCAGGAGCCGTAGATCAGGAGCTGCGCGCGCAGGCGCGGGCCTCCCTCGTCGCGGGTCCGGAGCGCGACGGCCGCCGCGAGATTCGCGCCGGCGCTGTCGCCGGCGACGGCGAGTCGCGTGGCGTCGCCGCGCAGCGCGGGCGCGTTCTTCGCCGCCCAGAGCGTGGCCGCCCAGGCATCGTCCACCGCGGCCGGAAAGCGGTGTTCCGGGGCGAGGCGATAGTCGACGGAGACGACGACCGATGCGGCGCCATGGCAGAGGGCCCGGCAGATCATGTCCTGGGTATCGAGGTCGCCGACGACCCAGCCGCCGCCGTGGAAGTAGACGACGAGGGGGAAGGGGCCGCCGCCTTCCGGCGTATAGACGCGGATCGGAAGCTCGCCGCCGGGGCCCGCGATCGTGCGGTCCGCGACGCTCGCGAGCGGCACGGCGAGCTTCGGGTAGGCCATCGACGACTCGCGCACGTACTTGCGCAGCACGTCGACGGGCAGGCTCGTCATCTCGAAGCCTTCGGGCGCGGGCTGGAGCAGGGCTTCGACCTGGGGATCGAGGGGCATCGCGGGCTCCTTCTCGGACTCAGCCGAGCTGGACGTCGTCCGGGTTGGGACGCTCGGTGACGTGGAAGTAGTCGACGAGCCGATAGGGCCAGGACAGATAGATGCGGCCCTTGCTGTTGCGGTAGTAGCTCGTCGCCTTGGGATGGGACCAGATCATCCGGGGCATGCGCTCGTCGATCTGGCGGTTGAAGGCCTCGTAGGCGGCCTCGGTCGGCTCGATCGTACGCTTGCCGCGGGACCGGGCGTAGTCGAGGCACTCGATCATGTAGTGGACCTGGCGCTCGGACACGATGTTCTGGCCCGCGGCGTGGTTCGGCGCCGAGTTCGGTCCGCCGGTCATGAAGAAGTTGGGATAGCCGGGGACCTGGATGCCGAGATGGGCGCGGGCCTCCTCGTCGCCCCATTCGGCGCCGAGATCGCGGCCGCCGCGGCCGATCACGCGCAGCGGTCCGAGCATCTTCGCAACCTCGAAGCCCGTCGCGAGCGCGATCACGTCGACCGGAATCTCCCGGCCGCTGCGTGTGACGATGGCGTTCGCCGTGACGCGCTCGATCGGGTCGGTCTCGAGCTCGACGTTCGGTCGCTTGAGCGTGTCGAGGTAGCCCGTGTCCATCACGATCCGCTTCGAAAAGATCGGGATCTCCGGGACGACCTTCTCGAGGAGATCCGGGCGGTCGGCGAGCTTCTCGCGGTAGTAGGCGAGGGTGAGCTCGCGCATCGCGTCGTTGTGGGCGGAGACCGAGCGGTCCTGATGGGGCCAGGCGGGGTCGCGCAGCACGTTCGGGAAGAGACCGTCGGCGGCGAACCAGTAGGCGCGGAAGCGGTACCACTCCGCGTACTTGGGAATGTTGCGCAGCGCCCACTTCACACCGTCGGAGACGGGCTGGCCGGCGCTCGGGTTGTTGAGCAGCCAGTGGCGCGAGCGCTGGAAGATCGTGAGCTTCGCGGCCTTCGGCGCGATCGCGACGGCGAGCTGGGCGCCGGAGGCGCCGGTCCCGAGCTGGGCGATCCGCTTGCCTTCGAGGGGAACGTCGGGGTTCCAGCGCGTCGTGTGCATCACGACGCCTTGAAAGGCATCGAGGCCAGGGATCTTCGGGAGCGAGGGGCGGTTCACGATGCCGTGGGCGTTCAGGACCGCGTCGGCCTCGACGACGCGCGAAGGCTCGTCCCGTCGCTTCACCTCGACCCGCCAGCGCTGCTTCGCCTCGTCCCATTCGCAGCCGAGGACGCGGGTCTCGAACTCGATCCGATCGCGCAGGCCGAAGCGCTCGACGACGCCCAGGAAGTAGGCGCGCATGTCGGCGCCGCGAGGGTGGTACTGGTTCCAGTCCGGATTCTGCGCGAAGGAGAACGAATAGAAATGGCTCGGCGTATCCACACCGACGCCCGGGTAGACGTTCTCCCACCAGGTTCCGCCGGCGTTCTCGTTCTTCTCGAAGATCGTGTAGCCGTAGCCTGCCTCGCCGAGCTTCACGCCCGCGCAGATCCCGGAGAGCCCCGCGCCGATCACGACGACGTGGAAGTCGGCGGGCGGCGGCACGCGCCCGGGCCGATCGCGCCGCGGCAATGGCTTCTCGAAGGCCATCTGGTCGAGGAGCAGCGGGATGAACTCGTCCTCGACCGGCTCGCCGGCGCCGATCGACATCATCTTCTGCATGAGCGCGCGCGGGAGCGGCGGCGGCTCGGCCGGGATCCCGCCGGCGAAGAGCTTCAGGAGGCGCTCGCGCAGCTCGGCGGCGAGGGATTCGGGGACGTCGGAGGGAACGGGGCCGTAGAGGGGCTTGATGTGGGGCGCGAAGCGCTCGAGGAAGGCCTCGTCCCGGGTCCAATGGGTATGGACCATCAACAGCGTCTCGAGGTTCGCCTCGGCGAGCGCGCGCTCGAGGGCGATCGGGTCGACGGGCTTCGGCGGGGTCGCGGTCGCGGACATGGTCGTCTCCAGTCGGTGTGCGGAGCTCAGGCGCGGCGTCGGGATGCGGGGACGGAGGCCATCAGGGCTGCGTCCTTCAGGCCGAGGCCGCGTCCACAGAAGAGCACGGCCTCGCGCAGGATCTTCGCCTTCGAGCCGGCATACGGGATCACGGGCGCGCCGGAGAGCCGGCCTGCGGTGATCATCGAGCCGACGTGCTCGAGGAAGTTCCAGGCGTTGCGCGGATCGATCGGGACGGGCTCGAGATTGCCTTCGCGCCGGGCCGCCTCGAGGGCTTCCGCGAAGGCCTCGGACCCGATCCGCTGGGCGCGCGCGTAGAGCAGGCCGGCGTGGCGTCCGTCGCCGGCGAGGGAGAGGAGCAGGATCCGCTGGCCCACCGACGCGCGGGAGGCGGGCGTGTTGTAGACGCAGGCCTCGAAATAACGCCAGAGACATTCGACGAGACCGCGCGTCGAGGCCTCGGGCAGATGGAGGATCGCGATGTTGCGATCCTGGTCCTCGATCAGGCGCTCGAGCACCGCGTCATACAGCGCCTGCTTCGAGGGGAAGTGGCGGTAGACGAGCGCCTCGGAGACGCCGGCCGCCTCGGCGATCTCGAGGGTCCGGGCGCCGTCGAAGCCCTTCGCCGCGAAGGCCGTGGTCGCGGCTTCGAGGATCGAGGTCCGGCGGTCAGCGTGGGCGAGGCGTCGGGTGGCCATAGAGGGTGAAAGTGAGTGTACACTCACCACGATCCGCGGATCAATCGAATTCTCGACGTCTTTGCCATCGTCATCCTGTTCGTCATCGAGTTCGCCATCGCCATCGCCGTCGACACGGTCCCGACCGGGCCCGGTCGAGGAGGACGTCCATGCCGCAAGTAAATGCCCCGAGCCTGAAGGGGAAGATCGCCCTCGTGACCGGAGCCAGCCGTGGCATCGGCCGTGCCATCGCCCAGCGCTTCGCCGCGGCGGGGGCGACCGTCGTCGTGACCGCGCGGAGCCTCGACACGGCGAAGGCCGAGCCGGGGACCCTGCAGGAGACGGTGGACCTGATCGAGCGCGCGGGCGGAAAGTCCTTCGCCCTCGCTGCGGACCTCGAGAAGGCCGCCGACCGGGAGGCCCTCGTCGCCCGCGCTGCCGCGACGGCCGGTGGACTCGACATCCTCGTCAACAACGCGGGCTATGCGGAGTACGCCCCGATCGCCGAGATGAGCGACGCGACCTACGACCGGACGATGGACCACTACCTGCGCGCGCCCTTCGTGCTCTCGCGGGAGGCGATCCCGCTCATGAAGTCGCGCGGGGCGGGCTGGATCGTGAACGTCGGCTCGGTGACGGCGCAGCCGCCGATCAAGCCCTACGGCTGGTTCGAGGCGAACGGGGGCTCGACGCTCTATGCGGCGGTCAAGGCGGCCCTCAATCGCTTCACGCAGGGGCTCGCGGCGGAGTGCCTCGCGAGCGACATCGCCGTCAACGTCATCGCGCCGTCGACGGCGATCGCGACGCCCGGGGCGAGCCGCTACATCCCGAGCGACTATCCGACCGAGCGCGTCGAGTATCTCGCCGAGAGCGCGCTTCAGCTCGCCTATCTCCCGGCGGCGGAGCGGACCGGGCTCGTCACGCATAGCATGCACTATCCGATCGAGGCGGGATTCATGGTCTACGAGCTCGATGGAAAGACGGCCCTACCCAAGGCGGTCGTGCCGGCGGAGTCGCATGCGGGTATCGTGGCGAGCGGGGAATGGCGTTAGGGGCGAGGTCCTGCGGGCCCGGTCGGCATGCCGGAGGCGGCGTATCATCTCCGAGTCGAAGCGGCCTGGGCAGAGCGCGTTGACGCTGATTCCGAGCGGCGCCTACTCCCGCGCCATCGTCATCGTGAAAATGATGAATGTGGCCAGATCGACGAGGTGGGCGCACATGGGATTGCCGTCGCTGCTATGCAAGAGGCGTTTCGCGAAGGTCGCGCGGCCAGGGGACGGTTTGGTGTGAGTCTTCCTGGCGGGCATCCATTGTGTATGAAAATAGGTATTTTCATACACAATAACTGCCACAGAATTCACGCCGCAAGCCGCACATTGCCGTTTCGGGGGGCAAGTGCTGAGCCGTCTGGCGTAGCTACCCGCACCCAGACAATTGCCCAGACCCCGGTCCACTCAGGATGGACTGCCTAAATGCGGACTTCGCGGCCGTGGCACATCTACTCGGCGTCGCAGTCGCGAAGCCGATTGCCAGCTTCCGGTTCCGGCACCAGTCGTCGCGAACGGGTCGAATTGACCTCGATCTCCTTGCGGAGCAGAGCGGCGTGCATCCGGACCTTGTGGTTCTCGCCCGCGTGGCCCCAAGGTGATCGATTGCCCATTCCCAGCGAACCGCTCGGATCCAGTCTCAAACTAGACGGCCCACCCGGAATCAGCCTACAGCCGACGGCGCACGCACCACCTAGTCCGCGCCTGGGCCGCCGCCTTGACCGAATGCTGGCACAGCGATAAGGAACAGCAGCCAAATGAGCCGCTGCGAGGAGCGCACGCCCGGCTTCCCTAGAGCGTCAGAGACGCGGCTCCGAGTGAAATGAATCCACAGCATGCTGCACGACGAACCCCAAGCGGTTCGCCCAGTGCGAATCGCGCGATCAACGCGGCAAACATCACACTCGTCTCCCTGAGCGCCGACACTGGCCCCATCGGAGTGATCGTCATTGCCCAGACGACGATTCCGTAGGACGCCATCGCCAGGACCGCTCCGCCGACGGGCTTCCAGATGCTCATATCCGAGAAATCGACCCCGATGGCACCCCGCAATGCGCGATGCAGCATCACCATGGCGACGCCCTCGCCAACGCACAGCCAGCCGACGTAGGCGATTGGACTCTGGGAAGCTCGAGCCCCGATTCCGTCGATGACCGAATAGGACGCAATTAGGCATCCCGTGGTGAACGCGGCGACAAGCGATGACCGGTCGGGCGAGGTCCGGAACGCGACCATCCCGACTATTCCAACCGAAACAAAGACTATTCCGAGGATCTGGGGAGCACCGAGGGTCTCACCGACGACCGCCCACGCGAAGAGCGCTACGAGGACGGGCGAGGAGCCCCGGGCGATCGGATAGACATCCGCCAGCTCGCCGAGGTCATACGACCGAACGAGGAAGTAGCAGTAGGCGACGTGTATCGCGATTGATGCGCAAATGTAGGGGGCGCTGACAGCGGATACAGGCGGAAGAAGGAGGAGAATGGGGATGCATACTACGACCTGGGCTGCGCAAAGCACTGTCATCGACCGGAGACGATCCCCCTCACTCCGTATGACCGCGTTCCAGCTCGCATGAAGGATCGCAGCGAGTAGGATCAGGACCGTGGCTGCGCCCAATCTTGCGGGTCTCCTCGCGCCTTTGTGTCACGGCACCCGAACGGCATCCTGTTCCCGCCGGAGTGGTCGCGGATAGGCGTCTCAAGGGGCGTCTTCTTCGCCACCGTTATCGCAATCTAGGTCAGCTTGGCCCGATCTGGGGCCCGAGCATGATCGACACCTCGGCCCCGCCCGAGCATCGGAAGCGGAAGATCGGACTCACCACTCATCGAGGCTCTGTGAAATTTTTTGTCCGGGACCGGAGCGACGCCGTTCGAGTCCCATCAAGATCCAGATTACGATCGAATGTCGGTATTTTCATACATGATAACGCGCCAGGCAACGACTCAAGTACGCCTTTCACTGCAGTTGTTCGGCGCCGGTAGCTTCATCTGCTCAGACTGCCCCGCCCTGGCGGCGGCGTGCCAGTCTGGCAATCTGTTCGCAGCCAGCAGACTCCGAGGCATCCGATGATTCAAATACGAAAATGTCACTCCTCGGATTTTCCGGAAGTGGCAAAGCTGCTCCGTCAGCTTTGGCCCAACAGGCCCATGAACCTCGATGCATCGGAGGTGGTGTTCAATCGAGCATTGGCTTCGGACCAGCAGGAGCTCATCTGCGCCGTGAAAGATGATGTACTTATTGGATTCGGAACCCTCACCTTCAAGAACAACCTCTGGGTGGAGGGCTGCCTGGCACATGTAGATGAATTGGTGGTGGAGGGCACTAGCAGTGGCCAAGGGGTTGGCACTCGATTGCTTGAGGAACTAATCATGACCGCACGCCAGAGGGGATGCCGCAGGGTTGAACTGGATTCAGCACACCATAGACAACAGGCACATCAGTTTTACGAAAAACAGGGCTTCGAGAACCGTGCTCTTCTGTTTTCGAGGCCGCTATGAAGATGTCAAGCTTCACAGGCGAATTGTCGGCGCTGCGGTCCTGATGTCGCCCGTATTCGGTGTTCCATCCGGTTCAATCAAGAGCACGTGGGTTTCTTCGTGAGCCTCTGGACAATGCTCGATGCCACGAGGTACCACGTAGAGTTCGCCCGGACCGAGTTTGATGTCCCGGTCTCGGAGGTGAATTGTCAAACGCCCCTTTAGGACGAGGAAAAAGTCGTCCGTATCCGCATGCGAGTGCCAGACGAAAGGACCGTTGGCCTTTACGACCATCACAGAATGCCCATTGAAGTCCGCGACCGTCCTCGGTTGGTAGTAGTCCGAGAAATTCGCAAGCTTTTCCTTGAGATTGATGCTCGAACTCATCGGCGTCTCCTTCTCATCTCGGGAATGACTCGACCTCATTGCGTTACAGAGGAGTCTCCGTGCGCGTCACCGCGTCCCATGGCTGTTCGAGGCGAGTTGACGGACACTGAAGGTTCGCATCTACCGCCTGGGAGTAGACGTACATATGACCAATCGTGGACGCGGAACGCTTCTAGCGATTGCTCTTACCCTCCTGACCGTCGGGTCCGTGTTCTCCCTTCGCTTCGGGGGGCCCCCGCCCCCCCCCGGGGGGGGGGGGGGGGCCGCCCGCCGGGGGGCCCCCCCCCCCCCCCGGGGGGGGGGTCGGGGCCGGGGGGGGGCCCGGGGGGGGGCCGCTCCCCGGGGGGGCCCGGCCCGCCCCGGGCGGGGGCTGCTTCTGCTCCCGGCGGACCGGGGGGGGGCCGGGTGGTTGGCGGGGCCGGCCGGGGGCGGGGCCGGCGCCGGCGCCCCCGCCCGGCCGCCCCCCGCCCCCGCCGCGGGCGCCGCCCGGCCGCGGCTCGGCGGGCGGCGCCGCGGGCGCGCGTGTTGGGGGGGGGCGGCCCCGGGGCCCCGCCCCCCCCCCGGTCGCCTCCCGCGGGGCGGTGCGCGTCGTGTCTTTGTGCGGGTCCCGGCCCCTCGATGGCCCCGTCTTCCTGCTCCACGGTGGTCCGCTCCGGTCAGGCGAGCGCGTCGAATATTCCGATGTCGACTGGGAAGCGCTTGACAACATTCGTGAACTCGAACTGGAGCTGACGGGCAAGCAGCGTTCACTACGCATCTGGTTCTCCGTAACTGACGGTCGCCCGTATTTCTCATGCGGCCTTCGATGCGAGGACAGAGCGCTGAAACGATGGCCTCACTATCTCGACGAAGACCCGCGCATCGTCGTTCGCGTGGCCGGGAAACTTATCGAAGGCCTTGCGGAGCGTGTGGCCTATAACTCCCCCGAATTTATCGCTGCCCGAGCTCACCGAAAGACCAAGTTTGATGGTGGGGATGTTCGCTCTGACGCGGAGCGGGCAATTCATCAAGCCATTTTCAAATGGATACCGCAGGAAGAAAAAGAACAGGACGAGAGCTCTGAATCCGGTCGCTTGTACCGCATTGTGCCACGATGAAACCCTTCGTGGCTCTGATCTCCATCCTCGCATTCCACGGGGGAGGTCTGCTCTAAAGGCGGATACTCAGTTGGAACCCCCATTCTTCGAAGCCCAGCGAGCGGGCCAACGCCTTGGAAGCTTCAGGTCGTGCCCGCCATTGAGGAAGCAGCCCGCGATTGGTTGCATCGCCAATCGCCGCGTGCGCGACGTGCCGCCCAACACCACGTTGACGGTAGTGCGATGCGGTCGCGATACAAAGGTGTGCAATTCGCGCCGGCCATCGTTTGTAGCCGCAAACGGCAATCAATTGTTCGTCATTACCACGCGCTGCGAATGCGTGGTCGCCGACATCTCTTAGGCCGCTCTCGTCGAGGTCGGATTCGGAGAGCGTTTGCCTGAACTGGTCAAGCTCCGTGCCATTGACCGGAAATACGCCCTTCACAGCCGGAAGCTGAGTCGGTGGCCCCGGCGGGTAGAAGAGGCTAGCTGGACCGAGAACCTCGACGCCGCCCAGCGCCGCTACGACATCAGTCGCCGCAGGTCCGACGAGCGATACTGCCGACAGAGCAGCCTCAATCTGGTGCACAAACTCCAACTGAGGGACTGCCACGGTGAGAGTACCGCCGAGGAACACAGCACCCACCCATCCTTCTCGGCCGAGTAACGAGCGGGGTCGGACGATGACCTGACGCGGGAGCAACCGTGGAACCCCTGCGAGTTCCGACCAGGCCTGCGCGATGCGCTCTGCTTGCTGACTCTGCACGCAGACTTTGTTACGCGAAACGCGGACACCCGACAACTATCCGCTCCGCTCACTCGGCTCTCAGGAACCCACCGACCCCAGACCACGCCCGGGCGGAAATCCCGCTTTCAATCTTCCACATACCGGCCCTTATGTGAAAGATTCTCGGCATGAACTCGACGCAATTCCCATGCGCCGTCAGCAGATATCGCTCTTGGCCCTCGCGATTCTGATACATAAGGTTGAGCGCGGCCCCGTTGGGGCCGGCCAGCTCACGACTTTCGGCAACGACTTGAGTCCCGCATATGCTCCACCGCCGGCGCCGAATGCGTAAACACCGACGTCGACGATCCGGCCGCCGGGGCCTTGATTCAGCACCTGGCGGCGATGAGGCCCGGAAGCGCGCCCCGATCGCCCATCTGGCAAGCGTGGCAGCGGGTTGGTCGACCGCATTCCTTCGCGATGACGGCGGCCCCCTCGTCGAAGCGCGCCTGATTACGGCGCGCGACGACGACCGAGACGCCGGCGGGCCAATACAGGCGATCTTTTTGTACGAGAAACTAGCAGCGCAGCATGCCCCCCGCGACGACGTGGTCCTCGCCCGTCACGAACGACGACGCCTTCGACGCGAGATACAGCACCGCGCCGATCACCTCGTCGCAGTCGGCGACCCGCTGCTGCATCGTCGCCATCGCCGAGCGATCCGGGAACTTCGGGTCGAGCTTGACCGTCCCGCGCATCATCTCCGAATCGAAGGGCCCGGGGCAGAGGGCGTTCACGCGGATGCCGAGGGGCGCCCATTCGCGCGCCATCGTCTTCGTGAAGTTGATGAGCGCCGCCTTGAGCCCCGTGTAGGTCCCGACGCCGGGACCGCCGGCGTAGGCGCCGACGGTCGCGACGTTGACGATCCGGCCGCCGGGCCCCTGCTTCTGCATCTGCTTCGCGACCAAGGCCGCGAGCCGGACGGGGCCCTTCAGGTTCACGTGGTAGAGCTTGTCGAAGTACTCGCTCGAGAGGTCCATGACCGCGACCGGCGCGGGGTGGATGCCGGCATTGTTGACGAGGACGTCGATGCGGCCGAAGCGCTCGACGGTCTTCTCGACGAGCCGCGGGAGCGCGTCCCAATCGCCCATGTGGCAGGCATGCGCGAGCGTCGGGCGGCCCGACTCCTGCGCGATCGCGGCAGCGGCCTCTTCACAGCGCGACTGATCGCGGCTCACGACGACGACCGACGCGCCCGCGCGGGCGAGGCCCGAGGCCATCGAGCGGCCGAGCCCCTTGGTCGCGCCGGTCACGATCGCGACCTGACCGGTCAGGTCGAAGAGATCGGCGAGGGAGGGATGCATGGGACGTTCCTCGGGTTGGGGAGGCCGGAGCGCCTCCGTCGGCCTGGCGCGTAAGGGCTAGAGCGTGTTGAACCCGGCGAGGAACTTGCCCGCCGTGGCGCCGCCGTCGACCGGCAGGTCGATGCCCGTGACTCCGGCGGACGAATCCGAGGCGAGATAGAGCACGGCCTCGGCAATCGCAGCAAAGGAGACGACTCCGGGGATGCCGCGGTTGTCTGTGTAGGCCTTCGTCTGCTCCGTGAAGCCCGCCATCTTCTCGAACCAGGGGCCGTACATCTCCGTGTTGCCGCCCGCCGGACAGACGCAGTTGGCGCGGATCCCGCTGCGGCCGAGCTCGAGGGCGACGGACTTCGCGAAGCCCCGCACGCCGAACTTCGAAGCGGCGTAGGCCGTGACTCCGTTCATGCCGACGAGCCCGTCGATCGAGCTCACGTAGACGATCGAGCCCCGCTGCTGCGTCTTCATCTGGGCGAGCACCGCGCGGGTTCCGAGATACGGGCCCACCGTGTTGACGTCGAGCACGCGGCGGAAGACGTCGGGGGGCGTGTTCTCGAGGGTGCCCATGTGGAGGATGCCGGCGTTGTGGACGAGAACGTCGAGGCGGCCGTGGGTCCGCACGGTCTCGTCGACGACGCGCGCCCAATCGGCCTCCTGCGTGACGTCGAGCTCGGCGAAGCTCGCCCGCGCGCCGAGCGCCTTCGCGGCCTGTCGTCCCTGATCGCCCCGGACGTCCGTCAGCACGACGGTCGCGCCTTCTCGGACGAGAGTCGTCGCGATCGTCTGTCCGACGCCGCGGGCGGCGCCCGTCACGAGGGCGACGCGATTCTCGAGAATGCCCATGTCGATCTCCTTGGCGTCCGCGGACGGCGCCTGCGCGGGCAGGTCGTGTCGTCCGGGGGATTCGTAGTCGTCGGACGGCCCAGCCGCTAGGCGTCGAGGTTGGGCGCCCAGCTCGAGCCGTTGATGTGGGAGCCGCCGTCGACGAAGAGCGTGTTGCCGGTCAGATAGCGGGAGCCTTCGCTCGCGAGGAAGAGCGCCACCGGCGAGATGTCGTCGTAGCAGTCGCCGATCCGGCCCATCGGATTGCTGGCGTCGGCGGCGGCGACGAGCTCGGGATGGGCGCCCATCGTCGCGGCGAACGACGCCGATTTGGCGGCGGGACAGATCACGTTGGCCGTGATGCCCAGCGGCGCCCACTCGCGGGCGGCGGTGCGGGTCGCGGCGCGCAGGGCCTCCTTGCTCGTGTTGTATTCGGCGGTGCCCATGTGGGCGTTGACGCCGTTGAGCGAGCAGATGTTGACGATCCGGCCGTAGCCCTTCGCCTTCAGGATCGGATGCGCGGCACACATCGCCCAGAAGGGGCCGAGAAAGCCGATCGCGAGCCCATGCTCCATCAGCTCCGGGGTCTTCTTCTCGATCCGCCCGATGCGACCGCCGCCCCAGGCGTTGTTGACGAGGATGTCGAGGGTGCCCCACTTCGCGACGGCGGCGGCGACCATCGCTTCGACGCTCGCCTTCTGCGCGGCATTGGTCTGGACGAAGTGGGCGTTCTTTCCGAGCTGCTCGGCCGCGGCGCGACCCGTCTCCGCGTTGAGCTCCGCGACGACGACCCGTGCGCCTTCTTCGACGAATCGCTGCGCGATGGCTTGACCGATGCCGAGACCGGCTCCCGTGACGATGGCGACGCGGCCGTCGAGCTGTCCCATGACGTGATCCTCCAGTGGGTGTGTGCGGGGCGAACGCTTCGGCTCGGTCCCGGTTGTCGCGCGCCGGAATGGGGTCGCGCGGGCGGACTCGGTTTCGTGCGTGCCTAACGAACGTGGACGGGCAGGGCGGTGATCTCCCGCAGGAAGAGGTTGCGGGAATCCCAGCGCATGCCGGCCTCGTCGATCGTGGCGGTCGAAGGCAGATGGTCGAGCAGGTAGTGGACGAGGGTGCCGACCTGCAGCCGCGCGAGGTGGACGCCGAGGCAGTAGCCCGAGCCGAAGCCGAAGTTGAGGCTGCCCTTGAGGTCGCGCTGGACGTCGAATCGCTCCGGCGCCGGGAAGACCCGGGGATCCCAGCCTGCGCCCATGATCGAGAGCAGCACGATCGTCCCGCGCGGGATCGTCTGGCCCTCCCAGACGACGTCCTCGACGGCGATCCGCACGAGGAACTTGGTCGGGCTCTCGAAGCGAAGCAGCTCCATGACCGCGTTCTTGACGTCGTCGCGGTTGCGCCGCAGCGCCTCGAACTCCGCGGGATGCGTGAGCAGCGTCTTCACCGCGAGCGAGGTCGTGAGCCGCGTCGTGTCGGTTCCGGCGGCGACCAGGATCACCAGCGCGCGCACGACGTCGTCGGTCGTGACGTCGCCCATGCCCGCCGCGATCTCGAGGACCTGGGTCACCATGTCGGTCTGGGGATCGCGCTTGCGCTGCTCGACCGTCCGCGCGAGCACGGCGAACATCTGGTTCGCCGCGACCTCCGCCTGGTCCCGGCAATCCTCGTCCGCCAGCGGATTGATGCCCCGGAAATAGGCCGGCGCGGCGCGCAGGAACATCTCGGCGTCCGCCGTCGCCTCGTCGATCCCGAGCAGCTTCGAGATGACGACCAGCGGCACCGTCTGCACGAGCGTCACCATGTCGACGTCGCGCTCGACCGCGAGCGGCGCGCAGATCCGCTCGACCACCTCCTTCACCGTCGTCGCCATCTTGCGGATCATCGCCGGCTTGAAGTCGGGGGCGAGCATCTCGCGCATGCGCGCGAGGCCCTGCTGGTCGCCGGCGACGGTGCGGCGCATCTGGCCCTCGAGGGTCGGCCAGCGCGCCATCCGGATCGCGTCCTGCTCGGGGTCGACGAGACCGGCGTCGGCCGGATTGCGGGACATCTGCGGGTGGTCGCAGAAGGCGCGCACGGCCTCGTAGCCGTGGACCGCGACGGCGTTCATCTCGGGCAGGAAGGCGAGGCGACCCGAGCGGTGGAACTCGGCGAAGTAGGGCTTCGGGTTCGCGGTGTAGTCGAGGGAGAAGGGATGGAAGGGCGGCAGCGTCATGGGTCTCGGGTTCCGGGTTGCGTCGGGAAGGAGGGGGCGTCGTCGGATGGAGGGCTCCGGTTCGCCGGGTCGGAAGCGGTCGGCCTCGTTCAACGGCCCGGGGCGAGGGCCTTCAGGATCGGACGGACGAAGACGGACTGGGCCAGGGGTCGAGCCAGCGGTAGATCCGGCCCGACACCATGATCGGTTTGTTCTTCTCGACGGCCTCGAGTCCTTCGCGCACGACCGTCTCGGCGCTGTACCACACGAGGCCGGGGAGAGCGCTCTTCATCTCCTCGAGGCCGGCCACGGCATGGAAATCCGTATGGGTGAATCCCGGACACAGCGCCGAGACGTGGACGTTCGTCCCGCGGAGCATCAGGGCGAGCTCTTCGGACAGGGCGACCAGATAGGCCTTCGAGGGGCCGTAGTGGCCCCCGGCCGGGCGGGCGATGCGGCCGGCGAAAGACGCGACGTTGACGACGCGGCCGAAGTTTCGGGCCTTCATCGGCGGGATGAAGTAGTGACACAAATGAGGCGCCGAGATCATCATCAGCTCGAGGAAGGCGGCCTGGGGCGCCCAGTCGGGCTCCTCGAGCAGGCTGGGGCCGGCGCTCCCGGCGTTGTTCACGAGATAGTCGATCTCGAGGCCCCGGTCCTGGCAGAAATCGAAGATCTCCCGCGGCGCATCGCGGCGGGAGAGGTCGGCGGGGAAGACGGTGACGTCGACGCCGTGGTTCTCGCGGATCGATTTCGCGACCTCTTCGAGCTTGTCCTGGCGGCGGGCGACGAGCAGGAGGCCGAAGCCCCGGGCCGCGAGCTGCCGGGCGAACTCGACGCCGAGGCCGGCCGAGGCGCCGGTGATCAGGGCTGTTCGGGGCATGGAGGGATCCTCCGAAAAGGCCACGCTAGCGTGGCGGGTAGGGCGAAGTCGAGAAGAGGGGTCGGTCGGAGGGCGGTGCGCCGATCGGCCGGGTCCGGGACCGGGGCGGTGGCCCCGACGCGGCGGCTTCGACCGACTATTCTCGCCCGGCTCTCGCCCGACCCAACCCAGAGGAGTCCCTTCGAATCATGGCCAACGACAATCCGTATTCCGCAGCCGGCGCCGGGAAGAAGTCCGCGAAGAGCGGCGCGGGCCGCAGCTCAGGAAAGAAGGCCGGCAAGAACGCGATGCAGAGCGCCGCGTCGCCGAAGCTGCGCCCGAGCTGGCCGAAGTCGCCCGCCGACTACACCGTCCTGCTCGTCGACGATCCGGCGCCCCACGTCCGCCGCCTCACGATGAACCGCCCCGACAAGCGCAACGCCCTGAACCACGACCTGCGCGCCCAGATCCTCCACGCCCTGCGCGCCGCGGATCAGGATCCCGACGTCCACGTCATGATCGTGCGCGGCGCGGGCCCGTCCTTCTCCGCCGGCTACGACCTCGGCGGCGGCAACGACGGCGTCGAATATCCCTTCTTCACGCCCCAGGGCGAAGGCCAGTATCCGCGCCACGTGACCGAGACCTGGATGAGCATCTGGGAGCTCTCGAAGCCCGTGATCGCCCAGGTCCACGGCTATTGCCTCGCCGGCGGCAGCGAGCTCGCGACGGGCTGCGACGTCGTCTACATGGCCGAAGACGCGAAGATGGGATACCCGGCGGTGCGCTTCGGGGTCCCCGACATGCAGTTCCACGCCTGGCTCGTCGGCATGCGCCGCGGCATGGAGATGATGCTGACGGGCGATCCGATCAATGGGATCGAAGCGGCGCAGCGCGGCTGGGCGACGCGCGCCTATCCCGCCGATGAGCTCGAGGAGAAGACCCTCGAGATGGCGCAGCGCATCGCCTCGCTCCCGCCCGACATCGTCGCCCTCAACAAGCGCGCGGTCCATCGCCAGATGGAGGTCATGGGCCTGCGCCAGGGCATCCGCCAGGGCACCGAGATCTGCGCCATGGCGATCCACCAGAAGAGCTTCGGCGACTTCATCAGCCAGACCGGCGCGGGCAAGGGCAAGCTGACCGCGGCGCTCCAGAAGCGCGACTCGAAGTTCGGCGACTACCGCACGGGCCACGCCGAGGGCGACAAGAAGGGCGGGAAGAAGAACGCGAAGAAGGGCAAGAAGTAAGCGTCGTGAAGCAAACCGCTCCGAAGCGCTACCGCGTCATCCAATGGGGCACCGGCAATGCCGGGCGCAAGGCGATCGGCGGCATCGTCCGCCATCCCGAGCTCGAGCTCGTCGGGGTCCACGCCCACTCGCCGAAGAAGATCGGCCGGGACGCCGCGGAGCTCGGCGAGCTGCGCGAGCCGACGGGCATCCGGGCGACGGACGACGTCGAGGCGCTGCTCGCCCTCGACGCCGACTGCGTCTCCTACATGGCCCAGGGCGAGACGCGGATCCGGGAGACCGTCGACGATCTCTGCCGGATCCTCGCGTCGGGGAAGAACGTCGTGAACACCGCGATCGTCTCCCTCGTCTATCCGCCGTTCTCGAGCCCGAAGCTGCGCGAGCGGCTCGACGAGGCCTGTCGCGCGGGCGGGACGACGCTCTTCACGTCGGGCTTCGATCCCGGCTGGTCGGGCGACGTCATCCCGCTCTCGCTGGCCTCGGTCTGCGAGCGGGTCGACTCGATCCGCGTCTCGGAGCTGATGGACTACTCGACCTACGAGGATCCCGGCTTCACCGGCGTCTACTTCGGCTTCGGCCGCCCCCTCGACTTCGACGCGCCGCTGCTGCGGCCCGGCATGTTGAAGGGCGGCTGGGGCGGCATGGTCGTGATGCTGGCCGACGCGCTCGGGGTCTCCCTCGACGAGATCCGCGAGGTCCACGAGCGCCTGCCGGCGCCCGAGAGCTTCGACACGGCGATGGGGCGGATCGAGAAGGGGACCTGCGCCGGAGTGCGCTTCGAGGTCCAGGGCATCGTCGACGGCAAGCCCATGTTCGTCGCCGCGCATTGCAATCGCCTGCGCGACGACATCGGACCAGACTGGGACCGGCTCTCGCCGGGCAAGACCTCGGGCTACAAGATCGAGGTGAAGGGCTCGCCGTCGCTCGTCTGCGAGCTCGAGCCCGCCGGCGAGGACGGGGACCACAATACGGCCGGCATCACGGGAACCGCGATGCGGGTCGTCAACGCGATTCCCGTCGTCTGCGAGGCGGAGCCCGGGGTCAAGTCGATCCTCGACCTGCCGCTGTTCACGGCACGGGTCGCGCGCGGGCGTTGAGCGCTCGTCTCGCTGCGTCGCCGGCGCGCGCGACGCAGCGACGAGGCGTCCCTCGGCGTTATTTCCGGTTGGTGTTGCGCACGCCGTAGATGCCGGCCGCGAGCTGGGAAACCAGCGCCGTCAGCGGCAGCGAGACGTCCGACTTGCGCGCCAGCGCGAGCGCCCAGGCGAGATCCTTCTCGGCGAGGGCCGCCATGCTGGTCGAGAAGCGTTGATAGGCCTCGCTCGAGAGCACGGCCTCGGGCTGCTTCTTGCCCTTCAGGTAGGCGAGGGTCATGTCGGTGAACTGGCCGTTCGCGCGGCAGACCTGCTCGAGCAGCTCGGGCGAGAGGCCCGAGGCGCGCGCGAGGTTCGTCGCCTCCTGGGCGGCGGCGAAGAGGATGTTGGTGTTGAGGTTGTTGCAGAGCTTGAGCTTCGCCCCGCAGCCGAGCGGGCCCGCGTGGATCGGCGCGACGTCGGTCGTCGCCTCGAAGTAGGGCATCGCCTTCGCGAGCCCGGCCTCGCTGCCGCCGACCATGTAGACGAGCCGGCGTGCGGCGGCGCGGTCGGCGCCGCCGGTGACGCAGGCGTCGAGGATCTCGATCCCGCGCCCGGAGGCCGCCTCGGCGACGCGCTCGACGGTCTGGGGGAGGACGGTGCTGTGGATCAGGACGAGGCTGCCCGGGGCGAGGGCCGCGAGCAGGCCGTCGTCACCGAGGGTGACCGCGAGGACGTGCTCGTCCTCGGCGACGCAGATGCCGACGACGTCCGCGTTCTGGCCGACCTCCTTCGGCGACTTCGCGGCCTTCGCGCCGCCCGCGACGAGCTCGGCGACGGGACCCGGGGCGATGTCGTAGACCGTCGTCGCGAGGCCGCGCGGCGCGAGGTGGGCGGCGATGGGCTTGCCCTGATTGCCGAGGCCGATGAAGCCGACGCGAATCGTCATGGTCGTTCTCTCCTGCGGCCGCCGTGGCGGGCTGCGTAGGGGCTCGACGCTAGCATCGCCCCCGACGGAGGCGCGATGCGGATTGCAGATCTGGCCGGGGAGGCGACGACGCCCGAGCTCCGCGCCTGCGCCGGGAGACTCGATCCGTCGGCACCGCCCGACTATCGCGAGCTCGCGGCGCTGCTCGCGATGCATTGGCGGGACGGCGCGAAGGTCGCGGGGGCGAGGCGGGTCGGGCTCTCGGGCGGGCAGGGGACCGGGAAGACGACCCTCGCTCGCCTGATCGAGGGGGCATGCAGCGGAATCGGATTGCGCGCCTGCGTGCTCGCCCTCGACGACTACTACCTGCCGCGGGCGGAGCGCCTCGCCCTCGCGGCCCGGGTCCATCCCCTCTTCGAGACCCGCGGTCCGCCGGGCACCCACGACGTCGCGCGACTGCGCGAGGATCTCGGCGCGCTCGCCGGGGCGGGGGTCGTCGAGGTCCCGGTCTTCGACAAGGGCCGGGACGATCGCGTCGGCACGCGGTCGCTCGAGGGGCCCTTCGAGCTCGTCGTGCTCGAGGGCTGGTGCGTCGGGGCGGGGGCATCTCCGGAGGCGGGTCTGTGCACGCCGTTCAATGCCCTCGAGCGGGACGAGGATCGCGATGGACGCTGGCGTCGTGCTTCGAACGAGGCTCTGGCCTCGAGCTATGCGGCGCTCTTCGCGAGGCTCGACGAGCTCGTCTACCTCCGGCCTCCCGATCTGGACAGCGTCCGCCGCTGGCGCCTCGAGCAGGAGGCCGAACGGCCCGCCGAGCGGCGCATGGATGCGGCCGCGATCGAGCGCTTCGTGGCCCACTACGAGCGCATCACCGAGGCGATGCGGGCGAGCCTTCCCGACCGGTTGGAGTGGACCATCGAGCTCGCCCGGGATCATTCGATCGCGCACATCGTGCGGCGGGGTCGGGAGCGATCTCCCGGCGGGTGACATCAAGGTCCCGGGTGGATACGATCGCAGCCCGAACCCGAGGAGATCCGCATGAGCGCGAGCCGAGCCCATTGGTTCTCGGAGAATCCCGACAAGGCCTGGGCGGAGAAGTTCTTCCTGACCTTCGTGCCGGTCTTCTTCCTCTACAACGCCGTCGTCCAGGAGATGGGCTGGCTCGACGCCGGCAATTTCTGGCACGTCGCGCAGAACCTCGGGATGTGGATCCCCTACTGCGTGCTGCTTCCGGCCTGGCTCCGACGGCATTCCGGCGTCCATTGGCGCGAGAGCTATTGGTTCAAATACAACCTCTACATGTTCGTCTGGGTGTTCTACGCGTCGTACTTCCACAGCGAGTACTTCTTCGACGTGCTCGGCATGCGCTACCGCTTCCCCGACGTGACGCTTCATCTCGACTCGGCGCTGGTCGGCCCCGACGAGTCGACGGCCCTCGCGCAGTTCAAGAAGGTGCCGATCGGGATGTATCTCAACTCCGTCGCCTTCTTCATCGTCTACCACACGATCGCGATCATCTGCATGCGGCGCGTGCGCACGATGACGACGGACTGGGCGCTGCCGGCGCGCCGCGGGGCGTGGGTCGTGATCGTGAGCGTCGCCGCGCTCTTCTTCGCCTGGGCCGAGACGCAGCTCTACATCACGTCGGCGGCCTCGACGAACGTCTGGTACGAGAGCAAGGAGCTGATGCTGAAATACGGCTCGACGCTGTATGCGCTCTACTTCATCGCGAGCTTCCCGAGCCTCTATCGCCTCGACGAGGAGATGAGCGAGCCGCGCTGGAGCCTGTCGCGCTGCGCGATCGAGGCCTCCGCCGTCGGTGCGATCAGCCTGACCTTGATCGACCTGTGGGCGGCCTGGTTCGGGCCGATCGTCTGATCCGCTCGCCCGAGCCGTTCGTCTCGTCGTTCGTGTCTTCATTCGCAGGAGAGGTCCGGGATCCAGCATGAAGATCCTCGTCACCGGCGCGTCGGGCCTGATCGGCTGTCATGCAGTCGCGGCGCTCCTCGAAGCCGGCCACGCCGTCGCGGCCCTCGCGCGCAGCCCCGGAAAGCTCGAGGCCGCGCTGGGCTCGCTCGGATGCGCGCTGCGCGACGTCGAGGTCGCGACCGGGGATCTCGGGGATCCGGAGTCGATCCGCCGAGCCCTCGCCGGTCGCGATGGGCTGCTCCACTGCGCGGGCCGCTTTTCGCCGGCGCGCGCCGACGCCGAGGCGCTCCACCGGACGAACGTCGAGGGCACGCGCAACGTCCTCGGGGCGGCCGCTGCATCGGCGGAGGGGGGCGTGCTCCGCCGCGCCGTCCATCTCTCGAGCATGCTGGCGCTCTTTCCGCCGCGGGGACCGGTCCTTCGGGCCGACGATCCCGTGGCGAAGCCGACCTCGATGTATGCGATCACGAAGGCCCGGGCCGAGGAGATCGCGCGCGAGCTGCGGGCGCGCGCGCCGATCACGATCGTCTATCCCGCAGCGGTTCAGGGTCCGCACGATCCGACCTTCTCGATCGGCCCACGGAACGTCGCGACGGCGCTCCGCGAACGAAAGACCCTCGTCACCGAAGGCGGCCTCCCCTACACCGACGTCCGAGACCTCGCCGCGCTCGTGGTCGCGATCTTCGCCGGCCGAGTCACCGAGCAGGGCGTGATGGCGCCTTCGTTCTTCGTCTCCCACGAGGCCTATCGTCGGCTGCTCGAGTCGCTGACGGGGCATGCGATCGCGCCGCAGAAGCTCCCGGGCTGGGCCATGCGCCTGATGGGTCGGATCGGCGACGTCGTGCAGCGCCTCGGCCGCGACGTGCAGCTCACCTACGAGGCCGCCGAGGTCTTGACCCGGAGCGTTCCCCTCGACGATCGCGTGGCGCGGGCCGCGCTCGGGCGCGAGCCGATCTCGGCCGAGGATTCGTTTCGCGACCTCATCGATTGGATGGTCGAAGCAGGCCACGTCTCGCCGATGGATGCCGGGACCCGGGCAGCGACCAGGGGCGGAAGCGGGGCGGCGAAGGGCGCCGGGAACGATCGGAAGTCGTCGGCTTGAGCGCGACGAGCTCGGGAATGGGCCGGATCGATCGCCGATCCGTCGCCCGGCAGGGGAGGGCGCGATGATTCGCATCGATCCGATCGACCGGCTCCGTCGACCCATCGATCGCTTCATGGAGGTCCAGGCCTCCGGCGGGATCCTGCTGCTCGCCGCCACGCTGGTGGCGCTCGTCTGGGCCAACTCGCCCTGGCGGGACGTCTACCACCATCTCTGGGATCACAGCCTCGCGATCCGTTTCGACGACTACGAGCTGCGCCGCACCCTCCATCACTGGATCAACGACGGGCTGATGGCCATGTTCTTCTTCGTCGTGGGTCTCGAGCTGAAGCGCGAGGTCGTGGGCGGCCAGCTCTCGAAGCCCTCCCAGGCGATCCTGCCCGTCGCGGCCGGAGTCGGCGGCATGCTGTTCCCGGCCACGATCTACGCGCTGGTCAACGGGACTGCAGGGGCCGCAGCGGACGGTTGGGGCATTCCGATGGCGACGGACATCGCCTTCGCCGTCGGCGTGATCGCCGTGCTCGGCTCGCGGGTGCCGACTTCGCTCAAGATCTTCCTGACGACCCTCGCGATCGCCGACGACCTCGGGGCGGTCATCGTGATCGCGCTCTTCTATACCTCGGACGTCTCGCTGATCAATCTCGGGATCGGTCTCGGATTCCTCGTCGTGCTGATCGGAGGCAATCGGCTCGGGATCCGGAACCCGGTCTTCTATGGGCTCTTCGGCATCGGGGGGCTCTGGCTCGCCTTTCTGCTGAGCGGCGTGCACGCGACCATCGCCGGCGTGCTCGCCGCCTTCGCGATCCCCGCCTCGGTCAAGATCGACGAGCAGGGCTACATCGCGCGCATGCAGGCGCAGCTCGACGAGTTCGCCCGGCTCGCACCGAACGGCGTCGCGACCCTGACCGAAGATCAGCTCCACACGATCGACGAGACGGACCGGCTGGTCCGGCATGCCTCGACCCCGCTCCAGCGGCTCGAGCACCAGCTTCATCCGGTCGTCGTCTACTTCGTCCTGCCCATCTTCGCGCTGGCGAATGCGGGGGTCGAGCTGCCTGCCGACGTCGGATCGGCGCTCGCGGGACCGGTCGCCCTGGGCGTCGGCCTCGGGCTGCTGGTCGGCAAGCCGGTGGGCATCCTGCTCGTCTGCTGGCTCACCGTCCGCCTCGGCTGGGCGAGGGTCGGCGAGGACTTCAGCTGGTCCCAGCTCGCCGGAGTCGCCTTCCTCGCCGGCATCGGCTTCACGATGTCGCTCTTCATCAACGAGCTCGCCTTCGAGAACGTCGCGCTTCGTCAGCAGGCGAAGCTCGGCGTGCTGGTCGCGTCGGTGCTCGCCGGCGCGGTAGGCTACGGCGTCCTGCGCTTCGCTTCCGGACCGACGCAGCGCTGACGACGGAATCGAGCCGGGTCGGTCGTTCCGGTCGGGTCGTTCCGACCGGGTCGACGTCGAGCATTCTTCCAGCAAGCCCCAGAGGAGATCCCATGAAAGCCGCCATCTTCGAGAAAGCCGGTCAACCCCTCGTCATCGACGAGGTCGACATCGTGAATCCCCGTGTCGGCGAGGTCATGGTCCGCACCGTCTGCAGCGGCGTCTGCCACTCCGATCTCCACTTCGTCGACGGTCTCTGGCCGCTCCCGATGGACACGGTCCTGGGCCACGAGGCGGCCGGGGTCGTCGAGAAGATCGGCGACGGGGTCACCTACGTGAAGCCCGGTGACAAGGTCATCATGTCGTTCAAGCCCTTCTGCGGGAAGTGTTATTTCTGCATGCGGGGGCAGGGCCATCTCTGCAACGATCCGATGATCGGGGCTGCGTCCGCCGGGCGCCTCACGCGCAAGGGCAAGCCCGTCCTGCAGATGGCGAACGTCGGCTCCTTCGCCGAGTACATGGTGACCCACGAGTCCGGCGTCGTGAAGGTGCCGAACGAGATGCCGATGGCCGAGGCGGCGCTCGTCGGCTGTGGCGTCATGACCGGCGTCGGCGCGGCGCTCTACACGGCGAAGGTGCCGGGGGGCGCGATCACGGCCGTCATCGGCTGCGGCGGCATCGGGCTCAACGTCATCCAGGGCTGCCGGCTCGCCGGGGCCTCGCGCATCATCGCGATCGACGTCGTGCCCGGGAAGCTCGACATGGCGCGCAAGTTCGGCGCGACGGACGTGATCAACGCGAAGGAGGGCGACGCGGTCGCGCGCGTCCTCGAGCTGACGGGCGGCCTCGGCGTCGAGTACGCCTTCGAGGCGATCGGCAACACGAACGCCGCGCGCCAGGCCTTCGACATGATCCGCAGCGGCGGGACCGCCTGCATCGTCGGCATGATGCCCCTCGGCTCCGAGATCAGCATCCCGGGCCCGGCCTTCCTCGCCGAGAAGAAGCTGATCGGCTGCATGTACGGGAGCACCAACTTCCGCGAGCACATGCCGAAGCTCGTCGATCTCTTCCTGTCGGGTCGGCTCGACCTGTCGAACCTCGTCTCCCAGCGCATGGGGCTCGAGGACGTGAACCGCGCGTTCGCGCTGATGAAGTCGGGGACGGTGGCGCGGTCGGTGCTGGACTTCGGCGCGGCCTAGGAGCCTTCACTCCGGACCTTCGCCCTCGACCGCGTCTCCTTCCCACTTCGGTCGGATGTCGCGGATCAGCTGCTCCATGAGCCCGGCGGCCTGTTCGAGGTCGCGGGGCGTCCAGCGCGCCAGCTGGCCGCCGAGCACCTCGTCCTGGACCTCGCGCAGGCGCTGGGCGATGCGGCGGCCCCTGGGCAGCATGTGGACCGTGATCGCTCGGCGGTCGGTCGGGTCGGGACGCTTCTCGACGATGCCCTGTCGCTCGAGCGTGTTGACCTGGCGCGTCAGGATGCCGGGGTCGGTCTCCGTCCGGCGGGCCAGCTCCGAGAGCCGCATCGGACCGTTCTCCATCAGGTAGTAGATGAGGCGCTGCGCGGCGCCCGTCACCTCGACGCCGGCCCGCTCGCAGCGCAGCCGGTCGGCGCGACCGCTGCGGGTCATGCGGCCGAGCTCGACCATGGCGGCCTCGATCCGCAGCAGGTGCTTCTGTCGCGACACGTTCTCTCTCGTTCTCGGCCCGGTCGGCCGTCCTGGGTCGGTTCGGAGTCGTTTCGAGGGTCGGCGATAAGCTTGACGTGGTCAACTAAATCGGTCAAGCTGAATTCACGATCGGATCCACTCGATCACGCTCTCTCCGTCGCCTCCCACGCAAAGGAGCTCCCGATGTCCAATCCGGTGTCCAGGATCGAGCCGAAGATGGTTTCCGGGGCCAAGCCCGAGACGGGGCATTTCGAGGAGTTCATGGCGCATCCCGCGTTCTTCCTGCTGCGTGCGTGGCGCGAATGCGGGGAGGTCGCGGCCTTCGATCTCGCGGGCCAGCGCAACATCCTGATGACGGGCCCCGCGGCGCAGGAGGCGGTCTTCCGGGCGCCGGATCCGACGGTGCTCTCTGCGGCGGCCGCCTATCAGTACATGGTCCCCGTCTTCGGCCAGGGGATCCAGTACGGGGCGACCTTCGAGATGGAGCGCCAGCAGACGAAGCTGATGGCGACGGCCATGCGCGCGGCCAGGATGAAGGGCTATGCCGACATCATCGCGAAGGAAGTCGACGATTGGATGGCCAGCTGGGGGGACGAGGGGGAGATCGACGTCCTCGCGGTCTTCGAGGCGCTGGTCCTGCGGACCTCGACCCATTCGCTGATGGGCAGCGACTTCCGCGCGAAGCTGACGGACGAGTTCGGCGGGCTCTACCACGAGCTCGAGAGCGCGGTCTCGCCCGAGGCGATGCTCGACCCGCATGGATCGGGCGATGCGCTGAAGCGACGCGATCGCGCGCGCGCCCGCTTGCAGGAGCTCGTCCTCGCCGAGGTCGAGGAGCGAAAGCAGAGTGGACGCCAGTACGACGACATGATCGATACGTTCATGCAATCGACGCTCGACGACGGACGGAAGCTCCCGGAGCATTTGATTCCCGGCATGGTCGTCTGGATCATGTTCGGCGGCTTTCATACGAGCTCGAATACCTCCGCCTGGACGCTGCTCGAGTTCGCCCGGAATCGGCAGTACATGGCCGAGCTGATGGCCGAGGTCGACGGGATCTACAAGAGCGGCGGCGATCTGTCGTACGCGTCGCTGCGGGAGATCCCGCTGCTCGAGGGCTTCATCTACGAAACCCTGCGCCTGCATCCTCCGCTCTGCACCCTCGCGCGCCAGGTCATGCAGCCCTTCACGTTCAAGGAATACACGTTCAACGTCGGCGACACGCTCGTCTGCTCGCCCTACGTGGCGCATCGGGTCCCCGAGGTCTATCCGGACCCCGAGCGATTCGATCCTCATCGCAAGCTGCCGGACAATCCCTTCGCGTACATCCCGTTCGGCGCCGGCATGCGCAAGTGCGTCGGGAATGCCTTCGGGATCCTGCAGGTCAAATCGGTCATGTGCGCGATGCTCTCGCGCTACGACTTCGAGCTCGTCGGGCCGCCGGAGGACGTGCGGGACGTGATGCCTTCGTTGATCCTGCGGCCGACGGAAGGGGCGCGCGTCCGTTACCGGCGACGGCGTTAGGCCGCCTTCGCGGAGCGGGAGAGACGGGAAGAGGGAGCGAGCGCATGCGCATCCAGATCGATCTCCAGCTCTGTCAGGGCCACGGCGTCTGCGTCGAAGAGGCGCCCGAGGTCTTCCGGGTCGTCTCGGCGCCGGGGCGCTACGACCATGCGGAGCTGATCGTGGCCGAGCCCGACGAGTCGCTGCGCAAGCAGGTCGAGGCGGCGGTGAAGTTCTGTCCGAACCGGTCGCTCAAGATCGTGGATTGACGCGCGGGGCCGATCTGCGATTCGGGAATGGGTCTCCTCGACGCTTCGAGTCGAGCTGCGCCGAAAGGAGGGGACGGGCGGGGGCGACCCGGCGACGGCCGTCGCGCCCCCGGACTCGTCCGCCCCTCTACCAGATTCCACCCGAGATCCGCCCCTTCCTGGATCGCCACCCGAGCCAGCGCAGCGGCCTCGGCTCGATGGCCTCGTCGTCGACGAGCGGGCGGTCGCTGTGTTCGGCGTCGAGGGTGGCTGTGCTCTTCACGGCGGCGAGGATCGGCTGTGGGGATGCCGTTCCCGCCGTCTCGTCGTAGAGCTCGAACCAGGGGAGGCCGGCGCGGCGATAGCTCTTCGCGGTGATCGGTGTCTCGGGCGGCGCCTCGCCCGTGATGTCGCGCCAGGCCTCGCTGTTGACGAGATGCACGAAGACGCGGCCGGATGGGATCGATTGCCAGGCGTCGATGCCGAGGGGGTCGGGGTAAAGCTTCTGCTTCATGCGCCCGCCGGCGGCGAGCCCCATCTCGCCCACGCTCGCAGATTCCATGATGGGGCTGCGAGTCGATCGCGATCGGGGGGAACGCATGAGGCAGGCTTGCGGGAAGTCGAAGCCGGCGGTCGACGTCGGCGCGATCTCGCCCGGGTAGGCGTCGACTCCATCGGGCTCGGTGAAGGGCCGCCACGTCCGGCCTCGGAACCGGCGATGCGGCTCGAAGACCGAGATCTGGAGTCCGCCGTGCCGCTCTTCACCGGTCACCTGACCCTCCACGGTGTACCCGAGGCCGAGGGGCATCGCGACGAATTGTCGAATCTCGCCGACGCCGACGCAGATCCCGTCGAGCCAGGGCTGGGGCGGCGTCACGAGATAGTCCTGGGGATGCTCGCGCAGCGCATCCATCCAGGGCAGGCCGGTCACCGCGCAGATCTTGCCGACGCCGACCTTGACGGCCCTGGGCGTACCGCGATCGCCGCGGAAGCGGAGCCACATCGCCTCGCGCTGGTACATCGGGAGGAAGATCCCGCCGTGCGCGCGCCAGCTCGGGGGGACGCGCGTCGCGTAGTCCTCGACGCGCCGGAGCGGGAAGAGGCCGAACCCGGCCGGCAGGGGATACCGCTTGCCATCGTCGGGAATCCGCAGCGTCCGCTGGAAGCCCACCCGCATTCCATCTCGTCCAAAGATCAGCTCGTCGCCCTCGATTCGCACGTCCATTTCGATCTCCTCGCGTCGCTCGGGCCGACGGGCCCCGACGTGGAGATGGACGGAGCGGACGAGCTCGCGTCACCGCCTGTTTCGGCGGTGGGCCACATCCTCCGGGATCCGCGCAGGAATCCAGAGAACTCGAAGATCGTCGTGACGGAATCGGCCCCGGCTCGTCTACCGTCCCATGGTGGTCCGAACGGGCGTCGAGCAGCGGGTCCATGCGCAGATCGCAGCCGGCGACATCGCCGGCGCGGCGGAGCAGCTCGTCCGGCTCTACGGCAGCGCGGTCCTCGGCCGCTGTCGCACGCTCGTGCGCGATCACGCGACGGCGGAGGACCTCGCGCAGGAGGCCTTCTGTCGCGCCTTCTCGGGCCTGGCCGCCTTTCGGGGCGAGGCGTCGCTCCGGACCTGGCTCTTCACGATCGTGCGCAACGTCTGCATCGATCATCATCGCCGAACGGCCGGGACCGCGTGGCTGCGCGACGACGACGCCGATGCCGAGGCGCAGGCCGAGGAACGGCCCTTCCTGATCGAGCTGATGGTCGATCGCGAGCAGCTCGAGCGCGCGCTCGCGGGACTCGACGAAAGGGAGCGCGCCCTCGTCGTCCTCCGCTTCGTCCACGGCATGGAATACGCGGAGCTCGCGAATCGCTTCGGACTGCGGGAGGGCACCATCCGGATGCGGCTCTGCCGCGCGCTCGCGCGGATGCGGGAAGCGCTCGGTCCGCGCTGGGAGCAGGAGCCGGTTCGGGGGGGGATGCGCGGACCGGCGCCTCGAGCTTCGGTCGGAGCCCGGATCTTCGAGAAGCGCGTCCGGCCCGATCGAGCGACGATGGATCATGTTCCGAACGGTTCGTCGCTCGAAGCGCCTCCGCTCGTCGCGTCGGCGGAGGACCGGCTCAGCGGTCACGAGGCGCTTACCCCCATCGCACAGGCGCTGGGCGAGCTGCTCGAACGGGGCGAAGCACGCCCGCCGGTCGAGGGGCTCCTGCGCGCGCTCGAGCCGGATTGGGTCGGGTTGCCGCGCCGCGCCGGGGCGTCGCTCGTCCCCGGCGAGTCGGCCCCGCCGAAGCGTCGGCTCGATCCGAAGCGCTGGCTCGGGTGGCTCTTCGGTCGCCCGCCTCGGGCCTGAAGGGCTCGAGCCGCCTACTTCCCCGACACCGTCCCCGCGCCGCGCGCCAGCATCTTGAAATGCTCGACGTCCCGCTGGTCGGCCATGCGACCGACCCGCGTCACGACGTCGACGTCCGGCGCCTCGGCGCGCAGCACGCCCGCACGACACTTCTCCTTCGCGCGGTGCTTGAACGGGTCGAACTGGAAGTGCTTGATCGCGTTCTCGTGGGTGATCTTCGCGACCGTCGCGGCGGGGAGCTCGCCGAGGAGCTTCGCGAGCTCCTCGGGGCCGTGCGGCCAGTTCGTGTCGCTATGCGGGAAGTCCGACTCCCAGCACAGGTTGTCGACGTTGAAATGGTCGATCAGCTCGATCCCGATCGGGTCCGAGATGAAGCAGCAGAGCACGTGCTTCAGGAAGACGTCCGTCGGCCCCGTGCCGTCCGGGAACGTGTGGCCCGTCCAGCCGGAGTGGCGGCGCTGGACGTGCTCGGCGCGCCAGAGGAAGTAGGGGATCCAGCCGACGTCGCCCTCGGTCAACGAGAACTTGAGGTCGGGGAAGCGCCACCAGATGTCGTTCCAGATGAGGTCACCGAGGGTGAAGATCGCCATGGCGGAGGAGAGCGTCATGGGCACGGAGGGCGGCGCGTCCTTCGAGGTCGCCGAGCTCTTCGAGGACGAGCCGATGTGGCAGCAGAGGACGGTCCCCTCGTCGCTGCAGGCGCTGAAGAGCTCGTCCCATTTGCCCGAGTGGATCGAGGGCATGTCGAGGGCTTCGGGGTTCTCGGAGAAGGTGACGGCGTGGCAGCCCTTCTTCGCGAGGCGGCGGATCTCCTCGGCGGCGCGCCTGGCATCGAATAACGGCAGGATGCCGCAGGGGATGAAGCGGTCGGGATGCGCGCCGCACCAGCCGTCGATGTGCCAGTCGTTGTAGGCCTGGATCATCGCGACGTTCATGTCCGGGTCGGGGCCCTGGTTGAGGACCTGACCGGCGAAGCCCGTGAAGTTCGGGAAGTTGAGGCCCGCGAGGATGCCGCCGGCGGACATGTCGCGGACGCGCTCGTCGACGTCCCAGCAGCCGCGCCGCATCTCGTCGTAGCGATGGGCGTCGGTGTTGTAGTACTCGCGCGGCTTGCCGGCGGCGGCGTTGAGGCCCAGATTGCGGCCGGGCTTGCCCTGGTACCACCACTGCTGGCGGCCATTCTCGTCCTCGGAGACGAAGGGCGCCTCCGCCTGGTACTTCTTCGGGAGTCGGCCCTCGAAGAGGTTTGCGGGCTCGCAGATATGGTCGTCGACGCTGATCAGGATCAAGTCTTCGGGGTGGATCGCCATGTCGGATTCTCCCTGGGCCACGCGGGCTCGGCGTGTCGGCCGGAGCCGGAGGACCGGCTCGACGCTTCGCGACGATGCGGCCGATTTCGGCCGATCTGGCCATGGTACGGGCGGTCCTCCGGCGAGGCCATGGCCGCGGAAGTCGTCGGCGCGGGCAGGAGAGGTCGGCGGCCCGCTCGCGGGCGCGCGACGCGTCGCGAGGCGTGCGGGGCGCGTGATAGAGTGGGATCGCTTCGGGGCAGCCGTCGGTCGGGCTCGCACCGGAGGGCCGGCGAGTCCGCGTGCCCCGGCGTGGACCCGTCCCCGACCGAACCGCACGCCGAATCGATCGAAGGAGCGCCGACCCATGAGTCGCACCGTCTTCCGCAACGCCCGGGTCTTCGACGGCCAGGACCTCCTGCCCGCCGGCACGGTCGTCGCCGTCGAGGGCAATCGCATCACGCACGCCGATGCCGCCCGCTTCAAGGAGAAGCCCGGAGACCGGGTCTACGACCTGACCGGGAAGACCCTGATGCCGGGGATGTTCCAGTGTCATTTCCATACCGGCTTCGGACCCGACGCAGGCAATCCCTCGCCCTATCTCGGCCTCAACATGCCGCCCGCCTATCTCGGCATGGTCGCCGCGAAGAACGCGCAGCTCGCCCTGAACGTGGGCGTCACGAGCATCATCGGCTCCTCGAATGGCGACCTGCTCGACGTCTGCCTCAAGGAGGCGATCCTGCTCGGGCTGACGAAGGGGCCGCGCGTCACGCCGTGCACCCGCGAGCTGATCGCCTCGGGCGACTCCGCCGACGGCGACAACCGCGCCTGGTTCATGGGCATCCGGAACCACGGCCTGATCCGCCGCGCGGACGGCCCCGAAGCCCTCCGCCAGGCGATCCGCGAAGAGGTCGGCCGCGGCTGCGAGATCGTGAAGATCTCGATCTCCGACGGCCATGGCAGCCAGCCCATTCCCGACTACAACTACTATTCGGAGACCGAGATCCGCGCCGCGGTCGAGGCGGCCCATTCCCGCAAGGCGTTGATCCGTGCCCACTGCCCGTCCCGGGTCGGGATCATCGAAGCCGCCCGCGCGGGGGTCGACATCATCGACCACGCAGACCTGATCGACGAGGAGGGGATCGAGGCGGTGCTCGAGGCCGACGCCGCGATCACGCCGAGCTACCTCTGGAGCGAGCGCTTCCTCGGCTTCGCCGAGAGCTGGAACTACGACATGGGGAACTTCCCGATCGGGAATGGCTTCCCGGAGTCCCGCGCGAGGACGGTCGCGCGCCTCGCCGCCGTGCGCCGCGACTTCGAGCACACGGCCTCGATGATGCCGAAGCTGCGCGCCGCCGGGGTGCGCATGCTGCTCGGCGACGACTACGGCTTCGCGATGATGCCCCATGGCGACTATGCGTCGGAGATGGAGGTCTACGTGAAGCACGGGGTGCCCCCGATCGAGCTCCTGCGCTGGGCGACCGCGAACGGCGCCGACGCGCTCCGCGAGCGGGGCCGGGAGCTCGGGCGGATCGGGAAGGGCAAGCTCGCCGATCTCGTCGTGGTCGCCGGCGATCCGACCCAGGACGTCTCGCTGTTCCGGAATCCCGACCACATCCCGCTCGTCTTGAAGGACGGCGTCGTCGAGAAGGATCTCCTGACCCACAGCGTCGTCGCGGCCTGAAGCCGCCCGAACCGCCCCTTCCGCCCGGAGCCCCGATGTCTCTCGTTTCCTACGGACGTGCGCTCTCGCTCCACGCCGAGCGCAAGCCCGACTCCGTCGCGCTCGTCCACGAGGGCAAGGCGACGCGGTATGCCGAGCTCGATCGCGCCGCGAATCGACTGGCTCGGCTCTTCGCGCGGTGCGGCGTGGACGAGGGCGACTTCGTGACCCTCGCGCTGCCGAACGGGCGGGAGTTCGTCGAGGCGCTCTTCGCGTGCTGGAAGCTCGGAGCGACGCCGCAGCCCGTCTCGCCGCGGCTGCCGAGGGCCGAGCGCGACGCGATCCTCGCCCTCGTCGCGCCGAAGCTCGTGGTCGGTCCGCCAGTCGACGAGGTACCGGGGGGCCATGCGCTCTCGTCGCGGGGCAATCGATCCTCGCTTCCAGGCGATCGGAGCCTTCCGGCGAGCCCGACCGCCGTGGTCGGCCCCGCCGTTCTCGAGGCCGGCTTCGATGCCTCCGGCGAATCCGACGCCCCGCTCCCGGACCGCGTCTCCCGCTATCGCATGGCCATCTGCTCGGGGGGCTCGACGGGGCGGCCGAAGGTCGTCGTCGATCACATCCCCGCGCAGTGTGACCCGGAAGCGGCCTTTCACGGTCAGTCTCCCGGCACGAGCATCCTCGTCCCGGGCCCGCTCTACCACTCGGCGCCCCTCATCAATTGCCTCTCGGTCCTGCTCGGCGGAGGCAAGGTCGTCGCGATGTCGCGCTTCGACGCGGCCGAGTCGCTGCGGTTGATCGAGGAGCACCGCCTCGCGCTCGCGATCTTCGTTCCGACCATGATGGTCCGGATCTGGAAGCTCCCGCGCGCGGAGCGCGAGCGCTTCGACCTCTCGTCGCTCGTGCGCGTCGTCTCGAGCAGTGCCTTCCTGCCGGAGTGGCTGCGACGGGAGTGGATCGAGTGGATCGGGCCCGATCGGGTCTGGGAGGCGTACGGCGGGAGCGAGCGGATCGTGGGGACGCTCATCTCCGGGCGCGAGTGGCTCGCGCGGCCGGGCTCCGTCGGGCGCGTCAGCGAGGGGCGCAAGATCAGGATCGTCGGCCCCGACGGCGAGACGCTGCCGGTCGGCGAGGTCGGCGACGTCTACGGGATGCCGCCGGGCGGACCCGGATCGACCTATCACTATCTCGGGGCCGAGCCCCGCCGCCTGCCGGACGGCTGGGAGACCCTCGGCGACATGGGCTACCTCGACGAGGACGGCTTCCTCTACCTCGTCGATCGCCGGACGGATCTCGTGATCACCGGCGGCGCCAACGTCTATCCGGCGGAGGTCGAGGGCGCGATCGAGGCGCATCCGGCGGTGCTCGCCTGTGCCGTGATCGGGCTGCCCGACGACGATCTCGGCGCCGTCGTCCATGCGATCGTCCACCTCGCGCAGCCGATCGGCGAGGACGAGCTGCGGCGCCACGTCGAGGCGCGCCTCGTGCGCTACAAGGTCCCGCGCAGCTTCGAGTTCGTGTGGGAGACGCTCAAGGACGACGCCGGCAAGGTCCGGCGCGCGGCGCTCCGCGCCGAGCGGGTCGCGGCGCTCGAACGGGCGAAGTCGGGCTGAGCGCGAAGAGAATCAGTGCACAGAGGCCATCAGAGAGCAAAGAGTCAGAAAGCGAAGAGAAGGACGAGAGACGTGGACTACCAGCAATTCGCCGCCGAGCATCATCTCAAGATCGAAATCGTCTATCGCATCGCGATCGTGCGCATGAACCGACCCGACAAGCGCAACGCCGTCAATCTCTCGATGCACCGCGGGCTCGAGGAGATCTGGCATCCCCTCGGCACCGATCCCGACGTCGGCGCGATCGTGCTCGCGGGCGAGGGGAAGGGCTTCTGCGCCGGCGGCGACCTCGTCGATTTCTATCCGAAGGATCCGACGCCCTTCGACATGATCCGGCCGTCGCGGCGGCTCGTGATGGAGATGGTGAACTGCGAGGCGCCGGTCGTGGCCGCGGTTCAAGGTGTCGCGGCGGGGCTGGGCGCGACCCTCGCGCTGCTCTGCGACATCATCTACGCGGCGGACGACGCGAAGATCGGCGATACCCACGTCGGCATGGGCATGGTCGCGGGCGACGGCGGCGCGGTCATCTGGCCGCTGCTCGTCGGTCCCCACCGCGCGAAGGAGATGCTGATGGGCAGCGAGCTCGTCCCCGGCCCGCGCGCCGCGGAGATGGGCCTCGTCAACCACTGCGTCCCCGCCGCCGAGCTGATGGACCGCGCGATCGCCCACGCGAAGAAGCTCGCCGCGGCCCCGCCGATCGCGCTGCGCTGGACCAAGCAGGTCCTGAACCAGCACGTGCGCCAGAGCCTCAACCTCGTCATGGACTCGGGCATCGCGATCGAGCTGCTCTCGTGCAACACGGAAGATTTCCGCGAGGCCGGCAAGGCGTTCTTCGAGAAGCGCAAGCCCGTCTTCCGCGGGCGTTAGGTCGAGACCGTCGCGGCGCCGGGTGGCGGGCGACGGCGGCGTCTCGACGGAAGAGTGAAGGGACGGCGAAGATGGCGTATCGCGTGATCCAGTGGGCGACCGGCGGCGTCGGCCGCGCGGCGATCGAGGGCGTGCTCGACCATCCGGAGCTCGAGCTCGTCGGCTGCTGGGTCCACGGCGCGGCGAAGGAAGGGCGCGACGTCGGCGAGCTCGTCGGCCGTGCGCCCGTCGGCGTGCGCACGACCCGCGACGTCGAGGCGCTGCTCGCCCTGCCGGCCGATTGCGTCGTCTACAGCCCGTTGATGGCGGACCCGAAGGTGCTCGTCCGGATCCTGCGCTCGGGCAAGAACGTCGTGACGCCGCTCGGCTGGATCTACCCGAAGCGCCAGGACAATCACGAGATCGAGGCCGCCTGTCGCGAAGGCCACGCGACCCTCCACGGGACCGGCATCCATCCCGGGGGCATCACCGAGCGCTTCCCGCTCATGGTCTCGGGCCTCTCCCGGGCGATCACCCACGTTCGCGCCGAGGAGTTCTCCGACATCCGGACCTACTCGGCGCCCCAGGTCGTCCACGAGATCATGCTCTTCGGCAAGGAGCCCGCGGTCGCGAAGAAGAGCCCGATGCTGAAGTTCCTCGGCGGCGGCTTCATGCAGTCGATCGACATGGTGGCCGACACCCTCGGCTTCGCCCTCGATCCCGAGAAGCGCGCGATCCACGAGATCGCCGTCGCGACGGCGCCGATCGAGTCCCCGATCGGGACGATCGCGCCGGGCCTCGTCGCGGCGCAGCGCTTCGCCTGGCAGGGCCTCGTTCGCGGCGAGCCCGTCGTGACCGCCGCCGTCAACTGGTTCATGGGCGATCGCCACCTCGCGCCGCTGCCGGACGGCGATCCGGGCGTGCGCTGGAGCTTCGGGCCGGAAGGGGAACGCTTCGAGGTCGAGATCACCGGCGACCCGAAGACCCATCTCACGTTCCACGGCTGGCATCCCGAGTCGATCGCCTCGGGGCTCGAGCGCAACAACGGCATCGTCGCGACGGCGATGCACTGCGTCTCGGCGATCCCCTACGCCTGCGCCGCCGAGCCCGGGATCAAGACCTATCTCGATCTGCCGCTGATCGCCGGCCGGGCGGCGCCACATCTATCGCGTTAGGCGTGTGTGCTTCGCTCGAGCCCCGCGCGCCGCAGAGGGATCGCAGGCCGCGGCGCGCTAGTTCGGCCGGTTCCGGGTCCGCGTCGCGGGGGTCGACTCCGGCCGGGGCGGGACGGGCTCCGTCCAGCGCAGGCCGAGGGCGTTCTCTGCATCACCGACGGGAACCGCGAAGCCGAGCCCCTCGATCGCCTCGTTCGAGACCTTGTGGACCACGATCCCGCGCAGCTCGCCTTCGGCGTCGAGGAGCGGACCTCCGCTGTTGCCCGGATTGACCGCCGCGTCGGTCTGGAGATAGGCGAGGCCGCGGATCGTGCGATTGCCGCTCGCGACGCCGCGGGTCACCGAGCGCGCGAGCTCCTCGGCGATCGGATTGCCGATCGCCCAGATCTCGGTCCCGACCCGCACGGTCGTCTCGTCCGTCCGCAGGCACGCGTGCCCGCGACCCGGCGCCTTCAGGAGGGCCGCGTCCCGGCCGGGATCGACGCGGACGACCTCGGCGGGCAGCTCGAGTCCCGACTTGAAGCGCAGCGTCGCTTTGCGCTCGTCGCCGACCACGTGGGCGGCGGTCAGCATGTAGCCGTCGTCGGAGACGATCGTTCCGGTTCCGCTCGCCGAGCCGACGACGACGACGACGACCGCGTCCTGCGCGCGGGGGAGATCGCGGGGAAGGCTCAGGTCGCGTTCTGGGCAGCGGCGGATCGAGAGGAGGACGTCCTCGAAGGAGGCGTTTGCGGCGTGCGGCGCGTTCTTGCGCAGGGGGGCCACGAAGGCCGGGTCGGCGAGGGCGGTTCGGAAGGCCGCGAGGAAGGCGGGTGGCATCGGTTGGCCCTTCCGGCCGGCGGCCTCGCCGCGTCCGATGACCCGGGTCTTCGCGACCATCTTCCGATCGAGGGAATCGAAGATCTGGAACTCGACGTCCATCGTGGCACGGCTCGAGATCTGCTCGAACTTCGTCGTCGAGACGCTGGCCGGGGTCTTCACCTCGTACTCGAGGTCGAGACCGTGGATGATGGCCGCCATCTGGTAGCGCGCCTCGAGCGTCGCGTTCGGCGTGAAGACCGCGTCGCTCGCGTCGCGCACGTCGTAGCCGAGGCCCTCGAGCTCGTCGGTCGCCGTGACGTTGAATGCGCCGGACTCCTGGGCGGAGGTCCCCCAGTTGTCCTCTCCGACGATCCGGCCGCGCATGCGCGTGACGGAGAATGGGGTGCCGGCGGGAATCCGGAAGAGCGTCTTCTGGAAGACGACGGGCTGCGAGCCCTCCGGACCGAGTCGGATCGGTTCGGCCATCGCGGCGACCGCGGCTCGACGCGCGGGCGGCTTCGCGCAGCCGGCGATTGCGCCCCCGCCGGCGAAGACGAGGGCGGCCAAGGCGACCGTGACCGGCACGGCGGCCTGAAGGCGGCGCCGGAGCGCGGGCGGAAGCGCGGCGCGGACGATGCGGACGGTGGCTCGCAGAGCGCGCGGCATGTCAGCGCCGGAGCGAGGCCAGCGGGACGAGCGCAGCCTTCGGCGTCTCCACGTCGGCCTCGGGCAGCATGATGCGCCAGTAGACCTGTCCCGTCTCGCGGCCCTCGCCGTCGAGCCAGTTCGGGACGCCGGGATCGCGGTGGGCGATCACGATCCGATAGGAGCCATCGGCCTCGAACTGGATCTGGCGGCGGTTCAGCGAGACGCGGCGGTTCATGTAGTCGTAGCTCTGGCCATACCGATTCCAGAGCGTCACGTTCGCGAAGCGACAGCTCGGGAAGCGGCCCGTCACGACGAGCGCCTCGTCGGGGCCGATCGCGTAGGGCGCCATCGTGTAGGCGGCGTCGGCGGCGGCGTAGGCGAGCGAGCCCGGCTTCTGCGGCGGGTTGAAGACGTTGGGCGTGGTCGAGACCCAGGCGGGCATCGGATCCGGGCGGGGGGCCTCGAGGGTTCGAGTACGGACGTAGGTCTCGATGCGGCGGATCGCGGCGGCGATCGACGCGTCGTTGGGGGGGCGGGGCGGGGGTTGCGGATCGAGACACTCGATCTCCATCGGCACGTGGAGCAGGGGATCCGTCGCCGCCGAGCGCAGGTTCTCGAAATAATGCCGGGTACTGATGCGCGAGACGTCGTCGGGGAGCGGGATCCAGTTCCGCGGCCGAGGCTTGCCCCCGAGAACGATCTCGAAGCGGCCGTCGGCCGCGATGTCGTACTGGGTGTCGTTGAGGACGCCCGCGATGCGCCCCGCATAGCCGCCGCGCGCGCCCCCCGCCTCGACGGTGACCGACGAGTAGGCGGCACCCGCCTGGTTCGAACGCAGGCGATAGGTCCGCCCCGGGGCGAGCGGCGTCGAGTAGTAGATCGCGTCGGCGTTGTCGCCGTTGCTCTTGCGGACGGGGGAGACCTGGTGCTGGGCGAGGGGATGGGTCGGCTGGGCCTCGAGCTCGACGAGCAGCGCCTGCTCGAGGACGTGGAGCAGATGGCGGTGGCCCTCGGCGACGTCCTGGCGGCTCGTGATCGCGAAGGCTTCGGTCAGCTGGCCGTCCCGCACGCGGGCGAGGCTCGCGAGCAGCGCGTCGAAGGCGCGGCCGGCCTCGCCGTAGTCGTGGGTGGCTGCGGGGGAGGCCAGCGCCGTCGATGCCGGGTTCGAGCCGGTCGCAGGGGCGGTCTTCGAATCCCCGTGTCGGGCGAGCTCCGGAGCGGTGCTCGAAGAGCCGCTCGGATCGGTCGCGCAGCCGACGAGCGGCGCCGCGGCGAGGGCGCCGAGGGTCTGCAGGAAGCGTCTTCGCGCGAGCGGGTCGCCGGCCGCCAGCGGTTCGCGAACGTCGTCCATCGGAGCTCCCTTCATCTCAGGTCGGCCGTCGCAATCGGACTGCGGCGATCACGATACCCGAAGTCGCCGGCCGTCGGACCGCGCGATGGAGCGTGCTCTCCCGCCGTGGCGACATGGTAGAGTGGCCGCGCGCGATCGAACGCGCGCCCGACGACCGATAGGAGAGAAAGACATGGTGGGATATACGACGCTGGGAACCAACGATCTGCCGCGCGCGACGGCCTTCTTCGATGCACTGCTCGGCGAGATCGGCGCCAAGCAGATCATGAAGGGCGATCGCATGGTCATGTACGGAAAGGACATGGGCGCCGGCATGCTCGCGATCTGCACGCCCTTCGACAAGGAGAAGGCGACGCCCGGAAACGGGGTCATGATCGCGCTGAACGTGGGGACCCAGGAAGCGGTGGAAAAGCTGCATGCGAAGGCGCTCGCCCTCGGCGCGACCTGCGAGGGCAAGCCGGGGCCGCGCGGGCCGGGGTTCTACGGCGCCTACTTCCGGGATCTCGACGGGAACAAGTTCTGCGGCTTCAAGATGGGCTGAAAGCCCGGGAGCTCGAACGGATCGGGGCGTGCGCGGTGTCCGCCCCGATCCGGGGCCGGCGCCGCGCCGCCCGCTTCGATGCGAGATCCGGTCAGGGAGTCTTCGTCGCCCCGGCCGCCGGTGCCGCGCCCGCAGGCTGCGCCACGGCGACCTTCGGCGAATACCAGATCGGCGAAGTCCAGGCGCGCTCCTGAACCGTCTTCGGATACGCCGGGTCGTCGCACATCGCCGGCCGATCCGCGCCCTTCCTGGCATTGCAAGCGTAGGTCGAGAACCGACAGCTCGGATTCTCGAAGACCCGCGCGTAGTAGACCGCACGCTTGCCCGGATCGAAGTCCGGATCGGTCCACACCGTGCAGAGCTGGCTCTCGCCGGGCCCCTTCGGCTCGCAGGTCTGCGTGTCGACGCTGGCCCCGTTGTCCTTCCTGCCGACGACGTCGACCACCTGCTGATGGAAGGTTCCGTCGGCGTCGGCCCAGCCCTTCACGATCTGGATGCGCTGGAGGGCGTTGCCGGGATGGGCGGGCGTGCCGGTGTCGCGCAGCGCGCTGACGACGAAACGCGGGGCGGGGCCGCCCTTCGCGGCGTCCGCCGGCTGCGGCGGGAGATCGCCGCCCATCGGGACGCCCTTCGCATAGCCCGTCTCGACGAGCTGGCCCGAGGTGCAGAGATCGGCCGGCAGGTCCCAGCCTCCGAAGAGCCGGACCTCCATGCGCGGCCCGCTGGTCGCGTAGACCTCGCGTCTTCGGAGCCCCTCGAAGAGCGCCTCGCGCGTATTCTCCTCCGCCCAGATCGCGGCGAGGCCGCCCAGGTTGTAGCCAGGGCTTCGCATCCGGCCGTCGAAGGTCTCGGTCTTCCATTCCTCGACCGCACCGGGCGTGCCCGTATGGATGTCGGTCGAGCCGATCTGGCCGAAGGCGTAGGGGTTGACGCCGATCCGCTCCGCCTCGCGCAGTCCTTCGATCAGCGCATAGCGGGCGAAGTCGAGGCGCGACTCGCAGCCCTGGCCGCCGAGGGCGCCTTCGCCGGTCCCGGTCTGGCAGTCGACGGTCTTCTCATGGCCGCGGATCTTCTCGAAGCCGCAGTCCTCGTCGGCGCCCATGACCTTCCAGAGGCCCGCGCGGCACTCGGACTCGCCCTTGATCTGGACCATCTCCGTGACGGGCTCCATGCGCGCGCGCAGCGACGCATAGCGCCGCTGGTCGTCGAGGGTCGCACCCTCCGGATACTCGATCGTGAAGATGTGGCCGTTCGAGAGGTTCGGGTTGTGGGGGATCGCGAGCACGTCGCAGCCGGGCACGCCCTGCTTGCACTCCTGCTCGAGCCGCTGCCAGAGCTTCAGCGGATCGGGCTCGTCGGCGGCGGTGATCGGGAAGGCGGGGACCTTCTCGTTCCGGAAGATCACGTTGCGATGGATCTTCGTGAGGTTCGGCGTGTTCGTGTGTTCGTAGGCGACGAAGGTCGTGAACGTGCAGGCGGGGGCCTTGTCGTCGGCCTGGGCCGCGGCCTCCTGGATCTCCTGCCAGCCGCTCGCGAGCGCCGCGCGACAGGTCGCCCAGTCGGCGCCGCAGAGCGGCTCGCTGCGCAGGCTCTCGATCCGGTCGTGGATGTCGGTCGCGGTGTCGGCGACGCTGCCCCGCTTGAGCGGGCTTCGGTACTGCTTGCAGGTCGGGCTGTCGTAGCCGGGGCTCTTCGGATCGGTGCAGATCAGGACGCCGCCGAGCGCCTCGGAATGATCCGTCACGGCGGCGAAGTCGAGGGGCCGATCGAGCTGGTAGGGCACCGTCCCGCGCCCCTTTTCGTCGAGCGGCGCCAGCTTGACCTCGGCGCCCTTCGCGAAGCGATAGGCGTCCCGGGGCGTCAGCCGCGCATCGAACATGTAGGCGTCCATCGAGTAGGCCGTATGGACGTGGAGATCGCCCCAGTACACGTTCTTGCCGGGGTCGTAGTCGTAGCAGCGCTCGCCCTTGGCCGAGGCGGGCAGGGCTGCGGCGAGACCGAATGTCCCGAGGAGGACGGACACGAAGACGAAACGGACGACGGGACGCAAAGCGGGTTGGGTCGGCATGAGGCGATGTTATAGAATCGCGCCCGCGCGCCCAGGGGACTTCGAACCGGTCATTCCGCCTTCACGCCTGCGTTCATCGGACGTCGCCTGAGCCGTCGCCTCCCGACTCGTCCGCGGGTCGAATCGGAGCCGAGATGGGAATTGCTGCATGCCCGCCGAGCCCGGTCCTTCCCGCAAGCGCTTCTACGCAATCCTCATCCTCGCGTTGATCCTCCTCGCCGTCGCCCTTCGCCTGACGGTCTTCGCACCCGACCCCGTCGAGGTCCGCGTAGCGGAAGTCGCCCGGGGCACCGTCCAGTCGACCGTCACCAACTCGAAGGCCGGCACCGTCGAAGCCCGCCGCCGCTCCCGCATCGCCCCCGAGATCGGGGGCCGCGTCGTCGAGATCCGCCGCCGCGAGGGCGAGCGCGTGAAAGCGGGCGAGGTCCTCGTCCGCCTCGCCGAGGAGAGCCTGCGCGCCCGCCTCGAGCAGGCGAAGGAGGGCGTCCCCCTCGCATCGGCCCGCCTCGAAGATGCCTGCCTCCGCCGCGACCGCGCCCGCCGCGAGCTCGAGCGGACCGAGCGCCTCGCGGAGCAGAAGGTCGCTTCCGCCGATCGCCTCGATGCCCTGCAATACGCCTTCGACTCGGCGCGCGTCGCCTGCGAGGCCGCGAAGTCCGAGCTCGCCCAGGCGAAGGCGAATCTCCGGGCCTCCGAGTCGGAGCTTGCGAAGACGACGATCACGGCCCCCTTCGACGGCATCGTCGCGGAGGTCAACGTCGAGGTCGGCGAGTGGGTGACGCCGTCGCCGCCGCTCCTGACCTCGCCGGCGGTCATCGACCTGATCGATCCGACCTCGATCTACGTGAGCGCGCCGATGGACGAGGTCGATGCCGGCGCGATCCGCCCGGGGCTTCCGGTCCGGGTCAGCGTGGATTCCCAGCCCGGGACGAGCTTTCCCGGTCGCGTCCTGCGCGTCGCCCCCTACGTCCTCGATACGGAGGCCCAGAACCGGACCCTCGAGATCGAGGTCGAGCTCGAGGACCAGAAGGTCGCCGAGGCGCTCCTGCCCGGGACCTCGGCCGACGCCGAAGTCATCCTGGATACACGGGAAGACGTCGTGCGGATCCCGACCTCGGCTCTGCTGCGCTCGGAGAAGGTGCTCGTGCTCGAGGACGACCTGCTGGTCGAGCGGGCGGTCGAGCTCGGGCTGCGCAACTGGCAGTATGCCGAGGTGAAGCGCGGCGTCGAGCTCGGCGAGCGCGTCGTCGTCTCGCTCGACTCGAAGGCGATCGTCGCCGGGGCCCGGGCGCTTGCGGCGGTCGAGGACGCGCCGGAAGCCGGGGCGGCGCGGTGATCCGCGTCGAGGATCTCTGGCGGACCTACCGGATGGGCGATCACGAGCTCCACGCCCTCCGCGAGGTCGACGAGGAGATCGCCGACGGGGAGCACGTCGCCATCATGGGGCCCTCGGGCTCGGGCAAGAGCACGCTGCTCAACGTGATCGGCTGCCTCGACTCGCCCTCCCGGGGACGTTATTTCCTCGACGGCGTCGACGTGGCGGGGCTCTCGGACGAGGCGCTCGCCGACATCCGATTGCGCCGGATCGGCTTCATCTTCCAGTCGTTCCACCTGATCCCGCGCCTCTCGGCCCTCGAGAACGCGGCGCTGCCGATGGTCTTTGCGGGCATCGCGCCGGCGGAGCGGCGAAAGCGAGCGGCCGCGGCCCTCGACGCCGTCGGCCTCGCCGACCGGGCGCACCACCGCCCGAGCGAGCTCTCGGGCGGCCAGAAGCAGCGCGTCGCGATCGCCCGGGCGACGATCATGAGCCCGCGCCTGCTGCTCGCCGACGAGCCGACGGGCAATCTCGACTCCGCTCCGGCGCTCAGGTCCTCGACGTGCTGTCGGCGCTCCATCGCGAAGGCAGGACGCTCGTCGTCGTGACCCACGATCCGGCGGTCGCGCGCCGGGCCGACCGCGTGCTCGTGCTCCGCGACGGCACGATCGCGAAGCGCGTCGCGGGCTCCGACGTGACCGATCTGAATCGGCTCTTCGACTTCGGAAGCGATGCCGCAATCGCGGCCGACGCCGGTTCCGGCGGCTCCTCCGAAGGGAGGGCCCGATGATCGCCCTCGATTTCCTGCGCATGGCGGGCCAGTCGTTGCTCCAGAACCGGAGGCGCAGCGCGCTCTCGCTCCTCGGCGTCGTGATCGGCGTCGTCGCCGTCACCAGCCTGACGGCGATCGGCGAGGGCGCGCTGCGCTACGTGAACGACCAGTTCGCGAGCCTCGGCAGCTCGATCATCGTGATCGCGCCGGGGCGCAACGAGACGACGGGCGGGATGCCGGTCGGCATCGGCGGCATGCCGAACGATCTGACGCTCGAGGACGCGCGCCATCTCGGACGCCGGATCTCCGCGGTTCGAGAAGCGATCCCGGTCTCGGCGAGCTCGGGCAAGCTCCGCCACGGCGGCCGCAATCGCCAGGTCCCCATGATCGGGACGGTCGCGGCCTTCGAGCGGATGCAGCGCCTCGAGCTCGCCAGCGGGAGCTTCCTGCCCGCGGGCGACATGAGCCGCGGCGCATCGGTCGTCGTCCTCGGGCACAAGGTCGCGCAGGAGCTCTTCGGGCGGGAGAACGCGCTCGGGCAGACGGTGCGCTTCAGCGGCTCGCGCATGCGGGTGATCGGCGTGCTGGCCGAGCGCGGAACGCAGCTCGGGCTCCAGATCGACGAGTCGGTCTTCGCGCCGGTCTCGACGGTGATGCGGCTCGCGAACAAGAGCTCGCTGACCCGCGTCATGCTCGACCTCGCGCCGCGATCGGATCAGAAACGGGTCATCGAGCAGGTGAAGCGCCTCTTGATCGAGCGCCACGACGAGGAGGACTTCACCTGCATCAGCCAGGACGCCATCATGGCATCGCTCTCGTCGATCCTGCGGATCCTGACGCTGGCGGTCGCGGGGATCGCGGCCATCAGTCTCGCGGTCGCGGGGATCGGGATCATGAACGTCATGCTGGTCGCCGTCTCGGAGCGGACCGACGAGGTCGGGTTGATGAAGGCGGTCGGCGCGAGCCGCCGGCAGATCCTCGTGCTCTTCCTGTGCGAGTCGGCGCTGCTCTCGATCGCGGGGGGAGCGCTCGGGCTCGGCCTCGGGACGGCGCTCGTCGCGTTCGGTCGTTCGCTCTACCCGGCGATCGATCTCGCGACGCCGACCTGGGCGATCGCGGCGGTGCTCGGGCTCTCGCTCGGGACGGGCATCCTGTTCGGTGTCCTGCCGGCCTGGCGCGCGGCGCGCCTCGACCCGGTCGACGCGCTGCGCGGGCATTAGGTCGAGGGAGGGATCGTGTCGCGCCTCTCGACCGACGACCTGCTCCGGCTCTCGCTCGGGACCTTCGCGGGCCACCGCCTGCGGACCGCGCTCTCGATGCTCGGCATCGCGATCGGGGTCTCCGCCGTCATCCTGCTGACCTCGCTCGGCGAGGGCGCGCGCCGCTACATGGTCGAGGAGTTCTCCCAGTTCGGGACGAACCTGCTCCAGATCCAGCCCGGCAAGACGGAGACCCACGGCGTCCCGTCCTCGCTCTTCGGCTCGAACCAGAAGCTCACGATCGACGACGCGGAAGCGCTCACCCGCGCCCCGGTCCTGCAGGCGGTCGTGCCGATTGCGATCGGTCAGGCGCGCGTCGAGGGCAACGGGCGCGGTCGCAGCGTCATGGTCTACGGGACGACGGACCGGTTTCCCGAGGTGATCAAGGCGGCGATCGCGATGGGCGAGTTCCTCCCGGCGGGCGATCCGCGCCGGGGCGGATCGGTGGCGGTGATCGGGCCCAAGCTCAAGCAGGAGCTCTTCGGCGAGGCGAACGCCCTCGGCCAGAGCGTCCGGATCGCAGGCTCGCGCTTGCGCGTCATCGGCGTGATGGCACCGAAGGGTCAGGTCCTCGGCATGGACCTCGACGACACCGCCTACATCCCGGTCGCGACCGCGATGCGGATCTTCAACCTCGAGGAGCTCCAGGAGATCCACGTGATGTTCGCCCACGATGGGCTGACGGAGGCGGCGATCGAGGCGGCGCGCAAGATCCTGATCGAACGGCACCGCGGCGAGGAGGACTTCACGATCGTGTCGCAGTCGGAGATGCTCGCGGTCTTCGGGCGCGTGATGGACGTGATCACGCTGGGCATCGCCGTCATCGCGGCGATCTCGCTGCTCGTCGGCTCGATCGGGATCTTCACGATGATGTGGATCTCGGTCGGCGAGCGCGTCGGAGAGGTCGGTCTGATGCGCGCTCTCGGTGCAACCGGGACGCAGGTCCGGGATCTCTTTCTCGTGGAGGCGATCCTGCTGACGACGGTCGGGGGGCTCGCCGGGCTCGCCTTCGGCGGGCTCGTCGTCCTGCTCGTGCGATGGATCTGGCCCGAGCTGCCGGCGACGGCCCCGACCGCCTATGTCGTGGCCTCGCTGGTCGTGAGCGTCGTCGCGGGCCTCTTCTCCGGGGTCGGGCCAGCGCGGCGGGCGGCTCGACTCGAGCCGGTCGAGGCCCTCCGGGCCGAGTGAAAGGCAGCTCGCGCGCCCGAGCCGGACCGATTGTGCATGCTAGCATCGGCTCGCCCGGGGCCCCGAGCCCCGACGCCCCGTTCCGCCGGAGGATGCCCATGCCCGCGCGCTTCAATCACATGGAGCTGACGCTCCCGGTCGGCGGCCTGGCCTCGGGCCGCCGCGAGATCGCCGATTTCTATCGGGACCTGTTCGGCTGGGACTCGATCGACGTCCCGATCCTCGGCCAGGTCGGTCTGCTCCTGCGGACCGACCCCGACACCAGCCAGTTCATCCTCGTCACCGAGCAGAACAAGCATCTCTCGAGCCCCGGCTACGACCATCTCGGCCTGCTCTACGACACCCGCGCCGAGGTCGACGAGCTGCTCGAGAAGGCGAAGAAGTGGCGCGAGCGCGATCCGCGGGTCCAGATCAAGGAGTACGAGGATCTCGTCACGGGCGCCCACGTGACCCACGCCTTCTACGTGAAGCACCTGCTGCCCATCTGGTTCGACGTGCAGTGCCAGGAGCGGACCGACGGCTCGAAGCCCGAGCGGGCCTGGATTTTTGCCTGAAACGACCGCGAAGGAGTGAACGATGCTCGACTATCTGATCAAGGGTGGAACGCTCGTCGACGGGACCGGCAAGCCGGGGCGGCAGACGGACATCGGCATCCGCGACGGGCGGATCGCGGCGATCGGGCAGATCGCCGAAGCGGCGCGCGAGACGATCGACGCGAAGGGCAGGATCGTGGCCCCGGGCTTCATCGACGTGCATACGCATTACGACGCCCAGGCCTTCTGGGACGGCACGCTCTCGCCCTCTCCCTATCACGGCGTCACGACCGTGGTCGCGGGCAACTGCGGCTTCTCGATCGCGCCCCTCGCGCCGGAGGCCGGCGAGTACCTGATGAAGATGCTGGCCCGGGTCGAGGGCATGCCCCTCGAGAGCCTCGAGAAGGGCGTGCCCTGGGATTGGCGGACCTTCGGTGAATACCTCGACAAGCTCGAGCACAAGCTCTCGATCAACGCGGGCTTCATGGTCGGCCACTCGGCGATCCGCCGGACGGTCATGGGCGAGCGCGCGGTCGGCCATGCGGCGACGCCGGAAGAGCTCGCGAAGATGGTCCAGGTCCTGCGCCAATCCCTCGCCGAGGGCGGCCTCGGCTTCTCCTCGACGATCTCGTCGACCCACAACGACGCCGACGGCAATCCCGTCCCGTCGCGCCATGCGACGAAGGACGAGATGCTGACGCTGGCGCGCCAGTGCCGCGACTTCGAGGGGACGACGATCGAGTTCCTGCCGGGGGTCGGCTGGGGCGAGACCGAGGCCAACTACATGGCCGATCTCTCCCTCGCGGCGAATCGCCCCGTCAACTGGAACGTGCTGGTCCCGAACTCGCAGAACATCGCCCACGCCGAGCAGCAGCTGAACGCGACCGACATTGCCCGGGCGCGGGGGGCGGAGGTCGTCGCGCTGACGGTGCCCCAGCCGATGACGATCCGGATCAATCTGCATGCGGGCTTCGTCTTCGACGCGATCCACAACTGGGCGCGGCTCTTCCGGATGCCGATCGACGAGCGGATCGAGTACCTGAAGAAGCCGGCCAACCGCAAGCAGCTCGCGGAGGACGCCCAGAACCCCGCCTCGCCGATGGTCATGCTGGCGCGCTGGGAGCTCTTCACCGTCGACCAGGTCCACTCGCCCAAGCTGCGCAAGTGGAAGGGCCGCACGATCGGCGACATCGCCACGGAGCTCGGCAAGGAGCCCCTCGACGCGCTCCTCGACATCGCGATCGAGGACGATCTCCTGACCTACTTCATGCCGCCGACGATGGGGACCGACGACGCGACCTGGGCGATGCGCGCCAAGCTCTGGAAGGACGACCGGACGATCATCGGCGCCTCCGACGCGGGCGCCCATCTCGACATGATCGATACGTTCGCGTTCTCCTCGCAGGTCCTCGGCGAGGGCGTGCGCAAGCGCAAGCTGATCTCCGTCGAGGACGCGATCCACCAGCTGACCGAGGTCCCGGCGAAGCTCTACGGAATGAAGGAGCGCGGGCGCCTCGAGGTCGGCTGGCATGCCGACGTCGTCGTCTTCGATCTCGAGACCGTCGGCCTCGGCGAGACCTACACGAAGTTCGATCTCCCGGGCGGCGCCGGCCGGCTCTATGCCGACGCGAAGGGCATCGATCATGTCTTCGCGAACGGCGTCGAGATCGTCTCCCACGGCAAGGACACGGGCGCTCGGCCCGGGACGGTCCTGCGCAGCGGCCTCCATACGCGGACGGTCGAGGTGCCCGGAGGCCGAGCCGCCTAGACGGGCAGGAGCGGGACATCATCCCGGCCCGACGCGGCCGATGCGGATCGCGAGAGCGGTCTCGACATCGGCCGCCGCCGTTTTCCCGGGCCGCACGCTCCGCGCGTCCGTTTCGCAAGCGCATTTCGCAAGCTCATCTCCCAAGCTCATCTCCCAAGCAAGGAATCGCGATGAACGAGAACGAGAAGAAGGCCTTCGAGGCCCAGCTGAAGAGCTTCATCGGACGCCCGATCGGTCCGGCGATGACCGGCCGCGATCCGGTCAACGAGCCGATGATCCGCCAGTGGTGCGACGCGATGGGCGAGACGAACCCCGCCCATCTCGACGCGGCGAAGGCGAAGGGCACGGTCCACGGCGAGATCAAGGCGCCGCCGACCATGTTGCAGGCCTGGGTCATGGAAGGCTGGGCCATGCACGAGGGCTACGACGAGCCCAAGAACGAGCAGCACCGCCTCCACAAGTTCCTCGCCGACCACGGCTACACCGGCGTCCTCGGCACCAACACGGAGGAGAACTACACGCGCTACCTGCGCCTCGGCGAAAAGGTCACGGCCGAGACGGTGATCGCCGAGATCTCGGACGAGAAGGCGACGGGCCGCGGCATCGGATACTTCATCACGACCCGGACGAAGTTCTGGAACGAGCAGGGCGAGGAGCTCGGCTCGATGAGCTTCCGCGTGCTGCGCTACAAGCCGCCGGCCGAGGCGGCCGCCGCGGCGGGGGGCAGCCAGGGCAAGGACGCCAAGGGCGCGGCCGTCGCTGCGAAGCCGACGCGCATCAAGCCTCCGATGGGCCAGGACAACGGCTGGTGGTGGGAGAAGGTCGCGAAGGAGAACGTGCTGCCGATCCAGCGCTGCGCGGATTGCGGGAAGCTGCGCCATCCGCCGCGCCCGATGTGCGACGCCTGCGGCTCGCAGAAATTCGACTCGATCGCGGCATCGGGTCGCGGGAAGGTCCATACCTTCACCGTGATCCACTACCCGCAGTTCCCCGGCTACGACTATCCGATCGTCTCGATCATCGTCGACCTCGAAGAGGGCGAGCGGATGGCCTCGACGCTGGTCGAATGCAAGCCCGAGGCGGTCCAGATCGGCATGCCCGTCGAGCTTCTGATCCATCAGGACGAGGACGGCTTCAAGATCCCGTTCTTCCGACCGGCGAAGAGGGGGTAGGGAAAGACATGACGAAGACCTTCAAGGCAAGCGAGCTCACGGTCGGGCAGGAGCTTCCGCCCCTCGACCTCAAGACGACGGCGACCCTCGTCGCCGGCGGCGCGATGGCGTCCCGCGACTACACCCCGGTCCATCACGACCGGGACGCGGCGGTCGCCCAGGGCCTCCCCGACATGTTCATGAACATCCTGACGACCCAGGGACTCTGCTCCCGCTACGTCACGGACTGGGCCGGCATCGACGCGATCGTGACCCGCGTCCGGACGAAGCTCGGCGGACCCAACATGCCGGGCGACGTCCTCAAGCTCCGTGGCAAGGTCGTCGCCAGGGCGGATCGCTCCGTCGACGTCGAGGTGTCGGGCAACAACGCCTGGGGCAACCACGTGACGGCGACCTTCACGCTGACGCTTCCGGCCTAGCGCGCGAACCGTGCTCGCCCGGTCCCGGTCGAGCCCCGAACCCGACAAGCGAGACGAATCCATCATGAAGAGTCCGATCCACAACGCCGCCGCCATCGCCGGAATCGGCCAGACGGCCTACACGAAGAAATCCGGCGTCTCCGAGCTCGCCCTCGCGACCGAGGCCGTGCGCAAGGCGATCGACGACGCGGGGCTCAAGCCCTCGGAGGTCGACGGCCTCGTGACCTACACGATGGACTCGAGCGACGAGGTCGAGGTCGCCCGGGCCGTCGGCATCGGCGACATGACGTTCTGGAGCAAGGTCAACTACGGCGGTGGCGCCGCCGTCGGCCTCGTCGCCCACGCGGCGATGGCCGTCGCGACGGGCATGGCGAAGAACGTCGTCGTCTACCGCGCGCTGAACGGCCGTTCCGGCCAGCGCATGGGACAGGGCGTCTCGGGCCAGATCATCTCGAGCGACCTGATCCACTGGTCCTGGTACATGCCTTTCGGCCTCCTGACCCCGGCCTCCTGGATCGCGCTTCAGGCCAAGCTCTACATGCACAAATACGGCGCGACCGTCGAGCATCTCGCCCACGTCGCGATCACGCAACGCATGCACGCCCAGAACAACCCGAACGCGGCCATGCGCGGCAAGCCGATGACGATGGACGACTACATGAACGCCCGCATGATCTGCGAGCCGCTGCGGCTCTTCGATTGCTGCCAGGAGGACGACGGCGGCTGCGCGCTGCTCGTGACCTCGGCGGAGCGGGCGAAGGACATGAAGCAGAAGCCGGCGGTGATCCGCGGGGTCACGCAGGCCTCGTTCGAGGGTCAGGAGCAGATGACGAGCTTCTACCGCGACGATCTCGCCTGGCTCCCGGAGATGGAGCTCGCGGGGAAGATCGTCTACGAGCAGAGCGGGCTCGGGCCGAAGGACATCGACGCGGCGTGCCTCTACGACGCCTTCACGCCCGAGGTCCTGATGCAGCTCGAGGCCTATGGCTTCTGTGGCCGGGGCGAAGCGAAGGACTTCGTGACCGACAAGTCGCTGACCCTCGGCGGGGCGCTGCCGAACAATACCCACGGCGGCCTCCTCTCGGAGGCCTACCTGCACGGCGTGAATAATCTCGCCGAAGGCGTGCGGCTGATCCGCGGGACCTCGTGCAATCAGCCCGACGGCGTCGAGCACGTGCTCGTCACCAGCGGCGTCGGCGTGCCGACGGGTGCGGTCATCTTCGGGCAGGCGTGATGACGCGGCCGATCCCGACGACCGCGCTCGCGCGAGTCCTCCGTCTTCTCGGCTCCTTCGGCCTGAACCTCGGCCTGGCCGTCGGATTGCTCCTGTCCTTCGCGCTGCACGCAGAGGCGGAGACGAAGCCCGACGCAGCGCGCTCGCTCCTCCTCGCGACGACGACGAGCGTGCAGGAGTCGGGGCTGCTCGATGCGCTGCTGCCCGGCTTCACGAAATCGTCGGGATACGCCGTCCGCGTGATCGCCGTCGGCAGCGGGGCGGCGATCGAGATGGCCCGCAAGGGCGATGCGGACGTCGTGATCGCCCACTCGGCCGAGGCCGAGGAGGCGCTCGTCCGGGACGGCATCGCGACGAGCCGGACGAGCTTCATGGAGAACTTCTTCGTCCTCGTCGGACCGAAGTCGGATCCGGCCGGCGTCGTGGAGGCCGCGAGTCCCGAAGCGGCGTTTGGCCTCCTCTTCCGGTCCCATGCGCCTTTCGTGAGCCGCGCCGATCAGTCCGGGACCCACGTGCGGGAGCAGGCGCTGGTGAAGGCGGCCGGCCTCGATCCGAAGGCGCCCTGGCCGGGGCGTGTGGAGACGGGGAGCGGCATGGGGCCTTCGCTGCTCGTGGCCGGGGAGAAGCGCGCCTACATCCTCTCCGACATCGCGACCTATCTCGCGTTTCGCGATCGCGTCGACCTCGTCGTGCTGTCGCGTCCTTCGTCCTCGCTGCGCAACGTCTACTCGGTCCTGCAGCTCGACCCGAAGCGCTTCGGACATCCGATCGAGAGCGAGGGCGCGATGGCCCTCGAGCGTCATCTGCTCTCGCCGGAGGTCCAGCGCCAGATCGGCGCCTTTGGCCGCGATCGATTCGGCGAGGCGCTCTTCGTCCCGCTCGCCCCCGGCCAGGCCGGGCGCTAGTCGCGGCGGATCGTGACGGACGTCGCCGCTGCCGAGCTCGCGGAGATCAGTCTGCGAACCCTGCGCGTCAGCGGGACGGCCCTCGTGATCGCCGTCGTGCTCGGCGTGCCCGCCGCCATCGCGCTCGGGACGCGGCGCTTCACCGGCCGGGGACTGCTCGTGACCGCGGTCAACGCCGGGATGGGGGCGCCGCCGGTCGTCGTCGGTCTCGGTGTCGCGATGCTCCTCTGGCGCAGCGGTCCCTTCGGCGGGCTCTCGCTGATGTACAGCGTCACGGCGATGGTCGCGGCCCAGGTCCTGATCGCGCTGCCGCTCGTCGTCGGCATCACCCTCGCCGCGGTCGGTGCCCTCGACGACGACTGGCATCTCCAGGTCCGGACGTTGGGCGTGCCGCGGGGCATTCGGCTCTGGCTTCTCGTGCGCGAGATCCGGATGGGGCTGCTCGCCGCCGTGCTCGCGGCGCTCGGCGGGATCCTGTCCGAAGTGGGGGCGGTCCAGATGGTCGGCGGCAATCTCGTCGGCGAGACCCGCGTCCTCTCGACGGCGATCCTGATGAACACCGGCATGGGGCGCTTCGATACGGCACTCGGGCTCGCGGCCGTTCTGCTCGGACTCACGTTCCTGCTCGCGGGTCTGCTCACCGCCGTCCAGCAGGGGGGGCGACCGCGGTGATCGGCGCGGACGCTTTCCCGATGCTCGAGGCTCGGGATCTTCTCCGCCGCATCGGCCGGGGTCCCGACGCGTTCGTGCTGTCGGTCGACCATTTCGCGCTCCGGCCCGGCGAGATCACCGCGATCCTCGGCCCCAACGGATCCGGCAAGACGACGTTGCTGCGGGTCCTGGCCGGTGATCCCCAAGCCGAGGGAGCGGGCTCGGTGCGGATCGCGAGTGGACGGGTGACCCTCGTCGCGCAGCGACCGCTCGCCTTTGCCGGCAGCGTCGCCCACAACGCATCCGTCGGGCTGCTCGGTCAGGGCATTGCACGCGCCGAGCGCGACGATCGGGTGGGAGCCGCCCTCGAGCGCTTCGGGATCGGCGGCCTCGCGCGCCACGACGCGCGCACGCTCTCGGGTGGGGAGCTGCGGCGCCTGGCGCTCGCCCGGGCTTTCGTGATCGAGCCCTCGGTCCTGCTTCTCGACGAGCCCTTCGACGATCTCGACGCGGAGGGGCAACGGAGGCTCTCCCTCGACCTGCTGCGGGCGGTGCGGGAGACGGGCGTCGCGCTCGCCGTCGTGACCCACGATCTCTCGCGTGCGCTGCTCCTCGCGGACCGGATCGCGGTCCTCGCTGGCGGGCGGATCGCCCAGGCAGGGCCGCGGGACGAGGTGCTGGCGCGACCGACGACTCCCGCGATCGCGCGCCTCGTCGGGATGACGAATCTCGCGCCGGGGCGGGTGGTCGCCCAGGGCGATGGGGTCGTGGAGATCGAGCTCGACTCCGGACACGTCGTCGCCGGAGCCGCGATGCTCCCGGTCGGTGCGCAGGTCTGGATCGGGATCCGGCCGGAACATCTCAAGCTCGACGTCGCCCGCGGCGGGGGACGGGCGATCGGCTCGGCCCGGGTCGAGACGCTGCTCGACGACGGCCTCGTTACCGTCGTCGCCCTGGCACTCGCGGGCCGTTCGTTCACGACCCATCTGCTCTCGGGTCGTGGTCTCGCCAAACATCTGCGCGCGGGCGATGCGATCGACGTCGGCGTCGTCCCCGAGCAGGTCCACGTCCGCATGCTCGACGAGCCCCACGGTCTCTGATCGCCCGATGAAAGGCCCGACGAGCCGGGTCGGTCGATGGGCTCGCGCGCCGGCCCCGCCGCGCTCAATCCGCCGGAAAGCCCGCCGCGGCGAGGTCGCGGCGTAGCGCCGATCCCGGATCCGCGAGGAGCGAGATCAGCAGCTTCACCGCCGGCCGCTGGCGCCGCCCCGTCGGAACGACGAAGTCGTAGCGCTCGGGCTGGAGCGGTCGGAAGCGCAGTCCCGCCTCCCGGGCCACGGTCTCGATCGTGACGCCCCAGTCGGCTCGACCCTGGGCGACGGCGGCGGCGACGGCGTAGTGGGAGCGGGGCTCGTAGGCGTGGCCCGGCGGCGTGCGGCCCGCGAGCAGCCGATCGATCAGGATGCGCGTCCCGGCGCCGCGATTGCGATTGACCATGCGAAGGCCGGGATCCGCGAGCAGGGCGGGAATCTCGCGCGTCTCGTCCGCGCGGGTCACGATACCCTGCATTCGGCCGTAGCCCGGGACGAGCTGCATGTCCGCTTCGAGGAAGGGCGTGTTGTAGTGATCGGTCGCGGGGTCGAGCAGATGGATCGGCGCGAGGTCGCACTCGCCGCGCCGCGCCGCCTCGAGGCCGCCCTGGCTGCCGACCGCGATCAGCTTGACCGAGAGGCCGCGGCGGGCGAGCTGGCTCGCGATGCGATCGAGTCCGGCGCAGTGGCTCCCGATCACGACGAGATCGGCGACGGGGACGTCGCGGCCGAGCAGCGTCACCTCGACGGGCATGTCGGCCTCGACGATCTCGGTGTTGCGGCCGATCCGCACGAAGCCATCGGCGCGGCTGAAGGTCGTGACGCTGCCGCTGCCCTTGCCCATGGGATAGGCGGAGAGACGGCCTTCGGCGTCGGGCACGAGGCCGACCAGCAAGTATTCGAGGCGGCCGCGCTCGCTGCGCGTCTTGACCGCGAGGCGCGCCGGCCGGGTCTCGCGGCGCGTGACGGGGAGTCCCGCGAGATCGCGCAGCAGCGGCGCCACGGACTCGTGGAACGTGAAGATCGCCGAGGTCGGAAAGCCCGGCAGGATCACGACGGGCTTGTCTCCGTCGGCCGCGAGGCAGATCGGCTTGCCGGGCTTGAGGGCCACACCGTGGACGACGATCCCGGGCGAGAGCTCGCCGACGACGAGCGCGTTGAGATCGCCTTCGCCCTTCGACGTCCCGCCCGAGAGCAGGACGAGATCCGCATCGGCGAGGGCGCGCCGGAGCGCCGCGCGCAGGGCCGCCGGATCGTCGCGAAAGCCGCCCAGGAAGACCGCCTCGGCGCCGAGCTCGCGGACGGCGTCGGAGAGGATGCGGCCGTTGCTGTCGAAGACGAGGCCGGGCCGCATGACCTCGCCGGGCTGGACGATCTCGTCGCCGGTCGAGAGGATCGCGACGCGCGGCCGGCGGTGGACCCGGACCGAGGCGCAGCCGATCGCCGCGAGGAGCCCCGTCTCCCGGGACGAGAGGCGCGTCCCCGCGAAGAGCACAGTCTCGCCGCGCCCCATGTCGGTTCCGGCGTACGAGAGGGCGGCGCCGGGCACGCGCGCGGACTGCACGAGGACGAAGCCGGGCTCGCCCGCCGCTCCGGGCTCGAGCTGGGTCACCTCGACGGGGACGACCGCGTCGGCGCCGCGCGGGAGCATCGCGCCGGTCGCGATCGAGGTCGCCGTGCCGGGCCCGACCTCGATCTGCGGCGCGACGCCGGTCGGAAGCGACTCGGCGTTGAGGCGCAGGCGGCGCGGCTCCTCCTCCGACGCGCCGAAGGTGTCTTCACTGCGCACCGCGAAGCCGTCCATGTTCGCGCGGTCGAAGCCCGGCACGTCGACCGGGGCGCGCACGTCCTCGGCGAGCACCCGCCCGAGCGCCGCGTCGAGGCCGATGGTCTCCGCTTCGAGCGCGCCGCTCCGGACCACCGCCCGCCAGCGCCGCTCGGCCTCGTCGCGATCGAGGATCTCGAGGAATTGCGTCTGCTTCATGATTCGGCGACCTCGTCCGCGTTCCCGGGCTCGTCGTCGTAGAGCAGGATCTCGACGAGCTCGCCTTCGGCGTAGCCCTCCCGCTCCCGCGGCACGATCACCGCTCCCGCCGCGCGAACCGTCGACGAGAGGATCGAGGCCCCCGCCGTCGCGAGCGGCACGGCACGGCCGGCCTCGAGGGCGACGCGCACGTAGTCGGTGCGGCCGACCTCCGAGGCGAGCTTGCGCGCGAGCGGGACGCGCAGGCGGCGATGGGTCCAGGCCCGCGAGCGGCCGCCGAGAGCTCGGATCGTCGGCCCCGCGAAGAACTCGTAGGCGGCGAGACAGCTCACGGGATTGCCCGGGAGCAGGAAGACGAAGCGGCCGTCGATCCGGCCGATGCCGGTCGGGCTCGACGGGCGCATCGAGAGGCCGTGGTAGTCGAGGCTTCCGAGCTCGGCGAGCAGGCGCGGCGCGTGATCCTCCTGGCCGACGGAGGTCCCTCCCGAGACGAGGACGACGTCGGGCTCGGGATCGGCCATCAGGGCCCGGATCCGCTCGGGCACGTCGGGCACGATCTCGAAGGGCAGGACCCGTCCACCGTCCCGCGCGACGAGCCCGCGAAGCACGACGGAGTTGCTGTCGACGATGCGAGCCCCGCTCGGGCGCGAGCCCGCCGGAAGCAGCTCGTCGCCGGTCACGAGCAGCCGGACCCGCGGCTGCCGGACGCACGCGACCTCGGCTCGGCCGATCGACGCGAGCAGGCCCACGTCCTGGGGGCGCAGTCTCCGCCCGGCTGCGAGCACGCGGTCGCCCAGGCGGATGTCCTCGCCGATGACGCCCACGTTCTTCTTCGGGGCGACGGACTCCGAGACGAGCACGCGCCCGTCGCGCTCTTCGCAGATCTCCGCCTTGGCGACGGCGTCCGCGCCATCCGGGATCGGTGCCCCCGTCATGATCCGCACGGTCTGGCCGGCTTCGAGGCGACCGGAGAAGGGCCGGCCGGGCAGGGCTGTGCCCACGATCGCGAAGCGGATGGGCTCATAGCTCGAGGCGCCGAAGGAGGCGGCTCCCTCGATCGCGTAGCCGTCCATGGCCGAACGCGCGAAGCCCGGCACGTCGACCGCGGACGTGACGTCCTCGGCGAGCACGCGGCCGAAGCCTTCGAGCAGCGGCACAGTTTCGGTGGCGAGCAGCCGGGTCTCACGGGCCAGGAACGCGAGGACGTCTTCCACGTCCGCGCGTTCCGCGAACCCGCGCATGCGAACGTCGCGCATCGACCGCTTCTCGGATCAGCCGGAGGCCTTGATCGCGAAGAGCTCGTCCCGGACCGGGAAGCGCTGCTTCGACTGGTTGATGATCTCGAGCGGCACGTCGAACTTCATGGCGTGGCCGGGGCCGATGCCTTCCTCGACGAGGCAGCGGGCGACGCCGTTGTCCTCGTCGCGCCAGCCCGCCTTCTCGTTGAAGGCCCACTCGTCCGCGAGGCATTCCCAGCCCTGGTTCGCGATCTCCTCACGGGAGACGGTGATCCCGTAGAGCTGGCCGTAGAACTCGCGGATGTCGTCGAGGGTCGGCGAGATGAACTGACAGAAGCCCGAGGAGTCGCAGACCATGTTGACGAGCTGGGCTTCCTGCGAAGCGCGCGCGAACTGGTCCATCGGCATGCCGGGGTTGATGATCAGTCCGGCCGTATGATCGCCGCCCATCGGGCCGGCGGCGTAGGTCACGCCGGTCGCCTTCAGCGGGCGGGGATCCCAGGCCGGGATCGCCTGACCGCGGGCATGGGGCACGCGGGCGTGATTGCGGCGACGGCCCGTCTCGACGACGCCGTGGCCGATCATGCAGCCGGTCTCGCCGCCCCGCGTGATCTCCTCGAGCACGCGCGCGGCGGCCGCGGAGTCGCCCCACTCCATGCCGCCCGAGTCCATCAGGACGCCGAGGGCGGCGCCGGTCTCGATCGTGTCGAGGCCGAGCTCGTCGCAGAGGCGATCGAGGATCGCGACCTCGTCGACGGTCTTGATCGCGCAGTTCGAGCCGAGCAGCGTGATGGTCTCGAACTCGAGGGCCGAGGTCTTGTACTTGCCGTCCTTGTCGTGGACGATGTTCGAGCACTTCACGATGCAGCCCGTCATGCAGTTGTGCATGCCGCCGCCGCGGGTCGGGAAGTTCTCGACGATGCGCGCGCCGTCGAGGGTCTGCACGTCGGGGGACTGGCCTTCCGTCCGGTTCTTGTAGACGAAGGTGTTCAGCATGTTCGCGACGGGGACGACCGTCGAGGTGCCGTGCTTGAAGATCTGCGGGCCCTCGAGATAGGCCTGGGTGTATCGCTTGGTCAGCGCGTTGAAGTCCTTGCCGCCGAGGGGTTGGCGGGTCTTCGCCTTGCCGGGATCGACGAGGACCCACTTCAGGCCCTTCGAGCCCATCACCGCACCGAGGCCGCCGCGGGCGGCGTGGCGGGCCGGGCGGCGTTCGCGGTCGGAGTCGGTGCAGCCGACCGAAGCGCCCTTCAAACGGAGCTCGCCGGCGGGGCCGATCGTGATCGCGCTCGCCGTCTTCGGCTCGCTCGCGAGGAGCTTCTCGCACGAGGCGTAGTTCATCAGGTTCTTGTATTCGTCGGCTGCGACGACCTTCGCACCTGAAGCGTCGACGCGCAGGCCATAGCGGCGATTCGGATCCGCGGGCTGACCCTTCACGATGACAGCGCGGATGCCGAGCTTCATGAGGTCCTGGCCGGGATTGCCGCCGGCGTTCGCTTCCTTGATGCCGTTCGTGAGCGGGCTCTTCGCGCCGATCGAGATGCGGCCTGAGGTCGGCGCCGTCGTGCCCGACATGACGCCGGGCGCCATCACGAGGACGTTGCCCGGTCCGAGCGGATCGCAGGTCGGATCACATTCGGCCGTCAGGATCTTGGCGGAGAGGCCACGGCCCCCGAGCAGCTTCCACTTCGCGGGGAAGGGCTCGAAGCGCGTCGTCAGGTTCGTCATGTCGACATGGAGAAGGCGGTCGTCGTCGAATCCCGGCATGCGTGGGTCCCCTTGAGTCCTGCTCGGTCGCGCTGGAGGTCGATGCGCTCGACGGTCCCCCGCTCGGGGGCCGACTGAGCGCGAGGGGTAGGGTCGTCCAGGGTCCTAGGGGCCGCAAGCTGCAGGCCCGACCCGGCCGATCCGAGGACGGGTCGCGGCATGATGTGCACTCGCCGAAGAGTTCCGGGCCGGGGCCCCTCTCAGCCGCCGCCGATGGCGGCCAGGACCTCGATCTCGTCGCTGTCGGCGACCGGGCGGTCGAGCAGGGACGCCTCCCGACCGAGCACCTCGCGATTCAGGATGAGCTTCACGAAGCGATGGATCCCCCCGGTCGCGGGGTCGAGGACGAGGGCTCCGAAGCCGGGATGTTGCGCCTCGACCGCCGCGAGACAGGCGCCGATCGTGGCGCCCGTCGTCTGGACACGGTCGAGTCCGCGGGTCGGACCCCGGTAGGGGGCGGGGATCAGAACGGTCGGCATCGCTTCCTCCGGCTGGGCCCGTTGGCGACTCGGATCGGGCCCGATACGCCGGCTCGCTGCCGGCGGATCGACGACCGCGGCCTGGCTCATTTCGCCTTGTTCGTCGTCTGCGCGCCCGACGCGATCAGATACGAATAATGGGGCAGGTGGGCCATCTGGCCTCCGTCGATCGAGATCAGCTGACCCGTCACGAAGGAGGCCTCGTCCGACGCGAGATAGAGAACGGCGTGGGCCAGGTCCTCGGCTCGGCCGGCGCGGGGGATCAGGTTGTTCGCGATGATCGCGTCGCTCATCTCCGGGGAGACCGAGGCCTTGCTCGAGGCGGTCGCGATGTGGCCGGGGGAGACGGTGTTGCAGCGGATGCCGCTGCGGCCGTAGGTCGTCGCGATCGAGCGCGTCAGCGCGTTGACGCCGGCCTTCGCCGCCGAGTAGGCGAACTGGGAGAGGTCGCCGGCGAGCGACTGGTTGCTCGACGTGTTGACGATCGCGCCGCCGCCGCCCTGGATCATGACCGGGATGCCGTGCTTCGCCGCGAGCATCGCCCCGCGCAGGTTCACGCTGAACGAGCGGTCCCAGTAGTCGACCGTCATCGTCAGCAGGTCGAGGTCGTTCGCGTGCTCGTGGCCGGCGGTCATGGCGGCGTTGTTGTGGAGGATGTGGAGGCCGCCGAACTCGGAGACGGCCCGTCCGATCATGCGCTGGATGTCGGCCTCGCTCGAGACGTCGGTCTTCTGCGCGACCGCCTTGTGGCCCGCCGCGCGGATCGCCGCGGCGACGCGCTCGGCCCCCTCCGCGTTCATGTCGGCGACCACGACGCTCGCGCCCTCGGCCGCGAGCAGCGTCGCCGTCGCCTCGCCGATTCCCGATGCCGCCCCCGTCACGATCGCCACCTTGCCCTTCACCCGCTCGCCCATCTCCGTTCCCCTCTCCGCGCGGTCCGTCGTCCGGCCGGCTCTGTGATTCCCGGTCGCGACCTTCCGCCGCGATCGTCGATGTGGATCTCCGATTGCGATCGCCGACGGCGATGCCCGGCTGCCAGGCGCGACGGCGCGGCCTAGCTCCGCGAGGCGATCGCCTGCCGCTCGAAGGACCCCTCGAGCCGCGTCTTCCCGTCGAGGGCGCGCACCGGCCGACCGAGCTCTTCGAGGATCGGCGTGCAGTAGGTGATGCGGCCCGTGAGCTTCGCGTCGCGCGTCACGCACAGGCCGAGGGCCGCCTCGGCCATCGCCTCGCGCGATTCGGCGACGGCGAGCGCTTCGTCGGGCACGACGCCGAGCGCCTCGGTGCCCTCGGTCGGGACGGCGCCGACCGGGGCCATCGAGTTGACCCACAGGCCGTGGCGCGCCTCGGCGGCGGCGAGGCCGGCGGTGATCCGCTCGAGGGCAGCCTTGGTCGAGCCGTAGAGGAAGGAGAGGCCGTCGAAGTCGCGGTAGGGCTGCGTCGGATGGGTCGAGGTCGCCGAGGAGATGTTGAGAATCCAGCCCTCGCCCGCGCGCGCGCATGCCGGGGACGACGAGCTGGGCGAGCCGCCAGGGGGCGTGGACGTTGATCGAGTAGGCGACGCGGAAGCGGTTCTCCGACAGCTTGTCGAAGGGCAGGTAGAAGGCCGCCGCCGCGTTGTTGACGAGGATCTCGATCGGGCCGAGGGCGGCCTGCGCCTCGGCGACGATGCGGTCGTAGTCCTTCGAGTCGCCGAGGTCGCCGACGATCGGGACGGCGCGCCCGCCGCGCTGCTCGATCCACGCGACGGTCTCGCGCAGGCTGCCGGGCAGCCGGTCGTGCTGGTCGAGGGTGCGGGCGGTGACGGCGACCTTCGCGCCCTCCATCGCGAAGCGCTTCGCGATCGCCGCACCGATGCCCCGGCTCGCCCCCGTCACGAGCGCCACGCGTCCTGCGAGCTCTCCCATGTTTCGTTCTCCTCGGCTCAGCGCGCGGTGGCGGTATGGTCGACGCGGACGAGGCGGCCCGGACGCGCGCCGGTATCCCGGTCGTTGCGTCGCGTCACGACGCCGTTCACGATCGTCGCGACGTAGCCGGTCGCGCTCTGCAGGATGCGCCGCCCGCCGGCCGGCAGATCGTCGACGGCGCGCGGCGAATGGAGGGCCAGCGCGTCGAAGTCGATCACGTTGAGGTCGGCCTTCTTGCCGACCTCGAGGGTGCCCCGGTCGTCGAGGCCGACGGCCCTCGCGGTCGCGCCACATTGTTTGTGGATCAGCGTCTCGAGGGGCAGCCGCTCGCCGCGGCTGCGGTCCCGGGCCCAATGGGTCAGGAGATAGGTCGGGAGCGACGCATCGCAGATCATGCGGACGTGGGCCCCGCCATCCGAGAGCCCGAGGATGGTCTCGGGATTCGCGAGCATCGCGCGCAGGGGCTCCTGGGTCGCCTCGGCGTAGTTCGTGAAGGCGCCGAGGGTCCAGGCACCGCTCGCGAGCACGTCGTAATGGACCTCCCAGGGATCGCGTCCGGTCGCGGCGGCGAGGCCGCTGATCGAGCGGTCGGGGGTCGGCTCGTAGTCGGGCGGATCGCCGAGCGGGTACATCATCGGGAAGAGCATCGACATGCGCTCGGTGATGACCTGGAACTGGCGGCTCGGATCCTCGGGCAGGTCCTGCTCGGCGAGGATCGCGGCCTTGATCTCGGGACGGCGCATCGCCGCTGCGAGCGCCTCCATCGACAGCGTGTCCTCGAGCCTTCGATAGGTCGGGCGCCGCATGAAGCCGTGGTAGCTCGGCAAGCCGATCAGCATGCCGCCCGGCCGACCGCCGACCTGCGGGATCAGCTTCGCACCCCCGGCATTCGCCCGCGCCACCGCCTCGAGCTGCTTGCGCCAGAGCCCGGGCGCCCCGCTCGATTGGATCAGCAGGAACGAGACGGGCGCCCCGGTCGCCTTCGAGACCTTCGCGAGCAGCTCGATCTCGCCGAGGATCATCGCGCTCGTCGTCGCCGGTCTCGCCCGAGGGCACGACCTCGAAGAGCCCACCGCCGGCCTCGACCATCGCCTTCGCGAGGCCCGCGAGCTCGTCGAAGGCGGCGAAGGTCCCGGGGACCAGCTGGCCGTCGAGGGTCTTGTGGTTCAGCGAGCGCGAGGTCGAGAAGCCGACGGCTCCGGCGGCGATGCCCTCGCGGACGTGGACCGCCATCTCGGCGATGTCCTCGGCGGTCGCGTTCTCGTTGCGCTCGCCGCGGTCGCCCATGACGTAGAGCCGAAGCGGCGCGTGCGGCAGGAAGGCCGCGATGTCCATCGCATAACGGCGCTGCGCCAGCGCGTCGAGATATTGCGGGAAGGTCTCCCAGGCCCACTCGATGCCTTCGTGGAGCGCCGTCCCCGGGATGTCCTCGACGCCCTCCATCAGCTCGACCAGGCGCTTCTCGTCCCCGGGCCGCACCGGCGCGAAGCCGACGCCGCAGTTGCCGGCGACGACCGTCGTGACGCCGTGGCTCGCCGACGGATCGAGGACCGGATCCCAGGTCGCCTGGCCGTCGTAATGGGTATGGATGTCGACGAAGCCCGGGATGACGAGCAGTCCGCGCGCGTCGATCTCCTCGCGCGCGTCGCCCTCGATCTTCCTGCCGATGGCGGCGATGCGTCCATCGCGAAGGGCGACGTCGCCGGAAAAACGCGGGCGACCGGTGCCGTCGACGATCGTGCCGCCGGTGATCTTGAGATCGAACATGCGGTTCTCCTGGGCGAAGCGTGCGAGCCGGACTGGCCGCGCCGGATCGACGCTACAGAACTGCCGTGTCCGATGTCGACCGGGTGAGCTGGCGGTCCGAGCGGAGAACGTCGGATCGCGCCGAGCGCGGTGCCCTGCGTGGAGCGCTCAATACCGGACGATCGCTTCGAGTCGGCCCGCTTCGCCGCGGACGACCTCGAGCCGCGACATGCAGGGCATGCAGTAGACGCGGTCGCCCGGCCGCAGCTCGCGGGCCGAGCGGATCACGACCCGGCAGACCGGGCAGAGGACCTCGTTCTCGGCGAGGACGTCCCCGGGCCCCCGCCAGCGGCGGTAGAAGCGCCGATACTTCGCCGGCACCTCGTCGAAGCCCGTATCGTCGAGGAGCACGAAGCGCCGTCGCTCGCTGCGCGCCGCGCCGTCGCGCGCGCCCGCGTCCTCCGCGGGGTCGAAGTCGGCCGACGCGAGCAGGGGCTCCCTCATGTGCCGAGCCCCAGCCGCGCCACCGAATCGAGATAGAGGCGCGCGATCTCGGGTCGTTCGGCGGCGGGCAGGCCGACCTGCAGCGCCGCGTCCTCGAAGGTCGCGAAGACCAGTGGCTCGAGGCTCTGCCGGACCTCGCGCAGACGCCGGCGATCGTCGGGATGGCTCGCGAGATGCCGACCGAGGGCGTTCTCGCCGAAGCCGATGTGGCGGCGCTCGTCCTTCAGGACGCCGCCGAGCAGCTCCGCCGTCCGTGCGTCGGCGGTGCGCAGATGGGTCTGGAAGGCGGCGAACTCCATCGCTTCGAGGATCACGTTCTGGGCGAAGAGGGCGGCGAGCCAGTCCTTCTCGACGACGTAGGCGAGCAGCCGCTCGCGAAAGGCCATGAGGTGGCGATTCGCGCGGGCCTCGAAGCCGGCCTCGGCGTCCTCGACGCCGAGCTCGGCCAACCGATGCAGCAGGACCTCGAGATGGCGCGCCTCGTCGGCGACCTGGGTCGCGAGGAAGATCTTGGTCGCGCGATTCGGGGCGAAGCCGATCATTCCGCTCGCGCCCTCGAGAGCGGTCAGCTCGCCGACACAGTAGGTCGAGAGCGTCGCGACGAGCGCTGCGCGGCGATCGGGGGCGAGCTCGGGGAAGGGCGTCGACGGGGAGACGCCGTGGGGATGACCGTGGAGGTAGCCCTCGACGGACTGGAACCAGAACTCGAAGGAATGGACCTCCGAGAGGAACCCCTCGTGATCCCGCTCGTGGAGCTCTCCCGCTTCGAGCGTCATCTCGTCGCGACCTCGCGCGTCAGGGGCGCTCGGGGCTCTGGTAGTCGAGACCGATCCGCGCGAGCCGGGTCTTGAACTCCTTCAGGACCGTTTCCGCGAGCACGGCCTCCATCTCCCGGGGCTCGGCCTTCGAGAGATCGGTGCCGTGCCAGACGTGGCTGCGCGGGGTCGGGCCGCCGTGGCTCGCCTGCTCCTCGATCGCCCGCCGGGCCTCCTGCATCGCGGCGGATTGTCCGCGGAAGCGGTCCGCGAGGGTCGCGAGCATGTGGTAGGCCATGTCCTTCTGCATGCGCTCGATCTCGGGCTTCTTCCCGGGCTGCTCGCGCAGGAGCGAGCCGATCCGGTTCTCGCCGAAGCCGACGTGGCGGCGCTCGTCGGCGATCGTCCCGGAGAGCGTCCGCGCGAACTTCGGGTTCGTGTCGCGGTTGGCGGCCTGCATCATCTCGAAGGTGCTGAAGGCGAGGCCCTCGAGGACGATGTTCTGGCCGACGACGCCCGCGACGAAGTCCTTCTTGTCGACCTTCTCGAGCAGGATCTCCGCGAAGCGGACGAGGTGGGGGTTCGCGTGGTGGGCGATCGTCGACTCGAGCTCGTCGCGCTTCACGCCGAGGTCGAAGAGGCGTTGCGTGAAGATCTCGACGTGGCGCGCCTCGTCGAGGGTCTGGGTCGCGAGGAAGGCCTTGCTCGCGGCGTCGGGCGCGGCATTGATGAGGCCGGACGAGGCGGCGAGGGCCGCGCGTTCGCCCACGACGAGCTGGACCGTCGTTCCGATCGCCTCCTCGCGGACCACGGGATTCTCGAGCACGAAGCCCGGCTCGCGGGCGCCGCGCTCGTGGCCGAACTCGGTATGCAGCAGGTAGCCCTGCGGACACGACTCGAGCCAGTACTGAATCGAATAGGCGGTGCGTGCGTCGAGCATCTCCGGTCCTCCCCGATCACGCTGTTTGCAAGGGCCGTACCGGCAACCCGTGCGCGGGTGGGGGGCGCGCGCGGACCCAAGGGCGAGCGCATTGAGGCCGGTTGTCCGTCGAAGGCCGGGCTTTCGGGGCGCGATGCCTCGGGTGGGCGGTCGGGCGGGTTCTCCTGCGCCCTCGATCGGTATGCCGGTTGCACAATGCTCTCGCGATCTCCCCCGATGGTCGCGGGGCGGTGGGCAGCGAGCGACGCGACGGGGCGAGCGGGGGCATTCGATGCAGGCGGGGCTTTCCGGGGCGGATCTCGAGAACGCGCGGCGGATCCTGCCGCGTTATGTCGGCGCGGGGCCGCGCTACACGAGCTATCCGACGGTGCCCGTCTGGCAGGACGCCTTCGCGGAGGCGGACCACCGGCGCGCGCTGGCCGAGACCGGCCGGCAGCGCGAGATCTCGCTCTATACCCACGTTCCGTTCTGCCGCAGCCTCTGCCATTTCTGCGCCTGCAATCGCATCATCACCCGCGATCCCGCCTTGCCGCAGCGCTTCCTCGACGCGATCGAGCGCGAGCTCGAGACGACGCATACGGCGATCGGCGGGGTCCCGCGCGGTGTCCAGCTCCACTGGGGCGGCGGGACGCCGACGCATCTCGAGCCCGGGCAGATCGAGCGGCTCTTCCGCGCCACGACCGACCGCTTCCCGCTGGCGGCGGGCGCCGAGGTCTCGATCGAGGTCGACCCGCGCGTGACCCGGCCGGACCACGTCGCGGCGCTCGTCGAATGCGGCTTCAACCGGATCTCGATGGGCGTCCAGGACACCGAGCCCGCGACCCAGGCCGCGATCCACCGCATCCAGCCCTTCGAGCAGACGCGCGATCTGACCGAGCTCGTGCGCGCACGGGGCATCGAGCGCGTCAGCTTCGATCTCGTCTACGGCCTCCCGCATCAGACCGACGTCACGATGGGGCGCACCCTCGACGCCGTCCTCTCCCTCGCCCCGGATCGCATCGCGCTCTACGCCTACGCCCACGTGACCTGGGTCGCGAAGCAGCAGCGCGGCTTCGAGCGCGGCGATCTGCCCGGACCCGACCTGCGCATGCGGATCCTCTCGACCGCGATCGAGCGGCTCACGGCGGCGGGCTATCGCGCCGTCGGCATGGACCATTTCGCGCGCCCCGACGACGAGCTCTGTCGCGCCCTCGACGAGGGGACGCTGCGGCGCAACTTCATGGGCTACACGACGCAGGACGGCATCGACGTCGTCGCCTTCGGCCCGACCGCGATCTCGGAGCTCTCCGGGACCTACGTCCAGGCCGAGAAGGACCTCGCGACCTGGCAGGGGCTCGTCCTCGCGGGCCGCCTCGCGACCGCGCGGGGCCACCGCCTGACGCGCGAGGACGAGAAGCGCCGCGCGATCATCCGCGACGTCATGTGCCAGGGAGCGCTGCGGGCCACCGCGATCGACGCGCGCTTCGGCGGCGATTTCGCTCGGGACTTCGCGCCCGCGCTCGGCCGGCTGCGGAGCTTCGAGGACGACGGGCTCGTGCGGCTCGGAGTCGGCGGCGACGTCGACGTCACGCCGCTCGGGCGGCTCTTCCTGCGCAACATCGCGATGGTCTTCGACGCCTATCTGGACGACTTCGGCGATGGCGTGGTCAACGGGAAGACGAGCGCGAAGGCGGGGACGTTCAGTCAGACGGTCTAGGAAGGCGGGGTCCGGTCGGGGCCGGGCGTCCGATCGACGAACGCCCGACCCGCGCGCCGAGACCTAACAGGTCGCCGGCAGCCCCGCCAGGATCACGTCCGGCTCGGGCGAGCGTTCCATCACCGCCACCGCATCCGCCCGCACGTGCTGGCGTGCGATCTGCTCCGCGATGAAATCCTTCGCCACGAGCCCCGTCTCGACGCACTCGCGCAGGAGCCCGAAGAAGTACCCCTCCTGGTTCTTGTCCGGATGGCTGCGGTAGCGGCCGAGCAGGGCGTGGTCGCCGAAGAGCTGGCGGCGGGCATGGAGCAGCCAGCCGATCGGCGGGAACTGGCGGAACTTGTCGGCCGGGGTGAAGTCGACGGGGAGCCCCGCCTTCCAGGGCTGGGTCCAGCGCTTCGTGGTGTGGAGCATGCGGGTCGTGCGGCTGAAGCGGTCGAGGTCGTTCCAGCCGTTTTCGAAGAGGCCGATCGAGTCGCGGGGCTCGTTGCGGAGCGTGATCCACTCCTTGTAGTCGAGCTCCTTGCGGAACATCGACTCGAATTGGGCCTGGACGCGCCAATGGGGAAGCTTCGCGCAGTCGAGCAGCATCACGCTGGTCGCCATGCGGCCGTTCACGCTGCGGCTGCCGCGGTCCCGGGGGCGACAGAAGATCGCCTTGCCCTGCATGTCGCGGGAGAGGAGATCGAAGACGTCGCCGACGGCGAAGACGTCGGGATCGGTCACGACGGCGCGGCCCTGGTAGCCCATCAGCTCGGGGGGCATGAAGCGAAGCGGCGTGAACGACTGGAGATCCTCGTTGCGCCAGGGGCGCAGCACGCCGTCGCGCAGGAAGAGCTGCCCCTCCTTGGCGGCCAGGAACGGATGGTCCGCGTGGCGGATCAGGCAGACGTCGAATTTCTCGTTGTGCCGGCTCTGGCGGCGGATCGAGTGGGCGCCGACGAGGGCGCCGAGGATCTGTTTGTGATTCGTGTGGATGAAGACGCAGGGCTTCGTGCGGCTCGGGCGTTCCTGGATGACGGACTCGACGCGAAGGTCGGACATGTGCGGACTCCTCGGGCGGGACTGGGCCCCGCCAAGGGATTCGACGCGAGGAGGCCACCCGGCCTGGGGCATCGCGTCGAATCCAGTGGCCCCGCGCCACGCGAAAGCGGGCTCGGAGGGCGATCGGGGGGCGTCGAATCGCTCACGCACGGAGATGAGCAAGCGGCGTGCCAGAGGCGCGCGACAGCAGGCGAACGGAGGCCGGCCGTGATCGAGCGGGGTCGATCCGCTCGGCCGATCGGATGCCGGTCATCGGGCCTGGCGATCGCTCGCGGGCTGTCCGTGCAGCCCGTCGTGCGGATCGTCCGTGCGGCTCGTCAGTGGAGGTCGTGGTTCTCGGCGAGGGCGGTGCGCAGGCGCTCGGCCAGCGCATGGGGCTCGATCGTCGTGAGGTCCTTGGGGACCTTGCCAGTCACGTGGTCGGCGGTCGATTTGGGGAGCGCCGCCAGCAGGTCGCCGAGGAAGCGCTTCGGAGCGACCAGAAGGACGTCGCGGATCGTGTGGGCCTGGACCGCGCGGGTGATCTCTTCGCCGAGCTCGGCCGCGAACTTCGCCTCGGTCGCGTGGTGCTCCGAGTCGTGGCCCTTCGCGGAGTGGCCGCGGTGCTCCCCGCCATGGTGTTTGTTCTTCAGGGTCTTCACGGCCGTCAGCGCGGCCAGCGACGCGTCGCTGCTGAAGATCCGACAACCACTTCCATCCGCTACCACGACCCACGTATCGCCCATGAGACCTCCCGGCGCGGCGGACGTTAGCCGGGTCCGCTCCCACGGCAAGCACGGGCTCGAGCGCGTCGCGGACGTGGGGCGAACCGTCGCAGTGTCGAGCGCAATTGAGGCGGTGGGCCCCGCAGACACGGCGCGAGCCGCCGCTGAACGATCGTTCGGAATCGGCACGGAACCTGCTTTCCTCGAAGTCCGAGGCCGTGCCCCCGTCCCTTTGCGAAAGGAGTTGTCGTGTCCGCCATCGTCGATCCCAGCAAGCTCGTCGACCCCCGATCCTACGGCCAGAATGGTCTGCCCCATGCCGAGTGGGCGCGTCTGCGACGCGAGGCGCCCGTCGAGTACTTCGAGGCTCCGGGCTTTCCGCCGTTCTGGGCGATCACGAAACACGCGGACATCGTCGAGATCTCGAAGCTGCCCGACGTCTTCCTGAATGCGCCCGGCATGACGATCGCCCGCCGCGAGGCGCTCGAGGCCCAGGCGGCGCCGCCGATCCGCACGATCATCAACATGGATCCGCCGGAGCACCGGAAATTCCGCCAGATCGCGAGCGCCTACTTCACGCCGCGGGCGATCCAGAGCCTGCAGCCCCTCGTCGAGAAGACCGCACGCCAGCTCGTCGACGATCTCGGCCGCGAGGGGGAATGCGATTTCATCGCGCGCATCGCGTCGATCCATCCGCTCAAGGTGATCGCCCGCATCCTCGGCGTCCCCGAGTCCGACGAGCCCTTCATCCTCAAGCTGACCAACGAGCTCTTCGGCAGCGAGGATCCCGAGTTCCAGCGCACGGGCGATCATTTCGAGCATACGAAGTCGCTCTTCATGGACTTCTGGACCTACTTCTCGGCCGTCATCGCCGATCGCCGCAAGCAGCCGCGCGAGGATCTCGCGACCGTGATCGCGAACGCGAGGATCGACGGCAAGCCGATGGGCGATCTCGAGACGATGGGCTACTGCCTGATCACGTTCACCGCCGGCCACGAAACGACCCGCGGCTCGATCGGGGGCGGTCTCGAGGTCCTGCTCGACAATCCCGGCGAGCTCGCACGCTGGGGACGCGAGCCCGGCATCACGCCGCGGGCGATCGACGAGATCGTGCGCTTCGTGACCCCCGTCAACCACATGATGCGAACGGCGGCCGACGACTACACGCTGCGCGGGCGCAAGATCCGCAAGGGCGATCATCTCGTCCTCTTCTACGCCTCGGCCAATCGCGACGACGAGGTCTTCGATGCGCCGGACGAGCTGCATCTCGATCGCCATCCGAATCGCCATCTCGGATTCGGGATCGGCGAGCACTACTGTCTGGGCGCCAACCTCGCGCGCATGACGAGCGGCACGCTCTTCCGCGAGCTCTGCGGCCGGATCGAGCAGGTCGAGCGGACCGGAAAGTCGGAACGGACGGCCTCGAACCTGGTCCCGGGCATCAAGCATCTGCCGATCCGCTATCGCCTGGCCCCCGCCCGCGATTGACGCGCCCCGTGCCTTTCCGCCTCGCCCCGGGATATGCTGACCCCGCATGTCCCGGGCGGACGGGGAGGGCGCGGTGGCCGATCGCAGGACGCGAGCGAAGCGAGGTGCGCAGGGAGCGCGACGGACGAAGACGAGCCCGGCACCGCGGCGGGTGCTCGAGGGATTGCGGGTCGTCGACCTGACGCGCGGCCTCGCCGGGCCCTATTGCACGAAGCTCTTCGTCGATGCCGGCGCCGAGGTCGTCAAGGTCGAGCCGCCGGGCGGGGATCCCTACCGGCGCTGGTCGGCGACCGGGCGACCCATGCCTGAAGACGGCTGCGGTCTCCACTTCGGCTTCCTGAACGCGGGCAAGCGCAGCGTCGTCGCGGATCTCGAGACGGAGCCCGGCCGCGCGATCCTGCGCGAGCTGCTCGTCGGCGCAGAGCTCCTCGTCGAGGACTTCGAGCCCGACACGATCGAGGCGATGGGCTTCGGGCCGGCCGACCTTCGCGCGATCCATCCGCGCCTCTCGCTCCTCTCGCTCTCGCGCTTCGGCCGGGGCGGGCCATGGAGCCGACGCGTCGCCAACGAGTTCACGCTTCAGGCGCAGGTCGGCTCGACCGACGCACGCGGTATTCCAGGCGAGGAGCCGGTCACCGCAGGCGGTCGCTTCGGCGAGTACGTGGTCGCCGCGTTCGCGGCCGTCGGCGGCCTCGGCGCGATCCTGCAAGCGCGCGCCTCGGGCCGCGGCGTCCACGTCGATGCCGCGCAGCACGAGGCGATGATCCTGTCGTTCCAGACCTTCAGGCAGATCTACGCCGCCTTCGATCCGGGCCGCGAGCTCGGCCGCAGCTTCGAGATCCCGTCGATCGAGCCGGCGAAGGACGGCTTCATCGGCTTCTGCACGATCACGAGCCAGCAGTACAAGGATTTCTGCAGCCTGATCGGCGCCCCGGAGTTCGCGGCTCCGGAGTTCCTCTTCTCCGAGGCGCGCATGGCCGCGCGCGACGCGATCTGGGCGAAGATCCGCGAGTACACGGCGAACAACACCGTCGCCGACATCCTCGAGCTCGCGAGCGCGATGCGCATTCCGGTCTCGCCGGTGGGCAACGGGGCGACGGTGCTCGCGACCGATCATCTGACGGAGCGGGGCGTCTACGTCGATGGGCCGCATGGCGGCAAGGTGCCGCGGGTGCCCTACGTGCTCTCGGCGATTCCGGCGCAGCCCTTCGAGCGGGCGCCGCGACTCGACGAGCACGGCGAGCGTTTGCGAAGCAAGCGCCACCCGCTGCCGAAGGGTCGGCGCAGCAAGCGCAAGCTCCCCCTCGAAGGGATCAAGGTCGCCGACTTCTCCGCCTTCTGGGCGGGGCCAGTCGCGACGAGCGTGCTCGGGGCGCTCGGTGCCGACGTCGTCAAGATCGAGTCGATCCAGCGCCCCGACGGCATGCGCTTCGCCGGCGGCGTGCGGCGGGCGGAGGTCTGGGAGTATTCGCCGGTGACCCATGCGGTCATCGTCGGCAAGCGCGACGTGACCCTCGACGTGAACCAGCCCGAGGGCCTCGCCCTCGCGAAGCGCATGATCGAGTGGGCGGATCTCGTCGTCGAGAACTTCGCCCCGCGCGTGATGGAGAACTTCGGCCTCGGCTGGGACGTGGTCCACCGCCTGAATCCCCGCGCCGTGATGGGTCGCATGCCGGCCTTCGGCCTCTCGGGGCCGTGGCGCGAACGCACGGGCTTCGCGATGACGATCGAGCAGGCCTCGGGCATGGCCTGGATCACCGGCCATCCGGGCGGACCGCCGATGGTGCCCCGCGGCATCTGCGATCCGCTGGGCGGCATGCACGCCGCCTTCGCCATGATGCTCGCCCTCGAGCATGCGGCGCGAACGGGGGAGGGCCAGCTCGTCGAGGTCCCGCTCATCGAGCCCGCGCTCAACGCGGCGGCGGAGCAGGCGCTCGAGTGGTCGACCCACGGCGTGCTGCTCGAGCGGCAGGGCAATCGCTCCCCCCATGCGGCGCCGCAGGGCGTCTACCGCGCGCGCGAGGACGATCGCTGGGTCGCGCTCTCCGTCGAGACCGACGCCGAATGGGCGAAGCTGCGTACCGCGCTCGGGGACCCCGAGTGGGCGCGCGATCCTCGTTATGCGACCGCCGCGGGCCGGCAGGCGCATCACGACGCGATCGATGCGGGCCTCCGCGCGTGGTTCGCGAAGGAGCCCCGCGACCTCGCTGCCGAGACCCTGATTGCGGCGGGGGTCCCGGCGGCCGCCGTGCGCAACGCAGCCCAGGTCCACCTCACGCCCCACCACCAGGTCCGTCCCTTCCACCAATGGCTGCGCCATCCCGTGGCGGACTGGGTCCCCTATCTCAGCTTCCCCTTCACCTGGGACGGCCAGTTCCTGCCGTTCAGGCGCCCGGCACCGACCCTCGGTCAGCACAATCGGGAGGTCCTTTCGGGCATCCTCGGCCTCGACGACGCCGAGATCGAACGGCTGGCGGAGAAGAAGGTGATCGGGACGCGGCCGGCGTGGTTGTAGTCGGTTCGTCTATCGTCGAACCGCCTCGATCCCGCTGGAGCCCCACATGAAGTTCTCCCTGTCCCTCCCGACCATCCGCCACCCCGAGCGACGCGATCCCTTCGAGGAGACCTACGCCCTCGCGCGCCTCGCGGAGGAGGAGGGCTTCGATACCGCGACGATCGGGCATCACCACTTCCTGCCCGGCAACCAGAGCGACCCGCTGACCTTCATGGCGACGGTCGCTGCCCGGACGACGACGCTGCGCGTCGGCACCGGGATCTTCCTGCTCCCGGTCCACAATCCGGTCCGCGTCGCCGAGCAGGTGGCGACGATCGACCAGATCTCCGGAGGTCGGATCTCGCTCGGCGTCGGGACGGGTTGGTGGCCCCTCGAGTACCAGGTCCACGGCTCCGACTACCGCGAGCGCGGCGCGCGCATGGAGGAGGCACTCCAGATCCTGCGCCATGCCTGGACCCGGACGGACGCGCCCTTCGAGGGGCGTTTCTGGAAATTCCCGGCGCTGACCGTCCATCCGCGACCCGTGCAGGATCCGCATCCCCCGCTCTGGGTCGCGGGTGTGGTCGACGCGGCCGTCGACCGCGCCGCGCGTCTGGGCGATGCCTGGCTCTGCGGCCCCGTGCAGTCGCTCGGCCGCGCGAAGCGCTGCCTCGAGACCTACCACGCGAGCTGCTCGCGGCTCGGCCGCAAGCCCGACTGGATCCTGCGCCGCTACACCTGGATCGGGCAGGACCGCAGGAAGGTGATGGAGGAGGTCCTCCCGCGTTATGTCGACGGCCTCATGGTCCACTGGCGCGAGTCCGCCGAGGACCCGGAGGAGAAGGCGCTCTTCGCCCGCATCGACGCCGGGGAGCCCGTCACGCCGCAGGACATCGCCGCCGACCGGCTGCTCTTCGGCGACCCGGACGACGTGATCGCCCAGATCGAGCGCTACCGCCGCGAGACCGGCTGCGAGCACGTCCACGCGGCCTTCGGCGCCGGCATGCCCGCCCACGACAGCGAGTACTCGACGCTCGGGGATTTCGCGGCGCAGTCGGAGATGATCCGGCTCTTCGGGCAGTACGTGATCCCGCATTTCCGGCGCTGACGGTCCGCGCGTCGGTCGAGAGGAGCCGAGCTGCGTGCGTGCGCTGCGTTGTCGTGAGACCGGTCTCGCCCTGGAAGACGTGGCTCTAGGCGCGCCCGGGCCGTCGGAGGTCCGGGTGCGCGTACGCGCGTCGGGGATCTGTGGCTCGGATCTCCACGCGATCGAGGCGCCACCGCTTCCGCATACGCTCGGCCACGAGGTATCGGGGCTGCTCGACGACGGGACGCCCGTCGCGGTCTGGCCCGTGACGGCCTGTGGTCGCTGCGATCGCTGCGGCGCGCGCGAGCCGCAGCAATGCCGCGGGGCGCTCTGGAACATCTACGGCTACGGGCGCGACGGCGGGATGGCGGACGCGATGGTGATCGAGCGGGCATCGGTCGTGCCGCTGCCGCCGGGGCTCGACGTCCGCGATGCATGTCTGGTCGAGCCGCTCGCCTGCTCGGTCCACGGCGCGCGGCGGGGCGGTCTCGCCGCCGGCCAGCGCGTCGCCGTGATCGGCGGGGGCACCATCGGCCTCACGTTCTGCGCCGTGGCCCGGGCCCAGGGCTGCGACGTCGAGCTCGAGGCGCGCCATCCCCACCAGCAGCGCGCCGGCGAAGCGCTCGGCGCCCGGCTCGGGACCCGGGGCGAATACGATCTCGTCGTCGACGCCGCCGGGACGCCCGCCGCGATCGCCCGGGCCCTCGGGCTCTGTCGCCCGGGGGCGACGCTGCTCCTGCTCGCGAGCTATCCCGACGGACTCGCGCTGCCACCGCACACGTTCGCGATGAACGAGATCGCCCTGATTCCCGCAGCGGCCCACGGTCTCGGCCGTGAGGACCGGGACGTCGACGAAGCGGCGCGCCTGCTCGCGCGCTTCCCGGTCATCGCCTCGACCCTGATCACCCACCGCTTCCCGCTCGCCGACGCCGCCCACGCCTTCCGCGTGGCGAACGATCGGCGCGCGGGCGCGATCAAGGTCGTGCTCGAGCCCGCGGCTCAGTAGTTCCCGATCTCCCCCTCGAGCAGCTCCGCGAAGCGCGCCCGCGCCGACTCGCGGAGCGTCGGCAGATGCTCGCTCGGGTAGAGCCCCTCGACGCCGCGATGGTCGCGCAGGATCTGCTTCGCGAGCGTGATCTTGTGGACCTCGGTCGGCCCGTCGGCGATGCCGAGGGAGTAGGCGCTGATCATCATCGAGACGAGCGGGAGATCGTTCGAGACGCCGAGCGCGCCGTGGAGCTGGATCGCGCGTTGCGTCACGTCGTGATAGACGCGCGGGGTCAGGATCTTGATCGCGGCGATGTCGCCGCGGACCTTCTTGTAGTCCTGGTAGCGGTCGATCTTCCAGGCGGTGCGCAGGACGAGGAGCCGGAACTGCTCGAGGTCGATCCAGCTGTCGGCGATCTTCTCCTGGGTCATCTGGAACTCGGCGAGTCGACCCGCCCGGACCCGGCGCGAGAGCGCCCGCTCGCAGAGCATGTCGAAGGCCTTCCGGACCTGGGCCACCGTCCGCATCGCATGATGAATGCGGCCGCCGCCGAGGCGCGTCTGGGCGATCACGAAGGCGCTGCCGGGGGCGCCGAGCATGTGGTCGGCGGGGACGCGCACGTCGTTGTAGCGGATGTGGGCGTGGCTCCAGTGTTCCTCGCGCTCCATCCCGACGCCGACGTTGCGGACGGTCTCGACGCCAGGGGCATCGGTCGGGACGATCAGCATCGACATGCCCTGGTAGGGGCTCACGTCGGGATCGGTGACGCACATGACGATCAGGAACGAGGCGTATCGGGCATTCGAGGAGAACCACTTCTCCCCGTTGATGACCCACTCGTCCCCGTCGCGCACCGCCCGCGTCGTGAAGAGCGTCGGGTCGGCCCCCGCGTGGGGCTCGGTCATCGAGTAGCAGGAGAGGATGTCACCGTTCAGGAGCGGCTCGAGGTAGCGCTTCTTCTGGGACGGCGAGCCGTAATGGGCCAGGATCTCGGCGTTGCCGGTATCCGGGGCCTGGCAGCCGAAGACGAGCGGGGCGTAGCGCGAGCGGCCGAGGATCTCGTTCATCAAGGCGAGCTTCAGCTGGCCGAAGCCCTCGCCGCCGAGCTCGGGCCCGAGATGACAGGCCCATAGGCCCCGTTCCTTCACCTGGTTCTTGAGGGGCGTGAGCAGCTTCTTCGCGAGCGGGCTCGCGACTTCATAACCCTCCGTCAGAACGTGATCGAGGGGCTCGATCTGCTCGCGCACGAACTCGTCCATCCAGTCGAGCTCGCGCTGGAACTCGGGCTCGGTCTCGAAGTCCCAGGCCATGATCGTCCTCCGTCGGGCTGCGCTCGGGTCCTGCCCGGAGATGGGGTTGGGGAATCCGGGTGGTCGCGAGCCAGTGTCGGCAGTTTTCGGCGGTCGTGCCAGATCTGGCGCGACGTCCCAGGCCCGAGACCAGCCGCCACGAAATCGTGTTCGGATGGTGAGCCAGCGCACGGTTCTTTTTCGTGGACGCACGACTCTCTTCCACGAAGTCGAATGGAGGACTTGCTCGCGTGGCGCGGGCCGTTCGGAGGGGCGAGTTGGACATGAGCGCCGAGTGGAAGTCGACGGGGATCGGGGTCGAAGCGGGACATGCGGTACGGGCAGTGGGTGTCGAGCATGCAGCGGATGCGATGGATGCGATGGATGCAGCGGGATCGGTCGTGGGCGTGAGGGCGGTCGGGGTGCGTTCGACGGCGGGGCGGTTCAGCGGGACTCGGGTCGGCGCGCGCGCGTCGGGCTGCGCTTCCGTCGCGGCGCTCGGTGGCCTGGTCGCTGCCGGTCTGACGGGCGCCGTGCCTTCGGCGAAAGCGCATACGGCAGGTGTCCCGATTCCGCCCGAGAACGACTATCGGATCCGGTGGCATCAGCCGCATAGCGCGCGACCGGTCGACGACTGGGAGATCGAGGTGACGCCGGTCCGCAGCCCGGTGGGCCGCTTCATCGCGACGGCGCAGGTCGTGCCCGACGAGTCGTGCTGGGCGCTCAACGTCCCCGTCGCCGAGCCTGCGACGGTCCGGGTCCGCTCGGTCGTCGGGTCGCAGGTCTCGAGCTGGACGCGCCCGACCGCCGTGCCGGAGCCCGGTCTCGTCGCCGGCGTGACATCGGCGAGCGGCTTGCTCGCGCTCCTCGCACGGCGATCACGGCGACGGCGCGCCCGCTGATCGAACGCGTCGCGCTGTGTCTCAGTCGTCGTGATTGACGGTCAGGACCGGGCAGGGCGCCGTGCGCACGACGCGATCGGCCACGCTGCCGAGGGCGAGGTGCTTGATCCCGGTCAGGCCGCGAGTGCCCATCACGATCAGATCGACCTTGCGGGCCTTCGCCTCGTCGATGATGGCGGTCGCCGGATGGCGATCGATCGCGATGCCGATCGCCGAGACGCCCTTCGCGGCGACCTCGCCCGCGACCTTCTCGACGCGCAGACGCGCCTCCTTGGCGAGCTGCTCGAAGAACCCGTCCGGCAGCACGTAGCCCCCGCCCGTCAGCGGCGAGGCGACCGGGATGTCCACACGATAGGCGTGGAGGATGATCAGCTGCGCCTGGAAATGGCGCGCGTAGTCCGCCGCCATGTCGACCGCGCGTGCTGCGCTCGGGGAGAAATCGGTCGCAACGAGGATGTTCGAGATCTTCATGATCGGCTCTCCTTGGGCTCCACGGCCTCGGTTTCCCTGGCCCTGGATCCCCTGACGCGGCGGTTCGCCCGCCGCAACGTCGCCCGATAAGGGGCGCTACTTCGCCTGGATGAGCTCGCGCAGCTCGCGCAGATTCGTCACCACGTCCGCCGGCAGCTCGTTGCCCGAGGCCCCGCCGTACCCGAGGAACTGGGTCTCCTCGAGCCGTGCATAGGCCTTCTTCGCGTACGACCCCTTAGGATCCGCGCGGATCGCGGATTCGAGATGGCGCTCGGAGAGATTGACCCAGAAGCCATCGAGGCTCCGCGCTTCGACGACCCCGAGCCAATAGTAGGCCTGGGACGTGTCGCTTCGCTCCTTCGCCGTCGGGTTGCGGGTCACCGTCTCCCGGCGCGCGCGGTCCTCTTCGAGCCAGCGGACGAGCAGGCTGGCCGCCGCGAGGTCCTGGATCAGGCCGTCGCGTCCGAACGGGCCCTGGGCGACCTGGCCCGCTTCGATGGCGAGGGCGCTGCCCTTCTCGAGCGCCTTGGGCGCCCCGGGCTGGAAGCTCGCGGGGTCGAGCTTGTCGAGCGCGGCGCGCCAGCTCGCGATCCGCTCGCCCAGATAGACGGGCATGTCCTTGCGGGCCGCCAGCGTCGCAAGCGCCTTGCGGGCGCGGGGGACATCCGTCCGCACGCGCAGGACCACGTTCAGGTAGTCGACGAGCGCGCCGCCGGCGTCGAGCTCGGCGGGCGACAGCTTCGGATCGGCCATCAGGCCTTCCCAGGCCGACAGGGCCGCGTCGAACTTGCGAACCGTGACGTAGAGCCAGGCGCGCTCGCGGGGATCGAGGGACTGGACCTCGACCTGGTCGATCAGCTGGTCTGCGAACGGGAACGTGCGCGCCGAGGGCAGTCGGACGTGGCAGGACACGCAGGACTGGAGGCTGCCCGTCAGGAAGAAGCGCGCCTCCTCGAAGGCGCCGATCCGGTAGTTCTCGCCGACCTCGCGGAGGTCGCGTTCGAGATTCAGCGCGAGCTCGTTGAAGCCTGCCTCGCGCGAACGGCCGTGGACCTCGAGGGCGGTCGCCGCGTTCTCGAGACGGTCGAGGGCCGCACGGATCCTGGGCTGGGCATCGGGATCGGCCCAGGTCGCTTCGTCGAGGGAGAGCGGAATCAGGATCTTCATCTCCTCGAAGACCTGTCTCATGGTCGGACGGGGATCGTCCTGGATCGCCGTCGGCGCTTGCGCCGACGCGACCCCGGAACCGGCGATCAGCCCAGCGAGCAGGGCCGTGATCGGAAGGCCCAGGGTCCAATGGAAGCGAGTCGTTCCGCGGAAGACGAGAGTCGAAGGCAACGGAGATCCCCCCTGATTAGTTCCGTGCGAGTACACCCTGCGAGCCGAGCCTGCGACCGGTGCTCGTGACCCGTCGAACAGCGGGGCGCGACGGATTGGCCCCCTGCAAGCGCGACGCGATCCCGGATCCCGAGGCTGCAACGGACGTGCCACTCTGCCTCGCCCCTGGCGCGATCTGGCCCGTTGCGCCCGGGGCGCATTGTCCCACTCGGCGCATCGAAGCCTCGCGCTGCTCCGCTCTGGCCCCTCTGCGTGGCCGACAAACACTGCTCCCGGATGGCACGACGCTTGCGACGGCTGCATTCGAGGATCGCACGAAATCGCGAAGGCACGCTAGCACGATGGCAGGGGCCTCGGACCGCGTGACTTCCCCCAGCCGGGCTCGCAGCGCGCTCGGCAGAACCATGGAAAGCGAGGACAGCATGGCCGGTACAGTCATGAATCACGACGATCACGACGAGTGGGTGCCGCCGACGGGCGAGGAGCTCGCCAATCGTTTGTTCGGCATCGTCATGGCCGGCGTGGGTGCGGTGATCGTCCTGATGGCGCTGGTCGCCGGATGGGGATCGGTCGCGTGAGCGTCGGGCGGCAGGCCGGCTGCGCCATGATCCCGCCGGTCCGCGCGCTTCCGGTACCCTCGGTCTTCGACGAGATCGCTCGTCGCGGGGGACCGCCGCTTGTCGATCATGGATCGGGTCCGGGTCCACGGCTTGCGTACTGCGCGAAGGATCGTCGTCGCCGTGATCGGTTCGACGATCCTGGCCGTCGGTCTGGCACTCCTCGTGCTGCCCGGACCCGCCTTTCTCGTCATTCCGATCGGTCTCGCCGTCCTGGCGCTCGAGTTCGAATGGGCCCGCCGGTGGCTTCGGCGCGCGCGGAACGCCTGGCCGGCGACCGATCGGAAGAAGGGCGACTGAGCCCCCTCCCGATCGCGGCAACGCGATCGGCCTCGGGGGCAACCCTTCGCCTGCGGGGGGCGGGCGTATGAGCGATGCGAGCACGGTGCTCGTCCCCGTCGACTTCTCGCCCCACGCGCGTGCGGCGGTCGTTCGGGCCTGCGATCTCGCGCGGGCGTGTGACGCCCAGGTCCGATTGATCCACGGCATCGACCACAAGCTCGAGACCGGCGGAGAGTCGGGGACCTCCGACGATCTGGCGGAGACGGACGCGCGAACGGCCATGGCCCCGAGTGGCTCGAGCCCCGACCTCGAGAGCTGGTGTGCGGACCTCGCCCTGCGCGGAGCGCTCATCTCGGCGATCGTCGAGCGGGAGGATCCCGCCGCGCTCATCGCGCGCCACGCGCTCGCGAACGACGTGGTGTTGATCGTGATGGGGATGCACGGCTTCCACGACGTGGGGCGGCTCTTCTTCGGGAGCGTGGCCGACCGGGCCCTGCGCGCGGCCCGCGTGCCGATCATGCTCGTGAAGGAGAACGAGCGGGATGCTTCGGCGCGCATCCGCCGCATCCTGCTGGCGACGGATTTTTCGCCGGCGGCCGAGCAGGCGCTGCAGCTGGCGATCCACTGGGCGCGCCGCCTCGAGGCGGACGTCGAAGTCCTCCACGCCATCCCGGACCCCGACGAGGAGCGCCTCTACGAACAACCGCGGGATTGTGCCAGCCGCTCGGCGCGCAACCGGGCGAACGCCCTCGAGGGCTTGCGATCGATCCTCACGCGGACCGCGGCGGCCGGGGTTCGGGCCGTCGCCGATCTGACCTACGGCGCGCCTTCGATCGAGATCGTGAAGTATGCGGCGCGTTCGCGAGCCGACCTCGTCGTGATGGGCCTGCGCGAGCGGACGCAGGTCGGGATCGCGCGGTATGGGAGCGTGACCGAGCGCGTGATCCGACACGTGAAGTGCTCGGTCCTGGTCGCACCGGAAGAGCGCGCCGGAACGCTCCGGCCGACCCCCGTCTGATGCGTCTCGTCCGTGGGCCGCCGCGTCCCTGTCCCGGATCGGCCGTCGGTCCCGACGCGCAGCTCGACGCGAACGAACGCGGCCACCGCGTCGCGACCGGGTCGTCGACGGGGTGGCCGCGGATCGTCGTCTGCGGCGTCGCTCAGGCCACTGCCGCCTCTTCCTCGTTCTCGTCGTCCTCGTTGCGCTCCTCGCGGCGGTAGAGGGTGCGTCGATTCATGCCGAGAATGCGCGCGGCCTCCGACTTCCGTCCGCCGGCGGCTTCGAGGGCCGTCTCGACGTAGGCGTCCGTCAGCTCGCGCACCGTCATCCGCCGCTCGACGGCGAGTCGCAGCAGGAGCTCCTTGAGATCGGTCGTCTCGTTGCCGACGTCGCTCGGGATCAGGATGTCCGAGGCCTGGATCTCGTTGCCGTCGGTCAGCGCCAGCGCGCGCTCGATGCAGTTCTCGAGCTCCCGCGCGTTGCCCGGCCAGCTGCCCTGCATGAGCTTGCGGGTCGCAGCGTTGCTGAAGTGGATGCGCTCGTCGTCCGCGTGCTTGCGCAGGAAGGCCTCGGCGAGGACCGGGATGTCCTCGGCCCGCTCGCGCAGGGGCGGGATCCGGACGGGGATCACGTTGAGCCGGTAGTAGAGATCCTGGCGGAAGCGGCCCTCGGCGATCGCGCGATTCATGTCCTGATGGGTCGCGGCGATGATGCGGACGTCGACCTTGATGCTCTGGTTGCCGCCGACCGGACGGATCTCCTTGTCCTGGAGCACGCGCAGGAGCTTGCCCTGGAGACTGATCGGCATGTCGCCGATCTCGTCGAGGAAGAGGGTGCCCCCGGCGGCGGCTTCGAAGAGGCCCTTCTTGTTGACGTGAGCGCCGGTGAAGGCGCCGCGGACATGGCCGAAGAGCTCGCTCTCGAGCAGGCCTTCCGGCATCGCGGTGCAGTTGATCGGGACGAAGGGCTTGTCGGCGCGGGAGCCGCTGAAGTGGATCGTGCGGGCGACGACCTCCTTGCCCGTACCGCTCTCGCCGGTGATGAGCACGTGGCTGCGGCTCGCGCCGATCTTGCGGATCAGGGCGTAGATCTCGTTCATCGAAGGGCTCTTGCCCACGAGCTCGCCGAAGGCGCTGCTGCGCGCGACGGCGCGGCGCAGGACCCGATTCTCCTGCTCGAGGGCGCGCCGCTCGAAGGCGCGTTCGAGGGAGAGGAGCAGCTCGCCGGCGCGGAAGGGCTTGGTCACGAAGTCGAGGGCGCCTGCACGCATCGCGTCGACGGCGGACTGGATCGTGCCGAACGCGGTCATGATGATGACCGGCGTATCGGGGCTGTGCTCCCGGACGGCGGCCAGCAGATCGAGGCCGTCGATGCCGGGCATCTGGAGGTCGGACAGGACGACGTCCCACTCGCGCTCGCCGATGCGCTCGAGCGCCTCCTTGCCGGAGCTCGCACGGCCCACCTCGAAGCCGGCGTCGGTCAGCAGGTCCTCGGTCATGGCGAGAATCGAGGGATCGTCGTCGACGACGAGCACCCTCTTCGGTTCGGGCTTGCGCAGCGCGTTCATCGGCCGCTCTCTTTCTTTCACCGCGGGACCTCGAAGGGTCCCGGGCTCGTGGATGTACGCAGACCCCGTGCAGCGGGCGTGCCAACCCGTCGAGGCTGTCGAGGCGGCCTTCGGACAGGCCCGAGCCCGACCCGGCAGCTTCGAAGGTGGCATTTTGCCTCAGGATGAGATCCAATGACACAGGACCCGCCGGAGTGGGGCCTGGGCGGGGCCCGAGCCGGGGCGCGCTATTGGTCTGCCCCGACGGGTTCGGACGACGGGCTCGAGCCGGGGGGAGGCGCATGGCGGCGCGAGGTCGGTCGAGCACGAAGGCCGGGGGGGGCGGGGCCCGCAGAGCGGGGGACGGCGCGGACGTCGTCCGCGACGAACGCGACCGCCTGCGCGCCATCGTCGACGCGGCCGTCGACGGCATCATCGCGATCGACGTCGATGGCACGATCCTCGAGCTCAATCCCGCCGCGGAGAAGATCTTCGGCTACCAGGCGGAGGAGCTGCTCGGGAAGAACGTGAAGGTGCTGATGCCGAAGCCCTTCCGCGACGAGCACGACGCCTACGTCGAGCGCTATTTGAAGACCGGCGAGCGGCGCATCATCGGCATCGGCCGCGAGGTCCACGGCCGGCGCAAGGACGGCTCGGTCTTTCCCCACTATCTCGCGGTGGCCGAGGCGACCGTCGGCGGCAAGCGTGTCTTCACCGGCATCATCCGGGACCTCGGCCGCCTGCGCGAGGCCGAAGAGCGCGCGCGTCAGGCCGAGCAGCTCGCGGCGCTCTCGACGATCACCGCCGGCATCGCCCACGACGTCGGCACGCCGATGACGACGATCCTCGGTTATGCGGAGCTGCTCGAACGTTCGGCGCCCGACGACAAGAGCCGCGAGCGTGCCCACCACATCGTCGACCAGGTCCGGCGCGTGACGGACCTCCTGCAGACGCTGCTCAACATCGCGCGCCCGAGGCGGGCCGAGCCCGAGCCGATCGGTGTCGCCGACGTCCTCGACCACAGCGTCGACTTCTTTCGCGAGAAGCTGAAGGGGCGGGGCGTCGTCGTCGAGCGCAACTACCGCGCCCGTCCGATGGTCGTCGCCGACCGCGACCGGCTCGAGCAGGTCTTCCTGAATCTGATCGTGAACGCGGCGGATGCCATGCCGTCGGGCGGGACCCTCTCGGTCCGGCTCGAGGATCCCGACGGCGATCGCGTCGAGATCGCGATCGAGGACACCGGCGTCGGCATCGAGCCCCGGGACCTCGACCGCATCTTCGACGCGTTCTACACGACGAAGGAGCGGGGCAAGGGCACGGGTCTCGGACTGCTCGTGAGCCAGCGCATCGTCCGCGAGCACGGCGGAACCCTGCGCGTCCAGAGCGAGGTCGGACGCGGGACCTGCTTCACGATCACGCTGCCGAATTCGCAGGGCCGGTCGGATTCGGCGAATCCGATCGGCTCCTAGGCCCCGGCCTCCGAGAACGCAGCCTCGATCTTCGCGAGCACCGCAGCCTCGGCCTGCGTCGGGCCCCGACCGCGGAGGAAGGACTTCTCGAAGGCGCGCGCGATCCGGCTCGAGCGCTCGAGGATCTCGCTGCGCAGGCGCTCGCGCTCGGCGGGCTTCAGCGACTTGACCAGCAGCTTCACGTAGGCCGACCAGACCTCGATCAGCGACTCGTGGGGGCGCGCTTCGAGCCAGGTCGAGAGCAGCTTTCCGGCCTCGCTCTCCGGGTCGATCCCGTAGTGCTGTTCGGCCGCGACGATCGCGCGGCGCTCGTCGTCGTCGAGCTGGCGATCGGCCCAGGCGACCGCGACCAGCGGTGCCAGGACGAGGGCCGTCACGCTCTCGGCACGCACCCCGAGGCCGAGCAGCGGGGCCAGGACCGCGTCGTCCTTGACGCCGAGGACACGCGAGAGCGCCTCCTGCTGCTCGTTCTGGGCCTTCTTCGCCTTCAGCGACTCGATCAGCCGGGCGTTCTGCTCACGAAAGAAAGCCTCCTCGAGGGCCTTTTCGCGTTCGGTGAGGGGCTTCGAGAAACTCATGCATTCCTCCTGGTTTTCGGGCGATGTCCGGGCGCGATCTCGCAGGCGCACGCCGATCGCGCCGGTCTGCCGCGAGAGTAGCCGCTCCCCGCTTTGCAGGCGTCGTGCCGGCTCGGGACGGCTGTGATTTCGACGGACGACCGTCGAGGGACCTGGACCGTGGGGCGTTCGGATCGGCCGGGGAACGTGTTTTGCATCGGGCCTCCGGGAGTGTCAGTGTGGAGCGGGCCGGTCCGTCGGGACACGAGCCCGGGAGGCGCCGATGACGTCCGAGATCGCTGCTCCGGTTCGAACCGTGTTCTGCGCCACCGACTTCTCGCCGACCGCCGATCGGGCGCTCGCCCATGCCGAGGCCCTGGCCCGGCGCCATGGCGCCCGACTCTTCGTCGCCCACGTGATCGAGCCCTGGCCGACGACGACGGTGCCCCCGATCGCCGTCGTCGACGATACGGAGCGGATCCTGCGCGCCGCGGCGACACGCCGCCTCGAGACCCTCGTCGCGCCGCTCGCGGCGCGGGGGCTCGACGTCGCGACCCGCGTCGTCGCCGGGGGGCCCGGCCACGAATCCGTCGAGCTCGCCCGCTCGCTCGGGGCCGACGTGATCGTCGCGGGCACCCACGGTCGCAGCGGGATCGCGCATCTGCTCTACGGCAGCACGGCGGAGTACATCGTGCGCCGCTCGCCGGTGCCCGTGCTGACGATCCATCCGAACGATCCGGGGCCGCAGGCGCGGCCGCAGACGATGGTGCTCCCGAGCGACCTCTCGCCGGGGGCCGAGCGCGCGCTCGAGGCGGCGGTCCGGCTCTTTCCGGCCCTGGTGGCGGGCGAGGGCGCGCCTGGGAGCGTGGGGGCGGCGAGGATCGTGCTGCTCCACGTCGACGAGGTGGCGCGTTATTTCGAGCCCTACGGCGAGGAGGTCGTCCCTGCTTATTTCGACTGGGAGCAGCGACGCAAGGAGGTCGAGCGCGGGCTCGAGGCGGTCGCCGAGCGACTGCGCCGGTCGGGCTTCGAGGTCGCCTGCCGGGTGACGGCGGGGACGCCTGTCCCGGTCATCTGCGACGTCGCGCGCGACGAGCGGGCGGAGCTGATCGCGCTCGGGACCCACGGCCATTCGGCCGTGATGAACTTCCTGATGGGGCGCACCGCCCAGCGCGTCGTCCAGCACGCGCCGTGCCCGGTTCTCACGGTCCGCGCCGCCGATCGGCCGGTCACGCCGCCTTGAGCTTGTAGCGGATCGGCAGCCGCTTGATCCCGCCGACCAGATTCGAGTGCAGCCGGTCGATGGGCCCCGCGAGCTCGATCTCCTCGATCCGCGGCAGCAGGTACTTGAAGGCCATCTCGAGCTCGAGCCGTGCGAGATGGGCGCCCGCGCAGAAATGCTCGCCGACGCCGAAGCCGACGTGGGGGTTCGGATTGCGGTCGATCCGGAACGTATAGGGATCGGCGAAGACCGCCTCGTCGCGGTTGCCCGACGGGTAGAAGAGGGCGAGCTCGTCGCCCCGCTTGATCTCGACGCCGGAGACGATCGTGTCCTGCGCGGCGGTGCGCCCGAAATGGATGATCGGACTCGTCCAGCGCACGACCTCCTCGATCGCGGGACGCATGAGGCTCGGGTCCGCCTGGAGCCTGCGCAGCTGCTCGGGATGCTCGATGAAGGCGAGCAGGCCTCCGCTCGTCGCGTTGCGCGTCGTCTCGTTGCCGGCGACCACGATGATCTGGCACCACGCCAGGATCTCCATCATGTCGAGGGGCTTGCCGTCGATCTTCGCCTGGGTGAAGAGCGAGATGAGATCGTCCTTCGGGTTCTTTCGGCGCTGCTCGACGAGCTGCGCGAAGTAGGTGAAGAGCTCGGTCATGGCCGAGAGGCCGTCTTCCTGGCGCGTCTTGCCGACCGGTTGATATTCCGGGTCGTCGCCCCCGATGATGCGATTGGTCCAGTCGAAGATGAGATTCCAGTCGGACTCGTCGACGCCGAGCAGCCAGGCGATCACCGCGATCGGCAGTGGCGCCGAGACGTGCTCGACGAACTCGATCGTCGCGTCGTCGCCCCGGGCGAGGAGCTTCTCGACGATCTCGCGGGCGATCCGGTCGATGTCGCCGTGGATCGCCTTGAGGGCGCGGGGCGTGAAGCGGTTCGAGATCAGGCGGCGATGGGCGCGGTGCTGCGGATTGTCCATCTCGATCAGGGACTTCGGACGCGAGGCGAAGGACGCGTCGTCGCCGCTCGTGTCGCGGATGACGAGCTTCGGGCCGTTCAGGAAGAGCTCGGGGTTGCGGCCGATGGTCGTGATGTCGGCGTGGCGGGTGATCGCCCAATAGGGCTGGCCGGCCAGCCGGAGCCGGCTGATCGGGGTCTCGCGGCGGAGCCGGTCCCAGCGGGTCCAGGGATAGCCGCCCTTCGCATAGGCTTCCGGAGAGAGCAGGTCGGTCCCGTCCGGGAGGGAGTCGATCGATCGGTCGGCGGCGGGGCTCATGGGGGCTCCTGTCGAGGCGTTTCGGCACGTCGGTCGGGCGCAGCGTGACACGCCCCGGGCAAGCCTGGCAAGCGCCAGCCCCGGGCGGAGTCGGGTCGGTCGAGGCGGGTTGTCGGCGGCGGGTCCGATGCGCGATCGTCCGGATAACCGGACAACACGAGGGAGAAGAAGATGGCGGCGATCGAAGGCAAGCGAATCCTGGTGACGGGCCCGGCCGGGCAGATCGCCTTCCCCCTCGCGGCGCGCCTCGCCCGGAAGAACGAGGTCTGGGGCATCGCCCGCTTCTCGGACGGGAAGTCCCAGGCCCGCTGCGAGGCGGCGGGGATCAAGACGGCGGTCGTCGACCTGGTGACGCCCGACTGGTCGAAGACGCCGGCGGACTTCGACTACGTGCTCCATCTGGCGGCGGCGATCGTGCCGGGCCTCGATTTCCAGGCCTCGATCCGGATCAACGCCCTCGGGACCGGCAAGGTCATGTCCCGCTTCCGCAAGGCGAAAGCCTGCCTGGTGATGTCGACCTGCGGTGTGTACGCCGCGCCGGCGGATTACGGGAAGGGCGTGCTCGAGACCGATCCGCTCGGCGGGACGCCGCAGCCCTACGCGCCGACCTACTGCGTCTCGAAGATCTCCCAGGAGGCGGTCGCCAGCTCGTGCGCCGAGGAGTTCGGTCTGCCGACCATCCTGGCCCGCATGAACGCAGCCTACGGCGACAATGGCGGCTTCCCGGCGATGGTGGCCGACATGGTGCTCAAGGACATCCCGATCCACGTCATGCCGGAGGGGAAGGGGCAGATCGCGTCCCCGATCCACGAGGACGACATCTTCGACCATACGCCCGGACTGCTCGCGTCGACGGCGGTGCCGGCCACGATCGTCAACTGGGGCGGCGACGAGCCCGTGCCGGTCCCCGAGATGGCCCACTACATCGCATCGCGGGTCGGCAAGCAGGCCAAGGTCGTCGCAGGGCCGGACGGGATCCACCAGTACTGGCTCGATCACGCGCTCCGGACGAAGCTCGCGGGGCCCTGCAAGGTCGGCTGGAAGGCCGGGGTCGACCGCATGCTGGCCGCGCGCCATCCGCAGGCCCTCCGCAAGTAGCGGCGCCGATCGTCCAGGGCCGAGTCACCGGCCCGTGCCATCGGTTATGCTCCGGCCACCGCGCCGTCCGGATCCTCCCTTCCTCCGTATCGCCGACAGGAGAGCAGCATGCTCGATCAGACTCCCTATACGATCATCACCTCCGACTCCCACGCCGGGGCCAGCATCGACACCTACAAGACCTACCTCGATGCGAAGCATCAGGCGCTCTTCGACGACTGGCGCGGCGGCTACAAGAATCCCCAGAAGCAGCACATCGGCTCGAAGAAGCACAAGAACTGGGACGCCAGCGAGCGGACCCACGACATGGACGTCGAGGGCGTGGCGGGAGAGGTGATCTTCCCGAACACGGTGCCGCCCTTCTTCCGCACGAGCGTGCTCATCTGCGGCAACCCGAAGCCCGAGGACTACAAGCTCCGCCTCGAAGGCATCCGCGCCCACAACCGCTGGCTCGTCGACTTCTGCGCGGAGTTCCCGGAGCGCCGCGCCGGCATCGGGCTCGTCTACCTGAACGACATCGACGAGGCGATCAAGGACGTGAAGTGGATCGCGGAGCACGGCCTGCGCGGCGGCATCCTGCTGCCCCACGTCCCCGACGACTGCACCCACATCCTGCCGCTCTACGCCCCCGACTACGATCGTTTCTGGGCCCTCTGCCAGGATCTCGGCGTCGTCCTGAACCACCACGGCGGGACCGGCTCGCCCGACTACGGCCCGTATCCGATCTCGCTGCCGATCCGGCTCCACGAGACGCCCTGGTGGTCGATCCGCAGCTACCAGCATCTGATCATCGCCGGCGTTTTCCACCGCTTCCCGAAGCTCAAGTACATCGTGACCGAGGCGGGCTGCGCGTGGGTTCCCGAGGTCCTGGCGCGCATGGACGCGCTCTGGGATCGCGTCCGGACCGGCGCGGCGGGCGAGTTCCAGTTCAACACCGACGCGGTCACGCCCGAGAAGCCGAGCTTCTACGCGAAGCAGAACTGCTACTACGGCGCGAGCTCGGCCTCGCCGGTCGAGCTGCAGGATCGCGAGATCATCGGGTCGCAGCGCGTGCTCTGGGGCTCCGACTATCCCCACTACGAGGGCACGTATCCGTACACGAAGCTCGCCCTGCGCCATACCTTCCACGACGTCCCGGTCGAAGAGACCCGCGCGATGCTCGGCGGCAACGCAGCGAAGCTCTACGACTTCGACCTCGAGAAGCTCGCCCCTCTGGTGGAAAAGATCGGCATCCGACCCGACGAGATCGCGGGCAAGCCGCTCGTGGATTCGGAGTTCCCGGAGAAGGCCCACACCAACGCCTTCCGCCGCTGAATGCCGTGCTGGTGCGTCGGCCTGCGTCTCACAAGACGCGGCCGACGCGGCGCTCGGGGCGCGAATGGCTCGCCCTTGGCACGGCGCTCGTCGCTTCTCGACATGGATCGCCTCTGCGGCCGGCTGGATGGAGCGACCTTCAGGCTGCGCTTTACTTCGCGCCCCGAGCACCGCGCCGGCCGCTCGCGTCGGGGTAGGGCGGGCTTGCGGCAAGGCGTTCCGCTTGCTCATTGAAGGGATGCTGCGACTCGCGCATCAGCGCGGCGGGTGGAGATGGTCCGGCCCCATTAATTCCCCACGTTCGAAGCACGTCGAGTCGTTTCCCCGCCGAGAGCCCCTTCCGACCGCGTCCCCGCACCCAGCGAGCGACCGGCGCGGTGCTCGGGGCGCGAAGTAAAGCGCAGCCCGCAGGTCGCCCCGTCCAGTCGGAGGCAAAAGCGGCGAAGTCCGAGAAGCGACGAGCGTCGTGCCAAGGGCGAGCCATTCGCGCCCCGAGTGCCGCGTCGGTCGCGCCTTGTGAGAAGGCCGCAGCCAGCAGGCCCCCTCAGCGCGCCCGAGACTCGACGAGCTTCAACAGCTCGTCTTCGAAGCCGAAGTCGAACTCCTGCGTCTTGTCGAGTCCCTCGGCCTGATACCAGCGCCAGGTCCGCTCGGCGGAGCGCGCGAAATCGAGCTCGGGCTCCCAGCCGACGTGGCGGCGGAGCTTGTCGACGGAGAGGATCGTGCTGCGATCCCAGTAGTGGATGTTGGGCGCGATCTGCTGGACGAGCATCGTCAGCATGAACCGGTTCATCATCAGCCGCTCGGCCTTCTCCTTGCCGCGGATGTCGGCCTTCGACTGGGTCCGGGGCATCTCGACCTCGACGCGACCTTCCCAGAGGTCGTTCATCAGCGCCGGCGGGATGAAGACCTTGCGCGCCGGTCGGTCGAGGATGCGGGAGAAGGTGTCGACGTAGCCTTCCTGGGTGAAGTAGTCGCCGCCGGTCAGGTTGTAGCGCTGGCCGAAGGTCCGCGGGTTGCAGAGCATCATGCGCAGAGCGCGGGCCTGGTCGTCGGCGTGGCCGATCTGCTGGATCATCCGCCCGTTGCCCGGGATCAGGATCGGGCGGCCCCGCAGCAGGCGCTGGAACATGCGCTGCTCCCGGTCCGGCAGGATGTTGCCCGCGCCCATCACCATCGAGAAGCAGACCGTCGAGGCGGGAAAGCGGTTCTGGCGCCACTCGCGGATCAGGATGTCCTCGCAGAGCAGCTTGTTCCGACCGTACTCCTGCTGCGCGGGGCCGCGCTCGACCGGATGGTTTTCGCTGATCGGGAGCAGGTCGCTCGCCGCATAGATCACGGTCGAGCTGATGAAGACGTAGTGGTCGATCCGGCCCCGGAAGATCTCGACCATCAGCTCGACTTCTTCGGGCCGGTAGGCCGTCACGTCGATCACCGCATCGACGTCGACCGCGCGCAGGACCTCCCGCATCTGATCCGGCTTCGTCCGATCTGCGTAGACGCGTTCGACGCCGAGGGGAAGCTTCGCCTCGCTCTTGCCGCGATTCAGGATCACGACCTGATGTCCCGTGTTCGCGAGATCGTGGACCAGCGCGAGGCCGTTGAACTGGGTTCCGCCCATCACCAGGACTCTCATCGGATTCGTTCCTTTTCCATCGGGGTTCCGTGGCGCGAGTATCGCGGAAGGTGGGGCGATGAAAAGGGGGCCTCGTCCGGGCCCGAATCGGGTGGTGATCGCCTTCGGGCGGGGGCATCATGGGGTCGGCGATCGGCGCTTTCGAGCGCATCGACCGGATCGACCCGACGGGTCGACGACGGAGTGGGAACACGGAGAGAGGAGAGACGACGTGGCGAGTCAGTACACGGCGCCGACCAGGGCGCGCATGGACGAGATCTTCGAGAAGGTGAAGAACTGGGGTCGCTGGGGGAAGGAAGACCAGGCGGGCGCCCTCAATCTGATCGACGACGACGTGCGCAAGCGCGCCGTGGCGAGCGTGCGGCACGGTCGCGCGGTGTCGTGCGCCTACGAGCTCGCCGTCCATCCCGCCGTCGACAATCCGCATCCCGCGCTCCACATGATGATCGCCGGCGGTGACGACTGCCTGATCGCCGATCTCGGCCTCGAGACGACCTCCGATTTCGTCGGCATCGCCTTCCACGGCATGGCGACCTCCCATCTCGATGCGCTCTGCCACGTCCACGTGAACGGGCTGATGTACAACGGCTATCCCGGCACCGACGTGAAGAGCACGGGCGCGAAGCGCAACAGCGTGATGTGCGCGCGCAACGGCATCGTGTCGCGCGGCGTCCTGCTCGACATTCCGCGGGCGATCGGCGTGCCGTGGCTCGATCCCGGTTATGCGATCACGCCCGATCAGCTCGAGCTGGCCGAGGCGAAGCAGAACGTTCGGGTGCGCCAGGGGGACGTCCTGCTGGTCGCGACGGGCCGCGATGCGCGGCGCGAGTCGGTCGGCCGTTGGCATCCCCTCGAGCAGGGGCTCGCCGGGCTCCATCACGAGTGTCTGCGCTGGCTCCACGAGCGCGGGATCGCCGTGCTCGGGAGCGATTGCATCTCGGACGTCGTGCCGCTCTCGGGCGACAGCGGCTGGTGCATGCCGATCCATCAGGTGACGCTCGTCGCGATGGGCGTCCATCTGCTCGACAACCTGAATCTCGGCGATCTGATGAAGGCCTGCGCCGAGCTGAAACAGTGGGACTTCCAGCTGACGATCGCGGCCCTGCGGATCGAGGGGGGGACGGGCTCGCCCGTCAATCCGATCGCGCTGCTCTAGGCGATCGGCGGGCTAGGGCGTGCGGCTCGCCGCGCGCTCGCCCGCCCGGCGCATCGTGTCGGTGATGCGGGCGAGGCCGCTCTCGAGCGCGGCGCGCGCGCGGGCGTCGAGCCGGGCAGGGGCGACGTCGACGAAGGCGCGGACGAAGTCCGCGTACATGTCGCTCTCGACGCCGTACTCGAAATGGCTCCGGCCCAGGGCCTCGAGATTGCCCTCGAGCCAGGGCTCGCCCTCGGCCAGCGCGAAGAGCGATCGCAGCGTCTCGCGCACCATCTCCTCGCGCTCGGCCAGGGCGTGGACGCCGAAGAGCGGGCGCGCGTCGGGCCGGCGCTCGAAGAAGAGCGGGTAGAGCGCCTCCGTCAGGTGCTTCTCGTCGTCCGAGAGCGCCTCGAGCGCTTCGACCAACGCGAGGTCGGTCGAAGGCTCGGGGCGCCCGATCGGGACGGGCTCGATCCGCTCGTTCATCCGGCGACGGCCGGGAGGCCGACGACGCCGGCGACGAACTCGCTCTTGAGCCGGTCGATCTCGGACTCGATGATCTGGTACTCCGGCATGCGCGCCAGCAGATGGCGGGTCGCCAGCTCGCCTTCGAGGGCGGCGATGTGGATCCCGAGACACGAGTGGTTGCCGTGGCCGAAGGTCAGGATGCGCTTCGACTCGCGGTGGATGTCGAAGCGGTCCGGATTGGCGAACTCCCGCTCGTCCCGATTGGCGGACGGGAACAGGAAGATCACCGCCTGGCCGGGCTTGAAGGTCTTGCCGTGGAGCTGGACCGGCTTCACGACCGTCCGACCCAGGAACTGGGTCGGCATCCCGAAGCGCAGCCCTTCGCGGAAGGCGTTCGGGATCAGCTCGGGCTTCTCGATGAGCTCCTTGCGCTGGTCGGGCGCGCGATAGAGCTCGTGGACGAACGACGCGAAGATCTTCGGCATCGTGTCGGTGCTCCCGATGACGAGCGTCGCCATCTGGGAGGCGATGTTGTCGTCGGGCAGCCCCTTGCCGTCGAAGCGCGCGTTCAGATAGGCGTTGAGCAGCACGTCGTCGGCCGTCGGATGGGCCCTTCGGTGGCGGATGATCGCGCCGAGGTAGTCGTTGAGCTCGGCCGCCGCCTTGAGCCCGTCCTCGGTCAGCCCGGGCTTTCCGGGCGCGCGGTCGAAGTAGCGGACCACGTAGCTGTAGATGTGGTCCGCGTCGGAGACCGGGAGCCCGAGCAGGACGCAGGCCGACTCCATCGCGATCTTCGCGATGTAGTCGCGCACCAGGTCGACCTTCGCGCCCGACTCGAGGTTCTTCGCGTGGCGCTTCACGATCTCCTCGACGACCGGCGCGAGCGACGCGACCCGCCGCGGCTTGAAGGCTCCCGAGATGAGCGCGCGATTCTGCACGTGCTCCGGAGGGTCCATCATGTTGACGCTCGGAAAGACCGTCTGCTGCTTCGTGATGAGGTGGCAGGGCGTCGTCCCGCGCAGGGCCGCCGAGTAGGACTCGCTGTCGCCGCTCTGCTCCCAGATGTCGTCGAAGCGCGAGAGCGCCCAGCAATCGTGCTCCTCGACGTAGTAGGCGGGCGCTTCGTCCCGAAGCTTCTTGTAGATCGGAAGGGGATCCTCGAGGATCTCCGGCATCAGCGGGTTGTAGTAGACCATCTCTTCTCCTTGGTCCGGACTTCGCGTCCGGCGTGCAGTCCGCGGGGCTGGCCGCGGGATTTCGGGCTCCGTCCGGCTAGGCGCCGAGGGTGTCCTTCATGACGCGACCGTCGAGCAGGATGACCCGCAGGTTGTCCCGGTTCGCGAGGCAGGTCACGTCGACGAGCGGATCGCCGTCGACGACGATCAGGTCGGCCTGCTTGCCGACGGTGATCGTGCCCGTCCTGTCGCCCAGGCCCATGGCCTCGGCGCCGTTCTTCGTCGCCCAGCGCAGGACCTCGATCGGCGCGATCCCGAGCTTCTTCACGTAGAGCTCGAACTCCGGGATGTAGTCGCCGTGGGGCATGATCGGCGTGCCGTAGTCGTCGCCGACGACCATCCGCACCCCGGCGCGCGCCGCCTCGGGCATCGCGCGGCAGGTGTACTCGTAGTCCTCGCGGACGGCGCGGATCTTCGCCCGGGCCTCGGCCGGGGTCTCCGGGAAGCCCTCGCTGATCGGGAGCGGCGTCTTGTCGTGGTCCCAGGGCTCGGCGATGCCGAGGAAGCGCTCGCTCCAGAGCATGCTCGGGACGACGGTGCAGTTGTGGTCGAGCAGGGCCTCGATGCACTCGTCGTCGATGCGGTCGGCGTGGTCGATGATGTCGACGCCCGCGCGCGCACACTCGAGGATCGAGGTCTTCGAGGGCGCGTGGGCCCGGACGCGCTTGCCGTTCTTGTGGACCGCCTCGACCAGGGCGCGCAGCTCGTCGCGGGTCGGGCAGAGGATGTCGCGGACCGGCATCGAGCCGTGGCCCGGCGACGCCGAGATCTTGACGACGTCGCAGCCGCGTCCGGATTCGACGCGACCGGCGAGGCGCCAGCCGTCGACGCCGTCGGCCTCGTAGGTCAGGCCGGTGCAGCCGAGGTTCATGAAGAAGGTCCGGTTGTTCGGATAGTCGGAGTACTCGCCGGTCGTCACGATCTCGCGGGAGCCGGCGAGGTAGCGCGGGCCCTTCACGAAGCCGGCCTGGATCGCCTCCTTCAGGCTGACGTCGATCGTGTGGGCATTGCTCGAGCCGATCCCGCCCGTGAAGCCGCACTGCACGGCGAGCTCGGCGTTGTACGCGGCGAGCATGCTGAGATAGGCGGGGGCCGCCTCGAGGCCGAGGGCCGGAGCGCGCACGCCGTCGCCGAACGCGCCGAAATGCGAATGGAAATGACACTGAACCATGCCGGGCATCAGCGTCTTGCCGGCCAGGTCGTAGACCCGGTCGCCCGGTCGCGCGCCGTAGGCGGCGTCGGGCGTGACGGCTTCGATCTTGTCGCCGCGGACGACGACCGTCGTCCCGGTCCGGGCCTTGGATTCGCCGTCGAAGAGCTGGGCGCCGCGGAAGACGCGGCGCGCCTCGGAGGATGAGCCGGCTGCGGAGCCGTCTTCGTCTCGTCGGGTGGACATGACTGATCTCCTTGCGTGGAGTTCGAGGGGGGTGATGAACCACCCACGTCGTTTGAGCAGTCGCAATTGCACGAGGCGTGCCGCGCGCATGCGGGGATTCGGCCGATCGGGCCGTCGTGGTTGCGGCGATGTGTCACAGCAGGCCCCGTCCCTGGGACATCACGCGACAACGCCGACGGCGGGGCGGGCGAGACCGGGACCGGGACCTGCGGTCTTTACCGGATCGGACGGTGCCGAGGAACGCGCGAAGATTCCCGGTGCGCCCCTCTCGTGGCGGTCTGGATCGTCTCCTGCTGCGATCGACGGTCGAGCAATTGGTTGCACCTCCCCGCCGGAGACATGGCACGCGTGTTGCGACCTCGGCGGGCGCGCACGCCGCAGTGCGCCATGGCGCGTCATCGGGACCGCCCTGGGCGGAGCCGCCCGAGCCGAGAACGAAGCGTCCGATCGCCGGAACGCCGGATGAGGAAGGGGGAATGTCGATGGGATCGAACCAAGCGGGACACGCGAACGCACCGCGATACGAGGACGACGTCGTCCGGCTCTTCGCCGTGATGACGGTCGTCTGGGGGATCGTCGGAATGCTCGTCGGCGTGATCATCGCCGCCCAGCTCGCGTGGCCCGAGCTGAACTTCGGTGTGCCCTATCTGAGCTACGGCCGGCTCCGCCCACTGCACACGAACGCGGTCATCTTCGCGTTCGGCGGCTGCGCGCTGTTCTCGACCTCGCTCTACGTGGTGCAGCGGACGTGTCGCGCGACGCTCTTCGCGCCCGGGCTCGCCCGCTTCGTCTTCTGGGGCTGGCAGCTCGTGATCCTCTCGGCGGCGATCACGCTGCCGCTCGGCATCACCACCTCGAAGGAGTACGCCGAGCTCGAGTGGCCCATCGACCTGCTGATCGCCGTCGTCTGGGTCAGCTACGCGATCGTCTTCTTCGGCACGATCGTGAAGCGCCAGACCCACCACATCTACGTCGCGAACTGGTTCTACGGGGCCTTCATCGCGACCGTCGCGGTCCTCCACATCGTGAACAGCCTCGCGATCCCGGTCGGCCCGATGAAGTCCTACTCGATCTACGCGGGCACGATCGACGCGATGGTGCAGTGGTGGTACGGGCACAACGCGGTCGGCTTCTTCCTGACCGCCGGCTTCCTCGGCATGATGTACTACTTCGTGCCGAAGCAGGCCGAGCGTCCGGTCTACTCCTACCGGCTCTCGGTCGTCCACTTCTGGGCGCTGATCTCGGTCTACATGTGGGCCGGGCCGCATCACCTCCATTATTCGTCGCTGCCCGACTGGGTCCAGTCCGTCGGCATGGTCTTCTCGCTGATCCTGCTGGCGCCGTCCTGGGGCGGGATGATCAACGGCATCATGACCCTCTCCGGGGCGTGGGAGAAGCTGCGCGACGATCCCGTGATCCGCTTCATGATCGTCTCGCTCTCCTTCTACGGCATGTCGACCTTCGAGGGGCCGATGATGTCGATCAAGACGGTCAACGCGCTCTCCCACTTCACGGACTGGACGATCGGACACGTCCACTCCGGCGCCCTCGGCTGGGTCGCCATGATGACGATCGGGTCGCTCTACTACCTGATCCCGCGCGTCTACGGGCAGACGCAGATGTACAGCACGCGGCTCATCAACCTGCACTTCTGGCTCTCGACCATCGGCGTGATCTTCTACGTCGTGAACATGTGGATCGCGGGCGTCATGCAGGGGCTCATGTGGCGTGCGGTCAACGAGGACGGGACGCTGACCAACAGCTTCGTCCAGTCCCTCGAGGCGACCTGGCCCTTCTACGTCGGGCGACTGCTCGGCGGAGCGGTCTTCTTCGTCGGCATGTTGGTGATGGCATACAACGTCGCGCGGACGATCTCGATGGCGGGACCGGTCGAGCGCGAAGGAAAAGTCGCGGCATTGGCGGGAGGTCGGGCATGAACTTCGACGTCGTCGAGAAGAACATCGGGCTCATGCTGGTCGGGATCATCGCGGTGATCAGCCTGGGCGGTCTGGCGGAGATCGTGCCGCTCTTCTACCAGGACGCGGTCGTGCAGCCGATCGAGGGACTCCGTCCCTTGACGGCGCTCGAGCTCGAGGGCCGCGACCTCTACATCCGCGAGGGCTGCGTCGGCTGCCACTCGCAGATGATCCGGCCTTTGCGCGCGGAGACCGAGCGCTATGGCCACTACTCGCTCGCGGGGGAGTCGGTCTGGGATCATCCTTTCCTGTTCGGCTCGAAGCGGACGGGTCCGGATCTCGCGCGCGTCGGCAAGCGCTACAGCGACGAGTGGCACCGCGCGCATCTCGTCGATCCCCGCTCCGTCGTGCCGCAATCGAACATGCCGGGCTTCCCCTGGCTCGAGAAGGACAAGCTCGACGGCGCGCAGACGGCGGCCAAGATGCGCGGCCTGCGAGCGGTCGGCGTGCCGTACGCCGACGCCGACATCGACGGCGCGCAGGCGGCCGTCGCGGGTCAGACCGAGATCTCGGCGCTGATCGCGTATCTGCAGCAGCTCGGTACCCACCTGCGGAGGGACGTTCCGTGATCGACGAAGGCATCGTTCGGGGGCTGATCGCGGTGATCAGTCTCGCCACCTTCCTGGGGATCTGCTGGTGGGCCTACCGCCCGCAGAGTCGTGAGCGCTTCGAGCGCGACGCGATGCTCGTCTTCGACGAGGACGATCGGGCAAGCGGACGGGTGGGGCGGAAGTCGGAGCGCTCGGGGAGCGCTCGAGAGGGGAGAGGGGCAGCGGCATGAGCAACGGATGGAGCGTGTACGTCATCGTCCTGATCGTGATCAACGTCCTGGGCTGCGGCTGGCTGCTCTTCGCGAATCGGAGCGTCCAGATCGATCCGCGGGAGAAGGGACAGTCGACGGGTCACGACTTCGACGGGATCGAGGAGCTGAACAACCCGCTGCCGGCGTGGTGGACCTGGCTCTTCATCGGGACGATCCTGTTTTCGGCCGGCTATCTCGTTCTCTATCCCGGCTTCGGGTCGTTCGAGGGCGTGCTCGGCTGGAGCTCTGCGAATCAGCACGAGGGCGAGGTAGAGGACGCGAAGACGCGCTTCGGGCCGCTCTTCGAACGCTATGCGGCCGTCGCCATTCCGGAGCTCGTTCGGGAGCCGCAGGCCGTCGCGATGGGCAGCCGGATCTTCGCCAACAACTGCGCCGCCTGTCATGGCTCGGACGCCCGCGGCAATCGGGGCTATCCCGACCTGACGGATGGCGACTGGATCCATGGCGGAGCGCCCGACACGGTCGTCCAGACCATCACCCACGGCCGCAACGGCGTGATGCCGGCACTCGCGCCGGTGCTCGGCGGGGAGGCCGGCGTCGAGGACGTCGTCCAGTACACCCTCTCGCTCTCCGGACGCGACCACGACGCCGCGGCGGCGGGGCGCGGGGGCGTGCAGTTCGCCGCGATCTGCAGCGCGTGTCATCAGGCGAGCGGCGTCGGCAACACCGCGATCGGTGCGCCGAACCTGACCGACGACGTCTGGCTCCACGGCGGTCGCCCGGAGGACATCCGCCGCGCCCTCGAGGTCGGGCTCGCGAATCAGATGCCCGCGCATCAGACGATCCTGACTCCGGAGCAGATCCATCTGGTCGCGACCTACGTGCTCTCGTTGTCGGCGCAGGGCGAAGCCACGGAAGCGATGGAAGTCGAATGACCGCGAGCTCGCCGTCCACGACTGCGGCTCCCGCCGGCCCGGAGGCGCCGCGCCAGACCGTCAGCCTCTACGAGCGCTGGAAGCGGATCCATCCGCTCTGGGTGAGCGGGGGCTGGCAGACCTGGCGGCGGGTCGTGCTCGCCGTGCTCGTGGTCGTCTTCTACGTGAATCCCTGGCTGCGCTGGAACGGATATCCCGGCGTCCGCTTCGATCTCGTGCATCGCCAGTTCACGGTCTTCTGGACGACGTTCGTGCCGGAAGAGTTCGTGCTGCTGGCCTGGGTGATGTTGATCGCGGCGCTCGTGCTCTTCACGGTCACGGTCGCGGCGGGGCGCGTCTTCTGCGGCTGGGCCTGCCCGCAGACCGTCTGGACCTTCGTCTATTTCACGATCGAGCGCTTCATCGAAGGCGACCGCACGGCGCGGATGCGGCTCGAGCGCGGCGGCTGGACGCTCGAGCGCCTGGCCAAGAAGGCCCTCAAGCTCTCGATCTGGGCGGCGATCGCGCTCTCGATCTCGATCACCTTCCTCGGCTACTTCGAGGATCTCCACGAGCTGCTCCCGCGGATCCTGCGCTTCGATCTCTCGAAGTGGGAGAAGATCGTGATCCTGCTGCCCGCCCTCGGGAGCTTCGTCGGCTCGGCCGTCCTGCGCGAGCAGGTCTGCTTCCACATGTGTCCCTACGCGCGCTTCCAGAGCGTGATGTTCGATCACGACACGCTGATCATCAGCTACGACGAGGCCCGCGGAGAGCCCCGCGGACACCGTCGCCGGGAGGTCGACTACAAGGCCGAGGGACTCGGCGCCTGCGTCGATTGCCACAAGTGTGTGCAGGTCTGCCCGACCGGCATCGACATCCGCAAGGGGCTCCAGTACCAGTGCATCGGCTGCGCAGCCTGCATCGATGCCTGCACGGACGTCATGGCTTCGCTCGGCTACGGCAAGAGTCTCGTCAACTACACCTCCCAGAATCGCCAGGCCGGGAAGAAGGTCCACGTCCTGCGCCCGCGCCTGATCGGCTATTCGTCGCTGATCCTGGTGCTGCTCGGGCTCTTCACCTTCGCCCTCGACCACCGCACACCGGTCCACCTGACGGTGATCCGCGATCGCAATCGGCTCTACCGCGAGCGGTGGGACGGCGAGGTCGAGAACGTCTACACGCTTCGGATCCAGAATCGCGCGAAGGAGCCGCGGGATTACCGGGTCGTCGTTGCGAGCGAGCTCGCGGTGGCCTACGTCGGTCCCGAGGTGGTCGAGGTCGCCGCCGGGTCCCTCGCGTCCATTCCCGTCCGACTCGTGCTCGATGGCGAGCATGCGGCGAGCGCGGTGACGAGCGAGGTCCGCTTCGGTCTTCGGAGCGTGGCGGAGGGAACGGTCGAGGGCGAGGGGATCGCGATCGACGAGGCCAGCCGCTTCTATCTGCCCACGAGGAGTGCACCATGAACGGGGATCGGAATCGCGAGCTCGGGGGTCGCATGGTCGCCACGGGATCGATCGCTCCGGGCGTGGGGTCGGGAACGGGCGCGGTGGTCGTCGGGGCGCCCTGGTTCGTCCAGTTCTGGCCGCTCTTCATCCTGTTCCTGATGGTCGTCTCGGTCGGAGCGAGCCTCGCGACCGTCGTGATCGCCTATCGCCATGCGGACCAGGACGTGCGCACCTCGGAAGCGATCCACGAGCGCGTTCGATGAGTCTCGCGGCCGTCACGCCGCTGCCCGAGGCCTGCTTCCACTGCGGGCTCGAGGTCCCGGAAGGAGAGCCGCTCTTCGCACAGGTCCTGGGCGAGCGGCGCGCGATGTGCTGCATCGGCTGTCGGGCCGCGGCCGAGATGCTCGAGGCCCAGGGGCTCTCCGACTGGTATCGGCATCGCGCTTCGCCGCCGGGGGCCCGGGCAAAGACTCTCGAGGCGGTCCGCGACGAGAGCGGGATCCTCGAGTCGAAGGAGATCGAGGCTGCGTTCCTTTCCGATCGCAGCGGGGTCGGAGCCGACCGTCGGACGGCGGGGCTGCTCGTCGAAGGACTCCAATGCGCCGCCTGCATCTGGGTGATCGAGGCCCATCTCGACGGCGTCGACGGCGTCGAGGGCGTTCGGATCGCGCTCGCCGAGCGGCGCGTCGTCGTCGACTTCGATCCGGCGCGCGTTTCGCTGCGGGACATCGTCCTTCGGCTCGCCGAGATCGGCTTCGCGGCGCGGCCGGATCGGCCGAGCGAGGCGGCGGCGCTCGAGCGCGACGAGAATCGGACGGCCCTGATCCGCCTCGGCGTCTCGGGGCTCGGGGCGATGAACGTGATGTCCTACGCGATGGGCCTCTACGTCGGTGCCTTCGACGGGATCGAGGCGGGCTCTGCGGCGCTGATGCGCTGGATGGGCTTCCTGGTCGCGACGCCGGTCGTCTGGGTCGCCGGTCGCCCGTTCTTCGAGGCGGCGTGGCGGGAGCTCCGGGTCCGGCGGCCCGGGATGGACGTGCCCGTCGCCCTGGCGATCGGCGGCGCCTATCTCGTCTCGGTCTACGCGACGCTGGCCGGCGTCGGCGAAGTCTATTTCGAGTCGATCTGCATGTTCATCTTCTTCCTGCTGGTCGGCCGGTATCTCGAGCAGCGGATCCGCCAACGCGCCTGCTCGCTCTCCCGCAGCCTGGCCGAGTCCCGGCCGACGATCGCGCGACTCGAGACCCCCGACGGAGAGCGCGTCGTCGAGGCGTCGAGGCTGCGCGTCGGAGACTGCTTCCGCGTGCGGCCCGGCGAGACGATCCCGGCGGACGGCGTCGTGCTCGAGGGTGAGAGCGCGGTCCAGGAGGCCCTGCTGACCGGCGAGCCCTGGCCGCGTTCGGTGGCGTGTGCGGGGGCGGTGGTCGCGGGGAGCGTCAACGTCTCTTCGCCGCTGCGGGTCGAGGCGTCGCGCGTCGGCGACGAGACGACACTGGCTTCGATCCTGCGACTCGTCGAGCGCGCGCAGTCCGAGCGCTCGACCGCCATGCGCCTCGGCGATCGCGTCGGCTCGATCTTCGTCGTCGCGGTGCTCGTCGTCGCCGGCGTGAACTTTCTCGCCTGGAGCATCCTCGAGCCTTCGCGCGCGATCTGGACGACCCGCTCGGTCCTGGTCGCGACCTGTCCCTGCGCCCTCGGCCTCGCGCTTCCGGCCGCCACGGCCGCGGCGACCCACGCGCTCGCCCGGGTCGGTCTGCTCGTGACCCGCGCCGGCGTCCTCGACGAGCTCGCCCGCGCCGACCATTTCGTGTTCGACAAGACGGGCACGCTGACCTCGGGCGAGCCTCGCCTGATCGCCGTCGAGCCGGTCGCCGACACCGACGCGAGTCAGGCGCTCGAGCTCGCACGCCATCTCGAGCGCGACGCCGAGCATCCCGTCGCCCGCGCGCTTCGCCACCCCCGGCCGGGAGAGCGGGTCCGACCGCTGCATCTCGCCTTCGAGTCGGTGCGCGTCGTTTCGAGCATGGGCGTCGAGGGGACCCTCGCGGGCCATCGCTACCGCATCGGTCGACCGGATTGGGCGGTCGGCGTCGACGCGGCCTCGCCGGCGGAGCGCGAGAAGACGGCCGGGGCGATCGCCTGTCCGCATGGCTTGCGCGGCGCGCCCGTCGTCGTGCTGCTCGCCCGCGACGGCGTGCCGCTCGCGTGGTTCGGCTTCGACGATCCGATCCGGCCCGATGCGCAGGCGGCGATGTCGGCGCTGCGCGCCGACGGCTTCTCGCTCGAGATGCTGAGCGGCGATCCGAGCCCCGGCGCGGCGAAGGTCGCGGAATCCCTGGGACTCGCGGCGGTCGTGCGCGCCGCGCGCCCCGAGCAGAAGGTCGAGCGGGTCCAGGCGCTCCAGCGCGAGGGGCGGCGCGTCGCCGTCGTCGGCGATGGCGTGAACGACGGACCGGTCCTGCGGGCCGGGGACGTCTCGATCGCGATGGGCAGCGGCTGTGATCTCTCGCGCCTCGGCGCGAGCGCCGTGCTCCTGCGCGACGATCTGTCGCTGCTCCCGACGGCGGTCCGGGCGGCGCGGCGGATGCGGCGGATCGGAATCGAGAACCTGGTTTGGGCGCTCGCCTACAACGTCGCAGTCCTCCCGCTGGCGGTGACGGGTCACCTCCCGCCCTGGCTCGCGGCGCTCGGCATGTCGGCGAGCTCGCTCGTGGTGGTCGGCAATGCCCTGCGCGCGAGTCGGCTCGATGCGGGGCGAGGGGAGGGCGCATGACGATCCTGTTGGTCCTGATTCCGCTCGGGGTCGTGCTGCTCGCCGTCGCGATCGCCTTCTTCGTCTGGGCGGTGCGCAATGGTCAGTTCGAGGACCTCGACGGCGAGGGCTCGCGGATCCTCTTCGAGGACCCGAAGTCGTGAGCGGCTCGATCCCCATCGTCGGCAGTGCGCTGGTGCTGGGCTTCGCCGGCAGCGTCCACTGCATCGGCATGTGCGGCGGCATCGCCGGTGCGCTCGCCCAGCTCTCGCCGCGTCCCGGCCCGGCGGCGGCCGCGACGCGCTCGCTGCTTCATTCGGCGGGACGCATCGCGAGCTATGCGACGGCCGGGGCCGCTGCGGGCGCGTTCGGCCAGCTCTTCGCCTTCTCGGACTCGGCGCTCCTTCCGATCCGCGTCCTGCTCGGCCTCGTGATCGTCGGGATCGGGTTGCAGATCGGGCTGACCGGCCGCGCCGCGCCGGCTCTCGAGCGCGCGGGCCAGGCCATCTGGCGGCGGCTCTCGCCGCTCACGCGCCGCATCGGTCGGCCGGAGCACGCCTGGCAGATCTTCGCGATGGGTGTCGTCTGGGGCTGGCTGCCCTGTGGCCTCGTCTATTCGGCGCTGCTGCTCGCCGCGGGCTCGGGCGAGCCCGCGACCGGGGCGCTCGCGATGGCGGCGTTTGGGATCGGGACGCTGCCGGCGGTGCTCGCCGCTTCCGGGCTCGCGGCCGCGCTCGCGCGCCTCGGCGGAGCGCTCGCGGTCCGGCGTTCGGCGGGCGCGTTGCTGGTCGCCTTCGGTCTCTGGTCCGTGATCGGAACCTGGGCGATGGCCGGGGCACACGCGGGACACGGCATGCCCGGACACGACGGCGCGCACGCGATCCACCACGAAGGCAGCGTTCACGGTGCCCACGCCGTCAGCGCAGGCCCCGAGGCCCAATGCCATGACGCCGGCCACGAGGCGGATCATGCGCCCGGCCCCGGCGACGGCGGCTCGCCGACGCCCTGATCGAACGGCGAACGCGTGACGCTTCGAGCCCCGGACTTGGCAGTCTGGCGCGGGCGGTGCATGCTCGCCCGACGATGGCGCTGCATACCCGACTGACCAAGGAAATCCGCAACGGCCCGAGCGGATCGAAGGTGGGCGCCTTCTTCGATCTCGACCAGACCCTGCTCGCCGGCTTCTCGGCGACCTCGTTCCTGCGCGAGCGCATCGCGGCCGGGGGCGTGAGCTCGCGGGAGCTGGCGGCGACCTTCTATGGCGCGCTCGCCTTTGGCCTCGGCCGGACCGGCTTCTCCGGCTTCATGGTGGCGACGACCGCCGCCTATCGCGGCCTCGAAGAGCGGGTCCTCGAGGAGATCGGCGAGGAGACCTTCGTCAAGCACCTCGCGCGCCAGGTCTATCCCGAGTCGCGCGCCCTCGTTGAGGCCCATCAGGCGGCCGGCCATACCGTCGCGATCGTCTCCGCCGCGACCCGCTACCAGGCCGAGCCGATGGCGCGGGATCTCGGCATCGAGCACGTCCTGTGTACCCGGCTCGAGGTCGAGGACGGCGTCTTCACCGGCGGCATCGTGCGCCCCACCTGTTATGGCGAGGGCAAGCTGATCGCGGCGCGGGAGCTCGCGGAGCGCGAGGGCCTCGACCTCGCCCAGAGCTATTTCTACACCGACAGCGCCGACGATCTCCCGCTGCTCGAGGAGGTCGGTCGACCGCGACCGACGAACCCCGATCGCCGCCTCGCGCAGATCGCGAAGGAGCGGCTCTGGCCTGTGCGTCGATTCACGAGCCGGGGTCGTCCGAGCGTGGGCGATCTGATCCGCACCGGCCTGACCTACGCGAGCGTCGCCCCGTCGTTCTGGGCCGGCGCCGCGGCGGGCCTCACGACGGGCTCCCTGCGCGAAGCGATCAACGTCTCTGGCGCGATCTGGGGCGATCTCGCGATCTCGCTCGCGGGCATCGACCTGCGCGTCGAGGGCGAGGCGAACCTCTGGGCCGAGCGGCCCGCGGTCTTCATCTTCAATCATCAGAGCGCGCTCGATCCGCTGCTCATGCTGAAGCTCGTCCGCCGCGATCTGACGGCGGTCGGCAAGATCGAGCTGCGCCGCAATCCGGTCTTCGGCCCGCTCTTTGCCGCCGCCGGCATCGTCTTCGTCGATCGCAGCGATCCGAAGGCGGCGATCGAGGCGCTCGCTCCCGCCGTTCAGGCCCTCAAGCAGGGCCGCTCCCTCGTGATCGCACCGGAGGGCACCCGTTCGCCGACCCAGCGCCTCGGCCGCTTCAAGAAGGGCGCCTTCCACATGGCGATGCAGGCCGGGGTCCCGATCGTTCCCGTCGTCTTCCGCAACGTGCTCGACGCGTTTCCGAAGGACGCGGCGATCGTGCGCCCGGCGACGATCGAGGCGGTCGTGCTCCCGCCGATTCCGACCCGGGATTGGACGGTCGAGGGGCTCGACTTCGAGATCGGGAAGATCCGGAATCGGTATCTGGAGATCCTCCGGCAGGATTGAGGCCGAGCGCGGGTCAGGGCCTGCGGCGCGCGAATTGGATCGCAGCCCGGACCGGGAACGAGGTCGGGATCCATGCCTGGATCGGATGCGGATCGATCCGCCTCACGCTCGATCGCGTCGCAGTCGGACCCGGAACAAGCCCGCCAGCGTGAGCAAGCCGACCAGCATCTGGATTCCTGGCGCCGGCTCGGGAGCCGGTGCGCCGCGCTCAGAGAATCCGTCCCCCGTCGACCGGCAGCACGACCCCCGTGATGTAGTCGGCGTCGCTCGAGGCGAGGAACAGGAAGACGCGGGCGATCTCGTCGGGCTCGCCCCAGCGGCCGAGGGGGACGCGCGAGAGATACTTCGCGTTGATGTCGGGGTCGACGCGGGCGATCTCGGTCATCGGGGTCGCCGCCATCGGCAGGATCGCGTTGACCTGGATGCCGTGGGGGGCGAGCTCGAGGGCGGCGGAGCGGACGATGCCGATCAGCGCCGACTTCGCGGCGCTGTAGATCGTGCCGTTCACCTGACCGCGCACGGCGGCGGGTGACGTCACGCCGATGAACTTGCCGGCCCCGCGCGCCTTCCACTCGTCGACGACGCCGCGGAGCAGGTGGAAGGCGGCGCGGACGTGGACGTCCATCATGGCGTCGTAGTCGGCGTCGGTGTTGTGGGCGAGGTCCGCGTGCCAGGCGGTCCCGGCGACGTGGAGCACGCAGTCGATCGGCCCGAAGCGGGCGCGGGACGCTGCGAGCGCGCGCTCGACCTCCTCGCGCCGGCGCACGTCGCAGGCGTGGAAGACGACCTGCTCCCCGAGGTCCGGCGGCGGCTTGAGATCCAGGGCACCGACGCGGGCACCTTCGGCCGCGAAGACCCGGGCACAGCCGAGGCCGATGCCCTGGGCCGCTCCCGTGATGACGACATGCTTGCCTTCGACGCGTCCCATGCAGCTCGGGTCCCGCGGCTACAGCTCGTAGACGAGCCGTCCCTGCTCGTTGCGGAAGGCCGTGGCCTTGCCCGCCATCCGCAGATGCTCGAGGTGGGCGTAGGTCTCGCTCTCGGCCATGTCGCCCCAGCTGCGCTCGCGGAACAAGCGCTTCATGAAGCTGTTTACGTCGGCGCGGCCGAGCTCGCGGGCGATCTTGTCGATTTCCTCGAGGCGCTCGTGATGATGCGCCTTGATCGACTGGGCGCGCTCGGCGAGGTTGGTGAAGGGATGGCCGTGGGCGGGCAGCGCGAGCTTCACGTTCTGGATCTCGCCGACCCGATCCAGCGAATAGAAGAAGGACTTGAGCGGATCGGGGAGGTAGGAGACGCCGCCGATATGCGGCGTGATCGACGGGAGCACGTGGTCCCCCGACATGAAGGCGCCGGTCTCGGGGTCGTGGAGGCAGATGTGATCCGCCGTATGGCCCGGCGTATGGAGCACGAACCACTCGCGACCCGCGAGGCGCAGCATGTCGCCGTGCTCGACGTGATGGGTCACGTTGGGCAGGAACGATCCACGGCGCACGGTCGACATCGCGAGCCAGCGCAGCCGCTCGCGGATCGCGGGCTGGTCGCCGGCGCCCTTCCACGGCGCGGGTGTCGTGATGCGCTTCAGCGCGCCGAACAGGTTGAACAGCGGATTCTGGGCGCGCCGGCGGTCCTTTTCGAGCAGCTCCATGTGGGCTGCCAGGTCGTCGACCGAGAACTCCTGGTGGGCGTCGCCGTGTCCATGAGCGTGAGCGTGGCCCGAGCGTTCGGCGGGATCCGCTGTCGGGATGTGGGCCGCGGTATGCCGCTTGCGGACCGAGGGGCCACCGAAATGGAACGCGCGGTGGGCCACGATCTTGGCGCCCGACTCCTTCGCGATCCGAACCGCGCCCCCGAAATGGTCGGGATGCGAGTGGGTGATGAAGACCGTGTGGATGTGGCGAGGGGCGAGGCCGGCCTGCTTCAGGCGGTGGGCGATGGCGTCCCAGGTCCCCGCGTCGGGGAGGCCGGGATCGACGACGGCGACGCCGTCCTTGTCGATCATCGCGTACATGTTGACGTGGCCCAGCCCGGGGATCCGGATGGGGAGCTGCATGCGCAGGATGTCCTTCGCGACCTCCGAGATCTGGTCGCTGGCGTCTTCCTGCTCCTGTCGTTTCGGCTTGGCCGGGGCATCGCTCATGATGGGCGACTGTAGGCCAGATCGCGGGCGATGCCTGCGCCGCGGCGGCTAGACTCGACGCCGCCTCGGGGCCGGCCGATCGGGGGACGGGCTCGATGCGTGGGGCCTATCGGAGCCGTGATCCGAGTCAGAAGGAGCGCAGGATGCAGGCGGAGCGGATTCCGGTCGTGGTGGGCGTCGGCGCGGTCAATCGGCAGGCCGAGGATCCGCAGACGATCGGCGAGCCGATCGTCCTGATGGAGGAAGCGATCCGCCTCGCGGCGCAGGACGCAGGGGCGGAGGCGCTGCTCGCCGGGGCGGACGAGATCATCGTCCCCCGCGGCTTCTGGGCCTACTCCGATCCGGGGCGGCTGCTCGCCGAGCGGATCGGTGCGGCCGGGGCCAGGACGGTGCTCGCGGAGATCGGGATTCTGCAGTCGAGTCTGCTCGGGCGGGCGGCGGCCGGGATCGCCGCCGGGCGCAGCGAGGTCGCGATCCTCGTGGGCGGCGAGGCGCACGACCGGGCGGCGCGGCTCGGGCGGGCGGGGAAGGCGGTGCCCCTGACCGTTCAGCAGGGGGTCGCGCCGGACGTCCATCTCGAGCCGGCGTCGGAGATCATGGGGCGCCACGAGATCGAGCTCGGGCTCGTGACGCCGACGATCCAGTATGCGGTCATCGACAACGCGCTGCGCTTCGCCGAGGGCAAGTCGATCGCCGAGCACAAGGCGGAGCTCGGCGCGCTGTGGGGCGACTTCAATCGGGTCGCGGTCGGCAATCCGCAGGCCTGGAATCGCAAGCCGATGACGCCCGAGGAGATCGTGACGCCGACCGATGCGAATCGGCTGCTCGCGTTTCCGTACACCAAACATCTCGTCTCCCAGTGGAACGTCAACCAGGCGGGGGCGCTCGTCGTCTGCTCGCTCGCGAAGGCGCGCCAGCTCGGCCTCGACGCGAAGCGCTTCGTGTTCCCGCTCGCCGTCGTCGACTCGGAGCACATGGTGACCCTCTCGGAGCGCCGCGCGCTCGCCCGCTCCCCCGGCTTCGAGCTCGTCTTCGCCCGCCTGCTCGAGCGCTTCGGCCGCGGCGTCGAGGCGATCGACGCGATCGAGCTCTACAGCTGCTTCCCCGCCGCCGTGCGCGTGCAGCAGCGCGCGCTCGGGGTCGCTCCGGAGCGGCGCGTGACGCAGACCGGCGGCATGACCTTCGGCGGCGGACCGCTCAACAACTTCGTGATCCAGAGCTTCGTCCAGATGATCGAGACCCTGCGCGCGAAGCCCGGGAGCCACGGCGTCGTCTCCGCCGTGAGTGGCCTCATCACGAAGCAGGGCGCGACCCTCTTCGGCCCGGAGCCCTCGCTCGACTTCGCCCACGAGCAGGTCACCGACGCCGCGCGCCGCGCCCAGGCGACCGTCGTCGTCGACCCCGCGGCGACCGGCCGCGCCCGCGTCGCGAGCTACACCGTCTCCCAGGCGAAGGACGTGGCGAACGGCGTCGCGCTCTTCCTCGACTTCGAGGACGGAAGGCGGACTCTGCGCGTCGATCCCGACCCCGAGCTCGCCGCCCTCGCGATGCGCGAGGAGCTCTGCGGGCGGACGGTCGAGGTCGGATCGACGCTGCGCTTCGCCTAGCGGATCGCGTGAGAGCGGCCGTGACGGATGGCCCGGTCGCAGATCGCTCGATGCTTCGTGTCGTTCCGGATTCGGAATGCGGGCGGGGCCGTGTGCCATGGGACCGGGCGGGGCTTCACGCGGCGGGTCTCGATCGCGCATCACGCGCGATCACGTACCCATCTTCAAGCAAGATGATCCGACGTGCGGCCTCCGAGAAACGATGCCGCCCCGAGCGCCCCGGCCGGACGCGCCCTGGCGCGAGATAGAGGACGCACGCGCAGCACGGCGCCCGCCAAAGCCGACCGGTCCCTCGACGCGTGCCGTCCGACACCCGAGTGCCAGGGCGCGTCCGGCCGGGGCGCCTGGCACGCCCCCCGCTCCGCAGTCCCCGCCCGCCCGTCAGAGCAGCGCTGCGCCGCGCTCGATCATCCAGAAGGCCGCGAGCGAGCCCATCGCATAGATCGCGACGCGCCGGGGCAGGGGCAGCGGCATCCGCTGCACGAGCGGCGTCAGCGCGAGCAGCACCGCGACGAAGGCGAGCTGCCCGACCTCGATCCCCACGTTGAACGAGAAGAGCGCCATCGGGATCTCGCCGTCGGGGAGGCCGACCTCGCGCAGGGCGCCGGCGAAGCCCAGGCCGTGGAGCAGGCCGAAGACGAGCGCCATCGGCCAGGGGAAACGCCGCATCCAGGTCGGTCGCGCCGCGTCCCGCGCGAGATCGACGGCCAGCGCGAGCACGCTCGCCGCGATCAGGACCTCGATCGGGCCGGAGGGGAGCTGCGCATAGCCGAGGGCGGCGAGCGACAGCGTGATCGAGTGACCGACGGTGAAGGCGGTGACGGTCTTCGCGAGGGGCGCGAGGCCAGCGCAGAGCAGGAAGAGACCGAACACGAAGAGCAGATGGTCGGCGCCCGTGAGGATGTGCTCGAAGCCGATCTTCAGGTAGTCGACGAAGACGGTCGCGCGGGTCGTGCGCTCGGGGACCTCCATCGAGGGCTCGCTCCGGCGCAGCACGCGCTGGAGCTTGCGACCGTCGGCGAGCTCGATCCGGACCAGCGTGTCGATCTTCGCGGGGCCGAGATCGTCGATCCGGATCGTGCGTCCGACGAGGCCCTTCCCGCCGCAATCGATCGCCCAGAAGGCGAGCATCGCGGTCCCCCGCTCCTCGACCCGGGGCGCGGACAGGGGCGGACAGTCCTCGGGCAGGATCGGCTGGAGATCGCTCCCCGGGACCCGCAGCGCCGAGCGCTTCCAGGTCACCTCGACGCGACCCGAGCCCGTCTCGCGCAGCTCGAGCAGCGCCGGCGCGAGGGGATGGGCCGCGGCGGGCTGCGCGAAAAGGAGCAGGAGGAGGCCCATCCGTACGGCGAGGCGGAGCCGCGCGGCACGCGATCGCGCCGTGCGGGGCGTCGCGACGAGTCGCTCGGGGGAACGGATTCCGATTCGGTGCGCGCGCTCGGCCCTCACTGCTCTTCCTCTCCGGTCCAGGCGACGGCGACTTCGTAGCGTGTCCGCAGCTCGGCGAGAAGGGCCGCGAGCTTGCGCTCGCGCAGCGCGCTCTCGAGCTCGAGGCGCAGCCGCTCGCGGACCTGCTCGAAGGCCGGGAGCTCGCCGGGCCTGACGCCGTCGACGTAGACGAGGTGGAGGCCGTAGGCGGACCCGATCGGCTCGGACCATTCGCCGACGGGCAGGGCGGCGACCCGCTCGGCGAAGTCCCTGCCCAGCTGGCGCGCGATTTCGGCCGACGTGCGGGCGGAGAAGGCGTGGCCGCCGGGAAAGGGATCGCCGAGACGAATCGCGTCCGTCGGCGCAATCCGCTCGGCTTCGAGCTTCCGGGCCAGCGCTTCCGCGGCGGAGGGCGTGTCGGTCCCGCGGCGGTCCTGCGAGAGAAAGACGTGGAGGAAGCGGATGCGCGCCGGCGTCGTCAGCCGTTCGCTCCGCTCGCGGAAAGCGCTCCGGAGCAATTCTTCGTCGGGCCGCTCCTCGGGCGCGAGCGTCGTCGCGACGAGGCGGAGCTTCTCGGCGAGCAGTCGCCGGATCACGACGTCGTCGCGATCGAGGCCGAGGGCGCGGGCCCGTTCGACGAGGGCCGGGGCGTCGGTGGGCGACGCCTCCTCGTCGAGGAAGAGCATCTTCTGGACCAGCCGCGCTTCGATGCCGGGATCCCCCGCATCGAGGCCGCGCGCGAGGGCCTCGCGGTAGAGGAGCTCCTCGTCGAGCTCGAGGGCGACCTGGCGCTCGAGCTCGGCGCGGGTCGGGGCGCGTCCGCTGCGCGTCGTCGTCTCGTCGCGGATCTCCTCGACGCGTGCGGCGTCGATCGCGACGGCGCGGGGCCGCGGCGGCGTGTCTGCGCCCCCGAGCAGGGCGCTCGCCGCGAACAGCAGCACGCCCCCCAGCAGGAAATGCGCGAGCGGCGCGCGCAGGATCGCCCCGGGTCGCATGCGCGCCTAACGCATGTGGATCATCACCTTCGCGCCGGCATCCGGCGCCGAGGCGACGGCGAAGGCCTCGACGAAATCGTCGAGGCGAAGCGGTGGGTGATCATCGGCGTGAGATCTCGGCGGGCGATCAGCTCGAGCATCGTCTCGTAGCGCTCCGGATATTCCATCGCGCCGACGAGCGACATCTGCTTCATCAGGACGATCATGAAGTCGATCGTCGCCGGCTTGCGATGGAGCGCCACGACCGAGACCCGCGACGCCGGCGCGCAGCGCGCGACGACCTGCTCGAGCAGCGCCCCCGAGCCCGTCGCCTCGATGAAGACGTTGGTTCCGACGACGTCCATGCCGAAGAAGGACTGGCGCCCGTGGATCCGGCCCAGCGCTTCCCAGAGGTCTGCGCTCTTCGAGTGGACGACGTGGGGCACCCCGAGCTTGCGCGCGACTTCGAGCCGGGCCTCCGAGAGATCGACGACGCAGACGTCCTCGATGCCGCGGTCGAGCATCGTGAACGCGGCCGAGAGACCGATCGCTCCGGCGCCGAGCACCGCCACCTTGTCCCCGGGGCGCACGTTCGCCTGGTCGACCGCGTGCATGCCGACACCGAGGGGCTCGGCGAGGGCGGCCTGCTCGAAGCTCATCGAGTCGGGGATCGGAAAGAAGCTCTTGCCCTGGGCGGCGCCGCGCACGAGCAGGCGCTTCGTGAACCCACCCCCCGGCCCTCCGTTGCCGAGCCCGAAGCCCGCGGCCCCCGGATGAAGCGCGACGCGCGCACCGACCTTCACGCCGCGCACGTTCTTCCCGATCTCCGCGACGACGCCCGCGAGCTCGTGGCCGATCGGAAAGGGCGCGTCCGCGCGGACCTGGATGCCGCCGATCTTCGCGTAGCCGACGTCGCTGCCGCAGATGCCGCAGGCCGCGACCTCGAGGATCGCGTCGTCCGGACCGCAGGCCGGTTCGGAGACTTCGTCGAGTCGCACGTCGTTCGGGCCGTGGATGCGGGCCACCTTCATCACGGGATCCTCCTGTCGCTGTGGCTGTCGCTCAGCTCTTCTCGTTCCAGAACCGCTTCCAGGTCTCGAGCGCCTGGGGATGACTGCCGAGCCCCGTCTGGCTCGCCGGCCAGTTCGCCGGCGCGAGCTTCAGCGGATTGACGCCGAGCTCGGCTCCGTAGACGAGGAAATGCTTCCTGCGCACGAAGAGCCAGCGGCCGTCGCGGCGCTCGTAGGTGTCGTGGTACTGGATCGCGTGGACGATGAAGCGCGGGCTCTCGGGGCCGCCGTCCTGGATCTCGCCGCGGGCGTAGACGATGCCCGTCGCGTGGTCCGCGTCGACGAGGTCGATCACGTGGGTGCCGACGTTCAGGAACGTGATCCCGACCTGGCGGAACGATCGATCGAAGTCGGCCCTGAGCGCTTCGTGGCCCGAGCGGTCCCGGCCGACGCGTACGTCGGGGACGAAGAGCGCGACCAGCGCATCGAGATCGCGCGCGTCGGCGGCGACCGAATAGCGCGAGGCGAGCTGGCGGATCTCCTCGTAGGCGAGCAGACGTTCGATGTCCGACGGGCTCTTCGGCATGGCGCGTCGCCCCTCCCGTCCGTCAGAGGGAGCCGACGGGGCGTCCGAGAGCTCGGCCGCCCGGACGGCCGGAGAGAGCCGAGGGGGTCTTGCTGCTCGGCAGCTTGCCGTGATCCCAGGACACGAAGCGGACCGGATCGATGCAGACGACGACGCGCTTGGCCGCCATGCGGACCTTCACGTCGTGGGGGATCTGCTCGATGTCCGGCAGCGGGCTGCCGGTCCGGGCATTCGACTCGATCATGGTGGCGACGGTCCGCTCGAGCTCGTTCTCGATCCGCGCCTTGCCTTCGATCATGACGCCGCGCAGCTCGCTGTAGGCCGTCCCGGACTCGACGAGCAGCGTGACCTTCGGATCGCGCTCGATGTTCTTGACCTTCTGGCTCGATCCATAGGTTGCGAAGCGGATCGTGAGGTCGTCGTCGAGGGCGTAGAACATGGCCACCGCATGCGGGAAGCCCTTCGGGCCGTTCGTCACGAGGGTCATGTTGTGGCCCTCGTGCAGATAGTCCCGGATCTCGTCCTTCGTCATTCTGATATCGTCTTTGCGCGGCATCGAGCGGTCCCATCGGCAGGTTGCTTCGAACGGTATCGCAGGCCAGAGCCACTTCGCAGGGACGTTCGCAACGGGCCTGGCCGCGGGCATCGGGCATCGGGCATCGGAGATCGGGAGCAGACCCATGAAGGCGTTGGTGATCGGGGGCGCGGGCCCGTCGGGACCCTATATCGTGAACGGCCTCGTCGAGCGCGGGTTCACGACGACGATCCTCCACAGCGGTCGCCACGAGCCGCCGGAGCTGCCGACGGCGCTCGAGCACGTCCATACCGACGCCTACGATCCGGCGAAGGTCGAGGCGGCGCTCGCTGGCCGGACCTTCGACGTCGCGGTCGTGACCTACGGAAGGCTGCGGCGGAACGCCGAGATCCTCGCGGGCCGGGTCGGGCAATTCGTCTCGGTCGGGGGCTTCCCGGGCTATCGCGGCTACATGAACGCGCCGCTCTTCGAGCCGCCGGGCTTTCCCGTGCCGACGCGGGAGGACGCGCCGAAGGTCGCGGAGCCGGTCGAGGACGAGAAGGGCTACCGCATCCGGGCGACCGAGGAGCGCGTCTTCGAGGCCCAGCCGAACGCGACGCATTTCCGTTATCCCTGGGTCTACGGACCGCGCCAGCCCGCTCCGCGGGAGTGGTCGATCGTGCGGCGGATCCTCGACCGACGACCCTTCCTGATCGTCGCGGATGGAGGGCTCTCGCTCTCGCATTTCGGCTACGTCGAGAACGTGGCCCACGCGATCCTGCTCGCCGTCGACCAGCCGAAGATCGCCGCGGGACAGGTCTACAACTGCGGGGATCAGGAGGTGCTCACGATCGCGCAGGTCGCGCAGGTGATCGCGGCGTCGATGGGCCATGAATGGGAGCTCGTCTCGATGCCCTGGGAGATCGCGTGGCCGGCGCGGCCGCTCGTCGCCCAGCCCTGGACGACCCATCGCATCGTGAGCCTCGCGAAGCTCGAGCAGGAGCTCGGCTATCGCGACGTCGTGCCGCCGCGGGAAGCGCTGGCGCGCACGGCCCGCTGGCTCGCGGAGAATCGTCCTGCGCCGGGCGGGATGGAGGAGATGGTGCTCCAGGACCCCTTCGACTACGCGGCCGAGGACGCGCTGGTCGAGCGCTATCGGGCGGCGATGGGGGGGATGGCCGAGCCCGTCTGGGCGAAGGGCGAGGCGCCGGGCTTCGGGCTCGCCTACAGCGGGCCCGGTGGCCGCGCGCGCAGTCAGGCGACCTTCGAGGGCTGAGCGGGTCGGAAGCGGATCGGCAGCGCCGCCGGCCCCCGCACCGCCGGATTCGAGCGATACGGGACCGCCTCGAAGCCGCCCTCGATCTCGAGCCCGGCCAACCGCTCGACGACGTGGCCGAGGGCGATCTCGAGCTCGAGGCGCGCGAGCTGGGCTCCGATGCAGAAATGCCGCCCGACGCCGAAGGCCGAGAGGTCGTGGGGCTCGCGGCCGATGTCGAAGCGGTCGGGATCGGCGATCGCCCGGGGATCGCGCTGGGCGCTCGGGACCGAGCAGAAGACGATCTGCCCCTTGCGGACCGGTACGCCGCGGATCTCCGTCGCCGCCCGCGCATACCGGATCAGGAAGCGGCCGGGATGCTGGTAGCGGACGATCTCGAGGGAGGCGTTCGTGCGGACGGCCGGGTCGTCGCGAAAGCGCGCGAGCTGATCGGGATGGCGCAGCAGCTCGATCAGGCCGAAGGAGAGCGAGTTCGCCGTCGTCTCGGAGCCCGCGACGAGCAGCGTGAGCACCGTCCCGAGGATCTCGTCCGAGCTGAAGCGCGTCCCCTCGTCCTCGGCCTGGACCATGTCGGTCAGGAGATCGTTGCCGGGATGCGCGCGCTTCTCCTCCATCAGGAGCCGCACGTTCTCCATGTGGATCGTCATGCTCTGGATCGAGCGCAGCTTGTCGGCCTCGCTGCACATGGGATTGAAGGCGACGACGACCGAGTCGGCGAGCGCCTTGAACTCGCGCTCGCGGTCGCTGCTGGGCGCGATGCCCATCAGGCGGCTGATGATCGCGACCGGGAAGAGCGCGGCGAACTCGGCGACGAAGTCCGCGTGGCCGCGGGCGATGAACGCGTGGATCAGCTCGTCGGCGAGCGCGTGCATCAGCGCATCGAGATGGCGCACCGCCCGCCGCGTCAGCGCCGCGGAGGCGAGCTTGCGCAGCCGCGTGTGCTCGGCGCCGTCGTAGGAGAGCAGGTTCGCGCGCTGCATCCGCACGATCGGATGATTGGCGTGCTCGGCCGGCGGCGGCGTCCAGTGCTCCCAGAGTCCCCGATCCGCCGAGAAGCGCTCCTCGTCGGCGAGGACGGCGAGGACGTCCTCGTGGCGCGAGAGGAAGAGCGCGTCGACACCGGGGACCGGGAAGACCGGAGCGTGGTCGCGCAGCAGCGCGAGAACCGGATAGGGATCGCGGTCGTACTCGGGCGAGAGCGGGTTGAACTCGAAGCCGGGCTCAGCGGGCAGCGGTCGGGGAGGCATGGCACGTCGCTTTCGAATCGACGGCGAGGGCGAGCTTGCCCTTCACCTGGTTGGCGGCGAGGCGCTCGAGGGCGTCGGGGAGGGCGGTGAAGGGGACGAGCTCGTCGACCGGGATGCGTAGCCGCCCCGCGCGCCACCAGTCGAGCATGCGCGCCTGGGCCCGCTCCTTGAACGCCCGGTCGTAGCCGCTCGGGATCACGCCGACGACGGAGTAGTTGCGCTGGACGACGTGGGCCATGTCGACGGTGCCCCAGCGCCCGCTCGCGAAGCCGATCGCGAGCAGTCGGCCCTCCTGGGCGATGCAGTGGGTCGCCTTCGTGAAGAGATCGCCCCCGACCGGATCGAAGATCACGTTCGCGCCGCGCTCGCCCGTCGCGGCGACGACCTGCTTCGCGAAGTCCGGGGCGTGATGATCGAAGACCTCTTCGGCCCCGAGCGCGCGACACAGCTCCTCCTTGGCCGGGTCCCCGACCGACGCGAGCACGCGCGCGCCGAGCGCTCGTCCGACCTGGATCGCCGCGGCCCCCGTTCCGCTCGCGCCAGCGAGCACGAGCAGCGTCTCGCCGGGCGCGAGCTTCGCGCGGGCCTCGAGGGCGATGTAGGCCGTGTGGCCCGGGATCAGGAAGCAGGCGGCCTCGGCGTCGCTCATGTCGTCGGGGACGGGCAGGCAGAAATCGTCGAGGGCGAGGCACTCCTCGGCGAAGCTGCCGTGGCCGGTGAAGAAGCTCGTCACCGCCATCACGCGATCGCCGGCGCGCCGGCCCGCGACGCCCGGTCCCCAGTCGACCACGCGCCCGCAGACCTCCTGGCCCTGGGTGAAGGGCAGGGGCGGCGTCAGGGCGTAGTTCGCCTGACACATGAGCGCGTCGGGGAGCCCGATCCCCGCCGCGAGGACCCGCAGCCGGACCGTCCCCTCGCGCGGCACGGGGGAGGGAGCCGATTCGTTCAGCGCGAGCACGTCGCGGGGTCGTCCGGCCTTCGTCGTCTGCCAGGCACGCATCGTGGTCGCCTCCTCAGGTCACCGGCTCGCGGCGGGCGAGGTGGCGGTGGCGGATCTCGAGCGCGTGTCGGCGCGAGGCCTCGGAGTAGGCGGGCGTCTCGGCGGGCAGGGCGTTCGCGATCTTCTCGAACGGCAGGATCGTGGCCTTCGGCCCGGGGTTGTTCTTCGTGAAGATCCAGCGGTACTGCAGCATGCCCTCGGGATGGCCGCCGGTATCGAGCCAGTTCTGGACGCCCGGATCGCGGTGGGCGACCACGATCCGGACGCGGCCGTCGCCGTCGAGGCGCGCCTGATGATGGTTGAGGCCCGATTGGCGCGTCGCGTAGTCCATCGTCCGGAACCAGACGTCGCAGAGCTGGATCTGCCAGTAGCGCGCGTCGGGGGGCTCGAACTCGACGACCATCGCCTCGTCGGGATCGAGGGCCCACCAGTCGTTGCCGTAGAAGATGTCGCGGGCGCCGCCGACGAAGGTGATCGCGGGCTTGATCTCGCCCTTCACGAAGTCGCGGCGAAGCTGGTCGACCCACTCGGTCCAGAAGCGCGCGGTCTGGAGCACCCAGCGCCCCGCCTCGTCGAGGAGCTGCGCCGTCGCGTGGGGCGTGTAGGGCGCCGGCCGCTCGCCGACGCCGCCGATCCGCTCGATGTCGAAGCGCGCCGGCCACTCCTTCTCCCAGTCGACGAAATACTGGCGCACGCAGAAGTACTGCGTCCCGGGCGGCATCTTCATGAAGTTGCCGCGATGGCCCGCCGGTCGCTCGGCGGCGAGCAGGACCTCGAAGCTCCCGTCGGCCGCGACCTCCATCTCGGAGAGGAAGAGCGTCTCGAAGACGCGGTCGTCTCCGAGCTGCATGTAGCCGTCCTTCGTCTCGAGCAGGGCTTCGAAGATGCTGTTCCGGTTGCCGAAGACACGGTACTGGTACTCGGGCGAGATGCGGGCCCAGAGATACTGGTTGTCGACGTTCTCGGCGCCCCATTTGGCCTCGGAGTCGGGATTGCGGACGATGCGCGGCGTCGTCGGATCCGAGAGCTGGAGCGCCTGGAGCACGCCCGAGGTGATCAGCCCGAGCGCATAGCGCGCGCCTTCGGACTCGACCTCGCCCGGGACCGGCGTCGCTTTCGTCGGATAGGCGAGCAGGTGGCGGCCGGCCTGGTCGAGGGAGCGGCAGAACTCGCTCCAGGCGCTGCCGTCGAGGAGCCGCTTCGCGTTTTCGGCCTGCGTCCGGGCGGGGAAGCGCAGCTCCTCGCGCAGCGCCTGGCCGAACTTGCCCGTGCCGCCGATGGCGGCCTTCTCGCTCTTCGCTCCGCCCGCCGGTCCGCTCGTCTCGTTGGCCATGGAATCCCTCCCTCGTGTCGTGGTGGCCTCATTGCTCGATCGCGACCCGATAGCGCTCGTAGTAGTCGGCGAAGCGGGCCCGCTCGGTGGCGAGGTCGAGGCCGGTATCGCTGAAATCGTAGCGGTGGCCGCCGTGACGGCCCTTCGGCTTGTTCGTTATGTAGTCGCGTTAGGCCTGGCGGGCGCTCTCCGGGTAGTCGATTCCGAAATGTTCGTACATGCCGGCGAGCGCCGTGATCGGGTCGCGCATCAGGTCCGCATAACGCAGATCATGGACCTGGCTCGTCGGCAGCTTGTCGGAGGCGCGCAGCGCGTCCATGCCGTCGAGCAGCGCGCGGCAGGTCTCGCCCGTGAACCAGTTCGCCATCGCGGCGACGTCGACCTCGTCCGAGCGGACGAAGGCCGTCGAGTACAGGATCGAGACGACGGAGGGGAGGACCTTGATCGGGTCGCGGTGGGTGAAGACGAGGCGGGCGTCGGGATAGACGGCGAGCAGGGCGTCGAGCTGGGACATGTGGGAGGGCGACTTCAGGACCCAGCGCTCGCCGGGGCAGCGCCACTGGAGGTTCTGCAGCATCTGCTTGTGGAACTCGAAGGCGGGGACGCGGTTGCAGGCGTTGTACCAGGCGGCATAGCTCGGGACGACGTGACGCCCCATCCACTCGTCGGAGACGAAGGAATGGCCCATGACCTGGACGTCCTCGACCGGGATGTCGCCGCCGAGCTCGTGCATCGTGTCGTACTCGGGGACGATCTCGCACCACAGTCGGATCTGGCGGTCCGCGCGCTCGATGCGCGGGTCGCTGCGATAGGTCGCGGTCTCGGGCGGCGGGCAGGGGTTGCGGACCTCCCAGTGGCGCGGGGCGCGGTGGCGCGGGTCGGCGGCGAGCAGCTCGTGGGTGATCGAGGTGCCGGTGCGGGGGAGGCCGGTGATGAAGATCGGCTTCTCGACCTTCTCGCGCGTGATCTCGGGGTGGCGCCTGCGCCACTCGGTCAGCTCGAGGCGCGCCTGGAGCGCGTTGAGCAGATCGTCGCGGGCGATCAGGCGGCCGACGGTGTGGAGCTTCGCTTCGTCGCGCAGCGAAGCGACGAAGATGCGATAGGGCTCCCAGAAATCGTCACTGCCGAAGTCGGACAAGCCGGTCCGCGCGCGGGGCCTCGGCGGCGAGCTCGTCGGGGTCGAGCCGGATCCAGGCGGGGTCGGTGTTCTCGTTGAGCGCCTGCACCCAGGTGGGGCGCGGACCGGGCTGCCAGATGGACACGGAAGAGTCCTCGTTCGTCGGCTAGGGCATGTAGGCGCCGCCGCTCACGGAGACGAGCTGCCCCGTCAGATGGGCCGAGCGGCGGGAAGCGAAGAAGAGCGCGAGATCGGCGATGTCCTCGGGCCGACCGATCCGGCGGATCGGCTGGTTCGCGACGTTGAAGAGCGGCTCACCGGCTGCCGCCGCCGCCGCCATCGCCTCGGGCGTCCCGAAGAAGTCGTAGCCGTACTTGCGCCAGAAGCTCCCCTCGCCGACGTCCTCGGCCTTGTGGGGGACGATCCAGCCCGGGGCGATGCAGTTGATGCGGACACCGAGGGGGCCCCACTCGTAGGCGAGGCCCTTCGAGAAGGACATCACGAAGCCCTTCGTCCCGCCGTAGGTCGAGACCATGTTGGCGGCCGAAGGCTCGAGGGCGGAGTTCGACGTGATGTTGATGATGCTGCCGGTCGCGCGCTCGACCATGCTGCGGCCGACGGCGCGGGTGCAGTTGTAGACGCCCCAGATGTTGAGGTTGACCTCCCACTCGGCCTCTTCCCGGGGCTTCTCGAGGAAGGGCCGCGGATGGAAGACGCCGCCGGCATTGTTCACGAGCACGTCGACCGGCCCGAAGGCCTCGACCGCCCGCGCGACCATCCGCTCGACCGCGTCCTCCTTCGTCACGTCGGTCGGCACGACGATCACCCGCCCCGGCAGACCCTTCGCCGCCGCGGCGACCTCTTCGCCCTTCGCCCCGTCGCGGGTCGCGATCGTCACGTTCGCGCCCTCGGCGGCGAAGCCGAGCACGAGCCCACGGCCGATGCCGCCGCTGCCGCCGGTGATGATCGTGCTCCTGCCCGTGAGCTCGAGATCCATGTCCGCCTCCTGGGATTCGCATCCTAGCCCTGGGCCGGTGCTAGCGTCGACCGCCCCGAAGCGCGCGGCCCCGGACGGGATCGCGGGCCTTCGCTCGCAGGAGAACCTCGATGTCCGCCGCCGATGCCCCGCCGACCAAAGCCGTCGCCGATCCCGAGAGCTACCGCGAGGCGCTCGATCGCTTCATGAAGTCGCAGCGGCCGCAGGCGCAGGGCCTTCGGGTCCACGACGTCGACATGCCCCGCGCCACGGGCTTCTCGAACGAGACGGTCTTCTTCCACGCGTCGTGGAGCGAGGCCGGCCAGGCCCGCACGAAGCGCTTCGTCGCGCGCATCGAGCCGCCGGACGGGGGGCTCTTCCCGGAGCAGTCGGCGGCCTGCGGGGTCTCGGTCGAGGTCCAGTACCGGATCATGAAGGCGGTGGCCGAGGCCGGGATCGTGCCGATGCCGGGCCTCGTCGCCTACGAGGGAGATCGGGGCGTCCTCGGTCGGCCCTTCTTCGTGATGGAGTTCGTCGAGGGCTTGATTCCCGCCGACGTGCCGCGTTATTCGCAGGCGGGCTTCCTCGTCGACCAGGCGACGCCGGCCGAGCGGGAGCGGATGGTGCGCGAGGGGGTCCTGGTCATGGGCAAGCTCGCCCGCGTCGACTGGCGCGCCCTCGGCCTCGACTGGCTCGACGGCAAGGGACGGGGCAATCCGACCCTCGCCGATCAGCTCGAGCTCTACCGGCGTTATGTCGGGCGCGAGCTCGCGGGGCGCGACCATCCGGTCCTGATGCGCAGCCTCGAATGGCTCGAGCGCAATGCGCCGGGCGCGCCGACCGGGATCTCCTGGGGCGACAGCCGGCTCGGCAACGTGATCTGGCAGGACTACCGGGCGGCCGCCGTCTGCGACTGGGAGGCGGTCGCGCTGTGTCCGCCGGAGGCCGACATCGGCTGGTGGGTCATGTTCGATCGCCAGTCCTTCGACGACTTCGGGGCGCCGCGGATGGCCGGCTTCCCGACCCGGGAGGAGATGGTCGCGATCTGGGAGCAGGCGAGCGGCCGCCGGGTCCACGACACGATCGACTACTGGGAGATCTTCGGCTGCATGCGCTTCGACGCGATCATGATCAAGCTCGGCGATCGCCTGGTCCGCGCGGGCATCGTGCCGGCGGCCGCGGAGATGTGGCGCGAGAACGGGACCACCCAGTCCCTCGACCGCCTGCTCGCCCGTCAGGGCGCGTGAGCCGGCGACGACCGGGCCTGGGAATCCGTTGCACCCGAGTTGCGTGTAAAAGGAGAAAAATCTTCTCAGCGCCTGATTTGGGCATTGAGGGGGATCAAAAGGGAAAAACTCTTCCGTCCCCGGGGCTCCAAACCCTCGTGGCGGAATTCAACTCCCGCGCGCATCCGACGGTCCCAAGCCGCTGTCGGCACTCAGGAATCCGAATCGGCCCGAGGTGATGTGGGTCACTTGGCATACGGACTGCATATGGATCCCCGCATGGAAACCCGACCCTCGCGCTTGAAGCTCGCTCTTTTCACCCTGGGAATGGCCCTGTTGGCGGCGACCCCGTCCATGGCCACGACCTTCACCGTCCACAGCTATCAGCTCGGCGAGCGCATCGCGCTGACCGACGGCACCCGCGTCTGGACCGCTCAGCTCGACGTCACCCTCGAGGGTGTCGCGAGCCACGTGGCCTCCTTCTGCGTGGACCTCCAGACGTCGATCGCCCCCGGTACCTACACGGTCAACAACGTCCTCGACGCCTTCAGCTCGCCCTCGCCGGCGGGTGAGGCGGTCCGCACCCTCGCCTGGGCGGGTCACGTCATCGAGAACTTCACCGTCGCGTCCCTCGCCGTCGGTGGCATCACGGCGCAGCAGGCGATCACCGGCCTCCAGGCCGCGATCTGGGAAGGCATCTACGGCGGCGGCAAGATCGACGTCACGAGCCTCTCCGCCAACGCGCAGCTCGTGTTCAACAACATCCTGTCGACCCAGGTCCAGGGCGATGGCCCGGCGCTGGTCGTCGACCTGCGCGGCTACCAGGATCAGGTCATCCGCGGCGGCTCGGCCGTCCCGGAGCCGAGCGCGGCCCTGATCTTCGGCCTCGGCAGCGTCGTCGCCGGCTCGCTGGTCCGCCGCAAGGCGGCCTGAGCCCGATCGAGCTCGCCGGGGGCGGACCGGGTCGGATCCGCTCGCCGCAGGCTCTTTGCGAATCAGTCGACGATCGAGATGAAGCGCCCGATCCCGAGAGGGATCGGGCGCTTTCGTTTTGGGGCGCGCGGGCTCCCGCTCACGGAATCCGGCGCTTCACCCAGTCGCCCATGCGCGCCATCGCGTCGGTGGCCTCGGGGAACTGGCCGCAGAGCCCGACGTAGCCGTGGACCATCTCGTCGACGAGGTCGACGGTCACCGACGCCCCGTCGCGGCCTGCGCGCAGCAGCAAGCGGGTCGAGTCGTCGGCGGTCGTGTCGATCTGGCCGACGGCGAGATAGATCGGCGGCAGACCGGCGAGGTTCGCGTAGAGCGGCGAGATGAAGGGATCCCGCAGATCGCCGAGGGTCCCGGCGTAGTCGCGGAAGCGGGCCCGGATCCAGAGCGGCGAGACGAAGGGGTCCTTGCCGCGGGATTCGAGGGCGGCATCGCCCGTCTGCTCGCCATCGAGCCAGGGCGTGAGTCCCACGACGCAGGCGGGCATCGGCTCGCCCCGATCGCGCAGCCGGCAGGCCGCAGCCAGCGCGATGCCGCCGCCGCAGGAATCGCCGACGAAGGCCGTGCGCTCGGGTCGCACGCCCCGGGCCATCAGCGCCTTCCAGGCCTTCACGGTGTCGTCGAGGGCCGCGGGGTAGGGATGCTCCGGCGCCCAGCGGTACTGGAAGCAGACGACCCGGGCGCCGAGGTGGCGCGAGAGGTGCTCCCCGTAGTCGAGGTAGTGCTCGACGACGGTCGACACGAAGGCGCCGCCGTGGACGTGGACGACGACGCGGTCGCTGTCGCGATTCTCCGCGGTCGCGATCCAGCTCGCCTCGAGGCCGTCGAGGTCGATGGCCTCGACCCAGGTCCCGGCGCTCGCGCTGGTCGGATGGATCGCGTGCATCTTCGCCCGGACGACTTCGACCGGGTCCATGTGGTCGACGTTCCCACCCGGCATCAGGCTCATCAGCTTCTTGTATTGCTCGCTCGCCACGGCAGCTCTCCCTGTCCCGATCGACCTCGCGATCGGCCGGCCAGTATATGCAGATTTGGCGCACCCGGGCCGACACCGGATCGAAGCAGCCGCTCGCCTCTCACGTTCCCGCGGTCCCAGGGCTAGTATGGCGCGGAGCCCTCTCGCGCCCACCCCCAATCGGAGTACCCGCCATGGCCGCCGCGCCGGACCTTCGCCTCGCCGATAGCCTCTTCGATCGCATGAAGCCGATCGACGTCGACACCCACGTGACCGAGCCCCGGGACGTCTGGACCGCTCGCGTCTCGAAGAAGTGGGGCGATCAGATTCCCCACGTGAAGCAGATCGACGGCCGCGATCTCTGGCTCGTGGGCGATCAGATGATCGGCGGTCCCGGCTTCACGACGGCGGCCGGCTTCAAGGGCTCGTACCCCGAGTTCCGAAACGGCTACCACGACATTCCGAAGGCCTCCTACGACGCCCGCGCCCGCCTCGACTACATGGACGAGGAGGGGATCTGGGGCGCGATCCTGTATCCGAACGTCGGGGGCTTCGGCTCGGGCGGCTTCCTCAAGCTGAAGGATCCGGCGTTGATGCTCGAGTGTGTTCGCGCCTACAACGACTTCCTCGTCGAGTGGTGCAGCGCGGATCCGCGCCGACTCGCGCCGGTCGCGGCGATGCCGTTCTGGGACGTGAACGAATGCGTCAAGGAAGTCCACCGCGCCGCCGCCACCGGCCACAAGTCGATCCTCGCCTGCTCCGAGCCCCAGGCCTTCGGTCATCCCCGCATCGGCGATCGACACTGGGATCCCTTCTGGGCCGCCGTCGCCGAGACGGGGCTCCCGATCAGCTTCCACATCGGCGCCGGCGATCTCTCCGACATCGTGAAGGATCCCGCCAACATGGGGCCGAAGGCTTCGTTCGCGCGGGTCTCGTCCGGCGTGTTCATGATGAACATGAACTGCATCGGCGATCTGATCTTCGGCGGCGTCTGCCACCGCTTCCCGACGCTCAACATGGTCTCGGTCGAGAGCGGCGTCGCGTGGCTGCCGTCCTATCTCGAGGGCTGCGACTGGCAGTGGTCGAACGGGCAGGTCCGCAAGGAGCATCCCGAGTACGACCTGCTGCCCTCGGAGTACTTCAAGCGCCAGATCTACGGCTGCTTCTGGTTCGAGAGCGCGTGTCTGCAGGGGGCCGTCGACCTGATCGGCGACAACCTGATGTGGGAGACCGACTTCCCGCATCCGACCTGCCAGCATCCGGGCGGCCCGGAGGGCGGCTTCGCGACCCATCCGCGCGACTACGTGAATCGCGTGATGGGGAAGATGGACGAGAAGAAGGTCGCGAAGGTCCTCCACCGGACCGCCGCGAAGCTCTACGGCTTCGAGCAGCTCGTCTAGTCGAGCCGAAGGGCGCGCGACGCAAGAGAGCGGGCGGAGTCGATGGCGACTCCGCCCGTTTCGTTTCGGGCGAACGCTTCGGCGGCGCGCGTCCCGCGAAGGCCCGGGCGCCCGGGGCGCTTCATGCGCGGCGCACGCGCGGCGTCTCGATCAGCTCGAGGCAGGTCCCGTCCGGATCGCGGAAGAAGACGGCGCGCAGGCCACCCTCGATCGGGACGTCGGGGCCCATGTCGAGCGGACAGGGGCCCGAATGCGCGACGCCCAGGCGGTCGAGCTCGGCGCAGGACGCCGTCGCATCGTCGACCATGAAGGCCATGCGGAAGAGGCCGAGATGGTTCGCGGGGGCGAGCGGGCGGCCGACCGGCTTCGGCGTCTTCCACTCGAGCAGGTCGAGGATCAGGCCCTCGGCGCGCCCGCCGACGGCGAGAAAATCGGCCCGGTAGTCGCAGTCGCCCGCGAGACCGAAGCCCGCCCCCGACGCCGGCGGCGGCTCGGCGCGCCCGGCGATCGGCGCGACGCCGAGCACGCGCTGGTACCAGTCGGAGCTCGCGGCGAGATCGCGGCAGTTGATGTTGATGTGCGAAAGCCGGACGGGGCCGGGCCGCTCGATGAACTCGACGCAGGTCCCGTCCGGATCCGAGCAGCAGAAGAAGCGCACCGTCTGCCCCGCGAGCACCGGCACCGACACCGGCCCGCTCCGCGTCGCGACGCCCGCCTGCGTGAGTCGCGCGTGGAGCCCGTCGAGATCGCCATGGGCGAGGGCGAGGCGCATGAAGCCGAGGTGGTTCGCCTCGGGATGCGGCCGGCCGATCGGGCGCGGCGTCTGCCATTCGAGCAGATCGATCGAGGGCCCGAGCGGCGCGCGATCGTCCTGCAGCATCCAGGCGCCCCAGACGACCTTTCCGGGCAGCCCGAAGCCCGCGCCCTCCTGGGGCAGCGGGCGCGTGTGGGTCGTGGGCGTGAGGCCGACGAGATCGCGGTAGAAGGCGAGCGAGCGTTCGAGGCTCGCGCAGTTGACGTTGACGTGGGCGACGCTCGTGAGCTGAAGCGACATGGGGACCTCTGCGTGGGGTGCTACGGATCTCGTCCTTCGGGTGTTTCTGTGCTGGGCGTATCGAAGTCCGGCGCCTACTGCTTGCGCCCGCGCTCCATCACCGAGGCGCGGCGGCGGCCGATCTCGGCGCTGTCGATCTGGCGGGCCGACTCGGTGCCGACGCGTAGCTCGTAGGCCATCGCTTCGTCGAAGGGCATCGAATAGCCCGTGTCGATCATCTGCTTGACCTGCTCCATGATGCCGGGGACACAGCTCGCCATGTCGCGGGCGAGCGCCTTCGCCTCGTCGAGGAGCTTCTCCGGCTCGCAGACGCGGTTCGCGAGGCCCCAGTCGTAGGCGCGCTCGGCCGAGAGCGCGTTGCCCGAGAGCGAGACCTCCTTCGCTCGGTTGATCCCGATGAGCCGCGGCAGTCGCTGCGAGAGGCCCCAGCCGGGCACGATGCCGACCCGCGCGTGGGTATCGAGGAACTTGGCACCGCGGGCGATGAAGATCATGTCGCAGGCGAGCGCGAGCTCGAAGCCCGCCGTCGCCGCGGCGCCGTTCACGGCGGCGATCACCGGTCCCGAGAAGCGCTCGATCCCGTGGCGCATCTCGTCCTGGCCCTGCACGGAGAGGTCGAAGCCGGTGACCCCGTCGCCGCCGCCGCCGATCTCCTTGAGATCCATGCCGGCGCAGAAAGCGCGCCCGGCGCCCGTCACGATCACCGCGCGGATCGTCGGATCCGCCTCGAGCTCAGCGAAGGCGGCGCCGATCGCGAGGCGGAGCTCCGCGTTCAGCGCGTTCATCTGGTCCGGGCGGTTGAGCGTCACGACCGCGATCGGCGCCTCGCGCTCGATCAGCAGGACGGGGGCGCCCGCGCCGCGGGGTTCGCTCTTCTCGGTGGCCATGGTTCGGTTTCCTCGTCGGGTCGGTCGTCGCGGGGCCCGCCTGGCGGCGCCTCGCACGGCGGTTCAAGCGGTCCGGTGCACGCGTCCTGCCTCATGCATCGTGGGCATTCACGCCGACGCCGCCGTCGACGAGCAGGACGTCGCCGGTGACGAACGACGCGCGGTCCGAGCAGAGCCAGGTCACGGCGTCGGCGATCTCGTGGGGCTTGCCGAGGCGGCGCATGGCGTGGACGGCGAGGGTGCCCTCGCGGATGCCGGGATTCGCGTCGAAGTAGGACGCGATGCCCGGGGTCTCGATGCCCCCCGGCGCGACCGAGTTGACGCGGATGCCGCGGGTCGCGAACTCGGCGGCCGCCGTCTTGGTCAGGGCGATGACGCCGCCCTTCGCCGCGGCGTAGGCCGCCTGGCGGACCTGGCCCTTGATGCCCGACTGGCTCGAGATGTTGACGATCGCGCCGCCGCCGCCCGCGAGCATCGCCGGGATCTCGTGCTTCATGCAGAGCCAGACCCCGGTCAGGGTCACCGCGAGACAGCGATCCCAGCGCGCCCGATCGAGCTCGGTCGTCGGATGGAAGCCCGCGCCGAGCGCCGCGTTGTTCGACGCGCAGTCGAGCCGCCCGAAGCGGGCGACCACCGCGCGCACCATCGCCTCGACCGCGGCCTCGTCCGACACGTCGGCCTCGAAGGCCTCGGCCTCGAGCCCCTCCGCACGGATCGCCTCGGCCGTCGCGTGGGCCGTCTCGCGATTCCAGTCGACGACGGCGACGCGGGCGCCCTCGCGCGCGAAGACGAGCGCGGTCGCTCGACCGATGCCGCTGCCGGCGCCGGTGACGAGACCGACCTTGCCCTCGAGAAGCCGGGTCACCGCGCGTCCTTCCCCGCGTCCTTCCGGGCGTCCTTGCCCGGCTTCGGCGGCGGCCAGCCCGGGACGAGCGCGTGCTCCTTGGCGTGGCGCGGGGCGTGGAAGGTCTGGCCACTGCGCGCGCGGCCTTCGTCGGTCGTGAGGATCCAGGCGAGGGTCGCCGCGGGGACCTCGGGCGGGGCGCCGTGGGCGATGTACTGCTGGTAGATCGGATCGTCCTTGCCGCGCAGCGCGAGCTGGGACTCGGTCGGCACGTAGCCCGGATCGATGTTGTAGGCGCGGATGCCGTCGTCCTTGTGCTCGACGTGGATGAAGCCCGCCATGCGGTGGAACGCGCTCTTCGACGCGCCGTACGCGAAGCCCCAGCCGCCGTCGCCCGTCTTGTTGGGCGGATCGTACTGGCCGGCGTTGGACGTCATGTTGACGACCGTGCCGGACTTGCTCGCGAGCATGGTCTTCAGCACGCGGCGCGTCAGATGGAGCTGGGCGAAGAAGTTGCCCTCGAGCACGAGGCGCAGCTTGTCCTCGGGGACCTCCATCATCGAATCCATCACGCCCGGGCCCTGGTAGATCCCGTTGTTGAAGAGGACGTCGATGCGGCCCCACTCGGCGAGCGCGCGGTCGACGGCGGCGTCGATCGACGCGCGGTCGAGCAGGTCGAGGCGCAGCACGAGCGCGCGCCGGCCGTGCTTCTCGACCTCGCGCGCCGTCTCCTCGAGGCTGCCGGGGAGCGCGGTCTGCTTGCCCGCGGTCGCGACCGAGGAGCCGTAGTCGTGGGTCTCGCCGGGGTGGAGCGTGCGCGCGGTGACGACGACGTCGTAACCGGCCTTCGCGAGCGCGATCGAGCCGGCCTTGCCGATGCCGCGGCTCGCGCCGGTCACGAAGGCCACGGGGGCGGAGGTGGACATGTTGCGGATTCCTCTCTTCGGGTCGCGAGACGGGTCGCGAGACGGGGCGTTCGTCGGGTCGTTCGTCGGGTCGCTCGAGACGGATCGTCCCGGTCGGGTCGTGCGGACGGAATCGACTCCGACGTTACAGCGGCGGGCCGGTTGCGTCAGGCAGAGTGCTTGCGCAGACTCCGAAATGCTCACGCGATACCGGGTGGGCGCGGCCGCGAAACGCGGCCGCCCGGCTCGTCGGCCCGCGCCGCGCGGTCGGGCTCCGGGACACGCGGGACGACACGCAGGAACGCAGGGGGACGTGGGCGCGATGAGACTCGCCGATCGGGTATTCGTGGTGACGGGGGCGGGCTCGGGCATCGGACGCGAGATCGCGATCCGATTCGCGGCCGAGGGCGCGAAGATCGCGGCCGTCGATCTGCGCGCGGAGACGGCGGCGCAGACCGTCGGGATGCTCGCCGGCCAGGGCCATTTCTCCGGCGCCGTCGACGTCGCGAGCGGTCCTTCCGTCGTCGAGATGTTCGGTGCCGTCGATCGCCATTTCGGCCGGGTCGACGGCCTCGTCAACAATGCCGGCGTCGACCACGTCCCCGGCGACGGCCGCGACCTCCTGATGAAGACCGGCCAGCAGACGATCCACATGAGCGACGAAGGCTTCACGAAGCTGATGGCCATCAACGTGAACGGCGTCTTCTTCTGCCTGCGCGAGGCCGTCAAGCTGATGCAGCGCGACAAGCGCCCGGGCGTCGTCCTCAACATGTCGAGCATCGCGGGCCTCGGGCCCAACGGGAACGTCAGCTACGCCGCGTCGAAGCACGCCGTCCTGGGGATCACCCGGGCGACGGCGCGCGAGCTCGGCCGTTTCGGCATTCGTGTGAACGCGATCTGCCCGGGCGTGATCGACACGCCGATGACGGCGGGGGTGCCGGAGTTCGCGCTCGCGCCGCTCAAGCAGGCGACGCCGCTCGGTCGGACCGGAACGCCCGCGGACATCGCCCAGACGGCGGTCTTCCTGGCGAGCGACGAGAGCAGCTTCATCACGGGGCAGTGGATCTCGCCCAACGGCGGGCTCGTGATGTGTTAGGCCCGGGCGATCCTCGCCCGGATCGGTGCCCGGATCGGTGATCCCCGACGCGTTCGGGGCGGCCCTCGCCGCGGGGGCGGGAGGAACGATGCAGAAGCTCATGTATCTCGTGCGCGACGCGGCGACGACCGACGGCGACGCCCTGCGCCAGGCGATCCTCGCGAAGGCGGTGCCCGCGATCCGCGCTTGTGGTGGGCGGGAGATCGCCGTCTTCGCGGCGGATCGCGACGTCGCGGCGGGCAAGCCGGTGCGGCAGATCTCGCCGCCGATCCGGGCCTTCGTCTCTTTCTGGCTCGAGGACGCGGCCGATCGGGGGCCGGCCGAGGCGGCGCTTCGGGCGCTCGCGCAGGGCCTCGACGGCTACCTCGTCGTCGAGTCGCGGCCGGTCGTCCATGCGATGCCGAAGGGCGAGCGCACGCCGGGCATGAAGCAGATCTCCTGCGTGACGAAGCGCGCCGACCTCTCCCAGGAGGAGTTCATCCGCATCTGGCACGAGGATCATCGCAAGGTCGCGATCGAGACCCAGTCGACCTTCGGTTACGTGCGCAACGAGATCTTCCGGGCGCTCACGCCCGGGGCGCCGACCCAGTGGACCGCGATCGTCGAGGAGTCCTTCCCGATCGGTGCCCTGACCGACCCCCACGTCTTCTACGACGCGAAGAACGAAGCCGAGTTCAAGACGAACTTCAAACGCATGATGGACAGCTGCGGGCGATTCCTCGATCACGGTCCGATCGAGGTCACCTTCGTGTCCGAATACTACGCAGGTTGAGGGGAATCATGGAAAACCAGCTGGGCTTTCTGGGGTGCGGCTTCGTGGGGCGGAGCATCGCGGTCGCGCTCGTCATCATGGCGGCTTCGCTGCCGGCCGAGCCGGCTTCGGCCCGCCGCTACAGCGAGAAGCGCGCGGCCTGCACCCAATCCGATCCGCTGAGGCAACCCTTCTTCGGCGACACCCACGTCCACACCGTCTACTCCTTCGACGCCAACGGCCAGGACACGCGCAACACGCCCCGCGACGCCTATCGCCTCGCGCGTGGCGAGCAGATCGGGCTCCAGCCCTACGACGCCGAGGGCAAGCCGCTGCGGACGGCGAAGCTCTCGCGTCCCCTCGACTTCACGGTCGTGACCGACCATGCGGAGATGCTCGGCGAGGTCGAGATGTGCTCGACGCCGGGAACCCCGGGCTTCGGCTCCGATCTCTGCTGGGTCTACCAGAACTTCCGGCCCGCGACGTTCACCTACTTCGCGGTGCGCAACATGATCCAGCGCAATCGCTTCGAGTTCTGCGGGCCGGACGGCAAGCTCTGTCTCGATCAGGCGCGGGTCGTCTGGAAGGACATCCAGGGCGCGGCCGAGGAGGCCTACGATCGGACGGCGCAGTGCTCGTTCACGAGCTTCGTCGGCTACGAGTGGACCGCGTCGGGCGCGGCCGGCGCGAACCTCCACCACAACGTGATCTTCCGCAACGCGAGCGTGCCGGGGCTGCCGGTGAGCGCGGTCGAGAGCGAGTCGGCCTTCGATCTCTGGAGCAGGCTCCAGAAGCAATGTGTCGACGGGACGAAGGGCTGTGACGCCCTCACGATTCCCCACAACTCGAATCTCTCGGGGCCCGGCTTGATCTTCCAGTCGGCGCGGCTCCCGCTCGGGGGCGGTCCCGCGCCGGCGGTGGACCTCGAGGAGGCCCGCCTGCGCCAGCGCTGGGAGCCCCTCGTCGAGATCATGCAGCACAAGGGCGACTCCGAATGCCTGCTCGGAGGAGATACACGGGACGAGGCCTGCGGCTTCGAGAAGGTCCCGTACAACAGCTTCGCCGGCGTGGGGCGCATCGCGGCGTCGGACATCGGCTCGGTGGTGCCCGGGACCGCGGGCATGGACCACCGGCCGAACCGCCCGTCGATGGTGCGCGAGGCGCTGAAGTCCGGGCTCGTCCAGCAGACGAAGCTCGGCGTGAATCCCCTGAAGTACGGGATCATCGCCTCGACCGATACCCATCTCGGCGCGCCCGGGCTCGTCGAGGAGCAGGACGCGAAGGGCCACGGCGGCGCGGGCGTCCGCTCGACGCGCGGACTTCCCGACGATCTCGAGTTCAATCCCGGCGGTCTCGCCGTCCTCTGGGCCGAGGAGAACAGCCGCGACGCGCTCTTCGACGCGATGCAGCGGCGCGAGGCCTACGGCACGAGCGGGACGCGGCCGGTCGTGCGCTTCTTCGGCGGCTGGGACTTCGATGCGGCGCTCTGCAAGGGGCCCGACTTCGCGAAGCAGGGCTATGCGCGGGGCGTCCCGATGGGCGGCGATCTGAAGCGGGGCTCGGCAGGCAAGCGACCGACCTTCGCCGTCTGGGCGCTGCAGGATCCCGGAACGAAGGTTCTGCCGGGGACACCGCTCGCCCAGATCCAGATCGTGAAGGGCTGGGTCGAGGGCGGCGAGGCGCGGGAGAAGGTGGTCGACGTCGTCTCCGCGAAGGGCCGGGGCAGCGTCGATCCGAAGACGTGCGAGACGAGCGGGCAGGGGGCGGATCAGCTCTGTCGCGTCTGGCAGGACGCGGACTTCGACCCGAAGGAGCACGCCTTCTACTACGCGCGGGTGCTCGAGAATCCGACCTGTCGCTGGAGTCAGCGGCTCTGCGTCGAGGCCGGCGTCGACTGCGCGAAGCCCGAGACCGTGACCCAGGGCTACGAGGGCTGCTGCCGACCGGACCACGTCAAGACGATCCAGGAGCGCGCCTGGACCTCGCCGATCTGGTACACGCCCTGACGCGCGATCAGGGCGCGAATCGGGCCTTGCTCGGGCCAGACGCGCCGCGTAGCTTCTGGGCCCGTTCCGGGATCGGCTGGAACGAAGAATCCGTGATCGAGAGGCCGAGCGCGCCGAGCGCGCCGGCTCTGCAGGAGGCGAGATCGATGGCCCGGCGAAGAAGCAGTGCGAATGCGCCCTCCGCGGAGGTCGATCTGACGCCGATGCTCGACGTCGTCTTCATCATGCTGATCTTCTTCATCGTGACGGCGACGTTCATCAAGGAAGCCGGTGTCGACGTGACGCGGCCGCCCGCCGTGACCTCCGAGCCCAAGGACAAGGGCAACATCCTGATCGCGATCACCGAGTCGGGTCAGATCTGGATCGACCGACGCGCCGTCGATGCCAACTCGCTCCAGGCCCACATCGAGCGCCTCCACGGCGAGAATCCCCAGGGCTCGATCGTCGTGCAGGCGGACAAGAACTCGCAGAACAGCCTGCTCGTCCAGGTGATGGACGCGGCGCGCGACGCAGGCGTGACCCAGATCGCGATCGCCGCCGAGAGCATGTAGGACCGAGCGAGGACTGCGGCGCCGCCGTCTCAGACGGGGCGCTCGCCCCGGATCGTCACGCGATACATCACGCGCTCGTAGTCGGCGTAGTCGTCGATCGCGTAGTGCTGAAGCCAGCGATTGTCCCACATCGTGAGCGTGCCGTTCTCCCAATGGACGCGACAGGTGAGCTCCGGCCTCGTCGAGAGGTCGTAGAGCATCGCGAGCAACGCCGCGCTCTCGGGCTTCGAGAGCCCGACGATCTGCTGCGTGAACATCGGGTTGACGTAGAGGCTCTTGCGCCCGGTGACCGGATGGGTCCGCACGAGCGGGTGGACCACCTCCTCGTAGATGCGCTCGCTGTACGTGTACTGGATCGCCGTCTCGCCGCGGTACTTGGCGTCGCCGGTCGTCTTCGGGTCGTAGGCGGTGCTCGCGCTGTGGATCGCCGACAGCGGCTCGAGGAAGCGGCGAACGGGCTCGGACAGAACCTGCCAGGCCCGCTCCATCGAGGCGAAGATCGTGTCGCCGCCGACCGGGGGCACCTTCTCGCCGTAGAGGATCGTGAGCGAGCTCGGGCATTCGAAGAAGCTGTTGTCGCTGTGCCACGAGGTCCCGAAGAAGGCCTGCTCACCGGCGGGCTTGAGCACGCGGATGATCTCGGGGTGCTCGCCCATGCCCTTCGCGATCGGGTGGACGTCGGGCGTCCCGAAGCTCCGCGCGAAGGCGAGCAGCCCCGGGTGGTCGAGCTGCTAACCTCGGATGCAGAGCACGCCGTAGCGGTAGAGCGCTTCTTCGAGGGCCTTGCGCTCGGCCGAGTCGAGGGGGCGGGAGAGGTCGATCCCGCGCAGCTCGGCGCCGAGGGCGCCCGAGAGGCCGCGGATCTGCAGATGAGTCGTCATCGGGGCATCGCCTTTCGATCGCGCGGCGAAGGCCGCGTCGCTTCGAGCGGAAGGCTAAGCGACGTCCCGGCGTCCCGCGATCCGCAAAGAGCGCGGTTTCGTTCTGATCGTCGCCTGACGACCCGTCGGGTTAGGCTCGATCGCGACCTCGAGACGGGGTCTCTTCGGGAGGGCAGAGCTTGCGGGGCGACGAAGACGTGCGGGCGGAAGGGCAGGACGTGGGGGGCGAGGGCGAGCTCGTCCGGCAGGCGAGGGCGAGCGGGCGAGGCGCTTCGCCCGAACGAGCTCGGGTGCTCGTGATCGAGGCGGTCGCCGAGCTCGGGCAGCGGCTCGGCGAGGGGCTCGGCCGTGCGGGATTCGCGGCCCGGGTCTGTGCCGACGCCCGGACGGGCTTGCAGGCGTTTCTCTTCGATCTCCCGGACCTGATCGTCACGCGCGCGCAGGCGGCGGATCCCGAGGGCCGCGCGGTGCTGCGCGACATCCGCGCGATCTCGGACGTGCCGGTCGTTCTCGTCGGCGACGCAGGTGCGGAGTCGGTTCGGGATCGGGTCCTGGCCGGGTCGGTCGACGCAGACGAGGTCGCACGCCTCGCGTCCGCGATCGTCGCGGCGGTCGAGGGTGGGTCGCGGCGGACGGATGAGACAGGTTGGACGACTGGGGACGTCGCCAGCCTGGAGCGGACGTCCGGCCCGCGCAGAATCACGGCCGCTCAGGTTCGAAGCATCGCGCGGTCCGAGCTCGAGGCCGAGCTCGAGCGTCTGCTCGTCGACTGCCGCGGCAATCTCGCGGAGATGGCCCGCCGCATGGGCAAGGACCGTTCGACGATCCGGTATCACCTGCGCCGATTCGGCATGCTGGCCGAGGATCGATCGCCCCGACCCGAGCAGGCGGCTCATGCGGCCGGCGAGGCGTCTCGCCCGCCGGCCTGAGCCGACGACGCGCTCAGAGCTCGCCCATCTTGCGTTGGAAGGCGTACTCGGCGGGCTCGCTGACGAGCACCTCGTAGGGCGCCTCGAAGACCGGCCGGCAATCCGCACCGTTGATCGCGTTCACCGCACAAGCCGGCGAGGCCAGGATCGCCGCCGGGACGAAGAGCACGGCGCCGATGCCGGCGCGCAGCGCCGCGAGCGGGCGCAAGACCGCGATGTCGATGCCGGTCGAGATGATCCTCTGACCGACCGAGCCCTCCCACTCCGCCGCCGACGGCTGCGCATGGCCGACCGTCAGCAGCGCCACGGCCGCCGCCAAAAAGGTCACCCGGGAGATTCGGATCGAGGAGCCCTTCGAAGGGCAGGAGCGGGTCGGGCGCGTGCGCATCGCGTGAGAGCCTTTCTGTCGGGGTGTCCCGGTCTGTTTGTCCGGTCGAGGACTCGCCGACTCTAGCAGAGCCGATCGGTGCGGAAATGCCGGACTCGACCCCGCTTTCGATCCGGTATGCTGCGCGACGGTGGAGGGGGAGGGTGAGTACGGAAGTCGAGCAAGCCACGGGTGAAGGCGCCGACGGGGATGATTCGGGGCGATTGACGCGCCGCATCCTGATCGGGCTGGTCCTCGGGGCTGCCGCGGGCCTGTTGCTCCGTCAGCTCGCGCTCGGCCATCCCGTCACCGACTTCCTGGTCGGCGGCGTCTTCGACGTCGGCGGCAAGATCTTCCTGGCGAGCCTCCAGCTGCTCGTCGTCCCCCTGGTCCTCGTCTCCCTGACCTGCGGCACCGCCGCCCTCGACGACGTCGCGAAGCTCGGCCGGATCGGCGGCAAGACCCTCGGCCTCTACATGACGACGACGGCGATCGCGATCAGCCTGGCCGTCGCGGCGGCGCTCCTGATCGAGCCCGGCGCGGGGTTCGAGCTCTCGAGCGCGGCGACGGGGGCGAAGCTCGCCGAGACCCCGAGCTTTTCGCAGACGCTGATCGAGATCCTGCCGACCAATCCCTTCCAGGCGCTGGCGGAGGGACGGACCCTCCAGGTCATCGTCTTCGCGATCCTGCTCGGCGTCGCCATGACCCTCTCGGGCGAGGCGGCAGCGCCGCTCATGCGCTTGTTCGAGAGCGCCAACGTCGTCGTCATGAAGCTCGTCTTCATCCTGATGGAGCTCGCGCCCCTCGGCGTCTTCTGCCTGATCGCGAAGGTGGCGAGCGAGCAGGGCCTCGAGGCCTTCGAGAAGCTGACCTGGTATTTCGGGACGGTGCTGCTCGTCCTGTTCGTCCACGCCTTCTTCGCCTACCCGATGCTGCTCGTGCTGGCCGGCCTCTCGCCGCTGGCCTTCTTCCGCAAGTTCCGCGCCCCGATGGGGGTCGGGTTCAGCACGGCGAGCAGCAACGCGACGCTGCCCGTCAACCTGCGAACCGTCGAGGAAAAGCTCGGCGTCGACGCGTCGGTCGCCTCGTTCACGATCCCCCTCGGCGCCACCATCAACATGGACGGCACCGCCATCATGCAGGGCGTGGCGACGGTCTTCATCGCCCAGGTCTACGGCGTCGAGATCGGCGCCGGCGGATTCCTCACGATCGTGGTGACGGCGACCCTCGCCTCGGTCGGAACCGCGGGGGTGCCGGGGGTCGGGATGGTGATGCTCGCGATGGTGCTGCGGCAGATGGAGCTTCCGGTCGAGGGCATCGGGCTGATCCTCGGGGTCGATCGCCTGCTCGACATGTGTCGGACCGTCGTGAACGTCACCGGCGACGCGATCGTCTCCTGCGTCGTCGCGAAGAGCGAAGGCAAGCTCCGCCTCGACGTCTATCGCAGCTGAGTCCTCCGCTCCGACCGCAGCCGAGATCGCGGCCGAGGCCGCGAGCGGCCCGACCCGGATCCGTTCCGGCCGGCCCCGCTTTGCCGGCCCGATCGGACTGGGCCACAGTCCCGCCGCACGCCCCATCGGCGTGTCCCCCGCGACCGACGCGCGCGCGCGCGGCCGCGCGGCCACCCAACGCGAAGGAAATCCCCCGATGAAGCTCTATACCGGAATGGGCCCGAATCCCCGAGTCGTCACGATCGCCGTCGCCGAGACCGGCGCGAAGGTCGAGCAGATCACCGTCGATCTGATGAAGGGCGAGAACCGCCAGGGCGACCACCTGAAGCGCAACCCCGCCGGTCAGCTCCCGACCCTCGAGCTCGACAACGGCCAGTTCGTCTCCGAGATCACCGCGATCGCCGAGTACCTCGACGAGAAGACCGGCAGCAAGCTCATGGGCAAGACGCCCGAGGATCGGGCCGAGACCCGGATGTGGGTCCGCCGGATCGACCTCAACATCGTCGAGAACATGGCCAACGGCTTCCGTTATGCGGAGGGGCTCCCGCTCTTCCAGGCGCGCATGCGCTGCATCCCCCAGGCCGCCGCGGATCTCAAGGCGATCGCCGCCGAGCGGCTCGTCTGGCTCGACGGCCTGATGGAAGGCAAGGACTTCATCTGCGGCTCGCGCTTCAGCCTGGCGGACGTCCTGCTCTTCGCGTTCCTCGAGTTCGGCGCGAGCGTCGGTCAGCCCCTCGATCCCAAGTGCGAGCGGCTCCAGGCCTGGTACGCGCGCGTGGCGGCGCGGCCCTCGACGGCGCGCTAGTCGAGCACGCGCTCCGCGGCGGAGCCGGCCCCGACGGGCAGGCTCCGCCGCGCGAGCGCTTCATGCAGGCGGGCGAGCTTGCTCGGCGCGGGGACGACGGTGCCGACCCCCCGATCCGAGAGCCATCGATGGAGGGCGCGCTCGGTTCGTGCCGCGAGCTCGTCCGGATCGCCCGGATTCCCGGCGAGCTCGACCTCGATCTCGTGATCGATCCGATCGCCCGGCAGCTCGGTCCGGTCGAGGGCGACCTCGACCGGGATGAGGCCCTGCTCGTCGTGGAGCGCCAGGCCCTCGATCAGCCGGAGATTGCAGAAGCCCGCATAGCGCTGGAGACGTCGGCCGCGACAGGTCGACTCGAGCAGGGCGAGGAAGCCGGCGAGGGCCGGGGGCAGGGGCTCGGCGCCGGCCTCGCCCCGGAAGCTCGCGAGCCAGGGCCCCAGGTCGAGACCATCCCGGATCGCCGCATCGAAGGTCTCTTCGGGAAGGCCCGTCTCCAGCTCGATCCGCCGGGAGAGGGCCTCGTCCGGTCCGCGGCCGGACCGACCGTCGCCGCTCGCTCGATCGGGTCCCGACGGCAGGGCGTCGCCCTTCAACGTGAGGAATCGGTCTTCGTCTTCGGCGCGCAGCCGGACCCCGATCCGCGCCGCGCGCAGGGCCCCGTCCGCTCGATCGAAGAAGTGATTGACCTGTCGCACCACGCGGCCCGGCCCGAGCGCCGCCCGCACCCGTTCCCAGGCCGCCTCGTCGGGCAGCAGGAGCTTCAGCTCGGTCTCGATCCAGTGCGGCATCGTGCAGAGCGGAATAGCAGATTTCCGGCTCGACCCGTCGACCCTTCGGCGGCTATCGGAACAGCCCCTGGACGAGGGCCTGCGCCTCCGCGAGCGGAAGGCCTCGCGTGACGAGCTGGCCCTCGAGGTAGCTCGCCATCTCGTTCTGGGTCCACGGGCGCGCCAGCGAGTCCGACGCCGCCTGGAGCTCCTGCAGGGCGTTCATCAACAGCATGACTTCGCGCGGATCGAAGCTCGCGAGATGATCGGTCGAGAGGGTCGTCCCGCCGTTCGTGAGCGGGGTACCGCCCGTCAGGGTCGGGACGTCGACGACGCTGTCGACGGCTTTCAGCGAGCCATCGACGCGTCTCAGATCGAGGATGTCGCGCTGATGGTCGCGGGCCTCGGGCGTGTCGATCGAGAGCCCGCCTCCCGAATCCAGGCGGTCTCCACGCTTGTCGGGGGCGTCCCGGCCGCCGGGGTCGGTATTTTCGAGGCTGTCGAAGATGGCCGGGGCCGCGGGGACCGGGCCGGGCTCGTCTCTCGATCCCTTCGCATCGCGATCCTCCGCCGGGGTCGACTTCGTCTCGGCGGTCTGCTGGCGCAGCCGCTCGGCGATCTCGGGTCGGCGCTCGGCGGCCCGCTTCAGGACCTCGACGTCGGTCGCACGGCGCAGGCTCGCCCGGGCGCGCTCGAGCTCCGTCTGCGGTGCGTCGCCTGCGGACGGGGACGTCCCGCCGGTCTGGAGCGTCTGCCACGCCGACCACGGATCGCCGGGGGGCACCACGTCGAGCTCGAAGGGTCGCTCGCCTCCGCCCGTCGCGAGAAAGCCCTCGCGGACGAGGGTCTCGACGACCTCGCTGGCCTCGGTCGCCCCCGTTGCATCCGTCGCGTAGGCCGAGCGCACGCCGACGACGCCGCGGTAGACCGAGACGACGCCGGCTTCGCCGCCCGCCTCGACGCCGAAGCGCGTGCCCTTCACGCTGACGACGACCGTCGGTGTGTGGACCTCGAAGCGCCGCCCCTCGCGGCGCAGCACGTCGAAGAGCGAGTGCCCCGCCTCGAGCTCGACCGCGATGGCCTCTTCCGTCGCCGGCGGGAGCGCGAGCAGCGAATTCTCGTGGACGCGCAGCGTCGAGCCCTCGAGCGCGAGCTCGACGCGGCCGTCGGGACCCGTGCGGATGCGCTCGTTCGGGCGCACCGGGCTCCCCGGCGCGAGCGTCGTCCAGACCGGCGGCTCGCCGCGGCCGACCTCCACCCGGCCTGAGAGCTTCTGCACGACGGCGTCGGCGAAGGCCGCGTCGGATCGGGACAGCGTCAGCGAGAAGACCGCCGCGAGGGCGAGCGCGGCGGCGCGCAGACGAAGTCGATCGGTGTTCAGCGTAGGCATGTTCGTTCCTCCGGCGGTCCGGGATGCCGCCCCTTTGGATTTCTCGGGCTCAGTCGGTCGAGACATGGACGAGCAGGCCCACGACCTGCTTGTCGTAGTCGAAGAGATCGACGTTCGAGATCCGGCGGGTACCACGCCAGTAGACCTCGAGTCGGGCATGGCGCACGAGCGCCCGCGACAGCGCGATTCGACCGGAGACGACGTCGTCGCGCCGCGCCTCGATCTCGAGCTGGCCGTTGGCGAGGCTCTCGAGCGCGTGGGCGAAGTTGTCGTTCAGGTATTCGTCGCGCGAATAGCTGGCCTCGAGCTGGGTGCGCAGGGACCAGGGCAGCGCGAACCGGCCGAGCGCCCGTAGGCGGTAGCTGTCGTTGTCGAAGTCGCCGTCGAAGCCGTCCGACGAGCCGTCGGGCGAGGCCTGCGTGATGGTGCGCAGCCAGCTCGCGGAGAGTGACACGGAGGAGTCGGCCGGAGGCAGCGGGAGCGTATGCTCCACGCCGAGGCCGCCGGAGAAGGAGTCCCGCTCCCAGGCGTCGAAGCCCGGATCGGCGTGGAACTCGGCGAGCTCGAAGGCGCCGAAGAGCCGCGCGACGCCCCCGCGCTTTCCGAACGCGAGCAGGAGATTCGAGCGCAGGGCACCGCCCGAGAGCGCGCGATCGAGGTCCTGGAGCGTGTCGTAGCCCGAGAGGTCGAAGCGCAGCGCCAGGCGCTCCTTCAGGCTTTCGCTCGGGAGCGCCGAGAGCGACGCGAAGAGCGCGTTCTGGATCACGTCGAACTCGTCGAGCTCGTGGTGCATCGTCTGGTCGTAGCGATAGCCGAGCAGGAGGCCGCCCCGGGATCCGAGCCAGGGCTGTCCCGAGAGTCCGGCGCCCCAGACGCCGCGGAAGTCGTCGCGCCGGCTCGAGACGACCTCGCTCTCCGTCCCCTCGAGCGTGACGTTGTCGTCCCATTCGAATCCGGCGAGCGCTTCGGCACGCAGGCGCTGTCCGCCGCGGACGACCTCGCGATCGCGCAGCAGCAGCCGGGCGCGGAGCGCCGTGTCGCTCGTGGGATCCACGCGCAGGATCTCCTGCAGCAGGGAGACGGCTTCCTGCTCGCGCGCGAGCTCGAAGAGCAGGAGCGCGCGAGCGAGCAGCGACTCCGATCGAAGCGTCGGCTCGAGCAGCGCGGCTGCCTGGAACGCCTGCTCCGCGGCGCGGGGCTCGCGTTCGGCGCGCAGCGCGATGCCGCGATAGAAATGGGCCAGGCCCGAGTCGGGTCGACGCCGAACGGCTTCGTCGAGCAGCGATCGGGCCTCGGGCGCCGCACCGTGCTCGAGCAGGGTCCGGGCGATCTCGACGTGGGCGTCGGGCCGGTGCCGGGGCCAGCGCTTCACGAAGCGTCGCGTCGCTTCGAGCGCCTCGGCGGCGCGCTCTGCACGCGCGAGATGGCGCGCGTGGGTGAAGGCGAGGTCGGGGTCGTCGGGATGGGCGGCGGCGGCCTGCGCGACGCGCGCGAGCGCGGAAGCTGCGGAGCTCCCCTCGGCGTCGGGCCCCGCCGCATTCGTCACGCCGGCCCGGGCCACACGGGGCACGATCCCGAAGGCGAGCGAGGCGATCAGGGCGACCGCGATCCCGCGGCGTCGCCTCGGCCGATGTGGGCTCCGCCGCTCGGGCGTCCGCCCATCGCCGTCTGCGCGCCTCACCGGACGGTCTCCTCGCCCGTCGAGCGCGCCACGAGGGCGAGCATGTCCTCGCCCTGCTCGTCGAGGATCTCGAAGAAGAGCTCGACCAGCTCGGGATCGAATTGAGTCCCCGCGCCCTTGCGAAGCAGGTCGCGCACCGCCTCCTGGGCGAAGGCCGGCTTGTAGGGGCGGCTCGTCGAGAGCGCGTCCCAGACGTCGACGATCGAGACGATGCGCGCCGCGAGCGGGATGTCCCGGCCGGCGAGCCCCTTCGGATAGCCCGAGCCGTCCCAGCACTCGTGGTGGTGGAGGATGCAGTGGAGCGTCGTCGGCTCGAGTCCGACGACGGGGGCCACGATGCCCGCGCCGATCTCGGGATGGCGCTCCATCTCCCGGCGTTCGGCGGGGAGCAGGCGATCGGGCTTGTTGAGGATCGCGTCGCGGATCCCGATCTTGCCGACGTCGTGGAGCAGGGCGCCCAGCTCCATTGCGCGGATCTCGTCGGCGGGCATGCCGAGACGCGTGCCCATCAGGGAGGAGAAGGCGGCCAGGCGCCGGCAGTGCTGGTCGGTGTAGCCGTCTCGCGCTTCGACGGCGCTCGCGACGGCGGCGATCGAGGATTCGAAGGTCTCGCGCAGGCGCTCGATCAGCTGGAGGTTCTGGGCTGTGAGGGCGAGCTGGGCACCGACGGTCGCGATCGTCCGGCGCTCCCGGGACTCGAGCTCCTGGCCCGCTCTGCAGAAGACGACGAGCACGCCGACGATCTCGCTGCCCGCCGCGAGCGGCGAGTAGACGACGCGTGCGCCCGGCTGGTCGAGGTCGTCGACCTCGACCGCCTGGCGAATCTCGAGGGCGCGGTCGACCGAGCTCGTGTCGATTCGCAGCGGGGCGTCGGTGTGCACGTCGGGGCGCCATTCCAGGCGTTCGCCAGTCGGTCTCCCACTCGGGTCGACGCGCAGCAGCACGACGCCCCGGGCGGCCACGACGTCGCCGAGGAGCCGCAGCGCGATCTCGAGCCCGCCGTCGGAGCGCCCGTCGGGTCCGCCGCCACAGGCGACGTCCGTCGTCAGATCGCCGACCCGCGCCAGGGCGTCGAGGGACGAGGCATGGGCCTCGGCGACGTGCCGCACGTGGCGCTCGAGGCCCTCGATGCCGAGGGCGTACTGCGTCGCGACGACGGCCAGCGCCACCGTCGCCGGCCAGACCAGGCCGAGCTGCCAGAGCGAGAGCCAGCCGAGGCCGACGATCGCGAGAGCCGTGCCCGCGAAGAGCAGCGCGCGTGCGAGATGCGATCGCCCGCGGCGCGGATGCAGGAGCGCGGCGAGCAGGGCGAGGGCGGCGGCGACGCCCCAGCCCGGAGCCGGGCGGAGCGTCGCTTCACCGGCGAGCGCGGCGGCTGCGGTGCGATAGGCGATCGCCTGCACGAAGACGCCGGGGAGCGCCGGATCGACGGGCGTCGCCCAGAGATCCTGGAACTCGGCGGCGGTCGCGCCGATGAAGACCGCTCGTCCCGCGACCCGCTCGGGATCGAAGCGGCCCTCGACGAGATCGACGTAGGCGAGGGTCGGGATCGGCGGGCGGAAGCGGCGGTAGTCGACGAGCTGGCTCCCGGCCGCGGCGGAGCCGGCATCGAGCGCGGCGTGTCGCTCCGCCGGGAGGGCCAGGCGCAGCGCCGCCCGCGCGAGGGACGGGGTGCTCGTCCCCGCGATCGACTGCGCCGGGGGCACCTCGCGGACGACGCCATCCGCTTCGATCGGGACGAGCACGTTGCCGAGGGCTCCCGCGGCGCGGGCGAGCGGCTCGATCGGCCGATTCACGATCTCGAGGCTGAGCCCGCCCGCCATCGTCTCGGTCTGCGAGAAGGTCGCGAGCGCGACGCGTCCGCTCGCGGCGATGCGGCGTGCGAAGAGCGCGTCGTCTTCGGCGTTCGAGGGCGCCGAGAAGTCGATGTCGAAGGCGATGGCGACGGCACCCGCGGCTTCGAGCCGCTCGATCGCCGTCGCATGGCGGTGTCGGGGCCAGGGCCATTCGTCGAGGGCGCGCAGGCTGCGGGGATCGAGGGTGACGACCGCGACGTCGGGGAGGCTCGCGGAAGGCGGCGGGGGATGCGCGGGGCTCGCGCGCAGGAAGGCGTCGTGGAGGCGGCGGTCGAGGCCGTTGCCCGCGCCGAGCCACTGCGCCGCCAGCGCCAGTGCGAGCACGGCGAGCGTCGGCAGGGCGTGGCCTGCCTTCCGGTGAAACGCGGCGAGAGGCCTCATCAGAATTGCCGAATCGGTCCGGCAGCGAGGGGCCTTGAGGTCGCCTTCGGCGTGGGCGCGGGCTTTTGGTCCGGGGACCCGCGACGCGGCGCTCCGATCCGCCCGCCCGGCAGCCGTCGCGCACCGGATCGGCAGCGACGCCGCAGCACGCCTAACGATTCGGTTCGATCCCGTCGAACCGGAGACCCCGGCCGACGCCTCCGGCTAGCGTCCCTGGAAGACCGGGCGGCGCTTCGCCATGAAGGCCCGAACACCCTCGGCGTAGTCGTCGCTCTCGAAGCAGGCCCGGATCGCCGCTTCGACCCGCTCGGGCTCGCGCGCGGACTCGGGGCGGCCGGCATCGGCGAAGGCCGCCTTCGCGGCGCGCAGGGTCAGGGGCGCGTTGTCGGCGATCTGACCCACGACCTCCGCCACGAAGGCGTCGAGCCCGGCCTTCGGGAGGACCCGATTGACGAGGCCCAGGGCGAGCGCCTCCTGCGCGTCGAAGCGCCGCGCCGTCAGGAAGAGCTCCTTGGCCTGCGGGAGGCCGACGATCCGCTCGAGCGTCGCGAGCCCTTTCGCCGCATAACCGAGCCCGAGCCGCGCCGCCGGGATCGCGAAGACGGCGTCGTCGGCGCAATATCGGAGATCCGCCTGCAGGGCGATCGCACAGCCGCCGCCGATGCAGAAGCCGTGGATCGACGCGAGCACCGGCTTGCCGATCGCCGCGAGGGCGTCGAAGGCGATGTCGTTCTCCGCGTTGTAGGCGAAGGCGCTCTGGCCCGAGCGCTCCGCCTCGAACTGCGAGATGTCGGCGCCCGACACGAAGGCGAGCTCGCCCTCGCCGCGCAGCACGACGACGCGCACGCTCGCGTCCGCCTCGAGCTCGAGGGCGGCGGCGGAGAGCGCGCGCCACATGTCCGCCGTGACGGCGTTGCGGCGTTCGGGGTGGTCGAAGACGAGGTCGGCCCGGGGGCCGTGGCGTTCGATGCGGATGCGTCCAGGCATGGGGCGCGCAGCATAGCGCGATGCAGGCGCGACGATCGGCTTCGATTGCTGCGAGTCCGACCGCGTATTCGGGCGGATCGCCGGGCTCAGCGCGCGCGGGCCGGGATCGAGGCGACCCGGGCCGGGGCGCCCGTCGGCGTGGCCTTCGCGTCGATCGCCGGTCCGGCGCCGGTCTCGGGCCAGTCGGTCTCGACCCCGAGCATCGAAGCGAGGCTCCGCGGGATGCCGCGCAGGGCGGGCTTGCCCGGCGCTCGGCCCTTCGGCACGCCCTCGCCGAGGACGGCGAAGATCGCGTCCTCTTCGTGCTGCATCGACGAGCGGATCCCGTGGTCGGAGAGGTAGACGAGCCAGTCGTCGCGATCGAGCAGGCGATCGAGGATCGCGAGCCGTTCGTCGATGTAGCGGTAGGTATCGAGCAGCGGTCCCCGGCCGTCGTCCTGGCCGCGGCCGTCGAGGGGACCGAAATGGGCGTGGGTCAGGAGGTCCAGCGCCTCGAGACGCAGGAAGAGGAAGTCGATCTCGCCCTCGCGCACGATCCGTTCGGCGGCGTCCATCTCGGCGGCGATCGTCTCGGCGAACTTCTTCGTGTCGCGGTCGTGGACGAGGCTCGGGAAGCGCGCGAGCTCGGCCTCGGCGAGCGGACGATAGGCGGCCTGCGAGGGCAGCGTCCGGTGGTGGCCGTCCGGGCCGACGATCTCGGCGTGGCGTCCGGCGTCGATGCGGCCGTGGGCGAGCAGCATGTTGGCGGTGACGCGATCGCCCTCGCCGAGGGTCTCGAAGAGGTTCGGGCGCTCGGGCAGCACGAGCCCGAGGAAGCCGACCGGATTGCTGCCGACGGCCTCGAGGCCGGCGAGCTCGAGGCCGAGGTCGTGGATCCAGTCGAGGGTCGCGCGAACCCGGGGCTTCGCCGGCCAGACGAGGCTCTGCAGCGCGGCGGCGGTGAAGGCGGGCCGGCTCTCGAGGACGGCGCGGTGGCCCTGCTCGAGCAGATGGTCGTGGAAGGGGAGCTCGCCGCGGGCGCGCAGGTACTGGACGAGTCGCCAGTCGCCGCAATCGGGCAGGATCGCGATCACCCGCCGCCTGCCGTCGCCGGGCCGCCGCGCAGGCGCGAAGGCGACCGGGCGGGCCGCGGGCGGCCGCGGCTCGACCTCGATGCGCTGCGTCGTCCCGGGCTCGGGCCAGAACGCACCGGACCCGCGCACCGCCCCCGAAGCGTCCCGCACGACCCAGCGCCGCGGATGAAGCCCGGGACTCGACGCAAGCGCGCGCTCGCCCGCGCCTTCGAGCGCGAGGTCGTGATAGTCGGCATCCGGACGCGCGGCGGCCTCCGGGGCATCCGGCGAGACGACGAGCCGGCCTCCGGCGAGCTCGGACGGAATCCGGAAGACGACCCGGGCCGCCTCGATCGGGGCCGCGGGATCGCTCGGCCCTCGCACGGCGCGCACGATCTCGTCGCGGGAGACGCCCGTCAGATCGACGACGCCGGAAGCCGCATCGAAGGCGGCGAGGGCCTCCTCGGGGCGGCCCTCGACGAGCAGATGGCTGATCAATCGGCGATGCAGGCCCCAGACGATGTTGCGATCCCGCAGCGCATCGGAGGTCGCGATCGCGGCGCGCAGCAGGTCGATCGTGTCGTGCTCGGGATCGGCGAGCTGGTCCGTCGAGAGCCGTAGCGCATAACGCGCCGCGAGATCGATCGGATCGCCGCCGGCGCGGCGCCAGTCGGCGAAGGTCTGCTTCACCGCCGCGAGATCCCCGCTCGCGGCCTGCGCCTTGATGCGCGACTCGTACCACACCGTCGACAGCGGGCTCTCGAGCGCAGGCGCGGTGTCGCCGAGGACGCGGATGGACTCGACGTGTTGACCGCGCCGACCGAAGGCGAGGGCCAGCACGAGGCGCTGCGGAATCCAGCTCGGATCGTCCTCGATCCGGCTCCCGATCTCGGCGAGCAGCTCCGCCTCGTCGCGGCCCGGGGCGCGCAGCATCAGCTCGAGCTGCAGCAGATCGAGGTCCTCACGGTGGACGGGGGCCGCGCGGGCCGCGAGAGCCGCCGCCGCTTCCGATTGCCCCGAGGCCTGCCAGGTCCGCAGGATGAGCTTCGTGAGCACCGCATGCGGCACCCAGTCCTGCGCCTCGGGCGCGCGCAGCAGCGGGTCGAGGAGCGCGGTGCAGCCGTCCCGATCGCCCAGGGAGAGGAGCGCGATGCAGCGGCACTCGGCGATCCGGCGGCCCGCGCCCACCGCGCTGCTGCCCGATCCGGAGAGCGTCAGCGCCTCGTCGAAGCGCTCGGCGTCGACCGCCTCACAGGTCGCCTGCGCCTGCGCCTCGAGGGCGTCGTCGCGACACCCCCCGGCGCTCGCGATCGAAAGCAGCCCCAGAATCAAGGCGACGCGCCAGCGCACGACTTCGCGGCTGCGCGCGCTTGGGCGCCGAGCGTGCGGACCGCGGGCCCGCGTCGGTCGCGGGATCGACGTCCCGCCCATCACGGCCGCGCCTCCAGCCGACCGCTGAGCTCGATCGCCCCGTCCTCTGCGGTCGCCCCCCGGAGCTCGAGCCGCGAGTAGAGATCCGCGACGCGCGCGGGCCAGGGGCCGGCACCGGCGACTTCGGTCTGCGCCGCGACGAGGCGGCGGTCGAGGCTGCGCACGCGCTCGAGGTCGACGACGAGCCCGCTCGCTTCGCTCGGCTTCGCGCTCTCCGCGAGAACGGCCTCGATCGCCTCCGCGCGGTAGCCCACGAGGAGCGCGTCCGGCGTCACGACCCAGCACGGCGCGAGCTCGGGCAGGAGGGGCAGGTCTGCATAACATCCACCGTCGAGGGCGAGCCCGTTCGCGCCGCCGAAGCGGCGCGGGGCGGGCACGATCGACCAGGTCGATTCGAGCTGGCCGAGCGCCTCGGCGAGGGCCGCCTCGATCGGGGCGGCGCCGCGGTGATGGACGGCGAGGACGGCCAGGGGGACCTGGCCATCGGGAACGGGCTCGACGAAGGCGAGCTCGAGGGTGCCTTCGAGCAGCGCGCCCTCGAGCAGTCGGCCCTTCAGCGCGAAGAGCCGATCGGCCTGGCCGTCCTTCGGGACGAGGGCGGCGAGGCCGGTGCCCGAGGCCGAGCGCAGGTGCAGATGGACGAGGGTCCGGGCGGCGTCGATCCGGGCCGGGGCCGGCGGCTCGGCGGCGGGGAGGAGGAAGGCGAGGGCGCCCATCGCCTCGTCGGCCTCGAGTCGACCGACGAGCGCGAGGCCGCCTGCGGCGTCGACGTCGAAGCGCAGCTCGAGCCGGCCGCGCTCGCCGATCGGCCATTGCAGCACGCCCGCGTGCGCGCCCCGGGCGCGCTCGAGGTGGGCTGCGAGCGCGGGCGTGAGCCCGCTCGCCTCGCGGCAGGCGAGGGCCTCGAGCGCCGGGACGGGCGCCGAGGGGGGTGTGGCCGGCTTGGGAAGTGAGAAGGCGACCTCCCGGCAGCCCTCGAGTCGGCTCCGGAGCTTCGCGGTCGCCCGGCCGGCCGGCGTGTCGGCGAGGGTGCTCGCGCGCTCGAGAAAGCGCAGCAGGGCCGGACCCTCGAAGAGCAGCGCGGGCTCTCGCTGAAGCGGATCGATCGGGGACTCCGCGCGACAGCTCACGAGGCCGAGGCCGAGGCCGAGACCGAGCGCGAGCACGAGACTGAGCCTGAGAGTCCGACCGAGCCCGAGCACGCGACCGAGTCCGACGTGAAGGCCGAGAGCCAGGCTTCGGCCGGGCAGGGCGACGAGCGACGCGATCGGGGCGGTCGGACGGCTTCGCATGGGGCTCCGCGGGCGGGCGCGTCGGGCGCACCGCTTCGGTGCAAGGCATCGGCAGCCGAGCGGCAGAAGCTGAGGCTGGATTACGCCTCGAGGCCGCCGTCTGCGGGCCCGGCCCGGACGTAGACGGGCCTTCCGGCGCAGAGCGTCGCGGCGACCCGCTCGGCGTCGAGGGCCTCGCGCGCCGCGCGCCAGGGCCGGTCGAGCAGGCAGAGATCCGCGGGCTCGCCGACGGCGATTCGAGAGCCGCTCTCGAAGAGCGCGAGCGCCGTCGCCGGGCCGACCGCTTCGCCGGCCGAGAGCGCTCGACCGGATCGCGTGCGCCGGGTGACGGCCGCGTGCATGGCCAGCCACGGGTCGGGCGCGCCGTACGGGGCATCGGTTCCGGCGAGCAGCGTGACGCCGGCGTCGAGCCAGCTCTTCACGCGGTAGAGATGGGCCCGGTCGCGCGGGTCGACGTCTTCGAGATAGTCGTCGCCCCGCTCGTAGGCGAAGTTCGGCTGGGTCACGACGCGGACGCCGAGGCGCTCGACCTGCTCGATCGCTTCGGGCGGGGCGACCGAGGCGTGCTCGAGGCGATCGCCCGGGCACGCGCCTGCTGCTTCGAGGGCGGCGAGGGCGAAGTGGAGCTCGACGCGGGTGACGCAGTGGAACGCGCAGCCGCGGCCCGCGCGATGGGCCGCCGCGATCTCCGCGACGAGCGCATCGAGGTCCGGGAGCGCGGGCTCGTCGAGCAGGAGCTTGCGCGCGTCGAGGGTGAGTCGTTCGTCGCCTGCGAGGGCTGCGAGGCTCGCGTCGCCCATCAGGCGCACACGCTGGGGCAGCGCACCCGAGCGCTGGGCCTCGCGAAAGAGCGCGGCCTGCGCGAGGTCGTTGGTCGCCGTCGCGTCGGTCACGCCGGTGACCCCGACGCGGGCGAGACGCAGGCCGGCTTCGCGCAGATCCGGCGGCGGCGGCAGCGGGAGCCGCTCGCGCAGCCACGCGTCCGCGCGGAAGAGCCGGCCGGTGGCGCGGCCCGCGCCGTCGCGTTCGATGCCGGCGAATGAAGCGTTCGACGACACGGGCGCGTCGAGGCCGAGGGCGGCGATCGCTGCCGAATTGAGGAACCAGGCGACGCCGCTTCGGTGTTGGATCCGGAGCGGTCCGCCGGGGGCGAGGCGATCGAGGCGATCGCGATCGAGAGGCCCGGCCACCGACTCGAAATAACCCGTGCCGCGACGCCAGCCGTCGGCGCTCGGGGCGGCCTGCAGGGCGCGGGCGAGGGCCTCGGCGTTCGGGACGCGCGGCGGCCCGCAGTCGATCGAGCGCAGGGCGGCGGCCAGGGAGAAGAGGTGGAGATGGTGGTCGTGAAGGCCCGGGATCAGGGCTCCGCCGGCGGCCTCGAGCCAGGGCTCGCCCGGCTCCGGCGCGAGGGCGTCTGCGATTTCGGCGATCCCGCCGGCTCGGCAGCGGACGTCGACGATCCGGCCCGCGACCTCGGCGCCCCGGATCAGCACGGCCGGGTCCAGGCCTCGACGAGCGCGGGCTCGATGGGGCGCAGGGCCGGGGCGGCGGCGACCGCAGGGCGCGCGCGGGGCGGGGCGACGGTCTCCGCGCCATCCCCATCGAGAACGGTCCAGGCGCCTTCTCGCAAGCGACGGGGCAGGACGAGCTCGGCCCCGCCGCCCGCCCCCGCCGCATGGGCCGCGACCTCGGCGAGGGCGAGCGAGAGCAGGCCGCCGCGGCCCTCCGACTGCAGCCCCGCGATCGCGACCGCGGCGTATAGACCGGTCAGCGGGTCGGCGACGGCGTCGGCGCAAAAGCGCAGGCGGTCCCCCTCCGGATCGAAGGCGAGGCCCGCCGCCACCGCGGCGTCGTCGCCGAAGGCGATCCATTCGTGGTCGCGGCCGTAGCCGGTGATCGAGGCCCAGAGCCGGCCGGGGCGCGCACCGACCCAGGCGCTCGCATCGAAGCCGAGCTGCGCGAGCGCCCGGGGCCGCGCGCTCTCGAGCACGACGTCGGCGGCGTCGAGCAGGCGGATGAAGACTTCGCGATCGCGCCGGGCGGCGAGGTCGAGGGTCCCTCCGCGCTTGCCGGCATGGAGGAGATCGAAGAACGCAGGCACCCCCTCGCGTGCCCCGTCCGGCCGCGACGCGCTCTCGAGCTTGAGGACGTCGAAGCCCGCCTGCGCAAGGAGCGCGCCCGCGAGCGGACCGGCCCAGAGCGTCGACAGATCGAGCACGCGCGGCCGGCGCAGATTTCGGGACGACGCGCCTCGCTCCGGCGCGGCGCTCCGCGTCGCGTGCTCGAGGCGGAAGGGTCGGGGCGGCGCGTCGCATGCGGGCACGGCGAGGGCGACGGCGAGGCCGATCTCGCGGCCGCGTTCGACGAGGCCTGCGGCCTCGCGCTTCGCGATGGCCTGCTCGACGGCGGCCCAATCCCGCCTTGCTTCGATGTCGCCGAGCGGCGCCTCGAGCCAGGCCTCGAGCAGTCGCCAGTCGTCGTCCCGCGGCAGGTTCACGGCGAGCGCGCCGTCGCGGGCCGCGACGAGCCGCGCGCTGCCCCCGCACGATCCGCGCCCACGGCGGCCGAAGCCGAATAACGCCGCCCGCTCGCCGAGCAGCGCCGGCGCGTCGAGCGCCTCGAAGCCCGCGCCCGGGGCGAGGGCCGCGAGGGCCTGGCCCGCGCCGCGGGCCGCCGTCGCGAGGCCGCCCCCGGCGAAGCCGGGCGGACCCTCGGACTCACCGGTCAGGGCCATCGCGCCCGAGCGGGCCCACTCGAGGCCCGGGCCGACCGGCACGGAGCTTCCCGGGATCGAGCGAGCGAGGCCCGCCGAGTCCAGCAGGACTTGCGCATGCACGGCAGCGGGGTCGGGGCGCTCGTCGGGGGCGGGCCGCGCGTCGATCGGGGGCGTCCGAGCGGGTTCCGGGGCATTCGGCATGGGGCTTCTCGCGGGCCGCCGACGTTAGCATTCGACCAGTGGAATCCGTATTCTCGGCCGGCCCGTTTGACGGGCGAGCTCGAGGAGATGTCGAGATGGCGGTTTACAAGGCGGGGATGCGACTGAAGAGCGCGGTTTGCTCGTCGCAGATCATGATGGTCGTGGCGCCGGCGCGGGACGTGAAGCTGACCTGCGGCGGAGCGCCGGTGGTCGAGCTCTCGGCCGCGGAGGGTGCGGGCGCTTCGATCGATCCCGGCCACAAGCAGGGCACCCAGATGGGCAAGCGGTACACGAACGCCGCCGGCGACATCGAGATCCTCTGCACCAAGCCGGGCGAGGGCGGGCTCGCCGTCGACGGTGAGATGCTCGTCGTGAAGGGTGCCAAGCCGCTGCCCTCTTCGGATTAGTCGGATGAGCCCAGCATGAACCTGATGATGATCCTCGAGATGGCGGCCGGGGCGATGGGTGAGCGCGTCGCCTTCCAGAACGGCGCCGATCGCCTGACCTATCAGCAGCTCTTCGACGCGGCCGGGGCCCTCGCGGCCTCCCTCGACGACGGCCGCACGAAGCATCTCGCGATGCTCGACATCTCGACCCTGGCGCTGCCGATCGGCGTATTCGGCGCGTCGTGGGCGGGCGTGCCCTTCGCCCCCCTGAACTACCGCCTGACGGATCCCGAGCTCGACGCGCTGATCGCGCAGCTCAATCCCGGCCGCCTCCTGACCGACAGCGCCCGGGCTGCGCGCCTCGGCCCGCGCCTCGCGGCGACGGGCGACGGCGACTACGTCGAGGTCGGAACCCGCGAGGCGATGCTCGCGACGGTCCGCGGCGAAGACGCCAGGCCGCGCGAGACGCCCTGGTCGATGGATCCCGACGATACGGCGATCCTGCTCTTCACGAGCGGCACGACGGGCGCACCGAAGGCCGCCGTCCTGCGCCAGAAGCACCTCGTCTCCTACGTGCTCGGGACCGTCGAGTTCATGGGCGCCGACGAGAACGACGCGTCGCTGACCTGCGTGCCGCCGTACCACGTCGCCGGGATGGCGGCGATCGCGAGCTCGGTCTACTCGGGCCGCCGCGTCGTCCAGCTCGCGAGCTTCACCCCCGAGACCTGGCTCGAGACGGCGCGCCGCGAGCAGGTGACCCATGCGTTCGTGGTTCCGACGATGATGGCGCGGATCGTCGACGCGCTCGCGGGCCAGGCCGATGCGGGGCTGCCCTGCCTGCGTGCGATCTCGTACGGCGGCGGCAAGATGCCGCTCACGGTGATCGAGAAGGCGATGAAGCTCTTCCCGAACACCGACTTCACGAACGCCTACGGCCTGACCGAGACCAGCTCGACGATCGCGCTGCTCGGGCCGGCGGACCATCGCGCCGCCTTCGCGAGCGCCGACGAGAAGATCCGCAAGCGCCTCGTCTCCGTCGGGCAGCCGCTGCCGACCGTCGAGCTCGAGATCCGCGATGTCGAATCCGGCGATCGGGTCGCCCCCGGCGAGCACGGCCTGATCCACGTCCGCGGCGAGCAGGTCTCGGGCGAGTACCGCGGCAAGGGCAGCCAGCTCGACGCCGAGGGCTGGTTCAACACGCGCGACGGGGGCTACCTCGACGAAGGCGGGTTCCTCTTCCTCGAGGGCCGCATGGACGACGTCATCGTGCGCGGCGGCGAAAACATGTCGCCGGGCGAGATCGAGGACGTGCTGCTGACGCATGCGGCGGTGATCGACGCCTGCGTGGTCGGGGTGCCGGACGAGCAGTGGGGCGAGGCGGTGGCCGCGGTCGTCGTCCTGTCGCCGAAGGCGCAGGCGACGCCGTCGGAGCTCCAGCAATGGGTGAAGGATCGGCTGCGATCCTCCCGCACGCCCGAGCGGATCGAGTTCTGGTCCGAGCTCCCGTATAACGAGACCGGCAAGCTGCTGCGCCGCAAGGTCCGCGAGGCGTTGCGGGAGAACGGTTGAGCGCCGCCGGCGCGCCCGTCTTCTCCCTGGTCGAGCTCGGCCGGGCGCTCTGCGTCCCCGATGCCGCCGAGGCCTTCTCGCCGGTCGGGGGCCCGGGCGTTCTCGCGATCGATCTCGAGGCGGCGTCGCCCGAAGCGGCGGCGCCCTGGCTCGCCTCGATCCGGGCGGCGCTGCCGGCGCTGCCCTGCGTCACGATCGCCCTCGGCACCGCCCCGTCCGCCGGAACCGGACCCGGGGCCGCGATCGCCGGCCCGCTCGCCGAGCTCGCCGCCGCCTGCGACGTCCAGCTCGCGACCCGGGCCGAGCTCGTGCCCTTCTGCATGGGTTTCGAGAAGACGCCCCTCGCCGCGCTCGCCTTCGTCCAGCTGCTGCGCGCCCAGGCGGCGGCGCAGACGACGCCTGCGACGACGGGCGGGGCGACGAATCGAGGCGTCCCGTCGGCGGCGATGCCGGAGGCCTTCGCCGAGATCGCGCGCGGCCTCGCGGCCGAGTCGTTCGTCTACTCGACGCTGCAGTCCGGCCCGGAATTCCATGCCTGGCTCGCGACCCGCCGCGCCCGGCGGCGCGCGACGACGGGCGCGCGTGGCCTGGCCGAGCCCGCCTGCCTGCTCGTCCGGGACGAGAACCGACTCGAGCTCCGGCTCAATCGACCCGCGCGCCACAACGCTTTTTCCCGCTCGCTCCGCGACGCGCTCTGCGAGGGGCTCGGCCTCGCCCTCGCCGATCCGACGATCGAGGCGGTCGTGCTGCGGGGGGAGGGCGAGTCGTTCTGCAGCGGCGGCGACCTCGACGAGTTCGGCTCGTTCCCCGATCCCGCGACGGCCCACGCCGTGCGCACGACCCGCAGCCCGGCGCTCCTCGTCGCGCGCCTCGCGGGCCGCATCCGCAGCGAGATCCACGGCGCCTGCATCGGCGCCGGCATCGAGCTGCCCGCCTTCACCGACCACGTCGTCGCCGCCGAGGACACGTTCATCGAGCTGCCCGAAGTCCGCCTCGGCCTCGTGCCCGGGGCGGGGGGCACCGTCTCGATCACACGCCGGATCGGACGGCAGCGGACCGCCTGGCTCGGCCTCTCGGGCCGCCGCATCGACGCGCGCACGGCGCTCGACTGGGGTCTGGTCGACGAGGTCCGCCTCGGGCAGCATCCGCGCGCTTGAACGTGCTCGAACGCGCTTGAACGCTTTCGTACGAGAAGGGGAGTCGATCGATGCCGGGGCCGCTCGCGGGGATCAAGGTCGTGGAGATGGGCGTCTGGGTCGCGGGGCCGGCGGCGGGGTGCATCCTCGCCGATTGGGGCGCCGACGTCGTGAAGATCGAGCCGCCGGGGATCGGGGATCCCGCGCGCCTCTTCCGGTACATGCTGGGGGGCGATCTGCCCTTCAATCCCGTCTTCGAGAACGACAACCGCAGCAAGCGCAGCCTCGTCGCCGACCTCCGCAAGGACGAGGGCCTGCAGATCGCCCTCGACCTGATCCGCGGTGCCGACGTGTTCCTCTCGAACATCCGACCGGCGGGCCTCGCGCGCCTCGGACTCGACGCGGAGACCCTCTGCAAGCGCTTCCCGCGCCTCGTCTACGCCCTCATCACCGGCTACGGCCTGGCAGGCCCCGAGGCCGATCGCGCCGCCTATGACATCGCCGCCTTCTGGGCGCGCTCGGGCATCGCCGCCTCGCTGCGTCAGCAGGGCGCGCCGCCGCCCCATCAGCGCGGCGGCATGGGCGACCACAACGCCGGCCTCGCCGCCGCCGCTGGCATCTCGGCGGCGCTCTTCCAGCGCGAGCGCGACGGCAAGGGCCAGGTCGTCTCGACCTCGCTCCTGCGGGAGGGCATCTACACGCTCTCCTTCGACATGGCGGTCGCCATGCGCTTCGGCACGCCGATCCAGATCGGCAACCGCAAGACGATGGGCAATCCCGCGATCAACTGTTATGCGGACAGCGAAGGGAAGTACTTCTGGATCGTCGGCCTCGAGGGCGAGCGCCACTGGCCGCCGCTGGCCCGCGCCGCCGGCCATCCCGAATGGATCACCGATCCCCGCTACGCGAATCCCCGCGACCGCGCCATGAACGCCGAGGGCCTGATCGCCCAGCTCGACGCGATCTTCGCGACGAAGACCCGCGCGGAATGGGGCGCGATCTTCGATGCCGAGAAGGACCTGTGGTGGGCGCCGGTGCAGACCGTCGACGAGGTCCTCGCCGACCCGCAGGCCGCCGCCGCCGGGGCGTTCGTCGAGGTCCCGGACGGGGATTCGACGACGCTGCTCCCGGCGACGCCGGTCGATTTCGGCGGGACGCCCTGGGCGCCCCGGGCGATGGCCCCCGAGCTGGGCCAGCACACCGACGCGATCCTGACCGAGCTCGGCCGCAGCGCGGCCGACATCGCGCGATTGCGCGAGGCCGGGATCGTCGCCTGAGGCGGATCAGAAGGCGAAGCGGATCCCGGCGAGCTGCCAGGAGAAGATGAAGCCCTGGTTCTGCGTCTTGCTCGGGAGGACGTTGAACATCATCTGGCTGCCGAGGAAGACCTTCTCGCTGACCTGATATTCGATGCCGACCCCGAAATCGACGAGGAAGCCGACGCCCTCCTTCTCGCGGCCGCGCGCTTCCCGCTCGATCACGGCGAAGCCGATGCCGGCGAAGCCGTACGGAGTCAGGCGATCGAAGTCCGTGCCCGGAAGGTCCGGGACCTTGAGGGTCAGGTTCGCGGTGGGCATGACGAGCGTGTAGTCGTCCTCGACGCCGATCTGGAGCATCGGGCCGAGCGCCATCCATTCGTTGAACGAATAGGGCGCCTCGAAGTTCATCAGGAAGGTCTCGGGGTCCGCGGTGAAGCCGATGCCGGCGCGGGCCGACCAGCCCGCCGCCGCGTTGCGGGCGCCCGAGGAGCGGCTGCCACGCGTCGTCTGGGGCCGGGCCTGGGCCGGCTGCGGCGTGCTCCAGTCCTCGCTCGAATCGTCGCCCCAGTCCTGCGCCTCGGCGAGCGGCACGACCGAGAGGGCGGCGAGGACGACGCCGAGCAGGACGGTGAGTCGACCTGCGGCGCGCGCCGCAGCGCGGGGTCGGGACGGCGTCCGGTCGGCGGACGAAGCGAGCAAAGAGGGCATGGCGTTCTCCTGTGCGGGTGCGCGGGGGGGAGCGCGGCGTTCGGGCGCGCGGATGATTCCGCAGGACCGGTTTGCCGCGCAAGGCGCGACGTGCGCGCGAGGACGCCGTTCGCCAATCTGCGGCCGGCCGGCGGTCGGATTCCGCGCGGTGCGGCGCGAAGTCCATCCGACGAGCGTGGATGAAAAGAGTCGAGAGTGTGACGAGGGGTACCGATGCGAGCGCGATCGTCGATCGAGCGCCGGCGAGCGCCGGCGCCGGGGCCTGCCGGCTCTGTGGCGGCGCCACCGGCTTCGTGCTCCGCGCACGTGATCGCACCGCGCGCGCGGTCGCAAACGATCTCGCGGCCGCGATTCGGGGACCGCTCTTCGAATACGCGGCGTGCTCCGTCTGCGGCGCGCTCCAGCTCGAGTCGATTCCCGCGGATCTCGCGCGCCACTACGGCGCCGACTACTACACGGCGCGCCAACGCATCGCCTCGGGTCCGCCCGGCGGCTGGCTCGGCGCGCGGCGTCTGCGCAGCCACCTCCGTCTCGCCCTGCGGCCGGGCCCGCTCGCCCATGCGCTCTCGGGGCGCCGCTACGGTCGCTTCGATTGGTTCCGCCGGACGGAGACGAGGCTCGACGATCCGATCCTCGACGTCGGGTGCGGCGCCGGACGCCTGCTCTTCCGGCTCCACGCCGACGGCTTCCGACGACTCGTCGGCATCGATCCCCACCTCAGCCCCGAGACCGCCCGACACGCCGCCGGTCGTCCGGGGCTGCGGCTCGAGGCGGTCCCGCCCGAGCGCCACGCCGGCACCTATCACCTCGTGATGGCCCACCACAGCTTCGAGCACATGGCCGAGCCTCGCCGCGCGTTCGCGGCGATGGCGGCGCGGGTCGCGCCGGGAGGCTGGCTCCTGCTGCGTGTCCCGCTCGCCGACTCCTGGGCCGCCGCCCACTACGGCGCCGACTGGGCCCAGCTCGACGCCCCGCGCCATCTCCAGATCCCGACGCGCCGGAGCATCGCGCTGCTCGCCGCGGGGGCGGGGCTCCGCGTCGAGCACGTCGAGGATGACTCGGGTCCGTTCCAGATCGCCGGGAGCGAGGCGGCCGGCTCGGCGAGCGGCGAAGCCCTCGGCGCGGGCGCGCGCGCGGCGCGCTGGCTCGCGGTGCGAAGGCGCGCGGCGCGGCTGCGGCGTGCCGGGCAGGGCGATCAGGCGGCGTTCTACCTGCGCCGCATGCCGTGAGCGCCCGTCCGCGAGCGTGCGCCCACGGCAACGCCTGCCGGCAGGCGCGCGGGCTCACATGAACGAGGGCTTCGTCCCGATGATCTGCAGCGATTCGAGGCGCGCGACCTCCGCGTCGGAGAGGCCGAGATCGCCCTGCAGGATCTCGCGATTGTGCTGGCCGAGGGTCGGCGGCGGGCTGCGGTGGAGATCGCGCTCGTAGGCGGAGAAGATCGCCGGGAACGATGGATAGCGGGTCTCGCCCGTCACGGGATGCTTCAGCGTCTGGAAGAAGCCGCGGGCCTCGAGCTGGGGATTCGGCCAGAGCGCATGGTTGTTGATCGAGGCCGCGACCGGCACGCCCGCGGCGAGGAGCGCTTCGATCACCGCCTCGCGCGTCTGCGGCTGGATCCAGTCGGCCAGACGCGCCGCCAGCGCATCGTGGGCGGCATGGCGACCGGCGTGCGTCGCGAGCGCCGCGTCGGCCTGCCAGTCGGCGGCACCGAGGGCACGACAGAGGCCCGCCCACTCGGCGTCGCTCGTGACCGAGACGGCGACGCGCTCGTCGGCGTTCGCGGTCTCGAAGACGCCCTGCGGCGCGGCGTGGGGCATGACGTTGGCGCGCCGGGTCAGGAGCGCGCCGAAGGCCGAGTATTCGAGAACCTGCTCGGCGGCGATGTTGAGCGCGGGCTCGACGAGCGGGACCTCGAGCATCTGACCGCGACCCGTGCGCTCGCGCTCCTCGAGGGCGAGACCGATCGCGAAGATGGTATGGACGCTGCCGAGGGGATCACACAGGCCGCGCACCACCAGCGGGAGGTCCTCGTAGCCCGTCAGCCAGGCGAGGCCCGAGACCTGCTCGATCGTCATCGCGAAGCCCAGCCGATCGCGCCAGGGGCCATCGAGGCCGAAGGCCGGCATGCGGACGCTGATCAGGCGCGGGTTGATCGCCTTCATCGTCTCCCAGTCGAGCCCGAAGCCCGGCATGACCCGCGCCGAGAAGTTCTCGATCACGATGTCGGCGTCGACGAGCAGGCGCTTCACGAGGGCGACGCCCTCCGGATGGTCGAGGCGCAGCGTGACGTCGCGCTTGCCGGGATTCGCGCCGTGGAAGACGTTGCCCCACTCGTAGAGCGGCGTGCGATGGCGCGCCGCGCCGGCGAAGCGCATGCCGTCGGGGCGTTGGATCGACTCGATCTTGACGACGTCGGCGCCGAGATCCGAGAGGATCGAGGTCGTGTAGGGCCCGGCCCAGAAGGCCGTGAGATCGACGACGCGCAGGCCGGTGAAGGGGAGATCGGGCTGCGCGAGCGGGAGACCATCCGTCGCCTTCGCGCCCGCTCTCGCCTTCGCCGCGACACGCGTCGTCTCGTCGATCGCCGCGAGGATCTCGCCGCGATCGGCGTCGAGGGGCGAGGTCCGGCCGATCGGCGCCGGCGAGTCGGTCTCGAGTCGGTAGGGAGGGCGCGGTTGCAGAAAGCCGCCGGGCGCCCGCGAATAGACGCCGCGGGCGCGCAGGTGGTCGAATTCGGGCAGATCACGGCCGTTGCCGATGGGGGCGACCGGGATCCGGATCAGCTCGCAGAGCTCGATCACCTCGGCGGTCGTGCGCTCCTTCATCCAGCCGTGGATGAAGGACTGCATGAAGTCGATCTGCTCGAAGCGCTGGCGCGCCTCGAGGAACTTCGGATCCTGGGCGATGTCCTGGCGGCCGAGCATCGCGCAGAAATCCGACCACTGTTGCCCCGTCTGGGTACAGATGCCGACGTGGCCGTCCTTCGTCGGCTCGATCGACGGGATCTCGATCGAGCGCGGGAGCAGGCCGCCGAGAAACTGGCGGCCGAGGTCGCCGAAGATCGTCAGGTTGTGGAGCGCGGCCTCGAAGGTCGACAGGTCGACGATCTGTCCACCGCCATCGCGTTTCGCCGCGCGCCAGGCCATCTGCGCACAGATCGCGGCGAAGCTCCCCGCCAGCCAGTCGCAGACGCGTCCACCCGCGGCGACGGGCTCGCGCCAGGGGAAGCCGCGGTATTCGAGGGAGCCCGACGCCGCCTGCAGCACGAAGTCGTTGGCGGGCCGCGTCGCCCAGGGCCCCGCCTGACCCCAGGGCGAGATGCGCACGACGACGAGCCGTGGATTGGCGGCGAGCCAGGCTTCGGGATCGATGCCGCGCGCCTCGAGGCCGCCCGGGCCCTGGTCCTCGACGACGACGTCGGCCCAGGCCGCGAGGGCATCGAGCTGGCGGCGATCGCCGGCGTCCCCCGGATCGAGGGCGATCGAGCGCTTGCCGGCGTTGAGGAACTGGTAGAGCGGGCTCGCGGCACCCGGGGCGAGCTTCTGGAACGAGGCCGTCCAGCGCCGCATCGGATCCCCGGTCGGCGGCTCGACCTTGAAGACCTCGGCCCCGGCGTCGACGAAGAGCTTCGTCGCATACGGCCCCGCGATCTGGGTCGCGAGCTCGACGATGCGAAGTCCCTGGAGCGGGCGGGGCGCGGTGGTCGCCATGGGCTATCAGAACCTCCCCTGCGACTCTACCATCGCGCGCTCCCCGGGCGATGGTGACCCGGGCGGGATCGGGAGGAGGACGGACGTGCTGACGGAATTCCGGGACCGGGTGGCGGTCGTGACCGGGGCGGCGAGCGGGATCGGGCGGGCCCTCTGCGATCGCTTCGCGCGGGAGGGCATGAAGCTCGTGATGGCCGACGTCGAGCGCGATCGCCTCGCCCAGGCGGCCTCGGAGCTGACTGATCAGGGCGTCGACGTCCTCGCCGTCCGCACCGACGTCTCCCGCGCCGACGACCTCTCGCATCTGCGCGACGAGACCCTCGAGCGCTACGGCGCGGTCCACGTGCTCTGCAACAACGCCGGCGTCTTCGCCGGCGGCCTCTCCTGGGACGCGATCTCGACGGACTGGGAGTGGGTCCTCGGTGTGAACCTCTACGGGATCCTCCACGGCGTACGCGCCTTCGTCCCCGTCATGCTCGAGCAGAACCAGCCCGGCCACATCGTGAATACCTGCTCGATGGCGGGCCTCATCAACATGCCGCTCTCCGGTGCCTACAGCGTGAGCAAGCACGCGGCGCTCTCGCTGACCGAGACGCTCTACCACGAGCTGCGCATCAAGCAGTCGCCGGTCGGCGTGTCGGCGCTCTGTCCCGAGCTGATCCGCACGCGCATCGGCCACTCCGAGCGCAATCGCCCCGCGCATCTGAAGCGCCCCGAAGGCTCGGCGACCCCGGAGCAGACGCTGGTCGAGCAGGCGATCCAGTCGAGCACCGCCGGCGGCCTCGACCCCTCCGCCATGGCCGAGCGCGTCTTCCAGGGCATCCGCGAGGACCGCTTCTATCTGCTCGCCGACGAGGGCACGAGCTGGGATCGCGCGTGCCTCGCGCGCCTCGAGGACATCCGCTTGCGGCGCAATCCGACGCTGGGTGTCGTCACGAGCGGGAACTGAGGGCGTGGAGCGCGGGCTCTTCTACGCCCTCGGCGCCGCGTCGCCCCTGCGCTTCGCGGAGCTCGAGCGCGAGACGCGGCTCGCGGAGTCGCTCGGGCTCGCGTCGATCTGGGCCCTGCCGGAGACGGGGCTCGAGGGCGAGGCCCGCGCTTCGGCCCCGGCGGTCTGGCTCGCGGGGCTCGCGGGCGTGACCGAGCGCATCCGCCTCGGCTGGGGGGTCCCCGGACTCTGGCCGCCGCGGGTCGCACCGGTGCGCGAGGCCGAGCAGGCGGCGACCCTCGACGTCGCGTCGGGCGGGCGCCTCGAGCTCGCGCTGTTGCCGGACCTCGCGGCGAGCCGCGACGACACGCGCGAGCCGGGCTTCGAGCTCGCCGAGGGCGCGCGGATGCTCGTCGGGATGTGGGCGGCGGAGATCTTCGCCTGGGACTCGCCGCGCTTCGCGGTGCCCGAGATCGACGTCGTCCCGAAGCCGGTGCAGCAGCCGCATCCGCCCCTCTGGCTGGCGGGCTGGAACGGGGAGCAGGCGACGGCGGCCGGGCGCGCGGGGCTCGGCTTCCTCGATCTCTCGGGCGGGGGCGGCGCGGTCTGGCAGGGCCACCGCGCCTGTTATTTCGAGGCCCGGGCCGAAGCGGAGGCCGACCTGCTCGCGAACGTCGGGGTCTTCGCCGTCGCCGTCGATCTGCCGGACGACTCGGAGATCGCGATCGAGGCGCGCACCGGCCGCGCGGGGCCGGCGTCCGGGGCTGGCTCGCGGGCTTCGAGGCGGCGGGCTTCGATGCGGTCGTGCTGCGCGCGGGGCCGCTCGAGGGCGGGCACGCAGAGTCCTGCCGGCGGATCGAGTGGCTCGCCGGGGCCTAGCAAACGAAACGGACGAATCGGGACGGACGAAAAGGAGGGCGCGATGAAGCGACTGGCGGGCAAGGTGGCGTTGATCACGGGTGGGATCTCGGGGCTCGGGGCGGCGACGGCGCTGCGCTTCGCGGAAGAGGGCGCGAAGGTCGCGAGCTTCGATCTCGGGACGAACGAGACGGCGGATTGGAAGGCGGCCTGCGAGCTCGGCGGGGGGACGCGGGCGTTTCAGGGCGACGTGCGCGACGCGAAGGCGCTCGAGGCCTGCGTGCGGGAGGTCGAGGCGGAGTTCGGGCCGATCGACATCCTGATGAACTCGGCCGGGGTCGCCGGGGGCGGCGCGGTGCACATGGTCGACGAGGCGGCCTGGGACTTCACCGTCGACATCAACCTGAAGGGGACCTTTCTCGCCTGCAAGGCCGTGATTCCGAGCATGCTCGCGCGGCGCAAGGGGAGCATCGTCAACGTCGCCTCGATCGAGGGGCTCCAGGGCTGCGAGGGCGGGAGCTCCTACAACTCGTCGAAGGGCGGCGTCGTGCTGCTCACGAAGAACATGGCCCTCGACTACGCCGGGCGCGGAATCCGGACCAACGTGATCTGCCCGGGCTTCATCGATACGCCGCTCTTCCGCGACGTCGTCGCCTCGGGCGCGATGAAGGACGTCAACGTCCGGATCGCCTATCAGCACCAGATGAACCGCTTCGGGCTGCCGCGGGAGATCGCTAACGCGGCGCTCTTCCTGGCGTCCGACGAGGCGTCGTTCGTCTCGGGTCAGTCGCTCGCCGTCGACGGCGGCTTCACCGCGGGCGTGCGCTTCGGCGTCGCGAAGATGATGGGGCTCGAGGACTGAGACCGGGGCCGCGCGGATGCGACGCCGCGGCGGAGTCCGCCGCGGCGCCTCGCATCGCCTCGGCTCAGAACGCGATCGTCGCCTGGGCGACGAGGTCCTGCTCGAGGGTGTGCTCGGCGACGTAGGCCTGGTAGCGCAGGTCGAGGCGCAGCCGGTTCGCGTCCGTCGGGATGAGGCGCAGACCGAGGCCGATCTCGGCACCGCCGGGATCTTCCTTGCCCTGGATCTCGAAGCCGCCGGCGGTATCCGCGCCGCCCTGCAGACGGGCGGCGACGTCGCGCTCGTTGCCCTCGACGAATTGCCGCCAGGCGACGTCGAAGGTCGGGCGCCAGACGCCGGTCATCCACTCGAGCCAGGGTCCGAGATAGGTCTTGTGGTCGTAGACGGTCGAGAGCCGGACCCCTGCGCGCAGGGAGCCGATCTCGTCGTCACGGCTCTCGACATCGAGCCCGAAGCCTCCGGCATCGGCCTCGCGGATGCCGTCCTGGCTCATCCAGGCCCAGTCGAAGCCGAAGATTGGCTCGACGCCGACGGGGCCCGCGGGCACCCGATAGCCGATCTCCGTCGCGAGCAGCGTGCGGTCGCTCTCGTGGTCGTCGGTCCCGCGGACATTGATGCCGGTCGTCGGCGTCGGGCCGTCGAACTGGATCTGACGGCGGTCCTGATGGAAGCCGTGGCCGTAGGTCGCGGCGCCCTGGAGGCGCAGGCCACCGAGATTCAAGGCCGCGGCACCGGTGACCTCGGCCAGGGTCAGCGTGCTCTCGCCGGCGCGGGCGACGTCGATGCCGCCGCGCTGGCCCGAGACGGCGAGGGTGAAGTCGAGGTTCGAGACGGGTTGGAAGTCGACGCCCGCGATGATCCCGCCCATCTGGGCGTCGTAGCGGGCGTGGCCCGAGAACGCGTCGCGTCGGCGGAACGAGCCGAGCCCCGCGGCCCAGGGCGAGAGGCGCCGCGCATGGCAGGGCAGCGCGTTCGGATTGCCCGTCCACGGATCGCGCTCGCCGGTCCGGCATTCGCGCGGCCGGTCGAAGAGCATCGCCGCGATCCGCCGCCCCGCCTCGACGGAGACCGTCGTCTGCGCGTCGTAGGCCTCGGGCGAGAGGGCGTCGTAGACGGAGGCGAGGTTCTGGATGTCGTTCAGGCCATCGAGCACGGCCTGGAGGTCGTCCTGATTGCCGTTCGAGTTCGTGAGATCGAAGAGGCTCTGGGCGATCGCGCGCTGGTTCGCGTTCCGGGCGACGCCGACCAGACCCACGTCCTGGAAGAGCGCGAGCACGCCCAACGTGTCGTAGCTCGACGTGAAGATCCGCGTGCCCGAGGCGTCCGGGAAGCGGATGCTCGCAAACTGTCCCGTCACGCCTCCGTTTGCGAGGATCACGCGATAGGGCGTCGCGCTCGGCGTCAGGTTGGCCCCCTTCCGGACGACGAGGTTGCCGTCGAGGCTCGTCGCGCCCTGGACCGTGAGCGGCGGGGTCGTGCCGTCGAGGGTGACCTGGATCGTGCCGCGGGACTGGACGTCGAGGGCGCCGCCGAGGGTGATCGGCGTCGGGACGTCGAGGATGCCGTCGTTCTGGACCTCGACGAGACCCGTGAAGCCGCTCGTATTCGTCAGGCGCCAGGGCGTCGTCGTGGTCGAGGACTGCGTGATCGGCGCACCGCGCGCGATCCGGATGGCCTCGAAGCCCTGGAGGTTGCCGACGTCGAAGGTATCGGCGGCCGTACGCGTCCCGACGAGGGTGAGCTCGTCCTGGCCGGCGCCGCCGATCAGGTTGCCCGATTGCTGGGCGCCCGAGAGCTGGAGCCAGCGATCGTCGCCGCCGCCGAGCTCGACGTCGCCCTGGACCTGACCGACGTTGACGATGAACTCGTCGCCGTCGGTGCCGCGGATCGCGATCGCGCGGTCTGCGGTGCCCTGGTTGGTCAGGTCGGCGACGATGGAGCCGCCGCCGCCGATCAGCAGGCGGTTCTCGTGGCCCGCGTTGAAGTCGCGGAAGACGACGAGGGGGCCGGAGTCCGCATCGCCGGTGATCTCGCCCGAGTTGTTGACGGTCACGAGGCCGAGGGTATTCGAGTTGTTCAGGTTGAACGTGGAGAGGTCGTAGCGATCGAGGCGGCCATTTCCGCCGACCGAGACGCCGATCGAATCGGTTCCCGTCACCGAGATCGTGCCCGCGTTGAGGACGAAGCTGTCGTGGTCGCCGTCGGTATTCGCCGTGTCGCCCGCGAAGATGCCGGTCGAGCGATCGCCGGTGACGTTGATCGTCCCGTCGCCCTGGTTGCGGATGCCGGCCGCCGTCGGCACGAAGACCGTCGCCGTGTTGGGGTTGTTGTCGGTGTCCTGGAAGCTGCCGTCGAGCCAGCCGTCGCCGAACTTCATGCCGAAGGCGTCATCGCCTTCGATGTTGATCAGGCCGCTGTTGGTCACGTTCGCAGGCTTGGTGTAGTCGAGTCGGCTGCCGCCCGAGAGACCGCGGGTCTCGTCGCCGATCAGATTGATCGTGCCGGAGGTCGCGACGCCCGTGTTGTTGCCGGTCTCGATGGCATAGCTGCGATCGCCGACGACCTGGATCACGCCGGTCGCGCTGTTGACGGCGCCGTTGGGCAATACACCGGTCGTGTTCTGGTCGATCGCGATGCCGCGGGTGTCGTTCGCATTGAGCTCGATGCGGCCCTTGTTGTCGATGAAGTTGTCGTCGTCGCCGCGGATGCCGGCGCCGTTCTGTTCCGTCACGCGGACGGTGGCCGCGGCTCCGATCGTGACCGTGCTGTCGTCGTCGACGAGGATCGCGGCGTCGAGGGTCGGGCTGCTGTCGTCGAGGATCGCGGCGCCCGTCGTCGAGATCGTCAGGTTGTCGGCGCCGCTGCCGTCGTAGCCCGTCGAGTCCGTCCCCGAGCAGGTCACGGTCGCGTCGTTCGCCGGCGAGGTCGGCGTACAGGCGGCCCGCGCCGCGCTCGGCACGAGGCTCGCGGCGAGGAGTCCGGCGCAGGCGAGGCCCGTGCAGACGAGGCCGGGCGCGAGGGGCAGGCGGCTTCCCGCGTCGAGGCGGCGGTTCGGGTCGTGCATGCTTTTTCCTGGTGGTGGGGCGGGCGGTCCCGGTAATCGACAAGGGCAGGGGCCTAGTGTAACTCTAGTCGCCGCACCGAAACCCCGGGTGACGGACGAGGCCGGCGGGTCGCCGCCGGGCGCCGGATGCGTGCAGACGGTGCGCAGATCGCCCGCAGGCCGGTCGAGCCACGATCCCGCGAAGAGCATTCGACACGAACGACCTTCGGAAGTCAATCGAAGTCAACCCAAGTCGATCCAAAGACAACCAGGAAGGAGACTCCCATGGCACTCGATCCCAAGTCCGTCGGCGCGAAGGGCAAGCCTGCGCGGCGTTCGTGGACGTCGAAGGATGCGCTGCTCTACGCGGTGGGCGTGGGTGCAGGGACGAAGGAGCTCCAGTTCACGACCGAGAACACGAAGGACACGCCGCAGCGCGTGCTGCCGACCATGGCGGTGATCCTCGGCGGCGGCGGTGTTCCCTTCGACAAGATCGGGACCTTCAATCCCGCCCTCATGGTCCACGGGACCGAGGGCATCGAGCTCTACGACGAGATCCCGCCCGACGGCGAGATCGAGTCGGTCGGCGAGATCACGGGCATCTGGGACAAGGGCAAGGCGGCGGTCGCCGAGATCGAATCGACGGCGACCCTCGTCGCGACGGGCAGGCCGCTCTTCAAGGTCAAGATGTCGATGTTCTGTCGCGGCGCCGGCGACTTCGGTGGTGAGCGCGGTCCGTCGCCGACCTTCGAGCTGCCGACGCGCAAGCCCGATCACGAGGTCGTCTACACGACGCGCGAGGACCAGGCGCTGACCTATCGCCTGTCGGGCGATCGCAACCCGCTCCACTCCGATCCCGCCTTCGCGAAGATCGGCGGCTTCGATCGCCCGATCCTCCACGGCCTCTGCACCTACGGCTTCACCGGCCGCGCGCTGCTCCATACCCTCTGCGGCTCCGACCCGAGCCGCTTCAAGGCGATGGACGGCCGCTTCTCGAAGCCCGTGATGCCGGGCGACGCGCTCACGATCCAGATGTGGGTCGACGGCAAGCAAGCGCTCTTCGTCACGCGCAACCAGAACGGCGACATCGTCCTCGACCAGGGCGAGTTCAAGTTCGCATGACGATCGGATGACGCGTGGCGCGGGTGACCGGGCTGGGGTTGACTCGACCCAGGGGTCCGACGACAATGACCCGAGGGCGTTCGAGCGCGTGGCCCGCGCGTGGCGCTTCGCGCTCGAGCGCCGGTCGCGGACCGACGATGCAGAGCCGGACATCGGAGGTCGCCGAGCGCGCAGCGCTCGAGGAGGAACGTTGGGTCGATCGACGACCAGACGGGGGGCCGGGCGGATGGATCCCGCATCGCGGCTCGCGGTCGCGAGACCGCCGACGCGGACGAGGTCGACTCGGCCTGCTTCCCGGCCATCCGGATCTCCTCGGTCGGGCGTGCAAAGAGCGTCCGGGCGCTTCGAAAGAGCGGATTGAAAGCGAAACCCCTGCGCCCCTGCGCGGGGTTTCGTCGTTTCAGGGGTCGGAGATCGAGGGGCCAAGGTCGAACGGAGAAAGCGAACGGAGAGAACGATGCGAAGTCCGATGTCTCTGGAGCTCGAGAGCCGGTGGTGGACCCTCGGAGGGGCCGAAGTCCTCGACATGATGAGCAGCATCGGCGCGCTCGTCCGGGCGGGGCAGACGGTCCACATCGGGACCGACGCCCAGAAATCCGCCACGCGCATGGAGTTCGTCACCGTCGCCTGCGTCCTCAACCCCGGCAAGGGCGGCCGCGTCTTCTACACCCGCCGCCACGACCGCAAGGAGGTCACGCTCTTCGAGAAGCTCTCGACCGAGACCTGGCTCTCCCTCGACCTCGCGATGCGGATGATGGACGCCTTCCAGCTCTCGCCCGCCCAGCAGCAGATCTGGGTCCACGTCGATGCGAATCCCGACGAGCGCTACGACTCCTCCGACTACGTGAAGCAGCTCGCGGGCATGGTCGCGGGTTCGGGCTTTCCGGTGCTGGTGAAGCCGAACGCGTGGTGTGCGTCGCACGTGGCGGATTATGCCGTCAAAGGCAAACACTTCCGCGCGAGAATGCACGCGGCCTAGGGCGTCGATGCGTGACTCGGGTCCCGGGGCATCGCACAAGGCGCGACCGGCGCGGCGCTCGGGGCGCGAATGGCTCGACCTTGGCACAGCCTTCGTCGCTTCTCGACATGCGTCGATTCTGCGACCGGCTCGGTGGAGCGGGCTTCGTCTGCGCTTGACTTCGCGCCCCGAGCACCGCGCCGGTCGCTCGCTGCGGGGTAGGTCGGGGGCTGCGGCGGGATCGATTGGATTCTGCGTGCATCCGTTGCTTGATCTCGGGGTGGGGGCGTTGCCTCTGCGGCCGAATTCGTCGTGACGCACGCCGAGCTGCGTAAGTGCTTGCCTTGCTCGGCCGGACTCGCGCGACTTTGTGTGGCGCGCATGCGCGCATGCGAGCACGCCAGTTCGAGCTTGCACGCCGATCAACCAACGACGAGACGGCGGAGACCTTCCATGTACGACCGCCCGCGCTCCGTCTACCGACCCGCCTCGACGCGAGCGGTCGGCGCGACGCTCGGGGCGCGAAGTCAAGCGCAGCCTGAAGCCCGCCCCGTCCAGTCGGTCGCAGGATTGGAGAATCGCGAGAAGCGACGAAGCCCGTGCCAAGGGCGAGCCATTCGCGCCCCGAGTGCCGCGTCGGCCGCGCCTTGTGAGACACGTCCGAGACAACGGACCGATGGCACTCAGGCCTTGCGCAATTCTCCGCCCGCCTCGGTGACCAGCTTTTCGAAGCGCTGCAGGAACTTCTGCTCGTCCTGGTCGGTGAGCGTGCGCGCGTCGGATTGGAGGAGCACGTGGAAGGCGAGGGATTTCCTGCCCTCGCCGATCGACTTGCCGCGGTAGAGGTCGAAGAGCTCGACGTCGACGACCTGGCCCTTGCCCGCGCTCTCGACGAGGGCGACGAGCTCGCCGGCGCGGGTCGCCTCGGGGACGGAGACCGCGACGTCGACCTTGATGCCGGGATAGCGGGGCAGCGGGCGATAGGCGCTGCCGCGGCGCTCGGCGGAGAGCAGGGCGTCGAGGCACAGCTCGGCGACGGCGACCTCGCTGTCGAGGTCGCCCGCGAGGCCGAGCTTCGGGGCGAGGCCGGGCTCGAGCTCGGCGACGACGGCGGCGGCATGCGGCGCGCCCGGGAGCGCGAGGAAGAGCGACTTGCCGGGATGGGCCCAGCGCGGCGGGTTGCCGTCCTTCGTCCAGGTCCCGCGCGCGAGGCCGAACGACGCGACGAGGTCTTCGACGACGGCCTGCAGCTTCTGGAGTCGGCTCCCGTCCCAGCGCGCGGTCTTCGGGTTGGGCCGGCTGCCGGCCCAGGCGAGGGCGAGGTAGTGGCGTTCGCGGGGCTCGCCGCGGGCGTCGCTCGCCTCGGGCTCGTAGGCCTTGCCGATCTCGAAGAGGCGCACGTCCGTGTGATGGCGGCGATTGGCTTCGAGGGCGGGGAGCAGGCTCGGGGCGACGGTGCGGCGGATGCGGGACTCGCCCTGGTGGACGGGGTTGATGACGCGGACGTGGGGCTCGTCGCTCGCGCCGAGCTTCTCGAGCAGCGCGTCGGCGATGAACGAATACGAGAGGTTCTCGCGGAAGCGCCCGCCCCCCGCGAGCCGATCCTGCAGATGGCGCACCAGCCGCCGCCGCTCGTCCCGGGCCGGCGGCGCGATCGTGAAGGTGAGCGGCGCTTCGGCGATGTTGCCGTAGCGATGGATGCGGCCGATCTCCTCGACGAGATCCTGCTCCATCGTGATGTCCTTGGTCGCGCGGAACGAGGGCACGCGGACGCGGAAGGTCTCGCCCGCCGTCTCGACGCTCGTGGCCTCCACCCCGAACTCGAGGCGCTCGAGGATCCCGCGAATCTCCGAAGCCGGGAGCGGCTTGCCCAGCGCGCTGCGGACGCGCTCGGCGCGCAGCTCGATCGTGGTCGTCGGGTCCTGCCAGACGCCCACGTCCGTCGGCTTGGCCGGGAAGCGGACGCCGGGCGCGATCGACTGCAGCAGCCGCGCGAAGTGGCCGGCGGCGGCCAGGGGCAGATGGGGATCGAGGGCCTTCTCGAAGCGGGCGGAGGAGTCGGTGCGCAGGCCGAGGCGGCTCGAGGTCCGGCGGATCGTCGTGGCGCGAAAGCTCGCGACCTCGAGCAGCAGCGCCTCGCTCTCGGGGGCGACCTTCGAGTCGTCGCCGCCCATGATGCCGGCGAGGGCGACGGGCGCGTCGCCGGCGCAGATCAGGAGATCGGCCGGGGTCGTCTTGCGCTCGACGCCGTCGAGGGTTCTGATCGTCTCGGCAGCGCTCGCACGCGCGGCCCGGACGACGATGCCGCGGCCGGCGCCGAGGGCGTCGAGGCGGTGGCGGTCGAAGACGTGATTCGGTTGCCCGAGGTCGAGCATCACGAAGTTCGAGAGGTCGACGAAGAGGTCGATCGGCCGCTGGCCGACGGCGAGCAGCAGATGGCGCAGCCACTCGGGCGAGCGGCCGGCGCGCACGCCGTCAATCACGAGAGCGACATAACGCGTGCAGGCGGGCGATTCGATCGCGACGGGATAGGCCGCGCCCGAGCCGGTCGCCGGAGGCGCGAGGTCGAGGGGGCGGAGACGCCGCTCGTAGATCGCGGCGAGCTCGCGGGCGAGGCCGCGGTGGCCCCAGAGATCGGGGCGGTGGGTCAGGGACTTGTTGTCGATCTCGATCACGAAGTCTTCGAGCGCGAGGGCGCTCGCGACCGACGCGCCGAGCGGCGCGTTCTCCGGCAGCACCCAGATCCCGTCGTGGTCGTCGCCGACGCCGAGCTCGCGGGCCGAGCAGATCATGCCGAAGGACTCGACGCCGCGGATCTTCGAGCGCTTGATCGTGAGATCGCCCGGCAGCTTCGTCCCGATCTTCGCGACCGCGACCTTCTGGCCGGCGGCGACGTTGGGCGCGCCGCAGACGATCTGGAGCGCCTCGCCCGGGCCAGAGCCCGCGCCGACGTCGACGCGGCAGAGCGAGAGCTTCTCGGCGTCGGGATGGCGCTCGCGGGAGACGACGTGGCCGACGACGACGTCGCTCGTCGCCGGGGCGAAGCGCTCGATGCCCTCGACCTCGGCGGTCGAGAGCGTGAGGTCGTTGGCGATCGTCTCCGGCGTGAGGCCCGACAGATCGATGTGGCGCGAGAGCCAGCGCAGCGAGGCCTTCATCAGAACTGCTCCAGGAAGCGCAGGTCACCGGACAGCAGATGCCGCACGTCGTCGATCCCGTGGCGCAGCATCACGAGGCGCGAGAGGCCGAGGCCGAAGGCGAAGCCGCTGAAGACTTCGGGGTCGATTCCGCCGGCGCGCAGCACGTTCGGATGCACGAGGCCGCAGGGCAGGAGCTCGATCCAGGTCGTGCGCTTGCAGACGCTGCAGCCCGCCTCGCAGAAGGGGCAGCGCGCGTCGAGCTCGAAGCCGGGCTCGACGAACGGGAAATGGCCGGGGCGCAGCCGGACCTCGAGGTCGCGGCCGAACATGCCGCGCAGGAGCGTCTTCATGGCGCCGATCAGATGGGCGACGGAGATGTCCTTGCCGACGACGAGCCCTTCCATCTGGTAGAAGGTGTGGTCGTGGGAGGCGTCGGTCGTCTCCTGGCGGAAGACGCGGCCCGGCGCGATCACGCGGAAGGGCGGCTTGCGCTTCTCCATCGCGCGGACCTGCACCGGCGACGTATGCGTGCGCAGCACGAGGCGGCCGGCGTCGTCGCAGTAGAAGGTGTCCTGCGAGTCGCGGGCGGGATGGTCCTTCGAGATGTTGAGCGCCTCGAAGTTGTAGTGGTCGAGCTCGACCTCGGGGCCGTCGAGGACCTCGTAGCCCATCGAGGTGAAGAGGTCCTCGAGCTCGCGGGTGACCTGCGTGATCGGATGGAGGCCGCCGCGCAGCGCCCGGGGCGGGGGCAGCGTCGGATCGAAGTCGTCCGCGCGAAGCAAGGCATCGAGCTTCGTGGTCGCGAGCGCTGCACCGCGTTCGTCGAAGAGCGCCTGGAGCGCCTGCTTCAGGTCGTTCGCGCGCTGGCCATCGGCCTTGCGCGCCTGGGGCGCGAGCTTCGGGATCTCGGCGAGCATCGCCGCGACGGCGCCCTTCTTTCCGAGGTATTCGCGCTCGAGCTCCTTCAGGGCCCCGGGATCCGCGCACGCTCCGATGCGCTCTCGCGCCTGCTGGAGGGTGTCTTCGGCGGTCATCTCGGATCCTCGTTCGGGGGCCGGGGCGTTCTCGGGGCCGGTGGCGGGGGCAAAAGTCGGCCGAGCTTACCGAATCGAGGGGCCCCGGGCCGCGGATTGATCCGACGGGCCCGCCTCGCACGATGGCTATCGTGAGGCGGGTCCTGCGAGACGGTCCGCGAGGGAGGATTTCGGTCATGGCGCTCGGCGGGTCGAGCGGAAGGGGACTGCGCGCGGGTGGCTCGGGCCTTCTGGCGGGCACGGCGGCGCTGGTCCTCGTCGGGCTGATCGGGCGGCTCGGGGGCCTCGAGGCCGCGGAGCTCGCGGTGCTCGACCGCTTCGTTCGCGCCGGGGCGGCGGGGGCGGAGGCGTCGCAGCGAGTCGGCGCGGACGGCGTCGTCTCGCCCGTCGTCGTAGTCCCCCTCGGCGAAGCGGACTTCGCGCGCCACGGCCATCCGCTCCCCGATCGACAGCTCGCCGCGCTGCTCGAGCGCCTCGCCGACCTCGGTGCCAGCGCGATCGGCGTCGATCTCTATCGCTCGGCCCCGGCGAACGCGAGCGCCGAGGCCGTCGCGGGCTTCGCGGCGCTGGCGCAGGCGGTGGAGCGCCATCCGCAGATCGTGATGACGGAGCTGCTCGCCTCGAGCGAGGCGCCGGGCCTCCCGGCACCCGACTTCGCACCGGCGCCGCAGGTCGGCTTCAACAACATGCTGGTCGATCCGGGGCGGGTCGTGCGGCGCGGCTCGCTCTACTCCTGGGACGACGATGGTCGCGCCCACGTCTCCCTCGCGCTGCGGCTCGCGAGCCTCCACCTCGCCGCCGCCGGCATCGGGATCGAGCCCGATCCGAAGGACCCCGAGCTCGTGCGCATCGGGGGCACGACGCTCGCGCCCCTCGAGGCGAACGACGGCGTCTACGTCCGTCTCGATGCCGGGGGCTTCCAGATCCCGCTCGACTTCCGGCGGGATCCGGCGCGCTTCGAGTCGCTCTCGCTCGAGGCCGTGCTCGGCGACCGGGCTGCGCGGGAGCGGGTCGAGGGCCGGGTCGTCGTGATCGGGACCGACGCGCCGAGCGTGAAGGACGACTTCGATTCGCCCCTCGCACCGGACTCGATCGTGAAAGGCCTGCGCCTCCACGCGCAGCTCGCCGATCAGCTGATCCGCGCGGGTGTCCTCGGCGACGCGCCGCGGCAAAGCGCATCGCAGCTCGCGGAGGCCGGGCTCGTCGGCGCCTTCGGTGCCGGGGCGATCGCGCTGGCGATGGGGGTCGGACCGCTCGCGCGGGTCGTGCCGGGACTGCTCGCCGGGCTGCTCCTGCCCGTCTTCTTCGCGGCCTTTCTGTTCCAGCGCGGTCTCGTCGTGCCGAGCGTCGAGCCGACCCTCGCCTGGGCCGCGGCGGGCGGGGCGAGCCTCGTCGTGCGGGTCCGGGCCGAGGCGCGGGCGCAGCGCCAGCTCGTCTCGCTCTTCCGGCGCTTCAGCTCCGCGAAGGTCGCCGACGCCCTCTGGCGCGAGCGCGACCGGATCATGTCCGGAGGGCGGCCGCGACCGCGGCGCCTCGTGCTGACGGCGCTGATGTCGGATCTCGTCGGCTTCACGAGCGCAGCCGAGAAGCTCGAGCCCGAAGACCTGCTCGCCTGGATCGACGTCTACATGGACGCGATGACGAGGGTCATCGAGGCCCACGGCGGCCACGTCGACGACTACGTCGGCGACGGCATCAAGGCGAATTTCGGGGTGCCGATTCCGAGCGAGAGCGAGGCGGCGATCGCCCGGGACGCGCGCCAGGCGGTGGCCTGCGCGCTCGCGATGGGGCGCGCGCTCGAGGAATGCAATCGCGTCTTCGCGGCGAAGGGCTGGCCGCTCGCGCGCCAGCGCATCGGGATCGAGACCGGACTCGCGGTCGTCGGCGCGATCGGGAGCGATGCGCGCATGAAGTACACCTCGGTCGGCGACACGATCAATACGGCCGCCCGCCTCGAATCCTTCACGGAACCGGATGCCACGGCCGGCGACGAAGGTCCGACGCGCATCCTCGTCGGCGACGCGACGCGCCGGCTGCTCGGCGAGGGCTTCGAGGTCGAGGAAGTCGGTGTCCATGCGTTGAAGGGCAAGCGCGCTGCGATCGGAATCCATCGGATCGTCGCGGCGCGGGACGGCGGGGAGGGCGGGGCATGACGAAGCGCAGCGAGAAGCATCGGTCGATCCGGGTCTGGGCCCGCATGCTGGCGCCGATCGCGGCCTGGGCCGCCCTCGCCGTCGCGCTCTCGCATCAGCCGGGCTGGGCGGCGGGGGCCGAGCGCGCGCCGGCGGCGGGAAAGAGCGAAGCGACGGCGCCGGACGCGCGCGCCGGGTCGCCGTCGCCTGCGCGGCCGGGGGTCGCCGATCCGAAGCCCGCCGCGCGCAGACCCGCGCCGATCCTCTACGTCCCTCCGAGTCGCGGTCACGCCTGGCGATCGGCCGGGGCCGGCACCCGCGGCGTCGCACCGTCCGGGATCGCGAGCCGCGCGCGCTCGGGCGACCCGGACGCGACCGCTGCGGTGGCGCTCCGACCGCGCGTCGCCGTCCTCGCGCCGCGTGATCACGTCGGGCAGACGGTGGAGCCGTCGCCGACGCTCTACTGGTTCGTCTCGGCGGCGACCTCGATTCCGATCGAGCTCACGCTCGTCGACGACGAGGCGATCGAGCCGCTCCTGCAGCTGCGACTGCCCGGTCCGGTCGAGGCGGGGCTGCATGCGCTCCCGCTCTCGGATCTCGGCGTCGCGCTGCCGCCCGACAAGCTCCACCGCTGGTTCGTGGCCCTGGTCCACGATCCCGTGCGCCGCTCGAAGGACGAGCTGGCCGAGGGCGCGATCGTGCGGGTCGCCCCGAGCGCGTCGACGCCGGCGAGCCCGGCGCGCACACCGGCTGCCCTGCGCGAAGCCGCGCTGCGTTCCGCCGAGCAGGGCCTCTGGTACGACGCCCTCGGCGCGCTCGAGCTCGCCCTCGAGGCGTCCCCCGGCGATCGCGACCTCGCCGCCGACCGCCAGGCGCTCCTCGACCAGGCGAAGCTCGGCCTCGCGCTGCCCTGACGACGTCGAGCCGTTCCGACGCCACCGCCTGCGCCGACCGCTCTTCGCGGCCGGGCCGACCCCTCGACACGCGCCGACCGGGCGTGGGAGAATGCCCCGTCGTCCACCAGGAGCCCGCGCGTGTCCCCCTCGAAGCCCAATCGCGCCGCGTCCCGCGCCCGATCCGCGAACGCCGCGATCGCGGTGGCCCTCCTCGGCCTCGGCGCGGAGTCGGCGACAGCGAAGGGGACGCTCTTCGAAGCGCGGACCGGCGCAGCCCATCCCTTCGCGGGCTTCGATCTCGGGACCGCCGCGTCGCCCGCCTTCGGCGATCTCGATGGCGACGGTGATTTCGACGTCGTGGCGGGCACCGGCGGCTCGGACCTCGCCTACTACGCGAATACCGGCACGGCCCTCGCGCCGGCCTTCGTCGCCCGGACCGGCGCGGCGAACCCGCTCGCCGGGCTCGTGAACGGGGGCCAGGGGAGCCCGGCCCTCGGCGACCTCGACGGCGACGGGGATCTCGACCTGGTCGTCGCCAGCGCCGCCGGCCCGAGCTTCGAGCTCTTCGTGAACGGGGGCACCGCCCGCGCGGCTTCCTTCGGCCCGGGGCCGGGCGCGCCGCTCGCGGGGGTCGGCTTCGGCGGCGGTGCGGGGGATCCGCGGACGGCGGCGCTGGTCGATCTCGACGGCGACGGCGACCTCGACCTCGTGGCCGGCGAGCTCGCGGGGACCTTCGGCTACTTCGAGAACACGGGCTCCGCGACCGGCCATGCCTTCGTCGCCCGGACGGGGGCCGCGAATCCCTTCGACGGCTTCGACGTCGGCGAGCATTCCGACGCGGTCTTCGGCGATCTCGATCGCGATGGCGATCCCGACCTCGTCTCGGGCAACGGGGCCGGCGGCTTCGTCGTCTTCGAGAACGTGGGGACGGCGACCGCCCCCGTCTTCGCGATCCGGCCGGGGCCTCGAGCCCGCTCGACGTCGCGAGCGTGGGCGCCCTCACGCGTCCGGCCCTCGGCGATCTCGACGGCGATGGCGACCCCGATCTGCTCGCCGGGGAGCAGGATGGCAGCTTCGACTATCTCGAGAATCTCTCGGGAGGGCTGCTTCTCCGGACCGGGGCTTCGAATCCGCTGGCGAGCGCTTCGCCCGGGAGCGATGGGCGGCCGGCCTTCGGCGATCTCGATGGCGATGGCGACGCGGACGTCGTGGTCGGCGCCGACGACGGGACGCTGCGTTATTTCGCGAATACAGGGAGCGCCTCGAATCCCCTCTACGTCGAGCGGACCGGGGCCGCCAACCCGCTCGCCGGTCAGGACGTCGGGCTCGCTGCCGCCCCGGCCCTCGCCGATCTCGACGGGGACGGCGATCTCGATCTCGTGGTCGGCGAGAGCGACGGGATCTTCAACGACTACCGCAACACCGGCTCGCCCACCGCGCCGGCCTTCGCCCTGCGCACCGGCGCCGCGAACCCCCTGAACGGCCAGAGCGTCGGCAGCCTATCGTCGCCTGCCCTCGGCGATCTCGACCACGACGGGGACCCCGACCTCGTCGCCGGCGAGCTCGACGGCGTCCTCGACTACTACGAGAACACGGGCACGACCGCTGCGCCCGCCTTCGTCCTGCGGCTCGGGGTCGGGAGTCCCGTCGATGGGATCGACGTCGGGTCGCGCTCGGCGCCGGATCTCGGCGATGCCGACGACGACGGCGATCTCGATCTGCTGGTCGGGACCTCGCTCGGGACCTTCGTCCTCTACGAAAACCGGTCGCTCGCGACGGCGCCGGTCTTCGCGCTGCGAAGTGGTGCCGCGAATCCGCTGAACGGCGAGGACGTCGGCAGCAACGCGACGCCCGCCTTCGTCGACCTCGACGGCGACGGCGACGAGGACGTCGTGAGCGGCGAGACGAGCCCGGTCTTCGACTTCTTCGAGAACACGATCCTCGACGCCTCGCTCGCCGCGATGGAGCTCTCGCTCCCGATCAATCCCTCGACGGCTTCGCCGTCGGCGGCAGCCATTCCGCCCCGGCGCTCGCCGATCTCGACGGCGACGGCGATCTCGACCTGGTCGCCGGCGCCTGGTCGGGCCTCTTCTCCTTCTACGAGAACACGGGCTCGGCGACGAGCTCGGCCCATCTCGAGCGATTCGGTGGGGCCCATCCCCTGGACGCCGTCGACGTCGGCGAGCTCTCGGCACCGGCCTTCGGCGATCTCGACGGGGACGGCGACCTCGATCTCGTCACGGGCCGCTTCACGGGCAGCTTCGCCTACCATGAGAACACGGGCACCGCGACGGCCCCCGTCTACGTCCCGCGCACCGGCGCCGCCCATCCCCTGAACGGCCGCGACGTCGGCTATCTCGCGGCGCCGAGCCTCGGCGATCTGGACGCCGACGGCGATCTCGACCTCGTGGTCGGCGAGCTCGACGGCGACTTCGCCTGGTTCGAGAATACGGGGAGCGCCGTCGCGCCGGCCTTCCTGCCGCGCACCGGCGCGAGCAATCCCTTCGCCGCCCTGCTCGTCCCCGGCTGGTCGACGCCCGCCCTCGGCGACGTCGACGGCGACGGGGACCTCGATCTCTTCTCCGGCGATCAGCTCGGGCAGTTCTCGTTCTTCGAGAACACGGGGACCGCGCGGGCGCCGCTCTTCGCGGCGCGGACCGGGGTGGCGAATCCGCTCGACGGACAGGACGTCGGCAGTCGCTCGTCGCCGACCCTCGGCGATCTCGACGGCGATGGCCAGCTCGATCTCGTGACGGGCAACCACGTCGCCACGTTCCAGACCTTCGTGCTGCCGGAGCCGGGATGGGGCGGGCTGCTCGGCGCGGGACTCGCGTGGCTCGGCGCGCTGGATGGGCTCAGCCGGCTCGGTCGTCCTTCCGCTCCTCGACCGCGAGGGCGAGGGCGAAGGAGAGGGCGGTGAGGCCCGCGGCGGCGAAGTAGGGGAGCGCGTCGCTCGCGTCGTAGAGGAGCCCCGCCACGACCGGACCCACGACCCGGGCCGCCGACGCCGAGGACTGGAAGACGCCCATCACGATGCCACGCGAGCGCTCGTCGGCGAAGAGCGAGACGAGGCTCATCATCGGGGGCTGGGCCAGGGCGCGGCCGACGGCGGCCAGCGCGAGGGGCGCCATCAGCCAGGCGACGCTGCCCGTCGTCGGAACCAGGGCGAAGGCCAGCGTCATGCAGGCGAGCCCCGCCAGCACGAGGCGCCGCTCCTGGAAGGCGGCCGCGAGCCGCTTCATGCCGCCGCCTTGAATACCGCCCATCACGATCGCCATCGCGAGCATGACCATCGCGACGCCGAGCTCGTCGAACCCGAATCGATGGGACATGAAGAGCGCAAAGGTCGTCTCGAGCTGGGTCACCGCGAAGGTGAACAGGAAGTAGACGAGGCAGAGCCGCGCGACACCGCCCTCCCGGAGCACGTCGAAGCGGTTCGTGAGGCCGCCCGCCTCGCGGGTCGCGTGCTCGCCGGGCTCCTTCAGGCGCAGCCAGGCCCAGAGGAAGTTGATGGCGGCGAGGCCCGCGGCGAACTCCATCGGTGTGCTGTCGTCGATGCGGGTGAGCAGGCCGCCGAGGGGCGGACCGAGGGTGAAGCCGACGGCGAAGCTCGCGCCGATCATGCCCATCCACTTCGTGCGGTCGGCCTCGTCGGTCACGTCGGTCAGATAGGCCGTCGCGACGGAGATGTTGGCGGCGAAGAGGCCCGAGAGGAGCCGCGCCAGGAAGAGCTGGAGCAGGGAGGTCGCAAATCCGAGCAGCAGCAGGGAGACGGCCGTCCCCGCGATCGTGATCAACATGACCGGACGCCGCCCGATGCGATCGGAGAGCCGGCCCCAGATCGGGGCTCCGAGCAGCTGCATGCCCGCGTGGCTCGCGAGCAGGAGACCGAGGGTCGTGCCGCTCGCGCCGAAGCGCTCCGCCCAGAAGGGGAGGATCGGGACGACGATCCCGAAGCCGATCAGGTCGACCACGATGACGGAGAAGAGCACCGAGAGGCTCGGCTTTCGGTCCCCCGGGTCGGGTTTGCTAAAACTCGTCACGTTCATCCGTCCAGTCGGGACCCACGGGCGCCGATCCGCGCCGAGGGCGGGATGGCGCGGGGATTCGAGTCCAATGGCCCAGGTGGATCGCGGGCGCGGCCGACCCTGCTCAACGGTTGCCCCACGGGCGGGCGGCCTCTCGGTCACCATCGACGGTCACCATCGGCCGGCAACCGGGCTCGGGACTCTACGCGCAGTCCCTCTCCGAGACCAAGAGGCAGACCAAGAGGAGACCATGCTTTGACGAGCAACACGAGCGAAAAATCCCAGCGGACGCTCCAGGCCTGGACCCAGCAGCAGCGCTACGCCGAGGCCATGATCCCGATCATCGGGGAGCTCTACCGCGAGCACGGCGTCATCGTGACCCTGTTCGGCAACTCGCTCGTCAACAAGTCCCCGCTCGAGATCCAGGAGCTCCACCGCATCGCCCGGGTCAACGTCGACCCCGAGATCCACATCACCGAGGTCTATCCGATCCTCGCCGAGATGGCGGTCCTCGACCTCGCTCCCGCCCGTATCGACGTCGGCAACCTCGTGACCCATTGGCGTGGCCGCTCGCGCAGCGTCTCGGTCGCCGACTTCGTCCGCGACGAGCTCGCCGGGATCGCGACCGGCAAGGCCTCGATCCGCCCGAACCCCCAGGACGTCGTGCTCTATGGCTTCGGCCGCATCGGCCGCCTCGTGGCCCGCATCCTCGCCGGCAAGACCGGCGGCGGCGACAACCTGCGTCTGCGCGCGATCGTCGTTCGACCCGGCGGTCCCGACGATCTGCAGAAGCGCGCCGATCTGCTGCGGCGTGATTCGATCCACGGCTCCTTCTCGGGCGAGGTCCTGATCGACAAGGAGGAGAACGCCCTCGTCATCAACGGCAACCTCGTCCACATGATCTACGCCAACAGCCCGGCCGAGATCGACTACACGAAGTACGGCATCCGCGACGCCGTCGTCGTCGACAACACGGGCAGCTGGCGGACCCGCGAGCAGCTCCAGAAGCACGTCGAGGTCCCGGGCGCGTCGAAGGTCGTCCTGACGGCCCCGGGCAAGGGCGACGTCCCGAACATCGTCTACGGCGTGAACCACCACGGGATGCGCGAGGCCGGAGCCGTGCTCTCGGCGGCGTCGTGTACGACCAACGCGATCGTCCCCGTGCTCAAGGTCGTCCACGACGAGTACGGCATCCAGGCCGGCCACGTCGAGTCGATCCACTCGTTCACCAACGACCAGAACCTGATCGACAACTATCACCGCAAGGCGCGCCGCGGCCGGGCCGCACCGCTCAACATGGTCGTGACCGAGACCGGTGCCGCGAGCGCCGTCGCGAAATGCCTGCCGGAGCTGAAGGGCAAGCTGACGGGCAACGCGATCCGCGTGCCGACGCCGAACGTGTCGCTCGCCGTCATGAGCCTCTTCGTCGAGCAGGCCGTCACGAAGGAGGAGCTCAACGAGTACCTCCTCAAGGCCTCCCTCGAGGGCGATCTGCAGAACCAGATCGACTTCGTGAACTCGACCGAGGCGGCCTCGACGGATTTCGTGGGCAATCGCTTCGCGGGCATCGTCGACGCCCAGGCGACCCAGGCCCAGGGCAACCACATCGTGCTCTACGTCTGGTACGACAACGAGTTCGGCTACAGCCGCCAGGTCGTGCGCTGCCTCGAGGAGCTCGCGGGGGTGGTCATGCCGAACTTCCCGAAGCGGGCGCGGGCGGTCTGAGGGGCCGTGCCAGGCGCCCCGGCCGGACGCGACCTGGCACTCGGGCTTCGTACGGCACGCGTCGAGGGACCGGTCGGCTGCGTTTGCGCGCGGTGCAGCGCGTGCCGTCCTCAATCTCGCGCCAGGCCGCGTCCGGCCGGGGCGCTCGGGGCTGCGTGGCAAGTCGTGCGAACACGGGAGGTCCGGCTTCCGGATGGAGCGGGTCGTGCCTTCGCCGGCGCTCGACGCCTGGCGGTCGTCCTGGTCGTCTCGGTCGATGCGGGCGACGTGGGTCCGTCGGCTGTCAGCGGCGGCCGCTGCTGCCGGCGCCGTCTTCGCTGAAGCCTTTCTGGGCGCCTTCGACCATCGCGAAGGGGCCGACGGGCCAGCCGAAGCAGTCGACCATCAGCTGGTTGACCTCGGCGTGGGTCGCGGTGCCTTCGGCGACGACGCGGCCGGCTTCGACGAGCATCGCGGCGTAGATGCGGTTCGCGACGTAGCCCCAGGCCATCGGGTTGTCCTTCACGACGACGGGGTTCTTGCCGCAGGAGCGCGCGAGCTGCTTCACGGTCTCGATCGCGTCCTGGCTCGTGTCTTCGCGGACGACGATCTCGGCGAACTTCATGACGGCGGGCGGCGAGGCCCAGTGCCAGACGACGACCTTCTCCGGGCGGTTCGTCGCCGAGGCGAGCGCGGCGAGGGGGAAGCCCGAGCTGTTCGAGGCGAGGATGCAATCCGCGGGGGCGACGCGATCGAGCTCGCGGAAGACGCGGATCTTGAGGTCGAGCCTCTCGGGCACCGCCTCGAGCACGAGCTGCGCGCCCGCGACCGCCGCCTCGAGGCTCGTCCCGAAGCGCAGCCGCGCGAGCGCCGCGTCGGCGTCGGCGCGGGCGAGCTTGCCGCGCTCGACCGCGCGCTCGAAGCCGTAGCGACCGTTCGTGACGCGCTCGCGGGCCTTGGCGACGACGGCCTCGGCGACGTCGGTGCAGTGGACCGTCGTGGCCCGCCTGCGCGAGGACCTGCGCCATGCCGCTGCCCATGACTCCGGCTCCGATGACTGCGATGTGCATGCGTCTCTCCTGGGGCGTCTCGGCCGGGGTGTCGGCCGAGGCTTGATCGTCGATTCGGATCGGGCCCGACTCGTGGCCTAACGATGGGGACCCGCGTGCGGGTCGTCGGGCAGGTGGTCGACGAGGTTGAAGCTCCGCAGCGCCGGCCGCGGCTCGAGCACGAGCTCGGAGACGGCGCAGTTCTTCACCATCCGGTTCCAGCTGCTGTAGTCGTCGTCGAGCAGAAGGCCGAGCGCGATCGAGAGCGCGCCGCCGTGGGTCACGACGACGACGCGCTCGCCGGGATGCTGGCCTGCGATCCGGCGCAGCGCGCCCGAGAGCCGCAGGCCGACCTGGCTCGGCGACTCGCCGCCGTGGGGCGCGAAGTGCGGATCCTGCTTCATGTGGTGGAACAGGCGCTTCTCCTCGAAGAGCTCCTGGAACGAGGTCCCCTCCCAGGTGCCGAGATCGAACTCGGCGAGCGCGGGATCGAGCACGACCGGGGCCCCGTAGTGCGCGGCGATCGGGCGGGCGGTGTGGTGGGCGCGGTCGAGGGGGCTCGCGTAGACGTGGCGGACGTCGACGTGGGTCGCGGCGAGCCAGGCGGCGGTGGCGGCGGCCTGGCGGTGGCCGTGGTCGGTCAGGGGGGTGTTGGTCGAGCCGTGCCAGACGCCTTCGATGTTCGCGGCGGTCTGGCCGTGGCGGACGATCGTCAGGATGGTCGGGCGGGGTGCCATGGCGGCCCGAGTTTACACGGCCACGGCGGGGGAGCCTGTCGGCTATTCGTGGCGCTCGACGACGACGGGACCGAAGCGCTCGAGCCAGCGTGCGGGGCTCATCGTCTCGACGCGCTGGCGGGCGGCGGCGCGGGTCAGCGGCGGCTCGTTCGAGAGGACGCGCATCGGGCGCGACGGGCGGAGGGCGGGGGCGGTCGAGCTCGTATGTTCCTCGGGGCTCGTCGAGACCCGGGCCTCCCCGGTCGGTCCCGGGATCGCGGGCGTCGCCATCGGACCCGTCTCGGCCGCGACGGGACCGGCCGTCGTCGCGAGCAGGGCGAGGGCGATGCCACCGCAGGCCGCGGCCAGGGCGATCGCCGCGCGCGGTCCGGGTTGTCTCGTCGCCGAGGCCCCGCCTGTCGCTGGAAAATTGGATTTAAAACCACCCATCATGCGTCAGCGATCGGAGACGGAAGGGGGTCGCTTGAGAAATTCGGGGCCGAAAACACCCTTTCAGAAAGCAAGAGGCAAGCGCCGGGCAGGGGCTTCGCAGGGGGTGGGCGACCGGGGCGTCGGCCCGGCGGGGTATCCGTCGTTTCGGCGGACGGCAGCCGGGACGACCGCCGCGCGCGGCGTACGCGCGCGGCCGCTCAGGCGCTCTCGAGCAGCTCGATCAGATCGTCCCGGGTCAGACGCGAGCTGCCGTCGGCCTCTTCGAGGGCGGCGTCGGCCAGCGCGCGCTTGCGGGCGTGGAGGGCGAGGATGCCCTCCTCGACGGTGTGGCGCGCGATCAGGCGATGGACGACGACGGGGCGCTCCTGGCCGATGCGGTGGGCGCGGTCCGCGGCCTGGGCTTCCACCGCGGGATTCCACCAGGGATCGAGCAGGAAGACGTGGTCGGCCGCGGTCAGGTTGAGCCCGGTCCCCCCGGCGCGCAGCGAGAGCAGCATGACGGGCGGGCCCCCGGCCCCCTGGAACGACTCGACGACGGCGCCGCGGTCGCGGGTCGAGCCGTCGAGGCGGGTGAAGGCGATGCCGCGCTCGACGAGCCCCGGCTCGACCAGATCGAGCAGGCTCGTCCACTGCGAGAAGACGAGCGCCTTGTGGCCGTCGGCGACGGCTTCGTCGAGGCGCTCGAAGAGGGTCTCGAGCTTCGAGGACGAGCTCGGCGCGTCCTCCTGGCCCGGGACGAGCCGCGAATGACACGCCGCCTGTCGCAGGCGAAGCAGCGCTTCGAGCGCCGCCATCACGCTCTCGCCCGCCCGCAGCCGCAGGACGACCTCGCGCACCGTCGCCGCGCGCACCGCGTCGTAGACCGCGCGCTCCTCGCTCGAGAGATCGCAGTCGAGCACGACCTCCGAGAGCGGCGGCAGATCCCGCGCCACGTCGGACTTGAGCCTTCGCAGCAGGAAGGGCCGGATGCGCTGGCGCAGGCGGGCCGCGATCTCGTAGTCGCCCTCGGCGATCGGCCGCGCATAACGGTCGCGGAACTCGTTGCGGCCCCCGAGCAGCCCGCGGTTCAGGAAATGCATCTGACTCCACAGCTCTTCGAGGCGGTTCTCGACCGGCGTGCCCGTCAGCGCGATGCGCGCCTTCGCGTCGAGCCCCATCGCCGCCCGCGCGACCTGGCTGTCGGGGTTCTTGATCGCCTGCGCCTCGTCGAGGACGACGATGTCCCAGGCGACGCGGGCGAGCGCGTCGGCGTCCTGACGCAGGATCGCGTAGCTCGTGACGGTCAGGTCGGCCTTCGGATCGAGGGTCCGGCCGGCGCCGTGGTAGAGCGAGACGGCGAGCGCGGGGCGGAAGCGCTCGGCCTCGCGCTGCCAGCCGTGCAACACGCTCGTCGGGGCGACGACCAGCGTGCGGCCTGCGAGGGACGCGAGCGCCTGCAGCGTCTTGCCGAGGCCCATGTCGTCGGCGAGCAGCGCGCCGAGCCCGGCGCGCCGCAGGAAGACGAGCCAGTCGACGCCCTGGCGCTGATAGGGGCGCAGGATCTCGACGAGGCCGGGCGCGAGCGGGGCTTCGGGGATGCCCTCGAAATTCTCCACCAGCGGTCGCAGCGCCTCGAAGGAGGGCGGCGGCGGGAGATCGAGGTCGTCGCAGAGCCGCGCGAGATCGGGGATCGCGTGGCGGGCGACGCGGCCTGCGGCATCGCGGGCGCCGAGCAGATCGGCGATGCGCTGGCCGTGCTGCGCGAGCCAGTCGGCGGGGAGCTCGGCGAAGCCGCCGCCGACGAGCGAGACGACCGAGTCGCCCGTCGTCCAGGCCCGCAGCACCGCCGCCGGCGACGCGGCGAGCGGACGCCGGCCCGCGCTCGCTCCCGCCGCGCCGCCTGCGCCGCGCCCGTCGTCGGGCCAGCCCGCATCGCCGGGGGCCGCGAGGGGGAAATCGAGCTCGAGCCGATCGTCGTCGACGCGCAGGCGCGGCGTGAGCTGGCCGCGCAGCTCGAAGTCGCGGTGGGCCCGACCGGTCAGCGCGTAGGCCCCGCTCGCGGCGGCGTGCTCGAGGCGCGCCGAGAAGGCGATCGCGGCGCTCGCCGGCAGCCGCGCGGGCGCGTCGACGCGCAGGCCGAGATCGCGGGCGAGGCGCGCGGCGAGGTCGCGCTCCGCGGCCTCGCTGCGGATCGGGACGCTCCCGCCGCCCAGCATCAGGAGCTTGCCCGCCTCGATGCATGCGATCGGCGGATCGCCGTAGACGATGCGCGGGGCGACCACGAGCTCGTCGCCTTCGCGGGTCACGGCGATCTGGAGCCGCGGCTTCTCGCCGCGCTTCGCGGTCGGCAGCCGCGTCGTCTCGACCGAGATCGGAATTCGCCCCTCGAGGCCGGGGAGGACCTCGGTGACGAGGGTCGCGAGATCCCCGTCGGCGAAGAAGCGGCCGCGGGGCAGATCGGCGAGCTCGCGGCCCGTGAGGCGACTCTCGGCGACGGGATGGATCGCGCCTTCGGCGAGGGCGACGCCGTTTCGGTAGACGCGCACGATCCGCCGATCCTGCTCGACGAAGAGGCGTGCCCCGCCCGGGGCGTCGACGACGCGGGCGACGAAGCCGAGCGGCTCGTTCTCGATCGCGACGGGCTGGCCGTCGAGGAAGACGGCGTTCGTCTGGGCGAGGCGGCCGAGCAGCGAGGTCAGCGCGGGGGTCGAGGTCGCATCCGCGGGGCGCGAGGACAGCGCCTTCTCGATCGCGAGATCCGCGGCGGACGTCACGAATTCGGGGCCGCTGCCGCGGCCGGCGGCGACGGCGGTGAGCCGGGCGGTCAGGGGGTCCGCTTGCCGTCGAACTCGACGGCCCGCTCGAGCACGAGGGCGCCGCCCTGATCGCGCAGCAGATAGACGAGTCGGCCCATGCGCTCGGCCTGGTCGGGGAGCGCCGCGCCCGTCTTCTTCTCGCGGCGCAGGGCGATGACGGCGGCGGCGACGTGCTCACAGGGATCGTCGACCGAGGCACAGCTGCATTCCCAGGCTTCGTCCGCGAGATGCAGGGTCACCTGGGGGGCCACGCGACCGGCCTTGCCGACGACGCGCAACACGATCTCGCGCCGGTCGCGCGACTCGACCTGGACGCTCTCGCCGCGGGCGAGCTCGACACCGCGGGACCAGACTGCCCGATCGCAATCGGACTGCACGGCGTCGAAGAGCGAGGCGAGGGACTCCATCGCGTCAGTCGACCCGCTCGCCTGCGGCCGCTTGCCAGGCGCGCAGCTCGGCTTCGAGGGCCGCGGGCGTGTTGCGCGCCGGATCCTCGGCGATGACGCGCGCGAGATGGGCGAGGGCGCGGCCGACGTGGGGACCGGGGCCGGCGGCGAGGATCCGCATGACGTCGCCGCCGCCGAGCGCGAGGGTGCGCATGGAGTCCACCGTCGCTGCCTGATGCCGGATCCGATCGATCGCGGACTCGATCTTCGCGAGGCGATCGCGGGCGACGGCGCCCGGGCCGGGGCCGGGGCCCGCTTCGCCGGGCTCGCCGCGGTCCCGGCTTTCGGCGGCGGGCTCGCTCGCGAGCTCGCTTCGGCGCCAGGCGATCAGGCCGTCGAGCTCGTCGGGGGAGAGGCGCGTCATCGCACGGCGGATCTGGGCGTCGCGAGCGCCCTCGATCGTGCGGTCGAGGGGATGGGATTCCTGCAGGCGTCCGATCCGGCGCGCGAGGCCCTGGGGCATGCGCAGGCGCGCGAGGGCGCGGGCGGTGGCGGTGCCGCGGAGGTAGGCGGCCCAGCGCAGGGAGGGCAGCGCTGCGAGGGTCTCGAGTCGTTCTTCCATCGCGGGATCGAGGCCGGGCAGGATCGCCGGACTCGCGCCGCATTCGCGCAGGAACGCGAGCGCGCGCGCCGGCGCCGGGCAGGCGAGGATTCGATCGAGGATCCGCCGCGCGGGAGCACCGCCCGGCAGTCGCTCGGCGACCTCGGGCAGCGCAGCATGGGCTGCGTCGACGAGGGCACGCGTCGGCTCGAGGCCATACTCGGCGATCAGCAGCGCCGCGATCCAGAAGCGCCGCGGCGCTGCGACGAAGGGATTGGGGCGACCCGGCAGGAGCGGGAGCTCGTGCTTCGCGAGGGCATCGCGGACCGCGCCGGGATCGGCCCAGGCGTTCTCCGCCGGTCGGACCGCGATCGCGAGCGCCGCGAGGCCGAAGCGCTCGAGCGCAGCTTCGATCGTCCCGTCGGCGATGGGGATCAGGTCGACCGGGCCCGCGTCGCTGGCCTGCGTCAGGCGGGTGGCCCGCTCGCCCGTCACCACCGCGGTCGGCAGCGTCGCGAGCAGCCGGGCGGGAGGCCCGAGACACACGATCGAATGGGTCGGCGGTTGCGCGCGGGTCGTGCCGAGCCACGCGTCGAGGAGCCCTTCTCCCTGGAGGTAGGCGGCCACGCCCGCCCGCTCGAGCCGTTCGCACAGCTCGACGACGGGGCGCGCGAGGCCGCGGGGCAGGGGAGCGGACGGAATTTCGGGGACCGGATTCGCCATCGAGGCGGCAGTGTACCCGCGTCGCCCGGCCCCGCCCTCGCGCGGCCCGTCTCTCGAGCACCGCGACCCGCACCCGCACCCGCGTCTGCAGCTTGCGTCGCGCCGCACACGACGGTGTGCGCGCTCGGGCCCATCGCCTCGCGAGCGCGCGCATCGGACTCAAGCCGACGGCGAAAGACTCCGACTGAAGGCGTGCGCGCGGGCTTCGCGCGCCCCCATCCTGGAGACCGCATGTTTCCCCGACCGGAACGGCTGCCCGAGCCCGGTTCGACCGAATCCTTCTCCCTCGACGAGTCGCGCATGCGGATCCTGCTGGTCGCCGATCGACCGGCGGTCGCGGCGGGGATCCGCGCGGTGCTCGAGAAGTCTTCGCGCTGCCTCTTCGAGCTCGCCCACGAGCTCGAGCTCGCCCGGGCCGCCGCACGGCTCCGCGGCCCGATCTTCGATCTGCTGCTGATCGATCTCGGGCTCTCGGGCGTCCGTCGCGCTGCCGTCATCGACGTCGCGAGCGAGCTCTCGACCCGCCTCCCCGTGGTCGCGCTCTCGGGCACCGAAGCCTTCGCGATCTCCGAGGCGCGAAGCGCCCACGTCTTCCACGCCCGCCTCCACGAGGCGGATCTGCCTTCGCTCCTGCTGCGGACGCGCCGCCGCGCGCGCCGCCTCGGGGCCGTCGCCCTCGCCCCGGTCTTCTGCCGCCTCGATCATCCGGGCGCCTGAACGGCCTCGTCCGCGCGGCCGCGTCCCCCACGCCTCCCCTCCAGACCCGATTCGATCGAGCCTCCGGGCTTCTCCCGAGCGCGCGCCGCGATTCGCGTGGCGCCGCAGATTTCGCTCGAGTGCAGAACCGATGCAGCCGACAGGCAGGCCACACGCGGAGGAGATGCAGCGGTGAAAGCAGCAGGGATGACGGGACGCGGATGGGCTTCGGCGGCAGGCAATCGCAACGGGGGATGGATCGGATCTTTCGCGGTCGCGTCGGGCTTCGCCCTCGCCATCGCGGGGACGATCTTCCCGGCGACGGAGGGCCGAGCGGCCCAGGCGCATTTCGTCTCCGGCTGGGGCCTCGATCCGGCGGATCTCGGCTCGCTGCCGGTCGCCTCGATCGGCGCCTCGACGCCCTTCCTGACGGCGGGCGAGACGGGCTCGGCGGCGGGGCTCGACATCGAGCTCTCCGGCTCGACCTCGCTCTGCGTGATCGGCTCGAATGCCGACGTCTGCCGCGCGGCCAATCCGCCGCTCGCGGGGGCGTTCTCGGTGTTGGTCTCGTTCACGGTCCACGTGAACGATCCCTCGATCACGGGGCCCTTCACGCTGATGTTGACGAGCCTCGTCGGCGGCCAGGGTTATGCGCCGGCCGACGTCGCGATCGAGCTCGCACCGACGGTGCCCGCGAGTCTCGATCCGAGCGCCGTGCCGGGCTTCGTCTGGAGCGGCGGCTTCACACCCTTCGTCCGCGTGCGCGACCTCTCGTCCTCGCCCACGGTCTTCGACTACGTCGGCTGGACCGTCGAGGAGGGCTCGCGCGTGACCTTCCGTTATGCGCTGCCGTCGGGACTGAAGGGCGGCGCCTATCCGGCGTTCACGGCGAACGCGGTGCCGCTCGTGGTGCCGGAGCCGGGCGCGGCGCTCCTGCTGGGACTCGGGCTCGCGGGGCTCGCCGTGGGCGGACGGCGCACGGACGGCTGAGCGGCCGGGCGACGAGTCGGGCTCTTCGGCGGGATCGGGAATCGATCATCGGGGGTGGGTGTGCGGATTCGATGGAGCGTGGGGAAGTTCGGGGCGTCGGGGATCGCGGCGATGCTCGCATCGGCGATCGTCTGCGTCTCGGCCACGGCGGGCCGGGCGGCCACCGATCCGGTCGAAGCCGCGCTCGCCGCGGCGCGCGCCGAGGTCGAGGCCGGCCGCTGCGAGCAGGCGGAGGCGCTGCTCGCGCCGATCGCGGGGCTCGAGAATCGCGCGCGCCTGCTCGGCGGGCAGTGTCTGATCCGGGCCGGCCGCTATCCCGAGGCGCTCGCGAACCTCGATCGCGCCCGCGGCGCCCGCGATCTCTCCGGCAGCCAGGTCGGGGACGTCGAGCTCTACCGCGGCGTCGCGCTCTACCACCTCGAACGCTATGCGGAGGCGACGGCGGCGCTCGTCGCCGCCGAGGGGATCACCTCCGAGCCCGCCGAGCTCGCCCTCTACCGCGGTCTCATCGCCCTGCGCGGCGGCGACAACGAGCGGGCCGCCCCGGATCTCGAGGCGGCGGCCCTGCTGTCGCCCGCGCTGACCGAGCCGGTCGCATCGTATTATGCGGGCCTCGCCTGGCAGGGCGCCGCGGATCGGAGCAAGGCGCGCGCGGCCTTCGAGCGCGTGATCGCCATCGACGGGGAGGACGGCGCCTGGGGCCGCCAGGCCCGGGAGCTGCTCGGCGCGACGGATCCCCATCCCTACTACGTGCGCGGCAGCCTCGGCGTCGAGTACGACGACAACGTCATCCTGCGCGGCGGCGCGACCCAGTTCACCTCGCCCGATTCTCCGTCCGTGACCCGGGACGGCGAGCGCGACTGGCGCGGCGTCTGGACGGTCGACGGCGGCATCCAGCTCGTCGATCAGGGCTCCCTCGGCGCCGGGATCACCGCCGGCTACTCCGGCAACGCCCACGCCGATCTCGCGGACTTCAACACCCACTATCCGCGCATCGGCGGCTACGTCGTGAATCGTCTCTCGCCCGAGACGACGATGCAGCTCCGCTACGAGTTCGGGGCCGCCTGGGTCGACGAGAAGTCGTTCCTGCGGACCCAGCTCGCCGAAGCGGGCCTCTCCCATGCCTGGGAGAAGGCCGGCACGACCGTCGTCGTCGCGGACTTCCTCTGGAACGATCTGCGCTTCCCGACCCGCAACGTGCTCGACGGCCCCGGTGCCCCCGGCGGCGACTGCGACGATCCGGGCGTTCTCGGCAACGAGGTGGCGGCCCAGTGCGGTCCGCCCGGTCTCGACGAGGGCCGGGCGCGGGATCGCGACGGCGAAGGCGTCGGGGCCGCGATCGAGCAGCGTTATTCGGTGCCGCTCCCGACCGCGCTGGCGGGCGCGCTCGAGGCGCTGCGCGTGGCCGGCGGCTACCGCTACCGCTACTACGTCTCCCAGGGCCGCGAGTGGAAGCACATGAGCCACATCGCGAGCGCGGCGATCGAGCTCGAGCTTCCCCTCGACATCCGCCTCTCGACCCGGTTCAGCTACGAGTTCCGGGACTTCGCGAATCCGTCGACCTTTCCGGATCGGCAGGTCGTCGATCAGCAGTACACGCTCTCGGGCTCGGATCGTCGGGAGCACGAGGTCAACCTCACGGCGGAGCTCGAGAAGGACCTGACCCGGAACCTCTCGCTCAGCACGCGCTGGTCCTATCTCGACAACGAGAGCAATCGGCGGGTCTACGACTACACCCGGCACATCGTCGGGGCCTACGTGAACGTTCGCTTCGATTGACGGGCGCCGGACGTTCGACGAACGTTCGGGACGCGCGGGATCGACGGAAGGGGAGACGGAGAATGACGACGACGACGCGACGGATTCTGGCGATGACGGGGGCCTTCCTGCTCGGCATGATCGGCGGCTACTCGACGGCGCGCGCCGAAGAGCCGGTGGGCAGCGCTTTCGATCGCACGTTCTCGGTCGCGCCGACGGCGGAAGGCGAGGTCGGCGTCGCCGGCCGCGTCGTGACCCGGTTCGCCCCGCCGGTCGCAGCCCCGGTCGATCCGACGTCGGCGACGATTCCGCTCTCGCTCTCCCGCAGCCCGCTGCTGCGCCCCTGCGATACGCCCGGCTCGGGCTGTCGCAATCCGCAGGCCGCGTCGACCCCCGTCGGTGTCCCGCCGATCGGGCCGGGGACGCGCCCGCCGACGAATCCGCCGGCTCCGTGAGCGGGTCGGGCACGCCCTTCGCGGCCCACCCCTACGGCGCCGTCGCCGCCGTCTACGACGAGCTCGCGGCGCTCTATTCCCTCGGTGCGATCGATCGTTCGAAGCGGGCCGGCGTCTCGGCGCTCGCGCCCGGCGAACGCGTGCTCTTCGTCGGCGCCGGCCGCGGGAGCGACGTGGTAGGGGCCGTGCGCCGCGGCTGTCGCGTCACCGCCGTCGACCTCGCCCCCGCGATGCTCGCGCGCCTGCGCGCCTCGCTCGACCGTGAAGGCCTCGCCGCGGAGACGATCCTCGGCGACGTCGCGGACCACCGCCCCGCCGAGCCCTACGACGCCCTCGTCGCCCACTACTTCCTGAATCTCTGGGACACGCCGCTCGCCGGCGCGATGCTCGCCCACCTGCGCTCGCTCGTGCGGCCCGGCGGGCGCCTCGTCGTCGCCGACTTCGCGCGGCCCTCGGGCGGAAGCGTCGCGAGCCTGCTCGCGAACGCCTACTACCGGCCGATCGACTGGCTCGCCTGGGCGCTCGGCTATTGCGCGCTCCATCCGATCCTCGACTACGGGGTGTTGCTGCCGGCGGCGGGCTTCCGGATCACGCGCGAGCAGCGCTTCGCCGTGCTCGGCATTCGGGATCCCGCCTACGTATCGATCGTCGCCCAGCGGATCGATTGAAGCGGGGCGGCCGCGTCCCCGCGCCCCTGGGCGCGCGCGCTCGGTCTCGACCTGGGCCCGATCGGGGCTTCGCGCCGATCAGGGCTGCGCGGCCTGCGGGGCCGGCTCGTTCGCTGCGGACGGCGACGCGGCGCTCGCGCCCGTCTCGAGGTCGGCGAGGGCGGCCTTGATGTCGCGGATCAGGTCGTCGTCGAGGGCCGAGCCGTCGGAGGGCGTCGAGAGCGCCTCGCGATAGTGGGCGCCGGCGGCGTTCCCGTCTCCGGCCAGCCGTTCGACCCGCGCGAGGCCCGCGGCGATCTGGCGCCGGGCGTGGAGGACGAGCTTCTCGTCGCTCGATAGACGCGCGTGGGCGGTCCGGGCCAGCTCGAGACCGCGCTCGAGCTCGCCCTTCTCGGCGAGGACCTGGGCGAGGGTCGTCTCGGCGACGCCGCGATTGGAGGGGTCGGCGCCGAGCTCCTCGAAGATCTTCAGCGCTGCGTGGGCGGTCGCCTCGGCCGTCGCGAGGTCGCGTTGCGCGAGCGCGATGCGCGCCTTGTAGACCTTGAGGGCGGCCGCCTGCATGCGATCGGCGGGTGCCAGGACCTGGGCGTCGAGCACGCATTGATCGATCGCCCTTCGCGCGAGGTCGAGCTCGCCGGCCCGCAGCGCGAGGCCCGAGACCTCGAAGGCGAGGCCGAGCCGCTCGCGGCTCGCGGTGTCGGACTGGGCGGTCTCGAGGGCGAGCGCGAGGAGCGGAAGCTGCGTGTCGTCCTTTCGACCGGCCTCGACCGCCGCGGCGTGGCGGCGTTCGGCGGTCGTCCGGGCGAGGGAGACCAGAGCCGCGTCGCCCAGCCCGGGGGCCTGGCGCGCCTCTTCGAAGAGCTGGTCCGCGAGGGCGTCGGCGGCTTCGAGCTGTCCGAAGGCGGCGAGGTCCTGGGCGAGGCGGGCGCGCATGCCGAAGACGGTGCGCCGCTGGGTATGGGTCGGGCGGCGGTCGGCGAGCTGCAGGGCCGCCTGGGCCAGCAGCTCGCTCGCCTCGTCGAGCTTGCCGTCCTGGGCCTTCTCCCGGGCGAGCCGAGAGAGCTCGCGCCAGCTGCGCGCCGGCTCGTTCGCGGCGTCGTCGGCCTTGCGCTGCTCGAGTCGCGCGCGCGTCGGCGTCTCCCGGCGCGGCTTGCGCGTGGGGGCGGCGGCGTCGGGCGTTTGCGCGGCGTCCGGCGTCTGCGTCGCGTCGACGGAGGCCGAGGCGGCGGGATCCAGCGTGCTCGCGGGCCATCCCGAAGCCTGGCTCGGGTCGGGGGCCGCGGCCGCGCTCGGCTCGTCGTAGTTGAGCGAGACACAGCCGATGCTCGCCGCGATCAGGAGGATCAACGAGAGGGAGAGGGGCCAGCTGAGGGCGGATCGCCAGTCACGGATCATCGATTGAGGCTCACGTAGAGCTCGCCGTCGCGGAGCTCGATGGAATAGGTGGCGAGGGGCTTGCGGGCCGGACCCGAGACGGGGCAGCCGTCCCGCAGGTCGAAGCGCGCGCCGTGGAGTGTGCACACGATCTGGGATCCCTCGATCGGCTCATCGGCGAGCGGCCACGCCGCATGAGAGCAGCGACTCGCGAGCGCGAAATAGCGCTCGCCGCTTCGGCAGACGAGGATCTCCCGCCCGCCGACTTCGACCACCCGCTTTTCCCCGGGCGAGAGCGCGAGCCCGAGGCGCTCCCAGGCGGGCCCTTCAGGCACCGAAGGCCTTTCGCAGCGCCGCGCACGCGTCGTCCACCGCCTGCCGCGCCCGGGGCAGCTGCTCCGTCATGGCGAAGAAGCCGTGGAAGACGCCGTCGTAGTTCGTGTACTGCGTGGGCACCCCGGCCGCGGCGAGGCGCTTCGCGTACTCGCGGCCCTCGTCGCGCAGCGGGTCGTATTCCGCGGTGACCACCGTCGCCGGCGGCAATCCGGCGAGGCTCGCCGCCCGGAGCGGGGAGGCCAGCGGGTTCGCGGCGTCGGCGTCGCTCTCCAGATAGTGGTGCCAGAACCAACGCATCATGTCCTTCGACAGGAAATAACCCTCGCCGTTCACGCGATAGGACTCGGTCTCGAGGCTCGCGTCGGTGACGGGGTAGATCAGCAGCTGGTGGATCGGGAGATGGCCCCCGCGATCCCGGCACATCAGCGAGACGACCGCCGCGAGGTTGCCCCCGGCGCTGTCGCCGGCGACTGCGATCCGGCCGACGTCGATCCCGAGCTCGCGGGCGTTCAGCGCGGTCCACTGGGTCGCCGCATAACAATCCTCGGGCGCGGCGGGGAACTTCGCCTCGGGGGCCAGGCGGTAGTCGACGGAGACGACGACGGAGTCCGTCCCCTTCGCGAGCTGACGACAGGTCGCGTCGTGGGTGTCGAGGCTGCAGAGCACGAAGCCGCCGCCGTGGAAGAAGACGATGCCCGGCTTGCGCTCGGCGCCGCCCGCCGGGGTGTAGATGCGGATCGGGACCTTGCCCTGCGGTCCGTCGACGTCGCGCGCCTCGACCTTCGCCATCTCGAGGACCGGGCCCGGACCGCCGGGCATCGAGCCGAAGGCCTCGCGGATCACGGTATGCGGAACGCTGAAGAGATCGACCGCGGGGGCCGCGGACATGGCATCGAGCATCGCCTTCGCTTCGGGATCGAGCGGCATGGGAGAGCTCCTGCTGCCGGCTCGGGGGAGGCCGGGAGCGTCTGGGGGTTTCGATCGGGTCGGACGCTAGCACCGCACCCGCGCGGCAGGACCCCGCGAGGGGCTATCCTGGCTCGATTCCGGACGGGAGTGCCGCGGGACATCGCGGTGAGCCGCTCGGCGGGAGGACTCTCGCGATGCGCCGCGTATTCGATCGATCCACGTCTCCGAGGCTCGAATCGATCACGATCCTGCTCGTGCTCGTGGGCCTGACGGCCTGTCAATCCTTCAACGTGCGCTCGGACTGGGACGACACCGTCTCCTTCGACGGTTATCAGCGCTACTTCTGGCTCGAGCCGCCGACAGCCGAGGGCGCCGACCCGTTCGCGGACAACGATCTGCTGCGCAAGCGCGTGCGCAAAGCGATCGAGACCCAGCTCGCCGCCCGCGGCTTCCGCCCTGTCTCGCAGCGCGAAGACGCCGATTTCCTCGTGACCTACGGCGTCCAGCTCGACGAGAAGATCCGGGTCAACGGCACCACCGGCGTCTACGGCGGTTATGGCGGATACGGCCGCTGGCCGATCGGCTTCGGCTCCGGCATCGGCACGACCGACGTGCGCAACTACCAGGAGGCGACGCTCATCGTCGACTTCCTGAACCCGGACAAAGAGGAGCTCGTCTGGCGAGGCTGGGGCAGCGGCTTCCTCCAGACCCGCGATCGGGATCGCGGCCAGGAGCGCTTCGAGGCCGGTGTGAAGGCCGTGCTCGACGCGTTTCCGCCGAGGCGGCCGGCGCGCTGAGTCCGGCCTCGCTCGCTCGACGGTCCGCGGGGCTCGATCAAGCCGCGGCGACCGGTATCCCCGCGTCCGGCTTTTCGAGGGGCAGGACGACCTCGAAGCAGGCGAAGCATTCGAGTCGGAGAAAGGTCGGCACGAGCTCCATGCGGCCGCCGTGATCGGCGATGATGCTGTGGGCCACCGACAGGCCGAGGCCGGTGCCGCCGCCCTTGAGGCGCGTCGTGAAGAAGGGATCGAAGATCCGCTCGCGGTCCGCGGCCGGCACGCCGGGGCCATCGTCCTCGACACGGATCCGGATCTCGTGGTCGACTCGGCGGGCGGTGACCCGGACGAAGGCGCCGGAGGTCTGGGCCTGGATCGCATTCAGGATCAGGTTGACGAAGACCTGCTCGAGCTCGATCGGGCTCATCAGGACGCTCGATTCGGCGACGGCGCGATCGATCTCGAGCTCGACGCTCGCGCCGCGATCCCGCGCGAATCGGCGCGTCACGTCGACCGCCGTCCGCAGGACGCCGACCAGGTCGCCGGCCCACTTTTCGGTGGGCTCGGCCCGCGAGAACTGCAGGATGCCGCGGATGATCTTCCCGCAACGGATCGCCTGGGCCCGGATCTCCTGGAGGGCCGCGTGGGCGACGTGGGGATGGTCCTCGTCGCCGGCGGTCAGGAGGGCGTAGTCGGAGGCGGCGAGGATGGCGCCGACTGGATTGTTGATCTGGTGGGCGACGCCCGCTGCGAGGGTCCCGACGGCGGCGAGGCGCTCCTGGGCGCGGAGCGTGCGCTGGCTGACCTCGAGCTCCCGGGTCCGCTCGACGATGCGCGCCTCGAGGCGCTCCTGCTCGAGGCGTCGGGTCGCATCGAGCTCCTTCTGGGCGGTCACGTCGGCGTAGGCGATCTGGCGGGCGCGCTGCCCTTCCCAGATCGCGTCGGCCCAGCGGATCTGGATCCAGCGCCAGCTCTGGTCGTGGACGCGTCGGATCCGCAGCTCGATGGTATTCGCGGTCGGGAGCGCCGCGCCGCTCAGGGCGCCCGTCAGGATGCCGACGTCGTCGGGATGGACGTGCTCGAAGGTCTCGTCGATGGTGAGGCCCAGGAAGCCCTCGACCGGGCGGCCGAAGAGGCGCCGGAGCGCGGGATTCGCATACACGACGCGGCGTCGGCAGACGACCGCGATGCCCTGGATCGACTCCTCGACGAGGTTCTGGTAGTTGGCCTTGGTCCGGGCGAGATCGCTCACGTCGTGGAGATGGATCACGATGCCGCCCACGGCGGGATGGTCGAGGCAGTTCGTGATCGTCATCTCGATGTGGGGCGTGGGCTGACCCGGGCGCAGCGCCCGCGGTCGGACGGTCGAGCGCAGCTCCGTTCGGATCCGCTCACCGGGACGCTCGAGGGCTCGCCGCCAGAGGGGACCCGTCTCGCGGAGGCCGGCGGCGTCCGTGAGCGGAGCGAGTCGACGACCGACGACGCGGCCCGGCTCGAAGCCGATCAGGCGCTCGGCCGCGGCGCTCGCGAACTGCACGCGGCCGTTCTCGTCGAGGACGAGGATTCCCTCCGAGGCGTGTTCGAGCAGCGTCCGGTAGCGGTCCTCCCGGAGGGTGAGGGCGAATCGGGCCTGCTCGGCGAGCTCCTCGGCGCTGCGGCGCCAGAGCCACTCGAAGAGCGCGCCGGTCCCCGTCATCGCAACCAGGCAGAGCAGGGCGACCGGCTAGCGTTGGATCGCGGGCACCCCCTCGAAGCCCGCGACGACGGGGGTCGCGTCGCCGGCGGCGAGGCCGTAGCCGAGGCCGAGTACCCCGACGGAAGCGAGCCCCCAGCCGAAGACGGCCCGTCCGCCGAGACTCAGGAGCGCCACCATCGGCACGATCGGGATCACCGGGAGGATCCCCCCGCCTCGCCCGCCACTCGCCAGGAAGACCACGCTCGCGAGCAGCAGGAGCTGTCCACAGACGACGTGGCCCAGGCTTCGAATCGAATCGGATCGCCGCAGGACGAAGGGAAGCGTCAGGCTCGCCGCGCCCGCGCTGGCGATGCCGGAGACGATCGGCCAGGGCGTTCGGAAGCAGAGCATGGCCGTCAACACGCACAGCGCCGCGCCGAGGCCGAAGCAGCCGACGAGTCCGACGCGCGCGTAGGCGATCTCGTTGGCCGTGCGACGGCGCACCTCATTCGAGAGGAAGTAGGCGTCGACGGCGTCGAGCCTGCTCCGGATCCGATCGCGCCAGCCGGTCTTCGTCGAAGCCGATTGCATGACCGGAATCGTATCGCGAAACTCCCGATTCCATGAGCCGCATGCGCGCGCGAACCCCCGAGCTCGAGATCGCCGCGCTCTTCGGGGCCGGGATCGATTGGCAGCGAGAATCCGGGATCGTCCACGTCGCCGCGATCGGTGCGCACCCACGCTGCGCCCTCGCGATCGGCCCGGCCGCCCCGGCGAGCCGGACGGATCGATTCGTGCTCGGCTTCGCGCGGGCCCGCGCCGACGCGATCGTGACGACGAGCGCGATCCTGCGCGCCGAGCCCGAGCTCGTCCAGCGCGCCTCCGACGATCCCGAGGAAGAGGCGGCGTGGCAGCGCTGGCGATCCGGGGTGCTCGGCCGACGCGACGCGCCCGAGTGTGTCGTCGTTTCGCAGAGCGGCCAGGTTCCCCTCGATCATCCCGCGCTGCGTGGGCCCGGGCGCGCGACCGTCGTGACGACGGTCGACGGGCGTGCTCGCCTCGCTTTCGCGGCGCGCTCCGTCGAGGTCGTCGTCGTCGGGGATCCGGTCGTCGAGGGCGTGCAGGGGGGCGGGGGGATGGCCGGTCCCGAGCATCTGCTGTCGCGCGCGATCGGCTGGCTGCAGCGCCGGCGCGGGGCCGGGACCGTCGTGCTCGAGGCGGGGCCGCGGTCGACGGTCGGGCTCTACGGGCAAGGCGCCGGGGATCCGGAGCTCGCCCGCATCGACGAGCTGCTGCTCTCGGTCTTCGACGGCGGGTCCTTCGAGGCGGTGGCCGGGCCGGCGCTGCCGGAGCCGGAGGCGTTGGCGTGTTATTTCGGGGGAGACCCGAAGCGCGCGCCGCGCAGCCGCTGCCGTCGAACGGAGGCGAGCGGACCCTGGGACTTCGAGCGCTACCGCCGCGACGGATGAGGCGGCGCGCAGGGCCGACTCAGCCGGTTCTTCGGAGCATCGGCCAGAGCGAGGGGCCGCCCGGGACGCGCAGCTCCTCGAGGACCTCGAAGCCGTGCTTGTTGTAGAACGGAATGTTCGCGGCCTTCGAGGACTCGAGATAGGCGGGCAGTCGCTCTCGATCACAGCGGTCGAGGACGGGCTGCAGGATCGCCGAGGCGAGCCCGCTGCGCTGGGCCGACGGATCGGTCCCGAGGACGGCGAGATACCAGTGGGGCTCGCGCGGATGGTGGCGGCTCATCAGCTCGCCGAGGCGCGCCGCCCGGCCGAAGCCCGAGCGCGTGAGGCCGACCAGCGACGCGAGCAGGCGCAGCTGGCGGAGCGGGCCCAGGGACGCATGGGTCGGCGACTGCCAGATCGCCCCGGAGCGCAGCGCGGGCTCCGTCATGACCACCCCCGCGCTCGAGAAGGCCGCGATCGCGATCGCGGCGAAGCGCGCATAGCGTTCGGCGCGGGTCGCCGGATCGGGGAAGAGGAATTCGGCGACCGGATCGTCGGCGAAGGCGCGGCCGAGGACGTCGCAGACGCTGCGATGCTCATCCGGGCGCGCCTCGCGGGCGGCGACCCGCCGGTGGCCGAAGTCGAGGTCGGGTTGTTGCTCGCCGAGGTTCATCCGAGGCTCTGCTGGGCGACCCCGGACCGCCGGGGTGCACCGGCAGTGTTCCAGAAAGCATGGGCGGCAGCCAAGGGGGGCGGTCCGGACCGTTTCCGGCTCGGTTAATCTGGCGCCATGCCTGGATCCACGGCGGGGAGAGCGGGATGAGCGTGTTCGTGCTGCTCGTCGCCGGGGGCGCCTTCCTCGTCGTCCTGGGCCTGCCGCTCTGGCGTCTCTCGCCGCGGGGCGGCGGGAAGGAGTGGGCGTTCGCCTGGTCCGCGCTCTTCTCGAGCGGGCTCGCGCTGCGCTTCTCGGAGTCCAACCCGGCGCTGCTCTTCGTCTACCCCGTGCTGGGCACCCTGTTCGCGGGTCTGCTCTACGCCGGAGCACGCCGCTATTCGGCGCGCCCGCTTCCGCGGGAATTCTGGCTCGGAGCAGGCACCGTGGCGCTCGTTCGCGGCGGCCTCTCGCTCTTCGCACCGCAACCCGTCACGACCCTCGGCGCCGCCGCCATCGTCTCGCTCGCGGCGGCGCTCGCGGCCCGCGACATCCGCAGCACGCGCGATCGACGTCCGGGTGGCAGCTCCGAGCTGCTCCTCGTGATCGGTCTGGGGACCCTGATCGTCACGTCGTGCGCCTACGAGTGGATGGTCCAGTCCGGCGGCGATCGCGAGCTCGGATTCTTCCTCTGGCTCGTCAGCGGATGCTTCGTCGCGGGAACCCAGATCGCGGCGATCTTCGACCAGTACCGCGCCGAGCTCGAGCTGCGCCTCGTCGAGCGCAGCGAGCAGCTGCGCGCCTCCCTCGTCCGGCTCGAAGAGCAGCAGCGCCTGGTCGCGGTCGGCACCCTCGCCGCCGGCATCGCCCACCAGATCAACAATCCGATCGGTGCAATCGCCGCAGCGGCGCAGTACGCGCTGATCGCGGGCGAGGACGACGATGCGGCCGCGATCCGGGAGGAAGCGCTCTCGACCGTCGTCGACGAGGCCCGGCGCTGTGGTCGCATCGTGCGCAGCGTGCTGCAGTTCGCGCGCGACGAGCCGACGCCGAAGTGGGTCGAGAGCCTGAACCCGGTGGTCGTTCGGGCGTGCGAGCAGACGCGCGACTACGTCGAGGAGCGAGGGGGTCGGCTCGAGCTCCGCCTCGCCGACGAGCCGCTGGCCGTCCGGATGAGTCCGATCGACCTCGAGCAGGTCGTCGTCAACCTGATCCGCAACGGGGCGGAGTCGCGCAAGGACGGCGCGAACGTCGAGGTCGCGACGGTCGGCGTCGACGACGAGGCGTGGCTGCTCGTCGTCGACGACGGAGACGGCATCGATCCGACGCTGCGCACCCGGGTCCTCGAGCCCTTCTTCACGACTCGCCTGGCCGAGGGCGGATCGGGTCTCGGGCTTTCGGTGGTCCACGGCATCGTCCAGAGCCACGGGGGCGCGCTCGAGCTCGACGGACTGCCGGCCGGAGGTACGCGGATCTGCGTCCGACTGCCGCTCGCGGTCGGAGACGCGGAGCCGACCGCGGGGAGCCGACGGGGCGTAACGGGCGGCATCGTCGAAGCACGATGAGGGGCGATGCTCGGTGCGGCCGCTCCCGCGCGCCCCGGCTTCGGCCGCGTCAGCGCGTACGGTCGAGCCAGACCAGGCTCTCGACGTGGTCCGTGAAGGGGAAGAAGTCGAAGGCCTCGAGGCCGCGGGGGGCGAGGCGCCCCGAGGCCATCAGGACCTCGAGATCCCGGGCGAGACTCGTGCGGTCGCAGGCGAGATAGACGAGGCGCTCGGGCGGGGTCGCGGCGAGCACCTCGAGGAGCCCGCGGTCGAGGCCGCGGCGCGGCGGATCGACGATCACGACCTCGGCCCCGGCCGCGCGCTCGGCGTGCGCCTCGGCAGGGCCTTCCAGGATCCGAGCCCGCGCCTGCTCGGCCGCCGGTCGGACTGCGAGCCCGAGCGCCAGGCCTTCGAGCCCGCCATGACCGCGCTCGTTGAGCTCGACGCTCGCCCCGCGCGCGAGCAGGCCGAGGCCGATCGCGCCGACGCCGCAGTAGAGCTCGACGACCTGCGCCGCGGCCGGCACCAGGGTCTGGATCCGCTCGACGGCACGATCGAAGAGCGGAAGGTGGTTCTGGCCGAAGGCCGTCGGCGGAAAGAACACGTCGACTCCGCCGATCCGTTCGTGCAGCGCCGGCTCGCCGGCCAGCGCGATCGTCGTCTCGCCGAGCACGGCGTTGGTCCGATCGGGCTGCGCATTGTAGAAGAGCCCCTGCAGGCGTGGACCCAAACGCGCGGCGAAGGCCGCCGGCAGCTCGCCCAGGCAATCGGGCGACGCGCCGCGGCCGACGAGCACGGCCTGGAGTCGCCCGGTCGGCCGCTCGACGGCGAGCTGCACATAACGAATCGCGCCGCGGTGGGTGTCGTCGGCATAGGGGGCGACGCCGGTCTCTCGGATCGCCTCGCGCAGGTCTTCGGCGGCGGCGTTGATCGCCGGGTGGTGGACCGCGCAGTGGGGTGTCGCGACGATGCGGTGGCTGCCGGCCTGGAAGAGGCCGATACGCGGATTCGTGGCGCGGCCGCGGACGGCGAGGCGGGCGCGGTGGCGGTGGCCCAGGGCGCTCGACAGGTTGAGCGGGGGCTCGGGGAGGGCGTGGGCGCGGGCGAATTGCTCGAGCCAGGCGCGGGCTGCGGGGGCCACGTCGTGCTCGCCGAAGCGGGGGCAGCCGGGGCAGGGCGGGCGGTGCGGACAGGGGCGGAGGGACGACACGCGGGGCGCCTCGCTGCGGTCGGGCTCGCTCGACCGCTCGTTCTGCGCGCAGGGTAACGCAGGGCGACGCTGCGGCGGCGCGTGGCGCTGCCGTCTTGGCCGCTCGCCCGGGTGACTCGACGGGACCTGCAACCGGGTCGCTCGCCGTGACTGCTAAGCTCGGCCGATGTCGAAGCCCCGCTCGCAGCCGCAAGCCCCGCCGCATTCGAAGCCGAACGTCCAGCGAGCGACCGGGCGCGGGCGAAGGGCGCGAGCGGCCGCGAGGCCTTCCGGCCGACTTTTCTGCCGACCAAGCCCGAAGACATCGTCCGCCGCGGTTGGGACGCGCCGGACATCGTGTTCGTGACCGGCGACGCCTACGTCGATCATCCCTCCTTCGCGATGGCGATCCTCGGCCGCTGGCTCGAGAGCCACGGCTTCCGCGTCGCGATCCTGTCCCAGCCCGACTGGAAGAGCGCCGACGCCTGGCGGGCCCTCGGTCGGCCGCGGCTCTTCTACGCGGTCAGTGCCGGCAACATGGACTCGATGATCAACCACTACACGGCGAACAAGAAGCGCCGCAACGCCGACGCCTACTCGCCCGGTGGCGTCATCGACCGGCGTCCCGACCGGCCGACCGCCGTCTATGCCCAGCGCTGTCGCGAGGCGTTCAAAGGGGTTCCCGTCGTGATCGGCGGCGTCGAGGCCTCGCTCCGTCGGATCGCCCACTACGACTACTGGAGCGATCGCGTCTGGCCCTCGATCCTGCTGACCTCGAAGGCCGATCTGCTCGGCTACGGCATGGGCGAGTCGACGATCCTCGAGATCGCGCGGCGCCTCGACGCGGGGCAGACGGTGGCCGAGCTGCGGGATCTGCGCGGGGTCGCCTATCTGCTCGGGAAGAACGAGGCGCTGCCGGCGGCCGACGAGACGATCGAGCTGCCCGACTACGAGCAGGTCGTCGGCGAGGCGCGGGCCTTCGCGGAGATGACGCGCAAGCTCCACCACGAGACGAATCCCCACAACGCGCGCCGCCTGATCCAGCGCTATGGCCCGGGCCATGGCGATCGCCTGCTCGTCGTGAACCCGCCCGCCTTCGCCCTCGACGAGGCGACTCTCGATCGCCTGCACGAGCTGCCCTACACGCGGCTCCCGCATCCCGACGACGCCGAGCCGCCGCCGGCCTGGGAGACGATCAAGCACTCGGTCCAGATCATGCGCGGCTGCTTCGGCGGCTGCACCTTCTGCTCGATCACGATGCACCAGGGCCGCGAGATCCAGAGCCGCAGCGCGAGTTCGATCCTCCACGAGGTCGAGGCGCTCGCCGCGGATCCCGACTTCAAGGGGACGATCTCCGATCTCGGTGGGCCGACCGCCAACATGTACCGGATGGCCTGCACGAAGCCCGAGGTCGAGAAGACCTGCCGGCGCCTCTCGTGCGTCCATCCCAAGATCTGCAAGCTGCTCGGGACCGACCATCGGCCGACGATCGATCTGATGCGCCGCGCCCGCGCCGTTCCCGGCGTCGCCCGGGTCCACATCGCGTCGGGCATCCGCATGGATCTCGCCGCCGACGAGCCCGAATACCTCGACGAGCTCGCCCGCCACCACGTCGGCGGGCATCTCAAGGTCGCCCCCGAGCACGTGAGCGACCGGGTCCTCGCGCTCATGAAGAAGCCCGAGCGCGGGAGCTTCGAGATCTTCGCCGAGCGCTTCGCGGCCGCGTCGAAGCGCGCGGGCAAGGAGCAATACCTCGTCCCCTACTTCATCGCAAGCCACCCCGGCTCGGGGGTCGAGGACATGATCGAGCTCGCCCTCTACCTCAAGCGCCACGGCTATCGCCCGCGCCAGGTCCAGGATTTCATCCCCGCGCCGATGGACATCGCGACCTGCATGTACTGGACGGGCCTCGACCCGTTCACGCTGGAGCCCGTCGAGAGCGCGCGGCGCCTGACCGATCGCCAGGTGCAGCGCGCGCTGCTCCAGTTCTTCGCGCCGGAGAACTGGAAGACGGTGCGCGACGCGCTCGTCCGGGCGGGGCGAGAGGACTTGATCGGCGACGGGCCGGATTGCCTGATTCCGCCGCGGCAGCCGAGGCTGCCGCGGGACGGCGAGGGCGCGGTGCGGACGTCGGGGTCGCGGCCCGATGGGCGCGCGGGGGAGCGGCCGGGGGCTCGACCGGCGGCGGGCTATCGCCGGGCTTCGCGCGAGCGGGGGCGAGGGCGCGAGGACGCGGGCCGCGATCGACGCGACTGAGCGGCCCAGCGGCGGAGCAGGCGACCCGCGCGCCCCGATCGCGGTCCCGGATGCCGCGTCCGAATCCGACCAGTCGAGGGCGCGCGCCGGGCTAGGCTCGGCGTCTCGCCCCCTGAGGAGCGCCCCCTGTCTTCCCCGAAGCAAGAGCCCTTCGAGCTCGATCCTGCCGTTCTGTACACCGCCCATTGCCGGCGCGACGCGCGCATGGACGGCCGCTTCTTCACCGGCGTCACGACGACCGGCGTCTTCTGCCGCCCCATCTGCCCCGCGCCGGCGCCGAAGCCCGCGAACTGTCGTTATTTCCGGAGCGCGGCGGCGGCGCGGACGGCGGGCTTCCGGCCCTGCCTGCGCTGTCGCCCCGAGGCCGCGCCCGGAACGGCGGCCTGGCGCGGGAGCGAGGCGACGGTGTCGCGGGCGCTGCGGCTGATCGAGGGCGGCGCCCTCGACGGCGACGGTGACGTCGAGTCCCTCGCGGCGAAGCTCGGCGTCGGCGCGCGCCATCTGCGGCGGCTCTTCGAGCTCCATCTGGGCGCGACACCGCGGGATGTCGCGATCCTCCGTCGTGTGCTCTTCGCGAAGCAGCTGCTCGACGAGACGACGCTCCCGATCCTCGCCGTCGCCGAGAGCGCGGGCTTCGGCAGCGTTCGCCGCTTCAACGCGACGATGAAGGCCGTCTACGGCCGGCCACCGACGGCGCTGCGGGCGGCGCGACCGACACGACCGACACGACCGACACGACCGGCACGGCCGGTGCAACGAGCGCGGCGGGCGGTCGCCGCGAGCGCGGAGGCCGAGCGAGCGCCGTCGTCGCACGCCGCGACGCCGCTCGTGCTCTCGCTCGCCTATCGCCCGCCCTTCGCCTGGGACGTGCTGCTCGCGTTCCTCGCGCGCCGCGCGCTGCCCGGGGTCGAGGCGGTCGTCGACGGGACCTATCGGCGGACGCTGCGGACGGCGGCGGGGCCGGCGGGGATCGCCGTCGGTCACGATCCCGAGCGCGCGCGGCTGCAGGTCGAGGTCCGGATCGCGAGCCCGGCGGGTCTGCTCGAGCTGCGCGAGCGGCTGCGGCGGCTCTTCGATCTCGACGCCGATCCGCGGGCCATCGATCCCGTCGTCGCGCGGGTGTCGATGCTGCGGGCCGACGTGCGCAGGCGGCCGGGGCTGCGGGTGCCGGGCGCTGCTGATGGGTTCGAGACGGCGGTGCGCGCGATTCTCGGGCAGCAGATCTCGGTCGCCGGAGCGACGACGCTCGCGGGACGCATCGCGCAGGAATTCGGAGAGAGGCTGCCGGCTCAGCTCGTTCCCGGGCCGGGGCTCGAGCGGCTCTTTCCGACGGCCGATCGCCTCGCGGAGGCCGAGCTCGAGCGCCTCGGCGTGATCGGTGCCCGGGCGGCGGCGATCCGCGGGCTCGCGCGGGCGGTGCTTCGCGATCCGTCCATGGTCGAGCCCGGCGCGGCGCTCGGAACGCAGCTCGAGCGGTGGCAGGCGCTGCCGGGGATCGGGCCCTGGACGGCGCAGCTCCTGGCGATGCGCGTGCTGCGGGAGCCCGACGCGCTGCCGGCCTCGGATCTCGGGCTGCGTCAGGCGATCACGCCGAAGGGCGACTCGCCGCGCCCGGCCGCCGAGGTCGAGCGCCTGCTCGAGCCCGGGCGCCCGTATCGCGCCTATGCGGCGATCCGGCTCTGGTCGCAGGGCGCCGAGCTCGAAGCCGAGCCCGACTCAGCCGCGGCCCCCGCCTGACTCCGAGCTCCCGGCGGACCATCGAGACGTGGACGATGCCGAAGAGGAAGGTCTGCCAGAGCTCCTCGGCGAGCGGGCGCCCGCTCTTTCTCAGGACGCCCAGGAACGCGACACATTCGACGAGATGAACGACCGCGAGGGCGCCGAAGAGCGTTCGCCCGAAGCCGCCGAGGGGACGCGTCGCGCAGGGGCGCGAAGAAGCACGCCGTCGCGATCAGCCAGGTCGCGCCGAGCAGGGCCTTCGAGAGGCCGAACAGAACGTTGGGTTGCACCGAATGTCTCCCATGCGAGGATCGCCGCGCAGCATAGCGAGCCCGGGTGCGCGGGAGACGAGGCGAGGACTTTCGTCGGTCGTGCTCACGCCCCGGCGCGCTGCCAGGCGAGGGCCATCGCCGCGACGCTCATGAGGAACGCGGCGAGCTGGGCCGCCGTCTTCGGTCGCGGCCGCTGGGCCAGGGGATAGGCGAGGGCGATGCCTGCGAGCGCCCCGGTTCCGAGGCCGAAGAGATGGGCTGCGAGGGCGACCTTCGGCCCGGCGCCGCCGAGCATCGCGACCAGCGCGAGCCCCGCACCGAGGGCGACCCACGCCCCGCGCCCGCGCGCGCCGCGCTGATGGCGGCGCCAGGCGGCGAGGCCCGTGAGCACGCCGATCAGGCCGAAGACGCCGGTCGAGGCGCCGACGGTGCTGTGGGCAGCGCGGTGGTAGAGGGCGTCGGCGAGATTGCCGACGGTGCCGGTCGCGACGAAGCAGGCGATCGCGAGGCCGAGGCCGAGGCGGCCGGCGAGGGCGGCGAGGAAGACGGTGCCGAAGAGGGCGTTGCCGGCGGCGTGGGCGAGGTCGGCGTGGAGGGTCAGGGCCGTGAGGCAGCGATGGAGCTCGCCGGTCAGCACGAGCGCCGCCTGATTTTGGCCCCGATCGATGAAGTCGAGGAGGCGACCCGAGCGTTCGAGGCCGATGTGGAAGGCGACGAGGAGCGAGGCGGTTGCGAGCGAGAGGGCGACCTCGTTCGGCGAGGGCAGCGTGAAGACGATCGCGGGCTCTTCGGCGGGCGGCGGCAGCGCGCGCTCGATGCGCCACGCGGCGAGGCTCGCGGCGGCGCGTTCGACGTCGGCGGGCGGGACGGCGACTGTCCAATTCGCGTCGCGCGGGCTCGGGGCGCGCGACCCGGCCGAGGCCTGCGCTGCGTCGACGCTCCACACCGCCTCGCCGCGGACGACCGCGACCGCCACGCCCTCGGCCTGGAGCACGAGGGCCCACTCCTCCGCCTCGCGCTTGCGGGGCGTCTCGGGCAGGCGCGGATCGACGACGAGGGGTTCGGAGGCTTCCATCGGCGCGGCGGATGGTAACGTTGGCGCCGCCCGCGACCGATGGGATGCCCCGAGCGTGCGTTCGAATCGGCCGGGCCGCCCCTGAAATGCTGGAAGGAACCCGAATGCCCCACTCCCGCCCCGCGACCCGAGCCCTGATCCGGGTCGAGAAGATCGCCCTGCGCGGACCCGGGGTCGTGATCCTGACGGGACCCTCGAGCTGCGGCAAAGGCGAGGTCGCGAACGCGCTCTGCGACGTCCTCTCGATCGATCCGACGCGCCACCTCTCGATGGGCGCGATCCTGCGCTCGACCGTCGCCCGCTCGAAATCCGAGCCCGAGTTCGCCGACCACCTCGACCACAAATACGCCCTCTCGCGGAGCTCGAGCGTCTTCGACTGCATCGACACGACGGACGAGCTCGACCAGAAGGTTCGCCGACATCTTCCGGACCTCGAGCGCTATTTCGGGCGGATGCCCTCCCGCTTCATCTCCGAGGAGCTCTCGGGCAAGCCGCAGGTCTCGCAGATGGAGTGGCTCGAGTTCTGCACCGCCCGCGGCCTGCTCATCCCGAACCGCTGGACCCAGGACCTGATCTCGGCCGAGATCGAGCGCGTCCTCTCGCTGCCGCCCGACGGCCACGACCAGCCCTTCATCCTCGACGGCTACCCGCGCACCGTCGCCGCCGCCCGCCACCTGCTGGCGTTCCTGCGCAGCGTCGACGTCCCGGTCGCGAAGGTCCTGCATCTCTCGATCAGCCGCGCCGAGATGCTCGCCCGCGCGGGCAAGCGCGGCCGGGCCGACGACGACGCCGAGGCGCTGCGCAGCCGCTTCGACTTCTATCTCGAGAACGTCCAGCCCTCCGTCGACTATCTCAAGACCGAGCTCGGCGGCGACGCCGTCGCCCTGATCGACGCCCACCAGCCGGCCTTCGTCGAGCACGGCGGCGAGCGCGTCTTCCATCTCGAGCGCTCGATCGAGAACGTCGTCTCGACCTCGCTGCGGGCGCTCGGCGTGCCGCGCGTCATCGTGCGCGACCTGCTCGAGCGGCGGCGCGAGGATCGCGTCCAGGTCTGAGCCGAGCAGGGGCGAGCCGCGTGGCCGAGCTTTCGACTTCGATCCCGCTGCCCGTGCCCGAGACCGACGACCTCGGCCGCTACCTCGAGGACACGATCACGATCGACTGGCAGACGCCGTCGGTCGCCGATTGCGCGCGGCGTCTGCTCGCGGGCCTGGCCGAGGCGAGCGTCGAGGGCCGCATCGAGCGACTCTTCCACTTCGTGCGCGACGAGATCGCCCACAGCTTCGATCTCGGGGGACGAGGACGAGGGCGAAAGACAGGGAGTGGACCGCCGCGACCCGGGTCGTGCCACCTCGTCCATGCAGGGCGCGGCCGCCGGCTTCTCCGATGCCTTCTTCGCGCGCGGATCGCCTGTCGCGCGAGCGAAGTCCTGGCCCTCGGCCACGGCCTCTGCTTCGCGAAGAGCCATCTGCTCGCCGCGCTGCTGCGCTTCGCCGGTCATCCGGCCGGATTCTGTTATGTGCGCCTCATCGACGACGAGCGGCCGGGGCGCTTCACGCTCCACGGCTTCGTCGGAGTCTGGGAGCCGACCCGCGCGGCGTGGGTCCTGCTCGATCCGCGCGGGAATCGCGGTGGGGGGGCCGGGTGGGCTTCGAGAGCGGTCTGTCGGCTTCGATTCGCGTACTCGCTTCCGCCTATCGCTCGCTCATCCCGCGCGGGGCGAGTCGCTGCTGCCCTTCGTCTACAAACGGCCGGCGAAGCGCATCGTCGACTTCCTCGAGCGGGTGCCCGACTCGGCGGCGATGCGGCGGAACCTGCCGGACTCGATCGGCTAGGGAAGCACGTCCGAGCGCGCTCGCGTCAGTCGTCCCGCCTCGGATCGTCGAATTCCTCGAGCTCGAGATGGAACCGGTGGAGCACGCGGTGGAAGAGCGGGGCCAGGATCAGGCCTGCGACGCCGATGAAGACGATGCCCGAGAAGAGCGCATAGCCCGCGGCGAAGAGCTTGGCCGCGTTCGAGTGGAGCAGATCGACCGGACCCATGCCGCCGAGGATCATCGCGGCATTGAGGATCGAGTCGACCCAGGGCAGATCCGCGAGGCAGCGGTAGCCGACTGCACCGATCGCCAGCGCCCCCGGCGACGAAGGCCGCGATGAAGATCTGGCGTACCACGCGCAGCGCGAACTCGCGCAGCGGCAGCAGGGCGTCGGAGCGGTGCTCGTACATGCAGGCTCCTAGATCCCGATCCGGGAGAACGCTCTCGGACAGCCTTGCGTGCCGGAGGCCAGGCGGAAGAGGGCCCCGGCCGCGGCCCCTTCGTTCGCGCGATCGTCGCCGCCCGCGCTCGTCACGTAGAGCTCGGCGAGCGCGGATCCACCGAAGGCGACGCTCGTGATCTTCTTCGCCGCGAATTCGATCCGGCCGACCTCGCGGCCGTCGGGCGCATAGCGGTAGACGGCCGAGCCGTCCCAGCGCGCGGACCAGACGTGGCCTTCCCGGTCGACGGCGAGGCCGTCCGGTCGGCCGGGGCCGGAGGCGAGATCGACGAAGAGGCGGCGATTCGAGAGGGTGCCCGCGTCGGCTTCGTAGTCGAAGACGTCGATCCGGCAGGAGAGCGTGTCCGTGAAGTAGAGGCGGTCGGCCGCCGGCGAGAAGGCGAGGCCATTCGAGATGCCGATGCCCTCGACCAGCGGGATCACCCCTGCGTCGCGGTCGATCCGGACGAGCCGGCCGACACCGGCCGCATAATGATCCGGATCGTCCGGGACGGTGCCCGTGAAGACGCGGCCGCGGGGATCGGCGACACAATCGTTGAAATGCATGCCCGCGCTCCCGGGGAATCCGTCGACGAGGACGGTCGCGACGCCGTCCTTCCACCGGAGCACGCGCGCGCCTTCGGCGAGCAGCAGCAGGGCCCCGTCGGCCTGGAGCGTGAAGCCCGAGACCTTCGGGCCGCCGTAGATCGTCTCGTCGCGGCCGGTCGCAGGATCGAAGCGCAGGAGCTCGCCGCGCAGGTAGTCGACCCGGTAGAGCGCCTGCTCGCCGGCGTGCCAGAGCGGGCCTTCGCCGAGCAGGTCGGGGCGGTCGGCGACGATTTCGGGGGTCATGGGGCTCCGGGAGACGAGGTCGGGCTGGTCGAAAAGCTAGGCCCCGGGCGCCGCGATTTCAGCCCCACTCTGCATCGGCGGCTACGCCAACCGAGGATGTTGGCAGAGCCGAAGCGGTCGCGGTTCGTCCCGATCCGGTCCATCACGACCCGGAGCGCGCCCTGCGCCGAGCTCCGGCCAGGGCCAGCACTCCCGCCGTGAGCATCGCCGCGAAGCTCGGCTCCGGCACGAAGACGAGCCCGCCATCGACCCCGAAATGGATCGGTCCGCCTCCATAGGGCAGCCCTGCGGTCGCCCGGGGACTGGCCGCCCCCGTCGCCGGATCGACCGAGTAGAGAGCGCCCGAGGCGGCATCGAGCGACCCCATGCTCAAGAGCGTCCCGTCCTGTGCGAAGGCGGCCCGCTGTACTTGAGCGAGCGCCCGAGAGCTACGTCGTTCGCACCGATGTTCGTCGCCGCTCCGCTCGTCAGGTCGACCGTGAACAGATGCGAGACGGTCGGATCCGGGTAGGAAGGTCCGCCCAGCGCCCAGCCATTGGCAAACAGCGTCCCGTCGGCGCGGAAACCGAGGCCGTTCAGCATGAGGCCGAAGTCGCCGGCGCAGCAGTTGCCGCCCGCGAAGCCGATCAGCGAGGCTTGACCCGTCTGCTTGTCGATCGTGAAGAGCCCGCTGCTCTGGTAAGCGCTCACACCGTCGTTGTAGCCGCCGGTCGCATACAACACGCCCGTCAGTGGATGGATCGCGAGGCCACCCGAAGTGAGATCCACGAAGCCGCTCATGGCAGGAAACGAAGTGATCGACCCGTGGCGCGATCGATGACGAACAGTCTGCTCGTCCCCGAGCTCGTGACTTCCGGAGCCGGTCGCGTAGAGCGTGTCGGCTTCTTCGTCGTAGGCGAGGCCCCGTTGTTGATCTGGATCCCGGGGAGATTCCAGACGAGGGCGTGTCACCGTTCAGGGGTTCACGGTCCAGAGCCCGCTGAGCTCTCCGACCCCCACCCGTCGCATACAGGTCGGCGGCAGCCGGTGCAGAACGAGAAGGCCAGCGACAGCGCCGTCAGAATCGAGAGATCGGCCGGAGGTGGGTCATCGAGGCAGTCTGGACGTCGAACGAGGACGAGTCAATCGAATTCGACCCGAGGGCGAGCGCGACCTGAATAGGCCCTCCCCCTCGGCGATCGGGTAGCCGACCTGCTGGGAGGTAGAGAGGTCGAACTGGTAGAGCGGAGTCTGCGCTCGGGGCTGTGTCGTGGGCGTGGCCCTCCCGTTCAGATGGATCAGGTCGTCGATGGGATCGAGGATCATCTCGAATCCCCCGAAGAGGAATCGACTACCGGGGACCCACAGCTGCTCGACGGCGCGTCGCGATGCGACCGCGCAGAATCGCGAGCCTCGGGTCCGGGGTCGCGGGGGGAGCCGAGAGGTCGGAGCCGAAGAAGTAGAGCCACTCCTCGTCGCAGTCGACGAAGGGGAACCGCTCGCCCGTGGCATTCGCGCCAAAACCGATGAGGTCGGCCTCGCTCCCGTCGAGGCGACTTAGCACGAATTGATCGGCGACCGCGTCGTAGTGGCTCCAGTCGCCGCTCCGCCCGATGCGCGCACCGAAGAGATCGGGTTGCGGCCGAACGTCCGGAACCGTCGGGACGCGCCGAACAGAATGTTCGGACGGGCGTTGCGGGCGGGATGGAGCGCAAGTCGTTCCAGTCGATCCGGGCGGGGCCCGGTACGAGCTGCATTCATTCGACGAACGCGTTGCCCGGCGGAACGACGACCTGGTAGCCGCTGACGCACGGCGTGAAGGCGCCGATGAGGCTGGACGTTCGGAAGAAGATCGAGGGCGCCGGCGACACCGTCTGGGCGACGGCAGGCGCCGACATCGTCAGGAGCGGAGCGATCGCCAGGACGAGCGCGATGCATGCGTCCGGCGAGGCCCGTGGACGCGCAGCTCGGCTCCGCATGGTCCGACTCCTGGCGCGAGCATGTCCTCGAGAAAGCCGTTCGTAGAGAACGTCCAGGGTCCCCCTCGGAGACAGAGGTCGATCGCACCGCGTGTCTCAGCCGGCGCGCCGTGCTCTCTTCGCCAACGGCGAGCCCCAAGCCAACCAGGACGATCGTGTTCGGCTCGGGGATCGGGAAGAATCCGACGACCGCGTTCTCCCCTGCGCGATGACGTCGCCGTCTCCAAAGACGATGTTGCCCAGGGGGGACTCGTGCTCGTCCCGATCTCGATGCGAGAAGCCCAACCCGTAGAATCGGAAGACCAGTCTGAACTGCGCGTCGAAGCCGTTCACGACGCCGTCGAGTCCTGGGTCGCGATCGCCGTTTCCGGATCGCCCCACCGTCGATACCGCATGGAGGAGGGGAAGGTAGTTTCCGACTCCGGGGACCGACTGCGGAGGCGGGGAAGTGGTGTTGCCCGTATCGGGGTCTTGATACGGAAAGCTCACGCTGTTGTAGAGCCCCGTGGTACACGCGGCGTTGGTGCAGAAAATGGGCCGGACTGATCTCGGCGTACTCGTTGGAGACGGATTCGTCCCAGCCCTGGACGCGCCGATTCCGTAGATGAGAAGACGGTCCGGGTTGGACATCCGCACGTGAAGACCCGTTCCCCACATGTCGATGTGCAAGGGAAGCCCGCTCTCGGTCCTCAACGTGGCGTTGAACGTCACCGCGCTAGCCGGCGTCGAGACGATCATCGCCAGGACCAACGCGGCTACGCGAATTGCTCCATGCATCGATGTTCCCTCCGGGTAGACCGACATTCGCGAGTGTCGAGACAGCATCCTGCGCTTGCTTTCGCAAGACGTCAAGCCGCTACGAGATCGGGGAGCCGATGCAGTCGGGCCGTGTAGACACTCACGGGTGGCGGGCAGTTGGCGGCCGGTTTCGGGAGGGACTCGATCGATCGCATTCGTGAACGTGGAATCTCCGAGACCCCGAGGCCGTCGGGCTGCTCTTTCGATCAGGGGCATCGAGGCGGGGTCGCCGTCCGCAAGGCCCCGGGTAAGCCCGAGCGTGCGCGCCGTCAAAGCAACCTGTGGCGAAGCGGTGAGACCCGGGCGAGCATTGGGTAGTCGCGATCGCGATGAAGGATCTCGAGGTCGTTGCGGATTGCGCATGCCGCAATCAGGCAATCGATCGAGGAGCGTACCGTCAGGCCGCTGCGCCTAGCGCCCCGGTAGAGATCGACTGCGGTCGAAACGATTTCCTCGCCGAGGGGGGACTCGACGATCGGAAGAGCGAGCATGGCTTCGCGGGCGCGCCGGAAGGCCCCTTCATCCCGAAAACCCTGCAGGACCTCCTGGACGACGGGAAGGCAGGTCACGATCTCATCGAAGTCCAGCACTTCGTCGAGATCCAGGGGATTCTGGATTCGGAAGGTCGCGATCCAGACGGACGTATCGACGAGAATCACTTCGTTCCCTTCCTGGGCTCCCGATCGCGACGCATCACGGAAAGTTCGCCTTCCCAGAGTCCGGATCCTCGGAGTTCGAGAATCCGACGCGCCTTGGCTCGCCGTACGAAATCCGTGAGCGCGAGCATGACCGCGGCCGAGTAGGTCTTCTCTCCGGAAAGGCGGGTGGCCTCGGCGAGTAGTGTCTCGTCAAGCACAAGATTTGTACGTTTCATGCGCACAGTCTGCCCAAGGCGCCGCACGCCCGCCAACCCCCGCCTCACTCGATCCCGAGCCGCTTCAGCTTCTTGTAGAGCCCCTCCCGCGTCAGCCCGAGCCGCCTCGCCGTCGAGGTCTTCCGTCCGCCGTTATTCGCGAGCGCCCGTCGGATGAGCCATGCCTCGACGCGCTCGACCGCCTGCCGGAGCGTCTCGTCCGGCCCCGCGCCGTTCGCGACGGGCTCGAGGATCTCGACGAGCTTGCGCGACAGGGCCTTCGGCGTGATCAGCGAGCCCGAGGGCACGAGCATGAGCACCCGCAGCATCTCGTTCTCGAGCTCGCGGACGTTGCCCGGCCAGTCGTAGCTCTCGAGCAGCTGCGAGGTCGAGAGCGAGAGATGGCAGTCGCGCTTGCCTTCGCGCGGGCCGTGGAGCGCGAGGAAATGCCGCGCAAGGGGGAGGATGTCCCGGCGGCGCTCGCGCAGGGGCGGGACGCGGATCGGGAAGACGTTCAGGCGGTAGAAGAGGTCTTCGCGAAAATGTCCCGTTCGGACCTCGTCCTGCAGGACGCGGTTCGTCGCGGCGACGATCCGGCAGTGGACGGGGATCGAACGCGTCCCGCCGATCGGGCGGATCTCGCGCTCCTGCAGGACGCGCAGGAGCTTCGCCTGGAGCGAGAGATCCATCTCGGCGATCTCGTCGAGGAACAACGTCCCGGCACCGGCGACCTCGAAGAGGCCGGGCTTCGTTCGGTCGGCGCCGGTGAACGCGCCTTTGACGTGGCCGAAGAGCTCGCTCTCGAGGAGCGCCTCGGGAAAGGCCGCGCAGTTGATCGGGACGAAGGGCAGGGCGGCGCGCTCGCTTCGCAGATGGAGCTGGCGCGCGACGACCTCCTTGCCGGCGCCGGTCTCACCGGTCAAGAGGACCGTCGAGGGGCTGCCCGCGGCGAGCGCGACGAGGTCGAGGACCTCGCGCATCGCCGGGCTCTGCGCGATCAGGGGCGAGGGCATGGACTGGCCCGCGGCCTCGACGCCGGAGGGAACGGGCATACGCGCGACCGCGGCGGAAGCCGAGTCCGCCGCCAGCGCTGCCGCGACTCGCGCAGCGTCGTCGTCGAGCGCCCGGCTGACCGCCTCGACGAAGCCCGGACGCTCGACCGCCGGATCGAGGAAGAGCACCCCCGCGGCCCCCGCCTCGATCGCCGCCTGCGCTGCGCTCGGACAGCCCTCGGGCAGGGCGACCAGGATCGGCGCGCCGTGGACGAGGGGCCGGATGCGACGGATCGCGCCGGCGAGGGCGCGCTCGGCCGTCGGCCCGGCGACCGTTTCGTCGCGGCCTTCCGCTTCGACGACGCGCGCGAGCTCGAGCAATACCCCATCGAAGGGCACCCGCGGCAGGCGCTCAGCCTCCGCGAGATCGGGCACCCAGGTCACGTCGAGCTCGGGCGCCTCGGCAACCCCGCTCGCCGCGAGGCTGCGGCCGCTGCCGATCCAGAGGAGCGATCGAATGGTCGCCATGGCGCTCTCCCGCAACGGCCGAAGGACGCGGGGATGCGTCGGGCCGTGGTGGGAGGGTGGGGCGCGATGGGGCTTCGCGCGCTCCAGGAAGCGTCAAGAAGATCTCCGATTTCGTCGGTGGGCTCGATCAGGGACACACGGCGTCGCCGTCGCAGACGTTCCCGCCGGTCTGGATGCCGCTCTCGACCGTCGCGCCGTTGCCGTTGATCGTATTGCCTTGATAGGCGCCGGCCCCGTTGAAGGCGAGCCCGGTTCCGGTATTCCCGGTGATCGTGTTGTCGAGGACGCTGCAGCCGCGGGTCGAGTTGCCCAGGCAGATGATCCCGATGCCCGTGTTGCCCATCACGCTGTTGCCGCTGATGGTGGCCTGGTTGTCGACCAGGATGCCGCTCTGCTGATTGCCGTTCACGGTATTGCGGGAGATGGTCAGCTGGTCGCCGGAGATGCCGCGGCCGAAGTTCGCGTTGACGGTGCTGTCGAGCACGGTGGTCGCCGTGCCCGCGTCGATGCCGGCGCCGCCATTCGAGTTCGCGACGACCGACGAGATCCGGCTGCTGCTGCCCATCTCGAACCCGTCTCCGCCGTTCTCGGTCGAGGTGCAGTCCGAGACGTTCGACAGCAATCCGGTGCGGAGTCCGCTCAGGCGATTGGAATGGAAGCGCACGCCGCGGACGATCGCGCGCGGGCCGAGATCCGCGCCCAGGCTCCCCCCGTTCGAGATCGTGCCGTTCTCGAGGGTGACGTTCCCGAGGCTGATCGCGCCCGAGACGAGGGAGTTGACGCCGTTGCTCGGGCTGCACGTGACGCCGCCCGCACCCGCGGAGCAGAAGGTGACCCCGCGGATCGTGAAGCCGTTCAGGTCGATGTGGACACCGCTGGTCGAGATCGAGATGGCGCTCGTGCTCTCGTTGGGCGTGACGAGATTGCTCGTCAGCACGTAGCTCCCGGGCGCGAAGATCTGGATCGGGTAGCCGGCCGAATCACCGACCGATGCGTCGCCGACCAGCGCGCGCGTGTGGGAGAGCTCGATCCGTCCATCGCCGGCGTGCGCGGCGTCGGCCAGGGCGAGGACGCTGAGCGCCGCGGCGAGGGCGGCGGGGAAGCTGGTCGTCGATCGGGTCCAAACGGCGCTCTGCTTCATCTTCTTCTCCTGGATTTCGTCGCCCGCCCGCGACGGCGAAAATCCGCTCCGTGGACGCCGCCGACGGCAAGGGCTGCAAACGCTGGGCGCGATCGTGCCCCGATCTCGAGAATCGCGCGAGTCATCCGGACCGGATCACCTCGAACGCTCGGGGGCGTGCCATGGGGCGGCGGGACGCCCCGCGCAACGGATCAGCGCGAGCCGGTTCCTGCACGACTCCCGGAGGCGTCGTCACGCGCGGGGCCGGCGTCGCCTGGCCGCATGGGTCCGGCGCACGGCGGCCGCGATGGTGCGCGGGTCGCGAGCGGAGTCGGTGCAGAGATAGGCGGGGTCCGGTCGGATGCCGACGCGGCCGAGATCGAGGCGGTCGGCATCCCAGCAGGCGCGCAGGGCGGGCTCGCCTTCGACGTGGCCATCGCTATGCAGGCGCATGGCTTCGCAGAGCCACTCGAACTCCCGAGGCGAGAGCTCCGTGAGGATGCGGCGGCGGCGCAGGCCGACGGCGAAGTCCGCTGCACGCGCGCCGTGGGTCGCGTCGATGCCCTCGTTCTCGCGCTGGCTGTCGTGGAGATAGGCGAACCAGGCGAGCAGGGCCGGCGCGACGTCGAGCTCGGCCGCGAGTCGGCGGCCGTGGAGCCAGACGCGGCTCCAGTGGGCGATGCCGTGGTGGCCGTGATGACGATCGAGGCGGAACTGGGGCTCGACGACGCGCAGGGCCTTTCGGACGAGGTCGGAGAGGGGGCGCGGCTTCATGGGGAGAGGATCGCGTTCGCGGAGAAGGGGCGCCATGCGGTGGCGCAGCGCGGACGGCCAGGCGCGCGCAGACGGGCCGGAACCAGGGGCGGCAGAGCGGGCCGAAGCCGCAACGCCCCGCCTAATGCAGATCCGCTTCTCCGAACAGATCCACCGGCGCGAGCACCGCGAGCTCGACCGAGCGTGCGTCGGGGCGATCGAGGGCGCCGAGCTCCGGGCCATCTCCCGGACGCGCGACGCGTCCGTCATGCCCGTCGCCCGCTTCCGGCTCGTCGGCGAGCTCGAGCACGAAGGCCGCGACGGCGTGGGGGGAGGCGTCGCCGCGCAGGTGGGCCAGGCGCGCGAGGGCTTCCTCTTCGGTGTCGAAGCGGAAGACCGAGTGGTGGCCCAGGACGTACCACTCGCCGCGCAGCGGCTCGATCCGGTAGTCGCCTTCGAGCGGGACGCAGTCGCCGCCGGGCAGCACGAGGAAGGGACGTCGGTACATGGAGGCTCCCGGGCCCAGACTAACAGAATTGGATCGGTTCGAGCGCTCGAACGGGCGGCAGGGAACCCGCAGGCCGGCTGGAGAAGCGCGGCCGATCTCCGCGTACGGGCACGGGAATTCGGGCGCCTCGAAATAACTGGAATCGTCGCGTCGAGGGACGACGCGCGTCCCCGTCCGCCCGCGCTCCCGCGCCTCAGCCCCGGCCGGGCCGCCGGCGGAGCTCGACGGCGTCGTCGCTCCCGACGATGACGGCGTCGGCCATGTCGAGGAAGAAGCCGGTGCCGAGGACGCCGGGGAGGGTACAGATCGCCTGCTCGAGGCCGCGGGCGTCGAGGGGCGGACGGAGCTCGGCGTCGAGGACGAGATTGCCGTTGTCGGTGACGACGGGCTCACCGTTCGCGGCGAGGCGGACCGCGCTCGCGAGGCCGAGGCGCGCGAGCTCGCGCTCGACCAGCGCGCGGCCGAAGGGGAGGACCTCGATCGGGAGCCGCCCGCGCTCGCCGAGCTGCTTCACGAGCTTCTCCGGTCCGACGAGGATCACGAGCCGCTCCGAGCTCCGCGCCACGATCTTCTCGCGGACCATCGCCGCGCCGTAGCCCTTGATGACGTCGAGCTTCGGGTCGACCTCGTCGGCGCCGTCGAAGGTCACGTCGAGGCGCGGGACCTCGTCGAGGCGGGCGAGGGGGATCGAGAGCCGGCGGGCGAGGGCGGCGGTCGCTTCGCTGGTCGGGACGCCGGTGACCCGCAGGCCCTGCGCGACGCGGGCGCCCAGCGCTTCGACGAAGGCGGCGGCGGCGCGGCCCGTGCCGAGGCCGAGCTTCATGCCGTCCTGCACGAAGTCGAGGGCGGCCTCGGCGGCGCTCGGCGCCGAGGCGGTCCGCAGCGTCGCGGAGGTCGCAGACGTCGAAGAGGTCGAAGGGGCCGAGGGCCGTGAGCTCGGGGGGGTGGCCATGTCAGGCGAGTGCTCCTTCCATCCAGTCGATCAGCTTCTCGAGTCCGGCCTGCGGATCGGGGCCGAGGTCGACGCCGAGCATCCGGCGGCCGCGCGCCGACAGGACGTGGAAATCGCCTAACGCCTGGGCCTCGGCCAGCGCATCGAAGTCGCCGCCGATCTCGGGAATCGCGAGGGGCGCGCGCTTTGCGGCGCGGCGGGCGCTCGCGGATTGCCAGAGCTGGAGGCCGGCGAGGCGGTTCGGGCCGCCCTTCTGGAGCTGACCCGTCGAGTGGAGATAGCGCGGCCCGAAGGAGAGCGTCGTCGCGACGGGGCGCGCGCGACCGACGGCCCGGCGCAGTCGCTCGAGGGCGGCGCGGGTCTCGGGTGCGTCGGCGAGGAAGGCGTTGATCAGGAAGCCGTCGCCGGGCTGGATCGATTCGACGAGGGTCCGCAGCCAGCGGGCGGGCTCGCGCGGGCCGCGGGCGAGGGGCGCCTCGAGCTCACGGGCCGCGAAGAGCTCGATCCCGCCGGCCGCGAGCGAAGGCGCCGTGTCGGCTCGCGTCGAGCTGCTCCCGCCCGCCATCAGCGCGCGGGTCGCCTGCTTCGCGGCCTCGACGTCGGGCTGGTCGAAGGGGTTCACGCCGAGGACGGCGCCGACGACGGCGGTCGCCATCTCCCATTGATAGGCCGCGGCCCCGAGCGCGAAGGGATCGGCGAGCTCGAGCCGGATCACCGGATGCCCCGCCTTCGCGAGCGCGTCGAGCCGTGCCGCCCGCTCGGCGCGCGTCGGGTCGTCCGCATCGCCCGGGCCGTTCGCACCGCCCGCCGCCGCGCCGGAGTCCGCGCCCCCGCCGCCGACCGCGACGTCGACGAAGATCCGGTCCGCTGCATAACGTCCCGGCTCGAAGAGCCCCTCGCCCGTGACGGGCAGCAGCCCGAGCCCCGACTTTCCCGTCGACTCGGCGATGAGCTGCTCGATCCAGCCGCCGAAGCTCTCGATCGAAGGCGAGAGCGAGAGGGAGAGCTTGTCGCGGCCGGCCCGGGCGAGAACGCCGAGGGCGAGGCCGAGATCGACGCCGGGATTCGCGGCCGCCTCGACCTCGGGACCGCAGCCGTTCGCCATCCGCCGCGCCGGCGCGAGGAGTCGCTCCGGGTCGAGGCCCATCGCGAGGGCCGGGAGCAGGCCGAAGGGCGAGAGCGCCGAGAAGCGGCCGCCGACGTCGGCGCGGCCCGGGGCGATGCCGAGGAAGCCGTCCTTTCGGGCGCGGGCCTCGAGGTCGCTGCCGGGGTCGGTGATCGCGACGAAGTGACGGCCGGCCGCTTCGCGGCCGAGGCGGGCGTCGAGGCGCGCGCGGATCAGCGTGTAGAGCGCGTTTGGCTCGATCGTCGAGCCCGACTTCGACGAGACGAAGTAGAGCCCGTCCTCGATCGCGACGCTCGTGAGACAGGCCTCGATCGCATCGGGCACCGTCGTGTCGAGGACATGCAGCGCCCGCCGCGCCCCGCGCCCGTTCCACGTCCGCCCGAGCACGTCCGGCCAGAGCGACGAGCCGCCCATCCCGAGCACGACCGCGAAGCGCGCCGGATGCCGGGCGATGGCGTCGCGCAGCGCCGCCGGCCCGATCGCCGCGTCGGGCTGTGCATTCGGCAGCTCGAGCCAGCCGAGCCAGCGCGCTTCGTCGGCATTCGAGAAGAGCGCGGCGTCGCGCGCCCAGAGTCGGCGGGTCGAGGCGTCGGCGTCCCAGCGGCGGCGGGCCGCGGCATGGGCTTCCGCCTGCGCGCCGAGCTCGAAGCGCATCGCCTACTTCCGACCGCCGAGGACCTGCTGGCGCTTCGCCTCGACGGATCGGAGCAGGCCGTCGAAGGCCTCGCTGAAGAGCTCGCAGCCCTTCGTGAGGAGCTCGTCGGTGATCGCGTCGAGGGAGATGCCGAGGCTCGAGAGCTCCGACAGCACGACCTTCGCCTCGCGATCGAGTCGGCCGGGGTCGCTGCCGAGGGCGTCGCGGACCTTGCCCTCGATGCGGAAGGCGGCGAGGGTCGCGTCGGGGACGGTGTTGACGGTGAACTTCCCGATCAGCTCGTCGACGTAGAGGGTCTTCGGGAGGGCGGGATCCTTCGTGCCGGTGCTCGCCCAGAGGACGCGCTGCGGATCGGCGCCGGCCGCGGCGAGCTTGCGCCAGCGCGCACCGCCGAGATCGTCGAGGAAGCGGGCGTAGGCGACCTTCGCGTTCGCGATGGCGACCTTCGCGTTGAGCGCCTGGAGCCGCTGCTTCACGTCGGCGGAGGCGCCGGCCGCGATCAGCTTCTCGGCGCGCTGGGCGACGCTCGCGTCGATGCGCGAGACGAAGAAGCTCGCGACGCTCGCGATGCCCGAGACCGGGAGGCCCTTCGCGAGGCGCGCCTCGAGGCCCGCCATGTAGGCGTCGTGGACCGCTTGATAGGCGGAGACCGCGAAGAGCAGCGTCACGTTGACGTTGAGCCCGTCCTCGATCAGCTGGCGGATCGCCGGGATGCCGGCCGGGGTCGCCGGGACCTTGATCATCAGGTTGTCGCGGGAGACGGCGAGGGCCAGGCGGTGGGCCTCGGTGATCGTGCCGGCCGTGTCGTTCGCGAGATGGGGCGAGACCTCGAGGGAGACGAACCCATCGCGCCCCTCGCTCGCGTCGTAGACCGGGCGGAGCACGTCGCAGCCGAGCTGGATGTCGACGACGGCCAGGCGCTCGAAGACATCGAGGGCGTCCTTCGCGCCCTGGGCGACGAGGCCTCGGGCCGCGGCGTCGTAGTCGTTCGACTTGGCGATCGCCTTCTCGAAGATGGCGGGGTTCGAGGTCACCCCGCGGATTCCCTCGGCGCCGACCCAGCGACGCAGCTCCCCCGAGAGGAGCAGGTCGCGGCTGATGTTGTCGAGCCAGATCGATTGCCCGTGGGCATGGGCCTGGAAGACGGGTGTATTCATCGGCGCGGCGGGTTGGGCGCACATGGAAGGGCAGATCCTCGTTGGCACGCGGGATGGGGGGAGCGGCCGCGCCCAGTATACGGGTTCGATGCTCGGACGGGAGAGGAGTCACGCGCGGCACAGCCCCGAAACGAACGAGCCCGGCGATGCGCGGGGCACCGCCGGGCTCTGATTTTCGATCGCTCACTCGCTCGGCCAATCGGGGCTCGCTAGCGCTGCGCCCGCGCCCCGACGCAGGCTCGATCCGGCTCAGGCGGCCTGGACCTCGATCCGCCGCGGCTTCTTCTCGGCCGACTTCGGCAGCCGAAGCTCGAGGACGCCGTCCTTCATGCGGGCCGAGACGCCCGCGGCATCGATGTCCTCCGAGAGCCGGAACTCCCGGAAGTAGCTGCCGTCGCGGTACTCCGCGTAGAGCGTGCGGACGTTCGGAGGCGTCTGAGCCAGCCGGGCATGGAGCGAGAGGACGCCCTTCTCGAGCTGGATGTCGACCGTCTCTTCGGAGGCGCCCGGCATGTCGGCGTAGATCACGAAGGCGTCGCTCTGCTCGAGGATGTCGACGTCGGGTCGGAACACCACGCCCGTTCGGGGATCCTCGGTCAAGAGAACCTCCTTCTCACGCGGCTGGATCTCACGGGATTCGTTCGTCGTCATGTCGTTCTTTCCTTTCGTTCGTTCGTTCGCGTCGGGCCCTTCGTTCAGCGCGTCTCGATCGCGATCTGTCGGGGCTTCGCCGAGGCCGCCTTCGGGAGCGTCAACGTCAGCACCCCATTCTTGTGGCTCGCCCGCGCATGCTCGAGGTCGATCTCCGCCGGGAGCTCGAAGGCGCGCCGGAAGCTCCCCGACTGCCGCTCGCGGCGGTGGATCGCCGTGCCCTTCCCGACCGAATATTCGATCTTGCGCTCGCCCGAGAGGGTCACCGTCGAGCCCTCGACCGACACCGTGATGTGGTCGGGCGAGACGCCCGGCAGCTCCGCCGTGAGGACATAACCGTCCTCGCTCTCGTGCAGGTTCACGAGGGGGTAGACGCCGCGCGTGCCCTTGAACACGCCGTCGTGCGGCCGAAAGGCGGAGTTCAGGTCGCGCCGCAATTCGTTCATGAGACCGAGCCAGGGATTGAGCGCCGTGGGTCGCGTCAACGTAAAGGTCGCCATTGCATCCTCCTTCGTCGTTCTTGCCGTTCTTGCCGATTCGATGGTTCTTCGGCTGCGTCTGCGGGGCTCGCCCGATCGCGCCGACCGATCTCCGGCTACGGCTCATCGATCTTCACGGACACTGGCTTTGTCAACGGGCGGGTCGGAAAAAATGCTGCGACGTGCCGGGCCGGCGGTGGGGCCTGGGGGGGGGGGGGGGGGGGGGGGGGGGGGGGGGGGGGGGGGGGGGGGGGGGGGGGGGGGGGCGGCGGGGCCCTCGGGACGCTGCGGCGCGTCGATACGAGCGGTGTCGCGGACTCGGCCGTGCGGGCGACTGGGGCCGCGTCGTTGCCGGTGACTTGCTGAAGGGGGCTAGAGCTTCGTGAAGGCTTCGAAATAACCCGGCCAGGTCTTCGAGACGCAGCCGGGATCGAGGATGACGACGCCGGGGACGCGCAGGCCGGCGAGCGCGAAGGACATGGCCATGCGGTGGTCGTCGTAGGTCGCGATCTCGGCGCCGTGGAGCGGGCGGGGCTCGATGCGGAGCCAGTCGGGGCCCGCCTCGGCGCCGGCGCCGAGCTTGCGGAGCTCCGTCTCGAGGGCGGCCAGGCGGTCGGTCTCCTTGATGCGGAGGTTCGCCACGTTGCGGATCGTCGTCGGGCCGTCGGCGAAGAGACAGACGACGGCGTAGGCGAGCACGGCGTCGGGGAAATCGTTCATGTCGATCTCGCCGAGGGAGCGCAGGCGGGCGCCGGGGCGCGCCGGGAGGGGGGGGGGAGGGGCCCCCGCGGGGGCCCCCCCCCCCCGCGCCCGACGACCGTCACACGCTCACCCGCACGCTCGATCCGGCAGCCCATGCGTTCGAGCAGGCCGAGGATCTTGAAGTCGGCCTGGAGCGAAGTGGCAGGGACCCCCGACACCGTGACGCGTCCGCCGGCGATCGCCGCGGCGCAGAAGGGATAGGCGGCCGAGGAGGCGTCGGGCTCGATCGCGTGGCGGGCGGCGACATAACGTCGGCCGGCCTCGACCCAGAGCCGCTCGTCGCGCCCCGCGCCGCGCCACTCGGCGCGGGCGCCGAACTGGCGCATGACGTCGAGGGTCAGGTCGATGTAGGGGCGCGAGACGACGACGCCGTCGACGAAGGAGAGCTCGACGTCTTGCTTCGCGTAGGGCGCCGCCTGGAGGACGGCCGAGACGTACTGGCTCGAGCGCCGACCGTCGATCACGGCCCGGCCGCCCGGGAGGCCGCCGCCCTGGATGCGGACGGGGGGACACTCCGAGCGGCCCTCGAACTCAATGCCGGCACCGAGGGCGCGGAGCGCCGCGACGAGGTCGCTGATCGGCCGCTCGCGCATGCGGGCGTTGCCGTCGACGACGACGGGGCCGGGGGCCAGGGTCAGGGCGGCGGTCAGGAAGCGGGCCGTCGTCCCGGAATTGCCACAATCGAGGGGATGGTCCGGGAGGTCGAAGCGGCCGCCGCGCCCGCCGACCCGCCAGCGGGCGCCCTCGTCCTCGACCCGGATGCCGAGGGCGGCGAGCGCCCGGCGCATCACGATCGTGTCGTCGGACTCGAGACCGCCCTCGAGGACGCTCTCGCCGTCGGCGAGCGCCGCGAGCAAGAGGACCCGGTTCGTGATGCTCTTGCTGCCCGGGACCCGGACTGAGCCCGCGAGGGGGCCGCGGGGCTCGATCGCGAGACGAGCGGGCAGCGGGGACCTCGACGACGACATGGCGACGGACTCTCCTGGGGCGGCCGACCGTAGCACGCGCGGCCTTCGGGCCGGACTTCCCGTTGACACCGCCAACGCCCTCGTGCAAACTCGGCCACCGGTTGGATTCCGTAGTCAAGTCGGCGAGTTAGCCCTCGTCGCGCAGGTGGCGGCAGCGCTGCCCGGAGCAGACCGGTCTCGGCAGGCGAGGCGCTCGAAGCGCGCTCGCCGTCGGCGTCCGGCGACGCCCCGATGCGCGGCCCGAGCGCCCGCGACCCGATTCGAAGCCGAACGGGCCCCGACCGGACTCGCAAGATCAAGCGCAGAACGCAGAACGCAAGGCGCAGAACGCGAAGCGCATCGCCGAGCGCCGAGCGCACAGCGCCGGGCACGAGCCCGGCATCAAGGATGGAGATCGCCGTTTCCAGTCGTTCGAGCGGGAGGTCGTCCCGCTCGCGCTCGCCCCTGGGTGGGGGCCGGGAAAGCGGTCGATCGAGCGCGCGCGTGCGGCGCGCGGGTTGAAAGAGCGCGCGCAGCGCGCGAGAGGATAAGTCCAGTGCCGAAGGTCCTCATCTCCGACTCGCTCTCCGAGCAGGGCGTCAAGATCCTCGAGCAGGCGCCCGGGATCGAGCTGATCAACCGCCCGGGCTGCTCGCCCGCCGAGCTGCTGACGCTCATTGCCGACGTCGACGCGCTCGTCATCCGCTCGAATACCAAGGTCACGAAAGAGGTCTTCGCCGCGGCCCCGAAGCTCCGCATCGTCGGCCGCGCGGGCATTGGCGTCGACAACGTCGACGTCGCCGCCGCGACGCAGCACGGCGTCGTCGTCGCCAACACCCCCGAAGGCAACAACATCACGACCGCGGAGCACGCGATCGCCCTCATCGTCTCCCTCGCGCGCCACATCCCCCAGGCGACCGCCTCGATGAAGGCCGGCGCCTGGGAGAAGAAGAAATTCGAGGGCATGGAGCTCTACAACCGGACGCTCGGCGTGCTCGGCGCGGGCAACATCGGCCGCTATGTCGTCTCCCGCGCGAAGGGCCTCGGCATGAAGGTCATCGTCCACGACCCCTATCTGACCGCCGAGGCCGCCGCGAAGCTCGAGGTCGAGCGGGTCACCCTCGACGAGATGATGGAGCGCTCCGACGTCGTGACGGTCCACGTCCCCAAGACCAAGGAGACGACCGGCATTCTCGGAAGATCCCAGTTCGCGAAGGCGCGCCCGGGCCTGCTCGTCATCAACGCGGCCCGCGGCGGCATCGTCGACGAGGCGGCGCTGCTCGAGGCGCTCGAGTCCGGCCAGGTCGCCGGCGCGGGCCTCGACGTCTTCGTCGAGGAGCCGACGCCGAAGGGCCATCCGCTCGTCTCCCATCCCAACGTCATCTGCACGCCGCATCTCGGCGCCTCGACCGAGCAGGCCCAGATCAACGTCGCGATCGCCGTCGCCGAGCAGATCCGCGACTTCCTCCTGCGGGGCGAGGTCCGCAACTCGATCAACGTCCCGTCCGTCTCGCCCGAGCAGATGAGCGCCGTCGCGCCCTACCTCGAGCTCGGCGAGAAGCTCGGCAGCTTCCAGGGCCAGCTCGCGAAGGGCCGGGTCGACGTCGTCGAGGTCGAGTACTCGGGCGAGGTCGCCGAGCTCAAGGTCGCGCCGATCACGATCGCGGTCTTCAAGGGGATCCTCTCGACCGTTCGCGAGAACGTGAACCTCGTGAACGCCTCGCATGTCGCGCAGGGACTCGGGATCAAGGTCATCGAGAGCAAGACGACGCGGACGACGGACTTCGCGAGCGCCGTGACCGTCAAGGTCAAGGGCGTCGTCGATCGCCTGATCGCGGGCGCCGTCTTCCACGGCCGCCAGCCGCGCATCGTGCGCGTCGACGACTTCATGCTCGAGGCGATTCCGGAGGGCTGCACGCTGCTCATCCACAACCACGACCAGAGCGGCGTCGTCGGTCGCATCGGGACGCTGCTCGGCAACGCCGGCGTCAACATCTCGCGCATGCAGCTTGCGCTCAACGAAAGCCGCGGCGAGGCCTGCATGCTCGTCAACGTCGACCAACACCCGAGCGACCAGGTCCTCGCCGCGCTTCGCGACGACGCCAGCATGATCGCCGTACAATTGCTGGAGCTCTAGAAATGACGACCGTCGTCGCCGTCGGCGCGCAGTGGGGAGATGAAGGCAAGGGCAAGATCGTCGATTGGCTCGGGCCGCGGGCCGATCTCGTCGCCCGCTTCCAGGGCGGCAACAACGCGGGCCATACCCTCGTCGTCGGCGGCGAGACGACGATCCTCCACGTCGTCCCCTCGGGCATCCTCCACGACGGCTCCGTCAATCTGATCGGCCCCGGCGTCGTCGTCGATCCCGGCATCCTCCTGATCGAGCTCGGCAAGCTCAAGGAGCGCGGCATCCTGCGCGATCCCTCGCGCATCCGCGTCTCGGGCCGCGCCCACGTCATCCTTCCCTGGCATACCGCCCTCGACAAGGCGCGCGAGAGCGCCCGTGGCGAGGACAAGATCGGCACGACCGGCCGCGGCATCGGCCCCGCCTACGAGGACAAGGTCGCCCGCCGCGGCATCCGCGTCGCCGACCTGCGCGAGCTCTCGACCCTGCGCGCCAAGCTCGACTCGATCGGCAAGCAGAAGAACTTCGAGCTGACCCAGATGCACCACGCGCCGCCGATCGACATCGACGCGCTCTACGCCCAGTGTGTCGAATGGGGTCGCGCGCTCGAGCCCTACATCGACCACACGGGCCGCATCATCGACAAGGCGCTCCGCGCCGGCAAGAACATCCTCTTCGAAGGCGCGCAGGGGACGTTTCTCGACATCGACCACGGGACCTATCCCTTCGTGACCTCGTCGAACTGCGTCGCCGGCGCCGTCTGTACAGGCTCGGGCGTCGGCCCGACCAAGATCGACCGCGTCATCGGCATCACGAAGGCCTACACGACCCGCGTCGGCGGCGGCCCCTTCCCGACGGAGCTCGAAGGCGAGCTCGGCGAGCTGCTCCGGAAGAAGGGTGCCGAGTTTGGTGCCACGACCGGGCGCCCGCGGCGCTGCGGCTGGCTCGATGCCGTGCTGCTGCGCGAAGCGGTCACGGTCAACGGGCTCACGGACTTCGCCATCAACAAGCTCGACATCCTCTCGGGCATGCCCGAGCTCAAGATCTGCACGGCCTACGAGATCGATGGGAAGATCACGGAAGACTTCCCGATGACGCTCGCGGAGACGGAGCGGGCGAAGCCGATCTACGAGACGCTGCCGGGCTGGCAGGAAGATCTGCGCGGGATCACGAAGATCGAGCAGCTGCCGGCCAATGCGCGGCGCTACATCGAGCGGATCGAGGCGCTCACCGAGGTCCCGGCGGCGCTGCTGTCCGTGGGGCCGGGGCGGGAAGAGACGATCATCGTCCACCAGCTGTTTCGGTAGGCGTCCACGCGACTCTCGGAGTCGGAGCGGGCGGTGTGCCAGGGGCCCCGGCCGTGGGGCGTGGGGCGCTCGGTGTCGGACCGGACGCGTCGGGAACGCTGACCAGAGGTGGGGCGCCGTGCTGCGCGCCGGTCACTCCGATTTCGCACCCCACGCCCCACGCCCGGGTTCCTCGGACGGGCTCGCTTCTCGGCGAGCGGGCGTGGGCGGTCCTTCCTTCTTCTCGTTGGGCGGGGGGCCGTCGTCGGCCTATGGCTCGACGGGGGGAGTGGACGTCCCGGACCGGGATGTCCCGGATGGCTGGGCTCGGGAACTGATGGGTTGAATCCGGTGTTGATTGGGCGGGTGTGGTGGTCGATAGAGCGCGGGGTCCGGGCGGGCGCGGCGGGGACGTCGGGTTGTTCGGGCGGGGCGTTTCGGGCCGAGCGGATGCGGAGATGTGCAGGTGGAGCGGGCGATTCGGGTTTTTTCGGGGAATTTGTGGTGGGGGAAGGCGGATCCGGATGGGTTGATCTCGCTCATCCGGGAGCATGAGATCGACGTCTTCGCGGCGCAGGAGCTCGGCTTCGAGAACGCGGAGGCGATTGCGTCGGAGCTGCCGCATGGCTGCATGGAGCCCGACTCGACCTACCACGGCATGGGCATCGCGCTCCGGCATCCCGGCAAATACGAACGCATCCCCCTCGAATACCGCGACGCGCGCCGCGCGCTCCTCGATCCCGGGGATTGGCCGGGGCTCGGCCATGCGGTCGACCTCGTGAACGTCCATTTCCAGGCGCCCCACTCGATGCGGCCCTTCCCGCCGCCCTGGGTCCGCTATCAGCAGGTCCGCGGGCTCGAGCGGTTCTTCGGGGAGAATCCCGCCGCCGTTCGTGCGGTCGTCGGGGACTGCAACGCGTCGCCGATGTGGCCGCTCTATCGACGGCTCGCGCGGCAGATGCGCGACGGGGCGGTCGAGGTCGCGCGGCGAGAGGGCCGACGGGTCGAGGCGACCTGGGGCCCGAAGCCCGAGAGCCCGCGGCTGCTCCGGATCGATCATGCGTTCGTGCGGGGGCTCGAGGTCGAGAGCTTCCGGGTCGTGACGATCCCGGGAAGCGATCACTCGGGCATTCTCATGGAATGCCGGCCCTCGCTCGAGGCGGGGACGAAGGCGGCTTAGGCGGCGCAAGCCGCCCGGCCTCGGACTTCGTCTCGACCCCTCGCTACGCCGGCTCGGACGACTCGTTGTCGACGGCGCGGCGGGCGACCTTGCGGAGCGTTCGCGACGGGCGGACCCAGCTCGCCGACGCGGGCGACGACCAGCCTGCCACCGCGACGCGGCGCATCGCCGACCGCGGCGCGAGCGCCGCGCGCTCTCCGATTCCAGCCATCACGGCAGGGGCACACCCGGGCGAGTTCGTCAGGGTCGCGGTCCGACGGCGGCCCGCGCTCGGGGCAGCCAGGCGACCGATCGCGCGATCGATGTCGCGGTCGAGCTGGGCATCCAGGTCGAGATCCAGGTCCCCGGTCGTTTCCAGGTCGTCCCGGTCCAGGTCGAGGTCGAATTCGTTCTGGTCCATCGGTGGGCTCCTCTCGGGTGGGTCTTGGGTGGGGGTCGCGTTGGATATGAATAGACAGAGGCACGCTAGGAGAATAAAAAGCGAAAGTCAATCTGGGTGAGGGGATGAGAGGGGGTCGAGGGGCGGCTGGGGTCGAGCAGCGGCCATTGGGCGCGGGGACGGACTCGGCGGGCGGGCGGGCTCGCGGGGGGATTCGATCGCGGCAGTAGGCGGTGGTCGCGGGCGGGTCGACGGGGGCGGGGCAGGGTGGTATCCACCGGCCGGGCCCGTAGCTCAGTCGGTAGAGCAGGAGACTTTTAATCTCTAGGTCCAGGGTTCGAGTCCCTGCGGGCTCACCATATCTTGTCCAGCCGGACTGTCCGGCGCGTCCGTAAAGACGATCCCCGCCGCCTATTTCGATCGACCTCAGGTCTGGGGTATCCGGTCGCTCCAGTCCGAAGCGTTCGTCTCTTCCGATTCGGAGGCGGAGCGTCGCTGAGGATGCGTGGGTCCGTCATCCGCTTGCTTCGGCGATCGCGGCTTAACGCGGCGCCGAGCTGCTATCTCGCAGCCTCTCCTCTCTACCCCAGCCCGCCTCAAAAGCTGATCGTCATCCCCCCCACCGTTCGCATCTGCGTGGACCCCAGCTGACTGAACGACGAGAACGGCGGCGCGATCGAGGCGGACGCTTCGCGGACGAACCTCAGGTCGAGCGTGCAGTCCTGTGTGATGTCGATGGCGGGGTCGGTCGCCTCGGGCAGGAGGCCGAGGTCGTAGGAGTAGGCGCCGTCGTCGAGGACCTGGAGGTAGGAGCTCCCGCCTCGGGTCCCGCCCGTCAGCGTCTTGCAGGATCGGCTGAGCCAGATCTGGATGACGCCTCCCGGATCCGCGGGCGTCCATTCGAGATCGAGGTGGTCCTGGAAGCCGAGCGATAGTCCCGGAGTCGGCGACGTCACGGTGAACGCGGGGCGGAGCGGGAGAGTGAAGCTCGAGCCTCGGATGCGGATCGTGACAGGGCCCTCGGCGGGGCTGAGGTCGAAGGTTGTTTCGTAGTAGGGAGAGGTCGCGTCCGGATCGCGCTGGAGCGTTCGGGAGCGTCCGCCCAGGCTGACGCGGACGGAGTCCCCGCCGCCGAGCTCGACATCCTGGACGCCGAAGAGGATCGAGTCGCGTTCGAACGAGGCGCCGACGCGGACGTGGTCGGGCGAGCTGGCGACGACGCTGATGCTCGCCTCGAGATCTCCGGTCGCGACGCCGCCGCTGCTCACGGTATTCGAGGAGTCACCCTCGACGCTCGTGCTCGAGCCGCAGCCGATCAGATGGGCGGCGAATAGCGCGAGGAGAGCGAGCGATCGGATGCGAAATGGGGTCGAGCGCGACGGCAAGGCCATGTCGTTTTCTGCTTGGCGAACGAGCGCGTACGACGGGCCGGGGGTGTTCGGATCGGCGGACCCTTGGGGGGGCCGGGGGGCCTGCGGGATGCATCCCCAGTTGGTCGGGTGACCGGAGGGGAGCGCGAGGAAGCGACCGATCGGGTTTCGGGGGAGCATGGGTCGGCGACCTCCTGATTCGATCTGGCCATCCGAGCATGCCGTGTGATCGGACGAAGATCCGTCGTGATTCCTTTGGATTTCCTTAAGGTTCGGGCGCGGTCCGGGCGGCGCGCGCGGCGCTCGACGGGGGCGATGGGGCTTCTTCGACCGTTACATTTCTCGCCCGATCCGCTATTCGGAATCTCGCGAGGCCCAGTCTGTCTTTCCTTATCCTCGACATCGAGCTCGGCCGCGACGGCGCCTTCCACGCCCTGGCGGCCCGCCGAGAAGGCGCAGAACGGCTCTGGGAGCGAGACCAGGGCGCGACCTTCGAGAAGGCCCACCGAGAGCTCGTCGCCTGGCTGCGCCCCGACGACATCCTCGTTGGCCACAACCTCCACCGCTTCGACCGCCCCGCCATCGCCGAGCGCGTCCCCGACTCCCCGTTGCTTCGCCTACCGACCCTCGACACCCTCGAGCTCTCGGTCCTGGCCTTCCCCCGGCGCCCCTACCACCGCCTGGTCAAGGACGATCGCCTCGTCCGCGACGCCCGCCCGAGCCCGGTCTCTGACGTCCGCGCCTCGCAGCGCGTGCTCGAAGACGCGCTCGCAGCTTGGGAACCTTCGCCTTTAGTCCCACGCGCCGATCTCCCAGACCATGCCCGGGAGGGTTGGCGTCGCCTCTATGAAATGAACGGTTGGCCTTGGAATGCGAGCGAGGCCGTCGATCTCCGGACTCGGTGGCGCGGCCGCGTCTGCGACAACAGCCCACGCCTATCGCCGACCCGAATCGACATGCCCCTGGTCCTTCTCGACGCGTGGCTCCAGGTGCAGGACGAGGCCGGCTCGGTCCTGCCGCGCTGGGTGCGCGAGAACTGGCCCGAGATCCGAACGATGGCCCGCGACCTGCGGGCGACCGCGTGCCGGGACGCGTCTTGCGCGTGGTGTACGACGAATCTGAGTCCCGATCACTGGCTCCGCGAGGTGTTCGGATTCGACGCCTACCGGGAGGAGCCGGCGCTTCCCGACGGTACCTCGCTCCAGCGCGACCTCGTCGCCCGCGGCCTGCGCGAACAATCGACCTTCGGAATCCTGCCGACGGGCGGCGGCAAGTCGCTCTGCTTCCAGGTGCCCGCGGAAGCGCGATTTCGACTTCTCGGACAGCTGACGATCGTCATCTCGCCCTTGCAGTCCCTGATGAAGGACCAGGTCGACTCCCTCAAGGACCGCATTCCGCACGGTCGCGCGATCTACAGTGGTTTGCCGAGCCTGCTTCGGCCTCATGTTCTCGAAGAGGTCAGGACGGGCGCCTGCGGGCTCCTCTACCTGTCCCCGGAGCAGCTTCGAAACCGCGGCATAGTAAAGCTTCTGAAGAGCCGCGAGATCGGCGCGGTCGTCTTCGACGAGGCCCACTGTCTATCGCAATGGGGCCACGACTTCCGGACCGACTACCCCTACGTGCTCCAGGCGATCCGACGCATCACCCAGACGGGCCCGATGCCGCCCGTCTTCCTGTTCACCGCGACGACCCAACCCGACGCGACCCGCGAAATCATCGAGTACGCGCAGCAGTTCAGCGGCCACGACGTCGAGCTCGTCGATGGCGGCTCCGCCCGGGTCAACCTCACGTACGAAGTGCGTCAGGTCGCTCCGCCGGATCGGGTCGAGACGGTCGTCGAGCTGTTGAGGGAGCACCTCCAGGACGGTTCCGCCGTCGTGTTTTGCAGCAGCCGGAACCGGACGGAGGAGATCGCCGACCAGCTGACCGCAATGGGCTTTCCTCGCAGCACTACCACGCCGGACTCGACGTCGACGAGCGCCGCCAGCGCCAGGACGACTTCATCCGCGGCGACATCCGCATCGTGACCGCCACGAACGCCTTCGGCATGGGCGTCGACAAGGACAACGTCCGGCTGGTCGTCCATGTCGACATGCCGAGCAGCCTCGAGGCCTACTTGCAGGAGGCCGGTCGGGCGGGCCGCGACGGGAAGCCGGCCACCGCCGTTCTCCTCTGGGCGCCCGGCGATGCCGAGCCCCGCTTTGAGATGACCGCGATGTCGGACCTGAGCGGCGATGATCTACGGGCGATCTGGCGCGCGATCCAGCAGCTGCCATCGGCGCGCATTGATCAGCTCGAGCGCCGCGTCGTCACCCCGCGCGAGCTCTTGTTCCAGGAGGCCCTCGCGGGCCGATTCGATCCGTCGAACGAGCAAGAGGAAACCCGCGTCAAGGCGGCCGTCAACTGGCTCGAGCGGGCAGGGGTCCTGCAGCGCACGGAGAATCAGACGCTCGTCTTCACGGGACGCCCCCGACTTCCGACTCTCGATGAAGCAATCGCTGTCGTCGAGTCCCTCGACATCGCGCCGCCCAAGGTCGAGCAGTGGAAGGCCGTGCTGGCCCGGGTCTACGACGCGGGCGACGACGGCCTGTCTGCCGACGACATCGCCGTCTTGTGCCAGGAGATGTCGTACGAAGACCCGCTCGAGGGCGGACTGCGGATCCTCCGGATCCTCGCCCAGATGGTCGAGCGCCGGCTGTTGACCGCGGGCCAGACGTTCTCGGCCATCCTGAGCCATCGCGTCGTCGACAGCAGCGTTCGACGTCTCGATCGCTGGCGCGCCTGGGAAGATCAGATCCTCGACGCCCTCGAGGAGCAGGCCGACGAATCCGAATGGGTCCACCTCCGACCGATCGCCGAGCGGCTGACATCGATCGAGGGCGCATGTACTCCGAATGACGTCGCGCGCATCCTGCGGACCTGGCGGACCGCGCCGGACGGCCAGGCGCGCGGACGCATCGGGCCCGAGTTCCGAAGCCTTCGCGGCGAGACGGGCCGCCTGCGGCTCGACTCCGCGCTCGCCGACGTCCGAACATGGCTGCATACCCGCCAATCCGTCGCCGCAGTTTGCCTGCGCGCCCTCGTCGATCTCGCCGAAGGCACGGGAAGCCAGGTCTTCGTCGCGACCGATCTCGAGCATCTCGTGGGCGTGGTCGAGCAGGACATGGTGCTGAAGTCGGGGCTGCAGAGCGTTCAGGATGCGGTCGTCTCCGCCGTCGGTTGGCTGCATACGCTCCGGATCCTCTCGGTCCAGAACGGCCTCGCCGTCTTCCGGATGGCCATGCAGATCGACCGGGATCCCTCGTGGCCGAAGCTCGGAGACCAGGAAGCCCAGCAGGCGACCGCGGCGCTGGCGTCGCACCAGGAGCAAAGGTCCTTCGCATCCACGTCATGGATGCCTGGGCCCGCCACATGCTCGAGGATCCAGGAGTAGGGGAGACCTTCCGGGCAGAGTGGTTCTCCTTGACGATCCAGGACTTCACTCGCAAGTGGTTCCCTGGCCGCAAACAACAGATCACTCGCCCCACCACGGCCGAGAGCTTCGACGCCATCGTTACGAACCTGAACGACGAGGACCAGGAAAAGATCGTCACCCGTGACATCCGGCGAAGCCATCTCGTCCTCGCCGGACCCGGGAGCGGCAAGACGCGGATCCTCGTCCATCGCGTCGCCTGGCTCCTGCGCGTTCAGCGGGTCCGGCCCCGAGAGATCCTCGTCGTCTGTTATACCCGCGCCAACGCGCTCGAGCTGCGCCGCCGACTCTCCCAACTTGTCGGTCGCGATGCCCGCTTTGTCACGATCCAGACGATTCACGCCGTCGCGATCAGCATGGTCGGATTCCACCGGATCGGGCGCGGTGGCGACTTGACCCTCGAGACGAGCCTCCCCGTCGCCGCCGCCATGCTTCGCGGCGAAGCGATGGAAGAGACGGAGCAGACCCGCCAGCGCGACGCCTTGCTCCGCGGCTTCAACTACCTGTTCGTCGACGAATACCAGGACATCGACGCCGCGAAGTACGAGCTCTTGTCGGCCATCGCAGGCCGCGCCATGGAGGGCGACCAGCGGAGGCTTCGCGTCTTCGCGGTCGGCGACGACGACCAATCGATCTACGCCTGGGACGGCGCGAGCAACGACTTCATCCGAAGCTTCGAGCAGGACTACAACGCGACCCGCTTCATCGTGCCCCACAGCTACCGGAATCCGAAGGCGGTCCTCGACATGGCACAGGCCCTGATCGAGCCGCTGCCCGACCGTCTCAAGGCGGGGACTCGGTTGACGGTCGACCCCGCGCGCGACCCCGATCCGGACGTCGGCCCGTGGGCCGCGCGGCATCCCGATCTACGCGGGCGATACGTCTGGCATCGCGCGGCGTCGGTGCCCATCGCGGCGCGGCGACTGATGGAGGTCGTTCGCCGCTGGATCGACAACGGAGTCGCTCCCGATTCGATCGGCGTCCTTGCGCGCAGCCGTCCGACCGGGCTCCACCGGCTGCGAAGCGCGGCCGAGGCCGCGGGGGTTCCATTCGCCTGGACGCTCCCGGGCGAGAGTTCTATCCCGATGAGCCGGGTGCGGGAGGTGGCGACGCTGCTCGATTGGCTGCGGGAGCAGACGGGGGCGGAGGAGCGGATTGCCTCGGGGGCCTTGCTCGAGCAGATACGGCAGCTCTCGGATGGACCGTGGCGGGGCAGTCTCCTGGAATGGCTCGAGCCCTTCTCCGGTCGGAGGATGACGAGTGCCCAATGGCAATATGAGTTGCTTGCCTGGGCCCAGCTCGAGCGCCGAGCCCGTGTGTTGGGGAAGGGTGTGCATCTCGGGACGATGCATAGCGCCAAGGGGCTCGAGTTCGATCATGTCATGCTGCTCGACGACGGGACGCTTGCAGATACGCCGGAGGAGCGGAGGCTGCTCTATGTCGCGCTGACGCGGGCGCGGCGGTCGTTGCAGATCTTCTCAGCGTACGCACCGAGTCCGGTGTTTGCGGCGTTGCGGCATCCGAAGCTCGAGATTCGCGAAGAGCCGATGATCGTGGCGGATGCGGGGCCGGTTTCTGAATTCGAATACGGCTATGTCGACCTCGACTCAATCTGGATCGATTGGTTGGGGCGGCAGCCGAGCGCCGATGCCGGGCACACGGCGATTCGGGAAGCGCAGTATGCGGATGCCTTTGTGATTCGGGCTGATGGCTCGATCGTCGACACTGCCGGGCGGAAGGTCGCGGTGCTGTCCAATGCTGGGCAGCGGACGTGGTTGCCGCGGGTGGAGAGGCAGTTGAAGCTGCGGCTGGTTGCGGCGGTTCGGGAGGAGCGCGACTCGCCCGGGCGGGTGAAGGAGTATGCGGAGCAGCTGGTGGTGGGGCGGTGGTATACGGGGGTTTGGGAGGCGCGGTGGCGGGGGTGAGGGAACGCGTGGTCCAAATATGACTCAAAATGTCGGCACCCATGTTATCCATGCCGACATTTTGCGTTGACAGCCCCTTCGGAGTCGGCGCATATTGCCGGCATGCCGCGCGCACCTGCCGCTCCCACGCGTCACCGCACGAGCTCGAGCGACCCGCTGGACGGTCTCCGGGCTGCCGGGATCTCCGGATTCTTCCGACCGAGCCAGCTCGCGAGGGCGGGCCTGACTCGGGACCAGCTTCCGGCGCTCCTCCGGTCTGGCAAGGTCGAACGCATCGGCCGCGGCCTCTATCGGATCGCGGAGGCCGAGCCGACCGAGAACTACTCTCTCGCCATGGCATGCGCACGAGTGCCTAACAGCATCGTCTGCCTGCTGTCTGCGCTCCGCGTCCACGGTATCGGTTCCCAGGCGTCCGCCGCGGTCTGGCTCGCCATCCCGCACAAAGCACGGGCGCCGCGTCTGCCCGAGCTTCGGCTGCGCATCGTGCGCTTCAGCGGACCGGCCTGGACATTCGGCATACAGGAAACCGAATTCGAGGGGGTGCCGGCACGCATCACGTCGCCGGCCCGGACCGTCGCCGACTGCTTCCGCTTCGAGCGCCTCATCGGACCCGAGGCGGCGATGGAGGCGCTTCAAGACGGGCTTCGCCAGCGCAAGCTGACGATCGCCGAGCTCTCTCGCGTGGAGGAAGTCCTCCCGTCGCGCCGACTCAGCGCGGCACTGGATGCGCGATCGATATGACGACCGATGCTGCCGCCTCGGTCCGTGCTCGACTCCTGAACCAGGCACGGGAACGCGGCGAGGAGTTCGAGTTGACGCTGACGCGCTTCGTCGCCGAGCGGCTGCTCTACCGCCTTGGAGCGTCCCGCGCGCGTGATCGCTGCATTCTGAAAGGGGCGAGCCTCCTCGCGGTCTGGCTTCCCGATCCCTACCGCGCGACGCGGGACATCGACGTCCTGGCATCGGGACCGACGGACGAGGACGCGATCCGATCGCTCGTCGCCGAGATCTGTGCCGTTCCGTGTTCCGTGGACGGGGTGCGGTTCGACGTTTCCGAACTCGTCGTCGACGCGATCCGGTCCGAGGATGAATACTCCGGCCAGCGCGCGCGCTTCCGCGCCTTTCTAGGCAATGCGCGGATCGCCGTTCAGGTCGACATCGGCGTCGGCGACGCGGTGGCCGGACCGATCGAGGAGATCGACTACCCGACGATGTTGCCCGCGCTCCCCACGCCGCGGCTGCGCGCCTACCCGAGGCAGGTCGCCGTAGCCGAGAAGTTCGAGGCGATGGTCAAGCTGGACACGCGCAACAGCCGGATGAAGGATTTCCATGACGTCTGGGCCCTCGCCGGCGGATTCGCGTTCGAGGGACCAGCACTCCGAAGCGCCGTCGCCGCCTGCTTCGAACGGCGCGGTACCCCATGGACTGCCGAGGCGCCTCGAGCTTTGACGGCAGCGTTCTACCAGATGCCGGAGATCGAGTCCCGCTGGCGGCGCTATCTCGAGGCGGGCGCCGTGCTCGTGCCGCCGCCTGCGCAGTTCGAATCCATCGGGGAACGGATCATCCGCTTCCTGGGGCCGGTGCGCGAGAGCATCCTTGCGGGCGAGCCGTTCCCGAAAATTTGGACGGAGGGAGGGCCGTGGCACCCGACCCGGTAAGCCGCGGAATGAAGCGCGCATTCGGGCAGATTTTCACGGACGCGGGCGAGGGATTCGCTGCATCTCGATCGAGGCGGGGCGCGCCGGCTTCGTTTCCCCATCGATCCGGCCCGGTCGAAATCGTCGAGCGATCGGATGGCCACGCGAAGGTTCCCTGACCTAGCTTCTCTTCATGCCCATCCAGCCGTTCAAAATTGAGCTCCCCGACACCCTCCTCTCCGACCTCCACGCCCGCCTGGCCAACACCCGCTGGCCCGCCGAATCCCCGAGCGCCCTCCTGGCGCCTCGGCATCCCAGAGAGCGTGCTCCGCTCCGCCATCACCCACTGGCAATCCGCCTACGACTGGCCGGCGCGCCAAGCGAGGATGAACGCCTGGCCCCACTTCCTGACCACCGCCGCCGGCGAGCAGCTCCACTTCATCCACGTCCGCTCGCCCCATCCGAACGCGACGCCGCTCCTCCTGACCCACGGCTGGCCCGGCTCCTTCGTCGAGTTCCTCGACGTTCTCGGCCCGCTCTCCGACCCGACGGCCCATGGCGGTGACGCGGCGGATGCCTTCCACGTCGTCGTCCCCTCGATGCCGGGCTACGGGTTCTCAGGACCGACGACGCAGTCGGGCTTCGACGTCCACCGCGTCGCCGACGCCGTCGCCGAGCTGATGGCCCAGCTCGGCTACGGACGTTATGTCGCCCAGGGCGGGGACTGGGGCGCGATCGTGACCCGCCGGCTGGGGGAGGCCTACGCCGACCGGCTCCTCGGGGTCCACTTCAACATGATCTTCGCGCTCCCCGACGCGAGCGATCTGGATCCGATGGCGGGGGTGACCGACGCGGAGAAGGCGCGCTTCGCCGCGGCGGCGGCGCGCATCGCCGACGGGACCGGCTACATGGCGATCCAGAGCACGAAGCCCGAGACGCTGGCCTACGGGCTGACCGATTCGCCGACGGGGCTCGCCGCCTGGATCCTCGAGAAGTTTTACGTCTGGAGCGACCTCGACGAGGGCGGTCTCGCCGCGACCTTCGGCTGGGATCGCTTGCTCGACAACGTGATGGCCTACTGGGCGACCAACACGATCGCCTCCGCCGCCCGCCTCTACGCCGAGTCCCGCCTCGCGGGCACGGCCGCCGACCAGCCCTGGAGCGGCCGCGTCGACGTCCCGACCGGCTACTCGCATCATCCCTACGAGCTGATGCAGACGCCGCGCGCCTGGGCGGAGAAGCGCTACCGCATCGTCCATTGGAACGAGCAGGCGCGGGGAGGGCACTTCGCGGCCTTCGAACGACCGGGGCAGTTCGTCGAGGATCTGCGGGCGTTCCGGCGGGTGTTGGCGGGCGTTCGCTGAGGCCGATTCCCGAAGCTCGATCGGGTGGCTTTCCGGGGGACGACGACGAGCGTCGTTGCCCCAGCTAGCGGAGCACCCGCATCAACACGAGCGCGACGCAGAGCACGATCGAGGCGATCAGGATGCAGTAGCTCCAGCGCAGGAAGCGGTACTTGGAGCGGGCGACGGCCACGCCCTGCGCGTGGATGTCGCGCACGATGGCGGCCGTGAGGGCGTTCGTATCAGAAAGAAGCTCGCCCATTTCGCGCTGGTAGCGCTCGAGCGGAAGCTCGGCGAAGTGCAGGAAGAAGAGCAGGTTGAGCTTGTCCGGATCGCCGGGGCGATAGCGACCGGGCAGCGCGCAGAGAATCGCGAGCACGAGCGCGAGGGCCGAGCCGGAGAGCAGGACGAGCAGCGCGGGGCGGAAGTCCGTGTCGCCGAGCTGGGTGAGCCCGACGCTGAAGATCAGGGCGGACACGGTGATGAGGATGTTGGCCTTCGCGTCGGCCAACGCGCTGAAATGGATGAGCCCCTGCTGCAGGGTCCGGAGCGCGTAGTCGACCGTGCTCCGGCTCTCGATCTCGGAGAAGAGCTGCCCCTCGGCGGCGGGACCCGGATCGTCCTGGCGGGGCGTGGCGAGCATGACTCCCTCAGCGCGCACGAGCCACGCAGGCGGAGAATAACCTCCGGGGATTGCGCGGGACAGGCCGCCCTTGCTCCACGACGGCTCGAACCTGCGATCCGGCCCGGCCGGCCTCGGGCGCGCTCTCCACTCGCGATGGCCCGCTCGCCCGCTTCGGACGATCCGCGACACCGCCGGTGACCCGCGCCACTGAGCCCCTGCCCATTCCGGTCGATCCGCCCAGCCTGATCCCCACGCAGACTGAGCAAGGAGGGCCCCCCATGGCCTTCGGAATCCGCAGCAAGCCGACCCGCGTCCCGATGCACGAGGCGCTCGACGGCACGCCGCAGCCGACGAGCGAGACCTATCTCGATGCCGGCTCGGTCCTGACCGGCGAGCTGCGCTTCGCCGGCAACGTCCGGCTCGAAGGGCGCGTCGAGGGACAGATCCACGCGGGCCAGGCGGTGATCGTCGGCGAGCATGCGGAGATCGATGCCTCGATCGAGGCCGAGACCCTCGAGGTCTACGGCACGGTCGTCGGTGACATCCGCGTCGCGCGCCAGACCGTCCTCCACAAATCGGCGCGGGTCGAAGGCGAGATCCAGACCGCGGGCATCGTGGTCGAGGAGGGCGCCCGCTTCAAAGGCTGCATCCTGATCGGCCGGGACGATCCGCGCCCGGCGCCGACCCCGGCGGTCGCGGCGCTCGACGTGCCTTCGCTCGCGGCGGTTCGGGATTAGGCGAACGGGGGGCGGGCGGCGTTCGGCGAAGTGTGCACTCGCAGAGCGACTCGGTGCCCGGGGCAGGCCGGCGCGCTTGCGCGCCTCGCGAAGGAGTGGGGCGAGTTTCATGATGTCGCGATAGCCAGATGGCCATCGCCGCGACGACCAGCGGGCCTGCTGGGGGCGATTGAGAACGGGCGCACAACGGGATCGATACGCTCCTCTGCGCTTCGATGAGAAATCGATCGGTGTCCCGAAGCCCAGCCGTGCCTGGAAGTCTTCCTCGCGTCCCGCGGGGCCTCCGGCTATTTATAAGAGCGATGGGCGCGCCTCGTCCCCGCCCGATCTGCCTCCGATCCTCGAGCTCCGATACCCGCCCGCGCGCGTCTGCGATCGGACATCGCCGCGGGACGGCTCCTTCGCCGACGGTCAGCCCGGCACGATCGTCGTCCTCGGCCCCTGACGCTTCGCCCCGAGCCGCGGCATCAGCGACTCCTCGTGAATCTCCTGCAGCTCGATCAGGTTTCCGAACGGATCCCGGCCGTAGGTCGTCTGGAGCCCGTAGCTGCTCTGCGGGACGCAGGTGAACGTCATCCCCGCTTCCGTTAGGCGCCGATGGATGGCTTCGATATCGGTGACGTCGAGAGCGATGTGGGTGAACCCGTAGCGGTTCACGGCGGGCGCGGGATCGAGGGGCGCGGGGACGGGCTTCTCGAACTCGAAGATCTCGAGGTAGAGGTTGCCGGCCTCGAGCAGCATGGCCCGACCCGAGCCGCCCTCGACGCCCATCACGCGGTCGACGAGCGGCGCGTCGCGCCAGCCGTCGCGGAAGATCTCCTCGAAGCCGAGGATCCCGACGTAGAACGCGTGGGCGCGGTCGAGGTCGGGGACGGACATCGCAATGTGGTGGACGCCGTGGATGGGCATGTCGGGTCTCCAAGGTGCGGGCAAACCTCTGCATTCCGGGACGCGAGGGCCGTGTTTTGAATAGCTTGGGTCACGATTCGTCGGGCCGCACCCTGCGCGGACGGCCTGCGGGCTTCGGGTACGGGGAGCCTGAAGGGGAGTGACGTGATACGGTGTTGGCATCGAAATCGCTGGCGCACTGGCGTTCGGGGCCGTGCTCGGGGGTCCTCGATCCGCATTGCGTGGCGCCCGGCGCCGGCAACCGAGAGCGGGAGGGACTGCCATGAATCGCGTCGATCTCGAGAGCTGGCTCTACCGAAATGCGGACTCGACTCGTCTGTCGACCCACGAGCTGATCGATCGCTGCGAGGCCGAGGTCCGCAGCCACGCCGAGGTGATCGCCTGGAAGCACGCGCTCCGCGTCGCCGCGGCGACCCTGCGCCGCTTCGACGGCCAGTTCGGCCTGCCTGCGAGCGAGATCTTCGTGACCCGCGAGGTCTGCCACGAGGTCGCCCGGGAGCTGAGTCGTCACGAGCCGGAGCTCGGCTCGATCGATGAGACGGCGTGGTTGAGCCACGCGATCCTGGATTCGATCGATCCCGAGGACCGAAGGGTCTTCCGGGTCTGGGTGCGGCAGATCGCCGAGCGGGAGGAGCATCGAATCTGGCACGAGGTCGTCGTCTTCACGCATCACGTCGCGCGCGCCTTGATCGAGAAGGCCCACCTGACGGGCGAGCTCGACTGGACCTTCGAGCGGACCTATCCGAAGGTGGCGACCCGCGTGATGCAGCTGCTGCTCCGCGAATATGCCGCACACCTTCGCGAGTCCCGGAAGGAGAGGGCGGCGCAGGCCGCGCTCCACTAGGACCCGGCGACCCACCTCCGATTCGTCCCGATTCCGCCCCGGATTCGAACGCGAATCCACGCCGACTCTTCACGGATGAGCGGGGGATTCTGGACGACACTCTGTCGCAGTCCGACCGGAACGACCGGCTCGGATCGACGCGCCCCCCCGCCGTCAGGACGCGAGCAGCCGCGGAGGGAATCCATGCGACGAGATTGGGACTTCGACCAGATCCTGGGTCGGCGCGCGCGCGTCGACTTCCATCTCCATTCCTACGCATCGAACACGACCGACTACTACGCCTCGAACTCGCTCGCGATCCCGGAGTCCTACTCCGATCCGATCGAGACCTGGCGCCTGCTCAAATCTCGGGGGATGGACCTCGTCACCCTGACGGACCACAACTCGATCGCTGGCGTCAAGGAGATGCTCGACGCCGGGCTCGAGGACGTCTTCATCAGCGCCGAGATGACGGCGACCTTTCCCGAAGACGGCTGCAACATCCATGTCACGGCGGCGAACATCTCCGAGGAGGAGTTCGCCGAGATCGATCGCCTCCGGCCGAATCTCTACGAGATGCTGGCCTACCTCGACGAGCGGATCCGGACCGAGGCCGAGCGACCGGACGGTCGCCGGATCGCCTACTTCATGACCCATCCCCTGATGAGCACGAAGAACCGCCCGTATGGGCGCGAAGGCGCGCTCTCGATCCGACACATCGAGCGCGCGATGCTGCTCTTCGAATGCATCGAGACCCAGAACGGCGCCCGGGCGCGCTCGGGCAACGACCTGACGGCCCACATGGTCGAATCGCTCGACGAGAAGCGGATCCTCGAGCTCGCGGCGAAGCACGAGCTCGAGCCTCGGGGCGCGATCCCGTGGCGCAAAGCCGTCGTCGGCGGCTCCGACGATCATTCGGGGATCAATCCGGGCCGGACCTGGACCGAGTTCGAATACCACGGGGAGCGGCCGCGGCCGAACGACGTGATCGACTCGATCCGACGGCGATCGACGACGACGGGCGGCATGCACGGCGGGCCGGTGACCCTCGCCCACGCCCTCGTCAAGCTGGTCTACGACGGCCAGAACCACCGACAGCGCGCCGAGCAGGCGACCCGGCTCCACCTCTCGGACCCGATCAACCTGCTGCTCGGCTTCGCTTTCGAGAAGCCCTCGGCGTCCCTGCGATCGCGCGCGGCCCTGCGGCTGCGCATCGCGCTCCAGACCGTCTTCGCGCGACCCTTCGCCCGGCTCGTCGACCGGCGCGAGTCCTTCGAACGGGTCTTCCTCGGCGAGGCCCAGACGCTGCTCGCCGACGAGAGCTTCCGGGGGCGCCTGACGGGCATCGGATCGACCGACGACAAGATCTTCCTGATCATCAGCACGCTCCTCGATCGGCTCTTCCTCCGCTATGCGGAGCGGATCCGGAGCCAGCCGCCCGGGGACATGGTCCGGACGATCAAGGAGTCGATCGCGCTGGTCAGCTCGAACCTGCTGGTCTCCCTCCCGTACTTCGTCTCCTACGCGAACTTCGGGACGGACCGTTTGCTGAACCGCGACGTCCGCCGCGCCTTCGACCTGCGACAGACCGAGCGCCTGCTGCTCGTGACCGACACGCTCTTCGACGTGAACGGAGTCGCGCTCACGATCCGGAAGATCCTGCGCGAGGCGGAGCGCCGCGGCATCGACCTCACGGTCGTGACCGCCCTGGCGGAGCACGAGCGCGCCGCGGGGCTCGCGGATCCGGAGATCGCAGCGCTCGTCGCGCAGGGGCGCCTCAAGATCTTCACCGCCCTCGCGAGCGCCGATCTGCCCGAGTACCAGGAGCTCCAGCTGCGGCTGATCCCGTTCCTCGACCTCCTGCGCTTCGCCCAGGAGGGGGGCTTCAGCAAGGTCCAGATCTCGACCCCCGGCCCGGTCGGTGTGCTCGGTCTGCTCGCCGCGAAGCTGCTCGGACTCGAGACCGCGGCGACCTACCACACGAGCTTCCCGGAGTACGTCGAGGAGTACACGAAGGACGTGAGCCTCGAGGCGCTGGCGTGGCGCTACATGGTCAGCTTCTACCACTGGGTCGACGAGGTCGTGGTCCCCTCGCGCTACATCGCGCAGCTCCTCCACAAGCGCGGCCTGCGCAATCGCAACCTGCTCGTGCTCGATCGCTGGGTCGACCTCGAGCGGTTCCACCCCCGGCATCGCACGCCCGGCTTCTGGACGCGCTTCGGCCTCGACGACGAGGCGGCGCGGGTCAAGCTCGTCTACGTGGGCCGCATCGGCGCGGAGAAGAACCTCGACGTCCTGGCCCACGCCTATCGAAGCCTCCATGCGGAGCATCCCGAGGCCCATCTCGTGATCATCGGCGGCGGCCCCTACCGAGGCGAGCTCGAGGCGTTGCTCGAGGGGCTGCCCGTGACCTTCACGGGCTATCTCGGCGGCGACGATCTCTCCCGCGCGATCGCCTCGGCCGACGCGAAGCTCTTCCCGAGCACGACCGATACCTGGGGCAACGCGCCGCTCGAGGCCCAGGCCTCCGGGCTCCCGGTCGTGGTCTCCGATCGCGGCGGACCGCAGGAGCTGATGGAGGACGGGGTCACGGGCTTCCGGGTCCGGGGCGGAGACGTCCAGTCGCTGCTCGCCGCGATGCGCGCCCTGATGGATCGCGACCTGCGCGAGCGGATGGGCCACGATGCGCGCGCGTTCGTCGAGGCGAACGACGTGCCCGAGCCCTACTCGGCGATCCTCGAGAGCACGATCTACCGCGGGCGCCGACGGAGCGAGAAGCTCCTGGCCGGGCTGCTTCGCCACGAGGACGACGCGGCGTCGGCATGAGCGCAGGAAGCCATTCCGGGCTCGGGCTCTACCGCCTCTGGCCCGCTCGCTTGTTGCTCTCCCGCGCGAAGCATCCCTCGCTCGCGGGCCACGTGCGCATGGGCAAGCGGCTCGCGCGCCTGCTGCCCTACTACGAGTACGACGAGCGGGAGTTCCTGCGTGTCGATGGCTGTCCGGACGAGGTTGCGAGCCGGCGGGCCGCAGGCCTCGCGGCGCTCTCGAAGCGCTCGAGCGAGAAGGCGCCGATCACGCTCGAGAAGACCGAGGAGCTCCTCGAGGGCGTCTCGGATTTCGTCTTCACCGACGCCTACCGCGTCCCCTTCCAGTTCCGAAGGCAGCTCGGACGCTGGCTGCGCGTCGGCGCGTTTCGCGACGCCTCGTCGGGTGTCAAGCTCCGGGATCTCGACGGCAACTGGAGCTACGACCTGACGGGCTCCTACGGGGTCAACGTCTTCGGGCTCGACCTCTACAAGGAGTGCATCGAGCGGGCGTCGGAGCGGGTGCGTGAGCTCGGTCCGCTGCTCGGCCCCTACCACCCCATCATCCTCGACAACGTCCGCCGGCTGAAGGCAATTTCGGGGCTCGACGAGGTCTCGTTCCACATGTCGGGGACCGAGGCCGTCATGCAGGCCGTGGCCCTCGCCCGATACCATACCGGGCGCAGCCATCTCGTTCGCTTCTGCGGCGCCTACCATGGCTGGTGGGACGGAGTTCAGCCGGGGATCGGGACGTCGCGCGAGGTCCACGACGTCTACACCCTCTCGGAGGGGAGCGACGCGACCCTGCGCGTCCTCGAGACGCGCAAAGACATCGCCTGCGTCCTCGTCAACCCGTTGCAGGCGCTCCATCCGAATTCGCCGGCCCCGGGCGACTCGACCCTCGTCCACTCCGGCCGCCGCGCCCATTTCGATCGCGCCGGCTACACCGCCTGGCTCGCGAAGCTGCGCGAGGTCTGCACGCGCCGCGGCATCGTCCTGATCCTCGACGAGGTCTTCCTGGGCTTCCGATTGGCTCGGGGCGGGGCGCAGGAGTACTTCGGCGTCGAAGCCGACCTCGTGACCTACGGCAAGACGCTCGGGGGCGGGCTGCCGATCGGCGTCGTCTGCGGGAAGCGCGCGCTCATGCGGCGCTTTCGCGAGGACCGGCCCTCCGACGTGCTCTTCGCCCGGGGGACCTTCAACGCCCATCCCTACGTCCTGGCCGCGATGAACGAGTTCCTGAAGCGGCTCGACGACGAGGATTTGCGCGAGAGCTACGCGAACCTCGACGCGCGCTGGAACGGGCGGGTCGCAGCCCTGAACGAGCGCCTCGAGGCCCGCGGCCTTCCGGTGCGCTTCGCCAACCTGACCTCGGTCTGGACGACGCTCTTCACGGCCCCGTCCCGCTACAACTGGATGTTCCAGTTCTACCTGCGCGCCGAGGGCCTCACGCTCTCGTGGGTCGGGAGCGGACGCCTGATCTTCAGCCACGCCTACGGCGAGGACGATTTCCGCGAGGTCGCGCAGCGGATCGAGCTCGCCGCCGAACGGATGGCGGCCGACGGCTGGTGGTGGTCCGACGGCCGCGAGAGCGATTCGGACATCGCCCGTAGCATCCTGAAGCGCGCGCTCTTCAGCCGAGCTTCGGGTCGATCAGCTCGCGGTGGACGATGAGGCGATAGGGCGCCTTCCAATAGGTCCGCACGTCGTTGAACGGATCGGTCACGATCTTCGCGAACCAGACGATGCCGGTCTGGACGTCGCGGATGAAGAAGAGCTGCACGGTCCGGAAGAGCAGGGCGCCGACGCCGACCGCCAGCCAGAGCATCGTCAGATCCTCGACGTAGCTGCCCGCGAGGGTGTAGGGACGGATCAGCCCGTAGAGGTCCGGCTCGAGATAGAGCAGGATCGGCGCCGCCAGGAAGACGCCGAAGAGGGCGATCTTGCGCGTCAGGTTGTAGCCGATCTTGACGTCTTCCTTCTCCTGATGGGTCATGCCGTTGACGTGGTCGTAGCCGTTGGGCTCGAAGAAGAAGTGGCCGATCTGGCGCGAGATCCAGGCGCCGAGCCAGCCGATCCAGACCGCCAGCGCCTGGTCGATCGCGAGCAGCGCGTACGAGGTCAGGAAGCAGCAGGCGCTGAAGAGGTGGAGGCTCTGGTTGATCCGGCTGTGGTGGTAGAAGCGGTGGTCGTCCCAGCGCTGCTCGCGCAGGGCTTCCCGGAAGCTCTGCTTCTGGACGGGGATCAGGGCGGTCTGCATCGTTCACGTCTCCTGGTCAGGGGCTCGCGGCGGCGATGGGATGTCGCACCGTGCCCCCCGCACGGTCGAGCCCTTCACGTGAGCGAGCGTTCATGTCGATCAAGAGCGGCTCGCCGACCTTCACGAGCCGGCCTTCGCGGATGCGATCCGCCAGCACGAGGTCGGGGCTCGCGAGGACGACGATCGTCGAGCCCTGCTCGAACCAGCCGAGCTCCTGGCCCTTCTCGTAGCGCGCGTCGCAGGCGATCCGCGTCGGGCCGGCATAGCGGAGCCCGAGTGTCGAATCGAGGCAGTGCAGACGCAGCGTCGCCACACCGATCGCGGCGATCGCGACGAGGGTCAGGGCAGGTCCGGACTCTTCCTGGCGATCGCGGCGATCGCGGCGATCGTGTCCATCGGCTCCGCGGCGCGGATCGACGCGCGGTTCGAGATGCGGCCCGAGAAGCGGTTCGAGTCGCAGCGGAATGACGGCGCGCTCGTTGCGGCAGAAGAGGCGCTCGACGCGGGCGAGGGCGATGGGGTTGACGTTCCAGGTATCGCCCGCGATGTGGATGACCTCCGACACGCGACAGCGCGTCGGCGCGTGGAAGCGGTGGTACATCGTCGATTTGAGGCGGAGCGTGACGTAGCGGCCGCCCTGGTGGCGCCGCGCGAGGGCCTCGTCTCCGAGCAGGTCGGCGAGGGCGTAGTCGAGGTCCTTGGCCTGGATCAGGGTCCCCGCCTCGATGCGCCCGCAGGCGCCGACGATGGCGTCACAGGGGCTGACGATCGTGTCGGGTGCGCTCGCGATGGGGCGCGCGCCGGGGCGAAGCTCCCGGATGAAGCAATCGCGCAGGCTGCGGAACTCGGTGGTGCGGGCCTCGGAGAAGTCGAGCTCCGGGGCGAACTGCTTCCAGACGGCGAGGGACGTTCCGACGACGAGCGGGCTCTCGATGCGACTCCACCAGCCGAGGAAGAGCGTCGCGAACCGCCGTGGGATCCGATTCGTCAGGAGGAAGTTGAGATCTTCCTGTTGCACGAGGCGTCCGATCATTCGCGTCCACATCGCTCGCTGGATCGGCCAGAGCGACCTTCGCGAAGAGCGCGAGCGGGACGTGTGAAGGGACGGTCGCGAAGACTTCGCGGCGCCTTCCGGATCTCGTCACGCAATCCGCAACCGAACGACGCCACGCCCACCCCCCGGTCTTCGACGTCGGGAGGATGTCGGATGTCGGCGTCGCATTCACTGACGATTCGGCGATCGTCGTGTGACGGCGGGCGCGGAGATCGCCGCGATTGCGTGGCGATCGCGTGGACGCGACCGCGGGACCGCGCGCTCAGGATTCGGCGCGGGTCGCTTCGGACTCGGGCAAGCGCTCGGCGAAAGCGCCGAGGACGTAGTAGGCGGTCTCGAGCAGGGGCAGCACGAACCAATCGGGATGGGGATGGCGCAGCAGCAGGAACAGGCCCCAGATCGAGAGGACGGTGCCGACGTATTGGGGATGGTCGAGGACCGAGTAGGGGAACTCCCGGCTCCACTCGACCGGGCGCCCGAATCGGTTGCCGTAGAAGACGCCGACGCGTCCGAGGCGCAGGAAGACGGCGACGTTGAGGATCTGGCCGATGAGGATCAGCGCGAGGGCGGCCCATCCGATCGGCGACGCCCAGTTGAAGGGCCAGCCCGTCTCGGCGCCGAAGCGCAGGCACCAGGCGGAGAAGACGACCAGCTGGACGCCCTTGAAGACGACGAAGAGCCGCTGCAGGGCATCGACGGGATCACCCAGGCCCACACGTTCGCAGAGCGCTGCGTAGGTGGCCGGCCGACGATGGATCCACGCATAGGCGAAGCGTTCGATCGAGAGCAGGACAGCAGGCAGAAAGAGGTCACCCGGCTCCACAGGTATGGCCACTCCTCGAGTTCTTCGCGGGCGCGCGTCGTCGTCGAGGCGAGATATAGCGTACGGGGCGCGGAAGGTGGGGGGCTTGAGGGGATGTCGTCGCGGAGCTTCTGCCAGCCCTCGCTCATGCGCCCTCCCTCTTTCGGGTCGTCAGCGACGGACCGCTCAGCAGCCGCGTGAGCAGTCGATAGGTCTGCGCGCCGTAGGGCCACTGGGTCACGATCTTCCCCGCCGCATTCTTGAAGTAGTTCCGGCTCGTCGTCCAGGCGGTCCCGCGCATGCCGTCCTGCAGCCAGGCATGCCAGACGTCGGCCCAGAAGGGCTTGACCTCCGCCGCCGTCGTCCCCTCGCGCATCATGCGCTGGATCGCCCGCAGCGCGTGGCCGGATTGTGCGAGCAGCGAGGTCACGATCTCGCCCCCGTTGGTCCCCGGCCCGTACAGCATGAAGAAGTTCGGAAACCCGGGCACCGTCGTCCCGAGGAATCCCCGCGGCTCGTCGTTCCAGTATTCCTTCAGCGTCTGCCCGCCGACGCCGACGACCTCGACCCGCGCGAGATAGTTCGTCGGCTGGAAGCCCGTCGCCATCACGAGCACGTCGACCTTGCGCTCGGTCCCGTCGACGTCGACGATGCCGCTCGCCGTCACGCGGGCGACGGCGCGGGGGATCAGCTCGACGTTCGGGCGCTTCAGCGCCGGGTAGAAGTCCGAGCTGAAGATCGGCCGCTTGCCGGGATAGGCGTATTTCGGCGTGACCAGCGCCTTCAGATCCGGACGATCGGCGAAGACCTCGTCGAGGTAGGCGAGGGCGGCGGCCTTGCCGAGCGTGTTGACCCGCGTGCCGGGCTTCCAGAAGTTGCCGCGCCAGGAGCTGTGCTCGATCGACCAGAAGCCCTTGATCCGCTCCCAGCGGTAGCGCAGCGGGCTGCGCCATTTCCTGCGCTCGTCGGGGGTGAAGTCGTGGTCGCCCTTGGGCAGGACCCAGCCGGGCTCGCGTTGGAAGAGATGGAGACGCTTCACGATCGGCGCGATCGTCGGGACGATCTGGGTCGCGCTCGAGCCGGTGCCCACGATCGCGACGGTCCGGCCGGCGAGATCATGCTGATGTTCCCAGCGCGCGGTATGGAATTTCGGGCCCTCGAAGCGCTCGAGACCCGGCCACGACGGATACTGCGGGACGTTCAGGAAGCCGACGGCGGAGATGAGGACGTGGCAGACGAAGGTCTCGCCGTGGCCGAGCGAGAGCGTCCAGGCATGCGTCGATTCGTCCCAGGCCGCGCGCTCGACCGGGACGCCGAGGCGGATCTTCGGGGCGAGGCCGTAGTCGACGACGGTCTCTTCGAGATAGGCGTGGAGCTCCGCCTGCTTCGCGTGGGTCCGCGTCCAGTCGTGGCGCTTGAACGGGAAGGAGTACATGTGCGAGGGGACGTCGACCTCGCAGCCGGGATATTGGTTGTCCCACCAGGTCCCGCCGACCCGCGTCGAGGCCTCGAAGAGGGTGAAGTCCTGGATTCCGGCGTTCTGGAGCGTGATCGCGGCGGAGAGGCCCCCGAATCCCGCGCCGATGATGGCGACCGTAGGCGACTTGCTCTTGCCGAACACGGGATTCCTCCGAGGTCGCGGGCGGGGCGCCCGTCGGATCCGATTCTCGCTCGCAGAATCCGATTCCGCGAGGGCCGGCGGGGCTGGACGCCGTTCGGCGGGGCTGGTCTTTCGCCGGGCGATCGAGTTTCATCTGCCGCCCGTGAGGGGGGCCGCCGTCGCCGTCCGCACGGCCCGCGCCCGCCCGAGGCCCGAGGCTCGAGGAGAGTCGACCCGTGAGATCGAGGCCCATCCGATCGATCGTGCTCGCGCTCTCGCTGCTCGCCGGCTTCGGCGGGAGCGGCTGCCGGACCTATTTCACCGTGAACGACGCGCTCACGCGGATCGAGCCGCGCACGGGCTACCGCGCCGATCGCCGCTGGTCGCCGGCGCGCTCGAACGAGCTGCTCGTCATCGTCGCGTTCTCGGGGGGCGGGACCCGGGCGGCCTCCTTCGCGTACGGCGTGCTCGAGGGGCTCGAGCGGACACGCATCTCGATCGACGGTCGCACGGTCTCGCTCTTCGACGAGATCGACCACGTGACGGGTGTCTCCGGGGGGAGCTTCACGGCCGCCTATCTCGGGCTCCACGGCCGCGGGATCTTCGCCGACTTCGAGGAGCGCTTCCTGCGCCGGGACGTGCAGGGCGCCTGATCCTCCAGATGCTCACGCCCTGGAACTGGGTTCTCTTCGCGTCGCCCTTCTTCGAGCGCAGCGACATGATCGCCCGCTACTACGATCGCATCCTCTTCGAGGAAGCGACCTTCGCCGATCTCGCCGCGCGAAATGGTCCCTGATCCAGATCAACGCGACGGACCTCGCGACGGGCTCGCCCTTCTCCTTCATCCAGGACCAGTTCGACTTCACTCTGCTCGGATCTCTCTCGACCTATCCGATCTCGCGCGCGGTCGCGGCGTCGTCGGCGGTGCCCGGGCCGATGTCGCCGCTCACGCTGCGCAACTTCGCGGGACAGTGCGGCTTCGTGCCGCCGCCCTGGATCGGCGAGGCGATCGCGTCGCAACGGACCTTCAGCCGCAACTACGTCAACGCCATGAACCTCGACTCCGATACCCGCCGCAAGGCGCGCCGCTTCATCCGGCTGATCGACGGCGGCGTCTCCGACAATCTCGGCGTCCGCGGTCCCTTCGAGAGCACGCTGCTCCAGCGCGCGCCGAGCGAGGTCGAGCGCGAAGAGCTCGGACCGCTCCGCCACATGGTCCTCGTGCTGGTCAACGCCGCGACGGCGCCCGAGGTTGAGTGGGAGGCGATCGACGCCGCGCCCGCGCTCTTCGACATCATCGATCAGACGACGACCGTCCAGATCAACCGCTACACCCTCGAGACGATCGAGCTCCTGCGCGCGACCTTCGAGAGCTGGCAGGAGGTCGCCGCGACCTTTTCCGAGCCGGTCGGCTTTCACCTCGTCGAGGTCGACTTCACGAAGCCGGCGGATCCGGCGGAGCGCCTCTATCTGAACTCGCTCCCGACGAGCTTCCGCCTCGACGACGAGGCCGTCGATCGGCTGCGGGCGGCGGGACGCGACTCGCTCGAGGCGGATCCGGAGTTCCGTGCGCTCGTCGAGTCCCTCGGAGGACGGTCGCGGCCGGTCGGGGCCGAGTAGGCGCCGACGTCCTATTGGTCGTTTCTGGTCGGTCGGGCGAGTCCGCTTCCGCGCCGCCGGCTCGCGGCTGCGAGGGCAAGCGCCGCGAGGGCGAACGCCTCGAGGCCCGGCTCGGGGACGCGGACGATGCGGACGGCGTTGCTCGGTGCGCGCCCGATGTAGAGGCGAGCGCACCGCGTCGTAGTCGAAGTCGAGGTGACCCGTTGGTCACCGCGCCAAAGACGCGACGCTATTCGCGGCATCGATCGAGCCGACCGTGCCACCCAGACCCGATCCCGGCGATAGGCGCCAGCGTCGACGATCGAGCCCTCGTCGACCCCCCGAGCTCCGGACAAGATAGCCGCCGTTGGAGAGGGCGTCGACGGCGAGGGCTCGGAGACCGCGTCGTTCGCGAGCCGGCTGACGACGGAGTTGGCGGGGAGATTCCTGGCCTGGCAGCCCGCGGTCCCGGAGCACCACGTCGCGGCCCCCCGCTCCCAGGTTCCAGCCGGGGCTGCGGACGACGAAGTGTCCGTTCGCGAGTGGGGTGACTCCGAGGTTCCGACGCCGTCGGAGCGGCTCCGCGCCCACGAGGCGGTGCAGGCGCTCGGTGTCCCGAAGCAGCCGACCTCGCCATCGCAGAGCCGGACCGCGCCGACGTCCGTGCTCGTGCCCGAGTTTCGGGGCCTGCGGCGACGACGTAGTTTCCGTTGGTCAGCGGGAAGACGCCCGGTCCGAGTACGCCCTCTACCGCAGGGCGCGTGCCTCCGACCGCGTCCCGGAGCGTCGAACCGACGTAGAGTTCCCGGCTGAGACGGCACCGATACACCCCAGCGCCGTCGCAAAAGGTGACGGCTCCGGCAGCGAAGGCTCCGCCGTTGCTCCGTGTACGAGCCGACGACGTAGTTTGCCGTTCGCGAGCGGGAGAGCACGCGGCCGATCCGGTCGTTCGTCGTCGAGCCGACGAGGGAGATCATCGGTCCGATGACGGCGCCCGCGCAGTGGCTCGCCGCCGAGCACCAGGTTACCCGCGCCGACGTCTCCCGCGAGCGTCGCCGGATCATCCCAGAAGGAGCTCGCGACGGCGAAGCTGCCGTTCTGCCGGCGACGACGTTCGGCGCGTCGAGGTCTCCCTGGCGTCCGCCGACGAGTGAGGTTCGCCGCGGTCACGGTCCCGCCAATGCGTGTCGCTCCGCCGGCGCCGCACCAGGTGATCGCGCCGACGTTGCGGACACCTGGGCCTGGGGCGCTGAAGTTCCAGCTGGCGACCACGCAGGCGCCGTCGGCGATGGCCCGCGGGGACTCGCCCACGCCATCGCCCGCGTTCGCGCCGGTCAGCGAGTTCGCGCTCGAGACAGCCTGTCCGTTGCATCCGCCGTCCGCCACACCAGGTTGCGGCTCCGGCGACCGCGCGTGACGGCGCCGGCTTGTTCAGGTCGAGCTCCCGACGACGTAGCTCCCGTCGCCGAGATCGAGGATGCCGCTCCAGCCGACGCGATCGTTCGTCCTCGTGCCGACGAGGAGGTGCTGGAAGTGACCGGGCCGGTGCAGCCGGCATGGCCGTCGCAGAAGGTCACGGCCCCGACATTGGTGCGCAGCGTCGGCGATGGATCATCCCAGGTGGGCGTCCCGACGACATAATGGCCATTCGAGAGCGTTCTGACGTACAAGGCGACCCGATCGTCGGCGCTGGAGCCGACCAGCGAGTTCGTGCCGGTGACCGGGCCGGTGCAGGCGTTCGAAGTGCCGGAGCAGAAGGTGAGGGCGCCGGCATCGACGGGCCGGGCCGAGCGGGTTGTCCCGGATCGGACTGTTGACGACGAGATTTCCGGTCCCGAGCACGGTCACGAAGGCGCCGACTCCGTCGGAGGCGGTCGACCCGACCAGCGAATTGTGGCGCCGGAAGACGCCATCGCAGCCCGTGGTGCCGTCGCAGTAGGTCAGCGCTCCGGCGTTCGTCGCCGCGCCGTTATCCCAGCCGGACGATTTCACCAGGTAGCTTCCGCTCGGCAGGACGACGACGCCGTCGCCAGAGGCTCCCGCGAATCCGACCTGGTCGCCGGTCGTCGCGCCCGTCAGGGTCGCGATGCGGGTCAGCGTCGTCCGTCGTAGAGATGGACCGCACACCGACGTCGGTCGCGGGCGGCGCATCGTAGCCCGGATCGCTGACGACGAAGTTTCCGTTGGGCAGCGCCTTGACCGAGGATCGAAGAGGCCGCTGCCCGCCGGTCCCGGGATCTCGACTGACACGAGCTGGGCGGATGCGGGATCCGGGGTGAAGCCGGCGAGCGCACCGATCAGGACGAGGCAACCGGGCCGAAGACGAAGGGCGAAGGCGCTGCACGAGCGCGTCGACGAGAGTCGGTTCGATCTCCGCATGGATCCTCCGGCCTAAAGCGGGCCAGGCCGCCCCTCATCATAGGGCCGCAATCGCGTGTTCTGCGCGAAAAGTCGCCTGCGGCCGACGGTCCCGCGGCATGGATCGGGTAGTGTGGCACCGGGATGGGTGCAGCGGCTCGCCCCGGTCCGCCCCCTCGCGCCCGACCCTGGCGGCGGTGACGGGTCCGCCTATCTTCGCGATCTTGAAGCCCTTTTGGAGAGGCGCACCACGCCCCGATGCCCATCCCGCCGCGTTATGTCTCCGCCGAAGAAGCCCTCCGCCCCGTCGAATCGGGCCATCGGGTCTTCGTCCACGGCAGCGCGGTGACCCCGACGGCCATGATGAAGGCGCTCGCCGATCAGAAGGATCGGCTGCGCGGGGTCGAGCTCGTCTTCATCAGCGTCTACGGGCCGATGTACGTCGATCAGCCGGGGATGGAGGAACACTTCCATTTGAACGCGCTCTTCGTCTCGGCCTCGATCCGCGAGGCCGTCGACGCGGGGCGGGCGGACTATGTCCCGGTCTTCCTCTCGGAGATCCCGGAGCTCTTCAAGCGCCGCGTGCTGCCCCTCGACGGGGGCGATCGTGCAGGTCTCGCCGCCGGACAAGAGCGGTTACTGCTCCCTCGGGCCCTCGGTCGACGTTGCGCGCTCGGCCGTCGATTCGGCGCGCTATCTGATCGCCCAGGTCAACCCGCAGGTCCCGCGGACCCACGGCGACGGCATGATCCATTTCAGCCGCTTCACGGCGATGACGCTGCACGAGCCCCGCTCCACGAAGCCGTCTTCAGCGCCGAGATCGGGCCCGAGGAAGCGAAGATCGGCAAGCGCGTCGCGGGCCTGATCGAGGACCGAAGCGCCCTGCAGCTCGGCATCGGCTCGATTCCGACGCGGTCCTGCGCCAGCTCTCGAATCACGCGGATCTCGGCGTCCATGCCACCGAGATGTTCTCCGACGGCCTGCTCGAGCTCTGCGAGAAGGGCGTCGTCACGAATCGATACAAGACGATCCACCGCAACAAGACCGTGACCGGCTTCGCCCTGGGCTCCCGCCGCCTCTACGACTTCATCGACGACAACCCGGGATTCGCCTTCCTCGACATCGACTACGTGAACGAGCCTGCGATCATCGGCCGCAATCCCCGGGTCGTCGCGATCAACGGCGCGATCGAGATCGATCTGACCGGGCAGGTTTGCGCGGACAGCATCGGCATGCGGCAGTACAGCGGGATCGGTGGCCAGATGGACTTCATGCGCGGCGCCGTGCTCTCCGAGGGCGGCAAGCCGATCATCGTGCTCACGAGCCGGACGAAGAGCGGGATCCCGCGCATCGTTCCGACCCTGCGCCCGGGCGCGGGCGTCGTGACGACCCGGGGCCACGTCCATCACGTCGTCACCGAGCAGGGGCTGCGCCGATCTCTTCGGCGCAACCTGCGCGAACGCGCGCGGCTTCCGATCGAGATCGCCCACCCCGAAGACCGGGCGGCGCGCTCCATCAGGCCTGCCGGGCGCTTTCAAGATCTTTGCCCGAGCGGTTGGCCCGGAGCGGCTGGCTCGCGAGACGGACCGGTCCGAACGTCGAGAGGGAGCGCATCGTCATGGGAAGCATCGCGGAAGATCGACCTTCGCTCGGCAACGCCATCACGCCGATGGACGAGCGCGGCGAATCGATCAACGAGCGCGTCTACCGCCAGATCCTCCGCTACATGGCGGAGGCCGGGACGACG
>JADJOR010000003.1 GCA_016713665.1 Deltaproteobacteria bacterium
CGGACCCTCGTAGTTCGTCGGCTCGACCTGATAGCGCTTTCCGAGCAGCTCGGCGTTCGTCGCGAAGCCCGACACGACGACGGGCTGGGGAGTAGACGACGTCCGCGAGATACCCGCCGATCAGGAGACAGCGCTGGACGCCCATGTCGACGGCGAGCTTCGACGACGGCCTTCGCTGTAGCTGCGCCACCGCGTATGCGGTCTCGACGGCCAGCTCCCGTGATGAGCTCCGAGACCCTCCGCGGGCACGCCGTAGCGGAACTCGTTGTTCAACTTGCGGATCGCCGATGAGCGCCCCACCTGATAACGAACCTCGGGACGGCGCACCGTGAAGCCGTAGTAGTCGTCGGGATCGATCTCGGCGAGCGGCACCGTCCGCACGATTGCCGTCGACGAAGCGCACCGCGCTCTCGACGCGGACTCGCACGCGTCGTTCCAGTCCTCGAAACGCGAGGACGAGCGTCGGCTCGCCGAGGATCGGTCGCAATGCGCATGCGGAGCGATCGGTTCATGTCGTCTACGTTGGCACGGTTCGACCCTGCGGCACAAGGGAAAATTCCGCCCGGGGGACCGGAGTCAGCGCTCGAATCGGTAGCCCTGTCTGCGCACCGAGACGATGTGAGTCGGTCGCGAGGGGTCAATCTCGAGGTGGCGGGCGCAGGCGCACGATGAAGCTGTCGATCACCCGCGTCCGGGCATCCGGGCGGAGTCCCCAGACCTGCTCCAGCAATCCCCCTCGTCACCGTCTCTCCTTCCCGATCCACGAGCGCGCGCAGGAGCTCGACCTCCCGCGTCGGGAGCGTCACTGTCTCCTGCGGCGTCTCGATCGAGAAGTGATCGAAATGGATCACGGCGTCGCCCACGCAGCAACGTCGCGCTGCGGCTCGCTCGTCGTCTCGACCCGTCCCAGCGCCGGCGCCGCAGGAGTCCGCGCACGCGGGCGAGCAGCTCGTTCAGACGAAACGGCTTGGTCAGGGGTAATCATCGGCGCCTCTCTTCGAGCCCCTGCACGACGTCGGCCTCGTCAAACCTCGCCGTGAGGATCAGGATCGCCACGAAGTTGCCCGACGCGCGGGAGTCGCGCGCGACTCCGTAGCTACCATATCTCGGGGAGCATGAGGTCGAGAATCACGAGGTCGAAGGGGCCTCGGGCGGCGTCGGCGACGTGGTCCACGGCGCTGCGCCCGTCGCCGACGACGACCACGCCGTAGCCCTCCTGCCTGAGGTTGAAGCGGATCTTCCCGGCGGGATGGGCCTCGTCCTCGACGACGAGGATGGTGGGCTTCGTGCGGGCGCGTTTCGGCGGACGACATCATCGTGGGGCTCCTCACGCCGGACGCAGGGTGACGACGAATCGACCCCGCGGCCGGTGCCCTCGGACAGCGCCATGATGCGACCCCGCCGTGCTTTCGCAGCAGGGTCCGACCACGAAGAGACTGAGACTGAGACCCGCGACCCGCCGCTGCATGCCGCGCCCCGCCCGATAGAAGCGCTGGAAGATGCGGTCGAGCTCCGGGGCGGGATCCCGGATGCCCGCATCCGCGATGTCGACCTTTGATCCGCCCGTCAGCGCGCCGCCTCGAGGCCGACGCGGATCCGGATCGGGTCGCCGGAATACTTGACCGCGTTCTCGAGCAGATTGCGGAAACACGATGCCGAGCTCGGCCTGGTCGCCGCGCACGCGCAGCCCTGCCGCCCCGGTGAGCCTGACCGCCCCGCGCTCGAGCTGATGCCGCGTGCAGAGCTCGTCGACGTGCTCGGCGAGCAGGGCGCAGCTCGACGCTCTTCTTCCGTTCTCGCGATCGCGATCCTTCCTTCTGCACGGGGCGGCCGCGAGGACCTGGGCGACGGTGTTCTCGGAGGCGATCGAGATCCTCGCCCATCCGCCTGAGGAATCCTCGCCGCGGGCCTTTCGCGTCGAGCTCGTGCCGAGCGAGGTCTGGAGGCCGAGGCGAAAGGAGGGGAGAGCGGCGTCCGCAGCTCGTGGGTCACCGCGTCGAGGAAGGCCCGCTGGGATTGATTGAGTCGCATCTCGATCACGATCCGCACGCTCAGCCAGACGAGCCCGCCGAATACTAGCAGTGAAGAAGAGCGTGCCGAGGGCGAAGAGGACGAGATCGATCGGGGTTCGGAGGCCGGCCACCCCCCGCGAATCGCGCCAGACGAGGATCTGCCAGCCGACCGGAGAGGGCCAGCACGAGAACCATATCGAGGCGATCCCGATCGCGAGCGGAAGTCCGACCGATCGACGCATGGCCACCTCCACCAGACGCCGAGCCGCTCTTGCGTTGCGGGGGATCCGCCTCGAAGAAATGACGGCTCCGGGTAAAAAAGTCGCATTTCCGCGCGGCGAACGTTTGCGGCCGGGTCTCCCGCCACCGATGGAGCGGGAGCCGAGGTCTCGACGCTCGAGCCCCTGACGATGCCGAGACACCGCATAAAAAGAGGAACGACGAGATGAGAAAACTGTCCCTGCGTTAGCCGCCGCCGCCGTGGTCGGCCTGGCTGGCACCGCGATGGCCGTGACCATCGCCCCGCTCACGACCGGAGGTCGCACCCCCGCCGGTTCCGGCAAGACGGCGATCGCCGCGAGCGCCACCGAGACCGTCTATACCCACGTCTCCACGAACACCGATGCCTGCGCGACGGTGATCAACAGCTTCCCGAACGGCGGCGGTCCGGATCACGCCTGTCGGTCCTACCGCCAGCACCGTGACCTCGACCTCGTCGCCGGCACGGCGGGGCGCGCTCTGCCATGACGGCGTCGTCCGCATGGACCTGACCTGCCTCGCGGAAACGGCCTGCGCTACCCAGCGGCGCGTCGACGCGAACTGAACGATCCGCCGAGCCGGAAAACGTGATCCGGCGCGCCTCTTCGCAGGGCCGTGCCCAGAAAAGCGAACGAAGACCATGTCGAGAACGAAACGAATCGCCCTGCTCGTGACGATCTTCTTCGGGGCCACGGCGCAGGTTGCCGTTCCCCTCCGCCGGACTCCTGACCGGTGGCAATACCATCGGCGGTCCTGCTGCGGTCGGCCTCGCGGCGAATGCCGTGCAGATCGTCTTCACGGACGGCTCCGCAACTCCGACGCCTGTAATGACGGTCTCGAACGTCGGACGCGGCGCGGTGCGCGTCGCCGTGACGGGCGACGGAAGGGACGGTCGACGCGCGGCGGGCCAGACCGCGGCGATCTGCCGGAACTCGGTCTCCGAGGTCGAGCTGACGTGTCTCGTCTCGCCGTCGACCTGCAGCGCGCAAGTGGCGCGTGGATCGCGACCAGCGAGTCCGCATGCTGGCGGCCCGGCCGCAAACCGCTTCCCTTGGCGGGCGGCGCCTTCGCCGCCCGCCGAACGGCCCCGACCCGGCGCCGCGCGCGCGCCCTCTCGGGTCAGGCTCCCGGGAGGCTCGACAACAGTCCGATGCCCAACCGATCACCGGCTGCCGCCCTGGTGACGTCGCCCTGAACGTGTTCGTCTGCGGCGATCCGCCCGCGTCGCCCGCATCAGCGCCGGCTGGATCGAGCGGCGGACGGTGTGCAGCGTCCGCGAGTTCACGATCGTGACCGGCCAGCTGGAGGGCGTTCCCTGACGGCCGCCTCCCATGGCATCGGCGCCCCCGGCACGCCGCCGTCCTGCTCGAGGAGCTGATCAAGCTCGGGGCCCGGAACGTGATCCGGATCGAAACTCCGGCGGCCTCGATCCGACGCTCGAGCTCGGCGAGCTCGCGATCACGACGGGCTGCGTCCGCGACGACAGGACGAGCCGGACCTACGTGATCCCCGAATATCCGCCGTCGCCGACTACCAGGTCGTGTCGGCCTGGTCGAGGCCGCCCGCGCGCGGGCGTCCGCGCCATACCGGCATCACCTGGTCCCTCGACGGCTTCTACGTCCGCAACGCCATCGCCGGCCCGGGCGGCGCGATGAGCTCGATGTCGGTCGGCTACTGGCCGAGCCATCTCGAGACACGCATCCGCGACATGCAGCAGGCGCGGGTCATGAACTGCGAGATGGAGGCGGGGCATCCTGCTGACGCTCGCCGGCCTCTTCGGCATCCGCGCCGGGGCGATCTGCGTCGTATCGGATCGAACGCCCTGGGCGGGCCCGCGGCCCTCGATCTCGACCGCAACATGAGCGACTGCATCGCGGTCGCGACCCGGGCGATGCTCTCGCTGGCTGAGAGCTAGCGTCTTCCCGAGCGCTGGCCGCATGCCGCGGCGTCCGCGAAGAGACCGCAAAGAGACCGCAAAGAGACCGGAGGATGCCGTGAGCCGAACCCGAACGAGTGATTGCATGTGTGGAGCCGTCGCCCTCGAGCTCGCGGGCGAGCCCGCATTCCAGGTCTACTGCCACTGTGAGTCGTGCCGCGGCTGGCTCGGCGCCCCGATCCACGCGGCGAGCCTCTGGCCGGCGACGAACGTCCGGATCACACGCGGCGCCGACCTGCTCGGGACCTGGAAGCGGACCGAGGCGAGCCACCGCAAGTTCTGCCAGCGCTGCGGGACGCCCGTCCTGATCGATCATCCAGCCCTCGGCATGGTCGACGTCCCGGCCGGACACATCCAGGGCCTCGCCTATCAACCGACGCTCCACGTCCACTACGGCGAAGGTGATGGCGATGCGCGACGGGCTGCCCAAGTTCAGGACGTGCCGAAGGACTTCGGCGGGAGCGGCGTCGAGATCCCCGAGTAGGGCCGGTCCGCTCAGTCCGCGAACAGCCGCCGGATCTCGAGCTTGCGGTACCCGACGGCGTCGCCGTGATCCTGGAGCAGGATGTGGCCCTCGCGGGCCATCCCGAACCCCTCGACGTCGGCATGCTTGCTCGCGGCGACCGCGCGCGCCCACTCCGGGCTTCGGCGGACGATGTCGACGATCTTCTCGCCGTTCAGCCAGTGCTCGACGTGCGGGCCCTCGACGCGGATGCGCGCCTGATTCCACTCGCCGGCAGGCTTCGCCATGCGCCGCGCGCTCGCCACGACGTCGTAGAGATCGCCGGCGCGGCGCTTCTCCTTCTGGCCGTCGGCGTGACGCGTCGTCGAGGACCTGCATCTCGAGGGCCCGCGTCCAGCCGAGCCGCTCGGTCTCGTCGGGCACGAGATAGAAGATCCCGCTGTTGCCGCCCGGCTCGATCCGCCACTCGAGCGACAGCTCGAAGTCGCGGAAGCGCTCCTTCGTCATCAGGTCGAGAGCGGGTCGCGCGAAGGGATTCATGTGGCGCAGGACGAGCATCGCAAAGGGCTCGTTGCGCGCGAACTCGAGCACGCCGTCCCGGATCGCCCAGCCCTCGACCCGATCCGTCCCGCGCCGTAGTTCTTCCAGCCGGCGAAGCTCCGGCCGTCGAAGAGCGGCTCCCAGCCTTCCGCGCTTCCCGGCGTTTCAGACCGGGTCGCGAACGTCGCTGCTTCGGTCGCCGCTTCCGTGGCCGCCGACGAACCCGCCGCTGCCGCGCCGCCCGTGCCCTCGTCTTCCCCGCCCGCGAGCGCGTTCAGCGTGTACCAGGCCTCGTCGACCCCAGAGCGTTTCCCCGCGCTCCGACCGGATCGCCGGGGCGAGGCGGAGATGGACGACCCGCCCCGCCTCGAGCCCCGCGACGTCGAGGGGACACGACGCGGCGATCCGCCGAGGTCCGCACCGCCGAAACGACGAGCGCGCGCGTCGTATTTCGGCCCGCCGTAGCGCGGCGTCGGCACGTAGTACCAGTCCTCGAGCCCGGAACTGCGCCGGATCGAGGCGACGCCCGCCGCGAGCGGCCGCGAGAGGACGACGTCGAAGCCGCCTGGCCGGGCGCGACCCGCATCGGCTCGAAGGCCGCCTCGTCGCCGAAAGCCAGCCGCTCGAGCCCGTACCACGGCTTGCCGTACTCGCCCCAGTTGCCGGGGCTCCCGATCTCGCCGGCGACGAGGCTCCGTCCGGCGCCTCCACCAGCCGATTCACCGGCGCCGCGAGCCCGCCCGAGAAATGGAACGCCGCCCCCTGCCAGACGCCGCCGACCTCTTCGAGCACGGCCCGCCTTGAGGCCGCCGTTGAAGACGTCACCGAATAACACGTGGCCCGCGTAGAGATCGGCGGTCGGGACGACGGGCTGGGTCGGCGAGTTGCCGATCTCGTTCTGCGGGAGCCAGAGGGTCGGCGGCGTGACGCGGGCCGGATCGGGTACTTCGCCGGGCGGGCGCCAGCCGTAGTCCGCGCCGGCCTCGATGCGGATCAGCTTGCTCGCCGGGAGCCAGGCGCCCTGGTTGTCGGTCACGAGGAGCGCGCCGGTCGGTGTCGCCGCGAGGCCGTTGGGCGTCCGGAAGCCGCTCGCGACGCGCTCGACCTCGCCGGTCGCGAGCTCGATCCGCAGGATCCGACCGCGGTCCGCCGTCTGATCGCGGCAGCTCTTCCCGCCCCTCGAGCACGCAGACCGAGAGGCCGGCGTAGAGATGCCCATCGAGCACGGGGAGGCCGAAGCCGAACTCGTGGAAGTTCGAGGTCGCCGTCCAATCGTTCGCGATCGTCCGATATTCGTCGATCCAGCCGTCGCCGTCGAGGTCGACGAGGCGCGTGATCTCCTGCTTCTGCATCACGTGCAGCGCGCCATCCGCGAAGGCGAGGCCGAGCGGCTCGTGCAGTCCCTCGGCGATCCGACGGACTCGGACGTCCGCCGGTGCGGCCCGGCCTTCGAGCAGGAAGACCGCGCCGTCGTGGTCCCAGGTCGAGACCGCGAGGCGTCCATCGGGCAGGAACGCGAGCCCGCCGCGACCCGCGGCGTGAAGCCCGGCGGCGCGATCGAGGTCGCGCGCAGCGCAGGATGAAGCGACGCGGGGCGCGGGCCGGCGTCGTAGGCGTAGGTCGTCGCGACTTCGCGGGCAGCCGCGGCGTTCGAGCCGGGCGCCCCCGCTCCTGCCCTCGCCGCCGTCGCCGCCGCCGTCGCCGTAGCTGTGGCCGCTGCTTCGGCATCCTCCGCTTCGAGCTCGGTCTCGAGGACGCGCAGCGCGAGCGCCGTGGCTTCGGCGTGGGAGAGCGCGAGATGGGGCGGCATCGCGACCGGGCCCCAGCGCCCGACGCCGCCCTCGCGGATCCGGGTCGCGAGCATCGCGGCCGCCGCGTTGCGATTCGCGCCGGCATGGCGTGCGGCGATCTCCTGCCAGGCCGGACCGACGATCCGCTCGCGCTCCGCGTGGCAGGTCTCGCAGTCGTGGGCGGCGAAGGCGCTCGCCGGGAGGGAGACGGCCTCGGGCCGCTCGATCGGCTCGGGCCTTCCCTCGAACCACTGCACGATCCGCGTCCGACCAGGCTCGAGCAACACGCGCGGCCCGACTCGAGGACGCCCTGCGTCTCGATCGACGACTGGGCGGAGGAGACGGGCACCGCGAGCTCGAGGGCGATCTCGGGGCCGGCGCCCGCAGCGACCTCGAAGACACGCTCGAGGCCGACGCGCCCGTTCCCGGCGTCGCCGGCGGCGCCTTCCTCGACGGCGACGGAGACATCGACGTCGATTGAGTCCGCCGCGGCTTCCGCATTCGCGGTCGGCGGCGCGATCGGATCGCCTCGCCCCGCCTGCTCCGGCCGCTCGACGACCTCGCGGCCGCGACCTGCCGGATCGAGGACCTCGTAGCGCAGCCAGAGCGCGCCAGTCCCGGGATCGAAGCCGTGACCGCGCCAGCGAATTTCCGCCGGCGTCCAGCCCCACCCGTCGCGCACGCGCCAGGCCGTCGTCGCGTCCGGTCGCCACCACGCTTCGCCGCGGCTCATCGGCTCGCGGCCGTGGCGCGCGTCGAAAGCCGGCCCCGAGAAGTCGACTTCGCCGCGCCAGAGCTGATGGACCGACGCGGTCTCCGTGCTGTAGGCGAGCCAGAGCCCCGGCGCGAGGGCCGCCGACAGCATGCGCGGCCGGCCGTCGAGGCTGCTGCGCATCACCCAGGCGAGGCCCGCGCCCGGGGTAGGCGCGGCGATCGAAGCGACCGAAATCGTCGATCGGCTGGGGAAGAAATGATCGAGGACGACCGCGACGAACTCCGGGCCGTGAAGGCCTCGACGGCGATGCGCGTCTCCTCCGGTTGGCCTGCGAGCCAGAGGCGGGAAGCCGGCATACGGCAGGAGGAAGAGCGCCAGCGCGACGGCGGCGGGAGGGCGAGCCGTCGCTTCATCGCGCCATCGCGCCCGCGCTCATCGCGAAGCGGTCTCGGTCTCGCAGGCCTGATACGGCGAGCGGCGCGGAACCAGCGGGCGTCGGGATAGCAGGCGAAGACGGCGGTGCCCCGCGGATCTGGTCGATCAGCTTCCGATGGATCGCCGGATCGACGGCCGGGCAGCCCCAGCTGCGGCCCACGCGCCCGAAATACTCGACGACCTCCTCGGTCACATAGTCCGCGCCGTGCATCACGATCGCCGCTCGCGGGCGCGATCGTTGACCCCGGGCTCGAGGCCGTCGAGGCGCAGGAATAGCCGTGGCGCCCGTGGTAGGTCTCGGCGGTCCGGAAGAGCCCGAGGCTCGACTGGCGCGAAGCCGATCTCGTTCGAGAAGCGCTTCGCCCGGACCTCGCCGCTCTCGCGTCCGTGGGCGACGAGCTCGTGGAAGCGGATCCGGCCGGCCACCGGGTCGAGCACCCAGAGCCTGCGCGCGGAGGACGGCCGGGAGTAGTCGATCAGGGTCAGCGTCGTGTCCTCGACGAGGCCGCGCGAGCGCGCGCAATCGAGCGCGGCGAGCGCACGCCGCAGGGGCACCTCCGGCACGCCGGCCGCAACGAGCCGCGCGACGCGCGAATCCGCGGCGGCGAGCTTCCCGGGCGGCGCGTCGGCCTGCGCCGTCGGGACGAACGCCGCGACGAGCAGAAGGCTCGTCATGCTGGCGGCGAAGATCACAGCGAGCGAAGAGGGCCGACAACGAGCGGCCTGCGGAAACGGGAGCGGCATCGGGAAGAGCGGGGTGCGCGGGAGCAACGACGCGAGCGGAAAACACGTTCGATCGACGAGTCCCATCCATCCACCTCCCGCCGGATTCATACACGCTCCCGCTGCGTCCCGCCCGAGAGAAGCGCGCGAAAAATCGGTGTGTAGTGGGAGCCGTCCGGCCGCAGTCGGCTCTCCATCACGACCAACGCCTCGACCCGACACGCGACGCGTCGATCCGGCGCGCCGGCGAAGGCCGCGCGCGCATCGAGTCCCCTCTCGATCGGCAGCGCGCGAGCGTGACGTGACCGTTCCAGGGGCGGGACTCGAGCGCATGACCCGCGGCGCGCAGACGCGTGTGCAGATCCGCGACGAGGCGGCCGAGCGCGGATTCTCGAGCCGAAGCCGAGCCAGAGGACATGGGCTCCCTCGGGTCGGGAAACGCCCCCAGTCCGCCGGCCTCGGCATCGAGGGGGCGCATGCTCGCGAGCGACGGCGGCGACGAGCTCGCCGAGGGATGCGAGGCCTGGCGCCTCGAGCTCGCCGAGGAAGGCGAGCGTGACATGGAGATCGGGCGGGCGGATGAAGCGGAGGCCGGCGCGATCGCGCAGGACGGCGTGGAGATGGGCGATCGCCTCCTCGGCCAGATCCCGGACGGCAAGGCCGAGCTCGAGGGCGACGAAGACCCGTGATCGTCCTGCGCCCGCGCCATCGCACCGCGTCTCCCGTGCCGCTTCGCGGCGCCGCGGACGCCCGATTCGTGCCGTTCGCCGGCCCGCGTCGACTGCTCGGCGCCCGCGACGGGAAACGAACGGACCCCTGCGCCGAGGCGCGAAGCATGCTCTCCTCCCCTCGACCGGGAAAGCCCGGTCGGGCCGTTCTTCCCGCGCTACCGGAGCCACCATGCCGCCGACCTTCCTCGAAGACGTGCACGCCATCAAGCAGATCTACGTCCGCTACTGCGAGCTCGTCGACGCCAAGCAATTCGATCGCCTCGGCGATTGCTTCACCTCGGAGACCGCCCACGACTACACGCGCCCTCCCGGGCATCACGCTCGAAGGCCTCGCTCCCCTGATCGCTTCGATGCACTGGAATCTCGGTGACGGATCCCACTGCGGCGCCACCCATCACAACGTCGGCAACTTCCGGATCAGGTCGACGGCGACCGGGCCCACGCCAAGGTGAACTACTACGCGGTCCACCCCGCGGGGTCGGCCGTCGCGAGGGCGCCCTCTACTCGATGTGGGGCCTGTACGACGACGAGCTCGTCCGGACGTCGGCGGGCTGGCGGGTCGCCCGCCGCGTCTATTCGAGCGTTCTGACGGAGGGGCCGGTCGTCACGTCGCGGGACGGGGCCTAAGACTGCGTCGGCCGAATCGGCCTCGTCGCATCACTCGATGCCGCCGTGGCAATGAAAACGCGCCGTTCCACGTGCGATGCGACCCCGGCGGCCCGCCCTGCGAACCTGCCCCAGATGCCCCCCCCGACGTGAAATCCCCTGCAAATCCAGGGTGATGAGTGATCCATTTCTGTTAGGATCGACGTGTGACCCAACCGGCCAAGGAAGACTGGGCAGCCGTCGTCGAGGACGTGATCCGCGGCGATCGAGTCGCCTTTCTCAAGCTCTCGAGGCTGATCACGGGATTTCTCGCGAACCAGCGTGCCTTCGACATGCGCAACGACTGGGATGACGTCGTCCAGGACGTCGTCCTCGCGACGATCGAGGCAAAGCGAAAACAGACGCTTCGGGAGCCGCAGGCGGTCTACGGCTACGTCCGTTCGACGACCCACTTCAAGTTCGTCGACCGGATCCGTGACCGGAAGCGCACCAGCGTCGATTCCGAGCAGGTCGACTCGGCAGAACGGGCGGCGGCTCTCGTCTCGACGAACGAGGTCGATCTGCATGCGGATGTCTTGGAGGCCGTCGACCGGCTCCCCGAGAATCAACGCATCGCGGTCGTCCGGGTCTACGCCGAGGGAATGACCTACGACGAGGCGGCCGAGCAAACCGGGATTCCGCTCGGCTCGCTCAAGCGGTATCTGCGACAGGGACTCGCCGCGATCCATGAGTCGCTCAATGCAGGGTCGACCTGATATGCGCGTATTCGACCCCGGGGAGCGCCAGCCTTGACTTGCCGACATGGGAGCGAGATCGACTGGACGGAATACCTGACAGACCAGCGGAGCGATCGATGGGCGCAATTTCGATCTCATCTAGCGGGCTGCGACGACTGTTCTCGGATGAACGCGCGCTGGAACGACATCGAGCGAGTCATTCGCATGGGGCCCCTACCCGTGGCGGCTGACCACCCGACCGCAGAGACCCTTGCCCGCTTCGTCGACGCCCCCGCGAGCCTACCGGGCGCCGAGCTCGCGAGCATCGAGCATCATCTCGAATCCTGCCCCGCGTGCCGTACGGACCTCGCGGCGTTGCGTCGCTTCGACTTCTCGGCCGGAGCACGCCTCGCGGAGGAAGCGACCCGAACGGCTGCGGCCGAAGCGAAAGATCACGACAAAGAGAACCGAGGGCGGAGGTACCCCCTCAAGAGCTCGGTCATCGAGCTCTTTGCGGGGCGGGGTTGGGCTCTACCGCTAGCCGCTGCCGCCGCGCTGGTCTTCGCCTTCTATTTTTCGATGACCCGATCCGGCCCCACCGGAGAGATCGCCCGCAATCGGGGCGAATCCGCCAAGCCGCCGATCGCTTCCGTCGGCGATCAGGCACCGGTGATTCCGGGACGGCTCCCGCGCCTGAGCCCACGCTCGATTCCCCAAACAGGGCGGGGCGGCCGAAGATTCGATCGAATTCGCCGAGGCAAAGCCACCCGCGAGCGCCCCCCCGCTCGTCGAGCCCTCCACGCCCCCCGATTCGTCGTCCGAAGCATCGCCCGATTCGTCGAGCGCCCCCGAGAAGAGCGCCCCCGCGACAAACATCGCTGAGCGTCGAGTTCCCGAAGCACCGGAGACCGATCTGGAAGCCGATTCCCCGATCGATCCCCAGCAGGTCCCGGCCGAAGCACCGCGCGAAGAGATTCTGATTGCCGCGATCGACGCCCTCGGCGATCCGCGCTATGCGATCCCGAGCGCAGCCGACGGGCTTCCTTTCGCCGTGCCGGACCGAAACGTCGTCCTGCGATCGGATGCGGCGAGCGATATCCAGATCAAAGCGCTCGCCCCACGCCATGCCGGGCGAACGGTTTCTCCAGCGCCCAGCCTGTGGTGGTATCTATCCGAAGCCACCGACAGACCGATCCGATTTCAGCTCGTCGATCAGCGGTCGATCGATCCTGTGGCCGAACGGGTGCTCGCTGGTCCGACTGCTGCCGGATTCCATTCGATCGACCTCGCCCAGCTCGGCGCCGGGCTCGAGCCGGGTCAGCTTTACGAATGGTCGATCATGATCGAGGTTGATCCCGAGCGTCCCGTCAGCAATCCGCGCTCGTATGGCGCGATCGTTCGGCTCGAGAAGGATCCGGTTCCGGCGAGCGTCCCGGAAGCAGAGCGTGCCCACGCCCAGGCCCGCGCCGGGATCTGGTACGACGCGTTCGAGATCCCGACGCGAAGGTGACCCTCACTCCAGATCCCCGGGCACAAAACCGATGCGCGCCCCCCGTTCACGACGGTCCGTCGGACTGATCGCGCGGAGGTCGGCCATGCCCAAACTGCCGGAGCGCTCGCGTCGAGCGGACGACGATTTCGACGGGAATTCGAGTTCACTCGGGCTGAGGCTCGGGCCCGCGTCCGGGATTCCACAGGAACGACTTCCAACCTGGAGCGAGATCGGTCGCGGCATCACCCGCTGCGAACCGCTCGCGATCTTGCACCTCGGCCGCGTGATCAACATCGAGCTGGGTCCGCTTGGACGGACGCCTTCGTCGAGCGAGCGAGCCGGTCGAATCGTCGAAATCATGACGGATCTGGCTGCAGCCCATCGAGATGGAAAGATCCCGGCCGAAATGCCCGCCGACGTCATCGTCCGAGCCGCAGCTCCAGCGGGCTCTGGACTGCGCCGAACGCCTGCCTGATCGAAGGCGCGACGAACGCGCTTCTCGGACGCAGCGACTCTCCTGACTGAACAGATTGATCCGATTCGAGTCGCTCGAACGACATCCCCATCGCCGGGGTGTGCTCGAAGGGGCGTGTCCAACTGCGAATCGGAGTCGAAACGTGGCCCGGAATCAGCCTCGGCCCGACTCGCCGAGCTCGAACGACTCGACGCGCTGCCCGCTTCGCGACCGCCCGATGCCGGACGTCGCGGAGATGATGTCGCACCTCGAGGATTGCCTCGAGTGCTGGATCCACCGGAATGGATTGGATGAGCTCGAGGGAATCCTGAAGGACGGAGCGCCCGTCGCCCCGAGCGACGGGCCGACCTGGCATCCGTCCGCGAACGCGATGATTCGGCTCCTCGATGACGGCGACGAAGCTGACTCCGGCGAGAACCGGGAGCTGGCGTCGCATTTACGGTGCTGCGATAGCTGCCGGTCGGAGATCGAGGCACTCGAGCGATTTCTGCGAGCGCTGACTCGCCCCGACTCCTAGTCGAGTTCTGAAGTCGCTCGCTTGGGGGCGCCTCCCGCTCCATGATTCCTCAGCGATCTGATTCGGGAGCATGAACTCGTCGTCGCATTTGATTCCCGGGTCGCGCAAGAGCACGCCCAGGCGATCCGCGATCGACTACGGAAAATGAGGCGATGAAGCACGGGTTGGTCATTGGTCTCTCGGTAGTTGTCGGCGCGAGCATTCTGTCCGTCGCAGGCATGGCTCGAGCCGCAAATTTCATCGTCAACTTCAGTGCGACCGACGCCGCCCGCGCGATGATCAGTCCACCAGCAGGGAAGGCTCATGGCCGCCGGCGGAGCAGAGGACGACTTGATCGTCGCTCACCTGTCTGCAATTAGAATCATCGACGTCCCGTCCGGTTCGGGCGAACTGGACGAAATCTGCGCTCATCAAATATTTGTTTTCATCGGGGCTCTGGTGGACTTGTTGGACTGAGACCTCACGCGCCTAGGTAATTTCTCAGTCATTCCGCGAGCTGGGGACGACGTTCAGTTCAAATACGTCCATGTGACTCGCAGCTGCAAACCGTCATCCTGAACAGCTCGACCAGGTGAACCCCCAAGACGATCGAGAGGATACGCCCAGTAAATTTCGAGTGCCGCGTTCGGGAGCACACTCAGAAGGGCGGATACTCCGGTACTAAGCACGTGCGCGGCGGGGCGAGCATCGTGGGCGTCGTCCCAACCGTATCCAAATCCAAAATTAGGCCCAATCTCCAACGATGGCCGAAAGTCGCCCAATCGCGGAAGCCGGGTCCCCACGTAGACCTCTGCTGTCGTCATCGCTCCGTTGTCCCGAACTAGCTGGTTCTGACGGTAACCCCGAACACTATCCATTCCACCAATGCCGAACTGCTCTAGGCCCAAAAGGCGGTCGGATGCGATCTGGATTGCGCTGCGAATCTGAGCTCGCACGGGCAATGAAGGGTGTCTTGCCCCGATATCCAGTTGAATGAGGCCGGCGTGGTACTGGCTGTCGGGAGTCGTCCCTCCATGGCTCGTCGCGCCGAGGACATCCAGTCCCTCGCTCAGCTGCAACCGAATCGCACCGGCCATGTACCGAGACCGCGCTATCAAGTCTAGGCCAGTTCGAATCACGACGACGGTCGATTTGCCCTGCTCCGGTCCTAGATCGAAGGATTCGCGCTCGCCGTCCAGATACGATTGGCTTCGTCGCCATTCTCCGCGAACGAATAGCTCCGCCGACACCCGCGTTCGATCGATGATTGGCTGGACCAGAGCTACGCCATAGGTACTCGTCCGATTCGAGATGTCGAGCTCGTCCACGGGAGAGAGCACGACCATACTCCAGGTCGAACGCGCGACAATCTCCACCTGCGACTCGTACCGCGTGATCGGGATCCGATAGCGTCCTTGTACGTCGTGCAGACCCTCAGCGATTCTGTACTGAACGCCCAGAAAGTCTCCGACGCCCAGAAGATTGCCGTTCGAGACGACGGCCGTACCAACCCATTCTCCCAAAGAAGGTTCGCCGTCGTTGGCACCCTGAACCAGGACCCGCCATGGATTGACCTCGACTATCCTGACAACCAGCCGACTCAAGCCATTCGCCGAGCCCGGCACGAGGGTCGCCGCGACCTGATGGAGGTTCGGACGTCGCTGCAGCCGCGCGACGGCCGCGCGAACCTTGGAGAGCCGAACGGGCGATTCACGAGTGAGGCGAGACGCGCCCGTACGAATCCGTCTCGGAGGAGGCCGTCATTCAGGATCTCGATCGATTCCAAGAAGCCCTCGACGATCTCGAACCTCAATATGCCACCGGACAAGTCCTGGGGCGGCACGACGGCTCTCGATGTAATCCAGCCATGATCGACATAGACCCGAGTCAATTCCTCCCGGACACTCCGAATTTCCTCGATCGAGAGTCGAGATCCCTCACGAGGAGCAGTAACGGTGCGCAGGATCGGGGTAGCGATCAGCGAATTCCCGGCGATCTCGATTCTCCTGACGAAGATCGATTCCATGCGATCAGCGTCGGCCCCCTTCTCGCCGAGAGGAGGAGGGGGTAAGGGGATCCCGAGCCTCTCGGGCATGGGATCGAGATTGGGAAGCGGGGGAAGCGGTTCGACCACGACCTGGGATCGCCCAGAGTCGGCCGGATCCACACTGACGTCGGGCATTGGCCGCTTTTCATCCGATGGTCGAACCTGCTGGGCCACCACCTCGATCGCGCCGAGGCAGGCCCAAATGCCAGCCAGGACCACGACCCTCCTCGAATCAGAGCCAACTGCTCACCATCAAAAAGGCGGACCAATAGAACGGGTGACCTCGCTTCGGGTCGTGTAGTGCGGCCACCTGGGCGCGCCGAAGCGCCTCGGCTTTCGTGGTACCAGCTGCGCCGAGCTGCTCGTAGAACGACGAGATGAGAGTCGACGTCTCCGCGTCGCTGATCGGCCAGAGTGTGCCCAACGCACTGCTGGCTCCAGACCGCACGGCGGCTCCTGCCAGCCCGAGTGCGGACTGATCATCGCTCGCCGCGGTTTCGCACGCAGACAGCACGAGCAGATCGATGGGGCGCTCGACGAAACGCGACGGAGCGATAAATCCGGCGAGCGTCTCGAATGACATCCGGCCATCATGGGCCAGAACAAAACTCGACTTCGAGTCCCCGGTGAAGCGCGCGGGGATGCGATATGGACGATCGACGGATGGTCTTCGGCTATCCGAGCGCCCAGTCTTTGCGCCACGAAATCTGAATCGAGGAGAAGATCCCCTCCATATCTCGCCTGAAGCTCGCGCACTTCCTGCGCCGCTCGCGGAAGGGGCGCAAATCCCTCCGACCCGGCGCCGAGCCCGGCAAACAGAATGCGCGCTCGGGCGAGATCCATCTCTCGAGGAGCCACCGTTTCAATCCCCGGTGCAATCGCAATTGCGTATCGCTCGATGAGATACTCGCCGCCGTCCCTAAGCGCGGAAATCGGAATATTCCGAAGCCCACCGTTCGGAACCCAGATCACCGTCTTGATTCGCTCTTCCTCGAGCCATCGCTCGATCGGACCGATTAGCCATCCGTAGAGAAGGGAGCCCGATCGTTCATGCCGTCGGGTGAGGGGATCCATCAGATCGAGGCGAAAACGCGCCGCCTCCGCGGTCAGGCTCTCAAACTCCACGATAGACGTAGCCCTTCGAAATCCGGACGACGTCGCGACGAGCAGCTCTACGCGGTTCGAAAGAGCAATCGGATAGACGACTGCCACTCCCGCGACCGTACTCCGAAACGAGCTCGTCCAGCGTCCGGGTGCGCGACTCCAGCAGCGCCACGCATTCGTCGCGAAAATAATCCTCGAGCGCGACGGCCTGCGACAGCTCGGCGACGCGTCTCACCTCCGCGAAAAGTCGGCTTTGCGCGTCGGCGTCGACTCCGAGATCCGCGCTCTGGAACAAGAGATCGATGTACGCCAGATGAAGCTCGTCGAGCGCCTGGTGGGAGACCTTGCTCTCGTATCGCGGGTCGCGGAAGGCTGCACGCCGCAGTCTCGCTGCCGCGTCCACCGCGCGCCGATACGAGTTAAGCGCCGCGCTTGCGCGTCCCTGCGTCCAGAGGATTCGACCTTCCATCGCGTACCAGAGATGAAGCTCAGCCGACGTATTGAACTGCTCTCCGGCTCCGATCGCATCTCGAACGAGAGCCAGCGAATGTTCGCGATGGCCCTCCATCTCGTAACGCCGGGCGAGCCGGCCAAGGGACGCCGAATACTCCCGGGCCGTCCCCAGGACTCGGGCTATGCGGACCGCATCGACCAGATCCCGGTGGGCCCCCTCTACCAGTTGGACCCTCCGTTTCGAAGCCTTCGACGCCAAGAGAATCTGAGTCTGCGCGAGGTGAACACGTGAGGCCCAACGCACGAAGTCGTTCTCGAGAGCATCCGCCAAGCGACGCGCCTCGCGCGTCGAACGAATCGCAGTTTCCCAAGAGCCGTGCTCGGCGTCCAGTCGAGCCCGGTTGGCGAACACGAGCAATCGGGTGGAGACGCGATCTGAGTCGTCCAGCTCCTCCGAAAGCGCATCCAGCTCGCGACGCGCCTTTTCGAGCTTGCCATCGGCGAGGGCGCGACCTGCGTCGTCCATTCGACGAAGGGCCCCCTCCACCTCGGCAATCGATTCTTGGGATTCTCGACGCTCACCAATCACGAGCGACGACGAGAGCCAGCGCTCCTCATCGATCGGCTCGGGCGCCTTGGAAGCGACGACGAGACTTCCCCCGGCACTCGCCGCGCGGGCCTCGCAAGGTGGGCGGAGCAGCGTGCCAGCATCGAGCAGAGACGCTTCGACTGGACGAAGGTCCTCCTCGATCGTTGCGATCGAGGAGGTCAAAATCACTTCTCCGTTCACCCCCGCGCTCGAGTCCGCCGAGACCGTGCTCGTCGGAGATGCGAAGAAGGCATCGGCACGGATCTCGATCCGCCCGCCGACGCCGCTGCCGTCGTCGGCTCGGGCCTGCGCAAGGATTCGGCTCTCGTCCTCGAGGACCATCGAACGCGGCCGACTGATCTCGACGTCGCCCCCACGATTCGCTCCGACACTCGCTTCGATCTCGCTTCTGTCACGCAGTCGAACCTCGCCTGTCGATCGGATTCGGATCGACCTCGCCTCCCCATCCCCGGGCGATCCCCCCTCGGCACCGACGGCCGCGAAAGTGCTGATCCGACCTTCTTCACTCAGCGCTAAATCCATCACGTCGAGCTGGATCTCTCCGCCGGTACCGGGGCCGTCGGCCGTAGCAGAGATCGAGGCCCGATCACCGACTCGGACCGCGGGAGCCGTAATCCGGATACTGCCGGCCGCGCCGGAGGACTCCGCAAGCGATCTCGAGGTGACCCGCGACGTATCGCCTTGGGTGGACATGCTGGCGAGCCGGACGGACTCGGACGCAACGATCTCGATCGAGCCGGCCGACCCGGTCGTGAGCCCCTCGCCTTTCAGGCGACCCTGCGCACTCGTCGAATTGTCGATCATCGATCCGCCGAGGAGCTCAAGCGACCCAGTCGCGATCGAGATGTCTCCGGCTCGTGCGTTCCGTGTCGTCTGAGCGGTAATGGCTGCTCCATCTTCGAGCCGCAGTCTGCCGCCCTGCGTCCGCAAGGCGACGTCTCCGCCGGCGCCGGAGCCCTGCGCGTTGCTCAGGATTCCTGTGCCCGAGTCTCGGAGTTCGAAATTTGACGTCGCCCTTGCGTCGATGTTTCCCGCGTCGCCGGACCCGAAACTGGTGGCTGAGATGAGGGCGCCGCCCGCCATCTCGATACTCTGCGCAGTGACGTCCACGTTCCCGCCAGTCCCAGATCCCCCGATGAGAAGTGAAAGTCCTTCCCCCGTTACCGACTCTCCGTCAGGGTCGAGCCACAGCAATCCTCCTTGTATCCTCAGACCGGTTCGGGCAAGAAGTCCGACGTCGTCGTTGCGAAACCGCTTTTCGATCGAAAGTCTTCCAGTCGCCTCGATCGAGATGTCTCCGCCATCTCCGCTACCCGTAACGGTGGAGCGAAGATCCGAATCGACGATCGAGACGTCATGCGAGAATATCGAGATGTTTCCGATCCCTCCTCGCCGCGAATTCTCGGGCGGAGCAGATACTGCTGCCCTGTCGACTCGCGCATTCCCACGAGAACATCCGCAGCCTCGGGAGCATCACCGGAATCGACGATCACGACATCAGCCAGCTGCTGTTCGACGCCCGAGGCATCGAAAAAGCTGACGATCAGGCTGTCGCGCGGCGTCAAGACGTCATCACTGCCTGCTGGCGGGAGCAGCCTGAAGACCGGAGTCAATCCCTGGCTGCTGATCGTGGCGTCATCCACGATTTGGATGTCGCCCAGGGACCTGAAGCCAAATAGCGAGATCTCCGCACTGGATTCGAAGAGCCCTGAGACCCGGCCTGCCGAATCTGCCGACACCAGACTGATGTTCCCGTCGAGCGCTGAGATGATTCCGCGCGGCTCACTCGAATCCAGATCACCGGCGACCGTGATATCCCCACCGACGAGGGCGATGTCGTAGTGCGGGCGCACCTCCAGGAATCCTTTGACGACGATCGGACCGGCGCCGGAGTCGAGGAAGCGAAACGTATCGGGAGCCAAAGACATGAAGGAAGATCCATCGAGATCCGTTGCGGAATAGAACTCGCCGCTAGCTCGGTTCTCGACGCGGTCCGCGCTCGACGCAAAGAAACTTCCTGGGACGTCCATGCTGAAATTTTGCCCGAATACGAGGCCATGTGGATTGATCAGCACCAGCCGGGACTCTCCGGCGGTCGAGCGAAGCGCTCCGAGGAGGTGGCTCTGCCCCGGTCCAGTGACCCGCGCAATCAGATTGCGAACGACGGCGTCGCCCCATGCGGCACTCCGCTCGAAGGTTGCCGACCCGCCTCCGGGACATTCAGCTGCGAGAAACTGTGGAAGACGTTTGAGCCGCGGATCTGACCGAGCTCGCCCCCGATCGTGTAGTCCTTGCCGCTCGCGCCGCCACCAACCGACATCGGTCCGCCGGCGTGGGTCGTACCGTCGGTAACGACCTGTCCGATGGCGGATTTCGACATCACTCCATGTGAGGCGCAGAAGACCGCGACCACTTCCGCCCAGGCAGCGGCGAGCGAGCGAACGCGGCGGGCAGAAGAGGATCGGGTTCGGGCGGATGATGTTGTCATTTCGATCGCTCGGAACCAAGCCGGCGGGTTGCTCCGCCTTCAAAGGCATGCGGTACTGCCCCAGCAGGTCAGCGTCTGCGCTTCTGGAGACGTGCGCGCGCGAACGATATGAGACAAGTGCCGAGCACGAAGGAAGCCCCCGCGTCGATCACCGGTTCGGGCACGGTGCAGGTCGTCGACGGTCCCGGGTTGCAATACCGGTCACAATGATCTCCGTATCTGTCCCGGTCCGAGTCGACCTGTGAGGGATTCGGATTCGGACAATTGTCGAGTAAGGCGGGACGACCATCCTTGTCCGGATCGTCGCAGTCGTCGGGTCGACCATCGCCGTCGGAATCGTCGGGTCGACCATCGCCGTCGAGGTCACGCATGTACGTGGCATAGGCTCCCCACCGGAAAACGGGCGAATCGCCGAATTCGGTTTCTACGGCCCCGTTGGGAGATTCGCGGCAAGCGATGCAGTCTGAGATCTTCCATTCGCAGCACATGTACCCGCTCGCAACACGAGGAGTGAGACTCATCAGTACGGTGACGTCCCTCCTGTCTATCCCGTCATTGGTGAAGATTTCCGCTCTACAATCCCCGATCGGTGTCGTGAGGTTCGTGGCATGCGGATTGGAAAATGAGGCCGACGTGATCAGGAATGAACACCCCGGGCTGTCGCTCTGTGAGCAATCAGCCCAAGAATATCTGGGCGATTCGAAAACTTGTGGCTCACATGTCTGGCCTGGCTCGCAGGTCCACCCGGGATCATAGGGATCGAGATTCGGGTCGCAGTATATTGGCGGATCTCCCAAGTCTACGGTGCATCGGCCAGTTCGACCAACGAAGAACCCATCATAGTTAGGCCCGAATCCTAGTGCATCATCCAAGTGATCCAAACGGATGTTATCGATTCCGGTCGTCTCGCCCCCGATGACCAGCTCGATGCCGATCCGGAACTCCGTGACGTTGCTCAGCAACGACGCCCAGGATCCGTGGACGATCTGCCAGTCCTCCTCTATGAGATCAGCCTGGACGTGGGTCCATGTCCCGGTCGCGGCGGGCGACGCGCTTTCCCAGTGGGCCTCGTCGCCGGCGCCGCTCTCGAGTCGAATTCTATACGGAACGGGTGAGCCGGATGAGGCCAAGATGATGTGGTCGAAGGCGATCGATCCGAGACGATCGAGCTCGCTCCAATCGCCGAGGAACGCTTGCGGAGCAGAAACGAAGCTCGCGTCGGGGTCGGAGTCCTGGAATTGAAGGTAGCCGCCCGGATTGCCACCCGTTGCGACCCAAGCCAGGATGTTGTTTTGGCCGGGCGGACCTCCGTCCTGGTCGACGAGAGGCCAGCCGTTCGGAGGAAGAGTAGACGCTAGCGTGTCAAAGCCTTGCCGCGGCGGTAAGACAATGGGGCTCGACACAGCCGCGCCTGTCAGCAGCTGAGCCATCAAGAGGATTAGTGATCCCCATCGGGGGAACCGCCTGCGAAGGCACGTCCGAACTAGCCGCACGCCGCCCTGGCGATCGAGTCGAACCATAGCTTCGTGCCCCCTCGTCCCTGACGACCGAGAAGTGCTGGAATGCGCGCGGATACGGCGCGCGCTAAAAGCACATCGTAGCGACTCGATTAACTCGCGCAGCGCCTAACCCAAAGGGCTCCCCGAACTTCCTCAGTCGTTCGAATATCAAGGGGGGGGGCGAGACGGAGTCAAGTCCGAACGAGGATCGCGGCCCGGAATTTCCCTCGGGACAATCTGGGCAAGTGGATAGCAAGTCCCGTACTGACTCATAGTTGCGCGCGCGGACCCATTCCCGCCCCCAGACCCAGATCGAGGAACTACGATGACGTTCTCGCACAATGCTGAGAGCCGCGGCAATCGCCGAACGCTTCACTCGATGCGCACGACATGAATGGCTCGCCGCTCTACAAATGCTCAAGCAGGTGGGCCCGACCGCCCCAGCGATCGGGCCCACGTCCACAGACGCGGAGACTCCAGCTACGGACAGCTCGCCTTCACCTCCAAGCTGACGGTGGCTTCCCTGGAGACGTTCCCGACCGGATCCACGAGGGTGTACCGGAACGAAGCCGTACCGAGATACCCAGTCTTCGGAGTGAAGACTACGACGTTCTGATCCGTCTCCCATCGAGAAAGGGTTCCGTTCGCCCGAGCTCCCCACGGCGCGATCACCATCAAGCTACCTTTCGCGTGATCCGGATCCGAGTCGTTGTTGAGCACATGGATGCGCCTCGGACTGTTTCTGACGACACAGGCAGAGTCATTGACAGCGTTCGGCGGAGCCCCTCGGTCGCATCGATCTCCAAAGCCGTCCGAGTCGAAGTCGCCCTGATCGGAGTTCGCGTCTTGCGGGCAATTGTCCGCTCGATCGATGCGCCCGTCGCCGTCCTGGTTCCACGTTGTTCGCACGGAGCCGAGCGACGTCGAGGCGGCCCGGCGGCGGATTCGCGCCGACTTGCTGCGTGAGAAACGGGTCGCTCGTCCGTCGAAGCGCCAGCTGAGCTCCGCGGGGACAGACTCGGCTCTCCGGCCAAAGTGAGGGCTGCCGCCCCGGCTACATGCGCGGCCGAAACGGGAGGAACCTCGCATGTTCTCATGAACACTTCCGGGCCACGTGCTGACCGCTTCACCTGGTGCGAAGAGGTCGATGTTGTAGTAGTTCGAGGCGTTCGTTGCCTGCTCCATCCATCCTACGGTCACGAGATTCGAATTCGTTAGACGCGCCGGATAGCCCGCGCTATCTGCAGCGACGACGAGAACACCCGCTTGCTCCGCGATCGCAACGGCCTCCTGGATATTCTCGGAGGAGGACGAGCTGAAGCTCATCAGGATCACCTTCGCGCCTTTCGAAATCGCGTATCGCACCGCCTCGAAGACGGTGATCGTGCTACCCCCTTGGCAACACACTCCATTGGAGTACGGGGCAGACGCCTTGAGCGGCATGATGCGAGCTCGCCACGCGACTCCTGTTACGCCGAAACCGTCGTTCCCGACGGCACCGACGATTCCCGCCAGGTGGGTTCCGTGACCGCTCTCATCGTCGGGCAGTGCATCGCGATCGAGAAAGTCGAAGCCGTTCACGTCATCGACATAGCCGTTGAGATCGTCATCCACGCGGTTTCCGGGGATCTCGCCCGGGTTGCGCCAGAGATTTGAAGCCAAGTCTGGATGCGCGAGGTCGATTCCCGAATCGATCACTGCGACGATGACCGAACTTGCATCGGTCCTCACGTCCCAGGCTTCCGGAGCGTCGATGTCCGTGTCGGACACGTCGGTCGGGCCGAACCCGCGGATCCAATTAAAGCTGCGCTGCAACGGAAACATGGGGTCGTTCGGAGTCGCATGCATCTCGATCCTCCGACCTTCCGCATTGGCAACCGATTGCGATCCGATCGCGGCCGCGATCAATCCCATGCATGTACCGATCTTCATTGCCCGTATCATGATGCTTCTCCCTATTGTTGGTCCGCACAATTGCCGTGCAGCCGTTTAAAAAGGGAGTCGGCGATGAATGCCGATTCGGATCATTGATTCCGTACGAATGGATTTCGATTCCCCGCTCGTCGTTCATGAGGTCAATGGCGAACCATTGGAGCTGCACATCCCGAGACTCCGCGGTATCCCGTGAGTCGATCGCGAATCTTCTCGGGAATCGAGAAGCAGGATTGGTCCAAATCGCTAATCCGAACCGACATCACCGGATGACGACGCGGGGGAGGGCCAGCTTCCAAAGTCTATGAAGCGCTCGTCGAACGCCTTCATATCCGATTTTCTCTGGCGTGAGTGGGGTCCCATGAAGACTACGCTGTTCCACTTCACCGCGACCGTTGTCGCCGGAGCGCTCCTGCCAGTGATTGCGGCGGCGGAACCGATTACGGTCTATCACAGTCCAACCAACGATGGAGGCAAGACCGGCATCGCGTTTCTACCGATCGGAACCCAATCGACGCTTCATCTGTATCTATCTGGACAGGACGACCCGTCGGCCGAGGGAAGCGCTTGTTCCTCGGGAACGGGCGATGAACACTGCGGCTACCATATTCGAATCGAGATGGAGGAAGGCGCAGGTCTCCTCGGATTCACGGCTCGAGGGGATTCTACGTTTGAGCGGAGCAGTTCGATGCTGAGCATCGTGGGGGGTGATTCAATCGCCGGCGAGATTGGCCCGACGAAGCTCGGCGACCTCTTGATCGACACGCGAAGCCCGGGAATCGTAAAGCTCCGGCCCAGCTCGAGGGTCTCAGCCTCCCTGCGCGAAAAGGGAATCCTCGAAGCGACGATCGCTGTCGTTCCTGAGCCCTCCTTCTCTACGCTCCTTGGGTTCGGAACGGCCTTTCTCGGGGGGGTGTCGATGCGCCGCGGAATCACCGTGAAGGGGATGAATCGAGGTCGTCGATGATGATTGAAACGATCCTGATCGCGAATGAGGCGTCCCGCTAGTCTAAGAGTCTCTCAGCAAGAATGGCCTCCCCGCAGCACGCGGGGGCCTTCCCACGGATCAGATCGCTCCCTGAGACCCACCAACATATGCCCGGCAAGTCGAAAGCAGGCCCGGGTCACGCCCCGCCAACGCGCGCTCGATCAGGACCGCGTCGAGAACGCTGCAACCCGTTTCGCGACCTCCCACATCGCAGCGATCCCTCTGCTGCTGGGTGAGCGGGGCGCCGGTGACTCGCGCGAGGCCTCGTCGGAGTTCGGCGACATCCAATGACGTGATCCCACCATCGAGGTTCAAGTCGCCGCAAGCGCAGGAATCGCCGATACCGTCCGGTCCCGAGTTCAATCCCAACCCGCGGAGATCCCGCTGATCTGCATTCGAAAGAAATGGGCAATTATCGAACTGATTCTCGATCGAGTCGCCATCGGCATAAGAATCACACGCATCTCCGATCCCGTCATGGTCCGAGTCGCGCTGTTCCCGATCCATGACAAGCGGGCACACGTCGCACTCGTCTCCAATTTCGTCCGAATCGCTGTCGACCTGATTGGTAGTCGAAGCGACGGGACAGGAATCGACCGAGTCGATCCATCCGTCGCCATCGGCATCGGAATCGAACACGGACGATACCTCTGCTCCATCGACACACCGGTCCCCGTCGATGTCCGCTCCATGTCGAAACCCCGCCTGGCCTAAACAAGAGCCAATCGCTCCGGATGCGGAGGATTCATCTGCGAGGTCACAGACTCCGTCGAGGTTGACATCGCACATTCGCCTCGTAGACAGACTCATTCGCTCGCCGTCCCGCGACGGAATTGACCGAGCCATCAAATCCGGTCCCACGAGGGCGCCGCCGAGCGGTCGAAGATCCGGTCCGTGCCATATCTGTTGGGGGCCTTGACCCAGATAACTTGATCGATAGCCCGTTCGCACAAGGAGCCATGCCCGCAGGTCCGCGACGTAGTCCCACCATTTGTGGTCGGTCGAGTCGGAATCAGCATCGTCGTAGTTGACCCAGCGCGTCTTGACGAAGCAGTCGGGAGTGCCGTTGCCGTTGGAGTCCCCTGTCGACCAGATCGCCTGCTCGTTGATCCCTCCCCCGTAGCGACAGTGCCCGACCTCGGCACTCGGCCTGCCCTGCGGCAGGAATCTCCACGAGTATTCGGGGGCAGGCTCCGTCTGATCTCGCAAATCGAGGATGTTGGCCGGCCTTCGCGTGCACCAGAGCTCGAGTCTGTTGCCCTGATCATCTTGCTCTCTCTGCAAGAGGCAGTCCTGCGTTGCATTTCCATCGAGATCTGATGTCTCGATGCAGGCGCGCTCGGGATTCGCCGGGGGGCACGACGGCCGGCTTCTCGCTCCGGGCCCACGAACGACGGGCGGCCCAGGGGGCCCCGAACACAAGTCGCAGGAATTGTCGCCGTCCATACCCAGCATCGAAAAGTGGAATGACCCCATGTAATCGACGTCCGGAATCACGAAGACACGATAGGAACCCGCATCGCGAAACGTCACATCCAACGGGTTGAGCCCTGGCGATCCGCCGGCCGCAATCTGAGTCCAGGCCTCGTCATAGATTCGGAAGATGGGTACCCGTCCGGGTTCGTCCGCTGCGATCCGAAATCGGAACCGCTCCCCGGCACGAGAGAAGACCCGAAAAACCGATCGATCTCGAATCGACTCGAACACTCCCGGCTGCGCGACGCCGCACGACAACGCCGGACCGCAGGCCCCCGGGCCGTCCGTCTTGATCGAGTAGTGGATGGGTGTCGACGTCGTCGATTTCGGTTCGACGATCACGCCATAGTTTCCCGATCCGACGAGATTGAAGAAGTGGCGTCCGGAATAGACGGACGAGTTGGCGAGTCCGCCCTCAGGCGAATAGATGCGGAAGTTGAGGCGTTCCGCCGGCTCGACTTGAATATGGAGCTGATCGCCAGCCACTGCTTGAACGTTGAATGAGATGCGATGTGCCCGACTTCCGATCCATCCCTCGATGGGATCTGCCGCGTTGCAATCGAGAGGTCGACCACAACGAGATAAGTCGTTCAGCACGACGAGCCCTACGTCGTAGCTACCGAATTGGGGACTCGCGGCCGATCCATTGCCGCGCACCTGAACCGTGTAGGTCCCCGTCGATGGAGCGACCCACTCGACGATGTTTCCATAGGACTCCCCATTGGGTCCCGTTGTAGTCATCGACGCCATGAACCCGGAGGTGCCGCCCGTTGATGTGAGCTTCAAACTGATCCGCTGTCCCTGAATCGCTTGGACCGAATGCGTGACCACCTCGCCGACCGTCGAAATCGATCCGGACTCGAACGTCCCGCACTCGGGGGCGGTCGCGGTGGTCATTGCGCCCAAAAGGGACACCAGGATGCCCGTAACCGAAACGACGGGGAACAGACGAGAAGTCCTGCAGGACTGAGCCTCTCGACCCACTCCATCGAGGGCTCGTGATGAGACCGGAGCGACTCTTCATGCTCCCCATTCCTCCCGTGTTGAGAGCGCCAGATGCCCCAGGCACCGGATACCTCGTGAGAGGAGGTCGGAGACACAAGGCGAATAGGACCACCCAGGCGGGAGCACCAGACGCATCTGTCCGTTCCTTGGTTCGATAGAGCTGGATCCCCATCCCCGACCCTGCAATTGCGACCCAGGAGACGAGAGGCGCTCTCTACGAGCCCGTAGTCCGCCCGCTCTTGCGGCTCGCCTGAAGACCTCCGCCATTGCAGCGTAGTCGTCAGTTTTTACCGGGCTGAAAAGCCGACCTCGAAAAAGTCGCGCATCCGAGTGATCCGATCGAACCCGATCTCCCGACACACCCTCATGAGAAGGCATCCGGGAGCCCCGGGAACGCCTCCGCACGAGTTTCAATGGGAGGATTCGTCAGTGGTACGGAATCGCCAATCGTGGGAATTCTCGCATTGATGGCAGTGTTCTGGCTGACTGCATTCGACGCTCTGGCCCAAGGCGTCCCGGCAACGATTCGGTATCAGGGCAGTTGCGATCGATTGGTAACGAGCCGCTCACTGGGCTCGTGACCCTCGAGTTCCGCCTCTTTACGAAACCATCCGGGGACAGCTTCTACACGGACATCCATCACGACATCCCGTTGGTCGACGGTCGATTTTCGGTCGAGCTCGGAACGGGATCGAGCACCGACAGTCTCGCAGACGCATTCCGTACGGGCTGGGATCTCTTCCTCGAGACCAAGCTCGTGAGACAAAAGCAACCGGGACAGAGCTCGACAGGCGGCTCGGAGACGTTCGTTCCCCGGCATCCATTTTCGTCCGTGGCTACCGCATTCGCAGCTTCGGACTCGACATCCGTCAACGGCCGCGTGTTGGTTGATTTCCTGCCGCCTGGGCCCATCGGGGATGAGGGAGCCAAAGGTGTCGTCGGAGACCGCGGTCCGCAAGGTCCTCAAGGAGACCCTGGAACGATCAAGGGGCCGACAGGAGACAAGGGTGCGGTCGGCGACAGTCCAATCGGCGCGCAGGGGGACAAAGGCCCGCAAGGCGATCCGGGTCCGCGAGGCCCGATCGGTCCCAGAGGTCCCGTCGGAGTGAGGTGCTGGGATTCGGACATGGACGATCGGCGGGACGCCGTCGAGGACATCAACCTGGACGGGAAATGGGACACATTGGACTGCCCCTCGCGCAATCCAAAGACCATCGCCGTCTGCTCGGTTTGTTATGGCAGTAGCTGCAGTATTCCCGCAGATCATTGTGACTCGGTCTGCGGATCTCGCCGCAATGCCATCTCAGAAGCGGCTGGCACTTCCTGTTCGATGAGCTCGGACACGGGATCGTGCTCCGCTGGCGCAAGTCCCGCGATTCCAAACGTCGGCGGGAAATGTTGTCGCTGCGGTCTCTGATTGACAGAAGAGGTGCTCGGACGGACAGGGGCCGATGATGTCGGGGACCGCCGAGCAGACAGAACGAATCGAATTGGACGGCAAGGAGATGGTAATGACGCGCTCGACGAGAATCTGGATTCTCTTTGTACTCGCTCTCTGCGGACTTGGGCCGAGCCCGAGCTCGGGTCAGAACGTCCCGCCTGAGATGAGCTTCCAGGGACAACTGCTCGATTCTCTGGGCAACGAGTTGACGGGCCCGGTCGATCTCGAGATGAGTGTCTATACCGCGATAGCCGGCGGCACGCGGCTATTTCGGGAGCGTCACGTCGGCGTTCCCTTGTCCTCCGGGGCGTTCACGATTCATCTGGGATTGGGCAGTGAACGAACGGGGGATCTGGAGGCCTCCTTCCGCCAGAACCCAAACCTCTATCTGGAAGTCGCCGTGGCGAGCGAGCTCGGATTCGAGACCCTGTCCCCTCGCCAACCCTTCTCGTCGGTCGGATATGCATTCGTCGCCTCTGACGCCAGGACCCTGAATGGCCTGACCTCAGAAATGATCAGTGGTCTCCCGGGCCCGAAGGGAGACCCTGGTCCGCAGGGACCAAAAGGTGACCCCGGACCGCCAGGGGCAAAGGGAATCCAGGGAGGAGACGGGCCGAAGGGCGACACGGGAGAAAAGGGCGATCCGGGTCCGCCGGGCCCGAGAGGCGAGCCCGGTCCGAAAGGCGACCCCGGCCCTGCTGGTCCAGCAGGTCTCGCCGGTCCGCGTGGGTATGCCTGCTGGGACATCGACGCGGATGGAGTCAATGATTCGCTCGAGGATCGGAATAGCGATGGCAGTTGGAACACGTTCGACTGTCAAACCAAGACGTTGGAGAGCACGGCGCTTTGCGCAGAGACCGGCCTCGTTCCTCCAACGGCCTGCGCGACGATTTGCACGAACGCTCGACCCGTACTCGCGCAGGTTCAGTCGTTCAGCTGCAGCGTCTCATCGGAGACGGGATCGTGCTCGATGAGCATTCCTGCGGCACAGCAGAACATCAAGAGCGGAGTATGTTGCGTTTGTGGCTTCTAGATTCACTTCACTCGGGAGATGATGATCATGTTCAGATCTATGGTAGTCGCTCTAGTTGCGCTCGGGATGGTGGGCTCGAGCTCGGTCAAGACGTCCGCTGAGACGCTGCATGGTCAACGCGTCAAGATCCGAGGGCCAGAATTCTCTTCGATGGCTGGCGCGATGGCGGGACCTCGAGTTCGGTTGATAATGGCGAACGGCGTCGCGACGCCATCCCAAATTTCGATGGGCCAGAGTGGAACGACGCTCCATCCCTCGACTCAACGGGTACCGGTTCCAGAACCAACGCGTCCTATGGAGTCGCTTGGGCTCGCCGTGCTCCTCATCGCGATGGCTGGGCGCGCCGGACGATTCCGTGATCAACGAGTCTCCCGATCGGTCGGCGTCTGAGCGCCGAGATCGATCGGCTTCGGACTTTGCGTCGCTACGTACCCCGCGAAAGCTTTCGATTGCGAATCGACAGCCCGAGGCGTCACCGACGACGACTCGGGCCCCCAGGTAACGCTCGCGCCGCGCGTCGAAGCCAAGGTTGCTGGTGTCCGGAGTATTCAATTTGACCATCCATCCCCAAGCTGCCTGAAATGAGCCGGTGACCAGCTCGCCATCCGACGCGATCGATCCCAACTCGGCTGGGCCACCTCGGGGGCGCACCCGGAACCGATCGCCGGCCCTGTCGCGCCTCTCCCCGTGAGGTCTTCCGTCATCTGATCCGATTCTTCCTTCCTCCCCGACGCCCCCAAGAGAGCCGAATTCTTCGCTCTTCATCGCCCAAGTAAGCGATCGATCGTCGGGAGAAAGTGGAAATGAAAACGATTCGCGACCTAGAGCTCGCTTTCCGCTGGCTGGTCCTCTTGGCACTCTTCATGTTCAGCAGCGACGCGAGCGCCGGGGGTCCCAGCCTGACCGAGCGCGCCGCGGAAGATTTTCGCCGTGGAATGGAGGACGCCGCGAGCGAGAATGTGAACAAGGGCGTCGAGAAGCTCCGAGGCGCCCTCCAATGCGGACTCTGGAAGGAGTGCCCCGCGGCAGATCGAGACCCGATCGGCGCTTCTCCGCCCCGTGGTGCCCGCTCCTCCGACGACTGGAACGAAGTCGATGGATCCCACGGAAACGAGGACATCCCGAGCGAACAGCCGCCCCGGAATCGAACTCCCGTATGGGCTCGACTGGATGGACAGCCCCGTCGATGTCGCACGAAAAATTTCGGGCCGAGACGACCTGACCCGCCTTTCGTTTGGCAGCGTTGCTTCAGAGGGATCGCGAGGGCTAAGCCGAGACCAGATCCTGAAAGAGTGGAATCAGATGGTCTTCCTGGGGACGGGCCTTGACCGACCCCATACGACTTCATTGCCCGTAATGAAGGCGACTTTCGCAGACGGCGAAGAAACTCTCGGGATCACGCTGGCCTTCTGGGCGACACCGGGAATGCTCCTCACGGATCCGGACCTTCTGGAGGCGACAACTCCCGCATACCTCGGAGCCGTCCTCTGGAACGTCGAAGTCGACGGTCTCACTGCGATTCCGACTTGCGACCGAATCTTCTCCAAGATCGAGGCCCGCTACGGAGTCCGCAGGTCGGGGCCGGAAATCGGATCGCAATCCGTCGCCTACGAGGAAGGCGACGCCTTCGTGCGCGCCAGCCGCAGCTGGAACGGAACCTTCACCATCAGCAGCTGCGGCGCTCACTATCGCGCCGAATCTCATGCAAGGAGAATGAACGAGGGCTTTGCGGAATGGTTTGCGGCCGAGGCCGCGCGACTGAGGGACGCCGAGGCGAAGCGAATCCGGTCAGGCCACGCATCCAGGATGTCCAGCGATTTCTAGCCGTGAGCTGAAACCAGATCGAAATCCACGCCTGGCTCGAGGGGCAATTCATGACGGCATCCACGATTCGAAGTTGGCTTCTCGCATTGACGATCATTGCTGCGACGGACTCGCGTGCCGATCTCGTTCGCGAGGACCTCGTAAATCCAGATGACATCATCGTCGTCCACGACACTGCAACAGACCACCGATGGATCCGATTGGACGAGACCATGGTCCCGGACATGTTCTTTTCGCAGATGCAGTCCTACCTCGGCGACTTCGGTTTTCGCCTCGCGACTCCCTCGAAGTCTGCCAACTCTTCATTGTGAACCTGTCGACACTTCAAGGTCCATGTCCATCGGGCCTCTCCCTTCCGCTGGACGCAGCGGATCTGAAGGCCGTCAGTCCTGCCGACGCGGCCTTGTTCGGATTGTACTTTGGCTACACGCAGGTCGATGAACCGACTGGCGCCCTGATCTCTGCGGGCCGGTGCGGCGCAGCCGGATCGACGATCGATTGTTTCGCGCTGACCGCATTGGACGAAGACCCTCTCGAAGCCGGCGCGGGCGTCTTCTCCCCCCTGAGCGTTCCGTCCGGCGGCTATTCGGCATATTGGTTCGTGAAAGTACCCGAGCCTTCCAACGCGATTCTCACGAGTGTCGGAACGGTCTTACTGGCATTCATCGGGCGTCGAGAGGGGAAGAATCGATGGCGACTCCACTACGGAACGAATCGGACCATCTGGCGGGATCTGCTCATGACGTTCGCAGGGGGACCGTTGATGGCAGTCGCCGCCGCGGCCGCGCCACCGCCGATCGATGGTTTCGAGCTTCTATGTGGATGCCGCCATGACGACTCCGGTCTGGTCGGCAGCTATGTGGATCAAGATCTTCGAAGCGATCTCACTCAATCGGACTGGCGCGCTTCTCAATCCGTCTCCGGAACGCGAATCGACGCGGTCGACTTTCGATCCAGCGTTGACTGGGGCGCCCGAGCATCGGTCGGGATCACCGGGGGGCCCAACGACCAGAACTGGGACTTCTTCTCGGTGCAGTGGGATGGCTACATCCGAGTGACGATTCCGGGTACCCGAATCGCGACGCGGAGCGATGACGGCAGTCGGATGTGGATCGACGCCGATCGCGACGGGACGTTCTCTCCGTCGGCCCCCGAGCTCGTCGACAACAACTGGGGTGGGCTTCAGGCTGCGACCCTGAGCGAGCTCAGTCCGCAGCTGGCGGCAGGCCTCTACCGGATTCGAATCCAGTACGCCGAGCACGAATTCGGGGCATCCATGGAACTCGAGGGGATCGTTCCGACGATCCGATTCGCGTACGTCGTCCCCTCCAATCGATCGCCGCAATCGAACGCGATCACGAATCTCGAGCGACATGTCATGCCCGATCTCCATCGCTGGTACTGCGACCAGATGGATCGGAACGGAGTCGGAAGGATCGCGCCAAACTTCGAGAGGAACGCGAACGGCGATTTCGTGGCCCACCTGCTGAATGTCGCCGAAACGGACGAAGAAATCCGCGTCGACTTGCTCGGGCAGACGCTGGCCGCGGCGGCCAATGCGGGATTCGAGATTCGCGAGGGAGAGGTCTGGATGATGATTCCAGAGGCGCACTGGCTCATGCCCGACGGAACGCTTCAGGGCGTAACGAGCCTCGGCGGCGGGCACGGTCAGCGGACGACCTCTGCGGGCATTTCGATCACGGAGAGCGTTCTTCTATCGAAAATGAATCGAATCGGCTTTCTCGACGACCAGCCATACGGAGGTCGCATCATCCCCGAGATTGGAGAATATCCGCTCGTCCAGGGCGTGACCTTTGCGCCATGGGGCGGCTCCACCATCAGCAGCAACGTCTCGAACATCTACGGCGCTCTGGGTCACGAGCTGACGCATGGGCTCGCAATCGACCATGACGGAAGAAACGAGATGGCGATCGGATCTTCAGCGCACGGAAACATGATGGGACTCGGTTTCCCGCACTTCCGGGGAGCCGCATTCCCCGAGCTTTTTCCCGATCAGCACATGCGTTTGACATGGGCCGATTCACAGGTGCTCGCGCTGAGCGAGTACTTCCGACCGTGCGATGGCTCGGCCCCACCGCTAGACGATGATGTTCTCGCCCTCGACGACTCGCCGGTCGTGACGATTCAGACGTCGGGAAATGTCGCCCCGTCGGATGGTCATCTCGCCGTTGCCGGATCAGCAAGTGATCCTGATGGTCTCGCGATGGCTCGCCTGATCTGGGGGGGCGGATACGTTGCCGATCTGCCGCTTTCCGGAACGAGCTCATCCTTCGAGATGAGGGATACCCTTCTTCACAAAGGTGGGACCAATCATTTCACGGTCGTCGTCTACGACCAGCGCGGCAATCATGGTCGGTCGAACGTCAGCCTCGACGTGAATCCCAACAAGAATCAGGCACCGCGTGCGAGCTTGATCGCGAATCCGGCGCAGGCGGCACCCGGAGCGCCGGTCGAGTTGAGAGCACTCCCCGGCACGACAGATGATTCCACCCCTGCGTCAAGTCTGATGTTCGAGTGGTTTCTGGATGACGCCGGTTCGCCCGTCTCGACTGGGGAAGCGAAGGGAGCCCTGAGCACCTTCTTTTCGACGGAAGGAGATCATTTCGCCCGGAGTTCGCGTAACGGATGCGAACGGAGACTCGAGCACGTCGTCGCCGATCGCGATTCGCGTCGCCCCTGCGTGCTCGGATGGTCTCGACAACGATGCTCTGCCCGGCTCGGATTTCGACGGCGGGGTGAGCATCGGTGGCCCAGGCGCGATCGATCCGAACGGTGCAGATCCGGAATGCGCTTTCGCCGGGGGCCTCGTCGAGACGCCAGAACCTACGCTGGCCTATTCGCTGGCCACTTCATTGACCTGGATGGGGCTGGCCGCCAGACGTCGGCGTTTGGCGTCGAGCCGTCGAGGATCACGCGAATCAAGACTTGGATGACTCGTCGATCCTGCAGGAATTCGCGCGACTTGAACGCGCCACGAGGCTCCCTGCGCAAGGCAAGTGGCGAAGCGGAGTCGTATCGGGCCGATTCCTGCAGTCGACCGCCTGGCGATCGAACGGCTCAACCTTCGATTCTACGAACAGTCTTTTCGCAGAACCGTGATCGTCTCGAAGGTGATCGCCACGGGGAAACGAGGCGCAACGCCATTCCATCGATCCGCGAGATGGAGATCGAACGATTCTCACCCGTAAACGACTCGGTTCTCTCGGCGCTCGCAGATCCTTCCCGGATCGGACCGGTCGTGATATCACGGGGCTCAGCCTAGGATCTCGCCTCTCGTCGCCAGGAGTCCGGGTCGCGAGCACGGCCACGCTTGTGCAGATGAGGTCAAGCAGTTCCGGGACGTTGCAGGGAGTCCTCGCCGTGAGCCTCGAGTATCGCCAATCGATTCGAACGATTTTCGCGTCGACCCTCGCTATGTCGTCCCTGCTCGCCCTGGCCTGCGAGCCCGCGGATCACGCGTCTTCCGATCGCGCGCCGAGCCCCGCCCTGCAAGCCGCCCGCTCCGCCCACGCCCCCGCCGACCGCGAATGGCGGACCTACCTCGGCGATGCCGCCGCAACCCACCGCTCCCCCCTCGACCAGATCCGCCCCGAGAACGTGGCCACTCTCGAAGTCGCCTTGGCGCTACGACGCCGGCGGTGCTCGACCGCGGCGACGACCCAGATCCAGACAAACCCCTCGTCGTGAAGGGCGTCCTCTACGGGACCTCGCCGGCCCTCGCCCTCTTCGCCCTCGACGCGTCGACGGGGAGGAGCTCTGGCGCTTGAGCCCGAGGCCGACATCCGCGTCTGGACCGCGAGCCGGGGGTCGCCTACTGGGAAGCGCCCGAAGCGGCCGACGAACGGATCTTCTTCGGCGCCGGGCCCTATCTCCATGCGATCGATGCGCGCACGGGCCGCCTGGTCGAGTCCTTCGGCAACGATGGCCGGATCGATCTGCGCGAGGGCCTCGATCGCGACCTCGACGACGATCTGATGGGCGTCGTCGCGAACACGCCGGGCACGATCTTCGAGGACCTGATCCTGATCGGGGGCCGCGTCAACGAGATGAAGGGCGCGGCGCCGGGGGACGTGCGCGCCTTCGACGTGCGGACCGGCGCCCTGCGCTGGGCGCTTTCCGGACGATCGCGGCTGGGGAGCCGGCCATGAGACCTGGCCGCCGACGCCTGGGAGCGCGTCGGCGGCGCCAACTCCTGGGCCGGGATCACCGTCGACCCCGGCGCGGACTCGCCTTCGTCCCGACCGGCTCGGCGACATACGACTACTACGGCGCCGATCGCGCCGGCGACAATCTCTTCGCCAACAGCCTGATCGCCCTCGACGCCCGGACCGGCGAGCGGCGCTGGCATCAGCAGCTCGTCCGCCACGATCTCTGGGATCGCGACCTCCCCGCGCCGCCGAACCTCGTGACGCTCCGTCGCGACGGCACCGAGATCCCCGCCGTCGCCCCGGTCACGAAGACCGGCCCCGCCTTCCTGTTCCACCGCGAGACCGGCGAGCCCCTCTTCCCCCGCGAAGAGCCCGTCGTCGGCCCCTTCATCCCGGGCGACAGCCCTGCAGCGAGCCAGCCGCTCCCGACGCGGCCCCCCCGCCCCTTCGTGGCCAGGGTCCTATCGCGGGCCGACGTGACCGACTACTCCGAGACGGCCCGCGCGGCGATCCTCGCCCGCCTCGAGTCGATGCAGTTCGGTCGCCTCTACACCGCGCCCGGGGCGGCGGAGAACGTCGTGTCGCCGGGTCTCGACGGGGGAGCCGAATGGGGCGAGCCGCGTGGGACGAGGCGAGCGGCCGCTCTTCGGTGAACGCGAACCAGGTGCCCTGGGTCGTCCAGATGATCGAAGCACGGAGAGCGGCGGGATCCGCGAGCAGATCGCTGCCGGCTACCTGTTATCCGGCGCGCCGGCTGCCACGGCTCGACCTGCGCGGCGACGGCTCGAGCGTCCCTTCCTCGTCGACGTCGACGAGCGGCTCTCGTTCCTCGAGCTCGATCGGCTGATTCGCGATGGGCGCGGCCGGATGCCCGGATGGGCGGCCTGCTCAAATGGTACGAGCGCGGCGCTGACCTGGTTAATCTACACCGCCGACGAAGACGACGCGCCCTCGGCCTGGGCCGCGCAGGCGGGCCTGAAGACCTTCGTCAACGCGGGCTTCCAGAAGCTCGTCGACACGAAGAAGGTCGCCCGGCTCGAAGCCGCCCGGGGCACCCTCTCGGCGATCGATCTCGCGGCGGGCGAAATCCGCTGGCAGGTGCCCCTCGGCGACTATCCGAAGGTTCTCGCGGCGGGTCGCAGCGGGCTCGGCGCCGAGAACTACGGCGGGCCGATCCTGACCGCGGGCGGGCTCCTCTTTCTGGCTGCGACGCCCGATGCGAAGCTCCGCGCCTTCGAGCCTTCGACCGGTCGCGTCCTCTGGGAGGCGTCATCCCGGCTGCAGGCTTCGCGACGCCGTCGACCTACGAAGCGCGCGGTCGCCAGTTCGTCGTCGTCGCGGCAGGGGAGGCAAGCTCGGCCAGCCGTCCGGGGAGCGAGAGTACGTCGCCTTCGCGCTGCCGCCGTCGGCGCTCGGAGCCGACGGCGACTCAGGCCCTCGGCCGGCTCCCGCCCCCGAGACGGATTCTCAGTCGCGGTAGACGGGCTTGCGCTTCTCCTTGCGAGCCTTCGTCCCCTCTTCGAAGTTCTTCGTCATCATGCGGACGAAGAGCTGGCCGATGCCCTCGAGCTGCATGTGGGACTGAGGCTCCCGGCGTCGAGGCTCGACCAGAGGCTCCGCTTCGTCAGCTCGATGCCCGGGCGGCTCCAGCCGATGATGGCTTTCGCGATCGCATAACACGACTCGAGCAGGCGTTCCGGCTCGACCACGTGGGAGACGAGACCGACCTGCTCGGCCTCGGCGGCGTCGACGTCGCGGCCCGTCAGCATGATCTCCGCCGCCCGCGCCCACCGATCACCCGTGGCAGCAGATAGTCACCGCTGCCCGGCCTACTCCGAGTCGTCGAAGAGCCGGATCGGCTGGTAGGCCGGCCGCCCGCGCGGCGCCTCGGAAGCCCGCGACGGGCTCGCGGCCCCGGACTCGGCCTGTGCGGTGTGATTGTCGGCCTCGGTCGCGGGGGCAGCTTCGTCCCCTGCCGCGGTCGCGTCCAGGGCAGCGGGGTCCATCGCCGCCGGGAGCACTCCCTCCGACACGGCACCCGATGCCGGCTCGACTTCGGGATCGGAGGCGGTCGGCACGCCGGGATTGGGCGGCCCGGACTGGATGGAGAGCAGGCCGGCGAGAGAGGCGATCCCCGAGATCCCGGAGCGCGCCGCATAGCCCTCCGGCACCTCGAACTGGGCATCGGCGAGCGCGACGCTCTCCACGGCCGCGACCCGGATCGCGCTCGCCCCCGCGGCCTTGCCGGCCCGTTCGAAGGCGACCGGAAAGCCGCCGAGCTGCACCACGAGATCGAGGGGCTGCCCGGGGATGAGCTCGACCGGGATCGGCAGACGCGATCCCGCGGCCTCGCGCACGAACGAGGCCAGTGAGCGGAAGACCTCGACGTCGGCGGGGCGTGGAGCCCGACCGTCTGCCAGTCGGCACGCAGCCCTTCGCGAGCAGTCGACTCGACCGGGAGAGCGTGACGCGGCGGCGGCGGTCGAGGCCGACGACGCGGTCAACCTCGCCGGTAGGCGTCACGACGAGCGGATCTTCCGGTCGCTTCCGGATCGATCGACGCGACACCGAGCAGATGACCCACTGCGCGCTGTTGATCCTGCGGTAGGCCTTCGAGGCTCCCCGAAACTTCGCGACGCGCGACCCGCGTCTGGCCGGCGAGCAGCGAGAGCAGCATCGGCTCGAGCTCGGCGTAGCTCTTCTCCTTTTCCGTGACCGAGTAGAGACGATCGAGATCGCCGCGGTAGATGAAGGTCGGAGCTGCGGACTCACCGCCCGGCGCGTACTGCTCGATCCGGATCCGCCGCTCCGATGCGAAGACCGTCGCGCGATGACTCGGCTGCGTCGCCCCCGTCCTCGAAGAGCCCGAGCTCGACGCGCAGTCCTCCGATGCCCTCGCCTCGACGGCCCCGCCCGATGCGACGACGGGTCCGCCAGGAGCCCTGGCGCAAGAGCGAAGCGAACGAGTCGGGCGCATGACGAGACCTCCGTGCCCGCGCGGATCGAGGCCGCGGGGACGCGAAGGCGATCCGGGACGACGTCGTCCAAAATTGAATCGTGTTAGTCGAATTGAGCCCGGTCGGAACGTTCCGCCGACACGCGAAGACTCTGACCGGAAAGCCGTACTTCTGGAGGTGCAGGGAGAGGCATTTCTCGAGCAGCTCCCGCTGCTCGGCGCCGAGATGCGTCCGCCACGTCGTTTCGTTCTCGTGGATCGCCTGGCGGCGAACCCGACTCCAGAAGCGGTCCGAATCGGGCAGCCCGGCGAAGCGGAGAGTCCGCTCGAGAACCGGGCGGGGATCCGCGATCAGGTCGTCGTACCGGACGCGCAGCAGCGTCTCGCCCGGGAGCTCCCGACACTCGTCTTCGATCTCGTCCATCAGCGTCTTCCAGTTGATCGCCGCGAGCACGATCGGACTCCGCCCCGAGCTCAGGAATTCCTCGTGGTAGTCGGGTCGCATCTCGCCCCAGCGCCACGACTCGAGCCCCCGCCACCAGTCGACTCGCGACAGCGACGCCGCGACCTCGCGACCGTCGCGGTAGACGTCGATGAAGCGTGCCTCGGGGAAGATCGCGCGCAGGTAGCGCGCCCGCGCGAAGCCCGTGTGCTTGTGGGCGAAGCGCGATCGCCCCTGGAATTGCTGGACCGCGGCGACGCGGCGCCGGAATCGGGCCCGGATCCCGGGCGTGACGTCCCGATCGTCGAGGCGCCGGTCGCTCGTGAAGGCGCCCTCCGTCAGCTCGTCCAGGATCGCGTAGGCCTCGGCGGGTTGGGGCATGAAGCGACGGTCGAGCTCGACCAGGCGATCGATGCCGGGCAGGTCGCGAACCCGCGAGAGCGACGCGGGCCACGCGTGGCGGGAC
>JADJOR010000004.1 GCA_016713665.1 Deltaproteobacteria bacterium
CGTTCGGAAGCAGAGCATGGCCGTCAATACGCACAGCGCCGCGCCGAGGCCGAAGCAGCCGACGAGTCCGGACGCGCGCGTGTAGGCGATCTCGTTGGCGCACGTGCGACGGCGCACTTCATTCGAGAGGTCGCAGGCGTCGACGGCGTCGCGTTTCGCTCCGGATCCGATCGCGCCAGCCGGTTTTCGTCGAAGCCGACAGGCTGACCGGGAATCGTATCGCGAAACTCCCGATTCCAGCGAGCGCACAGCGCGCGCGGAATTCCTGAGCTCGAGATCGCCGCGCTCTTTCGGGCCGGGATCGATTGGCAGCGAGGAATCCGGGATCGTCCACGTCGCCGCGATCGGTGCGCACCCACGCTGTTCGCGATCGGCCCGGCCGCCCTGGCGAGCCGGACGGGATCGATCTGTGCTCGGCTTCGCGCGGGCCCTAGCCGACGCGATCGTGATGATTGCGATCCTGCGCGCCGAGCCCGAGCTGGTCCAGCGCGCCTCCGACGATCCCGAGGAAGAGGCGGCGGCAGCGCTGGCGATCCGGGGTGCTGGGCCGACGCGACGCGCCTGAGTCAGCCGCCGCCGGTGAGCGGCTAAACTCCCTCGATCATCCTGCGCGTCAGGTTTGGCGCGCGACCGTCGTGACGACGGTCGACGGGCGTGCTCGCTTCGCTTTCGCGGCGCGCTCCGTCGAGGTCGTCGTCGTCGGGGATCCGGTCGTCGAGGGCGTGCAGGGGGCGGGGATGGCCGGTCCTTTGAGCATTCGCTGTCGCGCGCGGTGATCTTATTGCTGCAGCGCCGGGGTGAAGCCGGGACCGTCGTGCTCGAGGCGGGGCCGCGGTCGACGGCTGGGCTCTCTACGGGCAAGGCGCCGGGGATCCGTGCTCGCCTGGCAATGACGAGTTGCTGCTCGGTTTCGGACGGCGGGTCCCTGGAGGCGGTGGCCGTGGCGCTGGCGCTGCCGGAGCCGGAGGCGTTATGCGTGTTATTTCGGGGAGACCCGAAGCGCGCGCCGCGCAGCCGCTGCCGTCGAACGGAGGCGAGCGGACCCCTCCGACTTCTGAGCGCGTCTGCCGCGACGGATGAGGCGGCGCGCAAGAATGACTCAGCCGGTTCTTCGAGCATCGGCCAGAGCGAGGGGCCGCCTCGGGGATGCGCGGCCTCGAGGACCTCGAAGCCGTGCTTGTTGTAGAACGGAATGTTCGCGGCCTCTTCGAGGACTTCGAGATAACGTGGCAGCCGCCGCGATCAGTAGCGGTCGAGGACGGGCTGCAGGATCGCCGGTATGGTTGCTGCGCTGGGCCGACGGATTTTGGTCCCGAGGACGGCGAGATACCACGGGGGCTCGGGCAAGCGGTAGGCGGCTCATCAGCTCGCCGAGGCGCGCCGCCCGGCCGAAGCCCGAGCGCGTGAGGCCGACCAGCGATGCGAGCAGGCGCAGCTGGCGGAGCGGCCCAGGGACGCATGGGTCGGTGACTGCCAGATCGCCCCGGAGACGCAGCGCGCGGGCTCCGGCTACGCATCACCCCCGCGCTTTGAGAAGGCCGCGATCGCGACCGCGGCGAAGCGCGCATAGCGTTCGGCGCGGGTCGCCGGATCGTAAAGAGGAATTCCGGCGATCTGATCGCCGGCGGCGCGGCCGAGGTGACGTCGCAGACGCCGCGATGCTCCTCCGCGCTCGCGGCGGCGATTTCGCCGGTGGGCCGAAGTCGAGGTCGGGTTGCTCGCCGAGGTCCATCCTGAGGCTTCTGGCGACTCATCCTTTCTTCGGGTGCCCGGCAGTGTTCCAGAAAGCATGGGCGGGCAGCCAAGGGGGGCGGTCCGGACCATTTCCGTTTCGGTTAATCTGGCGCCATGCCTGGATCCACGGCGGGGAGAGCGGGATGAGCGTGTTCGTGCTGCTCGTCGCCGGGGCGCCTTCCTCGTCGTCCCGGGCCTGCTGCTCTGGCGTCTCCCCTCGCCGCGGGCGGCGGGAAGGAGTGGGCGTTCGCCCCGGTCCATTGCGCTCTTTCTCGAGCTGGCTCGCGCTGCGTTTTCCTCGGAGTCCAACCCGGCGCTGCTCTTTCGTCTACCCCGTGCTGGGCACCCTGTTCGCGGGTCTGTTTCACGCCGGAGCACGCCGCTATCTGGCGCGCCCGCTTCCTCGGCAATCTCTGGCTCGGAGCAGGCACCGTGGCGCTCGTTCGCGGCGGTCTCTCGCTCTTCGCACCGCAACCCGTCACGACCCTCGGCGCCGTTGTTATCGTCTTTGCTTCTGCAGGCGCGCTCGCGGCCCGCGACATCCGCAGCATCGCGCGATCGACGTCCGGGTGGCAGCCCGAGCGCGTCTTCGTGATCGGTCTGGGGACCTTTGATTCGTCACGTCGTGCGCCTACGAGTGGATGGTCCAGTCCGGCGGCGATCGCGAGCTCGGATTTTCTTCCTTCGGCTCGTCAGTTGGATGCTTCGTCGCGGGGAACCCAGGATCGCGGCGATCTTCGCACCAGTACCGCGCCGAGCTCTCGAGCTGCGCTCGTCGAGCGCAGCGAGCAGCGCGCCTCCTCTGTCCGGCTCGAAGAGCAGCAGCGCCGGGTCGCGGTCGTGGCACTCCGCCGCCGGCATCGCCCACCAGATCAACAATCCGATCGGCGCGAGTCGCCGCAGCGGCGCAGTACGCGCTGATCGCGGGCGAGGACGACGATGCGGCATGATCCGGGAGGAAGCGTTTCGACCGTCGTCGACGAGGCCCGGCGCTGGTCGCATCGCGCAGCGTGCTGCAGTTCGCGCGCGACGAGCCGACGCTGAAGTGGGTCGAGCTCAAACCCGTGGTCGTTCGGGCGTGCGAGCAGGCGCAAGGACTACGTCGTCGAGCGAGGCGGTCGGCCCGAGCTCCGCTCACCGACGAGCCTCGCCGGTCTGATGATGAGCCCGATCGACTCCCGAGCAGGTTGTCGGTCAACCTGATCCGCAACGGGGCGGAGTCGCGCAAGGACGGCGCAACGGCGAGGTCGCGACGGTCGCGTCGACGACGAGTAAGCGTGGCTGCGCATCGTCGACGACGGAGACAGCATCGAATTCGACGCTGCGCACAGGTCCTCGAGCCCTGCTACCGACTCGCCTGGCCGAGGGCGGATCGGGTCTCGGGGCTTTCCACCGGTAGTCCACGGCATCGTCCAGAGCCACGGGGCGCGCTCGAGCTCGACGGACCGCCGGCCGGAGGTACGCGGATCTGCGTCCGACTGCCGCTCGCGGTCGGAGACGCGGAGCCGACCGCGGGGGAGCCGACGGGACGTACGGGCGGCATCGTCAGCATGATGAGGGGCGATGCTCGGTGCGCCGCTCCCCGCGCGCCGGCTTCCGGCCGCGTCAGCGCGTACGGTAGAGCCAGACCGACCTCTCGACGTGGTCCGTGAAGGGGGAAGTCGAAGGCCTCGAGGCCGTGGGGGCGAGGCGCTCCTGAGGCCATCAGGACCTCGGAGATCCCGGGCGAGACTCGTGCGGCCGCAGGCGAGATAGACAGGCGCTCGGGCTGGGGTCGCGGCGAGCACCTCGAAGTCCCGCGGTCGAAGCCGCGGCGCGGCGGATCGACGATCACGACGCGGCCCCGGCCGCGCGCTCGGCGTGCACCTCGGCGCGGCCTTCAAGGATCGAGCGCGCGCCTGCTCGGCCGCCGGTCGGGCTGCGAGCCCGAGCACAAAGCCTTCGAGCCCGCCATGCGCTCACGTTGAACTCGACCCGGGCGCCGCGCGCGAGCAGGCCGAGGCCGATCGCGCCGACGCCGCAGAGAGCTCGACGACCCTGCGCCGCGGCCGGCACCGCTCAGGTCTGGATCCGCTCGACGGCACGATCGAAGACGGAGGTGGTTCTGGCCGAAGGCCGTCGGCGGAAAGAACACGTCGACTCCGCCGATCCGTTCGTGCAGCGCCGGCTCGCCGGCGTAGCGCGATCGTCGTCTCGCCGAGCACGGCGTTGGTCCGATCGGGCTGCGCATTGGCGCAGAAGAGCCCCTGCAGGCAAGGACCCAAACGCGGGGAAGGGCCCCGAGAGCTCGCCCAGGCAATCGGGCGATGCGCCGCGGCCGACGAGCACGGCCTCAAAGTAGCGCGGTCGGGCTGCCTCGACGGCGAGCTGCACATAACGAATCGCGCCGCGGTGGGCGTCGTCGGCACAGGGGCGACGCCGGTCCGCTTGATCGCCCTCGCGCGATCTTCGGCGGCGGCGTTGATCGCCGGGTGGTGGACCGCGCAGTGGGGCCGTCGCGACGATGCGGTGGCTGCCGGCCTGGAAGAGGCCGATACGCGGACGTTCGTGGCGCGGCCGCGGACGGGCGGGCGCGGTGGCGGTGGCCCGGGCGCTCGACAGGTTGAGCGGGGCTCGGGGAGCGCGTGAGCGCGGGCGTTGCTCGAGCCAGGCGCGGGCTGCGGGGGCGTTGTCGCTGTCTCGCCGTAGCGGGGGCAGCCGGGGGAAGGGCGAGGCGGTGCGGACTTGGGCGAAGGGACGACCGCGGGGCGCCTCGCTGCGTCGGGCTCACCCGACCGCTCGTGGGGCGCGCAGGTGACGCTGGGAGCGCGCGGGGGGCGGCGCAGGGCGCCGAGGTCGTGGCGGCTCGCCCGGCCGGCTCGCACGGACAGCTCGCAACGCGCGGGTCGCCCGCCGCGACTGCTAAGCTCGGCCGATAATGAAGCCCCGCTCGCAGCCGCAAGCCTATGCCGCATTCGAAGCCGACGCTGCCTGGCGAGCGACCGGGCGCGGCGAAGGGCGCGAGCGGCCGGGATGCCTTCTCGCCGACGTTTTTGCCGACCACGGCCGAGGACGTCGCCCGCCGCGGCTGGGATGCGCCCGACATCGTGTTCGTGACCGGTGACGCGTATGTCGATCATCCCTCTTTTGCGATGGCGATCCTCGGCCGCTGGCTCGAGAGCCACGGCTTCCGCGTCGCGATCCTGTCCCAGCCCGACTGGAAGAGCGCCGACGCCTGGCGGGCGCTCGGTCGGCCGCGCCTCTTCTATGCCGTCAGCGCCGGCAACATGGACTCGATGATCAACCACTACACGGCGAACAAGAGCGCCGCAACGCCGACGCCTACTCGCCCGGTGGGGTCATCGAACGGCGTCCCGACCGGCCGACCGCGGCACGCCCCGCGCTGTCGCGAGGCGTTCAAAGGGGTTCCCGTCGTGATCGGCGGCGTCGAGGCGTCGCTGTCGGATCGCCCACTACGACTACTGGAGCGATCGCGTCTGGCCCTCGATCCTGTCGTTGACCTCGAAGGCCGATCTGCTCGGCTACGGCATGGGCGAGGCGACGATCCTCCAGATCGCGCGGCGCCTCGACGCGGGGCAGACGGTCGCGGAGCTGCGGGATCTGCGCGGCGCGCCTATCTGCTCGGGGAAGAACGAGAGCCGGCGGCACTCGCCGGCGAGGGCGATGCGCCCACGAGACGATCGCGCTGCCCTGACTACGAGCAGGTCGTCGGCGAGGCGCGGGCCTTCGCGGAGATGACGCGCAAGCTCCACCACGGACGAATCGCACAACGCGCGCCGCCTGATCCAGCGCTACGGCCGGGCCTGGCGATCGCCTGCTCGTCGTGAACCCGCCCGCCTTCGCCCTCGACGAGAGCGACCCTCGATCGCCTGCACGAGCTGCCCCTACACGCGGCTGCCGCATCCCGACGACGCCGAGCCGCCGCCGGCCTGGGAGACGATCAAGCACTCGGTGCAGATCGTCCGCGGCTGCTTCGGCGGCTGCACCTTCTGCTCGATCACGATAACCAGGGCCGCGAGATCCAGAGTCGCAGTGCGCGAGTCGATCCTCCACGAGGTCGAGGCGCTCGCCGCGATCCCGACTTCAAGGGACGATCTCCGATCTCCGGTGGGCTGACCGCCAACATGTACCGGATGGCCTGCACGAAGCCCGAGGTCGAGAAGACCTGCCGGCGTCTGTCCTGCGTGCACCCGAAGATCTGCAAGCTGCTCGGCACCGATCACGCGCCGACCCTCGACCTGATGCGCAAGGCGCGCGCCGTGCCGGGCGTCGGCTCATGAAGAAGCCGTCCACCGGCAGCTTCGAGATCTTCGCCGAGCGCTTCGCCGCCGCCTCGAAGCGCGCCGGCAAGGAGCAGTATCTCGTCCCCTATTTCATCGCGAGCCATCCCGGCTCCGGCGTCGAGGACATGATCGAGCTCGCCCTCTACCTGAAGCGCCACGGCTATCGCCCGCGCCAGGTTCAGGATTTTCATCCCCGCGCCGATGGACATCGCGACCTGCATGTACTGACGGCCTCGACCCGTTCACGCTGGAGCCCGTCTGAGAGCGCGCGGCGGCTGACCGATCGCCAGGTGCAGCGCGCGCTGCTCCTCTTCGCGCCGGAGAACTGGACGGCAAGACGCGCTCGTCTCCGAGCGGGACGCGGAGGACTTGATCGGCGACGGCCGGATTGCTGATCCCGCCGCGGCAGCCGAGGCTGCCGCGGGACGGCGAGGGGCGCGGTGCGGACGTCGGGGTCGCGGCCCGATGGGCGCGCGGGGGAGCGGCCGGGGCTCGACCGGCGGCGGGCTATCGCCGGCTTCGCGCGAGCGGGGCGAGGGCGCGAGCGCGGGCCGCGATCGACGCGACTGAGCGGGCCAGTGGCGGAGCAGGCGACCCGCGCGCCCCGATCGCGGTCCCATGCTGCGTCGAATCTGACCAGTCGAGGCGCGCCGGGCTAGGCTCGGCGTCTCGCCCCTGAGGAGCGCCCCCTGTCTTCCCCCGAAGCAAAGAGCCGCTTCGAGCTCGATCCTGCCGTCCTGTACACCGCCCATTGCCGGCGCGACGCGCGCATGGACGGCCGCTTCTTCACCGGCGTCACGACGACCGGCGTCTTCTGCCCGCCCTATCTGCCCGCGCCGGCGCCGAAGCCCGCGAACTGTCGTTATTTCCGGAGCGCGGCGGCGGCGCGGACGGCTGCTTCCGGCCCTGCCTGCGCTGTCCCCCGAGGCCGCGCGCCGGAACGGCGGCCCTGGCGCGGGGCGAGGCGACGGTGTCGCGGGCGCTGCGGCTGATCGAGGGCGGCGCCCTCGACCTGGCGACGGTGACAGCGAGTCCTGGCGGCGAAGCCTCGGCGTCGGCGCGCGCCATCTGCGGCGGCTCTTCGGAGCTCCATCTGGGCGCGACACCGCGGGATGTCGCGATCCTCCGTCGTGTGTCTTCGCGAAGCAGCTGCTCGACGAGACGACGCTCCGATCCTCGCCGTCGCCGAGAAAGCAGGCTTCGGCAGCGTTCGCCGCTTCAACGCGACGATGAAGGCCGTCCACTACCGGCCACCGACGGCTTGCGGGCGGCGCGACCGACACGACTGACACGACTGACACGACCGACACGACCGGCGGCCGGTGCAACGAGCGCGGCGGGCGGTCGCCGCGAGCGCGGAGGCCTAGCGACGCCGGTATCGTCGCACGCCGCGACGCCGCACGTGCTCTCGCTCGCCTATCGCCCGCCCTTCGCCTGGGACGTGCTGCTCGCGTTCTTCGCGGCCGCCGCGCGCTACCCGGGGTTCGAGGCGGTCGTCGACTTGGACCCTATCGGCGGACGCTGCGGACGGCGGCGGGGGCGGGGATCGCCGTCGGTCACGATCCCGGAGAGCGCGGCTGCAGGTCGAGGTCGGATCGCGAGCCCGGCGGGTCTGCTCGAGCTGCGCGAGCGGCTGCGGCGGCTCTTCGATCTCGACGCCGATCCGCGGGCGTCGATCCCCGTGTCGTCGCGCGGGTGTCGATGCTGCGGGCCGACGTGCACGCAGGCGGCCGGGGCTGCGGGTGCCGGGCGCTGCTGATGGTCCGGGACGGCGGTGCGCGCGATTCTCGGGCAGCAGGTCTCGGTCGCCGGAGCGACGACGCTCGAGGACGCATCGCGCAGGAATTCGGAGAGCCGCCGGCTCAGCTGCGTCCCCGGGCTGGGGCTCGAGCGGCTATTTCCGACGGCCGATCGCCTCGCGGAGGCCGGTTCTCGAACGCCTCGGCGTGATCGGTGCCCGGGCGGCGGCGATCCGCGGACCGCGCGGGCGGTGCTTCGCGATCCGTCCATGGTCGAGCCCGGCGCGGCGCTCGGAACGCAGCTCGAGCGGTGGCAGGCGCTGCCGGGGATCGGGCCTGGACGGCGCAGCTCCTGGCGATGCGCGTGCTGCGGGAGCCCGACGCGCTGCCGGCCTCGGATCTCCGGGCTGCGTCAGGCGATCACGCTGAAGGGCGACGCGCCGCGCCCGGCCGCCGAGGTCGAGCGCCTGCTCGAGCCGGGCGCCCTATCGCGCCCATGCGGCGATCCGGCTCTGGTCGCAGGGCGCCGAGCTCGACGCCGACGCGGCCCGCGACTCGAGCCGAGGGAGCGTCGCCACGCCCGCCTGACTCGAGCTCCCCGGCGGACGATCGGAGACGTAGCGATGCCGAAGAGGAAGATCTGCCAGAGCTCCTCGGCGAGCGGGCGCCCGCTCTTTCTCAGGACGCCGAGGAACGCGACACGCACTCGACGAGATGAACGACCGCGAGGCGCCGGAAGCGTTCGCCCGAAGCCGCCGGGGACGTGCCCGCAGGGGCGCGAAGAAGCAGGCCGTCACGATCGCCAGGTCGCGCCGAGCAGGGACCTTCTGAGAGGCCGAACAGAACGCTGGGTTGCACCGAATGGCTCCCCATGCAGGATCGCCGCGAACGCACAGCGAGCCCGGGGGTCTGGGGACGACGCGAGGGCGGCTCTTCGCGCTCAAGCCCCGCGCGTTGCCAGGCCAGGGTCATCGCTGCGACGCTCAGCGGAACGCGCGGCGAGCTGGGCCGCCGTCTTCGGTCGCGGCCGCTGGGCCAGGGGATAGGCGAGGGCGATGCCCGCGATGAACGCCCGAGGCCAAGAGGTGGGCCGCGAGGGGCGACAACTTTCGGCCCGCGCGCCGCCGTTGAGCATCGCGACCAGCGCGAGCCCCCACCGAGGGCGACCACGCCCCGCCCGCGCGCGCCGCGCTGATGGGGCGCCAGGCGGCGAGGCCCGTGAGCACGCCGATCAGGCCGAAGACGCCGGTCGAGGCGCCGACGGGTGCTGGCTGGGGCGCGGTGGAGAGGGCGTCGGCGAGATTGCCGACGGTGCCGGTCGCGACGAAGTCAGGCGATCGCGAGGCCGAGGCCGAGGCGGCCGGCGAGGGCGGCGAGGAAGACGGTGCCGAAGAGCGCGCGTTGCCGGCGGCGTGGGCGAGGTCGGCGTGGAGGGTCAGGGCCGTGAGGCAGCGATGGGGCTCGCCGGTCGCACGGAGCGCCGCCCGATTTTCGCCCCGATCGATGAAGTCGACGAGGCGACCCGAGCGTTCTGAGGCCGACGTGGAACGCGACGAGGAGCGAGGCGGTCGCGAGCGGGGCGACCTCGTTCGGCGAGGGCAACGTGAAGACGATCGCGGGCTCTTCGGCGGGCGGCAGCGCGCGCTCGGCGCGCCAGGCGGTGAGGCTCGCGGCGGCGCGACTCGACGTCCGCGGGCGGGACGGCGACGGTCAATTCGCGTCGCGCGGGCTCGGGGCGCGCGACCCGGCCGAGGCCTGCGCTGCGTCGACGCTCCACACCGCCTCGCCGCGGACGACCGCGACGGCCACGCCCTCGGCCTGAACCACAAGGGCCCCCTCCTCCGCCTCGCGCTTGCGGGGCGTCTCGGGCAGGCGCCGATCGACGACGAGGGGACCTTCGGCTTCCATCGGCGCCGCGGATGGTAACGTTGGCGCCGCCCGCGACCGATGGGATGCCCCGAGCGTGCGTTCGAATCGGCCGGGCCGCCCCGAAATGCTGGAAGGAACCCGAATGCCCCACTCCCGCCCCGCGACCCGAGCCCTGATCCGGGTCGAGAAGATCGCCCTGCGCGGACCCGGGGTCGTGATCCTGACGGGACCCTTCGAGCTGCGGCAAAGGCGAGGTCGCGAACGCGCTCTGCGACGTCCTCTCGATCGATCCGACGCGCCACCTCTCGATGGGCGCGATCCTGCGCTCGACCGTCGCCCGCTCTCGAAATCCAGCCCGAGTTCGCCGACCACCTCGACCACAAATACGCCCTCGCGGAGCCTCGAGCGTCTTCGACTGCATCGATACGACCGACGAGCTCGACCAGAAGGTTCGCCGACATCTTCCGGACCTCGAGCGCTATTTCGGGCGGATGCCCGTCCGCTTCATCTCCGAGGAGCTCTCGGGCAAGCCGCAGGTCTCGCAGATGGAGTGGCTCGAGTTTCTGCACCGCCCGCGGCCTGCTCATCCCGGAACCGCTGGACCCAGGACCTGATCTCGGCCGAGATCGAGCGCGTCCTCTCGCTGCCGCCCGACGGCCACGACCAGCCCTTCATCCTCGACGGCTACCCGCGCACCGTCGCCGCCGCCCGCCACCTGCTGGCGTTCCTGCGCAGCGTCGACGTCCCGGTCGCGAAGGTCCTGCATCTCTCGATCAGCCGCGCCGAGATGCTCGCCGCGCCGGCAAGCGCGGTCGCGCCGACGACGACTTCGAGGCGCTGCGCAGCCGCTTCGACTTCTATCTCGAGAACGTCCAGCCCTCCGTCGACTATCTCAAGACCGAGCTCGGCGGCGACGCCGTCGCCCTGATCGACGCCCACCAGCCGGCCTTCGTCGAGCACGGCGGCGAGCGCGTCTTCCATCTCGAGCGCTCGATCGAGAACGTCGTCTCGACCTCGCTGCGGGCGCTCGGCGTGCCGCGCGTCATCGTGCGCGACCTGCTCGAGCGGCGGCGCGAGGATCGCGTCAGGTCTGAGCCGAGCAGGGGGCGAGCCGCGTGGCCGAGCTTTCGACTTCGATCCCGCTTCCGGTGCCCGAGACCGACGACCTCGGCCGCTACCTCGAGGACACGATCACGATCGACTGGCAGACGCCGTCGGTCGCCGATTGCGCGCGGCGCCTGCTCGCGGGCCTGGCCGAAGCGAACGTCGAGGGCGCATCGAGCGACTCTTCCTCTTTGTGCGCGACGAGATCGCCCACAGCTTCGATCTCGCGAGCGCGAGCGCGAGCGCGGGCGCCGGCGCGAGCCAGGGCGGGGTCGGGCGCGAGCCGGGCCGGGCCGCGTCTTTCATTCCGGGCGCCGCCGCCGGCTTCTCCGCCGCCTTCCTCGCGCGCGGGATTGCCTGTCGCGCGAGCGAGGTCCTGGCGCTCGGCCACGGGCTCTGCTTCGCGAAGAGCCATCTGCTCGCCGCGCTGCTGCGCTTCGCCGGTCACCCGACGGGATTCTGTTATGCACGCCTCAGCGACGACGAGCGGCCGGGGCGCTTCACGCTCCACGGCTTCGTCGGTTGCTTCGAACCGACCCGCGCGGCGTGGGTCCTGCTCGATCCACGCGGGAACCGCGGCGGGGCGGGTGGGCTCGAGAGCGTCTGTCGCTTCGATCCCCCGTACTCGCTCGCCTACGCTCCCGATCCCGCGCGGGGCGAGTCGCTGCTGCCCTTCGTCTACAAACGGCCGGCGAAGCGCATCGTCGACTTCCTCGAGCGGGTGCCCGACTCGGCGGCGATGCGGCGGAACCTGCCGGACTCGATCGGCTAGGAAGCACGTCCGAGCGCGCTCGCGTCAGTCGTCCCGCCTCGGATCGTCGAATTCCTCGAGCTCGAGATGGAACCGGTGGAGCACGCGGTGGAAGAGCGGGGCCAGGATCAGGCCTGCGACGCCGATGAAGACGATGCCCGAGAAGAGCGCATAGCCCGCGGCGAAGAGCTTGGCCGCGTTCGAGTGGAGCAGATCGACCGGACCCATGCCGCCGAGGATCATCGCGGCATTGAGGATCGAGTCGACCCAGGGCAGATCCGCGAGGCAGTGGTAGCCGACTGCACCGATCGCCAGCGCGCCCCCGGCGACGAAGGCCGCGATGAAGATCTGGCGTACCACGCGCAGCGCGAACTCGCGCAGCGGCAGCAGGGCGTCGGAGCGGTGCTCGTACATGCAGGCTCCTAGATCCCGATCCGGGAGAACGCTCTCGGACAGCCTTGCGTGCCGGAGGCCAGCGCGGAAGAGGGCCCCGGCCGCGGCCCTTCGTTCGCGCGATCGTCGCCGCCCGCGCTCGTCACGTAGAGCTCGGCGAGCGCGGATCCACCGAAGGCGACGCTCGTGATCTTCTTCGCCGCGAATTCGATCCGGCCGACCTCGCGGCCGTCGGGTGCATAGCGGTAGACGGCCGAGCCGTCCCAGCGCGCGGACCAGACGTGGCCTTCCCGGTCGACGGCGAGGCCGTCCGGTCGGCCGGGGCCGGAGGCGAGATCGACGAAGAGGCGGCGATTCGAGGGTGCCCGCGTCGGCTTCGTAGTCGAAGACGTCGATCCGGCAGGAGAGCGTGTCCGTGAAGTAGAGGCGGTCAGCCGCCGGCGAGAAGGCGAGGCCATTCGAGATGCCGATGCCCTCGACCAGCGGGATCACCCCTGCGTCGCGGTCGATCCGGACGAGCCGGCCGACACCGGCCGCATAATGATCCGGATCGTCCGGGACGGTGCCCGTGAAGACGCGGCCGCGGGGATCGGCGACACAATCGTTGAAATGCATGCCCGCGCTCCCGGGGAATCCGTCGACGAGGACGGTCGCGACGCCGTCCTTCCACCGGAGCACGCGCGCGCCTTCGGCGAGCAGCAGCAGGGCCCCGTCGGCCTGGAGCGTGAAGCCCGGAGACCTTCGGGCCGCCGTAGATCGTCTCGTCGCGGCCGGTCGCAGGATCGAAGCGCAGGAGCTCGCCGCGCAGGTAGTCGACCCGGTAGAGCGCCTGCTCGCCGGCGTGCCAGAGCGGGCCTTCGCCGAGGAGATCGGGGCGGTCGGCGACGATTTCGGGGGTCATGGGGCTCCGGGAGACGAGGTCGGGCTGGTCGAAAAGCTAGGCCCCGGGCGCCGCGATTTCAGCCCCACTCTGGCATCGGCGGCTACGCCAACCGAGGATGCTTGGCAGAGCCGAAGCGGTCGCGGTTCGTCCCGATCCGGTCCATCACGACCCGGAGCGCGCCCTGCGCCGAGCTCCGGCCAGGGCCAGCACTCCCGCCGTGAGCATCGCCGCGAAGCTCGGCTCCGGCACGAAGACGAGCCCGCCATCGACCCCGAAATGGATCGGTCCGCCTCCACAGGGCAGCCCTGCGGTCGCCCGGGGATTAGCCGCCCGCGTCGCCGGAGCGACCCAGTAGAGAGCGCCCGAGGCGGCATCGAGCCGCCCCATCCTCAAGCGCGTCCCGTCCGCTGCGAAGGCGAGCCCGCTGTACTTGAGCGGGCGCCCGAGAGCTACGTCGTTCGCACCGATGTTCGTCGCCGCTCCGCTCGTCAGGTCGACCGTGAACAGATGCGAGACGGTCGGATCCGGGTAGGAAGGTCCGCCCAGCGCCCAGCCATTGGCAAACAGCGTCCCGTCGGCGCGGAAACCGAGGCCGTTCAGCATGAGGCCGAAGTCACCGGCGCAGCAGTTGCCGCCCGCGAAGCCGATCAGCGAGGCCTGACCCGTCTGCTTGTCGATCGTGAAGAGCCCCGTGCTCTGGTGCGCGGTCACGCCGTCGTTGTAGCCGCCGGTCGCATACATCACGCCCGTCAGTGGATGGATCGCGAGGCCACCGGAAGTGAGATCGATGAAGCCGCTCATGGCGGGAAACGAGGCGATCGCGCCCGTGGCGCGATCGATCACGAAGAGTCTGCTCGTTCCCGGGTCCGAGACTTCCGAGCCGGTCGCGTAGAGCGTGTCGGTGGCTTCGTCGTAGGCGAGGCCGCCGTTGTTGAGTTGGATCCCCGGCAGGTTCCAGACAAGGAGCGAGGCGCCGTTCAGCGGGTTCACGGTCCAGAGCCCGCTCGGCGCTCCGATGCCACCGCCCGTGGCATACAGGTCGGCGGCAGCCGGTGCGCAGAAACAGAAGGCGAGCGACAGCGCCACCAGGAAGCGACAGATCGGCGGGAGTTGGGCCATCCAGGCAGTCTGGGCGTCGAGCGAGGACGAGTCAATCGAATTCGACCGGAGGGTGGGGCGGATCGCGAGGAACCGGGGTCATCGAACGACATGCGGGTGGGCATTTGGATCTACGTCGACGGACGCTCCCGCAACGCCGCGAGGTCGCCTTCCCAGAGCCCCGATCCGCGAAGCTCGAGGATCCGCCTCGCGCCTGCGCGACGGACGTACTCCGTGAGCGCGCGTCGGACGGTGGCCGAGGCGCTCCTCTCTCCGGCGAGATGTCTTGCGCTGGCGAGAACGTTCTCATCGAGCAGGAGTCGGAAGCGCTTCATGACCGCACGCTGCGGCACATCTCGCCCGCCCGCCAACCCCCGCCTCACTCGATCCCGAGCCGCTTCAGCTTCTTGTATATGACTGCATTGCCGAGTGATCCGATTTCGATCCTCCGATTCGCGCGGTGGCATGGCGACCGCGACCGTCCTTCTCGACCCAGAATCGAACTCCGAACGACTCAAGCAGTCTGCGGCGCGTGGATCGACCCAGACGGCCCCAACGCACGAAGGCGTAGGCAAGGTCAATGCAAGCGGACTCGTCGATCTCAGGCGGTTCTGTGGCGTCCATCATCACAGCGAGTGAATTTCGATCGGCGTCGACCGCGGACACCCGCTTCCGAAACTCTGCCAAGTCGATCTCGCCCGTCTCGTAGATGTCCACCAAGCGTCGCCGTCTGTTGTAGAGGGCGGTAATGCGTCGAGCCAGCTCCCGGCCGGATGGGGCGGCCTCTGCGAGCCGATCATTCGCCTCTCGAACGAGCCGGATGATCGTGTCTGCATCGCTTAGGGCAGCCTCGATCACCTCACTGGCCGCGTGATCCACCTTCCGAGCGACGAACTCGCCGAGGTCGCAGTTATTCTTCCGCCCGCGGTGGTCCCGCGAGCAGCGGTAGTGCCACGTCCCTCGCCGGTGATCGTTGAGCACCATCATCCGCATTCCACATCGCGCGCAGTGGGCGAATCCGGCGTAGTCCACGGGCGGTTTTCCAGCGTGGGCTGCTTCGGCCGCGCCCCAGCAATCTCGGTGAGTCGGGCCTGCGCGCGGGCGAACTCCACCGGGGCGACGAGCGGCGGGTCAAGGACCTGGTGTTCGTAGCAGTCCTCCGGCGGGCGGGGGATCCATTTCCCACCCTTCAGCCACCTTCGGTCGACTCTGTAGATCCCCATGTAGAGCGGCTGGCGGAGCATTGACGCCACCGAGAAAGCCTTTCGTTCGCCGAGCCGATCTCCTGCCGATTTCGGTCAGGTTCGACTCGCCGCCGAGAAACAGGTCGAATGCCTGCCGAACCTGCGCTGCGGCCGGATACACATATACCAGCGCTTTATTCGATGATCGAACTCTCGACCCCGCGGCATCATGTGTTCTTCCGCTGCCTCGGCCTTGCAATCCTTTCTCGCGACGGATCCATTCTCGACCAGCGCTGGTGCGCCGCGCAATGGCATCTCGTTCGGCTCCGGCCAGGTGCCCGGTGATGAGACTCAACAACGCATCGTTCTGCGCTCCGTCCAGCACGCCGGCCCCGTATAGATGCATGCCTTGGCATCGCGGAAGGCATCCAGAATCGCGAAGTCGGAGAACCGGGACGGCGGAAGAGGCGATCAAAGGCGGCGGCGACGACTCCCGAGATCGAAGGCTCGGCCAGCCGAGAGAGCAGCGCCCGAAACCGGGGATCAGCCAGAACCGCGGCGCCGGACACTCCCTCAAGCTCGACCCAGGCGACAATTCGCAGGCCGTGAGCTTTGGCGAGCCGTTCGCACGCCTCGCGCTGAGCCGGGAGCCCCTGCTTATCAGGACCGGCCTGGGCGTCGCTCGATACCCGAAGAAGGGCGATCACATCCTTCAGCATCTTGATCCTCGAAGAAGGCCCAGTGCGGCCTCGATGATTGCCCCGCTGTCCCCTGAGGCTACCGCGTCTAGGAGAACTGCCTCCTTGGCACGAAGATTCCGCGCGGCCTCCACGGTTTCAATAATTGCCTGCGTCAGGGTACTCATCGCAGTCGGCCTCTGACCCGCCCAGCGGCTTCTGAGTCCACGAAAAAGGGGATCTGGGCAAAGCGGGGCCACCCGCTCGTTCGAGAAAGCCCTCCGCCCCCACGAAGCGGCAGGAAAAAAACTTCGGATGAGGCCGATCCGGGTGACAGATGACGCTCTTCCACCCGTTTTTCTTAGTTCCCCGAGGAATACTGCTAGGAGAGGTATTCACTTTCCAGTGCTCAGCGTCATTTGTCACCCCAACCATCTGCTCGACCGTTTGGTCTGAAAGTCGAATGCCCTTCCAAAACCGCGCATCTTTCGACCGACCTTCCTGGATCCCCCGCTCCTTGAGATTCTGAATAAAGGCCCGTGACGTACAGGCGTCCTCATTGTTCCGGTTGCACCAAGCTTCGTATTGTTGGAAGAGGTCACTCTTCTTGATCGTGGCCTCAGGCTCGGTGACGCAAACCTCTTCAAAGAAAGCCGCGATGATGTCCTGTCCGTGCCTGTATTCACGTAGCGGCCCCTCAACCGCCGACGGAGGAGCCAATCCGATCCGCTGGTAGTCCAGAGCGCCTTCGATCGCCCATGAGAGCACAGCCTCAGCTCCGCCGCGAGCTTCGATCCCAGGTCGGGGTTCCGTTGATCCTCGGGAATTCGGACGTTGAATGGCACGAGCTTGATCCGACGCCAAATACCTTCGTCGCCCCTCGAACTTCCGGCCTGTGGTTGGTTGAAAGCCATAACGTAAAGTCGGATCGAACTCGAAGAACTCGCCGAAGTTGAATCGAGCAACCTGACGATCGCCACCCGTCATCGATTTAATTTTGGCCTCCGAGAGTCTGTGCCCCTCTTCGCTTTCTGCCGCAAACACGAGCCTAGATCCGCGAAGTCGCGCGATGTCGTTCGGAACCGCTTGTCGGCGATTGGTGGTCAGGGTGTCTGCCGGAGTTTGGACGGCATATCCGCCGAGCGCCTTTCGCACGGTCTCGGTGAATACGGACTTTCCATTCGCCCCTGAGCCCCATAGGATGAGTAGGACGTGCTCCAGCACCTCTCCGATGAGGTTGTATCCGACGGCTCGCTGGACAAAGCTTCGGACCTCGGGATCAGGCAGCCATGTTTCCAGGCACTTGTCCCAGAGATCCGATCGGGCCTCGGGGACGTATCCAGCTCCGGCGATCCTCGCAGAGCTGGCCCGATCGTGAGGAAGGAGATCGCCGGATTGCAGATCGACCAGGACCCTTCGTCGTGTTCAGGACCCACCCGTTTCGGTCAAGATCCTCCGGCGTGGCGGGTATGGGGACGCTCGGCCTGGGCGAGGGCGATCATCGCCTCAAGTCTTCCTAGATTCCGCCGCAATCGCGGCCTTTGCAAAACTCTTCTGTTCCTCTGTCTCGGTTCGGTAGGAGCACGGCCGCCTGAATCAGATCCGGAGCCACCTCTCGCGCGCCGGTCGACTTCGCCGGTTTCATCGGTTCTCCAGACCTGCCCATCCCACCAGAACCACTTCTTGAACGCGCGTACGTAGCGGAGGTCCTCCCCATGGAGTCGCACCAAGCGTCTGGCATTGCCGAGATCAGTTCCTTTCTCATCCATGACCGACCTCCTCATTCGCCAGAGAAAGCGCCCACGCATCGACGTCTCGATTCACGAAAGCCAGCGCTTTCCCCACCGTTGCGTCGTGTAGCTCTGCGGCCTGGGCTCGGCAGCTGGCCATCCGACGGCTGAATCGGATCGCGCCCTCGATCTCTGCCCCTTGTGCTTCCGGCATGCAAGCTGGCACGCGAGCTGTAATCGATGACCGAGTCGCTCTGGTCCGTCAGCCGCTCAGAATCGCGGTGGAACCGCTGATGGATCTTCGGAGAGAGCGCGATGGTCCGTGCCACCGCATCCGAGAGCCGCCCATCCCAGGGCTCCGCGTCGCAAACCTTCACGACGACCGTCAGGTCCTTCGGCTGCAGCGCGATTAGCCAATCCGGGACGACCGGCATCGCTATTCGAGTCCAGCGTGGCTTTCTCGCACCAGGAATAGCGCCGGCCGGTATCCGGATGGATCGATGGCGCAGCGACGATGTACCCCCGTCGGCCTTGATATCGAGGCCCGAATAGCCCGCCAGATTGGTCCGACACGGGATCCATTGGTCTCCTGGATGCTGGAAGAAGTAGTGCTCTCCGCCGCCTCCGGTATGCACGGTCGGGACATCCAGCGACAGATCGAACTCGACAGAAGTCGGACCCAGCGACTCGTCGCCGCCCTTACGGGGATCTACGTCGAGGACCACCTTCCCGCTGACGCCCCCGGTGGCGATCCCAACGTTGCGCGCTCGGCCATCGACCCCACCAAGTCTCCGGATTTGCCACTCGTCGGTGGTGGCGTCCTTGTATCCATGCCGTGTCAGGGGCTTCTTCGTGTGGGCCACAGCGGGAAGACCGCCATCCCCGGTGCGCGTAGTCCAGTGCATATTCGAGAAGGGTCGTCGGCTTTCGAGGGCCATTGCGCGGCCCCCCCACTTGGAGGAGGTCGACTCTGCTGCCGGCAGACCCGTACGCGCAAGCGCGCGAACAGCGTGGCTCGGTATTCGTCGCGAGGACTTCAGCCACACGTAAGGCAGAACGCCCTCCCGCATGAGCGAGTAGACCGTCGAACGGCTAATGCTGAGGGAATTGCAGACCTCGTTGATGGTCTGGAGTTCCTCGTCGGACACGTCGGTATTCATGGATGCCCCCTATCTGAGAGGCAAGCAGATCGATCCGCCTTGGTTCGCCCGCTTGCCTAACGGAGTGCGAATGAGCACACCCGTCACTCGCCAACTTGCTGCATGGGGCGATATTTGGGAAGCAATTCAGCAGGTGATTTTGCCGGCCCTCGGAAGGCCAGAAGCGGGACGATTTTCACACCTCATTCCGAGGCGTCTCTTTGAACGTCAGATAGCTGAGAGCCCGTTTTTCTACTTTGGGCATCCGTCTCCAATCATAGGCGGAGGTGAACTGACGATCTATGTCGTTCATCACTAGCTCGACGAAGCGATGGAACTTTCGAGAGCCCTGTGTGCCGCCGGCGCCTTGCATCCACACAATCATGAGTTGATTTAGGATGTCTTGCTTTCTCTCGATCTGATTTCGAAGTCTGAAGCGATTGTCACGCAATCTCGCCGCTGATATGTCGACGTGCGATGCCCGGTAATTTAGGAGAATTGATGAGTCGCGAGCGGCGAATAGCAACCCGGTCGCCGATGTCTCTGGGAATTTCCTGGAACCACCGCGCCGGATTCTGAAGAGATCATGGTCATCCGGAGACATTTCGTCGGCGAAGAGTTCCAAAGCCTCGACCGAGAGGCCTTCAATCGCAGCAGCAAGCCTTTGGGCCGCGTCCCGGGCGGATTTGATCTCTTTCTTGAGCCTGGATTGCCGCTTCGCTGGTCGGCTCAATTCGTGCTCGAAACGATTCCACGTCTGCATCCGCAGTGTATTTACCTCGGATCGTCGTGCACTTTCTCACCACTTTGGGAGCAAGGTCATCCTTTGGGCCTAACGCTGGCGTCAGTGGCTTGGTTCAGAGATTCGAGTGTGCGGGGAATCGCTTTGCCATCGGCCACTTCGTGGGAATGTAGATTGCACACGACTTCGCCATCGACGATGAGCTTTCGGCTCGTCACCTTGACCTTGGACATTGGGTTTCCTTACTCGATCGGCGCGCGAATCCACGAGGGGGGTGAGGTGAGATCGTCGTCAGGTCTGCTGAGGATCCCAAGCCGGGCGACCTTTCATAGCGTCGACCAGTTGCTGCGGTTGGATGTGGGCGAGGTACCGGCTCGTGGTCGCCAGTTGCTGTGGCCGAGCTGGGCCTGGATCACGTTGATCGGATGCCGCTCCGAGGCGAGGTCTGCTGCGTGCGAATGGCGCAGGCCGTGGGCGTGCACGCGCTTCTCAATGCCCGCCTTGGTTGCCAGCCGCCGCATCCAATGTCGGACGTAGCTCGGGTCGATAGGGTCGCCCTGAAGCGTGCAGAAAAGCGGTGATCGCCCCGTGAGCCCCAGCTCTTTCCTCTTGTCGAGCCACCGATCAATCGCGGCAAACGAGGCAAGGTCGATCCCAGTCACGCGGGCCCGGTCGCCCTTCCCGTGCAAGACCCGGATCGTTCCGGCGTCCCTGTCGACATCCTTGGGCTTGAGGGCGAGGGCCTCAGAGATCCGCAGACCGGCTCGGTAGAGGACGGTGATCAAGGCTCGGTTGCGGATGCCAGTCGGGGCACGGTTGGAACAAGATCGGAAGAGCTGGGCGACCTCGGCGGGAGTAAGGATCTCGGCCGGGTAGGTCACGCCCTTGTTGGCGGGCTCGAATGCGGCTTTATGGCTTCACCTCCAGAATAGTCACGCTTTGGGGAAATGCGCGATTCATTAGCGAGTCTGACTGGGGCAAGTCCGTCCGTCAAGCAGAAGCGTGACTATTCTTGCGGGAGCGACTAGCACGGAGGCTGCCCCCAGCCCGGCCATCTGGCCTTCACGAGGGACGATCTTGGGCATAACTGGACTTGGTGACAGATGACGGATCCAGACCCGAAATCACATTCTCTCTCTAGGAAGGTCTCTTAGGGAAGTAATGAAAACCCAAGTCAGACGCGTCATCTGTCATCGCTCCCGTGGTAGCCAGGCTGGCCTCCGAGAGCATCCCCGTCGGACTTGGCGGAAGATCGTCGGTGTCCGGCGGTCGTGCACCGGGGCCGGCTTCAGGGGGTGGGGTCGCTAGTAGCTGTGACAGTCCTTCTACGCGGCAGAGGACCCAAAATTCAAAGCCCCGCGGGACTCCTCCTCTCGATGCAAGGTTCGGAGCCAATCACGTGGGGGGCTCTGTAAGAGAGCTTGGCCAGATTCTCCCCGTCGTGGAGTGCGTCGAAGACCCTGTACACACTTCCTGGCGTCGCTAACAGAGAGCGGGAGAAGACCACATGCACATCCTGCGGCCCTACATCTCTTCGCTTGCTTCTCGTGGCCGTGGGGATGAACGCCTGCGCGGCTGATCCGGTTCGATACAGGAGGCACGGAATGCAAAGTTCCACAGAACGCGCCTGAGCGACTTCGGAAGTCAGCTACCGTGCCGCCTGCAGCACCGTTAGAGCGCGACCCGGGATGGCTCGCTCAGATTCAGCAAAGCTTGGCCGAGCGTGGGTATGAGGCAAGCCAGAACGCCCTCGGCCTCCAAGCCCCGAACCGCCGACACAATCTGCGCACCTACTTCGAGCCGACGGGAATCCGCGTGCATGATCGAACGGCCGAGGGAAATTCGCAGTTGCTGAACCTCTCGTTGGTCGCGGCAGGCCGAAGCGAGTCATTGCGCTTGGTTGGATCCGGGGAAGTTACAAGCGATGGCACACGTGTCGAAGTTCGGCGCGACCACCTGATCGAGTGGTACGAGAACTCGGGGAATTGGGGCTGGAGCAGGGATTCACGCTGGAGCGGCCTCTTGCGGGCAAAGCGGTCAGAACTAGTCCTCGAACTCCGGGATAGAGCACGCACGAGCAACTCTGCACGTCGATCAGGTTGTCTTGAAGACTTCACTCGGACGGCGACTGACCACGACAAGCTCGTCGTTGTGGATGAGCGCAGAGCCGCTGGAGGCGAGGCTAGAAGTGCCGACCGGGGCACGCGTCTCGTCGTTGCGGATGCTGGTGCCACGTATCCGATAGAGATCGACCCTCTCCTAAGCGGGATTGAAGACACGCGTCTTGAATCTGATCAGGCAGCGGCGATTCGGGATCGCGTCGCCGGAGCCGGAGACCTCAACGGCGACGGATATGACGATGTGATCGTTGGCGCGAATGAATACGATGCTGGGCAGAACAATGAGGGGGCTGCATTCGTGTTTCTCGGCAGCCAATCGGGGCTGCTGGATGGAAGATGGAAGTGCGGTGGCGCAGATCGAGTCGAACCAAGCGGGGGCCCAGCTGGGCGTGAGCGTCGCCGGAGCCGGAGACGTTAACGGCGACGGATATGACGATGTAATCGTTGGCGCCCAGCTTTATGACTCCGGCGAAGATGGGGAAGGGGCTGCCTTCATCTTCCTGGGTGGCGTTGCCGGAATCGATAATGGCATTCCGGATCTGCGGCTGCCCAACTCGAATCGAACCAAGTTGGGGCTCTATTTGGTAATGCTGTGTCTGGTGCTGGAGACGTTAACGGTGATGGCTATGACGACGTCGTCATCGGCGCGGTTGCACCTACGATTCGGGCCAAAGCAATGAAGGTGCTGCATTTGTTTTTCTCTCGGGAGCGCGAATGGCGTTCTGAGCGGTAATCCATCAATAGCAGCCGCACGGTTTCAATCAGACCAAGTGGAGGCTCGGCTTGGTAATGCTGTTTCTGGTGCTGGAGACGTGAACGGTGATGGTTACGATGATGTCATCGTCGGGTCGGCCTTCTACGACAATGGTGGTGAGAACCTCGAGGGCGCTGCATTTCTGCTCCTCGGCAGCGCGATGGGTATCGCAGAGGGAATCCGTCGACTGCGTCGACACGATTTGAAGTCGAATCAAGAAACGGCGGTGCCTGGACCAAGCGTGGCAGGAGCTGGGGATGTCAACGCCGATGGCTACGATGACGTACTAATCGGATCCCGTCGCTGCAGCGCTGGGCAAACCTACGAAGGCGCTGCTTTCGTCTTCTGGACGCGTCCGGCGTTCCAGATAGCACCAGCTACCGCCGACGCTCAGATTGAGTCTAACCAGGCCGAAGCGAATTTGGGGTTCCAGCGTGTCGGGTTGCGGAGACGTGAATGGCGACGGCTATGACGATGTGATCGTCGGAGCCAACCTATTCGATGCTGGTCAAGTTGATGAGGGCGCCGCCTACATTTTCTTGGGTAGTGCGACGGGAATCGCGGATGGTAGTCCGGTTAACGCAGCGGCCGAATTTCGATCGGATCAAGAGGGATCTAATCTCGGGGTAAGCGTGGCCGGCGCCGGAGATGTTAATGGGGATGGCTACGATGACGTAGTCGTTGGTTCCGACAGATTCGACGCGGGGCTATCCGCGGGAGGCGCCGCTTTTGTTCTATTTGGGAGCTCCTCTGGGGTTCCAAACGGGAATCCCGCGACCGCAGCAATGAGGTTCTATACGAATCAGATTAATGGAAATATTGGATACTACCCTTCTGGAGTCGCCAGTGCCGGAGATGTAAACGGCGATGGCTACGGAGATGCGATCGTTCGGGCTCCCAACTACGACTCGGGAGAGGCCGGGGAGGGGGCAGCGTTTGTTTTCCTCGGCGGAGTTGCCGGAATTGAAGATGGCACGCCACTTTCGGCGCCAGCAATGATCCAATCGAAACCAAGAGGGAGCGCTACTAGGTCTCAATGTTGATTCTGCGGGAGATGTGAACGCGGACGGCTACGACGATGTAGTTGTTGGAGCCTTTGGCTATGACGGGCTCGCCGGATCTGCACTCATCTTTCTTGGAAGTGAGTCCGGGATCGCTGGCGGGAGTCCAGCGACAGCCGGTGCTCGCCTGTGGTCGAATCAGGCTGGGGCAGCATTCGGCTGGGGTGTTGCAGGCGCTGGCGACGTTAACGGCGACGGCTTCGACGATGTGGTTGTCGGGGCCGCCATGTACGACGCGGGGGAAGGCGATGGAGGAGCGGCATTCGTATTTGCGGGAGGTCCGTCTGGAATTTTCGATGGTGACTTAGACTCCGCTGCTACGCGTATCGTGTCTGATCAGCCGGGTTCTTGGATGGGTATCAGTGTGAGCGGGGCTGGTGATGTTAATGGCGATAACTACGATGACGTCGTAATTGGGGCCTATCAATATAGCGCTGGCGAGCCGGCTGAGGGCGCCGCGTTCGTGTACTTGGGCAATGCGGCGGGGATTGCAGACGGTAAACCAACTACTGCATCGGCGCGGATCGAATCGGATCAAGCATCAGGCTTACTAGGGTGGTCTGTTTCGGGCGCTGGAGACGTGAACGCGGACGGTTACGATGATGTAATCGTTGGGGCGAGGAACTATTCAGCCGGGGAGCCGAGTGAGGGTGCTGCCTTCGTCTATTTGGGCGGCAGCCCGGGCATCGTGGGCGGTAATCCCGCGGCGGCAGCAAGTCAGCTTGAGTCAAACCAGGCAGGCGCACAATTTGGATTCGCAGTCTCCGATGTGGGAGATGCTAACGGAGACGGGTACGACGATGTAGTTGTCGGGTCGCGTTACTACGAATCCGGGGAGCCGAGCGAGGGCGCGGCGTTCCTATTCCTAGGCGGGACATCTGGAATTGTAGACGGCGGTCCCGAGACGGCAGTATCCAGGTACGAATCCAATCAGGCGAACGCAGAGTTTGGTAGAGCGGTTTCGGGGGCCGGAGATCTCAACGGTGATGGCTACGACGACCTAATCGTCGGTGCGCCGTTTTACGACGCTGGAGAATCCAACGAAGGAGCGGCATTCGTTTTTTGAGCAGTACGAACGATTCTGACGGGAGACGGTCTGCCCGATTACACCGACAATTGTCCGAATGATCCGAACTCTGCTGAGGAGGATGCAGACCAGGACGACAGGGGAGGTGTCTGCGGCCCACTGCCGGACGATCCGTGTAACTTCGTTGGCGCTCTTCCGAGAAGCACACAGATGCTCGCTTCGTATCAAGATAATTCGTGCGAGAATTGGGCTGGCGTTTCGCAGCCAGGCGCGGACCTTCGATCCGCGGTGCTGGCGAAGGCAGATCTAAGCACATCAAATCTCAGTGGTGGCATCCTGATTGATGCAACGCTAGTCGGGGCAAGCCTCGCCAATGCCACCCTGGTCAGCAGTCAACTACGATACGCAAATCTCGATTCCGCGATCATGACGAGTGCCGATCTGTCGTTCTCCAATCTTCTCGGCGCCAACCTCTCAAACGCGAACATGACCTCAGCCGACCTGTCCTTCGCAGTCCCTCACAGGCGCCACCTACAACAAGTCCACGATCTTCCCGTCCGGCGACAACTACGCGACTGCGCCGTGGGGATTGGATAACGGGATCGCGCCCTGGAATGCGGGGATGGTGCCTGCGCCGGGGCCTTCGAGCGGAACGCTTCTGGGCTTTGGAGCGATCGGGCTGGCAGGGCTGTGGGTGTCGAAGGGAAATCAGTGATGCGATTGATCGTGCCTCTGGTCGCGGCCGCATGTGGCGTCACTCTAGGATGCGCGGCGATCGAAAGGGTTCGGGTTCCGACGGAGCTTGTCGTTGGTGCCTCCGACGAGCGCATAGAGATTGACCCGCTGCCAGGCCATGCAACTACGAGGAGCATTGGTGACGAGGTGGTCCGATTCTCGAAGTCAGCCCAATTTGCGGAGTGCTGCACGACGCTACTTGGACGGCAGGTCCCCTTGGCTGGATGGCGAAACACCTTCGTTCATGCTGAAGGAGCCGGGTTCTCGAATCGAGATTTTTTCAGCGGGGACATCGGCGTAGTGCTTGACGAGGAGATCAACGTCCTGCGCTGGATACAGATCGGGGGACTCCGAAGATGGCGTCAGCGGGCGATGTCCGGCGTGCCGCTTTTCATCATGGAGCGTAGGTACACTTCCCATTGGTGGCTTCGTTATGGAGGCGAGAGTGATGGCAACTACCGCTTCGAGATCGTGGAGAGTCCTGGAGACAATCAGTCCGAAGTCATTCAGCCGATCGATGTCTCAGAGGCGAAGTTCTTGGACGGATTTTTCGTGCGTGGAATAGGCATTCAGGGCCTGCGCCCAGATCGCCGCGGAACGATCGAGTATCGGACCTTTGAGGCGTCGGAATAAGAACCGCCCGCGGAACGTCGTAGGCATGGCGGCGTCCGATCGGTTTGGGCTTCTGGGATGAGGGCGTCCTCGGATCGGGGATCTCGT
>JADJOR010000005.1 GCA_016713665.1 Deltaproteobacteria bacterium
TGACGTAATCCTGGGTTTCATCGGGCAGCAGATCGCGCTCGACCAGCCGCCAGTACGAGCGTTCGCTGAAGGGTCTTCGAGCTTCTTGAGCGAGCCACGAACTCCATTTTCGCCGCGGTTATAACCCGCCAGTGCGAGCAGGAGGGCGTCTCCGCCGAACTCGAATGCCAGATCTTCGCAGGTAGTGCGCGGCTGCGCGCGTCGACTTCGCGGAATCGCGGCGTTCATCGACCGCCCCAACGATCCGCAGTCCGTACTTACGCCCCGTCTCCGGCATGAACTGCCACAACCCTGCTGCAGCTGCCGTGCTCGTCGCCGCATTGCGATAGCCACTCTCGATGAACGCCACGTAGTGGAGCAGAGGCGGCATCTTGGCGGCTTCGAGCTCCCGACGCAGCATCGGAACGACCTTTTCCCCCAATCAGCGATCTCGCGATGAAGTCGTTCTCGATTCGGAGACGATCCCACTCGTCGATGCAGGTCCGGCGGAGTCGAATCCGCATCCTGATGGATCTCGACGAGAACGAACGAGATCCAGTAGCGAAGACAGTCTGCAAGCTCAGACGGCGGAGCCTCGTCGAGACGACAGCGGTGACCGAAGCGAGGCGGCGCCGGAACATGGGGTTGTTGAAGAACGTTTCATAGAACGACCACAAATCGAAACTCACGACCATTTGATCCTGCAGGAGTCGCATTGCTTGCCGCTGCAGGTCCCCGGGCGGAACACCATCGAGATAGCCGCCGGTGTACAGCTCGCCTGCTGCCGTTTTGAGCAGATCTCGAGCCGCAATTTGATCCCCCGCTCGCGCCTCGACGATGGCCTTCTTGGCCAGCTCCACCGCACTCGAGAGGGACGAATCGGCATGATCTCGAGGCCAGAGATAGATTCCACCGCTCACGATCATCACCAACGACACGGCAGCCACGATGGCCGCCATCATCTGACGGTGCCGCAAGCTACCGAAGCGGGATCCGGATCGAACGCGGAGGGGAATGAACGCCGGCAACCTCGACCGAGTCCCCCGGAGACAATTGAACGGGATCCGTGACCGGAACCCCATTCACGCTCGTTCCGTTCGTGCTCCCGAGATCGACCAACACATGGAATCCATCGACACGTCGGATGGCCGCATGCCGCCAGGACACGTCGTCTCCGTGGATGCAGATGTCGCAGGTCGGGTCTCGACCGATGACGACTTCTGCGTCTTCGAGATCCAAGGTCTTGATCGTTTCGTCGAAGTCTTCCCATGTTATTCGGCGGCGCATAAGGCTCCGGTGCGGACGCTCTCGCGGCTAGTCGAGGCGCCGGCTAATCGGATTCTCGTCCGGCTGCGCCCGCCGGAAGGAGGATCACCGCCCTCACTTCCGAAGTAATCTCCCGCAAGAGTCTCCCGGACACCTGTGCCCGGCTTCCTTCGTCGTAGACATCGACGATCTCGATCTCGCCGACCAGACTCTCTCCATCGCGCAGCTCTCCCCGGAGGCCCACTGCGGCTCCTCGTTTTCGCCCCAGGTCGATCAGAATCGCGGTCGGATCGGATGCTGGCCCCCTCAATTCGAGAATCTCAGAATCGACTCGCGTACCAGGACTTGAGAACGTTGAGTCGGGATCGACGACCGCCGGCTTCGGTGGAGGCCTGACGACCGGCTTCTCGGGAGGTGGGATCGGCGCGACGGGAGCCGGGCGAGCCCGGCGCTCGAATCGATTCGACAATTCGTAATGGGTCAATCGAGCTTGCTTGGGGATCGGATGCCAATCAGGTAGACCCCGGCGTCGAGCTCTCGGACCAGAATTTGCTCATCGCCATCCGCGACCCGGACTCTGTCGATCGGGGTTCCGAAGCCGTCTTCGAGCAGGATCGTGAATCGGGAATCCGGGTCGCTCGTGCGCGTCATCTGGCCGCGAACTCGAATCCTTCCAGGCTCTGGAACTCGGATCCGGAACCAGTCTTGACAATCGCCTTCCCGGCAATGGAGCGATCCTGTCCCGCTCGAGTCGAGCGATAACTCGGTCGCCTGGCCTCTCGCTCCATCAGGATCCAATGTCTGCTCTCGCGGGCACGTAGCGCCCCGAGCACCATGACCATGCATGCCGCGATCACCCATCGCAGATCAGCTCTCATCGAGACGTCCCTTCTGTCCATCCAGGGACCTCGGAGGCGGAACCTGCTTGAGGCCGAGCAGTCCCTGCCCCGAACGCATCCGGTAAGTGACCTGAACCTCCAAATCTTCGTAGTCGAGATTGCGTTGGTACTCGCCACCTCCAACCGCGGTCGACTCTTGAATGAATCGCGTCAGGGCGAGCGGCCCTGTCCATTCCTTCCTGGGCCGCAGCTCTCTGGTCGGTGCTCCATCTCTTGCGACCCAAATTCTGGAGAGAGACTCGCTGGCAATCAGGCGTCCAGGAAAATCGAACGAGCTCGTCCCTCACGATATTCGAAGGTCTGAACCGATGACGGGCACTCCAGGATCAGATCGCGCCGCGTCACGAAGACACCTTCGCTTCCCTTGACTTTCGACGGAACCCCTTCGAGTCGAACGGGAATCGTCAACGCGGCGCCCGACCCGGGAAAGAGCGATCGCTGCATCGATCGAGACTCTTCGAGCCAGTCAAGAAACTCGTCGCTAAACGGGAGCGTGAGATCCCCAAGGATGATCTTCGGCTCATTTCGCTCGAAGAAGGGCCCGAGCTCAGCGGTCATGAACCTCGAAAGTGCACCGCCATCGGGGTCGTAGAGCGAGACGAGATCTTGCGCCTCCTCCGAGTAGGGCCGATAGATTTCCTCATACCACCTTTGGTTCAATTCGGGGATTGCTGCCAGAAGCACGGCCGAACCGGCATCGAGCACGGGCATGGCCAGAATCTCCCGAATCCTCTTGGACTCGAGCGTCTCTCCGCGTCAGGGCACCAGCTCTTCGATCAACGAAAGGGCCGCCCCGAAGCTGTTGGCACCGCTCATCGAAAGCGCTGTCTTCAATGCCTCGTCCGAATCCTGCGGCGTCAGCTCACCGACTTCCGCGCTCACTTGGTCGAGGGCCGCCTGATATCGGTCCCAAGACTCGGAGGCATCCTTCGGGCTCTCCTCTTCCGACGACTCCACCCCCTCCTTGGATACCTCGCCTCGAATTCGGAGCGCCAACGCCATCCATTCTGGCCTCGCCTCGTCCCTCGGAAGCTCGACCGAGATCTCCTCCGTCACGCGGTCGAACAACTCGAGATACGGGGAATCCAGAACATCGAGTTTCGGCCGGACACTCGTCGCGGTCGAGAGAAGGAAAGACCGCCAGCTCTCGTCGAATCGTCCGACGTATTCCCTTCGGAAGCGATCGATTCGATCGTCTGCGGCTGCCCCCGAGTCCTCCACTGCCTTCAGCAGATCACGGACCAGACCTTCCCCAGCCCTGACGGGTGTAGCGCCGGCCACCGAAGTGCCACCCATTCCGGACCCGCCATGCCAATCAAAATCAGAATGACGTACCGGCGGGAGCTGTTCGCCATGACGCTCACTCCATTCCTCGAGTCGCCGCAAATCCAGGATTTGTCCAGCCAAAGTGAGAACGACGCTCGCTCGTCCTCGATGATCTGATCAAGCGCATCGTCCGACGACCACGCTATGAACGCATCGTACACTGCATCGAATTCAGCCCGGTCACGCTCACTCGTGCTGAACGGAGAAAACTGAGCAAGGTCGGGCCGAAGCGACGAATCCGACCTGGCGCGATTCGTGAGCCACCCCAGGTCCATGGCGAGCACGGCGAGCGCGTCGAAGGCGTCCGTACCGGCACGACGAACGACCTCCGCGATTCGCGCCTTCGCGGGACCGACGTTCTCTCGGTCCATGATCTCGAGAAAGGTGGCGGTCGCACGATCCGTGGCGCGCATGCGAGACTTGTCCATGAAGGGCATGTTCAGCACCGCACGCGGCGCCTGGCTCGCGACAATGCTCTCGCGTAGTGAATTCGCCGCCCCAAGGCTGGACGGAGCATCGACCAGGCGCTTCGTCTTTACTTCGAGATCACGAATCAAGAGGAAATTGCCGACGAAGGAGACGCCCGAGAATCCGAGGAACAGGATCGACATCGCCGCCACGAGCCCGACCACTACGCGACGACTTCGCCGCCCATGCCTCCCGACTCGACGGCGAGCTCGTTGTCACCAAGGAGGACCTCCCGAAACAGGCCGGTGGAGAAGATTCCGCCGTTGGTCGCGCGAGCATTCGATGCTCCTCCTAGCAGCCCAGGGCTGACCGAGGCTGGTCGCAACGCTCGAGACCGTCGAGCCGTCTCGCATGGAGCTCGTAAAATAGAGTCCTCGCAGGAACGGCACCTCGTCGTAAACTGACGGGGCAAACGCGTTACGGATGACGATCTCCGCTCGATCGCAGAGCGCGCTCAACTCCTGCGGAAACAGATAGAGATTGCGAGCACGAATCGGGTCGGGCTCGCGAACGAGCAACTCCGTCAGGATCTGATCGACCTGATCGATTACCAACCGCGTCGCTCTGCGATGCGCTTGAGCAACATCTCCGATGTCTCGCCGATCATTTGTCCAGCCGAACACCTCTCGGGATCGTTCCGGCGCAATAGACGTGATGAACTCCAGAAAGCCCTGAACTCGATCGATCTGGGTGACAACGACATAGATGGGGACGTCGAAACCCAGCGCATCCACGACCTCGTTGAAGCGCCTTCGCATCCGCCGCCCGACCTCCTCGAGCTGGAGCAGGCTCGTCGTGGACAGAGAAGCCGCCGAAAGCGTCACGACGAGCCCTTCGAGAGGGCCGCCTGACCGATGTTTTCGGAGCAACCGGAGCAATGTCGACCAGTCCGCGGAAGCCTGCTCGCCGGAATCGAAGAACTCGCCGGGCGTATCGAAGATGACTGCCTGATTCGTCAGGATGATGCTGCAAGTATTCGTCGCGCCCGCCCGCATCCGATGGGCGAACTCGGCAGGGACCTCGAGTCCCGCACTGCGAATGAGCGCCGTCTTGCCCGATCCGTTCGAACCAAGGAACAACCACCATGGAAGCTGGTGGAGTCCGCTTGCCCCCAACCTCGATCCTCGGATGTCCCCAATGGCCGCTTCAAACTCACTTCGAATTCCCGATCCACTCGAATCAATCTCGCCCTTGTTGACCTCCCTGGATCGCGCACCTTCGAGTCCACCGACCAGTCGTTCGTCGCGTTCTTCGGACCGGAGAGTTCGGAGCAGAATCAAGATCAGAACGACCAACGCAATCGCAAGAGCGACGGCGATCGCAACGATCCAGCTCCGTGTGGCAAACCAGGTTCCTCCGGCGACCACGGCCGTCCCGACGCCCGTCGCAACAGGAAGCGCGACACGCGGGTCCTTTAGAAGAGCAAGCAGCTTGGCGAGAAATTTCGTCGACATGCTAGAGGGCCGTCCTGCACTTCGATCCGATCCGCGATGTAACCAGGATCGAGACCAACGCTCCGAAGACGATCAGCGATCCAGCGATCCAAGCTGCCACTACCGGGAATGCGCTTCGGCTCTTTCCGCTCTGGACCTCGATCGCAAGGTTGTATGCGGGCTCTGCCAGATGTCTCGGCGTCGTCGAATCGATCGCCATGCCGTTGACACGAAGGGTTTCGTAGCTCCGGCGGATCAACTCTTGACGACGCGCGTCGTCTCCTGCGTACCGCCCCTCGAATCCCATCGCGAGACAGACCAGATAGACTTCGCGCGCCTGGATGAACTCAGGCTGCAACGAATCCAGGCGCTGATAAAACTCGTCGCCAGCCTTGTTCGTGCCAAATAGCCGGGCCTGGAGGAGTTCGCGCATCCATTCTGCCTGGCCCGACCAACCGCAAAGAAGAATCGTCTCGTCGGCCCAAGCAACGAGCGCGAACCGCGCCGCGTCGAGCTCCGCCGCGGTGACCGAGCGGGCGGCGGGAGATCCTTCGAATGCGTCCAGCAGATGGAGGATCTGGGCTCGAACGGTAGTTGCGCTCGGCCGATCAGACTCCCGGGCGTCTCGAAAGAACGAGACGTAACCAATCAGATTACCCGCGACCCTTCCGAGCGTCTCCTGCCGCATCGTTCATCCCTCTGGCGTCACGACGAATAGACGTGCGTCCGCGTCCTCGAGCTTCCCGAGGCTGAGTCCAAAGGCGAACTCCTCCCGCACCTTGTTCCATTGAGCGCCATGGGTGGATACCCGAAAGTACTCGAATCCCGCACCACCCGCGATTTCCGTCGGCGCACCAGAAAGATGCTCGAGTCGAAGCCCCTCGACATTGAGAAGCGTCAACGACTTGACTCCTTTCGCCGAGCCCGCCTTGCCTTTCTCTACCACCCAGGCAGTCAACTCCTTCGAATCCATCCGCGCCTTGATCGCGAGATAGACCATGTTCCTGGAATCAGCGAGCGTCGAATTGAGCTCGGCCGTGGCATAGATGCGCTCCGACGGTTGCCACTTCCAGTTTGATCTCCGTGAAGCGGGTCGGAACCGCTTCGCCAAGATGGAGATCGATATGATCGATGACTTTCTGGAAGCAAGTCATCGGATCGTCGTGGTCGTAGCTCGGGAGCTCGACGGCCCCAGTGACCTGGAATGCGGATAGCGCACTCGCAGCTTCGAGTAGTGCAGTGTAGAGATCGAAGGGACGAGTAAAGCCTGTCGCCAGCTGGTGTCGCAATACGGGAGTCAGGCGGGGAAAGCGTATACCGCATCCAGTAGCGTGGCAGATCCCCGATGGCGAGCGTCGTCGTCCGACCCACGACGACTCGAATCCGCGCAGCCATCTGATTCACGATCTTCGCCAATTCATCGTAGAGCGGCGGCCAGGCTTCGACCGCCAGAAGAGGGGAGGCCTTAGGGTTCAAGGCGAACGGACGCGCGAGCTCGCCCGTCGCGATGACCTGACCGACTCGAATCGAATCGTGCATGTCGAGGAGGTTCTCCTCGCCACTCAGAAAGACTCGAACATTCGGATGGGCGAGGGTCACCTCGACCTCGTGCCCCCCACGGTGGAGATCTGGAACTTGATGAGCGCGCAGAATGAATCGCGTGTCTGCCGGACGCTTCGCGCCATCAGGCGTCGAGTTCGCATCGGTCGAGCTCAAGCGGCGAATGCCGACGAAGACGTCGATCTGCTGCTGTGTCGGGTCGAAGTCGCGCATCTGAACGATCGCATTCCCGGGGTGGCGCAAGATCGTCCCATCCGGCAGGACGGCATCGAGCCGGGTGATCGAGATGCGGTGGTCGGACAGAGCCTCCTCGTCGAATCGAACCTCCCGCACGCCCCAGTGAAACGGATCTACGGCGCGAAGATGGAAGTGGAGTTTTTCCTCAAACTCCAGATCACGTAGCTGGAAGTGGTGCGGACGAAGGAACATGCCCTCCATCCAAGCAACCGAATCGAGACTCTTCGACATTGCACAGATCCTCAGTCGACAACCAGGTCTCGCCCGGTCAGCACTATCTTCACCGTTCCGAATCGCTTGCACCGGGCCGGAACAAGCGCGCGACGATTCCCCGGCGAGTCCAAACCTGCCTGATAGAAATCAGCAACCAATCCGACGAATTGCGTGCCAGGAGGGAGCATCTCTCGAAATTCTCGCTTCTCTGACGGCCGCACCATCAGCGAGATCGGACGACCAGTCGCCCCTTCGATTCGCTCGTTCTTCAAGAGATCGTCCACGGTAGTCTCCTGGAAGGTCGTGGCGCCAGCCAGCGGAAAGAGCAGCAGATTCAGCGCGTGTGCCTCGCCATCGTAGAGATTCAAGCTGGCACGGGCCTTGATGGTGAGACAAGTTTCCCGAGGCTTCAGGGCATCATTTGCGCAAGCTATGGCGGCCAAAATCGACGAAATCAGGAGTAGTCGACCGAAGGCCGAGGTCACGATCTGCCCCTTGCGTTGCTCTGACAAGCCGAACCTCCAAGCCGGGAAACCACCAAATCAAGGTAGATCCAAGCGGCTGGATTCTCCCAATCTTATCCCTCGGGGTCAAGCAGGGTCGGATCTGCTCTGTGAGAGGAAATTGCTGATTGAAGAAGAAATCGACACACGGCCTGATGACGGCCCGATCTCCGGTCCGGCTTCAGGACTGTGATGAAGACGCAGCGATAAGCTCTCGTCGGCCCTGTCCAGATCTCGGTCGCGATTCCAGATCTGGGCCAGATCGGCAGCAAATACAGCACGACCCTCGCCGAGCTACGGGCCGGCGTTCTCGCTCCGGAGCATGAAGTCCTGATCGTGCGGTACCTGCATTCGATTGAATCGGCTGATGGCACGATCGATCCCGAGGAGCAGAGACTTCTCGAAGAGATCGTGACGAAGCTCTGCGCGAATCTGGACGAGACAATTCGTCAGATGACCAGTCAGTCCTGAGGCTGGATCCACTCTTTTCGGGCGGCCAACGTCGAGGCCTCCATCCCCCTGGTTCATCGTCCTCAGCAGACTCCGACGATCCTGCGCGACTCAACTCTCTGGTCGGCATCAGCTTGCGCCAGACATTCGAACATGAAGTTCGTGCAGCGACCGAGCGAGGCCGATCAACTCCGGAGCCCCCAAGTACCCTGATCGGTGACGATATCTACGGCTGATCGGGGATTTCGTGCACTCCGACTCGCGCCCCTGCGATGGCCCCCGTCATCGCTGCAGTCGTCTGCGTCGCCGCCTACGGCGACCGCCGTGCAGATGGCCTCCCAGTAGTCGTCCGGGGAACGAAGAAATGCATAGAGGCTCCACAAGACGCTTCCCGTGACGAATGGCGAGATCCCAGGCCACTCCTCGGGATGGTCGTGTGGAATGCCGACACGAGAGGCCCACCCGACCACCACGTTCGGAGGCTCGGACAGTCGGTACGGGATCTCGAGCAGGGCATCGGCGATGAGCGGGTCGAATGGTCGCGTCCAACCGGAGAGCTGGCCACAAAACTGGATCGCATCCAATCGAATCTCACGGAGGGCAATCGCGACGGCACCCGCAATGGCAATCGAACCGGCCGAACAGCGAGGGTCCGCATGCGTGATTCGCCCCTGATCGTGAGCAGCTCGAATCATCGAGGAATCGTCGTGGGCGTAAAGGAGTCCGATAGGCGCGACGCGCATGGCGCTGCCGTTTCCCGCAGCGGGACGAGGAGCACCTGCTTCATTCCAGGGAACTCCCGCCGAGATGCGCCTCGCTGCGTCCTCGGTCGCCCGACCCCGCCCGACGATACGCTCCTCTTCGAATAGAAGCGCGATCCGATCCGCGTAGTCGGCAGGATCGAGACCGTTTCGAGCGACGAGGGCTCGCCATCAACTCGCGAGCGAGCTGGGTATCGTCGCTGTACTGGCCAATGGAGAACGCTCCTCGAGATCGTCCATGCAGATGTCTTGGCCGCATCACAGAGTCTACGAAGGACTCGCAGTGGAGGGAATCGGATCCCTCGACCATGAACCCCATGGCATCTCCCACCGCTTGCCCGACGATGCATCCAGCGAATTGTTCACTAAGTCTCGGGTGTCTCGATCGGCTGGATCTCAACGACTGGACACCGCGTGCCAACCATTGCCGCATGATGGAAGACCTGCTCAATCGTCCCGCCCCTCGATCATCCAACCCGTAGGCTCTACGACCTATCGATTCGACCTCACGTGAGGCCATTCCGACGATCTGCGATCTCCTGATCATCTGAATACGCCATCAAACGTGTCGATCGGCCACTCGCGCGGCCCCTGCCTTCGAAGCCCCGTTCTCAAAGGCGATCAAGCCGTGCGGCGGGACCAGCCGTTGATCAGTTCGGGCGTCTTCATGTCTGGTTCGCCCTGGAAGTACTTAACGAGACTATCTCGGAAGATCGAGTCCGAGTTCGACATCGCCATGAACAGCGTCATGCTGGACCTGAACTTCAAATCATCTGGATCGGGAAAAATCTCGTAGGCGGAGCGTCCCTCAACATCGAGGACGAGCTGAGTACACTGTCTGAGTCTCGAGCCGAGCACGGGATGCTCGAGATAGGCTATTGCTTCTTCGACAGAGTGAATCGCGAATTTCTGCGCTATCGCACTTTGCCCGGAGACCCGAAACCTGGGGAAAGATGAACCAAATCCAGTGGCTCGACTTTCTTCCGACTCTAAGCTCCTCTAGGACCGGGGCGGCAAACGGTAGTCTGGGCGTCGAGGAAACGTCCCAAATCATACTTGTCGATCGTATTCAATCCCGAACCTTCCAGACCTGCCCGTCCCGACCGAGGTACATCCTCCGCATCTCTTCGAGCGTAAACGGACGCGAGCCCAGCCGGCCGAGCACCGCGATCTGGTGCCCCGTCTCGTCGACCGCGCGATCGCGCTCGAGGGGCCGGGACACCGCGAGCGCCGGCGAGGCCGTCTTGCGCCAGGCGATCAGCCGCGGATTCGGGGTCGGGCTGAAGCCGTAGAACTTCGGGTTGAGCTTCGGGCGAGGTCAGCTGCAGGACCTTGAGGCCGTTCTTCCCATCGGCGACGTAGGCGAAGAGCGAGGCGTTGGTCGTCGCGATGGCGACGTCCTTCGCGTCGGAGAGCGCGCCGTCGGCGGTGTAGCGGAGCTTCACGCGGGGCTGCTCGGGCTTCGCGACGTCGACGATGACGAGGCCTTCGGCGCCGGCGGCGACGTAGGCGTAGGTCCGGGAGACGGTGACCCGGTTCGCGTCGGCGAGGGGGACGAGGGCGCCGGGGACGATCCGCGGCTTCTCGGGCAGGGTCACATCGACGACCTTCAAGCCCTCTTCGTCGACGGCGAAGAGATAGCGGAACTGGATCATCGAGCCGCGCGGGTTCTTCAGAGGGATCTTCGCCAGGACCTTCGGGCTCTTCGGCTCATCGAGGTCGACGACGACGATCCCGCTCTTCGCCGAGACGTAGAGCAGATGGCCGGCGAAGGTCGCGAAGTTCGCGCCGTCGAGGAGGCCGTCGGGATTCCAGGTGATGGCGCGCTCGAAGAAAGTTGTTGCGCGGCTCGAAGTCGGCCAGGGTCTCGACGTCGACGAGGATGAGGCCCTCCTCGGCGTCGGTGATCGCGGCGTAGCTGTAGATCGGATGCATCGGCTGCTCGAGGTTGACCTCGCGCGCGAGCTCCGTCCGATTGCGCTCGGGGCGCAGCAGCTGGGTCGTCGGCAGCGCGACGCAGGTCGCGTCCTTCGACTTGATCCGCACGTTCTGTCCGAGCGGCGAGAAGGGCGCCGTCACGAAGCGCTTCGAGAAGCCCTTCGTCCCGATCGACGAGACGTCGAAGGCCTGCATGCCCTCCTCGCCCTCCGCGACGTAGAGGTACTCGCCCCGAAGCTGCAGACAGCCGACGCGGCCCGAATGGTGGACGAACTCGGCGTCGTTGATCTTGTCGCGGTTGCCGGAGCCAGCTCGTGAGGCCATTGCCGAAGAAGCCTCGCAGCCCCCCTTCACCCAGCCCGGATCCATGTCCTGCTGGCCGGGATCGACGTTCGAGAGCGCGCGACCGCGGTCGAGATGCTGCTTGAAGTAGTCGGGGTAGGCGTATTGATGGAGATAGCTGCCGATGACGGCCTGCGGCTCGTCCCACTCCGTGACCTGGACCGCCGCGACCTCGTGCTCGGTCCCGACCCAGGCGTTGTAGCCCATGAAGGAGACGAAGTTCGTCCCGAGCAGCATCAGCTGGGCCATGATCGCGTTGTTGTCGTTCGCCTCCGAGACGTGGCAATCCGAGCAGGTCTTCGTCTCCGTCTTGCGTACCGTGTGCGGGAAATGCGGCGCGAAGGCCTGGGCGCTGTAGCCGCCGGCGGAGACCGGCTGCTGCTGGATGTAGATGCGATTGCGGTTGATATCGGTCGAGGAGAGCACGAGGGGCCGAGCTCGAGCGGACCGGGGCGATGATCCCGTTCTTGATCGTGCCGTGCTTGCCGAGCTGGAACATCTCGTCGCGGGCGACCTGCGGATTGTAGGTGGCGTAGTTGCGGGCGACCTTGCCGTCGTAGTGGTGGCTCGGTCTTCCAATTCGCCTGGATCGTGAGATGGCAGCCGCCGCAGGACGTCACCCAGGCGCTGTGGCAGGAGAAGCAGGCGATCTCTCGTCGCCGTGGGCGCGGTTGCCCTTCGCGACGCCGAGGCCGAATTGCTGGCCCGTGCCTTCGCCATCAGCTTCGCGCGGGCCGACTTCGCGTTGTACTCAGGGTTGCCCGGGGTGACGCTGTCCTTGACCTGCGAGACCGCGAACTCGGCGTGCGGCGGCAGGATCAGGCGCTGATAGAGCTTGCCACCGCGCCACCGAAGCGGTTGCGGTTGTCGGCGTTCTTGAGGCGCGAGAGGTCGCGGCCCTGCGCCGGCGCGGCCGGCCCGGAGGCCTTCAGCGAGGCGTAGGCGTCGGCGGTGCCGTGGCAGTCCTGGCAGCGGATGTGGACCTCGGCCGCGACCTCGCCGTGGAGCCTCGCCGTTGCCGTGGGCATCGTCGCCGAAATGGCAGTCGGCGCACTGCATGCCGATGTCCGCATGGATGTCACGCATGTGGACCGCGCGCTCGAACTTTTCCTTCGCCGGGAGGTCGTCGGCGACGGGCTTGCCGTCCTTGTCGAGCAGCGTCCCGTCGCGCGAGCGCTTGAAGATCGCGCGGAAGTTCCAGCCGTGGCCGTGGTAGTCGGCGAACTGGGTGTCCTTCGCCTTCGGGTTCACGTTCTTCCAGACGTCGGCCAGGAATTCGACGTCGGCCCATTTGCCCTTGTACGAGGCCTCCTCGGGGTTGCGGTCGAGGGTCTCGCGGATCTCCTTGATCGAGGGATAGCGCTGCTCCTCGGGCCACATGAGCGGCGCGTCGGACTCGTAGTCCCACATCGTGTAGCCGAGGTAGGAGTTCACGAACATGTTGGGCTGGTGCATGTGGCAGTTCATGCACTGCGCCGTCGGGATCGCGCGCGAGAAGGCGTGCTTTATCGGGTGGCCCCACCCTTCTCGCCCTTCGCGTTGCGGAGCCCCGCGATCGTCGGGTCGACGGTCGCCGTCTGGCCGCGATTGCCGTACTTCGAGTACGAGCCCGAGCTGTGCCAGTCGCGATCGTTCGCGTAGACGACGTGGCAGGCGGCGCAGCCTGACGAGCGGAAGTCGCCGGGCTGGTCCTTCGTCCCCATGAACCATGTTGGGATCGTTGAGCCGCGTCTTGTGGACGTTGAGCACGGGCACCGAGATGCGGTTGCCCGTCCCCGGCCCGCGGAACGACGCGCGCACGTCGGGCTTGCCGGGCTCCTCCTGCGGATTCGGGAGGCCCGTCTCGGGGAAGAAGCTGTTGATGTTGCGCCCGCCGCGCTCGAAGATCCGGAAGACGTCCGCCGGGGGCACCGTCTCCCAGGTCGGCAGCGGCAGCGCCATCGCCATGACGCCCATGTCGGATTGCCGCCGCGTGACCTCGAACTGGGCGCGGATCGCCGCCGGCAGCCCGTCGCGCGTATAGGCCTCGCCGAGGATGTAGCGCTTGTAGGGCACGATGCCGTTGTTGTACGACGCCCCACCCAGGAGCATCGCCCCGGTCGCCATGATCGAGCGCTTCGCCTTCTGCACGATCGTTCCGTGGCAGGCGCCGCAGGACTCCTCGACGACGCGGTAGTCGGAGGGATTCACGAAGCGGACGTACTCGGGGCTCTCGCGGTTCAGCAGCGCGTAGGTCCGGACCTCGTTGCGGCGCGCCTCCCAGGTCTCGGGCAACGTCGGCTGGACGTGGGCGCGCGCCTTCGTCTTCGCATAGTCCTTCGACTCGCTCTTCGCATCGAGAGCCGCGCCCTCGGCGACGGCCACGGTCGCGTCGCCGCCATGGCAGTCGGTGCAGCCGAGGACGACCGAGCGTTGCGGGTGCATCGTCGCCTGGTCGGTCTTCAGATGGCAGGACTGGCAGCCCGCGCTCTTCGCCGCGGCTGCCTCCTCGGTCTGGTCCGGCGGTGCCGGCGGGTAGACCGGGTAGTCGATCTCGCGCGGATGCTCGCCCTCGGACGCGAAGGAGACGCTTCCTGGGCCATCGCCACGATCGCGATCGCCACGGACATCGCGAGGGAGGAGCGCCTGGATCGGTCGAGCGGCTTTCATGTCGAGGCCTCGATGGAAGGGACGGAAGCGGGAGATCGTCGCGCGGTCGTCGGGCGGTCGCAGGTCAATGGGTCAGTAGGTCAAGGTCAGGTTCAACAGGACGGAGTACGGCGGCTCGTCGGTGCGGTCGTCGAAGAGCTCTTCGTAGCCGCTGCCGGGGAGCAGCACGGCGCCCGACGCGCGGAAGATCACGTTGTTCGAGAAGAACGGGCGATAGATCAGGCCCGCGGAGACGTCCCAGCCGATGTCGCGGCTGATGCGCTCCTGCTGGCGCAGGATCTCGAGGACCTCGACGGAGTCCCAGGCGAGATACGAGACGTTGCTGATCAGCTTGAGCTCGGGCAGCACGTCGAAGTCCGCGCCGAAGCCCGCCTGCCAGAGCCCCGGGTTCACGAAATTCGACTGGCCCTCGGTCTTCGAGCTGCGCAGCGAGGGCACGATCGAGTTCACGCCCGAGAGCGCGACGCCGCCGCCGAAGACGAAGGGAATCTGCTGGCGCTGCCAGAACGAGGTCGTGCCGCCGGCGAAGTTCGGGTTGTCGAGGATCGTGTCGAAGCCCGTCGCCTTGCCGTCGTAGGGTCCTCGTCGCCCATCGCGTAGAGCATGAAGGCCTTGAAGCGCATCCAGTCGACGTCGTAGGACGCCTCGATGGCCGTGAAGAAGGACTGGATGTCCTGCGTGCTCTGGGCGATCGAGTTGAAGTCGTCGTGGCCCAGCGCGCCGTAGAGCTGGAACGAGAGGTTCAGGCGGTCGATGTGACCGTCGCCGGCGAGGCCGATGTAGTAGACCTCGTAATCGTGGCCCCGCCCGAGACCGACCGGCGAGGGGATCACGAGATTGCTGTTGTCGTCGAAGTCCCGGCGATGGGCCTCGCGGTTGATGTTGGCCGCGAAGAGCGCCTCGATGTTCAGGCCGAGGACCGGGAAGTCCTGGTAGTAGAAGTTCGCGATGACCGTGTCGTCGTCGCGCAGCGACTGGATGTTGTTGAGCGCCGAGTTCGTGTCCTTGTTCAGGCGCCGGAACCAGGCGACGTTGTACTGGGCGCGGTTGTTGAAGAAGTTCCCGAAGAAGCGGACGCCGGGCTCCTGGCTCGCGAACAGGAAGCCGCGGAAGTCGGCGTTGAAGGGCTGGATCCCGATCCGGACGCTGTCGAAGTCGTAGCGCTCGCTCCGGTTCCAGAGATGCTTGACGACGAAGGCTTCCTGGATCGCGACGAACGTGTCGACGCGCTGATCGTTCTCGCGCGGATCGACGCGCAGTACGCCGAGCTGGTTGATCTGCGCGACGTTGACGTTGGCGGCCGCCGTCAGCCTGAACTCCCAGTCCGGCGGGCGGAAGGTCGTGTCGCCCTGGAGCAGCGAGACGCTCCCGATCAGCGTATGGGCCGTGACGAACTGGCTGCCGTCGCCGAAGAGATCGAGCTCACCGCTCTGATCTCCGGCCGCGCCGGTCCGCGTCGGGATCCGCCGCGCCTCGACGATCGCGTCGTAGATCACGCTCAGGTTGAGGAACCAGTCCTTCGTCCCCGGCAGCGGGCGATCGGCCTTCAGCGTGTTCTGGTTGTACGGGTCGTACCACTTCTCGTTGACGCCGAGGTTCTCGATGATGCGCCAGCGATCCGGCACCGGCGCGAGCTCGTAGCTCGGCAGCTCGTTCTCGTAGACGGGCGCATCCTGACGCACCGGCCGCCCGACCGGCACGCCCGAATCCGAAGGCGTCGGCGAAGGCGATCGCGGCGGCGTGGGCGCACCGGATCCCGCGGCCCCGCCCGTCGGCGCGGGTACGGGGCCCGTCGCACCGTCCGCCGGAACGACCGGCGCAGCCCCGGGCGTCGCCGTCGGGCTTCCCTCGCCCGCCGGTGTCGACGGGCTCGCCTCGGATTCGGGAGCGGTCGTCGGATCGGGCGCGGGCTGCGTCGCCTCCGCCGGTCGGCCCGCGTCGGGTCCGCGCCCGCCGCCGGGCCGGACGAAGCTCGGCCGCCTTCGACGCCGCGCCGCGGCGCCGTCCCTCTTCGACCTGCGCCACGAGGATGGCCTCGCGATCCGCGGCGCTGGCCATCGATCGCCCGGCACTCGCCCCCGGCGCGGTCGCGGCCCCCGCGATCACGGCCAGGGTCGGCAGGGCGACGACGGCGAGCGAGGCTGCGACGAGGGCGCGTGTCTTCATCGGCCTTCACACCCATTCTGCTCGTTGCTGGTCAGGAATGGCGCCGTCGGGCAGACGACATAACGCAGGTTCACGTTCTGGACCGAGATGCGGTTCGCCCGGATCGTCCCGGGCGCGTTGCCGATCGGCGTCGGGACGCCGCGGCGTTGCTGATCCTTGCCGACCTCGTCGAGGGCGACGAAGGGCACGAAGTCGTCCTGCTCTGCGCCGTCGCCCGACACGCCGATCGCGCCGACGAGCGTGTTCCCGCGGTAGATGGGGACGGCGCCCTGGAAGATGTGGAAGCCGTTCTGGAGGCCGGTGATCGCGCCGACGGGGAAATCCTGGACACCCTGCAGGCAGTCGAGCTGGCGACCCGGATCGGTGCTCCCGATGAGAAAGTTGCGGAGGTTCTGACAGAACGCGCGGCGGCTCGCGTTGCCCGCCGCGTCGACACGGAACACGTCGAGGGCCGGCGGCGCGACGAGGCCGAGCGCGTCCAGCTGGTTCGCGAGGTCGGGCACCGTGTCGCAGAGGCCGAGCGCGATGCCCGGGAGCACGACCTCCGTCTGGAGGCCGGTGCTGAAGATGCTCCACTCGCCTTCGCGGCGGCTCAGCGGTCCCTCGCCGGCGTCGAGCACACCGGGCGGGAAGTCCGGGTTCGAGATCGCGCCGAGCGCGATCGACGACCAGGCGAAGTCGCCGTTGAAGGGCGGATCGGTCGCGAGCACCGGGGCGGGGAAGCCGAGGAAGGTGGCGGCCGTATCGACGAAGTCGTCGAGGGGGCGGACGTTGAGCGGTCGCGCACCCGGGGCGCCGGCGTTGCCGAGGGGATCGAAGGCGTCCTCGAGCTGGGTCCGCGCATCGTTCTTCGAGAAGAATGCGGCCTGGCGCGTCTTCGCGATCGTGACGTCGATGCCGTCGAGCAGCGCGTCCTGCGAGCGCGCGAAGCCGAGCACGTTGCCGTCGAGGTCGACGACGGCGACGTCGATGCGCGCCTGGCCGCCGAGGGGCGTGCGCGTCTGGGCGCGCGTGCGCTCGGCGAGCAGCAGCGAGTTGACCAGCAGCTCCTGGACGTCGTCCGCCGAGAGACCACCGGCTCCGACGTTCGATTCGACCCGGCGATCGCCGGGAAGCGCGGGGTGCCGTTGCGATCGACGAGGATCTCGCCGTTCGCGTTCGCGAGGCCCTGGGCTGCCGCTGCGGCCGGGGCGAGCAGCGTCGCCGAGACGACACCCGACGCCGGATCGAGCAGGCGGACTCCCTGGCGCGGCGCGTCGAAGGGGAAGAAGAACTCGTCGTTGACGAAGTCGCCGGTCTCGCCGCTGATGCCGTCGAGGAAGGCCTGGATGGCAGCCGTGCTCGCAAGATTGCCCGCGGTCGGCGTCGGGACGTCGGTCGGGCGGCTTCGGAGCTGGCCGTCGTCGGTGAAGCGCAGCGCGCGGCCGGCGACGGTGATGCGTGGCGCCTGACGCTCGATGTCGGCCTCGAAGCCCCGGGTCGCGGCGACGGCGATCCGCTCCTCGAGGTTGCGATCGCTGTTCAGGGCATTCTTGTCGAGGGCGTAGATGTGGTTGAACTCGATGCCGACGGCGCCGACCACGACCTTGCCCGTGCGACCGGTCGGGAGCCCGCCCTCGAGCTCGGGGATGCCGTCCTTGTAGAGCGGGACGCCGCCGGGATCCGCGGCGAAGCCGACCGGCAGGCGGCGCGGACCGATCAGGTCGTTCGGGTTCGGCGCGAGGGTCGTGTCGGTGACCTGGTCGACGCTCTGGCGCGTGTTGATGTCGCTGCAGACGAGCTGGGCGATCTGGACGCCGAAGAGCGGGCCGCCCGGGCGATCGGTCTCGCCGGGGACGAAGTTCTGCTGGATCAGCGTGTTCGCGGTCCGCGTCGTGAAAGCGTTGCCCTGGGTCGAGAAGTAGTTGGCGGTACCGGCCTTGCTGATCGCCGCATAGCCGCTCGGGATGAAGACGCCGTCGAGGGCGGTCCCGAGCGTGTCGCCGGGGTCGAGCAGGGGGGCGAAGTTCGTGCTCAGCGTCCCGCCGAAGGCCTCGAAGAGCGTCGCGTCCTCCGAGCCGGGATCGCCCGTCGACGTGATCAGGGAGAAGTCGATCGTCGACGCGTCGGTGTCGTAGACGGCGAGCACGTTGTTCAGGTGGTCGTTGACGGAGATCGTGACGTCGGTGATGCCGTTGGCGCGCGCTTCGGTGATCGCGTTCGCGAGGATCTGGACGACGTCGGCGACGGTCAGGACGGCATTCGCGTCGGTGTAGTCGCATTGGAACGCGCAGACCTGGCCCGCGTCGCTCGTATCGTCCTGCAGACAACCCGCCGCCCCGAGCGCCATCGCTCCGAGCAGCGCGAGCGCCACACGAGCCGGGGAGCGCTTCGCCGTCCATCCACGCGCCCGATCACCGGCCCGATCCGAAACGCTCATCGACGGCCTCCGCTTCGCCTGCGAAATGTGACAGTTGCACACGCGCATGGGCCTGCCAAGGCGGCTCGAAGGAATTCGGACGGGCGTCACGCGACGCTTCGCGGCCCGACGCGGCGCGTTTCGCCTTAGGTCTGCGTCGATCCGATCACTGCGGCGAGCGGCCCGACCCCGGCTGGGCGATCACGAAGCCGAGCGAAGCGGGACGAAGCGGGCGGCCTGCGCCGGCGCGCGATCGGCGGGGCCATCGGGTACTGCATCGGGTGTCGCGTCGGGCACGCCAGAAGGCGACCCATCGAGGGCCGGCGACCCCGGCATCGGACCGTGGGCGCGGACGTGGAACGGATGACACATCGAGCAGGGCGACGGAACCCTCTCGCCCCCGCGCTCACCTGCCCCCGCATGACACTCGCGGCAGGTCTCGATCGACGGGATCAGGATGTCGGCCGAACGCTCCGAGGTCGGCGTCCTGCCATCGCGATCGATCAGCCCATACGGGATCGCGTCGGGCTGCGACCAGCCGGGACGCGCGAGCGCCGTCTCGGGATCGGGATCGAAGACGCCCGCCGCGGGATGACATTTCACGCAGGCGAAGGGCGCGTGGCTCGCATGGCTGAAGGTCGAGCCCGGCACCCAGACGGTCTGGAGCTGGACCGGCGCGACGCCCATTCCGCCGTCGCTCGCCTCGCCGGGTCGCAGCGCATGACAGGTCGCGCAGGTCCCGGGCCGGTCGTAGAAGCGCCGCTCCGCCGCGTCGACCTTGCTCTGGACCCAGCGCCGCGAGAGCTCCGCCTCCTCGGGCGTGAGCACCGAGCCCGGCCGCCGCAGCCGAAGCCGCGGCGGCGCCGCGGGATCCTTCACGTCCCCCGCCAGCACGCGCTCCGAATACAGCCCGCGAATGCGCGCGCGCACGACGGCCGGATCGCCGTGGGGCGTGAAGGTCGGGGGCACGGCCGGGTCGAAGTCGAGGCGATGGCAGTCCTGGCAATGCCGCTCGAACTCGATCGGCTTCATGTAGAGCCCGCCCGCGTCGGGCTGATGGCAGGCGCCGCACTGCAGGTACTGCTTCTCCCCGCTGCCGCCGGAAACCGCGCGACCGGAGACGGCGCGTCCGACGTGGTGGAGATGATCGAAGACGAGGCCCGTCTCTTCGACGAGCTCGGGGGTCACGTCGAGGGACTCGGCGGGCCGGGTCGGGTCCTTGATCACGCTGAGCTTGAAGGCGGGATGATCGGTTCCGAAATCGCTCGCATCGCGCAGCGTCGTCTCGGGCAGGCGCGCCGCGAGATCGGCATGACATTCGGAGCAGAAGCCCGAGCCGAGATCGGCGAGGTCGATGTCGCGGCCGCGATGCTCGAGATGGCAGCTCGCGCAGGCGGCCTCGTCGAGCTCCGCCATCGCGAGCGCGGGCGGTGCGTGACGACCGATGTCGTGATGACACGCCATGCAGTCCGCGTTGCGCACCCCGCGGAAGAACCCCGTATGGCAGGCGCCGCAATCGCTCTCGATGTAGGCATGCCCGCGGCTCACGTCGCCGGAATTCCAGGACGACTGCGCGCCGCCGAAGAGCAGCGGAATCGCGAAGAAGACCGCGAGCACCGCGAGGCCGAGGGCCCAGGAGAGCGGCCGGCGCGAGAAGATCCCGTGCTCGATCCCGATCTTCGTCCGCAGGTCGAGCGCGCGCCGCTCGTCGTCGCCGCGCTCGATCTCCTCGTACTCGAGCGCGACGTCGAAGCCTCGGACGGGTTCGAGCAGGCGCAGCTCGAAGGCGCCGAGCTTGATCCGATCGCCGACGGCGAGGCGGTCGCCGGCGGTGACCCGGCCGTTGATGGCGACGGTCTGGCCGGCGGCGGCCTCGATCGAGACGCGTCCGTCGCTCGAGCGGATCGTCGCGTGGCGAAGCGAGATCGTGAGGCCTCTCAGCGACAGGTCGTTGTCCGGGCCGCGGCCGACGTGCAGCGCTTCGACGTCGAGATCACGCTCGAGGCGGACCTTCTTGCCCGACGTCCGGGTCCGGATTTCGACGATTCGGATGCGCACGGCTCAGTGGTACCAGAAGACGACGAAGACGTGAACGAGCAACGCCGCGACGGTCGCGAAGGCGAGCGGCACGTGGAGCACGAGCCAGAGGTCGAGGAGCCCCTTCAGGCGCACGTCCCGGCGGATCTGGTTGACGAGCAGCTCCTTGCGCGCGACGAGCTCGATCAGCTTGAGCTCCTGGAGTCGGGCATCGCCCTGGAGATCGATCTCCGAGCCGCGCAGGCTCCGGAGCGCTCGGGTCGTGCCGCAGGCGGGATCGCGCCCGGCGAGCTGGGCCGTCAAGCTGCCACCGATCCGGGTCTCCTCGATGGAGGTGATCACCGCCTTTGCATGGAGGTCCGGCAGGTTCTCGGCCGCGACCCGGCAATCGGCGTCGATCTCGGCGATCCGCTCGAGCAGGGCGTCGAGGGTGGTGTTGTTGCGGTTGCGGGTGATCGAGGTCGGAACGAGCGCGTAGACGCCGACGCCGACGATGCCGGTCGCGATCACTCCACACATCAGGGCGTAGGCGAGGGTATGGACGTTGACGCCGAACTCGAAGGCGCAGTGGAGGGGGACCAGCAGCAGCAACGAGGTCCCGAGATAGACGTGGGCGGACGTCCAGCCCTGGAGCGGCGCCCCGACGTCGCGATAGCTGCGCTTGCGCAGCCCGAGCCACATCAGCCAGACGATCATGAGCGCAGCCAGCGTCCCGAGGCCGTAGCCGGTCCAGGAGCTCCCGCTGCGGCCGCCCGGCGGGTCCTCGACGAGATAGATCGCCATCGAGGCGAGCAGCAGGACGAGCGAGACCTTCAGGTAGCGGTAGCGCGCATACTCGAGGAAGCTTCGCGGACCGATCACGCGCCTAGCCCTGCCTTTCGTAGATCTCGTCGACGAAGGCCGCCGGATCGACGCGGACGATGGCGCCGGTCGGACACGACGCGACGCAGGCGGCCCGCGGCGCCCCGCTCCGTTTGGCCGGGAGCTCTCGGCAGAGATCGCACTTCACGGCCTTCTTGACCGCCGTCCCCTCGCCCGCTCCGTCCTTCGCCTTCGGATCCTTCTTCGTCGCGCGCATCGGGAAGAGCAGGCGCATCAGGAGCCCGGGGCCCGGGTCGTCGTCGACCTTCGCCATCTTGATGACGCCGTAGGGGCAGTAGGTCTCGCAGTTGCCGCAGCCGATGCAGGTCTCGTCGTCGATCCAGACCTCGCCGTTCGGATCGCGATGGAGCGCGTTCGGTGGGCAGTCGGTCATGCACTTCGGATTCTCGCAGTGCTGACATGCGACGGGCAGATGGAGCGCGCTGCCCTTGCTCGTCATGTAGGTCGCCCCGGCCTCGCGGCGAAGCCGCGAGACGCCGCCGTGGGTCTCGGCGCAGGCCTTCTCGCAGTTGTCGCAGCGCACGCAGAGCGTCTCGTCGATCATCAGGAGATCGGTCGCTTCCTTCCCGCCCTCCTTCTGGAGCCAGAGCATCGTCCCGCGCCCGTGCTGGCGGCGCGCGTCGGCGATCCGGAACTCCTCCTCCTTGGCCTCGAGGAACTCCCGCACGTCGCGCTCGTGCTCGGCGACCGCCCGGACGAGGTCGGTCGGAAAGAGCACCGTCTCGCAATCGACGCTCGCCCGCGCGCTCGCCCCGCGCTTGCTCCCCGGCCGCAGGACGGCGATCTCGCCGAGGGTCGCCCCGGCCCGCAGCGAGCGGATCTGCTCCTCGACGCCCTCGTGCTTCTTGTAGATCTCGGCCGTGCCGCGTCGGATCAGGTGGAGCCCGTCGGGCTCGTCGCCCTCGGCGAAGATCGTGCTGCCCGCCGGATGCACGAGGGTCTTCGCCTGGATCGCGATGCGCCGGCGCGTCTCGTTGGGAAGGGACGGAAACAGCGTCGCCAGCGCGAAGTCGACGTAGGCCGCGTCGATCGCGCGCCTCACGTCTTCGACCGAGCGCGCGAGCTTCGCCATCGTGTTGCGCGGCGTCTCGAGCAGGACGACCCGGGTCTTCGTGGTCACCGTCTCGCCGCGCCGTCGCCCGGAGACGAGCCCCTCCTCCCCGAAGAACTGCCCCGCCTTCCGCCGCATCGTGAGCTCGCGCCGCTGCTCTTCGGGCTGCATCGGATTCGAGTTGTCGAGATAGGCGAGCTCGACCTCGCCCTCGAGGATCGAGAAGAAGCTGTTGTCGAAGTCGGCGCGGTTGTAGACGACGCGCCCCGCCGGCTCGACCCGGAGCTGCGACTCGAAGAGCAGGCTGCGCATCTGGACGAGCGTCAGCGGTGCGAGGGTCGGGACCGTCGTCTGGATCCGCTGCAGCATCTCCGAGACGGTGCCCCCGACCTCCTTCAGCTTCTCGGCGAGCACCGGCTCGTCGGCGGGCAGCACGTTCGAGCCGAGGATGTGCTCGACGACCTCGAAGCCCTGGTTCAGGCAGTTCTTGATCAGCGGGTAGCCGACGACGGCGCCGACCAGATAGAGGCCGGGCACGTTCGACTCGTACTGCGCGGAGACGTCGGGGATCGCGTCCTCGTCGGCGGTCGGGAACTGGATGCCGAGGCCCTCGAGGAACTTGCGCGGCTTCTTCCCGCCGAGGCGTCCGATGGCGATGTCGCAGGGGAGGCGGACCTCGGCGCCGTCCTTCGTCCGGAAGACCGCGGCGTCGGCCTCGAAGCGCTCGATCGCGAGATTCGTCAGGTACTGGATCTCGCCCGACTTGATCTTCGCCTCGAGGCCCGACTTGTTCTTCGGCTTGGCGCGGTCGATCTCTTCGCGGCGGTTGACGACGGTGACTTCGTTGCCGTTCTCCGCCAGCGCGATCGCGTTCTCGATGCCGGCGTCGCCGACGCCGACGACCACGACGCGCTTGTCCTCGTAGGCCCCGGGATCGTCGAGCTGGTAGAGGACCCAGGGCTGGTCGTCGCCGCTCTTCTCGAACTTCTTCAGATCGCCCTGCTCGCCGATCGCGAGCACGACGTGGGTCGCGTCGAAGACCGCCGCGCCCTTCGCGTCGCGGGTATGGACCTGGAAGGCGCCCTTCTTCCCGTTGATCCCGACGACGTTGCAGCCGAGGGCGAGCTTTACGCCGGCCTCGCGCACCGCCGACTCCCACCAATCGAGGACCTCCTCGCGCTTGCCCTCCTTGAACGTGAAGCCGAGCTCCCCCTGGAGCGGGAGCTGGGGCGGCTCGGCCATCACGAGCTTGCCCTTCTGGTACTTCACGATCGTGTCCGCGAGGCGCGCACGCTCGAAGAGCTTGTGCTCGATGCCCCGGCGCGCGGCGCGTACTCCGGCGGCGATGCCGGCGGGCCCGGCCCCGATGATCGCGAGTCGGATCTCCGCGGGCTTTCGAACCTCGGGGATCGAGGTCGGCCGCGGGTGGTGGGGCGTCGTGATCGCGTGGGAGGTCTCGACGTCGAAGGGCCTCGTGACCTCGGCGCGCTCGGCCCGCACGACCTCGAGCCGCAACACGACGCGCCCGGCGAGCCCGAGCTCCTCGCCGCCCGCGAGCACCACCGGCGCCGCGACCTCGACGCCGTCGACCCGCGTCGGATTGACCTGGCTCTTGTGGAAGAGGGTCAGGCTCTCGCCGTCGAAGACGATCTCCGCATGGAGCCGCGAGACGCTCTCGTCGAGCAGCCGGACCTGGCAATCCGCCCCGCGACCCAGGCGGGTCGTGCCGATCGCGAGCTCGAAGACCTCGCCTTCCTGACCGGGCAGACCGCCGACGACGGTCAATCTGGCTTCGATCGACACCGCGCTGGCCCCTCTTCGGGCGCAGCCCCGCGTTCGCGTGCTGCCCCGGATCCCGATCCGCGCGCAAGCCGGGCGGGGTGCACGGCGGTTCGCGGCCCGCCAATACTAAGCGACCCCGCGCGGCCCAGGCAAAGCGGCGTATGCGGACGCGAGCGGGATCGCCCGCCGGATCGCGGCGCGCGCCCCGGTCGCGACGAATGCGCGCGCAGTCCTCAAGGCGCTCGTCGATGCGACCGATTTCCCTACGGAATCCCTTGCGACGCGCCTTTCCCGTCTCCGTCGATCGATCCAAAGCCGGTTGCCATCCCGAATGACCGACCCCCTCGAACATTTCGGCCTCGAACGCTCGCCCTTTGCGGACGAGCCGCATGCCGCCGGCGTGATCGGCACACGTGCGTTGCGCAAGCTCGTGGCGCGCATCCAGGCGGCGCTGCGCGACGGGGGGGCGCGGATCGGGGTCTGCGGGGTCGCCGGGATCGGAAAGTCGAGCCTCGCGGCGGCGCTGCCGAAGCTCTTCGCCGGCAATACCCGGGTCGCGACGCTGCTCGATCCCGCCGACCAGACCTGGCCCGACGTCCGGGTCGGCCTGGCCCGCGATTGGCAGCTCGCGGGGGAGCGGCTCTCCCGCGCGAGCCTGATCGAGGCGTCGCGTGGCCATCGGCTGGTGCTCGTGATCGACCGCGCGGAGGAGGTGCCCGAGGCGCTGCTCGGCCATCTCGACGTCCTGCAGGACATCCGGGACGAGAACGGCGCCGCGGTCGTGACCGTGATCCTCTTCGTGCAGACGAGCGACGAAGAGCCCCGGACCCGGCCCCCCGCCCTCCGCTGGCTCGAACGCAGCGAGGCCGCACTGCTGCGATTCGAGCCCCTCGCTCCGGACTCGGTCGTCGACTACATCGAGCGGCGTCTCCGGCGTTCGGGCTATCGCGGCGCGCCGCTCTTCACCCCGCGCGCCGCGCTGGCGATCCATGCCGAGACGGCCGGCGTTCCCGGCGCCGTCTCGCGTCTCTGCGAGCAGCTCCTCGTGGATGCGGCCGCCCGGCGACTGCGCTCGATCGACGAGCCCTTCGTCCGTTCACGCCAACAGACGCCGCGCGCGCTGGCGGCCCTCGTCGCCGACGACGTCGATCACGCCTGGGACGACGCGGATCACCATCCGCGGGAGACGGTGGCGACCGAGCTCCTGCTCGAGCAGGCGATCGGCGCCCCGGTGCCGCGCCCGACGCTGGCGGCGGTCCCTTCGGCCGGCCCCGGCGAAGCGGTCGCAACCGATCCGGAGCTCGAGGCCTACCTCTCGGCGCCGCCGACCGAGGCGGAGCTGCGCGCGATCCGGGGGGGCTTCGTCCGGCGCTCGCTCTGGCCTTTCGCGTTGGCTTCCGGGGCGGTCGTGCTCGGGGGCCTGTTGCTCGCGCTCCTGCTCGGCGGCGGAGCGAAGGCGCCGACGGATGAAGGGCCGAGCCCCGACATGGATCCGGCCGTCGCCCGGGCCCTGCGACCCGAGGCCCGACCCGATCCGCGGCTCGATCCGCGGCTGGGGTCGCCGATCGATGATCCGGGCGCGTCGGATGGCAGCGGTGCGCCGCCCATCCTCGGGCGCATCCGCGGGCCGGCGCCCCCTTCGGCTCCGGCCGCGGCTCCGGCCGGTGTGCCGAGCAAGTCCCCGACGCCGAGCCGCATTCCCCGCGCAACCCCGACGCCCGCGCCGAACCGGGCGGGCGAGGCGATGGCCGGGGGCGGCGGGACGCTGGTCCCGGCCGGAGAGCTCGATCGCGAGCTTGCGCCGTCGCCGGCGCAGACCGTGACCGAGGACGACGGGACGGTGTCCGACGAGCGGGACTTCCGACCGCCGGACCTCGTGGCGCCGGCTCGGATCGACGATTCCGACTTGTAGTGTTTTTTCTACATCCAAGGTCGAGGCCGGTCGATCCAGGGCGGCAAACGAGGACCCGATCCGATCGGGCCTCCGACCGAACCCCTGCCCCGGATCCCCGCGGCCCCCTCTCCCGGGGTGGCCGCGGCGAATCCGGGCGACCGCGCCAACGCGTGGGAGCATCGAATGCGTGCCTATCTCTCCGACGTCGTCCTTCTCTATCTCGACGAGCTGATCGACTGGGACAGCTACCTCAACTGGCGCCGCGGCGAGGCGTCGGACGCCCCGGTCGAGCGGGCGGCATTGCGCGAGGTGCTCGAGACGGCGGCGCAGATCTGCGCGGAGCAGGAGCCGAAGCTCCGGGCGGGCTGGGCCCAGTCGGCGCGCCTCGAGCAGGGCCAGGTCGTCTACCCGCCCCATATCGCCGAGACCCTCGAGAAGCTGCGCGCGGCGGGCCTCGTCAGCTTCGGCGTCGACGAGCAGTACGGCGGCTTCGGCCTGCCGGCCTTCGTCGCGAACGTGATCCTGCAGATGGTCTCCCGCGCCGACGCGGGCCTGATGACGATCCTCGGCCTGCAGGCCGGCGTCGCCGAGGACATCCAGCGCTACGGCTCGGAAGAGCTCAAGCAGCAGTATCTGCCGCGCTTCGCGTCGGGCGAGGTGATGGGCGCGATGGACCTGACCGAGCCCCAGGCCGGCTCGGATCTCGGCGCCATCCAGACCCGCGCGACCACGACGAACGGCCGGACCTTCGTCGACGGCGACAAGATCTTCATCACCAACGGCGGATGCGAGATCCACCTCGTGCTCGCCCGCGACGCCGAGACCTTCGACCAGTCCAAGGGCACGACGAAGGGCCTCTCGCTCTACCTCGTCCCGCGCACCGGCGCCGACGGAAAACCGAACGGTGTCAGCGTCACCCGCCTCGAGGAGAAGCTCGGCATCCACGGCTCACCGACCGCCGCCGTCCGCTTCGAGCACGCCGAGGGCTGGCTCGTAGGCCAACGTGGCCAGGGCTTCAACGCCATGCTCTCGCTGATGAACAACGCCCGGCTCGGCGTCGCCGCCCAGGGCATCGGCATCGGCGAGGCGGCCCTCGACACGGCGATCCGTTATGCGCGGACGCGCGTTCAGTTCGGCGTCCCGATCGCGGACCAGCCGCTGATGCAGGATCGGCTCGCGCGCATGACGCTCGAGCTCGAAGGCAGCCGCGCCCTGCTCTACCGCGCCTGCGCGCTCGCCGACCAGAACCGCGCGATCGAGACCCTGATGGCCCGGGTCGAGGCCGGCTCGAAGGAGATCTCGGAGGCCCACAAGGCGGAGCTCCAGGCCCTTCACGAGCGCAACGACACGCGCATCCGCCTGCTTACGCCCCTCGCCAAGTACATGGGCACCGAGGCCGCCGACTCGATCAGCCGCGACGCGATCCAGATCCACGGCGGCGTCGGCTTCATGGCCGAGTCGGAGGTCGGCAAGCTCCACCACGACGCCATCATCACGACGATCTACGAGGGCACGTCGGAGATCCAGGTCTCCTTCGCCCTGAAGGAGATCGGCAAGGGCGCCCTCGGCGTCGTCTTCGAGGTCCTCGAGGAGGAGCTGAAGGCCTTCGAGGAGCCGCGCATGAAGGACCTCGCCGACAAGGTGCTGGCCGGCATGCAGGAGATCCTGGGCGCGGCCGGCGCCCTGCTCACCGACTTCAAGTACGCGATGATGTCGGCCCAGGCGCTGGCGGACGTCGTCGCGAGCGTGCTCGCCGCCGGCGAGCTGCTGAAGCAGGCGAAGGCCGACCCGCGGCGCTTCGATCTGGCGGCCTCGTGGATCGATCGGCGCATGGTCGACCTCGAGGCGCGCTGCAAGCGGATCAAGACGGGCTCCGTCGCCCGCCTCGACCGCTGCGCGAGCATCATCGCCCTGGCGGAATAGCAAGTCCCGTGCGAGCGCGGCGGTGACCCGATCGTCGCCGCCGCGCCGAACGCCCCGAGCGAGGTCGGAGCTCGCTAGGCGCCCGGGTGCGGTGCTCGGCGGAGCCATTCGCCGAGCACGATCCCGGCGGCCGCCTGCACGTTGTAGGAGGGGATGAAGCCGCGCATCGGAATGCGCAGGACCTCGTCCATCCGCTCGAGGATCGCCGCAGGGATGCCCTCGGCCTCGCCGCCGAGAAAGATCGCGAGGGGATCGTCGAGGGGCGCCTCCCAGGGCGTGCGCGCGCCCCCGGTCTCGAGGGCGAAGAGCCGTCGCCCGGCCCGCCGCGCGGCGGAGACGGCCTCCTCGGCGTCGGCATCGACGACCGGGAAATAACGATCCGCCTGCATCGCGAAACGCATGGCACTCGCCCGCTCGGCCCGCGTCCACGACTCGGCGAGCACGACGCCGGCCGCTCCGGCGACCTCCGCCGCCCGCACGATGAAGCCGACGTTGCCCGGATAACGGAGCCCGACGAGCACGACGACGAGCCCGCCCCGCGCCATCAGCGCGTCGAGGCCCGGCCGAGCGGAGGGGCCTTCGAGGGCGAGCAGCGAGGCCGGCGTCGTCCCCTCCGAGAGCCGCAGCCGCTCGCGATCCGCCGCCGCGCGCACCACGATCCCCTGCGCCCGCGCCCGCTCGACGATCGCTTCGTCCCCGGGCTCGAGCACGCCGCGGCCACACAGCACGAGCTGGATCTCCGCCCCCCGCTCGAGGGCCGCGCCGATCTCCGCCGCGCCGACGAGGCGTCGACGCGCAGACGACGCTCGGCCCGAGCTCCCGGCCGGGCTCGCCGTCGTGGCTTTCAGGGGATCGCGCATCGGGTCCGTGGATCGGGCCTCGATCAGTGTCGGCCGGGCACGCGGCGCGGAATCATGTCGAGCACCGCCTGGATCGAGGCCTGCCGCTGCTCGGCGACCCGCGGTGCGCCGTCGAAATACGAGAGCAGCAGGTTGCCGTCGAGCATCATGAGCACGCCCATCGCCACCGCATGCGGATCGATCTCCCGCGGCACGATCTCCGCGAGCGTCTCGGTCAGCGCGCCGCCGAAGCGATGATGCAGGTCGTAGAGCGTGCGGACGAGCCAGTCGCGGAAGCTCGTGTGCTCGGTCGCCCAGCGCAGGAAGCCGTCGACGTCGGCGCGGTGGCGCGCGATGAAGGACTGATAGAGCTCGACCTGCTCGCGCAGGCGCTTCTCCGGCGGGAGCGACGACATGTCCCGGGAGAGCGACTGGCGGAAGGGCTCGCAGAGTCGATTGAAGCACTCGCGAAAGAGCGACTCCTTGTCGCTGAAATGCCAGAACACCGTCGCTCGGGAGACCTCCGCGTGCTCGGCGACGTGGGCGATCGTCGTGTTCTCGTAGCCGCGGGTCAGGAAGAGCTCGGTCGCCGCAGCGAGGATCCGCTCCTGGGTCGCGGCCTTGCCGGTCAGGGGCTCGTCCGGGGACGCGGAGATCGCGCGCAGCGTCTCGTGGTCGATCTCGAGTTCGTCCCGGCTCATGACCCGACTCCTTGCTTACGGAATGGCTTACGGAATGGCTGACGGATGGGCGTTCAAAAGGCTTGCGAATCGGCGATCGGACGGACTCGCGCAGCGGACAGCGGACGCGTCGGAGTCTAACGCCGTTCCGGGAAATTCCCGGTGTGGTCCGACACGGAGTCGTCGATTCGGGCGGAGGCCGAGCGGGGCGGCCCTCGAGAGCGATCGGAGGCGATCGGAGGCGATCATCGGCGCGATCCGACTCGTCTCGTGCCTCGGCCGGCCACGCGCTCCCCATCGAGCGCGAACGATCGTTCGTTCGCGCGGGAACACGCGCGCCGCTGCTAGGGTCCCTCGATTCGGGGGGACACGCATGCGTGATCTCGGCACGAAAGCAGCCGGCGCCGCCCCGGCCCGCATCGTCGGGAACCTGGCCGGAGTCGTCGAGTGGGCGAACGACGCGTTCGCGCAGCTCTCCGGGATCGGGCTCGACGAGACGGTGGACAAGCCGGTCAGTCGACTGCTCGAACGGGCCGGGATCGACCTCGAGATCGTCGAATTCGTCGCCCAGCATTTCTTCGAAGGCCGCGTCTGCCGCGTCGCCTTTCCCTTCGAGCGGCCCGATGGACGGCGGATCGACGTCCTGCTCGAGGTCGAGGCCCTGCGCGACGCGCTGGGCGAGGTCGACCGGTTCAGCGCGATCGCCCGCGAAGAATCCGCCGCGCCATGTGCTTCGGAGACGGCCTCCCCGAATCGGAGCCCCTCGCGAGCGGAGCCCCCGCCCGCTCCCGGATACGCGGTCGATCTGGATGCGGCAATCCGCCGGGCTGTCGAAGCCGCTCTCGCCGGCGGGAGGCGCGAGCCGAATGCCTCCGGCGACGAGCTCGGGCTCACCGTCGAGCTCGATCTCGCGGGCGGGCTCGAGCGCATCGCCGTCGCCGGCCTCGGCGGCGAAGGCCTCGGCGGCGACGCCGGCGACCTGCGCGCGGCATGCCCTGCGACCGTCGAGCCGCCGGCGGGCCAGGCGATCGAATCCCTCGCGACGGCGCTCTTCGAAGCCGCGCGCCTCGGCGTCGCGGAGGCCGGCAACGCCGGCGGCGTGATCACCCTCTCGACGGCACGACTCGACGTGCATCGCCGCTTCGTCTCGAAGGTCCACGCGATCCCCGCCTGCCCGGCCGAGCGGAGCGCGTCGGGCGACGTCGTGCTCGAGGTCCACGACACGGGGCGCGCGCTCCCGCCATCGGTTCTCGCGGCTCTCGCTCGAGGGGACTCCGCTGCGGCGCGCGCGCTCGACCCGAGCGCGCGGGTCGGCGCGCTCGCCGAGGCCTGTGCGTGCGCGCTCGGCCTCGGCGCCCGGATCCACCTCGACGGCACCCCGGGCTGTGGCAGTCAGGTGCTCGTGCTCTTCGAGCCCGCCCCGAATCAGGCCAGGTAGAGCCCGCCGTTCGCGGCGAAGATCTGGCCCGTCGTGTACCCGGAGATCTTCGGGCAGGCCATGCCGAGCACCGTCGCCGCGATGTCCTCCGGCTCTGCCACCTTGCCGAGCAGCGTCGCGCGCTTGAAGGCCTGGACCGCCTGCTCACCGGCGGCAGCCAGCATCGGCGTGTTGACGGGGCCCGGCGCGATCGCGTTCACGCGCACGCGATAGTTCGAGAACTCCCGCGCGGTCGTGCGGGTCACGGCCTCGATCGCGCCCTTCGCCGCGGTGTAGTCGACCTGGCCGATGTTGCCGTTGCGCGCAGAGACGGAGGAGAAGTTCACGATGAAGCGGTTGACGCCGTCGTCGAGGGGCTGATCGCCCTTCGCCTTGAAGAGCGGATGCCAGTGTTGCACCGCGACCTCGCGGGTGAAGAGGAAGGTCCCGCCGAGATGGACCGAGAGGACGAGATTGAAGTCGGCGAGTGTCTTCTTCGTGATGCGCGCGTCGCGCGTGATGCCGGCGACGTTGACGAGGCCGTTGATGCAGCCCGTCGCCTCGAGGATCTCGGAGACGGCCCGGGGCACGTCCTGCTCCGACGCGACGTTGGCTGCGACGACGAGCGGCGCGACGGCGGCCTTCGGAACGGATTGCTGGAGACGCGCCTTCGCCTCGTCGAGGCGCCCGCGGTCGAGGTCGACCATCGCGACCTGGGCCCCATGGAGCGCGAGCGCCTGGGCGATCGCGAAGCCGATGCCCTGGGCCGCCCCGGTCACGATGTGGGTTTCGCCGAGAAATGCGCCCTCGCGCAGCACGAGATCCATTCATTCCACCTTTCGATTCGGTCGCTTCGGGCGGATCCGTCGCGTCGCCCGCTCCGGTCGCTTCAGCCGTTCAGAACGCCGATGGGGCAGGAGACGCCGGTGCCCCCGAGACCGCAGTAGCCGTTGGGATTCTTCGCGAGGTACTGCTGATGGTAGTCCTCGGCGAAATAGTATTCGGGGGCGGGCCCGATCTCGGTCGTGATCCGGCCGTAGCCCGCGGCCTCGAGCTCCTTCTGGAAGGCGTCGCGGGACGCGAGGGCGAGCCGCTTCTGCTCGTCGTCGTAGTAGTAGAGACCGGAGCGGTACTGGGTCCCGGCGTCGTTGCCCTGGCGCATGCCCTGGGTCGGGTCGTGGCTCTCCCAGAACACGCGCAGGAGCGCCGCATAGCTCGTCTTCGCCGGATCGAAGATCGCGCGGACGGCCTCGGTATGGCCGGTCCGGCCGGAACAGACCTCTTCGTAGGTCGGGTTCGGCGTATGACCCGCGACGTAGCCGACCGACGTGCTGACGACGCCCGGGGCCTGCCAGAACTTCCGCTCGGCGCCCCAGAAGCAGCCCATCGCGACGAGGATGCGGCCATGGCCCTCGAAGGGCGCATCGAGGGGCTCGCGGGTCACGAAATGGGCCGCCGCGACCTTCATCCGCTGGCTGCGGCCGGGCAGCGCGTCTTCCTTGCGCGGAATCTCCATCGGCTTTCCGAAGAGTCCCATGGCTCTCTCCTCGTGTCTCTCGCGTCTCGAGCGTCGGATCCTGCGCGCGGGCGAACGCCCGGCGCCGGCGAGCCGCAGGATAGCCGCGAGCGACGGTCCTGCGAACGCCGCGGGGTGATACGCTCCGCCTCGAGGAGACCTCCCCGCCGTGCGCATCGCCACCTGGAACGTCAACGGCCTGCGGGCCCGCCTCGACTTCGTGAAGCACTGGCTCGCCGAGCGTGCCCCGGACGTCGTCGGGTTCCAGGAGCTGAAGCTGACCGACGACCAGTTCCCCCACGCCGACTTCGAGGCCCTGGGCTACCGCTGCCTCACCCACGGCCAGAAGAGCTGGAACGGCGTCGCGATCCTCTCGAAGCTCCCCCTCGAGCCGATCGAGGCCGGCCTCCCGGGCCAGGCCGAATTCGGGGCCCGCCTGATCCGGGCCCGGGTGGGCGAAGGTCCGCGCGCCCTCGACTTCACGACCCTTTACTGCCCGAACGGCAAGGATCTCGACCACGAGGATTATCCCCGGAAGCTCGCGTGGTTCGAGGCGCTGCGCGGCTGGGCCGAAGGCTTCGTCCGGGCCGACGAAAGCGCCGTCCTCTGCGGCGACTTCAACATCGTCCCGACGCCCCTCGACTCCTGGTCGGAGGAGGAGCTCGCCGGCTCGATCTTCCATACCGACGCCGAGCGCGAACGCTATGCGGCACTCCTCGCCGTCGGCCTGCGCGATCTCTACCGCGAGCGCGAGCCCGCGACGAAGGCCTTCAGCTGGTGGGACTACCGCGGCGGCGCGTTCCACCGGCGCCAGGGGCTGCGCATCGACATGCTGCTCGGGACACCGGCGGTCGTCGCCCGGCTCCGATCGGTCGAGATCGATCGGGAGTACCGGAAGAAGAAGGGGGAGCTCACCCCCTCGGATCATGCGCCGGTCGTGGCGGTCCTCGACGCGGAGTGAGCCCGGTCCGCGTTCGCCTCACGATCGCGGACCCGCGTCACCGCTCCCCTCACCGCCGTCCCGGACGATCCGCGTCGCCATCGCGATCATCGACGCGACGTCGGAGAGATTCGCCGGCACGACGAGCGTATTCGCCTGCTTCGCGAGCTGGCCGAACTGCGCGACGTACTGCTCGGCGATGCGCAGCCGCATCGCCTCCGGCCCGCCGGCCCCGGAGACCGCGATCGCGACCCGTCGGAGCCCTTCGGCGGTCGCCGTCGCGACGGCCTCGATCGCCGCTGCCTCGCCCTCGGCCTCGTTGATCTGCTGCTGGCGCTTCGCCTCCGACTCCTTGATGACCTTCTGCTTCTCGCCTTCCGCGCGGTTGATGTTCGCGTCCCGGACACCCTCGGACTCGAGGATGACCGCGCGCTTCTCCCGCTCCGCACGCATCTGCTTCTCCATCGCCTCGATGACGTCCGGCGGCGGATTGATGTTGCGGATCTCGTAGCGGAGGATCTTCACGCCCCAGGCCTCGCTCGCGAGGTCGACCTCGCGCACGACGTTGCCGTTGATCAGCGCCCGCTCCTCGAAGGTCCGGTCGAGGTCGATCTTGCCGATCTCGCTGCGGAGCGTCGTCTGGGCCAGCTGCGTGATCGCGAAGACGTAGTCCTGGATGCCGTAGGAGGCACGCTCGGGGTCGAGAATCTGCATGTAGAGAACGCCGTCGACCCCGACCTGGACGTTGTCCTTCGTGATGCAGACCTGCTCGGGAATGTCGATCGCCATCTCCTTCAGGCTATGGCGATAGGCGATCCGCTCGACGAAGGGGACGAGGACGTGGAAGCCGGCGCGCAGCGTCCGACTGTACTTCCCGAGATTCTCGATCACGTAGGCCTGTTGCTGGGGCACGATCGTCGCCGTCTTGGCGAGGGTCACGATCGCGAGGACGACGAGGGCGATGATCGCAAAGGTGAAGATTCCCACGGTTGCCTCCCTGGATGGAACGAAAATCGGGCGCGAGCGGAGCGTCGGCGACGAACGCGACGCCTCAGTCTCCGGTCGAGGTCGACATCGAAGGCGACGGCGCGACGCGGACGTCGAGGACGAGCCCCTGTCGGCGCTCGACCCGACAGGACGCGCCGGCCTGAATCATGGTCGGCCCCTGATTCCGCCCGGTCCAGCGCGATCCGCGCAGCATCACGCCGCCGGAGGCGCCTGGCGGGATCGCATCGATCGCAGTCGCGAGCTCGCCCTCGATGCCTTCGCCGATCAGACCCTCCGCCGCCGGCCGAAGCTTCGAGTAGACGCGTTGCCGGAAGACGACCAGCGAGACGATCGCGAGACCCGCGAAGACGAGCCACTGGAGCCAGTACGGCATCCCGATGCCGGCGGCGAGGGACATCCCGACCGCGAGCGCGGATATGCCGAGGAAGACCAGGTAGAACTCGAGATCGACGATCGTGATCTCGGCGACGAGGAGAAGCGCGCCCACCGTGATCCATCCCCACCAGGGCATGCGGTCTCCTTCTGCGATCGCGGCAGCTTAACACACCCCCCGTCGCGCGCCTGACTGCCGGCCGAGCCAGGATGGGCCGCGCGTTCCTCCACCGGCATGTTATAGATGGAGCGAAGCGCGTCGGGGCGGTTCGGAGTCGGTTTTCCGGCCCCCCCCGATCCGTCGCAGCCCGCGCCAGGAGACCGCATGTCGACGCAGCCCTCTCCGTCCGATCTCGATCCCGATCGCCTCAAGACCTACAGCCTCCGGCTCTTCGGCTACATGAACGGTGCCACCATCTCGATGATGGTCTGCCTCGGCGATCGCCTCGGCCTGTACGCGGCGCTCGCCGGCGCGGGGGCGCTCTCGTCGCAGGAGCTCGCCCGTGCGACGGGACTCGACGAGCGGTGGGTGCGCGAGTGGCTCTACAGCCAGGGCGCGAGCGGCCTGCTCGAGACCCGCGACGGCGAGCGGTTCGCGCTCTCGCCCGAAGGCCAGGCGGTGCTCGTCGACGAGAATCATCCCGCGAACGGCATCGGGATGTTCTCGCAGATCCCGGACCTCGCCCGCGCGCTCGATCGGCTCCCCGACGCGTTCCGCACCGGCCTCGGCCTCGCCTACGACGAACACGGAGCGGACTGCGCACGCGGCATCGAGCGCGGCCTCGCACCCTGGTTCCGCAGCATCTTCGTCCCCTTCGCGCTGCCGAAGCTCGAGGGCGTCTGCGATGCGCTGCGCGCCGGCGCGCAGGTCGCCGACGTCGGGTGCGGCGCCGGCGTCGCGCTCCTCGAGATGGCGAAGGCGTTCCCGGCCTCGCACTTCCACGGCTACGACATCTCGCTCCACGCGCTCGCGAGGGCCGAGGCGAATCGTTCGGCCGCGGGAGTCTCGAACGTCACGTTCCACGACGCGCGCGTCGAGCCGCTCCCCGGCGACCACCGCTTCGACTTCATCACGACCTTCGACTGCCTCCACGACATGACGGATCCCGAAGGCATGATCCGGCAGATCCGCGCGGCACTCGCCGAGAGCGGGACCTGGCTCGTCGCGGACATCAAGGCGCGGCCGACCTATGCGGAGAACGTCGAGAAGAACCCGATGGCGGGGATGATGTACGGCGTGTCGGTGATGGTCTGCATGTCGTCGTCGCTGTCGACGAAGGGCGGCGCCGGTCTCGGCACCCTCGGATTGACCGCCGAGCGGCTCGAGCGCTGGGCTCGCGGGGCCGGCTTCACGCGCTTCTCGCCGATCGATCTCGGGCATGCGGTGAATGCGTTCTACGTCGTGCAGGCTTGATCCGCGGCAGACCCGGGCCCGAGCCGACCCCGACGGGGACCGCGAACGTCGTTCGATAGGCCTCCCCGCGTCCAGCGGCGGCCTCAGGAGGCGTCGCCTAAGCTGGATCCACGCTCGGAGAACGGACTTTGATCGCCCTGCGTACCGGATACATCGTGAGTCCCCGCGGTGACGCCGTCTGGTTTCTCGCCTTGCCCTTCCTGGCGACCGCGATCGCCCTGGCGAGCCAGCGCTGGCTCTCCTCGATCGCCGTCGTGGCCTTCAGTCTCTGGGTGACGACGCCGCACCACTTCGCGACCTGGCTGCGCGCCTACGGCAACCGCGAGGACCGCTCGCGCTGGTCGGAGCCGCTGGTGGTCGGTCCGCTCGTGATCGGACTGCTCACGGGCGCCGGGATCCTCTGGGCTCCGATGAGCCTGCTGTTGGTCGCGTGGCTCTGGGACCATCAACACAGCATCATGCAGCAGTACGGCTTCGCGCGGATCTACGACGTCAAAGCGCGGACCGGCGGACCGGGGACGGCCCGCGCCGATCTCGCCCTCGGTTGGGTCCTGTACGTCAATCTGCTCGTCGTCTCCCCCCTCTACTCGGATTTCTGGATTCGAGAGCTCTACCGCTTCGGCCTGCCGATCGGAGCGGCCGCCATCCAGACGCTCCAGACGACCAGCGCCGGGCTGACCGCCCTGTTCCTGCTCGCGTATCTCGGCCAGCTCGCCCGCTCGATGCGCCAGGGCCAGGCGGCGAATCCGATCAAGTATCTCTTCATCGGCTCGAGCTACTTCCTCTGGTACTGCACGGCCTGGTGGTCGCAGTCGGTGCTCGTGGCGACGATCGCCCACGCGATCATGCACGGCGTGCAGTACCTCGTGTTGACGCATACCCATCTACGGCGAAAGGGATCGGCATCGGGGGCCTTCGCGGCCTGGCTGGTCGCCCCTCGACACGTGATCGCGTTCCTCGGCGCCTGCCTCGTCTATTCGATCTTCGTCCAATGGCTGGCCGCACAGCCGCTCGAGACCTTCGCGTTCGGAGCGATCGGCTTCGCGACGGGGCTCTATCCATCGATCCCCGAGCTCGGGAAGCCCGGCTACACGCCGGAGCGCGCGCGCGAGCTGCTCGCGGCGCTCGTGATCCAGGGCGCGCCGCTCGTGCACTACTTCCTCGATTCGTTCATCTGGAAGATGCGGGACGACCGGATTCGGGAGGCGCTCTAGTCGATGAATCGTTGGCAGGTCTACCGACTTCCGAGCTTCTTCTGTGCGGTCGCCGCGCTCGAGCTGGCCCGCGCCCAGCTCTCGCCCCCCGAAGCCGTGGCGCGCGCCGACCGCGCGGCCGATCACGCCATCGAGGCGCGCTATCCGGACCTGCCGCGATCGACCTACCACCGTGGACTGCGCGCCTTGCAGGCCCGGGACTATCTCGGGGCCCGGCAGTCCTTCGAGACGGCCCTCGGCGCCCGCTACTACACGGACGAGAGCCTGCTGCACAACTACGCGCTGCTCCTGATCCATCTGCGCGAGCCGAAGCCGACGATCGATCGGGCAGCCGAGCTCTGGCGCAAGCACTTCCCGCAGTCGAGGAATCCCGATCCACGGCGATACGAGCCGCCGGATCGGGGACCGGTGATGGCGGTGGCGCAGGGGGAGTGAGGGGCGGCAGTCCGGAGCCGGCGAATTTGCTGCCCTGCGGCCCCCGAAGTAGCCTGCTCGAATGGATCTTTCCGCCGCGACCTCCGAGCTCCGCACATCGGTTCCGGATGTGATCGCCATTTATCTCTTCGGGTCTTTCGCGCGGGGCGACTCGAATCGCGAGAGCGACGTCGATCTCGCCGTCCTGGCCGCGAGGCCGATCGATGCTTCCCTTCGCTTCGACCTCGAGGGGCGACTCGAGGAGAAGCTTCGGCAGTCCGTCGATCTGATCGACCTCCGCAGGGCCTCGGCGGTCTTTCGCGTCCAGATCTTGAAGGACGCGACGCTGCTCGTGGACGAAGATCCCGGTCGCCGCGCGGAGTTCGAGTGCTTCGCTCTCTCGGACTACGCTCGCCTCAACGAGGAACGGGCGGGCATCCTCGAAGACGTGCGCAGGAGCGGCCGTGTCCACGGATGACGTTTCGCTCAACAAGGCCGCGACGATCGAGCGTTGTCTGGCGCGCATCCGAGCGGTCTACGCCGGACAGCCGACCCACCTGACTGACGACTGACCCCAGAGTCGACCCGCCACCTCAGGGGGGGGGGGGGGGGGGGGGGGGGGGGGGGGGGTGGGGGTCCCGAGCTCGCAGACGGCCTCAAGCGGATGGTCGGTTTTCGCAACATCGCGGTCCACGACTACGCGCGCCTCGATCTCGAGATCGTGCGCGCGATTCTCGACCGGCATCTCGGGGACATTGGTCGATTCGCGGAGGAGTCGATTCGGGAAGGGAATTGAGGCGCCGAAGCGGAATTTCGTCCCGATCGAGGCACGATCGAACATCTCGCAATGATCAGGATGGCCTGGCCGCGAGCCCGATCCCGAGATTGGCCCGATCCCCCTCATCCGATTTCGCAGCGCATGACGAGTGAGAGACCGCCGACGCGGTTCTCGATTCGAGCGACCTCTTCGAATCCGATCCTTCGATACAGCCGAGCGGCAGGGTTGTCCGCTCGGACAGAGAGCACGATCGCGCGAAATCGGTTCCGGCAAGCCCCCAGTAGAGCGTCGAGAAGCCGCCCTCCGACCCCCTTGCCTCGATGCCCGGGAAGGACACCGATGGAGAGCTCAGGCTCGACGGCGCCACCGACGTGCAGTGTCGACCCTTCGAAGCAGCGAATCCAGGCGGCTCCGATCACCTCGCCCGTCGGATCGACGGCCACTACGCCGAGATCGTCCTCGCTCCGACCGTAGCCCTCCACATAACTTCGCAGATATGGATCGGCTCGAGCCTCTTCGACGCGCGAGGCTCCGCCCTCGCCCATCGAGGCCGCGAAGGTCAGCATCAGCCAGAGGGCGCCCTCGTCGCGAGACTCTGCGAGGCGAATCGAGACGAGCGGGTGGTCGGTCATGCACGGGCTCGAGCTGGAGGATGGGGTGGCGCTCCCCGACGAGCTCGCGTCGGAAGTCTTCCCGAACGGATCGAGCCGGACGGAGTGACTCATTTTCGCATCTCGTCGAGTAGCTCGGAAAGCGCGACGCGCCCGATGGCGGGCATCGCGGTGGTCTCATCGCTCGTGAGATAGGCGAGCGAGAAGTGGAGCGCCCAGCCCGCTGCGCGACGCCACGTGTGCCCATCGACGCCGACTTGCGCGCGAAACGAACTTCGCTCGTCTGGACCGAACATCATCCATGCGACCGCGAGGTCGGTGGCCGGATCGCCGGCAGTGAGGTCGCCGAAGTCGAGGACGGCGGACAGCTGGCCGTCGAGGGTGAGAAGATTGGCGGGGTGGAGATCGCCGTGGAGCCAGCACGGCAGGCCGGACCACGGTGGCGAATCCGCAACGTCCCGCCACAGGGCGAGGATCGGGTCGGGGTCGACCCTTGCACCGAGCTCTGCGACACGCCGCTCGACGGCCTCGGCACACCGCTCGAGCGCTACGCCCCGCAACGGATTGGCGGGGGCATCGGCCGGCGCAGGCTGATGGAGCGCTCGTACGAACCCAGCCAGAGTACGCGCCGCGTGCCGCGGATCGCTGGGCCGCTCCTCGGCCGCGGAGCGACCGGGCAACCAGCGACCCACCGACCAAGGCCACGGAAAATCCTCCATCGGCGCTCCGGCATGAACGGGCACCGGAATCGGCAACGGAAGTCGCGGCGCCAACACGGGAAGCCAGCACTGCTCATGGAGCACGAGCGGCGCCGCGAGCGCACGACGGGGAAGCCGGGCCATCCAGACCTCACCGATGCGTGCGACGACGTTGTCCCAGCCGTGGGCCACGATCCGGATCGACTGGCCGGTAAGCTCGGGAACCTGCGCTGCGATGAGCCGCCCGATCAGGGCTTCGTCGATGTCGATCTCGGCGGTCGGTGTGGCCATCCGATCATCGATCTCCCCGCCTCTTCACCACCCCATCCCGCAGCTCCCGCTTCAAGATCTTCCCCGCCGCATTCCGGGGCAGCGGCTCGCCGACCACCTCGACGAGCGTCGGCACCTTGAACACCGCGATCCGCGCCGACACGAACGCCCGCAACGCCTCCGGATCGATCGTGCTCCCCCGCTTCGGCAGCACGACGCACGCGACCTCCTCGCCGAGCCGCGCGTGGGGCACGCCGAAGACCGCCGCCTCGTGCACGCCCGGGAATTCGTAGACGATGGCCTCGACCTCGGCGCAGTACACGTTCTCCCCCGCGCGCAGCACCATGTCCTTCGCGCGATCCTCGACGAACACGAAGCCTTCCTCGTCGACGCGGCCGAGATCGCCGCTCTTGAGCCAGCCGTGGACGAAGGTCTCCCGGGTCGCCTCGGGCTTGTTCCAGTAGCCGCGGATCAGGTTCGGCCCGCGGAAGCAGAGCTCGCCGACCTGGCCGGGCGGAAGCGGATGCATCTGCTCGTCGAAGGCCTTCGCCTCGAGGATCGGGACCGGTCGCCCCGCGCTGCGCGGCTTGCGGAGATAGTCGTCACCGCTGTTCTGCGGGCCGTAGGCGTTGGTCTCGGTCATGCCGTAGCCGATGCCCGGGCGCGCGCGAGCGAAGCTCTTGTCGATGCGCGCGACGAGCTCCGGCGGCGCAGGGGCGCCGCCGCCGCCGACGCCGGCGAGGCTCGAGGTGTCCCGAAGCGGGAAGTCCTTCGACTCGAGCAGATCGAAGGCCATGGTCGGGACGCCGACGAATTGGGTCACGCGCTCGCGCTCGATCAGCTCGAGGGCGCGCTCCGGATTCCACTTGTAGAGCATGACGAGCTTGATGCCCGCGAGGAACGACGAGAGCATGACCGGGACGAGGCCCGTCACGTGGAAGAGCGGGACGACCAGGACGAAGCAGGCGGGGAACGGGCTCGGCTCCTTCGGCGGCTGCGTCATCGCCCCGACGATCGCCCGACACGCGAAGGCGCGCAGGGCCGAGAGCAGCGCATGATGGGTCGAGACAGCGCCCTTCGGAAAGCCCGTCGTTCCCGAGGTGTAGAGGATCGTCGCGTCGTCGTGGGAGCGGACCTCGACATCCGGCATCGCGGCGCCCGCGCGCAGGACCTCCTCCATCCGATCGACGCCGGTCGGGAGCGACCCGGGATGGCGGACGACGAGGACGCGAAGGCCGCCCGCGTCGAAGCGCGCCCGCGCCGTCTCGAAGCGTTCGTGGTCGGCGACGAGGAGCGTCGCGCCGCTGTCCTCGAGGCCGTAGGCCATCTCCTCCTGCTTCCACCACGCGTTCATGCAGACGGCGATCCCGCCGACCGAGAGCGTCGCCGCGAAGGTCGCGATCCATTCGGGGTAGTTGCGCATCGCGATCGCGACGCGATCGCCCGGGCGGATGCCGTATCGATGCACCAGGGCGTCGGCGATCTCGTCGACGCGGGCCATCATCGCGGCGAAGGTCCAGGTCTCGTCCTCGTAGACGACGAAGGGCTTGTCGCCGTGGAGGCGGGCCAGGGCGAAGGCCTCGCGCAGCGACTTCGGGAGGTCGGAGAAGACCCGGAGCGGCTGGCCCTCGACCAGGCGCTCGACGATCTCGAAGGGCGCCCCCGGCCCCGTCAACGCGGCCATCGCCTGATCCCAGCTCATCGCCTGTGCCATGCGAAACGCCTCCGTGTCGTCCGTGGCGCCGAGCCTTCCGACCTGCGGCACGGCGAGTCTTCATTCGCGTTCCCGACCGCGCGAAGATCGAACGCAGCGGACCGGATGGTTCGAGCATAACGGAATCGCCCTCGCCGGCGCGTCGGAGTCGGGGCGCCCGCCTGCTCGGAACCGGCACCGCCTGGACTCGGGGTCCGCGGAAGCGGGTGGCCGAGGCCGCTCGATTGGTCGATGCTCGGCGGGCGCGCGCGCCGAATCGAGGTCGAGCGAGATGAACGAGGCAGGCAATCCGATCGCTGCGAGCCCGAGCCCGGACGAGCTCCCCTTCTACCTGCGCGGGCTCCACGCCCCCGTCGATCGCGAGGTCGAAGCCTTCGATCTCCCCGTCGAAGGCGCGATCCCCCCGAGATCGCGGGCCTCTATGTACGCAACGGACCGAACCCCCTCGGACGCGATCCGGGCCACTGGTTCCTCGGCGACGGCATGCTCCACGCCGTCGAGCTCTCCGGCGGCCGCGCGCGCTCGTTCCGCAGCCGCTTCGTGCGAACCCGCAAGCTCCGCGACCTCGCCCGCTACGTCGATCGCGACGGCCGCGTCGACTTCACGGCGAGCCCCGCCAATACCCACGTCGTCGCGCACGCCGGCCGCATCCTCGCCCTCGCCGAGAACGGCTACCCCTGGCTCGTCGACCGCAATCTCGACACGATCGGCTACCACGACTTCGCGGGGCGCCTGCGCGGGCCGATGACGGCCCACCCGAAGCTCTGCCCGACGACCGGCGAGCTCCACTTCTTCGGCTACCACTTCGCCCCGCCCTTCGTCGTCTACCACCGCCTCGACGCAAGAGGCGAGCTCGTCGTCTCGCGCCCGATCGAGATCCCGCGCCCGATCATGATGCACGACTTCGCGATCACCCAGGACTTCGTCCTCTTCTTCGACCTGCCCCTCGTCTTCTCGCCCGAGGCCGCGGCCCGCGGCGGCCTGCCCTACGCCTTCGACGCGTCGGCGGGAGCCCGGATCGGCATCCTGCGGCGCGATTCGCCCGAGTCCCCCGTCCGCTGGCTCGAGATCGAGCCCTGCTTCTTCTTCCATCCGCTCAACGCCTGGAACACCGGCGACACGATCCGGATCGACGTCGCGCGCTATCCCGACCTCTGGCGCGAGAGCTCCGGCCGCTTCGGATCGGCCTTCCTCCACCGCTACGACGTCGACCTCGCCCGCGGCACGGTCCGCGAGACAGCCCTCGACGACCTCGGCATCGAGTTTCCGCGCGTCCGCGAGGATCGTGTCGGACTGCCGACCCGCTTCGGCTATGCGTCCCGCACCCGCGACGACGGCATCGTCGTCGGCGCAGGCCTCGTCCGCTACGACCTCGAGACCGGCGCACGGACGCTCTTCGACGGCGAAGGCAAGTGGATGCCGGGGGAGGCGGTCTTCGTGCCGGCCGGGACGAGCGGCGCTTCGACCCGCGCGCCAGGCGGACGCGCGACATCGAACGCCGCGGGCGAAGGCGACGGGTGGCTCCTCGCGTTTCTGCACGACCGCGACGGGGGCGCGAGCCATTTCGCGATCTTCGACGCGACCCGCCTCGAGAAGGGGCCGATCGCGCGGGTGTGCTTGCCTCAGCGCGTGCCGCTGGGCTTCCACGGGAGCTTCATTCCGGACGAGGCGCTGGCGCGCTAGGCGACGGAGGTCGCTGGACCGGACACGCAGTCCGTCAGCCGACGAACGCGAGCCAGGCGCCGATCGCGACGGAGCCGCCGGCGCCGAGGCCGCGCAGCCAGGAGAGGCCGCGCTCCGCCCGCTTCGCCGAGAGGCGGCTCGCGACATGACCGAGCAGGCCGCTGACGGCGATCATCGCGACGGCGACGCCGAGCCCGAAGAGCACGAGATAGGCCGTCGCCACGACCGGCGCGCTCGCGGCGATCGGGAGCACGACGAGCAGCGGCGCCGATCCGGCGAGGCCATGGAGGGCGCCCACGAAGAGCGCGCCGTGCTCGTGTTGATGGCGCGACATGCGCGCCTCGGGATGGGCGTGGGCGTGCTCGTGCCAATGCGCGTGGGGCATGAGGCCGTCGTGGGCGTGGAAATGAAGATGGGCGCGGCGCCGCGCGAGCTCGAGCCAGACGGTGAGGCCGAGTCCGATCATCACGAGTCCGACCGCGCGCTCCGCCACCGCCGACCAGGCCGCGGGCATCGCGCGACCGAGACCGACACAGAGGAGCCCCACGACGAGCAGGACGGCGCCATGGCCCAGCGACCAGCGCAGCCCCGCCCGCGCGCCCGCGACGGCGCCGTGCTCGCGGGTCGCGAAGACCGAGAGCGCCATGACGTGGTCCGCGTCGACGGCATGCAGCAGGCCGAGCCCGAAGGCGATCGCGAGGCCGCCCGCGGTCGAGGGGGGCACCGCGCCGGCGAGATCGAGGAGGGATGCGAGGTCCAAGTCGGTCGAATCCCTTTCTACCCGCTCTGCCCGCTCCGCCCACGCTGCCCGCGCTGCGTCCGGCGTGCCGACTTCAGCGCATCTTCGCGATCACGTCGTCGGCATAGCGCTTGATGCCGTCGATCTTCTTGTCGAGCTCGCCGGTGATCCCATGATAGAAGGCCCACGGCATCGTCAAGACGTGGGTGACACCACCATCGCCCAGCTTTCGATAGGCGTCGACGCCGTGGGCGTCGGATGCGCTCGCCAGCACGTCGAATCCGTCGCTCGACTTGCCCGCCGCCTTGCGATAGCCGCGGATCTTCTGGATGGACTCGAGGATCTCGGCGCTCGTCTGCAGATCCGAGAGCCAGCCGTCGTTGCGCGCGGCGCGGCGCAGCGCCATGTCCGAGATCCCGCCCACCCAGACCGGAATCGGCGCAGTCGGGATCGGCGGCGTCATCTTGAGCCGCTCGCAGCGGTAGAACTCGCCCTCGAAGCTGAAGAACTCGCCGCTCCAGAGCTTGCGCATGAGCGCCAGCATCTCGTCCGCGCGCCGGCCGCGGCGCTCGAACTCCTGGCCGACGAGGCCGAACTCGACCTTCGACCAGCCGACGCCGATCGTCATCGTGATTCGATTGTTGGTCATCGCCGCCGCGGTCGCGACCTGCTTGGCGGCGAGATAGGGATTGCGCATCGGCAGCACGAAGGCGTTCGTCGTGAAGCGCAGCCGCGTCGTCACGGCCGAGAGCGTGCCGGCCACGACCCAGGGGTCGGGGAACTCGGTGTTCTCGTCGTAGCGCCGGGTGCCGTCCTCGGTATACGGATAGGGCGTGTCGAGGGTCTCGGGATAGACGGCGTGGTCCGAGAAGGCGATCGCCTCATAGCCCGCCTCTTCGGCGGCCTTGGCCAGGGGAATCAGGTGCTGCGGCGGCTGGAACGCGCCCGAAATCACGAACTTCATCTTGTTTCCTCTCGGGATCGCCGGTCGGCGATCGGGTGGGCGCGGTCGGCGCCGTCAGCGCGGTGGGTGTGATCGGTGTGATCGGTGCAATTCGTGCGATGGGTACAGCGCGGGCGGTGCGCGCGGTCAGCGCGAAGGTCGCGGCGTGAAGTGGATCAGGGTCTCGCGGCCGACGTCTTCGAAACGGACCTCGACGGGCAGGCCGACCGAGACCTGCTCGGGCTTGCAGCCGACGATGCGCGTCGTCATCCGCGGCCCCTCCTCGAGCTCGACGGCGGCGATCACGAGCGGGAGCTGCGCGCGCTGCGCGGGGTCGAGGCCGGCGCGGTCGACGGTGAAGGAGTAGATGGATCCGCGGCCGGAGACGGGCTCCCACTTCCAGTCGTCGCCGAGGCAGACGGGGCAGCGCGAGCGCGGATAGAAGAAGAAGCCGTCGCGCGGGCAGCGCTGGAGAATCAAGCGCCCCTCGCGCGCCGCGTCGAAATAGGGCGCCGTGGTCGGCGTCCGCCGCGGGATCGGGCGACCGTCTTCGGAAAAAGGCTGCTCGACGCGCATCACGCACCCTCCAGGACGAGGCCGACGTTCGCGGCCATGAGCCCGCCGACGCCGGTCACGTAGGCGAGATCGGCCTTCTTCAGCTGGACGTCGCCGGCGCGCCCCTGGATCTGGCGCATCGAGTCGAGGACGTGGGAGAGGCCGCCGGCCGAGCCGCCCTGGCCCATGCCGAGCTGGCCGCCGTGGGTGTTGAGCGGCCAGTCGCCGCTCCAGCGCAGGTCGTGCTCCTCGACGAAGCGACCGCCCTGGCCCTTCGCGGCGAAGCCGGCGTCTTCGATGGTCAGCAGGACGGTGATCGTGAAACAATCGTAGAAGGAGGCGAGGTCGATGCGCTTGCGATCGGCGCCCGCCATCCGGAACGCCCGGTCCGCCGACGCCTTCGCCGGGGTCATCGTCATGTCCTTCATGTACGTCACCGTCTTGTGGGTCACGCACTCCCCGTAGCCCGACACGAAGACCGGCCGATGCCGCGCGCGCTTCGCCCGCTCCGCCGAGGTCACGACGACCGCGCCACCGCCGAAGCAGGGCATCACCATCTCGAGCAGATGGATCGGATCGCAGACCATCGGCGACTTGAGCACGTCCTCGACCGAGATCGGCTTGTCGCGGAAGACCGCCTTCGGGTTCTTCAGCGCGTTGTCCCGCTCGTGGACCGCGATCTTCGCGAGCGTCTCCGGCGAGACGCCGTACTTCGCCATGTAACGCGTCGCGACCATCGCGAAGGACGAGGTCGCCGCGACGAGGCCGTAGGGGATGTCGAACTGGCCCTGCGGCGAGCCCCAGGCATCGCCCATCAGATAGGGCGGCATGATCATCTTGCGCGGATCCGCCCCGCCCTCCATCGGCGCCGGCGTCGACGGAACCAGCACGAGCACCGTATTCGCGACCCCGACCTCGATCGCCGCCGCCGCCCGCCAGATCATGCCCGCCGAGGTCGCGCCGCCGATGTCGACGACCTCGTTGAAGCTGCTCTCGATGCCGAGGTATTCGGCGAGGGCCAGTGTCGGAAAGAGCGGCGACTCCTGCAGCCCGCCGACGACGAGGCCGTCGACCTCGCCCTTCTCGATGCCCGCATCGGCGAGCGCCTCGGCCGCGAGCGCGGCGCAAGCCTCCATGCTGAACATCGGCCGATCCCATTTGCGCTGGGGAGCCCATTCCGTGTAACCGACCAGAGCGGCGGCGCGTTTACCCATCTTCGAACTCCTCTCCACCAGGCCGCGCGCTCCGCGCACGGCTCGATTCGCGTCTTCCGCTCCGCCCTCAGGCCGCCAGCACGCCGCGCGGATCGCGCAGGCGGACCGGCAGCGACGTCAGTCCGCAGGCGAAGGCCGGCGCGTGGAGCTCGAGCGGTCCGTCGTCCGCCCGCTCGAGCCCCGGCAATCGATCGAGGATCGCGTTGAAGGCGGCCCGCAGCTCGAGCCGCGCGATGTTCGCGCCCATGCAGAAATGGGCGCCGATGCCGAAGGCGACGTGGGGATTCGGCGAGCGCGTGATGTCGAAGCGCTGCGGATCCGCGAAGACGTCTTCGTCGCGATTCGCCGCGGCGTACATCAGGAGGACCTGGTCTCCAGCCCGGATCGTCCTGCCGCGCAGCTCGACATCGACCGTCGCCGTCCGTCGCATGTTGAGCAGCGGCGTCACCCAGCGCACCATCTCCTCGATCGCGACCGGCAGCAGCGTCCGGTCCGCGCGCAGGCGCTCGAGCTGGTCCGGGTGCTGGAGCAGCGCGAGCGTCCCGCCGGCGATGACGTGGCGGGTCGTGTCGCTCCCGCCGTTCAGGAAGAGGAGCGACTCGCTCGCGAGCTCGAGGTCGCTGCGCGCCGCAGCGCCCGAGCCGGCGGCCGAGACGATGCGCGAGAACCAGTCCTCGCCGCCCGGGCTCGACTTGCGCTGCGCGACGACGCCGAGCGCCTCCTGATAGTAGTTCTGGGCGGCCTGCATGCCGGCCTCGTTGTGGTAGCGGGGGCCACCGCCGAGGGCCATCGTCGTCTCCGCGATCTGCGCATAACGCGGCCAGTCGGTGTCCGCGAGCCCGAGCGTCTCGACGATCACGCGCACCGGCAGCGGGATCGCGATCTCCTTCACGAGATCGAGCTCGCGCCGTCCCGCGAGCCCGCGGAAGATGTCGTCGACGATCCGATCGATCTGCGAGACGAACTTCTTCGCCCCCCGTGGCGTGATCTCCTTCTGGAAGATGTGGCGGAAGGCGATGTGCTTCGGATCGTCGTTGTCGATCATCGAGCCCGAGCCGTTCGAGCCGGGCCGGGAGCCCTGCGCGCTCGAAAAGCGCTCGGGATCGCGCGAGATGGCGACGATGTCGGCGTGGCGGGAGATCGCCCAGAGCGAGTTGGTCTCGTCCCAGTAGACGGGCGCGTGCTGGCGCAGCCAGGCGTAGGTCGGCTGGGGATCGCCCTCGTAGAGGGCATGGTCGAGGAGGTCGATCTTGCGGGAGTCGCTCGGGCGGGGGGCAGTCGGGTTCGAGGCGGTCGGGTTCGAGGCGGTCGTGGACACGGCGGCTTCACCTTCGAGGGCCCGGCGGCGGAGTCCAGCCGGGCGGGCTGCCTATCCTAGATCGAAGCCCGCCGATCCGCCGCGGTCGAGCAGCCGCCCCGGAGCGAGCCTCAGCCGAGGCCCCACTCGCCCACGTCCTCCTCCTCCTCGACCTGGCCGGGGGGGAGCGGATCGTCGAAGATCGCGCGCCGCCGCGCGTCGAAGGGCGGCGCGGGCACGAGGGCGAACGCGTTCAGGCGGTCGATGAGCGAGCGCAGGCCCCCGATCCGCCGCCGGTTGAAGTGCAGCCGCAGGCGTGGGAGATGGGGCATCTCGCTCTCGTCGGTCGAAGCGGCCTCGGCCCGCTCGATCCGTCCGGAATCGAGCAGACGGCCGAACTCGTCGTTGAGGGCCTCGAGCTGGGCGTCGTCCGGGGCGACGTGGAGCCGCAGGACCAGACGCCCGTCGACGTAGCGGCTCGAATGATAGTTGCGGTAGAAGCCCAGGATCTCGTCCACCGCCCGCTCCGCCGAGTCCGTCACGCAGAAGAGGTCGAGGTCGGCGGGATCGATGAGTCCCCGGTCGGCGAGATGGGTCGTCACGTAGTCGTACCAGTCCCGCCAGTAGGTCCCGCCCGGCTCGTCGACGAAGACGATGGGCACCATCTCGCTCTTTCCCGTCTGGATCAGCGTCAGCGCCTCGAAGCCCTCGTCGTGGGTCCCGAAGCCGCCCGGGAAGAGCGCGATCGCGTGGGCCTCCTTCACGAAGACGACCTTGCGCGTGAAGAAGTACCGGAAGTTGATGAGCTTCGGATCGCCGGCGATCGTGACGTTCGCCTGCTGCTCGAACGGCAGCCGGATGTTGACGCCGAACGAGGCGTCGCGCCCCGCGCCACCCTGGGCCGCGCCCATGATGCCGTCGCCGGCGCCGGTGATCACCATCCAGCCCGAGCGCACGATCGCCTCGGAGAACTTCCGCGCCTGGCCGTAATCCGGATGCTCCGGCCGCGTCCGCGCGCTGCCGAAGACCGCGACCTTGCGGATCGGCGCATAGGGCTTGAAGACGCGGAAGGCGTGGCGCAGCTCCTTCAGCGCGCTGTTGACGAGCTTGAGCTCCGAGCGCGAGGTCCCGTCGCGCAGCAGATGGAGCCCGGTCACGAGGATCTGCCGGGCGAGCTCGACGTCGGCGGGATTGGTCGATTCCCGGCGCGCCGCCTCGAGCAGCGCCTCGATCTTGTCGTTCAGATCGGGGATGGGGAGCTGATAGGGGCGACGGGGCGAGGGCGACATGTGGCGCGCAGGATAGCGGGACCGGCGCGGGCAAGCGCGGGCCGACGGCGGAATCCGGGCGCGGCTCGCGTCATCGAACGCCCCGCACCGCCTCGACGGCGGCATAGGTCGATACGCAGTAGGGAACCAGATAGGTCAAGCCCATCTTGATCCAATCGAAGGACGAGAGCGTGCCGGCGAGAAAGCGGTCGGTGTAGTTGATCGCGACGAGGGTCGTCCCGACGACCGCGGCGATTCGCAGCGATCGCCGGACGATCTCCGGCCGGCCGGCCGTCGCGAGCCAGCTGCCCTCGGCCGATCTCCCCGGACTCGCGTTCATGCTTCCCCCGCCTCGCCACCTCGCCGACCCGGCGCCGGCCGGCCATCCTAGTCGGCATGATCCCGATCGTCTATTTCGCGCTCCCCGCGTTCCTCGTGCTGGTCGTGGCCGAGCGGGCCTGGCTCCGGCGAGGCGCGCGAAGCCGCCGCGATGCCGGCCTCGGCCGCGACGCCGAGGCAGGCAGCGATGCCGGAGCGGAGGGCGGGCCCCGCCGCCTGCGCGGGACCCTCGACCGCGACACCCGCGCGAGTCTCGAGATGGGCCTCGGCAACGTCGCCGTGTCGGCCCTCGTCCAGGTCCCGACCTTCGGGCTCTACGCCTGGCTCTGGGACCACCGCCTCTTCGATCCCGGCACGGGCCTCGCCGCCTTCGCGCTGCTCTTCTTCGTCGAGGACTTCGTCTACTACGCCTGGCACCGCGCGTCCCACGAGATCCGCTTCATGTGGGCCGCCCACGTGAACCACCACTCGAGCGAGTATTTCAACCTCTCGACGGCGTTGCGTCAGTCCTGGACGACGCCGTTCACGGTGCCCCTGTTCTATGCCGTGCTCCCGCTCGCGGGGTTCTCGCCGGGGATGATCGCGACGCAGATCTCGATCAGCCTGATCTACCAGTTCTGGATCCACACCGAGTGGATCGATCGCCTGCCCCGCCCCTTCGAGGCGATCTTCAACACGCCCTCCCACCACCGCGTCCACCACGGGGCGAACGCCGCCTATCTCGACCGCAACCACGGCGGCATCCTGATCGTCTGGGATCGCCTCTTCGGCACCTTCGAGCCCGAGCGCGAACCCGTGGTCTACGGGCTCACGAAGAACCTCACGACCTTCTCGCCGATCCGGATCGCGTTCCACGATTGGGCCGAGCTCGCCCGCTCGGTCCTGCGACCGGCGCCGCTCGCGACGCGGCTCGCCTACGTCTTCGCTCCGCCCGGCTGGAGCGCGGACGGCTCGACGAAGACCGCGGCGGAGCTGCGGAGGGCGATCGCGGCGGAGCGGGGCGCCTGAAACGGCAACGGGCGCTCGCGCGCCCGTTGCTTCATCCACCAGACCGGTCGGTCGAGCGCGCTAGTTCGGAATGACGCCGCCACCCGGGAAGCCGTCCCCGCCCGGGAAGCCATCGGAGCCCGGGAACGGATCGTCGGTCGGCGGCGGCTCGACGATGCCGATGCCGGGATCGCCGATGCAGCCGGCGCCGATCGTCGTGCAGGCGCTCAGCACGTCGAGAGGAAGACCGGGCGGACCCGAGCCGGGGCCACCATCCGCGAGCGCGCCCACGCCGGGGCCGAAGTCGGGACCCGCACCGACCGGCGGAAGCGGATCGATCATCTTCGAGGGATCGATCGCCGGGCCCGCGTCGGCGAGCGAAGGCGCACCGAGGAGCAGCGGGATGCGCTCGGCATGGCCCGGCGCCGCGAACATCGGCTCGCGGGCGTTCGCGATCACGCAGTCACCGGGCTTCGCGGTCGCGCCCTCGGCGCGGCGCTTCACCGCGACGGGCTTCACCCAGTCGCAGATCATCGAATAGGCGCCCGCCTTCTCCTTCAGGATGCGCGCCTCGCGGTCACCGCCGAGGACGGTGCTCGAGGAGTCGAGGGCGACGAGCTCGATCGGAAGGCCTGCCTTGCGCGGATCGACCACGCGAACCGCCCCTTCCTGGAGCGTGACCCGCGGATCGCCTTCCGCGTTGCGGTCGACCCGGGCCGAGCTCTTCTCGGCGAGCTGCGCGAGGGCCTCGTCGTGCCAGAGACCCACCGTCGCCCCCGCGCCCGTCCGGACCGTCTCCCCGGCATAGACCGGGTCCCCGACCTCGAGCGCGCGGACCTGGCCCTCGATGCCGATCGCATCGACCTGGCCGGACACGCTCGCGACCTCGGCGATCGGCGCGTCGGCGGCCTGGGCATTCCCCGCGGCCAGCGCCACGGCGAGCCCGAGGCAACCGAGCAGCGAGGTCATCGAAATCGTCTCGAGCAGCTTCATGGACGTCTCTCCTCACCCGCTTCGACTAGCGAAGCAGGCCAATCGTGACGAACGCGCCGACGATGTGGCGGTCGTAGTCGAACACGTTCGTGTTCGAGTCGTTGTTCAGATACTGGTAGCGGGCGGAGACCGAAAGCCACTCGTTGATCGGCTTCGTCAACACCGCATTCGCGCGCCCGATCACGTCCCGGCGTCGACCTTCGATCTCGGTCGGCTCGCGGAACGAGGACGCCGACTCGTAGGCGTCGTACTCGACGCGGCCCGTCACGCTCAGGATCAGCTCGAGGGGCAGCGTCTGCCGGAAGCCGAGCCAGCCGCCGCCGCCGCTGAAGTCGTACTCGCTGCCCTCGGCCGTGTAGTCGCGGCCGAAGGCGCCGCCACGCAGGGTCAGGGAGTCGGTCACGGCGATCTGGTGGTCGTAGCCGGCGATCACGTCGTGGCCGTCTCGGTCGACGATGTTGCGGACCGGCGCCGAGCCGATGAACTCCTCGTAGCGGAAGTCGTTGTAGGCGTAGCGGACGTAGGCCGTGCCCATGCCGGCGCGCCCGAAGTCGTGGCGCAGCTCGGGTCGGATCGCGAGATAGCGATAGAAGGCCTTCTCGTCGAAGAAGCCGTAACCGCCCTCGGGCGAGATGCGCAGCGTCGTCCGGCTGCCGAGCTCGCGGTCGAGCCAGAGATTCGCCTTCACGAAGTGCTGGTCGAAGTCCTCGGCCTTGAAGGGATGCGTCCCGTTGTAGGCCGCCCCCGCACCGCCGCTCCAGCCGTTCTTGCGGAACAACTCGGCGCCGCCATCGAGCGCCCACCAGCCGCGACCGTCGCCCTTGCTCGAGATGTTGTTCGGCTGGGCGATCGAATCACTGCGCAGCGCGACGTTCGAGTCGTAGTCGAGACCGGCCTGGGCCGTCACCCAGCGCCTCGGCGTTCCGGCCAGCCGGCGGGCCTCGGCCTGGTCGAGCGCCTCGCCCGCTCGTTCGGCCCAGATCGTCCCCGGCGCGGTCTGCTGGACGCGTCGCAGGGCCTCCTCGGCGCGCTTGCGATCTCCAGCCTCGGAATGGGCCAGCGCGGCATAGTAGTCGGACGCCGGCTCGACGGTATCGCCGTTCAGGCTGCGCGAGCGGTCGAGGCGATTGATCGCCTCCGCCGGTCGCTCTTCCTCGAGCAGGATCATGCCGAGATAGAGCTCCGCCTCGGGATTGTCCGGCAGCATCTTCTGGGCCGCCTCGAGGTCGGCGCGGGCGGCGTCCTTCTCCCCGAGGTGGTACTTCGCGACGCCGAGGGCGAGGCGGGCGTCGCCGGAATCCGGATCGTTCGCGACGGCGCGCTCGAGGGCGGGCTTCGCCTCGGCGAACTTCTCCATGCTGAGCAGGCAGCGACCGGCCATCAGGGCCGCCGCGCCGTCGCCGGCCGGATCGATCGCCTTCGCCTGGTCGATCAGGGGGAGCGCCGACGCACAATCGCCCTTCGTCGCGAGCTGCGCCGCGCGGGCGCGCAGGACGCTCGCCTCGTCGGCCGCGAACGCGAGCGTCGGGATCGAGAGACCGAGGGCCAGGAGAGAAGAGACGAGTCCACCGGAGATCCGGTGGGAAGCTCCGTTTCGGAGCGCGGGCGTCATGGCGATGATTCCTTCGTCGATGTCGTCTTCGAGGTCGTCTTCGGTCGTCGGTCTTCAGAGGTCGGTCGTCGGCTTGGGTCGGGCACCGCTCACGGGACGAGAAGACCCGCCGGCGTCGCGCACGGCGGGTCGCCCGATTCCGATTCGATCATCCGCGCCGGCGGCGGACGCAAAGAGCCGCGAGGCCGAGACCGAGGAGCAGCGCGGTGCCGGGCTCGGGGACCACGACCTGCGCGAAGCCCAGCTGGAGCTCCGGGAGCTGGTAGTTCCCGCCGGCCCGGATCAGCGCCTGGGTCACGACGTAGTTGACCCCGGCCGACACGCGCTGACCGACGGCGATGTTGCCGGCGAGGGCATTGGCGGCGGAGCGATCGAGCAGGAGCGCGGGGTAGTAGTAGTCCACGCCCTGGGCGCGGGCCTTGATGATCACCCAGCCGAGGTCCTTGTCGATCTGGATGCCGACCTTGTCGTCGGGGTAGTCGATCGTCGTGTTGCCGACCGAGTAGGGGTCGGTATGCGTGAAGAGCAGATAGGTCGCGCCGGTCATGGCGGAACCGGAGACGTTCTCGACCTGCCAGTTCGAGGTCACGCGGTTCAGCGCCGAGGTCGGGGGATTGGGCGTGACGACGAGCGAGGACGACGACGGCTGCAGGATCGAGAGCCGATTCGTGATGGTCGTCAGCAGGTCGACCTGGCTGATGATCGGAACGCCGTAGGTCGTATTCGCCGTCGTCGCCGAGGCGAGGCTGATGCCGAAGGCCGTGTTCGGGTCCGCGGCCGGGCGCGGACCATCGAAGAAGACGTCGACGGGCGTCGCCTGGGCCGGCGAGACCGCGGCCACGACGACCGCGACCGTCGTCGCGAAGGCGGCGATCCATCCGGAAATCGGCGATCGCGCGGCAGCGCGCGTGGACGGGAAGGTTCGGAACGAGCAGCTCGACGACAGCGGCGACGACATCAAATGGGCACTCCAGGACCAGCCGGTTGGGTCTGCTCTCTGAGTGGCGCTCGTGCCGGGAAAATCTCAGAAGAAATCGAGGGTTCGGTCGAATTTCGGACGCGATCGGACGACCGCCGGCAGGTCGTCGGCAGCGGTGCTTCCCGACCGCGAAGCCGAGCGGCGGAATCGGAGCGCGCACGCGCATGGCGCTCAGGCGACGGTGGGTCCGGTTTCCGCGACGGGTCCCGCGAAGCGGGTGGCTCAGCGGATCACGAAGCGCGCGGGGCGGGTGAAGGCCTGGGGCTTCTCGCCCGAGCGCTTCGCCGGCTTCGCGGCGAGGGCGCCGCGGCTCTCGAGCCATGCGATCAGCTCGAGGATCGACTCGTCCGTGGCGCGCAGACAGCCGAGGGTGAGGGGCTTGCCCACGGTCAGCCAGTTGGCCCCGCCGTGGAGGGCATACTCGCCATGGATCGGGATCTTCGCGACGCCGAGGGGGCCGTCGGGACCGGCCGGGACGCGGTGGGCACCGAGCGAGCGCGCCGTCCGCCCGGGATTCCAGGCGGGATCGTGGACGACCTGCCAGACCTTGAACTCCCCCGTCGGCGAGGGATGGGCCGGCGAGCCGATGGCGACGGGGACTTCGGGCCCCTTCTCGCCGGTCTCGAGATCGACGACGTGGACGCGATAGGCCGCGCGATCGATCTCGAAGCGGATGCCCGGGTCGCGGCGGGCGGGGCCGTTGCCCGAGCGCGCAGAGGCCGGGACGGCGAGCAGCGCCAGCAGGCTCACGACCGCGAGGGCGGCTCGACAAAACGACCGGGCGGGCTTGCTATGGCGCGTCGTCATCGTCCGGATCCGTGGCTCGAGCGGGCGTCGAGCTTCGTGGTCATGTCGTTCCAGGCGCCCCCGAATGGCAGACGCTGCCGGCGGGATTCGTCCTCTGCTCGACAGTTGCCGCGCCTCTGCGCCGTCCGACCTCCGACCCGAGCTACATGAACTTCTGCGGAACGGCACACAGCGCGGCATAGATCCCGAACGCGAGCCCCCCGACCACGGCGACCGCCGGCGGCGCCTCGGGAAAGATCATCATGACGAGCAAGGGGCCGATCACGACGAAGGCGGCCAGCACCCCGTAGCCGAAGGGATGGCTCTTCACCTCGCGCACCACGGCCTGCCGGCGGCGCTGCCAGTCGGACAGCGCCGGCATCGGGGCCTCCCCGTTCGCCTTCCCCTCGGCCTTCCCCTCGGCCTTCCTCTCGACCTGCGTGTCGGGCATGGCGTCGGCTCTCCTCGCTCGGGCGGCTCCAGCCGCGGCCGGGCGCATCGGAAGGAATCGCGAGCATACGGTGCCGCGACCGGCGAGGCGATGCAGCGTCCCGTTGCCTGGACGGCGGACGCCGGGAGAGGCGGATTCACCGCCCGCACGGCCCTCGCAGCGCGCGCAGGGCGCGCACGGCGCGCGTCAGGAGCCCGTCTCGGCGGCGAGGATCTCCGAAGCGATCCGGCCGGCGAGCTCGTCGAGGACGGCTTCGTGGGCGCGGACCCGGTCCTCCGGCGAACGACCTACGCCCTCGCGCCGTTGCTCGAAGCGGAACAGGCGGGCGGGCGGACCTTCGATGGGGCCGGTGCCACGGTGGGCCGGGCCGACCAGCGCCCAGCGGATCTGGACGCGCATCGCGCCGCCGGCCTCGACGACCAGGTCGTCGATGTGGAGGCGGACGGTGTACTCGATCGGGAAAGGCGCCTTCGAGGGATGGGTCACGACGCGGGTCGAGCCGAGGCGGCGCGCGAGCCCGAGGCTGATCGCGCGGAGGCAATTCGTCTCGAAGGAGCCGAGCCAGCGATGCTGTGCGTCGAGCTCGACCTCGCCGGAGGGGGCGAGGCGCGCGAGCTCGGAGCGATCGAGATAGGCGGGCAGCCGGACCGGCCCGACCAGGATCGAGACCTCCGGGAGCCCGGGCTCGAGGGGGGCCGGCGCCTCGGCGCCGGAGAGCGTGCCGAGCATGTAGTGGTGGACCTCGGGGCTGCGCCCGAGACAGCCGGTCGCAAGCAGCGCAGAGAGCGCGACGAGTCCGAGACGACCGCCTCCTCCGATCAGCGCACGCGCCCTCCGCATTCGAGTCGCCCTTCCCGTCGTCATTCCGGCCTCCCGCGCAGCAGCTCTTCCGGATGGGACTCGAGGCGCTCCGAGAGGAGCCGGATCGAGCGCGCCGCCTCGGAGAGATCGCCGACCAGGCGCTCGAGCTCCTGGGCCAGCGCCGAGTCCGGAGCGATCAGGCCGTCGGCCGACTGGAGCGTCCGCTCGAGCTGATCGAGGGAGGCGGTGATGCCCGGCAGGACCTCGCTGTTGGTCGTGCCGGCGAGCGCGTGGATCTCCTCGAGCACCGCCGTCAGCTTCGAGAGGCTCTGGTCGAGATTCTGGCCGATCGACTCGATCGGGAGCGCGTCGATCTTCTCGACGATCCGGGCGACGCGCTCGGTGATCGCGTCGAAGGCCCCACCGGCGGTCGGCAGCACGGGATAGGGCTTGGCGCGGACGAGCTCCGCCACGGCCGCCCCTTCGAGGAAGTCGAAGTCGACGGATTTCTGGCCGGTCAGCAGGTTCTTCGTCGCGAGGCGCGCCCGCAGCCCGCGCTCGACCTGGCTCGCGAGATAGGCGAGCTCGTCCTGGCCCTTCTCGAGGCCGAGCCGCGCGGTCTCCATCTCGATCACGACCGGGATGCGGATCTTCTGGGTCTTCGGATCGAGGGCGAGGTCGACGTCCTTGACCTCGCCGATCTCGATCCCCCGGAACTCGACCGGCGAGCCCGGCGCGAGGCCCGCGACCGACTCGTCGAAGTAGACGAGGAAGCGCGAGCGACCCTTCGCCCGCGGCCGCCGGGTCGCCTGCTTGTTGGCGTAGAGCTCGAAGACCGTATCCGCCCCGACGTCGCCGGCCACGCTCACGGTCGCGGGGGTCTCGAAGGCGATGCCGCCGAGCAGGAAGGCCGAGAGCGAGGGCGTGTCGATCTCCAGGCCGTCGGCCCGGAGCGTCGCGTCGAGGCCCGAGGCGTTCCAGAAGCGGGTCGTCGAGCGGATGCGCGCGTCATGGGGCGACTCGACGAAGATCTGGATGTCGACCGAGTCGCCCGCCGGCGAGAGCTCGTAGCCCGCGACGCGGCCGACCTGGAGCCAGCGGTAGTAGACCGGCGAGCCGACGTCGACGCTGCCGAGCTCCTCGGCGCGCAGGCGGAAATACTTTCCCGGCTTGTCGGAGGTCACGACCGGCGGCTTCTCGAGGCCCACGAAATCGCGGGTCTCCTCGCCTTCGCGCGAAGGATCGACGGCGATGTAGGCGCCGGAGAAGACCGTCTCGATGCCGGAGAGCTCGCCGGCGGAGACCCGCGCGCGCACGACCCAGAAGCGGGTATTCGAGGTCATGTAGTCCTCGAGATCGTTGACGACGCTCGCCGTCACGAGGACCTGGGCGAGATCCTCGTCGAGGCGGACCGACTCGACCTGCCCGACCTTCACGTCCTTGTACTTGAGCATCGTCCGGCCGGCCTCGAGCCCCTCGGCGCTCTCGAAGCGGATCGTGATCGTCGGCCCCGTCTGGGTCCAGGCCCAATAGGCCAGATAAAGCCCGACGAAGGCGGCGACGAGGGGAATCAGCCAGACGATCGACGGCATCGTCCGCGCGCGCACCAGCGCGTCGGGAATCAGCGTCGCATTCGGCACGACCGTCGCCCCGTATTCGGGCTCAGCGCGCTCGGGCTTCTCGTCCATCCCTCTCCTCGAGCGCATCCCAGATCAGCCGCGGGTCGAAGCTCTCGGCCGCGAGGATCGTCAAGACCACCACCGCCGCGAAGAACGCGGCACCGAACCGGACCTCGACGTTCGCGAGGGTACCCATGTGGACGAGCGCCACCAGGATCGTGACGACGTAGACGTCGACCATCGACCAGCGGCCGATCAGCTCGACGATCCGATAGGTCGCAGCCCGATCGCGCGGGCGCCAGCGGCTCTTCCACCTCACCGAGAGCACGAGCCCCGCGAGACTCACGATCTTCGCCACCGGCACGACCACGCTCGCGACGAAGACGATCGCCGCCAGCGGCCACATCCCGCTCTCGAACAGGTAGACGACGCCCGTCACGATCGTGTCCTCCTGGGCCCGGCCCAGGGAGGTCGCCTGCATGATCGGATAGAGGTTCGCCGGGAAATAACAGAAGACGGCGGCCAGCAGGAAGGCGGTCGTGCGGGCGAGGCTGTCGGGCTTGCGGCGGTGGACCGTGGCCCCGCAGCGGGCGCAGCAGAAGTTCGGCTGTCGCACCGTCCCCCGTCGCAGCGCCGGCACCCGCATCACCAGCCGGCAGACGGAGCACTGCACGTGGGGCCAGTCGATCGGCGATCCATGCGCCATCAGGCCTCCTCCGCGATCCGGCGCCAGACGATCTCGGCGTCGAGGAAATTCGAGGCGGCGGCGAGGATCGGAATCAGGAGTCCGAAGGCGTAGAGCGCCGTCCCCGGCACGATGTCGGCCAGATCCGCGAGCTTGACGCCGGCGACGAGGATCCCGATCAGGAAGACCTCCAGCATGCTCCAGGGCCGGAACTGCTCGACGAACCGGAACGCAACCGCCATCCCGGGCAGCCGGAAGCCGAAAAAGACCGGTCCGAGCACGTAGAGGAGCAGCCCGATCTCGCAGGCCGGCGAAGCGATCGCCGTCAGGAAGACGAGGGCCGCGACCGCGTTCTCGCCCTGGTCCATCAGGGCGTCGACCCCTTCGAGGAGCGTCGTGTGGGTCTGCTGGCCCTGCATCTGGAAGGCGAGGAAGGGATAGACGTTGGCGACGGTGTAGAGGATCGCCGCGGCCACGACGAGGGCGAAGCAGACCTCGACGGTCCGGCTGTGGCGGCGGAACAGGAGCGCGCCGCACCGGATGCAATAGGCGGCCCCTCCGTCCGGTACGAACGGCTCTTCCATGACCGCGTCGCACTCGTGACAACCGACGATTCTCAACCGAACCTCGAATGACCCGCGGCGCCGGGCCGTCGTCCGAGTGTGAACCCGCACCGGGCTCGCGCGATCGTATCGCCGAAGGGCCCAGGGCGCAGGCTCGGCCCGCTCAGCGCCCCGCCGTGGTGAGGCGGGCCTCGATCGCCGCGTCCTTGCGTGCCCAGCGTGCCTCGAGCCAGCCCAGTCGCTCGTCCCGATCGCGCGGGATCGCGGCGGCGGGGACGAGCTCGGCCGCGACCTCGATCGCGCCGACGCGACCCGACAGGAACGCCCAGAACGAGAACGCGTTTGCCGGGGTCGGCGCGGGCTCGGGCGCGCGGTCGCCCGCGCCCGATGGGTAGACGAGCGTGCAGTCGACGACGCCGGCCAGCGCGTCGCCGAGGCCATCGCAGAGCGCGGCGAAGCCGCCGATCCGGGGCGGCAGCAGATGCCGATGGGGACTCGCGCGCAGGGCGCGTCGTTCGGGCGTCGCCCGGGTCCCCTCGGCGAAACACACGAGGGCGACGGGATTCTCCCGGGCCCGGCGACAGGCGGCGCGCAGGGCCTCGAAGTCCCCGCGCTTGCGCTCTTCGTCGCTCTCGCCGCGGCGCGTCGTGCGCCGCAGCAACGGGAACTGGAACGCCCACAGCACCCAGCCGACGACCGGCACGAGCAGCAGCTCGCGCTTCGAGAGGAATTGCACGACGAGGCCGTGGCGCACGAGCAGGCTCTGGAGCAGGAAGATGTCCGACCAGGAGACGTGATTCGAGAGCACGATCCAGGTCCGGCCGGGATCGAGGTCGAGGCGCGCCGGCATCGTCCAGCGAAGCCCGACGACGCGCTCGAGCCAGAAATCGTCGACGCAGACTGCGCCGCGGTAGAACGCGTCGAGCATCCGCCGCGCCCGGGGCGCGAAGCCCGGCACGAGATCGCGCAGCACGCTCGTCGGAATCGCGAGCACGAGCCAGAAGGCGAGATTCGCCGTGATGAAGAGCAGGGACACGGCGCTCGTCGCGTGTCCCACGAGCGTCACGCGCCCGCCCTGCCCGGCAGCACGCCCAGTCGATCGATCTCCCGCGCCGCCGCGCGCAGCCCTTCGCGCTCGTCGGGATGGGCGATCTCCGCCAGCGCCCGGGCCCGCTCGCCCACCGTCCGCCCGGCGAGCTCGGCGGCGCCGAACTCCGTCACGACGACGTCGAGCTGATGGCGCGGACTCGTCACGACGGCGCCCGGCGCGAGGGCGGGAACGATCCTCGAGCGGCGCTGGCCGCCCGCGAGAAACGTCGCCGGCAGACAGACGAGCGAGCGGCCTTCGGGCGAGGCGCCGATCCCCGCCAGGAAATCTTCGTGGCCACCGATCCCGGAGAACTGCCGGCCGTCGATCGTGTCGGCGACGACCTGACCGAAGAGATCGACGGCGAGCGCCCCATTGATCGAGACCATCTGCGCGTTGCGCGCGATCAAAGCCGGATCGTTCACGACGTCGACCGGCAGGAAGCGGACCGATCCGTTTCCGTCGAGCCAGTCGTAGAGCGCCCGCGAGCCCATCGCGAAGGTCGCGATCGAGTGGCCGTCGAAGAGTCCCTTCGCATTGCGGACGCGGCCCGCTTCGTGGAGCCGCATCAGGCCGGTCGTGAACATCTCGCTGTGGACGCCGTAGGCCCCCTCGCCCGTCTTCGCGAGCAGCTCGACGACGGCGTTCGGGATGCCGCCGATCCCGACCTGGAGCGTCGCGTCGCGGGCCACGAACGACGCGACGTGGCGCGCGATCGCGACCTCCTCGGGGCCCGGCGCCGTGTCCGGAAGCTCGGCGGGCGCAGCGTCGCTCGCGATCCAGACGTCGATCTCGTCGAGGGCGAGGGAGTGGGGATGCTCGGGGGGCAGGCCGAACGTCCGCGGGAAATGCGGGCTCGTCTCGACGACGAGCAATCGCTCGGGGTCGCGGCTCGCGGCGCGGATCTCCTCGACGAGGGCGCCCGCGTGGAGCGAGAGCGAGACCCTCCCGCTCGCGTCGGGGGGCGCCGCCGCCGTCGCCACGACCCGCGGCTCGAGCTGGCGGGCGATCTTCGCGAAGCGGCGGAAATCTCCGGGCACGAAGGCGACCGAGTGGCCGGCCGCCCGCAGCGCGCGCTCGGCGGGGCCGAAGAAGCCCGAGCGCAGCTCGACGCCCTTCTGGGCGAAGAGCGGATAGAGCTCGGTCAGCAGGGCGCTGAAGACCGTCAGCGCCTGCCAGTCCGTCCGGCGGCCGAGGGCCGCGAGAAACGCCGGCGGCTGCCCGGGCCCGAGCGGCATCGCGAGGCGATCGACCGGGGCGAGCAGGCGAGCGGCTTCGTCGGCGGTCACGGGCGAGCGGCGGGTCATCGTCGCGACAGGATCGGCCAACGCCCGCGACGCGCAACCGGCGCGCCGCGATCCGCATGCGACGGCAACGAGTTCCGCTCATCGCCCGCGGCGACGAGTAGAATCGGGCCATGGGAAGCGCCCCGTCTTCGACCCCCTCGCCTGCGAAGCCCGCAGCCGCACCGGCGGCCGTGCCGGCTCCGATGCCGACTCCGACACCGACTGCGATGCCGGCCGCGATGCCCGGCGACCTCGCAGGACCCGAGTGGCCCGCCACCGCTCTGGGCCAGCGCGTCGTCTTCCTCGTCGAGGCCGCGAGCCGGATCGAGCGGCGCCTCGTGCTCGACTGGATCGAGCGGAGCTGCCCGCGCGATGTGGGGCGCGCTGCGGCGGCGCCCGACGGGGGCCGGGGGGAGGGGGGAGGGGGGAGTGGGCGTGCGGGCGGATGGCAGGTCGTTTCGATTCCCTGCTCGCGCCGCCAGCGCCCGGACCGCCTGGGCCTGAAGCGGCGCGCCCCGGATCCCGCCCTCGAGGCCGCGCTCGCGACGGAAGGCGATCCGCTGATGGCGCCCCTGCGCGTCGTCTGGCTCGCGCCCCTGCGTGGCGGCTCGCGCGAGACGAGCTTCTTCGACCTGCTCGTCCGCGGCGATCCGCGCGATCCGAACTGGCTGCGCCAGGCGATCGTCTCGCGCCGCGAGCCCGATCGCTGCCTGATCGTCGCCGGCGAGCCCGCCACCGCCTCGAATCTCCGCGCGCGCTGGACCGAGGTCTGCGGCTTCGATCAGACCGAGACGATCGGCTTCGCCGACTTCGTGCGACAGAAGGCGACGCTCGCCCTCGAGCGGGCGGAGCGGCGGGTGCGCGGCGCGCGCTACAAGGTCCCGCGCCTCGTCCACGAGGCGATCCTCGGCCGGCCCGGCTTCCGGGGCGGGCTCGATCGGATCGCCCGGTCCCGGGACGACGCGCGCCCCGGGACCCGCTCGAGCGCCCGGGCGATCGCGCGCATCACCGCCGAGGCCGCCCGCGACCTGCGCGAGATCGCCGCGACCCATAGCCCCCTCGTCATCGATCTCGTGAACCAGGCGATCCGCTGGCTCTACACCCGCGGCTACGACGAGAAGCTCGCCTACGACGAAGCGATGATGAAGCGCATCGCGCGCCTCGAGGAGCGCCATCCCGTCGTCTTCCTGCCGACCCACAAGTCGAATCTCGACCATCTCGTCCTGCAGTACGCCCTCCACGAGCACGGTCTCCCGCCCAACCACACCGCCGGCGGGATCAACATGAACTTCTTCCCCGTCGGCGCCCTCGTGCGGCGCAGCGGCGTCTTCTTCATCCGCCGCAGCTTCCGCGAAGACGCCGTCTACAAGCACGTGCTCGCCCACTACATCGACTATCTCGTCGAGAAGCGCTTCCCGCTCGAGTGGTACATCGAGGGCGGGCGCTCGCGCTCCGGGAAGCTGCTGCCGCCGCGCTACGGCCTGCTCGCCAACGTCGTCGACGCCTGGCGCCGCGGGAAGAGCGAGGACGTCTACCTCGTCCCCGTCTCGATCGCCTACGACCAGATCCAGGAGGTCGGCAGCTACGTCGCCGAGCAGCGGGGCGCCGACAAGGAGCGGGAGAGCTTCGCCTGGCTGGTGCGGATCGTGCGCCAGCTCAAGCGCCGCTACGGGCGCATCTACCTCGCCTTCGGTGAGCCCGTCTCGATGCGCCAGCAGCTCGGCGACCGCGACGCGGCGGCAGGTGACGGGGCGACGGGCGGGACGACCTCGTCCCGCGCCGATCGCCGCTTCGACCTCGAGAAGCTCGCCTTCGAGGTCTCGGTCCGGATCAACCGCGTCACCCCGATCACGCCGACCTCGCTCGCGACCCTCGCGCTGCTGGGGGCGACGGGCGAGGCGCTCTCGGTCCGCGAGGTCCAGGCCTCCCTCGAGAGCCTGCTCGAGAGCGTCGCGATCCGAGGCCTCCCGACGACCGACGACTTCCGGCTGCTCGAGAGCGAGGCGGGCATCCGGGCGACCCTCGACGCCCTCGTCGACAACGACGTCCTGACCCGCTTCGACGAGGGGATCGAGCCCGTCTACAACATCGGCGACGACCAGCAGCTCGCCGCCGCCTACTACCGGAACACGATCGTCCACTTCTTCGTGAACCGCGCGATCGCCGAGCTCGCCCTGCTCCACGCGGCGGAAGGTCCCCGGGAAGAGGTCCTCGAGCGCTTCTGGGCCGAGGTCATGCGGCTGCGCGACCTGCTCAAATTCGAGTTCTTCTTCCCCGAGAAGGAAGTCTTCCGCGAGGAGATCCGGCAGGAGCTCGAGCACACCGCCCCTCGCTGGGAGGCCCGCCTCGCCTCGGGCGAGCTCGACGCCGAGGTGCTCGTGCGCCGCTCGCGACCCTTCAGTGCCCACCGCGCCCTGCGCCCCTTCCTCGAGAGCTACCGCGTGGTCGCCGACCAGCTCGTCCGCCTCGATCCGAAGCAGCCCTTCGACGAGAAGCGCTTCCTCGCCCTCTGCATCGGGGTCGGGCGGCAGTACAAGCTGCAGAAGCGCATCCACGCCGCCGACTCGATCTCGAAGATCCTGTTCCAGACGGCGCTGCGCCTGGCGCGCAATCGCGACCTCTTCGACGAGAGCGAGGCGGGCGGGCCCGCCGCGAGGCTCGCATTCGCGACCGAGATCCACGACGTTCTGCGCCGGGTCGACATCATCGTCGCCCTGGCCGCGAGTCGCCGAGCCGGCTTCCGGGCCCGCGTGCTGCCCGAGGCGAAGGAGACCTGATTCATGGACGAAGCCGAGCTGCGCCGGCTCGCGGACCGGATCGAGATCACCGAGCTCCTGTCGCGTTATGCCGACGTGGTCGACCGCCGCGACTGGCCGCGCATGGACCGCGTCTTCGCCCTCGAGGCGACGATCGACTTTCGCCCCGCCGGCGGCCCCCACGGCCCCTTCCGGGAGATGATCGCCTGGCTCGACCGGGCGCTGGACAGCTGGCCCAACAATCTCCACATGATCACGAACGTGATCGTGGAGCTCGACGGCGATCGGGCGAGCTCGCGCTGCTATTTCCACGCGCCGATCGGACGCGAGGCCCAGGATGGCCGCCAGGTCACGCTGACCGAATCCGGCCGCTTCCTCGACCGCCTGATCCGGACCGCCGACGGCTGGCGGATCGTCGCGCGCGTCTGCGAAGAGGTCGTCCGCGAAGGCCGGCTGCCGGACGGGTACACGATCCCGCGCTAGGAGCCCGTCCCGAGACGGGCGTGGATGCGTCGAGACGCGCCGCGATCGCGCGCCTCGCCCTCAGCTCGCCTTGCGCGACTCGATGAACTGCTTGCGGTACTCGGCGAAGGCCGCGCAGATGCCCTCGCGCGTGAGGCCGTACTCGGAGAGCTCGTACTCGTGGGGCGGTCGCTTGTCCCGGGGATTGCGATCGCGCCAGGCCTGCATCGCCGCGCGGGCCGCCGGCGTCATCTCGATGCCGAAGATCCCGTAGACGCGCTCGACCTCGGCGATCGGATCGCGCAGGACGTCCTTGAACCAGATGTCGGCGAAGCGATTCGCGTCGTAGTGCTTGCGCGACTCCATCGCGCGGTTGGTTCCCCAGGCGAGGCGCTCCTGCCACTGGGCGGCGGCGATGCTCGCCTCGGAGGGGTCACCGTAGAGCGCCCACATCGCGAAGTTCATCGAGGCGGCGGAGGGGACGGTCTCGACGGGGTCGCGGTGATTGAAGATCACGCGGGCGCCCGGGAAGACCTTGAAGAGCGTGTCGACGTAGCCGAGATGGCCTGGCGTCTTCAGGATCCAGCGCTCGCGCACGTTGCCGCGCTGGCGCTTCTGCCACTGCAGGAACTGGAACTGCTTGCGCAGGTAGACGTAGGCCGGAGTCCAGTCCGTCTCGGTGAGGAAGCGGCGATAGGTCGGGACGTTCACGAAGGCTTCGGGGACGTGGGAACGGAAGGAATGCTCGAGGAGCATGATCTCCTCGTCCGGCGCCTCCGCGTCCCAGGGATGGATCGAGGCCTGGCGCGGATCGGCCTCGAGGATCGCGGCGACCTCGGCGCGCGCCGCGGCGATGCGCGGGTCGGGCCTCTTCCAGTCGATGTCGAGGGCCGGCGCCGGGAAGCGGACCTCCCACCAGTCGGCGGCGTGGTTGCGGGGATCGCTCGCGACGAGGCGGTGGAGCATGGTCGTGCCGGTCCGCATCAGGCCCATGATGACGATGGGCGCGCCGAGCTCCTCCTTCAGGATCTCGGGATGGCGGCGGATCCACTCCTGGGTGATGAGCCGGGTCTCGAGGCTCTCGAGGATGCGCAGGCGCATCACGGTCCGGCCGAGCTCGTTGAGGGGTGTCTCCTCGCGCAGCGATTTCAGCAGGACGGAGAACGGCTCCTGGAACGGATCGGGCCCGAAATCCTCGAGCCCCGTGCGGGCCTTCGCATCGGCCAGGATGGCTGCCTCGTCGAACGCGGCCCGATTTTCGGCGCTACCTCGGCTCATGAAGACGGCTCCTCGAGACGCGATCGGATGGGGATCCGGGTGGGGATCCGGACGGGGATCCAGACGAAAGAAGCCGACGAGCCCGGATGGGGCCGCCGGCGAAGCGGGAGGAGCTTAGAAGCTCACCCCGCGCGATTCAATCGGCGTTCTGGCCGGCCGAGCTCGCCTGCGCGGGCTTCCCCGAGCCCGGCTCCGCGGCCCGGGCCGCGCCGGCGGCCGCCGCGGGCGGCCGGTACCAGATCGGCGAGGTGTAGGCGCGCTCCTGCTGCGTGACACGGGTGCCGGGCTCGAGCTTCCGGCGGAAGCGCGTCGCATCGATCGCGTTCCAGCGCGGCGTCGCGACCTCGAGCACCCGCGCGTAATAGAAGGCCGGCTGAGCCCCGTCGAAGTCGGGATCGGTCCAGACGGCCGAGATCTCGCGCAGACCCTTCACGTCCGGCGCCCGCTCGACGTCGAAGACCTTCTCCTGCGCCCTGCCGGCCGCGTCGACCCAGCCTTTCACGATCTGGATCCGCTCGAGGTTCGCACCGACGGGATCCTTCGCGACCGAGAGCAGGAAGGTCGGCGTCTTCTGGTCCGCGATCGGCGCCGGCAGATCCGATCCCATCGGCACCCCCTTCACGTAGCCCGCCCGCGCGACGTTCGAGGAGCCCGCGTCGACGTCGCCGAAGCGCCAGCCGCCGAAGAAGAGCACCGCGATCCGCGGCCCCGTCGTCGAATAGGTCTCGCCGCGCCGGAGCGCGTCGAAGATCGCCTCGCGTGTATTCGCCCCGGCCCAGACGCCGACGTAGCCCGCCGCGGCCTGCTCCCAGTTCATCGTCGCCTGACCTGCGGGATCCGACGAGTGGATGAACTCGCCCTTCGAGCGATCGGTCCCGAGATGCATGTTCGCGGTCTTGCCCCAGTAGTTCTTCTCGTCGGCGGTCGCGAGGGAGGTATGGGAGTCGGTGCTCCCGATCATCGCGAAGCGATAGGGATTGACGCCGATCAGGCGCTCGAGGAGGAGGCCGGTCTTGAGCGCCGCGCGCGCGTAGCTGCCGACGTGCATCTCGGGGAGCGTCCGCGCCGTCCCCGCGATGTTGGTCTTGTCCCAGCGCTCGTAGTCGGCGAACTCGTCGTCGGGGGAGAGGAAGGGATGGGTCTCGCTGTCGCCCTTGATCTGGGTGACCTCGACGACGGGCTCGTAGCGCGCCCGGGCGCGGGCATACGTCGCGTCGATCGGCTTCCCCGCCGAGTCCACGGTCGCGAACATCAGGCCGTTGGAGAGGTTCGAGTTGTGGGGGATCGCGAAGGCCTGGCCGCCAGTCTCCCGCTCGTAGCGCGCGAGGAACTTCCAGAGCGCTTCGGGCTCGCCCGAATCGATCGCGGAGAAGGGCAGGATCTTCTTCGCGCGGTCGGCGCCGTCGCGGAAGATCACGTTGCGATGGAGGTTGTTGCCGTTCGGCATCGAGCCCCACTCGTAGCCGACGAAGGTCGTGAAGCGACCGGGCTCGTACATCTGCTCCGCGACGTCGACGACCTCGTCCCAGACCGCGCGCCGGAGCGCCGGATCGGCGCCGAGCGGGTCGCCGACGAGGAGCGACGTGAGCTTCCCGATCTGCTCGGGCCCGAAGACCGGGTTCTCGGCGATGAAGCGCGAGACCTTCGTCGCCGTCTCGGAGCCGGCGACGCGGGGATCCTTGCGGCGGATCATCGAGAAGACGCCGAGATACTCGGCGTGATCCGACACCATCAGGAAGTCGAGCGGCCGATCGAGCTTTGCCCGGCGGCGATCGGGCAGCTGGACCGCCTCGCCCTTCGCGAAGCGATAGGCGACATCGGGGCCGAGGGTGAAGTTGTTGAACAGATTCGCGTCGAGGGAGTTCGACGTATGCAGATGGAGATCGCCGAAGAAGAGCTGCGGCAACGCGTCGTCGGCGCGAGCGAGGGACACCGTCGCGACGCTCAACGCCGCGGAGGCGGCGACGAAGGCGGCGACGCCCGCGCGGGCGTGGCCGTGGGCCGGGCCGGCGGTCCACCCCGGGCGCCGCCCGATCGACCTCGTTCGCCCCATCGTCCATCGTCGGATCGCCTTCATGCGCTGCTCCTCGTTCGCCCGGGCTCCTCGGGCGAGCGCAAGGCTAGGAAGGATGACGGCCCGTGCAAGCACCGGGGCGTCGCGCCGCGATCGCGTGCGTCCGAGGAGACCTGCCGGTAGCCTCGTGCCGTCGCCCCACGCCGAGGAGCCCCCCTCATGAAGAAGACGATGCGCGCCTTTCGCATGCTCCGTTGGCAGGAGCCCCCGAGCCTGGTCGAGATCGACCTCCCGGAGCCCGGGCCCGGCGAGGTCCGCATCCGGGTGGCCGGCAACGGCGTCTGCCAGAGCGACCTCCACATGCCGCAGCTGCCCGCGATCATGGAGAAATTCCTCGGCTGGCAGATGCCCTTCACCCTCGGCCACGAGGTCGGCGGCTTTATCGACGCCCTCGGCGCCGGGGTCTCGGGCTTCGAGAAGGATCAGCCCGTCGCCGTCGTGTCGACGCGCTCCTGTGGCCATTGCCTCGAATGCGACGCCGGCTTCGACAACGCCTGCGACTCGAACAAGAAGGGCCGTGGCTACGGCATGAACGGCGGCATCGCCGACTACCTCGTCGTCGAGAGCACGCGCCCGATCCTCCCCCTCGAGCGACTCGATCCGAAGCTCGCGGGCCCGCTGACGGACGCGGGCTCGACCTCGTTCCACGGCGTGCGCCGCGTGACCGACCGCCTCGGCCCCGGGCGCACGGCGTTCGTGATCGGCGCCGGCGGCCTCGGGAGCTTCGCGATCCAGTATCTCAAGATCCTGACGAAGGCGCGGATCCTCGTCGCCGACGTCGCCGCCGACAAACGCGCCCGCGCGGTCGAGCTCGGCGCCGACGACGTGATCGACGGAGCCCTCGAGAACGTCGCAGGCGAGGTCCTGAAGAGGACCGACGGCCGCGGGGCCGACGCCGTGCTCGACTTCGTCGGCACGACCGCGACGATCGCGACGAGCATCGCTTCGCTCGCGAAGCTCGGGCGTTATGCCTTGATCGGCGCCGGAGAGGGGAAGCTCGAGATGCCGCTCATGGGCGCGCTCGCGGGCAAGGGCGCCTCGATCTGCTCCTTCGTCGGGGGCACCGCCGAGGACACGCGCTCCGCCATCGAGCTCGCCGAGCAGGGCCTGCTGCGCAACGACGTCGAGCTCTTCGACATCGTCGACTCGGCGAAGGCCTTCGAGAAGCTCGCCGCGGGCCAGCTCCAGGGGCGCGCGGTCATCGTGCCCTGAGCGGCGGCAACGGCGGCGACCGTCGAGCCGACGACGATCGGCTCGCCCCGTCCGGACAGGAGACCGACACGATGCGATTCGCGGCGCCCTTCCTCCTCTTCCCGACGACGATCGCCCTGCTCGCGGCGCTCGCGCCGAGCTCGATTGCCTCGGCCTTCGAGATCCATCGCCATGCGCTGATGACGCGCGCCACGCTCCAGAACGCCGGCGTCTCCGGTCCGGCCGTCGGCTCGGCCGTCCTGGGCGCGATGTGGCCCGACGCGGTCGGCTGCGTGCTCTACGCCTACTGCGATCCGCCGTACAACCTGGGCCGACCGGCGCCCTCCGAAGATCGGATCCTCGGCGACCTCTCGTTGAACCATTTCGACAACGACCGGTTCGACGACTCGATCGCGCGCGTGAACCAGCGAATGGGACAGGCCTACGTCCTGTGGAGGAGCCTCGCCGGCTCGGCCAACCCCTGGCCCGACGAGGACGCCCGCGATTTTCATCGCGCGATGTTCCTGTTCGGCCAGGCCCTGCACGCGATCCAGGACTTCTACGCCCACTCGACCTACCTCGAGTGCAACGTCCCCCTGCTCCGGATCGGCTGCTCGCGCGGGCTCGCGATCTGGAACGGCCTGCGCGTCGGGGGCTGCGACCCGAGCTACACGGTCGACGGCGTGACGGACCTGCAGAGCGGCTACTACAAGATCGCGCCGCCTCCGGGCTCGACGACCCACGACGCGCTCAACAAGGACCATCCGGGGACGGCCCAGGGCGCGCGGATCGTCACGCGACTCTTCCCGCCCGCCTCCTGCTTCACCTACTACGGGGCCATCTCGGGGCAGTTCGGCGCGAGCGGAGGGAGCGACACCTACGACCCGACCGGCATCGCGCCCCGCCACTCCGACCACGCGCTGACCGCGCTGAACTCCGGGGGCCCCGTCTTCGGGAGCCTTCCGCTCGAAGCCGCTGCAGGCGCGAACGAGACGAGCGCTGCTCCTGCGGCGGCCGACGAGTCGCTCTTCGATCTGATCGCCCGCGCCAACGCCGATCCGGCGGTCATCGCCCTGGCGGACGAGCTCTCGGCGCTGGTCGACCCGACGAACCCGGACCCCCACGCCTTCCCGCTCGAGTCCCTGGATCTCGACGGTCTCCCGGTGCCCGAGCCCTCCCTCGCGCTCCTGCTCGCGACCGGCCTGCTCTGGATCCGCTGCCTCCCGCGGCGCTGAGGCCCGCGACCGGGATCCTCAGCCGAAGATCTCGTGCTCCTCGGTCACGAAGACCGCGGAATTCGCGAAGTCGATGAACTCGGCCTCGTCCTCGAGCAGCCGCTGGCCGGCCGCGCGGGCGGCCTCGCCCCCTCCGCCGCCCATGGCCTCGAGGCCGTCGAACCAGACCTCGGTGATCCCGTCGTAGGCCTCCCGGACCCCGCGCGAGGCGCGCAGGCCTTCGTTCACGGCGTCGCCGACCGGGCCCGCGAGGGTATGGCTCTGGACGTAGCGCTTCATCATCGGGAGCTCGGCGCGGAGCTTCCGGACGAGCGGGCCATGGACCTCGAGCCAGCGCTTCTGGAAGGCCTCGCGGGTCAGGCCGGGCTTGCGGCGACAGCAGAAGACGAGCTTGATCATCGGGGTTCCTCCCGACGGATGTCTAGCAGGTCGACGCGGGAGGACAGCAGGCGGCCGGGGCAGTCCGCGAAGGATCGAGACCGGTTGCAGCTGCCGAGCGGAAATCCCGGAGGTCGCGCCGAGCGTCGCTTTCAGGAGAAGTCCCGAGCCGTCTGCGGTCTGGAGCGCAGTCCGCCTTCGTTTATCCGAGTCCGGAGCCGACCGGCTCAAGCTGCTCGCTTCGCGACCGATCGCAAGTCCATCGCGCGATCCCTACACGAGCGCGCGTAGAAGTCGGGATGGAATTCGTGCCGATCCGGACGAAGCGTGCAGGGCGAAGCCGAGGGGCAGACGGGTTTCCGCATCCATGCGGGACCGGACGCGCCGATCCGTCGTTCGATCCCGGATCCTTCGCCCTCACACTGCTCGACGTCATCGAAAGTCCCGACTACCGACCCCCGATCCTGCCGCCGATCGCGACCGAGCTGCTCGCGCTGGCGACCCGCGTCGACGTCGACCTCGATGAGATCGTCCCGCTCGTCGAACGCGACGGCTGGTTCGCGGTCCGGCTCCGGGCAGCGGCCAGCGCGGAGGCCCGCGCGACCGGCGTCAAGCTCGGCTCGCTGCGCCAGGTCTGCCTCTACTTCGGCCTGCTCCAGATCCGCGATCTCGTGATCGAGGAGTCCGTCGCGGATTGCGTCTTCCTCGGGGATGCCCATCAGGACACGATGAACGGTCTGCGCCGACACTCGCTCGCGACGGGCCACCTCGCGCGCTCGCTCGCCGAGTGCTCCTCGGTCGCCAGCGAGCTTGCCTACGTCGCCGGACTCCTCCACGACGTCGGGATCGCGGGCGTGCTCCACGTCCTGACGGAGCGGGACATCGAGCTCGGACCGCTGCCACCGCCATCCGTCCTCTGGCCCGCCATCGAGCGGATCCACGGCCGCGTCGGCGCGATCATGGCGCGCCACTGGGGCTTCGCTCCGGAGATCGCGCTCGCGATCGAGGTCCACCATGATCAGCCGGCCGGCCTCGACGCGAGCCCGCTGGCCGCCGCCCTCTCGATCGCGAGCGAGCTCGCCCATCACGAGGGGTTCGGGCTCGCCGAGGTGGCGCTCGACGGCTCGGGCCGAGACTCGGCCCGGGGCGCGGACGAGTCCTCCAGCGCCGAGCCGACGGAGCTCGGGCCGAAGGAGGACGGGGCCCCCTCGACCCGGGTGCCGGCCACCGTGCTCGACCGACAGCTCTCGCTCCTCGGCCTGGAGCGATCGAGCCTTCACCTGATCGCCCACCGCGCCAGACGAGCGCTGCGCGACATCGACGAGGCGAGTGGCACGGGCGAAGCGGGCTGAGCGACGGATCTACTCCGAGGCGTGCGCCTCAGCTCTTCCCGATGCGAACCGGCAGCGTCTCCGGCCCGTACTCCTGGATGTGGTCGACGCATTCCCACTCGAAGCCGTCGACGAGCCGGATCTGACCGGGCGCGAAGCGCGCGAGGAGCTCTTCGAGCACGACGCGGCCGATCATCCAGGTCAGATGGTTGCCGAGGCAGACGTGGGGGCCGAGCCCGAAGGCGAGATGGGCCTTCGGCGTCTCGCGGTCGAGCCGGAACTGGTCCGCGTCGGGATAGACCGCTTCGTCGCGGTTCGCCGCCGCCATGCCGAGCATGATCTGCTCGCCGGCGAGGATCGGGCAGCCGCCGATCTCGGTGTCGTGGCGCGCGCGCCGGAAGAGGAAGGTCACGGGCGCCTCCAGCCGGAGCGACTCGTCGACGGCGGCCGGGATCTTCGCGGGCTCGCGCCGGAGCGTCGCGTCGAACTCGGGATCGGTCAGCAGGCGATGGAGCAGGTTGCCGAGCATGAAGCTCGCCGAGAGCGAGCCCGCCAGCATGTTGACGACGAGGGTGCGCGCGTGGTGGGCGCTGATGACGCGGCCCTGCTCGTCGCTCGCCTGCACCATGACGGTCAGCAGCCCGGGCGGCGCGGCATCGCCCGCCTGCTCGCGCTCGCGGATCATCCCGTCGACGTACGCCGCGAGCTCCGGGAAGCTCGCCGCGATCCCCTCGCCGCGCTCGGTCTTTCCGGTCGACGGCCAGCTGCTGTGGAGCACGTCGCTGCACCAGCTCATCAGCTGATCGTGCATCGGCTCGGGAATCCCCATGACGTGGGCCGCGACGGAGCCCGGGACGATCATCGCGAACTCCTTCATCAGGTCCGCCCGATCCCGCGCGGCGAGGGCTGCGAGCCGGCCGCGTACACGATCGCGGGTCCAGTCCTCGGCGGCGAGCGCCCCGCGGCGGGTGAAGACCCGCGCGAGGACCTTGCGGATGCGCGGGTGGAGCGGTGCGTCGAGCTCGCCCATGAAGCTCTCTTCGAGGGGCACGACGACGCCCGGGGCGCGCATGTCGCCGACGGCGGAGAACGTCTTCGCGTCGCGGAAGGCGAGCGCCGTGTCCTCGTAGCGGGTCGTGAGCACGACGTTCTCGGTCGGCCTCACGATGGGACACTCGCGCCGGATCTTCGCCATGAGCTCGAAGTCCTGGGTCTTCGACTGGTCGGTCGGATCGAAGGCGAATCGGGGATCGACGGGGGCCTTGCTCATGCGGATTCCTCGCTCGTTTTCAGGACGCTCGTCTGCTCGCCGATCGGCTCAGAACGAGACCGGGGCCTGGGCGATGCCGCGGGTCGGCACCAGCTGGTTGCGGACGATCTTCGATTCCTCGACGGCGTAGTCCGGGAAGCGGACGAGCAGCTCCTCGAGCGCGAGGCGGACCTCGAGGCGCGCCACGGCGTTGCCGAGGCAGAAGTGGATGCCGTGGCCGAAGGTCCAGTGGTTCTTGACCGCGCGCTCGAGGTCGAGGGCGTCGGGGCGGGCGAAGACCGTCTCGTCGTGGTTCGCCGAGCCGTAGAGCAGGAGGACCTGGTCGCCCGCCGGAATCGTCTCGTCGCCGATCCGCACGTCCCGGGTCGTCGCCCGCGCGAGCCCCTGCACCGGCGAGAGGAACCGCAAGAGCTCGTCGATCCCCTTCGGCCAGCGCGCCGGATCGCGGACGAGCTTGCTCCGCTCGTCGGGATGGCGGGCGAGCTCGATGAGGCCGTTCGCGATCGTGTTCATCGTCGTGTTCTGCGAGCCGTCGTGGAGCAGCGAGCAGAAGCCCGCGACCTCCTCGTCGGAGAGCTCCTTGCCGGGCGTCTGACCCTGGAGGATCAGCGAGATCAGGTCCTTCCCGGGGCGCTTGCGGCGCTCGACGACGAGGCCCTTCCAGTACTCCGCCATCGCGGCGTAGGCGGCGAGAGCGGACTCGCTCGTGAAGTCCGAGCCGGCCAGCGTGTCGAGGTTCCACTTCAGGAACTGCTCGCGGTCGGAGACCGGGAGCCCGAGCAGCTCGCACATCGTGAGCGTCGGGATCCACTGGGCATAGTCCTTCGCGGCGTCGAAGCCGCCGCGCTCGCGGAAGCCGTCGGCGAGCTCGCCGGCGCACTTGCGGATGTGGGGCTCGAGGGCGGCCACGCGGGTCGGCGTGAGCACGCGGGCGAGGATCGCGCGGTGCTCGTCGTGGCGCGGGGGATCCATGTTGAACATGTTGATCGGGATCAGACGGATGTCGGTATCGATCAGGGTGCCGCGGGCGGAGGAGAAGGTCTTCCAGTCGGCGAGGGCGTCGTTCACGTCCTTCGCGCGGCTGAGCATCCAGTAATGGGGCCAGACACGGCCCCGGGGCGTCGGCCGCCGATAGGTGGGGGCCTCGCGGCGCATGCGCGCGTAGAACGGATAGGGATCGTCGAAGAAGCGCTCGTCGAAGGGGTCGAATTCGAGCGGGGAATCGGATGCGGGGCCGAGGGCGGGCATGGCGCTTCTCCTCGCGGTGGATCGCGCGGGTGACGGCGCCGGTAGTGCAATTTGCAATCCAGAAGCGAACGCACGAGAAGGGGCCGCAGAGCGCACGCTCGCGCGGACGGGGCGGGGCACGCGGACACACCGCGGGGCGAACGGCCCCGGAACGTCCGGATGGCGCGATCCGACTCGGCGCTCGCGCGATCAGGCGCCGGGGGATCGCCCGGCGCGCCAGGCACCGGGGGGCCAGACGTCCTGGTTCTCGCCCCAGGCGACCTCGCCGTCCATCTCCCAGCGCACGAGCGAGAGCCAGCAGAACATCCCGGGATAGGGCGCGAAGGCGAAGCGATTGCGGCAGTCGCCGACGATCGAGACCGGGCGGCCGTCGGCGTCCTGCCCCTCGATCTCGATCCGCTTCGGGCGTCCCGCATCGCGTTCGACCCGGCGGGTCGCCCGGACCAGATCGCTCCGCTTGCCGTCGCGGATGACGTAGCCGTAGCGCCCGCCCATCTCGTCGCGCTCGCGACCGGCGCCGCTCGTCGGGGCGGACGTCGCGTCCGTCGTGATGTCGGTAAAGAGAAGGAAGCCCGTCTTCGCCGAGGCGGTGCCGTAGCAATAGCCGACCCGGACGCCCATGCCCGTGAGGTCGCTGCGCGGTCCCCACGAGCGATCCCGCATGGCGTGGCAGTCGATCGAGACCCGCTCGCCCCTGAGGCGCAGCTCCCCCGTCACGCGTCCGACCTGGTCGATGTGGCTGTTGGTCATGACGGCGTCCATCACGCCGTCGAACTCGGCCTCGAGCTCGAGCACGCCCGGCCGCGAGTAGCTGAGCGCATAACGCGTGAGCGGACGCAGACAGCGGACGCCGACGCCGTTGGGCCAGACCATGTCGCGCATGTCGCCCCGGGCGGGCGGGAGGTTGAACTGATAGTCGTAGAAGGGGATCTCCCAGGGCGCCTCGCCGTGGGCGTCCCAGAGCATGACGCCGCCCCCCGAGCAGGCGATGTTGGGCCGGTTCCAGCAGTAGAGATAGGCCATCCAATCGCGCTCGGGGACGGTGAACGAGAACCAGCAGGTCTCCGTCCACCAATGGTCGGCGCCGGCGGGATGGAAGTCGTCGTCGGCTTCGCAGAGGGGCTCCTTGCGCGGATGGTCGACGGTCATCTCGAATCTCCTCTCGACAGGATCTCGATCGTGCCGGCACCGCCGTCGATCCGGACGCGGTCCCCGGTCCGAAGGCGGCGGGTGGCGTGCTTCGCATTGACGACGCAGGGGATGCCGACCTCGCGCGCGACGATCGCGCCGTGGCCCATCGCGCCCCCGATGTCGGTGACGACGCCGGCGGCGACCAGGAAGTAGCCGGCATAGCTCGGGTCGGTCGCGGTGCAGACGAGGATCTCGCCGGGCAGGAGCTCCCCCGCGCCGTCGGCGACGACCCGGACGTCGCCCTCGGCGATCCCCGGACTCACCCCGAGCCCCGCGAGCGGCGCCCCGTCGTCTGCGCCCATCGCGGGTCGCGGCGTCACCATCCCGATCCAGGACTCCGGCAGCTCGAGGGCGAGGTACTCGTCGCGCTGCTTGCGTCGGGTCGCGACGCGCGCGCGGACGTCGCCGGGGAGCGGACCGTCGAGCTCTTCGAAGGTCAGGTAGAAGACGTCTTCGGGATCGCCGAGCGCGCCCCGGCCCGCGAGCTCGGTTCCCATCCGGCGCACCGCGGCCCGCGCCGCATCGAGGCAGAGCATCATCGCCGCCTTGCCCGACTCCCGTTCGGGCAGCATGCGCGCCGCCTCGCGAAAGAGCCAGTCGGCGAAGCGCGCGCGCAGACCGGAGAGCCCTGCCCGGATCTCGGCCTCGGCCCGGGTCCGCTTCTCCGCGCGCTCCGCCGCGAGGGCGGCGATCGGGCTGCGCTCGGGATCGAGGGAATCGACCAGCGCGCGCACGGGCGCCGGGTCTTCACGCCAGGTGACGCTCGAGAGCTCGCCCTGCTGGGGTCCCTGATAGCCGCGCGTGCGCAGGAACTCCTCGAGCGAGCGTCTGCCGCGGCGGACCTCGATCAGCTCCGTCAGCGTCTCGAGCTCGATCGAGTCGTAGCCGCCGAGCGCGTCGAGGACGAGCTCCGGTCGTCCGGCCTTCTCGGCGACCGCGCCGACCTGCTGCATCAGGGAGCCGCCGAGCAACGCGAGCACGCTATGCGGTCGCGCGATCGCCTCGAAGCGCCGATGCGCTTCGACGAGCACGCGACGGGCGGCGTCGACCTCGGCGAGGGCGCCCGGGGCGGTGCCCCGCTGCCAGAACGCGTGGGCATCCTCGTAGAGCGCGCGCACCTGGCCGGGCACGCGCCGCCACTGCCCCGGGAGCCGGAGCGCGATGACGGGGTAGCGACGCCGCGAGCGCCGCGAGATCGCCTCGGGCCGCACGGCGCCGAAATAATGTCGCTCGAGCGCCTCTCCGGATGTCCCCGGCTGGAGATCCGCGAGCCGGCGCGAGACGTCGACGTTGAGGGCGGGCCGCCCGTAGAAGATCGCCGAGGTCCGCTCGTCGACCCGGCGAGGATCGACGGGATCGGGGGAGGCGAGGACGCCGAGGTCGTAGTAGGCGCCGCGGATCATCCGCTCGTTCGCGTCGTCCCACCACGACCAGTTGAGCGGCGTCGAGACGCCGGGGATCCCCTCCGCGATGTTGACGCGGGTCCAGGCGGTCGTGGGACCGCTCGTTCGGTGGAGAGGATCGAGTTCCGTCGTGGGCATGCGTGACGAGGAGCCTACCCGAGTCGCGGTCCGACGCACAGGCGCGCCGAAGCACCGATCCACCGGCGCGCGGGTCCCCCGAGCGCCTACGACAGCCTGGCCACCGCCCTGCCCGCTCTTCGCCCGAAGAAGCTCGCATCGCCGAGCGAGGCGCCGCTCCCCGCATAGCCATGGCCGCTGAAGATCGCGGCCGTCCGCCCCGCCGCGAAGAGCCGCGGAATCGTCTGGCCGTCGAAGTCGAGGACCTCGCCGTCGACGCTCGTCCGCAGCCCGCCGATCGTGAAGCCCGACCAGATCGCGCCCTGCGAGACGCGGCAATCGACGAGGGCATAGGGCGGCGTCACGAGGGGGACGAGCCGCTCGCGCCGCTTGCCGAAGAGCGTGTCGACGCCGGCGGCGGCGTCGCGGTTGTAGGTCGCCATGGTTGCCACGAGCGAGCCCTGCGGAAAGCCCGCCTCGACCTCGAGCTCCTCGAAGGTCTCGGCGACCCAGCCGGGCTGGAGCCCGACGAGGCCGCGGCGGAAGGTCGCGTCGTCGAGCAGCAGGTAGAGCTCGCCCTGCTCGTGGTAGAGGCCGGCGATCCCGATGTGGCCGTGATAGGTGTCCTCGTTGATGAAGCGACGACCCTTCGTGTTCAGGTAGACGCCCTTCGCGAGCTGGTTCGGGATCGTGTACGGCAGCGCGACCTCGCCGAGGTGCATGCGGATGGCGGTGCCCCCGGCGGCCTGGCCGACGCGGATGCCGAAGCCGTCGTCGCCGGGCGTGCCGTTGCGGTCGGTGACCTTGTCGAGCACCGGCGCGTGCTGCCGGCACATCTCGTGGTTCATGATGAAGCCGCCCGCCGCGAGCACGACGCCGCGTCGCGCGCGGATCGCGTGCTCCTGGCCCGCGCACTTCACGACGAGGCCCGCGACGACGCCGTCGTCGCCGACGACGAGCGCCTCGCCGCGGGTGTCGGTCTGGACGGGAATGCCCTCGCGGCCGACCGCTTCGAGCATGAGCTTCATGAGGTAGGGGCCGCCCTTCTGGACGACCTGCGCCTTGTGGCCCCGGGGCGCGGGAACCGCGATCGTGTTCCAGGGGGCGCAGTCCTCGCCCGAGGTGTAGACGAGGCAATCGTCGGTGCGCGGCTCGAGGCCCGGCTCGTCGTAGAAGCTCCGCTTGAACGGGACGCCCTGCTTCTCGAACCAGTGGAAATGCTCGACCGAGCCCTCGCAGTAGGCGCGGATCTTCTCCTCGTCGGCGCCCGGGCTCGAGACGGCCATCAGGAACTTGAACATGTTCTCTTCGCTGTCCTCGAAGCCCGCCGCCTTCTGCACCGGCGTCCCGCCGCCCATGTAGATGAGCCCGCCCGAGAGCGCCGAAGCCCCGCCGCCCGCGCCGCCGCGCTCGACGACGAGCACGTCCGCCCCCGCGGCCTTCGCCTCGAGGGCGACCGACGCCCCCGCCATGCCGAGCCCCATCACGAGCACGTCGACCTCGCGGTCGAAGCGCGGAATCTCCCGCAGCCGTCGGATCGACGTCATCGCCCCTCTCCTTTCGCTTCGCGCTTCCAGTCCCGCGCCGCATTCGCGTCCGCCCGACGCCTTCGCGCCGCGAGCCGGGCCGCGAGATCCTTCTCCCGCGACGCCGAGGCCGCGCGACCGAGGGCGCGCACGGCCGCCTCCGCCGTCTCGGCCGGAAGCCGGATCGGCCCGACCGCGACGCCTTCCTTCAGACCCGGGACGGTGCTGCGGAGCCCCGGTGTGTTCGTCGGCCCCGGCACGAAGGCGAGCACGTCGACGCCGTGGTCCCGCAGCTCGTACCAGAGGCTCTCGCCGAGCACGAGATTGAAGGCCTTCGTCGCCCCATAGTTCGCATAACGCGGCGAGCCCTGGAGCGCCGTGCCCGAGGCCAGCACGACGAGGCCGCCGCGGCCGCGGGCGGCCATCTCGCGGCCGAAGCCGTGGAGCAGGGAGACGGTCGCGTGGCAGGCGACGTCGATGGCGCGGTGGAGCGACTCGAGCTCGGCCTCGAGGAACGGCCCCTCCTGACCGAGGGCCGCGTTGCAGACGACGAGCCCGATCGAATCCGTCGGCACCGCGGCCCGGACCGCGTCCAGGCAATCCCGCCGCGTCAGATCGACGACGACGGGCGTCGCCGCGACGCCGAACTGCTCGGCGACCTCCGCCGCAGCGCGCGCGAGCGGCTCGGGCTTCACGTCGAGCAGGAAGACGTCGAGGCCCCGGGCCGCCAGCGCGTCGGCGAAGGCGCGGCCGATGCCCTGGGCGGCGCCGGTCACGAGGGCCGCAGGGCCGTAGCGCTCGCGGAACGCGACCGCGCTCGAGTCTCGGGTCGTCCTTCTCGTCGCCATCGCGCTCAGCTCCCCGCCTTCCGCTCGGACTTTCGTTCGGCCAGCCGCTCGGCCCGCGCGATCAGCTCCATCGCGGAGCGCTCGAGCACGACGCCCCCGTCGACCGGCAGGATGCGCGCCGTCACGAAGCTCGAGGCGGGCGACGCGAGGAAGAGCGCCGCCTGCGCGATGTCCGCCGGCGTCCCGTGGCGCTCGAGCGGGGTCCAGGCCTCGAGCTTCTCGCCGATGCCCGGGACCGCCTCGAGCAGGCTCCGCTTCATGTTCTCCGTCGTGACGGCCCCGACGCGGATCGCGTTGACCCGGATCCGCGGCGCGTACTCCATCGCCATCATCCGCGTCAGCTGCTCGAGGGCCGCCTTCGCCCCGCCGTAGGGAATCGAGCCGACGTTCGCGGCCCGGGCGAAGCCCGACGAGATGTTGACGACGGCCCCACCCCGCACGCGCATGTGCGGCGCGACGGCTCGCGTCAGATAGAAGGGCGCCTTGAAGTTGAGATCGAGGGCCGCCTCGAAGTGGTCGTCCTTCGCGTGCTTCGTCGGGACGTGGCCTCCGCCGCCCGCGTTGTTGACCAGCACGTCGATCCGTCCGAACGCGGCGAGCGCCTCGTCGACGATCCGCTCGGGCGCATCGCTCGCCGTCAGATCGCAGTCGACCGCGATCGCGCGCCCGCCCGCGGCCTCGATCGCCGCTTTCGTCTCGTCGAGCTCCGAGCACGTGCGCGCGACGCAGACGATCTCCGCCCCGACCTCCGCGAAGGACCGCGCGATCTCCGCGCCGATCCCGCGCCCCGCGCCCGTCACGATCGCGACCTTCCGGTCGAGTCGGAATGCGTCGAGGATCACGCCCCCGCCCTCCTCGCCGCGCGCCGTCCCCGCATCAGAAGACGCGGTAGCGCTTGACGACGTGGCGCTGTCGGATCGCGATCTCCTGGCGCCGCTCTGCCGGCGTGACGCGCTTCGTGTCGGGCGGCAGATGGGCGAGCACGTCCTTCGCCTTCACGACCTTCATCGAGATCGACGGCCAGTCGGAGGGGTCGGGCGTCCGGCTGTAGGCCCAGCGCGGCGACATGAAGAAGACGGGATGGCCCGTCGTGTCGAGCCAGTTGTGGACGCCGGGATCCTCGTGGGCGACGACGAGGCGGATCACGCCGTCGGCGTCGACATGGGATTGATGGCCGTTTCGGCTGCTGCAGCGATTCGCGTACTCGAGCGACTCGCCCCAGAGATTGCCGAGCTGGAAGCCGATGTAGTTGGGCTTCTTCTTGATCCGGTTCTCGATCACGATCGCCTCGTCCGGCGCGATCTCGCCGATGCCCCCGGCATAGAGATTGGTCGACATCCCGCCGCCCGTCGCCGCCGAGGCCGCGTTGATCGTGTTGAAGGCGTTCCTCGGAAACGCGACGCCGGGAAGACTCCCCGGACGCGGCCCGTAGGTCCCCATCGGAATCGTCCAGAACGCGTTCCAGAACCGGATCTGGTTGCGCACCGTCTCGCCGAAGGTCCGCAGCTGCGCGGCCGCCTGCTCCGAATCGTAGGCGGCCGGCGCCGTCCCCTCGGCGCCCTCCTGCACCATCTCGAAGTGGATCGCGTCCTCCCGCGCCCAGTCCTCGAAGATCTGGCGGCCGCTGATGTACTCCGCATAGCGCTCGGGCGGCGTCTCGGGCTTCGTCGGATGGGGCTGCTTCACGACCTTCAGCGTCGAGACGAAGTTGCCCTTCCAGCCCGCCGGCCGCTCCGGGCGCGAAGACGATCTCGAAGGACCCGTCGGGCTCGATGGCGATCGAGGACGAGTCGATCCGCCCGGTCTGGGTCTTCATGCCGGGACGCAGCTCCTGGAGCGTTCCCGAGTCGCCGGCGAGACAGCCCCAGCTCGCCTCGAAGATCATGTAATGCGGCGCCTTGCGGCCCGTCGGCGCCGGCGCCTCGCCGCGCCAGTGGCGCGCGTCGCCCATCTCGCCGCGCAGGCGATAGGTCTTTCGGCCGTCGATCGGCGTCGAGAAGTAGATCGCGTCGGGATTGTCGATCGTGCTGCGGGTGATGATCGAGAGCGCGTTGCGGAAATGCGGGCGGACCGGGTCCTGATGGAAGCTGCGCTCGATGGCGTTGTGGACGAAGCCCAGCAGGTAGCGATAGCCCTCGGCGAGATTGCGGTCCGAGGGCGGCGCGGGCATCAGCTCGGGCTGATCGATCGCGTCGCGGGCCTCGCCGAGCAGACCGATCACCTCGTCCCAGGCCGCTCGCAGCTTCTTCTGGGCGTCGTTCGCGTTCGCCGTCGGATGGGTCGTGGCCATGGGCTCCTCCTCTCGGGTTCCGTCTCCGACCGTCGCGCGCGATCCCGTGCGGTCACGCGGGGCGGCGAGCGGTCGTCATGCATCCCAGCCGAAGCGCTCGAAGAGCGGGGCCAGGTTCTTGCGGATCGCCTCGGCCTCGAGGCCGAACTCCTCGAGGCTGTAGGTGTGACGGGTCTTGTGCTCGCGCTCGCGCGTCGCCTGACCCGCGAGCCATTCGCGATACTCGGCCGACATCGGGAGCCCGAGGTCCTGGTAGAGCTTCTCGATCGTCGCCGCGGGATCCGAGGTCAGGTCGCGGTAGTCCACGACGGCGCCCTTGACCTCGGGATGCGCGGCGAGGAACTCGAGCGGATGCTTGTAGGTGTGCCAGGACTGATCCGCGAGGATCTGAAGGCATCGATTCTGGCGCTCCGGATCCCAGCCGAGCTGCTTCCAGCCGGCGCGCACGAGCTTGAGCAGGCTCGGGATCGTCTCGTTCGGGTCGCGGACGTTCACGATGAAGCGCGCGTTCGGGAAGGCCTCGTGGAGCGACGCGACGCGACCCGAGTACATCGGGTTCTTGCTGAGGTGGATCTTCCCGGGGCCGTTCAGGTAGAGCTGGCGCTTCACGCACTCGCGATAGAAGTCGTTGTAGCGCCGTCGCTTCCGCTCGGGCCAGTCGTTCATGTAGTAGAAGTCGAGCTCGCCCATGTAGGGCATCTTCGTGATCCAGAAGCCCGCGGCCATCGACCAGTAGAGGACGATGTCGTCCTCCTCCGGCTCCGTCAGCCCCATCTCGTGCATGTGGCGCATCGGGCCATAACGCCAGTCCTCCCAGGCCTTGACCTGACCGGCGAGAAATCCGCGCCAGTGCTCCGCGTCGTGGCGGGCGATCCGGCGGATGAGCTTCTTCTGGATCAACGAGGGGAAATAGAGCTCATAGAGGAGGAACGAGCTGAAGCGACCGCGGTCGGACGAGAGCAGCCGATGCGTCAGCGTCGTCCCGCTCCGGGCATGGCCCACCATGAAGATCGGCGAAGCGACCGGGACCTTCTGAAGGTCGGGGTAGAAGAGCCGGTCCAGGAGGAAGCAGACGGCGTGGAAGGTCGAGATGATCGGAACGCCGAGCAGGAGCACCACGAGGTAGTAGCGGCGTGCCTTCGGAACCTTCTCGTTCCAGGCAAGCCCGATCATCTTGAAGTAGTTGCTGAAGTCGAAGAAGAACATGGCGGTCGCCCGGATTCGGAGGAATGGACGTCGGACGGGCGAAGCGTTGGTACTCGATCCCGGGGGCGGGTGCAATCGAACGCGGGGACCGAAGCCCGACCCGATCGACGATTCGATCGACGCTCCGGTCGAGGAGGCGAAACGACGCCCGATCTCGATATCGTCGGGCCTTCGCGCCGCAGGGAGACACGTCCGTTTGTCCGTCTACGCCACATCCGAGCGCTTCGAACGAGCCCCGGGGAGCGATGGACCCCGGCGCCGCGGCCTCGGCGCGATCTTCGGATCCCTCGCGATCGCCGCAGCCTTCGCGGTCCCGATCGCGCTCTCGCTCCTCGCGGCGGGGCCCGGTCTCGCTGCGGAAGCGGGCGACGCGGCGACGGCCAATGCCCTGCCCGCCTGGGCCCAGGCAGCCTTCGAGAGCCTGCGCGGGATCCCGCCCCTGTTCTTCTTCGGAGCCCTCGTCGCCGCGACGTTCGTGCCCTTTCCGGTCGGCGTCTTCTATCTGGCGGCGGGGGTCGTCTACGGCGTCGGACCGGCCCTCGCCTGGATCGCCTGCTCGCTCGCCGCGAGCAATCTGATCCTCCACACCGCCGCGCGCCTCTTCCTGCGCCCCCATCTCGAGCCCATCGTCGTCCGCCGCGGCTACCGCATACCGCGCTTCGAGTCGGGCTTCGACGAGATCCTCTTCATCACGTTGATCCGGCTGACGCCCGGCATCCCCTACTTCCTGCAGAACCTGATCCTCGCCGTCGCGCAGCTCGACCTGATCCGATTCCTCGTCCTCTCGGTCGCGATCCAGATGATCTACGTGACGGGCTTCGTCGTGCTCGGCCGCTCGGCGCTCGACGGCCAGCTCGGCTGGGCGCTCGCCGGACTCGCGGGCCTCGTCGCCGTCTCGGCCGTCGCGCGCATCGTCGTGCGCCGCCGCAAGCCGGGGGAGCCCCCGATCTGAGGGCGGCGTCGAACCGCAGCCTATGCGTCGGCGGTGCGTTCCGCCGGTCTCGGGGCGGGTGGGCGGGCCCCGGCCAAACAGGCGCGCCCGGGGTCTCCGCGCGCGGGCGGTCCGGGAGCCGGCGGGGCCCTGGGCCTCCCGGTGGCGGGCGGCCCGGCTCCGCCGCGGGGGCGCCCCCCGGCGGGGTCGGCGGGGGGGGGCGGGCGGCGGGGGGGGTTCCGGGGCGGGGGCGGGCTCTCGTGTCTCGGGGCGCGGCGCGGCCCGGCCAAGGCGACGGGGAGTGTCGATCGCGAGTCCTGGCTTCCGCTCGTCGACAAAGGTCACATTCGTTCCCGGTTCCCTGCGTCGCCTTCAAAACGTCGCCGAATTCCACCCAATCAGCTGTTCGATGGCCTGATGGATTCCGAATGCCGACGTCTTTTCGATAAAAATTCCTCGAGAGTAGACACGACTATCGAATGACTTCGAGGACTTCAACTCGTACCATATTGCACATCGATGCCTCCCAACGACTGCCATCAGGAATCTACTCCATTCACTCCATCGCTCTTCTGCTGGCCTGGGTACAGGAACATCTCGATGGACTACGTTGAGGTCTGAACGATTTCTGACACCTCCAAAAACAATGGGCTCAAGCTCCTCTCCATTCCTTCTGCCCTCACCTACAAGAAAAGTACGGAAGGATTGTTCGTCGGGAATTACACGTCGTGACATCAAACTCGATAGCGCCCCCCTCACCCCCGCCAGCGCTTCGAGAGCGCCTCGACACCCGACAGCGTCACCAGCCCGTCGAGGGTGTACTGGAGCACCATCTCGCCGTACTCCTTCGGATACCCGATCACCGCGTCCCGCGGCACGACGACGTCGTAGCCGTGGTTCACGGCCTCGATCGAGATCCCGATGATCCCGCGGTTGAGCGACACGCCGGCGGCGACGACCGTGCGCGTGCCGAGGCTGCGGAGGATCGAGTCGAGGTCGGTGCCCGCGAAGGGCGAGATGCCATGGAGGCGGAGCGAAACGAGATCGCTCGCGTCGAAGAGCTCGGGCATGACCTCGACGGCGGGGAGCCGAGCGGGAGGTGCTCGGGATCCTCGAGGAGCCGGTTGACGAAGGGCATGTTGCGATAGCTGCCGACGCGATCCGGGCGGAAGGCGGCGCTGCAGTGGACGATGCGCATGCCGGCCGATCGCGCGGCGGCGTAGAGCGAGGCGCAGCGCGCGAGGAGCCCCGACTCCTGCACCGCCTTGCGCGGCGCCTCGTAGCGGGAAAGATCGCCGACGATGCCGCGCTGCATCTCCATCGAGAGGATCGTCGTGTGGGCGGGGTCGACCCGCGCAGAGAGCTCGGCATTCATCGCATCTCTTCCTCCGGTTGCGCTCGCGAGGGCGGCGCTTGCGAAGCCTAGCCCTTCGGCGAGAATGCGCGGGAGGTCGCCGGGGCGACGAAGAGGGAGTGGGCGACATGGACGGATCGGATCCGATCGGACGACTCGCGACCGGGGAGAGCTGGGACGCGCTCTGCGACCATCTGAAGCGCACGGGCCACGCGGTCCTCGCCGCGGCCCCCGACGATCCCTTCGAGCGCGCCGAGGGTCTTCGCTACGTCGCCCGCCTCGCGCGGGGCTTCCTCAAGGATCTCGTCGCCGACGCGCAGCCGGCGCGGCTCGCCTTCGTCCCCGGCGACTGGCTGAAGATCGGCCTCGACAATCCGGACTACGCCTACTTCGGCGCGAAGATCGAGGCGGGGGCGCGCTACGTCCTGCGCGGGCGGATGAACGACGCGGCGCGGATCGGCTTCGGGCTGTATTCCGGGGGCCTCGGGACCCCGACGGGCCTCGTCTGCGACGCCTATCTCGACAGCACGGCCCTCGCGCCCGATGCCGACGGCCGCTTCGAGATCCCGATCGGCCCCGGCGAGGCGGCCGGCCGCGGACTGCGCTCGGGCTCCGCGACCAACAACTTCAACGCCCGCATCACGCTGCTACACCGCGCGACCGACCGGCTCCCGGAGCTCGAGCTCGTCCGCCTCGACGCCGCCACGAAGCCGGCCCCCCTCGACCCGGCTGCCTTCGCGAACGGGCTCGAGCGGGTCGGGCGGGTCCTCGAGGGCACGGTGGGCCAGTTCCTGGCCTGGACGAAGTCCTTCGCGGAGCATCGCCACGAGATCCGCGAGATCGACCCGAAGCTCTCCGCCGCGGCCCAGGGCGATCCGAAGACGCGTTATTTCTACAGCTACTGGGAGATCGCGGAAGACGAGGCCTTCGTCGTCGACCTCGAGCCGCCGCCCTGCGAGTACTGGAATCTCCAGATCGGGAACCACTGGCTCGAGTCCTTCGACTTCATGAGCTTCGGGACCCACGTGAATCCCGCGACGGCCGTCTTCGACGAACGGGGCCGCGTCCGCGTCGTCGTGGCGCGCCGGGATCCCGGCGTCCCGAACTGGCTCGACACCGCAGGCCACGCCCGGGGCGGACTCGCGCTGCGCTGGGTCGGGGCCGACCGGATCCCCGAGACGAAGGCCCGGGTCGTCCCGATCGCGTCGCTCCAGTCGCGTTAGGCGGTCGTCGTCGGGCGTCGGTCCTCAGCCGACGTCGCCGGGCGTCAGCCGACACCCCCCGGCGTCACGAGGCGCTTCGGGCCGCCCGGATGTCGGCGATCCAGGTCTCGAGCGGAACGGTTCGGGTATCGCGCCCGGAGCGCAGGATCGTCCCCGGTCGCGCGCCCGTCTCGGCGCCGTCGCGCACGACGACGTTCCCGTTCACGATCACGTGGTCCACGCCGATCGCGTCCGCATAGAGCCGCGCCGCGTCCGCCGGCAGATCGGCCCGCGTGTAGGTCGGCCCCTTCGCGATGCGGTCTCCGTCGAAGACGACGACGTCGGCATGGAAGCCGACCTCGAGACGTCCCCGCTCCCGCAGCCCGTAGAGCCGCGCCGGCACGTCCGTCAGCTGGCGCACCCCTTCCTCGAGCGAGACGAGCTTCATCTCGCGAACGCCGCGGCCGAGCAGCTGGGTCGTGAAGGCGAAGGTGTCGATCATGTCGAGATGGGCTCCCGCATCCGAGGCGCCCACGATCGTGCGCGGATCCGTCCAGGATTCGCCGCGGAGCCGCCAGCTCTCGGCGTCGGTCTGCCCCTCGGCGGGCGAGGAGAACGAGGTCCGCAATCCCTCCGAGAGCGCGAGATCGAGCAGGAGATCGAAGGGATCGACGCCCCGCTCCTTCGCGATCGAGTCGAGCGTTCGCCCCTTCAGACCCGCGTTCTGCGGCGCGAAGGTCTCCTCGACGGCGATCTGGCCCCAGCGCGTCAACGCCTTGAGCGGCCCCGCGCCCTGCTCCTCGGCCCCGCGGCGCAGCTCCGCGCGAACGGAGGGATCCGCCAGGGCCTTCATCCGCTCGTCGATCGACAGCTGCATGATCTTCGCCCAGCGCGGCAGCGCGTCGAAGCCGAACGCCGAATGGAGATTGACGCGCCCGACGATCTCCTGGGGCACCGTCAACGCGAGCACGACCGCCCCGCGCTCGGCCGCGTAATCCGACGCCGCGAGCTGGTTGATCGCCACCTCCGGCATGTCGGAGCGCGGCGCGATCAGATTCCAGTTGAGCGCCCGCTGCGCCTCGAGGGACATGCGGGTCAGGATCTCCTTGTCCTCTTCGCTGAAGGTGCTCGTGCCCGGCAGCATCTCGAGCGAGGTCCCGGGGAACTCGCCCGTGACACGACAGAGCGCGTAGAGCTCCTCGAGGGTCGCATGGCGCGACGGGACGGGCTGGCCGTCGGCGTCGTTGTGCGCCGCCGACCGCGTCGACGAGAATCCGAGCCCGCCCTCGGAGAGCGAGCGACGCAGCAGGGCCTTCATCGCGTCGAGCTCGGCCGGCGTCGCCGAAGCCCCGACGGCCCGCTCGCCCATGACGACCCGCCGGATCGCCGAGTGACCGACCATGAAGCCCGCATTGACCGCGAGGCGTCCGTCGAGCAGCCCGAGATATTCACCGAAGCTCGACCAGCTCCACGGCACCCCTTCCCGCAGGCTCGCGAGCGGCATGCCCTCGACGCGTGCCAGCATGCGCATCAGGTATTCGCCTGCGTCGGGCGTGAGCGGCGCGATCGAGAAGCCGCAGTTGCCGCCGACGACGGTCGTGACGCCGTGATAGAGGGAAGGCGAGACCGTCGGATCCCAGAAGACCTGGGCGTCGTAATGCGTGTGGACGTCGACGAAGCCCGGGGCGACGATGCGTCCGGTCGCGTCGATCGTCTCGCGAGCCGGGCCCGAGAGCTCGCCGATCGCGCGGATGCGCCCGTCTCGCAGGGCGACGTCGGCCCGCCGCGCAGGTGCGCCGCTTCCGTCCACGACCAGGCCGCCACGAATCAGGATGTCGTCCATCGGTGCTCCTCCCCCTCGTCCGCACGATAGGTCATTCCCGCGCGCGTCGAGGGGTGACCCGCAGGCCCGCCGATTCCGCTGGCCAGCGGGGCGACCGCCTGACATATTGACCTCGATCCGATCCGAACCGACCCGAACCGACCCGCGAAGCACGAGCAGGAGGCCCCGATGAGCGATGCCCTTCCGTCGACCGGCGAGGCGCCTCCCTCCGCTCCGCCCGCGGCCGCCCGTCGCCTCGACTTCGAGTTCCATGCGACCGGCGGCGAATATTTCCGGATCTGGATCGTGAACCTGCTGCTCACGATCGTGACCCTCGGCATCTACTCGGCCTGGGCCAAGGTCCGGAGGCTTCGTTATTTCTACGGCAACACGCGCCTCGCCGACGCCGCCTTCGAATACCACGGTCGTCCCATCCAGATCCTCAAGGGGCGACTGATCGCCGTCGGCGCCTACGCGATCTTCTACGTCGTCGCCCAGCTCCAGCCGCTCGCGGCGATCGGCTTCCTGCCGCTCTTCGCGTTCGGCGTGCCGTGGATCATCATGAAGAGCCGGCGGTTCCAGATGCGCATGACCTCGTACCGGGGCATCCGCTTCGGCTTCGACGGCGACTACCGGGGCGCCCTCGGCGCCTTCATCGGCTGGCCGGTGCTCGGCATGCTCACGCTCGGGATCCTCTGGCCGCGATCGATCTGGGAGCAGTCCCGCTACATCCTCGCGAACGCACGCTACGGAACCGGGCACGCCCGCTTCACCGCGAGCCGCGGCGTCTTCTATCGCTTCTGCTTCGTCACCCTCGGCCTCGGGGCCGTGCTCTATGCCGGGGCCTTTGCCGGCGTCGGAGGCCTCGTCGGCGCGTCGGGCCTCGAAGGCGAGGAGATCCCGGAGGAGACGGCCGTCGCGGTCGGGCTCGCCGTCGGCGTCGTCTTCCTGCTGGTCAGCCTCGTGCTGTCGGCCTACTACCGAAAGTCCTGGGTCAATGCGAGCTTCGGCGGTCTCGAGCTCGGCCCGCATCGCGTCGAGTCCGAGCTCGAGACCTGGCCGCTCGTCGGCCTCTACCTCTCGAACTTCGCGCTGATCGTGTTGACGCTCGGGCTCTACGCGCCGTGGGCGACGGTGCGACAGATGCAGTACCAGCTGGCGAACCTCCACGTGCGGGCGCAGGGCGATCTCGACCAGTTTGCCGCCGCGGCGGGTGACGCGACGGACGCGATCGGCGAAGAGATCGGCGACTTCTTCGACATCGACTTCGGACTCTAGGCGGCGAGCGCGTGATCGACGGCAGCTTCTTCGACGGCGAGCGCTCGGCCGCGCGGCCGGCCCGGCTCGAGATCGTCGCGCCGGACGTCGTTCGCCTCGCGATCGGCGAGGCGCCCGGAGAGCCGGGCGAGGCGCATCGCTGGGAGGGTCGGCTCGCGGCGATCGAGATCTCCGAGCGGGTCGGCAGGATTCCGCGGCGGGTCACGATCCCGGGCGTCGGCGTCTTCGAGACCCGGGACAACGACGCCGTCGACCGCGCGCTCGCGGCCCTCGGCCGCCCCTTCGAGCTCGTCCACTGGCTCGAGGCGCGCTGGCCGATCGCGATCGCGTCCCTGCTCGCGATCGCGGTCGGGAGCTTCTTCTTCGTGCGCCATGGCGTCCCGGCGATCGCCGATCTCGCGGCGCGGACGCTGCCGACTTCGGTCGATCGCGCGATCGGTGCGCGCACGCTCGAGCTCCTCGACGGTCGGCTGCTGCATCCGAGCGAGCTGTCGCCCGAGCGCCAGGCCGAGCTGCACGCGCGCTTCGAGGAGATGATCGGATACGACGCTTCCGAGGCGGACCTCGCCGAGGCGGCCGGTGCCGCGGCGAGCTCGCACGCGGGTACGACCGAGGCGTTCCGAGAGCGGCTCGAGCTGCGCGCCGCGCCCGCCCTCGGTCCGAATGCCCTGGCCCTGCCGTCGGGGATCATCGTCATGACGGACGAGCTCGTCGGGCTCGCCGAGCACGACGACGAGCTCGTCGCCGTCCTCGCCCACGAGCTCGGCCACGTCCACGGTCGCCACGCCCTGCGCCGCCTCTTCCAGAGCGTGAGCGTGTCGGCGCTGGCCTTCGCGCTGATCGGCGACGTCAGCTCGGCTTCGGCCCTCTTCAGCGCGGTGCCCGTCCTGATCGACGCGAAGCACTCGCGCGACTTCGAGCGCGAGGCCGACGCCTTCGCCAAGGGCTGGCTGGTCGGCCACGGCATCCCGCCTTTCCGCTTCGACGAGATCCTCTGCCGGATGGAGCGCGGCGAGGGAGCCCACGACGACGACGGCCCGGCGAGCGTATTCAGCGACGAGGAGCTCGGTCGGCACGAGCGGGACGAAGAAGCGAAGGCGACCGCCGAGCCGGCGCGCGAGCGACCGGACGTCGATCGCTTGAGCCGCTACCTCTCGACCCATCCGACGACCGACGAGCGCGCGCGCTGCCCCCGGTCGGAGCTGCCGAGCGACCATCGCGCCGACGTCTGGAACGACATGCGCGAGGAGGTCTCGCGCGCCGCGCGTGACGCGATCGACGAGTCCGGCTCGCCATGAAGCGATGCCCGTGATCGGGACTCGCCGCGCGCAGAGGTCCCGGGCGTCGTCGGAGGGGGACCTGACACGGCGCGGTGATGCGATCGATCCCCTCGCTCAGGGCGTCGAGGACGAGCCAACCCACGAGCGCCAGCCCGATCCGCTCCCGGCGCGCAGACGCTCGACGACGTCGGCATGGCCCGCCGATTTCGCGAGATCGGCGGCGCGGCGCGACGAATCGTCGCGGTTCAGCGGATTCGCGCCGGCGGCGAGCAGGATGTCGACCACCTCGAGATGGCCATTGGCCGACGCGGCCATCAAGGCCGTCAGCCGGGTCTCGCCGCGCTGATCGACGACGGCGCCCGCCTCGAGCAGGATCTTCACGACCGCGGCATGCCCGCGGCTGGCGGAGGCGATCAAGGGCGTGTCGCCCGAGCGGCTCGCCGCAGATGGATCGGCGCCGGCGGCGAGCAGGCGGCGAACGAGGGATTCGGTGCCGACCCGCGCGGCCACGACGAGCGGCCGACTCCCGTCGTTGCACTGGGCGCTCGCATCGACGCCGCGGTTCAGGAGGATCTCCACGGCTTCGCTCCGACCGCCCGTGAGGGCGCCACAGAGCGCGGGGGTCCCGACCTTCGGATCGCTCGAGAGAGAGAGGAGCGCTTCGAGGCCCTCGCGCTGGTTCGCCGCCGCCGCATGGACGATCGCATCGGCGAGCTCGTCGTTGCGCGCCGAGACGGCCTTCGCCTGCAGCGCCTCGACCTTCGCACGGGTCGCCGACTCCGCGAGGTAGTAGGCGATCCCCCGACCCTTGCCATCCCGGACGTTCGGATCGGCGCCGGCGTCGAGCAGGGACTTCACGGCCGCATCCGCCCCCGGCGCCGAGCTCGCGGCCGCGCGCAGCAGCGGCGTCGCCCCCTGACCGTCGGGCGCATCGGCATCCGCCCCCGACGCGAGAAGCGACGCGACGGCTGCGGCATGACCGCCCTCCGCCGCACGCCCGAGCGCCCGAGCGCCCTCGCCATCGACGACGTCGACGGCGTTGCCCGCCGCGATCAGCTTCCGGATCAGATCGACGTCGCCGCGGCGCCCCGCCTCGACGATCGCCGGGAGCTCTCCCGGGCGCGCGCTGCTCGCCGCTCTCCCCGGCGCGTCACGCCCGACCCGCACGGCCATGTCCGCACCGCTTGCGAGCGCCGATGAGGCTCCCTTCTGCAGCAGGAGCGTCGCCAGGCGGTCATGACCGAAGCGACGGGCGACGTCGGCCGCGCTCGTCCCGTCGTCGAGGACGAGCTTCGCCGAAGCCCCACCCACCAGCAGGTCCGAGGCGACGTCGATCCGGCCGAGGCGTGCCGCTTCGTGAAGCGCCGTCGAGCCGTTCGGAAGTCGTTCGTCGGGTCGCGCTCCGGCCCGGAGCAAGGCCTGGACGATCGCAGGTCGGGCGACCCGGACGGCCTGGACGAGCAGGGTCTCACCGGACTCGAGCGGGATGTTGGGGTCGGCCTTGTGTGCGAGCAGGAGCTCGACGATCTCGCGGGCGTCCCTTCGGATGGCGTCGAGCAGGGGCGGATCGGGAAACTGCTCGTCCCGCGGTCCCAAGACCGACGCACCGCGGGCCAGGGCATCGCGCGCCGCGCCCAGATCGCTCGTCCGAACCGCCTGGGCCAGGGCCTGGTCGACGTCGCTGCTGCCCGCTGCGACCCGCGCCGATCCGCTCGCAGCCACGACCGATCGCGTTCGACCGAAGGTCGCGAGCCGGCTCCTCGCCTCCGCATGCCCCGCTCGGGCCGCTTCCCGGAAGAGCTCCATCGCGCGATTGCGGTCGAGCGGAACGCCGCGGCCGTACTGGTACAGGGAGCCGAGGGCGAACTGGGCGTCCGCGTTGCGCTTCTGCGCGGCGAGCTCGTACCAGCGGGCCGCCCGGGCATAATCCTTCTCGACCCCGACGCCGGTACGATGCGCATTGCCGAGATGGTATTCCGCCTCCGGATCCCCGAGCTTGGCGGCCTGCTCCCAGAGCGCGACCGCCCGCTTCGGATCGCGCAGGCGGATCGCCTTGTCCGCCTCGAGCAGAAGCGGCTTCGCCGAGGTCACGGGCACGCGAGCCGGCGCCGCGGTCCCGGATGCCGCCTGCGCGCGGACCGTCGCGGCGGACATCGAAAGGGAGACGGCGAGAACGAGCCCGACGACGAGCGCGCGGAGCGACGATCGGGCCGTCATTGCGTGCCCCGCTTCGTCTCGATCTGGATTCCGATCGCGCGCAGAAAATCCGTCGGCAGGATCCCGCCCGTACAGACGATCACCGCATCGTTGTCGATCGAAACGGATCCGCTCTTCGTCTGGAGCTCGACCTCGTCCTCGCCGATCCCGACCACCTTCGACTCGAGGAGCACCGAGAGCCGCCCCTCCCGCTCCGCCTTCCGGACCTTCTCGCGGTTGGCGCCCTTGGCCCGATAGAAGCTCGCGCCGCGGTAGGAGATCGTGACGTCGACGCCGGGCACGTCGGCCAGCGACCAGGCCGCCTCGAGCGCCGAGTCGCCGCCGCCGACGACGAGCACGTGCTTGCCCCCGTACTGCTCCGCGTCCACGAGGCGATAGACGACCTTCGACAGCTCCTCGCCGGAGACGCCGAGCTTCTGGGGCGTACCGCGGCGACCGATCGCGAGCAGCACGGCCCGGGCATGGATGCGCATCGTCGCGCCGTCGACGCGGAAGATCCCCTCGCGGTCCCGCTCGATCCGGTCGACGCGCTCGCCGTAGTGGATCTGGATGCCCGTCCGGTCGATCACGTCGCGCCAGAGGGCGAGCAGCGACTCCTTCGTCGTCTCGCGCATCTTGACCTTGCCGTAGATGGGCAGGTCGACCGGAGCGGTCATCACGATCTTGCCGCGGGGATAGTGGGCGACCGTCCCGCCGAGGGATTCCTGCTCGAGCGTCTCGCTGCGGAGGCCGAGCTCGCGGGCGCGCAGGGTCGCCGAGATGCCGGCGGGCCCGGCTCCGACGATGACGAGATCCAGGACGTCGTCGAATCCGCGTTCGACGCCGCGCTCGATCGCGTCGACCGCCTGCTTGCCCTGCTCGATCCCGTTCCGGATCAAACCCATTCCGCCGAGCTCACCGGCGACGTAGAGCCCCGGAACGTTGGTCTCGAAATCGGGGGAGACGTAGGGCAGATCGACGCCCCGCTCCTCGGTGCCGAAGACGAGCGTGATCGCATCGAGCGGGCAGGCGAGCTTGCAGGCGCCGTGGCCGATGCAGGCCGAGGGCGTGACCATGACCGCCTTGCCGTGGATCAGTCCCAGCACGTGCTTCTCGGGACACGCGTCGACGCAGGCTCCACAGCCGAGGCATTTCGCGGGGTCGATCAGCGGATGGAGCGAAGCCGGCATCATCAGGCCCGCCTCGCGGGAGTCGGTGATGGCCTCGACGGCGCTCAGGCCCGTGCGATGCCGACGCACCGCGTAGAACAAGAGCACCCCGGCGAGCAGGGGGCCGTACATGAACAACGGCTCCATCCATCCGGTGGCATCCATCATCGACTCCCTGCATTCGCGCTCCGACCGTCCGTCGGCGAAGCGCTCGTCTGCTTGCTCGGCCCGCTCAGAAATCCCACCGCAGCGTCAGATCGACCCAATGGCCCAGGAGCTCGCTCGAGATTCCGCCCGCGAGGGGCTTCGTCCAGTCGAGCCCGACCTCGAGGTCGATCCAGAAGCTGCTCGGCTGCCAGATGAACTCGAGGCTGGGCGCCATCCGGATCCGTTCGCCTTCGAACGACGAGTCCCGATACTCGAGCAGCGCCCGGGGATGCACGCGCAAGTTGCCGAAGAGCGGCACGCGGCCTGCCGTCGTGAGGCCGAGAGCGCGTGCCGCATCGCTCTCGAAGTAGCGCGCACCGACGGTCACCGCGCCGCCCTCGAGCAGCCAATCGTTGACCGTCGCCTGGAGCGACGTACTGAAATCGGGCCCCGAGGAGTCGGACTCGGGCACGTTGCCCGAGGCCGGCGTCCCTTCGAGGTAGTAGACCGTGACGTCGCCGGCGATCTGGAGATCCTGCGTCGTCTGGTGCGTGAAGCCGGTCATGCCCGAGTAGAGCACGAAGGTCCGATCTTCGGCGAGCTGCTTGATCTCGCTGTCCGAGTAGGTGTTCCCGAGCTCGGAGAGATCGTCCTCGAGCTGCCCGATCAGGGCGTTCGAGGTCGTCAGGATGGGCGTATTGCGGCGTTCGGCCTGGACCAGGACGCTCAGGTCCTGACTCACGGGGATCGTGCTCGTCACGAGGGCCGTATTGAGCGAGTTGAAATAGGGGTCGTAGTCGAGATAGAGGACGGAGAAGCTGTTGCTCCGCGAATATCGGAACTCCCCGCCGAGGCCGACGCGATCCGTCTTCCCGTAGGCCTCCTGACCGATCAGGAAGAGCTGCCCCTCGAAGCCCTCGATCCCGAGGTCCCGGCCCGTGACGGAGCCGCCCGCGAAGATCTTGTCGGTGTTCGGGAGCGTGTCGCGCAGGCTCTGCACCGGAAGGCCCGCGAGCGCGGCGATCTCGAAGCGCGACCCGAGCCGGCTGGTCACGCGCAAGCCATCGAAGCGTCCGAGCACGCCGGAGTCGCTGCGCCGCTGACGCCCGAGGGTCATGTCGATCCCGCGCTTGCGGTCCTCGACCTCGACGGACAGGGCGCGGATCAGGACGTCGTTGCTGCGTCCTTCCGAGAGGTCGTAGTCGTAGCTGCCGAAGAAATCGCCGCGGACGCGCCAATCCTCGGTCTCGAGGCGCCCGGCGACGTTCGCGTCGCTGAAGATGTCGGAGCGGAGCGGGTAGCCGTCCTGCTCGGCGACGATCGCATCGGAGCGGTAGTAGCGGGAAGCGAGCATGCCGTAGACGTCCGCGTCGACCCCGCGGCCCTGGCGTCGGACGGTGACCGGCTTGAGCTTCTTGCGCGGCTCGGAGGCGGCCGTGAGCAGCGCATCGAGGCGCTGCGCGACGCGCGTCGCCCCGCCCCCATCCGGGAACTCGCGCAGATAGGCCTCGTACTCGGCCCGGGCATTGGCGAGCTGGGCGCGCCGTTCGAAGGTCAGGCCCAGCAGCTCCCGGGCGTTCATCCGGATCCGGACGTCCACCGACTCGGGGGGAAGCTCGAGGATCCGGTTCAGCAGGGCCGTGGCCCGATCGGCGTCGCCGTCTCGCAACGAACGCCGTGCTTCCGAGAGGAGCTTCATCGCCGGGTCCTCGGGGTCGAGGTTCGACAGCTCGTCGGACTCGGACGCTCTCGTCTCCGCCTGCTGCTTCGAATCCGCAGAGGGCGTCGACGGCATCGGATTCTTCGACTGGACCCGAATGCGAAGGCTCCGGAAGTCGCCGCCCTGCTCCACCTCGAATCGAACCGGCTGGTCGAAGACGATCTCGACGAATTGCTGTCTCGGAAGCGAGGCGTCGTAGCGGATCTGTCGGACCGGCCCGCGCGTCGACGGGGAGAGCGGAAGATTCTCCTGGGGAAGCGGCTGCTCCGCGGATCCGCCGAGATTGACGGGCTCGACCTGGATGCGCAGGGTGCGGCCGGAGGATTGCGGCGAATGTCTCAGGTAGCGAACGGGGATCTCGAAGTTCACGTCGATCGTCCAGCCTTCCTCGTCCTGCGTCACCTCCGCCGTGCGGAGCTTGCGACCGATCGACGACTGCGCGGCCGCCGGAGGAGCGGACGCGAGCAGGCCCGCGCAGAGAACGAATCCCGCTGCGAGCCAGGTCCATCTCGATCGCCCGAGAGTCTCGAGGCTTCCCCTGCTCATCCTCGATCCTGCTTCAACCCTGGAGACTCTCTTCGAACCCGGCGGGCGCGATGCTCGTGGTTTTGGGTGTCGTCGCGCCGCTCGACCGGCTGCGTCGCGTCCATCGGTCGTTCGTCCCGGTCGAGCGAAGACGCGTCGATCGTTCCTGCGTTCGTAATATCGTTTCGACCGACCGCTCGCGGATGTGATCGCTGACCCGGAAATCGGGATTTTTTTCTCTATGATGCGGCGCCACGTTAAGTCGTCGACTCCGGATTCCGAAAGCGACGAATTGCTGCAGCACGGGTCTTTTGGCGTCTTTTCCGGCTTTCTCGGCCGTTTTCGAAGGGATCGATCGGAAGCACGATGGACGGATCGATCGAAGAAGAGCGCCTGCGCGCGCACGCGACGAGCAGCTCGTCCGGGTCGAGACCTAACGTCTCACGCCCGCCGATCGACTTGGAAATGAAAACTGATTTCAGCCGTCCGCGTCGCGCGAAGTCTCACGAGCGGGACGAATCGCCCCGCTCCGCGAGTCCGTCGGTCGTCGCGCCGACGAATTGGACCCTTCCGTCCCCGCACGCCTGGGTCGGACTGGTCTGCTTCCTGCTGATCGGTTGGGGCTTCGTGAACGCCGATGCGCTCACGCTCGCCGCCGACGACGGCCTCGGATACGCGCTCGGCCCGGTCGGGCTCGCCTGCATGACCCTGTTGCTCGGGTACTCGGTCCGCAAACGGCTTCGGCCCCTGCGCAACCTGGGGCCGCTCTCGACCTGGCTCGAGATCCACCTGATCCTCGGCCTGCTGGGTCCGACCGCCATCCTCTACCACGCCCGCTTCGAGTCGAGCTCCTCCAATGCCACGGTCGCGATGGCCTGCATGCTGGCGGTCGCGGGGAGCGGCGTCGGGGGACGCTTCGTCTACGGGCGCCTCCACCGCGGCCTCGCCGGCCCCCGCCGCTCGGTCGACTCGCTCCGGCGCGACGCCCGCCAGCAGCTCGCCCCGATCGAGACCCTGATCGAACGGACGCCTCAGGTGAAGGCCCGGCTCGCGGGCTTCGAGGCGACGGCCTTCGGTCCGCTCTCCTTCGGGCTCCGGGCCACGCGTCCGTTCTGGCTGCGGCCCTGGTCCTGGATCGCCCGGCTCGGGACCGTCGCGGCCCTGATGCGCGGGGCGGAGTCCCGCTTCCGACGACGCGACATCCGGCGCGCGCTGCGTCGCCACTTCAGCGCCCAGTGTCGCGCCGTCGAGCTCGCCGTCTTCGAGCAGATCTTCTCCCTGTGGCACGCGATCCACGTCCCGCTCTGCTTCATCCTCTTCATCTCCGCGGTGGTCCATGTCGTTGCGGTCCACCTCTACTGACGCGAGCGTCCGCGCGGCGAGCGGCCCGGGCGCCACGCCGCGGCGGTGGACGCGCCGCGCGGGTCGGCTCCGCGCCGGGGCGGGATGCGCCCTGCTCGGTCTCGGGCTCGGCGTTGCACTCGGGCTCGGGCTCGCCGCAGCGCCCGCCGGGGCGGTCGATTGGCAGCGCATGGTGATGCCCGGCCCCCTCTCGAAGGCCCACGCCGATCTCGAGAAGGATTGTGCGAGCTGCCACAAGGCCTTCGACAGCGGTGCCGAACGTCAGCTCTGCATGACCTGTCACGAAGAAGTCGCCGCCGACGTCGCCGCGAAGACCGGCTACCACGGGCGCCAGACGATGGCGTCGAACGGCCCCTGCCGGAGCTGTCACGGCGAGCACAAGGGGCGCGAGGCGGACGTCCTCGGCCTGAGCGAGGCGACCTTCGACCACGCGCGCACCGACCATCCCCTGCACGACGCCCATCAGCGCGTCGCCTGCGACGGCTGCCACGTGAAGGGCAAGCGCCGAGACGAAGCGCCGAAGGACTGCGTCGGCTGCCACCGAAGCGACGATCCCCACGGCGACGCGATGAGCGACGACTGCAAGTCCTGCCACGACGAAGCGCGCTGGAAGGGCACGAAATTCGATCACTCGAAGACCGACTATCCCCTGACGGGCGCCCACCGGGAGGCGAGCTGCGACGGCTGTCATGCCGGGCAGCGCTTCGAGGGAACGCCGACGGCCTGCATCTCGTGCCACGGAATCGACGACGCCCACGGCGGCCGCTTCGGCGAGAAATGCGCCGACTGCCATACGACCACGGCGTGGCGCCGGAAGGACTTCGACCACGGCAAGAAGACCGGCTTTCCCCTCGTCGGCGCCCACGCCTCGGCGCGCTGCGACAGCTGCCATCGCAAGCCGCCGGACGAGGTCGAGCTCCCGAAGGACTGCGTGGCGTGTCATCGCGCCGACGACGTCCACGCCGGCCGCTTCGGCACCGCCTGCGAGACCTGCCATACCGCGGTCGCCTGGAAGCAGGAGCGCTTCGACCACGACACGAAGACGAAGTTTCCGCTCCGCGAGGCCCATGCGAAGGTCGCGTGCGAGGGCTGCCATACGAAGCCGCTTCCGAAGGGCCAGCAGCTCGACATGACCTGCATCGGCTGCCACGCCAAGGACGACGTGCATCGAAAGGCGCTCGGTGCGAGCTGCTCGGACTGCCACGACGAGCGCGCGTTCGCGGGGCGGGTGCGCTTCGACCACGACCAGACGCGATTCCCGCTATTGGGTCTGCACGCCGTCGTCGGATGCGAATCGTGCCACGCCGACCAGACCTTCCAGCGAAAGGACCAGACGTGCCGCGCCTGTCACGCGAGCGACGACGTCCACAAGCGGACGCTCGGAGCCGACTGCGAGCGATGTCACACGCCGAACGGCTGGATGCTCTGGCAGTTCGACCACGACGAGAAGACCCGTTTCCCGCTCGCCGGTGCACATGCGGGGATCGCCTGCAACGGCTGCCATCAGAAGCCGATGGGCGGCGCCAACCAGATGGCGCAACGCTGCATCGATTGCCACGAGTCCGACGACGCCCATCGCGGCCGCTACGGACGCGGTTGTCAGAACTGCCATTCGGACGAGGCCTGGAAGCCCGCCCGGATCAGACGCTCCGGAGGTTGATGCCATGCGCTGGGATGCCGCTCTCTCGATGGCGATCTCGCGACGGGCGCGCGCGGGCGTGAGGGCCTGCGTGCTGCTCGTGCTCCTCCTGCTCGGAAGCGACGTCGCGCGGGCGCAGTTCGACGTGGATTTCAACCACGACATCAGCCGCTTTCCATTGACCGGCCGCCACCGCGTCGCGCGCTGCGAGAGCTGCCACATGGGCGACCAGTTCCTCGGAACGCCGCGGCGCTGCGACGTATGCCACAGCGGAACGAGCGGTCGCGCGGAGACGCGCGCGTCCTCCGACCACATCCCGGTCCGGGTGGGCTGCGACACCTGCCATACGACGAATCGCTGGGAGCCTGCGCGCATGGATCACGGCGCGGTGAGCGACAAATGCGAGTCGTGCCACATCGGCAACCTGGCGGTCGCCAAGCCGGCGAGCCACATGCCGACCTCGGCGGACTGCAGCCAATGCCACGGGACACTCTCGTGGGTCGACACGAGCTTCGATCACTCGGGCATCTCGGACAATTGTTTCTCGTGCCACGACAACGTGACGACCGCCGGCAAGCCGCAGGACCACGTGCCGAGCTCGAACGAATGCCAGCTCTGCCATTCGACGCGCCGCTGGGTCCCCGCCACCGGGTTCGACCACACGGGCATCACGACGAATTGCACGAGCTGCCACAACGGCCAGACCGCGACGGGCAAGAAGGGCCGGCACGTCCCGAGCTCCAATGCCTGCGAGTCCTGCCACAACACGCTCGCCTGGGCGCCCGCGCCGTACTTCGACCACGACGGCCAGACGGCCGCCTGCTTCACCTGTCACAACGGCTCGTTCGACGCCACCGGCAAGAAGCAGGGCCACATCCAGAGCTCGAACGAATGCGATCGCTGCCACTCGCGACAGGTCTGGGTCCCCGCGAACACCTTCGACCATACCGGCATCATGAACAACTGCACGAGCTGCCATAACGGAAACCAGGCGGAGACCAAGGGCAGCAAGCACATCCCGAGCGCCAACACCTGCGAATCCTGCCACAACACGGTCGCCTGGATGCCCGCCCCGGGCTTCGACCATGCCGGCCAGACCGCGACGTGCTTCACGTGTCACAACGGCGCGCTCGACGCGACGGGCAAGAATCAGGGCCACATCCAGAGCTCGAACGATTGCCAGCAGTGCCACACGCGCACCGCCTGGATTCCCGCGACCTCCTTCGACCATACGGGCATCGTCAACAACTGCTCGAGCTGCCACAACGGATCCCAGGCGACGGGCAAGGGGACCAAACACATCCCGAGCTCGAATACCTGCGAGCAGTGCCATACGCCCGCTGGCTGGATGCCGGCGACCGGCTTCGATCACAACGGACAGACCGCCACCTGCGTCACCTGCCACAGCGGCGCCTACGACGCGACGGGCAAGCCCCAGGACCACCCGCCGACCTCGAACGCGTGCGAGCTCTGCCATTCGCGCATGGCCTGGATGCCGCTCATCGGCTTCGATCATTCGGGGGTCTCGCCCGGGACGTGCAATACCTGCCACAACGGCAATCAGGCCTCGGGCCAGCCGAACGGGCATTTCGCGACGACGCTGTCCTGCGATCGCTGCCACACCCCGGCGGGCTGGATGCCGGCGGACTTCGACCACGCCGGCACTGCCTATCCCGGAGACCACCGCGCGAGCCTGCAGTGCACCGACTGCCACGGCGGCAACTCCGCGACCGTCACCTGGACGTCCCCGGCCTACAAGCCGAGCTGCGCCGGCTGCCACGCGAACGACTACGACGCGGGCGAGCACGACAACCGGAGCGTCGCCCAGAACCAGAACTGCGGCGGGTCGGGCTGCCATAGCGTGCGGGATCGGAGCTGGGACTGAACGGGATCAACGCCCCCGCTTCGCTCCGAACAGGACCGCCGCCATCACCAGCGGCTCCTGGCTCGTGACGCGCCAGGCATGACGGGTTCCGCGCTGGACGACGCAGTCGCCCGCCGCGACGGACTCCTTCTTGCCAAGATCGAGCTCGAGCTCGGCGGTGCCCGCCAGGATCAGGACGTAGTCGATCGTGTCGGTCGTGTGCATCTCGGGATCGGCCGCGTCGAAATGCGCGCGGATCTCCTCGGGCATCGTCATCGCCCCCGCGGCGGGCATCGCCGCGCGGGCGGCGAGGCCGGGGACGCTGACGATCTTCCAGGCGGTCTCGCCCTCTTTCGGGAAGTAGCCGATCTTCGCGGGCGCCATCGCATCCGTCGCGTCGGGGACCGTGATCGCCCCCTGCGTCGACCAGAGATCGAAGCTCCCCGGGCTCGTCTGGCGCGGCGGCGCCCCGGCATAAGCGAAGATCGAGCCGCCTTTTCCATCGTGTCCCGTAACGACCAGCTTCATGATCCGATCTCCTCGTGGTGGGGCGAACCCCCTCTCGCTCTGCCCGTCGGGCGGGGTCTCGTCGGTCGATGCGATTCTGGCATAAGATCCGCCGTCGGGTTCGTCCGAGCCGGCCACGCCTCGAACCCTGGAGATCCCCCATGTCCATCACCGGTTGGGACCACGTCTCGTTTCCCGCGCGCGACCCCGAGGCCCTGATGGCCTTCTACAAGCGGCTCGGCCTCGAGACGATCCACGAGGAGGAGTTCCGCAGCGGCAAGTACCCGATCTTCGCGATCGCGATCGGGGAGAACGCGAAGCTCAACTTCCACGGTCCGGCCTTCTGGCAGGATCCGAGCTTCGACGGCCGCGGCCCGACGGCGCTGCCCGGCTGCGGCGACTTCGCCTTCGTGTTCGACGGGACGATCGACGAGGCGGTCGAGCTGCTCCGGAAAGCGGGGGCCCCGATCGCCTACGGGCCCTTCGATCAGCCCGGCGGCGCCGATCGCGGCCGGCGCCTGGGAACCAGCGTCTATACCCGCGATCCCGACGGCAATCTCGTCGAGCTCATGACCTATCCCGTGTCGGGGCGTTATCCGACCTTCGGAGGCTGAGCGGGAGCCCATGCCGAATGCCGCCCCGCCCCATGTCGTGATCATCGGAGGCGGCTTCGCCGGCCTCTCGGCGGCGCGAGCGCTCTCGAACGAGCCCGTCCAGATCACCCTCGTCGATCGCCGCAACCACCACCTCTTCCAACCTCTGCTCTACCAGGTCGCGACCGCCGCCCTGAATCCCGGCGACATCGCCTATCCGATCCGCTCGGTCCTGGCCCTGCAGCGCAACGCGCGCACGATCCTCGCCCGCGTGGCCACGATCGACGTCGCCGCACGCCGGGTCCAGCTCGAAGACGGCGAGCTCGAATACGACTACCTCGTCGTCGCCGCCGGCGCGCGACACAGCTATTTCGGCAAGGACGAGTGGGAGGCCTGGGCACCCGGGCTCAAGACGGTCGAGGACGCCCTCGAGATCCGGCGCCGCGTGCTCTCCGCCTTCGAAGCTGCCGAGCGACAAATCGACCCGGGCCAGCTGCCCGCGATCCTGACGTTCGTGATCGTGGGTGGCGGCCCGACGGGCATCGAGCTCGCCGGCGCGCTGCTCGAGATCGGCCGCCACACCGTCGCCCGCGACTTCCGCAGCTTCGATCCGCGCAAGCTGCGCGTCGTCCTGATCGAGGGCGCGCCGCGGGTGCTCCCGCCTTATTCCGAGAAGCTGTCCGCGGCGGCCCGCGAGCAGCTCGAGCGGCTGGGCGTCGAGGTGCGCACGGGCGCGCAGGTCTCGAAGATCGACCAGAACGGCGTCTGGATCGGCGAGGAGCACATCCCCGCACGCACCGTGCTCTGGGCCGCAGGCGTCGCCGCCTCGCCGCTCGGACAGAGCCTCGGCGTGCCTCTCGATCGCGCGGGCCGCGTCGCGGTCGAGCCGGATCTCTCGCTCCCGGGCCATCCCGAGGTCTTCGTCGCCGGCGATCTCATGCAGATCGCCCAGGACGGCAAGCCCGTCCCCGGCATCGCCCCCGCGGCGATCCAGTCGGGCCGCGCTGCGGCGCGCAACATCGCGGCCCGGGTCGCCGGCCGCACGACGACACCGTTCCGGTTCGTCGACAAGGGATCGCTCGCGACGATCGGGCGCGCCGCCGCCGTCGGCCAGATCGGTCGCTTCGAGCTGACGGGCTTCCTCGCGTGGTGGGTCTGGTGGCTGATCCACATCGCCTACCTGATCGGCTACCGCAATCGCCTCGCCGTCATGATGGGCTGGGCGTGGCAGTATTTCGCCTTCGCGCGCGGCGCCCGCCTCATCACGGGTCGCGCCTGGGAGCCCGGCAAGCCGCCGGAGGCCACGAAGGCGGGGCCTTAGGCCGAACGAGCTCGAATGGCAGAGGAGCGGCCCGATGAAGATCCACGAAGTCTTCCCGTATCTGCGCCTGCGCGACGCGGCCCGCGCGATCGACTTCTATGCGAAGGCTTTCGGTGCGACCGAGAAGTTCCGACTGCGCGAGCCCTCCGGCCGCATCGGCCACGCCGAGCTCGAGCTCGGACCCGCGACGCTCATGCTCTCCGACGAGTACCCCGAGTTCGGCATCTACGGCCCGGACTCGATCGGCGGGACCTCGTTCACGATCCATCTCCACGTCGACGACGCAGACGCCGCGATCCGCCGCGCCGTCGACGCCGGCGCGACGCTCGTGCGCCCGCCGGCGGATCAATTCTACGGCGAGCGCTCGGGTACGATCCGCGATCCCTTCGGTCACGAATGGAACATCGGGCACGAGATCGAGAAGGTGACGCCGGAAGAGATGCAGCGGCGATACGACGCGATGATGAAGGGCTGAGCGCGAGCCGGCGCCCGCTCCCCCTCGAAGCTCCGTTGCGACCGACCCGCTCGCGCTACAGCCCGAGCACCTTCCGCGTCGCCGCGCCGATCTTCTTCGCCATCGGGACCGGCCCTTCCTGCATGAGCCCGACGTTGAAGACCTCGGGCGCCCAGACGGGATCGGCGCCGATCGCGTCGAGGGCCTGGAGCAGCGGCTTCCACTCGACCTCACCGTCGCCCGGCAGCAGCCGATTCGTCATCGACTCCATCATCATGTCGCCGCCGAAGCCCTTGCGGGTCGTGTCGTTGAGCTGGACGCAGTGGATCCGGCTGCCGGGAATGCCGCGCAACGTCGCGAGATCGGGGCCGCCGGGCTGGCGCAGCCAGTGCCAGGTATCGACGACGAGGCCGATGTTCTCGCCGCCCGCCGCCTGGATCAGGCGCCATGCGCTCTTGATGTCCTTGAGCCCCGACCAGGGCAGCCACTCGATGCAGATGCGCAGTCCGCGATCGGCCGCCATCTTGCCGAGCAGACTGAGCCCCCGCGTCGCCGCGTCCCAATCGAGGGTCGGGTTCATCACGACGCCCGCCACGTCCTTCGCGCCGTGAAAGACGGCGCAGTCGAGGGTCGGGCCGCACTGGGCCTCGATCGTCGCCCGGTCCCCGCCCTCCCAGCCGATCAACGACTCGACGATCGGGATCGTGAGACCGCGGTCCTGGATCCAGCCCTTCACGGTCTCCGCGCGGACGCCGGCCCCGACGACCGCGAGCTGATGGAAGGCCCAGAGCGAGATCCCGCCGAACTTCGCTTCGGCGGTCGCGTCGATGATGGCCTTCATCTGTTCGGGGGTGAGCTCGAGGGCGCCGCCGATCAGGGTGGCATTGCAGAGCACGAGCTTTTCTTCTCGGGCGGGCATGGGGCTTCCTTTCGTTGCGTCGCTTCGATTCCCGGGGCGGCGCGCGACGAGGGCCGTGCGCCGGGCCGCGAGTCTAGTGCCGATCTCCGCGACCTGCCCTCCCGGATCCCGCGCCCGTGGTCGGGCAGCGAGCCGTCCCGACCCATGCCATGCTGCCGGCCTACCGGAGCTCCGCCGATGTCGACCGTCCAGGGAACCTGCGCCCCGCGCTTCGAATCCGTCCGCACCGTCTTCGAGGCCCGCATCGCCGCGCAGCAGGAGGTCGGCGCCACGATCGCGTTCAGCCTCGACGGTGAGCTCGTCGTCGATCTCTGGGGTGGCCACGTCGACCGCGAGCGGACGCGCCCCTGGCGCCGCGACACCATCGTGAACACCTACTCGACGACCAAGGGCATGACGACGATCTGTGCCCACCGTCTCGTCGAGCAGGGTCGCCTCGACCTCGACGCGCCCGTCGCGCACTACTGGCCCGAATTCGCACAGGCCGGCAAGGGTTCGATTCCCGTCCGCTGGCTGCTCTGCCACAAGGCGGGCCTTCCGGCGATCCGACGGCCGATGTCGAAGGAGAGCCTCTACGACTGGGACGCGGTGTGTGCGGGCCTCGCGGAGACGGCGCCGTGGTGGGAGCCGGGCTCGAAGCACGGCTATTCGCCGGTCACGTTCGGGCATCTCGTCGGCGAGGTGATCCGCCGGATCGACGGGCGGACGGTCGGCCGGATGTTCCGCGAGGACGTCGCGATCCCCCTCGGCGCCGACTATCACATCGGTCTCGACGCGGCGAACGACGCGCGCGTCGCCGACATGATCGGCGGGCTGCTGCCGCCGAAGAGCGAGCGAGCGGCCTCCGCCCCGCGACTGAAGGGCCCCCTCGCCCAGTTCCTGCAGGACATGAACGATCCGACGACGATGGTCGGGGCGGCCTTCAACAACCCGCCGATCCCGTCGGGCGGCGTCAATCAGCGCGCCTGGCGCGGCGCGGAGATTCCGGCCGCGAACGGCCACGGCACGGCGCGCGCCCTCGCGCGGATCTACGGCGCACTCGCCTGCGGCGGCGCCGTCGACGGCGTCCGCATCCTCGAGGAGAAGACGATCGCCCGGGCGATCGAGGAGCAGGCCGCGGGCCCCGACGCGACCCTCGGCGGAATGCCGATGCGCTACGGCCTCGGCTTCATGCTCCGCAGCGACACGACGCCCCTCTCCCCGTCGCCCCGCGCCTTCGGCCATCCGGGGGCCGGGGGCTCGATCGGCATGGCCGATCCGGATCGCCGGGTCGGCTTCGGCTTCGTCATGAACAAGATGGGGGCCGCGATGACCGGCGGGCAGACGGGTTATGCGGTCATCCAGGAATTCTTCCGGGTGCTCGAGGCCTGAGCGCCTCGGACACGCGGGACGCATCCGTCCGCCGCCCCCTTGCTCCTGCATTCGCGTTGCTATCGTCGAACGCATGACGCAATACGCCTACGACCCGGACTTCCTTCCCCATCTCGCTGCGATCCCGACCGTCGGCGACTACTCGACCGCCGGGAAGATCCAGGCCATGCGCGCGATGCGTGCCGAGGGCCAGCAGCTCCCGCCGCCGAACCCGGCGATCCGACGCGAAGATCGGACGGTCCCGGCGCAGGGCAGCCAGCCCGCCGTCCCGATCCGCATCTATACCCCGAAGGCCGCCGCGAGCGCGCCCCGCGCCTGCGTCTACGAGATCCACGGCGGCGGCTTCATGTTCGGGACCCTCGACATGATGGATCCGTGGTGTGACGCGATCGCCGCCGCCCTCGACGTCGTCGTCGTCAGCGTCGACTACCGCCTCGCCCCCGAGCATCCCTTCCCGGCGGGCATCGACGACTGTTATGCGGGCCTCCGCTTCACCGCGGACAACGCGAAGGCCCTCGGCATCGATCCGAAGCGCCTCGCCATCGCCGGTCAGAGCGCGGGCGGCGGCCTCGCGGCGGGTCTCGCCCTGATGGCCCGCGACAAGGGCGGCCCGGCCATCTGCTACCAGCTGCTCGAGATCCCCGAGCTCGACGACCGACTCGACACGCCCTCGATGCTCGCGTTCCAGGACACCCCATTCTGGAACCGCCCGAACGCCGTCTGGAGCTGGAAGCACTACCTCGGCCCGAACCACGAGGGCGTCCCCTCGATCTACGCCGCGCCGGCGCGAGCGACGGTCAAGCAGCTCGTCGGCCTTCCGCCCGCCTACGTCTCGACGATGGAGTTCGATCCGCTGCGGGACGAGGGGCTTCGTTATGCGATGGCGATGCTCGAGGCGGGCATCTCGGTCGAGCTCCACAACTACGCGGGGACGTTCCACGGATCGGCGTTCGTACCGAGCGCGGAGCCTTCGCGGAGGAATGCGGAGGAGATCGTGACGATCCTCGCCAAGCGCTTGCATCAGAGATCCAGTTAACTTTGCCACCAGCGATGACACACTTGCGCCCTCACCTTAGCAGTCATGCAGCAGAACGCTGATCAATCTTCGACGGATTTCCCGCCAAGCAAGAACAGGGGGCGGGCCCACCAAACTTTTGTTGGGTGGCTCTGGCTGTCGCCCTCTTGTCCTGATGGGCGCCGCTCGCGAAAGGGTCCCCCCCCCCGAAGGCCCCCCGCCCCCCCCCCTTCCCTTCGCTCGACCTAGCTCGCATTGCGCAAGATCTGCAGGTCTCTGAGAAGGCATCCGAAGCCGCAAAAAGAGTGGAGGCCGCCGGGGGGATGGTCGGTTCTGGCCAGTTCCACCGACCAAAATTGAAGCGGCGGGCGCGCTAACAGACCTAAAGACGCAAGCAATCGACCACCTCAATCATCTGCATATTCTGCAGGATGAAGTCGAGGGACGGGCTGAAGAGTTACGCAGTTTCCGCAGGAAAAATAGGCTCGATCGCCTGCCCACGATCCCAAGTCGGAATGAGACCATATCATGGCTGTGCTCTTGCCTGTCTCGGCCCTCTTTGCCGGGGTTCCGTCGCGGGAACGTCCTGCTCTGGCTTACGCGCGCTACGGCTCCCGTTTATCCGACACCGCTGGATCGCTCAGGTTTGGTTGCGCGCCTTTATGTCCTCGGGCAACCGGACTCATTTGCGTGCAACTTGGATCAGTTCATCCTAATGAGGGCCGTTCTGCTCCTGCACCGCGATCAGCCACCGGCGTGCACGCCTCCACCTCCTGGCAGCGCGGCTATCCTAAGCATTTACATCGACGGCGCCAATGGGTGACGACTGGGGCACGGGCGTGGACGGCGCCACAACATCGCCGTAACATCTTACGCCGAAGCAAAGACTCGAAGCTTGGCAGAGCTTACAAATTTACGAGACGAAGCAATAAAACAGATGGGCACCGCAATCGAGCTGACCCGACCTTTGTTTCGGGGCGGGCGACGTCAAGAGCTACCGGCCTTCTGGACCATCTGGGCTGCTTTCGCCATTAGTGAGGGCGCCACAGGGGTAGGTCGTCGCCATCCCGCGCGCCCTTCCTCACTTGCCCGAGTTCGGCGCCCCAGATCCAGCAGGACGCCAAGCATGCAATGCTCGAATGGAGCACTTCATCCAAGCTCACATCAGTTCGAGCGGTCAGCGCTACCAGCATTTCTTCCGACAGAACCAGACGAGCCTCACCGTGTCAGGTCAGTCCACAAAATCCAATGGGCTGCGAACGAAGCGCATTGGGCACCTTTTATTTCCGTCTCTGGAAGCGCAGCTCTATGTCCATGGCACAATGCGAGGACTTGTGCCCACGACCGCCCAGCGAGCTACTTGTACTTTTGATATGTCCGACGAACTACGAGTCCCAGCGCCTTAAGTAATGAGTTGCCTGCCTTACCTAGCCGTGGAACGGAACCCCACCGCAGCTCCGGTCGCGGAGCGACGAGGCCGGTTCTCCGGACCTCGCCCAAAGAAGTGGCGGCTTTATTCAGAGTCTGCCGAACTAGCCCAATGCGCCACAGGACCGACGTCGCCCACTTTGATCACAGGCATCCCACCTTGGCTCAACACTACTGGTTGCTCTTCTATCAAAAGCCCGCAACCCCCCCGCCCCGGGGCGCCGCCGCCCCCCCCCGGGACTCAATGGGTTGAGATTGACGCTCAGCGCGTGGTCGAAGTTCGCGATGCCGTGCGCGGGAATGACCCGGAGGGCTTTTCTCGCCGGCGATGACGGACAGCCAGTGGAGCTCATTGGGCCTGGACACGAATGGTTGCCAGTCTTCCTAGGGTCTGAGAACGAATGGACGGTAAGGGAGGTGGGCTATGCGTATCTTGACATCATTGCGTTTGGAGGAATGGCTCGCCTTGCAAAGCGTGGCCTGGTCGATTCAATCAGACGAGGACGCATGCCAGGGAAGGGATTGCGCCTCGACAGGACTCAACTAGTCCTTCTATCGCAACGTCAAGGATGCTGCTCCGATGCCCCGACCCGGCAGACGCCACCAAGCCGCGGTTCTCGCACCAGACTGCTTAATTAAGGAAACATCAGCAAGCGGGAATCTTCTCTTCCCGGCCTCCTATCCTCAAACGAAGATTGATCGATCGCGAGGGAGCGTTCGGGCGCAGGTGGAGGTCCCAAAACTGAGGCCGCAAACCAAATTGAATTGCGTTCGGGATCAGACGGCCCGGGTTGACCGGTACCTTAGATCAAGGCCTCGGAAAGAGTTCCGGAGTTTTGCGCACAGCTATCGCGCAATCGGTCGAAAGAAGATGCTCTCGACCTTCCTCTCGGTAAATCGATCATTCTGTCTAATTCTCCCGCCCTCAAATCCTCCCCGCCAGAAACGCGAGCAACACCTCGTTCGTCCGCTCCGGCGCCTCCTCCGGAATGAAGTGCCCTGACAGCGCCCCGCGCGTGCGCAGGTCCGGGAAGTGGTGGGCGAAGGAGTCCGCGTACGGGTTTCCGCTCGGGATGTAGTCGTCGGGCGGGAGCTTGCCGTCCTCGAAGGCCTGCGGGACCAGGAACGGGCTGAATAAATAACAGGTCGGCCCGGGATACCGGAGATGCCAGTCCTCCGGCGCGAAGACCATGAAGTTCGTCGCCCAGTCGGGATGCGAGAAGAGCAGGCCCGGATGCTTCCACATCGCCGCGACCTGCGGATTCGAGCGGAACTCGAAGGCGAGACCGCCGCGGACCGACGGGTCGGGCCTGGCCACGTGGAACGGCAGCGCGTGGCGGTAGTACTCGACGGCGTGGAACCAGGCGCCGGGGTCGGCGAAGGCGTCGGCGTAGTGGTCGACGTCGGCGGGCGTGAAGGCCTTCGTCATGTCGAACTCGGCGAGCGCATGGCTCCCGGCCGCGCCGTCGACGGGCGCCCAGGGCGACTCCGGCGGTCCGCCGTAGGGCCGCGCCTCGTTCGCGAAGACCGAGCGGATGAAGGCGCGGTGGTGTCGCTCGAAGAACTGCTCGGCCTCGGGCTCGCACTTGAACCAGTAGCCGTGGATCCCCCAGGTGATCCAGACCGAGACGAGGGTGTCGATCAGGCAGAGGCGGCTGATGCGGTCGGGGTATTTGAGCGCGGCCGCCGCGGCGATGATGCCGCCCCAGTCGTGACCGACGAGGCGGACGCGCGGGATCTCGAGGGCGTCGAGCAGGTCGACGACGTCCCGGGCGAGGACGTCGCGCGTCACGCGGATGCGGGGCTTGTCGGTCCCGCCGTAGCCGCGCGTGTCCGGCGCGTAGACCTTGTACTGCTCGGCGAGCACCGGGATCTGGTGGCGCCACATGTGCGAGGTCTGCGGGAAGCCGTGGAGCAGGAGGACCGGATCTTCGTTCGGGCGGCCGACGCCGGCCTCCGTCAGCTCGAACGTGAGGCCACGGGTCTGGATCCGGCGCGTCGTGATCGGATTCGTCATGCGGGGAGCCTATCGGCGGGGGCGACGATCCCGCTAGACTGAGGCGCCCGGTCCCCGCGACGCGGCGACCTGCGCGACCTGCGCGACCTGCGCGACCTGCGCGACCCACGCGACCCACGCGACCCACGAAGGAGCGACGACCATGGCCCAGAATCCGATGACCGACGTGGAGTTCAAGCGGCTGAGGCAGTTCATCAAGCCCTTCTCGGCGCTGAACGTCTTCGTCTACAAGCTGACCGGCGGGCGCCTGATGGGCAAATTCCAGGGCCGGCCCGTCATGCTCGTCACCTTGAAGGGCGCGAAGACGGGCCAGGACCGCACGGTCCCGCTCATGTACGTCCCGCTGAAGGACGGCGTCGAATCGGGCGTCATCGTGGTCGGGTCCCAGGGCGGTGCGCCGAAGTCGCCGGTCTGGGTCAAGAGCATCCAGAAGAATCCGGACGTCACCGTCCAGTACATGGGCAGGAAGATCCCGATGCGGGCACGGCAGGTCGACGACGCCGAGAAGGCCCGACTCTGGCCGATCTGCGTGAAGCACTACCACGAGTACGACGACTACCAGGCGCGCACCGACCGCAACATCCCGGTCTTCCTCTGCGAGCCGCGTTAGGTCGGAGGTATCCCGCGCTGGAGCCCGCCCGCGACTACTTCGAGATCCTCGCCCTGCTTGCGCGATACTCGACCGCGCTCGACACGCGGGACTGGCGATTGATGGACGAGGTCTTCACCGAGGATCTCGTCTACGACGCCGGGGAATGGACGACCCGCTCGCTCGCCGAATACCTGGGCCGTCTCCGTCCCTATCTCGAAGGCTGCGGCCCGACCCAGCATCTGCTCGGCAACTACCGGGTCGAGCTGGCCGGTGACACCGGACGCAGCGCCGTCTACGTCCGCGCCTTCCATCGCGGCACGCGCGAGCTCTCGGACACGACCTACGAGATGATGGGCGAGTACCGGGACGAGCTCGTACGCACGCGCGCCGGCTGGCGGAGTCGCCACCGGACGCTCCGGCTCCACGCGGAGACGGGAACGCGAGCCGTCCTGCGGCCCGCATGACGCGAGCGGGCCGTCCGCCCGACGTCGCCCCTCGCTGAAGGAGACCGTTCGATGACCCGCATCCTCGAAGAGCTCGGCTTCTACGCCCTCGCCGGCCAGCCGAAGTCGCCCCGCGACCTGATCGAAGAGATGCGTGAGGGCGAGGCCCTCGGCCTCGGCACGGCCTTCCTGTCCGAGCGCTACAACTCGAAGGAGATCGGGACGCTCTCGGGCGCTGCCGGCGCCGTCACCGAACGCATCCGCATCGCGACCGCCGCGACGAACCACAACACGCGCCATCCGATCGTGACCGCGGGCTATGCGCTGACCATGCACGGGCTCACCGGCGGCCGCTTCGTCCTCGGCGTCGGCCGCGGCATCGTCGCGATGCAGCGCGCCTACGGCATCCCGCCGATCACGACGGCGCAGCTCGAGGACTTCGCGACGCTGACGCGCCGGCTGCTGCGCGGCGAGGCGGTGATCGGCCACGACGGGCCGGTCGGGAAGTTCCCCTATCTCCAGCTCGGGCCGAACGTCGCCGACGCGGTCCCGCTCCTGCTCTGCGCCTTCGGCCCGAACTCCCTGGCCCTGGCCGGCCGCTGCTTCGACGAGGTGGTGCTCCATACCTATTTCACGGAGGAGACGACGGCGAAGGCGGTGCGGATCGTGAAGGAGTCGGCGGAGAAGGCCGGCCGCGACCCTTCGCGGGTCAAGGTCTGGTCCTGCTTCGCGACGATCGGGGACCACATCCCGGAGGATCGGCGGCTCATGAAGTCGGTCGGCCGCCTCGCGACCTACCTGCAGGGCTACGGCGATCTGCTCGTCCGGACCAACGGCTGGGATCCCGCCGTCCTCGCCCGCTTCCGCGCCGATCCGATGATCTCGACCTTCCGCGGCGGGATCGACGTCGTGGCCACGACCGAACAGCTCGAGCACATCGCGACGCTGATCCCCGCCGACTGGCTCCGCCATGCGGCGACCGGGAGCCCGACGCAGTGCGTGGCGGCGATCCGCGAACAGCTCGCCCTCGGCTGCGACGGCGTGATCCTCCACGGGGCGACGCCGGCCGAGCTCGTCCCGATCCTCGAGGCCTATCGCCGGGACGTCTGATCCGGGCGGACCCCGTCCGCACGAGCGCCATTTCCCTCAGGGATGCGGAAGGTTCGCGGCAAAAGGATCGGTCTCCGGCACGTCGACCGCTCAAGTCGGGTCCCCAAACCTCCGCGAATGGTCACAAAATCTCATCGGGTTCTTGCCTTACGGCCGACTCGATGGAAGAATCCCCCAGATTTCACGGGTCGACCCCGACAGCTCAAGAGGAACTCCACGATGCGATCGTCCCGAATGAAGATGCTCTTTGCTGCCCCGATCCTCCTCGCCCTCGCCCTGGCCGGTGCGGCGAGCGCCGCGTCGATCCAGATGTCGCCCAATCCGGCGACCATCGACGCCTTCCTCGGGAACGATTTCAGCCTGCGCCTCGACAGCGGCGACAGCACGACGAACATCCTGAACTTCACGGTGACGGGCGGGGGCGGCTGCGGCCTGCTGTGCCCGTCGACGGCCGTCGCGGCGATCGTCTTCGACGGGGCGACCGTCCTGTCCGCGAACGACACGAACTCGAACATCTTCAGCGCGGGCAACGTCGTCCGAGGGCTGATCACGCCGGACGGCGCGGTCGCGGGTCTCCTGATCGACCTGAGCGCGCCGAGCTCCGAGGCCTTCTCGCTGAAGCTGAGCTCGACGCCGACGACCGCGACGCTCTTCTCGCTCAACCTGGACAGCCTCGATCGCATCCGGACCGCGAGCGACATCGTCGCCAACGTCGTGGACTCGACGCAGCTGACCTTCAGCGTCCGTGGCGTTTCCGGTTCGGCCGTGCCCGAGCCGAGCGCGGCCCTCGTCTTCGGGATGGGCCTGCTCGTCGCGCACGCGGGACTGCGACCGCGACGCTAGGCGAACTCGAGCCCGTCGAAGCGGCCCGCGGCGCGCCACTCCCGGTAGAGCCGGAAGAGCGCCTCTGAGCCGTCGGGATGGAAGCCCCCGAACCAGCCGTCGCCTTCGCCGGGCTTGCCCTCGTTGTTGTAGTAGCTGGGCGTACAGGTCTCGAAGAACTCGGTGCTGCGGCCCTCGCCGGACCGGATCAACGCGACCCAGTCGCGCTCGGCGGCCTCGCTCGCCTCGATCTGCGTATGGCCGTGGCGGAGCGCGTGGGCGACGACGAAGGCGAGGTGCTTCGCCTGCTCGTTGATCGCGTGGGGGATGTTGGGCGTGAGCCCGCTCTGCAGCCCCAGCATGAAGAAGCAGTTCGGGAATCCCCGGCTGTAGAAGCCCTGGAAGGTCGACATCCGATCCTTCCACTTCTGCGAGAGCGCGAGACCCCCGCGGCCGACGAGGTCGTAGCCGGCCCGGCGCTGATAGCGGGTCCCGACCTCGAAGCCCGTCGCGAAGATCAGGCAATCGACCGGGTACTCGCGCCCCTCGGCGACGACACCCGTCTTCGTGATCCGTTCGACGCCCCTTCCCTGCGTATCGACGAGCTCGACGTTCGGCCGGTTGAAGGTCGGCAGATATTCGTCGTGGAAGCACGGGCGCTTGCAGAACTGGCGATACCAGGGCTTCAGCGCCTCGGCCGTCGCGGGATCCTCGACGATGGACCCGATCCGACTCCGGATGGCCTCCATCTTCGTCATGTCCGCGAGCTCGACCCGGCGCGCGATCTCTTCGGGTGAGAGATCGACCGCGCCCTCGCCGCGAACGGCGGCCATCAGGATGCGGAAGACGTCGGTCCAGCCGTCGCCGACGAGATCGACCTCCTGGTAGCCTCCGCCGACGAGCGTGTTGAAGTTGTCCATGCGCGCCTGCTGCCAGCCCGGCGCGAGCTGCTTCGCGAACTCGGGATCCGTCGGCCGGTTGTGGCGGGCATCGACGGAGGACGGCGTGCGCTGGAAGACGGTGAGCCGCTTCGCAAAGGCGCCGAGATGGGGGATGCACTGGATGGCGGTGGCCCCGGTGCCGATGATGCCGACGCGCTTGTCGGCGAGGCGATGGAGGCCCCCCGTCGTGTCGCCGCCGGTATAGGCGTAGTCCCAGCGGCTCGTGTGGAAGGAATGCCCTTCGAAGCGCTCGACGCCGGGGATGCCGGGGAGCTTCGGGCGGCTGAGCGGGCCGTTGGCCATGAAGACGAAGCGCGCCCGGATCGCGTCGCCGCGATCGCTCCGGACGATCCAGCGGCGATCCGCCTCGTTCCATTCGAGGCCCGTCACCTTCGTCTGGAAGCAGGCCTCGTCGTAGAGCCCGTAGTGGCGACCGATCGCCTGGGCATGGGCGAGGATCTCGGGGCCATGGGCGTACTTCTCGCTCGGGAGGGTGCCGAGCTCTTCGAGCAGTGGCAAATAGATGTAGGACTCGATGTCGCACTGGGCGCCCGGATAGCGATTCCAGTACCAGGTCCCACCGAAATCCCCGCCGCTCTCGACGATGCGGATCTTCCCGACCCCGACCTCGCGCAGCCGCGCGCCCGCGAGGAGGCCTCCGAACCCGCCGCCGATGATCAGCGCGTCGACCTCGTCCGAGAGCGGCGCGCGCGTGAAGCCCGGCTCGACGTAGGGATCTTCGACGTAGCGCGCGAAGTCGCCCGCGACCTCGCGGTACTGCGCGATTCCGTCCGCGCGAAGCCGCTTGTCGCGCTCCGCGCGATACCGGGCGCGCAGCGCCTCGAGGTCGAAGGCCGGCTCGTGCGTCGCGCTCATTCGTCGCTACTCATGCGTCGAGGCTCATTTGTCGAGGCTCATTTGTCGAGATAGTCCGTCCACTCGACGATCTTGCCGTTCTTCACGACGAAGACGCCGACGACCGGGAAGACCTGGTCCGGCTGGTCCTTCGTCTTCAGCGTGTCGACCCGCTTGTTCAGGACGACCGGACCGTGGACCGTCGTGCGGAGCGTCTTCACGTGGAGCGTCACGCCCGGCTTCATGAAGCCCTTGAACGCGTCCGCGACGGCCTTCTGTCCGACGATCGCGGGCTTGTCCTCCTCCATCCGGACCGAAGCTTCGGGCGCCAGGAAGGTCGCGGCCTTGTCCGGGTCGCTCCAGGCGGCGATGAAGTCGTCGACGACCTTGACGTTGGCCCGCTCGGTCTTGTTGCCCGCGACGTCGGCCTCGGCCCGGGGCGCCAGGCCGAACATGAGCCCGAGCGCGGCGAAGGCGACGAGCGCGACGGTTGCCGAACGATGTCCCTGCGACGACCCGATCCGTTGCGTCATGATTCGATCCCCCTCATTGGAAGCGGTTTGCCGGAATCGGCGAGGCCGACTCTAGCCAGCGCGGCCTTCGACCGCGATCGGCGGGGCGATCGGTGTCGCGATCGCCCGACCGCGGGGGCTGCCGGGGGAGTGGGTTGCCCGGCAGCCCCGTTGGTGTGGCGGACGCGGGTGTCGCTCTCGATGAGAGTTGAAGAGCCGAGCCGGGATCGCCAGCGCCCGCAATCTACCGCGCGTTCCCCCGCCCGTGGGCGACGAGTCCGCGGCAATCTCGCGGCGCAATGCGAAGAAATGCGGGGGATCCATCCGCATCGGCGCGGCTCGGATCGAATCGGTGCACGTCGGATCAGATCGGCCTGCGAGGACGAAGCGCAGGGATGCCGACCGAGGGGACGCGCACCGATCGGTCGCGCCCTCTCGCCCGCCGCGCCTACTTCTCGTGGAGCTTCTGGCCGTACTTCGCGAGGTAGTGGTAGTCGAACTTCGGATCCTCGCGCTTGTGCTCGTTGAGCTCGTAGATGCGCTCGTACTTCGTGTCCGCGATGAGCCACTTCCCGTCGATCTTCTTGTAGCGGTCCCAGTAGATCGCGGTCCCGGTCGTGAAGTTCTTGTTGCTCATGATCCACATGTTGTCCGCCAGGTACCAGACGCCCGTCGCCTCGTCGGGAGACAGGATCTCGATCTCGGGGTGGTGGCCGTTGTGGTGGCCGACCGAGCGGGTGTGGAACGACTGGGTCAGGGCGGCGACGTAGTTGTCGCGGCCCTCGAGCTTCCATTCGTAGGTGCCCCCGATGAAGTGGAGCTTCACGTCGGGATGGAAGAGCGTCTCGATCTCTTCGAAGTTGCCCGTATCGAGGCAGCGGAAGTAGGCGTGCTTGACGCGGCGGATCGCCTCGATGTCGAGGAGCATCTGGATCGCCTTGCGCAGCGCGCGCGGGCTCTCGTCGGCGACCTCGAGGGGCCAGCCGTCCACGATGCCCATGCCCTTCTTCGTCAGCGAGGGATTGGTCCCCGGTCGTCCTGCAGTCGCCATCGCACATCCTCCACGATCGCCGGCGGGGCTCGACCCGCGACGCGTCGAGGCGCGACTCTACCGCTTCGGACTCCCCGACGGACCACCCGGTCCCGCCTTTCGGCGGGCCTTCTTGTAGGGGTCGAAGCCGCCGGCCCCGCGCTCGGGCCTCGCGTCGGAGCCCGGGCGGTGGGGAGTCTTGAAGGCGCGCTTGGGCCCGCCGGGCCCCGACGCGGCGAACCCGGGCTTCGGCTTGCGTGCGTGGGCCGGCGCGCTCTTGCGATCGCGCGGCGCACCGGGTCCGCTCTCCTCGGGCGCTCGCCCCCGATCGGCCCAGAACGGCGCACGCTCGCGCGTCCCGCCCTTGCCCGCGACGCGCCGCACCTGGAAGGGCGGCTTGTCTGCACCGCGACGATCGAAGGCCTTCGCGGCCTCCTCGGCGACCGGATGACGCTTCGGTCCGGCATGCGGGCGGCGCTCGGTGGGACGCGCGCTGGCGGGGCGGCTCGCGGCGTGTCGACCCGCAGCGGGACCGGTCGGGCGGTCGGACGAGCGGGCGGAGGAGCGCTCGGGCGAACGCTCGGCGTCGCGATCGAAGGAACGGGGCGCACGTTGGGCGATCGGCCGCGCGGCCGCGCGGCTGCGCTCGGCGGACTCGGCGCGCGCGCGTTCGATCAAAATGCCGGGATCGCGCTCGTCGGGCTCGCGCGTGCGCGCCTCGAAGGCCTCCGCGACCTCGTTCGCGACCTCGACGATCGAGTTCTTCGCGAAGACGCGGATCGCGCCGATCTGATCGCTCGTGATCCCGCCGCGGCGACAGACGTGCGACAGGAGCCGCGGTGTCGTCGCCCCCACGCGCTCGCCATAGCTCACGACGAACGGCGTGAACGAGCCCGGCGGACGGCGCTCGGCGCGGGGCGCGCGGGCGGGGCGCTCGAACTCGCCCGATCGGCCGTCGCGGGACTTGGCGCCGCGCTTGCCCCGACCCTCGTCGACGTACGGATCGAGGCCCTGGACCTCCATCGGCGCCCGCGGCGGCATCGGCTTCGCGAGCTCGAGCAGCGTCGCCACGACCTCGATCGGATCGCGCTCGCTCAGGAGCTCCTTCGCGGCCATGCGCTGGGACTCGGTCGGGGACGCCTCTTCGAGGCGCGTGGCGAGGGCGCGTTGCGCCTGGTCGTCGAGGGCACGCTCCACCACCTCCCGCGTCGGGACCCGCTGCCAGGAGACCGCGACCCGCGTCGCCGACAGCATGCGACCGACCTTGCGCGACTCGCTGCCCTCGACGAGCAGGATGCTGCGGCCGGCCCGGCCTGCGCGGCCGGTGCGACCGCTGCGATGGACGTAGGCGTCGGGGTTCTTGGGCGGATCGACGTGGATGACGGCGCTGATCTCGGGGACGTCGATGCCGCGGGCGGCCACGTCCGTCGAGACGAGGATCGGCAGGATGCCGTTGCGGAAGGCCGCGAGGGTCCGCGTGCGCTGCGCCTGGGGCAGCTCGCCGCTGAAGGGCGCCGCGCCGAAGCCGTCGGCGGCGAGCTTCTCGGCGAGCTCGGTCGCGTCGACGCGCCGGTTCACGAAGAGCAGGCAGCGCGAGTCCCCGGCCAGGAGCAGGACGTTGATCAGCGCGGGATAGGTCTCGTGTCGCCGGATGGTGTAGGCGACGTGCTCGATGTCGGGATTCGCGAGGCCGAGCTTCGTCCCCTCGAGCGTCATCGCGTCGCGCTGGAAGCGATTGGCCAGCGCCTTCACCGCATGCGGGAAGGTCGCCGACACGAGATGCGACGAGCGCTTCTCCGGGAGCTGCTCGAGGATCGCGTCGAGCTCGTCCTTGAAGCCCATGTCGAGCATCTGGTCGGCTTCGTCGAGGATCACGTGCTCGACGACATCACAGGCGAGCGCGCCGTTGCGCATGTGGTCGAGCAGCCGACCCGGCGTCCCGACCACGAAGGCGGGGCGGCGCGAGAGCGCGATCCGCTCGCGCCCGATCGCGGTTCCGCCCGTCACGACCTCGACGGTCGCCCCGGGCAGCTCGGCGAAGAGCCAGCGCAGCTCCTCGCGCACCTGCGCCGCGAGCTCCCGCGTCGGCACGACCACGAGCGCCCGCGGATGCGCCGCCGGATCACCGGGCGCCCGGGTTGCGGGCTCGGCCGGCCGCTCGAGGAAATGCGTCGCGAGGGCGAGGCCGATCGCGACCGTCTTGCCCGAGCCCGTCTGGGACGAGATGCGCAGGTCGCGGCCTTCGTGCTCGGCCTCGACGACGGCGCGCTGGACGGCGGTCAATTCGGTGAAGCCCCGCCTGGCGAGGGCCCGGGCGATCGGCGCCGGAAGATCGGAGAAGAGCTCGGGGGCCTCCGTCGGGATCGTCGGCAGGTCCGTCGTCGGGGCCGTGGGGATGTTCTCAGGCAGGTTCGTAGGCGGATTCGTAGGCATAGTCGGGTTTCGTCGGCGGGTCGGGCGAGGCTGCCGCGCCGAGGGCGGTGGCCATCATCCGACCGGAGCCGGGCGGGGATTCCAGTCGGGCTTTTTCGGAGATTGAGGGGGGTCGAAGGAGGTAGTCGGCGTGGGAGCGCCGCGCACCTTAGCACAGCCCCGCCCCGACCGGCGCGGCCCGGCACCGCCGCCTGGGCCCCGAGCGACGAGCTCCATCCCCCCGAACCGCCCTCCGCAACCTCAGACCGGAAGATCCCCCGTCGCCGCCTTGACCGAGCCCGACCGGGTCCATGCCTGGATCGTCCGCTCCGCGATGCGCCATTGATGCACCTCGTCTGCACCATCGGCGAAGCGCGCCCAGCGCGCCTGGGTCGCCATCTTCGCGAGCGGGGTATCGGTCGAATAACCGAGGGCGCCGTGGACCTGGATCGCCCGATCGATGATCCGGTTCAGCGCGTTCGCCACGAAGTGTTTGGCCATCGAGACCTCGCTCTTGAAGTCGAGGCCGCGATCGATCTTGTAGGCGGCGTGGAGCACCATCAGCTTCGCCTGATAGAGCTCCATCGTGCTGTCGGCGATCATCCACTGGATGCCCTGCTTCTCCGCCAGGAGCGAGCCGTGGGCGAAGCGGTGGAGCGAGCGCTCGACCATCATCTCGAGGGCCGTCTCGGCCTGGCCGATCCAGCGCATGCAGTGGGCGAGGCGCGCGGGGCCGAGGCGCGCCTGGCCGAGCAGATGGCCCTGTCCGCGGCCGCCGAGCAGCGCGTCGCCCGGCAGGCGCAGGTTCGTGATGCGGATCTCGCAGTGGTTGTGGGCGCCGCTCATCGTCTCGACGTCGCGCACGATCTCCCATCCCTCGCTCGGCAGATCGACGAGGAAGGCGCTGTTGCCGGCCTGGGGGATCTCGGGGTCGTCCTCGGTCCGCGCGATCAGGATCGCGAAGCCGGCGCCGCGGGCGCCCGAGATGAACCATTTATGGCCGTTCACGAGCCAGCCGTCGCCGTCTTGCACCGCCCGCGTCTCGATCAGCGTCGGGTCGGAGCCCGCGACCTCGGGCTCGGTCATCGCGAAGCACGAGCGGATCGTGCCCTCGCATAACGGCTCGAGGTACTTCTTCTTCTGCGTGGGGCTCGCCCAGTGGAGCAGCGTGTGCATGTTGCCCTCGTCGGGGGCCTGGGCGTTGAGCGCGAAGGGGCCGAAGCTGCTCTTCTTCGCGGCCTCGGCGGAGACGGCGGCCATCGCGACGTGGCCGAGGCCCATGCCGCCGTACGCCTCCGGCATGTGGGGCAGCCAGAGCCCCCACTCCTTCGCCGCCCTGCGCATGGCGACGATCTGGCGGACGAGGACCTTGCGATCCCCCTCGTTCGCCTCGATCTCCTGCTGGGCCGGCGCGACGACCTCGTCGCAGAACCGGCGCACACGCTCGACGATGAAGGTCACTTCTTCGGGGAAGCTGAAATCGATGGCCATGGGGCGATCTCCGATCGGCGACGCGGTCGCGCCGGAACGACGGTAGCGCCGGATCGGATGCCGGAACCGGGTCAGCGCCCCGCGGCCGCGGCTGCGCGGCTCTCGAGCTCTTCCCAGCGGGCGGTGAGGCGGGCGACCTGGGACTCGGCGAGCTCGAGCTCGGCGCGGATCCGGGCGACCGCGGTCCCATCGCCTTGATAGGTCGCCGGGTCGGCGAGCTGCCCCTGCAGCGCCGCGAGACCCTCTTCGGCGGCGGCGATCGCGTCGAGCATGCCAGCGAGCTCGCGCTGCTCGGCCTGGCTCAGCTTCTTCGACTGCCCGGGATTCGACTTCGGCGACGAGCTCGGCGCGGATACGGCCGGCGTAGCCGTGCCCGCCCCCGCCCCGGCCGGGCTCGCCTGCGGCGCCTTCCCGCGTCCACGGGCCCCGCGCTCGCGGACCTCGGCGTAGTCGCTGTAGTTGCCGACGTGGTATTCGACGCGGCCGTCGCCCTCGAAGGCGAGGATGCCCGTCGCGACTCGGTCGAGCAGCCAGCGATCGTGGCTGACGACGAGGACGCTGCCCCCGAAGTCGACGAGCATCGCCTCGAGCGAGGCGAGGGTGTCGACGTCGAGGTCGTTGGTCGGCTCGTCGAGCAGGAGCAGGTTGCACCGCCCCGAGAGCAGCCGCGCGAGGCAGACCCGCGCCCGCTCGCCGCCCGAGAGCTCGCCGACCCGCAGCCGCTGCTTCGGGCGATCGAAGAGGAAGCGCTCGAGATAGTTGCCGACCGAGATGCGCTCCTCGCCGAGCACGAGCTCGGTCGCGTCGCCGACGGCGGCCTCCTGGACGGTGTCGCCGTCGGTGAGCCCCGAGCGGGCCTGATCGAGGTAGCCGATGCGCGTATTCGAGCCGGTCACGATCTCGCCGCGCAGGCACGCGAGCTGGCCCACGAGGGCGAGGAGCAGGCTCGTCTTGCCCGATCCGTTGGGCCCGACGATGCCGATCCGATCGCCGGCGCGCAGCGCGAGATCGAGGCCCGCGACGAGCGTCCGGCCGTCGCGCTCGAGCAGCAGCGCCTTCGCCTCGAGGATCGTCTTGCCCTGGCGCTCGGCGGCGAGCCGCAGATCGGCCTTGCGATCCTCGCGCGGCGCTCGGATGTCGAGGGCCGCCTCGGCGCGCCCGATGCGGGCCTTCTGCTTCGTGCCGCGAGCCTTCGGCTGACGGCGCAGCCATTCGACCTCGCGGCGCAGGAAGTTCTGGCGATTGCGCTCCGTCCGCTCCGCGAAGGCCTCGCGCTCGGCCTTCGCCTCGAGGAAGGTCGCATAACCGCCGTCGTAGGCGTCGACGCGGCCGTCGTGGAGCTCGAGGGTCCGCGTCGTGACCGCGTCGAGCACGCGGCGATCGTGGCTGATCAGGAGGATCGCGCCGGGGAACTGCTCGGCCAGGTAGTCCTCGAGCCACTCGATCGTGTCGATGTCGAGATGGTTCGTCGGCTCGTCGAGGATCGCGAGATCGGGCTTGCCGACGAGCAGCCGCGCGAGGGCGACGCGGCGCGTCTCTCCGCCGGAGAGGGTGCCGACGCGGCGCTCCGGGTCCGCGAGGCCGAGATCGCTCACGATCGCGAGGGCTTCATGGTCCCGCTCCCAGCCGCCGAGGCGCTCGATGGCCTCGGCGACCCGCGCCTGCTCGTCGGCGAGGCGCGCCTGGGCGGCCTCGTCCCCCGCCTGCCCGAGCTGCTCGGAGAGCGCGTCGAAGCGCGCGCGCATCGCGTTCCACTCGGTCAGCCGCTCGAGCACGACCTCGCGGATCGTGCGGGCAGGCTCGAAGCGCGGCTCCTGCTCGAGGTAGTCGACGGTCGAGTCGCGGCGGCGGGCGATGCGGCCGCCGTCCGAGGGCTCGAGGCCCGCGAGCACTCGGCCGAGCGTGCTCTTGCCGGCGCCGTTGCGGCCGACGAGGCCGACCTTCTCGCCCCGACGGATCGTGAGCGTGACGTCGTCGAAGAGCGTACGGTCGGAGACGACCTTGCGAAGGCCTGCGACGTCGAGAATGGGCATCGTTCAGCTCCGGGCGAGGATCTCGCTGCCGAGCTTCTCGAGACCGGACTGGACGTCGTCGGGCGCGAAGCCCGGCGGCGGGAAGGTGATCCGGCGAACGCCGAGATCTTCGAGGCGCTTGACCTCGTCGAGCTTCGGCGGGCAGCCGGTCGTGATTTCGATCTCCGCCGGGTCGCGGCCGATCCGGGCACACTCGGCCGAGAGCTCGGCCATGCACTCGGCGAGGGTATCCGAGCGCGCGGGGAAGAAGCCGTCGCCGACGCGCGCCGCACGGCGGGCCGCGCTCTTCGTGTGGCCGCCGATCACGATCGGGATGCGCGGCTGGACGGGCTTGGGATTCGAGGCGACGCTCGGCCAGGCGTAGTGCGCTCCATGGTGCTCGCTCTCGCCGGCGCGCCAGAGCGAGCGGAGCGCCTCGATCGACTCTTCCGTCCGCGCGGCGCGGGACTCGAAGGGGACACCGATCGCGTCGAACTCCTCCTTCAGCCAGCCGATGCCGACCCCGAGGATCGCCCGCCCGCGCGAGAGCACGTCGAGGGTCGCCGCCTCCTTCGCGACGTAGAGGGGATGGCGCTGGGGCAGGATGATGATCCCGGTCGCGAGCCGGATCTTCGTCGTGACCGCGGCGGCGTAGGCGAGCCAGACGAAGGGATCGGGGATCGGCGCGTTCTCGCCGCCGGGGAGCTTGCCGTCGCGGCTGTACGGATATTTCGACGCATAACCCTTCGGGATGACGACGTGCTCGACCGTCCAGAGCGACTCGAAGCCGACGGACTCCGCCGTCCGGGCGAGATGCGTGAGGCCGTCGGGCTGACCGAAGGGACCGACGTTCGCGAAGATCAGGCCGAACTTCATCGGGGCGCTCCGGGGGCTGCGGGCGCAAGCGCTGCCGCGGCGGCCGCGGGATCCGGCGTCGCCGGCGAAGCCGGCGCCGGCAACGGGATCGGCTCCCGCTCGAGGGGGAAGTCCGCCGCGAGTCCGAGCGCGGCACGGATGCGGGCCTCGTGGGCGACCTCGATCTTCTGGCGCTGCTCCGCCGTCACCCGGCTGCGATCCGGGATCGGATCGCCCGGCGCGAGACCGAGCACGCGTCGCATCTCCGCCTCGCGCGCGGTGCGGATGGTCGCCCGCTGCGCATCGGTCAGATCGATCGCTGCCGGGATCGGCGCGTCGGGGGCGAGCCCGAGCAGCGTCCGGGCCTCGCTCTCCCGAGCCAGGCGGAGCGTCTCCTGCTGCTGTGGCGTCAGCTTGAAGCGCGTCGTCCCCGGTGCGGGCGCGGCGCTGGCGGCGCCTGTGGCCAAGGCCGGACCAGCCGGATCGGTCCCTCGGACGGCCGATGCCGCAGCCGGAACCGAGGGATCGGGCGAGCCTGGCCTCTCGGCGCGAACGCAGACTGGAGCGAGCGCAAAGACGATACCGAGCAAGGCGGCCGGCAGGGTCCCGAGAGCCATCGCGAAGACCCGCCGAGGCGAGGCTTGCCGCCCCGGACCTCTCGAGGTCCCCTCCTCCGAACAGACCGATCGCGCCATCGAAGCCCCTCCGCCGCTCTTCGTCCATCGCCTCGAACGAGCGTCTTTATACCACGTCTCCTGCCCGAGGGTCCGAGCGTGCGGGGATCCCCGGGCCTCGCCTTGCTAGTCCAGGGCGCGCCCGTTCTCCCATCCCCCGAGCCCGCCACCGCGGGACGACCCGCATCCCCTCCGGCTATAGTCCGCCTCCCCACGGACCCGAGTCCCCGAGGAGCCCCGAAGATGTCCCAGGCGTCTGCCCCGAGCTTCCTGCCTTCCCGACCGCGCCGCGCCGCGGCCATTTCGACGTGGAGCGACACGTTCGACGTGATCGTCGTCGGATTCGGGGTCGCCGGCGGCGCCGCCGCGATCGAAGCCGCGCGCGCCGGGGCCAGGACGTTGATCCTCGAGCGCCAGACCCGCGGCGGCGGGGCGACCGCCCTCTCCGAGGGGACGATCTACTTCGGCGGCGGGACGCGCGCCCAGAAGGCATCCGGCTTCGACGACAGCTTCGAGAACATGCTCGCCCACGTCCGCGCCGCGGCGGGGCCGACGGCGGATCCGGAGAAGGTGCGCCTGTACTGCGAGAACAGCCTCGATCATTTCGCGTTCTTCGAGAGCATCGGTGTCGAGTTCAAGGACACCTTCTTCGCCGAGAAGGTGATCTTCCCGCCGACCGACGACTGCCTGATCTTCTCGGGCAACGAAGAGGCCTGGCCCTTCTCCGCGGAGGCAAAGCCCATGCCGCGGGGCCACAAGCCGAAGAAGACCGGCAGCGCCGGCGCCTACATCATCGAGCAGATGATCGACGCCGCGACGAAGCTCGGGGTCGAGATCCAGAACGAGGTGCGGGTCGAGACGCTGATCCGCGACGACGAGGGCCGCGTCGTCGGCGTCGTCGCGAAGATCGAGGGCCAGGAGGTCGCGATCCGCGCGAACCGGGGCGTCATCCTGACGACCGGCGGCTTCATCATGAACCGCGCGATGGTCGAGCACTACGCGCCGGATCTCGCGAAGTGTCGCTATCCGATCGGGAGCGAGGGCTGCGACGGCTCTGGGATCCGCATGGGAATGGGCGTCGGCGGCGCCGCCGTCAACATGCACGAAGGCCTGATGACGACGGCCTTCTTTCCACCCACGTCGCATATCAAAGGCGTGCTCGTGAGCGCCCAGGGCCAGCGCTTCATCAACGAGGACTGCTACCACGGCCGCGTGACCGACGCGATCATGCAGAAGGCCGATGGCCGCGCCTATCTGATCGTCGACGACACGCTCTACGGCCAGGCCATCGTCCGCTACGAGCTCGCCGGCGTCGAGGAGACGATCGAAGAGCTCGAGAAGACCGTCGGCCTGCCCGAGGGACAGCTCGTCCATACGATCGCGTCCTACAACAAGTACGCCGAGCAGGGCGAGGACCCGGTCTTCCACAAGGCGAAGAAGTACCTGACGCCGCTGGTCCATCCGCCCTTTGCCGCCCTCGACCTCTCCGTCGACAAGAGCATCTGGGCCACCTTCACCCTCGGCGGGCTCGACACGAAGGCGACCGGCGAAGTCCTCACGGTCGATGGGCAGGTCGTACCGGGGCTCTATGCGGCGGGGCGCGCATCGGCAGGGCTCACGCGCTCGGGGCGATATTATGCGAGCGGCATGTCGATCGGCGGCGGGAGCTACTTCGGGCGGCTCGCGGGGAAGACGGCGGCGAAGGCGGAACCGGCGGTCGAGGCGGCGTAAGCCGTTTCGATCGGCCTCGTCGGCCTGGTCGGTCCCGTCGAAGCAGTCGGCCCGGCCGACCCGGTCGACCGGACATGCGCCCGGCGCCCGGTGCCTCAGCGTCCGAGCTTCCTTCCCGGCGTCCACGCGCACGGCATGCGCTTGATCCCGTGGATGAAGTTCGATTCGAGCCGCGCCGGCGGGCCGGTGATCTCGAGGTCCGGGAGACGGGCGAAGATCCGTTCGAAGACGATCCGGATCTCGCGCCGCGCGAGATTCGCGCCGAGGCAGAAATGCGGGCCGGGGCCGCCGAAGCCGACGTGGGGATTCGGCGAGCGGCCGACGTCGAAGCGATGCGGCTCGCGGAAGACCTGCTCGTCCCGATTCCCCGACGCATACCAGAGCACGACCTTGTCCCCCGCCTTCATCGCGGGCCCGAACATCGACGTATCGCGCCGCAGATTTCGGCGCATGAAGATCACCGGCGACGCCCAGCGCACGATCTCCTCGACCGCCGTCGCGGCGAGGCCTTCGAAGTCGGCCGCCCAGCGCCGCCGCTCGTCCGGATGGTCGCAGAGGGCCTTCATGCCGTGGCTGATCGCGTTGCGCGTCGTCTCGTTGCCGGCGACGACGAGCAGGATGAAGAAGGAGGTCAGGTCCTCGCTCGCGAGCGCGCCGCCCTCGAGCCCGGCATCGAGCAGGACGGAGGTCAGGTCCTCGCGCGGCCGCTCGCGGCGATCCTCGGCCATCTCCTTCATCAGGGCCGCGAGCTCGGCCCCGGCCCGCATCGCCGCCGCGATCAGATCCTGATCCTCCGCGACGAGATCGGGGTCGCCGAGCCCGAGGATCCGATTCGTGTTCCGGAAGACCATCTCGGTCTGGCTCTCCGGGATCCCCATCAGATCACAGATGATCTCGAGCGGGAGCGGCGCCGCGAGCTCCGCCACGAAATCGCATTCGCCCTTCTCGATCACGCGGTCGATCATGGCGTCGGCGCGACTCCGCACGCCGGCCTCGAGGCGCGAGAGCGCTCGGGGCGTGAAGCCGCGGGAGACGATCCGGCGCTGGGCGCCATGGCGCGGATCGTCCATGTTGATCATGCCGCCGAAGAACTCGTTGAACTGCGCCGGCAGCGTCTGGATCGACGTCGCACCGCCCGCGGAGCTGAAGAGCTCGGGATTGCGGCTCGCCTCGAGGATGTCGGCGTGGCGCGTGAGCGACCAGTAGCCGGGGCCGACCGGGAGGTTCAGGCCGGGCGTCGGCCGCTCGGCGGTGAACGGGACCGGGCGCTCGGCGCGCAGGGTCGCGAAGGCGCCCTCACGCTCCTCGAGCGGCCGCAGCCAGAAGGACGAATGGGACAGATCGATCTCGTCGACGGCGAGGACCCGGGCGATCTCCATCGGCAGCCTCCCTCCCGATCGGCGGTCCCGGATCGACTCTCCGTTCCCGCGCGCTCGGGCGGAACCGAGAGTAGTCGATCGACGCGCGGGAGATCAGGAAGTCGACCGCGAGTCCGAATGACCGACGTGGCGGTGGCAATCGAGGCAGCGGCGAGCCTCGCGCTCGACGCCGCCGTGATGCGCGGATTCGGATTTTTCGACGTGACATCTCCGACAGGCGTCCTGGACGATCCGGCCTGAGTCCGGCCTGATCCGGATCTCCTGCGGATATCGACCGGTCGAGTAGGCCCAGGCATGAGACGATCCCGACCGGACCTTCGTCATGGCCCTGCCGAAGGGATCCGCTGGCGTATGGCAGTCGTTGCAGACGACGAAGCGGTGGCGGCTCGCCTGCCAGCTCGCATACTGCGGCTGCATGACGTGGCAGCCAGTGCAGGCTTCGGGCTCGTCCATCAGATAGGACGTGCCGTCGGCCGCGAGAAATGCGAGCAGCGCGAGGGCGCCGACGAGGACCACGGAGAGGACGATGCGGCGCCCGATTCTACGCGGGTCGCTCGGGCGATCGGTGAACATCTCGGCTTGCCCTCTGCGTCGCACGGGATCGGAAGACCCGACCGTTCGGAAAGGCGTACTCCGTCCGATCCCGGCATTCGACGTCGGCGACCGGCAGTACCACCTCCCCCGAGCCCAGTCTGGCTAGACTCGGCCGCGAAATCCAGGAGGGAAAGCCGAATGTTCGAGTGGAGCGAGTCGCAGCAGACGATCCGGGAGATGGTACGCCGATTCGTCGAGCAGGAGGTCGTCCCGAACGTCGAAGCGCTCGAGCACGGGGACCTGCCGCCCTACGGGATCCTGCGCAAGCTGTACGCGACCTTCGGCATGAGCGAGATGGCCCGCGCGCGCTTCCGCAAGCAGATCGAGGCGGAGAAGAAGGGCCTGCCGCGCGAGAAGAAGGGCGGTGGCTCGGCGGATCCCGCGGCCCGCGCCGATCAGGCGGCGGCGACCTTGATCCCGATCATCGAGCTGTGTCGGCATTGTCCCGGGATGGTGACGGCGCTCGGTGTCAGCGTGGGTCTCACCAGCGCGGCGATCCTCTCGAAGGGCACGATCGAGCAGAAGGAGCGCTTCGCGCTCGATCTGCTGACCCTCGACAAGATCGGTGCCTGGGCGATCACCGAGCCCGGCTCCGGCTCCGACGCCTTCGGCGGCATGCGCGCCTCCGCGCGCCGCGAAGGCGACGCGTTCGTCCTGAACGGCTCGAAGACCTTCATCACGAACGGCCCCCACGCCGACACGACCGTCTTCATCTGCAAGCTCGAGGAGGACGGCGTCGACCTGCGCGATCGCAAGATCGTAAGCTTCGTCCTCGACCGCGGCCTGCCCGGCTTCACCCAGTCGGGGCCGCTCAAGAAGATGGGCCTCCACTCTTCACCGACCGGCGAGCTCTTCCTCTCCGACGTGCGCGTCGGGATGGACCGCCTGCTCGGCGGCGAGGCGGCCCTCGCGGCGCGCAGCGGCGGTCGCGAAGGCGCCAAGGACACCTTCCAGACCGAGCGCTCGGGCGTCGCCGCGATGGCGCTCGGGATCGTCGAGCGCTGCCTCGAGCTGTCGGTGAAGTATGCGCGCGAGCGGGTCCAGTTCGAGCGGCCGATCGGCGACTACCAGCTGATCCAGGACAAGCTCGCGCGGATGGAGGTGGCGCGCATGAACCTCCAGAACCTCGTCTTCCGGACGATCGAGCTGTCGGCGAACGGCCGCTCGATGAGCTTCGCCGAGGCCTCGGCCGCCAAGCTCTACGCCGCGCAGGCCGCCGTCGAGGTCGCGATGGAGGCCGTGCAGGTCTACGGCGGCAACGGCTACATGGCCGAGTACGTCGTCGAGCAGCTCGCCCGGGACGCGAAGGTCCTCCAGATCTACGCCGGCACCGACGAGATCCAGATCCGCGCCATCGCCCGGGAGCTGCTCAAGGGCTCGGCGGCATGACCCGGCCGGCGGCGACCTCCGACCCGCTTCGGCGGTCGCAGCGCCGGAGGGTCTCGCCTAGCTCGGCTCGCCGCCGCGATCCGCCGGACGCAGCCCGTTGGTCGAGAGCGCCGTCCGGAGATCTTCGAGACATCCCTGACACAACGCATGGGACGTCGGCACCGAGGTTCCGACGAGAACGCGCAGGATCGCACCGCACCACGCACACGCCTTGCCCATGAGCCCTCTCCTCCGTACCGGATCGCCCGGTCGAAAACCGTCATTGCATCGCGCATGCCGGAGTCGGACTGGCTCGGAGCCTGCCCATTCGGGTTCGCCCCGCGACGCCCTCGCCCATCCGGCGTGCACGGCTGGCGATTCTTCCAGCAGCGTGAAGGCCGGTCGATCCGGTCAATCGAGGAATCGCGGGGGAGAAAACCGTGGACCGGGCCGATTGAAGCACGCCGTCGAAAGGGCGAGACTCCGCCGGTCACCCGCTGGAGATCCGCCCCCATGCCCAGTCCGGAAACGCTTCGCGTCTGCATCGGCTTCACACCGCTCACCGCCCCCCACTACCTCGAGCGGCTGCGCTCGATCCCGGGCGTCGAGCCGGTCGTGCTCCCGATCGACCCGGGCGGCGACTGGCTCTCGGTCTCGCCGGGCGAGCCCCATTCGGAGCCGCCGCCCTGGGCGAAGACCGTCGCCCGCGAGCGCGAAGCCGCCCTCGCCTCGGCCCACGTCCTGATGGCGCTGCATACGCCGGATCGCCTCTCCGAGCGCGCGCCGGGCCTGCGCTGGGTCCAGGGCGCCGGGGCGGGGGTCGAGCAGTTCGGCAAGGCGGGGATCGCGAAGGACCGCGTCGTCCTGACGAATTGCTCCGGGCTCTCGTCGGGATCGATGGCGGAGTGGGTGATCGGCCGCCTGCTGCAGGTCTGGAAGCGGCTGCGGGAAGCGGACGAGTTCCAGCGGGCCCACCGCTTCGAGCGCAGCTATGGCCGGACCTTCGCCGGCTCGACCATCGGCATCGTCGGCCTGGGCCACATCGGCCGCGCCGTCGCCGTCCGCGCCCGGGCCTTCGGCTGTCGCATCCTGGGATCGCGGCGCACGGTGCGCCCCGGCGATACCGACCCCGACGTCGATCAGCTCTATCCGACGGCCGGGCTCCACGAGATGCTCGCCCTCTGCGACGCGGTCGTCGTGGCGGCACCAGCGACGGCGGATACCTACCACTTGATCGACAGGAAGGCGCTGGCGGCGATGCCGCGGCGGGCGGTGCTCGTGAACGTCGCCCGGGGATCGCTCGTCGACGAGGCGGAGCTCGCGCGGGTCATGCAGGAGGAGCCGCTCGCCGCCGCAATCCTCGACGTCTTCGATCCCGAGCCCCTCGATCCGGCGAGTCCGCTCTGGGACATCCCGAACGTCTTCATCTCGGCCCACTCGTCGGTCTCGGTCGATCGCTACATGGACGACGTCTTCGAGCTGTTCTTCGACAACGTGAAGCGCTTCCGCGCGGGCGAGCCGCTGCGAAACCAGGTCGACATGAAGGCGGTGGGATTCGAGTGACGCGCGTGCCGCGCCGCGGGACGAGACGTCCTCGCGGCGGCGGGCCCCGATGGGGAGGCGGCGAATGCGGACGGGAAGCTGTCTCTGTGGATCGATTCGCTATGCGGTGAAGGGTCCGATCGGGCCCGTCGACCACTGCCACTGCTCGATGTGTCGCCGGGCCCATGGCGCACCGTTCTCGACCTTCGGACGCATCCGACGCAGCGACCTCGAGCTGACGGCGGGGGCGGAGCTGCTGACGGGCTACGCCTCGTCGGAGGCCGTCGTCCGATCGTTCTGCGCCCGCTGCGGCTCACGGCTCTTCTTCCGCCACGCCGCCCTCCCGGAGCACGAGTTCGTCACGACCGAGAGCCTCGACGACGCGGCGGGAATCGAGCCCGAAGCCCACATCTTCGTCGGATCGAAGGCGAGCTGGTACACGATCACGGACGCCCTGCCTCAGCACGAGGGCTATCCATTCGGAGACGACTGAGCGGGTTCGGGATACGAGGATCGAGCGGGACGGAAGGAAGGGCGAGCGGAGCGTGATGAAGGGCCGATCAGCCCTCGGCCGCCATCGGGAGCTCGAGGCGGATCATCGAGGAGACGGAAGAGGCGACCGAGGAGGGGCGGAGCTCGCTCTTGAGCGCGTCCTGGACGACCTGTGCGACGTTGCTCCGGCAACCCCCGCAGCGCATCCCAGCGCCGGTCTCCCGGGCGACCTCGCGCAGCGAGCAGGCGCCGTTCTTGACGGCGCGCTTGATCTGGCGATCGGAGACTCCACGGCAGTGGCAAACGAGCATCGTGTCCATCCAGTCCCGTTCGAGGTGACCGCATTCTACGAGCCGGGAAAATGAAAATCAATGTCGATTTCACCGGCCCTGGCGAAAATGATCGGTGAGCGGGCCCCGGAGCTGAGCAGGAATCGGGGCGCAGGCCCGGGGCGATCGAGCGAATGCGTTCGCGTTGCGGACCGAAGGGCTTGCGGACCACCGCTCGACCCGGATCGCGCGGTCGCCAAGGCGTTGACCCCTCGGGGCCAAAGGTCCATCCTGCAGCCAGCCCGGTCGCAGGGCGCGCGGCGGCCAGGGCCCATCGGGACCGTGCCGGCCAAATGCCCAGGACCGGTGAGCGTCGAAAAGGAGCCCGAATGACCTCGGATGAGCTCGTCGAGATCGAGCGGATCAAGCAGCTGAAGGCCCGCTACTTCCTCTTGATGGACCAGAAGCGCTGGTCGGAGTGGGCGAACGTCTTCTGCGTCGACTGCACGATCGACACGACCCAGGACGACTCGCCCCTGCTGCGCGGGCGCCAGGCCTTCGTCGACTTCCTGCCCCCGATCCTCGAAGGGGTGAAGACCTGCCACCACGGCCATACGCCGATCATCGAGCTCTCGAGCCCGACCACCGCCGTCGGGACCTGGGCGATGGAGGACATGCTCTGGTTTCCGGAGGGCAGCCCGCGGCGCACGCTCTGGGGCGTCGGCTGGTACTACGAGCGCTACCGCAAGGATCCCGACGGCGAGTGGCGGATCCTCGAGCTGAAGCTCCGGCGCATCCGGGTGGAGGTCGACGGCCGCGAGATCTTCGCGCCGAGCGCGCCCGAGCGCGGGCATCATTAGTCGGGTCACGGCCCGTCCCGGCGCAGCCGGTCACGACGGGCGAAGGAGGTTCGTACGATGGGTCGACTGGAAGAGATCGCCGGCCGGGGCAAGACCGCCGTCCTCACGATGGAGATGCAGCGCGGGGTCGTAGGCGATCTCGCCGTGATCCGCGCGCTCGCGGACGTGGTGACCTCGGACGGGATCCCGAAGCGGCTGGGCGCCCTCGTCGACGGGGCGCGCGCCGCGGGGGTCCCCGTCGTCCATTGCCGCGCCGCCTTCCGGCGCGATCGCAAGGGCAGCTTCTTCAACATCCCGCTCGTGAACCGGATGCTCGAGGATCCGAACTATCTCGTGCTGGGCGAGCCCGCGGCCGACGTGATTCCCGAGCTCGGCCCCGATCCGCGCGACCTCGACACCGTCCGCACCCACGGCATGTCGCCCTTCCACGGCACGAACCTCGACATGGGGCTCCGCTCGCTCGGCGTCGAGACGGTCGTCGCGACGGGCGTCTCGCTCAACGTCGGGATCCCGGGCGTCGTGATCGAGGCGCTCAATCACGGCTACAACGTCGTGCTCGTGACGGATTGCGTGGCCGGCTATCCCGTCGACTACGCCAGACAAGTCGTCGAGCACGGCCTCGGACGCATCACGACCAAAGCGACCGCGCAGCAGCTGCTCGATCTCTGGGGCGTCTGAGGCGACATCCGCGCCCGGATCCCAGGCCGGCGCGGATCACGCGAGATAGGAATGCTCGTCGATCGGCGCCTCGCCGCGGCCGATCTTCTCGGCCCGCATGCGGAGCGTCTCGCCCGCGCCTTCGATGCCGATCATCGAGACGAATTTCTCGGCCTCGAGGTCCTTCATCAGGCTCTCGGCGAGCACGTCGAGATCCTGGAACTGGATCTCCATGCCCGACTCCTCGGCCGCCTTCATGAAGGCGCCCATCAGGTCCTCGGGCTGGCCCGACGGCTTCTCCCGCGCGAGCTCCGCCGGCCGATTCCGATCACAGCTCCAGATCCCGGTCTTGAGAACGCCGCCCGCCGGATAGAAGATCGTCGCCTTGAGCTGCGGATGCTGGGCCCGCAGCTGGGTCTCGAGACATTCCGTGATGATCGAGACGCAGGCCTTGCTCGAGGCGTAGACCGATTGTCCGCCGAGGGGCGCGATGCCGCCGTCGCCGGACGACGTGTTGATGATCCGGCCGGGCTCACCGCCGGCGATCATGCGCGGCACGAAGGCCTGGATGCCGTGGACGACGCCCATGACGTTGACGCCGTGGACCCACTTCCAGTCGTTGACCGTCGTCTCCCAGACGTTGACCGAAGGCGCCCCGACCCCCGCGTTGTTGAAGAGCAGATGACACGCGCCGTGGATCGCGTAGACCTGCTGCGCCAGCGCTTCGACCGACTCGGGCTTCGAGACGTCGGTCCGGACGCCCCGCACGTCGCCGAGCGGCGCGAGCTCGCGGACCGCCCGGTCGAGGGCGCCCTGCTCGACGTCGGAGACGACCACCCGCACGCCCTTGCGAAGCAGCGCCTTCGCGATCGCCCGCCCGATGTCCCCCGCGCCGCCCGTCACGACGGCGACCTTGCCCTTCCATGCCTTCATCGCATTCTCCTCTCGCTGCCCGCTGGCGACCTCAGACGCCCGCCGTCTTCATGACGCGCTCGACCCAGAGCTCGCTGCGCTGATTGAACGCAGCCGACATCTTCGTCGGCAGCGCCTGGAAGCCATGGGGCGAGTCCGGAAAGACCTGGAGCTCGACGTCGACGCCTGCACACGCGAGCAGCGGCGCCAGGAAGAGCGAGTCGTCACGCAGATGGTCGAAGCTCCCGACCGAGATCAGCGTCGAAGGCAGCCCCGCGAGCGGCGCGTAGAGCGGTGAGATGTCGGGCGCCCGGCGCGCCTGCTCGCTCATGCCCGGAGTGAAGCACTCGACCATGAAGCGCAGGCCCCCCGGGTCGAGCATGTCGGGATGACCCCCGTTGCCGGCCTGGGAAGGCGTTCCGTTCACGTCGTACCAGCCGAAGACGAGATTGAGGCCGAGCAGGCGATCGGCGGCCTTCAGGCGATCGCGCACGCGCAGGCCGGTGACCAGGGTCAGATGACCGCCGGCCGATTCGCCGCCGATGAAGAGCCGGTCGGAGCCGAACTCGCTCTGGCCCTTCTCGAGCAGCCAGGCCGCAGCGGCCTGGCAATCGTCGGGACCCGCCGGATAGGGATGCTCGGGCGCGAGGCGATAGTCGACGGAGAGGACGGCCAGGTCGAAGCGATCGGCGAGCCGCTCGTTCGTCGCGTCGCCCATCTCGGGCGTGCCGAGGATCCAGCCCCCGCCGTGGATGTGGAGATAGAGGCCGCGCGCCTTGCCCTTCGGCCGGAAGAGCCGGACCGGAATCGGACCGGCAGGTCCGGGGATCGTCGTCGCGACGGCCTTCGCCGACTTCGGGGCGTTGGCCGTGACGGTCTGGAAGCCCTCGCGGATCTGGCGGGCCCGCGAGCGGGCATCGAGCGATGCGTCGGGCTGGATCAGCGCAGGCAGGAACTGGAGCATGTTGCGGGCTTCATCGCGATATCCCTCGAGCTGCGCGTCCCAGAGCTTCATCGATCGGGCCTCCTGATCAGGGACCGGCAAGTCTAGTCCGACGATCCTGGAATTCACCTACCCGCCCCGCGTGCAACGATATGTCGCGGTCACGCCCGTCGGACGCCTGGCGAGCGGCTGTGTCGCGCCTCACGCCCGTCGCTGCCACAGAAATGCGGATCGGCGCTTCGACTCGTTTCAATCGGGACGGAAGAAGCCCTCAAGCAATCCATCGAGGTTCCGATAGTTGGCCCGCAACAAAGGAGCCCCCCATGCGATCCCCCTCACATTTCGTTTTCATGACTCTCGTCTCGTGCATCGGCCTTGCCGTCTCGAGCACCGCCTTCGCGGGAAGCGCCGACCAGACCGGCACGATCGATCCCGCCTCGTTCCACACGATCACCCGCGTCGACTTCGGTGATGCCCACGAGAAGCTGGCGGCGTCCCGCGTCGACGAGCGCCTCAGCCTGAGCCTCTCGGGTCCGACGTCGATGGAGTGCTCGAACAACGCCGAGACCGGCTACGAGACCTGCATCGTGCGCACCCAGGCCGCGACTTCCTCGATGCCCGCCGCGATGGCCCAGAACTGAGACTCGGCGGGCGCGGTCCCTCCGGATCGCGCCCGCCTGGCCCGTTTGCGCAGAGCCTCGGGCCTCGCCCGGTCGGGTCGACGTGAGTCGGGTCGGCTTGGTCGGCGGCCCGGTTCTGCGGCATCCTGCGCGGTCCCCTGCGGAGGAGTCCGGGCTTGACGTTCGTCCCCGTCGCGCGACTCGATCAGATTCCGGAAGAGCGCGGCATGCGCGTCAAGGTCGGTGAGCTCGCCTTCGCGCTCTACCGCGTCGGCGACGCGATCCACGCGATGGAAGACGCGTGCCCCCATGCGGGCTTCCCCCTCTCGAAGGGGCGCTTCGTCGACGGCGTCATCGTCTGCGCGGCCCACGGCCTCTGCTACGACGTGCGCACGGGCCAGAACCCCGAGAACGCCGACGGCTTCCCGATCCCCTGCTTCCGGGTCCGGATCGAGAAGGGCATGGTCGAGGTCGATCTCGACGATCGCATCAACGATCCGCGCCGCGAGCGGGCGCAGCGCCGCGATCGCGACTGAGACCGGTCACGAGGCGGACCGGATCTACCAGAAGCTGGGATGGATCTGGTGCGGCGGGATCTTGGGCAGGATCTCGGCGTGGATCTCGGGCAGCAGCGACCAGTGGACGCCGGGGCGCAGGTGATGCGCCGTGTGCAGGCCGAGATTGCAGGTCAGATAGTTGTAGACCGGGCTCGTGTTGTTGAAGCTCGCGTCGTAGTGGCTCGTCGGGTAGAAGCCGGCGTGGTGCTCGTAGGTCGCCCAGGCCGTGTGGACCAGGGTCAGGAAGCCGGGGAGCAGGATCGCGAGGAAGGCGTTGATCGGGTTCCACCAGAGCGCGAGCCCGAGGATCGTCCAGAGCGGAACCTTCATCCAGAGGAACGGGCGCAGGTAGCGGCGATGCCGCAGGCCGAGGCGCACGATGTCGATCTGATGATGGAGCACCAGGTCGATCGTGTACTCGACGCGGCCCATCTGCGAGCCGTCGCGGCGCGTCCACTTCGATTCGTCCGGACGCGGATGCGGGCGCTGGTTCAAGTAGTTGACGTGGTGGCCCACGTTGTGATGGAGCACCCACGCGAACGGCGCGATGCCCGTCTGCAGCGCGAGCAGCAGGTCGTAGATCCGATTGAGCCACGGCGCGCGGAAGGTGTTGAGATGCTGGTGGTGGTGGTTGATCGGCGCGACGAACATGCTCCCGATCGCGAGCGGAACCACGCAGAGCGCGGCGACCCAGGTCGGCGCGAGGAAGAAGACGAGGGCGTGGACGGCGAACATCGCGCAGACGTAGGCGACGGGTCGACGATCGGCGCGGTATTTGAGCAGGCGTCCGCTCGTCGGCGGCGGAGCGACACGCAGAGACGGGGAAGGCGCAGCCTCGAGGGGCTCGAGATCGATCGCAGCACTCATGGGAACGCTTGCACTCCGACATCGCTTCCGAGCGGGGGCGCTTTCGGAGGCTTCCATCTGGATTTGCGTCCAGACGCGGCGCGAGGTGTAGCCGAAATCGGAGGGCGGGCAAAGCTTGGAGGCGGGCTCCCGGCTCGTTTCCGCGTAAAGAGATGTGAAAGCTCGTGGCGCTCGCTACGAGCGCGCCGCGACCTTCCGCATGTCCGCGATCTGGCCCGACGTGTCGCCGAGCAGGACGTCGTTGTAGTGGCGGCCCCCTTCGTGATGGCCGCCCCCCGCCCGCGCGTAGCCGAGCAGGATGCAGCTGCGATACGGCCCGGCGCTGCCCGTCGGCGGCGGGGCGACGTGAAGCACGTCGCCGTAGTGGATCGTGACGTCGCCGGCGCGGGCCTGGGGTGCGACGCCTCGCGGCGCGAGCGGCGAGTCCGCGTTCTGGTGGGGGAACGACATCTGCCAGGAGCCGGGCAGGAATCGCAGCTCGCCCGCCTCGGGCGTGTTCGGCCCGAGGAAGACGCTGACGACGGCCGTCGGACACATGCTCGCATGGCCACCGAGCCCGCAGTCGCGATGCCACGGCAGATCGCCGAGCCCCTCGAGGACGCCGGGCTGCTTCCAGAGCAGCGTCACACCGTCCTTCTCCTCGGCCCCGATCGGAAGCGTCATCGGCACTTCGCAGAGCGAAGCCAGGCGCTCGATCCGCGCGTCGCCATGGAGCGACCGCATCGTCGGAAGCTTCCCGGCCCGAAGCACGCGGCACAGCACGCTCGACCCGTCCTCGCGCTTGCCCCACCACGACTCCTGATCGCCCTCGCGCGCCTCGCGGTGCAGCGCCTCCGCCTCGGCCCCGAGCCGCGCGAGCTCCTCCGGCGAGAGCACGTCGCGCACGAACAGGAAGCCCGTCGTCCGCAGGAAATGCGCCATCTCCTCGCGATCGTCGTCGAGGCGGAACGAGCGGGTCGGATCGAGCGGCTCTCCCCGTCGATCGCACAGCTCGATCGCGCCCGGGTCGTAGACCGGCCGGCCCGTATAGAGCCAGCGCAGAGCGGGCTCCCACTGCATGAACTCCATCAGGTCCCCGGATTTCGCCTGCACCCGCCGTCCATAGATCAGCCCAGCCGTCGACTCGAGATCCCGGGTCAGTCCGTCGAAGCTGGCCTGGGCGAGGGAGACCCTCGTCCCGGCGTGTTCGACTCCGGGCGTGAGCACGACGCGCCCGTCGCGCATCGAGAAGGTGCAGGTCTCGCCGCTCTCGGCGATCTCGATCGCGAGGGGCGACAACGTCGCGGCGTAGGCCTCGGGGAGCCGCGGACCCGGCGGAGACTGGGGCGACCACTGCATGGCGAAGGACTCCTGGTACGGGGCGCTCGTGCTAGAAAAGCCTGGTGGGAAGCACAGGCCAGATCGTCGGCATCGTCAACATCACCCGGGACTCGTTCTCCGACGGCGGCCGCTTCCTCGATCCGGCGCGGGCAGTCGAGCACGGCCTCGCCCTCGCCGCGGCCGGGGCCGACGTCGTCGAGCTCGGCCCGGCCTCGAGCAACCCCGACGCGCGTCCGGTCCCGGTCGATGAGCAGATCGCGCGGCTGCGCCCCGTCCTCGGGGCGTTGGACTCGGAGCGGGCCCGCGCCGCCGAGCCGACCCGCCCGTTCCGGATCTGCGTCGACGCCTCCGCGTCCGAAGTCCTGCGCTTCGCGCTCGCGGCGGGCGTCGACTGGCTGAACGACGTCCGCGGCTTTCCCGACGAGCGCCTCTACGACGAGCTCGCGTCGGCCCGGGCCGAGCTCGTCGTCGTCCACTCCCTCTCCGGGGGCGATCGCGCCGGACGCGAGCTCGCGACCCCGGCCGAGGTCCTCGACTCGATCGAGCGCTTCTTCGAAGCACGCCTCGCGGCGCTCGTCCGGGCCGGCATCCGCGAGGAGCGCCTGATCGTCGATCCGGGCATGGGCTTCTTCCTCGGTCGCGATCCGCGCGCCTCGCTCGCGGTGCTCGCGCGGATCCCGGCGTTGCGCGCGCGCTTCGGGCGGCCGGTGCTCGTCTCGGTCTCGCGCAAGTCGTTCCTGCGCACGCTGACCGGATCCGGCCTCGACGCGATCGGCGCCGCGACGCTCGCGGCGGAGCTCTTCGCCATGCGCGTGGGCGCGGACTGGGTGAGGACCCACGACGTGCGCGCGCTGCGCGACGGGCTCTGCATCGAGCGCGCGCTCGACGCCGCGGACGACGGCGCGCGCGGTCGCCCGCGCGCGACCTAACGCGTTCGTCGCCGCGGCAGCGCCGGCGCGAAACGCCAGGCGAGGAGCACGAAGGCGATCAACGTCGCGAGGTGGGCGAGGCTGCCCTCGGGCCGCAGGGCGCAGGCGACGATCGCGTGGGCCTGATCGACGGGCGTCATGACGTCCCGCCCGGCCCGTGGCCCCCGCGCTTCGCGGCATTCGAGATCGACTCGACGAGCTCCCCGACGAGCGCCTCCGACGCCACGAGCGAAAGCCGGCGCTCGGGCCACGCATGGGCCCGGATCGCGGCCCGCGCGAGCCGCTCCGCTTCGTTCCAGCGCCGGTCCTCGCGCAGCGCCTGCTCGGTCCAGAGCGCCGCCTCCTTCGCGCCGACCATGCCTGCGAGCTGTCGATCGACGGCCTGAAGCGCCAGCAGCTGGGCCTCGTCGGGCAGGCGCTCCATGCCCTCGACGTAGACCGTGTAGGCGTCGTCGAACTCGACCACGACGTTTTCGAGCCGGCCGGGGAGCAGCGCCCGCGGCTTTCCATCCCGCGCGAAGGCCGCCCTCGCCTCCTCGACCTGCACCGACAGCTCGACCAGTACCCGCCAGAGGCGCGCTTCGCGCCCCGTCGGCGCGGCCGGCCCGGTCTCGAGCCGGAGGCTTCCACGGTCGACGTGGGCCATGGACCTAGCTCTTGCCCCGCGTCCCGTCGAGGCTCCAGATCCCGCGCCGTGGGCGCTGATGAAGAGGAAGACGAAGCAGTAGATCGCGGCGAGCTCGCCGCCGTTCTCGACCGGAAGGACCGCCTTCAGGCCGTGGGCCATCCAGTAGGCGGCGGCCATCGTGCCGCTCGCAAGGAAGGCCGACCAGCGCGTGAAGAGACCGATCATGATGAAGATCCCGCCGAAGAGCTCGATCGGTCCTGCGACCCAGACGATGAACGGCGGTGCGTCGGCCGGCATGCCCGTCGGAAATCCGAGGACCTTCATGGAGCCGTGCCAGAGGAACAGGAACCCGGCGACGATCCGCATCAGGGCATAGGTCTGGGCGCTGTAGGAAGCCATGAACGACGCCATCGGATGCTCCTCTTTCGTGGTCTCTTCGCGCTCTCGTCGCGGTCCGATCGGGCCCTCGCCGCGCTCCCGCTTCGTTCGCCTTGCCGAGCCCCGTCGGATCGTGATCGATTCGCTCAGCGACCGAGCACGTTCATCCGACCGCGGGCCGCGAAGGCCTCGTCGATCTTCTGCCGATCGGCCGCCTCGAGCAGACGGTAGCCCGCGCCCTCCCGGCGCCAGACCGGATCGCCGCATTCCCAGCGCTCGTCCCGCAGGACGCGCTTCAGGATCTTGTTGGTCTCGGTCGAGGGCAGCGACTCCGCGATCCGCACATAGCGGGGCACCATCTTGGTCCCGAGATCCCGCTGGTCCTCGAGAAAGGCCGCGAACCCCGCCGGATCGAAGCGCGCCCCCGGCCGCAGGATGAGAGCCGCCATGCAGTCGTCGCCGACGTCGGCATTGGGCACGGCGTAGACCGCCGCGAGCGCCACTTCCGGATGGCGCACGAGGATCCGCTCGATCGGCCCGGCAGCGAGGTTCTCACCGTCGACCCGCAGCCAGTCCATGTTGCGACCGGCGAAGTAGAAGAAGCCGGCCGCGTCGCGGTAGCCGAGATCGCCGCTCCAGTAGATGCCCTCGCGCGTGCGCTCCTGGTTGGCCTCGTCGTTGCGCCAGTAGCCCTCGAAGCTCTTCGCCGTCTCGGTGCTCGCGATCTCGCCGATCGCCTCGCTCGCGTTGGCGAGGTGGCCGTCGGGCCCGAAGCGGGCGCGGGGGCATTCCTGCTTCGTCTCGGGGTCGAGGATCAACGTGCCGGGCGGCGCGACGCCGAGGGATCCGGCGGGCATGTCCGCCGTCCGCGAGATCGCGATCCCGCCCTCGGTCGAGCCGTAGGAGTCGATGACCTCGCAGCCGAAGCGCTTCGAGAATCGGCCGAGATCGTGGTCGGCGCCCTCGTTGCCGAAGGCGATGCGGAGCGGGTTGTCGGTGTCGTCGGGACGCTCGGGGGTCGCGAGGATGTAGGTCAGCGGCTTGCCGACGTAGTTGAAGTAGGTCACGCCGAACTTGCGCACGTCCGGGAGGAACGCGCTCGCCGAGAACTTGCGGCGCATGCTCCAGGTCCCGCCCGCGGCGAGGATCGGCGCGACGCCCGCCATGTGGGCGTTCGAGTGGAAGAGCGGCATCGCGAGATAGCCCACGTCCTTCGACGTGAGGCCGCGCATCTGGGCGAGGACCTTGCCGGCCATCGCCGTCCGCATCGACGAGACGATCGCGGCCTTCGGCTCGCCGGTCGTCCCCGACGTGAAGATCAGCATGTAGATCGCGCGCGCATCCGCCTCGACCTTCGGGAGGGCCGCCCCGGCGAAGGGCGCGAGGGCCTCGTGCCACACCGGCGATGCGACGTCGAAGCGGCGGTTCGCGGGGATGCCGAGATCGAGGCCCGCGAGCAGCTCCGCATGGCGATCTTCGGTGACGAGGATCTGGCAGTCCGTATGCCGGATGTCGCGCTCGAGGCCGGCGCCGCGGCGGGTCGGATTGATGCCGACGACGGTCGCGCCGACGAGGCTCGCTGCGCCGGTCAGGAAGAGATACTCGGGCACGTTCTCGAGCAGCACGCCGACGTGGAAGGGCCCGGGCCGCCGCCACGCGAGCAGCGCCTCGGCCCGCTCGCAGCAGCCCTGGTAGTACTCGCGCCAGCTATAGCGCTGGTCCTCGAAGAGGAGCGCCGGGGCATCGTCCGTGGCGCGGGCCAGAAGCAGATCGCGCATCGTCACGACGAGCGGCCCTCCGTGTGCCGGGCGAGATTCTCGAGCCCTTCGACGACGGCGAGGCCCGCGTACGGGTTCGTCGGATTGCGATCGGCCTCGATGTCGGCGGCGCGGACGACGAGGGCCTTCTTCGTCGTGTCGTGGGTGAAGATCCAGAAGCGGTTCGCGCGCATCGCGTCGACGATGTCGCCGGCGACCTTGTCCGGCGGAATGCCGAGGGCCGAGATCGCCTCGCGCAGAGGGGCCATCGTCGCCGTCTGCGAGGGCTTCATCGACGCCCCGTCGTCGCGGTTTCGCTCGGAGTGGAAGATCTTCGTGCGCACGAGGTTCGGGCAGAGGCAGTGGACCGAGACGCCTGTCCCCTCGAGCTCGCGGTAGAGGGACTCGGAGAGGCCGACGACGGCGTGTTTGGTCGCGGTGTACATGCCGAGCATCGCGCTCGAGACGTGGCCGGCCTCGGAGGCGGTGTTGATGATGTGGCCCTCGCCCTGCTGCTTCAGGATCGGACCGAAGGCGAGCACGCCGTAGGCGACGCCGAGGACGTTCACGTCGACGATCCAGCGCCAGTCGGCGGGCGTCGTGTCGAGCATCGGACCCGCCGGACCGACGCCGGCGTTGTTGAAGACGACGTGGACCGCGCCGTAATGCGCGAGCGTCCGCTTCGCGAGGGCATCGACCTCGTCGGGATCGCGCACGTCGCAGACGACGGGGAGGACGTCGCCGCCTGCGGCCGAGAGCCGGCCGGCCTCGCGCTCGAGGCTCCCCTTCTCGACGTCGGCCATCACGACCTTCATGCCCTCGCGCAGGAAGCGCTCGGTCGCGCCGAGTCCGATCCCGCTCGCCGCCCCGGTCACGACCGCGACACGACCCTTGAAATCCTGCATCGGTTTCTCCCCGCCGCCGGCGAGCAAACGCATCCCGGACCGCGCATCGGCGGTCGAACCGGCGCGCACGCGGCTCTGACGTCGGCCTGCGCAGTCTAGCGACAAACACGGTGCGGGTTGCAAGCCCGGCGCTCTGGGAGAACGCGCTACGCGACCCGACGCCGTCGTGCGAAGGAATACGAAAGCACGATTGCCGTCATGAGTCCCAGACCGACCCCCGGCTCCGGAACCGTCCGGATATCGCCGTTTGCGGCGCGTCCCTGCAGCCGAAACCACGGTCCGATCCGAACGGTCGGCTGGATGCCGACCTGCGTCGAGGAGTACTCCGCGTAGTGGATCCGCGCCCGCCAGGCATAGCTCGTGTTGCTCGCCAGTCCCGTGACCGTCTCCGCCAGCACTGCACCGCTGGTTCCGAGGTCGATCCAGACGGGAGAAATCCGTTCATGACACACGACGGCCCCGAACGACACGCCCGCCGGACAGACCTCGATCTCGAGCTTCGCGCGCTCCCGGCCGCGCGGACTTCGCGCGAGCAGCTCGACCTCGAATCGATCGGGCGCGTGGGCCGAGCCACCGGCCTGGACGGGAATCCCGCTCGCGTCGCCCCGCCGCTGTTGCGCCAGCACGGGATCGCCGCGCCAGTTCTGCAAAAGCACGAACACGGCCCCTTCGTCGGTCTCGGCGGTCGGATCGCCGGACTCGAAGGTCGGTGCCCCCGCGATCAGATCCCCGGTGCCATCCCCATTCACGTCGCCTGCAGAGGCCACGCTCCAACCCCACGATCCGCCCCCCACGTCCAATCCGTACTTGCGCGGCGTGGTCTCGGCATTCCCATCCGGAATGCCTTCGCTGGATCCGAGCAGGACGTAGATCGCCCCCTGTCCGTTGATGGCGGACTCGCTCGGTGCGCCGACGACGACGTCGCCGTATCCGTCCCGATTGACGTCACCCGCGGAAGCGACGCTCGCGCCCAGATGATCGAGGGCATGACTCGATTCGAAGCGGGTCGCGGCCGTCTCCGGGCTGCCATTCGAGAGGCCCGTCGACGATCCCTCGAAGAGGAATGCGGCTCCGGTCCTGGATGCCGCCCCATCGTAGTCGGGAGCCCCGATGATCACGTCGTCGAACCCGTCGGCGTTCACGTCGCCCGCGGAGGCCACGCTCGCGCGACTTCCCAATGCCGCCGACGTGCGATTGCCGACGAAGCGCGCGTGGGCGGTCACGGAGGTCTGATTCCCGATTCCCGTCGGCGATCCCAGGAACACGAAGGCGGCGCCTTCATCCGTAAAGCCAAAATCGAATCGAGGCGCCCCGACGATCACATCGCCATAGCCGTCTCCATTCACATCGCCGGCCGACCCGACGCTGGCCCCCATGCGGGCCGACACCTGGTCGGACTCGAGTCGCCCATTGGAAGAAGTCGGATTCCGGTCGCTGAGCGGCGGGCCGCCGTGGTACACGAACGCTGCCCCTTCGTCGGACTCGCCCGAGTCGTAGAAGGGCGCCCCGACGATGACGTCGCCGTAGCCATCGCCGTTCACGTCGCCCGCCGACGCGACCATGGAACCCATGCGCGCGAGCGACTGAACGCTTTCGAATCGAACGGCGGCGGAATCGGGGTCTCCGTTGCCCATCCCGGCCGGCGATCCCAGATACAGGAACGCATAGCCTTCGTCCCCGGGCCCGAAATCGTAGAAGGGTGCGCCCACGACGACGTCCCCGTAACCGTCTCCGTTGTAATCCCCCGCCGAGGCGACGGACTCGCCCATGCGAGCGAAGATCTGGTTCGACTCGAAGCGAGCGTGTGCCGTCAGGACGGGGGTAGCCGGCTCCAGAGCGAGGCCGAGCGTCACTGGACCGAGAAACAGGAATGCCGCGCCCTCATCGACCTCTCCCGCGTCGAACGCGGGCGCGCCGACGATCACGTCGCCATAGCCGTCCCCATTCACGTCACCGGCCGAAGCCACGCTCCATCCGAGCTCCGCATCCACCTGGTCGGCCTCGAAGCGCGATCGACGATCGAGCGGGAACTCGGACTGGTCGAACCAGAACGCGCCGCCGTGATACACGAAGGCCGCGCCCTCGTCACTCTGTCCGCCGTCCCACAGCTCGGCCCCGACGATCAGGTCGTCGAAGCCATCTCCGTCCACGTCCCCTGCCGAGGCCACGGAATTCCCCATCCTCGCGCCGGCCTGATTCGATTCCACCAATCGGTATCGGTTGAAGGGATGAATGCCCGACGCGCCGCCGCTCACGACGATGAAGGCTCCCTCGTCGACGAGCAGGCCGTTGGGGAAATAGCTCCGGGCTCCGACGATCAGATCCCCGAAGCCGTCTCCATTCAGATCGCCCGCTGAAGCGACACTGCTCCCGAATGCCGCCCCGGGCGGACCCGGCAGAAACATGGGATCCAATACCGTGCCATCGGCCGTGAGCGGATTCCCATCGGTGAGACCCGTACTGCTTCCGTGGAAGACGAAGGCCTCCCCTTCGTTCGAATTGGTCTGCAGCCTGTCGTAACCGGGCGCACCGACGACGACATCGGCGTATCCGTCGCCGTTGACGTCGCCCGCCGACGAGACGCTGAAGCCCAGCGATGCATTGACCTGATCCGACTCCAGCTGGGCGTGCGCCGTCGCCGGGGTCCCGTTCGGGATGCCCGATGCCGAGCCCAGGAAGACGAATGCCGCACCCTCGCCGCCCTGTCCGGCGGTGTAGAGAGGCGCGCCGACGATCACGTCGTCGTAACCGTCCGCATTGACGTCGCCTGCCGATGCGACGCTCTGCCCCATCACGGAGCCACCGATGAATCCACCCTGGTCCGAGCTGAGTCGGGCGTGGGCCGTGGCCGTCGTCGCGTCGGCGATTCCCGCGGCCGATCCCAGATAGACGAACGCAGCGCCTTCGTTGATGATGACGGCATTATATCCGGGCGCGCCGACGATCACGTCGTCGAAGCCGTCCCCATTCACGTCCCCCGCCGACGCGACGCTGGTTCCCAATCCGGATTCGTCGAAGTCGTGGATGACGATCCGGGCGGCAGCCGTCGCAGGGCTTCCGTCTGCGATGCCCGTCTCGGAGCCCAGGAAGACGAAAGCGGCGCCGGATCCACCCGATACCGGGGCGTACGCCGACGACCCGACGATGACGTCGCCATAACCATCTCCGTTGACGTCGCCGGCGGCGGCCACGCTGGCGCCGAACAGTGGCGTCAGGAAGGGAACGCCTTGATTCGAGCTCAGCTGGGCGTGGGCATTGGCAGGACTCCCATCGCCGAGCCCCGCCGCCGAGCCCAGGAAGACGAAAGCGGCGCCGATGCCGCTCGATCCTCCGTCGTAGTTGCGCGCCCCGACGATCACGTCGTCGAAGCCGTCGCCGTTGACGTCGCCGGCCGAGCTGACGCTGGACCCCATGAATGCCGAAGCCAGATCCGCGGAGATCTGACCATCATCGGTCGATTCGAGCAGCGGGTCGATCACGATCGGGTAGGTCGCCCCTGCGTCATCCACGACGAGACGAATCCGATCCGCGCTCGGCACTTCGAAACGGGCCGCGAGAGCGACTCCTCGGGCGTCGACCACGGCGAGCTTTCCATACTCGAACGCGCGCCCGGCGTCACTCGCGAGGCGCACCGACTCGCCGCGCAAACTGGCTCGCGCGCCCGACACGGCGAGCTCGAGCACGAGGTCGGCGGTCTGACGATCGCGTCGGGCGCGGTCGCTCGTCGGACCGGGCTTCGTCGCATGCGTCGCTGCGGTGGGCCGTTCGGACAGCGTGAACCCCTGCTCGAGACCGGCATCCGAGTTCACGAACCACTCGACGAGGCCGAGCTCGGGTCGCGCGATCTCGATCCGTGCCTCGACGACTTCGACTTCCCCGGACGGCACGGGAGTCAGCGCTTCACCCCGCCCAAGGCCCACGAGCCCGAGCGCCAACAACTTCGGGCTTCCCGCCGCCGTGCGATCGTCGACCCGAACCCCGTTCGGCTCGAAGCGACTTCGCAGTCCGTGTCGGCGGTTGGGCGCCTGAATGCCCGCGTCCCCCTCGCTCGCCCAGTATTCCCGGGCCGCGATATGAGACCGGGCGGCGGAAAGGAAATCGGGAGCCGGGGTCGGTTCATTGCCGCCCGAGCCGACGACGCTTCGGCGGGCCGCCGCTCGGGGATCGCCGGCTGCGTGCCATGAACCGATCGCGTCGCCTCCCGGGTCGTCCCCCGGTCCCGACTGCGGACCGGTCGACACGAGGAAATGGATTGCGGCAACCCCGACGACGGAGACGAGAGCCCTTCGAATCATCGCGCGCAACCTCCTTGACTCGAGGACCTCCCCGGCAGATTTCGATCTTATGACCTCGCCCCCAGATTCGTTCTTACCATTCGGTGATCATTCGCAGGGACCGACCGGTCGGCGATCCCCTCGGGAGGAGGCCGAAAACAATCCTGTCCGAGCCCACTCCCTTCGGATCCAATCCCCCCGCTCGAACTTTCGGCCGCCCATTCGACCCGGCGACGATCGAGCGATCGCGCTGCGCACGGGTCCTCGATTCCCTCCGGTCGCCTTCGCGAACCGCTCCTGCCCCGCCCTTCGCTCGGGCTCGTCGATGCGATCTACCAATCGATCTCGAGCGGCTAGTATCGCGCCATGGCAATCCTCGACCGTTTCCGAATCGACGACAAAGTGGCTCTCGTGACCGGCGCAGGCCGCGGCATCGGCCGCGCGACCGCCCTCGCTCTCGCGGAATGCGGCGCCGACGTGGCGCTCGCAGCGCGCAGCCGCGACCAGCTCGAGGCCGTGGCCGCGGAGGTCCGCAAGCTCGGGCGGCGCGCGCTGGTCGTCGAGTGCAATGCCGCGGTGACCGCGAATCTCGACGCCTTCGTCGCACGGGCGATGGACGAATTCGGCCGCATCGACATCGTGATCAACAACGTCGGCGGCTCGATGCCGAAGCCCTTCCTCGACACGACCGAGAAGGAGTTCAGCGGCGCGTTCCACTTCAACGTGACGACGGCCTTCGCGCTCTCGAAGGCGGCGGTGCCCCACATGCAGGCGCGCGGCGGCGCGATCGTCAACATCTCGTCGTCGATCGGCCAGATGAAGGGAAAGGGCTTCGCGGCCTACGGAACGGCCAAGGGCGCCATGAGCCACTTCACGCGTCTCCTCTCCGAAGACCTCGCCCCGAAGATCCGCGTCAACGCGATCGCCGTCGGCTCGACCGCGACCTCCGCCCTCGAATCCGTGCTGACGAATCCGGTCGTGCGCAAGGCGATGGTCGAATCGACGCCGCTGCGGCGCCTCGGCGAGCCCGAGGACATCGCCCTCGGCGCGCTCTATCTCGCGTCGCCGGCGAGCGCCTTCGTGACCGGGACCGTCATGGAGATCCACGGCGGGATCTCGAGCGCGAACCTCGATCTCGCGCTCGCGGGGCTCTGAGGCGGGCGTTGCGCCCCGAGCCCTTCCGCATCGAGGTCGAGCCCGCCCGCGTCGACGACATGAAGCGCCGCCTCGCCGCGACGCGCTGGGCCCCCGACTTCGGCAACGCCGACTGGGCCTACGGCGTCGAGCGCGGCTGGCTCGAGTCGATGGTCGACTACTGGCGTGACGAGTTCGACTGGCGTGCGCAGGAGGCGGCGATGAACCGCCTTCCGCATTTCCGCGTCGCGATCGACGGGGTGCCGATCCACTTCGTCCATGCCCGTGGCCAGGGGCCGAGCCCGCGCCCGCTCGTGCTGACGCACGGCTGGCCATGGACCTTCTGGGACTGGAAGGACGTGATCCCGCGCTTGACGGACCCGGCGGCATTCGGCGGCGATCCAAGGCAGAGCTTCGACGTGATCGTGCCCTCTCTCCCCGGCTTCGGCTTCTCGACTCCGCTGACGACGACCGGCCTCGAGCCCAGACGCATCGCGCGTCTCTGGGTTCGCCTCATGCGCGACGTCCTCGGCCACGCACGCTTCGGCGCCGTCGGTGGCGACTGGGGCGCGCAGATCACCGGTGAGCTCGGCATCGACCACGCGGCCGAGGTCTGCGGCATCTACCTGACGATGCCGATCCTGCCCGGCGTCGACGGTCGCTTTCTTCCGGCCGAGGCCTACGCCGCCGACGAGCAGTGGATGGTCGCTCGACGCGACGAGGCGCTCCCGCTCATCGCGAGCCACATCGCGGTCCACATGCACGACCCGCAGACCCTGGCCTACGCGCTCGCCGATTCGCCCGTCGGGACGGCGGCCTGGATCTGGGAGCGACGGCGCGCCTGGAGCGATTGTGGCGGTGACGTCGCCGGCCTCTTCGGCCGCGACTTCCTCTGCGCGACCGCCTCGCTCTACTGGCTCACGAACACGATCGGCTCCTCGCTCCGGATCTACAAGGAGGCGTTCAACCCGACGACGACGCCGGCGCCGCGCGCAGACCTGCGGGTCAAGACGCCGGTCGGGCTCGCGATCGCGCCGAAGGAGCTCGCCTACATGCCGCGGGCGATGGCCGAGGAGCGCTGCGACCTGCGCCGCTGGACGCTCCTGCCGCGCGGCGGCCATTTCGCGCCGGCGGAGCAGCCCGAGGCGATCGCGAGCGACGTTCGGGCGTTCTTCGGCGCGCTGGAGGCCTGGTAGGCGGCGGCCGTGGCCACCGGTCGCATTCTGCCCCAGCCTGTGGCACGAGGGCGCAGGGCAGAGCGCTCGAGAGTCGGTCCATGCCCCGCTGCCGGGGCACATCGCTTGCATCGCCCTCGCCGACCCACGCCGTCACCGGAGCCGTGCCCATGCCCCAGCCCAGCCAGAAGAGCCAGAAGAGCCCGAAGAGCCCGAACGTGCCGGAGCGCGTAGAACACTTCGACGTCCTGATCGTCGGCGCCGGCATCTCCGGAGTCGGCGGCGCCAAACATCTCCGGGACCAATGCCCCGGCAAGACGTTCGTCGTGCTCGATGCGCTCGAGTCGTACGGCGGGACCTGGCTCACCCACAAATATCCCGGCATCCGATCCGACAGCGATCTCTATACCTTCGGCTACCGCTTCAAGCCCTGGACGAACGCGCCGATCGCGAGCGCGGAAGCGATCCTCGATTACATGGGCGAGGTGATCGCCGAGAACGGGCTCGCGCCGCACATCCGCTACCGCCACTGGATCGACTCGGCCGCCTGGTCCTCGCAGACGAATCTCTGGACGGTGGACGCGCACCGAACCGATACGGGCGAGCGCTTCCGATTCACGACGCGCTTCCTCTGGATGTGCCAGGGCTACTACGACCACGCGAAAGGCCATACGCCCGAGTGGAAGGACATGGCCCTCTTCCGCGGAACGATCGTCCACCCGCAGAGCTGGCCCGCGGACCTCGACTACGAGAACAAGCAGGTCCTCGTGATCGGCTCGGGCGCGACGACCGCGACGGTCGTGCCCGCGATCGCCGCGAAGACGGCGCATACGACGGTCCTGCAGCGCTCGCCGACCTACTTCCTCCCCGCGCCCAACGTCAACGAGCTCGCGGATCTGCTGCGCACGCTGCAGATCGACGAGACCTGGATCCACGAGATCGTGCGGCGCAAGATCCTCCACGATCAGGACCTGTTCACGAAGCGCGCCCGCGAAGAGAGCGACACCGTGAAGAAGGAGCTGCTCGACGCCGTGCGCGCCTACGTCGGCGACGAGGAGGTCGAGCGGAACTTCACGCCGAAGTATCGCCCCTGGCAGCAGCGCCTCGCGTTCGTGCCGGAGGGCGATCTCTTCAAGGGGATCCTCGCCGGCAAGGCGTCGGTCGTGACGGACGAGATCGACCGATTCACCGAGAAGGGCGTCCTGTTGAAATCCGGGCGGGAGCTCGTGGCCGACATCATCGTCACGGCGACCGGCTTCGACCTCTCGATCCTCGGCAACATCGCCTTCACGATCGACGGCGAGCCCCTCGCCCTGAACGACACCATCACCTACCGCGGCATGATGTTCACCGGCGTCCCGAACCTGCTCTGGATCTTCGGCTACTTCCGCGCCTCCTGGACGCTCCGCGTCGACCTGCTCGCCGACTTCGTCTGCCGGCTGCTGAACCACATGGATCGCATCGGCGCGAAGAAGATCGAGGTCGCGCTCCGGCCGGAGGACGAAGGTCTGCCGAAGCTCCCCTGGATCGACCCGGACAACTTCAACCCCAGCTACCTGATGCGCGCGATGAACGCGCTCCCGAAGCGGCTCGACCGGCCCGAGTGGCAGCACACGCAGGATTATTGGCGGGAGAAGACGGCGATCCCGGCGATCGAGCTCGACGGGAAGGAGTTCGTCTACCGCTGAGCGGGCGCCTTCTGGAGCGAATGGAGATAGTTCGCCGCGTCCCAGATCGCCTCTTCGGAGAGGGTCCCGGCGAAGGCCGGCATGACGTCCCCCCGTCCGTAGGCGATGCGCGCTGCGATCCGCGCGGCGGACTTCGTGTACTCGGGCGCGAGGAAGTTCGTCGGAACGGCCTCGAGCTCGCTCGCGCGAGGCCCGTTGCCATCCGCCCGGTCGCCGTGGCAGGAAGCGCAGCTCGCCGCGAAGACCTGCTGGCCTCGAGCCAGCGTGTCCGGGTCGCTCGCCGTCGGATTGTCCTTGCGCATGAAGAGCGCCATCCGGACGTGCGAGCAGCCGGTCGTCGCGACGACCGCGCCGAGGACGACAAGGAGAAGCAGAAGCCTCGTTACGGACGGCATGACCCGGAGCTCCCCTCCTGAGTTCGAATTGATGTCGGACTCAGTCCAGATGCAGGTCGACGCCCGCGTCCAGCAGGACTTGTCGATTGTATTCCGCGTCGCTCGCGAGGGAGCCGAGCCGGATCCACGCCTCGTCGGAGTGCGAGAGGCGCCAGCCGAGCAGCGGCAACATGTCCGGCCCGACCGGATGCCGGAGCCGCGCATCCTGGCCCTCGATCACCTCGCGGATCTTCCGGCTCACGAGATCCGCCGGCGCCTGCGGCTTGTCGGGATTGCGGAAGAAGGCATGCACGCGGCGGCCGTGGGGATAGATCGTGTCGGGCGAGTACTGCGGGAGGCTCGTCGTCGCCATCGCCGTGTCGATGATGCCCGGCTCGACCAGCGCGACCCGGATCCCGTGGCCGGCGACCTCCTGGGCGAGCGACTCGCTGAAGCTCTCGAGGGCGAACTTCGAGGCGCTGTAGGCCGCCTGCCCGAAGAAGGCGACCCGGCCGGCGATCGAGGTCACGTTGACGATGCAGCCGCTTCCGCGCTTGCGCATCGCCGGCAGGACCTGCTTCACGCAGCGGACAGCCCCGAAGAAATTCGTCTGCATCACCTGCTGGAACCGCTCGATGCTCTCGTCCTCGACGGCGTCGATGCTGTAGATGCCGGCGTTGTTGACGAGGGCGTTGATCGAGTCGGCGTGCCTGCCGAAAACCGCAGCGACCGAAGCGTCGTCGTCGACGTCGAGGGCCTCCACGGTGAGCGGAAGCCGTTCCTCGACGGCGCGCTTCGCGAGATCGCAGGAACCGGGGCTGCGCAGGGTCGCGACGACCTCGTGGCCCGCTCGCGCGAGCAGGAGGGCGGTGTCGTAGCCGATGCCGCGGCTGCAGCCGGTGACGAGAATCTTCGACATGCTGGTCCTCCTGTTCGGGCTTCGATCCGATCTCCCTAACTCGCCGCCTCGAGCACCCCCGCCGCGAGCTTCGCCTCGATCTCCTCTTCCGACAGCCCGAGCACGTCCCGTGCGATCGCGCGCGTGTGCTCGCCCATGAGCGGGGCCTGGAAGATCGTGACGTCCTGCATGCCGCTCGCGTGGAAGCACGGGCCCTCCATCGCCATCCAGCCGACGATCTGCTGGTCGAGCCAGCGGACGTAGCCGCGGGCCTGATAGTGGGGATCGTGGATCTGATCGCGGGCGGTGAACATGGGGGCGCAGGGGACCTTGAACATCTGCAGGATCGAGGTCACGCCGAGCTTCGTCCGCGCCTTCGTCCACTCCGTGAGCGCGGCGTCGAGCTCGTTCTGGGTCGCCAGGCGCCCCGCGGCGGTCGCATAGCGCGGATCCTTCGTCCACTCCGGGTCGCCGATCGCCATCTTGAGCTTCGCCCAGTCGGCGTCGTCCCGGACGCTGATCGTGACCCATTGGTCCACGCCGGCGCAGGGATAGGTCCCCCACGGCGCGCCGCGATCGCTGCGATTGCCGCGCGGCTTCACGCTGCCGGGCGCGATGCCCTCCTTCAGCAGCAGATCGCCGAGCATGTGGACGACCGCCTCGGCCTGGGCGACCGACGCGTGGCCGCCGCGGCCCGTCTTGCGCCGGCGCAGGACGGCGGCGAGCGCGGAGATCGCGAGCAGGCGCCCCGCGAGATGGTCCGGGAAGATCGAGGTCGAGCCTGCGGGCTCGTCGCCCTGCTCGTAGTCCCAGAGATGGACGAGGCCGCCGATCGGCTGGGTCGAGGGGCCGTAGCCGATCCAGTCAGCCCAGGCGCCGTGGTCGCCGAGCAGCTGGCTGCTCGCGAGCACGATGCGCGGATTCGTCTTCGAGAGCGCTTCGTAGCCGACGCCGAGGGAGTCCATCGTGCCGGTCGAGCCGTTCTCCGTGACGATGTCGGCGTGGCGCGCGAGCTCGTGGAGGAGGCGCTTGCCCTCCTCGGTCTTCAGGTTGATGCCGAGCCCGCGCTTCGAGCGCGACGACGACGCGAAGGAGCCCGAGAGCGGCGTCGACATGACGGTCCGGATGAAGTCGGGATAGGTCCTGCTCTCGATCTTGATGACGTCCGCGCCGTACTCGGCGAAGAGCCGGGCGGCTTCGACGCCGACGCCGCCGATGCCGAAATCGAGCAGCCGGAGATCCTCGAAGGGCCGCGACGGCGCAGGCCGCGGGTGGACCGGCTTCGAGCGGTGGTCGGGCCAGAGGCCGGCGGCGATCCGCGCCGAGTGCTCGCCCTTCTCCGGCGCGCGCGTCCGGAAGCCCTGCCGCTCGCGGTCGATCTCGAAGAAGCCGGCGGGCACCGGCCCCCGCTCGCCGCGCGCGTACTCCGCGTCGACGAAGGTCTTGCGCGAGCGGAAGTGGACGTTCTCGAGGACCTCGCCCGGGGCGAGGACCGGGGTACAGACGATCCCGCGCTTCTGGGCCTCGAACGCGACCTCTTCGTGGGTCATCGTCGCGAACAGGTCGCCGATCATGACGTTCAGCGCCTCGGCGATCTCCATCCGGCCGAGGAAGCTCTCGTACTTCTTGTCCTGGAGATACTCGGGCTCCCCGAGCCAGGCGCGCATCGCCTGCCACTGCCGCGGCGACAGGATCACCAGCCGCACGAAGCCGCCCTTGCACGGGAAGATGCGGTACATCGGCCCGGAGCCGAAGCGCGTCTGCGGCGCCTCCTGGAGCTTCGCGTCGGTCATCGAGCCGTTCGAGAAGGACCAGTCGGTCTGCTGGGCGACGGCTTCCAGGACGGAGAGATCGATCGTCTGGCCGTAGCCCGTGCGCTCGCGCTGGTAGAGCGCGGTCATCGACGCGAAGGCGCCCATCACGCCGGCGATGTCGTAGGCCATGGCCCCGGGCGTCAGCAGCGGCTCGCGCCCCTGCACCCCCGCCTTGAACTGCATGCCCGAGACCGAGCACATCGTCGCGTCGGTCGCGACCCAGTCGCGGTAGGGCCCCGTCTGCCCGAAGTCCGAGATCGAGAGCACGACCAGATGCGGAAAGCGCTCCGACAGGGTCTTCGGATCGAGGCCGAGCGAAGCCATCCGCCCGGGCATCTCGGACTCGATGAAGACGTCCGCGCGCGCGAGCAGGTCGAGCAACGATGCGCGCCCCGCCTCGCTCTCGAGGTCGAGGACGTGACCCAGCTTGTTCGCATTGCGATAGGCGAAGTAGAGGCTCGTGCCCGAAGGCGCGAAGGGCGGGAGCAATCGCGAGCGCGCCCCGGTCGGCGGCTCGACCCGGATCACCTCGGCGCCGAAGTCGGCGAGGAGACGGCCGGCGAGCTCGCCCTTTTCGTCGGCGAGGTCGACCACGCGGTAGCCAGCGAGGGGGAGGATCTGTGTCATCGGTTCGGGGCTCCTCGAGCTTCGGGTATCGGTCTTCGAGAGTCGGTGTTCGAGAGTCGGTCGTCGAAATTCAGTCTTCGAGCGGCGGGAAGGAAGCGTTCTGCTGTTCGCGCAAGACGGGATGGAGCAGCGACTCCTCCCGGACCAGACGACGGTGGAAATAGCGAATGAGCTCGGCATCGCGCTCGGGGCCCGCCTCGAGGACGAGGCGTTCGAGGAGGAGATCCGCCTCCTGCCAGGTCGTGGGCCGCGTGCCCAGGATCCTGCCGACGTCGTCGAGATCGTCTGCCTCGAGGGCGGCGCCATGGCGGTCCGAGTTTTCGAGATAGACGGCGAGGCGGTGCATGCGATCGAAGTCGTAGGCCCGCTCTTCCGCGGCGGCGTCCGGGACGGACGAGCGCCCCGTGCGCGCGTCCGAGCGCGCGTCCTCGATCGCGCCGACCGCCCGCGCCGGATCGAGCAGGTCGACGAGGTGGGCATGGGCGACGGCGCGGCGCGACGGCGCGGCTTCGGGCAGCCGGGGCGGCTCGAGGGGAACGCCGGTGAAGCGCGCCATCACCTCGAGCCCGCAGCGGCCGTAGACGACGAACCAGCCGAGATACTGGACGTAGTTCGCGTCGCGGCCGGGCTTCGCGACGACGGAGGCGAGGGAGAGCGGGTTCACGAGGGCGAAGCGGATGGTGTGGTAGTCGATCGCACGCAGATCGATGTCCCGACCGCTGATCTCGCCGTAACGATTCATGGCTCGGCCGAGATCGCCGATCGGCTCGGAGAGATCCCGCGTGCGCAGGGCCGCGAGGTCCGCGGCGTAGTCGCCGATGTAGCCCATCTCGAAGTCGATCAGGCCGGTCAGCCCGGCGTCGTCGAACATGAACTGCCCGGCGTCGCAGGCGAGGAACGAGAGCTCGTGCCGGTCCCGGGGCACGTTGCGTTTGCACCAGGCGAGCTGGAACTCGATCATCGGCTCGGGCCGCTGCTTCGAGGCCCGATACGCGCGCTCGTAGCGCCGCGTCTCGCCGAGCCCGATCTGCTCGGCGCTCCGCGGTCGGTCGAAGCCGATCGCCTCGAACTCCTCGATCGGGATCGAGTGGATCTTCGAGAGCTGGATCAGATACTCGTCGAGCACCGCCCGCCGATGACGCTCGTCCTTCGCCGTCGCCAGATTGAAGCGCCCGGGCAGGCGCTCGAGGACGAGGCCGGGCGGGTCGGTCGAGAGCCCGTGGACGTGGGGGACGCGGATGCCGTTTTTCTCGAGGACCTCGAGGACGCGCATCTCGCGCTCGAGGGGGCGGGCGTCGCGGGCCCACTCGCTGCGGGCGCCGCGCCAGTAGAGGCGGAGGCGCGCCCCGTTCCGCTCGAGCTCGAAGAAGCAGGCCGGTCGCCAGCGCGGTTGCGGCTCCCAGGCGACGACGCGGCCGCCGAGCGTGCGTTCGGCCCAGTCGAAGGCCCGACGCCAGCGCTCCGGCAGCTTCGCGCGCACCGCCTCCGACAGCTCGATCCGCACGCCACGACCTCCCGCTGCAGTCCTGCGCGAATCCCCTGCGCAACCGACTGCGCCGCCCGCTGCAACGACCCGGCCGTACGGTACTCGCATCCCCGCCATCGATCGACGGAGTCCGGGCGAAGAAGCGGGAATGAAGCGCGAAGTAGGGAAGTTCGGGGCGGAACCCTCAAGACCCGTCTGCGGCCATCCGAGGGAGCGTGGACGGGCAAGTTCCGGGGCGTTCGAGTCCCACGGGGCAAATCCGCCCGACCCGAATCGGAGAAGAGCCATGGGAACCGCGGTGTGGATCGAGAAGGCGCAATTCCGGATGAACGCCGCGGCCGAGCGCGCGGCGGTCGCCCAGCTGAAGACGAGCTTTCCCTCGCAATCCGTCTTCCTCGAGATGGGCATCGGCCGGGACGAGCACGCCTATCGCAGCTTCGCCGCCGCCCAGACCTTCGCCGAGACCCTGCGCGCGCTGGTCGCCCTCGGCGAGCACGCCATCCTCCAGGAGACCCCCGGCGGCGGCATCAGCGGCATGGGCCGCGAGGGCATGATGGACGAGCTGCCGGCCCGACCGATGGCCCGCTTCTTCGATGCCGTCGCCCGCTTCGTCGAGCCCGGCAGCTTCATCGAGTTCGAGACCGACCGCGCCAGCGTCGCGACCCGCTTCGAGTTCATGAACGGACGCCTGCGCGTCGTCGAGCGCGAGCTCGGCGCCGACGAGATGGGCGATTGGGGCGTCATCGAGCACGACCGCACGGAGATCCTGCTCGACCCGTTGCCCTGAGCGCCGCCGGAACTCCCGATCTCCCGAGTCGGGCCGGCCCGATCTTCGCTCCCGGTGTCGATCTCGCTCGTACGAACGAGGCCATGCTACCTAGCGAACATGGTGAAACGCCTCGTCCGATCCGGAAACAGCCTCGCGCTCATCATCGACCGACCGCTTCTCGACGCAATGAGCATCGACGCGGAGACCGATCTCGAGGTCTCGACGGACGGTGACGTGCTCGTCATCACGCCCGTGCGCGATCGGAAGCGGACGAAGCGGGTCGCCGAGCTCGTCTCGGAGGCCCACGAGCACTACGGCGGTGTGTTCCGCCGACTCGCCGAGTGAGCGATCCCGATTTCCTGACCCTCGACGAGGTCCTCCGGCCCCCCCCCGCCAAACCCGCCGGGCCGGGGGGCCGGGGGGGGTCCCCGGGCGGGCGCCCCCCGGGGGGGCGCGCCCCCCCCCGGGAGGGGCGCCCCGGGCCGCCTTTTCCCCCCCCCCGCCCGGGGGGGGGGGGCCCGGGCCCCCCCCCCCCGCCCCGAACCCACCCCTCCCCGGGGGGGGGGGGAGGGCCCCCCCCCCGGGGGGGGGGGGGGGCTCCCCCGCGCGGGAAATCGGTGTGAGGCTCCAGGCCGACCCCGACGCCCTCTACGACCTCGTCGACGGCATCGCGCGAAGCGAGGTCGACAAGTCCCAGGCCGCCGTGTTCCTGAAGAAGGCTTGCTTCGAACGCTGAAAGAGCCGCGCGGGCACGGCCGACCGGATCCGATCGGTCGAGCTCGGCCCTTCCGGACCGCCTAGAGCTGAGCCACCTGCGCCACGCTCCCGTTGGTCGAGAGCCGGGTCGCGACGTACATGCCGTGCTCGGGCTCCGCATAGGAGAACGTCGACGCGTCGGCGACCTCCCACGCCCGGGCGAAGCTCGCGGGCAGCGGCTCGCGCAGGAGCGCCCCGCGCTCGAGGTACTCGAAGATCTCGCCGTAGTGGCGCGTCTCGAGCTGGGAGACACGGCGCATGACGTGCCAGGGGCGGAGCTCCGAGGGCTTCGAGAGGCCGGCCGCGCTCATCAGGTCGACGGCGGCGCGCAGCGTCTCGCGGTGGTAGCGCGCGATGCGCTTCGCCTTCTCGTCGACGACGAGGCCGACGGTCAGGGCGGGGTTCTGGGTCGCGATGCCGACCGGACACTCGTTCGTGTTGCACTTGCGCGCCTGGATGCAGCCCATCGCGAGCATCATCGGGCGGGCGGCGTTGCAGGTGTCGGCGCCGAGGGCGAGGGTGCGCGCGAGGGTGAACCCGCTCGAGATCTTGCCGGAAGCGATGATGCGGATCTGATCGCGCAGGCCGATGCCGATCAGCGCGTTGTGGACGAAGGTCAGACCCTCGACCAGCGGCGTGCCGAGGCTGTTCGAGAATTCGAAGGGCGCGGCGCCGGTCCCGCCCTCGCCGCCGTCGACGGTGATGAAGTCGGGGACGATGCCCGTCTCGAGCATGGCCTTGCAGACGGCGAGGAATTCGCGGCGCTTGCCGAGGCAGAGCTTGAAGCCGGTCGGCTTGCCGCCCGAGAGATCGCGCAGACGCGCCACGAACTCGAGCAGGCCGGCCGGCGTCGAGAAGGCGGTATGCGCGGGCGGGGAGTTCACGTCCTGGCCCATTACGACGCCGCGGATCTCGGCGATCTCGGGCGTGATCTTTCGGGCGGGCAGGATGCCGCCGTGGCCCGGCTTCGCGCCCTGCGAGATCTTGATCTCGATCATCTTGACTTCGTCGCGGCTCGCGCGCTCGACGAAGGAGATCGGATCGAAGCGGCCGTCCGGCGTGCGGCAGCCGAAATAGCCCGTGCCGACCTGCCAGACGAGATCGCCGCCCTGGAGATGCGCGGGAGAGATCGAGCCCTCCCCCGTGTTGTGGGCGAAGCCGCCGTCCCGGGCGGCGCGGTTCAGCGCCATGATCGCGTTCGAGGAGAGCGCCCCGTAGCTCATGGCCGAGACGTTGAAGATCGAGGCCGAGTAGGGCTTGGCGCAGCGTCCCTGGCCGAACCAGACCCGCGGCTCGTGCTCCTCCGGCGCGACGGGCGCCATCGAATGATTGATCCACTCGTAGCCGGTCTCGTAGACGTCGCGCTGGGTGCCGAAGGGGAGCGAGTCGACGGCGCCCTTCGCGCGCTGATAGATCAGCGAGCGCTCCTCGCGGTTGAAGGGGCGGCCCTCGATGTTGTTCTCGATGAAGTACTGCTGGATCTCCGGGCGGATCATCTCGAGCAGATAGCGGGCGTGGCCGATCACGGGGAAGTTGCGCCTGATCGCCTGCTTCGTCTGGAGCATGTCGACGATGCCGAGCAGCACGATCGGGCCGACGAGCAGCATCCCGTACCACGCGGCGGGCCAGACGTAGCTCAGGCCCGCGATCGCCGAGATCGCGAAGGCCGCCGTCGTCCCGAAGATCACCCGCGCCGAGACCCCACCGCTCGAGATGCGCCGGATCGAGAGGATCGCGAGCGGTCCGACCACCAGGAACGCGAAGAGCGCCGGCGGCCACTCGAGGCCCAGGGCGACCAGGCTCGAGAGGACGATGATGTTCAGGGTGATCAGGATCGCGTTCATTCAGGCTCCCTCGCGGGCCCGGGTCTTGCCGGGCGCCCGGCACGCACATCGGCCGGATCGACCGCCCGTCCCACATCCTTCTCGCCCGCTCGGGCAAGGGCCTGAAGCGCCGTCGGGGTTAAGCCCGTCGCGATCACCCGAGCCGGTGCTCCTTCGCCGTGTCCTCGAGGAAGCGCAGCACCGCGTCCTCGGCGCTCTTCTCCCGCTGGCCCGCCATGTCGCCGAACCCGCGCATCAGGACGACCCGATCGACGCCGAGGTCCTCGTACCGCTTCGCCGTATCCGAGTCGATCGGACCGGGCGGGGTCACCGAAATCTCGAGCTTCCCGAGCGAAGCCGGCCGCTCGACCCGCCGGGCCGTCTCGCGCAGCCCCTCGATCATCTTCGCCGTGTTCGCGACGTCGAGGAAGAAGCCGTACCAGCCGTTGCCCTGGGTGACCGCCCGGCGCAGGGCCGGCGCCGACATGCCGCCGACGTGGATCGGCGGATGGGGCTTCTGGACCGGAAAGGGTCGGGCCTGGATGCCCGAGAAATTCGTGAACCTCCCGGCGAAGGCCGGCTTCTCGCTGGTCCAGAGGGTGCGCAGGACCTCGATGTGCTCCGAGGCCCGCGGCCCGCGCTCGTCGAAGGGAATCCCGAGCGCGTCGAACTCGCCTTTCACGTAGCCGACCCCGACGCCGACCAGCAGCCGCCCCTTCGACAGGACGTCGATCCCCGCGAGTTCCTTCGCCAGCACGATCGGATCGCGCTGGGCGATCAGGATGATCCCGGAGCCCAGCTTGATGCGCGTCGTCCTGGCCGCCGCGAACGCGAGGCTCGCGATCGTGTCGACGAAGGTCGAATGCGGGGGCACCGGCGACGGCGGCACCTGCGGATCGACCAGCACGACGTGCTCGCCCGTCCAGATCGACTCGAAATTCAGCTGCTCCGCCGCCACGACGAGGCGCCCGATCGCGTCCGGATGATTGAAGGTCCCGACGTTGAGGCCGAAATAACCGAATTTCATCGCAGCACTCCCTCGACTCGCGGCCCGTCGACCGATCAACCCATCAACACGTCGGCCGTCAGCTCGAGGGCCTCGGGCGTCGACGCGTGCACGAGCAGCGTGCTCGCGCGGCTCGCCTTCCAGGCCGCGAGCCGATCGCGGATCCGCTCCTTGGGACCGACGAGCGCGATGTCGTCGATGAACGCGTTCGGCACCGCCGCGATCGCCTCGCCGCGCTTCCCCTCGAAGAAGAGGTCCTGGATCTTCTGGGCCTCGGCCGGGTAGCCCATGCGACCCATCAGCTCCTTGTGGAAGTTGCGGTCCTTGGCGCCCATGCCGCCGACGTAGAACCCGAGCGCGGGCCGGATCGCTTCGTAGGCCTTCTGGACGTCGTCGGTGATGTGGACCGTGACCGGGACGACGATGTCGAAATCGGGCTTGGCGTGAGCCAGCGAGTCCGCGTAGACCTCTTCGCGGGTCGGCGCATACCAGAGCGGGATCCAGCCGTCGCAGATCTCGGCGGCGAGCGCGACGTTCTTCGGGCCCTCGGCGCCGAGGTAGATCGGGAGATCGGAGCGCAGGGCGTGGGTGATCGGCTTGAGCGGCTTGCCCATGCCCCAGGCGCCTTCGCCGAAATACGGCAGCGGATAATGCGGGCCGTCGTTCTTGACCGGCTGATCCCGGCGCAGGACCTGGCGGATGATGTCGACGTATTCGCGCGTGCGGGCGAGGGGCTTGTCGAAGGGGCGGCCGTACCAGCCTTCGACGACCTGCGGACCGGAGACGCCGAGGCCCAGGATCACGCGGCCCTTCGTCAGATGGTCGAGGGTGAGCGCGTGCATCGCCGTCGAGGTCGGCGTCCGCGCGGAGATCTGCACGATCGAGGTCCCGAGCTTGATCGTCTTGGTGTGGGCCCCGATCCAGGTCAGCGGCGTGAAGGCATCCGAGCCCCAGGCCTCGGCGGTCCAGACGGAGTGGAAGCCCAGGCGCTCGGCGGTCTGGGCGATCTCGACGAAGTTCGGATGGGGCTGGGCTCCCCAGTAGCCGAACATGACACCGAAGCGAAGCGAGGGGGTGGCGCTCAAGGGGGGACTCCTGTGGGATCGAGGGCGGCGGGAGCATAGCCGCGCCCCGGGTCCCGGGCCGCCATGGCCACGCGACGCGGCCCGTCCGATGCCGGACGGCCGCGTCCGGGACCGGGCCATGTCCATCCGCCGCGAGGCCGAGCGGCCCGACCCCCGCGGACGCGCTGGCTAGCGTGATCCGATGAACGAGCGCATCGCCCGACTCCTCGACCAGCAAGAGATCGAGCGCGTGATCCACGACTATTGCCGCGGGATCGACCGCCGCGACCTCGCCCTCGTCCGGTCCTGCTACCACGACGACGCGACCGACCACCACGGCAGCTTCTTCGGCACCGCCGACGAGTACGTCGTCTGGGTCGACAAGCTCCTCGCCCGCTATCGCTTCACGACCCACGCGCTCAATCAGGTCACGGTCGAGTTCGGCCCCGACCCCGACCGGGCCGCCGTCGAGACCTACGGCATCTCGGTCCATCGCGGCGACCCCGCGAAGCCTCATCAGAATCTCGCCACCGCCTTCCGCTACCTCGACCGCTTCGAGCGGCGCGCAGGCCGCTTCAAGATCGCGAGCCGGGTCGCGATCGGAGAGTGGTCGCTGCGGCTGCCGGAGACGGCCTGGTGGGACATCCCGGAGAGCCACGTCGCGAGCCGGCGCGACGCGACGGACCCGATCTATGCGCTGCTCGCGTCGGTCGGGATCGACGGCGCGCGCCGGGACGAGCGATAGAAAGAGGAACGAAAATGCAGCTCGCGACGTTGTCGATCGAGAAGCGGGGAGCGATCGGGCGGATCCTGCTCGCGCGACCCGAGAAGAAGAACGCGATGGACCCGCGCATGGCGCGGGAGCTCGCGGACGTGCTCGACGACTTCGAAGCCGACCCCGAGGTCCGCACGGTCCTGATCCGCGGCGCCGGGGGGAACTTCTGCTCCGGCGGCGACCTCGCCCCCGACCGCGGCCGCGACGCGAGCGAGACGGCATCGAAGCCGGCGCCGACGCCTCCGCGGCGCCCGGGCTCGCCCGCCTCGTCGACCCTCGACGTCATGAACCGCGTCTACGGCCGCGCGATCCGCGCGCTGCATCAGCATCCCAAGCCCGTCGTCGCCCTCGTCGAGGGCGTCGCCGCGGGGGCCGGTGCGAATCTCGCCTTCGCCTGCGATCTCGTCTACGCGACGCCCGAGGCGCGCTTCTGCGAGATCTTCGTGCGGCGCGGGCTGTCGCTCGATTGCGGGGGCTCGTGGCTGCTCCCGCGGCTCGTCGGCATGCAGCGCGCGAAGGAGCTCGCGTTCTTCGGCGACTGGATTCCGGCGGCGACGGCGCGGGAGTACGGGCTCGTGAACGCGATCTTCGAAGCGAGCGCGATCGAGGCCGCGGTCGACGAGAAGCTCGCGGCGCTCGCCGAGCGCCCGCCGATCGCGCTGGCCCAGATCAAGCAGAGCCTCCACCGCGCGAGCAGCCTCTCGATGACCGAGGCTCTCGAGCTCGAGGCCGTCGCCCAGGCCGCGTGCACCGCGACCGAGGACACCGCCGAGGGCATGCGTGCGTTCCTCGAGAAGAGGCCGCCCCGCTTCACCGGCCGCTAGGTGTGTCTTTCGAATCGCGGAGCGGAGACGCCTAACGCGATCCGCCGCTTCGCGCCAGCTGCTCGCGCTGGACCGCCAGCGAGATGCGCTGGAGCGTCCGCAGGAACGTCTGGGCGTGGGGATCCTCTTCGATCGCGCGCACGCCGTAGCGCAGCCGCCCGCTCTCGAGCTCCCGGAAGCTCTGGATCGCCGCCTTGCCGTGACAGGCTTCGTCGCCATAGCGAATGGCGACCTCGACCGTCTGGCCGATCTTGTACTTCTTGTCCGCGAGCAGGGCGAAGCCCGTCGCGCTCAGGTCCTGGACCTGCAGACCGGTCTCGCCGCCCATGCGGGCCTCGATGCCGGCGGAGATGGTGCTGACGCGATAGGACTGTCGGCTCTCGGCAGAGATCGGATCGCCGACCGGCTCGATCACGAAGACCGGCCCTTCCTTCTTCTTCTCCGGCAACGCCGCAGCGGGCGCCGCGCCCCCCTTTTTTGCCCGGGGGGGGGGGGGGCCCCCCCCCGCGCGGCGGCGGGGGCCGCCGGGGGGGGGGGGGGGGGGGGGGGGGGGGGGGCGCGGCGGCCTGGGCCGACGGGGCCACGGCGGCCGTCGCATCGGGCGACGCCGCGAGCTCGGCCGGCGGCTCGGGCGCCTGGATCTCGAGGATCCGGCCGACCTGCTGCATGAACTCGCGCTTCCCGTTGAAGAACATCAGGATTTCCTGATCGATCTCGAACTCGAACGGTTCGCCGACGAAGCGCACCGAGATCGAGCCGTCGTCGGCCGCGATCACGACCGATCGCCGCAGCCGCCGGATGCTGACCGTCGGCTCCTGAAAGAGAACGTCATTGCCCACCTTCAACACGAATCACTCCCTGGAGTTCGACGGCCCTATCGGCCCCGTCCTCCCGAGAGGCGAGTAGGGCAAACCACGCTGGCCCACAAATAATCAAAAATGGTGTTTTCTCCCGACCGCAGGAGCCGGAGTATCGTCCACCCGTGGACGACACCCTCTCGAACGCGAGGTCGGCGACGGCGCCCGCCGACGCGACGAGCGGGCACGTGCTCCGGCCCGACGAGGCCCTGCTCGAGCGCGGCTTCGTCTTCGGCGAAGACCGCCCCTTCGCCCAATGTCATGCCTCGACCCTCGTCGAGACGCGGGATGGCCGGCTCGTCGTCGCCTTCTTCGCGGGTCCCTACGAAGGCCACCCCGACGTCGCGATCTGGACCGCGGAGGGTCGGGTCGACGGATCGAGCGGATCGAGCGGTGCACCCCCGAAAGCGGCGCACGGGTCCACGGTCTTCGCGCCGCCCCGGCGCGCCGTGAAGGTCCGCGACGTCGCTCACTGGAACCCGGTCCTCTACCGGCTCGACGGCGCGCACGCGGGCGACGACGTGCTCGCCCTCCAGTTCAAGGTCGGCGATCGGATCCGGACCTGGGAGACCTGGATCGCGCGGTCCTTCGACGGCGGTCGACGTTTCGAGGGCGCGATGCCGCTCGTGCCGGGAGATCGCGGCGGACGGGGGGCGGTGCGCAACAAGCCGATCCGGCTGGCGTCGGGCGATTGGCTGGCGGGCGCGTCGATCGAGGCCTGGCGTCGCTGGGACGCGTTCTTCGACCGCAGCCCCGACGGCGTCGGCGGCTGGATCGCGACGAAGCGGATCGACCTGGATCGCGCGCGCTTTCGCGGCAAGGGTCTGATCCAGCCCGCGCTCTGGGAGTCGAAGCCGGGCCATGTCCACGCCCTCTTCCGCACGACGGACGGACGGATCCACCAGAGCGACTCCGACGACGACGGACGCCGCTGGTCGAGGGCGCGGCCGACGCGCGTGCCCAACAACAACAGCGCCCTCGACCTCGCACGCCTCGACGACGGAACGCTCGCCCTCGCCTGCAATCCGGTCCCTGGCAACTGGGCCGCGCGCACGCCGCTCTCGCTCCTCTTCTCCCGCGACGAAGGCGAGACCTGGCCCTTCCGCCTCGACGTCGAGACCGGCCCCGGCGAGTTCTCCTACCCCGCCGTCGTCGCCTCGGGCGGGGGGCTCGCCCTCTGCTACACCTGGAATCGCCGCCGCATCGCGTTCGTGCGCATCCCATCGGCCCGCGGCCTGCTCGAGACGGGGACTGCGCCGGCGGCGGGCGGTGCCCCCTGACGGCCAGCGCGACGAGAACCCCGAGAGCGACAGGAGCCCCAGCATGACGAGAAAATTCGGAGCCGAATCGACCGCCGAGGAAGTCGCCCGCGACATCGATCTCACGGGCAGGACGATCGTCGTGACGGGCGTCTCCGCCGGGCTCGGCGTCGAGACGGCGCGCGTGCTCGCCGCGCGCGGGGCCCGGGTCGTCTGTGTCGCGCGGGACAAGGCGAAGACGGAGGCCGCGGTCGCCGGGCTGCGCAGCGGCAATCCGAAAGGAGCCTTCGAGATCGCGCTGCTCGACCTCGCGGACCTCGACTCCGTCCGCCGCGGGGCCGACGACATCGCGCGCCGCTTCCCGAAGATCCACATCCTGATCAACAACGCGGGCGTCATGGCCTGCCCGCTCGGCCGGACGAAGCAGGGCCTCGATCTCCAGCTCGGCACCAACCACCTCGGCCACTACGTGCTGACGGCGCGCCTCCTGCCGAGTCTCCTCGCCGCCGCCCCCGGCCGCATCGTCAACCTCTCGAGCGGCGGCCACCGCATGTCGGACGTCCGCTTCGACGACCCGCTCTTCGAGAAGCAGCCCTACGACAAGTGGGCGGCCTACGGCCAGGCGAAGACCGCGAACATCCTCTTCAGCGTCGCCCTCGACGAGCGTTATGCGAGCCGCGGCCTCCGCGCCTTCGCGGTCCATCCCGGCGCGATCCATACCGAGCTCGGCCGGCATCTCTCGCAGGACGACTTCAAGGCGATGATGGGCCGGCGCCCGCAATCCGAACCGATGAAGTTCAAGCAGGTGCCCCAGGGCGCCGCGACCTCCGTCTGGGCGGCGACCGCGCCCGAGCTCGAGGGGAAGGGCGGCGTCTACTGCGAGGACTGCGGCATCGCGGAGCCGATCAAGGACCTGGCCGGTGCGTCCGGCGTCATGCCCTACGCCCTCGACCGCGCCTCCGCGCAGAAGCTGCTCGTGCTCTCCGAGCAGTGGTCGGGCGAGAAGCTCCCGGCCTGAACGGGCTCGTCCGTCGAGCGAGCGGGCGCGGACGCGCCGAGCGCGGTGCGGAGGGATCGTCCTGGCCATCCGAGTCGCGCTCAAGGTCGTCCCCGGCTCGACCCGCGAAGGCATCGCGGGCTGGCTCGGTGACGCGCTGAAGGTCCGCGTGCGCGCGCCCGCCGAAGCGGGGCGGGCGAACGAGGCCGTCTTGCGGGTCGTGGCCGCGGCCCTCGAGCTGCCGCTCCACTCCGTCCGCATCGCCTCGGGCGGCTCGTCGCCGAAGAAGATCCTCGAGATCGACGACCTCGATCTCGCGACCGTGCGCGCGCGGATCGACGCGCTCGCGCGCTGAGGCGCCGCGCCGAATGGCGAGCCTTCCTACGCGCGCTTCGCGAAGAGGTCCCGCAGCCGGACCCGCGTCTCGTCGCTGCCGCCCGCCGCCTCGTCGATCGCCGCGAGCCGCAGCTCGTGGACGCCGACGAGCCAGCACGCCTCTTCGGGCAGCTCGGCGAGCGGCGGCCCGCCTTCGAGATTGAGCGGACAGATGTCGCGGCGCTCCTCGATCTCGCCGGCCTCGTCCTCGAAGTAGAGCCGCAGCGGCAGCCCCTGCGAGCGACAGACGAGGGGCCGCTCGGCATAGACGCGACAAGCGCCCTCCGCGTCGAGGAACGCGCAGGCGCCGACCGCGTGCGGGATCCCCGTCGCGAGCAGCGCCGGATGGGCGCGCTCGATCCGCAAGGCCTCGATCCGGGTCACCGTCAGCTCGTCGACGCAGCACGCCTGACAGCCGCGCCGACACTGCAGGCGTCCGGCGTGGACCGCCGCGAGCGCGCGGGTCTCGCGATCGAGGTCGTCGTGGAGGGCGACGAGCTCGGCGAGGGCGCGATCGGGCTGCAGGGCGACGGTCTTTGTCGATTCCACGCGCGCGAGCCTATCGCAGGGGCGCGGCCGCGACGCGACGGGGCCGATAGTCTCTTCCCGATGCCCGATGCCCGATGCCCGATGCTCGACGAAGGCGATCCGCGTGCCGTGGGGCGACGAGACGCGAGGAGGACGAAGATGGGACGACTGGACGACAAGGTCGCGCTGGTGAGCGGCGGGGCGCGCGGGCTCGGCCGCGCAATGGTCGAGGAGCTCGCGGCCGAAGGCGCCCGGGTCGTGATCGGCGACGTGCTCTCGCCGGAGGCCGAGGCGCTCGCGCAGGGAATCGGCGCGAAGGCGAAAGCGCTTCGCCTCGACGTGACGAGCGAGGGCAGCTGGGCGGACGCCATGCGCGAGACGCAGGCGCGCTTCGGTCGGCTCGACGTGCTCGTCAACAACGCGGGGACCGCCGTCGGCGCGCCGCTCGTCGACACCACGCTCGCGAGCTGGGAGCGCGTCATCGCCGTCAACCAGACCGGCGTCTTCCTCGGCATGCGCGCGGCGATCGAGCCGATGACGGCGGCGGGCGGCGGCTCGATCATCAACATCTCGTCGATCGACGGCATGATCGGCTCGCCGGGCATCATCTCGTACATCGCGAGCAAATGGGCCGTCCGCGGCATGACGAAGGCCGCGGCGATCGAGCTCGCGCCTCGGCGGATCCGCGTCAACTCGATCCATCCCGGCCACGTTCATACGCTGCTCGCCTCCGACGGGACGACCGATCATGCCTTCGTCCGCGGCATGATCGACGCCCACGTCGCACGCCACGCGCCGATGGGCCGCACCGGCCTGCCGCGGGAGATCGCGCGCCTCGCCGTCTTCCTCGCCTCCGACGACAGCTCCTACTCGACGGGCTCCGAGTTCGTCGCCGACGGCGGCTTCATCGCGGGCTATCCCTCGCCGGCGTCGGCGCTGGGAGATTCGCGGACTTCCCAATCGCGATGACGAAGCGGCTTGCAGGACGAACGGATCGACGCCGCGACGAGGAGCCCCGACGATGAATCCGATCAATCTCGCAGAGAAGCTCGCCACCTTCTCGGACCACTGGCAGCCGCGGACCGTCGGCCAGTTCAATGGCCACGATCTCATGCTGGTGAAGGTGAAGGGCGAGTTCGTCTGGCACGTTCACGAGGAGACCGACGACTTCTTCCTGGTCCTGAAGGGCCGGATCCGCATCGACATGCGGGAAGGCAGCGTCTCTCTCGGGCCCGGGGAGATGTTCGTCGTGCCGCGCGGGGTCGAGCATCGGCCCTTCGCCGACGAGGAGTCCCATGTGCTCCTGATCGAGCCGTCCGGCACGCCCAACACCGGCCGCGCCGAGACGGCCGCCCCGCGAAGGGTGATCTGATCGATCACGTCCACCCGACGACGCGCTAGGCTGCCTCCGAGATGACCGACCTCCCCGACGCGCCACAGGCCCCGCTCGCCCGGTCGTCCCGGGATCCCGCCCTCGCGATCGCCTCCGGAGCGCTCCTCGCCCTGCTCGTCCTCTCCGGCTGGGCCCCCTACGATCGGCCGACCTGGCTGCTCGAGGTCGCGCCCGTCCTGATCGCCTGGCCGATCCTCTTCGCGACGCGCAAGCGCTTCCCGCTCACGGCGCTCGTCTATGCCGCGATCTTCCTCCACGCCTGCGTCCTGATCGTCGGCGGCGCGTACACCTACGCCCGCGTTCCCCTGGGCTTCGCGCTCGCCGATCTCTTCGAGCTCGCGCGCAACCCCTACGATCGCATCGGCCACTTCTTCCAGGGCTGCGTACCGGCGCTCGTCGCCCGGGAGATCCTGATCCGCGGCGCCTTCGTGAACGGCCGGCGGATGCGCGACTTCCTCGTCGTCTGTGTCGTGCTCGCGATCAGCGCGAGCTACGAGCTCATCGAGTGGGGCGTCGCGCTCGCGATCGGCGCGAGCGCGACCGAGTTCCTCGGAACCCAGGGCGATCCCTGGGACACGCAGTGGGACATGTTCATGGCGCTCGTCGGCGCGACGACGGCGCTCGGGCTCTTCGCCCGGCTGCACGATCGACAGATCGCGAGCATCCAGCCGGAGTCGGCCCGGTAGACGAATCCGGGGCGAAGCGAGGTCCAGGACCTCGATCCGCGCAGCAATGTCCCGCCCTGCGAGGCGAGCGGACGCGACAGGGTACGGTGCCGTGGCATGGTTCGTGCTGTTCGGACCAGGGACCCGGGCGGCGCGGGGCTTCGTCTCAGCGATCCGAGCCGGGCCGTTCGGACGACCGGGGACCGCGAGCACGGGGATTCGACGACGAGAGTCCGAGAGGACGAGAGGACGAGAGGAGAACGCCGATGAGTTCCGCTTCGAGCCGCCGCGGGGTCACGATTCGCGAGGTCATGACGAGCCATGTCCGGACGGCCGGCCCGGATCAGAGCCTCCATGAGATCTGGCGGATGCTGACCGACGAGCGCTGCCACCACATCCCGATCGTCGCCGAGGGCCGCCCCATCGGCATGGTCTCGACCCGGGACCTCGTCCGCGTCGCCCGCAAGCATGGCGCGGAGAAGCTCTCGGCCGGCCTCTACGGCGGCGAGACCGCCGCCGACGTCATGACGCGGGCCCTCGAGACGATCTACGTCGACGAGCCCGTCGAGGCGGCGATCGATCGGATCGGCATCGGCGAGTTCCATGCCCTCGTCGTGCTCGACGAAGACGAGCAGCTCGCGGGCATCGTGACCCACCACGACCTGCTCCACTATCTGGCCGACTGAGGGCTCTCTCCCAGGCTGAAGGCTGTCTCGCAGGCTGAAGGCTGTCTCGCAGGCTGAAGGCTCTCGCGAACCGGAGGTCGCGCTAGGCTCGGCTCGTTTCACCGGCCCGGGCGGCTCCCGCTCCGATCGAATCGCCGGTGTCGAGAGACCGACATGCTCCGATTCCTGGTCCTGATCGCCGCCTGCTTCAGCCTCGGCACGGCCTGCGCGCCGAGCCCGCTGCCCCCGCTCCAGGTCGAGCCCGTCGCCCGACCGGTCGGCTTCCTCGAGGACGTGAAGCCGATCCTCGATCGCCGCTGCACCGTCTGCCATTCCTGCTACAACGCGCCCTGCCAGCTGAAGCTCGACTCGTTCGAAGGCGCCGAGCGCGGTGCGACGAAGCACGCCATCTACCCGCCCGCTCGCCTGCATCCGCTGCGCCCGACCCGGCTCTTCTTCGACGCAGCGGGCGAGGCCGGGTGGCGGACCCTCGATTTCCACAGCGTGCTCGAGAGCAGCAAAGCCTCCCCCGCCAACGACGCCCTGATGCTCTATCTGCTCGAGGCCAAGCAGCGCTTCCCGAAGCCCCGCGGCGACTATCACGCCGAAGCGATCGACCTCGCCTGCCCCGCCGACGCGAAGGAGATGAGCAGCTTCCTCGCAGCCCATCCCGATCGCGGAATGCCCCTCGGATTTCCGCCGCTCGAGGCCGACGAGCATGCGCTGCTCGCGACCTGGCTCGCTCGAGGCGCGCCCGGGCCCGACGCCGATCAGCAGCGTGCGCTCGAAGCGCCGAACCGGGTCGCGCTGCGCGAGATCGGGAAATGGGAGGGCTTCCTCAACCGCCCCGACGCCAGGCACGCGATGACCGCGCGCTACCTCTACGAGCATTTCTTCCTGGCCCACATCCGCTTCACCGCCCTCGGCGCCGACGGCTTCTTCGAGCTCGTCCGCTCGACGACGCCCCCCGGCGAGCCGATCCGCGTCGTCGCCACCGTCCGCCCCTACGACGATCCGGGCACGACGCCCTTCTACTACCGCTTCCGCAAGATCCACTCGACGATCGTCCACAAGACCCACATGGTGGTCGGCTTCGGCGACGACACCCTCGCCCGCTACCGCGCCCTCTTCATCGAGCCCGAGTGGCTCGAGCCGCCCCACCGCATGCCCTACGACGGCAAGCTCGGGGCGAATCCCTTCCTCGTCTACGCGCAGATCCCGCCGAAAGCCCGCTACGAGTTCCTGCTCGATCACTCCGAGTACTTCATCCGGACCTTCATCCGCGGCCCGGTCTGCAAGGGCCAGGTCGCGCTCAACGTGATCCACGATCATTTCTGGATCTTCTTCATGGACCCGGCAGCGGATCTCGTCGCCAATCGACCCGAGTTCCTGATCGCCCAGGCCGACAACCTCCGGCTCCCGAACGAAGGGGGGAGCAACGAGCATCTGACCGAGACCTTCAGCGACGACTATCGCGAGCGGTACGCCGACTTCTACCGAGCGAAGAGGAAGCTCTACGACCGGCATCTCCCGGAGGGCCACGACTTCGACGCGATCTGGCGCGGGAGGCGGGCGATCGACGCCCCGCTGCTGACCGTCTATCGCCACTTCGACAGCGCCTCGGTCCACAAGGGCGCCCTCGGCCGGCTCCCACGCACGCTCTGGGTCATCGACTACGCCCAGCTCGAGCGCATCTACTACGCCCTCGTCGCGGGCTTCGACGTCTTCGGCAACCTCTCCCATCAGGTCAACGTCCGGCGCTACATGGACTATCTGCGGATGGAGGGCGAGCTCAACTTCGTCCACTTCCTGCCGCCCGAGGTCCGCGCGAAGACCTTCCGCTCCTGGTATCGGGGCGTGGGCGCCCACGAAGACACCCGCAGTCGCGAGCTCATCTCGAAGCGCGGCACGAAGATCGACTACCGGACCGCGAAGCCCAGACGCGAGCTCGTCGAGCGCATCGTCGAACGCCACCTGCTCCCCTCGATCGGCATCGACTTCGATCCGATCAACTACCGCCGCGACGGAGAGAAGCGCGAGATGCCGCGCACGTTCTCGTCCCAGGACGACGTCTACGACGGCCTGCGCGCGCTCTCCGAGCCGGGCGTCGCGCTGGTCGAATATCTGAACGGCTTCGAGGTCAACATCGTCTGGGTCCGCGTGCGCGGCTTCGAGGGCGCGGACCGGGCCGTCTCGATCGTCGCCAATCGCTGGCACGACAACGTGAGCTCGCTCTTCTTCGAGAAGGACCAGCTCGACCGGACGAAGGACACGATCGACTTCCTGCCGGGGCTGATCGGCTCCTATCCGAGCTATTTCGTCGACCTCGACGCGAAGGACGTCCCCGACTTCTTCGACCTGCTCGCGAACTTCGACGGCTCCCCGGCCCACGTCGCGCGGCTCCACGCATACGGCATCAACCGCTCGGATCCGCGCTTCTGGCCCGCCTACGACTGGTTCCAGGCCCGCGCCTACGAGGACGACCCGATCGAGGCCGGCCTCTACGACCTGAGCCGCTACCACCCGACGGCGCTGCCATGAGCTGGCTCGGTCAGCTGGCAAGTCGGGATCGCGAAGGACGGGCCCTCGGCCGGCATACGTTCCTGCTGGCGTCGTTGATCTTCATGATGGTCGCGCTCCCGCTGCTCGAGTGGTCCTCGGGACGGACGCTCCGCTTCCCGATCCTCTTCAGCCTGGTCCTGATGGCGGCGACCTGGGTCAACCGGACCCAGCACTGGGTCCTCGTCGTGGCGATCCTGACCGGCATCGGCGCTCTGGCCGGCAACGCCCTCTCCGTCGCGGAGGGCGCGCTCGCTCCCCGGATCGCGGGGGATCTGTCGGGACTCGCGCTGCTCGTCCTCACGACCTTCGTCATCCTCAACTCCGTCGTGCGGACCCGGCGCGTCGAGCTCGACACCGTGATCGGCGGCATCTGCGTCTATCTGCTGATCGGGCTCAGCTTCACGACGCTCTACCGCCTCCTGCTCGACCTCGATCCCGCCGCGTTCATGCTGGGCGACCTGCCGCTCGCGGAAGCGTGCGTCGACGCGAGCTCGCTGCCCGCGCGGCTGCTCTACTTCAGCTTCATCACGCTGACGACGACGGGACTCGGCGACATCCGGCCCGCGAGCGAGATCGCCCAGATGCTGACCGCCGGCGAGGCCCTGACGGGCCAGCTCTACGTCGCGATCTTCGTCGCGCGCCTGATGGGCCTCCACATCGAAGCCGGGCGACTCCGCACCGAGCCGGGCGACTCCGACGACGAGACCGACCCGGAAGACGAGCTCGACCGCTAGCCCCGGAACTGCCGGAAGAACGCGCGCACGTCCTCGACGTACTCTTCCGGCGCCTCGGCCGGCCCGAAGTGGCCGCCCTTCGCGTAGACGCGCCAGTGCTGCAGGTTCGCGTGTCGCTCGACGACCTTGCGCGGGAGCGGGAAGACGTCCTGCGGCAGGACCGCCATTGCCGTCGGGGCCTCGATCGTCGGCTTGCGTGGATGGGACGGCTGCCAGTCCTGGCGCGCGGTCTCCCAGTAGAAGCGCAGCGAGCTCCCGATCGTCTGCGTCAGCCAGAAGAGCGAGACCGTCGTCAGCAGATGCTCGCGGGTGAAGGCGCGCTCGACGTCGCCGCCGCAATCCGACCAGGCGCGCCGCCGCTCGACGATCCAGGCGAGCAGCCCCGCCGGCGAGTCGTTGAGCGCGACCGCCAGGGTCTGCGGGTCCATGGAGTGGACCGCCATGTGGCTCGCGGCGGTCGGCTCCGCCTCGACGCGGCGCGCGTAGAGCGCCTTCTCCTCCGGCGCATAATCCGATTCCTGGACCGAGAAGTAGTCGAGCCCGGGGATCGCCGGGAAGCTCTCGTAGATGCCGTAGAGCCGATCGGCGTATTTGTGGCCGAGCTGCGCCGTCACGAAGGCGCCCCAGTCCCCGCCGGCCGCTGCGAAGCGTGGGAAGCCGAGGACCTCCGTCATCAGCTTCGCCCAGAGATCCGCCGTCCGGGCCCAGCCGATGCCCGTCTTCGTGAGGGGACTCGAGAACGCATAGCCCGGCAGCGACGGGACGATCACGTCGAAGGCATCGGCGGGGTCCCCGCCCTGGGATGCGGGGTCGGCGAGGGCGTCGACGACATAACGGTGGTCCCAGAAGGTCCAGGGCCAGCCATGGGTCACGACCAGGGGCATCGGCTTCGCGGCCGGAACAGGCGCGCGCGAGCTGCCCGTCGGCCCGTCGGCGACGCGGCTCGAACCTTCTCCCACCGCGGGCTTCCTCATGTAATGGATCGGGACACCGTCGATCACGACCCGCCAATGCTCGTAGCGGTTCATCTCGGCTTCGGCGCGGCGCCAGTCGTAGTCGTCGAGCCAGGCATCGACGAGAACGCGCAGCGCGCGGCCCTCCATGCCGTAGCGCCAGTCCTCGTTGCCGAAATCCGGGGCGGCGCGGAAGCGCTCGAGGCGGGCCCGCAGATCGTCGAGGCTGGCCTGCGGAATCGAGATCGTGAAGCGTTCGGGTTTCATGTCGGCTCTCCGTCGAGGCGGTGGATGGCGCTCGTCTTCACGAGGGCGACGACCGGGCGTCCGGTCGCGAGCTCGAGCTCGCGGGCGGCCGCGGGGGTGATGCGCGCGCGGATCGCGGTGGCGCCGACCCGCAATCCGACGAGGACTTCATGGCCCAGGCGATCGATCGAGTCGACGACGCAGGCGAGCGCGTTGCGGGCCGAGATGCCCGCCGGCTTCTCGAGGCAGATCAGGACCTCGTCGGCGTAGAAGCCGATCTCGATGGCGCGGCCGATCGGCACGTCGCAGAGGGGTGCGGCGAGGGTGATGCCCGCGCCGAGATCGAGGAGCGAGACGCCCCCCGTCTCGTCGTGGGCGACGACGGGCACGCGCAGCAGATTGTCGACCCCGACGAGCGACGCGAGCCCGAGCGCCCTCGGCCGCTGCAGGACCTCGACCGGGAGGCCCTGGGCGACGACGCGCCCCGCCTCGAGCACGACGCAATCGTCGGCGAGGGCGAGGAGCTCGGCGGCGCGGTGGGTCACGAAGACCATCGGGACGCCGAGCGTCTGCTTGACCTGCATGAGCAGACCGAGCACGTCCCGCGACAGCTCCGCATCGAGGGCGCTCGTCGGCTCATCGAGCAGGAGCAGGCTCGGATCGGCGAGCAGCGCGCGGCCGATCGCGACGCGCTGGCGCTCGCCGCCCGAGAGATGCTCGATGCGGCGCTCGAGCAGCGGCTCGATGCGCAGGACCTCGAGGATGCGCCGGCCGGCCGGGGAGTCGAGGCGCGCGTCGGCGCCGGGCGCGAAGGCGAGATTGCCGCGGACGCTGCGATGGGGGAAGAGCAGCGCGTCCTGGGTCACCAGTGCGAGCCTCCGCCGCTCGGGCGGAACGAAGACGCCGCCCGGCCGCGCGAAGACGACGCGATCGCCGACGGCGATGCGGCCCTCCTCCGGCCGAAAGAGCCCCGCGATCGCGTGGAGGAGCGTCGTCTTTCCGCTGCCCGACGCCCCGAAGATGCCGAGCGCCGGTCCGCGGCTCGCGAGCGCGATGTCCAGGCGGAACGCGGAGGCGCGGGACGGGAAACGATGGGAGAGGGCGAGCTCGAGCATCAGGCGCTTCTCTTGCGGGCGGAGAGCCAGAACGAAACGAGCAGGGCCGCGAGCGAGAGCGCGACGCTGACGAGGACGAGTCGGGTCGCCGCGGCCTCGCCGTCGCGGACGTTCAAGAGCGTATAGACGGCGACCGGGATCGTGCGCGTCTCCCCCGCGACGTTGCCCGCGAGCACGATCGTCGCCCCAAACTCGCCGAGCGCGCGGGCGAAGGCGAGCACCGCTCCCGACGCGACACCGGGGAGCGACAGCGGGAGCGTCACGCGGAGGAACGTATCGACGGGTCCGCGACCGAGGCTGCGCGAGACCTGCTCGAGGCGCGGATCGACGGCCACCATCGAGAGCCGGATGGCCTCGACGAGCAGCGGAAAGCCGACGACCGCCGCCGCGATCACGCAGGCCGTCGTGGTATAGGCGAGATGGCCCCCGGTCCACACGTGCCAGAGCTGGCCGAAGGGCCGGCTCCGGCCGAGGAGATGGAGCAGCAGGTAGCCCGTCACGACCGGCGGCAGCACGAGCGGCAGCATGACGAGCCCCTGGACCAGCGCGCGCAGCGGATGCTGCCAGCGCGCGAGGAGCCAGCCCGCGGCGATCCCCGGCACGAGGGACACCGCGACCGCTCCCACGGCCACCCGGATCGAGAGCAGGATGACCGGCCACTGCGCGTCAGGCGTCATGGCGGCTCAGGGAAGCACAAAGCCCGCGGCGGACAAGCGCGCCCGCGCCGCATCGCTCTTCAGGAAGACGAGGAAGCGCTGCGCGGGATCCGCCTCGCCCGCTTGGCCGCTCGGGCTTCGCATGCCCGTCGCATCGCCCGCGCGGGCCGGCTCGTCCGTCTTGCGGACGATCGCGGCGAGATACTCGATCCGCGGATGCGTCGCCGGATCGAAGACGAAGAGCGTCTCGACCCGCGCGATCCGGGCGTCGGTCGCATAGACGAAGCCCGCCGCGACCTCGCCCTGCTCGACGGCGTGGAGCACCGCGCGCACGTCCTTCTGCCCGACGAAGCGCGGCTCGAAGGCCTCCGCGAGGCCGAGCTTCGCCAGGGCCTTGCGCGCGTAGTCGCCGGCGGGCACCCCCGCGTCCGCGACCGCGACGATCTCGTCGCCGGCCTCGATCCGCGCGAGCAGCGTGCGCGGGTCGGAGACCCGGGGCGAGGCGGAGGCCGCGTTCTTCGCGGCTCGGGCGAGCGGGCTGCCTTCCGGGGCAATGCAGACGAGGGCGTTGCGGGCTACGAGAACCGGCTCTCCGTCGACCGCGTTCGCTTCGCGCAGGAAATCGACCCATTCGGGACTCGCCGAGAGAAAGACGTCGGCGGGCGCCCCGTCCTTGATCTGGCGCGCGAGATCGCTCGACGCCCCGAAGCTCGCGAGGATCTCCCCATCCGGAAAACGCGCCGCGAGCGCCTCGACGACCTCCGTCAGGCTCGCTGCGGCGAGCACGCGCAGCGGCTCCGCATGCGCGGCGCCCGCCGCGTTGGCCGTGTCGGCGGTATTGGCTGTGTTCGCCGTGACGGCCGTGTTGGCTGTGTTCACCGCGCTCGGCGACTCCGCCTCCGCGGTCCGCGGCGCGCCGAAGATCGAAACGGCGAGGAACGCGACGACGAGGGCCACGGACGGGACGGCCTTGGCACCGATGCCGCGTGAACCAACCCAGCATCCCATGAGGCTCTCCTCCTCCCGCTAGAACCGGACCCGCGACTGCAGGTAGAAATAATCGGCATCACCCCGAGTCCGCGCATTCGCGACCTGGTCGAGGTAGCGGCCCTTCCACCAGTGGTCGTAGCCGACGTCGAAGGCGAGCCATTCGCGGGCGTCCCAGCGCGCGCGCAGCTCGAGGTCGGTGCCGAGATCGCGGCCGGCGTCGCCGCTCGCGTCGGTGAGCGCACCGCCGCCGGGGCCGGCGGTGCCCGCGAAGGCGTCGCGGGCCTCGTCGAGCATCCAGTGGCGGACCTTCACGTCGAGGCGGACCGTCTTCGTCGGCACGAGCCCGATGCGCACACCGGGCGACACGATGTTCGTCCGACGGAACGCGCCGAAGATCCCGGTCGGCATCAGATCGAAGCGGCGCGCCCCGAAGAGCGGATCGAACGCATGGCTGTCGTCGTCGGAGGGATCGTCGTTGCCCGAGGCGTAGTCGAATTGCGCGGCGAGGCGCGGGGACCAGGCGACGCCGAAGGTGTAGCCGAGCTCGGCGTGGACCATCCAGGCGGATTGATCGCGCACGCCCTGCGCCGCGGTTCGGCGATCGCCGAGCTGGGCTGCGACCTCGCCTTCGTAGTCGAGCTCTTCGGGGACGGGCTTTCGGTGGACCCGGAGGCCGTAGGTCCGGTAGCTGCGGTTGCCGGGGAGATCGTTCAGGCCGAGAGAGTAGGCGTCGAGCTGGAGCCAGGGATTGCGCTGATCCTCGAAGGCGAGGCCCCAGAAGCGGCGCCGCGTCGACGGCCGGTTGTTCATGAGGTCGCTGTCGCGGATCGCGACGGGGAAGGTGTAGAAGCCGCGCACGCGCCATTTCCGGTCGTCGCTCCCGAGCTGGAGATGGAGACCGTCGAAGGCGTTCACGGTATTTCTGAAGTCGTTGCGCGCGACGAGCCGCCGCGACGCGACATCGAGCGTCATGCGACCGGCGTGGGCGTCGACGCGCAGGCCCTTCCCGAAGAGATCCTTCCGGGTCGTCGAGACGAAGAGCTGGAGCACGTCGAGATGATCGACCTCGGCCTGGACGAAGTCGTTCGGCCGGTCGTTGAAGACGCGCGCGTCCTGGAATTCGCCGAGGAAGCGGATCCCGCCCGGCGCATCGACGCCGAGACGGAGGCGGTCACGCTGCACGATCTGCGTCTGCTTCTGGGACTCCCCGGGCCGCCACGGATCGTCGAGGAATTCGAAGCGCGTGCGATGATCGACGGCGACATCGACCCAGCCGGGGAGCCGGAGCGCGTCGTGGAGCGGGCGGCTCCAGAGCACGTTCTCCGCGTGGAGGACGGTGTCGGCCGTCTCGGTCGGCTTCCAGACGGACGCGGCGGGGGCGGCGGGCGAAGGCGATGAAGCGGGTGCGCTCCGGGCAGACGGCTCGGCGGAGGCGGAAGCCGTCGCCAGGCTGATCGAGCCCGCCGCGGCGAGCAGAATCGGGAGCACGAGCTCGAGCGCGAGCCCGGGTCGGGAAGTCCAACCATTCGACGGCATGAATCGGAGAACCTTTCGTCGTTCGAGGGCCGGTCTCCGAGCGTTATATCAGAAAAAATAGAACGGTCGACGGCCCCCGGAGTGCGGCAGGCCGTCGTACAGAGTCGAACCGACTACGCCCGAGCCGATTCGCCCCGGCTGCCCGACTGCGGCAGCAGTAGATCCTCGAGGAAGAACGCCGCGAGCTCCGCCCGGCCGGCGAGCCCGGACTTGCGGTAGACGGCGATCGCGTGCTGGCGGACCGTGCGCTCGCTGCGCGCGAGGACGACGGCCGCCTCTTTATGGCCGAGGCCCTTCAGGAGCAGCAGCGCGACCTCCTTCTCCGCCGGCGTCAGCCCCCAGCGCTCGAACTGGGCCTCGATCGCCGCCCCGAGCCCGGCGAGCAGCCGGTTCGCCTCGTCGCGCCAGCGATCGCGCTCGAGCTCCCGGTCCCGCAGGGCCCGTTGCGAGCCCGCGAGCTCGGCGCGGACCCCGAGCCAGCCGCGCCAGACGTAGGCGACGCCGCCCAGGCAGAGGGCGATGAAGGCGAGCTCGAAGAGGACATGGGCGGAGAAGAGGGTCGCCGGGCGGTCGAGGACGAGATCGATCGCCCCGAAGAGGGCGATCACGGCGAGCAGGGCGGTCAGCCCGCCCCGAAATCGCGGATCCAGGTCATCCGACGGAGGGTTCAAGCCTCTTTCACCCCCGCCCCGGATGCCGGAAGGTCGACCCCCAGACATCCGACGGATGGGCAGCTCGCCCATTCACACCGAACTTGCGGACGAAACGAACCGCGCCCTCCCCCGACCCGAACGGCCGGGACGAGGCCCGCGCCCGAAGGAGACCGCCATGTTGCCCGATCCGCTCCATCCCGCCGTCGTCCATTTCCCGATCGTACTCGCCCTGCTCGCCCCGGCCATCGCCATCGGCCTGTTCTGGGCGATCGAGACCCGCAAGCTGCCGGCCCGGGCCTGGCTCGTCGTCGTCCTGCTCCAGGCCGTGATCTTCGGCGCCGGTTGGCTCACCGCCGAGACCGGCGAGGAAGAGGAAGAGCGCGTCGAGCGGATCGTCCGGGAGGATCCGATCGAGGAGCACGAAGAGGCCGCCGAATGGTTCATCTGGATCGCCGGCATCACCCTGCCGATTGCCGGCGCGGGCCTGCTCTCCGGCGGCCTCGGAACGGGCGCCCGCGGCGTCGCCTTCGTGGGCACCCTGATGGCCGCCCTCGCCGTCGCCCAGGTCGGCCATACCGGCGGCGAGCTCGTCTACAAACACGGCGCCGCCCTCGCCTACCTCGACGGCCCGACCGTCACGAAGGCGATGGGCCGCAAGGCCATGAAGAAGCTCCTGTCCGGGTCGAGCCTCGAGATCCCGGCAGTGCTCGATGGAAGCGGCGGCGGATCGGGCGACCCGTCGAACGACTCCGGCCAGAATCGCCGCGGCCGGGAATGAGGCCGGTGGTTCACAGGTCGTCGCCCGAGCACGCTGGGCCAGGTTCGTGTCGATGCGAATCGCGACCGGAAAAGTCGTAGAGGGTCGCGTCGAGATCGAAGGCGAGCCGCCCGAGGACGGCACGACCGTGACGATTCTCGTCCCGGAAGGAGGCGAGACCTTCGAGCTGCTTTCGATTCGGCCCGGGATCGGTTCTTGCGCACGCAACTCCCCCCCCGGAACGGAGATTGAACCGCCGCGCGGCCCCCGGCCCATCGGGTCTGGGCCGCGCGGGGGGTCATCCCGCTCCGGCGGATCTTGCGTACCATCGCCGCGAGGCACCGGCCGGATCGGCTGCCTGCTGCGCCCGACATCGAGCCACGCAAGAGGACGCCATGAGTCAGACCGCGGCCGCAACGGCCATCCAATCCGCCGTCGAAGAGATGCAGGCGCTGATGCGCGCCGATGGCGCCGACCTCGTCGTGAAGGAGCTGAACGTGCCGGCGGCGCGGCTCCATCTGGTCGTCGATCTCGCGAACGTCGAGTGTCTCGACTGCGTCGTGCCGCCGGACATGCTGCGCCAGGTCATCCAGGACGCGATCACGAAGAAATACGCCGGCGAGCTCGAGATCCTGATCGACGATCCGCGCGAGGCGTGACCCGCGCGCCGACACGCCGAAGCGACGACCTGCCGCTCGAGACCGGGCAATCCAGAGAGCCCGACAGGAAAACCCCATGACCGCCGGATCCACCGCCTCCGCCCCGACAACGCCCACCGCCGTCGGCGCCCGCCGGCTCCGCATCCGCGTGCCGACCGCCCGCCCGCCGTCGGAGACGGGGGCCCCGGCCTTCGTCCTCGATCGACCGATCGCGGGACTCAAGGTCGGTCTGCGCCACGAGGGCTCCTGGCGCTCGTGGATCCTGATCGTCGACGAATGGTCGAAGTTCCTGCGCCGCGACGGGGCGACGCCGGTCGTCGTCAAGACCGGCGAGCGGACCTCCGCCGAAGGCGAGCGGACCCGGGCGCTCGTCGCCGACTGGGCCGCGTCGGTCGACTGCGGCGTCTCGGGTCTCGGAACCTGCGGCTCGTGCACCTCCTGGAGCGTCCACGACGCCGTCTCCCTCGAGAAGCAGAAGCGCCCCGCGATCGTCGCCGTGACGGAGGAGTTCGCCCAGCATGCGCACAACATGGCGAACCATCTCGGCCACAAGAACCTGAAGGTCCTCGTCCTCCCGTACCCGCTCGAAGCGCGCCCGGAAGACGAGCTCAAGAAGATCGCGTTCGAGTACTACCCGAAGTTCCTCGAGATGCTCGGCGCGACCGCAGCCGCCGGAGCGAAGCGATGACGACCCCCGAGACCAGCCAGCTGACCGCCGACACGATCGAGCTCGACGACGATCCCGAGGCCCTCTACGAGCTCTCGCTCGAGCAGGGCTGGGGCGATGGCGCGCCGATCCTGCCGCCGACCGACGAACGGATCGCGCGGCTGCTCGCCGCGACGCCGCATCCGCCCGACCACATCGTCGGCGTCCTGCCCCCGCGAAACGGCGTCTGCACCGTCGAGCTCGCCGCCGTCAACGCAGCGATGGCCGGCGTCGAGCCCGCCGCCTTCCCCTTCGTGCTCGCCGCCCTCGAGGCGATCAGCGCGCCCGAGTGGAACGCCTTCGCGCTGACGACGACGACCTCGTCGGTCTTCCCGATGCTGATCGCGAACGGCCCCTCCCGCGACGCCCTCGGCATCAACTACCGCGCCGGCTGCCTCGGCGGCGCCGCGGGCCGCGGCTCGATGACGATCGGCCGCGCCGTCTCGTTATGCCTGCGCAACGTCGGCGGCCAGAAAGCCGGCGAGACCTCGCGCACCGTCTTCGGCCAGCCCGCCCGCTTCGGTCTCTGCTTCGGCGAGTGGGAGGAGCGCTCCCCCTGGCCGTCCCTCGCGCAGCGCCGCGGATTCCGCCCCGACCAGGACGTCGTCACCGTCCACGGCGGCAAGGGCACCTTCCCCCTCGCCGACGTCAACAACGACTCCGCCGAGGACCTCGCCTACACGATCGCGAAATCGATCGCGTTCCCCCTGAACAACTGGTACCTCGAGCCGACGGGCGCGACGGGCCAGCTCGTCCTCTGCATCAACCCGATCTGGGCGAAGCGCTTCGGCGACGCCTTCCCGAAGATCGAGTCGCTGCAGGCCTACCTCTTCGAGAACGCCTGGCAGCCGATCGAGCTCTGGCGCCCGACGAACGCGAAGGTCCTGCGCGACAAGGGCCGCGTCGACGCGAAGGGGCGCGTCATGCTGGTCGAGCGGCCGGAGCAGCTCGTGCCGGTGGTGTGCGGCGGGCTCGGGAGCCTGCACGCGGTCGCGCTCACGAGCTTCTGCGAGAGTGAGATGCAGAGCGTGGCGGTCGTGCGGGGGTGACGACCCCGCCCCGCGTCGTCATGCAGGCGTCGGAAACGTCGGATACTCGCGGAACACAGTGATCCGTCCGTCTGCCAATTCGAAGTAGTCGTGGTAGCGATTCTGATAGGGCTTGCCATTGGCCAGTCGGCCCGTCGACTTCACCTCGACTGCGACCCGATTCCCATCGACGATCAGCCCGAGAATCTCGAAGCGGATCTCCGAGATCGTCCGGAAGAAGGCCTGCAGTCCCTCGCGCGACGCGACGTGCTCCCCGCCGAAAGGGCCCGGCGCGACGACCTCGAGGCGAGCCCCCGGCGCATAGCAAGCCATCGCCGCATCGACGTCCCGCGCGCCCAGGGCGGCGAAGAAGGTCTCGAGGCGGGCACGAATCTCGTCATGACGGGTCATTGGAAATCCTCCGAATCGACTCGAGACCAGACATCGTGGAGCCCGAGGGCTCCGATCCATCGCTCGAGGTAGGCGCGATCGAGTCGTCCACCGGCGGCCGCGAGGATCCCCGACACGTCTCGAAGCTGCCGGTCCGACTCCCCCGCCTTCGCCCACTCGAGCTTGGCGACGATCGTGTCCTCGGCCGTCGCCATCCAGACCGGCAGGCCGCCCAGCTCGACGCGGATCCGCCGATCGAATTCCGAACGACTGAAGGGACGATCCTTGCGCAGAATCAGGTCCGCCTTCCAACCCCATTCGAGCAGCAAGACGTTGAACATGCCGCGACGCCGCCAGGCCTCGTCGACGGCCGAATCGCTCACGCAGAAGCGCTCCTCATCCAGCCCGCGAACGAATCGATCGAGCACTGGACGCGTCGGATCGATCACGAGATCGATGTCATTCGTCGTTCGGGGGGAGCCGTGGACCGAGCTCGCAAACGATCCGGCGAGCATGTAGGGAATCCCTGCCTGATCGAGCAGCTCGACGACGACCGCGAGCGGATCGTCACTCACGACTCGCCGCGGCTCCCATAGGCCGCCTCGTAAAGCGCATCGCCGAGGATTCCACGCAAGACACGACGCCGCGCTGCCTCGCGATCGATTCCCGGCTCGCGCATCATCACGCCGGCGATCGAGAGCTCCCTCGCGCGTTCGGACATCTCGATCGTGAGGCGGAGCCGACGAGCCGGCGACAGAGCCTGCCAAGCCTCGATCTGGGCACGATGGGCCTCGGGAGTGGTGTCACGGGAGCGCATTGGGGCAGGATAGCCGCAGCCTGCGAAGGAAGGAAGCGAGCCGCCTCCCCACGACCCCCTATGCGAATCAGAACGGCGAATCGGCGAGCGCCCGCTTCCCCGCGAGCTCCCGGATCCGAACGACCCGCGTCTTCGGCTCGACGATCGACTTCGCTCCCGTCAGCCGGAACAGCAGCGTCCCGTTCGCGTGGCCCGCGGTCGTGATCCAGTTCGGGTGGCCCGGGTCTTCGTGGGCGATCACGATGCGGACGCTCCCGTCGGGCTCGACCTTCGCCGTCGACTTGTTGACGTTCGTGCGGTGGTAGCGGTAGTCGAGGGACTCCATCCAGTAGTTGCAGACCTGGAGGCTCCAGGCGCGGCAATCCGGGACGTGCGAGAGCTCGACGATGAGAGCCTCGTCCGGCGCGAGCGCCCAGTACGAATTGAAGTAGGCGATCGCCGGATCCCCGCCCGCGCGGCGACAGATCTCCGGATCCTCCTGCGGCAGCGCATTCAGGGACTGCTGATACCGCGCCGACCAATCGCAGAACAGGTTCACCGTCCCGTCCAGAAACCCGACCGCCGCCGCGAGCCCGCGCTCGAACTTCGCCGGATCGAGGGGATCGGGCGTCTTGCGATCGTGCAGGCATTCGATCGAGAGCTCCGCGATCTTCTCCTTCGAGCGATCGCCGAAGGTCTGCCGGATCAGCAGCGCCTGGCTGTCGGCCGTCATCGGGAGCCAGTTGCCGGGCTGCGGGTTCGCGCTGACGAGGATCTCGAACGTGCCGTCGGGCTCGACCCGGAGCGAGTCCGTATCGAGGAACCCGGTCGGCATCATCGTCCCGCCCTGACCGAAGTTGCTGCCCTGGGTCAGGAACGAGAGCGACTGGATCGTTCCCCGCTTGCCACGGATCCGATAGTCGCAGGCGCCGGAGACGACGCATTTCTGGAGGTACTTGTCGGGATCGTCGCCGCCGTATTTGACCATCTCGTCGCAGGGGCGGTAGAGGACGGGGAAGAGCGGGTCGGCGTGCTCGGTGAAGATGTCGAAGGCCGAGCGCAGCACGCGGGTCAGATAGCGATAGCCCTCGGCGCGGGTGAACGGATCGGCGGGGATCTCGGGGCGGGCGACGTGGCGACCGACGGCCTTCAGGCGGTCGCAGAATTCGTCCCAAGCCGACCCGTCCATCAAGCGGGCTTCGGCCCTCTTCGTATCGGTCATTCGGCTCTCCGCGTCGTTCGCCATCTCGAGCTGCCTCCCTGCCAGGAGTCCGGATCGTCGTTCAAAGTCGTCGCGCGGGCCAGCGGCCAGCGACGCGCCCATCGCGCTCCGCGATTCGCGCGGTAGCGTTGATCGTGCGAGAGCCCGAAGCCCCGCGGTCCAACGACCCATCGACCGCGCGATCCACGCTCGCCGAGGACGCCCGACCCATGACCCTCTCCCCGCCCGCCGTGCTCGACGACGACTACGACTACATGCTCGCGGAGCCGCCCGATCTCCTCGATCGGCTGCGGCGCCTGCGCGAGACGAAGCCCGCAGCGTGGGTCAAGACCTGGGGCAAGCCGACCGTGATGTTCACGAGCTTCGATCTCGTCGACGCGGCCTTCCGCGACGAGGAGACATTTCCCTCCGCCGCGTTCTACGCGCATACCGTCACCGAGGTCCTCGGCCGCAACATGCAGTGCATGGGCGGCGACGAGCATCGGCGCCATCGCGCCCTCGTCTCGCCCTTCTTCCGCGCGAAGAACGTGACCGCCATCGTTGAATCGTTCCTCGAGCCCGTCGCCCACGAGCTGATCGACCGCTTCCAGGCCCGCGGCGAGGCGAATCTCGTCGCCGAGTACACGAAGCTCTATCCCGTCAAGATCATCCTGCGCCTGCTCGGCCTGCCCCAGACCGCCGACGAAGACGTCTCTCGCTGGGCGATCGGCATGCTCGACATCCAGAACAACTTCGAACAGGCGCTGCGCTGCTCGCAGGAGTTCATGGCCTTCGTCCGCCCAATCCTCGCCGAGCGGCGCGTCGCGCCCAAGGACGACCTGCTCTCGAGCCTCGCGACCGAGGAGTTCGAGGGCGAACGACTCTCCGACGAGGCGATCTTCAACTTCCTGCGGCTGCTCTTTCCCGCCGGCGCGGACACGACCTATCTCGGCCTCGGCAGCGCGATCTTCGCCCTGCTGATCCATCCCGAAGAGCTCGCCCGCGTTCGCGCCGACCTGCGCGGCGAATGCCGCTGGGCCGCCGAGGAGGCGCTGCGCTGGAGCCCGCCCGTCGCGCTGCAGCTGCGCGCCAACCCGAAGGACGTCGTCTGGAACGACATCGCGATCCCGGGCGGGACACCGCTCATCTTCGCGACCCTCGCCGCCAACCGCGATCCCGCCGTCTTCGAAGACCCCGACCGCTTCGACGTCGGCCGCCATCCGAAAGCCATCGCCACCTTCGGCCGCGGCCCCCACTTCTGCCTCGGCGCCCACCTCGCCCGCGCCGAGATGGACATCGCGCTTCGCATTCTGCTCGAGCGCCTGCCGCAGCTGCGCCTCGTCGACGATCCCGGGGCGCGGATCACGGCGTCGATCGTGCCGGTCTTGCGCGGGCCGAATCGGCTGCCGGTGCGGTTCGACTGACTACGAGCACGGGCCCGTGGTCCGCGAGCGGACGGCGTGGGCAACGGAATGGATGTTGCGGGATCACATGACGTCGAGTTGGCACGAGCCGCGGGGGAACGGGAGACGACAGGGAAGAGCCGGCTGACATGATTCGAGGAAAATCTGATTTGCTCGTTGCGGTTCCGGCGGGATATTTTGGACGCGATCGCCGCCACGATGCAGTACGAGCCCCTCAAGTGGCCGCCTCATTTCCCGAAGGATAGAGTCGAGCCCGGGAGAGTTTCGATGCCTCAAACCGCGACAAGGGTTCCCCCCGATCTCTCTTTCGAGGCGATTCTGTTCGCCGCCGAACCCGATCTCCGTCGAAAGTTTCTCCTGATCGACTCGATACCCAGAGCGGCGATGAGCCCCGGCGATTCGCCGCAGCGCCTCTTGAAGAAATCGGCTTGTTTCCTCGAAGCCGCGTTGGTGGGTGCCCACATCCATCGGACGCTGATCGATCTCGGCGAGGATCCCGATGCGCCGAGCGAAGCCGCCGTCCGTGAGATCGCTGATTCCGTCCGAACGATGTACGACATCGATCTAAAACTCCTGATCTTGGAAGCCCGATCCGAGCTGGATCTTCCGAATGCGATCTCTCGTGACGAATTGACGACCGATTCCGTACTGAGCTCCCTGAGATCCTTGCTGGAGATCTGCCCGATTCGGAAGATCGAGGAAATCGGTTCGCAGTCCGAACTCGAGCCGCTCGCCCACCGATGTCGCATCGCCTTCGACGGCATCAAGGCTTTCGTCTTGCGACACGATCCTCGCCAGCAATCCCGAGTCCGGGTGGTCGGGGAGGCCTATACCCGCGGTTCAATCTCGATTTCCGAGTCGGCAACTCTCCTCGGACTTCACGAAGTGGACGCCGTCGCGACGCTGGAAGAGATGGGATTCTCACGCAAGCTCGACGCGATCGCCCTTGCCGAGGTGGACAGGCAATCGATTTTCAGTCGAATGCGCGAGGATCGGAATCGCCGACGGGGCCTTCCCGAATCCGATCTTGAAGGCGTGAATCGAGAGGTCGTCGCCAGCGAGCGAATCGAAGGCATCGATGCTCGACGCTGGATCTCTCGAGAGATGCAGTGAGGCGATCCTGGAAGACAGCCGGACGTACTCTGTCGAGGAAGATCGAGCGCTCGCTCTCAACCTCCGTGCGCTCGCCGCACGAATCCGCAGCGGCGAGCTGAGCACAGCCCGATTCTCCGTCGATTTGATCTGCGAGATCCACAGAGCCATCTTCGAAGGAATCCGCGGCCATGCAGGCAGGACACGGAGCCGGTCATTCGGCCAGGAGCACCTGAGCTTCGGTCCGAATCGATCGATTCACCGATCTGACGTAGCCGACGCTCTCGAAAGACTCGCGGGCGACGTGAGGAGAAGCCTCGCCTCGCTCGACGATCATCCGACGGACCCTGCCTATGAGCCGTCGGCGCTTCACCTGGCCGTTTGGACCCATGCGGAATTGATCAGGATCCATCCCTTCGAGGATGGAAACGGGCGATCGGGAAGAGCCGTCATGAGCTGGATCCTTGTCCGGCTGGGCCTCCGCCCGATCGCGTTCGAAATGCCCAAAGACGAGTATCTGCTGTGTCTGAACGTGTACTTCACGAAGGGCGACCTCACTCCGTTGATCGACCTCACCCTCGGCTGCTATCGCGACTAGAGACAAATCGCACCTCGTCTGAGGATCTACGCCCTCGCGAGGTCCGCATTGACGAGCCCGCGGCCCGCTCCGAGCGATGACCCCGCCGGGCCCGCGCGGTAGTGTATTGCGAAGCCCCATCCCGATCTCGAAGAGGCCTCGCCCCCCATGAAGACCTACGTCCCCGACCTGCTCGACCTCGAAGACGCGACGCCCGAGGCGATGTACGAGCTCTTCGAAAAACAAGCCTGGGGCGATGGCCTGCCGCTCGTCCCCCCGACCCGCGAGCGCGTCGACGCGATGCTCGCCTTCGCGACCGGCGATCCCGACGAAGTCCTGGCGACCCTGCTGCCCCGCGCCGGCATCGTCACGCGGCGCGTCGTCGCGATCAACTGCGTCCTCGCCGGCTGTCCGCCGATCGTCTTCCCCGTCGTCCTCTCCGCGATCCGCGCGCTGGCCCGCCCCGAAGTCAATCTCCGCGGCGTCAACGCGACGACCCATGTCGTCGCCCCGCTCGTCCTCGTCCACGGCGAGATCGTCGCCCGCGCCGGCTTCAACGCCGGCGTCGGCGCCTTCGGCCCCGGCAACCGCGCGAACGCGACCGTCGGCCGCGCCGTCCGCTTGATCCTGCTCCACGTCGCCGGCGCCCGCCCCGGCTTCGGCGACGCCGCGACCCACGGCCAGCCCGCCAAGTACACCTACTGTGCCGCCGAGAACCTCCCCGAATGTCCGTGGGAAGGCTATGCCGCGAGCCGCGGCGTCGATGCCCCCTCCGCCGTCACCGTCCACTGCGGCGAAGGCCCGCATAACGTCCACGACGCCGAAGCCGACGGCGACCCCGCCCTGATCCTCGACAAGCTCGCCTCCGCGATGGCGACCCTCGGCGTCAACAACGCCCCCATCAGCCACGGCGAGTACTTCATCGTGCTCGGCCCCGAGCACGCCCAGAGCCTGGCGATGAGGGGACTGACCCGCGCCGACATCTCCTCCTATCTATATGAGCGTGCGCGGATCCCTGCGGGCGTCTTCCGGCGGCATTTCGAGGAGCTCGCCTGGGCGCAGTGGATGAAGACCGCGCGCGATGAAGATCTTCTCCCGATGACCGCCCATCCCGACCACATCCGCGTCGTCGTCGCCGGCGGCCCGGGCAAGCACAGCCTCGTCATCCCGTCCTGGGGCATGACGAAGAGCGCGACCGTTCCGGTCGAAGGTTGAAGCCGGCGGCTCGCCGCTAGGAGAAGAACCCATGGCCACCGCGATCTACAAGCCCGACAGCATTCCCGGCCCCGAGACCACGAGTCTCGCCCCCTCCCCCAAGTCCCTCGCCGGCCTCCGCATCGCCGTCCTCGACAACGGCAAGCCTAACGCCGGCGTCGTCATGACGCGCGCAGCGGAGACGCTCGCGGCGCGGGTCGGTGCGAAGGTCACGCTCATCACGAAGAAGGGGCCGCGGGGGGAGTCGGCGAACGCGGCGATCCCGTGCGACCCGGAAATCTTCGATCGCCTGGTCGCCGAGGCGGACCTCGTGCTGACGGGCGCGGCGGATTGCGGGAGCTGCACGGCATACAGCGTCGTCGATGCGATCGCGCTCGAGAAGGCGGGGATTCCGGCGGTGGTGGTGACGACGACGAAGTTCAAGCCGATTGCGGAGACTTTGAGCGAGCAGTTTGGGTTGAAGGAGACCAGGCTGCTGGTTTTGCCGCATCCGATCGGGGGGACGGATCGGGAGACGTTGTACGAGTGGGCGGATGCGGGGGTGGAGAGGGTGATTGGGGTGGTGATGGGGAGGTAGAGAAATGTTCTACTCAGCCGACGGCGCCTGTCGATCACCCCTCTAGGGAAACGACAGCGGGGATGCAACGATCGATCACCCATCTAAACGCCGAACAAGCGCGGTCCCCAGTGTATTCGGGACGTCAAGATTTGGACTCCCGAGATCATTCGAGTAGATGCTAATCCGAAGCGGCAGGTCGGAAGATTGGCCAAAGTGAATCTGGAACTGCTTCGGAGAGCCGCCATCGAACGGTGATCGGTTGATCCCCCTCCCAATCCATGAACTGAAGCGGTCCACAGTAGACGAACGGCGCGCCCTTCCCCTCGATCTTTGGTTGCTTCCGAATGAAGAGATGAACCGTGATTCCACGCTCCGAGTGAAAATGCATATCCTTTCCGGCATTCGACTCGCGTCGGTTTCGATTCTGGCTTTGCCACTCGAACACGTCGCGGGAAAGAAATCGGTCGCCATAGCGATGCGCCTCCGGGAGATCGGCTTTCTCTAGCGTGACAAACAAGAACAGATCATTGCCCTGCTTGACGACGCCCTGCTCCCAAAACCGCGAGTATTCGAGTCCGAATCGCTCAGCCACCTCGCGACGTGGATAGCTCTGCCACAACGTGACGGCCGAATCGGCGTGATCTACCGGCGCAAGCAGCCAATTCCCATTCCGCCGCGAAAATTCCACCGACTGGCGTGTACCGGGGCTCCCCACGTCCACGCCGAACCAGTTTCGGAGAACCTCTGGAAGGACATTTTCTTCACGCCCAGGCCGGCGGATTACGTTGACGGCGACCTTGGCGAAATTCGCCTCGAAGGACTCGTCGGCTGCATCGACCTGAACCCAGTCCTCCGGAATCCCCACCACTCGCCTCCGATCGGGCAGCCGCAGAATGGGACGCCCACCCGAGTGGCTGACGCGGCACTCGAAGCGCACGTCCTCCCCCGGCACAACCGTGAGGCGCGTCAGGTATTCCGCAAGACGGAATTCGGCAAGTTCTCGAACAAGCTCACGGAACACCTCGACCCGATCCGGTGGAATAGAGAGATGGCTTTCGAAGACGCCATCCTCGTATCCGAAATAGGATCGCCCCCCGGTGCCTTTTCCGCCTGTCCATGCGGCGATCGGATTCTCTTCGAGATGGCGCCGCAGCGCGGCCTTCGACTCGATGGGCTGGCCCACGTCGGCGATGAGTACAGGAGAACGCCGAGCGAGACGCTCGACCGCCGAGCTGAGCTCGTCGATCGAGATCTGGCCTGGAAACTTGTCCGCCTCGAGCATCGCGAGCAGAACGACCATCTTATAGCTGCGCGTCATCTGGGTTGACTCGAGCTGCTCTAAAAAGACTCCAAGCGCCTGTGCCGTGTCAATGAGATCCGAGGCGCTCGGGAGATCGCCCATGAATTCGACGAACCGAAGCCAGGATCCATAGCCCCGCCCGACTGCTCGAGGCGAGTAACCGTCATGAAGCGCCTCCGAGGCCGTCGGGCGGCGCCCATGCAAGTCTCGAAACGTCTCGTAGTAGCCGCGAACGACGTCATCAACCTTCGGTTCGCGCAGCAATGAGCGGAGGATATCGACCGTCTCGAGCTCATAGGTCACCTCGCACCCAGATGGGAGATCCGCGGTTCCCGCCTGCAGCCTCTCGAGCAAGTCGCGCACGTGCTGGTCGCCCGGCACGAGACCAAAAAGCGCCTGAACCTTGAGCAAAAACGATCGGTGGTTTCCGATGTAGTCGATCACGGCGAGGTCGCGCTTGCCTTCGGCTTTGCGAAGCCCTCGGCCGAATTGCTGCGTCCAAAGGAGCTGAGACTCGGTCGGTCGGAGCATGAGAACGGTGTCGACGTGAGGGATGTCGACGCCCTCATTGAACATGTCGACAGCGAAGACGATCTTGAGCTCGCCCGCTTCGAGCTTCTCGAGCGATCCCGCTAGCGGATCGCTTCCTGCCCCCGAATGGACCGCAGCGGCTTTAATCCCGGATTCGTGGAAGAAGTCACGCATGTAGTTTGCATGACGCTTGGAGCAGCAAAACGCGAGTACCTTCTCGCCTCCGTGCTTCTCTAGCTGTTCGCGGGCGTTCTCGGCGCGAGCGCGAGTCGCCAGAGCTCCCGTGAGCTGCTCTTCGTCGAATCGCTGGCTTCGCCACGGGATATTGGTGTAGTCAACGCTATCGGGTACACCGAAGTATCGAAAGCTCGAGAGGAACCCGCGCTCAATCGCCTCCCGCACCCCACAGCTGTAGACGAGGTTCTCCCCGCACAACGAGAGCAAATCCCCACCGTCCGTTCGCTCAGGCGTCGCTGTCAGTCCCAAGAGAAATTTTGGCTCGAAATAGTCGAGCAACCGGCGGTAGGTACGCGCGGAGGCGTGATGAAACTCGTCGACAACGATGTAGTCAAAGGCTCTTCGGTCGAAGCGACGAAGATGTGCCTCTCGGCTGAGCGTCTGCACCGAGGCAAAGAGGACTTCGGCGGACTCATCCTTCTGGGTTCCGGTGTAAAGCCCGAGCCTCGCCGTCGGCCGAATCCGTCGGAAAGTCTTCAATGCCTGCCCGAGAATCTCCTCTCGATGAGCCACGAAGAGCACCCGCCCGAACTCTGTACGCTGGCTATCGAAGGCAGATAGCCAGGTTTTGCCGAGCCCGGTCGCCAGGACGACCAGACCCGCCCGAGCACCCGCGGCACGGGTACGCTCGAGTTCAGCCAGCGCTTCCTTCTGCACGTCGTGGGGCTCGGGCGGAGCCTCGATGGGCTCCCCATCGACTTCAATTCGGTCTCCCGCGGAAGATGCGGCCATCGTCGGCCGCCGGCCTCGGTACGCGTCGACCCAGGCCTGGTCGAGGGCGACGGTGGAAGGGCCCTTGAAGAGCGCGTCAAACCCTTCGCTGACGTCTGCGAAACCAACCGCATCCCGGCTGGGCACCACGCGGTAGTTCCACTCGATCCCCTGGCTCAATGCCGTCCACGTGAGATTCGAGCTCCCGACGAATGCGACACCGCCCTCGACTGCGCCCTCGAAGATATAGGTCTTGGGATGAAAGGATTGGTTGGATGTCAAATAGACCCGAAGGTCTACTTGTTCTCCGTGCTGCGCCTGGATGTCCAGAAGGCGCTCGAGGGCGTCGGGGTCGGTCACTCCTTGGTAATCCCCGGTCAAGAACTGTAGGCGCCCGCCTCGCACACAAAGGTCTCGAAGATGCTCCTCCAGCAGTCCGACTCCACTGGGAAGGACAAATGCCACGGCAAACCGAGCGACCTTCGCCGCATCGAGATGGCTCCTAAGATGAGGGAGAAGCGGATCCTCCTCTCCGCCGCGGATCAGAGCGCGAGGCTGGCTTGAGCTCGCGGCCTCGTCACGGTCTCGCACCACGAAGGCAGCTTCGGACCTGTCCGGAAGATAATTCTGCATCCGGGGGATCACGCCACGGACACCACCTCGCGGATCTTGCATGTCGCCCGAATAACGGGGGATTACGTGAACATGCAGGTGCGGGACAGTCTGCCCGGCAGCGGCTCCAACATTCACGCCCAGATTGAACCCATCGGGCTGATGGGACTGCTCGATCGTCGATCGGGCGATGCGCACTGCCTCGATCAGCTCTCGCTGCTCCTCGACTGTGGCCTCGAACCAGCTGGCAAAATGGCGCTTGGGCACGAGCAGCGCATGACCTGGACTCACAGGAAAAGAGTCCCAAATCCCCAAGACCTGTTGGCCGAGGTGAAAGAGCCGATCTGCAGCAGGGCGACAGAAGGGACAATCGGAACTCATTGGTCGATTGCCATCGGGCTCTCAACCCACACGATCCCCAACCTCCCACTCCCCCCCGCCTCGACACACCTCCGACATCGCCACCGCGTCATCCGAATCCGCGCCATCCGCACCGCCTGACACTCGAGACACCGGTGCTCCCACCTCTTCCCCGCCGCGTTCTTCGCGCGCACGGACTCCGGCATCAGCGCCTCCGGAATCCGGACCCGCGGCTCGAGCCCTGCCGCAATCATGAACGCCCGCCACTCCGGCCCATGCGGTCGCGGCCGCACCCGTCGACCGCGCCCGATCCCCAGAACGGCGCGCAGACCGCCGCGCAGGCCCCTGCCCGCGCCGACACCGCCGGCGCCACCGCCGACCCCGCCGCCCCCGACCGAGAGATGGACCGCCGCGTGCGCCGCCTCGTGGCAGACGACCTCCCGGAGCAGCGGGTGCGGAGATTCGCCCGTGCCGTCGTCGAGGAGCCAGGTCGCGAGGGTGATCTGGGAGCGGGTCGGATGATAGGCGCCGAGGGAGCGGCGGTAGCGGGCGTTCGTCCGGATGCGGACGCTCTTCGCGAGCAGGGGCACGTCCCAGAGCATCGCCCAGGCGTCGAGCCAGCCGTGCAGGGGCTCGAGGTATCGGATCGGAAGCTCGCCCACGAGGAGGGAAGTAGCACGCTCGCCGGCCGGCGCCGATCGGCCGGCCCGCGGATTCGCCGATCCGGAGAGTCTCGTCGATGGCTCGTGCTTTGAGAGCGCGGGCTCAGCGGCGCGTCGACCTTCGCGGACGGGCGGACCGCACACCGCGGAGCTCGACCCGGAGCTCTGCGCCCAGGGCGCTCGCGGCACGGAAGAGCGTCGCGAGGGTGACGGAACCATTCCCGGGGTCGAGCAGCCGGTCGAGGGCCGCGCGGCTCGTCGCCATCCGTCGGGCCATCTCGACCTTCGTGATCCCCTCGCGCGCCATGGCGGCTTCGATCTGGAGGACCAGGATCTCCTTGACCGCGCGCGCCGCCGTCTCTTCGAAGATGCCCTCCTCGCGGAGGAAGCTCTCGACGGAGGGGCCCTGATGCGGGTTGGCTTTGCGGGTCCTTCGCCGGCGTGTCGTCCGGGCCCGTGACCGTGCCCGATTCGGCGCGGTGCCCGCTGCGACATTCGCCTTTCGCTTCCTGGTGACTGCCGCGGCCATCTGCGCCCCCCATGCCCGCTCGTTCGATCGGGGAGGTTCATACGTACCAGAATAGATACGTGAGCGTCCACCTCGATGGGTGCTCGGCGGACGCGAACGATCGTCCACGCAGCGTGAACGGCGGGAACGAGATCGACGCCTCGCCACGGTGGCCTCAGCCTCCGACCTCATGTCAGCTCGCAGACATCGTCCGTTCCCGCGCATTCCGACCCACCCCTGCGATCGGGTAGCTCTTAAGCTACAGTGCGCCCATGCCGATTGAGCAGGAGGTTCGCCTCTACGCTCGGTCGGACGGAGTCGTACCGTTCACACGGTGGTATTGGAGCCTGCGGGACGAAGCAATCCAGATTCGCGTGCGGGAACGCCTCGCGAGGGTCCGCGCCGGAAACCTGGGCGATTGCCGCTCTGTCGGGGGCGGCGTACAGGAGCTTCGCATCCAGACCGGCCCGGGACTGCGCGTGTATTTCGGCCGACTGGGAAGCTCCGCCGTGATCCTTCTTAGCGGCGGCGACAAGCAATCCCAGCAACGGGACATCCAGCGGGCCCATCGCTACTGGAACGACTACAGGAGTCGAATCGATGGCTGAGCTACGACGCTACGAAGAATTCCTCGACGAGACTCTCCAGGATCCGGCCGAAGCCGCCGCCTATCTCGACGCATGCCTCGAGGGCGGGGACCCGAACGTCTTCCTGCTTGCCCTCCGCGACGTCGCGCGTGCGCGCGGCGGGATCGCGAAGCTCGCCGAGAACACGTCGCTCAACCGCGAGCATCTCTACCGCATGCTGTCCGAGAACGGGAATCCGGAGCTGCGCAGCCTCGAGGCGCTGCTCGATGCCCTCGGCTTCCGGCTCTCGATCACGCTCAAAGAAGCGAGCTGAGAAGTCGGCCGTCCCTGCGCGGCCCCCAGCCCAAGTCGATGGGTACTCCCGATCACGCAGCGTGAACGCACGGATCGACGTCGATCTCGAGTCGCGTCGGCTGCAGGATCCGCTTCATGGCGGACCTCAGTCGTCTTCGATTTCAAGCCGCGCCGGCTCCTCGCGGCCACCGGGTAGCTCCTAAGCTACGCTGCGCCGTTGCCGGCTGAACAGGAGGTTCGCCTCTATTCTCGGCCAGACGGTGTCGAGCCGTACAGTCGGTGGATCGAGAACCTACGGGATTCTTCGACTCGTTTCCGGATTCGAGAGCGGATCTCGAGACTACGTGCCGGAAACTTCGGAGATTTCCGCTCGGTTGGGGGAGGCGTCCAGGAGCTTCGCATTCCTGTTGGCGCCGGTATTCGCGTCTACTTTGGTCGCCAGGACGAATCGATCGTGATCCTGCTTTGCGGCGGAGACAAGAGTACGCAGGCCCGCGACATCCGGCGGGCGCAGATCTTCTGGAAGGACTACAGGAGTCGGTCCAATGGCATCTAGCTTCCGACGCTACGAAGAGCACTTGGACGAAGTCCTACAGGACCCCGCCGAGGCGGCCGGTTACCTCAATGCCTGCCTGGAAGACTACGATCCGGTGGTATTTCGCCTTGCCCTCAGAGACGTCTCCCGCGCGCGCGGCGGGACTGGGAAGCTCGCGGAGGTCACCTCGATCGATCGCGAGGCCCTGGAGCGAATGCTCTCCGAGAACGGCGATCCGGATCTGAAGTGCCTCGAAGCCCTCCTCGACGCCCTCGGCTTCCGCCTTCGGATCTCGATCAAAGAAGCGAGCTGAGCCGTCCCCTGCCCTGACAGGATCGGAGCCCCTTTCCCGTGCCCAGCGCGACCCCTCTCCCCGACCCCGACCGCCTCCTCGAATCCGCCGTCGCCGCGACCGGCCTCTCCGACTTCGGCCCGCCGAGCTTTCGCGAAGGCCTCTCCCGCCTCGTCGATTCTCTGAACGGCGAAGCCGACCTCAATCCCCTGGGCCGTGCGATGGCGGAGGGCCAGATCTCCGCCGCCCTCGCGAATCGCCTCCGCATCGAGGCCTGCTACGCCGCTCATCCCGAGATCGAGAACGAGCGCATCGCGTCTCCGCTCGTCATCGCGGGCATGTCGCGTTCCGGCACGACGGCGCTCTCCCATCTGCTGGGCCGCGACCCGAGCCTCCGCTCGTTGCTCGGCTGGGAGGCGAACGACTCCGTCCCGCCGCCGGAGATGGCGACCTACGAGACCGATTCGCGCTTCCTCGCCGCGAAGGAGCGCGACGCCGTCGCCGAGCAGGCGATGCCGGGATTCCGCGCGCTCCACTACGACCCGCCGGACGCGCCGATGGAGTGTGCGCTCCTCTTCAATCACGAGTTCAACAGCAGCGCGCTCTGGACGACGTTCTCCATCCCCTCCTACATGGCCTGGACGCTCGAGACCGATCCGACGCCGGCCTACGCCTGGCACGCGCGAATGTTGAAGCTCCTCCAATCGCGCAAGCCCGGCCGCTGGAGCCTGAAGGCGCCGCAGCATGCGACGACCCTCGAAGCGCTGCGCGCGCGCTACCCGGACGCGAAGCTGATCGTGACCCACCGCGATCCGACGGTCTGCGCGGCCTCGACGATGAGCCTGACCGCCTTTCTTCAGGGCAAGACGAGCGGCCACACCAGCGGCCACACCAGCGGCCATGCGAGCCCTCGCGAGTCCGCCGTCCGCGTCGCCGACTTCATCGAGCGCTGCTGCAACGGGCTCCTCGAGCAGGCGCGCCGCCACGGCGACGACTCGATGATCCACGTCCCGTACCCGGAGCTCGTCGCGCGGCCGATGGCCGTCGTCGAGCGCATCGCCGAGGCCGTCGGCCACGCGCTCACGCCTGCGGCCCTCGTCGCGATCGAGCGCCAGATCGCCGACCGCGGCGAGCATCGCCACGGGGTCCACCGCTATGCCCTCGAGGACTACGGCTTCCGCCGCGAAGAGCTCGACGAGCGCTATCGGGCGTACCGAGAGCATTTCGGGATCGCGCTCGAGCGCAAGTGACACGCAACCTCGGCTCGCTCGAGCCGCATTCGAGGACGTCGGCGCAGAACGTCGTTGAGCAGGGCCTGGCCAGGACGTAGACTCGCGGAAGCCTCCCGGGAAGGGTCGAGCCATGCGTTCGCGCGACCTGCAGCCACTGCTCCTGATCCGCATCTTCGCAGCGTCGCTCCTCGCCGCAGCCTTCGCGGCGATTGCGACGTCGGCGAGCGCGAATACCCTGACCTTGCCCCTCGGCGGATTCGCGATCGGCGCGCCTGCGAGCGGGACCATCGCGACCGGGGGTGGGCTCATCCCCGAAGCGGCGCGCTTCGATCCCGCGCTCGGGCGACTCGATGCGGTTCGCATCGACTTCAGCGGACTCGGCGGTGTCGCCACGGCGCTCGAGGTCGAGGCCGGCGACTACTCGGTCACGGCGAGCATCCAGATCGAGATCAGCGATGCCGCGAGCGGCTTGCGATTGGACGGCTTCGCGTTGCTCGGGACCCATACGGAATCGATCTCGACGCCGGGTCTCGTCACGTTCTCCGAAGGCGGCTCACGATTGCTCAGCCTGAGCGCGACCGAGCGTCTCGACGTCTTCGTGACGGGCGGGCTGTTGGTCGGATCGGTGACGGGCCTGATCGACGTCTGGAAGGAAGGCGCGAGCGCGGTCCAGCTCCACGGCGGCCCCGGCGACCAGATGAGCTTCGAGAGCGTCTTCGGCCGCTTCGTGACCTATGTCTACACGCCCGTCCCCGAGCCCTCGACCGCCGTGCTCGTCGGCCTCGGCCTGGCGGGACTGGCCGGCCTGCAGCGCCGACGCGTCCCGCTCGAGGAGGACGGGCGGGCGGGCGGCTTTCGGGCCACGAACGATCGGGCTCCCGACGCCTGACGCACGGGCGCTCGACGCCGCCTGAAGGAGCCCACACCATGGCCATCGCCGACGTCAGCCACCACTCGATCCATTCCCTGATCTCCCTCTCGGGCCGACACGCGCTCGTGACGGGTGGGGCCCGCGGCATCGGGCGCGCGATCGCGGCGCGCTTCGCGGAGGCGGGGGCCGACGTCGTGCTCGCGGACGTGCGACTCGCGGAGGCCGAGACGGCGGCCACGGAGATCGCGGCGCGCTTCGGGCGGCGTGTCGTCGCGATCGAGGCAGACGTGACCCATCCGGACACGGTGGCCGCCCTCGTCGACCGGGCGGAGGAGCGACTCGGGCCCCTCGACATCTGGGTCAACAACGCGGGCATCTATCCGAGCCGGCCGTTGATCGAGATTCCGGTCGACGAATGGGATCGCGTGATGGACCTGAACGTGCGCGGGGTCTTCCTCTGTACCCGCGAGATCGGGCGGCGCTGGGTCGCGGCGGGCCGCGGCGGCGTCCTCATCAACATCGGCTCGACGGGCGCGTTCAAGACCGGCCCCGGCGTCGCGCATTACATCACGTCGAAACACGCCGTCGTCGGCCTCACGAAGACGGCCGCCGTCGAGCTCGGCCCCCACGGCATCCGCGTCCTCGGCGTCGCGCCCAGCATGACCCAGACCGAGGGCCGCCGGGACTTCCTCGCGTCGGTCAACGCGCCGGGCATGGACGAGTTCGTCGCCGAGATGGAGCAGCGGACGCCGCTCGGCCGGATCGGAGTTCCGGACGACGTCGCGCGGGTCGTGCTCTTCTGTGCGAGCGATCTCTCGATGCTGATGACGGGGAGCACGTTGCTCGTCGATTCGGGGGAAGGGGTGCTCTGAGCGGGGAGGCAGGAGATGCGAGGACGCCGAGGGCGGGCTTCGAATCGTGCCCTGGGAACCGCTTGTCGGAGCGAGTACGATGATCGCCCACGCCTCCGAATCTCCATCGAGGATCTCCCGACATGACCGACCTCTTCGGATTGAAAGCGACTCCTTCCCTCGTCATCGGCGGCGCCTCGGGCATCGGCCGCGCGACCGCCCGGATGCTGGGCCGCGTCGGCGCTTCGGTCGCCGTCGCCGACCTCGATCCGGCGGGCGCCGCGAAGGTCGCCGAGGAGATCCGCGCGGAGGGCGGGAAGGCCGTCTCGCTGGGGGGCGACGTGCTCGATCCGAAGGGCGCCCTGGCCGTCGTCGACGGGGCCCACTCGGCGTTAGGTGGGCTCGAGGTCGTCGTCAACATCGTGGGCTTCGCCGCCTGGTCGCCGCTGCTCGAGATGGACCTCGCGACCTGGAACCACGACTTCGAGCGCAACCTGAACCATCATCTCTTCGTCGGTCAGGCGGCGGCACGCCGCTTCGTCGCCGACGGCGTCGCGGGGCGGATCGCGATGGTCGCGTCGGTGAGCGGCGTCTACGGCGCGCCCAACCACTCCGCCTACGGTGCCGCGAAGGCAGGCGTCATGGCGCTCACGCGCTCGATGGCCGACGAATGGGGCCGCTACGGCATCCGCGCGAACGCGGTCGCACCCGACTGCATCCTGACGCCCCGCGCCCAGGCCGGCTTCACCGCCCGCGGCGTCGAGGACCCGAACGACATCGTCCGCGCCGACGGCATGCCGCTCGCGCGCTGGGGCCAGCCCGACGAGATCGCGGGGCCGCTCGTCTTCCTCGTGTCGAAGCTCTCGTCGTTCCTGACCGGACAGACGCTCATCGTCGACGGCGGCATGAACGCGCACTTCCCCCACGCGGGCGCGAACCCGATGCGGGGGAAATGAGCGTAAACGCCGCTTGCGGCGCAGCCCACGAAATCAAGCTCGCACGCTGATCCCCGGCCGGGCGCGCCTCGCCCGCCACGCCAGCCCGCCGACGCCGACCACGAGCAGGGTCGAGAGACCGGGCTCGGGCGCGACGTGCTCCTCGAAGGTCGGGAGCGGATACGGTCGCCCGCCCGCGCCGACGGCCGGCACGACGAGCCAGTCGTCCTGCGCGAGCGCCGGATCGAGCGGATGGCCGCCCGCGACGTTGGTCGCGTCTCCGACCTGCCCATTCGGAACGCGCAGCTCGGGATGGTCGAAGGGGGCGCGCTCGTAGCGGACACGATCGTCCGTCAGGCTCTTCAGGAACGCGATGATCGCCTCGCGTTGCCCCGGAACGAAGCGGAGCTCGACCTGGGGGAAGACCGTGCCGAATTGCTTGGCCGACGGCTCGTAGTTCCCGCCGCGCGTGTAGAACTCGAGGACCTGCTCGAGGGTCGCCATGCTGCCGTTGTGCATGTAGGGCCCGGTCAGCTCGACGTTCCGGAGCGACGGGATCTTGAACGAGCCGAGCGCCGCCGACTTCATCTTCGTGTTGCTCGGGCTCGCGAGCTCGGCCGCGGCCGCCGCCGGAGTCGGAACGAATGCACCGGTCGACGAGAAACATCCGGTCGTCGGTTGGCTCTGCGGCAGGACGCCCTGGGCCTGGGTGAAGAAGACCGGATGGGGCGTCGCGGTGTCCCGTGCGAGATCGAGGTCGAAGTCACAAGGCCGGACTTCGTGGACCGGCGGGTCCACGACGGCGGCGAGGTTCCCGGTCAGGCGTTGCAGGAGCTGCTCGCCGAACGAGAGGGGATGGCCGAAGGGGTCGACTCCGCCGAGGCCCGGGTCGGCGTCCTCGGGAACGAGGCCGTTGTTCGAGAAGCCCGTGTCCACGAGGCGCGCGCCCCCGACGACGCTGAAGCGCGTGACGACGTTCGGGGTCGTGCTGATCACGAAGGTCTGGTTGCCGAAGGCGAGGGGGTTCGAGTGGACCATCTCGGCGTTCGTCGCGACGGCGGCGGGGGTGAGCAGCGGGCCGATGTGGCAGAGGGCGCAGTGGCCGACGCGGAAGGCGGTGAAGCCCTCCTGGGCGAGGGGCGAGAGGGCGGTCGGGATGCCCTCGGCGTCGACGGGGCTGCGATCGAACGGCGAGTCGTCGGAGACGAGCGTCGATTCGTAGAGCTGGATCGCGAGGGCGAAGAACATCGCGAAGTTCGCTTCGAGCTGGGAGTAGGGCGTCGTGTCGCCGGCGGTCGGCGCGCCGAAGGGGCCGGCCGTCGGCCAGGCCCAGTAACGGGGCGCGAAGGCCTCCGTGACGAGGCTCGCATAGGTCGTGGCGAGGCCGTTCGCGAGCTGTCCCGGACTGCTATTCGCGCGCGGGCCGAGAACGCCGTCGTCCCAACGGACCTGCTGATTCGAGAGCGGTGCGCGATTCGCGAGCTTCCGCCCGAGATCCGCGAAGGTCCGACCGCCACAGGCCATCTCGACGTCGCTGCGCGGCGGCGAGAGCGCCTGCGAAGCCAGCGACGAGTTGATCAGCGCGAGCCGCTGCTTGACGACGCTCCCGGGGCCGGTCTGGACCCAGACCCCCGCATCGGGATCGCGCTCGCCCCACGGACTGCTGCCGTTGAAGAGATTGTTCGCCGCGCCGTCCCAGAGGTTGCGGTAGTTGAAGACGGCGTTGACGATGGTCGGGGCGTTGCGCGGCTCGACGCGGCGGACGCCCGTTCCACCGACCTGGAAGATCCCGTCCGCGGCGCGGACGCAGTCGTCGTTCGGACCGGAGGCCGCGACGCTGCCGAAGACGCCGCCGAAGCTCCCGCCCGACCCGACCACATCGTTCGAGACGTAGGTCGGCGCGTAGACGGAGAGCGGATCGAGCGGATCGGCGGTCCGGAAGAACGGGAAGTGAGCGAGCGAGAGGGTCGCGTTGGGTCCGCGCGGAACGCCGTTCGGATCGTTCTCGAAGATCGGCGAATGGACCAGGGTATTTTTACCCTCCGGCGCGATCTGATTCCGGGTTCGGAAGTCGGCGCCGGCATGGAAATGACAGGTCGCGCAGGCGACGCCGTCGCTGCCCACGTTGGAGTCCCAGAAGAGCGCCTTGCCGAGGACGATCGCTGCCTCCTGATCGACGACGATCGGATCGGGACCATCGAGCAGACCGGGCACCGGCGGGACCGGCGCGCCGACCAGCGTGATCGGCACCGGCCCGAAATGCGCCGTGGCGCTCGCCGCCAGCATCGAGGCCGCGAGCCCTGCGATCGCGCCCGGGACGCGCGACGACGCAAGTACGCGTCGTCGCCGTCCCGGAGTCGAGCCCGACACGGAATGAAGGCCAGTCTTCGCGTCGTCGCTCGAGCATCCCATGGCGATCAGCCCTTCGACCCATCGCGGCGCCGGAGCGCGAGACCTGCGAGGCCGAGTCCGAAGAGGAGCGCTGCGCCGGGCTCGGGCACGGCCGTGATCGACACGTTGTAGAGCGAGCCCGTCTTCGATGGGTCGGTGCCCCCGACGTAGATCACGAGCCAGCCCGCTTCGACGCCGGAGAGCGAGAGCGAGGCGAAGCCCGTTCCGACGACACCGGACACGCCCGCCGCGTAGAGGCTCGAAATGCGCGCGTCGTGGGCACCGTTCAGGATCGTCTCACCCCAGCCCGTCGCCGTCAGCACGCTCGGTCCCGAGACGGCATAACCGAGGAGCTCCTTCGCGTTGCCGCCCTGCCCGTCCTGCATCCAGAGCGTGCCCGCGCTGCCGAGCGCGCCGTAGGCGTTGAACGAATGCGGGGTCCCGAAGGCCGCCGTCGAGACCTCGCTGCCGAAGCCGGTCGTCCCGCCGTCGAACGCGCCGCCGTTGCCGACCGCCCAGACGGAGACGCCCGGGGCGAAGCCGCTCGGATTCTGGGCCGTGATCTGGATGTGGAGCTGCGCCAGAGCTTCCGACCTGGACGCTGTACCAGCTGCCCGTATGGGCCCAGGCCGAGCCGTTCAACGACGGGTTGTTGGCCATCGACGCGGGCGCCGCGGCGCCGCCGGTCTTCAGGGCCGAATCGCCGGGCGCTAGGACCTGCGCCGTCGTCGCCCCGCCGTTCCACGTCGTGAACCCGATCGCCCCGGCCGCGCTCGCCTCGCCGGAGGCCAGCAGCGCGAAGGCGACCGCGCCAAACCCGATCAATCTGCCGAATGCCGTTCTTCCCATTTCGTTTCGTCCTTCCCTGGAGGTGGATCATCTGGAGATGGATCGACCACTCGAAATCGACGGCGACGTCGCGCGATCGATCGCGGCGCAGTCTTGCATAACGTCTCGAGCGGGAAGAGCGGTGGTTTGTCGCACGCCGCGGAAGGTTGCAGGGACAGAGCGCCTCATTTCCCGCCCGCACACGCTCGCCCACCGGGTGCGTCAACTTGCCGCAGATCGAAATCGACCGACCTGAACTAACTTATGCGACTGTGCTGAATCCGATCGCCGCGCAGAAATCCGGAATCGCCCGATCCTCCGTTCGTCCCATCCTACGACCGGGAGTGGAGCGCGCGGCTCGCACGCGGCGATTCGCAGTCCTCGCGATCGGCGCGATCGGCGCGATCGGCAGCCTGCTCGGAGCGCTCGTGCCGACGACCGCTCGCGCCGCCACGCTGATCGGGCTCCTCCCGAGCCCGGCGAGCGAGGCGCTCCTGCTTTCGGTCGATTGCGCGAACGACGGCTCGGGCGAGCCCGCCTCCATGACGGTCCAGATCCGGGACCTCGGTCCCGCCCTGGCGCCTGTCGTGAGTCTGCAGGCGCGCCGGAACTTCGCGGCGAAGAGCACGACCGACGGAATCGATGCGGACGGGACCGCGAGCCCGGTCGTGATCCTGAACGAGGGTGCCGGACGTTACGATCTCTACGTCGACAAGAACGGCGCGGGCGAAGAGGCGTTCGAAGTCGTGGCTCAATGCTGGACCGGTCCGAACGGAACCGGCAGTGCGACCGGAACGACGCTGCGATCCGCCCAGGGAGAGCCCGTTCCGACCCTCCTTCCGCCGGCCGGGATCGGGTTGCTCGGTTTGTCCCTCGCGCTGGCCATGGCCGAGCTTCGAGCGAGACCGCGATCGACGCGGCCGCTCGACCGAAGCGACTCGCGTTCTGCGCTGCTCTTGCTCGCCTTGATGGTCGGGGGCCTCGCATGGCTCGCGCCCGCCGTCGCCGGCGCCCACTCCCAGCCCGGCAGCCTCGGAACCCCCGCATCGGCGACCGACTACTACGAGATCGCGTGCTTCGACGATGGCCACGGCCAGCCTGGCTCGCTCGAGCTCCAGATTCGCGACGCTTCGCCGGGCGCCGCGCCCTTCGTCAGCGTTCAGGGTCATCATGGCCTGACGGTTCGAAGCGTCTCGGACGATCTCCTCGCGGACATCCTGCCGAGCCCGCGGATCTTCCTGAACGGCGGCGCCGTCAGCTACTTCGTCCTCGTCGACAAGAGCGGAGCCGGCGGCAAGTTCTACGACCTCACGTACCACTGCTGGACCGGACCGGACGGGACCGGCGTCCATACGGGCACCAGCCTGATCATCCGGCAGAGCGAATAGAACTGCCCCCAGACGACACGTCGAAATCGATCGCGTAGACTCGCTCGTGAGCGGTCGGCGCCCCGGGTCCGCTGCAGGGCAAGCCGACTCGTCGGGGGCCAGTTTCGTGAGAACCGAGTCCACAGGCCTGATCGCGCTGGCCTCCCTCCTGCTCGCCGGCTGCGACGGGGAGCTCCTCGCCGATGCTCCGGCCGGAATCTGCACCGAGGTCGGCGTCCAGTGCGTGCTCCCGGCGGGCCCGCTCGGCGTCTGCGAGCGTTCGGCCTGCGAGCCGGGCGCATCGGAGCCCTGCTTCGCATGCGTATCCCAACATTAGTCGGCTCGACGATGCCGGCAGCCGAGCGATCGGCGGTCGGAGAAGCCCCGGAGTCCCACCCATGTACCCCCTCTCGATCCAGGTCGGCCCCCACATCTTCCGTTGTCGCGAGGCCGGCCCCCACGACGGCTCGCTCGTGCTGCTGCTCCACGGCTTCCCGCAATCCTCCGCCGAGTGGAAGGCCCAGCTCGAGGCCCTCGGCCAGGCGGGCCATCACGCCGTCGCCCCCGACCAGCGCGGCTACTCGCCGCGCGCCCGCCCCGACGGCATCGAGGCCTATCGGATCACGGAGCTCGTCGCCGACGTCCTCGGCATGGCGGATGCGCTCGGGGCGGAACGCTTCCATCTCGTCGGCCACGACTGGGGCGCGATCGTCGCCTGGCACGTCGCCGCCCATCATCCCGATCGCCTGCGCTCGCTCACGATCGTCTCCGTCCCCCATCCCAACGCCTTCGCCCGAGCGCTCGATCCCGCAAACGGAACCGATCAGCCCGAGCGTTCGACCTACATCGCGGGCTTCAAGCAGCCGGGCGCCGAGAACGCGATGGGCGAGGATTTCCTGCGCATGGCCTTCGGCGCCTCGGGCCTCGCGGGCCACGACGTCGAGGACCACGTCCGCGTCCTGACCGAGCCGGGCGCGATGCGCGCCGGCCTCGACTGGTACCGCGCCTACGACTTCCTGAAGCAGAGCGCGCCGAACGTCGTCGTCCCGACCCTCTTCATCTGGAGCACCGCCGATCCCGCCCTCGGCCGCGACGGCGCGGAGTGGACGAAGGAGTACGTCGACGCGCCCTATCGCTTCGTCGTCATCGAGAACGGCCCCCACTGGCTGCCGGAGACCCACCCGAACGAAGTCAACGCGCTCCTGCTCGAGCACGTCGCCGACAACGAACGGCGGCGCTGAGATGCGCGCCCTCCGCCTCGGCGTTCCCATGCTCAGGGCCGTTTGCGGCCTCGCCCTCTCGTGTGCGCTCGCGGTTGGCTGCGCCACGAAGCCGGAGAATGAAGCCGCGGGGACACCCGTCCCCTACCAATTGATCGCCCACGACGTCGATCGCTCGACGCTCTCGACCGTCGAACGTCGGGGCTTCGACCTCTACGTCCGCGACATCGCCGCGAGCCGCGCGACGAACGCGGCGCTCGCGACGCTCGCGGGGCGCGGGCGGGCGCGGAACGACGTGGCCGGCTGGATCGTCGTTCCCTACGAGCAGGGCTTCCTCGTCCGCTTCATCACGCAGGGCGAGCAGTCGGTCATCGACGTCTCCGTCGATCCCTTCAGCGCGCTCGCCCCCTACGTCGTCGAGAACGAGCCGGGCAAGAGCTTGTCCGCGCGGGAGACGGCGATGTGGCGCGCTCGCCAGCTCGCGATCCAGGAGCCCATCGCGCGCTGCTCCGATCACTACAACACCGTCGTCCTGCCCGAGAGCGATCGCGACGACGCCGACTGGCTCGTCTACCTGATCGCCGTCGCCATGGACTCGACCCATTTCGCGGTCGGCGGTCATCACCGGATCCGGGTCGACTCAGAGGGCCGCCGGATCCTCGAGCGCTTCGCCCTCTCGAAGAGCTGCATCAGCCCCGAGTACGATCCCGGCTCGGCGGGCTTCGTCATGACCCATCTGGTCTCGAGCGAGCCCGTCGAGACGCAGGTCTACGTGAGCCTGCTTCATGGCATCACGCTCTACGTCGGCGTAGTCGAGCCACGACGGAGCTGGAAGGTCGAAGAGGGACGAGTGCAGCCCCTGGATTGACAAGGGAGCCGAGCCCGCTCCACGCTCAGGGACCAGGGAGGTTCACGATGGCGCGCCTCGCCACCTTCGCATCCCGCGTCGAAGCGGATCTGATGCGTGCCCGGCTCGCGGCGCAGGGAATCGACGCGCGTGTGGAGGCCGATGACGTCGGGGGTGCGTATCCCTGGCTTCAATCCGGCGGCGTCGGTCTGATCGTCGAGGACGACGTGCTCGCCGCCGCGCAAGGCGCACTGTCGAACATCGAAGCGCCGCCGATGGAGGCGCCCGGCGATCTCGAAGCGGCGGAGCTCGCTGCGAATGCGATGCGGCCGCGGGGCACCGAAGGGAACGGATCGGGCTGGGTCAACGTCGCGATCCTCCTCGCGATCGGCGGCCTGATGGGATACGTCCTCGGGCGGTCGGAGGTCCTCGCCCATGTCCAATCGACCCTGGCCGGGCATGACCATCCCGGGCTCGAATCGCAGGAAACCGAGACCGTCGAGCTCGACGAGAATGGCGATGGCCGGATCGACTCCTGGGCCGTATATCGCGGCTCCGAGATCGAACGCTGGATGTCGGACCGCAACGCAGACGGCTCGCCCGACTCCTGGCAGACCTACGAGGCCGGATTGGTCGGACGTAGCGAGGACGACGACGACTTCGATGGAAAGACCGATCGTTGGTATGAGTACCGCGGCGGGGTGATCGTCCGGTCGAAGTTCGACGGCGACGGCAATGGTCTTCCCGACGGAACGACCGAGTACGTTCACGGCGTCGCGGTCCGCGGGTCCCTTCATCCCAACGGTGGCCCCGTCGAGGAGGAAGAGCGATACGTCGATGGTCTCCTGAGGGAGGTCTACGCGGTCGCGCCGGATGGCACGTCGAAACGGATCCGGACCTACGACGCCTTGGGTCGCGAGATCGGCCGACCCGAGCCGCAGGACGGCCGTTAGTCAGCTCTTCGCGACGCGCAGCCCCGCATAACCCGTCTGTCGCGCGACGCTCTCGTGCATCAGCTTGAGCCCCGGCTCGTTGCGCCCGATCACGACGGCGCCGTGTGCGCCCTGGCGAAGACCGCGGCCGCAGCCCTCCCAGACCGGCTTGTCCTGGCGGACGGCGACCGCTGTCCGCGAAGCCATCTCCTCGGGCGACGGGAGACCCGGCGGCGCCTCGAGGATCGGACTGATCCAGCCGTAGCGGAAGACCGCTTGCGAGGGCTTCTCGCCGGGCGAGAGGTCGGCATAGATGAGTCCGTAGTATTCGTGGGCGAGGGTCAGGTTCGGCGAGACCCACCACACGTAGGCGACGAGCTCGTTCGGCTTCCACTCGCTCTCCGGCGTCGCGCGGATTCGCGCCACGTCGGCCCGCGTGAACATCGGGAGCACCCAGCGCACGTGCTTCCCCACCGCATCGAAGAACCCGAGATCGAGATCGAGCGCCTGCGGATTCGTCGCGAACGTACCGGCATGGACGAAGGGAACATGGAGCCCCTCGAGCAGCCCCTCGGTCACCGACTTCCAGTTCGTCTCGAGCGGCTCCTCCGGCAGCGCATTGAAGTACGTCATCCGCTCGGCCCCGATCGACGCGATCTCCGCGTCGAGAGGGCCGAGATGGCTCGCGACGTCGATCGGGTGGCCCGGGCGCAGGACGACCCAGACGAAGCCGTGGCGCTCCTCGCAGGGCAGCTCGACGAGCCCCATCCGTCCCATGTCGAGATCCTTGAAGCGGTCGCGCAGCGGCATCCCCGTCAGGCGGCCCTTCGTATCGTAGGACCAGCCGTGATAGGGACAGAGGAAGACCCGCGCGTTGCCGCAGCCCCGGGCAGGCTCGGCGCCGCGGTGGCGACAGTAGTTGAGGAAGGCGCGCGCCCGGCCCTCGGCGTCCCGGGTCAGGAGGATCGAGCGACCGACGGACATCCGGACGTGGTAGTCGTTCGGCTTCGCGATCTCGCTCGACGCGAGCAGCGCGAGCGGCGAGGTCTCGAAGAGCTCGCGATCGAGCGCAGCCACCGCCTCGCTCGAGTAGGCCTCGAGCGGGACCTCGAGGTAGCCGTCGGCCAGCTCGGGCCACTGGCGCTCGACGATGTCGAGCGCGCGCTTCACGTCGCGGATGGCCTGCTCCCGGATCATCGGTCTCTCTCCCTGGTCGTCTCGCCCCCATTGATAGATCCCCGATCGCCGATGCGCATGCGTCCGCTCGCGCGAGAGGAGGCCCGCCCGACCCGATCTCGACGATCCGATTCCCGCCGCCCCCGGCCATTGCGCCGCCCGGGGTCGACGCACGAGAATGGGCGCATCATGCCGACCCACCCCGCCGACTACGCCTCCGAGTCCATCTCCGACCACGATGCCTATGCCCCGCGTGAGATCGCGCGCCGGGTCGAAGCGCTCGGCGTCGCGAAGGCACGCGCCGACACGACGACCCTGCTCGTGCTGGCCATCCTGGCGGGGGCCTTCATCTCCCTGGGCGCTCTCTTCTTCACGGTCGTCGTGACCAAGGCGAGCCTCGGCTTCGGCATCAACCGCCTGGTCGGCGGGGCCGCCTTCTCCCTCGGCCTGATCCTCGTCGCGATCGGCGGCGGAGAGCTCTTCACGGGCAACAACCTGATCGCGATGGCCTGGGCGAGCGGCCGGATCGGCCTCCGCGAGCTGCTGCGCAACTGGACCCTCGTCTACGCCGGCAACGTCCTCGGCTGCCTCGGGACCGTCGCCCTCGTCGTCTTCGCGAACATCGACGCGCTCGGCGGCGGCGACGTCGGGGCGACGGCGATCCAGATCGCGAAGGGCAAGGCCGCCCTCGGCTTCGGCGAGGCCTTCGCCCGCGGCATCCTCTGCAACGCCTTCGTCTGCCTCGCCGTCTGGCTCGCGATGAGCGCCCGCAGCACGACCGACATGATCCTGGCGATCATGCCCCCGATCACCGCCTTCGTCGCGATCGGCCTCGAGCATTCGATCGCGAACTGGTTCTTCCTGCCCTACGGCATCGCGCTCGCGGCGAGCAGCGCCTTCCCCGCGGCCGACGTCGCGCGCAATCTGGTCGCGGTGACGGCGGGCAACATCGTCGGCGGGACGCTGCTGGTGGCGGGCGTGTACTGGCTCGCCTATCTGCGGGGCGATCGGGTCGACCGGGCGCTCTCGTCCTGAGCCGAGGCTCGATCGCGACGGCGACTACCCCGCCTCAGCCCGCCTCGGCCTCGCGCTCGACGCCGAAGCGCTCGAGATAGCGCCCGAAGCGCGCCTCGACCTGCGCGCGATCGAGACCGTAGTCGGCGAGGGCGTAGGCGTGCTTGCCCGCTTTGTGTTGCGGATTCTGCGCGAGCCAGCGCTCCATCGCGCCACGCGCCGACGGCGAGAGCGGGACCCCGGCACGGGCGTAGAGCGACTCGACGACCGCGAGGGGTTCGGCGACGAGACGCGCGTAATGGACGTCGACGAAGCGCCTGGGATCGCCCTTCGCCCGGGCCGAGACGGCGCGCTCGGCCATCGTATGGAGCTGGGCGAGCCGCTCCGCGCCGAGAGCGATCGGGTCGAAGCGCGCCTGTGTGCGTTTGCGCGAGTCGGCGTAGGTGCTGCAGTAGGAGCCGACGAGATCGACGGGGTCGCGGTGGGTCTGGACGATCAGCGCATCCGGAACGACGCGCTCGACGACCTCGAGATCGAGCAGGAACTGCGGCGACTTCATGACCCGCGGGCGGCCCTCGGACGTCCCCTCGAACCATTCGTTCAGGCGGATCAGATCGAGGGCGAAGCGATAGGCGCCCGTATGGTCGGTCGCGTTGAGCCAGCTCGAATAGCGCGGGATCGGCGTCGGAATGACGAAGAGCATCGACGCGAAGGAATGCTGGAGCAGGAAGACCTCCTCCTCCGGCGCGTCGGCGTCGAGGGGATGGATCCGGAAGGCCTCGGGATGCTTCGCGCGCAGGTCGTCGAGAAAGCGGAGCGTCGCCTGGCGACGCGGATCGACGGCACGCGCGCAGCGTTCGGCTCCGAGCGCGGGGACGGCATTCATCGCCTGCCACGTCGGCAGGAACGAGACGTCGGGATCACACGAGAGCAGCCGCTGCAGGAACGTCGTCCCCGACCGCCCCATGCCCGCGACGACGAAGCGGACCGCGATCGCGCGCTTCGCGATGCCGGGCTCCCGCGCGAGCCACTGCTCGGCGACCAGCCGCTCCCGCACGAAGTTCGCGACCTGGCCAAAGCAGGCCACCTCGCTCTCGGCGTGGAAGCCGCCCTCGGCGGCCACGCTCTCGACGAGTCGCCGCAGGTTCGCGACCCAGTCCGCGCGCCGATCGACGTGGCCGACCGGGAGCCCGATCTTCGCCTCGGTGTCGGCGAGCAGGCTCTCGAGCTCGAGCTTCATCTCGGCCCCCGTGCGCGTCAGCGCAGTGATCCATCCCTCGTGAGCCGGCTCTGCAGATAGTCGAGGGTCCGTTGATCGGCACCCGCATCGACCGGGAGGATCGCCCCGATGAAATCCGTCACCCCCGCGTCCCGCAGCCGGGCGAGCCCGGCGTCGAGGGCCTTCTCGTCGCCCACCAACGCAAGGTCGGCCGGCCCGGCGAGCCCCTCGCGGTCGAGCATCGCGCGGTAGGACGGGAGGTGGCCGTACATGACGAGATTCTTCGCGGTCCAGGCCCGGGCACCGTCGACGTCGTTCGTCGCGGCGATCGGGATGCCCGCGGCGATGCGCGGGGCCGGGCGACCCGCGGCGCGGGCGGCGGCGGCGAGCTTCGGGGCGACGTGGTCCTGGATCGTCTTCGCGCCGGTCATCCAGAGCACCGTCCCGTCGGCGCGCTCCCCCGTCAGCTTCAACATCGCGTCGCCCATCGCCGCGACCAGCAGCGCCGGCGGCGGAGAATCGACCGAGAGATTCGTCGCGACGCGGTAGACCTCGCCGCTGAACTTGACCTGCTCACCGCGCATCAGGGGCGCCAGCACGTCGAGGTACTCGCGCATGTGGCGCGCCGGCTTCTCGTACGAGAGACCTAACATGTCCTCGATCACGAGCTTGTGGGACAGCCCGATGCCGAGCGCGAAGCGACCACCCGCCGCCATGTTCGCGCTCATCGCCTCCTGTGCCATCGCGAAGGGATGCCTCGGATAGGTCGGGACCACCGCCGTCCCGAGCTCGATCCGCTTCGTCTCGCGCCCGACGATCGCGAGGGTCAGGATCGCGTCGAGGGCGAAGATGTTCGCCATCCACATCGCCGCGAACCCGCGTCGCTCGACCTCCTGACCGCGGGCGACGAGGGCGTCGAGGGTGTTGTTGCGGCCGCTGTCGCCGGACATGATGCCGATGCGCATGGGGGGTCCTCCTGTTGCGTTCACGCTAGCGCGGGGCGGGATCCAGTGTCGCGCGTCAGTTGGACCCGGGCACGGGCCCCCCGCGGCTGATCCGCGTGGCGCGCATCGTATTCGCGCAGCGGTGGAACGCGTCGAAGATCCGCTCGAACAGGATGCTCGCGAGGATCGCACGCCGCGTCGGCTCGGCGATGTCGTCGCCATGCGACGCGAGCGGGACCCGCGCGCCACCGGGTGCCTGCTCGAATTCGAGCTCCGAGAGGCGCCACGCGATCCGCGCCTGCTCGACGAGACGAGCAACGGGAAAATCCGGGTAGAGATGACGACGGACGTCGACGAGGCATTCGGCGACCTCCTCCGCGAACGGGCGCATCTCGCTCGACAAGGCCCAGGGGAGTCCGGAGAGGAGCTCGTCGACCTCGTCCTCGAGTCCCGCGAGAAGCAGCCGGTCCTCGTCGGTCCGCTCGCGAGGCGGCGCGGCTCGAGCGGCGCGGAGCGCAAGTCCGATCGGATCCGCGTCGCTCGACCAGCCTTCACGCAATGCGCGGTCGAGCTCGTCCGTCACGCGCGCGATCGACTCGAGCGGAAATCGCGCCACCTCGCGAAGGGCACGGATCAACGCGAGGCGCTCGAGATGGCGATCGCCATAGTCGGCCTGGTTGTGGGCCGTCGGACGGCCGGGCGGGAGCAGGCCTTTGCGGAGGTAGAACTTGATGGCGGTGGTCGGGACGCCCGACCGTTGACTCAGCTCGGCGATCTTCATGGTGAACGGAGGTTGACACCCCAGGACGGATCTCACTAGTATCCATTTTATGGATACCAATGATCTCCAAATTGAAGCAGGGCCGAAGACTCCAAGCACGCGGTCAGGCCGATGAGCAACCCGCAAGAGAGAACGGACGCACTCTCTCGAGAACGAACCGTCGCCGGACGCCTTGCCCTGGCCCTCCTCGTGACGGCTTCCCTCGTCTTCATGGGCGTCGCGCTCCATCGCTACCTGTCTCTCGATCCGGCGCGCTCTCTCGTTCCTCTGCCTCCGGGAGTCCATCCGGTCCTCGTCGCGCATGTCGTCTTCGGATCCGTGGCCATGCTGGCGGCCCTCCATCAGTTCTGGCCAGGGGTGCGCGATCGATCTCGATCGATGCATCGGCGGGTGGGCCGCGTGTACGTGCTCGCCGGCGTCCTGCCGGCCGGGATCTGCGCAGTCGTCGTCGCCTGCTACTCGCCCTTCGGCCCGGTCGCGCGAGCGAGCAATCTCGTCTTCGCGTCCGTCTGGCTCGGCGCCACGCTCGCGGGGTATCGCGCGGGACGCCGGGGCGAATTCGAGATCCATCGGCGCTGGATGATCCGCAGTGGTGTCCTCACCTTTTCGATCCTCACGAATCGGCTCTGGGGCCCGATCGCCTACCTCGCGCTCGAGGGTCAGCGGGCGACGACCTTCCATGGCGACGAGACGTTCTTCGCCTGGACGATCGCGGGACTATCGACCTGGCTCGGTTGGACCCTGCCGCTGCTCGCCGTCGAGGCATTCCTCGAGTGGGAGAGCTCGACGGACCGGCCGGGACCAGCGGCATGAAGCAGCGGCACTCGCCAGGCCTTGAGACGGGCGCGGATCCGCGCGACGCTCGCGTTCGTGACGATCCGCCCGTTCGAGATTGCCGACGAGCCCGCCTTGGTCCACCTCTGGAATCGCTGTGGGCTGACGCGGCCGTGGAACGACCCGCACAAGGACATCGCCCGGAAGCTCGCGGTGCGCCCGGATCTCCTCCTGATCGCCGCCGAGGGGAGTGAGGTCGTCGGCTCCGTCATGGTCGGTTACGACGGCCACCGCGGCTGGATCAACTACCTCGCGGTCTCCCCGGAGTTTCGGATGCGGGGTCTGGGACGGGCGCTGATGGCGGAAGCCGAAGCTCGACTGCTTCGCGAGGGCTGCCCCAAGGTCAACCTCCAGGTCCGCGCGAATAACGAAGGCGTCGTCGCCTTTTATCAGCGACTCGGCTACGCGATCGAGGAGATGGTCAGCATGGGGAAGCGGCTGATCATCGACGCCCCCCGCCCGGACTGACCGGGCGCGCGGCCGGCGAGCTTCGGATCGATTCGCGAACCGACCCGTCGCCAATCCACTACGCCCGAGACCACGATGATGTCGACGGAGTCGGTCCTCTTCGCGGAATTTCTCGCACGGACTTTCGAGTTCGTCGTGAACGAACGCTCGAACGTGTATAAAGGATTTGGACGAATTCCCAGGCCCGCGACCGCCATTTGGGTGCGTTGGGAGCTGCGCGATGCCTCAGCGACAAGCTGCATCGATGTCGAGCCCGAGCACGAGCGCTTCCTGGCTTCGGTGCCTCTTCGCGATGGCCGCACTCTTCGCGTGCTGGCCATCGGCAGCCTTCGTCAGTCCGCCCGTCCCCCCGCCAACCTTCGCGCCCCATATCGGCGGACACTGGGGCCCGGTCTTCGCCTGGCCACACATCCCCATGGCGATGGCCAATCTCCCCGACGGTCGCGTCCTGGCCTTCTCGTCGAACGAGCGCAATGCCTACCCATTCAATGGCGACGAGTTCACCCATGCGAGCGTCTGGGATCCCGGGACGGGCTTGATCCAATCGGTGCCCCATCCCAGTCACGATCTGTTTTGCGCCGCCGTCGTCACGCTCGAGGGCGGCGAGACCTTCGTCATGGGAGGACATAACGGGGCCGCGAGTCCCTGGGTCTCCTACTACGACTTCCATGCAAATCGCTGGATCCAGCTGAGCTCGGAGGAGAACTTGAATCGCGGTCGCTGGTATCCGACGGCGGTGTACATGGGATCGGGCAAGGTCTTCATCGCGGGGGGAATCGGGGGAGGCGACCATCCCGAGCTCTGGACCCCCGGCGTGGGATGGAGGCTGCTGACCGGGATCGACCTTTCGACGAATCTCATGTCGCTCGGGGCCCTCGATGGCGCCGGGAATTGGCCGCTCCTCCAGCTCAGCTCCGACGGGACGATCTTCCACCACGGCGCGACGCCGACCATGAACCGGCTCGACCCTCTCGGTGGGATCGGCGGACTCGGATCGATCACGGATCTCGGGCCGCACGACTTCGGCTGGTTTCCCGGTCAGGGCGTCTCGGTCTTCTACGACGTCGGCAAGATCCTGGTCGCCGGTGGATCGGTCGCCTCGTCCAACTCGACCGGCGTCACGAACGCCACCCGGTTCGAGATCGACGGACCGGGGCCTGTGATCACGCCGGCCGCCCCGATGCACTTCCCGCGTGTCTTCATGAACGAGGTCGTGCTGCCCACGGGCGACGTATTCGTCGTCGGCGGAAACACGACCGGGTTCTATTTCAGCGACTGGAATGCGGTCTTGAATCCCGAGATCTGGGACCCCGACACGAATACATGGACCCTGGTCAATCCCCACGACCAGGCGCGTACCTATCACTCGACGGCGCTGCTGCTCCTCGACGGCACCGTGATCTCCGGTGGGGGCGGCATGCTGGCCCAGCCGTGCGATGGCCTCGGCAGCCCCGGAGAGTGCGGGATCGACCACTGGAACGCCGAGATCTACTCGCCACCCTATCTCTTCGATGCCGATGGCTCGCTGGCGACACGACCCGTGATCGGCGATGCCCCCCGCGTCGCACGCGTCGGTCGAACGATCACGGTCCATGCCAGCCCGGGCCTGAGCGGCTTCAGCATGGTTCGCATGTCGGGCACGACGCATACCATGAATACCGACCAGAGATTCTTCCGCCCGCCCTCGGTCGAGATTTCGCCGGGCGTCTACAGCCTGACCCTGCACCCCAACGAGAACGTGCTCGTTCCGGGCTATTGGATGCTCTTTGCGCTGGACGGCGAGGTCCCTTCGATCGCGAAGTCGGTCCAGATCGTCAACGACGGCACGCCGCGCGGCCCGCCCATCGACGGAAGACACGACGAAGTGGGAGACGAGGTCCTGTTCCAGGTCGAGGTCGAGGATCCCGATGGGAACCCGATCACCTTCTCCGGGTCCGGCCTTCCCGACGGGCTCACGATCTCGACCACGAACGGCGTCGTCCATGGCACGACCACGACGCCGGGCCTCTACAACGTCGCGATCGTGGCTTCCGACGGGACGGCTTCCGTCCAGATCGATTTTCAGTGGGTGGTGTCCTCGGAGCGCAGCGAGTCCGGCACGCTGACCTCGACTCCGAATGCCTGGACGACGGTGCCCCTGCTCCACGTCTACGAACGGCCGGTCGTCGTGATGGGGCCACCCGGAACGAACGACCCTGCGGCGGCGACGGTGCGCGTCCGGAACGTGACCTCGACCAGCTTCGAGTACCGCGTCGAGAGCTGGCCCTATCTGGGCAGCGCGCATGGCAGCGAATCGATCTCCTATCTCGTCGTGGAAGCGGGCGAGTACTCGGTTCCGGGCGGCGGCACGCTCGTCGCCGGGATCGCCACGGGAATCGATTTCCAGCACCCCAAGCTCGAGTCGTTCAGCGTCGGAGCGTTCGTGCAGACGCCGACCGTCCTGACGCAGGTCGCGACGGCCAGTGCAGGGGCAGGCTCACCTCCCGTGACGACCCGGGTCGAGAGCGTCTCCACGCTGGGATTCAGCGTCCGGATCGAGGAGCAGGAGCTGGGCAGCCAGACCTTCCCCGCCGAGGATGTGCACTGGATCGCGGTCGAGCCGATGGCGATCCCCGGGCTGCTGGAGACGGCGATCTCCCCGACGCCCGTCGACGAGAACGCGATTCCCGTGGATTTCGGAGCCGCTTTTTCGGGCCGACCCGCTCTCTTTGCACACCCGCAGACCATCCATGAATCCGATCCGGTGACGCTGCGGCTCCAGGACACCTCCTCCGCCGGCTTTCGAATCTTCGCTCAGGAGGAAGGATCGGCGGACGAGGAGTTCGACCACGAGCCCGAGACCTTCGGGTGGCTCGCCATCGATCCTGCGGCGACGACCCTCGCGCTGCTCCCGCTCTTCAACGAGCCCCCTTCGGTCGTGACCCCCTCGGACCGGACGGATCTTCGGGGAGACGCGGTTTCCGTCTTCGTGCAGGCGTCCGATCCGGAGGGAAGCTCGCTCACGTTCACCGCGAACGGACTGCCTCCGGGCATCCAGATCGGCGCGAGCACGGGGGAGCTCTTCGGCACTCCGTCCACTTCGGGGTCGTACGTCGTGACCGTCCGCGCGACCGACCCGAACGGAGATTCCGATTTCGGAGTCTTCATCTGGACGGTCGACGAGCCGCTCGAGCTCGTGGCCTTCCCGACTCCGCCGAAGCTGGTCGGGGCTCCCGTCGACTACGAGGGGATCACGAACATCCCGGGCGTCTACGAGTATTTCTGGGATTTCGGCGATGCCACGCCGCCCACGGGACCATCCCCGTCCCCGACCGCCCAGCATGTCTTTGCGTCACCGGGTCGCTATGTGGTGACCTTGACCGTGACGGACCCGGCGAGCTCCCAGAGCGATACCCGCCAGTTCACGCAGATCGTGGCCCGCGCTCCCACCGCCACCGCGCCGACCTCCAGCAGCTCGATCGCCTACGAGACTGCGAACGACCGGGTCTGGGTCGTCGATCCGGACAACGATTCGGTCAGCGTGATCGACGCGCACACCTCGACACGCATCGCGACGATCGAGACCTCGGCCGGCCCCCGCACGCTCGCCGTCGCGGCCGATGGCAGGATCTGGGTGGCCTGCAGAGAAGCCTCGGTCCTCGAAATCCTCGATCCGCTGACGCTCGCTGTGACCCAGACGATCGTCCTGAAGGCCGGGGCCAGCCCGTACGGGATCGTTTTCGATCCGGCGGGCACGACGGCATTCATCGCCCTCGAGGATGCCGGCGAGATCCTGCGCCTCGACGGCGAGACGGGCGCGCTGCTCGCATCCCAGCAGGTCGGGCGCAACGTGCGCCATCTCGCGGTGACCTCGGATGGGGGCACCCTGCGAGCCAGCCGATTCGTCACGCCGCCGCTCCCGAACGAGGCGCTCGGGGTTCCTCAATCACAGTCCGGTGGAGATCTCGTCGGCGGCGAGGTGCTGAGTCTGGATGCGTCGACCCTGGCGCTTGGACAGACCACGATCCTGCGCGTGAATTCGTCCCCCGACACCGAGCAGAATGCACGCGGCGTCCCCAACTATCTGGGGGCTCCCGTCATCTCACCCGACGGAACCCATCTCGTCGTCCCCTCGAAGCAGGACAACGTCCTGCGAGGCGGCTTCCGGGACGGCCTCCCCCTGACGCACGACTCCACCGTGAGAGCGATCTCGTCCCGTGTGGACCTTCAGAGCGGCCTCGAGGACTTCGACGCCCGCATCGACTACGACAACGCGAGCGTTGCGAGCGCCACCCTCTTCAGCCCCCTCGGCGCCTATGCCTTCACGACGCTCGAGGGAAATCGGCAGCTTTCGATCGTCGATCACTTCCAGAACGTGGAGCTGGCGCGGATCGATACGGGCAGAGCCCCTCATGGGCTGGCCCGCTCTCCCGACGGCAGGACGCTCTACGTCGACAACTTCATGGATCGCAGCGTGTCGGTCTTCGATCTCACCCGCCTGATGGACTCCGACGAGACCGCCCTGCCCCTGAAAGCGACCGTCTCGAAGGGGACGTCGGAGGCCCTCGCTCCGAACGTGCTCCTCGGCAAACAGCTCTTCTACGACGCCGCCGATCCGCGCCTATCGCTGCAGAGCTATGTGTTCTGCGCGGCTTGCCACGCCGACGGGCGCCAGGATGGTCGGACATGGGACTTCACCCATCTCGGTCAGGGCCTGCGCAATTCGATCGAGCTCGAGGGTCATGGTCAGGGACAGGGTCGCCTTCATTGGGCCGGCAACTTCGACGAGGTCCAGGACTTCGAGGCCCAGATCCGCGCACTCGGCGGTACGGGGTTGCTGTCGGAAGCAGATTTCCTGGCGACCCAGGACCTGCTCGGCCCCCCCAAGGCGGGTCGGAGCGTCGAGCTCGACGCACTCGCGGCCTATGTCGAGTCGCTCACGAGATCGGGAGCGAGCCCGGCGCGGGCCGGCGATGGAACACTCACCCCCGAAGCGCTCGTCGGCCGCGCACTCTTCGAGCTCGCGCGTTGCGGCCGCTGCCACCGCGGCGCCCAGTTCACCGACAGCGCCTCGGGCGTGGCGCATGACGTTGGAACGCTCGAGCTCTCGAGCGGTCCCCAGACCGCACTCGACACGCCGACGCTCCGCGGTCTCTGGCGCACGGCGCCGTACCTCCATGACGGCTCGGCCGCCACGCTCGAAGAGGCGATCGCGGCGCATACGGGGATCCCCACGCTGCTACCGGCGGAGCGGGCGCTCCTCGCCGCCTACCTCGAGCAGATCGACGATGCCGAGACGACCGCACCGAACGCGCAGCCCGTCGTCGTCGTGACGGGTCCAGCCGATGGAGCCTCGGCGCCCGCCGGCATTCCGATCGACTTGACGGCGGAGGCGACGGACGCCGAGGAAGGCGACCTCACGGGGGCGATCGTCTGGTCGTCGGATCGCGACGGCGTGTTGGGCGCAGGAGGGAGCCTGCAGGTGAACGGATTGTCGGTTGGGACGCATGTCCTGACGGCTGCCGTCACGGACTACGAAAACGCGACGGGCCAGGACTCCATCTCCTTCACGATCCTCGTCAACCTCGGCCCGACGGTCACGATCACGAGCCCCGCCAACGGCTCGACCACGACCGAAACCCGACCGGTCTCGCTGACGGCGACAGCGTCGGACCCGGAGGACGGGGACCTGAGCTCGACGATCGTCTGGAGCTCGAGCCTCTCGGGACCACTCGGTACGGGAGCCAACCTGAACCTCACGACGCTCGCCGCCGGGGTTCATACGTTGACCGCGCTGGTCCTCGACACGGCCGGTCAGCCGGACAGCGACTCCGTTGAGCTGACGATCGCCGTCAACGCCGCGCCGAGCGTCGCAATCACGTCGCCCGTCGACGGCTCGACCCGAACGGTCGGGACCCCGATTTCGCTCGCCGCCAATGCCCACGACCCGGAAGACGGCGACTTGACCGGCTCCCTCACCTGGACCTCGAGCCTCGACGGCGCCCTCGGCTCGGGTGGGACGCTCTCGATCGACACGCTCTCGCCCGGCGTCCACAGCCTGACCGTCGCGGTCACCGACAGCTTCGGACTCGCGGGCAGCGACCAGATCTCGTTGACGATCGCCGTCAACGCACCTCCGACCGTCACGATCACGGCGCCGGCCGACGGCTCGAGCGCCACCCACGGCGCCTCGACCCAGCTCGTCGCCACCGCCAGCGACACCGAGGACGGAGACCTCGCCGCCTCGATCGCCTGGACCTCGAGCCTCGACGGCCCGCTCGGCATGGGTGGGGCGCTTTCGATCAGCACGCTCTCGCTCGGAAGCCACACCCTGACGGCGTCCGTGAGCGATAGCCGGAACGAGTCGGCCTCGGCTCAAGCGGTCCTGACGGTCGTGCAGAACGAAGTCCCCATCCTGACGATCACGGCTCCAGCCCAGGTGACGACGTCGAGCCAGGGCGTGCCGATCGACTTCAGCGCCACCGCGCTCGATCCCGAAGAGGGCGAACTATCGGCGTCGATCGCCTGGTCGTCGGATCGGGATGGTCCGCTGGGGATCGGAGGCAGTCTGCAGATCGCCTCGCTCAGCCTCGGCAGACATTTGATCTTCGCATCGGTCTCGGACAGCCAGGGTGGCTTCGAATCGAGCCTGCGCATCGTGAACATCCTGCCCAACGCATCGCCTTCGGTCGAGATCCTCTCGCCCGCGACGGGCGTCATGCTGACCGAGGGAGTCCCGGTCGACCTCGTCGCGACAGCCCTCGATTCCGAGGATGGGAACCTCGCTGCGAGCCTCGGCTGGTCCTCGAGTCTCGACGGTCCGCTCGGCACGGGCGCGACGATCCACACGAACAGCCTGTCGATCGGCTCCCATACCCTGACCGCGAGCGTCACCGACAGCTTCAATCAAATCGGATCCTCCTTGATCCTGGTCACGATCAGAGCCAACGCCGCTCCGAGCGTGGTGATCACCTCGCCGGTCGACGGATCGAGAGCAGAGCCCGGAGCGCTCGTCTCCTTCAACGCGACCGCCTCCGATCCGGAGGACGGCGATCTCGCCGCCTCTCTCGCCTGGACGTCGAGCCAGGATGGAGCGATCGGAACCGGCCCGACCTTCGCGCTCGATTCGCTCTCGGTCGGTACGCACACTGTGACGGCCGCGATCACCGACAGCCGAGGCCTCGCCGGCAGCGCCCAGATCGTGCTGACGATCGCGGTCAACGCGGCACCGACCGTCACGATCTCATCGCCCGCAGACGGCACGACCTCGACTGCGGGCGTGGTCGTGAACTTGCTCGCGACGGCCTCGGATTCAGAGGACGGTGAGCTCACGAGCTCTCTCGTCTGGACCTCGAGCATCGATGGCATCCTGGGGACCGGCGGCGCCCTCGGGCTCGGCGCCCTCTCGACCGGGACGCACATCGTGACCGCGGACGTCACCGACAGTCAGGGCCGAGCCGGAAACGCGCAGATCACACTCACCATCGAGCCGAACACGGCTCCGACCGTGACGATCTCGAACCCGACGAGCGGCTCGTCGCAGACCCGGGGCGATAGCGTCCTCCTCTCCGCGACGGCCACTGACTCCGAGGACGGCGACCTCGCCTCGAGCATCCGATGGAGCTCGAGCCTGGGCGATGAGCTGGGGGTCGGAGCGAGCCTGATCCGATCCGACCTGTCGATCGGCATCCACACCCTGACCGCCTCCGTCACCGACAGTCTGGGTCTGGAGAACAGCGCGCAGGCCACGCTGACGATCCACGCGAATGCTCCGCCCGTCGTGACGATCACGTCGCCCGCAGCCAGCACGACGGTCCCAGAAGGGAGTTCGGTCCCGCTCTCCGCAACCGCGACGGACCCCGAGGACGGCGATCTCTCATCGGGCATCCACTGGATTTCGAGCGTCCAGGGCGCGCTCGGAACGGGAGCCTCCCTCGTCCTCGACGATCCCCAGATCGGCTTTCACCGCATTTCGGCATCCGTGACGGATCGCCACGGCGCGTCGCACTTGATGCAGGTCGATCTGGCGGTGGCCGCCAATCTTCCTCCGAACGTGACGCTGACGATTCCTTCTGGCTTCATGGCGATCACCCCGTCCGAAACGCTCGAGCTCGTCGCGACCGCAATCGATCCCGAGGACGGCGATCTGGGCCCGAACGTCGTCTGGACCTCCAACCTCGATGGTGTTCTCGGAAGCGGAAGCCACATCAGCGCCGGCCCGCTCTCCCTCGGTCTGCACGACATCACGGTGTCCGTCTCCGACAGCCGCGGGCGCTCGGGCTCGGCCCGGACCCTCGTCTCGGTGCCCGAGCCGGGGTTCCTGGCGGCCTCGATCGCGGGCGCCGCGCTCCTCGCATCATTCGGGCGGCGCGGCCCTTCAGGAGCTCGGCGTCGCGAGCGCGATCAGGTCCCCTTCGAATCGTCCGGTCGCCCGGCACGATGGGGCCGCGTCCCCGTCCGGCGAACCTGAATCCTTCGACGCCGTCGCCCGCAGCGAGCCCTCTCCGGGCTCGGCGGGTGCGGCGAGAAACGCGCTCGTCCACGTCGTGAATCGAGCCTCCTCGCGCGAGAGCTCGAGCGGTCGTCGCTCCGCTTCCGGGTCGCCCGCGTCGAACGGAGCCCGTCGGGTCGTACCCGTCGTCTCGACCGAAAGCGTGTAGCGCGAGTGGATGGTGAGACGCGTCCGGCCGGCTCCGTCGGGCCGCATATGGAGCGTGGCCCTTGCGGCAAGCGTCACCGCGCGCGACAGATCACGGAGCTCACGAGCCCCGTTCCCGACGCCCGCCTCGACATGACGGCTCGCGTCGGCGACTTCGTACTCGAATCCCCTGGTGCGCCCGCCTTCCGTGAACGATCCCTCGATGCGACCGCAGTCGACATAGCGGCTCGGCCGATCCGACGAACGGGGCTCACCGCCCGAACGGGCCTCCTCGACGACCAGGAAATGCGAAGCCTTGTCGGACGCGGAGATGCGGAAGGGGCTCTCGGAGAGGCGTTGGACCAGTCCATTCCAGGTCGGGTCGAAAGGGGCTTCGACGACGGTCTCGACGATGATCCGATGATCCGCCGGTCTTCGGTATCGAGCCGTCGATCCGACGACGCGATCCTCGGAATCGCAGCCGGAACCGAGGCCCAAGCACAGACCGAGAAGCCCACCGAGCACGCCCCGCCGCGCGCGCTCGAGCACGTGGAGATCCTTCGGACCCCAGCGGATCCTCCCGCGGAGAGTGGCCCGAAAACGCACGGAGCGTCTCCTATTCCTGGTAGATCCTCTTCTCCCGTCTGGCCGACTGCACCCACTTCGAGACCTTCCCTTCCTCGATCATGGCGTCGCAGTAGGCCTTGGCGTTCGCGTCGAGCGCGACCCCATAGCTCCGGAATCGGAAGACGACCGGAGCGTAGAAGCAATCTGCCGCGGTGAAAGTTCCGAACAGGAAGGGACCCGAGCGACCGTGGCGCTCCCGACACACGCGCCAGATCTCCTGGATCCGCGCCACATCCGCGAGCACGTCCTCCGTGTGGCCCTTGCCGGGCTCGTTCGCCTGGATGTCCATCGGCATGTTCATGCGCAGCGACAGGAAGCCCGAATGCATCTCCGCGACCACGCTCCGGGCCAGGGCTCTCGCAGTCGGATCGCCCGGCCAGAGCCCGGCCGCCGGGAAGCGCTCGTTCAGATACTCGACGATCGCGAGCGAGTCGTGGACCTGGAGCTCCCCGTCGATCAACAGGGGCACCTTCCCGCTCGGCGACACCCGCTTCGTCTGCTCGTGCCAATCGGCGTCCGCCGTCGAGATCAGGATCTCCTCGTAGGGCGCCCCGGTCTGCTCGAGGGCGAGCCAGCCGCGCAACGACCAGGACGAGTAATTCTTCGACGCGATCACGATCTTCATCATCGTTCCGTTCTCCTCAGACGACCTCGACGATTCCCGTCCGGCCGTCGACGCGCAAGCGCTGGCCGGACTTCAGCCGCAGACTCGCATCCCGGGCCGCGACGACGGCGGGGATGCCCATCTCGCGGGCGACGACCGCCGCGTGGCTGATGTTCGAGCCGGTGTCGATCACGACGGCGCCGGCGACGAGGAAGAGCGGGGCCCAGCTCGGATCGGTCGCGGGCGCGACGAGCACGTCGCCGGCCTCGAACTCGAGCGCGGGATCGGCGGGATCGAGGACGACGCGCGCGATCCCCTCGTGGATCCCCGCCGACGCGCCGAGCCCCTTCATTTGCTCTCCGATCGCGAGCGCCGCGCTCGCGCGCACGGCCTCCTCCCGCGTCGTCCGCGGCTGCTTCGCCGGCATGCCCTGCCAGGTCTCCGGAAGATCGAAGGCCTCGTAGGCGCGAACGAGCACACGGCGTTCGTCGACCCGCGCCCGCAGCGAACCCGCGCCGCCCGCAGCGTCAGCGTCGGCACCGGCACCCGCGCCCGCGCCCGCGCCCGCGCCGACCCCGGCGGCCGCATCGCCCAGCAGATCGAAGCGCGTCAGCAGGAAGACGTCCTCCGCCGCGGTGAGCCGACCGCGGCGCGCGAGCGCCTCGCCGAGGGAGCGCGCCGCCGCCCGCATCGCATCGAGGGCGATCGTCAACGTGGCGCGCCCGGCCTCGCGCATCGGCAGACACGAAGCGGCGAGGGCGAAGGCGCGATCGAGGGCCGGTCGATCGGCCGGCGGGACGGCGGCGCGCAGCTCGCCTTCGAGGCGCTCCCGCGCCGCGACGGCGCGTTCCTCGCGCGCCCGGGGATCGTCGCTCTCGGGAAGCTTCGCATAACGCTCGGCCAACATGCGCACCGGCCCCGGATCCTCGCGCCACGACCGGCTCGCGATCTCGCCCTCCATCGAGCCGTGGAAGCCGTGCTCGGCGAGGAACTCCGCGAGCGTGATGCGACGTCGCGAAAGATCCCAGACCGCGACCGCCGTCTCGAACTCCTCCATGCCCGGGTAGCCGACCATCAACGCGTTCGCGGCCTCGGGTCGCCCGGCGGCAGCGGCCACCGCCGAGAGCGTCGTCACGGCCTCGGTCGAGAGCAGCGAGACGACGATGTGGTCGCGATCCGCCCGCTCGAAGAGCACGAGGGCCTCGCGGAAGCGCCGCTCCGCGGCCTCGACGGAGCCGCTCGCGATCTCCCGCGTCGCCTCGCCCCACCACCCGATCGCCTCCCGCCGCGTCGCCGCGAGGCGCGTCGGCGACGTCGCGAGGGCGATCGGCCGCTTCGCCGCCAGGATCGCGCGCCGATCGGAGGAACCCGACGCGCGACACGTGCCGGCAGCGGTCACGGCGGCCGTCGCGGCAGCGCCGAGCGACGCGAAGCCCAAGGCCGACGCCGAGGTCGACGCAGAGGACGATGCGGACGTCGAAGTCGACGGCGCCCCGCCGAAGACCTGCTGCTGCGTCGCCGCCCCCTGCCCTTCGCCCCCGAGCCCGCGCTCGTAGAGGGCACGCCACGTGTCGACGTTGGCCGACGGTCTTCCATAGAAGATCGACCAGCCCCAGTCGTCGGCCGACTCGGGCAGCGCGAGCTCGTGCTCGTCGAGCAGGCCGAGGTCGAAGGCGCCGCGGCGGACCGCGCGCTCGCCGAGCTCGCCCCAGATCGACCAGTTGAGCGGGCTCGAGACGCCGGGGAAGACGCCCTTCTCGTTGGCGCGCGACCAGTTCGCCCGGCTGCTCCTGTTATGCAGGACGTTCGGGGCTTCCGGATCGGGGGTCGGCATGGCTCGGAGCTCGATTCGCGGTAGGAAGTCGTTGTTTTGCGTCGGGCGCGGGACGTTCTCGAGCGGCGGGCTCGTTCGCCCGCGCGGGACGGCGGTGGGCGATCAGTTGGTGAACAAGAAGCCCTCTTGATAGGAGCCGGCCAGGCGGCCGAGGCCCCGGGCCTGGGCGGCGAGGGCGTACATCCGGATCATCAGGACCGGATCCGCCGTCGGGAAGCCGTCGGGCGCCGAGGTCCGGTCGGCGAGGAAGCGGCCCTCCTGGAACGCGTCTGCGAGATCCAGATCGACGACGACGCCGCCCGGGAACTCGAAGACGGCGGGCGTCGCGTCGGCGTTGCGCAGGACGCGGGGGGCCGTATCGAAGACCGTGACCTCGCCGTCGACGACGACGCAGCCGAGGCTCGTGTCGGGGCTCGCCGAGAAGGGGCGGTCGCGATGCGTCATCGAGTTGACCGTGATGAAGAGATCCCGCTCGACGCCGGTCATCAGGAGCGCCACGAGGCGGCCCATCTGCCGCAGATCCCGCGGTCCCCAGGAGCGATCGCGAAAGCCGGGCACCGCGCGGAGCCGCTCGCCGCCGATCCGACCCGAAGCGCGCACCCCCGCCTGGACGTGGCTCTGCTGCATCCCGTGGCCCAGGCTGAAGAGCGAGCCGAAGTCGACGGGCTTTGTGAAGGCCGGGAACTCGAGATCGAGCTCGAGGCGCGGGCAGCGGACGTGGGCGTTCTTCCAGGGATCGACCTCGAGCTCGAAGAGCTCGGACTTCCACGGCTCGCGCGACTCGACGCGCAGCGACTGGGGCGCCTGGCCTTCTCGCTGGAGCGTGACGAGATGGTTGCCGACGCCGCGACCCGGGAGCCAGGAGGCGTGGACGAGGAGCGTCGTCTTGCGCTCGAGGTCGGTCAGCAGATACGCCCAGGTCTCGCAGTAGGCGGGGTCGGTCGAGGCATGCGGAAGCTCGTGGATGGGATCGACGGCCATGGCCAGCAGTGTAACGTCGTCGGGCCGACGTCGAGGTCCCGATTGCTGCTCGCCCGCTTCGATCAACCCCTGCTCGATCTCCCGCGCGAGGAACGCGTCCGCCTGCTCGGGGGCAAGGGCGACGGGCTCATGCGGATGGCGGGCGAGCTCGCCCTGCCGGTCCCGCCCGGCTTCATCCTGACGACCCGCGCCTGCGCGCTCTACCTCGAGCGGGGCTGGAGCGACGAGCTCGAGGCGAGGCTGCGGGAAGGCATGGCCTGGCTCGAGCAGGCGACCGGGCGCCGATTCGGCGCGCGCACGGGCGTGAGCGAGCGAGCGTTCGAAGGCACCTCAACCGGTGCGGGCGCTGGACCCACTCCGCTGCTCGTCAGCGTCCGCTCCGGCGCCCCCGTCTCGATGCCGGGCATGCTCGACACGCTCCTCAATGTCGGTCTCGACGAGCAGACGACCGCCGCCTTCGCCCGGGAGAGCCCGGGGCTCGCCCAGGCCTGCCGCGCACGTCTCGACGCCTCGTTCCGCGAGCTCGTCGGAAGCCCGCCGCCGGCCGAGGTCTGGGGCCAGCTGCGCAGCGCGGTCGAAGCCGTCTTCCGCTCGGCGCGCTCGCCCCGCGCCCTCGCCTATCGCCGCCGCGAGGGACTTCCGGGCGACGCACTGACCGCCGTGAACGTCCAGACGATGGTCTTCGGCAACCACGACGCACGCTCCGCGACCGGCGTCTTCTTCACCCGCGATCCCTCGACCGGCGAAGCGCGCCCCTTCGGCGACGTCCTCTTCGAGGCCCAGGGCGAGGACGTCGTCTCGGGTCGCCACGCGACGCTCCCCTACGACGCCCTCGCGAGCCGACTGCCCGAGGTCGCCCGCGCCCTCGACGAGCTCGGACGCCGGCTCGAACGCGCCTATCGCGACCTGTGCGAGATCGAGTTCACGATCGAGAGCGGGCGACTCTGGCTGCTCCAGGTCCGCGTCGGCAAGCGCAGCCCGCGCGCGGCGCTGCGCATCGCGAGCGAGCTCGCCCTCGACCCCGCGTTCCCGCTCGAGCGGGCAGAGGCCGTCGCACGGGTCGCGAAGCTGCTCGCGCCGCCGCCGGTCGAGACCCGATTGCGCGCGCCGATGGGCGCGGCCTCGGCACCCGCGCCCATCGCGCGCGGGCTCGGCGCGAGCCCGGGCATCGCGAGCGGCGAGATCGCAACGACCGTCGCGGGGGCCGTCGCCCGGGCCGGCGAAGGCCACGCCGTCGTGCTCGTCCGGCCCGAGACCTCGCCCGAGGACGTCGAGGGCATGGGCGTCGCGGCGGGCCTGTTGACGGCGCGGGGTGGCCTCGCGAGCCACGCCGCCGTCGTCGCCCGCGGCTGGGGCATCCCCGCCGTCGTCGGTCTCGAGGCCCTCGCGATCGACGACGAAGGCATCACGATCGCGGGCCACCGCCTCGCCGTCGGAAGCGCGGTCACGATCGACGGCAGCGCGGGCGCGGTCTTCGCGGGGGCGCTCGAGGTCGAGCGGGAGACGGTGCCCGAGGCGGCGCGGCTCCTCGAATGGGCGCGCGAGCTCGGAATTGCGCTCGGCGGGGACGACGATGGCGCGCGAGCGGGCCTCGGCGAGCGCGAGAAAGCGCGCGAAGACGCTGCGGAGGCGGGACCGGGATCCAGCGCCGCGCCGTCGCAGTCAGCCGATGCAAGCCCGGGCTCGGTCGCCGTGACGAGTGCGGATGCGATCGACGAGGCGATCCTCCGCGTCCTCGCGATCAAGGGCAGCGCCACCCGCGACGCGCTCGTCGCGGCCGTCGGCCTCGGCGTCGATCCGGATCAGCTCGCGGCTCGGATCGAGCAACAGCTCGCCGCGGGCGACCTCGTCCCCGCGAAGCCCATCGGACTGCGACTCGGCGAGCTCGCGCGCAGCCGCGCGCAGGCGCTGCTCGCGAGCGATCGCGAGCGTCTCGGCGCCGCCGCCGCCGAGGCCGTACTCGTCTCGTTCCAGGCTCTCGACGCACGCATGAAGGAGGCGGTCACCGACTGGCAGCTGCGCCTCGACGGCGCCGAGCGCGTCCCCAACGACCACACGGATGCGCGCTGGGACGCGAGCGTCCTCGAGCGGCTCCGCGAGCTCGTCGCCGACGCAGAGCGTTGGCTCGCCGACCCCGCGACCCGGCTGCCGCGCCTACGCTGTTATGCAGAGCGGCTCGGCCGCGCCCTCGCCGCCGCTCTCGCCGGCGACGCCCGCTTCATCGCCTCGCCCCGGGTCGACTCGCTCCACGGCGTCTGGTTCGAGCTCCACGAGGACCTGATCCGGCTGGCGGGCAGCGATCGGGCGAAGGAGCTCGCGGCGGGGAGGGCGGGATGACGCTCGTCCTTCGACCGACCCATCCGGCCTCCTGCCATTGCGGGCAGATCCGATTCGAAGTCGAACTCCCGCAAGGGCTCGTCGAGCCTCGCCACTGCAACTGCTCGATGTGTCGCCGCCGAGGCGCCATCGTCGCCACCGCGCGGATCGATCAGCTCCGGATCCTGGAAGGCGCCGAACGAATCGCGGTCTACCAGTTCAACACGTATACGGCGAAGCATCATTTCTGTCCGCGCTGCGGCATCTACACGCACCATCAACGACGCTCCCACCCCGATCTCTCAGCTTCAACGTCGGATGCCTCGACGGCGTCGACCCGTTCGAGATCGAGGTGGTGACGGTCCTCGACGGCGTGATCCACCCGCGAGACGACCCGCACGGCGGCCGGCCCCTCTCGACGCGGCGCCGTCATCCCGCCGATTGACGAACGGGCCGCGCACGAGCCCGTTCGGTACACAGGGGATATCGGGCCGAATGATCCTGCAGGCCACGCTTGCAGTCCGCGCAATCACCCGCTCGTCGACGTAGCTCCCGCGACCTTCACCACCCGCGCCTCGATCCCCTCCGGCCGCTCCTCCGGCAGCAGGTATCGCACGAACACGACGCCCTCCCGCTCGCCGGCCGTATCGAGCCAGTTCGGGACACCGGGATCCCTCGCGGCGACGACGATCCGGAAGCGCCCGTCCGCCTCGAGCCGGGTCTGGCGACGACTCAGCGAGGCCCGCGTCCCCGGCCGACCGAGGCTCTGGAGATGGCGATTCCAGACGACGAGGTTCGCGAAGCGACAGCGCGGGAAGCGGCCCTCGAGGACGAGGGCCTCGTCCTCGGCGAGCGCGAACGGAGCCCAGAGGTTCGACTGATCGACGGGCCCCTGACCGGCCTCGCCGGACCAGCCGGACGGAGGCCCGAAGCGATTGGGCTCGCGCGACGCGAAGTCGATCGCGGGGCCGTTCTTCCCGTAGTCGAGGGAGAGTCCGCGCACGAAGTGCCCGACCCGGCGGATGCCGCGGGCGACGGCTGCATCGTCCCGGGCCCAGGGCGCGTCGAGCTGGTCGTGCGCGCCGAACGCGACCTTCGGATCGCTCGACGCGATCGGATCCCCCGACCCGATCGGTACGATCGACTCGATCTCGATCGGGATCGCGAGGCGCCGGTCGACGGGCTCGCTCTCCTCGAAATAATGTCGCGTGACGATCGAGCAGGCGTCGGGAGCGAGCGGAAGCCAGGGCCGTCCGCGCGCATCCGCCGGATCGCAGCTCGCGACGAGCTCGTAGCTGCCGTCCGGCGCGAGCCCGAAGCGGGCGTCGTTCAGGCTCGCGACGACGCGACCGGGCGGATAGCGCTCGTCGAGGGAGCCGCCGCCTTCGACGGTGTACGAGGTGTAGACGGCGCCCTGCGTATGCGATCGGATGCGCCAGGCGCGGGTCGGGTCGATCGTCGTCGACTGGTAGATCGCGTCGGGGTTGTCGCCGTAGAAGCGGCGGCCCGCGCTCATCGTCGGACGGAATGCGGGCCGCTGCGGATCGGCTTCGAGGGCGAGATCGAGGCCGCCGCCAAATAGATGAAGCAGGAAGCGGAGACCGGTCGCGACGTCCGCCGGCTCGCGAACCCCGCGCTCGGCGGCGAGATGCTTCCGGTCGATCTCGGCGAGGGTCGCGAGCAGCTCGTGGAATGCCTTCCGACTCTCCGGTTCGTCACCCGCGCTCACGAGATTCGCTCCACGCGGCCCGTTCCGCCGTCGATCCGCACGCGATCCCCCGTCGCGAGCCGTCGCGTCCCGTCGCCCGTGTTGATGACGCACGGGATGCCGAGCTCGCGGGCGACGATCGCGCCGTGGGAGAGCGGTCCTCCGATGTCGATGACGACGCCGGCGGCGAGCATGAAGTAGGCGCTCCAGCTCGGATCGGTCGTTCGGCAGACGAGGATCTCGCCGGGGAGGAGCTCGCTGTCCCCGGGCTCATGGACGACCCGCACGACGCCCTCGACGATGCCGGGACTCGCACCGAGCCCCTCGACCGGACCGGATCCGACCCCACGCGCCGCGGTCGCACCGGCCTGCGCATCCGCGATCGCAAACGGCGTCGGCATGCCGCGGAACTCGATCGGCAGCTCGAGCGCCGCATAACGTGTTCGCAACGCGCGACGCGAGGCCACGATCTCGCGGGCCCCGTACGGCGGCTCGAGCAGCTCGTGGCGGGTCAGATAGAAGACGTCCTCGGGCTCGGCGATCCGGCCGGACTCCGCATGCAGGACGCCGATCCGCCGGGCCGCCGCGCGGGCGACGTCGAAGGTCTGCTGGAAGGCGGCCTTCGCGACGACGCGCAACGGGATGTAGCGCCGCCCCAGGGCGAGGAGCGCCCGCGCCGCGATCCGCTCGCGCCCCGAGAGCGCGCCGACGAGATCCCCCGCCGCCCGCTCGCGCGCGGCCGCGCGACCGGCCTCCGCGAGGTCGGGGCGCTTCTCCTCCGCGAGCGTGCGATAGGGCGCCAGCAGGATCTCGACCGGCTTCGCATCTTCGCGCCACGAATGATTCGAGAGCTCGCCGTCGGCCGGCCCGCGAAAGCCGTGGCGCATCAGGAACGTCTCGAGCGGAAGCCGTCCGTGGGCCACCGCCCAGAGATCGGCCGAGGTGCGCACCTCCTCCATCTCGCCGAAGCCGCCGAGGAGCTCGTTCGCGCGCTCGGCCTGACCGACGCGGGCCGCGAGCCGCTGGAGACGCCCGAACAGGATCGTCGCGATCGTCGACGCGACGATCTGCGCGGCGACCTCGTCGGAGAAGCGCGGGAGCGCGTGGGCGAAGCGGTGGTGGGCGCGCAGGAGATCGGCGCTCGGCAGCTCCGCGAGCGACGCCTCCCAGGCCCGGCGGCTGCGCTCGCGCATCCGCTGCAATCGCCCGGGAAGCCGCAGCGCCGCGATCGGCAGGCGGAACGAGGCGCTGGTCTTGCGCGTCCGCGATGCGACCTCGCGCGGATCGCCGCTCGTCGACGAGAAGAAGCTCGCCTCGGCGTCGTCGGTCGCGGCGAAGGGCAGCGCGTCGAGGGCCCGGCGGAAGGCCGACACGTTCGTCGCCCCGCGGCCGTAGAAGAGCGCCGTGAACTGGTCGTCGATCCGCGTCGGGATCGCGAGCTCTTCGGGCGGGAGCAGACCCATCTCACAGTAGGCGAGCCGGAATCCCTGCTCCCCGCCCTCGTCCCAGAACGACCAGGAGAGCGGCGTCTGGACGCCGACGATCGACTCCGCCGTGTTGACCCGCGACCAGTCGACGTCGGGGCCACAGTGCTGGTGCAGCACGTTCGGGGTGTCGCTCGCGCTCGTCTCGGGATTCGCCAATCGAGTGCTCCTTCGGGTCGCGGACGCGGGTTCGCGCGGCACGGTGGTGTGCCATTCTCTCGAATCGAGGGCGGCGGGGCCATCCCGATCGCTCGCCCGGGAGTCTTTCAGATGATCGAGATCGGAAAGGGCTTCGGCCCCGTCGTGCAGGTCGCCTACCTCGTCCCCGACATCGACGCCGCGATGGAGCACTGGCTTCGCCACGCGGGGCTCGGGCCGTGGACCAACTTCCGCAACATCGAGCTCCCGACGTCCTTCGACGGCCGCGACTTCACGCTCCGGATCCACGAAGCCCTCGCCTATCAGGGCAACCTCCAGATCCAGCTCGTGCAGTCGCTGAACGCCCCGGACGTTCCGACGCCCTACAGCGACTGGATCCGGGCCGGCCGCTACGGCGTCCACCACGTCGCCTACTTCACCGAGAACGTCGAGGCCGACGTCGAGCGCGCTCGCAAGCAGGGCTTCGAGCGCATCTGCGCGATGAAGGACAAGGGCGGCTTCCGCTACTTCTATCTCCAGTCGAAGGCCATGCCCGAGGTCTGGATCGAGTTCCTCGAGTCCTACCCGATGCTGCGCGAGATCTTCGCGAGCGGGATCGCCGACGCGGCGCGCTGGGACGGCAAGGATCCGATCCGACGGATCGAGTACAAGGACCTCTGAGCCCGCGCGCCCGGAGCCCCGCGGCGCATCCGCCCGTGCGCGACTCCGCGACCGGCGCTCAGCCGCCTGCGCGCGCCTTCACGAGGCTCGGCCGATAGTCCGCAGGCGCCTCGTAACCCATCAGGTAGAGCACCGTCGCCGCGAGATTCGCGAGCCCCGGCTGGGCGACCCCCGGATCGAGCTCGATCGGCGCCCCGGGCGCGAAGACGTGCATGGGCACCGGATTGAGCGTATGGCTCGTCTTCGGCTTGAAGCCGCCGAGCGCCGCGGCGACGGGCTTGCCGCCCTTGTCGAGCTCGTACATGCAGTCGGCATTGCCGTGGTCTGCGGTGACGACGAGGGCGCCCTTCAGCGCGGCCACGACCGGCAGCAGCCGCGCGAGCTGGAGATCGACGGCCTCGACGGCGAGGATCGCGGCCTCGTGGTGGCCCGTGTGGCCGACCATGTCGCCGTTCGCGTAGTTGACGCGGGCGTGCTTGAAGCGGCCGGTCGCGAGCTCGGCGACGAGGCGGTCGGTGATCTCGGCGGCCTTCATCCAGGGGCGTTCTTCGAAGGGCTTCGTGTCGGAGGGGATCTCGACGTAGGTCTCGACGGATTCGTCGAAATAGCCGCTGCGGTTGCCGTTCCAGAAGTAGGTGACGTGACCGAATTTCTGGGTCTCGGAGATCGCGAGCTGGGGTAGACCGGCGCGGGCGAGGTATTCGCCGAGCGTCCGCTCGATCGCGGGCGGAGCGACGAGGTAGCGCGCCGGGCGCTTGAGGTCGCCGTCGTACTCCATCATGCCGGCGAAGAGGAGCGCTGGGCGCGGACCGCGATCGAAATGCGGGAAGGCGTCGGCCTCGAAGGCCTCGGAGATCTCGATGGCGCGATCGCCGCGGAAGTTGAAGAGGACGACGGCATCCCCGTCGCGCATCGCGCCGATCGGCCGCTGGTCCCGATCCACGACCGCGAATTGCGGGAGCTGCTGGTCGCCGATCCCCGGCTTCTCGTCACGGAAGGTCTCGATCGCGCGGCGGCAGGACGGGAAGCCTCGGGCCTCGCCGCGGACGTGGGTCTGCCAGCCGCGCTCGACCATCGCCCAGTCGGCGCCGTAGCGATCCATCGTCGTCGTCATTCGGCCACCGCCCGAGGCGATCCGGTAGTCGCGATGGGGCCGACCCGAGATCGTCTCGAGCAGCTCCTCGAGGGCGTCGACGTAGTCGAGGGCGCTCGTCTCGGAGACGTCGCGGCCGTCGAGCAGGACGTGGATCCGCACGCGCTCGATCGACTCGTGGTCGCAGCGGCGCAGCAGCGCGAAGAGATGCTCGATGTGGCTGTGGACGTTGCCGTCCGAGAGCAGGCCCAGGAAATGGAGCGTCGAGCCGCGCGAGCGGACGTGCTCCGAGAGGGTCTGCCAGGTCCTGGCCGTCTCGCCCTCGAAGAGCGAGCCGTCGGCGATCGCTTTCGAGACGAGCTTCGCGCCCTGATCGAAGATGCGGCCCGCGCCGATCGCGTTGTGGCCGACCTCGCTGTTGCCCATGTCGTCGTCGGAGGGCATGCCGACGGCCTTGCCGTGGGCGAGGAGTCGGCCGGTCGGGACCTCGCGGGCCAGCCGGTCGAGGGTCGGGGTGCGCGCGAGCCAGACGGCGTCGCTCTCGTCGTTCCGCCCGATGCCGACCCCGTCCATCACACAGACGACGACCGGCCCGGGCACGCCGGGGAACCCGGCCTTGCGTCGAAGCGTCCATTCCCCCATCGATCCACCCTTCTCCGCGTGCGCTCGCGGCCGATGATAGACTCGGCGCTCCGATCCGCCCAAGAAGGCTCGCAGTCCGTGACCGGCCAACTCTCCGTCTTGCTGCTCGCTTGCCTCATCGCCACGGGCTGTCTCATCGAGCGCAGCCCCGCATCGGCGCCCCATTCCCGCACGTCCGTCGCGAACGTGGCCTCGGCCGCGCTCCCCGCGGCCCCTACCCCCGAAGACGAGCCGATGACCGTGCCGGGGACCGCGAAGCCGTCGACGGCCGGGTCGAAGGCGAAGTCGGAGCCCGAGTCGGAGCCGGCGCAGGGGGAGTCGAAGTCGGGCTCGAAGACCCAGCCGGGCTCGAAGACCGGCGAGGCGGCGACGAACGACGGGGGCGAGTCGAAAGGCGGCGATGCCGAGAGCGAGGGCGACGAGGCCAGCAAGGACGGCGACAAGACGGACGACGAGAAGAAGGAAGAAGACAAGCCCCCGCCGCGGATCGTCCTCGACACGGAGTACGACGATCGCCGGGTCGGCGACGAGCAGACCGAGGCCGTGCGAGCGGAGATGGGGATCGTCGAAGACCCCGAGCTCAATCGTTATGTCCAGAGCATCGCAAAGCGGCTGCTGCGCTACGCGCCGCCGCGACCCTTCGAGTACGAGTTCGGCATCGTGGACCAGGTCGTCCCCAACGCCTTCGCGCTCCCCGGCGGCAAGATCTACGTCTCGCGCGGACTGCTCGCCCTCGTCGGCTCCGAGGACGAGCTCGCCGGCGTCCTCGGCCACGAGATCACCCACGCCGCCGAGCGCCACGCCGCGGCGCGCCTCGAGATCTCGAGGCGCATCAATCCCCTCGTGATCGGCTGGATGCGGGCGGCCCAGATCGCCGCCTATGGCCGCGACCAGGAGCGGGACGCGGATCGCGGGGGCCAGATCCTCTGCGCCAAGGCGGGCTACGACCCGGGCGGCATCGCGACCTTCCTGCGCAAGCTCGACGCCCTCGAGCGCTACGAGATCGGCTGGTCGCGGCTGCCCTTCTTCCTCGCGACCCACCCGACGAGCCCCGAGCGCTCGGCGCTGGCCTCCGATCGGGCGAGCAGCCTCGAGTGGCGGCGGGAGGCGGGAATCGCCGACGGACGGCCCTTCGGCTTCCTGAGCGTGGTCGATGGGCTCGTATTAGGCGAGGACCCGGCCGGCGGACTCTTCGAGGGTCCGCTCTTCGTCCATCCCGAGATGCGTTTTTCGATCCGCTTTCCGGAGGGCTGGGAGACGGCGAATACCCAGCAGGCCGTCGCCGCGATCTCGCCGGCGGGCGACGCGCAGGCGACGCTTTCCTTCGCGGGGACGGGCGAAGACGTGAACAAGGTCGTCGACGAGTTCTTGGAGAAGGAGGCCGAGTCGCTGCGCGCGCGCGTCGGGTATCGACGCGAGATCATGCTGGGCAAGCTCCCGGCGGTCCGACTCGAGGGCCGCGGAACGGAGCAGGTCATGACGCAGGTCGGCCCGCAGGACATCGCCGTCTACATGCAGATGACCTTCGTGGCCCACGAAGGCGCCGTCTACCGGCTCGCGCTGACCAGCATGACCGGCTCCGCCCTGAAGTACCGCGGCCGCGCGACTGCTTTCGCGATGAGCTTTCGTCCCCTCGACGAAGCGGGGGCACATTCGCTCGAGGTCACGCGCCTGCGGATCGCGCGGGCGATCGAGAACGAGACGCTGCAGGCACTCTCCGAGCGAACCCGCAACGCGCTCGAGCTCGGCTACACCGGCGTCCTGAACGGCCTCTTCGCCTCGACCGAGCTCGAACGCGGCCGGCCGATCAAGATCGGGATCGCGGAGCCCTACCTGCCGAAGCCGCGCGAGCTGGCGAAGCCGGACGCGAAGGCGACGCCGGATGCGAACGAGAAGCCGGACGCGAAGGCGAAGCCGAACGCGGCAGAGCGGGACGCGGCGAAGCCGAAGCCTGCGCGCTCGCCGCGCTGAGGCGCTCCACGACGCGCACGAGCCTCGGATTCGCCTCGATGATCCGCCGGAATCGCCTTTCACCCAGGACGAGGACCCAGGCCTTGCCGTTCGCGACGACGTCGAAGGGCGAAGGCGAAGCCTCGAGCAGCGACTGACCGCCGAAGACGTCGCCGATGCCGAGGGTCCCGAGCTCGCGGCCCTTCCGGCGCTCGATCCGCGCGAACGAGCCCGCGAGCACGACATAGAGGCCATCGGCCGGCCGGCCCTGCTCGACGAGCTTCGTCCCGGCCTTGACCTCGACGAGCCGGAACTGTCGGGCGACCGCGCCGCGCTCTTCGGGCGCGAACGACGCGAAGAACAGGTGCGTGCGCAGCTGCCGGTCGAGCATGCGCTGTCGCGCCGGACGCAGGATGCCCTCGGCGAGAGCCGGTTGACTGCGCATCGCGGGAACCAATGCGGTTCGATCGATCGCGAGGAGCTTCGAGTCGACGAGCGCCGCGACCGACGCGTTGCGCGGCTGTCGGGTCACGAGCCCGATCTCACCGACCAGTGCGCCGCGCTCGAGGACCGCGAGCTTTCTTCGCGAGCCGCCCTCGGCGATCGGGACGACCGCTCCGTCGACGACCACGAAGAGGCTCTTCGACGCGTCGCCCTGACGAAACAGGAGCTTGCCCGCTGCGAGCTCGACGGGTCGCGCCTGCTGGATCAGGGCGTGGAGCGTCGCGGGGTCGAGGTCTGTGAAGAGCGGGAGATTCGCGAGCTGCCCGCAGAGCGTCGAGGACTCGGGCCCGAGGCCCTCGCCCGCGGCGTCGGCGACCGCAGCGACCCGGGACGAAGGCAACGAGACGGCCCGCGCCGCGGCCAGATCACTCAACACGCGGCGCTTTGGAGCTTGGATCGACGTCATGGCTTCCCCGTCCATCGGCATCGGGCGGGGAGCGGGCCGGTGATCCGTCTCACCGCAGGACGCGAGCACGGAGCAGCCCTGGCGCTTGGTTCGGCTAGGTTCGGCTCGGCTCGGCTCTGCTCGAGCCGTCCCGTCCGCGCCGGCGCCGGCACTCGACCGGTCGTATCCCTTACCCGGCGCCCATGCCCGAGCCGGCACCGCTCCCCGCCCGCGGCGCCTCGACCCGCTCGTTGCGCTTGCGCGCCCCGTCGAGGATCACGTCGACCCGCGCCTGCATCGCCCGGGCGAGCTCGGACTCGCTCCCGCCGGCGCGCAGGCCATCGATCAAGCCCGACTCGAGTCCGTCGAGCAGGAGCTCGGCCAGGAGCCGGGCCGGCACATCCTGGCGAATGCGTTCGCGTTGCTGCTCCCGAAGCAGGCCCTGGATCCACGGATGGCGGTCCGGCAACGCCCGGTCCCGGGCACGGCCCGTCGTCCGCCACGCCTCGAAGCGCAGGGCGGGCGCATCACCGGCGCGCCCTGCCAACGCCCGGCAGATCGATCGGAGCGCCGGTCGGAGCCCCCGCTCCTCGAGCAGCGCGGATTCCGCCTCGATCGCGCGATCGACCTCGCCCCGAACCCAGGCCTCCGCCAAGGCCGATTTGGAGGGGAAATAGTTGAACAAGGTCGCCGGCGAGACCGCACTCGCCCGGGCGATGGCTTCTGTTCGGGTCCCGCGGATTCCCTCGGCACGAAACAGCGCGACCCCGTTCGCAAGGATCTCCTCGAAGGTCCGCCGCTTCTTGGTCGCACGCAGCCCCGTCGACGCTTCGCTCGTACCCGATTCAATCATTTCAATTAAATCCATATTCATTGTTAATCCAAACTTTTCTTATATCACCTCAACACGGCAGCGGACAAGGGTGACCGATCGAAAGCGTGGATCGATGCGAATCGATGCAGGCCAACCGTCTGTTCTGGATCCGGGCGCACGAACCGCCGGATCCATAATTAGATCATCTCTAATTTTATGGATGTTCCATAAATCAGCGCAGTCGCCCCGCTACTGGGCGGGCTCGCCCGTCGGCTTCTCCGCAAACTCGATCGACTGGACGGCGAGCTCGCCGGCCGGGATCGCTTCGACAGGGACGACCTCGCAATGGGTGACCCGCGCGGCAGCCAGGACGTCCGCCCGAACGCCCGCGAAGACCTCGAGCGTCGCCGGGGCGGCCCGCAGGACGAGACGGACGACGTCGCGGCCCATCGAGACCGCCGCGTCGGCCTTGGCCTTGTTGATCGCGGCGAGCGCCGCGATGGCGACGTCGAAGCTCTCGGCGTGGTCCGGCGCCGAGATGCCGGCGAAGTCGGCGGCGTCGGGCCAGGCGGCGCGATGGATGCTGCGGCGGGCGGCAGCCCCCGGCCCGCCGGCGTCGCCCGCGGTCTCCGCCGCGAACGACCAGCTCCAGATCTCCTCGGTGATGAACGGGAGCACCGGCGCGAAGAGCCGCAGCAGCACCGACAGCCCGAGCCGCAGCGCCGCGACCGCCGAGCCGCTCGCGATGTCCGCCTCCGCCGCGCTGCGCCCCTTCGCCGTCCCCGTGCCCTCGCCCCGGGCGCGCACCTTCGTCAGCTCGAGGTAGGTATCGGTGAAGCGCGTCCAGAAGAAGGTCTCGGTCTCCTGCAGCGCGTGGGCGTATTGATAGGCGTCGAAGTTCTTCGTCGAGGATTCGACGAGCGCCCGCAGCTGGGCCACGAAGGCGCGGTCGAGCTCGTGGAGGATCGGCGCGGGCTCCGCCGGCTGCATCAGGACGAACTTCGCGGCATTGAAGAGCTTCGTGACGAGGCGCTTGCCGATCTTCCAGACGTTCTCGTCGAAGGCCGTGTCGGCGCCGAGGCGCGCCGACGCGGCCCAGTAGCGCGCCGCGTCCGCGGTGTAGGTCTCGATGAGCGGGAGCGGCGTCATCACGTTGCCCTTGCTCTTCGACATCTTCTTGCGGTCGGGATCGAGGATCCAGCCCGAGATCAGCGCGTGGTGCCACGGCACGGTGTCTTCGTGGAGCAGCGCCTTCGCGATCGTGTAGAAGGCCCAGGTCCGGATGATGTCGTGACCCTGGGGCCGGACGTCGGCGGGGAAGAGGCGGGCGTGGCGCTCGGGATCGACGCCCCAATGGGAGCTGATCTGCGGCGTGAGCGAGCTCGTGAACCAGGTATCGAAGACGTCGGGATCCCCGACGAAGCCGCCGGGCTTGCCGCGCTGGGCCTCGACGAAGCCCTTCGGCACGTCCGTCGTCGGATCGATCGGCATCGAGGCGGCGTCGGCGACGATCGGATGGTCGTAGTCCGGGCTCCCGCTCGCGTCGAGCGGATACCAGACCGGGATCGGGACGCCAAAATAACGTTGACGCGAGAGACACCAGTCGATCGAGAGGTTCTCGGTCCAGTCGCGGAAGCGCGTCCGCATGTGGGCCGGATGCCATTCGACCTGCTCGCCCTTCGCGATCAGCGCTTCTTTATGGTCGAGCAGCCGGCAGAACCATTGCCGCGTCGGGATCAGCTCGAGCGGGCGATCGCCCTTCTCGTAGTATTTGACCGAATGCTGGATCGGCTCGGGCTCGGCCACGAGCGGCGCGCCGCCTCCGGTCGCCGAGCCGGCGGGATCGCGCAGCAGCTCGACGATCTTCGCCTGCGCCTGCTTCACGGTCTTGCCCGCGATCTCGGCATACGCCGCGTTCGCCCGGGCGGGATCGAGGCTCTCGAAGGGCGCGCGCGCGAAGTCGACGGGCCGAAGCCGCCCGTCGTTGCCGACCACCTGTCGGAGCGCGAGCCCCTGCGTCCGCCACCACTGGACGTCGGTCTGATCGCCGAACGTACAGACCATGAGGATGCCCGTCCCCTTCTCGGGATCGGCGACCTCGCTCGGGAAGATCGGGACCGGCGCTTTGAAGAGCGGCGTGATCGCGCGCTTGCCGAAGAAGGGCTTGTAGCGCGGGTCGTCGGGATGGGCGGTGACACCGACGCAGGCCGGCAGCAGCTCGGGCCGCGTCGTCGCGATCACGAAGCGCGCGGAGGCGTCGCCCTCGACGGCGAACTCGATGCGGTGGAACGCGCCGGGCGTCGGCTTGTCCTCGATCTCGGCCTGGGCGATCGCCGACTGGAAGTCGACGTCCCACATCATCGGCGCTTCCGACGTGTAGACGTGTCGCTTCTCGAAGAGATCTCGGAAGGAGAGCTGGGCGACGCGGCGACAGTGGGCGTCGATCGTCTGGTATTCCTGGCGCCAGTCGACCGAGAGACCGAGCCGATGCCAGAGGACGCTGAACGCCTTCTCGTCCTCCTTGATGAGATCGAAGCAGGCCTCGATGAAGTTCGGGCGCGAGACCAGCCGCGCCGGCTTCTTGCGCGTCTCGGCGCTCGCCTGCTCGAAGCGCAGGCCCGCCTCGTAGGGCGTATTGGGGTCGCAGCGGATGTGATAGTAGTTCTGGACGCGGCGCTCGGTCGGGAGCCCGTTGTCGTCCCAGCCCATCGGGTAGAAGATGTTCATCCCCGTCATGCGCTTGTAGCGCACGACGACGTCGGCCTGGGTATACGAGAAGACGTGGCCGATGTGGAGCGAGCCGCTGGCGGTCGGCGGCGGCGTGTCGACGACGAAGGTCTCGGCGCGGCTGCGCGCCGGGTCGTAGTGGTAGACGCCCTCTTCCTGCCAGAAGCCGTCCCAGCGCGCGGAGATCGCCTCCGCGTCGAAATGCTTCGGGAGCTGGCTCGGATCGATCGCGCGCACCGCCGCGCGCGGGGCCGGCCGGCCGGCGTCGCCGGTCCCACCGGAGTTTGCGGACTCGCTCATCTCGGTCTCTTCGCGGCGGTCTCTGCTCGGAGGACTCTTCGCGGGTTGGTCTCGGGTTGATCTCGGATTGGTCCCGGGGCTGTCTCGGGCTCTTCGGCCCCGTACGGCGGGGCGAAGCGGACGCGGGCCAGCATAGTGCAGCTCCCTCCCCCAGTCGCCGTACGGGGAAGCGCCGAGGCGGACTGCGGAGTCATCCCGATTCCGCACGCGCGATCGCCCGATCGACGCCGCGAGGACTCGGGTCGGGGACGCCTCCGTCCGACAGAGCGGACATGATATTCGGCAGGCGGAAGAAGACGGCAGGTCCGAGGACGGAGAGGGCGAAGCGGCGGAGCAGACCCCGGAGCGGGCGGCCGGCGCGCCGGCGAGCGGCCACCCGATCCCGGCGGATCTGGCGATCGACTTCATCGCCGAGATGGCCCGGACCTTCGGTGAACACGCCTTCGACGTCGGCGAGCAGCGCGCGGCGGACATCCGCGAGCGCTTCGAGGCCTGGGCCCGCCACATCCTGATCGGGCTCCCCGCCCCGGGCCGCGAAGCCCCCGCCGACGACGGCGCCGGAGCCCGGCGTGATCTGCCCGGCCTGCGCCGCGCGTTCCGGGACCACCGCGCCGCCGAGTCGAGCTACGTCACGACCTCGATCGGCGAGTTCCGCGAGGCGACCTGGGCCTTCATCAACGGGCTTCGCCGCACGCTCTCCGCCGAGCAGGCTGCCGACCGCCGCATCAACCACCGCATCCGGCGGCTCGAAGGGGCGGTGCGCAGCGGGGATCCGACGCGGATCCGGAGCGAGGCGCAGGATACGGTGACCCTGCTGACCGAGTATCTGGCCGAGCGGGGCACGCGGCATCAGGAGCAGATCCAGGCGATGGCGTCGCGGCTCGAGGCCCTGCGCGAGGAGCTCGACAGCGTCCGGGCCCAGGCGGCGATCGACGCGGTGACCGGGCTCTACAACCGGGCGTCCTTCGACGAGCAGATCGAGCGCGAGGTCGACCTCGCGACCCTCTTCGGCAAGCGCGGCTGCCTGATCATGGTCGACATCGACCACTTCAAGTGGGTCAACGACAATCACGGCCATCCGACCGGCGACCTCGTCCTGCGCGAGACGGCCTCGACGCTGACGCGCTGCTTCAAGCGCAAGGACGATTTCCTCGCCCGCTACGGGGGCGAGGAGTTCGCCGTCGTGCTGCGGGACCTGAACATCGCGACCGCGAAGACGGTCGCGGAGCGGGCGATGGGGACGATCCGACTGCTCGAGATCGGTCGGGAGGGGCTCCCCGAGCCCATCCGGATCACCGTCTCGATGGGCATCGCCCGCCTGCGCCCGGGCGAGACCGCCGCGGCCTGGATCGAGCGCGCCGACCGCGCCCTCTACCAGGCGAAGAACGGCGGGCGGGATCGGATCGAGGTCGACCCGATCGACCTCGAGGAGAAATGAGCGGCGGGATTCCAACCGCGAAGCGCAGATTCCCCCGCGGGCGGCTTGCCGTTCTCCGGCCTGCCCCGTACGATTCCGCGCCTCGATCGAGCCGTTCGCGGCTCCGAGCCTTTTTCGACGGTTCCTTACATCCGTCCCCGTTCCGAACCAGGACCTCCGAATCCGGACGTCCGCATCCGGGCGGACAAGCAAGCTCAGGGAGTAGTGCGTTCCGATGGCGAAGAAATCCCAGGTCAACCGAGACAACTACCGCAAGGAGTTGATCGAGAAGTACGCGAAGCGACGCGCCGAGCTCCGCAAGACGCTCCACAACCAGAACGCGTCGATCGAAGAGAAGATCGAGGCTCAGCAGGCCTTCGCCAAGCTGCCGCGCAATTCCTGCCCGACCCGCAAGAACAACCGCTGCGCGCTTACCGGCCGCTCGAAGGCCTACTACAACAAGTTCGGCATCTCGCGCATCGCGCTGCGCGAGCTCGCCCTGCGCGGCCAGCTGCCCGGCGTTCGCAAGTCGAGCTGGTAGGAGAATCCGCGATGAAGCCCGACATCCATCCCGACTATCACAACGTGATCTACGTCGACTCCGCGACCGGAAGCGAGTGGACGGGCCGCTCGACGCTGACCTCGAAGGAGACGCGCAACGTCGATGGCGAGGAAGTCCCCGTCGTGCGCCTCGAGATCTCGTCGATCAGCCATCCCTTCTGGACCGGCAAGATGCGCGAGCTCGACACGGACGGGAAGATCGACCGCTTCCGCAAGCGCTACGGCGCCAAGAAGAAGTAGGTCCTCGGCGCGCCACCTCCCGGACGGCGCGACCGGAGTCCGGATCCGAAAATGCGACGAGGGGCCCCGGGGCCCCTCGTTTCGTTTCGGACGCTCGATCCGCGCTCGGACTCGCGCTCGGCCGCTGCGGCCGGACTCGGCCGTCGACGGCGACCGCCTAGCGGCCCATCAGCTTGCGGCGGATCTTGTTCTTGAGGCGCAGGGCCTCCGGCTGGAGCTTGGCGTCCGCCGTCGTCATGAGGAAGCCGTCGAGGCCGCCCTTCTTCTGCACCGTTCGCAGCGCCCGCGTCGAGATGTTCATCGGGACGGCGACGCCGAGGGCCTCGGACTGGAGGCGGACCTTCTGCAGGTTGGGCTCGAAACGCCGGTGGGTCACTCGATGGGAGTGGGACACGTTGTTTCCGTATCGAACCTTCGTGCCGGTCAGTGCACACACGCGGGCCATCGCCTTGCTCCTTGGACGGGGAGCGCAGTAGGTAGCGAGGGGCCGTCTTCGGGTCAACCGCACGACCCGATTGATCGCCTCCTTTCCCTTGGGGCAAGTCTCCACCACCGGCGGCCCCCGGCGACCCTGCCGCTATTCTCCGCCCTCGGCGCGCGTCCATGGACGCGCGCATTCGCTTGAAGCAGAGGAGCATCGCTTGGTCACGATCGGCATGAACTACTTCGTCATCCCCGGCAAGGAGCAGATCTTCGAGGATGCCGTCTCGAACGTCATGGACACGATGAAGGGCATCGACGGCCACGAGGCCTCGTCGCTCTATCGCGAGGTCCTGAAGGGCGAGCCCAACTACCTGATCGTGTCGCGCTGGAAGAGCGAGCAGGCCTTCAACGACTTCGTCGCCTCCGACGCGTTCAAGAAGGTGACCAACTGGGGCTCGACCCACATCCTGCGCGGCCGCCCGCAGCACACGACCTATCAGCACGGCTGAGCCTTGAGCGAAGCGCTCGCGGAAACCGGGGCGAGCGGGCTGCCGCTCCATACCCGCTCGCTCTCGGTGATCGTCTCCCGGGAGTCGGCGACGCTCTGGCGCGCCCGCGGCGACATCATCGACCTGCGCAAGAACGGCTGCGTACCCTCCGTCGACGACGTCCAGCCCGCCGGCATCATCCACATGATGCAGATCGAGCTCGACTTCGATCCGACGACGCTGCGCCTCGATCGCGTCGGCGTCGAGCAGCCCTTCGTCGCCGTCGAGCCCTCCGCCGCGACCGGCGGCGAATGCTGCCGCGACCCCGCGCCGCGCCTCGTGGCGCTCGCGGGCGAGCAGCTCGACGAGGGCTTCACGCGCCGCCTCGGCGCAGGCTTCGGCGGAGCGCTCGGCTGCTCGCATCTGCTCACGCTGTTCCAGCTGATGGCGTCGACGGTGCCCCGCGCGATGCGCGTCGAGCAGGAGCGGGCCGCGCGCGAAGGCCGCGAGACGGCGGCGGGCACACGCTTCTTCCGCCGCTCGATCTACGTCGACGGCCAGCTGCTCCCCGACGCTTCCCTCGACGTCGCGATCCAGCTGACCGACACCCACACGCGTCCGCCCTTCCCCGGCAATCGCGGCATCGAGCGCCTCGTCACCGCCCGCGAGGTCAAATGCTTCGCCGGCGTCGAGCGCAAGCGCTTCCAGATCGAGCGCATCGCCGCCCGCGAGCGGGTCCGCGTCCTCGACGACGCGCTCGACGCCCCCTGGCAGGATCGCGACGCCCTCGTCGCCTCGCTCGTCGGGTTCCCGGTCCTCCCCGGCATGGCGGGGCGGATCTTCGCGCTCCTCGGCAAGGATGCGGCGGAGCAGCCGCTGCGCGACGCGCTGCTCCAGCTCGCGCCCGGCTTCATCCAGATCACGGCGGCGCTGATGGATCACGCAGAGCGCCGACCTTCGTCGACCTCGCCGGAGAACGACCCCGCGACGCCGAGCGTCTCGGGCATCGGGGGCATGCCCGACAGCTGCTACATGTGGCGCCGCAACAGCCCCTACACGCTTTCACGTCGCCAGGCGATGCTGCCCCGGAGCTAGTCGAAAGACGAGCAGCTTGTTGTTGGCCGGCATGTCGTTGCTCTCGACGAGAGAGAGCCCGGCGGCCGCCGCGAGCGCGGCGACGCGCTCGAGATCGCGCACGCCCCACGCCGGATCGCGGCGGCGCAGGTCGGCGTCGAAGGCCTCGTTGCTCGGCGCGGTGTGGCGATCGCCGACGCGGAAGGGGCCGTAGAGGAAGAGGAGCCCCTCCGGCGCGAGCACGCGCCCGGCTCCGGCGAAGAGGCCTTCCGCCGCCGTCCAGGGCGCGATGTGGATCATGTTGGCGTTGAAGAGGACGTCGACGGAGTCGATCCCCCAGTCGCCCGCACGGACGTCGAGGGCGATCGGCGCCGCCAGGTTCTCGAGCCCCGACCCGACGCGCCACGCCTCGATCGATTCGAGATGAGCCGGATCGGGATCGGAGGGCTGCCAGCGCAGATGCGGCAGGGCCTCGGCGAAGAAGACGGCGTGCTGCCCCGTTCCGCTCGCGATCTCGAGGACGCGAATCGGATCGGGACGCACCGACGCACCGAGCCAGCGCTCGAGGATCGCGAGGATCGGGGCACGGTTTCGAGCGGTGGCCGGTGCGTCGAGTCGGGTCATCAGTCCTGATTCTGGTCCGGACCGAAGGCGCCGTCGCTCTCGGTCCAGTCGCTCATCTGCGGGATCTGGCGCGTGGCCGCCCAGGTCGGGTTCGGGTTCGTCGGCCGGGCCTGCAGCAGCTCGCGCGAGCCGTCTCCCCCGGCACAGGTCAGGAACGGATACTTGATCCGGACGAGCTGCGGGCACTCGCCGGCAGCCGGGGCCGCGACGGGCTCCGACAGGTCGATCCCGTCGAGCGCCAGGGCGGATTGGGCGAAGAAGAGGGTCGTCAGGGCAGCAGCAGCATTGCGGAGCATCATCGGGGAGTCCCTCGGTGGGTGTCCTCCCTCTCATCCCCGCCGTGATACTCGCACAGCGGGGGCGATGCAGAAACGCGGCCCGGCGAGCGCTCGCCGTCGACCGGCAGGCCGCCGGCAACTGGCGGCTCCATGGTCCCGAAATGCTAGGCCCCGGGCTCCGGCGTGCCGCCCTCGGCCTTCAGCAGGGGCGCGAAGCGCGCCTTCTCGTTCGCCTTCATGTAGGCGTCGTGGGCCGTGACCTTCTTGTCCTTCACGTACTGGAAGAGCACGTCGTCCATCGCCTGCATGCCCTGGGATTTCCCCGACTGGATGATCGAGGCGAGCATCGGCGTGTTGCCGTCGCGGATGATGTTGGGCAGGCCCGAGGTCCGGAGCAGGATCTCGTTCGCGGCGATGCGCCCCTTGCCGTCGGCCTTCGGGAGCAGGAGCTGGGAGACGATCCCCGCCAGCGACTCCGAGAGCGAGAGCCGCACCATGTTTTGCTCCTCCGCCGGGAACGCGTCGATGATGCGGTCGATGGTCTTGGCGGCGTTGTTGGTATGCAGCGTGCCGAAGACGAGCATGCCCATCTCGGCGGCGGTGATGGCGAGGCTGATGGTCTCCATCTCGCGCATTTCGCCGACCAGGATGACGTCCGCGTCCTGGCGGATCGCCGAGCGCAGGGCGGGGGTGAAGCCCTGGGTGTGGAGGCCGACCTCGCGGTGGGAGAAGAGCGAGTTGCGGTTCTGGTGGACGAACTCGACCGGATCCTCGATCGTCACGATGTGGCGCGAGTAGGTCTTGTTGATCTTGTCGATGATCGCGGCGAGGGTCGTCGACTTGCCGGAGCCCGTCGGCCCGGTCACGAGCACGAGCCCCTCCTTCAGGTCGGCGAGATCGCGCACCGCCTGCGGCAGGTTCAGGTCCTCGAGGGAGATGATCTTCTCGGGGATCATGCGGAAGACGCAGGCCGAGCCCGAGAGCTGGACGAAGTAGTTCGCGCGGAAGCGGGCTACGCCCTCGAGGCTGAAGGCGAAGTCGAGATCGCCGGTCGCGTTGTACTCGTCCCAGCCGCGCTTCGACGCGACCTCCTGCATCATGTTGCGCAGGGCCTCGTTCGAAAGCACGCCCTGGCCCTCGACCTCGCGGATCGAGCCCTTGGCGCGGAAGCGCGGCGGCTGCCCCGCCACGAGATGGAGATCGGAGCCGTCGTGCTCCTTCAGATGCCGCAGCAGCGAATCGATCTGGGCCACTTCGCTTCGACTCCCTGACTTCGCGCTCACGCGCCCGCGGTGATGAGCTTCTGTTCCTCGGCGAGCGAGAGCGCGACCTCGCGCGTGATGCGCCCCTTCGCGACGAGGTCGTTGAGCGACTGCTCGAGCAGGTACATGCCGTGGGCCTTGCCGGTCTGCATCGAGGAGCGGATCTGGATCGTCTTCTGGTCGCGGATCAGGTTCCCGATCGCGCGGTTGATGACGAGCATCTCGAGCGCCGGGACGCGCCCCTGCCCGTCCGAGGTCGGCACCAGCCGCTGCGAGATCACGGCGCGCAGCGACTCCGAGAGCATCGCCCGGACCTGATCCTGCTCGTTCGAGGGAAACGCCCCGATCATCCGGTTCACCGTCCGCACCGCGTTCGCCGTATGCAGCGTCGCGAGCACGAAATGCCCGGTCTCCGCCGCCGTCATCGCGAGGCTGATCGTCTCGAGATCGCGCAGCTCGCCGATCACGATGATGTCGGGATCCTCGCGCAGCGCGGCGCGCAGGGCGCGGGAGAAGCTCTTCGTGTGGTGGCCCGCGTGGCGCTGGTTCACGAGGCAGCGCTTCGAGGGATGCACGATCTCGATCGGGTCCTCGACGGTCAGGATGTGGTCGTCGCGGTTCTCGTTGATGTGGTTCACGAGGGCGGCGAGGGTCGCGGACTTGCCGCAGCCGGCGGGGCCGGTGATGAGCACCATGCCCTGGTGGTAGTCGGTGTACTTCTTCAGCTCCTCGGGCAGGCCGAGCTCCTCGAGGGTCGGCGGACGGTCCGGGATCGAGCGGAAGACGGCATCGAGGCCGCGCTGCTGGCGATAGGCGTTGGCGCGGAAGCGGCCGATGCCGGGGAGATCGAAGCAGTAGTCGAGCTCGCCCTCGTGGGCGAGCAGCGCGCGCTGCTCCGCGGATAGCGATGCGGCGACGAGCCGCTCGACGAGGGCGGGCTCGATCTGCTCCTCGACGACGACGAGCTCGCCGATGCGGCGCTGCTTGAGCGCGCCGCCGGCGTGGAGATGGACGTCGCTGGCCTTCGCCTCGACGCCGGCGCCGAGGATCGCCTCGAGGCGCTGGCGGTCGGCGGTCGAGGGCTCGGGAACCTTGAGCTCGAGGGAGGGCTTGCCGTGGGCGGTGACGATCGGGCTCACGGCCGGCGTCGGGGCCGGGACGGCGGCCGGAGCGGGGGCTTGCTTCGAAGTCGGGGCGGCGGCGGGCGCGGGCGACGCCGGAGGCGGTGCGGCGGATTGCGCGGACGCTGTGCGAGCGGGCGCCGCAGCGACGGATGGCGTGGCGGCGGGTCTTGGGGTCGACGAAGGGGTAGCGACGGCGCTCGGCGGAGCGGCGGGCGCCGTCGTCTTCGGGAGCGGGCGGGGGTTCTCGGCGCCGCTCGGCGGCGCTTCGTAGAGGTCGTCGATGTCGCGTGAGGTCATGGGCGCGGCCGACTTGGCGGCATGTTCGGCGGCGCGGTGGACGTCGTTCGCGCGGCGCTGCGGGACCGCGAGCGGCTGCGGCGCGGCGGTCGGGCTGGCCGCGGTCTCGACCGCGTCGCCGGCAGTCCGCGCGCGCTGCTTCTCTACGAGATCCTTCTGGACCTGCTGCAGCTTCGCGACCTGATCGCGGTCGAGCATCCCCATCTGGAGCATGACCTGGGCGAGGCGCGGATTGCCCGTCGACTCGCTCTCGGCCATGGCCCGGGAGACCTCTTGCGTGGTCAGCATCTTGAGCTGGATCGCGAGGCGACCCACGAGCGGTATCGGCTTGTCCTGCCCCATCGTGCCCGCCTATCGGCAGGCGCCTGGACCGCCCTGAGCCAGGAGCCGGGGCCGGCCCGGGAAAAATGCCGAGTCGGCCGTCGGCGACCGCGGCGGGCGGGGCTGGGCTACGGTCCGGCCCTCGCGAGTCCGTCCGGCCCGAACGGCCGCGCGCCGCCGATCCCGAACCCCGGTCGACCTGAAACCCGGTCCGCCCCCCGCCCCCGGAGAGCCCGTGTCCCGCGACGATTCCCCGACCGAGTCCGAGCAGCCCGCGCGGCCGGCACCGATCCTGACCGGCGCCCAGCGCCGCTACCTGCGCAGCCAGGCCCATCCGCTGAAGCCCCTGGTCTTCGTCGGCGAGGGGGGCGTCAGCCCCGCCGTCGTGAAGGCCGTCGATTCGGCGCTCGCCTCACACGAGCTGGTGAAGGTCCGCCTGCGCCAGCCCGAGGACAAGCAGGCCGCCGCGGAGGCCCTCGCCGCCGGAACCCGCGCCGCCCTGTGTGGGGTCGTCGGCCATACGGTCGTCCTCTATCGCCCGGACCCCGAGGAGCCCCGCCTCGCACTCCCGCGCCGCGATTAGGCGCCGGAAGGCGTCGGCCCACCGGTCGTCGGCTTGCCCGGCTCGAATCGGGCGTGCTATCGAGGTCGGCCCATGACGTGGACCCGGCAAATCCTGAGGGCGTGGAGCGCCCTGTGTCTCGCGCTCGTCGTCTACGGCGCGACGCCCCACGTCCACCACGAAGCCGACGCCGCCCGAAGCGGCCCGTCCGTCGCGGAGGGATCGGCCGGCGGTCTCGCAGACGGCGATGCCCCGACGACGGACGCAGCGAGCGGGCTCCGCCGCGACGATGCCCACGACTCCCACTCCTCGACCGCATCGACCGACGGCCATCCCTGCACGCTGTGCCGGGACAAGAGCGATCGCGAGCTCGCAGCGCCGGCGACCGTCGCGATCCCCCTCGCGACGCCGACCGCGCTGCGGATCGATCGGCTCGACGTCGCCGCGCGCGTCGAGCTGCTGCTCGCCCGGCGCCATCCCGCCCGCGCTCCTCCGCTCGCCGCCTAGGCGCCCCATCCCATCGCATTGGATGCGTCCCGGATCACGTCCCCGCCTCGCGCGGGGAACCGGCTCGGGACCACTGGATTTCTCTCGTTCCCGCGCGTGCCGCCCAGTCCGCGGCGCGCCGCCGGGGAGGACCCATGCTTCGACGCCACCGCTACACCCACCGCTTCACCGTCCACTCCGCCCTCATCCTTCCGCTCCTCTTCATGACCGCCTCGCCCCTCCCCCAGACGGAGGACGCGGGGACCGGCGACGAGGGCCATGCCCACGAGCACGAGCACGAAGAGCACGACGAGACGGAGACGATCGTCGTCACCGGCTCGCCCCTCGAGCACAGCCGCGACGAGCTCGCGATCCCCGTCGACCGCATCGAGAAGAGCGAGATGCTCGGCAATCTCGGCTCGACCCTCGGCGAGACCCTCTCCCGGGTCCCGGGGCTCACGACCACGGGCTTCGCCGGCGGCGCGAGCCGACCGGTCGTCCGTGGTCAGGACGCCTTCCGCACCGAGGTCCTCGAGGACGGCCTGCGCACCCAGGACGTCTCCCAGGAGAGCCCCGACCACGGCGTCCCGATCAATCCGCTCGCGGCGAAGCGGACCGAGATCATCCGCGGTCCCGCGACCGTGCGGTACGGCGGCGGAGCCTCGGCCGGCGTCGTCAACGTCATCACGAACCGTGTCCCCGATCGCAAGCCCGGCGAGGCGATCAGCGGCGACGTCTACGGCGGCATCGGGCTCCTCGCGAACGAGCGCGACATGTCGGCGACGCTCGATGGCGCATTCGGTGACGTCGCCTGGCACGCCGACGGCGCGATGCGCCGCGCCAACAACTACTCGATCCCGAACGACTCGAACCCGCATACCCAGCCCGGCACCCAGGTCGAGTCGTATACGGGCTCGGTCGGCGCGGCCTGGATCGGCGACGTCGGCCGCCTCGGCTTCGCCTACATCCGCGCCGAGGATCGCTATGGCATCCCGGAGGACGACGAGCCCGTCGAGATCGACATGAACATCGATCGCTACCGCATCGAGGGCGACCTCACGCCCGAGCTCCCGGGCATCGAGGCGATCCGCGTGCGCGGCGTCTACTCCGACTACGAGCACGACGAGATCGCGAGCAACGTCGTCGGCCAGACCTATCGCAACGAGGAGTTCGACGGCCGCGTCGAGCTGGTCCACCAGACCTTCGCCGGCTTCTCCGGCGCCGTCGGCTTCCACGCCCGCAATCGCGACTTCCGCGCCGAGGGCGAGGCGGCGGAGTTTCTCGCCCCGACCGACACCGTCATGGCCGCCGGCTACTTCTTCGAGGAGCGCGCCCTGACCGACGATCTCCACGGCGAGGTCGGCTTCCGCGTCGAGCACACGAACGTCGAAGGGCTCGACGTGGACGACATCCGCCGCGATCTCGATTTCGTCCCGCTCTCGGGCTCGGCGGCGCTCTTGTACGATCCCCTCGACTGGCTCGGCATCGGGCTCAACGGCTCGATCAGCCAACGCGCCCCGACGCAGGTCGAGCTGCTCGCCGGCGGTCCGCATGAAGCGACCTCGACCTACGAGGTCGGCGATCCCGACCTCGACGAAGAGACCTCCTACACCGGCGAGCTGCGCGCGACCGCGAAATCCGGCCGCGGCCGCCTCGAGGGCGCCTTCTTCGTCACGCGCTATGAGGGCTTCATCTACGGCAGCCTGACTGGGAACTCCGTGGACGAAGACGGCCTTCCCGTCGCGGATCCGGACGACCCGGACGCGCTCCTCGAGCTTCTCTATTCCGACCGCGACGCGCTCTTCTACGGCGGCGAGCTCTCGGGCCAGGTCGACCTGATCCATCTCCCCTTCGGCGAGATCGGCATCGACGGCCGCTTCGACATCGTGCGCGCGCGCTTCACCGACGGCGACGACAGCAATCTCCCGCGCATCGTGCCGATCCGATGGGGCGGCGGCGTCTACTTCGCGGGCGACGCCATCGACGCGCGAGTCGGCTTCGTCCGCAACGAAAGACAGGACCGGACGAGCCCCTTCGACGAAGAGACCGCGAGCTTCACCTGGCTCGACGCCTCGCTGACCTATCGCTTCGAGCCGATCGACGGATTGAAGCTCGAGGCGAACGTGATCGGCCGCAACCTGAACGACGTCCGCGGTCGCAACCACGTCGCCTTCAACAAGGAGGACATCCTGCTACCCGGCCGGAGCATCCGCTTCGGTCTGCGCATGCGGTTCTAGATCGGAGTCCGCGGGCGGCCGGGCGACCGGCCGCTCGCGTGATACCGTGTCCGCCATGGAACCCGTCTCCCACCGCGTCGAAGGCGCCCACGGCAATCGCCTCCACGTCCTCGAATGGAGTCGCGAGGGGGTGCCGATGGTCCTCCTCCACGGCCACGGCAACGACGCCCATCTCTGGGACGACTTCGTGCCCTGCGTCGCGCCCCACTACCGCGTGCTCGCCGTCGACCAGCGCGGCCACGGCGACTCCGACTGGGATCCGCAGGCGCGCTACGACTCCGACAGCATGGCGAGCGATCTCGAGAAGATCCTCGAGGCCTTCGGAATCGATCGCTTCGTCCTGATCGGATTCTCGATGGGCGGGCGCGCCTCGATGATCTTCGCCGAGCGCCATCCGGAGCGCCTCGCCGGCCTCGTGCTCGTCGACATCGGCCCCGAGCTCGACGCGCGCGGACGCATCCGCATCGGGAGCGAGATCGCCGAGCATCGCTCGCCGGTCTTCCGCGACGTCGAGGAGTACGCGCGGATGCTCTCGAGGAACTATCCGGCCGGGAGCCCCGAAGCCCTGCGAAGGATGGCGAAGTACGGGCTGCGCCCGCGCGCGGACGGGCAATACGAGCTGAAGATGGATCCGAAGCTCCGCGGTCCCGCCTCGCCCGATCTCGAACAGGAGGCGGCGATGAGGGCCGCAGAAGTCGAGATGACCCGACGTTGCTGGGACGCCCTCGCGAAGATCCCGTGCCCGACGCTGGTCGTGCGGGGCGCGGCCTCCGACATTCTCTCGCCCGAGGTCGCCGACAGGATGGTCGACGAGGTCCTCCAGAAGGGAAGGCTCGCCGTCGTTCCCCGGGCCGCCCATTCGGTCGCGACCGACAATCCGCAGGGCTTCGAGGAAGCCGTCGCGGCCTTCGTCCTGGGTTAGGCCGCCCCGGGCCTTCCATCGAGCAGCTTCGACGGGCCTTCTCCGCTCGAGCGGAGCTCATCAAGAGAGAGCCCGGGACCTCCGATGTCGTGTGCGGCCTGCGCGCCCCGCTGCGGCCGGCCAACATCGGGAGATCCGCATGCATTTCGACCTCGTCGTCATCGGTGCCGGCCCGGCCGGCTGGTCGGCCGCGCTGCAGGGCGCGAAGCTCGGCCTCGAGGTCGCCGTCGTCGAGCGCGGCCTCATGTTGGGCGGCGCCTGCGTCCAGACCGGCACGCTCCCCTCGAAGGCCCTCCGCCACACCGTCATGGAGCTCGTGAACAGCCGGCGCGCGGCGCAGCTCGGTGTCCATGCGACCCATCTGAGACCGCTCTCGATCGCCGACCTGCGCGGACCCCGCGACATGCTGATCGCGAACCACCAGCAGACGATCCGCTCCTTCTTCGACCGCAATCGCGTCCAGGTCCTCTCGGGATCGGCCTCCTTCGTGTCGCCGAACCGCATCCGCGTCGCGAATCGCGAAGGCGAGGAGATCGTCGAGGCCGACCACGTCGTCATCGCGACCGGCAGTCGACCGCGGCGCCCCGACGAGATGCCCTTCGACGACCACGTCATCGTCGACAGCGACACGCTCCTCGATCTGGACTCGATCCCGAAGAGCCTCGCCGTGATCGGCTCCGGCGTGATCGGCTGCGAGTACGCGACCGTCTTCGCGATGCTCGGCACCCGCGTCACGATCATCGATCGCCGCGAGAAGCTGCTGCGCGACCTCGACTCCGACATCCTCGATCATCTGCGCCATTCGATGTTCTCGATGGGCATCCGCGTGCTCATGCCGGAGAAGATCAGCGGTGTGCGGATCGAGACCCAGAAGCGCCACCAGGAGGGCGTCGTCTACCTCGAGAGCGGCCGCACCGTCCGCGCCGAGCGCGTGCTCGTCGCCGCCGGCCGCGTCTCGAACGTCGAAGCCCTCGACCTCGGCCGCGTCGGCGTCCAGACGAACGAGTCCGGCCTCATCAAGGTCGACTGCTGCTTCCGGACCGAGGTCGAGAACGTCTACGCCGTCGGTGACGTGATCGGACTTCCGGCCCTCGCCTCGACCAGCATGCATCAGGGCCGCCTCGCGGTGCTCCACGCGATGGGGCGTCCCTGCCCCTCGACGTCGACCCTGCCGGTCGCGATCTACACGATCCCGGAGATCTCCTCCGTCGGCCGGACCGAGGATCAATGCCGCACCGAGGGGATCCCCTACGAGATCGGCGTCGCGCGGACCAACGAGACGCCCCGCGGCCAGATCGTGCGCGACGACGGGCTGCTCAAGCTCATCTTCCGCCGCGACACGCGCGAGATCCTCGGCGTCCACATGATCGGGATCTCCGCGAGCGAGCTGATCCACGTCGGGCTCATGCTCGTCCAGATGGGCGGGACCCTCGACGACGTCCAGGGCGCGGTCTTCAACTATCCGACGATGTGCGAGGCCTATCGCATCGCGGCACTCGACGGGCTGAATCGGCTGTAGACTCCGGGGGTCGCGGCGAATCGCGGCCGTCAGGAGCCCCGATGCCCATGAACGGATCCGACCTCTTCATCCGCGCGCTCGAGGAGGAGGGCGTCGAATACGTCTTCGGGATCCCGGGCGAGGAGAACCTCGCCTTCCTCGACGCGCTCTCGCGCTCGAAGAAGATCCGGCTGATCCTGACGCGCCACGAGCAGGCCGCGGGCTTCATGGCCTCGACCTGGGGACGGCTCACCGGCCGGACCGGCGTCTGCCTCTCGACCCTCGGACCCGGGGCGACGAATCTCGTGACCGCCGCCGCCTACGCCCAGCTCGGCGGCATGCCCATGCTGATGATCACGGGCCAGAAGCCGATCAAGTCCTCGAAGCAGGGCCGCTTCCAGATCATCGGCGTCGTCGACATGATGCGCCCGCTCACGAAGTACACCCATCAGCTCGCGTCGGCGGACAACCTCGCGTCACGGGTGCGCGAGGCGTTCCGGCTCGCGGAGGAGGAGAAGCCGGGGGCGGTGCATCTGGAATTTCCGGAGGACATCGCCGAGGAGGAGACCGAGAGCCTGCCGATCCCGCGCAGTCACGCGCGGCGGCCGATTCCCGAGGAGAAGGCGATCCGACAGGCCGTCGAGCGCATCGAGCGGGCGCGCACGCCGATCCTGATCGTCGGCGCCGGCGCGAATCGCAAGGTCACGTCGCGGATGCTGCTCGAGCTCGTCGAGAAGACGGACATGCCCTTCGTCACGACCCAGCTCGGCAAGGGGGTGATCGACGAGCGCCACCCCCATTTCGTCGGCAACGCGGCGCTCTCCTCCGGCGATTTCGTCCACCGCGCGATCGAGGCCGCCGACGTCATCGTCAACGTCGGCCACGACGTCATCGAGAAGCCCCCGTTCTTCATGAAGCGCGGCGGCGCCGACGTGATCCACGTGAGCTTCCGGACGGCCGAGGTCGACCCGGTCTACTTCCCGCAGATCGAGGTGATCGGCGACATCGGGAACGCGATCTGGCAGATGAAGCAGGCGATCACGCGCCAGCCCGGCTGGGACTTCGGCCGGATCGAGACGATCCGCGCCGCCGCCGAGGCGAATCTCCTGGTCGGCGCCGACGACGACCGCTTTCCGGTCTATCCCCAGCGGCTCGTCGCGGAGGTCCGCCGCGCGATGCCCTCGGACGGCATCATCGCCCTCGACAACGGCGTCTACAAGCTCTGGTTCGCGCGCAACTACAAGGCCCACGTGCCGAACTCCGTCCTCCTCGACAACGCGCTCGCGACGATGGGGGCGGGGCTGCCCTCCGCGATGGCCGCGCGCCTCGTCCATCCCGAGCGCAAGATCATGGCGATCTGCGGCGACGGCGGCTTCATGATGAACAGCCAGGAGCTCGAGACCGCCGTTCGCCTCGGGATGCAGCTCGTGATCCTGATCCTGCGCGACGACGCCTACGGCATGATCCGCTGGAAGCAGGCCAACATGGGCCTCGCCGACTTCGGCCTGACCTACGGCAACCCCGACTTCGTCCGCTATGTCGAGAGCTACGGCGGCCACGGCCACCGCGTCGCCCGCACCGCCGAGCTCGGCCCGCTGCTCGAGCATTGCCTCGCCGCCCCCGGTGTCCACCTGATCGATTGCCCCGTCGACTACTCGGAGAACGACGCGGTCCTGAACCGCGAGATCAAGCGACTGAGCGCGTCGGTCTGAGGACTGGACGGCGACCATCCCCGCATCGCCAGGAGGACCTCCGCCATGTCCGTGATCCGCCCCCGCTACCCCTACTACCTCGCGAACCGGCCGGTCGACGTCGAGAAGAGCCTCGTCGTCACGGACAAGTACTCGGGCGAGGAGGTCACCCGCGTCGCCCTCGCCGACGCCGCGGCGATCGATCACGGCATCGCCGCCGCGACCGCCGCCGCGCCTGCGATGGCTGCGCTCGCGGCCTACGAGCGGCAGGCAATCCTCGACCACTGCGTCGCCCGCTTTCGCGAGCGCGCCGACGAGCTGGCGCTCCTGCTCTGCGTCGAGGCGGGCAAGCCGATCCGCGACGCGCGGGGGGAGGTGACCCGCCTGATCGACACCTTCCGGATCGCCTCCGAGGAGTCGGTCCGCATGCACGGGGCCTTGCAGGCCCTCGACATCTCGCCCCGGGCCCGCGGCTATCGCGGCATGTGGAAGCGGGTCCCGATCGGTCCCTGCTCGTTCATCTCGCCCTTCAACTTTCCGCTCAATCTCGCCGCCCACAAGATCGCGCCGGCCCTCGCCGTCGGCTGTCCGTTCGTCCTGAAGCCCGCGTCGCGGACCCCCCTCGGCGCCCTCGTGATCGGCGAGATCCTCGCCGAGACCGACCTGCCCGAGGGCGCGTTCTCGATCCTGCCCTGCTCGCGGGACGGCGCCGACCTCTTCACGACCGACGAACGGCTCAAGCTCCTCTCCTTCACCGGCTCCCCCGACGTCGGCTGGGATCTCAAGGCCCGCGCGGGCAAGAAGAAGGTCGTGCTCGAGCTCGGCGGGAACGCGGCGGTCATCGTCGACCACGACACGCAGATCGACGACGCCGTCGAGCGGATCGTGTTCGGCGCGTTCTACCAGTCGGGGCAGAGCTGCATCTCGGTCCAGCGCATCCTCGTCCACTCGAGCATCTATGCGGAAGTCCGCGATCGGCTCGTCGCGAAGACCCGCGCGCTCGTCGCCGGCGATCCGCGGGAGGAGTCGACCTTCATCGGTCCGATGATCGCCGAGTCCGAGGCGATCCGGCTCGCGAGCTGGGTCGAGGAGGCGGTCGCAGCGGGCGCGCGGCTGCTCTGCGGCGGCGGTCGTCGCGGCGCGATGCTCGAGGCGACGCTGCTCGAAGACGTGCCGAGCGAGGCTCTGGTCTGCACGGAGGAGGCCTTCGGCCCGGTCGCCGTGCTGTCGGAGTTCGACGACTTCGAGCAGGCGATCGCAGCCGTCAACGACTCGAAGTTCGGGCTCCAGGCGGGCGTCTTCACGCGCGACTTCTACAAGGTGCAGCGCGCCTGGGACGCCCTCGAGGTCGGAGGCGTCGTCGTCGGCGACGTCCCCTCCTACCGCGTCGACAACATGCCCTACGGCGGCGTGAAGGATTCGGGGCTCGGGCGCGAGGGCGTCGTGTTCGCGATGGAGGACATGACGGAGATCCGCAACCTCGTGATCCGGGCGGATCCGGCCGGGCGGTGATGCCCCTACGCGATGAACGTCCGCCAGCGCGCATAACGCGCGTCGGCGCCCGTGACGACGTCGAAGAACGCCTTCTGGAGCTCCTCGGCGACGGGGCCACGCTTTCCCTCGCCGATCGGGCGGTGGTCGACCTCGCGGACGGGCGTCAGCTCGGCCGCGGTCCCCGTCAGGAAGATCTCGTCGGCGACGTAGAGGTCGTCGCGGGTCAGGGTCGCCTCCGCGACGTCGAAGCCGCGGTCGCGGGCGATCTCGATGACGCAGCCCCGGGTGATGCCGTCGAGGATGCTGTGGAGCGGCGGCGTCTTGATCCGGCCGTCGCGGACGACGAAGATGTTTTCGCCGGTGCACTCGGAGACGAGGCCCTGGGTATCGAGCATGATCGCCTCGTCGAAGCCGTCGAGCAGCGCCTCGCGCTTGGCGAGGATCGAGTTGACGTAGTCGCCGCAGGTCTTGCCATTGGTCATCTTCGAGTTGACGTGGTGGCGGGCGAAGGTCGAGATCTTGGCGCGGATGCCTTTCGCCATGCCCTCGTCGCCGAGATACTTGCCCCACTCCCAGGCGATCACCGCCACGCGCACGGGATTCTCGCCCGGATGCAGCCCCATCGCGCCGTCGCCGATGAACGCGAGCGGTCGGACGTAGCCCGCCGCGAGATGGTTGCGCACGAAGGCCTCGCAGCAGGCCGCCTCGATCTCGGCAGGCGAGTACGGGATCTGCATGAGGTTGATCTTCGCGGAGTCGAAGAGGCGCCGGACGTGCTCCTTCAGGCGGAAGATCGCCGAGCGGCCGTCGACGCCCTGGTAGCAGCGGATGCCTTCGAAGACGCCGAGGCCGTAGTGGAGCGTGTGGGTCAGGATGTGGACGTTCGCGTCGGCCCACTTCACGAACTTGCCGTCGAGCCAGATCTCTTCGCCCGTCACCCGCTTCGCTGCGTTCTTCGCCATCCTGAGCCCCGGCTCCCGTTCGGGCTCGTGCCGAGGGAAGGCGACCGCACGCTGATGGAGTCAGCGCCGGAAGATCCGCTTCAACACGCCCTTGTCTTTGTCGCGACGCATGTTCATGATCCGCAGCTCGCGCATCGCTTCGACACACTGCGGCTTGATCTCGACGGCGCGCGAAAACATCTTCTTCGCGGCACCGGGCTTGCCCATGGCCTTGTAGAGCCGGCCGAGCAAGAGGTAGGGCTTCTCGCGGTCCTTTGCCAGATTGACCCCTTCCCGGCAATGCTCGAGCGCCTCGCCCAGCATGATCTGGTTGTCGGGATGGCAGAGATGGAGGCACCAGCCGTAATAGGAGTGGTATTCGCCCTCGCTCGGGAAGTTCTCCATCGCCCGGCCGAAGCAGATGAGCGCGCTCTCGTAGGCGCGCTGGGCGAGCAGCGCCTCGCCCCGCTGGAACTCGGTCTCGGCCTGAAGGGCGCGCCGTCCTTCGTCGACGGCCTCGGCCTCGCGGCGGCCATGACTGACCTGCGCGGCGTAGGCCTCCCGCGCCTCGGCACACCCCACCGAATCGTAGGCCTGGGAGAGCCGGGCGAAGACCTGGGCGGCGAGGTGGCGGACGGAGCTGCTGGCGCCATGGAATCGATCCGGGTGGGTCCGCTTCGCGAGCACGGCGTAGGCGGCGCGGATCTCGTCGTCGCTGGCGCTCCGCGCGACGCCGAGGATCTCGTAGTAGTTCTTGTTCTGCATGGCGTTGGCGAGGGTCGCGAGCTCGACGCGGAGCTTCTCCTCGCCGGCCGAACGCTCGGAGGAGCGCGCCCCGTTCGGCACGGGCCCCATCGCCGCCCGGGAAGCTTCGCGGTCGCCCGCCTGCCCCTCGACCGCGAGCGCATCGATGCAGAGCAGCGCGAACGCGAGGCGCCGGATCGCCTCGGCGGATTGCTCGAGGGTCCCGATGCGCGTGGCGCCGTCGATGCCCTGCAGCCATGCGATCTCCGGTCCGGAGAGCGTGAGGTCGTCGAGCTGGGCCTGGACGTCGCCGTGGGGCACGAGGAACGCGTCGCGGTGGGCCGCGAAATAGCGGTCGATCTGCTTCAACGGATAGCGGTGGCGGACGCCGTCGACGATCAGCTTCGACGGATGGCCCTCGAGGCCGATCGCCGAGCCCTTCTCGACGTGGGCGCCGCGGCGGACCTCGAAGCGACCGTCCCGCCACGAGAAGATCTCGAGGAACTTCTGGAGCGCGTGCCCCTCGATCGCGTCGACGACGGCCTCTTCGTCCATGACCTCCATGGCGACGAGGATCTCGCCCTGGAGGCCTTCGCCGGTGCGCATGCGCTCGAGCGATTCGTCGAGCTGGGTCTGGGTGACGAGCCCCTTCTCGACGAGATGGTTCCCGAGGCATTCGGAGACGAGATTCGAGCGGACCGAGACCGGCCAGCCGCCGCGGAACTCGATCGCCTTCTTCTTGCGCCCGTGGTCGAGCAGCAGCACGCCGTCGAGCTCGTCCTGATGGATCGCGCGCATGAGCTCCGGGACCGGCAGCTCGCGCAGGGTGCCGAGAGGCGGGGTCCGGAGGCTCGCCTCGGGGCGCGCGTCGCCTTTCTGCAGGATCCCCGCGACGCGCTGGGCGAGCTGGTCGGGGGTGACGGGCGAGGCGACGATGCCGTTGGCCGCGAGGCGCTCGGCTCGGCCGGCGAGCTCGCGGGTCACCGCCCGGGCGCTGTGGAGCAGGACGGGAAGCGTCCGGCCCACCGGCCGCTGGCGCAGCTCCGCCAGGACCTCGAAGCCGTCCTGGCGCGAGAGATAGACGTCGAGCACGACGAGGTCGGGGGTCTGCCGCTCGACGATCTCGAGACAGCGACGACCGTCGGTCGCGAACAGGACTTCATGGCCGTCCGCCTCGAGGGCGGCGGCGAACTCGCGGGCCAGGGCACGGTCTTCCTGGACGCAGAGGATCGTCGAGGGCATCGGGGGCGCTCTCCCGCTCCCCCTATCGGTCCCCTTTCACTCCGCCTGAGCGCCGACGTCGGCGGCTGCGAACGGCTTGCCTACGGACTGCCAGCCGCGTCGGGCGCGATCGTCGGAGCCGGACTCTCCGCCGGCCCGGTCGCGCCGTCCTCGCTGGCGGATCCGCTGCTCTCAGCCGGCGGGGCGCTCGGCGCAGCCGTCGGTTCAACCGTCGGAGCGGCGGTCGGAGAGGCGGGCGGCTCAATCGCGGGTTCGACGATCGGCGGGGCGGTCGGCGGCGCAGTCGAGGGGTCCTCCGGCACGCTCGGCGGTGCCGACGGGGCGGACGGAACGGAGGGAGCCGGCGCCTCGGGCGGCGAGGCCGCGGCGGGCACGGCATCGGGTCGCGCCGCGCCGCCGGCCGGTCCGCCGGGCTGGGCCTCCGAAGCCTTGCGCTTCTTTTCGTCGCCGCCATCGCCCCCATCGCCGCCGCCGAGCTTGCGCCCGAGCTTGCCCAGCGCGCCGCCGACCGCCTCACCGACCTCTTCGCCGACCCGGCCGACCTGCTTCGTCGCCTGCCCGACGGCCTGGTCCACCACCTGGCCGACCCCCGTCGTGAGGAGCAGCAGCTGCGGCACCGCGGCGAGCGTCTCCGCGGTCAACGAGACCTTCGGGCTCGAGAGGGTATTCGTGACGTGCGCGAGCGGGATGCGCACCGGCGGCCGACCCGCGAGCTCCGCCGCCGGCCGACCCGCGAGCGCCGCCACGAGCGGGGAGTCGAGCAGCAGCTCGCCGCGCATGTCGAGGCCGAGCCCTTCGAGCTCCATACGGCCGGTCAGCCGTGCCTCGTGGCCGCGGTAGCGCAGGCGCAGGGTGCGCGCGTCGATCCGGCCCTCGCCGATCGCGAGGTCGCCTTCGAGCAGCTCGAAGCGCTCGGAGAGATTGCCGGCGACGTGGTCGGCCTCGCCCGGCTGCGCGCGCAGCCGTGTGGCGATGCGCGCCGCGTCGCCGAAGAGCGGGATCTGCGCGAGGGTCGTCTGCAGGAGCGAGATGCCGCGCAGACGACCGCCCCCGCTCTCGCCGACGCTGAAGCGGACGTCTCCCGAGAGCGTGTCGTAGAGGCTCGCCTCGCCCGCCGCCGCGCCCGCGAGCCGCGCGTCGAAGCGCAGGGCGCCGAAGAGCACGTCGTGGACGTTCGCGAGACCCGAGGCGAGATCGTTCGCCTCGGCCTCGCCGATCGAGTGGGCCGCGACCTCGAAGCGCGCGTCGGCGAGGGGTTCGTCGACGTGGCCGTCGAGGCCGAGCGTGAGGCCGTGGAGCGTCGCGCTGACCCCGTTCAGGTCGATGCGTTCGCCCGCGCCGTCGAGCGTCCCCTTCAGCCGGACGCGACCCGAGCCGGGCAGCGTCAGGTCGACGCTGCGCAGGGCGATCCGACCGTCGAAGCGGTCCTTCGCTCCTTCACTGCGGACGAGCGAGAGCCCCTCGAAGGCGAGCGCGCCCTCGGGTTGATAGTCGGCGAGGACGGGCAGCAGCCCGGACCAGCCCTTGAGGTCGAAGCTCGAAGTCGTGAGCGCGAGGGTCGTCTTCGGCCCGAGCGTCCCGCGCAGCACGAGCTCGTTGATGTTGTTCAGGGGACCGCGCGACTCGAAGGCGAGATCCCCCGATTCGCGGCTCTCGAACTTCGTCGCGAGCTTCGCCCGCACGCCCGCCGGCTTGACGAAGGTCTCCCCGTAATGGGCCTCGGCGAGGGCGAGATCGACGTCGATGCGGCCGTGGCGCTCGGGCGCGAGGGGCTTCGCGACGTCGAGCGCGAGGGAGAAGGGTCCGCTCAGCCGGAGCTCACCGCGGCGGATCGCCGAGCCCTCGACGGCGAGGTCGAGGGCGAGGGACGCGAGGGACGCGTACGGGCCTTCGAGACGGCCGCGGCCGGTGACCCGACCGGCGAGCTCGAGCTCGGGGGAATCGACGAAGGGCGTGAGCGCGGCGAGGTCGAAGCCCGCGAGCTCGAGGTCGAGATCGAGCTCGCCTTTGCGCGTCGAGGTCCCGCTCACGCCGACGCGGCCGCCGTCGGCGAGCGTCGCCTTTGCGGCGAGGACGACCGGGCCGCTCGCGTCGGTGCGCGCGTCGACCGCGAGGTCGCCCGCGACGTCGACGGTGCCGCGCACGAGCCGCGCGCTCCCGATCCGCAGCTTGCTCGCGAGGCGCTCGATCTCGCGCCCGGCGGTCGTCTCGAGCTCGAGCTCGCCGGTCAGCTTGCCCGAGACGCTCGTCTCGTCCGGCATCAGCGGCGCGAGGAGCGACACGTCGAATGCGTCGAAGCGAAGCGCCCCGCGCACGGCCCCGCCGAGGGTCCCCGTCCCGTTCACGTCGACGCGACCACCGCTCTCGGGGGCGAAGACGGCCTGGATGCGGGCCGGTGCGTCGTCGCCTGCGCCCTCGAGCCCGACCGCGAGATCGAGCTTGCCCTTCGCATCGATCCGGCCGTCGGCATAACGCGCGGACTCGATCACGAGATCGCTCTCGAGCCGGGAAAGCCTGCCGGATGCGAGGGCGACGGAGACCTCGCCCGTGGCGCGCCCCTCGAGCCTTCGTCCCTCTCCGGCGAGCGCGGCGAAGGGCGCGAGCTCGAGGGCCTCGAGCATCGCCGTCAGCTCGAGATCGCCGTTGCCCGCGCGCTCCCCCGTGACGTCGGCCCGGCCGGCGTCCGCCGTCGTCCACGTCGCCTCGAAGCCGAGCGCATCGGCGGGCTTCTGCTTCGCACGGACCGCCAGATCACCGAGGAGCTCGACGCCGCGAAAACGGAGCGCGAGGCCCTCGATCTCGACGTCGCCGGCGAGCTGGACCGCGGAGCCCGGGCTCGCCGAGGCCGATATGCGACCGGCGAGCACGCCCTTCGAGACGTCGACGTCCGGAAGGAAGGCCCGCAGCTCGGTGACGGGGAGACCCTCGAGCACGAGATCGACGGCGTACTCGCCCTTCAAGTCGACACGTCCCGTCGCCGTCGCCCCGCCGAGCGCGCGATCGTTCGCGAAGAGGCGAGCCGTCGCCTCGACGTCGAGGGGCTCACCGAGGGAGCGGCCACGGGCGTCGAGCTCGAAGTCGTCGAGGCGGAGCGCGACGGGCGGCGTGAGCGTGCGGTCGTAGAGCAGGACGCGGCCGTCGACGATGCGCAGCGCGCGCAGGTCGAGCGTGAAGGCGTCGTCGGCCGGATCGCCTCTGGTCGCCGCGGAATCCGCCTCGGCTTCGTCCCCGGTCTTCGACGCGGCGCGCGCGATCTCGGGGAGGATCAGACCCTCCGGCGTGCGCGTCGCGACGAGCACGACGCCGTGGAGCACGAGCGAGTCGACGGCGATCCGGCGCTCGAGCAGCGGCCAGAGCGAGAGGCGCAGATCGATCGCGTCGGCCCGGACGCTGGCCGTCGCCTCGGGCGAGGTGTTCTGGCCGACGAGCACCGGCGCCTCGAGCGTCACCCGCGGCGGAAAGATCCCGATCCCGAGGCTCTTCCACTCGACCGGCGTCCCGAGCGCCTCGGTCGCCCGGGCCGCGAGCGCCGCGCGAAACTCCGGCGTGTTGACGAGCCGCGGCAGCAGCAGGGCGAAGCTCCCCACCGCCGCGACGACGAGGGCCGCGAAGACCGCGAGCGCGAGCAAGACCCGGGAACGCGTGGGCAGCCTGTTCTCCTTCTCGGAACGGATCGGGACCGGTCTGGACCCAGGCGGAACGGCTCGCAGCGCTCGACGGCTTCCCGACCTCTCAGCCGCGGATCTTCCGAATGAGCGTCTGGCGCACCGACCCCGGCTCGGCCTTCCCCTGACTCCGCTTCATGACCTGACCCATCAGGAAGTTGAGCGGCTTGTCGTCGCCGCCGCGGATCTGGGCCACGACGTCGGGATGGGCCGCGATGACCTGATCGGCGAAGCCGTCGATGGCCCCGGTGTCGGAGACGGCTTCGAGACCCCGCTCGACCATCAGGCGTTCCGGGTCTCCGCCTTCGGTGACGAGGATCGCGAAGATCTCGGCGGCGCTGCGCGCCGTCGTCCGACCGCCGTCGACGAGGCGGATCAGCCCGGCCAGCATCGCAGGCGTGAGGGCCGTCTGCTCGATCTCGAGATCGCGCTCCTTCAGGACCCGCAGGACGTCGCGGATGATCCAGTTCGCGGCGGACTTCGGCGAGCCGCAGGCCGAGGCGGTCGACTCGAAGAACTCGGCCAGGGATCGCGACGTCGTCAGCACGCCGGCCTCGTAGGCGGAGAGCCCGAGCGCGGCCTCGAAGCGCGCCCGCATCTGATCGGGCAGCTCGGGCAGGCTCGCGCGGACGGCCTCGATGCGCGCCGGATCGATGCGCAGCTCGATCAGGTCGGGATCCGGGAAATAACGATAGTCGTCCGCGTTCTCCTTGAGCCGCTGGACGTGGGTGCGCTTGCGCTCCGGGTCGTAGCCCATCGTCGCCTGGACGACGGCCTTGCCGTCCTCGACGAGCTCGATCTGGCGCAGGGCCTCGGCGAGGATCGCGTCCTCGACGTGGGTGAAGGAGTTCAGGTTCTTGATCTCGGTGCGCGTGCCGAAGGTCGTCTCGCCCTTGCGGCGGATCGAGACGTTGGCGTCGCAGCGCAGCTGGCCCTTCTCCATGTCCGCGTCGGAGACGTCGACCGCGCGCAGGATGCCGCGCAGCGTGCGCAGATAGGCGCTCGCCTCCTCGGGCGTGCGCAGGTCGGGCTCCGAGACGATCTCGAGCAGCGGGACGCCCGCGCGGTTCAGGTCGATCGCCGAGTCGGCGCCGCCGGCGATCGCGTCGTCGTGGATCGACTTGCCGGCGTCCTCCTCGAGATGGGCGCGGGTGATCCCGATCCGGCGGCGGACGGCCTTTTCGCCCTTCGCGCCGCCGGGCACGGCCACGTCGACGTCGAGCCAGCCCTTCGAGACGATCGGATCCTCGTACTGCGAGATCTGGTAGCCCTTCGGCAGATCCGGATAGAAGTAGTTCTTGCGCGCGAAGATCGAGACCGGGTTCACCGTCGCGTGGATGGCGAGCCCGAGCCGGATCGCGAGCTCGACGGCCTGCTCGTTGAGGACGGGCAGCACGCCGGGCAGCGCGAGGTCGATCTCGTGGACCGCGTGATTCGGCTCCTCGCCGTAGCGGACCGGCGCCGGGCTGAAGAGCTTCGACGCGGTCTTCAGATGGGTGTGGACCTCGATGCCGATCACGAGCTCGTAGCGCTCCCGCCAATCCCTCATGACGCGGCTCCCGGCGGCACGAGCCGATGATGGGGCGTCGCGCGCTCGAAGGCGTCCCCGACGCGCAGGATCGAGGCCTCGTCGAAGGGCTTGCCCAGCAGCTGGAGCCCGACGGGCAGCCCGTCCGAGAGCCCGCACGGCAGCGAGAGCGCCGGCAGACCCGCGAGGTTCGCCGACACCGTGTAGACGTCGGAGAGATACATCGCGAGCGGATCCCCGCTCTTCTCCCCGAGCCGGAAGGCCGTCTCAGGCGCGGTCGGCGTCAGGATCACGTCGCACTGCGCGAAGGCCAGCTCGAAGTCCCGCCGGATCAGCGTCCGCACGCGCTGCGCCTTGCCGTAGTAGGCGTCGTAGTAGCCCGCCGAGAGCACGTAGGTCCCGAGCAGGATGCGCCGCTTGACCTCGGCGCCGAAGCCCTCCGAGCGCGAGCGGCGATAGAGATCCTCGAGATCGACGGGATCCTTCGCGCGCCGCCCGTACCGCACGCCGTCGTAGCGCGCGAGATTGCTCGACGCCTCGGCCGTCGCGACGAGGTAGTAGGTCGCGATCGTGTGGGTCGTATGGGGAAGCGAGACCGGGACGATCTTCGCCCCCGCCTTATCGAGCACCGCGATCGCCTCGCGCACCCGCGCGAGGACCCCGGGCGAGACGCCCTGCTCGACGAAATACTCCTTCGGCAGCCCGATCGTCATGCCGGCGACCTCGCCGTCGAGGCGCTCGCAGACCTTCGGCGCCGGCTCGGGCAACGAGGTCGAGTCCCGGGCGTCGTGGCCCGCCATGAGCTCGAAGGCCGCCGCACAGTCGGAGACCGTCCGGGCGAAGGGCCCGATCTGATCGAGGGAGGACGCGAAGGCGATGAGCCCCCAGCGCGAGATCCGGCCGTAGGAGGGCTTGAAGCCGACGACGCCGCAGAAGCTCGCCGGCTGGCGGATCGAGCCGCCTGTATCGCTGCCGAGGGCGATCGGGGCGAAGCCCGCCGCGACGGCGGCCGCGCTTCCGCCGGAGCTGCCGCCACAGGAGCGTGTCGGATCCCAGGGATTGTGGGCGGGGCCGTAGATCGAGCTCTCGGTCGACGAGCCCATCGCGAACTCGTCCATGTTGGCCCGGCCGACGAAGACCGCGCCCGCGGCCCGCAGCCGCTCGACGACGGTCGCGTCGTAGGGCGAGACGAAGTTCTCGAGGATCCGCGAGGAGCAGGTCGCGAGCTCGCCCTGCTCGACGATGTTGTGCTTCAGGACGACCGGGATGCCGTCGAGGACCGAGCGCGGCTTGCCGGCGGCGATCCGGCGCGAGGCCTCCTCGGCCGCCCGGAGCGCCTTCTCGTCGTTGCGCGTCACGACCGCCGCGAGGTCCTTCCCGCGATCCATCCGGGCGAGGCTCGCCTCGACGAGCTCGGACGCAGTCAGCTCCTTCCGGTCGAGGGCCTCGCGGAGGGTCCGGAGGCTGCCGGAGAGCACCTTCTCTGCCTGGGACATCCCGCTAGCCCTCCTCCTCGAGCACCTTGGGCACGAGGAAGGCCGTCCCCTGGCGGGCCGGGGCGTTGGCGACGGCGAGCTCGGGATCGAGGGGCGGCGCCGGGCGATCGGGTCGCAGCGGGGTCGGCAGGTCGAAGCCGTGGAGGGTCGGCGGGACGTCCCGGGTATCCAGGGCGTCGAGGGAGGCGACGTGGGCCAGGATCTGCTCGAGGTCGTGGGCCATCCCGTCGATCTCGGCCTCCGAGAGCGCGAGCCGGGCCAGCGCGGCCACCCGGGCCACTTCTGCGTGTCCGATCCTCGACATGCGCGGCACGTTAGCACGGGGCACCGCGGCCATTCGCCCGAAAACGGGCGCTTTGCGGGCTCCCGCGCATGGGGTAGCGTGCTCGCGGCCTATGACAGACCCGAACTCCGAACTCGCCGAGCTTTTTGCCGAAGTCGCCCCCGACATCCAACGCGCGATCCGCGACCTGGGCTGGCGCACGCCGACCCCCGTCCAGTCGGCCGCGATCCCCCGCATGCGGGCCGGCGGCGACCTGATCGTCCGCGCCCAGACCGGCAGCGGCAAGACCGGTGCCTTCGGCATCCCGCTGGTCGAGGCGATCGACACGACGCTGGCGAAGACCCAGGCGATCGTGCTGCTCCCGACCCGCGAGCTCGCGAACCAGGTCGCCAAGGACCTCGACGCCCTCGGCCAGTACCGCGGCGTTCGGACGCTGCCCATCTACGGCGGCGTCGCCTACGGACCCCAGCTCGAGGGCCTCGACAAGGGCGCCCACATCGTCGTCGGGACCCCGGGCCGCATCCTCGACCATCTCAAGAGCGGCCGCATGGATCTCGGCTCGACGAAGGTCCTCGTCCTCGACGAGGCCGACGAGATGCTCGGCCTCGGCTTCTGGCCCGACATGAAGGAGATCGCGAGCTACCTGCCGAAGAAGCGCCAGTCGCATCTCTTCTCGGCGACGATGCCCGAGCGCGTGCGCTCGCTCTCGCGCTTCTTCCTGACCAACGCCGAAGACGTCACGATCGACACCGACGGCGCGAACCCGCAGAAGATCGAGCACTTCTACTACGTCTGTACCGCCTCCGAGAAGGAATCCGTGCTCGCGCGCATCCTCGCCTACGAGGAGCCCGACAGCGCGATCATCTTCTGCAACACGAAGGCCGACGTCCGCTTCATCACGGCCTATCTCGCCAAGCGCGACTTCAACGTCGACCAGATCTCCGGCGATCTGCCTCAATCCGCCCGGGAGAAGGCGATCGCGAAGATCAAGGCCGGCAATCTCCGCTTCCTGGTCGCGACCGACGTCGCCGCCCGCGGCATCGACATCAGCGACCTCGCCTACGTCATCAACTACACGACCTCCGACTCGCCCGAGGTCTACGTCCATCGCACGGGTCGCACCGGCCGAGCCGGCAAGTCCGGCATCGCGATCTCGCTGGTATCGGGCCTCGACATCGGCAACTTCAAGTTCATGCAGACGGTCTCCGGGATCGCCGTGAAGGAGAAGAAGGTCCCGACCGAGCGCGACATCGCCGCCCGCGCCGCCGAGCGCGCGAAGCAGAAGTCCGAGGCCGAGCTCGACGTCCTGATCGAGCGGGCGAAGGAGCGGCTCGCCACGATTCCCCACGCCGAGGTGCTCGAGCGCGCGGAGCGGATCCTGCCCTTCGTGAAGCGGCTCGCGGCGAGCGACGACGGGCTCGAGGAGCTCGCGAAGGTGTGTGCCGCGTTCCTGCTCGATCCGCCCGGCGGACGCGCGGGGGCGGGCGCAGGGCGGCAGAGCGCGGCGACGAGCGAGCCCGAGCGCGACGACGCAGAGGCGAACGAAGGCGGCACCGAGGCGAGTCGCGCGGCGGGCGCGGCGGTGAGCTCCTACGAAGGCGACTCCGCCCACGATGCCGACCGCGCGAATCAGGCTCCCGGCGCCGGAGGCGACGGAGAGCGACGGCGACGCCGAAGCGGCGGCGGGCGAAGTGGCGGAGGCGGCGGCTCGGGCAGACGCGAAGGCGGGCGTTCGGGCGGCAGCGGTGGCGGCCGCTCCGGCGGTGGCGGTGGTGGTGGCAGCGGCGGCTCCGGCGGCGGCGCGCGGCGCAGGCCGCGCTGAAGCGACCCGCGGACGCGGTGGTCCTCGACCCCGCGACCCCCCGGCGAGGCTGACCGATGTATCGCCTCTACTCCTGGGAACACAGCTATTTCTCCGGCAAGGTCCGCGGCTACCTCCGCTTCAAGCAGCGGATGGGCGCCCTCGGGCCCGGCTTCGAGGACGTGCTCGCGACGCCCGAGCTGCTCGCGGGGCTGCTCGCGCGGAAGTCGGGCAGCGGGGCGGTGCCCCAGCTCGAGGCGCCCGACGGGACCTGGGTCCAGGACTCGAGCGAGATCCTCGACTACTGCGAAGCGGCCCATCCCGAATGGCCGATCCTCCCGGATGCGACGAGCCGACCGCGGCAACGGCTCGCGGCGCTGCTCGTCGAGCTGCTCGCCGACGAATGGCTGCTCGTCCCGGCCTTCTGGCAGCGCTGGTTCTTCAGCGAGAACGACCGCGAGCCGAGCCACCGCGCCTTCAACGAGCAGCAATGGGGCGCGATGCTCGCCGCCGGGCAGGATGGCCCGGGCCGCCGCGCCGCGGGCGCCGGCTTCTTCGAGGCCGCCTTCGGCATCTCGGATACGCGCGTCCATCCGAAGGGCGTCTACGCGGGCCTCGTCCATCTCGGCTGCGACGCCCGGACCGAGCGCGCCTGGCAGGCGAGCCAGCACCGCGTGCTCGAGCGGCTCGAGGCCCACTTCGCCCGCCACGACTTCGTCCTCGGCGGCCGGCCGAGCCTCGCAGACTTCGGCTTGCTAGGCCCGCTCTACGCCCATCTCTACCGCGATCCCGTGGCCGGCTTCGCGCTGCGGACGTTCTTTCCGCTGGTGACGGAATGGGTCGAGCGGACGAACGGCGAGGGGGCGCTCAACGCGCGGGCGTTCGGCCAGAAGCTCTATTCGATCAGCCCGGATGGCGCGCTCATCGGCCGCCCGGCCTCGAGCGACGGAGCCGAGTGGCTCCCGGAAGATGCGATCGCCCCGACCCTCGAGCCCGTCGTCGCGGTCTTCTTCGACGAGATGTGGCCCGTGCTGCGCGCGGCGCGCGATGCCCTGCGCGCCTACCTCGCGAGCCCGGCGCATCCGCGCGGCGGCGAGCTCCCCGGCAAATCCTTCTTCGCGACACCGGGCTTCGAGGCGCTGCAGACCGGGGGCGGAGCGCTCACGCATGCCTTCGAGATCGGGGGCGTCGCCTCGCGGCGGATGGTCGTGCCGTATCAATTCTGGATGCTTCGCCGCATCGAACGCGCGCTGCGGCCGGCTCTCGCGAGCGCCCCGGCGCGCGCGGCGCTCGAGCGCTGGCTCGGCGGATTCCGGCACGGAAGCGAGCTCCTCGAGCTCGCGGACTTCCTGTCGGGGTGTTCGGTTCGGAAGGTCGGCGCGCGGCTTCATTCGAAGTGAGCTTCTATTCGGATCGAGCTTCGTCGTGAGGCGGCAGCACGTCCTCGAACGACACGACGCCCGCCGCAAGCGCCAGCCCCTCGCAGCGCAGACGCCGCGCGCGCGGCTCGAGCTGCACGCGACAGCTCGACCCCGATCGTGCGGGATCGGCGAACGCGCCATCGAGAACGGGCTCATCGTCCCCATTCACGGCCTCGATCCGTTCGACCCGTCGCTCGCGTCCCGCGACGACGACCCGCGCCCCCGCGCCGGAAGCATCGAGGAAGCGCAGCACGAGCTCCCCCTCGACCGGCCGCTTGCCACACCAGTCGAGCGCGCCCACCACGTTCTCGAAGCGCGCGAGACAGTCCTGGACCAGCAGGAGCGGCGGGGCATCGGCATAGCGCGGATCGCGCCCGCTCTCTTCTCCGCGCGCAGGCCACTCCGCGACCACCGCGAGCCCCGCCGCGTTCACCCCCGCGAGCGCCGGCACGAGCCATGGACAAGCGAGCTCGAGCGAACGGAACCCGACGACCGGCCGGCTCTCGCGCACGAAAAACGCCGAGGCCGACGCGCCGCGTGTCCGAAGCTGGAGCGCCACCACGCTGTCGAGCGGCAGCTCCGCCGCCTGGGCGAGCCCTTCGAGACGCTCCGCCTGGTGGGCAAAATGGCGGAACAGCTCGCGTCCGCCGCCACCGCCGCGCAGGGGACCCGCGACCAGCGGCCGCAGGCTCGGCCAGCGCGAGCGCCGGGTCGCGAGCCCCGCGCGCGCGACCTCGGCGCGGATCGCCTCGGCGAGCGCTCGCCCCTGGGCAAAGCCCATGTCCCGCGGATGACCCGCGCACTCGATCGTTCGCGACATGTCCCTGGTTTCTGCGCCCCGCACGGCGCGCATCGGCGGATGGCTCAGCGGATCGGCTCGCGCTGGATCTGCAGGACCTCGTTCAGCGATCCCATCCGGTAGCCCTCGAGATCGAGGGAGACATAACGAAAGCCGAGCGGCTTCAATGCGTCGACCATCCGCTTCGCCATCGCCGGATCGAGGGCGCGCGGAAGCTCGCCGGGATCGATCTCGATGCGGGCGAGCTCGCCGTGGTGGCGCAGGCGGACCTGGCGGAAGCCGAGCCCCCGCAGCCGCTCCTCGCCGGCTTCGACCTGATGCAGGCGCTCGACGGTCACCTCCGTGCCGTAGGGCAGCCGCGAAGAGAGACAGGCCGAGGCCGGCAGATCCGCTGTCGGAAGGCCCGCCGCGCGGGAGAGCGCGCGGATCTCCTGCTTCGAGAGCCCGACCTCGAGGAAGGGGGCGAGGACGTCGTGCTCACGGGCGGCGCGGTGGCCCGGGCGGAAGTCGCTCGTGTCGTCGGTATTGATGCCGTAGGCGATGTGGTCGAAGCGCAGCTCGCGGGCGAGGTCGTCGAGGGTCTCGAAGAGCTCGCTCTTGCAGTGGTAGCAGCGGTCCGAGGCGTTGGCGCGGTAGGCGGGGCGCTCCATCTCGTGGGTCTCGACGAAGCGGTGGGCCAGGCCGAAATCGGCGACGAGCTTCTCGGCCATCGCCCGATGGCTCTCCGGATAGGAAGGCGAGACGGCCGTCACACACAGGCTGTCTTCCCCGAGCGCCCGCTTCGCCGCCCAGGCCAGATAGCTCGAGTCGACGCCCCCCGAGAACGCGACCAGCAGGCGCCCGGCGGAGGCGAGCCGCGCGAGGAGGGCGTCCTGCTTGACCGAGGCATCGGCCGGGAAATTGGCCGAGGCATCGCCCGGGACGGCGAATGAAGCGACGGCGTTGCGGTCGGGGGTCAAGCTCACGCGTCGAGGTTACGAATGGGGAGGGACAGGGTCAAGCGAGCCCGGGGACACGGGCGTATCATCGGCCGCGCGCGCTCGAGCCGGCCGATGGATCTCGAGCTGGAAGCGTGCTGGATTGGAGTCGGGGGGGAGCATGGGAAAGCTGCGTGTGGGACTCTTGTTCGGGGGCCGCTCGGTCGAGCACGACGTGTCGATCGTCTCCGCGACCTCCATCCTCAACGCCCTCGACCGCTCCCGCTACGACGTTTCGCTGATCGGCGTCGATCCCGACGGCCGCTGGCATCTCGCGGCCGATGCGCGCGAGCTCGCGGCGGTGCTGCGGGAGCCGGGCGTCTTCCTGCCGGCGGTCCCGGGCGAGACGATGCTCCGCCCGAGCGACGCGGCCTCCGCGAAGAATGCCCTCGGCGCCGCGGCGTGCCTCGACGTCGTCTTCCCGATCATCCACGGACGCGGCGGCGAGGACGGCTCGCTCCAGGGCCTGTTCGAGCTGGCCGACGTGCCCTACGTCGGATCGGGCGTGCTCTCCTCGGCGCTGCAGATGGACAAGGACTTCGCGAAGCGGCTGCTCGCGGGCGCGGGGCTGCCGGTGACGCCGTGGGTGACCTTCAGCGGGTCGACTCTCGCCCGCATCGGACCGCGCGGCGCGGCGGAGCGCGCCGAGGCCGAGCTCGGCCTGCCCGCCTTCGCCAAGCCCGCGAACTCCGGCTCGTCGATCGGCATCTCCCGGGCCGAGACGCTCGCCGATCTCGTGGCCGCGATCTCGATGGCCCAGCGCTACGACCGCAAGGTTCTCGTCGAGACCGCGATCGACGCGCGGGAGATCGAGGTCGCCGTCCTCGGCAACGACGAGCCCGAGGCGTCGGTCTGCGGCGAGATCCGGTCCCACCGCAAGTTCTACGACTACGAAGCCAAATACCACGACGACTCGACCGAGCTCTTCATCCCCGCCGACCTCGAGCCCGCGGAGAGCGAGCAGCTGCGCGCGATGGCGATCGCGGCCTTCCGCGCGCTGGACGGCGAGGGCATGGCTCGGGTCGACTTCCTCTTCGATCGCAAGACGCGGCGCGCCTGGGTCAACGAGCTGAACAGCCTGCCCGGCTTCACGAGCGTCTCGATGTATCCCAAGCTCTGGGAGGCATCGGGCCTGCCCTATGCGAAGCTCCTCGATCGCCTGATCGAGCTCGCCCTCGAGCGCCACGACCGGCGCTCGAAGCTCGAGACCCACGCGCCGCCGCCGCTCTCGGGCGGCTCGGCGGTGGGGAAGCCGAACAAGGCCTGAGCGCGCCGAGCGAGCCCGAGGGATCGTGGCCGGCGCACGACCCGGAGGTCCGCTTGGATCGAAAGCCGCACGACGAATCGCAGCCGATCGCAGCGCTCGCCCTCGACCACGTCGTCGTCCGCGTCCGCGATCTCGACCGTGCCCTCGCCTTCTACCGCGACGGGCTGGGCTTCGTGATCGAGCGGCGGCTCGACGCGCTCGGCCTCGTGCAGCTGCGCGCCGGTGCCTCGCTGATCGATCTCGTCCCCGTCGACTCGCCCCTCGGTCGGGCGGGCGGCGGACCGCCCGACCCGAACGCCCGCAACGTCGATCATTTCGCGCTCGCCCTCGCGGACTTCGACGAGCCGCGCCTGCGCGCCCGCTTCGCCCGCCACGACATGCCGGCGAGCGAGACCGCCGAGCGCTACGGCGCCGGCGGCTTCGGCCCCTCGATCTACCTGACGGATCCCGACGGCAATACCGTCGAGCTGAAGGGCCCCGCGACGCGCGGGCTCGACTCGCAACCCATCGATCCCACCGATCCGATCACCGCCCGCCGCGCCACCCGCCGCGCGCTCCTCGAAGCCGCCCGGGAGATGGACCGCGCCGGCCTGACCGAGGGCACCGCCGGTAATCTCTCCGCCCGGAGCGCGGCGGGCGAGATCGTCCTGACCCCGACCGCGATGCGTTATGCGGAGATGAGCGAGGACGATCTCGTCGTCACCGACCTGGCAGGCCGCATCCTCGAAGGCACCCGCCCGCCCACGACCGAGCTCGCCCTCCACCTCGCCTGCCTGCGGCGCCACCCCGAGATCGGCGCCGTCGCCCACACCCATCCGATCCACGCCACGATGTTCGCCGTCTGTGGACGGCCGATCCCCTGCGCGATCGAGGAGCTCGAGCTCTACACGGGCGGCGACGTCCCGATCGCCGCCTATCATCGAACGGGCACGGCCGTGCTCGGAGAGGCCGTCGCCCCCTGCTCCACGACCGCGCCGCCGCGCTGCTCGCGAACCACGGCCTCGTCGTCGTCGCCGAGTCGCCCGCCGAAGCGATCGGGCTCACGAAGCTCGTCGAGCGCGCCGCGCGGATCATGGCCGGCGCCGAGCGCCTCGGGACACCGACCCCGCTGCCCGAAGCGATCCGCGCCGAGTTCCGCGCGGCCTATCTCGCGCGGCGGCGGCGCGGGCGGAGCTGAGCGCGCCCGATCCTGCCTAACGCGAGAGCTCCGCCGCGAGCGCCGACTCGAGGGTCGGATGGCGGAACACGAAGCCCGTCTCGAGCAGCCGCTTCGGGACGACGCGCCGACTCCCGAGCAGCTCCCCGGCGAGCGGCCCGAGCAGCGCACGCAGGGCGAAGCCCGGCACGGGGATCCGGGCCGGTCGTCCGAGCCCCCGCGCGAGCGCCGTCGTCAGGTCGAGATTGCGGACGCTCTCCGGCGCGACGGCATTGATCGCGCCCGAGAGATCCTCGCGCTCGAGGGCCGCGAGGAGGACCTCGACGAGATCGTCGATGTGGATCCACGGAAAGCCCTGGCGCCCGCTGCCGAGCCGCCCGCCGACCCCCAGCGAGAACGGAATCCGCATGAGCGCGAGCGCCCCGCCCTCCCGCGCCAGCACGACGCCGATCCGCACGCGCACGACGCGCAGCCCGAGCGCCTCCGCGGCGGTCGCGGCCTCCTCCCAATCGCGGCAGAGCTCCGCGAGAAAGCCCGAGCCCGGGGCCGCCGTCTCGGCAAGGATCTCTTCCCCGCGATCGCCGTAGAACCCGACCGCCGAAGCGCAGACGAGGACCCGGGGCCGCGCGCCCGGCGCGAGGGCGGCGATGCGCTCGACGATCCGCCGCGTCGAAGCGACCCGGCTCTCGCGCAGGCGCGCGCGCCGCGCGGCCGTCGGGAGGCCACCGAAGATCGGCTCGCCCGCCAGATGGACGACCGCGTCGAGCTCCGTGATCGCCGCCGCCCCGGGATCGACGCCATCCCAGCTGCGGCGCTCGATCACGCCAGCGCGACCCGCGCCGTCTCCGGCGACTTCGCGGCTTCGGCCGCCCTCGAGGACGCCGCCGGCCGCGGCGTCGGCGCCGCCCTCCGGACCGACGTTGCCCACCCCGGAACCGCCCCCCGAGCGCGAGAGGACCCGAACCGTCGCGAAACGCTCGGCGAGCCGGGGCACGAGCCGACGTCCGACCAGCCCCGTCGCCCCGCTCACGAGCACACAACCCTTCGCCACCGGCGACCCCTTTTCCGACAGCCTAAGAATCGCGGCGGGAGCTGTCGACCAGCGGACCCGTTGCCCCGCCGCGAGCGGACCCTCCCCGACGGAGGTTGACAGCGACCGCCCCGCGCGATTTCGTCGGGATCCGCGCGCCCGATCCGGCGCCGCGTCCAGATCGAACCGATCGATCGCTCATCCCGGGTCGCCCCGACGGCGGCCGCGCCCACGGAACCCACAGAAAACTCGAACGAAGAGAAAGAGGAGATTTCCCATGCTCGTCAAGGACAAGACCGTCGTCGTCGTCGGTGTCGGACCCGGTCTCGGCAGCGAGGTCGCCGCCGCCGCATTGCGCGACGGAGCCAACGTCGTCGTCGCCGCCCGCCGCAAGGACGAGCTCGCGGAGGCCGCGAAGAGCCTCGACCCGTCCGGCAAGCGGATCCTCGCGGTGCCGACGGACGTGACCGACGACGCGCAGTGCAACGCGCTGATGGAGGCGGCGGTCAAGAAGTTCGGCCGCCTCGACGCGGTCGTGCTGGTCGCAGCCATGGACCGCGCCTTCGGCGGCCTCGAGAACACGAACCCGGCGGACTGGGCGACCTGCGTCTCGGTCAACGTGATGGGTGCGGCCTTCATCTGCCGCGCCGCTTCGAAGCAGATGAAGAAGACGGGCGGCGGCTCGCTCGTGCTGATCGGCTCCCAGTCGATGTGGTACCCGCCGATGGCCCCGCAGATCGCCTACGCCGCGTCGAAGGGTGGGCTGCTCTCGGCCATGTACCACATGGTCCACGAGCTCGGACCGCAGAAGATCCGCGTCAACATGGTCATCCCGACCTGGATGTGGGGGCCGCCGGTCGAGGGATTCGTCAAGGGCGAGGCGAAGCGCCAGGGCGTCTCGGAGGACGTGATCATCCAGTCGATCACGAAGAACATGCCGCTCGGCGAGATCCCGAAGGACGACGACGTCGCCAACGCCTGCATGTTCTTCTGCTCGGATTATTCGCGCATGGTCACGGGCGAGACGCTGCTCGTGAACGCCGGCGAGATCCTGAAATAGCACTGGTGGCCGTCGCTGCAGACGGACGCGCTCTCCGAGCCCCGGTCGTGCGCAGGCCCTGCGGTCTGGCGCCGACCGGGGCGGCTCGGCGGGGGTTGGAGGCGGAGCGCGCCGCTGATCGACGGTGCGGTGGCTGGGAGGGGGGCGGGGCTCGAGCGACTGGATTGAGGCGATATCGGGGACCGATTCCAACCTCCGGCAGGTCGTTCGTCCAATCGTCGTCCTCGGTACGCGAAGAATGCCGCCTGCGCTTCTTGGAAACGCCGTGGACCGCGTGGCGTTCTCGACGTACGCTCACGATTCAATGAAGTGTCGCGTCCATCATCGACTTCATTCCGCTTGCGTTCGTGCGCTCGTCTCCTGGGGAAAGGCGTCCGGAGTCGGAGCTCGATTCGATCGGCGACGTCGAGCGCGTCTCTTCGTGAGGCGCCACCGACACGACGCCTCCACACTTCGACGGACGCTCGTTGTCGCCACACGTAACGCCGCAGTCCTCTTCGCGCTGCTCCAGCGCGAGGCGCATGCAGGATGTGCCGAAGGCCCCATGTTCGTCACCTTCGGCGAGTCGAGGCTGTTCCCGAATGGCCTGCCGACCGCATTCACGCCGACCATCGCGGATCTGGACAGCAATGGGCTGCTCGATCTCGTCGTGCGGGCCGAGCCTGCCGCAGGAACGTCCTTTGCCTTCTACCGAAACGGTGGAACTCCCGGCGAACCCGTCTTCAGCTTGGTGACGGGCTCGCAGAATCCATTCGAGGGCCTGCCGGGCGCGATTGCTGGCGAGGTGACGGCGCCGCAGTTCGTCGACCTCGATGCCGACGGCGATCTCGATCTTGTCGCGGCCGACCCGAGCAACACCCCCGCTGACCTGCTCTATTTCGAGAACACCGGCGGTCCCTCATCGCCGAGATTCCTGGAACGGACCGGAGCGGCAAGCCCCTTCGCCCTTCCCGTCGCGACGACCGACCCTTCTCCCGCTTTCGGCGATCTCGACACCGACGGCGACCTCGATCTCGTAATCGGACGGGTCGACGGGAGTCTGGGATTCTACGAGAACACCGGAAGCGCGATCGCCCCCGCCTTCATCGAGCGGGCCGGCCCGTCCAATCCTCTCCGCCTGCTCTCGACGGCCTCGCGGTCGACGCCCGTCTTGAGTGATCTCGAAGGCGACGGCGATCTCGACCTCGTGTCCGGCTCAGGCGATGGGACGTTCTCCTACTTCGAAAACACGGGCACTGCAGTTGCGCCTGCGTTCATGGCGAGGACTGGAGAGAGCGACCCGTTCCGCGGCATCGATCTCGGGGAAGACTCGCATCCCACGCTGGGCGACCTCGATGCCGACGGTGATCCGGACCTGCTCGCAAGCCAGGCCTCCGGACGATTGGCGTACTACGTCGACGACCCATCGAACCTCCGGAATCTCGAGGGGGTACTCGATCCCAGCCATTCCTCGGATCCACTTCACTGGGGCAAACCGACCCTCGCCGACTTCGACGGAGACGAAGATCTCGACCTGCTGACGCACTCGTACCAGGCGGGCATCTGGCGACTCGACCATTACGAGAACACGGGAACGAAGTCCTGCCCTTCCTTCATCGTGCGGACCGGGGGGACCAACCCCTTCGCGCCGTTGGCCGTCCATTTCGGTCCGATGGCCTTTGGCGACCTGGACCTAGATGGTGACCTCGATGTGGTCGTCGGGAAGGGAACGTTCGAGAGCTTCGGCTATTTCGAGAACACCGGCGGAACCGAAGCTCCCGCGTTCGTCGAGAGGACGGGTTCGGCGAACCCCTGTCGGACGACCTCTTCTACTCCCCGCAGCACTCCGCAACGCTCGTCGATCTCGATACGGACGGAGACCTCGACCTCGTTCTGACATACGAGGATGGATACCTCTATCTCGAAAACACGGGCAGCCCGACTTCGGCGGCCTTCCACCTGCGTCCCTCTTACAGCGATCCGCTCCCCGACTCATACACCTTCGGTTCGGTGCCGTCGTTTGTAGACGTGGATGCCGATGGGGATCTCGACATCGTCGCCAACACCGATGACCGTCACTTCTGGTTCTACGAAAACACCGGCACCTCCTCGGCCGCGAGCTTCGTCCTTCGAACCGCCAAGCCGGAACCGATCGCGGGGCTTCCCATGAGCGATTTCTGGGGGTTCGCATTGGGCGACATCGACTCGGATGGAGACTTGGACCTCGTGACGGCGCGTCGCGCCGGCCAGTTTCTTCTCAAGCGCAACCCGACGGGTGACCCACTGCCGCCCCCGATCTCGGCCTGGGAAGCCACAAGCTCGGCCAACCCCTTCGCCGGATTGGACGTCGGTACACACGCGACGCCGAGCTTCGGCGATTGGGATGGGGATGGGGATCCCGATCTCGTCGCGGGTTTCCGCCTCGGCTTGATCGGCGAGCTCTACGGCTCAGAGAACACTGGCAATGCCCGAAATCCGCGCTTCGCTTCGCTCGTCTCCATGGTCGACGCGCACCTGGAACAATGGGTGACGGCCCCGGCGCTCGGAGACCTCGACCACGATGGCGATCTCGACGTCGTCTCGGGCGAGCCCGATGGAAGGTTCTTCTACTCACGCAACGACGGAGATGCAAAACCTTCCTGCCCGTGATCGTGTCGGGAACCAATAGCCCGCTCTCCGGCGAGGACGTCGGCTCAAGCTCGTCGCCCGCGTTGGCCGATCTACACCGCCGCGCGAGGACAGATTTCGTGTCCGGCTCACAGACCGGAACGCTTCGGTACTACTGGCACGTCGGCTCGCTCGGAGAGCCTGACTTCCAGGCGGACCTTCCGCACCAAGGTCCGTTCAGCGGCTTCGCACTCGGAGCCGAGACGAAGCCTGCCAGTGGAGACATCGACCGCGATGGCGATCTCGACCTGTTGATCGGCGCGGTCGACGGCCGATTTCATTACCTCGAGAATACGGGAGACGCCGCCTCGCCCGCATTCGTAGAACGCTCGGGCCCGGCGAACCCGATGGACGGAATCGACATCGGGTCCCACTCGGCCCCTGCTCTCGTCGACCTCAACCGCGACGGCCAACTCGACGTCGTCGCCGGGGACGCCAGTGGAGCGATCCGGACCTTCTACCTTCCGGAGCCCGCGCTCTCCACGTCGCTTGCCGCAGGATCGCTCCTGCTCGGTCTCGGACTGAGGATCGACCGTTCACTGCGGCGAACGATCGGACTCGGCGCTGCGCGGACCTCGGATTGAGCTCGACGGCTCATGGCAGAACGAGCGCGCCCGCCCCAACCGCTGCCGCGCAGACCCGCCTCGACCACCGCAACCCGCCCCACTACAAACGGAACGTCCGCACGCTCTTCCAGCTCAGACCGACCACGACGCTGAAGGCCGCCGCGATCAATCCACCCGCCGCCAGCGCCATCTGGGGCCCGACCCACGCCGTCGCGAGCCCCAGCGTCGCGCCGCCGAGCGCGTTGGCGCTGACCGCGGCGATGAAGAGCACGCTCATCACCCGCCCCCGCAGCGCCTCCGGCGCGAGCTGCTGGAAGCAGGTGATGCGGACCGAGACGCTCAGGGAATCGAGGAAGCCGAGGGTCGCGGCGAGGAGCCAGGACGCGGGGAACCAGGGGGTCCAGGCGAAGGCGGCGAGGACGATGCCATGGGCCACGCTCACGGCGACGATCACGGCGCCCTTGCGTCGGATGTTGCCGAGCAGGAGCACGCCGACGAAGCCGAGCAGCGCCCCCACGGCCGGGGCGGCCAGCAGTGCGCCGAGGCCGGTCGCGCCGACGGCGAGCACGTCCTTCGCGATGACCGGCATCATCGCCGGGTAGTAGCCGATCACCATCGTCACGGTGTCGAGCAGGAGGAAGGCGAGCAGGACGCGGGTTCGAAAGACGAAGACGAGCCCCTCGAAGATCGATTCGAGGTTGAGCTTGACCTGACGCCGCGCCGGCTCGTCTCGAATGCGCAGCAGCGCGAGCGCGAGCAGCGCGGGCAGGATCAGCAGGGCATCGACGAGGTAGGCGATCGCCGCGCCCGAGAAATCGAGCAGCGCCCCGCCGAGGATCGGCCCGAGCAGCATCGCCGCCTGTCCGCCGGCGGACAGGAGTGCCATCGCGTTCATCAGCTCCGCGCCGGGCACGGTCGCCGGCACCAGAGCCTGCTGCGCGGGACTGGCGAGGCTCTGCAGGCCGGCGCCGACGAAGGTCGCGACGTAGATGTGCCAGACCTCGATGCGATCCGTACCGGTCAGCCAGGCGAGCCCGAGGGCGATCACGATCTGCGCGCCGACGGCGAAGCGGAGCAGCAGGCGCCGGTCCATCACGTCGGCGAGCGTGCCGCCGAACAGGCCGATCACGAGCGAGGGCAGTCCCTGGATCAGGAAGGTGAGGCCGAGCAGGCGCGCGTCGCCGGTGATCTGGTAGACCTGAAAGGCATTGACCGCGCCGCGCATGCCGCTGCCCGCGGTCACGAACGAATTCGCGACGAGCAGGAGCATGAGCTCGCGATGCGCCAGCAGAGCGAGGGCGGGCATGCGGACGGGCTCATCCGTCATGGAGATGGGCGGCGGCGAGGCCGCTCGTACGTCTCATGCGCCACAGGCGTCCGCGGTCGATTCTGAGCCCACATCGCCGCTATTCGAAGCTCCCGTGCCGCCCCTTGCCCTGCGCGAACCTCAGCGCGCCGGCCTGCGTCTCGCCCGATCGAACGACCTCGATCCCCCGCTTCGCCTCCGCGCGCAACGCCTCGTCGAGCGGCTCCCCCATTGCGTCAAAGCCGACGACCGATCCGCGCGTAGACAGAGCTGGGAAATCCGCGAGCTGGCGCGCGAGCTCGAGCGCGCCCGACAGCGCTTCGCCCGGCTCGACCAGCCGGTTCGCGAGCCCGAAGGCGAGCGCCTCGTCTCCCGAGACGCCGCGCCCGGTGAGGATCATGTCCATCGCGCGGCTCTGGCCGATGAGACGCGGGAGGCGGACGGTGCCCCCGTCGATCAGCGGGACACCCCAGCGCCGGCAATAGACGCCGAAGACGGCGTCGCGCGCGGCGACGCGCAGGTCACACCAGAGCGCGAGTTCGAGGCCGCCCGCGACGGCGAAGCCTTCGACGGCGGCAACGACCGGCTTCGAGAGCAGCATGCGCGTCGGGCCGAGGGGGCCGTCACCTTTTTCGAGACCGGCCACGCGATGGGCGCCGGGCGCTCCGCGGCTGACCTCCTTGAGGTCGGCGCCCGCGCAGAAGCAGCCGTCCTCGCCCGCCAGGATCGCGACGCAAAGCGAGTCGTCCGCTTCGAACTCCCGAAAAGCCGTGGCGAGAAGGGCCGCCGTCTCGCGGTCGACGCAGTTGCGGACTTCAGGTCGGGTGATCGTCACGAGGAAGAGATCGTCGCGGCGTTCGGTGCGGATCTTCATCTCGCCGTCCCCCGTCGTCCGGACGATCGCGCTAGGCGAGCTCCGAGATTCGCGAAGCGGACCATGACCGTCTTGACGCCAGCGCGCTCGAACTTGATCCGCAGCTTCTGGTTGAGATCGGTGCCGATCACGGCGAGCACCTGCCCCCGGCCGAAGATCGGATGGCGGACCAGCGTCCCGACCGCGACGCCGCCCTCGCCGGGCGAATCGTCCGCCGGCACGTCCTGCGCGTAGCTGTAGTCGAATTGCGAGCCGCTTCGGGGGGAGCCCGTCCGCGTGCGGGGGCCGCGGGCGGCGGAGCCGAGCGTCTGGATCCACTCGTCGGGGATCTCCTGCAGGAAGCGGCTCGGGGACTGGTAGCTGCGCTCGCCCCATTGCATGCGCTGGGAGGCGCACGATAGAAAGAGATGCTCCATCGCACGGGTCATCGCGACATAACAGAGTCGACGCTCCTCCTCGAGGCCGCCTTCGTCGCGGGAGGACGAGGCGTGGGGGAAGATCCGCTCCTCCATGCCGACCAGGAAGACGATCGGGAACTCGAGGCCCTTCGCGGAGTGGACCGTCATGAGCGAGACGCGGTCCGCCCGATCCTCGTAGCCGTCGAGGTCGGAGATGAGCGCGACCTGGTCGAGGTAGAGCTCGAGCTCGGTCCGCTCCTCGCCCTCGAGCTCGTCCTCGTTCGCGGAATGGAAGTCCCGGGCGCTCGAGAGGAGCTCGCGGAGATTGTCGAGGCGCGCCTCGGACTCCGGGGTGTCCTCCTGCTCGAGAGCGCGCAGGTAGCCCGTCTTCGCGAGGACCTCGGCGATCAGGTCCTCGAGCGCGTGGCCTTCGCGCAGATGCACGAGGCTCGCGTGCAGGGCGACGAAATCGGCGAGCTTCGCCGTCGATCGGCCGACGAGCTGGAGGCCGCAGGCCATCTTCATCGCCTCGAGCAGCGAGATCCCCTCGCGCGCCGCGAGATCCTCGACCTTGTCGAAGGAGGTCTTGCCGATGCCGCGGGTGGGCTTGTTGACGATCCGCCGCAGCGCGGCGTCGTCCTTCGGGTTCACGAGCAGGCGCAGGTACGCCATCACGTCCTTGATTTCGGCGCGGTCGTAGAAGCGCTGGCCGCCGACGATGGTGTACGGGATGTCGTACTTCATCAGCTCTTCTTCGAAGCCGCGGGACTGGGCGTTCGTGCGGTAGAGGATCGCCTGATGGCCGTACGGGATGTGGTTCTGGCGATTCGCCGTCAGCATGTTGCGGACGACGAATTGCGCCTCCTCGCGATCGTCCTCGGCCTCGAAGAAGCGGATCGGGGTTCCGCCCTCGCGGTCGGTGAAGAGGCGCTTGTCCTTGCGGTCGCGGTTGTTCGCGATGACGGCGGAGGCGGCGGCCAGGATCGGCTGCGTCGAGCGGTAGTTCTGCTCGAGCTTGATGACGCGCGTATCCGCGTAGTCGTTCTCGAAGTCGAGGATGTTGCGGATGTCCGCGCCGCGCCAGGCGTAGATCGATTGATCCGGATCGCCGACGACGCAGAGATTGCGATGGGCCGCGGCGAGCTGGCTCACGATGCCGTACTGGACGCCGTTCGTGTCCTGATACTCGTCGACGAGGATGTAGGTCCATTTCTGCTGGTAGTACTGGAGCACACGCGGATGGCGCCGGAAGAGCTCCGCCGTCAAGAGCAGCAGATCGCCGAAGTCGAGGGCCTCGCTCTCGGCGAGCTTCCGCTGATATTTCGCGTAGAGCCGCGCGCAGAGCTGGGCGTCGAGATCGCTGCCTGCCCCTCGGCGGCGGCGGGCAGGAGGCCCGCGTTCTTCCACTGATCGATCTGCCAGCGGATCCGGCGCGGGTCGTGGACCTTCGGGTCGAGGCCCTCGCTCTTCAGGACCTCCTTCACGACCCAGATCGTGTCCGCGTCGTCGTAGATCACGAAGCCGCGGCTGCGACCCAGATGGCCGATCTCCTTGCGGAGGATCCGCACGCCGACGGAGTGGAAGGTCCCGATCGTGCACTGATGGGCGACCGGCCCGAGCAGCTTCTCGACCCGCTCCTTCATCTCGCCGGCGGCCTTGTTCGTGAAGGTCACCGCGAGGATCTGGTCGGCGGGGATCCCGCAGACGCCGATCAGGTAGGCGATCCGCGACGTCAGCACGCGGGTCTTCCCGCTGCCCGCACCCGCGAGGATGAGCAGCGGCCCCTCCGTCGTCTCGACGGCGGCGCGCTGCTCGGGGTTCAGGCCGGCGAAGATCGTCTCGGCGAGGGTGTTCTGGGGCGAGGTATCCAAGAGTCGTCCGCTTCGGTTCCAGCGAACTTACTCGACCCTCACTCGACCGTCACGCTCTTCGCGAGATTCCTCGGCTGGTCGACGTCCGTGCCCTTCAGCGTCGCGATGTGGTACGCGAGGAGCTGGAGGGGAACGACGGCGAGGATCGAGGTCAGGTACTCGCCGAGGTCCTCGATGTGGATGACCTCGTTGGCCTTCTCCGCGATCTCGGCGTCGCCCTTCGAGGCGATCGCGATGACCTGGCCGTCGCGGGCGCGGACCTGCTCGAGGTTCGAGACGAGCTTGTCGTGGAGCTCGCCCTTCGTCGCGATGACGACCACGGGCATGTTCTCGTCGATCAGCGCGATCGGGCCGTGCTTCATCTCGCCGGCGGCGTAGCCCTCGGCGTGGATGTACGAGATCTCCTTCAGCTTGAGCGCGCCCTCGAGCGCGATCGGATACATGATCCCGCGGCCGAGGAAGAGGAAGTCCTGGGCCTTGAAGTACTTGCGCGCAATGCCCTGGATCTCCTTGTCGAGGCCGAGCACGGTCTCAATCATCCGCGGCAGCCGCATGGCGTCGTGGAGGCGCGTCCGGATCTCGTCGCGCGAGAGCCGCTCGCGCACGATGCCGAGCTTCAGGGCGACGAGGTACATCGCGATCGCCTGGGTCACGAAGGCCTTCGTCGACGCGACGCCGATCTCCGGACCCGCCTGCGTATAGAGGACGTCGTCGCTGGCGCGTGCGATCGTCGACTCGCGGACGTTGCAGATCGCGAGGACGCGGGCGCCCTGGCGCTTGCCCTCCTCGAGGGCCGCGAGCGTATCCGCGGTCTCGCCCGACTGGGAGACGGGGATCACGATGCGGCGGGCGCCGACGATCGGCCGCCGATACCGGAACTCGCTCGCGAGATCGACCTCGCAGGGGATCCCGGCGATCTGCTCGATCATGTACTTGCCGAGCAGCGAGGCGTAGTAGGACGTGCCGCAAGCGACGAGCGTGATGCCCGTGAGGCCGTCGAGCTCCGCCTTCGTGAACTCGATCCCGTCGAGGTCGACGTTCAGCTCGGACTCGTTGATGCGCGTCCCGATCGTGTCGGTGACGGCGCGGGGCTGCTCGAAGATCTCCTTCTGCATGAAGTGGTCGAAGCCGCCCTTCTCGGCGGAGACCGGATCCCACTGCACCGTCTGGAACTCGCGGTCGAGGATCCGACCCTCCGAGTCGACGACCTGGACCAGGTCCTCGGCGAGGATCGCGAAGTCACCGTCCTTCAGCGAGATGATCTCCCGCGTGTAGGGCAGCACCGCCGGGATGTCGCTCGCGAGGAAGGCCTGCTTGTCGCCGTGGCCGATGATGATCGGGCTCCCGCCCTGCTTGGCGGTGACCAGCAGGTTCGGCTCCTTGTCGCAGAGGACGGCGATCGCATAGGAGCCGGTCAGCTCGCGACAGGCCGCGCGCACGGCCGAGAGCAGGTCGCGGCCGGCCTGGACGAACTCGTCGATCAGGTGCGCGATCAGCTCGGTGTCGGTATCCGACTGGATGACGGCCCCGCGCTTCTCGAGCGAGGCGCGCAGCTCGCGATAGTTCTCGATGATGCCGTTGTGGACGAGGACGACCGAGCCCGCGCGGTGGGGATGAGCGTTGCGTTCGGAGGGCTTGCCGTGGGTCGCCCAGCGGGTGTGGCCGATGCCGAGATGGCCCGAGAGCGGCTTCTCGCGCAGGCTGCCCTCGAGGTTGACGAGCTTGCCCTTCGCGCGGCGGACCTCGAGGCGGTCGCCTTCGAGGATCGCGACGCCCGCCGAGTCGTAGCCGCGGTATTCGAGGCGCCGCAGCCCGTCGAGGAGAACGTCCGCCGCCCGCCGCTCACGCCCGATGTATCCGACGATTCCGCACATGGCACATTCTCCTGCTTCGGGCGCCTGGCGGCGCCGAGCTTACTTCCGCGCCGGGGACTTCTTCCGAGGCGGCGCTTTCTTCTTTACCGGTTTCTTCTTGGCCGGATTCTTCGTCGCCGGCTTCTTCTTCACCGGCTTCTTCTTCGTCTTCTTCACCGACGACGTCTTCTTCGCCGACGTCTTCACCGTCGCCTTCCGGGCGGTGGCCGTCTTCGTCGGCGTCTTCCGGTCGCCGGAGCAATCTCCGCCTGGACCACCGTGGCCATCTCTCGCGCCTCGGCGCCCGCATCCGGCCGCGGCGCCCGCGCCGGCGCGCGGCCTTCCTTGCGCGCGACCCAGCCGTCGATGTTGCGCTGGCGGTCGCGGGCGATGGCGAGGGCGTCGGTCGGGACGCTCTTCGTGATGGTCGAGCCGGCGGCGATGAAGGCATGGGGCGCGATCTCGACGGGCGAGACGAGGTTCGCGTTGCAGCCGACGAAGGCGTGGTCGCCGATCGTGCTGCGCGTCTTCTTGTAGCCGTCGTAGTTGACGACGATGGCGCCGCAGCTGAAGTTGACGTGGGCGCCGACGTCGGCGTCGCCGATGTAGCCGAGGTGGGCCGCCTTCGTGCCCTCGCCGAGCTTCGAGTTCTTGAGCTCGACGAAGTTTCCGACCTTGACCTTCGAGGCGAGCTCGTTGCCGGGGCGGAGATGGGCCGAGGGGCCGATCGTGACGTCGTTGCCGATGCGGCTGTCTTCGATCACGCAGCCGGCCTTGATGTGGCAGCCCTCGCCGAGGCGGGAGCGGCCGGTGATGACGACGCCGGGCTCGATCACGCTGTCGCGGCCGATCCGGACCGCGGCGTCGATGTAGACGGCGTCGGGATCGACGAAGGTGACGCCCTCGTCCATCAGGCGCTCGACGATCCGTCGGCGCAGGACGCGGGAGGCGGCGGCGAGCTCCCGGCGCGTGTTCACACCGAGGCATTCCTCCGCGTCCTCGACGAGCATCGTCTCGACGCGGAAGCCATGACGCACCGCATGGCCGACCACGTCCGTCAGATAGAGCTCGCCCTGGGCGTTGTGCGGCGCGAGCGACTCGACGCCTTCGCGCAGCAGCTTCGCCGAGACGAGATAGACGCCGGTATTGCGCTCGGGGATCGCGAGCTCCCGGGGCGTCGCGTCCTGGGACTCGACGATGCGCTCGAGCCTGCCCTCGGCGTCGCGGACGAGGATGCCCGGAATCGTCGGCGCGTGGGCCGAGAGCAGGAGCAGGTCGGCCGCGCGCTCGCGCTTCGCCGCGCACATGCGCTCGATCGTCTCCGGCCGCAGCAGCGGCGTATCGCCGTAGAGGATGAGGACGTCGCCCGAGAGCTCGGGCAGCGCCGCGAGCGCCACGCGCGCCGCGTGCCCCGTCCCGCGCTGCTCCGCCTGGAGCACGAACTCCGCGCGGTCCGCATAACGCTTCTGGACCTCGTCGGCGTCGCGCCCGACGACGACGGCGAGCCGCGAGGGCGAGAGCGTCTCGGCCGTCTGCAGGACATGCTCGAGCATCGCGACACCGCAGACCTCGTGGAGGACCTTCGCCCGCCGCGACTTCATGCGGGTTCCCTGGCCCGCGGCCAACACGATCACGGCGATCTCGCTCAAGCCCCGCTCCCCTCACAGCGTCCCATTCTCATCGCTCCGCACGTCGCGCCGTGCATGGATCCGGACCCCGAGCCGTCCACGCCGCGACCGGCGGAGCAAAGCCGCCTTGCCGCCGGACGTGGGTGCCCGAATCCATCGAAAAGGCGCGCCCCGGCCAGCGCGTGATCGGCCGGGAAGCCACCGGACTTGCCCCTCTTGTGAGCTCCGCGCGCGCCTTCGGCAGGTCGGGGGCAACCGGGATGCGCCGCGCCTGACCCGATCGGCCCGTTCGGGTGGGACGGCGAAACGGTAATCGGCATGCGCCACTCGAGCCCGTCGAGACACCGGGACTCGGGGTTCGAGTTCCTCGGGGGCGGGCGGATTCCTCGCCGCGCATGCTTCCGAGCGACCGGTGGTGTGCGGCCGGTCGTGCCTGTCGCCCCCCGACCCGGTTCCCTACCCTGGCGCCATCCACCCCGCCCCGCCGCCGGTCACCCGTGCGACCGGGCCGCCCGCGCAGGAGAGCCTCATCCAGGTTCACGGTCATACGAACGGTCTCAAAGCCAGCCAGGTCAAGGCGCTCGAGCGCCTCCTGCGCCGGCGCCTCTCCGCCGACCGCCTGGTCACGAACGAGCTGGCCCGCGAGCTGACCGCGCTCTCGAGCGAGATCCGGCGGCAGGTCGGGGTCCTCGTCGATCGCGCGGGGGCCGTCCAACACGCGATGGTCGGTAGCCCCTCCGAGACCGAGCTCCCGGACTGGGGCCGTCTGCGCGCCGGCCGCGGTCGCCTGCGCGGCCTGCGCCTCATCAAGACCCATCTCGCCGACGAGGGCCTGACCCGGGACGATCTGACCGATCTCGCGCTGCTGCGCCTCGATGCGGTCGTCTCGATCGCAGTGCGGGACGACGGACTGCCCGGCCTCGCCCACGCGGCGTCGCTCTGCGCCGCCAATCCCGACGGGCGCACGACGGCGAAGCTCGCGCCCTGTCATCCCGCCGACCTCGACGCCCCGTTCAGCGCCTTCATCCGCGACCTCGAGAACGAGCTCGCCCGCACGACCGCGACCCACGACGTCGGCGACGGCGAGCGCGCGATCCTCGTCTCGGTCACCGCCGGCCGCGACCGCGCGACCCTCGAGATGCACGTCGCCGAGCTGCGAGAGCTGGCCCGGGCCGCCGGGGTGACCGTCGTCGACGTCATCACCCAGTCGCGCCCCGCCGTCGACCCGCGCACCGTCCTCGGCGCCGGCAAGCTCTCGGATCTCGCGATCCGCTGCTTCCAGAGCGACGTCGACCTCGTCATCTTCGACCAGGACATGACGCCGGCCCAGGCGCGCAACCTCGCCGAGCGGATGGAGCTGCGCGTCATCGATCGGACGCAGCTCATCCTCGACATCTTCGCGCAACGCGCGTCGACGGGAGACGGCAAGCTCCAGGTCGAGCTCGCCCAGCTCCGCTACCGCATGCCGCGCCTCTCGCAACGCGCCGACCTCTCGCTCTCGCGCCTCGCGGCCGGAATCGGCGGTCGCGGCCCCGGCGAGACGAAGCTCGAGAGCGATCGCCGCCGCGTCCGCGACCGCATCACACGCCTCGAGCGCGAGACCGCCAGGCTGGCCGACCAGCGCGAGGGTCGCCGGCGCAAGCGCGGACGCCGCTCCGTCCCCGTCCTCTCGATCGTCGGCTACACGAATGCCGGCAAGAGCACGCTCCTGCGCGCGCTGACCCAGAGCGACGTCCACGTCGAGGACAAGATGTTCGCGACCCTCGACCCGGTCTCCCGCCGCCTGCGTTTTCCCCGGGAGCGGGAAGTCATCATCACCGACACGGTGGGCTTCATCCGCGATCTGCCGGCCGACCTCGCCGCCGCCTTCCACGCGACCCTCGAAGAGCTGCGCGACGCGAACCTGCTGCTCCACGTCGTCGACGCGGCGAGCCCGGACATCGATCGACGCATCCAGGCGGTGCGCCAGGTGCTCGGCGAGCTCGGCTTCGACGAGAAGCCGGAGCTGCTCGTCTTCAACCAGATCGACCGGATGCCGGCGGACCAGGTCGACGGGCTCGCGCGGCGCTACGGCGCCGTTGCGGTCTCGGCGCTCCAGTCGCGGGGGCTCGTCGAGCTCCTCGAGCGCGCCGAGGCGATGCTCTGGGACGACGAGGGCGGCATCGGCGTCGCGGCGCGCATGAGCGAGCCGCGGGTCGCGCAGGCAGGTCGTTAGGCGGGCGCCGGTCCACGGCGCCGGAGGAGGCCTTCCATGGCAATTCGCTCACGCATCGCAGGAACCGGCATGGCCGTCGGTCGGCGCGTCGTGCCCAACGCGCTGCTCACGCAGTGGATGGACACGAGCGAGGAATGGATCGAGCAGCGCACCGGCATCCGCGAGCGCCGCTGGATCGAGCCCGGCCAGAAGCCCTCGGATCTCGCGCGCGAGGCGACGCAGGCCGCCCTCGAGCAGGCCGAGCTCGAGGTCGGCGACATCGATTGCATCCTGCTCGCGACGCTCTCCTCCGAGCACGACTTCCCCGGGACCTCGTTCTTCCTCCACGAGGCGATCGACGCGGGCGAGATCCCGTGCATCGATCTGCGGGCGCAGTGCAGCGGATTCCTCTACGGCCTCCAGATGGCGGACGCCCTGATCGTGGCCGGGCGCTACCGGCGGATCCTGCTCGTCGGCTGCGAGGTCCACTCGACGGGACTCGACATCAGCACCGAAGGCCGCGACGTCACCGTGATCTTCGGCGACGGCGCCGGCGCCGTCATGCTCGAGGGGGTCGACGCAGCGGCGGGGACGGGGGTGCTCGCGGTGCGCCTGCATGCGGAGGGCAAGCACGCGCGGCGGCTCTGGCTCGAGGCGCCCAGCAGCGCCGCGCCGAAGCGGGTCTGCCAGGAGATGATCGACGACCGGCGCATCTACCCGCACATGGAAGGGCGCTTCGTCTTCAAGCACGCGGTGACCCGGATGCCGGAGGTCCTGATGGAGACTCTCGATGCGGCCAGCGTGAAGCTCGCCGACGTCGATCTCTTCCTGTTCCACCAGGCGAACCTGCGCATCAACGAGGCCGTCGCCCAGAAGCTCGAGATTCCGGCAGAGAAGGTCCTCAACAACATCCAGCGCCTGGGCAATTGCTCGGCAGCGGCGCTGCCGATCCTGCTGGCGGAGGCCTCGCGCGAAGGCCGCCTCGCCCCGGGCCGGCTGGTCTCCTGACGGCCTTCGGGTCCGGCTTCACCTGGGCTTCGGCTCTCGTGCGCTGGGGATGACCCCTCCTCGCCCGGGTCGGCCCGAGCGAGCCGATCCGAGGCGCCGGACTGCCTGACGCATTGCATTAAATTCAGGGGCCTGATTGACCCGATGACGCAATGCGTCTACGCTGGCCCCGTCCAATCCGGCGGCCAGCCCGGCATCCCAACATCAGGAGAGACATCCATGAGCGAGCGTCATACGAAGTCGACCGACTGGAAGAAGTGGGGCGAGTTCCGGCCCGAGTGGGCGAGCGAAGGCATCGAGCGGATCAACACGGAGCTCGAGAAGTGGAGCGACAAGATCCAGACCCGGAGCCACAAGTTCCGCAAGGAGAGCCAGAAGCGGATCGAGAAGGGCGTCGCCCAGATCCAGACCGAGCTGCGGAAGCTGCCGGCCGTGAAGCGCGCCGAGGCCCTGCGCGAGGAGCTCGAGACCCGGGTCCAGACCGGCGTCGAGGCCGGCCTCGACCAGGTCTATACGCGACTCAACCTGGCCCGCCTCGAAGAGGTCAAGAAGCTCGAGAAGAAGATCGCCGCGCTCAACAAGAAGCTGCGCGCGATGGAAGAGCAGCCGACGGCCTGAGCGGTCTCCGTCCCCGAGCCATCGGGGGCCCGAACGAAACGAGGCGCCGTGGTCCCGACCGGACCGCGGCGCCTCGCTGTTTTCGGCCTCAGGGCTTGTCGGCCTCAGGGCTCGTAGGGCGTCAGCGCTGCGCTCGACTTGCGGACGGCATCGCGCTCCGCCGCCGGCAGCGGGATCAGGCCGCGATCCGAGAGGTAGCCCTCTTCGCCCGAGGCCGTCTCGCTGGTGAACTCGCGGATGAATTCCCGCAGGCCCGGCACCTTCCCGACGTGGGCCGACTTCACGTAGAAGTAGAGCGAGCGCGAGACCGCGTACTTCCCGTCGGCGATCGCCTCGAAGGTCGGGGCGACGCCGTTCACGAGGGAGCCCTGGATCTTGTCCGCGTTCTGATCGAGGAAGGAGAAGCCGAAGATCCCGAGCGAATGGGGATTCGCCTCGAGCTTCTGGACGATCAGGTTGTCGTTCTCCCCGGCCTCGACGTAGGCGCCGTCCTCGCGGATCGCGTGGGCGACGGCCTGGAAGGCCTTCTCGTCCTTCGCACGCAGCGCCTCGAGCATCGGGATCGTCCGGGCGCCGCCCTCCATCGCGATCTCGACGAAGGCATCCCGGGTCCCGGAGGTCGGCGGCGGGCCCAGGACCTCGATCTTGACGGCCGGCAGGGACTTGTCGACGTCGCTCCAGAGCTTGTAGGGATTCGGGACGAGCTTGCCGCCGACGGGGACCTGCTTGGCCAGCGCGAAGAAGATCTGCTGGAGCGTGAGCTTCGACTGGGGCGACTTCTTCGAGCTCGCGAGCACGATGCCGTCGAAGCCGATCTTGACCTCGACCATCTGCGCGACGCCGTTCGCCTTGCAGAGGTCGACCTCGGTCTGCTTGATCCGACGCGACGAGTTCGCGATGTCCGGTGTCTTGTCGCCGAGGCCCGAGCAGAAGAGCTTGAGGCCGCCGCCCGAGCCCGTGCTCTCGACGACGGGGGTCTTGAACTTGCCGGCGCGGCCGAAGCGCTCGGCGACGGCGGTCGAGAACGGGAACACGGTCGACGAGCCGACGATGTGGATCTGGTCGCGGGCCTGGGCGTCGGTCGCGGCCTGGGAGCAGCCGAGCACGGTCAGCAGCGTGACGAAGCCTCGGAGAGCGGTGCGCATGCGATGATCTTCCTTCCCATCCGGTTGGATTCGGCGGGCAGGTTACGCGTGATCCATGCGTTCGCATGGAAGGCCGTGTGACAGTTTCGTGACGAATACGAAGGACAATCGTTCCCGATGCCTTTGAAACGGAACGGGATCGTCTTATTTTCCGATCCTGCCGGATGACTCTACGTTCTGCCGGCTCGAAGCGACGCGCCGGGGGGCTCGGGCGGGGCGTGGACGGGAGAATGCGAGATGCCTGATCGAGTCCACATCCGGGTGGAGCGCGACCTCGATTCGCTGCGCGGGCGCGCGGTCAAGATGGCCGGCCTCTGCGAGGCGATCCTGGCGAAGAGCCTGCGGGCGGTCCGGGAGCGGGACCCCGCGCTGGCAGCCGAGGTCAAGCACGACGACCTCGCCATCGACCAGCTCGACATCGAGATCGACGACCTCGTCCTCCAGATCCTGGCCCTCGACGCGCCGGTCGCGTCGGACCTGCGACACGTGATCGCGATCAAGTCGATCGCGACGGATCTCGAGCGGATCGGGGACATCGCGCGCAACATCGCGGGCTGTGCCCGGCGCCTGTCGCAACATCCGCCGGTCCAGCTCGGCGACGAGCTCGCGATCCTGGAAGAGAGCAGCCGCACCGCCCTCGGCAGCGCCATCCGCGCCTTCCGCGAGCTCGACGTCGAGCTCGCGCGGGCGGTGCTCGGCTCGGACGACAAGATCGACGAGCTCGAGGGCCGCATCATCCGCGGCGCCATCTCGCGCCTCTCGGGCTCTCCGGAACACACGGAGCAGGAGATCGACCTGATCTTCATCACGAAGGATCTCGAGCGGGTCGGCGACCACGCGACCAACATCGCCGAGGAGGTCATCCTGGCCGCCGAGGCGAAGAACCTGAAGCACGCCGCCAAGCTCGCGGCCCAGCCGCGCTAGGAGCCCGGCCGCGTTCGCGGGCGATCCGACTTCGTTCGCTAACGCTCGCGCCGCTCCGCCTCGATCGCCGCGAGCGCGCGCTCGACCGAGCCGTTCGCGCGGCGCAGGACCTCGCCGGCCCGCTCTTCGTCGACCCCCGCGAGCTCGACGAGCATCGCGATCGCCCGGCGCTCGAGCTTGCTCGAGACCGGGGCGACGTGGGTCATGTGATTGCCGCGGACGCGGCCCATGCGGACCATGACGGCCGTCGAGAGGGCGGCGAGGATCATCTTCTGGGCCAGGCCGCCCTTCATGCGGGTCGAGCCGGTGACGACCTCGGGACCGACCTCGGGCGTGATCGCGATCTCGACGGCGTGGGCCAGCGGCGAGTCGGGATCGCAGGTGATCCCGATCGTGCGGACACCGAGCTTCCCGGCCGCCTCGATCGCGCCGAGGACATAGGGCGTGGCACCGCTCGCCGAGATGCCGACGACGACGTCGCCGAGGGTCGCCCCGCGCTCCTCGAGCTCGAAGGCCCCGGCTGCCGGATCATCCTCGGCCCCTTCGACCGCGTGGCGCAGCGCGCGATCTCCGCCCGCGATCAGACCCTGGACCCGGCGCGGCGAGACGCCGTAGGTCGGCGGCAGCTCCGAGGCGTCGAGCACCCCGAGCCGGCCGCTCGTGCCCGCGCCGACGTTGAACCAGCGCCCGCCCCCCTGGAGCGAGGTCGTGAGGACCTCGACCGCCTCGGCCATCGCGGACAGGACGAGGCCGACCGCCGCGTGGGCGCGGCCGTCCTCGCTGTGGATCAAGCGCAGCATTTCCACGGCGTCCATCTCGTCGAGTGCGCGCGAGCGCTCGAGGGGCGCCTCCGTCGGACGTCTATCCGCCATCGTCTCCTCTTTCGGCTCGAGGACCGGCAACTTGACCGCAGATCCTCCCGTCGAGTGCCCGCGCCCGGCTTTTCGAGACCCTTCCCGGACCGGAGCAGACCGGAGCCGGCACGGAGCCGGGCGGGCCATCCCGGGTCGGCCTCCTAGACTCCCGGCATGTCGTTCACCGTCGCCCCCGAAACCCTCGAGAGCCTCGAATGGCGCCGCCTGCTGGCCCGCCTCGCCCGGCATTGCCGGACACCGCAGGGCCTCGCCCGGGTCGAGGGCACGGCCGGTCACCCGCTCTTCGAGGCCGAGCGCAGCGAGGTCGGGACCCGGCTGCTCGAGACGACGGAGGCCCGGGCGCTGCTCGACCGGGACGAGCTTCCCGGCCTCGCCGGCTGCGTCGACGTCGGCCCCCTGCTCGCCCGCGCCGAAAAGGGCGGGATCCTCGAGCCGGCGGAGCTCGTCGACGTGCGCGGAACCTTGAAGGCGACGCTCGCCGCGGCGCGCTTCTTCGAGACCCGTCGCGAGCGCTGCCCCGCGCTGTCCGCGCTCGCGGCGCCGATCGCGACGAGCCCGGCGCTCGTCGCCCGGCTGAGCCGTTGCTTCGACGAGGGCGGCGAGCTGCGCGACGAGGCGTCGGCGACGCTCGCCGCCGCGCGCCGCGACCAGGCGCGCCTCGCCGGCGAGCTCGCCCAGCGCGTCGAGCGGGAGCTGCGCGACCCCGAGCTCGCCCCCCATCTCTCCGACGCCTACTCGACGATCCGCAATGGTCGCTTCGTCCTGCCGGTTCGCGCCGACGCCCGGGGCCACGTCCGCGGCATCGTCCACGACGCCTCGCGCTCGGGCACGACGCTCTTCATCGAGCCGCAGGCGATCGTCGAGCTCAACAACCGCCATCGCGAGGCGCAGCTCGCCGTCGAGCGGGAGACGCTGCGCGTGCTGCGGGAGCTCTCGAGCGCGGTCGCGAGCGAGGGCGTCGCCATTCGCGGGGATCTCGAGTGTGTCGGGCGGCTCGATCTCGGATTCGCCCGCGGTGCGCTGTCGCGGGAGATGGACGCGAGCCCGCCGCGCGTCGGCCGCGAGGGGATCCTCGAGCTGCCGGGGCTGCGCCATCCGCTGATCGCGCCCGCGCAGTGCGTCGCCAACGATCTGCGCGTCGGCGCCGACTTCGCCGTCCTGATCCTGTCGGGACCGAACGCCGGCGGCAAGACCGTCGCGATGAAGGCGATGGCGCTCGCGGCGCTGATGACGCGGGCGGGGCTCCACGTGCCGGCGGATCCCGGCGCGCGGGTCGACCTGTTCGACGCGGTCGTCGCCGAGGTCGGGGATCATCAGGACATGGCCGCGAGCCTGTCGACCTTCTCCGCAGCGATGGCCCACTTAGCCCTCGTGCTCGACTCCGCCGGCCCCCACACCCTCGTATGTCTCGACGAGATCGGCGTCGGCACCGATCCCGCCGAGGGCGCCTCGATCGCCCAGGCCGCCCTCGAAGCCCTCGCCGAGGCCGGTGCCCGTGTCGTCACGACGACGCATTACAACCTGCTCAAGGAGATGGCCCAGCTCGATCCGCGTTTCGCGAACGCGAGCGTCGAGTTCGATCCCGAGACCTACGCGCCGACCTATCACGTGCGGATCGGCTCACCGGGCGCCTCGTCGGCCTCGACGGTCGCGGCGCGCATGGGCATTCCGGCGCCCGTGCTCGAGCGCGCCGAGGCGCTGCTCGACCGCGAGGATCGCAGCCTCGAGCGGATGCTCTCCGAGCTCGCCGCCGCGCGCGCGACGCTCGACGCCGAGCTCACGGCGGCGCGCGCGGCCCGGATCGCCGGCGAGGCCCTGCGCGCGGACTACTCGGCGAAGCTCGCCCGCCTCGAGCGGCGGCGGGAGCAGATCTTCGGCGAGATGCGCGGGACGCTCGACTCGGCGTTTCGCGAGGCGCGCGGCGCGGTCGCGCAGGTCGTCGCGGCGCTGCAGCGCGATCCCTCGTCCCAGCGCGCCGCCGAGGCGCGCGAAGCGCTCGAGCGGCTCCACGCCGAAGCCGCCCGCCTCGAGCAGGAGCACGGGATCGAAGCGACGGGAAGCGGCGAACGCGAAACGACCAACGCCCCGCTCGCGTCGATCGACTGGTCGCACGCGCGCCCCGGCGATGCGGTGCGCACGCGCCATGGCGCGCTCGGCACCCTCGTCTCGCTCCCGGACCGCCACGGCCGCGTCACGATCCAGACCGCCGGCGCGAAGCTCACGCTCCCGCGCGAGCAGCTCGGACAGGCCGGCCACGACGGGAGCCGCGAAGCGCGCGGCCTCGAGCACGCGCCCGCGCGCCGCGACCCGGCGCCGCCGATCCGCGCCGGCGGTGTCGCCGAGATCGACCTGCGCGGGCTGCGGGTCGAGGAAGGTCTCGAACGTCTCGAGGCGGCGCTCGACCAGGCCGCCGTCGAGGGCCGCGACGAAGTGCGCGTGATCCATGGCATCGGGACCGGCGCGATGCGGCGGGCGGTGCGCGAGCATCTGCCGCGCTCGAGCTTCGTCGTCGAGATGCTCGAGGCGGCGCGCGAGGACGGGGGCGCAGGGGCGACGCGCGCGGTGCTGCGAAAGGATTGAGTCGATGAAAGACGATCCGACGGACGCCGGCAAAGAGCGACGCGAGCAGGACGACGCGGAGGGCGATCGCTTCCCCAGCGCCGATCAGCTGATCGGCACGTTCCTGAGCGAGGCCTCGCTCTGGCCGGTGCTCGCCGTGGTGGTCGGCAGCGGCGGCGCCTTCTCCGCCGCCTTGATCGTGCTCGCGGTCCTCGACCGCAATCCCTTCGCCGCCGCCGCGCTGTTCCTGATCGCCGGCATGACCGTCGACGTGGTCTACCGCGCCCGCAGCCGCCCGAGCTACCGCAATGGGGCGCTCCTGCTGGGTCTCATCTGGCTGCTCGGACTCGTGTTCACCGGCCTCGCCGTCTGGAGCGGCATCGCCTTCGCCCACTGACGCCGGCGCGCGACGGCGGACGGACTGCTAGGCGAGATCCGCCGCGACCTCGGCGGCGGCGCGATCGCCGGAGAGGATCGCCGCCTCGAAGCCCGCCCCCGCGTACTGGTCGCCCGCCCAGTAGAGTCTGCGGCCGAGCGAGCGGCGATCCTGCTGGACGCGGAAGAAGCGCTCGAGCCGCCGATAGCTCCCCACCTCGAAGAACGGGACGATCGACCGCGCAAGTCGCGTCCCGAGAACACGCTCCTCGAGATCGGGGCGAGCGCGAGCCAGCGCGCGCAGCGCCCGCTTCGTCACGACGTCGTCCGCCTCGCGCGACGCCCGCTCGCTCGCCGCATCGCGCAGCAGCGCCACGATCTGGCAATGACCTTCCGGCGCGCGTCCGAGCAGCTGACCCGGCTCGACGACGAAGGCGCCGACGAGCGAGCCGTCGCCGCGCGCGAAGCGGATCTCCTGCGGAATCCCGCTCTCGACGCCGTCGACGGCGAGGGAGAGACAGACGGCCGGTCGTTCGCGGAAGCCCGCGAAGGCGTCGCGTTCGGCGAGGGTCAACAGTGAGCTCGCGATCCGCAAAGCCTCCCGAGCCGGCGTCGTCACGACCACCGCCTCGAAGCAGGCATCGCTGCGGTGCCCTGCGTCGTCGATCGCCTCGACCCGGAAGCCGCCCGACGGCTCTTCGTCGATCCGCTCGACCCGCAGACCGCGGAAGACGCGCAGGCCCTCCGCCGCCGCCTGGGCGAGGTCGGCGAGCGGCCGACGCGGGAGCCCGGCCATGCCGGGCCGCGCCGCCCCGAGCCCGCGAGCCTTCGCGAACTGCAGGAGCGCCACGCGCGAGAGATCCTCGACCGAGTCGCCGTAGCTCGTCTGGAGCTCGGGCGTCAGCCAGACGTCGAGGGCCGCGCGCCCGAAGTAGAGCTCGACGTGGTCGCGCACGCTGCGGAAGTCGAGGACGCGGCGCGCGCGGGCTCGCGCGGATCGAGCTGCTTCGCATAACGCGCCATCAGTCGCGGCCAGCGCAGGAGCCGCGGCGTCTGCAGGATCGGCCAGCCCGGAATCCACGCGGCCCCGCGCAGGCTCGTCGGCTCGACGGGATGCGCCCGACCGCGGTGCCACGCGTTCATCTGCACCGGCCGCAGCGGCAGCATGTCGTCGGCGAGGCCGAGATCGACGGCCCAGCGCAGGATCGTCGCGTTGCCGGCCTCGAGCACCGGCCAGGCGGAGTCCATCCAATGCCCGTCGCACCACTCGCCGGCGGCGCGCCCGCCCACGCTCGAGCGCGCCTCGTACACCACGACGTCGATGCCCTGTCGCGCGAGCTGCCAGGCCGCGCGCAGGCCGGAGAGGCCCGCACCGACGACGGCGACGCGGGCGAACGAGCTCGGCTCGGCGCTCATCGCGCGCCGCGCTCGCGCCCCGCGCGACGGCCCGCGTCGAGCACGCGGCGAACGTCTTCGAGGGTCTCGAAGGGAATGAACGCTTTATCCCGCTCGCGCAGCGCGTCGACGAGGGTGTCCTTCGCGAAGACGAGATCGGCCTCGAGGGCGCCACACAGATCGGAGACACGCCCGTTGCCGATGTGGACGCAGTAGGCGCCGGGATGGGCGCTTCGATGGGCGGCGATGATCTGGCGCTTGCACGTTCCCGTGCCGCAGCCGCAGGCCGGGTTCGGGGCGCCGGGGCCGATGCGCCAGACGTCGCGCTCGTACTCGAGATGGTTCGCGCGGAAGGCGAAGCGGACGCCGTGGATCTCCTGGAGCCGCTCGAGGTTCCAGTCGAAGCCGTCCGACAGGACCTCGAAAGGCACGCGCTCCGCCGCACACCACGCCACGAGCCCGCGCGCCCCGGGATCGAGCGCGATCGTCTCGAGGAAGCGGTAGAGCTCGGCCTGTGGCAGCTCGAAGCCGTCGAAGAGCTCGACGACGTAGCTCCAGGCCGTGAACTCCCCCTGCTCGAAGCGCGCCCAGAGCTGGCGTCGCCGCTCGGCCAGCCGCTCGCGGGCGAGGGTCGAGCCGACGTCCTGGATCGAGAACGTGCCGTCGAAGTCGCAGAAGACCGCGAGCGAGCGATCCGCCGGGATCGTGGGGCCGGGTCCTTGCTTCACGTCGTTCTCCGGGATTCGCGCAGGCTGGGTGGGTAGCGCATCCTCGCGTCGGCGGGAATCGGGCCCGGGGCTGCGGGCGCGGAGAAACGACGTGGAAAGGGAGCGGGGGAGCGAGCGCGCGGGCGGCACGGACGCGGGGCAGACGGGCTCGCCGCCGTCGCTCCGGGATCGCCTCGCCGGCGTCGGCGTCGGCGGACCGCTCCTGCTCGACGGCGCGACGGGGACCGAGCTCGAGCGCGCCGGCCTCCCGACCGGGCTTCCCCTCTGGTCGACGCATGCGCTGCTCGAAGCCCCCGAGTGCGTCCTGCAGATCCACGCCGCCTACCTCGCCGCCGGCGCCGAGCTCGTCACGGCCAACAGCTTCCGGACCCAGCGCCGCACCCTCGCCCGAGCCGGCCTCGGCGACGCCGACGCCCGCCTCACACGCCTCGCCGTCGAGCTCGCCCGCCACGCGGTCGCGGCGCACGCGGGCGAAGCCCGAACGCCCAGCCCGGGCGGGCGCTCGGCGCGAGCCTGGGTCGCCGGCTCGCTGCCGCCGCTCGAGGACTGCTACCGCCCGGATCTCGTCCCCGACGACGCGGCGCTCGCCCGCGAGCACGGACGCCAGGCCGAGCTGTTAGGCGAGGCCGGGGTCGACCTGATCCTCGTCGAGACGATGAACAGCCTGCGCGAGGCGCGGGCCGCGGCGGCCGCGGCCGCGCGGACCGGGCTGCCCTTCGCCGTGGGCTTCGTCGCGTGGGCGGGGCGCGGCTGCTCTCGGGGGAGGATCTCGCGCGGGCCGCGCGGACGGTGCAGGCACTCGGTGCGGCGGCCGTCGGCGTCAATTGCCTGCCGCCGGGCAATCTCGAGGCTGCGCGGCGCGCGCTCTCGGACGCGTCGACGGCGCTCCTCGTCTCGCCCAATCTCGGTGTCCCCGATCCGCAGACGGGCTTCGCTCGCGACGCCTCGCAGACCCCGGGCGACTTCGTGGGCCTGCTCGAGCCCTGGCTCGGGGGGAGCGACCTGGCGAGCCCGCCGGCCCGCATCGTCGGCGGCTGCTGCGGCACGAGCCCCGCCCACATCACTGCCCTCGCCCTTCGTCTGCGCGAACCGACGACGGAACGAATCCCGGCCCTGACCCCAAATTGGGTCACCCTGATGCAGGGCGATCCCAGCGACTGCCTGGCGGCCCCTGCCCCCGCCGCGCCGGGCTCCTGCTCGCCGGTCGCCGTCCTTTCGCCGATTCGGCGTCAAAAATCACTCAGGGTGTTTTCACCACGAGATGGCACAGCGATTGCTCTATCCCAGTCCAGGTATGGGGCGTCCTCGAGGAGCGGGCCCCCTTTCTCGCGCCCGGGCTGGCTACCCCTCCCTTCGCACGAACGTGCGAGGAGCCAGCTCGGGCGCTTCATTTTTGGGACCCTCCGCTCCGAGCGCCCGCCGCGCGGCCCCCGCCAGATAGACCGAGCCGACCACGACCAGGCGCTCGCCGGGCCCCAGTGCCGCCCGCGCCGCGCGGCCGCGACCGGATCGTCGACGATGTCGATCGGCAGCCCGGGACGGTGGTGGCGGACGCGCTCGGCGAGGTGGGCGGGATCGACGGAGCGCTGCCGGTCGGAGCGCGTCAACCAGATCCGTGTCGCCGACGGAAGCAGCGCCGCGAGGACCCCCTCGACGTTCTTGTCGCTCGAGATCGAGAAGAGCAGGACGCTGCCGTCGGGCGCGAGGGACGCGAGCGCGCGGGCGAGCACCCGCGCCGAACGCTCGGTATGCGCCGCATCGATCAGGACCGCCGGATCGTTCGAGAGGATCTCGATGCGCCCCGGGAGCACCGCCCTCGCGAGCCCCCGCGCCGCCGCCGCCCGCACCCGATCCGGCGAGTAGGCCTCGAGCGCACGCACGCAGGCGATCGCCAGCCCCGCGTTCGCGACGGCCGCCTCGCCGAGGAGCGGAAGCGAGACGTCGAACGCGTCGCCGTCCCCGGACTCGAATCGAAACGACTGACCGATCGTCCCCGGCGAAGCCACCGCGCCACGGACCTCGAAAGCCTCGCCGAGGGCGCAGACCGGTGCACCGACCTCCGCGGCCCGTCGCCGGATCACGGCCTCGGCCTCGGCCCCGAGCCGGCCGAGCACGGCCGGGACGCCGGACTTCAGGATGCCCGCCTTCTCCCCGGCGATCGCGGCCTCGGTCGAGCCGAGCTTGTCGGTGTGCTCGAGCTCGATGCTCGTGATGCAGGTGACGGCGGGGCGCACGACGTTGGTCGAGTCGAGGCGTCCCCCGAGCCCCACCTCGATCACCGCGCGATCGACGCCCGCCTCGGCGAAGAGCAGGAACGCGATCGCCGTCGTCACGTCGAAGAAGCTCGGCTGCGTCTCGGGCGGGCCCGCGCGCAGGACGTCGACGGCGGGACGCACGCGCTCGACCGCGGCGACGAGCCGCGTGGCGTCGACCTCGCGACCGGCGATTCGGAAGCGCTCGATCCAGCTCTCGAGGTGGGGCGACGTGAAGGTGCCGACGCGCTCGCCGAGGGCGCCGAGGATCGCTTCGGTGAAGAGACAGGTCGAGCCCTTGCCCTTCGAGCCCGCGACGTGGACGACGGAAAGGCGCTCGTGGGGATGGCCGATCGCCTCGAGCAGCGCCTCGATCGGACGCAGATCGAGGCGTGCGTAGGCGTAGTCGCTCGAGCGCTCCCGGTTGATCAGGCCGTCGAGGTAGCGCGTCGCGTCTTCGAGGCTCGAGAGGGGCTCGGCGTTCGGCCTCGACATCGCAATCCTCGTCGGCTCGTCCGGCGGTGGATCATCCGGTCGGATGGAGACCGGCGCGCGACAAGGATGACATGCACGGCGTCGGAATGCCGATCTCGGGTCGGGTCGACGACGAGCGAACGAGGGGGCCGGGCGGAAAACGCGAGAAGGCGGCCGATCGCTCGACCGCCTTCTCCGATGGCCGGCCGCAGCAGCGCTGCGGGCCCGCGGATTCCTACTGCAGCATGTACTTCTGCCGCTCGCGATAAGCCTTCAGCGCGGGGCTCGTCGATTCCGAGGACGGATAGAAGTACTTCACCGCGTGGCCGCACTCCTGGCAGACGCGGTAGCAGAACATGAAACCCTCGACCTCGCGCACGGAGCCGACGTTGATCCGGCTGTCGTCCGTGCAGCACTTCGAGGCCCGGGTGGGGGACACGATCCGGCGCGGGTACTCGTTCTTCGGGGTTTCCTTGTCGGTGTACTCGATGATGTTCTTCGTGAGGCGGTGCGACCGCTCTTCCGAGCTCTTCTTGCGAATGTTGCTGCCGATTCTTCTCAACGCTTCATCCTCGCATCGGTTCGGTTCCCGTCAGGCGATCGGCCGTACGCCGAGCTCCTGCAACAGGAACGATCGATTTTCGAAGGGCCGCCGACACGGCGGTCCGTCCGTCGTCCAGAAGCGACTCGTCGGGAGCTCCTCGGCCAGCTCCAGGAGGAGAGAGCTGCGAGTTCCGTAACGATCCGCCACGTGGACACAAGTCGATTCGAAGGGGCTCTTCCGTCCCGGCAGGACGCCGGGCTCGCAGGAGTCTCCTTCCTCGACGTGTTCTCGACAGATCCGCGCCAGGCCCTCGAAGAGGTCCCGACCCGTCTCCGTCAAAAGCTTCTCCACCTGGCCGCGGATGCGGACGAGCTTCTGGGCCCGCGGCTCTTCGGTGTCGATCAATCCTTCGATGCCCTCGAAGCCGGGGAACGACTTCCCATCGGATTCGACGGCGCAGACCGGCGCGAGCGACGCGCCGAGAGCCGTTGCGACCCGCTCGTCCTCGGCGTTTCCGACGACGTTTCCGACGACGTTTCCGACGACGTTTCCGACGACGTTTCCGACGACATGGATCCCGGGCTCGAGCGGGAAGACCTGCGGCGACTCCCGGTAGACGACGAGCGAGGCGCTCTGCCCGTCGGCCACGAGGAGCTGGAACGGGTTGTGAACGCCGGGTTCGAGCCGGGCGAGGGACTCGGCTGCCTGCGCCGCGCTGCTCGCCTCGAGTGCCGCCATGACCACCTCGCCGCGCGATCGAAGCGTTCCGACCGAAGGCGACTGCCCCCGGGCGCCCGCCTCGCCTAGCAAGCCCACCCGGGCTCCGGCGATCGGCCGCAGATTCGTGAGCCCGGCGAAGACGCCGTGCTCGGAGAGTCCGACCCAGGTCCCGCCCGCCTCGAGATCGCGCGGCGCGAGAATCCGTCCCGTTCGCGAGCGCCGGACCGCAGGTCCCTCTGCGGGTCGGGCAAAGAACTCGTCCCGATTCGCTGCGACCACCAGCGGTCGGCCGGGCACGCAGCGATGCAGGACGATCAACGTACACATCGCGCGCTCACCGCCTCGCGAACTCCGATTCACGAGCTCCGATTCACGAACCCCGACATCGTCGCGTCACCGGCCCGCCATCCGGGCCCCCCGGCGCGCCGGGACGGGCGCGGCGGAATCGACGTCCGGGTCGAAGGTCTCGATGCCGGGCTGGCCCGCCCCGAGTCGCACCCGGCCGGGGCAGGTCGGGCGGACCAAACTAGCGTGCCAGCCCCGTCAATGCAATGAAAACCTATGAGAAATCAGATAGATGGCTGAGATTTCCGAGCTGGGTCGTCAGCGCTTTCGCCCCGCTCGCCCGGGGAGCTGCACATGCGCGACGCCGGGCCACAACGCGGGCGATCCAGCGATGGAACGGCTCCATGCGAACCTGTTCCCGAAGACGATGACGGGCGGGGTATTCCGGTCTGCGCCCCGTCAACCGCCCCACCATCATTCACCCCTCGAGAAACTGCGTCTCGAGCGCAAATTTTTTGACACATCGGCAGATCTCGAGACACTTCAACGATGTAGGCCCGCTCCTCGCGGGGCTTTTCGAAAGTCGGAGGCAGAGCTCTACCCTGAGAGCTCTGCCTCCCTTGCGTTTGGGCCCGGTTCGATGGGCCCCGATCGAGGCCTTCGAACCGAGCCGCCCCGACCCCGACACCCGGTCCCGACGAGTGTGTCGATGACCCGTGTCTGGAGCGCCACCGTCGTCGGGGTGACGGGCGTGCCCGTCGAAGTCGAAGTCCGCATCTCCTCCCAGCTGCCGTGTGTCGACGTGGTCGGGCTGCCGGAGGCGGCGGTGCGCGAGAGCATCTCGCGGATCCGCGGGGCGATCGCCGCTTCGGGGCTCTCGTTCCCCGATCGGCGGGTGACGGTGAACCTGGCGCCGGCGGAGCTGCGCAAGAACGGGGCGGGGCTCGATCTGCCGATCGCCGTCGCGATCCTCGCAGCGGCGGGGACGGTCCCGGCCGAGGCGATCGCCGGGCGCGCCTTCTTCGGCGAGCTGGCCCTCGACGGACGCCTCCGCGCGACGCGGGGGATCCTGGCCTGCCTGCTCGCCCTGCGGCGCGGCCGCGTCGACGAGGCGATCGTCCCCGCCGCGAGCGCCCCGCGCGCCCGACACGCGCCGGACCTCGTCGTCCGCGCCGCCGAAGACCTGCGCGCCGTCGTGACCCATCTCCTCGAGGCCGAGCGCCTTCCCCTCGCCGAGATCGTCGGATCTGCCCTGGCCGCCGAGCCTGTCCGGACGGAAGGGTCGGCTGGAGGGCCTGGACAGGAGGCCGGCCGGAGACCGGGCCGAAGATCGCACGCGAGTCCAGGCCGATCCGCCCTGCCTCAGCGAGATCCGCGGGCAGCCCCTCGCCAAGCGCGCCCTCGAGGTCGCCGCCGCGGGCGGCCACGGCCTGCTCCTGACCGGCCCCCCGGGCACCGGCAAGACCCAGCTCGCCCGCCGCCTCCCCGGCCTGCTGCCGCCGCTCGCGCCCGAGGAACGGCTCGAGGCCGCCTGCATCCTCGACGCGGCGGGCGTCCTCGCGCCGGATCAGCCGATCCCGGATCAGGCGCCGTTTCGCGCGCCCCACCACACGGCGAGCGCGGCGGGCCTCCTCGGCGGCGGGAGTCCGGTGCGCCCCGGCGAAGTCTCCCTCGCCCACCACGGCGTGCTCTTTCTCGACGAGCTGCCGGAGTTCGACCGGCGCTGTCTCGAGTCGCTCCGCGAGGTCCTCGAGCAGGGCGTCGTGCGGATCGCGCGGGCGAACGTCGCCTGCGAGCTCCCGGCGCGCTTCCAGCTGGTCGCCGCCGCGAATCCGTGTCCGTGCGGCGACTACGGCTGTCCGGGGCGGGATTGTCGCTGCGACGACGCGGCGCTCGCCCGCTATCGCAGGCGCCTATCGGGTCCGCTCGTCGACCGCATCGATCTCGTGGTCGCGGCCGGCGAGGTCCCCTGGTCGGTGCTGCGCGGGCCCGCCGAAGGGCCGACGAGCGAGGCGGTGCGCGCGCGTGTGATCCCGGCGCGGGCGATCCAGCGCGTACGCGGTGTCGCGTGCAACGCCGAGATCCAGGATGCGCGCCTCGACGAGCTCGTGCGCGCCGAACCGGCCGCCCTCGACCTGCTCGGGCGCGCCGTCGAGCGGATGCACCTCTCAGCGCGGGTCGCGCGGCGCCTGCTGCGCGTCGCCCGGACCATCGCGGATCTCGCGGGCGAATCGACGACGGGGCCTGAAGCGGTCGCCGAGGCGTTGATGCTCCGGAAGCTGCGGTCGTCGGAGTAGTTGGACCTGACGGAATTGCGAACAGCCGTTGCCCATCCGCGCGCCACCGCGCGTTCACGCCGTCCGACCCTACGGGCCCCATCCCCATCGGCACGCGGCAGAATTGCCGTCCCGGTTGCCCATTCTGTGTATCCGGCGGCCCGATCCGGGATCCGATCGGCGGGCTGCCATCGATTGAACAGGCAACAACGAGCCGGCATGCGGGATGCAACGATGTCGATTCGAGCGCCGCGGCGCGCCGTCCGAGGGGACGGCAGGGCCCGGGCGAAGAAACGGGACGGAACGCGACTTCAGAAGACCGGGATTCGACCGATCGAGAAGATGGGCTGTCCGGGAAGACGTCTCGGCCAGCTCGACCCGGGAACCGACCGGGTCGGGGCCGAAGGGCCTTGATGGGGGCCGACCAGGGGCAGGTGAAGGGGAGAGGAGGATCTCGAAAATGACCCAGCCGAACAGCGTCTCGATTCCGATCGAGTACCGCCGCCGGGTGCAGGTGATCGAGGCCGAATGTGTGGCCGATCCGGACGAGGTGACCCTCCGCGAGCTCGTGGAAGCGGTCGCCGAGTACAGCGACTCCGAGCGGGAGGTCGTGGCGACGGTGATGCACATGCTCCGCACGGGCGCCGTCAAGCTCCAGGGCGTTTACGAAGAGCCCCAGGTCGCGAAGCTCTGCGGCTGATTCCGCGGCATCCTCCTCGCGAAGAGGAGGCGTGGGTTTGCGGATCATCCCGACCGAGCTGCCCGAGGTCCTGATCGTCGAGCCGACCGTCCACCGCGACGACCGTGGCTTCTTCCTCGAGACCTGGCACGCGCAGAAATTCGCGGACGCCGGCCTGCCCGCCCGCTTTGTCCAGGACAACCACAGCAGCTCGCGCCGCGGCACCCTGCGCGGCCTCCACGCCCAGCTCGCCCGACCCCAGGGCAAGCTCGTCCGCGCCTCCCTCGGCGAGATCTTCGACGTCGCCGTCGACATCCGCCGCGGCTCGCCCCGCTTCGGCCGCAGCGTCGGCGTCGTCCTCTCCGCGGAGAGCTTCCGCCAGCTCTGGATCCCCGAAGGCTTCGCCCACGGCTTCTGCGTGCTCTCCGAGGACGCCGAGATCCAGTACAAGTGCACAGACTTCTACGACCCCTCGAGCGAGCTCACGATCGCCTGGGACGATCCCGCGCTCGGGATCCCGTGGCCGGCGGTCGGCCCGCCCCTGCTCTCCGCCAAGGACCGCTCGGCCCGAAGCCTCGCGCAATTCGCCGAGGACGAGCTGCCGCATTTTCCGGGCCAGGGCGGTCGTGGAGCGGCCTGAGGGCGGGCACGCGGATCAGGCGCGGTCGGCGATCTCGCTGCACTCGGTGCAGTGGCCATAGAGCTCGTGGCGATGGCGCAGGATGCGGAAGCCGTAGCGCGCGGCGATCTCGCGCTGGCTCTCCTCGATCATGCGGCACTCGAATTCCTGGATCTTCCCGCACTTGATGCACACGAGATGATCGTGGTGCTCGTGCTCGATCTCGTAGCGCGTGATCCCGTCGTCGAAATGGCGCTCGGTCGCGAGCCCCGCCTCGACGAGCAGCTTCATCGTCCGGTAGACGGTCGTGTACCCGACGTTGGGATACTTCTCACGGACGACCTGGTAGAGATCCTCGGAGGAGACATGGCGACGTGCCTCGAGGAAGGCGGCGAGCACGAGCTCGCGCTGCTTCGTGTGCTTGAGATTGTGCTGCCCGAGGTACTCCGCGAGCGCTCGCATCTCGACTTCGTGCGCCATGCGCGCAGCGTACCACGCAGGGACGCCACATTCTCGCGGCCATCCCGTCCGGTCGCCCCGGACCGGATTCGACTCGAGCTAAGCCAGCAGATCCTCGGCGCGCGAGGCGAGCTCGTCGTCGAAATCCTCCGAGAGCAGCCGGATCTGCCGCTTCAGGCCGCCCTCGAGCTCGAGCTTGCCCTGGCCCTTCTGCTGGAGCAGCGCGTCGAGCACCGGCACGCTGATCGATTTCTCCCCCGCATCGAGGAAGATCGACGCGAGCTCCCCCGTCGTCGGCGGACCGACCTTCTCGAGATAGGCCTGGCAGGCGGCGGCGAGCCCCCGGGTCCCATGGGCCTCGCGGACGGCGTTGGCGAGGGCCTTGCCGAGCTGGCCGCCCTTCTCGTCGGTGAAGAGCTCCTCGGCCGCCGCGAGCGCGAGCCGCGAGCGCTTCTCCTCGAGCGCGCGATCGTGGCCGCTCTGCGGTCTTTCGCTGCGCCCGGCGCCCTTGCCCTCGCGCCGCATGCGATCCCGCTCGCTGTAGGAAAGCTTCCGACCGTCATCCGCCATGCACAGCACTCCCCTCGACGGCGTCCCGAAGCGGCCGTGCGCTCCGCTCTTCGCCATCGAACCCGGCGCCGCGATTCGCGGCGCCCATTCCCGCACGCAGTCGGGCGAGATTCACGCGAGCCGCCTCGTTCTCGCAGTCGAGCTCGACCGCCCGCTCGAGCTCCCGAAGCGCCGCTTCCGATCGTCCCTCGGACCAGTAGGCCAGGCCGAGATGATTGTGGATCTCGGATGCGTTCGGCATCAGACCGACGGCGAGCTCGAGCGCTTCGGCCGCCGCTCGCGACTCGCCCCGATCGAGCGCCCGCGTACCCGCCGCATAATAACGCGCGGCGCGCACCGCCCGCACCGGCGTCGACCCGGCGCACGCGACGAACGCGAACGCGAGGAACGCCGCGCCGAGCACGAGCGCATTCGCCCCGAAAGCCCTCGTCGAACGACTGCGAATCATCGCGCTCCACTCGCTCCGGCACCGAAAGGCGGGCCCCGCAAAGCGCGTCGCCGACGCGTCGAACCCGCCGTCCTGAACACGGCCGCGCAGGCCGCGCGGCTTGATCGCGATCCCGGCCCATGGTAACAAGGCGCGTCGGAACCCGAGCACGATTCGGGCTCATTTCGATCGAGATCGGCCCTCGAATTCGCAGCACCGTGGCCCCTGATTCCCGGCCGGGCGCCGCGACGGCGACTTCCCCGCTTCTTCTCCGCTTCGACACCGCCCCCGATCGGCCGACGACCCGCCATGAAACATCCCCGCGAATCGAACGAGGGCGAGCGCGAAGGCGACGGCATGCTCGCCGGCCTTCGCGAGGTCGGCGTGCTGGCGGTGCCCTTCGTCCTGACCCAGATCCTGTTCACGACGATGGGCCTCGTCGACGCAGCGATCGTCGGCCGCCTCGGCGCGACGGAGCTCGCCGCCGTCGGCCTCTCGGGCACGTGGATGTGGACGCTGACCTCGTTCTTCATCGGCGCCTCGAGCGTCGTGCAGATCTTCGTCGCCCAGAACCAGGGCGCCGGCCGCGAGCGCGAATGCGGCGCCTGGGCCTGGCATGGACTCGGCGGCGCGGTGCCCTTCGCCGTCGTCGCGGCGATCGGGCTATTCCTCGGCGCAGACGCGTTCGTCGAAGCGATCGTGCCCGACAACTCGATCGCGCCGCTCGCCTCGGGTTATTTGAGGGCGCGCGCCTTCGGCGTCGTCGGCCTCACGGCCGCGATCGCGATCTCGTCGTTCTTCCGCGGAATCGGCGACGCACGCACGCCCCTCGTCGCGACGATCGTCGCGAACGGCGCGAACGTCTTCCTGGCCCTCGGCCTCGTGTACGGCTGGTTCGGCTTCCCGGCCCTCGGCGTCCTCGGCGCCGGCATCGCGACGTCGATCGCCGAATGGCTCTACTTCGCGATCATGCTGGCCGCCTTCCTCCGGCCCTCGCTGCGCGCGCGCTTCGACACCGGCTGGCGTCGACCCGACCTCGCTCCGATCCGGCGGCTCTGGCGCGTCGGGCTGCCGGTCGGCGGGCAGTGGGTCATCGAGATGCTCGCGTTCTCGATCTTCATGACGCTGGTCGCCCGAATGGGCGACGCAGCCCTCGCCGCCTCCCACGCCTTCGGACAGCTCGCGAGCATCTCGTTCATGGTGGCGGCCGGGATCGGGACGGCGACGGCGACCCTGGTCGGGCGCTACATCGGCGCGGGAGAGCCCGATCGCGCGGCCCAGCGATTCCAGAGCTCCCTCGTGCTCGGCGGGACGACCGGCGGCCTGCTCGCGCTCGCCTTCGTCGCCTTCCCGGAGCTCCTCGTCGAGATGTTCTCGAGCGATCCCGAGGTCATCGCCCTGGGCATCCCGCTGCTCTCGATCGGCGCGTTCTACCAGCTCTTCGACGCCTTCTCGGTCCTGACGGCGGGCTTCATCGGCGCTGCGGTCGCCGAGGCGCTGCTCGCCCGCGGCGACGAAGTCGTCGGCGTCGACAGCCTGAACGACTACTACGACGTCGCGCTGAAGCGCGCCCGCCTCGCCCGCTTTGCCGACCATCCCCGCTACCACCATCACGAGTTCGATCTCGCCGATGCGCCCGGCGTCCGGTACTCGATCACGAACCCCTCGCCTATGGCGACGCCAATCTCGCGGCGTTCCTGAACGTCCTCGAAGGCTGTCGCCACGGCCGCGTCGAGCATCTGACCTACTCATCGAGCAGCTCGGTCTACGGCGGCAACACGAAGACGCCCTTCTCCGAGCGAGATCCCGTCGACCACCCCGTCTCGCTCTACGCCGCGACCAAGCGCGCCAACGAGCTGATGGCCCACACCTACTCCCATCTCTACGCCGTGCCGACGACGGGCCTGCGGTTCTTCACGGTCTACGGACCCTGGGGCCGCCCCGACATGTCGCCCTTCCTGTTCGTGAAGCAGATTCTCGAGGGTCGACCGATCGACGTCTTCAACCACGGCGACCACCAGCGCGACTTCACCTACGTCGACGACGTCGTCGAAGGCGTCCTGCGCACGAGCGATCGCCCCGCCGAGCCGGACCCCGCCTACGATCCCGCGAGACCGGACGCCTCGCGCTCGAGCGCCTAAGAAGGCGATCAAGCGGATGCTGCCGATGCAGCCGGGGGATGTTCGGGCGACGTACGCGGACGTCTCGGCGCTGGCGGAGGCGGTGGGGTATCGGCCGCGGGTCGCGCTCGAGGAGGGGATGGAGCGGTTCGTGGGGTGGTATCGGGGGTATTACGGGGGCTGAGGGCCTGTTGGGTGACGATCGAATTGCTCCACCCGACTCACGGACGGCGAAAACCGACGGCCTCAGCGAGACGTGCCAGTGACGCTCCGTTCGCTTCGACGACGCCATGTTCGGTGATGAGCCCCGCCACGTATTCGGCCGGTGTGACGTCGAATGCTGGATTCGCTGCCGGGCTCCTCGCATCAAAGAGCTCTATCGATTCGACGCGACCACCGGCGGTTCGACCGCTCACGATACGGACTTCCTCGGCGGCTCGCTCCTCGATCGGGATCTCACGCAGCCCGTCCGCGATCGACCAGTCGACCGTCGAGAGCGGCAGCGCAACGTAGAACGGGATCGCGTGGGCCTTCGCCGCCAGGGCCTTCAGATAGGTCCCGATCTTGTTGCAGACGTCGCCGGTGGCCGTCGTCCGATCGCTCCCCACCAGCACGAGATCCACCTGACCGCGCTGCATCAGATGGCCTCCGGCGTTGTCGGCGACGACCGTATGGGCCACGCCGTGCTCGCGCAGCTCGAAGGCCGTCAGCGCGGCGCCCTGATTGCGCGGCCGGGTCTCGTCGACCCAGACGTGGAATGAAATCCCGCGATCGTGCGCCTTGTAGAGGGGGGCGAGGGCGGTGCCCCAGTCGACGGTCGCGAGCCAGCCAGCGTTGCAATGGGTCAGGACCTGCAGCGGCCGACCGGGATGCTCCGCCGACATCCGCTCGAGCAGCGCCGCGCCGTGCTCCCCCGATTGCCGCGCAGGTCCCGACATCCTCGTCGCAGATCGCGATCGCCTCGGCCCGGGCGCGTCCGGCTCGTTCCCGGGGCGGAATCGGCGCGACGACGCGCTCGACCCGCTCGAGCGCCCAGCGTAGATTGATCGCGGTCGGACGCGTCGCGGCGAGCTGCCGGACGGCCGCCGCGAGCCCGGCATCGGAGGGATCCACCGCGAGGGCGAGGGCGAGGCCGTGGGCCGCCGCGGCTCCGATCAGCGGCGCTCCCCGGACGCGCATCGACGCGATCGCCTCGGCCGCCTCGTCGACGCTCGCGAGGGTCCGCAGCTCGAATTCGAAGGGAAGCCGAGTCTGGTCGATGATCCGCGGCAGGCCCGAGGCCTCGTCGAGCCAGATCGAGCGGTAGTGGCGTCCGCCGACGAGCACGCCCGCTCACTCGCCCGCGAATTCGCAGAGCCAGCGCACCGCGCAGCCCGAGCGCTCGAGCCGGGCGATGCCCCCGAGCTCCGGCAGGGCGACCACGAAGGCACACTCGACGATGCGAGCGCCCACGTCGCGCAACAACGAGACCGCCGCCTCCGCCGTTCCTCCCGTCGCGATCAGATCGTCGACGAGCAGGACCCGCGCCCCGGGACGTACGGCACCGACGTGCAGCTCGATCCGGTCGCTCCCGTATTCGAGCTCGAAGCTCCGCGAGATCTTCTCACCGGGAAGCTTCCCCGGCTTCCGGAGCGGGACGAAGCCGCACCCGAGGCGATAGGCGACCGCGGTGCCGAAGATGAATCCGCGAGCCTCGATGCCGGCGACGAGGTCGATCTTGCCGCCATGATGCCGGTCGGCGAGGCCATCGACGGCGAGCCGCAGGCCTTCGGGATCGAGCAGCAGGGTCGTCACGTCGCGAAACTGGATGCCCGGCTTCGGGTGGTCGGGAATCGTGCGGATCAGGGATGCGAGGGTCACGAACGGGGCTCCGTCAGGGTAGAATCAGGAAGACGACCGGAGGTGTACCCCTGCCGTTCGTCCCCAACAAGCGTCCGCGCGCCGACGATGGAATCCCCGACGATGCCCCCCGCCCGCCTCTCGCCCCTTCGCCGGATCCTGTTCGCGTCGATCCTGGCCGTGCTCGTCGTGATCTATCTCGAGATCTTCCTGCAGATCTTCTACTTCGCGTCGGTCGGTGACTTCCTGTTCCGACGCGCCCTGCCGCCGATCTACGCGGCGGATCCGGTCCCGCTGCTACCGCGTCGCCTCGGACCTCGACTACGTCCATCGCACCAACGAGTTCGAGATCCAGATCTACACCAATTCCCTCGGCCTGCGGACCGACGCGAGCCATCGCGAGTACGCGAAGCCCAAGCCCGACGACGTCTACCGCATCCTCGTGACGGGCCCCTCCTTTGCCTTCGGATGGGGTGCGAACTACGAGGAGATCTTTCCGACCCTGATCGAGCGGGGCCTGAGTGTCCCCGGCAAGCGGGTCGAGGTCATGAACCTCGGTACGCCCTCCCAGGGCTCGGCCCATCAGCTCTGCTGGATGAAGGAGGTCGGGTACGCCTATCAGCCGGACATGGTGTTGCACGTTTCATATGGGAACGAGGTCAATCCCGTCGCGACGGACTGCCCGGCCCTGGCGGAGCTCGAATGCCCGACGATCGAGGACGGACAGCTCGTGCCGGCGGGGTCGACACGGTCGCTCGGGCGAAGGCCTTCGTGAAGCGCTTCGCGCTCGTCTTCTATGGCTATTACGCCTGGAACGCGGTCGCGAAGCCCGAGCCCGCACCCGACGCGACCCGATCCCTGTACGGCAAGGGCGAGACCGCATCCGGCAGCGAGACGAGCTTCGAAGCCCTCGCGGATACCTACGCCGGCCACGTCGACTTCCTGAAGCGCCTGCTGGGCGAACGGACGCAGGTCGCCTTCATCTACCTGCCGTACAGCTTCGCGGTGCATCCCGACGACATCGTCCGCTTTCCCGGCCTGACGCCCGAGGACGTTCCGATCACGCGCAGGCGCATCGCATCGCAGCCGGCGTCGAAGCGGTCACGGCCGGGGACTCCCGATCCTCGATACGCTTCCGCCTCTCGTGAAGGCAGCCTCGGATCACCGCCTCTACTACTGGCTCGACATCCACTTCACACCGTACGGCAATCGCGTCGTGGCGGAGGTCGCGACCCCGTTCGTCCAGGAGCTCATCGATCGGAGCCAACCGTGAGGGAAATCGAAATGTCGCCCCATTCGTCCTCGAACCCCACACCCGCCGCGAGGCTGCGGATGCTCGTCAAGCGCTCGGGCATTCCGGCTGTAGCGCGGTGGTTCATCCGCCAGCTCCGGCCCGCGCGGCCCGCGAGCGAGGTATTCACGAAGATCTACGAGTCCCGGACCTGGGGAGACGGCCCGTCCGTCTCGGGGGATGGATCCTCCCTCGAGCAGACCAGGCGCTGGCGCGCGGAAGTCCCGGAGCTGTTCGCCCGTCTCGGCATCGAGTCGATGCTCGATGCGCCGTGCGGAGACTTCTTCTGGATGCGCGAGGTCGCTGGATTGCCGGCGAGCTACGTCGGCGGAGACATCGTTCCCGCGCTGATCGAGGGAAATCGATCGAAGTATGCAGACCCCGGACGCCGCTTCGAAGTGCTCGACATCGTCCGGGATCCGATCCCGCGCGTGGACTTGATCCACTGCCGGGATTGTCTGGTCCATCTCCCGCTCGCGATGGCGAAGCAGGCGATCGCGAACTTCAAGCAGAGCGGCTCGACCTTCCTGCTGACGACTACGTTTCCTCGGACCGGTCGAAGGAACATCGACATCTCGATCGGAGAATGGCGGCCGCTCGACCTCGAGCTCGCGCCCTTCGGCTTCCCGCCGCCGCTCTGGAGCCTGGCCGAGGTGCCCGAGCTCTCGGCCGACGGCATCACCCACTTCAAGCATCTCGCCCTCTGGAAGCTCGCGGACCTACCGGCGGACGGACCCGCCTGACGGCCCGGGGAGAGCATGGCGAGTCGCCCCTTGACCAACCCCATCGTCGCCATCGACGCGCTCAGCGCGATCTCGGGCGGAGGGCTGTCGGTGGCCCGCGGGCTCTGCGAGAGCCTGGCGGTCGCGCGGCCCACCTGGACGCTGCTCATGATCGCGTCCCACGACGACGCGCTGCCGTCTCCGTCCCCCGCCAACGTCGAACCCATGCGCCCCGCGTCCGCGCAATCCACCCTCCGCCGCTGGCGCTTCGAGCAGGTGGCGCTTCCTCGCGTTTTCTCGCGGCGCGACGTCGGCGCGGTCCTGCTGCTCGGCGGCTTCAAGATCTTCGCGAGCGACTGCCCTCAGGCCGCCGTCTGGCAGAACGCCCATATCTGGACCCCGACTGTCGCATCTCACGGCTGGAAGCTCTCTGCCTACATCGCGCTCCAGAAGATCGTGATGCGCGCGACGGTGTCGCGCGTCGGCCGCAACGTCTTTCTCTCCGCCGACTCGGCCGATCGGTGCCGACGATCGATCGACCTGCCCGAGACTTCCGTCGAAATCGCTCCGATCGGCATCGACGCGCGCTTCTACTCGAACACCGCACTTCCGCGCCCCTTCGCGGATCGCGATCCCTACCTTCTCGCCGTCGGCGACGTCTATGCACACAAACGATTCGAGCTCGCCATCGAGGCCCTCGCCGCCCTCGGAGATCGCGGTGCCGGAATCGAGCTCCGGATCGCCGGCCGGATCCTCGACCCGCCCTATCATGCCCGCCTCGTCGATCGGATCGAGCAGAGCGGCCTTCACGAGCGCGTCCGATTCCTCGGACATGTCCCGCGCGAACGCCTGATCGAGCTGTACGGCTCGGGTCTCGCCCTGATCACATCGAGCCGCCTCGAGACCTTCGGACTGACTCCGATCGAGGCGATGGCCTGCGGGCTGCCGGTCGTGGCCTGCGCAGAGAGTGCGGTCCCCGAGGTCTGCGGAGATGGCGCGGACTATGCGAGCGAGGCGACCGGCGTTGCCCTGGCCCAGCAGCTCGAACGACTCCTGTCGAATCCCGCGGACTGGCAGGACCTCCAGCGACGCGGACTCGAGCGCAGCCGCCGCTTCGCGTGGCCCGTCGTGGCCGAGCGGTACGCCCGGATCCTCGAGTCCCTGATCGGCATCCCGTCGCCCGAAAAGGGCGATGCGATGTCGAATCGGTGATCTCCGATTCGCGCCCCGATCGCGATATTGACGGCCCCCGACCGGGCCATACCGTCGGCCGCGCATTCTGGTCGCCGGAGCGACCGGCTCGGTATCCATGAACCGTCAACTCTTCCGTCATCACGACACGATCGGCCACCTCTTCGTCCCGGGCATCAAGGCCCGCGTCGAGCACGAGGCGGGTGGCTACCTGCTGCGGACCAACCGAGAGGGGTTCCGGTGCCGCCACGCGTTCGAGAAGAAGCGGGCGCCGGGCAAATTTCGCGTTCTGCTATTCGGCGATTCGTATACGGCGGGCGACGGCGTCAGCGACCGCTTCCGCTACGGCGACGTCCTCGAGACGCTGATCCCGGGTCTCGAGGTCTACAACTTCGGGCTCTCGGGTTCGGGGACCGATCAGCAGTACCTGATCTGGCGGGAGATGGCGCGGGAGATCGAGCACGATCTCGTCGTGATCGGCGTGCTCGTCGAGAACATCCGTCGCATCGTCGCACGCTACCGCCCCTACGAGACCCCCGACGGAAAACCCGTCCTGCTCGCGAAGCCGTACTTCACGCTCGAACGATCCGGGGACCTCTCTCTCCACAACGTTCCCGTCCCGAGGGAGCCCCTGACCGAGTCCGAGCTCGCAGGCGACGGAGCCGCCCACGTCGATCGCGGCGGACGATTCGAAGGGCTGCGCCGCCTCGTCGCGAAGCTCGGACCGGACGTGAAAGAGCGGCTGCAGCGCTGGACCCGCTACCAGCCACTGCCGGCCTACGACCGACCGAACGACCCCGACTGGCTCCTCATGAAGGCGATCCTGACCCGCTGGACGAGCGAGCTGCCGGGGCCCGCGGTCATCTGCCCCATCCCCCTCTATCAATACATCGAGGAGACCGCCTCGCCGAAGGGCTATCAGGCCCGCTTCCGAGAGCTCGACGCCCCGCCCCGGGTCCGGATCCACGACCCGCTCGGGGATTTTCAGCAAGTTTCCCGGGCGGAGCGCCGAACCTACCGGTTCGAGGTCGATTGCCATTTGACGCCTTCGGCACACGAGGTCCTGGCTCGCTCGCTCGCTCGGACGATCGAGCCCCTGATGGCGAAATCGAGCTAGGAGACCCGATCGACGTGGCGCCGAATGTCCTGGGGATCTCGTGCTTCTATCACGACTCGGCTGCGGCGATCGTCCAGGACGGCGAGATCGTCGCCGCCGCCCAGGAAGAGCGCTTCACGCGCAAGAAGCACGACCCCCGCTTCCCGCTCCGGGCGATCAACTACTGCCTCGAAGAGGCATTCCTCGAGGCCGATGAGCTCGATGCCGTCGTCTTCTACGACAGCCCGACCCTCTCCTTCGATCGAGTGATGAAGTCGCTCCTGTCGGTGGCCCCGCGCAGCGCGGAGCAGTGGCAGAAGGCCGGCCCGTCCTTTCTCGGCATCAAGCTCTTCGTGACCCGCTACGTCCACCGCGCGCTGAAGCACGAAGTCCCCGTTCTGTTCACGCGCCATCATCTCTCCCACGCCGCATCGGCTTTCTTCCCGTCTCCCTTCGAGGAAGCCGCCATCCTGACCCTCGACGGCGTCGGCGAGTGGGCGACGACGAGCCTCGCCCGCGGCGAGGGAGGCCGGATCGAGACCCTCGAAGAGATCCACTACCCCCATTCGCTGGGTCTCCTCTACAGCGCCTTCACCTACTTCTGCGGCTTCAAGGTCAACTCCGGCGAATACAAGCTGATGGGCCTCGCGCCGTACGGTCGACCGGTCTACGCCGACCTGATCCGCGAGCACCTCTTCCACGCGAAGCCCGACGGATCCTTCCGCCTCGACATGCGTCACTTCGGCTATCTCGACAGCGACGTGGTCACCAACGAGCGCTTCGACGCGCTCTTCGGCGGCCCGCCGCGCAAGCCGGAAAGCCGAATCACGCGGCGCGAGATGGATCTCGCCGCGTCGATCCAGCAGGTGACGGAGGAGGCCGTACTCTCCCTCGCCCGCCACGCGCGCGAGGTCACGGGCTCCCGCCAGCTCTGTCTCGCCGGCGGCGTCGCGCTCAACTGCGTCGCAAACGGCCGGCTCCAGCGCGAGAAGATCTTCGACCGCATCTGGATCCAGCCCGCCGCGGGCGACGCGGGCGGAGCCCTCGGCGCCGCCCTCGCCGCGAGCCACATGCATTTCGGTGTACCGCGCCGCGTCGGCGGCGACGGACGTGACGCGATGCGCGGGAGCTATCTCGGACCGGCCTACAGCAGCGACGAGGTCCGCGCATTCCTCGAGCGACACGGCCATCCCTACGAACGGAACGAGGATCGCGAGATCCGTGTCCAGCGGGTCGCGCAGACCCTCGCCGAGGGCAAGGTCGTGGGCTTCCTCTCCGGGCGCATGGAGTTCGGTCCCCGCTCGCTCGGCGGTCGCTCGATCCTCGGCGATCCGCGCCGCGCGGATACGCAGACCGTGATGAACCTGAAGATCAAGTACCGCGAGTCCTTCCGACCCTTCGCGCCCTCCGTCCTCGAAGAGCGCTGCGGCGACTACTTCGCTATCGATGCCGAGAGCCCGTACATGCTGCTGGTGGCACCCGTCCGGGAGGAGCTGCGCAAGCCCTTCGAGCTGCCCGCCGCGGAGCTCGGCGACACGGATCTGCTCGAGCACGTGCGAAGGGAGCGCAGCAGCATTCCCGCCGTCACCCACGTCGACTACAGCGCTCGCGTCCAGACCGTGAGCCGCGACGTCGCGCCCGACTATCACGCCGTCATCGAGGCGTTCGCCGAGAAGACCGGATGTCCGGTCGTCGTCAACACGTCGTTCAACGTCCGGGGCGAGCCCATCGTCTGTACGCCCGAGGACGCCTATCGCTGCTTCATGCGGACCGAGATGGACATGCTCGTCCTCGACGACTGCATCCTCGAGAAGTCGAAGCAGCCCGCGGCTCCGAAGGACGAATCCTGGAGGCAGGAATATGAGCTCGACTGACGCCGCACGACTCCGCCGCTTCTACGTCGAACGTCTCGAGCCCGCGGCCCGTCGGCTGCGCGAACGAGGCGTCGAGTTCTTCCCGCTCGGCCCCGACCCGTCTGCGAAGACCTGGTACGTCGCCCCGCCGACGGGGCCGGACTTCTCCTCCCTCGACGACGAGGCCGCATGCGGCGAAGCGCTGCGTGAGGCGTGGACCAGCCAGGGCTACCCCGAGCTCGCCGAGCTCGTTCCCGAGCTGATGGCGATCGCCCGCGAGCTCGAGGTCGTCGAGGAAGAGACGGCCGACATCTCGCCGTTCGTCTACGTCATGTACTAGACGCGATGTCGCGCCCCCCGCTCAAACACATCCTCGCCCGGGCCTTCGACCGCGTCGGTCTCAGCGCTGCGCTGCGGTGGGCCCACTGGCGCACGATCGGGCCCCACGTGCGCGCGATCAACTACCACGACGTGCCGCATCCGCTGGCCGCACGCTTCGAAGAGCAGGTCCGGTACTTCGCAGAGGTCTACACGCCCGTCGACCTCGACGGACTTCGCCGGGTGCTCCGCGGCGACTGGCGTCGTCGAGCAGACCCGGCATGCTCGTCACCTTCGACGACGGCCTTCGAACCCACGCGGACGTCGCGGCACCCATCCTCGAGAAGTACGGGTTCTGCGGCTGGTTCATGGTGCCCGCGGATTTCGTCTCGACTCCGGCGCGGGAGCAGCACCAATGGGCCCGGGATCACCACATCCGATTCTCGACCGAGGGCCTCGCCGGCCCCCGCATCGCCCTGGACGAGAACGACCTGCGGGCGCTGATCTCCCGCGGCCACGTCGTCGGCTGCCACACGAGCACGCATCGCCGACTCTCGGCCGGCCTCGACGCAGCGACCCTCGCCGAAGAGATCCCGGGTGCGCGCATCGAGCTCGAGGATCTCCTCGGCGCGGACGTCGGCGTCTTCACCTGGGTCGGTGGCGAAGAGGAATCCTATTCGGCCGAGGCCGCGCGCGTCATCCGGGAGACGGGCTTCGAGTTCGCGTTCATGACGAATAGCGCGCCGATCGTGGCGTCGACCGATCCCATGAAGCTCCAACGCAGCAACATCGAAGCCGACTTTCCGATCGAGCTGACCCGGCTCGTCCTCTCGGGATTCTACGACTGGCTCTACCGGGCGAAGCGCGAGCGGGTCGATCGGCTCACGAGCCCGGCGCCGGACTCGGTCTGAAACGCGCACCGGTGGTGGTGGCCGGCGCGAGTGCGTCGACCAACAGCTCGCCTCGGACGATCGCCCCCGGAGCGACCTCGAGCGCCACGACCCCGTCCTTGCTCGCGACCACCCGCGCCTTCGACGCGTCTTCGAGGCCGCGACGACGCGGACCCGCGCCCGATCGAAGGGAGGCGGAAGCACGAGCCGGGCCGTGGCCTTCCGCTCGCCCAGATGGACCAGGATCACCGCGGGCCGCCCGTCGGCGCCGCGATAGAGCGAGGCCTCGATCGGATTGCGTCGGTGGACGACGGTCGGGCGATCGTCGATGAAGGCGCCCCAGCTCTTCGACTCCGCCTTCTCCGCCGCCGGGCCCTCGAGCTGGGCGACCGGTCCCATGTATTCGCCATAGGCCAACCAGTTCGAGAATCGATGCCGCGCCCGGAGCAGCTCGTTTGCCCATGCGACGTTGCTCGCGGCGTGGGGCTCATGCCATTGGAGGCTCGAGAGGCCCATCTGGAGCCCCCATGCGAGGGCGAGGCCGTTCTTCATCCGCAGCGCATGCCGATCGTCCGGGGTAAGCGAGATCATGCCCGCGAGAATGAAACGCTCGTGATGGACCAGGGAGAAGAGCGGAACCATGTCGATGGTCGATCCGAGATAGTTGACGCCCGCGGACGAAATCCCGGCCATCTGCTCGAGGGCGCCCTCGACGACGACGAGCTCGCGCCCCTCCGACACGGCTCCGACCAGCTCGCGCGCGGCTCGCGTGACCCATTCGCCTCGACCCGGCGGATGGCGGACCGGCATCCACGACCCCTCGCCCGCGTTGCCGATCACGTCGAGATAGACGCCCGCGGCGCCGAGCTTTTCGGTCGCCGCGTCGCTGTTGGCGAGGACGACTCCGCGCCATCCGGGGGCGGTGAGATCCATTGCCGCGAGGCACGCTCCGCTCGTCGGCACGACGAACGAGCGCGTGAAGTCGGCACGCTGGATCGTCTCGTGCCAGTGGTGGGGATACACGCTCGCGCCGTTCGGACACGGCGGTCGACCGGACTCGGCGGGAGCCGTCGACTGGTCCGAGTGGGTCGCATTCGTGAAGAGCAGGATCCGCGTCATCGGGTTCGCCTGAAGTCGGGCGATCGCCTCCTTCGTCCCCGGCTTGGCCGATGGGTCGGAAACCCGCGATCCATGCCCGGCGTATGCCACTCGTACCAATGATGGATCGTGGGCAGATCGGCGAAGTCCTTTCGCCAGCGCAGCGTGCCCTGCTCGAGCAGATCGATCCCCGCTTCCGGGACGATCGAATGCACGAACCACCAGGCTCCATCGCGCACCGCAGCGGGAATGTCGTTTCGATCACGCAGGAGCGGCGCTCGTCCCCACTCGGTCTGGGCGCTCACCCAGGTCTTGTAGTGGTGGGCGAGCGCAGGCCAGCCGCGCTCGGCACAAACCGGCGTCACGTCGAAGGACCAATCCGGCTCGATCGCGTTGCCGACCGCCCCGGAATCCTCCGGATAGATCTCGAAGAACGAGTAGCCCGGAGTGCGCGGACCGCTCACCACCACGCGCTTCATAGCCCCCCGCGGATCATGGGCGCCCAGGTAGAGCCCCGCCTGCGCCTTCAGGACGCCGAACCACGGCATCGTCTGATAGATCCCGGGATACATCGCCGCGAACGCCCCACAATCACGGCACTGGATGCCGAAATTGCCACGCGGCAGGACGAGCTCGGCGGCTGGACCGCCCTGTCCCTGATAGTCGATGGCCACGATCGGGAAACGCGCAGCCACGATCCCGCTCGCCAGACCGAGCGCCCGCGCCGAGAACCTCAGACGCAGCCCGTCGTCCTCCGCCGCGATCTCCTCGGAGACCGCGAGGCCGATCGACTCGTCGAGCCAATCGAATCGCAGGACGTCTCCGCCCGGCCTCTGTTCGACGCGCCAGCGCGCCGACATGCTCCGACTGTCGACCCACCGGCCATCCGGGCTGCAGGCGTCGGGATTGGTCCGCCGCGTTCCGAGACAGACCTCCCAGGCGCGCGCCGCGGCACGGTCGGTCCCGACCAGCAGATCGCCCCCGGACACACGATGCGTCACCCCCTAGATGACGCCTCCGCCCCGGTTTCCGGCCGGTGCCGAGACGAGCGCGAGGACCCCTCCCCCCGATACGAGGAGCTGCCCGCCGTGCGGATCGACGCTCAGTCGGCCCCCCGCCCCGCCCGACGCGCTCGGCGCCGACGGCGTCGATGCCGGCGAACCGACTCGGGACGGCTGCACGACTGCGACAGGCGGCACGCGAGTTGGGGTGGAGCAGCGACGACGCGATAGGATCCGCCGCGAGGGGCCGTCGAGACCGGGAGCAACGCCGCGCCCAGGACGGCAGCGAGTCCGACGGTGAGCCGAAATTCAGCCAGACGAGCGAACAACCGATCGAACCTCACGCCAGGCTCCCCCCATCCGATCGATCCCGATCCGATTCCGCCGACGGCCGTCAAGCTAGGAGCTAAGTGAACCTCAATCAACTCGCGAGCGGAGTATTGAGCGGTTACTTCTCGAAGGCGTTGCAGCTCGTGGCGTCCCTCGTGCTGGTCCCGTTCCTGCTCGACCCCGAGGTTCTCGGCGTCGAGGACTACGGTCGTGCGTTCGCGATCGTCGGCATGACGGGCATCTTCTCGGTCGCCATCGTCGGCATCCACTTCGCCGCCGAGCGCTCGATCGCGCAGGCGGTTGGGCGCGGTGCGACCGCCGGATCGATCGGCGTCAACATGCTGCTCGGGAGCACCACGAAGGTCCTCTCCCTGATCAGCTTCGTCTGGGTCGGCGCGTTGCTCCTGTTCGACGAGACCGCCCTCGGCTGGATCGGGATTCCCCCGAGCCACAGTATCGCCACGCATTGATCGCAGCGGGTGCGATCTCGTTCCTGGAGAACGCGCTCTATCTCCTGCGCGCGCCGCTGATCGCCCGCGGCGACATCGCCTACGTCAATCTCGTCGGCATGCTCGAGCTCGTCGCCCGAACCATCGTCGTCTTCGCGGCCTTCACGCTCGGGACTGCCTCGGTCGCGCGCTTCTTCGGGATCCAGGCCGCCTTCACGCTCGCGCGTCAGCTCGCCTTCCTGGCGCGGCTGGAGGCGGGCGATCGACGAGGTCTCTGGCGAGCGCGCATCGGACACGCGGCGGACGCCGTCCGCTATGCCGGCCCGGTCTCGCTGGCGGAGGGCTCGACGGTCCTGGTCCGCAACGTCCCCGTCATGCTCGCGTCACGCTTCCTCGGCGCGACGGAGGCCGGATACGTCGCGATCGTCGCCAACACGCTCCAGGGCTACATCCTGCAGACCTTCCTCGCCGTCTTCCAGCCCGTCGCGGTCCCGATCGCATCGCGTCTGAGACTGTCGCAGGCGAGCCCGGCGCGGCTTCGGCGATTCCTCGAGATCGAATCGGTCTATGCCCTCGGCATCGCGATGCTCTTCGCGCAGGCGATCCTCTGGACGCCGCTCCTGATTCCGCTCTGGCTGGGCGACGAGTTCGAGGCGATCGTTCTGGCGACGCAGATCATGATCGCGGGCTGCGGCATCCAGACCTCGACCCTGATCCGCCGCTCGATCCTGATCGGACATGGCGCGCTGCCCGCGGCCGTGCCCATCATCGCGACCTCGGCCCTCGTCTCGACGGTGCTCACCGCCGTGCTCGTCGTGGTCTCGCATTCGTGGCTCGGCGCCGTCGTCGTCGCGACTGGACACATGGTCGTGTCGAGCAGCCTCGGGATCGACCGCGTCTTCGGGCGGCTTTTCGGACATGCTCCCGCGCGTCTGCGGTTGCCCCACGTCGTGAGCGTGAGCGCCCTCTTCGTCGTGGCCGGGCTGCTCGGCGAGCAGCTCTCGCCCGACACGCCGGCCCTCGATCTCGGGGTCGGGATCGCAGCGCTGGCGGCGACCGGACTGCTCGGATCGCTGACGATCATCTCGCTGCGAGCGACCCTCGACGTCTTCGGGGTGCTCTACCGTGCGCGAGGCATCGATTTTCTCGAGTGAGCGGAATCGCCGGAACGCGCGAGCTCAGAGTCGGAAGTCCGCCGATCCCGAGAAGGGTGAAAGATCGCCTGCATCGCTTTCGATCGCCCGATCTTCCGAGGCGTGGCGCGAGCGGATGCGCGCCGGGACCAGGACGAAGGGGATCATCGCCAGCGTGATGCCGACGGTGTATCCGAACGACGAAAGCAGATCGCCGCGGGTCACGAAGAGCAGCATGCCGACCCAGAATGGGTAGATGACGTCGATCCTACGGAAGCCGACGGGGCTCCTGCTCGGATCAAAGGGCGTCCAGTAGCTGCGATCCAGCGCGGCGAGTAGCCAGCCAAAACCAAAGGCGACGACGGGGACACCCAGAAGCCCGAAGTCGACGAGCGGCTCGGTCATGATGGGCACCGACAGATTCGTGAAGTCGAAGCCGAGCTCGTCGCTCACCATCGCACCCGTCCCGACCGGCTTCGACGGCCAGAGCGTACGCGGAACCCAGAAGAGCAGCGCGCCGAGCATCTGCAGCCCACCGGTCGGTCCGTTGATGTCGAGCCACTTGACCGCGAGGCACATCATTCCGAAGGCGTCGACGTCACCCGAGGTCGCGAGATACTCGAAGGGCGAGTCGATCCGCAGGTAGTATTGGATGATCTCGGCCAGGGTCTGTGCGTCGCGCGCGGCGCCGATCGAAGGCAACACGCTGAGACCGGTGATCAGACAGACCAGGACCGGGATCGCCGTCTTCCGGGCCGCCAGCAGATGAGGGGAGGCGAGACCGACGGCCACCGCCACGAACCAGTAGCGAGCCGCGGCGAACGGGCTGTTGGTGACGAGAACACCGACGACATCGAAGACGAACATCGGGATCAGCAAGCCGATCCCCAGGATCGAACCGCTGCGCCGGATCGCCAACGCGGTCCCGGCGACGGCGATCAAGGGCAGTGCCCGCACGAAGATGTTGTTGATGAAGTAGACGGGACCGCTCGCGGCCAGGGCCAACGATTCGTCTGCCGCCGCCCGCGTGAAAGCCCCCACGAGGCCGAGTGAGGCGAGATAGATCAGCGAGAAGAATCCCACGATCAGCGCAAAATGGACCGACGCGACGCTGACGGGCTTCTCGAAGGATCGGACGAAGCGTGCCGCTCGGAGCCGAGGACCGAACCGCGTCCGGATCACATAACCCCCGAGATAGGCGAGGACCCAGAGCGTGACCGCGACCGAAGCGATCGGGATCTCCTTCTTGAAGATCATGACCGGTCCGGCCAGCGGGAAGTTGCCTGCGAGGTATTGATAGAGCCCCCCCACGCAGCCGAAGATCAACAAGCCGACCAGATGGAAGAGGTGCATCGAATAGGGATGAGCTCGGATCGAGAATCCGAGGGCCACGAGCACGATGAGGGTATTGAAGACGAAGTGGATCACGACGCCCGGCGTGATCAACGCATTCGAGCTGGTATCGATCGTGAGCGAGCCCCACAGGATCAATCCCGCGAGCACGACCGTCGCGAAGGCCGAAGCAAAGGTCGTCGAGAGTCCACCCCGCTGGATCATCACGCGCCTCCACCCAAACGAAATGCCTCGAAGAGCACCCGACTCGTCGAAACCCACTCCCCCACCGAAATCGGACTCCCCGTCCCCTTCCGGACCGCCTCGACCGTCACCCGCACCGCCTCCGCCTGCCCCTTGTCCTGATTCACCCCCTTGACCTTCTTCCCGCCCGGCAGCGCCGTGACCCGATAGTTGTCACAGCTCGCGCTCTTCCCGTCCGCATGCACTTCGAAGCGCTCCTTCGGCAGCTCCGTGCTCGCGTTCGCGAGATACGAGATCGAGGCCGTCGATCCGTCGGGGTAGGAGATCAGCGCCATCGTCGAGTCGTCCGCCTCGGGATCGCGTCCGAGCGCGCGCGCCTGGACGCCGTTCGGGATCTGCCCGACCAGGTACGTACACAGGTCCACGAAATGACACACCTCCCCGACGATGCGACCGCCGCCCGTCTTCGGATCCGTGAGCCAGGTCCCGCCGGGCGTCGGACCGGCGGCGATCACGTACTGGATCGCCATCGGGCCCGAACGCTTCGCGAAGGCTTCGCGGATCGCGCGGGCGTGGGAGGAGAAGCGGCGGTTGTAGCCGACCATCAAGAAGCCGTTCGTCTCTTTGACGGCGCGCCGGACGGAGTCGACCTCCTCGAGCGTGAGCCCGACGGGCTTCTCGAGCCAGACGGCCTTGCCGGCGCGCAGCGCCTCGACGGCGAGCGCGGCGTGCGAGTCGTGGCGCGTCGCGATGAAGACGAGCCCGACGCTCGGGTCGGCGAGGACGGCGGCGGGGTCGGTGCCACAGGTCGAGAAGCCGAAGCGTTCCGCGGTCCGCTTGGCCGAGGGCCCCGTCGCGGTCACGATCGTGCGCTTCGACAGGCCCTTCGTCTTCTCGAGGATGGGGAGCAGGACGCCCTTCGCGTAGTTGCCGGCGCCGAGGAAGGCGACGCCGAGGTCGCCCGTGCGCGCGGACGCCCGCGATGGGGCCGCGGGCGGATGCGGTACCGCCGAGCGCGAGGCCCCGGCTCCGATCGACCGTCTCCGCATAACGGAAGATCGCCGCCAGCGCCTTGCGCTCGCCCTTCGCGAGCGCCTCGTAGGTTCCGGTCGCCCGCTCGAACTCGACCGTCTCGACGTCGAGCTTCATCGGATCGAGAGATCCGCGCGCGGCGAGGTCGAGGAAGGCCTGGAGGTTTCGCTGCTCGGTCCAGCGCACGTAGGCGATCGGGTAGTCGAGGCCGACCTCCTCGTAGCGGCGGTCGTAGCGACCGGGGCCGTACGACATGCTCATGCGCAGCTCGAGCTCCTTGTCGTAGAAGCTGCGCCGGTCGAGGTCCATCGCCGTCGCACCGACGGCGACGACGCGCCCCTTGTGGCGGCAGAGCTCGGCGGCGAGCTGGATCGGGGCCGAGCTGTCGGAGGCGGCGGTCACGATCGCGAGGTCGACGCCGTGGCCGCCGGAAGCAGAGGCGAGGACGGGATCGTGGTCGTCGCTGGGCGCCGCGCCGAAATCCATGCCGAGCGACTTGGCCTGGGCGATGCGCTTGGGGTCGAGGTCGATGCCGTAGACGCGGCAACCGTTCGCGAGCAGCAGCTGGACCGTCAGCTGGCCGATCAGCCCGAGGCCGATGACGGCGACGACCTCGCCGAGGGACGGCGCACCGACGCGCAGGCCCTGCATCGCGATCGCTCCGAGGGTCGCGAAGGCCGCCTTCTCGAGGGCGAGTCCTTCGGGGACGTGGGCCGTCAGGTTCTCCGGGACGACGATCAGCTCGGCGTGATTCGCATAGCCGGCGCCCGCGCAGGCGACGCGATCGCCGACCGCGAGCGAATGCACGCCCTCGCCGACCGCTTCGACGACGCCCGCGCTCGCGTAACCGAGAGGCTGCGGGACGTCGAGGCGATCCATCACGGTCCGATAGGTCGGGAGCGGGCCTTCCTGGCGCAGCTTGCGCAGGACCTGTTGGACGAGATCGGGCCGGCTCCGCGCCTTGCCGAGCAGCGACTTGCGCGCGAAGTCCATCGCCATCTTCTCGGTCCCGGGCGAGAGGACGGAGAACGCGTTGCGGACGAGGACCTGACCCGCCGAGAGGGCCGGTGCGGGGACCTCGACGAGCTCGAGCGCTCCGGTCCGCGCATTCTGGAGGATCTGTCTCAACGAATCGTCCTCCGCGGGCGCCTAGCGTCCCGAGCTCGATGCGCCTGCGCTTCGCTCGACGTGGCCGACCCAGCCGGCATGGGCGACGAAGGCCCGCTCCCAGGCGATCTCGTCGAGGGAGCGCTCCGCGACCTGCGATGCGCCTCGCGCGACCTCGCCGACCCGGACGTCGGCCTCGCTGCGCACCGCCGTGATCCGCGGACCCGCGTCCTCCATCGGCCCGCGCAGCTTCGCGAGCTTCCGCTCATCGAAGCCCATCAGCCGGACGGCGACGAGGTCGACGGCGACCGGGTCGGCCCCGGCGATGACGGCGCCGAGCGGGACGTCGGCGGGCGCCAGCGGCCCCTCGCCCTCGCCCGCGAGCACGCCGTCGATGATCGTGAGCACCGTCCGGACCGGCGCCGGCGCATCGAGATGGAGCCCGCTCTTGTCGCTGTAGTAGAGGCAGCGATTGAGATCGCAGCACATGCGCCAGGTCGTGCGGTTGCCGTACCAGTTGCCGCTGCGGATGAACTGGTCGCCGCGGGTCGCGGTCTCGACGCGCCGATAGGCCCGGAACAGCCCGCCGAAGAGGCCGCGGGCGAGCAGCGGCCGCGCGATCTCCGTCGCCCGGCTGCGCAGGCGATCGACGAGGCGGCTCTCGGGAAACTCGTCCCCGCCCTCGCCGACGGAGCCCAGGCTGTGGTGGGGCAGCCAGTTCTTGTCGCCGTTGATGCCGACCAGGTTCTTGAGGGCCAGCGTGACGCCGGTCTTCTTGTGGGTCTTGAGCTTCGGCAGGTTGATCACGAGATCGGCCGAGAGCACCGTCTCGGAGAGCAGATAGGCGTTGCGGCCGCCGCTGTGCTGGGTCGCCGTCGGGCCCGGATCGTAGTCGGCGCCGCGAAAGCGGTTGGGATCGAGGCCCGAGCCGGAAAAGAAGCTCTTGTCGCCGAGATCGACGGCGCGGTAGCCGAGCGGATCGCCGGGGAGCTTCTTGCGCTCGACGATGATGCCGTCCTGGAAGACGACGGCCTCGCGGCGCAGGTCGATGACCTCGAGCTCGCGGCCGAGGACTTCGTCGTAGAAGGCGACGATCGCGTCGAGTCCGACGATCGCGCGGATCTGGTCGAAGTCGCAGTCCATCTGCGGCGCCTCGGCGATCGCGACGCTGCCGTCGGGTCCCGCGGCGAGGAAGGCGTAGTCGGCGACGGCGCGCAGGATGGCGCCGTGGGTGATGACGCTCGCGACGGTGCCCCCGCGGCCGTCGGCGGCGGGGTTCCAGTGGCGGATCAGGTTGGGCTTCAGGACGATGCGCTTGCCCGGCGCGACGAGGGCGCCGATCGGGTTCCAGTCCGGCGTCCCGAAGCGCGCCGCGTCGAGCCCGAGCCCGTAGAGCGCCATCCGCACCGCGCCATAGACCTCGTTCGGCGCCCCCTCTCCCGCGCGATCTCCGAAGAGCCGCTCGAGCTCGGGATACGCCTTGCCCGGTCCCCACGGTGCCGCGAGGCCGTCGTACCCCGGGCGACAGCGGGCGAGGCCCACGCGGATCATCGGACGCTCCCCTGTTGTCGACCGACCTTCGACTTGACCGCCCGGAACTTACCATTGGCCTCGCGCGGGATCTCGTCGACACGCACGAGCTCGATCGCGATCTCGTCGCCGAGCCGCGATCGGATCTCCTTCAACAATTCCTTCTCGGCACGCGCGTCGAAGGAGCGGCGGGGCACGAAGCGGACCTCGATCGCCGCCTCGGTCTCCTGGAGGATCTGGGCCTCGGCGACGTCGACCTGGGCCTTGAAGATGTGGTCGAGGCGGCCGATCCAGCGGCCGTCGGGGGTCACGACGTAGTCCTCGATCCGGCCGTCGACGTCGAGGAAGACCTCGCCGGGGCGGCCGCAGGGACAGGGGCGCTTCGAGCGGGTGCCGACGTCGCCGACGCGGTAGCGGATGAAGGGCGTCGCGTCGTTGGCGAAGCCCGTCACGAGCAGCGAGCCGCGCACCCAGTCCTCGGTCTCCTCCTCGACCTCGACCTCGACGATCCCGAACTCCATGTCGACGTGGAGCCTTCGCTCGGGGCAGCCGGTCATCGAGACGGCGAGCTCGCTCGTGCCGTAGCGGTCGTAGATCGGGGCGGCGAAGGCCTCTTCGATGGCGGAGCGGTGGAACGCGAGCAGCGACTCGGACGACGTGAAGACGGCGCGCAGCTTGCCGGCGGGCAGCGCGCGGCCGGCGTCGAGCATCGCCCGGGCGAGCAGATGGAGCGAAGACGGGTAGCCCTGGACGTAGACCGCGGGCAGCGCGTGCATCGCATCGATGTAATGCGGGAGGTTCGCCCGGGTCATGTGGTAGAGCGAGAAGAGCGTCTGCCCGGTCCAGGCGTTCTTGCGCCAGTAGGGCGGCTTCGACTGAGCCATCGGGACGAGCAGCTGGCCGCCGAAGGAGAAATGCGGCGCGTAAAGCTCGATGCCGAGGCTCCGGCGCAGGCGCCAGACGGCGGCGTACTCCTCGGCGACGGACTCCGACGTGTACCAGAGCGGGAGCGCGCTGCCGGTCGTCCCGCTCGTCTTGCCCTTCACGAGCCGCTCGGGCGCGATGTCGCCGGCGATGAAGGACTCGGGGGCGTCGCGATAGTCGGCCTTCTCGAGCGGCGGAAAGCTCGCGAGAATCCGGTCGATTCCGCGATTCGGATCGGCGTCGCCCTGCGGCTCGGGAAGCGCGAGCTTCGCATAATGCGGCACGAAGAGGCGTGCGCGCTCGACCAGCGTGAGCAGGCGATCCTGCTGGATCTCGAGCAGACGCTCGTTCGACGAGCGACCGGACGCCTCCCACTCGCGCAGCCGCTTGTGGAAATGGGGCGTGAAGCGCGCGCGGGCCCGCTGATGGCCCGCCCAGGTACAGGCGAGGTTCTGAAGCGCGATCGGCATCGCCGCGTAGAGAGCGTCGCGGTTCACGGCTCGGGGTCCGCTTCTTCCCTCTTCCCCATCCGGACCTCGGCCACGATCGGCAGATGGTCCGACGCGCGCCGCGCCGCGGGCGAGTCGTGGTGGCGGACCTCGAGGACTTCCGCCTGGCGCGTGTAGATCCGGTCGAGGGCGAGCAGCGGACGGCCGGCGGGAAAGGTCGCCGGCCAGTCCTGGTTGTGGTGGAGACCGAGCGAGGCCTCGAGCGCCTGGGAGCCCTTGCATTTGCGCCAGGCGTTCATGTCGCCGAGCAGGACGGCGGGGCCGCCGTTCAGCGCCGGATGCTCGAGCAGCGACTGGACCTGGCGATGGCGCGTGCGGTCGACCAGCGAGAGGTGGGTCGCGACGACGCCGAGGCCCGTCTGATCGTCGCCGACCTGGGCGGCCAGGGCGCCGCGGCGCTCGATGCGCGAGTAGGAGATGTCGAGGACGGAGATCGCCGTGATCGGGTAGCGGGAGAGGATCGCGTTGCCGAGCTGGCCCCGGCGATGCTGGCGGGTCACGGCGAAGGCGAGATGGAGCTCGAGCTCGTCACACAACAGCCCGAGCGGATCGTCCCCGTCGCGCACCGCAAAGGCGCCATCGAGGCTCGAGGCGGGAAACGGCCGCAGCACCTCCTGCAGCGCGATCACGTCGGCGTCGAGCTCGGAGATGACGTAGCCCGCCCGCGCGACGTCGGGCTCGCCCCGTCCGTTGCCGCCCTGCCAGCGGTGGACGTTGTAGGTCGCGATTCGCAAGGTGTCCCGCATCACGACTGGCCGTATCGGCCGCCGCGGGCTCATCACGAAGCACAAATGGGGTACGACGGCGCCCGAGAACCGATCCTGCGCCTGCTTGCGAAAATCGCGGACCCGGGCCACCGACTCGTCGCGGGCACGCCGGGCCAGGTCGCGGGCCCGCTCCGTCGCGCGGGCGGTCGCCTTCGTCGCCTGTCCGCCGGCGCGCGCCGCCTGCTCGCGCACCGCGCGGGCCGCGCGCCGCACGCCCCGTCTCCCGCGCGCGACTTGCCTGCGAACTGCCACTCGCCTTCTCCCCGGCCGCAGATCCGCCCATCCGCCGGCGGCCCGCCGGCCCCGGCCCGAACGCACGAGGGTGCCAGGAGCAGAAGAGCGAGCGGCCAGACGGCGCGGAGACTAGCCCAGGGTCGTTCAAGCCGAGGGCGGCAGGTCGCGGTCGGTCACGATGTCGCGGCCTGCCCGCTTCGCATTGCGGATGGCGTCGTCGCAGAGCTTGCGCAGGACGTCGGAGAGGACGAGCAGCACGCGGTCCGAGGTGTTGAAGCCCGAGCCCTCCCGGATGTAGGTCTTGAGCTTGTTCGCGACGACGAGGACGTCGGTCGGATCGCTGCGGTCCTGATCCTCGGCCGCATTGCCGACCGCCCCGGCCGGACGTCCTCCCGTCGAGGTCGGCCGCGCGACGCCCATCGATCCGGGTCGCACACCGCCCTCGGCCCCCGCCCGCGGGCCACCCGCCGCCCCGGGCTTCGCCCCCGCCGCGGCGGCGGCCTTCGCGGCGACGCTCTTCGACGAAGCGCTCCCGTCCGCCGCATCCGGCACCTTCGGCGCCCGCTTCTCGACGGCCCAGGCGACGCGGTGGCGCTCGGTGGGCAGATGGATCTCCCAGCAATCGACCGAGCAGAAGACGAGCGCCGTCCGCGCCCGGTTGCAGGTCGACACGCTGCAGACCCAGTAGACGGAGGACAGCCCGATGTCCTGCTTGCACGCGCTACAACGCCGCCATCGCTCGGCCATCGGATTGCCTCTAGCTCTTCACCCGCGGCAATACGTCGCGGGCCAGGGTCTCGAGCGACTCCCACGCGTACTCGATCGGCATCCCGCCGCAGAGCGGCTGGAGCATCAGCGTCCCGTTCTTCCGGATCAGCTCGACGGCCTGATCGGGCGTCACGATCTGGTAGTTGCCGTTCTCGGCGCGCAGGGCCTCGACCGAGGGCGCGGTGCTCTTGGTCGCCGACTCGATGTCGTCGCCCATCCACTCGGCGTAGGCCTGGGCGTCGTGGAGCAGGTGGGGGCCCCACTTCTTCCAGGCCGCGTCGGGATCCCGTGACACGAAGACCGAGAGCGGAATGCCGGGCTTCGGGTTGATGCAGAGGCCCGGCTCGCGGCCCTCGGCGCGACACGCCTCCGCGTAGATCGCCTCGAAGTTCGGGTCGTTGCCCATCGCGAGGACGCCGAGCCCGAGGCGCGCCGCCCGCTTCGCGACCGCGGCGACGCCGCCGCCCAGCATCAGGTATGGACCGCCCGGCGTGTGCGGGAGCGGCGTGACCTTGACGCGCCGTCCCTGGTAGTCGAACTCCTCGCCGTTCCAGAGGCGCTGCATCACCCGCACGGATTCCTCGAGGCGCTGCCCGCGGCCCTTCATTTCGCGGCCGAACATCGCGTACTCCGCCGGCACGTAGCCGATCGCGACGACGTAGGCGACGCGGCCGCCCGAGACGAGGTCGAGGACCGCCATCTGCTCCGCGAGCTCGACCGGGTCGTGGAGCGGCACGATCAGGGCGGCGACCTGGATCGGCAAGCTCTTCGTGCGGGCGGCGATCGCCGAGGCCAGGATCAGCGGCGCGGGCAGGTAGCCGTCGGAGGAACGGTGGTGCTCGCAGACCTGGATCCCGGCGCAGCCGTTCTTCTCGCCCCATTCCGCCATCTCGAGCGCGGCCCGGTAGAGGTCCGCCCGCGGTGCACCGAAGGCCGGCGCGCGCATGTCGAGTCGCATCGTGAACATCGCATTCTCCTCCAGGGCCCTCGATCCTAGACGATCACCCGCGCGCGCGAGCGGATTTTCCCGGGGTCGTGACCGGATCCGTCACACCCGTCGCCGAAGACGAGTCCACCCCCACTGCTCGAGGTCCCCACATGTCCCCGGAGCTCCCCGCTGCCCTCGCCGCCCGTCCCGAGCTCGCCCTCGCGCTCCTCGTCGGCCTCGTCCTCGGCGCCCTGCTCGGCGCCTGGCTGATGGCCCGCATCCAGTCGCGCCTTCGTCTGCACCAGGAGGACCGCTTCGAAGCGCTCTCGGCCCTCGCCCTCGACCGCACGAGCGAGCGCTTCCTGCATCTGGCCGGCGAGCGCCTGGGCTCCCTCGGCCGTTCCCTCGGTCAAGCGAACGACGCGTCCCTCGAGAAGCGCGCGGCGGCGGTCGAGGCCCTGGTCCGGCCGCTCCACGAGGCCCTCGCGCGGGTCGACACGAAGCTCCAGCAGGTCGAGACCCAACGGCAGGGCCACCACCAATCCCTGACCCAGCAGCTCGAGCACGTCACCCGCGCCAACCGCCTGCTCGAGCAGGAGACCCGCAACCTCGCCCAGGCGCTGCGCTCGCCGAACGCCCGCGGCCGCTGGGGCGAGCTCCAGCTGCGCCGCGTCGTCGAGCTCGCCGGCATGCTCGAGCACTGCGACTTCTTCGAGCAGGCGACTCTTGGTGGGTCGCAGACGCTGGGTCGCGGACGCTTGGTGGGTCGCAGACGCTTCATGGGTCGCGGACGCTCTCCGATTCCGAGAGCCGCGAGCGCCCGGACCTGATCGTCCGCCTCCCGGGCAATCGCTCGATCGCGATCGACGCCAAGGCGCCGCTTCTGGCCTATCTCGCCGCCAGCGAGGCGACGAACGACGCCGAGCGCGACGAGCAGCTCGAGCTGCATGCCCGCCACGTCCGCCGCCATCTCGAGACGCTCGCGAGCCGCGCCTACTGGTCGAAGCTCCCGGGCTCGCCCGAGTTCGTCGTGCTCTTCCTGCCCGGCGAGCCCTTCTTCTCCTCGGCGCTGGCGAGCGATCCCGAGCTGATCGAGGACGGAGCCGGGCGCCGCGTGCTGCTCGCGGGGCCGACGACCCTGATCGCGCTCCTGCGCGCGGTGGCCCACGGCTGGCAGCAGGAGGAGATGGCGGAGAACGCGGCGGCGGTCGCGAAGATCGGGCGCGAGCTCTTCGATCGCCTGGTCGGCCTCAACGAGAAGTTCGGCGCCCTCGGGCGCAAGCTCGACAGCGCCGTCGTCGCCTACAACGAGGCGATCGGCTCCCTCGAGTCGCGGGTCCACGTCTCGGCGCGTCGCATGGCGGAGCTCGGCGTCGCCCAGTCGGTCCCCCTCGACGCGCTGCCGTCGATCGAGCGCCGGGCGCGGCGGGTCCAGGATACGCAGCCGGAGGACGACGCCGTCACGCGCCTTCCGATCGCCGGGGCCTAGCGGCGGCGAGGAAGCTCACGAGCTGATCGACCCAGGCGCAGTACACGGCAGCGCGGGGGAGGGCGCGGGCCTTCCCACTCGGGCCAGGAGCCGGCGGGCGACGCCGTGCGCCCTTGGGGGCCAGGATGCCGATGTCGACCTCGAGCCCTCAGGCTGTGCGCCACCCATCAAAGAGGGAACTCGAGGACGGATAGGGCGGCGCATGTCGGATGGATATCGCAACTCATCCGATTCGGGGCTCCGCGATCCCGCAGAGCGCGAGGCTCCGCGCCCAGAGCGCGCGCGAGAGCTCGGGATCGAAGTCGAGAGGATGCGCGCGGCGCTTGCGCGAGCGGTAGTAGCCGCCCGTCTCCGACTCGAGCGCCGGATCCGTCGCGAGGATCAAGGCCGTCCGCGCCGCCCGCGAAGCACTCGGAAAGAAGCCGCGGATGAGCGGCCCGATCAGGCGATAGGCGAGCCCCGGATTGTCGGCGCCGATGTTCGACGCGACCGGCCCCGGATCGACGGCGTTCACCGTCACGCGACCGCCCGGGAGACCGTCCACGCGACCCTCCGCGCGATCGTCCGCACGATCCTCTGCGCGGCCGCCCATGCGTGCGCCGTCGAGCCGCCGTGCCAGCTCGAGGGTGAAGTAGACGATCGCGAGCTTCGACTGGGCGTAGGCCTTCGTCATCGAGTAGCCGCGCTCGAGCTGGAGGTCTTCGAGATCGAGCTTCGCGATGCGGTAGGTGTCGGAGGAGACGTTCACGATCCGTGCGGGCGCGCTCTCGAGCAGCCGCGGCAGCAGGCCGAGGGTCAGGCGGAACATCGCGAGATAGTTGACGGCGAAGGTCAGCTCGAGCCCCTGCTCGTTGGTCCGGCGCGAGAGGCCGACGAGGCCCGCGTTGTTGACGAGGACGTGGAGCGGACGCCCGCTCGCGACGTACGTCGCGACGGCCGCGTCGATCTCGTCGGGACGCGCAAGATCGGCGAGCAGGATCTCGGGCGCCTTGCCGCCTGCTGCCCGCGCGACCTCGTCGCGGACCGCGAGCGTCTTCTCCCGACTGCGACCGTGGAGCACGACGTCGGCCCCCCGCTCGGCGAGCGCCAGGGCCACCGCCTTGCCGTGCCCATCCGTCGCTCCGGTGACGAGACAGGTCCGACCCTGCATGTCGCTGCCGATGTCGAAGCGTCGCGCGCTCATCGCCTAACCCTCGTCGACGCCGAAGCGCTCGCGATAGGCCTTGAAGCGCGCCCGGAGCGCTTCCGCATCGAGGCCGAAGTCGGCGAGGCCGTAGCGATGGGTTCCGTACTTGTGCTGCGGATTCTCGGCCAGCCAGCGCTGCGCGCGGGCCTCCGAGGCGGGGCCCCACTCGAGCTCCGCGAAGGCATGGATGCGGCGCAGCTCGCCGATCGGATCGCGCACGAGATCCCGGTACTGCACGTCGAGCACGCGCTCCGGCCCGACCTGCTCCCGCGCGCGGATCGCGCGCTCGACCGAGTTCACCATCTGATCCGCGACCCGGCGCCCGACCTCGAAGGGATCGATCCGTCGCGACAGCATCGCCCCGGCATGGGCCATCATGCTGCTGAACGACGGCACGACCGCGAGCGGATCGCGATGCGTATGGATCACCTTCGCGTCGGGAAACACGTCGAAGAGGACCTCGAGATTCTCCTGATGATGGGGCGTCTTGCCGAGGTAGCGCCCCGCCCGCTGCCAGAGCAGACACTGGATCAACCGCCGCACGTAGACGTAGGGCGGGCGCTGATCGATCTCGCGGATCCAGCGCGTGTACGACGGGACCGAGAGCGAGGCGTCGACGGCCGGGCTGATGAAGGTCACGTCGAAGAGGAAGACGTCCTCTTCCGGCGCGTCGGCCTCGATCGGATGGATCGCGAAGAGCGCGGGCGACATGTATTTCATGCCGCGCTCGGCCCGCTTCGCGAACGCCACGCGCCGCGCCCAGTCGCCGGGCTCGTCGCGGACGGGGCGCCCGAGCGGCGTCGGGTTCAGGCCCTCGACCGAGGTCAGATGCCGGAGCTCCGGAGCGCAGGCGAGCAGCCGATGGAGCTTCGTCGTCCCGGTGCGCTGCATGCCCGTGATGAAGACGGGCGCGCGCACCGGCGTCGCCTCGAGCTCGGGATCGACCGCGCGAATGCGCTCGAGACGCAGCCGACACTCGAGCGCGCGCACGACGCTGCTGCGCAGCACCGCGCGCCCGAGCAGATGGAGCTCCGCCTCCTCGTCGAAGGCGCGTAGCAGGCGGCGCATCGGCGTCCGGAAATCTTCGGGTCCGAAATCCTCGAGCCCCGTCCGGCGCACCGCGCTCGCCACGAGCTCCGCCTCGTCGAAGCGCGGCGCGGGCACACCGAGCTTCGTGGCCGCCCGCCAGGCCCCGAGCCCGATGCGCGCCGGCATCGGAAACGGCGGCACTTGGAAGGTCGGGCGCGAGGGCGCGCGCACGGCGGCGGGGCCCGCCGCGGGCCCGGACGCGGTCGGCTCGCTCAACGCGCGCGCCCCGCGATCTCGCTGCGCTTCACGACCCGCGTGCGGGGCTGCGGATGCGACTTCGCGCGGATCCAGCGGAAGCACATCGTGCCCTGGGCATGGCCGACGGTGTTGATCCAGTTCGGGACGCCGGGGTCTTCGTGGGCGACGACGATGCGGACGGAGCCGTCGGGCTCGTAGACGGCGGTGTGTTTGTTGACGTGGATCGTGTAGTAGCGGTAGTCGAGGGACTCCATCCAGTGGTTGTCGAGCTGGAAGTTCCACGACTCGCATTCGGGCGGCGTCGCCTCGATCACGAGGGCATCCTCGGGGCCGAGCTGCCAGTACGAGTGGTAGTAACAGATGTTCGGGTCGCCGCCGGCGCCCATCGAGATCGAGTCGTCGAACTTGGGCAGCTCGTTCGTGTGCTTGTCGCGGAAGCCCTTCGCCCAGGTGGAGAAGAGCGCGGTGCAGCCGACGATCATGCCCGCGGACTGCTTGAGGCCGGCGTCGACCGCCTCGGGCGTGAGGACGGCGGGCAGACCGTCGCCGCCGATGCGCTCGATCACGAGCTCGGCGGGGATCTCCTTGCTCCGATCGAGGAAGGTCTGGCGCACGATCAGCTGGGTCGTCTCCGGCGTCATCCGCAGCCAGTTGCCCGGCTTCGGCTCGCACGACAGGACGATCTCGAAGCGGCCATCGGGACCGATCTGCATGTCCTTCGCGTCGAGGTGGCCCGCCTGCTGCGACTTGCCGGTCGAGGCGACGCCCGGGGACTGGGTCCCGAAGTCGAGGTAGTGGATCGTGTTGCGCTTGCCGCGGATGCGATACTCGAAGGCGCCACTGATGTTGGCGTGCTGGTAGTAGTTGTCGGGGTTGTCGGCGCCGATCTTCGCCGTCTCGTGGACCGGGCGGGTCAGGACCGGGGCGCGCGGGTCGGCGTGCTCGATGAAGGCTTCGAGGGCGGTGCGCGTGAGGCGCGTCAGGTAGCGGAAGCCCTCGGCGCGATCGATCGGGTCGACCGGCTGGCCCTCGGCGAGGATCGTCCGGCCCGCGGACTTGATGGCGTCGCAGAACTCCTCCCAGGATCGGCCGGTCATGAGCCGTTCGCGCGGGGATGCCTCGGTCGTCGAGTCGGACATGCGGAATGCCTCCGGTTGTGCGGGCCGCGGGCGCGGCGCGAAGACGGTAGGCGGCACCGCGGCCCGGGTCAGCGACGACCACACGACGGCCCGGGCCCGGGAGTCCAGTCTCGGATCCGCCGCGCTCTGCTAGGGTCCCGCGCCATGTCGAATGGGAAGCCGAAGTCGAAGCCCCGGATCTTCATCGACGGCCACGTCGGCACGACGGGGCTGCGCATCCGGGAATGGCTCGCTCCGCGGGGTGATCTCGAGCTGCTGATGCTCCACGACGCCGAGCGGAAATCCGACGCGGCGCGCCAGAAAGCCATCGCCGAGGCCGACGTCACGGTCCTCTGCCTGCCCGACGCCGCGGCCGAGGAGGCCGCCGCCTGGGCGAAGCAGTCGGGCGGTCGACTGATCGACGCGAGCTCCGCCCATCGCGTCGCGCCGGGCTGGGTCTACGGCCTGCCCGAGCTCGCCCCGGGCCAGCGCGAGGCGATCGCCCACGCCCAGCTCGTGTCCAATCCGGGCTGCTATCCGACACCCTTCGTGGCGCTCGTGCGCCCCCTCGTCGACGCCGGGCTCCTGCGGCGCGACGCCCCGCTCCCCGTCCATGGCCTCTCCGGCTACTCCGGCGGGGGCAAGAGCCTGATCGAACGCTGGGAAGAGAAGGACGGCGGCCGGATCGGCCTCCCCTACGAGGCCCCCTACGCCCTCGAGCGGATCCACAAACACGTCCCCGAGATGCACCGCTATTCGGGCCTCGAGCACGCCCCGCAATTCGTCCCGGCCGTCGGTCCCTTCGCCTGCGGCATGCGGGTCGAGGTCCCGGTCCACGCGAGCCTGCTGGCCCCCGGGACCACGGGCGAGGCGATCTGGCAGGTCCTGGCCGACCGCTACCGCGGCGAGCGCTTCGTCGAGGTCGCGCCGCTCCCGGGCCCGGGCGCCTCGGCCTCGGGCGCCGGACCGGCCCCGATCGACGACTTCAGCCTGGACCCCCGCGCGCTCAACGACACGAATCGCATGCGGCTCCACGTCCTCCCGAATCCCGCCGGCCATGTCCTGCTCGTCGGGATCCTCGACAACCTCGGCAAGGGCGCCTGCGGCGCGGCGATCCAGTCGCTGAACCTGATGCTCGGCCTCGACGAGGGCGCGGGGCTGCCGGTCTAGGCTCGACCTGCCCGGCGACGACCCGGCGCATCGACGGCGGCGGGCCATCCAGCTCGGGCGCCTGCCGACCTTCGCCGTCGCAGGCCGCCCATCCCCGGCCCCCTCCCGAATCGCCCCGAATTTATCTCGATCCTGTGTGAAGCCCTTCACGGTGGCCGGGTTTGATCCGGAAGACGCTGATCGTGCATTGGATCGGCAGGGGCGGCGATCGAGGCCGGCCCCGGGATCCGGAGAACCAGGAGAGGGCGATGCGGACTGAGCGGAACGAGCGGAATCGGAAGAGCGAGAACGATCTGGCGCGGGACGAGGCGTGGGTGGCGCGGGTGCGGGCGGGAGACGAGCGGGCGTTCGCGGAGGTCTACGCCGCGTTCTTTCCCCGGGTCTACGCCTTCATCCTGAAGCGGGTGGGCGATCAGGCCGAGGCGGAGGACCTGACCCAGGAGACCTTCGTCCAGCTCTACCGCTCCTTCGACTCCTACGAGGGCCGCTCGAGCCTGCTGACCTGGACCTTCGGCATCGCCCACAACGTCTGCTCCCGCTACTTCCGCCACTGCTCGCGCTGGATGGTCGGTTCGCGGGATGCCCGCGAGCTCGAGGACACCCCGAGCGACGCGGCGATCGAGAGCCGGCTCGACGCAACCCGGCTGCTGTCGCGCTGCGACGAGGCGCTCGAGGCCTCGCGGCGGCCGGCCCACCGCGAGATCTTCCGCCTGCGTTATGCCGAGAGCCAGTCGGTCCGCTCGATCGCGAAGCAGGTCGGGAAGTCGAGCGAGGCGGTGAAGGTCAGCCTGCGGCGGAGCCGGAACGTGCTGGCGGAGAGCGTTCCGGAGCTCGAGGAGATCTTCGACGGCGCCGCTCGGGCTTAGCGGGACGCGGAGGTCGGGGATCGTCTGGCGGACGGGTGGGGGGGGGGGGGGGGGGGGGGGGGGGGGGGGGGGGGGGAACCGGCGGCCGGGGCACCTGGCACGGCAGTCGATCCCCACCCCGCGCCCTGCTAGGCGAGGCCTGCGCGCAGCAGCGGCAGCGCTCGCGTGGATCCCATCGTCGACAGCAGCGTCGTCAGCTTCGGGCCCTTCGGACGCGCGATCAGGAGCTCGTAGACGTAGGGATAGAAGTCCTGCGCCGAGAGCGACGTCCCTTCGCACATCGTCTTGAGATGGGGCACGAGGTCCTCTTCGCGGCAATCGGGCGAGGCTTCGAGGACTGCGACGAGCCGCGCGAGGATCGCCCGCGGCTCGCCCGAGAGCGCCTCGGTCGCGGGCGTGTCGCGGATCCGGTAGCGGAAATCCTCCGGCGCGTGCTGCTCGATCCAGCGCCAGACGCGGACGGCGCGCAGCCGAAGCCGCTCGGCCTCGGCCTCGTTCCCGACCTCGCCGGTCCGGCGGTAGTGCTCGAGCGTGCCCTCGAGATCGCCGTCGTAGATCTGGAGCGTCATCGAGAGCGGCCGGAACGACGGCACGCGCACCGGCTCCGAGCCCGGCTCGATGCGTCCCGGCACGAGCCGCGAGAGCTCGATCGTCCGGCGCACGACCGCGCGCTTCTTGTCGTTCTTGCCGTCGTCCGCGGCATGCGCCGTCGCGACGGCGCGATCCCAGTCCTCGTAGAGCTTGATGACGTCGGCGTCGAAGGAGATCTGGAACTCGGAGTTCGGCCGCTGCGACGCGAAAATCCAGCGCAGCATCTCCGGCTCGTAGACCTCGAGACAATCCGCGACGGTCACCGCCCCGCCCGCCGAGCTCGAGATCTTCCCGCCCCCGCCCTTGATGCGCACGAAGTCGTACGGGACGTACTCGGGGGCGACCCAGTCGAAGACCGGGCCGACGATCTGCTTCGCCGTGTCGTAGCTCCCGCCGGCGCTGCTGTGGTCCTTGCCGCCGGGCTCGAAGCAGACGCCCTCATAGGCCCAGCGCATCGGCCAGTCCATCCGCCACGGGAGCTTGACGTCGCCCCCCTCGCGCAGATCGACGCGGGTCTTCGTCCCGCAGTCCCGACAGCTCATGTCGACGAACCAGTCGCCGTCCCAGCCGAAATCGATCCGGTCGCGACCGCAGCTCCGACAGAATCCAGCGAGCGGGAGCCAGCTCTCGGGCAGCGGCTCCGTCCGGAACTGGTCGAGCACCGCTCGGATCACGTCCTTCTTCTCGAGCGCCCGGCGGATCCCCTCGGCATAGCGCCCGGCGCGGTAGGCCTTCGATTGGCGGATGAACTCGGGCTCGATGCCGAGCGGCGCGAGGCTCGCCTCGAAGACGGCGATGTGGTGGCTCGCGTAGCTGTCCCGCGGACCGACGGGATTCGCGGGGTCGTTCGCGAAGGGATCCGGGACGTCGGCCACGCTGCGCCGGAGGTTCTCCGTCAGCATCGCCTGCTCGGGGGCGTCGGCGGGCACCTTCCGGAAGACGTCGAAGTCGTCCCAGGAATAGATGAAGCGGATCGGGACGCCCTGGTCGCGCAGGGCCCGCGCGACCAGATCGACCGTCATGACCTCGCGGAAGTTGCCGACGTGGACCACGCCGGAGGGCGTGATGCCGGCGGCGACGACGATCGGCCGGCGATCGGGATGGGCCGCGACCACGCGGCGCGCCGCGATGTCGGCCCAGTGCGAAAAATAGGGATCGTACGCCTGCTGCTGACCCATGCCCCGCGAAGCCCCTCCAGGTTCGCGGAGTGTCGCAGCCCGAATCATCCAGGCAAGAGCGAGCAGGCGCGCATCGCCGACATCCCGAGAGAATCCGACCGTCGCGCCGTACGCGCCGCCCCAACGAAAGCCAACCGGGTGACCCGAGCGGGCCTCGCGCGCCGAGATCTGAAGTCCGGACGCGCAGCAAGGCGTCCAGCGAAGCCGACCGGCCCCTCGACGCGTCCGGACGAAACCCGAGGCCCGCGAGGCCCGCTCGGGTCACATGGCAAGGCCATCGCTGTGACCCGCCCCGAAGAGGCGCGAGAGTCAGACCGAGGCGCGGGCCCCCTTCGGCACGATCGGGCGATCGGACGTCGGATGGTCCCGGCGGCTCTCGGCCTTGTTGTAGAGGACCTGGACGTCGCGGGTCGCCGCGAGCATGCGCGAGTAGAGCCGGAGCTTCAGCGCATCGAGCATCGCGAAGGAGAAGAGCGCGAAGAAGCTCGACGACAGCGCCAGCGCCAGCGAGATGACCTCGAGGCCCTCGTCCTTCGTGTGCATCGAGACGAAGTTGAGAAGCATGCCGCCCGTCGTCCCGACGAAGCCGAGCGGGGGCAGCAGGTTCGCGTACATCGAGATCAACCGCGCGTAGTTGTGCTCGTACTCGTTCATGACGTACTGGCGCGAGGCGTCGAAGACGAAGTCCGAAGGCGTCCCGTCCTGCTCGCTTTCGCGCAGCGACTTCTGGAGGATCCGGACCATCAGGATCGCGAGCGGCTCGGCGCCGGAGGAGCGATCGGACTGGCCCCGACGAAGCTCCTCGGGACCGACGCGCCGCGTCGCAGACCAGGCCGAGATGACGGCCCGGATGCCGTTCGCAAAGGGAACGAGCACCGCCAGAAAGACGCCCGTCGTCACGATCGCCGACCACATACTACTCGTCATCACGTACTCCCAGGGACGCGCGCACGCCTTCCCGATCGAGCCAGAGCTAGCTGTTCCACTTCTGATCGCGAAGCATGTCGAGCGCCTCGCCGAGCGAGCGCTGCTCGCCGACCGGGTACTCGACCAGCATGCTCTCGCGACCCTCGAATCGATTCTCGATGTCGTCGATCGACTCCTGGACCTTGCGCGGGTAGCGCATGTTCGAGAGCAGCTGGGCCTTCATGAATCGCAGGTTCGCGTCGAGGGCCATGACCTCGGGATGCGAGCTCTGCCATTCCGGCTTGAGCAGCGGATCGAGGTGCTTCGCCATGTACTCGGCGATGAAATTGTCGAGGAGGACGATGCTTCGGCTGTCGTTGCGGTCCGAGAGGGCCTGCATCGTCACGTCGAGTCGGACCAGATCGCGCCAGGCGCGCACCAGATCGGTCCGACGCTGGGAGAGCGCTTCACCGTTGAGCGACGTCTCCTCGAGCGCCTCCTGCTGCTCCGCCTCCGTCCCGCGCGGCGCGTCGTTCGACGCGCATCCGGCGAGCGCCACCGAAAGGCCCAGCGACGCCGCCACGAAGAGCCCCATTCTCATCCGCATACCCATCCCTCCACGAGCCCGGGGGCCCGCTCGTCATCGTTCGCGATCAGTCCTCGTTCCCGGCATCACCCGCCGACGCGCGCACCGAGCCCTCGTGGTAGAGGCGGCGCAGCAGCGTGTGCATCGGGTGCTCGCGCTGGCTGCGGAGCGCGGGGGCCAGGTCCTCGGTCTCGACGATCGCCCGGAAGAGCGGGAGCGCCCGCGTCCGCGCCGTGATCTGCTTGTCGAGCTTCGCGAGCTGGCGCCACCGTCCTCGAGCTCGCGGGCGACGCGCTGGCTCTCGCTCGTGCCGAAGGCCGCGGTCTCCGAGACGTCGTCGCCGGCGGGTGAAGCCGGCGGCGCGCCCGCCCCCTGGCCGTTGCGCTGCTGGGCCAGGCTGCCGAGCTTGCGCGCGAGGCCGTCGCGCTGGCCCTTCAGGTCGGCGAGGCTCTTCTCGAGCTCGCCCAGGCCCTTCGCATCGGCAAAGCCCATGTACATGAGCACGAGCTCGTCGGCGAGGCCGCGGCGATAGACGTCGATCGTCTTCGAGCCCGCGCCGTTCTGCGCGATCCACGAGGCCGCGTGGCGCGAGGTCGCCACGCGCTCGGCGATCGGGCGGGTGATCGCGAGGAAGTCGTTCGCGCCGCCCCGGCGCTCGAGGGCCGTCGTGAGCGCCGGCCAGAGCATCCGATCGAAGGGAAAGGCCCGGAGCGCCAGCTGATAGCGGGAGGCCGCGAGCTGGATCTCCGCAGGGGCGGGATTCGCGATCCCGTAGGCGACGAAGGCGTCGCCGTAGCCCCGAGCCGCCTCGTAGGCCGCGAAGTAGGCCGAGTCGGGCACGTACTTGGTCGAGTCCGTCTCGGCAAAGCGCTCGAAGTGGGCGAGATAGCGGGCGTAGAGCCGCGCCGCGTTCCGGACCAGCTCGGCCGCACGCGCCGGATCCTCGGCCGCGCGCGAGAGGTAGTAGTCCGCGCTGTTGAGCGTCGACTCCTGGATCTCCTCCCAGAGCGCGCGCATCGACTGGAGGTAGGACTCCTCGCCGCTGTTGCGGAATCCGAGATCGCGCCAGTTCCCGTCGCGGGCCTCGTGGAGCGACGAATAGACCTGGTAGGCGCCCTCGATCGTGAACGGCAGCTCGACGTCGGGGTCGACCCCGAGGCGCTGCTTCGCGGCGTGGACCTCGCCCATCTGACGCAGGATGCGCATGTAGACCGCGGCCTCCCCGGACGGCGTCTCGGCGAGATCCGCCGCCCGGGCGTAGGCCGCACCGGCCGAGCGGATCGACGCGATGCTCTTGTCGGAGAAGCCTTCGGCCGCGAGCAGGCCGCGCGAGGTGTCGTGGGCCTTGCTCGCCTCGAAGAGCACGAGGGTGAAGGTCAGGCTGCCGCCGTCGGACTCGGGGCCCTCGAGGCGGGCGATGATGCGCTCGAGGTAGTCGCGGACCGACGCCTCGACCGGGATGACCTCGGGATAGGCGCCGACCCGCTGATCACCGAGCAGTCGCACGACCGCCGCCAGCGAGTCGAGCCCGAAGCCCATGCCCATTTCCTGGCTGCGCAGGAGCACGAGCCGGGCCACGTTCTCGTAGACGTACGGGAGCGCGGAGACGAAGCCCGAGTTCGCGGCCTGCGAGAGCGAGAGCGCCTGCAGCGTGTCGAAGGGCGACTCGAGCGGCACGACGACGTCCATCCAGAGGCCGAGGACGTGGCGGACGAACTCGGTGTCGCTGCCGCGCTCGAGCGCCCGGTGGGCGTTGATGTAGTGGAACCAGTAGCGGTCCTCCTGGCGGCTCTTGCCGTCCGAGAAGGCCTCGATCGTGTCGACGCTCCGCTCGAGGTGGGCGGGCTCGCGGGTGGCGAGGTACTGGAGCAGCTCGGCGATCGCGCGGCGCCGGGTCTGGGTCGAGTCCTCGCCGTTCTTGGCGCCGCGATCCTCGAGCGTCCGCTTGACGTACGCGTCGAGGGGAAGTCCGACCTCGCGCTCGTAGCCCTTGATCCGCGCCGAGAGCGACTCGGCGTCGGCAGAGCTGTAGATGTAGGCGAAATCGAGGTAGTCGTCCCAGGTCGCCGCGAGGGCCTTCGTCGCCCCGCCCGTCCACTGCGCGGCCAGGAAGAACGCGACGCCCACCAGAATCCGCGTCACGGACGAAAGTCCCGCGCGCGGTCGCTCGACATTGATCATCGTTGCCATCCCCTCTTCCCCGCCTCCATCCCCGCGCCCGCTCGGGCGACGGGAGTCTGGCCTAACGCGATGCACGCCGATTGGCGCCCTGCAAACACTCGAGTGCGTATCGAAGCTCGGCACAGCGATCCTCGACGCGGCGGGACGGGGCCCGGTCGATCCACATCAGGAACGCATTCAGGTTCTTGGTCTCGACGAATCGGTAGGTGCCCTTGCTACTTACGCACTCGCTCTGCGCCTTAACGGCCGCCACGACCGCCTGCTTGAGGCGATCCTCCTCCCGGTCCGTGACGCAGGCCGAGAGCTCGCCGAGGGGCACGCCCGAGAGGCCGGGCCGGGTACCGCCCGAGCCGCCGCCCTGGCTGGCCGGTCGGGCCGCCCGATCCGCCCGAGCCACGACCTGGGGCACGGAGGAGGAGGGCGGCGGGGCCGGCGCGCCCGCGGGCTCGAAGCGCGGGACCGAGCGGGCCGGCGAGGCCGCGCCGGTCGGCCGGGCGACCGCGGCACCCCGGGTCGGGGCACTTCGGGCCGGAGGAAGATCGAGATCGGCGGACCCGATCGAGGCGGGGGCGACTCCGGGAATCGCCCGAGCCCGGGCCGCGGAAGGCGCCCGGGCCGCCGCGACGCGGAAGGCCCGTTCCGGAGGCGCGTCGCTCGGCAGATCGATCGAGGGCGCCGCCGGCGCGTCCATCCGCGGCATCGCCCGGTTCTGGGGCTGCGAAGACGCCCGCGCCAGGCGCTCGGAGGGCGCCACGGGAACGACCCGCTCCGGCGCAACCGCGACCGCTTCGATCGCGATCCGGGGCTTCGAGACCGGCACGGGCCGCTCCCGGACGACCGGCCGCGGCGTCCGCTCGACCGGCGGCGGCGTGACCTTCGCGATCTCGGGCTGGATCTTGACCGGCTCGATCTTCGGGGGCTCGACCTTCGGCGGCTCCACCTTGCGGCGGCGGCGGCTTCACCTCGGCCACCATCGGCGGCGGCTCGGGCTTCACCGGCTCCGGGACGACCGGCTCGGGCTCGACCGGAATCTCGACCATCGGGGGCACGATCGGCGGCGGGACGACCTCCGCCGACTCGAGCATCACGACCTCGAGCGCCTCGCGCTCGGCCTCCTGGGTCATCAGCCCGACGATCACGAAGCCGAGGAAGCCGAAGATCGTGATCAGCCCGAGCGTCGGACCCGCGAAACGGCGGGCGACGGCACCGGGCCCGCCCGAGCCCGCCTCCGACAGCATCGCGGCGAAGTCGCCCGCGAGGCCCGAGTCGGAGACGCGGTGCATCTCGGCCCGGATCGCGATGCGGGCGGCGCCGAATCCGTAGTGTTGCTGGATGTGGCGCGCGCTCATCCCCGGTCGGCCACCCGCGTCACGGTGGCCCAGCGCGGACCGGGCCAGATCTCCTCGAGCATTGCCGCGGCCTCGAGCATGTCCTGGCTGCGCGAGTCCTCGTGCGGCGCGAGCATCGGCTTGTGGCCGGAGGCCGCCTTCAGGTTCGCGAGCTCGGTCCGCAGGCTCGCGCTCTCGACGCGCCGTCCCTCGTCGACGGGCTTGCCGTCGACGACGCGGACCAGCTCGTACGGGCTCGCGACGCCCTCTTCGGGCGGATGCACGCGCAGCTGCCAGACGTCGACCGACTCGGCGGCGAGCTCGGACGAGCCCGCCTCGCCAATCCGCGGGACGACCATCGCGCCGAGATCCGGGACCTCGGGCGGCGTGTCCGGCGCGAGCTGCGTCATCGCGATCAGCATCAGCAATGCCAGATCGAGGAACGAGAAGAGCCAGGACGGCGCACCATCGCCGTGATCTTGCATGTTGGTCCCCTCCGAAACCTGCTTTCGAATCGAAACGCGGTGGGCCGCCTCCGGCCCATGCGGCCGTTCAGGCCGCCATTCCGCCTAGCGGATCTGCGAGAATGCGAGCAGGTTCGCCATGTCCGATTGAATGGCGCTACCGGGGAAGAGCGTCGTGAACTGACCCTCTTCGCCGTGGAGCGCCATGTAGTTGAGAATCGCCGCCTGAGTGAGCGCTTCGGGATTGTTGGCCACCGAGTTGACGCCCGTTTCGACGTCCCCGTTCGCCCGGTAATGCCCGATCTGCCGGGTCGTCGCGAAGGGCGCCCGCAAGGTCGGCTTGCCGCTCTTGCGGTAGACCATCATCACGCTGACGCCCGAGCCCGCGTTGTCGCCGCGCCAGACGAACTTGCCGTTGGCCCCGTTGTCGCCCTGGCCGTCCGAGAAGACCGAGCCGTCGCTGAACAGGTAGACCATGACGTCGCCCACCAGCGGATTGCGCTCGGCGTACTCGAAGATCGCGCCGATCGCCTGGCCGGCCCGGAAGTCCTTCGCCTCGCCCGTCGTGCGCGTCCCGTCGTGGTAGTCGTAGCCGCCGAACTCGATCGTTCCGGCGCCCGCATGGCCCTCGAGCACGAGCTTCATGACGGAGGCCGTCTTGCGGAACTCGCTCTGGGTCAGCTCGGCCTGGGTGAAGATGCGGGTCGTATCGTTGGCCTGGTTCGGGTTCACGATCACGGGGTCCTGCTCCGGATCGAGCGCGGCCGGATCGCCGAAGAGCGTGATCAGGTCCGAGCTCTGCTGATAGGCGCAGTTGACGAGATCCTTGACCGCCTGGTCCTCCTGGATCTGCTCGACCTTGAGCGCCGAGATCGACTGGATCGCGGAGGCGACGTTGCCGGCGCCGGTGCTCCCGAGGAGCTCGGTCAGCTTGCCGGTGTCGACGAGGCCGCGCACGTCGCTCGGTCGATCGATCTTCGTCGGCCGGACGGAGGGATCGAACATCGACATGGGCGCGATGCTGTTGCCGCCGGAGTCGGAGCTCTGCGTCCCGATCAGCGACAGGAGCCCGCCGTCGGCGCCCGCGCGGAAGATCCCGTACATGGGATTGAGCGGGTTGTTCTGGGTGTCGTTCGCCGAGCGCGACGAGACGATCACGCCCTCGACCTTCGCGAGCGTCGCGAGCGAAGCCTTCGAGAGGATCCCCGCCAGCATCGCCGAGTCGAAGTGGAAGACGAGGTTCATCGACCGGTCGAAGGCCGTCGCGAGCTGGGAGTTCAGCGGCGTCATGTCGAGGGGCAGACCGAGCTTGGCGTAGCCCTGCTCGGAGAGCGGATCCTCCTGGCCGCCCGCGCCACCGATCATCACGTTCGAGCCCGCGATGTTGGCGCCGCCTGCGAGGTCGATCCCGATGAACGGGATCTTGCCCGCGCCCGCCCCCGTCAGCGCGCAGGAGGCCTGCGCGTTCGCCCGGTTGACACCGAGCAGCGACAGGACCGAGGGCGCGACGACGTAGGCCGAGCCCGCCATGAAGCCCTGCGCCAGGAACTCGCGGCGCGTCCGCGGGCGGCGGTGATCGGCGTGGAAGAAGGGGCGACCCATTTCCGTCGGCGTTCGTCTCTTGGCCATCTTGCTTGCCTCCTCTTCGAGGATTCGTTTCGGAGCCCGCTCGATCGCTTCGGATCGAGCGGGCTCGGGTGCCGGGATCAGTGGATGTGGACCGCTCCGCTCGAGACCACCGCGGTGCAGAGACCCTTCACGATGTTCTTCGTGTAGACCCCGTCGCAGGCGGGCTGACCGCCCCCACCGCAGGTCGCCGAGAGGTCGACGATCAGCTGATCGAGCATCGCCTCGACCTGATCGCGCGCCGGGTTGCCGCCGACCGTGCCGCGGAGGCCGGCGCCGACGATCTTGTCGAGCAGCGGATCCGTGATCATGTCGACGTTCGCGGGATTCGCGAAGGCCGTCGCCGGGGGCTGATTCCAGCCGAAAGTCGACGCACCGCTGAAGAACTGGTTGCGGAGCGTCTGGCTGCCGGCGTTCTCGCCGCCGACCAGGGCGTCGCAGTACTCGACGCCGAGCTTGGCGACGCCGACCTGGTTGGCCGACACGAAGGAGCGGATGTCCGGGCCGCCCGGCAGCTGCTGCACCAGCTCCTCGAAGGTCGCCTCGACCTCGGCCGACTGCGGGTTCACGTTGGTCAGCGTCGCCATCGAGGCGTTGACCCGCGCGAAGTTGCGCACGCCGACCGTCGGCTCCGGATCGCCGAAGTTCTCGGCGCCCGGCGTCGGCGGCGTCGGCGTCGGGACCGGGTCCTGGAAGATGCCGAGCTGCTCGAAGTGGAGCTGGAAGACGTCGGTGTCGGCGTCGACGAGGCCGCCGACGATCGTGCACTGGCGCGACAGCAGCTGCCGCCCCGACGTGACCAGGGCGTTCATGTTGACGAAGCCCTGACCCGCCACCGGGATGATGCCGTTCAGCGACACGCGCATGTTCTGGACGCGGATCGGCGAAGCGACGTCGGTCACGAAGGTGGGCGAGCAGAAGAGGTAGCTGTAGCGGTCGAGCTCGGTGACCGAGAACTCGATCCGCGAGCTGCCGCCGGTCCACTCCGAGACGTCGAAGGACAGCGTGATGCGCTTGCCGATGCCAGCCTCGTAATTCTTCTTGACCTGGTCCGGCGAGAGCGGCCGATCGTAGATCGCCGCGAAGCGGATCTGGCCGAGCCACGGACGGTCGTTGCTGACGTCGTTGCCCATCACGAGGCGATGATTCGGGCTCCAGTTCCAGAGCCGACCCGCCGCGATCGGATCGAGATCCTCGGTCCAGAGGCCGTCGACGAAGATCTTGCGGCCGGCGAGCTGGTCGTAAGTGATGACGACGTGCTGGAGCGTCGCCTGGGCGTCCTGGTCGACGTCGTAGGTCTCGAGATTGGGACCACCGTTGCCGTTCGACTCCTGGGTGTAGGCGCGATTGCGGACCATGTACTGATACTGGACCTGGCCGAGCATGAAGTTGCGCGAGCCCGAGTTCGCCGAGTAGGTGATGATGCGGGCGGGGCCTTCCTGGGTCGTATTCAGGTTCGAGATCCAGGTCTCGACGGTGTAGGACTGGGTTCCGGTTCCCTGGGCCGCGAGGCGGTCGTAGAGCTTCCGGCTCGCGACGGCCGATGCGATCGCGCGGCCTTCGGCGACGTCGATGCCGTAGGCGGACATCAGCGTCGGGCCCTCGAGAGTCAGGTCCATCGCCGGTGCGACGCCGCTGGTATCGAAGGCGGTGTTGCCCGTCTGCTCCTTGAAGTCCCAGCGCGCGATGATGCCGGTGTCGTAGCGCTCGGCGCCGACCTCCTCGACGCCGTTCGACATCATGCGGGTGACGCTCTGGAGGCCGTCGACGTCGACGCCGCCCGTCGTCCCGCCGGCGTCCTCGATCGCCTGCTGCCAGGCTTCGATCTGCGCCAGCATCTCGGAGGCGTTGGTCGCACAGTCGGACCAGCAGAAGTGGAAGTCGACCGCGAGCCGGCGCACGAGGCGCGACGCCGACGGATCCGAGAAGTTGACCTTCTGGCTGTCGACGACCGCCGACCAGGCCGTCGCCGGATCGGGATGCGCAATCTGCGGCGCGCCCGGGCCGCTGCCGCCGTGGCAGTCCACGCAGTACTGATCGAGCAGCGGGTAGACCGTCGCCTGGAACGCCGTCACCTGCTCCGAGACCGACAGGCCGCCGGGCTGGCTGCCGCCACCCGGACCGCCGTTGCCGAGGACCGAGGTATCCGTGTCCGAGCCGCCGTAATCACCGCAGCCCGCGGCGCCGAGCGCGAGGGCGAGCGTCAGGAGGCCCTGGCGCAAAGCCGTGCCTCTCGACCGGACGAACGACTCGACGGGGGAATTCTGTCTCTTCATTTTCGTGTCCCCTGATCCCTCGCGGTTTGGTCGCACTCGCATCGGCCATCCGGGTCTGCCTGCGACGCCGTTCCGACGGCTCGCAGCCGGCCCTTCGGCCCGACTCATTCCTCGTTCATGCAATGGGCGGCCACGCCGGCGAAGACGTCCTTCAGGTTGTATTCGCCGTTCTCTTCGAACGTGTCGGCGATGGCCTCGATCGCGTCGCGATCCGTCTGGTTCTTCGGACCGTGGAAGCAGACGTGCTTGAAGACCTTCTCGACCTGGCAGACGGAGAAGGCGCGGGACGCCCCGATCTCGGCGCCGAGACTCTTCGCGCCGAAGCCGCGATCCGACGCGCCGCGCCAGCCGAGCAGGGAGTTCGATCCCTCACGCCAGAGGTTGACCCAGCCGTTGTCCGTCGTGATGTGGCCGTAGGGGAAGACGTTGCCGTTGATCAGGTTCTTGGCCTGGACGACGCCCGGCGTATGGATCATGCGTCCGGCGGTCGCGTCCCACTCGAAGTAGGCGTAGGCCCCGGCGAGCGAGTCCATCCCGGCATGACAGCCATAACAGTTGTTGAGGAAGATCTCCGAGTCGCCGCCCGGGCTCCGGCTGACGTCCTGGCGGATCCAATCGCCCGGGCGCGTGACGTCGTGGAGCTGCTCCATGTCGCGGCAGAGGTAGTTGATCGCCGTGAAGCGCCACATCGCCCGATTCGTGCCGCCCGAGAAGAAGGCCTCGGCGGCGGCGCGCGTCGTGACGACACCGGCGGCCTCGTTCGCCGAGATCTGGGAGCCCGGCAGCGTCGACTGCATCCGGCGAACGAGCACGGCCGGGTTCGAGAGATCGGCCCCGGCCTCCTCGAGCGCCTCGTAGTGGGCGTTGCTCGTCTGCTCGTAGTTCGGCGTCACGAGGTTGTTCGCGCCGGTGTAGATGATGTCTTCGGACAGGACGAGGTTGAACGGGACGTCGTCGCGGACCATGCCGATGACCGTCGCGGTGTAGTCGTTCAGCGGCGCGAAGACCGTCGACGCCTCGTTGGTCCAGGGCGTCACGAAATTCTTGAGCGACACGTTGTAGAAGGCGGGATTCTGCATCGCGAGCTCGGCGGCGAGGTCGGGACGCGAGTTGCCGATGTGGGCCGCCATCTGGGAGAGCACGGCCGCGCTCGGCGGCACGCCCGCGATGCGGTCGTGCATGCGCCGCGCGCGATCGGTGTCGTCCATCTGGGCGACCGCCGTCTGCGCGAACAACAGCGCGAGACCCGCCAGGAAGAACCTTCCCCTCCGACCCGACTCGCCACTTCTTCGTCGCATTGCGTGGGACATGTTCGATTCGACCTCGCTGGCTGCGGACCGCGGCACGTGCCGCCCGGATCCGTGAGCTCAATCTCCGCATTCCCCGGACCGGGGCTCGTGTTCCATTCGGTATGCGAGAGGGCTTCTCGGTGATGGGCGCCACAGGATTGTGTGTTTTTCGCGTCACACCGCCGAACGCGATCGAAATCTACGTCCGATCTGCCGGCACCCGGGCGGCGTTGCCGGGCAGGCGCTTGCGAGCTGCACCGGCGGCGGGGCGGTGCGACGCCGGTCACGCGACTCGGGCCTCGACCCGACGACAGGACCCCACGATTCGGACACACGAATTGGACAAAGGTCGAACGCGGGGATCGACCGATGAGTGCGTGGGCTTTCGACCCTCACTCGAGTCTTCGAGGACCCCCGACCGAGGAATCCCGACCTGATGGCGATCTTCTCCCGACTCCGAGCCCCGAAGCGCGCGAGCGAGCCCACGCAGGACGCAGCGACGCGCCGCGTGGGGGCCTCGCACTCTCGTTCGACACGCTCTCCTTCGACCCGGTCTCCTTCGACCTGGCTCGCCCTGTTCGCCGTGATGGCGATCTCTTCCGCATCGCTCCCCGGATCCGCCGAGTCGGACGCGCGTTCGCAATTCCCGATCTCCGATGCGACGCCGCTTTCCCCGTCGCTCCGCGCGAGCCTGCCCGCCTCGGCGCGGGGTGAGGCGATCATCGAGGACGAGGTCCCGCAGCTGACGGCGACGCTGCTCGTCTCTCCGACGTCGCCGGCGCGGGTCGGCGTGCTCTTCGAGATGAAGCCCGGCTGGCACCTCTACTGGCGCAATCCCGGCCAGACCGGCGTCGCGCCTGAGCTCGAGCTCAGCGCAGAGGGACACACGATCGGCGCGCTCGGCTGGCCCGCGCCCGAGATCTTCCGCGAGGCCGATGATCTCTTCACGACCTACGGCTACGAGGGCCACGTGCTGCTCGCGGCGGAGCTCGCGGCGGATCGCGAGTCGGCGCATTCGACTTCGGGCGCGGCGGAGACGGACGGATCCGTGAAGGCACGGATCGACGTCCTCGCGTGTCGGACGCAATGCGTCCCGGCGAGCTTCGCGCTCGCGTCGCCTCTCGCGGTCGCCTCGAACGAAACGGAGCGGGAGGGGATCCGCGCGCTCTTCCGCGAGACGGAGGCGCGTGTGCCGCGTTCGGCCGTCGCTCTCGGCTGGACCTTCGACGCGGTCTGGAAGAGCGGCCCGCCGGCGCTCGATGGGTCGGCGAGTCTCGCGCTCGCGCTCGAGCCCTGCGCAAAGGGCTCGACCCCGTGCGTCGAGGCGAACGCGCAGGAGCCCGAGCTGGCGTTCCTCCCCTTCGAGGTCGAGACCTTCGAGTTCGCCCGAGAACAGGTCGTTTCCGTCGATTCCGCGCGTCGCGGTCGGATCGAGCTCGAGCTCGAGGCGACCCGCCTCGAGCCCGGCGAAGATCGCCTGCTGGGCGTCGTCGCCCTCCGCGACGCGAGCGGACGCCTGCGCCACGTCGAGATCGACGTCCCGATTCGCGCACGCGACGCGGGGAGCGCGATGAGCGCAGCAGGAGCCGCGGCGGCGGGATCAGTCGCGTCGAGCGCGGAGACGCAAAGCGGCGATGCGTCGCCGTCGGTGCCCCCGTCGACCGGTTCCATGGGAGCGTTCGCGGCGCTGCAGGCGTTCCTGCTCGCGCTGCTCGGCGGGCTGATCCTGAACGGAATGCCCTGCGTGCTTCCGGTCCTCGCGATCAAGGTCGTGTCGGTCGCCGACCTGGCCGAGCGCGACGCGAAGGAGGTCCGCCTCCACGGCCTCGCCTACACCGCAGGCGTGCTCGGCTCGATGCTCGCCCTCGCCTCCCTCGTCGTCGGTCTGCGCAGCGCGGGACACGCCGTCGGCTGGGGCTTCCAGTTCCAGGAGCCGCTCTTCGTCGCCGGCATCGCGGCGCTGCTCGTGACCTTCGCGCTCAATCTCTTCGGCGTCTTCGAGATCGAGCTCGGCCAGGGCCGGCTCGCCGCGGTCGGACAGGACGCGACGGGGCTCTCCCGCTCGGCCTTCGAGGGGCTGCTCGCCGTCGTGCTGGCGACGCCCTGCACCGCTCCCTTCCTCGGCACCGCCGTCGGCTTCGCCTTCGCGAGCTCGGGCTTCGTCATCGTCTCGATCTTCGTCGCGATCGGCGTCGGCCTCGCCTCGCCGTTCCTGCTCGTGAGCTTCTTTCCCGCTCTCGCGCGCTTTGTGCCGCGCTCGGGCCCGTGGATGCTGAAGCTGCGGGCGGGGCTCGGCTTCTGTCTGCTCGCCACGGTCGTCTGGCTGCTCTGGATCGTCGGCCAGAGCGGGGGCACCGACTCCGTCGTCGCCCTCGTCGCGGCCCTGCTCTTCCTGTCGTTCCTGCTCTGGACCTTCGGCCAGCTGCAACCGATGCGCAGCGCCTGGCTCGGCCGCGGCAGCGCCGCCGCGATCACGCTGCTGGCTTTCGCGAGCTTCAATCTGATCGACTTCGAGCGGGCCGATGCCGCGACCGCGAGCGGCGCGGTCGGCGACGCGGCCGGACTCGAATCCGACGGCTTCCGCCCCTACGACGAGGCGGCCGTGCGTGAAACCCTCGCCCGCGGCGTGCCGGTCTTCGTGATCTTCACCGCGGACTGGTGCATCACGTGCAAAGTGAACGAGAGGACGGTGCTCGATCGCCCCGCGGTCCGGGACACCCTCGCGCAGGCCGGCTTCGCGCTGTTCCGGGCCGACTGGACGCGCCGCGACGACGGGATCCGCGCGAAGCTCGCCGAGTTCGGCCGGGCCGGCGTCCCGCTCTACCTGGTCTACGACCCGGCGGCGCCGGAGAGCCCCCGCGTCCTGTCGGAGCTGCTGAGCCAGGAAGCGGTGATCACGGCGCTCTCGGCGGCCTCGCCGATCGAACGGATCTGAGCCCGTCTGCGTCCCGGATCACATTTCCCTCAGCAGGACCCGCCGACACGACGATGCAGCGTGGGATCGAGAGGTGTGTCGACGATCCCGTTTCGGCGGCGCTCGCACACACCCGCTCGGGACCCACGGGAGATCCTGGATCCATGATGGCCTCTGTCCTTCGTCCCCGCGCGCTCCGCCTCGCGCCGCGCGCCGGTTCGCCGCTCGTCTCTCCGCTCGTCGCGGTGCTTCTCTCGCTGCTCGCGTCGCTCGTCGTCTCGAACGCCGCGCTCGCCCTCGAAGCGGGCGATCGCGCGCCCGACTTCTCGGCGCCTTCCCTCGACGGCAAGGGCAACGTCTCCCTCGCCCAGTACCGCGGCAAGGTCGTCTATCTCGACTTCTGGGCGTCGTGGTGTGCGCCCTGCCTGAAGGCGATCCCGGAGATCGAGGCGATGCGCAAGGAGCTCGCCGGCGAGAACTTCCAGATCGTCGCGGTCAACCTCGATCAGCAGACGAAGAAGGCCCTGCGCTTCCTCGAGAAGAATCCGATCGGATATCCCTCGGCGAGCGATCCGAAGGGCCGCCTGCCCAAGCAATTCGGCGTCGACACGATGCCGACCTCGTACCTGATCGATGGCCAGGGCGTGATCCGCCACGTCCACCGCGGCTTCCAGCGCGGGGACGGCGTCAAGCTGCGCGCGGAGATCCGAAAGCTCCTCGGAGGACATTAGTCGATGCGCTCGATCCCGACCGTTCTGCTCCTGATCGCGCTCGGCGTCGCGGCGACGGGCTGTGCCCGGGTCAGCCCCTGGGAGCGTGACCTGCTCGCGCGCCGGGACATGGCCTGGGAGCCGGACTCGCTCGAGGCGAAGCGCGAGTCGCACGTCTATTTCAGCAAGGAGGCCTCCATGCCGGGCGGAAGCGGCGGGGGCGGCGGCTGCGGCTGCAACTGAGATCCGGAGGCTTCGATGAGGGGGGATCGGGAGCAGAAGATCGAAGGGGACCGCGGCGAAGTCGCCGACGGCCTCGCCCTGCCTGGTCGCGCGCTGACGGCGTTGACGACGAGCGCGCTCGCGATCCCGGGCATCGTGGCGGCAGCGCGCGCCGACACGCCGATCGAGCAGGCCAGCGCGGCCTACGCATTCAGCTACTACGTCGAGGACGACCTCTCCCCCGGCCGCTTCTCGGGCACCGGCTCCCGCCAGCGCTACGAGGTCCTCACGGACCAGCTCGAGTTCGACTTCCCGGTCTCCAAGCGCATGGACGTCGGCGTCGACTTCCTCTACGAGAAGATGAGCGGCGCGTCGCCCTGGTACGTCGAGGCGAGCGGGACCGAGCGAGTCCAGGTCATGAGCGGAGCCACGATCGACGACACCCGCTACGACCTCACGGCGGATCTCGACTACTACCTCGAGGACGCGAAGGACACGTTCGCCGCCGGCTTCTCGAAGGAGCAGGACTACCTCTCGGTCCATGGCGGGATCGGGACCGAGCGCTCCTACTTCGACAAGAACACGACGCTCTCGCTCTCCGGCGCCTTCGCCTACGACTGGATCGACCCGAACAACCCGAATCTCTCGCTCGCCCGGCCGAAGTCCGGCGAGAAGTGGAGCCTCGACTTCTTCGGGGGCATCTCCCAGCTCCTGACCCGCGCGTCGGCGATCCAGGTCACGGGCAACTTCAAGTATTCGAACGGCTACCTCTCGGATCCGTACAAGGCGATCCGCGGCATCGGTCCCTCCGACGGCCTCATCTCCGATCGACGCCCGAGCGAGAAGCATCAGGGCAACATCATGGTGCGCTACCGCCACCATCTGCCGTTCCACGACCTGTTCCCCGCCTCGATCCACCTCGACTATCGCTTCTATGCCGACGACTGGAGCATCACGTCGCATACCTTCGAGCTCGGTTGGCACCAGGGCTTCGGCTGGCTGACGGTCGTCCCGGCGGTCCGCTACTACAGCCAGAGCAAGGCGGATTTCTACGACACGTTGCTTCTGGCGGGCGCGGCCGAGAACGATCCCGGCAATCGCTCGAGCGACTACCGGCTCTCGCCCTACGGCGCGATCTCCTGGAAGGTGAAGCTGGAGGCTTCCCTCGAGGATCTGTTCGACTATCAAGCGAGCTCGGGTCTCCAGGCCGTGGGCTTCTCCGGCGGGCTCGATCTCTTCCTCGCGTTCTCCTACGAACGCTATCTCTCGGACGGCTCGTTCGGTCTCGTCAGCGTCGACGACGTCGACGAGGCTCCGGCGCTCGTCGACTTCCAGGTCTTCGCCTTCACCCTCACGGGTCGCTTCTGACGATGCCCCTGCTCCGATTCCGTTTCCGCGCGATGGGGAGCCCGTGCGAGCTCAAGCTCCACGGACCCGCGCGGAGCGGGCTCGAGGAGCTCGCGCGACGCTGCACCCGCGAGGTGGCGCGGCTCGAGCAGAAATACTCGCGCTATCGGGAGGACAGCCTCGCCTCGGCGATCAACCGCAGCGCCGGCGACGAGCGCGGCCTCGAGATCGACGACGAGACCGCGGCGCTCCTCGACTTCGCCGAGACGGCGAACCGCGAGAGCGAGGGACGCTTCGACCCGACCTCCGGCGTGCTTCGGCGGGTCTGGGATTTCCGCTCGAATCGACTGCCCGACCCGGCGGAGCTGGCCCGGATCCGCGACCTCGTCGGCTGGTCGAAGCTCCGCTGGGAGCGTCCGCGCCTCGTGCTGCCCCTGCCCGGCATGCAGCTCGATTTCGGGGGCTTCGTCAAGGAATACGCCGCCGATCGCGTGGCCGCGCTCTGTCGCGACGCCGGACTCGCCTCGGGGCTCGTCGATCTCGGCGGAGATCTCGCGGTCGTCGGTCCGCATCCCGACGGCTCGCCCTGGCAGGTCGGCATCCGGAATCCGCGACGGCCGGGCGCCGCGATCGCCCGCGTCGCCGTCGCCTCCGGCGGCATCGCGACGAGCGGCGACTACGAGCGCTGCATGGTCGTCGACGGCGTCCGCTACCCCCATCTGCTCGATCCCCGGACGGGGGAGAGCTTTCGCGGCGGCCCCGCGAGCGTCTCGGTGCAGGCCCCGCTCTGTCTCGTCGCGGGCGCTGCGACCACGATCGCGATGCTGAACGACGAGCGCGAGAGCCGGGCCTTCCTCGCCGGCCTCGGTCTGCCCCATCTCGTGATCGGCCAGGACGGCCGCCTCGAAGGCGACGTCCGGCTCGCCTCAGGAGCGCGACGAGAACACGACGAGATCGGCGTCCCAGCCGTCGTCGGCCAGGCTTAGCGCGAGATCCCCCGCGTCCGACATCGAGTCGAAGCCCATCACGTAGACGTCGAAGAGGTCGCCTCCGTCCGCGCTCTGCCACCGCTGGACCCGGGTGCGATGGCCTCGGCGCTCGAGATCGCGGGCGATCGCTTCGGCATCGGACTCGAGCGAACGCGTCGTGACCCGCACGCCATAGGGCGAGCCCTCCGAATCGGGCAGGTTCTGGATGCGGGCGCGCTGGCGATCGAAGGCGAGTCGGCGGCGGATCGTGTCGGCGACGAGCTCGGCCGGCGTCGAGACGCGGCGCGCGCGGGCTGCGATCACGAGGCGGATGTCCTCGACGACCTTGCCCCGGGCCTTGAAGAACCAGCCGAGGAAGGGAATGTCGGAGAGCCAGGGCGTCCCGCCCTGGGCGGTCGTGTCCGTGCGCTCCCGATCGACGCCGACGATCGCGGTCTCACCGTCCTCGAGGCGGGCCTTCGCCGAGAGGGTCTCCTTGATGAGCGTCGGGCCGACCTTCGAGGCGTCGCCCGCGACGGACGGGCCGAGCGACGAGATCTCCGTGTCGAGGGAGAGCACGATCGGGCCCTCCTGTCCGGCCTGCGCCTCGATCGTGAGCCGCACGCCGACGTCCTGGCGATTGAGATTGACCGTCACGCCGAAGGTGGCGGTCGACGGATTCGTCGTATTGACGCTCGCGAGCGAGGTCCCCTCGGAGGTCGGGATCGGAATGTTCGAGCCGACGAAGATCTCGTGCTCCTCACCGGCGACGATCACGAGCGAGGGCTGGATCAGGATGTCGACGCGCGCCTTGATGCTCGAAGCGTCGATCTCGCCCGTGTCCTCGAGCGGAATCAGGACGCCACCGGCTCCGGGGATGTCGAAGTCGACCCCGGCATCCCGGGAAACGCGACCAAAGAGCGCGCCCTCGGCGATCGGCGTCGTTCGGAAGCCGCCGCCGGCGGGCAGGCTGATCATGCGCCCGACGAACTCGTCGAGCGAGTCCCCCGGCAGCAGCGGAAGGTGATAGCTGAGCGAGAGCGCGAGGCTGCTCGGGGTGCGCACCTCGGAGACCGTGATGTCGACGGCGATCAGCTGAGGCCGTGCATCGAGCTTCTCGACCAGCTCGCGGATGACGCGATGCCCGCGCTCGCTCGCGCGGACGACGAGGGAACGGGTCGGCTCGTCGACGGCGATCGTGTAGTCCTCGCCCCCGAGCAGCGAATTCAGATCGAGGGTCGACACCGCGCCGGCGAAGCCCGGCACCTTCGGCGTCACCGAATCGTCCGGTGCCGCGTTCGACCCGTCGCCGGTCTCATCGGCGTCCTGCCGGGGGTCGTTCGGCGAGCTCGCATCGGACGGCTTCTTCCCATCGCCGCTCTGACCGCCGCGGGTTTCCTCATTATTTCTCGAGCGCGAAGCGCTCGGCGCCTGGCCGCCCAGGATCTGCGCGACCTCGCCGGCGTCGCGATTGAGCACGCGCAGGATCCGGAGCTCGCCCTCGCCTTCGATCGGGACGTCGATCCGCTCGAGAAAGTCGACCAGGCGGTCGACCGCGTCCGGCGATCCGCTGAAGATCAGGCTGTTGGTCCGCTCGTCGCTCCAGACCTCGAGCTCGCGATCGGCGAAGCGGCCCGACTCGAACTGGGCCTGGATCATCGCGTCGACGTCGGCGACGTCGCGGTAGCGCAACACCCTTTGGCGCAGTCCGCGCTCCTCGACGCGATCGAGCTCGTCGGCGATCTCGGTGAGCCGGGCGATCGAGCTCTCGGGGCCGCTCGCGATCAGGCTGTGGGTCTGCTCGAGGGCGATCAGCGTGACCGTCGCGCCGGCCATCGGCTGGAGCACGTTCAGGACCGACTGGAGGCTCGCGACCTCGAGCGGGATCAACGCCGTGACGTAGCGATCGGAGCCGCGCCGGACGCGCTCGGCATAGGGCGCCTCGCCGACCGCCTCGGCGATCCGGGCGATCCGCCATTGATTCACCGTCGAGGGCAGCAACGCGAAGCCCAGCAGATGGAGCGCCGAATCGAGCAACGCCCACGCCTCGTCCTTCGTGACGGGCCGCTTCGAGACGAGCGAGACCATGCCCCCGACCTGCTCGTCGAACAGGATCGTGCGGCGCGTCTCCTTCGAGACCAGCTCGATCAGCTGGTCGATGTCCATCCGCTTCTGGTTGAGCAGGATGCGCGCTTCGTCCGGCCCCGGCGCCCGGGGACGGCTGCGGGCCTGAGCCTGGGCCCGAGCCTGGGCCTCGGCCTGCTGCTGGTCCCTTCCCTGGGCCTCTTCCTGCGCGTAGCCGAGCGAGGCCGACCCGCAGAGGAGCGCGACCACGAGGCCGGACCAGCAGAAGAAGATCGATCGCGAGCGGCGGGTCGGCACGCGGGGAGGCTATCCGAGGGGTCGCACAGCCGCTATGCGAGCGGCCCGCTCGAGCGGTGTGCGCCGGTCGCGACGCGCGAAGACGTCAGCGCCACGGGCTCGCGAACTCGAAGACGCGAATGCGGATCGCGATGCGCAGCTCGTGGACCTGGAGATCGTAATCGATCTTGTCACCCGGCCCGGGAGCGAAGGGGCCCTGAGTCGTCACCGACGGATTCGGCAGGCCCACGTAGCGGTAGCCCGCCGAGAGCGAGACGTGCTCCGTCATCTGGAAGTTGAATCCGGTGCCGACGTTCCAGGCGAAGTCGACGACGTCGTCATGGGCGCCGATCACGTTCGAGGTGCCGTCGATGTCCATCAGGGCCGTGAGACCGATGCCGGCGCCGACGTAGAGGCTCGCGGGCTCGAGCCAGCGGCGCAGACGCGGCTGGCGTCCGAGGCCGAAGAGATACTGAAAGGGCTTCGCGACCGAGACGAGCGGGATGTCGAGCCACTGATTGAAGAGGACGGTCGTCGTCTTCAGCTCGGTGAAGAAGCGGTTGGAGTTGACGCCGGAGCCGGCCACCGTCGAGAGCTCGTACTCCCGCAGACCCGCCGCCTCGATCTCGCTGCGAACCGGCCAATCGGGCAGCCGCACCTTCAACAGGAACTCGCGCGGAACGAGCTCGTCCATCGGAACCTCGAGACCGACCGCGGCATCGAGCATCGGCGATGAATCGTGATCACTCCCGGTCAACGGGGTCACGGGCGCGTTGCCCGCCTGACCGTCCGTCTCGACCTCCGCGCCCGAGAGCCCGATGCCGCCCTGGACGTAGACCTTCCATTCGGCGGCGCCCTCACCGGCTGCGAGGACGAGACTTCCGACGAGGGCAGCGATGCCCGACCCGATCCGTATGCGACCCATCACGAGAAACCCCTCCGAGCCCGAGGGCTCACGCGCACGTAGCTCGAAGGCATATCGGTCGGGCGAGGGAACTTGCTTGATGATCGATCTCACAAATCGGGCGATCGGCGCGCCGGATCAGCGGAGCAGACGGCTCGCGAGGATCGTGCGCAGGACGACGGTCAGGGCGAGCACGCCGACCCAGATCGCCGTCGTCACGGGCAGCCAGGCTGGAAATAGAAGGAAGACGCTGTAGGCGATTCCCGTCTCCCCACCCTCGGCGAGGCCCGCGCCGAGGCGCAAACCGCGGTCGTCCCGGGCCGGGCGGGCCAGTCTTTCTTCCTGGGCACCGAGGGCGAGCGCGGTCGTGATGCAGAGGACGTAGAGAAAGAGCATCGCCGTCCAACGGGACGCGAGCTCCGGCTCCGCCGCCGCGAACCCGATCACCATCGCCCCATAGGCCGCCATGTCGAGGACGATGTCGAGGTAGGCGCCGAAGGCCGTCGCTCGCCCGCTCCGGCGCGCGTAATGGCCGTCCGTCCCGTCGGCGATCCGCGACACCCACCACAAGAGCAGGGCCACCCACCCCTGCCCCCGCGCCACCGCGAAGCTCGCAAGGATCGCGAGCGCGAATCCGATGAAGGTCACGTGGTTCGGCGAGAGCCCGAGCCGCGAATACAGGGCGACGAAGGGCCCGGCATAGCGGGGCACCACGGTCCGAAAGGCGTCGTCGATCATCGCTTCAGTCTAGGGGCCTGACCCGAGAAGGCACGCGCGGCGCCTGACCGCCGCGCCATCCTGGGTGAAGCTCCCGGCGACGCCGTACCCCGGCGCGCGGAGTCTCCATGAGCCGGACGATCGTCGTCCTTCCGACATACGACGAGGCGGAGAATCTCCCGCTGATCGTGCCGAAGATCCTCGAGCAGACGCCGACGATCGAGGTCCTCGTCGTCGACGACGACTCGCCCGACGGGACCGGTCGCCTCGCCGACGAGCTCGCCGCCCGCTCCCCGCGCGTCCACGTGCTCCACCGCGAGACCAAGGAAGGTCTCGGCGCCGCCTACCGCGCGGGCCTCGCCCGTGCCCTCGAGCTCGGCGCCGACCTCGTCATCCAGATGGACGCCGACTTCTCCCATCCCCCCGACCAGATCCCCCGGCTGCTCGCCGAGGTCGAGACCGCCGACGTCGTCCTCGGCTCCCGCTACCTCGACGGGATCACCGTCGTCAACTGGCCGATCGAGCGGATCCTGCTCTCCTGGTTCGGCAACCTCTACGCCCGCAAGGCGACGGGGCTCGCGCTCAGCGACATGACCGGCGGCTTCCGCTGCATGCGTCGCGCGATGCTCGAGAAGATCGGCTTCGAACGCATCAAGGCCGACGGCTACGCCTTCCAGATCGAGCTCAACTACCGCTTCGTGAAGGCGGGGGCGCGGATCCGGGAGATCCCGTTCTTCTTCCTCGACCGGACCCGCGGCGAATCGAAGCTCTCCCTGCGCATCGGCCTCGAGGCGCTCTGGATCGTCTGGTGGCTGCGGATCGCGAGCGCATTCGGATGGCTCTAGCCCTCCGCATGCGGGCGGCTCGCCCATGAAGGCGCTCCGCATCCTCGTGCTCAACGAGCGCGACGGGGACCATCCGAAGGCGGGCGGCGCGGAGATCCACGTCGAGCGCCTCTTCGGCCGGCTCGCCGCCCGGGGCCACCGCGTCGTCCTGCGCTCGGCGGGCTTTCGCGGCGGATCGATCCGCGCGACCCGCGAAGGCATCGAGATCGTCCGCGACGGCCCCCTCGCCGCCTACTACGCGAGGCTACCGCTGCGGGTCGCCGCGGCCGGGCGACGGGGTGAGTTCGACGTCGTCGTCGAGTGTCTCAACAAGCTTCCCTTCTACAGCCCGCTCTACGCGGGGACGCCGGTGCTCGCGCTCTGCCATCACCTGTTCGGCGAGGTCGCTTTCGATCAGGTCCCCTGGCCGATCGCCGCGGCCGTCGTCGCGGCGGAGCGCGGCATTCCCTGGGCCTATCACGACGTCGATTTCCTCGCGATCTCGCAGAGCTCCCGCGACGACCTCGTCGCCCGGGGCATCCGCCCCGAGCGCATCCGCGTCAGCGCCCCCGGCATCGATCGGCCCGCACTCGTCGTCGACCCCGACGCGCCACGCCGGCCGGTCCTCGCCTACGTCGGCCGCCTCGAGGCCTACAAGCACGTCGAGATCCTGCTCGAGGCCGCGGCGCGCCTCGTCCCCCTGTTCCCCGGGCTCGAGGTCCTCGTGATCGGCCGCGGCGCCGATCAGCCGCGCCTCGTCGATCTCGCTCGCCAGCTCGGCCTCGAGGCGCGCACCCGCTTCACCGGCTTCGTCCCCGACGCCGAGCGCGACCGCCTGCTCGCCTCCGCCGCCGCCTGCGTCTTTCCGTCGCTGAAGGAGGGCTTCGGGCTGACGGTGATCGAGGCGAATGCGCTGGCGACCCCCGTCGTCGCCCGCGACGCGCCGGGGCTGCGCGACTCGATCCGCGACGGCGAGACCGGATGGCTCGTCGCCGGCGTCGATCCCGCCGACTACGCCCGCGCGCTCGCGCCGCTGCTCGAGGACGGGGACGAGGCGCGCGCGATGCGCCGCCGGGCGCTCGCCTGGTCGGCCGGCTTCGACTGGGATCGCGCGGCGGACGAGCTGCTCGAGGCGATCGAGGCCGCCATCGCGCGCGCGCCGTGGGGAGTCGACCGGTGAGCCCGGCGAAGCGCGGGGACGGCGGCGAGAGCGACGAGCCCCGCGGCGCGACGACGCGCGCGGCCGTGTCCGGGACGAGTCTCGCGCGGCGGACTTTTCCGATCGTGGTCAGCGCAGCGCTCGTCGCCTATCTCGGCTTCCGGATCGACCTGCGTGCGGCCCTCGAGCATCTCACGCTCGCGACGACGCTGCGATTCCTCGCGCCGCTCGCCCTCTGGAACGCCGTCACGCTCCTGATCGAGGCCCATTGTCTCCATCGCGTGACAGCGGCCTGCGGCCACGCGATCTCCCGCGCGACCGCCGCGCGCATCAAGTCGGCCTGCTACCTGCTGAGCCTCTTCCATTATGCAGCGGGGGCGACGGCGCTCACTTTCCTCCTGCGCCGCCGCATGGGCGGATCGCTCGCCCGGGCCGCGAGCGCCGTCTTCGTGATCGCCTTGCTCGACGTGGGCTCGGTCGCGGGCATGGCGCTGCTCGCGGGCGCGTTCCTGCCGGCGATCGGCGCAGGCCTGCGCAGCGGGCTCCTTCTGACCCTGCTCGGCGGCGTCGCCGCAGGCTTCTTCCTGCTCCGCACGCGGCGTTCGCTCGGCCCTCTGGACCGGATCCGCGAGCTCGAGATCCTCGGCGCCTTCCGGACGATCCCGCTCACGACGCTGTTCGAGCTGATCGGACTCCGGATCGTATTCGTGGCGTGTTATGTCTGGATGGTCGCCGGGCTCTTCCAGGCCTTCGGTGTCGACATCGGAGTCGCGGAGCTCGCGCTCAAGGTCGCCGTCCTGCTGCTGATCTCGGCGCTCCCGATCGCCGTCGCCGGGATCGGGACCGCGCAGGTCGCCTTCGTGACGCTCTTCGCGACCCGCGCTCCGGACGACGTGCTGCTCTCGATGAGCATCCTGCTGTCGATCGCGCTGACCTTCGCCCGCGCGCTGCTCGGCCTCGCCTTCGCCGGCGAGCTCTCGCGCGAGGCGCGCGAGGCCCACGACGCGGGCGAGGCCGGCGGCGAGCCCGGGACCGCCCCGGCGTCCGATCGGCCCGATCCGCGCTAGGCGTCCGAGCCCCCGTCCTCGATTCGTGCCGCGAGGATCCGCTCGAGCCGTGCGGCCTCGCGCCGCAGGTGGAGCGAGCGACCGCCCGTCACGTAGACGAGGCCCGGCTTCGCGCCCCTCGGCTTCTTCACGTTCTTGATCGGGACGACGTGGACCTCGGCCGAGCCGGCGTTCTTCTGCTTCGAGAAGTGGACGGCGAGCTCGCAAGCGTCGAGGATCGCCTCGGAGGGCGGGTCGTCGCGGCCTTCGGTGCGGAGGATGACGTGGCTGCCGGGGGCACCGGCGAGATGGAAGAAGAGATCCTTGCCCCGGGCGAGCCGCGTCGTCAGGAAATCATTCGCGTCGTCGCTACGGCCGACCCAGATCTCGAGCCCCGCCGCCGTCGCATAACGCCGGGGATGAAGCCGTCTCGGCCTGTCGCGATAGGCGGCGGGCAGCGAAGGCTTTGCGCGCGGGGCCGGCCCGCTCGCGCCCGCGCCCTTGCCCTCGCCCGCCGCCGCTGCGCCCGGACCGCGGCCCGACGCCAAAGAATCCCGCGCGATCCGCCCCTCGCCCGCACGCCCGAGCAGCCGCCCGACCGATTCCCGTGCGAGAATCGCCTCGAGCCCCGCCCCATCCGCCGCCTCGATCTCCGCCTCGAGGGCGACGAGTCCGGCGAGGGATTCCCGCGCGGCGTCGATCTGGCCGCCCGCCTTCGTGAGGCGGCGGATCAGCTTCTGGTAGCGCTTGAACAGGGCCTCGAGGTTCTGTCGGGCCGGGAGCTTCGGATCGAGGGCGATCTCGACCGGGAGCCCGGTCTCGAAGTCGGCGACGGTGACCGTCGCGGCGCCGGGGACGACCTTTGCGAGATTCGCCTTCAGGAGCTCACCGTGGCGCTCGAGGGTGCCGACCTCGTCGGCCTCGCGCAGCTCCTCCTCGATGCGCTCGATCCGTCGTTCGGCGGCCTTGCGCTCCTTGCGCAGGACGGCGAGCAGCGTCCGGCGATCGTCGCCCGTCGACTGTTCGACCCGCTCCCCCGAATAACGCTCGCCGATCCGCACCAGCAGCTCCGCGTCGTCGACCTCGGAGAAGCGATCGTCCCCGCGGCGCGGCGGACCGCTCGCCGGATCCGTGTACGGACGCCCGGGCGCGAGCTCGGTCCGCGTGTCGCGCAGCGGGCGCAACGCCAGGAGCAGCCGACCCTCGGCGTCGAGCAGGTAGAGATTGCTCTTGCGGCCGAAGATCGAGAGCACGAGCTCGAAGGCCCCCTCCTCCGCGGTGAAGCGCAGCACGAGCTGGCGATCGCCGCCGCGCAGACGGGCCGCCTCGAGCCGCGCCCGGGAGAGATGGGCGCGCAGATAGGCGCTGAAGGCCGGGAGCGCGTCCGGCGCGGCGGGCATGCGCGGGAGCTCGCCGAGATGGGCGACGTCGGGCCGTGCGTCGAGATCGAGGACGGCCTTGCGCTGGAGCTCGCCGTCGCGTCGGTAGAGCGAGACGCAGATGCGCCCGGGGTCGGGCTCGACCCAGCGCTCGACGCGTCCGCCCACCCAGCGTTGCTCGAGCGCGCGCACCACCCGCTCGAGCTCGACCAGACTCAGCATGCCTTCTCCCGGCCCCGCGTCGGAGACGCGGCTCGCCCTGCTTCAGCGTTGGCAGCGCGCACAGTAGTGGGTCGAGCGCTGGGCGACGATCCGGCGCTTGATCGGCTCGCCGCAGACGCGACAGGGCTCGCCCGTGAGCCCGTAGACCTTGCGCTCGTCCTGATAGCCCCCGTCGCTCCCATCGGGGGAGACGTAGTCGCTGATGCTCGAGCCGCCGGTCTCGATCGAGCGGAGCAGCACGCGCTGAAGCCCGAGCACGATGGCGTCGCATTCGCGTCGCGTGATCCGCCCCGCCGCGCGCGCGGGCCGGACACCGGCGACGAAGAGCGCCTCGTCGGCGTAGATGTTCCCGACGCCGGCGGCAATCGACTGGTCGAGGAGGAGCGCCTTGATCGCGGCCTTGCGTTTGCGGCAGGCGGCGAATAGCTCGGCACCGCCGAGGGCGAGGGCGTCGGTGCCCAGTCGATCGAGCCGCGCGTTTCGTTCGCCGGGGGCGAGCCACTGGACCTTCCCGAACTTGCGCACGTCGCGGAAGTAGACCTGCGGACCGCCGCCGTCGAGACGCAGCCGGAGATGGGTATGGAGGTCGGGCTCGAATCGACGCTGCTCTTCGGGCGCGAGCGAGGCGCGCACCGTCGCCGAGAGCAGCCGCACGCTCGTCGCCGCGCTCGAGAAGAGCTGGCCCGTCATCCCGAGATGCAGGAGCAGGCGCGAGCCGTCCTCGAGTCCCGCCACGAGATACTTGCCGACACGATCGAGGGACTCGATGCGACGACCCTCGAGCGCGCGCTTGAGCTCGGCCGGCGGTGTCAGGAAGAAGTAGCTCGCGGCCGTCGTCTCGACCCGCTCGATCCGGCGCCCGACGAGCAGGGGCCCGATCCGCCGGCGCGTCGTCTCGACCTCGGGAAGCTCGGGCATGATGGCGACGACCTCGGGGCAGAGCCTCGGCGGAGAGGGCGATTTGGTAGCGTGGTCTGCATGGCGTCGCATTCTCCTCCCCCGCCGCAGCCCCGGCCTTCGACCCCGCGCTCGTCGGCCCCGCAGATGAAGGTCGTCGTCCTCGGCACGGGGATCTCGGCCGGCGTGCCCGCCTGGAACGACGGATCGCCCCGGGCGCTGCGCGCGCGGGCCGGCGATCCCGCGATGCCGCGGCGGCGCGGGACGGCCCTCGCCGTGTCGGCGGACGGGGAACGTTATTCGTTGATCGAGGCGCCCTTCCATCTGGCGGAGACCCTGGCCTCCGATCCGCGTTTCGCCCCCGCCGCGGGGACCCGCAGCGTTCCGATCGACACCCTCGTCCTGACCTGCGCCGAGCTCGACGCCTGCGCCGGCGCCCTCGCCTTTGCCCGCGGCCTCTCGCTGCGGATCGCCTCTCCGAACGACCTGCGCGACGCCCTCGTCGAGCACGACGCGGGCTTCCGCGCCCTCGAAGCGAGCTGGAGCGGACACGCCTTCGACCGTCCCTTTCCCCTCGACCGCGACGGGAACCTCGAAGCGCGCCTCTTTCCCCTGCCCGGTCCGATCCCCGACGCCCTGCGCGAGCGCGCGCCGAAGGCGGGCCGCGCCCGGGCCGGCGTCCGCATCACCGACCTGCGCACCGGCGCGCGCCTCGTCGTGGCACCCCGCATCGCCCGCTACGACAGCGCGACCCTGGCCGAGCTGCGCGCCGCCGACGTCCGGCTGGTCGACGGCACCTGCCTCGTCGAAGAGGAGGGCCGGCTGATCCATCCCGGTGTACAGGGAGCGCGCGATCTCGGTCATCTCCCGATCGACGGTCGCGACGGCTCGCTGGTCTGGCTCTCCGGCATGGCCGGCCGCTCGGTCTATCTCCATCTCGCCGCCAGCAACCCCGCCTGCGAAACGGACGGGAAGGACTGGGCGCGGATCCACGAGGCCGGCATCCTCGTCGCCTACGACGGGCTGGAGCTCGCGCTATGAGCACGGAGCGGAACGACGGGAAGCGGGGCGCGCGCGAGGCCGACAAGCCCGGCGCAGGCGCCGCCCCGGCTCCCGGAGCGAAGTCCACGCGCCTCGCGCTCTCCCGTCATGCCGCGCTGAAGACGCGGAGCGCGGGCGACCTCCTCGTCCTGCCCGAGCGGGCGATCCGGCTCGGGGGCAGCGGCGGGGAGATCCTGCGCTTCTTCGATCGCGCGCGGACCGCGGGCGAAGTCGCCGCCGCCCTCGCCGCCCGCTACCCGACGAGCGAAGGCCTAGAGGCCGAGGTCGGCGCCTTCATCGCCCAGATGCGCCGCCTCGGCGCGCTCGTCGAGCCGGGATCCGAGGCGGGCTCGCGCGCGGTCGCGCCGGTAGACACGGGGTCGAGCGACGCGACGGGCGACGCGATCGTCGCGTCTGCATCCGCGTCTGCACATGCATCTGCGCCCCCTGCCCCGCTCAACCTGATCGCGGAGCTGACCTATCGCTGTCCGCTGCAGTGTCCCTACTGCTCGAACCCGATCGATTTCCGGAAGCCGGCGCGAGGCGCTCGACGCGAACGACTGGGGCCGCGTCTTCGAGCAGGCCGCCGCCCTCGGCGTCGTCCATCTCGGGCTGACCGGCGGCGAGCCGAGCACGCGCAGCGATCTCGAAGCCATCCTCGGCCGCGCGGTCGACGCGGACCTCTATCCGCATCTCGTGACGGCGGGTCGCCCGCTCACGACGGCCCGCCTCGATGCGATGGCCGAGCGCGGTCTGCGCAGCGTCCAGGTCTCGCTCCAGGCCGTCGACGCCGAGCGCTCCGACCGCATCGCCGGGACGCCGAGCTTCGACGAGAAGCTCGCGATCGCCCGCCGAACGAGCGAGCTCGGCCTCGCGCTGACGATCAACACCGTGCTCCATCGCCACAACCTCGACCAGGTCCCGCGCCTGATCGAGCTCTCGATCGAGCTCGGCGCCTGTCGGCTCGAGCTCGCGAATACCCAGTTCCACAACTGGGCGCTGCGCAATCGCGCCGCCCTGATGCCGTCGCGCGAACAGCTCGAGACGGCGAGCAAGGCGGTCCAGGCGGCACGGGCGCGGGCGGAGGCGAAGGGGCTGACGGTGCTCTTCGTCCTGCCCGACTACTACGCCGGCCGGCCGAAGCCCTGCATGGGGGGCTGGGGACGGCTCGCCCTCGTCGTCGATCCGACGGGCCTCGTCCTGCCCTGCCACGAGGCCTCGGATCTGCCCGGGCTCGAGTTCTGGCGGGTGCCCGAGCGGACGCTCGAAGACGCGTGGCGCGCGGCGCCCGGCATGCAGGCCTATCGCGGAACGGCCTGGATGGCCGAGCCGTGCCGAAGCTGTCCCGAGCGCGAGCGCGATTTCGGTGGCTGTCGCTGTCAGGCGTTCCGACTGCTCGGCGACGCCTCGAAGACCGACCCCGCCTGCTCGCTCTCTCCGGACCACGCGATCGTCGTGGGCGCCCGCGACGAACGCGAGGACGAGCTCGTCTTTCGACGCTGAGCGATCGGCCGGGGTCGATCGTCCGTTCGGCGTCGGACGACGCGCGCCGAACGCCGAGGATCGAAGCGGGCCGACGCGCCTCAGCGCTCGGAACGACCCGTCGGATGCGTCAACAGCTCGATCACCGACTCGCTCGTGAGCCCGCCCTCGCCGACGGCGCGGACCCGCCAGCTCGAATGCCGCGGCGACCCGACGGGCAGCAGACCGCGCAGGAAGACGCGCCCCCCCGGCCGCCCCGGATCGAAGACGAGCGCACCAGCCGCCTCGGGCGAAACGCCCATCTCGCCCTCGAGCTCGTAGCGCAGGCCCTTCGCCGAGCCGGGATCGGCGTCGAAGACGACCAGGAACGGGACACCCGCCCGCACCGATCGCCGTTCGGGGAGGCGCAGATCCGGGAGCTCGAGGCCGAGGATCGCAAGGGTCCCGTCGCGTCCATCGGACCACGCGAGCCGATTGCCGTCGATCGACGCCGCCGTCTGCAGCGCGAGGGCGCCGCCGATGCGCTGCGGCGGACAGCTGCGACTCGGCCATTCGAGCTCGCAGAAGCGCAGCGCCGGCTCCTCGTCGTCGGTGCCCATCGACCAGACGACGCGCCGGCCCGCGACCGCGATGCCGAGGGCCCGCTCGACGGGCTGGCGATCGGAGACGACGATCGGGTCGCAGCTCGAAGTGGTCGGCTCGATCGCACAGGCGAGATATTCGACCACCGCCACGAAGCGCCGCGCACAGCTCGGCCGCGGATCGTTCGCGCTGCAGCCCGGCGGGCGGACGAGATCGATGTCCACGCGGCTGAACGCGAGCAGGTCGCCAGCGTGTCGCGGCTCGGTCGGCGTGTCGCCGCCCGGAAACTCGATCGTCTCGGGCGTGCAGCCGCCCGCGCTCTTTCGACCCCTGGAGCGGCCGACGTCGAGTCGACAGCGGATGAAGCGCTGCGCGCTGCTCGCGAGCAGACTCGCACCGTCGAAGGACTGGAGATTCCAGCCGGTCCCCGCCGCGGGATCGATGAGACCGCGCGGGATGCAGCTCGCGGACACGGGTCCGACGCGACAGCCTTCGACGAAGCGCTCGCCCGACTGTGTGCGCCCCCAGACGAGCCAGCCCCCTTCGAGGAAGACGGGACCGTAATTGCCCGGCGCGCTGCTCACGACACTCGGCTCGCAGGCGCCCTCGCCCGTCAGGCGACAGCGCAAGAGGACCTGCTGACCGGTCTCCGTGCGCTCGAGCCACGCGAGCTCGGCGCCGTCGCGAACGGCGTCGCGCTGATTGCCGGGGCGTTCGAGGACTCGCTCCACGTCCGGTCGGGGTCGCTCGCGCTCGGGAAAACGACCGAGAGCGAGGTCGTGATCGTCGAAGGTCTCGCCGGGATCGGGGACCTGCCAGACGAGGGCGCGCCCGACGAGCGACGGATTGCCAGCTTCGCCCTCGCCGCGAGAGATGCGAAGCGGCCGATTGCGCTCGACACCGACGAGCGTCAGCTCGTCGATTCTCCGCCCGTCGAAGAGCCGCCCGCGCACGCGCACGACGTGAGGTCCGTCCTCGACCTCCGCCGCATCCCAGCGCGCGACGAATTCGCCGGGAGCGGCGTCCGCATACCCGCTGCGTGAACTCGCGTTGCCTGGCGTCCAGACGAGGCTCGAGCGCCCGAACGACTCGAGGGGCTCGAAGACGCGGCCGCTGAGACCGCGGGCGATGTCGACTTCGAGGGCCGCGACGTCTCCGCCGAAGGCGCGCCCGCGCAGCTCGAGGAAGCCCGTCGCGGGATCGTGGAGCGCGCCGACCCGCGGTGAATCGAGCTCGAGGACGGCGTCGGGGACCGGCGCGACGACGAGGGCCAGGACGTCGAGGAGCCCCGGGCCGAACACGGGATCGGGCCCCGGCGCTCCGAGATCCCGGGCCGTGAGGCGGATCAGCCGGCGCACGTCCCCCGGCTCGAGCTCCGGCCGCAGCCCGCGCAGGAGCGCGACGGCACCCGCGACGTGCGGCGACGCCATGGAAGTGCCGGCGAGGCGGAGATAGTCGTCGGCGACAATGTAGGCGGGCTCGTTCGAGAACGTGTCCTGCGCGCGCAAGGAGAGGATGTTTCGACGCGCGACGGGAATCGTGAAGGGCTCCTCCGGTCCACCGCCGGGGGCAACGACGTCGACGAGCCAGCCGCGATTGCTGAATTCGGGGAGGCTCTCGTCGACACCGATCGCCCCCACGGCGAGGACCCGCGACCCGTTCTCGGGGCTCGTGAAGGCGACGTCCGCGCCTTTGTTGCCCGCGGAGGTGACGACGAGGGTCCCGAGGGCCTCGACGACCTCGAGGACCTCCTCGGCCAGGGGGTTCGAGGGACACGGCGAGCCGCACGACCAGCTGGCATTGACGACCGCCGCACCGTTCTCCGCTGCGTAGAGGACGGCCCGCCACAGCACGGAGTCGCTCGCCGGCCCGCTCGCGGGAAAGCCCTTGAGCGCCATGATGCGCGCGCCGGGCGCGACGCCGGCGATGCCGATCCCGTTGTCGGCGACGGCGGCGATCGTCCCGGCGACGTGGGTGCCGTGGCCGTTGTCGTCGCTTGGGTCGGAATCGGAGACGTCGCCGGGATCGTCGTAGTCACCGTCCTCGTTCGCATCGATCGAGCTCGCGAAGTCGAAGCCCGTGAGGTCGTCGACGAGGCCGTTGCCGTCGTCGTCGACGCCGTTTCGATCGCTCGCATCGGCCCGTCCGTTGCCGTCGAGGTCTTCGCCGGGGTTGACCCAGACGTTGGCCGCCATGTCGGGATGACCGGCGTCGAGACCGGTGTCGACGACGGCGACGACGACGCCCTCGCCCCGGGTCGCGGACCAGACCTCGGTCGCCCGGATCGCCGCGAGGCCCCAGAGATCGGCGTAGGGCTGACCCCAGCTGCCGGCGCTCGAGAGGAAGGGATCGGGGGCGCCCCCGGTCGGGCTCGCGATCGGAGGCAGACCTGCGCCGGACGGAGGGAGCTCATCGAGCGCCATCGCGTGGTCGACCTGCACGTATTCGACGTGGGGGTCGGCGGCGAGGTCTTCGAGGACAGCGGCGAGGTCGCCATCGGCCGGGACGGGAACCCGGTAGATCGGAGCGAGGTCCGGGAGGGCCTCATCCGGGGCGGTGCTCGAGGGAAGGGTCGAGGGGGAGGCGCCGTGACCCGGCACCGTCCGGGTTGCGGCGGCCGCCGCGCGGAGGGATCGGGCGGCGCGGCGGCGGCCGCGGAGGGCGGCCCGGCGATCGCTGAGACTCGGGCCGTTCTTTCCTGCGGGAAAGACGGCCCGCGGGGAGCCAAGGGCGTGGCGGGCGAAGACGTCGTCGAGGGAGGCCGAGCCATCGCGGGCGGCCGACGCAAAGGATCGGCCGGATCGGGCCAGCTGCTCTGCGCAGGCGTCGACGGCTCCCGGCCCCTCGCTGCGGAGCTTCACGATGAGGGTCGGTCTTCTCCCGGCCTGGGATTCCGCGGGCGCAGCAGTCCCCGGCGCGGCGACGACGCCCTGCGCGGAGGCCAGACCCAGCAGGAGCACGGCGAAGAGCAAAACGATCCGACCGATTGCCATCGTGGCGCTTCTCCGAAGTGATCCAATCACCCTGACGTGGAGTGGTCGGCTCGAGGGAAAAGTCGTTCAGATTGAATCCATGGTCGTCGAACGTTTCGAGGGGGCGCGTCGGGCGGCGCGCCGGGATTCGAGGGACGGGGATCCAAGGGAGCGTCAGATCGAAGACGACGTCCACCGGCCGGAATCGGCCTGCGGCCCTGCGCGAGAAACGGTATCGTGAGCCGCACGGATGCCCGCGCTGCTGTACGGCGTCCAGACGATCTCAACGGATCAGGGAGAATCAGACATGCGGAAGCTTCTGTCGGGTGGCCTCTTCGCAGCCGCCCTCTTCTACGGGTTCACCGCGAGCGCGGAGAATTCCTGCCAGACCGATCTGAACGGAGACGGGGTCACGAACGAAGCCGACGTGGCGATCCTCCAGGGTTCGCTCGGCAAGTCCCAGGGCGACGAGGGTTATGTCGCGGCCGCCGACCTCGACGGCTCCGGCAGCGTGACCACCGCCGATTACGGCATCTTCCTGAGCTGCAACTAGCAAGAGTTTTTCGACTCGAGAGAGGATCAGGCTATGAAGCTTCGTACGATGTGGCTGGCTCTTGCTTCTTGTTTGTTCGCGGCGTCGACCGCGAACGCGTTGACGTTCGTCGCGACGACGACGACGACGGGCAATCGGCCCCTCAATGCTCTTCAGGTCGGCGATACGATCACCGTCGGCATCCGCATGGCCAACCCGGCCGCCGTCGCGATCTTCGGCATCGGCGCGGGGGCTCAGGGCTGGGACAACGCGGTGACGCAGTTCGTGTCCGCCGAGCTGAACCTCGGCAAGTACTTCTGCACCAACGTGGCGTGCACGCTCGGCCTCGACAACGGCGTCTCCTACCCGAACTCGGATGAGAACACGGGCAACTTCCTCGTCGGCCCGACCGACGTACAGACCGTGGCGGGGATCGGAAACTACTTCCCGATCGTCCAGGCCATCGCGACGACCGGCCGCGCCGGAGACGGTGCGCGCGATCCCGGCATCGACGGCGTGGTCGACGGCGGCGACGCCCAGTTCCGCGTCGTCTTCACGGCGCTCGCGGAAGGGACGAGCACGATCACGTTCGGGACGGATCCGAATCCGACGGTCGGCAACGTCGTCGTGCTCGCGGGCGGCGTCACGGAGCAGGCGACCAACGCAGTCCTCAACATCACGGTCCCCGAGCCGGGCGCGGCGCTCGCGGGCTTCGGCGCCCTGGGCTTCGCAGTCGCCGCAGCGGGCCTTCGACGCCGGATGTCGAACTGACCGCCTACTCGATTCTCGCCTGAGGGCAGTGTTCATCCGCGCGATTTCAGCTCGGAAGGGCTGCATGGACGAGAGCGGCGAAGACGACGAAATCAGAAGAGGCTCGGGGGCAACCCCGGGCCTCTTTTGCTTTGGCCCTCGGCACTCGACCTCGCTGCTCGAACGGGAACGCGCGACGGTCGGTCCCCTGCATCCCGGAATTGCAGCCACGAGGCGTTGAATGCCTCGACCTCGGAATCCAACATGGGGATTCGACCTCGCGCCGCGTCGCGAGGCTCGACCGCGGTCCAGGCATCCGACGGCGGCCATCGCCAAGCTGGCCGAAGGGCCGACGCGCGGACGGGGTCCGACGGGAGGACCTGGCCACCGCCTGCCCCGCTCCTGGAGCGACGTCCCCGCCATCGGGGGTTGTGAGGGCGGGAGAGGGGCCGAACGGCTCGCGTCCGAGCGGCGCGGATGCTCCCGCGGCCGGGCCCCGGCCGAGCGGTGGCGCGATTGCCCCGGCTCACGCGTCGGCTCCCCAGAGACGGGACGCGAGTCGAGACGACCGAGGCCCGACAGCAGAAGGTCCGGACACACGGTACGGGGGCTCGACCGTTCGAGTGCCCAGCGTGGGCGCCCGGACTTCTTCCGTGGACGGGTTCGAGCTCGAGCTCGAGCAGAATCCCCGCTCCAAAATACAAATCGCCCTGACCTCCGAAGAAGTCAGGGCGATCTGTTTGCTCAATCCGATCGATCGGGGAGGATTGTTCCTCCTCGGTCGTCCGCGATTACTGGCGTCGGCCAGCCGCCGCGAGGCCCGCGAGGCCGAGGCCCATCAGGAGGGCCGTGCCCGGCTCCGGAACGACGGTCAGCGAGATCAGCGAATTGACCGCCTGCTCGGTGACGCCACCCGCGAGCACGACCACGTTGCCGAGGGTCGGGTTCGCGTTCGTGCCGATGTTGATCGTCGTGGTGCCCGGGGCGCCCGCGCGGAAGACGATTCGGAACTGCGCGTCGTTGCCGTTGACCACGCCGTCGAGGCCGGGATCGCGCGCGCCATTGCCCGCGCGGCCGGTCGTCGAGATCGCCTGGACGATCGGGAAGTAGCTCCCGACGCCCGCGACGTTCTGGATGTCGCCCGGACCGACGAGCCAGTTGCCCGTGTTCTCATCGGCGTTGGGGTACGTCACGCCATTGTCGAGGCCCGTGTTGCACGTCGCCGTCGGGCAGAAGTACTTGCCGAGGCCGAGCTCGGCAGACACGAACTCCGCCACCGAGTTGTCCCAGCCCTGCGCGCCAGCGCCGATACCGAAGATCGCCACCGCAGCCGGGTTCGACATCCGGATGTTGATGGTGACCACGTCACCGGTCTGGAGCAAGTCGAGGGCCCGGCCCGAATCGACCGACGTCGTCGTAACGAACGTCAGAGCGCTCGCAGCCGAAGCCGCGAACAACATCGCCACAGAGGCGAGTACAGAAGTAAACAGCCGCATCTTTACCATTCTCCTTAATTTTGAGCTTCTGCCCCTGTGGCTTCTGCTCTCATTCGTGGCCTCGCTCTTTGCTTCCGACGGTCGCCCGAGGCAGACGACCTTCTTCTTCTCCGAGCCTCGAGCTTCTCAGCTCCGGCCACTCTCATCTCATACTTTGCAATCTTGATCTTTCGATCCGAGTCTCGAAAGCGACCGGTCGAAGTCGACCGGCTGCTCGGAACCTGCCCGGCTCCGAAGAGCCGGGCAGATTCCTCAAATCGCCATTAGGGCGTGCAGGCCGTCGCCGTGCCGCTCGCGCAGGCCAGGCCCGACGGGCCCGGCGCGCCGGGGGGCGCCGCGAACTTGCCCAGGAAGATGCCGAAGTCCGCGGTCGTGATCGTGCCCGATCCGTCCGCGTCGGTCTCGCCGAGGTTGTTGGTTCCGAACGTCGCCAGGAACCCACCGAAGTCGGCCGTCGTCGTCGTGAGCGAGTTGTCGTAGTCGGTATCGCAGCGGTTGCCGTAGCCGTCGAGGTCGCTGTCGACCTGGTTCGTACCCTGGTTCGGGCCGTTGGCGACGGCGCTGCAGTTATCGAACTGATCCGGAACGAGATCGCCGTCGGTATCCACGACCGCACCGGCGGCCGCCGACATCGCGTAACCGAACGCGAAGAGGCCGACAAGCAGAGCAAGCTTGAGCTTCATTGTTTGGGTTCTCCTAAAACCGTGAGCCTGTAAAGACTTGTAAGAAACGAGCCAGTATTTGTATTTGGCCATCAGACGCAGAAAAGGTCAAGAAAAAAATCAAAAAATCCGTGGGGTTCGTCCCAGAGCAGACCCTATCCGACTCCCCCTCGGAGCGGAACGCCGCCATTCGAGCAAAACGGCGGAGTTCTTGTTGCGGCCGCGTGAACGAGCTGTGCGGCGACCTTCTCATGATCCGACGACCACGCCACCCCACCCGGGGCGACCCGCCAGAGGACAGCAATCCGTATGCCAGTGCGGATTCCGGCCCAACTGGCTGATTTCAAAGGGATTCCAATCTGCTCCGGGTCGGCCGGAGGAAAAGATTTTCCACCCTGGAGGAAAACTCGAGCTTCGAGCGACCTGCCGGATGGCGGCGGGAGGCTAGCGGGCGACCTGATGGGCCGTCTGTGGCGGGGCATACCGGGTCGGCGCGTAGCCCTCGAGCTCGGGGGCGAGCCGTGCCCAGGCCTGGCGGACCCTGGCCTCGGCGTCGCGCAGGCTCGCTTCGCCCCGTTCGACCGGGGTCGAGATCCGGATCGCGAGGATGTGGTCGGGGCGGACGAAGGGGCTCCGGTCGAGGGCCGCCGCCTGTCGCCACCACTCCTCCCAGAAGCTCCCGCGCCGCGCGAACCAGGAATACGAGAGCATCGATCGCGCCCCGCGCCGCAGGAGCATCCGACGGACCGTCGGCCCGCCCGGCACGAGCTCGACGTCGCCCTGCTCGACCGTCGCGTAGCCGCTGTCGGGCCACGCGAGTCGCGGCGAAAGGAGCGTGAAGCGCCGCTCCTGCTCGTCGCCGACGCCGAGATGGATGTCGACGGGCGCGCCGTCGATGTCGACGCGGCGTCGCGAATGGGAGAGATACCGCACGCTGCCGGTGAACTGGAAATCCGGCTGGACCTTCGTCGAGGCCTCCGCGCCGAACACGCGGGCGAGCAATGCATCGGGGAGCTCGGCGATGCCGCGTCGATCGGGCCAGCGCGGCAGCGCGCGGTCGACGACGACGAACGAAGCGAGCAGGGCCACGAGCAGCGCGAGCCGGAGCGCCTGCTTCGCGACCGGCGCCGCCTCCGTCGCGGCGAGCCCGTAGTCGCCGTCCTCGGCGCTCGGCTCGCGCGAGCCGAGCAGCCGCTCGAGCAAACCGTCGAGCAGATAGATCCCCGTCAACCCGACGAGCAGCATCGCGATGCCCTGCAGATTGTGGATCGAGTGGATCGACGAATGGGGATTGAGGACGAGGGTCACGACGCGCAGACCGTTGGTGAGGAACGCGACGAGCGGCGTCAGCGCGACGAGGATCGCCGCATGCCAGCCGCGGCGCTCGAAGAGATCGATCAGCAGGACCGTCAGCATCGAGAGGGTCACGACCGTCTTCACGCCGCTGCAGGTCTCGATCACGATGAACGTGTTCTCGGGCCGCAGGATCTGATCGCCCTGGACGAAGGACTGGACGCTGATCCCGTTCAGCACGATGCCGGCGAACTGCGCCGTCGCGAGCTGGATCGGGAAGATCACCGCCGAGAGCAGCACCGGCGGAATCGGAAGCGCGAAGAGCAGGAACAGGATCGGGACCCAGTAGGCGCGCAACGCGGCGCGGCCGCCCAGCAGCAGCGCCGTCCCCGAGAGCAGCAGCGCCGCGCTCGCGAGGCGCAGATCGGGGGCGCCGGTATAGGTCCCCCAGGCGTAGAGCGCGAAGGTCAGCGCGAGCACGGTCGCGCCGGAGACGGCGGAGCCGCGGCCGGCGAGCAGATCGCGGTAGTGGCTGCGGCGGTAGAAGAGCCAGGTCGCGAGCATCAGGACCGGGGCGCCCGCCGACTGGTTCGCCTCGAAGAAGAACTCCTCGCCCTGGGCCGTGAACTCGTGGCCGTTGGCCGGGAAGAAGAGGGGCCGATAGACGTAGGCGGCCAGGCCGACGGCGACGAGCACGAGCCAGAAGAGGGGGCTCCGAACCCATCCGGCGAGCCCTTCGCCCGTCGCGCCACGCTCCACGTTCGCCGCCTCGTTCACGCGTCGACCCCGGCGCTGTGGCTCGATCCCGCAGGATCGTGGTGGGCGTGGCCATCGCGATAGCGCGCGCGAGGGCGCACGAGGAAGCCCGCGTCCTGCTGCTCGAGGGCGTGGGCGACCCAGCCGACGGTCCGGCCGACGGCGAAGAGGGCCGTCGCGCTCCCGGTCGGGAAGCCGAGCGCCCGGGCGATGGCGACGAGCCCGACGTCGATCGAGGGGCCGCCGAAGCCGCCGTCCTGCATGGCGTCGACCAGGGCGACGACGGAGCGGACATCCTCGCGCGCGCCGGCGAGCTCCTTGGCCAGGTCGATCAGCAGCGCACCCCGCGGATCGGAGTGGGGCGCGTAGATCGGATGGGCGAAGCCCTCGATGACCTCGCCCCGGCGTTGGCGATCGTGGACGACCTGCTCGACGCGTTCGGCGGGCCCCGCCTCGACGAGCAGCGCGTCGACGCGGTCGGCCGCCCCGCCATGGCGCGGGCCGGAGAGCGTCGCGAGAGCGGCGAGGATGCAGCCGTAGACGTCGGCGCCGGTCGAGGCCGCGACACGGGCAGCGAAGGTCGAGGCATTTAGCTCGTGATCCACCGCCAGCACGAGGGCCCGATTGAGCGCGCGCAGCTCCTCGGCCTCGAGCTCGCGACCGAAGGCCGTGCCGATCGCCGCCGCGAGGCTCGGCGAATCGAGCGAGGCCTTCACCGCGCGCTCGGCCTCGGCGTCGTCATGACCGAGGGCGAGCACCGCCACCGACCGCCGGAGCAGCGGCCGGACCCGGGCCAGCACCGCGTCGGGATGCCAGCTGAAGCGCCCGGGATCCCGGGTCGCGAGCAGCGAGATGACGAGCGAAAGCACCGCGAGGGGCCCCACGCGCGGCGGCAGGATCCGCATCAGCGAATCGAGATCGAAGCCGAGCCCGTCACACTGCCAGCCGGCCGGCTCCGGCCGCTCGCTCCAGTTCCCGGACCAGAGCCCCTCGGCGACCCACTCGAAGCTCCGCCCTTCGCGGGCGAGATCGAGGGCAGCGCGGCCGCGGTAGATCGGCCCCAGCTCGATCGAGATCAGCGTGATCGCGCTGTCCATCACCGGCTCGCCCTGGCGCAGCGCCGCCGCCGCGACCGGTCCATGGCCCGAGCGGGCATCACGCCGTGCACAGAGGCGCTCGAGGTCGCGCCTTCGATAGCGCCGGCTCCGCCCGCGACCGCCGGGCACGCTCTGGACCAGCCCGCGGCTCGTGTACGCGTAGAGGGTCGCCAGCTTGACGTCGAGCAGCTCGGCCGCCTCGGCGGCGGTCAGGAACTCGCCGGGGGGCGCGGCCTCATCGAGGGAGGGTCGGACGGACGGGGCACGACGGGACGAGCCCGGCTGGGCCGGAGAGGGGGCCGGTGGATGTGAATGGCCCACGCGCGGCGAGCTCGGGCCCGAGACGATCGGCCCGGGCATCGCGGCGCGCGTCGGGAGCGGCGTGCGGCCCGAGCGGGCGGGGGTATCGGAGTGGGGATTCATGGGCGCGCTCAATGTAGTCGATCATGAATGACTGAATCAACTTGATCAATGCCATGAAGGGCGTCAACGTGAGTCGTCTTCGGCCGGAGTCGGCAGCGGGACGCCATCGGAGTGCGCTTCGCCGGCAGGCATCGCGCAGATCCGGTCATCGGACAGGGCGAACCCGACGGGCGGACCGAGCGGACGGGCGGGCAGGGCGTGGGCTTCGAGGTCGGCGTCGAGAGCCTGGTTCTCTGGGGTGTGAGCGCGCTGACGGCGGCGGTCTCGGCGGTCCTCGGCCTCGCCGGCGGGATCATGCTGCTGGCCGTGATGCTGCTCTTTCTCGAGCCGGCGGTCGCGATCCCGGTCCATGCGGTGGCCCAGCTGGCTTCGAATGCCAGCCGGAGCCTGGTCCACCGGCGGGCGGTGCGGCGCGATCTCCTGCTCCCCTACCTGATCCTGCTCCTGCCGGCCGGGATGCTCTCGGTTCCCCTGACCCAGCGTGCGGACCCGGACCTGTTGCGGCTCGCGATCGGGATCTTCGTGCTGATCGCGACCTGGCGGCGGGAGTGGCTGCTCTTCGGCTTCGACCCGGGGCGGATCCCGACCTTCCCGCGTTTCACGCTGGTGGGCGGCCTTGCGGGATTCTTCGGGCCGGTCGTCGGGGCGACCGGTCCGTTCATCGCGCCCTTCTTTCTCGGCCTCGGCCTCTCGCGCTTCGAGCTGATCGGCACGACCGCCGCCTGCCAGGCGACGGGCCATCTGGTCAAGCTCGCGCTCTTCGGCAGCGGCGGCTTCGACTTCGCCGCCCACGCCGTGCTCTACGGCGGCATGATCGCCGCCGTCGTCATCGGGACGTCCCTCGGCACGAAGCTGCTCCACCGGATCCCGGAGAAGCACTTCCCGGCGATCTACAAGACGGCTCTCAGCCTCGTCGCCGCACGCCTCGTCGGCTCCGGCGCGCTGGCGCTGGTCGGCGACTAGCACGAACCGGAGCCGACGAACCGCGGTCCCCGCTCAGAGGTCGAGACGTGGACCGAAGATTTCACCCCCATGAATTGGAGAGCGGTCCCGGACGGATCGCCGAGTTGCGATTGGACTAACGCGCATACCTCGCCCGATGCACCGCACACCGCTCGATCGCCCGCGTCCGGATCCGCCCCTCGTAACAGCGCCTCATCCACCCCGTGATCCCCACCCGCTCCGGGAAGAGTCGCCTCGCCAGGATCTCCCGGAGTCCGAGCGGTCCCGTCGTGATCCCCAGCGCCTGCGCCGGCGTACCTCGGGGCCGATTCTCGGACCGATCCTTCATGTAGTTCCGCCACACCGCCCAGATCGCCAGCCGGTACAGCGCCGACTGACGCCGCTTCGAGAACGCGATCGTCTCCCGTTTGTGGTTCGCACTCGAGTGCCGGATCAGCAGATCCGACAGGTTTGCTGCGAAGAGCGGGTTGCTCGTCGTCCGGGCCGCCTTCGAACTCGTCTTCGCGTGGAGGAAGACGCGATCCCGCAGCCGGGCCAGGGCCCTCGGATAGGCCTGATGCTCGTCGGAGCGCAGCTCCACCCTCCCGCCCGGCGGAACCACTCTCCGCAGGAGTTCCTCGACCGACCGACGAGTCGCCTGCGGATCGGTTCGCCCATATCGCCGCTCGAGAATCGCTCGCTTCACAGCCTGCGCGGGCCGCATCGTGCCGCTCCTTCGTAGTTCCGCATCGCTGAATCCGTAGACGAACAAGCTGGGGCCGACGACGAGGTTCAGGTCCATGGGCCAGTACTGGCTGTGCTCGAAGCTCCGGAAGCCGTCGAGGACGAGGGGCTCTCTCGGACATGACTTCGGTCTCGACTGCTCGTGGAAGAGCAGGCAGTGGCGGCCGAGGCGGTCGCTGATGCGACGCACGGTGGAGTGAGAGACGTTTCTTGCTCGGGCGATCTGTCGGAAGCCGGCGCAGCTGACGAGCTGATGGAAGACGTCGGGAAGGAGGTCGGGACGGCGCAGCCAGTAGGCCGGGGAGAAGGTGGAGGAGGAAAATCCTCGTCGGCAGCGTGAACACTGGTACTTCTGGACGCGGTGGGGGCTTCGCCTGCGGAGGTAGAAGCCCTTCTTGATGAAGCGCCAAGCGGCGGGATTCGTTCGGGAATCGCAGTCGGGATGGGGGCAGAAGGGCGGACGTCGGTCGGGTGTGGTGGCGAGCATGACCGCCACTCAGCACGGATCGTGCCGGGTGAAATTGGCGGTCCACGTCTCAGAGGTCGTAGCGGATGACGCTGCGGATGACCTCGCCGTGGTGCATCAGGTCGAAGGCCTCGTTGATCTTCGCGAGCGGCAGCTCCTTCGTCACCATCTCGTCGAGCTTGATGCGACCGTTCATGTAGCGGTCGACGAGGCCGGGGAGCTGGGTCCGCCCCTTCGTGCCGCCGAAGGCGCTGCCCTTCCAGACGCGGCCGGTGACGAGCAGGAAGGGTCGCGCGTGGATCTCCTTGCCCGCGCCGGCGACGCCGATGATGATCGACTGGCCCCAGCCCTTGTGGGCGATGCGGAGCGCCGTGCCCATCGTCTCGACGTTCCCGATGCACTCGAAGGAGTAGTCGACGCCGCCGTCGGTTGCGTCGATGACGTGCGCCTCGAGGTCGCCGACGTCCTTCGGGTTGATGCACTCGGTCGCGCCGAGCTGCATCGCGAGGGGGAACTTCTTCGGGTTCATGTCGATCGCGATGATGCGCTCGGCACCGGCCATCACGGCACCCTGGACGACGGAGAGCCCGATCCCGCCGAGGCCGAGGATCGCCACCGTCGAGCCCGGCTCGACCTTCGCCGTGTTGAGCACCGCGCCGATGCCCGTCGTCACGCCGCAGCCGAGCAGGCAGATCTTCTCGAGCGGCGCGTCCTTGCGGACCTTCGCGAGCGCGATCTCGGGGACCACCGTCGCGCGGGCGAAGGTCGAGGTCCCCATGTAGTGATGGATCGGCTTGCCGCGCCAGGAGATCCGGCTCGTGCCGTCGGGCATGAGTCCCTTGCCCTGGGTCGCGCGGATCGCGCCGCAGAGATTCGTCTTGCCCGACAGGCAGAACTTGCAGGCGCGACATTCGGGGGTGTAGAGCGGGATGACGTGGTCACCGACCGCGAGCGACTTGACGCCGGGGCCGACCGCCTCGACGACACCCGCGCCCTCGTGACCGAGCACCGCCGGAAACAGGCCCTCCGGGTCGTCGCCCGAGAGCGTGAAGGCGTCGGTATGACACACACCGGTGGCAGCCAGCCGGACGAGGCACTCGCCCTCCTTCGGCCCCTCGAGCTCGATCGTGTCGATCTCGAGCGGCTTTCCGGCGGCGACGGCGATGGCGGCTTCGATCTTCATGACATCCCTTTCTTCGCGTTCTGCTTTGCGTTCTGTTCGGCGACCGGTCCGGGCGCGCCGCCCGGCCCGACCCGACGATTCCCACGGGCCTTCGGCGAGTCGGGCTCAGCGCGCCCCGAGCGCCGCCCGCTCCTCGGCGATGATCGATCGGAGCACCGGCTGCGCGCTCGTCGTCGCGTACGCCGCCGCGACCCCGGGCCAACGCGCGGCATCGACGCCGAATCCGACGTGCTCGAGGTTCACGAGCGGAGACCACAGCGCGATCGCCGCGATGTCCGGCGTGACGTCCGGCGTGCCGTCCAGCGCGAGCCCGGACGGGCCCGACCGGGATCCATCCCGATTCGCGGGCGGAGCGTAGCCGGGCCGCAGCGGCCCGGGCGAGCAGTAGAGCGCTTCGAGCTGATCGAAGACGGGCGGGATCACCTCTTCGAGCTGGCGCCGGACGATCGCCTCGTCGCAGGTCTGTCGCAGCACCCGCGGTCGCACGACACGCTGGAAGAAGACCGGCTCGACGGCGTCGACCAGGCGCGTGTCGGCGTACTCCTCCCAGAACAGCACCGACGCGAAGACGCGGGGCTCGGCAGGATAGATCGCCGGCTCGGGCACGATCCGCTCGAGATAGGCACAGATCGCCGACGAGTCGGGCAGCTGGAAGCCCGACTCCTCCCAGACCGGCACCTTCGAGAGCGGCGACTTCGCGAGGAATTCCGGATCCATCGCACCGGGCATCACGCTGACCTGGTGATGGGCGATCGACTTGAGCGCGAGCACGGCGCGCACCTTGCGGACGTACGGCGCGAAGATGACGCCATGCAGGGTCCCGCGCGGGCGCACGTCCGACACCGGCCTAACCTTCGCTGCAGCTGCGCGCGAAGGAGAAACCGATCAGCGCGATGATCCAGAAGAGACTGCCGAAGGAGCGCAGCAGCGTGGCGCCGATGCCCGGCTGAGGCGGCGCGTCGCCCGGCCCCCCCGACTCGTCCGACTCGGCGTGGTCGCCGAGGGAGATCGGGGCCGGCGAGCTCGGCGCGGCGCTCCCCGGCGCCCCCGCTTCGATTCTTCCCGTGAACCCGGCGACGTCGAATCCCGCGCTCGAGGCGGAGGTCGGCCCGCCGCAGTGGACGCATCGGCGCGTCTCGACGGGAAACGACACGTCGCAGCGAGGGCAGCGGACCTCGTAGGGCGAGGCCGGGCCGCGCTTCCCGCGCCCGCCCATGGCTCCGCCGCCCATCAATGGACGCCTGCGGTCGGGAAGAGCCGCGCCGGATCGATCTGCATGCGGCGCAGGACGCTCTCCCACATCTCGTCCGGCGGGACGTCGAACACGATCTCCGGAGACATCGGGGCCACGACCCACGCCCCCTGCGCGAGCTCGGTCTCGAGCTGTCCGCGGCCCCAGCCCGAATAGCCGAGAAAGATCCGCAGATCCTGGGGCGGGCGCTCGGCGAGCTGTCGCAGGACGTCCATCGAGCCAGCGAAACAGAGCTCGCCCTCGAGGCGCGAGACGTGCTCCCCTTCGACGCGGGTATCGATGTCGTCCTGGAAAAGGAGCCAACCCGTATTCGTCTCGACCGGGCCGCCCCAGGCGACCTCGGCGGAGGCCTTCCCGTGCCAGTCGAACTCGAGGCTCTCACACAGCTCGCGCACGGTCAGGTCCACCTCGCGATTCAGCACGAGACCGAAGGTCGAGTCGGCGTCGTGGTGCACGACCAGCACGACGGTGCGGCGGAAGTTCGGATCTGCGAGCTGGGGCATCGCCACCAGCAACGACGAACAGAGCTCGGATTTCGGCACGCGAGTCAGCGTAGCAGCGGCTCGCGCGGGCGAGCCATGGCACGGCCCCGGCCGGAAACGGCAGGCCCGACGCAGCGTGCGCGCAGCCCGAGCGCAGGCGGGCGCACGCGCTCGGATCGGAGCATCGGCCGCTTCAGGGCGTCTGCGCGCAGGACGAAGATCGAATCGCACCCGCGCCGCAGCCTTCCTCTCGGCGCGCTTCGGAGATCCCCATGAAGTCGGTTTCCCCCGTGGCGACGATCGTCCTCGTGGACGACGGCGAGCTCGAAGACGTGGCCCGCGTCCTCGAGGCCGGCGGCCTCAGCTTCGAACGCTATCGCGGGGGCCAGATCCCCGACCGGCTCGAAGAGCCGCGCGATCTGCTGATCGTGACCGCCCGACGCCTCGAGCATGTCCTGGCGCCCCCGAAGCTCCCCGAGGCCGATCGGCGCGAAGGTCCCCTGCGGATCGCCGCCGTCTCCGACGACTCCCCCGCCCTCCGCAGACGCCTGCGCCGGCGGGGCATCCAGCTGCTCGTCCGCTTGCCGGCCCAGCGCGAGACCTGGCGCCTGCTGATCGCGCGCGCCCTCCACCAGGGCGACGAACGCCGCACCGACCCCCGCGTCACGCCGGACCTGCCCGTCGAAGCCGAGCTCCGGGAGGCGATGCTCGTCGACCTCTCGAATCGCGGCTGCCGGATCCAGACCCGCACCCCGCTGGCCGTCGGCGACGCGGTCCGCTTCAGCATCCCGGCTGCCTCCCTGCCCGACGGCCGTTCTGAGCCCCTGCCGCTCTCCGGCCGGATCCGTCGGATCGCCCAGCTCGCGGGCTCGGATCGCCGGACCTGCGCCGTCGTCTTCGACGCCGATCTCCCGCGCACCACGCGCCAGCGTCTGACCAGCGCGATCAATCACTGGGCCTCCGGCGATTCGGCGGCGCTTCTGCGGCCCGCCGTCGAGGGACCCGCGATCCCGGCCTGCCGGCTGCCCTCGCTGCCGGACCTGATGCTCGACGACGAGACCGACCCGCCGATCCGCGCCGGAAGCGACGTCGCGATCGAGCTCTCGACTCGGGTCGAGCCCCACGCAGCGGAGAGCCCCGAGACCTCGGAGACGAATCGCCGCGGGAGCCCCCGCGGCCTGTTCCCCGCCGTCGTCCGCGCGACCCACGAGGAGCGCCCGATCGCCGTCGTGGGACGCGATCTCTCGGCGCGCGGCATGCGGATCGAGCGCCATCCGGAGCTCGCCCTCGGCGATCGATTCCGGCTGGCCCTCCACGGTCCGACCCTCGCCCGCCCCCTCCTGCTCGACGCCACCGTCGTCCGCGACGACGCGGATCAGGGCCTCGCGCTCGCCTTCCTCGGCGTCTCGCGGGAGACCGGGAACGCGCTCGAGAAGCTCGTCGCCTGCCTGCCCGACGTCGAGTCGCTGGAGGATGGCGAGCTCGCGGGGATGGGCTCGGTCCTCTCGGAGATCGTCCGCGACTGAGCGCGCGCGCTCGATTGGAATCCCCGCCCGCGGTTTGCGAAGATGGGGCCAACCGAGGAGAAGCCCCGTGAGCGCTGCCAACAACCCGCTGGCCGACATCGCCGTCGACACCGAGAACCTCTACCGCGAAGAGACCTTCACGGACCTGAAGGTCGCCTCGATCCGGCGCCTGACCCCGATCAAGGCCGACGGCAGCGACGATTTTTCGCGCCCCGCGATCTTCGTCGGCGAGACGACCCTGATGTCCTCGCGGGGCCCGCTCCCGATCAATTGCCCGATCGAGGCCGCGAATCTGCGCGAGGCCTTCGACGCGTTTCCGCAGGCGGTGCAGCAGGCCGTCGAGCGATTGATGGAAGAGGCGCGCGAGATCCAGCGCCAGGAAGCGAGCCGCATCGTCGTCCCGGGCCAGATGCCCGGCGGCGGCCTCGGCGGCCCCTTCGGCGGTGGGGGCGGCGGCCGGATCATCGGCTGACGCGCACTGCGCCCGGCCTCAAACAAGAGGGGCCGGGCATCGCTGCCCGGCCCGACACAAGAGGGGCCGGGCATCGCTGCCCGGCCCCCGTCGTTTCGACTTCCGTCCCGAGGACTAGAAGATCGACTGGCCGTGCGTGCCGAGGCAGGGGCCGACCGGTCGACGCTGGGTTGCCGACGATGCCGTTGGCGGTGCAGATGCCCATCGAGGCCGGCGCGATACCGACCTGCGTGCCGGTGACCGGCTTCACGTAGCCCCAGACCTGGTTGATGTTGTCGCCGTCGATGTCCGCCTGGGCCGTGATCGTGTACGCGCTGGGCGTAGCCGACGCGTAGTTGACCTCGTACTGGAAGAACACCATGCCCTCGGGCGACCAGCCGAGCGTGTTGAACCCGCCGTTGTCGGCGAAGCGGATCTTCGTCGGGCCCGGATCGGCCATCGTCGGGCTCGCGACGCCGGCGACGTACGTCCCGAACTCCGCGAGGTAGGACTCCTCGGCCGTGCGGATCGCCGCGATGTTCACCTTGCCTTCCGAGCTCTTGGACTTGAGCTGGAAGCGAAGGAAGTTGGGGATCGCGATCGCGGCGAGAATGCCGATGATGGCGACCACGATCATGAGCTCGATGAGGGTGAAGCCCTTCTTGGCTTTGCGAATGAGATTGCTCATTAGTTGGGTCTTTCCTTGATGCTTTGTTAGGTCACTCGAGTGATCGAGTTCCTGCCCCGTGCAGGAGTGGCTGCGGGTCTCGAGTTCCCAACCAGGAGGGCACTCGTTCCGCCGGACCCGACGAGAGCAACCATCGTGCCAGCTCTCGCGTCGCATCGGGCCGAACCGATCCAGGACCGGCAGGTCCGCAGACCAGGTGCTTGGTCGGCCAGCCGGATCGCTCGCTTCAGCGTTTTGACGGATTTCGCAGACGGGGCTTTCGGCGCGAGCGTACGAACGCCGAACACACCGGAAAGTGACGCAGCAGGGCAGCGCGAGCGACGAAATTCGTCACGTCCGATCCGCCGCGACGCGATCCGGAAAGCCCGAGCGGATCGCCGGACAGGCAGTCCGCCGGCAACCAACCGGCAACTTCAGCGCTCGCCGCCCTCGTCGCCGTCGTCCGGCTCGACGGCGGGCGGGCGGCTCCGGCGCGTGGACTCGACCGGCGCAGGGGGCAGTGGACGTCGGGCAAAGGGATCGTGGGGCAGGTCGACCGTGCACGGATGGGGCGAGCGTTGATGGGCATCCCAGCGGACGCCGCACTCGGAGCAGACGAGGCCCGGACCGAAGCGGTGTCCCGAGGCGCCCGGACGGTCGGCGGGGTCGGGCCGCGGCGCCGGCACCGCCGGCACCGCCCGCCGGCCGCTTGCCTCCGCCCCCGCTTCCCCCGCGTCCGTGGTCACCCATCCGACCGGCCTCCCGAGCCCGCCCGGAAGCGAGGCCGGCAGTATACCCGCGTCGGATCGAATCCCTTCACGGCGCGAGCGCGGGCTGCTCAGTCGAGCCTGGCGGGATCGGCGCTCTGTCGGGCCGGTTGGCCCGACTCTCAGCGGGAGGCGTGGTCGAGATCCGAGACGAGGACGGGGCCGTGTCGGGATGCGTCGGGCGCGGTGAAGCGCAGCGCGAGCTCGGGTCGACACGAAGAACGTTCGCAGAAGACCTCGCGCAGGATGTTCGCCGCCAGCTCCGAAGAGCGCGCCCACCAGAGATGGCCGTGGACCTGCATCACGACGACGCCGATCCTGGGATCGTTCGCCGGGGCGACACCGAAGAACCACTCGTAGCGGCCGCTCGGATTGCTGCCGTTCAGGTTGCCCGTCTTGCCCGCGACCTCGATCGAGCCGAGCACCGGCACACCGCGCCGCGTGCGGAACGCGCGGCGCGCGGTCCCGCGCTTCGTGGTCGCCACCATCAGCTCCCGCAGATTCTCCGCGGTCCGCGGGCTCACGACCCGCCGCGGAATCTCGGGCCGCGGCATCGGGATCGTGCGCTCCTCGGCGTCGACGACGCGATCGATCCAACGCGGCGCGGCGAAGCGCCCGTCGGCGAGCACGGTCGCGAGGCTCGCCACGTGGAGCGGGGTCACGCGGACGCCGTCGAGCCCGCTCCCGAGCTGTCCGAGATCGAAGCGCGTGGCCGCCGGATCGACGCGCCCCGCGGAATGCCCCATCGCCGGAACACCGCTCCAGCCGAACAGGTCGAGCATCCGCCGCAGCCGGGGCTCCCCGAGACCATGGATCGCCCACTGCGAAAAACATTGATTGTTCGACGACGCGAGCGCGTCCTCGAGCGATGCGTGATTGCCACGCGTCGGACGATCGAGGCGGCGCTGGCTCAAGCGGTACTTGTTGCCTTCGTACAGGCAATCCCAGGCGTTCGGATCGGCTCGCCGCTCGAGCATCGCCGCGGCGGTCACGACCTTCACGATCGAAGCCGCGGGATAGGCCCGCTCGACGGGCAGGACGTTCGCGTCCGTCGTCGCGTAGGCGAGCAGCCGGCCCGTCTTCGGATCGATCACGATCGCGATGCCCCGCTCGACGCGCCCGTGGCGCAGGATCTCGAAGACGCTCGACGTGAGCGCTTCGTCGAGGCTGTACTCGACGCGCACGCGCCCCGCGGCGGGCCCGCCGGAGGCCGACCCGGCCGGGCCGGGCGCGCCACCGGGCAGCCCGAGCGCCCGGGCATCGACCCACTCGACGAGACGCGGCCGGCCCGACGCGCCGCCGCGCGCGCCACCGGGCGAAGCGAGCAGCGCCGAGGGATCGTCGGTGAGGCTGGCGCTGGCGGGCGCCGCGGCGTCTGCCGAGAACGTGCGGCCCCGGACACGTGCCTGCTCGAAGCGGGCGCGGCTCGTCGGCGGCGCCACGGTGCGGAGACCGGCGGTCGCCGACGGGGCGGCCGAGGTGGGTCCAGGCGTGCCGGGCGACGGCGGCGACGACGACGAAGCCGGATCGGGCTCGAGCGCGAGCGCTGCCGGGGAAGCCGGGACGGACGGTCGGCGACGCGGCTCGTCCGGATCGACGGGGATCGCGTCGCGCTCGGGCGCGGCAAAGGCGCCGAGCGACGGGGCCGCCGGCCAGCGCGGCGGCGCCGAGACCGCTCGGGTCGCCGGATCCGGCGGCGCGGCGGACTGCGGTGCGGCGGCAACGGACGGCATTTCCGGATGGCGGCTCGCCTGGCTGGCCCAGCCGAGGGCGAGCATGCCGGTCACGGTGGTCGCCACCACGGCCTTGCCGAGGGCGGTCAGGCGCGAGGGCCGGCGGCGGTAGCGATTGCGTCGCGGTCGGGAATAGAGCATCAGACCAGGGCTCTCCGCGGACACCGCGCCCCGCTGGAAGTCCTCCAGACCTCCCCGGATCGACCCGGGTCGGGTCGGTGCGACGTCCCCATCACTGCCTGCTCCATCGACGGACGGCGGCTCGGACTCGAGTGCAACTTAGAGGGCAACGACCGACCTGATTTCGGGAATCTCGTCCTTCAGACGGGCTTCGATCCCCAGCTTGAGGGTGACGGAGGAGCTCGGACAGCCCGCACAGGCGCCCTGCAACACCACCTCGACGATTCCATCGTGGTATCCCGCGAAACGGATCTCGCCCCCGTCCTGCTCGACGTAGGGGCGGACATCGCGCTCGAGGATCAATCGGATCTTTGCCACGACTTCGTCGTCTTCCGCTGTGGCCGGCGGCACGAAAGCCGGTCCGAACGCGGGCTGCCCGCCCGCGGCCCAGGCCTTGATCGCCGCGACGATCGGCGCCGCGAGCGCCGTCCACTCCGCGCTCTCCTGCTTCGTGACGGTCACGAAGTTCGGCCCGAGCAGGACGCCGGTGACGCCGTCGAGGGCAACGATCGGCGCCGCGAGCGGCGACACCGCCGCCTCGACCCCCTTCGCGAAGGAAGCCGATGCCACGACGTCGGCCACCGACTGCCCGAGCACCCATTTGATGCTGTTCGGGTTCGGCGTCCGTTCCGCGTGCATGCGAAAGCCGAGATCCATGCGAGACGACCCCTCGACGGGATTGGGTGACGGTCGAAGGCGACCGGTTCCGATCCGAGTCCGAGCGACACGATCCGGTCCGGCTCTCCACCTGACTTGCTTTCGGCAAGCCACCTGCCTTGCTTTCGGCAGTTGGGAGAGCGGACGCAACGATGCTGATTTGGGGGTTGGGTCAGATTAGAGCGAAAGCCGCCCGAGGCCAAGCGCCGAGCGCGAATCAGTCGTCGATCGGATCGCGCGCGCAGGAACGGACGACGACCTGCGGTCCCGTCGCCGCCGTCACGCCGCGCAGCGCGGCGATCCGCGCGAACAGATCGTGGACGTCGGGATGCAGCTCGTCGCGCCGCATGGCCCGCGCGATCTCGCCCGCGCGCAGCTCGACCCCGAGCGATTCGCAGAGCGCGCCTCCGGCGCCGAGCATGCGCTTCGCGTGGGGCCCGACGCGGCGCCCGGCGCCTTCCGGCGCGCGATCGACGGCCTCCGCACGCCCTTCGATCCAGGCGGTGAGGGTGCGATCATCGGGCGCGTGGGGGACGACACGGCGGATGGCGGCCGGGACGAGCAGGTAGCTCTCGATGTGACGGAGCGACCAGACGAAGAGCTCGAGCCCGGGCTCGAGCAGGTCGTCCCGGACGGAGCGGTCGGGATGCTCGTCGCGATCGAGCACGACGAGGCCCGAGTAGCCGGCCGGTTGACCGCCCCGCCTTCGGAAATCGTCGACCGCGCGGGCGGGCTGTCGGCCGCCGAGGATCACCGTGCTGCTTTCGAGGGTTCGCCCGAAGACGGGGCCGACGTGGCGCGCCCAGCCGGCCAGGATCTCGCGATCCCGCGCACCTTCGACGTAGAGAACGAATCGCTCGAGGCGCGATGCATCGGATCGGCCCGGGTCGGACGAGCCGGCCGTTCCCGCAGGCGAGCGACCGCCTTCGCGTGCGGCCTTGCGTCCCGCTGGATCGCCCGGGATACGGCGCTTTGGATCTCTGCGGAACACGCGCGGGCCTCGAATCGCAGGGCCGGGGGGTGGCCGACGCGGAACGTAGTCCGTCACCACGGCGCTGTCATCCGAGGCGCGCCCCCGGCGCCAGCGATCCGGACATCGTGCCCGTGCGTGCGCCCCGACAAACATCGCACGGGCGCGAGCGGCGCCGATTTGATGCGACCGGGCGCGGCCGTTAGAGTGCGCGAATGATCTCGATCGTGATTGCAGACGACCACGGCATCGTGCGGGAGGGCCTGCGCCGCCTGCTCGAGACCGAGCCCGACTTCAAGGTCGCGGGCGAGGCCGCGGACGGACGCGAGGTGCTCGAGCGCGTCGAGTCGCTCGCGCCCGACGTGGTCGTCCTCGACATCACGATGCCGCGCCTCGGCGGGCTCGAGACGCTCGAGCGGCTGCGTGCCGAGCATCCGAAGACGAAGGTCATCCTGCTCTCGGTCCACGGCGACCCCGCCTTCATCCAGAGCGCGATCGCCCTCGGCGCCGACGGCTACATCCTGAAGAACGGACGCGTCGCGGAGATCGTGACGGCGATCCGCGAGACGATCCAGGGCGGCAGCTATTTCAGTCCGGCGGTGGCCCGGGAGATCGTCGAGCGCCTGCGCTCGCCGCGCCCGGACGGCGACGATCCCTTCACGCTGCTCTCGGGCCGCGAACGCGAGATCCTCCATCTCATCGCCGAAGGCCTCTCCGCGAAGGAGGTCGCGGTCCAGCTCGACGTCAGCACGAAGACCGTCGAGGCCCATCGCACGAGCCTGATGCGCAAGCTCGGTGTGCGCAAGGCGACCGAGCTCGTGCGTTATGCGCTGCGCCACGGCCTGATCGAGCCCTGAGCGACTCCTCAGCGCTCGAGCCGGACGATCGCCTCGACGTGGGGCGTCTGCGGGAACAGATCGAAGGCGACGATCGACGTCAGCCGGTAGCCGCTCGCCGTGAGCCGGGCGAGATCGCGCGCCAGCGTCGCCGGGTCGCACGAGACGTAGACGACCGCCTTCGGGCCGTGCTTCGCGATCGCCTCGCAGACGCGCTGCTCGAGGCCGATGCGCGGTGGATCGACGAGCAGGACGTCGGCGTCCACGAGCCAGCCCGCGAGCGCGCGCTCGCTCTCGACCCGGGCCGCGATCGCGCGGACGGACATCGCGAGGCCGGCGCGCTCGAGATTGAAGGCGAGATCCGCGGCCGCCTGGCGATCGCTCTCGACCGCAACACCGACGAGTCCCGCTCGCGCGATCGGGAGCGTCAGGAATCCGATGCCCGCATAGAGCTCGACGAAGCGCCGCGGCGACCGCGCGCTCCCCCCCGACTCCGTGTCCATGCCGGCGAGACAGCGATCGCGCACCGCCTCCGCGAATCGTGCCCACAAGAGCGCGTTGCCCTGCACGAAGCCCGGCCCACCGACCCGGAGCTGCTCGCCGAGGACTTCGAGCGTGACCTCCTGCGCGCTCGCCGGCGAATCCGAATGCGGGATCGGGCGAGAGCCCTCCCTCGGGAGCTCGAGCGTGCCCTCGCGTGCCGGGAGCGCGTTCGGGAAGACTCGAGCGGGGCCGGTGCTGCCGGCGGTGATCGTCCACCCGCGCTCGCGCACCGCTCCCCGCGCGGCCTTCGCCGCGCCCGCCTGCTCCACCGCGACCACGCGGCCGAGGGCGGCGAGCGCCGCTTGCGCGGCCGGCACGAGCACGGGACAGCTTTCGACCCGCATCGCCTCGTGCGAGCCGCGCCGGCGGTAGCCGACCCCGCCTTCGGCTTCGACGACACGCGCGCGAGCGCGGTAACGAAGCGGGTCCGGGGAAGCGACGATCCCGACCTCGCCCTCGAGGCGCAGGCCACCGATGCGCTCGAGGGCGCCGCGCAGGTTGCGCTGCTTGGCCTCGAGCTGGGTCGCGTAACGGACGTGCTGCCAGATGCAGCCGCCGCAGGCTCCGAAATGGCGACAGCTCGGCTCGACCCGATCCGGACTCGCCTCGACCAGCCGTGCGATCCGGCCGCGCAGGACCTTGCGCCGGCGCGTGACGTCGCCGAGCACGACCCGATCGCCGGGCACCGCGCCCTCGACGAAGACGACGCGCCCGTCGGCGGTTCTCGCGATGCCGTCGCCGTCGGAGGCGAGGGCGGTGATCGTCAGGACGGGATCGGGACCGTGGGCGGGCGGGGTCGGCGGCGGGGGCATGTCGGATTCCGGTTTCCCCATGCCGCCTTCGATCTCCCGCTTCTTCTATTCGAGGCGCTCCGGTGCGCCCGTCGCTGCGGCCGTCGCGCCGGCCGCGGCGACGGCCTTCGCCTCGCGCGGCAGCATCGCCTCGATCTCGGCCGGCGGCAGCGGCCGGCTGAAGAGATAGCCCTGAAGCTCGCGACAGCCGAGCTCGGTCAGGAAGCGGGCCTGCTCCTCGGTCTCGACGCCCTCCGCGACGACCTCGATCGAGAGCCGCTTCGCGAGCGCCACGATCGCCGAGACGAGGGACTCGTCGTTCGCGTTGTCGCCGACGCCGTTCACGAAGGAGCGGTCGATCTTGAGGCGTTCGATCGGGAAGCGCTGCAGGGCCGAGAGCGACGAGTAACCCGTCCCGAAATCGTCGAGGGCGAGGCCGATGCCCATCTCGGTGAGCCGGCCGATGGCGGCGCTGATGTTCGGATTCGCGTCGAGCATCGAGCTCTCGGTGATCTCGAGCTCGAGGCTCTGCGGGCCGAGATTCGACTCGAACAGGATCTGGTCGATGGCGTCGACGATGCCGGTCCGGCGCAGCTGATGGACCGAGATGTTGACCGAGATGCGGATCGGCGCGAAGCCCTCGTCGAGCCACGCGCGACCCTGGCGGCAGGCCGTCCGCAGCACCCAGGCGCCGATGTCGACGATCAGCCCTGCCTCCTCGGCGATCGGGATGAACTCCGCCGGCGAGATCGACTGCCCGCTGCCGTCGACCCAGCGCAGGAGCGCCTCGACCGCGGAGACGCGGCCGGTCTGCGTGTCGCGGATCGGCTGGTAGACGAGCCGGAACTCGTCGCGCTCGAGCGCCCGGCGCAGCCGGCTCTCGAGGGCGAGGCGCCGGGTCGAAGACACGTTCATGGTCGCGCTGAAGAAGGCGTAGGCGCCGCCACCGCGACTCTTCGCGTGGTACATCGCGATGTCGGCCGAGCGCAGCAGCAGCTCGCTGTTGGCACCGTCCTCGGGCCAGACCGCGATCCCGATGCTGCAGCCCGCGTAGATCTCCTGGCCGGCGACCTGGAACGGGCGCGAGAGGGCGTGGAGGATGCGGCGGGCGACGCGCGCGGCGTCCTGGGGATGCTCGAGGTCGGCGACGACGACGGTGAACTCGTCGCCGCCGAGGCGCGAGAGGCCGTTGCCCGCCGGTCGCTGGGCGTCGCTTCCCGTCGTGAGGCGTCCGATCGAATCGCCGCCGCGCACGGCGGCGCGCAGCCGGTCCGCGATCTCGGTGAGCAGCACGTCGCCGGAGGAGTGACCGAGCGATTCGTTGACGGTCTTGAAGCGATCGATGTCGAGAAAGAGCAGCGCCATCGGCTTGTCGACGCGGCGGCAGCGCTCGATCGCCTTGTCGATCTGCTCGCGGAAGAGCTCGCGGTTGGGGAGCCCCGTCAGCGCGTCGAAGTAGGCGAGGTTGCGGATCCGGCTCGCCGCCTCCCGCTCGCTGGTGATGTCGCGCAGGATCGCCTGGATGCCGCCGTCCGGCAGTCGTGTCGCCGAGAGCTCGGCCCAGAACCACGCCTCGTCGCCGACGCGCCGGAGGCGACAGACGGCCCGCGCGGTCAGGCCCGGCGCCAGCGAATCGAGATCGAGGTGCTCGCGCTCGACGTCCTCGGGATGGCAGAGCGCCTTCAGCCCCACGCCGCCCGAACGCTCGGGCTCGTAGCCGAGCAGGCGATGGGCCGCGGGATTGGCGGCCTGGATGGTCCCGTCCGGCGCGAGGACGAGCACACCGCAGGAGACCTGCTCGAACAGGGCGCGGTAGCGGCCGTCGTCGATCCCGGCGTTTGCGGCCGGGACGAGCGTCGACTGACGGGACTCGTCGTTCAAGCGGATTCTGCCTCGCGTCGGGTGGGATCCGAACGTTCGATGCATCGGCACGCCGCGGGGCGGGAGCAATCGGAGGATTCGGGGGGGCGCTTGGAGGAAACGCCCGAGCAGCTCCGCAACGGGTCAGTCGTCGAGTCCGCCGGCTTCCGGAAAGTAGTAGCGGCGGCGCGCGGGGATGTGCCAGAAACGATCGTCCGGGACGTCGAAGCTGCGTCGCCCGTCGGCGGCGGGCGATTCGTCCGGGACCCAGGCCGTCAGGAAGCCGTCGCGTCCGCGGCCGTGATGCACGCAGCCCGTGTCGAGGCCGCGCAATCCCGGCGCGGCGTGAAGACCCTGGCGTGCCCAATGGCCGTAGACGAGGCCGAAGCCGTGGCTGCGCTCGGCCCAGGCTGCGTGCCACGGTCGCATCGGCGGCGCCGGATCGGCGCTCGACCAGCGCCCATCCGACGCCACACTGCGACAGCGCGTCATGCGCCCGAGCGCATCACGCAGGGGATCGGCATCGGCCGGCAGCGCGAGGAACGCGCGAGCGGCATCTCGTTCGCCCGCGAGTCGCGCCTGCACGGCGGAGCCGACCTCGCAGAGTCGCTCGAGGGACCAGTCCGGATGGGAGGCTGCGTGCACCATCGCGAAGGGCTGTCCGGCGATCACCCCCGGCTCGACCAGCGCTCGGCTCCGCAGCCAATCGACCCACTCCGTCGCATCCGGCGCGCCGAGCACGTCGCCGATCGAGTCGTTGCGCGCGAGATCCCGCAGGCCGAAGGCGACGAGCAGGAGATGGATCTCGTGATTGCCGAGCACGTAGCGCCCGCGCCCCGACTCGAGGAGGCCACGCACGAGCTCGAGCGCCCGGCGATTGTCCGGCCCGCGGTTCACGACATCGCCCGCGACCCAGAGCTCGAACGCGTCGCCGAAGCGGGCCTTCGCCCGGTCGACCAGCAGGACGAGCTCGTCGGCACAGCCCTGCACGTCGCCCACGAAGATCCGCTGCCGCACGCCCGCCTCCCTCCCTCGATCGCCCCGTCCGTCCGCGAGCCCGCCGCCGAGCCCAGCCTGCGAGCCGTCGCCGTGTCCGCCCCTCAGCCCTGCGCGACGCAGCGATTCGAGAGGCGCCCCAAGCCCTCGATCTCGCTCTCGATCGTCTCGCCGGCCTTCAGATAGCGTCGCGGGGTGCGGACGCTGCCGACGCCGGCGGGCGTTCCGGTGAAGATGAGATCGCCGGGGAGCAGGCGGCACCAGCGCGAGAGATGCTCGATCAGCGCCGGGACCGGAAAGATCAGGTTCTTCGTCGACGAGTCCTGGACGAGCTCGCCGTCGATCCAGCAGCGAAGCTTCATGTCGTTTCGATCCGGGATCTCGTCGAGGGAGACGAGCGCCGGGCCGAGCGGACCGAAGGCGGGGGCGGATTTGCCGAGGCTGAACTGGGGCGGCTTGCCGGCGAATTGCTGTGCGCGATCCGACACGTCCTGGCCGACGCAGAAGCCGGCGACGTAGTCCCAGGCACGCGCGGCCGGGACGCGATGGGCCTCGTGGCCGATCACGACGACCTGCTCGACCTCCCAGTCGACGCGGTCGGAGGTGAGCGGAACGGCGGCGTTCGGACCGGCGAGGCAGGTCGGGAACTTCGTGAAGACCATCGGCTGGTCCGGGATCGGCAGCCCCGCCTCCTCGGCGTGGTCGCGATAATTGAGGCCGATCGCGAAGACCTGGGTCGGCCGGGGCACCGGCGGCCCGAGCCGCTCCGGCAGGATCAGACGCCCCGCGTCCCCGACCGTCTGCTCCGACGCTAGGCGGCGGATCTCCGCCCAGGACGAAAACGCCGCCATCGGGTCGGAGGAGACCCGCCCCTGGCTCACCTGCTCGAGATCGACGAACCGCCCGACCACGTCGAGCCCGAGCCGCCCCTCGAAATTGACCAGCCGCATCGGTTTCCTCCTCGCAATTTCGCCGGATTGCCCGCGGATCCCCGCGCGGCGGGCCGCGGCGGGCCGGGGCTCCCGTCCCTTCGCTCGCCGAAGGGCCTTCCCGGTCGCGGATCCTACCGACTCCGGCGGCGGATGGCGGGGCGGTGTAACTTGGCGCCCGCCAGCGGGCCGAGGGTACGGGTGGGACGCCGAATCATCATCTGCGACGGGGCCGAGAGTGCGCGCCTCTGGAGCCGCATCGGCGCGGACCTGTCCGAAGAGCTGACCTGGGTCCCGCGCGAGGGCGAGGGGCGCTCGCGTCCGCCGGGCTTCCGGATCCTCCAGGGCGGCCTCGACGAAGGCGCCATCGCGAAGCTCGACCCGCAGGCCGACGAGGAATACGCGCTCGTGAGCGACGACGGGCCATGGACGCGGCTCGCCGTCCGCGAGATCCGCAAGGTCGACGAAGACGCGTCGATCCTCGTGCTCTCGGACGAGCTGACCCAGGAAGATCTCCCCGACCACGCCTCGCTCCGCCGCACCGGCTGGAAGACGCTGATCCGCGACGACATCAACGAGGAGTTCGACCATCTGGCGAACCTCCACCGCGTCGCGAAGATCCGCCGCCTGCTCGACCAGCGCGAGAAGATCGCGATCCTGGTCCAGCCCGATCCCGATCCCGACGGCATCGCCAGCGCCTACGCCCTGCGGACGCTGCTCGGCCGCAAGCGCACGACGGCGCCGATCGTCTCCTTCGGCGAGGTGCAGCGCCCCGAGAACCAGGCGTTCTGCGAGGCCGTCGGCATCGACGTCAAGGTCATCGCGCCCGAGGAGATCGCCGACTTCGACGGGCTCGTGCTCGTCGACGTCCAGCCCAACGTCTTCGGCGAGAATCCGCCGGCGCGCCTGAAGAGCGTCGACCTCGTCGTCGACCACCATCCCGAGCGCTCGGGCTACGAGGCGACGATCCGCGACATCCGCACGAGCTACGGAGCGACCTCCTCGATCGTGACCGAATACCTGCGCGCGACCAACAGCGAGCTCAACGCGAAGCTCGCGACGGCGCTGCTCTACGGCATCAAGAGCGACACCCAGTATCTCGGCCGCGAGACGAGCCGACGGGACATGCAGAGCTTCGCCTTCCTGCACGCCTCCCATAGCCCGGCGCTCCTGCGCCGCATCGAGCGCCCGGCGCTGCCGCTGCCCGGCCTGCGCGCGCTGGGCCGCGCGCTCGCCCAGGCCGAGGTCCGCGACGGCATCCACATGCTCGTGCTCGGCCACGTGCGCGAGGACGTGATCCCGCAGGTCGCCGACATGGCGCTCCAGGCGCAGGACGCGGAGTGGGCGATCGCGGTCGGCATCGTGAATCGCGACATCGTCTTCTCGGTCCGCAACGTGGGCTACGTCCGCGCGGCGGGCGAGGTCGTGCGCGCCGTCGTCGAGGGCCTCGGTGTCGGCGGGGGCCACCGCTCGATGGCGAAGGGCATCATCCCGCTGAAGGCCTTCCGCGAGGTCTACGGCCGCGCCGATCGCGCCCAGATCCGAAGCGCCCTCTACGACGCCTTCACCCGCGCGATCTACCGCGACGACGGGTGAGCGGAGCGATGCCGCGCCCGAAGGCGCTCGCCGCGTCCGAGCTCGAGGCCCGCCTGGCCGCGCTCCCCGGCTGGTCCCTCGTGGACGGCAAGCTCCACCGCGACTTCCGCTTCCCCGACTTCGTCGAAGCCTTCGCCTTCATGACGGCCGCGGCGCTGTGTGCCGAGAAGCTCGACCACCACCCCGAGTGGTCGAACGTCTACGCGAAGGTCTCGGTCGACCTCGTCACCCACGACGCGAAGGGGATCACCGAGCTCGACTTCGAGCTCGCCCGCCGCATGAGCGCGATCGCCGAGCGGACGGAGACCGGACGGACGGAGTAGGGCGCTCGCCCGCGAGCGCCGGACCGCGACGACGTCGTCCGTGCTAGGCGCGCAGCGAGAGCAGCGCGTGCGCCCCCTGCGTGCGCTCCGGGATCGCGATTCCGAGGGGGCAGCTCCCGAGACACGGGGCCGAGCAGCCGACGCAGGCCGAGGCGTTCACGGGCAGCTTCGCGTAGAGCTCCATCGCGTCGCGCTCCGCGTGGTAGTCCTCGAAGTACATGCGATGGCGCAGCACGTCGTGGATCGGCACGCCCTCCGGACACGAGGACAGGCAGGCACCGCAATGCGGCGCGCAGTAGGAGCCGACGATCGCCTGATCGTAACGGCGCAGGATCTCTCGGTCGTTCTGCGCGAGCCGACCGCCCGAGGCGAAGAGATATTCGTCGACGTGCTGCAGCTCGAAGAAGGAGATGACGGCGCAGGAGACCTTCGGATTCTCGTGGACCCATTTGAGCGCCGCCTGGGCGTAGCTGTCGGCGTCGTGGAAGGACTCGAGGTTGCGGTGCTTCGCGCCCTTCAGGGTCTTCATCGCGACGATGCCCATGTCCTGCTCGTCGTGGGCGCGGTCGATGAGGGCGGGCAGGAGCGGCCAGATGCCGTGGTGATAGGCGAGCATCATGACGTCGAAGCGGCCCGATTCGATCGCACGGCTCGCGACCTCGACGAGGCGCGGCGTGTGCGTCGAGACGCCGAGGAAGCGGACCTTGCCGGCCTGCTTCAGGCGATCGAAGGCCTCGTGGACGTTGGGATCCATCAGGCGGCCCGTCTCGTCGCAGGAATGGACGTGGACGAGGTCGACGTAGTCGGTGCCGAGGCGGGCGAGGCTCTCGTTCACGACCTCTTCGTAGCGGGCAACGGGCGTGCCCTCGGGCAGATGGCCGAGCGGAGTACAGAACTTCGTCGCGAGGAAGATCTGGTCGCGGGGGATCTCGCGCAGCGCGCGACCGACGGCGAGCTCGCTGCCGGCGGTCGAGTAGTCGGGAGCCGTGTCGACGTAGTTGACGCCGCGCTCGAAGGCGGTCTTCACGATCTTCCAGGCCTCGTCGCCGCGCAGGCGGCCCGCCCCGAGGACGGTGTCCGAGACGCGCCAATCGGTCCGGCCGAGTCGGCCGTAGGCCTTCACGCGGGCGCCGTGCCAGGCGGGCTCCCAGGTCGGATGGGTCTTCACGACGCCGGCGTTCGAATTGACCTGCTGGCCGACGGAGAGCCAGCCGTCGCCCGCCTTGCCGACACCGAAGAGTGCATTGGCGAGCATGCCCGTCGTGCCGGACGCGAGCGCGCCGAGGCCCGCCGCCGAGCCGGCGAGAAACGCGCGCCGCGCCTGCGGCGGCTCGATCCGATCGCCCGCAGTCCCGACGGTGGCCCGCGACGACGGATCGACCGCAGCCGGATCCGCGTCGGCGCTCGCCCCGCGGCGCAGCCAGACGAACAGGAAGCCGCCGGTCAGGCTGATCGTCACGAGCGTGACGAGCGCTGCGACCGCACCCCCCACCGCGTTCGGCGCCCCCGGCGCGAGCGTCCGCTGGACCCACTCGCCGGCCGGAAATGCCGACGCGTCGAGCCCGATCACCGCGTGGTAGAGGTATTCGCCGCTGATCGCATAGCCCGCGACGAGCGCACCGACCAGCACGATCGCCCACGCCCGCAGCGATCCGATCGGCCCTCGGCCGCGCGCCTTCGTCGGATCCACCGTCGCCCCACGCTCCGCCGTCGAGTTCGCCATCATGCTCCCTCCCCATGCCGGGGAGACGCGCCCCGTTCGCGTCCCCGGAATGCCTCTTCAAGCGCTTCTTCGGGCCTGCCAACGGGCGCGCTTCGCGCTCGACGGCCCTCGAGCCGGGCTCGTGATTGCATCGGACCTCGGGTCTGGGCAGTATACGGCGCGAAACGCCCCGCACCGGACTTCGCGGCTGCGGCCCGGACGGAATGCGGAAAACGCGTGCGCAGGAGAACGCGTGCGGAGAGGAGAGGGATGACGAGTCCGCTGAGCATCCCCGACGTCGCGTCGCTCCCCGACTACGCGGGCCGCGACCTCGGCTACACCGACTGGCACACCGTCGACCAGGCCCGCATCGACGCCTTCGCCGAGGCCACGGGCGATCGCCAGTGGATCCACGTCGACCGCGAGCGCGCCCAGCGCGAGTCGCCGTTCGGGGACACCGTCGCCCACGGCTTCCTGACCGTCGCCCTCGCCCCGGCGCTCCTGCCCGAGCTCGTCGAGGTCTCGAATTGCTCGCGAATCGTGAACTACGGCATCGAGAAGCTGCGGCTGCGCGAGCCGGTTCGCTCGGGGGCGAAGATCCGCCTCGGCGCGAGCATCACCGGCGTCCGCAGCGTCCCGGGCGGCGCGATGTGGGTCTCGCTCGCGGTGAAGTTCGAGGTCGACGGGATCAAGCGGCCGGTGTGCGCGGGCGAGCTCATCTTCGTCTATTTCCCTTGAGCCGCGGCGCTTTCCCTCGAGCCGCGGCGCTTTCCCTCGAGCCGCGGCGCTCAGGGTCCGGCGAGGAAGGGGCGGACGGCGGCGAGGAAGGGCTCGAGCTGGTCGTGGTGGACCCAGTGGCCGGCGCCGGGGATCTCGACGACGCGGGCGCTCGCGATGTGGGCGGCGCGGCCGTCCTGCGCGGGATCGCCGTGCCAGCCGTCGCGGCCGTGCACGAGCAGCGTCGGACAGCTGATCCGCTGCCAGAGGCGCTCGAGCGCCCCGGGCGCCCCGCGCTGCGGGAAGAGCGGGCGGCTCGCATTGTCGAATTTCCAGCTGAAGCTGCCGTCCTCGTTGCGGGCGACGCCGTGGACCGTCAGGTGGTGGGCCAGCTCCGGGGAGAGGTTCGGGTTCTCGGCCTGCATGCGCGCCGCGGCCTCGTCGATCGTCGCATAGCGTCGCGGCTGGCGGCGGGCGCCGCTGCGGACCGCGTCGATCCAGGCGGTCGTCGCCTCCCAGAGCTCGCGCTGCTCGGAGAGCACGCGCAGCTCCGGCGGGGCCCCCATGCCCTCGATCGCGACGAGGCGACGGACCTTCTGCGGATAGACGCCGGCGTAGTAGAGCGAGACGGCGGCGCCCATCGAATGGCCGACGATCGCGACGGGAGCGAGGTCGAGCACCTCGATCAGCTGGGCGACGTCGAGCACGTACTCGGGCAGGGTGTAGGTCGAGCCCTGGGCCCAGTCCGAATCGCCGTGGCCCCGCAGATCGACGGCGAGCACGTGATGGTCCTCGCGCAGGGCGCGGGCGACCCGGTCCCAGCTCCGGGCGTGGTCCTTGCCGCCGTGGACCAGCAGGAGCGGCGGCTTCGCTTCGTTGCCCCAATCGACGAAATGAAGCTCGAGTCGCTGGGAGACGTAGTAGCTCGAGACGGGGCCGACGATCTCCTGCACCGACATGCGACGTCCTTCCATCCGGGCGAGGTCCCGGCAGGCGGCCGAGTATAGAAGGCGCGCCGAAGCCGGCCCGGGCGCACGCGCCGCCGCCGCAGGGTATGCTCGGCGCCGCCATGAAGATCGCGCTCGCCCAGATCAATCCCACCGTCGGCGACCTCGCCGGCAACCGCCGACTCGCCGAAGAGGCGGCTTCCCGCGCCGCCGATGCCGGAGCCGACCTCGTCGTCCTGCCGGAGCTCGCGCTCACGGGCTACCCGCCGATGGACCTGCTCGAGCGCGATCGCTTCGTCGACGATCAGCTCGCCGAGCTCGACGAGCTCGCCAAGGCCTCGCAGCGGATCGCGATCGTCGTCGGCGCCGTCGTGCGGACGGCGGATGCCCGACCGAAGTCGATCGAGAACGCGGCCGTCGTGCTCGCCGCGGGCCGCCGGCTCACCCATCGCAGCAAGACGCTGCTCCCGACCTACGACGTCTTCGACGAGCAGCGTTATTTCGCGAACGCGAAGGACCGCACGCCCGTCGAGATCCCCGGTCTCGAGCTGCCCCTCGGCCTCGCCGTCTGCGAAGACACCTGGTTCCAGACCAGGCCCTATCCCGTCGATCCGGTCGCCGAGCTCGCGGCCGGCGGTGCGGCGTTGATCGTGAATCCCTCCGCGTCGCCGTGGCACGTCGGCAAGGCGCGCGAGCGGCGCGCCCTGCTCGCGGACGTGGCGAAGCGCAGCGGGCGACCCGTCGTGTTCGTGAACCAGGTCGGCGGCAACGACGAGCTCGTCTTCGACGGCGGCTCGTGCGTGATCGGGGCGGACGGCACGGTCCAGCTCGCGATGCCCCTCTTCGAGCCGGGGCTCGCGATCGTGGAGCTGCCGACGCGCCGCGGCGGCGATGGAACGCTCGGGCTCGCCCTCGGCGCCGGCCGGGCGCTCGCCGACGTCGTCGATCCGAGCGACGTCGAGCAGCTCGAGCGCGGGCTCGTGCTCGGGATCCGCGACTACTTCCTGAAGCAGAACCTGCCGCCGGGAGCGGTGATCGGGCTCTCGGGGGGCATCGACTCGGCGGTGACCGCGCATCTCGCGGTCGAGGCGCTCGGCGCCGATCGCGTCGTCGGCATCGCGATGCCGGGCCCCTTCTCGACGGACCACAGCATCGAGGACGCCTTCGAGCTCGGCCGCCAGCTCGGCATCCACGTCCGCCGCGCCGACATCGGCCCGGTCTACGACGTCTACCGCCAGCTCTTCGCGAAGCTGTTCGGGGCGCGCGACGACTACGGCCTGACCCAGCAGAACATCCAGTCCCGCATCCGCGGCGCGATCCTGATGGCCTGCTCGAACGAGGAGAACCGCCTCGTCCTCGCGACGGGCAACAAGAGCGAGCTCTCGGTCGGCTACTGCACGCTCTACGGCGACACCGTCGGCGGCCTCGCCGTCCTCGGCGACGTCTACAAGCGCGACGTCTACGCGCTGGCGCGCCACGCGAATCGCCATGCGAAGGAACGGGGCGAGCGCATCCCGTTGCGCACGATCGAGAAGCCCCCGTCGGCGGAGCTCGCCGCGGACCAGTTCGATCAGAACGATCTGCCGCCCTACGACATCCTCGACGACGTGCTGTCACAGGCGATCGAAGGCGGGAAGAGCCGCGCCTCGATCGTGCCGCCGCCGGGCTGCAGCGACGAGGTCGCCCAGGCGATCTTCCGCCGCCTCGACCGCAACGAGTACAAGCGCCGCCAGACCCCGCTCGTCTTGCGGACTTCGGAGAAGGCCTTCGGCGGCGGTCGCCGCCTGCCGATCGTCCACCGCTACACCGGCTGAGCGCGGCCCTCGCGCGCTTCCTCCGCGGCTGGCTAGTCGAGCGTCGCCAGCGCGTCGAGGTCGCGGATCTGGGCGGCGGAGCGCCGGGCCATCGCCATGAACATGTCGTCGCCGCGCTCGGTTCGGCCGACGGCGAGCGCCCCGAGCACGGTCACGATCGGCCCCTGGAACGAGCCGTAGACGTAGTCGGCGTAGACGTCCTCCGCCCGGCGCTCGACGCCGAGGGCCGCGAGCGCGTCGCGATAGACGGCGAGCATCCGGCGCTCGTGGGCTCGGCGCTGGGGCGGCTCGCAGCTGTTGCCGAGCAGGTAGCCGAGATCCTGGCCGCCGCAGGCGACCGAGAGGGTCTGCCAGTCGACGGTCGTGACGACGCAGCCGTCGGGCCCTTCGCGGAAGAGCAGGTTGTCGAGGCGATAGTCGCCGTGGACGAGGGTCCGATCGGCGGGGCGAAGCGCGACCCAGCGCTGGACCTTTTCCGCGAAGCGCACGAGCACGTCGCGATCCTCCGCAGCGAGCCGGTCGGCATAACGATCGAGGAAGACCGGCGTCGCCATCTCGACGTAGCGGGCGAACTCGGCACCGGCCCCGCCCGTCGTCCAGTCGAGGCGATCGAGCTCGGGCGCGTTCCAGAGCGGCGCGTGCAGGCCGGCGAGGTTGCGGACGGCGGCCTCGAGCGCCGCCGCGCTCGCACCGGCGATCTGATCGCCCTGCACCGCGGGCGCCATGTCCTCGAGGATCAGCGTGAAGGTCGACTCGTCCGGGGCGATCGCGCCGTAGAGACAGCGCGGCGTCCGGATCGGGAGCCGGGCCGCGAGATCGGTATAGAAGCGGGTCTCGGCGCGGTAGCCGCCGCGGGCGCCGGAGGCGCGGCTCTCGGGGCTCGGCGACGCGAACTTGCCGACGACGCTCAAAGGGGCACCCGGCGGATTCGATCCCGCGCGGTTGGGATGGTAGTCGAGCTCGATGCGCTCGCTGTGGGCCATCTGGCCGGTGCCCACCGCGCGATGACGGAAGCTCCGGACGCGGGCGTTCGGATGGCCCGAGGCCGCGAGCACCGCCGAGAGCCACTCGGGCGAGAGCTGGCTCGCGTCTTCGACGACGGGCGGCCGGATCGGGGCAGGCGAAATCGTGTCGGACATGATCTCTGTCGAGCGGGCGGCCCCGCGGAGGACCGAAGGGCCCGCCTCCTCAGGCGGTGGCACTCTCGGCCGTGGCATGGCGGACGTGCTCGGCCCGGGCGCCGCGCGGCCCTTCCTGGACGATGTACTCGACGATGTCGCCCTCGTTCAGGACGTCGTACTCGCCGGCATTGAGGCCCGAACGGTGGAAGAAGACCTCCTTGCCGTCGTCGCCGCGGATGAAGCCGAAGCCCCGATCGCGCACCATCTTCTTGATCTTGCCCTTCGACTTCGGCCCCGCCGGCATCGGGGCCGGCACGCCGCCGCCCGGCGCCGGCGTCCGCTTGCGACCGCGACCACCCGTGCTGCGGCGCGCACCCGGCGAACGGAAGCGATCGGTCGCGACGAACTCCGCGCGGAACAGATCGAGGGGGACCGTCAGATCCTGCAGCCCGTCCTGCTCGGGCGACAAGAGAACCTCGCCTTCCTCGGCCTCGACGACGCTGTAGCGGAGACCGGTATTCTTGTGCGTCACGAAGAGTCCGGATTCGATTTCGTCGAGTGTCAGCATGACGCTTCTCCAGGGTTGCAGTCGGCGAGCCGGGACGCTGGGTCCGATCGACGAACGACCGGTTCATGATCGCGGAGGGGTCACCGGGGTTCGGGGCGACGTCTCGAAATCGGGGGGCCGAGATGGATGGGACGCTCTTCTCGAGCAGGCCCTTCGTCGCAGTGGGGGCCCAGCGTAGGAGAGGTGATTCGTGGGGTCAACCAGCGTGAAAGCGCGCCAAGCCGGCGTACTCGTTGCGATTCTCCGCGGCGCGGGACGGGCCGGGCTGATCGGACTCGCCGCCGTCGTCGCCCTCGCGTGTGCGCCTCGGTCGTCGGGCGACCCGACAGCGCGGGACACCGACCGGCCGGCCGAGGCTTTCGCCGCCCCGGATGCGGCGATGGTCGAGACGCTGCGGGTCGGGACGAGTGGCGACTACGCCCCATTCAGCCATTGGCCGGAAGGGGCCTCGGCGCCTTCGGGCTTCTCCGTCGATGTCGCCCGGGCCTTTGCGCAGGCCCGCGGTGCGCGGATCGAGTGGGTCCGCTTCGGCTGGAGCGAGCTCGCCCTCGACCTCGCGGCCGGACGCTTCGAGCTCGCCCTCTCCGGGATCACCGTCCGCCCCGACCGTTCGACCCTCGGCCGCTTCAGCCTGCCCCTGACGACGACCAGCGCGACGGCCCTCGTCCTCTCGGACTCGCGCCTCGCCACGCCGGCAGATCTCGAGCGGCCGGGGCTGCGGATCGCCGTCAACCGGGGCGGGCATCTCGAGCGGGTCGCGCGGACGACCTTCGCCCGGGCCCGGATCGAGGCCGTCGAAGGCAACGCGGCGGTCCCGGCGCGGCTGGCCGACGGGCGAGCCGACGCGGTCCTCACGGACGATCTCGAAGCGCCCCTCTGGCAGCGCGCGCTGCCGCCGACCCGGGCGATCGGTCCGCTCACCCGCGATCGCAAGGCCGCCTGGTTTCCCCTCGATCAAGAGGATCTCCTGCTCGCATTCGATCGCTGGCTGCTCGCGGCCGAGGCGTCGGGGGAGCTCGCCCGTCTGCGCGCTCGGCATGGACTGGCCGACTCACCGACCGCGGCTCCCCTTCCGGCGCTCCTCGCCCGCCTCGACGAGCGCCTCGCCCTGATGCCCGGCGTCGCGCGGGCGAAGCAAGCGCTCGCGCTTCCGATCCGGGATCCGGCCCAGGAGGCGCGTGTCCACACCGCCGCCCGCGAGTCCGCCGCGCGCGCCGCCCGCGAATTCGGCGTCGAGCCGCCGCGCGATTCCGCGCTGCGCCGCTTCGTCGACGCCCAGCTCGCGGCGGCCCGCTTCGTCCAGGATCGCGAGCGCGCCGGGCACGCGCGCGCAGAGACGGATCGGCGGGTCGAAGCGACCGCCGGCACGCGCTCGAACGACGCGCCGGATGCGGACGCGGACGGGGATGCGCCGACGAGCGCTCGCCGCGCGGAAGTCGCGCGCGCCGAGCTCGACGAACGTCTGCGCCCTGCGGTCGCCTACCTCATGGACCGCAGCGTCTGGCTCGCCGTCGCGAGCACCGCGGAGCGGCGCGCCGAGAGCGCGAACGGAGCTCGCGCGAGCGACGCAGCCACACCACCTGCGAGCGTGTCCCGCGAGGCCGTTGCCGACGCCCTCGCGGACCATGCGCTCCCGCCCGAGCTCGTGACCGAGCTCCATTCCGCCCTCGAAGCGCTCGAGGCCGCGCGTCCCGAGGCTCGCGATCCCGGGCGGCGAACGCCCGTCACGGCGCCCCCCCACGCCACACCACGCGCGCGAGCATGCCCAGCACGACCGGCACCGCGAGACACAACGCCCAGCGCGTGAGGGCGAAGGGCGCGCCGAGCATCGGGATCTCCCAGGCGATCAGGCGGTGGATCGCGAGCAGACCCCAGGACGCCACGAAGGCTACGACCGAGGCCGGCGCCGCCCCGGCCCGCAGCATGCCGGCGGCCATCGGCATCGACACGAAGGGGCCGGCCGGTGTCACGAGCCCGACGGCGCTCGCGAGCAGCACGCCGCGCAGCCCCGAGCCCTCGCCGAGCGCCCGCGAGACCCAGGCCCGCGGCAGCAGGCTCTCGAGCAGACCGGCGACCAGGAAAGACACGTAGAGGATGAGCAGGAAGCGCAGGAACTGGCGCGTCCCGCCCGCGAGCGCGTCCCCGGCGAGCGACGGTCCCCCGCGCACGAGCGCCAGCGCCGTCAGCGCGACGAGCAGCCCCGCCATGATCCAGAAATTGCCGTCGAAGAGCTTCACCGCATTCTCCCTGCGTTCAGTAGTAGCTGCAGCGCGTGCGATGGCGCGGACGCGCCTTGATCGCAGGCGACTGCCCCGCGTTCCAGAGTCGGCCATCGAGGGCGTGGGCCGTCGTCGGTCGACCGAGCTCGGCCAGGCGCGCGACCAGCCGCTCGACGGCTTCGACGGCGACCGCGCGGATCTCGACCTCCTCGCGAGCCCCCGACGGCAGCAGCTCCTCGCCGTCGATCCGTGTCGCGAGGGGAGCGGAATAGACGAGCACGCCATGACACCGAAGTACGTGGGGCACGAGGTTGTCGGCGAAGAGCGTCAGTCGATCGAGGTCGTGGAAGCGCCCCCAGCCCTCGCCGTGGAAGACCCGCGCGAGATCCGCCGCCGTGATCTGAGCGCGCTTGTAGAACGGCACGTCGAGCTCTTCGTAACGCGCGACGTCGGCGTAGAGCGGCAGCGCCGCGAGCGAGCGGACGAGGCGCTCCGCGGACTCGCCCGCCGACTCGACGGCGGACTCGAAACGATCGCCGTGTCGATCGCGCAGCCATTCGCCGAGCTCGCGCCAGGCCCGGGCGAAGAGCGCCATCAGCTCGGCCACCGCCGGCTCCGCGAGCGATTGGCCGAGCAGCGCCGCCATCGATCGAGGCGTCGCCGCCCGCAGCCACGCGCCCGTCCACGGGTCGCCGCGCTCGACGGACTCGCGGCAGGCGGTCGCGACCTGGCGATAGCCCGAGAGGCCCGCGCGCTTGGCGAGGACCGGAAACCAGCCCGAGCCGAAGTTGATCGCGTCGAGGGCGATCGTGAAGGCGAGGGCGCGGGCGGGCTCGCCCGCGAAATGGTGCATCGGATCGAGATCGTCGTGCGGGGCGGACTCCTCGGCGAGGGCGCGGGCGAGGGCGTCGAGGCGCGCGGCGTCGATCCGCACGTCGCACGCGCGGCGCGTGACTTCGGCCGCACGACCCCGGATCCGATCGAAGAGCGACTCCGCCGAGGCCGTGGCACTCATCCTCGCGCCCGTCCCAGGGCGATCGGACGGCGCACGATCGGCGTCCCGACCGCCCGGCCCGGCCGCAGGACCGGGATCGTCACCTCCCGTACGAAGACGCGCAGCGCCCCCGGCAGACACGCCGCGCGCAAGGGCAGCCCGAAGCCGCCCTCGCCATCGATCTCGACCTCGGCCGTCGATCCTGAACGGCTGCCCGCGAGACCGCCCGAGGCATCGCCGGGACCGAGGCCGGAACGGCCGGCGCCCCCGCTGGCGCGGCCGACGACCTCGACCCGGCGCGCGGCGTGGAACGACACGCTCGGATGTCGGCCGTGGCGGCCGAGATAGAAGGCGGGCAGGTGGGTCACGATCTGCCGGCGCGAGAGCCCGCGCGCGAGCACGACCTCGAGCAGCCCGTCGTCGACCCGCGCCTCCGGCGCGACCCGCATGCCGGCGCCGAAATAACATCCGTTGGCGATCGCGAGGAGCGAGACCGGGCCCTCGTGGATCGGCTCGCCGTCGACCAGGATCTTCGCCTCGAAGGGCGCGTGGGAGGCGACGGCCGCGAGCGCGCCGGCGACGAAGCCGAGGCGTGGACCGATCCGCGCCGACAGCGGGCCCACGTGGCGCAGCGTGTCTCCCGAGAGCCCCGCGCTGACCTCGTTCGCGAAATGCCGCACGCAGAGCGCCCCCGCGGCGTCCCGCAGCTCGACGCGACCGACGTCGAGGGACCGCGTGTTGCCGCCCGCGACGATCTCGAGCGCGGCTTCGATACGCCGCGGCAGCCCGAGGGTCCGCGCGAGATCGCAGCCCGAGCCGACGGGCAGGAGCCCGAGGGCAGGGCGCGGAAAGTCGGCCCGCGCCCCCTCGATCAGACCGCTCACGACCTCGCCGGTCGTGCCATCGCCCCCGGCGACGAGGATCCGCGCGACGCCCCTCGATGCCGCCTCCCGGGCGATGCTGCTGCATCCCCGGCGCGCGCGTCGTCGCGACCGAGAGCGGTCCACAGATCGCCTCGGCGCGCGCGACCAGCGCATCCGCCATCCGGCCCGCCATTCCCCCGCCGCTCGCGGGATTCACGATCAAGAGCGTCTGCGAAGGCACGGCGCGACGGTACCGAACTCGCCCTGGGAGGTCCGAATCGGATCCGGGATATGCTCCCGAGATGTCCCCGCTCCTCCGACGACTCGCCCTCGTCGCCGTCGTCGCGACCGCCCTGTTCTTCATCGGTGCGGCGCTGCGCGCGCGGCTCGGGCTCGACCTCTCCCTCGACGTCGAAGCGATCCGGCGGCTCGCCGAGGGGATGGGGCCGGTGGCCCCGCTGCTCTTCGTGTTCGTCGTGGCGGCGCGGGCGCTGCTCTGGCTGCCGTCCCAGGTCGTGCTGATCGCGGCGGGGCTCTGCTTCGGAGCGGGGCTCGGAGCGCTCGTCGGCGGCACGGGCCTCATGCTCTCGGGCGTCGCCCTCTTCCTGCTGGCCCGCTATGCGGGACGCGACGCGGTGGAGCGTCGGATCGGTCGCCGACGGCGGGCGCTGCTCGAGATCGCGGCGAAGCGCCGGGGGGCCATCGTGCTGGCGCTCGCCTCGGGCTACCCGCTCGCGCCGCTCTCACCGCTCCAGGCCGGTGCGGGCCTGACGGCGATGCCGCTCGCGAGCTTCGTCCCGGCAGCCTTCGTCGGCGGCACCGTCCGCGCCGCGACCTACGCCTTCTTCGGCGACGCGATCATCGATCTCGAGGGCCACCAGATCGCCGGCGCGCTGGCGCTCGTGCTGATCGTCGTGGCGCTGCCGCTCGCGCTCCCCGGCGGCCGGAGCTGGCTGCACGCGTTTCTCTCGACCCCACCGGAGACGACCCCATCCGAGTCATCGCGAACGGAGCCGACGCCGCCGGAGTCCGTGACCGACGAGTCCGCGCGCGAAGGCACGGAGCCGCCGGCCGCTCGCTGAGCCACCGACCCCGAGCTCAGCTCTTCGCCTGGTCCCGCAGCAGGTTCAGCGCCGAGCCCGCCTTGAACCAGGCGATCTGCTCCTCGTTCAGCGTGTGGGCCAGCTCGAAGCGGTACTCGCTTCCATCCTCGTGATGGAGCACGGCCTGGACCTTCCTGTCCGGGGCGAGCTTGTCGAGGCCGACCAGCGAGATCCGGTCCGTCTCGCGGATCTTGTCGTAGTCGGCCGGGTCGACGAAGGTCAGCGGCAGGATGCCCTGCTTCTTCAGGTTCGACTGGTGGATGCGCGCGAAGCTCCGCACGATCACCGCCGCCCCCCCGAGATGCCGCGGCTCCATCGCCGCGTGCTCACGACTCGAGCCCTCGCCGTAGTTCTCGTCGCCGACGACGACCCAGCGCAGGCCCCGCGCCTTGTAGTCGCGAGCGATCTTCGGGATCGAGACGCCGCGCTCGCCGGTGAGCTGGTTCAGGCCGGTGCCCGCCTCGTCGGTGTAGGCGTTGATCGCGCCGATGAACATGTTGTCGGAGATGTTGTCGAGATGGCCGCGGTACTTGAGCCAGGGGCCGGCCATCGAGATGTGGTCCGTCGTGCACTTGCCCCTGGCCTTCAGCAGGATCGGGAGCTTCGCGAAATCGCGGCCGTCCCACGCCGCGAAGGGCTCGAGCAGCTGGAGCCGGTCGCTGGTCGGCGAGACGGCGACCTTCACCGACGCCCGCTTCGCCTGCGCCGGCGGCGCCTCGTAGCCCGCATAGCTGATGACGAAGCCCTTCGGCGGGATCTCCGGCGCCGGGCCGGGGGGCGCGAGCTTGAAGCGCGATCCGTCCGCGGCTTCGATCTCGTCCTTCATCGGGTCGAAGTCGAGTCGACCCGCGAGCGCGTAGGCGACGCAGATCTCGGGGGAGCCGATGAAGGAGAAGGTCGCGGCGTTGCCGTCGTTGCGCTTCGGGAAGTTGCGGTTGAACGACGAGAGGATCGAGTTCTTCTCCCCCGCCTTCACGTCGTCGCGCTTCCACTGCCCGATGCACGGCCCGCAGGCGTTCGCGAGCACCGTCGCCCCGATCGCCTCGAGCGCCTCCTTCTGCCCGTCGCGGGTCACCGTCTCGTCGACCTGCTCCGAGCCCGGCGTACACCAGAGCTGCGTCTTGATCTTCGCACCCTTCTTCGAGGCCTGGCGCGCGACGTCGGCGGCCCGCGAGAAGTCCTCGTAGGAGGAGTTCGTGCAGCTGCCGATCAGGGTCGACGAGAGGTTCAGCGGATAGCCGTTCTTCTTCGCGTCCTCGCCCATGCGCGAGACGGGGCGCGCGAGGTCAGGCGTATGGGGGCCCACGATGTGGGGCTCGAGCTTCGAGAGATCGATCTCGATGATCTCCTGGAAGTAGCCGTCGGGATTCGCGAGCACGTCGGGATCCGGCGTCAGCAGCTCGAGGTTCGCGCTCGCGAGATCGGCGAGCTCACCGCGCTCGGTCGCCTTCAGGTAGATCGCCATGCGCTCGTCGTACGGGAACATGGAGGTCGTCGCCCCGAGTTCGGCGCCCATGTTCGTGATCGTGCCCTTGCCGGTGCACGAGAGCGAGGCGACGCCTTCGCCGAAATACTCGACGATCCGGTTCGTGCCGCCCTTCACCGTGAGCAGCTCGCAGACCTTGAGGATGACGTCCTTCGGCGAGGCCCAGCCGGAGAGCTTCCCGGTCAGATGGACCCCGATCACGTGGGGATAGAGGACCTCCCACGGAAATCCAGCCATCACGTCGACCGCATCCGCGCCGCCGACGCCCGCGGCGAACATGCCGAGGCCGCCGGCGTTCGGCGTATGCGAGTCGGTGCCGATCATCATGCCGCCCGGGAAGGCGTACTTCTCGAGCACGACCTGATGGATGATGCCGGCGCCGGGGCCCCAGAAGCCGATGCCGTAGCGGGCCGAGCAGGTCCGCAGGAAGTCGTAGACCTCGGCGTTGGTCGTGCGCGCGGTCGCCATGTCGGCGACGGCGCCCTTGCGGGCCTCGATCAGATGATCGCAGTGGACCGTCGAGGGGACGGCGGTCTCGTTGCGACCGGCCTGCATGAACTGGAGCATCGCCATCTGCGCGGTCGCGTCCTGCATCGCGACGCGGTCGGGGCGCAGCAGCAGATAGGACTCGCCAGCGACGAGATCCTGGCCCTTGGGATCGTCGAGATGGCCGAAGAGGATCTTCTCCGCGAAGGTGAGCGGGCGGCCGAGCCGCTTGCGGACGATCGCGAGGTTCTGCTTCGTCCGGGCGTAGGAATTCCGGACGAGCTCGGGCGTCGTTTCGATCGCGGTCATGCTTCCCTCCAGGCGGCGAATGGGCGCGGTGCGACTCGGGGCACGCGGCGCGCGGACGGGCCGATCCGGTCTCTGCGACGGCCAGCGCGCGCGCCGACGTTAGCGCGGCGCCCCCTCCCGTTCATGATTGATTGCCCAATCAGGCGAGCTCGGCGTAGAGCAGCGCCGCCGAGCGCAGGGCGCGGCGGAAATCGGCGAGGTCGAGGCTCTCGTTCTCGCCGTGGGCGTTGCAGATCGGATCCTCGAGGCCGAGCAGGAGGGCGGGCACACCGCCCAACACCTCGGCGAAGGGAGCGACGAAGGGGATCGAGCCCCCGCAGCCGACGTACACCGGCTCGCGCCCATACCCGGCCGCCAGCGCCCGCGCCGCCGCCGCGAAGGCGGGCCCCTCCGGCTCGACACACCACCCCCCGGACCCTTCCCGCGGCTCGACCCGGACCTCGACGCCCCAGGGCGGATCCGCCTCGAGGAAGGCGACCACGCGCTCGCGCATCGCCTCCGCGTCCTGCCCCGGCGCGATCCGCACGCTGACCCGCGCCGCCGCCTCGGCGATCAGCTGGTTTGCGGCCTGCGCCAGCGGGACGCCCTCGAGACCGATCAGCGCGAGCGCCGGGCGGTGCCACAAGCGCTCGTAGATCACCGAGCCGCCGCCGCCGATGAAGCGGGCCGAGGGGACCATGCCGACGTCGGCGCGGAAGCCCGCCTCGTCGATCGGGAGCGCCTCGAGCCGCGCGCGCTCGCCGGGGCCGAGGGTGCGGCAGCCGGCCTCGAAGTCGGGGATCGCGACCTCGCCGTTTGCATCGAAGAGGCGGCCGAGGATCCGCGCCAGCGCGCTCGTCGCGTCGGGCACCGGCCCGCCCCACATCCCGCTATGGACCGGATGGTCGAGGGCGCGCACGCGCAGGTCGATGTTCAGGATCCCGCGCAGGCTCGTCGTGATCGAAGGCAGCCCCGTCGCGAGATTCGCCGTATCGGAGAGCACGATCACGTCGGCCGCGAGCCGCTCGCGATGGCGGCGCAGGAGCTCGGAGAGATGGATCGAACCGATCTCCTCCTCGCCCTCGACGATCAGCTTCAGGTTCACCGGCGGCCGGCCCCCGCTCTCGAGCCAGGCCCGCAGCGCCCCGGCGAAGACCACGATGCCCGCCTTGTCGTCGACGATGCCGCGGCCGTAGAGCCGACCCGCCTCGCCTTCTCCGGCGGCGCGCGCGGGCTCGAAGGCGGGGCTCCGCCAATGACTCGCGCGGCCCGGGGGCTGGACGTCGTGGTGGGCGTAGAGGAGCAGGGTCGGCGCGCTCGGACCCGCGCCGAGCCACTCGCCGAGGACGGAGGGATGGGCCCCGGGGACCGCGAGCTCCTCGACGCGTTCGAAGCCCGACGCCGCGAGCAGCTTCGCGACCGCCTCCGCGCTGCGCCGAACCTCGGATTCCGGGAAGCCCGACGCCGAGACGCTCGGGATCCGGGCGAGGGCGATCAGCTCGGCGATCCGGTCTTCGAAGCCCCGGTCGATCCATTCGAGGGCTCGTTTCGCTTGCGAAAGGTCGGACATCGATTCGTTTCTCTCTCTGGAACGACGCACGCGCTCCATCGCGGGGCGGATTCCAGGACGGCCGTCGCTCGCTCCGCTCGCGCCGACTCGTCACGCCCCCTGGATTCGTTCCGTTCGGATCATAACGGGCGCTGCGTACCCGCAGGCGACCCGGTCTTCGCCGCTCCGCCCGTGCGGAGAGGGTCATATCCGGTCCCGAGCCCTCCAATTGACCACGAATGGCTCGACACCCGCGGAGGCCTGCGACACGCTTGCCCCCGGTCGTCCCGGACCACGGGTCTCGAAACGAATTCGACCTCGCGAGCCTCTCAGGATCTGCCGATGGGGCGGACCGAAGGGGTTCGACACCCGGCCGGAACGAGTCGACAACCGGTGTCCCCGACCCGATCGCCGCCTGCACGGCGCGCGAGCCGGGCGGGACCCAGCCAAAGGATCACGATGCGCCGCCACTTCCGATCGCCGTCCCTCGCCTCGACCCTCGCCGCCCTGAATCTCGCGGGCCTCGTCCTCGCCGGACTCGCCGGATCCTCCGGCACGGCGACCGCCGAGCCCGCGAGCCCGCAGGCGGCGGTGGCGACGGCGACCGCGAGCTCGCCGGTGCCCACGATCGAGGCTTTCCACGCCGGACTCCTCCAGATCATGAAGGATGCGAAGACGCTGGGCTTCGAGGGCCGCATCGAGAAGCGCGAGCCGCTGATGGCGAAGACCTTCGACCTCGACTTCATGGCCAGCAAGACCGTCGGGGGCCACTGGGCGACGCTCTCCGCCGCCGACAAGCAGCGCTGGGCCGAGACCTTCACGCGCTTCACGACCGCCAACTACGCCGGTCGCTTCACCGGCTATACGGGCGAGGAGTTCGTCACCCTCGGCCTCGAGGACGCCGCCCGCGACACGCGCCTCGTCCGCACGAAGATCGTCGTTCCGAACGACGAGACCGTCGAGCTCAACTACCGGGTGATGCTGCGCGACGGGCAGTGGCGCGTGATCGACGTCTACCTGAACGGCAAGGTCAGCGAGCTCGCGCTGCGCCGCTCGGAGTACGCCTCGGCGCTGAAACGCGAGGGCTTCGACGGGCTCGTCACCTCGGTCGAGACGAAGATCGCCGATCTGAAGAAGAAGGGTCTCAGCGAGGGCTGAGGCGCGGCCGTCAGGGCTCGTCGTCGTCCTCGCCCGGCTCGTGGGTCGTGCGGTGATCCGTCCGCCGGCCCCAGATCTGGCCGACTCGATCCTGGTAGAAGCCGCTGCGCATCGCGGCGTAGTAGTCGACGCTGCTGCTCTCGAGATCCTTGAGCTTCGCGTAGTTGCGGTCGCGCAGCGTGAGCCCCGACGAGCCGCCGTAGATCAGGATCGCCCCCGGACTCTGCATGATGACGGGCCCGAGGGTCACGTTCATCGGGCCGAGGATGTAGTACGTCGGCTGGAAGAATCCGTCGACCATGACGCCGAAGCCGTCGCGCAGCGTCGACGGCCCGAGCACCGGAAGCAGCAGATAGGGCCCGCTCGGCGTGCCCGCGAGGGCCAGCGTCTGGCCGAAATCGGACTCGTGGCCGGGCAGGCCGACGGACTCCGCGACGTCGAAGAGGCCGAGGACGCCGACCGTCGTGTTCATGAGCAGACGCGCGGTGGTGACCCCGGCGTCCTGCCACTCGAGCTGCAGGCAATCGTTCACGAGCGTCTTGGTCGAGCCGAGATTCAGGAAGAAGCGCGACACCGCGTTGCGTGCCGGCTTCGGCACGGCCCATTGATAGGCCTCGGTCACCGGATCGAGGATCCATCGGTCGACCTGACGATTGAAGGCGAGCACGCCGCGATTGGTCGATTCGAGGGGATCGGGATAGCTCTCGTGGGCCGCCTCGAGGTCTTCGTCGAAGGAGTCGTCGAAGAGCGGATCGATTTCGTCCGACGCCAAGTCCGACGCCTCGTCCGGGTCCTCGTCGAAGACGGGATCGAAGCCCCCGCCCTCCGCAACGCCCGGCGCCTCGCTCGACGCTGCCGAAGCCGGCTCGGCGGCGGCGGGAGCTTCGGCCGACGGATCGGGATCGGCCTCTGCGCCGTGCGCCGGCGCCGCCGCCGCGAACACGCCCCAGAACAGGAGCAGGGCCGACAGGCCGACGGCGAGCACAGCGGTCGGTCGACCGAGGCCACGACCGCGTACGCCATTCGCTCCGACCGCGGCCCGATGCCCCACTCCGCGTACCCTCAAGCTCGCCTTCCCCCCACGCGCCCCTCACGAGCCTGTCGGTTCGCGCTGCCTGCGTCTTCACCGGCCCCGCGGGCCAAGCCGCATCATCGCCGAAACCGCCCCGCATTGCCCGCCGCGCGACGGCGCGCCGCACCGCGCCGACGACCCTGCCTGCACGAGACCCTGTCCGCACAATCTATCGGAATCGCGTCACCCCCGGCGGCGAGCCTGACGGGCGCATCCCGCTTGCGGTAGGCTCGGGCACCCCTCGTCGCCGACTCGATCCATGCCCACGATCTCGAGCGCATCCTGAATCGGAGCCAGGCCGTGACCAGAGCGACGTCGACCCATGCGGCCTTGACCGGTCAGGCCTCGAGCCGTCCGGCAGCGATGGAAGAGACAAGAGAGCCATTGGACGTCTTCCAGAAGTGCAAGGACTTCACGCGCGCGCGCGACGCGCGGGCCGCCGGCCACTACCTGATGTACCGCGAGATCGGATCGCCCCAGGATCCGGTCGTCACCATGAATGGCCAGAAGGTCATCATGCTGGGCTCGAACAACTATCTCGGGCTCACGAGTCATCCCAAGGTCAAGGAAGCCGCGATCCGGGCGACCGAGAAGTACGGCACGGGCTGTGCCGGCTCCCGCCTGCTCAACGGAACCCTCGACGTCCACGTCGCTCTCGAGCGTCGGCTCGCCGCGTTCATGAAGCGCGAGGCCTGTCTCGTCTTCTCGACGGGCTACGGCGTCAACATCGGGGTCCTGTCCTGCCTGCTCTCCCGCCACGACATCGCCTTCCTCGACGCGATGGACCACGCCTCGATCATCGACGGCGTGAAGCTCTCCTTCGGCAAGTCCTTCAAGTTCCGCCACAACGACGCCGCGGATCTCGAGAAGAAGCTCGCCCAGGCCGACCCGAGGAAGGGCAAGCTGATCGCCATCGACGGCGTCTTCTCGATGGAAGGCGACATCGCCCCGCTGCCCGAGATCGTGCGCCACAAGAATGCGTATGGCGCCCGACTCTTCGTCGACGAGGCCCATAGCCTCGGCGTCTTCGGCGCGAACGGCCGCGGCGTCTGCGAACATTTCGGGCTCGAGTCCGAGGTCGATCTCGTGATGGGGACCTTCTCGAAGTCCCTCGCGACCGTCGGCGGCTTCGTCGCCGGCAGTGCCTCCGTCATCGACTACATCCAGCACAACGCCCGCGCCCAGATCTTCACCGCCGCGATCCCGCCCGCCGCCGTCGCCGCCGTCGACGCGGCCCTCGACATCCTGATCGCCGAGCCCGAACGCCGCGCCCGCCTGTGGGAGAACACCGAATACATGCGCAAGGAGCTGCAGGGCCTGGGCTTCCAGACCTGCGGCTCCCAGTCGCCGGTGATTCCGCTGCTGATCGGCTCCGATGCGGCGACCTTCCAGATGGCGAAGCGGCTCCAGGAGGAGGGCGTCTTCGTCAATCCCGTGATGACGCCCGCCGTGCCCCCGGGCCACGGCCTGATCCGCACGTCCTACATGGCGACCCACAAGCGCGAGCACCTCGACCAGGCGCTCGGGGCGCTGGCCAAGGTCGGCCGCGAGCTGGAAGTCATCTAGGGCCCGCGCGTCTCATCGGGAGTCCCCGAGCCGCATCCTTCCGATCCACTCGTTCGCGAACTGCCGCGCGACGCGCCCCGAGCGGCCGCCGCGCTCGAGCGCGAAGCGCAGGGCGTTCTCCCTGGCGAGCTCGTCGAGGGGCATCCCGCCGTCCTTCTCGAGCCAGCGCGAGACGATCGCGAGATAGGTCTCCTGGTCGCAGGGATAGAAGCCGAGCACCAGCCCGAAGCGGTCGGCGAGGGCGAGCTTCTCCTCGAGCGCCTCCCCGAGATGGAGCTCCCCCGACGCATCGAGCCGCGCCTCGCGATTCTCGGCCATCGTCTCCGGCAGCAGATGGCGGCGATTGCTCGTCGCGACGACGCAGACCCGCGGCGGCCGCGCCTCGATGCCGCCTTCGAGGGCCGCCTTGAGCTCGCGGAAGCCGAGCTCGCTCGCGCCGAAGGAGAGATCGTCGCAGTAGACGAGGAAGGCGTAGCGATCGGGGACCGCGCGGGTCAGCGCGTGCAGGATCGCGAGCAGGTCCGGCAAGGCCGCGAGATCACCGCGATCGACCTCGACCAGGCGCAGCCCCGCGTCGGCATGGCGGGAGAGCAGCCCGCGCACCGCCGACGATTTGCCCGTGCCCCGGGAGCCGAAGAGCAGCACGTCGTTGAAGGGAAGACCGGCCATCAGCTGCCGGACGTTCGCGTCGAGCGCATCGAGCGCAGGCGCGACGCCGACGAGATCCTCGAGGTCGAAGCGTGCGACGTTCCCGATCGGCTCGAGGCGACCGACGCCGCGGCCGACCCGGAAGCGGAAGGCCCGGTGGGTCGCGAGCTCCGCGGCCCCCGGTGTGCGGCCGGCGAAGGTCGCGAGCAGGCGACCGATTCCATCGAGGATCGGGTCGAGGCGGACGAGCAGGCGTTCGAGGGCGTCGGACATGCGCGGCGCATTGTAGGTCAGCGCGGGGCGTTGCCGAACGCGCGTGCTCCGCGCCGAGGGGGCGACGTCCCGACCTGCCGCGCGCGGGATCGGAGCGTCGCCTGGTGCAGCCTGTGCCCTAGTCTTCGAGGCGGAAAGCGACGAGGCGGGCCACGGCGAGGCGGCGGGGCGGAACGCGATGACGACGGACGACGCGAGCAGGACCGACCCGGCCATCGGCCTGTGCGGGAGCTGCCTCCACCTGCGCGAGCAGGCGAGCCGGCGCGGAAGCGTCTTCTACCGCTGCGCGCGCGCGGACGAGGACGAGCGCTATCCGCGCTATCCGGCGCTCCCGGTCCTGCGCTGCCGGGGTCACGAGCCCCGCGGCGCCGGGATCAACGGATCGGCGTGAGCGGTCGGTCGACCAGCTTGAACATCTCGTCGAGGAAGCGGTAGGTCAGACCCCAGACGAAGTGGCGGCCGGGCTCGCCGACCACGATCGCCGGAAAGACGTGTTCGGGGAGCTGCGGGATGCGGTGGGTCGTCCGGCGGGCATCGTCGTGAAGCTCGGCCAGCGGGAACCAGAAAGCCGAGCGGACCTCGTTCGGATCGAGGGCGAGGGGCTCGTCGCGCTCGAGATGGAAGGCGTGGGCCGAGACGAGCATCGGGGCAGGCGAGCCCGCGCGACCGGTCAGATCGCAGAGGTGGCCCAGATATTCGGCGCGGGCGATCTCGAGGCCGACCTCTTCGAAGGTCTCGCGGCAGGCGGCGGTCCGCGCCGAAGCGTCGTCGCCCTCGAGTCGGCCGCCCGGAAACGCCATGTGGCCCGACCAGGGATCGCCCTCGCGCATCGCCCGTTCGATGAAGAGCACCTCCGCGCCCCGGCCCCCTTCGCGCAGCACGAGGGCCACCGCCGCGTAGGCAGGCGGCGCCGGCTCGGGGCGCGCCCTGCTCGCCAGGCTCGAACGAAAGAGCTCGATCTTCATGCGACGACGTTAGCGCGACCCCGTGAGCGCCCCGAGCCGGCGCCGCGGACACGCCCTCGGCATCGATCCCGCCGCCCTGCTAGTCTGCTCGACCTCATGGATCTCGAGCGTGAATCCGCCCCCGAAGCCCGAAGCCTGCTCCAGCTCGCCCGCACGGATCGCCGGGCGGCCGAGAAGGCCCTCGCTCTCCTGCCGCCCGAGCGGCAGGCGGCGCTGATCCTCGACACCTCGCTGCCGATCCGGCGGCAAGTGATCGAGCTGCTCCCGAGCCCGGAGGCGGTGATCCCGCTGCTGCCCGAGGCCGAGCTCTGCTACACGCTGCGCACGATCGGCCTCTCCGACGTGAGCTGGCTCCTCCCCCTCGCCACCGACGAACAGCTCGTCGCCTGCATCGACCTCGATGCGTGGCGGGGTCTGCGGCTCGACATGGTGCGCCTCGACGCCTGGTTCGCCGCCCTCGCCGAGAGCGACGACGAGACCCTCGCCCGCGCCGCCATGGCCATGGATCCCGAGGTGCTGGTCCTCTACCTGCGGGAACACATCGATGTGTTCGTGAAGCCGGGCCCCCAGGAAGATCCCGACTGGTCGCCGCCCGATCAGTCGCAGACCCTCGAGGGCCAGTTCTACTTCGTCGCCCGCAAGTCGGACGACGACATGGCGCCGCTGCTCCGACTGCTCCACGCGCTCTTCCAGACCGATTACTGGCTCTATTTCCGCGCGATCCAGGCCGTGCGCGAGGAGGCGGAGAGCGAGAACCAGGGAGTGGGCGCTGCGCTGGCGGACGGGGCGCATGGAAGATCTCGGCTTCCCGAGCTGGGACGCGGCGATGCGGATCTACGGCTTCCTGCGCCCCGACAAGCGCGCCGAGCTGCCGGCGGAGGCGCCCGTCCTCGACCTCGCGGGCTACGGCCTGCCGGCCTGGACTTCGGTCCTTCCCGCGGAGCGAGCCGACGAACGCGCGCTGTTTCGCGCGATCCGCGAGCTGTCGGTCGATGAACGCGCGGCGGTGTTCCATGCGCTCGTCTCGCTCGCGAATCGGATCGCGGTCGCGGATCGGATGGAGCTCGGCGACCCGGAGTCCCTCCCGAAGGCCATCGACAAGGCGACGCGCTATGCGAGCGACGGCCTCGAGCTGATCACCCGCGAGAACGGACTCTCCCTGGAGGAGGGTCTGCGCCGGGTCGAGCTCGAGCGCCTGTTCCGGGTCGGCATCAACCTCGACCGCGAGGCCGCGCTGCCCGATCCGATCGAGCAGGTGGACGAGAATCGCGACGGCCCCCCCGACATCGATCTGGACACCGAGCGGGAAGACGAGCTCGAATCACGTTGATCGGGGCGCATTGCGCGCCCGACGACAGAGAGGCCCGCCAGTCGTTTTCCTGGCGGGCCTCGTCGTGGCCATTCCGAGCCGTTAGTCGATCGCGCCGGGTCCCTGCGGAGCGGCGCGATCCCGGCTGGGCGTGTCCTGGACGTCGCGTGGACGCCCTGCGAACCAGAACCGTGGACGAAGCACGACGACCTAGAGGTCGACGGCCTTCAGCGTCTTGCGCTTGTTGCCCTGGGCCCGGTCCTCGGCAAGCTTGATCAGGTTGCGCACCGTCGCGTCGAGCGCTCCGTAGAACTCGCTCCCGACGTTGCACTTCCGGGCGGCAGCCTTCACGCGCGACTTCGAGATGATCAGATCGCCCGTCTTCGCCTTCTTCGCCGAACCGCCCGCCGCCTTCTTCTTCTTGGCTGCCATCGCTGGCTTCCTCCCTCTCGTTTATCTGCCGTCGAGACGGATGTCCGACGTGTTGTCGTTCTGACAAACTCCCGATCGATGGCGGTCGCCCGACCGCTTCGATCGATCCAGATCGCCTGCTCGCCGCTCCATGCGCGATTCCGCTGGAATCGCCGTCGATCGGCAGGCCCCCCAATTGCCGTCATGCAGGAGAACCCCTGCTAAACGGCGCGATCATAAACGTTTCGATCGTCGTGTCAATCAAAAATGGCCTCATTTTGGCCTGGAAATGGCAAACTCGCGCGTTTGGAGCACGGTGCATCGCGAGCCGGTTGCCGCGGATCGCTTCGGGATGCGTCCACGCCTCGAACGACCGCGATGCGCGATCGGCTCCACGTGCTCGAATGCGCCGTCCTGGCGCGTGCGACGCGCGGCGCTCGCACGCGCCGACGGCACTCTCACGCGCTCTCCATCCACTTGGATCTGAAACGGAATTCCGTATCTTCGCGCCGCTCGGAAAGCCCGAATTCGGGCCTCTCGAAGCCATTTCGGTGCCGAACGAGCCTGCCTCGGAATCGGTGCCCACCGGATCGGATCGAGAGACCGCGCCCATGTCCCGGCAACCGACCTCCCGATTCTTCGAGACGCGCGATGGGGTCCGACTCCACGTGCTCGACTGGCGGAGCGGCGACGCGCCCACGCCGAACGGCGCGGATTCGCCGCTCGTCCTCCTCCACGGCGGCGGTGCGAATGCCCACTGGTGGGACCACCTGGCGAGGCCGCTCTCGGTTGCCCGGGCCGTCTACGCCCTCGATTTCCGGGGTCACGGCGATTCGGATCATCCGCCGGATCGGCGGGTCGGCGCCTTCAACGACGACCTCGAGGGCCTGATCGTATGGCTCGGACGCGAGGACGTGATCCTGGTCGGGCACTCCCTGGGCGCGACGGTCGCCCTGGATCACGCGAGTCGATTCTCCGCGACGCGCGCCCTCGTCCTCGTCGATCTCGCGCGCGGGGGTAGCCCGGAGACCGGCCGCCGCGCGCGCCTCGCCCTCTCGCTGCGGCGGACCTATCGGACCCGGGCCGACGCCATCGAACGGTTCCGCTTCCTGCCCGAGTCGAGCCGGGCGAGCGAGGCGCTGCGCGCGTCGATCGCGGCGCATTCGGTGCGCGAAGAGGGCATCGGACGCTTCGGCTACAAGTTCGATCCCGGCTGGTTCGGCCTTCCGAGCCGCCCGCCTCCGGATCTCGCGCAGATCCGCTGTCCGACGCTGCTCGTGCGGGGCGGCGAGAGCACCCTGCTGACCCGGGAGGCGGCGGCCACCTTCGTCGAGTCGCTCTGCGCCGCCCGGCCTCCGGCACGCCAGGTCGAGATCCCGGAAGCGGGGCATCACGTCCTGATCGACCAGCCCGAACGCCTGCGGGCGGTGCTCGAAGAGTTCCTGGCCAGCCTGCCCGGAGCGGCGCCCACCGGCGCCCCGGCCCCGACCCCGAACTAGCACGCTCCGAGCTTCGGCTCTCAAGCGACGGCGCCTTCGGGCGATGAGTGGGATCGAGCCGGGCGTGAACGAGGCGCCGCGCCCTGTCCTGCCCCGGCCTGCCGTGGAGATCGATGCCGTGATTTCCGAGCTCGGACGCCGCCTCGCCTCGAGCCTCGAGCCGTCCCCCCGCGAGCGGCTCGACCCCGCCGACCCGCGCACCGCTCGCCCCCGAGCGGACTCGAGAGCCGACGCACCGGCAGGCGGGAGCCCCGGGCGCGCCGCCGAGGACGCCGATCCCGACGCCGATTTCGCCCTCTCGCTCTCGAGCGCCTCGCTCCGCCTCGCCGAAGTCCGGGCGGAGTCGGCGGCGGACGCCCCCCAACCGGCACCCGAAGCGCCCCGCTCCCCCGAGAGCGGGGAGAGCGACGCCTCGCCGACGCAGGCCGACGGCCCGCTCGCCCCTGCGCGGCCGGGACCGGCCAGCCGGGCGATCGACGCCTACCGCGAGATCGCCCGGGCTCCCGTCGGCGAGCGCGTTCGCATCGTCGTCTGAACGCGGACCACGGGCGCAGCCCCAGGCCTGGGGGTTCGACCGGACGCGCGGTGGGTCCTCTTCCCGAGACACACCGAAGTTCGTGCAGAAAGGCCTCTTCCGGCTCGATAGATCGGGGCGCGAAGCAAATCCGATTCCGCTCGCCGCGAGCGCAGAACCGAGCAGACCGTGCTGCAAGAGCCCATCTCCCAGTTCATGAACCGGAAGGTCCTCCACGGCGAGCCCGACACGCCGTTGCACGAGGTCGTCCGCCGGATGGACGTCTCGGCGCAGAGCGCCTTCGTCGTCTGCGAGAAGGGGACACCCGTCGGTGTGATCACCGAGCGCGACGTCGTCGCGACCCTCTCCCAGGTATTTCAGGGCGTCGACCACCGCGACACCTGCGCCGCCGACGTGATGGCGTCGCCGGTCCATACCCTCCCCGAGACCGCCTCGATGGGCGAGGTCGTCCGCATCATGAAGGAGCGGGGCTTCCGACGCGTGCCGATCGTCGACGACGAGAGCCGACTCTCCGGCATCGTGAACATCGGCGAGCTCCAGAACGCCACGAACGCCGCCCTCGAGAGCCGCGGCCGCGACCTCGAAGCGACGGTCGAGGCCCGGACCGCCGAGCTGAGAGCCGCGAACGCGCGGCTCGAAGGCCTATCACGACAGGACGGCCTGACGGGCCTCGGCAATCGCCGGGCGATGGAGGAGCGGCTCGGTGAGATCCACGGCATGGCCTGCCGCTACGGCAATCCCTACGCGCTGATCCTGATCGACATCGATCACTTCAAGCTCTTCAACGACAGCCAGGGCCATCTCGCCGGCGACGAAGTCATCCGCAGCGTCTCCGCCGCCCTGCGCGAGGCAGTACGCGCGGTCGACTCCGTCTATCGCTACGGCGGCGAGGAGTTCCTCATCCTGCTGCCCGAGACCGACGGCCACGGCGCTGCGCTCGTGACGGAGCGGGTCCGGGCCGCGGTCGCGGGCCGCGCGCTGCGACATCCCGCCTCCCCGACCGCGCCACACGTGACGGTGTCCCTGGGCTACACCGAGGTCCCCACCCCAGAGGCGGCTCGGCAATTGTCCTGGGAAGACGTCGTCCGACGCGCCGACGAAGCGCTCTACGGCGCCAAACAGCGCGGTCGAAATCGAGGATGCGCCTGGAGCGACAACGAATAGCGTCGGATCGGACCCGACACGTCCCTGCGACGGAGAAATCCATTGCGTCTCCGCGGCAGAGGGAGCATGCTCCGCTTCAGGGGGCGACGTAGACGTTGATCACGGTGGCGCTCACGGCGACGATCGATGCGACGGGCGAATGCGTCTGGCGCGCTCTCCTCGATCCCGCCCTGCGGCCGCGATGGGACGATCGGATCCTCGGCGAGATCCGGCTGCCGCGCGGGAGCGATCGCGTCCTGCACGGGGTTCGGCGCGCTCGCGCGACGGGCCATGTCGACTCGATCCGACGCGCCTGCTGGCGCTTCCGGCTCGCAGGCATTCCGCTCGTGATGGTCGAGGAGTTCCATCGGATCGAAGGCCACGACCGGCTCCTCGGCCGGATCTCGATCGGCTCGATGCACTTCGATCAGACCATCACGCTCCACGCCGAAAGCGACTCCAGCGGCCCACGCACCCGCCTCGGCATGAAGCTCGTCGCGAGCAACTCGATCGCGGTGATCGGCGAACTGGTCCCGAGGCTCGAGGTCCAGCGGATCGTGATCGAGTACGCCGACACGACCCTGCGTCAGGTCAGGAAGTTCTGCGAGGGACCGTCGAACCCGGACGCGGCAATCGCCTAGAGGACCGCCTCGGCGAGGATGCGCAGGGCGCGGATGTCGCCCGTGCCCGCGAGCAGGGCGCCGACGTGGCGCTTGCGACCGGCTTCCTTCCAGACCTCGAGCCGATCGCGGATCCGATCGGCGGGGCCGACGAGCGCGACCCGGTCGACGAGCGCGTCGGGCACCGCCGCGATCGCCTCGCTCTTCTTCCCGTCGAGATAGAGATCCTGGATCTTCACCGCCGCGTCCTCGAATCCCATCCGCCGGGCGTAGTCGTTGTAGAAGTTCGCGCCGCGCGCACCCATGCCGCCGATGTAGAGGGCGAGATGGGCCTTGACGGGAAGGCGACACTTCTCGACGTCGTCGCCGAGGGCGACGGTGCAGAAGGGCGCGATCTCGAAGTCCGCGAGGGATTTGCCGCCGCCCGCCTTCGCGAAGCCCTCGCCCAACGCGGACTCGAAGAGATCGAAGCGCTCGGGATCCATCCAGACGGGGAACACGCCATCCGCGACCTCGGCGGCGCAACGCATGCCGGCAGGGGAGATCGAGGCGGTGAAGATGCGCAGGCGCGGATCGCCGTGGAGGATGCTCTTCAGCGGCTTGCCGAGTCCCGTCGCGTCGGGGCCTCGATAGGGAATCTGATAGTGGAAGCCGTCGTGGACGAGGGGCGACCTGCGCTCGACGATCTTGCGGACGATCGAGACGTATTCCTTCGTGCGGGTCAGCGGTCGGCCGTAGGCGACGCCGTGCCAGCCCTCGACGACCTGCGGACCGGAGGGCCCGAGGCCGAGGATGAAGCGACCGCCCGAGAGCGCGTAGAGCGTCATGGCCGTCATCGCCGTCATGGCGGGCGTGCGGCCGGGCATCTGCATGATCGCGGTCCCGACCCGGATCTTCGAGGTCTGGGCGAGGATCCAGGCCGCAGGCGAGACGGCATCCGAGCCGTAGGCCTCGGCGGTCCAGACCGACTCGTACCCGATCGACTCCGCCTCGCGGATCAGATCGATCGGAACGCTCATCGTGGCGGGCGAATAACCCGCGATGATGCCGAGCTTCATCGTGTTTCCTCCTTGCGAGCTTCGATCGGAGCCGGGCCTCAGGAGCGCCGGGCCGCACGCCGGGACTCGGGCGCTTCGAGGGTCTCCTGCCGAGGGGCATCGAGGGGCAGCTCGATCTGGAAGATCGCACCGCGCCCCGGACGCGCCACGACCTGGAGCTTGCCGCCGTGACGCTCGATGATGCCGTGGGACAGCGACAGGCCGAGGCCCGTCCCCTTGCCGACCTCCTTGGTCGTGAAGAAGGGATCGAAGATCCGCGAGCGGATCGACTCGGGGATGCCGGGGCCGGTGTCCTCGAACTCGATCCGAACGCCATCCGGAATCGGCTCGGTCCGCACATGGATCTTGCCGCCCCCTTCCAGGGCGTCGCAGGCGTTCATCAGGAGATTGAGAAAGACCTGGTTCAGCTGGCCGGGATAGCAGCGGACCTCGGGGATCGGCTGGTAATCGCGGACGACCTCGATGCTGCCCTTGAAGCGCGGCTCCATCAACGCGATGGTGCGATCGATCTCGTCGGTCAGCTGGGCCGACTGGAGATCCGCCTGGTCCATGCGCGAAAACGTCCGCAGATCCTGCACGATCTGCTTGACGCGCTCCGTCCCCTCCCGGCTCCGCTTGAGCAGCTTCGTGATCGCGTCGCGGATCCGCGTCGTGTCCTCGCCCGCCGCCTCGGCGCGGACGAGCTTGTCGACGAATTCGTCGAGCAGCTGGAGATTCGCGTGGACGAAGCCGATCGGGTTGTTGAGCTCGTGGGCCACGCCGGCGACGAGCTGACCCAGGCTCTTCAGCTTCTCGCTCTGCATGAGCTGCATCTGGATCTCACGCAGCTCCCGGGTCCGCTCTTCGACCCGAGCCTCGAGGGACTCGTTGAGCTTCGCGATCTCGTCGAAGGCCTTGGCGTTCTCGATCGCGATCGAGCTCTGGTTGGCGAGCGTGCGGAGCAGCTGGCGATCCTCGGTCGCGAGGCGCTCGCCGGAGAGCTTGCGACCGACCGCGATGACGCCGAGCAGATCGACCCCGAACAGGATGGGGACGATCAGCTCGATCTCGAGCGAGTCGTAGATGTCCCAGCAGCTCTCGCGATGGTCGGGATCGGGATCGTCGTCGAAGTCGGAGCGCGCGAGCTCTTCGCGGCGCATCCAGAGATGCTTCCAGATCGGGTGGTCCGACGGGATCTCGGTGTCGATCTCGGACTGCTCCCAGTCGCCGCGCCAGGCCGACGCGCGCAGGACCCGATCGCGGTCGTCGAAGAGCAGCACCATGGCCCTCGAAACACCCATCGTGTCCGTCAGCGCGACGAGGATCCGGTCCCCGATCTCGCGCATCGAGAGCATCGAGACCATCGCCTCGGAGATCTCGCGCACCGCCTCGCGGTAGCGCGACCGATCCCGATCGAAGAAGTTGTCGACCAGCCGCTGCATCCGCTCGCGCACCGGATTGAACGCCAGGATCGCCAGGAAGAGCAGCACGACCTGCACGCTGCGCGTGTTGACGCCGTAGCGCGCGACGAGCTCGTCGGCGAAGGTGATCATGAAGGCGAAGAGGCCGGTGATCGCGAGGGTCGCCGCGCCGTAGGCCGCGGACGAGCGCGCCGCGACCCGGAACTCGAAGAGCTGCTTGCGCACCATCCCGTAGCCCACCGCCACGGGAAAGAAGCCCACCCAGAGCAGCGTGATGTACCAGGGCAGCTCGCTCGGCACGAGCCACTCGCCGAAGAGCGCGAGCAGCGCGGGCAGCAGGCTCACGATGCCGGCCGCGAGCATCAGGTCCGAGCGGTCGCCGATCCCCGCCTGCTGCGCCTGGCGCCGACTCGCCGCGAGGATGCCGACGGAGGCGAGCGAGGTTCCGATCCCGAAGACGAAGGCGCAGGAGGCGATCCAGGTCGCGCCGATGCCGAGCAGAGGCTGGGTCCATACGCCGACCACGATCAGCCCCGCGATCGCGTAGGGTACGACCCGGATCCGTCGCCGGCGCGCGACCCAGCGCGGCTCGATCGGATAGGTCGTGAAGAGATGGAAGGTCGTGGCCCCGAGGAAGGGCAGCGTCGCGAGCACGCGCGTCGCAGCCCAGGGGATCACGTCGACGCGGATCGCGCTCGAGATGAGCACCGACATCGTCGAGCAATAGAGCAGGAGCGCCCAGGATTCGGCGGAGGCGTGCCGCGTCCACCAGACGCCGAGCGCGACCGCGAGATAGAGCGCGCTCACGAGCAGCAGCCCGAGATGGAGCAGCACGTCGGAGGGCTTCTCGACCTCGTCCGCCGACTCCGCCGGATACAGCGGCACCGAGAGCAGCGAGCCGTCGGGCTTGCGCAGCCGGTACTCGGCGACGACGCCGCTCTTCAAGCTCGGGCGGAAGAGGGCCTCGAAGGCGGGCACGCCGTCGACGGTGAGGAGCTGATCGCCTTCCTGGACCCCGAGATCCGCCGCCGCCTGACTCATCGCGTGGACGACGGGAATGCCGGCGAGGATCGAGGTCCGGACGGGCAGATGCGGGCCGCTGCGCGGCGAGACGAGGACGAAGACGGAGAGGCCGATGCCGAGCAGGGCCCAGATCGCGGCGATCGTGCCCGTCAGCTGCCGCGTCCGTCTCGCCATGTCGCGATTCATCGATGCAATCCGCCGCCCGGTCGCCCCGGGCGCAGATTAGCCCAGGCGATCCGCCTGGCGGACGCAGCTTCAGCGAGCGCGCTTTTCCTGCTCGAGGGCTTCAGGGGCCAGCGGCGTCGGCGGCGGACCGTAGTTGTATCCCCGGGTATTCAGGACGACGACGCCGGGCGCGGTCTCGATGCCCGACACGCCCGGGCGACGCGCCTCCTCGACGTCCTCGGCCTTCACGAAGGGCGAAGCCTTGGGCGCGGCGCTGGGCGGGGAGGCGGGCGGCGCGACGGGGCTCGCAGCGGGGCCGGAAGCGGGTGCGGGCGAGGGCGCCGTCGCATTCGCGGTGGCCGGGGCGGATCGATCTTCGGCGCGGGCGATCCGGACGCCCGGCGAGCTCAAGGAGAGGCTCGCGACGACGCAGAGCGCCCCCGCGATCGAAGCGACCCGTTGCCCGAAGTTCGAAAGGAGTCCCGACTGGATGCGCATCGCCCGTGCTCCTCGCTCGGGAGCCCGTCGTCTACGCGCCCCCGACCCGAAGCCGGAGGTCGCGCACGAGAGCCCCTCCGGGCCATCGGCCGCGGCGGCTTCGTGCTTGAGGTCGACCATCACATCGGGTGTCCCATCAGATGCCCGACCCGTCGGACTCCTCGTGGACGTGGAGCCCGCACTCCTTGACCTCGTCGTTCTCCCACCACCAGCGCCCGGCCCGCGGATCGTCGCCGGGGCCGATGGCGCGGGTGCAGGGCTCGCAGCCGACCGACGGGTAGCCTTCGCGATGCAGTCGGTTCACGGGGACCTGATGCTGACCGACGTACTCGAGGACGCGCTCGTGGGTCCAGTCCGCGAGCGGCGCGAGCTTGATGATCCCACCCGCGGCCGGATCGATCGCGAGCTTGCGCGTCTCGGCGCGGTTGGCGTTCTGGTCCCGGCGCAGCCCGGTGACGTAGGCGTCGACCCCGGCGAGGTAGCGCCGCATCGGGAGGACCTTGCGGATCTGGCAGCATTGCTTGCGGTTCTCGATCGACTCGTAGAAGGCGTTGACGCCCTTCGCGCGGACGAACGACTCGACCTCGGATGCATCCGGAAACACGACCTCGACCTGTTTGTCGTAGCGGTCGCGAACGCGGTCGATCAAGTCGTAGGTCGCGGCATGCAGACGGCCCGTATCGAGGACGAAGACGCGGGTGGTCGGATCGATGCGGTGGAGCATATCGATCAGGACCATGCCCTCCGGCGCACCGAACGAAGCGGAGATCGTCAGTCGGGGATGAAATTTTCCGACTGCCCAAGTCAGGAGATCCTCCGCACTCCAGGATTCGACGGCATCCCGGCGGATCAGGTCCAGGACCTCGTCTCGGAAGGGTTTTTCAGCGAGTGCGTCGACGGCGAACAGGGCCATGGGGGGATCCTCGATCCGATCGGCATCCGGGACTCGGTCAGGGTGCTCGACGGATGGATACCGGGCGGGATTTCCTGAGTACTACAGGCCGTCTCGTCGGGCAATTTCCGGACTGCATGACTCTTTTATTCTGGACCGAACCGGAGCTGCTCGCGAACCGCCCGGACCTTGTCCTCCATGCGAACGTCCGGCCGGTCCCTGCGCTCGTCCATCTTGATGACGGTCCCGACCCGGACGGCCCCGGCGGCAAAGACCGCCTCCTGCATCGCCGCGATCAACGGGAAGAGATCCGCCGCCTCGCCCTCGAGCGTCGTGAACATGGAGTCGAGCTGCCAGCGAACCCGGTCCTGCCGCTCGAGCACGGCGATCGCGGCCGCCACGTACTTCGAGACCGAGACCCCGACTCCGACCGGCGAGATGCTGACGGCTGCGATGGCCATCGCCCGATCATAGAGCCCCGGATCGACGGCGCCCGTCAGCCTCGGAGTCCGCGCTCCGACGCGGCCCCGGGCCAGCCCTCGGGCCGTCGCCACGGACGAACGGACTGCGGATCGAAGAGCGTGCGCGCGATCGCGTCGATCGTCGTGCCGAGGCGTGGATGCACGAGATCCGGCGCGAGCTCGGCGAGCGGCATCAGGACGAAGGCGCGCTCGTGCACCCTCGGATGGGGCACCACGAGCTCCGGCAGCTCGATCACGCGATCGCCGTAGAAGAGCAGATCGAGGTCGATCGTCCGCGCGCCCCAGCGGATCGCGGAAGCCGTGCGATCGCGGCCGAGCGTCGCCTCGATGCGCTGCAACCGGCGCAACAGCTCGAGCGGCGCGAGCCAGCTGCGCAGGCCGAGAACGGCGTTGAGATAGGGCGCCTGCTCTCCCGGCCCGATCGGATCCGTCTCGTAGACGGTCGAAGCCGCCAGCAGCAGGAGATCCGGCTCCGTCTCGAGCGCCTCCACCACCGCCGCGAAGCTCGCCTCCCGATCGCCGAGATTCGCACCCACCGCCACGAACACGAGCTCACCACCCTCTCGCATCGCGCACTCCTTCTTCTCGCCGGCTCCCGTCGTGGTTCATGTCCACGCGGCGGGCAACCGATCTGCCTCGCAGCCCGCCCCGCGCTGCGCACTTCGCAAAAGATAGGGCTCGTCGCGTATGCTGCGCGGCGGCGAGAGCGAGAGCGACGCCGCGCGACTCCGGTCGTCCGGCGGCGCGGAGCCCCAGGAGCCCCATGACTTCTTCCGACCGCAACGAGCCCCAGCTGATCGCCGTCTCCGTGGGCCAGCCCCGCGATGTCACCTGGCAGGGCAAGCCGCTCACGACCGGCATCTACAAATCCCCGGTCCGCGGCCGCGTCGCCGTCGGCCCGCTCGGGCTCGAGGGCGACGGCCAGGCCGATCTCTCGGTCCACGGAGGCCTCGACAAGGCCGTCTACGCCTACGACTCGCTCAACACCGCCTACTGGCGCAGCCAGCTCGGCCGCCCCGAGCTCGGCCCCGGCTGCTTCGGCGAGAATCTGACGCTCTCGGGCCTGCCCGAGGCCCAGGTCTTCATCGGCGATCGCTTCCGCATCGGATCGGCGTGCTTCGAGGTCAGCCAGCCGCGACAGCCCTGCCACAAGCTGGCAAAGCGCTTCGAAGACCCGGCCTTTCCGAAGCGCTTTCTCGAGAGCCATCGCGTCGGCTACTACCTGCGCGTCGTCGAGGCGGGCGAGCTCGGCGCCGGCGATCCGGTCGTTCGGATCGCGCACGACCCGAGCAGCATCGACGTCGCGAACCTGGTCTCGCTCTTCATCGCGCGCGTCCCGAACGAGGCCGAGCTCGAGCGCGCCGCGGGGCTCACGGCGCTGGCCGACGCCTGGCGCATCCCGCTGCGCGAGCGGCTCGAAGCGCGCCGGGCCTGAGCGCCGCGAGTCGGCAGGCCACGCCCCTCGGCAGCCCCGGCACCCGGCCTTACACTGCGCCCCCATGCCGCCCTCCGCCCCCGAAAGCCCGCCGGCGCCGACGCCGCTCCTCCCGCCGACCCTCCCGCCGGCCGTGGTCGGCCCGGTTCCCGGTCCGGAATCGCGCCGCCTCGCCGAACGCCTCGCCCGGGTCGAGAGCCGCAACGTCACCGCCCTCGACCCGCCGCCCATCTTCTGGGAGCGCGCCCGCCACGCGAATCTCTGGGACGTCGACGGCAATCGCTACGTCGACCTGACGGCCGCCTTCGGCGTCGCGAACGTCGGCCACGCCCATCCCGAAGTCGTCCACGCCGTCGCCCACCAGGCCGAGACGCTGCTGCACGGCATGGGCGACGTCCATCCGGCGCGGGTCAAGGTCGAGCTGCTCGAGCAGCTCGCCGCGATCTATCCCCGCGGCGGAGGCCCGGCGCCTGCGGTGCGCGGCGTGCTCTCTTCTTCGGGCTCGGACGCGGTCGAGACGGCGCTCAAGACCGCGATGCTGGCGACCGGCCGGGCCGGCATCCTGGCCTTCGAGGGCGCCTATCATGGCCTGTCCTTCGGCGCCCTCGACTGCACCTGGCGACGGGACTTCAAGGCGCCCTTCGCGGCGCGACTGCCGGGCGCGACGCGCTTCGCCCGCTACGGCGATCTCGACGACGTGCGCCGCGTGGCCTCGCTTCCGGGCGAGGCGATCGGGGCGGTGCTGGTCGAGCCGCTGCAGGGACGCGGCGGCGAGCGGGTCCCGCCGGCCGGATTCCTCCGCGGGCTGCGCGCGCTATGCGACGAGCGCGGCTGGCTGCTCGTCGTCGACGAGATCTACACCGGCCTGGGTCGCACCGGCGCCCGCTTCGCGTGCGACCACGAGGGCGTGGTTCCCGATCTCCTCTGCATCGGCAAGGGCCTCGCCTCGGGCATGCCGCTCTCGGCCTGCCTGGGCCTCGCCGGCTGCTTCGACGCCTGGCCACGCTCGACCGGCGAAGCGCTGCATACGCAGACCTTCCTCGGCCATCCCGCGAGCTGCGCCGCCGCCCTCGCGTCCCTCGACGTGAGCGCACGCTGGCAGCTGCCCGCCCGCGCGAAGACCGTCGGCGCCCGGGCGCTCGAACGGCTCCGCCGGGCGCTCGCGGGCGCGGCTTCGGTCGTCGAGGTCCGCGGGCTCGGGCTCATGCTCGGGATCGAGTGCGCCCGGCCCGAGCTCGCCCATCGCGCGGCGCAGGCGATGCTCGAGCAGGGCTATGTCCTGCTGCCCTCCGGACCCGAGGGCCGAGTCCTCTCGCTGACGCCGCCGCTCACGATCGAGGAGACGGCCTTGCTCGACGCCTGCGACGCGATCGCCGCGTGGCTCACGCGCGCCGTCGCCGACGACGGACGCCGGGCGTGAATCCCTTGCAACGCGATCAACCGATGCAGCCGCTCCCGCCGTCGTCGACCGCGGGCCGCGAGGCGATCGAGTCCGCGCTCCTCGCCTGGATGGCCGAGCCCGACTGGCGCCGCGACGAGGCCCGCTTCGAGGCCGCGGCGCTCGCGCTCTTCCGCTTCCAGTACGGCGCCTGCGAGCCCTATCGACGTTATTGCGACGTGCTCGATCGGACGCCGGAGAAGGTGCAGCGTGCGAACGCGATCCCGCCGGTGCCGACGGGGGCGTTCAAGGAGTTCGATCTGCGCTGCTTCCCGGCGGAGCGGACGGTGCAGAGCTTCCGGACGAGCGGGACCTCGACCGAGCGGCGCGGGGTGCTCCATCTCGACACGCTCGCGCTCTACGAGGCCTCGCTGCTCGCGAGCCTGCGTCGCTGCTTCCTGACGGATCTCGCAGGTCGGCGTCCGACGATGCGCTTCCTCGCGCTGTCGCCCCAGGATGCGCCGGACTCCTCGCTGACCCACATGTTCGCGACCCTCGCCGCCGCGGAGGGCAGCGAACGATCCGGCTACGACCTCGGGCCCGAGGGCCTCGCGCTCGGCTCGCTCGCCCTGGCCATCGACGCCGCACGCCGGGAGGCCCGGCCGATCGTGCTGGCGGGCACCTCGTTCGCCTTCGTCCACTTCCTCGACGCGACGGACGATGCGCCCGCTGCGGGCGCATCCCCCGCGCACACCGGAGGCTGGCGCTTGCCGGCGGGGTCGCGCGTCCTCGAGACCGGAGGCTTCAAGGGCAGGAGCCGCGAGGTGCCGCGCGAAGTCCTGCGCGCATCGCTCGCCGCGCGCTTCGGGATCCCGGAGCACGCCGTACTCAATCAATACGGCATGACGGAGCTCGGCAGCCAGTTCTACGACTCGACGCTCGTCGATCCGACGGGGCCGCGGCGCAAGCTCGTGCCGCCGTGGACGCGGGTGCGATGTGTCGATCCGGATTCCGGCGACGACGTTCCGATCGGCGAGGTCGGCGTCGTCGTGATCCACGATCTCGCGAATACGGGGAGCGTCGCGGCGATCCAGACCGCCGATCTCGGACGCCTCCTGCCCGCGGCGAGCGGAAGCGGGGAAGCGTCGGGCTTCGACGTGCTCGGACGCGCCGAGGGCGCCGAGCAGCGCGGCTGCTCGATCGCGATCGACGCGATGCTCGACCCTTCGGATCGGACGGGGCGACGGAGCGTGCATACGCGATCCGGTCGGGAGCCCGCCTCATGAGCAAGCTCGAGATCCAGTGGCCCGACGAAGCGGCGGAGCGCGTGCGCGCGGCCCAGGGACGCCTCGAACGGGCGGGCGTCGCGCTGCGCGCGCGCTCGCTCGCGAATCGGATCGGCGCGGTCGCGCGCGTCCTCGAGGACTGGACCCGCGCCGACTCGCCCTGGCGACGGGAGCTCGTCGAGTCCTTCTCGGCGACGAGCCCCTTCAGTCGCGGCACCGTCGCCGAGGGCCTCGAGAGCGCCCTGCGCGCCTGGGATCCCGCGCAGCTCGTCGCCGCCGCGGAGCGCGAGCTCGCCTGCGGCCTTCCCGGACCGGACGGCGGTCTACCGGCCCGGATGCTCGCGCCCTTCTCCTACACGGCGGTCCTCGCGGGCGGAACGATCCCGATGCCGACGCTGCTCACGTCGCTGCTGCCGCTCGTGCTCGGCTCGCCCGTGCTCCTGCGCGAGTCCTCGAAGGATCCAGTGACGGGCCGCCTCCTCGCGCGCTCGCTCGCCGCCCGCGACACGGATTTCGCCCGGGCCTTCGAGCCGATCGAGCTGCCGACGGAAGACGGCGATGCGCTCGCGAGCCTGCTCTCGGCGCCGTGTGTCGTGGCGACCGGCGGCGACGAGACGATGCGCGCGATCGCCGCGCGGCTCCGCGCCGATCAGCGCTTCGTCGCCTATGGTCATCGCGTCTCGATCGCGATCGTCGGCCCGCAGGCGACCGGCGAGCTCGAGCGGATCGCCGGCGCGATCGCCCTCGACGTCGCGCGCTGGGACCAGACGGGGTGTTTGTCGCCGATCGCCGTGCTGCTCGTCGGGCTCGGCGCGGAAGCCCGGCGCGACGTCGCGAGCGCCATCGCTCGCGCCCTCGACGCGCTCGCCACGACGATGCCCCGCGGCGAGCTGCCGGTCGCGACCCGCGCGCTCCACGCCGCCGAGCGCGCCGAGGCCCGCATGCGCGCCGCCTCGGGGCGGGCGCAGCTCTTCGAGGGACGCGACTCGCTCGTCGTGCTCGAGGACGACGCGGAGCTGCGTCCAGCGCCGCTGCACCGCTTCCTCCGCCTGCTCCCGGTCGCGTCCGCCGAAGCGCTCCGCGTGGCCCTCGATGCGCTCGGGGCCCCGCTCTCGAACGTCGCCCTCGCGGGCTTTCCGCCCGAGAAGCGCCGCGAAATCGCAGCCGAGCTCGCGCGACACGGAGCGTCGCGCATCACCTCGCCGGGCCGCCTCCAGACGCCGCCCGTCGACTGGCCCCGCGACGGACTGCCGCTCTTCACGCCGCTGGCCCGCTTCGCATCGCAAGACGACTGACGCGAGCCCGCCGCGAAGCCGGCACGCGTCTCGCGCTCAGCGCTTCATCCGCATCGCGCCGAGGAAATCGCCCTTGCCGAGGGGCGCACCCTTCATGCGCAGGATGTCGTAGGCCGTCGCGGCGTGGAAATAGAAGTTCGGCAGCGAAAACGAGAGCACGAAGTCTTCGGCCACGAAGGGCAGCTTCATGTCGCCCAGCTGGAAGAGGATGTCGCGTCCCGCATGGCGGTCGATGTCGGCCGCCGAGAGACCCTTGAGCGTCTCCTGCGCCTCGACGACCTGCTTCTGCAGCCCCGCATAGTCGAGACCGCCATCCTTCGGCGGGCTGAAGCGGCCGGACTCGAGGGCCTGGATCGTGCCCAGCGAGTGGTGGAGGACCGAGACGATCTGGAACCGGAAGGGCAGCATGTCCGGCGCGAGCCGGAGCTCGACGAGGTCCTTGGGGTCGATGCCGGCGGATTGGCAGTGGAGCCTCCCCTTCTCGAGGAAGCCGGCGACGGCTCCCAGGGTCTGCAGGTAGCTGGGCACACAAAGCGCGTACAAATTCGTCGACATGGGCTTGATCCTCCTTGGGCCGGGACTCTAGACCACGAACCTCGGCGAGGATGGCGCGGCCTGCCGGGCGGTCCGGGGGACTGTTCCCGATCGAGCACGGTCCTTCGATCACCGCGGGCGCTTCAGACTGCAGACCCCGAATAGTCCAATGGAACACCGACTCGCCTACTTGATTCTCCCTATGCTAGCCGCAGGCGGATCCTGACCGAGTGTCGATTCGATCCGCCTGCCCCGCGGCTCGGGGCTGCCCATGGGAATCTGGCGCCTTGTACGACGTTCGGCTCGCATTGACGGACATGTCGCAACAGCTCAAGGCGTGCCGCGCCCAGGATGGATTGACGTTGCAGCAGCTCGCGACCCGCTGTGGCGTCGCGGCGAGCACGATCCACAAGATCGAGTCCCAGCAGATGGTGCCGACGGTCTCGGTGCTGTTGAAGATCGCGCGGGGCCTCGGCCGTCGACCCGAGGAGCTCGTCCGGGATCGCTATCGGGACGTCGGGGAGCCGCCGATCGAGCCCGGGCGGTCGGATGCCGGCGGCGCAGGCGAGGGGACGCAATACGATCGCGGGGTCGGTGCCTGGCGGATCGATTATGCGCGCGGTGAACGGCTCGACCTGATCACCCTCGATCCGAGCCAACGCGCGATCCTGATCATCGAGCGCGGCCAGGCGGAGCTCGGGAGCCACCGCCGTCGGACCCGCCTCGGGAGCGGCGAATGCATCGAGCTCCACGGAGAGCAGTTCGCCCTCTCGAGCGAGCCCGCGGATCCGGTCGCCGCGCTGCTGATCGTCTCGCCCGCCGGCCGCCTCGCGGAGGTCCTCGGGCCACCGAACGCCGCGCCCCGCCCCCATCCCCGGCCTTCGCTCCCGGCTTCGACCGAAGCCGCGGCCCACTCGGGCAGCCTGGCCTCCAGCTAGCGCAACGACGGCCAGCCACCCCGGCTGGACGCTCGACCGGCCAGACCGGCCCGCCCAACCCGGCCCCGCTGGCCGTCGATCCGACCGATCCGAGCTCGTGCGGTCCCGCGCCGATTCGACCCGATTCATCAATCCCGGCCGGAACTTGTCGCAATCAGGACGATTTCGGTCCTGGTTTTACAGCACCACTTTGGTCCGATATAGTGCGCCCCGTTCCCAGCCCCGACTCGATCCGCGAGGAGGTCCCGTGTTCCGACTCAGCAAGACCACCGATTACGGCATCGTCTTGATGGCGCAGCTCGCGAGTGCGCCCGAACGGACCCCGCTGAACGCCCGCGAGCTGGCCCACTCCTCCGATCTCCCGATTCCGATGGTGAGCAAGATCCTGAAGGCCCTCGCCCGGGAGGGCCTCCTCGTGTCCCAGCGTGGCGCCAAGGGCGGCTACCACCTGGCCCGACTCCCGGAGGAGCTGACCGTCTCCGAGATGATCCGCGTGCTCGAGGGGCCGGTTGCGCTGACGGATTGTGCGATCGGGCCGGCCCTCTGCTCCCACGAGTCGCTCTGCACCGTCCGCGAGCCCTGGCAGCTGATCAGCCGCGTCGTCGAGAAGGCGCTGGCCGACGTGACGCTCGCCGACCTCGTGAAGCGGAGGGCGAACGGCTTCCAACCGAGCGTGAGTCCCGCGCTCCAGATCGAACGCGCCGCCGCGCCGCGCGAAGCGAGGGAGTAGCCCGATGTCGAGCCCCGAGATGACGACCCCCATGCCCCCGACGAACGCGGCGCCCGAGAAGCCGAAGGCGAACGCCGAGCTCGAGCGCCTCGCGAGCCAGGACTACAAGTACGGCTTCGTGACCGACATCGAGGAGGACCGGATCGCGCCGGGCCTGACGGAAGACGTCGTCCGCCTGATCTCGAAGAAGAAGAACGAGCCCGAGTGGCTGCTCGAGTATCGCCTCAAGGCCTATCGCCGCTTCCGCGAGATGCTCGCGGAGAATCCTGCCGGACCGGAATGGGCCAACGTCCACTACCCGAAGATCGACTACGACGGGATCGTCTACTACTCGGCCCCGAAGCAGAAGAAGAAGCTCGAGAGCCTCGACGAGATCGATCCGCAGCTGCGCGAGACCTACGGCAAGCTCGGGATCTCGCTGCTCGAGCAGAAGCGGCTCCACGGCATCGCCGTCGACGCCGTCTTCGACAGCGTCTCCGTCGCCACGACCTTCAAGGCCGAGCTCGAGAAGAAGGGCATCCACTTCTGCTCCTTCTCGGAGGCCGTCGCCGAGCATCCCGAGCTCGTCCGCAAGTATCTCGGCAGCGTCGTCCCGTACTCGGACAACTTCTTCGCGTGCCTGAACGCCGCGGTCTTCAGCGACGGCTCCTTCGCCTACATCCCGAAAGGGGTGCGCTGTCCGATGGAGCTCTCGACCTATTTCCGCATCAACGCGGCGGGGACGGGCCAGTTCGAGCGGACGCTGCTGATCGCCGACGAGGGCGCCTACGTCAGCTATCTCGAGGGCTGCACCGCCCCCCAGCGCGACGAAAACCAGCTCCACGCCGCCGTCGTCGAGCTCGTCGCCCTCGACCGCGCCGAGATCAAGTACTCGACCGTGCAGAACTGGTATCCGGGCAATGCCGAGGGCGTCGGCGGCATCTACAACTTCGTGACCAAGCGCGGCGCCTGCCGCGGCTTCCGCTCGAAGATCTCCTGGACCCAGGTCGAGACGGGCTCGGCGATCACCTGGAAATATCCGTCCTGCCTCCTGATCGGCGACGAGTCCGTCGGCGCGTTCTACTCGGTCGCCATGACGAACCACCATCAGCAGGCCGACACCGGCACGAAGATGATCCACATCGGGAAGAACACGAAGAGCACGATCATCTCGAAGGGCATCAGCGCCGGTCGCGGCAATCAGAGCTACCGCGGACTCGTCAAGATCGGGCCGAAGGCGACGGGCGCGCGCAACTACAGCCAGTGCGACTCGCTCCTGATGGGCGACAAGTGCGGCGCCCACACGTTCCCCTACCTCGACGTCGCCAATCCGAGCGCGACCGTCGAGCACGAGGCGACGACCTCCAAGATCAGCGACGACCAGCTCTTCTTCTGCCGCCAGCGCGGCATCAGCGAGGAAGACGCGATCTCGATGATCGTGAACGGCTTCTGCAAGGAAGTCCTGCGCGAGCTCCCGATGGAGTTCGCGGTCGAGGCCCAGAACCTGCTGTCCGTGAGCCTCGAAGGCTCGGTCGGCTGACCCGAAGACCGGCCCGCCGCGGCCCGCGAGACAGACGCGAAGAAAGACCCGAAATGTCGAAGACGCCCCTGATCCAGATCCGGAACCTGCATGCCAACGCCGGCGAGACGCCGATCCTGCGCGGCCTCACGCTCGAGCTCTTCCCGGGCGAGGTCCACGCCATCATGGGGCCGAACGGCTCGGGCAAGAGCACGCTCTCGAACGTGCTGGTCGGGCGGCCGGGCTACGAGGTGACCGGGGGCGAGGTCCTGTTCCGCGGGAAGAACCTGCTCGAGATGGACGCGGAGACGCGCGCGCGGGAGGGCATCTTCCTCGCGTTCCAGTATCCGGTCGAGATCCCGGGCGTCGCGAACAACTACTTCCTGAGGACGGCGGTGAACGCGATCCGCAGCCATCGGGGACAGCCGCGACTCGACGCGATCGACTTCCTGACGCTGCTGCGCGAGAAGATGAAGCTCGTCGAGATGCCCGAGGAGATGATGGCGCGGGCGATCAACGAGGGGTTCTCGGGCGGCGAGAAGAAGCGCAACGAGATCCTGCAGATGCTGCTGCTCGACCCGAGCTTCTGCATCCTCGACGAGACGGACTCGGGCCTCGACATCGACGCGCTGCGCATCGTCTCGAACGGCGTCAACCAGATGCGCTCGCCCGACCGCGCCATGCTCGTGATCACCCACTACCAGCGCCTGCTCGACTACATCGTCCCGGACCGCGTCCACGTCCTCTCGAAGGGCCGCATCGCCCGCTCCGGCGGCAAGGAGCTCGCCCTCGAGCTCGAAGAGAAGGGCTACGGCTGGATCGAAGACGAAGCGGGAGGCGCGTCTTGAGCACCGCCATCGACTCGCTCGTCCGCCTGCGCGAGCGCTTCGCGAAGGACGGCCCCGGCTGGCTCGTCGCGAAGCGCGACGAGGCCCTCGCCGCCTTCCTCGAGGCCGGGCTCCCGACGCGACGCCTCGAGGCGTGGAAGAGCACGAACCTGGCTCCGCTCGCGGCCCTCGAGTTCGCGCGGATCGCGCCGACCGGCGTCGCGACGATCGACGCGAAGCTCGCCGCCTCGCTGCCCGCCGGCGTGCGCGTCCGCAGCCTCGCCGAAGTCCTGCGCACCGAACCCGATCGCCTCGCCGGCCGCCTCGGTCGTCTCGCCGACCCGAAGAAGAGCGCGCTCGTGGCGCTCCAGACCGCCTGCCTCGAGGACGGCGTCGTCGTCGAGCTCGACGCGGGCGTGTGTCTCGCCGAGCCGATCCGGATCCGCTTCCACTCGAGCCCCGACGTCTACGATCGGCCGAGCGCGGCGTTCCCGCGGCTCCTCGTCGTCGCCGGCGAGGGCAGCGAGGCGACGATCTTCGAGGATTTCGACTCTGCGGGGGCTGCGCGTCGCGCGGCCCCAGGCTTCACGAATCACGTAGCCGAGCTGCTGCTCGCCTCCGGCGCCCGCATCGAGCTCGTCCAGGTCCAGGCCGAGCCCGCGCCGCGCGTCCACTTCACGAGCGTCCATGCCGAGGTCGAGCGCGGGGCACACTTCGCGAGCCACGTCGTCACGCTCGGGAGCGGGCTGCTTCGCAGCGAGCTCGACGTGCGCCTGCTGGCGGCGGGGGCGGAGACGGTGATGAACGGCTTCTTCCTCGGCCAGGACGCGGCCCACGTCGATCATTTCACGACCGTCGACCACGCCGCGGCCCATTGCACGAGCGCCCAGGAATATCGCGGCGTCCTCGCCGATCGCTCGAAGGGCGTCTTCCGCGGGCGCGTGATCGTCCGACCCGGCGCCCAGAAGACCGACGCGCGCCAGTCGAATCCCAATCTCCTGCTCTCCGACGAGGCCGCCATCGATACCCGCCCCCAGCTCGAGATCTACGCCGACGACGTCCGCGCGAGCCATGGCTCGACGATCGGTCAGCTCGACGCCGACGCGCTCTTCTTCCTGCGCGCGCGGGGGATCGGCGAGTCGGAGGCCCGCGTGCTGCTGACGCGCGCCTTCGCCCAGACGATCGTCGACGCGATCCGCGACCCGGAGCTGCGTGGCGAGATCGGCGCGCGCGTCGAGCGCGCGCTCGCCGGCCTCGAGTCGGTGTCGGCCGACAGGTCGGGGGCCGGCGGCGCTGCGCCGGCGCCGGAAAAGGGAGGTCGACGATGAGCTTCGACGTCGCCTCGATCCGCAAGGATTTTCCCATCCTCGGGACGCGCATGCGCGGCAAGCCGCTCTGCTACCTCGACAGCGCCGCCAGCGCCCAGAAGCCGCAGGTCGTGATCGACGCGATCTCCGACTTCTACTCCCGCCACTACGCGAACATCCACCGCGGCGTCTACCAGCTCTCGGCCGACGCCACGCGGCGTTACGAAGAGGTGCGCACGCGGGTCGCCCGCTTCATCGGCGCCCCGGATCCGCGCGAGATCGTCTTCGTCCGCAACGCCACCGAGGCGATCAACCTCGTCGCCCGAAGCTTCGGCGAAGCCGAGATCGGCAAGGGCGACGAGATCGTGCTGACCGCGATGGAGCACCACGCGAACATCGTCCCCTGGCAGATGCTCGCCGAGCGCCGCGGCGCGCGCCTGCGCGTGGCCGAGATCCACGACGACGGGACCCTCGACGTCTCGAGCCTCGAAGGTCTGCTCGGCCCGCGCACCCGACTGCTCGCGTTCGCCCACGTCTCGAACGCCCTCGGCACGCTCAATCCCGTCCGCGAGATCACGGCGATGGCCCGGGCCCGGGGCATCACGACCCTCGTCGACGGCGCCCAGGGCGTCCCGCATGCCAAAGTCGACGTCTCGGCTCTCGGCTGCGATTTCTACGCCTTCTCGGGCCACAAGCTCTTCGGCCCGAGCGGCGCCGGCGTCCTCTACGGTCGCCTCGCGCTGCTCGAGGCGATGCCGCCCTTCCTCGGTGGCGGCGACATGATCGAACGCGTCTCGTTCAAGGGGACGACCTACGCCCCGGCGCCCCAGCGCTTCGAGGCTGGTACCCCCGACATCGCCTCCGTGATCGGCCTCGGCGCCGCCATCGACTATCTCGAAGGCATCGGCATGGAGCGGATCCAGGTCTACGAACAGTCGCTGCTCGCCTACGCGACCGATCAGCTCGCGAAGGTCCCCGGGCTCCGCCTCGTCGGCACCGCCCGGGAGAAGGCCGCCGTCCTCTCCTTCGTGCTCGAGGGCGTTCATCCCCACGACATCGGGACCGTCCTCGACGGCGAGGGCATCGCCATCCGCGCCGGCCACCACTGTGCACAGCCGCTGATGGAACGCCTCGGCCTGCCTGCGACGGCCCGCGCCCCGCTCGCCTTCTACAACACGACCGACGAGATCGATCGACTCGTCGCCGCCCTCGACAAGACGCGCGCGCTGTTCGCCTGAGATCCGAACGCGCCGCGACACAGGAACCGAGAGACCCGATGGACGACCTCCGAGAGCTCTACCAGGCCACGATCCTCGAGCACAACAAGCGCCCGCGGAACTTCGCGAAGCTCGAGCATGCGACCCACGAAGCGGACGGCCACAACCCGCTCTGCGGCGACGCGCTGACCCTCTACGCCCGCGTCGACGAAGACGGACGACTCTCGGAGGTCGCGTTCCAGGGCTCGGGCTGCGCGATCTCGAAGGCGTCGGCGTCGCTCATGACCGAGCACGTGAAGGGCAAGACGATCGACGAGGTGAATGCGGATTTCGAGCGCTTCCACGCGCTGCTGACCGCCCCGCCCGGCGAGACGCCTTCGGCCGAGGGGCTCGGCAAGCTCGCCGTGTTCTCGGGCGTGCGCGAGTACCCGGTGCGGGTGAAGTGCGCGACTTTGGCCTGGCATGCACTGAAGGCGGCGCTCGAGGCCCGGGGCGAGACGGCGAAGACCGAATGAGTCGCGCGCGGCGAACGCGCGCGCCGGATGGGAACGAGGCGGACATTCGATGTGGGAATGGCTTCGGAGTCGGCGTGAGAGACGGCGTCGGGAAGAGGAGGACCTCATGAGCAGCGAGCACGAGATGGACCAGAAGGCGGAAGTCCTCGATCTGACGAACGACGGACAGGGCGCGGATGCGAGCCGCGGAAACGGCGCGCCGGGCTCGACCGCCCTCCCGACCGACGACGTGTGGTCCGGCAAGGGGCTCTCGCCGGCGATGCAGATCCGCGATCGCGTCATCGCCGTCCTCAAGACGGTCTACGACCCCGAGATCCCGGTCGACATCTACGAGCTCGGCCTCGTCTACGGCGTCGACGTGACCGACGACGGCGAGGTCCACATCACGATGACGCTGACCTCGCCGATGTGCCCGGTCGCCGAGACGCTGCCGCCCGAGGTCGAGGAGAAGGCGCGCGGCGTACTCGGCGTGAAGGACGTCGCGCTCGATCTGGTCTGGGATCCGCCGTGGACGATCGACATGCTGTCCGACGCGGCGCGCCTCGAATTGAACCTGATGTAACGGAAGCGGATGCCCGGGGCGGGACCTCGTTGACCGGATTCACCGTCGCTTCGTTCCTCGCCTTCGGCGCGCTGCTCGTCCTGTACGGCTCGACCGGGAGCGAGCTGCGGGCCGCCCTCGATCTCAGCTACGCCGATCTCGGGCTCCTCGGGGCGTGCCTCTCCCTCGGCCTCGGGGTCGGCATCGTACTGGCCGGACCGCTCGTCGACCGCCTGCCGCGGCGGCCGCTCTACGTGGCGGCGTGCGGCTGCGTCCTCGTCGCCTGCGCCGTGCTCGGGCCCTGGACCGGCTTTCGCGGGCTGATGTTCTCGACGATCCTGATCGGGTTTGGCGCGGGCTTCTACGAGACGATCCTGAACGCGCTCGTCGTCGAGACCCACGGCGCCCAGGCCCCGCGCCGCCTCGTCTTCATCCACTGTGGAGCGACGCTCGCCGCCTCGCTCGCGCCGCTCTTCTTCGAGGTCCTGCGCGAGAGCATCGAGCTCGCCTGGTACGACACCTTCCGGATCGCGGGCGCCGCCCACCTGCTGCTGATCGGCGCCGCGTCGTTCGTCCCCATGCCAGCGGCCCCTTCGCGCGAGGCGACCGCCGGCATCGACACGGCACGCTCGACCCGCGAGCCGTCCCCCGTTCTCACGTCGACCGCCGCGGCAGGGACCGCCGAGGCGTCGCCGGTCGGTGTCGCCGGCGAGCCCGTCGAGGATCGACTCGCCTTCGCCGCCCTCTGTCTCGCGACCTTCGCCTACGTCGGCGTCGAGTCCGCGCTGACCCTCTTCGTCGCCGACCATGCCCGCACCGATCTCGGCCTCGACGCCTCCCGCGCCGCAGGCACGATCAGCGCCTTCTGGACGGGGCTCCTCGTCGGCCGCCTCGGCGTCGGCCTCGCCCCGCGCGCGCCGGGCGCCGGCACGACCGCGGCGCTGGCCGCCCTCGCCGCAGCGATCGTGTTCGGGTTCGGAAGCGGCTGGATCTCGCCTCCCGAGCTCGCGATGGCCGGAACCGGCTTCTTCCTGGGCGGCGTGTTCCCCGTGATGATCGGCCTCGCAGGTCAGGCGCTCCCGAAGACCGCGGGCCTCGCGGTCGGCCTCGCCGGCGGGCTCGGCTCGCTCGGCGGCTTCGTCGTCCCCTGGATCACGGGCGCTCTCGCCGCGAGCGGCGGTCTCTCGAGCGCGCTCGCCGCGCTCTCGGGCTGGCTCGGGCTGCTCGTCGCGGGGGCGGCATTCGTGCGCCTGCGGCGACGCTGACGCGTCGAGATCGAGGCCAGCCCGCCTTCATTCGCACGGCTCGGGCACGACCTCCTGGAGCACGATCCGCATTCCGAGATGATCGTCGAAGCCGGCGTGGAGGATCGAGAAGCGCTCCCCGTCCGACAGCTTTCGCTCGTCGACCTCGTCCGCGCTGATCGGCTTGCGGAAGAGCAGGCGACCGCCGTGGGCGGTGAACGACGAGACGACCTCTTCGATGTTTCGAACGTCGTAGACGACGGCGTAGACGCCCTCGCCCCGCTCGACGAGAAACCTCCGTGCCGCGTCCGACATGGTCCCCGTCTGGTAGGCCGGGGTCATCACCTCGACACCGCCGTGCCACGAGACCAGGACCTTGAGCCCGAGATCCGCGAGATCGAGCTCGTCGAGGGGGACTCCGATCACCTTCTCCCAGAACGCCCGGACCGCGGGCCAGCTCTCCGGCCATACGCACCACACGACGTGATGAACCCCGCGCCCTCCTCCCGTCGCCATGCTCGAGGCCCTCCATCGAACGAACCTGCCCACCGCTCGCGCGCGAAGCGACGAGCCGTTCGCGCCAAGCTCGCGCGCCGAATCGGACGCTAGCCGTCGCTCGAGAGGAACGGCTCGAAGCGCGTCGGGAAACCGACGACGTGGTCGTCGCTGCCCGCCGAGAGGAGCGGATCGAAGACCCGCTCCGCGAACCACCAACGGCCGTCGATCCGGCGGTAGCGGTCGCGGTATACGCCGAAGACCCGGGTGAAGGGCTTCCCCGCCTTCTCCCAGCGGTACTCGCAGATGAAGTGGCGGCCGAGCGCCGCGTCCGCGTCGAGCCGGAGCTCGAGACGCGAGTTCAGCAGGACGAACTGGAAGAAGTCGAGGCGCTCGACGAACTCGGCGATGAAGCGGCCGAGGGCCTCGGGACCCGTCAAGACCAGCGGCTGCTGCTTCAGGGTCGTCAGCTCGATTCGCGCATCGGGAAGAAAGAGCGCCGAGAGCCCGCCGAAGCTGCGTCGGTTGATGTCGTCGGCATAAGCGCCGAGGAGCGCCTGGATCGCGACACGGCAAACGGTCTCCTCGACCCGCCCGTCGCGCGTCGTCTCGTCGATCGTCATCTCCTGGCTTCTCCCGGCTTCCTCGTCCGCAGCTCCGGCCGCCCGATCCTATCCCAGCCCAGGCGGGTCCCCCCGCCCGCCCGCGTTATCGTCCGCCCATGCCCCCCCAACTCGACCCCATCGTCGTCACCGGCGCGAACGGCCAGCTCGGACGAGCGCTGCTCCGCGATCTCGCCGCCGCCGGCCATACCGGCGTGCGCGCCCTCGTCCGCTCCACCCGCGCCGCGGACTCGATCACCGCCCTCGCCCTCGCCCCCGCCCCGACGATCCGGGTCGTCGACTACACGAGCCCCCACGACATGGAGGCCGCGATCGCCGACGCCCGCTTCGCCGTCCATCTCGTCGGCATCATCAAGGAGACGCGCGACACCCGCTATGTCGACGCCCACGAGAAGACCTGTCATGCGCTGGCGCTCGCGGCCTCACGGACACGCCTCGAGCGGATCGTCCATCTCTCGATCCTCGGCTCCCTGCCCGACTCGAGCAATCCCTGCCTCGCCTCGAAGGGTCGGGCCGAGCGGATGCTGCTCGAGGATCGCGTCTCGACGACGGTCCTGCGCGTGCCGATGGTGATCGGCGGCGACGACATGGCGTCGGCCTCGCTTCGGCGTCAGGCCCGGGCGCGCAGCCTGCGGCTCGTGGGCGGCGGCCGGACGCTGCAGCAGCCGATCGACGCCCGGGACGTCCGCGACGCGGTGCGTGCGGCGCTCGCCATGAGCGGCAGCCGAAACCTCGTCCTCGACGCGGGAGGACCCGAATGCCTCTCCCACCGCAACCTCGTGCTGCGCGCCGCGCGCCACTGGCAGAACGAGCCGCGCATCCACTCGCTGCCCCACGCGATCGCGCGCGCGGGCGTCGGTGTCCTCGAGCGATTGCTGCCGAATCCGCCGATCACGCGGGCGATGTTCGACATCCTCCAGCACGACGACCGCGTCGATCCGCGCCCCTTCTGCGAGAAGCTCGGCCTGACGCTCCGCCCCCTCGACACGACCCTCGCGGATTTCGTCGGCCCCGCGAGCGTCGACCACGGGAGACGACCTTGACCGCAGCCCCGCCCCCCGAAGATCGATCGATGCGTCCGCGCGCCTGGCAGCAGGCGCTGCCGTGGGCGATCACGCTCGTCTGCTTCGCCTATCTCTACACGCGCCTGGCCGGCGCTGCCGCCCGCGAGGGGACCGACCTCGTCGGCTATCTCGGCGCGATCTTCGCGCGGGTCTCCTGGACCCGCTGGCTCCTCTTGATGATCCCCTACTCCGCCTTCTTCTTCCTGGTCGACTCGCTCGTCGTCTGGCGCGTCGTCACCTGGTTCAACGCGCCGCTTCGTTATTCCGACATCCTCCCGATCCGCGGCTCCTCCTACATCCTCTCGATCCTGAACGAGCAGGTCGGGAAGGGCGCGATGGGTCTCTACCTGAACCGCCGCTACGGCGTCCCGGGCTGGGAGGTCGGCTCGAGCATGATCTTCATCATGTTCTGCGAGTTCTACTACCTGCTCTCGTGGGCGACGGCGGGCTACCTCCTGCGCGGCGCCGAGCTGCCCGCGGTCTTTGCCGCGATTCCATGGCTCGCCTGCGCCGCGATCGGGTTCCTGGCGCTCTGGCTCGCGTTCTTCCGCGGCCCGCTCGGCCGGGGCAGAGCGCTCCGCGAGCGCCCGCTCTTCAAGAGCTTCCGCGAGTCGGGCCTCGCCCGCTATCTGACGATCATCGTCCTGCGCTCGCCGGCCCTGCTCGCCGCCGTCGTCGTCTACAAGCAGGCGCTCGGCCTCTTCGGGGTCGAGGCGAGCTACGCGCAGATGCTCGGTTATCTGCCGATCATCTTCTTCGGCGCGGCGACGCCGGGGCCGATGCGGACGGTGGCGATCACGCTCTGGGTCATCCTCTTCCCGGGGAACGAAGGCGAGATGACGACCTTCGGCTTCGTGCAGCACAACTTCTTCATCTTCTTCAACGCGGCGATCGGGCTGCTCTTCCTGCGCCGGGCGAATCGCGAGCTGTTCGGGGCGACCGATCCCGCGGACGCGCGATGACGACGCCCCCGTTCCTTCGGACCCCGGACGAGCGCTTCCGCCCGCTCCCGGACTTCGCCTTCGAGCCGCACTACCTCGATTGGCGGGGGCTGCGCGTCCATCATCTCGACGAAGGTCCGCGCGATGCGCCGGTGATGCTGCTCCTGCACGGAGAGCCGTCCTGGTCCTACCTCTACCGCCGCGTCATCCCCCGGCTCGTCGCCGCGGGCCATCGCTGCATCGCCCCGGACCTCGTCGGCTTCGGACGCAGCGACAAGGTCACCGACGAGAGCTGGTACGTCGTCGAGCGCCACTGCGAGCATCTGCGCTGGCTGATCGAGCGGCTCGACCTGCGCCGCATCACGCTCGTCTGTCAGGACTGGGGTGGCCCGACGGGGCTGCGTCAGGCGGTCGATCTGCCCGAGCGCTTCGAGCGCCTCGTCGTCGCGAATACCTGGCTCCATCACGCGGAGTTCGACTACTCGCCCGCGATCCGGGGCTGGCGCGCCGCCGCGCTCGATCCGAAAAAGCTCGGCGGCGACATGCCGGTCGGTCGCATCGTCGCCGGCTCGCTCCGGCGCCCGGGCCACGACCACGCCGCGGTCCAGCGCGCCTACGACGCGCCCTTCGACGGCCCCGGGAGCAAGGCCGGCGCCCGACGATTTCCCTTCTGCATCCCGTTCGCCGAGCCCGAAGCGGGAAACGCGGCGGATCAAGCGCGATGCTTCGAGGCGCTGAAGCGCTCCCCCCATCCGATCCACTTCGTCTTCGGCGACGCCGACGAGATCTTTCCCTGGTCCTGGGCCGAGCGGTGGCATGCGCAGGTCCCGGGCTCGACCCTCGACCGCATCGCCGGCGCCGGGCATTTCGTCCAGGAGGACGCCAGCGACGATCTCGGCGAGGCGATCCTCCGCCGCGCAGGCCCCGCCACCTGAGCCGGCCGAGCGCGTTCGGAAGATCGCGCGCGCATCGCCGAAGCAGCGTCAGGTACGCGACCCACCGACCTCCGTCGACCGGGCGCGGGCTCTGCGACGGCGCAAGCGCAGCAACGTGAAGGCGCGGTCCGCGATCGAAATCGTGGTCGAGACGACCAACGCCCAGCCGAGCCACGCGATGGCGGCGTCGGAGGGCTGCGAGAGGGCTGCCATCTCGCGCGTCGCGACGATGCCGAGCGGCACGAAATAGAGAATGCCGTTCCAGCGTCCGAGACCGCTCGCACGCAGCGGCTCTCCGGCGAGCGAACGGGAGTCGAGCACGTACTGCGCGAAGGCGATCGCGACGACCAGCGGGAGGAGCGGCGTGATCCGATTGCCGAGCGCGAGGGCCGCGAGCCCGGCGACGACGAAGCTCGCATCGCTCGCATGGTCGAGCAGACCGCCGAGGGGCGAGCTCTCGCCGCGGGCTCGGGCGATCCGACCATCCAGATAGTCCGTGGCGACGGCGAGCCAGAACAGCGCACAGGCCGGTCCCCAGAGCCGCTCCATGATCGCCGCGAAGAAGAACGGAACGGCGGCGAGGCGCAGGAGCGTGACGCCGTTCGAGAGCGTGAGTCGACGGGGGCCGCGATGCCGCACCGTGCCCGTCACGCCCGCCACCGCGGGATCCGGTCGCGGATCCGGCTCCAGCCGAGCCGGTCGAAGAGGGCTTCGACGCGATCGCGGCGGGCGCCCTGATAGGCGAGATCGGAGAGGCCCGCCGAGAGACCGGGGACCGCGCGCAGGACCGTCGCGAGGGATTTCGTGGCGAGCGCGCGGGCGCGGTGGGCCTGGACCTTCTCCGCGAGCTTCGCCGCCCCGCGGATCTTCACGTCGGCCCAGGGCCCGGCCGAGTCCCCGGCGCCGCCGCCGGGCGGGATCGCCTCGATCGACTCGAAGACCTGCAGCAGCGCCGCCGCCGACTTCGCACCGATCCCGGGCACCCCGGGCAGGTTGTCGATGACGTCCCCCACGAGCCCGAGATAGTCCGGAATCTGCGCGGGCCCGACCCCGAACTTCTCGCGCACCGCCCGCGCGTCGAAGGTCTTCTCCTTCGCGAGATCGTGGACGACGACGCGCCCGTCCTCGCGCACGAGCTGACACAGATCCTTGTCCGTCGTCAGCACCCGCGCCGATCCCTCCGCGCGCAGGACCTCCTCGCAGAGCGCTCCGAGCAGATCGTCCGCCTCGTAGTCGTCCTGCTCGAAGACCGCGAAGCCGAGCGCCTCCGCGATCTCGCGACACAGATCGAATTGCGGCTCGAGATCGTCGGGGGTCTCACCGCGCTGCGCCTTGTAGCCGGGCTCGATCGCGTTGCGGAAGCTCGTCATCGCGGCGTCGAAGCAGACCGCGGCATGGGACGGATCCTCGTCGGCGGCGTAGCGGATCAAGGTGTTCGCGAAGCCGTAGGCGGCGTTGCAGGGCGTGCCGTCGTCCGCCGTCATGGGCGGCAGCGAGTGGTAGGCGCGGAAGATGTAGACGTGGCCGTCGAAGAGGTGGACGAGGGGCCCGGAGTCCGGATTCTTCGACGTCATCGGAGCTCCATTCGCCGACCGATCGCCGACCTATCGCCGCTCGTCCAGCACCGCCTCGACGATCGTCTCCGCCGCGTGCGCGAGCTTGAGATCCCGCTTCTCGCCGTCGTGCCGCCGCACGAGCTCGACGATGCCCTCTGCGAGGCCCTTCGGTCCGATCGTGACCCGATACGGGAACCCGACGAGGTCCGCGTCGTTGAACTTGACCCCAGGCCGCTCGTCGCGGTCGTCGAGGATCACGTCGATGCCCGCCGCCTTGAGCTTCTCGTAGAGCGCCTCGCCCGCCTCGTGGCAGGCGACGTCGTTCGGCTTCACGACCGAGACGACGACCTCGTAGGGCGCCGTGTTGACCGGCCAGCAGATGCCCTTCTCGTCGTGGTTCGCCTCGACGATCGCCGCGAGGTTGCGCTCGAGCCCGATCCCGTAGGACCCCATGATCATGGGCACCGACCCGCCCTTCTCGTCCTGCACGTAGGCGCCCATCGCGACGCTGTACTTCGTGCCGAGCTTGAAGATGTGGCCGACCTCGATCGTCTTGTGGACGGAGAAGGACGCGCCACAGGCGGGACAGCCCTCGCCGCTCCGGACCTCGCGCAGATCGAGCCAGGCCTTGACGTCGATGTCGCGCTCGACGTCGACGCCGCGCAGATGGAAGCCGTCCTTGTTCGCGCCGGTCACCATGTCGCGGCGACCGCGCAGCGCCTCGTCGGCGATCACGTAGAGATCGCGGCGTCCGACGGCCCCGAGGCTCCCCGGACGCGCACCGAGGAGACGCTGGATCTCCTCCGCGTCGGCCGGATGGATCTTCTGGGCCTCCACCTGGTCGACGAGCTTCTGCTCGGCGAGCTGATGGTCCCCGCGCAGCAGCACGAGGATGGTCTTTTCGTCGACCTGGTAGACGAGGGTCTTGATCTGGCGCTCGGCGGGCGCGCCGCCCTTCATCTTCGCGAGATCGTCGATCGTCCGGACGCCCGGCGTCGGAAACTCCTCGGGCGTGGAGAGCCCCGCGCCGTCGATGGCGGCGGGGAGCTGGCTCTGGGCCTTCTCGACGTTGGCCGCATAGCCGCACTGGCCGCAGTGGGCGATCCAGTCCTCACCGGCGTCGCTCTTCATCATGAACTCGATCGACTGATTGCCGCCCATCAGGCCCGAGCTCGCCTCGACGGCGACGGCCTCGAAGCCGAGCCGCTTGAAGATCCGGCGGTAGGCATCGAAGTGGTTGTCGAAGGCGCGGTCGAGGCCGGCCTGATCGAGGTCGAAGGAGTAGGAGTCCTTCATCGTGAACTCGCGCACACGCAGGAGCCCGCTCTTCGGGCGCGCCTCGTCGCGGAACTTCGTCTGGAACTGGTACCAGAGCTGCGGGAGCTGCTTGTACGAGCGCATCTCCGTCGCGTGGTAGGCGAAGATCTCCTCGTGGGTCATGCCGAGGGCGAGGTCCGCCTGCTTGCGGTCCTTCAAGCGGAACATCTCTTCCCCTACGCTGCTCCAGCGGCCCGACTTCTCCCAGATCTCCTTCGGATGCATGCAGGGCAGCCGGAATTCCTGGGCGCCGATCTTGTCCATCTCCTCGCGGATGATGGCCTCGACCTTGCGCAGCGCGCGGAAGCCGAGCGGCGTCAGCGAATAATGGCCCGCCATCAGCTGGCGGATCAGGCCGGCGCGGACGAGCAGCTTGTGGGAGACGGCCTCGGCATCGGCCGGGTCGTCTCGCAGGGTCGGAATGAACGCGCTCGACCAGCGCACGGGATCTCCTTTGCAGGGGCAATGCGAGCCGCGGTGGCCGGGGCCATGCGGGCTCATCGACCGAGGCGGGGGACTTTCGGACGGCCGCAACCATAGCGTCCCGGCGCCCGCGACGGACCCCGAGCGCTCAGGCGACGGGCGTCGAGAGCTCGAGCGCGCGCGCGTCGAAGGCCCGGGCGAGGTCGTGCAGGACCGGCCAGCCCGTCTTCGCGATCGGGGAGCCGTCGAGCGAGCCGACCGCGACGATCCCCGCCCGCGTCCCGGTCAGGAACACGGCATCCGCCGCATAGAGATCGAAGCGCCCGAGACTCTTCTCGCGCACACTGAGCCCCTGCTCCGCCGCGAGCTCGATCACCGTCCGCCGCGTCAGCCCCTCGAGCGCTCCGTCGGTCGTCGGCGGCGTGTCGAGGGTCCGGCCGGTCAGCGCGAAGACGTTCGTCGCCGTCGCCTCGGCGACGAGCCCGCGCGCGTTCAGGACGAGGGCGTCGTCGGCGCCGCGCAGCGTCGCCTCGCGCTTCGCGAGCACGTTGTTCAAGTAGTTCAGGCTCTTCACGCGGGGATCGAGGACGTCCGCCGGCGGCCGGCGCAGGCTCGAGGTGATGAGATCGAGGCCGCGCTCGGCCTTCTTCGCGTCGGGCAGCGCCGCCCCCGTGGCGATGCAGACGATCGCGGGGGTGGGACAGGTCGCGGGATCGATGCCGAGCGCGCCCACGCCGCGGGTCACGACCAGCCGCAGATAGCCCGCCCGCGGCCCCCAGGCCCGGGTCGTCTCCCGCGCGGCGCGAGCGACCTCGTCGAAGCCGCCGGGCACGGCGAGACCGATCGCGCGCGCCGCGGTCTCGAGGCGCTTCATGTGGTCGGCGAAGCGGAAGATGCCGCGGCGGGTGACGCGGATGCCCTCGAAGACGCCGTCGCCGAAGAGGAAGCCGTGGTCGAGGACCGGGATGCGCGCCTCGCTCGCGGGCAGGATCTTGCCCTCGATCCAACAGATCGTCGTCTCGCTCGCCTGCTCGTTGCCTCGTTCGCTCATCGCATCCGCTCCCGTGTGGTCTCTCTTCGGGTCTCTCTTCGGGTCAATCTTTGGGTCTCTGGCATCGCGCCTCGGGCCCCCAGGCGACCGCTCACCTCCGCCGCCGCTGCCCTGAGTCGCTCGGCGATCACGGCCTCGCCGAGCGCCTCGAAGCGGGGCGAGGCGGCGGCGAGGGCGAGCACCGCGGCGATCCGCAGGCCGCCCTCGGCGTCCGGTTGCCAGATCGGCACGGCGAGCACCGAGAGCCCCTCGATCCAGGCATCGCGATTGACGGCGTGGCCCTGGCTTCGAATCGCCTCGAGCTCGGCGGACTCGCGCTCGGCCAGGTCGACCGGGTGATAGGCGCGATAAAGCTTCCCGGCAGCGGTCACGTCGGCGGGGATCACGTCGCCGACACCGGGCGCCGCGCGCAGGAACCCGCTCCCCTCCACCTTGTCGAGCACGCGCAGCTGCCCGCGGCGCGACGCGACGAGAAAGACCGTCTCGCCGAGCGCGGCCGCCTCGGCCTCGAGGCGGGGACGGGCGAGCTCCACGACGGGCTCGCGGCGCTGTGCGCCGAGCCCGAGCGCGAGCAGCGCGAGGCCGGGTCGATAGCGACCGGACTCGTCCTGCTCGACGACCTCGCGATCGACGAGCGCCGCGAGCAATCTGTGGCAGCTCGACTTCGCGAGGCCGAGGGCCCGCGCGATCTCGGAGACGCCCTGGGCGCCGGGCGCGTCGTGGAGATGGAAGAGGACGTCGAGCGCCTTCTCGACCGTTGCCGCACCGGCCATCGCTTTTCGCGCTCCTGTTCGCATATCAGGACTGGGCTCGTTCTCGCCAGATCTCGCCCGATCCAGCTCGATCTGTTCCAGATCGTTCCAGATAGTCATTCTCAGTTCTGATAGTTGGAACGTTTACCCGGATTCGTCCCGTTCGTCCAGGGCACCGACCGCCGCCAGCACCGTCGCGTGGACCAGCAGGCAGCCGCCCCGGACGGGATCCGTCCCGAGCTGGAAGGGGGCGAGGACGCCGAGGGTCCGCCGGCCCGCAGACTGATGCGCCACGACGGCGCTCTCGATGTCGCGGTCGCCGTGGAGGGACTCGCCCCGATCGAGGCAGCCGAGCTGCAGGACCACGGACGAAGGGGGAAGGGCGTCCACGGCTTCGCGCAGGTGTTCGCGTGCCCCCGCCGCATCGGGCAGCGCGAAGGCGACCCGATCGAAGCGAGCGAAGTCCCCGAGCAGACCGATCGAGCCCCGGCGCCGGTCGAGCCCGGTAAGGTAGCGCTCCTCGAAACACATGGGCTCGACGTCACCCTCTCGACCCGATCCGGAGCTCCGGGCGATCCGGATGAGAAGCCGATCGAGGCTCGCCTCGATCGGCGCGTCGTCGGCCAGGCCGAGCTGGCGGCGGATCCAGTCGACCGGAGGCTCGCCGTCGAGGGCGTCGATCCAGTGGGGTCGGCAGGCGGTGATCTCGAGCCAGGGGCTCGCGAGCCGGGTCGCCCCCGCACACTGCACGCGGGCCGGGAGATCCGGAGGATCGATCCGCCCCGGCGCCCCCCCGGCGCCCGCGGCGCCCGGAAAGCAGAGCCCGACGAGCGGGTCGCGCGGGGCGGGCGATTCGGTCCGCGACCAGGCTTCCGCCGGTCCACCCTCGACGCCGACAGCCGCTGCCCCGGCCAGCCAGGGCCCTCCGGCGCCCGACCCGAAGCGGGTCAGCAAGGCCGCGAGCCCGGGCATCCCCACGGCGTCGGGAAAGAGCACGACCAGGTCGTCTCCCCTGGCCGATCCGTGGTCGAGCGACCCGAGGATCTCCTTCAAGAGGTCGTCCGGATCCCGATCGCCGCCTTCGCAGACGATCGGCCAGGGCGCCCCCGGCCCGTCGCTCCAGGCCAGGACGGCGACTGCCGGCTCGCCCTGCCAGACCCGCCCGTCGCAGACGAGGCCCTCGAAGGTCGTCCCGACGAGCTCGGCCCCGGTCCACCGCTCGGCGAGGCGTTCCCCGACCTGCTCCCCCATCGCCCCGGAAGCCGCCGTCGCCCACACGAAGGCTCCCGCGACGGCATCCGGCCCGCCTAGCGTGGACTCGACCGCGTCGGCCAGGGCACGGGACACGGCCACCGCGTCGAAGGCGGCCTCGAGCGCGACGGCGAGGCGGGTCATGGCCAGTCGATACCCCCTCGAGCGGGCCGGGCGCCAGCCTCCCCGCCCGGGGTCGGGGGCCGAAGCCGACCCGGGCCTCCGGCGAGTTCGGCCGTGAATCGGCCCGGGGTGCTTGAATTCTCGGGTTTCGGGCGGCCATCGCGTCGGCTAGATTGGCCGGCGGCCGCCACCCTCCAGGCGACCGTCGAGCCCCCCTGCCGATGAGGTTTCCGAAGGCGACGCCCCGAGCTCGGGTGGGTGCGTCGATGGGGGCGCTGGACTCGGTCCGGTCGGTCCAGCGAGATGGAATTGAGCGACTACGAAATCATCACGCAACGTTCCGACCTCGAGCGACTCGCCAAACAGCTAATGCGTGAAGAAGTCGTCGCCGTCGATACGGAAGCCGACAGCTTCTACCACTACTTCGACAAGGTCTGCCTGGTCCAGATCGCGACCCGCGACGGCTGCTGGCTCGTGGATCCGATCGCGCTGGGCGGGGCGGCGGAGCTCGAGCCGCTCGGGCCCGTCTTCTCGTCGCCGAAGGTGAAGGTCCTCTTCCACGCCGCCGAGTACGACATCTACGTGCTCAAGCGCGACTGCGGCTTCGAGTTCACGAACCTCTTCGACACGATGGTCTCGGCCCAGCTGCTCGGCTATCCGGCGATCGGCCTGTCGGCGCTCGTCGAGAAACATTTCGGTGTGTCGCTGCCGAAGGACGAGCAACGCTCCGACTGGTCGCGCCGCCCGCTGACCGAGAAGCAGCTTCGTTATGCGGCATCCGACGTCCACTACCTGATCCAGCTCGCCGAGACCCTCGAAGGCGAGCTCCGCCGGGCCGGACGCTTCGAATGGGCGATGAACGATTTCGAGACCCTCTGCGGCCGGCGCTGGCCGGATCGCGAGTTCGACGAGCTCGGCTATCTCCGCATCACCGGCGCCCGCGCCCTCGATCCCGTCGCCCTCGCGGTGCTGCGCGAGCTCTACCTGCTGCGCGATCAGCGCTCGCGCGAGATCGATCGCCCGCCCTTCAAGGTGCTCGGCAATCGGACCCTGCTCGAGATCGCGCGCGAGAAGATCTCGGATCTCGACTCGCTCGCCGAGATCAAGGGCATCACGGACCTGATCCTGAAGCGGCTCGGCAAGGACATGGTCGCCGCGGTGAAGAAGGGATTGCGCAAGCCTCACGGGCCGATTCCGCGCCTCGACACCGCCGTGCGTCGCCGGATGGATCGGCCGACCGAGAAGCGGCTCGCAGCGCTCAAGGAATGGCGCGGTCCGCGGGCCCAGTCGCTGGCCCTGGATCCGGGCGTGCTGTGTCCCAATGCCGCGCTCGAGGCGATCGCCTGGGCGAGCCCCGCGACGGCCGACGAAATGAAGAGCATCGTCGAGCTCAAGGGCTGGTTCGTGCGCGAATTCGGCGAGGAGATCGTCGGCGTGCTGGCGACCCATGCCGAGAGCGCCGCCGCAGCCGAGGCCGCCGAGGGCGATGCGACCGCCGAGGGCCAGAATGGCGAAGCGCGACCCGACGGGTCGCCGCGGCGATCCCGCCGCCGCTCGGGCCGGAGCCGGCGTTCCGCCCGCGCCAAGCGCGCCGCCCGCCAGGGCACCACCAAATCCAGCTCCTAGCCACGATCGCGAGCATCCGGCGACCTGCCGGCCAGCCGCCAGCGGACGAACGCCGGGATCCTGAAACGCGATGGCCCCCTCCAGTGAAACTGGAGGGGGCCAGATCGAACAGGAGGGGATCGGACTCCTGGATCGAGATCGTGTCTTGCGTGATTCGAGAGGATCACTGGCCGGCCCGAACAAACGCGCCCGTGTTTAATCGCTCGGGCCAGCCAGTTTTCCTATCGAACGATCTCTTCTAAAGCAGGTTGCGTGCCAGCCTCGAAGAAATTCTCAATCTTCCTGCAAGTCACCGTCCGTCCAGATTTTTTCGCGCGAAGGGCCCGATTGTGAAGCAGGCGATGCAGCTGCATCCACAGGCGGCAGGGGATGGTCTGACATGGACACGATGCCCCAGTGTGCGCTTCGAATCCGCTTTGATCCCGAAGGCTTGAGTCCGTGTGGGATCCGAGTTGGCTGCCGCCCTGGGCGGCAGGGCGAATGAGCGGGGATCCGTCCGGTGGGCACGAGCGGCGAAGCCGGAGCCCGGACCGACTCGCGGCACGGCACCGATCCCCGTCCGCGGCCGTCGAGGCGCGGCCGCGCTTGACGCCGCCTGCGATGGGATAGACTGCGCGCCGTGTTCGCCGCACGGCGCCAACAACTGCTCGCTGCCCTGGGTCCCAACGCCGTCGCGATCTTCGTGGGCGGTCGCCTTGCCACGCGCTCGGCCGACACCGAGTACCCGTTCCGCCAGGACAGCGATTTCTGGTACCTGACGGGCTTCGACCACCCGGACGCGATCGCCGTCCTGTCGACCCGCCCCGGCCCGGCATTCACCCTCTTCGTCCAGCCCCGCGACCGCGCCGCCGAGACCTGGACCGGCTACCGGCCGGGCATCGAGGGCGCCGTCGCCGACTATGGCGCGGACGAGGCTCATCCGCGGGAGAGCTTCCTCGAGAAGCTCCCGACCCTGGTCCGCGGCGCCGACCGCATCTACCACACCCTCGGTCGCGAGCCCGCGATCGACGGCCGCATCGTCTCGCTCCAGGACGAGATCCGGCGCCAGTCCCGCGGCGGCGTGCTGCCGGCGCAGGCGCTCGTCGACCCACGCCTGCTCGTCCACGAGATGCGCCTGAAGAAGACCCCCGAAGAGATCGCGCTGATGCAGCACGCAGCCGGGATCTCCCTCGAGGCGCATCAGGCGGCCGCGCGCCTCGCCCATCCCGGTCGCTACGAGTACGAGCTCGAGGCCGAGCTCGCGCGCAGCTTCCGCGCCCGCGGCGGCGCCGGCCCCGCCTACGGCTCGATCGTCGGCGGCGGGAAGAACGCGACGATCCTCCACTACATCCGCAACGACCAGCCGCTCGTCGCCGGGGACCTCGTCCTGATCGACGCGGGCGTCGAATATCAGGGCTATGCCTCCGACGTGACCCGGACCTATCCCGTCGGCGGCCGCTTCGGCGGCGCCGCCCGCGACCTCTACTCGGTCGTGCTCGCGGCCCAGCTCGCCGCCCACGACGCGTCGAAGCCCGGCGCGACGCTTCCCGAGATCCATCAGACGACGCTCCGGGTCCTCGTCGAGGGCCTGCGCTCCCTCGGCATCCTGTCGGCCTCGACCGACGAGATCGTCTCGAAGGAGCTCTATCGCCCCTATTACATGCACGGCACGAGTCATTGGCTCGGCCTCGACGTCCACGACGTCGGCGCCTACGTCGTGCGTGCGGACGACGGGACGACGAAGCCGCGCCCCCTCGCCCCCGGCATGGTCTACACCATCGAGCCCGGCCTCTACGTCGCCGCCGACGACGAGAAGGCGCCGGCGGCGTTCCGCGGGATCGGCATCCGGATCGAAGACGACGTCGTCGTCACGGAGACCGGCATCCTGAACCTGACGCGAGACATCCCGAAATCGATCGACGCCCTCGAGGCCTGGGTCCAGGGGACCTGAGACCGGCCGAGCGGGACGCGTCGACGCCCAAGACGACCGAGATCGGATCGATCGACCTGGCGATCGGCCCGTCCATCGACCTAGCAAGAGGAATTCTTCCCATGCCCGACATCGAATCGCTGCTGAAGGAGAAGCGATCCTTCAAGCCCTCGCCCGAGTTCGCGAAGCAGGCGAACTGGAGCCGGAAGCAGGTCGCGGAGTACCGCAAGCTCGGCGCGAAGAGCCCGACCCGGTTCTGGGCGAAGATGGCGAAGGAGAACGTCGCCTGGTTCACGCCGTGGAAGAAGGTGCTCGACTGGAAGCCGCCCTTCGCGAAGTGGTTCGTCGGCGCGAAGACCAACGTCTCCTACAACTGCCTCGACCGCCATCTCGAGGGCCCGAACGCCTGGCGCAAGAACAAGGCCGCGATCATCTGGGAGGGCGAGCCCGGCGATACCCGCGTGCTGACCTACGGCGAGCTCCACAAGGAGGTCTGCCGCTTCGCGAACGTGCTGAAAGCGAAGGGGGTCGAGAAGGGCGATCGCGTCTGTCTCTACATGCCGATGATCCCCGAGCTCGCGATCGCGATGCTCGCCTGCACGCGGATCGGTGCGCCGCATTCGATCGTGTTCGGCGGCTTCTCGGCCGACGCGCTGCGCGACCGGATCAACGACGCCGAGGCGAAGCTCGTCGTGACGGCGGACGGGGGCTATCGCAAGGGCGCCGCCTTCGGGCTCAAGGCGATGGTCGACGCGGCGGTCGCGCAGACGCCCTGCGTGAAGAGCGTCGTCGTCGTCGAGCGGACGAAGCAGCCCGTCGAGATCGTCCCCGGTCGCGACTGCTGGTGGCACGAGGAGATGGCGAAGGCGAGCACCGACTGCAAGCCCGCGAAGCTCGACGCCGAGAACCCGCTCTTCCTGCTCTACACGAGCGGCACGACCGGAAAGCCCAAGGGCATCCTGCATACGACCGGCGGCTACCTGACCCAGGTCACGACGACCTTCAAGGCGATCTTCGACGTCAAGGACACCGACGTCTTCTGGTGTACCGCCGACATCGGCTGGGTCACGGGCCACTCGTACGTCGTCTACGGCCCGCTGTCGAACGGCGCGACGACCGTGATGTACGAAGGCACGCCGACCCATCCGGGCCCCGACCGCTGGTGGAGCCTGATCGAGAAGTGGGGCGTCACGATCTTCTATACGGCGCCGACCGCGATCCGGACCTTCATCCGCCTCGGCGACGAGCATCCCGCCAAGCACGACCTCTCGTCGCTGCGCCTGCTCGGCAGCGTCGGCGAGCCGATCAATCCCGAAGCCTGGATGTGGTACCACCGCGTGATCGGCGGCAAGCGCTGCCCGATCGTCGACACCTGGTGGCAGACCGAGACGGGCGGGATCATGATCTCCGCGCTCCCCGGCGCCGTCGACACGCGCCCCGGCTCCGCGACGCTGCCCTTCCCGGGCATCCACGCCGAGATCCTCGACGACAAGGGCAAGCCCGTGAAGGGCGAGGGCGGCGGCTTCCTCGTCCTGAAGCAGCCGTGGCCCGGCATGCTCCGCGGCATCTGGGGCGATCCGGCGCGCTTCAAGGAGACCTACTGGAGCAAGTACGACAAGACGTACTTCGCCGGCGACGGCGCCCACCGCGACAAGAACGGCTACTTCTGGATCATGGGCCGGATCGACGACGTCATGAACGTCTCGGGCCACCGCATCGGCACGATGGAGGTCGAGAGCGCGCTGGTCTCGTCGCCCGACGTCGCCGAGGCCGCGGTCGTCGGCCGACCGGACGACATCACGGGGACCGCGATCGTCGCGTTCGTCACGCCGAAGGGTACGACGACGCCGGACGAGGGGCTCGTCGGACGCCTCAAGCAGCACGTCACGAAGGAGATCGGCGCGATCGCGCGCCCCTCCGAGATCCGCTTCACGAACGCGCTCCCGAAGACGCGCTCGGGCAAGATCATGCGGCGGCTGCTGCGCGACATCGCCTCGGGCCGGGCCGTCGTCGGCGACACGAGCACGCTCGAGGACTTCAGCGTGCTGGCCCAGCTGCGGGCGAGCGACGAGGATTGATGGGCCAGCCGGGCGACGCCGAGCTCGAGCGCTTCATGGCGGAGGTCGCGCGCCGCAACCCCGCGGAGCCCGAGTTCCTGCAGGCGGTGCGTGAGGTCGCACGGGACGTGCTGCCGCTCGTTGCCGGGAACGCGGCCTATCGCGACGCGCAGATCCTCGAGCGCCTGACCGAGCCGGACCGCGCGATCGTCTTTCGCGTCGCGTGGATCGACGACGCGGGCCGGGTGCGCATCAACCGCGGCATGCGTGTGCAGTGGAACCACTCGATCGGGCCGTACAAGGGCGGCCTGCGCTTCCATCCGAGCGTGAACCTCTCGATCCTCAAGTTCCTCGCCTTCGAGCAGACCTTCAAGAACGCGCTGACGACGCTCCCGATGGGCGGCGCGAAGGGCGGCTCGGATTTCGACCCGCGCGGCAAGAGCGACGGCGAGGTCATGCGCTTCTGCCAGAGCTTCATGAGCGAGCTCTTCCGCCACATCGGACCGAATACCGACGTGCCCGCCGGCGACATCGGCGTCGGTGCACGCGAGATCGGCTTCCTCTTCGGCCAGTACAAGCGCCTCTCGAACGAGTTCACGGGCACCTTCACGGGCAAGGGCCTCTCCTTCGGCGGCTCCCTGATCCGCACCGAGGCGACCGGCTTCGGCCTCGTCTACCTCGCCCGCGAGATGCTCGCGACCCGAGGTGACGAGCTGCGGGCAGGACCTGCCTCGTCTCCGGCGCGGGCAACGTCGCGCAGCACACGGCCGAGAAGCTGATCGAGCTGGGCGCGAAGGTCGTCACGCTCTCGGACTCGGACGGGTTCATCCACGATCCGCAGGGCATCGACGCCGAGAAGCTCGCCTGGACGATCGACCTGAAGACGCGCCGCCGCGGTCGCATCCACGAGTACGTCGAGAAGTGGGGCGGGAGCTTCCACGCCGGCGAGCGCCCCTGGCGCGTCCCCTGCGACCTCGCGTTCCCCTGCGCGACGCAGAACGAGATCGATGCGAGCGACGCGCGCGCGCTCGTCGCGAACGGCTGCCGGCTGGTCGCCGAGGGCGCCAACATGCCGTCGGATCTCGACGCGATCCGCGTCTTCCACGAGAGCCGGATCCTGTTCGGCCCGGCCAAGGCCGCGAACGCCGGCGGCGTCGCCGTCTCCGGTCTCGAGCAGACGCAGAACGCGATGCGACTCTCGTGGACCCGGGAGGAGGTCGACGCGAAGCTGCTCGAGATCATGCGGAACATCCACGCGCGCTGTGTCGAGCACGGTCGCGACGGCGACTCCGTCGACTATCTGCGCGGCGCGAACCGGGCGGGCTTCCTCAAGGTCGCCGAGGCGATGCGGGCGCAGGGCGTGCTGTGAAGCACGGCGCGGCCGCTCGACCGACGTCGGAGCGACCGCGGGCCCGCCTAGCGTTCCGGATCGTCGCTCCGCCAGCGCCCATCCGCGCCGCGCACGACGCGCACGACGCCCCCGAGCTCCGGCGCCGGCCCCGGCAGCGTCTCCCCGCTCACGAGCTCGAGCAGCGTCCGGACGACGCCTTTGTGCGCGACGACGAGCGCCGTGGTCGCCTCGACCGCGCGGAGCCGCTCGAGCCCCCGGGCGATGCGCGCCCGGAAATCCGCGCGCCGCTCGCCGCCCGGATAGTCGAAGCGCGCGAGATCGCGTTGCCAGACGGAAAAGAGCTCGGGATCGCGCGCCGCGATCTCCTCGCGCGTGAGGCCCTCCCAGCGGCCGAAGTCGACCTCGCGGAAATCCGCCTCGAGATGGATCGTGTGGTCGGGCACCAGGATGCGGGCCGACTCCGCCGCGCGCGAGAGCGAGCTCGCCCAGACGACCTCGAAGCGCTCGCCCGCGATCCGCTCCCGCGCGCGCTGCACCTGTTCGCGGCCCTCGTCCGAGAGCGGCACGTCCGTCGCGCCGTAGTACCGGATGCTCGATTGCCCGGCCGTCTCGCCGTGGCGCACGAGGACCAATCGCTCGAGTCGTTCCGCCATGCGCGGACCTTCGCTTCCGCCGGGAGCCGAGTCAATCGCGTCGCGTGCCCCCGCTCGGCCCGCGTCCGTGGGCTCGCGATCGCTCTCCGGCGCGCCCACCCGCCGACATGACGCAGCGCCCTCCCGACCCGCTCGCGTCGATCCGCATCCCCATCGAGGCAGGCCTCGAGGGCCGCCTCGTCCGCCGCTACAAGCGCTTCCTCGCCGATGTCCTGCTCCCCGACGGCCGCGAGCTCACCGTCCACTGCCCGAATCCCGGCCGCATGCTCGGCACGCAGGAGCCGGGCTCCCCCGTCCGCTGCTCGACCCACGACGACCCGCGACGCAAGCTCCGCCATACCCTCGAGATGATCCGCGTCGGGGACGTCTGGGTCGGCCTGCACGCCGCGCGGGCGAACGACGTGGCGCGGGCCGTGCTCGAGGCCGACGCGCATGCCCCGCTCGCGGGCTATGCGCAGCTCGAGCGCGAGGTCGCGTCGCCCGACGGCTCGCGCTTCGACTTCCGGCTGACGTCGCCCGTCGAGGCTCATGCGTCGGCCCCCCGATCTGCAGTCTGCTGGGTCGAGGTCAAGAGCGTGACGCTCTGCGAGGAGGCCGCGCGCGGTTCCCCGACGCCGTCACCGCGCGCGGTCGCCGCCATCTCGAGCATCTCGTCGAGCGCGTGCGCGAAGGCGAGCGTGCCTGCCTGCTCTTCGTCGCGCAGCGCGAGGACGCCGACTCGGTCGCCCCCGCGGACGACATCGATCCGGCCTACGGTCGGACCCTGCGCGAAGCCGCCCGGGCCGGCGTCGAGCTCCACGCCCTCTCGGCCCGGGTCGAGCCGACCGGGATCGCGCTCGCGCGCGTCCTGCCCGTCCTGCTATGAACCAGGCGATGGGACGCCCTCCGAGAAGAAGGCCGGTGGAGACGCGCGAGCACGCGGCGAGCGGATCCGGCGCCTCGCCGCGTTCGAAGCCGATCCGCGTCGCCCTCGAACGGGGCGGGCCGGGCGCTTCGGCGGGAGAACGGACCTCGATCCGACGCGTGCGCGAGCCGCTGCTGCGCTGGTACGACGCTCATCGCCGCGACCTGCCCTGGCGGCGGAGCCGGGATCCGTATGCGATCTGGATCTCGGAGGCGATGCTCCAACAAACACGGGTCGAGACGGTGATCCCGTACTGGGAGCGCTTCCTCGCGCGCTTCCCCGACGTCGGGAGCCTGGCCCGCGCGGAGCAGGACGACGTCTACGCGCTCTGGACGGGGCTCGGCTACTACTCGCGGGCGCGCAACCTGAAGGCCGCCGCCGAGTCGATCGTCGCCGACCACGGGGGCCGCCTCCCCGACACCGCCGAAGGTCTGCGCACGCTCCCGGGCATCGGCCGCTACACCGCGGGCGCCGTCGCCTCGATCGCCTTCGAGCGCGAGGAGCCGCTCGTCGACGGCAACGTCGTCCGCGTCTTCGCGCGCCTCGAGAACGTCGAAGAGGACAGCGGCGAGAAGGCCATCGTCGAGCGGTTCTGGGCGCTCGCGGCGGAGCTCGTCGCGGGGCCGCGGCCGGGGGATCTCAACCAGGCGCTGATGGAGCTCGGGGCGACGTTATGCACCCCGAAGCGGCCGCAATGCCTGATCTGCCCCGTCCGCGCGGGCTGTCTCGCGCAGGCGGCGGGACGCGCCGAGAGCCTGCCGCGCAAGGCGAAGCGGACGGCGGTGCGACCGCTGCGCGCGCTCGCCGTCGCGATCGATCGCCGCGGCGCGCTGCTCGCGGCGCGCCGACCCGCCAGCGGATTGATGGCGGGCCTCTGGGAGCTGCCGGGGGGCCTGCTCGAGGACGGGGAAGAGGCGAAGGATCACGCCGCGCGCATCGTGCGCGAGAAGGTCGGCCTCGAGGTCCGCGAGCTCGAGCCCGTCGGCCGCGTCGAGCACGTCTTCACCCACCGCCGCCTCGCCCTCGAGGTCTTCCGCGCCCGCGCGCTGCCCGGCACCCGCGTCGCCCTCGCCGACTACACCGCCCACCGCTGGGTCGACGCCGAGGGCCTGCTCGCCCTCGCCCACGCAGGCTCGACCCGCAAGGCGCTCGGGCTGCTCGGCTTGTGCGACGAGGACTCGGCGCGCGCGGCGGGACGGAGCCGGAAGTGAGCGCGCGGCGAACGCCGGAGGATCCCCCTTCGACTTCTTCGCGTTCTTCGCCTCCTTCGCCGCGCTTCGCCGACCTCGTCCCCGATGCCCGCCGCATCGATGAGGCCGAGCCGTCGCGGCCGCCGAGCCGGAGCCGGGGCCGGACAGGCGCCCGACGATTGCCCCCGAGCGCGGGGCCGAAGCCGCCGCCCCGCGCGCCGTCGGAGCCGGACGACGCTGCGCAGCCGGCCTCGTTTCGCTGGCCCGATCCCGGGAATCGACATCTCGCCGCGGCGCCCGGGATCGGCGATCAGCAGCTGGGTCGCCTCGCGCGCGGGGAGCCCGAGGCGGAGGAGCGCATCGATCTGCACGGCACGCGGGTCGCCGAGGCGAAGCGCCTGCTCGCACGGCGCATCGCGAGCGCCCGGGCGCGGGGGCTTCGCTGCGTCCTCGTCGTCCACGGACGCGGGCGCGGCTCGGCCACGAACGACGCCCCGCTGCGCGACGCCGTCCCCGACTGGCTGACCCGCGGCGAGACCGGCCGGAGCGTGCTCGCCTTCGCCCCGGCGCCCCGGCAGCAGGGCGGCGAGGGCGCGACGATGGTGCTCCTGAGAAAGAGCGGAAGCCCCGCCTGAGGCCCAGCCCCGCTCGCCTCGCCTAACGCCCGGAATCCGGCTCCGGCTCGACCAGCCCCTGCTCGGCCAGCGACGAGCGGATCGCTTCGACGCGCGCGCGATTGACGCCCATGTCGCCATGGCCGACGCGCGACGCCGAACGCACGCGGATCGTCCCCGCGTCGGAATCGAGGGCGAGCTCGACGTCGTCCCGGTAGCGCATGATCCGCGTGGTGAAGACGGTGTGGAGGTAGCCGCTCTCCGCCGTCACGACCTCGACGCGAGGCAGACTCGCGAGGTGGGCCGCGAGCGCCTTCCAGGCGGCGTCGGCGTCGCCGCGAATCCGAAACGGCGCGATCGCATGGGCCTCATCGGTCGCCTCGCTCGAGACGCAGTTGGGCGAAGCGGGGCAGGGGGCGAGGCGCCCGGAGCCGTCGGCGATCGCCCGGGGCATGCGACCGCCGCAGCCAGCGGCGAGCAGACACGCCGCGGCCAGCGACACGAAGCCGACGAGCGACGCGCGCCCGACGGAGGCCTCGGAAGAGCGGCGCGCGGCGAATGGCACGAACGGAAGCAGCGCGCGAGCCGGATGGAAGGATCGGGCCGGGATCATCGGGAGACTCCTTCGCTGGCTCAGAATCGATCCGCCGGCCAGTAGACCATCCCATCCGGCGGGAGGATGCGGCGCAGGAAGCCCTGGCCGTCTTCGCCGCGCAGGACGTCGACGTCGAGTCGCGCCGCGAGCGCAGCCAGGTTGATGCAGCGCAGGCTCGCCCGCGCGTCGTCCATCGGATGGGAGCGGATGCCGCGATGCTCGAGGGCGACGGTCAGCCCGATGTCGTCGAAGGTCGGCAGCACGAGGAACGAACGCAGCTCGCGACTCGTGATGCGGCTCGCGATCGCACCGCGCAGAAGCGGATCCTCGGCGCGCGGCTCGAGCAGATGGGCGATCAAGCGCGCGAGCGAGTCCGCGCCGTCCTCGAAGCGGCCGATCTCGGTCGCGGTCAGCACGTCGTCGAGGATCGAGGCCCGTGCGTAGGCCACCGCGAGCCCCCCGCGGCGGGCGAGCCAGAACTCCTCGAAAGGCGCGGGCGTGAGATGGAAGCATGCGCGCCAGAGCGCATCGTCGCGCACGACCCCGCCGCTGCGGCTCGCGGCGTAGGCGGCGTGGATCGCCTTGATCGATTGCAGGGCGCGCTCGTTCTCGCTCGCGACGGGCTCGAAGGTGATGTTGCCGGGATCCGTCGCCGCCCCGCGCAGCGAGGCCTCGGGGTCGAGGCGCAGGATCGATTGCTGGCCGCGCCAGCCGACGAAGCCCCGCTTGTCGAAGAACTCGACCGTCGCGGTCGGGGCGCCGGGAAAGGCGACGGCGAGCTCGAGACCGCGCCGTCTCAGGGCCTCGGCGGCGCGCTCGAGCAGATCCGTCGCGATCCCTCGGCACCGCAGCGCCGGGGTCGTGAAGAGATTGCTGATGCCGCCCGCCGGAATCGGATGACCCAGGATGCGGATCTGTCGGGGAAGGATCGAGACGCCGCCGAGCAAGCGACCGCCCTCGACGGCGACCAAGACGTTCTCGTCGGCCCAGGTCGGGTCGTACTCGACCTGGTACCGAAATCGATCGCCCGCCGTCCATCCCTCGGCGAGGCGCCAATCATCGAGGAGGTCGGCGAATTTGAGGCGTTCCTGGGCAGCGAGCGTCCGGATCTCCATGTCCGGGCGAGTATACTCGCGGGCGGAAAAGTGCTCCGCCATGATCGCGATGAGAGCCGACACGTCACCCGGGACGAGCATCGACCCGTTGGACGGGACGAGCCCCGTGCGAGCAGCCGGGTCGAGAGGGGGTCCGCGATGACGTCCGATACGGGGACCGAAACTACGAATCCAGGAGATTCCCGAGCCAAGGCGCTCTACAAGGAGGGCTTCGGGCTCTTCGCGAAGGGCCAGCTCGAGCCGGCGATCGCCCGCTATCGCGAGGCCCTCACGGCGGATCCGGACCTCGCGATCGCGTGGAACGGCCTCGCCCTCGCCCTGGCCAAACAAGGCGACCTCGAAGCCGCCATCGACGCCGCCGAGAAGCTCGTCGAACTCGAGCCCGACGACCCGCTCTCCCATACGAATCTGTCCCGCATCCTGATGCAGAAGGGGCTCATCCCGGAGGCCGAGGACGCGAAGGCCCGGGCGACGAGCCTCCAGATGAAGATGCGACGGTAGGGCGACCGATGATCGATCTGCAGCGCGAGGGCGACGTCTTCGTCCTTCGCTTCGACGCCCCGGAGAACCGCTTCCGCCCGGAAGGTCTCGACGCCTGGAACGCGGCCCTCGACCGCGTCGAGGCCGCGGGCAGCCCCGCCGCCCTCGTCACGACCGGGACGGGCAAGTTCTACTCGAACGGCCTCGACCTCGAGTGGCTGCCTCGCCGCCGCGACCCCGGCCGAGCGCGAGACCTACATCCCGCGCGTCCTCGCCCTGATGGCCCGCGTCCTGACCTTCCCGACGATCACCGTCGCCGCCATCAACGGCCACGCCTTCGGCGCCGGCGCCCAGCTCTCCCTCGCCCACGACTACCGCGTCATGCGGACCGAGCGCGGCTACTGGTGCATGCCGGAGATCGACATGAAGGCGCCCCTGCATCCCGGCATGACCGCGATCATCCAGGCCCGTGTCCCGCGCCAGACGGCCCACGAGCTGATCGTGACGGGCACGCGCTACGGCGCCGAGGCGGCGCTGGCGAAGCGGATCGTCGATCGGGCGGTCGCCGAGAGCGAGCTCCTGCCGACCGCGATCGCGCTCGCGCAGGGGCTCGCGGCGAAGGCGGATCCCGCGATGCGGCTTCTGAAGCAGTGCATGTATCCGGAGACGCTCGCGGCCCTCGACCGGGGCATGGACGCGATCGGCGGAGGGAAGCGATGAAGTTCTCGTTGGGCTTCGAGGTCCAGCTGACGAATCCGACGCCGGAGCGCGAACGGCAGCTGCTCCTCGATTGCGTCGAGCAGGCCGTCTTCGCCGAGAAGATGGGCTTCCATCGCATCTGGGCCCCGGAGCACCACTCGCTCAAGTGGTACGCCCACATGAGCGCCCCCGAGATCTTCCTGACCTGGGTCGCGGCGAAGACGACGACGATCCGCGTCGGCCACGGCGTCGTGTTGATGCCCTTCAAGTACAACCATCCCGTCCGCGTCGCGGAGCGCGCCGCGATGCTCGACGCGCTCTCGGGCGGGCGACTCGATCTCGGCGCGGGGCGCGGGGCGACGCTCCAGGAGATGTCGCTCTGCGGCGTCGATCCCGAGCGGACCTATCTCGAGGTCGAGGAGTCGCTCAAGATGATCAGCCGGATGTGGCGGGAGGACGAGTTCTCCTGGCAGGGCGAGCTCACGATCGCGCCGCATCCGATCCTGCCGCGTCCGGTCCAGATGCCCCATCCCCCGCTCTATCTGGCGTGTACGAAGGACGAGACGATCACGCTCGCCGCCGAGTACGGCGTCGGCGCCCTCGTCCTCGGCTTCGCCGGCATCGAGCAGATCCGCGGCTACCACGACCTCTATCGCACGGCCTGCAAGAACCGCTCGGGCGAGCGCCTCGTCTCGAGCGAGATCAACGAGACCTTCTGCGCGCTGCTCCCGAGCATCGTCCTCGACGACGCAGAAGAGGCCTTCCGCATCGGTGCCCGCGGCCAGCGCTTCTTCGCCGAGTCGCTGCTGCGCTGGTACGGGAACGGCCCCGATCCCGACGAGACCGAGGGGACGGGCGACGTCGTCGCCGACATCGACCGTGCCAAGGAGCGCGCCGTTGCGATGCTCCACCAGGCGAAGGTCCCGATCACGCCGACCTCGACCGCGACCTACAACGTGAACCACGCCTACGGCGACGCCGCCCTCGCGACGAAGTTCGCCGAGCAGCTCGCGGAGATCGGGGTCGACGACTGCATGTTGATGACGCAGATGGGGACGGTGTCCCATGCGGTCTGCATGGAGACGATCCGGCAGTGGGGGGAGAAGATCATCCCGCGCTTCCGCTGAGCCGGTCGCTCTTCGGGTCGATCTTCATGCGGATCGTCAGGCCGGTCGTCGGGTCGCCGGATCGCGCGGGCCGAGCCCCGTCGTCTCATCGTCGCTCTGAAGCAAGCGATCCACGCGCACCGCCAGCCGGATCGCCAGCCGCACGCAGCGATCGATCTCGTCGTCGCTCGGGTCGACGGCCATGCCGCCGGCCCCGACGCGCGCGGCAAGCAGGCGGCTCGCGGCGGCCAGGACGGCGGACTCGCTCGGCTGCAGCTCGAGCGCTGCGATCGGCTCCTGAGACATCGATTTCTCCTCCGAGCCGCAAGCCTCAGCTCCGGCTCTTGTGGGCGAGCGCCGGCGCGCTCGCCTCCCAGTTTCGGCCGTCGAACGCCACGATCGTGACCGATCTCGGCTCCGGCGTCAGACATCGAAGATTCACGTCGATCCCGTCCGGATTCGAGCGCGGCACGTAGAACGACTTGATCCCGCAGATCCGACAGAATCGATGCGCCGCGACGCCGGTGTTGAAGCGATAGGTCTCGAGCTCTGCTTCGCCGGCCAGCAGGCGGAAGCGCGCGGCCGGAACGATCAGATGCAGGAACCCCGTCATCCGGCAGATCGAGCAGTTGCAGTCCTCGACCTCGACGTCCTCGGGCGCCTCGACCTCGAAACGGACGGCGCCACAATGGCAATGACCTCGATAGAGCATGTGCCCGCTTCTCCGATTCCGCGACTTCGGACGTCAGGCGATCGGACCCCGCTCACCCCGTGTTCCGCAGCCCCGCCGCGATCCCGTTGATCGTGAGCTGGATCGCGTACTCGACGCGCTCGAGATCCTTGCGTCCCTTCTCGAGGCCGCGGCCGCTGCGCTTGCGGTCGAGCAGCTCGACCTGCAGATACGACAGGATGTCGAGATACGGCGTCCGCTGGTCGAGCGCCTCGCGCAGCTCGGGCTCGCGCGCGAGCAGCATGCGCTCGCCGGAGATGTCGCGGACGGCGCGCAGCGTGCGATTGAACTCCTTCTCGATCCGCAGGAAGACCTCGGACGTGCAGCCGACGCCCTTCGCGAGCTCGGCATAGCGCTTTCCGACGTTGAGATCCGTCTTCGCGAGGACCTGCTCGAGATTGTCGATCACCGACCGGAAATACGGCCAGCGCTTGTACATCGTCTGCAGCCGGGCCATCGCCTTGTCGCGCCCGCCGGGCGCGGCCGCACAGAAGGCGTCGACGCCCGAGCCCGCGCCGTACCAGCTCGGGAGCAGGATCCGGGTCTGGTTCCAGGAGAAGGTCCACGGGATCGCGCGCAGGGTCTGGACCGCCCGCGTGTTCGTCCGCCTGGCCGGCCGGCTCCCGAGATTGAGCGTCGATATCTCCTCGATCGGCGTCATCGCATAGAAGGCGTCGACGAAGCCCTCGGTCTCGTAGACGAGCGCGCGATAGGCCTTGCGCGAGCCCTCGGCGAGGACCGCGAGCGCCTCCCGCCAGCTCTCCGACGGCTCCTTGGCGCGATCGGGGATCTCGGGCGCGAGGGTCGCTTCGAGCGTCGCCGCGAGCAGCAGCTCGAGATGATAGGCGGCCGCGCTCCTCGTCCCGTACTTCGACGCGATGACCTCGCCCTGCTCGGTCAGCTTGATGCGGCCGTTCACCGTCCCGGTCGGCTGGGCGAGGATCGCGCGATGGGTCGGACCGCCGCCACGGGCGATGGTGCCCCCGCGGCCATGGAAGAACTCGAGCCGGACGCCCTCCGCCTTCGCCTGCGCCGCGAGCTCGCGCTGGACCTTCTCGAGGGCCGCCGCCGCCGCGAGGTAGCCGCCGTCCTTCATCGAGTCCGAATAGCCGATCATGACCTGCTGACGCATGCCGCGGGCCGCGAGCTGCCGGCGATAGGCCTCGGATCGGTAGAGCCGATCCATCGACTCGACGGCGCCCGAGAGGCTCTCGATCGACTCGAAGAGCGGCACGATGTTGACGTCGCTCTCGAAGCCGCTCTTCCCGTCGGGCCGCACGAGACCGACCTGGCGACAGAGCGCGAGCAGCTCGAGGACCGTCACGGAGTTCTCGGTATCGCTGATGACGAGATCGCGGATCGAGCGGCCGCCGGGCCCGCTGCTCGGCGCATGGCCGGAGGTGTGGCCGGAGGTGTGGCCGGATGCGCTGCCGGATGCATTGCCGGATGAGCCACCCGACGGCCCGCCCGACGGCATCGGCAGGCGCGCGACGAATTGCAGTGTTTCGAGGACCTCGCGCGCGTCGTCGGAGAGGCCGGTGTCGGGGATCGGCAGCGGCTCCTGCGCGAGGATGATGTGCTCGAGGAAGGCGCGCTGCTTCGAGAGCGGGAGCTTCTCGAGCGGACCATCGACGGGGCAGATGAGCTCGGCGCGGGCCTGGCGATGCTTCGACTGGTTCTGGCGGATGTCGAGGGCGACGAGATCGAAGCCGAAGACGTCGAGCTCCTCGATCAACGCGGCGAGGGCGCCCCGGGCGAGGCGACCCGCCCGGCTCTCGACGAGGCTCGCGCGCATGAGCTCGAGATCGGCCTCCATCGCGCTCGCGTCGACGTAGCCGCCGAGGGAGCCGGGCTCGCGATCCTCGGCGTCCTCGCGCAGTCGCGCGTCGAGCCGGGCGGCGATCGCGTTCAGCTTGACGCGGTAGCGCTCGGAGGTGTTGCGGCCGTCGATGCGCGCCTCGAGATCGGGCAGCGCCTTCAGGTCCCGCGCGATCGAGGCCTCGAGGGCCGCCGAGACGGGCCGCCGCTGATCCGAGAGCATCAGCTTCTCGATCAGCGGCTGGATGCGCGAGCGGTAGTGGACCAGGATCGCCTCGCGATACTGCTTCACGGCCTTCTCCGTGATGCGCGCCGTCACGAACGGGTTGCCGTCGCGATCGCCGCCCATCCAGGAGCCGACGCGCAGGCTGCGCGGCGCCGCGTGGGCGACGCGTCCCAGCACGGCGGGCGATGCGTCGCCGTACACGTCGCGGAAGGCGGCGAAGAAGGTCGCGGTCACCTGCGGCACGGCGTGGACCAGCACGTCGCCCATCACGTGGATCGCATAACGCACCTCGTCGAGCGGAGTCGGCTTGCGGGTGCGGAGATTGGTCGAGAGGTACATGCCGGTGATCTCGGCGAGGATCTCCTCCTCGACGTCGCGGCGCCGGGAGCCGCTCGTCACCTCGCGCGCGGAGAGCAGCGCGTCGATCCGGTCGAGGGTCTCGCGCAGCGACCAGCGCAGTGCCTCGGTCGGATGCGCCGTCAGCACGATCGTCGCGCGCAGGCTCTCGATCGCCTCCGCCACGCGCTCGACCGGGACGCCCGCCTTGCGGAGCCGCTCGAAGAGCGAGTGGAAGCGCTCGCGATCGTGCTGCGCGCGCTGGCGCTCCGAATGCCGCTCCTCCGCGACGTTCAGCAGCCAGAAGAGCAGCATGAACGCGCGCGCCGCCTCGTGTAGATCGTCGATCGACATCTTGCGCAGCCGCGCGACGAGCTTCTTCTCGTCGGCGGACGCGAAGCGGAGGCGCAGGCGCGCCGCGAGCTCGCGGATCTCGGCGATCCACCGCGCGTGGGCCGCCCCGTCCTGCTCCGTGATGATCTGGCGATGGGCGGCCAGCAGGAAGTCCTTGACCTCCTCGTTCACGCGATCCGGTTGGTGAGGGCGTCCCATGGCGGTCGCGATGATAGACTGCGCGCCGGCGTCGCGCGCGGCCCCGCGACCGGTGAACGCGCGTTGTCGTATGCCATGGGCCGGACGCGAGAGCCGGAAGGGGGAGCCCCGATGACCGATCAGCCCATCAAGAGCCTCGGCCTCTCGCCGGAGCTCCATCGCTACCTCGTCGACCACGGGTCGACGCCCGACCCGGTGCTCGCCGATCTGATCCGGGTCACGCGCGAGTCGATTCCGCAGCGCGCGCTGATGCAGATCCCGCCGGAGGAGGGCGCCCTGCTGACGTTGCTCGCCCGCCTCGTGGGCGCCACGCGCGCGATCGAGCTCGGGACCTTCACCGGCTATTCCGCGATCTGCATCGCGCGGGGATTGGCGGAGGGCGGGCAGCTCGTCTGCTGCGACGTGAGCCGCGAATGGACCGACATCGCCCGGACCTACTGGAAGCGGGCCGGCGTCGAGTCGAAGATCGAGCTGCGCCTGGCGCCGGCGCTCGAGACCCTGGCGGCGCTCTGCGCCGATCCCGCCTGGGCGCGGTCCGTCGACCTCGCCTTCATCGATGCGGTCAAGACCGAGTACGCCGACTACCTCGAGCGCCTCCACGGCCTGATGCGCCCCGGCGGCCTCGTCGTCGTCGACAACGTGCTCTGGGGCGGCGCCGTCGTCGACGCGTCGGACCAGGCCTCGGATACCCGGGCGATCCGCGCCTTCAACGATCGGGTCGCAAAGGACGAGCGCTTCGATCGGGTGATGCTCGGCGTCGGCGACGGGCTCTCGCTGCTGCGCGTGCGCTGAGGGCGGCGGACCGGGACCGCGCGACGACGCGCGCGTGTCGGGCGATGCGCTTCGTCAGCCGGTCGCACTCGCGAGCGACGCGAGCACGGTCTCGAAGTCGGCCGGCAGCGGGATCTCGGCGCGGACCTCGTCGACGACCAGGCGCTTCGCGTGGAGCATCGGGCGAGGGGCGTCGAGGGCGCCGCTCCCGTACTCCCGATCACCGACCACCGGATGCCCGAGATGGGCGAGGCTCGCACGGATCTGGTGGAGGAAGCCCGTCTCGAGCTTGACCTCGACGAGGGTCGCCGCGGCGAAGCTCTGGATCGGCGTCACGTGCATGCGACAACGCCGGCCCGATTCCCGGACCTCGACGCGCGCCGGATGGTGGCGCACGACGGCGAGGGTCAGCTCGACCGGACGAGAGCGCTCGATGCGGCCCTCGACGAGCGCCACGTAGCGCTTCTCGACGCGATGATCCGCGAAGGCACCGCGGAGCCGGCGCCAGACCTCGTCGTCGAAGGCGAAGAGCAGGGTGCCGGTCGTGTCGACGTCGAGGCGATGGACGACGCCCGAACGCAGGCCACCCTCGCCGACGCCCACGATCTCGGGATGGCGGGCGACGACCGCGTTCAGGACCGTGTCGCGCTGCTCCGGATCGAGCGGATGCACGCCGCAGCCCGGCGGCTTGTCGACGACGAGCCAGCCGCGGCCCTCGGCGACGACGCGCAGCGGGAGATCGGGCCGCGCCTCGGGGCGCTCCTCGTCGGCGCGCAGGGAGCCGAGAATCCGGAGCTCGTCGCCGGGGGCGGTGAGCCTCGACTTGTCCGCCAGCGAGAGGGGCTTGCCGGCCTGGACGACCCGGCCGACCTCGAGGAGGTGGCGCACCCGGGCGCGGGAGATCGTGAGCCGCAGCGCGAGAAAGCGATCGAGCCGCTCCCCGCCCTGCTCGGGTCCCACCCGGACGACCGTCGGCTCCACACGCTCTCCCTCGCCTTGCCCGGCGCCTTCGCGCGGGCCCACGGTCCCGGCCGACCGACCGACCCCGGCCCGATGCCCGAAAGGGGCGGACACTAGCAGGCGACGCCGCGGTCCCGGGCTCCCCCTCGCCGCGCTCGGCACGCCCCCCGCGACCGAGCCCGCTCGACCCGGTCCGCCGTGGTCCGCCGTGGACCGAATCGGGCCGATTTCCGGCCCGGCCGACCCCGCCCGGCGGGCTTCACGTCGCCGCGGCCAAGGGGTAATCTCGGGCGCTCCCCCGCCAAAGGCCCATCGGCCTTCGAGGCCCGTCATTCCGAAGTCCCGCGACAAGAAATCCGCCGTTTCCGCCGTCGAGCCGCGCCAGATCGCGGTGATGGACACGACCCTGCGCGACGGCGAGCAGACGGCCAACGTCTCCTACACGCCGACCGAGAAGCTCCAGCTCGCGCGCATGCTCGTCGCCGAGCTCGAGGTCGACCGCATCGAGGTCGCCTCGACCCGCGTCTCGGCGGGCGAGATGGAGAGCGCCCGGGCGATCACGAAGTGGGCGAAGAGCGCGCGGGTGATCCAGCGCATCGAGATGCTGGGCTACAGCGACGGCAGGAAGTCCGTCGACTGGATCGCCGAGGCCGGGGGCAAGGTCCTGAACCTGCTGACGAAGGGCTCCGAGCGCCACTGCCTCCAGCAGCTCGGCCAGGAGCCCGCCGAGCACCGCGCCCGGGTCGCCGAGACGATCCGCTATGCGCGACGCAAGCGCCTCACGGTCAACGTCTACCTCGAGGACTGGTCGAACGGCGTCCGCGACTCCTTCGACTACGTCTTCGCGATGGTGCAACAGCTGCGCGAGCTGCGGGTCGCGCGCGTCTACCTCGCGGATACCCTCGGCGTCCTCTCGCCCGAGGACGTGACCCGCTTCGTGGGCCTCATGACCGCGACCTTCCCCGCCGTCGATTTCGAATACCACGGCCACAACGACTACGGCCTCGCGACCGCGAACTGCCTCGCGGCGATCGCCGCCGGTGCCCGCGGCGTCCACACGAGCGTGAACGGCATGGGCGAGCGCGCCGGCAACGCCTCCCTCGCCGAGGTCGTCGCCGCCATCCACGACCACACCGACTGTCGAACGAGCGTCCGCGAGGAGCGCCTCTCCTCGATCTCCCAGCTCGTCGCGACCTTCCCCGGCAAGGAGATCTCCGCCAACACCCCGATCGTCGGCCGCGACGTCTACACCCAGACCGCCGGCATCCACGCCGACGGCGACGCCAAGGGCGACCTCTACGCGACGCGCCTCGCGCCGGGTCGCTTCGGCGGGGCGCGGCGTTATGCGCTCGGGAAGCTCTCGGGCAAGGCATCCCTCGACCAGAACCTGGCCCAGCTCGGCATCGTGCTCCCCGAAGACGATCGCGACCAGGTCCTCCAGCGCATCGTCGAGCTCGGAGATCGCAAGCACGTCGTGACTCCCGACGATCTCCCCTATCTGATCGCCGACGTCCAGAAGACGCCCGAAGACCAGCTCGTGAAGATCGAGAGCTGGCGCGTCGACGTCGCCTCCGGCGAGGCGCCCCGGGCCGAGATCGCCGTCGCCTACAAGGGTCAGCTCGAGAAGGCCGACGCGACGGGCGACGGCGGCTACGACGCGTTCATGAACGCGCTCAAGAAGGCGGTGCGACCGCTCGGGCTCGAGATCCCGGCGCTGACCGACTACCGGGTCCGCATCCCGCCCGGCGGGCGGACCGGAGCCCTCGTCGAGACGACGATCACCTGGAAGATCGAGGCCCCGAGCCCCGCTTCGCGCCGCCTGGTCGGCGAATCCTTCACGACCCTCGGCGTCGACTCCGACCAGCTCGCCGCCGCCGTGATCGCGACGGAGAAGATGTTGAACGCCATCGTGAGCCGCCGCGGGAGCGAGCCCGACAGGCGGCCCGCGCGCGAGCGACGCCGCGCCGAGGACGGTGGCACGCGGGCTTCGGGTTGATCCGCTCCGTCGCGATCCCGCTCCTGGCCCTCGCGACGCTCTTCCTCGTCGGCTGCCAGACCTTCTCCGCGCGCCAGAAGGAGGCGCAGTACAGCCCGACCGAGGGCGTGCTCGAGGCCGTCGCCGTCCTGCGCCGCCACGTCCCCGACGACACCTACCGCTTCCCGCCGGCCCGCGACTTCACCGGCCGCAACGTCTACCGCGCCTCGCTGCTGCGCCTCGAGGCCCTCGAGCGCGCCGAGTCCGCGGCGCTCGAGAGCGGCTACATGGACGGCGTCATCGCCTTCGCGAAGGGCCGCGCCCTCGAGCGCCTGCGCGCCTACGACCTCGCGGCCCAGCACTATCGGGAGGGCGCGCGCCTCTCGAACGAGCTGCGCGCGGCGGCGCTCGCGAGCGCCGAGGTCTGCGAGCGCCTCGACCAGGCGATCCGGATCGGGATCGATTTCGTCGATCCGGTCTCCGAGGGCGGTGTCCCCGCCCGACCGATCGAGCCCGACGCGGTGCGCACCGCCCTCGACGATCGCGTGACCCGCCTCTCGATCCTGCTCGACGAGCTCGCCGACGAGGCGCGCGATCGGGACGCGGCCCCTGCGGCCGGTGAGACCGAGCCCGTCGATCGCCGGCACTATCGCTGGATCGCCCAGGAGGAGATCGAGCACGCCGACATGGTGCGGTCGCGTTATTTCGTCGAGATCCGACACGTCGTGCCCGACGGGACCGTCGTCGCTCTGCAGGAGCTGCAGCGCGTCGCGACGCGCCACGGTGCGAGCAAGAACCGGCTGCGCCATCTGATGCGGCTCGCCGATTTCTACGCGGACCTGGCCCGGGAGTACCTCGACGCGGTGCCCCCGGAGAGCCTGGTCTTCGACCCGGCGCGCTTCCGGGAGCTCGCCGACGCCGCGATCCAGCTCTACGAGCTGATCGGCAGTCACGATGGTCGCCCCGAAAAGCTCGAGGCGACACGGAACCTCGAGGCCTTCCTCGCCCTCACTCTCCACATCGATGCCGACCGTTTCGACCGCTGAGCGCAGGCGAACGCCGAACCGTGCCCCGAAGCACGCGTGGCCGACGCATGCGCGGTCGAAGCTCGCGCGCGAATTTCCCGGCCTGTTGATCACATCGCTCGGCCTCGCCCTGCTCTTCGGAGCGAGCGGATGCGCCTACCGCAAGGCGGTGGTCGTCGACGACCTGCTCGTCCCGCTGGCGAGCGACGTCGCCCGGGTTCCGTCTCCGACCGATCTCGCGGCGGCGCGGCTCGCCCGGGTCGCCCTCGTCTCGTCGATCGCGAACTCCGATCGACCCGACGCGGCCCTCGCCGCGCTCGAGGCCGCGCCGAAAGACGACGACGAGGAGCGCCTCACGGCCCTCGCGGCCGATCTGCGCAACGCGACCCTCGATGATCCGATCGCCTATCGCGACGCCTCACGCAGGCTGCGCCGCCGCTTCGGGATCGATCCCCGCCTCGCTTCCCGCCTCGACGAGACGATCGCCGACGACCCGCTGCGCATCGCCCGCCGCCGCAAGCGCGACGACTGGCACCGCCTCTTCGCCCGCACCTTCAACAGCGTGGCCGAGCCCCTCGGTCAGAGCGTGATCACCGGCTTCTTCCTCGCGCCCTACACCCTCGCCAACAGCTTCATCCATTATTTCGCCGAGTTCTCGAACGCCGAGCCGCTCTCGACCACCGGCCGCCAGGCCCTCGTCCTGCGCCAGGAGTTCCTCGCCGCCCATCCCGAGAGCGAGATCGCGCCGGAGGTCGCCCGGCTCGTCGAGCGCGATCGGATCCGGCTCGAGAAGACGCTCGCGCGGCGCCGGACGCGCGTCGCGCAGACCGCGATCGACGGCGGGCAGCCGGGCCTCGCGCTCCACCATGCCCGCGCCGCGACGGCGATCCTCGCGCCCCACCCCGATCGCAACGCGTCGATCCGACGCAAGGCCGCGCGCCTCACCGACCGCGCCTCGGCGCTCGTCGCCGAGCGCGATCGACTCGCGGCACGGACCCTCGAAGCGCGTCCGACCGAGCCGTTCCTGCGCGAGAGCGAACGCGCCCTCGCCACGGCGCTGCTCGCCCGGCGCGCCGCACCCGGCGCGCTCGAGCCCGAGCTCGCACGCCATGCGTCCACCGCCGGATCGGACGGCTACGGCCGCGTCGCATTCATCGACGCCCTGGCCCGGAACGAGGGCGGCCACGAAGAGCCCGCGCGGCGCGCGCTCGCCGAGCTCGCGGGTCAGGCGCGACATCACGATCCGATGACCCGCCACGCGCGCCAGCTCGTCGAAGACGACTGGCAGAACCCGTGGGATGCGTTTCGACGCCTCCGCAGCAGCGGCAGACGAAACGCGCTCGCCTATCGCTTCGCCGGCGAATGGGTCAACCGCCCCCGCTACCCGAACCTCTGGCCGCCGGTCTCCTACCTGATCGATACCCCGACGATCGCGATGACGATCGTGCTCGCGCCCCTGCGTGCACTCATCTCCCCATTCACCGGCTTCCCCGATTTCCAGCGCGCCACCTCCTCGCCGGCTACCGCTACCTGCTGCGCTATCCGGCCGGCGATCATCAGCGCGAGGTCGTCCGCTGGCTCTACGACTACGAGCGCGACGAGAAGGCCTTCGGCCGCGCGCTGCGCCTGGCCGATCTGATGCCCGAGTTCCCGGAGAAGGAGCGCCGCGAGCTCGTCGAGAAGACGGCGAGCGAGCAGATCGGACATCTCGATCGCCTCGACCGCCGCGACCAGCGGACCTCGGTCCTGCGCGGGGTCGCGACCGAATATCCCGACTCCGAGGGCGGCCGCGACGCCGGCATGAAGGCACGCAAGGAGCTCGAGAAGGCGAGCCCGCAGAACATCCGCATCACCCGCGGCTTCCTGATCGAGAATCCGGCCGTCGCCGGCGACGCGGGCCTCGGGCTGAGCCCGAGTCTCCTGAACGGCGACCCCACCGACGGTGAGCTGCATCCGGACGGCGTCGTGCTGCGGGGTGGGCGGGTGCTCGAGATCCTGTTGCGCGCGGAGGGCCGAGACGAGGACGCGCCTTTCGTGTCGCGCGCGAAGCGGATCTCGAAGCGAAGGCTCGTGCGGCTGACGGCGGCCCTCGACGAGGCGGTTCGGACCAATGGTCTGGTCGATCCGGGGGCGCGCTTCGAAGCCGACGCGAATCGCGAGACCTATCTCGAGCAGGCGCGCCTCGGGCTGACGGACGACCCGGACCTTCGCCCGGCCGCGGAGTCGAGTTTCGTCTACCAGAGCCTGCGAGAGCGTTATGGGGCGGTGCGCGGGCGGGACTCGCTGCTGCCCTTCGATCTCGTCTTTCGCGGGAGCCTCGGGGACTTCAGTCTCGGGGCGTTTCCCCGCTGGCGTCCGCCGCAGGAGACGGACGACGCGTTCCTGTATCGGTAGGCGCGGGGTTCGAGCTCGCCTCCGGGACCTCGCGCTCTCCGGTCCCCGCTCGCCGTGCCCTGGACCATTGGTCCACGGTCATCGGGCCTTGCTTCGCCGTGCCGGGCTGCGCTTCGGGGGCTCGTTGCTCGCGCCTTCGCTCCTCACGATCGCGCCGACATCGAGAATCGGCGACGCGTCGATCTCCTCCGCGCCGAGCAGCGACGTGATCCGTTCGAGCGCGGCGACGAGATATCCCTGTTCCCACGCGGGCAGCTTCTTGAAGCGTGTCTCGAAGCGCTCCTGGAGCAGGTCGGGGACGGAGTCGAGGAATGCTCGACCCGTCGGCGTCAAGGAGACCCAGACCTGCCGGCGATCGTCCTCGCCACGTCTTCGCACCGCGAGGTTCGCGGTCTCGAGACTGTCCAGGAGGGTGCTGATCGTGGCCTGCGACATGCTGGCCCGGGCGGCCATCTGCCCGGCGGTCGCTTCGCCGGCCTTCGCGAGGATGCGCATGAGGACGACTTGCGATGCGGTCGTTCCGAGGTCGCGCGCGAGGCCGCGGGAATGTGTTTCGGTGACGCGGATGATTCGGCGCAGCGCGATCAGCGCCTGCTCTGCCAGGTCGACCATGGCACTCGATGCTCTCGGCTGCGGAAGGGGTCGCCCAGTGTAGCCGGAAAGCTGCAAGACGACCGACGACCGGACACTCGACGGCGGGTCGTCAATCTACTTTGATATCTGAAATAATTCCGGTACCATCGGCCTCCCGTCGAAACGATGACGAGACTGAGAGAGGCTGAAAAGATGAATAAAACCATAGACATCAGCCGTTTCAGAGAGCGAGGCAGGGAGTATCTGACGACCGGAAAAGTTCAAAATCATAAGGAAGATTCCCATCCGCGAGTCGCATCGAAGGCCGGGGGCGCACGCATCATCCGCCCTCCGACGGTGCGCGACGGCGTTGCGGTGCACGACCTGATCCGGGCCTGCCCGCCGCTCGACATCAATTCGCTCTACTGCAATCTGCTCCACTGCACGCATTTCGCGTCGACCTGCGCGATCGCGATCGACGCGGCCGATGGCGAGTCGGTCCTCGGCTGGCTCTCGGCGTATCGCCCTCCGGCCGAGCCCGAGACCTTGTTCGTCTGGCAGGTGGCCGTCGCGTTCGCCGCCCGGCGGACCGGCCTCGCGCACGACATTTTGGACGACATTCTCGCTCGGGAAGCCTGTCGTGGCGTCGTTCGGGTGGGCGCGTCGGTGACGGCCACCAACGTGGCATCGCTCGGATTCTTCGAGAGCTTTGCCCGTCGCCGGGGCACGCACGTCGAGATCGCCCCCTGGCTCGACGAGAGCGAGGCCTTCCAATCGAGACACGACAGTGAATGGTCCATTCGAATCGAAGACATCGAGGCGGGGCATCGCCCCCCTATCCGCGCCGAACACAGCAATCCACGAGATAGGGGGCCAGCATGAACGCGAGAGTCGATTCCCACCGGATCAAGCACGAGACCCGCAATCAGCCGAGGTCGCTCGGCGCTCGCTCGACGATCTTCGAGCGGCGAGAATCGGCCGTTCGGAGCTATTCCCGGAGCTTTCCCGTGCTCTTCGATCGCGCAGAGGGAACGCGCATCTTCGATGCGCGTGGTCGCTCCTATCTGGATTTTCTCGCCGGCTGCTCGACCCTGAACTACGGACACAACCATCCCGTCCTGAAAGAGGCTCTGCTCCGGTACATCCGCGCGGACGGGATCAGCTGCGGGCTCGATCTGTTCACGCGCGCCAAGAGTGAGTTCCTCGAGGCGCTCGAGGGCCAGATCCTCCGGCCCCGCCAGCTCGATTACCTCGTGCAATTTCCCGGGCCGACGGGAACCAATGCGGTCGAAGCGGCGCTCAAGCTGGCGCGCAAGGTGACCGGGCGAAGAAACGTCATTGCCTTCACGAACGGATTCCACGGCGTGACGCTCGGCGCTCTCGCCTGCACCGGAAACCGCCTGCAGCGCCTGGACGGCGACCTGCCCCTCGGCAACGTGACACGAATTCCGTATGCGGGATATCTCGGCGACGCATTCGACGGGCTCGGTCTGCTCGAGAAGATGCTCGAGGATCCGTCGAGCGGCATCGATCGACCGGCGGCGATCATCCTGGAGACCGTGCAGGGAGAAGGCGGCCTCAACGCGGCGAATGCCGATTGGCTGCGCCGGGTCGAGGCGATCGCCCGCAGCTCGGGTGCGCTGCTGATCGTCGACGACATCCAGGCGGGCATCGGACGGACGGGCCAGTTCTTCAGCTTCGAATTCGCGGGGATCCGGCCGGACATCGTGACGCTGGCGAAGTCGCTCTCGGGATATGGCCTGCCGCTCGCGGCCGTCCTCATCCGCCGCGATCTCGATCGTTGGGCCGCCGGAGAGCACAACGGCACCTTCCGCGGAAACAGCTCGGCATTCGTCACCGCCACGGCGGCACTCGACCACTTCTGGCGGGACGACGCCTTCGCTGCGCGCGCCCAGGAGCTGGGAAAGATGCTCCGGCTACGTCTCGATTCGTTCGTGATGCAGTTCCCGGAGCTTCGCCTCAAAGGCCGAGGGATGATGCAGGGCATCGAAATGCCCTCGGGCGAGATGGCGTCGCGAGTCGTCGAGCTCGCATTCGCCGAAGGCCTGATCATCGAGACGAGCGGCCCCCTCGGCGAGGTCGTCAAGATTCTCGCCCCGCTGATCATCGAGCCCGCGGAGCTGGACGAAGGGCTGCAGGTCCTGTTCGACGCCATCAGATCGGCCAGCAAGGAAGGGTTGCCGTCGTGATCGTGCGCAAACTCTCGGATGCCGTCGGGACCCAGCGGGACGTACGAACCACGTCCTGGCGGAGCCTGCGTCTGATCCTCGCCGAGGACGGAATGGGTTTCTCGTTCCACGTGACCACGATCGATGCCGGGAGCTCGATCGAGATGCAGTACCGCAATCATCTCGAATCCGTCTACTGCATCGAAGGGCAAGGCGCGATCGAGGATCTCGGACGGGGAATACGGCACGACATCGAGCCGGGCATCGTCTACGCGCTCGATCAGCATGATCGACATCGACTCCATGCGACGACGAAGCTGGTGCTCGCCTGCGTCTTCAATCCGCCCCTCCAGGGCCGGGAAGTCCACGACCGCAGCGGCAGCTATCCGGCCGCCCAGATCGGGTCGGTCGACGAGGGATCGCGTGGAACCCCCGTATCGGCGGCTCCAGCCGCCCCTCCGGAGAGACATTGAGCGCCCCCTACTACGCGACTCGCTCACCGATGGCCCAGCCGTCTCGGCGACGCAAGGCGCCGGTCGTCTGGTCGGCCTGGCGGCCCGGGGCGCCGCTGCGCGTCGACGAGAAGCGGAGCTTCGAGGAGAACGGCTATCTCGTCTTCCGCCGCCGCTTCACTCCGGGCGAGGTCTCGCGGATGCGGACCGAGGCCGACCGCTTGCGCCATGGCGCGGCGGGGCTCGTCGATCCGGAGACCATCGTGCGCGAGCCGGCCGGCGAGTCCATCCGCTCGATCTTCGAGCTGCATCGCCAGAGTGACGTGTTTCGCGAGCTGACGGCGGACGTCCGACTGCTCGACGTGGCCCGATGGCTGCTCGACGACGACGTCTACATCCACCAGTCCCGGCTCAATTTCAAACCGGGCTTCGAAGGCGAGGCCTTCCCCTGGCACTCCGATTTCGAGACCTGGCATAGCGAAGACGGCATGCCCGAAATGCGCGCCATCTCGGCCTCGATCCTCCTCGACGACAACACCGCCTGCAACGGTCCCCTGATGGTGATCCCCGGCTCGCATCTGCGCTTCTTCCCCTGCGCAGGCGAGACCCCGGAGGATCACTATCGGGAGTCGCTCCGGCAACAGCGCTACGGCGTGCCCGATCCGGAGCTTCTCACCGAGCTCGCCCGGACCTACGGGATCGAGGCCCTGACCGGGGAGGCCGGAACGGTCGTCCTCTTCGACTGCAACCTGCTTCACGCTTCCGCCGGAAACATCACGCCGCTGCCGCGCTCGAATCTCTTCCTCGTCTACAACGCGGTCTCGAATCGCCTGGGCGAACCGCCGTCCGGACTGCGCCCCCGGCCCGAGTTCCTCGCCAGTCGTCGGCTCGAGCCCATCGAGCGATGACGCTCTGGGTCTTCCTGGGGCTGATGGGGATCTTTCTCGCGATCGGCATCGCGTCGGTCCGCCTGAGCCGGGGAACGGTCGAGGACTACTACGTCGCGAGCCGATCCGTCAGCCCGGCGCTGGCGGGCCTCTCGGCGGTCGCGACCAACAACAGCGGCTACATGTTCATCGGCGTGATCGGGTTCACGTACACGAATGGCCTCTCCGCGATCTGGTTGATGTTCGGCTGGATCCTGGGCGACTTCCTGGCGTCTCTCGCGATCCACGCCCGATTGAGGCGGGCGACGGGTCTCACGCACGAACCGTCCTACGTCGGTGCCCTGTCCCGGTGGATGGGAAACGTCGACTTCAGGGTCTGGCGCCGGATCGCGTCGCTGCTGTCCCTCGTCTTCCTCGGCGTCTACGCCGCGGCGCAGATCAAGGCCGGGTCGAAGGCGCTCCACGGCGTGCTCGGCTGGGATCCCGCGCTCGGCGCCGTGCTCGTCGCCGTGGTCGTGCTCGTCTACAGCACCGCCGGCGGGATTCGCGCTTCGATCTGGACGGATGCCGCGCAGTCGTTCGTGATGATCGGTGCCATGGGCATCCTCTGCTTCGCGTCGGTCGATTCGCGGGGCGGGATCTCCGAGGTGATCGGCCAGATGCGCGAGATCCCGGGCTTCGTCGACTGGATGCCGCGCGATCTGCTGCTGCCCGGCGCGCCGGGCCTGCTGCTCTTCATCGTCGGTTGGCTCTTCGCGGGCCTGAGCGTGATCGGCCAACCCCATGTCATGGTGCGCTTCATGGCGCTCGACGACGAGGACCACCTGCGTGCCGCACGCGCCTGGTACTACAGCTATTTCATCGCGTTCTATGCGCTCGCGACGGCGGTCGGCATGTTGGCGCGGCTCGAGCTGCCTGAGCTGGCCTCGCTCGATCCCGAGCTGGCGCTGCCGACGATGTCGGTGGCGCTGCTTCCTCCGGCGATGGTCGGCGTCCTGCTCGCGGGCATCTTCGCGGCGACGATGTCGACGGCGGACTCCCTCGTGCTCGCGTGTTCGGCGACCTTGACGACCGATCTGCCGAAGTCGCCCTGGAATCGGCCCTGGCAGGCGAAGCTCGCGACGGCGGCGACCGCGGGCTTCGCGCTCGCGATCGCGCTCACGGGAAATCGGAGCGTCTTCGACCTGGTCGTGCTCGCCTGGTCGACGCTGGCCTGCGCCTTCGCTCCGCTGCTGATCGTCCACGCGCTCGGCCGCAGGATCGACGAGGGAACGGCGCTCGCGATGCTGGCGGGCGCGGTCGGAGTCGCCCTTTCCTGGCGCGCGATCGGCTGGCACGACTCCGTCTACGAAGGGCTCCCGGGGATCCTGACCGGCACGGCCATCGGTCTCGCCGGCGCGGGTCGACTCGCGCGTCGCGTCCTCGATTCCCCGCCCGTCGCTTCCCGCGATCCGTCCGCCGCCGAGCTCCTCGGGTCCCGATCCCGATCGAATGACTGACCACGCGAGCGGCTCGCGAATGCCTCGCAGAGCCGAGATCGTGCGTTCGAGTCGCGGACTCGCGAACGACGGCAAGACGATCACGCGCGACGAACGGAGGCGCGCGCTCCCGCGAGCTCGCGGTGGAGCAGGTAGCCGAGCACGCCGATCGATCCGAGCACCAGGGTCGTCAGCGCCCAGGGCACGAAGGGGAGAGCCCGACCGCGTGCGTCGATCCGCATCCAGCCCAGGATGAGGGTGAGCGCGATGACCAGATCGATGAAGACCTGGACCCCGACCCCGGTCGAGAGCAGGATCTCGAAGAAGCCGAGGTAGCCGTGCTCGACGACGAGGAGGGCGGTGAAGCCTGAGAACGCGATCAGGACGGCGAGCAGAGCGAGGGTGCGAAGGGTCATGTCGATCTCCCGGGCGGGCGGAATGCCCGGGGAGAGGATTAGTTCGCGCCGACCCACGCGACGATTCCCTCTCGGGTCATGTCCCGCGGCCGATCGAAGAGAATCGGGGCGACTACCTCGCAGGGAATGGGCAGCCGGGCGGGCTGTGCGACGATCCGATCCGGAGGGGATCGCGATGGGCTCGACCGGGAAGCGGGGAAAGCGGGCGGCAGCGGTCGGGACGAGCCCGTTCGGTCGTCTGCTTCGGGAATGGCGTCTGCGGGGCGGGCTCAGCCAGCTCCGTCTCGCGACCGAGGCGGGCGTGTCGCCCCGTCATCTCTCCTTCGTCGAAACCGGGCGCGCGCAGCCGAGTCGCGAGATGGTGCTGCGATTGTCCGAGGCGCTCGACGTCCCGCTCCGGGACCGCAACGATCTCCTCTCGGCGGCGGGATTCGCGGCGATCTACCGCGAGCGGGCGATCGGTCATGACGAGCTGGCCCCCGTCGAGCGAATGATCGGATTCCTGCTCGAGCGCTGCGAGCCGTTCCCCGCCTATCTCCTCGATCGCCGCATGCGCATCCTGCGCAGCAATCGGGCGGCGAGCGCCATTCTCTCGCCCTTCGCCCGGGATCATGCGATCTGGCACGAGGAGCCTCGCAATCTCCTGCGCCTGACGCTCCATCCCGAGGGCTTTCGATCGTCGATCGTGAACTTCGACGAGGTCGCCTCTGCGCTGCTCGTCCGGCTCGCGCGGACCGCGGCCGCCACGCCGTCGGATCCCGAGCTCGAGGCCTTGCTGACTGAGCTACGCGCCTTGCCCGGGCTGCCCGATGCCGGGCGACCGTCCGATCGGACGCGTCCTGTCCCGCCGATCCTCGCGATGCACATGAAGAGCGGAACGCTCGAGCTGCGCTTCTTCTCGATGCTCTCGACCCTCGGCACGCCCCAGGACGTGACGCTCCAGGATCTGCATGTCGAGACGCTGATGCCCGCCGACGAGGCGAGCGAAGCGCTGATGCGCGCGCTGGGCGAGGCGGCGGCGGGGCCCGAGGTCGGCAAGGGGTCGGCATAACAGGCTTCACGATTCCGACACCGCGGCGGAGCACGGTCCGGATCGAGCCGCCCCCAGCGAACCTGGGGCCTCAGGCCCTCGAAAAGCGCGGCGATTTGCATCGTCGCGTACGGCGAAAGCCTGATCGGCAACGGTGACGCACAGATTCGGATCGACTTCGAAGTGATGTCCTTCCCGAATTCCCCGGCCTCTCCCGCTCGGATCCGCGCATGGCCGCGTGGGTTGGCCTCCCGAAACCCGTTGACCTAGCATGCGCAGCCTGCTCGTCCGGGGGGTCGATCGATGTGGGCTGACGAGGCTCTCCTGTTCGAACGCATTGCGAAGGTCGAGCGACACCGAATATTGCGGTCCCTCCCGCTTACGGCCGCCTCGGCCCTTCTCCTCGGCGCTGGAGTCGCATGGTCGGCCCAACCCGTCTTCGAGCTCGTGGCGCTTCCGGGCCTGACGGACGCAGAGCACACGGACGCCCAGGGCAACCACGTCAGCACGGCGCGCGCGATCGACGGAACGGGGCTCGTCTTCGGGAGCTCCCTTCGCGTTTCGCCGGCCCCGGCGGGTCCCGCGGACCATGGGGTGACCGGATGGGTCTACGACCCGGATACGGGGGTCACCACGCGCGCGGCGCTCGACGCCGTGCCCTATGCCCCCCTCGACCAGATCTGCATCAATGGCGTTTCCGATACGACGGCCCTGGGTTTCGGGCTGGGCGGCACGACGTGTGGTGACATCACGTTTCCACGTTATGTCTGGGCCTTCGACAGCCATGATCGGGTCAGGACCATCGTCGGTCTTTCGGATCCCGACCACACGAATCCGGCCGATGGCAACGTGCTCAACCAGCTGCTTCCGTACAGCCTGGGGGGGCGCATCTCGCCCTCGGGCCACATCGCGGGATCCACGACTCGCTGGCAGCCGAGCCTCGGCACATCCGTCTGGGTCTACGATTCGACCTCGCCGCAGACGACGCGGATCGGGCTCTTCGATTCGCAGCATACGGCGGGCGACGGATCGCAGAACAGCCATCCCTCCCTCCTGTCGGAAGCAGGCAACGTCGCCGGATTCTCGGAACGCTACATCGACGGGGTCTGGACCAACTATACGCCCTGGATCCATCTCTCTTCGACCGGCGTCACGCGGCGGGTCGGTTTCTACGACGGCGATGGACGAGGCTCGACGGGCTTCACCCACGCGGACGGTCATCAGGAGAGCGGGCTCTCCGTCCTGACCGACTCGGCCTACGCCGCGGGGAGCTCGGCTCGATTCCAGGGCTCGGAGCTCTTCGGGACGGTCGCCTGGCGCTACCGCATCGCGGACGATTCGATGGTCTCTCTCGGCCTCGCGGACCCGATCCACACCCGCTCGAACGGTTCGCGCGACAGCGCGGTGACCTCCGCGAACGACTCGGGCGACGTCCTCGGCACTTCGACGCGCTACGACGGGGGCACGGACCCGCTGAGCGTGACGGCCTGGATCTTCGATGGGGAGAGTCTCGCAACGCACATGATCGGACTCTTCGACGCAGCCCACACCAGCGCCGAAGGCCTCCAGACGAACATGCCGCACGTTCTCTCCGAGTCGGGCCATGTCGCAGGAACGGCGATCCGATTCAGCTCATCGACGCCGACTACGGAGCAGGGTTCATCGGTCTGGATTGCTCGGGCCGGCGACCCCGTGACGAAGCGGATCGGATTGATCGATTCGGCGACGCTCGGAGCGGCGACCTTCTCGACTTCGTCCGGAGAACAGCACAGCGTCTTCAGCGCGCTCTTCGAATCCGGTGACGTGGTTGGACTCTCGTCCGCGTTCCTGGCGGACTCACCACTCGGGAGTGCCACCTGGTATTACGACGCGAGCACCGAAACGACTCGCCCGATCGGGCTCTACGGCCTTCGCTTCACGGTCTCCGACAACTCCTTCACGAGCTACCCGACGCACTGGACGGAATCGGGCTTCGTCGCCGGGGCCGCGACCGGAAGTGACCAGTATCCCGTTTTGTGGATCTACTCGGCGCAGTCCGATGTCGTCTCAGAGATCGCCCCGCCCAATCCGCCGGCAGGCGTTCCGGTCTTCCCTGAAATTCTCTTCCTGGCCGACAGCGGGTGGGTGGTGGGGCGCTTCACGTTCTTCGACGGCAGCTCCCTCGACGGGACGAGGCGGTTCTTCGTGTGGACGCCGGAGGGCGGGACCGTATACCTGGACGAGCGGATCGACCACGGATTCGAGGCCGCGGGCTGGGTCGGGATCGAGACGATCGAGAGCGTGAGCGGAGATCGCATCGTCGGGTCCGGAAGGCGATCGAACGGCGACGTGGACGGCTTGATGCTCGTCGCGCTGCCGGAGCCGAGCCAGGCCCTGCTCGTCTCGATGGGATGTCTCGCGGCGGTCGCACGGGTCGCTCGGCGCAGTCGAAAGCGCCCTTCCATTCTCGAGTAGAGACTTCCTACCGACTCGCCTCTTCGAGCAGCTCGATCGGATGCACGACCCGCGCCGAAGCAGGCCTCGGGATTGCGAGGATGGAGCCTCAGCTTGCGGAGCTGAGGGTCGCAAGTTCGAGTCTTGCTGGGCGCACCATTCTCCCTTCAAAATCAAGATGTTAGGCAGTTCGGGAGTTTCGCGATCTGGAGCTGGCGACGTATAGCGACGCCGAACGCTCCTGACGGCGCTTTCGAGCGGTTCGCAGCGCGTTCTCTTCGACGTCTTCGATACCGAGCCGACTCGACTCGCGATGGCTTGAGTCGGCGGGTAACTGTCCGCCGGAATTGTGGAAGTGCGGACCAGGGCGTGAGCTCTTCACCAGCAGCGACGGCACGCTGAACAACCCGCCAATCATGCAGTCATACATGATGACCCAGCTTCCGCAGCTGAGGGTCACTGCCGCGCGCGTCCGAGCGAACCCGGGCGTGATGAATCGCCGGAGGGACGCCGAGAACGACCGAGATCAGATCTTTCAAATCCCCACTTCAGATTCGGAGGGGTCCTGTGCCGTCGGGTTGGATGGATCGGGATTGGGTCAAGCCGCTCGTCGGTCGACGAAATAGAAAGTTCCGGACATGAAGTTAGTTCGAATGGACGGACACACGTCGCTCATCCACCCATCGCTCCACCTTGGGCACATCGGATTCGACATAGCAGCGAGTTCCTGCCCATTGCGAGCGGGCGAGATTCAGCTGCGCGGTAGCGCTGGGCTCCGCACTGCGAGCTGCGCCAACCACTCCGCTTGCCGTCGTCGACGGCTCGCGCAATCTAGGGCGCAGGAGAGCTCTGCTGGAATCAAAAACCTTCGAAGTATGGTCGCTGGAGGCTCTCGGACCTCGGCTTAACGAGAGGATCTGACCTTGATTCGTGGTGCGCCTACTTGACTTGGTCAGTGATCCCGAGGTCCGAACTTGACGGCTCAGCTACCGCCCTTTGCCGATCGGATCCGCATTTACCTCCGGCGAAGAAGGCGAGCCTAATACCTCGGGACAACACCGGATGCTGGATCCAATGGGTCGCGATAGTTTTTACGTATGAAGCACTTAGCACTACTAGCTACGACACTATTTACGCTGAATGCGAACGCTGCCACGTTCGTCCTCGAGAACGGGACGATTCTCGGCATTAGCGACGTGGAGCTCGGAGGCGCCTTCTATGACGTCGAGTTCGTCGATGGCAGCTGCATTGATCTTTTTTCGGGTTGCGACGGTGCCGGTGACTTCCCGTTCAACGACAGCCGAGACGAGCGCGACCCTCAATCAGCCATCGCCGCTGCGTTGGCTCTCGAAGCGCTCCTTCACCCACCGGGCCTCCAGATCCTAGGCCGCGTAGCAGGCTGCGACGTGCTCGCGAACTGTGAGATCATGACGCCCACTTTCGTCGAGGGTCGCGCTGTACAGGCATCAATAACATTTCCCGATTCGGGCAGCCTTGGAACAACGCCGCTCCTTCGATTCATCGATCCGATTGACGACCTCAGCCAAGATTCCTTCGAGGTCTACGCGCGCTGGACGTTGATTCCTGAGCCGTCTGTCGCAGTCCTGGTCGGGCTCGGGCTTGGGCTCTTCGGCCTCTATCCAGCGAAAGTTCGACCTGGATGCAGTGGTAGAGGCCAAGCGACCCGCAACCGGGTCGCGTTAGTACCGTCGCGATGACACGCGCGCCTACCTCGAAGGAACGAAATATGAGAAACGCACTGCTGGCGCTCGGATCCATGCTGATCGCCACGGCGGCGAGCGGTCAGAGCTACTTCAGCACAGCGACTGGTACTGAGGGTAAAGGCATTGCGCCCACGGGCATCGCGTCCTAATCGCAGCAGGGCGGTCCGTTCTTCGCTGACGATCGCTGTGGGCTGGCTGACACCTTCGGCACGTTTGTTTTGATGGACGATCCGGCACTGCTCGCCGGTTTCAACGGCCGGGCGGACTGCAACGGCGTCTCCGATACACATGAGGTCGTCGGGAACATATATTTCACCGGCCCCATCGAGAAACTCCCGGTGATCTACAACCCGGGCACTGGTGCGCCGGGTGTGCTGGCACGCCTGAATCCCTCCCTTCCGGCTGGCGACCGAGATGACGGCCTGGCCCACGAGATCTCGGCCAACGGGCTAGTGGTGGTTGGGGAGGACAACCTATCAAGCTCATCCGTCCGAGGCGTCAAGTGGGTCGGCCTTAGTTTAACCCCGTCGGCACTCGCTGCGAACGCTCTTGATCCTACGCCTGATCCGAACTTCCTGCGTGTGTCACCGAGCGGTGGATTTATCGCAGGCGAGATTGGCTTCAATGGGGGCGATGTGGTCGCGTTCCGTGAAACCCACCCTGGCGCCGCCGTCCAACAGCTCACCGGCTCGTCGATCAGCGTGTTTAGCGTGAACGACGACGGGACAATCTTCGGCGATTCGGGACCCGACGCGGCGATCTGGATCGGCACGAGCACGACCCCTACGATCCTTCCGTCGCACTCCGACTGTCAGCCGTTTCAGCGCGCGATCGCCGGATCTTCGGATCTCTCGGTCATCGTCGGCAGTTGCATAAACCTTGCCGGTACCCAGCTCCAAGGCGTTGTGTGGCTCAACCAAACCCTGCCAGTGCTCATGGTCAACTGGCTCGACTCGCTCTCCGTGCCGCTCCCTTTCGGATTGCTGACCGAGTTCATCCCGTCCGATATGGACGCTTCAGGCACATTCCTTGTGGGAACGGACACGACGGCGGGAGATCGCGCCACGGTCATCACCGTACCGGAGCCGGTCACCGGTGTTTTGTTGGCTTTCGGAGTGCTTTGGATTATCGGGCTGGGAGGCATGCGTCGTAATCAGGCGCTCTTGCCCTACTGCGCAGCCTTCCTTGCGTTCCTGAGCCCGGCGGTCTTCGCATCGGTCGCCTCGGCTAACGACATAGACCTGGCCGCCGCGGAACTCTGCTTGGAGGCTCAACCCGAGCACCAGATCACATGCATGCTCGAGGCCCTCGGACTCGACATGTCGGAGATAGAGGCTCCGTCCCAAGGCCCTTCGGATGCGGATGTGCGCGCTGCTGCCGAACGCGAAGCGAAGCGCCAGGAGGCTCTTCGCAACCGCGCCCGGGTCATTCAGCCGGAGTAGCTCATTTCAGTCGGCGGAATCCGGACCGCTGAATGCCCGACGGGCGAGCGATAAGCATCGCTGTCGGTATGAAAGCTAGTCAGTAACCCGCGGGAGTGCTTCCGGTATCCCACGGTCAATACCTCCGCCGTCATGATCTAGGCGATTGGGGAAAATGCGGCTCCCCGAGTCGCCGAGAAGCTGGCGACGCCAAGCGACGCCTCAGTCCTCCAGCGACGCTTCAGGTGCCGCCCCGTGCCGTCCTGTGCCGCGCCCTGCCGCGTCGAGAGCGTAAGTCCTTGTCTTTATTGGGCTCTTCGTCATTTTGCGGAGCTGAGGGTCGCAGCTCGATCGGCACACGATCGACGTCGACGCCGGAGCCCGATCGCCATCACGCCTGCGCCGAGCATGGCGAGAACATCCGGCTCCGGCACCGGATCGGCTCTCGTATTTCCGATCCCTTCGCTGAAGCGAAACGAATACCCCGCCGCCGTGCCCGGCGCGAAGGAGAACACCGGATCCACGAGGGCCGTGGAGGACGCGCTCTGGGTGGAGGCCCTGGTCTGCGCATCGACGCGCATCGTCACGCGATAGGCGTGATTCGCCTTGAGCGGGAGAAGCCTGCCGTCGCTGAACACGGCGTTGAAGTCGCCATCATTGGTCAGTGGAAGATGAATTCCGTCACTGAACACCTCGGCCCCCAGATCATCGTGAAGCGACCAGGCGGCCTCCACGGTGAAGGAGGGGGGCGGGTCTCCTCCGAGAACGGCTCCGCCGCGTGTTTGCACGCGGCCCGCTGCGATGACGACGACGTCGACGAGACACTCGGGACCCGGGATGGCAAAAGCCGGAAACTCACATTCGAGCTCGGCGGGTGGAACGACTGCAAACTGGTACGTGAGCGTGGCGACTCCACGCGTGAAGCGATTGTTGCTCGAACCCGCCGTAGTGATCAGAAATGGCTCCGGATTTCGAAAGACCCCCATCACGACCTCGCTCCTACCCACCGCCTCCGTGGGACCCGTCAGCCGATAGCTTCCAGGCTGGTCCACGTCGATCGCCTGGGCATACACCGGAATGGACAGCTGCCCGACCACGCCAGGACCCTGCAGCGGAAGGATCGGCGGAGTAGACGGGTCCGCCGACGCAGGGCTCGAGGCGAAAAGCAGGGTGAAGACGAGCGCTGTCCACGCGGAACGGTTCGACCGACTGGGGCGACCCTGGGTATGCATGTCTTCCTGCTCCCTTATGCTTCGCCGCCACGGCGCAGGGATCGAGCCGCCGCGTACCTCGCACCGATCCGCCGCCGCGCCAGCGACGAATCTCCCGTCGATTTCAATATCGCATGACGGGCGCATTTCGGATCAAGCTTCTGGAGGGAGGGTCGCTCGACCGGATCGGAACGAAGTTGCCGAGCTTTCGAAATGCTCACCCCGCCGCAAAGCGTGCCGCCCTACCGACTCGCCTCCTCCAGCAACTCGATCGGATGCACCACCCGCGCCGCGATCCCCCGCCCCGCGAGCCCCGCGGCGAGCTGCATCGCACACCCCGGATTCGCCGTCGCGACGAGCTCCGGCGCCGCATCGGCGAGCGCGTCGAGCTTCGGCGCGAGCACGGTCTCCGACATCTCCGGATGCGTCAGGTTGTAGATCCCCGCCGCGCCGCAGCACGCCTCGGGATTGCGATGCGGAACGAGCACGAGCTGCGGAATCGCATTCAGCAGATTGCGCGGCGCGGCGGCGATGCCCTGGGCGTGGATCAGGTGGCAGGGGTCGTCGTAGCAGACGCGTCGCGGCATCGGCGAGAGCGCGATGTCGAGGCCCTCGGCGTCGAGGAACTCGAGCACGTCGCGCACGCGCCCCGCGAGCGGCTTGCCGTCCTCGCCGATCCAATGGGGCAGCTCCTTCAGCGCCGCACTGCAGCCCGCCGAGGTGACGACGATCGCGTCGAAGCCGCCCGGCACCGCGCGCTCGGCCCCGTGCCCCGCATCCCCCTTCCCGCTGGCGCCCGTCGCGCCCTCGCCGAACACCTCGACGTTCGCCCGCGCGAGCACCTTCGCCCGCTCGTCGTCCCCCGCATGCGCATGCAGCGCGCCACAGCAGCCCTGCGCCTCGGGGACCACGACGTCGAAGCCCGCCCGCGACAGCACGAGCCGCGCCGCGTCGTTGACGCGCCCGAAGAGCTCGGGCATCACGCAGCCCTCGAAGAGCGCGACCCGCCCGCGCCGCACACCGACCGCCGGCGTGAACGCCGGCATCCTCTTCCGCTCCGCCGCCGCCGGAATCTCAGGCATCATCGCCGCCCGGCGCGCGAGCGCTTCCGGCAGCACGCGCACCGCCAGCCGATCGAGTCCGAGCCCCTTCGCGACCGCGAGCAACCGCACGATCCACGCAAGCCGCCCGCGTCGCGGCACGATCTCCCGCAGCACGAAGCGCTCGAGCGCCCGCGCGAAGCGCCCGCCGGGCTGCTGCTCACGCACCGCCGCCCGCGTCACCTCGAGAATCTCGCCATAACGCACCCCGGACGGACAGGCCGTCTCGCAGGCGCGACACCCGAGGCAGAGGAAGGCCTCCTCCGCGAGCAGCGCCGGATCGTCGAGCCGCCCCTCGGCGTGGCCGCGCATCAGGTAGATGCGGCCGCGGGGTGACGAGGTCTCGCGCCCGGTGGCGCGATACGTCGGACAGCTCTGGAGGCAGAGCCCGCAGTGGACGCAGTCGAGGGTCTTCGCGTGGATCTGCGCTTGCAGGCGATTCGCGAGGGCCGTCGGGTTCGACGGACAGGCGGGCGTCGTCGAGGCATCGATCGTCTTCATCGGCTCAGGTCCCCGCCACGAAGCGCCCGGGATTGAGGATCCGGCGCGGATCGAAGCGCTGCTTGAGCGAGACGACGAGGGCCCGCGTGCCGGGCTCCTCGCCGAAGACGTCGATGCGCTCGGCGAGCGCCGCCGGGAGCCAATCGAAGCGCAGGACCCCGCCCGAAGCGACGGTCTGCTCGCGCAGCGCGAGGAGCTTCCGAGCGAGCTCGCCCGCGCCGGGGCTCGCGCCGCCGCTCTCGCGGGCTCCGATGCGAAGCGACCCGGCGCCTTCGGCGCCCGAGCTTTCACCGCCGCGGGCCGTCAAGACACCGGCGCCGAGATCGATCGAGACCGAGAGCCCGGCGGCGAGCGTCGCCTGGCGCAAGGCGTCGAGCTGCGTCGGAACGACGCGCGCCCGCAGACCGATCGCAGCCGCGCTCGCCGCCTGAGCGCGCCCGTCGCCCAGGCGATCGACGGCGAGCGGATCCGCGGGGATCAGGGAGAAGGCGCGAACGAGGGCCTCTCGATCCTGGGCGACGGCGGCCTCGCCGCCGCCGAGCTCGACGACGAGCTCGGCCGAATCCTCGGCGGCATCGGAAGCGCTTCTGCCTGAACCCGTGCCCGCGCCGTAGGCGGCGGATCCCGTCGGCGACTCGCTCCAGACGAAGGCCCGCACCGTCGTCGCCCGCGCGGCGATCCGCGCCGCCTCGAAAGTCGCGGCGTCCCGCGCCACGCGACCGCCTAGCACGACCCGTGCTGCCGGCTTCGGCCGCAGACGCAGCCACGCCCCCGTCACGACGCCGAGCGTGCCGAAGGATCCCGTGTAGAGCTTCGCCATGTCGTAGCCCGTCACGTTCTTGACGACGCGACCCCCGCATTTCGTGACGGCTCCATCGGCTCCGACCAGCTCGAGGCCGAGCACCGCGTCGGCGACCCGGCCGAAGACCTGCGCCCGCGGCCCGACGGCCGCGCTCGCGATCGTGCCACCGACCGTCGTCGCGGCGCCCGGCGGATCGAGGGGCAGCTCCCAGCCCTCGGCGGCGACGGCCTCGCGCAGGGCGCGGATCGGGGTCCCCGCCCGTGCGTGGACGACCCCCTCGTCGGGCTCGAAGACGTCGATTCCGGCGAGCGCTTCGAGCGAGATCGCCGCGGCGAGCTTCTCGGCGCGATTGGCCTGCGCGAGCCGCGTCCGCCCGCCGACGACGAGCACGGCCTCCGACCGCGCATGCCGCTCGGCGAGCAGCGCCGAGAGCGCTTCGACGTCGGTCGGCCGGTCGACGGCCTCGACGAAGCCGCCCGGAATCTCGATCCGTTCGCGCGAGGACTCGACGGGCGGGCTCATGCGATCGGCACCGCGTCGTAGCCCCGGGCCTTCGGATCCGACTCGACGCAGAAGCGTGTCGTCGGAATGATCTTGCCGGGGTTGCAGGCGCCGTCGGGGTTGAACGTGTCGCGCAGCCTGCGCATCGCGGCGAGGTCGGCCTCGCCGAAGACGAGGTGCATGTAGTCGCGCTTCTCGACGCCGACGCCGTGCTCGCCGGTGATGACGCCGCCGGCGGCGACGCAGGCCTCGAGGATCTCCTTGCCCGCCGCCATGACGCGGGCGAGCTCGTCGGGGTCACGGCGATCGAAGCAGATGTTGGGATGCAGATTGCCGTCGCCGGCGTGGAAGACGTTGGCGAGCTTGAGACCGTAGCGATCGCAGATCTCGCAGACCTGCTCGAGCACCGCCGGGAGCCGCATCCGCGGCACGACCGCGTCGTGGACGTAGAGATCCGGCGCGAGCCTTCCCATCGCGCCGAAGGCGCCCTTCCGCGCGCGCCAGAAGCGCTTGCGCTCCGCCTCGTCCCGGGCGATCTCGATCGCCTGACAGCGCTCGGCCTCGCAGGCGGCGCGGATCGCCGCGATCTCGCCCGCGAGACTCACGGGCAATCCGTCGAGCTCGACGATCAGGACCGCGCCTGCGGTCAAAGGCAGCCCCGCCGCGTAGACGCTCGCCTCGACCGCCTCGATCGTGCGGCGATCGACGATCTCGAGCGCCGCCGGCACGACGCCGCTGCGGATCACGCGCCCGACCGCGCGACACGCCCCGACCACGTCGTCGAAGAGCACGAGCAGCGTCTCGACCGCCTTCGGTATCGGCGTGAGCCGCACCGTCACCTCGGTCACGATCCCGAGCGTCCCCTCGCTGCCCACGATCGCACCGACGAAATCGAAGCCCTGCGACTCGCCGCTGCGACTGCCGAAGCGCTCGACCGACCCGTCTGGCAGGACCAGCTCGAGGGCGAGCACGTGATTGGTCGTCGTGCCGTATTTCAGTGTGTGCGGGCCGCCGGAGTTCTCGGCGACGTTGCCGCCGATGGTGCAGGCCTGCTGGCTCGAGGGATCGGGCGCATAGAAGAGGCCCAGCGATGCGACGGCCGCCGACAGCTCCGCGTTCACGACGCCCGGCTGGACGACGGCGCAGCGATTCTCGGCGTCGACCTCGAGGATCCGGTTCATGCGCGAGCACTCGATCAGGATCGAGTTCTCGGTCGCATGAGCGCCCCCCGAGAGGCCCGTCCCGGCGCCGCGCGGCACGAACGCGACGCCCGCCTCGCGACAGGCCCGCACGATCGCGGCGACCTGCTCGGTCGTCGTCGGGAGCACGACGGCGAGGGGCCGCTTCGGCGAGAGCGTCAGTCCGTCGCATTCGTAGGCGAAGAGCTCACCCGGGCGGACGAGACAGCCGGCGTCGCCCACGATCTCCCGCAGGCGGGCGATCACTCCGCCCCGCATCAGGCGAGGCCGAGGCGTTCGAGGTCGTCCTCGTCGAGGCCGAGATAATGGCCGACCTCGTGGCGGACGGTGACCTGGATCTGCTCGATCAGCTCCTCTTCGTTCTCGCAGACCTTCTCGAGGTTCTTCTTGAAGAGCAGGATGCGGTCGAGGTCGACGGGCTGATCGGTGACGAGGGCTTCGGTCCGCGGGACGCCGAGGAAGAGGCCGAGCGTCTGCGGCGAGATCCGCTCGTCGGCGATCAGCTCCGCGCTCGGCAGATCTTCGACGATCACGCTGACGCCCTGGATCGTGTCGCGGATCGAGCGCGGCAGGTTGTCGATCGCCGCGTCGACCGCGCGCGCGAAGGTCGCGTCGTCGACGGTCACGGGGACCATGAACTGCTGGGGATCGAGGGCGTTGGCGCGCACGAAGGCCTGACCCGAGCTCTCGATGCCGACGCCCGGGGAGCCGGTCTCGACGCCCTCTTCTTCGAGGCGTTCGAGCACGAGCCCGAGGTGGTAGACGGGATGGCCGGCATCGGGGTCGGTCGCGACGACGCGCTCGAGGACGCGCTTCGCCTCGTCGAGGTTGCCGAGCTCGAAGAGGACCTGCCCCTCGAAGGAGCCGTAGAGCCCGACCTCGCCGCCGGTCTTGGCGGCCCGGCGCACGAGAAAGAGCGCCCCCTCGAGATCGTCCTGATAGAAGAGGGCCTTGCTCTTGAGGTAGTAGACCTCGGCCTGGAGCATCCGGTCGGGGCGGGGCAGATGCGGACTTCCAGCGAGCAGCTCGTCCGAGAGGCGCACGGCGGTCGGGAACTCGCCGAGCTCCTCGATCAGGAGCTCGATGCGGTTCAGATGGGCGGCGGTGAACTTGCCGTCGGCGAGCACGGCGCGGTCGAACTCGACCAGCGCCTCGTCGATCCGCCCTTCGTCCCAGAGGATCTCGCCGCGGCCGTTGTGGGCCTCGGCGCCGTCGGGATGGACGCGCAGGGCCTCGTCGAGCCAGGCGAGCGCCTCCTCGATGCGCCCACCATGCGAAGCCTCCATCGCCTGGTCGAGGCAGTCCCAGTAGCGGTCCTTGTCCTTGCGCATCCCGTGATCAACCCGTCGGCCTGCCGATCCCTCGAATCCACGGGGCACATCTCGCGCCACTATCGGCCAAGCTTGCGTCGGAGGGGGGGCTCGAAAGTCGCGAGCGTAGCGTAGCGGCGGGTCACCCGACGCCGCGTCGGACCCCGGCCGCCGTCGGGCCCACGGGGATCGCGCCGGTGCAGGGCTATGCTGGCCCGAATGCCGACCACGAAGCTCCGACGCACGGCCTCCCTGCTCCTGATCGCTGTCTTGAGTTGGGCCGGCTGCGCCAAGCCCCCGACCCCCGGCCCGGCCTTCGCCGCCGCCCCCGAGCCGGCGCCGGGCCACGCCCGGATCTACGTCTTCCGCGTCGACCCCCAGCATTCCCTGTCCCGGGTCGAGATCGGCCTCGACGGAGACGATCGGGGCCATCTCGGCAACGACGAGTACGTGACCTTCGAGGTCGACCCCGGTCCCCACCGCCTCGATTTCCGCCAGCGCGGCCTCGCCTTCGCGAGCTGGGGCTGGAACCACCAGCATCTCGTCGCCCGGCCCGGGGAGACGATCTACCTCGAGATCTCGGTGCGGATCTCGGCCCAACCCATGCCGAGCAGCGGTGGGGATCTCGAAATCCCCGGGCGCAGCGGCGGCGCGGCCAGCGAGAACGTCTTCATCCAACGGCGGACACCCGCCGACGCGATCGGGATCCTGGCCGATACGACACTGCATTCCGAGTAGACCCCCTGCGAACGAGGAAGCCGGGCTCGGAACGAGCCGCTCCAGGCCAGCGAGGTCGATGGGAATCGCGATGGGGCAGTCGGAAGATGGTGGGCCCGCCTGGACTTGAACCAGGGACCAGCCGGTTATGAGCCGGCCGCTCTAACCACTGAGCTACAGGCCCGCCGGTCGCGAGTCTAACCCCTTCCCCGCAAGAGGGTCGATGGGGCCGCCGACCCGGCCGAAATCACGTTGTTGATCCGCAGACGAGCTGCGAGAATCAACCGCATGAACAATCCGAATCGAGCGCATTGTGTGGCGGTGATCGGCGGGGCGACGGCGGGCGCGGAGATCGCGAGCCGGCTGGCCGATCGCGGGGTGTCGGTCTTCGTGTTCGAGCAGAACAAGAGGCCCTACGGCAAGATCGAGGACGGCCTTCCGCGCTGGCATGAGGCGCTGCGCGAGAAGGAGTACGAGACGATCGACGAGAAGCTGACGCGGCCCGGCGTCGCGTTCGTCCCGAGCACGAAGATCGGCCGCGACGTGGGCTTCAAGGCGCTGGCGAATGAGTGGGGCTTCTCGGCGGTGGTGCTCGCAAACGGGGCATGGCGCGATCGCCCGCTGCCGATCGACGGAGCCGACGCCTATCTCGGCAAGGGCCTCGTCTACCAGAATCCCTTCGTGATCGCGTTCAATCATGCGGAGCGCGGCGACCTGCCGAACGCGCGCTACGAGGTCCTGCCCGGTGCCGTGATCGTCGGTGGCGGTCTCGCGTCGATCGACGTCGCGAAGATCCATACCCTCGAGCTGACGCTTCGCGAGCTCGCGAAGCGCGGCATCGAGTCCAACGTCGTCGAGCTCGAGGTCAAGGGCATCCCGAAGATCCTCGCGGGCCACGGCCTCACCTTCGAGCAGCTCGGCATCGTGCCCCCGACGATCTACTACCGCAGGCGCGTCGAGGACATGCCGCTCATGAGCGCCCCGGAAGACGCGGACGCCGCGCGCATCGCGAAGGTCGAGGCCGGCCGCAAGCGCATGCTCGAGAAGTCGACGGAGAAATACTGCTTCAAGGTCGAGCCGCTCTCGGCGCCCGAGGCGCTCATCGTCGAGAACGGGCGGCTCGTCGGCCTGCGCTTCCGGCGGACGAAGATGGAGAACGGCCGGCTCGGGATGACCGACGAGACCTTCGAGGCCCGCGGCCCCGTCGTGATCAGCTCGATCGGCTCGATCCCGGAGCCGATCGAGGGCATCGCCATGAAGGGCGAGCTCTTCGACTTCAAGGATTGGGAGATCGGGCGCCTCGAGGGCTACCCGACCGTCTTCTCCGTCGGCAATGTCGTGACCGGGAAGGGCAACATCGTCGCCTCCCGCAAGCACGCGACCCAGGTCTCCGAGGCGGCGGTCGAGGCCTATCTCGGCGTCGGCGGCGAAGACCGCTCGGCGGCCGCCGAAGCCCGGCCGGGCATGCCCGAGGCGGACTTCACGGCGGACCAGGTCCTCGCGAGCCTCGGCAACGCGAAGCCGCCGTCGGACGAGCAGATCGCCAAGCTGCGCGAGCGCGTGGCGAAGCTCCAGCGCGCCGCCGGCTACGACGACTACAAGTCGTGGAAGGAGAAGGTCGGCGCCCCCTGCTAGGCGACGTCAGCCTCGCGGCACCGGCGGCGGCTGCGTCGCGAAGGCGCCGAGCAGGCTCGGCACCCGGGCGGCCGCCTGCCACTCGCTCATGCCGGGCGACCAGACGAGGGTGTCCCGCCCGACGCGGCCGGCGGCGATCGCCTGCGCGAGCTGCGCGCCCGTGAACGGACCGACCGGAGCGCCCGCCTCGGCGATGTGCCAGACGACCGGCGCGAGCATCGGCGGCATCGCCGCCGCCGGATTCCCCGCAGCGCCCGGCTGGCCCATGGCCGCGCCGATCCCGCCCATCGCGTTCGTCATCGCGAGTCCCATCCCGAGCCCGGCGCCCGCCGCCGCGATGCCGCCCGCCGGATTCACCGCTGCGTCGGGAATCGCGTTGCCGAACTGATAGGCCTGGAAGGCGCCCATGTCGCCGATCGCCTTCATGCTCGCACGCGCGTCGAGGGCGCGTTCGACCTCCTCCGGGACCGACACGTTGACGATGTAGAGCTGCGGGACCTCGAGCCCGAACTCGTCGTCGATCTTCGAGACGACCTCGCGGCGAAGCTGCTCGGAGAGCGAGCCGTAGCTCTGCGCGAGATCGAGGATGCCGATGCCCGAGTTCGAGACGACGTCGGCGAAGGCGCTCGAGATGATCGAGCGCAGCAGTGCCGAGATCTCCTCGGCCTCGTAGACACCGTCCGTCCCGACGAGCTCCGACAGGAGCTTCGCGGGATCGATCGCCCGCAGCGTGTAGGTCCCGAAGGCGCGGATGCGCACGGGGCCGAAATCGGGGTCGCGCATCGGGACCGGATTCGCGGTGCCCCATTTGAGGTCCGTCAGCTGGCGCGTGCTGACGAAGTAGATCTCCGCCTTGAAGGGGCTGTCGAAGCCGTGATACCAGCCCATCAGCGTCGAGAGGATGGGGAGGTTCTTGGTCTCGAGGCGGTACTGGCCGGGACCGAAGACGTCGGCGACGCGTCCCTGATGGACGAAGACGGCCGACTGGCCCGGCCGGACGATCAGCTGGGCCGCGTACTTGATCTGGTTGCGGTAGCGGGGAAAGCGCCAGACGAGGCTGTGCTGGCTGTCGTCGACCCACTCGATGATGTCGATCAATTCCGCCCGAAGCATTTCGAAGATGGCCATCTCGGCTCCTTGTGTTTCGCTCTCGAATCCGATCCGTGTCAGTCGAGCAGCCTCGCCAGGAAATCGACGATCGAGCCGACTCCGAGGGTCGTCGGCCTGCGTTCTCCGAAGACCGACCAGTCCGTCTTCTCGACTTTCGCCATGATCGTCACGCGGCGGACCGCCTCGTCGGCGGCGTCCTGCTCGCGCCGTCGCTCGCGGTCGGCCTCGGCGTCCGCGACACGCTGGGCGCGGCCCGAGAGGACGTAGCCCGCGATCCGTTCGAGCTCGTTCGCGTCGAGCCAGGTCCCGTGCTCATGACACTGATCGATGATCACCCCGGAGCGCCGCTGGTAGTTCCGGCGCGCCATCAGCTCGCGGCATACCGGACAGCGGCGGTACTCGACCTGGCTGTGCGACGGATTGCCGCCCTCGACGCGCGGGGCGGCGACCTCGCCCGCCGCGAAGCGGTTGCGCGCCGTCTCCGCGGCCCGCTCGATCAGGGCGCGGAAGCGATCCTGGGGCGCCCAGAGGCCGTGACACTTGCCGCATTCGTGGACGACGATGCCGCCGGCCTCCCGCGCATGCAGCGGGCGCTCGCAGCAGGGACATCGGACCGCCGTCCCGGGATCCTCGGGAATCGGCATCGGGGCGAAGCCGACGCCGCAGCCCGCGCAGAAGCGCGCGTCGTCGTGGTTGCGGGCGAAGCACTCGGGGCAGATCAGGCTGCCGGGGTCGGCGCTCGGGACGATGCCCGAGCCGCAGAACGCGCAGCTCTCCTCGCCCTGCTTCGCGATCGCGCCACAGGCGCTGCAGCGCTCGACCGCCGCGTCGACCGCCGCCGAAGGCGCCTTCGCCTCGAGGACCTGGCCGCAGCGACACGCGAAGGTGCCGCCTTCCGGGCGCGCCGACAGGTCGTACTGGGCATGGCATTGGGGACAGGCGACGAGCTTCACGCGGACCTCGCCGCGTGCCTATCGGACGGTCCGGAAAGCCGCTTGACGCAGGAATCCGGCGAATCAGGGAGAGCCGGGGGAACCGGTAAGGGGTCGGGCCCGAAAGGGCGCGACCGACCTACGAGTCGAGGAAGCCCTTCAGCGAGCGGCTGCGCGAGGGATGCCGCAACTTGCGCAGGGCCTTGGCCTCGATCTGGCGAACCCGCTCGCGGGTCACCTCGAAGTCCGCGCCGACCTCCTCGAGCGTCCGGTTGGCGCGCTCGCCGATGCCGAAGCGCATGCGCAGGACGCGCGCCTCGCGGGGAGCGAGGGTCGCCAGCAGATCGCGGGTCTGCTCGGCGAGCGCGGTCCGGATGACCGCATCCGCGGGATCGACGGCGTTCGGATCGGCGATGAAGTCCGACAGCTTGCCGTCCTCCTCCTCGCCGACCGGGGTCTCGAGGCTGATCGGATCGTTCGCGATGCGCAGCACCATCCGGATCTTGTCGAGCGGGAGCTCGAGGGTCTCGGAGAGCTCCTCGGGGCTCGGCTCGCGGCCGAGGCTCTGGACCAGCTGACGGGTCACGCGAACCAGGCGGTGGATCGTCTCGATCATGTGGACCGGGATGCGGATCGTGCGCGCCTGGTCGGCGATCGCTCGCGTGATCGCCTGGCGGATCCACCAGGTCGCGTAGGTCGAGAACTTGTAGCCGCGACGCCACTCGAACTTGTCGACCGCGCGCATGAGACCGATGTTGCCCTCCTGGATCAGGTCCAGGAACTGCAGACCGCGGTTCGTGTACTTCTTCGCGATCGAGACGACGAGGCGCAGATTGGCCTCGATCAGCTCGCTCTTCGCCTCCTGGGCCGCCATCCCCGTCGCGTCGATGCGCGCGACGACGTGCTCGACCTCGTCGGCGCGCAGTCCCGAATCCCGCTCGAGCTCTGCGCGGAACGAATCGATCACGGAGAGCTGCGACATCGCCTCTTCGACGGCTTCCGGATCACCCCCCAGCCGATCGAGCGCCTGCTTGCCGCCCGCACTCGGCACCGTCGACTGCTCCCCGAGCACCCGCAGCTCCTCGATGTCCGTCTCGAATCGGCGTGCGAGCTCGGTCGACCGGGCGGACAGGAGTCGATGGCTCTCGGCGAGCTCCTTCAGGCAGCGGTGGAGCTCGTTGTAGCGGTGGCGGCTGATGCGCTGCTTCGAGAAGACCTTCGCCACCTCGCGGTAGAGGCCCTCGAGCTCCGCTTCGCAGTCGTTGCGATCGTCGCGGGTCATCGCGTCTTCGGCGAGCGCGCGGCGGCGCTCGAGCACCCCGTTCTCGAGCTTCTTCAGGCGCGTCATCGCGGCGAGGAAGAGCTTGCGCGCCTCCGGCAGGAGATCCGTGTCTTCGTCCTCGACGACGTCGAGGACCTTCTTGACGTCGAGCTCGTTCGCGCGCACCGCGTCCCCGAGCTCGAGCATGCGCCGCAGCGAATAGGGATTGCCCAGCAGAGCGGAGAGATGGGCGTCGACCGCGCGCTCGATGCGCTGTGCGATCTCGACCTCGCCCTCGCGGGTCAGCAGCGAGACCTGTCCCATCTCTCGCAGGTACACACGAACCGGATCGATGGCAGGATTGAGCGAGTCCGCGCCGGCGGCGTGCGCCGAGCTCCCGCTCGAGCGCTTCGAGGACGCTGATCGGGTCGCAGCGACTCGACGGACCGGCGTCGGCGGCGCCGATTCTTCGTCGTCGACCTCGTCCTGCGCGCCGTCCGACGCCGACTCATTCCGCGCCGCGGATTCGTCGGAAGATTCGGTCTGCACGGGCGGAGCCGTGCGCGCGAGACCGATGCCGCTCTCGCGCAGGACCGACAGGACGCCGTCGAGATGCTGCTTGCCGAGCTGGCCGTCGAGGAAGGCGACGCGGAGATCTTCACGATCGACCTGGCCCTTCGCGCGGCCGGTCTCGATCAGGCGCTGGATCGCGTCGAGCTCGCGCAGCTCGTCGTGGGAGAGGGGTCGCGAGCGACTCGGGATCAACTCCGACTTCGCACGCTTGCCCGCCGCGCGCGGCGGCTTCTGCGCGATGGATTTTCGGGGCGCGTTCGAGCGGGGCTCGGGCTTGCACGCGGACGCGATACGGGTCGTGGATTTCGGGGTGGATCCGTTCGAGCGGTTGCGCCCTCCGACGCGGGCGTCCATCGCCTTCGCGGTCTTCGGGTCGAGCGGCGAAGCGAACGCGTCGGCTTCATCGGCCGGCGCGCGCCGTCGGCGCGATCGCGCGCGCGGAGCGTCGATCATCGCCGCCGTGTCCGGCGGAAGCGTGTCGTTCAGGGTCGGCGGGGAGACCGACTCCGAACTGGGCGCGTTCGAGGCCATGGGGGGGTCCTCCTGAGCTCCAGAAATCTACTCGCGAATGGGCGCTTCCGCTGCGGTTCCGGAGTGACTCGTCATTCGAGTCCCTCGCTTCGATGAGTTGCATGAGCGCTGCCGCTCGCCTGGCCGGACTCGTTCTTGCGAACACCGAGCCGCGCCCGACGCTCGCGCAGCGCCGCGTCCTTCTGGGCCAGCAGATCCTCGTACCCCTCGTTCGAGATCCGCAGCTTTCGGGTCAGCTCATGCTCACGGGCGGAGAGTCGCCGCTCCTGAAACCAGGTGATCAGGTCCGAGAGGACCTGCTCGGCGGATCGCTCCGCGTCGATCGGCGTATCATCCACCGCGATTTCCCGCAGGCGACGCCGCGCGTCGTCGTCGAGCCGCGGCTCGACGGCGAACGGATCGACACCGCCGCCTTCGGCGGCGGTCAGCTCCCCCTGCTGACCGGCCGAGAGGAGCTCGCTGATGATCGCCTTCCACGCACCTAGCGGGACCAACTCCTCGATCTGCAGAGCGATTTCGTCACCGATGAGCCGGGGGCGCTGGAGACAGATCCGCGCCAGCTCGCGCAGCTGACGATCTTCCGGCTCGTCGCGTCGCTCGCGCTCGAGGCCGAGGGCGGCCCCGTCGACCTGGGGTGTCTGTGAGGCGTTTCGCGCCGCATCCCGCACGACGGCGGCGACGGCGGCGGGTGCGGCATCGATCGCGAGGGCGAGCCGCCGCGCGTACTCGTCGCGCGACACCACGTCGGCGACCCGGGCGACGAGCGGCGCCACGTGAGCGACCACGTCGGCCTTCTGATCCGGCGTCGCAATTCCGTGACGCACTGCGTTGCGAATCGTCTGTTCGAGGGCATCGGGCGCCTCGTCGACGAGACGGCGCAGCGCGTCGGCGCCTTCCTTGTTGAGATAGTCGTCCGGATCGAGCCCGCCGGGGATCGTGGCGGCGCGAACGCGCAGGCCGTGGGGCAGCAGCACGGCGAGCCCCTTCTCGGTGGCAGCCTGTCCGGCGCGATCGCCGTCGAATACGAGCACGACCTCGCGGGTTCGTCGGCGGAGCGCGACACCGTGCTCGGGGGTGAGCGCGGTGCCACAGGTCGCGAGCGCTTCGCAGAGGCCGGCGCGCGCGAAGGCGATGCGATCGAAATAGCCCTCGCAGATGACGACACGGCCCGCACGTCGGATCGACTCGAGCGCGTCGGGCAACCCGTAGAACGCCTGCCGCTTCAGGAAGACGGGCGTCTCCGGGGTGTTCAGGTATTTCGGATCCTGATCGGCCTCGAGGGCGCGGCCGCCGAAGCCGACGACGCGACCGCGCACGTCGCGGATCGGGAAGGTCAATCGTCCGCGCAGGCGGTCGTAGTGGCCCGAGCCCGACTTGCGATCGACGAGCAGACCGGCCTTCATGCCGATCTCGGCGGGGATCCGCTTCTCGCGCAGTCGCGCGGCGACCGCGTCCCAGCGCGACGGGGCGTATCCGATCCCGAACTCGTCGGCGAGCCGGCCGTCGAAGCCGCGGGAGAGGAGATAGTTGCGCGCGAGCTTGCCGTCGGGCTCGCGCAGGGCCTCGCGGTAGAGGGTCTGGGCGATCTCGTTCGCCTCGAAGATCCGCGTGGTGAGACCGGCTTCTCCGGCGCCCTCGCGCTCTTCGGGCACGACGATGCCGAGCTCGCTCGCGAGCTGACGCGCGGCCTCCGGGAACGAGAGTCCCGAGTGCTTGATCAGGAAGGCGATGACGTCGCCGCCTTCCTGACAGCCGAAGCAGTGGAAGATCTGGCGATCGGGGCTGACGTTGAAGGAGGGCGTCTTCTCGTTGTGGAACGGGCACAGGCCGCGCCAGTTGCGGCCGGCCTGCTTGAGCTCGACGTAGCGTCCGATGAGCCCGACGATGTCGGCGCGACTCCGAATCTCCGCAATCGTGCTGTCGGGGATTCGGCTCAACGGGGCCCTCTCGTGGACTTTTCGAAGCTCGCTAGTTCACCGAGCGCCGCATCTTCTTGAGCGCGCGCTTGATGGCCGCAGCTTCCTTCTTCTTCTTGCGGATGCTCGGCTTGTCGTAGTACTCGCGTCGCCGGAGCTCGGTCAGGATGCCCGCCTTCTCGCAGGTCTTCTTGAACCGTTTGAGCGCGCCCTCAAAGGACTCGCTCTCCTTGATCTTGATCACGGGCATGTCATTCCCTCGATATCCGCGGGAAGCGACCGACCTGCGAGCGAGACGACGAGACGACTTCCAGGAGCGGTGATCCGCAAGGGCTCACCGTGCCGCCTGTAAGTATCTCCAGCGTCCGCTTCGTGGCGTGCGAATCCGGGATCCGCGACCACGCCGCCTTCGATTGCCTCTCCGTTGCCCGTATCCATGCCGGGCAGGTTCACTTGAAAGGGCGCCCAACCTAGCGCAGCGCCACCGGGGACTCCAACGGACCCCGCGGGATCATTCCACTCCAGGACTCGGGGGACGCACGGCGATCCCCCGCTCGATCAACGCCCGCTTCACCCGCCCGACCGTCGTCTCCCCGAAATGGAAGATCGAGGCCGCGAGCGCCGCCTGGCAATGACCTCCGGCCGGCCCGTCGTCGAGGGCGGTCGCGAGGTCGGCCGCACTCCCGCCCCCGCCCGAGGCGATGACCGGGATCGGGACCCGATCCGCGACCGCCCGCAGCAGTGCGAGGTCGTAGCCCTGCTTCGTGCCGTCCCGGTCCATGCTGGTCAGCAGGATCTCGCCGGCCCCGGCCGCCGCCATCCGGGCGGCCCATTCGACGGCATCGATTCCGGTCGAGTTGCGCCCGCCATGGGTGAAGACCTCCCAGCGCGGCGACTCGCCGGGCGCCGAGACCTGCTTCGCGTCGATCGCGAGGACGAGGTTCGCACTCCCGATCTTGGCCGCCGCCTGCTCGACGAGCTCGGGGTTCTTGATCGCGGCCGTCATGATCGAGACCTTGTCGGCCCCGGCGTTCAGGAGATCGCGGATGTCCTGCAGCGAACGGATGCCGCCTCCGACGCAGAGCGGCATGAAGACGCTCTCGGCGGTTCGCGCGACGATGTCGAGCAGGATGCCACGGGCCTCGTGGCTCGCCGTGATGTCGAGGAAGGTGATCTCGTCGGCTTCCTGGGCGTCGTAACGCTTCGCGACCTCGACGGGATCGCCGGCGTCGACGTGGTCGACGTATTGGACGCCCTTGACGACCCGCCCCTTGTCGACGTCGAGACACGGGATGATGCGTTTGAAGAGCGGCATGGCCTCCCCCCAGGGGGGCGGGCGCGCGCGGGGGGGGGCCGGGGGGCCGGCGCGCCGCGGGGCCCCCCGCCTCGGGGGGGGGGGGGCGGCGGGGGGGCCCGGGGGGGGGGGGGGGGGGGCCCCCGGGGGGGGCGGGGGGGCCCCCGGGGGGCTGGGACGGGACACTAAAGCAGCGCCTCGACTTCGCGGAGCGCCGACGCGAGGTCGACGCCGCCGGTGTAGATCGCGCGGCCGACGATCACGCCGCAGATGTTCTCGTCGCGCAGGCGCGCCGAGGCGACGACGTCCGCGCTCGTCGCGACGCCGCCCGAGACGATCACGGGGATCGACAGCGCGGATGCGAGCCGGGCGGTCGCCTCGAGATTGGGGCCCGTCAGCATGCCGTCGCGGGCGATGTCGGTATAGACGATGGCCGCGACGCCGGCGTCCTCGAAGCGGCGGCCCAGATCGACGGCGAGGATCTCGCTGCCCTCGGTCCAGCCCTCGACGGCGACGCGGCCGTCGCGGGCGTCGATCCCGACGACGATCCGTCCGGGATGCTTCGCCGCCGCCCGCTTCACGAGCTCGGGATCCCGCAGCGCGACCGTCCCGAGGATCACGCGATCGAGCCCCCAGGAGAGCGCCTCGTCGACGCCCTCGAGCGTCCGCAGCCCGCCGCCCATCTGCACCGGGATCCGCCCGACCGCCGCGAGGATCCGCCGGACCGACTCCGCCTGCACCGGCCGTCCGGCCTTCGCGCCGTCGAGATCGACGACGTGGATGCGCTTCACACCGATCGCCGCGAAGCGGGCGGCCACGGCGGAGGGATCGTCGTCGTAGACGGTGGCCGCGTCGTAGCGCCCCTGGGTCAGCCGGACCGCGCGACCGCCGAGCAGATCGATGGCGGGGATCAGCTCGAAGGGCGGCCGGACCGCCGTGTCCGCCGCGCGGCCCGTTCCCGCGAGCGCATCCGTCGTCGACGGGGTGCGTGAAGCGCCCACTAACAGGCCTCCAGCCATTGGCGATAGGCGTCGAGCAGCCGCTTGCCCGCGGCCTGGCTCTTCTCCGGATGGAACTGGACGGCGAAGACGTTGTCCTTCGCGACTGCGGCGGCGAAGCGACCGCCGTAGTCGGCCCAGCCGACGACCGTCTCGACGTCGGTCGGCTCGGGGCGATAGGAGTGGACGAAGTAGTAGACGTCGCGCTCGGGGAGCCGCTCGATCATCGGATGGCTGCCCGCATAACGGACCTCGTTCCAGCCGATGTGCGGGACCCGCAGCGGCCGCATGCGCGCACCGGCCCCCCCCGCCGCGCCGGTCCCCACCGCCTCGGATACTTCGTTCGGAAAGCGCGTGACCCGGCCGCGGAGGACCCCGAGCCCCTTCGTCCGACCGTGCTCGTCGCCTTCCTCGAAGAGGAGCTGGAGGCCGAAGCAGATGCCGAGATAGGGCCGGCCATGGTCGGTGACCTTGCGGATCGCGTCGGCGAGGCCGGCGTCGGTCAGCGAGCAGACGGCGTCGCGAAAGGCGCCGACGCCGGGCAGCAGCACGCCGTCCGCGGACTCGACGACCTTCGGATCCGCCGTCACGACGGGGGTCAGCTCCGAGCGCTCGAGAGCTTTCGCGACGCTCCGGAGGTTGCCGGCGCCATAGTCGACGAGCGCGATGCGGGGGCGCATGGCGCTACAGCGCCCCCTTCACCGTGGGGAGCCCCGTCTCGCGCGGGTCGATCGCGACGGCCTCCCGCAGCGCGCGGGCGACGCCCTTGAAGGCGGCCTCGACGCAGTGGTGGGGGCTCTTGCCGTAGCGCTTCTCGACGTGGAGATCGAGTCCGGCGCTCTGGGAGAAGGCGTACATGAAGTCTTCGGTCAGGCTCGCGTCGAAGGACCCGATCCGGTCGTTCTCGAGCGCGAGCTGATACACCAGATAGGGTCGGTTCGAGACGTCGACCGCGACCTCGACCTTGGCCTCGGCCATCGGCAGCAGGCACGCGCCGAAGCGCTTGATGCCGACGGCGCTGCCGAGCGCCTCGCGGAAGGCCTGGCCGAGGGAGATGCCGACGTCCTCGACCGTGTGGTGGAGATCGACGGCGACGTCGCCCTTCGCCTCGAGCTCGAGGTCGAAGAGGCCGTGGCGGGCGAAGGACTCGAGCATGTGGTCGAAGAACGGAATCCCGGTCGAGACCCGGTACTGGCCCGAGCCGTCGAGGTCGATCCGCACGCGGATCTCCGTCTCCTTGGTCTTGCGCGCGATCGTCGCGACGCGACCCGGCCGCGCGCCCTCGCTCGGCTGTCTGTCTCGGTCTTTCGGGGACATCGGAACTCCGCCGGCTGCCGCTCGCCCGGCCGTCGCGCGGCCCTGCGTCGCCGGCGATCCGGCTTCGCGCCGCCTACAGCTCGATTTCGCGCGCGGCTTCCCGTTCTCGGCGGGCGCGGCGGATCTTTTGTAGCCGCAGCTCCACCGACGCGCCATGACCCGTGAGCCCCTCGACGTTCGCGAGCCGCACGATGTCGGCGCCGAGCTCCCGCAGCTTCGGCGGCTCGAACTTCATGAAGCTCGTCCGCTTCAGGAAGTCCTCCACGGAGAGAGGTGAGAAGAAGCGCGCCGTTCCCCTGTGGGGAGGACGTGGTTCGGGCCGGCGAGATAGTCGCCGACGGCGACGGGCGTGTAGTGGCCGAGGAAGATCGCGCCGGCGTTCTGGACGGATTTCGAGGCGCGCTCGGGGTCCTCGACGGCGAGCACGAGATGCTCCGCCGCGTACTCGTCCGCGATCCGGATCGACTCCTCGAGGCTGCGCGTCTGCACGATCGCCCCGCGCGCCTTGATCGCCTTGGTCGCGATCGTCGTGCGGTCGAGCGTGGCCAGCTGACGGGTCACCTGCTCCTGGACCGCGCCGACCAGCGCCTTCACGTGGGTCACGAGGATCGACTGGGCGAGCTCGTCGTGCTCGGCCTGGGAGATGAGGTCGGCGGCGATCCAGGCGGGGGTCGCCGTGCGATCGGCGATGATGCAGACCTCGGTCGGCCCGGCCTCGCTGTCGATGCCGACCTGGCCGAAGACCTGCTTCTTCGCCGTCGCGACCCAGACGCTGCCGGGGCCGGTGATCTTGTCGACACGGGGGACGCTCTCGGTCCCGTAGGCCAGCGCCGCGATCGCGTGGGCCCCGCCCATCTTGAAGACGCGGTGGACGCCGGCGACCCGGGCCGCCATGAGCACCTCCGGCCGGATCCGCCCGTCGGCCCCCGGCGGCGTCACCATGATGATCTCCGGGACCTCGACGACGGAGGCCGGGATCGCGTTCATGACGACCGAGGAGGGGTAGACGGCCTTGCCGCCGGGCACGTAGAGACCCACCCGGGCGAGGGGCCGCACGCGCTGGCCCATGTAGGCGCCGCCTTCCTCGCGCATCTCCCAGCTCGAGGGGATCCGCTTGCGGTGGAACTCGCGGACCCGCATCGCGGCCTTCCCGATCGCGGCGCGATCGGCGGAGGCGACGCGGTCGCAGGCCTCGTCCCATTCTTCCTTGACGACCTCGAGCTTGTCGAGCTTCGCGCCGTCGAATTTCTTCACGAACGCCAGCAGCGCTTCGTCTCCGCCTGCGCGCACGTCGGCGATGATCTTCGCGACGTCGCGCTCGACGTCGAGGACGGTGTCCCCGCGCCGATCGCAGATCGCGCGCCATTCCTCGGCGAAGCCGGCGGCGTCGCTCTTCAGAACACGCATCAGTTTCGCGGTCGCTTTGGCGGCCATCTCTCGTCTCCCTGCCCGGTATGGGACGCTGCGTCCCCATGCTAGGCCACTTCCCCGCGATCGTTCGCAGTCGAAGTCAGGTCATGCTCCCGGCCAACGCCCAGCCACGACGCGCGCCCGACGTGCCAGGTCGAAGCGTCGCTCCACGTCCACGAATCCCGCACCAGCCAACCACTGCTCGACCGTACCAGCCTGATCCGGCGCCAGCTCGATCAGGAGCCAGCCGCCCGGAGAGAGATGTCGACCCGCCTCGGCCACCAGCCGCCGGATCACGTCGAGCCCGTCCTCACCGCCGAAGAGCGCCATCTCGGGCTCGTGGGCCAGCTCGGGCGGAAGCGACTTCGCATCCTTTCGCGCCACGTACGGCGGATTCGAGACCACGAGGTCGAACCGTTCGTTCGCCACGGGCTCGAAGAGATCGCCGTGCAGGAAGCGAACCCTCTCTCCTTGCGGCAACCGATCGGCATTTTCCGCCGCAATCTGAAGGGCCGCCTGGGAAAGATCCGTCGCCGTGATGTCGACCTCGGGCAGCTCCGAGGCCAGCGAGAGGGCGATTGCACCCGAACCCGTCCCCAGATCGAGAACGCGCCATTTCCGATCCGAATCGACGACCGAAGGATCGCCCTTTCCGGGTCCTTTGACCTTCGAGAGCGCCGCTTCGACGAGCGTCTCCGTGTCGGGCCGCGGCGTGAGCACGTCGGGCGAGACCTTGAAGGCGAGCGACCAGAACTCCCGCTCGCCGAGCAGGATGGAGACCGGGACCCGGTCCTGGGCCCGCCGCCGGACCAGCGCCCGATAGCGATCGCGCTCGGCCGGGAGCACGGGCTTCTCGAAGTCGACGTAGAGCCGCAGCCGCTCCGTCTCGAGGGCATGGGCGAGCAACAGCTCGGCGTCGAGGCGCGCCGACTCGATCCCCGCGCGCTTGAAGTAGTCCGTCGTCCAGCGCAGCAGCTCGAGCACCGTCCAGCTGCGGTCGCGGTCGCTCGCCGTCGCACCCGCGCTCCCGGCTGGTCGGACCTCGTCGCTCACTCGTCGTCGTCCTGGCGCGCGATCGTCGTCCCGCTCTCGCGGGCCGCGGCGATCTGGGTGTGGACGGCGTCGAGCAGCTCGTCGAGATCGCCGGACATCACGGCGTCGAGCTTGTGGAGGGTCACACCGGCGCGGTGATCCGTGACTCGGCTCTGGGGGAAGTTGTAGGTCCGGATCTTCTCGCTGCGCTCGCCGGTGCCGACCTGGGAGCGGCGCTCCTTCGCGCGCTCGCTGTCGACGCGCTCCTGCTCGAGGGCGAGCAGCCGCGTGCGCAGGACGGTCAGCGCCTTCGCCTTGTTCTTGATCTGCGACTTCTCGTCCTGGCACTGGACGACGAGCCCGGACGGGAGATGGGTGATGCGCACCGCCGAGTCCGTCGTGTTGACGCTCTGCCCGCCCGGCCCGCCGGCGCGCATGACGTCGATGCGCAGATCCTCGCTCTTGATGTCGACGTCGACCTCTTCGGCCTCGGGCATGACGGCGACGGTCACCGTCGACGTATGGATGCGGCCCTGGCTCTCGGTCGCGGGGACGCGTTGGACGCGGTGGACGCCCTTCTCGTACTTCAGGCGGCTGAAGACGTCCTGGCCCTCGAACTTGGCGATGATCTCCTTGAGCCCTCCGCCGTCGGTCTCGGAGTAGGAGAGCGTCTCGATCTTCCAGCGCCGACCTTCCGCATAACGGGAGTACATCCGGTAGAGCTCCGCGGCGAAGAGCGCGGCCTCGTCGCCGCCGGTCCCGGCGCGGATCTCGAAGATCGCGTTCTTCTCGTCGTTGGGATCCTTCGGCGTCAGCAGGATCCGCAGCTCGATCTCGAGGGCGGCGATCGCCGGCTCGAGCCGATCGATCTCGGAGCGCGCGAGCTCGGCCATGTCGGGGTCGTCGTCCTCGAGCATGCGCTTCGAATCGACGAGCTCCGCCATGGCGGCGCGGTAGCGCCCGCCGGCTTCGATCAGCGGACGCAGCGACCCGAGGCGGCGACCGAGCTTCTCGATCGCGCCGGGCTGCTTCGCCGTCTGCGGGTCCGAGAGCTGGGTCTCGATCTCGCGCGAGCGCGCTTCGGCTTCTGCGATCCGCTCGAGGAAATCGGCCACGGGATGCTCGAATCGCCTTCGATCAGGAGTTCATCGACTCGAGGAACTCGGCGTTCGTCGACGTCTTCTCGATCTTCCCCATCAGGAACTCCATCGAGTCGACCGGCGAGAGCGGCGCGAGCACCTTGCGCAGGATGTACATCCGGTTGAGGGTGTTCTCGTCCATCAGCAGCTCTTCGCGACGCGTCGCCGAGCGGTTGATGTCGATCGCCGGATAGGTCCTGCGGTCGGCGAGCTTGCGATCGAGGACGATCTCGCAATTGCCGGTGCCCTTGAACTCCTCGAAGATGACCTCGTCCATGCGCGAGCCGGTGTCGATGAGCGCCGTCCCGACGATCGTCAGGCTGCCGCCCTCTTCGACGTTGCGCGCCGCACCGAAGAAGCGCTTCGGCTTGTGGAGCGCGTTCGAGTCGACGCCGCCCGAGAGGATCTTGCCCGAGTGGGGCACCACGGTGTTGTGGGCGCGGGCGAGGCGCGTGATCGAGTCGAGCAGGATGACCACGTCGCGGCCGTGCTCGACGAGGCGCTTCGCCTTCGCGATCACCATGTCGGCGACCTGGACGTGGCGCGTCGCGGGCTCGTCGAAGGTCGAGGAGATGACCTCGGCCTTCACCGTCCGCTGCATGTCGGTCACCTCTTCCGGCCGCTCGTCGATCAGCAGCACGATCAGGTAGACCTCGGGATGCGCCTCGGCGATGGCGTTCGCGATGTCCTTGAGGAGCATCGTCTTGCCGGCCTTGGGCGGCGAGGTGATCAGCGCGCGCTGACCCTTCCCGAGCGGCGCGATCAGGTCGATGATGCGCGTCGTCATGCCGCCCGACTTGGTCTCGAGCGTGAACTTCTCCTGCGGATAGAGCGGCGTCAGGTTGTCGAAGAGGATCTTGTGCTTCGCGGCCCGGGGCTCCTCGAAGTTGATCGACTCGACCTTCAGCAGCGCGAAGTAGCGCTCGCCCTCTTTCGGCGATCGGACCTGGCCCTCGACGGAATCGCCCGTGCGCAGATTGAAGCGCCGGATCTGGGAGGGCGAGACGTAGATGTCGTCCGGACCCGCGAGGTAGTTCTGGTCGGGCGCGCGCAGGAAGCCGAAGCCGTCCTGCAGGATCTCGAGCACGCCCTCGGCGAAGATCCGGCCGCGGTTCTCGGTCTGGGTCTTCAGGATCGCGAAGATCAGGTCCTGCTTGCGCAGGCCCGCCGCGTTCTCCACGTCCATCGACTCGGCGAGCTTGGTCAGCTCGGCCATCGTCTTCTGCTTCAGCTCGCGGACGTAGATCGTCTCCGAGGGATCATCGGACTGGTTCTCGAGATCGGCTTCTTCCTCGGCGAGCTCCGCGTCGCTCGGCAGGTAGTCGCGCTTCGGGATGTCGCTGCGGCCGCCCCGGTCGAGGCGCTCCCCGCGATCCCCGCGGTGGCCACCGCCACCGCCGCCGCCTCCTCCGCCACCACCGCCGCCCCCTCCGCCACCGGAGTTGCGCGAGCGTCGCCCGCGGCCGCGTCGGTTGCGGTTGCCAGCGGGACCCTGGCCCGGCTGCTGGGGTCCGGAAGCTTCCTTGACGTTGGTGTCGGACGGGCGCTCACTGCTCACGGGGCTCTCTCTCTTGCTCTCGTCGATGACTCGATCGACCTGGGTTCACGATGGATTGGAATCGGGGGTGGGACTCGGGTCGGGGACCGACCTTCGAGACGTCCGGAGGGGAGATTCGATCGGACGTCGGAACTCGTACTCGGGCGGGCGATCCGGGTCGCACCGTCCTCATGCCAGATGTGCCACGTACGCGGAGGGCTCGCCTCCGCTCTGTCGTCTCTCGGGTGCCGGGGGGTGGGCTCTCGCAAGCCCATCGTCGGCACGGTGTACTGGGTTGATGCGGTTCTTGGGATCGTTGCCGTGGAAAGGGTCGAGGTTGATGGACGCTTCGAGGGCTCTCACGACGGCTCATCGGCGCAGCACGCCAATGGATCGGATCCTTGAGCGACTCGGGAAGCTCCGCCAGCAATCGGTGAGGAGCGGGCGCAATCTACCCGGCCGGCGTCGGGCCTGTCAACCCTCGGGCGTCCTTCCGTCTGCGGCTGGGGCGGGCTCGATGAAGTGGCGAAGGCGGCCGGAGGCCGGTCCGTCGCGGCGGAACGACTCGAAGCGCGGGCCCGGCGTGCAGATGGTGCAGAGGCAGGCAGCCGCTCCGATCCGGTCGGAGCCGACACCGATCCGGGCGAGCACCCGGGCGGCGAGGGCGGGCAGGTCGAGCTGATGACGGCCGGGTCGGCCGGGCACGAGAACCCCGGCCAGGAGCCCCTCGTACCGTCGCGCCAGGGCCGCGGCGACCGGCTCGTCGACCTCGTAGCAGCAGCCCCGCGCGGCCGGTCCCACTGCCGCCCGAAGCCCCCCGACCCGCTGCCCCATGGCTTCGATCCCGGCCTCGATCACGCCGGCCGCGAGCCCACGCCAGCCGGCATGGATCGCCGCGACACATCCCCCGTCCGCCGAGGCCACGAGGATCGGCACACAATCCGCCGTCACGATCCCGATCGCGACCCCGGGCGTCGTCGAGACGATCGCATCGGCCTCGCTCGGCGCCCCCGCACGCAGCGCCTCGCCGCGCACCACGCCGACGCCGTGGATCTGGTGTGGAAACACTGTGTAATCAGGTACTTGCGCACCACGCTCCGCGAAGCCGTGGCCGACTCCGAGCCCTTCGAGAACGGGATCGCAAAGATGTCGGCCGCTCGCAGACCGGGTCATCGATCCCGTGATCGATCCGATCACCGGCCCGGTCATCGGTCCGCTCCACGCCCACGGCCACCGCTTCGCCCACGACCGCCCCCGGTTCGGTCGCTGCCCACTTCGTCGCCTCGAATCCCAGCCCGACCGGGCTCCCCGGTCACGGGTTCGAGGCAGAGCGATGCCACCAGCGCGACCAGGTCGGGGGGCAGGGGCGCGTCGAAGCCGAGTCGGGTCCCCGTGCGCGGGTGTTCGAAGCCGAGGTGGGCGGCGTGCAGCGCGGGCCGACCGAGCCGGGCCTCCGGTCCCCTCGCCCGGCCGTAGACGATGTCGCCGACGACGGGCAGGCCGGCGCTCGCGAGGTGGACCCGGATCTGATGGGTGCGGCCGGTCTCGGGGCGGATCTCGAGCTCTGCGACTCCGTTCGCACGATCCCGTGCGACGACGCACCAGCGGGTCGATGCGGGGCGGCCCGAGCGGGTCCGCACCGACATGCGCTGGCGGTCCTCGGGATGGCGACCGATCGGGCGATCGATCCGGCCCGAGTCGGCCTTGGGCAGGCCGCGGACGAAGGTGCGGTAGACGCGGTCGATCGAGTGGCGGGCGAACTGGGCGGCGAGCCCCTGATGGGCGAGGTCGGTCTTGGCGGCGACGAGGACGCCGGAGGTGCCGCGGTCGAGGCGGTGGACGATTCCCGGACGCAGCACGCCGCCGATGCCGGCGAGCTCGCCCCGGCAGTGGTGGAGCAGCGCGTTGACCAGCGTTCCGCGGGGATGGCCCGGCGCCGGATGCACGACGAGACCGGCGGGCTTGTCGAGCACGATGAGGTCACGGTCCTCGAAGAGCACGACGAGCGCGATCGGCTCGGGCTCGAGGGACATCGCCTCGGGCGCGCCGGGCCGCGCCTCGATCTCCTCGCCGAGGGCGACGGCGCGACTCGCGCGCGCCGGCCCGCCCGCCACGCGCACCCGATCCTGCTCGATCCAGCGCTTTGCCTGGGCGCGCGAGACGCCCGCGAGCTCGGCGAGCGCGCTGTCGAGGCGCTGACCTGCGCCGCGCTCGTCGATCGTGAACACGAGCGATTCGTCGTCGCACAGCACGTCGTCGTCCGGGTTCGGCTCGCCCGCCATGTCCGCCTCCGTCCCGGGCGCGCGCCGCGCCTAACGAAGACCGAGGAAGCGGCTGCGGCTGTTCTTCTGCCGCGATTCCTGCAGGCGCGTCATGTAGCTCGGAACGACGAGCACGGGGTCGAGGCCGATCGTCCTGGCGTAGGCCGTGACGAAGCCGCGGACGTACACGTCGGCCGGCAGGTCGGCGAAGTTCTCGTCCTCGATGTTGCGCAGATGCGAGCCCGAGACCTTCGTCACGTCGGCGATCTGATCGATCTCGTAGCCGCGGAAGAGCCGCGTGCGGCGCAGCCGCGGGCCGTCGTACTCGCCCCCCGCGTCGTCGTCCCGTCCGTCGTAGCGCTCCGTGTCCTCTTCGAAGACCCGCGTCACCGCGGCCTCGGCCGCGCGCGCGACCCGCGCCGACTCGTCGATCGAAGGCAGCGTCCGCGCCGCACCGTTGATCGCCCGACCCGCCGCCGCGGCATCGGGAGCGGCGGGGGCGATCGTCGCAGTCGGCGTCGGGCCGATCGCGAGAGGCTCGGTCGCGCGATGCGACTGGTCGTAGCTCGCGCGCAGCTCCGGGTCCGCGAGCACGCGGTAGGCCTCGTCGAGCCGCGCGCGGATCTCGGACGCGTCGCGCTTCTCGAAGATCGAGTAGAGGGCGAGCGACCCCTCGGCCCAGGTCTCCTGGGCCATGCGATAGGCGCGATCGATCTCGCCGGGCGAAGCGCCGCGCGGAACCTCGAGCATTTCGTAGTGGTCGAGCTCGTCGATCCCTCGCATCCCGATCATCCTCTCGAAATTCCGGGCGCGAGCGGGGCTGGGGCGGGGGGGGGGGTGGGAGCCGGGGTGTGGGTGGGAGCCGGGCCTTGTACGGAAGCCTGGGCAGGCGAGAGCTCCATGAGCTTGCGTGCGATGCGCTGCAGATAGATGGACACGTCGGCATCGCTGCGCAGGTCGACGATCGGCCGCCGCATCGACACCGATCGCCGCGCCTCGTCGTCGTAGTTCACGTAGCCGAGATACTCGGTCTCGATCCCGAAATACTTCCTGCAGACGCTCGCGACGGCGAAGCCGAGCTTCACGTCCTCGGCGGTCCGCACCGCGTTGACGATCAGCCGCGGCCGGAAGACCCGCATGGTCTCGACGAAGCGATGGGCCTCCGCCGTGTCCGTCGCCTCGATCTCGCGCAGCAGGTCGAGCGGGCTCTTGATTCCGCGCTCGTTGCGCTGGTCCATGGCGACGGTCACGAGCTGGCGGACGCCGTGGCCCACCATCGCCAGCCGCATGCGGCGATAGAAGGCGGCGCGCAGGAAGGTGTACGTATTCTCGACCGAGGTCGGCTCGGGCTGCACGACGAGGATCCCGTCGTCCGAAACCAGGAAGTAGTCGAGCACCGACGCGTGGGCGCCCGCCCCGAGATCGAGCAGCACGAAGTCCGCGTCGAGCTGACGCAGCCCGCGCAGCAGGCGCACCCGCCGCAGATGGCTCGGCTGGGCGTCGGCGAGGTTGCCGTGGGTCGCAGCGATCAGCTTGAGGTTCGCGAGCGGCGTATCGATCAGGAGCTTGCCGAGATCGTCCTCGCGCTCGGCGACGAAGTCGGCGAGGGTCTTCTGCGGCGACGCGACGCCGAGGCAGGTATGCAGGTTCGCGCCCTCGAGGTCGACGTCGACGACGACGACGCGCTTGCCCGCACGGGCCAGCGCAGCCGCGAGGTTGGCGGTGACGAAGGTCTTGCCGACGCCGCCCTTGCCGCCGCCGACGGCGAGCAGACGCGGACCGCGCGCCACCGAGCGGGTGGCATCGTACGAGTCGCCGGCCGGGTGCGTCGAAGAAATCACGTTCGCCTTCCTCACCGAGTACGATCGCGCGAGCCGAGCTCCTCGAATGACGAACGGGGTCACTGGGGGTTCGGCCAAGCTAACGAAACCCTCGGGGCCGATCAACGAAACGCGTGGACGAAGGATTCGACGACCAGGGGAAGCTCGTCTTCGTCGAGGGTCCGCACGTCGAGGCGGAGGGCATCGTCGGCGATCCGGGCGATGACCGGGGTCGGTGCACCGCGCAAGCGATCACTCAACGCCTGGAGACCGGGACCCCGCACGGCGACCGCGACGCCCGGCAGCGTGAGCTCCGGGAGCGAGCCGCCCCCGACCGCGCCGAGGCTCGGCTCGAGCGTGACGCGGTAGCCGGGCGGCAGCCGGGCCTCGAGCGCCGCGCGAAGTCGACCGGCGCGGGCCTGCAGCGCGTCCTCGGTCGCAACCAGCGCCGCGATCAACGGAATCTCGACGGCGCGGCCGGGCTCGAGCAGCAGGTCGAGGGTCGCGTCGAGGGCGGCGAGCGTCAGCTTGTCGACGCGCAGCGCCCGCGCCAGGGGATTGCGGCGCATGGCGTCGACGAGGTCCCGCCGCCCGAGCAGGATGCCGGCCTGGGGTCCGCCGAGGAGCTTGTCGCCCGACAGGCAGACCACGTCGACACCGAGAGCGAGGCGCGCGGGGGCGAAGGCTTCGGGCGGGAGCCCCGCTCGGGCGAGGTCGACGAGGGTCCCGCTCCCGAGGTCTTCGACGAGAGGGATGCCGTGGCGATGAGCCAGCTCGGCGAGGCGGGCGACGTCGGCCTCCGCGACGAAGCCGCGCTGCTCGAAGTTGCTGCGGTGGACCTTCAGCAGGAGCGCGGGGTCGATGGCGAGGGCCGCCTCGTAATCCGAGAGGTGGGTCCGGTTCGTCGTCCCGACCTCGTGGAGCCGGACCCCGGCCCGCTCCATGACTTCGGGCACCCGGAACGATCCGCCGATCTCGACGAGCTCGCCCCGGGACACGACGACCGGTCGACCCATGGCCAGGGTATTGAGGGCGAGGAGCAGGGCCGCCGCGTTGTTGTTGACGACGTGGGCCGCCTCGGCCCCCGAGAGCTCGACCAGCTTGGCGGCGAGCTGCCCCATCCGGGATCCACGTCGGCCGGTCTCGAGGTCGAGCTCGAGATCCGAGTAGCCCCGGGCCGCCCGGGCGACGGCCTCCCGGGCAGAGGCGGCAAGGGGAGACCGGCCGAGATTGGTATGGAGCAGGATGCCGGTCGCGTTGAGGACCCTTCGGGGATGCGGCGCCGAAAGCCGTCGCGCCTCGGCGGCGATCCGCTCGAGCAGTCCGGCGACGCCGGCTGCGTCGGAGAGGCCCACGTCGCCGGCTGCCGCGCCCGGCCCGTCGGCTCCCGCCGCGCCTTCGTTCGGCTCCGACGTGCTCGTCCCCTCGCGCAGCGCCTGGATCGCCGCTCGCGCCGCCTTCCGGACCGCCCAACCGGGGAGATCGGGCCACGCCACCGCCGCATCGCGCATCAGGCGATCGATCGAGGGCAGGCTCCGTCGTGCATCCGAGTTGACGGGTCGCCCCAAATCCATGACTCTGCACCCCAGACTTTTTGACGGTGATGCCGATTCGAGATCGGCATTGCATTCGCCGGTGCGTCGCCCGCGGACTCCGCGGGTTCGATTCGGAATGAACGACCACCCCTCGAGCGGGATCCACCCGTTCGAGTGATAGCAACCCTCGCCGTTCTTCGGCGAGGCAGGCGAATGCGAGGCGGATCGCCCGAGGGAATCGGACGGCGGCGGGGTGCTGCTCGCGAGCCGAGACTTCCTTCAATGAATCAGCAGAGCCCAGGCCCAGGGGACGCGGGTACGCGTGTACCCGAGCGTTCGAAACATTCGAAACAAGAGACCCGAAGGCGCGCCGTCGGAGGCGCGCCAGAACGAAACCCAAGCGAGAGTTCGATCCGAGATCCACAACGTCGTCGCCCGCAGAGCCGCTCGAACGCGACCCTCGGGCATTGAAGGAGAACGTCGAAGTCCGAGCGTGCGGAGACCGGTCCGGAGCGAGATTCCGGTGGACCGATGCACGCTTCTCGCGGCAGGCCCCAAAGCCCGCCCACGCAGCACCCCAACCAGCGAGTGAGACGAGTCGCCTCCCGGCCAATCCGGGCGGTCCGGTCCGTCGTTGGACACGCCCATCCGTTCGCCTCCAGTCGACACAGGGATCTTCGCGATCGATCGGCCTCGTGAGAGCCGGCTCGAAAATCCCCTCGCCACGTCCCGAGTCGGGCGTCATGGCGGGACCTTCGCACCGGCCGACCAAACGGAACCCAGACAGACCATGCAGAACGAGATCATCATCAATGCGGAACGAGGGGAGACCCGGGTTGCGCTGCTCGAGAGCGGCCAATTCGCGGAGCTCCACATCGAACGCGAACGGGACAAGAGCGTCGTCGGCAACGTCGTGAAGGGACGCGTCAGCCGCGTGCTTCCCGGCATGCAGGCGGCCTTCGTCGACATCGGCCTCGAGAAGGCCGCGTTCCTCTACGTCGGCGACTATTTCGAGAGCACCTTCGAGTCCGGCGACGACGGCGAGGGCGGGGGACGCGGGCGGCGAGGCGGGGGACGCGGCGGTCGCGGCGGCCGCTCGGCGCCGCCGCGCATCGATACGGTGCTCCACGAAGGCCAGGAGATCATCGTCCAGATCGCGAAGGAACCGATCGGGACGAAGGGCGCGCGCATCACGTCGAACATCTCGATCCCGGGCCGGCACCTCGTGCTGACGCCGTGGTCGCGGCGGGTCGGCGTGTCGCGCCGGATCGGGTCCGACAAGGAAAGGCGGCGGCTGCGCGAGATCGTCGAGCGGCTGCGCCCGCCGCAGCTCGGCTTCATCATCCGGACGGCCGGCGACGGCGTCCGCGAAGCCGATCTCCAGGCCGACATCCGCTACCTCGCGACCGTCTGGGCCGCGATCCAGAAGCGCAACGCCGACAAATCCGCGCCGGCGATCCTCTACTCCGAGCACGATCTGCCGCTGCGCATCGTGCGCGACCTCGCCGGCCCCGACACGAAGCGCATCATCGCCGACGACAAGACCGTCTACGAGCACATCCAGCACTTCGTGGATCGCTTCGTCGCGGAGCCGAAGCCCCAGATCGAGCTGTACGAAGAGCCGATGCCGATCTTCGACCGCTTCGGCCTCGAGCATCAGATCCACGCCAATCTCGAGCGCAAGGTCTGGCTGAAGAGCGGCGGCTCCCTCGTGATCGACAAGACCGAGGCGCTGACCTCGATCGACGTGAACACCGGGCGCTTCGTCGGCAAGCGCGACCTCGAGGAGACGGTCTTCAAGACCAATCTCGAAGCGGTGCAGGAGGTCGTGCGGCAGCTGCGCTTCCGCAACCTCGGCGGGCTCATCATCATCGACCTGATCGACATGGAGTCGGCGTCGAACCGCGACAAGGTCTACCGCGCGCTGCAGGAGGCGCTGCGCGCCGACAAGGCCCGGACCAACATCCTCAAGATCTCGGAGCTCGGCCTCGTCGAGATGACCCGCAAGCGCACGCGCGAGAACCTCGTGCAGACGCTGTGCGAGCCGTGCAGCCACTGCGAGGGGCGCAGCTACGTGCTGTCGCGCGAGAGCGTCGCCTTCCGCGTGCTGCGCGAGGTCCGAAAGCATCTCCCGCGGCTGCAAGGGCGATCGATCGCGATCGCGGTGAATCCGCACGTCGCCGAGGAGCTGCTGATCCGCTCGAAGCAGGGGATCGCCGACCTCTCGCGAGCGATCGGCAAGGACATCGAGATCCGGGCCCGGCCCGGCATGCATCAGGAGCAGTTCGAGCTGCTCGTGCTCGAGGCCGGGCCGCCGGTCGAGCTCGAGCTTTCGTGGCTGCGAAGCCGGCATCCGGATGCCGCCGGCGACCGCCCGGAGCGCGGCAAGCGCGGCCGGCGCCGGCGCGGCGGGCGGGGACGCCACGGGAGCGAGGACGCGGAGGGATCGGCCGAGGAGTCGGACGACCTCGACGAGCTGGGAGACGAGATCGAGGAGGCCCTCGACGCGGGCGGAGACCCGGATGAGCGGGCAGCGGCGGCCCTCGAGCTGGACGGCAGCGAGCCGTTCCCGCCGGCTCGGGACGAGGACGACGAACGGTTGGCGGGCCCGGCCCCGTCACTGGGAGGGGCCGCGGTCGCCGTGTCCGCGGCGTTCGATGGATCCGCGGTGGACGCCCTGGAGGCGCCCCGGACGCCCGAGGTCGGCGGAGCCGACGAGGATCGGACCTGGGCCACGGGCGAAGATGAGGCGAGAACGACCGGGGAGGCGGCGCGCACGGCGTCGACCGAGCCCGGGACCGAAGGGGCCTAGTCGGTCCATCCGGTTGACGGGAAAGTGGAATCGCGGATAATCCCGCGCTCCGAATGAATCGAGGTCGAATATGTACGCTGTCGTTCGCAGCGGTGGGAAGCAGTATCGCGTGAGCCCCGGTGGCTCCGTGCGGGTGGAGCGTCTGGTGGGCGAGGTCGGCTCGTCGGTGGCGCTCTCGGATGTGCTCATGATCGGAGATGGCGAGTCCGTGAAGATCGGCACGCCGACTCTCGCAGGCGCTCGGGTGACCGGGACGATCGTGGCGCAGGATCGGGCGGCGAAGGTGATGACCTTCAAGCAGAAGCGCCGCAAGGGCTATCGCCGCAAGTACGGCCATCGCCAGAACTACACCGAAATCCGGGTCGATCAGATCCAGGGCTGATCGAGGCAGGGCCTTCGGACAGCCTCGGGACAGGTCCCGGACAGCATTCAGCGGCCCTGCGAGGGCCAGGACGAATCAGCAATGGCACATAAAAAAGGTCAGGGCAGCTCCCGCAACGGCCGCGACAGCGACGGCCAACGGCGGGGCGTCAAGGTTTTCGGCGGTCAGGAAGTGCCCGCCGGCTCGATCATCGTGAGACAGGTCGGCTCGAAGATCCATGCGGGCCGCAACGTCGGCCGCGGCAAGGACTTCACGCTCTTCGCGCTGAAGGACGGCAAGGTCCGCTTCGGCACGTCTCGCGGTCGTACCGTCGCCCACATCGATGGGAATCTCGACGGAAACGTCGGCTGAACCGGCCACGAGCCGACCGATGCGACCTGCTCGCGTCGGTCGGCTCGTCGATCAACACTTCGATCAGCAAGTCGGTCGACGCCCTCTCCGCTTCTCCCAGCGAAATCCGCGGCGCAACCCGCGGCCACGCCTGCGGAGACGGTCATGAAACATTCACATCTCTTCGTCGACGAAGCCGAGCTCGAGGTCCAATCCGGATCGGGCGGGAACGGCAACGTCTCCTTTCGCCGCGAGAAATACATCCCGAACGGCGGACCCAACGGCGGCGACGGCGGCTGGGGCGGGGACGTCGTGCTCGTCGCGGACACCAACGTCGCGACGCTGCTCGATCTGAAGTCGGCGCGGCGCATCAAGGCCGCCGACGGCGAGCACGGTGGGGGCACCGACAAGAAGGGCGCCTCGGGCGCCCCGGTCGAGATCCGCGTCCCCGTCGGCACCCTCGTCTACGAGCTCGAGAACCTCGAGGTCCCGCGCGTGGCCTCGCGCGCCCGGCTCGGCAGCTATTCGGGTGACCAGACCGACGAAGAGCTCGAGGCGACCCTCGCGCTCGGGGCCGATGCGGACGCGGATCCGGACGCGGCGATCGACGCGCTCGAGGGATTCGACGACGAATCGGACGATTCAGAGGAAGACGGCTACACGATCGAGCCCGCGCTCTCCCCGCCGTCCAGGTCGGCCTCGGCGCGGATTGCCCTCGAATCTTCCGGCGCCGGAGACGACGGCGAGGAGCGCGCTCCCATTGCCGACCTGACGAAATCCGGCCAGCGGATCGTGATCGCTCGCGGCGGTCGCGGCGGCCTCGGCAACGCGCGCTTCAAGACCCCGACCCGGCAGGCACCGGACTTCGCGACCCCCGGCAAGCCGGGACAGCTCAAGCGGATCAAGCTCTCGTTGAAGTTGATGGCGGACGTCGGCCTGATCGGTTTTCCGAACGCCGGCAAGTCGACGCTCCTGCGCCGCATCTCCGCCGCCCGACCCCGCGTCGCGAACTATCCGTTCACGACGCTCGTGCCGTCTCTCGGCGTCGTCGAGCGGGACGAGCGACGCATCGTCGTGGCCGACATCCCGGGCCTCATCGAGGGCGCGAGCGAGGGCGCCGGGCTCGGCCATCAATTCCTGCGCCACGTCGAGCGGACCCGCGTCCTCATCCATCTGCTCGACGTCGAGGGAATGTTGATGGAGGAGCGCGACCTCGTCGCCGACTATCACGCGATCCGCCGCGAGCTCGGGCGCTATCGCCCGGAGCTGCTCGAGCGCCGCGAGCTCGTGGTGCTGTCGAAATGCGATCTGATGAGCGAGGACCCCCGCCTCGACGAGCTCGAGGCCCGCCTGCGCGCGGAAGGGCTCGCGCCCCGGCGGATCTCGTCGGCGACGAACAAGGGCATCGACGCGCTGCTCGTCGCGACCTTCGACGCGGTCGACCAGGCTCGCCGCGAGGACGCCGAGAAGGAGGCGGCCCGGGAAGTGGAGTCGAGGGGAGCGTGATGGCGCAGCCGGATCCCTGGAAGCAGGTGCCCCGCGCAAAGCGGATCGTCGTCAAGATCGGCTCGAGCACCCTCACGCGCGAAGGCCGCCTGCGCCCTGCCAAGTTCACGTCGATCGCCCGCGACGTCGCCCGCGTCCGCGCGCTCGGCCATCAGGTCGTCGTCGTCTCTTCGGGTGCCATCGCGATCGGCTCGCGTCGCCTCGGCTGGGACCACAACGGCCGCACGATCCGCGAGAAGCAGGCCGCCGCCGCCGTCGGCCAGATCGGCCTCGTCGAGCTCTACCAGCGCCGCTTCGCGCGCCACACGATCCACGTCGGCCAGGTCCTCCTGACCCGGGCCGGCCTCGAGCACCGCGAGCGATTCCTGAACGCACGCCACACGATGCTCGAGCTCCTGCGCCTCGGCGTCGTCCCGATCGTGAACGAAAACGACACCGTCGCGACCGAGGAGATCCGCTTCGGCGACAACGACAACCTCGCGGCGACGATCGTGAACGTCGTCGGCGGTGACCTGCTCGTCATCCTGACCGATGTCGAGGGCCTCTACGAGCGCGCCCCCGAGCCCGACCAGCCGCCGCCCCCGCTGATCCGCACCGTCCCGAAGATCACCTCCGCCATCGAGCGCCTCGCCTCCGGCGCCGGCTCCCGCTACGGCAGCGGCGGCATGATCACCAAGCTGCAGGCCGCGCGGAACGCCGCCCACTCGGGCGCAGCCACGATCCTGTGTCACGGCGAGATCCCCGGCATCCTCGAGAAGCTGATGAAGGGCGAGCGACACGGCACGCTCTTCGAGCCCGGCGAAAAGCTCCGCGGCCACAAGCACTGGCTCGCCTTCACGGCCAAGAGCCGCGGTCGGATCGTCCTCGACGCCGGGGCCGTGCGCGCCCTCGCCGAGCGGGGACGAAGCCTCCTGCCCGCGGGCATCCTGCGCGTCGAGGGCGAGTTCCGGATCGGCGAGTCGGTGACCTGCGTGAACGAGAGTGGACAGGAGGTCGCCCGTGGACTCGCAGGCTATTCGTCGCTCGACGTCGAGCGCCTCGCGGGCCAGCGCACGAACGAGATCGAGCGGGTGCTAGGATACTCGAACGGTGACGAGGTGATCCATCGTGACGACCTCGTCCTGCTCCGCGAGACCGACGTCGACTAACGCGACCGACCCGAACCGAGACCGCCGAACCGAGACTGCCGAGATGACTTCCCCGAAACACTCTGCCAGCGAGAAGGCCAGCGAGAAGGCCAGGAAGAAGGCCGGCGAGCAGCCCAGCACGCCGAGCCCCGACCGCCCGCGAACGTCGGTGGCCCCGACTGCGTCGCCCGCCCTCGCGGACGAGATGCGCGCCCTCGCCCGCGCAGCCCGGGCGGCCAGCGAGCGGACCGGCGAGCTGTCGACGCGGGAGAAGGATGCCTGGCTGCTGCGCTGCGTCGAGCGGCTCGAGGCGGCGCGCGAATCGATCCTCGAGGCGAACGCGAAGGACGTGGCGAGCGCCGCGGAGAAGGGCGTCGAGGCGCCCCTGCGCGGCCGGCTCGCACTCTCGCCGGGCAAATGGAACGACATGCTCCAGGGTCTGCGCGACGTGGCGGCGCTCCCGGATCCCGTCGGCCGGATCACGGACCACAGCGTGCGCCCCAACGGCCTGCGCGTCGGCCGGATGGCGATCCCGCTCGGCGTGATCGCGATGATCTACGAGTCGCGGCCCAACGTGACGGTCGACGCGGCGGCGCTGTGTCTCAAGGCCGGGAACGCGGTCATCCTGCGCGGCGGATCGGAGGCGATCCACTCGAATCTCGCCCTCGGCGCGGAGCTGCGGGCGGCGGCCCGGGAGACGGGCATCCCCGAGGCGGCGATCACGATCGTGCCGACGGTCGACCGCGCGGCGATCGACGTCCTGCTCGGACTCTCCGACTGCATCGACCTCGTGATTCCGCGGGGCGGGCCGGGGCTGATCCGCAAGGTGCGCGCGGAGTCGACGATTCCGGTGATCGCTCACGACGCGGGGGTGTGTCACGTCTTCATCGACGAGAGCGCCGACGTCGAGATGGCGGTCGCGATCGTCCACGAATCGAAGATCCGGCAGATGGCGGTCTGCAACGGGCTCGAGACGCTCCTCTGTCATCGGGGCGCCGCGAAGCGCGTGCTGCCGAGGGTGCTCTCGGATCTCGCCGCGGCCGGCGTCGAGATCCGCGGCTGCGAAGCGACGCGGGCGCTGTTCCCGGGCGCGACGGCCGCCTCGGAGGCGGATTATGCGGCGGAGTTCCTCGCGCCGATCCTCGCGGTGCGCGTCGTCGACTCGCTGGATCAGGCGATCGAGCACGTCCGCCGCTTCGGCTCGAGCCATACGGAGGTCATCCTGACCAACGACTACGCGAGCAGCCAGGCCTGGCTTCGGCGGGTCGCCTCTTCGACGGTCGGCGTCAACTGCTCGACCGGCTTCTCGGACGGCTTCCAGCTCGGCCTCGGCGCCGAGATCGGCATCTCGACGACGAAGCTCCACGCCTACGGACCGATGGGGCTCGAGGGGCTCACGACGCGCAAGTTCGTGCTGATGGGCGACGGTCAGCTGCGCGGATGAAACCCGATGCCGGTGCAGCACGAATCGGGCTCTTCGGGGGCACCTTCAATCCGATCCATCTCGGGCATCTCCGCGCTGCCGAGGAGGTCCGCGAGGCCCTCGGCCTGGCCGGGATCGCCTTCGTGCCGAGCAACGTCCCGCCCCACAAACGCGAGCGGGACGGCGACCCGATCGCGCCCGCGGCGCAGCGCGTCGCCTGGGTCGAGAGCGCGATCGCAGGCCACGATGCCTTCCGCCTGGACCGGGTCGAAGTCGACCGCGACGGGCCCTCGTATCTCGTCGACACGCTCGAGGCGGTGCGCGCCCGGGATCCCGGCGGTCCACCGCCCGTCTTCATCGTCGGCGAGGACGCCTTCGCCGAGATGGGCGAATGGCGGTCGCCTCTGCGACTCTTCGCGCTCGCCGACTTCGCCGTGATGACCCGTCCGCCGGGTCGCCTCGACGATCTCGCCGAGCGGATCCCCGACGTCGTCCGCGGTGATTTCGACTTCGAGGACAGGGGCAGGGCCGCGCGCCATCGCAGCGCGGGGACGCGAATCGACCTCGTCGCGATCACGGCCCTCGACATCTCGTCGAGCCAGATCCGGCGCGCGTGCCGCGAGGACCGCTCGATCCGGTGGCTGGTGCCGGAGTCGATCCGGGAGTCGATCGAGCGGAGTCGATGTTATGCGGCGGCCGAGCCCTGCCGGGCGGCCGCGGAAGGAATGACGAGATGACGGAATCCGAATCGAAGCAGAAGGCACGCTGGCTCGTTACGGCCGCGCTCGAGCGCAAGGCCGAGCGACCGATCGTGCTCGACATGACGAACCTGACCTTCTACGCCGACACGTTCATCCTGTTGACGGGACGCTCGGATCGGCAGGTCCGCGCGATCGCGGAAGGGGTGCTCGAGGCGCTGCGCGCCCACGGCGAGACGCCGATCGGAACCGAGGGCATGGACGACGGCTACTGGGTCCTGATCGACTGCAACGACACGATCGTGCACGTCTTCGACCCCGAGGCGCGCGACAAATTCGATCTCGAACGTCTCTGGCAGGACGCGCCGCGCATCGATCTCGGCATCGCCGGCGTGGACCCGAATCCGGCGCCGGAGTCGCCGCGCTCGGGCGAAGGCGACGCGGCGGATCCCGCGGCCTGAGGACGGCCCGGAGCGGCGCGCACCCGCGATGAATCCACCCGGTCCCGCAGCATCGCCGCCCCCGATCGGTGATGCGACTGGGCAATGGCGATGGCGATGGGACGCATCGGGCGATTCTTCGCGGGCGCGGCGCGCCTGCTCACGACGGCGCGGGCGACGGGCGCCTGCGACCTCTGCGGGCGCTGGATCGGAGAGGCGGACGGCCCGCTCTGCGCACGTTGCGCGGCGCGAATGCCCTGGTGGCGTCGGGCGGATGGCTGTCCGCGTTGCGGCATGCCCGCCGATCCGGGCCTGCCCGGCAGCCAAGCCGCCTGGGGCGCGGGCCGCAGCTCCGCCGCGCCCTGTCCCCGCTGTCTCGTCGAGGGCAGTCCCCTCCATCTCTGCCTCGCCGTCACACGTTATGCCGAGCCTCTCCCCTGGCTTCTGCCGGCCTTCAAGAATCCGAAGGGCCCGCTCGGACCGCGAGCGACCGTCTGGCGCGTCGTCGATGCCCTCGTCGACGCCCTGGTCGATCGCCTGCGCAGCGAGCACGAGGTCCTGCCGGACCGGGTCGCGTCGATTCCGCTTCATCCGACCCGTCTGCGCCGGCGGGGCTTCAACCACGCCGACCTGATCGCCCGACGGATCGCGGCCCGGCTCGGCCGCCCATTCGATCCGGCGCTCCTCGCCCGCATCCGGGACACCGGCTCCCAGGCCGGCCTCGCCGCGCCGGAGCGCCGCGCGAACCTCCGCGGCGCCTTCCGCGCGCGAACACTGCAGCCGGCGTCAGGGCCGCGCCGGATCTTCCTCGTCGACGACGTCCTCACGACCGGCAGCACCCTCGACGCCGCGGCGAACGCCCTGCTCGAAGCCGGCGCGGACGAAGTCTGGGCGCTCGTGCTTTCGGCGACCGTCGCAGGCCCCGCCCGGCGTTCCCATCGGACGCCCGTCGGCGGCGAAGTCGTCCGCGAGCCCACCCCCGAGGCGAGCGGACCTGATTCGCGGCGCGTATGCTGACTGCCCCGTCCCCCGACGCTGCGACGAGAAGCGGACGATGTCCGGCCCTTATCCAGTCCGTCGTCCACCGGATTCCGTCCGCTCGCGGGAGGCGCCACGGCCTGATCCGCCGAGTCCAGGAGGTTCTCGATGCGCCCGTCTCTTCGTTCCCACGCGACCGTTCTCGCGGTGATCCCCTTCGTGGTCGGCTTCCTCGTCGCCGTCGCGACGCCGAGCACGGCTGCGGACACGGGGGCTCGATCGGCGAGTCAGTCCGCGGCAGAGCCCGCCGTAAAAAACGCGGCGATGCCCGCCGCCGTGTCGGCATCGGCCCCGGCGGTCCAACCGTCGCCGGCTTTTCGCGCGGCGATGAAGCGCTTCCTCCTCGCGCAGAACATCCCGACCCAGATGGGCGAGCAGATGGCGTACTCCGCCGCCGAGCAGTTCCTCGCGCCCCTCGCCGCCAGCGGGGTCGCCGTGACCGAGCCCATGCAGGCGCTGGTCCTCGACGAGGCCCGCAAGGACTTCGGCAAGCGATACGGCGACGTCGAATACCTGACCGAGCTCTATTCGGGCGTCTACGCCCGACATTTCTCGGACGAGGAGATCACCGAGCTCGCCGCGTTCTGGGAGTCCCCGGTCGCGAAGAAGCTGCTCGCGAGCACCGAGACCATCAACGAGAGCTTCATCACCCAGCTGCAGTCGGCGACGAAGACCCAGATGAACGAGTTCCAGGTGCGCATGGAGAATCAGCTGCGTGCGGCCGGCATCCTGGGCAGCGCGCCCTGAGACCGACCCCGCGCACGCGACCCGCGACACACGACGTGCTCGTCCGCGGCGTCCCGGGCGCGCTCAGGCCTGCGCGTCCGCGATTTCCCGCATGACCTGCGGAGCGATGCGGGCGATCATCGCCGAATCGTCGGTCTCGTCGGGATGGAAGTCGCGGCGATACCAGGCACGATAGGCCGAGCCGGATCCGCGCAGGAATCCCTCCGCGCCGAACAGGAATCCCAGCCCCCTGGACCAGGTCGGACCATCGAAGAGCAGGCCGTCCTTGGCGAGCATGTAGGTCGTTCGAAGCGTAGTCTCGAAGACGAGGAAGAAGCTCGCGATCGCCATGGCCGCGACGCGCAGCGATCGGCTCGGGGCGACGCGACACAGGACGTCGAAGGCGACGGCCTTGTGCTCGGCCTCCTCGAGCGCGTGCCAACGCCAGATCGGGGCCATCACCGGATCCATCGCGGCGGTCCGACGTGCTCCGTCGGCGAGGAGCACGCGGGCGAGGATCGCCGTCAGGTGTTCGAGGGCTGCCGTGATCGCGAGGGCGAGCTTCGGAACGTGGCGGTTCTGGAAGCGCAGGATCCGGTCGATGAACCGGTTGCGGAAGGCGAGCAGCCGATAGCCGTCGGCCAGCAGCAGGTCGACGTGCTCGTCGTGGATCCGGCTGTGCTGCCCCTCCTGACCCGCAAAGGCTCGGATCCTCGCGAGCAGCTCGGGATCTTCGATCCGGTCCCGATACGCCACGACCGAGCGGACGAAGTACGCCTCGCCGAACGGAAACGTCGACGAGAGCGCGTCGAAGAAGTGGGTCGCGAAGGGACCTTCGGCATGCCAATGGCGCGGCGACCGACCCGTGGACGTCGCGGCCTCCGATCCGAGACGGGCGGTGAGGCCGGAGAGATCGAGCGCCGGTCGTCGGATCGGGAAGACTTCGGCCATCTCGAAGCATGCCTCCCGGAACGCGCTCGTCCCCGACCTAACGTGCCTTCACGGACTCGATGATCGCCTGACGCAAGCGGTCGGGGGCGACGGGCTTCTTGAAGATCACGCCTTCGAGGCCCTCGATCCGGCTGCGCTTGATGATGTGGTCCTTGTCGTAATGGAAGGCCGTCATCAGCAGCACGGGCGTCTTCGGGTAGCGTGCTCGGACCTGGAGATAGAGCTCGTAGCCGTCCATCTTCGGCATCACGACGTCGGAGATCACGATGTCGATGGGCCGCGCCGCGAGGATCGCGAGGCCCTCCTCGCCGTCCCCCGCGACCGCGACCTGACAGCCGTCGCCCTCGAGCATCTCCGCGAGGGTCCGCCCGATGCCGGGGTCGTCGTCGACGACGAGGATGCGCAGGCCTCTCAGCCGCGGATCCGACGCGTGGCGCCGTCGCTCGCGGCTGCGCAGGTCGACCATGCGGGCCGGACCGACGTAGTGGATCGTCTCGTAACGCTCGGTCGCGACCATCTCGCCGAGGCGCTCGACGATCTCGCTGATGCGGGCGACCTCCCGCCGGATCGCGTCGAGCCGTTCGTTCTCGACCGAGCAATCGCAATCGCCGGCGAGCCGCGCGACCTCGTTCTCGAGCAGCGCCGCCTGATTGACGATCACCGCGAGCGGATTGTTGATCTCGTGGGCCAGACCGATCGCGACCTCGCCGAGAGTCGCGAGCTTGTCCTTGCGGCGGATCTCGCGCAGGTCCTTCGCGTAGCCGATCGTCCCGTCGTAGGCGCCCGCGTCGTCGAAGAGGATCGTCCCGGAGATCGCGACGGGGATCTGCTCCCCCGAGCGCGCGACGAAGGTCGTCTCGAGGGCGTTGACCCGGGACTCCCCGCCGTACGCGGGGCTCCGCATCGCGTTGCCCACGCGACGCGCCTCGTCGATCGTCGGATAGAAGAGGCCGACGAACTCGCCGAGGACCTCCTCGGGCTCGTAGCCGAGGGTGTCGTGGGCACCGTCGTTGTAGTAGATGACGCGGCCGTCGCGATCGGTCGCGATCACGATGTCGGGCGAGCGGTTCGTGAGACGCTCGAGCTGGTCCTTCGTGAGACCCCTCTTCGCGAGACTCATCGATCGCCTCCCCCGCGCGTCCCGCACGGCTCGGCCCCGTCGCGTCCGGCCTTCCCCGTGCCGTCCTGCGCAGGACCGCCCGTCACGACCGCCCCCGCCGACCCGTCACGCGATGCCGTGCTCGCCGAGCCAGCGCTCGGCGTCGATTGCCGCCATGCAACCCGTCCCGGCGGCGGTCACCGCCTGGCGGTAGACCGGATCCGCCACGTCCCCGCACGCGAAGACACCCTCGACCGAGGTCCGGGTCGTCCCCGGTGTGACCGAGAGGTACCCGGCCGCGTCCATCGCGAGCTTGCCGCCGAAGAGCGACGTGTTCGGCTGATGACCGATCGCGATGAAGACGGCGTCGAGACCGAGGTCGCGCTTCGTTTCGCTGCGCACGTCCTTCAGCCGGATGCCCGTCACGTACTCGTCGCCGAGCACCTCGTCGACGACCGAATGCCAGGCGACCTCGATCTTCTCGTTCGCGAGCAATCGCTCCCGCATGATCTTCGAGGCGCGCAGCTCCCCCCGGCGATGCACGAGGGTCACCTTCGTGGCGAAGCGAGCCAGGAAGAGCGCCTCCTCCATCGCCGTATCGCCGCCGCCCACGACGGCCATCGGCTTGCCGCGGAAGAGCGCCCCGTCGCAGGTCGCGCAGGCCGAAACTCCCTTGTTCAGCAGTCGCTTCTCGGAGTCGATCCCGAGCCAGCGCGCCGAGGCCCCGGTCGCGACGATGACGGCATCGGCCGTGTAGCGCTTGCTCTCGGTCTCGACGACGAAGGGCCGCACCGTGAAGTCCACGCGCGTCGCATCCTGGAAGACGACCGCAGTCCCGAAGCGCTCGGCCTGCTTCTGGAAGTCTTCCATCATCTGGGGGCCGGTGATCCCGCTGGGATAGCCGGGATAGTTCTCGACCTCGGTCGTGATCATCAGCTGGCCGCCGAAGTTCAGGCCGGCGAGCACGAGGGGCTCGAGACCGGCGCGCGCGGTGTAGATCGCGGCCGTATAGCCGGCCGGGCCGCTGCCGATGATGAGCACGCGTCGGTGCTCGGAGTCCATGGGTCATCCTTTCGGTCGGTCGCTCGACCGGGCTCACGATCGAGCCTGCGAGCGGGCTTGTTCGGGCGGGCTGCCGGATCCCCCCGGATCCGTGGGGTGGCGCGGCGCAAGTCTAAGATCCGGGGCCACGCCACGCCATCGGCGAGGCCGCGTGTCGCGGGCTCGCCGGCCGGGGCCGGCGCTGGGCTCAGAGCGGCTCGGTGATCGGCAGCTCCTCCCACATCAGCTGGAGGAAGATCCCGATGAAGAAGGAGAGGAAGGTCATCAGGAAGAGCGCCGAGGGGAAGATCCAGAGCGACTCGCAGCCCACGACGTGGGGCAGCTGACCGAGGATCGCCGGCATCGTCTCCCGAAGGGCCGAGACGGTCTCTGCACCGGAGTCCGCGGACCAGTTGCGCAGGACCATGAACGGGCCGACCAGGCTCGTCATGACGATGCCGGCCCCGAAGGCTTCGACGACGCCCAGCAGGAAGATCGCCCGGGCCCGGGCGAAGGCGACGGAGGTGTCGGGAATGCGGTGGGCGATCTCGACGTAGATGTAGAGGAGCGTGACGAGGCCGAGGAGCGCCGTCACGGCGTTCAACGCGAGGGTCGAGTGGCGCGCGAGATCCCAGACCTCGTCGATCAGGAAGACCGGCAGATAGCCGACGATGATCCCCGCCCCGATCCGGGGCACCGACGAATGGAAGAACGACAGGTCGCGCTTCCAGCAGAAGCGGTAGAGCAGGAACCAGATCGCGGAGGCGTTGACGGCGACGACCTCGGTCGAGCAGAGCAGGTCGATCCAGAACGGGAAGCGGTCGTAGGCGAAGACGCCGATCACGAAGGGGGCGACCAGGCAGGCGAGGGCGAAGGCATGGATGCGGGGCGTGTGCCAGGTGAGGGCGCGATTCGCGGTCGCGCGACCGGCGGCGAGGAAGGCCGAGTAGTTGATGATCGCCGAGGCGTTCCGGATGTCGTAGGCGCGCAGGAACCAGCGCTCGAGCTTGTCGAAGATCCGCTTGGTGTTGCGATCCCGCCGGCGCAGGAACGGAACCAGATCGCGGCCGCGCTCGATGCGCGACGCGCCGCGGACCGCGATCGCCCCGATGATCTCGCTCTCGCGGTCGAGGAACGGCGAGTCCTCCTTCTCGAAGGCCTGGTTCTCCTCGTCGAGGCAGACGCCCTCGACCCAGAGGTAGAACGCCCGCTCGGCCATCCGCAGGATCATGCGATCGACGGCAGCCGGCTCGCCGGTCTCGAGCACCTGGAAGAAGCCGCTCTCGGTCGGGTCGTCGGTCGTCTCGACGAGCTGGACCTGGCCCGCGATGTAGCGCTCGACGTAGTCCGGATCGACGCGACCCGCGACGAGCTCGCGGAGCGACTCGTAGATGCGCCGGCGCAGGGCGAAGGCGGCGAGCCGCAGCGGCCGGCCACCGTCGAGCTCGTGGGTCTCGATGAAGCGCAGCAGGACCTGGGACAGCAGCGCCAGATCCTGGTGGAAGCGGAGCCGGCGCTCGTCCGTCAGGCGATGCCCCCCGTCGATCTGCCGGAACAGGCCTTCGAGATGGCGGGGCGCGTTCGACAGGAGACGGACGACGAGGTTGCGCGCGTCGCGCGCCGTCGCGCGGGGCCCGAGCAGGCGCGGCTTCGTGACGAGGTCCTCGAGCTGGAGGGAGAGCTCGGTCGGATCGTGTTGCGGCGCGTGGAAGCGGAAGGTCTCCGGGAAGATGCGCTCGAACTCGCCGGCGCCGCGCGCGATCTCGAAGCGGACTTCGCGGGCGTGGAACGCGAACGTGAAGCGCAGCCGGAGCTGGAGACGCTCGACCTTGAGCTCGAGGCGGGGAAGGCCCCGGACGGACGCGCTGGCCGGGTCCGCGACGAAGGCGCTCGACATCTAGAGCGTCCGCTCGCCGGTGTTCTCGCCGCTCTCGTAGTAATCCTCGACGCGGCGCGTGAGGCGGGCGATGCCCGACGGCTGCGGATCCGAATGGGGCCACCGCCCGGCGGCGATCTTCATCCGGTCGCGCAGCAGCTGGGCGTCGGGGAACTCCTCGACCGCGAGCGCCTCGTCGACGTCGAGCCAGCTCGAGATCGCCGTCCGTGTCCGCGAGACGCGCTCGGCGAGCTCGGACATGTTCGCCGACTCGATGCGCGCGCTGGTGACACGCTCACCGAGGCTCGAGAGGGCTGCGAGCGCCGACTCGAGCTCCACGCGGAGCGCGCCGGGCTCGCTCGACTCGAAGCTCGAGAGCTGCCCGACGAGGGTCTCGAAGTCGCGCGTCAGCGGCTCGTGGGAGATCTCCTTGAAGAGCACGACCCGACCCAGCGCCTGGCCCTGCTCGTCGACCAGCGCCTGATTCGAGACGCGGATGCGGTGGCCGGCGCCGACGCGCAGATCGACCTCCTCGAAGGAGCCGCCCGACTCCTCGGCGAGGGCCCGGACCGCCTTGCCGAGATCCGTCAGATGATTGCGCGCGAGCACCGAATCGATCGTCCGCCCGCGGACGTCTTCTTCGAGGCCGACGAACGCCATCGCCGGCTTGTTCACCGCCCGCACCACGCCGTCGCGATCGACCGCGATCGCCCCCGTCCGCAGGCGATCCATCACCGCCTCGAGGAACGCGTTCGAATGGCGCAGATCCTCGACGAGCCGCCGGTTCTCGATCGTGAGCGCGTGCAGCTGCGCCGCACGCCGGACCATCGCCTTCAGCTCGTCGGGCTCCCAGGGCTTGTTGACGTAGCCGTAGATGTGGCCGTCGTTGATCGCCTGGATCGTCGCCTCGGAGTCGGCGAAGCCCGTCAGGATGATGCGCACCGTCTCCGGGAAGCGCTCGTACACCTTCCGCAACAGCTCGACGCCCGTCATGCCCGGCATGCGCTGGTCGGTGATGATGACCGCGACGGGCTGGTTCGCCTCGAGGATCGAGAGCGCGGCCAGGGGATCCGGCGTCGTGAGCACGTCGTAGTGATCCATGAACGTGAACGTCAGGGTCTCGAGGATCGCTTCCTCGTCGTCGACGATCAGGATGCGCGGATTGCCGTTCCGACTCAAAATCGCGTCGCCTCGATCAGATCCGACCAGTCCCGATCCCATTCGTTCCGCCAACGATCCAACACTTCTTCCCCGGGACTGATGCCCTTGTCGATCTGCTCGAGCAGCGGATCGAGGAATCGGACCTCGTTCGCGGCGGAGCCCATCGCGCCCGGCCCGCCCGCACCGCGACGGTCGACCAGGCCTCCGTTCGCCCGCACGGCGCTCGCCTCGGCCGCGATCCGGCGGAGCCCCTCGGCGGCGAGCGCCACGAGCTCGCGCGCGAGATCGATCACCTTGCGTCCACCCATCTCGGCCCGCAGCCCGCGCTTCGCCACGTCGAGCTGGCCCGCGTCGAGCTCGTGCACGCTCGTGCGGCGGAGGAGCTCCCACGCGCCTTCGAGCGAGTCGGCATCGTAGAAGAGCCCCTTCCAGAGCGCCGGCAGCGCGCAGAGATGACCGGGCGAAGCGGTGTCCGAGCCGCGCACCTCGACGATCCGCTTGAGGCGCACGTCGGGGAAGAGCGTCGTCAGATGCGTCTCCCAATCGCCCAGCGTCGGACGCAGCCCGCGGAAGCCGTGGTCCATGAACTGGCGGAACGTCGTCCCGTCGCCCGGCTCGTAGCGCTTGCCGCGCACGACGAAGAAGAGCGGCACGTCGAGCGCCCAATTCGCATAGCGCTCGTAGCCGAAGTCCGGCTCGAAGACGAAGGGGATCTGGCCGCAGCGATCGGGATCGGTGTCCCGCCAGATCATGAGGCGCTTCGAGATGAAGCCGTTCTCGCGCCCGCCGGAGAGACTCGAGTTGGCGTAGAGCGCCGAGACGACGGGCGTCGCCAGCATGCCGACGCGCATCTTCGCGATCATGTCGGCTTCGCTCTCGAAGTCGTAGTTCGCCTGCACCGTCGCCGTCGCGTGCATCATGTCGAGGCCGAGGCCGCCCCGGGTGGGCAGGTAGCGGCGCATCACGTCGTAGCGCGCCTTCGGCATGGTCGGGATCTGGTCGACGGGATGGAAGGGATCCATGCCGAGGGCGAGCCAGGCGATGTCGAAATCCTCGGAGAGGCGCTTCACCTGCGCGAGATGCTCGTCGAGCTCCGCGCAGGTCTCCTCGGTCGTATAGAGCGGCGCGCCCGAGAGCTCGAACTGCCCGCCCGGCTCGAGGGTGATGCTGCCGCGGATCGGAGACTCGAGCGCGATCGTCCGGCCACGCTCGTCGACCCGCTCCCAGCCCCCCTCGGCGACCAGGCGGTCGAAGAGCGCCGCGATCCCGTACGGGCCCTCGTAGGGCACTCGGTCCCCGGTATCGGCATAGACGCCGACCTTTTCGTGCTCGGTTCCGACGCGCCAGAGCGAGCGAGGCTTCTCGGCGGAGCGGAAATAGCCGACGAGGTCACCGAGCCCTTCGATGGGCTGGTCCTTCGCGTTCATGAGATCGGCTCCTTCCGGACGGGGATCGGGCGGCGCTCAATCGTAGAGATCCACGTGCAGAAAGGGAACGAGGGCACACAGGATCGCCTGGGCTCCATAGGCGCTCCGGTCGAGCCGTCCCTGGGTCAGCTGGCCGATGTTACCGCCCTGCCGCCCGGAGGGCGGACCTCCGGTGGAGCCCGCCTGGCCGTCGACGACCGGACGATGAGCCTGCCACAGGGCATCGAACAGGCCGCCCACCGGCTGCCGGTCCCGGTAGGCAGGCCCGACCGCGGCCGGTGGATAGGCGAAGCCCGAGGAGAAGCCGACGCCCTCCCGCGCTCCATCGGTCACCCAAGCGCAACCGACGTTGAAGACCGCGAGCCCCTGAGGCGCCCCGGGAAGCTCGACCAGGCCGTCCTCGATGCCGAAGGCCAGCGCGCAGGGACCGGAATCGAAGGCCGCTCGGGACCGATTGCGCGCGCCCGCCGCGATCTCGTCCCAACCCACGGGCTGCTCCGGCACACCCGAGGCCGTACCGACCCCGGCAATCGCCAGCGTCGACGGGACTTCGTCCAGGAGCGCCGCGAGGGCTGCGCGAACGGCACCGAGCTTGGCCGGGTTCTCGGTCCCGACCCGGACGGGCTCACCCGTCAGCGCGTGAGCCAGGGAGGCCGCCATGCGGAATCCCGGAGAGCCAACGCGCGCGTGGGACACGGACTTGCGGCTCCCGTCCGGACCGGAGCGTCTCGAGAGAGGCGCTAGAGCGCCTCGTTCGCGGCGACGAAGGGACCGCGGCCGAGATCGGCCAGGCGCTGGTCCCGGACGTCTCGGAAATGATCGATCCGGTCGTACTCGATGGTCGGGCCGGCCGGCTTCGCCATCCGCAGCGGGTCGACGTAGTGGCCGTTCTTCTTCACGCGGAAGCAGACGTGGGGACCGGTCGAGAGGCCGGTGCTCCCGACGTAGCCGATGACCTGCTTCTGCTTGACCCGGTCACCCACGTTGAGGCCCCGGGCGAAGTTCGAGAGGTGGGCGTAATGCGACGTGTAGCCGCCCGTGTGCCGGATGCGGACCAGGTTGCCCGAGGCGCCCTGGCGCGCGCGGACCTCGACGACACCGTCGCCGATCGCGAAGATCGGCGTGCCGTAGGGCGCGGCGTAATCGATCCCCGGATGCGGGCGCGTGATGTTGAGGATCGGATGGCGGCGGGCATTCGTGAAACGCGAGGTGATCCGGCTGAACTCGAGGGGGGCCGCGAGGAAGGCGCGCTCGATCGAGCTCCCGTCGGGCCGGAAATAGGCGCCCTCCCCATCGCTGTTCTCGTAGTAGACGACAGTATGCTCGCCCGTGTGCCCGGAGTAGCGGCCGGCCAGGATCTTGCCGGGTCGGACGTAGACCGACTCGCCATCGGGCCGCTTCGTGTAGAGCCGCTCGTAGAGGATCGCGAACTCGTCGCCGGGATGGACGTTGCGGCTGAAGTCCATGTCCCAGGCCAGGATCTTGGCGAACTCCGTCGCCAGCGAGCTCTGCTCGCCGAGAGCCGTGATGGCATCGTAGAAGGAGCCGTCGACGACGCCCGCGATCTTCGCGACCCGGGGCTCGAGCATCTCGGTCTGCCTGGCCGCGACGTAGCGCGTGCCCTTCCAGCTCAGCGTGAAGCTCTCCTCGCGACCCTGCGAGTAGGCGAAGTCGAGCACGCGACCATCGGCGTCCTGAACCAGGCGATACGCATCGCCCGCCCGCGACTTCCGGAAGTCGAAGACCTTCCGCAGCTCGGTCGAGATGAGATGGACCGCTGCCGGCGAGACGCCCTGGCGGCGGAGGGAGGAGGCGAGGTTCTCCCGCTTGCCGATCTCGCCGCGGGTCACGAGGGTCAGCTCGTCGGAGGCCGGGGCGGCGGGGAGGCGATCGGCCGTCGAGCCGCCGGTCGAGCGGTCGGCCATCGATCGGATGGACGCCCGCTGGAAGGCCGGCTCGGCGTCGCTCACGAGCGTCAGGCGCTCGCTCTGATCCTGATGGACCGGAAGAGCATCGATGGAAACCGGGGCATACTGGGCGACCAGCTCGCCGGCCTCGACGTCCACGCCGTCCGGGGCGTCGAGATCGAAGGCGTGCTCCGCGTGGGCGAGGACGTCGTCGAAGGTCTCGCTCGCCGGGTCGGACCCGACGGCGAATCGGCCCCCGAACCCATAGCCGACGACGGCGCTCGTCAAGACCAGGCAGGCCGCCACGGCGATCCGCGTCTCGAAGGAATGCGACAAACCTTGCCTAACGCGATCGGATCCCGCAGCCACGATCCCGGAGAGCTCGAATGCGATCGTTCGGAGTCGCGTCCGCAGAACCGGCCCCTGCTCGGCCCACAGCGTTCGCAAACGTTCCATGCGTCCGTCGATCCGCCTCTCGTTCCGTCGGGTTTCGTTCGGCTCGATGATCAAGACATGCTCCAGGAGGCCGCGAGGCCACGGCTATGTTTAGCCCGGTGAAGGCAGCTCTGCATCGTGATCTTCATCACACTACATTCCCCGTCTGATCGGCCTCGTCCACGAGGTTCGAGGAGTGTCATGTCCACGCGGACCGAAACCAGGAAGCGAGCGGGAAATCGCTGCTGCGACGTCGCTCGACGGGAACCATGTCACCCGGAAAAGGGCGACAGAACTCGCGTCGTGTCGTCTCGCTTTCGCGCCTCCGCGAACGCATGCAGGCTCATTTCCCGCACACCTTCCGCGATCTCGTCGTTCGCCGTTCTCCTCTTCACTGTCTTCGCCATCACACCCGCTCATGCGGCATGGCCCTTCGACGAGCTCTTTCCGCGTCCCTCGGTCTCACAACGCGCCAGCGAGATCCTGTCGGAAGCGATTCGAATGCAGACGGTCAATCCACCGGGACGCGAGCAGGCACTGGCGTATCGGTTCGCCGAGATCCTTTCTAGAGAAGGGATCGAGAGCGACGTGATTACGACGCCAAATCCCAACGGCGGAAAACCCCGCGCTGCGGTCTGGGGAAGGCTGCGCGGGCAGGGCGATCGCCCGGGACTGGCGCTCTTGTCGCATCTCGATACGGTGCCGGCGGATCCTTCGGACTGGAGCGTGCCGCCGTTCTCGGGCCGCATCGCAGGGGGCTACGTCTGGGGAAGAGGGGCGCTCGACGCCAAAGGGGTCGCCGTGACCCACCTGATGACCCTGATCGAGCTCGCCAGTTCCAATCAGCGACTGGAACGCGACCTTCTCTTCATTGCGACGCCCGACGAGGAGACCGGGGGCCGCAACGGCGCCGGCTGGATCGTCGCGAACCATCCCGAGATCCTCGAAGGCATCGGCTACCTGCTGACCGAGGGCGGCGGCATCCAGGCGGCGGCACCGGACGAGACGACCCACGCGCCGATCTGGGGCGTCGCGCTGACCGAGAAGACGCCGTGCTGGCTCGAGCTCCGGGCGCATGGTCGCGGCGGCCACAGCTCGGCGCCGACGGGCGAGGACGCGGTGCCCCGGCTGGTGGCGGCGCTCGACAAGATCCGGCGCGCGGAGTCGCCGGTGCGCGTGCTGCCCGAGGTCGAGCAGATGTTCGCGGCGCTCGCCCCGATCGCGCCCGAATGGGATCGCGCCGCCTATCTCAACCTCTCGGGCACCCTCGAGCGCGACGAGGGCTTCCGCCGTCGCTTCCTCGACAATCCGGGACAGAACGCGCTCGTCCGCAATACGATCTCGATCACCTACCTCGAAGGCGGCCCCGCGACCAACGTCGCGCCCTCGATCGCCCGGGCGCAGCTCGATGCGCGGCTCCTGCCGGGCCGGACGTGCGCCCAGTTCGCCGCGGCCATCGAGTCGCTGATCGACGACAGCACGATCGAGATCGAGGAGATCCTGAGCTTCGCCTCTCGAGCTTCATCCGCCGATACGCCGCTCTTCCGGGCCATCGAGGCCGTGGCGGTGCGACAGGATCCGAGGGGCCTCGTCGTCCCGCGCCTGATCGGCGGGTTCACCGACGCCCATTGGTTCCGGGAGACCGGGATCGTGGCCTACGGCTTCGTGCCCCGTACGCTCTCGGCCGAGGAGGCGGAAGGCGTGCACGGCGCGAACGAGCGGATCGCCGTCGAGACCCTCACGAAGGGCATCGCGCTGCAGATCGAGCTGGTCCGCGCCTTCGACGCGATCGAGGCAGCCGAGCACAGGAAGCAGGCCGAGCCGGTCGAGTGAGGGCCGCTTCGACTAACGCAGCTCCTGGATCGCCTGATGGAGCGCCTCGAAGAGCGGCTCGATCTGCTCGATCTCGAGACACGAGAACGCGACCCGGATGTCGGCCGCGCCCGTCGCGATGAGGCCCACGCCGTACTTGTCGAGCAGATGGACGCGGAGCTTCTCGGCGTCGACGCCCTTCACCTCGACCAGCATGAAATAGCCGCTGTTGAACGGATAGACGCTGAAGCTCCCGGCGAAGCGCGGCTGGCTCGCGACCTCGTAGACGCGCTCGGCCCGCTTGCGCAGGACCTCGCACTTCGCCGCCCGCTCGGCGTCGATCCCCGGCGCCGCCAGCGCGCGCTCGACGATCGACTGGGAGAGCTGGGGCACGTTCGAGATCCCGCCGCGGATCGCGCCCCGCGCCTTGGCGTCGAGAACCTCGCAGACGACGTCCGCCGACTCGGGACGGCCGGGGCCGAAGGTGATGAAGCCGCAGCGCAGCCCCCAGACGAAGAGCTCCTTGGTCGCGCCGTCGAGCTTGACCGCGAGCAGGTTCGGATGGCGGCCGGTCAGCCGGCCGAAGAGCGACTCGGTCATCGAGCGCGCGCCGAGGTGGTAGAAGAGGCCGAAGTAGGCGTCGTCGCAGAAGACGACGACCTTCGTCCCGCGCTTCGCCTGGTCGAGCAGCGCCGCAGCGAGCGCGTCGCCCTCGGCGGGCGTCGGCATGTAGCCGGTCGGATTGTTCGGGAAGTTGAGCAGCACGAGGATCTTCTCGCGGCCCTGGGAGAGCTCCCGCAGCCGGCGCGCGAAGGCCTCCGTATCGATGCCGTTGTCCGGCCCGAGCCCCTTTCCCTTGTAGAAGGGAAAGGTCTCGATCGTGGCCCCGTGATGGACCTCGAAGGTCAGCTTGTAGTTGCCCCAGAGCTTGTCGGGCATCAGCATGACGTCGCCGGGCTCGATGAAGAGCTCGCCCGCGACGGCGAGGCCGTGGGTGATCGCGTTGGTCACGACGGGCTCACCGAACTTGCGGTCCGCGAGGCTCGGGTTCTCGAGCAGGAGCTTCTTGCGCCAGGCCTGGCGCAGCCCGGGTCGGCCCGCCGGCGGCGCGTAGGTCACGGCGTCGGCCGCGGGGATGCCGCCGAGCTGGGCGGCCACCGACGGCAATGCCATCGGACCCTTGCCCTCGGTCGCGATCCCGATCGTCGCGTTGAAGCGATGGGCCTTCTGTTTCGCCTCGGCCGACTGGGAGATGATGCCCTTCGGAAAATAGAGTCGACGCCCGTACGACGAGAGCATCGCGAGGATCTCGGGCGCCGCCTTCTCGAGCTGTTCGTTCAGGGCCTGGGCGATCGGGGTCGGCTTGGGGTGGGACATCGACTTGGATTTCTCTTCTTGTCTTCCCGGGTCTTCCCGGGGCCTGTCTGGCGGCCTGATTTCCCGGGACCGGGCTCGAGGGCGCGGGGCGCGGAGAACGGCGCTCGAAACTACAGGCGTTTGTGGAGCACGTCCATCAGCGGGCCGTAGCCCATCGCGCGCCAGAAGGCCTGGCCCTCGAGATTGCCCCGCGCCACCTGGATTTCGATTCGCGCGACCCCCCGTTCCCGCACCCAGCTCTGGGCGGCCTCGACCAGTCGACGCGCCGCGCCGCGCCGCCGGAACGACGGCCGCACCCCGACGTCGCTGATCTCCGCGCGCTCGGTCTCCTCGAGGATCGGCGGCGCGCGATCGATGCGGACGATGCAGAGCCCCTCCGGCGTCCCCCCGTGGTCGAAGACGAAGATCTCCGCGTCGGGATCGCGCTGGATTGCCCGCAGCAGCTCGCGCAGCTCACCCTCGGCGACCGGTCCCCGCCGCATCCGGAAGAGCGGATCGAGTCCGGCGTGGTGGTCCGTGATGAGGCCCCAGAGCGCGGCCACGCGATCGATCTCCTGGGGCCGCGCGGGCCGGACGCGCCCATCTCCGTCCTGCGGTGCACGCGCTTCCATTCCGCCTCCTCCCGCCGGCTCTTCCGCTCGCTTTCGACCGGGCCTCGGGAATCCGATCCGATCCGCGAGCTTAGGTCAGGATCTGCACACCCTCCCCGAATCCGGCCGGCGGCGTCCCCGCCGAACCCGACGCCGAGCATGGCTCACGGCCCGGCGAACGCGTTAGTGTGACTCCGATCTCGCTTCGTTCGCCCCTGCTGCGCTGTCCACGTTGGTTCCCATGTCGAAGCTCTGGATCGTCCACCGAAAGCCGACCGTGCGCGCCGCCCTCGCCCGCGCGACCGGCCTCCCGGGCAACGCGATCGCGACCGGCGCCCCGGCTCTCGCGGACTTCGCGAACGCGGACGCGCCCGACGCGATCCTGCTCGGTCTCCCGCTCGAAGCCGATCTCGAGGCCGAGATCGCCTTCGTCGAGGCCGCGCGCCCGCAGACCGTCGGTGCGCGCTGGATCGTCCTGACCGCGGCGAACGCGATGCGCGAAGCGCGGCGCCTCTTCGCCGGCGACGACACCGCGATCTTCGCGCTTCCGCCGGATCGCGCGAGCCTGCGCGCGGAGATCGCAGCCGCCTTCGACCGCGACCGCTCGCGCCCGCGCGACGAGCTTCGCGGAGTCGACCGGACGACGGCCCGCTTCGAAGCCTGGCTCGGCGGGACGCAGCTCGGCGGGCTGGCGCGCGCCCTCGATCCTGCGCTCCGCGGCCTGCCGCTGCTCGTGCGCGGAAGAGCCGGAAGCGGGCGCGCCTTGTTAGTCCAGCACGCCGAGCGGTCGCGGGGCGGCTCGGGGCGGCTCCTGCGCGTGGACGCGCGCGGGGGCGGACTGATCGATCGGCTGCTGGCCCGCCTCACCGATGGTAGTCCGGGCCGCGAGACCGGGGCGCAGACGATCTGGGTCGACGCAGCCGATGCGATGCCGGCCGCGGACCAGCGCATCCTGGCGGACTGGATCATGCACGAGCTCGTGCCCGGCCCGCTCGCGCACGACGGGGCCGCGGCGGCCCTGCGCTGGCTCGCGACGGCGGGACCGGCCGGGCTCGAAGAGCGCCTCGAGCCCGCCCTCGCCCGCGCCTTCGTGCCGCTCACGATCGAGGTACCGCCCCTCGATCGCGCGGGGGACGAGATCGCCCGGATCGCCGACCGCGTCGCAAAGCTCTGGGCCGAGGCGACCGGGACGCGCCCGCGCCACTTCGCCGACTCGGCCCTCGCGGCGCTCGCCGAAGAGCCCTGGTGGGGCGAGCGGGCCGAGCTCGACGCGGTCCTCCGGGCGACCCTCGCGAACGCCACCACGCCGCGCATCGAAGCCGCGGACCTGCGCTTTCCGGATGCGATCGATGGCGCGTCCGGTGGATCGGTGCAGACGGAGCCGGGCGAGCCCTCTTCCCACGCCCTGCGCGAGCTGCCCATCGATCGCGAAGCCGACCCGAGCAGCGAGCTCCTCGCGCTCACCGACGCCTGGGCCGGCGCCGCCGCGACGAGCGACCCGACCCGAGCCGCGGCGCCTGCCGCAGCCGAGCCCACTCCCGAAGCAACGTCCGCAGCCGGTCCCATTGCCCCCGCCGCGCCCCGACCGACCGCCGGCGATCCGAATCCCGCCTGGCGCCGCCTCGCCCGCAGCCTCGCCCACGAGATCCGAAATCCTCTGGTCTCGATCCGGACCTTCACCGAGCTCCTGCCCGACCACTACGCCGACGAGACCTTCCGCATCCGCTTCAAGGAGCTCGTCGGCAAGGACGTGGCCCATATCCAGGACGTCGTCGCGCGCCTGGCCCGGGCGGCCGAACGCGATCGGCTCCAGTCGCTGCCGGTCGACGTCTCCTCCCTCGTGGAGCGGCTCCTCGAATCCCGACGCGAGCGCATCGCCGGTCGACGGCTCGTCGTCCTCTCGGAGCTCGAGCGCGACGCACCGCAGGCGCTGGCCGACACCGACGCCCTCGAGACGGCGCTCGCGGGGCTCGTCGACCGCGCCCTCGACTCGCTCCCCGACCGCGGCGACCTGTTCGTCACGACCCGCCACATCCCGCGCGCGGGGGACGGACGGCCGCGGCTGCGCGTGCTGCTGCGCCACCACAATCCCCTCGCCTCGGGGCTTTCCGGCGAGCTCGATCCGGTGAACCACATCCTCGAGTACGTGCTCGCGGAGACGCTCGTCTCGGCGCAGGGTGGCCAGCTCACGATCGATCCGACGCTCGGGCCCGAGACGCTGATCGTGATCGATCTGCCGGCCCCGCCTTCTTCCGCCGACGCGTGATAAGCTGGCGCAATGCCGCGCATTCTGGTCGTCGACGATGAGCCCGGGGTCCAGGAATCGCTCCGGATGCTCCTGAAGAGCGACGGCGACGTCACGATCGCGGGCGACGTCGACGCGGCGCTGCGCGAGATCTCGATCTCGCTGCCCGACGTGGTGCTGCTCGATCTCGTGATGCCGGGGCGCAGCGGTCTCGACCTGCTCGAGGAGCTGTCGAAGCGCGGTGTGCGCGCGCCGGTCATCGTGCTGACCGCGACGAACACGGTCTCCGCCGCCGTCCAGGCGATGAAGCACGGCGCCGCCGACTTCGTGACGAAGCCCTTCGAGCTCGAGGCGCTGCGCATCAAGGTCCGCAACCTGGTCCAGAAGCACGACCTCGAGCGCGAGGTCGAGCGCCTGCGCGACGAGGTCGAGGACCGCCAGCAGCTCGGGCGCATGGTCGGCCGCAGCACCGCCATGCGCGAGATCTTCCGCGCCGTCGAGCGGATCGCCCGGGCGGAGGCGACGGTGCTCGTGACCGGGGAGAGCGGCACGGGCAAGGAGCTCGTCGCCCGCGCGATCCACGATCTCTCGCCGCGCCAGGCCGGGCCCTTCATCGCGGTCAACTGCGGCGCGATCCCGTCCGAGCTGATCGAGAGCGAGCTCTTCGGCCACGAGAAGGGCGCGTTCACCGGCGCCATCGATCGCCGCATCGGCCGCATCGAGTCCGCCAACAAGGGCACGCTCTTCCTCGACGAGATCGGCGAGCTCGAGCCGGCGGTGCAGGTCAAGCTGCTGCGCGCGCTGCAGGAGCGGACCTTCGAGCGCGTCGGCTCCTCGGCCTCGACGACGGTCGACGTGCGGATCGTCGCAGCGACCAATCGCGATCTCGCCGCGGAGGTCGCCGCCGGGCGCTTCCGCGAGGATCTCTACTATCGCGTCGCGGTGGTGCCCGTGAAGCTCCCGCCGCTGCGCGATCGGCGCGAGGACATCCGGCTGCTCGCCCAGACCTTCCTGACGCGCATCCAGCTCGAGCGGGGCGGGGCGCGCGCCGCGGCGAACGCGGCGGCGGGGACGGCGACGCCGCCGCCGAAGAAGCTCTCGGCCGCGGCGCTCGGTGCGCTCGAGGGCTACCGCTGGCCCGGCAACGTGCGCGAGCTCGAGAACGCGATCGAGCACGGCCTCGCCCTCTGCGAGGGGGACACGATCGAGCTCGTCGATCTCCCGATCTCGGTCGCCCGGACCGGACAGGCCGAGGCGCTGCGGGAGCAGTGGCGCCAGGGCGAGCGGAGCTTCGACGAGACGGTGACCCGCTTCGAGACGGAGATCCTGCGCGAGGCCCTCGAGAGCCATCAGTGGAACCAGACCCGGACGGCGACCGCCCTGGGCATCACGCGCCGCGTCCTCAAGCTGAAGATGGACAAGCTCGGGATCGAGTCCCGGGGCGGCGACGAGGGCGACTGAGCGCCCGCTCGGACCCCGCCCGTTCGAACCCGTACCCCGCCCGCGATCCGGCCGTACCGATGTGTACGGCCCGCCCCCCACGCGGGTCGAGGGAATGCGTTCGCATTCCAGATTGAACACTCGATTCTTCTTTTCGATCAGAGACTTAGGCGATCCGGTGCCGGCCCGTCCGAGGCGGCAGCGGCGCTCGGCACAGCGCTTGCTCTAGGGCGGACGCATGAGTCTCGAACTCGATCTACGCACGGCGGCTTCGGCCACGCGCCCGCTCTCGGCGGGCCGACCCCGGGCCCGTGTCCTGATCGTCGACGACGAGAGGGGACCACGCGAGTCGCTTCGCATGATTCTTTCCGGGAGCCACGAAGTGACCACCGCGGAAGATGCTGTCGAAGCGCTCGACGTGCTCCGAACCGAAGAGATCGATCTCGTCACCGTCGACCTGAACATGCCCGGCATGAAGGGCGACGAGCTGATGCGGACGGTCCGTGCCGAGTCCCCTCAGACCGAGATCATCATCATCACCGGCTGCGGCTCGATCGAGACCGCCGTCGCCGGCATCCGCCACGGCGTCTTCGACTACCTGATCAAGCCTTTCGACGTCGTCCAGGTCACCGCCTCGGTCGAACGCGCCCTCGCCCGGCGCGCGAGCCGTGGGCGCACGCTGGCCTTCCTGGAAGAGGTCAGCCGGATCCTCGGCCCCGACCGCGACACCCATCTCTCCCTCGACGAGCTCGAGGCCAACACCCTCGCCCAGGAGCGGCTGCGGGCGCTGCTGGCGGAGCCGGTGCTCCAGCGCGGGCTTGCTGGCCCGCGGGACGGGGGGCCGAGCACGCTCGAATTCCTCGAGGTCCTCGCCGAGACGATCGAGACCCGCGAGCTCTCCATGCGCGGTCATGCCGGCCGCGGCGCCCACGCCGCCGATCTCGTCGCCGCGCGCCTCTGCCTGGGCCGGGAAGAGCGCGATCACGTTCGCATGGCGGCCTTCCTGCACGATATCGGCAAGGTCGGGGCGACGAGCGACGTGCTGGCGGGCCGGGTGCTGCCGGAGGCCGAGCGGCTCGAATCGATCCAGACCCACCCGGCGATGGGTGAACGGCTGCTGCGGCCTCTCGGTCTCTCGCCGACCGTGACCGCGACCGTCCGCCATCACCACGAGCGCTTCGACGGCCGGGGCTACCCGGACGGGCTCGCCGGTGAGGACATCCCGCTCGCCGCCCGCATCATCGCGATCGTCGACGCCTTCGATGCGATGACCTGCGAGCGCCCCTACCGCGCGGCCCGGACCCCGCAGGCCGCCGTCGAAGAGCTCCGGGCCAACGCCCGGACCCAGTTCGATCCCAACCTCGTCGACATCTTCTGCGACCTCGTCGCCACCGGCGCCCTCGACACGCTCGAGGAGACGAGCGCCTCGACGGCGGACGGACGCAGCGAGCGGGCCCTCGAGGGCATGCGCCGGCGGGGCGCGGCATGAGCGCGAACACGGCGCGACTCGCGCTCGACTCCGACGCCCGCACCGAGCCCCGCGATCGCGTCGTCCACATCGTCGAATTCAGCCCGTTTCCCCGGCGCCGGGCGAACGAGAGGCGTCACATCGGCTTCACGCAGGACTGTTCGACGACCGGCTTCGGCCTCGATCTCTCCGAGCCGCTCCGCTCTGGTGATTTGCTGCGCGTCACGCTCCGCGACATCGATGGCGGCGCCGCCCTGGATGGCCTCGCCCGGGTCGTCTGGTGTCGCCTCGGCGACGTCGCGCGCTATCGAGCGGGGCTCGTGCTGATCCGCGATGGAGCCCGGCGCGTGCTCGCGCGCAAGCCCGCTTCGACCCGCCGCGCCGCGCGAGGCCCGTCCAGCGAACCTGACCTGCTAGATTGACGCCGCATGTTTGGCATCGGCCCGATGGAGCTGGTGGTGATCGTCGTCGTGGCACTGCTGATCTTCGGTCCGCAGAAGTTGCCGGAGTTCGCCCGCACGATCGGCAAGGGCCTCGCTGAATTCCGCCGCGCGAGCAACGACCTGCGCCAGAGCCTCGCCCTCGACGAGCTGCAGCACGATCTGCGCAAGACGATGAACGACGCGACCCGCGCGCCCGTCTCGCGACCGGCTCAGGCCGGCGACACGCTCCCGCCCGGAAGCAACGCGACCGCGGCGACCAGCCCCGCAGCGCCCGGCGTGGGCGCGCCTGCGGACCCGACCGCGGCCGCCGACCCGAACGAGACCGCCTCCCCGAAGCCGAGCGCCGCCGCGGACGCGAATGCCGCGGTCGGCGCTCCCGTCGTCGCGAGGACCGCCCTGCCGTGGAAGGGACACCCCGGCGAGCTGCCCGAAGGCATCGACCACGAGCACCACGATCCCGCCGTCCCCGAGGCGACGACCCCGGAGATCGACTCGGAGCTCGGCAACGTGCCGGTGACGGGCGTCGATCCGTCGGAAACACGACGTGGATGAGCGCGCGCTCCCGATCACGGAGCATCTCGCGGAGCTCCGCCGACGGATCGCGATCGCGCTCGGCGCGATCGTGGCCGGCGCCATCCTCGCCTACAACTTCTCCGAGCCGATCTTCGGCTACATCCTGTCACCCGCGACCGAGGCCCTCGCCGCGAAGGGCAGCAAGCTCCAGGCGATCGCCCCGACCGAGATCTTCATCGCGTACATCAAATGCGCCCTGCTCGCGGGCTTCGCGCTGACGCTCCCCGTCAGCTTCTGGCAGCTCTGGGCCTTCGTCGCCCCCGGCCTCTACGACAGCGAGAAGCGCGCGATCTTTCCTTCGTGCTCGCATCGACCGTGCTCTTCGCCCTCGGCGCCGCCTTCGGCCATACCTTCGTCTTCCCCGTGATGTTCGAGTTCCTGAACAGCTGGGACAACGAGTGGGTGACCTCCGCCTGGACCCTGAACGAGGTCTTCGGCCTGACCACGCAGCTGATCCTCGCCTTCGGCGTGATCTTCGAGCTGCCGATCTTCGTGTTCTTCCTCTCGCTCTCGGGCATCGTGACCGCGCGCCAGCTCTTCTCGGGCACGCGTTATGCCGTCGTCGCCTCGTTCGTGATCGGCGCGATCCTGACGCCGCCGGACGTGGTGAGCCAGGTCATGATGTCGGTGCCGATGGTCTTGCTGTACCTGGTCGGCGTCGCGGTGGCCTGGATCTTCGAGCCGAAGCCGGCGGCCGACGAGACGAAGGCGCTGCAGACCGTCCCGGCGAGCGAGCCCGCGGCACGGCGCGACGCCTGATCCGACCCGCCGGACGCGGCGGGGCTCCCATGCTATGTAGGGCTTCCCGTTCGGCGCGACGGCGGCTCGCCGGTGTGCGTCCGCCCGGGAGGAGAGCTGCATGACGACGGTGACGACGACGATGGATATGACGACGACGACGATCCGCCGACCGACGGGGCGCGGCACCACGATTCGAAAGCGTGCGTACGGAGCGCTCGCGGTCGCGAGCGCCGCCGCGTCGATCGCCCTCTCGGCGACTTCGGCCTCCGCCCAGGCCGTCGACATCCCGGCCATTCTCGATGCCGATCTGAAGGCGCCCCCGACGGCGGTCGTCCTCCAATACGGCCACCAGTTCGGTGCCGACGTCGCGGATGGCGGAGGACCCGGCGACAAGCAGACGAAGCTGGCGCGCGACACGGCGTTCTTCGGCCTGGCCCACCGCTTCAGGCTCGGGGAGCGGACGACCCTCTTCGCGATCGGCAACTACACGCTCCACGCCTACGACTTTTCGGGCGGGCGCAACGCGACGAACCGCTACCAGTGGGACCGGGTCCACCGCGGCGTCGTCTCCGGCATCGTCGGTCATGAACTCGGCGACCACTGGCGGATCCTCGGCGGCGGGCTCGTGCGGACCTGGGGCGAGACCGGCGCGAAGTTCGAAGACACCCTCACGGGCGGCCTGCTCGGCGGCTTCGACTACCACCCGAACGACGACTTCTCCGTCGGCCTGCTCGTGGGCGCGATCAGCAAGCTCGACGGGGGCGTGGGCCTCCTGCCGGTGCCGACGCTCAAGTGGAAGTTCGCCGAGGCCTGGCGGCTCAACGTCGGGATGGTGCAGCTCGTCGATCCGGGCGTCGGCGCCCAGATCAACTATCAGCTGACGCCCGGGCTCGGTCTCGGCGCCGGCTTCACGTATCAGAGCCGGCAGTTCCGCCTGAGCGACGCGCGGCGGGCGCAGGGATCGACCCGACCGAGCCGGACCGACGATGGCGGTGTCGGCCAGGAGACCGAGATCCCGGTCTTCGCGACGCTCCGTTGGAAGCCCACGCCGACGACCGAGCTCGACCTGAACGGCGGTGTCGCGGTTCGCGGCAATCTCCGGGTCGAAGACGAGGACGGCGGTCGGATCGCCGACGACGACTACGAGCCGGCGGGCATCCTCGCGCTCAAGGGTCAGATCTTCTTCTAGTCTTCGCGTTCGATCCTTCGAGGGAGTCCGCATGAGGTCTCGAGCTTCCAGCACGTCCATCGTCTCCTTGCTCGCCGTCGCGCTGAGCGTCGGCTGCGCCGGTCATGGGTTCGGCGGCCCCGGCGGCGAAAGCGCCGGCCGCTCGGCCGCGTCCTCCGCCGCCACCTCCGGAACGGCCTCCGAGCCCGCCGATGCCGTCCACCGCATCGTCGAGAGCGGGCGTCTGCGAGTCGGCCTCTCCGGCGCGCAGCCGCCGCTCAACATGAAGGATCGCGAGGGCGAGCTCGTCGGCCTCGACGTCGACCTCGCGCTGGCCCTCGCCGATGCGATGGACCTCGAGCTCGAGCTGATCGAGCGCCCCTTCGCCGAGCTCCTCCCCGGGCTCGCCGCGGGCGACTTCGATCTCGTCATCTCGAACATGACGATCACCCCCGCCCGCAACGCCCAGGTCGCGTTCGCCGGCCCGTACCTGATCTCGGGAGCGACCCTGCTGACCCGCAAGGAGCTCGCCGAGGTCTTCGAGTCGGACGACGCGATCGACTCGGCGGAGCGGACCTTCGGGGTCCGGAGCGGCTCGACGAGCGAGGCGCTGCTGCGCGACGCCTATCCGAAGGCGAAGGTCATCGCCGTCGACGATCCCGCGACCCTGATCCCCCGCATCCAGAAGGGCGAGCTCGACGGCCTGCTCTCCGACCTGCCCTACGTCCGCTTCATGCTCGCCCGCAATCCCGATGCGGGGCTCGCCGAGGTCGGGACGCCCTTCACGACGGAGCCGATCGGCATCGCCCTCGATCCCGGCTCGCCGCTGCTCGTGAACCTCGTCCAGAACTATCTCAATACCCTCGAGTACACCGGTCTCCTGATCCAGATGAAGACCTACTGGCTGAATGGCGGGAAATGGACCGCCGAGATCGCCGAGTAGACGGCCCCCCGACCCCTGCCGGGTCGACCGACCCGAGATCCGACGAGCACCCGTGACGACGACGAGCGCGCGAACGAGAATGCGAGCGGGCACCACGACGAGCAGCGGGCTTCCGTTCGCGCGGCTCGCGACCCTCGCCACTTTTGCTTCGCTGGTCCTCGCAGTGGGCTGTGCGAGCTCGGGCAGGGCCCCGGCGAAGAAGGCCGACGCTCGTCCCCGCCGCACCGTCCTGCTGACCTCCGCCGACGACGTCCGCGTCGGCGCCGAGGCCGCGGAGCAGGTCGCCACGGAGATCGGCCTGCTCGAGGATCCCAGCCTCGCGCCCTACGTCGAGGGCATCGGGAAGAAGCTCCTGCGCGCGCTCCCGCGCCGGGAGTTCGCCTATCGCTTCTCGATCGTCGACGAAATGGAACCGAACGCCTTCGCGCTCCCGGGCGGCCACATCTACGTCTCGCGCGGCCTGCTCGCCCTCGTCAACGACGAGGACGAGCTCGCCTGCGTCCTGGGTCACGAGATCGTCCACGTCGCGATGCGCCACGCCGCGCAACAGCAGGCCGTCTCGCGTCAGCAGAATCCGCTCTCGCTGCCGATCTCGCGCCAGTCGACGCTCGCGGCCTACGGACGCGACATGGAGCGCGAGGCTGACGCGATCGGGCAGCGGATTTGTGCAGCGGCCGGCTACGATCCGGCCGCGATGGCGCGCTTCATGCGTCGCCTCGACCAGCGGGACCGGCTCCTGATCGGCCATCCCCGGACGGCGACCTTCCTCGACACCCATCCGGGCTCCGGCGAGCGGGCCGCGATCGACTCGATGCGGGCGAGCGAGCTGCGCTGGACCCGGGACGAATCGCTGGGCGACGTGCGGAGGCGCTACCTCGACCGCGTCGACGGCCTCGTGATCGGCGACCGACCCGAGACGGGTGTCTTCGTCGACGAGCTCTTCCTGCATCCGGGGCTCGACTTCCAGATCGCGTTTCCGAAGGGCTGGCTCGTCCAGAACTCGGCGCGGGCCGTCGGTGCGACGACGCCGAGACGCGAAGCGGCGATCTTCCTGATCGGCGATCTGCCCCCCGGCGATCCGGTCGAGGTCGCGGATGCGTTCGCCGCGAAGGCGCAGGCCGAACACGGCGTGCGGGTCGTCCGAAAGCAGAAGGTCCGCCTCGGCGAACGCGAAGCCGTTCGGTACCGGCTCGAGGGTGGACGCGGGCCCTACGGCATCGCCGCCGAGGTCACGTTCTTCTCCTTCGCGGGCGGGACGTGGCGGCTCGTCGGCCTCGCGCCCGAGGCGGTCGCAGACCGCTATTTCGGGACCATCCTGACCTCGATGCGCAGCTTCGGCCCGCTCACCGACGCGAGCCGCGCGGCGATCGAGCTGCGCCGACTCCGCGTCGTCGCGACGCGCCCGGGCGAGGACGTCGGCGCGCTCGGCCTTCGCTCCGAATGCACCCTCGACCCCGCCGGCACCGCGCTCCTCTAAGGGGCGCGCGGGGGGGGGGGTTTTGGGGGGGGGGGGGGGGCCGGGGGGGCGGCTTCGCGGCGCGCGGGACCGCCTCGGCCGCCGGCCGCCCGCTCCCTTCGGCTCAGGCCGCGCGGTCCGATCTCGCCAAGCGAACGCAGAACCCGATCGCGAGCCTGATCTCCGTCCCGTTCCAGGCCAATACGAGCTACCGGGTGGGGCCGCGCGAGAAGGTCCAGAACGTCCTGAACATCCAGCCGGTCGTCCCGTTCGGGCTCTCCGAGAACTGGAACGTCCCCGACTCGTCCGATCGTCTCCAGCCTTCCTTCGTTCGGGTCGGCCCAGGCGGGATCGGGAACATCAGCCTGTCGACCTGCATTCGGGCGGCTCTCTGGGGGGGTCTCGTGTTGCGACCGCTCGATCGGTGGCGTCGACCAGGGGCGCGGGGGCCGTCGCGCTCGTCAGTCAGGCCCATCGTGCCGGCGGCTCGTGAACAACGTGTTCAGTCTGGGGGTCGAAGCAGGGTTCCTGAGCCTTTGGTCACTTTCAGTGGTCGTCGCGCCGTCTCGGGCTGGTCGCCGGGACGCGTGGCTGGTTGTCCGGCGGCTTCGGCAGGTCCACCGCTTCCGGCTGCCCGGAACCTCTCGGCCCAGCCTGCGGCAAGAAGCCCAAGGGGCGGGCGACTGGTCGCCCTCCAGATCCAGTTCTGTTCCCGCGTTGAGCGAGGCCGGGGGTCGGGGGGGCCGAACGATCGCTCGTATTCTGGGGGACCGTCCGCGACTGATTCGGACCAAGCTCGGCCTCCCTCCTAGACGGGAACCGTTCGTTGAAGTCCATCGGCCGCATCCTGCTCCCGCCGACGATCCTGCTCCTCGCGACGTGGTCTGCACTCGCCGCCTTCTTCGGCCCCTACGCGTCGGCGGTCGGCGCGTGCGTGATCGGTGCCGCCGGGCTCCTCGCCGCCGGCGCGATCGCCCTGGGTCGCGACGCGCGGCTTCCGCTCGCCGTCTTCGTCCCGATCTTCCTGAGCTTCCTCGTCGCCTGGAGCCGGGTCGAGCCGTCGAACGACCGCCCATGGCAGCCCGACGTCGCCCGGCTGCCGCGCGCCACGATCGAAGGCGACCGCGTCACGATCCACGACATCCGCGACTTCGACTACCGCAGCGAGACCGACTACACCCCGCGCTACTACGACAAGACCTTCGATCTGCGCGAGCTCGACGAGGTCGATCTGATCTCGGTCTACTGGATGGGCGACGCCATCGCCCATGTCATGGTCGGCTTCGGATTCGCGGGGCGCGACTACGTCACGATCTCGATCGAGACGCGCAAGGAGATCGGCGAGAGCTACGACACGATCCGCGGCTTCTTCCGGCAATACGAGCTGATCTACGTCGTCGGCGACGACCGCGACCTGATCCGCCTCCGGACGAACTACCGCAAGAACCCGGTCGAGGACGTCTACGTCTATCGCACCGCCGTCTCGCTCGCGAACGCGCGTCGCTTCTTCCTCGACTACCTGCGCGAGATCAACTCCCTGCACGAGCAGCCGGAGTTCTACAACACGGGCACGACGAACTGCACGACGAACGTCTGGCGCCACACGAAGGTGAACCCGGGCCCCCACGCATTCTCGTGGAAGATCCTGCTGAGCGGCTATGCGGCGGAGTACGTCTACGAGCTCGGCATGCTCGACTCGAGCATGCCCTTCGACGCGCTGCGGGAGCTCTCGCACGTCAATCCGGTGGCCCAGGCGGCCGACGGCGCCGTGGATTTCGCGCAGCGGATCCGAGCCGGTCTTCCCCGGCCCGCTCGACACGCCGATCCCGAACCGGACGCGCTCGAGGGTCAGTAGCGGATCGTGGCGCCGAGGACGGGGCCGTGCAGATTCAGCTTGACGTTGCGCTTCTCGAGGCCTTGCCCTCGGTAACCGGCCGAGAGGCGGACGTGGTCCGTGATCCCGTACGAGAGCAGCGTGTAGGCCTGCCAGACGACTTCGGGTGCATTGCCTGCGCCGAAGCCGCCCACGCCGACGAAGGTCTCGCTCTCGAGGCGGTCGGTGAAGTCGTTGCGGATGCGCAGGGCGAGGTAGGGCGCCGTCCAGTCGTCGCGCTGTCGGATCGTGCGATCCTGGGCCGGGATCACGTCGCCCGGATCGCGCCGGAGGTCGAGCTTGTTGTCGATCCAGGTATAGGTCAGGCCCGCGAAGGCATCGACGTCGAGGCTTCGCGCCGGCGAGGCGCCGCTCGACGGGAGGAGCCCGCCCGGCTTCTGGTAGACGCGATAGCCCGCGAGCGCCTCGAGCCAGCCGATCTCCTGCTCGAGCTCGTAGCGGACCTGGGAATCGCCGACGTCGTCGCGATCCGAGAGACGGGACCAGGTCAAGTCCGTCAGGAAGAGGAAGCGCTTCCAGCGGACCGACGCATTGCCCATGAATCCGCCGTCGAACGCTTTCATCACGTCGCCGAGGTCGGCCTTGAAGTGGCGATTGCCGAAGCGGGCCGTATCGATCTCACCGTCGATCATCGACAGCCAGAGGTAGGGACTGAGCTCGAGCTCCCAGTCCTTCTCCGCGTCGGCCGCGAGAGCCTTCGACGAGGCCGGCGCATCGCTCGCCTGAGCCTCCGCTCGGTCCACGACCGCCACGACGAGGACGACACCCAACACCCATCCGACCCATCGGCGCATCGACATCGAAGGCTCCACGCTTCGCACGTCGAAGTCCGGGGCGTCGCCGACGCGCCCACCCATCGAACGGCGGGTAATAGCCGGGCCAGTCTGGACGATCGGACGCCGATTGTCGACAATCGGAAATCGTTTGCCCGACGATTCTCGCCGGGCGATGCATCGGGCGACGAACATGTCCGATCGGGAGGCGAATCGATGCGAAGAGACGACCGCGAATCAGGGAAAGCCTGGATGATGCTCGTGACGGGGCTGCTCGTCCTCCTCGCGATCGGATGCTCCTCGACCAGGCTCAGCAATCGCCAGGAATACCAGGGCGAGAAGCTGGCTCGACCGGATCGGATCTACGTCCACGACTTCGCGGCGAGCGCGGCCGATCTCCCCGCCTGGTCCGAGGCCGCCACGACCTACGCCGGGCGTCAGGCGACGGCCTCGCCCGAGGAGCTCGCCGCGGCCCGCGAGCTCGGGGGACAGATGGCGACGGAGCTCGTCGCGCGCATCGACGCGATGGGGCTCGAGGCCGAACGCGCGAATGGCGAGTCGAAGCCGTCGCCGGGCGATCTCGTGATCGTCGGCTTCCTGGGATCGGTCGACGAGGGCAGCGGCCTCAAGCGCGTCGTGATCGGCTTCGGCTCGGGCTCGGCCGAGGTCACGAGCCACGTCGAGGGCTATCTCGCGACCGAAGACGGCTATCGCAAGCTCGGCTCGGGCGACGCCAGCGCGGGCAAGGGTCATTCGCCGGGGGTCGTCCTGCCCCTCGTCGTGACGATCGCGACCGCCAATCCGATCGGGCTGCTCGTGATGACGCCCATCAAGGTCGGGACCGAGGTGAGCGGTCGCAACAAGGCCGAGGGCGTCGGCAAGCGGATGGCGGGCGACGTCGCGGACGAGCTCGAGAAGAAGTTCCGGGAGCAGGGCTGGATCACGCGTTAGGTCTCGGGTCGACCGATCACGTCAATGCGCCCGGACGAGCCGCCAGCGTCGACAACACGATGACGCCGAACACGAGCGTCACGACGACGATCGCCTGGTGGGCTCGTTCGTTCTCCGTGCTCGCGCCGACGAGTCCCAGGACGAACATCGCCAGCTGAGCCCCGCGCGCCGGATGGTCCAGGCCCATGCCGAGGAGCGTCGTCGTCGTCGTCGCCATCAGCACCGAGTACGCGCAGATCGAGCGGTAGAACCGCCCGCGGACGGCCTGCGAATGGACCTTCCAGGACGTCACGTCGTCCCGGTCGCTCGGCACGAGCGTCGCCGTGCCGAAGTAGAGCGCGACCGGCCCCGAGACCGCGAGGACGAAGCGTGGAAACGTCCAGTCCGCCTCGTGGAAGGACCAGAAATTCCAGAACGCCGCGACGTTGGCCGCGAGAGCGACCGCGAGCTGCCCCGGGTAGACCCAGTAGCTCTCCTCCCCTCGAAAGCTGTCCGACAGGCCATCGGCGATCCGCATGACCGACGTCGAGATCACGAGGGTGAACGCGATCGCGAGATACTCGAAGAGGGACACGCGCAGCTACCGGGCGCTGATCGTGACCCGATCGATCCGCCCGGTGAAGGCATTCCCGCGAGCGGCATAGTCCTCGGTCACCGGCGTCTCGTTGTCCATCCCGACGTCGACCCCCTCGTCCGCGGAGTAGGCGAAGGGCATCGTCTTCGGGACGCGGACCTCGCCGACGGGCTTGCCGTCCACCGCCAGCCTGCTCGTTCCACCGGAGCCGGGCGGGCCCCCGTCGTAGTCGAACTCGTAGGCGATCGTGTGGCGCCCCGGCGCGAGCGGCGCCGCGCTCGCGACGACCGATCGCTCGAGGCCGCCGAAGTTGTAGACGTGGTGGACGCGGCCGCCCTTCATGTAGAGGCTCCAGCCCCCGAAGCGGCCGGCCTGGGCGATGATGACGCCCTCCGCCCCTTTCGCCGGGACCTCGATCTCCGCGGTCAGCGCGTGCGAGCGGCCCTTCACGTTGAGGAAGGCGTTCTCGCTGATGCCCGTCATGCCCTCGTAGAGGGTGAGCGAGGTGCGCGAGCCCATCAGATCGGGCCGTCCGGCGATCGCCGCGTTGAACCGCTCGGAGCGTCGATCGTCGAGGGGGAAGACGTGGTTCTTGATCGCCTCTTCGACGAAGAGCGCCTGGAGCTGCTTCAGCTTCTCCGGGTTCTTCGCGGCGAGATCGACCGATTGACTGAAATCGCGCTCGACGTCGTAGAGCTCCCAGCGATCCTGGTCGAAGGGCGGCAGCTGGGTCATCAGCCACGGGATCGAGTGGCGCGTCGCCGCGACCCAGCCGTCGTGGTAGATCGCGCGATTGCCGAACATCTCGAAGTACTGCGTCGTTCGCCGATCGCCGGCCTTCGGATCGTCGAACGTGTAGACCATGGAGACGCCGTCCATCGGGCGCTGCTTCGTCCCGTTGACCGACGTCGGCTCGGGCAGGGTCGCGGCCTCGAGGATGGTCGGGGCGATGTCGATCACGTGGTGGAACTGGGAGCGCAGCCCGCCCTTCTTCTTGATGCGCGCGGGCCAGTGCACGACCATCCCGTTGCGCGTCCCACCGAAATGCGAGGCGACCTGCTTCGTCCACTGGAAGGGCGTGTTGCCGGCGTGGGCCCAGCCGACGGCGTAGTGGGGGAAGGTATTCGGGCTGCCCCACTCTTCGAGGTGGGGCAGCTGCGACGAGACGTCGCTCACGATGCCGTTCAGGGCGAGGATCTCGTTGTAGCTCCCGCTGGGGCCGCCTTCGGCGCTCGCGCCGTTGTCGCCCGCGATGTAGACGACCAGTGTGTTCTCGATCTCGCCGAGCTCGCGGACCGCCTGGATCAGCCGACCGATCTCGTGATCGGTATGGGCCGCGAAGCCGGCGAAGGTCTCCATCTGTCGGGCGAAGAGCCGCTTCTGGTCCGGCGACAGGGATTCCCAGGCGGGGATCTCCGGGGGCCGGGGCGTGAGCCGCGTGCCCTTCGGCACGACGCCCAGCTTGATCTGGCGGGCGAGGGTCTGCTCGCGCAGGCGATCCCAGCCGCCGTCGAACTTCCCTTTGAACTTCGCGATCCATTCCTTCGGCGCGTGGTGGGGCGCGTGGGTCGCGCCGGTCGCGAAGTAGACGAAGAAGGGCTTGTCGGGGGTCAGCGACTGCTGGAAGCGCATCCAGGCGATCGCCTGGTTCGTCATGTCGTTCGTGAAGTGGTAGTCGGGGTCGTCGGGGACCTCGACGCGGGTGATCCCGTCGTAGACCGCCGGCGCCCACTGGTTCGTCTCGCCGCCGATGAATCCGTAGAACTTGTCGAAGCCCGAACGCGTCGGCCAGCGATCGAAGGGACCGGAGACGGAGGCCTCCCAGGGCGCCGTCTCGTGATACTTGCCGAAGGCGGCGGTGCTGTAGCCGTTCTGACGGAGGATCTCGGCGAGCGGGGCGACGCTATCCGGTCGCACGCCCGTGTTGCCGGGGAATCCGGTGGCCAGCTCCATGATCGCGCCCGCGTTGTTGACGTGGTGGTTGCGACCGGTGAGGAGCGCGGTGCGCGTGGGCGAGCAGAGCGCCGTCGTGTGGAACCGGTTGTAGCGGAGTCCGTCGTTCGCGAGCGTCTGCAGCGTCGGCATCTCGATGGGCCCACCGAAGGTCCCGCTCTGGCCGAAGCCGAAGTCGTCGACCAGCACGACGATCACGTTGGGCGCGGCAGCCGGCGCCGTGACCGCGAAGCGGGGGGGCGCCGTGACCTTCCGCGCGTCCTGCTCGGTGATCGTCGGCGGCTCGGGCTCGACGACGGGCAGGACGGTCCGGTCGATCGCATCCGCGGCTCGCGCGGCAGGAGCCGAGCCCAGCGCGATGCAGGCGAGCACGAGGCCGACGGCCTTGAAGTCGTTTCGAATGGTCTCGAGCAGGCAATTCATGGGATCGCCCCCTTTCATCTTGAGCTCACGCGGCGAAGGAATCCGCTCGATCGGCATCGGCTCGATCGGAAGCAACCGCATCCGATCGCCCACCCCGCAGCGGACCCATCATAGAAAACCCATGCCGATGCGTCGGACCAGCTCGACCAACGGCACACGCGTCAGCGCGACGGCCAGCAACGGCAGCCCCGCCGCGCCGAGCAGCTGCACGACGGCGAAATGATCGATCGGAAAGACGCGCATCTCCTGGGCCGTCGTGACGATCGCGTTGAGGTCCGACGAGGAGGACGGATCGGGGGAGCCGATCAGCTCTTCGCCCGTTCGACCCGAGTCGAGCCAGCGGCGCCGGAAGGCGTGATGATGCTGATGCGCGAGTCGACCATACTCGATCAGGGCCTGCTCCCGCGCCCGGCGCAGGAGCGGCACGAAGACCGCGAGCGGCCCGAGGAAGAGCACGACGACCACCGCGAGCCAGATTCCGAGCATCCACTGGATCTGGTCCGTCGAGAGCGCGACGAAGCGAAGCTCCTTCAAGACGGTCACCGCGACCACCGAGCTCAGCGCGAAGACGAAGCCCGTGAAGATGCTCGGGTAGAGCGCGAGGAAGCCGAGCCCACCGCAGCGATCCGGATGCAGCGGCATCAGGTCGAGCTGCAGGCCGGAGAGCCGGAAGAGCAGCAGCGTCCAGACGACGAAGCGCCAACACCAGCGCAGCAGCAGGAAGAAGAAGAGCGGTCCACTCACCAGCGACGCGAGCATGCCCGCCCAGGAGAGCACGACCCCTCCGTCGACTGCATCGCCTTCCCACCCACCGACCACCAGACCGGCCGCGACGCGGGTCCCGAAGCTCGCGAGTCCCAGGGCGAGGACGACGAGGACGCCCTCGGCGAACGCCGAGCTCGAACGGCGGTCCGCCTGATCGAGGGCGCGGAGGAACACCTCGTCCTGATCGTCACCGATGATCCGGGTCGCCCGGAACTCCCGGATCAGGATCTCGAAGCGACCATCGGCGTAGTGCTCGGTCATGATCAGGACGGCGATCGTGACCAGAAAGCGGGCGTAGACCGTCGCGTCGGAGAAATAGACCCAGCCGGAGTAGGTCTCGTCGAGCAGGGACTGCACGACCACGGCGACGGCCGGAATCGACCAGGCGAGCGTCGCCAGGATCAACGCGGTCCGGGGACGCGGCAGACCGTCGGGACCCATCCCGCCCAGCCGGGTCAGGAGCCGGTGGAACGGACCGCCGACCACGAGCGAGAATCGGGCACGCGGGCGAAGGGGCTCGCTGCTCACCGTGCGTCCGGATGGTCGAAGGCCGTGGAGTTCACCGCCCGCGACGAAACCATTTTTCGCGCGGGAACGCCAGCGATCGGTCCGGAAATTCCGATCGTCCGAGCTCGATTCGCGGCCCGCCGGCGCGCATCAGTCCGACAGCTTCGGGGAGAACGGCCGCCGCTCGATCGCGCGGTCGCCCCGAGGCTGGAGCGGTCGGGCGTTGCCTTCGAGCCTGTCGGCGAACGCGGCGATCTGGTCGCGACTGGCCGTGAGCGGGGTGCTCATCACGAGCCATTCGACGTTCTCGGTGCAGGGCGGGGTCGTGAAGGAGCCCTGATAGGCCAGGACTCCGGTCATCGACGCGAAGTGGACCCCGGGATCGACCGTCACGTCGGGGCGGTGGACCGACTCGCCCCGCTCGCCCGGAACATGCTCGATCAGCTGCGCGAGACCCGGGTTCGACTCCCCGACGTCGACGAAGGCCGCGAGCACGGCGAAACGACCGCGAGCGCTCTGGTGGACGAAGTGGATCTCCATCGGGAATCGGCGGCCGGCGAGGGCATGCTCGGCCGGCGTATGGAAATGGAACTGCTTGAGGGCATAGGACTCGCCGCGCGTCGAGAGCCGGCTGCCTTCGTCGACCGTGACCTGGATCGTGTGGCCGTCGTCGAGGATGTCCGCCACGTGCTGATGATGGGCGATGCGCAGACCGGACCTGCGGTAGTCCATCCGGAGTTCCTCGACGCCCCGGGAGGCCGCGCGGTCCGCGAGCTCGATCGGCGACTGCGTCCCGGCGTGCGCACAGGCCGCGTAGGCCGGACTCAGCGCCGCCCATCGCTCCGGGGACGCGTCGCCGTAGTAACCCCACTCGACGGGTCGGCTCGATACCGTCGACGCGGCAGGGCCCGGGAGGGGGTCCGAACCGTGCGTGCGACAGCCGCTCTGGCCGAAGCCGAGAAGAAGTCCGAAGCCGAGCGCCAGTCCGAACTTCGCGCCGGGGTCGACGCCCATGCTCTTACCTCGCACTTCCACTCGCGCTAAGCAGTCACGCGCAGATTCGCATCATGAAGCCCTCTCTCCGATGCCGCGACCACGACGCGGTCACCGAACGGGAATCGCGCGATGATCGGCATTCGAAAGATCTGGCTCCTGGTCGTCCTCGTGCTCTTCGCCCTGCCGGCCTCCGGCGCCGGCCCCGACGGCACGAGCGCGGACGGATGGGGCCCGATCGAGCTGCTCGGCCGCACGATCGCGCCGGGCGGGAAGCTCAAGTTCTCCTACGCCCAGTCGCCGAGCTTCGAGGCAGCCTATCTCAACACGGTCGTGTTCGTGAGCCGCGGCGCGAAGCCGGGACCGACCCTCTGTCTCACGGCGCTGATCCACGGCGACGAGCGCAACGGCTTCGAGGTCGCACGAACCGCGTTCGACATGGCCGACCCGAAGCAGCTGGCCGGAACCCTGATCGCGCTGCCCGCCGTCAACGTGAACGGATTCCGGTCGGGTACCCGCTACATGCCCGATCGCCGGGATCTCAATCGGGAGTTCCCCGGGTCCCTCGACGGCAGCAACTCGGGGATCATCGCCTATCTGCTCCATCGGACGGCGACGAAGGTGTGCGATGCCCTGATCGATCTCCACACCGGCTCCTTCGATCGCGCGAACCTCCCGCAGATCCGCGTCGACCTCGGGCATCCCCGCGCCCTCGAGATGGCCCGCGCCTTCGGCGCACCCGTCGTGCTCGGCGGCGAGGGGCCGCGCGGCAGCTTCCGGCGCGAGATGATGGAGTCCGGCGTGCCAAGCATCATCTACGAGGCGGGCCTTCCGCTTCGCTTCGAGCCCGAGGAGATCGAGCGCGGCGTCGACGGCGTGCTCAACGTGATGAATCTGCTCGGCATGCGCGCCGGTCGCGAATCGAAGCCGACGCCGGCAGCGAAGGTGTATTCGCGGTCGCAGTGGCTACGCGTTCCGATGGGCGAGGGCGGGGTCTTCTATCCCGTCCGCAAGCTCGGCGACCGGGTCGAGCCGGGGGATCAGGTGGCCCGCATCGACGAGCCGTTCCTCGACGAGCGCTTCACGATGACGACGCCGATCGCGGGGACGGTCATCGGCATGGCCGTGCCGCAGGTCGTGTTCTCCGGCTACGCCCTGATCCACATCGCGCAGCCCTGAGCTCGAAAGACAGCCCTGAGCTCGAAAGGCAGCCCTGAGCCGGAAAGGCAGCCCTGAGCGCGAGAAACAGCCCTGAGCCCCTGCTCCGCTAGAAGCGGACGCGGAACCGGACCGGGACCTCGTCGTCGATCGACATCGGATTCCAGCTCGAAGGCGCCTCGCCGACCCCGAAGTCCGAGCGCATGATCGTGAAGCCGCCTTCGACGACGACCGGGCTCGACTCGACGATCTCGACCTCGCCGTCGAGCGTCTTCGTCACGCCGTGGAGATCGACGTCGAACTTCACCGCATAACGCGGTCGGCCCGCCGGCCCGGGCGGGAGCGCCTTCGGCGAATGCCCGCGAACCGTCGCCACGGGGAACTTCTCGACGTCGAAGAAGTCGGGCGTCCGCAGATGGTCGTCGCGGCCCTTGGTCTTCGTGTCGACCGAGGCGAGGGTGACCTCGACGACGGCCTGGCTCGCCGTCGGATCGGCGAGATCGACGCGATGCTCGACCACGCGCCAGACGTGGAACACGCCGTGGGCGCTGCCGAAGAGGTTGTGGCCGATGAAGCCGATCCGGCCGGCGGCTTCGGGCGTCGCGGCCTGCGCTCCCGCCTGGGACGCCGCGGCTTCCGCCGGTGACGACTCCGCCCGGGCCCGCGGCGCGAGGAGCTGCGCCCCCGCGAGCCAGCCGACGAGAGTCAGTCCGAGCAGAATCCGACTCGCGCGCAGCATCATGCCCCCATCGTCCATCTCTTCCCGTTCGATCCGCTCGGACACCGGCCGGTCGATCCGGCGTTCCGTCGCTCCCGCCGAACACGACTCAATCGCTCGATCCGCCGATCGCACGATAGGTCACCGCTCCGGCGACCGCGCCCAGGATCGGCGCGACCCAGAAGAGCCAGAGCTGCGAGATCGCCCAGCCGCCGACGTACAACGCGACGCCCGTGCTGCGCGCGGGATTCACCGACGTGTTCGTGACCGGGATGCTGATCAGATGGATCAGCGTCAGTCCGAGACCGATCGCGATCGGCGCGAAGCCCTTGGGCGCGCGCGCGTCGGTCGCGCCGAGGATGATCACGAGGAACATCCCGGTCATGACGACCTCGGTCACGAAGGCCGACTTCAGGTCGTAGCCCCCCGGCGAATGCTCGGCATAACCATTCGAGGCGAAGCCCCCCGCGACGTCGAAGCCCGGAGCACCGCTCGCGATCAGGTAGAGCACGCCGCCCGCAGCGACCGCACCGAGGACCTGCGACGCGATGTAGGGCACGAGCTGCGACGCTTCGAAGCGCCCGCCCGCCCAGAGACCGATCGAGACGGCGGGATTGAGATGGCAGCCCGAGACGTGGCCGATCGCGAAGGCCATCGTGAGCACCGTCAGCCCGAAGGCCAGCGAGACGCCGTGGAGCCCGATGCCGACCTCGGGAAAGGCGGCCGCGAGGACCGCGCTGCCGCAACCGCCGAGGACCAGCCAGAACGTGCCGACGAACTCCGCGCCATATCGCTGCATCGATCAAGCTCCTCTGGTCGCCTCGCTGGGCGACGTTCGACCGGATGGACGGCGCGCGTTCGCGTCGCCGCTCGACTCCGATTCCGGCTCGACGTCCGGTCCGGCGACATTAACAGACGCGCAACCCGCGAGCAGGCGCCGAGCACGAGCGAAACCTTCTCTCGGACGCCGGGTTCAACTCCCCGCAGCCGGATGCCGATCCGGCGCGAAAGCCCAACGGCCCCATCGCCAAGGAGTCTTCATGCGCCATCCGCTTCGCTTCGCCCTGCTCGTCCCCAGCACCCTCGGCCTCGCGCTCGTCTTCTCCTCCGTCGCCCTCGCCGACGACTCGACGCCCCGCGCCGAGCGACTCGATCGCAAGGGAGATCGGATCGAAGAGCGACTCGATCGCCGTGGAGACCGCAAGGAGGAGCGGCTCGACCGCCGCGGGGATCGCGTCGAGGATCGCCACGACCGCCGCGCAGACCGCGTCGAGGATCGGGGCGGCAATCGCGCGGAGCGGGCGCGCGACCACGGTCACGAAAGGCGCGCAGACCACATCGAAGCGAAGACGGAGCGCCGTGCCGATCGGATCGAGGCGAAGGGCGAGCGCGTCGATGCGCGCCTCGACCGCCGCGGCGAGCGCGTCGACGACCGGCTCGATCGACGGGGGGATCGGATCGACGGCCGCCTCGACCGGCGCGCCGATCGGGTCGACGGTCGCCGGGGCGCCGGCGACGGGAACGGCGACACGCAGGATGCGCAGGATGCGGCGACCGGGAACGTCGAGCCCGCGGGCGCTCCGCCGGCGGACGCCGCCACGGCGAACTGAACTAACGCAGCTCGGTCCGGACGCGGACCACGCGGTCGCGCAGACCGAGCTCGAAATCGCCCGCCTTCTTCCGCACGAGAGAGATCCGCAGCGCCGCCCCGCCGAGCCGCACGTCGAAGACGACGCCGTCGACGGGGCGGCCTGCCGGCTCGCCCGCGACGGAGAGCTCGAGCTCGCTCGTCCGCCCCTCGACGCCGACACGCAGGCGGACCGTCGCCGACGCGGCCTCGGCCGCGATCTCGACCTCGACCCCCTCCTGCCTGGGCAGCGTCACACGCACGATCTGCGCCGCCCGCGCCTGCGCCGCGTCGCCTCCGTCTGCTGCGCCATCGACCTCGCCATGGCCATCGCACGCCGCCCGCCACGCCGCCACGCCCAGCACGACGACGCGCGCCGTTTCCTCGAGCGCGCGCGGAGGCGCGAGGATCGAGCCCGCCTGCGCCATCTCCGCTTCGAGGAAGCCCGTATCGTAGGCGCCCGCGCGAAAGGTCGGTGTCGAGACGAGTCGACGCAGGAATGGAATCCCCGTCTTGATGCCGGCGACCCAGAACTGCTCGAGCGCCTCCGCCAGGCGTTCGAGGGCCTCCGCGCGATCGGCGCCCTGCGCGATCAGCTTCGCGAGCATCGCGTCGTAATGCGGGGTCACCGTCATGCCCGCATCGAAGCCGGCGTCGAGGCGGATGCCGGGACCCGCCGGCGCCTGCCAGGCGAGGATCGGACCGGGCGAGGGCACGAAGCCCGCGTCGGGATCCTCGGCGTAGACGCGCGCCTCGATCGCGTGGCCCGCGAGTCGGACGTCCGCCTGCTCGAGCGGGAGAGCCTCGCCGGCCGCGATCCGGATCTGGAGCGCCACGAGATCGAGCCCCGTCACCGCCTCGGTCACGGGGTGCTCGACCTGGATGCGCGTGTTCATCTCGAGGAAATAGAAGGCGCCGCTCGAGTCCATCATGAACTCGCAGGTCCCCGCGCCGACGTAGCCCACGGCCTTCGCCGCCCGCACGGCCGCCTCGCCCATCGCCGCACGCAGCGCCTCGGTCATGCCGTAGGCCGGCGCCTCCTCGACGAGCTTCTGATGGCGGCGCTGGATCGAGCACTCGCGCTCGCCGAGATGGAGCGTCTTGCCTTGTTGGTCCGCCAGGACCTGGATCTCGATGTGGCGCGGACCCGAGAGGTACTTCTCGAGATAGATCGTGTCGTCGCCGAAGGAGGCCTTCGCCTCGGAGCGCGCGCGCTCGAGGGCCGCCTCGAGGCCGCCTTCGTCCTCGACGCGCCGCATGCCGCGCCCGCCGCCCCCGGCCGAGGCCTTGACGAGCACGGGATAGCCGAGCGCCGCCGCCGTCGAGCGTGCCTCTTCGAGGTCGCGGATCGCCTCGCGTCCGCCCGGCACGACGGGGACCCCCGCCGCGCGCATGCGCTCGCGCGCGGGGATCTTGCCTCCCATGGCGCGGATCACTTCGGGCGGCGGTCCGATGAAGACGAGCCCCGCATCGAGCACGGCCTGCGCGAACGCGGCGTTCTCGGAGAGGAATCCATAGCCCGGATGGACCGCGTCCGCGCCGCACGCCTTCGCGAGGCCGACGACCTTCGCGACGTCGAGGTAGCTCTCGGTCGCGCGGGCAGGTCCGCACGGATGAGCCTCGTCGGCCAGCCGAACGTGGAGCGCGTCCGCGTCCGCCTCCGAGTAGATCGCGACCGAGCGCACGCCGAGGGCGCGGCACGCGCGCACGACGCGAACCGCGATCTCCCCCCGGTTGGCGATCAGGATCTTCCCGAACATCTCGCCTCTCGGCGCGACCTGCCCGAGCGTCGTGCCCCCGAACGGGCTAGAGCGACGCGATCTCCGAGAGCTTCTGCTGGAGTCGGGCCTCGTAGGTGCGCAGGTCCATCGGGTTGCGCGCGACGCCCGAATCCATCGCCGCCTTCGCGACCGCAGGCGCCACGAAGAGCAGCACGCGCGGATCGAAGGGCTTCGGGATGATGTATTCGGGGCCGAACTCGAAGCTCTCGCCCGGGTAGGCCTTCTTCACGGCATCCGGCACGACCTCGCCGCGCTTGGCGAGCTCGGCCAGGGCGAAGGTCGCCGCCTGCTTCATCTGCTCGTTGATCTTCGAGGCCCGCACGTCGAGCGCGCCGCGGAAGATGAACGGGAAGCCGAGCACGTTGTTGACCTGGTTGGCGTAGTCCGAGCGGCCCGTCGCGCAGATCGCGTCCTTGCGCGCGGCCTTGACCTCGGGCGGCGTGATCTCCGGGTCGGGGTTCGCCATCGCGAAGACGAGCGGCTTCGGCGCCATCGTCTTCACCATCTCCTGGGTGACGAGCCCCTTGCTCGAGAGCCCGACGAACACGTCGGCGCCCACCATCGCGTCGGCCAGCGTCCGGCACTTCGTCTCGCGGACGAACTCTTCCTTGTACTTGTTGAAGCCCTCGCCGCGGCCCTTCCACATGACGCCCTTGGTATCGGTCATCAGGATGTTCTCGGCCTTCACGCCGAGATCCTTGTAGAGCTTCGCGCACGAGATCGCGGCCGCGCCGGCACCGGAGACGACGATCTTCGCCTCGCTCATCTTCTTGCCCTGGAGCTCGAGGCCATTGAGCAGCGCGGCGGCCGAGATGATCGCCGTGCCGTGCTGGTCGTCGTGGAAGACCGGGATGTTCAAGGAGGCCTTCAGCGCCTCTTCGATCTCGAAGCACTCTGGGGCGCGGATGTCTTCGAGGTTGATGCCGCCGAAGGTCGGCGAGATCAGCTCGCAGAATCGGATCATCTCCTTCGTGTCGATCGTGTCGACCTCGATGTCGAAGACGTCGATGTCGGCGAAGCGCTTGAAGAGGACGCCCTTGCCCTCCATCACGGGCTTGCCGGCGAGGGCGCCGAGGTTGCCGAGGCCGAGGACGGCGGTGCCGTTGGAGATGACGGCGACCAGGTTGCCCTTCGCCGTGTACTTGTAGGCGTCGTCGGGGTTCTTCTCGATCTCGAGGCAGGGCGCCGCGACACCCGGGGAGTAGGCGAGGGAGAGGTCGGCGGCCGTGGCGCAGCTCTTGGTCGGGACGACCTTGATCTTTCCGGGACGACCCTGGGCGTGATATTCGAGCGCTTTCTCATTCAGACTCATGGGAAATCCCTCTGCTTGAAAGCATCTGGCGACGACACCCTGGGCGCGCGCCGATCGAACGCTGACTTCTCGCACGCATGTTGAATCGGGAAGCGAGTGGCCGATGGGCCCGTGCGAAAGGTGGCCGAGTCTATCAACCGGGGGGGCGGGTGTCGAAGCCCTTCCCCGCATCCAATTGATTCATGGGGCGCCCACCGGCAGGCATCCATCGGGAACCGGCAGCCTGCCCCAGCGGGAGGCGGCCGCCCCGGACCGGTCGGGCGGCCTGCCGGCGACCGGGGTTCAGCCCTTCATGAGCTCGCGGGCGATCACGACGCGCTGGATCTGGTTCGTCCCCTCGTAGATCTGCATCAGCTTGGCGTCGCGCATCAGCTTTTCGACCGGGTATTCCTTCGTATAGCCGTTGCCGCCGAAGATCTGGACCGCGTCGGTCGTGGCCTTCATGGCGGCGTCGGTCGAGAAGCATTTCGCCATCGACGACTGCTTCGAGGCGCGCATGCCCCGATCGAGCATCCAGGCGCTCTGGAAGGTCAGGAGGCGGCTCGCCTCGATGTCCTTCGCCATGTCTGCCAGCATGAACTGGACCGCCTGGAACTCGCCGATCGCCTGGCCGAAGGCCTTTCGCTCGGCCGCGTAGGCGAGGCTCTCCTCGAGGGCGCGGCGGGCGATGCCGGTCGCGAGGGCCCCGATCAACGGCCGTGTCCGGTCGAGGGTCGTCATCGCGATCTTGAAGCCCTCGCCCTCGGCGCCGAGGCGCTGGGAAGCCGGGATCCGCACGTCGTCGAAGTGGAGCACGCGCGTATCGCTCGCGCGCTGCCCCATCTTGTCTTCCTTCTTGCCCGGCGTCAGCCCCGGCGTTTCGCGGGACATCACGAAGGCGCAGATGCCCTTGTGTCGATCACGTAGAGAGTGTCGAGTGCTGCGATCGAGGGTCGCGAAGACGGTGAAGAGGTCGGCCTCGCCGCCGTTCGTGATCCAGGCCTTCGTGCCGTTGAGCACGTAGCCGTTGCCGGCCTTCTCGGCGTGGAGCTGGAGGCCCGCGACGTCGGAGCCCGCGCCGGGCTCGGAGAGACAGAAGGCGAGGACCTTGAAGTCCTGCGTACACGGAGCCAGCCATTCGCGCTGCTGATCGCGCGAGCCGCCGACGAGGATCGGCATCAGACCGAGGTCGTTCGAGAGGATCGACGTCGTGATGCCCGAGCATCCGCGGGACAGCTCCTCGACGACGACGCAGGCCCCGACCGCCGACAGGCCGAGTCCACCGAGCTCCTCGGGGATGAAGGTATGGGAGAGGCCGAGCTCCCAGGCCATGCGGAGGACTTCGCGCGGGAACTTTCCGCTCGCGTCGTACTGGGCCGCGACCGGCGCGATCTGCTCGTCCGAGAAGCGGCGGGCCGTCTGTTGCAGACTGGAGAGCGAATCGTCGAGCTCGAAGTCCATGTCCCGTCCCTCGGGTCGTCCCGGACCCGCTCGACTAATGCCCGCCGAGCGGGCGCGTTCCCTCGTCCCGGGCACCGAGGGCCCGCGAGAGCCGATCCGCCGCTGCCGTCACCGCGCGGGCGCCGTCCCCGTGGACGGCCTCCTCCGTGAGGCGCTGCGACGGCCCCGAGAGCGAGATCGCAGCGACCACCCGACCGCCGACGTCGCGCACGGGCGCCGCGACGCAGTGCAGACCCGGCGCGTACTCTTCGAGGTCGACGGCGTAGCCGCGTAGCTGGCTGGCGCGGATCTCGTCGAGGAGCTTGGTGCCGTCGGTGAGGGTCGCGTCGGTGAAGCGGGCGAGCTCCCATTGCGCGATGCCCGGCGCGCTCCCGGCGCCGCCGGCCTGGCGACGGCCCTCTGCGGGCTTCTGGGCGGGCTTCTGGGAGAGAGGAGGGGTCGACCGCTCGAGCAATCCGATCAGGAGCGCCTTGCCGATGGCGGTGCAATGGGCGGGAAGTCGCTCGCCCACACGCGAGCCCGTCAGCAGCAGCTGGCTCGGCAGCACGCCGTCGAGGTGTGCGACCTCGCGCTCGCGCAGGATGCCGAGATGCGCGGTCTCCCGGGTCTCGCCGACCAGATCCTCGAGTACCGGCCGCGCGAGCCCGGCGAAGGGATGGTTGCGCGCGAAGGCATGCGCGAGCTCGAGACAGCGCGGGCCGAGATGATAGAGCTCGCTGTCCGCGGATTGCTGCACGTAGCCGGCGATCTCGAGCGTCGCGAGCAGGCGAAAGGCGTTGTTCTTGTGGAGTCCGAGACTGCGCGCGACGTCCGAGACGCCGATCGCGACCGCCCCGTCGAAGACCTCCAGCATGCGAAAGGCGTTCATCACCGTCTGGATGGCGTAATCGCTCTTGGGCTTGCTGGAGCTTCTCGGCATCGTCGCATCCTCTCCGTACGCGGGACTCTCGCCGGACACCTGGTTCGCGGGACCCGGAGCTCACCGGGCTCCGCTTCGAGCTGCATGCTGCGTGGGACGATCTGTTCTAACGCAGTCGCGGGAGACGTGTCAATCAGTTCCTGCTCGAGTCGTGCGATCGGACCGCTTCGCGTACACGGTCCGGTGTCCGACCGGACGCGCGCAACCCTCGTGAGCGCAAAGTGAATTCAGGGTGGACGCGTGCACGACGGGCGGTCAAAAAAAATTCGGCGCGGCGAGCATGCCCGGTGGATCCACCGAAGCGCGCTCACTCCGCGCGAGCCCGGGCGGTCGGCTGCGAGAATCGGCCGACGCACCGGGATCGACCGGACGGACCGGCGCGACGCCTAATATGGAGGCGAGCGCCGCGGACGCTCGGCGGCGCGCGCCGCCATCTCCGTCGCGAGCAGCTCGATGATGAGGGTGCCCACCCCCAACAGAATCGCGAGGTCGGCGAGATTGAAGTCGGGCAGCAGGCTCGAGGCGGTCGGACCGACGTGGAGGAAGTCGACGGTCGCTCCGCCCCGGTAGCGATCGAGTCCATTGCTCGCGACGCCGCCGAAGATCGCGCCGAGCGCCGCGGCGGTACCGAGGTCCCGTGGGGCCAGCGAACGCAGGAACACGAAGGCGAGCAGCATCGCGCCGCCGGAGAGCGCCGCGTACGCGACGAGCTGGGCCGGAGGCGACCAGTCGCGCAGCAGTCCGAGCGCGCCCCCCGCCGAAGGCTCGTGCGCCAGGGCGAGCAGCGAGCCGACGAACGGAACGCGTTCGCCGAGCGCGAGGTGGGCGGCGACGTGGCGCTTGCCGAGCTGATCGAGGGCGATCACGACGAGGCCGAGCAGTCCGAACACCGCGTACTTCGAGCCCATCGCTCCCCGCGCTCCCCCCGCCGGCTCGACCGGATCCGTCTTCGTCACTTGAGCTCGTCGGCCGAGAGCAGCTCGTCGTGCCAGATCTCGGGCGAGAGCTGGCGCGCCGCCTCGAAGCGCGAGTCGGCCTCTTCGTCGTGGCCCTCGGCGCGATCGATCCACGCGCGCAGGCCGAGCCCGAAGACGTCGACGGCCGAGCCCGTCTCGCCCTCGGCCTCGAAGAGCGCGCGCGCCTGATCGAGGAAGGCGCTCGCCTCCTCCGGGTCGCCGGCGGCGACGTGGTGGCGGGCGAGGGCGAGAAACGCGATCGGATTCGTCGCATCGAGGCGCACCGCGCGCTGATAGCTCGCGAGCGCCCGCGAAGCCTCACCGACCGAATCGGCGTCGAGCCCCGCGATCACGAGCCGCAGCGACGCGTCCCGTCGCGCGTCGTAGCGACCGAGCGACGCGCTCGCCGTGAGCGGCGGCTCGGTCGGGGCGGGCATCGGCGCGAAGGGACCGGGCGGCTCGGCTTGCGGCACGCCGGCCGAGCCCGGCGCCGCGGTCGGCGACTCGACGGCGCGATCTCGATCGCGATCGACGCCGCCCGATTCCGACGGCGGCGGGACGACGGGCGTCGACGCGCAACCCGCGACCCCACTCGCGAGGATCGCGATCCCCAAGCCCGACCGAAGATTGCGACGCATCGAGTCCACCCGCAGCCCAAGCTCGCACAGTCACCGCGCCGACGCGAGCTTCCGACGGGCGCGCGCGCCGTGTTCAGCCGCCGAAGAAACGTTCGAAGAATCGGGGAAACGTCGGCATGCCGCGCGGGCACGTCTCGACCGGCGCGGTGCCGATCAGGAAGTACTCGGACCGACTGCGCGGACAGCCCCAGAGCGCGCGCTCCCCGGTCATCGGATCGATCTCGACGCTCTCGATCTCCCGCGGTCGCAGGAACGCGCCGCGGATCTCGCCCCCCGAGACCACCGCGAGATAATCGGCCCAGATCGGCAGCGCACCGCGACTCGAGGGCACACCGATCTTGCGCGGCTCGTCGTAGCCGATCCAGACGACGACCACGAGCTCGGGCGTGAAGCCGACGAACCAGAGATCGTTCTCGTCGTCGGTCGTCCCGGTCTTGCCGGCGATCGGACCGCGCAGGCCGCGACTTCGGATGCCGGCGCCGGTGCCCCGATCGACGACGCCCTCGAGCAGCGAGGTCGTCAGGTAGGCCGTCCCTGCGTCGATGACCCGCCGCGCCCCGGCGAGCGGCGATTGCGCCTGGGCGAGGCCCGCGTCGTCGAGCAGCCCGATGAAGCTGCGCGGCGTCGGCCGGAGCCCGCCGTTGGCGAAGGTCGCGTAGACGGTCGCGAGCTCGATCGGCGAGACCTCGGCCGAGCCGAGGGCGAGGCTCGGCACCGCGGGCAGCGGGCTCTCGATCCCGAGCTTGCGCGCCATCTCGACGACGCGCTTGATGCCGACGGCCTGACCGAGGCGCGCGGCCGGAACGTTCAGCGAATCCTCGAGCGCCTCCCGGATCGACACGAGCCCCCGGAAGCGGCGATCGTAGTTCGCCGGCCGCCAGGGTCCGGAGGGCGTGCTGACCTCGATCGGCTCGTCGGGCACGAAGCTCGCGAGCGTCACGACCGGCCCCGACTGGCGCGAGAGCGCCGCGGCGTAGACGATCGGCTTGAAGACGCTGCCCGCCTGGCGGCGCGCCTGGGTGCAGCGATTGAACTGCGACGTGCCGTAGTCGCGCCCGCCGACGAGCGCGAGGATCTCGCCCGTCTGCGGCCGCATCGCGAGCAGGCAGCCCTGCAGCTGCGGCTTCGGCTGGCCCTTCGCGACCTTCGGGGCCGGGAGCTGCTTTTCGAGCGCCGCGAGGCCCTTGCGCAGGACGTCGACCGCCGAGCGCTGGAGCGTCGTGTCGAGGCTCGAGTAGATGCGCAGGCCCTCGGTCGCGAGCAGATCCTCGTGGTAGACCTCGGGCAGCTGGCGCTGGAGCATGTCGAGGAAATAACGATCCTGCCCCGACTCGAGCGTGACCGCGGCGAGGGAGAGGGGGTGCGCCCGGGAGCGCTCGGCCTGCTCGGCCGAGATGCGGCCCTGCTCCTCCATCTGGCTGATCACGAGGTCGCGGCGCTTCTTCGCGCGCTCGGGATGGCGGTGGGGGCTCATCGCATTCGGGCTCTGGATCACCGCCGCGAGCAGCGCCGACTCGTCGACGCTGAGATCCGGCACGCGCTTGCCGAAGAAGAAGCGCGAGGCCTCGCCGACGCCGTGGATCGCGGTCGAGCCGCGGCGGCCCATGTAGATCTCGTTGAGATAGGCCTCGAGGATCTGCGGCTTCGAATAACGCGCTTCGACGATGAGGGCCATCAACGCCTCGGTCAGCTTGCGCTCGATGGTCCGCTCGGGGGTCAGGAAGAAGTTCTTGACGAGCTGTTGCGTCAGCGTGCTGCCGCCCTCGCGGATGCCGCCGGCGCGCAGATTCGCGAGCAGCGCGCCCGCGATGCGGCGCAGGTCGACGCCGTTGTGCTCCTCGAAACGGCGATCCTCGATCGCGTAGATGGCGTCGACGAGATGCGGCGGCACCTCCGCGATCGCGACGAGATCGCGCTGCTCGCGGTCCTCGTCGTAGAAGGCCGAGATCTGCTCGGGCTCGAGCGCGACGACGTCGACCGGATGCCCCTTGTCGTCGCGCATCTCGCGGACGCGGCCCGCCTCGAGGCGGAACTCGATGCGGCGATCGGGCTCGGGCAGCTCGGGGTGGTCGAAGCCGCGCAGGTGGACGCGCAGGCGGCAGGGCAGCGAGCGGTAGTGGCCGACGGCGAGGGGGCCGGCCTCCTGCTGCTCGCGGTAGCCGGTGCGCGCGAGCCAGCCGTCGAGATCGAGGCGCTCCCAGTCGGCGCCGGTATAGATGACCTTCGGCGCCGCGTAGACGCGCGACGGGACGGCGAAGCCGCGCCCCTCGAAGCGCGACTGCACGATCCGATCGAGGGCGAGCAGACCATGGGCCGCCCAGAGCCCGCCGACGAAGCCCACCGCGAGCAGCACGAGGCCCACCCGCCGCAGCCACGCGCGCGGCGGTGATCCGCCCCTGGACGACTTGGACTTCCGGCCCCTGGCCATCTCGGCTCTCATCCTCGCGCGTGCGTCGCGCATGCTCGCGCGCGGACCGCGCCCCCACGCTCGCGGGTTCTGCAGAATTGCGTGCGCGCCGCGCACCCCCGCACGCGCCGAGCGACCCCCTGCGCACGGGCGCGCGCCCGGCCGTGTCGAGCCGGGGCGTGGGCCCCCTCATGGAACCCGCACGCGCCCGCTCGTTCCGACGCGTTCGTTCCGCTCGCCGCGGCTTGTGCGCGGGCGCCCGAACCGCGAGAGTAGGGCGCCATGACGAAGGCCGCCGGAAAACGCAAAGCATCGGGCGCACGACCGCCCGGCAAGAGCGCCGCCCGCAAGCCCTGGGGCGGGCGCTTCAGCGGGGCGACGGATCCCGCCGTCGAACGCTTCTCCGCCTCGATCCATTTCGACAAGGCGCTGGCCCGCCACGATCTGCGCGGGTCCCGGGCCCAGGCGCGGATGCTGGGCGACGTCGGCCTGATTCCGAAGGCCGACGCGCGGTCGCTCCTGCGCGGACTCGACCTCGTCGAGGCCGAGATCGAGGCCGGGACCTTCCCCTTCGATGCGGCCCTCGAAGACATCCACATGAACATCGAGACCCGGCTCCGCGCGCTGATCGGCCCGGACGCCGCGGGCAAGCTCCACACCGGCCGCTCCCGCAACGACCAGGTCGCGACCGACCTCGCCCTCTTTCTGCGGGACGCCTGCCTCGCGACCCAACAGGGCCTCCAAGGGCTCCGCGGGGTCCTGCTCGAGCGCGCCCGCGAGCACGTCGACACCCTCCTCCCCGGCTATACCCATCTGCAGCGCGCCCAGCCGGTCCGCCTCGCCCACCACTGGCTGGCCCACGTCGAGGTCCTCGGCCGCGACGCCGGCCGCTTCGCCGATGCCCGGGCCCGGATCGACCGCTCCCCCCTGGGCGCGGGGGCCCTCGCGGGCTCGACCCTGCCACTCGGCCGGGAGCAGACCGCCGCCGAGCTCGGCTTCGAGGGACCGACCCGCAACTCGATGGACACGGTCGCCTCCCGCGATGCCGCCCTCGAATACCTGGCCGCTGCGGCGATCTCGATGGTCCACCTCTCGCGCCTGGCCGAGGAGCTCGTGATCTGGTCGACGGCGGAGTTCGGCTTCGTCGAGCTCGCCGACGCCTACTCGACCGGCTCGTCGCTCATGCCCCAGAAGAAGAACCCCGACGTGCCGGAGCTCGTACGCGGAAAGTCCGGGCGGGCGATCGGAAATCTGGTGACGCTGCTGACCGTCCTGAAAGGACTTCCGCTCACCTACAACCGCGACCTGCAGGAGGACAAGGAGCCCTTGTTCGACTCGGTCGCGACCCTGCGCGACAGCCTCGAGGTCATGGCGGGCACGATCGCGACCCTCGAGGTCCGCCGGGACCGCATGGCGGCGGCCGCCTCGGATCCGATGCTGCTGGCGACGGACCTGGCCGAGCTGCTCGTGCGCAAGGCCGTGCCCTTCCGCGAGGCCCATGAGGTCGTCGGCAAGATCGTGGGCCACTGCACCCGCAACCGCCTCGACCTTCGCTCCCTCTCCCGCGCCGACCTGCAGGGCTTCCATCGCGCCTTCGAGCGGAGCGCCGCCGAGCTCCTCGACCTCGAGCGCAGCGTCGAGAGCCGAAGTCTCGCCGGGGGCACCGCCCGGGTCCGGGTCCTCGAGGCGCTCGCCGCCGCCGAGGCCGACGTCGCCGCCGGCCTCGCCCGCGCCGCGTCCGCCTCGGGCCTTTCGGCCGGCTCGGGCGCGGGTGGCAGCACGGGCAGCACGCGCAGAGCCCGGGCCGCGGCGGGCGGAAATCGAAAGGCCGCGAAGCCCGGCCGGAGCCGGAAGACGTGATCCGCACCGTCGACCGACATCGGGGCGGTGCCTCGCGCGCCGCCCGGGTCTGCCTCACGCTTCTCGCGATCGCGGGTACACTGTGCGCGTGCGGACGTTATGGCCCGCCGCGGCGCAGCCCGCCGGAGAAGCCGGCAGCGAGCCCCGCGGTCGAGTCGAACGAATCCCCGAGCCCATCGCCAGTGAGACCCACCGAATGAGCCGTACTCTGCCCTTCACGAAGCTGCATGGCGCCGGAAACGACTTCGTCCTCTTCGACGGGATCCGCTGCGACCTGCCGAGCGACCTCGCGGCGCTGGCGCGGGCGATCGCCGATCGCCACTTCGGCGTCGGCTTCGACCAGATGCTGGTCGTGCGCCCGTCGAAGTCGGCGGACTTCCGGATGGACATCTACAACGCGGACGGCTCGCAGGTCGAGATGTGCGCGAACGGGATCCGCGCCTTCTACAAGTATCTGCGCGACGAGGGCCATACCCGCGCCGACGAGATCGGCGTCGAGACGCTGTCGGGGGTCGTGCGGCCTCGCTGGGCGGGACCGGGGCGCGTGACGGTGAACATGGGGCTGCCGATCCTGATCCCGGAGAAGATTCCGACGACGATCGCGACGGGGGCGGGGCCGGTGCTCGACGTGCCCCTCGATCTGCCGGCGGATCTCTGGCGCAAGGGACCGCGGGAGCTGCGCGTGTCGTCGATCTCGATGGGCAATCCGCATTGCGTGATCGAGGTCGAGGACGTCGACGCGGTGCCCCTCGAGACGGTCGGCCCTGCGCTCGAGCACCACGTCGCCTTCCCGAACCGCGTCAACGTCGAGTTCATCCAGATCCTGTCGCGCGATCGCATCAAGCAGCGGACCTGGGAGCGGGGCACCGGCGAGACCCTCGCCTGCGGCTCCGGCGCCTGCGCCGTCGCCGTCGCCTCGATGCTGCGCGGACGGGTCGATCGCGAGGTCGTGGTCGAGCTGCGCGGCGGCCTGCTCGAGATCGGCTGGGCCGACAAGAACGCCCCCGTCCTCATGACCGGCCCCGCCGCCACCGTCTTCACCGGCGAGTGGCCCCTCGAAGAAGACTGAGCCCCACGCGATCAGGCGCCGACTCGGGTCGGCGCCGAGAGAGACCTCCATGTTCGAAGGCATTCATACCGCGCTCATCACGCCCTTCCGCGCCGGCCAGGTCGACGAGGAGGCCCTGCGCGCCCACGTCGAGCGCCAGATCGAGGCGGGCGTCGACGGCATCATCCCCTGCGGCTCGACCGGCGAGTCGGCGACCCTCTCCCATCTCGAGCACCGCCGCGTCGTCGAAATCGCCGTCGAAGCCGCGAAGGGCCGCGTCGCGGTCCTCGCCGGCACCGGCTCGAACTCGACCCGTGAGGCGATCGAGCTGACGCGCCACGCGAAGGACGCCGGCGCGGACGGCGCGCTCCTGCTCTCGCCCTACTACAACAAGCCGACCCAGGAAGGCATCTACGCCCATTATGCGGCGATCGCCGAGGCGACGCGTTTTCCGCTCGTGCTCTACAACATCCCGGGGCGCACGGCGTCGAACATCGCGCCGGAGATCATCGGGCGGCTCGCGCGCCTCGAGCACGTGGTCGGGATCAAGGAGGCCTCGGGCAGCCTCGACCAGATGGCCCACGTGATCGCGAAATGCCCCGCCGACTTCGCCGTCCTCTCGGGCGACGACTCGCTGACCCTCCCGCTGCTCGCGATCGGGGGCAAGGGCGTCATCTCGACGACCTCGAACGTGGCGCCCCGCCAGATGTGCGATCTCGTCCGGCTCTTCCTGAAGGGCGATCTCGCCGGCGCGCAGGCGATCCATTATGCGCTGCTGCCGCTCTTCGACGCGCTCTTCTGCGAGACGAACCCGATCCCGGTGAAGGCCGCGGCGGGCGCGCTCGGCTGGTGCGAGCCGGAGATCCGGCTGCCGCTCACGCGCATCACGGACGCGAACCTCGAGCGCCTGAAGGTGGTGCTCAAGGATCTGGAAATCCTGCGATGACGCGCGCGACGAGCCCCGGCGCGACGCGCGGCGCAGCGGTGACGGGGGTCATGGTCGTCGGCGCCCAGGGCAAGATGGGCCACGAGGTTCGAGCCGCCCTCGAAGCCGAGCCGCGACTGCGTTTTGCAGGGGCCCTCGAGCGGCCGGGGCATCCCGAGATCGGCCAGACGCTCGCGCCGGGCGTCGTGCTCCGGGACGATCCGAAGCAGGCGCTCTCGGGCTGCGGCGTGGCGATCGACTTCTCGATTCCGACGGCGACCCTCGCCAACCTGCGCGCCGCGGCCGACGCGGGCGTCGCCTACGTGACGGGGACGACGGGCTTCGATGCGGCGGGGCTGCGCGAGATCGCGCGGCTCGCCGAGCGGATCCCGGTGATCCATACGGCCAACTTCTCCGTCGCGGTCAACGTGCTCGCCTACCTCGCCCGCGAGGCCGCGCGCCTGCTCGGCCCGGGCTACGATGCGGAGCTCTTCGAGCTGCATCATGGCCAGAAGCGCGACGCGCCGAGCGGGACGGCGCTGATGCTCGGGCGCGCCGTCGCCGAGGGGAAGGGCGTCGACCTCGAGCGGCACATGATCCTCGAGCGCGCCGGCGAGACGGGCGCTCGGCCGCCGGGCGCGATCGGCATCCAGGCGCTGCGCGGCGGGGACAATCCCGGCGAGCACACGCTCTATTTCCTGGGCCGCGGCGAGCGACTCGAGCTGACCCATCGCGCCGCCACCCGGGGCCACTTTGCCGCCGGCGCAGTGCGCGCCGCGGCCTGGATCGTCGGCCAGAAGCCCGGTCTCTACCGGTTCGAACAAGTACTGGAGCTCGCCTGATGCTCAGCCAGCAAGAGATTTCCGACCGCTTCGAGATCCAGGACCTGATCTATCGCTATTCGCAGCTGATCGACTCGAAGGAATTCGACACGCTCGCGACCGACGTCTTCACGCCCGACGCCTTCATCGACTACAGCGCCTTCGGCGGCTCGAAGGGCGACCTCGCGACGACGATCCGCTTCCTCAAGAAGGCGATGAAGCAGTTCCCGAACACGCAGCACATGAACGCCAACATCCAGCTCAAGCTCGACGGCGATCGCGCCACCGGTCGGCTCATGTGTTACAACCCGCAGGAGTTCACGAACGAGGCGGGCAAGATCGACGTCTTCGTCTGCGGCCTCTGGTACGTCGACGAATACGTCCGGACCGCGCAGGGCTGGCGGATCAAGAATCGGGTGGAGGAGCGATGCTATGTCGCGAATCCGCCGAAGATCCCGGGACTCTGACGTCCGCCCCACCCCGGCGCGACGAGACCGTCACGGCGCGACGCGCGCCGCCTCCCGCGACGCGACGCCGCCCCCGAGCGAGACGCGGTACTTCGCGACGATCGCCGCGACGGCCTGCTCGACCGCCCGGTCCCGCTTCTCCCGCAGCAGCTCCTCCCGCAGCGCGTCGCGGACCTCCTCGAGGCTCGAGTCCCGGGCCGGCTGTTTGTCGACCAGCAGGAGCAGATGGAGCCCGTGCTCGGAGCGGTGGGGCCCGGTCCAGCTCCCGGGATTCGGCTCGAGCTTCGTGAGGGTCTTCGCGAACGCATCGCCGAAATGGCTGCGGATCTCGTCGAGCGTGCGGTCGACGTAGGTCCGGTCGTACGGGAAGCGATCGCCGTACGGATAGCCCTCCTCGAACGGAACCTTCTTCCGGTTCATCTCGTCGAGGATGGCCTTCGCCCGGGCGGGGGCCTTGTCCTCGTAGCCCTCGAACTCGCGGGTGAAGACGTGGGCGAAGCGGAAGATCGCCGGATGCCGGAACTCGCGCGCGCGGGCGCGGTAGGCGGCCTCGATCTCCGCGTCGGTCACCGTCGGTGCGCTCGCGCCCGTCTCCTCGGCCAGAAACTCCATCTGCTGGACCAGGCGGCGCCGCACGAGCTCGTCGTCGCGGTCGAGCCCGAGCGCGCGCGCCTCGCGGACGAGCGCCTCCTCGCGAACGAAGCGCTCGATCCAGTCCCGACGCACCGCCTCCGTCGCCCCCTCGAAGGCGCTCGACGCCTCCTCGACCCGGGCCATGCGCGTCTGCGACTGGATGAACGCGAGCAGCGCATCTCGCTCGACACAGATCGTCGCCGGATCGGCGTCGGGCGTGCAGGCCCCGCCCTCGGCGCCCGCGCCGTCCGCGCGCAGGCCGGCGCTCGGCCCGCTCCCGCCCGCGAAGAGACTCCGGCGCCACGCGCCGAGCCCCCCGAGATCGAGCGCCGAGGCGAGCGCGAAGAGCAGCGCGCCGGCCAGGGCGAAGTGGAGCAGGGGAGAGCGAAGGATCCGGGTGAGGGACGCGTTCATGATCGTCGTGCGGGGCTCGTCAGGGCGTGTACCAGATCGGCGAGGTGTAGGCGCGCTCCTGGAGCGTCGGCGGCTGCTCGTCGGGCGGATCGATCTGGAGCGCGATGCCGTCGAGGAGCGAATGGCGCGGCGTCGGGATCTCGAGGACGCGCACGTAATAGAAGGCTCGGCGCTGCGGGTTGAAATCGGGATCGCGCCAGACCGCGGCGAGCTCCCGCGCGCCGATCGTGTTCGTGAAGGTCCCACGATCGAGATCGACCGTATTGCCGATCGGCGGCAGCTCGCCGTTCTCGCCCGGCTTGCGCGAGCCCGCCCAGACGACGTCGTAGACCTTCTCCCGGGCATGGCCGTCGCGGCCGATCCAGCCCTTCACGATCTGGACCCGATCGAGGTTGCCGCCCTTCGGATCCTTCGAGGCATGCACGAGGAAGGTCGGCACGTCAGGCTGCGCCCCGCCGAAGAGGACACCGAGCCCCGTCTTCGGCTCCGGCCGCCGGGCGAGATCGCCGCCCATCGGAACGCCCTTCGCATAGCCGACGCCGGCGATGTCCGCGGCCTCGGCATCCGAGGACTCGTAGCGATAGCCGCCGAAGAAGCGGACACGCATGCGCGAGCCGGTCGTCGCGTAGACCTCGCGGCGGCGGAACGCGGCGAAGATCGCCTCGCGCGTATTGTCCTCGGCCCAGACCGCGGCGAGGCCGCCCGCGCCCATGTTCCAGCCGGTGATGCCGCGGCCGCCGGAGAAGCGGGCCTTCGTCTCGGGCGTCGAGTCGAAGGCGAGCTTGCCCCAGAAATTGTCCTCCTCGTAGGAGGCGAGGCCGGTATGCGAGTCGGTCGAGCCGATCATCCCGAACTTGTAGGGATTGACGCCGACCTTCTCCTCGATCTCGAGGCCGCGCATCAAGGCCGTGCGCACGTAGTCGCCGGGCTGGGCGACGTAGTCCTGCTTGTTCTGCTGGATGTAGCCCGTGTAGATCTCGAAGTCGGCGAAGGGATCCCTGGGCGAGAGCGCGGGATGGGTCTCGGAGGTCCCCTTGAACTGGGTCACCTCGACGATCGGCTCCCAGCGCGCGCGGACGGCCGCGCTCTCGGTCGTGTAAGGCGACTCGTCGAGGGTCACGCCGCCGAACATGTAGCCCTTCGAGATGTTGGAATTGTGCGGAATGGCGACGAACTCGGCGCCCGTCTCCTGCGTCGTCTGGTCGAGGAACTTCCAGAGATCTTCGGGATACGCGCTCTTGTCCGAGCCATAGGGCAGGAAGCGCCGCGCCGTCTCGCCCGAGGCGCTCGTCACGACGACGCGGTGCAGATTGGCGCCGGAGGGCAGCGAGCTCCACTCCCAGCCGACCAGCGCCGTGAAGTGGCCGGGGGCATTGTGACGATCGGCGGCGGTCGTCGTCTCGGCCCAGGCGTCGACGTGGAGCTGCTGGGCGGCGGGATCGACGGGCAGGGCGTGGGGCGACCCTTCGGCCGAGATGGGATTCTTCGTGTCCCCGGGCTCGACCGACGACTTCGAAGGCAGGACGCCCTTGAAGAGCTCCTGCCCCTTGCCCGCATCGACCGCCTCGCGCACACGGTTCGCGAACTCGGCCCCTGGCCCTTCCCGCACGTCGAAGTAGAGCTTGCGGATCACGCCGAGATACTCGGCGTGGTCCGCCACCACGAGGAAGTCGAGCGGCGTATGGATGCGGACGCGTGCGCGGTGGTAAGGATGGATGACGGGCAGGCCCTTCGCCCAGCGATAGGCCGTATCGGGATCGGCCGAGCGATTGCCGTTCAGGAACGCATCGAAGGAGTAGGAGGTATGGAGATGCGTGTCGCCGAAGAGAACGCGACGCGGCAGCTCGGCCGCGACGGGCGGGGCCGCATCCACGGGCGGCGCCACGCGCGCGTCCGCCTCGGCGGCTCTGCTGCTCGTCGCCGTGCAGGTTCCCGCGGCGACTCCGAACACGCCGAGCAATCCGAGCAAGCCGAGTCGACCGGCGATCGACGCCATCCGCGCAATGATCGTCGGGCGATCGTCACGCAGCACACGGCTCGAGCAGGAGAATGCGTTCATGCGCTCCACCTTCCCGCCCTGCGTTCGATTGGATGGACCCGACGCGGCTAGACGGCCGCCGGCCCCCGCTCGCCCGTCCGGATGCGAACCGCCTCTTCGAGGGGCAGCACGAAGATCTTGCCGTCGCCGATCTTGCCCGTGTTGGCCGCTTCGCTGATGGTCGCGATCACGCGGTCGACGATCTCGTCGCGAACGACGATCTCGAGCTTGATCTTCGGAAGGAAGTCGACGACGTACTCTGCGCCGCGGTAGAGCTCGGTATGGCCCTTCTGACGACCGAAGCCCTTCACCTCGGTCACCGTCAGACCCTCGACCCCCACCTGGCTGAGCGCCTCCTTCACGTCGTCGAGCTTGAAGGGCTTGATGATGGCTTCGATCTTCTTCATGGCGTTCGTCTCCTGGCTTCCTTGAACCCGCGGGCAGCGTGCCGAATCGGCACGGTACCACAAGCCCTGCGCCGTCCGACCGCGCCGATTCATGCACACGCAGCGAGCAGCCCTGCCCGCGAATCGAGCAGCCGCCCCGCGCAGTCGGGCTGCCCACGACCCGATCGGCATCGAGACCGAGCCGCTGGAGGAGGCTGGATTCGTTCTCGCGACCCAAGTCGACTTCGCTCGCGCCGTCCCGGGTCCGCCGGGGGATTGGAATGGCCCTTGCACTCGTCATGAATCGGAGCGCGATGCCCCGCGGACCGCTCCGACCGGAAGCCCGCTCCGGCTGTCGTGGACCCACACAACATCCGATGGACGCAGGAAAGAAAGCCATGGACATTCCCGCTACCCGCCCGATCTCCCCCGACCACCTGGACGAATTCGCCCGTTTCCTTCGAGATTCGAGCTTCGAAGGGGGGCGCGCCAATCCGTCCCGCACGCTGAAGGCATGGCTCGACCTGGCCGAGGCCTATCGGATCACCCAGGCCCTGCGCGATTGCCACGGCAATCGCTCGGCCGCCGCGCGATCGCTCGGGATTGGGCGAAGGACGCTCTACGCGAAGATGGACAAGCTCGGCATCACCGCCACCTGGCGCGTGGCGTCGTAGGCTCGAGATGGGAGAGGGCGCGACGTACGAGACGTCGCGCCCTCTCCATCTTCTTCGGGCCGACTGCATCCAATCGGCCACTCGGGATCACCGTCGATCCGCGGCGCATCCGGGCGCTCGGCCCGACCCGCACCCCGGACGCGTTCGCCCGGCTCGCTAGAACTCGTAGTAGAGCTCCGCGATGCCGAGCAGCTGGTGATTGCGCGTACCGAGATCCCCGGAGCCGCCGTTGTCGATCGCCAGCAGCGTGCCGTTGCTGTAGTTGCGGTCGTAGCGGAGCTCCGCCCGCAGCGTCAGATCGGTCGTCAGCTTCTGCGCGCCGGTGAAGGTCGCGGTCACGACCTCGGTCTGACCGATTCCGAACCCGTCGATCGCACGTCGGAAGTCGTTCTCGGCCTGCAGGTACTCGACGCGGGCCGCCACGCTGGTGTCGTCCGTGAAGTGGTAGCGCGCGGCCGTCGCGAAGGCGTGCGTATCGCCCTTCGCGAGGATCGAGTTGCCCCACTGGCGGGCCCAGACGAACTGGAACCAGGCCTCGAAGTCATCGGTGAGCTGCGCGGTGGCCACGGCGTCGAGGACCGACGAGCGGCAGGCATTGCCGCCGGAGCAGAGATCGCCGCCGCCGTTGTCGCTCAAGAGCCCGACGCCCGAGCTCTTGCCGACCATCGAGTCGACCTTGAAGCTGAAGCGGTCGCCGGCGAACTTGATCTGGCTGAAGTAGGCCTTGTGACGGCTGTCGTCGAAGCTCGTGTCGCTGTAGACGTCGTTGAAGACGCCGGCCGCGATCGAGAGCTGATCCGTCAGGTTCGTCTGGGCGAGCAGACCCGTGTTCGTGATCGGGACGAGCTGGAAGACGAGGCCCTGGGTCACGTTGAAGTTCACGTTCGTCTTGACGCGCTCGATGCCCATGAGCGTGTCCCGCTTGCCGAGATCGAACCGGATGCCGTTGCCGATCGGCGCGAGATAGCTCACGTAGGCGCTGAAGAGATAGAAGTCGTTCTGGTCCGAGATGCTCGAGCCCGGCGTCGCGCCGCCCCCGAGCGGTCGGCCGACGAAGCCGTTGCGCATGGCCTGGGCCGACGCGCCGTAGAGCATGTCGGCGTGGAAGCCCGCGCGGCTCTCCTCGTTGGTCGGCTTGTCGAGGGTCAGCCAGAGCTGGTCGAGGGAGAACGAGTCCGCATTCTGGTGGCGGAACGAATCCCCGATGAAGAGGTTCCCGTCGCTGCCGCCCAGGAAGCGGTAGTTGTAGCTCGCGGCCGCGAGGCCCGAGACGTCGACCTGGTCGAAGAACGTCCCGACGGCCGAGCGGACACCGCCCTCGTCCTCGGCGAGACCCGCCTCGGTCAGCACGGCCTGCTGCTGCTCGACGGTCTGCTTCGCATTCTTCAGCTCGTCGGAGGTCGCCTGGAGACGATCCTCCATCTCCGCCATGCGCTGCTCCATCAGTCGGAGCTGCTCCTGGACGGGATCGGCGGCGGCCACGCTCGCCCCGAGAATGGTGCTCGCGGCGACCGCGGCAGCGGTCATCAGTTTGGAACGCATTGGGAATCTCTCCTGTTTTGTTGTCGGACTCTCCGCACGCAACGCCCCCGGCTCCGGAGCTCCGGTGTCGGCCTGGCCGGGCGATGTCGTGATCGATGTGGCTCTTCGCGCACGGTGGCCCGATGCTCCGACGGGGGGTCGACTGCATTTGCCCGGCGGGACGCCACGGGGGGTGCGGCATCCCATTCGATCCAGTTCCGATTCGAGCACGAGCGGGCTCGTGCTGGCTCGGACGTGCGAGCTATAGCACACCGATGCGGTGCAAAGTCTCGCGGAATCGGACCGTTCGCGGGCAGAGGTCGAGCGATCGGGCGGGCGGGAGGGCGTCGAGGCGTGCGAGATCTGCGGGGACATCGAGATCGAAGCTGGGCCGGGTCTGCGCGACCGCGAGCCCGAGCGCGCGGGCCCGGTCGAGGGTCTCGTCGAGCACCGATTCCGTCGAGAGCGTCAGCTCGAAGAGTGATGGATGAGGGTTTTTCATCCCGATCAACGCATAACCGCCGCCTTGGTCCGGCGTGAGCACGAGATCCGCGCCGGCTTCGAGCCGGGTCAGCGCTTCCTCGACGGTCTCGAAGTCGAGCCCCGGACTGTCGCTGCCGCGCAGGAGGAGCGCCGGGCAGCCGACCTCGACCGCGCCGCGCGCCTCGAACGCGTCGGAGAACGCGTTCGCCATTCGCTCGGCCAGACCCGGGCCACGCTGGGGGACGAGGGCGTAGGCCTGCGGTGCCCGAACGGCGAGCTCTTCGCGGGCCTCGGGCGGATCGAAATGGAGGAAGGGCTCGAGCTCGAGTCGACGGGCGAAGTCGAGGCTCGCGACGAGCACGTCGGCGAGCATCGCGTCGTAGAAGGCCGCCGCCTGCTCGGAGGACAGGACCGGCGTCAGCCGCGTCTTCACCCGCCCCGGTCGCGGCGCCTTGGCGAAGACGCTGAGCCGCCCGCGCCTCACGAGCCCGATGGCGGAAGCCCGGGCTCCCCCGCGGCCCCCGGAGCCCCGGCCGCGCTCGCCGGCGCGACGATGGGCAGCGCCACGACCCGGACCGATCCGAAGCCCTCGAGCGCGAGCGCGGTCCCGGGCTCGGCGTGCTCGCGGCGGACGTAGGCGAGGGCGATCGCGCCCTCGGTCGGCGAGAGGGCGACACTCGTGATCTCGCCGGTCACGCGACCCGCGGCGGAGAGGGATGCGCCGACGACGAGATCCTCCGCTCCGCCCTCGCGGCGCAGCCCGACCAGCAGATGGTTCACCTGCCCCCGTGAGCGCAGCCGCGCCACGATCTCCTGGCCGACATAACAGCCCTTGTTGATCGCCAGCGTCCGCTCGAGGCGCGCCTCGGGCGGCAGCACGTCTTCGTCGAGCTCGGCGCCGAGCGCCGGAATGCCCGCCTCGATCCGCAGCACCTCGAGCAGCGCCCGATCGCCCTCGACGCAATCGACGCCGAGCTCGCCCGCCGCCGCGACGAGCGCCGCGCGGACGGCATCGCGGCCCGCCGGAGCGACCCGGATCTGCACCGCGCGCTCACCGCTCCAGCCGAAGCCCGCGAGCAAGACCGGCGCGCCCGCGATGGCGCCCATCGCCCAGCGCTCCGGCCAGACGTCCGCGACCGCCGCCGGCCCACCGCCCGCCGCGCCGTCCCCGTCGAGCGCCCGCGCGACGACGTCGCTAGCCCGCGCGCCCTCCGCGCCGAGCACCGCGTCCCGATCGCTGCGATCCACGAGCTCGACGTCGTCGGCGATGATCCGCTTCTCGAGCGCCGCGCGGATGCGCGGGATCTCGCTCCGCTGGCACTCGAGGAGCAGCGCGTCCCCGAGACGGCCGACGTGGAAGTCGGCGACGATGGCGCCTCGATGGGTCAGGAAGAGCGCCGGAGCGCCCGCGCCTTCGCCGCGCTTCTCGAGGGCCTTCACGTCGGCGCTGAGCATGCCGTCGAGCCAGCGGATGCGATCGGATCCGCGGACCTCGAGGAGCCCGCGCTCGTCCATCGCGAAGAGGCCCACGCCCTCCCGGACGCGTGTCGTCAGCGCGCGCGTCGACATCCCGCTCGCCTCCTTCTGCTCACGCGTCGGACCGCGTGGCCGTGGCCGGCAGCGCCCCGAAGAGCCGCTCCGAGCGCGCCCGCTGATCCTTCAGCCATTCGGCGTGGCGCGCCTTCATCGCGTCGTACTCCGCCTCGGTATCGATGTCGAGGGCGCAGCCCCCGCTCTCCGTCACGACGAGGGCGAACTTCGTGTCGAGCAGCTTCGCGATCGTCCTGCGGTTGATCTCGAGGGTCACGAGCCGGCCGAGCCAACGGGCCAGCCGACGTCGACCGCTCCGATCGGCGACGCCGGCGAGATGCATGACGCCGAAGAGCACGGCGATCTTGAGCCCGCCGACGCGCGAGAGCAGGAGCCGGACGGCGAGCTTGAACATGTTCCAGAAGCGGCGCTGATGACGGTGCTCGTACATCTCCTCGATGCGGTCGAGGCGGCCGATGCGGGCGGGCCGGGCGTAATGGAGATTGTTCTGGCGATAGCGCCCGTCGCGCGTGTTGAAGTAGGCGACCTCGATGCCGGGCTCTCCCGGCGCGTTCGACCGGAAGACCTCGAGCGCGTCCGCAGGACACAGCCCGAGGACGTAGTCGGCCTCGCCGGCCACGACGCGCGCCTGCGCCGCCTGGACGAAGGCCGAGATCTCCTGGGGCGTCGCCAGCGGCAGATCGCCGGAGAGATAGAGGATCTCGCGGTCGAGATCCGCAGGCCCCGGATCGCGCCCCGCGCGCTCGTCGTCGGTGAGCACGCGGCGATAGGTCTCCCAGGCGTTCGAGATGAGATCGCGCTGTTGCGGGACGAGGCGCAGCGGCTTCGTGAGCGACGCGCGCAGCGCAGGCGATGCGAAGGCCTGCTCGAGCTTCGCGAGATCGCCGACGACCCAGACCGCGTCGACCTCGGGGACGGCCTGCAGCGTCCGCACGACGTGGGCCACGAGCGGGAGCCCATCGAGCTCGAGGTAGATCTTGCTCTTGCCGTAGACGGCCTTCGCCGCCCGGCTGTCCCCGGCCGTCACGATCGCGGGGATCCCCACTAGCTTCCCGTCCCGGACGCTTCTTCCAGCAGGAAGATGACCTGCATCGTCACGAGGTACTCGACGATCGTCCCGTCCTCGACGCGGGCCTTCTCCTCGAGGATCTTGATGCCCGTGATCCCGCGCAGCGTCTGGCGCGCGCGGGCGAGGCCGAGCTCGGCGGCGTTCTGCCAGCTCTCTTGCGAGGCGGAGGTGATCGTCGAGACGGAGGCGATGGCCATGCTGCTCGGGCCTACCTTCTTCCGGAGTCCACGTTCCGGACCATCAGATTACCGGGCTCGACTACCAATGGGGCTCGGTATGCGGGGCGACGTCGAAATGGAGCCGGAGCTGGACGCGATACTCGGCGATCCCGCCCGCCTCGACCTTGAGCCGCTTCTCGACGACGTCGAAGCCCGTGATCCCGCGCAGCGTCCGGTTCGCCCGGGCCAAGACGGATCGCGCCGCGTCCTCGAAGGAGACCGGGCTCGACCCGATGATCTGACTGACCTTGCTGATCCACATCGCGGCGGCTCCCCGATTCGGGGCCAATCTAGCGCGCACGCGGTAGGCCTGCCGCGATCGGAGGCGGCCGTCCCGATCGAAAGCAGGCCCCCGCTCTGCCAGAATCCGGCGGCGATGGCATGGAGAGCCTTCCACAACGCGACACCGGGGAAGGTCCTGGCGGGCCGGAGCCCGCTTCGGGGCGGGGCGGCGCTCGCTCGAGGGCTCGTCCGTCTCGGCGAGGGCCTGGCCTATTCGAGCGGCCTCGCGGCGCTCGTCGGCGGCGCGATGACCGCGGCCGTGGGGCGGGCCTTCGCTTCACCGACCCTGCTGCGCGACGCGGCGCTCGTCGCCTGCGGTGCCTTCGTGATCTACGGCGTCGACCGCTTGCGGGACGTCGCGCACGACCGCCCGAGCTCGCCCGGTCGGACGGCCTTCGTCCTCCGCCGCCGTCGAGCGCTGAAGGCCGCGACCGGACTCGCCGCGCTCGCACTCTTCGTGCTGCTCGCCGCGACGCCGGCAGCGAGCGTCACGCTCTGCCTCGGCCTCGGCGCGATCGGCCTGCTCCACCGGCGCATGAAGCGCGACGTCCGCTTCAAGATCGCCTACGTCGCGGCGGCCTGGACTGCGGCGTGCGTCGGCATCCCGTGGCTCGCCGGTCTCGATGCCACGAGCGGGGTCGGCGGGACGCCCGGTGGAGCCGGCGACGGGGCGGACGTTTCCATCGCCTGGGCGGTCCTCTTCGTGGGCTCGGCGGTGACGGCGAATCTGATCGCGTCGAATCTGCGCGACGGGAAACGCGGCGCGACGGGCTGGTCGTCGGGCTCGGCGCTCTTCGTCGCACGCGGCATCGCGGGCGCGGGGCTGGCCCTCGCCGCACTCGCCCCGGAGCGGCTCGGCCCGCTCGCCTGGATTCCGGCGGCCGAGCTCGCCTCGCTCTGCTTCTTCCGATCATCCGAGCAATTCGGCCTCCTCGCCGTCGACGGCGCTCTCCTGCTGGGCGCGCTCGTCGCGATCTGCGCGCGCTAGGCTCGCTCGCCATGCCCGAATCGCTCAAGCATCTGATCCACGCCGGGACCGTCGACGCTGCGGCGCACCATCTCGCGCGAGCCTGCCCCGACTTCGACGCGCGGCGCTTCCGCCGGCTCGCCTCGCAGGGACTCGAGGCGCTCGAGTTCAAGGCGCGCGCCCGACACGTCTGCTCCGCCCTCGAGGCGACCCTGCCGAGCGACTTCGCCGCGAGCTGCGACGCGATCGAGGCGGCGCTCGCGCCGGTGCGCGGAGACGAGGCGCTCTCGGCGCTCTACGAACGCGACGACGGACTCTCGGGCTGGGTCGTGTGGCCCCTCTCCGAGTACGTGGCGCGCCGCGGCCTCGATGCGCCGAAGCGTTCGCTCGTCGCGCTGCACGCGATGACGAAGCGTTTCAGCGCCGAGTGGGCGCTGCGGCCCTTCATCGAGCACCACCCCGCGCTCACCTTCGAGACCCTGACCCGCTGGACCCGCGACCCGAGCGAGCACGTCCGCCGTCTCGTCAGCGAAGGCAGTCGCCCGCGCCTGCCCTGGGGCCAGCAGCTGAAGTCGCTGATCGCCGACCCTTCTCCGACGCTGCCGCTGCTCGAACGACTCCAGGACGACGAGAGCGAGTACGTGCGGCGCAGCGTCGCCAACCATCTGAACGACATCGCCAAGGATCATCCGGACCGGGTGGCCGATTGGCTCGAGCGCCACCTGCCCGACGCCCCCGCACCACGCCGCGCGCTGCTGCGCCATGCCTGCCGCACGCTCGTCAAGCGCGGCGACCGCCGCGTGCTCGAGGCCTTCGGGCTCGGCCGGCCCTTCGCGGGCGAGACGGTCCTGAAGATTTCACCGCGCCGCATCGGGCTCGGCGAGGCCGTCACGCTCTCGTTGGTGCTGCGCACCCGTGCGAAGCGCGCGCAGACGCTCGTGATCGACTACGCGGTGCATCACGTGAAGGCCAATGGGGAGACGTCGCCCAAGGTCTTCAAGGGCTGGAACGTCACGCTGACGCCCGGAGAGACGCGGACCCTCGCGAAGCGGCATGCGATCAAGCCGATCACGACGCGGACCTATCATCCCGGGCGCCATCTCGTCGACGTGCGGATCAACGGAAAGGTCTGCGCCGAGGGGCGATTCGAGCTCGAGATCTGACTCGGCGACTCCCGCGCCCTGGTCCGGCTTCGACGCGAACGTCACCGAATGGCGACCCCGCATGCCGACGGACGACCCTCGCGTCCCCTAGACCGGCAATGCATCGGACGGCGGCATCTTCTCGAAGGACACCGGCGTCGCGAAGCGACCACCCCAGGACGGTCGGGACGCCGTATAGACCTCCATCGCCGGGACGAACGCCTCCGGATCGTCGAGATGCGTGGCGCGCAGGAAGACCATGCCGGGCATGCTTGAGTTCGTGCTTTGGACCGGACTGCCGCAGCGGACGCAGAAGTGGCGCGTGACGACGTTCCCGCTGTCCGCGGGCCGGGCATACGCCCGCGTCTCGCCCGAGAGCTCGATGCCGTCGGCGGGCACGGCGAGCTGTGTCTGATGGGTCGCCCCGCTCACCTTCTGGCAGTCCCGGCAATGGGAGACACCCTGAACGGCGGGCGCGCTCGAAAGCGTGAAGCGGACGGCACCGCAGAGGCATCCACCACGCTGGGGAACGTTCATGATCGGTCTCCCTGGGAGTTGGGGAACTCGGGATCTCGGGGCTCGGATCGGGACTCGATCCAGACCTTCACGTCGAACGCGTAGAACGCCGACCGTCTTCCCGCTCGAGCCCGATGGCCGCGATCGGTGAGAGGACGTTCATCTCCGGTGGCTCGGCGATCAGGTCGGCGAAGGGCGCCATCGCCTGCCGCATCGCGTCGCTCGTCCCATGGCTCGCCATGGATTCGGGATCGCGCATCAACGCGAAGAACCAGAATCGGCCGTCCTCGCCTTCGTGGTAGGAGTAGATCTCGACGCCGGGCTCCTCGCGGGCGGCATCGACCATCCGGACGAGCATGCGTCTCGTTTCCATCTCCTTGTCCGGCTTGCAGGCGAAGTGTCCCATGACGCTGACCTTGCTCATCGAGCTCCTCCGTGGGCGATCGGTCGGACCATCGACCCGTCGCGGCGCATGTTGGCATGAGACAACATATGTTCAAGAACATCTTCTGCCGGATGGCATGATCCATCGAGAGGACGACCGCAATGCCCTACAGCGCCGAACACAAGCACAGGACCCGCGCTCGCATCGTCGAGGCGGCGCGCGTCCTGTTCAATCGCCATGGCTTCGAGGGCGTGACCATCGACGCCATCATGAAGCGAGCAGATCTGACCCGCGGCGGCTTCTACAACCACTTCGCCAGCAAGCAGCAGCTCTATTCGGAGGCGGTCGCGAGCTTCCTGAACGGGCGCGGTCGTCGGTGGCGCGACGAGGTGGGCGTCCAGCCGGAGAAGCCGAGTCTCGCCAACGCGGAGCGCATGATCGCCGGCTACCTCTCGGCGGAGCATCGCGACGACTGCGACGGACAGTGTCCGATGATCGCGCTTCCATCGGACGTCGCGCGCGCGGGCAAGGAGGTCCAGCGCGCCTACGAATCCCTGCTGCAGGGGATGGTCGGCATCTTCGAGCGCAGCCTCGCCGGGCGTCGGCGGGACGCCCGCGCGCGATCGCTCGCCCTCGCGGCGCTCTGTGTGGGCGGGATGGTGCTCGCCCGAACGCTGCCGGAATCCGAGCTCGCCGACGAGGTCCGGTCCGAGGCCAGGCGAATCGCGGACAAGCTCGTTCGGACGAAGACGTAGGACACGAGGCGAGCTCGCCCTCTTCCGCCGCCAACGACCCGCCGCCGCCCACCCCCGAAACGAAATCGGCGGCGCACGCTCTTCGCGTGCGCCGCCGACTTGTTTTGGTGGAGCCGAGCGGGATCGAACCGCCGACCTTCGCGTTGCGAACGCGACGCTCTCCCAGCTGAGCTACGGCCCCGAAATCTTCTGCTGTCCGCCGGCGACTTCCGTCGCATCGGCTTCGCGCTGGTCGCTTCGACCTTCTGGGTGGGTCGGGCTTCGCGGGCGCGGAAACTTTCGAACGGCGGACCTTAGGGGGAGCCTCTGCGAGCGTCAATGGTCCGCGGTCATGGTCGTCACCCCGGTCGAGCCGAGTCCCCCTCGTCCGGACTCGGCCTGCCCGAATCGGGGCCGAGGTCGGTCGCTCCGAGCGCCCTGGCCCCACGGGAACCACGTCGACCTGGCTCGATGCCCCTCACGCCCGGCCGGCTCCCGTTCAGGCCAGGCCGAGCGCCGCGTCCTGCGCCGCCGGATCGGCGTGCTCGAATTGCAGGATGCCGAGGCGATCGAACTCGCCGCGAACCTTCGGCGTGAGCAGGCCGAGGCGCCGCAGGTTCGGAACGACCCGCGCAAAGAGCTGGGTCCGGAAGAGCTGCAGGATCGGCGACGCGAGCATGCACTGCGTGTACGCCTCGCGCTGGAAGCCGAAGTAATCCGCCGTCTCCTCGCCGATCAGCCGATCGCGCATCAGCTCGCAGGCCGAGACGACGAAATCCTCCCGATCGCGCAGCTCGGCGGCCGGCATCTGCGCATAGTAGTCCTGCAGCGACAGGACCCCGAAGGCCACGTGGCGCGACTCGTCGCGCATCACGAGATGGATCAGGTCCTTGAGGAGCTTCTCGCTCGTCAGCTGGTGGAAGTTCGCGAAGGCCGCCATCGCGAGGCCCTCGACGAGGATCTGCATGCCGAGGTATTTCAGGTCCCAGCGCGAGTCCTGGATGATCCCGTCGAGCAGCCGCTTCAGGTTTTCGTTGACGGGCCACTCCCATTCGATCTTCTCGCTGAGATAGCGCGAGAAGACCTCGACGTGGCGCGCCTCGTCCATCGTCTGGCTCGCCGCATAGAGCTTCGCGTCCATGAAGGGAACGGCCGAGACGAGCTGGGACGCGACGATGAGCGCGCCCTGCTCGCCGTGCATGAACTGGGAGAGCTGCCACGAGACCTGACTCTGGCGGACGCGGATCTGCTCGCGCGCGTTCATCTTCTCGTAGGGCGCGAAGCCCTGCAGCGGATTGATCGCGGCCGGAAGCAGCGGATTCTCCGGATCGACGTCGATCGACCAGTCGAGATCCGAGGCCCCATCCCACTGATCGCGCTTCGCCTTCGCGTAGAGCTCACGCAGGGCCGACGAGGGCGACCCGTAGCGCCAGACATAACACGTGTCGTAGGAGGTCAGGACGCGTTCGAGCGCGGCATCGCTCGGGGAGGGGGAGGGCGAGGAAGCCATGGACGGATCACTCCGGAAGCGGATCGCCCGAACGCCCGCGCCCGCAGTTCGAGCGTCGAGCCGGTCGCGACCGATCACCCCGCCCCGCGCCAGGCTCGGCTCGGGCAAAGGCCATCGTTTCCCGGCTCATCGGTTCAGCGGGGCTTCGCCTGAGTGATTCCCTGCCGCCGCGCCCGACGTCCCCCCGTCCGACCGGCCTTGCCCGGCCCGGCCTTGCCCGACCTGGCATTGCCGGATCCGACCTTGCCCGGCCGCCCGGCCTTGCCCCCCGCGTCGCCGCGGGCCTGCTTGCCGAGAGCACCCGCCGGATGGCGCGCGGCGTAGCCCTTCCGGTCGAGCCCGCGCCGCTCCTGCAAGACGGCGCCCAGCGCCGCGAGGACCAGGATCTCCGCGGCGACGCTGGCCCGGGGAGCGAGCCCCAGGGGGCCTCCTTCTTCTCTTACTCCCGCGTCGAGGGTCACGTCGGCGAGCTCGGCGAGCGGAGAGGCGAGGCCGCCGGTGACCCCGATCAGGCGGCCGCCGTAATCGAGGACGGCCCGGGCGGCGAGCAGGCATTCGGAGGTCGTCCCGCTGTTGCTGATCGCGATCACGACGTCGCCGGGCACGATCTGGCCGAGGCTGCCGTGGAGCGTCTCCGTCGCATGGAGGAAGGTCGTCGGGATCCCGGTCGAGGAGAGCAGGCTCGCCGCATAATGCGCGACGTGCTCGGGCTTGCCGACACCGGTGACGTGGACACGGCCGCCGTTCGCCTCCGCGGCCTCGATCAGCTCCGCCGCCGCGAGCAGCGACACGCCGTCGTGTCGCGACGCCAGGCTCGCGAGCTCCCGCGCCGCCACCTCGAGAACCCGACGACCCGCCCGGGGTCCGGCCTCGTCGGCGGCGACGGTGCCGGACGCGAGGGCCTTCCAGCGCGGGTCCCGCGGCGGCGCACCGTCGTAGAGCGCGAGCGCCCGGGCCCGCAGCCGCGCGGGCTCGTCGGGAAACGCACCGATCCGCTCGACGCAGGCGGCGCCGCACGCGTTGCCGAGGCGGGCCGCGTCGCCGGGCGAAAGACCGAGCGCCTCGCCCGCGAGATAGCCGCCGAGGAACGCATCTCCTGCGCCGGTCGAGTCGACGACGCGCGCGACGCGATAGGCGGGGATCCGCTGCTCGCCTTTCGCGTCCGACACGATCGAGCCGTTCGCGCCGTCGGTGAGCAGGACGCGCCGGTTGCCGTACTTCTCGCGCAGCCGGCGGGCGAGGCGAGCCAGGTCCGGCTCCTCCGGAAAGAGCTCGCGCACCGCCGCCGCCGTCGGCTTCAAGACGTCCGCCGCCGCGAGCACCGCATCGAGCACCTTGCGGCTGCCGAGGGTCGCCACCGCATCGCTCGGCAGGACGTCGAGATCGACCACCGTCTCGAGCCCCGCCGCGTGGGCGAGCTCGAGGGCGGCGAGGGTCGTGTCGAGGGGCAGCTGCGAGACCTCGGTCGTGAGCCTGCGCGCGCGGGCGATGAAGCCGGCGTGGTCGCGGCGCAGATGCTCGGGCCGCGTCTCGGCCGTCGCGCCCGCCGCCATGTAGATCGCGCGTTCGCCCGCGCCGTCGACGAAGATCTCGGCGATCGACGACGCGCTGCCGGACAGGTCGAGCTGGCTCACGAGACCGTGGCGCGCCATCGCGCGGCGAAGCTGACGCCCCGCGTCGTCGTCGGCCTGGCGACCGAAGATGCCGACCTTCAGGCCGAAGAGCGCGGCCCAGCCGAGCTGGTTCAGCATCAGCCCGCCGATGCAGCTCTGCACCGGCCCGCTCCCCGCCGCCGACTCGAGCAGACCCTTCTCGTTCGCGGCGAGCACGCGCCGCGTGCGGTGCATACGGTCGACCACCATGCTGCCGATGCCGACCAGATCCAGGTCGCGGTCGCGAGCGACGGCGGCGGGCTCCGCGGCCTTCCCGATCGGCTTCTTCGGGCTGCGCCTTGCGCTCATGCGGATCTCCGCGCGACGCGCGTGACCCAGGGATCGCCGATCTCCTGCGCCGCCATCGCCTTCACCGCCTCGTAGGCCGCATCGAAGCGCTCGACCTCGCTCGCCGGCAGCGCGGGCGTCCCCTTCGCGACGCTGCCGCTCGAGACGATGCCGTCGCAGACCAGCGCGCGCTTCATGCAGGCGAGGGTCGGGCGCTTGCCGCTCTGGAGCGTCGTGCAGTCACGAAACGCGTCGGCCACGCGCTGCGCCCGATCCATCCGCTCGACGTCGCCGGCGCGACAGACCTGCCAGGCCCAGGCCCACTCCCGCGGCATCGCGTTCGCGGGCCCGGAGACGACTCCGATCGGGAGGCCGCCGGCCCGGCGCCAGCGATCCCAGTGCTCGTGGATCACGCCGAAGATCCCCGGGCGATAGGGGCGGAAGATGTCGAAGATGAGCTTCGCGTTTCCGATGTAGATGCCGAACTCGCCGCGGTCCTTGAAGCTCGACGCGGCGCGCGTGTAGTTGCCGAGGACCTTGTCCGACGCCGAGACCTTGATCCCGCGCACGAAGTCGAGGCGGCTCATCGCCTTGACCTGCTTCGTGCGGATATGGGGGACCTTCGGATCGACGGCGATGTCGGCGTTGTCGTAGAGGTAGACCGGGATGTGGCGCGCACGGGCATCGAGCAGGTCGGCGACGTCGCGCAGCAGGAAGCGGACCGGATCGGCGACGCCCTGGATCGAGAGCGGCGCGATGACGGCTGCGTCCGCGCCGCATTCGAGGGCGAACTCGAGATTCGCGAGCGTCTCCTGCGCCGTCGGCGCCGTCACGCCGGCCCAGTGCTCGACGCCATCGGCGTCCATCGCGGTCAGCTGGCGGTTCAGCTTCGCGACCTCTTCGGCGCAGACGCGGATCACCGCCTGCCGCGTGTCGTTGTCGACCTTGTCCCACTCGCCGGTCGTCCCCGCCGAGAAGATGATGTCGGCGCCGGCGCCCTCCTGGACGACGTGGCGGACGAGGGCGCGCTGATCCGCCTCGAGGAGCGCGCCCCCCTCGTCGAGGATCGTGAGGACGGGCACCGACAGGCCCGGCTTCGGTCTGGCTTGCTCGACGCTGCGAATCGCGAGGCCCTCCGCGCATGCGCGCGGGGCACATCATGCCGCAGGTCCGCCGTGCTCGGGAGTTGTCGAGGCCCGCGACGGCGCAGACCCCGGCCGAAGCGAGCCCGGCCACGCAGAGCGGAGACGTCAGAGCGTCTCGAAGAAGTAGGTCATCTTGACGCCGAGCGCGGCGGCGAGCTTGTACATCGTCGACATCGATGCGGCGCTCTTGCCGAGCTCGATCTGCGAGATGAGGCTGACGGAGAGGCCGGTCCGGTTGGCGAGCTGCTTGAGGGTCAGGGCGGCTTCGTGGCGGCGGCTGCGGATGCGGGTGCCGATCTCGCCGTTCAGGCGGGTCTCGAGGTCGACGACGAGGCCGCGCTCCCGGATCGCCTCCTTCACGACGGCGAGGACCTCCTCGGTCTCGACCGGCTTCTGGAGGTAGTGGAAGGCCTGGTACTTCATCGTGGCGACGGCGAGCTCGACGGAGGCGACGCTGCTCGTCGCGATCACGCAGACGTCCCGGTCGAAGGCCCGGATGGCCGCGAGGGCCTCGCCGCCACCGGTGCCCGGCGAGACGTCGAGGATCACGAGCTGGAATCGGTGTGCGCGCAGCTCGTCGAGGGCGCGCTGCGGATCGGTCAGGGCGACGACGCCGTAGCCCTGGGTCGACAGGATCTCCTTGAGCGCCTGCTGCGCCTCCATCTCGCGGTCGACGACGAGGACGTTCAGAGTCTGCTGGCTGGCCATGGTGTTCCCACATCCCCTCGATCCACCGCACCCGAGCCCGCTCCCGGCGGACGCGACCGGCCCGGGCGGGACGGTGGCGCTGGCGGATCGGGCAGACCGGCGGGCTTGCCGACGGGCTGCTCACGACTTGCCGCCTGCATCGGGCATTTCGCCGAGAGGCCTGAGTGTTTTCTCGGATTTCGTCGGGAATTCCGCTGAGCCTTCAGCCCCTGGAATGCCGGGAAGCCGGGTCGACGCGGCCTGGGATCCGGACGGCGATCCGCGCGCGGCCATCTTGGGCCAGGCTCCTAGCGCGTGGGGACGGGGGACGGGGCGGGCGACGCCAGCGCCGGGGGCGAGCCGCCGGCCGAGGTCGGGTCGGCGGGATCGATCGGCGAATAGAGCCAGCTCGGGTTGAAGGCCTGGGGCGTCGCGTTGACCCGGACGGCCCGCTTCACGTCGAAGTGGATCGTCGGCTCTCCGGGCCGTTCGATCTCGAGCCAGGCCGGCACCATCAGCCGCTCGAAGCGCACGATCGGTCCGAGCTGCAGCGACTCGCCGGAGTCGCGGTCGATGCGCTGGATCTGGAGCGTCTCGGTATCGACCCAGAGGCGGGCGATCGGTCGACCCGGCTCGATGGTCGGCTCGATCTCGAGCGTTCCGCGGCGTCCGATCACCGCGTTTCGCGCGCGCTCGTCCGCCGGATCGAGCTCGCCGGCCGCGGCGGCGTCGAGCCCATGGGCGGCGTCCGCGCCGGCGCCCGGGTCGGCGGCGGACGCGTCGGACGGGAGGCGGTGGATCGCCGGAGCCGCGAGGGCCGGGTCGCCGAAGACATAACAATCGAGCTCACCGCAGGGCGCGACGCCGATGAAGCGGCTGTCGACCCCGAAGCTCTCGAGCGCGACCCGCAGCGTCTCCTGCGACGAGGGCTGGAGCAGGAAGATGGGCTGCAGCATGGGCTGCGGATTCGCGAGCGCTTCCCCGTCCTTCGCCGCCAACAGCTCCGGACCCGAGAGCAGATAGCGATCGACGCGTCCGCCGCTCCCGCGCAGCTCGAGGCGCGCGAGGCCGCTCGGATGACTCACGAGCTGACCCGTCGCGAGGGAGGCCTGCTCACCGATCCGCATCACGAGGTCGAGCTGGATCGCCTGGGTCCGGCCCGAGCTCAGGTTCGCCTGCGCGATCGCCGCGAGCGCCCGATCCGGCTTCGGCACGAAGGCGCGGGCGGGCGCGGCATCGAGGCCGATCAGCGCCGCGAGCCCGATGGCCGCGGCCGCCCGGGCCGAGCCGGAAGCAATCCCCGCCGCGAGCGCGCGTGCGCTCACTTGCGCTGGCCCGCCAGCCGCGATGCGCCCGCATAACGCGCGCGACCGCCCAGCTCGGCCTCGATGCGCAGGAGCTGGTTGTACTTGCAGATTCGATCCGTTCGACACAGCGACCCCGTCTTGATCTGCCCCGTCGCCGCCCCGACCGCGAGATCCGCGATCGTCGTGTCCTCGGTCTCGCCGGAGCGATGCGAGCTGACGGAGCCGTAGCCTGCCGCGTTCGCCATCCGGATCGCCTCGAGGGTCTCCGAGAGCGTCCCGATTTGGTTGACCTTGATCAGGATCGCGTTCGCCGTCTTCTCGTCGATGCCGCGCTTCAGGATCGCGGGATTCGTCACGAACAGATCGTCGCCGACGAGCTGGCAGCGGTTCCCGATCTCATCCGTCAGGAGCTTCCAGCCGGCCCAGTCGTCCTCGGCGAGGCCGTCCTCGATCGACACGATCGGATAACGGGCGACCCAGTCCGCCCAGAACGCGACCATGCCCTTCGAGTCGAGCTTCCGACCCTCGCCGGCGAGATGATATTCGCCCTTCGAGTAGAACTCGCTCGAGGCCGGATCGAGGGCGATCGAGATGTCGCGGCCGGCCTTGTAGCCCGCGCGATCGATCGCCTCGAGGATCAGCTCGAGCGCCTCGACGTTGCTCTTCAGGTTCGGAGCGAAGCCGCCCTCGTCGCCGACCGCCGTCGAATAGCTCTTCTCGCGCAGCACGCTCTTCAGCGTATGGAAGACCTCGGCGCCCCAGCGCAGCGCCTCGGCGAAGGTCGGTGCGCCGAGCGGATAGAGCATGAACTCCTGGACGTCGACGTTGTTGTCGGCATGGGCGCCGCCGTTCAGCACGTTCATCATCGGCACCGGCAGCAGCGTCGCGGCCTCGCCGCCGATGAAGCGGTAGAGCGGGATGCCCGCCGCCGCCGACGCCGCGTGGGCGGCGGCCAGCGAGACACCGAGCACCGCGTTCGCCCCGAGCCTCGCCTTGGTCGGCGTGCCGTCGAGGGCGATCAATCGCTCGTCGAGGGCCGTCTGCTCGGCGAGCCCGCCGAGAGCCTGACCCGCGACCGCCTTCGCGATCTCGCCGTTCACGAAATCGACGGCCTTGCGCACGCCCTTGCCGAGATAGCGGCCCTTGTCGCCGTCGCGCAGCTCGAGGGCCTCGCGCGATCCGGTCGACGCCCCGGACGGCACCGCCGCGCGACCGCGCTGGCCGCCGCTCGTCGTGACGTCGACTTCGATGGTGGGATTGCCGCGGGAATCCAGGATCTCCCGGGCGACGACTCGATCGATCCGGACCTGCGCCATCGCAGCCTCTCTCCTTGCATTTCGGGCGGCCCATCGTAGCAGCCAGCGCCTATCGGGACTCGCTCCCGACGCGATCGGCCCGCCCACCGGACGGATCGGTGGGCTGCGTGTCCCCTGCGCCCGGACTGCCCGGGCCGACGAGTCCACCCGGACCAGAGGCGTGGTCCGGTTCGCCGGATCAGCTCGGGTCCGCGCCCGGACCAGCGGTCGGGTCATCGGCCGCCAGCATCGGCAGGACGACCAGTCGACCATCGGGGCCCGGTCCGATTTGCGCATCGATCGCGAACGCGCGGTGCAGATTTTCCCGGGTCAGCACGTCCGCGGGGCGCCCGACGGCCACCACCTCGCCCTCCCCGAGCAGGACCAGCCGATCGCAGACCCGCGCCGCGAGCGTCAGGTCGTGGGAGACGACGAGCGCGCCGCGGCCCGTCGCGGCGAAGCGTCGCACCTCGCGGAGGACCTCGAGGCGATGCTTCAGATCGAGAAACGCCGTCGGCTCGTCGAGCAGCAGGATCGCCGGGTCCTGCACCAGCGCCCGGGCGAAGAGGACGAGCTGCCGCTCACCGCCGGAGAGGGTCTCGACGCTGCGGTCGGCGAGCTCCTCGATCCCGAGTCGAGCGAGCGCCTCCAGCGCCCGCGCCACGTCGGCCTCGCCGTCGAGACCGACGAGCGATTGATGGGGCGAGCGACCCATCATGACGAGCTCGCCCGCTCGGAACGGAAAGGGGACATGGAGATCCTGAGGCACCAGCGCGATGCGCCGGGCGAGCGCCCGCCGCGAGAGCGAGCGGACCGGGCGCTCGCCGAGCAGGACCCGACCCGCCACCGGCGCGAGCACGCCGCTCGCGAGCTGCAGCAGCGTCGTCTTGCCGACGCCGTTGCGGCCGGCGAGGCCGACGATCTCGCCGGGCTCGACGGTGAAGTCGATGCCGCGCAGGAGCAGGCGCCCGCCCCGCGCGGCCGACACGGCCTCGAAGCGCAGCCGCTCTCCGGCTCCCGTCGCGCGCGGCGCGTCCTGCGTCACGAGAGCCGACTCCGCGCCTGGCTGCGGCGAAGCAGGACGATGAAGAGCGGGCCGCCGAGCAGCGCGGTCACGGCGCCGACCGGGAGCTCGCGGCCATCGACGAGGGTACGCGCGAGGGTGTCGGAGAGGACGAGGAAGCCGGCGCCGGTGATCGCCGTCGCGGGCACGAGCAGGCGATGGTCGCTCCCGATCACGAGCCGCAGCGCGTGGGGCACGATCAGCCCGACGAAGCCGATCAGCCCCGAGACCGACACCGCCGCACCGACCATGAGCGAGGTCGCGAGCAGCAGCGCGCGGCGATGCGCTTCGACCGGAACGCCGAGCTGGGCCGCGCTCTCGTCGCCGAGGGCGAGCAGGTTCAAGCTGCGCGAGAGCACACAGGCGACGACGAGTCCGACGGCGACGCTCGCGGCGACGAGACCCACGGCGTCGATCTCGACCGCCGAGAGCTGCCCGATCAGCCAGAGGAAGATGCGGGAGCCCTCGAAGAAGCCCGCGATCGACGCGAGGAACACGATGCCCGCCGAGGCGACGGCGTTGAAGACGACGCCCGTCAGCAGGAGCCCCGTGGCGCCGCTGCCGCCCCGGCCGCCGGAGACCCAATAGAGGAGCCCCGTCGCGACGATGCCGCCGACGAAGGCCGCGACCGGCACGGACTGCGTCGGCAACGCGACGATCCCGCCGAGGGCGAGCACCGCGATGCCCGCGAGCGCCGCGCCCCCCGACACGCCGAGCACGTAGGGGTCCGCGAGCGGATTGCGCAGCAGCGCCTGGAAGACGGCGCCCGCCGTCGCGAGGGCCGCACCGACGAGCAGCCCGAGGCCGATGCGCGGCAGGCGCACGCCGAGCACGATGTCCCGGGTCGCCTCCGACCCCGCGCCGCGGACGACGACGTCGAAGACGTCGCCGACGGCGATCCGCGCGGGACCCGTCGCGAGCGCGACGAGCACGACGGCGAAGAGCGCCGCGAGCAGGACCCCGAGCACGAGAGCGAGGCGCGCCCGCGAGAGTCGGATCACGGTGTCCCCCGCTTCGCGAGCTCGCGCTCGATCGCCGGCTCGATGTCCGGACCATGCACCGCGACGGCGAGCTCGCGCAGCGCCCGATCGAGCTCCGGTCCCGGCAGGCTGATGCGCGTCGCATCCAGCGCGAGGACCCGCCCCGTCTTCACCGCCGGCAGGCTCGGCCAGCGCGACCAGAAGGCGAGGGCGTCCGACGGCTCGCTCCCGTTCGCCCGCGCCTTCGTTTGGGGGGCCTCCGATGGGGGGGCCTCCGATTGGGGGGAGAGATCGAGCACGAGCTCGGGGGCCGCGGCGACGAGCCACTCGAGGGATCCCCGCGGATAGCCCTGCGCCACGCCTGCCCCGAGATTCGCGGCGCCGACGGCGTGCAGCAGCTCGTCGAGGAAGGTCCCGCCGCCCACGAGATAGAGGGGCGAGCGATCGATCACGATCAGCGTCCGCGGCGCCGTTCGTCCGCGCACCGCCCGTTCGACCGCCGCCCGCAGCGCGCGGATCGCCGCGATCCGGTCCGCCGCCTCCGCTTCGCGCCCGACGAGGCGCCCGAGGCGAGCGATGTTTCCGAGCACTTGTTCGTAGCGCTCGTTCTCGAAGACCTCGACCGCGAGACCGAGGCGGCGCAACGCTGCGCCATGGGCCTCCTGCTCGAGACCGGCGACGAGCAGCACGCGATCGGGCGCGAGCGCCATGACCGCCTCGAGGCTCGGGTCGAAGAGCCCGCCCACCCGTGGCCGGTCGGCGAGCTCGGGGACCATCCGGGCCGAGTAGTCGTCGATGCCGACGAGCTGGTCGGCAGCGCCGAGCCGGACGACGATCGCCGTGAGCGAAGGGTTCAAGGAGACGAGTCGGAGCGCAGGGTCGGCGGGCCGCGGGGGCGCGGCGGCGTGCGAAGCCGGGGCGGGGGCGATCTCGGGGGAGGCCTCGCGACCGGTTGCGCGGGTCGACTCGTCCGCTGCGCGGGCAGGCCCGCTCCCGCTCGCGGCGCAAAGCAGCATGACGAGCAGCGTGAGCGGGCCGCTTCGGCGCAGACGTCCGAGCGCTCGGAGACGGCGGCGGCATGCGAGCGGCCCGGCCTTCGTCCTGGTCATGATCATGGCCGCAATCATGCCCGGTCTCATGGCCGGCCTCTCCTCCCGGGATCCGCAATTCGGGCCGCCCGCTCGAATGGGCGATCGGCCGCCGGGGTGACGACCACCCCGGCGGCGCATCGTCGCGCGCGTTAGCGGGTCGCGCCCGGGGCGGCGGGCTTGCCGCCGGCCGAGCCGGCGGGCGCCTTGCCGGTCCCGCCCCCGACCACCACGAGCGGTCGCAGCTTCGCCATCAACGCCGGCCCGATTCCCCGCACGGCCTCGAGCTCGTCGAGGGAGCTGAAGCCGCCCTGGGCATCGCGGGCCGCGAGGATCGCGGCGGCCTTCGCCGCGCCGATCCCCGGGAGCGTCTCGAGCTCCTCCGCCGTCGCCCGATTGAGGTCGAGCGGCGCCCGCGCCGGAGCGGGCTCGGCGAACGCCACCCCCGCCGCCAGCACGAGACCCAGAAAGACGTATGCGAACACGTTCCGCATCGTCGAAGTCCGCGTCGGCCAAGCCGATTCGAACGAGCTAGCCATTTTTCGAATCTCCCCGGGACCTGGGGCGAAGAAGGGGAGCGGAGGCGGGGCCAGTCCGGGTTCGACCGGGCCCTCGGGTCCGCGCGTCAGCGGTCGCGGGCGACGGCGAACTCGGCCGCCGCCACGAGGGCCTGGCGAGCCGCGGAATCCGGGAAGGGCGCGATCGCCTCGAGCGCGCGCGCCACGTGGTCGGCCGCCCGCCGCGCCGTATCCGGGATGCCCCGATAGCGCTCGACCAGCTCGACCACGGTCGCGATCTCGAGCTCGGCGGCCTCGAGGGGCGCGAGCCCGCCGTGCTCGTCCGCGAGACGCGCTGCGTTCTTCAGAACGCTCGCGACATGGTCGCGCTCCGCCACGCGGCAGCGCTTGAGCGTCAGGATGAGCGGCAGCGTGATCTTGCCCTCGCGCAGGTCGGCGTAGGGCTGCTTGCCGAGCTCGGTCACCTTCGCGTCGTAGTCGAGGCAGTCGTCGCGCAGCTGGAAGGCGAGCCCGAGCTGGCGACCGTACTCGGCGATCCGGTTGCGCTCGCCGCGGGTCACGCCGCCGAGCAGCGAACCGATCTCGCAGCAGTTGGACAGCAGCGTCGCGCTCTTGCGCTCGATGACGTCGTAGTAATGCGCCTCGTTGACGTCGACGTCGAAGCTGTGCTCGAGCTGGAGAAGCTCCCCCTCCGCCATCACGCGAATGGTCCGGGCGTAGCTCTCGACGATCTCGAGGTTGCCGTCCTCGACGACGATCGACGAAGCCCGCGCGTACAGGAAATCGCCCGCGAGCACCGCGCGCCGATTGCCCCAGATCGCATTCGCCGACGGCCGCCCGCGGCGCAGCTCGGCGAGATCGACGATGTCGTCGTGCAGCAGCGTCGCCGTATGCAGGAGCTCGAGCGCCGCCGCGAGCTCGATCCGCCGCGGACCGACATAGCCACAGAGCTCCGCCGCGAGCAGCACGAGCGCCGGCCGCAATCGCTTGCCCCCCGAAGAGAGCAGATGCTCCCCGAGCACGGGGATCAACGCGGCGCGCGACTCGAGGGTGTCTCTCAGCGCGGCCTCGACTCGCTCGAGGTCGGGCGCGATGCGCGCAAAAGCGTTTCCGATCGTCTCTCTCAGGAGTCGATCACTCGTCTGCGAAGACGCCATCGCTGCATCGCTCGGCGGGGGGACTGCCATCTCGGCACCTTAGCCGCGCGGCCTGGGGGTGTCAAAGAAAAATATCTCCAAAAACACTTCAAAATCGGATGTTTACCGCCGTTCACACCGCGGCGTCTCAAGTCTGTGAGCGCTCGCGCCCGCGCACCGCGCGGCCCCGTGTGCCGTTCTCCCGGAGCCACTCGATCGCCTGGGCGACCTCTTCAATGGGAATGAGTTCGCAATCAGTTTTCGTCGCGCCCTTCGCCTGCTCGCGCGCGCGCCACTCGCGCGCACACACCGCCGGCACGAGCAGCCGCCGGAATCCGAGCCGCGCCGCCTCGGCGACCCGCACGTCGACGCGCGACACGCGCCGAAGCTCGCCGCCGAGACCGATCTCGCCCATCGCCGCCGTGTCGGGGGGCAGCGCCAGCTCGAGCCGGCTCGACGCGATCGCCAATGCGATCGCGAGGTCGGCCGCCGGCTCCGCGACCCGCACGCCGCCCGCCGCCTTCGCGTAGACGTCCTGCGACAGCAGATCGACGGGGCTGCGCCGATCGAGCACGGCGAGCAGCAGCGCGACGCGGGCGTCCTCGAGACCGAGGGTCGTGCGCCGCGGTGTGCCGTAGGGTGCGGGGGCGACCAGCGCCTGCAGCTCGACCAGCATCGGCCGCGAGCCCTCGAGCAGCGGCACGACGCAGCTGCCGGGGGCCTGGGTGCTGCGCTCTTCGAGAAAGAGCTCCGAGGGATTCGCGACCGGCTCGAGCCCGCCGGCCGCCATCTGGAAGACGCCGAGCTCCTGGGTCGAGCCGAAGCGGTTCTTCACCGCCCGCAGCAGCCGGAACGCATGGGCCCGGTCGCCCTCGAAGGTCAGCACGACGTCGACCAGATGCTCGAGCACCCTCGGCCCCGCGAGCTGCCCGTCCTTCGTCACGTGACCGATCAAGAGCAGCACCGCGCCCAGCCGCTTGGCCGTCGCCGCGAGCTGCGCCGCCGACTCGCGCACCTGGGCGACGGAGCCCGCCGCCGACTCGATCGCGTCGGTCGCGATCGTCTGGATCGAGTCGACGACGACGATGCTCGGCGCGAGCTCCGCGAGCGGCCCGGCGAGCGACTCGACGCGGGTCGTCGTCAGGATCTGGAGCGAGCCCCCGAGCCCGGCGAGGCGCTCGGCCCGGAGCTTGATCTGCTCGGCGCTCTCCTCGCCGCTGACATAGAGGACCCCGCGCCCGGTCGCGGCGAGGCGACCCGCGAGCTGGAGCGCGAGGGTCGACTTCCCGATCCCCGGATCCCCGCCGAGCAGCACGACGGAGCCCGGTACGAATCCCCCGCCGAGCACCCGGTCGAGCTCCTGCTCCCCGGTCGCGATCCGCGGGCTCGCGTCGCCGTCGATCTCGGCGAGGCGGCGGGGCTTCTCGTCGGCGGCTGCGCCGGCGAGGGCCGCGAGCCGCTCGCCCCGGACGCCCGCGCCCGAGGCGGCACGAGCCGGCGCGAAGCTCTCCTCGACGAGGCTGTCCCAGGCGCCGCAGTCGGGGCAGCGCCCGTGCCAGCGGGAATGCTGGGCGCCACAGGCCTGACAGGCGTGGATCGTGCGCGGCTTGGCCATGGCGAGCTCCTCGGGAGACGAAACTGCGGTGAATGTAGGCGGCTTCGCGGCGGACCGTGAGGGGGAGGACGGTCGTCAACCTGCGCATTCGACGCCGGTTGACAGCCCGAACGGCCGGATCCTAGTCTGCGCCGCGAATCCCCGTCGATCCAGAATCAGGAGAGCCCATGTCCGCGCTGGCCCGCTACGAACGTCTCACCCGCAACGCCCTCGACGGGATCCTTCCGAGCCAGGAAGAGGCGCTCTGGGTGCTCGACGGACCGGACGTCGAGCTGCTGCCGCTGCTGCAGGCCGCGTACGAGCCGCGGCGCCGGAAGTTCGGGAAGAAGGTCATGGTGCACGTGCTCAACAACGTGCAGAACGGGCTGTGTCCCGAGGACTGCGGCTACTGCTCGCAGAACAAGGACTCGCAGGCGGCGATCCGCAAATACGCCATGAAGAGCGACGAGGCGATCCTCGCCGAGGCCGAGTCCGCCGCGAAGTCCGGTGCGACCCGCTACTGCATGGTCTTCTCCGGCCGCGGCCCGACCGTCGACCGCGCGCGCCGCATCGGCGAGCTGATCCGCGAGATCAAGCGCCGCCATCCGATCGAGGTCTGTCTGTCGGCGGGCCTCATGGGCGACGAGCACGCCGCGATCCTCGCCGAGGCCGGCCTCGACCGCCTGAACCACAACCTGAACACCAGCGAGCGTCGCTACGACGCGATCACGTCGACGCATACCTACGCCGACCGCGTCGCGACGCTGATGGCCGCGAAGCGCCACGGCATCGAGTCCTGCTCGGGCATGATCGTCGGCATGGGCGAGGAGTCCGCCGATCTGATCGAGGTCGCCTTCAAGCTGCGCGAGCTCGAGGTGCCGTCGATTCCGGTGAACTTCCTGATCCCGATCGCCGGCAACCAGGTCCAGCACGACGGCTCGCTGACCCCGGAGCGCTGTCTGCGCGCGCTCTGTCTCATGCGTTTCGTCAATCCGACGGCGGAGATCCGTGTCGCCGCCGGCCGCGAGGGCCATCTGCGCGGCCTGCAGGCGCTCTCGCTCTATCCCGCGAACTCGCTCTTCGTCGACGGCTACCTGACGACGAAGGGCGATCCCGTCGAGGAGACCTACGCGATGATCCGCGACGCGGGCTTCGAGGTCGACGGCAACGACACCTATCACGAGATCCAGGCACGGCTCGCGGCCGAAGCGAGCGAGGGCAGGACGCAGTTCCGGATTCCCGGTGGCGGCGAGCAGCTGCTGCGCCCCGAGGTCGTGCGCGCATGAAGGGCCGGGCCCTCGACGCCGTCGCCGACGAGGTCCTCGGCGCGATCCGCGCGCGGGGGACGCATCGACGCATGCGCGTGCTCGACGGGCCCCAGGCGCCGCGCATGCGGGTCGACGGGCGCGAGGTGCTGCTCTTCGCGGGGAGCAACTATCTCGATCTCGCGTGCCACCCGGAGGTCGTCGCGGCGGCGGAGCGCGGGGCGCGGGAGTACGGCTGTGCGGCGGGCGGATCGCGGCTGATCAACGGGAACCTCGCCTGCCACGAGGCGCTCGAGAGCGAGCTCGCGGCGTTCTTCGAGCAGCCCGCGGCGCTCGCGTTCGCGACCGGCTACATGGCGAACGTCGGCGTGATTCCGGCGCTGGTGGGGCAGGGCGACGTGCTCGTCTCGGACGAGCTGAACCACGCCTCGATCATCGACGGCGCGAAGCTCGCGCGCTGCGAGGTCGCCGTCTTCCGCCACGGCGACGTCGATGCCTTCGCCGAGACCCTCGCCCGCGTGCGGCCCCGTGCGCGGCGCGTGCTCGTCGCCGTCGACGGCGTCTACAGCATGGACGGCGACGTGGCCCCCATCGCCGAGCTCACGAAGCTCGCCCACGACCAGGACGCGATCGTGCTCCTCGACGACGCCCACGGCACGGGAACCCTCGGCCCCCGCGGCCGCGGCAGCGCCGAGGCCGCGGGCTGCCTCGCCGACGTCGACGTCCTGATGGGCACCCTCGGCAAGTCGCTCGGCGCCTTCGGCGCCTTCGTCGCCGGATCGACCCGCCTGCGCGAGCTGCTCGTGAACACCGCCCGTAGCTTCATCTTCTCCTGCGCGCTCTCGCCGGCCCAGGTCGAGGCGGCCCGCGCGGCCCTGCGCGTCGTCGCGGCGGAGCCCTGGCGCCGCGAGCGCCTCGCCGCGAACTGCGATCGCCTGCGCGCGCGCCTCGCGTCCCACGGCATCCCGACGGCGCCCAGCACGACCCACATCCTCCCCGTCCGGATCGGCGAGAACGCGCCGACGATGGCCGTCTGCGAGGCGCTGCTCGAGCGCGGATATTATGCGCAGGGCATCCGCCATCCCTCGGTCCCGCGCGGCACCGCCCGCCTGCGCATCACGCCGATGGCGACCCATCGCGAGGACGAGCTCGACGGGCTCGCGGACGCGATCGCGGAGGTCTGCGGGGCGCTCCGCGTGGACGACGCGGCGCTCCGCGCGCAGCACTCGGCCTGACGCACGATGCGCGGCCTCTTCGTCACGGGAACCGACACGAACGTGGGCAAGACCCTCGTCGCCTGCGCCCTCGCCCGCGGCCTGCGCTCGGCGGGGATCGACGTCGGCGTCATGAAGCCGGCGGAGACCGGTGTTCCCGCATCCGGACCGACCGATGCCCAGGCGCTGCGGCACGCGGCGGGCGTCGAGGATCCGATCGAGCTGATCTGCCCCGAGCGCTTCGCGCTGCCGGCCTCGCCCGAGGTCGCCGCCCGCGCCGAGAACCGCGCCGTCTCGCTCGTTGCGATCCGTGCCGCGTGGAAGCGCCTCGCGCAACGCCACGCCTTCATGTTGGTCGAAGGCGCGGGCGGTCTCCTCGTTCCGATCGATCGGGAGACCGACATGGCCGACCTCGCCCGCGAGCTCGGTCTGCCGGTCCTGCTCGTGATCCGCGCCCGGCTCGGGACGATCAATCACACGCGCCAGAGCCTCGAGTGCGCCGCCGCGCGCGGGCTCGAGGTCTTCGGCGTGGTGATCTCCCACGCGGATGGGCCTCTCTCGCCCGCCGACGTGCTCAATCTGGCGAGCCTGCGCGAGCGGCTCGGCGGGCTCCTCGTCGGCGAGGCTCCCCCGCTCGCCCCGGGCGAGGCGCCTTCGCCTCGATCCGTCGGTCTCGATGCGGTCCTGCGCGCCGTGCGCGGTTGAGGCCAGGCGAGGACGAGCGAAAACGGACGAGGTGTGCGAACGGTACGGGTGATTCATCCGGCGCCCGAACGGAGGATCCCATGAAGCGACGCCCTCTGGTGTTGGTTGCTCTCGTCGGCCCCCATGCGCTCCCCCCTCGTTCCCCGCGTCCGTCACCGCCCATCGAACTGGCCCCGACTCCGATTCTGGCCCTCGGCCTGGTCCTGTTGATGGGATGGGCGCTCGCCGCGTGCCGCTCTCCGGGTGGCGAGACCGTCGCCGCCGATCCCGCCGCCCGCGCGAGCTCGGGTCACGGCTCGGGTCACGCCCCGGGCGCACCGCGCGGCGTCGAGCTGCTGCCCGGCGTCGGCGACGTCCACCTCCCGATCACGACCGACGACGAGCTCGCCCAGGCCTACTTCGACCAGGGGCTCGCGCTGCTCTACGGCTTCAACCACGACGAGGCGGCGCGCTCGTTCCGCCGCGCGGCCGAGCTCGATCCCGACGCCGCGATGCCGTGGTGGGGCCTCGCCCTCGCGATCGGCCCCAACTACAACGACACCGGTGTCGACGCGGCGCGGGCGGAGGCGACCCACGAAGCCGTGGAGACCGCGCTCGCCCGAGCACCCCGAGCGAGCGAGCGGGAGCAGGCCTACGTCCAGGCGATTTCGAAGCGTTATGCGTCGCCCGATCCCGCTTCCGACTGGCTCGCCTTCCACCACGACTACAGCGCGGCGATGCGCGAGCTCGTGCAGCGCTACCCCGACGATCTCGACGCAGCGACCCTGTTCGCCGAGAGCCTGATGATGCTCCGGCCCTGGCAGCTCTGGACGGCCGCGGGCGAGCCGGCACCGGGCACGCTCGAGCTCGTCGCCGTGCTCGAGGACGTCCTGCGGCGCGACCCGAGACACCTCGGCGCGAATCACTTCTACATCCACACGGTCGAGGCCTCGAAGAACCTCGAGCGCGCGATCCCGTCGGCCGAACGCCTGACGACCCTGGCCCCCGGCGCCGGTCATCTCGTCCACATGCCCGGCCACATCTTCCTCCAGACCGGCGACTACGACGTCGCCGCAGAGACGAACGTCGCCGCCGCCGAGGCCGATCGCCGCTTCGTCGAGCGCACCGGCGCGACGGGCATGTATCCGCTGATGTACTGGACACACAACATCCACTTCATCGCCTACGCCCGGATGCAGCAGGGACGCTACGACGAGGCGCTCGAGGCCGCGCGCGGGATGGTGCGGAACGTCGAGCGGGGCGTCTCGGAGATGCAGATGCTCGAGGGCTTCGTCACGTATCCGCTCTCGGTGATGCTCGCCTTCCGGAAGCACGAGGCGATCCTCGCGGAGCCGGCGCCCGATCCCGACTGGAAGCTCGCCGTCGCCTTCCACCATTATGCGCGCGGCGTCGCCCATGCGGCCCGGGGCGAGCTCGACCGGGCGGTGGCGGAGCGGGATCGCTTCGCTGCGGCCGTCGGAGCCCTGCCGAAGGACGCCCGATTCCTGATCAACAACGCCGCCACCGACTTCCTCGCGGTCGCCGCCGCGGTCCTCGAGACCGAGCTCGCCACGGCGCGCGGTGAGAACGAAAAGGTCCCGGGGCTCTGGCGCGTCGCGGCCGAACGCCAGGCCCTGCTCCAATACGACGAGCCACCGCCGTGGTACGAGCCCATCGCGGGGCGCGAAGCCGCAGCGCTCCTGCGAGCGGATCGAAGCCGAGAGGCGGAGGCCCTGTTCCGACGCGCGCTCGACGTGAAGCCCCGGGACGGTCGGCTCCTCTTCGGGCTCTGGCAGAGCCTGCTCGCCCAGGGGCGCCGCGCGGACGCGGCGCTCGTCGAGCGTCCCTTCCGCGCAGCCTGGAATTCGTCGACCGAGCCGCTGCGACTCGACGATCTTTGAAAAAATCTGGCTCGAAAGTCCCGGGCTCGGGCTAATCGTCTGCTCCGAACGCGCCAAGGCCGAACAGGAGCCAAGCCACGATGTCCGCGAGCCCGGCCCACCCGACGCCCGATCGCCCCCGCCCGACCGGTCGAGCGAGCTTCCTGATCGGCTTCTTCGTCCTGCTGACCCTCGTCTCCGCGCTCTACGGCGCCGGGGTCAAGCCGCTGCTCAAGGCCGGCGGGATCATCGCGCTCGAGAGCGACTCCGCCGACGCCAAGAAATGGCTCCACGAAGGTCTCGGCGTCTCCTCCCCCGACGTCGTCGCGATCTTCTCCTCCGACCCCTCGGAGGAGCTCTCCGCCCTCGACACGGATTTCTACGACGAGATCGAGCCGGTCCTCGAGGCGCTGGCCGAGGACGAGACGGTCGAGTCGGTGACGTCGTATTTCGATTCGGGCCTCGTCTCGATGGTCTCGGAGGACGAATCGCAGACGGTCGTCTTCATCGCACTGAAGGGCGACGACAGCGACAAGAGCCGTGCCCTGCCGAAGCTGCGCGAGACGCTCGCGGGCTCGAGCCTGGAGGTGAAGCTCGGCGGCGCCCTGCCGGCGGAGGCCTTCGCCCAGGAGACGGCCTTCCGGGACCTCGCCCGCGGCGAGCTGATCGCCGCGCCGATCATCGTGCTCCTGCTCTTCTACTTCTTCCGCGGCGTCACGGCGACGCTGCTGCCCGTCGCCATCGCCGGCTTCGCGATCCCGACGACCCTCGCCGGCCTGCGCGTCCTGACCCATCTGATGGACGTGTCGGTTTTCGCGCTCAACGTCGCGAGCATCATCGGCATCGGACTCGCGGTCGACTACTCGCTGCTCGTCGTGACGCGCTTCCGCGAGGAGATCGCGAGCGGCCTCGACATCGACGCCGCCCTCGCGCGCACGATGAAGACCGCGGGACACGCGATCCTCGTCTCCGGTCTGACCGTCGCGGCCTCGCTCGCCGGGCTGATCGTGTTCCCGATCATGGTCCTCAAGTCCATCGCGGTCTCGGGCATCATGGTCGTCGGCTTCGCGATGCTGGGCGCCCTCGTGCTGCTGCCGGCGCTCCTGGCCCATTTCGGTCACCGCCTCGTCGGCAAGCAATCCCACGCGACGACGCCGATGGCGCGCCAGCTGCGGGTCTTCGCCCAGTGGGTGATGCGTTGGCCGGTGAGCCTGACCGTCGTGACGACGCTCTTCCTGCTCGCCCTCGGCTCCCCTGCGCTGCGCATGAAGAGCGCGATGCCCGACTCGAAGATCTTCACCCCCGGCGCCGAGGTCCGCGTCGTCGACGAGATCCTCGAGTCGAAGGCGGGCGGTTTCGGCAATCAGCCGCTCACGCCGATCCTGGTCGCCGCCCGCTCGAAGAGCGATTTCCTGGCCCCCGGCGAGGCCGAGAAGCTGATCGGATACGTCCAGGCACTGAAGGCGCTGCCCGGCGTCGACCGCGTCGAGAGTCCCTTCGCGAGCGGGGCGCTCTCGCATCCCGAGGACGTGCCGCGCCTGCTCGCCGATCCCTCGAGCTTGTCGAGCGAGGAGCAGGACTTCCTGAAGGACACCCTGCGCGGCGAGCTCGCCCTGATCTACGTCTACGCGGAAGCCGCCTGGCGCTCGAACGAGGCCGGCGAGCTCGTCGGTCGCATCCGCGCGGTCCCGGCGCCGGATCTCGTCGTGCGGGTCGGGGGCCCGACGGCCGAGAACTACGACGGACGCCGGGCGCTCTCCGACTATCTGCCGACCGTCTTCTGGATCATCGTCGTGACCAACATCGTGATCCTGTTCCTGGCCTTCGGCTCGGTCGTGATCCCGTTCAAGGCGATCGCGATGAACGTCGTCTCCGTCGCCGCGAGCTTCGGTGCCCTGGTCTGGATCTTCCAGGACGGACATCTGCGGGGCCTGCTGCAATTCGAGACCCAGAGCGGGATCGAGGTGACGGTCCCGGTCGTCCTGCTGGCGGTCGTCTTCGGCCTGTCGATGGACTACGAGATCTTCATGCTCTCCCGCATCAAGGAGGAGTTCGACCAGAGCGGCGACAACACCTCGAGCGTCGCCATCGGCCTCGAGCACACGAGCAGCATCATCACCCGCGCCGCGCTGCTCCTGATCGCCGTCGTCGGCGCCTTCGCCTTCGGCGAGTTCATCTTCGTGAAGGAGATCGGGGTCGGCCTCGTCGTCGCGATCTTCCTCGACGCGACGATCGTGCGCTGCGTGCTCGTGCCGTCGACGATGAAGCTGCTCGGCAATCTCAACTGGTGGTCGCCGGCCTGGCTGAAACGCCTCTGGAATCCGAGCTTCCGGGGGCTGTAGGCGTGACGGCACGTCGGGCGAAGGCGGGGGCGAGGGCGAGGGCGAAATCCGATCGGGCGTCCCCGACCGCCTCTCCGCTCTCCGGTGGAGCGGCCCCGGCGCTGACCCACCTGCGCCGCGCCGATCCGAAGCTCGCGCGCGCGATCGACGTGATCGGCGACTTCACCCTCGGCCGCGAGCTGCGAGAGACGAAGAGCGTCTACGCCGCGCTCGCCGAAGCGATCGTCTCGCAGCAGCTCTCCGGGAAGGCCGCGGCCACGATCTACGGGCGCGTCTGCGCGCTCTTTCCCGGCGGACGCAGCGGGCCACGCCCCGAGCAGATCCTCGCCGCGAGCGATGTCGAGCTGCGCGGCGCGGGGCTCTCCGGCGCGAAGGCCCGGGCGCTGCGAGACCTCGCCGAGAAGAGCCTCGCGGGCGAGATCCCGACGCTGGCCCGGGCGCGCCGGCTCGAGGACGAGGACCTCGTCGAACGATTGTCGGCGGTGCGCGGGATCGGACGCTGGACGGCGGAGATGTTCCTGATCTTCCGACTCGGGCGGCCCGACGTGCTGCCGGTCGACGACTACGGCGTCCGCAAGGGCTTCGCCCTGGCGTTCGGTCTGCCCGAGCTCCCGAAGCCCCGGGCGCTCGCGGCCCACGGCGCGCGATGGGCTCCCTACCGGACGGTGGCGAGCTGGTATCTCTGGCGTGTCGCCGACCGCGGGGGTCTCGAGCGCGGCTGATGCGGCGGCGCTGCGCCTCGGCTGCCGGCGCGTGATGACGAGGCGCACGCGCGCCTACCGACCCGGTCAAGCCCCTCGCCTCTTCCGGCGATAAGCGGGCCATGCTGAAGCCGCCTTCGGATCGCGCAGCCTCCGGCCGACCCGCCTCGCAGCCGTCCTCGGCGCCGGCGGCGCGGCTGCATGGCGCGGTCCGCCGCGCCGGCCGATTCGGCGCGACCCTCCTCCTCGCGCTCGGCCTCGCCTTCGCCCTGTCGGCGACGACCGGCTGCATGGTGATGGACGAGCTCGACACCGCCGCCGCGAAGATGCCGACCACGAACAAGAAGGACGCGAAGCCCGCGGCGAGCGCGAAGACGATGACGCCCGCCGAGCGGCTCGCCGCCGCGAAGAGCGCAGTCAACGAACGTTCGAAGCAGTGGTGGAAGGAGGCGAAGACGATGACGCCGGGCGAGAAGCCCGCGGGCATCGTGAATTGCCGCCTCAGCGACGGCGTCCGCTTCATGTCGAAGGACGACTGCATCGTCCAGGGCGGCAGGCCGGCGGACGGCTCGAGCTGAGAGCGCCTCGACCCACCTTTGCTCCGACGGGGCGCCGCCGTTAGAGTCGGCGCGTCGCGAATTTCAGGTCGGCGAGGCGACGCTCGCCGGAGTCGGGTCGGATTGAGCAGCACCGTTTCGACGAGATCAGGCCAGCTCGAAGGCGAGTCCTTCGGCGGGGGCGTCCGATTCCGGGGCGTCCCCTTCGCGAAGCCGCCGATCGGCCCGCTCCGCTTCCGGGCGCCCGAGCCCCCCGAGCCCTGGACCGGCGTGCGCGACGCCCGCGACTACGCGCCGTCGGCGCCCCAGATCGGCCCGGTCAATCGGATCATCCGCGGCTTGATCGGCGCGGCGGGGAGCCGCCAGAGCCAGGACTGCCTCTACCTCAACGTCTGGACACCGAAATGCGACGGCGCGCGACGCCCCGTCATGGTCTGGCTGCACGGCGGCGCCTTCATCCTCGGCTCCGGCTCGACCTCGCTCTACTCGGGCGAGCAGCTCGCGACCCGCGGCGACGTCGTCGTCGTGACCCTGAACTACCGCCTCGGCGCCCTCGGCTTCCTGTCCTGGAAGGACGCCTGCGTCGGCTCCGACGTCCCGCCGGCGAATCTCGGCCTGCGCGATCAGATCCTCGCCCTCGCCTGGGTGCGCGACAACGTCGAGGCGTTCGGCGGAGATCCGGAGAACGTGACGGTCTTCGGCGAATCGGCCGGGGCGATGAGCATCGGAACACTGCTCGGTGTCCCTTCGGCACGCGGGCTCTTCCACAAGGCGATCCTCCAGAGCGGCGCCGCCCACAACGTCTCGACCCCGGAGAAGGCGGCCCAGATCGCAGCGCAGTTCTTCGAGCTGCTCGGCATCGATGCCCCTTCGCCCGAGGCGCTCGCGGAGATCCCGGTCACCCGACTGATGGAGGCCCAGGCACGGGCCACCGTCGGCATCGGGCTCGAGAACGGCATGATGGCCTGGCAGCCCTGCATCGACGGCGACCTGATCCCCGAGAATCCGCTCGCGGCGATCGATCGCGGGGACGCCCGGGACGTTCCGATCCTGATCGGGACCAACCGCGACGAATACCGGCTGTTCACCTTCTTCGACCGCGATCACGTGAACGACGCCCAGCTCGCGAGCCGCGTCCGTCGCATCGCACACCGCGGCCAGCAGGAGGACGCGGCCCTCGCCGAGCGCATCCTGAACACCTACGGCCCCCCCACCGGCACCCGCGACCCCGGCGCGAGCGAGCGATGGATCGCGCTCCAGGGCGACCGAATCTTCCACTTCCCCGCGACGCGCCTGGCCGATGCCCAATCGGTTCACCAGCCCATGACCCACGCCTATCTCTTCGAGTGGACGCTGCCGCTCGTCGGCGGCGGGCTCGGTGCCTGCCACGGCCTCGATCTGCCCTTCGTCTTCGGCGCGACCCGCTCAGGCCTCCTGCGCGTCGGGCTGGTCGCGAATCGCGCGGCCGCGCGACTCGCCGACGTGATGCAGGATGCCTGGGTCGCCTTCGCGCGCACCGGCGTCCCCGCCGCCAGCGGTCTCCCCGACTGGCCCGCCTACGAGACCCACCGCCGCTACACGATGACCCTCGGCGGCACGCGGGGCGTCGTCAAGGACCCGCACGAGGCCGCGCGCGCCTTCTGGGCGCCGCTGATCCCGAACGGCGAGGTCGGCAACGGCTAGACGCCGGGGCGCCTAACCTCCCGCCATCGCGCCGAGCACGATCAGGACCTCGCTGCCGTCTACGACCTCGCGCGGGAGCGGAGCCGTCATCGGCTCGTGGGAGAGATCGCGCTGGCACGCGAAGAAGCGAACGAAGGGACGACGCGTTCCACTCGTCTGATCGCGAATCGTCCCGCGCAGCACGGGGAAGTGCGCCTCGAGAGCGTCCAGCACCGCCACGAGGCTGACCTCGCCTTCTCCGCTCCGCTCGACCTCGAGCACGAGCTCGCCGGCGACGCCGGCGAGATTGCGAAGGTGATGCGGCAGCGTGAGTCGCACGCGCGCGACGGATCCGGCCTCTACTCCCTCCATCAGTCGAGCGTCTGCACTTCGACGGAGAGGACCGCGGGCAGACTCTGCACGATGGCCGTCCAGGAGTCCCCGCCGTTCCGCGACACGTAGACCTGACCCCCCGTCGTCCCGAAGTAGACGCCGCACTCGTCGAGCCGATCGACCGCCATCGCGTCGCGCATCACGTTCACGTAGCAATGCTCCTGCGGCAGCCCCTTCGTGAGCGGCTCCCAGTCGTTTCCGCCGCTTCGGCTGCGGTAGACGCGGAGCCGGCCATCCGGCGGAAAATGCTCGGAGTCGCTCTTGATCGGGACGACGTAGAGCGTCTCCGGCTCGTGGGCATGGACGTCGATCACGAAGCCGAAGTCGCTGGGCAGGTTGCCCGAGATCTCCCGCCACGAGTCCCCGCCGTCGTCGCTGCGCATCACGTCCCAGTGCTTCTGCATGAAGAGCACGTCGGGATGCTTCGGGTGCATCGCGATGTGGTGGACGCAGTGGCCGACCTCGGCGGTCGGGTCGGGGATCTGTTCGGAGCGCAGGCCGCGATTGATGGGGCGCCAGGAGCGGCCGCCGTCGTCGGTGCGGAAGCTGCCGGCGGAGGAGATCGCGACGGTGATGCGGTCCGGCTTCGTCGGATGGAGCAGGATCGTATGCAGGCAGAGCCCGCCGGCACCGGGCTGCCAGAAGGGACCCGAGCCGTGCAGCCGCAGGCCCGAGAGCTCCTGCCAGGAGGTCCCGCCGTCGGTCGACTTGAACAGCGCAGCGTCCTCGACGCCCGCATACACCGTGTTCGGGTCGCTCTGCGCGGGCTCGAGATGCCAGACGCGGGCGAACTCCCAGGGATGGGGCGTCCCGTCGTACCACTGATGGGTCCCGGCGACGCCGTCGTAGGGGAACTCGTTGCCGACGGGCGAAAAGCTCCGGCCGCCGTCGTCGGAGCGCTGGATCAGCTGCCCGAACCAGCCGGTGCTCTGGGAGGCATAGATCCGATCGGGATCCGCGGGCGAGCCCTTCGCGTGATAGATCTCCCAGCCGCCGAAGAAGGGGCCGGAGACCTCCCACTTCGCACGGCCCTCGTCGGAGCGCAGGACGAAAGCTCCCTTCTTGGTGCCGACCAGGACGCGAACGCCTTTCTTCATCGGGATCTCCTCTCCGTTCATCTGCCGACCGATTGCGGCACCCTATCGCACTCGAAGGGTCTGCCAGGTTGTCGTTCGATCCGGGCCCGATTCGACAGCGATTCTGCTCGAGCGGCACGAGCCGGCAGCGGCGCCGCACGCGATCGGCAAGGGTCCCGTGGGCCTAAAACCCGTCAAGTCGCTCCGGGGTGGAACCGATCCGGACCTTCATGTCGATGGAAGTCCTCACCCAGGACGAAGAGCTGAAGCTGCTCGAGATCAAGCTGAACCAGCTGAAGCTCGACTACGAGAAGTACTTCATCGGCACCCGCCCGACGGAGCCCGCCCAGCTGCGCAGCGAAATCCAGAAGAGCGTGATCAAGTGGTCGAATACCCGGATCACGAACTCGGCGATCCGCTTCAAGTTCAACAGCCTGAACGGGCGCTACCAGGCCTTCAAGCGCCAGTGGGACGGCGTCCTGCGCCAGATCGAAGCCGGCACCTACAAGCGCCACGTCTTCAAGGCCAACCTCCACGATCGCGAGCGCGGCCTCGCCCCCGGCGAGAGCGAGCTCGCCGCCCACGGCAAGCTCGCGGGCCCGGCGAAGGCGGGCGACGCGGCCCGCCCGGTCGGTACCGACCTGTTCGAGAGCTATCGCGCCGCCATGCAGTCCGCGGGACAGGACACGAGCGGCCTCTCCCGCGCGAAGCTCGCCGCCGTGCTCGCCAAGCAGGAGGCCGAGCTCAAGAAGAAGCTCGGCTGCGAGAAGGTCTCCTTCACCGTCGTGGTCCAGGACGGCAAGGTCAAGCTCAAGGCCGCCGCGGGTTAGTCGGATCTTCGTTCCGCCCCGTCCCTGTCCGCACCGATCCGGCACGCCTATCCTCGCGCATCGATCGATCGAAGGGCGGAGCGTGGCGCTCGCCCGATCGCCGAGCCACCCGATCTCGGACGATCCGGCGCCGCGAGGACGAAAGGCGGAGGGCACATGGGCTCCGGACTCGGCGCGCGTCGGGACATCTCGACGCTCGTCGTCGCGGCATCCGCCTTCGGGCTGCTCGCCTTCGCCTGCTCGACCCCGACGGCAAACGAACGTGCGACCCCCTTCGCGGCGTCCGCGGCCGCTTCGCCTGCGACCTCGACCGAGACGGCGACCGCGACCCCGCACTCGGCGCCCGCCGCCGCGTCCTCGGCGACGGCGCTCTACGCCGCGCGCTGCAGCGCCTGTCACGGCGCCGATCGACGCGGGAGCGAAGGCGGGGCCCCTCTCGTCGGCGACGCGTTTCGCGCCCGATGGTCGGCTTCGGGCGAGGCCGCCCTCGCCGAGCGGATCCGTCTCTCGATGCCGCCGGGGCGGCCCGAGTCGCTGTCCCCTGCGAGCGCCCACGCGCTGGCGGCGCTGCTGCTCGCGACGCCGGGAACGGCCGGGGAGGAGATCCGCGAGGCGAGCGCGAGCGAACGCACGCACGACGTCGAGTGGCGCTTCGTGGGCGGCGACGCGGGGAGCCAGCGTTATTCGCCGCTCGACCAGATCGATCGCGACAACGTCGCGAAGCTCGCGATCGCGTGGCGCTGGAGGGCCGACAATTTCGGCCCGAGCCCGGAGACGAACTATCGGACCACGCCGCTCATGGTCGGTCGGACCCTCTACGCGACGGCGGGCTCGCGGCGGGCGGTGGTCGCGATCGACGCGGCGAGCGGAGAAACGCTCTGGGTCCACCGCGAAGACGAGGGCGCCCGCGCCGCCGCGGCGCCGCGCTCGAACTCGGGGCGCGGCGTCGCCTACTGGTCCGACGGCCGCGAGGAGCGGATCTTCGTCATCACCCCGGGCTTCCGCCTCGTCGCCCTCGACGCCCGCGAAGGGCGCCCGATCGAGTCCTTCGGCGAGAGCGGTCGCGTCGATCTGAAGCGCGGGCTCGACCGCGAGCTCGACCCCGAGACCGCGCCCATCGGATCGACCTCGCCGCCGATCGTCGTCGGCGACGTCGTCGTCGTCGGCTCGGCGCTCGCCGACGGCAGCCGCCCGCCGGCCCTCGCCATGCCGCCGGGCCACGTCCGCGGCTACGACGTCCGGACCGGCGCCCAGCGCTGGATCTTCCATACGCTGCCCCATCCGGGCGAGCCCGGTCACGAGACCTGGCCCGCCGACGCGTGGAAGACGATGGGCAACACGGCCGTCTGGACGACGATGTCCGCGGACCTCGAGCGAGGTCTCGTCTACCTGCCCGTCGAGGCAGCGACCGGGGATTTCTGGGGCGGCCATCGCCCGGGCGACAACCACTTCTCCCAGAGCCTCGTCTGTCTCGACGCGCGAACGGGCCGGCGCGTCTGGTCGTTCCAGACCGTCCACCACGACGTCTGGGACTACGATCTCCCGGCCGCCCCCATCCTCGTCGACGTGCTCCATGACGGCGTGCTCGTCCCCGCCGTCGCGCAGCTCACGAAGCAGGGCTTCACCTTCGTCTTCGATCGCCGGACGGGTGAGCCGCTCTGGCCGATCGAGGAGCGACCGGTCCCCGCGAGCGACGTCCCCGGCGAACGGCTCTCGCCGACCCAGCCCTTTCCGACGAAGCCTCCGCCCTTCGAGCGCCAGGGCCTCTCTGAAGCCGACTTGATCGACTTCACGCCCGCGCTCCGCGACGAGGCCCGGGCGATCTTCCGCCGCTACCGCTCGGGCCCGCTCTTCACGCCGGGCTCGCGGCCCGAGCCGAATGGAACGAAGGGCACGTTGATCCTGCCGGGCACCGTCGGCGGCGCCAACTGGCCGGGCGGTGCCGTCGATCCGGAGACCGGGACCCTCTACGTCGGCTCGTCGACCTCGCCGAGCGTGCTGCGGCTCGGATCCGATCCCGCGCTCTCGCCGCTGCCCTACGTCCTGCTCGGCTACCCGCTGCCCGACGAGCTGCCCGGCGGATCGCTCCCGCTCGTGAAGCCGCCGTGGGGACGCATCACGGCGATCGACCTCGATCGCGGCGCGCTCCTCTTCACGATCGCGAACGGCGACGTCCACCCGAGCGTCCGCGCCCATCCGGCCCTCGCCGGCGTCGAGCTGCCGCGCACCGGCCGCCCGGATCGGGCGGGTCTGCTCGTGACGAAGACCCTGTTATTCGCGGGGGAGGGCGGCGGGATGTACGGCCTGCCCGGCGGCGGGGGCCCGATGCTCCGCGCCCACGACAAGACGACCGGCGAGATCCTGGCCGAGCTCGCGCTTCCGGCGAACCAGACCGGCCTCCCGATCAGCTACGCGATCGACGGCAAGCAGTTCATCGTCGTCGCCGTCGGCGCGCCCGATCATCCGGGCGAGCTCGTCGCGCTCGCCTTGCCGTGAGCGGCTCAAGGCACGCCTGCTGCCCCCGGCACGAATTTCTGGATGCGGTCGTTGATGCGCACCTCGGCGGTGTAGACCGAGCCGTCGGGGCCGACGGCGAGATCATGGCCCCAGGCGAGCTCACCCGGCGCGGCGCCGTACCGACTCCACTGCGCCTCGACCCGGCCGTCGAGATCCATCCGCGTGAGCCGCGCGAAGCCCGCGATCTCGGGATTCATGTGGCCGCCATCGATCACGAAGAGTCGATCGCCCGCGACTTCGACGCCCCAGGCGCGCGTTCCGCGTCCGAAGCGTTCGGGCCCCCAGGCCGTGAGGAAACGTCCGTCCCGGTCGAAGACCTGGACGCGCTCGTTGCCGCGATCGGCGACGTAGATCCGGTCGCGGGCGTCGAGGGCGATGCCGTGGGGCAGATCGAATTCGCCGGGCCCGCGGCCCTTGCGTCCCCAGCTCGCGACCGGCTTGCCCTCCTTCGAGAGGTGCACGACGCGGCTGTTGCCGTAGCCGTCGCTGACGAAGATCTCGCCCGTGCTCGCGAAGGCGAGGTCGGTCGGCTGATCGAAGTGGGCGAGGTCGTCGCCGGGCACGCCCCGCTCCCCGATGGTCGTGAGCAGCTCACCGTCGTGGCTGAAGCGGAGGACCTGATGCCGCAGCGTGTCGGTGACCCAGATCTCGTCGTTCGGGCCGATCGCGAGGCCGTGGGGGTTCTCGAAGACGCCCTCGCCGAAGCGCACGACGATGCGGCCGTCGCTCGGGTCGAGGCCGAGGATGGATGGGCCCGGGCCGCGGTGGAAGAGGAAGACGTGGCCGTGGGAGTCGACGCCGACACCGCTCGTCTCGCCGATCGCGACGCCGGGCTCGAGGGCGGGCCAGTCCGGCACGACCGAGTAGGCGCCGCTCAGCACGAGTCCAGGCTCGAGCAGGCCCTGCTCGACGAGCGCCGCGTTCTGCTCGGGATCGTGGGCGACGACGAAGGCGAACGAAACGCCCGAGTCGGGTTCGCCCGTTCCGGGTCCGGCCGTCGCGAGATCGGAGAAGTAGGCGATCTGCTCGGCGATCCGCACGCGGTCCTCGCCCGCGACGAGGCCGATGAGCAGGCTCTTGCCCCGGCGCTCGCGCAGGTTGCGGGCGTTCCAGGTGATGTCGCCGAGAAAGAGATATTCGGCGCCGTCCGCGCGCCGCACGTAGACGACCTGGCTGCCCGGGGTGTGCCCGGGCATCGCGATCGCGACCACGCCCGGCGCGACGGGACGCAGCGCGACGTCCGGCGCTTCGGGGAGCCCGACGAAGCGCTCCTCCGAGAGCCCTGCCTCGCGCATCGCCGCAGAATGGCGCTGGGCCGTGGGGATCAACAGATGCGGACGGACGGACGCGTCGTCGATCACCGCGAGCAGCCCGTTCGCGTGGTCCCAATGTTCGTGGGTCAGCAGGATGCGGTCCGCGCGGCGCAGGGCGGTGGTCTGGTTCGCGAAGGCCTCGGGATCGTAGTCGGCCATCATCGGCATCGACGCATGGCGCTCGGCGCCGTGGACCGCGTCGACGACGACGCTCGAGCCGTCGGCGTAGGCGAGCTGATAGGTCCGGAACTCCATCGGTACGCCGCTCCAGCCGCAGCCGGCGCAGACCATCCAGCCGAAGAAGCGCCCGCGCGCGACGACCTCGCTGCGGACCTCCCGCGGCCCCGCTTCGACGGGACCCGCGAGCGCGCGCACCCGATCCCAGTCGATCTCGAGCGTCGAGCGCGCGGGCAGCGGGTCCCTCACGAAGAGGAAGAAGTAGGCGAGGGAGAGGGCGAACAGGACGCCTGCGAGCAGGACGCGCCGGACGGACATCGAAGGATCTCCTCGCGCTGCGCACGGCGGACGATCGCCGGCGGGCGGTGGGCGGACCTCCATTGATTAGCAGCCCGAGTCCTGCCAGCCCGCGCGAATCACGAACCTTGTCGCCGCCGACCTCACGGTCGCAGCCTCCGCGCGGTAGGATCCGTCTTCGTCCGCTCGAGCGGGCGCTCGATCGGGGAGTGGAAGGTGGATCGCCTGCTCGACGGCTTCGTGCGCTTCTTCGTTCGCTGGATCCCGGACTCCTTCGTCGTCGCGATCCTGCTGACGCTGCTGACCTTCTTCCTGGCCGTGACCGTCGCCGGCGAGCCGCCCCTCGACGCCGTGCTCGCCTGGGGCGACAGCGTCTGGCACCTGCTCGCCTTCACGAACCAGATCACCCTGACGCTGCTTCTGGGCTTCGCCCTCGCGAACACCCCCGCGATGCGCGCGCTGCTCGTCCGCTGCGCCGGCATCGTCCGGAGCCCGACAGGGGGCTACGTCGTCGCCTGCTGGATCACCGGCGTCTGCTCACTCGTCTCCTGGGGCCTCGCCCTGATCGCCTCCGGCATCGCCTCGCGGGCGATCGGCGAGCATTGCCGGCGGCACGACATCCCGGTCCACTACCCGCTCTTGACCGCGTCGTCGTTCTCGGGCTTCGTGATCTGGCATCAGGGGCTCTCGTCGTCGATCGGCCTCTCGGTCGCCTCACCGGGTCATTTCCTCGAGGCGCAGATGGGCCTGCTCGAGATGTCGCAGACGATCTTCAGCGCCTGGAACGTGGGGCTCGTCCTGGCGGTCCTCCTGACGCTGCCGTTCGTGATGAGCCGGCTGCATCCGCGCGATCCCGCGGCCGTCGAGCCGATGCCCGACCCGATCGGCGGGCGCGAAGAGCGGACGCGCGACGGCGCGACCCTCGAGGCCGAGGACGCGCGCCCCGCGGTCGACACGACGGCGGTCGGAACGCCGGCCGAGCGCGTCGAGGACTCGCGTCTGCTCGGCGCAGCGATCGTCCTGCTCGGCGCCGTCTATCTCTTCCAGCACTTCTTCGTGCGCGAGCGCGGGCTCTCGCTCGACGTCTTCAATCTCGGCTTCCTGTTGGCGGGGATCGCGCTCGCGGGCTCGCCGATCCGGTACATGCGCATCATCGTCGAGGGCGGCCGCGTCGCGGTGCCCCTGTTGCTCCAGTATCCGTTCTACGCGGGGATCGCCGGGCTGATGGCGGAGACGGGACTCGCGCGGATGATCGTCGAGCAGTTCATCCGCTTCGCCGACGCCGACACGCTTCCGCTCTTCGGCTTCCTGAGCGGGGGGCTGCTGAACCTCTTCGTGCCGTCGGGCGGGGGGCAGTGGGCGCTGCAGGGGCCGATCCTGATCGCCGCCGCCCTCGAGATCGGCGCCGATCTGCCGCGAACGACCATGTCGGTCGTGCTGGGCGATCAGTGGACGAACCTGATCCATCCGCTGACGCTGACCCCGATCGTGCTGGTCGCGCAGATCCCGCTGCGCAAGATCATGCCCTACACCTTCGCCGCGGTGCTCTATACGGGCATCGTCTTCGCGATCGCGGTCGCGATCCCCGTGAGCCGATGAGACGACGCCGACCCGAGGTGGGCGATCCGGTCCGGACCTAACGAAGGCTCGTCCGATCGAGGGTGGCACGCAGCTCGATCTGCGCGAGACACGCGAGCTCGCCGCGGAGGGGACCGAACGGCGCCGCCCGAGCGAGCGCCTCGGTCCCGAGCGCGCGATCGGTCTCGGAGGACTGGTCGATCACGCGCGAGAAGCGGACGTCCCCCCCGGCGCCGAGGATGAAGCCGAGCACGACGAAGCCGCCCTCGCCGGAGGCGTCTCCGGCGGCCCAGGTCTCGTCGAGATGCCGATGGAGCGCGTCGAGGTAGGCCTGAGCCGCGGTCGACGCGAGACAGTCGCGCGCCTCGGGCGGCGCCGTGTCCAGACGGATGGAAGGGGCCGCGGGATCGCCGTCGAAGCGTCCGGAGCTCGAGACCTGCAGCGCGTAGACGATGCCCGAGAGCAGGAGCAGGGCGGGAAGCGACGCGGCCGCGCTGCGAAGCGGGCGCGCGCGCTGCGCGGGATCCCGTCGACGCAAACGATGACCCAGGCTCGCGAGCGCGATCCCACACGCCGCGGCACACAGCCATCGCGACCCACCACCGAGCCCGGCCGCACCGACACCGCCCGCCACCAGGGCCGCCAGATCGGGGAGCCAGACGATTCCATCGCCCGGCCGCGGGAAACGCCGATCGGGTCGTCCGGTCCCGGGCTCGGCCCTGCCCTGATCCCCTGCCACCCGCTCGCCTCCACTCGAACCAATCGATTTCGCCGGATACCGGAGCGAGTCCGGTCGACCGACTCGCACCGTCGAATCCCATGATGGACGATCCGGAAGCGCTCGGCCCGTGAAGCAGAAAGGGGGAGCGGTTCGCCCTCGGGCAATCCGCTCCCCCGATCCTGTCTCGCATCCGCGCGTCCCGGTTCACGCTCCGGGCCCATGCACGGGTCCGGAGCGATCCGCCGCGACGGCGGGATCCGTTCGCTCAGAAGCCTCGTCGTCGGCGCGCCGCCGCGAGGCCCGCGAAGCCGATCACACCGCTCGTGATGAGCAGGAGCGACCCCGGCTCCGGCACTTCGAGGATCAGCTTGTTGGTGAAGGACCGGCCGTTCGGACCGTTCGGACCTTCGCTGCGGATGATGAACGGCTGCACGAGCTGGACCGTGCCGACGCCCATCACCGTGTTGCGCCCACCGACGTCCATGCGGGTGGTCGTGGTCGGGAAGACGCCCGGCCGGCTCATCTGCGTCACGGTGACCATGCCGGTCGTCCAGGGACCTTCTTCGCGCATGCCGAAGGTGTTCGTGCTGCCCTGGGTCGCACCGAGGGCCACGAATCCACCCGGCGTGATGCCGTTGTTGATGCGCACCTTCTGGATCTCGACGCCCTTGTTGCGATGGATCAGCGTCGCACCCGGAACGGTGCCCATGCCGACGGTCTCGTTCGGGATCGGCGATCCGGGTCCCTGGAGGACCGGGAACTCGCCCGTCGTCGCCACGCCCGGGTTGAACGTGAGGACCAGGAAGGCCCGATTCACGCCGGTCAGGTTCAGCGTGCCACCGAAGCGCTGGGCGCCGGTCACGTAGCGGAACGTGCCGCCGTGGTTCGGCGGAGTCGGGTTCGGGCGCGGCGTCGTCATCGCGCTATTCGGCGGATACTTGAAGGCGCGCACGCCGGCGCCGTCCGGATCGTACTGGAAGGCCTGGGTTCCGAGATCCGCGGGATCGTTGCCCGTCGCGTTGAACGTGGTCGTCCCCGCTTGACCCGCGCCGAGCCCGGGGCCGAAGTTCGCGTTCCCGTAGTCCTCGAGGTTCCGGAGGATCAGGACGGGGAAGCCGGGGTTGCCGAGCACGGTCCGGGTGTTCTGGATGTCCCAGCCGTCGGCGTTGAACATGACGGAGTTGACCGTGTTGGCGGGACCGGCAGCGCCGTAGATCGCGCCGCCGGGATGTCGACCGAAATAGCGCGCCGCGCAGACGAACATCGACGTCGCGGTCGCCTGCTTCTTGCCGCAGGCCGGGGGCCAGTTCCGGGCGTCGACCGAGGCGGGCGCCGCCGGCCAGCCGGGGACCGGCCCGGAGTTGGAGCCGCCGCGGAAGAGCCGCGCGCGCACCAGGTTCAACGCCTGCGATTCGGCCGGAACGACCGAAAAGGCCATGGCGATCAGGGCACCGAGGGCCATGACCCGAGTCGCGAATTTCATTCTCGCCATTGAGTTCTCCTTCAAGGTCGGGATCCGCCCCGTACTCGACCGTGCTCGACGCTCCCGGTCGCAGGGTTTCCCGACCGGTCCGCCAGGCGGACGACCTTTGGTGATCACCCTACATGCGGCCGAAACCGGCTGTCAAGAATTATTTTCTCGCCTGGAGAATTCAGTTCCGCGGATTGGGAGGCACGGCCGCCCGACCGACGCGCGGCGGCGAGGGCCCGGAAAGGAGGCCGGACGCAGCGTCCGGGTCGACGCGAGCCGTTTCTAATGGACGGAAAGTAGTTCTGTCTTGCAGAGACTTCTGCTAAACCCAGACGAGGCCGGCAGCCCCGTCCTTCGGAGTCTCCGGCCCTGTACGATGGTCCCCCCGACCCGCCGCTTCGGCCGCCAGGCCGACGTGCGGCGAGGTCCTGCGCTCGATGGGTAACGATGGCCAGCGCAAGTCGCCTCCTCTATCTGCTCCCGCTCGCGCTGATCGCCGCGGGGCTGATGATGCATCTGCAGCAATCGATGCCCAGCGCCGTCTCCGCGGAGAACGTGCTCGACGAGCTGGAACGATTGCGGGAGCGCGAGGACCTGAACGTCCTCTTCCTGCTGGTCGACACGCTCCGGGCCGATCGCCTTTCCGCCTACGGCTACCCCCGCCCGACGAGTCCGACGATCGACGCGCTCGCCCGGACGGGAATCCGCTTCGCGCAACATACGTCGCAGTCGTCCTGGACGAAGGCGTCGATGGCGTCGCTCTGGACCTCGACCTATCCCGTCGCCACGGGGATCCTGCGTTTCGATGATGCCCTGCCCGACGCCGCACGCATGCCGGCCGAGATCTTGAAGGCGCGAGGCCTGCAGACGGCCGGGATCTGGCGCAACGGCTGGGTGGCCCCGAACTTCGGCTTCGCGCAGGGCTTCAGCGTCTATCACAAGCCGAGCTTCGGCGCGGTCAAGACGGCTCATCGACGCAACACGCCGACGAGCCGGATCGCGGGATCGGATCAGGACATCACCGATTCCGCGATCGAATTCATCCGGGTCGAGGGTCACCGTCCGTGGCTTCTCTATCTGCATTACATGGACGTCCATCAATACCTCTCGGACGAGACGTCGGCGCTCTTCGGGACGACCTACTCCGACATCTACGACAACTCGATCCACTGGGTGGATCGACAGATCCAGGCGCTGTTGAGCGCCCTCGACGAAGCCGGATTGCGCGATCGCACGATCGTCGTGCTCGTCGCCGACCACGGCGAGGCGTTCAGCGAGCACGACACCGAAGGTCACGCGAAGGACCTGTACGGAGAGGTCATCGAGACGCCCTTCGTCGTCCATCTCCCGTTCGATCTCGAGCCCGGCGCGGTCGTCGAGTCCGCCTCGAGCAACGTGGACGTCTGGCCCACGATCTTCGACCTCCTCGGCGAAGCCGCCCCCGAGGAGCGCGACGGTCGGAGCCTCGTACCCGACGTCCTCGCCGCGCTCCGAAGCGAAGCGCCGCGGGAGACGGAGCCCGTCTTCGCACACCTCGATCGGTCCTGGGGCCGGGTCGGCATCGAGCCGCGTTGGATCATCGCCGCCACCGATCCGCCCTACCGTCTGATCTTCCATCCCGACGGAAAACAGAAGAACGAGCTCTACGACCTCGCCGCGGATCCTCTCGAGCGCGAGAATCGGTACGAAGCCGAGCCCGAGACGGCCGCGCGCCTCGAACGCAGCGCACGCGATTATGCGGCGAGGAGCCGTTCGAGCTGGGCCCTCGAGAAGAAGACGATCGAGCTGGACGACATGCTGATGGGACAACTGCGGGCAATCGGTTATGCGATCGAATAACGTGATCCACCCGTCGGGTGCGTCGACAGGCCGGATCCTCCGAAGCCTTCTCCTCGTCGCCGGCTTGCTGGCGCTGCCGGACGCCGCCTCGTCCCAATCCCGAGGCAGCGCCGATCCGTGGGCCGGCGTCGAAGAGATGATCGTGACCGGGTCGTCCACGCGGGAGGCGCTGACCCAGGCCTCGATCTCGGTCGCCGGCTTCGATGCCGCGGACCTTCAGGCCCTCGGCGCCACCGACGTCGGCGACATCGCGGAGTTCACCCCGAATCTCGAGATCAAATCGACCTTCGCCTCGTCGAACCCGACCATCTTCATCCGCGGCGTGGGACTCGACGACGCGCGCGCGAACGCCTCGAGCTCCGTCGCGGTCCTGTACGACGACGTCTACATGAACTCGCCGGCCGGACAGCTCGCCCAGATGTTCGACACCGAGAAGGTCGACGTCCTGCGCGGGCCCCAGGGCACGTTCTTCGGCCGCAACGCGAGCGCCGGTGCGATCCGGATCCTCTCGAAGAAGCCGTCCGGAGACTTCGGCGCCTCCCTGTCGGGGACCTACGGTCGCTTCAACCAGCGCGACTTCGAAGGCATGTTCGAGGCGCCCCTCCTCCAGGACGTCCTCGCGATCCGGATCTCCGGCAAGCTGAGCCGACGCGACGGCTACGTGAAGAATCGCTGCGCGGAGGCGGAGTCCCAGATTCGTGCCAACAGCGCCTTCACCGGCTGCGAGGCATCGACGATCGCCGTCGGACCCGATCCCGAAAAATGGGTCAACAACGTCGACAACTGGGCCGCTCGCTCGATCGTTCGACTGACTCCCCTCGGCACGGAGGACGTCGAGCTCCTCTGGAACATCCACGGCAGCCAGAGTCGCGCGCAATCGCCCCAGTTCCAGATGATCGGAACGGGCGGGACGTCGACGAATCCCCGATCCAAGACGAACTTCATCGACCCCGACAACTGCACGGACATCCGGGTCGTCAATCGAAGGCTGGTCTGCAACGCCTCCTATCATCGCCCCGAGCAGGGCAATCCCTTCAAGGGCAGCTTCTTCCGCACGGGGCAGGAGAAGCTCGATCTGTTCGGGACCAGCCTGACGGCCAACGTCGAATTCGGCGACTTCGCATTCAAGTCCATCACGGGATACGAATGGCACGACCGCGAGGCCGACCTGAACCTGGATGCCGCCCCCACCGTCAGCCTCGAGCCGCTCTTCACCGACAAGGCCTATCAGCTGACCCAGGACCTCGAGCTCGACTGGGACGGCGGCGACGGGCTCTCCGCGACCGTCGGCGGCTTCTTTCTCTACGAGCACCTGAAGGTCCTCAACATCTTCTTCGGCGGCAGCCGGTTCTCACCGCTCCAGGACCAGACCCAGCGCACCCGCTATCTCGGCGCATTCGGCCATCTGCGCTGGGAGCTCAACGAAGACTTCAAGATCGAGGGCGGTGGCCGCGTCAACAGCGAGCGCAAGACCTTCCAGATCACGAGCAGTACCTGGAACGGCGCGACCAACTCGCGGATCCAGTCGAACGACCTCGACGACAAGGTCGAGATCGAGGTGACCCGGGGCTCTGGTGAGGTCACCCTCACCTACTCCCCGATCACCGAGGCGAGCTTCTACGGCAAGTACACGCGCGGCTTCAAGGGCCCGCACTTCAACGGCGCCGCCGTGCGCAGCCAGAACGAGATCATCACGCCCGCGAAGCCCGAGACCGTCGACTCCTTCGAGCTCGGCGTGAAGACCGAGTTCTTCGACTCGGCCTTCCATCTCGACCTCGCCGCGTTCTACTACAACTACAAGAACCAGCAGGTCTTCCAGACCCGCAGCATCACCGATGCGGTGATCGTCAACGCCCTCATCAACGCGAACGACACCCGTGTGGCCGGCCTCGAGCTGATGCTCCGCACCACCGACGTCGTACCGCTCATGCCGTGGATCGAGTTCCCGGGGTTCAGCTCCGGCTTCTCGCTCGCCTACCTGTACACGGAGTACACGAACTTCGTGAACGTCGATACGCGCCTCGTGACCGACCCGCAGAACCCGGGGACCGTGATCACCTTCGCCGAGATCCAGAACTTCTCCGGCAATCAGCTCGTCTCCGCCCCGGAGTTCAGCTTCTCGGGCGACTTCTCCTATGCGTTCGACCTGGGCGCGCTGGGCACGTTGACGCCGCGCCTCGACTACAGCTGGCGGAGCAAGGTCTACTTCACGCCGGACAACCAGGCCCGACTCGGGGATCGCTCGCGCCTGCTCGTCAGCACGCGGCTCGCCTGGTCGACGATGGACGGCAAGGTCGAGATCGCCGGCTGGGTCCGGAACGTGACGAACGAGGTCTACCGCGTCTCGGCCATCAACCTGATCCGCGTGCTCAACCAGATCGACTATGCGATGGCCGAGCCGCGGACCTATGGCATCACCGGCACGATCAAGTTCTGACCGATTCCGGATCGAGAGGAGACCGATGGCGTCGATCTTCCAGACAGGCCGCGGAGGGAAACGAGGCGTCGCCTCCGTGCTCCCGACCGTCTTGATGCTCCTCGCCGCCGGGGGAGCGCGCGCCGCCGAAGCCGAATTCGAAGCGGAAGAGGGCGTCGCGAAATCCCGGCTCGGCGATTGGTCGCCCGCGCTGAACGTCGAATTCGGGATCCACGCCCAGGAGCTCAAGGCCACGGGCGACACCACCTTCGGCGCGCGCGATCGGGGGACCAATACGGTCTCGACGCTGTTCGCGCGGATCGAGGCCGCCGTCGCGTCGCCGCCGCTCGCCTTCGTGCCCGGCTCGCCCCGACTCGTTCTGCGCGGAGGGGGCTCGATCCCGTTGCGCGAGACCGGGGCGACGATCATCAGCTCCCAGCGGATCGAGGGCGCCGAGTTCGGGACGGACATCTCCACGTCCTTCAAGGACATGTGGCACGCCGCGGTCGATCTCCGCTTCCGGTTGCCGATCCCGGGCCAGACGATCCTGATCCGGCCCGGCTTCGAATATCTCCAGTCCCGCTTCCGACTCGAGCCGGCCTTCACGTTTCGCCCGCAGCCGACCCCGGGCAACGAGAATCCCCCGACGCTCGACTTCAAGAGCCGGTCGGACTCGGACGTCCACCGCTTCGTCGGACCGACCCTCGCCGTCGAAGGCAACGTGCTGCAGGTCGGGCCGGTCGAGATCGACGTCTTTCTTCAGGGACGCGTGTATTTCCTGATCGGCGATCGCGACACGCTCGTCGTCCAGACGGGACTCCTGGCGAACCAGCAGGAGACGGCGACCTCGCGGATGGAGTCGAATTTCATCGCAGGGCAGGTCGGCTTCGGCATCCGGGGCAGCTTCTGATGACGAGCCGAGTGCGGTGTCGCCGCTCGTCGAGCCGCCTGCTCGCGAGCCTGCTGGTCGCCTCGACCCTGGTCTTCGGCTGCAGCGAACGCCAGCGCACCCTCGACGACGCGAACGAGAAGATCGAGGCGGGGCGGGCCGACGAAGCGCTTTCCGGACTGCGCGAGGCGCTCGCGGATCTTCCGGACGACTCGGCCCTGAACCTCGCCTATGGCCGCGCACTCTTCGCGAGCGGTCAGCCGAGCCTCGCGGTCTGGTCCCTCACGAAGGCGAGCCGCGACCCGGCGCTCTTCGCCGAAGCGACGCTGTTGCTCGCCCAGGCCCAGATCGCGACCCACGGCGAAGAGCTCGCGGTCGCGACGCTCCAGACCCTCCTCGACGCGGAGCCGGATCATCTCGATGCCCTCCGCCTGATGGTCGAGGCCTGCATCGAGGCACGCCAGCTCGACAAGGCCCTCGAGACCGTCGAGCACGCCCTCGACCTCCTCCCCGACGACCTCGCGCTCCAGATGTCGCGCATGCGGGTCTTCCTCCATCTCGATCGCCAGGAGGAGGCCGCCGAGGTGCTGGCCGGAATCCGGAGCCGGATCCCGGATCTCGACGACCTCGACCCCGAGCAGCGAGCGCTGCTCGCGGGCCGGTACTGCGCGATCGAGGCGACCTTCACCCACGAGAGCGGGCGGACCGACGAGGCGCGAACGCTCTTCGAACAGTGCCTGATCGATCATCCCGACCATCCCCAGGTCCTCGCGAGCGCCTCGGGGTTCTTCGATGCGGTCGGTGAGCCCGAGCGGGCGACGGAGATCCAGCGCAAGGCCCTCGAGATGGATCCCGAGAATCTCGAGCGGCGCGTGAGCCTGTCGATCCGACTCAGGCGGGTCGGTGAGGCGGCCGAGGCCGAGAAGCTCCTGAAGGCGGTGACCGGGACGCAGCCCGGCGTCTTCACGGCGCTCGTCGATCACTACGTCGACGTCGACGACCAGGAGAAGGCGCTCGACGCCCTCGATCACGCCTTCGCCCAGGCGGGCGACGACGTGCCCGCGGACTGGAAGACCGTCCGCGCCGATCTATTGATCCAGACGGGCCGCCTCGACGAAGCCGAGCGTGCGATCGAAGAGATCCCGGAGGAGGTCTACGCGCTCACCGCGCGCGGACGCCTCGAGCTCGCGCGCGGCCACGCCGCGAAGGCGCTCGAGCTCCTCGAGCGCGGCATCCGACTCTGGCCCGACGGAACGATGGCGCGCTACCTCGCGGCCCAGGCCGCCGAGCAGCTCGGCGACTTCGACCGTGCCGAGACGGAATATCGCGAGGCCTACCGCGCGGACCAGACCTACACCGACGCCGGCCTTCAGCTCGCGGGCCTGCTCGCGAGCCGCGGGCTTCCGGGCGAAGCGTTGACGCTGTCGAACGCCTATCTCCAGGCCAATCCCGACGACGGACCCGGATTCGAGCAGGCGATCGGATTTGCCGTGGCCGCCCGGGACGGGGAGATGGCGCGGACGCTCCTCTACCACTACCAGCGCCAACCGGGGCTGGATGTGAGCTCGGCGGCCTTCGCCGTGCGACAGCTGTTGCGGACGAAGCAGGCGAAGGAGGCGGTCGCGCTGGTCGAGAGTCTGCGCTTCGATCCGGCTCGGCCGGACCACTTCGAGCTGCTGAAGGTCCGCTGTGAAGCGTGGACGGCCGTCGGTCGCGCGCGCGATTCGCTCGCCCTCGTCCGGCGCCTTCGCGGCGCCGAGCCCGAGCGGCTGGATCTCGCGGAGCTCGAGGCGAGCGTCCTCGAGGCGAGCGGTGCCCGCGACGAAGCGAAGGCGATCCTTGCCCGCATCCTGGAGAAGGACCCGCGCCGGGCCACCGCATTGCGCGCGCTCGCCGCTCTGGCGGCGGCTTCGGGCGAGCAGCTGCGCGCGATCGAGCTGTTCCTGCAGGCCGCCGACGCCGATCCGGAAGACGCCGATTCCCTGGTCGAAGCCGCGTTGCGGACGCCGCCGGGCGCCGAGCGGGAGAGCCGATTGCGCGCGGCGCTTCGCCGCCGGCCGCGCGACGGGCGCGCGGCGGCGGAGCTCGCCGATTCCCTCGTGGTGGACGCGGAGAAGCCGCCTGCGGAGGCGACGGCGCTGTTGGAGCGGGCCCGGCGCTTCGGTGCGGCCGTGCGCGCCGACGAAATCGCGAAGCGCCTCGCCCGCGACGGCCGCGCCTGAGCCAGCGGCCGACCCGAGCGATCAGCTCGCTCCGAGGCGCTTCGCCCGCGTCTGCGTGAGCTCGGAGATCATCGCCTCCGCCTCCTGCGGCGACAGTCCGCCCTGCTCGAGCCAGGTCCGCGTCTCGGCGGGCCGGCGCAGGAACCAGTACCGGGCGAAGGCCCGGAGGGTCTGCTGCTTCGAGGTCGGATCGACGATCCGCGTCGCGAGCTCCATCGCCTGCTCGGGGTCGCTGATCGTCATTCCGCTCACGAACTGGGCACAGAGCCGATCCACCATCGGCGACGGGAGCTGATCCTTGGTCCACGCGATCGCCGCCTTCATGTCGTGGGCGGACCATCGATCGACGAGCGTCTCGAGGGCCAGCTCGCGCTCGGGACCGAGCGGCTGCGTCCCGATCCAGGCGAGGGCGCCCGTCGGATCGACGTCGGCCCAGGCCGCCACGAGCTGACTCAGGCTGTTCTCGGCCCACGGCTGGGACGACCGGGCCTCGCGAAAGGCGAGGGCCGTCGGGGCGTCGTGGCGGACGAGCTTGTCGAGGACGATGAGAAAAGCCTGCCGCTTGTACTGCTTCGGCGCATCGGCCGGGACTTCGTCGAAGAACGCGATGACGTCCTTCGCCTCGCGCTCGCGGAGCAGCTTGAAGACGATGCTCTGGGTCAGCCGACTGCGCTCCGCCGCCTCGTCGAGGGACCCGATCCACTCGACGAGCCCCGCCCGGTCGCCCTGGTTGATGGCGCCCTCGACGAGGCGATAGCCGGTGACGAGCCGAAGCCTTGGATCGAGCTCGTCGTAATAGGGGACCGCCTTCGCCGTGCCGCCCTCGAATGCGTATTGATAGGCGACCCAGCCGATCCCCTGGGACCTCGCCCGCTCGTCGGGCCACGATTTCATCGCCTCGGCCAGCCCCTCGACGTCGATGCGCGACCAGCGCGCGAAGAGCTCGGAAACCCCGAGCGTCTCGGCCTTCGTCGCGAACTCGCGAAAGACTTCGATCGCTCCCGAGAGGTTCTCGCCGTCGATCTGCTCGATCAGCCGGTTCATGTCCCGGGCCCGCACCATCGGATCCGACTCGACGAAGGCGCTCCGGAGCGCCGACGCCATGGCCTCGGACGTCGCCGCCCGCGGGCCCCCGTCGCCCGCCGTCGTGCGGCCGAGCAGGAACCCGACCAGCGCCCCGACCAGAAGGGAGACTGCGATCTTCGACCACCCGTTCATTTCCCTGCTCCATCCCATCCGCCGGGTCGCATCACGCTAGGCCCGGCCATACTCGGTTCCACCATCGGATTCCATCGCCCGCGTCCGCGCCAGATCCACGAGGAGCCGACGGGCGGCCAGCAGCTGGAAGAACGCCGCGATCGCGAGCGCGGTCATGACGCTCGCCAGCGAATAACGGATCCCGAAGACACCGCTGCTCGGCTCGAAGCGCACGTTGAGCTCGCCCACGACGTAGGGCCCGAGCCCGAGACCCACGAGCGAGTAGAGCGAGCTCCAGACCGCCGCCGCGACGGTGCGCATGCGGAGCGGCGAGAGCGCGACGGACATGGCCATGCTCTGCGGGACCCAGATCCCCATCAGGAACGAGGAAACGGCGCCCATCACGAAGGACAGCGGGACGGGCCCGAGCAGCAGCGACTGCGGCAGCAGCACGAATGCGAGGCCGAAGGGCAGCGCGAGCCCCGTCGCGATCGCGGACAGCCACATGTGCCAGCGAAGATCGCGACGAGCCAGCCGATCGCCGAGCCAGCCTCCGGCCAGGGAGCCCAGCGCCATCGGCACCGCGTAGATCAGGAAGTAGACCGTCCCGACCTCGCCCGGATCCATGCCGTAGACGCGCCGCAGGAAGGTCGGCTCCCACATCGACCGACCGTAGGTCGCGATGCCGGCGAAGCAGCCGCCGGTCACGAGCAGACAGTAGGCGGGCAGGCGCACGAGGGTCGCGAGCACCCGGGGCAGCGAGCTCATCTCCCCGGAGTCGACCCGCTGCTCCGACTGGCCGCGCCGGGGCTCGTCGACGGTGAAGTAGAAGAGCAGCGCCAGCGCGATCCCGGGCACGCCCGCGATCAGGAACGCCGACCGCCAGCCCCAGAGCTCGTTGGCCCAGCCCCCGAGCAGCATGCCGAGGCCGAGGCCGACGGTGCCCCCGACGGTCACGACGGCCAGGGATTTGGCGCGGCGGCCGGGGACGACGTAGTCGGCGATCAGCGACTGGCTCGGCGCAGCACCCGCCGCCTCGCCGAGCCCGACGCCCATGCGCGAGAGGATCAGCTGCGCGCTCGTCTGCGCGAGGCCCGCCGAGACCGTCATCGCGCTCCAGGCGAGCAGCCCGAGCGCGATCACGGTCTTGCGCGAATAGCGGTCGGCGATCCGGCCGAAGGGCACGGCCGCACCGAAGTGGACGACCGTGTACGCGGCGCCCATCAGCAGGCCGACCTCGCGGTCGTCGAGCCCGATGTCGCGCTTGATCTCCTCGACCAGCAGCCCGACGATCGTGCGATCGCAGACGTTGAAGATCGCGACGAGAAAGAGCAGCGCGAGGACGTAGCGGACGTAGGCCGGCGAATCGATGCGCGCGGGCTTCATCTCAAGCGCGATCCACGCGCAGGACGAAGGCCTCGCCCTCGCCGATGCCTCCGCACATCGTCACCAGCGCGCGACCGCCGCCGCGACGGCGCAGCTCGAGCGCTGCGGTGAGCAGCAGGCGGCCGCCCGTCGCGCCGGTCGGATGACCGACGGCGATCGCGCCCCCGTTCACGTTCGTCTTCCGGCGCAGCGCCGAGGTCGCCGCGGGATCGCCGCCGCCGAGGAGCTTCGTGCTGACGAGCGGCATCGCCGCGAAGGCTTCGTTGATCTCGATCAGGTCGATCGCGTCGAGCCCGAGCCCCGCGCGCTGCAGGACGAGGCGTGCGGCCTTCGCGGGGACCGAGGCGATCTTGTCCGGATGGTCCGAGACGCGGGCATGGGCCTCGATCGTCGCGAGGGGCGCGAGGCCGCGGCGCCGCGCGGCGCGGCTGGAGCTCAGCAGCAGCGCCGAGGCGCCGGTGCTGAGACCGGGGGCGTTGCCCGCCGTGACCGACTCGCTGTCGTAGACCGTCGGCAGCTTCGCGAGCGCTTCGAGCGTCGTGCGCCGCGGCGACTCGTCGCTCGCGACGACCCCGGATCCTCCGAAACGAGCGAGATCGACGTTCGCGATCTCCCCCGCGAAGCGACCGCGCTCGGCGGCCTCGAAGTAGCGCGCGTGACTCTGGAAGGCCCACTCGTCCTGCTCCTCGCGACCGATGCCGTGGAGTGAAGCCTCGCGGGCCGCCTGGACGGCGCGGGGCGTGCCGGTGTGGGGGCAGCTGATGACGAGCTGGTCGGTCAGGGTGATCGCGCCGATGCGATGGCCGAAGCGCATGTCCTCGAGGAAATAGGGGACGCGCGAGAGGTTCTCGGCGCCGCCGGCGACGACCCAGTCGGCGTCGCCGCTCCGCACGGCGCGCGCCGCGAGAGCGACCGCGGTCAGCGAGGAGCAGCAGGCGCGGTCGACGGTGTAGGCGTTGCGGGACTCGGGAATGCCCGACTGCAGCAGCGCCTGGCGCGCGATCGAGCGGTCCGAGCCCGGAAGGTTCACGCCGAGCACGAGCTCGTCGATCGTGTCGGGCTCGAGCCCGGCGTCGATCAGCGCCCGGCGGATCGCGACGCTCGCGAGCTCCGGAATACGAAGCGAGCGGAGGCTCCCGCCGAAGCGACCGAACGGCGTCCGGCGCCCCGCGACGATCACGCAGTCGGCGGCTTCAGTGGACACGGCGCGAGACACCCTGCCAGAAGCGCTCGCGGATCTCGCGCTTCAGGATCTTGCCGGTCGAGCCCTTCGGCAGCTCGGCGACGAACTCGACGGACTGGGGCTTCTTGTAGCCGGCGAGGCGCGCACGGCAATGCTCGACGAGCTCTGCCTCGCTCGCCGTCGCCCCGGCGCGCAGCACGACGACGGCCTTCACCGCCTCGCCCCAGCGCTCGTCCGGCACGCCGACGACGGCGACCTCGGCGATCGCCGGATGCTCGTGGAGGATGCTCTCGACCTCGGCCGGATACACGTTGAGCCCGCCCGTGATGATCATGTCGCGGGAGCGATCGACGATGTAGAAATAGCCCTGCTCGTCCTGGCGGGCGATGTCCCCGGTCGCATACCAGCCGTCCTTCAGGACGGCGGCCGTCGCCTCCGGATTCTCGAAGTAGCCGGTCATGACGTGGGGACCGCGGACCTGCATCTCGCCGTTCTCGCCGGGCGCGACCTCCTGGCCTTCGGCGTCGACGAGGCGGATCGCCGTCTGGTGGGTCAGGCGGCCGATCGTCGCGAGGCGCGTGGGGTCGGCGGCCGCGGCGCGGTGGTCCTCGCGCGTCAGGATCGTCAGCGGATGGGGCGCTTCGCAGGAGCCGTAGACCTGGACGAAGACGTTGCCGAGGGTCTGCATCGCCTCCTGGAGCCGCGCCGGCGCGATCGGGGCCCCCCCGTAGCTGATCGTCTTGAGTGACGAGAAGTCGAATCGGCCGCGACTGGCCGCCTCGCAGAGGCTCGCCATCATCGTCGGCACCATGAAGGAGCCCGTCGCGCGCTCGCGCTCGACGAGGCGCAGGAAGGCCTCGGGATCCCATTTTCCGACCATGACGTTGCGCGCGCCGCGCAGGTAGTAGGCGAGGATCTTCGAGCCGCTGCCGTGGGCCACGGAGCCGACGTGGACCATCGCGTCGCCGGTGACCGCGTCGATCTCCTCGGCGAGCATCGTGAGCGTGGCGGCCCGGCGGCCGCGGTTGCTGTTGACGGCGCCCTTCGGTCGTCCGGTCGTGCCGGACGTGTAGAGGATGAAGCTCGCCGCCTCCTCCTCGAGCGGGATCCGCGGTGCATCGGGCGACGACTTCTCGAGGACCGACGCGTAGTCGAGCGCTCCGGCGATCGGACCGTCGATCGCGATCACCGTCTCGAGCGCCGGCAGCCGCGGCCAGACGCCTTCGACGAACTCCGCGAACGACGCCTCGGCGATCAGGATCCGCGCGCCCGAGTTCGCGAGCAGATGCTCGCGTTCGCGGTCGACGAGCCGCGGATTGATCGGGAGCTTCACGTTACCCGACTTCACGATCGCGAAGTCGGCTTCGACGAACTCGAGCCGGTTGTTCATCAGCAACGCGACCCGCCCGCCGCGCGCCGGCGAGAGCGCGAGGAGCGCGTTCGCGAGTCGATTCGAGCGGGTCTCGACCTCGCGGAACGAGAGCCGCCGCTCGCCTTCGACGACGGCCACCCGGTCCCCGTACCAGCCCGCCGCGCGTTCGATCAGCTGGGCGAGCGTCGGCGGGAGCGCGCGGCTCAAGACCGGCTCCGCTCGAGGGCGACGACGGGACAGACGGGACTTCCGCCGAGGCTCCAGCTTCCCCCCGTCTCGAGCGTCGATTGCAGCCCGGAGGCGCGTGTCGCCTCGACGAGGTAGTCGAAGATCTCGCGGCCATGGTCCGTCGCGGGATCGAGGGGCTCGGTCTGGCCGTTCGGCAGGATGTAGGCCGGGATCAGGCCGACACGCCGCACACCGGACTTGTCGAGCTCGAGGCAGCCGACCATCGAGATGCGCGACTCGGGATGCATCGGAAGCAGCGGATAGTCGTCGTACGGACGCGGTGCATACGCGTCCGCCTGGCGCTCGAGGGTCTCGCGGACCTCCTTCGAGATGCGCTCTGCGAAGCCGCGAACCTGGAAGACGGCGTTGCCGAGCCCGTGGAAGATCGGCCGACCCTGGTAGTAGTCGACTCCGCGGACGATGTGGGGGTGGTGGCAGAGGACGGCGTCCGCCCCGGCGTCGATCGCGAGGCGCGCCGTCTCGCGTTCGTAGCTGCGGATGATGACCGGCCGGACCGCCTCGCCCCAATGGAAGCTCACGACGACGACGTCGGCCTGCAACCGGGCCGCCGCGATCGACCTGCGCAGGGCCGCCAGGTCGGCCGGATACGGGATCGCCATGACCTCAGGCGGCATCTCGGGATTGAACTCGAGATCGCCCTCGGCGACGTAGTAGTGGTTGTGGAACCGCAGCGGGTTGATGCCCGGCCGATTGCTGCGGGCCTCGTTGCCCGCCGGAAAGGTCGAGACGAAGGCGACGAACGCGACCCGCACGCCCGCGCGCTCGAGCACGACGGGCTCGCGCGCCTCGGCCAGGTTCTCTCCGGCCCCGACGGGCTCGACTCCGACGCCGCGGAGCGTCGAGAGGGTGCTGCGCATGCCCTCGACGCCGTCGTCCATGACGTGATTGTTCGCGCAGGCCATCACCGAGAGATTCCCGACCCGAAGCCCTTCGGCCTGCTCGGGCGAAGCCGTCAGCAGTCCGCGTCCCGCGGTCGGGGAATAGACCCCTTCGCAATTGGCGAAGACGACGTCCGCGGCCGCGAGCGGGGCCTCGAGGCGCTTGAAGGCGGCCTTCGGATCCTCTGCGTTGATGAAGACGTCGCCCAGCGCGCAGAGCGTGATCCGACCCGGTTCAGCCATCGTTGCTTCCTCTCATGCGATCCATTCACGCCCGCGTGCGAGACCGCCCGTCGCCTCGATCCCAACAACCCTGCGTCCCGAGGCTCCGCAACGTGGGCCGGTCGACCTCGCCCTTGGCGGCCGTCCGAGGGATCTCGGCGAGCGTGCGCACATAACGCGGGACCTTGAAGGCGGCCATGCGCGACTCGCAGTGGGCGACCAGCCCGGCGGGATCCCCGGCGCCGCGCCACACGACGGCGCAGAGGATGTCGTCCTCGCCCATCTCGGAGGGCACCGCGATCACGACCGCCTCCTCGACCGTCGGATGGGCGAGCACGGTCGCCTCCACCTCCGCGACCGAGACGAGCTCGCCGCGCCGCCGCAGGAAATGTCCCTTGCGACCGACGAAGTAGAGGTAGCCGTCGGCGTCGAAATAGCCCTCGTCGCCGGTGTGGACCCAGAGATCGCGCCAGTTGCGGATCGTCTCGTCGGCGCGGCCGAGATAGCCGTGGGCCATGATGCCGGGAACCAGGGGACGGACGGTGATCTCACCGAGGGTGCCGGCCGGGAGCTCGAAGCCGTCACCGTCGACGATCCGCAGGTCGTACCAGCCCTGCAGCCGGCCCGAGGAGCCGCGCCGCGACTCGTCGCGGTCGGTCTCGGTCGTGACGAAGCCGCCCGCCTCGGTCTGTCCGTAGGGCTGATAGGTGCGGATGCCGAAGCGCTTCTCGAACTGCTCGCGCAGCTCGAGCGAGCGGGCCTCGGAGCCGCCGAAGCCACTGATCGCGACGCGGGCCGTCGACCGCGCGTCGCGCGGAGACTCGGGCGTCTTGAGCAGCGTCGCGACCATCCCGATGAACGGGTCGACGACGGTCGCGCGATACTGCTCGACCCGGTCGAGGAACTTCGAAGCACTCCACCAGCGCGTGAAGCAGACGGGATAGCCGCGCACCATGCAGAGCGGGATCACCGCGCAGGGCAGCAGCGCGTGGTAGAGATGCGAGCTCGAGAAGAAGACCTCGTCCTCGCCGAGCGCTGCGACCTCGAGCATCCGGTAGCCGCAGGACACCGCGCAGAAATGCGGCAGGACCACGCCCTTCGGCCGACCCGTCGTTCCCCCGCTGTACATGACGCAGAACGGATCACCGGGCGCGATCGGCTGACGCACGTCGCTGCCCTGCGCGGGCAGCCACGCCTCGAGGGCCGCCCCGCCGTCCGGGCCCGCGTCGACGTCGACGACGATGCTCCGCTCGCGCCAGCTGGAATCGGTGGGCCCCTTCGAGCCGCACGCGACGCCGTCGTCGCCGTTCTCCCCGTCCAGCATCGCCACGAGCTCCGCGTCGACGAAGATCCGGCGCGGACCGAGCTCGGCGAGCGAGTCGGCGACCTCCTCGCGCTTGAGCGCCACGTTCATCGGTGCCCACAGGACGCCGGTCCGCGCGCAGGCGAAGAGCAGCGCTACGTGCCAGAGCGAGTTGTGCATGAAGGTCGCCACGCGATCGCCGCGGCCGATCGACTCGGCCTCGAAGCCGGCCACGATCCGGGCGATCCGCCGATCGAGCTCGGCATAGCTGACGGTCTCGTCCTCGAAACGCGCGAAGACGCGGTCGGGCGTCGACCGGAGCCGCCAATCGAAGAGCCCCGACATGTCGTCGGCGACGATCTCGCGTCCGGCGACGACCCGCTTCACAGGCTGGCCTCCAGCAGGCCCTCGATCTCCGCCTGCGACCAGATGCGCGCCGAGCGCGAGCGGGCCGCGAAGTCGCCGGCCGCTCGGCGGGCGAGCTCCGGCAGGTCCTCGCGCCGGATGCGCAGCGCTGCGAGGGTCCGGGGCAGCTCGAGCTCCGCGAGCAGCGCATCCATCCGCTCGGCCAGCGCGGTGGAGGCCGCCGTCGGATCGGCGGGATCGAAGGGCACGTCGACCGCGTGGCAGAGCGCGCCGAGGGGGCCGGGGGCCGTCGGTGCGGAGGCGCCGACGACGCGCGCGAGAATCCCGCAGGTCGCCTCGCCGTGGGAGAGCTTGTGGATCATGCCGAGCTGATGGCGGATCGCGGCGCCGATGCCGACCTTGGTCCCGGCGGAGAAGGTGCCGAAGAGGCCGAGCCAGGAGCCGAGCTGGCAGGCGAGGCGGGCTTCGCTCGAGACGCCGCGGGAGGCCGGGAGCTCGCGCACCAGCAGCTCGAAGGCGCGCAGCGTGAGGGGCTCCATCACGGGTCCCGCGACGCCGGTCGAGAACTGCTCGAAGGCGTCGCTCAGGATCTTGATCCCCGTCGTCAGCCAGAGATAGTCCGGCGTCGCCCGCGTGAGCTCGGGATCGAGCAGCACGACGCGCGGGCAGAGCGCGCTGTTCTGGAACGGCTCGCGCTCGCCGCTCGCCTCGTTCGTGATCGCGATCATCGGGCTGTACTCGGCGGCCGAGAGCGTCGTCGGCAGGGCGATCAGCGGGATCGGGCGCCCCGTGAGCCGGCAGGCCGCCGCCCCCGAGCCCCGGTAGCGGTCGAGGTCCGCGGCCTCGCGCAGGTTCTCGCATGACATGAGGGCCGTCGCCTTGGCCGTATCGACGACGCTGCCGCCGCCCAGGCTGACGAGCAGGTCGGGCGAGAGCTCGCGGGCGCGGGCGACGCAGGCGACGACGGTGCTCCGCGGCGCATACTGCCGACAGCCCGAGAAGCGCCCGACGAGGCGGCTCCCGAGGGCGTCTTCGACCGTCTTGAGGACCGTGCCCTGGTTCTCGAGGGAGCCCGTCGTCACGATCATCACGCGCCGGGCGCCGAGGGCATCGATCTCGGCTTCGAGCTGCGCGAGCGAGCCGCGGCCGTAGACGACCGACTGCCACTGGCGTTGCCAGTCGAAGCGGCCACTCGTTCCCTGCGGAAGCCCGATCGACATCTCAGACCACCAGCAACGGGTTCAGGGGACTGTTGACCCCGCGATGGATCCGCAGCGGCGCGATCACGAACATCCCGCTGCGCACGCCGTCGGCGGCGGGCCCGGACAGATCGAGCAGCTCGAGGATGTAGACGCCGAGATCACGCAGGACGACGTCGTGGAAGGGCATCGAGCCCTGATCCGGCCGCGGTGTCGCTTCGACGGCGATGTTGTCGGCGCCGACGAGGCTGACGTCGTGCTCCGCGATCCAGCTCGCGAGCTCCTGGGTCACCGCGGGAAACTCGACGCCGCGCTCCTGCCGGCGCAGCGCGGCCTCGATCCAGCCCGTGCGGAACAGCACCGCGTCGCCCGCCTCGACCTCGATCCCGTACTCGGCGGCGTAGGCGCGGACGTCCTCGACCCCGATCCGATTCGGCTCCCGGGTCGGGCGGCCGACGAAGTCGAAGAGATGGCCGGTCGTCACGAGACCGCCGAGATTCTCGATGCCACAGCGTGAAGCGCCGCTGCTGCGCACCTCGGTGTAGGGGAAGCCGTTGTAGAGATGGCCGTCGTACCACATGTGGCAGAGGCCATCGATGTGGGTCGTGCCGCCGGTCGCCATCACGATGTAGTCGTCGGCCGTGCCCCAGCCCGGTCGGCCCAGCGCCGCGAAGTCGCCGCCGTCGACGGCCATGAAATGCTGCATCGGCGAGCGCGGTCCACCGAGCGGCGCGTCGCGTCGGATCTCGAGACCGAGGGAGTAGGTCCGCCCCTGACGGACGCGGGTCGCGGCGCGAGCCACCACCTCGTTCGTCACGAGGTTGGCCGCGCCCCGTTCGTCCTGCGATCCCCAGCGACCCCAGTTCGAGGGTCGCGTCGATCCGGCTCGATCCACCGACCTCTCCTCCTCAAATTGTCGATCACGCCCGAATGCTGCGGATGCGACGCGCGGGGTCCTTCGAACCACCGGGTCTTCGAGATCGAGTCCCCGGCGGGATGCCGCCTGATCCGCGTCTGGACACGATAGATTCTCTCCTGCGAAAGGTCTATTCTTTTCTTCAGAATGATCGCGGAATGATAGGCGCGCCTCCCGACCCCCCTCGCGGTGGCCCCAGCGAAGACGAATCGGCCCCATGCCCTCCGATCCTCAAGCCCCTGGATTCGCCCGCCGGACCGCGATCGTCGGCATCGGCCAGACCGGATACCTGCGCAAATCGGACCGCGAGGAGGGGGATCTGGCGCTCGAGGCCGTCCGCCGAGCCGCCGCCGACGCCGGCATCGAGCTCGCCGAGATCGACGGAATCGTTCGCTATTCCCAGGATCGGGTCCACGAGGCCGACCTCGCGGGCTCCCTCGGCCTCTCGCTCCGGTACCACGGGCAGGTCGGCTTCGGCGGTCAGTCGGTCTGCGCCGTGATCGGGCAGGCCGCCGCCGCGATCCACGCGGGGCTCGCCCGGGTCGTCGTCTGCTACCGGGCCCTCAACGGGCGGACGGGCGCCCGCTACGGGCGGGCCGAGCGGTCGCTCGAGGACGAGGGGAACGGCGTCTTCCGCGCGGGCGGCCTGCGAGTGCCGTCGGGGGCGCTCTCGGCGCCCTACGGACTGCTCGCGCCGGGCCAGGTCATGGCGCTCTGGGCGCGACGCTACGCCCATGAGTCGGGCATCGGGATCGACGTCCTCTCTTCGGCCCTCGCCCGGATCGCGATCGACCAGCGCGACTACGCGACCCGCAATCCCGCCGCCGTGATGGGCGCAAAGCCGCTCGATCTCGCCACGTATCAGGCCGGTCGGATGCTCGCCGATCCGCTGCGCCTCCACGACTTCTGCCTCGAGACGGACGGCGCCGCGGCGCTGATCCTCTGCGACAGCGAGCGGGCGCGCTCGATCTCGCCCCATCCGGTCTACGTCGAAGGCGCGACCCAGGCGCTCTACGCCGAGGCGATGGAGGTCTACAGCGAGCTCATCAACGGCCCCGACCACCGCGCGCGGGCGCGCGCGCTCTTCGCGGCCTGCGGCGGGCGGACGGCTCGGGACATCGACGTCGCCATGCTCTACGACGCGACGACGATCATGGTCTTGATGCAGCTCGAGGGATACGGATTCGCCCTGCCCGGACGGGCGTGGGAGGCGGTGATCGAGCGCGGGATCGGCGTCGACGGCGTGCTGCCGGTCAATACGTCCGGGGGTCAGCTCTCCGAGGCCTACGTCCACGGCATGAATCTCGTGCTCGAGGCCGTGAAGCAGCTGCGCGGGACCGCGACGACGCCGGTCCCCGGCGCGCAGACGGCGCTCGTCGGGGCGGCGGGCGCGAGCAGCCTGGTGCTCGCGCGATGATCCTCCCCGAGATCACGCCGCTGACTGCGCCCTACTGGGCCGGCGCCCGCGAGCGGAAGCTGCGCCTGCAGTCCTGCCGCGCCTGCGCGAACGTCTGGCACCCGCCGTCTCCGGGCTGCCCCCGCTGCGGCAGCCCCGACTACCAATGGATCGACGCGGCGGGGACCGGGCAGCTCCACTCCTTCGCCGTGATCCAGGCCGCCGCGCATCCGGCCGCCCAGGGCAGGCTCCCGCTCGTCGTCGCGCTCGTCCGTCTGACGGAGGGCCCGCTCTTCCTCTGCAATCTGCTCGGCTGCGCGCCCGAGGACGTGCGCGTCGAGATGCCGGTGCGCCTCGACTTCGAAGCCCTCACACCCGAGATCGTGCTGCCGCAATTCCGTCCGCTCGGCTGAACGCTGCCCCCGGAAGCATCTCAGAGTCCCGCCGGCATGAGCGCCATCGCGATCAGCGTGACGAGGAAGCAGGGCAGCGAGATGATCATCATGTAGCCCGCGATCTCTCCGAATCGCATCCTCAGGATCGAGAGGACCGGAATCGCGAGGAAGGGCTGGACCAGATTCGTCGTCGAGTCGCCGTAGGCGTAGGCGAGCAGGATCGACGTCGTCGAGACCCCGGCCTGATTCGCCGCGGGGATGAGATAGGGCGCCTCGATCAGCCATTTCGATCCCGCCGACGGAACGAAGAGGTTCATGATCGCGGAGTAGACGTAGACGACGACGTTGAACGACTCGGGCGAGGCCACCGCCGCGAAGAGCGCGCCGAGCCAGTCGCCGAGGCCGGTGTTCTGGATCAGACCGAAGATGCCCGCGTAGAACGGGAACTGGACGATGATGCCCCAGGCCGGACCGACACCGTCACGGCAGGCGCGCAGGAAGCTCGTCGGGCTCGGATGCAGCAGCAGCGCGAGGGCCAGGAAGAGCGTGTTGTAGGCGTTGATCGTCCAGGTCGCGCCGAAGCCGCGGGTCGCCAGCGAATGCCCGAGCGGGTACAGGAGGAGGCACGCGGCCATCCACGACCAGCCGCGAAACGAATCGATCCGCCGCGCCGGTCGATCGAGGTCCGCGTCGGCATCGGCGAGATCCGCGGGATCGAGCACGTCGCCGGTCGCGTCGGATGCGTCGGCCGCGTCGGAGCCCGGCTTCGGCAGGATCGCGGCGAGCTTCTCCGCAGAGAAGGTCACCGCGCGCTCCGTCGGATGGAGACAGACCGCGGTGACGACGGCGACGAGGCCGACGACGAGCAGGTAGACGAGATTGAACGGGATCAGGATCGTCTCGGTGATCGGGTAGAGGCGATCGACGATCGGTGAGCCGATCGCCGGCTCGAGCAGCGGATTGCCGGGGGTCGCCAGGATCAGGGGCGCCGAGCCCGAGAGCCCGCCGTGCCAGACCGTCCCCATGCCGAGCAGGCTGCAGGCCGCGAGCAGCCGGATGTCGGCCTTCGGGTTGCGGCGACACAGGAACGCGGCGAGCAGCGCGCAGCCCACGACCGACACCGCCCAGTTCACGAAGGAGACGGCGATCGAGGTCGCCGCGAGCAGGGCCACCGCCTGCCCGGGCCGCTCCGGATCCGGCAGCCGCGCGAAGCGATCGAAGAGGCCGTAGACGACGGGGGACGAGACGCAGGCATGGGCCGCGATCGTCGCCAGCGTGAACTGCATCGCGAGCTCGAGCAGGACCCAGGTCCCGTCGCCCCAGGCGACGAGGGAGTCCCCGATCGAAGCGCCCCCGCCCGTCCACGTGAGCACGAAGGCGACCGCCGTCAGCCCCATGCACACGATCCAGGAATCGGGGATCCAGCGCTCCGTCCACGACGAGAACGCGAGGCCGATCCGCTCGAGTCGGGCGACGAGCTGCATGCGTCGGGATCAGTCCCAGAGCCCGAGCTTGTTCGCGACGGCGTTCATCGAGCCGGCGGCGACGAGACCGCCGTCGATCAGGTGGTCGCCCCCGGTGATCGAGGCCGCGTCGTCGGAGGCGAGGAAGAGGACGAGGCGCGTGATCTCGGCGACGGAGGTCGGTCGTCCGATCGGGACGGGCTCGAGGATCGCGTCATAGAGCGTCGAATCGCGCGTCGCCATCGGGGACTCGACGAGCCCCGGATGGATCGTGTTCACGCGGATCCCGAAGCGCGCGAACTCGAGCGCGGCACACTTCGCGAGCCCGCGCAGTCCCCACTTGCTGGCGGAGTAGGGCGCGCGGTAGAAGCCGTGCATCGACATGGCCGTTCCCGTGTTGATGATCGAGCCGCCGCCCGAGGTCTTCATCAGCGGCACGCAGGCGCGCATGCCGTGGAAGGCGCCGTTCAGGTTGACGTCGATCACGGCCTTCCACTCGTCGAGGGTCGAGCCGAGCACGCCCTTGCCGAGGCTGATGCCGGCGTTGTTGACGAGGACGTCGAGGCGACCGGCCCGCTCGCGAACGCAGCCCACGGCGCGCTCCCAGGCCGCCGGATCGGTCACGTCGAGGGCGACGCGCTCCATCCCGGCCGGCGCTTCGAAGTCGTCCTTCAGATCACAGGCGAAGACCCGCGCCCCTTCGGCCGCGAAGCCCGCCGCCTCCGACGCGCCCTGACCCTGCGCCGCGCCCGTCACGAGGACGACCCGACCGTCGAAACGCCTGCCACTCATGCTCGCTGCTCCTTGCTGGTTCGGGTCCGACTCGGCCCGCCGAAGCTAGATCCGCTGCTGATGCCGGCCCCATACGGAGGCGAGCTCGTTCGTGATCTCGCCGACGCTCGCGTAGGCGCGGATCGCGTCGAGGATGGACGGGACGGTGTTGCGGCCCTCGCTGGCGGCGCGACGGACCTCGGCGAGAGTCCCCACGACCCGCGCCGCGTCGCGCTCGGCCCGGACCCGGGCCAGGCGCTCGAGCTGCTCGGCCTCGGTGTCGGCGCCGACGGCGGGCATCGCCGCATAACGCGCCTCGCCGCTCTCGGCGAAGCGGTTCACACCGACCACCGCCTGCTGCCCTTCCTCGATCCGCCGCTGCTTGCGGTAGGCCTCTTCCTCGATCTCCCGGCGGACCCAGCCCGACTCGATCGCCGCGAGGCCGCCGCCCTGCTCCTCGACGCGCTTCATGTAGGCGAGGATCGACTCCTCGATCCGATCCGTGAGGTACTCGACGTAGAAGGCGCCGCCGAGCGGATCCGCGGTGCGCGTCACGCCCGTCTCGAAGGCGAGGATCTGCTGCGTCCGAAGCGAGGTCCTGACCGCCTCGTCGGAGGGCAGCCCGAGCGCCTCGTCGTAGGACGACGTCGCGAGGGTCTGGACGCCGCCGAGCGCCGCCGCGAGCGCTTCGTAGGCGACGCGGGCGACGTTGTTGAGGGGCTCCTGCGCCGTCAACGCGCTGCCGAGGGTGTAACAGAAGATGTTGAGGGCACAGCTCTCGGCGTGCTTCGCGCCGTAGTGCTCGCCGATCAGGCGACACCAGATGCGCCGCGCGGCGCGGAACTTCGCGACCTCCTCGAAGAGGTCGAGATCGGCGGCGAGGAACAGGAAGATCGAGTGGGCGAACTGGTCGATCGAGAGCCCGCGCGAGAGCGCCTCGTCGATGTAGGCGATGCCGTTCGAGAGGGCGAGCGCGACCTCCTGGACCGCCGTCGAGCCCGAGTCGCGGATGTGGTAGCCGCAGAACTCGATCGGCTCCCAATTCGGCAGCTCCTGTGCGCAGTATTCGACGACGTCGACCGAGAAGCGCAGGCCGCGCGCCGGCGGAAAGATCCAGGTCCCGCGCGCGACGTACTCCTTGAGCACGTCGTTCTGGAACATGACCTTGAAGCTCTTCGCCGAGTGTCCCTGGGACTCGGCGCCGGCGACGAAGAGGGCGAGCGCGATCGGGCCGATCGCATTCGCCGTCGTGCGGATCTGGCGGACCTGGTCGAGGGGAATGCCGGCGAGCAGGTCCTGCATGTCGCGCAGCGTGTCGATCGGGACGCCGACGCGGCCGACCTCGCCGAGGGCGAGCGGATGATCGGAGTCGAGGCCGACCTGGGTCGGGAGATCGAGGGCGACGGAGAAGCCCTTCTGCCCGCGCTCGAGCAGCGAGCGGATCCGGCGATTGGTCTCCGCCGGCGACGCCCGCCCCGAATACATCCCCATCACCCACGGCCGCTCGCGGTACATGCCCGGCTGCGGACCGCGGGTGAAGGGCGCCTCTCCGGGAAAGCCGAGGCGCTCGCGATACCAGTCGCCGAGGCCATCGGGCAGGGCGGAGTCGAGCGGGAGATCGGCCGGGGTGTAGAGCGGGGCGATCTCGAGGCCGGAGGCGGTGCGCGTGTCGACCTGGCCGGGCACGAGCCGCGCGGCGTTCTGCTCCTGCCAGGCGCGCAGGCTCTCGGCGAATCGGCGACGGGAACCGGACGTGGAAGACATGGAAATCACTCCCTGGCGCGCGGCTGAGCGGGCGCTCGCTTCAGCGCTGCGCGGCCGTCGCGTCGGTCGGCTCGAGTCGAGCGCGCAGCCAGCTCGTGATGACGTCGAGCGAGGCGCCCGGCGTGAAGATCTCGCCGACGCCCTCGGCGACGAGCGCCTCCCGGTCGACGTCCGGGATGATGCCGCCGCCGAACACGACGACGTGGCCGAGGCCCTCGGCGCGCAGCAGCTCGAGCAGGCGGCGGAACAGATGCATGTGGGCCCCCGACAGGATCGAGAGACCGATCGCGTCCGCGTCCTCCTCGAGCGCGACCTTCACGATCATCTCCGGGGTCTGGAAGAGCCCCGTGTAGATGACCTCGAAGCCGGCGTCGCGCAGGGCGCGCGCGACGATCCGCGCGCCCCGGTCGTGGCCGTCGAGCCCGGCCTTCGCGATCACCACCCGATTGGGCCTCGCCATGTCGACTGCTCCTCGACCCGATCCGCCGGTCGGGCGTTCCGCTCGAACGACCGCTCCGTCCGAAGACCCGGCGCCCGGCTCGAGCGCCGCGTTCAGGCGCCCTGTTCCGCCCGCATCGCCGCGTTCAGCCCGCCCACGTAGCCGAAGATCAGGGCGCTGCCGATCGTCGTGCCCCCCGACCAGTAGGCCTGTCCGGCCGGCGACGCCACGCAATTGCCCCCTGCGAAGAGGCCGGGAATCGGGCGATCGTCGGCGTCGATGACCCGCGCCTCGCCGTCGATGCGCGGTCCGCCGCAGGTATCGAAGCAGGCCGGCACGAGCAGGAAGGCGCAATAGGGACCGGTCTCCTCGAAGGGCGCCATCGTCTGGTTCTTCAGGCCCGCGCGGATCGGCGGGCTGTAGTTGAGCTCGTGGGGCGTCTCCCCGCGACCGAAGTCGAGGTCCTTGCCCTCCCGCGCGAACTGGTTGAAGCGCTCGATCGTCTTCTCGAGGGCCGGCAGGAATTCGGGCGAGAGCGCGAGCCCGCCGGTATGCGCGCGGAGACTCTCGAGCCGGGCACCGATCTCCTGCGCCAGCTCCGCCAGCGTCTCCCCCACGATCAGATAGTCGGGGAACTGCCCGACCGGCGGGATCGGCGCGCGGACCTTGTGCCAGCCCTCGGGCTCCGGCGTCTCGGCGACGTAGCGGTCGTAGATCTGGATCAGGACCTGGTTCTTGTAGCGCTTCTCGGTCGGATCGAAGTGGAAATGGGCCTGGGCGCGGTCGTGATAGGGCGCCTTCTCGTTGACGACGCGCACGCCGTCGATGTTGACCATGATCATGCTGTCGCCCCACGGAAAATACGACATGCCCGCGAGCTGCCCTTCCTTCTCGAGGGCGAGCTCGAGCGGCGTCTGGCCCCACCAGGCCATCTCGAGATTCGCGACCGACGCGCCCGCGTTCTGCGCGATGCGCAGGAAGTCGCCGGTATTCGTCGTGACCGCGGTCGAGCCGTAGAGGCGGCCGCGCAGGTAGCGGTGGGAGAGGACCGGATCGTGGGAGAAGCCGCCGCTCGCGAAGACGACGCCGCCCCGGGCCCGCGCGCGCAGCACGCGCCCGCTCGGATCCGTGACCTCGACGCCGATGACCGCACCTTCGCCGTCCCGGATCAATCCCTTCACCGCGTGGGTGTGGAGCACCTTCGCGTCCTGCTTCTCGAGATACTCGCGCACGCCACCGATCAGGAACGCGCCCTGACCCGACGTGTGGATGCCGCCCTCGGAGAGCAGATGGCGGCCGAAGGGCACGCGGTTCTCGGGGACGTGGGCGTTGTACTCGGGCTTGCCCATGGGCTTGTCGAAGTCGGGGCTGTAGCGCGACTTGATCGCACCGATCTCGTCGAGATGATCGACCGCCTCGGCGCCGCGGTCGTAGTAGGCCTCGAGCAGCGCGTACTCGTTGGCGGGCAGGCCGAGCGTCTTCGAAGACGGATCATAGAGCGACGGATACGAGAGCCGCGCCATGTAGCGCAGGCAATCCTCTCGCGGATCCTCGATCCCGTCGGCGCGCAGCCAGCGATTGTTCGGGACCCAGTACTCGCCGGACGAGAGCACGCTCGTCCCACCGATCTCGCGCCCCTTCTCGAAGACGAGGACGCTGCGACCGCGGCTCGCCGCCGTCGCGGCGGCGGCCATGCCCGCGATGCCCGAGCCGACGACCACGACGTCCGCCGCGAGGTCCCATTTCGCCGCCGGGTTCGCCGTCGGATTCTTCGTCGGATCTGCCATCTCGAGCCTCCCTGATCTGCCCGACCCGCCGGGTCGCCGCAGAATCTTGTTCTCTATAGCGGAATAGGTGGCTATTATGGAACGCGCCGAGGCCGGGAGTCAACCGCCTCGATCCGGAGGGCAGAGGGTGGGCCAGCTCGACTACCGCATCTTCGACGCGGACAACCACTATTACGAGGCGACGGACGCGCTGACGCGCCACCTCGACCGGAAGCTCGCGCGCCGGGTCGCCGAATGGGCCGAGATCGGGGGCAAGCAGCGGCTCCTGATCGGCGGGGCCCGCAACGACTTCATTCCGAACCCGACCTTCGACCCGATCGGGAAGCCCGGCGCCCTGATGGAGTTCTACCTGGGCACCGCCGAAGGGGGCCGTGGCTTCGCCGAGCGGATCCGCGACGTCGAGCCCCTCGCCAACCGCCCCGAGTACCGCGATCGCGACGCGCGCCTGGCCCGGATGGACCAGCAGGGCATGGAGGCGTGCTGGCTCTTCCCGACCCTCGGCGTCGGGATCGAGCACGCCCTCAAGCAGGACCTGACCGCCTGCCACGCCGCCTTCGAGGCCTTCAACCGCTGGATGGACGAGGACTGGGGCTTCGCCCATCGCGGCCGGCTATTCGCGACGCCCTACCTCTGCCTGCGGGACGTCGGACGCGCGGTGCGCGAGCTCGAATGGGTCCTCTCGCGGGGGGCGCGGGTGATCCTGATCAAGCCAGGGCCGGTCGACACGGCGACGGGCCGCCGCTCGCCCTTCACCGAGGACTTCGATCCGTTCTGGGCCCGGGTCGCCGAGGCCGGACTGACGACCGCGATCCACGGCGGCGCCTCGGCCTACAGCGACATGGAGAAGATCTGGGGCAGCAGCGACGACATGCGCGCCTTCTTCGGGACGCCGCTCGCCTCGCTGATCCACGGCACCCACCGCGACATCCACGACACCCTCGCCGCCATGATCTGCGACAAGCTCTTCGAGCGGCATCCGCGCCTGCGCGTCGCGTCGATCGAGAACGGCGCCAACTGGGTCGCGAGTCTGCTGCAGAAGCTCGAGATCACGGGCAATCAGTACGCCTCCTGGTTCGCGGAGCCGCCGGTCACGACCTTCCGCCGACACGTCTGGGTCGCGCCCTTCTGGGAGGACGATCCGGTCGAGACGGCGAAGCAGATCGGGACCGACCGCACGCTGCTCGGCTCCGACTGGCCCCATCTCGAGGGCGTCGCGGATCCGTCGAGCTATGCGGAGAGGCTGGGCGCGCTCGGCGCCGAGGGAACGCGGCGGGTGATGCGCGAGAACGCCGCCGAGCTCAGCCGACCGCCGTCGGCCTGAGCGTTCGACCCCGAAGCGCGGAGACGCGACCCGTCATGCCCATGCGAAACGACGTCCCGATCATCGACACGATGATCGGCTTCGCCGCCGGCTTCGACGAATACGACTTCATCCGGCGCCAGCTGAAGGACGCGGAGTCCCGCGACCAGTTCGATTTTCCCGTCGAGTACATGTTCAAGACGGTGCCCAAGGAGGTCTATCGCCACGCGGATCCGATCGCGGCGACGCTCCACGAGATGGACCGCTTCGGCATCGAACGCGGGCTCGTCGGCGTCCACGACGACGTGGGCAAGCGCGCGGTGAAGCGCCATCCCGATCGCTTCATCGCCCTCGGCGGCACCGACCCCCACGCGATCGTCGACGGCATCCGCTCGATGCGCCGCCAGCGCGAGGAGTGGGGCGTGCGCGCGTTCACCGCGTTTCCGGCGGGCTTCGAGCCGCAGGTCCCGATCGACGACGCGCGCATGTACCCGATCTACGCGGAGTGCATCGAGATGGGGCTGCCGATCTTCGTCTGCGCCGGCGTGCCGGGCCCGCGCCTGCCGATGGCCTGCCAGCACGTCGAACGGATCGATCGCGTGATGTTCGACTTCCCGGAGCTCGTCTTCGTGACGCGTCACGGCTGCGAGCCGTGGACGGCGCTCGCCGTCGCGCTGCTGCGCAAATGGCCGAATCTCCACTACTCGACCTCGGCCTTCGCGCCGCGCCACTATCCGCCTGAAATCATCGCGTACGCGAACGCCGACGGGGCGGAGAAGGTCCTCTACGCCGGCTATTTCCCGATGGGGCTCTCGCTCGAGCGGATCATGGGCGACATGGAGCGGGTCGGTCTCGAGGACCGGGTCTGGCCGCTCTTCCTGCGCGAGAACGCGCGGCGGATCCTGAAGCTCGACTGACGCCCTGCAGCACCGCAGGCGGACGCGCCGTCGAACGAATCCGCCGGGGGCTCACTCGTCCTGGAAGATGTTCTGGCTGCCGTCGCGCAGGACGTGCTTCAGGATCTTGCCCGTCACGTTGCGCGGCAGGGGCTCGCGCGTGAACGCGAAGATCGCCGGGATCTTGAAGGGCGCGATGCGCGGCGCGAGCCACGCGCGCAGCGCGGCCTCGCCGACGACTTCCCCGTCATGCGGTCGGATCACGGCCTTGACCTCTTCCCCGAGCACGCGATGGGCCACGCCGAAGACCGCGGCCTCGGCGACTGCCGGATGGGCGAGGAGCGCCGCCTCGATCTCCGCCGGATAGATGTTCTCACCGCCGCGGATCACGAGATCGCCGCGGCGCCCCGCGACGAAGAGCAGACCATCCTCGAGATGGCCGATGTCGCCGGTCGAGAGCCAGCGATCCTCGTCGAGCACCGCGCGGGTCGCCGCCGGATCGTTCCAGTATCCGAGAAAGACCGCCGGGCCGCGCAGGCAGATCTCGCCTTCGACACCCTCCGCACACGCTTCCCCGCGCTCGTCGCGGATCTGCAGCTCCATCGTCGGCCGCGGCCGCCCCGCCGAATCGGGCCGCACGAGCAGGGGCGGACCGTTGTTCGCCGTTCCCATCCCGGCACTCTCGGTCTGGCCGAAGCCGAAGGACATCGCGGCGACGGCCGAAGGGAGCTGCTTGTGCACGAGCTCCGTCAGGCTCGGCGGCCAGGCCGAGCCGCCGCCGCCGACCGAGCGGATCGACGAGAGGTCGTAGTCGTGGAAGGCGGGATGCTCGAGCAGGCGGTAGAGCTGGGAGGGCACGACGCTCCAGGTCGTGACGCGCTCGCGCTCGGTCAGCGCGAAGACGCGGCGCTCGTCGAAGCGCGTCGAGACCCAGACGGATTTCCAGCCGAGCATCAGCGTATGGATCAGGCCGCCCTGGAGCCCCGAGACGTGGAAGAGCGGCAGCAGATAGAGCGAGCAGGGCGGAGCGGCCGCGGGATCGACGGAGATCTGGCTCGTCACGTGGCCCGTGCAGGTCGCGAGCACCATCAGGTTGCGATGGCTCTGGACGGCGCCCTTCGGCCGACCGGTCGTCCCGCTCGTGAAGAGGATGACGGCCGGGTCGTCTTCGCCGACCAGGGTCGCCGGCAGCGAAGCCCCCGGCGCGGCCGCGATGCCCTCCGCGACGAAGGCCTCCATCTCGCGCACCGCGATCCCGACACTCGCGAGCGCCGGCACCCGCGGCAGCCGCCGCCGATCCGCGAGCACGAGCTTGGGCGTCGTCAGCTCGATGCCATGGCGGATCTCGCCCTCGACCCACCAGCCGTTCAGCGCGACCGCGATCGCGCCGAGGGACGTGATCGCCGAGAACGCGACGACCCACGCCGCCGAGTTCGACCCGAGCAGCGCGACGCGATCGCCGGGCCCGATCTCGTAGCGCTCAGCCAGGCGCGCTGCGACCGACGCGACGCGCTGCGCGTACTGCGCGAAGTCGATCGCGCCGTCGTCGAAGACGAAGGCCGGCTGATCGCCGAAGCGCGCCGCCGACGCGACCAGCGCGCCCACGTTCTGCGGGCGCTCACGAAAGACCTGGACACGACAGCCGAGCACGTCCTCGTCGACCAGCGCGTAGGGACCCGCGCCGTGGAACGAGGGCCGGTCCGGCCAGAGAAGCGTCTTCCCGTCGAAACGACCCGCGTCTTCGATCATCGCCATCGCCTCACCCCGGACTTCGCGCGGCTCGCCTACAGCAGATAGTCCTTGAAGTCGTAGCCGAGCGTCGCGCGGCCGTAGACCCGGGCCGACTTGTCGCGATGGGTGTAGGCATGGACGGCCATCACCCGCGCGTCGCGGAACGAGCGCTGGTTGGGATCGTCGAGGAAGATCCCGTGGCCGCCGCCCGCGTCGAAGAGCCGGCTGCACACGTCCGCCGACAGACACGCCGCCCGCGCCGCGTCCCAGCGATAGCGCGCGCGGCGCTCGATCGGGATCGCCTCGCCGCGACGGGCGTAGTCCATCATCTCGATCATGTTGTGTCGTCGCTGCAGGACCGCGGCGTCGAGGTCCGCGACGGACTCCGCGACGATGACCTGGGCCGGCGGGTCGAGGGGATCCTTGCCCTTGCTGCCGCGGACCTTCGCGCGGCTCTTCTCGACGAAGCGCTCGAGGGCCCCGCGCGCGTTGCCGATCGCCGGTGCCGCGAGACAGTTCACGAAGACCGCGGCGAAGGGCGCGCGGAAGAGCGGGCCCGGGTTCGCGTCCCAGCCCTCGCATTCGTTCGTGACGAGGTTGGCGAAGGGCAACGTTCGATGCTCGGGGACGAAGGCGCCGTCGACGACGATGTCGTGACTGCCGGTGCCGACCATGCCGGCCGTATGCCAGGTGTCTTCGATGCGGTAGTCGGAGATGGGCAGCAGGAAGGTCCGGATGTCCGGCAGCCCGCCCCAGGTCTTCCTGCCGTCGGGCACGACGCCCCCGAGAAAGGCCCAGGTCGAGTTCTGGCAGCCCGACGAGAAGCTCCAGCGACCGGACACGCGGTAGCCGCCGGGCACGACCTCGATCTTTCCCGTCGGCGCGTACGACGACGAGATCAGCGCCGTCGGATCGTCCTTCCAGACCTCTTCCTGCGCCTCGAGCGAGAAGAGCGCCATCTGCCAGGAATGCACGGCGAGCACGCCGGTCACCCAGGCGGTCGACGCACAGACCTCGCCGATCCGGCTCATGCCCTCGAAGAAGTCGACGGGCTCCGTCTCGAGCCCGCCGAAGCGCTTCGGCTGGAGCGCGCGGATCACGCCCGACTCGATCAGCTCCTTGGCCGACTCGGCGGAGACGCGCCGCTCGCGCTCGCAGCGCTCGGTCCGCTCCGCGAATCCCGGCCGCAGCTTCTCGATCGTCCGTCGGAAGGCTTCCGCATCCATGTCCGTCTCCTCTTCCGATCACCCTAGCCGCCCATGCGGCGTCGGTCAGCGATTCTCAGCCCGGCACCATGCCCTGGCCGAGGGTCGCGCCCCCATCGACCACGAGCGTCTGCCCCGTGACGTAGCGCGCCTGATCCGACGCGAAGAAGACGACCGCCCCCGCGATGTCGTCGGGCTCGCCGATGCGGGCGGCGGGCACACGCGCGGCGATCGCCTGCTCGTGGCGCTGCCAGATCGCCTTCGACATGTCGGTCCGGATCACGCCGGGCGCGACACAGTTGACGGTCACCTTCGGCCCCAGCTCCTGCGCCATCTGCCGCGTCAGCTGGATGATCGCGGCCTTGGTGCCGTTGTACCAACCGATGTTCGGCTCGGGCATGAGCCCGCCGATCGAAGAGACGTTGACCACACGGCCGCCGTGCTCGGCCATGTACGCCTGCCAGGCGAGCTGGGTCCAGAGGACGGTGCCCCACTGATTGACCTGGACCGTCCGCTCGGCGCGCTCGCGGTCGATCTGCATGAGCGGGCCGAAGTAGGGATTGGTCGAGACGTTGTTGACGAGCACGTCGAGGCGGCCGAAGCGCGCGAGCGCGAGCGCGATCGCGGCGCGCGCGCCGGCCTCGTCCGCGACGTTGGTCGCGTGGCCCACGACGGCCTCGCCGAGCTCGCGACAGGTCGCCTCGAGGGCCTCGGGCTTGCGCGCGACGACGACGACGCGCGCGCCCTCGTCGACGAGTCGTGCGACCACGGCCCGCCCGATCCCCCGCGAGCCGCCCGTCACGAGGGCGACCTTGCCGTCGAGCCCCGTCTTCATGATTCGGTCGTGAGGAAATCGACGGCGAGGCGATCGAACTCCGCCGTCTTCTCCATCTGGGCCCAGTGTCCGCACTGTCCGAAGACGTGCAGCCGGACGTCGGGCATCCGCTTGAGCGCGAAGAAGGCGCCATCGAGGGGCATCGTCCGATCGTCGCGGCCCCAGACGAGCAGCGTCTTCTGCCGGACCCGCTCGAGCTCACGCCAGAGCTCGCCCGCCGCGAAGAACTCCTTCGCGCGCACCGTCTCGAGGGCGTGCCGCGTCCCCTCCATCGTCGCCGGATCCGCCGCGAGGGCGAGCCGCTCGCGCACGAAGGCCTCGGTCACGAACTTCGGATCGAAGGTCATGACGCGGATGAACTCCTCCATCTTTTCGTAGGTCGGCCCGTCGCCGCGATAGAAGTCGCGCACGCTCTTGAGCCCCTCGGAGAGTCCGGGAAAGAAGACGTTGAAGGCGAGCCCGCCCGGGCCCATCAGGATCAGGCGCTGCGTCCGCTTCGGATGGTCGAGGGCGATCCGGACCGTGGTCCCGCCGCCGAGGGAGTTGCCGAGGAAGTGGGCGCGCTCGACGCCGAGCTGGTCGAGGAGCTTCATGACGAAGCGCGCGGAATAGTTGAAGAAGTGCTCCTGGAACTTCGGCTGGTGGGAGCGCCCGAAGCCGGGCTGATCGATCACGAGACAGCGGAAGTGCTCGGCGAGGGTCGGCAGGTTGTACTTGAAATTGCTCCAGCCCGAGACGCCGGGGCCGCCGCCGTGGAGCAGGACGAGGGTCGGGCCCGAGCCGGCGTCGTGGTAGTGCATCCGGAGGCCGTCGACCTCCGCGGTGCGGCTCGTCGCTTCGAAGCTGATTTCCATGCGGGGGGACTCCGACGAGGCGCCATTCTGCTGGGTGGGATCATTTTCTGCTAGATTCGCGAGCCTGTCCAGAGCATTCTCGGGCGGATCCAGCGAGTCGGGGGAGGAGCGACATGAGCGTGCGGGAGCTCGGTTATCTGGGGCTCGAGACGACGGATCTCGCCGGCTGGAGCCGCTTCGGGTGCGAGGTCCTGGGCCTCGCGACGGCGCGCCACTCGACGAGCGACGTCTGTCATCTGAAGGCCGACGATCGCCCCCATCGCCTGACGCTCCGCGCCGGCTCGAAGGATCGCCTGGCCTACGCCGGCTGGGGCGTCCGCGACGGCGAGACGTTCGAGAGCGTCCGCCTGCGCCTCGACTCCGCCGGCTTCGAGACGACGCCCGCGACCGGGGCCGAGCTCGACGAGCGCCGGGTCCAGGGCATGTTCTGGACGACCGACCCCGGCGGCTTCCGCGTCGAGATCTTCCATACCCCGATCCTCGACCATCAGCGCTTCATCTCCCCCGTCGGCGTCGAGCGCTTCGTGACCGGCGAGCTCGGCCTCGGCCACGTCGTGCTGCTCACGGACCACTACGAAGAGTCCTTCGACTTCTATACGCGCCTGCTCGGCTTCCGGATGTCGGACAGCATGGTCCTCGACAAGCGGCCGCTGCGCTTCCTGCGCTGCAACCCGCGCCACCACAGCCTGGCGCTCGCGCCCCACCACTCGAGCCGCCTCGCCCACATGATGCTCGAGGTCCCGACGATCGACGAAGTCGGTTATGCGATCGATCGCTGTCGCCAGAGCGAAGTCCCGATCGCGATGACCCTCGGCCGACATACCAACGACATGATGGTCTCGTTCTACATGCGGGCGCCGCGAGGCTACGAGATCGAGTACGGCTGCGGCGGGCTCTGCGTCGACGAAGCGACGTGGAGCTCCCAGGAGATCACCGCCGTCAGCTTCTGGGGCCATCACCGCGAGCTCAAATAGCCCGGGACCGATCCGGGTCGGGAGACGAGACCGATCATGCTGAGTCCGACCGAGCGCCGCGCCATCGCCGACGAGCTCGCCCGCGCCGAGCGCGATCGCAAGCCCGTCGCCCCGCTCGTCGCGCGCCATCCGAAGCTCGACGTCGAGGACGCCTACGCGATCCAGCTGCTGCAAATCGAGGACAAGCTCGCGGCCGGTCGCCTGATCCGCGGCCACAAGGTCGGGCTGTCCTCGCCCGCGATGCAGCGCATGATGAACGTCAACGAGCCCGACTACGGCCATCTGCTCGACGACATGTTCGTCTTCGAGAACGCGCGCGTCGACGTCTCGACCCTGATCCAGCCGCGGGTCGAGTTCGAGGTCGCCTTCATCCTGCGCGACCCGCTGCCCGCGCCGGGCTGCACCGTCGCCGACGTGCTGCGCAACACCGCCTACGTCGCGCCGTCCATCGAGATCATCGACAGCCGCATCGAGGCCTGGAAGATCGGGCTCTGCGACACGATCGCCGACAACGCGAGCTCCGCCCGCGTCGTGCTCGGCGCCCACGCTCGGCCGATCGACGGCCTCGATCTCCGCCTGATCGCGGCGATCGCGACGAAGAACGGCGAGATCGTCGAGACGGGGGCCGCGGGGGCGGTGCTCGGCAATCCGGCGGTCGCGGTCGCCTGGCTCGCGAACAAGGTCCATCAATTTGGGGTCAAGCTCGAGGCGGGCCACGTGATCCTGCCCGGCTCGTGCACGCGCGCGGTCGACGTGAAGGCGGGCGACGTCGTCACGGCGGAGTTCTCCGGCCTCGGCAGCGTCACGATCTCGTTTCATTAGGCCGACGCGGCCGGCGCGGCGCGCCGCCCCTCGGCGAGGAGAGAATCATGTCGGCCACCGCCGCCATCGTCGGCTCCGGCAACATCGGGACCGACCTGATGTACAAGCTGCTGCGCTCGAAGTGGATCGAGCCGAAGTGGATGATCGGCATCGATCCGACGAGCGAGGGCATGAAGCGCGCCGCCGACGCCGGCCTCGCCGTCTCGGTCGAGGGTGCGGCCTGGCTCGAGCAGCTCCCCGAGCGCCCGGCGATCGTCTTCGAAGCGACCTCCGCCTACGTCCACCGCGCGAACGCGCCCCTCTACGAGCGCCTCGGCATCCATGCGATCGACCTGACCCCCGCCGCGATCGGGCCCTACGTCATCCCGCCCGTCAATCTCGCCGAGCACGCGGAGCGCATGAACATCAACATGGTGACCTGCGGCGGCCAGGCGACGATCCCGATCGTCCACGCCGTCTCGCGCGTCGTCCCCGTCGATTACGCGGAGATCGTGGCGACGGTCTCGTCCCGCTCCGCCGGCCCGGGCACCCGCCAGAACATCGACGAGTTCACGCGCACGACGAGCGGGGCCGTCGAGAAGCTCGGCGGCGCGCGGAAGGGCAAGGCCATCATCATCCTCAATCCCGCCGATCCGCCGCTCATCATGCGCGACACGATCTACTGCTCGCTACCGGCGGACGCCGACGAGCAGGCGATCGCGGACTCGATCCGGGCGCGGGTTCGCGAGGTCCAGGACTACGTCCCCGGCTACCGGCTGACCGCCGATCCCCAGTTCGACGAGATCGGCGGCCGCCGCCGCGTCGCCGTCTTCATCGAGGTCGAGGGCGCCGGCGACTTCCTGCCGCCCTACGCGGGCAACCTCGACATCATGACCGCCGCGGCGACGCGGGTCGGAGAAGAGGTCGCGAGACGCCTCGCCGAAAAATCCGGGAAGACCGCACTGAACGGAGCGAGCCGATGAAGCGCACCGACGGACTCGACGTCCGCATCACGGACACCTGCCTCCGCGACGGCTCCCACGCGAAGCGCCACGCCTTCACCGAAGACCACGTCCGCTCGATCGTGCGCGCCCTCGACGCGGCGGGCATGCCCGTCATCGAGGTCAGCCACGGCGACGGCCTCGGCGGCTCGTCGTTCAACTACGGCTTCTCGCTGACCGACGAGCGCAAGCTCATCGCGGCGGCCGTCTCCTCCGCGCACCGGGCGAAGATCGCCGCGCTGATGCTGCCGGGGCTCGGGACCAAGGACGACATCAAGGCGATCCGCGACCTCGGCGTCTCGATCGTCCGGATCGCGACCCACTGCACCGAGGCGGACATCGCCGACCAGCATTTCGGCCTCGCCCGCGAGATGGGTCTCGAGACCGTGGGCTTCCTGATGATGGCCCACACCATCCCGCCCGAGAAGCTCGCGGTCCAGGCGCGCATCATGGCCGACGCCGGCTGCCAGTGCGTCTACGTCGTCGACTCCGCGGGCGCGCTGATCCTCGAGCAGGTGACGGACCGCGTCTCGGCCCTCGTCGCCGAGCTCGGCGGCGACGCCGAGACCGGCTTCCACGGCCACGAGAACCTCTCGCTCTCGCTCGCGAACTCGATCTGCGCCGCGCGCGCGGGCGCCGTCCAGATCGACGGCTCGACGCGGCGCTTCGGCGCCGGCTCGGGCAACACGAGCTGCGAGGCGATGGCGGCGGTCTTCGAGAAGCTCGGCATCGTGACGGGCCTCGACGTGCTCGCGATGATCGACGCGGCGGAGGACGTCGTGCGGCCCGCAATGGATTCGGAGTGCGTGCTCGATCGCCTGGCGCTCATCATGGGTTATGCGGGGGTCTATTCGAGCTTCCTGAAGCACGCCTATCGCGCGGCGGAGCGCTATCAGGTCTCGGGTGCTTCGATCCTGCTCGAGTGCGGGCGACAGAAGCTGGTCGGGGGTCAGGAGGATCAGATCATCCAGATCGCGGCCCACCTCGCGCGCCAGGGCAGCACGGCCCCTTCGCGATGACTTCGATCCGCTCCTCGCGCCTCGCGCTGCGCAGCCTGCTCTTCGTCCCCGGCAATCGCGAGTCGATGCTCCGCAAGGCCGCCGGCGCGCGGCCCGACGTGTTCGTCCCGGACCTCGAGGACTCGGTGCCCGCCGCGGAGAAGGCGAATGCGCGGGAGACGGTCGAGCGGCTGGTCGGGATGATCGCGGCGACGGGGCGGCCGGTCTTTCCCCGGCTGAACGGGATCGACACGATCTGGCTCGAGGACGACGCCCGGGCGCTGATCGGACCCGACGTCACGGGGGTGTCGGTCGGCAAGATCCGGACCCCGGACGACATCCGGCGGATCGATGCGCTGCTCGCGGACGCGGAGCGAGCGAGTGGGCTCCCGGTCGGCCGGACTCGGCTGATCCCCTGGATCGAGACGGCGGCCGCGGTCCTCGACGCGCTGCGGATCGCGACGGCGTCGCCTCGGGTCGTCGCCCTGGCCTTCGGTGCGGAGGACCTCACCCTCGACATGGGCATCCGCCGCTCGAGCGACGACTCCGAGGTCTCGGTCGCCCGGAGCCTGACCTGTCTGGCGGCGGCGGCCGCCGGGGTCCCGGCCCTCGACACGCCGTTCTTCGCTTTCCGGGACGACGCTGCGCTCGAGCGAAACGCCGAAGCGTCGAAGCGGATCGGCTTCCGCGGCAAGTTCGCGATCCATCCGGATCAGCTGGCGACGATCCAGCGCGTCTTCTCGCCTTCTCCGGAGGAGCTCGAGGAGGCGCGAAAGGTGATCGCCGCCTTCGAGGAGGCCGCCCGAGAGGGGCGGGGGTCGACGTCGCTCGAGGGTCGGGTGGTCGACGTACCGGTGGTCGAGCGGGCGAGGGCGCTGATCGCCTCGGCCTCGAATGGGCCCGAGGTGGACGGATGACGAGTGGTGGCCCCCTACCGGGTCCGGTATCAATTGGCGCCGTGGCCAAGGCACGCGTTTCACGAGTCGACTCTTCCGGCAAGAATTCGGGAAGAGATTCTGGAAGAGAATCCGGCAAAGAGTCCGGCAAAGAGTCCGGCAGAGAGTCCGGCAAGGATTCCGGCAAGGAATCGGGGAACGAGGCGCCGAGCTATCCGATCGAGTCGGTCAACAACGCACTCAAGCTGCTGACCCTGCTGCAGGATCGGCCCTCGATCGGCGTGACCGAAGCGGCCCAGATCCTCGGCGTGGCGCCTTCGACGGCCCACCGCCTCTTCCAGATGCTCCGCTACCACGAGCTCGTCGATCAGGACTCGACCTCGCGCAGCTATCGCCCGGGCCCGGCGCTGATCCATCTCGGGATGTCGATCCTGCGCCGCTTCGATCTCCGGACGATTGCGCGACCCCATCTCGCCCAGCTCGCCGACGTGACCCAGGAGACGGTCCACCTCTCGATCCTCGAAGCGTCGAAGATCCTCGTGATCGAGAGCATCGAGTCGACCCAGGTCGTGCGCGTCGGCACGCGCCTCGGCATGACCTTCCCGGCCCACGACTCGACCTCGGGCCGCGTCCTGCTCGCCGCGCTGCCGAAGGAGCGCCTCGAGTCCTTCTATCCGAACCCGCGCATCCCGCTGACGCGGACGGGCTCGCCGACCTCGCGCGCCCAGCTCTTCAAGCTGCTCGAGAAGATCCGCGCCGACGGCTTCTCGGTCCGCGTCGGGGAGACGGCGGACGACGTGGCCAACATGGCGGTGCCGATCATCGACCATTCGGGCGACGTGCGGGCAGCGATCGGCATCGCGATCCCGATCTCGCGCTTCAAGATGGAGAACGTCCCCCATCTGCTCGATCTGATGCGCAAGACGGGCGAGCTCGTCAGCGCCGCGCTGCCCTGAGCGGGCGGGCGCGACCGCCAAGGTCCTCCCGAGGCCGCTCGCGCGATCGTGCTATTTGCCGGGCTTCTCGCCGCCCGGCTCCCGATAGACCCAGTGCTGCTCACAGCCGCCGTCGCCGCGGTAGCGACAGCGGTGGACCTCGACGCGCAGGAGGTTGTCGTCGGCGGCCTTGTAGCCGTCGAAGCAGCCGAGCTCGAAGGCTTCCGTGTACTTGCCGTTCTGGGGCGTCTGCTCGTTGTAGTAGATGCACTCCTTGCGGCGCACGACGCAGCGCTCGTCGTCGTACTCGGCGTAGAGGGCGGCGGCGTGCTTCGGGCCGCGGATGCTGTGGACGAGATCCTGGTAGAGCGCCATCAGCCGGGCGCTGCCCTGCTTGCCGAGCCCCTTCGCCTCGAGCAGCGTCGCATAACCCCGCCCGCCGTAGCGCCGGCCGATCTCGTTCGCGATCGCGAGCGCCTTCTCCTCGCCGACGACCTCCTCGGCGACCGTGTAGAAGGTCTGGAAGTTGTTCTCGATCTGCTTGCTCATCGCGTAGACGAGATGGTCGATCGTGAGCTCGTCGATGCCGAGCTCGTAGCGGTCCATGCGCTGCTTCTCTTCGTCCGAGAGCCTGCGTCCGGGATAGAAGAGGATCGCATCCTTCGCGTAGGGCTCTTGCTTCCGTTCGGCCATCGTCACCGTTCTCCTGGCTGGTCTCTGCTTCGTTCGGCTTCGTTCGCGGGCGGCTTCGCAACTGCTTCGGGGCGGCGGGTCTGCGGACTGCGGCGCTCGCGTCAGTCGAAGACGACGACGCTGCGGGCGACCGTGCCCTGCTGCATGCGCGCGAAGGCGCCGTCGAGCTCCTCGAGCCGGATCCGCTCGGAGATCATCTCGTCGAGCTTGAGCCGGCCGTCGAGATAGAAGCCCACGAGCCGCGGGATGTCGATCCGGAAGCGGTTCGAGCCCATCAGCGAGCCCATCACGCGCTTCGCGCCGAGCACGAGATCGAAGCCCGGGAACGAGAACTCCTTGCCCGTCGGCATCAGCCCGATCAGCAGGCAGGTCCCGCCCGAGCGCAGCATCCGGATCCCGTCGCGCACCGTCGCCCCGTGGCCGATGCACTCGAACGCATAATCGACACCGCCGCGCGTCGCCTCGAGCACCCGCTCCGGCACGTCCCCCTCGCTCGCGAGGATCGTGTCCGTCGCGCCGAGCTTCTTCGCGAGCTCGAGCTTCCACGGCACCGTGTCGATCGCGAAGATCCGCCCCGCCCCCGCGATGCGACAGCCCTGGATGACGGAGAGCCCGACGCCGCCGCAGCCGATCACCGCCGTCGTCTCGCCGGGCCGGACCTGCGCCGAGTTGAGCGCCGCCCCGACCCCCGTCAGCACGCCGCAGCCGAGCAGACATGCCCGATCGAGCGGCATCTCCTTCGCGACCCGGACGACGCTGTTCTCATGGAGCAGCATCTCCTCCGCGAAGGAGCTCAGATAGGCGAACTGCTGCACCGTCTCGCCGCCCTTGCGCAGGCGCGGCGGCTCGCCCTCGGCGCGCAGCGTCTCCATGCCGCCGCAGAGGAAGGTCCGGCCCTCGGCGCAGAAGCCGCAGTGGCCGCAGAAGGCAGAGGAGCAGGCGACGACCGCGTCGCCGACCGAGACGCTCCGTACGTCGGAGCCGATCGCCTCGACGATGCCGGCGGGCTCGTGGCCCAGCACGATCGGCATCGTCCAGGGATTGTCGCCGAGCAGCACGTGGAGATCGCTGCCGCAGACGCCGCTCGCGACGGTGCGCACGCGGATCTCGTGGGGACCGGGCGCGTCGAGCTCGATCTCCTCGACCCGGAAGGGCCCCTTCACCTCGCGCAGGACCGCCGCCTTCATCGCCCGAAGCTCCTTCCGTTCGCGGGTCCGCGGACCCCGGCCGGGGTGGGGCGCGAAAGTTTCCGCTTTCCAGAATCCACTTCTGGCGATACTACTGACTTCGCGCGGAGACGGTAGAGGAGCAGAGCTTGTCCGATTGGGATGCGTGGATCGCGGCGCTCGAGCGCCGTCAGGGCGAGGCCCGGGCGATGGGTGGACCCGAGCGCCTCGCGCGCCAGCACGCGGACGGGCGCCTCGACGCGCGCCAGCGGATCGAGGCGCTCTGCGATGTCGGGAGCTTCGCGGAGCTCGGGGCGCTCGCGGGCGGGTGCGAGCCGGGGGGCGCGGTGCCCGCCGACGCCTACGTCTGCGGGACGGGGGCGATCGAGGGGCGGATCATCGCCGTCGGCGCGGAGGATTTCTCCGTGATGGGCGGCTCCATCGGGACGCCGGGCTCGAGCAAGCGGGAGCGCCTCGCGCGGCTCGCGGTCGAGGAGCGCATGCCCTTCGTCGCGATCCTCGACGGGGCGGGCGCGCGGGCGTCGAAGGCCCTCGACCGCCACGTCCCGGGGCCGATCGATCTGCAGCGCCTCGCCGAGGCGTCCGGCATCGTGCCGACGGTCTCCCTCGTCGCGGGCGCCTCCGCCGGGCACGGCGCGCTGACGGCCGCGCTCTCGGACTTCGTCGTCCTGGTCGAAGGCCACGGCGCGCTGTTCACCGCCGGCCCGCCCCTCGTGCTCGCCTCGATCGGCGAGACCGTCGACAAGCAATCCCTCGGCGGGGCCGCGGTCCACGCCCGCACGAGCGGCGTCGCCCAGCTCGCCGTCCCCGACGAGCGGGCGGGCCTCGACGCCGTGCGACGTTATTTGAGCTACTTCCCGTCGAGCGCCTGGGAGCGCCCGCCCTGGCGCGGGCCGGAGCAGGGCAACGCCGACGTCGCGCCGCGGCGCCTCGACGCGATCCTCGAGCTCGTGCCGGCGAATCCGCGGCGGCCCTACGACGTGCGACCCGTGATCGAGCTGCTCGCCGATCGCGGCAGCGTCCTCGAGATCCAGCCCGAGTACGCGCCGGGGATCGTCACGAGCCTCGTCCGGATCGGCGGCCACTCGACGGCGATCGTCGCGAACCAGCCGGCGGTCCGCGGCGGCGCGATCGACGCGCGCGGGGCCGACAAGGCGGCGCGCTTCCTCGAGATCGCGTCGTCGTTCCACATGCCGGTCGTGTTCCTGGCGGATAATCCGGGCGTGCTCGCCGGCAGCGAGTCGGAGCGCGCCGGGATCCTGCGCGCCGGCGCCCGCATGTACGTCGCCCAGCAGCGCATCCGCGAGACGAAGATCCACGTGACGCTGCGCAAGGCCTTCGGCTTCGGGGCCCCGATCATGGGCATGAACCTCTTCGACGGCCGCACGCGCCATTATGCGTTCCCCGGCGTCTCCCTCGCGACGATGCCCGCGAAGGCAGGCGGGGCGCTCGCGAAGGCAGGCGACGAGACCCGCGCCGAGCTCGAGGCCGCAGAGTCGGCAGGGCCGTGGAAGCTCGCGAGCGAGACGTCCTATGACGACGTGATCGATCCGCGCGCGCTGCGCGACGTCCTGATCGGCGAGCTCGCGCGAGCGCGGCGAACACACACGAGCCCGGTCGAACCGCTCCGTCGGACCGGCCACCGACCCTGAGACTTTCGAGGAGAACGCGTGTCGAAGATCGAGCTCGGATTGGGCCTCGAGACCTGGTCGAGTCGCACGGCGGAGCTCCCGCTCGAACAGGTCCGGCGCGCCGAGGCGCTGGGCTTCCATTCGGTCTGGAGCGCCGAGGCCTACGGCGCCGACGCGCTGATCCCGCTCGCGACGATCGCGGCCCGGACCGAGCGCATCGCGCTTGCGACGGGGCTGCTGCAGGTCTCGGCGCGGCCGGCGGTGACCGCGGCCATGTCGCTCGCGACCCTCGCGCGACTCGCCCCCGGTCGGAAGATCATCGCCGGTCTCGGCGTCTCGGGGCCTCAGGTCGTCGAGGGCTGGTACGGCCAGCCCTGGGGTCGGCCGCTCACCCGCCTGCGCGAATACGTCGCCGTCATGCGTCAGGCGCTCGCGCGCGAGGGACCGGTCGCGCTCGACGGCCGCGAGATCCAGCTCCCCTATCACGGGCCGGGCGCGTCCGGGCTCGGCAAGCCGCTGAAGCCGATCCTCCACGCGCCCCCCGGCATCGAGATCTGGCCCGCCGGCGGTGGACCCCGCGCCGTCGCCCAGGCCGCGGAGATCGGCGACGGCTGGCTCCCGATGGGCTTCCTGCCGGAGCTGATGGCGACCTATCGACCGCAGCTCGAGCAGGGCCTCGCGCGCCGACACGACGGCATGACGCTCGAGCGCTTCAAGATCTGGCCGATCCTGCCCGTGGTCCTCGCGGACGACGTGCGCGCGACCCTCGACGCGCTCAAGCCCGGCATCGCGCTGCTCGTCGGCGGCTACGGCGCGAAGGAGAAGAACTTCCACGTCCAGCAGATGGCGCGCTGCGGCTTCGCCGAGGCCGCGGACCGCATCCAGGCGCTCTGGCTCGCCGGCCGTCGGGAGGAAGCGATCCGCGCCGTGCCCGACGAATATCCCGACTCGACGCGCCTGATCGGCCCGGCGGCGCGCATCCGCGAACGCTTCGCGCCCTGGTCCCGGGCCGCGGTCACCGGCTACACGATCTATACGCAATCCCTCGCAGGCCTCGAGCTGATGGCGGAGCTCGCCGGGACCCGCGACCGAGGCTGAGGCCCTTGCAGAAATCAGCTCTGCCCTCCAGAATCGCTTCGTTCCCTCGTCCGTCCCGCGGAGACCCCCCCATGGAGCCGCTCCGATACGACCCCTTCGCGCCCGAGGTCATGACCGATCCGCTGCCGATCTACGCGCGGATGCGGGACGAGGATCCCGTCTGCTTCGTGCCGCGCTTCGACTGCTTCGCGTTGACGCGCTTCGAGGACATCTGGGCGACGGCGCGCGACTGGCAGACCTTCTCGGTCGAGCGCGGCACGACCTCGGCCCAGCTCCTGACGCGCAAGATGGGCCCCTATCCCGCGCTCGGGAACCTCGACCCCCCGCGCCAGAAGGAGCGGCGCAAGCTGCTCAACCCGCTGCTGACACCGGGCGCCGTGCGCGCCCTCGAGGCGGAGCTGCGCGCGATCTCGAAGCGGCAGGCGGCGCTGCTGCGCGAGCAGGGCGAGCTCGACGTCGTGACCGACTACGCCGCGCGCATCGCGATCGGGGCGCTGTGTCTCTCGACGGGCTTTCCGATGGAGGACGCCGAGCAGCTGCGGAGCTTCGTCAACGCGATCTTCGTGCGGGAGCCGGGGGGCGGCGGACTCACGCCCGAGGGCGTCGCCGCCTACGACGCGCTCTCGCGTTATGCGATGGACCTGATCGGGCGCCACCGCGCCGGCGCGGGCTATGCGAGCGGCCTGATCGCCCTGCTCTGCGAGGCGCGCGTCGAGGACGGCCGCCGGCTCGAGGACGACGAGATCGCGGGCCATCTGCGCGAGTTCATGATCGGCGGGACCGAGACCTTCCAGAAGGCCTTCGCCGCCTGTGTCCACCGCCTCTCCGAGCATCCCGACCAGCGCCGCGAGATCGCCCGCGACCCGCGCCTCGCCCGCGACGCCTTCATGGAGGCCCTGCGCCTCGATACGCCGGGCCAGTTCATGGGACGCACGGCCCTGCACGACACGCAGATCGCCGGCGTCCCCGTCCGCCGCGACCAGGTCGTGCTCCTGATCTGGCCCTCGGGCAATCGCGATCCACGGGAGTTCGTCGACCCGGATCGCTTCGACATCCGTCGCCGCGCGCCGCGCATGCTCGCCTTCGGCGCCGGTGTCCACGATTGCCTCGGCCGCCATCTCGCGATCGCCGAGGGCGCGATCGGAATCCAGTCGCTGCTCGAGGCGGCGCCCGATTATCGCGTCGAGCTCGACCGCTCGCTGCGCCTCGCCTCGGAGTTCATCCAGGGCTTCACCTTCCTGCCGATCCGCGCGAGCTGACCCGCCATGAAGTTCTGCTGCACCCTCGGCTTCGTCCATCCCGACCACCTCGTCCGCCTCGCCGTCGCCGCCGAGGCCGCGGGCTTCGAGACGGTGACCATCGCCGACCACGTCGTGCATCCGGTCGCGATCCGCTCCCGCTATCCCTACTCGACGGACGGCGAGCGCGGCTGGGATCACACGACGCCCTGGCCCGACCCCTTCGTCGCCACGATGGCGATGGCGGCCCACACGACGCGCCTGCGCTTCAGCCAGGGCGTCTTCATCCTCCCGATGCGCGATCCGTTCACCGTCGCGAAGGCGGTCGGGACCTGCGCCCGGCTCTCGGGCTACCGCGTCCGCCTCGGCATCGGCCTCGGCTGGATGGCCGACGAGTTCGAGCTGCTCGGCCATCCGTTCGAGGAACGCGCGCCGCGGAGCGACGAGATGATCACCGTCCTGCGCAAGCTCTGGACCGGTGAGCTCGTCGAGCACCACGGCCGCTTCTACGACTTCGGCCCGCTCTCGATGGTGCCCGGCGTCGAGCAGCCGATTCCGATCATCGTGGGCGGCGTCTCGAAGCCGGCGCTCCGCCGTGTCGCCGCCCTCGGCGACGGCTGGGCCCCGGCCGGACTCACGATCGACCAGGTCGCCGACGCGACGCGCCAGATCCGCGCCGACATGGCGGGCCGCGGCCGAGGGAGCGATCCGCTCGAAGTCTTCGCGGCCTGCCCCGACGCGACGGATCTCGCGGGCTACCGGCGCATGGACGCGGCGGGCATCAGCCACGTCGTGCTCAAGCCCTGGGCGCGTTATGGGAAGGTCGATCGGACGGGCGTCGCCTCGCCCGCGGAGATGGAAGATGGAATCCGGCGCTTCGGCGAGGAGGTGATCGCCGCCTTCCCCCCGGCCGACGCGCCCGCCCACGCATGAGGAGCCTCGCCTTGTCCCGTCTTCGTCTCGCCGATTCGAAGCTGATCGTCACGGGCGCCGCCAACGGCATCGGCCGGTCGGCCGCGCTGCGCTTCGCGGAGGAGGGTGCAGCCGTCCTCGTCGCCGATCGCGATGCCCGCGGCGGCGAGGAGACCTGCCGCCAGATCCGCGAAGCCGGCGGCCAGGCCTTCTTCCACGAGACCGACGTCTCGCAGGAGGCGTCGGTCCGGGACATGGTCGCGAAGGCCGTCTCGGCCCTCGGCGGCCTCACGGGCGCCTTCAACAACGCGGGCTTCTCGGAGCCGCCGAGCGCGTTCGACGAGAGCGACTTCTCGACCTGGCAGGCGGTGCTCGCCGTCGACCTGACCGGCGTCTTCCTCTGCATGAAGCACGAGCTCGCGTTCATGAAGCAGCAGGGCCGCGGCTCGATCGTCAACACGTCCTCGGTCGCGGGCCTCGTCTGCGCCCCCGGCCGCGTCGCCTACACCGCCGCCAAGCACGGCGTGCTCGGCCTGACCAAGCACGCGGCGCGAGAGTTCGCCCGCCACGGCATCCGCGTCAACGCGATCTGCCCGGGCATGATCGATACGCCCGGCCTGCGCGGCTCGATCGACGACGCGGGCTTCGCGGCGCTCTCCGAGCGGACGGCGCCCGGCCGCCTCGGCCAGCCGCGCGAGGTCGGCGACGTCGCGGCCTGGCTGCTCTCCGAGGACGCGTCGTACGTGAGCGGCGAGACGATCGTCGTCGATCACGCGGGGCTGACGCGATGACGGCGGCAGGGCAGGGCGGACCGCTCTCGACGAGCTTCGAACGGCGGCAGCTCGAGATCGCGCCGGTCGAGGCGAAGCTCCCGATCCCGATCGGCTGGTCGGCGGTGCTCTTTTCGGACGAGCTCCTCCCGCGGCAGGTCGTCCCGATCCACGCCTTCGGCGTCGACCTCGTCGCCTATCGCAGCGCTTCGGGCGAGGTCGCGGTGCTCGACGCCTACTGTCCCCACATGGGCGCCCATCTCGGCCATGGCGGCGTCGTCTCGGGCGAGCTGCTCGTCTGCCCCTTCCACGGCTGGCGCTGGAATCGCGAGGGCCGCTGCGGCGGGATCCCGTATTCGAAGCAGGGGCGCAGCGACGTGCGGACCGGCGCCTGGCCCGCGCGCGATCGCAACGGCTTCATCTACGTCTGGCACGATCCGAGCGGGGCCCCGCCCTCCTGGGAGGTCGAGGCGATCCCGGAGATCGGCGATCCGCGCTACCGCATCACCGCCCGCAAGCTCTGGTCCGACATCCATTCGCATCCCCAGGAGCTCAACGAGAACGGCGTCGACATCGCCCACTTCACGACGATCCACGGCTTCACGACCCGCGGCATCGACTGGCGCCCCGACCGCCATACCTACACCCTCGCCTACGACATCGACCCCCTCGAGACCGGCGTCGAGGGCGAGTCGCGCTACTGGATCGAGTCCTTCACCGAGGGCCCGAGCTGCACGCGCACCCGCTTCCACGGCGCGATCGAAGGCGTGACGATCCACAGCTGGCTCGTGACCGACCCGGGCCACGTCGCCGTCCGCTCGCTCTACGCCTTCGCGCGCGCGGTCTCCGACGAGGCGGCGCGGCGGGTCTTCGAGAACTCCCAGGCCGGCTGGAGCCGCGACGTCGAGATCTGGCATCACAAGCGCTATCGCAGCCGGCCGCAGCTCGTGCCCGAGGAGGCGATCGTCCACGACTTCCGCCGCTGGTTCTCCCAGTTCTACGCGCCGCCCACGCGCAACGGATCCCACGCCGGATGAAGTCCTACGAAGCCTTGATCCTCGAGCGCGCCGACGAGGGCCGGACCTGCATCGTCCGCCTGAACCGCCCCGAGCGCCGCAACGCCTGGTCGCCGCAGATGGCGGGGGAGCTCAACGACGCGCTCGCGCGGCTCGATCGGGACGACTCGGTCCGCGTGATCGTCCTGACGGGAGCGGGCTCGACGTTCTGCGTCGGCGCCGATCTCTCCGACGCCGGGCCCTTTGCGGATCGCGAGGGGGGCTCGGATCCGACGAGCTGGCGGACGCTCGTGCCGCCCTGGTCGCTGCGCAAGCCCGTCGTCGCCGCGATCAATGGCCACGCCGTCGGCGTCGGGATCACCTACCCGTTGATGTGCGACCTGCGCTTCGTCGCCGAGGACGCGAAGCTCGCCTTCGCGTTCGTGCGGCGCGGGGTGCTCCCGGAGCTCGCGTCCCACACGATCCTGCCGCGCCTCGTCGGCCTCGAGCGCGCAGCGGAGCTCCTGCTCTCGGGGCGCACGTTCAGCGGCCGCGAGGCCGCCGAGATGGGGCTCGCCCATCGCGCGCTGCCGGCCGGGGAGGTGCTCGACGCTGCGCTCGCGTGGGCCGCGGAGGTCGGTCGCAACACGGCGCCGGTCTCGGTCGCGCTCTCGAAGCGGCTCCTCTGGAAGGGCCTCGCCGCGTCGCCCTTCGAGACCCTGCGCGCCGAGCAGGACTGGATGGGCTGGATCTGCAATCAGATCGATGCCGCCGAGGGCGCCGCCGCCTTCGTCGAGCGCCGCGAGCCCCAGTTCCGCCTGAGCCCGACCCGCGATCTCCCCGACTGGCCCTGATCAGTCGACGCGCACCGGGATCCGCGAATAGCCCCGCACGTGGGACTGGCTCGTCCGCTCGAGCCCGGCCTCGTCGAGCTGGTAGCGCGGGTAGCGGGCGAGGAACTCCTCGAGCACGACCCGCGCCTCGAGCCGCGCGAGCGACTTTCCGAGACAGACGTGCTGGCCGTGGCCGAAGTAGAGCGAGCGCTCGAAGCGCCGCGTGACGTCGAAGCGATCGGGATCCGGATACTCGCGCTCGTCGCGACAGGCCGAGCCCGTCAGGATCACGACCCGCGAGCCCTTCGGGATCACCGTCCCGTGCAGCGTGAGATCCTCCGTCATGATCCGCCCTGTGTTCTGCGACGGCGGCTCGAAGCGCAGGCTCTCCTCGATGGCGGCCGAGAGCTGCTCCGGATCCGCGACGATCGCCGCGCGCTGCTCGGGATGCTGGGCCAGCAGCACGACCGAGTTGCCGATCAGCTTCGTCGTCGTCTCGTTGCCGGCTGCGGCGAGGAGATTCAGGAAGGCGACGATCTCGTCGTCGGTGAGCTTCTGGATCTTTCCGTCGATTTTGATCTCCGCCGCGAGCAGGATGCCGACGAGATCGTCGGTCCCGCGACCCCGCTTCTCGTCGAGCAGCCCGCGCAGATAGCCGCGCAGCGACTTGTCGGCGGCCGCGGCCTCGGGCGGCGGCTCGGCGTGGCCGGGCTCACGGTGGAGCGAGAGATTCGCCCAGTCGCAGATCTGCTCGTTCATCGACTCGGGGATCCCGACGAGATCGCAGATCACGCTCATCGGCAGCCGCGCGCCGAGCCTCGACTGGAACTCGAAGGCCTTCTCGCCCGCGAGCGCGTCGAGATAGCCGCGCGCCATCTTGCGGATGCGCGGCTCGAGATCGGCGATGCGGCGCGGCGTGAAGCCACGGCTGATGATGTTGCGCAGCGTCGTGTGGCGCGGCGGATCGATGCCGATCAGGGAGAAGTCCTCGCCGCGCCCGGAGAGCTCGAGCGACGGGCCCGCCGCCGAGCTGAAGCGCTGCCAGTCGACGTAGGCGTTCCAGCAATCCTCGAAGCGCGAGACCGCGTAGTAGCCGAGCACCGGATCGCGATAGACCGGCGCCTCGTCGCGCAGGCGCTTGTAGTGCGGATAGGGATCGCGCTGCACCTCGTCGGAGAAGAGATCGAAGCGCATCGGGGAGCTCCTTCAGGGGCGCGGCCTGCGCGCCGCGGAAATCGGGATCCCGGATTCGGGATGGCAGAATCCTATTCTCGACGGTGGAGGGACGCAATCGAGGGCGGCCGGGATCGGGATCGGGATCCGGGGCGGGATCCGGGCGGGATCCTCCCGGCCTCAATCCCCGCCGCGGACGCGATTCGCGATCGGGGGCTGCGAGAGCAGGTAGCCCGCGATCGCCTCGCGATCCTCGCGGGAGAGGTTCGCGTAGCCGTGGCGGATGACCTCGCTCATCAGGCCCTGCGTGTCGTCGCCGTCGGGCTTGAGGCCGGTCTCGAGATACCAGACGAGATCGTTGATCGACCACTCGCCGATGCCCGTCTTCTCGTCGGGCGTGATGTTGGGCGCGAGCTCGCCCTCCGGTCCGTCCTTCGAGCCGGCGAGCCACATCGTCCGGTCGAGGCCTCCGCTAGAGGTCCGCGGCGTATGACACTCGCCGCAGTGGGCGGCGGCCTCGACGAGATAGCGCCCGCGATTCCAGGCGGCGTCCCGCGCCGGATCGCTCTCGATCCGGGCAGACGTGAAGTTCAGCACCTTCCATCCGGCGATCACGAAGCGCCAGGAGAAGGGCGGCCAGGCCTCGGGCGCGCGATTCGCGCGGCGCACCGCCGGCAGCGAGTCGAGATACGCCTTCAGGTCGGCGAGATCCGCATCGGAGAGGCCGGTGAACGACGTGTACGGAAAGACGGGGAAATAGTGCTCGCCCGAAGGCGAGAGGCCCTCGCGCATCGCGCGCACGAAGTCCCCGGTCTGCCAGCCGCCGATGCCGGTCTCGCGATCCGGGGTGATGTTGGTGCTGTAGTAGACACCGAAGGGTGTCTCGAGGGCGCGGCCCCCGGCGAGCGGCGGCGCGCCGTCGCCCTCGCCGGGGAAGTTCGTGTGGCAGGTACAGCCGCCCGTCGCATGGAAGATGCGGCGGCCGCGCTCGAGGGGCGTCGTGCGCCCGAAGCCCGCGGCCTTCGCCCGCGCGATCTCCTCGGCGACGTGACGCGCGGCCTCGTCCGACTGGGCGAGACGCACGTCGGACGAGGCGCTGCGTTCGCTCGCGACCGCCGGCGCAGCGCTCGTCGCCGCGAGCAGGCCCGCCAACGCGACGAGCGCGGCCGGCCCGACGCGGCCGGCGAGCCCGACGAGCCGCGCGATCGGGACGGCGACTCCGCCTCCCACTCCGACGTGAACGCCTGCGCGCTTCATCGGTTCTTGTACGACTGCTCCTTCGGCTTGCGGAAGGATTCGTGGCAGCCGCCGCAGCTCTCGCCGAGGGCCTTCACCGCCGCGCCCGTCGCCGCCGGATCCGAGCCCCTGGCCGCCGCGGCGAGACCCGACGCCGCCTTCTCGTAGTCGGCGATCGCCTTCTCGAACTTCGCCCAGTCGCTCCAGATCTCGGGCTTCGCGTCGGTCTTGCCCGCGCTCACCTTCTGCTTGAACGCCGGCCCCATCAACTTCGCGCTGTCGGCCATCTGCTGCGCGTGGATCGCGATCGCCCCCGGCAGCGCGAGCTGGTTCTTCAGGATGCCGCCGATCGCGCCCATGTTGCTGCCGACGGCGCCCATCACGAGCTGGCGATACTCGATCACCGCCTGCTCGCCCGCGGCGCTCTGGGCCTGGGCCGCGTTCGGAACGAGCGAGGCGATCGATGCGAGACCGGCGACGACGAGCGCGGCGCCGGCGATACGGACGAAGCCAGCGCGACGCGCTGCGCTCGGGCCGTGCGAACGGGATCGGATGAAGGACGGGGCGCGATTGGGCATGGGACCTCCGAGATGAGATTTCGAGCGGAACGAAGCGCGGCTAGGAAAGCACACGCGCGCCGTGCTGACACCTCTCGCGCGCGGCGAATCGTCGCTGGCGACGCGCGCGGGACGGATTCGTCGCGCGCTTCGCCGTCGCGTTCGCCGTCGCGTTCAGTCGTCCGACTGATGCAGGATCTTCGTCGGGCCGACGGCCGGTTGCCCCGACTGATCGAGGGAACGCAGTCCGCGGGCGCTCGCGATCGCGTCGGGGGCGTGGAAGTCGCAGAGCGCCCGCGCCTCGTCCTCGATCGCAGGATCGAAGCGCGCCGCCTCGAGAGCGATGCCTTCGGCCCTCAACACGGCACTCAGGGCCTCGACCAGATCGTCGGCCGTGAGGCCCGGCACGGCGTCGGCGAGGCCGCCGGCGGTCTCGGGTCGGAACTCGAGCTCGAGCGCCTCGTAGATCGGGACGAGGACCGCGCGCAGACGCTCCGTCTCGGCGATCGTGACGACGCCGCCGACGTGGGCGCCGCCGCGGATCACCCGCTGCCCGACGCCCATGACCTTGATCCGGCCGCCGAGATTGACGCTGAACTCGCCGGGACAGTATTCGCCTTCGACCTCGCCGAGCCGCGCATCGAGGCCGAGCCGCCGCAGCGCCGCGACGATCCAGCCGGCGAGGCGCTCGAAGCGCGGGCGGATGTGGAGCGAGGCCTCGGGATCGGGCGAGGCCCAGGCGAAGGCCAGCGACGAGGCGAGGAAAACGGCCGCGTGGCCTCCGGCCAGGCGCACGACGGGCTCGAAGCCGGCCGCCCGCGCGCGCGCGACCGCCTCCGCATAACCCGGTCGGCGCGCATCGAGGCTCGAGAAGAGCAGGGCGTCGTCCGGGCGATAGAGCCGCAGACTCTCGGCCGCGTCGCCGCGGGCGACGCGCCGCAGCAGCGCGTGGGAGACCGCCGTATCGAGGACGGGCTGGCCCGGGAAGCGGTCGCGGTGCAGTCGCATCCGGGGTCGTCTAGCACGATTCGGGCAGGACCCGCTCGGCGGGAACGGAACGACGCGCGTGCGGCCCGGGAAGATTCCCAAGGGATTCGCCTGGGGCGGTCGACGGCGACGGGCCAGTGGGTTTCAATCGCCGGGCGCGATCCCGCACGGCTGCGGTCGCGACAGCCAGGAACAAGGCGAAGAACAAGGCGTAGGACGACATGGACACCGCCGCCCGACAACCGCTCGCCGGTGTGCGCATCGTCGATCTCGCCGACGGCATCGCCGGGGGCTATGCGGCGAAGCTCCTCGCCGATGCGGGGGCGGAGATCCTCGCGATCGAGTCGCCGGCGGGCGATCCGCTCAGGCTTCGGGGAGCGACGGCGGCCTCCTTCGATGCGGCGGGTGACGGCCTGCTCTTTCGATATCTGCGCACGGGCCAACGCGCGCTCGTGCTCGATCTCGACCGCGAGGCGGATCGGTCGGCGCTGCTGCGGCTCTACGGCGACTGCGATGCGGTGCTCGATTCGCGGCCGGCGGGCTGGCTCGACGCGCGAGGTCTCGGAGCGAGTGCGCTCGCGGCCCTCAATCCGCGGGCGAGCTGGCTCTCGCTCTCGGCGTTCGGGAACGACGGGCCATGGGCCGAGCGCGTCGCGAACGACTTCACGCTCCAGGCCTGGTGCGGCTCGACGGCCTCCCGCGGTCGCGCCGGGCTCCCGCCGCTCACCTGCGGCGGCGAGATCGTCGAATGGCTCTCGGGAACCTATGCCGCCCTCGGCGTCGTCGCGGCGCTGCGCGCGGCCCGCCGCGACGCGCGGGGCGCGCACGTGTCCCTCTCGAAGCTCGAGGCGATCACGCCGACGCTGACCAACGCCGGCAGCGTCTGGGGTCATTTCTCGCAGGTCTTCGCGCTCCCCGCGAGCGAGGACGTGCCCTCGATCGAGCCGACCGCCGACGGCTGGATCGGCTTCTGCATCTTCACGGCGCAGCAGTGGAAGGACTTCTCGCTGCTCGTCGAGCATCCCGAGTGGGCCGACGATCCGACCCTCGCCCACATGGCGATGCGCCACGCCCGCGCCGACGAGATCCGAAGCGCCGTCCGCGCCTACACCCGGGAGCACACGACCGAGGAACTGCTCGAGCGCAGCGAATGGCTCCGCGTCCCCGCCGCGCCGATCGGCCACGGCGCGCTGCTGCCCAAGCTCGACCATCTCGTCGAGCGCGGCGTCTTCGTGCGCAATCCGCGGGGCGGCTTCCTGCAGCCGCGGGTGCCCTATGCGTCCACCGCCTGGCCGCGGCTCGACTTCCGCCCGGCGCCGACCCTGGCAGAGGCGATGCACGCCGGGGCGAACGTGGCCGCAGGCACCGCATCGCCGTGGACCGGGACGCGCGCGGCGTCGACGAACGGGACGAACGGAGCGAGCGCGGCAGATCGCGCCCCGGCGCGCGACACAACGAAGCGTCTCCCCGACCGCGGTTCCGTGCCCGAACCGAGCTCCCCCGGCCGGACGCGCCCCCGCCCGCTCGAGGGTCTGCGCGTCCTCGACCTCACCGCCTTCTGGGCGGGGCCCTACGCGACCTTCGTGCTCGGCTGTCTCGGCGCCGACGTGATCCACGTCGAATCGATCCAGCGCCCCGACGGCATGCGCTTCGGCACCCAGCGCCCGCCGACCTCGCCGGGCTGGTGGGAGTTCGGTCCGACCTTCCACAGCGCGAACACCGGCAAGCGCGGCCTGACCCTCGATCTCACGCGCCCGCGCGGCCTATCGCTCCTGCTCGAGCTCGCGAAGCAGGCCGACGTCGTGATCGAGAACTTCTCGCCGCGCGTCCTCGACAACTTCGGTCTCGACTACGCGAAGCTCGCGGCGGCGAATCCGCGGATCGTGCTCGTGCGCATGCCCGCCTTCGGTCTCGACGGCCCCTGGCGCAATCGCGTCGGCTTCGCGCAGACGATGGAGCAGGTCAGCGGGATCGCCTGGCGGACGGCCTATCCCGCCTCAGCCGGCGAAAAGGCCGGGCCGCTGACGCCGCGGGCGTGTGCCGATCCGCTGGCCGGGCTCCACGCCGCCTACGCCGCGCTGCTCGGTCTCGCGCAGCGCGACGCGACGGGCGAGGGCTGCATGATCGAGTCGGCGATGGTCGAGACGCTCCTCGCGATCGCCGCCGAGGGCATCCTCGAGCACGACGCCACGGGGACGCTGCTGACCGGCGACGGCAATCGATCGATCCACGCGGCGCCCCAGGGCCTCTACGCCTGTGCAGGCGTCGACGCGCTGGACCAGCCGAACTGGCTCGCGCTCTCGGTCGAGAGCGACGCCCAGTGGAGCGCCCTCGTCCGTCTCGTCGGTCGCACCGACTGGCAAGCCGACCCCGAGCTCGCGAGCCTCGCCGGCCGACGCCGTGCCCACGACCGCATCGACGAAGGTCTCGCGCGCTGGCTCGCGGGCCGCGCGCGCGAGGAGGCCGTCTCGCAGATCCTCGCCGCGGGCATTCCCTGCGCCCCCGTGAGCGCCGCCCGCGAGGGCCATCTCCTCGAGCCGATCGCGAAGAGCGACTTCATCCAGGAAGTGGATCATCCCTTGGCCGGCCGCGTCCCGATCCCGACCCAACCGCTGCGCTTTCACGAGACGGGCGATCGCGCGTTCCCCCGGCCGGCACCGCTGCTCGGCGAGCACAACGCGGAGCTCCTCCGCACGCTCGCCGGCCTCGGCGACGCGGAGATCGAGGGGCTTCGCAGCGAGGGCATCGTCGGCGAGCGACCGAGCGGACTTTGAGAACGGGACCGGCGAGCGGCCCCCGAGAGAGGATTCGAGCATGAGCCAGCGACTCGCGGACAAGGTTTCGGTCATCACCGGCTCGACCAGCGGCCTCGGCGCCGCCACCGCCCGCCGCTTCGCCGCCGAGGGCGCGCGCGTCGTCGTCAGCGGCCGCAGCGCCGAGCGCGGTGAGAAGGTCGTCGACGAGATCCGGAAGGGCGGAGGCGACGCGATCTTCCTCGCCTGCGATCTCGGCGACGAGGCTTCCGTGAAGGGGCTGATCGAACGCGCCGTCGCCCACTACGGCCGCATCGACAACCTGATCGCGAACGCCGCCGCGACGGCGACGATGGGCGGCGAGAAGAACGCCGGCATTCTCGAGATGGACAACGCACTCCTCGAGCAGTCGATCTCGACCAACGTCCGCGGCCTGCTCTGGCTCTTGAAGCACGCGCTCCCGCGCTGGTCGCCGCCGCGAAGCCCGCCGAGCGCAAGACGAGCTCGATCGTCGCGATCGGGACCTCGGGCACGCGCAACGGGACGCCGCGCATGCCGATCTACTTCTCGACCAAGGCGCCCGTCGAGGTCATGGTCCGCTCGCTCGCTGCGGAGTTCGGTGGGCGAGGCGTCCGGGTCAACTGCGTCTCCGCGGGCCTCGTCGAGACCGACTCCGAGATGCGGACGATGACCGAGGAGTTCCGCAACTACGTCATGAGCCTCAATCTGCTGCCCTATTTCGGAGAGCCCGAGGACATCGCGAGCGCCTGCGTCTACCTCACGAGCGACGAGGCCGCCTACGTCACGGGGACGACGCTCTGCGTGAACGGCGGCGTCTCGTTCTAGTGTCGAGCTCCGCGGGCGCGTCCGAGACGTTCACGGCCTCGAAGGCCTACACCCGCTGGGTCCTCACGCTGCTCTTCGGCGTCGCGATCCTCAACATGCTCGACCGCCAGATCCTCGGGATCCTGGTCGTCCCGATCAAGGCGGAGTTCGGTGTCTCGGATACGGCGATGGGCTTCCTGACGGGCCCGTCCTTCGCGCTCTTCTACGCGGTCGCCGGCATCCCCGTCGCCCGTTATGCCGACCGCGGCGTCCGACGCACGATCATCGCCACCGGCCTCGCCCTCTGGAGCGGCCTCACCCTCGCCTCGAGCGCCGTCTCGTCCTTCGCCCAGCTCGTCGTCGCCCGCCTCGGCGTCGGCATCGGGGAGGCCGCGGGAACCCGCCGTCCCACGCGCTCATCTCCGACTACTTTCCCCCCGATCGCCGCGCCTCGGCGCTCGCGCTCTTCAGCGTCGGGGGCAGCATGGGCGTCGCCCTCGCCCTCCTGATGGGCGGCTGGGTCGAGCAGCTCTGGGGCTGGCGCGCGGTCTTCGCCGTCGCCGGTGCCCCCGGCATCGTGCTCGCGCTGCTCATGCGCTTCACCGTCAAGGAGCCGCCGCGGGGCCGCTTCGACGGCCCGCGCGCAGCGTCGAGCCCGGGGTCGTCGAGCGCAGGCCACGGCCCGGCCCACACCGCAGAGCGCTGGCCCGCAGCCCTCGGGCAGCTCCTGCGGATCCCCGCCTATCGCCACGTCGTGATGGGCGCCGGCCTCCACTCCTTCGCCTTCACCGGCTCGCTGATCTGGTATCCCGCCTTCCTGACCCGCGTCCACGGCTTCGAGTCCGGCGCGATCGGGACGCTGCTCGCCTTCGGCTCGTCCCTCCCGACGGCCCTCGGCATCGTGCTCGGCGGCCTGGCGACCGATCGCCTGCAGCGCCGCGACCCGCGCTGGATCACCCGCGTCGCCGCCATCACGATGGTCGCGTACGCGCCCTTCGCGCTGGGGTTCCTCTACTTCTCCGACTGGACGCTCGCCGTCGCGAACCTCGTGCCGGCAGCGCTCATGATGGGCGCGTCCGTGCCGGGCATGCATGTCGCGACGCAGGCGCTGGCGCCGCCGCATCTGCGCGCGCTCGCGTCGGCGGTGACGCTGCTCGTGCTGAGCGTCGTGGGGTCGGGGCTCGGGCCCTTCGCGGTCGGGGTCATGAACGATCTGCTGGCGGAGCGGCTCGGGGACGAGGCGGTGCGGTACACGCTCTCGATCGTCGGGCTGACGTCGGTCTGGAGCGGGGTGCACTACTGGTTGGCGGAGCGGACGCTGGCTCGGGATCTGGTGGAGCGGGCGGCGGCCGATGCGGGGCCGGGAGCGAACGGGGACGCGGCCTGAGCGAGCCTCGCGCCTACGCGACGCCGCGTCGGATCCGCCAAACACCCAGCGCGCTCAGCCCGACCGAGAGGGCGATTTTTCCCCGTATGGTCCAGGACGAAGGCGACCTCGACCGGGAGACGCCGCAATCAAGCGGATCTCGGCCACCCCGCACAGCCCCGATTCAGTCCGAGCTCGGCCTCTGCATGTCCGCCTGCCGGGCGAGAAGCCGCCAGCCTCCGGCCTCCTCGATCCAGACGTGCAGATGACGAGAGCGAAGCCGCGTCGCATGGCCGTCGAGTCGGACTTCGACGACGGAGTGGCCCGTCGTGACGACGAGACCGTCGCGACGGACCTGCTGGCCGTCTTCCTTCACGATCCGATCGACGCGGGTCGCGCCCGACCGGAGGTGGTCGATCAGCCCACGCTTGTCGAGCGTCGTCCCCGCTGCCGTCAGGTAGAAGAAGTCGTCCGCCAGAAGCGATTCGAGCGCCGCGGGGTCGCCCGCGATCGCCGCGCGGAAGCGGGCCTCGGCTTCGTCGACGGCGGCCGAGGACGAATCACGCCGGGCGACCGGGGCCGGCGTACAGCCGAAGAGGCCCGCCAGGCCAAGCGAGATCAACGCGGCAGTCGAGCATCGAAGGCCGCGACGCGCGATCCGGAACCGATCGATCTCCTTCACCGAAGTTCGGTGGAGCATGGACGGCAGAACCTCCGAAGCGGGGCGGACTCGATCGTCATTCGGGAATGGGCTCGAGACGATCGACGGCGAGTGGCATCGATTCGGGATATCTCGCGTTCACGTAGTCCAGGTCGACGCGGATCATCTCCGCCAGAACGTTCAGATCGACGCTGGACAGTCGTCCAAAATAGAGGCAGCTCTTCCCGACCCTGTGCTTGCCCAGCCTCTTTCGGAGCGCATCGAGCCTTCTCTTCGTCGTCGGGTTCTCGTACCCCCCGATCAGGTAGACCACCATGTCGGCCTTGCGTGGGCTGAAACCCGTTCGGCATGAATCACCCTCGCGTCCGCTTGCATACCGATAGTCGTAGCGACCGAATCCGATGATGCTGGGCCCCCACATTCGGGGCGGCAGGCCGGTCACCTTCTCGAAGAGACTCAACAGAACGCGCGCATCCTCGCGGCGCCCGGCATGTTCGATCCCGTCGATGAACGCCTGGACGTCGGCGTTGCTCTCGGTGGTCTTGTTGTTCGACCGCGCCACCGCGTCCTTTCGAATCGGCTTCGGGTTCGGGGCATGGCTGCTCCATGCCTGGGTTCAGCCTATCTCGCAGGGAATTCGATGGAAAGAATCCCGTCGGGAAAGCCGAGATGCCTCTGAGGCTCCTCGCGAGCCATCGCGATCCGCGCGGAATCGCGCGCTACCGTCGTCGCAGATCGTGCTGACACCACATCCCCGACGATAGGCGAACGGGCAACACATGTGGAGAATCGGAAACTTCGAAGTCGACCCGCGCACCTTCGCGCTCCGCCGCGAGCGCGCGGCCGTCGAGATCCAGCGTCGCCCGCTCGACCTGCTGCTCTTTCTGGTGGAGCGGCGGGATCGGATCGTCTCCCGTGCAGAGCTCCTGAGCCATGTCTGGGGCGGAGTCGCCGTCAGCGAAGGCGCAGTGAGCACGGCGGTCTACGAGCTGCGGGACGCTCTGGGCGATCTCGATCGGCCGGCCTCGAAGCGCTGGATCCAGACGATTCGGGGGCGCGGATTCCGCTACCGGGGGCCGGAGCCCGAGCGGCTCGAAGAGCGCCGGGGGCGCGGTGGCCTGCCCTTCGTCTGTCGCGGCGCGACGTGCGCGGAGCTGGTCCAGGCGATTCGCGCAGGCGAGCAGGGGCGCGGCAGCCTCCAGCTGATCGAGGGCGTGGCGGGGATCGGCAAGACCCGCCTGGTCGAAGAGGCTCTGGCCGATGCAAATCCGGCGTCCGTCGCGACGGCGTGGTGCGAGCTCGGCGCCCCGGCCTATTGGCTCTGGTCGCAGTGGATCGAGGCCTGGGCGCGGGAGGGGATTCCGTCGACGGTCGCGCTCGCGTCGAAAGGGGCCCTGACCGAGCAGGACGATATCCGGGGCCACTTCGCGCGTGCACGCGCCTTCGAGCATGTGCTCGCGGAGGCTGCCCAGACGAGGCCACGCGTCCTGGTCGCCGAGGATCTCCACTGGGCAGATCCGCCATCGCTCGCCTTGCTGGAGTCGGTCGCGCCGCGGCTCGAAGGGCGCGGGATCGTCATCCTCGCGACGCGCCGGACGGACGAGGCCTCGAGCGCACCGACGCGTCTGGGCGCGCTCTCGAGCGTTCATCGCCATCCGCTCGGACCGCTGAGCGCGCCCGACATCTATTCGATCCTCCAGGCCCTCCATGGCCGGTACCCTTCGGCCGACGTCGTCGGATTCGTTCTCGAGCGCAGCGGCGGCATTCCGCTCTACGTGATCGAGCTGGCCACGGGGCTCGAAGATCTGGACCGTGTCCCGTCCCGGCCGACGGCTTCACCGACCCGACTGCTCGATCGGAAATTCGAAGGACTCGCCCCGCAGACGAGGCGGGCGCTCGCGATCGCGGCGCTCTGCGGGGAACGATTCGACGTGATGCTGGTCGAGGACGTCGCGCGCGACGCGCTGCCCGCCGATCGCGCCTGGATCCTCGAGGCCGAATCGGAAGGCATCCTGGCGCCGGACCCCTCCCTCCCGACTCGCTTCTTCTTCCGGCATGCGTTGCTGCGGGATGCCGCGGAGGCGGGGCTCGGTGCCGAGGAGGCGGCCCATTGGCATCTGCGGATCGGGGAGGCGATCGAGCGCCGCCATCCCGAAGCTGCCGGACACGTCGCGACGACGCTCGCCCGCCACTTCGCGGCCGCCGCGCGCATCCTGCCCGAACCGACGCGGCCTCTGCGTCATGCGCTCGTCGCGGCACGCGAAGCCGCGAGCCTGCAGGTCTGGCCCCAGGTCGCGGTTCATTGCGAGCACGCACTCGGCTGGATCGACGCCCTCGCGCCGGACGCCGAAAGGGATCGGCTCACGCTCGAGGCGGCTTTGCTGCGATGTGCGGCGATCTCGGGGCAGGAAGATTACGTCCAGGAGACGCAGACCCTGCTCGCGCGCATCGAGCCGGAGCTCGCGCGTGCGGGCGGCGAGCAGGAGCGCGCGCTGGTTGCCGGATTTCGTTATGCCTGCGCCCGCCACTTTCCGCGTCCGGACGATCTGGTCCGGGTCGCCGATCCCGTGGAGGACATCGACTGGCTGAGGCCGGCCGTCGATTGCTGGAAGGTCGTTCTGGCGTCGATGGCGGGACAGCTCGCGACCGCGCGTCAGCCGGCGCCGGCGGAATCCGATTCGGTGCCGCTGCGCGGCTTCCGCGCGCGGGCCGGCTGGGATCCCTGGAGCGAGCAGGCGGGTTATTCGGCGTTCGCCTGCTTCGCGGCCGGCCAGGATGCGGAGGCGGTCGCGCGGTCGGAGCGCGCCATCCAGATCGCCGAAGAGCGGGGCGACGTTCGCGGCATCCTCTGGACGCGCTTTCTTGCGATGCTGCTCAGCGATCTGCGGGACGACTGGCCGCGCATGCTCGCGGCCGCCGAGCCGATGGAAACGCTGGGCCAGACCCACGGCATCACGCCCTGGCTCGGCGCGGGCTTCGGCTTCTCGATCTGGGCGAACGTCCGACAGGCGAACAAGAAGAACGACGTCGGCTGCGAACGCATCGGGAAGATCATTCGAAGCCGCGGCAACGCCCCCAACTCGAGCCCGCGCACCCTCGTTCTGCTGATCGCGAGTCGCGTACTCGCCTGGGCCAGCTTGAAGGACCTCGCGCGCGAGGCTCTGAAAGATGCGCTCGCGATCGCAGCCGCGTCGCAGGAGCGCTTTCTGCTCGCCGAGCTGCTGCGCAACCGCGCATTGCTCTGCGAGGAACGCGACCCGAAGGCCCGGGAAGACTGGGCGCGGGCGGTCGAGATCGCACTGGAGCAGGGCGCCGTCGTCTTCGAGCTGCGGGCGCGCGCCGATCGTGTCGCGGCCGGCGCGGAGACGCCGGACGATCCGAAACGGCTCGCTGCGATCGGCCGCGATCTCGCTCGCTCGCTCGCGCCGGTCGATCGGGGTCGGCTCGATCGCGCGCTCGGATGACGGGGCGCGTCCCGGGCTCGATCGACGACCGACCGTGGGATTCCCATCCTTCAGATCACGGGCGTCGTCCTCGCGCGCTCCCGGGCCTGCCATGAAATCATTCGCTTCCTCATCGCAGCGAACGCCAGGCCCACCGCGAGCATCGAGGCGATCGTGGGCTCCGGGACGGCGATCGGTCGGATGTACATCACGGCATAGGCGCTGTCGGCGAGCGCGCCGGCGCTGTCGCGGCAGTTGACCTCGACCGTGTCGCCGTTCCAGGAGGCGACCCCGCAGCGCGTGTCGCCGTCGGTTCCATAGGCCGACACCTGGACGTGGCCCCCGTCGAAACCCAGGCCCGCGAATCCGGAGAAGGTCATCGCGTAGGTTCCCGCTCCGCTTCGGGTCGCAGTCACGGATCCCCCGGACGGGTGGAACGTGTAGAGCGCAAAGGGCGCATAGCTCGGCAAGGTGAGTTGGTTGGCCCAGGCGAAGGCGAGACCCTCGTCTGCGTGGCTGGGCCGGACGTAGAGCACGCTGTATCGGCTGTCGGCGGGATTGCCGGCGGCGTCGAAGCAGCGCACGTTGACGTCATCGGGGCCCCAGTTTCCGACCTTGCAGCGGACATTGTCGCTTCCGTAGGCCGTCACCTGGGCGTGTCCGCCGCCGTCGCCGAAATCGCCGGCATCGGGCCAACGCATCGTGTAGTTGCCCGTCGAAGCGCGCGTCGCGTCGATTCCAGAGGAGCCGTCCGGCGAGAAGGCGAATTCCGCAGCTGGCGCGTAGCTCGGATCGGTCGGATCGTTCGCCCAGGCAAAGAAGGTCGACGTATTCTGGAAATCGGATTTGAGGTAGAGAAGCGTGAAGCGCTGATCCGAAGGAGATCCTGCCGCGTCGAAGCAGCGCACGAACACGCTCGCCTCCGACCAGAACGCGACCTTGCAGTAGCCGGAGCCCGAACCGGACTGGGAGACCTGAACGTTTCCCCTCCCATTGATCGATTCGAAGCCGGGCAAGTCGACGGAATAGTTTCCGATGGCAGTGCGCGTGATCAGGGTCGGGGCGGATGCGGCGGGGTTGAACGACCAGATCGAATTTGGCGTGTAGGACGCCGCGCTCTGCTGGTCGGCAAAGACGAACGCATACGTCTGGGTCCAGACCTTCGGTCCGCCGAGATCGACGAAAGCGGCGCCCACATATCCCGGTGTTTCGAGGATACACGAGGGACAAGCGATGATCAGATCGTCGAATCCATCGGCGTTGACGTCTCCCGCGCTCGCGCCCGAAATGGTCCTGATGTCGGCGGATCGCTCGTTGCCATCGGCGATTCCGGTCGGGCTACCCAGGAATATCAGATCGAAACCATTGCCGGACGCGGCGACGTCTCCGTATCCGTCGCCGTTGACGTCGGCGACTCCGTACACCGACCATGGATTGAAGCCTCCGGTCGGACTCGAAAAGGTCAAGATCGTGTCGGCGGCGGAGGGGTCCCGGTCTCCGATTCCGAGCGGCCCTCCCAGAAAGATGGCACCGCCTCGAGGATCGCTGGGGGCGCCGTCGATCAGCCCGACGCTCAGGTCCGCATAGCCGTCCCCGTTCGTGTCGCCCGCTGGCGAGAAATCGAAGAAATCCAGGTCGTCCGACGAATCGGCCTGAAGGCGCGCATTCGCCGTCGACGGATTCCCGCTCGAGATTCCGGCTGCGCTGCCATGAAACACGAATCCGGCGCCCCGCTTCTCGAAGCCGGGCGCGCCGAACGTCACGTAGTTCCTGCTGCTGATGAGCAGATCCGAATATCCATCTCCATTGACGTCGCCTGCGTGCTGAGCGAAGAAGGATCGCAAGCCCGCCCGGGTCGATTGGATTTGCGCCGCCGCGGTCGATGGGTTGCCCGACGCAATGCCGGTCGGCCCGCCCATGAAGACGAACGCGGCGCCCTCGTCGATCAGGTCGACGTCGTAACTGAGCGCGGAAACGACGACGTCGTCGTATCCATCGGCATTGTAATCGCCCGGGCCGCCCAAACTGAATACGCCCATGAAGGCTCCGGTTTGATCGGATTCGATTCGGGTCGCAGCGCCCGCGAAGGTTGCGCTCGGAATTCCCCCCGGACCGCCATGAAAGAGGAACGCGGCCCCTTCGTTGGTTTCGCCCGCATCGTAGTTCGGAACACCGATGATCACGTCGCCGAACCCGTCGCCGTTGACGTCACCAGCGGAGGTCGCAATCAGAATTTCGCCCGCATTCGCTTGATCGGACTCGATTCGCGTCGCAGCCATCGATGCATCCGCGTCGGCCACTCCGGTCGGACCGCCATGAAAGATGAACGCGGCGCCGCCGTCCGGCACGCCCGTGTCGTAGTCCCATGCGGACACGATGACGTCGTCATAGAAGTCGCCGTTGACGTCGCCCGCACTCAGGGCAACGGCGCCGAAACCAAGGGCGATGGGGAGCGACGGGGAGAACGGCTGGTCCGTGTAGAGCCCGGTCTCTAACCCGCCTCCGAGCAGCGGATCGATCACGATGGGATAGACCGCGTCGCGGTCGTCGACCTCGATGCGGATCCGATCGACGGCGGCGAGTCTCAGCTCGGATGGCAGCTCGCGCCCCGTCGCGTCCTTCGCCCAGAGCGCGCCATAGCGAAGGCGGCGGCCGGCCGGTGTCTCGAAGACCAATTCGTTCCCATCGACCTGGGCGATCGCTCCCGCAAGGGCGAGCTCGAGCTCGAGGGGAGCTTCGGTTCGGCGACGCCCTTCGCGGCGTTCGTCGGGCGGATTCGCGAGCGTGAAGCCCTGCTCGAGCCCCGCCGGTCCGTTCTCGTACCACTCGACCAGCCCATGGCCCCGATCGATCTCGACCCGCGAGCCCCGGCTCTCGACATTGCCGTCTGCGACGGCCGCAAGAGTTTCGCCGCGCCCGATGCCGACGAGCGACAGCGAGACGAGCGCGTTCCCGTCCGCCGTCTCGCGATCGTGGACGCGGATGCCGGATGCGTCGAAGTAGGTGCGCAGGTTCTGGGCGCGGTTGGGGGCCTGGAGGCCAGCGGCGTTTCGGCTCGCGTGGTATTCGGATTCGGCGATGTGGCGCTGGGCGGCCGCGAGCCAGGACTCGGAATTCGCGGTCGGTCGTGGGGTCGAGGGTGAATTGGGGGGTTCGGCCTCACGCTGAGTCGCGGTATTCCATGCGATACTGATTGCAACCGCCATCGCAAGCGCGACCGCGAGCCGGTTCGGGACCGGGTACGGGCGGGACAGTAGATCCATCGCGGAATCCTCCTCGGGTTCGTGGTTGCAGGATCTTCGAAAACGATCTCCCCGGTTCCGCAAACACGCAGAGCTGAAGTTCTGCTGATGTTCAGTGCGAGCCGGGCGAACGGCGCCGGCGCGCGAGGGCGAGCAGCAGCGGTGCGGCGGCCCCGAGCCCGAGCCCGGTCGAAGCCTCAGGGACGAAGCGCACCTCGAAGTTGTCGAACCGGGCCGGATTGAAGTTGGCGCCCGCGAAGCGGACCGAGCGGATCGCGTCGCCCTCGACACAGAAGAATTCCGTCGCGCCGTCGCTGGAGAACGCCTCGTCGACGAGCAGGCCGGCCGCGTCGAAGGCCTGCAGGACCCCCCGCCCGGCGGGCGAGACGGGCTGGACTTCGACACAGGCGCCGAGGGCGCGCTCCGCGAAACGGGCCTCGACCATGCCGCTCCCCGCCGCCGAGAAGGCGGCCGAGTCGGGCGGCGGGCAGACGCTCACGACGTTCGGCGCGGTGCCGAATCCCGAGGGCTGATCGTTGCTCGCCCAGGCCGTCGAAGCGCAGACGGACGGGCCGGTCGCACCGAACAACACGCCCTGGTCGCGGTAGGCGAGCGCGAGGTCGCTCCCAGACGGGACCGGATCTCCGCCGGGCGTCTCCTCGTCGAAGTCGATGAAGACGCGCTCGCCGCATTCGCGATCGCCGGGCGCGCAGGCGAGGAATTGCGTGAGCGAGTACTGGGTCCCGGGAGTCGTCGCGTCGGATTCGAAGATCAGCGCGATGCGATCGATGTCGGCGAGGCCGCTGCCGATGCCGAAGTCGACGAGCGGAATCGTGAGCTCGAAGGGGCCCGCTTGCGGCGCGAGCGAGAAGATCCGGGTCGAGTCGACGAGCGTCCCCGTGCGCAGGCCGACATAGAGATCGGTTGCCGCCGCGAGTGAGCCAAACCTCAGATGCAGGGCCGAATAGAGGCTGAGATCGAGATCGAGGGGAATCGTGTTGCCCGCCTGGTCGCGGCCGTAGTAGAGACTCAGGCGGTGGAAGAGGCCCGCGTCGCTCTGGACGCGCAGTGGCCCGCCGGCGACGACGTCGAAGCGATTCGTCTTCGCCGTGGTCGTCGAATTGATCGATTCGAAGACGCTCTGCCGGAAGCCGCCGATCATCGTGCCGGGGTCGCGGTTCGAGGCCAGGCTCTGACCCGGAGCGGGTGGCGTCAGGACGACGCTGCGCGGGCCCGTCTCGAAGTCGTCGAGCGGGAGGGAGGTCGAGGCCGCGAGCGAAACGATCTGCGTGCCGAAGACGAACTCGCCGGTGAAGGCATCGTTGGCGCCGGCATGGATGCGGAGCTTTGGCGGAAGGGGTACGTCGAGGTCGAGCAGGCCGAGACCGCTCGGGCCGAAGATCGCGTCGGTTCCGGTCTGCTCGAAGACGAGGTTCGGGATCGCGGGATCGTCGGGCAGGCCCGCGAACGGGCTCGTCGCGCGAACGAACGCCCGGGCCGGCATCGAGAAGGGCGTCCAGCCGACCTGCGCGACGCCGGCGCCGGCCGGGAGCTCCGTGAGCCCGGGCAGATCGATCAGCTCGACGAAGGGCGGAATCGTCAGAATCTCCGCCTGGTCGATGAATTCGATCGTGGCCAGGAATGGATCGCAGACGAGCCAGCCCGACTGCTCGCCGCCGGCCGTCTCCGAGGCGTCGGCGAGCGAGGCGCAGTCGCCATCGCCGAGATCGGTGAAGCCGTCGCCGTCGTTGTCGAGCCCGTCGCCGCATTGCAGGGCCGGGACACAGCCCGCCGAATCCGGCACGAGCAGCGGTTGTGCCGTCGCCGGGCCGGCAGCGAGCGAAGCGGCGAGCGCGGTCGACGCGACGAGGCAGGTTTTGAGGAAGACTCCTGGACTAACATCTCTCCTGGCTCGACGAAGAGATCGGGAGCGACGGATCCTCCCAGCCGACAGGGTCAATACGCCCGCGATGAGTCCCGCTCCGATCCCCGGCTCGGGGACGACCCGGACACGTCCGTCGTCGGAGCCGCCGCCGATCCGCCGCCACGGACCGCCCCGCGGATTGGGCGGCGGTGTCGTTTCGCCGACGGCGACCACCGTCCACGGCGCATGGATCATGCGCGCGCGCCAGCGGTAGACCTGATCGGGCGGCAGACCCGAGACGACGTCCTCGAACCAGTCGTTCTGGAGAGGCAGCTCGCGCCAGCTCGGAGAACGGTGGAGGACGCAGCTCGCGTGTCGGAACGGAACGCCGGGCGGGCACGCCTCGACCTCGAGCTTCGCCATCATCAGGATGCCGCTCGGATGGCGTTCGCCGCGGAGCTGGACGCGGAAGGAATCCGGTGCACCGGTCGTGCCTCCGGGCGCGATCGGGAGACCGGTTCCGTCGTCGCGGAGCTGACGCGGGCGGGCGGGGGCAGTCGTCCCGGGGCTGCCGAGGAAGACGAAGGCGGCTCCCTCGTCGGTCTGCCCCGCGTCGTAGAGGAATGCGCCGACGATCACGTCTCCGAAGCCGTCGCCGTTCACGTCGCCCGCCGAGGCAACGCTCGACCCCATTTGTGCATTGCTCTGATTCGACTCGAGCTGGGCGTGGGCGGTGGTCGGATCGCCGCTGGCGAGCCCTGCTGCGCTGCCGAGGAAGATGAACGCGGCCCCTTCGGAGGACTGACCGGCGCTGTACATGCGAGCTCCGACGATCACGTCTCCGAAGCCGTCGCCGTTGACGTCGCCGGCCGAGGCGACGCTCCGTCCAAACCATGCGTTCGCCTGCTCCGATTGAAGCCCGGCATGAGCACTGAACGGGTTTCCATCGGGGATTCCGGTTGCGCTGCCAAGGAACACCAACGCGATCCCCTCTCTCGACTCACCGGAGTCGAAGATGCCCGCACCGACGATCACGTCCCCGAAGCCGTCGCCGTTCACGTCTCCTGCGGAGGCAACGCTTTCTCCCAAGAAGGCCGACGCCTGGTTGGACTCGATTTGGGCGTGGGCTGTGGTCGGATCGCCGTCGGCGAGCCCCGCTGCGCTTCCGAGGAAGATGAACGCTGCCCCCTCGTCGGACTCTCCGGCGTCGTATTCGTCCGCACCGATGATCACGTCCCCGAAGCGGTCGCCGTTGATGTCTCCTGCGGAGGCGACGCTCGACCCCAATCTCGCCAGGACCTGGTTGGATTGGTAAACGGCGTGGGCGGCGGCGGGATTGCCGTCGCTCAGTCCAGCCGCGCTACCGAGGAATACGAAGGCAGCCCCTTCGTTCGACTCTCCGGCGTCGTAGTTTTCGGCGCCGACGATCACGTCCCCGAAGCCGTCACCATTCACGTCTCCTGCGGAGGCGACGCTTTTCCCAAAGTCTGCGAACGGCTGGTCGGACTCAAGCTGGGCGTGGGCGCTGGTCGGATCGCCGTCGGCGAGCCCTGCTGCGCTGCCGAGGAAGATGAACGCTGCCCCCTCGTCGGACTGTCCGGCGTCGTATTCGGGGGCGCCGACGATCACGTCCCCGAAGCCGTCGCCGTTGACATCCCCTGCCGATGCGACGCTCTGGCCGAACAGGGCGGTCACCTGGTTGGACTCGAGCTGGGCGTGGACGCTACCCGGGCCGCCGTCGGGGAGTCCCGCCGCGCTGCCGAGGAACACGAAGGCTGCCCCCTCGTCGGTTTGCCCCGCGTCGTAGAAGAATGCGCCGACGATCACGTCTCCGAAGCCGTCGCCGTTCACGTCCCCCGCCGAGGCAACGCTCCACCCCAGCCATGCTTCCGTCTGGTCAGACTCGATCCGCGCGTCTGCCCCCAACGCCGTCGCGTCTCGGACGCCCATCCCCCCGCCGAGAAACACGAACGCCTCGCCCTCATTCACCTGCGGACCATCGTAGAGCGCGACGCCGACCAGAATGTCGTCGAAGCCATCCCCGTTCACGTCGCCGGCCGAGGCGACGCTCGAGCCGACCTGCGCATTCGCCTGGCCGAGCGTCAGCGTTGCGTAGGGCGTGCTCGTCACGACGCCCGTCGGTCCGCCGAGCATCACCCATGCGGCCCCCTCGTCGATCTGTGTCCCGTCGAATCCGCGCGATCCGATCACGACGTCGCCGTAGCCGTCCCCGTTGACATCGCCCGCCGGAGCGACACTCGAGCCGAACAGGGCCCCCGATTGGCTCAGCGAAGAAAACCCGTCCGCGTTCGTCGGCGACGCGTCGGGCACCCCCGCCGCGCTGCCGTGCACGATCAGCACCATGCCGGCATCCGGCCCGGCGATGTCATTCACCGCGAAACCCACGATCACGTCGCTGTAGCCGTCGCCGTTGACATCGCCTGCCGACGCCACGGCCACGGCGCCTTCGAAGATCCCCTCCGCCTCGTTCGACTCGATCAGGGCGTCGCTCGTCGTCGGGCTCCGGTTGCCGATGCCCGTGAAGCTGCCATGAAAGACGAAAGCTGCGCCTTCGTTGGTCTGCCCGTTGTCGAAAGCACGAGCGCCGACGATCACGTCTGCGAATGTGTCCCCATTGACGTCCCCGGCCGATGCGACGAATCCGCCGAGGAAGGCGGAAGCCTGGTTGGATTCGATGCGCCCATCGGCATTGGCGGGATTTCCGTTTCCGATCCCCGATGGTCCGCCGTGGTAGAGGAACGCGGCGCCTTCGGCGTCCTGCCCGGCGTCGTACAGGGTCGCACCGACGATGACGTCCGAATATCCATCTCCATTCACGTCTCCTGCCGAGGCAACGCCCGCTGATGGGATGGCCAGGCCCGCACCGAACAGCGCGCCCGCCTGATCCGACTCGAGGACGGCCGCCGCCGTCGACGGGTCCCCGTCACCGATGCCCGCGGGTCCACCGTGGAAGACGAACGCGGCGCCCTCGTTCACCTGACCCGAGTCATAGAGTGGCGCGCCGACGATCACGTCCGCATAGCCGTCCCCGTTGACATCGCCCGCGCCAGCCACGCAGGTTCCGAAGCGGGCGTCGGCCTGATTCGACTCGAGCAGAGCATGGGCCGAGATCGGATTGCCGTCGGCCAGGCCAGCGGCGGTCCCCAGGAAGACGAAGGCAGCCCCTTCGTCGAGCTGCCCGTTGTCGAAGGACGGCGCACCGACGATCACGTCCTCGAAGCCATCGCCGTCGACATCCCCCGCCGAGGCGACGCTCGTCCCGAAGAAGGCGTCGATCTGATTCGATTCCAGCTCGCTGTCGAAGGTCCCCGTCAGCAGCGGATCGACGACCACCGGATACTGGGCTTCCCGATCGTCGAAGACGATCCGATAGCCGCCGGGCCGCGCCTCGAAATGCGCCGCGAGCGAAACGCCGCGCGCATCGTCGACGCGCAGCCCCGAGAAGGCGAGCTTGCGCCCCGCTTCGCTTCGAAGGTCGATCCGGTCCGCACTCTTTGGGACGACCGTGGCCCCCTCGACGTCGAGCTCGAGGACGACCTCGCCCTCGCCGCCCGGGCGGGTCTCGATCGTGAAGCCCTGCTCGAGACCAGCCGCCGAGTTCTGGTACCACTCGACGATCCCGGGGCGCACGATCTCGACGCGCGCACCCTCCGATCGCACCGTTCCCGGCGCGATCGGATCGAGCGCGGCGCCGCGCCCGACCCGCAGTCCTTCGAGGGTCAGCAGGTGCTTCCCCTCGGCCGAGCTGCGCTCGACGACGCGAACGCCGGTCGGGCTGAAGTAGGTGCGCAGATCGTGTCGGCGGTTCGGCGCCTGAAGCGCGCCGCGCGCAAGGCTCGCTTCGTACTCCTTCGCCTCGACTGCACGCATGATGCCGTCGAAACGGGCGTCATCGGCGGACGCCGGGCTCGACGCTTCCGAAGTCCTTGCATCTGCTTCGACGGGATCGATCGGCGCCGGCGCCGGTCGACAGGCCAGCAGCACGACGGCCGACAGGGCCGGGGCGATCCAGCGAGTCCAGCGCGGAGCCTGGAGCGGAGTCGAACGGCGTCGGGTCGATCCCGAGACGCGACGGGAATGATCGTTCGAGGACGAGAACGACGAAGAAGAATGCGTTTCAGGCTGGGTCATGGCAGGTTGCTCCGGCAGCGAATCGTCCTCGATGGGACGACTCGTTCGAGGGGCGATCATTCGAGTGGACGAATCGCGTCCGCAGGCGAGCAGAGGTCGATCGCCGCGGTGTGTCTCGGCTGGCGCTCCCGCGGAGCGTCGAGGCTTCCTCGATCTCGTCGTTCGTTCGCGGGGCCTCTTCGGCATCGGAGAAACGCGAGTCCCAGCGTGGCCGCCGCCAGCCCGGCTCCGATCCCCGGCTCCGGCAGCGCGATGGGCCGAAGCGACAGCACGTCGAACCGACTGTCGACCAGAGCCCCCGCGCTATCGAAGCAGTGAACCCGGACCAGCTCTGCCGTGAACCCGTACGTGACGCAGCGCGTGTCGCCCGAGCCGTACGCCGTCACCTGGACGTGGCCGCCGCCCGTCCCCTGCGTATTGAAGTTCTCGAAGGTGAGGTCGTAGGTTCCGAGCGCGATCCGCGTCGCGGTCGGGGCGAGCCCGGCCGGGTTGAAGGCGTAGAGCGGGAAAGGCGTGTAGGGCGACGTCGCAAATTGCTGATTGGCCCAGGCGAAGGCCAGGCCCTCGTCCTGCGATCTCGGTCGCAGGTAGAGGACGGTGTACGCGCTATCGGCGGGATTGCCCGCGGCGTCGAAGCACAAAACGTCGACCGAATCGAGGCCCCAGGATCCGACCTTGCAGCGCCGATTCCCGGGGCCGTAGGCCGTGACCTGTACGTGGCCGCCTCCCGCCGCGATCTCGCTCGCGCCGTTCCAGGTCATTCCGTAGACGCCCGGCCCGAAGCGCTGCGCCGTGATCGCGCCGCCGACGGGATTGTTCGAGTACAAGGAGTTCGGCGTGTAGCTCGGCGAGGTCGAGTCGTTGGCCCAGGCATAAAGGACCGCCTTCGTGCTCGTCCGCTTCTTCAGGTAGAGCACGCTGAATTGCTGATCCGAGGCGACGCCGGCGGCGTTGAAGCAATGGACTCGAGCCCAGGCCGAATCCCAAAACACAACATTGCAGTAGCCGCCCGAGGTCCCGGTCTGGGATACCTGGACGTTGCCGCCGTCCGCGATCACCTCGAAGCCCGGGAAGGAGACGTCGTAGATCCCGACGCCGGCGCGAACGACGCTCGCCGTGGCGCCCGTGACGGAGTTGTAGGAGTAGAAGGGATTGACTTCGTAGGCGGGATTGGTCGGCTCGTTGGCCAGGGCGAAGGCGTAGTCCTGGGCCCAGGTCATCGGGCTGCCGAGGTAGAGGAAGGCGGCGCCTTCGCCGTCTTCGCCGTCGTCATAGCCACGGGCCCCTACGATGACGTCGTCGAATCCGTCGCCGTTGACGTCGCCAGCCGTCGAGACCGATTCGCCCAGAATGGCACCCGCTTGATTGCTGGTGAGGCGGGCGTGGGCCGTCGCCGGATTGCCATGCGCGATTCCACTGGGACCGCCCAGGAATACGACGGCCGCCCCTTCGTCGCTCTCGCCTTCGTCATACAAGAAGGCCCCTACGATGACGTCGTCGAACCCGTCGCCGTTGACGTCGCCGGCCGTCGAGACCGAGCGGCCCAGGTAGGCCCCCGCTTGATTGCTGGTGAGGCGGGCGTGGGCTGTTGCCGGATTGCCATGCGCGATCCCACCGGGATCGCCCAGGAACAAGAAGGCCGCCCCTTCGTCGACCTCGCCGTCGTCATACGCTTCGGCTCCGACGATCACGTCGTCGAAGCCGTCGCCATTGACGTCGCCGGCCGCTGAGACCGATCCGCCCAGAAGGGCATTCGCTTGGTTGCTGGTGAGGCGGGCGTGAGCCGTCGCGGGATTGCCATGCGCGATCCCGCCGGGACCGCCCAGGAACACAAAGGCGGCACCTTCGAGAGACTCGCCGTCGTCATACGTGAAGGCTCCGACGATGACGTCGCCGAATCCGTCGCCGTTGACGTCGCCGGCCGTCGAGACAGAAATGCCCAGGGCGGCACCCGCTTGATTGCTGGTGAGGCGGGCGTGGGCCGTCGCTGGGTTGCCATGCGCGATCCCGCTGGGACCGCCCAGGAACACGAAGGCGGCGCCTTCACCGCTCTCGCCGTCGTCATAGCCACGGGCCCCTACGATGACGTCGTCGAATCCGTCGCCGTTGACGTCGCCAGCCGTCGAGACCGATTCGCCCAGAATGGCACCCGCTTGATTGCTGGTGAGGCGGGCGTGGGCCGTCGCCGGATTGCCATGCGCGATTCCACTCGGGACCCCCAGGAATACGAAGGCCGCCCCTTCTTCGGCTCGCCTTCGTCGTACAAGAAGGCCCCCTACGATGACGTCGTCGAACCCGTCGCCGTTGGCGTCGCCGGCCGTCGAGACCGAGCGGCCCAGGTAGGCCCCCGCTTGATTGCTGGTGAGGCGGGCGTGGGCTGTTGCCGGATTGCCATGCGCGATCCCACCGGGATCGCCCAGGAACAAGAAGGCCGCCCCTTCGTCGACCTCGCCGTCGTCATACGCCTCGGCTCCGACGATCACGTCGTCGAACCCGTCGCCGTTGACGTCGCCGGCGTTCGAGACGGAATTGCCCAGGTTGGCGAAAATCTGATCCCCCGCGATCCGCCCAATCGCCACCTCCGAAATCAACGGATCGACCACGATCGGATAGGTCGCCCCCTCATCCCCGACCTCGATCGCAAACCGCCTATCGTCGACCATCCTGAACGCGACCTCGAGCGCATCCCCTTCCGCATCGAACGCCGCGAGCTTTCCGTAGTCGAGCGCGCGCCCCGCCTCCGTCGCGAAGCGCAGATCCGCGCCCCGCTGCGAGACCCGCGCCCCCGCGAGCGAGAGCTCGAGCCGCAGCGCGCCGCTTCCCGCCGGCCGCTCGGTCAACGTGAAGCCCTGCTCGAGCCCGGCCGGTGTGTTCTCGTACCACTCGACGAGTCCGGCGCGCCGGATCTCGACGCGGCCCGCTTCGCTCGCGATCTCGCCGGGCGCGAGCGCTTCGGCCGACGCGCCGCGGCCGAGGGCGGCGAGGCGTAATTCGAGCAGCTGCGGGCTGGCTTCGGCCGTGCGGTCGTGGATGCGGATGCCGGATGCGTCGAAGTAGGTGCGCAGGGCGTGGGCGCGGTTGGGGGCCTGGAGGCCTTCGGCGTTCGCGCTTGCGTGGTATTCGGATTCGGCGATGTGGCGCTGGGCGGCGGCGAGCCAGGGTTCGGGTGCGCCGGGCGTGTCGGACATTTCGGACATTTCGGATGCAAGGCCTGGCGCTGCGGCGGCTGCTGCGTGTCGATCCATCCCGTCGGATGCAGGAAGCCGGGATGCATTCCAGGCGATCGCTCCGGCGGTGAGGACGACGACGGAGAGGAAGATCGAGCGAACCATCGAAGCCGTCATGGGGGACCTCCGAGTCATGATTCGAGGATTGAAGGGTTTGCGCTGCGCGGATCATTCGATCGATGCGCCCGCCGCAGCCGTCGCATGCGCCCCGCGATCCCGAGCACGCCGAGCGCGATCCCTGCGGTGAACCCGGGCTCGGGAAGCTCGATCTCGATCGCTCCGAGGTCGCAGACGTCCGCGCCGATTCCGTCGCCGTCGATCGTGCGTGCGGTCCCGAGCTGATCGTCGGCGAGACATTCCGAACCCTCGGAACCCGCGTCGATCAAGGGGCTTTCGGGCAGCGGGAACTGCGCCGCGCTCTGCGGCGTTCGGACGAGGGCGGAGAGGCCGAGGGGTACGTCGACGACGTCTTCGGGCTTGGTGAGCCCGCAGCTCGCATCGCTGCTCGCGTTGAATCCCTCCTCGGCGACCGTCAGCGTCGGGCCCAGGATGCAGGCGGGCGTTCCTTCGAAGGCGCTCTGGATGAATTCGACGAAGTGGGTCCCCGAGAACGTTCCGGCGGCGAGCGCCGTGCCTGAAGCGCTCGTCACCGTCGCGTGATGGAAGGTCGCGTTGCAGTTGAAGACCGAGACCTGGTCGTCCTGGTTGCCCGCGATCGTCGTGTTCTCGATCCGGGCCGAGAGGCAGTTTCCGAGCTCGAGGCCGCCGGTGACGGGAGCGAGGTTGTCGACGATGGCGCTCTGCCGGATCTCGGCGATGGGCGACGATCCGCCGGCCGAGGTCGAGGCGCTCGCGATGCCCCCGGCGCGCGCGTTCGTGAAGCCCAGGGCCCGCGCCTCGTTGTCGGCGACGAGGCAGCGATCCATCACGAGGGAGCGGCGGTTCATGATGCCGCCTGCGAGGTTGGCGAGGTTGCCGGTGATCGCGCAGTCGCTGAGGGTGAGGGCGCCGGCGTTCTCGATGCCGCCGCCGGTCGGGGCGAGCGGGGTCACCGCTGCGCCGCCGCGGATCGTGAGCCCGGAGATCGAGACGTCGGGCTCGGCTCCGCCGCTGCGGATGTCGAAGACGCGATCGCGCGCGACGCTGCCGTCGACGATGGTATCGGCGGCGCCCGCGCCTGCGATCTCGACGTCGTCCGTGATGTCGAGGTCGCCGGTCGCGGCGGCGTCCTCGTCGGCGCCCTCGCGCGTCAGCGCGTAGAGGCCCGCCGGAACGATGATGCGCTGCAGTCCGGGCAGCGCGTTCGATTCCTGGATCGCCGCGCGCAGGCTGCAGAGGTCGCCCTGAGCGCTGCATGCGCCGTTGCCGGGTACGAGATCCGTTCGATCGAGGGGGGTATCGACGTGGAAGGTCTCAGGCTCGACGTAGACCTCGAAGAGGTCGAAATCGACGGAGCCCGTGGCGGATTCAAAGGAAGGAGGCGGAGACAGAAAGGTCTGTCCCCTGAGAACGAAACCACCCGGGACGACGCCCAGTACATCCAAGGGGATCGGGAGAGAAACCTCGATCGGCGCCCATCCACTTTGATCGAGGATCGCCGTGAAGGTCGCGGCCTCGTGGTCCACGACGAAGTCGATGGTTGCGGCACCCCGATAGCCAGGGAGCTCGGCTACTTGAGCTGCTGAGACCTGCGTACTGACGGTTTGAATTCCAGCGATATCGAACGCGTCGAAGGTGGTGATTCCGAACGATGCGTCGAGGGGGGCGCCTGACGCGGGCCGCCCGAAGCCGATGCCCGCAAACGCAATGCGATATCCAGGCGTCGACGTGACCCACTCCGCCTGGATTCCCATTGCGAGTCGCGGGTGGGTGGTCGTGGGGGCCGGGTTGAAGAGGATGTTCCGGATGCGACCTCGGAGCGCGAAGCTGCGCGATCCGATCGTGCTGCCCGCCAAGGCGAGCCCATTCTGCTTGGTGTCGCTTTCAGGAAGCGTGGAGCCCGTCCCCGTGACGGAAAAGCTCCCGACGAGCGTCGTCCCGCTCAAAGCGAAGGAGGCGAAGCCACCACCTGAGCTCAACCCCGACGCCCCGATGGTGTCGACCTCGGGTGTCGTCGGGAAGTCCAGCTCGCTCTGGAAGTCCTCCTGGTAGACGAGCCGGGAGGGCTCGATCGTGAAGGCCGATGCGAGATTCGCCGTCAGGACGAGCAGCGAGAAGGCGACGATCGTGCGGGCTGCGACTCGATGCGGAATCGAGGGCCGGTGATCCGCCGAATAGCGCGATCGAATGGGCATGGGAGATCCTCCGACCGAGCTGCCGCGTAAAAAGGGCATCGCTCGGCTCTGGAGGAATGTGACCGGCCTGAATCGGGCTGGGACGCCGAAGGAACGCCTCTCGGCGAGAGCTGAAGTTCTGCTGAAGTTCGAGCGGTTACTGGACACCCGCTGGGCGCGGCTCGATGGCCCGAGGGATCGATCGAGGGGCCTTTCGTCGCAGCCTCGTCGAGTGTCCTCGCGTAAGCTGGCTCCAGTCGGGGAGCGCCGGACCGGGCAAGCTGTCCCGAGACAGGAGGGTCGTTCATGGGTCGCAGACTTTCGTCCGGGTCGTGGGTCGCCGCGTGGGTGGTCGCAGGGTGTTGGGCCGGGGCCTCTGCCCTCGAGCAGGCGGCCGACCCGGCGCAGGCCCCGCCCGAGCGCGTCGACTATCTGACGTTTGCGCGCGGCACCGTCCCCGTCCGCGTGTCCGAGGCGGCCACGGCCAACGGCGTCACGATCGAGAAGTCGCTCCTAGCCATCGACGGCAACCCGGCTGGATACACCCTCTCCATGAAGTTCGTGCCGGCGACGGCGGAAGCCGAGTTCACGTATCGCCTGCCGGCGCTGACCACGTTCGACCGGTTCGCCGTGCCCAACGTCCTCGAAACACCCAGCGCGGGCTCCACCTTCACCCGCCTGGTCGAAGTCCGGCTCGCCGTCCGGTCCCGACACCGGATTCGTGCTGCTGGGATCGGCGACGCTCACCACGCACGAAGGCGCGCGGCATGCTGACCGAGCTGACCATCGCGTCGAGGACGCCCGTCCGCTTCGTCAAGCTCCGCCTGGTAGGCGGCATCCGGGTCGAACGCGAAGGATCGTTCTTCGAGTTCTCCGAGATCATCGGCAACGGCACACAGGAAGTGCTGCCCCGTTCCGACGCATTCTCGGGCGGATGGCGGGGCGCGGCGTCGCCATTCGCCTGCGGCAGGACGCCGCGGTGACGGGCTGCTACGACGATGGCGGCGTGCTGACCGGGACCGTGACCGGCGATCTCCTGAGCGCGGTCGGCGAAGACAGCCGCACCGGCGTGAAGAGCCTGTTCCTGCTCACGGTACTCGACGACGACGCGCTGCTGGGCGTGCGGTCGACCAACGGCGCGCCATTCCGGGTGTACGCCGGCGCCGCAACCAGAGACCCAACGCGAAGTGTCCGGCTCCGCCTGCGCCGTCACTCGGCTGCTGGATCGGTGATCCACGGGATCACGTTCGGGTACGACTCGGCCGAGATCCGGCCCGAGTCCGAGCCGGTGCTCGCGATGCTGTACGCGGGCCTGCGCGATGATGCGAGTGCCAAAGTGATCATCGAAGGCCATACCTCGTCGGAAGGCACGGAGGTCTACAACCGCTCGCTTTCGGAGCGGCGCGCCGCCGCGGTGGTGGCCGAGCTGACGCGCCGGGGATTGGCGACGGCGCGGCTGTCCGCGGTCGGCGCCGGGGAATCCCGGCCGATCGCCCCCAACACCGACGAGACGGGCCGCTCCCTGAATCGCCGCGTCGAAGTGCGCTGCCAGGCGTCCTGAAACGAGCGATCTGCGATCGGGGTACGGTGAGCAGGCGTGCGTACGGATCGCGACGCTGCCGGACGGCTCGCTCCTGACGCGTGATCATCCGCGCGCTCCGCGCCGGGCGGCGCCCGACGGGCGCTGCGATCATCGCGTCGACGTTCGCTTGCTCCGAGCGCGTTGCGGAGAAGGACGTTGCCGCGTGTGTCGACCGGGAGACCCGGGATCGATCCGAACGCTACCCGATCGACGCCATGACCCGAGTCCGTCCCCGTAAGTCGATCGCGCGGGCCGGACCGTACGGCTCGGGCGATTCAGGACGAGGATCTTCGTCGTCGGAAGGGAGTTGAAGCGCGTCGCGCTGGCGCTCGTGTAGGCACCCATCATCTTTGCGACGACGAGGTCCCCGATCTCGAGCTCCGGCAGCGCGATCTCCTCGGCCACGACGTCGATGCTGTCGCAGGTCGGACCCGCCAGAACCGACGCGCGTGTCGGTCCGCGGCGCGCGACCGTGATCGGATAGCTCGTATGATCGTAGATCCGCCCGCTGAAGGAGCCGTACACGCCGTCGTCGAGGAAGTACCAGGGTATGCCGCTGCGCTCGGCCTTTCCGATCACCGTCGAGAGGCCGGTCATCGCCGGGGCCGCGAGGAACCGACCGGGCTCTGCGAACACGCTCGTCCCGGCCGGGAGCCGCGAGAGCGCGCGTCGAATCGGCGCACAGAATTCCCCGATCGACGGAGCATTCCCGTCGTAGCTCACCGGAAACCCGCCGCCGATGTCGAGCACGGCGAGCCGCCGCCCGCCCGCCTCGGCGTGAGCTCGAATCATCGCGTTGCACGCATCGATCGCGTGGACGTGGGCGTCGGGCGTCGCGGATTGCGATCCGACGTGAAAACAGAGGCCCTCGATCCGCACGCCCGATTTCGCGGCCCGCGCGAGCAGGCCCTCGACGTCTCCGGGCTGGCAGCCGAACTTCCTCGACAGATCGCAACGGGCGTCGGGGCTCCGAAAGCTCACGCGGAGCAGGAACTCGGCTCGATCGCGAAACGCCACCATCTTGTCGATCTCGTGTGCGTTGTCGACGACGAACGTCGTGACGCCGAATCGCAATGCCGCGACCACGTCTCGCGGTCGCTTGATCGGATGGGTGTGAATCGTTCGTCGGGGACCGACGCCAGCGGCTCGCAGCAGATCGATCTCGCCCTCGCTCGCGATCTCGAAATGGGCGCCTTGCTGCGCCAACGACTCGATCGCGGCGACCTCCGGAAGCGCCTTGATCGCGTAGTGCAGCCGGACGCCGGGGAGCGCATCCGCCAGGGCACGATACTGGGCGCCCAGGACCCCGCAGTCGAGCACCAGCAAGGGCGACCCGTGCCGCGCGACGAGGCTCGACCAGTCCGGGTCTCGAACGGGCACGGCCATGGGACGGACAGGACTGGGCGCGGGGAACGATCGCATCGGTTCGGCTCCTCGTTGTTCGTTCGAGGAGACGTCGCGCGCGGGGAATCGATATCGCCCGCGGATCGAACTTCAGGCCGAAGCCCGGAGCCGGGCCCGGCCGGGCAGAGCCGGGCAGTACCGATTCCGGACCGGAGACGGGTGTTTTCGAACTCGGCCGACTCGCGTCGAGGGGAAGCGGTTCCCGTCGGCGAGAGCGCGGCGCCCCGGATCGCTCCGATGCATTCCGATGGAGCGAATCGGAAAGCATGACCTCTCTCGACATCCCGGGAAGCCATGCTCGGGGCGTGTCCCCCTACGGATCGGTCGTGGCGGGATCGGACTGGTCCGACAACATTCCGGAGAGATTCCGGACAGCTTCCGGAGAACGGGGATCGCTCACGATTCTGCTCACGGGCTCGAGGAAGCGACTGCGGGTCTTCATGAACTGGAGCCGAGTCCAGATGACTCATGAGCAAAATGGACTGATCGCCCAAATCGACAGGCGGTCCCGAGCCCGGGAAACCGGGCCTCGCCCGCGACGTGATCGACGATCGCGGTCTCGATGGTCGAGAGCTTCGGCATTGTCAAAGCAATGGGGGAAGAGCGAATCGAGCCCCCTCAAACCCGAACGACCACCCGCTTCGGCCCGCGCAGGATCGCTCCGACCGTCTCGACATCCTTCGGATCCTCGAGCCGCATCGAAGGCATCCGCTCCGCGAGCGCCCCGAGCGCGACCCGCAGCTCCGCGCGGGCGAGCTGGGCGCCGAGACAGAAATGCGGACCGTGGCCAAACACGAGGGACTTCTCGAGCCCGCGTCGGGTGGGATCGAAGCGATCGGGCTCCGCAAAGACGGCGGGGTCGCGATTGGCGGCGGTGATCCCGAGGAGCATCTGATCGCCCGCCGCGATCCGCTGACCGCCGATCTGCGTGTCGCGGGCCGCGCGCCGCGGCAGGAGCGCGACGGGCGCCTCGAAGCGCAGCGTCTCGTCGGCGATCGCGGCACACAGCTCGGCGTCGGTCCGCGCGCGCTCGAAGAGGCTCCGCTCGCCGAGCACCGCCGCCATCATGCTCGCGATCGCCTTGAAGGCGGTGTCCGCGCCCGCCGGATACAGGATCCCGAGGAACGAGAAGATCTCGTCCTCCGTGAGGCGCTCGCCCGCGAGCTCGACCTGGATCAGGCGCGAGAGCAGGTCGCTCCCCGGCTCGGCGCGGCGCGCGCGCACGATCGGCGTCAGGTAGTCGCGGAACGCGCGCCAGGCCGCCGTCGCCTTGTCGGGATTCCACGGAAAGAGAAACAGCGCGAGGCCCCACTCGAGGAAGAGCTTCTCGTCGTGGACGGGGATGCCGAGCAGGCGGGTGATCACGATCGCGGGGAAGCGGTGGGCGAAGCGCGCCACGAGATCGAAGCGGGTCTCGCCGGCGAGGGCGTCGATCAGCTCGTAGGCGAGGGGCTCGAGGATCGTCTTCTGCTGGGCGTCGACACCGCGGGGCGTGAAGGCCGACGCGATCAGCGCGCGATTGCGCCGATGCTGCTCGCCGACCATCGATTGCATCGTCTTGCCGACGAGGGGCTCCTGGATGCTGGCGGAGGGGAAGCGGTCCTCGTCGGCCAGCGCGTCGCGCGTCTCGGCATGGGTCGTCGTCAGCCAGGCCGGCCGCCCGTGAAAGCGGACCGCCGCGACGGGCCCCGCCGCCCGCAGGCGGGCGATCCGGGCGTGGAGGTCGGGGACGGGGGCGCGGGCGAGATCGAGGTCCGAATCGAGCTTGCGGTCGGAGTCCGGCACGGAAGCACCTCTCGACCCGGACGGTACGCCGTCCGCGGCTGGTCGCCGAGCGCGTTTTCGGAGACAGTAGGGCCGGGACACGATGCCTCTCCCGCCGCAGACCGGAGCCCCCACGATGACCGAGCCGACGAAGCCCGCCCCGCCGAAGAGACCGAGCCCGACCGGCAAGCCGATCGCCGTCGTGATCGGCGCGACCTCGAAGTGGCAGGCCGACGGCCGCAACACGAAGCTCGTCCACGGCAAGGCCCTCGACGAGTCGGCGCTCCCCGTCGCCGTGCGCTGGGGCGTCGGCGGCGCGATCGCCCAGAAATTCGCGCGCGAGGGCTACTTCGTCGTGCTGACGACACGCAGCGCGGCGAACGCCCGGCCCCTCGAGCAGGCGATCGTCGAGCAGGGCGGCGATGCGTCGATCGCCCTGCTCGATCTCGCGTCGCGCGAGTCGATCCGCGACGCCTTCGCGGGGATCGAAGCGCGCCACGGCGTCCCCGAGGTCGTCGTCTACAACGCGGGCTACATCGAGGGGCGGGACCTGCCGCCGGAGAAGGAGCTGCTCGAGGACTTTCCCGACGAGATGTTCGAGGTCGCGCAGCATGTCTCGAGTCGCGGCCCCTTCCTCGTCGCGAAGGCGATCCTCCCCGCCATGCGCCGGCGCGGCTCGGGCTCGTTCCTGATCACGAACAACCCCGCCGCGCTGCGCGGTCGCAAGCGCGGGACGGGCAACTCGCTCTACTACCCGCGCGTGATGATGCGCGCCCTGGCCCAGGTTCTGACGGAGGAGTATTCGGGCTTCGGGATCCACGTCGCGAACGTGATCATCGACGGCCTGATCGATTCGCCCGGGACCCGCGCCCTCGAATGGGCCCGGGCGCGGCCAGAGCTGATCATGAACCCGGTCGCGATCGCCGAGGCCTACTGGTACCTCCACACGCAGGACCGCTCCTGCTGGACCCACGAGATCCAGCTGACGCCCGCGGCCGCGACGCCGAGCCATTAGGCCAACCATGGCGCGCGCCCTCGAATACCGCAGCACGTATGGCCGCTTCACGCGCGCAATCCGCCTCGGGTTGGTCTGTCTCGCGGCGGCGCTCGGCTTCGCTTGCGGCGGCTCGGAGTCCGAGCTCCCGTCGATCGGCGCCGCGGCCCCGGACCGCGGCGCGATCTCCTGGATCCGACGCTTCGCGATGGACCGCGTGCTCGATCATCCGGTCTGGAACGGGAAGGCGGCGGGCTTCGTCGCCCTCGTGGCGCGCGACGGTCACGTCGCCTACGGGCGGAAGACGGGCTTCGCGGACGTCGCCGAGCGCCTGCCGATGCAGCTCGAGACCCGTTTCCAGATCGCCTCGATGACGAAACCGGTCACCGCCGTAGCGGCGATGATCCTCGTCGAAGAAGGCCGACTCGACCTCGAGGATCGGATCGATCGCCATCTCCCCTTCTTCTCCGACCTCCGCGTCGCCACGGGTCCCGATGCCGAGGGGGGATTCGAAACGGAGCCGCTCGCGCGGCCCATTCTCGTGCGCCATCTCCTGACGTTCACGTCGGGCCTCGGCGGATACGGCGGAAGCGACGACCCGCTCGACCTGGCCTGGCGCGCGCGCGACATCGAGGCTGCGGGCCTCGGCACGCTCGCGCAGCGGATCGAGCGGATCGCGGGACTCCCGCTCTACGAACAGCCGGGTGGGCGCTGGCGTTATGGCTGGTCGTTCGACGTGCTCGCGCGCGTCGTCGAGATCGCCGCGGGCGAGCCCTACGACGCGTTCCTCGAGCGGCGGATCTTCGCCCCCCTCGGCATGCGTTCGACGGCTTTTCCGGACGCGCTGCCCGCCGATGCGCCGCTGGCGAGCATGTACACCCACGACCCGGACGGCGTGCTCGTGCGCGAGCCTCGCTTCGACGCCTGGTATGGCCGCGGCTGGACCCCGGGCGGCGGCGGCCTCGTCTCGACCGCCCCCGACTATCTCCGCTTCGCGTCGATGCTCGCGAACGGGGGATCCCTCGACGGCGTCCGGATCCTCGCGCCCGAGACCGTTGCCGAAATGACACGACTCCACGTACCCGACGGGGTGCTCGCCGACATGCAGCTCGAAGGGCTCGGCTGGGGTCTCGGCGTCTGCGTCGTCGCGGACGCCGACAAGACACCGATGCGGGACACGAACGGCGACTTCTGGTGGAGCGGACGCTTCGGCTCGCATTTCTGGATCAGCCCCGCGAGCCGCACGGTCGTCGTCGTGATGCAACAGACCGAACGCAGCGCCCACTCGGGTCGACCGATCACGGCGTCGCTGGTCCAGGCGATCGCTCTGCCCTGAGCGCTGCCCTGGACGACGGCCGCTGGCCGTGGTCGCGGGCAGTCGTCAGAATCCTTCGAGCGCGCCTCCGCCAGGTCCTCTCGATTTTCCCGAGGACCGGCTCCGCGCCAGACTCAGGAGACATTGCATGAAGGATCTACACGGCAAGGTCGGCGTCGTGACGGGCGGGGCGGGCGGCATCGGCCGGGCGATCGGCGAGGCGATGCTCGCCGAGGGCATGCAGGTCGTGCTGGCGGACGTCGTGGCGGACCAGCTCGCCGCGACGGTGAAGGAGCTCGGCGGGAAGGACGTGATGGGGCTCGCGACGGACGTGACGTCCTTCGAGTCCCTCTGCGCCTTGCGCGACGCCGCGCTCGCGCGCTTCGGTGCGGTCCACGTCGTCTGCAACAACGCCGCCGTCGGGGCCGGCGCGAAGGGCCACGTCTGGGAGCACCACCTGAACGACTGGAAATGGTCCCTCGACGTCAACGTGATGGGCGTGATCAACGGCATGAACGCCTTCGTGCCGATGCTGATCGCCCAGGACGAGGGCCACGTCGTCAACACCTCGTCCGGCAACGGCGCCTACTTCCCGATCGCGAGCAGCGGCATCTATCCCGTGACGAAGGCCGCGGTCACCACGCTGACCGAGTGTCTCTGGGGCCAGCTGCGCCAGCTCGGCTCGAAGGTGAGCGCGTCGTGCCTCTTGCCGTCGAGCCCGAATCCGGGGGTGCTCGCGACGGGGATCTGGAAGGCCGGCGCGAATCGGCCCGATCGTTTTCTGCGCGGCGATCCCGACGACAACAAGCCCCGCGACGCGCTCGCCGACTATCGCGCGCGGGCGAAGGCGGCGGGGCAGGAGGTGCCGATCGCGCCGCTCTCGGACGTCGCCGACCTCTGCATCCGGGCGATCCGCGAGGATCAGTTCTGGGCGACCTATCCCCTGGAGAACCAGACGCAGAAGCTGCGCGCGCGCTTCGAGTCGATGCTGAACCGCACGACGCCCGAGTACCTGAACGAGGTCAACCTGATGGCCGCCGGCGCAAAGGAGCGGGCGAAGAGCTGAAGGCGGCGGCGGACGCCTCCTATTTCGGCGGTCCCGCGGCGACGGCGCCGGGACCGCGCTCCTCGATGCGCGCGCGCAGGCCTTCGACCGACTCGATCGCCTGGGACTTCATCATCCGATCGCCGAGGGAGACGGGAATCGAGCCGCCGAGCTCGGTCCGCGTCTCGTGGATCGCCTGCGTGCCGCCCTGACCATCGGGTCGGAACTCCCAGTAACCGGCGGCGCCGGTCAATCGGACGACGTCCTCACCGGCGGGCGGCAGCAGCTCGTTCGCCTCGGCCCACTCGATGCGATGGACGCCCGTCGCCGGGTCGTGGGACTCCTCGACCCGCAGCACGAGCTCGCGATCGGCGAGCATGAGCGGCAGATCGATGAAGGTGTAGACGACGGCGCCGTTCGCGGTCCGCTCGAGGACCTTGCGGCGCTGGCCGCTCGGCGCGCGGCTCGGATCGACCATGTCCTCGAGCAGCACGCTCCGCGCGAACGCGGGCGGAACATCGAAGCTCGTCTCGAGCCGGAAGGTCGGTCGCCCCGGGACAGGCGCCTGCTCGACGAAGAGCGCGACGGCCTCGTCGCCCTGGCCACGGCGATCGGCGAGCTCCCAGCCCGGCGTGCTCTCGGCGGCCACGGCCGTCGAGGCGAACGCCAGGCAGGCGAGGGCGAGCCGGGAGGAGAGCGGAGCGCGCAACGCGAAATCCGTGAATCGACGATTGGCCATGGCGATGGATTCCTTCTTCAACGTCCCGATTCCGTTCGATCCGTCTTCCGAGCTCGGGCGCCGATCCCGCCCCGCGAATCCCGCCGGCGGCGCGCGAATCGGGTCCGCGCGGCGCATTCTCTCATACTTCCGGGATGTCCGGTCGTGGCCACCGCGATCGAAAAGGGCTCATCGATCCCGCAGGGCGCAGCGAGCCGGCAGCTCGCCCGCAGCCGCCGCGCGGGGTTACACTGGCGCGCCAGGAGGAATCCGCATGGACCGCTACCTCGTCGTCTCGTCCGATGGCCACATCGGGCTGCGCGCCCCCGACTACCGTCCCTACGTCGAAGCGAAGTACCGCGCCGCCTTCGACGAAGCGCTCCCGATCCAGATCGACGCCACGCGCCGCATGAGCGACTACTTCCTGATCACCGAGATCAACGAAGAGTGGCGCCACGGCCGCGACTACGAGCTCTCGGGCGCCTGGGACCCCGTCGCCCGCGACAAGGTCCTCGACGGCGACGGCATCGCCGCCGAGGTGCTCTTCCCGGACGGCGTGACGGAGATGAACGCGCCGCCCTTCGGCGCGGGCTTCACGATGCGCCCCGACGGCGCGAGCGCCGAGCTGATGTGGGCCGGCTGCGACGCCCACAACCGCTTCTGCGCCGAGTTCGTCCAGACTGCGCCCGAGCGGCGCATCGGCCTCGCCTGCATCCCGATCTACTGGGACGTCGCGCTCGCGGTGAAGAAGACGGAGGAGGCGCGCGCGAGCGGGCTGCGCGGGGTGCTCCTGCCGCCGATGTGGGGGAGCTTCGACGCCTATCATCATCCGAAATACGACCCCTTCTGGGCGACCTGCCAGGACCTCGAGATGCCGGTCCATTTCCATTCGGGCCCCGCGCCGATGGAGCAGTTCTTCGGTCCGCTGCCGCCGACGGATCGCGACTCGGTTCCGCCGGGCGCCGTCGGCAGCTACCTGATGGAGGTCCATCTCTGGCTGACGCGCCCGCTGACCTTCATGCTCTGGGGCGGCGTCTTCACCCGCTTCCCGAAGCTCAAGGTCGCGATCACCGAAGGCACCTCCGCCTGGGTCCCCGACTACCTCGATCGGCTCGAGTTCCATTATGCGAAGACGCGCGAGTCCCAGAAGCTCGGCGACTTCCGCGGCCATCTCGCCGAGTCCCCCGCCGACACCTTCCGCAAGAACGTCATGATCGGCGCGTCGTGCATGTCGCGCCGGGAGGCCGAGGCGCGCCACGCGATCGGTGTCGGGAACATGATGTGGGGCAGCGACTATCCCCATCCGGAGGGCAGCTGGCCCATGACGCGCCAGCAGCAGCTCGACGCGCTCCACGGGGTCCCGGACGCCGAGCTCGAGGCGCTGCTCGGCGGCAACGCCGTCGCCTTCTACGGCCTCGACGCCGGGAAGCTCGCGCCCCTCGCAGCGCGCATCGGCCCCGACAAGGCGGGCTTCCAGAAGGCGCGCGTCGCCGCGGCCTGAGCCAGGGAGAAACGATGAAGACGACCGTCGACCAGTTCTGCATCAACGTGACGGACCTCGAGCGGTCGGTCCATTTCTACTCGGAGGTGCTCGGGCTCGCGGTGACCCACCGGATCGAGACGCCCGACTTCCGCGAGGTCGTCCTCGCCGGCGAGACCGGCGGCCGCATCCAGCTCGCCTGCCACCGCAGCCAGCAGGGCCCGATCGACCACGGCAACGCGTTCTGGAAGCTCTACCTGCAGTCCGACGACTGCAAGCGGCTCTACGATCGCTGCATCGCCGCCGGCGCCGAGTCGATCACGCCGCCGACCCGCCTCGAGCATTGGCCCGTGACCGCGGCCTTCGTACGCGATCCCGACGGCTACCTGGTCGAGATCCTCGAGACCCACGGCGAGACGCCGGCCGTGAGCGGCCCGGGCTCGGAGAAGTGGTGAAGCGGAGCGGGTGAGCGGCGCGGGGACCGTGAGCCGCCGTCGGGACCGCGTTCAGCGCGGCGACCGAGCGGGGCTCGAGACCGCGTGCTAGGCCGAGGACGAGCTGCCTCCGCCCGCGCCGACGACCTTCGCGAGCATCGCGTAGAGCCGCGCGCGATCGACGGGCTTGCTGAGATAGTCGTCCATGCCGGCCTCGCGACAGCGCTCCTGGTCGCTCACCATCGCGTTCGCCGTCATCGCGACGATCGTCTGATGAGGCGCCCCGGTCTCGCGCTCGTGGGTCCGGATGCAGCGCGTCGCTTCGAAGCCGTCGAGCTCCGGCATCTGGCAATCCATCAGGACGACGTCGTAGTGGTGGAGACGCGCGGCGGCGAGCCCCTCGAGACCGTTGCGCGCGACGTCGACCCGCGCCTTGAGCGGCTTCAACATGGCGAGGGCGACGGCGCGATTGACGTCGTTGTCCTCGACGAGCAGGATCGTGCGGCCCGAAAGATCGAGCGTTCGCTCCGCCTCGGGATTGCGCTTCGGAACGGACTCGGACCTCGGATCGACCTCCGGCGAGAGCAACCGGACCAACGCCTCGTGAAGGTCCCGAGGACGGACGGGCTTGCACATCGAGGTCTCGATCCCGACCTCGCGGAGAACGGGAGACCCGAAATCCTCGGAGGCTGAGCTCAGCAGGACGCGCGGGATGTCTCGCAGCGACGGATCGCCCTGCATCGCCCGGGCGATCGCGAGGCCATCCATGTCGGGCAGCTCGAAGTCGAGCAGAACGACGTCGAAGGGATCCCCGGCCCCCGCGGCCTTCTCGAGCGCGCGCAGCCCCGCGTCGCCCGACTCGACGCTGACATAGCGCGCGCCCCAGGCCGCGAGGTGGTGTTCGAGGATCTCGCGATTGACCGCGTGGTCGTCGACGACGAGGACGTTCCAGTCCCGAGCCCGCTCGGGGATCGCCGCGTCCGTCGAGGGCGGCGCCGCCGACGGGGCGACGCTCGACGTCGGCAGCTCGAACCAGAAGGTGCTGCCCGCGCCGAGCTCGCTCTGGATGCCCATCATGCCGCCCATCCGGTCGACGAGGCGGCGGCAGATCGCGAGGCCGAGGCCGGTGCCCCCGAAGCTGCGCGAGGTCGAGGCGTCGGCCTGGGTGAAGGGCTGGAAGAGCCGGGCCTGGACGGGCGCGCTGACGCCGATGCCGGTGTCCTCGACCTCGCAGCGCAGGCGGAGCACGCCGTCGCCCTCCTCCCGCGTCGAGACGCGGACGCTGACGTGGCCATCGGTCGTGAACTTGATCGCGTTCCCGATCAGGTTGAGCAGGATCTGTCGCAGGCGCGTCGGGTCGCCGCGCAGCTCGAGCGGGACGTCGACGGGGATGAAGCAGGTCAGCTCGAGGCCCTTCGCATGGGCCTGGCCCGCGAGCAGCGCGCAGGTCTCCTCGACCGCCCGCCGCAGATCGAACGGGATGTCCTCGATCTCGAGCTTGCCGGCCTCGATCTTCGAGAAGTCGAGGATGTCGTTGATGACGCCGAGCAACGTCCCCGCGGAGTTCTGGGCGGTCTCGGTGAAGTGGCGCTGTTGCGGGTCGAGCTCGGTCGACCCGAGCAGATCGAGCATGCCCATCACGCCGTTGATCGGCGTGCGGATCTCGTGGCTCATGTTCGCGAGGAATTCGGATTTCGCCTGGCTCGCGGCCTCGGCCGCACGACGTGCCTTCTCGAGCTCGGCGGTGCGCGAAGCGACCTCCCCCTCGAGCTCGTCGCGCTTGCGTTCGATGAAGGCGCGGCGCTGGCGATCGAAGTGGAGCAAGCCGAGCGCCCCCGCCGTCAGCAGGGCGACACAGACGTAGCCGACGGCGGCGGCATGTTGCGCGGAGACGACCTCCGGTCGAGTCCAGTAGTGCTCGTTCGCCTTGCCGGCCCAGAGCATCCAGTTCGCCGAGTCGTCATGGACCTCGAGCGAAACGACCTCGGAATAGAGCAGCTCGTCGTCGGCCCGATCGGCCTCGATCGCCGTGCGCATGCGAAGCCACGGACCCTCGTCGCGGGAGCCGGCGACGTAGCCGTGGCGCGCGTTGTGGATCGCGAAGTCGCCGCCGCCGATCAGGTCGCGGAGAGCCTGCGTGAGCAGCACGCTGGCGACCGAGCCCTTGAGCGCGCCGTCCGGACCGTAGAAGGGTACGGCGTAGACCAGCCCGGCCCGGTTCGCGTCGTCGGGATCGCTCGGCGAATACCGTGTGTTGTCGCAGGTGACGACCTCGGATCCGGCCGTCGCCGGGTAGTCGAGGCCCTTGATCGAAGCTTCGTTCGCGAATCGCTCACGGAACAGGGCGAGCTGACGCTGCATGAGCCGGTACTCGTGGATCTCGATCTCCTCGAGCTCGTGCTCCTCCGCTTCGGAATCAGCAGCGTCACCGTCCCCGTCACGACCGACGATCAGATGGTCGAAGGTCGTGATCGGGGTCTCGGCCCGTCCGGTCGCAGGATCGATCCGATCGGGGTCGAAGTCGACGGACACGATGTAGACCTCGGACATCGAGACGCTCGAGGCGAGATTGTTGTAGATCTCCTGGATCGTCGTCCGGGTATCGACGTCGAGGTTCTCCGCAGCGCGGCCGATCTCCCGGACCCCGGGCAGGCGCGCCATCGTGCGCATGCCTTCGTAGACGCGTCGGAACGTGTCCTCGACACGGGCCGCCGCGGCCAGCGTCTCGTTGCGCGCGTCGGTTCGATAGTTGTGAAGCGCCGTCTCGAGCTCGCTCTGCTCCTTCCAATGGACGACGCCGGCCAGACAGACTCCCGTCAGGACGATCGCGGTTTGGAGCATGCGGACCATGGAGCGGAGATTCGGCCCGTAGACCTCCGAAGCTGAGGGAATCGCCGCGCCGGGGAGGGGGCCTCGGGACTTTGGCGGAGACGACCTCAGGGTTTTCGGGTCCTACGCCCGGTCCGGAGCCGGGCGAGGCGCCGCGAGCCGCCCTCGCGCAGCGAGGGCGAGCGCCTCGAGCTCGTCGCTCGCATCGATGCCGAGCGAGAGGTTCATTCGGTTGTAGAAGTTCTCGATCGCGTTCGAGAGCGCGAGATCGGCGATCTCGCGCTCGTCGAAGTGGTGCGCGAGCTCGGCGAAGGTTGCGTCGTCGACCCGCATCGTGTGGGTCGCCTGCTCGACGAAGGCGAGAGCCGACCGCTCCCGGGCCGAGAAGACCGGACTCGTACGCCAGTCCTCGAGGGCATCGAATTTCGCGGTCCCGAGCTCGGCGCGGATCGCCGACGCGCGCTTGATGTCCTGGCAGAAGGCACAGCCGTTGAGCTGGGCGATCCGCGTCGTCACCAGCAGCCGAAGCTCCGCCGGCAGCTTCGCACCGAAGCGCTCGAAGAGCTGGAACGCGAGCGAGATCCGCCAGGCGGCGGGCACGCGGTTGTAGACGACCTGCGACGGCGTGATCGAGCGGCCGAGGGCGCTGCGCACGGCGGCGTCGAGGAGTCGGCCGAGCAGGGTAGGCGGCTTCGCGATCGGTTCGAGGCGCATGAATTCTCCTTCTGGAGGCATGAAATCTCCCACTGGAGACCCGGAACCTCCCCCTGGAGAAGAGGGGAGGGCGGGCGCGATAAGGTTCCCGGGAACCTTTCCCGCCGCGATCTCCCCTTCGAGACGAGCAGCCGGCCATGCACGAGCCCGAGCAGGAGCAGGTCCGCGAGGCCCAGCGGGGCGACATCCTCGCGATGTCGCGGCTGCTCGACGAGCTTTCGCCCTTCGTGGCGCGCCTCTGCGGCGGCATCGCCCTCGAGCACGGGGACGATGCCGCGCAGGAGGCGCTCGTGCAGATCCTGCGCGATCTGCCGACCCTGCGAGAGCCGGGGGCGCTTCGGGGATGGGCGCGGCGGATCGCGGTGCGCGAGGCGATCCGGCATGCGCAGCGGGGACGCCGGCACGGCGGCGTCGACGCGCAGGCGATCGACGAGAGCGACTCACGAGCGGTCATCCCGGTCCATGCCGCGGACCCCGCCGTCGCCCTCGACGTGCGGTCCGTCCTCGAGCGTCTCTCCCCCGAGCAGCGGGCGATCCTCGTGCTGCGCGATCTCGAGGGACTCTCCGAGGACGAGGCCGCGGCCCAGCTCGGCGTCGCGACGGGGACCGTCAAGTCGCGCCTCGCGCGCGCGAGAGAGGCTTTCAGAAAGAGGTGGACGGAATGAGCGGAACACCGACTCCGCCCTCGGCCCCCTGGCCGAGCGCCCACATCGACGCCGTCGCGCGCCTGCGCGCGATCGCCGCGGCGCGGCCCCATCTCGCCTATCGCGAGCGGACCGTCGCGGCGCCCTTCGAGCTCGTCTGGTCGATCTTCGGCGATCTCGAACACGCCGTCCCCGAGTTCGACCGGTACGTCCGCTGGATCCGCATCACCGCGCGGGACGGGGAGCGACTCGCCCTCGAATCGGGCGGACCGGTTCCCGGACTCCGGATGCGCTTCGAGGCGATCCATCGACCGGGCTTTTGCGTCATGCGCGCCTTCGCGGCCGAGGTCGGCATGGCCGCTTCGCCCATCGGCCCCGCTGCGACGCGCATCGCGCATTTCGAGGGCTCGCGATTCCTCGGCCCCGTCGGACGTTGGCTCTTCCTGCGAACGATCGGCGGCGAGCTCGAGACGGTCGCGCGCCTGTGTGAGGCGCGGAGCGAAGCGACCGCGCGGGATGCGGCGGCGACGGGAGCGGGCTAAGCCTCGGTTCGACCGGCGCCGCGATGGACCGGGGAAACGAGGCGAGCTTGTTCAGGGGTTGGCGCATCGTCGGCGTGAGCGCGCTGGCCCAGGGCGTCTCGGTCGGCTCGACCTTCTACGTCTACGGGACCTTCCTGAAGCCCCTCGCCGCGGAGTTCGACGCCTCGCGGCTCGCGGTGACCCTGGGGCTCACGCTGCTCACCGTCGTCCAGGGCCTCGTCGCCCCCCTGATCGGCCGGGCCTTCGACGGCGGCTCGCCGCGGACGCTCATGCTCACGGGCGTCGCGTGCCACGCACTCGGGCTCGCGCTCCTGTCGCAGATCACGGCCTTCTGGCAGGCAGGCCTGCTCTTCGTGCTCCCGATCGCGATGGGCGCCCATCTCTTCGGCCCGCTCGCGACGAGCACCGTCGTGAACCGCTGGTTCGTCCGCCGCCGCGGCCAGGCCCTCGGCATCGCCTCCCTCGGCTCGTCGCTCGGCGGCGCCGCCTTTCCCGCGATTGCCGCCGCGCTGATCGCCGCCTTCGACTGGCGCGGTGCGTTCGGTGCGATGGGCCTGGGCATCCTGCTGCTGATGCTGCCGATCGCGTGGATCCTGGTCGGCAAGCCCGAGGACGTCGGCGAGACCCCGGACGGGGATCCCGGCCCCGGCGCCGACGCGACGGCGGAGATGGGTACGCCGAACGCGAACGGCGCGCTCACGAGCGTCGACGCCGAGCTCGCGGCGGCCGCCGCGGTCACGACGCGCAGCCTGCTGCGCGACCGGAGCTTCTGGGCGATCAGCATTGCGATCGGCTTCGGCTACTGCCCGGTCAGCGTGCTGCTCGCGCACCTCGTCCCCTACGCGACGGATGCAGGCATCTCGGCTTCGCGCGCCGCCGTCGTCATGACCTGCTATGCGCTCTCGGGCGCCTTCGGCCGGGTCTTCCTCGGCTGGCTGTGCGACCGCATCGATCCGCGCGCGGTGGTCTGGCTCGACTACGCCTGGTTCGGGCTCGCCTGGATCGGGCTGCTCTCCCCGCCCTCCTTCGGCACGCTGCTCTTCACGGGCATCGCCGCCGGCATCGCCGTCGGCGGCATCACGCCGGTCTGGGCCGCGCTGACCGGCGCCGTCTACGGTCGCATGGCCTTCGGCCGCGCGATGGGCCTCATGAACTTCGTCATGCTGCCCTTCAGCGTGATCGGCGCCCCGATCGCCGCGCGCCTCTTCGACGTCACCGGCAGCTACCGCCTCGCCTTCGCGAGCTTCTTCGTCTGCTTCGTGCTCGGCGCAGTCGCGATCGCCTTCCTGCGGCCGCCCGCGCGGGCGCTCCGAGCGGCCTAACCGCGTCCGGGCTTCGGCAGCATCCCGTATTCGACGGCCAGGCGCGCGGCGGCGGGCGTGCCCATCACCTCGTGGAACTGCTCCCACGAGAGCGAGCGCCCTTCGGCTCCGGCGATGAAGCCCTCGCGGCGCAGCTCGACGAGCAGGTCGCGAATCAGCTTCGCCGAAATCTGGAAGACGTCGTTGTCCATCACGAACTTCACGCCCGCCTGCGCGAGGGCCGGCGGCGGCGCGACGTTGCGGCGATCGACGCAGTAGAGCGGCCGCGGGAGCTGGCCCTTCCGCGCGAGGATCGCCTCGTAGCCGTGGCGCACGGGAAAGAGCACGTCCGCGCCGAGCTCCGCGAAGGAGGCCAGGCGATCCCACGCCCGCTCGGGCTCCGCGGCGTAGGAGCGCGCGACGACGACGAGATCTCCATCGCCCCGGCCATCGATCGCCGCCCGCACCCGCGAGCGAGCGCGCTCGTCGTCGATCAACACGTCCGCGTGTCCGGGAAAGCCCTTGCGACCGCCCTCGATGTCGTCGACGTGGACCCCCGCGATCCCCACCCGGCTCGCGACCGAGACCGAGCGGGCCACCGCGAGCGGCGTCCCCCCGCAGTCGTCGAGATCTGCGAAGGAAGGAACCCCGACCGCCATCGCGACGTCGCGCGCGTGGCCGAGCAGATCGCTGACGTTGCCGATGCCATGGTCCGAGAGCCCGAGGGCGATCGCGAGGGAGCCCGCGCTCTCGACGTCGATCACGCCGAAGCCCGCCTGCTCGGCCATGCGCGCCGTGAGCGCGTCGTGGACGCAAGGAACGACGAGAAAGCCCGGCTCGGCGAGGACCTGCCGCAGCCGCGCGCCGGGACTCCGGGCGCGTCATCGGGGATCTCCCTGCGATCGGTCGATCGGATTGCCGTTCTCGAGCCTCATCGGATTCGCCTCCCGAGCACGGCCGCCGCGAGGACGCTCCGGCCGCGATCGGAGATAGCAGGGGCGCCGGGCGTGGAAAAGGCGGGTTCCCGCTACCGTCGTGTTCTACACCGCGCGGAGACCCATCGATGAAGCCTTCGAGCCCGAGCCTTTCCTCATTCTTCTCGACGTTCCTCGCCGGCCTCGCCGGCCTCGCACTGCCCGCACTCGCCGCCCCGGCCGCCGCCGACGCGCTCCGCCCCGACCAGCAGGCGTTCCGCGCGCTCTACCGCGAGCTCGTCGAGACGAATACGACGCTCTCCGCCGGAAGCTGCACGGCGGCCGCCGAGAAGATGGCCGCGCGTTTGAGCGCGGCGGGGCTCCCGAAGCGGGACCTCCATCTCGTGGTCGTCCCCGAGAAGCCGAAGGAGGGCAACCTCGTCGCGGTGCTCCCGGGCAGCGACCCGAAGCTCCGGCCGATCCTGCTCCTCGCCCACATCGACGTCGTCGAGGCGAAGCGGGAGGACTGGGCGCGCGATCCCTTCACGCTGGTCGAGGAGGACGGCTTCTTCTACGGGCGCGGCGTCGCCGACGACAAGGCGATGGCGGCGATCTGGGTCGACACGCTGATCCGCCTCGTCGAGTCCGGCGAGCGACCGAAGCGCACGCTCAAGCTCGCCCTGACCTGCGGCGAGGAGACGATCGGCGCGTTCAACGGCGCCGAACATCTCTCGAAGAACCATCGCGACCTGATCGATGCCGCCTTCGCCCTCAACGAAGGCGCCGCGGGCATCCTCGACGAAAAAGGCAACCGCATCCTGCTGACGCTGCAGGTCGGCGAGAAGACGGCCCAGAACTATCGCCTCGAGGTGACGAATCCGGGCGGCCACAGCTCGATCCCGGTCAAGGACAACGCGATCCACCGCCTGGCCTCCGCCCTCACCCGCATCGCCGCGCACGAGTTCCCGATCGAGCTCTCCGACACGACCCGCGGCTATTTCGCGAAGACCGCGGAGCTCGTCGGCGGCGAGATGGGCGCGGCGATGAAGGCGCTGCTCGCGAATCCCGCCGACGCGAAGGCCCTCGCGATCGTCGCGAGCGATCGCCGCTACAACGCGTCGCTTCGCACGACCTGCGTCGCGACGATGCTCGAAGGGGGCCACGCGACGAACGCGCTTCCGCAGCGCGCGCGGGCGAACGTGAACTGCCGCATCTATCCGGGGACGACGCCGGAGACGGTGCGCCAGGAGCTGGCGCGCCTGGTCGCCGACCCCGAGGTCGCGATCACGATCCCGGAGATCCGCGGCCCCGTCGCGAAGACGCCGCCGCTCTCGCCCGCGATCCTCGCGCCGATCGAGCGGGTCTCGGCGAAGCACTACCCGGGGCTGCCGATCGTCCCGATCCTGCAGCCCGGCGCGACCGACGCCCAGTTCACGAGCAACGCGGACATTCCGACCTACGGCATCGGCGGGATCTTCTTCGAGAGCGACGGCGGCGGGGCGCATGGACTGAACGAGCGGCTGCGCGTCCGCTCGCTCTACGACGGGCGCGACTATCTGCACGATCTCGTGAAGGCCTACGCCGACGAGACGACGACGTTGCCCTAGCCGGTCGCGCGGTCCCCGATCCGAACGGGCTGCCGGATGGGCGCGGCGAGCCTTGCGTTCCGCATCAGGTCTCGGAACGACCTCGCGACAACGCGGCGATGCCGATCGCGGTCGCCACGAGGGCCGACACGACGACGACCCACATGCCGAGACCCACGGTCTGGAAGAAGACCCGTGCGAGCGTGAAGAGTCCGAAGAGCAGGATCGCGAGCCCCGACAGCAGCGACGCGAAGGGCACGAGGCGCGGCGCGAGGAGGCTGCTCGCGACGAGCGCCGCCCCGGCGGCGGGGATGATGATCAGGAGCCCGCGCGACGGACCGGCGAGCGCGTTCACGACCGTCCCCGAGCTGAACATCAACGAGAGCCCGGAGACGACGGCCACTTCGCCGAAGCGCAGCCACGGCAGGAAGAAGCCGATCAGGAGCCCGAGCCCCGCCACGAAGCCCACGGCCCGTGCGCCCTGCTGACCGATCGAGCTGCGCCCGTCCCCGTTCGAAGAGAGAGGTTGCGATGTCGCCATGCCGCGACCGTATCAAAGCGCGCGCGCGCGTGCCCCGGCGGCTGGACGGCGGCCGAAGGAGGGAGTCGGTCGAGGGTCGCCCCCAACCTCATGGAAGGCGCACCAGCTTGCCCTTTCGCCGGACGATGTTCTTGTAGTCCCACTGGATCGCTCGAGCTTTGGCCAGCCAGCGCTTCAGGTCCTTCCTGCTGACCTCGGCCGTCGTCGTGTAGCGGGCTTCGGCCGCCTTGAAGCTGCCCTCGCTCTTCAGCCCCTCTTCATCGAAGGACTGACCGCTCCAGAAGAGCAGGCGCACCGAGCCCTTGAGCTTGCTGTATCCGACCACCGGATTTCCCTCGAGAAACCACACGGGATGGGCGTGCCAGAGCTTGTTCTCGGCTTCCGGCAGAGCCCGGTCGATCTCCCGCGCCAGGAGATCACAGACCTCCCGATCCGTCGCAGCCTGCTTCTTGTTGTACTCGTCGATGTCCGGATGCAGAGCCATCCCGGTCAGCCCTCGCAGAGCGCCGCGAGCTGATCCGTCACGACCCCCCAACCCTCGGCGAAGCCCATCTCGGCGTGGTGCTTCATCGCCGCCTCGTCCCAATGACGGGACCAGGCCGTGAGCCGCGTCCCGGCGCCATCGGGCGCGAGCTCGAAGCAGCCGGCCATGAAGGGCGTCTGCGGAATCCACCCGGCCTTGAACGCGTCGCTGAAGACGAAGCGCCGACCGGGCTCGACCTCGAGCAGGATCCCCGCGACCGACGACTCCTCGCCGGGATTCGGCCCGCGCATGACCGTGTGGAAGGCGCCGCCGGCGCGCCACTCGAGCGCGACGATCTCCGTCCGCCATGGCTTCGGGCACCACCACTCCGCGAGCCGCTCCGTCACGACCTGCCAGACCCGCTCGGGCCTGGCCGCGATCCGCCGCTCGACCGTCAGCTGCCAGCCGTTCTGCTCGTTCCCGCTCATCGCGCGCCTCCTTCATTCCCATCGTCCCGCTCGTCTCGACTGTCTCGACGATCTCCACCGTCTCGTCTCGCGAAAGCCCGATCCCCGGGCGCCGCCTCCATGCCCGTGGCCCGATAGCGGCGCTCTTCGGGCAGGCCCTCCTCGATCGGCCGGACCTCGATGCTCCCGAGCCGCGCCGAGGGCCAGCGGGCCGCGAGGGCGATGGCCTCCGCGCGATCGCGTGCCTCGATCAGGAAGAAGCCGCCGAGCTGCTCCTTCGTGTCGGCAAACGGTCCATCGACGACCGCGAGGCGGCCGCCCCGGACCTGGAGCGTCGCCGCCGTCCGTGCGCTCTGCAGCGGATCCGCCCGGACGAGATGCCCGCCCTTCTCGAGGATCTCGAGATAGGCGAGGGTCTCGCTCCGCAGCGCGTCCCACTCCGATCGGGAGAGCGCATCGAGAACCGCCTGCTCTTCGTAGGCCAGACAGAGAAACTTCATCCGCAGCCTCCTTCCCCCGCCATCGCCTCAATCGCCCCGAAAGGCCGCCTCGAGGGCCGCGAGCTCGAGCTTCTTCATCGGCATGAAGGCCGCGACGACCCTGGCGACACGCGCCGGATCCGGGTCCGTCATCATCGCGCCGAGCCGGCGCGGCACGATCTGCCACGAGAGGCCGAAGCGATCCTCGAGCCAGCCACACTGCGACTCTGCCCCGCCCCCGGCGAGGAGCGCCGACCAGAGCCGATCGATCTCCGCCTGATCGTCGCACGCGACCGAGAGCGAGCAGGCCTCCGAGAGCGGAAAGACCGGGCCGCCGTTCAGGAGCTGGAACGCCACGCCGTCGAGCACCAGCTCGACCATCAGCGCCCGGCCGTCGGGCTGGCGGCTGATCGCGGTGATGCGCGAGTTCGGGAGGAGCGAGACATAGTAGTTCGCCGCTTCCTCGCCCTGGGAGTCGAACCAGAGGCAGGTCGTCACCTTCTGGCGATTCGGCTCGTAGCTCGTCCGATCGATCGCGTCGTTCGCCATCGTCACGTCTCCTTCTCCACCATAAGGCTCTCCACCCGACGCTCTGCGTTCGTCTCCGACGGCTTCGCCGGCTGCAGCGTGTTGCGACGCCGATCGAGATGGCGGCGCACGGCGGGATCGCGCTCGAGCCCCATCGCCCGCTCGAACGCGCGCGCGGCGTCGTCTGTCTTCCCGACGCGGGCGAGGAGCTCCGCGCGCGCGGCCCAATAGGGCTGATAGTCGTCGAGGGCCCGGTCGCTCGAGACGGTGTCGAGCGCCGCGAGCCCGGCCTCGGGGCCGCGCAGCTCGGCGAGGGCGATCGCGCGATTGACCGCGACGACCGGTGAGCCCGTCGACGCGAAGAGCGCTTCGTAGAGCAGAAAGATCGCGCTCCAGTCCGAGCGACCGTGTCGCCGCCGCGCTGCATGGGCCGATTGAACCGCCGCCTCGAGCTGGAAGCGGCCGGATCCGGGCAGCCGGCTCGCCCGCAAGAGCAGCGCCTCCGCTTCGTCGATGAGCGCCCCGTCCCAATCCCCCGGCTCCTGCTCGGCGAGCGGGACGTACTGGCCGCTCTCGTCGCGCCGCGCACGCCGGCGCGCCTGGGCGTGGAGCATGAGCGAGAGGAGGCCCAGGCCCTCGGCCTCCTCGGGGAGCAGCGCGACGACGATCCGGCCCAGGCCGATCGCGTCGTCGGCGAGATTCCGGCGGCGGGCATCCGCTCCGCGCGGGTCGAGCCAGCCCTCGGCATAGGTCGCATAGATCGCGTCGAGCACGTCGGCGAGGCGGGGCGCCAGCTCGGGACCGCCCGGCACCTCGAAGGGAATCCCGGCCTCGCGGATCTTGCGCTTCGCGCGCACGAGACGTTGACCCATCGTCGCGGGGGAGGTCAAAAACGCCGAGGCGATCGTCGCCGCATCGAAGCCGAGGACCGTCTGCAGGATCAGGGGTGCACGGATGCCCGCATCGATCGCCGGATGAGCGCAAGCGAACATCAAGGCGAGCCGCTCGTCGGGGATCTCGGGCTCGGGGACCGACGCGAGCTCCTCGGCGAGCCAGGCGAGATCGCCGGCGGCGCTCTCCGCCGTGCGCGCGCGGCGCACGCGATCGACGAGGCGTCGCCGCGCGACGGTGAGCAGCCAGGCCTCCGGGCTGCGCGGGACGCCTTTGATCGGCCAATCCTCGAGCGCCGCCGCGAAGGCCTCCGCGAGCGCGTCCTCCGCGCCGGCCACGTCGCGGCTGCGCGACGCGAGCAGCGCGACGAGCTTCCCGTAGCCCTCGCGCGCGATCGCCTCGGCGACCGCGCGCGCTTCGCGGGCGGCGGACGCCGTCACGCCTTCTTCCGCAGATCCACGACGACCTCGCCGGGACGGAGCTTCACGCTCTGCGGGAACGAAGTCTGCTTGCCCGGCTTCACGTCCTCCGCGATGCATTCGCGGTACTCGAGCGCGCCGTGCTCGAGCCAGATCTGCCCCGCTTTGCGGGCGAGGCGGCGATGGGCCGCCTTGTTCTTCCTGGGAATCGGAAGCACGAAGCCGTCGACATAACGAGCCATGGAAGACCTCCTTTCAAAGCGGCCAGACCGGTCGGACCTCGACGGCGCCCCGCGCCGCCGAGGGACAACGCGCCGCCCAGGCGAGCGCCGCGTCGAGATCGGGGACCTCGATCAGATGGAATCCCCCGAGCTGCTCCTTCGCCTCGGCATAGGGTCCGTCGACGACCTGGGTCTGGCCCGCGCGCACGCGCACGCTCGTCGTCGCGTCGACGCCGCGCAGGCGCTCCCCGGCGACGTAGATCCCCGCCTTCTTCATGGCCTCGACGTAGGCCCCGCAATGGGGCATCCAGTCGTCCATGTGGGCGACGCGGGCCGCGTCGTCTTCGTAGATCAGCAGCATGAATTGCATCGGACACTCCTCGAGGTCGCGGGTGGGGCAGGGGTCGGGGTGGGACGAGCCACGACGCGGACTCGCCCTCTCACGATCGGAGGGCTCGCTCGAGCAGCCCCTTCGATTTCCCGCCGATCGGGAGTGTGTCGCACGAGGCCGGCCCGTTTCGACCGCGTCCGCGCAATTTTTCCGGGACGGCTGGCGCGCCCCGCTCGAAATGGGAGCATGAAGGCCCGAGCCGCCGCGCGCGGGAGCCCCGGGAGCGCTCCGACCGACCCGAAGGGAAACCATCGACGGACTGTCGAGAGGAGAGGACTTCCGATGTACGCGAAGAAGATGGCCGAGAGCCGACCCCTCGACATGCGGCTCTTCGACCCCCGCGCAGGCTACAAGCTCGCGTCCTCCCTCGTCGGCCGCTTCGGCAGTCCTCGGCGCAACGCGATCTTCCAGAACTACGTCGACCACGTCGACACCGAAGGCCGCGGCGACTACGCCGGCCTGATGGCGACCTGCTCGAAGAAATTCCAGAGCTACGCCGCCTACTTCTCGCCCGCCGGTCCGACGACGGGCCTCCCGCAGAGCTACGCCGAGCTCGAGAGGTACTACTACGACCTCGTCGCCTCGAACACCTATCTGATCCACCGCGAGGTCGACAAGCTGATCGTCGGCGACGACGAGCTCTTCGTCGACGGTGTGATCCACCAGCTCTATCCCGGCTCCGTGCTCGTGAAGCGCGGGCTGCGCCTCGATCCGAAGCGGGTCCATCAGCTGACGGCGCGCGTCGCCGTCGCCTTCCTGTTCGACGAGGACGGGCTCGGCGCGGGCGAGCACGCCTATGCGCCCGTCCTCGACGAGTCCCATTACACGCCGGTCGAGCCCGAGCTCGTGCCCGAGGTCTTCTGGAACAATCCGGTGACGGGGCGGGTCGTCCTGTGAGGGCGGACGCGGCATGACGATCGGTCCCGGCATCGGGCTCTGCCACGGCAGCCTGCGCGACGTGAGCGCGGCGGAGCTCGTGCGGCTGGCGGGAGCGAACGGGTTCTGTTCGGTGATGCTGCCGCCTGTGCCCCGGGCGAGCGCGGCGGAGGCGGCGGGCTTTCGCGCGCTGCTCGAGGCGAACGGAATCCGGCGCGTCGTGCTCGACGGCGCGATGGCCGCGCTCCCCCGTTGTCCCTTCGCCGCGCAGATGGGCTGGACCGTCGACCAGCACTTCGAGGTGGCGGAGCGCTTCGCCGTCGACTGCTTCAGCGTGCCGCATTACGGCGGCGATCCGGCGACGACCGTCGCGGAGCTCGCCGACGCGCTCGGGCCCTTCTGCGAGCGCGCCGCTCGCGGCGGCCGGACGGTGGCCCTCGAGTTCCTGCCGGGCACCGGCATCCCCGATCTCGAGCGGGCCGTGCGCATCCTCGAGTCAGTCGGCGCTTCGAACCTCGGCATCGCCCTCGACACCTGGCACTGGGCGCGCTCCCGGGCGTCGCTCGCCGACCTCCGCGCCCTGCCGCCCGGAGCCATCGCGGACTTCCAGATCTCGGACCGGTCCGCGGCCCAGGACACGCTCCCGGACTCCGTGCAGTGGGGACGCCTGCTCCCCGGCGAAGGCGTGCTCCCCCTCGCCGAGATCGTCGGCATCGTCCTCGCCAACGCGCCCCAGCTCACGCTCAACGCGGAGATCTTTTCCGAGGCGCGCCAGGCGCAATCCCCGGCGGAGGCGGCACGCGACATCGCGCGAGCTCTGAAGCAGCTCGTGGGCGCGCTCGAAGCGGCAACGCCGTCACCGCCATCGCCATCGTCGTCGCCATCGTCGTCGCCGTGATCGTCGGAGCCGAAGCCAACGCCGAGGCCGCCGATCCCGTCGCGCGGATCCCGGTCACGCGGGTCCCGCCCCGCTGATCCGCGCCGAAACGCTCCCGCGCGATCGAACGAAGCGCCTCAGCTTCGCGCGGCGCTCCGCCCGGCCTCCCGATGCGCGGCCCGGACCGCGGGATCGAAGCCCGTGCCCGCGATCAGCTCCGCCGTCGTCACCGTATTCATCGCGACGCGCCGAAGCGAACGCCGGACCGCATTCGGGTTCGCACGACGCCCGTGTTGGATCAGCAGGTTGTCCCAGACGACGAAGTCGCCGACCTCCCAGACATGGCGATGGACGTTCGACGGCTCGTAGAGGACGCGAAAGGCCGCCTCGAGGAGCGCATCACTCGCCGCACAGCTCCAACCCTCGAAATGACTCGCCTGCTGCCCGAGCACGAAGAGCAGCGGCACCCCGGTCGCCGGATGCCGCCAGATCGCGGGCCGCGCATGCCGGGGATACAGCGCCGGCGACGCCGCCTCACCGCCGATCTCGTCGATCCGCGTCCGCACGTTGTCGCGCCCGTCGATCGCGTCGATCAGATGGACGACGCGGAGCTTCTCGAGCTGCTCGCGAATGGCGGCCGGCAAGGCCGCACACGCCCGCGCGTTGTTGGCGAAGTCGGTGGGCGCCGCGCCGGGAGCGAGCTCGATCGCGTAGAGCGAGAGCCCGAGCATCGGATGCGGCGTGAAGGCGTAATCGCAATGCCAGGCGAGCTCGCCCTCCGGATGGAAGCCGGGCTCGACGTTCGAGATCCAGGCCACCGGCTCGACCACCGGTCGGAACAGCGCACAGATGCGCAGCTGGTCCGCTTCGCTGAGCTGCTGGCCCCGGAACAAGAGGAGCCCTTTCTCGTCGAAGAGGTCACGCAGGCGCTCGACGTCCTCCGCCGCGATCGCCTCACGCAGATCGAGGCCGCGGATCTCGACCCCGAGAGCGGGCGAGAGCGCGACGACGTCCCAGGCCCGCCTCATTGCACCCCGCGTTCCGCTGCGCGTCTCCATCGCCATCGGTCCCTTCCCTTAGGCCTTCGACTCGACCTTCACCTTCACCTTCACATTTACCTTCACATTCACCTCCACCTCGACCGACTCCTGCTCCTCAGGCGTCGTCCGCGATGTCGTCGCGACCGACCGATCCTCGCCGGCAGCGCGCGCACTCCTCGATGCAACCCGTTCGCCGGTGTCGCGTCAACCCCGTGAATTGCCGTTCAGGGGCCGCAGGAACGCCCGTTCACGCGTTGCTCCCTTCGCGCCGTCGATGCATAACCCGTCGCTCGACCGGGGGAACACTTCGCCATGTCGCGTCGCCGCCTCGTCCGCCTGCTGCTCGTCGTGGTCGCGTTCGTCCCGCTCGCCCTCCTGTCCGGAAGCGACGTCCGCGCGCAGGTCGTGCTCCGCCAGGTCTACGGGGGCAACGGAAACGTCTACCGTCAGGACTACGTCGAGCTCTTCAATCGCGGAGGGACGCCGGTCTCGCTCGCGGGCTGGTCGATCCAGTACGCGAGTGCGACGGGAACGGGCCTCTTCTCGGGGGGCGCGCCGAGCGCGCTCTCGGGCTCGCTCGCGCCGGGGCAATCGCTGCTCGTCGGCTTCGCCGCGAGCGCCGCCGGGATGCCGCTCCCCGAGCCCTTCCTCGCGGGCAATCCCGCGACCAACCTCTCGAGCCAGAGCGGGAAGCTCGCGCTCGTGCGTTCGACCGTGGGCCTGCCGTGCAACGGCGGCTCTTCGCCTTGCGGCCCGGCGCTGCTCGATCAGATCGTCGATCTCGTGGGCTACGGCTCGGCGAGCTTCTTCGAGGGTCAAGCCGCCGCTCCGGCGGCCTCGGTCGCGACGTCGCTCTTCCGCGGGGGCGGCGGCTGCCTCGACACCTTCTCGAACGCCCTCGACTTCGTCTCGGGCCCGCCCCTCCCCCGGACCGCCGCATCCCCGCTCGAACCCTGCCCGGCGGGGCCCGCCGTCGAGCTCGCCGTCTCCGCGTCCTTCGCGAGCGAGCTCGACCGCAGTGCGATCGTCGTGCGCGCGACGACCGACGCGCCGGTCTCGGGACCGCAATCGGTCGGTCTCGCCGTCGGCGGGCTCGGCCTGACGGCGGAGGACTACACGCTGAGCGACGTCTGGCTGTCGATCGCCGACGGCGCGACGAGCGCGACGGCGAGCTTGTCCGTCCTCGACGACACCCTCGCCGAAGGGACCGAGCGCCTATCGCTCACCCTCGCGAGCCCCACCGCCGGCCTGCGCCTCGGCGGCTCGATCCACGCGAGCGTCGTCCTCGCCGACGACGACGAATGTGGCGAGTCCGCCGTCGCGATCCACGCGGTCCAGGGCAACGGCGCCGACTCGCCGACGGTCGGCCTCGCGACCGAGGTCGAAGCGATCGTGACGGGGCGCTTCCTCGGGACGGCCGACGATTCGCTCCAGGGCTTCTTCCTCCAGGAAGAGGACGTCGACGCGGATGGCGACGCCACGACCTCGGAGGGCCTCTTCGTGTCCGAGGCGAGCAGCGGCCTCGCGGCGGGGGTCGCGGTCGGGGATCGGGTGCGGGTCCGCGGGACGGTGCGCGAGCGCTCGGGGGCGACGGCGCTCGAGGCGCTCGTGGACGTCGGCCTCTGCACCCACGGCGAAGCGATGCCGACCGCGGCGCGCCCGGTCCTGCCGATCCCCGGCGTGCCGTCGGATGATCTCGCCGCGGCGCGGGCGGTGATCGACACCTACGCCGAGCGCTTCGAGAGCATGCGCGTCGAGTTCCCGATGTCCCTCGCCGTCGGTGAAGCCTTCGATCTCGCCCGCCTCGGCCAGCTGAGCCTCCACGAGGGCCCGCGGATCCGGACCTTCACCGACGCGAATCTCCCGAGCGTCCCCGGCCAGCTCGCCCACCGGATCGACGTCGCGCGCCGCCGCGTGCTCCTCGACGACGGCGACGAGCGCCTCGACGGTGCGCTCGAGAACGGTCGCCCGCTCCCGTATCCCCAGCCGGGCTTGAGCCTCTCGAATCGGTTCCGCGCGGGAGACAGGATCCTTGGTCTGGCGGGCGTGCTCGATCGCTCGACCCGGGATCGCGGGATCGACGAGCCCTTTCGCATCCGCCCCGTCGCCGAGCTCGCGCCCTTCGTCTTCGTCGCGGCCAACCCCCCGCCCGCGGCGCCGCCCGACGTCGGGGGAAGCCTCGCGATCGCGAGCTTCAACGTGGCGAACTACTTCGCGACCATCGACACGAGCGCCTCGGGCTCGGCAGGGTCGTGCGGGCCTGCCGGCGTGCTCGACTGCCGCGGCGCCGACTCGGCCGCCGAATTCGAGCAGCAGACGGAGAAGCTCCGGGCCGCGATCTGCGCCCTCGCGCCAGACGTGCTCGCCTTGATGGAGATCGAGAACGACGAGGGCGCGACCGCCGAGGGACTCGCTCGGGCGCTCGACACCGTCCCCGACTGCGGCGCCTGGACGGCCCTCGCGACGGGCTCGATCGGCAGCGATGCGATCCGGGTCGCGCTGCTCTTCCGTCCCGCCGCGGTCGTGCCCGTCGGCGCGCCGCGGATCCTCGACGCCAGCGTCGATCCACGCTTCCTCGACGGGCGCAATCGGCCGGTGCTCGCGCAGACGCTGCGCGAGATCGGGACCGGCGAGACCTTCACGCTGGCCATCGCCCATCTGAAATCGAAGGGATCCCCCTGCAGCGGCCCCGGCGACGTCGATCTCGGCGATGGCCAGGGACACTGCAATGCGACGCGCACCGCCGGCGCCCGCGCCCTGGTCGACTGGCTCGCGAGCGACCCGACGGCGAGCGGGGATCCCGACTTCCTGATCGTCGGCGATCTGAACAGCTACCGCCGCGAAGATCCCGTCCGCGCCCTCGCAGAGGGCCCAGACGACGTGCCGGGGACGGCCGACGACTACGTCGATCTCGTCCTCGCCTTCGCCGGCCCTGCAGCCTATAGCTACGTCTTCGACGGGCAGCTCGGCCGCCTCGATCACGCCTTCGCGAGCGCTTCGCTCGCCGCGAGGATCACCGGCGCCGCCGAGTGGCACGTCAATGCCGACGAGCCCCCGGCCTTCGACTACGACGACGCGGTCGTCGATCCCGGGGAGGCCCGCTTCGAGGCGAAGCCGGACGCCCTGCCGCTCTTCGCCGCCGATGCCCGGCGCACGTCGGACCACGACCCGCTGCTGATCGGATTGCCCGAGACGGATATGGCCGTGCTCGTAGCGGCCGGCGGGCTCGCGGCGTTTGCACTCGCCCGGAGACGCGCTCGGCGGGGACTCTGGCGATGCGGTCCTCCGCTCTATATTCCCGCCGTTCCACAGGACGAGCAGGGGGTATCCGATGCGTGCGATCGCGAGGGTGATGATGTCGGTGTGGGTCCTGTCGGGCGCGGGGGCCGCTTCGGCCGCGGAGCCCGGCAACCTGTGGCAGGTCGAGACGAGCATGGAGATGCCGGGCATGAAGATGCCGGCCCGGAGCCAGCAGATCTGTACCCCGGTGAACGCGGAGGGACCCGAGGGCCTTTCGGGGAACGACGACAAGTGCACGATGTCGAACGTGCGCCGATCGCCGGGCAAGTTCAGCTGGGACGTGACCTGCCCCGAAGGCAGCGGAACCGGCGAGATGGTCTACCAGGGCCGCGACGCGTACACCTCGACGATGACCATGACGACCGACGGCCGGACCATGAAGATGGTGGCCCGGGGCAAGCGGGTCGGGAACTGCGATGCGAGCCAGATGAAGAAGGAGATCGCCGCGCTCCAGGCCCAGGCCGAATCGCAGACGAATCAGGGCATGGCACAGGCGTGCTCGTCGATGGTCGACGCGTTGATGCCCGCCAATCTGCAGAACTACCAGTGTGCGCCGAAGTACAAGACGCAGCTCTGCGCGAAGTTCCAGACGAAGGCCGGCTTCGCCGAGGTCGCCGCGCGGCCGTCGACGGGTCAGGCCGCCCTCGACTCCGGAACGTTGCCCGAGGTCGCGCGCTTCTGCGGCGTCGACGGCGAGGCGATGCGCTCGAAGCTCTGCGGCGAGGCCAGTCGCAGCGAAGACCTCGACTTCCTCGGCAAGAGCTGCCCGGTGCAGGGTCGCGTCATCGCCCAGCGCGAGTGCGCCGGCCGCGGCTTCACCTCGCCGCCCGCCGAACGCTACCGGGACTTCTGCGGCCACTACGCCCGCTCGCTCATGCAGGGCGACGACGCCGGCACGGGCGGCGCGCCCGCCGAGGCGGGGGGCGCGGGCGGCGCTTCCGGGGCGGGCGCGACGGGATCCGGGACTTCGGGATCCGGTGCCCCGGGCCAGGCGGTCGAGGAAGGGGCGAAGAAGCTGAAGGGGCTCCTCGGCTTCTAGGAGCCAGGATCCCGCGTCTTCCGAGGAGGAGCGTCCTGCCCGGCAGCGTCGGCTTCGCGAGGGGTGGATCGAGCGCGACCACCGGACCGCCCGTGTGCCGGCGGCGCGCGGCGCGACGCGGGAGTGTGCGGCGTGGCGGCGGGCTTGCGCGGGCCGGAGTCGCGCCGACCGCGCTTCCGCTTGCAGGCCTCGCGCTCGCCGTCCTCGCTCTGACGGCCGGCCTGCTCGCGGCGCCCGCCTCTCAGGCGGCGGGGGAGCTCGATCCGTACCCGAAGGCGGCTGCCGCCTATCTGGTCGTCGTGAACGGGGCCGTGCTCTGGGCCCACGAGCCGGATCGCGCGCTGCCCCCCGCCTCGCTCACGAAGATGATGACGGCGCTGCTGCTGGCCGAGGACTGGAAGCCCGAGGCCATCGTGCAGGTCGGCGCCGAGGCGGCGGCGGCCACGGGCTCGCGGCTGGGCCTGCGCAAGGGCGACCGGCTCCGCTTCGCCGACGCCTTCGACGCGCTGCTCGTCGGCTCGGCGAACGACGCCTGTCTCGCGCTCGCCGCGCATGCGGCGGGCAGCGTCGAGCGCTTCGTCGAGCGCATGAACGCGCGCGCGGCCACGCTCGGCCTGCGCGCGACGCGCTTTCGCAATCCCTGCGGACTCGACGCGCCCGGCCATCTCGCCTCGGCTCGCGATCTGCACCGCCTCGCGATCGAAGCGATGAAAGCGCCCGAGCTCGCGCGAGCGGTGGCCCTGAAATCGGTCGACTTCCGGACCGTCGATGGCCGCCGACTGCGCAAGGCGAGCGGCAATCTGCTCCTCGGCCGCGTCGAGGGCGCGATCGGGGTGAAGAGCGGCTTCACGAATCGCGCCGGAAAATGTCTCGCCGCCTTCGTCCGCCGTGGTCGGGACGAGGTCGCGGTCATCCTCTTGAACGCCCCCGATCGCTGGTGGTCCGCATCGATCCTGATCGATGATGCCTTCGCGGCCCTCGACGCCGCGCGTCGATGATCTCGGGGACGGCCGCCTCGCTCGGACCTCGGGCCTTGCTGCTGATCGTCGTTGGCGCGGCCTATGCGAATGCGTTCGCTGCGAGCTTCCAGTTCGACGACTGGGACGTGATCGTCCGGGATCCGCGGGTCCAGAGCCTCACCGCCTGGTGGGATTCGATGCCGGGCATCCGGCCGCTGCTCAAGCTCGGCTACGCGCTGAATCACGCAAGCGGGCTCGGGGCCGTCGGCTTCCACGCGGTGAACGTCGCGATCCACGCGGTCAATGCGCTGCTCGCCTACGCGATCGTTCGGGCGCTCGCGGCACGTCACGGCCCGGGACCGAAGCCGGGGCCGGGGCCGAGCACAGATCCGGGCACGGGTCCGGCCACGCGAGAGAGCAGCATCGCCGGCTCGTCGGCCGTTTCGACGACCGCGGCGGCTTCGACGACTTCGACGGACTGGCTCGCCCTCGTCGCCGGCCTCGTCTTTGCGCTCCACCCGGTCCAGACGGAGGCGGTGACCTACGCCTCGGGGCGCTCGACTTCGCTCAGCACGGGGCTCGCGCTCGCGAGCCTGCTGGTCTGGGCGAGGGCCTGGGAGCGGGCAGGGCGCAGCCCCGGCGGCGGCTTCGGCGCCCGGGCGCGGGCCCGGCCCCGGCGACGAGGTCGGTTCGCCGACAACCGCATTCGACCCCGGTCCTGATCGCGGCCGCAACCGCCTTCGCGATCGCCTTCGCCCTCGAGATCGCGCGATTTCAGTCGGACTCATGCTCCTCGCCCTCGCGGTCAAGGAGAGCGCGGTCGTGGTCCCGATCGCGATCGCGCTCTGGGTCGCGAGCGAGCCGGGGATCTGCGATCCCGGGCGAGCGGCGATCCGCGCGGGTGCCGGCCACGCGCTCGCCCTGCTCGTCGGCCTCGCTGCCCTGCTCGCGCTGCCCGCCTATCGGGGACTCGTCGGGACGAGCCTCGCGACGCGCGGTCCCGTCGAGAATCTCGTCGCCCAGATCGACGCGATCGGCTTTCTGGCGGGCCAGCTCGTCCGCTTCGACCAGCTGAACGCCGACCCGGCGCTGGAGGCCTTGACCCGCCTCGATCCGGCGCGAGCGCTCGCCGGCGCGGCGATCGTCGCCGTCCTGCTCGCGGCCCTCACGGGTCTTCGGCGGTGGCCGCTCCCCGCCTTCGCGGTGCTCTGGACCTTCGTCTGGCTCGCTCCGACGAACTCCCTCGTCGCGCGGCTCGATCTCGTGAACGATCGCCAGCTCTATGCGGCGCTGCTCGGGCCGGCGCTGCTGGTCGCGTGGTCGGGCGACGCGCTGATGCGTCGTGGGGTCCCGGCGCGGCTGCGCTCGATCACGCGCGTGCTCGTCGTCGCGGGGCTCGCCCTCGGACTCGGGCTCGCGACCCATCGGCGCAACGACGTCTACCGCGACGAGCTCGTCTTCTGGCAGGACGTGACGCGCAAGTCGCCGCACAACGCGCGGGGCTTCAACAATCTGGGCTTCGCGTGGGCCGAGCAATGCCGGCTCGACGAGGCGGAGCTCGCCTGGCGGCGGGCGCTCGCGCTCGATCCGGGGCTCGTGCGGGCGGCGGTGAATCTAAGGCTGCTCGAGGAGGGGGCGGGGCAGGCGGAGCGATGTCGCGCCACGGCGGGTCGGTCGGCCGCGGAGCGCGAGTCCCGCCGAAATCCGCCGACGTCCTCGCGACCGCTCAGCCGCCCGCGACGAAGCCCGCCGCCGTGACGAGCGGAAGCCGATCCGCCGTCACGAGACCGGGCGGCGCCGCGACGACCGCACGGATCGCGTTGACCGCCGGGTTCGCCGTCGCGACCCCGAAATCCGTCAGGTTCGCGGGGTACTGGATCGCATACCGGGCACGCACGCTCGGTACGCCGTCGACCTCGATGACGTAGCCCTCTTCGGTCGGCCAATCCGGATCCATCGCGTCCCCGAGCCGCCAGAGGAGCCCGAGCTCGATCACCGACTTGCCCGCCACGATCCCCGACCAGACGCTCTTGAGCCCGCAGATCGTGCCCTTCGCGATCTTCATGTAGCCGAGGTCGAGATCCTTCTTCGCGACGCCGAAATCGACGTCGAAGCGGACCTCGTCGAGCTCGACCGCGAGGGCCGCCGCCATCATCTCGACCGCGTCGAGGAAGACGAGCATCCGCGTCTTCGCGCGCTCATAGAGACCCGGCGTATCCGGCGGCGAAGCGAAGCCGATGTCGAGCCAGGTCTGGGCCGAGGCGTAGGCCGTCGCGTCGACGGACTCGAGCACCGAGACCCGATCGACCCGCCGACAGACTGCCGTCGCGACCAGCCCGAGCACGTTCGCGAGCCCCGGATTGATGCCGGTCCCGTAGAGCGAGACCCCACCGCGCCGCGCGGCCTCGTCGAGGCGACGCATGTCCTGCTCGCCGTAGGACTTCCCGGTGATGAAGTTCGCCGTCGAGACGACGTTGATCCCCGCCTCGAGCAACCGGACCATGTCGTCGACGACCCATTGCAGCGGCATGTAGAGCACGCAGTCCGGGCGCAGGGCGAGGATCGCCTCGATGTCGTTCGTCGCCGGGACACCGATCTTCTCGTCGAATCCGCAGAGCTCGCCGACGTCGCGTCCGACCTTGTCGGGGCTCCAGGCATAGCAGCCGACGAGCTCGAGCTCGGGATGATCGAGGACGGCCCGCACGGCGCTGCGGCCGACGAGTCCGGTGGTCCATTGAACGATGCGGAGCTTCTTGCTTGCCATGCAGCGAAACCTAGCACGCGAAGGGACGGTCGGAGCGCCCGCCTCGGCGGCGTCGATCGCGACGGCGCGATCCGGTCGGGAGCGCCGACGGGATCGGGGACCTTCATTCGATCCGACGGCCGTCGACCTCGATCCAGCCGCCGGGATGGCGGCCGTCGGGGTCGTGATGGGTCCAGTGGAGGACGCCGCCCCGCTCGTTCCACTCGTATTGTCCGCGCAGTCGCAAGCGCGTCCCCGGCTCGATCGGCACGCGCTCGGCGAGATCGATGTTGTGGGCGACGAGCAGGCGTGGGCCGACCGGCAGCCGGATCAGGAATCGCTGATGCCGCGATCCATCGCGATCGTCGGAGAGCACTTTGTCGACCGTTGCGTCGAGCGTGACCAGGACCTCCGACTCGCGCTCGGCGAAGGCACGAGCGACGCGTTCCGCACCGCTCTCCGAACGCACATCCGATTCGTCACCCGGCGCCGAGGAGGTCTTCGGTCGCCCGCTTCGGGGATCACCGCCGATCGCCTCCGGCACGAAACCGAGCTGGCGCGCGAGACCGACGAGCAGCAGCAGCGCGGCGAGGCCCGCGAGCGATCGGATCCGGAGTCGGCGACGACGGGCCATATAGATGAAGGAGGTCTCCCGGAAGCGGAGCCTAGCCGAAGCGGCGGGATCGACCGGCCGCGACGCCGGCCATGCGATTCGCGCGGACACGGAAGAATCGCGCGCGATGGCTCGTGCGCGACGGATGCCGGTGGATCGCCGTGTCCCGCGCGTCCGGCGCACACCGGGCGCCGGAGTGCTTCCGCGAGGCCCATCACGCGTCTACAGATTCGGGTCGACGGATGCCGATACGCATGGGGTCGCCGTCGAGGCTGGAGGGCCGTTCGACGCGCGGCGGGATGTCCAGCGATGATGCGTTCGAAGCCCTCCTCCCGATCCCTCTCCGCGCGCCTGGCGGATCGATTCCATGCGCAGGCCGGCGCTCCGCTCGGTCGGGTCGCTCGACTCCTCGCGCTGATCGCCGTCCTGCTCGTCGCCGGAGATGCCCGGGCACTCTCGTTCCGGGCGGACTTCGTCTCGTCGAACTATCAGACCCTCGCGACGGACACGTTCTCGAGCCTGATGCTGCAGCATCAAGCCGGGAGCCTGATCCGCTCGACGGTGACGACGGGCCTCGAGAACATCTCGACGGCGGTCTACGCCAACGGCGTGACCTCGAACTACAGCATCCTGATGACGACGAGCTTCCAGGCCGCGGTCGCGGGGACCTACACGTTCCAGGTCGGCACGGACTGGGGCCGCGGGGGCGCCGCGGCGGTGCTCGACGGAAACTCGGGAGCCGTCCTTTCGCAGCAGGTCATCACGAGCAACGTCTGGTGGGCGGGCGACTGGAACAACGCGAGCGTCTTCACGACGAGCGCGACGCTCGCCGTCGGCCAGTCGGTCACGTTCGGGTGGGTCGGCTTCGAGGACTGCTGCGGCGGCTCGTCGACGGTCCGCTTCTCCGTGAACGGGAGCGGCTACCAGGGCCTGAACCAGTCGAACTTCCAGAGCTTCACGATGGTTCCCGAGCCTTCGTCGGCGCTGCTGATGGGCCTGGGCCTGCTCGGCCTCGCGGTCGCCGGCGAGCGCGCTCGCCGCTGAGAGCGCTGCGGCCGAGGGCGCATCGCGCGAGCGCGTTGGCCTGACAGGGCCGGCGTTCGGGGCGACGCGTCCGGCCGCGCGCTCTCGCGGCGAGGGCGATTCCGGAGAGACCCGCCGCGAGCATCGACGCGAGCCCCGGCTCGGGCACCTGCGACGGGCCGTAGAGGAACTGGATGCCGGCGACGTCGTCGGGCCTGGGCAGGCGCGTGACCGGCGCCCGACCGTCGAAGTCGGGATCCGCCCAATAGCAGGCCGAGCCGTCGAATGCGGCGTCGACGTAGCCACACATGAGTCCGGTCGGGACGTCGGAATGGGCGAGGCCCAGGGTGTGGCCGACTTCATGGGCGATCAGGCCCTGGAAGTCGTTGCGATAGAGGCCGCCGCCGGGCGGGTAGAGGTCGTAGAGCTGGCCCTCGGCTTCGGGGGCGACGTAGTAGGCGATGTCCGCGCGCGTGTTCAGGAGGATGTCGCCCTCGAGCGTCGTGAAGCCGTTCGGGGGCGCCGCATAACCGACGGCCGCCGAGAAGCTGCCCGCCGGAAACTCGAACGCGCCCAAACGAAGATGACCGATCTGCTGGCCGGGCGAGTAGGCCGCACCGAAGGGCGTCCCGTCGTCGTTCCCCACGTACTGAAACTGGACGTCCGCGACCGCGGCCCAGCCGTCGAGCGCGGCCTGGATCTGGTAGAGGGCAGCGAGGCGACCGCCGACGCGATCGAAGACGCCCGTCAGGTTGGACGTGCCGGAGAAGCCGAGGGGCGCGACGAGGGGGTCGAGCGCCGTGCCGTCGGGCATCAGGCTCCAGGTCACGATGCCACCCGGCGTCCCGATGACGTTGCTGCCCCATTTCGACGCTTCGTTCGGACCGAAGGGCGAGGGGAAGTAGTCGTAGGCGGCGGCGGAGAGGCTCGTCGCGGCGATCAGTGACGCGATCAGCATGGCCATCGCGGTCGAGCAGGCGGTCGACCGGGAAGGGACGTAGGCGTTCTTCAAGGCCTCGGAGACGTCGGGCCAGGCGCGGTCGAGCAGCATCATCGTCGGAATCATCGGATGGGCTCCTGCCCTTCGATGATGCTTCTGCGCGGGGCTTTGGCAACTGGCTACGCGAGCCCGCTCAGAGCCCCGCGACCTCGACCTCGAGCTCGGCCTTCGCGACCACCTCGGCGAGCCGAAGGCGCTCGCCGGCATTCTCCGCGGTGTCGGCGAGCAGGGCGAGCTGGCGGGCCGCCTCGGCGCGCCGATTCTCCGAGGCACTCCGGTCGATCTCGCCGGAGAGCGCGCAGCCGTCGACGAGCACGACGACCTTCTGTCCATCGACCTCGGCGAAGCCGCTCGAGATCGCGGCCCACTCGGTCGTGCCGCCCGACTTGATGATCTGCATCGGACCGCGCACGAGGGGCGTCAGGAAGCGCTCGTGGCTCTCGAGCACGCCGAAACGCCCGGCCTCGCCCGGCAGCACGACCTGCTGCACGGCCTCCGAGAAGGCTTCCCCTTCTGGTGTCACGACGACGAGCTCGAGCGCCATGGATCTTCGTCTCCTGTCCGTTTCCCTGCGCCTCGCCGGCGGCTCGCGCCGCGCGACGCCGCGCGCCTTGGCTTAGACCAGCGTCTTCGCCTTGGCGATCGCGCTGTCGATGTCGCCGACCATGTAGAAGGCCTGCTCCGGGAGCTCGTCGTGCTTGCCGTCGAGGATCTCGCGGAAGCCGCGGATCGTGTCCTCGAGGCGGACGTAGACGCCGGGGGTGCCGGTGAAGCCTTCGGCGACGTGGAAGGGCTGGGAGAGGAAGCGCTGGATCTTGCGCGCGCGCGCGACGGTCAGCTTGTCCTCCTCCGAGAGCTCGTCCATGCCGAGGATCGCGATGATGTCCTGGAGGTCCTTGTAGGACTGGAGCGTCGACTGCACACCGCGGGCGACGTCGTAATGCTCCTGACCGACGACCTGGGGATCGAGGATGCGCGAGGTCGAGTCGAGGGGATCGACGGCGGGGTAGATGCCGATCTCGGTCAGCGCGCGGTTGAGCACCGTCGTCGCGTCGAGATGCGTGAACGCCGTCGCCGGCGCGGGATCGGTCAGATCGTCGGCGGGGACGTAGATGGCCTGCACCGACGTGATCGAGCCCTTGTTGGTCGACGTGATGCGCTCCTGCAGCTCGCCCATGTCGGTGGCAAGCGTAGGTTGATAGCCGACGGCCGACGGGATGCGGCCGAGGAGCGCCGACACTTCCGAGCCCGCCTGCGTGAAGCGGAAGATGTTGTCGACGAAGAGGAGCACGTCCTTGCCTTCCTCGTCGCGGAAGTACTCGGCGGCGGTCAGGCCCGTGAGCCCGACACGCGCGCGGGCCCCCGGCGGCTCGTTCATCTGGCCGTACACGAGCGCGGCCTTGTCGAGCACGGTCGAGCCGTCGGCGAGCACCGAGTCCATCATCTCGTGCCAGAGATCGTTGCCCTCGCGCGTCCGCTCGCCGACGCCGGCGAAGACCGAGTAGCCCGAGTGCTGCTTCGCGATGTTGTTGATGAGCTCCATGATGACGACCGTCTTGCCGACGCCGGCGCCGCCGAACAGACCGACCTTGCCGCCCTTGTTGTAGGGGGCGATCAGGTCGACGACCTTGATGCCGGTCTCGAGGACCTGGACCGAGGTCGACTGATCGACGAACTCGGGGGCCCGGCGGTGGATCGGGAAGTGCATCTTGGCGTTGATCGGGCCGCGCTCATCGACGGGCTGTCCGATCACGTTCATGATGCGGCCGAGCGTCTCGGGGCCGACGGGGATCGTGATCGGCGCGCCGGTGTTCTTGACGTCCTGGCCGCGGCGCAGACCGTCGGTCGTGTCCATGGCGATCGCGCGGACGGTCTTCTCGCCGAGATGGAGCGCCACCTCGATCACGAGATTGTCGGGCTGATCGTTGATCGCCGAGTTGGTCGTCGTGAGCGCCGTCAACACCTCGGGCAGGTTGCCGCCCTCGAACTCGACGTCGACGACGGGGCCCGTGACCTGGACGATCTTGCCAATGGACATCTTCTTCTCTCTCCTTATTCGAGGGCCTGGGCGCCGGTCACGATCTCGACGAGCTCGCGGGTGATCGCGGCCTGGCGAGCGCGGTTGTACTGGAGCGTCAGCTTCTCGATCAGATCCTGGGTGTTCTTGGTCGCGGCTTCCATCGCGGTCATGCGCGCTGCGTGCTCACCGGCCTGATTCTCGAGCAGGGCGCGGAAGATCTCGACCTCGACGGCCTTCGGCACGAGCGCCGCGAGCAGCGCCGCCGGATCCGGCTCGATCTCGAAGGGCAGGGCCTGGTCCTCGGCGACGGCGACGAGCCCGGCCTTCGGCGGCGTGAAGGGCAGCAACGATCGAACGACCGGCGTCTGCGTCAGCGTCGAGACGAACTGGCTGTAGACGAGCACGACCTCGTCGACCTCGCCCGCTTCGTAGCGCCGCGCGAGCTCGCGCCCGACGTCGGCGGCCTTTTCGTAGCGGACGTCCCCGCCGATGGGGGCCTCATGGCGGATCTGGCTCGCGCGCCGGCGCTTGAAGAAGTCGATCGCCTTCTTGCCGAGCAGCGTCAGACCGACCTGCTGGAACTCGCCCGTTCGGCTCTTGATCAGCGACTCCGCCGCCTTGACCACGTTCGAATTGAACCCGCCCGCGAGACCGCGGTCGGAGGTCACCACGACGACCTCGAGGACGCGCCGCTCCGGGTGCACCGCGAGCAGCGGATGCGTCTCGTCGAGCGGCGTCTTCGAGACCTCCTCGAGGGTCGCACGCATCCGCGTGGCGTAGGGACGCGCGTTGCCGATCGCGTCCTGTGCGCGACGCAGCTTCGCCGCCGCCACCATCTTCATGGCGGAAGTGATCTTCTGCGTCGACTTGACGGTCGTGATGCGACGCTTGATGTCCCGGAGATTCGCCACTGACGCTGCCTCTCGCGCTGACTCTTAGGCTGCCTGGGTCGCCTTCGCGCTGCCCGTCGCCGCGGTCGGTTGGAAGATCCGCGCGAACTCGTCGAGCGCCGCCACCAGCTGCTGCTTCGTCGCGTCCTCGAACTTGCCGGTCGTCCGGATCGTTTCCAGGATCTCGCGCTTCGAAGACCGCATCCACGCGAGCATCTCGCGCTCGTAGCGCTGGACGTCGGTCAGCTCCAGCTGGCGGATCCAGGACTCGCGACCCGGCGGCGGCGTCGAGGCGAAGATCGAGATGACCTGCTCCTCCATCTGAAGCGGCGAATACTGGCCCTGCTTCAGGATCTCGGTCTGGCGCTCGCCGTTGGCGAGCTGCTCCTGGGTCGCCTTGTCGAGATCCGAGCCGAACTGCGCGAAGGCCGCCATCTCGCGGTACTGCGCGAGGTTCAGCTTCAGCTGACCCGCGACGGCCTTGGTCGCCTTCGTCTGCGCCGCGCCACCGACGCGGGACACCGACAGACCGACGTTGATCGCCGGTCGCACGCCCGAGTTGAACAGATCCGTCTCGAGGAAGATCTGGCCGTCGGTGATGGAGATGACGTTGGTCGGGATGTACGCCGAGACGTCGCCGGCCTGGGTCTCGATGATCGGGAGCGCCGTGATCGAGCCGCCGCCGAGCTCGTCGGAGAGCTTGCAGGCGCGCTCGAGCAGCCGCGAGTGGACGTAGAACACGTCGCCCGGATAGGCCTCGCGTCCCGGCGGTCGGCGCAGCAGCAGCGAGAGCTGGCGATAGGCGACGGCCTGCTTCGAGAGATCATCGTAGACGATGAGGACGTGCTTGCCGTTGTGTCCGAAATGCTCGGCCATCGTGCAGCCGGAGTAGGGCGCGATGTACTGGAGCGGGGCGGGATCGGCGGCCGTCGCGGCGACGATGATGGTGTAGTCCATCGCGCCGTACTGCTTCAGCTTCTCGGTCACCTGCGCCACGGTCGACTGCTTCTGGCCGATCGCGACGTAGACGCAGATCACGTCCTTGCCCTTCTGGTTGATGATCGTGTCGATCGCGATCGCGGTCTTGCCGGTCTGGCGATCGCCGATGATGAGCTCGCGCTGGCCGCGGCCGATCGGGACCATCGCGTCGATCGCCTTGATCCCGGTCGCCATCGACTCGCTCACCGACTTGCGCGTCACGATGCCCGGCGCCTTCAGCTCGACCTGGCGCCGTGCCTCCGCCACGATCGGACCCTTGCCGTCGATCGGCTCCCCGAGCGCGTCGACCACGCGGCCGAGCAGGCCGGGGCCGACCGGGACCTCGATGATGCGGCCGGTGCGGCGCACGACGTCGCCTTCCTTGACGCCGCGCGAGGGGCCCATGATGGCGACGCCCACGTTGTCTTCTTCGAGATTGAGGATCATGCCGCGCAGTCCGCCCGCGAACTCGACGAGCTCGCCGGCGAGCGCGTTGTCGAGGCCGTAGACGCGGGCGATGCCGTCACCGGCCGACAGCACGGTTCCGGTCTCGGCGACGTCGATCTCGCGGTCGTAGTTCTTGATCTCCCGCTTGAGGATGTCGGTGATTTCGCCGGGCTTGATGTCCATCGCAGAGGATCCCTTCTTCAGGCTGATTTCAGGAAGAGGTGAGATTGGCGCGCAGCTGCGAGAGCTGCGTGCGGAGGCTGCCGTCGAACACGAGGTCGCCGATCTTGGCGATGGCCCCGCCGATGAGGCTCGGGTCGACCGCGATCTCGAGCTTCACCTCGCGACCGGTCCGGTCGGAGAGCGCGCGGCGCAGGCGATCCTTGCGGCGATCGTCGAGGGGGCTCGCGACCGTCACCTGGGCGGTCAGCATCCCCTCGGCCTGATCCGCGAACGCGTCGTAGGCCTCGACGATCGAATCGAACTGGATGAGCCGCCGCTGGTCGACGAGGAAGCCCAGGAAGTTCTGGACCAGCGGGCTCACGTTCTCCCGCGCAGCCAACGCCCGCAGCGCTGCCTTCCGCTCGGCGGCGGGATGCATCGGCGTCAGCAGCGCCGTCGAGAGCTCGCGACTACCGTCGAAGAGGGCCCGCAAGCGGGCGAGCTCGGCTCGAATTTCGCGGTGGCGCCGTTCGTCCTGGGCCAGTCCGAAGAGCGCCTTCGCATAACGTTGTGCCGCACCGCCGGCCATCATCGCACGACGCCTCCCACGGAGCCGGGCTCCACACGCGTGATGAACTCGTCCATCAGCCGGTCGCGGTCCGCGTCGTTGACGCCCGACTGCAGCTTGCGGCTCGCGAGCTCGAGGGCGAGATCGGCGGCCTCCTCGCGCAGCTTCGACTGCGCGCGGCGCAGCTCCTGATCGACGGCGGCCTGGGCGTCGCGCCGGATGCGATCGGCGGTCGCGCGGGCCTCGGCGAGGATGCGCAGCGCCTCTTCCTCGGCGCGGCGATTCGAAGCCTCCCGGATCGAGTCGAGCTCGGCCGAGAGGTCGACGAGCTTGCGCTGGAGCTCGGAGTTGCGGTGCTCCGCTTGCGCGAGCAGATCCGCGGCCTGCGAGAGCTGGGTCTGGATCCCCTGACGGCGGGACGCGAAATAGTCGGCGACGGGCTTGCGACCGAAGTGGATCAGCAGCGCCACGATCACGACGAGATTGAAGGCCTGCCAGCCCGTCTCGCGGAGCACCTCGGCCTGGGACTTGTGCTCGCCCCCGGCGGCTTGCGCCAGACCCGCGGCGAGGAGGCCGACGGCGAGGGGAGCGAGGAGGGTCAGGGAACGCTTGCACGTCCGGTTGCGGCAGCTCATGACAGGCTCCGGCCGAGGACCTGCTCCGCGGCGGCTCGCGCGAGGTCTTCGGCGCTTGCCCGCAGACTCGCACGGGCGCTCTCGAGAGAACGCGTGAGCTCGGAGCGGGCGCTCTCGAGCTGGGCCTCGGATTCGAGCTTCGCCTGCGACGTGAGCGCGTTCTGCTCTTCGCGGGCTCGACCGATCTCGACCTGGCGCGCCGCTTCCGCTTCGCCCCGGACGTCGCGAACCGCCGCTTCGTAGCGCTCGAGGATCGAGTCGGCCTCGCGCTGCAGGTGCTCGGAGCGCTGGCGCGCGCCCTGGATGCGCTCGGCGCGGGCGTCGAGGGCGCGGAAGATCGGCTGGAAGATGAGCGCGTTCAGCGGGATCACGAGCAGCGTGAACGCAATCAGCATGACCCAGAGCGCGCCGAGTCCCGACTCGTCTTCGATGAGTCCAGGCTTGATGAGGTCGAAGAGCGCGTAGTCGGGGATCAGCTCGAGGGACTCGGACGCGCTCGCCGCGAGCGGCCAGGCCGTCACGACGGAGGCCGCGAAGAAGCCGGCGACCACACCCGCCCATGCGCGCGTCGTCCGACGCGGAATCGAGAACGCGAGCCGCTCGATCGACGACATCGATGCGCCCGGCACCACGGTCGGGCCCGATTCTCGAACGATCGGCGGAGCAGACGACGTCAAGCTGGCTTGCACCGTTCCGTCAGGCAGTGAGCTGTTTCGCAGAGAGCCGTTTCGCAATGACCTGTTTCGCAAAGAGTCGCTCCGAGGGCCCGCAACACCCGTCGCATTCACGTTCGAGCCGGCTCGAACTCCGTCCCGGCCCATGCCGATCGGAGCTCTTCTGCGCAGACCACGCAGTCCCGTTTCACCGCAGGCCCGCCCCATCGCGAGCCGATGCAGCCCGGGATCCCCGTCTCGATCTCCGCATGCGATCCGGAAAGCACCGACCCGGGGACCGGGGGGCTCAGAGCGGCAGCGAACGCCAGCGGGTGGGTACCACGAATCGACCGACATTCCACCTGGGCGAGCCCCGGGTGCAACGTTTTGTTGACCGATCCGAAGCGACTTTCGGGGGACGCCTAGCTCGGCGGCTCGCTCGGCTCGTCGCTCGATTCGACGACCCGCTCGGCCCCGACCAGCGCCCGCCCGTTCCAGACCGCCGCCTCGTCGAAGACGACGGTCGGGGCACAGAGGTCCCCGTCGAGCCGAGCGCCGGCTTCGAGCCGCGCTCGCGTCCGCACCGAGACGGGACCGACGATCTCGCCGGCGCTCTCGAGGGACTCGCACTCCACGCGTCCTTCGATCCGGCCGTGAGCGCCGACGAAGAGGTCGCCCGGACCGCGCAGGCTCCCGCGGACGCTTCCCTCGATCCGCGTTGGTCCCGTGATCGCGACCTGGCCCTCGAAGGCGCCGCCGGGAGGCACGAGCACGTCGTCCTCGGCGACGGGAACGCCGCTGCGGCCCGAGATCGTGTCCGGCGCGGAACCGACCGCTTCACCCAGGGAATCGAGATCCATCGCGTCGGGGTCTGCTGCGCTCATCGCCTGTTCCTGCTCATGGTTTCGAGGCGCGCCCCGGCGGCGGACCTCGGTGTGCCCGGCCTGGAGTTGGACCGCTCGGGGCCGATCAAGCGAGACCCAGCAGCAGGTTTCCGATCCGCTCGAGGTCTTCCAGGTCGAAATAGCGGATCTCGAGCTTTCCGCCGCCGCCGGTGGCGGGGTGGAGCTCGACGCGGGTCTGCAGACGGCGCTCGAGTCGCTCGATGTAGGCGCGTGTATCCGGGTCGAGCGCCGCCTTGGGGCTCGACGAGCCCGATGAGCCTGAGCGCTCCGCCGCACGACTCTTGGGGTCGAGCGGGTCCTTTTCACCTCTAACAATGACTCTTGCGGCCTCTTCCGTCGCCCGAACGGTCAGCGCTTCGCTGAGGGCACGGGCGCGTAGCGCCTCGCGGGCCTCGAGGTCGGGGACCTGCAGCAATGCCTTCGCATGGCCCATGCTGAGGCGACCCGCTTCGACATCCGCCTGGATCGTGCGGGACAGATCGAGCAGGCGGATGTGGTTGGCGATGGACGAGCGGTCCATCGAGACTTTTCGTCCGATCTCTTCCTGGGTATGGCCGGCTCGGGCGAGCGCCTGATAGGCGAGCCCGAGCTCGATCGGATTGAGATCCTGACGCTGCACGTTCTCGACGATCGCGAGCTCGAGCCGGTCGGCGGGATCGACGTCGAGGATGACGGCGGGAACGCTGCGGCGTCCCGCGAGCTGACTCGCCCGGAAGCGCCGCTCGCCCATTACGAGCTCGTAGCGGGGACCCGCCTGTCGGACGACGACGGGCTGCAACACACCGTGCTGTCGGATCGAGTCCGCCAGCTGCTGCAGCGCCCCAGGCTCGAATTCCCGGCGCGGCTGATCCGGATTCGGATCGATGCGGGAAACTTCGATCTCGAGCACGCCCCCCGTCGGTGTAGCGGGGGCAGGCGCGGTCGCGCCGAGACTGACACCAGAAGGCGTCGTCGAATTCGGGGCGACGGGCGTCGGGCTGGAGATCAGGGCCCCGAGTCCCCGTCCGAGTGCATTGCGGCGCTGATTCATGTCGAGCTCCTGTCGGGATGCGTGTCGGGCTGCGGACGCAACGAGCTGGCCTTCGGGAGCACCGGCGGCTTGCGCGGCGGACCGACGAGGGCGAGCTGGCCGAGGAGCTCCTCGGCCAGCTTCGTGTACGCGACGGCGCCCTTGGAATGGATGTCGTAGAGGAGGATGGGCTGCCCGTGACTGGGCGCTTCCGATAGGCGGATGTTTCGCGGGATCCGCGTGCGATAGACCTTCTCGCCGAAATGGCCTCGGACCTCGGCCTCGACCTGGCGGGAGAGATTGGCCCGGGGATCGACCATCGTGAGCACGATGCCCTGGATCCGAAGCCGCGGATTCAGCTGCCCCTTCACGAGCTCGATCGTCGCCACGAGGTTCGCCAGGCCTTCCAGGGCGTAGTACTCCCCCTGAAGAGGAATGAGGACGGCGTCCGCCGCAGTCAAGGCGTTCAGGGTGAGGAGTCCGAGCGAGGGCGGGCAGTCGATCAGGATGATCTCGTAGGCGTCGCCGATCGCGGCGATCGCCTGCGCAAGGCGGTACTCGCGGGCCTCCATCGAGACGAGCTCGATCTCGGCGCCGACGAGGTCCCGTCCAGCCGGGACGACGTGGAGGGTCTCGAGCTCCGTCTCGACGGCGCAATGCGTGAGCGGGACACCGTCGACGAGCGCATCATAGATCTGCCGCTCCGGACGGCTGATGCCGTAGGCGCTGCTCGCGTTCGCCTGGGGATCCGTATCGATCAGGAGCGTCGGTCGCTCGGAGGCCGCGAGACAGGCCGCGAGATTGACCGCTGTCGTGGTCTTCCCGACTCCGCCCTTCTGATTGACGACGGCCAGCACGAAGGGGCCCGAGCTCATACGTCGACTCGTTCGAGGCCAGGCACAATCCGGATTTCGCGCTGGCCCCCCGCGCGCGAATCCCCGACAGCGACCCGCTGCGGGCCGCGTCGCGTTTCTTATCACAGACCGGACTGAATGCGAGTGGGGAACGCCCGGGCTCGACGGTGGACGGGGTCAGGACGGGCTCGAGCGGACGATCCAGACCTGACGCTCGAGGTTCGTCAGGGGAACTCGATAACGGCGGCGCTCCACGGGGAGCGAATCAGGCGTCTCCGGCGGGCGGACGTCTGCGGTCGCTGGCAGGACCATCATTCCGCCAGGCCGTGTCCAGGGCAGCATGTGAAGCAGGGCTTGCTCGGGTTGCATCATCGCCTGCGCGACGACGATGGCCGAGGGTTGGGCATTGAGGGCATCGGATCGGCCGAGCAGGGGGAAAGCGTTCTCGAGAGCCAGCTGTCGTCGGGCCTCCCGCTGAAAGTGGTGACGTTTTTGCCGGGACTCGACCAGATGAACCTGGACGCGGGGACAGAGGATCGCGATCGGGAGGCCGGGAAGCCGGCGCCGCTCCCGAGATCGGCGAGATCGGGCGCGGTCGAGAGCTCCGGGAGGACCGCGACGAGGGCCGCGGCGTCGAGAACCAGGCGGGAGGTCATGTCGAGAGGATCGCGGTGACCCGTCAGGTTCATGCGCGGGGCCCACTGGGCCAGGAGGATGACGAGGCGGGTCAGGGCGTCCGCGGCCTGGGGCGGGGGCTCGGGGAAGAGGGCGGCGAGTCCCTGGTCGATTCGCTCACGGATGGGCGCGGGGTCGATCGGCGCCGGGTCTCGTTCGGGCATCGTCGTCTACTCCGTTCCCCGTGGAACGTTTCAATGTGGAACGAGGGCCCTCGGATCGCGCGGTCCCGGGTGGGGAGAGCATGAGCTCGCCAGGCGACTCATGAATCGATGCGCTGGGTGTTCCCCGTGGAACAGTGGGGGAGCCCAGATTTCGGGCGGATCCGGAGATCATCCCGGCGACCGGCGACCCGGGCTCTCGTCTCTCAAATCCGGGCTCTGCGCGGCCCGGTCGCATTCCTCAAGCAAATCCGCCCGTGCGAAGATTCCCCGGAATCCTTGCTGTATGCAATTCGCCGACGGCCGGCGGAAGCCGGGCAGGGGGATTCTGTCGAATCAACTCGCTGCAGCCCCTCCAGCTCCGCCCGGGCCAAGGCGCGCAGAAGAGCCGGGCGGGACACTCAAAGCCCGCCCGGCCCGACCAGAATCAGCCCTGGGCCAGCGCTTCCTGGTACTCGGGGGCACCTTCCGGCACCACGAGCACCTGCCGATAGCGTCCCTCGCCAATGCTCATCGTCGCGACGCCCGACATCTCGCGCACCACGATGTGGATCGCCCGCCGATCCCGCGAATTCATCGGGTCGAGGGCAATCGAGGCGACTCGTCTCTCGCGCCCGCTTCACGGCACGTTCCGCCAGACGGGTCAGCGTCTGCTCGCGCTCTTCGCCCCCACCCTCGACATCCACCACGACACGCGGGGCATCGTCACCCTGTCGCATCGAGACCTGGTTGGCGACGAGCTGGAGCGCATCGGTCGCGCGACCATCCCCGCGCTGCAGCTCTGCAGCCGCCGCACCACGGAGCTGGAAGATCAGGAAATCGCCCTCGGACGCCTCGGAGATCTCGAAGGACCCGAGCTTCATGCGCTCCACGGCGCCGAGCAGGAATTGACCCACGGGCCCCAGGGTCCCCTGCGCCTCGCCCTTGGAGTCGGCGACCGCCGGGACATTTTCCCCTCGGCTTCCGCCTTCATCCGAAAGTCGCTCTCGCGGACGGTCATCCCCTCGCGATTCGCCGCGCTGGCTCTCACGGCCCCGGCTCTCACCGAGGCCATTTCCACCCTCTCCGCGTTCGCTTCGTTCGCCGCGGCCGCCGTCCCGGCCGCCATTACGGCCCCCGTCCCGCCGCCTTCACGTCCAGCTTCCCGGCCGCCCTCGCGGCCTCCCTCGCGCTCGGCCCGCGGAGCCCGCTCCCCGCGCTCCTCGCGTCCGCCCCGCTCCCCGCGCTCGCCCCGGCCGCCGCGCTCGCCGCCACGACCCTCGCGACGACCGCCGCGGTCTTCGCCGCGCCCCCCGCCGTCGCCGCCACCCGAGCGCGCGCCGCGCGCCGAAATACTCTTCGGCAACGCGACGATCACCGTCCGACCGCCTGCCCCGAAGATCTCTCCGATCTCCGGGACCACGACCACGAGCTCGGTCTCACTCGTTCCAAAAAAGGTGGCGGCCTTGGCGCGGGCTTCCTCGAGGCTGTCGGCGACGAATTCATTCGGTTCTTGACGGGCGTCGTACATCGTTGTCTCTCTTCTTCTCGGGGTCACCGTCCTCTGGCGACCCCACGCTGCGACCCGGCAGATTCAGCTCTGCGTGCGGGTCTGTCTCCGGATCCAGGACTGGTGACCGATGCCGAGCAGATTGCTCACGGTCCAGTAGAGGACGAGGCCAGAGGGAAATGTGTAGGAAATCAGGAGCATCATCGCCGGCATCATGACGAGCATCATGCGCGCCTGGGCCGGATCCATCCCCGTCGTCGGTGTCATCTTCTGCTGTGCGTACATGCTGGCGCCCATCAGGAGCGGAAGCAGACGGACAGGGAAGTCGACACCCGGGAGTGTGAATAACAAGTCGGGCTGGCTCAGATCGTCGATCCACGACACGAAATGCGCGTGGCGCAACCCGATGGAGCTGCGCAGCGCGTAGAACAGACCGACGAGAACCGGGAATTGAAGCAGGAGCGGGAGACATCCGCCGAGGGGATTGATGCCTTCCTCTTTGTAGAGCTTCATGAGCTCTTCGGACTGCCGCTGGCGATCGTCCTTGTAGCGCTCCTGGAGCGCCTTCATCTTCGGCTGGACCGCGCGCATGCGCTCGGCCGAGCGCATCTGGTTCATCATGAGCGGCGCCGTCACGAGCCGCACCATGATCGTCAACACGATGATCGCGATGCCGTAGTTCGGGATGAAGCGATAGAGCCAGTCGAGGGCGATCTCGAAGAACCGGGTCAGCGGCTCGAGCCAGCTCCAACCGCGATTGACCGAATGGGCGAGGCTCGCGGCGACCCGCTCGAGGGCCTCCGGGTCCTTCGGTCCGAAGAAGCCGCGCAAGTTCTCCTGCGCCGACCCGCTCGCCGCGACGGAAACGCTCGGCAGCGTCATGCGCGCTCGCCCCGAGACCGTCGCGTCGATGGCTTCGAAGACGACGTGGATGCGGTCCCGGGCCTCGGGGTCCATCAGCACGCCAGTGAAGTAGGGGACGTCGAAGCCCGCCCACTGAACCGCACCCTCGACGATCTCCTTGCCGTCCGGCGTTCCGCCAAACCCGAGGAAGCCGGCCTTGCCGAGACCCCCGACGAGGGTTCGTGTCACCCCGGATTCACCGCCGTATGCGAGCAGTGAGACTTCCTTGAAGTCGGCACGCGTGGATGTTCGAGCGGGCCAGAGCAGCTCGAACCCCGCGTCGACCGGCTGGGCGAGGCGACTGTCGAAGGCGAGCTCGAGATCGAAGCCGAAACCGGAGGCGTCGAGGCGAAGGGTGCGCATGAAGACGCCCGCCTCGGTCTGGGCGCGCTGGACGATCTCCCGCGGACCCGCGTGGACGACCTCGTAGCGGGTCGGGGTAAAGCCGCCGGGAATGCCATAGATCCCGGTGCCGATGATCGCCTCGCCGGCTTCCACCAGGTCGATCGGGATCGAGCCATCCGGCAGGCGCTCGTCGTAGCGAACGAGCGACCAGCCCTCGATCAGGGCGGGGCCGTTCGAGATGCGCGCGACGACGTCGCTGTTTTCGAGGGTATGAACCGCGGCCGCAATCTCGGGGCTCCGGCCCGATGCCGGCCGATCGTCTGCCGAACCAGCCACCGTGGTCGCATCCGGCGTCGGCGAGCCCTCGGCGAGCTCACCGACCGTCGCGCCCTTCGAAGGGGTGGCTCCCGTCGATCCGGCCGCTGCTGCATCCGAAGCCTCAGTCGGCGTCGCTCCCTCCGCGCTCGCCGACCGCTCCGTCCCGGAGTCCGACGCGACCACGGCCGAGCGACCCGACTCGGCCGTCGCCAAAGCCTCGTCGCGACGCTGGTCCTGGTAGAACAGGTAGCCGGCGAACACGAGCATCGAGAGCGCGAAGGCGATCAGGTTGTTGCGATCCACGTTGGGCCTCTACGGAACCGGGTCGAAGCCGCCGGCGTGGAAGGGATGACAGCGCAGGATTCGCGTCAGACCGAGCATGATCCCCCGCAGCAAGCCGTGCCGGGCGATCGCCTGCTCCGTGAATGCGGAGCAGCTCGGCTCGAAGCGACAGCCGCTGCCCAGGAAGGGACGGATCAGTCCGCGATAGCCGAGGAAGACCCAGCGGACGGCGAGAGGAGCTCGGGGAATCGGCCCGTTCTCCGCCGCCGTCATCCCCCGCAGCGTCACCAGGCTTGCGTCCGAGCCGCAGGCGAGTCGATCGGGGGGGTCCATCCGGTATGCGAACACATTCATTCTTTGGGATTTTCCTGATTCATTCCGGACGTTTGTGGCCTTCCGGAGGGGATCAATCGAGCGAGACGGGCTGAAAGCGCCTCGAGACTGAGCTCGACCCCGGGCCGGCGCGCGATCACCACGATGTCGAGAGGCGTTTCGAGATCGTGCCGATGCTGACGAAACCACTCCCGGACCCGGCGCTTGAAACGATTGCGCTCGACCGACGAGCCGGCCTTGCGCCCGACGGTCAATCCGATTCGACTACGCAGGGATCCCTCGGATCCGGCGGGCTCTCGAAGACGTCCCCGCAGTCCGGGCACACTCGTCACGACGACCAGGTCGGGCGACGAACGACGACGCCCTCCGCCGAGGACCCGATCGAAATCCCGGCGATCGAGCAGGCGATCGGCCGGACGGAATCGGAAGCGACCGGGCTTCGACGTCGCAACAGTCCCCACGTCGGACATCGGTCCAGGGGACAAAGACGGCTCGCCCTGGCCCCCGCCTCGCGTCTCGGTCCGACCTGAGCGGCCCCGCGCACCCTCGGGACGGCGGTCGCTCACCTCGTCGCCGGGCATCGATGGGCTCAGCCTACTTCGACGAGTTGGAGACGGCGAGCCGCTTGCGGCCCTTGGCGCGGCGCGCGCTCAGGACGGCTCGGCCGCCCTTGGTCTTCATCCGCTCCCGGAAGCCGTGGGTTCGAAGGCGCTTGATTCGGCTGGGCTGGAAAGTCCGCTTCATGACCGCGGATTCCTCTCTTCTCTTGAATGGGCAGCCGACGCGTCCCGCCGTCCGCTCTCGCGGTCGGGTCCGGGTCGGGGCCCCTGGGTTGGCAGGCGGGTCCGCACGACACGTGGCGACCACACCCTTTGAAACCGTCTGTCATCGCTGTCGACGGCTGTCGACGCTCGATCGATCCTTGGAAAGCGCGGGAGCTTACCCATCCGCTTCAGGGCGTGTCAATGCGCGCCCGACCGCCTCGAAGACGTCGATCCGGCCCGCCCGCGGCTCCGAGCCCGTGTTACTCTGCCGTCAGAAGACGGGATTCTGTCGCTTCGAGCCGCCCCGGCTGTCGGCCCGGACCGGTTCCGACGAGCTGCCGACAGTTCTGGAAACGCTGGCGGTTCGCGGGTCTTCCCGAGTTTTGTCGGATCCTTTGTCGCTTTCTACTACTACCTATTCAATTCAATCTCCCAAGCAGAAGAGCAGGACGATGAAACTCACGATCCACAAATCCGAGTTCCTCCGTGGACTGGGACGCATCCAGTCGATCGTCGAGAAGCGAAACTCGATGCCGATCCTCGCGAACGTCCTGCTCGACGCGCCGAAGAAGGGCAAGGATTGTCGTTTGATCCTGTCCGCGACGGACCTCGAGGTCGGTGTTCGCAGTCAGCATCCCGCCGACGTCGCTGCGGCAGGCGGCCTCACCGTCTCCGCCAAGAAGCTCTTCGAGATCGTCCGCGAGCTCCCCGACGAGAAGATCGAGCTCGAGGGCACCGCGAACTCCTACCTCGAGATCCGCTGCAATCGAAGCCGCTTCACCCTCGCCGGTACCGCCGCCGAGGAATATCCCACGTTGCCGGAGTTCAGCCCCGAAAAGACCGTTCCGCTGCCGGCTTCGGTTCTCTCCGCCATGATCGAATGCACGATGTACGCCGCGTCGGTGGACGAGACCCGCTACAACCTGAACGGCGTCTACTTCGAAGTGTTAGGGGATCGAAGCGAGATCCGCATGGTCGCGACCGACGGCCACCGCCTGGCCTGCGTGGATCGCCCGATCGAAGGCGACGCCTCGGCGCTCACGAGCGGCGTCATCATTCCGCGCAAGGGACTCGGCGAGCTGAAGCGGCTGGTGGACGAGGTCGACGCCGAAGAGATCGAGATCGCCTTCGGAAGCCAGAGCGGTCTCGCGCGGAAGGGCGACGTCAGCCTCGTCATGCGCCTGATCGAGGGCGAGTTCCCGAACTATGCCCAGGTCATTCCGAAGGATCTCGGCCGTCATCTCGTGCTCTCGAGCGAGGCGCTGGCGCAGTCGGTGCGCCGCGTCGCGCTGTTGTCCTCGGAGCGCAGTCGCGCGGTCAAGCTCGAGCTCGGTCAGGGGCAGCTCGTGATCAGCTCGAACAATCCCGACCTCGGCGACGCCCGCGAGGAGCTCGACGTCGACTACGCAGGGGATGCCTTGACCGTGGGATTCAATGCCCGCTACCTGCTCGACGCGGTCGGTGCGACGCGGACGAAGGAGGTCCGGCTCTCCTTCCAGGACGAGCTTTCGCCCTGTCGGATCAGCCCCCCGGACGACGAGACGACGCTCGCGGTCGTGATGCCGATGCGGATCTGATCCCAGCCCATCGAGACCCCGTTTGATCGAAATCGATCCAGGCTCCGATGAGGATCGCCATTCTCCCGCTGGAGAAAGGCCATCTGAGCGAAAAACGCGGGTTTTCGACCTTACGCGACCCCGAGGCTTTCGTTAGTCTCCCAGCCTTGTCTGGACGTGCCAGGCGCCGCCATGGGCGAGCCGCGGCCGGACAGGGACGGGGCGGGGTCGTGTGCCCCGATCGACTCGTTGGACGACTCGCTAGGACGACTCGGTAGAAAGTTTCTCGGTGACTTACGACGCCAGTTCCATCGAGGTCCTCGAAGGCCTCGAACCGGTGCGAAAGCGGCCCGCGATGTATATCGGGACGACCGGTCCCGATGGCCTGCACCATCTGGTCTACGAAGTCGTCGACAACTCGATCGACGAGGCCCTGGCCGGCTATTGCACGGACATCCAGGTCATCATCGAGAACGATGGCCGCGTGACCGTCGTCGACAACGGTCGCGGCATCCCGACGGACATCCATCCGACGGAGGGACGTCCGGCCTCCGAGGTCGTCATGACGACCCTCCACGCCGGCGGCAAATTCGACGAGAACTCCTACAAGGTCTCCGGCGGTCTCCACGGCGTCGGCATCTCGGTCGTGAACGCCCTCTCCGAGCGACTCGACGTCGAGATCCGACGCGTGGGCAAGATCCATCGTCAGACCTTTCAACGGGGGAAGCCCGCCGGGAACCTCGAGATCGTCGGCGAGACGACCGAGACCGGCACGAAGGTCAGCTTCCTCCCGGACTCGCTGATCTTCGCGACGACGGAATTCTCGTTCGACGTCCTGTCGAAGCGGCTGCGCGAGCTCTCCTTCCTGAACGCCGGGATCCGGGTCCAGATCCGCGACGAGCGGACCGGGAAGAGCCACGATTTCTGCTACCACGGCGGCATCAACTCCTTCGTCGAGCATCTCAACGAGAAGCGCGCGCCGCTCCACGAGCATCCGATCTATCTCTCGGGCAGCCGGAGCTTCGACGATCACGGCCGGACGGTGAACGTCGAGGCCGAGATCTCGCTCCAGTACAACGACTCGTACAACGAGTCCGTCTACTCCTTCGCGAACAACATCAACACGATCGAGGGCGGGACCCATCTGATCGGGTTCCGCACCGCGCTGACCCGCGCCTTCAATCGCTACATCGCCGCGACGACCAAGGGCAGCAGCGGCAAGGGCGCGAAGGCCGAGGCGCCGACGGTCTCCGGGGACGATCTGCGCGAGGGGCTCACGGCCGTCATCTCGGTCAAGATCCCGCAGCCCGAGTTCGAGGGACAGACGAAGACGAAGCTCGGGACGAGCGAGGTCCGCGGCATCGTCGAGGGCATCGTCTACCAGCAGCTCACGACCTATCTCGAAGAGAACCCCCGCGTCGCGAAGCCGATCGTCGCGAAGATCCTCGACACCGCCCGCGCCCGCGAAGCGGCCCGCAAGGCCCGCGATCTGGCCCGGCGAAAAGGCGCGCTCTCCGACTTCAGCCTTCCGGGCAAGCTCGCCGACTGTCAGGAACGCGATCCGGCGAAATGCGAGATCTTCATCGTCGAGGGCGATTCCGCCGGCGGCACCGCGAAGCAGGGCCGCTCCCGCGAGACCCAGGCGATCCTCCCGATCCGCGGCAAGATCCTGAACGTCGAGCGCGCCCGCGTCGACCGCATGCTCGCCTCGGCCGAGATCCAGGCGATCATCGCCGCCCTCGGCACCGGCATCGGCGAGGATTTCGCCGCCGAGAAGGCCCGCTACCACAAGGTCATCATCATGACCGACGCGGACGTCGACGGCAGTCACATCCGGACGCTGCTGCTCACGTTCTTCTATCGCCAGATGCGGGACCTGATCGAGCGCGGCTTCCTCTACGTGGCCCAGCCGCCGCTCTTCAAGGCCAAGCGCGGCAAGACGAGTCGCTACCTGAAGGACGAGCAGGCCCTCGAGGACTATCTCTTCGACATCGGTCTCGATGGGGCCCACGTCGTCTGCGGCGACGGCCAGACCCACGAAGGGGAAGGCCTCCGCGGGCTGCTCAAGAACGCGAGCAATCGCCAGCGCGGGCTCGACCATTTCAAGATCCGGCTCCTCGACGAACGCATCGTCGACGCCGCGACCCACGTTGGTCGACCGAATGCCCAGGATCTGCTCGAGCCGGAGCGGTTGCTGCGGGAGGTCGTGCCGCTCATCGACGCGGAGATCCTGCGCGCCCACCCCGCCGGCTCCCCCGACGTCGTGTCGGAGCTCTCCTGGACGACGGAGCCCGAGCTCGACGGCCGCAACCACAAGCTCGTCGCCCGCTCGCGCCGCGCGGGCCAGACGCTGCGCAGCGCCCTCGACGGGGCGACGATCGCGTCGCCGGAGTTCCTGCGCCTCGTGCGGCTTGCGCAGGATCTGCCCGAGGTCGGCGCGCCGCCGTACGTGCTCCGCCACGGTGAACAGGCCGAGGAGACGTTCACGCTCATCACGTCGCTGCTCGCGCGCATCCTCGAGATCGCGAACAAGGGCATGTCGATCCAGCGCTACAAGGGCCTCGGCGAGATGAACCCGGACCAGCTCGCCGAGACGACCATGAGCCCCGAGAACCGAAACCTCGTCCAGATCCGCGTCGAGGACGGCGTCGAGGCGGACGACGTCTTCACGACGCTGATGGGCGACGTCGTCGAGCCGCGCCGCCGCTTCATCGAAGACAACGCGCTCTCCGTCGCGAACCTCGACGTTTAGAGAAGGGGTAGGGAAGCCAGACCGTGTCCGACGACCCGATCGACCCGACAGACGATTCGACGCCGCCGCGGCCGCTGCCGGACGACCGCTATCCGACCGTCAACATCGAGGACGAGGTCCGCTCGTCGTTCCTCGCCTACTCGATGTCGGTCATCATCAGCCGCGCGCTGCCCGACGTCCGCGACGGTCTCAAGCCCGTCCATCGCCGCATCCTCTACGCGATGAACCAGGAAGGCCTGCTCTCGAACCGGGCCTACTCGAAGTCCGCCGGTGTCGTCGGCGAGGTCCTCAAGCACTACCACCCCCACGGCGACTCCGCGGTCTACGACTCGATGGTCCGCATGGCCCAGGACTTCTCGCTCCGTTATCCGCTGATCGACGGCCAGGGCAATTTCGGCAGCGTCGACGGCGATTCGGCCGCGGCCTACCGCTACACCGAAGCGCGTCTCGCCCGCGTCGCCGAGGAGATGCTGCGCGACATCGACCGCGAGACGGTCGACTTCCAGCCCAACTTCGACGGCCAGATGGAAGAGCCGATCGTCCTGCCGACGCGGTTCCCGAACCTGCTGGCCAACGGCTCCGCAGGCATCGCCGTCGGCATGGCGACGAACGTCCCGCCCCACAATCTCCGCGAGCTGACCGCGGCCCTGATCCTCGAGGCCGAGAACCCCGACTGCACCCTCGACGACCTGCTCGAGAAGATGCCCGGCCCCGACTTCCCGACCGGCGCCGTCATCTGCGGCACCGACGGCATCCGCAGCTACTTCGCGACCGGCCGCGGCCATCTGACACTCCGCGCCGTCGCCGCCTTCGAGCAGACCAAGCGCGGCGGCGTCCGCATCGTCGTCACCGAGATCCCCTACCAGGTCAACAAGGCGCTGCTCCTCGAGCGCATCGCGGAGCTCGTCCGCGAGGGGCGCCTCGAGGGCATCTCCGACCTGCGCGACGAATCGAATCGCGAGGGCATGCGCGTCGTCCTCCAGCTCAAGAAGGACGCCGCGGAAGACGTCGTCCTGAACCAGCTCTACAAGCTGACGCCGCTCCAGACGACCTTCGGCGTCAACCTGCTCGCCCTCGTCGGCAACCGCCCGCAGACGCTCTCGATCAAGGAGGCGCTCCGCCACTTCCTCGAGTTCCGCAAGGAAGTCGTGATCCGCCGCGCGATCTACGACCTCGCGCAGGCCGAGGCCCGGGCCCACATCCTCGAGGGCTTCGCGATCGCCCTCGATCATCTCGACGAGGTGATCGCCCTGATCCGCGCCGCGGACGACGCGAACACCGCGCGCAGCCAGCTGATGTCCCGCTTCGGCCTCTCCGAGCGCCAGGCCCAGGCCATCCTCGAGATGCGCCTGCGTGCCCTGACCGGTCTCGAGCGCCAGCGGGTCCTCGACGAGCTCGCCGAGCTGCGGGCGCTGATCGCGGATCTCAAGGCGCTGCTCGCGAGCGATGCGCGCATCCTCGAGGTCGTGATCAAGGAGCTGCGCGAGATCGACGAGAAGTTCGGCGACGAGCGGCGGACGGTGCTCGGGCCCGCCATCGACGGCATCACGAACGAGGACCTGATCGTCGAAGAGGACATGGTCGTCACCCTGTCCCACCTCGGCTACATCAAGCGCAACCCGATCACCCTCTACCGCGCGCAGCGCCGCGGCGGGAAGGGCGCGAAGGGCATGGAGACGCGCGACGAGGATTTCGTGCGCCATCTCGGCGTCGCCTCGACCCACGCGTATCTGCTCTTCTTCACGAACCTGGGCCGGCTCCACTGGCTCAAGGTCCACGAGCTGCCCCAGCTCGGCCGCGCGGCCAAGGGCAAGGCGATCGTCAACGTGCTCCAGCTCCAGGCGGGCGAGCAGGTCCAGACGATGCTGCCGGTCCGCAGCTTCGACGACGCGGAAGGCGAGTTCATCATCTTCGCGACACGCAAGGGCGTCATCAAGAAGACCTCGCTCGACGCGTTTTCGAATCCGCGCAAGGCCGGCATCATCGCGATCAACCTCGTCGAGGGCGACGAGCTGATCGCCGTCGGCCGCAGCACCGGCGAGGACGACGTGCTGCTCGCGACGCGCGAGGGCAAGTCGATCCGCTTCCAGGAGAGCGACGCGCGCCCGATGGGCCGCAGCGCGACCGGCGTGCGCGGCATCCATCTGACCCGCAGCTTGAACGGTGAAGACGAGGTCGTCGGGATGGAGATCCTGACCAACGCCTCGGCACAGATCCTGACGACGACCGAGCGCGGCTACGGCAAGCGCACGCCGCTCGACGAATACCGCCCGCAGAACCGCGGCGGTCAGGGCATCATCAACATCCGCGCCAACGAGCGCAACGGCGCCGTCGTCGGCATCGCCCAGGTCTTCGACGGCGACGACGTCATGCTGATCACCGACGGCGGCAAGGTCCTGCGCTGCCCGGTCGACGGCATCTCGTCGATGGGTCGCGCGACCCAGGGCGTGCGCGTCATGAACCTCTCGCCCGACGAGAAGCTCGTCTCGATCGCCCGCGTCACGGAAGAGGACCTCGCCGAAGGCGACACGACCGGCCGCCGTCCGAACCCGATCCAGCGCGCTCCGCGCGCCGACTCGGGAGAAGGCGATGCGCTCGGCGCGGCCGACGACGAGCTCGCGGACGAGCTCGAGGAGATCGACGACGCCGATCTCGACGCGGAGCTCGATGAGGACGAGGCGGAGCTCGACGGCGCAGCAGACGATTCCGAGCCGGACGACGAATGACGACGAAGATCGCCCGCTCCCGCCGCGAGTTCCGCCGTGCGCAGCGATCGATCCCGGGCGGCGTCAACAGTCCGGTGCGCGCCTTCGGCTCCGTCGGCGGGATTCCGCGCTTCATCGCGAAGGCGAAAGGCGCGCGGATCACCGACGTCGACGGCAACGAGTACATCGACTACGTCGGCTCGTGGGGACCGATGATCCTCGGCCACGCCCATCCGAAGGTCCTCGCCGCCGTCCGCGAGGCGATGAAGTCCGGCACGAGCTTCGGGGCGCCGACGACGCGGGAGACGGATCTCGCGGAGGCGGTGCGCAAGGTTCTGCCGTCGATCGAGAAGCTGCGGCTCGTGTCGTCGGGGACCGAGGCGACGATGAGCGCCCTGCGCCTCGCCCGCGGCGTCACGGGGCGACCGCGCATCCTGAAATTCGACGGCTGCTACCACGGCCACTCCGATGGACTGCTCGTCGGCGCCGGCAGCGGCGTCGCGACGCTCGGGATCCCGGGCTCGCCGGGTGTGCCGAAGGCGATGACGGACCTCACGATCGTCGCGCCCTACAACGACCTCGGGGCGACGCGCGAGGCGTTCGTGCGCTGGGGCGAGCAGATCGCGGCGGTGATCGTCGAGCCGGTGGCAGGGAACATGGGCTGCGTTCCGCCGGTGCCCGGATTCCTCGCCGGGCTGGGGGCGCTCTGCGACGAGTTCGGCGCGCTGCTCGTCTTCGACGAGGTCATGACCGGATTTCGTGTCGCCCGCGGCGGCGCGCAGCGCCTCTACGGCATCCGCCCCGATCTCACGACCCTCGGCAAGGTCGTGGGCGGCGGGCTGCCCGCGGCGGCCTACGGCGGGCGCCGCGACCTGATGAGCCGGATCGCGCCCGAAGGCGACATCTACCAGGCCGGGACCCTGTCCGGAAATCCCCTGGCGGTCGCCGCCGGGCTCACGACCTTGCGATTGCTCGAAGCGAAGGGCGTCTACGAGACTCTCGCGAAGTCGTCGAAGATCCTCGCGACCGGCCTCGCCGACCTCGCCCGCGAGCAGGGCATCCCCTTCACGACGGCGAGCGTCGGCGGGATGTTTGGCTTCTTCTTCCATCCGGGCCCGGTCGAGTCCTTCGCGCAGGCGCAGCAAAGTGATGCAGCTCGTTTCCGGCGCTTCTTCGCGTCGATGCTCGAATCCGGCGTCTATCTCGCCCCCTCGGCCTACGAGGCTGCTTTCGTGTCCCTCGCACACCGTCCCCGCGACCTCGACCAGACCCTCGAAGCCGCCCGGAAGGCCTTCCGACGCAGCGAAAAGTCGCGTTGAGCCCCGGAGCCGGTGGGGCTAAGCTGCGCGCCGGTTTTCGGGCCTCCGACCGTCCCGGCCTTGCCTTCCGCGGGAATTCGCCGCGCGACCGCGAGGGGGCTCGGCACGAGACCAGGGAGGCCAATTGAGTCAACCGCCCGACTACCCGGGCCGACGCCGCGTGAAGCGCGCAGCCGCATCGCTGGCCGGGGACGCCTACCAGGGGGCGTTCGAGGCGGTGATGGCGGTGCTGGTCGGAGCCGGGGCGGGCTACTGGGCCGATGGATACTGGGACACGACACCGTACGGTGTGCTGGCCGGTGTCGTGATCGGCTTCGCGGCGATGGTGCTCCGGCTGCTGCGGATGGGGCGCGAGCTCCAGCTCGATGACGGGGCCGGAGACGGTGCGGTCGGCGCCGGATCGCCCGCCGGGACCGGAGCCGCGACCGGATCCGATGCGGGAGCCGGGAGCGAAGCGCGAGATCGCGACGATCGGGGCCCGGCGGAGGAGCCGGCCCAGAGCGACGTCTGGCGCGACGACCCGCCGGAGGCGTCGGGCGAGCCGCGTGAGCGGTGAGGGGCGCCTGGTGATTGGTGATTGGTGAGCGGAGTGGGCGCCCGGGCGGGAGCGCGGCCGGGCGAGTGGAACGGGCAGAACGATCGGGACCAGGGCATGCGATTCGGTCTGGCGAGAGTCGAGCAGTGGAATCTGGGATTGTCGGCGAGCGCCGTCGCGGCCTCGCTCGCCCTCGAGACGCCGCATTTCGCGACCAGCCTGGCGGCCGGGGCGCTGCTCGAGGCTTTGAACCTGGGCGCGCTGCGCCGGTCGGCCGTGCGCTTCTTCGCGGGCGAGATGGGGCGGAGCTGGACCGGGGCGTTCGCGCTGCGCTTCCTCTTTCTCGCCGGCGGCATCTTTCTGACGCTCCAGGCGGGGGCCCATCCGGTCGCGCTGCTGATCGGCCTCTCGATCGCGATGCCGGCGGCCCTCGTCGACGCGTGGCTGAACCGGCCGCCGATCCTCGACCCGGCGACGCTGCCAGTCCTGCTCGACGTCGAGCCCGACGACGAGACGCGCGAGGCGGCGGAGCTCGCGGCCCGCGACGAGCGCCTCTCGATCTTCGGTCGCCTCTTCCCGACGGCCGCGCTTCCGAAGGCGACCGTTCCGAACGTCTCCCTCGCGAGCCAGAACCCTTCCAGTCCGCTCCTTCCGAACGCTGAAATGGGGCCCGCCCGACCGGGACCCGACGAGACCCGCCGATGAATCTCTTCGACACCCTCGCTCATCAGCTCCACATCGAGTGGATCTACCTGTCGGCGGCCTTCGCCGCGGGGCTCCTGATCCTGGCGGGCTTCGCCGTCCAGCGCGCCGTCGCCGGCGAGAGCCGCGGCGTCGTGCCGGAAGAGGGCGTCTCGCTCCGCAATCTCTTCGAGGTCATCATCGAGGGGCTCGGCGATCTCGGTCAGACGACGATCGGCGACGACTGGCGAAAGCATTTCCCGGTCGTCGGCACGATCTTCTTCTTCGTGCTCGTCTCGAACTTCATGAACCTGATCCCCGGCATCCAGGGCACGACGGCCGACGCCAACGTGACCTTCGCCTGGGGCATCATCTCCTTCGCGGTCTACAACTTCGTCGGCATCCGCCAGCACGGCTGGAAATACATCTACCAGTTCATGGGCCCGGCCCTCTGGCAGCCCCATATCGGCGGCCATCACTACCACGTCCGCCTGCTCGCCCCCGTCTTCCTGCCGCTCGAGATCGTGCTCCACTTCGCGCGCATCCTGACCCTCGGCATCCGGTTGATGGCCAACATGTTCGCCGACCACAAGGTCGTCGTGATCTTCCTCGGCATGGTCCCGGCCATGATTCCCGCGATCTTCATGGGTCTCGGGATCCTCGTGAGCTTCCTCCAGGCCTTCGTGTTCGCGCTCCTGACGATGATCTACATCGGTCAAGCGCTGCAGGAGCCGCACTAGACGCGGCTCGGCTCGCTCCGTTCTTCGTTCGATTCTTTTTCTCGTCTCTCGGCCTCACGTTTCTCAATCCCAATCTCTCCATCTCGAGAAGGAACTACAGCATGCGTCGCACCGTCCGCGCCCTCGTCTGGGCCCTCGCTCTCTTCCTCGTCCCGACCGCCGCCTTCGCGGCGGACGGCGCCAGCGCCGGCAACATCGGCATCGGTGCGGGCATCGCCGTCGGTCTCGCGGGCCTCGGCTGCGGCATCGGCCAGGGCATCACCGCCGGCAACACGACCGCCGGCATCGCCCGCAACCCGGGCGCGGCGGGCGCGATGTTCGTCAACTTCATCCTCGGCATGGTGCTCATCGAGTCGATCGCGATCTACGGCCTCGTCATCGCGATCATGCTGCAAGGCAAGATCTGATCTCGCGGCGCCGGCCTCTCGGGGCGGCGCGTTCGTGCCTGGACGTCGTGCCCGGGGCGGCGTCGGTTTGGCGAATGGCTCGCCCCCTTCGACGATCGTCGAGGTCGGGCCGGCGTCTGGGGTCTCTCGGCGGCGACGCTGATCGGGACTCCGGCTGCGCTTGACTTCGCCAAACCGACACCGCCCCGGGCACTCGCGTTTGCGCTTCGGGGCAACGACGACTGGAACGGCCGACGTCGACTCGAACCGACTCGTTCGAGCTCGATGAGAGTCGCCGGACGGGAGCTCGTGGCGGGCTTCACCCCGTTTTGTTTGTCCCGACACGAACCCTGTGCTCCCGTCCGGCGATCTCGGCTCCGTCCGGCTCCCGGTCCCGTTAGAGGAGTCGGCCGAAGCACGCCCGAAGGCGATGAGCGATCGGATTGCGAGCTTCGTGCCAGGCACACGACGGAGTCCAGATCGAAGGCATGGGGCGGAGGCGGTCGCGCTGCAGCGAGGCGGATCCGTCGGTTCTCGGAGGCCATGTGAAGCGCGGGATCCTGATCGTCTTCGAGGGGATCGACGGGAGCGGCAAGTCGACGCAGCTGCGTCGCGCGGCGGCGGCGCTGCGCGAGCGCGGGCTCGACATCCTCGAGACCGGGGAGCCGACGAAGGGGACCTGGGGGCGCAAGATCCGGGAGATGGCGCGGACGACCGATCGGGTCCCCCGCGAGACCGAGCTCGCCTGGTTCATCAAGGACCGCCGCGAGCACATGCGGGACACCGTACTCCCCGCCCTCGAAGCCGGCCGCATCGTCCTCTGCGATCGCTCCTACTTCAGCACCGTCGCCTATCAAGGCGCCCGCGGCTTCGACCCGGCGCAGCTCCTCGCCGACGCCCGGGCCGAGTTCGGACATCCGGACCTCGTGCTCTTCTTCGACATCGACCCCGAGCAGGGCCTCGCCCGCGTCGCCGCCCGCGGCGGTCAGCACGAGCCCGTCTTCGAGGAGCTCAACTATCTCGAGCGGGTGGCGGAGATCTTCCGCGGCCTCGCCGTCCCGGAGCTCGTCCGGATCGACGCGGGGAAGAGCGAGGACGAGGTCGCGGCGGCGGTTCGGGCGGCGATCGACGGGATCGTCGGGGGCGTGCGCTCGACGGATAGCGGTCGGACCCGTCGGCACCCACGATCAGAGGTGGGAAAGCGACGCCTATGCGCCTTTTCGCGACCTGGGCTTCGTCGATCGAGCCTTCTTCGGGCGCGGCTTCAAATAGGTTTTGACGACCTTACCCGTCCTTCGCATCGATGATGGGCACTCCGGATCGGCGGGCAAGCTCCTCCGCGACCTTACGGGCGCGCAAGAGAGCGGGAGTCGGGTCGGGAAAATAACGGCCGTGCGGAGCACTCTTCTTCATTCGTTGAACCCGGATCCGATGAGCCGCGCCGGTCGCGCCGAGTTGTCGTAAAGCCACCAATCGTCGACGAGCGATCGAAACACGCGGTCGAAGTCATCGCGACCGGACGTGAAACGCCTCCGAATCACCGATTCGGGGACGTGATGCCCCCCGAGGCGAACCCGGGCCGCGACTCTCGAGATTGCGATCTCGGGGGACGGCAGAGACAGGAAAACGAGTCCCTCGCGCTACCCGGTCCCGAATCGTCCGAATCATGATCCTCGCCGACTCGGCCGTCGCTCGACTCGGATCGAGCGGCGAGAGGCCTGCCGCGATGGCATCGGCATTGATGAAGTCGAGGACCCCGAGCTCCCTGGGCAGGAACTCCATCGCGAACGTCGTCTTGCCGGCCCCATTGGGACCGGCGATGATGAGGATCCGCCTGATTCGTCGAGCAGCCACGTCCTGGTCTCCGAACCCGCCACGATCTCGAGGCCACGGGAAACCGCACGTCTGCCGACGTCTCATCGCAAAGTGACGATCGCAGTGCAAAGGAATTCAATCGCATGCAGCGACTATCCGGCAAGGTAGCCCTGGTGACCGGCGGCGCGCGGGGACTCGGCGAGGCGACGGTCCGGCTCTTCATTCAGCACGGCGCCCAGGTCGTGTTCGGCGACGTCCTCGAGGACGCGGGCCAGCAGCTCGCGAAGGCGCTCGGCCCGAACGCCGCGTTCCTGCGGATGGACGTGCGGGAGGAGGGCGACTGGCAGCGTGCGGTCGAGCGGGCGCAGGCCTTCGGTCCGCTCAACGTGCTGGTCAACAACGCCGCGGTCGTCCACATGGCGAGCATCGTCGACACGACGAACGACGACTACAAGCGCGTCTTCGAGATCAATCAGTTCGGGACCTTCCTCGGCATCCGCTCGGCCGTCGCCCCGATGAAGGCGGCGGGCGGTGGCTCGATCATCAACGTCTCGTCGATCGACGGGCTCCATTCGTCCGCCGGGCTCGCCGCCTACTCCTCGACGAAGTGGGCCGTCCGCGGCCTCACGAAGAACGCCGCGATCGAGCTCGGCCCCTACGGCATCCGCGTGAACAGCGTCCATCCCGGCGGCATGTACACCGCGATGGGCGGCTCCGAGCGCATGTCGGTCGCAGAGCTCAACCAGGGCGTCTACGCGAACTTTCCGCTCCCCCGCGTCGGAATGCCGGAGGAGGTCGCGCAGGTGATCCTCTTCCTCGCGACCGACGAAGGCAGCTACTGCACCGGCTCCGAGTTCGTGGCCGACGGCGGCTGGTTCGCCGGCATGCGCAACCCGCGCATGCCGACGTCTTAGGAGAGTTTCATGTCGGCAGCCCGCAACAAGCAGACGGCCATCGACTTCCTGACCGCCATCTCGAAGGGCGAGCTCGCCCGCGCGAAGGCGATGATGACCGAGGACGCGACCTGGCAGTCGCCGCCGTCGCTGGCCGGCGGGCCGTTCCGCGGCCGCGACGCGATCTTCGGGACCTACATCGCGATCGACGACCAGCTCTTCGAGACCGGGACACGCAGCTACGACTTCGAGATCCTGAATGCGATCGCCGAGGGCGACTCGGTCGCGATCGAGATGCGCCACGTCGACCGGGCGATGGACGGCGGCGCCTACGACACCGAGTACCACATGCTCTACTGCTTCCGCGGCGACAAGATCTGCCGCGTGAAGGAGTACTTCGACTCGCTCTTCATGCACGGCGAGTTCGAGCGGCAGGGGATCGGGTTTCCGCAAGGCGATCCGCCGCTCGCGAAGCGCTAAGGCACGCGCAGGAACGTCTCCCCCGCCCGCCGATCGAGGTCCGCCCCGAGCGCTGCTTCGGCGACCGGATCGCCCTTGACCCGGGCGTGGTACATCACGCGCGCCTCGCGCATGTCCCACGGCAGCCCGCGGTGCAGGAGACAGCGGTTGTCCCAGACGACCGCATCGCCCGGCTGCCACGCGTGCCGGTAGACCCGCGGCGGCTGGCAGGCGAAGTCGACGAGCGCGTCGAGGAGCTTCTCGGACTCGTCGGGATCGAGGCCGGGGATGGCATGGGCGTGGCGGCCGATCAGGAGCGAGCTTCGCCCGGTCTCGGGATGGACCTTCACGAGCGGGCGGAGCGGTGCGGGGCCGCCTTCGAAGCCGTAGCCCCCGTAGTAGTCGCTCTTCTCGCTGGGCGGGGCGAGGCCGGCACGGATCTGGCTGTAGGCGATCGAGTGGTAGGCGGTGAGATCCGCGATGCGCGCGCGCAACGCCGGATCGAGCGCATCGTAGGCGGCGCGCATGTCGGCCCACTCGGTCTCGCCGCCCTGGTCCGGGACGACGTGGGCGGTGAAGACCGCCGCCTTGGCCTGGATCGGCATGTACGTGCTGTCGGCGTGCCAGCCCTGGTTGCCCTTCAGGATGCGCAGGACCTCGTCGTTCTTCTCGGGATCCCGCAGCGAGCCGTCGGGGAGCACGTTGCTGATCGGCGCCAGCGGAAACTCGCGCGGGCCGAAGCGGTCGGCGAAGGCGACCTGCTCTTCCTTCGTGAGATGCTGGTCGGGGAAGACGAGCAGCGCGTATTCGAGCCAGAGGGCGTAGAGATCCCGAAAGCCCGCATCGTCGAGATCCGGGAGGCGCACGCCGCGGACGATCGCGCCGAAGGGGGAAGAGCGCGATTGCGCGGCCCGGAGCGGCTCGACGGTGAAGGCGCGAACGGGGGCGGGGCTCGTCTGCATGGGGGTGACCCTCCCGTGCTCGACGTTAACCCAGTCGCTCAGCTCCGCCGCGCGACCGGGCTCCGCGCCCGTTTCCTTCCCGCGCGTGAACCCCGCGCGCGAGCCAGAGCACGCTCGACTCGAGCTTCTCGATCCCGACGAGGATCGCGACGGTGACGACGGAGAGCGTGATCGCGGCCTGCATGAAGCCGAGGCCGATGGCCGAGCCGATTGCGGCGAGGATCCAGATGACGGCGCCGGTGGTCACGCCCTTCACGACGCCTTCCTGGGCGATCATGACGCCGGCGCCGAGGAAGCCGACGCCGGTCACGAGCTGGCCGAGCACGCGATTCACGTCGGCCGGAGAGCCGTGGGCCTGGGAAGTCGCGAGGCTGATGAAGGTGGCGGTGCCGAGGGTGACGAGGCAGCCGGTCCGGATGCCGGCGGGCTTGCCGCGCAGCTGGCGCTCGAAGCCGATGATCGTCCCGCAGAGCAGCGCCGAGCCGACCATCTCCCAGAACGGTCGGGTCAGGGGATCGAGATCGGTCATGCGGGGGCCCCTCCCGCTGGACGGCCGTCGCATCGGGAGGGGGCGACGGCCTCAGCGTGTCGACGTTGTCGACGGGACGCGCAGGCGACTTGATCGCGGGGCGCCGTTTCGGCGCTTCAGCTATCCCCGAGCTTCGCCCCGTCGCTCGGGGATTTCAGCCAGCCGGCGATGTCCTGGGCGATGACCTTGACCGTCCGTCCGAGCACCGCGCAGGAGCCCTTGTAGCCGCCGAAGGCTCCGCCCATCGACTGCCGGCGCGCCTTGAACGAAGCGACCTTCTTGCCGTTCTCGTAGAGCGTCCCGGCGACGCCGGTCGACTTCTGGTGGCCGATGAAGGCGTTGCCCATGCTGATCGCGCTCACGATGCGAAGATCGAGGACGCGACCCGCCGCCGTGTCGACCGGGCGATCGGTGAACTCGACCTCGACGCCCTGCTCGCGCGCGTACTCCTGCAGGAAGTCCGCGAGCTGCTCGTCGATCTTGCATTCCTGCTTGATCTTGTCCGAGATGTCGCCGTCCTCCGAGTAGGGGACGGGCCGCTGGACCTTCAACGTCTGGGCCTGCGCCGAAGACGCGAAGAGGGCGAGCACGAACGCGACCCCGACGATGGCGAGCACGCGAAGCTTCATGGCGATCTCCTCCGGCCGATGTCCGCCCGCACGGCGGCCAGCCGGACCGGAACGTGCCGCAGGCCCGCGCCGAATGCGAGGCGGAGCGACGATCCCCATGCCCTCGCCGCCCGTCCCGGAATATCGCAAGCTCGGAGACGGGGCCCCGGTCGGCTCCCGCCACGGGGGCGCGGGTCGGTCCGATCGTCCGCTCGCCCGACGCCCTACGCCTGCGAGGTTCTGCGATGACTTCGACTTCTTCCGCCCGTACGGCTTCTTCTGCCGACGCCGTGTCCGGAACGACAGCCGGTCGGCCCGGCGCCCTCGGCCGCTTCCGGATCTGCGACTTCACCGGCCAGCTCGCCGGCGCCGGCGCGACGAAATGGCTCGCGGCGTTCGGGGCCGAGGTGATTCGGATCGAGGATCCGGTGACCCAGGGGCTCTGGGACATCCTGCGGCCGATGGGGCCCTTCGTCGACGAGCGGCGCGGGCCCGATTTCGGCGGCGGCTTCAACAACCACAACACCGGGAAGTACGGCATCACGCTGAACCTGCGGACCGAGCGCGCCCGCGAGCTGCTCGTCGAGATCGTGAAGCGCAGCGACGTCGTCAGCGAGAACTTCTCGAAGGGCGTGCTCGAGCGCTGGGGCTTCGGATACGAGCGCCTGCGCGCGATCAAGCCGGACATCATCTACGTCTCGAATTGCGGCTTCGGGCAGAAGGGCCCGTACTCGGACTTCAAGACCTGGGGCCCGATCGTGCAGGCGATGTCGGGGCTGACCCATCTCTCGGGCCTCGCGGGCGAAGAGCCGGCGGGCTGGGGCTATTCGTACATGGACCATACCGGCGGCATGTACATGGCGATCGCGATCCTGCTCGCCCTGATCCATCGCGAGCGGACGGGCGAAGGCCAGTGGATCGACATGTCCTGCACCGACTCCGCCCTCACGCTGACGGGCACCTCGGTCCTCGACTACACCGTGAACGGTCGCACGACCCGCCGCCCGGGCTACCCCGACAGCAATCACAGCGAGCACCCGGCGATGGCGCCCCACGCCATCTACCCCTGCCGCGGCGACGACGAGTGGATCGCGATCGCCTGCCGCCACGACGCCGACTGGCAGAGGCTCGCCGCGAAGATCGCGGCGCCCTGGACCGGCGATGCGCGCTTCGCGTCCGTCGCCGGCCGCCGCGCCGCGCAGGTCGAGCTCGACCGCGCCCTCGGAGACTGGACGCGGCCCCAGGAGAAGTGGGGGCTCGCGAAGGCGCTCCAGGCCCTGGGCATCCCGGCCGCCGCGGTCGCGAAGCCCGAGGAGCGCATCGACCAGGACGAGAACACCCGCGCGTGGGGCCTCTTCCCGACCGTGACCCACACCAAGATGGGGAAGGTCCGGGTCGACGGCCTGCCCGCCCATCTCGCGAAGACCGACTGGAAGATCGAGCGCGGCGCGCCCTGCGTCGGCGAGCACACCGATCTCGTCCTCGGCCGACTGCTCGGTCTGTCGGACGAGGCGCTCGCGAAGCTCCACGCGGAGGGAATCGTATGAGCGGCGCGAAGGCGGACGGAAGCGGCGCGAAGAGCGCGACGGGCGGCGCCCTCGCGGGTCTGCGCGTCGTCGAGCTCGCGAGCGAGCGCTGCGCCTGGGCGGGCAAGCTCCTCGCCGACATGGGCGCCGACGTGATCCTGGTCGAGCCGCCGGCGGGCGACGCCGCGCGCCAGTACGGGCCCTTCCTCGAGGATCGCCCCGGCCCCGACCGCAGCCTCTACTGGTGGCACCACCATACGAGCAAGCGCGGCATCGTCCTCGATCTCGAGACCGAATCCGGCCGAACGGCGCTGCGCAAGCTCGCAGCGACCGCGGACGTCCTGCTCGAGTCCGAGGCGCCGGGAACCCTCGCCGCGAAGGGCCTCGACCATCCCGAGCTCTGCGGCGCGAATCCGCGCCTCGTCTACTGCTCGCTCACGCCCTTCGGCCGCAGCGGCCCGCGCAAGGACGAGCTCGCGACGGATCTGACGGTCCTCGCCGCCGGCGGGCCGGTCTGGATGAACGGCTACGACGACCATTCGATCCCGCCGATGCGCGGGCTCGGCCATCAGGGCTACGCGATGGGGTGTCATTATGCGGTGATGTCGATCCTGACGGCGATCCTCTGGCGCAGCGCGTCGGGGGAGGGCCAGCACATCGACGTCAACCTGCACGCAGCGGCCAACGTCACGACCGAGGCCGGCTCGTACTCCTGGCTCGTGGCGCGGGACACGGTGCAGCGACAGACGGGACGGCACGCGGGGCCGATGCCGTCGATGCCGTCGCAGATGCGCTGCGCCGACGGGCGCTACGTGAACACCGGCGTCCCCCCGCGCAAGCCCCTCGAGTTCAAGCGGACCCTCGAGTGGCTCCGCTCCCTCGGCCTCGAGGCGAAGCTGCCGGAGGCGGTCTTCCTCCAGGTCGGCGCCGACATGGAGTCGATCGACCTGTCGAAGATCGGGCAGGACGACACGGTGACGGCGGTCTTCGGCGCCGGGCGCGAGGCGATGAACCTGATCGCGCAGCACGTCTCCGCCCACGACTTCTTCATCGGCGCCCAGCGCGCGGGGCTCGCCGTCGGGGCGATCCTCGCGCCCGAGGAGGCCTACGAGGACGTCCACTACAAGGCTCGCGGCATGCAGGTCGAGGTCGACCACCCCGAGCTCGGCCGCAAGCTCCGCTATCCCGGCGCGCCCTACGCCCTCGAGAAGGGCGCCTGGCAGATCGCGCGCCGCGCGCCGCGCCTCGGCGAGCACACGCAGGAGATCCTCGCGGAGCTCGGCTGAGGCGTCGCCCGCCCCGCTCGACTAACGCTCCGCGCGGTCTGCGCCGGCCGCCCCGAGTGCGGGGCGCCGCAGCGCGACCTCGTAGACCCGCTGCGCCGCCCACGCGACGACGGCGGCGCTCAGGAGGGTCATCGCGATCGGCAGGTGCGTGCCTTCGACGTTCATGCCGGGCAGCGCGGTGCGGCCGTCGAGGGCGACCGAGGCGAAGCCGACCGCGGCCCACAGGCTCGCCAGCAGGATCGGCCCGAGGATCGATCCCGTCGCCGAGCGCACGATCCCGAGCAGCCAGCCCATCGCGAAGAAGGCGATGAAGGCCGCCGCGAAGCGCGCGGGGCTCGTCGATGGCACGGGGCGCACCATCGTCCAGAGCAGCGCCGTCAGCGTGATGCCCCGGGCGAAGCCGAGATGCCCGATCAGGCCCTGCTGGATCACGCCGCGAAACAGGAACTCGTGGATGACCGGCGCGATCCCGACGGAAACGATGAACGCCTCCATCAGATTGAAGGGATCGTTCGGGTCGAGGAGCGGCTCGGGCGTCTCCTCTTCTACGGCCACGGATGCGGGCTTGGTGACGGTCGCAGGGGCCGGCCCCGGCTTCGGCTCTTTCGGCCCGTCGGCCGCGGAGGGCGCGACGGACTCTTCGCTCGTCATCCCGGGCTCGGTCGTGCTCTCGGTCGGCGCCGCGGCCGCGGCGTCGCCGTCTTCGGACGTTCCCGCGCTGGCAGCCGCAGCCGCGCGCCCGGTCTCCGTCCCGGTCTCGGGCTTTGCGTCCCCGGTCTCGTCCCTGGTCTCGGGCACGGGCGCGGTCTCGGGCGCGCTCGCCGCGTTCGCCTCGGTCTTCTCGACCTCGGCCTGCACCTTTTTCGGCGACCAGTCGTAGGCGAAGTTGTCGAGCTCGCTCGCGAGCAGCACGGCCGGGGCGAGACAGAAGATCAGCGGAAGCGCGCGCCAATCGAGGCCGGCGAGGCCGATGCGCAGGCCCTGGGGCTCGGCGACGCGGCGCGCGGCGAGGGTCGCGACGCCGCCGACGCCGATCGCGGTGCCGAGGCCCTCGGCGGCGATCAGGCCGAGATCGATGAAAAGGAAGCCGACGAAGCCGCCGGCGAGGATCGCGCCGATCGTCAGCAGGAAGGCCGTGCGGACGTCGGGAAAAGGGCGTTCGAGTTGGGGTCGCCTCGGCTCGTTCATGCTCGCTTCCGATCGCGTTCGAGGAGCGCCGCGAGCGCGCGTCCGGTGTGGGAACGATCGCAGCGCGCGATCGCTTCGGGTGGTCCGACGGCGACGATCTCGCCCCCCGCGGCGCCGCCTTCGGGACCGAGGTCGATCACATGGTCGGCGCTGCGGATGACGTCGAGATGGTGCTCGATGACGACGACGGTATTGCCGCGATCGACGAGGCGCCGCAGCAGCGCGAGCAGGCGCTCGACGTCGACGAAGTGCAGACCCGTCGTCGGCTCGTCGAGCAGGTAGAGCGTCCGCCCGGTCGCCTTGCGGGCGAGCTCCTTTGCGAGCTTCATGCGCTGCGCCTCGCCGCCGGAGAGCGTCGTCGCCGACTGCCCGAGCCGGACGTAGCCGAGGCCGACCTCGAGCAGCGCCCGCAGCGGCCGCGCGACCTGGGGCACCGCCTCGAAGAGCGCGACGGCCTCCTCGACCGTCTGCTCGAGGACGTCGGCGATCGAATGCCCGCGGTAGCGGATCGCGAGCGTCTCGCGGTCGTAGCGCCGCCCGCCGCAGACCTCGCAGGGCACGAAGACGTCGGGCAGGAACTGCATCTCGACCCGGATCGCCCCGTCGCCTTCGCAGGCCTCGCAGCGCCCGCCCTTCACGTTGAACGAGAAGTGGCCGGGACCGAGCCCGCGCACGCGGGCCTCGGGCAACGCCGCGAAGAGCGCGCGGATCGAGCCGAAGGCGTCGCTATAGGTCGCGGGATTGCTGCGCGGGGTGCGGCCGATCGGCGACTGGTCGACGTCGACGAGCTTGTCGATCTGGTCGAGGCCGTGGATCGCGCGGTAGGGCCCGGGGGTCGCGAGGGCGCCGTAGAAATGGGCGGAGAGGATGCGCTGGAGCGTGTCGTTGACGAGGCTCGACTTGCCGCTGCCCGAGACGCCGGTCACGACGGTGAACACGCCGAGGGGGAGCTCGAGGTCGACGTTCTTCAGGTTGTGGGCGGTGCAGCCTTCGAGGCGGAGCACGGGGCGGGTCGAAGGGGAGGCGTTGTGATTCGGGGCGAGCGCGATCCGATTGCGGCCGGAGAGATAGGCGCCCGTCGGCGAGGCGGGATCGCGCTCGAGGGCGGCGGGCGTGCCTTCGGCGACGATCTCGCCGCCGTGGACGCCGGCGCCGGGACCGATGTCGATCACGTGGTCGGCGGCGCGGATCGTGTCCTCGTCGTGCTCGACGACGACGAGGCTGTTGCCCTGATCGCGCAGGGCGAGCAGGCTCGCGAGCAGGCGGTCGTTGTCGCGGGCGTGGAGCCCGATCGAGGGCTCGTCGAGGATGTAGAGGACGCCGATCAGACGCGCTCCGATCTGGGTCGCGAGGCGGATGCGCTGCGCCTCGCCGCCGGAGAGCGTCGCCGCCGGGCGATCGAGGCTCAGGTAGCCGAGGCCGACCTGCTCGAGGAAGGCGAGCCGCTCGCGGACGTCCTTCTGGATCCGCTCGGCGATGCGCGCCTGCAGCGCGGGCAGCGCGAGGGCGTCGAAGAAGGCCGCGAGCGCCGTGATCGGCATCGCCGAGAGCTCGGGCAGCGTCCGCCCCCCGACCCGCACGCTGCGCGCCTCGATCCGCAGGCGCGCGCCGTCGCAGTCCGGGCAGGGCCGCTCGCTCCGGAAGCGGGCGAGGCTCGCATCGGCGCGCCCGCCTTCCTCCTCGAGTCGTCGCGCGAGATCACCGAGCACGCCGTCGAAGGGCTGGACCAGCTTCGCGACCCGGATCTCGATCGACGCGTCGCCTTCGAGGATCGCGCGGCGGGCGGCAGCGGGGAGCGCGCGCCAGGGCGTGTCGAGGTCGATCCCGAGCTGCGCCGCGACCTGATCGAGGAGCTTGCGGTAGTAGCCGCGCGAAGCCTTGAGATCGAAGCAGGCGATCGCACCGCTCGCGAGCGAGCGGCCCTCGTCGGGCACGATCAGCGCGCGGTCGAAGACCGGCTGCTGCCCGAGGCCGCTGCAGGTCGCGCAGGCGCCGTAGGGATTGTTGAACGAGAAGAGCCGCGGCGAGATCTCGGGAAACGAGAGCTCGCAGGTCGGGCAGGCCCCCGAACGCGAGAGCCACCACGCGCCCGTCGCGCTCGGGCCGTGCGCCCCCGCCGCTGCATCCGCCCGGCTCTCCACCACGTCGACGAGGGCGAGATCGTCGGCGAGCCGCAATGCCGTCGACAGCGACTCCGTGAGCCGCGCGCGGACCTCGGGCTTCACGACGATGCGATCGACGACGAGCTCGATGTCGTGGCGTGCTCCGCGCGCGAGCACGATGTCCTCGGCGAGATCGCGCATCACGCCGTCGATCCGGACGCGGGCGAAGCCGTCGCGGCGGAACTGGTCGAGCTCCTTCTTGTACTGGCCCTTCCGGCCGCGCACGACGGGGGCCAGGATCTGGACCCGCGTGCCCTCCGGCAGGGCGAGCACGCGGTCGACCATCTCCGGGAGGCCCTGCTGCGAGATCGCGGCGCCGCATTGCCAGCAGTGGGCGGTGCCGGCGCGGGCGTAGAGCAGGCGGAGGTAGTCGGCGATCTCGGTGATCGTGCCGACGGTGCTGCGGGGGCTCTTGCCGATGCCCTTCTGCTCGATGGCGACGGCGGGGGAGAGGCCCTCGATCGACTCGACGTCGGGGCGCGCGAGCTGGTCGAGGAATTGCCGCGCATAGCTCGACAGGCTCTCGACATAACGCCGCTGGCCCTCGGCGTAGAGCGTGTCGAAGGCGAGGCTCGACTTGCCCGAGCCGGAGGGGCCGGTGACGACGACGAAGCGATTGCGGGGGATCGTGACGTCGACGGACTTCAGGTTGTGGGTGCGCGCGCCGTGGATCGTGATCTCGTCGGGATCACCGCGGGCCGCGAGCGCCGCGATCGTCGCGAAGTCGCCGGCCTGGCGGGAATCCGCGTCGGCCGGGCGCGAGCCCGCACCGAGGCGGAACGAGGCCTCAACCACCGAAGGCGCCCTTCTTCTCGACGTGGGTCTGCTTGCGCAGCACGTCGATCCACTTGACGTACTCGGCCTCGGTCTTCTCCTGGAAGATCACGTTGCGCAGCTGGGGCTGGGCCTCTTCAAAGCTGATCCGCTTGAACGGGCGCCGATCGACGAGCTCGAGCAGATTGCAGCCGAAGGGCATCTCGATGGCCGACGAGAGCTGGCCCGGGGCGAGCTTCGCGATCGCGCTCTCCATCCAGGACGCGAGCTCGTCGTGATGGATCCAGCCGAGATCGCCCTCGCGATCGGGGTTCATCTCGGTGATGCGGCGAGCGACCTGCTGGAACTCGGCGCCCGACTGGATCTCGGCGCGGGCCTCTTCGATGCGGGTGCAGGCCTCTGCGCCGGAGCGCTCTTCCGGACCGCCGACGCGCACGACGATGTGGCGCAGGTAGACCTCTTCGCCGCCGCTCGGCTGCTTGGCGAAGCGGTCGTCGTACATCTTCTGGATCTCTTCCTGGCTGACCTCGACCCGCGAGCGCACCATCGCGTTCACGACCTTGCTGCGCTCGATCTCCCCCTGGATCTTCTTGCGGTATTCGTCCTTCGAGAGGCCGTGGCTCTGGATGCTCTTGTAGAGCTCCTCGGGGGTCAGGCCGTTGTCCTCGGCGATGGCGGCGATCGCCTGGTCGATCTCTTCGCGCTCGGCGGTGAGCTCGAGGCGTTCGACGACGGAGGTCAGGAGCTTTCCCTCGATGAGGCGCTCGAGGGCGTCGGCGCGGACGCGCTGGACCTCGGCCTCCGGGGCCCCGGCCTTCCGCATCCGCTCCTCGACCGGCGCCGACATCTCCATCACCTCGGAGACGAGCACGATGTCGTTGCCGACCTGCGCCGCGATGCCCTCGACGAGCTTCTCGGTCGCCGCGGCCGGGCGCGCCGCGAGCGGGCCGACGGCGCCGGGCAGGGCGAGAAAGGCGAAAAGGGCGAGGGCGGCGCCTCCGTCCCGAAGCCCGGTCGGGCCGGAACGGGTCGATTTTCGCAGTCGCGGGCGAACGAGGATCGGCAGACGTTGCCGCATGACGGGGGGACCTCCGGAGCGGATCCCGATCCGGGGTCTCGACTCCGCGGCCCAGTCTAGCCTCGCCTGGCCGCGGTCGCGCCGCGCCCGCTCAGGAGGGAGCGAGCCCCGGCCAGGGTCGGAAGGTCGCGCGCGGGGTTTCGGGGCCGCTCGCTTCCCGGCGCGGCCAGAGGGAGGGATCGACGAGCGGCGCCTCGGCGGTCGGCAGGCGGTCGATCAGGCCGCTCAGCTGGGCCCCGTCGATCGACTCGTCCTCCCAGTCACGCAGGAGCTCCCCGAGCTGGGCCACCGTCTCACAGCCGAGGACCGGATGGACGCCCGGCAGCTCCCGTACGAAGGCCAGGTAGACCGCCCGCGGTCGGACGCCGAGCTCTTTCGCGAAGGTCTCGATCGCGCGCATCGGGGCGGCCAGCGGCGAGAGGAAGCCGGGAACCCGGGCCGGGCCGAGATGGGCCACACCCTGGAGATAGATGCTGCGGACGTAGACGGTGCGACCGGCTTCCCGGGCACGAGGGAAGAAGCCCTGGCGGTAGAGGCGCAGGTCGAGGAGCGAGGTCGCGACCTGCAGGCACTCGATCTCCGGGTCGTCGAGGGCGGCCCAGGCCTCTTCGGGATTCGCCGCCGAGACACCGAGCTGACCGATGCGGCCGGCCTCGCGCTCGGCCATGAGCGTGCGCCAGAGCTTGCCGCCGAAGGCGTGGCGATGGGCCTGGCGGTGGAGCAGCAGGACGGGGAGCCGCTCGAGGCCCAGGGCTTCACGGCTCTTCGCGAGGCTCGCGGCGACGCGGTCGAGGCTCTCGCCGAGCTCGAGGCCCGGGGCTTCGACGTCGGGGGCGAGCTTCGTGACGACGCGCCAGTCGTCGTGGCCGGCGAGCGCGCGGCCGACGCGGGCCTCGCTCTCGCCGTAGGCGCGGGCGGTGTCGATCGAACGGATGCCGGCCTCGCGGGCGAGGGTGAGCATGCGGTCGAGCTCGCCGAGATTCGGCGGACCGGTCCGGTTCGCGATGCCGTAGGCCATGCCCCATTGGGCGCTGCCGAGCGTCAGTCGCCGCGGATCGCGGGTGCGCGTGCCCTGCCAGGTCGAAAGAGTCCGGTCTACCACGTGGTCCAACCTCCATCGACGACGAGGTCGTGCCCCGTGACGAAGCTCGAAAGCGGTGAGAGCAGAAAGGCGACGGGGCCGGCCAGCTCGGCGGCGTCGCCGACGCGGCCCAGCGGCACGCGCCGGGCGAGCTCCGCGACGAAGCCCGCCTCGCGCTGGACGACCTGCGAAGGAAACGGGCCCGGGCTGACGCAGTTCACGCGGATGCCGTCCGGCGCATAATGACACGCCGCATAACGCGTGAACTCGATCACGCCGGCCTTCGCCGCGCCATAGGCCGGCGGATTGTGGAATTGCGGATGGTTCTTGTAGGTCTCGGGATTCGGGGAGACGAGGCCGTACATCGAGGCGACGTTCACGATCGCGCCGCCCTGGCCCGCGTCGATCATGCGCGCCGCGGCGGCCTCGGTCGCGAGGATCAGGTCCGAGAGGGTGCTCTCGACGGTCTCCTCGACCGCCGAACGCTCGAGCGAGCGAAGCAGCGTTCGCCGCCCACCGACGGCGTTGTTGACCCAGCCGTGGACGCGTCCCGCCTCCTTCTCGATCCGGTCGAGGACGCGGGCGAGATCGGCGTCGAGATGCTGGTCGGCGGGCTCGGGGACGATCGTGCCCGAGAGGTCGGCGGCGAGCGCGGCCGTCTCCTCGAGCGGCTCCCGGCGTCGTCCGAAGACGACGACCGTCGCGCCGAGCGACGCGAGCCCGAGCGCGATCGCGCGCCCCAGATGGCTCCCGCCGCCGCTGACGCCGATTCCCCAACCCGCCATCGCATCGCGCGCGAGCAGCTTCGCGTTCATCCTTCCTCCAGCTTCTTCTGGACGACGTGGGCGTTCATCGCCGGGATCTCGGGCACGCCGTCGAGCAGGCCGACCATCGCCGGGTAGTCGATCGTGGCGACCTCGCTCGCGAAGAGCCGGAACGCGCTGCGCGCCATCGCGAGGTCTTCGTAGGTGTCGACCGTCCAGCGCCAGCTCGGGCGCTCGGGCCAGCTCGTCGGCAGCGCGACGGACTCGCAGCGGCCGTTGGCCGAGAGGAAGCTCGTGACGTGGACGCGGTGATGGAACTGGTTCGCGGGGATCGCGGCGGCCGCACGGCGCAGGGCGTCGGCGCGGACCAGCTCGACGCCGTAGCCGACGGGGCGACCACCGCGGGCGCGGATCAGCTCGATCGACTTCGCGTCTTCTTCTTTCGAGGCCTCGAGCTCGTCGCGCGCGGCGACGAGGACGTCGATGGCGGGGGCGTCGAGGAAGGGATTGTCGGCGGTGACCCGCACGAGCCAGTCGGCGCCGGTCTCGTCGGCGACGTCGAGGAAGCGGGAGAGGACGTCGGTCGCATGGCCCCGGTAGACCCGGAGCCCGAGCTCGAAGCCCCAGGCCTCGGTCACGTCGTCCGCCGGATCGCTCGACGTCGCGAGCCACCACGCGTCGACCCGGGCCCGGGCGATCCGGGTCGCGAGCAGCGCCAGCAGGGGCCGCCCGCCGAGGGGCGCGAGGATCTTGCCCGGGAGGCGCTCGGAGCCCATGCGGGCCTGGATGATGCCGACGGTCTTCGCCATGGAGCGCTCTCCCGGAACGGGGTCTCCTGCCGGACGGATTGGCCGGACAGGCCGGCCGGCCGGTCCGGTCGGACGTGCCAGTCCGATGAGCCGGTCGGACGGACCGACTTCGCTCCACCTTCGGCAGAACGTGTGCATCGGCTTTGCAGAATTCCGCGGGTCAAGTCTATTTGATTGATCAATCAGGAATGAGTAGGTCGTCGTCGGCATCCCTCGATCGGATCCAAGTCGACCAGGCCGACTCTCGGATCCATGAAGCATCGATCACTGGAAACGGATGGATCAATCAAATAGCTTCAGGCCATGCCCCGCCCCCGACTCGAGGACGCTCCGACCCGATTGCTCGCCGCCGGGCTCGCCCTGTTCGCGCGGCAGGGCTGCGAACGGGTCAACAGCAACGCGATCGCCCGGGCCGCGGGCCTGGGCATCGGGACCTTCTATCTCCACTTTGCGAACAAGTACGCGCTGCTCCGGGCGCTCCAGCTGCGGACCCTCGACGGGCTACGGGCGGCGCGCCAGGCCGCGGTCGCGGCGGTCGGGTCCGAATCCGGGCTCGAGGAGCAGGTCCGCGCCTCGGTCGAGGCGGCGGTGGCCTTTGCGGCCGAGCATCCCGAGGCCTACCGCGTCTGCTTCGGGCGCGAGCGGACGGCGCCGGCCCATGCCGGGCCGGTCGTCTCGGAGTCGACGCGCGGGATCGCTTCGGCGCTGGCGGCCTGGCAGCGGGCGGGGGTGATCGAGCCGGCGCTCGACCCGGCGCTCGCGGCGCGGGCCTATCTCGCGATGGAGACGGGGATGCTGCTCTGGTGGCTCGAGGATCCGGGGCGGACGGCGGCGGACAAGCTGGTCGAGACGCTGGTGCGGGGGCATCCGGCACTGGCCGCGCAGGTTCGGGGCTGAGTCTATCGAGGCCGAGCGCTCCGAACTCCTAGAAGGTCGTCCGCGTGACCCCGCCGTCGACGACGATCTCGGCGGCGGTGATGTACGCCGCATCGCTGGAGAGCAGGAATCGCGCGGTGCGGGCGATGTCGTCGGGCCGGCCCAACCGCTTCAGGGGAATCCGATCGAGATAGGCGCTTAGGACGTCGGCATTCGCGACGGCGGCTGCGAACATGGGCGTCTCGATGAAGCCGGGGCAGATCGCATTGACCCGTACGCCGCGGCTTCCGAGATGCGCCGCGCTCGAACGGGCGAGTCCCAGCAAGCCCGCCTTGGCGGAGCAGTAGGACACGATGGCCGCGTGGGCCACGATGCCTTCGATCGAGGAGATGACGACGACCGCGGACTCGGCGTTGCGCGTGAGATCGGGAACGAGGTCGCGGATCAGCATGGCTCCGGCGCGGAGATGGATGCCGAGCGTGCGGTCCCAGATTTCCTCGGTGACGTCCTCGACGCTGCCGGGACCCGTGATCCCGGCGCCGTGAACCAGGCCGCCGATGCTGCCCATCGTGGCGCGGCTCTCTGCGATGGCCGTCGCGAAGGCAGCTGTGTCGGCGACGTCGATGCCGATCCCGATGGCGGCGACGCCGAACCGCTCGCTGGCCTCCTTCGCGGCGGCCGCTGCGCCCGCCGCGTTGAGATCCCACGCTGCGACCGGTCGGCCGGCTTCGGCCAGCGCGAAGACGGTCGCCTTGCCGATTCCGGAAGCGCCGCCGGTGACGATGACTCCGGTCTCCGGTCCGATGGAAATGCTGGACATGTCGCGAGCTCCTCGTCGTGGACGTGGGTTCGGCGCGGTCGACGATGCGTCATCCCGCCCCGAAGATCGGACGCCCTGACGAGGCTAATCCTTCTCCTCGAGGAGATCACTCGATTCGCTCGAATTCGTGCGTCGGGCGAGCCCGCGCCGAGCGGATTTCGCAGTGGAGACGGGGATGCAGCTCTGGAGGCTCGAGGATCCGGGGCGGGTGGGGACGGAACCGTTGGTCCAGACGCCGGTTCGGGTGCCTGCTCGTCGACCCTCCGCGGGCGTGGTTCTTTCGTGAAGATCTTGTCCAGCGCGTCGAGAAAGCGGGTGCTGCGGGACGAACAGACGATGGCGGCGAGTCGTTCGCGATGGGCGATGCGCCGGGGACGCGATGACTCAGCCGGGCGCAAAGGGCTCCCCCGATCACTCGAAACATCTCTCCCGACCCATCGTGACGGTGTCGGCCGGACTAAGGCGCGATGATCTCGAGCGCAGGAAAGTAGCTGCGGTAGCGCGTGGCATCGCGTGTGAGTAGCGTCAAGCCGGCGACCGCCGCGTGGGCGCCGATGTAGAAGTCGGGGAGCGGCGACTGTCGCGCACCGCGCCGTCGCCGATAACGGACGAAGGCCTTCCCGGCGAGAAAGCCCGCCTCCCAGGGCAGGGGAAGTCGGAGAAAGCTCCCCTCCGAAAGAACGTCCTCGAGATCTTCGATCCGGTCGAACCGGATCGACACCTCGGCGTAGATGAGCGGGTTGATTGCGAGCGCGGACTCCTCGGCGCAACGCGCGAGCGACTCCGCGGACCACGCGGACCACTCCGGATCCTCGGTCATCACATCGAGCAAGACGTTGCTGTCGACGAGGACGGTCACCCGTCGCCTCGGGTCAGCGCCAGGATCTCATCCGTCGTCATCCGCACCGATCCACGGCCACGGAGCCGCTCGACGATCGACTTTCCGCGACGCCCCGCACGGCCGGCTTTTCGGACCTTTCGCATCCGCACGGCTGTCCCAACGATCTCGAACTCCACTTCCGTGTCGGGCAGCAGCCCCAGCTTCTCGCGGATCTCGATCGGGATGGTCACCTGTCCCTTGGTGGTGATCTTCATGGTATTACCTCGGCAAGTAAGACTACTGGAGCCACGGGCGAGGACCAAGCCCAGTCGCGCTCAAAGGGCTCGTTCGCATTTTCCGGCAATCCGTGGGACGCGCGGTGCTGCGCAGGGGACCAATCGGCGGGTTCACCGCTGGCTCCGAAAATGCCGATCGGCCCATCTCCCCATGGTCGGTTCTCATCGGCGGGCGGGTTCCGAGCTCTCCCCCGCCCCCGCCCGCCGATCCCGAAGCGCCCCGACCTTCTCCGCGATCGACAACAGCGCCGGCCCGAGAAAGATCTCCGACACGAGCGCCGTCCCGATCGTGAAGGTCGTGAGCAGGCCGAAGTTCACGAGGTTCCCCATCGACGAGAGCGTGAACCCGATGAATCCCGCCGCGAGCAGGATCGAGGTGAAGAGGGCGGCGCGGCCGGTCGTCGCGAGGGTCTCGGCGACGGCGGTGTCGAGGGGGATGCCCTGGCGGTGGAGCGTGCGGATGTGGTGCCAGGCGTGGATCGTGTCGTCGTCGCAGATGCCGAGGGCGATGGCCCCGATCATCAGCGTGAACGAGTCGAGGGGCAGGCCCGCATAACCCATCACGCCGAGGGTCAGCAGGATCGGGAAGACGTTCGGGATCATCGCGAGCAGACCCCAGCGCACGCTCCCGAGCAGCAGGATCATCATCAGCCCGATCCCGCCGAAAGAATAGAGATAGGAGCTCGCCACGCTCGAGACGACCGCCGCGATCGAGCGTACGAGCACGGCATACACGCCGGTCACCGTCGTCTCGCCGAGCCCGGCGAGGGCCGCGAGCGAATCGCGCTCCGCGAGATCGAAGAAGACGCGGTAGTGGACCGAGTCCCGCCACGGCATCCGGACCGACATGCGGAGCGTCCGCGCGTCGCCGTCGACGACGTCCTCGAGGTCGTCGCTGCCCGCGCTCTCGAAGAGCAGCATCTCCTGGGCGACGGCGTCGGGATCGTCGGGAACGACGTAGGCTTCGTCGCGGTCCTCGTGGAGCGCGCGATGGATCTCCTTGACGAGATCCGCGAGGGACACCGTCTGGCCGGCGCGGTAGCCGTCGCGGCGCGTCGTCTCGAGATCGTGGCCGAGCGCCGCGAGTCGCTGCAGCGCCTCGGGATCGCGCGCGCTGCCCTCGTCCGACCGCTCGAGCTGGACCTCGAAGGAGACCGAACCGCCGAGCACCGCGTCGATGTGCCGCGTCCCCTCCTTGATCGGCGTCCCGTCCGGGAACCAGGTCATCGGATCGTGGGAGAGCCGCAGACGCAGCGCGCCCACGAGCGCGACGGCGGCCAACGCCCCCGCGAACAACACGATCGGCAGCGGCCGGCTCAGCGCGAAGCGCCCGAGCGTCGCCAGCACCCGATCCGACCCCGTCTCCTGGCCGGCCGCGTCGCGCGATTTCGCCTCGCCCATCGGAACGAGCACGATGATCGCGGGCAGCAGCGTCAGGGTCAGGAAGAGCGCGATCAGGACACCGATCGGGGCGAAGACGCCGATCGCCGAGACCGGGGCGAGATCCGAGGTCATGAACGACGAGAGGCCGACGGCGGTCGTCAGGCTCGTGAGCACGACGGGAAAGCCCGAATGGCCGAGGGCGTGGACGAGCGCATCGGCCTCGCCGTCGCCCGCATATCGACGCTGGTAGAAGATCGCGAGGACGTGGATGGAGTCGCCGACGCAGGCGGCGAGCAGGAGCGAGGGCAGGATCTGGGTCGGGATCTGGATCGGCGTGCCCGACCAGCCCATCAGGCCGAAGGTCGCACCGACGGTCAGCCCGACGACGGCGAGGGGCGCGAGGGCCGCCACGACGCGCCGGAACATGAAGAGCAGCAGCACGCCGATCGACACGAGGGCCAGACCGAGGAAGCGCGGCATGTCCCGGGCCATCACCTCGGCGAGGACCTGCAGGATGAGCGGCATGCCCGCCGAATGGAGCACGAACTCGGGGCTCGCGAACTCGGCGAGGATGACGTCGATCGCGGCGACGGCCTCGGCCGTCTCTTCGCCCGAGAGCAGCACGGGCGCGGGCTTCGTCGCACGCGGCTCGCCGTCGCTCTCGTCGTCGAAGCCCGCGAGCTCGTCCTCTGCGCGTTGCCCGGCGCCGGCCGTCGAGTAGAGCTGCAGCTCGAGGGTGATCGCCGTCGCTTCGCCGTGCCTCGAGATCAGGCTGCCCTGGAAGAGCGGGTTGTCGAAGGCGCGCGCGCGCAGGCGGGCGATCGCCGCGTCGTCCCCGGGCCAGGGGTCGAGGAACTCTTCGACCAGCAGGGTGTCGCCCTCGGCGCGGATGTCGCGGGCGTTGACGAGGCTCGTGATCTCTTCGAGGTGGGGGACGCGCGCTTCGAGGGCCTCGTGGAGCGCGCGCAGCTTCTCGAGGAAGCGGCGCTCGAAGACGCCGTCGGGGCCGAGCGCCGAGCCCGGCTCGGCCGACACGACGATGCGTTCGTCGCGGCCGAAGGTGTCGGCGAAGCGCTCGTAGGTCAGCAGGACCGGGTCGTCGTCCTCGAGGAAGGACTCGAAGGTCACGTCGACCCGCAGCCGCGCAACCCCTGCGATGGCGAGCAGGGCGCAGGCGAGCGAGGCCAGCAGGACGGTGCGCGGATGGGCGACGATGAATCGCCCCCAGGCCCGAAACACGGGCTCGGCCCGCTCCCCCCAAGACGTCGCCATGGCGCGCGAGCTTAGCCCGCTCCCGACCCGATCCGGCCAGCTTTGCGAGGCGCGCGCTCAGCCACCGGCCGGCTTCATCCGGCCAGCTTCTTGAGCAGGGTCTTCGTCGCGGCGAAGAGAGCCGCCGGGCCGCCCTCCGGACCGGGGGCGCGGGTGACGAGGCGCTGCTCCGGGGTGACACGGATGCCCGAGCGCGCCTGGGTCAGTAGGCGAACGAGGCGATCGGGATCGATCTGGCTCTTCGGGGCGACGTGGAGCACGAGCTCGCCGCGGGAGACCTCGATCCGCACGATCCCGATCCGCCGCGCCAGGATCTTCAGCCGGATGACCTCGAGCAGGTTCTCGGCGTCCGCCGGGAGCCGCCCATAGCGATCCATCAGCTCGTCCCGGATCTGCGCGACCTCGTTCTCGTCCCGGGCGCTCGATAGGCGCTTGTAGAGGACGAGCCGCTGGGAGACGTCGGCGACGTAGTCGTCGGGAAGTCGCCCCACGACCGGCAGCTTGATCTCCGGGTCGATCCAATCCTCGTGGGCCTGCCCGCGCAGCTCGTCGATCGTCTGCTCGAGCATCTCCATGTAGGTCTCGTAGCCGACCGAGCGCAGGTTGCCCGACTGCTCCGAGCCGAGCAGGTCGCCCGCGCCGCGGATCTCGAGATCGAGGTTCGCGAGGCGAAAGCCGGCCCCGAGCTCCGAGAGATCCTGGATCGCCTCGAGGCGTTTCTGCGCGTCGGGCGACAGCGAGCCGACCTGGGTCGGGACGAGCAGATAGGCGTAGGCGCGCCGGGCACTGCGGCCGACGCGGCCGCGCAGCTGGTAGAGCTGGGCGAGGCCCATCGCGTCGGCGCGGTGGACCAGGATCGTGTTGACGTTGGGCATGTCGATGCCGCTCTCGATGATCGTCGTGCAGAGCAGGATGTCGGCCTCGCGCCGCAGGAAGGCGTGGATGCGGTCCTCGAGCTGCCGCTCCTTCATCTGGCCATGGGCCACCATGATGCGCGCCTCGGGCACTGCCCTCGCCAGCTGCTCCCGCATCGCGTCGATCGAGCGAACCCGGTTGTGGAGGAAGAAGACCTGCCCGCCCCGGGAGAGCTCGCGCAGGATCGCCTCGCGGATCAGGCCCTCGTCGAAGCGGCAGACCTGGGTCCGGATCGCGAGGCGGTCGACGGGGGGCGTCTCGATGACGGACAGGTCGCGGATGCCGGTGAAGGCCATCTGGAGCGTGCGCGGGATCGGCGTCGCGGTCAGGGTCAGGACGTCGACCGTCTTCTTCAGCTTCTTGATGCGCTCCTTGTGGGCGACACCGAAGCGCTGCTCCTCGTCGACGACGAGCAGTCCCAGGTCCTTGAACGCGATGTTCTTCTGCAGGATGCGATGGGTCGCGACGACGACGTCGACCTGGCCCGTCGCGAGGCCCTCGAGGGTCGCCTTCGATTCCTTCGGCGAGCAGAAGCGCGAGAGCATGTCGACGCGGATCGGGTGGTTCGCGAAGCGCTTCTGGAAGTTCTCGAAATGCTGCTGGCACAACACCGTCGTCGGCGTCAGCACGACGACCTGCTTGCCGTCCTGCGCGGCGCGAAACGCCGCCCGGATCGCGACCTCCGTCTTGCCGTAGCCGACGTCGCCGCAGACGAGGCGATCCATCGGCTTCGCTTCCTGCATGTCGCCGAGCACGTCGTCGATCGCGGCCATCTGGTCGGGCGTCTCTTCGTACGGAAAGGCCGCCTCGAACTCCTCGAGCGCCGCGTCGCGGCCGGCGAACGAGAAGCCCGGCGCGAGCTCGCGCGCCGCGTGGAGCGAGAGCAGCTCGCCGGCCATGTCGCGCAGCGACGCCTTGACCCGGCCCTTCGTCTTCTGCCAGGTCTCGCCGCCGAGCTTGTCGATGCGCGGCTGGACGCCGTCGGAGGCGCCGTAGCGCTGGACGCTCGCGAGACGATCGACGGGGAGGAAGAGCTTGTCGCCGCCGAGGTATTCGATCGCGAGCAGCTCGCTCGCGATGCCGCCGGCGCGGAGCTCCTTGAGGCCGCGGTAGATGCCGATGCCGTGGTCGACGTGGACGAGGAAGTCGCCGGGGGCGAGCTGGGCGATGCCGTCGAGCTTCTGGCCGTCGCGCCAGCCCGCGCGGGTCCGGCGCCGCTCGCGGACGCCGAAGATCTCCTCGTCGCAGACGACGGCGAGCGCCTGCGCCGGCCAGACGAAGCCTTCGCCGCCGACGTCGACGACGCGCAGCTCGAGGCGGCCGGGGAGCGACCAGTGCCAGACGGGCCGCGGATCCGTCGCGACCTGCGCCTCCTGCTGATAGTCGGCGAGCAGCGTCTTCAGGCGCTCGGCGCTCGAGAGCGAGCTGCAGGCGACGACGACGCGATAGCCCTCCCCGAGCCAGCCCGCGATCCGCTCCGTCAGCGGCGCGAGCGCCCGCTCGTGGCTGCGCGTCGCGACGAGCGCCCGGCGCAGCGCCTCCTGGGTCTCGGTCGTCGCGTGGTGGCGCCCGCCGGAACCCGCGCCGGCCGCGTCGGCCGCCGAGTCGATGGCCGCCTTGCTGGTCGAGTTGCGCGTCGTCGATTTCCGTGCCGACTCATCCGACGATTCGTCCCCGGACTCGCCCGTCGACTCCAGCACGTCGAGCCGCTCGAGCCGGATCGCCCCCTGCGCTGCGAGCGCTTCGGCGATCTGTGCCGGCGAGAGCAGCAGGCTCTCGACGGGCACCGTGATCCGCTCGCCCTTCGCCGCCGCGTGGTTCGCGAGGATCTCTTCGTGGAGCCGCTCGACGCGCGCCATCGCCTGCTCGGGCTCCTCGATCAGGACGAGCGTGTCGGCCGGCAGATGCTCGAATAACGTCTCGAGCTCGGGCTGGATCAGCGGCGCGAGGGACTCGGCGCCGGGGGGCACGGCGCCACGCAAGAGCGAGTCGACCAGCGCGTCGACCTCGGAGGCGGCGATGCCCTGCGCCTGGGCGACGGCGCGCAGCGCGGGCGAGCGTTCGACGATCGCGTCGCGGTCGAAGAGCAGCTCCCGCGGCGGAGGCAGCAGCGCGAGCGCGCATTTCGCCTGGGAGCGCTGGCTCGCGGGATCGAAGCTGCGGATCGAGTCGACCTGATCGCCCCAGAGCTCGATGCGCAAAGGCTTGTCGAGATGCGGCGGGAAGACGTCGACGATGTCGCCACGGACCGCGACCTCGCCGGCCTCCTCGACGAGCGCCATGCGCTGGTAGCCGATCGCGACGAGTCGCCCGACGAGCGCGTCGCGATCGAGGGACTCGCCGATCGCGATGCGCACCGTCGTGCTGCGCACGAGCGCCCGCGCCGGCACCCGCAGCGCGAGCGCCGACGCGGGCGCGACGACGATCGGCGGGCGCTCGTCGGGACCGTCGAGGCGATGGAGCACCTCCATGCGCTGGGCCACGACGAAGGGCTGGGGCGAGAAGCGGTCGAAGGGCAGGGTGTCGTGGCGCGGGAAGGCGCGCAGGCGCGATTCGCCGTCGCGCTCGCCGAGCAATCCCTGGAGCGCTTCGCGCGCGGCGTCGGCGGCGCGGGAGTCGGCGGTGACGTAGAGGACGGGGCGATCGCCGTGGGCGCGGATCAGGTGGCTCGCGGCGACGCGGCCGGCGGCGCCGCGCAGGCCGGTGATCCGGAGCAGGGGGCCGGCCTCCCGGGCCTCGCGCAGCGCGCGGTCGAAGGGCGTGTCGCCCCGCCGCAGCGGCCGGCGCGATCGCGCGTCGCTCTTCTCGCTCTCCCCTTCGCCCATCGCTCGTCGCGAACCTCTTGCCCCCGGCGATCGCATGCGTCCGCCGACCAACGCCGAAAGCCCGGAACCCCATCGAGGGGGCCCGGGCGCGCCGCAGTGTAGGAGCCCGATCGGCAACGGCACACCCGGACGCGAGGCCCGATCCCGTCCCGCACGCCGTCCGTCCGTTCACTCCCGCGCGCTCAGCCGCGCACGCCTGCCGGCACCGACCGGCCGCTTGACTCGACGACCGCCCGGATCAGCTCGAGGGTCGCTGCGGCGACGAGGGCCGGGCGATGCTCGACGTCGTAGCGCGCCCGGGCCCCGTGGCCGAGACGCTCGGCGAGAGCCGGATCGAGCTCGAGGCGCCGGAGCGCGGTGGCCAGGGACGCGACCGGATCCTCGGGATCGGCGACGAGGCCTTCGTGGCCGTCGACGAGGCCCCACTCATCGCCGTGGAAGACGACGGCCGGCGTGCCCGCGGCGAGGCTGTTCACGAGCTTGATCGGGAAGCCGCCGAGCGCGCGCCGCGGCACGATCGTGGCCCGCGCGCCGGCGAAGAGCGCCCGGGCCTCGGCGGCGGAGCCGATCGACACGATCCGTACACCCGCCTGCGCGAGCTGTCGGACGAGCGCCCGCGTCCCCTGCGCCGCGGGCGGCCCCGAGCTCGAACCGGCTCCCCGTCTCGTCGAGGGCATGGGTCGCGACGACGAGGGGAAGCGGCGCAGGATCCTGCGCCCGGCGGGCCGCGTGGGCCGAGGGGAGCGCCTGGTCTCCGGCCATCGCGCGCCGCCGCGCGACCTGCTCGAGCAGCGGCAGGTCCTGGTAGGGATCGAGGTTGCCGCAGTAGAGGAAGAAGCCGCGGGCGGCGAGTCCCTTTTCCGCCAGCAGCCGTGCGTCATCGCGGCGCTCCGCGCTCCGGCCCGGGTCCGTGACCGGGGGCCCGATCCGACGGCCCGGCGCCCGGCTCGACGCATGCATGACGCGCTCGGAGGCTTGCGTCAGAGCGATGATGCCCTCCGCTCGACGCGCGATCCAGCGGTCGACCGCGCCGCCGAGCCGCGCGAACGCCCGCCCGGTCGCGCTTCGTTCGGATCCGTCCAGATCGGCCTGGGCACCGAAATAAAGGGGAAGCTCCTGCTCGAGGAGCGTGTGGGCGCAGTAGACGACCGGCGGCCGCGATTGCGGCAGACCATGGAGCGCCGCCAGGGCCGCCTCGACGTGGTGGGCGAGGATCGCGTCGAAGCCGCCGGGAGCGCGGGGCGGGCTCCCCGATGACGCGCTTCTTGACGCGCGCTCGGCCGGGGCGTGCCGCGCGTTTGACGCGCCGATTGACGCAGCGGCGGACGCGGATCGTGACGCGATCTCCGGTGCAGCCCCCCGCGAGGATCCCGACCGCGCGAAGGGCGCGTTCGGCGCGGGAGCCGGCGAGCCGAGCAGCCGCCGCAGCGCGAAGGTGAGGGCGAGATCCGCGACGGGCTTGCCGAGATTCGGTCCCGAGCGTCGGGTCCGGGGGATCGCCCAGGTCGGGAGCGTCGTCTGCGCGAGGCCGGCGACGGGGTCGGCGAGTCGGTCGGCGATGTGCGGGGAGCGAGCGGCGGCAGATCGGCCCGGTCCGTAGGTCAGCAGGTGGACTTCGGCGCCGGCTGCGTGCAGGGCGAGGGCCTGCTCCTGGAAATAGACCTGCGAGCCCTGCGCGTGGGGGAACGGAAAGGCGCCCACCAGCAGGAGCCGCATCCCGCGGTCAGGACCGCGAGCCGGCCTCGCGGCGCGGCCGCGAGCGGGTCGCCGCGGCCGGTCGGTCGGCGCGGGCTGCGAGGGGCGAGACCGCCGAAAATCCGCGGCCGGGCCGTCCGGCCGGCTCGCGTGCCAGCTCGCGTTCGGGCGCGACTGCACCCGCGGTTGCGAGCGCGGGTGCGCGCGAGGGCGGGCTTCGAGAGCCGGGTCGTGCGCAGGCGCATCGTCGGAGCGGCGATCGCCGCAGGCCGCGCCGCGCCGAGGGTCGCCTGGAGCTTCACGAGCTCGAAGAGCGCCCGGGCAATCACCCGCGGATGCGCCCCGCTCTGGCGCCCCGAGCGCCGCCGCCGGTGGCTGACCGGGACCTGCTTGATCCGGAAGCCCGCGGCCCGGGCGCGGACCAGGATCTCGGTGTTCACGAAGGCGCCGACCGACTGGATCGGGATCGCCTCGAGCACCGAGCGATGAAAGACCTTGAAGGCGCAGTCGATGTCCCGAACCGGCAGATCGAAGAGCCCGCGCACGAGCATGCCCCAGCCCGGGCGATCACCCGCCGCAGCCACGGATCGCGCCGCGGCGCGCGGTAGCCGGCCACGATCTCGTACTCGTCGGTGTGGTCGAGCAGCCGGCGGATCTCCGCGAGATCGAACTGGAGATCGGCGTCGCTGAAGAAGACGAACTCGCCGCGGGCCGTCTTGAGCCCGGCGCGCAGGGCGGCGCCATAGCCCTGGTTCTGCGCATGGTGCACCGCACGCACCCGCGCGTCCCGCCGACACCAGGCCTCGATCACCGCGCGACTCGCATCGGCCGAGCCGTCGTCGACGATCACGATCTCGAACGCGACCCCGAGCCCGGCCCCGATCGAGAGCGCGCTCGCGAGCAGGGCCGGCAGGTTCTCGGCCTCGTTCCAGGCCGGAAAGACGAGCGAGAGGACGGGCCGCTTCATTCGAGATATCCCAGCGCCCGGAGCCGCTCGGCGACCATCGCTTCCTCGTCCTCGTCGTAGGCGACACGCCCGCGCGTGTCCGTCCCCGAGCCATCCGGGCTCCCCGACCGAGGGTCGCCGTCGGCGGCCCAGGCTAGGCCCATCGCCTGCGCGAGCCAAGGGGCGACGGCGGCGAGACGCGGGGGCAGACCGGGCGCGTTCGGGTCCGGGGCACAGTCCGGGGCGCAGTCGATGAAGATGCCCTCGCCGCGGTGGGTCCCGTTCATGCCGCGGCCGCGGCCGCCGGCGAAGGCGTCGGGGGCGAGGGTGCGCACGCTCGGGATGCCTTCGCCGTCGCGCCCGCCTTCGGACCAGGGCGTCGGGACGAGGGAGAGGCCGTGGCCTGCGTCGAGGGCGAGCTCGAGCACGATGTCCGGGGCGCGATCGACGAAGGGGCCCGTGTAGACGGCCTCGCGGCGCAGGGCCCGGGCGACGACGGGCTCGCCGTTCGGGAGCTTCCAGGCGAGGAGCGCTGCGATCACGCGATCGCGGGTCGCCTCGTAGTCGGCCGGCGCGACGCAGCCCGCGGCCTCGCGGCCTTCGAGATTGATCCAGACGCCGGGCTGGGTATTGGCTTCCTCGCTGAAGGCGAGGGTCCGGCGCCAGTCGAAGCCGCCGAAGCGGGCGCGACTCTCGACCAGCGCCGCCGCGCCGCGCGCGCGCCGGAATAACAGCTGGGTCAGCGCGCGGCGGCAGCCACGCGAGGGCGAAATCGCGCGCGGCGCGGGCGAGACCGTCGGCGCTCGCGAGCTCGGCGAGACGGTCGAGACCGCCGCGCCGACCGGGCCCGGCGAGTCCGCCGAGGCCGCCGCGTCGGCCGAGCTCCGAGAACGCGCCGTACAGCGGCCGGCTGCGGACGAGCAGGCCCTGCTCGGCGAGGAAGCGATTGAGATGGACGATCTTGTCGGAGGCGGTCCCCATGCCGTGGTCCGACAAGACGACGCAGCGCACGTCGGGACCGACCGCCGCGCGCAGCGCGCCGCAGGCCTGGTCGAGGCGGCGGTGGACGGCGCGCAGCGCGTCCTTGCGCTCGGGGGACGCGGCAGGATCGTGGCGCGGCGAGCGAGGATCATGGTCGCGGAAGTAGTGGTGGCCGGCGGTGTCGCTCTCGGAGAAGACGACGACCATCAGGTCGGGGACGCGGCCCGCGCGGTCGGCGCGCAGCTCCTCGATCGCGGCGAGGGCGAAGTCGCGCTTGCGGTCGATGCGGGCGAGCAGCGTCGAGACGGCGCGCTCGTGGAAGTCGGAGGCGCGGGCGCTCTCGTCGAGCTCGGGGCGCATCCAGGGGCCCGCCTTCGCGGCGATGCGGCGGTAGCGCTCGGGGTCGGAGGCGCTGCGGGGATCGGTGCCGCTCGCGACCGGCGCTTCGAAGCCGCTGACGAGCAGCCCGGGGACGGGCTCGGGCGGATGGGTCGCGGGCAGGCCCAGCACGAGGACCTCGCCGCCGGCGTCGCCGACGCGCCGGAAGAGCGTGCGGCCGGCGCGATCGGTCGCGTTCACGAAGCGCAGGCGATAGTCGCCCGGGACCTTCTGCGTGAAGTCGAAGATGCCGTGCTCGCCGGGCGGGAGGCCCGTCATGAAGGAGGACCAGGCGGGGAAGGTGACGGGCGGGGCCGTGCTCGGCAGCGGCGCCGAGCGGCCTTCCTTCATCCAGGCGCCGAGATTCGGCAGCTCGCCCGCCTCCGCCATCGGGCGGATCACGTCGAAGCTCGCGCCGTCGAGGGCGAGCACGAGGACCGGGCGCAGCGGGCGGGCCACCGAGCCGGCTGCTAGTCGGCGAGATGACGCACGATGGCGTCGGTGAGATCCTTGGTCGTTGCCTTGCCGCCGAGATCGCCCGTGTGGTTGCGCGGGTCGGCGAGCGCCGCCGCGACCGCCTTCTCGATCCGCTCCGCCGCGCTGCGCTCGCCGATGTGGCCCACGAGCTGCGCCGCCGACCGGATCACCGCCGTCGGGTTCGCCTTGTTCTTGCCCGCGAGATCCGGCGCGCTGCCGTGGACCGCCTCGAAGACGGCGCACTCGAGGCCGATGTTGCTGCCGGGCACGATGCCGAGCCCGCCGACGAGCCCCGCGCCGAGATCCGAGAGGATGTCGCCGTAGAGGTTGTCCATGACGAGCACGTCGAACTGCTCGGGCTTCGTCACGAGCTGCATCGCGCAGTTGTCGATGATCATCTCCTTCATCGCGATCTCGGGATAGTCGCGGGCGACGCGCCGGACGCACTCGAGAAAGAGCCCGTCCGAGAGCTTCATGATGTTCGCCTTGTGGATCGCGGTCACCGTCGCCCGGCCCTGGCCGCGGGCGAGCTCGAACGCATACCGCGCGATGCGCAGGCTCGCGACCTCGGTCACGACCTTGAGACTCTCCACGACGCCGGGGGCGACGCGGTGTTCGAGGCCGGAGTAGAGGCCCTCCGTGTTCTCGCGGACGATGATGAAGTCGACGTTCTGGAAGCGCGACGGAAGACCCGCGAGCGTCCGGATCGGGCGCACGCAGGCGTAGAGGTCGAGCGCCTGGCGCATCAGCACGTTCGCGCTCTTGAAGCCGCCGCCGATCGGGGTCCCGATCGGGCCCTTCAGGGCGACGCGCGTCTTGCGGATCGAGTTGAGGGCCTCGTCGGGCATCGCCGTGCCGTGCTTCAGGAAGACGTCCGCCCCGGCCTCGACCCGCTCCCACTCGATGCGGACGCCCGCCGCGTCGACGACCCGGACGGCGGCGTCGACGACCTCGGGGCCGATTCCGTCGCCGGGGATCAGGGTGGCTCGATACTGCATGGCGGATCTCCTCCTGGTTTCGTCTCTTGTCGTCGCGATCGCGTCGGAATCTAGGCTCGACCGGGCCTGCGGCCCAATCCGAGCCGTTGGACTCCGGTCGGCACGCGTTCGAGCCCTCGTTTCGGTCGGGAAGATTCGAAAATAGAGGTGGGCCCCGTCTCGAACATCGATCGGGCGGGATGTTCGAGGCGCTTCGTCCGCGTCCCCCCATCGGCCTCCCGGTTTCGAAGGGCCCGAGAGCCGCCCCGGGGGTCCCGAGCTTCGCGGTCTCGCCGAGCGGCGTCGCGAGCCGTCCCGACCTATGTTGGTCCGACTAGCGCCGCAGATCCTCCACCCGGCCGCACGCGGCCCTCGGAAAGGACCTCCCCCATGCGAGCCATCGTTTCCATCCTCGTCGGTTCGATGATCTTCCTCTCGGCGTCGCTCTCGAGCGCGCTCGCCTTCACGTTCACCGGCGCGACCGTTTCGAGCGGTCGCCCGCTGAATGCGCTGTTCCCCGGCGACGAGGTCACGATCGGCATCCGCATGTCGAATCCCTCCGGCGCCACGATCTTCGGCGTCGGCGCCGGCATCCAGGGCTGGGACAACAGCATCCTGACCTTCGTCTCGGCGGAGATGAACCCGGGACCGTATTTCTGCACCACGGCCTCGTGCGGCGCGGGGCTGGAAAACGCCCTGTCCCTCCCGGCGGACCCGGTCACGGGCAACTTCATCGCGGGTTCGAGCGATGTCCAGAGCTTCCCCGGAGTGGGAAACTATGTGCCACTCGTTCAGGCGATCGCGACCACGGGCCGATCGGGCAACGGTGCACGCGATCCGGGCCTCGACGGTGTCGTGAACGGTGGGGATGCTCAATTCCGCATCGTGTTTCGGATCGGCTCCGCGGGCGGAGCCACGACGATCACGATCGGAACCAACGCCAACCCGACGCTCGGCAACGTCGTCGTGCTCGCGGGGGGACAGACGGAGCCCGCGCAGAATGCGTTCGTCACGCGGTTCGGGGACGGACTGGTCCTGACGCAGGTTCCGGAGCCGGGAACGGCGTTGCTCGTCGGCCTGGGCCTGACGATCCTGGCGGCGAGGTCGCGGCGCTCGGCGTAGTCCCCGGCGCGGAACCGACGATCGCGCCGGCCTTCGGGCGCGCGCCTCCCGGCTCGCCCGGCTCGGCGGCGCGATGCGCTAGTTTCCCGGCCGCCGGGACTCCCCCGCCTGGCGCGGGGTTCGCCGATGATCGCGTGGCTGGCCGTGGCCGGATTCGTGGCGGGGATGATTCTGCTCGACGCGGGCTACGGGTCGATCGCTGGGGCCGCCCTCGGCGCCGGGCTCGGCTGGCTCTTCGATCGCGAGCGTGCGGCGCGAGACGCCCTCGCCCGTGCCCATGCTTCGCTCTCCGAACAGGTCGGATCTCTCCGCAGCGAGCTCGCGCGCCTCGGCGAGGCGCATCGACAGCTGCTGCTCCGCTTCCCGTCCGAGGATCGTCTGCCCGCCGAGCCGCCGGCGAGTCCGGAATCGTCGCCTGTTTCGGCGGCCTCGTCGGTCGATTCCCCGTTCGAGTCCGCTCCGACGATCGGACCTCTGCAGCAGGGGCAACCCCTGTCCGAGCCGGCGGCTTCGCCGCCCATGCCGCCGACGCGCGCGGCGGGCGCGCCCGCGACGAGCTCCGTCCCGAAGCAGGGGACCTTCGCCGACGATCCCTTCGTCCTCGCCTTCGGGTTCCTGCGCGATCTCCTCTTCGGCGGCAATACGGTCGTCCGGGTCGGCATCCTCGTCCTGCTGGTCGGGGTCACGCTGCTGCTCAAGTACGCGGCCGACCACGCGCTCTTCCCGATCGAGCTGCGCATGGCGTCGGCGGGGCTGATCGGGCTCGTGCTGGTCGGCGTCGGGCTTCGGCTGCGCGACCGGCGACCGGGCTTCGCGCGGACGCTCCAGGGCGGCGGTATCGCCGCGATGTGTCTGGTCGTCTTCTTCTCGTTCCGGACGTACGCGCTGATGCCCGCGTCGCTCGCCTTCGCGCTGCTGGCCGTGATCGCGGCGAGCAGCGCCGTGCTCGCCGTGGTCCAGAACGCCCTCGTGCTCGTCGTGATCGGGCAGATCGGCGGATTCCTCGCGCCGATCCTGGCCTCGACGGGCACGGGCTCCCACGTCGCGCTCTTCGCCTACTACCTCGTGCTGAACGTCGCGATCTTCGGCATCGCGCTCTTCCGGGCCTGGCGCCCGCTCAACCTGATCGGCTTCGTCTTCACCTTCGGCATCGGCACGACCTGGGGCGTGCTGCGCTACGCGCCCGAGCATTTTCCGACGACCGAGCCCTTCCTGATCGCCTTCTTCCTGCTCTACGTGGCGATCCCCGTCGTCTTCGCGTTGCGCTCGAGCCTGCGCGGCTGGGTCGACGGCAGCCTCGTCTTCGGGGCTCCGCTCGCCTTCCTCGGTCTGCAGATCGCGCTCGTCGGCGACCGGCCCTTCGCGATGGCCTGGACGACCCTCGCGCTGGCGGCGCTCTACCTCGGCCTCGCGCGCCTCCTGCAGCGCCGCGCGCCGACCGTCCTGCGGACGATGATCGAGTCGTTCCTCGCGATCGGGATCGGCTTCGGCACGCTCGCCGTGCCCTACGGCCTCGACAACTCGGGGCTGACGGGCGCGACCTGGGCGGTCGAAGGCGCGGGGCTCTACTTCCTGGGCGTACGTCAGGCGCGTCTCCTGTCGCGCGTCGCGGGCATCGGACTCCAGATCCTGGCCGGCCTCGCGATCGTCTTCAGCGCGCAGCAGGGCTATCCGGGTGATGCGCTCGCGGTCCTGAACGTGCGCATGCTGGCCGCCGCCTTCCTCGCCGCGGGCTCGCTCTTCATCGCCTGCCACGCCCATGCCCATCGCGCCGCGGTCGGTGCAGACGAGAGTCTCTGGCTCCAGTCGCTGATCGGCTGGGCGCTGCTCTTCTTCGTCCCGGCCGTCCTCGCGGAGATCACCCACCACGCATCGCCGCCCCATCAGTCGGCGCTCGTCGTCGCCTGCTTCGGCGGCCTCTCACTCGCGCTCGACGCCCTCGGCGCGCGTCTCGCATGGCCCTTCGTGCGCTATCCCGCGGCGGCGACGACGCTGCTGCTCCTCCCGATGGCCCTGCTCTGGGACGTGGAGGAAGACGTGCCCCTTTTCGCTCGCGGTGGCGCGCTCGCCTGGCCGATCTTCCTCGCGTCCGTCGCGGGGACGCTCCACCGCTTCGTCCCGATCGCACCGCCGCTGCTCCGTTGGCTGCATCCGATCGCGCTCTGGGGCTCGGCCGGCTTCGTCGCGCTCGCGGCGCTCCGCCTGGCCGTCGATGTCCTCGGGCTCGGCGACAGCTGGGGAATCGGTGCCGTCCTCGCGTCGATCGCGGCGTTCATTGCGGCGGCGAACGCGCCATCGATCCAGGCGCGCTGGCCGATCGCGGCCTGGCGCGAGGGATATCTGGGTCTCGGCGCCGGCATGCTCGCTTGCGGGCTGCTCTTTGCGACGGTCGTCGCGAATTTCTTCGACCCCGGCGCGAGCGATCCGCTGACCCACGTCCCGATCCTGAATCCCCTCGACCTGACGCAGCTCGCGGGCTTCGCCTGCGTGCTCGCGTGGCTTCGCGACGACGCGCGGGCGGGGCGAGGGTTCGTTCCGAAGGCGATCCGGACGGTGCTATTCGGGGCCGTGGCGGCGCTCGCCTTCGTCTGGTGGACGGCGATGCTCGTGCGCGCGGTGCATCATCAGGGCGACGTTCCGTTCGATGCGCACTCGCTCTGGCGGTCGGTCTCCTTGCAGGTCGCGATCTCGATCACCTGGAGCTTGATCGGCCTGGTCGTGACCGTCTTCGCGAGTCGCCGGGCGCTTCGCGTGACCTGGATCGTCGGCGCGACGCTCCTCGGGGTCGTCGTCGTCAAGCTCTTCCTGATCGATCTCGCGCGGCTCAGCACCCTCGCGAAGATCGGGACCTTCCTCGTCGTGGGCGTCCTGCTCCTGCTGGTCGGCTATCTCGCGCCCGTTCCGCCGCCGGCCGCGGCCGAGGCGGAGACGGACGAGGCGAGTCGGGGCGGGGACCGGAACGATTCGGGGCCGCCGGGCGACGGGGGGGCGACGAAGGCCGAGGCGCCGACGGGATCGGCCGAGGAGAGGACGAATTGAGCACGGGATCTCCGACGCTCCGATCCAGACGGCGCATGCGAGCGGGGGTCCGCCGCGCGCTCCTGCTTACCCTCCTCGTCGGTCTCGGCGCGTCGACCTTCGCCAGCGCCGACCCGACCGACCCGGCCGAGCGCGATCGCGAGCCTCGCCTCGAGGACTTCGCCGAGGCCATCGACCTCGCGCCGCGCGAAGCGAGAGCGGTCCATACGGTCCTGATCCCCATCGAGGTCTACCGCGGTGTCACGCGCCCCGATCTCGGCGATCTGCGCGTCTTCGACGCCCGGGGCCAGCTGGTTCCCCACGCCCTGCGCGCGCTCGATGCCCCCGGAGATCGCGAGCCGAGCCCCGTCGACCTGCGCTTCTTCCCGATCATGTCGCCGGCGACGCCGACCGGCCTCGAAGACCTGACGCTCCACGTCGTCCGCGACGGCAGCGGGACGGTCGTCGAGGTCCGCTCCCGATCGAGCGCCGTGGACGGGAGTCGACGGCAGGCCGGCGACGGCCTACCGACGGAATCCGGCTCGATCGGAGCCTACGTCCTCGATACGGCGGAGCTCGCGCATCCCCTGACGGCCCTTCGATTCGAGCTGGCCCCGTCCGAGGGGGACTACGTGCTCCCGCTGACCGTCGAGACGAGCGACGACCTGACCCGCTTCGCGAGCGTCGGATCGCCCCGATCCCTCGTCCGTCTGACCTATGCCGGCGAGCAGATCCTGCAGGATCGCGTCGAGCTGCCCGCCGTGCGCGCTCGTTATGTCGTCCTGCGCTGGGGCACAGCGCGGCTTCCGGCGCCGCTCGTCCGCGTGACGGGCGAGCTGCTCGGTGAGCGCGAATCCGCCGAGCTCGTCGTCCACCGGCTCTCGGGGCGTCGCCACGCGGACGATCCGCAGCGGATCGACTTCGATCTCGGCGGATTCGTCCCGGTCGAGCGCGTCCGGGTCGCATTGACGGAGGAGAACGCGCTCGTCGCGGCCGAGCTGCTCGCCGGCCCCCGCGTCGATGGACCGTTGGCCACCGTCGAGCGGGGCACGATCTATCGCGTCGCGACCGGGGGCCAGACGCTCGAGAGCCCGGCCATCGGGATTGCGCGGCGGATCGATCGCTTCTGGGCCGTGCGCGCGCAGACGAAGGGCGGCGGCTTTGGCGCCACTCTTCCCGAGCTCGAGATCGCCTATCACCCGCAGCAGCTGCTCTTCCTGGCCCGCGGGCAAGCGCCCTTCATCCTCGCCTTCGGACGCCACGACGCGCAGCCGTCGACCTTCGCCTGGCAGGAGCTGCTCGGCTTCCTGCCCGAGTCGGAGCGGGCGGCCCTGCCGCGCAGCGACGTCGACGCGAGTCCGCCGCGGATCTTGAGCGGCGAGGCGGCTCGAGTCCCGCCGCCGCCGCCCCTGCCGCCCCTGCCGCTTCGTCGTTATGTGCTCTGGTCGGTGCTCGTGCTCGGCGTCGGGGCGCTCGCGATCGCGGCGTGGCGACTCGTGCGGGACGTGCGGGATTGAGGCCGGCCCGGTTGCACGGGCGCCGTTCGGGCAGAGGCCGCTTCGTGAGGGGGCTCGCCGGAATTGCCGTTGGGCAACGACCCTCTAGGCCGGCTTCTGCACGTCGTCGGCAAGCGCCGCCCGTGCGCCGGCGGAAGCTCGCTGGATGCGCGCGAGGCCGGGGCTCGCTCGGTGCGGGCATGCCCGGCTACGGTGTCGGCGGAGCGATGCACGTCGCCGAGGAAGCCGATGAAGCTGCGGACCCTGCTGAAGAAGCCGAGCTGGACCTTCGTTTTCGCCTGGATCACCGTTCTCGAGCTCGGATCCGCCTCGTTCGCCGGCGCCCAGTCGGCCGTGATCTCGAATCACGACTTCGAGTCCCCCGCGCTCTCGGGCGGGGGCTTCTCACAGGCCGTCCCGCCGGGCTGGACGCTCTTCGGCGGCAGCGCGTCCAGCACGGGCGTCTTCCATCCGACGGTCGTCAGCTGGGGCTACGTCGCGCCCTCGGGCAATCAGCTGCTCTATCTCAACGGCGCGACGGTCGAGCAACAGCTCTCGACGAACGTCGTCGCGGGGGAGACCTATCTGCTTGCGGTCGACGTCGTCCGGCGTCCGAACTTCTGGAATCCCGGCTATCGGATCGACTTCTTCGCCGGGAGCGTCCTGCTGGGCTCGGATCTCGGGAGCCTCGTGCCGGAGATCGGCGCCTCGAAGGTTTCGCTGATCGGGTACACGGCGGGGGCGGCTGATCCCGCGGTCGATCAGCCGCTTCGCATCCGCCTCGGCGGCCCGATCCAGACGAACTTCGACAACGTCCGCGTCTTCGTGCCGGAGCCGGGGATCGCGAGCGGCGTCGTGGGGTTGGTGCCGTTGGCCGCGCTGGCGAGGTGGCGGAGGTCCAGGCGGGAGGTCTGAGGCGGGCCCGGGTGGCTGTCCGCCCATCTCGTGCTAGCCTGCCGGCCGCTCGAGACCCGGGCCCCCCTCCTGAGGGCGGTCCAGCTCGGGCAGATGCAGTCCAAATAGATCGCCCCTCGCACGCCGTTCCTTCGCCGGGCCCTCGAAAGAGGCCCGCTACGAGGGTCATCCGCAGACCGGACTCCGGTCGGCGGGTCGAGAGCCGGCGGCGAGATGCATCGACCGCGACGAACCGGGAGCGACGGACGCTCCCGGGTCCAATCCGGACGAGGAGATCCCCGTGTCCATCGAACTGCTCTGCAAGAAGCTCGGCATGACCCAACTCTTCACCGAGGACGGCTCCGCCGTCCCGGTGACCGTCCTCGAGGCGGGCCCCAACGTCGTCGTCCAGAAGAAGACCCAGGCGACCGACGGCTACGATGCCGTCCAGCTCGCCTTCGGTGAACGCCGAGAGCAGCTCTTCACGAAGGCGGCGAAGAACCACTTCGCGAAGCACGGGGGCAGCGCGCCGAAGCGCTACCTCTCCGAGTGCCGCCTGACCGCGGAAGAGGTCGCTGCCCTCGAGCCCGGCGCCGAGATCCGCGTCGACATGTTCGAGGCCGGTCAGAAGATCGACGCGATCGGGACCAGCAAGGGCCGCGGCTTCGCCGGCGTCGTCAAGCGCCACGGCTTCTCGATCAAGAAGCGCACCCACGGTACCCACGAGTTCTTCCGCCACGGCGGCTCGATCGGCGCCGGCTCGAACCCGGGCCGCGTCATCAAGGGCCTGCGCATGGCCGGCCAGCACGGCAACGCCCGCGTCACGTCCAGAACCTCGAGGTCATGAAGGTCGACGCCGAGCGCAACCTGATCTTCGTGCGCGGCGCGGTCCCGGGTCATCCGAACGGGCTCGTCAAGCTCCGCAAGGCCGGCAAGGGCTAGGCGGAACGAGCCAGGCGCTCCCCGAACCCGCCGGTCTCGCACCGGCGGGTCCGGAGCGCGGCCCGGAAGCGGTCCCCGATCCACCGGCCGATCGGGCCGGATCGGCCGGGACCACCGGGCCGGCCACGTCGACTTCGCCGCCCTCGCCGGTCGCTTCGACCTAACGCGCTTCGAGCCGGAAGATCGTCGGCCGGCCCCGCACCAGGGTCGCCAGCACGTCGCCGAATCCGTACTTCGCGCGGAAGCCGGCCGTGACGCGCTCGAGCTCCGCCGCGTCCGTCACCACCGTCGCGCGGACCGCGAGCTCGACCTTCCCGATCCGCAGCGCGACGTCTCCGTTGCGGCGCGTGTTGCCGACCCAGCGCCCGCCGCCGCCCCGCACATAACCCATGCCCTCCGAGACGCAGAGCCAGATCGTCGTCGCGCGCTGCTTCCCGTCCTCGTCGGCGTGCAGGACGACGACCGTCCGCGCATCGGCGTGAGTCGACCAGTCGATGCCCGGGACGACGGCGCTCGCGCCGACGGCCACGAGGACGGCGAGGGCCGTCGCGAACGCGGTCGCAGGCGCGCGGCCCGGGCCGCGGACCAACAAATTTCTCGAGATCGACATGGAATCCTCCTCGCCGTGCGCGGGGCGCTACCGGGTGGCTCGTGTGGCATTGGCTTCGACACGATACCCGCTGACTCGCTCACCACAGCCGATCGAGCCACAGCTCGGGCGGTAGCCACACGATGCGATCCGGGTCGGCGAGCCTTGCTTCATCGATCGGGCTACCGGCGTTGACCGCTGCGCGTACCGATCGCAGCAAGGCAGTCCAGTCCGAGGCGCGCGCAGCCAGGCGGATGCCGACGCGGTTGTTGTGCGCGTCCATGCGATGACTCGCGGCGTCGTCGTCGCCTTCCATGACCGCCGTGGTCCATTCGACGAAGCGCGGCGAGCTCGTCCACGCGACGATCGAGCTGGCGAGGCTGTGCCGATAGGCGTCGGCGGGCCCGTGCGTGCCGCCTTCGAGACCGCTGCGCAGCGTGATGGCGTAGGTGGTGCCCAGCACGAACGTCGGATAGGTCCCGAGCAGGAGGACGGCGATTAGAAGGAGCCGCCGACGTGAACGCCGCGTCCGGTCGGCCGCCGGGATCGGTGAGGAGGGCAGACCTTCAGGCATCGAATCGGACCGGGAGACGAGCGATCATCCCTCGATCATCACGGCCACACCGCTCGCCGGAGCGCCGCGATCTTCGCCCGCCCCGGATGCACGACCTGCGGGCCGAGGCGCGCGAACTCGAGCTGGCTGTCGGTGATCGGGTCGGCGTCGCGGCCGGCGAGGCGCGCGGCGACGACCGGCGAGCCGAGGCGCTCGAGCGTGACACGCATCTCCTGCTCGCAGCGCGCCGCCGTCGCGCCGTTCACCTCGCAGCGCCGCGCGAGCCGTGGCCGCAGCGCGCCGAAGAGGGCGGCGGCGGCATTCGGATCGAGGTCGCGGATCGAAGCCGCCATGCCGGCCGCGCTCGACCACGGGCCGACCGGCCAGGTCGCGGGCTCCATGCGCCCGGGTCGCGCCCGGGGCTTCTCCTGGGCGACGAGCCGCGCGCTCTCGATCGCCGAGTCGAGCCACGAGTCGGGGACCATCTCGCTCGCGATCCAAGGGTCGAGGATCGCGAGGTTGATGATCTGGGGCAGCGCCGGCGCGATCTTCTCGAGGGTCGCATCGTCGAGCGTGAGGGCCGGACCACTCGCCGCCGGCGACTGACCCGACTGACCCGACTGATCGACCGCGCTCGAAGGGCTCGGCCCCGCCGCCAGCGCGATGACCACGATGGACGGGAGCAGGGCGAGCAGGCTCTGGCCGGTGATGCGATCGATCATCGTCTCGACTCCTCGATGGGTTCCCCGGCTCGACACCCGCCCGCGCGACCGGGTTCCGCCCGTGGCCCCGGTCTGGCATGCTGCGCCCGGGAGGTCTCGCATGTCCGCCGCACGTCCGTCCACCGCCGATCCGCGCCCGCCGCGCCGCCGCGCCCGCCCGGCCTTCGCCGCCCGCTGGCTCGGCCGCGACGCCTTCGCCGGCCGCCGCGTCGCCGCCGTGGCGCTCGTCGCCCTCGCGGCCTTCGCCCTCGTCCCGCTCCAGGCCTGTCAGCATGCCGGTGCCGATCTCTCCGACGGCCAGCGCGACAAGTCGAAGACGATCTTCGAGATCGCGATGATCCCGGATACCCAGAACTACGTCGACTACAGCCATCAGCGCGCCGAGGGCTTCGTCTTCGACGCGAGCCATCTCCTGATGGAGCAGATGCGTTGGATCGCCTCGCGCACCGTCGGCGAGGGCGGCAAGATCGCCTTCGTCGCCGCCGTCGGCGACGTCTGGCAGCACCAGTCGCTCCCGATCGCCAAGGACCACGCCGACCGCGGCCAGCGCGCCGTCGCGAATCCCTTCTTCGCCGGCCATTTCGATCCGACGCCGAAGACCCAGTCCGTCGAGATCCCGAAGGCGATCGAGGCCTACGAGATTCTCGCCGACTCGGAGATCCCCTTCGGCGTCGCCCCCGGCAATCACGACTACGACGCGATGTGGACCTCGAGCGAGTTCCCGCCGAACACGAAGAAGGCCCGCGACAAGCTGACCTTCAGCGCCGAGGACATCGGCATCCTCCACGTCGGCGGCCTCGACAACTTCCGCTCCGCCTTCGGCGACGACAAGCCCTTCTTCGCGGGCAAGCCGTGGTACGTGGCGAGCTTCCGGGGCGGTGCGAACAGCGCGCAGCTCTTCGAGGCCGGCGGCTACGCGTTCCTCCACTTCGCCCTCGAGATGCAGGCCGACGACGAGGTCGTCGCGTGGGTCGAGTCGGTCATGAAGAAGCATCCGGGTCACCCGACGATCCTCTCGACCCACGACTATCTCGATCCCCGCGGCGAGCGCCGCGCGAACCCGATCATCGACCTCGACCGCGTCGACCCGGACCATCACAACAGCGCCGAGGAGCTCTTCCGCAAGCTGATCGCGAAGAACGACCAGATCTTCCTCGTGCTCTGCGGCCACCACCACGGCCAGAGCTTCCGCGTCGACGAGAACGAGCAGGGTCACGAGGTCTACCAGATGCTCGCCGACTATCAGGACCGCGGTCAGGCGGGCCTCGACTCGGGCCAGCCCCTCGATCCCTATCTGCGGGGGCCGACGGGGATCGGCGACGGCTGGCTCCGGATCCTGCGCTTCGAGACGGGCGGCGTCGCGCCACGGATCGACGTGCGGACCTATTCGACCCATTACCGAAGGCTCTCGAGCGAGCTCGAGCGCTATGCGGACTGGTACCGACCTCACGAGCAGCCGAATATGAGCGACGCGGAGTTCCTCGCGGCGGAGGAGTTCACGGTGCCCCTCGTCGACTTCCGCGAGCGCTTCGGCCCGCCCAATCTCTGAGCGCGCGCCGAGCGGGCCCGCGAGTCCGCTGCGCCCGAGGACCCGCCCGCCATGGCCCGCTACGAACGCAAGGACCGGCTCCACCAGCGGGCGAAGGACGAGGGCCTGCGCTCGCGCGCGGCCTACAAGCTCGACGAGCTGCAGAAGGAGTGGAAGCTCCTGCGCGCGGGACAGCGCGTCTTCGACCTCGGCTGCTGGCCGGGCGGCTGGCTCGAGGTCGCGGCGAAGCTCGTCGGGCCGGGAGGGCGCGTCGTCGGCGTCGACCTCGCGACGGTCGAGCCGAAGATCCCGGCGGCCCAGGTCGTCAGCCTCGTCGGCGATCTCGAGGACCCGAAGATCGCGGAGCGCCTGCGCGAGGCGCTCGGGGCGGAGCGCGCCGACGTCGTGCTGTCGGACGCGGCGCCCAAGCTGACCGGCGTCCGCGAGCGGGACCGCGCCAACGAGGAGCGGCTGCTCGAGGCGGTGGAGCGGCTGCTGCCCGAGCTGCTCGCGAAGGGCGGGGCGTTCGTCGTCAAGATCCTCGAGGGGCCCGAGGCGCAGGTCGTCGACAAGCGGATCCGCGCCGCGTTCGAGCAGGCGAAGACGGTGAAGCTCGACGCGACCCGCAAGGGGAGCACCGAGCGCTACCTCGTCGCCCGCGGCTACCGCGGCGGCCCCGCCTGAGCGCGCGGCCCGGCCGGCTCGCGCGGCGTGGGCAGCCCGGGATGATCGACTAGAATCGGCCCCCGCCTACCATCCCCAAGCGCCCCAGGAGCCTTCGATGACAAGCCCCCGCTCGCCCCGCCCCTTCTCGGTCCTCGGTGTCCAGCAGATCGCCGTCGGCGCCCTCGACAAGCAGCGGCTGCGGGCCTTCTGGGTCGACATCCTGGGCCTGCGCTACGGCCACTCCTACAAGAGCGAGAAGGAGAACGTCGACGAGGACATCTGCGAGACCGGTGCGGGCGCTTTCACGGTCGAGGTCGATCTCATGCAGCCCATCGATCCCGCGAAGAAGCCCGCCGTCCACGATCCGGCGCTCAACCACATCGGCCTCTGGATCGACGATCTGCCCGCCGCCGTCGCGTGGCTCGAGCAGCAGGGCGTGCGCTTCACGCCGGGCGGCATCCGCAAGGGCGCCGCGGGCCACGACGTCTGCTTCATCCATCCGAAGGGCAACGCCGACTACCCGATCGGCTCCGAGGGGGTGCTCGTCGAGCTCGTGCAGGCGCCCGAGGCGGTCCGGAAGGCGTTCGAGACGATCGCGCGGGCAAGTTAGGCTAGGAGCCTGACCCAAGATGGTGCGCGCGGCGCCTGAACGCCGATCCATCGCCGCTCGCGGCGTTGCACTCGGTCGCCGTAGCCCTGCTACGGCTCCCTCGCGCGCCTTGCGAGCGGCGTGTCTCGACGTTCAGGCATCCACGCCCATCTTGGGTCAGGCTCCTAGACGGCCGCCGCGGGATCGGGCTCGGGCCTTCTGCGTTTGCGGGGGATGGCGGGGCCCAGCAGGACGGCGAGCCACTGGGTGTGGGGGTTGCTGTCGAGGGTGATCCGCGTGATCACGGTCAGCGGCACCGCGAGGACCATGCCGACCGGCCCGAGCACGAAGCCCCAGAACACGAGCGAAGAGACCACGATCAGCGGCGAGAGGCCGACGCCCTGGCCCATGACCTGGGGCTCGATGAAGGTGCCGATCGAGATGTTGATCGCGAGATAGAGGACCGCGACGGCGATCGCGGCCTCGAGACCGTTGTCGACGAGGGCCAGCGCGATCGTCGGAATCGCCGCGAGGATCGAGCCGACGGCCGGGACGAAGTTCAGCAGGAACGCGATCAGGGCCCAGAGCGGCGCGAACTTGATGTCGAGCGCCATCAGCCCGAGGTAGATGCAGACGCCGGTGACCAGGCTCGCGATCGTCTTGATGACGAGGTAGCGGCGGACGGCGGTCACGACCTCGCCGACCTGGCCTTCGAGGTCCGGCGACTCGCCGAAGGCGGCCTCGACCTTGCGCGGAATGCTCGCCGCCTCGACCAGGATGAAGAAGACCACGAGGAAGATCAGGAACGCGTTGTTCACGAAGGTTCCGAGGCTGCCGACGAGGTTGCCGGCGATGCCGACGGCGGTCTTCGGGTCGAAGGGATTCGCCTCTTCGGGCGAGGCGCCGAAATCGAGGCCGAGGCGCGCGAGGCGATCGAGGATCTCGGCCGCGGTCGAGCTGAAGCGGGCCTGGTAGGACGGCAGCAGGCGGGTGAACTCGTTGATCGAGCTCGAGAGGAGGCCCCCGAAGAAGGCACCGATGCCGAGGAGCCCGACCAGCACGATCAGCAGCGCGAGCGCGTTCGGCACCCCCATCCGCCGCAGCCAGAACAGCGCCGGCGCACACAGGAGCGCGATGAACCCCGCCAGCAGGAACGGCACGAGGATCCCGCTCGCCGCCTTCATGCCGGCGACGATCACGACGACGCAGGCCGCGGCGAGCAGCGTATTGAGCGTCTTGGCCGAGTGGACGGCCGAGAGGACGGTCGGATGGGCGGACGAGCGCTCGGGTGTCACGGCGCAAGCATGCCGCTCCGGCGCGCGCCGCGACAGGGGCCGAGCTCGAGCGAGCGCCGGGTCGCCCCGGTTCGGGCCCAAGCTCCGCCCGGCCGCGCCCGCGTGCTAGCGTCGGCCGATCGGAGGCGCGTTCATGGCCGTTGCGAGCTTCAAGAACTTCGACCTCACCGAGCTCGTCGCGAAGAGCGAGCGCCGGGGAACCCCGTACCTCGAGTTCCTGCGCGTCCCTCAGCTCTCCTGCGGCATCTACCATCTCGACCCGAGCAGCCGCGACAATCAGAGCGCCCACGACGAGGACGAGGTCTACTTCGTCCTGAAGGGCCGCGGAAAGATCGTCGTCGACGGCAAGCCGACGGCAATCCAGCCCGGCTCGATCCTCTACGTCCCCGCCGACACCGCCCACGAGTTCATCGAGATCGAGGAAGAGCTTTCGCTGCTCGTCTTCTTCGGCTCGGGCGGGCCGTCGGGCGCCGAGGTCTAGTCGGGAGGCGGGCCGCCTGCGGGCGCCTCGTCGCTCGCCCGCGCCGCCCCCTCTCCCGAGGCATCCGCTGCGCCGCAACCCGATCCCTCGCCCCGAGCCTCTCTGCTCGGGCGCACGGCTCCGCGGACCTGCTCGTCCTCCGGTCCGGTCGGTGATCCTTGTGAGACTCGTCATGACGGATCCCGGCGCAGCGCCCGACAAACACGGCGAACGTACGTCGGGAGGTCTGCATGAATCGAGGACGGATTCGGGCTCGAGTCGCGAGCTGGCTTTACGGAGCGGCGGCCTGTGCGGGCCTGCTGGTGCTCCCGATCACCAGTCGCGCCCAGGACTTCCGCGTCGATCGTGTCGCCACGGGCCTCGCGCGCCCGGTCTTCGTGACCGCGCCGCCGGGAGACCCGTCGCGCGTCTTCGTGGTCGAGCAGCACACGGGGCAGATCCGGATCCTTCGCCGCGGGAGCTGGACGCTCGACCCCACGCCCTTCCTCACCGTCCCCGGCGTCAGCACGGGCAGCGAGCAGGGGCTCCTCGGCCTGGCCTTCCATCCCGAGTACGCGAGCAACGGCTTCTTCTACGTCCATCTGACGAATCCCGACTCGCGCGTCCTTCGCTATTCGGTCTCTGCGAATCCCGACCTCGCGGACCCGGGGAGCGCCGTTCAGGTGCTCTCCTTCGCCCAACCCCAGTCGAATCACAACGGCGGCTGGATCGGCTTCGGAATCGATCGCTACCTCTACGTGGCTTCGGGAGACGGCGGCGGCAGCAACGATTCCGGCACCGGCCACACGGCGAATGTCGGCAACGCCCAGGACCTCACCAGCAACCGTCTGGGCAAGATCCTGCGCGTCGACGTCGACGTCGACGGATTTCCCGACGATCCCGACGAGAACTGGGCGGCGCCGCCGGACAATCCCTTCGTCGGTCGACCGGAAGACGACGAGATCTGGGTCTACGGGCTGCGCAATCCGTGGCGGGCGAGCTTCGATCGCGAGACAGGGGATCTCTACATCGGCGACGTCGGGCAAGGCGCGTGTGAAGAGATCGACGTCCAGCCGGCGGCGAGCGCGGGCGGCGAGAACTACGGCTGGCGCCTGCGTGAGGGCGTGATCGCGACGCCGGGCGTGGGCGGACCGAAGCCGCCCGGCGCGATCGATCCGGTGCTCGACTATTCCCATGGCGCCGGTGGCTGCTCGAACGTTCCAGCGAGCTTCTTCGGCTTCGCCGTGACCGGGGGCTACGTCTACCGAGGCCCCGCGACGTCGCTTCGCGGACGCTATTTCTTCGCGGACTTCGCGACGGGCCGCCTCTGGTCCGCGATCTGGGACCGCTCGGCGCCCGCGGAATTCGACGGCAGCAACTATACGAGCCTCGTCGATCACGCGGACGATCCCGCCTTCAGGCCGAGCGCCGGCGTGATCGGTTCGGTCTCGTCCTTCGGCGAGGACAGCGACGGAAACCTCTACGTCCTCGATCTGAACGACGGCGAGGTCTTCTTCCTTCCCGAGCCTTCGGGCGAGCTGGCGTTCGTCACGCTCCTCGGCTGCGCGGGAGGGCTGGCCTGCTCCGGGCGAGCGAGGCCGCGCTCCCCGCGCCGTCCGGGCGCCTGCGTGCGGCGCGCTCGGGTCGGATGAATCGGAGCGCGCACCGTTCCCCGGTCGGCGCGTGGGGCGCGGCAGCGCGGGCTCGAGCTCAGTCGCCGCCCTTGCGCCCGACCGGCGTGTCCGGCGTGAAGAGCCGGTAGAGCGCCGGCAGTACGAGCAGCGTCAGCGCCGTGCTCGTCACGAGGCCGCCGATCACGACCGTCGCGAGCGGACGCTGGACCTCGGCGCCGGTCCCGGTCGCGAGCGCCATCGGCACGAAGCCGAGCGACGCGACGAGCGCCGTCATCAGGACCGGCCGCAGCCGCGTCAGCGCGCCTTCGCGGATCGCCTCGTCGAGGGAGCGGCCCGCCGCGCGCAGCTCCTCGATGAAGCTGACCATGACGAGGCCGTTCAGGACGGCGACACCCGAGAGGGCGATGAAGCCGACGGCCGCCGAGATCGAGAAGGGCAGCCCGCGCAGCCAGAGCGTCGCGATGCCGCCGGAGAGGGCGAGGGGAACGCCCGTGAACACCATCGCTGCGCGGCGCATCGAGCCGAGGGTCGAGTAGAGCAGGGCGAAGATCACGACGAAGCAGATCGGCACGACGATGGCGAGGCGCGCCTTCGCCGCGACGAGGTTCTCGAACTGCCCGCCCCATTCGAGCCAGGCGCCAGGCGGCAGCTTCGCTTCGGCCGCGATGCGCGCCTGCGACTCCTCGACGAAGGAGCCGATGTCGCGCCCGCGCACGTTCACCTGGACGACGATGCGCCGCTTGCCATTCTCGCGGCTGACCTGGTTCGGTCCCTCGGCGAGCTTCACGTCGGCGACGGCCTCGAGCGGCAGGAACGCGAAGCGCGCGGGGCCGACGTCGCCGATCGAGGGCGTGCTCGCGGTCGTGGCCGCGTCGAACTCCCCGGGCTGGATCGGTAGCGGGATCGGGAGATTGCGCAGCGTCCGCAGATCGCGCCGGAAGGATTCGGGCAGGCGGACGACGAGATCGAAGCGCCGATCGCCCTCGAAGACCTGGCCGGCCTTGCGTCCGCCGACGGCGATCGAGACGACGTCTTGGACGTCGGAGACGGTGAGCCCGTAGCGGGCGATCGCGGCGCGATCGACGTCGACGGAGATGACGGGGAGACCGGTGATCTGCTCCGTCCGGACGTCGGAGGAGCCCCGCGTCGAGCGCAGCACGGCGGCGATCCGCTCGGCGGCGGGCAGCAGGGTCTCGAAGTCGTCGCCGAAGACCTTGACCGCGACGTCGCTGCGCACACCGGCGATCAGCTCGTTGAAGCGCATCTCGATCGGCTGCGTGAACTCGAATTTGTTGCCGACGAGGGACTCGACCCGGGTCTCGATCTTGCGACGCACGTCCTCCTTCGTCTGCGACGGATCGGGCCAGTCGGCGCGGGGCTTCAGGATGACGAAGCCGTCCGACATGTTCACGGGCATCGGATCGCCCGCCATCTCCGCGGTGCCGGTCTTCGAGAAGACGAAGGCGACCTCGGGGACCTCGGCGACGGCGAGCTCGACGGCCTTCTGCATCTCGGTGCTCTGGGAGAGGCTCGTCGAGGGGATGCGGATCGACTCGAGCGCGATGTCGAGCTCGGCGAGGGTCGGGGCGAACTCCTGGCCGAGGCGCGTGAAGAGGAGCAGGGAGACGAGGAAGGCGGCGGTGGCGGCGGCGACGACCTTGCCGCGGTGGGCGAGGGCGACGTCGAGGGACGGGGCGTAGAGGCGCTTCACGAAGGCGACGAGGCGGTTCTCGTGCTCGTCGACGCGGCCGGTCACGAAGGTCGCGACCATCGCGGGGATGAAGGTCAGGGCGAGCACGAAGGCCGCGACCAGCGCGAAGATGACGGTCCACGCCATCGGCCGGAACATCTTGCCCTCGACGCCGGTGAGGGCCAGGATCGGCAGGTAGACCGTGATGATGATCGCGCCGCCGTAGACCGACGAGGAGAGGACCTGCCGACTGCCGGCGAGGGTGACCGCGAGCCGCTCCTCGAGCGTGAGCTTGCGCCCGAGCTCCTTCTGCTTCTCGGCGAAGAGTCGCAGCGAGTTCTCGACGATGATGACGGCGCCGTCGACGATCAGCCCGAAGTCGATCGCGCCGAGGCTCATGAGGTTCCCGCTCGTCTTCGTCTGGACCATCGCCGTTGCGGTCAGCAGCATCGAGAGCGGGATCGCGCACGCCGTGATGAGCGCCGCGCGGAAGTTCCCGAGCAGCAGGAACAGGACGACGATCACGAGCACCGCCCCCTCGACGAGGTTGCGCTCGACCGTCGCGATCGTCGCGTCGACGAGCGCCGTCCGGTTGAGCACCGTCTTCGCGCGGATCCCCGGCGGCAGCGACGCGGCGACCTCCTTCATCTTGCGATCGACCGCGTCCGCGACGGCGCGGCTGTTCTCGCCGATCCGCATCAGGGCCGTCGCGACGACGACCTCGCGGCCGCTCTCGCTCGCGCTGCCCGTGCGCAGCTCGCGCTCGATCCCGACCCAGGCGACGTCGCGGACGTAGATCGGCGTCCCGCGCCGCTCGCCGACGACGACGTCGCCGACCTGCTCCGGGCTCTCGATGCGGCCCGTCGCGCGCACGAGATAGGCCTCGCCGTGGTCCTCGATGTAGCCGGCGCCGGTGCTGCGATTGTTCTTCTCGAGGGCGTCGATGACGTCGGTGAACGTCAGATGATGGGCGACGAGGCGGCGGGGATCGGGCTGGACGTGGTACTGCTTGACGAAGCCGCCGACGACGTCGACGCCGGCGACGCCGCGCACGGCCTTGACCTGGGGGCGGATGATCCAGTCCTGGACGGTGCGCAGATAGGCGGCCTTCTCGACCTCGGTCCGGAGCGTCTCGCCCTCGGGCGTCAGGTAGGAGCCGTCGGGCTGCGGTCCGACGCCGCGGGCGCGGCTTCGGGCGCTGCCGTCGCGGACGCCGGACGCGGCCGCCTTCGCCGCGGCCTCGTCGTACTCGACGGTCCACATGTAGATCTCGCCGAGCCCGGTCGAGATCGGGCCCATGCGCAGGTCGGCCTCCGCCGGGAGGCTGATGCGGACCTCGCCGATCCGCTCGGAGACCTGCTGGCGCGCGAAGTAGATGTCGACGCCGTCCTCGAAGACGGCGGTGATCTGGGAATAGCCGTTGCGCGACAGCGAGCGCGTGTAGCTCAGGCCGGGGATGCCCGAGAGCGCCGTCTCGATCGGGAAGGTCACCTGCTTCTCGATCTCGACCGGCGAGAGCGAGGGGGCGAGGGTATTGAGCACGACCTGGTTGTTCGTGATGTCGGGGACGGCGTCGATCGGGAGCCGCGCCAGCGAGAAGGCGCCGAGCAGGGCCGCGGCCGCGACGGCGAAGAGCACGCCGGCGCGATGGCGGATCGAGAAGGCGAGGAGACGTTCGAGCATGGGGATCCTCTCAGTCTTCCTCGGCGATCTCGCCCTTGGCGAGCTCGGCCTTCAGCAGGAAGCTGTTCTCGACCGCGATGCGCTCACCGGCTGCGAGCCCCGAGCGGATCGCGACCCGCTCGGTCCCCTCGCGGCCGAGCACGACCGGGCGGCGGACGAGGCCGTCCGGCACCTCGACGAAGACGCAGCTCTGGCCGCCGACGGTCTGGATCGCCTCGCCCCGGACGGTGACCGGGGCGTCGACGATGTCGAGGGTATGCGCGGTCACGAACATGCCGGGCAGGAACTTGCGGTCCCGGTTTTCGACGACGACGCGTGCGGTCGCGGTGCGCGTGACCTGATCGACCGAGGGCGTGATGTAGGAGATCGTGCCCTCGGCGGCGGGCCCCTCGCCGACGGCGTCGATGTGGACGCGCTGCCCCATCGGAATCCGGCCGAGATCCTTCTGGTAGACGGCGAGATCGACCCAGACGCTCGAGAGATCGGCGACGACGAAGGCCTGCTTGGTCCGCTCGACCGCCTCGCCGCGGGTCAGGTCCTTCGCGATCACGATGCCGTCGATCGCCGTCTTGACGGTGTAGGGCGCGAGGCTGTCGCTGCTCTCGATGACGGCGAGGACGTCGCCGGCGTGGACGACGTCGCCGGCGCGCTTCTGGACCTCGCGGACGATGCCGGGGAAGCGCGGGGTGATGTGGGCCAGGCGATCGCCGTTGGGATGGACTTCGCCGACGAGCTGGATGCCGGAGTCGACGGGGCCGGGGCGCGCGGCTTCGATCGCGATGCCGGCGAGATCGATCTGGGCGCGCGTCAGGCGGACGAGGTCGGCGTCGGCCGCGGGCGCTGCGGAGACGGTCGGTGGCGGCGTCGGGCCCGGCTTCGCGTCGGGCGTCTGCGCGGCGGATCCGGGGGTCGTGACGGCTGCGGTCGCGTTCGCCGCGTCCAAAGCGGCCATGCGGGTTCCGCTCGCCGCCGATCCGCCCGCCGCGTCGGGGCTCTTGCCTTCGTCGCCTGCGCCGCAAGCGAGCGTGAGGAGCACGAGCAGGGCTGCGATCGCGAGCCGGAGCTCGAGTCGGCCGGGCGCGCAGCGCGGGATGCCCGTCGTTCGGCGGCGCCTCGCTGCGTGGTTCGCGTGGCGGTCGTCTCGTCGATTCATCGTGAGGTCCTCCCTGCGAGCTCGGAGAGCGGTGTGCCGGTCAGGCGTTCGAGATCCGTCGCCGCGAACTGGAGGGCGACGACGGCGTCGAGCAGCTCCCGCCGGGCGGCGAAGAGCGTGCGCTGCGCGTCGAGGACCTCGACATGGCGGAAGAGGCCCGTCGCATAGCCCCGGCGCGTCTGCTCGAAGACGCGCTGGGCACGGGGGATGATCTGATCGCGCAGCGTCCTGACGGTGCGATCGGCGATCTGCAGCGATTGGAGACTCGCCACGATCGCGCTGCGGACCGAGACGTCGCGCTGGCGCTGCTCGCTGCGGGCGCGGGCGAGCTCGTGGCGCGCCGCGAGGATGCCGCCCTGATTGCGGTCGAAGAGGGGCACCGGGATCGAGAGCCCCGCGACGACCCCCGCCGCATCGCCGAGGGGATGATGTCGGCCGGCGATCGAGACCTCGACGTTCGGGATGCGCGCCGCGCGCTCGACCGAGAGCGCGGCCTCGCGCTGGGCGATCTCCGCGTTCCAGCGCGCGAGCTCGGGGCTCTCGCCGGCGGCCTGCTCGAGGGCCTCGAGCTCGGGCGTCGGCGGCAGCGCCCAGAGATCGCCCTTCGCCGCGTCGAAGCCCGCCCGCGCCTGGCCCCAGCTCGCAGCCAGCAGGGCGCGCGCCGCCTCGAGCTCGTCGTCGAGCTGGGCGACCTCGAGCCCGACGCGATCGAGGTTCACGTGGGCGCGATCCTCCTCGACCGGCGAGACGGCGCCGGCCCGCACCGTCGACGCGACCGAGCGCAGCATCTCCGTCGCGATCGACTCGAGCTCGCCGAGCAGCGCCTTGCGCTCCTGCAGCGCCAGCACGACCAGGAACGCCTTCGTCGTATCCGCGAGCACCGCCACCCGCCGTGTCTCGTAGTCCCAGGTCGCGAGATCGCGATCGCGATCGGCGAGTCGCCGGCGCGCCGCGCGCTTGCCGCCGAGCTCGACGAGCTGGGCCAGGCTGAGCGTCGTCTGCTGATAGCCGAGGGATTTCTTCTGGCTCTCGCCCGCGAAGTCCTCGGCGACGAGGGAGACGACTGGATTCGGGAACATCCCGGCTTGCAGCGCCCGCGCCTCGCGGCGGCGGACCTCGATCGACTGCGCGGCGAGGGCGGGGCTCCCCTGGAGCGCCGCGGCGAGCGCGTCGGCCAGGGCGATCGTGCCGCTCGGGGCCGGCTCGGTCGGAGCGGCCCCGGATTCGGAAGCCGCGCCGTCGCCGGCGGGCGAGTCCGCCGTCCTCGAAGCGACAGGCCCGTCGCCCGGCTCCGCCGGAGCCTCGACGGCGGGGAGCGCGCGTCCCCAGGCTCGCGGTGTCGCGGCTTCCCCGGCCGCGGAGGCAGTCGGCCATGCGGCGAGCATCAGCAGGAGCGCGAGCGTCGGCGCGGCCGGGCGCCCGAGCAGGCGGGCTTCGAAAGCCGTCGCGGGCCGGCCGGCGCGGCGGCGGGCAGGGGCGGGATTCGTCCGCCGTGAGCGAGCTCGTTCCATGGAATCTCTCTCCGTAAGGCAATGGCGCGATCGAGCGGGCGGCCGCGAAGGCGGCCGAAATCCGGAGCCCGCGCAGGCTTCGTGCGCGAGCCGGAATCAGTCCAGCGCGCCGACGGCCTGCAGCCGACGGGGCGCACGGGTTTCGCTCAAAGTCGCAGGACGGTCGTCCGCAGCGCCTGAAATTCGCGCAGGGGCCGGGGCGGGAGCGGATCGTGGAAGGCGCGCGGGCGCGGGGTCGACGCGGCCGCCGTCGCGAAGACGACGGGCACGATCACCGGCGCCGCGTCGATCGAGGGCGCCGCGTCGGCCAGCATCGAGAGCTGCACCGCAGGAATGTCCGTGCAGGCGGCCTTGGGCCAGCCCGTCTCGGCCCGCGCACCGAAAATGAATTTCGTTTCGCAGGGATCGCCCTCGAAGACGGCCTCGAGCGAGACGTGGTCGTCCTCGGTCACGCAGACCACGAAGGCCCGGGGGAGCGTCGTCGAGAAGAGGATCGCCGCGAGCAGCAGCAGCGATCGCCAACGCGCCTTCGGTCTGCTGCTCATGTCCCGATCCCTTCGCCGCGATCGCCGAGAACGCCCATGCTAGCCGAGTCGGCCGCGCGCGCCGACCGAGGCCGAGCCTAGCGATGCACCGGCCGTCTCCACATCGCAGCATTCGGTTGCGAGCGCGCCCGGCTCGCCACTCCGAACGCGCCCGGGGCGCTACGTGGCCCACCGCCCCGCTCGCCCTGTGTCGAAGAGGTCGACGGATCGGGCGACAAGCGCCCGCTTCGGGTTAGGATCGGCCCCGAGGAGACCGGCATGACGATCCAGGAACTGCTCGAAATCGAAGAGATCAAGCGCCTCAAGTACGCCTACATGCGCTGCGTCGACACGAAGGCCTGGGACGAGATGAAGACGCTCTTCGTCCCCGAGGCGACCTGCTCCTACAGCGCCGGCCACTACCACTACGAGGGCCGCGACGCGATCGTCGCCTGGCTCCGCAAGGGCATGGACAAGCCCGCCTTCCACTCGACCCATAGCGTCCACCAGCCCGAGATCCGCCTGACCGGACCCGACACCGCCGAGGGGACCTGGAAGCTCGAGGACTACGTCGTCGATACCGAGTACGACATCGTGATCTCGGGCGCGGCCTTCTACCAGGACCGCTACGTCAAGCGCGACGGCCGCTGGCTGATCCTGCATACGGGCTACGAGCGCGTCTTCGAGCAGATCGAGTCGCGCAAGGACCGCCCGAGCCTCAAGCTGACGGCGTCGATGTGGACGACGGGCGGCGCGAGCCGCATCAAGGCCTAGCAGGCCTGCCGGCGCGGCTCGCGCGGAGCGACTCGCAGGAGACGCCATGGCCGAGCTCGGAAGCGATCCCGAACGCGAGCGCCGCGCCGCCTCGCGGCGCTGCGGCCCCTGCTCCCTCTGTTGCACCGTCCTGCGCGTCGACGAGCTCGCGAAGCCCGCCGGCCGCGACTGCGCGCATCAGCGCGGCGCCCACGGCTGCGCGATCCACGCGACGCGACCGCCGATCTGCCGCGCGTACCGCTGCCTCTGGCTGCAGGGCGGGCTCGAGGACGACGAGCGCCCCGACGCGATCGGCGGGGTCGTCGATCTCGAGACGACGGGCCTCGGCGTCCGCCTGGCGATCCGCGAGGCGCGGCCAGGCGCATTAGACGCGTCGCCCGCGCTGCAGGCGATCGCCGAGCGCTACCGCGGCTCGATGCCGGTTCGCATCACGGATACCGGCGACCCGAACGATCCCGAGCGGCCGCTGCGCGTGCTGCTCGCGAACGGCGTCGAGCAGCGGATCGCCGGCGTGCGGGTCGAGGTCCTGCGCGAAGGCCGGATCATCGAGGCGCAGTCGATGCCCTGGCTCGATCGCCTGGCGCATCGCGTCGCGGTCGCCTGGCGACGCTGGCGTCTCGGCGGCTGAGGCGCGCGGGCTCGCCGCGCGAGCGGTGTCGCCGCGGCCGCACGCCCTGCGCGAGGCCGCGGCGCGCCGGGGTCAGCTGATGTTCATCAGGTTGTCGCGCTGGCCCATCGCGACCTCGGCGCAGTAGCCGAAGTCGACCGGCAGATTGACGCCGGAGATGAAGCCCGCGAGATCGCTGCCGAGCAGCACGAGCACGCGGCCCATCTCGATCGGATCGGCGAAGCGCCCGATCGTCGGGCAGAAGAGCTTGATCGCGTCCTCCGGGATCGTCTTCGTCAGCTGGACCATGAACTGGCTCGCGGTCGGCGAGGGGCTGATGCAGTTGATGCGGATGCCGCGCTTGCCGAGCTCCCCGGCGAGCTTCTGGGTATAGACGATGATGCACTGCTTCGAGAAGCCGTAGGCGTCGGCGTTGAGCTTCGGGTCGCCCGCAAGCCAGGCAGCGCCGGCGTCGAAGGTGCCGAGGGCGAGGAACTGGTTCACGAGCTCGAGGTTGCTCTTCCACGCCATGCCCGCGGTCGACGCGATCGACGTGATGCTGCCACCGCGGCGGATGCGCGGGATCAGCGCGTCGGTCAGATGCCGCAGGCCGACGAAGTTGATCATCATCGTGTCGAGGGCCGAGAAGGGCGGATGCGGGACGCCCGCGCAGTTGAAGAGCGCGTCGATCTCCGCCGGGAGCTTCGCGATCGCCGCGTCGATCGAGGCCTTGTTCTTCATGTCGGTCTTGAGGATCTGCTTCGCGCCGACCTTGACCTCGCCGATGTCGAGGGCGTGGACCTCGGCCCCGAGCCCGACGAGCAGCTCCGCCGCCGCGGCGCCCATGCCCGTCGCACAACCGGTGATCACGACCTTCTTGCCCGCGTAGCCCAGGACGTCCATGCTTCGTCTCTCCTTGTCGGCCGCGGCGCGGCCCGTCGGCGTTCCAGCCCTTCAGCCCACTATATAAGAGGAGCGGGGTAGATGACCCATTTCGTTCTGGTCCACGGCGCGTTCCACGGTCCCTGGTGCTTCGATCCGCTGGTCGAGCTGCTGCGGGCCGAAGGCGATCGGTGCACCGCCCCCGAGCTCCCGCTCACCTCCCTCGCCGCCGATGCGGCCGTCGTGACGCAGACCCTGGGGCGCGTCGACGGCCCGGTCGTCCTGCTCGGCCACTCCTACGGCGGCGCCGTCGTCACCGCCGCGGGCGATCATCCCGCGGTCGCGCGGCTCGTCCTGCTGGCGGCGCTGGCGCCGGATGCGGGAGAGGGGGTCAATGGGGGGCCCGTCGACGTCGACTCCGATTTCGTGACGGCCCTGCGCCCGAGCGCCGACGGGCGGCTCGAGGTCGATCCGGCCCGGTCGGCCGCGCTCTTCTATCCCGACGCGGAGCCGCGGGCTGCGGCCGCCGCCGCGGCGAAGCTGCGGGCCGGGGCGACGGGCCTGCCCGGGGAGCGGCTCGAGCGGGCGGCGTGGCGATCGAAGCCGACGAGCTATGTCGTCTGTGCGGGAGATCCGATCATCCTGCCCGCATCGCAGCGCGCGCTGGCGGCGCGGACGGGGGCCTCAGTCCGTGAGATCGGCGGCGATCACTCGCCGTTCCTCGCGCGACCGGCGGAGCTCGCGAAGCTGCTGCGGGCAATCGCGGGCTGAGCGAGCGGGCTCCGCGCGGGCCGCGTCGCTCGGCCAGGGGAAGCGATCGGCCGGTCCCGCGATCGGCTGCGCGGAATCCGATCAGTGGGCGCGGATCCGTCGCCCCGGCTCGAAGCGCAGCGGGAGCCCGAGCGGCCCGCGCACCGCGGGATTGCCGCCGTAGGGGATCGCGTCGAAGTCGCCGTCGAGCCGCACCCCGCGCAGCCGCTCGAGGACGTGCGCGAAGCCCGTCGCGAGCTCGAGGCGCGCGAGCTGGGCCCCGATGCAGAAATGGCGGCCGACGCCGAAGACGCTGGTGTCGGCGGGCTTGCGCCGGATGTCGAAGCGCTCGGGATCGTCGACCAGCGCCGGATCCCGCTGCGCCGCCGCCACCGAGCAGATCACCATCTGCCCCGGCTCGAGCGCATGCTCGCCGAGCCGCGTCGCATGGCGCGCATAACGCGCGCTGAAGCGCCCCGGCATCTGGTAGCGCGCGATCTCGTGGCTCGCGTCGAGGCGGACCGAGGGATCGTCGCGGAAGAGCGCGAGCTGCTCGGGATGGCGCAGCAGCTCGATCAGCCCGAGGCCGAAGGACTGCGCCGTCGTGGCGCCCCCCGCCGCGATGATCGAGAGGATCAACGCGATGATCTCGTCGGACTCGAAGCGCTCGCCCTCGGCCTCCGCCCGGATCAGATCCGTCATCAGGTCGTCGCCCGGCTTCCCGCGCTTCTCCTCCATCAAGGCGCGCACCGCCTCGAGATGGATCGCCATCTGATCGAGGGCCCGCTGCCGCTCCTCCCGGCTCACCATCGGGCTGAAGGTCACGCCGTCGAGATCGGCGAGGACCCGGAAGCTCCGCTCGCGCTCGCTGTTCGGCTCGATCCCGAGCAGCCGGCTCACGATCATGACGGGATAGGACCAGGCGAAGTCGCGCACGAAATCGCAGGACCCGCGCTCGACGAACGCGTCGATCAGCTCGTCGGCGAGGTCGCGCATCAAGGGCTCGAGGTTGCGGACGGCGCGCCGCGTCAGCGCCATCGAGGCGAGCTTGCGGACGCGGGTATGCTCGCGGCCTTCGAGGGAGAGGATGTTCGAGGCCTGCAGCCGCACGACCGGATGGGCGAGCTCGGCCTCGCTCGGCGCATTGTAATGATTCCAGTGGCGGCGATCGGCGGTATAGGTCGCGTCGTCGCCGAGGACGGCGACCACGTCGGCGTGGCGCGTCAGGTACCAGGCCTGCGACTCGGGCCACCAGAAGATCGGCGCCCGCTCGCGCAGCGCGCGCAGCAGCGGGTAGGGATCGCGGTCGTACTCCGCCGACTGCAGGTCGAAGACGAAATCCGGATCGCCGGGTCGGGGGCTCTTTCGATCCGCGGGCGCTGTGCTCTGCATCGCCGCAGCATACACTGATGCAGGCGGCGGTCGACGGCTTCGCGTCGGGCTGCCTTCGCATGGGACGGGCGACTCGCGGGAGCGAGGGAGGGCGTGGCGATGGTCGGGACGGACGTCGAGCAGGGGGGTCGAAGCGATCGCGGCGCACGCGGCACGCAGGGCAGCGCGCAGGGCGTCGAGGCCAAGCGGCTCGTCGAGGCCTTCTACGACGCCTTCAACCGGGCCGATCGCGAGGCCTATCGCGCGTTCCTGCATCCCGACTTCGCGGCCCACATCAGCGGCGAGGGGGAGGTCTCGGGCCGGATGGATCGCGAGGCCTTCTCGCGCATGGTCTTCGAGCGGGTCGGCGAGGTCTTTCCGGGCGGGCTCCAGGTCGAGATCGAATCGCTGATCGCCGAAGGCGATCGCGTGGCGAGCCAGGTCTCCGTCCGCGGTCGCACCCGCCGGGGCCGCGCCTATCGCAACCCCGCCTGCCATGTCTTCCGCCTGCGAGACGGCTGCGTCGCGGAGATGGTCGAGTACTTCGACACGCTGCTCTCGCGCTCGGCCTTCGAGGAGGCGGCGGCGGGCTAGGTCCGCGCGGCGAGCGCCCGGGGCTGCGCGAGCCTGCCGACGTGGCGGGCCTTCAGGTGGCCCGCCTCGTAGAGCCAGCGCAGGGTGTCGGCGTAGGTCTCGTGGGCGTCGCGGAAGCGGATGCCGAGCTCGCGGGTGGTTCGCGCAGCCGACGTCCCCGGCCACTGCGTCGCGAACTCCATCGCGTCGCGGGAGAGCGGGAAGCTGAAGTCGTAGACGTGCTTGATCCAGTCGCCGACGGTGCCGAGCGCCCGGAACAGCGGGCCGGGCACGGGGAAGCGCCAGATCCATTTCCCCGTCACGTCGTCGAGCACGCGGTACGTGTCGGGCCAGGAGAGCATGGGGCCGGCCGCCGCATAACGGGCAGCCCCGCCCGGCAGCTCGAGCAGCTTCGCGTGGAGCACTGCGAGGTCGCGCACGTCGACGATCTGGAAGCCGCTCGACGTGTTGACGCCGGTCTGCTTCAAGAACGTATAGACGGCCTGGTTCGCCTCGGAGAGGCCCGGGTCGTCGGGGCCGACGATGCCGGTCGGATACGAGACGCGGATCGGCGCGCCTTCTTCCTGCATGCGACGGATCATGTGCTCGGCCTCGGATTTGCTCTTCGCGTAGGCCGTATGGCCCGGGGCGACGGGCATGTCGAGGTCGAGGGGTCCGCAGCCCGGCTCGAAGAAGACCGACATGCTCGAGACGTAGACGATCCGCGGCAGCCCGCGCTTCACCGCCCCGCCCACGACGAGCTCGACGCCGCGCCGATTCGTCGCGAGGACCTTCGCCGCCATCTTCCGCTTCATCTCGACGAGCGCCGCGCCGTGGAAGACCGCGTCGCAGCCCGCCATCGCATGGGCCACGGACGTCTCGTCGACGATGTCGCCGACCACGACGTCCTGCTCGGGGATTCCGATGCCATGGGGCTCGAACACGCGCCGGACCTTCGCCGGATCCCGGACCAGCAGCCTGACCGAATGCCCGGCGGCGAGGAACGCCCGCACGGTATGCGAGCCCGCGAAGCCCGTCCCGCCGGTCACCATCACGCGCATCGTCGAGTCATCCGTCCCTGGCGCGACATCGGCCGCGTGAAGGGGCAGCATATCCTGGGGCCCGGCCTCGGGCCGCGCCGCCCCGCGCATTTTGCCGACGCCTGAGCGCTCTCAGTCGGATCGGTGCTCCGATCGCAGGGGTCTGCGGCGATAGGCCGCCACGAGCGCGAGCGTCCCCGACACGACCATGGCGCCGCTCGTCGGCTCCGGGACCCCGCTCGCGCCATAGGCCGTGCCCGATTCCGCTTCGATCGAGAAATCCTGGATCGGGACGCCGTTCGCGAACAGCTGGATGCCGGTCAGCGTCGCGCCCTGGCTGAAGTCGACGTCTGTGGTCGCGCCCGAACCGGGGATCGCACCGGCGAGCAGGCCCATCTTCACGGCGAATGGCGAGCCCCACGTGATCGGGAGCTGGAAGGAATCGACCTCTCCCGCGCCGGAGAAGGAGCCGGGCGCGAGGGTGAAGCCCGCGAGCGGGGCGCCGGTTCCAGAGGTCGCGAACGGCACCAGGTCTGCGCGCGTCGCCTGGGCTCGCATCAGGAGGAAGCTCCCGCTGCTGCCGACGCTGTAGTTGAGCTCGACGTCCGCCACGCTCGAAAAGGGCGGTGGCCCCGTGACCGAGAGCTCGCCGGCGATCGAGAAGCGCATGCGGATCGTGCCCGGCGTGCCCGCGGCGACGCTCGGGCTCGTCGCCGTCAGCCGGTCTTCGAAGAGCGCATAGCTCGCGGCGCCCTCGGTGATCAGGGAGTTGGAAGGGCCGAGGAAGGTGGCGTGCGCTTCGGCGAGGACCCCGCCGATGCGGGCGAGGGCCAGGCTCGAACCGGAGAACGTGTTCTGGGCGAAGCTCGTCGACAGGGAGGTCGTGTCGCTCGAGGGGCCGTTCGAGGCGAGCTGGATCGTGCGGAAGAGCCCGGCGATGCCGCAATTCGCGAGGCCGTCGAGCGGGACGCTCGGCGTCGTGTTGACGAAGAAGGCGATGCCGGGGGAGGCGGGGGCGAAGGTCGTGCAGGCGAAGCCGGGCAGCGGCTGGGTCTGGCCGCCGATCGCGATGACGAAGGTCTCGACGGAGACGGCTTCTGCGGGGAAAGCCGCGGTCGTTGCGAGCAGCATGGTCATCAGGATCGTGCGCAGGACGAGCAGGGCGGCCAGGTTCCGGCATCGGGGCATGGGTGGCTCCTCGGCGGGCGGTGGATCGTGCGGCCCGGCCTGCGAACGTCCGGGTCGCGGTGGGGAACACGCTCCGGCGTGGCCTGCCTGGTACTGGAATCGCACGCGCGCCCCGGCCAGGATAATCAGGGCGCGAGATTCGGGGGGGGGAATTCGAGCCGTGGCGCGGTGGAGAACGTTCCCTGCGCGAGAACTTGCCCAGATGGCCCCGCTGGGGGCCCGCCTCTCCCGGTGGTGAACGAGCCCTGTTCGGGTCGCTGCTGCGCCTAGCGGTGTCCCGTTCGCGTCAGCGCGTCCTGCACGATCGAGCGCTTCGGGCGGATGAAGATGCCCGTCGCCTCGGCGCAGAGGGTGTTGGGCGCCGGGGTGTCGCAGTGCATCGTGCCCTTGATGAAGGTCTTGACGCCCTCGGTCCCCTCGATCCAGGAGCGCATGCGGATCGGCTTGCCGATCGGCGTCAGGGAGCGGTAGAGGATCGTGAGCGTGCCGGTGAAGCCGCCGACGTTCGAGATGGCGCCGATGCAGCCGAGCAGCTCGTCGAAGACCAGCGCGATGACGCCGCCGTGGACCGAGCCGGGGGGGCCGTTGTAGGGCGCGTCGAAGACGTGCTCCGCGCGGATCTCCTTCGAGCCGCCTTCGAGCTCGACGACGTCGAAGCGGACCGGGGCGGCGATCGGATTGCGCGGGCCGATGATCGGGCTGTAGGGGAAGAACTCGGCCGGAGCGAGATGGAGCGGCGGGCCGCCGTTCTCGACGACGGTCCCAATCTCGAGCGCCGCCTGGGCGTAGGGCCCGGGATGGTCGTTCGGCGCGAGCAGCGCGGCGAGGGCCGCGACCTCGCGCTCGACGCGCAGCAGGTCCTCGCGCGGCGCCTTCGTCTTGCGCAGGCTCGCGATCAGCCGGCGGACCTGGCCCACCGCGCCCTCGAGCGCCTTCGGATCGGGATTCGTCTCGCTCATGGATCGGACTCTCTCTGGCGCGCGCGCCGCCCCGCCTAACGGTCGAGCTTCAGGACCTTCAGCGCGTTCTCGCGCAGGAACTTCGGCCAGACGTTGTCCCGGAACGGGACCTTCGGCATGTCGCCCATGATGCGCTCGAGCGAGAGACCCATCGGGAAATAGCCCGCGTAGATGATCTTGTCGGCGCCGCGGGTATTCGCGTAGTCGATGATCGCCTTGGGGTAGTGCCGCGGCGCGAAGGCCGAGGTCGAGTAGTAGAGGTTCGGCCACTTCAGCATCAGCTTCATCGCGAGCTGCTCCCACGGCTCGCAGCCGTGGCGCGTCACGAAGACGAGCTCGGGGAAGTCGTACATCACGCGGTCGATCCGCTCGACGTGCTGGCACGCCATCGGCACCCGCGGCCCCGGCACCCCCGCGCAGACGAAGATCGGCACCCCGAGCTCGACGCACTTCGCGTAGATCGGATAGAACTTCGCGTCGTCGATCGGGACCTGGGGCAGGCAGCCCGCCGGAAAGGCTCCGAAGGCCCGCACGCCGAACTCTTCGTACTCCCGCACCATCTGACGGATGCCCTCCATCCCCCGATTCGGGTCGACGTTGCCCGACGGGATGAAGCGATCCGGATGCTCCTTCAGCGCCCGCGCCGAGACGTCGCCGCCGACGCCGATCAGCCCGCGCTCGATGCCGTACTTGTCCATCTCGTGCAGCGTGATGTCGATCGGGTTCGAGGCGCCGTAGAGCTCCTTCGGCACGTGCTTGAACATGTACTCGACCGGGAAGTCGTAGCCGTCGCGGGACTGGGCGTCCTTCAGCTGCTTGCGGATGAACTCGTACTGCGAGAAGTCGGAGGCCGGGAATCCGATCATGCAATCGATGATTCCGACGTTCGTGGGCAGGGTCATGGGGAGGGGGCTCCTCTCGTTTGCGGGATTCTTCGAGGCCGGCCATGGTAACGCGACCGAGGGAGATGTCCCGGGGAGGGATCCGACGTGAATCCGGCCGAACGATGGCAGGGGACCGGGGCGCGTCTCGGCTTCGAGCTGCCTCCGACCCTGCTCGCGGAGCTCGTTTCCGCCTACGCCGAGCCGCATCGCGCCTACCATACGCTGCAGCATCTCTCCGAGTGTTTCGCGCATCTCGACGCCTCGCCCGAACCGCCGGAGGATCCGGCGGCGCTCGAGCTGGCCCTCTGGTTCCACGACGCGATCTACGACACGCAGCGCAACGACAACGAGAGTCGGAGCGCCGCGTGGGCCCGTCGCGCCCTCGTGGGCCTCGACCCGGAGCGCCTCGACCGGATCGAGCAGCTCGTTCTCGTCACCCGCCACGCCGCCGCGCCGACGACCCGGGACCAGGAGCTCCTGCTCGACGTCGATCTTTCGATCCTGGGCGCGCCTGCGCCTCGCTTCGAGGAGTACGAAGCGCAGGTCCGGATCGAATACGGCTGGGTCCCGGACGAGGCCTATCGGAGCGCTCGCGGTCGGATCCTGCGCGGATTCCTGGAACGGCCGGCCTTGTTCCACACGCCGTACTTCGCGAGCCGCTTCGAGCAGACGGCGCGCGTGAATCTCATGCGTTCGCTCGTCCGGCTCGAAGCGGTCTAGAGCGCGCCCTCACCGATCGATCCGAGCCCGGTGGCCCGTTTCGGGCGCGCTAGCCTCCGACCCGAGGTACCCCCATGCCGACCCGCGACGCCTCGAAGGCCGAGCTCCTCGACCGCGCCCGATCCCTCGCGCCGCTGATCCGCGCCCAGGCCGACGAGAGCGCAAGGCTGCGGCGGCTCGCGACGCCCGTCGTCGAGGCGTTCCACGACGCGGGGTCTCTTCAAGATGCTGCAGCCGCCGAGCGTCGGGGGCTCGGGGTTGAACGCGATCGAGGCGGTGCCGATCCTCGAGGAGGTCGCCTGCGCCGACGGCTCCGCGGGCTGGAATCTCGCGATCGGGGCGGGCAACGCGGCGTTCCTCGCGCTGCTCACGGATCGCGGCGCGCTCGAGTCGCTGGTCAAGCCGCCGCGCTCCCTCGGTGCCGGGTCCGTCAATCCGACCTCGCTGCGGCTCGTCCGCGTGGACGGCGGCTACCGGGTCTCGGGGACGCTGCGCTTCGCGTCGGGCGTGCATCAGGCGAGCTGGGTCGTCGCCGGCGGCCTCGTGCTCGACGGCGGCAAGCCGCAGCTCGCGCCGGATGGCCTGCCCAACATCGTCGGCGCCTTCTTCCCGGCGAGCGAGGTCCGCATCCTCGATACCTGGAACCCGAGCGGCATGGCGGGCACCGGCAGCCACGACGCCCTCGTCGACGACGTCTTCGTCTCCGACGCCTTCACCTTCGACTTCCGCTCGAAGGGCTCGACCGCCTTCGACGCGCTCGCCGAGCTCCCGACCTTCAGCCGCCTCGGCGCGACGCTCGCCGCCGTCGCGATCGGGATCGCGCGGCGTGCATGCGAAGAGCTGATGCTGCTCGCCCAGACGAAGCCCGCGATGATGAGCATCACGCCGCTGCGCGAGACCGCGCGCGTCCAGACCGAGGTCGCCCGTGCCCACGGTCGGATCGACGCCGCCCGTGCCCATCTCGAGCACGTCGCCGGCGCGATCTTCGCGCGGGTGGAAGCGGGGGCGACGCCGGCGATGATCGACCTCGCGCGTCTGCGCCTCGCCTATCTCGGGGCGACGGAGCAAGCCGTCGAGGCCGTCGATCGGATGCACGACTGCGCCGGCATTACCGCCGTCGCCTCGGGCAACGCCCTCGATCGCTGCTTCCGCGACGTCCACGTCCTGACCCAGCATCTCGCGATCTCGCCGGCCCATTACGAGCGGGTCGGCAAGGCGCTGCTCGGTCTCGACCTCGGCTCGGGGCAGCTGTGAGGCGCGCGGGCAGGGAGCGTCTCGCCGGTCCGGGCGGGGGCGAGCTGCCTCCGGGTTCGGAGCGTTAGGCCGGTGGACACCTTTCGCTGGATCTCCGTCGCGTTCTCGATGATCCTCGGGCTCGGGGTGACCCGGATCCTGTCGGGCGCGATCCTGGTCTTCCGCTCGCGCCGGCGCGCGACCCTCGACTGGATTCCGCTCGCGTGGGCGTTCTCGACCTTCGTGCTGCAGCTCCAGTTCTGGTGGGCGGTGATCGAGCTGGCCCGGGTCGAGCGGGTCTGGACGCTCTTCGACTTCCTGACGATGATCGCGGTCCCGCTCCTGCTCTTCGCGGCGGCGGCGCTCGTGCTCCCGGCGGAGGAGCTCGAGGCGGGGGAGCGGCTCGATGACGAGTTTCAGCACGACGGGCGTTTCGGGGTGCTGTGTCTGTCGGCGTATGCGGCGGTCGCGCTCTTCGCCGACTGGCGGATCTTCGGGGCGGGCCTCGTTTCGGCGCCGACCGCGGTGCTCGCGGCGGAGATCCTGTTGCCCCTCGTCTTCGTGGTCCACTCGGGGCGTGGGGCGCGGGCGATGGCGACGGCGCTCTATGTCCTGCTGGTGCTCTCGTCGAGCTTGTTCCTGTCGCCCCGGGCTTATTAGGCTCGAGGGCCCGCTGGGCCCCTGATTTTCCTTCCGGCCGGGCGTCCGCCGGTGGTAGGCTCGGGCCATGGGAACACGAGCCTCACGTGTCGGGGCGGGCGGGCGATTCGGATCCGGAGCGCTTCGAGCGCTGGCGGTGTTCGTCGTTCCGGCGATGCTCGCGGCCTGTGCGGGGCAGCCGCCGGAACCTCGGGCCGAAGACCGGCCGTCGGTCCCGACTGCGAAGCTCGATTCCGCGGCGGCCCGCTTCATGGCGAACCGACTGCTCGACGACCTCGCCCTCTCGCCGGACGGGACGCGGCTCGCCGCGATCGAGTCCCGGGGCGCCGAGGATCAGATCGTCGTGTTCGAGCTCGGCGATCCGGTCCTCGAGCCGAGGCCGGTCGTGCGCGAGCGGCGCGCCGACCGCGACCTGGCGGCGAGCCGATCGATCCGGACGCTCGCCTGGGTCGGGGACTCGTTCCTCGTCTACGCGATCGAGTCGGCCCTGCGCAGCGAGGAGGACGGGTTCGCGCGCCCGCCTGGACGGACCCAGCGTCCGATGTTTCAGCAGCGCCCCGGCGTGGGGACGCGTGCCCGCAAGACCCGACTCTACGCGACGAATCTCGAGGGTCGCTCACGCTATCTCGCGAAGCGATGGCGGGACGCGGACGTCTCGCAGTTCCAGCACCAGATCATCGGCTCGCTGCCCGACGATCCGATCCACGTCCTGCTCAACTATCAGGGGCGGGCGATCCGCGTCGACGTCCGCAACGGCGGTCGGCTCACGGTCGAGCCCGCCGCGCGGGCGGAGGTCGCGAGCTGGGCCGCCGACCATGCCGGATGGATCCGCGCGGGCCATTCCGGTCGCGGCTGGAACCGCCACCACCGCTTCTTCGCGCGCCGCTCGCCCTCCGATCCCTGGATCACCGTCTCCGACTACGACCCGTACAGCGAGCCGGGTATCTGGTTCGCGGGCTTCGGTCCCGACCCGTCGCGGATCTACGTCTTTTCCGATCAGGCGAGCGATCGCACCACGCTCCACGAGTACGATCTCGCGACCCGTCGTCCCGGTCCGCCGATCACGGCCGACGCGCCGAAGGAGAGCGACGTGACCGGTGTCCTGCTGGCGCAGGCCGACGATCGGTTGCTCGCGCTCGTGGCGTGCTCGGATCGGTGCGGTTTGTCCTTCCTCGATCCGGCGCTCGGTCGGAGCTGGGACCGCCTCGAAGCCGACTTCCCGGACCGCAACATCTCGATCCTCTCGCGCTCGCGCGACGACGCGCACTGGATCGTCGAGATCTCGTCGGATGTTGCGGCGCCCGAGATCCACCGCTTCGAGCCGGCGACGGGCGCCCATACGAAGGTCTTCGACGCGCGGCCCGAGCTCGCCGGGCTTGCGCTCGCTCCGATGCAGACCGTGCGCTATCGGGCGCGCGACGGGGTGGAGATCGAGGCCTACTGGACGCGGCCGATCGGGGTCGAGGGTCCGGGTCCGGTGATCGTGATGCCCCACGACGGGCCCGACGATCGCGACCATTGGGGCTTCGATCCGGTCGTCCAGTACCTCGCGGCCCGGGGCTTCAGCGTCCTCCAGCCGAATTATCGCGGCTCGTCGGGCTATGGCCGCGCGTTCTGGCTGCGGGGTCACGGGGAGTGGGGCGGCGCGGTCGTCGACGACGTGATCGACGGCGCGGCCTCGCTCGTCGCGAGCGGGGTCGCCGATCCGGGTCGCATCGGCGTCTTCGGCCGGGGCTTCGGGGGCTACCTCGCGCTCCAGGCGCTCGTCGACGCCCCGGCGAGCTTCGCCGCGGGGGCGAGCTTCGGCGCGATCACCGACCTCGAGATCCTGATGAGCGACGATCAGCGGTTCGTGGGCCGCGCCGCGGTCGACGAGAAGGTCGTGCGGTCCGCCGGCGATCAGGACGGCGATCGCCTCTCCGCGGACTCCCCGGCGCAGCGCGCCGGCCAGATCCGCGCCCCGATCCTGCTCGCCCATGGTGCCCAGGACCCGAGGCATCACGAAAAGCATGCCGACGCGATGGAGGCCGCGCTCGAACGAGCCGGCAAGTCCTTCGAGTCGATTCGCTTCGCAGGCGCCACCCAGGAATTTCTCGACGACCGCGACCGGATCGCGTTCTATAGTCGGCTCGGCGATTTCTTCGAGAGACATCTGATCGGTCGCACCGTCGCCCAGGGCGACCAGACGGCGCCCGCGACGGAGAGGCAGGCAGGACCTTGACGACCCGATCCCCGCTCACACCCGGCACGCACGTCCACGGCCCGGACTGCGACCACGGCCACGCGCGCATGACCATGACCATGACCATGACCATGGCCACGGCCATGACCACGCACAGGGTCACGCGCATACCCACGGCGCCCACACCCACGGCCCCGACTGCGATCACGATCACGGCCCCGGCGAGACCTACGTCCGCGCCGAGCCCAAGATCCAGCGCAACGATCCGTGTCCCTGCGGCAGCGGCAAGAAGTACAAGAAGTGCCACGACCCGAACGGGTGAGCTCGGTGCGGGCGAGGAGCGTTCGAACGCTCTATTCCGCTCCGGCGTTCACGCCTTGCGGATCGTGACGTCGATCGCGCTCATGCGCGGGATGCCGGTGTAGGGATCGAAGTCGCGCAGGTTGTCGATGAGGCGGCCCGTCGAGCTGCCGAGCTCCCGGAGCTTGTCGTCGTTCTCGGGGCCGTCGCCATAACAATGGGCCATCGAGACGATGCCGCGGCGCAGCTCCGGCGCGGCCTCGGCGATGCCGAGGATCGAGTCGTGGCTCGACGCGATCTCGATCCGGTCGCCGTCGGCGAGGCCGAGCATCGCGAGGTCGTCGGGATGCAGGAAGGCCGGGTTCCAGGTCCTGCCCTTCTGGAGCGCTTCGAGATCGCGCCCCGAGGAGTTGTAGACGTTCGGGAGCCGGCGCGAGATCAGCTGGAAGACGGGGGGCGTCGCGTGCGGTGCGCCCTCGAGGACGGGCGGGAGCGGCGCCCGTCGGATGCCGGCGAGCTCGCGCAGCATGTCGGCGTTCGCGACGTCGAGGCGGTCGGTGTTGCCCGGATCGGCGGGGGCGACGACGGCATGCTCGGGCTTCGGCGCGAAGGGCGTTCCCGGTCGGGCGGCCTGCTCGGCGTCGAAGATCGCGCCGTGGGGATGGCGCTTGATCTCGTCGAGCGGGACGCGGGAGCCGTTCATCAGGGCCGCGAGGTCCTCGTCGGTCGAGGGCTTCTTCTGCATGTCGAGGGCGAAGGCCTCGCGGCGTCCACGCAGGACGCCGGCCTCGGCGCGCAGGGGATAGCAGGTCAGCGGGAGGCCCATCCGCCGGCAGAGGCCATGGAAGAACTCCCATTCCTCGATCACGTCGGCGCCGGGCGGTGGCGCGACGATCGCCTTCGTGTACTGCGCGTAGGGCTCGGGATAGCCGTGGGCGACGTAGGTCTGCTCGACGCCTTCGCTCGAGACCGAGAGGCCCGGGACCTCGAGCGAGAGCTTCGGCGCGATCACGTAATGCGCGAGCCCCGATGTCGCGCCGAGCTTCGGATCGAGGCAGACGAGCAGCTCGAGCTTCTTCATGGCGGCGATCGCCTTGCGCTGATCGGGCCAGGCGGCGACCGGATTGCTGCCGAGGCAGACGAGCACGCGGATGCGCTCGTCGCCCTCGTAGAGGATCTCGTCGGAGAGGGCCGCCGTCGGGAGCCCCGCGGCGGAGTTGCCCAGCGGTCGCGAGCGGAGCGACTCGCCCTTGCCCCAGCCCGGGCGCGGCCCGGAGGCCTGGGCCTTGCCGAGGGCGGGCGGGAGCAGCGCGCCGGGATTCGGGACGCGCTCGCCGGCGCGGCGCCAGCGGCCGCATAACGTGTTGAGGCAGAGCAGGAGGTACTCGGTCAGGTTGCCGTGGGGGGCCATGTTGGGCCCCGTCCCGGCGACCGCGCAGCCGCGGGGGCCGCGGGCGAAGAGCCGCGCGGCGGCGACGATCTCGAAGGGGTCGAGGCCGGCGCGCGCGGCGGCCCACGCCGGGGTGCAATCGGCGACCGCGTTCGAGAGCGCCTCGAAGCCCGCGACGTTCTCGAGCAGGAACGCCGAGTCGTAGAGGCCCTCGCGGATTACGACGTGGAGCATCGCCGCGAGGATCGCCGGATCCTCTCCGGCCCGCGGCTGCAGGAAGAGGTCGGCGAAACGCGCGACCTCGGTCTTGCGCGGATCGATCACGATCAGCGAGAGCCCGCGGGCCTTCGCCCGGCGAAGCCGTCGCGAGGGATTCGAGGGCGGGATCCCGCCCGACATCGAGATCAGCGGGTTGTTGCCGACGAGCATCCAGACGTCGGACTCGTCGAAGACGTGGGAGCCCCCGAGCCAGCGGCCGTGGATGGCGTTCGCGACGTGCTTGCCGGGCTGGTCGATCGCCGCCGACGTGAAGACCATCTTCGAGCCGAGGGCGAGCATGAAGCCGACACCGGCCGGGATCGACGCGGGATGCGGGCCCGAGTAGGTCCCGGGGTAGAGGGCGACCGCGCGCGGCCCGTGGCGCTTCACGATCTCGCCGATCCGGGCGGCGATCTCGTCCATCGCGGCCTCGCTCGCGATCGGCGTGAATCGGCCGTCCTCGCCGCGCTTCTGCGAATGCAGCAGGCGGTCGGGATGGGCGTGCTGGTCGGGGAGGCGGCGACCCTTGGCGCAGGTGAACCCGAAGTAGGCCGGGTTCTCGGGGTCGCCGGTCACCCGGACGGGGCGGCCGTCCTCGACCTCGACGAGGATCCCGCAGTTCGCGTGGCAGAAGCGGCAGATCGAGGGATGGGTCTCGCGCGGCATGCGGCGAGTCTATCATGGGCAAGATCGTCGAATGGCATCGGCGAGGTCGGGCGGCACGAGCGGCTCGACGCGGTGGGGCGCGGGCGATGCGGATGCCCGAGACGAAACGGAGAGTGCAGTGCAGTCCTTCGAGAACAAGACGGCGGTCGTGACGGGTGGGGCTTCGGGCATGGGCTTTGCGATGGCGAGCGTCTTCGCGCGGGAGGGCATGAACGTCGTGCTCGCCGACGTGGAGAAGGGCGCGCTGCGCGAGGCGGTCGCGCGGATCGAGGCGATGGGCGTCGAGGCGATCGGGGTGCCGACCGACGTCTCGAGCGAAGCCGAGATGGATCATCTCGGCGACGTCGTGCGGAGTCGCTTCGGGGTCCCCGACGTGCTCTGCCTGAACGCGGGCGTCGCGGGGGGCGGTGGCCCGTCGCACAATCTGACGACGAAGGACTGGAAGTGGGCGATCGACGTCAATCTCTACGGCGTGATCCAGGGCCTGCGCGTCTTCCTCGGCGGCATGCGTGAGCGCGACTCGGGCGACATCGTGATGACGGCCTCGGTCGCGGGCCTCACGAGCTTCCCCGGCTCGCTCCCCTACAACGCGACCAAGCACGCCGTCGTCGGCATCGCCGAGACGCTCTTCAGCGAGCTCGCCGACGCCGGCAGCCGGGTCGCCGTCCACTGCCTCTGCCCCGGTCTCGTCTCGACCAACATCATCCGCTCCGAGCGCAATCGGCCGAAGGAGCTCCAGAACCCGGGCAAGGGCGCGACGGGCATGGACCCGGGCGTCCAGACCATGATCGAGGGCGTCTTCGCGTCGGCGAAGCCGCCGGCAGAGGTCGCGGAGCTCGTCTTCGCGGCGATCGTGAACCGCCGCTTCTGGATCCAGACCGACGAGTTCTTCCGCGCCTCGATCAAGGCGCGTCACCGCGCCATCGAGAACGACGAGGATCCGCCGGCGCGGGGGAGTCTGCTCAGCGTGTATTCGTGAGGCGGACCGCCTAATCCGGCAGATCGACCCCGTTCCTCTTCAGGAAATCATGGATCAGCCACTGCGCGATCGAGACCTTCCCCGGGAAGTAATGGGGCATCGTCTTCGCCGAGAACCAGTCGGCCTCGAGGATCTCCTCGCCGTCGACCTCGATCTCGCCCCCGGCGTACTCGGCGCGGAACCCGAGCATCAGGTTGTTCGGAAACGGCCAGGCCTGGCTCGCGACGTACTGGACGTTCTGGACGAGGATCTTCGTCTCCTCGAAGACCTCCCGCCGCACTGCGTCCTCGGCGCTCTCCCCGGGCTCGACGAAGCCGGCGAGCACGCTCTTGATGCCCGGCGGAAAGTTCGCCGCCCGCGCGAGCAGGATCTGGTCGCCGCGCTCGACCGAGACGATCATCGCCGGTGAGAGTCGCGGGTACATCGGGATCTTGCATCGCGGACAGCTGCGCGAGCGGTCGATCTCCGAGAGGACGGTCTTCTCCGCGCACGCCCCGCAGTATTGATGCGTCCGATCCCATTCGACGATCTGCACCGCCCGCCCCGCGAGCGCCCGCTCCATGTCGTCGAGGGTCGCGTGGAGCATGTGGAGGTTCGCGAACTTGAAGCCCGCGCTCGGCTGGACGTCGCCGGGCAGCTCGGCCGAGTAGCAGTGGCGCCCGTCGAGGCGGCCGAGGTACTGGCGGCGGACGGCCTCGACGCCGTGGGCGTCGATCTCGCCGACCGAGGGGAGCTTGAGGCCCTCGGTGACGAGCAGCTCGCGGCCGCGGAAGGCGAACAGGATCGGCTCGTCGCCGGGATGCTCGGGGGCGCGGTGGTGGGGGACGAAGCGGAAGGGGAACTGGTGGTCGGTGTTGGCCATGGCCAAAAGAAAGCAGAACGAGGCCGCTCTGGCTCGGCCCCGCTCCGGTCCGGGCGGGTCGCTCGTGCGGGCCCGTTCGCCGGGCGGCCGGCCCCATCTGATAAGCTCGGCCTTCTCCGCCCGATCGATGGCCCGATCGAAGGCGAGGGAAACGAGGGACGGCGACGATGCGAAAGGTGAGCGGGCTCCGGATCCTGGTCGTGCTGCTGCTCGTCTGCTTCGTCCTCTATCTGCTCCTGCGCCCCTTCGCCGGCGGAGCGCCGGTCACCGTCGCGAAGGGCAGCACGCTGGTCGTCGAGCTCGGCGGCGCCTACGTCGAGGCGCCGGCCGCGTCGCCGCTCGCCCGCCTCGCCGGCGACCCGACACGCCCCTTCGTCGATCTGCTCAAGACCTTCTTCCTGATCGAGCGCGACGATCGGATCGCGACCGTCGTATTGCGCATCCAGCCCCTCGAGATCGGCTGGGGCAAGGCCGACGAGCTGCGCGCCGCGATCGCGCGGCTGCGCGAGAAGGGCCACAAGACGATCGCGCTGCTCGAGGTCCAGAGCTTCTCCGCCAACAAGGAGCTCTATGTCGGGAGCGCGGCCGACGAGCTCTGGGTCGCCCCGGGCGCCGGCGTTCCGCTGGTCGGCATGGCCGCCGAGTACATCTTCCTCGGCGGCTTCTGGCAGAAGCTCGGCGTCGGCTGCGATATCGCCCGCGCGGGCAAGTACAAGAGCGCCGTCGAGCTCTTCTCCGAGCGCACGATGTCCGAGGCCTCCCGCGAGATGGCGAACTCGCTCCTCGACGATACCTACGCGCGCTTCGTCGCGGCGCTGGCCGCCGATCGCGAGAAGACGCCCGAAGCGATCCGCGAGACGATCGACCAGGGCTACGTCCACGCCCGCGAGCTCAAGGAAGCGGGCCTGATCGAGGGCGAGATCCATCTCGACGAGCTGCTCACGCGCTTCGGCCCCGACGTCGTCGAGCACGCCGACTATCTCCGGACCGACCCGCGCCTGCTCGGCTACGACCCGAAGGCCCGCTTCGCCCTCGTCTACGGCTCGGGCACCGTCGTCCAGGGCGATGCCGAAGCCTCTCCCCTCTCCGCCCAGCCGAGCTTCGCCTCGGACACCGTCTCCCGCGCGATCCTCGACGCCGCGAAGGACCCCGACATCGCGGCCATCGTGCTGCGGATCGACAGCCCCGGCGGCTCGGCGATGGCCTCGGAGCTGATCTGGCGGGCCATCCGCCAGGCGCGCGCGAAGGGCAAGCCCGTCGTCGCCTCCTTCTCCGACGTCGCCGCTTCGGGCGGCTACTACGTCGCGTCGGGGGCCGACGTGATCGTCTCGGATCCCGGCACGCTGACGGGCTCGATCGGCGTCTTCGCCCTGCGCCCGGTGGTCGGCGGGCTGCTCGACAAGCTCGAGATCGGCGTCGATTCCCTCACGCGCGGGGCCCACGCGGACTTCCTGCTCTCCTCGGACAAGATGTCGCCGGAGGCTCACGAGCGGCTGCAGAGCTCGGTGCTCGAGACCTATCAGCTCTTCCTGTCGCGGGTCGCGGAAGGGCGCTCGAAGACGATCGAGCAGGTCGACGGCCTCGGGCAGGGTCGCGTCTGGACCGGCCAGCAGGCGCTCGATGCCGGCCTCGTCGACGAGCTCGGCGGTCTCTACACCGCCGTGCGTCGAGCCAAGCAGTCGGTCGGCCTCGACGTCGAGACCGACGTCGACCTCATCGCCTTCCCGAAGCAGAAGCCGTTCACGCAACAGCTGATCGAGATGGTCCAGGGCGTCGCGATCCGGGCCGCGGCGCGCGCCGGCGGGCCGCCGATCGAGTGGCCGGAGCCGATCGGGCGGATCCTCGCCTGGACCCGGGACATGCCGCTCGGGACGCCGCTCCTGATTCCGCCGGTGATGGTCGAGATCCGTTAGGCGGCCGCCATGGCGGCTGCCCGTGTCGGCGCCGACGCCGACGATGACGACGAGGGAGCCGCATGGCCCAGCTGACGACCCGTGACGGAGTCCGGCTCTACTACGAGCATCATCTTCCGTCGGGCGACGGGAGCGATCGCGGCGGGCGCCCGACCGTGATCTTCTCCTGCGCCTACTGCACGACCCACGAGAACTGGCGCGGCCAGGTCGCGCCGCTCCTCGCCGCGGGCCATCCGGTCGTGCTCTGGGATCTGCGCGCCCACGGCGACTCCGAGGCCCCGACCGCCGCCGACGCCTATTCGATCGAGCGCGTCGTCGCGGATCTCGACGCCGTCGCCGACGCGACGACGCCGGATCGCCCCTTCGTCGCCGTCGGACTCTCCTTCGGCGGACTCGCGTCGCTCCACTACCGCGTCCGCCATCCCGAGCGGGTCGCGGCCCTCGTCCTCGTCGGCTCGGGCCCCGGCTTCAAGAACCCCGAGGCCGCCCAGGCCTGGGCCGCGCAGGTCGAGCGGACGGCGAGCTTCCTCGAGACCCGCGGATTCCCCGCCTTCGTCGCCGGGCGGGCCGGGTCGACCTGCATCGGAAGCCGCCCGGAGCTGCCGGCGGCCGAGCGCGCGGCGAAGGCGATCGTGGCCCAGGGCGTCGCGGGCATCGCGCGCTTCGGCCGGGAGGTGTCGGGGCCGGCGCCGCCGGTGATCGATGCGCTCCCGGGGATGGACGTGCCGGCCCTCGTGCTGGTCGGCGAGCACGACCAGCCCTTCCTGCGCGCCGGCGAGGTCATGGCGGCGAAGCTGCCGCAGGCCCGCCACGTCGTCGTCCCGGACGCCGGCCATATCGTCAACATCGAGCAGGCCGAGCGCTTCGACCACGCACTGTCGGACTTTCTCCGCAACCTCTGACGCCCCGGACGGTTCGATGGGAAGAGCGGAGGGGACATGCAGCCGATCGACCCGGATGTCCGGCTCATGCTCGCTTTCCGCGACGGAGACGAGTCGGCCTTCGGCTTGCTGTATCGACGCTGGTCGGCCCGACTCCTTCGCTACCTGGAGCGGATCGTGAGAGAGCCTGCCGTCGCCGAAGAGCTGCTCCAGGATGCGTTCATGCGCGTGCTCGACGCCCGCGAGCGTTATGCGCCCGAGGCGCGCTTCTCGACCTGGCTCTTCCACATCGCCCGCAACCTCGCCCTGAACGAGCTCGCCCGCGCCCGCTCGCGCCATCCGCATCTCTCGACGGACGAGCCGGCCGATCGCGGTGTCCCTGGCCCGCCGCAGCTCGTCCTCGTCGCGTCGACCCCCGCTCCCGACGAGGCGACCGATGCCCGCCGCGAGCACGCGCGCTTCGCCGCGGCGCTGGCGGAGCTCCCCGAGCGTCAGCAGACGGCGCTCTGGCTCGCCGTCGTCGAGGGCCAATCCTACGAGGAGATCGCCGGCGTGCTCGGCAGCTCCGTTCAATCCGTGAAGAACCTGGTCCACCGCGCCCGTGCGAATCTCGCGGACCGGATGGGCGGGACGGCGCGCACCGTCCCGGCGGCGGAGGCGAAGCGATGAGCGACGAAGAGCGGGAGACGCGAGCGACGCGGACGATGCAAGAGTCACGCGCGACGGAGCCGACGCCGGAAGAGCTCGACGCGCTGCTGTCGGCGCGGCGCGACGGCGCCCTCGAGGCCGGCGAAGCGGCGCGCCTCGAGGCGCTGCTCGAGACGAGCGAGGCGGCTCGACTTCGTGCTCTCGAGCTCGAACGCGTCGACGCGATGCTGCGCGCGCTCGCGGCCGAGCCGATTCCGGAGGCGCGCCTCGACCGGATCGAGGCGGCCCTCGGAAGACGCGTTGCGGAGACGGCGACTCGACCGAGTGCAGCGCGGGCGCCGGAGACGCCGATCGGCGAGAAGGGACGCCGGGCGACGGACGACGCCTCGCGCGAGCGGCGCGTGTCGCGTCGGCGCTCCCGGGGCTTCGGGCTCGCAGCGGCGCTGGCGGCGGGTGTCGTGCTCGCGACCGTCGTGTGGGCGCCGCGCGAGAAGAATGCGGTCGTCGACGAGCCGGGCGGGCAGGGCCTTCCGATCGCCGGGACCGCCGGGACCGCCGAGCCGGCGACGCGCGAGGGCGACGAGCTCGCGACGCTCGGCCGGGAGCTCGGGCTCGAGGACGCGAGCGATCTCGAGGTCATCGAGGAGCTCGAGCTGCTCGAGTTCCTCGCCGCGCGCGAGCGAGACGCCGGGGAGCCTCAGGGATGAGCGGGCTGCGTCGAAGCGGGTACGCGGGGATCAGGGTGACGCTCGCCGCGGCGATCTGTGTGGCACTCCTCGTCGCTCCGATCCCCACGCTGGCCGCAGAGACCGAAGCAGAGACCGAGGCGGCGACGCCTGCAACGCCCGACGGGCCGCCGGAGCGCTTCGAGCGCCGGCGTGCCGCAGGCGAGCGCGGACGGGAGGGCGGGCCGCGCGCGCGGCGGGCCCGGCGCGAGGCGATGGCCGGGCTTGCCCGGGCGCTGCCCGATGCGCGGCCGATCGAGCGCCTCGCGATCCTGCGTGCCGCGGCGCGACTGCCGATGGCCGAGCGGCGCGCCCTCGGCCAGCGATTGCGTCGGGTCGACGAGCTCGGGACCGCCGAGCGGGCGGCGCTCGTCGCGGAGCTCGAGGCATTGCTCGATCGCACCGACGAGGATGCCGCGCGCTTCGAGCGCAATCTCGACCGCTGGGAGCGCCTCTCGGAGGCGGACCGCGAGCGCTACCGCGCCCAGATGCGGAAGCTGCGCGCGATGCCCCCCGAAGAGCGGCTGCGGCTGCTCGACGAGTGGGAGCGCTCGCGCCGGGCGCCGGCGCCGGAGGCTTCGGGTCCGACGGGTCCTACGGAGCCGAGTCCGTCCGGTGAGGCGCGATCGGAGCCCGGGGCGAGACTGGAGCCGAAGGACGACGCGCCCGCCCGCTGACACCGATGCGTGTCCGATCCCGCTGCCACGTCGTTCAGCGCGACGGCACCTCGTCCGCATCGGGGCCGATCATCGCCTCCGGCCGGACCCAGGTGTCGAAGTCCTCGGCGCGGACCCGGCCGGAGGCGAGGGCGGCCTCGCGCAGGGTCGAGCCTTCCTCGTGCGCGCGCTTCGCGATGCCCGCGGCCTCGTCGTAGCCGATGTGCGGCGCGAGCGCGGTCGCGAGCATGAGCGAGCGCTCGACGTGGTCGCGGGTCTGGCGGCGATCGACGAGGGCGCCCTCGACGCAGTGGACCCGCAGGCTCTCGCTGGCGTCGGCGAGCCAGCGGAGGGAGTTGAGCAGGTTGAAGGCGAGCAGCGGCTTGCAGGCGTTCAGCTGGAGCTGGCCGCCCGCGCCGGCGAGGCCGACGGCGACGTCGTTCGCGAAGACCTGCAGGCAGACCATGATCATCGCCTCGCACTGCGTCGGGTTGACCTTGCCCGGCATGATCGAGCTGCCGGGCTCGTTGGCCGGGAGCACGAGCTCGGCGATCGCCGTGCGCGGGCCCGAGGCAAGCAGGCGCAGATCGCTTGCGAGCTTGCTGAGGGCGACGGCGACCGTGCGCAGGCTGCCGTGCAGGGCGACGAGCGCGTCGTGGGCAGCGATGCCGGCGAACTTGTCGGGGGCGACGCGGAAGGGGAGGCCGGTCGCCCGCGCGAGCGCCGCGACGGCGGCCTCGTCGAAGCCGATCGGCGCGTTGAGACCGGTCCCGACGGCGGTGCCACCGAGGGGAAGCAGGGCGACGTCGGGGGTCGCGCGCTCGATGCCGGCGATCGCCTGGCGCAGCTGAGTCGCCCACGCGCCCCACTCGTCGCCGGCGCGCATCGGGACCGCGTCCATCAGGTGGGTGCGGCCGACCTTGACGACGTCGTGATAGGCGATGGCCTTCGCCTCGAGGCCCTGCGCGAGGGCGCGCAGTGCGGGGAGCAGGGCGCGCTCCGTCTGCTCGAGGGCGGCGACGTGGATCGCGGTCGGGATCGCGTCGTTCGAGGATTGGCTGCGATTGACGTGGTCGTTGGGGTGGACGGGGCTGCGGCTCCCGAGGCGCCCGCCGAGGCGCTCGCTCGCGCGGTTCGCGATGACCTCGTTGGCGTTCATGTTGGTCTGGGTGCCGGAGCCCGTCTGCCAGACGACGAGCGGGAAATGCTCGTCGAGGACGCCTTCGACGACCTCGTCGGCGGCGACGACGATCGCGCGGGCGAGCGTGGGATCGAGGACGCCGAGCGCCGCGTTCGCCTCCGCCGCCGCGCGCTTGACGAGGCCGAGCGCACGCAGGAAGGGGCGCGGGAAGCGCTCGGCGCCGATCGCGAAGTGGCGCCGGCTGCGCTCGGTCTGGGCGCCCCAGTAGCGATCGGCGGGGACCTCGATCGGGCCCATGGAGTCGGATTCGCGGCGGGTCGGTCCGGAGTCGGCCATGCGGGTCTCCTCGTGCGTCTTGCCCGGGTCGTCGATGGCAGGCGGTTGCCCGCGACACTACGTTCCCGAACGCGACTCGTCACGGCGCTGCGAATCGCGGGGAGAAGTGCTTCGTGGCTGGCGAGGTGGGCGAGGGCGGTGGAACGCGATTCGCGGTGCGCGCCTACGATCCCGAGGCTTCGTTCCAGCTGCTCGCGGATCCCGTCGCGCAGTGGCTCGACTGGGAGGAGCAGGCGAACCTGATCGGCTTCCGGGTCAGCACGGTGCCGGTCGAGGTCGCGCTCTCGAAGATCGATCGCGATTCGCTCGAGGTCTTCGTCCTGCCCGGCGCGCCCGACGAGATCGTGAAGCGCTTCGTGCGCGGGCGATCCGTCCTCTGCGCGCGCCATCCGCTGAACCGCGATCCGAGCGTCGCCTGGCAGACGACGCCCGTCGCCGAGCGCTGGTCGGCGCGCTTCACGTCCTCCCGGACCCTCGCGATGTTCGGTCCCGAGAGCGGCGCGGGTCTCTTCTCGCTGAAGCTCGCGACGGACCATCCCCATCCGGACTTCCTGCAGCCCGAGAAGACGAAGCTGCGCAGCGAGGCGATGGACGCCGTGCGCTGGGCGTTCCATCTCGAGCGCATCGATCGATTGCTGCCGCCGCTCACGGGCGCGCGCCTGATCCCCGAGATCCTCGTCGTGCTCGAGCGTGGCGGCGAGACGGGCTTCATGGTGCGCGATCTGCGCTTCTTCCAGGACGGCTGCTACACCCTGCCCGCGCTCTCGCTCCCCTTCGTCGGGCGACAGATCGCGCGCGCCGGGAGCGCCGACTTCGCGTCGTTCTGGCGGACCCATTATGCGGAGGCCGTCGGGCGCGGGAAGGCGCGGCTGCTGCTTCGCTACGGGCTCTTCTTCGAGACGCCGAACCCGCAGAACCTGCTCGTGCGCTTCGACGCCGGGCTGCGGCCGCTCCCGGAGATCGTGTTCCGCGACGTGGGCGACGGGGACTGCGCGACGGACGCGAACGAATCGCCGACGCGGCCCTGGTCGCGGCTCGTCGGCGACATCCGGCCCGAGACGAAGAACTCGTTCTGGGCCTTCGGCGAGGCGGGGGAGCATTCGATCGACGTCGCCCTCCTCGAGTCCTGGTATGCGGCCCACGACGACGCCTACTTCGCCGAGCTCGCGGCGACGCTGCCCGAGCTGGCCCCGGCGCCGTCGCTCGATCCCGCCGCGCGCCTCGACCACTGGAACGCGATCCTGCGCACCGCCCGCGGCGAAGAGACCGTCGCGGCGTACTTCGATCGCGAGATGGCGCGGGCGACGGCGGAGCGCGCGCGCCGCTAGAGAGCGTGCGCCGCTAGAGCGGCGGCGTGCTCGGCAGCCCCGACTTCGTCGGCAGCAGCTCGGCGGCGAGGGAGAACAGCCAGTCCTCGCGCTCGGGCGCGGCGACGAGCTGGACGCCGATCGGGAGTCCCCCCTTCCCGAGTGCTTCGTCCCCGGTCACGGCGAGCGGCAGCGAGATCGCGGGCTGGCCGGTGGCGTTCCAGATCTCGGTGAACGCCATGTGGGGCACCATCCGATCGAGCAGCACGAGGGGCTCGAGCACCCGCGGATCGAGGTCGTCGAGGAAGGGCGCCGGGCAACACACGGTCGGCGTCACCAGCAGATCGACCGTCTCGAACCACGCGAGCGTCCGGTTCTCCCAGGCGCGGATCCAGGCGCTCGAGCGCGCCAGATCGGCCGGGCGGATGTCGTCGGGGCCGCTCAGATGGGCGAGCTCCCAGAGGAAGGGCTCGACGTCCTCGGGGCCGACCGGGCGGCCGATGCGCTGCGCGAGGTCGTTCAGGCAGTCGCGGTACTCGTGGATGCCGAGGACGGCGCCGTGGAGCGAGCGCTCTTCGTAGTCGGCGAAGCCGGGGGGCGCTTCGCGTCGGACGGCGTGGCCGAGCTCGGCCAGGCGCTCGGCGGTCGCCTCGACGGCGCGCTTCGCGTCGGGGTGGACCGGGGTCCCGTCCGGCGACTCGGTCCAGAAGGCAATGCGCAGCGGTCCGGTCCGGCGCTCGAGGGCGGCGCTGTAGGGCGCGGGCGCGGCGGCGCGGCAGCCGGCGGGGCGCAGCAGGTCGAGGAAGCGCGCCGTGTCGCGCAGCGAGCGGGCGACCACGAACTCGACGTCGGGGCGCTGCTTGCCGCGATGGCGCCACTCGATCCGGTCGCGGGCGGGCTTGAGGCCGATGAGCCCGCACCACGCGGCCGGGATCCGGATCGAGCCCGCCCCGTCGCTCGCGTGGGCCGCGGCGACGAGGCCGGCGGCGACGGCGGCGCAGGCTCCGCCCGAGGAGCCGCCGGCGGCGCGGCTCGGGTCCCAGGGGTTGTGCGTCGGTCCCTGGACCAGGGGCCAGGTATTCGATTGCAGGCCGAACTCGGGGGAACGGGAGTTGCCCAGCGTCACGAGACCGAGCTCCCGGAAGCGGGCGCCGAGGGGCGTGTCGGCGTCGGCGCGGTGGTCCACGGCGCGCAGGGCCCGGTTGCCGGCGTAGTAGGGCCGCCCGACCTGGCGGGCGCCGACGTCCTTCATGAGGAAGGGGACCCCGCGAAAGGGGCCGTCCGAGGATCGCGCGACGTCGAGGGCCGCGTCGTCTCCGCCCGAGAGGACGGAGAGGATCCCGAGCTTGGGGTCGAGCTGCTCGAGGCGTTCGCGGGCGGCGTCGACGAGGTCGCGCGCCGAGAGCTCGCCGCGGGCGATCGCGGCGGCCTGATCGGTCGCATCCTGCTCGAACCAGTCGGTGCTCACCGTCGGACCTCGTGCGCGAAACATTCGCGCGCTGGAAGGGAGGTGGCCCCGGGACACGCGCAGGTGTCGAAAGCGCGCGCTCACCAGACCGGGACGGAGCAGGCCTCGCCGCGCAGGAAGGCCTCGATCTCGTCGCCGCGGGCCGCGGTGTCCCGCTCGCCGAGGTCGATCAGCTCGCGCAGGAACTCGGGCTCGAAGATCACCATCGAGAGCACGTCGGAGCTCTTCGCGTGGGAGTTGGTGAGGCCCTTCTCGAAGAAGCGGAAGGCCCGGGGCAGGCGGAACTCGTTCCGCCGCGCGAGGGCGCCGAGGTCGCAGCTCGGCCGCAGGACCATGACCTCGACCGGCCGCAGGCCGACCTCCTTCTGCGATTCCTCCGGCAGCGCCTCGACCAGCCGGTTGATCCGGCTCATCTGGAGCGCGTCGAAGTCGAGGGCGTCGAGGAAGACGGCGTTCATGAGGACGCCGCCGATCTGCCCCGGCGAGGGGTAGACCGGCAGCTCGGGCAGGGCGGGCAGCGAGGCCGGGTCCGGGGGCCGCATGCGGGGCGAGACGGCGAGGATGCGGCTGGCCCCGAGATGGAGCGCCGGCGAGAGGGGCGCCGTCAGGCGGATGCCGCCGTCGCCGTGCCAGGCGTTGCCGACCGCGACCGCCGGGAAGAAGAGCGGCAGTGCGGAGGACGCCATGACGTGGGCGAGGCCGATCCGTCCGCGCTCGACCCGGACCTGTCCGCGGCCGAGGTCGCGCTCGACCTTCGACTCGATCCAGGCCGTCGAACGGCCGGTCTCGTAGTTCGTCGTGATGATCGCGAGGGAGTCGAGGAGGCCGTCCTCGATGTTCTGGCGGACGCCCTTCAGGTTGCCGTTCTCGATGTGGAGGGCGGACTCGAGGTATTGGCGCAGGGGCTCGGTGTCGACCATGCCGCGCAGGCGCTTCTTGCCGAAGCGGCCGCCGCTGACGAGGGGAAGCGCGGAGTGCCACATGTTGAGGAGCAGATGGCGGGCTTCGGTACGGAAGACCTTCTCGGTGTCGAGGGCGAGCCAGAGGGCCGAGAGCGCTTCGACGGAGTCGAGCCAGTTGCCGCGGAAGCTCGCGAGATGGGCGGCGTTGATGGCCCCCGCCGAGACGCCCGTCAGGATCTTGGGTCGGTACTCGGGGACGCGGCGCGCGATCGCCCGCAGGCAACCGACCTGATAGGCGGCGCGGGCACCGCCGCCGGCGAGGACGAGGGCCTGCCGCTCCATCTACCTCCCCGGATTGCGCGCGGTGACCAGCCAGCACGCCGCGCCGAGATCGATGCCCTTCGGTCCGAGATGAGCGGCCAGCGCCGCGCGCGCGGCGGCGAGCGCCCGGTCCCGCGTCTCGCCCTCGAGCTCGGCGAGCGCGCGCGCGACCGGACCGATGTCCTTCTGGAACTCCATCGCCTGATCGAGATCGTCGCCGACGTGGAGCTTCGTGCGGAAGTCCTCGATCTCGACGCCGGTGAAGCCGGCAGACTCGAGGATGCTTCGCAGGTATTCACGATCGGCGAAGGCGAAGGGACCGGGGGCGCGCGGATCGGGCGCCGTCGCCGGCTTCGAGAGGAACGCCATCACCGCCTGCCCCGCCGTCGACATCCAGGCGTTCTCCGCCATCGCCTGCCAGCACACGAAGACGAGCCGCCCGTCCGGCGTCATGCCCGTGCGGATGTTCCGGAAGGCCTCGGCGGGCTTCGAGAAGAACATCACGCCGAAGCGCGAGAGGACGAGCTCGTGGTCGGGGGTCAGGGGCTGGGCCGCCGCATCGGCGCGCTTGAAGGCGAAGCCCTTGAGACCCGCGGCGGTCGCGCGCTCCTTCGCGAGCGCGAGCATCGGCTCCGAGACGTCGAGCCCGAAGACGAGCGCCCCGCGGCGCAGCAGCTCGATCGCCGTCGAGCCGCAGCCGCAGCCGACGTCGATCACCCGCTCGCCCGGCTTCACCGCCGCGCGCTCGAGCAGCGCCTGCGTGATCGGCGCCAGCATGCCGTCGATGCGATCCATCGACCGCACCCAGGTCTGCCCCGCCTTCCCGTTCCAGTACTCGATCTGTTCTTCATTGCCGGGGGACATGGGGGCTCCCGAGCGTGGCTCGCCCGGAACGTACCCGGCACGGGACACACCGCCACCGGCGAACACGGCAGCCCGGGCGCGCGCAGGTCGGTCGCGCACGCGGCGTGGCCGCGAGCCGGCGCCGCGTGCGCCATCCTGGGTCGGGCTGCTCGGGGCTCGGGGCAGGGAAAGGATTCGTCGATGGCGCAGTCGGGGAAGGGGAAGGGCGGCCCGGTCGGGGGCCCGGTGCGTGAAGGGGCGGGGATGCGGTGTGTGCTGTGCGGGGCGCCGAACGACTGCGCCCAGGCGGCGAAGGGGGATGCGACGGCGGGCTCGGGTCCGGCCGAGCCGTGCTGGTGTGTCGGTCGGTCGTTTCCGTCTGCGCTGCTCGCGCGGGCGACCGCGGCCGACGGGGGGGCGGCCTGCGTCTGTCGGCGCTGTCTCGCGGAGGCGGAGGCGGAGGCGACCGAGGCGACCCGGATGACGGGCGGGTAGCGCGGCCCGCGGCCGGATCGTCGTCCGGGCCGCGATCACGGCGAGTTGCGTCTCGCGGCTCCCGCCCGCTGCGGCGCGATCCTCGACCCCGGCTCTGGCGCCGACTCAGGCTCCGCCGGCTTCCTCGACCATGCGCTTGAGCTCGCGCACGCCCCCCGACACGTGGCGCGCGTCGAGCCCTTCGCGCCGCATCAGGTCGGCGAGGTGGGCGCTCTTGAGGCCCCACTCGCAGTAGACGACATAACGCTGGCCCTGGTCGAAGGCGGGATAGGCGCGCAGCGCCATCCCGAACTCGAGGAAGAGCGCGCCGGGGGGGTGCCACGCGTCGAAGGCCTGGCGGCTGCGCAGATCGATCAGCGTCTCCCCCGGCAGGAGCGTCTTCGCGCAGAGCTGCGCGTCGTCCCAGCCCGCGAGATCGACCTCGGGCAGCAGGAACTCGCTGCGCTCCGCGAGCGCCCGCTCGAGCACGGCCGGATCGAGGCGCGTCTCCTCGTCGAGGATGTCGGCCAGGCGCGCGGCGGTCGCGGGATGGCTCGGGACGATCGCGCAGTACTCGCCGACCTTCTCCGAGAGATCGTGGGTCCCGACGCGCTTCGCCTCCTCGATGATGTCGTCCTTGTTGTCGCCGACGAGCGGGCGCAGGATCGGGACGTCGGTCGCCCGGGAGATGACGGCGAGGTTCTGGAGCGTCTGCGACGAGACCTGGCCGATCGCGTCGCCCGTCACGATGGCGAGGCCGCCGATGCGGTCGGCGACCGCCGCGGCGGCGCGCAGCATCATGCGCTTCAGCACGACCTGCCAATAGCGCGTCGTGATGCTTCTCTGGATCTCGCGGGAGACGGGATCGAAGTCGATCGCGTGGAAGCGCGGCCGCGTGCCGGCCTGCCAGAGCTCCGAGAGCCGCTTCGCGATCGCGAGCGCCTCGAGCTGATGAGGGCGACCGCCGAGATTGCAGAAGACGTAGTCGAGGGCGACACCGCGCCGCAGCATGCGCCACGACGCGACCGGGGAATCGAAGCCGCCCGAGAGGAGCGAGACGGCGCGGCCCTGGGTGCCGAGGGGCAGGCCGCCGGCGCCGCGCTGCTTGGCGACGAAGTAGTAGGCGAGCTCGGCATCGACCTCGACGTGGATCGTGACCTCGGGATCGGAGAGGTCGACGCCCGCGGACTCGGGGCGCAGCGCCGTGCCGAGCTGCTCCTGGATCTCGGCCGAGCGGAGCTTGACCTCGTGGCGTTCGCCCATCCGCCGCGCGCGGATCGCGAAGCGCTTGCCCCGGACGAAGGGCAGCCCGAAGGCGAGCCCCTCGCGCACGACGTCCTCGAGGCTCTGCCAGGCTGCCGCGTGGGTCAGCGACACCGACTGCACCCCGAAGACCCGCCCGAGGCGCGCCACCATCGCCTCGTCGCTCGGCCCCCCGGTCGTCGCCGGCTCGAGCTCGACGTAGAGGCGGTTGCGGGACTGGGTGACCCGGGCCGGGCGGCCGGATTCCTTGATCGAGGTCCGCAGATTGTCGACGAGGCGGCGCGTCATCTGGCGGCGAGTGGCGTCGGCCTTCGTCGTCAGATCGCCGCTGAAGCGCAGCAGCAGGATGGGTCCGGCGCCGGGCCGGGTGAAGCGGTGCGTTCGATCGGTCATCATGGGTTTCGATGAGAAGGCTCGGACTCTACCGCTTCCTGATCGGGACCCTGGGTGTCGCGGTCGTGCTTTTTGGTTTCGCCCTGGTGGCGGCCTTCTTTCTCTACCAGCGGCCGGGATCCCTGCCCCTGGTTCCGACGGGGCCGATCGGGCATTACTTCGTCGCCATGGCCGGTTGCGCTCTGCTCGGCTGGGGGAGCGCCATGCTCGGGGCGGCGCGGGATCCCTTCTCGACGGCCTCCCGGACGGTCGGGACCGGGACGGCCTTCGTCTTCGTCGTGATGGCGCTGGTCCGGATGCTGGCCTGGGCGGTCGGCGATTACGCGGGCTGGCTCGGCAAGCTGCCGCGTCAGGAGGCCACGATGCTCCTCGGCCTCGCGCTCCTGCTGGTCTGGCTGCGGCCGACGGTGGCCGAGACGATCGAGGGCGGCGCAACGATTCGCGGCAGGCGCTCGTCGGATCGGGGCCGGGGCGGTCGCGGGTCGGACCCGGGCGTCGCCGCCGCCGCCGAAGGCAGCCCCCGATGATCCTGCGGACCCTCGCGAGCCTCGTCCTGCTGGCCCTGCTCGGCCTGAACGCGTTGCTGCCGAGCCAGCCCGCGACCGAGCGCGGCCCCGAGAACCGGGTTCGCCAGGACGTCGAGACCGCCCTCGTCCTCGGCGAGTCGCTTCCGCCCTTCGAGCTCCGGGACCTCGAAGGGCGCCCCTTCACCCGGGACGATCTGGCGGGCCAGCGGGTCCTGCTCACCTTCGAGCGGAGCATCGACTGGTGCCCCTTCACGAAGGCACGCCTGGTCGGGCTGCGCGACGCCTTCGCCGGGACCCCCGATCTCCGGATCGTCTGGGTCATGTCCGACGCGCAGATCGACGCCCGGGCGCGCATCTTCGTCGCCGAGCTCGGCCTCGCCGATCGGATCCTCTTCCTGGCCGACCCGAAGAGCAGTCTGATCCGGGAGCTCGGGCTCTTGAAGGCGGATCCCGAGCTGATCGAGGTCGGCGTGCCGCATCCGACGACCCTGTTGCTCGACCGGAAGGGCTCGATCCGGTTCCTGGACGTCCGGGAGAACTTCCATTACTGGCTCGATCCGCGGGCGCTGGCGGACGGACTCGCGCACATCGAATAGGCGGATTGCCCCCGCCCGCTGCACCGGGGTCGACCGGGCCGGGATGCAACCGGCCGCTGCGCCCCCGGCCCGGCGATGTTCGGCGCCGGGGTCGGCGGCGGTCGGTCCGTCGCCTAGCCCGAACGGCCCAACCCTTCGATTCTCTTGAACTCACCCGTTGCGGGAGACTCGCGGAGCCCCCATCATCCGCACGTCTCGAAGTCGCCATCCGAAATGCGCAGCGACTCCAAGGCCCAACACGAGGTCCGGGCGGGCCGGACCGAGGCATGATCGCCTGCACCGTGAAGCTTCGTATCGCGCACGTGCTCGAAGACGACGAGAGGACGAAGGTCCGAGGTCGTCCAGGGCAGGGCATGGTGGAGCGAAGCGGCACGCGTGAGGCGCAGAGTGAACAGCGCATAGCGCGCACACTCTCTAAATGTTAGTCAAGAAGCGCGATGAGACGCCGGCCGTGCATGGATACGGAGCGGAGCTCGTCATGGAGGCAACGACCGGGTCATGATGCGACGACTTTCCTCTTCGGTTGAACTGCGATTGGTTTTCCTGGCGGGGCTGATCGCCCTTGCGGCGGCCTGCAAGACGACGCCGGACGCCGATGCGAACGCGGCTGGCAGCGGGACCGGCAGCGAGTTCGACGATGCTGGAGCCGGCGCGGGTGACGGCTCGGGCAGCGGCCTCGACGCCAACGCCTCCGGCATCGCTCCGATCTACTTCGACCTCGACCAGTCGGACATCAAGCCCCAGTTCGAGTCGATCCTCGAGGCCGCGGCGGCGACGCTGAAGAGCTCGGGTGGCTCGGCCGTGATCGAAGGCCACTGCGACGAGCGCGGCTCGGACGAGTACAACGTGGCCCTCGGTGAGCGCCGCGCGGTCTCGGTCCGCCGCTACCTCTACAACCTCGGCGTGCCGGTCTCCCAGCTCTCCGTCGTCTCCTACGGTGAGGCCCGCCCCGCGGTCTCCGGCACCGGCGAGACGGCCTGGTCGCTGAACCGCCGCGCGGAGATCAAGCTCCAGTAGCGCGCCGGGATCCCCGGGCGCGATCGGGCTCCCCGGAGTCCGATTCCGCCTCCGAGCGGGATCCAGGGTCTGATTCCGGATCCGACCAGGGTCCGATCGAACGAGAAAGCCGGTGGACACCAGCAGGTGTCCACCGGCTTTTGTACTTTGAGCGGCCGAGCGCGAAGGCGCGACGCCCGGACCCCGTCCCCTCGACACGATCGGAGATCCCATGCCCCTGCACGGTGGAAAGCTCGCGGCGAAGGCGCTCAAGCAGGCCGGGGTCGAAGTCGTCTTCACCCTCTCCGGCGGCCACATCATGCCGCTCTACGACGGCTGCATCGACGAAGGCATCAAGATCGTCGACGTGCGCCACGAGCAGGCCGCCGTCCACGCCGCCGACGCCTGGGCGCGCTGCAATCCCGGCAAGATCGGCGTCGCCGCGATCACCGCCGGCCCCGGTGTGACCGACGGCGTGACCGGCATCGCGAACGCCTGGCGCGCGAACTCGCCGATCCTCGTGTTCGGCGGCCAGGGCCCCTTCGAGAACCTGCGCCGCGGCTCGCTGCAGGAGATGGATCATCTCGGCGTCGTCCGCCCGATCACGAAGTACTGCGACGCGATCTACCAGACGAAGCGCATCCCCGAGTACATCGAGCTCGCGATCCGACACGCCGTCTCCGGTATCCCCGGCCCCGCGTTCCTCGAGATCCCGATGGACATCTTCATGGGCAGCGTCGACGAGAAGGACGTCGTCATCCCGAAGATCCGGACCGAGCCGCCGCGACTCTCGCCGGATCAGGACGAGGTCCGCCGCGCCCTCGAGCTGCTGCGACAGGCGCGCCGCCCGATGCTGATGGCGGGGACCAGCGTGAAGTGGTCGAAGGCGTCGGCCGACATGAACCGCTTCATCGCCGAGACCCACATCCCGACCTACACGAACGGGATGGGGCGGGGGTCGGTGCCCTGGGACTCGCCCGAGTTCCTGAATCGCTCCCGGCGCGATGCGCTCAAGAATCTCGATCTCATCATTCTGGCCGGGACGCTGCTCGACTTCCGCATGCGCTTCGGCCAGACGATCCCGACCGACGCGAAGATCATCCAGCTCGACATGGACGCGACCCTGATCGGCCAGAATCGCCAGGCCGACGTCCCGTTGGTCGGCAATCTGGCCTGCAGCTTCCGCGCGCTCTCGGAGGAGTTGAAGAGCCAGAGCATGCGCCTCGACTTCTCCGCCTGGCGCGACGAGCTGCGCGCGATCGAGGACGCGGAAGAAAAGAAGGTCGAAGCGAGCCTTTCCAGCGACGAGGTCCCGATCGATCCGCAGCGCATGTGCCGTGAGGTCCGCGACTGGCTCGACACGCTCGAGGCGCCGATCGTGATCGGCGACGGCGGCGACATCGTCGCGACGGCGGCGAAGATCATCCCGGTGAAGACCGAGGGCGCCTGGATGGATCCCGGGCCGCTCGGGACCCTCGGCGTCGGCATGCCCTTCGCGCTGGCGGCGAAGCTCGCGCATCCGACGCGGCCCGTCGTCATCGTCTACGGCGACGGCTCCTTCGGCTTCAACGGCATGGAGTACGACACGGCGGTGCGCTTCGGGCTCCCGATCGTCGGCATCGTCGGCAACGACGGGGCCTGGGGGCAGATGATGCGGCCCCAGGGCGCGATCTACGGCTGGGATCGGCTCGAGGCGGTGATCCTGAATCGGACGCGCTACGACAAGGTCGTCGAGGCGCTCGGCGGTCACGGCGAATACGTGACGCGGCCGGAGGAGCTGCGGCCTGCCCTCGAGCGGGCGTACGCCTCCGGCAAGCCGGCGCTGGTCAACGTCGAGATCCGCCAGGACCGCGAGTACAGCGGCGGGATCTACGTCTAACGACGCTGCGGCATAGGCTCGGAGGCGTCGACGGCGTACCCTGCGCCACGCTCCCCGAGCAATCCATGAACCGGTCCCGGAAGGCGAGGCTTCGCTTGTCGCTTGCGCTCGAGCATCGCGATCCGGTCGTGCTGGGATGGGCGCCCGGGGCGCTTCCGGCGCTCTCCCCCTGGCTCGCCGCGGCGGGACCCGTCGCGATCGTCGAGATCGCGACCCGCGCGCCGACCGGGCGTACCGGGACCGCGACCCGCGAGGTCGGCGCCGTCCTGCTCGATCCCGATGCCGCCGACGTCGGCACGCTGCGCTACCGCGCGTCGGTCCGCGCCGGTGCCGGCGCCGGGACAGAGTCGCTGCGCGGCCTGCGTGAAGCGCTCGCCGGTCGCGTCCTCGTCGCCCTCGAGCCCGAGCGCGTCCGCGCCTTCTTCAGCCGCGATGCGGGGCCGGGCCTCGAGCTGCTCGACGTCGAGGCGCTCTTCGCCCTCTGTCATCCCGACGCACCGGATCTCGAGCTCGCGACCCTCTGCCGGATCGACCTCGGCCGCGCCGCCGGCGCGGATGCCCTCGCGCGCGCCCTCGACGTCGGTGCGCTCCTCGCCGAGGCGGCGGCCGGCGCGCGCGCCGGCGTGTCGCGCTTCGTCGAGGTCGAGCAGATCCTGGCCCACCGTCTCCCAGGCTCGGCCTGGCGCGCGCTCTTCGCCCCGGCCCCGGGCTCCGCGTCCTTCTCAGGCTTCGGCTCCAGGACCGGCGCAGGGGCCTCGTCGTTCGACTTCTTCTCCTTCGCGCAGCGCGCCGCCGCTCCTGCCGCCGCTCCGACGCCCGCCCCCGACACCGAAGAGCGTTTCCTTGCGATCGGAGCGAGCGACGAGGAGCCGGTGCCTTTCGAGATCGAGGCGATCTCGGCGGCGCTCGCCGACGCCGAGCGGGGCGAGCGGCATTTTCCGGGCTACCGCGTCCGCAAGGAGCAGATCGAGCTCGCGCGGCAATTCGTGCTCGTCCTGCAGGATGGCGGCGTCGCGAAGCTCGAGGGCGGGACGGGCGTCGGGAAATCCCTCGCCTATCTCGCCGCGGCGATCCCCTTCGCGATGGCGCGGGCCGCGGCGGGCGAGCGCGCGCCGGTCGTGCTCTCGACGCGCACGAAATTGCTCCAGGACCAATTGCTGAAGAAGGACATCGCGGCGGCGGCGCGCTTCCTCGGGCATCCGGGCCTGCGTGCGCTCTCGATCAAGGGCCGGGCGAACTACGTCTGCGAGCGGCGGCTCGCGGCGGTGCTCGCGGACGGCGGGGATCCCTCGATGCGGCCCGAGCTGCAGGCGGACCATGCGCTGCTCGAGGCGTGTGCGCGGATCCGGCCGGCGGGGGAGGTCGGGACGGTGCCCGCGGCGCTGCTGCAGCGCCAGCCGCGGCTGCGCGAGCTCTTGCGGGCGAGCGTGGCGGCGCGCTCGGATCAATGCTCGCGGGAGCAGTGTGCCCACGAGAAGCGCTGTCCCTTCGGCCGCCATCGGCGGGCGCTCGCGAAGGCCCATCTCGTCGTCGCGAACCACGATCTGCTGCTGCGCTGGCCGCCCGACTATCCCGCCTTCTCCCACGTGGTCGCCGACGAGGGACACGAGCTCGGCTCCGTCGCCGAGGAGGTCTACTCGATCCGCGTGCGGCCCGAGGAGATGGAGGAGCGCCTCGACGTGCTCTTCGGTGCGCCGGTCCGCCGCGGCCAGAAGCGTTATGCGACGCGCGGGCTCGTCGCGAGCGCCGCGACCCGCAGCGCCGACGCGGCGCTCGTCCGCAATCGCGAGGATCTGCGCCTCGAGCTGTCGGGCCTGGGCAGCGCGATGGCCGTCTTCGCCGACGGCTGGGGGGGCGCCGAGCTGCCGAACGAGGCGGGCCGCGAACGCCCGGCGGCGGCGCGTCTCGCCGCCAGCGCAGCCCAGCGCCTCGAGGCCCTCGCGAACCACGCCCTGCGCGAGGGGCCGGAGCGCCGCTTCGAACGCGGCGAGACGAAGGACGGTTCGCCGGTCGCGGGGCTCCGGGATCTCGCCGGCGAGGAGGAGGCGACGCGCACGATCTCGACCCACGTCGAGGCGCTGCTCGCCGCGGCGAACGGGCTGCGCATGGCCTTCGCCCTCGAGAACGACGCGTACGTCGGCGCCTTCGAGGGCCTCGAGAGCCCCTACGATCGCTGGTCCCTCGTCCTGCGGCCGGTCGATCCCGGACCCTCGTTCCGCGACGAGTTTCTCGGCCGGGTCGAGAGCCTCGCCGTCGTCTCGGCGACGCTCTTCGTCGCGGGCGACGACCATGCGGCCCTCGGCGAGATCGGCCTCGCCGACACCGGCTCGCCTACGCATTTCAGCTACAGCGTGCCCTCACCCTTTCCCTACGAGCAGGCGATGCGCGTCGTCGCCCTCACCGGCGAGGCCTCGCTCGTCGAGGAGACGGCCCAGGCCCTCGCGATCCTCGCGCGGCAGCTCGGCGGTCGGACCCTCGGCCTCTTCACGAGCCTCTCCCGCATGCGCGAGGTCGCCGAACGACTCGGCGAGCTGCTCGAGGGCGAGGGCCTCGAGGTGCTCGTGCCGCTGCGCGCGAGCGACGATCCCGGCGGCCTCGTCGAGCGCTTCCGCAAGCTGCAGGGCGAGGCCGTCATGCTGGGCTCGCGTCGCTACTGGCAGGGCATCGACGTGCGCGGCGACGATCTGCAGGCGGTCGTCATCGAGAAGCTGCCCTTCGAGGTCCCGACGGAGCTGCGGCGGCGGCGCGACCTGCGGCTGCGGGCCGCGGGCGAGGATCCCTTCGCGCGGGCGTCGCTCGGCCACATGCTGCTCCACCTCAAGCAGATGGTCGGCCGTCTGATCCGCTCCGAGACCGATCGCGGACTCGTCGTGATCGTCGATGCCCGGGCCGATCGCGGCTACTTCCGGCGCCTCGCGGACGCCCTGCCCGACGGCGTCCGGGTCGAACGCGCCGCCGTCGCCGAGCTCCCGCGCATCACCGCCGAGCTCGGCCTCGGACTGCGCAACGGGTCTTAATCAACACATCTCGCAGTCTGCTGCATTGACGCCGTCTGACCCTGGGTCAACATGGCCAACCGGGCTGTGATCGACTCAAAGAATTTGCGAGAGATTTGCAACCCGGAGCTGGATCCACCGCTACTTTTCCGAGATCGACGCCCGTCCATCTGGAGATGACGGGACGTCCATCGCAGCGAGTCGAAAGCGCCTTCCGGGTTCGACTCCCCCCACAGGCTGCGTCTCGTCGTCGAGTGGTGAACGGCCTTTTCCTTGCGACTCCTCGCGGAGCGCAAGCCCGCAGAGCCGGGCTGGGGAGAGGGCCGACGGCTTCAACGTCGGCCGGCGAATTGCGAACGACACGCCGGCGCTCGGGATGGCCCGAGCCGCCGGACGGTGCGGGCCGGCAGGAGCGCGCGAATCGCCCGATGGGTGGCGAGTCGCAGGAAGCAGGGCGCCGGCCGCGATATAGGGCGCCGGCAGCGATATAAGGCACCGGCAGCGATGTAAGGCGCCGGCGGCGATGTAAAGAGGGGGAACGAGATGGGCGCGAACGAGATCAAGGCGAGCTTTGCGAGCAACGAGTGGGTGCTGATCCTCGGCGGATCGAGCGGCTTCGGCCTGGCGACCGCGAAGCGATTCGCGCGGGCCGGCAACAACGTCGTGATCGTCCATCGGGACCGCCGCGGCGCGATGGCCGCGATCGAGCCCCATTTCGAAGAGATCAAGGCCCTCGGCCACGGCTTCCATACCTGGAACGCCGACGCGATCGAGGCGGCGAGCCGGACCGAGACCCTCGGCGAGATCGTGAAGGCCATCGGGCCGAAGGGCCGAATCAAGGTCCTGCTGCATTCGATCGCCTTCGGCAATCTGAAGCTGATCGCCCCCGAGAAGGTCGAGACCCGCACCGCGGGCCCGAATCTCGCCCAGCGCCTCGGCGTCGACCCGGCGAAGCTGACGGAGGTCGCCGACGCGCTCTTCGAGGCCGGTGAGGACGGGCTCCATCCGCTGACCTCGGCGCCGACCTTCCCCGACAAGTCCTATCTCGACGAGGAGGATTTCGGCCGCACGATCCTCGCGATGGGCACGAGCCTGCTCGGCTGGACCCAGGAGATCTTCACCCGCGGGATCTTCGCCGACGACGCGCGCATCTTCGGGCTCACGAGCGAAGGCAACACGGTCGCGTGGAAGGGCTATGCGGCGGTCTCGGCGGCGAAGGTCTCCCTCGAGGCGCTCTCGCGCTCGATCGCGCTCGAGTTCGGGCCGTACGGGATCCGCTGCAACGTGATCCAGGCCGGCGTGACCAACACGCCGGCGCTGCGCGCGATCCCCGGCAGCGACCAGCTGAAGAGCCAGGCGCGGCTGCGCAATCCGGGCGGCCGGCTGACGACGCCGGAGGACGTGGCGGGCGTGATCTTCCTGCTCTCGCAGCGCGAGGCGTCGTGGATCAACGGCGAGGTGATCCGCGTCGACGGCGGTGAGCACATCTCGGGCTCGACGAAGTAGTCGTTCGAATTCGAAGACGGGTCGTCGCAGGCGCGAGGGTACGGACGTGGCGTTGAATCTACTGGGACTCGGACATTTCCATCCCGAGAACGAGATCACGAATCAGTTCCTCGAAGATCTCGACATCGGGACGAACGACGAGTGGATCATGGAGCGGACGGGGATCCGCAGCCGACGAACGTCGCTGCCCCTCGACTACATCCGCACCACCCGGAACCAGGATCCGCGCGGCGCCGTCGAGGCCGCCGAGATCTCGAACGCCGAGATGGGCGCGCGCGCGGCGCGCCTCGCCCTCACGCGAGCCGGCATCGGCGTCGGCGACGTCGGTCTCCTGATCGGCGGCGGCTGCGCGCCGAACACGGTCTCGCCGGCGGAGGCCTGCAACATCGGCGCGGCGCTCGGGCTCCAGACGGCCTGCCTCGACGTCAACTCGGCCTGCACGAGCTTCATCGCCGGCGTCTACGTGCTCTCGTTGATGGATCCGGCGAAGCTGCCCGATCACGTCCTGCTCGTGACGCCGGAGCCGATGACGGGGACGGTGAACTACAACGATCGTTCCTCGGCGGTGCTCTGGGGCGACGCCGCGCTGGCGGCGGTCTTCTCGCCGCGTCATCGCGGGCCCGCGCAGCTGATCGGCCAGCGGCTCTGCAGCGATCCCGGCAGCCACGACAAGGTCGTCGTCCCTCGCCTCGGCCATTTCCATCAGGAGGGCCGGACGGTCCAGTCCTTCGCCATCCGCAAGACCTCGGATCTCCTGATCGAGACGCGCGACGAATACGAGGAGGCCGGCCGCGCCTTCCACTTCGTGGGCCATCAGGCCAATCGCCGCATGCTCGAGAGCGTCTGCAAGCGCTGCGACGTGCCCGAGGAGCGCCACCACTCGAACTGCGAGTTCTTCGGCAACACGGCCGGCGCGAGCTCGGGCAGCGTGATCTCCCAGCTCTGGGACAAATGGGGTCCGAAGGACGACATCTGCGTCGTCGGCGTCGGATCGGGATTGACCTGGGGCAGCTACCTGATGCGCTTCGGCGACGGAAACTGAAGACCGACCATGCTGACCCATTCCGAGTTCACGACGCGCGCTTCCTTCGATCAGTCCGAGCTGCTCGCCTTCGCCTACGGCCGCCTCGTCAGCGATCCGCCGGAGGGGTTCAAGGCGCGGCTGCCGGTGCCGCCGATGCTGATGGTCGACCGCATCGACCACATCAGCGGCGAGAAGAGCCGGGGCAGGATCAGCGCCGCGCGCGACGTGCGCCTCGACGACTGGTTCTTCCACTGCCATTTCATCAGCGATCCCGTGCAGCCCGGCTGCCTCGGCCTCGACGGCGTCTGGCAGCTGCTCGGCTTCTACTGCAACTGGCGCGGCGGCGTCGGCGCGGGTCGCGCGCTCGGTTGCGGCGAGGTCGAGTTCTTCGGCCAGATCCGGCCCCACGACCGCGTCATGCGCTACGAGATCGACGTCAAGCGCTACACCGAGCTCAAGAACGCGGGCGCCTCGATGGTCGTCGGCGACGCGAAGGTCCTGATCGACGACCAGGAGATCTATACGGTGAAGGGCGCCCGGGTCGGCCTGTTCCGCGACATCGACTACCCGAACTACCCCTACCTTTCGGAGAACGCGCGGGGCGGGAGGATGGAGCGATGAGCGAAGCGGGCGAGCGACCGGTCGCGCTCGTGACGGGCGGTGGAACGGGGATCGGGGCGGCCTGCTGTCGGCGCCTCGCTTCCGAGGGCTTCCGCGTCGGCATCCACTACCGCTCCTCCGAGGAGAAGGCGAAGAAGCTCGCCGACGAGCTCGCGGCGACGCCCGGCGGCGCCTTCCTGATCAAGGCGGACCTGATGGATCCCGCGAGCCTCGACGGGCTCGTCGCGGAGCTGAAGGACGCGGCGGGTCGCGTCGACGTGCTCGTCAACAACGCCGGCTACAACGTCAACGCGCCGATGCTCGCGATGAACCTCGAGCAGTACGACGCCGTCGCGTCGGTCGCGCGCGGGACCTGGTACCTGACGAAGCTCGTGCTGCGCCGCTTCATGCTGCGCAAGGGGACGGGCCGCATCATCAACATCTCGAGCGTCGTCGGTCATACCGGCAACGCCGGGCAGATCCCGTACACGATGGTGAAGGCGGGGCTCGACGCCTTCGTGAAGTCCCTCGCCCAGGAGCTCGCCGGCCGCGAGATCCTGGTCAACGCCGTCGCCCCGGGCTTCATCGACACCGACATGACCGAGGAGCTCCCCGCCGAGATCAAGCAGTCGATCCTCGGCCGGATTCCCCTCGGCCGCATGGGCAACGCGGAGGAGATCGCCGACGTCGTCGCCTTCCTCGCGACCCGCGGCAGCTACATCCAGGGGAGCGTCCTCCATGTCAACGGGGGCATGTACGGTGGGTGAGACGCTGTCCATGCAGGAGGTGCTGGCGGCGGTGCCCCAGCAGGCGCCGTTCCGCTTCATCGACGAGATCGTCGAGCTCGATCGCGAGCACATCGTCGCGCGCTACACGTTCCCGCCCTCGTCGGACTTCTACCGCGGCCATTTCCCCGGCAACCCGATCACCCCGGGCGTGATCCTCGTCGAGACCGCCGCCCAGGCCGCCGTCGTCGCCTTCGGGATCTACCTCTATACCCTCGAGACCTCCCGTGCGGAGCTCGAGAAGATCCTGACCATCTTCACCGACTGCGCCGTCGACTTTTCGGGAACGGTCCGGCCGGGCGACCGCGTCACGACGACCGGCCGCATCAAGTTCTTCCGGAGGAAGAAGCTCCGGGCAGCCTTCGAGATGAAGCTCGACGACGGGACCCTCGTCTGTTCCGGGGAGCTGTCGGGCATGGGAGTACCGCGATGAGCGGAGTCGATCGCCATTCGAACCGGAACACCGACCCGAGCCGCCGCGTCGTGATCACCGGCCTCGGTGTCATCGCCCCGAATGCGAACGGAGTCGCCGACTTCGAGCTGGCCCTGCGCAAGGGCCGCTCGGGGCTCAAGACGCAGCAGTCGATGATCGACGCCCAGTTCGCCTGCACGGTGGCGGGCACGCCGACCGGCGTCGACGAGCTGTGCAAGGCGAGCTTCAGCGAGGAGGAGCTCCTCGCGATGAACATGAACCATCGCTACGCGAGCCTCGCCGCGCTCGAGGCCTGGCTCGACGCCGGGCTCGTGCGCCCTTCCCGCGACTCGGACGTCGTCGACTGGGAGACCGGTGCGATCCTCGGGACCGGCATCGGCGGCATGGACACGATCGCCGAGAAGGTCGTCCCGCTGACCAACGCCGGGAAGGTCCGGCGCATGGGCTCGACCTCCGTCGAGCAGGTCATGGCGAGCGGGATCTCGGCGCGCATCTCGGGCCAGCTCGCCCTCGGCAACCAGGTCACGACGAACTCGAGCGCGTGCAGCACCGGCAGCGAAGCCCTCGTCATGGGCATGGAGCGCATCCGCGCCGGCCTCGCGACGCGCATGCTCTGCGGCGGCGCCGAGGCGGCGAGCCACTACATCTGGGCGGGCTTCGACGCGATGCGCGTCTTGAACCGGAACTCGAACGACCAGCCGGAGAAGGCCTCGCGGCCGCTCTCGGCCTCGGCCGGCGGCTTCATCCCGGGCTCGGGCGCCGGTGTCGTCCTGCTCGAGAGCCTCGAGAGCGCGCTCGCGCGCGGGGCGCGCATCCACGCCGAGCTCTCCGGCGGCATGGTCAATTGCGGTGGCCACCGCATGGGCGGCAGCATGACCGCCCCGAATCCCACGAGCGTCCAGCGCTGCATCGCGGGGGCGCTGGCCGACGCCGGCATCGCCCCCGAGCAGGTCGACGCGATCAATGGCCACCTGACGGCGACCGGTGCCGACCCGAAGGAGGTCGAGTCCTGGGCGAAGGCGCTGAAGCGCGAGCCGGGCCGGCTTCCGCCCATCACGGCCACGAAGGGCATGATCGGCCATGCGCTCGGGGCCGCCGGTGGGATCGAGTCGGTCGCGTCGGTGTTGATGGTTTCCCGCGGCTTCGTCCACCCGTCGATCAACTGCGAGGACGTCCACCCGGAGATCGAGAAGCACGCCGCCTCGATCCCCCACACGATGCGGGAGCTGCCCGACCTCGACGTGCTGGTGAAGGCCGGCTTCGGTTTCGGCGACGTGAACGCCTGTCTGGTATTCAGGCGCTATCGGGCGTAGCGTCCGGGAAGGGTCGATCGCCCTTCCGGGGATCGACATGCAATCGGATTCGCATTCCGGCGGATCCCTGGATTTCAGGATCACGGGACCTCCGGATCCAATGAGAGGAGCAGAGCGGATGGACCGAGCGGAAGTGATGGATCGCGTCGTCAAGATTCTCACGCCCTGGGTGAAGGACGAGGCGGCGCTCGCCAAGGTCTCGATGGAGACGAACATCCTCGAGGATCTCAAGGTCAATTCGGCGCGCCTCGTGGACGTCGTGATCGCCTTCGAGGACGACTTCGACATCGAGATCGCCGACGAGGACGTCGACCAGGTCAATACCGTGGGTGACGCCGTCAACCTGATCGCGGGCAAGCTCTAGGCCGGACGAAATCGGCCGGGGCGAGGGTGTCCAGTGGAGCACTCCAGTGGGCAGGACGTCGCGAGCGGCGCCGAGCCGCATGCGGACCGGGCGACCGCGATCCGGAGCGCCACGCGTTCCGATCCGGCGATGGCGAGCCGTCATGCGCGCCAGCGGTGGGTCAGCATGATCGCGGGCCCGATCTGGGTCGGTGTGTCCGTGATCGTCATGCGCTTCTGGTTCCGCTATCGGATCGCGGACGTCAAGCAGACCCGTGCGGCCTATCGCCGGATCCGGGGCGAGTCGAAGGGGCCGCTGCTGATCTGCGCGAACCATCTGACGATGGTCGACTCGTTCCTGATCGCCTGGGCCCTCGGCTCGGGCCTCTACTGGATGTTTCATCCGGACGAGCTGCCCTGGAATACCCCCGAGCGCAAGAATTTCGGCCGCACCCGCCTGCAGCGCTTTCTCATCTTCATCGCCAAGTGCATCCCGATCACCCGCGGCGGGCCGCGCGAGGACGTCGGCGAGGTCCTCGAGCGGGTGAAGTACCTGGTCGCCCGGGGCGAGACGGCCTGCATCTTTCCCGAGGCGGGCCGCAGCCGGACGGGGCGCGTCGACGAGAGCGCGGCAGCCTGGGGCGTCGGGCGGATCGTCGGAGCGGTGCCGGGCTGTCGCGTGCTGTGCGTCTACATCCGCGGCCGGGGCCAGGTCAGCTGGAGCGACCGCCCGGCGGACGGCGAGGTCCTCGACGTCTCGCTCGCGTGCATCGAGCCCAAGAGCGACGTCCGGGGCGTGCGGCGCTCGCGGGATCTCGCGGGCCAGATCGTGCGCCAGCTGATGCGGATGGAAGAGGAATACTTCGATGCTCGGAAATGACGTCGTCGATCTGCTCGACGTCGACGCCCGGCCGGAGACCTTCCACCGCCGCTTCGATGCCCGGGTCTTCACGCCCGGCGAGCGCGAGCGGATCGCCGCCGCTGCGGGCGCCGATGGCTCCGCGACCTTCGACGGCTCCGATCGCCCCGACACGGCCGCCGCCCACGCCCTGCGCTGGGCCCACTGGGCCGCGAAGGAAGCCGCCTACAAGCTGCTCCGCCAGCGCGATCCGGCCTTCGTCTTCTCGCCGATCCGACTCGAGGCCCGCTTCGATGCGCCCGCGCTCGGTGGTCCCCTCGGCTCGACCCGACATGGGCGACTCATGATCCTGCCCGGACCGGTCCCGGGCGAAGCGTCGGCGCGCGGGGTCGCATCGTCCGCGCCGATTCCGGACGGGCCCGCTGGGCACCCGCCCGCGATCGAGCTCGCGAGCTTCGAGACATGCGACTTCGTGCACGTTCTCGCGCTGCCGGCCGGCGCGCGCTGGCAGGGCGTCGTGACGGCGATCGAGCCCCTCGCGGGTCCGCTCTTCGCAGCCGGCGAGTCGCCGAGCAGCGCGGTTCGCAGGCTCGCGCTCGGCGGGATCGCCGAGGCGCTCGGGGTCGAACGCGCGCGCATAGCGATCGGTCGGCAGGGCCGCATTCCGACGGTCGAGCTCGATGGCGAGAGGACGCCGATCGCGCTCTCGCTCTCCCATCACGGCCGCTACGTCGCGTTCGCCATGGCGCAGCCCGAGCGCGGGCTGCGGCTCGTTCGGCGCGGTCCGCACGGGCGGACGACGGTGAGCGACGACCCGGCGCAGGACGGTGACGGCCGGAGCGAGACGGACGACGGGCATGTTGCGCAGGCGGCCGGGGCGGTGGGGTGCCCGGCTCGACGTGCGAACACAGAACGGAAGACGGGATGAAGACTTTGAGCGAGACCAAGCGGACCGAGACGAAGACCAGCGAGACGACGCGGCCCGTCGAGAAGCGGCGCATCGAACGGCTGGCGATCGTGAATCGCGGCGAGGCGGCGGTGCGCTGTCTGCGGACGGCGAAGAGCCTGCGCGAACGCGAAGGCGGGGGTCTCGAGGTCATCGCGCTCTTCACGGCGCCCGACCGCAACACGCCCTTCGTGCGCCAGGCCGACCGTGCGATCCTGATGCCGTCGCCGCGCGGCGCCGTCGCAAGCTACCTCGACCACGACGGCGTCCTCGCGGCGCTGAAGGAGACGAAGGCCGACGCCGTGTGGCCGGGCTGGGGCTTCGTCGCCGAGGACTCGACCTTCGTCGACCGGCTGGCGGCCGAGGGCATCCTCTTCCTCGGCCCGAGCGCCGACGCGATGCGCGCCCTCGGCGACAAGATCCAGTCGAAGCTCTTCGCCGAGCGCGCCGGCGTGCCGGTCTCGCCCTGGAACGGCGGCACGCTGCGCGACGAGCACGAGGCCCTCGAGCACGCCCATCGCATCGGCTTCCCGGTCGTGCTCAAGGCGACGGCCGGCGGCGGCGGCCGCGGCATCCGCGTCGTCGAGAAGCCCGAGGCCCTGGCCGACGCCTTCCGCTCGGCGACGGCCGAGGCGACGGCGGCCTTCGGAAACGGCGCGCTCTTCGTCGAGGCGATGATCCGCGGCGGGCGACACATCGAAGTGCAGGTCGCCGCCGACAAGCACGGCCACGCCCGCGCCTTCGGCTGCCGAGACTGCTCCGTCCAGCGCCGCCACCAGAAGGTCGTCGAGGAGGCGCCGCCGCCGGGGCTCTCCGACGCCCTGCTCGAGCGGATCGAGAACGCGGCCACGAACCTCGTCCGCCACGTCGGCTACTGCGGCGTCGGCACGGTCGAGTTCCTGCTGCGCGGCGACGAGTTCTTCTTCCTCGAGGTGAACCCGCGCCTGCAGGTCGAGCATGGGCTCACCGAGCTGATCGCCGGCATCGACCTCGTCGAGATCCAGATCCGCATCGCCCGCGGCGAGTCGATCGCCGAGATCCCGCGCCAGCGCCGGGGCGTCGCCCTCGAGGCGCGTGTCTGCGCCGAAGATCCCGACGAGGGCTTCCTGCCGTCGCCCGGTCGCATCGTGCTCTTCGAGCCCGCCCTCGGGCCCCATACCCGCGTCGACTCCGGCGTGACGACCGGGACGGTCATCTCCTCGGACTTCGACTCGCTGATCGCGAAGGTGATCACCGTCGGTGAGAACCGGACCGAGTCGATCGCGCGGCTCGCGTGTGCGCTGCGGGACTTCGAGCTCGTCGTCGAAGGCGGCGCGACCAACAAGGGCTATCTGCTCGACATCCTCGCCGCGCCGGACTTCCAGGCGGGCGGCGTCGATACGCGCTGGCTCGACCGCTTCAGCGCCGAGCGACCGAGCCTCGTCGAGTCCCATCCGGAGCTCGCCCGCGACGCCCTCGTGGCGGCGGCGATCCTCTCCTACCAGCGCACCCGCGCGACGCTGCGCACCGGCGTCTTCAGCGGCCAGGGCGTCGGCAACCGGCTCCCGGCCTCGGAAGGCCAGCAGATCGATCTCTCCTTCGCGGGTGAGAGCTACCGGCTCAAGGTCTACGCGATCGGCTCGTGGCGCTACCGCGTCCATCTCGACGGCGTCGCCGTCGGCGCGACGATGCGGGAGGAGGGCTCGCACGCGGCGCGCCTCGTGATCGACGATCGCGTCCGGCGCGTCCACTACGACATCAACGACCGCGGGCTGCGCCTCGAGGTCGACGGCCATCCGCTGCGCTTCTCGTCGCAGACGGCGGGCCAGGTCCGCGCGGGCTCGCCGGCGGTGGTCGTGGCGCTCCACGTCGAGGTCGGGGCGACCGTCGCGGCGGGTCAGTCGCTGGGCCTGCTCGAAGCGATGAAGATGGAGATCGGCTTTCAGGCGCCGGTCGGGGGCACGGTCAAGGAGATCCTCGTCCACAAGGGTCAGCAGGTCGCCGCGGGCGACGTGATCCTCGTGATCGAGGAGGCGGCGGACGACGCGGCGAGCGCCCGCGATCGCGTGCGCATCGGGCTGCCGGAGCAGGTCGATCCGCTGGCGCTGCTCTTCCGGGCGAAGGGCGAGCGTCTGCTCGGGACGGCCGATCTGGTCGTGGCCGACGCCGCGCCGCTTTCCGAACGCCGCGTCGCGATCGACGCGGCGCGCGAAGAGATCCGCCGGGTCCTGCTCGGCTACGACGTGAATCCCGACCGCTCGGAGTCCCTCGCCGCGTTCCTCGAGGCGGGCATTCCCGAGACGATCTCGGACGGCTTCCGACGCGAGCTCTCGGAGATCCGCCACGAGCTCGCGACCTTCGCCGACGTCGAGGTCCTGACGATCCGCGCGCCCTCCGCGTCGATCTCGGGCCAATCCGGTCCCTCGAACAGCGCGCGACTGCGCATGTACGTGCGCCGCGTCGAGGCGGAAGGCTCGGGCATCGACGAGGACTACCTGGGCCTCGTGAAGGCGGCGCTCGCCCATTACGGCGTGACGGATCTGCAGCCGACCGACGCGCTGCGCCGCGCGCTGCTGCGCCTGTTGACCTGCGAGGCGGGGCGCGCTGCCCGGCTCGTGCTCGTGCTCGGCATCCTGCGCCGCATCACGGCGCTCGCGAGCCGCGGGATCTTCATGGGCGACGACGAGCGGCTCGCGAAGGCGCTCCACCGCATCGCACGCATGCGGCCCCAGGTCACCGACGCCGTCGCCGACGCCGCCCTCGAAGCGTCCTACGTCATCTTCCAGCAGCCGGGCATCGAGGAGCGCGCCCGGCGCTCTTCGAGCTCGGTCGAGCGCTGGCTCGCCCAGGCGGAGGTCGATCTCGTGGCGCCGCCGACGGGCGTGCTGCTCGAGGTCGCGTCGTCGCCGCGGCTCGTCTTCGAGCGGGTCGGGCGCTGGATCGGCGGCGAGGACTCCAATCGCCGGGCGATCGCGCTGGCGGCCCACGTCCAGCGGCGTTATGCGCCGTGCATCCCCGAGGCCTATCGCGCGGTGCGGGTCGACGGCGAGCCCATCCACTGCGTCGAGTACAAGGGTCGGGGCGTCGTGCTCGCGGCGACCGGTGCGCCGTCGCAGGCCGTCGTCTGGATGGATCGGCTCATGCGCGGCGCCGAGACGCTGCGGGAGCACGATCCCGAGACGCCGGTCCTCGCCCTCGAATACCTGATCCCCGCCGGCACCGGCGTCGACTGGGAATCGCTCCTCGGGGAGATCGAGGATCGCTACCGGGCCCACGCGTTCGACTGGCGCATCACCGTCGGCTCGCTGACCTCCGACGGCGAGGGCGACATCTACCGGACCTTCGTCTGGCGCGGGGGTCGCCTCGAGCAGGCGACCGAGCACTACGACCTGCATCCCGAGACGGCGCAGCGCATCGCCCTCCATCGCTACGTCGCCTTCGACCTCGAGCGACTTCAATCCGAGGAAGGCATCTATGCCTTCCACGGCCGCGCGAAGAGCGCTCCCGGCGACGAGCGCATCTTCGTGCTCGCCGACGCCCGCGACCGCTCGCCCGAGCCCGGTCGCGAGCTCTACCACCACCTCGCGACCTTCGAGCGCGTCTTCAACCGCGCGGCCCGGCGGCTGCGTACGATCCTGCAGATCCACGATCCGCGGCGACGGCTGCAATGGAACCGGATCGCGATCTTCGTGGCGCCCTCGATCTTCATCGAGCCCGAGGTCGCGAACGACATCGCGCGGCGGCTCGCGCCGGCGACCCGCCATCTCGGCATCGAGAAGGTCGTCGTCCGCCTGAACCGCCTCGACCGCGCGCGACCGGACGAGCCGGCCTCGCCCTACGAGCTCGTCATCAGCGACACCGGCGAGCAGCTCGAGCTGCTCTGGCGCGAGCCCCACGACGAGGCGCTGATGCCGGCGCAGGAGTACGAGCGCAAGGTCGTCGCCGCGCGCCATCGCCGCCTCATCTATCCCTACGAGATCGTGAAGATGCTGATCTCCGACTCGCCCGACGCGTCGGGGGGCGAGGGCTCCTTCGAGGAATACGACCTCGATCCGAAGAGCCCGCAGCCCCGGGCGATCAGCGTCGCGGGCCGGCCCTACGGTCAGAACAAGGCGGCCGTCGTCTTCGGTCTCGTCCGCACACCGACCGAGAAGGTGCCGGAGGGCATGCTCCGGGTGCTCGTGCTCTCCGATCCGACGATGGGCATGGGCGCGCTCTCCGCGCCCGAATGCGATCGCCTGGTCGCGGCCTTCGACCTGGCGGAGTCGCTGGGCGTGCCCTTCGAGTGGGTGCCGGTCTCGTCCGGCGCCAAGATCGCGATGGACAGCGGCACCGAGAACCTCGATGCCACGGCCCGCGTCGTGCGCCGGATCGTGAACTTCACCCAGGCGGGCGGCGTGGTGAACGTCATCGTCTCGGGCGTGAACGTCGGCGCGCAGAGCTATTTCGACGCGCTCGCCACGATGCTGATGCATACCCGGGGCGTGCTCATCATGACGCAGAGCGCGTCGATGGTGCTCACCGGCCGCGCGGCCCTCGAGGCATCGGGCGCGGTGTCGGCCGAGGACGAGATCGCGATCGGCGGCTTCGAGCGGATCATGGGCCCGAACGGCGAGGCGCAGTACTACGCGCGCAGCCTCGTCGACGCCTATCGGATCCTCTACGAGCACTACCGCTACAGCTACGTCGTGCCCGGGGAGAAGGGCCCGCGGCTGCTCGCGACCCGCGACGAGCGCCAGCGCTCGATCGCCGCGAGCCCGCTTGCCGCCGGCGATGCGGACGGCCTCACGACCGTCGGCGAGCTCTTCGACGACGAGACGAATCCCGGGCGCAAGCGACCCTTCGCGATGCGCGCCGTCATGCGCGCCGTGATCGACATCGACGGCGGCTATCTCGAGCGCTGGAACGCCTGGGTCGGCGGCGAGACGGCGATCGTCTGGGACGCCCACGTCGGCGGCCAGCCGGTCACGCTGATCGGCATCGAGAGCCAGAACGTCCCGCGCGACGGCTTCCATCCGGCCGACGGGCCCGACAGCTGGAACGGCGGCACGCTCTTCCCGCAGTCGTCGAAGAAGGTGGCGCGGGCGATCAACGCGGCGTCGGGCAATCGGCCGGTCGTCGTGCTGGCGAATCTGTCGGGCTTCGACGGCTCGCCGGAGTCGCTGCGCAAGATCCAGCTCGAGAACGGCGCCGAGATCGCGCGGGCGGTCGTGAACTTCCGCGGGCCGATCTACTTCGCGGTCGTGTCGCGCTACCACGGCGGGGCCTACGTCGTCTTCTCGCAGGAGCTGAACGACGAGCTGAAGGCGGTGGCGCTCTCGGGCTCGTACGCGTCGGTGATCGGCGGCGGGCCGGCGGCGGCGGTCGTGTTCAGTCGCGAGGTCGCGGCGCAGGCCCTCGACGATCCGCGGGTCAAGGACAAGTCCGAGCTCGTGCGGCGACAGCCGAACGAGGAGAACCGCTCGGCCCTCGACGCCGTTCTGCGCGAGGTCACCCTCGAGAAGCAGGCGTCGGTCGCGGCGGAGTTCGACGCGATCCACAACGTCGAGCGCGCGCGCCAGGTCGGCTCGCTGTCGGAGATCCTCGATCCCGCGAATCTGCGGGGGGCCCTGATCGAGTCGCTCGAGCTCTCGCGCCGGGGCCTGTGACGGCGGCGCCGTGAAGGGCGCACGGGCGGGGTCGATCGAATGGGGGATCGCCGGGCTGACCTGCGTCGCCGGGCGGCTTCCCCTCGATCGCTCCCTCGCCGTCGCCGCGGCGTTCGGACGCCTCTGGGTCCGCGTCGGCGGGCCGCGGACGCGCAGGGTCCGGGAGGCCCTCGCGCGCGCCCTGCCGGAGCTTTCGCCGAGCGAGCACGCCCGCCTGACCCGCGAGGTCTTCGTGAACCTCGCCCAGGGGCTCGTCGAGCTGCTGGTCCTGCGCGGAGCGCAGCGCGCGGCGCTCCTCGAGCGGGTCGAGGTCGTGGGCCTCGAGCACGCCCGGGCCGCCGAAGCGGCCGCGCCCGCCGGCGGACTGCTCGTCGTGACGGCCCATCTCGGCAACTGGGAGCTCGCCTGCGCGAAGGTCGCGGCGCTCGGCTTTCCCGTCTCGGTCGTCTACCGCGGGCTGCAGACCGAGGCCCTCGACCGCGCGCTCTTCGCGCTCCGCGCCCGGGCCGGGGAAGAGCCCGGGGGCGTCCCCGTCGAGCAGATCAAGCTCGGGCGCGCGGGGCTGCCGGTTGCCCGGGCGCTCGCGGCCGGACGCAAGGTCCTCGTCCTGCTCGATCAGAACGCGGATCGGGAGGAGGGGGTCTTCGTACCCTTCTTCGGGCAGCCCGCCTGTACCCGCTCGGGTCCCGTCGCGCTCGCGGCGCTGCGGGGTGTGCCCGTCCTGACCGCCTTCATCCGGCGGGAGGCGGGCGGTCGCCGGCACCGGCTCGAGATCGGGCCCCCTCTCGCCCTCGAGCCCGGCGCCGCCGACGACGAGGCGGTCCTGCGCCGGAACGTCGCCCGGGTGACCCGCGCGATCGAGGAGGCGATCCGCCGCGATCCCGGGCAGTGGATCTGGCTCCATCGGCGCTGGCGGACCCGGCCGCGGCCCGGGGATCCGGTCGAGGGCGACTGAGCGAGGCGTTTGCAGGGGCCCGAGCGCGTGTGTGATGATCCCCGCCTGGCTCGCCCGTCGCGGCCGAGGGTCTCCATGTCCCAGAGCGAAGCAACCAGCGCCCCCGTGCCCGTGCTGCCCGCGCCCACCCGGGTGGAGGCCGAGCGCTGGGTCGCGGGCGTCGTCGCGGGCGGCGCGTTCGCGCCGGGGCAGGCCGAGTCGCTGGGCCGCGCGCTGCGCGACGCGTCGATCCGGGCGGTGCTCGCCGAGGGCGCCCTCGCGATCAAGCGCAGCCAGACCGCCGACCGGGTCACCGTCTCCCGCAACATCTTCATCCCGCTGACCAATCTCTGCCGCAACCGCTGCTCCTACTGCACCTTCGCGAAGCTGCCCGACTCCCCCGAAGCCCATACCTACAGCCTCGACGAGGTCGAGGAGGTCGTGCGCGGCGGCGTCGCGACGGGCTGCATCGAGGCGCTGATGTGTCTCGGCGACAAGCCGGAGGTCGCCTACGGGAGCTACCGTGAGGATCTCGAGAAGCGGGGCTATTCGAGCACGACGGACCTGATCTACGAAGCGTGTCGCCGGGCGGTGTCGCTCGGCATGCTGCCGCATACCAATGCCGGCATCCTGTCGCGCGAAGAGCTCGTCCGCCTGCGCCCGGTCAACGCCTCGATGGGCCTCATGCTCGAGACGACGAGCGTCCGCCTGCGCCAGAAGGGCGGCCCGCATTTCCATGCACCCGACAAGGAGCCCGCGACCCGCATCCGCATGCACGAGATCGCGGGCGAGCTCAAGATCCCGTTCACGAGCGGCATGCTGCTCGGGATCGGCGAGAACGACGCCGAGCGCGTCGACACGCTCCAGACGATCGCCCGGCACGCGGCCCGCTACGGCCACATCCAGGAAGCGATCATCCAGCCCTTCCATCCGAAGCCGGGTACGAAGATGCGCGCGGCCTCGCCGCTCGAGGACGACGTCGTCGTCGGCTGGGTCGCCCTCGCGCGCCTGATCCTGCCGCCCGTGGTCCACGTCCAGGCGCCGCCGAATCTCGGCTCGAACATGCTGCCGCGGCTGCTCGCCGCGGGCGTCGACGATTGGGGCGGCGTCTCGCCCGTCACCGTCGACTTCATCAATCCCGAAGCGCCGTGGCCGGCGCTGCGCCAGCTCCGCGAGGAGACCGAGGCGGCCGGCTTCGAGCTCCGGGAGCGGGGGCCCGTATACCCCGAGTTCATTCTCGAGAAGCCCGATTTCTTCGATCCGCAAGTGCGGGTCCTGCTGCCGAACCATGCCAACGACGAGGGCTATGCGCAGCGGAGAAACGACCAGTCCAACGAGGAGGCCGCTTGACATGCTCGATCGACTCACATCCGCCGTATCCGCCGACGTCCGCGGCCTGCTCGACCGTGCCCTCGAGAAGCGCGAGCTCTCGACCGCCGACGCGGAGCGCCTGCTCCAGGTCCACGGCCTCGACTTCCACGCGCTGATCGCCGCCGCCGACTACGCGCGGCGCGAGGATCGCGGCGACGACGTGACCTACGTCGTCTGCCGCAACATCAACTTCACGAACGTCTGCTACGTCGGCTGCTCGTTCTGCGGCTTCGCCCGCCACAAGGACGACCACGAGGACGCGTTCGATCGGAGCCACGCCGAGATCCTCTCGAAATGCGAGGACGCGATCGCGCGCGGGGCGACCGAGGTCTGCATCCAGGGCGGCATCCATCCCAACAAGGACCACACCCACTACCGCGACATCCTGCGCGCGATCAAGGCGGTGTACCCGAAGCTCCACATCCACGCCTACTCGCCGGAGGAGATCGACTTCGGCCACAAGAAGAGCGGGATGAAGCTCTCCGAGTACCTGCAGTGGCTCGTCGACGCGGGCCTCGACACGATGCCGGGGACGGCGGCGGAGATCCTCGACGACGAGGTGCGCGACATCCTCTCGCCGAAGAAGCTCAAGACCGCGCGCTGGGTCGAGATCGTCCGGACGGCCCACCAGATCGGCCTGCGCTCGACCTCGACGCTCATGTACGGCCACATCGAGAAGCCCCGCCACATCGCGGCCCACATGAACCTGATCCGCGAGATCCAGAAGGAGACCGGCGGGTTCACCGAGTTCGTCCCCCTCGGCTTCATCCACGAGCGCAACCTCCTCTACAACCTGCTCGGCTCGCGCCCCGGTCCGTCGATGGAAGAGGACCTGCGCATCATCGCCGTGGCGCGGCTCTTCATGCGGCCGTGGATCGAGAACATCCAGGTCTCCTGGGTCAAGATGGGCCACAAGCTCGGGCAGATGGCGCTCTGCGCCGGCGCGAACGACTTCGGCGGGACCTTGATGGAGGAGTCGATCAGCCGCGAGTCGGGGGCCGACTTCGGCGAGAACACGCCGCCCGAGGAGTTCCGCCGCCTGATCCGGGAGATCGGTCGGGTGCCCGTCGAGCGGACGACGCTCTATGGTGTCGTCCAGCGCTTCGACGATCCGCGCCTGGATCCCCCGTCGCGGGAGCCGCAGAAGTCGGTCGATCTCTCGGGCCCCGCGCGCTGGCGCAAGTCGCTCGAATCGGCGGCGGCGCGTGCGGCGGATGCGCCGGCCGATGCGCTGGCGGATGCGTTGGCCGAGGCTCCGGCGGTCGCCGTCCGGGCCTAGCGCTCGAGGGGCCGCTCTCGCGGCTCATCGGACGCGTGCGCCGCGGTCCGTTCCGAGACTAATGCGTCTCGGCGGGGCGTCCGGCGCGCCGCTTGGCGAGGGTCTGGTCGATCCGCTCGGAGAGCGCCTCGACCTGGTAGCGCAGGGGTGCGCTCTCGAGGACCAGGCGTTCGACCCGCTCGATCGCGTTGCGGACGGAGGGATGATCGCGGCCGAGGCTGCGACCGATCTCGACGAACGAGGCTTCGGTGTAGCGGTGGGCCAGGTACATCGCGAGCTGGCGCGGGACGAGCACGTCGCGCCGACGCGACCGCGCGGCCAGCGCCTCGGGTCGCTTGCCGAAGAAGGCGGCGACGATCCGCACGATCTCGCTCGTCTCGACGCGCCGCGGCGCCAGCGGAGAGGCGACACCGGCCTTGCGGGCGATCGCATCGCGGGTCAGCGCGAGGTCGATCGTGCGGCCGAGCAGCGACGCCGTCGTCACGACCTGGATCAGCACGCTCTCGATGTCGCGCACGCTGCCGCCGGTCGACTCGACCAGCAGATCGAGGCAAGCCGGCGGCAGATGGACCCCGCCCGCCGCGGCCTTCGAGCGCAGGATGTGCCGGCGCACGATCGCGTCGGGCCGCTCGAGCTCGGCGACGAAGCCCCGGGCGAGCTGGGTCCGCATGCGATCGGAGAGGCCCTTGAGCTCCTGCGGCGTCCGGTCGCCGGTCAGGAGCACGCGCCCGCCGGCGTCGAGCACGTGCTGCACCGTATGGAAGAGCTCGAGCTGGGTCTTGACCCGTCCGTCGAAGAACTGGACGTCCTCGACCACGAGCAGCCCGATCGGCGCGCGATAGCGCTTCTGGAAGTCCTCGGAGCGTCCGTTGCGCATCGCGGAGACGAACTCGCTCGTGAACTGCTCGGCCGTCGTGTAGACGACACCGCCGCGCCCCGTGCTCGTCCCGCGCGCCCCCGGCGCCCGATTCCCCGGGACGCCGGCGTAGGATCCGACGGCGGTCGTCGCGAGGGCGCCGTGTCGTCGCGCCTCGGCGGCAGCTGCCCTCGCCAGATGCGTCTTCCCCATGCCGGACTCGCCGCTCAGATAGAGCTGATTGAGGCTCGCCTGGCGGCGCCGCGCGAGGGCGAGCGCCGCTTCGCGCGCCAGCGCGTTGCAAGGACCCACGACGAAGCTCTCGAAGCTGAAGGGCAGCTCACCCTGGGCGGGCTCGCCGTCGAGATCGAGCCGCGGCCGCCCCTCGACCTGCATCACGTCACGCGCCCCGGCGCCGACCCGACTCGCCCGCGCGACCTTGGCCGACACCGCGCGCAGGCCGGCCGGTCGCGCCATCTCCGACTCGATCGCGAGCCCCTCGCGCTCCGGCTCCGCCCCCGCCTCCGCGCTCGAATGCGCGTGCGCGTTCGAAACCGCGGGCGAGACCCGATGCGTGCTCTGCGAAAGCGCATGCGAAACCGTGCTCGACCCGGAGCCGGCCAGCGCACCCGCCGCACTGCTCGTCGCCACGCCCGCCGCCACGCCCGCCGACGAGACGGCGAACGCGCCGACCTCGGTCCGTGCGGCGTCGACGATCATGCCGCTCGCGATCGCGGTCTGCTCGCGGCGTCGCACGGGCAAGCGCACCTCGACGCGGCGACCCTCGGCGGTCGAGAACTCATTCATATCCGAGATCGTGATGGCCGGTGCCGGGCGCGCGGCTTCCCCAAGCTCGGACGCGACGCTCTGCGATGCCCACGTCTGCGTCCAGCAGCGCTCGATCGCTGCGGCGAAGTGATTGCGAACGCGCTCGCGATGAAACGAAGATGGGCAGCCGAGCACGACGCGCGTCGCGGAGAGCTTCACGGCGAGCGGTGCGATCCACGCTTCGAATGCGAAATCGGGAATCTCTTCCTGAAGGAGACGCAGGGCATCTCCCCAGACCTTGGGCGAAGAGGTCATTCAGGGTCCAGCGGGCTCGGAAGTTGAAGAGTCACGAAGCGGTCCGATCGAGAGCGAGTGGCGCATCGATCCCGCGTGACGGCTCCAGGCGACGCTCGCCTCCGACCCGCCTCCGGCTCACCGATCCGATCCGGCAGGATCGGACGGCTCGGCGAGAGACCTGGGCGTAGCTTCAGGACCCCATCACGAGGTCATTGAAGTCGGAATCGAGCGATTTCAGGGGCTCCACGGGGATTCTCAACGGACTCACGTTCGAATCGGTTGGAACGAAAGCGAGTAAACCACCTGGCCCGGGAAATGGCAACGAAATCCGATCACGATCGTGACGAACCGGTGACACAATTCCGAAACAGCCGGATTCGGGCGCTAGACGCCTGAATACGCTGGTTTAGGATTGGAATTCCGAAGCGAATCAAGCGGCTTCGGCGAGATCGCGAAAGCGGTTTCGATTCGCGGACCGACGCATCCGAACCGGTGTTCTCAAATTGGGAATCTCGATGGATCGGACTTTTTTGCATGTTAAGACGAAATTGCTCGAAATTTCGTCGGAGCATGCCTGCGCGGCTCAATTGGGGAGCGCGCTCGGTCCCGGATCGCTGCCCGTGCTCTCGGCGAGCTTGAAGCGGAGCAGATCGCTCGCGATCTCGAAGCGTCGAAGCAGCGAGTCCGACTCGAGCATCTGCTGGCGCTCGACCGGTCGGAACGGAATCGATTGTGCGACCGCGTTCACGAGATGATGCGCCTCGAGACGTTCGAAGCTCGCGAGCGCGCGCGCAGGATCTTCGATCGCACCGGCGAGCCCGCGCACGAAGCGCGTCAGCAAGGCCATCAGCTCGTCGCGAGACACCGCGAGTCGCTCGCGCTCGGAGGCCGAGTCGGGCTTCTGGTCCTCGAGCAGGGCGACGCGCGCGCTGCGATAGAGACGATCACCTTCGCGCGGAAGCTCTTCGAGGATGCGAAAACGCGCGGCGCCGATCAGCAGGATGTGAAACGTTCCATCGGGCCGTTCCTGGACATGGGCGATGCGACCGAGACAGCCGACCTGGAAGATCGGGGGATCGCCGGCCATCGCCGCGAGACTGTCCGGCCGGACCGTCACCATCCCGATCTGCTGCGCCCCGGCCAGCGCATCGCGCGTCATCTGGCGATAGCGCGGCTCGAAGATGAAGAGCGGCACGCTGCTCTCCGGCAACAGCACGACGTCCGAGAGCGGAAACAGCGGCAGCGATTCGATCAGACCCATGCCGCGGAGCTTAGCCGCGCGATACGCCGTTGACGGGCGCGGTCCCGATCCCGAAAATGCAGCCCGGGGGCGAGGTTGGATCCGTCGACCAAACGAGAGCTGCTCGCACGGCTGGAGCGGGACGCGCTGCATCTCTGCGCGCGCTTCGGCCTGCGCTACCGGGTCCTCGAGGCCGAGCGGGCCAACGTGAAGCGCCGCTACGGCGTCTGCTTTTCCGACGGCACGATCCGCATCCGACTGCGGCATGCCTCGACGGGACGCGCGCTCAAGTACTCGAGCCTCGTGAACACCCTGTGCCACGAGCTGGCCCATCTCCAGCATTTCAATCACGGCCCACGGTTCCAGGCGCTCTATGCCCGGATCCTCGCTTGTGCGAGGCGCGACGGCCTCTATCGACCGAAGCAGGCGGAGGGGTGGGATTCGAGGGTTCCGCCGCGCGCGATCGTGGTCGGAGACGTGGCGCGGGCGGCGGTGCGGCCGGGGCCGATCGATCCGCGAGGCGTTCCGCCTCTGCGCGCCCGGCCCGGAACGGCCGCCATCCAGCTCGATCTGTTCGGGATGGCGCGACAGGAGGCGCCGGGGGCATCGATTGCGTCGTCGGCCGCCGGAGATCCCGTTCAGAGACCGGCCTGAGCGCAGGAGCGCTCCCGGTCCTTCGAGAGCCTCGACTGGATCTGCCCGTCGGCGTGCCGCCGGCGTCTGGCCGACGTGCTCCCGGCGCGGAACCGATCGAGAACGCTCAGCTCGGGTGTGCAGCCGTGCGAAGCGCGTCGACCTCTTCGAGGTTGTTCGGACCTTCGACCACCTTGCAGCGGATGTCGTCGATCGCGATGGACTTGTCGAGGATCTGCGTGATCAGGCTGTCTACGGAGAGCTCATCGAGCTCGGCGAGCGCGTCCTCGAGGTCCGCCTCCGAGATGGAGAATTCGAGTGCGAGCTTGATCCGGATGTTGTCCATCGTTCATTTTCCCCGTTCACCGGCTCGTCCGCCGGTTCTTTCACCGGCACGGCCTGCATGCTCGTCGCAGTGGCACGGCCCGACGTCCGGTTTCGCTGCGACCACAGGGGCGGCACCGTATTGCGCGGCCGCCCACTGCATTGCCGAGTCGCTTGTCGATTCACTCGCTGTCCGATCTGCTTGATGCAGACAGCGTGCCCGCGTTTCTCGAGACGTCCGCCACCCCTTGATCGGGCGATCGAACCTTAGTCCCTGATTCGCGCAAATGCTTGAATTTAAAGAGAAATTTCCAACGGGGGCGTAGGATACACCAAGGCCACGCAGGCGGCTATGGATTTTTATCGCAATTTCGAGCCCTTACGAATCACCCTCCGTGGGAGGCGTCGCAGGCGCTCGATCGCGGGTCTCGAGCCACGCTACACGGCCGAGCAGCGCCACGCTCGTGAGATGGATCAGCATGAATAGACCCAGGGAGATTCCGTGGAGCAGGCGGAAACGGGTCTGGGTCTCCTCGGTGTTGGCGGCGCCCAGGGTACTCGGTCGCAGGGCCGCGATCTCCGGCGAAAGCAGGAGCTCGCTGCCGACGCAGACGAGGGCCAGGGCGACCGGGATCGCGACGACGGCGCCTCGCCGACCGAGGGCCGCGAGGGCCCCCGCGGCCGCGAGCGCCGCTCCGGCCCCCGAGGTGAAGGACGTGAAGGAGCGACCCGGCCAGATTGCCGGCGACGTCGCCGGGGAGGACCCGGAAGGCGATCCGCGACACGACGAACGCGAAGAAGCCCCAGGCTCCGATCCAGCTCCCGAGGGCCAGCCAGAGAACGCTCCGAAGCGCCGCTTCACGCCGCAGCGAGGGACTCAAGCGGTTGCATCCTCGAGCGGTTCGAGCGTGAGCGGGTCGAGCCGCTCGGCCTGGATCTGCTGGGCGATCGTGTCGTCGGCGACGTCGCTGTGGCAGGCGGCCTTCTGACCGACGGCACCGACTGCCGCCTTCGTCTTCGACGCGAGCCGGTGGACCTCGGCGGGGGAGAGGACGCCACGCTGAATCAGGATCTCCCGCTGGACCGGATTCAGGGCCGCCGAGATCTTCGGCTTGTCCCACTGGTAGTCCGCGTCCTTGCCCGACACGAAGAGCCCGATCTCCTTGCTGATGCGGACCGAGCACCAGTCGTGGCCGCACATCGCGCAGAAATCCGTATCGACGTCGAGATCCTCGTCGTGGTACGCGCGGGCCAGATCCGGGTCGAAGGAGAGCTCGAAATGCTTCTCCCAGTTCAGCGCCGCGCGCGCCTTGGTCAGCTCGTCGTCCCGGTCCCGGGCCGACGGAATGCCGAGGGCGACGTCGGCTGCATGGGCCGCGATCTTGTAGGCGACGCAGCCCTGCTTGACGTCGTCCTTCTTGGGCAGGCCGAGATGCTCCTTCGGCGTCACGTAGCAGAGCATCGCGGCGCCGTGGTACGCGGCGGCGGTCGCGCCGATCGCGCTCGTGATGTGGTCGTAGCCGGGGAACATGTCGGTCACGAGGGGGCCCAGGACGTAGAAGGGCGCGCCGTGACAGAGGCGGCGCTGGAGCTTCATGTTGAACTCGATCTGATCGAAGGGGACGTGGCCCGGGCCCTCGATCATGACCTGGCAGCCGTGGCGCCAGGCGCGCTCGGTCAGCTCCCCCAGCGCCTCGAGCTCACCGAGCTGGGCGGCGTCGGTCGCGTCGGCGAGGCCGCCCGGGCGCAGCCCGTCGCCGATCGAGAAGGTCACATCGTATTGGCGAACCAATTCGCAGATATCGTCCCAGATCTGCGCCATCAGGTTCTCCTGCTCGTGGTGGATCATCCACTTCGCGAGCAAGCTCCCGCCCCGGCTCACGATTCCGATCAGCCGCTTCGCGACGAAGGGCAGATGGGCGCGGCGCACGCCGGCGTGGATCGTGAAGTAGTCGACGCCCTGCTCGGCCTGGCGCTTCAGCGTCTCGAGCACACAGGTCGCGTCGAGCTCCTCGATCTTCCGCCCGAGGATCATCGAGTAGATCGGCACCGTCCCGATCGGCACCGTCGCCGCCTGGCAGATCGCCTCGCGGGTCTTCTCGACGTCGCCGCCGGTGGAGAGGTCCATGACGGTGTCCGCTTCCCAGCGCTCCGCCCAGCGGAGCTTTTCGACCTCTTCGTGGGTTCCGCTCGAGATCGGGCTTGCGCCCATGTTCGCATTGACCTTCGTCCGCGAAGCGCGGCCGATCGCCATGGGGTCGAGCTGGTTCGCGAGGTGGATCTTGTTCGCCGGGATCACCATCCGCCCGGCCGCGATCTCGTCGCGGATCTCCTCCGCCGACAAATGGGGCTCGCGCTCGGCGACCCGGCGCATCTCGGGCGTGATCTGGCCGAGGCGCGCGAACTCGAGCTGCGTGACGGGCTCGAATCCGTCCGGCGGTGCGTACGCGTACGCATTCGCCGGAGCCAGCTCGGGATGGGCCGACTCGGCGAGGCGCTGTCCGGCCGGGAGCGCCCGCCAGTCCGCCGGCATGAAGTCCCACGCCGTCTTGTCCGAGGGCGCGGGCATGTCCGGCGTGTCGGGAGAGGAGAAGGTCCTCGGCCCCCCGACCTGCGGTCGGTTCGCAAAGCTCCCGGGCGTCGTGCCCTGGCGCAGCGAAGAGGGGTTGTGGCCGAGCGTCGGCAGCGAATAGCGTGAAGCAGTCGTCATGGAATCGGGCCTTCCCTACGCACGCCGCCTCGCGCGGACCTGCGCGTCGGCAGGGGCGAGGGACGAGATCAGGTTCGAAGGGTGTGCTCTCAGACCGCGCCCACAGCGAGCGCGGCCACCCCCAGGCAAGCAGGTCGTCGAGGATCCCGGCCGTCTTCGAGGCGCATTCGCCTGCACCGGGATCACAGGAAGCCGGAGCGTATCACGCCCGCGCGCGCAATGAAGGCCGGGCTGCGCGCCGGACGGGACAGGGGCGCGCGTTCACGCGTCGGCGCCTCCGGCATCTCGGCGAAACGGCGATCGGGCGCTTCCCCAGGCGGCGAGGAGCTGGCCCAGTCCGCGTGATCGGCCTTCAGGGGTTCGGGATCTCGCGCTGCGCCATCGGCAGGGGGCCGGGCATCGCCTCCGCCGGAGTCGGCTCTGCGGGCACGATCTGCGGTCCGCGATCGACGATCTGATCGCCTTCGACCCGCACCTGGCTGCGCAGTCCGCCGCCGACCGCGGTCGGGTAGAAGCTCGAAGCGATCCCGTCCTCGCGGCCGTCCTGGAAGTTCGTCTGCGATTCGAGGCTGCCGTCCGGGAACCAGGTCTCGACGGGCCCGTCGAGGACCCCCGCGCGAAACCGGGCTGCGAGCCAGCGGGCGCCGTTCGGATGGAAGAGCTCGAGGGGCCCGTTCCAGGCGCCGGCCTCGAGCGCCCCGTGCAGCCAGAGCGTGCCGTCTTCGTCGAAGACCTCGACCGGTCCATCGATCCGCGAGTCGGTGTATCGCGCCCGGACCCGCGTCGCGCCGTTCGGATGGAGATCCCAGTAGGGCCCGGCGCGGTCGGCCCGGCCGTCCGCGTCATAGGTCTCGCACCAGAAGGCCTGGACGCCCCGCGAAGCCTCGTAGGCGAAGAGGGCCGGATCGGGGCGACCGGTGGCGAGGGTCGCCCCCGCCTCGCACGGATGGACGGCCTCGATCCCTTCCGCCTCCGGAGCCGACGCGTCGGCGTTCGCGTGAAGCGTCGGAAGCGCGAGCCCCGCGACGAGACCCACGACGAAGAGTCCCGCCCAGCGCGCGAGCTCACCGATCGCCGCGCTCGGGATCCGAGCCCGGCGCATCCGGTTCTTCGCGTCAGGAAGGGCGGACGGGCGCTGCTCCGACGCGACGGCAGCGGGGACTGCGGGCGCGAGGCGAGGGGAATCGAGGGGCAGGGTGGGCCGGGTCGGAATGGATCGTCGGGACATCACCGCGCATCCAGCGGCCGATCGCGCCTCTCGCTTGATGGTCGACCCATGCCCTCGCGCTACCGTGCCGCCCCATGCCGCCGAAGCCCTCGAAATCGATCGCGTCCGACCGACCCGCGCCGCGTCGGCCCGTGCCGGCAGGCCGCTCCGCGTTGCTTCCCGGGGTCCTCGCCGGTGCCCTCGCGGTCCTCGCCCTGCTCGGCTGTGACCGCAACATCGAGCCGTATCAGCCCGGCGAAGAGCCCCGCGCCCCCGATCTCGCCCGCATCTTCCCGGAGCCGCCGGCAGGCGGACCCGGGGCGATGGGCGGCGGAGCGGCCGGGGCCGCGGGGGATGCGGCTGGCCGGAGCGCCTTTCCGCCGAGCCGGACCGAGGGCGCGGGCGGAGCGGCCGACCCGGCCGGCGCCGGGGCCGCGCTGGCGGAGGCCGGAGCCGCAGAGGCCGGCGCCGGGGTTGCCGAGGCGGGTGCGGGCGACGCGGCACCGATCTCCGGTCGGATCGAGCTCGCCCCGGAGGCGGTCTCGCGCCAGCCGAAGCCGGCGGTGCTCTTCGTGATCGCCCGGCCACAGGGGGCGACCGGGGGGCCGCCGCTCGCGGTCGTGCGGATTCCGGATCCGGTCTTCCCCGTCGACTTCGAGATCGGGCCTGCGGACGTGATGATCCCGAGCATGCGCTTCGCGGGGCCGATCGCGCTCTCGGCTCGGCTCGACGCCGACGGCAATGCGATGACGCGCGCGGACGGGGATCTCGCGAGCGGCGAGATCGCTCCGCAGGCGCCGGGGGCGACGGGCGTCTCGCTCGTCCTCGGGGCGCCTCGTTAGGCGGGGGGCGAAGTGAGCGACTCCCACCCGCGAGCCTGGCGCGTGCTGCGCGAAGAACATCTCCAGCATTGCCGCGTGTTCGACGTCCACGTCGCGACGATGGAGTCGCCGCAGACGGGCTCGGCCCATCCGTTCTACCGCATCGAGTCGCCGGCCTGGGTGAACGTCGTGGCCCTCACGCCGCAGGACGAGCTCGTGATGGTGCGCCAGTTCCGACACGGGCCGCGCGTCGTCACCCTCGAGATTCCGGGGGGCATCGTCGACCCCGGAGAGGCGCCGGACGAGGCGGCGGCGCGCGAGCTGCTCGAGGAGACGGGCTATCGCGCGGGACGCCTCGCGAGCCTCGGCTCGCTCAATCCGAACCCCGCGCTCTTCGGCAATCGCTGCCACATGCAGGTCGCCCTCGATTGCGTGCCGGCCGCGGAGATCCAGAACAGCGCGACCGAGGAGACGCTCGTCGAGCTGGTTCCCCTCGCGTCGCTCCCCGAGCTGCTGCGCCGCGGGGCGATCGATCACGCGCTCGTCGTGGCCGCGCTCTACGCCTTCGATCTCTGGCGATCGCGCGCGAGCTCCGCGTCCGACATCTGATCGAGCACGATCTCGACCAGGCGCAGGTCCTCGCCGAGCGGCGTCGAGAGCTCGATCTCGATTCCCGGATGGCGCTCGCGCACGCGCTCGGCGAGGCGCGGGATCGACTCGCGGACGTGGAAGCCCGTGCCCAGGAAATGCAGGTGGACGAGGATCGCGCGCGCGCCGCGGGCGACCAGCGCGTCGATGCCGGCCTCGAAGTCGGGAAGCGCGATCTCCATGTGGGCGTGCTCGACCAGCCAGTCGGGTCGGGCCTCGGCGATGCGCCGGGCGAAGGCCGCGACGCGGGCGTTGGCCTCGTCGCTCCGGCTGCCGTGATCGACGATCAGGAGCCCGCGCGGTCCGGGCTCGACGCGCTGCATGCTCATCTCCCGGCCTACCAGTAGCTCGCGCGGACCGTGAGATCGCCGGTCGGGCGGACACGACACGCCAGCCGCTGGCGCTCGTCGATCCGGTTGCGCGCCTTGATGCGCCGTTCGCGCTCGCTCTCGGGCTCGAGCGATTCGCCGCCCGCCACGATCTCGAGGCCGCAGCGCGCGCACGCGCCCTCCGACCCGCAGGCGCTCGCGATCGGCAACCCGGCCCGCAGGGTCGCGTCGAGCAACGTCATCTCGCCCGCTTCGATCTCGACCTGCCGCTCGGCGGGCAGGAACCGGATCACACAGCGCTTTCGTTCGTCGTCCATCGACGTCCATCCCCCGCAGCCCATCCGGCTTCGCAAGCCCGGCCCCGCAGTGTAAGGTATCGGCCATGTCCACGGCCGCGCTCCTCGTCATCGGCAACGAAATCCTCTCGGGCAAGGTGCGCGACACCAATTCGACCTTTCTCGCCGTCGAGCTGCGCAAGCTCGGCGTCGATCTCGAGCGCATCGTCACGATTCCCGACGTGATCGAGACGATCGCCCGCGAGACCCGCGCGCTCTCCGAGGCCTTCGACTACGTCTTCACGTCGGGCGGCATCGGCCCGACCCACGACGACCTCACGATGGACGGCATCGCCCGGGCCTTCGAGCGCGAGATCGTCCTCAATCAGGCGATGATCGACCGCATGCAGCGTTATTCGGAGAAGCCCGTCAACGACGCGATGCGCAAGATGGCGATGATCCCGGACGGCGCCGAGGTCCTCGACGTCGGCGGGCTCTGGTTCCCGGTCGTCGTGGTCGAGAACGTCCACGTGTTCCCCGGCATCCCCGAGCTCTTCGAGAAGAAGTTCCATTCGATAAGGGATCGCTTCAGCGGCGTCCCCTTCCATCTGACGAAGTTCTACGTGCGCGAGAGCGAGTCCGAGATCGCCGACGTCCTGAACGCGCTGCTGGCCGAGTTCCCCGAGCTGATGCTCGGCTCCTATCCGAAGATCAACGAGGTCGACTATCGCGTGCTGCTCACCCTCGAGTCCCGGGACATGGCCTATCTCGGCCGCGCGGTCGAGCGTCTCGCGCACACCCTGCCGCAGGGCGTGATCCAGCGCATCGAGTGACGGGCGCCTGATGGACGCGACGAGCCTGCGCCTGCTCGCCTTCGTGCATCCGGTCTGGATGGTCGCGTCGATCGTCCTCGCGCTCTCGACGGCGAGCCTGGGTCTGCGGATCCGGCGCCAGCGCGCCGCAGGCCGGGTCGTTTCGCCGGGCCTGCGCCGGCGGCATCTGCATCTCGGCAAGCTCGCGATCGCGGTCGCTGCCGCCGGCTTCGCCCTCGGTCCGGTCTCGATGGGACTCCTCCGCGATCGCGCGGTCTTCGACAGCTTCCACGGCATACTCGGGATCGTCGTGACGGGGCTCTTCCTCTGGACGGGCCATTCGGGTCGCGCGCTCGCCCGCGGCGACGCCGAAGCCCGCGGGCTCCACCGCGCGGTCGCGGGCTCGGCGATCGCGACCGCGCTGCTCTCGGCGGTGGCGGGCTTCACGTTGCTGCCCTGACGGGCGCCTCGGCTTCGCGGCGCGAGCTCCGTCGCCGGGGCGCCGCGCGTCGCGCTCCGCCGCTCGAAGGCTCCGGCCCGGGCGTCTGGCGATCGCTTCCCGGAGCAGCCGTCGCCTAACGCGGCGTTTCGGGCAGTACGTCGACCGCGCGCTGGCGCAGCCAGTGGTCCGCGAGCGTCAGGCAGACCATCGCCTCGACCATCGGCACCGCGCGCGGCAGCACGCACGGATCGTGTCGCCCCCCGCCTCGAGCACGACCGCCTCGCCCGCGCGATTCACCGTCTGCTGCGCGATCCGCACCGTCGCCGTCGGCTTGAACGCGACCCGAAGCAGGATCGACTCGCCGTTGCTGATGCCGCCCTGGATGCCGCCCGAGCGATTCGAGGTCGTGCGGGTGCGGCCGCTCGGATCCGCGACGAAGGGATCGTTGTGCTCGCTGCCCGTCAGCGCGGTGCCCGCGAAGCCGGAGCCGATCTCGAAGCCCTTCGCGGCCGGAAGCGAGATCAGCGCCTTCGCGAGATCCGCCTCGAGCTTGTCGAAGACGGGCTCACCGAGCCCCGCCGGCACGCCCCGCGCCACGCACTCCACGACGCCGCCGACGGAGTCGCCGCGCCGCCGCACCGCGTCGATCAACGCGAACATCTGCTCCGCCGCTGCGGCGTCGGGGCAGCGCACGTCGTTCGCCTCGACCTGCGCGAGGCTCACGCGCTCGGGGTCGACCTTCGAGTCGATCCCCTGGACGCGGCTCACCCACGCGAGCACCTCGATCCCCGCCAGCGTGCGCAGCAGCTTGCGCGCGATCGCGCCGGCGGCGACGCGGCCGATCGTCTCTCGCGCGCTGGCGCGGCCGCCGCCCTGCCAGTTGCGGATGCCGTACTTCGCTTCGGTCGTGAAGTCCGCGTGGGAGGGGCGATAGACGTCGCGCATCTCCTCGTACGCGCTGGGTCGCGCGTCCTGGTTGCGCACGAGCAGTCCGATCGGCGTCCCGAGCGTGCGTCCCTCGAAGACACCCGACAGGATCTCGACGCGATCCGCCTCCTGGCGCGGAGTCGTGAGCACGCTCTGGCCCGGGCGGCGCCGGTCGAGGTCCTTCTGGATCTCCGCCACGTCGAGCGCGAGGCGCGGCGGGCAGCCGTCGACGACGACGCCGACGCCTCCGCCATGGGATTCGCCGAAGGTCGAGATGCGAAAGGCCTGGCCGTAGACGCTGCCCATGGATCGAAGGCGCTCCGAAAGGGTCGGGAGGAAGGACGCGGCCGTGGGCGCCCGGCGAGGAGGGAAGCCGGCGACGTCCGCGACGGCCGCGGAGAGTATCGCTTGTGCGGGCGACCCGCCGAAGGCCGGATTGGCCGCGACGAGACCCGACTTCGCGATCGGTCGCTCCGGGCTCGGGTGAAGCCCGGGGCGCGCCCCCGGACTAGCCCCGGACGGCGACGCCGATTGAATTCCAGTCGAGCTGCAAATTTCAAGCAGGACTCAAGCCCAGACCCATCGGCGTCGACATTTTTTTTGAGCGACGGACTCCTGGAAATCGGGTCGGTGAGGTGCGGCGAGATGCGGATGGAGCGGATCGAGGAGACCACCGAGGCGAACCGGGCCGCGGCGGAGAGCGCGGCGATGCCGCGGGTGTGGGGGCGCATGGCGCTGGTCCGCCGGCCTCGGTCGGCCGGGGCCCTGGCGACCCTGGCCCGGCTGCTCTCGGGGGCGACGGGCGCGGCGCGCAGCGCGGTGCTCGCCCAGGCCGGCGAGCTCATCGGCGAGGCGACCGGTGCGGATCGGGTCGGGATCCATCTGTCGACCGTACTGCTCGAGCAGGGTCCCGCCCGAGACGAGGCGCCGACGGAACTCGAGCTCGCCGGGGGGTGCGGCGAGCGTTTCGCTCTCGCGTCCAGCTGGGCCCGGCGCGGGCTCGCCGCGAAGGGCGCTGCGGTCGCGAGCGCGGGCCTCGTGCAGTCGAGCGGACATCGCCGGAAGGGGAGGCGGGAGATCGCCTGTCTCGGCCCGGCCGGGTGCGTCGCCCGGATCAGCCTCGAGGGCGCCGCCGTCGCGGCCTCCGGGCCGGCCGAAGACGACGCGCTGCTCGAGGCCGTGGCCGGGCTCCTCGCGGGCTATCTCGAACGGGATCGCCTCGAGCGGGAGCTGCTCGCGCTGCGGACGACCCGGTCGCGCGTCGAGCGGCTGGCCCAGCTCGGCCGCGTCGCGAGCTCCTCGGCCCACGACTTCAACAACGTGCTGACGGCGATCCTGGGTTATGCGGACCTGCTCGAGCTCGAGCTCGAGCCGGCGAGCGGCGCGGTCGGTCGGGCCGGAGAGCGCGCGCTGGCGGCGCGGGGTCGGCAGGAGCTCGAGGAGATCCGCCTGGCCGCGGCGCGGGGGGCGGTGCTGGTCGAGGAGGTGCTCGGCTTCAGCCGTGAGCGGCCTTCCGGCGAGACCGAGCTCGACCTCGCGCAGTCGGTCGCCCGTCTGGATCCCATGCTGCAGCGCGTGGCCGGGGCGCGGATCGCGCTCGAGGTCCGGTGCGAGGCGGGCCTTCCGCCGGTCCGACTCGACGGCGACCGGTTCGAGCGCGTGCTCGTCAACCTGGTCGCGAATGCCCGCCACGCGATCGAGGTCGCGCGAGTCGCCGAGCCCGGACGCGTCGATGGGCGCATCGGGATCTGCGTCGAGCGCGCCCGGGACGCTCGCGGGCCGGAGTCGGACGGGGACGCGCTGCGGCTCGTCGTCCGCGACGACGGCTGCGGCATGAGTCCCGACGTGAAGCGTCGCATCTTCGAGCCCTTCTTCACGACCCGCAGCGCGCTCGGCGGAACCGGCATCGGCCTGGCCGACGCCGCCGACTTCGCCCGCCGTGCGGGCGGCCGCATCGAGGTCGAGAGCGGCGAGGGCGAGGGCACCGCGATCGCCCTCGTGCTGCCCGCGGCGTCGCATGCGGCCTTGCCGCTCGCGAAGCCGAATCCCGCCCGGGCGTAGAAGCCCGACCCGACTCGGGCCCCGAAGTCCGAAGGGAGCACCGCGCCGCTCGCCCGCCGCGCGAAGCTCGATCGGTTACCCTGCGCCGACGCCGGCGCGGGGGGGATCGATGCGGGAGTGGCTCTACGACGTGTTTCGCGAACGTCCCTGGTGGATGAGCGCGAGCCTGATCTTCTGCGCCTGGATGGCGATCTTCTACGTGCCGTGGGATCTCTTCGTGAAGCCGGTGGCGCGGGACGAGGAGGTCTGGCTCGGGATCGAGGTCCACGGCGTCGCGGCGAAGCTCGCGGCCCTGCCACACTGGTTCGTGTACGCCGCCGCCGTCTACGGCTTTCGCCGCCGCCGGCCCTGGATGGGCTTCTGGGCGCCGGTCTACGTGGCGCAGATCGCCGTCAGCATCCTCGTCTGGAAGGCTCTCGAGACGGGCGGGAGCCGGGGTCTCCTGCTCGGCGCCGCCTGGTCGCTTCCGATGTTCGCCTTCGCGCTGCTCTTCTGGCGCAGGCGCGACTACTTCGCGCCGCGGCCCCTCGGCCTCGTGCGGCGCTATGGCGAGTGGGCGCTCGTGACCGGTGCGTCGTCGGGGATCGGCGCCGAGCTCGCGCGCCAGATCGCCGCCGACGGCATGAACGTCGTCCTGTCGGCGCGCCGGAGCGACCGCCTCGCGCGCCTCGCCTCCGAGCTCGAGAAGGCCCACGGCATCGCGACGCGGGTCGTCGTCGCGGATCTCGCGGAGCGTGAAGGGCAGGCGGCGCTGCTCGACGCCGTCGCCGATCTCGAGATCGGCCTGCTCGTGAACAACGCGGGGCTCGGCTATCAGGGGCGCTTCGATCTCCAGGACGGCGAGCGCCTGCGCCGGCTCCTCACGCTCAACTGCGAGGCGCCGCTCGTGCTGACCCATGCCCTCGTCAAGCCGATGTGCGAGCGCGGCCGCGGCGCGGTCCTGTTCACCGGCTCGGCCTCGGGCTACCAGCCGCTGCCACTGCGCGCGGCCTACGCGGCGAGCAAGGCTTTCGATCGCATCCTCGGCGAGTCGCTCTGGGGCGAGCTGCGGGCGGCGAACATCGACGTGACGGTGCTCGATCCGGGCTCGACGCAGACGGAGTTCCAGGCGATGGCGGGCGAGATTCCGCATCCGGGCGATGCGGTCGAGGGGGTCGCGCGGGCGGGGCTCGAGGCGCTCGGGCAGCAGCCGTCGGTGCTGGTCGGTTGGTGGAGCTGGCTGCGGGCGAACGTCGCGACGCGCCTGCTGACCCGGCCGATCGCGATCCACGCGGCACATCACATGATGGAGGCCCAGACGCCCGAGGACATGCGTTAGGGGAGGCGATCGTGGCGGCGCGGCGCTATTGGCTGATGAAGTCCGAGCCCTTCAAGTATCCGTGGGAGGCGCTCGTGAAGGACGGGCGGACCTACTGGGACGGCGTGCGCAACTACGAGGCACGCAACAATCTCGCGGCGATGCGCGTGGGCGACCTCGCGCTCTTCTACCACTCGAACGAGGGCAAGGAGGTCGTCGGCGTCGCCGAGATCGTGAAGGAGTCCTATCCCGATCCGACCGCCGACGATCCGGCCTGGGTCGTCGTCGAGATCGAGCCGCACACACCGCTCGCGAAGCCCGTCTCCCTCGCGACGATCAAGGCCGATCCCGAGCTGAAGGAGATCCAGCTGATCCGGCGCAGCCGGCTCTCCGTGGTCCCGCTGACCGCGACGGAGTTCGAGCGCATCCTCGCGCTCGGCGGGACGAAGGTCCCGAAGGCGAACCGCAAGCGCGCCTAGCAGGGGCGGGAGGCCGGTAGGCGGATGGCGTGAATGGCGCCGTGGCCGAGGGGCGCCCGGGCGGGCGTCGCTCAGTCGGAGAGCGCGGCCAGCGCGTCGGCGTACTCGTTCCAGCGCAGGCCCTCGTGGGCGCGGATCCAATGGAGCTGGATGCGGGGCTTCGCCTTCTTGAGGGCGTAGAGCTGCTTCACGAGGTCGAGGTTCTTGATCGGCCCGCCCTTGCGGGTCCAACCCCGTCGCTCCCAGCCCGCCGCCCACTCGTTGACCGTGTTGACGCAGAGCTGGCTGTCGGAGTGGACGATCAGGTCGCGGTCCGCGGGAAGCGCCTGGAAGGCCTCGATCAGGGCGCGCAGCTCCATCCGGTTGTTGGTCGTGTTGCCTTCGCGGCCGTGGCCCTCGGCCTTGATCTGGCCGCGCTCGACCCAGACCCAGCCCCAGCCGCCGGGGCCCGGATTCGGCTCGCAGGAGCCGTCGGTGAAGACGCCGTCCTCGGGGCCGTCGAAATGGGACTCGAGCACCTCTTCGGGCGTCAGCTGTCGGCTCATGCGCTGCGACATCAGGCGCTCACCCGGAAGTAGACCACGTCGCCGTCCTGCACGATGTATTCCTTGCCCTCGACCTGCATGACGCCCTTCGCCTTCGCCCCGGCCTCGCCGCCGCTTGCGACGTAGGCGTCGAAGGGGATGACCTCGGCGCGGATGAAGTGCTTCTCGAAGTCCGAGTGGATCTCGGCGGCGGCGCGCGGGGCGGGGGTGCCGCGCCGGACGGTCCAGGCGCGGATCTCCTTCGGGCCGGCGGTGAAGTAGGTGACGAGGTCGAGCAGCGCGTAGGCGGCGCGGATCAGGCGATTGAGTCCCGGCTCCTCGATGCCGAGGCTCGCGAGGAACTCGCGCTTCTCCTCGGCCGGGAGCTCCGACAGCTCGGCCTCGATCTTCCCGCAGATGCGGACGACCTGGGCACCGTGCTCCGCTGCATAGGCCTCGAGCTCGGCGCTATGGCCGTTGCCCGAGGCGAGGGAGTCCTCGTCGACGTTGGCGACGTAGAGGACCGGCTTCGCGGTCAGGAGGTGGGCGTCGTGGAAGGCCGGGCGCAGCAGCTCGGGGACCGGGAAGGTCCGGGCGGGCAGGCCCTTGGCCAGATGCTCCCGGAGGGCCTCGAAGAGCTCGACCTCCTGCTTCGCGGTCTTGTCCCCGGAGCGGGCGATCTTGCGGGAGCGATCGATGCGCTTCTCGGTCGAGTCGAGGTCGGCGAGGCCCAGCTCGATCTCGATCGTCTCGACGTCGCGGCGGGGGTTCGGGCCGCCCTCGACGTGGACGACGTTCTCGTCGTCGAAGCAGCGCACGACGTGGAGGATCGCATTCGTCTCGCGGATGTTGGCGAGGAACTGGTTGCCGAGCCCCTCACCTTTGGAGGCGCCCTTGACCAGCCCCGCGATGTCGACGAACTCGACCGTCGTCGGGATCACCGCCTGGGAGTGGACGATGGCCTGGAGCCGGTCGAGGCGCGGATCGGGGACGACGACGACCCCCGTATTCGGCTCGATCGTGCAGAACGGATAGTTCTCCGCCTGGATCCCCGCTGCCGTGAGGGCGTTGAACAGAGTGCTTTTCCCGACGTTCGGGAGGCCGACGATGCCGCAAGTGAGTCCCATGGGAGGCGCATGTTCCCCCATTCGCGCGGACCTGTCATGTCGGCCCGATCCGAGCGATGCCCGCCCGCCCTGGGTCGGATCCGGCGCGCCGGATTCCCCGACTGTCCGGCGGAGGTCGGCCGGATGCCGCCGCCCGATCCCCGCCCGCGGTGCGCGCCGACCCTACACAGAAAAGACATCGTTCTGATCTAACGCCGAGTTATTTTTGGTCAAAGTGCAGATTCCAGTCACACGTCTTCGAATAATGTGAGAAATTTCACGGACGACGAACAGTCGGGATGGGTACGGCGGTTCGAGGCACCGCCGGTCGCCGACCGGAGCCGAAAGAGTCGCAGCGGAGGAGTGCAGCAGCAGGTCAGACACGTCGGGGTCGGCAAGGCGACGACCCCGAAGATCGCAACCACCCAGACGTCCCGGCGCTCGCCGCAGGCACGGGAACCGGGTGGACTCGACCGCGAGCCCGAGAGGGGCCGGGCGGAGACGAGCGCGATCGCGGAACGCGGCAGCTTGGGAAGGCTGTATTCGGCCTGCGTGTCCCGCAGAGAGCGACCGGGTCATGGAAGTGCCCGGGTCGAGCCCGGGGATCGGGACTTCGCTCGGATCGGGAGGGCTTCGCCAGCCCGCGACATCGGAATCGGTCGACGTTCTCATCCGGCTCGGCGGGGACCGTGCATCGCGAAGCGAAGCACGACTCCCCGCCGAGCTCGTTTCGGCCGTCGGACTCGAATCGGATCCCGTCGACCCGGCTCGGGCGACTAAGGCTTCGCGACGCGGGCGAGCTCGCCGTCGATCACGCGGCTGAGATCGTCCAGATCCCGCGAGCCCTTCAACGGGATGCCGTTCACGAAGAAGGCCGGCGTTCCGGTGACCCCGGCGAGCTCGCCGGCCTGGACGTCGGTCTCGACGAATTCCTTGAAGCGGCGCTCGGCCATGCAGGTCTCGAGGGCCTTGCCATCGAGGCCGAGCTTCGCGCCGATTGCGGCGAAGGATGCTTCCTCGATCTGGCCCGAGAGCGCGAAGATCGCGTCGTGGAACGCCCAGAACCTGCCCTGCTCGTCGGCGCACATCGCCGCTTCTGCCGCGGGTCGTGCGAGGGGATGGATCTGGTCGAGCGGGAAGTGGCGGTGGACCAGGCGGACGTCCTTCGGATACTTCGCGAGGACTTCGGCGAGGGTCTTCTCGGAGCGGATGCAGTAGGGGCATTGATAGTCGCTGAAGGTGATCAGCGTGACGGGCGCCTCCGCCGGGCCGCGGACCAGCCGCGTCGCCTCGACGTTCTTGCGCGGCGGAGCGAGCTTCATGGCCCAATCGAGGCCCTCGAGCTTCGGATCGAGGAATGCGCTCCAGGCCTCGCCCTTGCGCTCGCGCTGGAGCATCTGCTCGATCTGAGGCGCGACCTCCTCGAGGCGGGCACCGCCGATGCGCGACTCGTTGTTCTTGAACCAGGTCGATACGTCCTCGACGGAGACCGCCGGCGCTGCGGCCGTCACCTCGTCGTAGAGCGCCTCGGGCGTGATCCCCTTCTTCTTCGCCTCGCCCTCGACGACGTGGCGCTGGACGAGCTCGCGGATCGCCGCCTCGCGCATCTCGTACTGGCGATCCTCGGGCTGGCGCAGGAACTCCTCGATGAACTGATCCTTCATGAGGTCGTTGAGCTCGGCGATCGTGACGTCGCGACCCTCGAGCACGAGCGCGACCTGCTCGTCGCCGGGGCGCGCGTCCTGTCGGGCCGCGTCGCCGCTCTGGCCGCCGAGGCCGAGCCGACCGCAGCCGGCCGCGCCGACGATTGCCGCGAGGGCGACGCTCAGGACGACGAGCGTGAGGGAGAAGGGTTGTCGGGCGCGGACGACGGAAGATCGGTCGAGGGCGTTTTTCATGCCGGCAGGGTATGCGTTTCCGCGCTTTCCGTCTCCTGCTGATAGCGGCCCATGAAGTCCCGGGCGAACTCGGCGTAGTCGCCGGCCAGGATCGCCGCCCGCGCGTCGCGCACGAGCCGCTGATAGAAGCGGACGTTGTGGATCGAGCAGAGGACCGCGGACAGGACCTCGTTCGCGGCGAAGAGGTGATGGATGTACGCGCGGCTGAAGCCCCCCGTGCAGGTGTAGCAATCGCAGGAGCTGTCGACGGGGAAGGCGTCGCGGCGGAAGCGGCGATGGGTGAGGCGGATGCGGCCGCGGGCGGTGAAGACCGTCGCCGAGCGGGCGTAGCGGGTCGGGATCACGCAATCGAACATGTCGATCCCGAAGCCGATGCAGGCGATCAGGTCCTCGGGCAGGCCGACGCCCATGAGGTAGCGGGGCTTGTGCTCGGGCAGGAGCGGCGCGGCGTGGGAGGTCACCTGGCAGAGCAGCGCGTGGCCCTCGCCGACGGAGACACCGCCGATCGCATAGCCCGGGCAGTCCATCGCGACGAGCGACGCGGCGCAGGCCTCGCGCAGCTCGGGGAAGGTCGAGCCCTGCACGATCCCGAAGAGCGCCTGGTCGTGGGCCCGCGCGTGGGCGCGCATGCAGCGCTCCATCCAGCGCAGCGTTCGCCGGACCCCCTGGCCCGCGAGCTCCCGGGTCGCGGGGTAAGGCGTGCACTCGTCGAAGGCCATGATGATGTCGGCGCCGAGCTGGTTCTGGATCTGGATCGAGCGCTCGGGCGTGAGCTCCATCTTCTTGCCCGTGACCTCGTTGTCGAAGGTCGCGCACTTGTCGCTGATCTCGACGCCGGGCAGCGAGAAGACCTGGAAGCCCCCCGAGTCCGTCAGGATCGGCCCGGGCCACTGCATGAAGGCGTGCAGTCCGCCGAGCTTCTCGACGAGCCCTTCGCCGGGGCGCAGGGCGAGATGGTAGGTATTGGCGAGCACGACCTCGGCGCCCGTGTCCGCGACCTGGGCCGGCGTCATCGCCTTGAGCGCCCCGTGCGTGCCGACCGGCATGAAGGCCGGCGTGTGCACCGGCCCGTGCGGCGTCTCGAGCGTCCCCGCCCGGGCGAGATCGCTCGTCGCCTCGAGCTTGAAGCGGAAGGGCGAGGCATCGGCGGGAACGGCGGCGGGCGCGGTCGGCTTCATCGGGCGGCAGCGTAGGGTACGATCGCGCGTCGAACGACGGCCCGCAGGCGAAACGTGGTCGGGTGATGGCGAGAGGAGATCGAGGTTGTCCGGCGCTTCCGCGCGATCATCCCGGGATTCGGTTTCCCCGCCGGTCTCGTTCGCCGATCGACTGATTCCCCGCCTGCGCGCGCTGGGCCACCCGCTCTGCGTCGGCCTCGATCCCCATCTCGCGTCGATCCCCGCGCTCTTCGCCCGGGGCACGATGGCCCCCGGCGACGAGCGCACGGCGGAGGCGGTCGAGGCGCTGCTCGGCGCAGTCGTCGATCGCGTGGCCGGGCGGGTCGCCGTCGTGAAGCCGCAGATCGCCTTCTTCGAGCAGCTGGGCTGGCGCGGGATGCGCGCCCTCGAGCGCCTCTGCGAGCGGGCCCGGCGGGCGGGGCTGCTCGTCCTGCTCGACGCGAAGCGCGGCGACATCGGCTCGACGGCGGAGGGTTATGCGGCGGCCTATCTCGGGGCCGAGGCGGCGATCGCGGCCGACGCGCTGACGGTGAACCCGTATCTCGGCTTCGACACGCTCGCGCCCTTCGTCGCGGCGGCAAAGGCGAACGGGCGCGGGCTCTTCGTGCTGGTCAAGACGAGCAACCCCGGCAGCGGCGATCTGCAGGACCGGGAGATCGAAGGCGAGCCGCTCTTCGGTCTCGTGGCGCGGGGACTCGCGGCGAGCGCGGAGACGCTGCGCGGTCCGGAGACGGGCTGGTCGTCCCTCGGCGTCGTGTGCGGCGCGACCTGGCCCGAGCAGGGGCAGCGGGTCCGCGAGGCGCTGCCGCGCGCGCTCTTTCTCGTGCCGGGCTACGGCGCGCAAGGCGGAAGTGCTTCGGCGGCGGTCGCGACATTCGTCCCCGGCCCGCAGGGGCTCGAGGGCGGGATCGTCAACTCGTCGCGCGCGATCGTGTTTCCCGAGGCTGCCCGGGAGATCGCCGACGCGCGGCGCTGGGAGCAGGCCATCGACGCGGCTCTCGATCAGGCGATCGACGAGCTCGGCAACGCGGTCCGAAGCTAGCGGGTCGGCGACCGACCGCTTCGGGTCGGCCTTCCGGGGCTAGCGGTAGAACTTGCGCTCGCCGCCGGTCTGGCGCTTGCGAGCGCGGCGGTGCTTGGCCTTGAGCTTGGCGCGGTGGCGGCTCGACTTGTTGCGCTTCACGTGGCCGTGGGACTTCTTGCTGACGCTCATCGGGGATTGCCTCGCGGGCCTTTCTCGCAATCGCGCACGGCAGCTCGAGCTGCCGTCTCGATCCGGGCCACGCCGATCGGGGGTATCGGAAGGGGCCGGAATCTAGGCGAGCCGCCTCGGGATTTCCATGCCCCGGGCGATTTGGCCGTCCGGGTCCCGTCGATCGGCCGGCGGACGCCCCGATCGGGGCCCGCGGCCCCGGGGCCCGGGCTAAGCTGCGGCCGATCCGCGAATCCGTCGGACCGGTCCGCCGGCCCGCGCCCGTCCGAAGCGACCCCGGAGCTCGGCCCCGAGCCGACCCCTGCGATCGGGGCCGACCGATCGGGACGGCCGTCCAGTCGGGTCCGGCCCGGCTCGGCTCGGCTCGGCTCGCTCGCGCCCGGTTCGGGCTCGGGTCGCCAGCGAGTCGGCTCCGGGCCGGCCGAGGGGCGAACTCGGGACGATGGGGCGCGGCTTGCTCGACCAGAAGGTGAAGCCAGAATGACCGCCCTGCTCGACCGGATGATGGACTTCGATCTCAGCGAGGATCAGCGCCTCGTCCGCCAGACCGTCCGCCGCTTCGCCGAGAGCGAGATCCTGCCCCACGTCGAGCGCTACGAGCGCGAGGCGCGCTACCCGACCGAGCTGATCGAGAAGCTCCCGGCCCTCGGGCTCCTCGGTCCGATGATCCCGGAGCAGTACGGCGGCTCGTTCACCGACGTGCTGACCTACGGCGTCATCTGCGAGGAGCTGGCCCGGGTCGACTGGGTGATCGCCTCGGTCGTCTCGGTCGCGAACTCGCTGGTCGCGGGATCGTTGCTGCGCTTCGGCACGCAGGCCCAGCGCGATCGCTACCTCCCCGGCATCGCCCGCGGCGAGATCCTCTGCTCCGCCTGCCTGACCGAGCCCCGCGGCGGCACCGACCTCGGCAACATGGACACGACCGCGACGAAGGTCGACGGCGGCTGGCTGCTCAACGGCACCAAGGTCTTCATCTCCCACGCCGAGCACGCGCGGCTCTTCTTCATCGTCGCGACGATCGACCGCGGCCGGAAGCACAAGGGCGTCACCGCCTTCGTCGCCGATCCGCGCGCGATGAAGGGCATGACGATCGGCGAGTTCCCGATGCGCACGCTCAAGCGCGACAATCTCGCCGAGGTCCATTTCGAGGACGTGTTCGTGCCGGACGAGGCGGTGCTCGGCGAGCCCGGCGGCGGATTTCCGATCCTCGGCTCGGCCCTCGATCTGGGACGTTATTCGGTGGCCGCGCGCTGCGTCGGTCAGTCCCAGCGCGCGATCGATCTCGCCGTCCCCTACGCCCTCGAGCGCACGGCCTTCGGCCAGCGGATCGCCGAGTTCCAGCTGGTTCAGAGCAAGATCGCCGACATGGTCGCCCGCACCGAGCAGGCTCGGCTGCTCGTCTACCGCCTCGGCCGCATGAAGGACGCGGGCCTCGAGCGCTGCTCGCTGGAGAGCTCGCTCGCGAAGCTCAAGGCCAGCCAGGCGGCGACGCAGAACGCGCTCGACGGGATGGCGATCTTCGGGGGATATTCCGTCAGCGCGGAGTACGAGATCGGGCGTCTCCTGATGGAGGCGAAGGCGCTCGAGTTCGGCGAAGGAACCTCGGATCTGCATCAGAAGCTGATCGCCGAGTTCGCGCTCGGACTGCGGACGAGCTGAGCGGGACGCGCCCGGCGCGCGGCGCGCCACGGGAACGCGAGCGGAGCGCCCGGGGCTCCACGACGGGAAGAAGAGGGAGGTTTCGATGGCGGAGCAGGCGGGATCGATTCGCACGGAGGCGGCGCGGGCGCGCGATCGGCAGGCGCTGCTCGACCTGATCCTCGAGGTCTCCTTCGAGCGCCGCGAAATCACCCTCACGAGCGGTCGCAAGAGCAACTTCTATCTCGACCTGCGCCAGACGCTGATGCGCCCGCGCGGCGTCGCCCTCGCGGGCCGGCTCATCCTCGATCGGCTCCAGACGGGGCCTGCGGTCGAGGCGGTCGGCGGGATGGCGGTCGGGGCGGTGCCCCTGGTCTCGGCGGTGCTCGCGGCGGCGGCGCAGGAGCCCGCGGCGACGGGGCTGCTCGGCTTCTTCGTGCGCAAGGAGAAGAAGGCCCACGGCCTCGGGCGGCAGATCGAGGGCGGCTTCAAGCCCGGGCAGGTCGTGGCCCTGGTCGAGGACACGACGACGACCGGCGGCTCGACCCTCGACGCGCTCTCGATCGTCGAGGCCGAGGGCGGCAAGGTCGCCCGCGTGCTGTGTCTCGTCGATCGCGGCGAGGGGGCGGCGGAGGCCTTCGCGGCGCGCGGGGTCCGCCTGGAACCGATCTTCGGTCGCGGGGATCTGCCGGTCTGAAGCGACCGGCGCGTCCGCACGGCGTGGGCTCGCGGGACGAAGAGCGCGGGGAGAGGAGCATCGGACGATGATCTTGACGACGACGCACGCGATCGAAGGCAAGCCGATCCGCCAATACCTCGGCATCGTGACGGGCGAGGCGATCCTCGGGACGAACGTGATCCGCGATTTCTTCGCGGGCATCCGCGACATCGTCGGCGGGCGCTCGGCGTCCTACGAGAAGGAGCTGCGCAAGGGGCGCGACATCGCGCTCCAGGAGATCGAGCAGGAGGCGCGCCGCCTCGGCGCCGACGCCGTCGTCGCGATCGACCTCGACTACGAGACCGTGGGGCAGGGCGGTACGATGCTGATGGTCACGATCAGCGGGACCGCCGTGAAGCTCTGAGCCGCGCGGGCGGGAGCCCGTCGCGCGCCGCAGGAAACCGTCGTGGATCTCTATCACATCTGGTGCAATCTCGAGCCCGGGACCTCGGACGTCGAATTCTGCGCTGCCGTCGATGCCTATCTCGGCGCCCTGCGCGCCGAGGGCCGCATCGCCGGCCACCGCATCACGCGCCGCAAGCTCGGCCTCGGCCCCCGCGAGCTCGGCGAGTTCCACGTCGCGATCGAGGTCGAGGATCTCGCCCAGCTCGACCGCGCCTTTCTCGAGGTCTCGACGCGGGGCGGGCCGATCGAGGCGCTCCACCGGGCCGTGAACCAACACGCCCGCGACCTCAGCTTCGCGCTCTATCGGGATTTCCCCGACGCCGGCCGCCGTCGAGGCGGCGAGCTCTTCTAGCGCTCGGCGGCTCGAGGCGGACGACTCGGAGAGGAAGACGATTGCGCTATCTCGCTGCTCTGGCGATCGCCTGTGTGTTGACCGCATGCCTGCTCTGGGGCGGCGCGAAGATCGCGATGATCGTGTCCGGTCCCGAGCGGGTCCCCAACGACTACACCGTCGGCCAGCGCTTCGACCTCTGCGGCTACGAGGTCGACTCGCGCTACGCGATCGCCGGCTACGACCTCGAAGAGTGGCGGGATGAGCGCTGCCAGCGTCTCTCGGATTTCGATCGCTGCGTGCTCGGTTGCCTCGAGCAGGCGGGCACGATCGAGATCGCCGAGGCCTGCCATCCGGGCTGCGTGAAGCAGTCTCCGGCTTCGTCCCGCCCGCCGATCCCGTTGCGCCGCTAGCGAGCGGGCCTCGACGGCGCAGGCCTGTGTTAGGATGCGAAGATCCGGCGAGCGAGGAGAACCGAGTGGCTGCGATTGCCCGCGTGCGAGCGTCCCTGCGCGTCTTCGGCGACGTCCTCGAGCCCGAGGAGGTCTCGGCGCTCCTCGGCCATCCGCCGACCCGCTCCCATCGCAAGGGCGACAAATGCGGCCCGAACCGCGCTTCCGTCGAGCCGACCGGCGCCTGGATCCTCGACAGCCGGATCTCGGAGAAGAGCGAGGTCGAGGACCACGTCGAATCGATCCTCGCGCTGCTCACGAGCGACTGCGACGAGTGGGCGAGCCTGACGGAGCGCTTCTCGGCCTCGATCCTCTGCGGGATCTTCCTCGACCAGTACAACGAGGGCTTCGAGCTCTCGCCGCGCCTCTGCAAGGCGCTCGCGAATCGCGGTCTCGTGATCGCCTTCGACGTCTACAGCGGCGATCCGGACGCCTAGCGATGAAGTGCGCGAGGCGACGAGGAAGGGCGGATCGAGGGGCGGCGGGGCCGACCGGCGCGGAAGCGCTTCGAGCGGGGGGCTGGGCCGCGGCCGCGCTCGCCGCGGCCGGGCTGACGGTCGGCTGTACCCAGGAGACCCAGAACGAGCTCGGCCGAGCCGTCCAGAACTGGACCGGGACCGACGGCATCCTCGAGATCTATGCCGGCGAGAAGCTCGTCAAACGCTTCCTCGACATCGACAAGCTGACGACCGCGACGGGGACCCATGCCGCCGAGTCGCGAGCCTATCGCTACGGCTACGGCGTGCTCGACGAGAACCTGAACGGGGTCGTCGATCCGGGGGAGTCGAAGGTCTACTTCGAGATCAGCGACTTCGCGACGCCCTATGTCTTCTACGAAAATCCCCGCTGAGCCCTGACCGGCCCCGGGGCGAGCCGCCGCGAGCTGCGCGCGTCTCGACCGATCGGCCCCACCAGAGGCCACGCCCGGCCACGCAAGGCCACGACAGGAGCAGAACCCCGATGGCGACCAAGACCTTCGACGAGCTCAAGACCTGGGCCGAGAACTACACCCGACTCTGGAACGCCGGCGACAAGCAGGCCTGGATCGACAGCTACCGCAAGGTCGGACCCGGCCAATTCCGCATGCTCGACCCGGTCGGCACGCCCGAGAAGGTCGGCTTCCAGCATTGCTGCGTCGATTCCTGGGAGCTCTTCCAGCCCCACGTGAAGTTCCGCGTCGTCCCCGGCTCGCTCTTCATCTGCGGCAACGAGGTCGCCTGGCTGCTCGAGAACCATTTCACCTCGGGCGGGCGCGAGCAGATCGGCCTTTCGATCGAGACGTATCGCTTCGAGGAAAATGGCGACGTCACGATCCGCACCTACTACAAGGTGCCCCGCCATTCGAACGCCGAGATCGGCGAGCTCTTCCAGACCTACCTCCCCGAGAACGGCTGAGAGCGAAGCGGGCCCGCTCCGCTCCGATCGATCGTTCGGAAACGCGGCGATCGCGAGGGGGTTGCGCTCCAAGCCCCTGCATTGTTCGGTTGCACCGCGCCGCGGCGTCCCGCCCGATTCCCGGTCGCGGGTCGCTGTGCCTCGGGTGGCCCGGAAAAGTGGTCCGGATCACCTCTGCGCGTCGCACGCGCGAGCGGACGCCATTCCGGCGCACGTCCCCGCGCCGGCGATTTCCCGCCGCGCCCGACTAAGGCTCGCCGAAATCCGTCCGAGCGGGTTGCCAATCCGAATAAAGGGCTATTCTCCGCCGCGAGCCCGACAGGGCTCGATTCGTTTTTACTTCACATCCACTTCATATCGTTAGGTTCAACTGATGAGGAAAGTCAGAGACTGGTCCGCCGTGATCGACAAGCTTAACAAGAGCCCGAAGGGCGAACTCACCGTCAAGATGGGCTCGCCGGGCAGCGCACAGGTGACCCGATGTCGCCTGCTGGCCGAGTGGTCGAACCTCGAGGCCACGACCAAGGGCGCCACGCTCTATCTGCGCCTGAAGGGCTGATCACGGGACGTCGTGTAATCGGGTTGCGCGGCGGATCGGAAAGATCCGTCGCGGACCCGAGACCCCCGCTCTGCGCCCGCCGCGCCTTCCTCCCTGGCTCCCCTCTCGCGCAAGCTCTCCGACCTCGCGAGCCCTCCGTCGGATCTTCTGCTCAGATCTTCGCCGTGTGCTCGCTTCCGCCGTCGTCCGTGCGACGCCCGACGGCGCGACCCACCGGGAGAACCCCATGCTCCGCCGCTTCCTGATCCGGGATGGTCTCATCGTCGCTGCGGCGATCGCGCTCTGGTGGCTCGTCGCGCCGCTCTCGGCCGGGACGAGCTGGGTCGCGGACCTGTCGGGCTGGGTTTCGGGCCTACTGCTGACGGCGTGCGCCTACCTGGCCCACGAATGGAGCCACTACCTCGGCGCCGTGGCGACGGGCAGCCATGCGCCGCTCGGGACCCGGCTCTCGACGGCCTTCCTGTTCAGCTTCGACGCGGAGACGAACTCGTTGCTCCAGTTCGTCGTGATGTCGATCTCGGGCTTCGTCGCGACGGCGCTCGCGGTCTGGCTCTTCTACACCGCGCTCCCCGACGCCTGGCTCGCGACCCGGGTCGCGCGCGGAGGCGTGGTCTTCCTCTCGCTGCTCGGCTTCGTGCTCGAGCTGCCGCTCCTCGTCTACGGGATCGTGACGGGCGGCGTGCCGAAGCAGGTCTCGGTCTAGCCGGTCTCGTCGAGGGCGGTCGTCCGTCTGCTAGTCCCCGATCTGCTCGAGCTCGTCCCAGACGGGCCCGATCATCTTCTTCAAGAGCGCCTTCGAGCCCCAGATCCGTTCGCCGCCGAGGAGTCCGTCCTTCTCGAACAGGATCCCGATCACGCGGTGGGCCTCGAGCCCCGTGTCGAACTGGACGACCATCTCGTATTCCTGCGCGAGGGAGCGCTCGCTCAGCCACTCCTCGATCAGCCGATAGCTCTTCTGCTCCCCGTAGAAGGTCCCGATCAGGTGCTCGTAGAAGCGGCGGACCTGATCGCGTCCGCGCATGCGCAGGCCGACCGGCCAGAACTCGAAGATCGGATCCGCGACGAGGGTCTCCATCACGAGGTCGAGCTTGCCCTCGGCCTCGAGCTGGCCGTGGCGGGTGCCGAGCTCGAGCATCGCCTGGGCGTCCCAGCTCGCGCCGTTCTTCGTCTTCGGATCACGCTGCGTCATCGGAGCCTCCCGTGCGTCGGTGCGTCAAGACTAGGGCAGATCGCGAGCGACGAGCGCGCCGGCCGGGCTTCGGCTCGGCACGGCCCGCCGCCCCGATCGGACCTTCCGCTCCGATCCCGGGCCCCGCGTGATACGCTCGGCGCCCGAGCCGGGCGTTGCTCGTTGCCCGTCGGAGGAGAGCTTGGTCTACGTCGTCGCCGCCTACTCGATCACGATCGGCGTGCTGCTGATCTACGGCGTCCTGCTGCAGCATCGCGCCCGGCTCGCCGGGGCGCGAAAGGGCGGCGGCTTCAACCTCGGGGCGGCGCTGCTCGCGCCCGTCTGGGCCTTGTTCCACGGCCAACCCGCGGCGGGCGCGACGCTGCTCGCGACGGCGGCCGCCCTCGCGGCGGCGCAGGCGAGCGGACTCGCCCTCGCGGCCTCACTGCTCGCGGCGCTCTTCGCCGGTGCTTCGCTCTTTCTCGGCGTGGTCGGAAATCGGATCGCCTCTGCCGGCTCTCGGGCCGGGGGCGTCGACGGCACCGGCGGCGAGCCCGTCGCCCGGGCGCAGGCGGAGCTGCGCTGGGCGCTGGCCGGGGCGGTCCTCCACACGGTCGTGCTGCCCTGGGCCTGCTATTTCTGGCTCGCGGGGCGCTGAGGCATCGCCCCGGTGTCCAGAGGCTCTCAGGACACGTCGACGTAGCAGGCCACGGCGCGCAGCACGGCGTCGTGGATCTTCTGGTTCGTCGCGACGACGCCCGAGTTGTTGGCGAGCTTGCGGCCGTGGGCGAAGTCGAGGGGATGGCCGCGGACGTCGGTGACCTTCCCGCCGGCTTCCTCGACGATGATCATGCCGGCGGCGTGGTCCCAGATCTTCTCGCGATAGTCCTTCTTCGTCGGGAGGCGCAGGTAGATCTGCGCTTCGCCCCGCGCCACGATCGCGTACTTGGCCTGGCTGTCGACGCGGATCGGCTCGGCGGTGATCCGGAGGGCCTTCGCGATCTGGGCACTCTGATCCTGGTCGCTGTGGCCGGATTCGACGGATTCGCAGAAGCGGGCGAGGGCCGAGTCGGCGATGTCGCTGACGCGGATCGGAGTCGAGCCTGCGCGACCGATCGCCGTGAGCGGCCGAGCCTCGGCTCCGTGTCCCCTGACCGCCGCGAGCAGACAGCCGGGCTTGCCGTCGGGGCCGATCAGGTTCGGGCAGCCGAGCACGCCGAGGACCACACGGCCGTGCTCGATCAGACCGAGCGCGATCGCGTACTGCTCGCCGCGCAGGAAGCCCTTGGTCCCGTCGATCGGGTCGAGGGTCCAGTAGCGCTCCTGGGAGCCGTCGGGCTCGAGGCCGCCGAGATCGATCCAGTCGAGGGCCTGCTCGGCGCTGACGCCGGCGCCGCGGACGCCGCGGACGTGCTCGACGACCTTGTCGCGCGTCGCCTCGGCTCCCGCCTCGCGCAGCTCCGCCGCGTCTTCCTCGCCGACCACGCCCAGGATCTTCGAGCTCTTCGCGAGCGACGAGCAGACGAGCGCCTGCGAGGCGAAGTCGGCGACGGTGACGGGGCTCTGGTCCTTCTTTTCGAGCGTCGCCGCGGTGACGAGATTCTTCTGGACGGCCTGGCAGACGGTGGCTGCGTCGCGCACCGCGACGATCGCCGCTTCGAGCTCGGCTTCGAGATCGATCTTCGACAAGGTTCCCTCGCTATCGGATGACGGATCGGATGGTTTGCCCAACGCGTTTTCGAGGCCGCCCACGATAGCGAAGGCCCTCGGCCCGGCGATCGCGGATGTGCGTTCGCCACAAAGGGCTGCACGCGCCGGGGCGAATCAGCTCGGGGATGCCCGGAGCGGGCCGTGGCGCGCAGCAGGCCGGTGGATCGCCCTCCGCGGGAGGCGCCTCGGACCGCCTTGGAGCGGGCCCGCGCGGGATCCGCCCCGCCGCAAATTGGGGCGCGCGCTTCCGTCCCTCGGGCGGGCTGCCGGGCGTTCGCGCGTTCGGGCGCGTGCAGCGGTCGGGCAGGCAACCCCGCATGCGCGCCGGGTGTCTCGGAATTGGGCGCCGGCCGCCGTTCGCAGTCCCACCCGGCGCGGAAATTGCTGCCCTCTTCGGGAAGAGAGTCGGGAAGAGGGGCGGGAACAGCGTCGGGCGGAGCTCGAGCAGATCGCCGCTTCGATGGCCTCGAAGGATCGGAGGTGCCACGTCATGCGCCTCGGCACGTTCAACGTCTGGGGTCTCCCCGAAGCCTTCTCCGACGACGTCTCGTCGCGCATGCGCGTCATCGCGAAGCGCCTCGCGGCGAGCGATCTCGACATCCTCCTGATCCAGGAGGCCTGGACTCGCGAGGTCCGGCAGACGATCCGCCGCGGCGCGCGCCGCGCGGGCTTCTCCGTGTCCGAAGGGGAGGGCGCGAGCGGCGGGCTGATGACGCTCTCGCGGCTTCCGATCCGCAGCAGTCGCTTCGATCGCTTCCGCTTCCGAGGGGATCCCGAGCGCTTCGACAAGGGCGAGTACATCGGCGGCAAGGGCTTCGAGATCGTCGAGATCGAAGGACCGGACGGGCCCTTCCTGCTCGTGAACACCCATCTCCACGCCCGCTACCGCATCGAGGACTCGGCGCTGGACAGCGCGGTGCGCACCGCGCAGCTGCTCGAGATCATCGCCTTCGTCGACGCCGCGCCCGGCACGGTCGTCGTCGGGGGCGACTTCAACTGCCGCCCGGGCGAGCCCGAGTACGAGGTCTTCCGCGGGCTGACCGGCGCCGTCGAGCTCGGGGCGGACCTGACCCAGGGCACGCTCTCGTCGAGCAACTTCTACAAGCGCGATCGCAACGGACCCGACAAACGCATCGATTTCCTGTTCGTGCGGCCCGCGCGCGGCGTCGCGTGGTCGGCCCGCGACGCGCAGCTCGTCTTCCACGAGAGCGCGCGCATCCGCCGTCGCGATCGCTCGCTCTCCGATCATTTCGGCTTCCGCGTCGAGCTCGCCTGGCAGCCGCCGGCGACGTCGACGCCGGCGGCGGCCGCGACGGCGGCCGGTCCGGGCTCGATCGATCCGCGCGCGATCACGACCGCGCGCTCGTTGATCGAGGTCGGCCTCGACGAGGCCGACCGCCGCGAGCGACAGCATTTCCGCTGGGCCGGGGGCTTCCTGCTGGCGGCGATCGGAGCCGCCGGCGTCGGACGTCATCCCGCGGTCGATCGCCGGGCCTTCCTGCGCGGCGCGGTCCAGGGCACGGCGCTCCTCTCCCTCGCCCCGGCCCTCGGCTTCGGCACCCTCGCGCGCTTCGACTCCGACGACAAGCGCGGCATCTTCAACGATGCCCGGGCCTTTCTCGCCGAGCTCGAGACCCGCCGCTCGCCGACGCATTCGGCCTAGCCTCGACGTCGGCTCGGCCCGCCTGCTCGCCCGCCCGCCTGCGAAGCGCTCGCCGGTGGTACGTTCCGTCCGGGACGGGGGGCGATGGGCGAATCGAATCGGCAGACATCCGAGCGCGCGCGGGGGACGGTGCCCCGCGTCTGGCTCCTGATCGGGCACAAGCCCGGCGACAACGCCCAGGTTCGCGAGCTCGCCCGGGCCACCGGCTGGCCGTGCGAGGAGAAGCGCGTCGTCGTCCGCCCGGAATGGGAGACGGCGAAGCCGCGCATCCGCCCGAGCCTGTCCCACGTCGATCTCGCGCGCTCCGATGCGCTGGCCGCGCCGTGGCCCGAGCTCGTGATCGCGTCGGGTCGAAGGCTCGCCTGCGTCGCGCTCTGGCTCAAGCGCGCGTCCGGGGGCGCGACGCGGATCGTGATGGTCGGGATGCCGCGCCATCGCCGCGGCGAGTTCGACCTGATGGTCGTCGCATCGCATTACGTGGTCGCGCCCGGTCGCAACGTCGCCCTGCACGATCTGCCGCTGCTGCGCATCGACGCCGCGGCGATCGAGCGGGCGAGCGCGGCGTGGCGCCCGCGCTTCGCGGTCCTCGCCCGGCCGATCACGGCGCTCATGCTCGGCGGCCCGACGGGCGGGCTGCGCTTCGATCTCGCGGCGGCCCGGACGCTGCTCGAAGCGGCCCGCGCCGACGCGGCGCGCAGCGGGGGCGCGCTCTACGTGACGACGAGCCGCCGGACGCCGAAGCCGATCGTCGAATGGCTGGAGCGGGCCCGGGCCGATGGCGAGGTCCTGCACGTCTTCGACGCGGCGGCGCCCCCGGAGACGAACCCGTACCACGCGCTGCTCGGGCTCGCCGAGCATTTCATCGTGACGACCGACAGCCTCTCGATGATGGTCGAGGTCGCGCGACTCGGGAAATCGCTCGCCATCTTCCCCCTCGACAACGACGAGGGACCCGTCGAGCGGACCCTCGAGCGGCTGGGGCTGCTCCGGCCCCTCGAGCCGCGGCGGGATCCGATCCCGGCCGGCGGCTGGATCTCGCGGACGCTCTATCGCCTCGGGCTCCCGATCCACTCGCGGGATCTCTCGGCGATCCCGCGTCGCCTGGTCGAGCGCGGTCTCGCCTGCTGGCTCGGCGATCCGCGGGTCGCGCCGAGCGCGGGCGCCGACGACGAGGTCGAGCGGGTCGCCGAGCGGGTCCGGGCGCTCGTCGCGGCGGATCCGTGCCCGGCGAAGCAACCGGGATAGCGTCGGGATCACGGGCCGCGTGGGGACCCTGTGATAGGCTAAGCCGCGAAAAACCACGCGTCCCGATCCATCGCGGAACATCGCGAGGGGAGGTCGCGATGGGACGTCACGATCGGAAGTCGCGAAGGGAAGTCGATGGGAAGTCGTGATGAGAGGTCGTGACGAGAAGTCGCGACCTCGAGATCCGCGACGACGTGATGATGAGCTGAAGCAAAGGGGATTCGGACATGCCGTCGAGTGATCGACCGACCGTCTTCATCCAGACGAACCACAAGCAGATCCTCGGCGCGATCGTCTCGCGCTATTCGATGCAGCGCAATTCGGCGCGGCCCGAGGCCTTCGACGTCCACATCATGGAGCTGTCGAGCTACCCGTACTTCAAGGAGTACGAGGGCCGCGAGTATCTGCGCGACGGGGCCTCCCGGGTCTGGCGCTACGACGATCTCCAGTCCTTCACGCCGCTGCGCTTCATGCCGCCCGAGCTGATGGGCTACCAGGGTCGGGCGGTGGTCACGGATCCCGACGTCTTCGCCGTCGCCGACATCATGGAGCTGCTCGAGCGCGACATGCAGGGCAAGGCGATCCTGTGCCGGCCGCGATCGGGGGCGAAGCGGCTCGAGGGCGTGCTCGCGACGAGCGTCATGCTGCTCGACTGCCCGAAGCTGACCCACTGGCGCGTCCGCGAGCAGTTCGAGTCGATGTTCGAGCGCAAGCTCGACTACGCCGACTGGATCGGCCTGAAGAACGAGGACCGCGATACCATCGGCCTCTTCGAGAACGAGTGGAACGACTTCGACAAGCTGACGCCGAAGACGAAGATGATCCACAACACGAAGCGCCAGACCCAGCCCTGGAAGGTCGGTCTCCCCGCCGACTTCGTGCCCGCGGAGAAGTACCGGATCTTCCCGCCGATCCGCTGGGTCCTGCGCGCGCGGCGCAAGATGTTCGGCGACTACGCCTTCGTCGGGAACTACCGGCCTCATCCCGACCCGAATCAGGAGGCCTTCTTCTTCGGCCTGCTGCGCGAGTGCGTCGACAAGCGGATCGTCGACGAGGCCTTCATCCGCGAAGAGATGAAGCGCAACCACGTCCGCCACGACGCCTTCGAGGTCATGGACCGACTCGCCTCGCGCGCGGCCTAGCAGGCGGGCTCGCGCGTCCGCGTCGAGCGGAAGTCTGCCCGGGCGCCGGTCCGGATCCCCGCCCGGCCGCCCGCCTGGTCCCCGCTCACGCCCCGAAGAGCGCGCGGACCCGCTCCACCGCCCGCGGCATGTCGTCGAGGGCCGCGGCAGCGCCTTGGGATGGCCGTCGCCGAGCCAGATCGCGCGGTCGGTGTCGATCAGCAGCTGTTGCACGATGCGGATGTCGCGCGTCAGGCGCTGGGGGCCCATGCGCATGCCGAGCCGGTAGACCCAGGCGTTGAAATGCGCGCGATCGAAGCGCCGAAGCCCGGTGTCGCGGCCGCTCCCGCCGCCGTTCTCGGCCATCGCGTCGCGCGCGTCGACGTCCTCGTCCTCGCCGTCGAGGAACGGGTTGCGCTTCATCGACGTGATGCCCTCGCCCGTGTCGTAGAGATAGACGTAGCGCCCCGTCGCACACGCCTCCGTCATCATCGACACGCTGTCCGCCGTCACGACGACGCGATCCGCGAGCCCGAGGAACGCGAAGAACGGATTGTCCGGGTCGTTCTTCTTCCAGCGGTAGAGGATCGAGGGCGAACGGATGCCCGCGAAGAGGGCGTCCGTCGTCTCGTCGAGGGTCCGCGCGCTCGTCGTGACGAGCAGCGATCCCCCGAGCTCGGCGACGAGGGCCTCGAGCTTCTGCGCGAGGCGCTCGCCCGAGGCGCGGTCGAAGGGATAGGGCCCGGAATGCCCCCCCGCGAGCACCGCGATCCGCGGCCGCGGCAGCTCCGCGACGCGATCCGCCCAGGCCTTCGCGGCCTCGTCGAGGCGCGCGCGGGTCACGCGGTGGAGCGGGGTCTCGTTGTGGAGGATGTTGGGATCCCGGGGCAGTCGGTACTGGGGCGTCGTGACGACGAGATCCCAGGTCGCGGGCCTGGCCCACGGCCGGCCGACGTGGATCAGCCGGACGCGCTTGCCCGCGCGCGCGGCCTTCTCGCGGATGAAGCGGGCGATCGGCTCGTTCTTGCGGCCGGCGGAGATCACGAGATCGGGCCAGGGCGGCTCGATCGTGCTCGACTGCGCCTTCACGACGCCGAGCAGATGGGCGCCGAAGGGCAGGTTCACGAGCTTCTCGTAGCGCGTGTAGACGAAGTGCTTCTGGACGAGAGTCCAGCCGAGGGCTTCGCCGAGGCCCAGCACCTGCGAGTTGTCCCCCGCGATTGCCCATCAAGAGCCAGACCAGTCGCTCGCGCGGCTCCGCTTGCGTGCGATTCGGCAATCCTGCTCCCGTCCCGGCCGTCGGTCTCACGACGTCTGCGCGCACGCGGGCGCGTCGGACGGGGCGGGACCCGAATGCGACGGTGCGACTCTACCAGACGGCCGCGGCGGGCGGATACCCGGTCCGCCCGCCCGCTGCGCCTCAGCCCGAGGTCTGCGAGCGGACGCGCTGGCGGATGCCCATCGCGATCGCGACGGCGGCGAAGATCAGCGACGGACCCCAGCCCGCGAGCCAGGGCGGGAGCGTGCCGCCGTGGCCCATCGAGCCGGCGAAGGAGGTCGCGAGCGCGTGGGCGACGGCGAGGATCGCGCTCGCGATCAACATCTGGACCGGGCGCGGGAAGGGCGGGCCCGTCGCTGCGAAGAAGAGCGCGATCAGCGGCAAGAGCAGGCACGCGAAGGGCGCGGAGACCTTCATCTGCAGATCGGTGCGGTAGATGAGAGAGATCGGCCCTTCCAGGTCCGGGTCCGAGATCGCGGTGCGCAGCTCGGCCGGGGTGAGATTGGCGGTCTCGATCTCGGCGGGGGCCTCCTCGCCGAACTGGACGACGCGCTCGGCATTGGGCGTCCGCGAGAGGTGGCCGGTCGGGAGGAGGGCGACGGCGCGCGGTGCGTCGAGGAGCCAGTTCCCCTCGCCGACATAACGTGCTTCCTCGGAGTCCGTCCGTCGGGCGGGAAGCCCGTCCTCGCCGAGCTCGTAGAGCGTCACGTCGCTGGCTCGACCGGCGCCGAGATCGCGACGGCCCATCTCGTGGATCCGCCTGCCGACGCGGTACCAGACCCGCTCGCCCGCGTCCTTCAGGCTCAGGTGTTTGCCCTTGATGTCCTCGTCCTTGATCTTCTTCGCCTCGCCCCAGGAGCGCGGCACGAGCTCGTTGGCGAGCAGGTGATCCGCCGGGACGGCGAGCGCGCAGAGGATCCAGACCGGCGCGACGATCCGCAGGATCGGGATCCCGCAGGCCCGCATGCCGAGCAGCTCGCCGTTGGCCCCGAGCACGCTGATCGTGAGCGCCACCGCGATCAGGAGCGCCATCGGAATCACACGGGCCGCCAGCACCGGCAACCGCGCGATGTAATAGCGGGCGATCTCCTCGCCCGTCGCGCCGTAGCGGTTGAACCACTTCAGGTTGTCGAACACGTCGATGATCAGATAGGCGAGCACCAGACCCGCGACGCAGGCGAGCGCCATCTGCACGAACTGGCTCGCGACGTAGCGTGGCAGCGCGAAGCGCTTGACCCGGATCCCTTTGCGAACGATCCCGAAGCGCTCGAGCAGACTCCGGCCGCCGCGCCCCACGCCGCGATAGCCGTCCTCCGTCCGGCGACCGGCCTTCAGGACGAGAAAGCCCGCCACGCCGCCGAGCACGATGTTCGGCAGCCAGATCGCCAGGGCGACCGGCGTGCGATCGCCGCGCAGCAGGCCCTCGGCGAGCTGGACGAGGGCGTAGTAGGCGATCGCGCCGCCGATGCCCAGCGCGGTGCCCGTCGAGCGCGAGCGTCCGGCGGCCGAGGGCGAGGCTTATCGCGAGCAGGCCGAAGGGCAGCGTCGCCGCCCCGAGCGCGACCCGCCGATGGGCCTCGCCCCGGTACCAGCGGCCCCGGGCCGAATCGCCGGCCTCGCCCGCGACCGCCAGCAGCTCCGCGAAGGGCAGCGTCGCGACGAGATCGACGGGCACGTCCTTCCCGGGCTTCGAAGCGGGGAGTGGCGTCTCGAGCCGCTCGAAGCGCAGCAGCGACGCCCGATCCGCGGAGTTGAAGAGGATGAGCCCGTCCTCGAGCACGATCCGCTTCGCGGGCTCGGTTTCCGCCGGGGGGATGCTGGTTCGCGCGGCGCTTGCCGAGGTGTTTGCCGAGGTGTTCGTCGAGGCCGAGGCCGACGAAGCTGGAGAGGAAGACGAAGCTGAGAATGAGGGCGTGGCGTTGGATGCCGTGGAGGCGGACGGCGACGACGGGGCGTGCGAGGGGGATGAGGCAGAAGCGCCCGGCCCGGTGGCGGAGTCGGGCGTGGGTGCTGCCGCCTCCGAAGCGTCGCGAACCCGCGCGTCGAGGATCGTGCCGTGTTGAGAGAAGATCGTCTCGTCGAGGCTCGGCATGTACACGAGCACGCCCTCGAGCGACGTGCCCTCCTGATCGACCTTGCGCGCCTCGATCCGCCAGCCGTCGAGATTCGAGGCCTGGCCGGCGCGCAACGAGAGTCCGGGGCGCGCTCGCGTCAGCGCGAGCATCCGATCGCGGACCTGGCGCTGGGAGTCGGGGGAGAGGAAGACCGAGAGATAGAGCGAGACGCCCGTCGCGAGGAAGGCGAAGACGAGGCCCGGGACGGCGAGCTGCCTCGGCGAGAAGCCGCTCGCCTCGAGGGCCAGCAGCTCGCGGTCGGCGGCGAGGCGGCCGAGGCCGACGAGGGTGCCGACGAGGACGGCGAAGGGGAGGGTGCGCGCGAGGGTCGGGATCAGCTGGAGGGTCGCGAGGCGCGCGACCTCGTCGACCGCGAGGCCGCGGTTGACGATCAGGTCCGCATAGCCGATCAGGTCGGTCAGCAGGACGACGAGGCCGAAGGCCGCGGTCGCGAACAGCGACGGCAGCCACATCTCCGAGACGAGGTAGCGCGCAAGCTTCGCGCCGGGCAGCGCGGGCCGGGATCGTCGCTCGCTCGCCTTCAATGAGATCCCCCCTCCATCGCCGAGTTTCGCGCTCGTTGGTCCCCGGGGCCAGCGCTCGGGGAGGGAGACACCGCAAGCTGTGATAGATTGCGACCGCGCATGCCGCCCGCGTGCCCTCGGGGTCCCGGCGATTTCGGCGCTTCGACGAATCGGACGGATGGAGCAAGGATGGATTCGATCTGGAAGAAGGCGAGCCGCGAGGTCCTGATGGCCCTCCTCTTCTTCCTGCCCGTGGCGCGCCGCATCCGGATCGAGCGCTGGCTGCGCGGGCGGGAGGAAGCGGGCCGGCTCGCCGAGGCCGACGTCGCGGTCGTCTCCTTCGGCAAGAGCGGTCGGACCTGGCTGCGGGTGATGATCTCCCGCTACTACCAGCTCGTCTACGGCATCCCCGAGCGCGTCCTGCTCGGCTTCTCGAACTACCATCGCCGCAACGTCGAGATCCCGAAGATCTTCTTCACCCACGACAACTACATCAAGGACTACACGGGCGAGGTCGACTCGAAGGCCTCCTTCTACGGCAAGAAGGTCGTCCTGCTGGTCCGCAACCCGAAGGACATCGCGGTCTCCCAGTACTTCCAGTGGCAGCACCGCATGCGCCCGGTCAAGAAGCGCCTCAACAACTATCCGCCCCACGGCGCCGAAGTCTCGCCCTACCAGTTCGTGATGGACCCCGACTGCGGGCTCCCGCAGATCATCGCCTACCTGAATCTCTGGGCGCGGGAGGCCGCGAAGGTCGAGAGCCTGCTGATCGTCCGCTACGAGGACATGCGCGCGCGGCCCGAGGAGACCTTCGCCCGGGTGATGGACTTCGTGAACGGACGAGCCAGCCGCGCAGACGCGATCACGGCCTCGGTCGAGTACGCGAGCGTCGAGAACATGCGCAAGCTCGAGGAAAAGAACACCTTCTGGCTCGCCGGCGGTCGTATGAAGCCCGGCAAGAAGGGCGATCCGAACTCCTACAAGGTCCGGCGCGCGAAGGTCGGCGGCTACAAGGACTACTTCGACGAGGCGCAGGCGGCCGAGATCGACGAGTACGTCCGCAAGGAGCTCTCCCCCGCCTTCGGCTACGACGCCCCGACCCCCGCTTGAGCGCCCCGCGCATCGGATGCATCGCCTGGGGCTCGCTGCTCTGGGATCCCCGGACGCTGCCCCTGGCAGCGCCCTTCGTCCACGACGGACCGATGCTTCCGATCGAGTTTTCGCGCGTCGCCCTCGACGGGCGGGTGACCCTCGTGATCGACCCCGAGGCGGCGCCCGTTCGGACTTTCTGGGCCCCGCTCACCGTCGACTCGCTCGCGGCCGGCATCGCCGAGCTCGCCCGGCGCGAGGGCATCACGGCCGAGCGCGTCGCCGATTGGATCGGAGTCGTGGGGCGTCCGGGCTTCGACTGCGCCGCCGTGGCGTCGGAACGGGTGGCGCCGGCGACGCGGGCCGCCATCGCGGGCTGGCTCGCGGAGCGACCGCTCGACGCGGTCCTCTGGACGGCGCTGCCGTCGCGCGGATCCGACGGCCGCTTCGCCCGCCCGGACTGCGACGAGCTGATCGCGCAGCTCGAGAGCTTGTCGGCTTCGGCACGCGAGCGCGCGGAGCAATACATTCGCCGGGCGCCCGCGATGCTGCGGACGCCGAATCGGCTGCGCTTCGAGGCGGTCTTCGGTTGGACGGCGCAGGACGGATCAGAGGGCGACCGTCGGGGAGAGCATTGAGATGGCGATTCGCGAGGTCGACGAGCAGGGCTTCTCGACCCGGGTCGGGGAGCTCGAATGGCTCTTTGCGACGCCGGAGCTGCCCGTCGCCGACGTGCGGGCGACGCAGGCCTACTATCGCGACGTGCTGGGCTTCCGGATCGCCTGGGTCTACGAAGAGAGCTACGGCGCCGTCTACAACGGCAAGACGGAGCTCTTCCTGCGCCGCGAGAGCGGGCCGATCGAGCGCTGCTGCGTGTTCGTACGGGTCGCGAACGCAGATCGCGTGCTTTCGACCTATCGTGAGCGCGGGGTGAAGATCGTCGCCGAGATCGCCTCGCAGCCCTGGGGCATGCGGGAGTTCACGATCGAGGAGAACAACGGCCACCGCTTCCGCATCGGCCACAGCTCGGGCCCCGTCCGGCCGTCTTCCGCTGCCGGAACGCAGGGTTGACGCCCCGAGCGAGGCCGGAAAGACTCCGCCGAGGTCGACAGCATGACGAGCGCCGCATCCGAAACCGAGTCGACCCGTGACCGCATCCTCGACGTCGCCGAGCAGCTCTTCGCGCAGAGGGGGCTGGCCGGAACCGCGGTGCGCGACATCGCCCGGGCGGCCGGGCTGACGGCGCCTTCGCTCTACAACTACTTCGAGGGCAAGCAGGCGCTCTACGAGGCGGTGATCGCCCGCGGCGTTCAGCCGCTCTTCGATCTGATCGGCAGCGTCGCGCGCGGGACGCGACGCGGCGAGGACCGGACCGGCGCGATGCTCGACGGCATCATGGACCATCTCGCGAGTCATCCGGATCTCGCGCGCCTGATCCAGCACGAGGCGCTGACCGACGGGGCCTCGCTCGAGAAGATCGCCCAGGGCTGGCTGCGGCCGATCGTGTCGCAGGGGCTCGTCGCGATGGCGCAGGAGCCCGACCCCGTCTGGACCGAGGAGGAGCGCCCGCTCGCCGTCGCCGCCTGGATCCACGTCATCCTGGGCCACTTCGCGATGGCGCCGCTCCTGCGCTCGCTCTTCGACTTCGATCCGCTCGCGCCGGATCAGATCGAGCGCCAGAAGCGCTTCCTTCGCCGTTATGCGCAGCTGTTGATGTCGGGCGCGGAGCGTTAGGCTCGCGAATCGTCGGGCTTCCGGATCGGGAGCCCTGGGAGCGTGCATGACGTCGGGCAGTCGTTCGCCGCGGGTCGAGATCGAGTACTGCAAAGGCTGCCGCTGGGGCCTGCGCGCCGGCTGGCTCGCCCAGGAGCTGCTCGCGACCTTCGAGGCGGAGCTCGGCGAGATCGCCCTCCTGCCGGGGCGCGAGGGCGGCGTCTTCGCCGTGCGCCTCGACGGCGAGCTCCTCTTCGACCGCCGGACGGCCGCGCGCTTCCCGGAGCTGCGGGAGCTCAAGCAGGCGATCCGCGACCGCATCGCTCCGGGCCGCCCGCTCGGCCATAGCGACCGCCCGGCGGGCGCGTCCGCCGCGCCGACCGCGGGCGTCGACGATGCGGAGCCGTCGTGAAGGGCGCGATCGCGAGCGTCGAGATCTTCGCCTTCGCGGCGTCCGGACCGGGGGAGGCCTCGAGCTCGAGGCCCCGGCGGCTCAGTCTCGTGATCGGTGTCCCCGAGCGCGCGCCATCGGGCGAGCGCTGGCACTGCCGCGTCGCCCTCGCCGATCTCCACCGTCCGCAGACGCTCGCCGGCCGCGACAGCGTCGAGGCCCTGTTCCTCGCCGTCGAGTGTGCCCGGGGCTGGATCTCGGCGCTGAACGCGGAGGGATTCGCCCTGTGCCGGGATCGGACCGGATCCGAGCCCTTCTCGATCCCCTAGGCGCCCGCGCGTGCGCGCGCGTTCGCCTCCGCCGCGTTGCGCCCGGGCTGCTCCCCGGTTGCTCCGCGTCTGCCCCGCTCCTGCCGCCGGCTCGCGTGCGTCCGACCGCGGGTCCACGCTCCTTCCCGGTTGCGACGGGATGGCGGCGGCGGGCCGAAGACCGGGCGTCGGATCGCCCGGCGCGATCGCGCGCTCGACACGGGGCGGAATGGGGTATCGTGGGGCAGGCGCCGAGGAGAGGGTGATGTTCGATTCGCTTTTCACGCTGTACTGCGAAGCCTGCGAGGTCGCGTCGCGGCCGAGCCGGCTGTGGGTCCGCGCCGAGCTCGAGGTCGCTTCGAGCCGGGGCATCGAGACGCATCATTATCTCGAGTGCATGAACTGCGGCTACCGCTTCAAGAGCTGCATGGAAGACCACATGGAGGCCGTCGGCGACGACGAATGGCGACGCTGCGTCGACGATTCGAGCACGTCGGCCGAGAGCCCGTCGACCCTGCGCTAGGCGCCTTCGCGGCGTCGAGCCGCCGATGCATTCCGGCCCGCTTCGACGCTCGAGCCATCGATCCGAGCGACCGGTCGGCCCGACCGCCCCATCGAACCTCGTGAAACGGAAGGGATCCCCATGTCGAACCCGCTCGACCCCGCGAATGCACGGACCGCGATCGAAAACCTGATGTTCACCTACGCCGAGCGGATCGACGCCGGCGACTTCAAGGGCCTCGCCGCGCTCTTCGCGAAGGCCCGCATCATCGGCCCGAAGGGCGACGTCCAGGGGACCGGCAGCGCCGAGGTCGAGAAGATCTACCAGCGCTCGACGCAGGTCTTCGCGGACGGCACCCCGATGACCCAGCACGTCACGACGAACCTGATCCTCGAGTTCGCGAAGGACGGCCGCAGCTGCGACGTCCGCTCGCGCTTCACCGTCGTCCAGGCCGTCGACGGCTTCGGTCTCCAGCCGATCATCACGGGCTACTACGAAGACAAGTTCGCCTACACCGAAGCCGACGGCTGGCACTTCACCGAGCGCCGCATGAAGCCGAAGCTCGCCGGCGATCTCTCCCGCCATCTCAAATACGAGCTGAAGGACGCCTGAAGCGCGCCCTCGAGCCCGACCGATCCGATCGGTCCTTTCGAAGCCGAGATCCGCATGAAATCCTCCGGCCGCACCGCCCCGCGGAAATCGCCCCCGCGCAGTCGGCGCGTCCCGCCCGCCGAGCCCCTGGCCGCGGCGCTCCTCGATCACTACCGCGACGGCCGCCCGCGCCGGGTGACGGCCCTGCGCGCCGACGGCGTCGAGTTCGAGATCGAGACCGAGGAGTACTTCACCCTCGACGGCGAGCTCGCGCCCCTCGATCGCATGGCGCTCGAGCGCGCCCGCGGTCGCGTCCTCGACGTCGGCGCGGGCTCCGGCCGCCACGCGCTCGCGCTCCAGGCGAAGGGCTGCGAGGTCGTCGCGATCGACGTGAGCCCCGCCTGTGTCGAGCTCTGCCGCGAGCGCGGGGTCCGCGACGTGCGGCTGGTCGACGTGATGACGATCGGTTCGGGGATGCGGGGGGCGCGGACGCCGGTGCGGGGGACTTGGGCAGTGCGGACGCCGACGCGGGGGACGACGCCGGGCCCGATCGCGACCTCGGCCGCTTCGACACGATCTTCTTCGGGATGCAGACGATCGGCGTGGCCGGGGGTGTAAAGCCGCTTCGCATCCTGCTCGCGCGGCTGCGGGGTCGGCTCAATCCGGGGGGCAGCGTGCTCGCGGATTCGAGCGAGCTGCGCGAGGTGTGGGACGGGGACGCGTCGGACCGCTCGGCCGAGCGGGGCGAGATCGTGCTCGCGACGCGCTACGGGCGCCTGCGCGGCGAGCCCTTTCCCTGGGTCTATCTCGCGGAGGCCGATCTCGCCGCGGTGGCGCAGGCGGCGGGCTACACCGTCGAGACGTTGATGCGGGTCGAGAGCGGCGAGTATCTGGTCGAGCTGCGCGCGGCGACCGGAGCGGCGAGCGATGCCGTGCCCGGCGACGGGACGGGCGGGGACGCGGTGTCCCGGCGTGGCGGCGTGGCCGCACGATGAGCGCCGCGCGCACCCGCCTCGAGCAGCTCCGCCGCTGGAAGCTCGCCGCGAGCTGGGCGCCGGTCGTCTGGTTCCCGATCGTCGTCTTCGCGCTCTCGGTCGGCCAGACGCGCGTCGCGGCGACCCTCGGTCTCGCCGGGGCCGCCTTCGCCGGGGCGGCGCGCGTCGCCGTCTGGAGCGCGCGCTGCCCGCGCTGCGGCGAGTCGTTTCGCGCGCGACCCGGCGGCTTCCGCCGGATCTGGGACGAAGCGGGCTGCCTCGCCTGCGGGCTCTCGCTCTTCGAGCTGCGCCGCGCGGGCGCGGATCGAGGCTGAGCGCGGGCCGCTCGCGCCTGCGCCCGCGCCGCCGCCTAGTATTTCGCGATCACGTCGTCGCCGAAGCGCCTTACCCAGTCGAGCTTCGCCTGGAGCGTCATGCGGTCGGGCTGGTACGGGTTGCGGTAGCCGACGCCGAGGGTCGTGACGCCCTTGTCTTCGAGGCGCCGCATGTCGTCGATCTTGAAGGCGGCCATGCCGGCGAAGACCTGGAAGGGCTGCTTGTCCCGGCCGTACTCGCGGCGGAGCTTCGTGATGACGGCGAGCCGTTCGACCAGCTCGGCCTCGGACAGGCTCACGAAGTTGACGCCGTCCGCGTAGCGCGCCGCCCGGCGGTAGGCGGGCATGCTGTGGCCCCCGATGATGATCGGCGGACACTTCTTCGGGACGGGACACAGCTTGATCCGCGGAACGTCGTAGTAGTCGCTCTTCCACGAGAAGTAGTCGCCCGTCATGAGGCCGCGGATGATCTGGATCTGCTCGTCCATGCGCGGACCACGGGAGTCCCAGTCCTCGCCGCAGGCCTGGAAGTCCTCGACCCAGGGCGAGAGACCGACGCCCAGGATGAAGCGCTCGTTCGTGAAGACCTGCAGCGACGAGACCTGCTTCGCGACCAGCACGGGATTGCGGATCGGGAGCTTCAAGACGCCGACGGCGAACTTGATCTTCTGCGTGACGACCGACATCGCCGCGAAGAGCTGGAAGGGATCGATGAAGGGCGCACCGTCGAGGAACTCGCGGGTACCGTCGTCGTTGTACGGGTAGCTGCCGACGGCGGACTCGGGATAGAGGACGCTGTCGCCGAGGCCGAAGCAGCCGAAGCCGGCCTCGTCGGCCGCCTGGGCGAGGGGCAGGTAGTGGCCGATGTCGCACATCGATTCGGCGATCTGGAACTCCATGATTCGACTCCTTTCGACTCCGGGCTTCGACTCCGGGCGACGGATCCGCGGCGGGCGGTGCGCTGGCTTGGCCGCGCGGGCGGAGGCCGGGGCGGACCTGACCGCGACCACCATAGCGGCTCGCTCGCGGAGTGCCCGGGCGCGGTAGTGTGTGCACGAGGAGGCGCCCGCCATGTCAAAGCTCCCGCACGATCTTCCGGCCGGAACCTACGAATGGATCGAACGGATCGGGGGCGGGACGATCACGCGCCTCGTCCGCCACGTCGCCCGCCGCGAGGCCTGGATCGTCGACGTGACGCGGCCGGACGGGTCGGTCCTCGAGGCCTTCCTGCGCGTCCAGCGCGAGGACGGCGGCGTCGATCCGCGCCGCCTCGAGCGCGAGACGCGCATCGTGCAGGCCCTCGGGCGGACGAACGTCCCGGTCACCGCCGTCCACGCCTGGAACCCCGAGCTGCGCGCCACGCTCTTCGCCCGCGACCCCGGTCGCTCGGACATCGACAAGCTGACCGACGCGCGGCAGCAGCGCGCGGTCATGGAGGACTTCATGCGCGTCGTCGCGCGCATGCACGCCCTCGATCTCGACTCGCTCGGCATCGACGACGTCATGACGCGGCGGCCGCGCAATGCGCGCGAGGCGGCCCTCGACGAGGTCGACGTGATCGTCAATCAGTGGCAGGGCTTCCTCGCCGACTACCGCGATCCGCTGCTCAGCTATTCGCTCGACTGGCTGCGGCGCTTCGCGCCGGAGAAGGTGGCCCGCATCTCGCTGATCCAGGGCGATACCGGGCCCGTCAACTTCATGTTCCAGGGCGATCGCGTCTCGTCGGTCATCGACTGGGAGCTCGGCCACTGGGGCGACCCGATGGAGGATCTCGGCAACATCGTCGTGCGCGAGTTCTGGAATCCGAGCGGCGGGCTGACGGGCCTCTTCGAGCTCTACGCCCGGGAGTCCGGCATTCCGTACGACCGCTTCGCCGCACAATATTATGCGGTCCACCAGAACGTGCGCGGGATGATCCCGATCCACGCCGTCTGCAAGCACGCGCATCCGCGCGAGTCCCTCGCCTGGTATCTCTGCTACCGCTATGCCGGCGACCGCTCGACCTGCGAGATGCTCGCGCAGGCGATGGAGATCCCGATCGAGCGGCCGGCGGTGCCCGAAGGCGTCGGCGAGCCGGACGTGCTGGCGGAGTCGGCGCTCTACGCCCAGGCGAACGACGTCGGGCCGGCGGTCGGCGACGCCTTCGCGCGCTCCCGCGCCCGCGACGTGGCGACGCTGGTCGCCTGCATGGACCGCAGGCGGCGCTACGGCCGGGCGATCGATGCGATCGAGCAGGACGAGATCGGCGCGCTGCTCGGCCGGCGGCCGGCCGACGCGGAGGAGGGCGTCCGGCTGCTCGACGAGGCGATCCGGGCCCGCAAGCTCCCCGACGAGAAGCTCGTGCCCTATCTGACCCGGCGAAGCTACCGCGAAGAGTGGCTCTACTCCCCCTCGGTCGAGCTGTATCCGGCACGCAACTGGGCGGCGCTCGACTAGGGGCCCGGTCCGGGAGGGCGCGCGCGGTCGCGTCATCGCCTTCAGCTTTTGCGCCCGAACTGCCGAATCGAAGGCAGCCCCGGCTCCCATGCGCGCCGCGGGGCGACGGGGGCAATCGATGATCGATCCGCGAGAGATCGTGATGAACCGGGACGAGCTCGCCTTCTGGGCACAGATCCGCCGGCGCGGGGCGTTCTGGTACCTGGTCCACAAGGGCCTGCTCTTCCTGCTCGCCTATCCCGTCCTCGGCCACTTTGCCGGCGGCTGGGTCTTCGAGCCGCGGCTCTTCGTCGAGGGCTGGGTGATCGGCATCGTCTGCGGCGGCTTCGTCTGGATGCGCAAGGAGCTGCGCTACCGCTTCACCCTCGAGCACGAAGGCCGTCTCGTCCCCGACGGCTCGGACGATTAGGCGGATCGAAGCGCGCCGGGCCATTCGGCGGGCCCGGTCCGCCCGGCGGATGCGACGGATGAGCTTCCCATGATCTCGCTCTTGATGACGGTCGTCGTGCTGGTCGCCGTGGTCGCGATCTTCGCGACGACCCCCGTCGGCAAGCGGCTCGCGGTCGGCCTCGGGCTGCGCGATCACGTCGCCGGCGCCGCCCCGAGCCGCGACGTCGAGTTCCTGCTCGAGCGCTGCGGCGGCGATCGCGCCGAGGCGCTCCGTCGCGTCGCCGCCGAACGCGAGCGCTTCCCCGCCCTCGGCGAGGCCGACCACTACCGCCGCGCCATCCGCCGGATCCTGCAGGAGCAGAAGCGCGACTGAAGCCGGCGCCGGCGATCCCGCGCCGCGGCGGCCCCGCTCGAGCGGAAGCGATACGTTCGCGTCATGGATCCTCTGCTCGTCGGTGGTTGTCTGGCCCGCGATCCCGCGGCCGGGCCCTTCGAGCGCCTGGGACTCGAGGGCTTCGAGCAGGCGCGGCTCGTGTGCGCCTGCGGCAGCGACGCCTTTCGGGTGATCGGATGGCCCCGGGCCGCAGTCGGTCGCGGCAACGCGTTCTGGCGCACCTTCGCCCGCGTCTTCCGCGAAGCCCGCGCCGCGATGGAGCCCCCGGACCGCGGGCAGCCGCCCTTCTTCCTGCCGCTCTTCGCCGTCTGCGAGGCGTGCGGGCACGAGGCGCCGCTCTTCGACTGCGACCCGGTGCCCGGTCGCCTTCCGGCCGAGGCGCGCTCGCTGCCGCGGGAATCCCATCGCTGCCGCGTCTGCCGGCGCAGCGCATTCGCCCTCGACGTCGCGATCGCCGCCGGCCGCGACGCCCGCGACGGAGCCGCGGCCCTGGTCCGCGCCCATTGCCGCGCCTGCCACCGCACCGACCGCCTCGCCTGGTCCGATACCCGCCCGAGCGAGCGCGAGCAGCGCCTCGACCTGCTCTACGGAAGGCGTTAGGCATGGCCGGCCCGCGCGCACGCCCGACGCCGATCGCTTCGGAGGCCCGCCGCCGCTTCGACGCCGGGCTCGGCCTCCCTCTCGCCCTCGCCGGCCTCCTTTCCCTCGTGGCCTGCCGCGACCCCGATCGCGCGCTGCTCGCCCGCCTGCCCGAGGCCGAGCAGGCGCGCTTCCTGCGCGGGCGCGCCGTCGCCGTCCCCTGCTGGACCTGCCACGACCTCGCGGGCCAGGTCGACAAGGTCGGCCCCTCGCTCGAGGGTGTCTTCGGCCGGCGCTCGGGGATGGCGCCGGACCAGCCGGGCTCCGACGCGATGCTCTCGGCGGCGATCGTCTGGGACGAAGCTTCGCTCGCGGCCTTCCTCGCGAATCCCGCCGGATTCGTGCCCGGGAGTCGCATGGTCTCCCCTGGCGTCGGCGATCCCGACGCGCTCGCGGACCTCATCTTCTACCTTCGCCACGTGACCCAGCCGGGCGCGCGCACACCGGAGCGTTAGGCATGGATCGCCGGGAGCTCCTGCGCTGCGTCCCGCTCTTCACCTCCCTCGACGGGCGCGAGCTCGACCGCCTGATCCAGGCGACGACGACGCGGCGCCTCGCGCCGAAGGACGTGCTCTTCCGCAAGGGCGATCCCGGCAATCAGCTCTTTGCGGTGCTCTCGGGCCAGCTCAAGGCGACCGGTGTCGGGGTCGACGGACAGGACGTCGTGTTCGCCTGGATGGGGCCGGGGGAGGTGCTCGGCGAGATCGCGCTGCTCGAGGACGCGCCGCGCTCGGCGACGGTCGTCGCGGTCGAGGCGACGACGCTCGTCACGCTGCATCGACGGGATTTCGTGCCCTTCCTCGAGCAGCATCCGCGGGCGGCCATCGCCCTTGCGCAGGCCCTCGCCGCGCGAGTCCGTCGGCTCTCGGAGCGGGCGGAGGAGCGGCAGACGATGCCGCTGCCCGCGCGCATCGCGAAGCGGCTCGTCGCCCTCGCCGCCGACCACGGCAAGCGGCCGATCGTCGGCGGCCCGGTCGAGGTCCGCGTGCCGCAGCAGGACCTCGCCGATCTCGTCGGAACGACGCGCGAGAGCGTCAACAAGCAGCTGCGCGAGTGGGAGGAGGCCGGGCTCGTGCGGCTCGGGCGCGGGCGGGTGGTGCTCCTCGACCGCGAAGGGCTCGCCGCGCTCGCGGGACCCGCACTGATCTGATCACCGGCTCAGTGGGGCGTGTACTTGCGCAGCTTGCGCTGGAGGCTCTGGCGGTGGAGGCCGAGGCGCCGCGCCGCCTGCGAGATGTTGCCCTCGCATTCGGCGAGCACGAACTCGATGTACTCGCGCTCGTGGCGGTAGAGGCTCTGGAACTCGGTCGGGATCGGGACCGAGGGCTCCTCGTCGACCTGCTCGAGCAGCGCCTTCTCGACCTGCTCGACGTCGGTCGGCTTCATCAGGTAGCCGACGGCCCCGAGCTTCGTCGCCTTGACCGCCGTCGCGATGCTGCCGTAGCCGGTGAGCACGACGACTTTGGCCTTCGGCGAGCGGCCGAGGATGATCGAGATCGCGTCGAGGCCCGAGTCGGCACCGAGGCGCAGGTCGACGATCGCGTAGTCGACGTCGAGGTCGTGCATCGCCTGGAGCCCGGCGAGATCCGCCGCGCGGGTCACGACGTAACCGCGGTCGCGGAACTCGCTCGCGAGCGTCTCCGCGAAGCGCGCGTTGTCGTCGACGATGAGCAGCGTTCGATCGCCGTCGCCGGCGCCGATCGAGATCGTTTCAGCCATTCTGCGTGCTCCATTCCCCTGCGGCCGTCGCCGAGACGCCGAGGGCATCTCCCTGGGTCGCGACCGGGACGATCGGCAGCGAGATGCGGGCGACGGCCCCGCCGAACTCGCGGTCGCCGAGGGTCAGCTCCGCCCCGATCGCCTCCGACAGCGAGTGGACATAATAGAGACCCAGGCCGACGCCTTCGGGCTTGGTCGTGACGAAGGGCTCGCCGAGATGGCGCCGCACGACCTCGGGCCAGCCCGAGCCGCGGTCCTGCACCGCGAGCTCGGCCCGCATCCCCGTCCGCTGCACCACGATCTCGACCTCGCTCTCGGGCCCGCCGGACTCGACGGCGTTGTCGACGAGGTTGATCAGCGCCTGGGAGAACGCAACCGGCGGGACCAGCACACGCTTGGGGCCGCGGCCGTCGGTCAGGAAGCGGATCGTCGCACCCTCGTGGACGCTGGCGACGCTCTGGCAGACCTGTCGCGCGATCGCGTCGAGGTCGACGACCTCCAGGGCGAGGCGATCGGGCTGGAGCTGCGAGCCCGCCATGTGGCGCAGGATGTCGCCGCAGCGGTCGAGCTCCTCGATCGCAGTGCGCAGGTCGGGATCGGCCTCGAGGCCGTGCTGGCGGCCGACGCGGGCGAGGCGCAGCTGGGCCGTGTTGAGCGGCGTCGCGAACTCGTGGGAGAGGCCCGCCGCGAGCGCGCCGACCGCGCGCAGGCGATCGATGCGGGTCTTGCGTTGCTGTGCGTCGACGAACCAGCTCTTCAGGTTGTCGAGGGTTCGCGACAGCCAGGCCGTCAGGATCCAGAACACGAGGGCGACCACGATCTGCGCCGGGAACAGGATGTTCTTCGGCACGATGGCGCCGACCAGGCCCTGCGGAATCCGCCCGTTGTACTGGATCAGTCCGAGACAGACGAGCAGCAGCCCGAAGAAGACGAGCCCGAGCCGGCCTTCGAGCAGCAGCGCGCCGAGCACCGAGTGTACGAGCAGGATCGGCACCATCGGGTTCCAGGCCCCGCCCGTCAGGATGAGCAGCGCCGAGAGACCGAGGATGTCGGCGGCGAGCTGGACGAGCAGATGGGCCGGGGTCCCGCGGATGCCGCGGCGCAGGCCGATCCAGGTCCCGACGTTGAGCGTCGCCAGCGTCGCCACCACCGTCACGAAGAGCGGCAGCATGTCGGCCTCGAGCAGCTTGTATTCGAGGGCCGGCACGATCGTGAGCAGCTGGGCGCCGATCGCGACCCAGCGCAGGCGCACGACCCAGGCGAGCTTCGCGGTGCTCTGCTCGGGGTCGGCGGTGATCGGCGGGTCGAAGAAGGAGCGGATCGTCTCGAACATGGGACCTCGGGCGGAAACTAGCTCGCTCGGGCGCGCAGGTCGGCCGGTGTCTCTCCGCTCGAATCGAGCGGGCGACTCAAGCGAGCCGGTCGGAGGACCGACCCGTCGAGGGGCCCGCGGGAAGCGGAAGAACGCCTCGGCGGGTCACGGAGGAGCGGTGCATGCGGCGAGCGGGGAGCACGAGGGGGATCGAGCGGGCCGTTCGGCTGCTGGCCCTGGTCCTGGTCGGGTTTTCCGCCGGTGCGGGCGCCGACCCGGCCGCGGCCGGCGAGTTCCGGAGCGGGTTCGGCTTCGGGATCTCGGTGCCCGACGTCTGGCTCGTGCTGACCCGGGGCGAGGTCGAGCGCAACTCCGAGCTCTTTCTCGCCGAGGACGGCGGCGGAGTCGCCGACCTCGAGCGCATCCCGCTCGCCATGCGGCGCACCGTCTTCGATCGCATCCGCGCCGGCGAGCTCGAGATCTTCTACCGCCGCGAGAGCGACTCGGACGTCTTCGTCGACAACGTGAACTTCCTGCTCCAGCCCGCCGACCTGCCTTCGACGCGCGAGCAGCTCGACGGCGTCTGCCGGCTCCTGCCCGGGGAGTTCTCGCGGATCTTCGGACGGCCGATCGCGATGGAGGCCTGCGAGATGCGAGACCGCGCGCGACGGCCGGCCCTCTATCTGCAGTTCGAGGGCGCGGTGCCGGGGACGACGACGATGCAGTACCAGCTCCCGCGCGACCGCGACGAGACCCTCGTCATCACGGCGACGACGGCCCGGGCGAGCCTGCCCCGCATGCAGGACGAGCTCGAGGGGATGGTCGAGTCGATCCGGATCGATTGAGCGACCGGTCGGATTTCAGGCGCCCTCCGGTGCGACCGAGAGCTCGCTGAGCGGCCGCCGACTGGTCCGCGCGACCCAGACACACAGGATCGCCGCGACGCTGAGCAAGCCCGCCGCGAGCCCCCACCAGATGCCGCGGATCCCGAGCCCCGCGCGAAACGCGAGCCCCCACGCGAGGGGCAGCCCGATCAGATAGAAGGCGAGCAGGTTCGCGACGGCACCGACCTGCGGCCGCCCCATCCCCCGCATCAGCCCGCCGCCCACGACCTGGATCCCGTCGAAGATCTGGAACGCGCCCGCGATCGGCAGCAACGAGGCCGCCAGCGAGACGACCTCGAGGTCTTCGACGTAGAGCCGCGGCAGCGCCTCGCGAAACGCGACGAAGCCGACCGCCGCGATCGTCATGATGCCGCCGCCCATCACGAGCGCCGTGCCGCAGGCGAGCCGGAGCCCGGCGGCGTCCCGGGCGCCGATCAGGTTCCCCGCGCGTGCGCTCGCGCCGATCGCGATGCCGAGGGGGAACATGAAAGTCAGGCTCGCCATGTTGATGACGACCTGATGGGCGGCCAGCTCGGCGACGCCGAGCGAGCCGACGAGGAGCATCGCGATCGTGAAGGCATTCGCCTCGAGCGCCATCTGGATCCCGATCGGCAGCCCGAGGCGCACCGACTGGGCGAGCCCGCGCAGCGCGAACGAGCGCCGATCCCAGGCCCGCCATGCGCCTTCGTAGAGCCGCGCGCGGCGGATCCAGACGAAGAGCGCGATCGGCAGCAGCAGGTTCGTGAACGAGGTCGCGAGGCCGGCGCCGACCACGCCGAGGGGCGGGGCGCCGAAATGGCCGAAGATCAGGATCCAGTTGAAGAGCGCGTTGAAGCCGTTGCCGAGCAACATGATCCACATCGCCGGGCGCGTGATCGCGCGGCCCGCGAGGTACTGGCGCTGGGCGGTGAAGAGCAGGAAGCCTACGGCCGAGGGCAGGCGCGCCAGCATGTAGCGCCCCGCCAGGCGGGCGACCTCGGGATCCTGGCCGAGGGCGAGGAGCGCGGGCTCCGTCGCGAGCCAGAGCGCCATCAGCGGCAGCGAGACCAGGACCGCGATCACGAGCCCGCGCTGGAAGGCGAGGGCGACGGCGTTCCCGTCGCCAGCACCGTGGGCCTGGGAGACGAGCGGATCCATCCCCTGCACGATGCCCTGGGCGATCGAGCCCGAGGACCAGACCCAGGTGCTCGCGACGGCGACGGCGGCGAGCTCGGGGACTCCGACGCGGGCGATCATCAGCGTGTCGACGACGCCCATCGCCATGTGGCCGACCTGGGCGAGGGCGATCGGTGCCGACATCGCGAAGAGGGTGCGGAGCTCGGCGGCGCGGGTCCGCTGCATGGCGTGATCCTTCGTGCCTCGAGAGGAAGGCGGGGGACCGGGGCCTCTGGACCGGGGACGGGTCCAGCGCTCGCGGCCGGAGTCGCTGCGGCGAGATGCCGCGGGCGACGGGCGCGCGAAGCCTACCGGCCCGCGCCGGAGCATGCGATCGTCGCGCGCGCAGGAGGCCTGGACGCATGCGATCGATCGGCGCTTCGAGGGGGGACGGGGTGGGGCGCTGCGGATCGGCGCGCCGCCGGGCTGAACGCCGGGCAGGAGGGCTCGCGGTGTTCGCGGGGCTCGTCGCCGCGGCGCTGCTCGGGGTTCCGGCGCCGGCCCGGGCCCATGGGCCGACCGTCGAGATCCGGGCGACCGGTCTCTCGCCCGCGCTGCTCAATCTCTTCGAGGGGACGACGGTCCATTTCGCGAACACGCTCGACGCGCCGGCGGGCCTCGTCGTGCTGGTCGACGAGGCAGGAAGGATCCGCAGCCCGGTCTTGAAGGCACCCGGCGACGGCTGGCACTACACGTTCGAGGCGAGTGGACGTTATGCGATCCGCCTCGAGCAGCGCCCCGAGGCGAAGATGACGATCGTCGTGGTGCCGAAGCGCGCCGACTAGCAGCTCGGCGAAGCCCGGAATGCAAGCGGAGGAGGGCGCCGACTCGCGGGCGCCCGCCGACGGGGCCGCGTTGGCCGCCGCGGGCCCGCCCGCCGGCCCCGAGGGCGCGCTCGCTCGCGCGTCAGTCCCGGCCGGTCAGCACGGCGAAGAAGTCGCCGAGATCACCAAAGGCCCGCTCCGGATCGAGCAGCAGGTCGTAGGTGACGGGGGTCGGGAGGACGCCGGGCTCCTTGGCCGGGCTCGACTCGTCCGTCTCGTCCCCGAACTCCTCGATGCGCCGGTACAGGGCATCCCAGGCTTCCTGGGGATCGTTCATGTCGATCTCGATCGTGAGCTTGGCCATCGGACCTCCTGCACCGTGAAACACCGCCCGGGGGATCGGGGAGGGCGAAGCAGAATCCACTCGCGGAAGCTCTCGAGAACACAAGCTAAGGGATTCGGGCCCGATCACAAGAAAATTTTCACAGCGGCCGATTCGGGGGGAGCTCGCCGCGATTCTTCCAAGGATGATCGGAGAATCAACCTCGATTTCCGGTGAGACCAACCACAGTCGGATCTGATATCCCCTCAGGAAATCTCTTGGTCAAATTTTTTCGTTTTTCGAGTAAGGTGGGGATGACTTCGGGTCCATCCTGACCACCCTGAGCGGGGAAGGGGGCCCGCGAGTCGTCGCGGCAGTCCAGGAGGACGCGGCGACCTTGCTCCCCGAGTCGACCCGGACCGCGCGATCCGGAGCCATGAGGAAAGGAGACGGAAGATGCCGATGGCACTGCTCGCTCCCAGCCCGGTCCACGTCCGAATCCCGGCCATGGGATTTCCCGATCAGCACGAGGTCGCCCTCTGCGACCAGGGCGGCCGCCCGCTCGGTCCCCGCGCCCAGAACACCCGGGTCCGCATCCTCGACGCGACGGTCGTGTTGCTCGGCGAGAAGCCGATGCGCGACCTGCGCGTCATCGACATCGCGCGCCGCATCGGCTCTTCGCCGGCGACCTTCTATCAATACTTCAAGGACGTCGAGGACGTCGTGCTCCATCTGGCGAGCCACGTCTCCGAGTTCACGCCGGAGCTCGTCGAGCTGATCCAGGGCGACTGGACGGGCCGCGCGGGCCACGAGCGGGGGCGCCGGCTCGCCGAGGTCGTCATCGGCCACTGGGATCGTTATGCGCCGATCCTGCGCGTGCGCAACAACGCCTGCGACGAAGGCGACATCGCCTTCCGCGAGCTGCGCATGAGCACGATGATGCCGCTCGTCCGCGCCTTCGAGGACATCATCGATCGCTCCCAGAAGCTGGCGGCGGCGGGGGCGGCCTCCGTGGCGCAGGCGCAGGGCGAGGTGGCGGCCGAGGAATCGTGGCAGGGCGGACGGCTGCATCCGATGATGGGCGCGGTGGCGCTGGCGAGCGTGCTCGAGCGGCTCGCGATGTACCACGTGTCGATCGAGGAGCTCGGTGGGACCCGCGAGCAGCTGATCGAGACGCTCGCGACGTTGCTCCAGTCGATGCTGACGGTCCGGCGTTAGGCGCTCTCGGCTCCTCGAGCCCGGGCCGCGCGCGGGGATCGATCAGCGCTCGGTGACCGATGTTGGGCGTTCGGTCGCCTGGCTTTTCGGATCCGGCGCGGGGAAGAGCGACTCGTCGAGCTCGACCGGGGTCGTCTCGCGCAGGCCGTCCAGATAGCGCCTGAGCGCCTCGTCTCCGCGCCGACGGACGAGATCCCGACGGACGAGGGCCTCGACTTCGACGAGGGGCGGGGCCACGTCGCCCTCGCGCTCGAGGATGCGGATCAGCCGCGCCCCCTCGGCCGACGCGATCGGCTCGCTCCATTCCCCCGTCGGGAGCTCCGCCAGCGCCTCGACCACGGCGGGCCCGAGATAGTCCCGCAGCTTCGGAAGCGGCAGCAGCGCGTCGGGCACCGGCGCCACCGGCCGATCGCCGACCGCCCGCTCGACCGTCCGCGGATCCGCCCCGGCCACGAGCTGCGCCCGCGCCGCGCGGGCCTGCTCCACCGCGTCGCCCCGCGCCGCGCCGAAGAAGAGCGCCTCGACCCGCAGGCGACCCGGGCGCGTGAAGAAGTCGACGTTCTCCCGGTAATGACGCTCGACCTCCACGGCGCTCGGCTCCGCCCGATCCGCCTCCGCGACCACCGAGTCGACGAGCCCCGAGACGAGCTCGCCACGCACGCGCCGATCGGCGGCGGCGAGGCCGAGAGCCAGGGCCTGCTGGACCAGCAGCTCCTCGTCGACCATGCGCTCGAGCACCCGCCGTCGCGTCGCGTCGTCGATCGGGCTGCGCAGGTCCTTTTCGACGCCCGCCAGCATCCGCTCGTAGTCGACCCGCCGGATGACGCGCTCGCCGACGATCGCCGCGACGTCTCCGCCCGCATCTCCTTCTCCGCCCCGGACCCGGGGCTCGAGCAGCCCCGTCGCCGCCAGCGCGAGGCCGATCGCGGCGCCCGCGAGCAGGAGCCAGGGCATGCGGGCCGACGACGGATCCGGCGCGGGCGGCGTGACGGGCAGGGGTATCTCTCCGGCGGAGGGGCGGCGGGGCGGCGGCAGGTTCGCCGCGCGTGCAGATTAACCCAGGCGCTCCGGCCGATGTAGATTGCCGCCGCCTTCCCGACGGCGGCCGGTCGTCGTCCGGGTCGCCGCGTTCGCGGCGACTGCGGACGTCGACGGATCGATCGTGCGATCGGGGAAGTCGCAGCAGAGGAGCTTTCGATGCATCTGAACCTCGGCTCGATCCTGCGGGCCACCGCGCTCGAGACCCCCGACGCGATCGCCCTGCGCGCGGGCGACCTCGCGATCCCCTACCGCGACCTCGATCGCGCCGCGCGCGGCGTCGCGACGCGGCTGCGCGAGCGCGGCGTCTGCTCCGGCGACAAGGTGGCGCTGCTCGTCCCGAACGTCCCCGAGTTCACGATCGCCTACTTCGGGATCCTCTATGCCGGTGCGGCGGTGGTCCCGATCAACGTCCTCGCGGCGGCGCCGGAGGTCACCTACTACCTCCAGGACTCGGAAGCGCGCATGCTGATCGTCCATCCGCTCTTCGAGGAGGTCGGCCGCGCCGGCGCTGCACCGCTGGCGGCGACCGTGATCCTCGCTTCGAACGAGGTCGGCGAGGACACGTTGGGCGGATTCGCCGCGGCGGAGCCCATCGAGGCGCCCTGCGCGACCTCGCCCCAGGACACCGCCGTCATCCTCTACACCTCGGGCACCACCGGCAAGCCCAAGGGCGCCGAGCTGACCCATTCGAACCTCTTCCTCAACTGCACCGTCGTCGTCCCGCGCCTGCTCCCGCCCACCGACGGAGTCCACCGCGCCCTCGCGACGCTCCCGCTCTTCCATTCGTTCGGGCAGACGGTGATCCAGAACGGCATGATCGCCCAGGGCGGCAGCCTGACGCTGCTGCCGCGCTTCGAGCCGGAGACGGCCTTCGCGCTGATCGAGCGCGATCGGCTCTCGATCTTCGCCGGCGTCCCCACGATGTACTTCGCCTTGCTCCACCACCGCGGCGATCGCGCCTACGACGTGTCGAGCCTGCGCAGCTGCCTGACCGGCGGCGCGCCGATGCCGGTCGAGGTCCTCTACGCCTTCGAGGAGAAGTTCAACGTCGAGGTCCTCGAGGGCTTCGGCCTCTCGGAGACCTCGCCGGTCGCGAGCTTCAACGTGCTTTCGAAGCCGAGGAAGCCGGGCTCGATCGGGTATCCGGTCTGGGGCGTCGAGATGTGCATCGTCAACGACGCCGACCAGAAGCTCCCCGACGGCGAGCACGGCGAGATCTGCATCCGCGGCCACAACGTCATGAAGGGCTATCTCAACCGCCCCGACGCCAACAAGGAGGCGCTGCGCGGCGGCTGGTTCCACTCCGGCGACATCGGCTATCGCGACGGCGACGGATGTTATTGGATCGTCGACCGCAAGAAGGACATGATCCTGCGCGGCGGCTTCAACGTCTATCCGCGCGAGGTCGAGGAGGTCCTCTACCAGCACGAGGCCGTCGTCGAGGCCGCCGTCATCGGCATCCCGAACGAGAGCCACGGCGAGGAGGTGAAGGCCGTCGTCGCCCTCAAGCCCGACGCGAAGGTCACGCCCGAGGCGCTGCAGGCCTTCTGCAAGGACCGCCTCGCCGCCTACAAGTACCCGCGCGTGATCGAGATCCGCGACAGCCTGCCCAAGGGCTCGACGGGCAAGATCCTGAAGCGCGAGCTGCGCGAGCCCACCGCCTAGCGCCGCGCGCCGCGAGGTCGCTCGACGGCGCGGGTCCCGGCCCCGGCCCCGGCCCGCCCGCCGGCCGCGTCCCCGCCTGTGACCGCATTCGTCACGCCCCGCCCCGATGCTCCGTCCATCGGGCGAAGCGAACCCCCCAGAAGGTCGCCCGGGTCGCGTGGGGTGCGGCGGTGTCGGGCGACGCCGGCCGCGCCCCACGCGGCGAGTTCCCCCGCTGCTTCGTGCTGGCTGTCGGCGAGGCGCGGCCGGGGCGGATCGGGTCGGGGGCGGCGAAGGGAGTCGACGAGATGGCGGTTGCGAGCAGGGGCGTCGAGAAGAGCGTCGATGGGAAGTCGGGGGTCGAGAGGGACATCGAGAACAGGGACGTCCGGAGAACGGAGCCGGGCGGGGCGCCGGGGACGAATCGGCGGGGAAGTCCGCGCAGCGCCGGCAGCGAGCCCGGGCCGCGGGTCTGCGGCCTCGCGAGCGCGCGGGATCGGGCGAGGCTGCGGGAGCGCTACGCGGCGGAGCGCGCCCGGGTCGAGCAGGCCCTCGCCCGCGGACCGGTCGGTCTCGACTGCGCGGAGGAAGGGGCGCCCCGGTCCCGACGGCGAGCCCCCGCCGCCCCCGTCGGTCGACCGCCGTTCGCGGACGCGGCGGCTTCGAGCGCTGCGGTGGACGGGTTGCCGACCCGGCGTGCTGCGGTCTGCGTCTGCCGGGTCTGCGGCGGGAGCGACATCGCCGTCGATCTCGTCCGCGATCGGGGGACGTGGCGGCTCGCGCGCTGCGGTCGCTGCGACTTCATCTGGACCGAGCGGGCGACCGAGCTCCGGAGCGCGCCGCGCGTGATACGGTGCCGCGATGCGAGTGCCGCGTGAGAGCCATCCCCGGATCGTCTGGGATCCGGGGAATCTGCCTCGGCGATCGTTCCGCCGGATCGTGAGTCTGGTGCCGAGTCTCTCCGAGGCCCTCGTCGTCCTCGGACTCGGTGATCGCCTGGTCGGGGTCACGGCCTACTGCGTGCTCCCGCCCGGTGCCTTCGCGGCGCTGCCGAAGGTCGGCGGGACGAAGGACGCGGACGTCGCGGCCATTCTCGAGCTACGGCCGGATCTCGTGATCGCGAACCAGGAGGAGAACACGGCTCGGGTCGTGGGCAAGCTCGTCGAGGCGGGCATCGATGTCTGGGTGACCTATCCGCGGACCGTTCGCGAAGGCGCCGAGCTGCTGCGCGCGCTGGCCCGCCTCGGCGCCGCGCCGGAGGTCGAGGCCCGGGTCGTCGAGCCGGTCTTCGCCGCCATCGAGGCGGCCGAGCGGCGCCGCGAGCGCCGGCCCGACCCGGTGAGAACCGATCGTTCCGGCCCGGCAGAGGGGGCCGTCGACCCTGCGGCCGCCCGGCTCCCGCCGCCGGTCCGGGTCTTCTGCGCGATCTGGCGCGATCCCTGGATGACCGTCGGCGCGGACACGTACATCCATGATCTGATTGAGCTTTGTGGTGGTGCGAACGTGTTCGCAGAGACCATTTCGAGCGTGGAGCCGGTGCCCGGGCCGGGGGCAGGGGACGAGCGGACGTCCGGTGCCCGCAATCGCCGCTACCCGATCGTCGACCGGGCGGCGATCGAGGCAGCCCGGCCCGAGGTCATCCTGCTGCCGAGCGAGCCCTATGCCTTTGGCGAACGCGATCGCGAAGAGCTTCTCGGCTTCGACTGCCCGGCCGCGGTGGGCGGCCGCGTGCACTGCATCGACGGCTCCCTGGTCTCGTGGTACGGTCCGCGCATCGCCGAGGCAATTCGGGTACTTGGGCCGCTTCTTGCGAACGTGTGAAGCGTGTCCACGAGCGGCCGTCGCGCCAACCTCCCACGCGTCGCTCGCCGAGCCTGGTTCTTGTCTGGCGATTGCCCGAGCGGGTGCATCGACGTGGATCGTCGCGGGATGCACCGGGGGTACGTGAGGGGAGGTCCCGGATCTTCCATCAAGTGCTTCCGAAGGCCCTCCGAAGAGGGTCGCAACGCCCGTGCAACTGCAAAGGCAGGCGCGCCTTCGCAGACGGGATTCGACGTGAGGCTGGGCCATCACCGCGAGGTCCACAGGGAGGTGCCGAGCACGATGACGAACCAACCGACCGACCACTCGAGGTCCGGGCGCGCGCTCGACCTGCGAGGTTCGGGGGCCGGCCGAACCGTCCGGGCGATCGTCGCCCTGCTCGGGCTGCTGGCGATCGCGTCGACGGCCGTCCCGGTGGCCATCGCCGCCGAGGTCGTCGAGGTGCGCGTCGGACGCCATCCCGACTTCACCCGCGTCGTCTTCGAGCTCGATCGCGCCGCCGGCTATCGCATCGAGCGCAGCGACCCGAGCTCGAAGAACGCCGAGCTGATCGTCTCCCTCGAAGCGGGCTCGATCCCGCGCCGCATCCAATCCTCCAAATCCTTCATCGAGCAGGTCGTCGTCGAGCCTTCGGGCGGGCGCTCGATCGCGCGCATCCGCCTCGCGCAGGGCGGCCTCAAATTGAAGGAGATGATCCTCGCGAGCCCGCCGCGCATCGTGCTCGACGTGATCTCCGAGAGCGCGGCGAAGAGCGGCGTCACGACCGCGGCGGCGAAGTCGACCGCGCCGTCGAAGGCCCCGACGGCGAGTCGCCCGTCGACGTCTCCCTCGACCGCCGCGGGCTCCGCGACGAAATCAGCGTCGGCGACGACGAGCCTCGCCGGGACCAGCGCGAGCAGCCCCGCGAAGAGCCCCGCCACGACCGCCGCGGCGCCGTCGAAGCCCGGCAACGTCGTGCCCGCTCCCGCTCCGAAGACGAAGGTCCTCGCGAGCACCGGATCGTCGGGCAGCTCGCCCTCGCCTAACACCCAGGCCGCCGGCCAGTCCGCTGCACCGGCTTCCGCCCCTTCGCAGGGAACGCCGTCGGCCGGAGCGCCGCCCGAGGGCGCTTCCGACGCCGGCGAGCTGGCGCTCGCCCAGAACGACGCGGGCAGCGCGCCGAGCGAATGGAGCGACGGCGCGAGCGGAATGCCCGATGCCGAGGGCTCGACCGGCGCTTCCGACGCGGCGGGCCTCCCGGGCGCTGACACGCCGGCGGCGGCGGACGCCGCGGCGCGGGCGAACGAGCGGCCGATGATGGTCAAGTCGAACGAAGCCGAGCAGGGCGGTGACGGCGGAGGGCTCCTCAACTGGGCGCTCGTCGGCGCCGGGCTCGCCGTGGTCGCCTTCGGCGGCCTGGTCGTCGCACGCCGCCGCCGCGCCACTGCGCTCGGCGACGACGACGCGGAGACGGTCGGTGACGACGGCGACGAGGCGGCCACGAGCCCCTTCTTCGGGGCGCGCGAGAGCGACGACGCGGAGACCGAAGAGGACGAAGAGGAAGAGGAGCAGACCCAGCCGGCCAGCGCCTCCAACCCCTTCGCCGGCCTCTCCGACAGCACGGCGTCCTTCGGCGCGGACAAGGCCCGCGAGGCCGCCCGGCCGACGCGCGGCGCCGATCGCCCCGCCGACAAGCATTCCGCAGACAGACTGGCAGACAAACAAGAGAAGAAACCGTCGGAGTCGCTGCTCTTCGACGACGCCGAGGAGACGAAGATGGAAGGCATGGAAGTCATTTCGCGATCGCAGGCCACCGAGCTCGGAGGAGCGATGCCCATGATGGGAGCCGGTTCGGACGAGCTGACCCAGATGTTCCGCGAGATGCAGCGCCGCGTCGCCGCCCTCGAGAGCCGGATCGACGAGCTCGTCGACGCCCGCGATCGACTCGAGCGCCAGGTCGCGGCCCAGACCGAGGAGCTGCGCGTGCAGCGCGCGGCCATCGCCCGCACCCAGCGCGCCGTCCGCAACCTCGCCCGGCCCGACGACGGCGTAGACGACGAGCCGACCGAGCCCGCGCTGCGCGAGCCGAACTGAAGTCCCGCGCGCCGCAAAGCGCGCGCTGGATTCGATGAAGACGAAACGGACGGCCCGCGCGAGCGAGCCGTCCGTCTTCGTTTCGGTCTGGCGACTGGCGTGAAGCGCCCGTCGTCGGCCTTCTCAACCCGCGAGCAGCATCGCCCCGAGTGCCCCCGCGTGACCGCTGCGTGGCAGCACGATCGCCTCGAAGCCCATCACCGTCGAAAGCAAGCGCACGATCTCGACCAGGCGCGGATTGTCGTGGAGCGTCGAGCCGCCGTAGACGATGCGCGTGACCCCGACCGATTTCGCGTTCGCGTTGGCGAGCAGCGCGATGTTCTCCGCCACCAGCCCCATCACCGCCGCCGCCAGATCCTCGCGCCGCGCCGGCAGCGGGCCTGCCGCCGCCGGGCCCCCGCCCGCCGCCGCGGCACCGCGACGCGCGTCGTTCGGCGCGCCGCCGCCTACGCCATCGCGATTCCCGTCGCCGCCGCCTTCACCCCGTTCCTGCTCGAGCGCCCGCGCCAGCTTCCCGAAGGACGCCGCCGTCGCCTCGCCGGCGATCGGGATCGCGTGTTTGGCGTAGATGTCCGCGATCAGCAGATCGACGTTGCCGCGGCTGCCGCGGGCGGCCAGCGCGACGAGCTCGTCGTGGCTGCGGCAGCCGGTCAGCGCATAGCCGAGGCCGAGGGCGGTGCCGCCGCCGAGTGCGGTGCCCCCGACCCGCTCGACGCGATCGCCCTCGACGCGCAGGGCCGAGGTCCCGGTCCCGATCGAGACCAGCAGATAGGGCACCGACTTCGCCAGCCCCGACAAACGCAGCAGCTCGTTGGCGCCCCGTCCCCACGCATCGAATTCGATCGGATTCGCGGCCGGGCGCGCGAGGTCGGCGAGGATGGCGCCGCTGCCGCAGCCCGTGACCCCGATCCGGTCGGGGGCGAGCTCGGCCACCAGCCGCCCGACCCGCTCGGTCGACGGCGAGGCCCAGGTCGCGAAATGCCGCTCCCCGCCGCGATCGCGCACGCAGAGCTTGACCAGCGTGGCCCCCGAGTCGACGCCCATCGCCTCGGCCGCGGCGAGCCGCCGATCGAACTGGCCGAAGGCGGCGAACGTCCCAATGCCTGCGTTGGTCTCCACGCGTCGCCTCGTTTCTCCGCGGTCGCGGCGCCGCCCCGCGCACGCGCGAGGTCGACGCATCGCGAGGCAGACCGGATTCGCCGTCTGGTCCGTTCCGTTAGACTCCGCCCCGGACGGGAGCCCGATGTATACCGCGTTCTATGGCCTGCGTGAGAAGCCCTTCGCGCTGAGCCCCGATCCCCGCTTCCTCTATCTGGCGGCCTCACACCGCGAGGCCCTCGCGCATCTGTTGTATGGCATCGAGCAGGGCGAGGGCTTCATCTCGGTGACCGGCGAGGTCGGCACCGGCAAGACGACCCTCTGTCGGACCCTGCTCGAGCGCCTCGAAGGGCAGATCGAGCTCGCCTTCCTGTTCAATCCCAGCAAGAGCGCCCTCGAGCTGCTCCAGTCCATCTGCGCCGAGTACGGGCTCCCGGCGGAGGGCCTCGGCCGCCGGAGTCTCATGAGCCAGCTCAACAAGTTCCTGCTCGAGCAGAAGGAGCGGAAGCGGCGCGTGCTGCTCATCATCGACGAGGCGCAGACGCTCTCCGAGAACACCCTCGAGCAGGTCCGACTCCTCTCCAACCTCGAGACCAGCCGCGAGAAGCTCATCCAGATCCTCCTGCTCGGTCAGCCCGAGCTCGATCGCAAGCTCGACGAGCGCGGCCTGCGCCAGCTGCGCCAGCGCATCAGCGTGCGCTGGAAGCTCGAGCCCCTCTCCGCCGACGAGACCGTCGCCTACGTCCGCCACCGCATCTCCGTCGCCGCCGGCGAGCCCAAGGATCTCTTCACCGAGTCCGCGCTCCGCGAAGTCCACCGCCGCACCGGCGGCATCCCCCGCCTCGTCAACCAGCTCTGCGACCGCGCGCTGCTCGCAGGCTATGCGGCTCGCGCCGCGCAGATCGGCCCGACCCTGATCCGCGCCGCCGCGCGCGAGATCCCCGACGTCCGCGATCCCGGCGAACGCGATCCGCGGACGGGCAGGGCGCTGCTCCGGCCCTGGATGAAGCGCCCGTGGATGTACTTCGCGATGACCCTCGGCTTCGTCGGCGTCGCCCTCTTCGCCGGCCTCGTGCTGGGCCGCAGCCAGCAGGCCGAAGGCCGGCCGGGCCGCCCCGGATCGACGCCGGCCGTCAGCGCGCGCGCCGACGAGGCGACGCAGACCGGTGTCGGCGCGTCGGGCGACGCTTCGAACGGCCGCTCGCCCTACGTCGGCCGCCTGATCGGCTACGTCGACGAAGACGGCCGCCCCATCCAGGCCCTGCGCGCGAGCGACGAAGCGCTCGTCGCCGCCGGCCTCGACCCCGAGGCGTTCCCGAGCGGCGACGGGGCCCGCGGCGGCGCGCCGGGATCCTTCGCCGACTCGCTCATGCAAGCGCTCCCCGGCGCCTTGCCCGGCAACCTCCCCGCCGCGCTCGCGGGCTCGGTCCCCGGCGCCCATCCGATCGCCGGCCTCGGCGCCTCCGCGTCGCCGGTCCTGCCCGTCGCCCCGGCCGTCTCGCGCAGCGCCGTCGCCCGCGGCGTCCTCCCCCAGCTCCTCGCCGACCGCTCGAGCGCCGACGCCCTCGCCGACAGCGAGCGCGCGTTCCTCGATCTCTATGACCTCGCCCCGTCGACCTCCGACCCCGCCGACGCCGACGAGCTCCAGAAGCGCCTCGAAGCCCGCGGCCTCCAGGCCACCGCCTTCGACGGCGGCTCGCTCGCCATGCTCCGCCGCCTCGACCATCCCGTGCTCATCCCCGTCGCGGTCGTCCCGACCCCCGTCCCCGCCATCGCCGTCGCCGAGTCCGACCGCCGCTGGCTCGCCCTGACCGGCTTCGACGGCGACCGCGTCTGGCTCGCCGGCCTCGTCCCCGGCCGCGTCGTCAGCGTCGCCCTCGACGAGCTCTCCCCGCGCTGGCTCGAAGCCGGCGTCATCATCTGGAAGAACCACGAACACCTCGCCGCCCGCGTCGAACGCGGCGCCGCCGAATCCAGCATCCGCTGGCTCCAGAGCGCGCTGGCCGAGCTCGGCTACCTGACCGCCCGCCCGACTGGCCGCTTCGACCCCGCGACCTCGGCTGCCCTGCGCGACTTCCAGACCGCCAACGACATCGTCGAAGACGGCGTCGTCGGCCCGCTCACCCAGATCGCCCTCTACGGCAAGCTCGACCGCTACCCCGTCCCGCGCCTGTCCCTCGCGAGCGCGCGCCCGCTCCCGACCGACTCGCCGAGCGTCGCCGCTCCGCCCGTCGCCTCACCCCCCGCCGTTCCCGGAGCCCGCGGATGAGCACGATCCTGAAAGCGCTGCGTCGTCTCGAAGACGATGACCCGAAGAAGAAGCCCGTCGCCGAAGCCGACGTCCTGCGCGCCCGCATCCTCGCCGAAGAGGCTGCCGCTCGCGCCGCCGCCGAGATCACCGGCCGCCCGCGCCCCGAAGAGCCCGCCGCCGCCGACTCCCACTCCGACGCGGAGGCCGCGCCCCCGTCCGCGCGCCCCGCCGCTTCCGCGCCCCTCGCGCGCCGCCCCTTCGTCCTGGCCGCCGCCGCCCTCGCTTCCTTCCTCTTGTTCGCCTTCGTCGCCGCCCGGACGACCCTCTTCGCGGGCCTCACCGAAGCCCCGACCGATCCCACGACTGCCCCCTCCGGCACTGCATTCCCGTCCGACGCACCGCCCCCCGATCTCGCCGCTCCGCCCGCGTCCGGCGCCGCCCCGCGCGCGATGGTGGCCGTGCCGACCCCGCTCGCTCCCAATGCCCCGCCGAGCGCCGCGCCGAGCCCCACGCCTTCGCCCGAAACGATCGTCGCAGCCCCGCCGCCCTCGCCGCTGCCGCCCGCCGAACCCGCGCCATTTGTTGCGCCGCCCGCGCCGCCCACCCCGCTCGCGCAGACGCCCTCCGCCGCATCCGCGCCCGCTCCGACACCGGCTCGCGTCGCCGCCGTGCCGGCTCCCAGCGCCTCGCCGAGCAACCTCGCCGTCGCCGCCGCTCAGTCCGCCCCCGCACCGGCCCCCGCCGCCGCTCCCTCTCCCTCTCCCTCTCCCTCTCCCTCGACGACTTCGCCGCGCCCCATGTCCACCGAACGCGCCACCAACGCGCCTCCCGTCGCCGCCGCGCCGTCCCCGTCCGCAGCGACGGCCGCCGTCCCGGCCTCCGCACCGACCCGCACCGCCGTGCCCGTCGAGTCCCTCCCGATCGCGTCGGCCTCCGTGTCCGGATCTGCGACCGAGCTCACGCCCGCGACCGAGCCCACGCCCGCGCCGGCCCCCGCGACCGTTCTCGCGACCCCCGCCGCCCGCTCCGCCGCGTGAGCTCGCCGCCGCGAAGCCCGCGAAGGCCGACACAGCCGCGACGCCCGACTCGACTCCGCGATCCCCCGCCGCGCCGCCTTCGACTCGGCCCTTGCCCGCGTCCGCCACCGCGCCCGAGCCGCCCTCCGCCGCATCGGCCTCGACTCCGCCCGCGCCGCCGTCCCCCGACGTCCAGCGCGTCGCACCCGTCCGCCTCCCCGACGTCACGGTCCTGCGGACGGCCTGGCATCCCAAAGCCGAGCGCCGCTCCGCGAAGGTCCGCCTCACCGCGACGGACGAGACCCTCACCGTCCACGAAGGCGACTCCGTCGCCGGCCTCGTGCTCCAGGAGATCACGCCCTCGTCGGTCGTCTTCAGCGCCAACGGCGTCGAAGTCCGCCGCCGCGTCGGCGAATCCGCCGGCGCCCGCTAGCGACCCGCGCCTCTCCATTCGGACCCGCCCCGGCGCCTAACGCGGATCGATTTCCCTTCGTCCCACCAACCCGCGCGCCCCCGGTCCGTCCCACCGAAGCGGCCGATCCGCCGGCGACAACACCCCGCGCCCCCCGCGATTCAGGACGTGCGTGTAGATCATCGTCGTCTGCACGCTCTGATGCCCCAGCAGCTCCTGGACCGTGCGAATGTCGTAGCCCGATTCGATCAATGCCGTCGCAAAGCTGTGTCGAAAGACATGGGGCGTCACCCGTTTCGAGAGCCCCGCCCGAACCCCCGCGTCCCGTACATGCCGCTGCACCGTCGTCTCGAACAGATGATGCCGCCCCACCCGCCCCGTCCGCGGACACCCCGACAACCGCTCCGCCGGAAAAACCCACTGCCACCCGAGCTCGAACCCCGCCCGCGGATACTTCCGCGCCAGTGCCCCCGGCAGCTCGACCTCCCCGTATCCCTCCTCCAGATCCTGCGCATGCAGCGCCCGCACCTCCGCGATCTTCTCGACCAGCACGTCCACCGCCCGATCCGGCAGCACCGTCAACCGATCCCGCCGCCCCTTCCCATCCCGGATCCGAAGCTCCCGCCGATCGAAATCCACGTCCTGCACCCGCATCCGCAACGCCTCGAGCAGCCGCAGCCCCCCTCCCCAGAGCAACAGCGCCACCGTCCGAACGTCCCCCGAAAGCTCCGCGATCACCCGCTCCGCCTCCTCGACGCTCAACACCACCGGAATCCGCACCGGCCGCCGCGCCCGCACCACCTCTGCGAGTTCCCCCAGATCCCGCCCGATCACGAAGCGATAGAAGAACAGCAGCGCATTCAACGCCTGGTTCTGCGTCCCCGCCGACACGTTCCGCGACATCGCCAGATGCGTCAGAAACGCCTCCACCTCGACCCGCCCCATCTCCGCCGGATGCCGCTTCCCATGAAAATGAATGAAATGCCGCACCCACCCCACATAACTCCGCTCCGTCGAAAGCGACCGATGCCGCAACCGCAGCTGCGCCCTCAGCGCATCCAGCACCCGCGGCGGACGCTCCCCCAGAAGAGGCGACCCCGGCCCAAGCCCCCGCTCCGTCTCACCCCCGCCCTGCGTCCCCCGTCCGCTCACATCGCGCGGGTTCCCCCCGTTCCCCCTCCCTCCCCGTTCGCCCCGACCCGGTCGCCCCATCTCTCCAACCATCCCGAAACCTCCCGCCCACCGACATACGCGCACCGAAGTTCACGCCACGAGAACTCCCGTTCACACCGGACCCGACGGACCAGCCGCCAAAAGGACAGACACGCGCCGCGATAATTAATTATGCGGCTCCCCCGCGGTGTCGAGAGGCGCTGAGCTCAAAGGGAAACGCACGGCAGCCCGAAGCGGAGGGAGAAACCGAGCCCCGCCGCGCCGCGTTTCAAAACGAGCACTCAAATGGATAATTGATATGGTTGGGGTTACTA
>JADJOR010000006.1 GCA_016713665.1 Deltaproteobacteria bacterium
CCGTCCAGGGTGTTCGTGGAGAATCGAGGCTTGCATCGAAGGAGGTATTGTCGGTCTTAGCTCGATAAAGGTCCCCCGATACGTTGAATAGCTCTTGGCGGCTGCCGGCCAGTTCAAGGACGTAGTTGAGCGTCTGTACTCCGCCGGTGCACTGCGGAACTCCGTTTGTCGGATTCACGACTACCGACCCAATCGGAAGAGCCCATCCATGACCGAGGACCATCCCCGGCTGCGCTCGAGTAGACGAGCTTTACGTCTGGGGTTGTCTGGGCACGTCCAGGTGGGGCCAACAAGCTGATGGGAAGGGATAGCTGGCCATCGAAGAGGCTGACAGAGCCTGGAACGCCGACGGCATCGGTGCCGACTCGATCGCCGACGGAGGAGTCTTGGGACTGGACGTGGTCAGCCGCAAGAAACACGAATGCCGAAATCCAGAGGGACAGGATGAGTCTAGATACGCGTCGCTCCAATCGAGATGCTCCGATTTCCATCTATCGCTCCCGGATAATCGTTCTATAGAGTCAGCTCTGTCCCTTCGAGAATTTCTTTGGCGAGGGTTCCGGAACGACGAATAGATCCTCGATAACAGGGCGGCAACCTGTTCCCCGATAAACCTCACACAAAACAACGTTCGCAATCCGAACTTTGTCTTTCTCAGTTCTCGACGATAATTTCCCTTCCACTAAGTGTCACAAGTTGAAATCATGCGCGGCCCCCGGCTCCGTCCGGTATTGTGTATGAAAATACCTATTTTCAACACTCGTGGAGTCGTTGGTTGCCAAGGGGACTAGCTTCAAGCGGTTCTACAGCCGCGCGACCTCAGCCAGGCGCTTGATGTACGGCATCGCCGGGCATTGCATTGACGTTCGCTTCGTCAGGCAGAGCGATGAATTCGAGTGGTTCGCTTGGGCCGCCTTGTATCCCTCTCCGACGTTTGTCGCCAATCAAACGAAACGTCTCGGCTCCGGCCCGATCCGTGCGACCACCGGCGCGAGCTTCTCGACGTCGAGCCGATAGAACCGCGCCGCGTTCCCGCCGAGGATCGCCGCAATGTCCGCTTCCGAGACACCACGCAGCGCCTCGACCCGCGAGTCCTCCGTCCCCGGCCAGCTCCCCTCCGGATGCGGATAGTCGCTCCCCCACATGATCGACTCGACACCGATCGCGGCCCGCTCCTCGACCTCGCGTCGCGCCAGGACCGACGCCCCGACGCGACGTTGCGCCGGAAGTAGTCGCTCGGCAGGAGGTGGCGGGTAGAGTCGCCCATCTTCGCGTTGGCGTGATGCCCGGAATAGCGGTGGTCGAGCAGCGCCAGGTACTCGGGGACCCAGATGCAGGATCCCTCGGTCAACGCCACGCGCAGGCCGGCATGGCGCTCGAAGACGCCGCCCCAGATCAGGAAGGTCACGGGCCGGACGAGCCACCAGCAGACCGCGGACGTATAGACGCCCATCGCGCCGACGGCGAGCGAGCCGTCGGGCTCGAGGGCGAAGGCGTCGTCGCGCGCGGCGGGTCCCGAGTGGAAGTGGACGGGCATCTCGAGCTCGGCGCAGACGGCCGAGAGCGGGTCCGCCGGCGGAAGAGGTGATAGGGCGGCTGCTCCACATCACGGGGAGGCGCACGCCCCGCGGCCCGTTCGCCCGCGCCCAGCGGACCTCGCGCAGCCTCGTCGTCCCAGAGCGCGCCGGGACGACGGCAGGCCCGATGGCGCTCCGGCGCCATCTAGCGGGCTCGGCCGACCAGCGATTGGCGAGCGCGGGCACCGGCCCCGCAGGGCTCCAGGACGACGCCCTCGGTCGCCGGGGCCGAGATCGGCGCCGAAAGGCGGGCTGTTGAACTCAGTGATCCCGTCCGGGAAGACGACCTCGGCGGCGATGCCGTCGCCGTCGAGGACGGCGATGCGCGCGGCGTGGTCCCAGGCGCCGGTCAGCCCGGTCCAGTTCTCGGCGCGCCACCTCTCGTTGAACTCGTCGACGAGGAAGAGCTTCGCGGCCTCCTTGCGCTGCGCCATCCGCGCCGCGAGGTCCTGGTCGAAGCGCTCGCGGTATTTCGGATCGAGGTAGTCGCGGTAGCGCTCCGGCGGGAGGCCGGCGTGGCAGTCGGACGAGACGACGAGATGGCGCATGGCGATCGATCTCCTCCGCCAGAGCGGCGGGCGGCGAGCAAGGCCGGTTCGGCCGGGCGGCGCGCGCGGCGCCGAGCGTGACCGACTCGACATCTTGTACTTGACTCCAGTTCTCCCATCAATCAGCCTCGCGGCGGGCTTCGCGGCCCGAGGAGGCTCCGCCCATGACCGCCCCCCAGTCCCATCACGCCCTCCCGATCCCGAACGGCTGGTTCGCCGTTGCCTGGAGCCGGGACCTCGAGGCGGGGCAGGTCGTGAAGGTCCACGCGTTCGCCCGCGAGCTCGTCCTGTTCCGGACGCGCGCCGGGAAGCCGGTCGTCCTCGACGCCTACTGTCCGCATCTCGGCGCGCATCTCGCGGTCGGCGGGCGCGTCGTCGGCGAGACGCTGCGCTGCCCGTTCCATGCGTGGCGCTTCGACGAGACCGGGGGCTGCGTCGAGATCCCCCATTGCGCGAGCGTTCCGCCTTCGGCGCGGCTGCGGAGCTACGAGGTCGTCGAGCGCAACGAGATGATCTTCGCCTGGTACCACGCCGAGCAGAAGCCGCCGGACTGGGAGGTGCCGACGATCGACGTGATCGGCCATCCCGACTGGACGCCCTCCCGCCGCGTCGACATCGACGTCGCGGTCCACATGCAGGAGCTCGCCGAGAACAACTTCGACCCGGCGCATTTCGAGATCGTCCACGGGACGCCGCTGCCGCCGCCCTCCGACTACGAGTACTCGCAGAACGGCCGATTCGTCCGCGCGGTCAGCGAGATGAAGCGCGAGACGCCGATCGGCACCTTCGATACCCGCCTCGTCCGCGAGACCTTCGGGCTCGGGCTCTCGACGGTCGTGTCCGAGGGCATTCCCGGCGTCGGGACCATGCTCTTCGTCTCGGTGTCGCCGATCGACGCGAGCCATTCGCGTATGCGCTGGCTGCTCACCGTCACCAAGAACATCGCCGACACCTTCGGCGAGGAGTTCATGACGGGGATCGTGAAGGGCGTGATGGACGACGTCCCGATCTGGGAGAACAAGATCCACCGCGACAAGCCCGTGATGTGCGAGACCGACAAGCACATCGCCGAGTTCCGCCGCTGGACGCGGCAGTTCTACTCCGACTAGGTCTCCCGGACCTCGAGCAGATCCCAGTCGCGGCCGAGATCGGCCTCGGCGAGCTTGCGCGCCTCCTCCTCGGAGTCGGCTGCGAGCGTGAGGACCCGGCTGCGCGGGCTGCCCTTCGCCTTGCAGTGCAGGCGGAAGACGCGCGGCTCGACGGAATCGATGGTCTCGACCTGGGGCTCTGCGGGCGCGGGCGTGGGCGAAGGCGCGGCCGCGGAGGAGGCCTTCTCGACGAGCCCGGCGGCTTCGAGGAGCTGGGCGTAGGCGCGGTCGCTGTCGCGCAGGACCGCGCCGGCGATCCAGACCTTGTTGGTCGAGCTCTTGCTCTTTTCCCGGCGGATGTGCCAGATCTCGATCTGGACCTGGGCGGTCGCACGGCCGGGGACGTCGATGGCGAGGGCGGCGGGCTGCTTGGGGTCGAGCCAGACGGGCACGAGCAGGCAGAGCCCGCCCTCCGAGATGTCGAGGATCCGGACCCGGACGCGCTCACGGCCGCGTTGGATGCGGCCATTCAGCCGGCAGCTCACGCGAGGCGACCGGCGCGCTCGTTGCCGCTTTCGGTGGATCGACTCGCCAAAATCTCGCTCCCCGTCGTTGGCCTTCGGCGAGCGGTGGCAGGCGAGATGGGGCCGCCACGCCGGGGCCCTCGGCTGATCGGCGAGCGGCGGGGTCGGGTTGATACCGGATCGGTCGACTCGGCGTCGGAATCGGCCTCGATGCCCCATTCGAGCGGTCGTTCCGGCGGCCTCGGTCGCGCCGCCTAGCCCGCCGTCAACGGGGACAGGCGCAGCTCGACCCGGCGATTCAACGCTTTGTGCTCCGGGGTATCGTTCGACGCGATCGGGTACTGCTCGCCGAAGCCCTCGGTCAGGACGCGCATGCTCGGGATCCCCTCGGCGATCAGGTGATTGCCGACGGCGTCGGCCCGGCGGCGCGAAAGAGCCAGGTTGTAGGCGTCGCTGGCGTCGCTGTCGGTATGCCCCATGACTTCGATGATCGTCTTCGGGTATTCGGTGAGCACGAGCGACACGGCGTGCAGTACGTCGTTGAAGTCGGAGCGCAGCTCCGAGCTGTTGGTCGCAAAGGTGATGTTGTTCGGCATCACGAGCGTGATCTGGTCTCCGTTGCGGACGACCCGGACGCCGGTCCCCTCCATGAATTTCCGCAGCTTGGCTTCCTGCATGTCCATGTATCCGCCGATCGCGGCGCCGCCGAGGGCGCCGACGCCTGCGCCGATCATGGCCGCCTTCGCCTTGTCCTTGCCGGCCAGCGCCGCGATGCCGGTCGCGACGCCGGCGCCGATGCCCGCGCCGAGGACGCCGCCGATGGCGGTCTTCGCGATCTTCTTCTCGCCGGTATACGGATCCGTGACACATCCCGGCGCCGTCGCGAGGACGATGGCGCCGATCAGGGCGCCCGCGGTCGCTCGGCGCAGGTACGCTCGTTTCGGACACGAGGGCTTCAGAAGGCGGATCGCGTGGGTCGGCGAGTTCATCGGAGTCGACATCCTTTCGATGGGTCGGTGGATCGCGTCGTGTTCGATCGGTTGCTTGCGGGCGCGGTCGGGGGCGGCGGATCCTCGGAGTCCAGAGGCACGCGAGCGTAGCCGAGACGGATCCCGATGCGAGTGCGCGTTCGCACGCCACCGAGAACCGTCCGCCGACGATTCAGCCGACGATGTTGACGAGGCGCCCCTTCACGACGATCACCTTCTTCGGCTTGCGCCCTTCGAGGATCCGCTGGACGGCCTCGAGGGCGAGCGCTCCGGACTCGGCCTCTGCGTCCGAGACGTCGACCGGAACCCGGATCTCGCCGCGCTTCTTTCCGTTGACCTGGACGACCAGCGTGATCTCGTCGGCGACGAGCATCGCGGGGTCGGCGACCGGCCAGGGGGCGTAGGCGAGGCTCTCGGCATGGCCGAGGCGCTGCCAGAGCTCCTCGCAGAGATGGGGGGCCATCGGCGCGAGCAGCAGGATGAAGGCCTCGGCCGAGTCCCGCGGCAGCGCGAGCTCCGACGACGCGTCCTTCCCGGCGTCCTTCGTCCCGTCCTTCGTGATGTCCTTCGTCATGTCCTTCGTGATGTCGCGGGCGAAGACCATGAGCTTCGAGATCGCCGTGTTGAAGCGCATCGCCTCGAGGTCGTCGGTCACGCCGGCGATCGTCTGGGCCGTGAGGCGCCGCTGCTCGAGGGTGCCCGTGCCGGGCACCGGCGCGCGGAACGTGTCGCGCGATTCGGAACGGCCCCCGGACTCTTCCGAGGGGTCGCCCCCGGCCTCCTCCGAGTGGAAGAGCCGCCACGCGCGCTGAAGGAAGCGGTAGATGCCCTGGATGCCCTCGGTCGACCACGGCGCCGCCTTCTCGAGCGGTCCGATGAACATCTCGTAGAGACGCATCGCGTCGGCGCCGTGCTCGCGAATCACATCGTCGGGATTGACGACGTTGCCCTTCGACTTCGACATCTTCTCGACGACGCGCTCGAGCGGGAGGGCCGGGTCCTCGGGGTGGACGGGATTGCCGTTCGCGTCCGTCGCGATCTTCGAAGAATGGAGCCAGCGGGCCTTCAGCGCTCGCCCGTCGCTCTTCGCGACGGGGCCGTCGTCGGTCTCCTCGACGTCGGCCGACGCATAACGGCGCGCCGCGCCGGGCCTGGCCGAGTCCGAGACGTCGTCGTCGTAGAAGCGGAAGCTCTCACCGAGGATCATGCCCTGGTTGACGAGCTTCTGGAACGGCTCCTTCGTATGCACGAGGCCGAGGTCGTAGAGGACCTTGTGCCAGAAGCGCGAGTAGAGCAGATGGAGGACGGCGTGCTCCGCGCCGCCGACGTAGAGATCGACCGGCCCCCAGTAGCGCTCGGCCTCGAGCGACCAGGGCGCCGTGTCGTTCTTCGGGTCCATGAAGCGCAGGAAGTACCAGCAGCTCCCGGCCCATTGCGGCATCGTGTTCGCGTCGCGCAGGACCCGTTCGCCCTTCGCGTCGGTCGTCTCGATCCAGCTCTTCACCCGCGCGAGCGGCGCCTCGAAGCCTTCGCCCTTCGGCTTGAAGTCGTCGAGCTCCGGCAGAAGGAGCGGAAGCGCCGACTCTGGGATCAGCTCGACGCGGCCGTCGGCCCCGCCTTGTGACCCGCCTTGTGACCCGCCTTGTGAATAGTGAACGACGGGGAAGGGCTCGCCCCAATACCGCTGCCGGCTGAAGAGCCAGTCGCGCAGCTTGTAGGTCACCGTCCCGCGCCCGATCTGCTTCGCCTCGAGCCACTCGATCATCTTGCGCTTGGCGGCATCCGTCTCGAGACCGTCGAGGAAGCCCGAGGCCGTCGCGCGGCCATGGCCCGTCCAGGCCGACTTCGCGACGTCGCCGCCCGAGACGACCTCGACGATCGGCAGGCCGAAGGTCTTCGCGAAGGCCCAGTCGCGCTCGTCGTGGCCCGGCACCGCCATGATGGCGCCCGTCCCATAGCCCGCGAGCACGTAGTCGGCGATCCAGATCGGGATCTCGCGGCCGTTTACGGGATTGGTCGCGAAGGCGCCCGTCGCGACGCCGGTCTTCTCGCCGAGCTCGGCCTGACGCAGGCGCTCGCTCTTGCGCGCCGAGCGCTCGATGTACGCATCGACGGCGGCGCGCTGGCCCGCGGTCGTGATCGCCGCGACGAGGGGATGCTCGGGAGCGAGCACCATGTAGGTCGCGCCGAAGAGCGTGTCGGGCCGCGTCGTGAAGACCTCGATCGCGGTCCCCGCCTGCCCGATGATGGCGAAGCGGACGTGGGCGCCCTCGGAGCGACCGATCCAGTCGCGCTGCTGCTTCTTGATCGGCTCGGGCCAGTCGAGCCCCTCGAGATCCTCGAGCAGGCGGTCCGCATACTGCGTGATGCGCAGCATCCACTGCTTCATCGGCATGCGGACGACCGGATGGCCCCCGACCTCGCTCTTGCCGTCGATCACCTCTTCGTTCGCAAGCACCGTCCCGAGCGCCGGACACCAGTTGACCGGCACCTCGGCCTGATAGGCGAGCCCGCGCTCGAAGAGCTTGCGGAAGATCCACTGGGTCCACTTCACATAGCGCGGATCCGTCGTGTCGAGCTCCCGCGACCAGTCGTAGCTGAAGCCCAGGCTTTTGATCTGGCGCTTGAAGTTGGCGATGTTGCGTTGCGTCGTGTCGCGCGGGTGGGTCCCGGTCTTGATCGCGTACTGCTCGGCCGGCAGGCCGAAGGCGTCCCAGCCCATCGGGTGCAGCACGTTGAAGCCCTTCATCCGCATCCATCGGGCCATGATGTCCGTCGCCGTGTAGCCCTCGGGATGGCCGACGTGGAGACCGGCGCCGGACGGGTAGGGGAACATGTCGAGCACGTAGTACTTGGGCTTCGCGGGGTCGATCTCGGCGCGGAAGGTCTGATTCTCCTCCCAGTACGCCTGCCATTTCGGTTCGATCAAAGACGGGTCATAGGCCATGGCGGCGGAGTTTCCCGTCCCGGCCGCGGGCAGTCAATCGACGCGAGGCCCGGGCCGCGCGGGCCATCGTGGCTCGGGCTCCCGCGCCTCGATCGCCGAGCAAGCTCGCGAAATCCGTCCCGCGCAGGCGCCCCGTCGCGGCCGTCCGGCTACCCTGGCCCGATGGCCGACGAGCACAACGACATGACCGTCTTCGTCGTCTCCGACGGGACCGGCGACACAGGCAGCGCCGCCGTACGCGCCGCGATGATCCAGTTCCGCCACCGCTGGCGCCTGCGCGTCTTCCGGGACACGCGCTCGGTCTCCGAGGTCCGGCGCGTCGTCGAGCAGGCCGAGCAGGCCAACGCGCTCGTGGTCTTCAGCCTGGTGGAAGGGGAGATCGTCGAGGCGCTCCAGCGCGAGGCGGACAATCGGGGGGTGGTCGCCGTCGATCTGCTCGGGCCCCTGATCATGCGGGTCGCCCAGCGCCTGAAGGTCGAGCCTCGCCATCAGCCCGGCCTGCTCCACGGCTTCTCCGACGACTACTTCGACCGCGTCGACGCCGTCGAGTTCGCCGTCCGCCACGACGACGGCGCGAACCTGCGGACGCTCCACGAGGCCGACATCGTCCTGACCGGCGTCTCCCGGACCTCGAAGACGCCGCTCTCGATGTATCTCGCGCAGCGCGGCTACAAGACGGGCAACGTCCCGCTCGTGACCGGGATCGATCCGCCGAAGGAGCTGCTCGAGCTCGACAAGCGCCGGGTCTTCGGCCTGACCGTCGATCCCGCGACGCTGCTCTCCGTCCGGACGGCGCGCCTGCGCTCGATGCGCGCCCCTTCCTCGACCGACTACACCGACCCCGACCAGGTCATGCTCGAGCTCGACCGCGCCCGAAAGCTCTTTCGCCGCCAGGGCTGGCAGACGGTCGACGTCTCCGGCCGGGCCGTCGAGGAGAACGCCTCGAAGATCATCGACGCCTACGAGGCGACGGTCGGTCAGGGCAGGGGAGCGAGCGGCGCCCCGACCTCGGCTCCGTCGACGAGCGCTGCGCCCGCCCCGCCCGCCGGATCCGGATCCGGCCCGACGAGCGACTGAGCCGCGCTCGACCCGACCGCGCTCGACTCCGCCACAGCCGACCCGGCCGCGGCCGCGTCGCAGCCGGCGATGAAGTCCCAGGGCGTCCAGACCAGGCATCCCGCGCTGCGCGCCCGGCCAGCGACCTTGCGGTCGGCGCTGACGACGACCGTCCGCTCCGGGGCCTCGGCCCGCCGAGCGCGCCGGACGATCCAGTCGTCCGCCGAGTCGACGAAGAGGCTGTGGATGATCGGACCCCGGGCACGGCCCCCGGCGCTCGCTCCCGCAAACGCGATGGCCAGGACGGACCAGGCGGGCTGCATCCCGTCGAAGGCCACCCAGAGGTCGTCTTCGGCCACCGGCCAGCCCGCGACCCGCTCGAGCAGCCGCTCGCGGGCGGCGCGGCCCCACCACGCGGAATCCCGCGCGCCGGCGAGCAGGACCGTATGCAGGACGTTGAAGCCGTCGACGAGGATCGTCCGCCGACCGGAGGCGGCAGCGAGCTCGATCTCGATCCACGGGTCGAGGGGGCTTCGGCCGGTTTGCGTCATCGTCGTTCCATGGGCGGTCGAGGGTATCCCGTCTGGCTCTGGAAGGCGGCCTCCGACGAGGCCATGGCCTGCATCGCGGGGATTCCCTTCCGGGCCAGGGCCGAGTTGGCCTGGCCCGCTTCGACGGCCGCCCAGCCGAGCCCGAAGGCGATCGTTGCCAGCAGGGTCACGACGACCTCGCGCGTCCCTTCCTGCAGGTCCGTCCAGCGCAGATGCCCGCGTTCGGGCTCGCCGGGGTCGGGCTCGACGAGCCGGAGGCGGGCTTCGGGTTGCTCGAGCCGGAGCGGAGCCTGCGTCGGGCGGGACGGGGTCGGGAGGGAGAGAGTCTGAAGGGAGAGGGTCGGTAGGGCGGTCCGGTTGGCCACTCGAGCTGCGCGCGTCATGGGATCTCCTCGTATAGGATGGGATCCAGATTGGGCGGCGGGCGTGACAAGGGCGGTCACGGGGGCCGCCGGCCCCGGGAAAATCCTTGCGCGGGGCAGGGGGCTGACTTATCCAACGCCGCCATGAGCCAGACGGACTCGCGACAGGCGGCCGGATCCCTCCATGTGGGCCTCGTCCAGATGCGGTGCGAGGCGGATCCCGCGCGCAATCTCGCCCGGGCGATGGACGGCATCGCCGATGCGGCGCGGCGCGGGGCGCAGGTCGTCTGCCTGCCCGAGCTCTTCCGGACCTACTACCTCTGCCAGAGCGAGGACACCCGCCGCTTCGACTGGGCCGAGTCGATCCCCGGCCCGACGACCGAGGCGCTCGCGAAGCAGGCCGCCGACCTGCGCGTCTCGCTCGTCGTCTCGCTCTTCGAGCGGCGCGCCGCCGGCCTCTACCACAACACCGCCGTCGTCCTCGACGAGCAGGGCGAGCTCGTCGGCCGCTATCGCAAGATGCACATCCCCGACGACCCGCTCTACTACGAGAAGTTCTACTTCACGCCGGGCGATCTCGGCTTCCAGGTCCACGACACGGCGGCGGGTCGCCTCGGCGTGCTCGTCTGCTGGGACCAGTGGTTTCCGGAGGCGGCGCGCGCGACGGCGCTGCTCGGCGCGGACATGCTCTTCTATCCGACGGCGATCGGCTGGCAATTCGAGGAGGGCGCGGGGGTCGACGCGGCCCAGCGCGACGCGTGGCATACCATCCAGCGCGCGCATGCGATCGCGAACGGGCTCTTCGTCGTCGGCGTGAATCGCGTCGGCCACGAGCAGCTCGAGGGCGCGAGCGGCTCGGGCATCCGCTTCTGGGGCAGCTCCTTCGTCGCGGATCCGATGGGCCGCATGCTCGCCGTCGCCCCCGACGACGCCGAGGCGGTGCTCGTCGTCGAATGCGATCGCGGCGCGGTCGAGCGCGTGCGGCGCGACTGGCCCTTTCTGCGCGACCGGCGCATCGACGCCTATCAAGGACTCTCGGATCGCTTCAGCGACCACAGCGGCGGCCAGGCCAGCGGCCCGACGAGCGGCCGGGCCGAACGCGGGCGAGGGCGCGCGTGACGACGACGCCGAAGCGGCGCTGGCCGGCCGAGTGGGAGCCCCACCGCGCGACCTGGCTCTCCTGGCCCCACAACCGCGAGACCTGGCCGACCCATCTCGCGCGGGTCGAGGACGCGTTCTGCGAGATGGTGCGCCAGATCGCGCCGGGGGAGGACGTCGAGATCAACGTCGGCGGCGCAGCCCTCGCCGACCATGTCCACGAGAAGCTCCGCGGCGCCGGGATCCGCGACTTCTCCCGCATCCGTCTGCACGACGTCGCGACCAACGACGCCTGGGTCCGGGACCACGGCGCGATCTTCGTCTTCGAGCAGGCGGAGGGCGGTGCGCGCCGGGCGGCCCTCGACTTCCTGTACGACGCCTGGGGCGGGAAGTATCCGCCGTGGAATCTCGATGAACGGGTCGCCGAGCAGATGGCCCGGATCGCCGGGGTTCCCCGGATCGCCTTCGACCTCGTGCTCGAGGCGGGCGGCATCGATGGCGATGGGGCGGGGACGATCCTGACGACCGAGTCCTGCCTGCTGAACCCGAACCGGGATCGGCCGGGACACGACCGCTCGCGCGGGGCCCTCGAGCGCGTCCTCGGCGAGGCGTTCGGGGCCGAGAAGGTCCTCTGGCTCGGCGACGGGATCGAGGGCGACGACACCGACGGCCACGTCGACGACCTGACCCGCTTCGTGGCGGAGGGCCGCGTCGTGACCATCGTCGAGCGCAATCCGAGCGACTCCAACTACCGGGTCCTGAGAGAGAATCGGGAGCGCCTCGAGGGAATGCTCGATGCCCGGGGCCGACGCCTCGAGGTCATCGAGCTGCCGACCCCCGGCGTCGTGCCCGGCCCCGACGGCCGGTTGCCCGCGAGCTACGCGAACTTCTACTTCGCCAACGCGGCGGTGCTCGTGCCGGTCTTCGACCGGGACGAAGACCGCGAGGCGATCTCGATCCTCGAAAAGGCGATTCCGGACCGCCCGATCGTCCCCATTCCCGGACAGAACCTCGTTCTGGGACTCGGGGCGGTCCACTGTCTGACCCAGCAGGAGCCGTCCGGCCCCCATTGAAGCGGCTATGGTGGATCCGAGGATCATCTTTCCATCGCGAGACACTTCGGTTAAAACCCGTTTGCGCCGGACGGCCGGTGCGGATCTCGCGGACGGATTCCTCGGAAAAACGGGCGCTTCGGGCGCCGAGTTTCGAGCAGATCGGCGAGCCGACCGGGGCGCCGGCGCCGGCGCCGACGAAGCCGGGCTCGTTGAAACAGGGCATCGTAAAGAGGGGTTGACCCATGAATGTGTTCCGACATGACATCGTCATCGTCGGTGGGGGCGGTGCGGGGCTGCGAGCGGCCATCGAGGCTGCCGAGAACCATCCGAACGCCTCGATCGCGCTCGTGTCGAAGGTCTATCCGATGCGCAGCCATACGGTCTCGGCCGAAGGCGGCGCGGCGGCCGTCGCGCGCGAGGACGACAACCTCGAGCTCCACGGCTTCGACACCGTCAAGGGCTCGGACTTCCTGGGCGACCAGGACTGCATCGTCTACTTCGTCGAGCAGGCGCCGAAGGAGCTCGCGCTGCTCGAGAACTGGGGCTGCCCGTTCTCGCGCAACGAAGACGGCTCCGTCGCGACTCGCGCCTTCGGCGGCATGACGACCAAGCGGACATGGTATGCGGCCGACAAGATCGGCTTCCACATGCTCCACGCGCTCTTCCAGCACTCGATGCGCTTCCCGAACATCGTCCGCTACGACGAGTACTTCGTCTCGAAGCTCCTCGTCGACGGCGGGCGCTGCAACGGCGTCGCGGCCCTCGACATCCGGACGGGCGAGTACTGCACGATCCTCGGCCGCGCGGTCATCCTGACGACCGGCGGCGGCGGCAAGATCTTCCCGTTCACGACGAACGGCACGATCAAGACCGCCGACGGCATGGCGCTGGCCTATCGCGCCGGTGTCCCGCTCAAGGACATGGAGTTCGTCCAGTACCATCCGACGGGCCTTCCCGGCACGGGCATCCTCATCACCGAGGCGACCCGCGGCGAGGGTGGCTACCTGAAGAACAACAAGGGCGAGCGCTTCCTCGTCGACTACGACTACGGCGTCGGGAAGAAGGCCGAGCTCGGTCCGCGCGACATGATCTCCCGGGCCATCGTCCAGGAGATCGAGGCGGGCCGCGGCTTCGAGGGGGCCTACGGGGCCTACGTCCATCTCGACCTGACCCATCTCGGGGCCGAGGTCATCAATACCAAGCTGCCCTTCGTGCGCGAGCTGGCCAAGACCTACGTCGGCGTCGATCCGATCACGACGCCGATCCCGATCCGGCCGGTCGTCCATTACATGATGGGCGGTGTCGACACGAACATCCACGGCGCGACGACCCTGCCGGGCCTCTACGCCGCGGGCGAGACGGCCTGCGTCTCGATCAACGGCGCGAACCGCCTCGGCAGCAACTCGTTGACCGAGTGTCTCGTGTTCGGGGCGGCGGCGGCGCGCCATGCGATGAGCTTCTCGAAGGACTCGGCGGCGCCGAACGAGAAGGCGCTCGTGGCGCAGTGCGAGGAAGAGGCCGGACGCGTGGCGAACCTGCGCGGTCGCAAGAAGGGCGGCGAGAAGATCTCGGCCATCCGGCGCGAGCTCAACAACGTCATGGAGGCCTGCTGCGGCGTCTACCGCGAGCAGACCTCGATGCAGACGGGCGTCATCGCGACGGCGCAGCTCCGGGGCCGGGTCGCCGACCTGCGCCTCGAGGACTCGAGCAAGGTCTTCAATACCGAGCTCATCACGGCCATGGAGCTGCAGAACATGGTCGAGGTCGCCGAGACCATCGCCGTCTCCGCCGCCCATCGCAAAGAGTCGCGCGGCGCGCATACCTGCAAGGACTACAAGGGCCGCGACGACTCGAACTATCTCTACCACACGATGACCCATCACGACCCGGCCGGACCGCGGCTCGGGAAGAAGGACGTCGTGCTCGGCAAGTGGATCCCGGAGGAACGGAAATACTGATGGCCGACAAGACGATCGTCATCACGCGCTTCGATCCCGACAAGGACCAGGCTCCGCGCAAGCAGGAGTACAAGGTCCCGTGCGAGCCCGACTGGAAGGTCCTCGACGCGATCAACTTCATCAAGGACGAGCTCGACGGCTCGGTCGCCCATCGCTGGTCGTGCCGCATGGCCGTCTGCGGCTCGTGCGGCATGATGGTGAACGGCGAGCCGAAGCTGACCTGCAAGACCTCGATCAACGACTACGGCGACCGGGTCGACATCGAGCCGCTCGCGAACTTCCCGATCGTGCGGGATCTGGTCGTCGACCTCGACGGCTTCATGCACAAGTTCCAGAGCGTGAAGCCCTGGATCATCCGCGCGAAGGAGAAGGCCGCCGACCCCATTGCGGCCAGGGCTGCGCTCCATCCCGTCAAGGGGACCTACTCGCAGTCGGCAGACCAGCTGGCCACGTTCAAGCAGTTCAGCATGTGCATCAACTGCATGCTCTGTTATGCCGCGTGTCCGGTCGTCGCCAACGAGCCCGAGTTCCTCGGGCCCGCAGCCATCGCCCTGGGTCATCGCTACAACATGGACTCCCGGGACGAGGGCCAGGGCGAGCGCAACGAGATCTTCCGCGGCGAGGGGACGGTCTTCAGCTGCTCGTACGCGAACGAATGCAGCGAGGTCTGCCCGAAGAACGTCGACCCGGCGGCCGCCGTCAACCAGGCGAAGTTCGGGGCCGTGATCGACTGGGCCAAGAACCTCGTGCTGCCCCGAGGAGGTGCCTGAGATGAGCCGACCGGCCCACCCCCACGCGATGGCCCCGCATACGCCCGGCCGGACCCGGACCGCGCCGCCCCAGATGCCCTCGACCTGGTGGAGCGCGCCGCGGATCCGCAACTACCTGCTCTTCGACGCGACCGGCATCGTCTACTACCTGATCTCGTTCCTCGCGATCGGGATGGTCCAGGCGCTGGCGAGGGGCCCGGAGTCCTGGGAAGCCGTCATGACGCGACTGCGCCATCCGGCCTACATCGCGTTCCACGTCCTCTGCCTGGTCTCGGTCGTCTTCGTCGCCGTCCGATTCTTCAGCCTCTTCCCGAAGGCCCAGCCCAAGGCGATCGGCCCGATCAAGCCCCCGCCCGGCCCCGTCATCCATGCGATGCTCTACGTCGTCTGGCTCGGGATCACCGCCATCATGACCGCCATCCTCGCCGGAGTGATCTTCTGATGCGCGCATTCCTTCTCAAAATCGAACCGCTCATCTGGCTCATGTTCGGTCAGGGCATCCTGATCGGAACCATGCTGCTGACGGGCTGGATCCTGGTCGTCGGCCTGCTGATCCCGCTCGGGATGGTCGATGCCTCGGCGCTGTCCTACGACCGTGCCTACGCGCTCGCGACGGCCTCGCTCTTCGGGGTCATCCCGGTCGGCAAGCTGGTCCTGGCGGCGCTCCTCGTGCTCCCGCTCTGGAAGGGCGCCCACCACGTCCGCTCGCTCCACGTCGACTTTGGCGGGGCCGAGCGGGACGGGATCGTCGGGATGCTGCTCTACGGGGTTGCCCTGGTGGGGAGCATCGTCGGGATTTTGGCGGTGGTGGGGCTCTAGCGAGATCGAGAGATTGCGGTCGAGGCCATTGATTTTCGGGCATTTTCGCTGGAATGTATGCCAAGGAAATCAAGTTCTCCCCGATCTTCCCCGGTCTTGCCCGCCTGTCTCCGATGACGGGCCTCCGAGAGGGGTCGGGCTCCTGCCTCCGGAGACCCCCCGTCCGTGGCGACCCTTCAGACTCTCGCGTCCGACAAGCTCCGGAAGCTCCATCGCGGCGCGACGAGGTCGTCCCAGGAGGTGCATGACCTCCTCGACGAGGCGAGGCGCCTGGGCGTCGAGCTGCGCAACGGCGTCGACCACAAGAGTCGGCCGAGAACGGCACGGGTCCTCGCGGTCAATGGGGAGTCGCTGACCCTCCAGACCTCGAACATCGCCGCCGAGGGCCGGCCCCAGATCTATTTCCAGTTCGACATCGGCTCCACGCGTTATTTCTTCGCGTCGCCCCCGATCGCCTCGGAGCCGGGCGGCCGCCTTCGGCTCGAGAGTCCGGCGGCCATCTACGAAGCCGAGCGCCGGGATCTCCCGCGGCAGCGGATTCCGGAAGGACAAGCGCCTCCGCGGGTCCTGATCGCGAGCGATCGGATGCGACCGGTCGAGGGCTTCATCCGGGACTGGTCCTACCAGGGGCTCGGCGTCCGGGTTCCCCGGACCGCGGCGGTCGCCGAGGGCGACCAGTCGCAGGTCGAGTTCCTCGATGCGCGCGGCCAGGCCCAGCATCTCTACGCCCGGGTTCGAAGGCGGGAGGTCGAGCCGGGCAATGCGGACTGGCTCCAATTAGGCCTCGAGGTCAGCGCGGTCGCGCCGGCCGAGCCGTTCCCCGTCGAGCGCCGGGAGCGGATCCTCGACGAAGGACGACTGCAGCGCGCGTGGAAGCGCGTCGCGTTGGCGGGCGCGATGGCGACGCGGCTGCCCAGCTCGCGCATGCGGGCGCCGAAGCGCGAGACGGAGATCGAGAAGGTCAGCTATCGCAATCGCGCCGACGAGGAGATCTGCGCGCTCGTCGATCGCTCCGGCGCGCCCGATCGCGGGACGGTCGTCGTCGTTCCGCCCGCGTGGGGGCGAACGAAGGAGAGCTTCCTCGCCCTCGCCCGGACGCTCGTCGCGAGCTTCGAGCGGGCGGGCGAGCCGATCGTCGTCCTGCGCTTCGACGGCACGAACCGCCGCGGCGAATCGCACGTCGACGAGCGCTTTCGCAAGCCCGGCGACGAGTATCTCGGCTTCCGGTTCTCGCGGGCGGTCGAGGACATCTCGGCGAGCATCGAGTTCGCGAAGAAGGCGTTCAATCCGCGCAAGACGATCGTCGTCGCGTTCAGCCTGGGCGCGATCGAGGCGCGGCGCGCGATCGCCCTCGATCAGGGCTCGAACATCGACGGCTGGATCAGCGTCGTCGGCATGGTCGATCTCCAGTCGGGCCTGCGGACGGTCTCGGGCGGCGTCGACTTCGCCCTCGGCCAGTCGATGGGCGTCGAGTTCGGCCGCCACGAGCTCGTCGGCGTCGTCGCCGACATGGACCGAACCGGCCGCGACGCCTTCGAGCACGAGCTCGTCTTCTTCGAAGACGCGAAGCGGGACATGGCGCGCATCGATCTCCCGATTACCTGGATCCACGGCCGATTCGACTCGTGGATGGACCTCGATCGCGTGCGCGACCTCATGGCCGCCGGACCGAGCGAGAAGCGCCGGCTGATCGAGATTCCGTCGGGCCACCAGATGCGGAGCAGCTGGGAGGCGCTCGAGACCTTCCAGCTGATCAGCCAGGAGGTCGAGCGGATGGCGCTCGGTCGCGCGCTCGCGACGTCGCCGCCCGACGTCGTCGACATCGATCGGCGCACGCGAGCGGAGCGGGCCCGTCGCCCGAAGGTCGAGCTCGACAACCGGGAGTTCTGGTCGGACTACCTGCTCGGGCGCGACCGCTCGTTCGGCTTCGAGCTGATGTCCGCGACGAGCGAATACCGCGAGCTCATGAATACCCAGATCGAGATGCTCGGCCTGCGATCGGGTCAACGCGTCGTCGATCTCGGCGGCGGCGTCGGCGACTTCTCCGTCCGCCTCGCCGAGGACTTCAAGGCGCTCCGACTGCAGATCGCCCATATCGATCTCGTCCCGGGCGCGCTCGCGCGAAGCCGCCATCGCGTCGCCGCGACGGGGCCGAACGAATTGTCGATCCTGCGCATCGCCGCCGATCTCGATCTGCTCGATCGCGGGCTCCCGATCCGGCCCGAATCCGTCGACGCCGTCATCGCGTCGCTCTTCCTGAGCTACCTCGAGCGGCCGATGGAGCTGCTTCGCGCCGTGGCCGGCGTGCTCCGGCCGGGGGGGCGGCTCGTCCTGTCGAGCATGCGACGGGACGCGGACATCTCGCGGATCTACGTCAACGCCCTGGCCGAGCTGCCGCCCGATCGCCGCGTCGCCCATTTCGGGCCGGATTCCGCGAAGCATTTCGAGCAGATCCAGCGGGTCTTCCTGAACGACGCGGCGACCCTCGTCCGGCTCGAGGAAGAGGGCCGCTTCCGCTTCTACGACGTCGAGGAGCTCGAGGCCATGCTGCGGGAGGCCGGCCTGGTTCTGCTCGAGCATCGGGAAGCCTTCGGCAGCCCGCCCCAGGCGGTCCTCGTCAGCGCCGTCCGCCCCGTCCGCGACTGATCTCCCGGATCCCCCACGGGTATACCCGCTATATAGATCGGCCGCACGGGATCGATCTGTCGCACGCCCGAACCGGGAGCCCGTCCGAGCCTCAAGACCCCCCTCGAACCGGGCGATGTGCCGAGGGATGGCGATCCCCCACGACAAACCCCGGTCGGACTACGCGAAATATCGCCGCGAGGTCTCGGACCACCAGATCGTCCCGGCCCTCGGCGCGGGCATCCTGATCGTCGTCGGGCTGCATCTCCCGTTCCTGCTCCTCGACTACTCGTACTACGGCGAGAGCTTCGTCCCCCTCGCGATCGGCCGGCTCTCGAACGCCCTCAGCCTCGGCTTCGTCTTCCTCTTTTTTGCGAAAAAGTGGCCGGCTCCGACCATGCTGGCCGCCGTCGCGAACGCCGGGCTCCATCTCATCGTCATCATCGGGTTCGCCGGCGGCGTCTCGAGCCTCTACTTCCCGGGGCTCATGCTGCTCTTCCTCGGGATCCCCGTCCTGCTGCCCATGACGTCGATGCAGGCGGGCCTCGTCGTCGGCTTCCTCTTCGCGTGCTTCGCGGGCCTTCCCCTCGCCGGATTCGGCGAGCTCGGGACCCAGGAATACTTCGTCAATCTCTTCTTCCCGGGCGCCGCCGCGCTCGAATGCGTCTTCAGCTGCGCGCTCCTCGAGCGCCTCCGCTTCCGCGACTACCAACGCCGGGAGGAGATCGCTGCCGCCCGCGATCAGCTCGCGAAGCTCGACGACGCGAAGAATCGGTTCTCGGCGAACGTCCATCACGAGCTGCGGACGCCGCTGACCCTCATGATCGCCCCGCTCGACAGCCTGCGCGCCGGCGAGTATGGCCAGATCTCGGATCAGGCGAGGGACATGCTCGGCGTCATGGCCGCGAACGGGCAGCGCCTGCTCAAGCTGATCAACGACCTGCTCGATCTCGCGAAGCTCGAAGACAAGAAGTTCAACCTCGTCCGCCAGCCGATCGCCCTCGTCCCGTTCATCGACGAGCTCGTCCGGGGAACCCAGGCGCTCGCCCAGAAGAAGGGCCTGCGCGTCGAGCGCCGCCCCGAGGTCGACCCCGCGGTCTCCGTCGTCGCCGACCGCGACGCCCTCGACAAGATCCTCATCAACCTCGTCGGCAACGCGATGAAGTTCACGAACCCCGGCGGCTCGATCACGATCTCCTGCGAGAACGTCGAGGGCGGCATCCAGATCGCCGTCGCCGACTCCGGCATCGGCCTCGAGGCGGACCAGCTCCTGCGGATCTTCGACCGCTTCTCCCAGGTCGACTCGTCGGCGACCCGCAAGCATGAGGGAACCGGCATCGGCCTCTCCCTCGTGAGCGAGCTCGTCCAGCTCCATCAGGGCCGGATCTGGGCGACCAGCGAGGGCCTCGGCCACGGCTCGACGATGCACGTCTTCTTCCCCGAGGCCGAGCCCGACGAGGCGAATGCCGCCGAGCTCGCCCTTGCCCCGTCGGCCGACGACGCCGTCGACGCGACGCGGGTCGACGCTCCGGAAGGGACGGACGAGGGCCGACGCGCCTCGCTCATCAAGGTCGATCGATTCGTCGAGATCGGCGTCAGCGTCGATCGCTGGGAGGACCAGAACGAACGACGGACCGATCAGCCCGAGAAGATCGCCGATCCCTCCGTTCGAAGGCGCCCCCGCGTTCTCGTCACCGACGACAATCGCGACATGCGCGAGCTGCTCCGCTTCGTGCTCGAGAAGGAGTTCGAGGTCGAGACCGCGAAGAACGGACTCGAGGCCCTCGAGCGCGTCCAGGCGAATCCGCCGGCCCTCGTCGTGACCGACCTGATGATGCCCGGGCTGAGCGGAACCGAGCTCTGCGAGCGGATCAAGACGACCGAAGGCCTCCGGGACATCCCCGTCATGATCGTCTCCTCGAAGGCGGAAGGGGAGATGAAGGTCCGAGGCCTCGAGCTCGGCGCCGACGACTACGTCACCAAGCCCTTCCATCCCCGGGAAGTCATGGCCCGAGCGCGCGCCCTCGTCCGACTCCGCGAGGCCCAGCGCGAGGTCGCGCAACGCAACACGGAGCTCGAAGGCGCGCTCGATCGCTTGAGCCGAACCCAGGCCCAGCTCGTCCAGTCCGAACGCCTGGCGGCCGTCGGCGAGCTCGCCGCCGGCATCGCTCATGAAGTCAACAATCCCGTCAACTACGCCTTGAACGCGGCGCGCGCGCTCAAGTCGATCACGGGCGAGCTCCAGGAGGTCGCCGAGCGCTTCGATGCGCTCGACGTCGCGGATCGCGAAAAGCTCTACGCCGACGTCCAGGCCCTCCGGACCCATCTCGACGAGCTCGACATGCCCGAGGTCGTGCGCTCGATCGAGGACATCGTCCGGATCGTCTCGGATGGTCTCGAACGAACGAAGAAGCTGGTCGGGGATCTGCGCGACTACGCCATGCCGCGGGAGCCTCGGGACCACGAAAGGTTGGATCTCGCGGCGGGGATCGACTCGACGATCCGGTTGGTCTCCCGGGAGATCGGGGCGGACGGGATCGAATTGGTCCGGGAGGGGCCGACGGAAGGCGTGTTCGTCGATGGGGATCTGGGCGCGCTCAACCAGGTCGTGCTCAATTTGTTAAGGAATGCCCATCAGGCGATCCAGGGATCGTCGCGCGAGGGGAGGGACGAGCGGCCGCGGATCGGGGTCCAGCTCGTTGCCGAGGGGGACACGGTCGAGGTTCGGGTTTCGGATAATGGGCCGGGAATTCCTGAGGATGTGCTCGGGAGGATCTTCGAGCCGTTCTTCACGACCAAGGCGCCGGGGCAGGGGTCTGGGCTCGGGCTGTCGATGTGTCGGGGGATCGTGGAGTCTCACGGGGGACGGCTCGAGGTTCAGACGGCGGTGGGGAAGGCGACGACGTTCTCGATCAACTTGCAGAGACACTCCCGGATCAGCAAGCAATCTTCATGTTGAACGGAAAAATCGTCGATATAGTGAGATTGATTCAGTTCGGCGATTGAAATTTACAGCGTCTTCGAAGCGTCGTGTTTTTGCCTGCGTGATGTCAAAAAAAATCTTAGTCCCAGAATCGTTAGAAAATCCATCCTGAGTCGACACTAGTGGGTGTCGAAATCTGCCAGAAAGCGACGTGCCCTTTGAAGGTGGGGAGTAAGTAGGCCGCGAAGGCGATTCCGCTCTCGTTGGAGAGTCTCAGCTGAAAGAGAAAGTGACAATTTGTCTGCGCGAAGTGAGTCCAGAATCGCATAGACTTGCCAACTTCTGGACCCAGCTGCCTGTTCTTGCTCTACGGCAAGCGATAGTAGACGGGTTGCACTGGAGTGATCACGCAGCGCTATCGCGAGTAGTCCGGAATATCGTGCCATTGAACCGAAGTAGACTACGCCGTATCCGGCACTTGCGAAGGTGTAACTAACGGGTGATATGAGATCGAAAAGAAGACGACTTCGTGATCTGTCGCCTAGATAGGCGCAAACCTCTGCGAGTGCGGCGAGGCCAATCGTGCCTCCCGGCTCTCGTAGCAGTCGCTCAATATCGGATCTCGTAAACTGCCTAAGCGATTCTTTAGCTGCGTCTTCGAGGCCGCAATCCCATTGAATCCATGCGACAGCTGCCGCCCAACTCAGGACGGCTCTGTTCTCTCGTGCGAACGATTCTGTCAGTGTGAGAATTTCCGCGGAAGAACCTCGCTCGATCCCGCGAAGCACCGCTTGACATGCATATGTCTGAACTAGATTCGGGTCGGGGAAATCGCCTGCCAAATCTCGATAATGATGAGTGATGCGCTCGGCTTCATCTAGGTCGCCAGCCAGGCACGCCAGCATCGATTCGACCGCAAGTGGAAACCACCGATACTGAGGCAACCCAATCTTATCTGCGAGCTGTCGATACCGATCGTTTTCTAGGCGTAAGCTTTTGAACTCACCCCTCTCGAGGAGGGTGGAGATCAGCCGGGTTTGTTGAAGCATGAATGAATGAGTGTCGGAGCGTGCGAGCGTGGCTTCCTGCAGCGACAGTAGATATCTGATGCGCTCATCTCCGCGATCAGGGCCTTGAGCAGCGTCAGCTCGCGCGGCCAACGCGGCCACGAGAGCATCTGAATCGCCGGATGCCAAAGCAAGATCGTGGGCCTCTGCCGCGAGAGCGCTGGGCTCGTTCGGTTCAGACCACCTCCATCTGCAAATCTGTGACAGGCGAGCGAAGACCTTCGCGCGTAGGCCATAGGCGTCTGCCGGTAGCTTCTCGAGGGCCTCGCGGAGAAGCATCTCTTGGTCGGAGTCGTAGGCGCCTAGCTCGATTGATAGGAATCCTGGCGCCATCGCGAGACCGCATTTCGCGAGTAGTGTGGGCGAATTGATTGCGCGCGTCCAGTTTGCCGCCTCGAGAAGCGATGTTCTCGCGCGCTCCATATCGCCAGAGAAATAGAGTGCGCTCGCTCGACTGATGAGTATTTCCAAGTGCGCGTCGGGATCGGAGATCGGCTCGCGAGCGAGGATCGCGATGGAGGCATCGAGTATTCGAAGCGCATCCTTAAACGCGAGACGCGATATGGCATCGGCGCCTGCGTTCAGGGCTTCTGCTCGGAGCTCTTCGGCTGAGGCCAGCGGAAATGCCTGGCAAAGGTGGAAGAAGAGTGTCGATGCGCTCGAGGGTCTCGTCTGGAATGAGCGCTGCAGAGCGCGCACGATTCGATCGTGGTGCTCGATTCTCGTTCTTGGCGGGAGCGAGCGGTAGAGGGAGTCTCGAAGGATTGAGTGGCTGAAGGCGAAATCGGATCCGTCACTCTGGATTACGCAGGCCCCACGGGCTGGTTCGAGATCTTCGAGAAGCTCGGGAGTGGAAATTTCGAGTGCACTTGCAACGATCGATGCGGGAAACGCCTGGCCGATGACGGAGGCCATCAATAGGGCAGTCTGGGTCGCGGGCGGTAGGTCTCCGAGTTGCATGGAAACGATCTCGGAGGCGTCTGCCGCCGCCATCTTGGTCCAAGGATAGGGTGGCGAGTTGGGCGACTGTGTACGGCGCATTCTGAGAAGGTGTGTGACGTAGAACGCGTTTCCTGCCGTTTGCCGGAATATCTCTTGAACGAGATTCTCGCGGCTCCTCTCGTATGGGTCGATCAAAGACTCGATTTCATCGAGGGTAAAGGGCGCGAGGTTAATATAAGTTTGATGGATCGATGTTCGGGTCGATTGTCTAGGGTTTAAGAATCGGCGCGTGGCGAGGGATGGTCGAGCAATTGTGATGAATAGGATCGGCGATGATGCAAGTTCGACGATCAGTCGTTCAAAGAGGAGGACTGAGTCATCGTCTGCAAGGTGAAAGTCTTCGAGGGCAATTGCCAGAGGCCTCTGGCGAGCCAATGCGCGGAATGCGTTTGACCAGTAGTGGAAGAAGTTCGACCGATCAATTTTAGTTGCGGGGCTGGCTGTTTCGGGGTCGACTTGGATTTCTGGAAGAATTGATCCAATTAGTTGTGCGTTATGCCGAAGCTGGACGTTTTCGGAGTATCTTTCGAGTGCAATCCGAAGCGCATTCGTCCAGATTGAGTAGGCGACGTTTTGATGACTAGAGTTGCAACGTGCAATGATGTAGTCGAAGTTCTGCGCGGAGTGGCTCAGGAACTCTTTGAGGAGCCGCGATTTCCCGACGCCCGGCTCGCCGACGATGCTAATCGTTCTTCCTTGGAGGTCGGCCCGTGTCTGCCTTACGAGTTCTTGAAGAGCTGAGAGCAGAGTCTTGCGTCCGACGAATGGGAAATCGGTATGAGCTGACGTGCTGCGTTCGGCATCGGTACGGAGCTTGATTTCGCTCAAGAATCGGTATCCTCGCCCCTTCATCGAGGCCACGAATCGGGGGGCTCGAGCATCGTCACCGAGCGCCTTGCGGATCTCCGAGATGCACATCGGGATCGTAGATTGACTGATCCGCTCCGATTTCCAAATGTATCGATGGAGCACGTCGCGCGAGACGATTCGGTTCCGGTTTTCGATCAGGAGGAGCAGGACATCGAGTGTCTTGCGACCGATCGGGATTCGGACTTCTTCTCGAGACAGGTTCATCTGTTCGAGGTCGATCCGGAATTCGGCGAAGTGGAGTTCACGCACGTGAGGATCCTTGAGGCGATTGGCTCAATTTCGATTTCGGTAGACGGGTCGAGGTGGAGGCTAGGGGCTTGGGGGTGGCGGTTAGTTGCTTGCTCGGACGGTTTTACGAACCGGCGTAAGGATCGGGTTTATGAACTTCGGCTTCACAGACGACCAACGCTTCCTCGGCGAGGAGGTCCACAAGTTCCTCGAATCATCATATCCCCTCCGTACCGTCCGCGAGGTGGTCGATTCGCCGACCTTCGGCGGTTCTGATGCAACTCTGTGGAACCGGATCGTGTCCCTCGGGTGGCCCGGCCTGTGTTTGTCGGAGGCCCATGGCGGGGCCGGGCTCGATCTCGAGACGCTGATCGTCGTCCTCGAGGAGACGGGCCGGACGCTGCTGCCCTCGCCCTTGATCTCGACGATCCTGGCGGCCCGGGCGATCGAGCGGTTCGGGACTTCGAGCCAGCGACAGAGCTGGCTGCCCGGGCTCGCCGACGGTTCGCGAATCGGGACCTTCGCGATGCTCGAGGCCGGGGATTCGCTGTCGCCGGCGGGCGTCGGGACGACCGGCCGGGTCGAGGGGAACGCGATCGTCCTGTCGGGGGAGAAGCGATTCGTTCCGGACGCGGTCGGAGCGGGCTTGTTCGTCATTCCGGTTCGGATGGTCGATGAGCGGGCGGGGCGTTCGGCCTCGGCGGGGAACGGGGATCGAGGGGACTCATCGCTCGACGAGATCGCGCTCGTGTTCGTCGATCGGGAGGCGCCGGGGGTTTCGGTCTCGCCCCTCGCGGGCATGGATCTGACCAAGCCGATGGGAACGGTCACGCTCTCGGACGTTCGGATTCCCCTGGACCATCTGCTCGGCGAGACGCGGCTCGGCTGGTCCGCCGTCGAATGGATCCTCGACCTCGGCGCGGCCCTCGTGACCGCCGAAGCGGTCGGATCGGTCGAGGCCGCTCTCGAGCTGACGACCCGCTTCGCCAAGGACCGCATCCAGTTCGGCCATCCGATCGGCCATTTCCAGGGCGTGAAGCATCCCCTCGCCGAGATCTACGTCGACCTCGAGTCCTTCCGCTCGCTCGCCTACTACGCGATCTGGGCGATCGACCACGACGCGCCCGATGCGAAGCTCGCGGTCTCCCGCGCGAAGGCCTACGCCTCGGACGCCTTCGCCCAGGCGGGGATCCTCGGCGTCCAGCTTCATGGCGGCGTCGGCTATACGTGGGAGTACGACATCCAGCTCTATCTGAAGCGCTCGAAATGGTTCCGGCCGATCTTCGGCGACGCGGACTACCACTACGAGCGCGCGGCCCGTCTGGGAGGTCTCTGAGCGATGGACTTCGAGCTGACGGAGAGCGAGCGCGCGTTTCGGGACGAGGTCCGGGCCTTCCTCGACGAGAACCTGCGCGAGGGGGCGGCGGAGTCGCCCGCGTTCCTCGCGGAGTGGACGAAGAAGGTCCGCGCGAAGCGCTGGGTCGGGTTCTCCTGGCCGCGGGAGGTCGGGGGCGGGGGCGGCTCGATCATGGAGCAGGTCATCCTGAAGGACGAGATGGCGAAGCGCAAAGCGCCGCCGCTCGGGACCTGCATGATGGGGCTCGCCTGGGTCGGGCCTTCGATCATCCAGTACGGGACCGAGGCCCAGAAGCAGAAGTACATCCCGGACATCCTCGACGGGAAGTACCAATGGTGTACGGGCTATTCCGAGCCGGATTCGGGGTCGGATCTCGCGAGCTTGAAATGCCGCGCGGTCCGCGAGGGCGACGACTACGTCGTGACGGGGCAGAAGATCTGGACCTCGCTCGCGATGTGGGCGAAGAAGATGATCCTGCTCGTCCGGACCGCGCGGGCGGGCGAGGGCGCTGAGAGCGGGTCGCCGTCGGGCGGCGCGGCGACGGACGGGGCGAAGCGGGGGGCGGCCTCGAAGCATTCGGGCATTACCTGTCTGCTCGTCGACATGGAGACGCCGGGGATCACGGTGCGCCCCATCCGGAACATGACGGGGAGCGCGCACTTCGCGGAGGTCTTCTTCGACGGGGTCCGGATTCCGGTCGAGAACCGGCTCGGCGACGAAGGCCAGGGCTGGCAGGTCACGATCTCGGCCCTCGCCTCCGAGCGCTCGAGCATCGCCGAGGTCCATGGGCTCGTTCGCAAGATCGACGAGGTCAAGGCGCTCGCGCGCGAGACGGTCCGGGGCGGGCGGCGCATGAGCGAGGATCCGGGGATCCGCCGGCGGATCGCCCAGGCCGAGGCGAAGATCGAGGCGATGCGGCTCAACGGGATGCGCTTCCTGACGAAGCAGCTCCGGGGCGAGCCGCTCGGCGCCGAGACCTCGATCAACAAGCTCCATCGCGCGGCGCTCGAGATCGGGCTCGGCGAGCTCGCCCTCGAGATCCTCGGATCGGCGGGGACGCTGACCGGGAGCGAGGCGCCGGCGGTCGACGAGGGGCGTTGGGCGCGATTCGCGCTCGGCTGGCCCGACGTCGTGATCGGCGGCGGGACGCCGAACATCCAGAAGAACATCATCGCGGAGCGGATCCTCGGGCTGCCCAAGGACTGAGACGGGCCGGAGCTTCGAGCGTACTTCCGGGACGCCTCGAGCGCGCATCGCGGACCCGAGCGGGGGGCGCCGGCGGGATGCGCGGGCGGAAGGCTCGCGACCGCGCGATGATGGGCGCTCCGCGCCGTGAGGTCGAGAACATGCGAGAGCGAATCGAGGCGAAGCTGCGCGACGCGCTCGCCGCCGCCTACGTCGAGGTCGTCGACGAGTCCCATCTCCATGCCGGCCACGCCGGGGCGAAGAGCGGGGGCGGGCATTTCCGGGCCTTGATCGTCTCGGAGAAGTTCGCGGGGCTCTCGCGGGTCAAGGCGCAGCAGCTCGTCTACGCGGCGATGGGCCCCTGGATGGGCAAGGAGATCCACGCGCTCAGCATGCAGACGTGGACGCCCGAGCAGTGGGCCGCACGACCGCCGGGATCCGACTAGGACTCGACTTCAGCCGTCCCGCCCGACGCCATCGACGCCATCGCCTTCGCCCGGAACCGCGCCATGTCCTTCTCGTAGACCTTCATGTCGAAGGCCGTCCGGGTCCGGAACTCGAGCAGCTTGACGCCCTTCGGACCGGCATGATAGGCGTAGGGCTGCTCCGCCGGCAGGAAGAAGCCGTCGCCCGGTCCGAGCTCGCGCTTCCCCATGACGATGCCGCCTTCGACGATGTAGTAGAGGCAGTCCGAGGAATGGCTGTGGCGCGGGAGCAGGTAGCCCGGCGCGAAATGGATCTCGACGAGCGAGATGCCCGCCGGCCCCTCCTGACGGAAGGGGACGGTCAGGCGCGCGCTCTCCTGGAACTTTGCGATCTCGTCGGGGTTGATCGGGGTCGCGTCGGCGCCGGCCTCCGTGAACGACATGTCGTCCATCATGCCGGCCTCGCCGAGAGTCGGGGCGTCGGCGGCGGTGAAGATGGCGAGCTTGCCATGGGGGACGGGGCGGGAGCGGTCGGGCGCGTTCATGGGAAATCCTTTCAGGGACAGATCGTGTCGGTTCCGCAGACGTTCGAGCCGAGGTTGAAGATCGTGTCGGTGGCGGGGACAGAGGCGGCGACCTGCGCTTCGAGTCCGCCGTTGTTTCCGGTCAGCACGTTTTCGCGGTAGCCCGAGCCGTCGCCGAACTGGAGGCCGAGTCCTGTGTTGCCGCGGATGGAATTGCCGATGACCTGGGATCCAGCGCCGAGCACGATGCCCCGGTCGCTGTTGAAGGAGACGGAGCTGTTGCTGACGCTGGTCGAGACGGCAGCGCTGATCCCGGCTCCCCCGTTGTTGTAGCTCGAGGAGTCGGTGATGACGCCGCCGGCGCCCAGCGTGATCCCGGTTCCCGTGTTGCTGTAGCTGGCGGAGGAGGTGACGACGCTCCCGGCGTTCAGCGAGACTCCGCTTCCCAGGTTGTCGGACGCGACGCAATCGCTGACCGAAGTGCCTGCGTTGCCGCTGATGCCGCTCGTACCGTTTCGGCGGGCCGAGCTGCCCGTGATCGTTCCGTTCGACCCGAATCGGAAGCCTGCGCCTTCGTTGTCGTGCGCGGCGCTGTCGGTAATGCTGCCCTGTCCGACCTGGATGCCGTCGCTTCCGTTGCGGGCGGCGACGATTCGGGAGAGCGAGCAGCCGGTCCCCGCAAAGATCCCTTGATTCGTCGTCTCGACGACGCGCACGTCGTGGACTGCGCAATGGTCTCCGATTGAGATCCCCCGCGCGGTCCCGCGTACCGAGCCGTTCGCGACGCTCGTCCCGGCCACGGTGTTGGCGTCGATGGCGTAGCCAAGCCCCGCTGCAACACAGCTCGCGGGATTGCCCGGGCAGCTGAAGGGGCCCGAGATCACGAAGCCGCCGAGGTCGATCGAGACATCGTTGACGTCCACACGGATCACGGAGGTCGAAGCGAGGGTCTGGGCGAGATTGCTCGTGAGGCGATAGCTCCCGGGCTGCGAGAGGGTGACCGGGTAGCCCGGCGTATCGCCGGCAAAGCAGCCGGTCTGGACGGCGCAGGTCGCGTTGATCTCGAGCGCGCCGTCGCCCGCGTGGGCGGAGGTCGAGAGGGAGAGCAGGAGCAGGAGCAGGCAGGGGGATCGACGGGGGGCGCACGGGGTCTCCTTCGGAGGCGGGACCCCGAGTGTGCCCCCCGAAGGCCCGCTCAGTCAATCGTCTCGTTCGGGTCCCGGGTCGCGGGGGCTGGCCGGACTCGCGGCGGGCTCGGGCCTCGGCTCGGCCGCGAGCGCCCAGGCGATGGCCCGATAGGCCTCGCGGTTGACGGCGAAGCCGAGATGGCTCGACGCGATCCGCTCGTAGCGGACGCCTAGCAGGTCGTGGGTCGCGGCGGAGCGGGCCGCCTTCTCGTCGATGCGGGCCGCGTCTTCCCCGACGATGCCGTCCCGCTCGCTGTAGAGGATGGTGACGGGCGCGGCCGGGCTCGCGTCGTCGCTGGCGACCGGGCGGAGCCAGGTCTCGAAGTCCTGCTCTTCGGGCGGGACCCGGCTCCCGCTGATGCGGCGCATGACGTCCCACATCGAGGTCCCGCGCGGATCACCGAAGGGCGAGCCCAGGGTGACGGCGCGCCGTACGGCATCGGGCGCGAGCCGCGCCGCGTCGAAGGCGAAGAGCCCGCCCATGCTCCAGCCGACGAGGCTCGGCTTCTCTCCCGTCTGCTCGCAGATCTCGCGAGCGCGCCGGACGACCCGCTCGCTCTGCACGCGCCGGAAGCGCGCCGCATCTTCGACGCGCCGGATCCGCAGCTCGCCGCGATCGAGATTCGTGCCGAGCGCCGACTCGAGCGCGACATAGCCGAGCCCTTCGAGGAATCGCCGCAGCGGCCAGAGCCCGAGGTCGCCGGTCCCGTAGGCGGGGAGCACGAGCACGGGATGGCCGTCGCCCCGCGGCATGCCCCGGTAGAGGCTCGGGAGCGAGAGGGCGAGCCGGGTCGCCTCGAGTCCGGCGCGGGGCAGCTCGGTCATCGTGTCGAAGAGGGCGGGACGTCTCGGAATGGACTGCACGCGGGGCCTCGGGCGCGGCGGGCTTCTCGGGCCGGCCCGGATCGGGCGGGGCGTCGCGCTGGACGGAACCTAGGTTCCGATCGAGGGGGTGTCTCGGCGTCGGCGCCTAATCGACCGATTGCGGGCGCCAGTAGCGCGCGGTCGCGGTGTAGATCCGCCGCGCCGACTCCGCGGGCGTGAGCTTGCGCAGCTCGGCCGAGAGGAGCTCGGCGGCGACGGGGCCGACATAGCCCTTCCTCGCGACGGCCGCGACGAAGCGATCGAGCTCGAGGACGCCTTCGCCGGGGAGGACCCGGCGCTGGAGGGTCTCGGTATTCAGGTCGTTGCTCGCGAGCGGGGGATGGTCCGAGAACTGCACGTAGGCGAGCTCGGCGAGGGGCAGCGCTTCGAGGTCGGGCCAGTCGTCGGGGCCATGCGAGAAATGCCAGACGTCGAGACAGATGCCCGCGACGTCGGGGGAGAGGCCCGCCCGGGCGATCAGGTCGCGGGTCTTCGCGATCGTGTTGATCGGCATCATCGGCAGGAACTCGATCGCGAGCTTCGCCCCCGTCCGCGTCACGAGCGGGGCGTGGCGCGCGAGGTTCGCGACGACGGCATCGTCGACCGGGACGTGGGTCCCCGACATGATGATCTCGGGTCGGAGGACCTCGGCGATCGCCGCGATGTTCTCGGCGTTGCGCTTCGACTCGGCGGCGTCGTCGGTGAACACGAAGGCCTGGAGCTCGGTGCAGGGCAGGGCGTGGCGATCGAGGGCCTGGCGCAGCTCGGCGAGCGAGCCGCCCCGCTCGCGGTGGCGATCGATCGACCAGACGTCGAGGCCGATGCCCTGGAAGCCGGCCTGGGCCGCCGCGTCGATCTGGCCGACGAGGGGCGGCGGCGACTCGAGCACGTAGGGCGAGTAGTTGATCGTGTCGTAGACGAGCCGGTGCATCGGAATCTCTCCTCGGGATCGCAAGCCTACGCCGGTTGATAGACCGCCGCATTCCAGACGTGGCCGACGATCGTGCCGAGGCGGGCGGGCGTCTCCGGCTCGGGCCGATTGATCTGGTCCGTCGCGACGGCGAGGTTCATCAGGATCAGGACCTGGGCGACACCGCGGGGATCCTCGACCTGGCTTCGGCCGAGGGCGATCTGGCGGCGGATGAAGGCCTCCGTCTTGTCGATGTAGGACTCGACGACCTGATGCTGCCAGCGGGCGTAGGCTTCCTTGCTCCGCCCCGCGGCCTGCTCCATCGCGCGCATCAGGTTCGCGTGCTCGCGCCAGACCTCGTACATGCGGGTCAGATGCTCGATCGTATTCGCGCGCGGATCGACCTCGTCCTCCTTCTCGAGCCAGCCATCGACGGCGCCGGAGACCTCGGCCTCGACGCGTTCGAAGAGGGCGATCACGATCTCGTCGAGGCTCTTGAAGTAGTGGTAGAAGAGCGAGCGGGTCATGCCCGTGCGCTCCATCAGCGTCTCGACCGTCAGGGAATGGAAGTCGAGGTCGCGCAGGGCGGATTCGGCGGCGGCGATGATCTCGGCGCGCGCGTTCTCGGGGCTGCGTCGAAGTCGTTTGTGGGGCATTCCTTCCCACACTAGCACGCGCGTTCGGCTCGCCCGGCCTCCCGATCGACTGTCCGAAGGGCCCATCCGGTCGAATCGGCCCCGTCGGGCCGGTCTCTGCCCGGTATGCTCGCGGCGCGCCGCCGCCTCCCGGGCCGACGACCGCGGAGCGGGCGCGCGGCGGGGGAGAATCGTTCGTGACGGAGACGCGCCACACCTTCTGTCGGATCTGCGAGTCGCTCTGCGGCCTCGAGATCGACCTCGGGGCGGAGGGCGGGATCGAGGACATCCGCCCCGACATCGAGCACGTCGAGACGGACGGCTTCGCCTGCGTGAAGGGGCTGAAGCAGCATCTCCTCTATTCGTCGCCCGATCGCCTGCGCCATCCGATGAAGGGCGGCGCGCTCGCGAACGGCGCGCGCTCGTTCTCGCGCATCGACTGGCCCTCGGCCCTCGCCGGGATCGGCGCGAAGGTGCAACAGCTGCGCCGCGACCACGGCCCCGACTCGATCGGTCTCTACGTCGGGACCGCCGCCGGCTTCAGCCTGCTTCATCCGATCTTCGCCCAGGGCTTCATGAACGGCGTCGGCTCGAAGAGCCTCTACGCCTCCTCGACCCAGGACTGCAGCAACAAGTTCGCCGTCGCCCGCGAGGTCTACGGCTTCCCGTTCACGCAGCCCTTCCCGGATCTCGACCACGTCGAGTGCCTCGTGATCGTCGGCGCGAATCCGGTCGTCTCGAAGTGGAGCTTTCTGCAGGTCCCGAATCCCGGGAAGAAGCTGCGCGAGATCGAAGCGCGCGGCGGACGCGTCTTCGTCGTCGATCCGCGGCGGACCGAGACGGCGAAGGTCGCGGGGGAGCACGTCTTCATCCGCCCCGGGACCGACGTCTTCTTCTATCTCGCCTTCCTCGACGAGCTCGTCGCGACCGGCGGTGTCGACGAGGCGCTCGTCGCCGCGCATACCCGGGGCTTCGAGGTCGTCCGCGAGCTCGCGCGCGCCTGGCCCGCGGAGCGGACTGCCGAGATCACGCGGATCCCCGCCGAGCGCCTGCGCGAGATCGTGCGCGCCTACCGCGAGGCGAAGGGCGCGGCGCTCTACTCCTCGACCGGCGTCAACATGGGCGGCGAGGGGGCGCTCGCCTTCTGGATCCAGGAGGTCATCAACGCGGTCTCGGGCAACCTCGATCGCAAGGGCGGGACGATCCTCGGCCGCGGGATCCTCGACTTCGCCAAATTCGGGGCGCTCTCGGGCTTCGGGCTGCGCGACGATCGCTCGCGCATCGGGGGCTTCGCCTCGGTCAACGACGCCTATCCCGGCGGCATCCTGGCCGACGAGATCCTGACGCCGGGCAAGGGCCAGCTCCGGGCCCTCTTCGTGACGGGCGGCAATCCGCTCATGATGATGGCCGGCGCGCCGCGCCTGCGCAAAGCCTTCGAAAAGCTCGAGCTGCTCGTCTCGATCGACATCCTGCCGAACGAGACCGGCAGCCTCGCGCATTACATGCTGCCGGCGACGACGCCCTTCGAGCGACCGGATCTCCCCTTCGCGTTCCCGCTCTTGATGGGGATGCAATCCCATCCGTATCTGCAGGCGACGGAGGCCGTCGTCGCGCCCGACGGCGAGCAGCGCGACGAAGCCAGCCTCTACCTCGATCTCGCCCGCGCCTGCAAGGCGCCGCTCTTCGGCTCCCGGATCGTGCAGAAGGCCCTCGAGCTCGCCGCGCGGCGCCACGGACCGGACCGACCGGGCATGCCCGCACGTCTGCCGCTCGAAGGATTGATGAGTCTGCTCCTGCGCGCGACGGGGAACGGCTCCTTCGACGCGCTGCTCGCCGAGCCCCACGGCCGAAAGCTCGCGCCGCAATCGGCGGGGACCTATCTCGGCAAGCAGGTCGCGAAGAAGGGCGGCCGCATCGAGCTCGCACCCCCCGCCCTCGTCGCCCAGGCGCACGAGCGCCTCGAGCGCGCCTTCGAGCGCGAGCGTCGCGCGCCGGGCCGGCTCAAGCTGATCACGCGCCGCCACGTCAAGACCCACAACTCCTGGACGCATAACGAGCCGTCCTTCGTCGCGGGGGCCCGCTCGACGAATCATCTCTACATGCATCCCGAGGACGCGAAGGCGGCGGGGCTGCGCCATGGGGAGCTCGTCGACGTCGTCTCGGCGGCGGGGGCCGTCCGGATCCCGATGAGCCTGCTCGAGGATCTCCAGCCTGGGACGGTCGCGATGCCCCACGGCTGGGGCCATCAGCGCGCGAAGGGCCTCTCGATCGCGAGTCGGACGACGGGCGTCAACGTGAACGTGCTGGCTTCGAGCGGGCCCGAGGCCGTCGAGCCGATCTCCGGCATGTCGCAGCTGACGGCGATCCCGGTCGAGGTCCGGCGCGCCGAAGGACCGCTCGCGAGCGACGACTGGACGGGGATGCCGGCCTGGCAGGGCGGGGCTAGAGGTCCGGAACTGATGCGGGAGGGTGTCGTCGTTCGCCATCCCGTCGACCTTGAGGAGCTCGCCGGTGACAAAGCTCGAGGCCGGCGAGCAGAGGTAGAGGACGGCGTCGGCGATGTCGTCGGCCTCGCCGTTCCGCCGCATCGGCGTGTTCCGGATCATCGTCTCGCGCAGCGACGGGTCCATCGCCCCGAGCCAGGTCCGCAGCGCGTCGGTCTCGATCGCGCCGGGCAGGACCGCGTTGACCCGGATCTTCGGCGCGAGCTCCGCCGCCATGAGCCGCGTCAGCGCGTTGAGCGCCGCCTTCGTGAGCCCATGCGCCAGATTCCCGCGGACCGCGTTCTTCGCCGCGACCGACGAGATGTTGACGACCGAGCCCCCGCCGACCGCCAGCATGTGGGGCGCGGCGAGCCGCACGAGTTCGAACGGGACCGAGACGTTGAAATGAAACGAATGCTCGAGCTCGTCGACCCGCGTCCGGAGCAGCGGCTTCGAGCGCGAGCCCCCGGCGTTGTTGATCACGAGGTCGATCCGGCCGAGCTCGGCCACCGTCCGCTCGACGACCTGCGCGAGCAGCGCGAGGTCGTTGACGTCGCCGGCGATCGCGAGCGCACGCCGCCCGCGCCCGCGCACCGCCTGCGCCACTTCCTCGACGTCGGCGGCGGTCCGCGCGACGAGCACGCAGTCCGCGCCGGCGTCGGCCAGCGCGTGGGCGATGGCGGCGCCGATGCCCTTGCCGCCGCCGGTGATGATGGCGACGCGGCCGTCGAGGCGAAAGCGGTCGAGCGCGGTCGTCAAATCACGAACTCCTCGAGCCAGCGCGTGAGGGGCACGCGGAAGCCGGCTGCGTTCTTGTGGCCCCCGCCGCCGTACTCGACGGCGATCTTCGCGATGTCGACCTCGCCGATCGAGTAGAGCGTCGCGAAGACGTCCGAGCCCTCGATCCGGTAGACGAGGCCGAATTGCGTGCCGAAGCGCGCGCGCTCGGCTAAGCGATGGCCGATCTGGCTGCGATTGGTCGAGGCGTTGACCGCCTCGATGCGCTTCGTGCCGAGGGCGACGGGGCGCGCCTGGTCGAGATGGCGCTCGACGTCCATGCGGTTCGCGCGCAGGATCGGCTCGCCTTCCCGGGCGAGCTCCTCGACGGGCCGCGCCGCGAGCCGATCCCAGACCTCGAATTCGTGGGGATAGGAGGCGAGGGCGGCGTTCACCGCATCCGACGCCGGCAGCCGCCAGCTCCAGAGATCCTGGTCCTGGACGTACTGCAGGAGCGGCGGCACCGCCGTCGTCGGATGGAAATACTGCCAGGCGAGCACCGACCCGGAATGCCCGAGATCGAAGCGCAGCTCGTGGCCGTCGCTCTCGAGCTCGGCGATCCAGGCGCCGTCGCGCAGCAGACGCTCCTGGGCGGTCACGTGATGGTCGAGGACGACGACCTGCTCCGCGACCTCGGCGAGCTGGCGGAGCTCCTCGCGGGCCGGGGCGATGTCGACGAACGTCACGAGGGCGTCCTCGCACTCGGGCAGCCGCACGCGGTCTTCGTGGCCCCGGGCGACGTAGCGGCCGTCGTCGCCCCAGGCGCGGTGGACGGCCCAGGCGGCGCCGAATCCATCGGGACAGCCGGCATGATAGAAACAGATGCGCTTCACGTTCTTTCGATTCGCTGGCGGGGGGCTGGGGCGCGGCGCAGTGTAGCGGCTGTGACGCCTTTCGGGGCGTGCGTTAGCCTCCGCGCCCTCGGAGACGCCCATGTTCAAGCCCGGTGAGCGCATCGCCCTGGCCGCCCTCGATCGCCCGGCCACGCCGGTGGAATGGCTCCGGATCGTCGAGGGATTGCATGGCGATCCCGGGTTCTGGTGGCTCGACAGCGCGCTCTGCGACGGGCGCCTCGGGCGCTTCTCCTTCGCCGGGGCCGATCCCTATCTCTGGCTGCGCGCCCGGGGCAGCCGGGTCGAGATCGACGTCCTGCGCCCCGTCCGTCCGGGGCTCGCCCGCGGCTCCCATCAGCTCGAGGCGGATCCCTTCGATACCGCGCGCTCGCTGCTCCCGCGCGCCGACTCGCTCGTCTACTCGACCCGCACGGCGACGGGCTCGGGCAATCCGCGCTGGCACGAGGTCGACGGGCTCTCGGCCGGGCTCGAGCTGCCCTTCGTCGGCGGGGCGGTCGGCTATTTCGGCTACGAGCTCGCGACCTGGACGCTGCCGCGGGTGCGCTGCGAGAACCGCGACGATCTCGGGCTCCCCGATCTGTCGCTCGCTTTCGTCGATCAGGTCCTCGCCTACGATCACGCGAGCGCGCAGCTCTGGCTGGTCGGCCTCGGCTTCGGGAGCGTCGGCTCCTCGCGCGGGGAGTCGGCGCGGGAGGAGGCGTTGGTCTCGTCCCGGGCCGGCGTGGATCGGCTCGCGGCGCGGGTCGAGGCGATGATCTCCGGGGCGGCGCGCGCGCCGGTGTCGGACGGCTCGGCGTCGCGTCGATCGGGGGCGACGACCGACGGGGCCGCGACGTCGGGCCGGGCCGGGATCGCGTCGACCGTCGATGCGAGCGGGTATGCGAAGGCCGTCGACGCGATCCTCGAGGAGATCGCGGCCGGCAACGTCTACCAGGCGAACTACAGCCAACGCCTGACGGTGTCGGTCGACGCGGATCCCTGGGCGCTCTACGGCGCCTTGCGGCGCAACAACCCGGCGCCCTTCGGCGCCTATCTCGCGCTGCCGGATGCGATGATCCTGTCGAGCTCGCCCGAGCGCTTCCTGCGCATGGACGGCTCGCGTCGGGTCGAGAGCCGCCCGATCAAGGGGACGCGCCCCCGCGGCGACGACGAGCTCGCCGACCGCCGGCTCTTGCTCGAGCTCGCCGCCAGCGAGAAGGATCGGGCGGAGAACCTGATGATCGTCGACCTCGTGCGCAACGATCTCGGGCGAGTCTGCGCGCCGGGGACGATCGCGGTCCCGGAGCTGATGCAGATCGAGGCCTACGCGACGGTCTTCCAGATGGTCTCGACGGTGACCGGCGAGCTCGCGACGGGGCGCGACGCCTTCGATCTCGTGCGCGCGAATTTTCCGCCGGGCTCGATGACCGGGGCGCCGAAGCTCGCCGCGATCGCCCTGCTCGAGGCGCTCGAGAGCGTTCGGCGCGGCGTCTACGCCGGGGCGCTCGGCTATCTCGATCTGCGCGGGGGCCTCGACCTGTCCGTCGTGATCCGCACGCTCGTCTGGCAGGCGGGGCGCGCCCATCTGCACGTCGGCGGCGGCATCGTCGCCGACTCGTCGCCCGAGGCCGAGTATCTCGAGTCCCTCGACAAGGCGAAGGCGCCGCTCGCGGCGATCGAGGAGCTGCTCGGCGCAGCGCTCGGTCGGTTCGAGCCCGGCAGAGCGAACGAGGAAGAGGGCCGAGCGCCCGGCGGCGCGCGTGCGCCGCAAGGGGATCCGACTTGAGCCCGCGCGCGATCTACGTCGACATCGACGACGTGCTCTCCGCCACGATCGAGCGCCTCGTCGATCTGCTCGACGAGCTGCACGCACGCCGCGTCGATATCGAGCACGTCCGCGACTTCGATCTCATGCGCCCCTTCGGCCTCGACGAGGAGGGCATCCGCCGCTTCATGGACGTCGCCCATCGCGACGAGGTCATCGAATCGTTCGCGCCCCACGAAGGCGCCGTCTCCGTCCTCGAGCGCTGGAAGCAGGCCGGCCACGCGATCACCCTCGTGACCGGTCGCCCGCCGATCACGACCCACGCCTCCCGCCGCTGGCTCGCGACCCATCGCATGCCCCACGACGCGCTCCACCACCTCGACAAATGGGGTCGTCCGAGCTGGAACGACGCGGGGCTCCCGGCGCTCCGCTTCGAGGATCTGCCGGCCTTTGGCTTCGAGCTCGCGGTCGAGGACAGCTTGTCGACCGCCGTGCGCCTGGTCGAGGAGCTCGAGCTGCCGGTCGCCCTGATGGACCGGCCCTGGAATCGGGAGGTGGGCCATCTCCCGGCGCGGGTCCGCGAACGGCTCGTCCGGTGTCGGGACTGGCGCGAGGTGGCTCGGGCATTCGACTTCGATTGAGGCGCCGGGAGCCGCGCGGCGCGCATTGCAAAAAGGCGCCGCTTGCCAGAGCATCGGGCTCCCACGGACCGGTCCGAGACGGCGTGTCCTGCGGACGCCGCGTCCGGCCGGCGCCGCGTCCTGCAGAAGGAGAGAGCCCCGCCCATGAGCCGCCCCCCGATTCCCTTCGAGCAGGCCGTCGCGACCCTGACCGGCCCCGGTGGTCCCTTCGAGCTCGTCCACGAGGACGTGAACGGGAGCGTCCTGCCGGTCTTCAAGAATCGCTTCCGCTCGCTGCGAGATCTGCTGGCCCGATCGCTTCAATTCGGCGATGCCGAGATGGCGGTCTGGGACTCGGGGCCGCGTTGGAGCTTCCGCGAGCACGAGCGGCTCGTCGCCTCCGTCGCCGCGGCGCTGCAGGCGAAGCACGGGATCGGCCCCGGCAGTCGCGTCGCGATCCTCGGTGCGAACAGCCCGGAGTGGGTGCTCACCGCCTGGGCCACCCTGACCCTCGGCGGCACGGTCGTCGCGATGAACGGCTGGTGGCAGGGCGACGAGATCCGCTACGGCCTCGAGCTCTCCGAGCCCGACCTGCTCCTCGCGGATCGGGCCCGGCTCGCGCGCCTCGAGGGCGGCGATCCCGGCGTCAAGACCGTCGTCTTCGAAGACGGCTTCGACGCCTATCGCGACTTCGACCGCGCGGCGCCGCTCTCTTCGCATCCGATCGGCGAGGACGATCTCGCCGCCATCATGTTCACGAGCGGGACGACCGGTCGGCCGAAGGGCGCGATGATCTCCCATCGCAACTTCATCGCCTTCCTGATGCTGAGCTTCCTGAACGGTGCGACCCGGGCGCTGACCCATCCGCCGAGCGAGCCCCCGGCGCCGGCCGTCTCGATCATGTCGAGCCCGCTCTTCCACGTTTCGGGCTTCCAGGCCGGGGCGTTGATGTCGCCCGCGACGGGCATGAAGCTCGTCTGGACGACGGGCCGCTTCGATCCGAAGAAGATCATGCAGCTGACGCTCGCCGAGGGCGTCACGCGCTGGGGCGGCATCACGACCCAGCTCTGGCGCCTGATCGAGCATCCCGAGTTCGAGCCCGCGAAGTTCCGCCAGATCCGCTCGACCGGCGGCGGCGGCTCGGCCTTCTCCCCGGATCTGCAGCGGACTCTGCGCGAGAAGCTCCCCCAGGCCCGGGGCGACTTCAACGTCGGCTACGGCCTGACGGAATGCGGCGGGCTCTGCTCGATGGCGACGGCCGAGATGCTCGAGGCCCATCCCGACACCGCCGGCCGCACGATCCCCGGCAACGACGTCGCGATCTTCGACGATGCCGGCAACCGGCTACCGGACGGCGTCGAGGGCAACATCTGCGTACGCGGGCCGAACGTGATGCTCGGCTACTGGCGCAACCCGAAGGCGACGGCGGAGGCGTTCTTCCCGGGCGGCTGGCTGCGGACGGGCGACATCGGCCGCCTGCAGGACGGGCTCCTCTTCCTCGCCTCGCGCAAGCGCGATCTCATCATCCGCGGCGGCGAGAACATCTATCCGCTCGAGATCGAGAACCGGATCGAGGACCACCCCGACGTCCAGGAGGTCGCCGTCGTCGGCGTCGACCACCGCGAGCTCGGCCAGGAGGTCAAGGCGATCGTCGTGCCGAAGGCCGGCAAGACGCTGTCGCCGAAGGCGATCCAGGACTGGGTCGAGAAGTCGCTCGCCTACTACAAGGTCCCGACCTACGTCGAGATCCGCAGCGAGCCGCTCCCGCGCAATGCGACGGGCAAGGTCTTGAAGGCGGTCCTCACGGGCGAGGCCGAGAACACGTTCAAGGAAGAGTAGTCGGCGGCCCGTCCCTCGCGACGGCCGCAACGGAGATCGAATCGATGGGCAAGGGACCGCTTTCCGGCATCCGGGTTCTCGAGGTCGCGGGCATCGGGCCCGGCCCCTTCTGCGGCATGATGCTCGCGGACATGGGGGCCGACGTCGTGCGCATCGATCGCGCGACGAAGGGGCGCGACATGGGACGCGCGCCGATCGACGTGCTCGCGCGCGGTCGCCGCTCGGTCGCCGTCGACCTCAAGTCGGGCGAGGGCATCGCCGTCGTGCTGCGCCTCGTCGAGCAGGCGGACGTGCTGCTCGAGGGCTTCCGGCCGGGTGTGATGGAGCGCCTCGGGCTCGGGCCCGACGTCTGCCTCGCCCGCAATCCGCGCCTCGTCTACGGCCGCATGACGGGCTGGGGGCAGGAGGGTCCGATGGCCCAGGCCGCCGGCCACGACATCAACTACATCGCGCTCGCCGGCGCCCTCGAGCCGATCGGGCGCCAGGGCCAGAAGCCGACCCCGCCCCTCAATCTCGTCGGCGACTTCGGCGGCGGCGGGATGCTCCTCGCCTTCGGCATCGCGGTCGCCCTCGTCGAGCGCGCGAGCTCGGGCCGGGGCCAGGTCATCGACGCGGCGATGGTCGACGGGGCCTCGACCCTGATGGGCTTCTTCCATGGCATGGCGGCGATGGGCGGCTGGCCCGGCGAGCGCGGGACCAACATCCTCGACACCGGCGCCCACTACTACGAGACCTACGAGACGAAGGACGGCCTCTTCGTCTCCCTGGGCTCGATCGAGCCCCAGTTCTACGCCGAGCTGCTCGAGAAGCTCGGCCTCGATCCCAAGTCGTTGCCCAACCAGAACGACCGCGCGAAGTGGCCCGAGATGAAGACGCGCTTCGAGGCGATCTTCAAGACGAAGACGCGGGCGGAGTGGTGTGCGCTGATGGAGGGGACGGACATCTGCTTCGCCCCGGTCCTCTCGATGAAGGAGGTCGCGCAGCATCCCCACATCGTCCACCGGGGGACCTACGTCGAGAAGGACGGCCTCGTCCAGCCCGCGCCCGCGCCGCGCTTCAGCCGGACGCCGGCCGAGCTCGAGCGGCCGCCGGCGCGACCGGGCGAGCATACGGGCGAGATCCTCGCGGGCTTCGGATTCAAGCCGGAGGAGATCGAGAAGCTGCGGGCGAGCGGGGCGATCTCGGGCTGAGCGCGGGGCGTCGGCCGCGCGTGTCCTGCTATTTCCAGGCGAAGAGCGGCTGCTCGTAGTGGGCGACGCGGGTCGCCCGGTCCTCGAGCACGACCTCGCGCAGCTGGTAGAGGATGGCGGCGGTCGGGCTGTGGATCAGGGTCCCGAGCATCGGGATCGAGAGGATCGGCCGATCGCTCTCGGGGATCATGCGCAGGACGGGGACCTCGGGCTTGCGCAGCTCGCCGAGGGGCACGACGTGGACGCGCTCGACCTCGTCGGGATTGGCGAGCGGGCGATCGTCTTCGCCGCCCCAGACGACGACCGGCGTCATGCGGAAGCCCGAGCGGGTCGGGAAGTCGTCGAGCAGGCCGAGGACGCAGTCCCGGGCGAGCGTGAGGCCGACTTCTTCCTCGGTCTCGCGCAGGGCGGCCTCGATGGCGGTCTCGCCGGCGTCGAGTCGGCCGCCGGGGAGCGCCCATTGATGGGCGTGGCGGGCGAGGCGCGCGGTGCGGCGGGTGATGACGAAGCTGGCCTCGCCATCGGGGCCCGGCGTCAGCACGAGGGCGACGGCGGCGGGGCGGAGCGCTTCGTCATGGACGGTCTCGCGCGGGAAGCGCGCGAGGCGCTCGGTCGCGATCGCGCGAAAGGCGTCGTCGAAGCGGGGACTGGCGAAGCGGGGGCTCTGGATCGGCACGGCGGGCGCAGCATAGTTCGTCCGCGGGCGAGGGGGTGGACAGCTTGGTGGAAGCAGGCATCGATGAGGGCGCGGCGGTCGCCCGGGAGCAGGAGCGGGTCTGGCGCGAGGCCTGGGCTTCGGCGCTGCCGTTGCTCGACGGCATCGCCCGTGGCCGCGCGCCGGGCGCGACGGACGGGGTCGAGCTCGCCTATCTCGACTGGGGCGGGCAGGGTCCCCTCGTCGTCCTGCTCCATGCGAACGGATTCTGCGTCGCGATCTGGGCGCCGATCGCCTCCGTTTTGCGCAAGCGCCATCGCGTGATCGCCCTCGACGCCCGGGGTCACGGCGACTCGACGCCGGTCCCGCCGGCGAGCGATCCCGGGGCCTACGCCTGGGCGACGCTCGCGCGCGACGTCGACTGCGCCCTCGCGGCGATCCTCGCGCGGACGGGCTACGAGCGCATCGCCCTCGGTGTTGGTCATTCGATGGGCGGCGCGCTCGTCGCCGCCAACGCCGTCGAGCGGCCGGGGCGATTCGAGCGGCTCCTGCTCTGCGATCCGGTCCTGCTCCCCCCCGTGCCTCGCGATCCCGCCGCCGGTCCGCGCAGCAATCCGCTCGCCGTCGCGACCCGCAAGCGCCGCGATCGCTTTCCGTCACCGGCGGCGGCCTACGCCCATTGCCGATCGCGCGGCCTCTACGCCGACTTCACGAAGGAGGCGCTCGCCCTCTACGTCGGCTTCGGCATGCGCGAGACGAAGCCGGGCGAGCTCGCCCTCTGCTGCGATCGCGAGGTCGAGGCCGCGATCTTCGACAACGGCGGCATGCTCGATCTCGGGCCGTCGATCGATCGGCTCACGGCCGAGCTGCTCATCCTCTACGCCGCGAAGAGCGGCTTCTCGCGCCCCTACTACGAGGAGCTCGCCCGCCGCGCCCCCCGCGCCCGGGTCGAGACCGTCGACGCCGGTCATCTCTTTCCGATGGACGAGCCGCGCCTCGTGATCGACACGATCGAGCGACTGATGACCGAATCGGAGGAGACCCGACGATGAAGAAGCGGCCCGAACATCCCGACGTCCTGCGCCCGGAGGCCTTCGCGACCTTCAACCCCGAGAAGATGGGGAAGGGGACGCTCTTCGAGTCCGAGCGGATTCTCGTGGGCCTGAACACCTTCCTGCCCGGCCAGTCCCACGCGCTCCACGCCCACGAAGGCATCGACAAGGTCTACCACGTGCTCGAGGGCCGGGGCCGCTTCCTGCTCGTCGGTCGCGAGCTGCCGATGCAGCCCGGCGAGATGCTGATCGCGCCCTCCGGCGTGCCGCATGGCATCGTGAACGACGGCGGGGAGAAGCTCGTCGTGCTCGCGATCCTCGCGCCGGGCCCGAAGAAGGGCTGAGCGAAAGGCGCTCAGGCTTCGGCGAGGCCCCGCGCGCCGCGGGCTCGCTTGCCGCCGCTTCGAAACGCCGAGACGCAGGCGCTCGCCGCGTCGGAATAGCGATAGGGCAGGTCGGCGGCCTGCGTGATGCCGACGCGCGCTCCGGTGGCGAGCGTCGGCGCCGGGTCGCTCGCGGCCGGCGGCAGGATGCCGAGCGCGCCGCGCAGGAGGCTCGCGCCGTCGTGCTCGAGCGTGAGGCCGAGGGCCTGCGCGAGGCGGCCCGGCCCCGAGGCGATCGCGCGCAGCGGGGCGCTCGTGTCGAGGGCGCGCAGCGCGCGCATGCGCTCGTCGCCGCACACGGGCTCCCCGGCTCGCAGCAGGACCGCCGCGCCGTGGCCCGCCGGCGAGCAGACGACGTTCACGCAGGTGTGGATCCCATAGCTTCGATAGGCGTAGAGCCGGCCGGGGGGACCGAACATCGCGCGATTGCGCGGCGTCGGTCCGCGGTGGGCATGGGAGGCGGGATCGCTGCCGTCGCCGAGATAGGCCTCGACCTCGACCAGGCGCAGCACGAGGCGGGTTCCGTCGGGCAGGCGGTGGAAGAAGCGGCAGCCGATCAACTCGGCGGCGACGGCGCGGGCATCCCGTGCGTAGAAGGATTGAGCAAGCGGACCCGGTGAAGCCATTTCGGAAGGATCGGGAAACCGACGGCCATTGCACGGGGCCTGATCGGCGCGGCCCGCGCTTGAGCGCGGAGCCGGGACGGCCGATGGCGGTTAAACTGCGACCCAGCACCCCAGACCGAGCCCAGACCGCGCCCAGACCGACCTCAGTGGAGACGATCCCGATGAGCCAATTCGATTCCGCGTCCGGCCGGGGACCCGCCCGCGATGCGCGCACTGCCCCGGAGGCCGAGGGGGACGAGCCGCAGGCGCCCCGCTCCCCCTATCTCGAGCGCTTCGGCATCAATGCCGGCTGGGTGGAAGAGGTCGAGGCCCAGTTCCGTGTCGACGACCGCTCGGTCGACGAGAGCTGGTCGGCGGAGTTCGGGGGGCCGGTCGACGTCCGGGCGATCCGCGAGGCGGTGCGGCGGACGGCGGCTCCGAGCGCGGCTCGGGGGGCGGCGATCGAGGCGCCGGCCGCAACGGCTGCGCCGTTCGTCCCGGGGGCAATGGCGATCGCTCCGGCGGTCGTCGATGCGGTGGCTCCGGCGGCATCGCCCGCGGTCGCAGGCGTGGCGAACCCGAGCGACGCGAGCGTCCTCCAGATGGCCGACAAGTACGCCCGCGTCCTGCGCCTGATCCACGCCTATCGCGCCCGCGGTCATCGCATCGCCCAGTTCGATCCGCTCGGGGCCCACTCGACCTATTTCCCGGAGCTCGATCCCGCCCACTACGGGTTCGGCAACGACGACCTCGACCAGCTCTTCATCGCGGGCGATCTCCCGGGCGGCGCCGTCCAGACGCTGCGCCAGATCCTCTCGCGTCTCGGCAAGACCTACTGCGGCCCGATCGGCGTCGAGTTCACCCACGTCCAGGATCCCGGCCGCCGCTCCTGGCTGCGCGATCAGATGGAGCAGTCCGAGAACCATCCGAATCTCGACGACGCCGCACGCAAACGGATCCTCGAGAACCTCGCGGCGGCGGAGCTCTTCGAGAGCTTCCTCCATACGAAGTTCCTCGGGCAGAAGCGGTTCTCGCTCGAAGGCGGCGAGTCGTTGATCCCGCTGCTCGATCAGATCGTCGAGAGTTCCCCCGCCCACGGCATCCGCGAGATCGTCTTCGGCATGGCCCATCGCGGGCGGCTCAACGTCCTCGTGAACACCCTCGGCAAGAGCTACGAGTCGGTCTTCTCCGAGTTCGAGGACGCCCCCGACGTCGACGCGCCCTTCGGCTCGGGCGACGTCAAATACCACAAGGGCTTCACCCTCGACCGCACGGTCTCGACCGGCGAGCGCGTGCATCTCACGCTGACCTCGAATCCCTCGCATCTCGAGGCAGTCGACCCCGTCGTCGTCGGCCGCGCGAAGGCGAAGCAGGTCCGCGCCGGCGATCGCGAGGGCCAGTCGATCATGCCCATCATGATCCACGGCGACGCGGCCTTCGCCGGCCAGGGCATGGTCGCCGAGACGCTGAACCTCTCGCAGCTGAACGGCTACTCGACCGGCGGCACCGTCCACATCATCGTCAACAATCAAATTGGCTATACCACGACCCCGGCCGAGGCGCGCTCGACGCTGTATTGCAGCGACGTCGCCAAGATGATCCAGATCCCGATCTTCCACGTGAACGGCGATCATCCCGAGGCGGTGATCCACGTCGTCAAGCTGGCGGTCGCCTATCGCCAGCGCTTCGGCGACGACGTCGTGATCGACATGGTCTGCTACCGCCGCCACGGCCACAACGAAGGCGACGAGCCGGGCTTCACCCAGCCTCGGCTCTATCGCAAGATCCGCGACAAGAAGTCGGTGGGCACGCTCTATCGCGAGAAGCTCGTGATGGGCGGCCATCTGACCCGCGAAGAAGTCGACCGCATCGAGCAGAAGCGACAGGACCTGCTCAAGCAGGCGCTCGAGAGCATTCATACCCGACCGCCCGGGCCCGACGAGCCCTACGAGACCCGCGGTCCCTGGGTCGGCTTCTCGCGCACGCGTCCTGCACAGGATCCGTCGACCGCGGTCCCGATCGAGCGGCTCTCTCAGATCGTGGCCGCCATCGGCCGCGTCCTCGGCTATTTCAACGTCCACCCGAAGCTGCAGATCATCCTCGACCAGCGCCGCAAGGCCGTCGCCGAAAGCGTCGGCATCGACTGGGGGCTCGGCGAAGCGCTCGCCTTCGGCTCGCTCCTGCTCGAAGGCACGCCGGTTCGTCTCTCGGGCCAGGACAGCTCCCGGGGCACCTTCGCCCATCGCCACGCCGTGCTCGTCGACCAGGACTCGGGCGAGGAGTACGCGCCCCTCGACCACATCGCCGACAACCAGGCGCGCTTCGAGGTCTACGACAGCCTGCTCTCCGAGGCGGCCGTGCTCGGCTTCGAGTATGGCTACTCGGTCGCGGACCCCTCGTCGCTCGTCCTCTGGGAGGCGCAGTTCGGCGACTTCGTGAACGGCGCCCAGGTCATCATCGATCAGTTCATCACCTCGGCCCACGTCAAATGGGGCCGCATGAGCGGACTCGTCATGCTGCTGCCCCACGGCTACGAAGGGCAGGGCCCCGAGCACTCGAGCGCCCGCATCGAGCGCTTCCTGCAGGTCTGCGCCGAGGACAACCTGCAGATCGTGAACTGCACGACGCCCGCCCAGTATTTCCACGTCCTGCGCCGCCAGCTGCGAAGGCCCTATCGCGCGCCGCTGGTCGTCTTCACACCGAAGAGCCTCCTGCGCCATCCGAAGGCCGCCTCGGGGATCGAGGAGTTCACGTCGGGCGGCTTCCAGCACGTGATCGACGACGCGCTCGCGGCCGCGAATCCGGGTCAGGTCGGCCGCGTGCTGCTCTGCTCCGGCAAGGTCTACTACGACCTGAAGGAGGAGCGCGCGAAGCGCCACGCCGGCAGCGAGCACGAGGTCGCGATCGTGCGCGTCGAGCAGATCTATCCCTGGCCCGAGGCGAAGCTCGCCGAGATCCTCGCGCGCTACGGGTCGGCGAAGAGCCGCATCTGGGTCCAGGAGGAGCCGCGCAACATGGGCCCCTGGACCTTCGTGCGCGACCGATTGCAGGCGATCCTCGGCGACAAGCAGAAGCTCGAGTATGCCGGCCGCGCCGAGGCCGCGAGCCCGGCCGTCGGCTCGCCCCGGATCCATCGGGCGCAACTCCAGGGGCTGCTCGACGAGGCGTTCGGGGAAGACTAGGGCTGCGTTCCACCTCTTCCAGGGCGAGCGCAGCGCCGGTCAAGTCGTCTGGAAAGCTCAGCTCTCCAGCCCAAATGGGTGCCTTCGGCGAATCCTGGACGGTTTTTCCTGGTCGCCACTCAGCTGGCGGGATAGGATGCCCCGACACTTCCTCCATGATATTCCTGCGAAGGGGCCCCAACCATGCGCAGTTCGATCGCGGGCCAAGTCATCGCGAGGCTCTCTCGATCGGGTCTGGGGGTTGCGTGCGTCGCGCTGCTCGCGCTCTTCCTGACGCCATCCCTGTCCTTCGCCGCGACCTGTGGCCTGTTCGATCCGCCCTGCCCGAGCACACAATATTGCGACGGCGTATTCGGCAACCCGCAGTGCCAGCTCCGCCGCACTTCGAACCAGTCCTGCACCGGCCTCGGTCAGGGCACCTGCGTTTCCGGGCTCGCCTGCGACTTGACCTTTGGCGTGTGTCGACACGCTCCGCCGACCACGGGAGAGGTGTGCGGGGGAACGATCTTCTGTGCGACCGGGAACCTGTGCATCAGCAACGTCTGCGTTGCGCAAGATCGCGCCGTCAACCAGACCTGCAGCGGCAGCGGTCAAGGGACGTGCCAGACCGATCTGCTCTGCATCGGCGGCAAGTGCTCCAGCAATCCGCCGCAGATCGGACAGAACTGCGATCTCAGCTGCGCCTCGAACGCCTATTGCAGCGCCGGGGTGTGTCTTGCGCGCGGCACCTCCAACTCGAGCTGCACCGGCGTCGGCCAGGGCACCTGCTCGTCCGGGCTGGTCTGCGACCTGGGCTTGGGGAAGTGTCGCCAGGATCCGCCGGTCACGGGGGAGGTCTGCGGCGGAACGATCGTCTGTTCGGCCGGGAATCTGTGCGTCGGAAACGTCTGCGTCGCGCAGAATCGGACCGTCAACCAGACCTGCAGCGGCAGTGGTCAAGGGACGTGCCAGAGCAGCCTGCTCTGCATCAACGGCAAGTGCTCCAACAATCCGCCCCAGATCGGACAGAACTGCGACCTCATGTGTACCCAGGATGCCAACTGCATCGCGGGGATCTGTGAGGCCAAAGGCCTGCCGAACGAGCCATGCACGGGCGTGGGCCAGGGCACCTGTATCTCCGGGCTCGCGTGCGACCTGGCCTTCGGCGTGTGCCGACACGCTCCGCCGACCGCGGGGGAGGTGTGTGGGGGAGCGATCACCTGTGCGCTCGGCAGTCTCTGTATCTCCAACCTCTGCGTATCGCAGAATCGCGCCGTCAACGAAACCTGTAGTGGGATTGGCCAAGGAACATGTCAGAGCAGTCTGCTCTGCATCAACGGGAAATGCGCCAACGATCCACCCCAGGTCGGACAGAACTGCGATTTGAGCTGCGCCTCGAATGCCTACTGCGGCGACGGGGTGTGTCAGGCGCGCCATGCCGTCGACAGTATTTGCATCGGTGTCGGCCAAGGATCCTGTCAGACCGACCTCATCTGCGTCAATTCTCAGTGCACGAACGATCCGCCAACGACGGGCCAGCAGTGCGTCGCCGAGTGCGCGGATCGGGCAGACGGCACTCAGGTGGTTTGCGTCAGGAACGTGCTCAATCCTGCTTTCGGCACCTGCTACGCACAGAGCAACGACGTCGGGGAGGGATGCCATGGTTGGCAACAACCGCCCATCGAAGCCCAAGGCACCTGCCTGACGGGGCTCGTCTGCAGGCCGGATCTTGTGGGGGACCCATTCGATGGAGTATGCACGAACGAGCCGCCGCTGATCGGCCAGGTCTGTGAAACGGACTGCGCTGCAGACGCGTACTGCCGTTACGGAGACGAGGGCATCCTCTTTGGGTTATGCGTCGCACGCCCCGCGGCAGGGGAGTCTTGCACGGGCGCCGGGCAGGGGACCTGCGCGAGCGGTCTGCTATGCGATCTGGGCGCTGGCACCTGTCGCCACGATCCTCCGCTGGAAGGGGAAGCCTGTGGCGGTGCGATCGCCTGCGCCGACACGACCAATCTGTACTGCGACGACTCGATCAGCGGAATCTGCCGATTGCGGGGAGCGGCCGGTACGGCGTGTGGGCCCGGGGTTGCGACGAGCTGCGCGAGCGGGCTGGTCTGCGATTCCGATGCCCTCGAGTGCCGCCACGAGCCACCGCTCCTGGGCGAAGCGTGCGGCCTGCTCGCCAGTTGCGCGGATGCGGCGAATGTCGCGTGTGTCGATGGGCGCTGCGCGGCGCAGGACCGGACCGAAGGGCAATCCTGCGCCGGGACGGGGCAAGGGACGTGCAGCGCGGGGCTTGTATGCGACGCCAGCACCGGAACCTGCCGCAATGATCCGCCCGCGCAGGTCCCCTTTACACCCTGGTTGCAGGTGTCGCTCGTGCTCGTGCTGGTCGGCCTCGGGACCCATTACGTGCGTCGGTTTCAATAGGCGCGGGCGGCGGGGGCGAGCCCGGCGGTCGGATCGCCGCGGATCAACCGGAGCGCCGGTCCCGAGTCGAGCGGGTCGCCCCCCACGAAGGATCGAGAGGAAGTCGTTCCGCTACGAGACGTCGCCCAGGGCGATCTGAATGCCATCGAGATCGTCGCGAGCCAGCCGTAGGCGTAGGCGAGCGTCGAATCCGGCATCGCATTCCTCCGCGCGTCCCCGATCATTCTGCATGCGCCCGAGGGCGTCGAGCATGCCCGGATCACGGGCTGCGTGACGAGTCCGGCCTAAGTCGCGCGAACGGGCTGGCGCCCGGGAGGAGCCGTGCGGGTCGTGGCTCACGGACCGCGTCGGCAGCGGGCGGTGACGCCGGGCGCGTCGACGGGGCGGATGCGATGGGGTAGGGTGGAAGGCCACGCGGAGGAGGACCGCGCAGCCCGGGGTGGCGGTTCGGGTCGGCGGTGCGCCGGGTCGGACGACGCGCCGTCCTGGCGGTTGGGGTCGACGTGGCCACTCCGAATCGACTTGCCTGTTCCGCGCTCCGCCGCCTCGGCGGTCGGATTTCTTCCTCGACTTCGCTGCGGCGTGCGCTGCTCGTGCTCCTCGCCGGGATGGGGCTCGCGCCATCGGTGAGCGCACTTCCGGCCCTCGTGCGGATCGGCAACGCCCCCTCGTCGCAGTCCGGCGACTACATCAACACGGACGACCTCGCCAATACCCTCGCGATCACGAGCGTGACGATCCTTTCCGAAGGCGTCGTGCGGGTCGAGGATCCGTCGAATCTCTCCGTGTCGACGTTCTTCGGGCCGACGTTATTCGACCTCTTCCTGCAGGGTCCGACGCGGGTCGAGGTCCTGGGCGACCTCACGATGGGCGCAGGCAGCGTCGGGCTCACCGCGCCGGAGGTCCGTCTCGAGGGCATCCTGCGCGACTCGGGCGGCAGCCCGCTCGATGCGTCGCGCCTGGCGTCCTCGGCGACGTCCTTCGTCGTGGGTTCGGGGGGCAGCGTCGATCAGGCGAGCTGGATGGCCTCCGAGAATCCGACGCCCCCGATCACGATCACGGTCGACGGGGCGAGCGACGCGAACCTCGTCAACGTCTGGAACAACGTCCGGCTCGAGCTGCGGTCGGGCTTCGTCGAGAACCTGACGCTGCTCGCGTCGGGGTCGCAGGTCGACTGGCGGGGCGGGCAGATCGGCGAGACCGGTCTCTTCGGCTTCGGCGGGACGATCCGGATCTACGGGAGCCAGTTCGAGCGGGGCCCCTCCGCGGTCTGCGCGAGCCTGCCGCCCTCGAGTTGGACGGCGGCGCCGGCCAGCCTCACGAATGTCGGCGCATGTCTGCGCGGTCGGCTCGAGTCCGGCGAGACGTTCCTCGTGAACGTGAACGTCGGCGGGACGATCGAGTTCATCGAGGCGGGTCCGCCGGCGGCCGTGCCGGGACCGGGCCTCTGGCTCGTCCCGGTGCTGGCCCAGGCCGGCTGGCTCTTCCAGCGCCGAATCGGGCAGAGCCGGGCAGCCGTCGACCGGGCGTCCGCCCGGGCGTCTTGACGCTCCCGCCCGCGGATCCGAGACTGCGGCCTGCCCTCGATCCCGGCCGCTGCCCCAGCCGCCCGATCCCGGGCTCCTGGAGGCCAGCATGGATCTCAGTTACGGCAAGGAATTCGAGGCTTTCCGAGGCGAAGTCAAAGCCTTTCTCAAGCAGAGCTGGCCGCCCTCCGGCGACGCCGCCAAGGGCTCGAAGGAAGAGCAGCTCCGCCGCTTCCGCGAGCTCGCGATCTCGAAGGGCTACCTCGCCCGCTCGATCCCGAAGCAGTACGGCGGCTCCGAGCAGGCGCCCGATCCGCTGAAGGGCCAGGTCATCCAGGAGGAGTTCAATGCCGCTGGCGCGCCGATGGAGCCCCGCGGCATCGGCATGATGATGCTCGTCCCGACGCTGCTCGAGCGCGGCGAGGACTGGCAGAAGGAGAAGTTCGTCCGGGCGACCCTGATGGGCGAGATCGCCTGGTGTCAGGGCTACAGCGAGCCGGGATCGGGGAGCGATCTCGCGAGCTTGAAGACCCGGGGCGAGCTCGTCGGCGACGAGTGGGTCATCAACGGCCAGAAGATCTGGACGAGCTCGGCCCACGAGGCGGACTTCATGTTCTGCCTCGTGCGGACGGAGCCCAATGCGAAGAAGCACGAGGGCATCTCGTATCTGCTCATCGACATGAAGCAGAAGGGCATCGACGTGCGGCCGCTGCGCGAGATGACGGGCGGCGCGATGTTCAACGAGGTCTTCTTCAACGACGTCCGGACCCCGAAGAACTGGATCGTGGGCAAGCGCGGCGAGGGCTGGCTCGTCTCGCGGACGACCCTCAAGCACGAGCGCAACTCGATCGGCGCGGCCGGCCAGATGACGGCGCTGCTCGACGCGCTCGTCGCGACCGCGAAGCGGCGCAAGCTCGACGGCCGGCCGGCGATCGAGGACCCCGAGATCCGGCGCCGGCTGATCGAGGTCGAGGGCTACATCCGGGCGCATCAGTACTCGGGCTTCTTCCAGATGACGAAGGACCTGAAGAAGGAGAGCCCCGGCGTCCTGGGTCTCATGAACAAGATCAACTCGACCCACATCGGCCATCGGATCGCCAAGCTCGCGATCGAGATCCTCGGCGACGACGGCATCGTCGCGCCCGGGGAGCGCAACATGATGGGCAGCGAGATGGATTCGGACTCGACCTGGACGAACTACTACATGGCGGCCGTGGGCATCGCGATCGCCGGCGGGACGGCCAACGTCCAGCGCAACGTGATCGCCGAGCGCGGGCTCGGCCTGCCCCGCGACGTCGCCGCGGATCGGAGCAAATAGCCATGGATTTCGATCTCTCCGACGAGCAGCGGATGCTGCAGCAGACGGTCAAGCAGTTTCTCGACAACGAGTGTCCGATGGCGAAGCTGCGCCAGCTCTTCGACGACGAGACGGGCTTCGATGCCGTCCTCTGGAAGGGGCTCGCGGAGCTCGGGGTGACGGGGATCCATCTGCCGGCCGAGTACGGCGGCAGCGAGCTCGAGATCCTCGATCTCGCGGTCGTGGCCGAGGTCCTGGGGGCCCACGCGACGCCGGTGCCGTTCCTCTCGCATTCGCTCGCGGGCCTCGCGATCTCGCTCGCGGGCTCGCCGGAGCAGAAGAAGCGCTGGCTCCCGGCCCTCGCCTCGGGCGAGAAGATCGCGACGATCGCGTTCTCGGAAGCGGACGACGCCTGGCTGCCGGAGCAGTGGAAGCTCGCGGCGGGGGCGACGCTCTCCGGCGCCAAGGATCGCGTCGAGGGCGCCGAGCAGGCGGACCTCTTCGTCGTCGGACTCGCGGGTGGCAAGCTCGGCGTCGTCGAGCGGAGCGCGAAGGGCATCGAGATCCAGCGGCTCGAGACCGCAGACCGGACCCGCCGCCTCGGTCGCGTCCACTTCGAGGGGACGCCGGTCGAGCTCCTCGCGGCCGGCGGGACCGCTGCCGCGCAGCGCGTCTGCGACGTGGGTCTCGTGTTGATCGCGGCCGACGCCTTCGGCGGCGCGGACAAGCTCGTCGCGACGAGCGTGGCCTACGCCAAGAACCGCGAGCAGTTCGGGGTCATCATCGGCTCGTTCCAGGCGCTGAAGCACCAGCTCGCCGAGATGGCGATCGAGATCGAGCCGACCCGCGCCCTCTACTGGTATGCGGCCCACGCCCAGGACCATCCCCCCGAGAATGTCCCGGCCGAGGCCTCGCGCATCGCCTCGATCGCGAAGAGCCACCTCTGCGAGCGCTACTCGCAGGTCGCTCGCGACGCGACCGAGGTCCACGGCGGCATCGGCTTCACCTGGGAGGGTGACACCCAGATCTGGTTCAAGCGCGCGATGTTCGACCGGGTCATGCTCGGCACGCCGCGGCTCCACAAGAACCGGGCGGCGGCGCTCTCGAGCTGGTAGGCGAGGCGGGCGGGCGCGACGGTGGGGTCCTGTCTCGGGTGAGTTCCGCTCACGGACAGACGGCGGTCCCTCCGCACGAGTTTCCGCCCCGGTCGTGGATTCCGGCGTCCGCCTCGACGTTCGTCCCATTGCTCGTGATCAAGTTGTCGGTGTACGCGACGGGGAGCCCCGCGAGGTTCGAGAGCCCGAAGCCGGAGTTGGAGGCGATCGTGTTGCCGTTCACGTTCGCGGCGTCGGTCGCAATGATGCCGTTACGGCCGTTGTCGTAAATGGTGTTGCCGGTGACGACGGCGCCGCCGTCGAGCAGCGAAACTCCGTCGAGCCCGTTCTGGTAGATCGAGTTGCCGGACGCCAGGGCGCCGATCAGGAAGCTCGGGCTCGCTCCGCCGGAAATGCCGTTCGTTCCGTTTCGGGCGATCACGTTCTTCGTGACGCTCGCGTTTCCCTGGACGAGGAACAGGCCGGAGGCCCCGTTCTCGTAGATCAGGTTGCCCGAGACGACCGAGCCCCGCGCGACCTCGATGCCCGATCCGCGATTGGAGGTGACACGCAGACCCGTCACTTCGGCGTCCTGGCCGAGGGCGACGCCGTCGTCGCCCATCCCCCGGATCGTGCCATTGCGAACCCGGACGAGTCGGAAGGTATTGATGTTCGAGATTCCGGTGCCCGACGCCGTCGATGGTGTACAGCCGAGCGGGGCTCCGGCGCAGACGATCTGCCCGATGATGGCGAATCCGTTGAGGTCGATGGACACGTCGCTGGCGTTCACCACGATGCCGCTCGTGAACTGATCCGGCATCGTCAGATTGCTCGAGAGTCGGTAGCTGCCGCTCGTCGAGATCGTGACGGGAAAGCCCGCGGTGTCGCCCGGGAAGCATCCGCCCGTCACCGCGCAGGTCTGGTGGATCTCGAGGACGCCGTCGCTGGCGCTTGCCGGAACGCCTGCCAGGAAGGCGATCAGGCCGGCGCCGAGGGCGATCGCGGAGGCCTGCCCCGCCGACGTGTCGAGCCGACGACGCGGACGACGACCGAGCGCCGCGAGCAGGATGCCACTGACCGCGAGCATCGCCCCGCGAGCCGGCTCGGGCACCAGCTGCATCGCGTCGAGGTCGGCCGCGATCCAGTCCACGTCGGCCACGGAGCCATCGCGCTCGAGGGTCCACGTTCCATTCGCACGGCGTAACACGTCTTCGTCCGCGAACGAGAGCGAGCCGATCGAGCCCGACGAGTCGAACGAGACGAGGAAGGTCGATGCGCCGAGGTCGTCGGCAGCGTCGATGTCGAGCGCCCGACTCAGGCCCGCCTGGGATCCATCGAGGGCGAGGCTGAACGTCGTCCCGTTCCAGCGGACCAGGTCCTCGTCGGCGACGTGGAGGTTGCCCGGCAGGCTCACGTCGGTATCGAACGAGAGCAGCAGTCCGCCGGCCGAGGAGACCGCCAGCGCGTCGGTCCGGACCCCGGGCGGGAGCCCCGCGGCGGCCGCCGAGAAGGCAATCGAGTAGGTCGTTCCGTTGCGGGCCACCACATCCCCCGGCCGCGCGACGACGCCTCCCGCGAGCGAGACCGTCGTATCGAAGCTGAGAAGCTTCGAGCCGCCCAGGCCCTCGGCATAGCCGATCAGATCCGAAGCCTGGGGAAGCGTCCCGAGATTCTCGAGGGCGACGATGCCGGCTCCGTTGTCGACGGCGACGGCGTGGTCCGCCGTCACGAGGTTCGCGGCGCCGAGGGGGATCGTGACGTCGGGGGAGAGGGAGGTTGCGGACTGTGCGGATACGGGCGCAGCCAGCAGGTCGGCGAGCAGGGTTGCAACGAGCAGGGCGAGCGGTGCCGTGAGCGCGGAGCGGTCCGCGCGAGGGGTGTTCGGACCGGCCCGACGCCCGGAACATCGCGAAGGATCGGGTCGAGAGTGGACATGAATCGCCATGGCGGGATCTCCTCGTGAGCAGCGGATCGTCACGGACATGCGGGTGCGCAGTAGTTTCCGCCGAGGTCGACGCCGTCCTCGACCTCGCCGGTCTGATTCAGGTAGATCGTGTTGTTTCGATAGGCGGTGGGTGAGAGGGCCGACACGTTCCGGATTCCGAAGAGCGCGTTCTCCCGGATCGTGTTGCGCTGAACCATCGAGGACGAGGTCGTCTGGATGCCATCGCCGAGATTCGCGTAGACGAGATTGCCGACCACGGTCGATCCGCTCGAGACGATGATGCCGTCGCTCCCGTTGAGATAGGCGGAATTGCCTGCGACGGTGGAGCCGGAGCCCGCCGAAATTCCGGCGTTCCCGTGGTTGTTCGCGGTGTTGCCGGTGACGACGGCGCCGGCGCCCGCCGAGATCCCGGTATTGCCGCCGAAGGACGCGATGTTGTTGCGAACGATCGAGCCGGCCCCGACCACGATCTGTTGCGCGCGATTCGACGTCAGCGCCACCCCCTCGACGATCGCGTAGGCGCTCAGATCGAGGCCGCGGAAGCCCATGCCCCGGATCCGGCCATTCGCCACCGTGGTACCGGTGAACCCGCTCGAGTCGACGGCCGACCCCGTTCCCGAAGACGGCGTGCAGCTCACGGGACGCGACTGGCAGGCCACCGGCCCTGCGATCTCGAAGCCATTGAGGTCGAGGCTGACCGAGTTCGCGCTGATCTCGATGCCATTCGTATTTTCGTTGGGGAGGGTCAGGGTGGCGGTCAGGCGGTAGCTTCCGGTGGTCGTGATCGTGACGGGGAAGCCGGCCGTGTCGCCGGCGAAGCAGCCCGTGTTGACGGCGCAGGATTGATTGATCTCGAGCACGCCGTCGTCGGCCGAGGCGGCCCCGGAGATCGTCAGACAGAGCAGGAACACGAGCGAGAATCGCATGGGCGCCTCCGACCGGACGGGTTCGAGGCCAGCCTAATCGGGTGGAGATGCGCTGCACATCCCTCGAACGAGGGATGTGGGGTCGAATTTTCAGAGCGGGGCTCCCCCCTCCGAACGAATCACTCACGCTGCCGGATCTGCGGCGGAGTCGCCTTCATCGTGGTGCGCGACCGGTAGCCAGAGCGTCACTGAACAGCCGTCGCGCCGTCCGTCGACTTCGAGTCTGCCGCCGACCGCGGCAGCCCGATTCGCCATGTTGCGCAGGCCCCGCCCTCGGTCCCGGACACTCGAAGTCGCATCGATGCCACGCCCGTCGTCGCGGACGCTCAATCGGACACTGCGCCCATCGGCCGTGAGTTCGGCAGAGAACTCGACCATGGTTGCGTCGGCGTGCTTCACGACGTTGGTGAAGGTCTCCTGCACGATCCGGAGGATCTGGAGCAGGTCGCGTGGCGGGAGATCGGGCCAGCGGGGGAGATCCGAGACGTTCCAGTCGAGCGTGATCCCCTGCCTCGCCAGGCGATCGCTCAGGCGGTAGCGGAGATTGCCGAGGAGCGTCAGCAGATCGCCCTCGGAAGGCTCGAGCGAGTCGATCATCAGGCGCAGGTCATCGATGCACTCGTCGAGCAGGTCGACGAGCTCCGAAGGCGCCAGATTTCCTCGCTCGGCGAGCTGCCGGGTCGCGATCAGCTGGGAGCCCACCCCGTCGTGCATGTCCCGCATGATGCGTTCGCGTTCGGCGGCCAGCGTGCGGGAGGCGTCGGCGGCGCGCAGCCGTTCGTGCGAGCGCTCGAGCTCTTCGGTCTTGAGCGCGACGCGGGCTTCGAGCTCCCGGTTCATGTCCTCGCTGGCGCGCCTTGCCGCCGCGACCTGGCCGAGCAGATTCCAGAACACCGCGATGAACAGTACGGGCAGGCCGTAGTGCATGTCGAAGGGCTCGGCGTAGGTCCAGGTTCCCTGGCGATTCAGCCAGTCGTGAGCCCCGAGCCAGAGCACCCAGACGCCGGCGGCGACCAGCAGGATGCTCTCGGCTGAGCGCGAGCGGCGCGCCACGTCGAACAGGATCTTGAACTCGTAGACACCGATGCAGATCAGAACGAGCAGCACCGCGTTCGCGACGCCGAAGATCCGGTTGATCCCGGCGGCCCACAGCATGCTCGGGGCGACGACGCCAAAGGCGAGCGCGGCCCGTTCGAGCCAGGGGCGCCGGAGTCCGGCGAACCGCAGCGCGAACATCATCATCGCGACGATCACCCAGACGAGCGAGGCCACGATCAGAACCTCCCAGAGGATCGCGGAGACCGGTATTTCGACGGTGAGCACGAGCACGCTGTGCAGCGTCCAGCAGAGCGTCGCCAGGCCGAACCACCCGTATGCCGCGTGCCAGCGAAGCACGACCCAGGCGACCAGGACGAGCAGGGAGAGCGCGGCGGTGATCCCCGTCGTGATGCGCATCGCCGTGACCTGGCGGAAGACGTGGGATTCGAACAGGGCGACGAGAGGATCGGGAGGGCCGATGTAGACCTGGGACAGGCCGCCCTGGTTGTCCGGATACGCTCGGATCCGGTAGTGGAGGACGTTCCGGCCCGGCTCGAGCAACGTCGCCGGGATCCAATGAAGCTGCGGCCGATACCAGAGTCGCGTCATCGGCTCTTCGAATCGGCCCAGCGTCCCGATCGGGATCCCATTCACGAACGGCGCCCCCATCATGCTGAGGCGCGGCACGTAGACGACCGAAAGCGCGACTCGTTCGGGCGGGACGTCGAACTCGATCCGGTACCAGGCCTCTCCACCCCGCTCCGGGCGCGACTGGCTCCAATCGTCCGGGAGCGATAGCGGCTGCCAGGGCGCGTCGTCCGGCGGCGGGGTCTCGCCGCCGGTCAACAGGATGCTGGCCTCCCGGATCGGCGCCGGGGGCGCGAGGTCGTATGCGGACGCCCCGAGGCTCGCGAGCAGAAGCGAGGCGGCGCATGCAACCCTCGCCACGCGGACGAGCATTGCGATGCCGCGACGGCAAGACCTAAAGCAGTCGCAGCCGGCTGGCCTCATAGACCGCCTCGCCTCGCGACGACACTTCGAGCTTCTTGTAGATGTTCTTGATGTGCGAGGCGACGGTGTGGTGGGAAATGCCGAGCAGATTGGCGATCTCCGGGCCGCGATAGCCCTTGGATACGAGATTCAGGACCTCCTGTTCGCGACCCGACAGGGCGACCGAAGGATCGATCGAAGGTCCGAGCGGTTCGCGGGAGCCCCGCGAGAATTGTTGTAGAACCCGCCGCGCGATCGTCGGATGGATCGGGCTGCCGCCGGCACGAAGCAGGCGGATCGTGGCGATGAAATCCTCCGGGAGACTGTCCTTCAGCAGGTAGCCCGTGGCACCGGCCTCGAGACTTCGCATCACGTGGGCCTCGTCGCCGAAGATCGTGACGACCAGGGCGTCGAGTCCCGGATGCAGACGCCTCGCCTCGCGCACGACATCGGCCCCGTCGCCATCCGGGAGTCCCAGATCGCACAACAGGACGTCGGCGGGCTGGCGCCGGAGCTCGGAAATTCCCTCGGCGCAGGACCCGACGGCGGCCACGAGCGTGAACGAGGGATGAGAAGCGACGATCGACGCGAAGCGTTGCCGAAACGCAGGATCGTCCTCCACGATGAGGATGCGAGTCGAGCCCGTCATGATCGCCGACGCTACGCGTCCGACGAGTGAGCCGCCATCCCTCGATCGGGGGAGACCGGACGCTCCCGCCCCGTCCGAAAGGGGATCGTGTCCGGCGAGCTTCGGATGCGACCTTCCCCGGCCTCCGCGACGCGCCTCACACCGGCTTCAGCTCTCGATCGCCGCTCCGACGAAATCGAGAGCGCCTTCGGTCGGTGAGGGCTGCTCGTACGGAAAGCGGCGGATGTCCGCCGTCGCCTCTTCCGGCGCGTAGCGCCGGACGGCCTGGGGCTCCCGGCAATAGGCAAAGGCCGCCGCACAGTAGTCGTCGGACCGCTCGGCGATCGCCCAGTCCGCCGCGAAGGCGCCCTGGGAGCGCCGCCAGCCCGCGCCGGCGACGGGATGCCCGGCGTCGATCGCCGCCCGCTTCGCCTCCTCGCCGGGCAGCACGAAGACGGCGCCGATCTGCTGGATCGTGACCCGCAGGCTCTCCCGGAAGACGATCGGGTCCGCGAGATGCCAGCGGTAGAAGCTCGTCAGGTCCGGCATGCGGCGGTCGGGACGGGCGGGATCCCGGATCTCGAAAGGGACGCCGGCGTGGGGCGTCTGATGCGGACCCATGGCCCAGGCGGTGCCGACGTAGTCCTCGAGGCCGGTCCCGCAGATCGTCGGCAGCGGGTCTTCGCCGTCGAAGTACAGCTTGACCTCGCCCTCGCCGTACCAGGCGAAGAGCTCGTCCTGCAAGACGCGGATGCCGACGACCGAGCCCAGGAAGCGGCCCGGTCCACGCAGCCCCTCGAAGATCACGAAGTCGCGCTTCGGGACGGTCGGATTCTCGCGGCGATAGGCGACGTGGAGATACGAGGGCTCGCGCTCCGGCGCAGCCGGGTCGCGGCGATCCCGGGCGTCCGCGCCTCGATCGAGCGTGTAGTCGATCTGGTAGTAGAGCAGCAGCCGGCTCGTCGACTCGTTGACGAGCTCGACGCGGATCCGTCGCTCGAAGGGCATCGGGTAGTACGCGTTGAAGCCGCGGCCTTCCTGGATCGCCGAGAGCGCCGTCACGAGCGGGACGGGACGCCCGAGCGGGACGCCGAAGAAGTCGACGACGGGGACGCTGATCGAGGGCGCGTCGAGCCCGTCGTAGAAGACCTCGAGCCGGACCGCCCGCATCCGCTCGGGCGGCGCCGGCGGGATCGTGAGCCAGACGTGGCGGATCGTGCCCGGGCCCTCGAGATCGGCGAGCACGACGCGCTCGCCGGCCTCGAGCTCCCGGGACGGCGCGCCCTTGCGCCCGCCGTGGGCCGAGCCGCCGGCGCCGCGGGCGCCCGTCGGATTCTCGAAGGAGACCGAGCGGCTCTCGAGGGCGAGATCGATCCGGGACGGGTCGGACCAGGGCATGAGGGACCTCGACGGGGCGGCCATTCGCGGCCGCGCGCAGGGACTGCCATCGAACCGAATGCCGCGCGCTTCGTAAAGCCCCGTCGTCATGCCCGCGGCGCGATGGCGTAGGCGCTGCTCGACTCGGACCGTCCCGCTCGCTCGCCGGGCTCAGAACCCGAGCTCGAGCTGTGGCCCCGCCGGCCGGCGGAAGGCCGCCGTCGAGAGCGCCGGCCGCGGCGAGTCGAGTCCGTGCTTGCGCGCCCAGATCCGGAAGGTCGCGCCGATCTGGTCCGCGAAATGGCCTTCGCCGCGCATCCGGGTCCCGAAGCGCGGATCGTTGAGGCGGCCGTCGCGGAGGCTCTCGAGGCGGTGGAGGACCTTGTTCCGGCGCAGGGGCTGATGGGTCCGCAGCCAGTCGTCGAAGAGCGTCTTCAGGCCGAAGGGCAGGCGCAGCACGATGTAGCCCGCGTGGCTCGCCCCGGCGTTCTTCGCGGCCTCGAGGATCGCGGGCATCTCGTGGTCCGTGAGTCCAGGAATGACCGGCCCGAGGATCACCCCGGTCGGGATCCCCGCCCGCGCAAGCGTCTCGACCGCGCGCAGGCGCTCGCGGATCGACGAGGCCCGCGGCTCGAGCGTCCGCTGGATCTCGGGGTCGAGGCTCCCGATCGAGAGCGAGACCGAGACGGCGCCGACCGACGCGAGCGCCTGGAAGAGATCGACGTCGCGCGTCACGAGCGCGTTCTTCGTGATCACGGCGATCGGATTGCGGAACTCGGCGAAGACCTCGACGCAACGCCGCGTCAGCCGAAGCCGCCGCTCGACCGGTTGATAGGCGTCGGTCACCCCCGAGAGCGCCACGACCTGGGGCACCCAGCGCGACGCCGCGAGCTCGCGCCGCAGCAGCTCGGGCGCCCGCTCCTTGACCAGGATCTTCGTCTCGAAGTCGAGCCCCGCCGAGTAGCCGAGGTATTCGTGGGTCGGTCGCGCATAACAATAGGCACAGCCGTGCTCGCAGCCGCGGTAGGGGTTCAGGCTCGCGTCGAAGGGAATGTCGGGGCTCTGATTGAAGGTCAGCGCGGTCCGCGCGGGGTCCGGGAGGAATCGGGTCCGGGGGAGGGCGTCGGCGTCGGTTCCCGCATCATCGGCCCGGCTCGCCTCGGCCAGGGCCTCGAGGTCGGCCTCGAGCGTGAAGCGCTCGAAGCGGCCCGTCGGGTTCTCCTGGGCGCCGCGGCCCTTGCGCGGGAGGGCGGGCTCGAGCGTCGGCGGAACGGGGCTTGGGCTGCATGAAGGGCGAAAGTAAGGAGAAAACGAGTCCCGGGCAAGCCGTCGGTCGGGATCCGCCGCACGATCCGAGGCGATTCGCGGCACCGAGCCCCGAACGGCCGCGATCAGGCCGTCGGTTGCGGGTCCAGATACGCCTCGAGCTCGCGTCCGAGGCGCGCGGCGCCTTGCCGGGCGATCGCGAGCTCCTCGCTGATCTGGCGCAGCGTGCGGGGGCCGGCGGCGAGGGGGTGGGTCTTGAAGAAGGCCGTGATCTCGCGGGCGCGCTCGGGGGGGAGGGCCATGCCCGTCGCGGCGGCGACCCGGGCGAGCAGGATCGGAGGCCACTCGCGTTCGAGCCGTTTCCAGACGCGCTGGAGCCGCGTCCAGGCGGGGGCGGCCGCGTCGGGGGAGGCGAGCAGCGCGACGAGCAGGCCGGCGCGGTCGACGGACGGGGCGAGGTTCCGGTCGACGACGGCGTCGAGGCCCGCGCCGATCGCTTCCTCGCCTTCGAAGGCCGCGAGGCCGAGCAGCCAACGACGTCGCGCCTGTGGCGTCGCGGCCTGGCCGACGGCGGCGCGGTACGCGCGCTGGAGGGCGGCATCGCCGCGGCGCGCCGCGATCTGGACGATCGCGTCGGCGAGCTCGGGTGCGAGCGGCGTGCGGCCGGTGAGTGTCTCGGCCGTTCGACGCGCGGCCTCGACGCCGATCGCCTCCGAGCGACCGAGGCCACCGACGAGCGACAGGATCTGGGCGCGGCGCTCGCGCCGGCTGCGGTCGTCACCCGGTTCGGCCTCGAAGCCGAGGGCGTCGACCTGGGCTCCGAAATAGACCTCGATCCAGGCACGCAGCCGCGCCTCGAGCGCGGTTCCCGCGGTCGGGACGACGCGTTGGAAGATCCGGGCCAGCACGCGCTCGATCGCCGCGAGGACGTCGGGGTCCTCCTCTTCGCCGAGGCACGCCACGAGATCGAGTAGCGGGGCGAGCTTCGCCTGACCCGCGCGTGCGAGGGCCCATTGATGACCGACGAGGCCGATCCGCTCGAGGGGCGAGAGGCTCGTCTTCGCGGCGAGCAGATCCTGCCACTCGGACTCGCCGTGCCCCACCCGGAAGAAGCCCGCTTCGCCCGCATTGCCGTAGATCCAGGTCAGCCCGGCGCCCTGGCCGGGGGCCGTGTCGCGGGCCTTCGAGAAGAGATGGCGCACCGCGCGGGCGTTGCCGTCGTCGCCGCGGCCGACCCGGCCGATCCAGGGAATCGGCCAGCGCACCGCAGCCCCGCCGGCGCGGACTGGCCGCGCCCGGAAGCGCTCCTGCCGCAGGACGATCACGTCGCGATCGCCGTCGCTCCTGCGCTCGACGCGCACCAGCGGAAAGCCCGTCTGCAGCGTCCACGGCGCCACGATCTTCTCGATCGGCTCGTCGCAGACCTCGGCCAGCGCGCTCCAGAGATCCGACGCGGTCGCGGCGCGCTCCCGATGGCGCCGCAGGTAGAGCTGCACACCCTCGCGGAAGCGCTCGCTGCCGAGATACTGCTCGAGCATGCGCAGGACCGACGCGCCCTTGGTGTAGGTGATGGCGTCGAAGTTCTCGTGGGCCTCCTTCGCGTCGCGGACGGGCGGGGCGATCGGGTGGCTCGTCGCGAGGGCGTCCTGCTCGAGGGCCTCCTCGCGGCGGTGGGCGAAGGATTGCCAGACGCGCCAATCGCCCTGCCAGCCGTCGAGGATCTCGTAGGCCATCCAGGTCGCGAAGGACTCGTTGAGCCAGAGGTCGTTCCACCAGGCCATCGTCACGAGATTCCCGAACCACATGTGGGCGAGCTCGTGGGCGATCGTCTCGGCCGAGCGGAAGAGCTCCGCGGGGCTCGCCTGCGCCGCGTCGAGGAGCAGCACCGAGTCCCGGAAGAAGACCGCGCCCGCGTTCTCCATCGCGCCGAAGGCGAAGTCCGGGAGCGCCAGCAGGTCGAGCTTGGGATAGGGATGCGGGATCTCGAACCAGCGCTCGAGGCGCTCGAGGCTCTCGGCGGCGGCCTCGCGGGCGAAGGAGGCGAGGATCTGGCGGCCGGGCAGCGTGTAGACACGGATCGGCGTCGGGCCGACGTGGAGCGCCGGGCCGGCTTCGAAGGGACCGACGGCGAGGGCCACGAGATAGGCGGAGAGCGGCGGGGTCGGTTGGAAGTGGACCGTCTTGCGGCCCCGCTCGGCCTCTTCCTCGAACTCGATCGGCGCATTCGAGAGGACCGTCGCGTCCGCGGGCACCGTCGCCGAGATCCGGTAGCGCAGCTTGATCGCGGGCTCGTCGAAGGCGGGGAAGAAGCGCCGGGCGTCGGTCGGGCAGAGCTGGGTCGCGAGCCACGGGCTCGCGTCGTCCGCGCTCCGGTAGAGCCCGCGCAGATCCCGCCGCACGCGTCCGCGAAAGGCGAGCTCGAGGCGGATCGAGCCCGCCGCGAGCCTGCGCGCGAATCGCAGCCGCACCACCTCCCGATCGCGCTGCCACTCGACGCGGGCGCGGATCGCCTGGCCGTCGCTGCGCGCGACGGCCCGCGCGACGACGAGGTCGGCGGCGTGGAGCTCGAGGGCGTCGGTCGCCCGATCGAGCTGGAGCGCATAACGCACCTCGCCGCGAAAGTCCTTGCGGCGCGGATCGAGCTCGAAGCGCAGCTCGGCGGATTGAGGGCGGACGGAAGGGGAGAGGCGATGCTTCGAGCGGCTCGGCAAACGGACCTCCGCGGCGCGGGCCCGGGGAGCGGGCGGCGCCGTGTCCCGGGAGCTTCGCCGGAGCGGCCGACCGGCGTCAACCGCCGCGCGACGTTTGGAGGACGTCCCAGACCGCGCGCAGCTGACCGAGCCCCTCGCGGAGCTGGACCCGCCACCCCGGCTTCGGGCCGGGGGCCGGGAGGCCCCAGGCCTCGAGGGCGTGCGCGCGGGCGAGGAACAGCGTCCGGGGCAGGTGGAAGGGCTGGGTGACGAGCAGGATGCGCTCGCGTCGGTAGTGGGCTGCGAGATGGTCGATCGTGTCGATGGTGCGCAGGGCCGCCGGGTCGAAACGCAGGGCCGCAAGCGGGACCCGGGCGGCCTCGAGCAGGGCGATCAGGGCCTCGATCTCGTCGCCGTCCGCGCTGGCGCGTCCGCTGCAGAGGATGGGCACCGTCCGAAGCGCATGGTAGGCCGCGGCCGCCGCCTCGGCGCGGCCGGTCAAGTAGCGGCTGGCATGGCCACGGCGTGTACGCGGCGGACAGCCGAGGACGACGATCAAGCTCGGCCTCGCATCGCTCGGGAGCGTGGACAACGCCGTCATCGGGAGTCGCCGAGCCCGCGCGCGCCACTCGAGGAAGATCGCAAGGCTGGCGCCGAGGGCGAGGCCGAGCAGGGCGCAGCCGATCAGGGCGCCGAGCATCCCGCCGAGGGTGAGCTCGAGCCCAGCCGTCGCTGCATCCATCACGCCCACCGTCCCGCCCCGATCGTCCCGTCGTCGCGAGGCCTGGGACGGAGCCTCGATCTCGTGTATCCGTTCGCCGACCCGAATCCCAGGAGCCCTCGACCATGCCGAGCATCTTCACGCACATCATCGAGGGCCGGCTTCCGGGCCATTTCGTCTGGAAGGACGCGGTCTGCGTCGCCTTCCTCACGATCGCGCCGCTCAAGCCCGGGCATACCCTCGTCGTGCCGCGCCAGGAGGTCGAGGCCTGGACCGATCTCGAGCCCGACGCCCTGCAGCATCTGACGCGGGTCGCCCAGTCGATCGCGCGCGCCCTCGATCGCATCTACCGGCCCGAGAAGGTCGGCCTCACGATCCTCGGCCTCGAAGTGCCCCACGTCCATCTCCACGTCTCCTGCATCTGGAGCCCGAACGACCTCGATTTCGGCCGCGCCGATTCGAAGGCCTCCCAGGCGAGCCTCGCGGAGGCAGCGGGGAAGCTCCGCGCCGCGCTGCGCGAGCTCGGCCACCCCGAGGTCGCCGACGCCTGACCGGGCCGACGGTCTCCCGGCCGACGGCGGGACCGCGATCGCCTAGATCCCGAAGTGGTCGCGGATCAGCTTCAGGTTGAGGCCGTCCGAGAGCAGCCGCTTGCCGAGCCCGACGAGCCGCGCCTCGTTGCCGACCGCATAACGAAGGCGCGGCCGGCGCGACGTGAGCGCGTGCTCGACGGCGTCGGCCACGATCGACGGCTTGGGCGCCTTCGGCAGCGATTCGCGAATCGTCTTCTCGCAGCGCTCCCGCCGCTCGGCGTAGGGCGAGCCGGGCGCGGAGGCACCCCAGTCCATGACGTCGTTGAAGGCGGTGTCGATGTCGCCGGGCTCGATCAGGTGGACCGAGAGGCCGAAGGGATGGATCTCGTTGGCGAGCGAGAAGACCAGGGCCTCGATCGCGGCCTTGCTCGCCGAGTAGTGGGCCTGGAACGGGATCGGCGCCCGGCCGGCGAGGGAGCCCACGAACAGAATCCGCCCGGTGCCCCGCGCCCGCATGCGCGCGAGCACCGGTCGCACCACGCGCAAGACGCCGAACACGTTGGTCTCGAACTGGGCACGGGCGCGCTCGAGCTCGGTCTCCTCGACGGGGCCGAAGATCCCGAAGCCCGCGTTGCAGACGAGGCCGTCGAGATGCGGCGTGCGGGCGAAGACCGCGGCGAGGCCCGCTTCGACGGAGGCGTCGTCGCAGACGTCCATCTCGATCCATTCGATCGATCGCTCACCCGGACCGGGGACGCTCCGCGGCTTGCGGCTCGTTCCGAACACGCGCCAGCCCCGCTCGAGCATGCGGGTCGCCATCGCCGAGCCGAGGCCCGAGGAGGCACCGGTGATCAGGACGCAGGGGCGTTCGGCCAAGAGCTCCTCCTTCCGACGGCGCCCGCCTAACGCAGGTTCCGGCGCAGGATCTGCTTCAGGATGATCGGCCAGCCGAAGACGAACGGATGGCGGCGCTGGCGCTCGGTCAGCTCGAGCTTCCGGCCGGTGTGCCGCTCGAGCTTCCAGAGCACGTACGGTACCCAATCACCGAAGGTGTAGGCCGTCTTGAAGAGGCGCAGCAGGCCGAGGGTGCGGCCGAGCAGGCGCATGGCCTGCCAGCGCAGGCGGCCGGCGAAGACCGGCCAGGCCGCGATCTCGACGGCGACGGAGCGTGGGTACTCGGTGATCCCGCGGACCCGCCCGGTCCGGGCGAGCTCGCGCAGCGAGCGGATGCCGACGTCGTCGTAGCGCTCGGGATTCGCGAGGTAGTGGCCGCGGATCGTCTCGTCGGCCTCGGGGCGCCGTTCGCTGTCGTAGCTCCGGCGGAAGGCGTCGTGCCAGAACGCGGCGAGCGAGAAGCGCATCAGGCCCCCGCGCCGCGGGAGCAGGAAGAGCAGGCGACCGACCATCACGACGATCGAATGGGCGACGCGCTCGACGAAGAAGCGCCGGGCGGCGTCGTCGCGGCAGGCGATCAGTCGGGCGGGCTGGGCGAAGCGGGCGAAGACGTAGGGATGGAGGGCGCGGAAGGAGGTGCCCCGGTCGAAGGCGCGGCGGCTGATGACGCCGTATTTGGTCCGGAGCGTACGACCCTCGAAGTCGCGCTCGAGATAGAAGACGTTCGGCGGGGCGACGGGATTGATCCAGGCGAGCAGCGGATTTCGGTAGGCGCTCCCGTAGTCGTCGACGACGAGCCAGAAGTCGAGCACGCCCTCGTCGGTCGTCTGGCGCAGGCAGGAGCCGTAGAAGAGGACGCCGAGGACGGTCCGCCCGTGGCGGGCCGCGAGCTCGTTCGCGAGCCAGGCCACGGCCGGCCGGACGGGCAGGGCGAGCTCGGCGGCGACGATCCCTTCGAGGGCTTCCTGCTCTTCGCTCACGCCCGGACGAAGTGGACGACGCGGTCGGCCGAGAGGGCCACGCTGCGGTCCGGATCGGGCTGCCAGAGCTCGCCGTCGACGGTGAAGCCGCAGCTCATGCGGAGCTCGGCGTGCTCGACGTTGCGGCTTGTGTAGCCCGTCTCGGGGGTCACCCAGCTCGCCGGACGTCCCCGCAGCATGCCGATCGCGGCCTTGCCGATCTTCTCGCACGGCGCGGCGATGGCGGTGAAGCGCACGCCGCCCGGGCCCTTGCCCCAGAAGGGCCGCATGCGGGCGAACAGGCGCGAGAGGGTCGAGGCAATCACGAGGTGGTACTCGCCCTGATGGACCTCTTCGCCGTCGAGCAGGATCTGGAGCTTGTCGGGCTCGAGGATGCCCGACTGATCGCCGGTGATGAGGCGGCCGAGCAGGCCCGCGGTCACGAGGGTCGCGCCGGGCACGCCCTCGACGATGCTCTTCTGGTCGTCCTGGTCGAAGAGGCGGTGGTTCAGCTCGATCGCGCGCTTGATCAGGCCCGCGCCGAAGAACATGCCGTACTGGACGCCGCGCTCGGGGCCGAAGCCGTAGGCGACCCGCAGGACACGCCGCGGCTCGACCCGCTCCGCGATGCGACCCGCCCGGGCGGAGGCCAGCATCGCCGCGAGGCCGCGCAGCGGATTGCGGTCCGCGCCGAGGTCCATGGCGCTCATGTTGGTCCGGCCCGCGCGCAGCGGCGCGATCAGCGGCAGCCGCTCGCCAAAGGGATTGCTCGCGAGGATCTCGGTCAGGATCGACTGGAGCGTCCCGTCTCCACCGTTCACGACCAGCAGGTCGACGTCCTTCGCGGCGAGCTCGGCGAGCGCGTCCGGGATGACACCGGCGTTCTGGGTTTCGACGTGGAGGACGTCCGGATGGCTTCGCAGGAAGCCCAGCATGCGACCGACCTGCTCCTGGCTCTTGCCGGCGCGCAGGTTGTTGACGACACCGATTCGCAAATGGGTCCCCATCGTGAGGGAAGCTCGGGACTCGACCGGTCCTCGCATCGACCTCTCCCTGAGCGGGAAGCGGTCTTCGCAGGACGCTAACGGCGATCGATCGGATTCATGAATGTGATGGATGCCACACCCGTCACGCTCAGCTCCGCAGTCTCGTCTTCGCTCTCCCGTTCTGACTTGGACAGTGAGTTGGAAACACGCTCAGTCGTGCTGGCGGGGGGGGACGGGTTTTCCAGCGCGCGGCCGATGCTAACCGCGATCCGAGTGTCCGCCCAGACCTCCTGGGGTTGGGAAGACCTTCGGATGAACCAGCGAAAGGGCTGAGGGATCACCTCGAGCGGATCGAAGCGCAGCCATTCGTTGCTGAGGCGGATCTCCCCCGAATTGGCGGTGCCCGTCAGGTCGAATCGATCCGGAACCGGAAATCCCTGCCCGGCCTGACCCGAGAGCAGGCGCGAGCCGTCCTTCCAGCGCGCGGGGAAGCGGCTGCGCGCTTCCGTTCGGCCCGGGACGGGTCGGGCCAGGACCTGCCAGCCGCCGCTGAAGGCGCCGTCGCCTGTGACCTGGAGTCCATAAAAAACGGTGTTCCCCGAGCGCCCGAAGACGTCGACCCGTCGGTCCAGGAGGGCCGCTTCGTCGTCGGGCGTCCAGGTATGGACGAGCCAGGTCCGGCCCTTCACCGGGAGCGGAGCGGTCATCCAGGGCGCCTTCAACGTGCCCTGGGTCACCGCCCCGACGGCCAGCACCTCGACGAAGTACCGGCTCGGCAGCTGGCTCGCGGGCACCCGGCCGGAGAGCACCGAGGGCGCCAGGTCGAAGTCGAGCCGGATCTCGATGTCCTCCTTCGTGATCTTGAGCGCACCCTTCGGACGGTGGAGGTCGAGATGGCTCGCGGCGATGTCGAGGAAGAGCCGGTCGGCGGAGAGGGTCCAGGCGTTGCGTCGGCGGCCGTTGACGTAGCGGTAGGGCGGTCGTCCGCGCTCCATCAGGTGGCCGACGGCGACGGCGCTGTGGTCGCCGGGGCCGCTGTTCGTGATCAGGAAGCGCTGGGTGATGCGGTGGCCCGAGTCGAGCTCGACGTAGAGCGTCCAGTATTCGCTCGCCTGGTCGCCGGCGACGAGGCGCGCGCTCGGATCCAGGGGCGCGCTCGTCTGCGCCGGCGCGTTGGATGCGGCCGAAACGAGCAGCGCGGCGACGATTGCGTACAGCGCCGCGCGCCTGCGCGGCCGCCCGGCTGCTGGTCCGGTTCGACTGGTCAACGTCGCGTCCCCCTCCGGTCGTCGCGCGCGCCCGCAAGGCGCGGCTTTCGAGCGGCCGCGTTCGAGGCTATCACACGGCCCGAAGCGAGCCGTCGTCGCCGGGCGCAGAGAGAGTCCTGCGGGCCGCCCCCGGTTCCCTCCCGGCGCGGCGGAAGCGCAACGTGCGGCGCCTCTGCCGGGGCGTCGGGCCGGGGCGTGGGCCGGGGCGTCGGGCCGGAAGAGCCGAGGAGCAGCCGATCGTGCGCGCGGTGATCCGATTCGCCCACCTCTCCGACTGGCACGCCACGACCCTCGTCGGCGCCGGTCGGGCGGCGTTCCGGGGCAAGCGCCTGTCCGGCTACGCCTCCTGGGCCTGGAGTCGCCGCCATCATCATGACCCCGCGATCCTCGAGGCCGCGCTCCGCGACGTCCGTGCCCAGGCCGTCGACCGCGTCCTCGTGACCGGCGATCTGACCCACATCTCGCTGCCCGCCGAGTTCGACGTCGCCCGCGGCCAGCTGGAGCGCCTGGGGACGCCGGAGCAGGTCTTCCTGATCCCGGGCAACCACGATTGTTATGTGCCGGTCGCGCCGGAGCAGGGCTGGGATCGCTGGGCCGGCTATCTGCGCGGGCTCGAGCCCCGCGCGCTCGAGGGCGCCCTCGCGTCGGCGACCGCGAGCGGGACCGGTAGGGCGAGCGGTCGTGCCGTCGGGGCCGCGACGGCGTCGGAGCAGGTCGCGGCGCTGCACTCGGCGCTCACCGCGCCGCCCGGCGTCGGACGCGCCCCGCGCCACGAGGACTATCCGACGCTCCGACTCCATGGCCGCGCGGCGCTGATCGGTCTCTGCTCGTCGATCCCGACGCCGATCTTCCGGGCGGGCGGCCTGCTCGGTCCCGTCCAGCTCGCGCGCCTGCGTTCGCTCCTCGTCGGACTCGGCGCGCGCGGATTCTTTCGGATCCTGATGATCCACCATCCCGTCCATCCCCACGGCGAGCCCGCGCGCCGCGCGCTCTGGGACGGCCAGGCGCTGCGCGACCTGCTGGCCGAGGTCGGCGCCGAGCTCGTCCTGCACGGCCACAAGCACCGCCGTCGGGTCCACCTGCTCGACGGCCCCGGACGCGCCATTCCCGCGATCGGCGTCCCCTCGAGCTCCGAAGTCGGGAGCCGTCCCGATCGGCCGGCGCAGTACCACGTCTTCACGGTCCGGGAGGCCGACGACGCCGACGGCTTCGCCCTCGAGGCGCAGGTGCGCGGCTACGACGCGGCGGCCGGCGGATTCTTGGCGTTGCCCGATCGGCTGCTCTGAGCGCTTGCGCGCCGTCGCGCGGACCCGCGTGCGCCGACTGCGTCGGGTCGGATCGACCTAACGCCTTCGCTCGGCCAGGATCTTCCGCACGAGGATCAGGTCGTCGAGCTTGTCGACGTCGACGGCGGCCTCGGCTTGCGGCAGCGCGATCGCCTCGGCGCGGAGCCCGAGCACGCGGGAGACCTGCTCGAAGGCCTGGGCGAGCGTCATCCGTCGCATCAGGAAGCGCGCGAGGTTGCGCAGGCCGAAGGCCCGGGCGATCCGCCAGGGGCGCTTGCGCAGGCTCTCGACGCGTTGCCAGAAGAGCGCCGCCTCCCGCGCCGCCTTCGTCCGGAAGAAGAAGAGATTCGCGCCCGAGTAGGCCTCGCCGCGGAACTTGAGATAGGTGCGCCGGGTCTCGGGGAAGCGCGCCTGGATCACACTCCTCGGGACGAGGGCGAGGCAGAGGTCGGCGCTGCTCTTCTCGCTGGCGGCGAAGAAGCTCGCGAGCATCGCGTCGTCGAGCAGCGCGTGGTCGGCGGTCGTGACGAGGATCGGCCCTTCGCCGAGATCGAAATGGTCGAGGCTCGCGAGCACGCTGCGGCTCGGCGAGTCGGTGCTCGCGAGGATCTCGACCCGGCCTTCGGGGCGCCAGCGCGCGAGGTCGGGGAGGGCGGCGAGCAGCTCGACGCGGTCGATGTTGACGAGTACCCGCTCGATCGAGGGCCAGGCGAGCAGCCGGCGCACGACCCGGACGAGCATCGGCTCGCCTTCGATGTCGAGCAGCGCGCGGTGGGGGGCGCCATCGCCCTCGGCGAGCGCGTCGACCCCGGGCCGCCGACCCGCCAGCACGATCGCACGACGCGGACCCGCGGCGCGCCCGGCAGCCGCCGAGGGCGGCGACACGTCGAGCGGCTCGGGCGTCATCCGTGCGGAGTCGAGCTACCGGGCCGGAGCGAGATTGCGCAGCGCCGAGTCGATCGCGCGCACCTCGGCGAGCAGCCGATCGAGATCTTCGAAGCTGATCTGGCTCGGGCCGTCGCAGGGAGCGTGCTCGATGTCGGGGTGGGTCTCGATGAACAGCGCGTCGATGCCCGTCGCCACCGCCGCCCGGGCGAGCGGCGCCACGAAGCGACGATCGCCGCCCGAGGAGCCCCCGTTCGCACCGGGGTACTGGACCGCGTGGGTCGCGTCGAAGCAGACCGGCGCGAAGGCACGCATCTGCACCAGGCCCGCCATGTCGGTCACGAGATTGTTGTAGCCGAAGCAGGTCCCGCGGTCGGTCAGGAGGACGTCTTCGCAGCCGTAGTGCTTGAGCTTGTCGACGGCGTGGCGCATGTCGTGGGGGGCGACGAACTGCCCCTTCTTGACGTTGACGGCGACCCCGGACGCCGCGCAGGCGGCGATGAGGTCGGTCTGGCGCATCAGGAACGCCGGGATCTGGATGATGTCGACGACCTGGGCCGCGATCTTCGGCTGGCTCGGGTCGTGGACGTCGGTCAGGAGCGGCAGGCCCGTCTCGCGCTTCACGGCGGCGAGCGTGCGCAGGCCCTCGTCGATGCCGGGGCCGCGGAAGGAGTCGTGTCGCGAGCGATTCGCCTTGTCGAAGGAGGCCTTGAAGACGAGCGGGAAGCCGTGCTTCTCGGCGAGCTGTTGGATCGTACGAGCGACCTCGATGGTGTCCTGCTCGTTCTCGATCACGTTCAGACCGCAGATCAGAACGAGCGGCGCACCGTCGCCGACCGGAAGATTGCCAATCCGCATTCGCGTCCTCTCTCCGTGCGCACACGCCGGAAGCATCCCGATTGATGCGTCCGGGCCCCCCCTGTGCGGCCCCTCGACGGCCCATTCGTCGCCGATTTCCGGCGATGAGTATCCCCGGATCGGCCTCGGAGTCGAGGACTCGGGTCCGGCTCGTTCCATTTCTCGGCGAAACGAGCGGCCTTCTTGTAGCAAAATGAACGCGAAGAGCACTGGTCGGTTCCTTGCGGCCCGAGGAGGGGGAAGGCCCGAGCGCCGGCTCTGGGACCTGGGCCGTCATCCGGGTCGCGGATTTCGGGTTGCGTCTGGGGGGATCGAGCATCGCTGCGAAGTCCGCCGGGCGGGTGGCCGCGATGTTCCCGGGCCGCCGGAGGTCGGGCGCCGTTGAGGTAGACTGCGCGCGTTCCGATCCCCCCTTGCAGACAGGCCGCGCGGGTCCATCTCCGACCCGGTCGCCTCGGGGCGCCGAGCCTTCCATGAACGATTCCGCATCGCCGACCGCCGAGGAGCTCCGCGCTTCGATGGAGTGCGTCGTCCTGTCTCCGCGCCCCGACGCTCGCCTCTCGAACCGCCCGCCCGTCGAGATCTTCCTGGGCACCGAACCTGCCCAGTATCGCGCCAATCGCGTCTTCGGCTTCTCGATCGAGAAGGTGCGCGATCCGGGCCGCGAGGTTCGGATCTACTTCATGTCCGAGCTCCCGGGCTTCGATCGCCGGGGCTGGACGACGGGCTTCACGAACTATCGCTTCGCGATCCCGGCCTTTTGCGGCGGCCGTGGCCGCGCGATCTACAACGACGAGGACGAGATCTACCGGACGGACCCGGGCGAGCTCTTCGATCTCGATCTCCGCGGCGCCGGCTACCTCGCGATCTCCGACACGGAATCCTCGGTCATGTTGATCGATTGTGAACGGATGGCGCCGCTCTGGTCCCTCCACGAGGCCCAGCACGCCTGGAAGCGCGCGCTCCTGCGCAAGGCCTCGAAGGCGACGGGCCACCGCGGCGATCTCGATCCCCACTGGAACGCCCGCGACGAGGAGTTCGTCCCCGGCCGCAGCCATCTGCTCCACTACACCACCCTCCACACCCAGCCCTGGCGCCCGTTCCCGGAGCGCTTCGTCTACCAGGAGGGTGCCTACACCCAGCTGTGGCATGACCTCGAGCGCGAGGCCATCGGGCTCGGATTCGAGCTCTTCCACCGCGCGGCCCCGAGCAAGCTCTTCGCGGTGCATCGTCGCCGGCTCGAGGACGTGCTGCGCGGGGAGCTGCCGAGCGCGGTCGGCGCTTCGGGCGTGATCGCGCGGGCGTGCGAGGCGCTGGCGCGTCAGACGAAGAGCCGCGGCGCGATCGAGCTCCTGCCGGATCTGCGCGGCGCCGCCGAGACGCGCCCGGGCCGCTTCGGTCTCGACGTCGAACGGCGGGTCGGTCTGCTCGAGTGGCTGGACGAAGAACCGACCGGGGCGGTCGAGGACGGCGTCGTCTGCGTCGACGGGCTCGAGGGCCTGCCGGTCTGGGACGTGCCGTGGATCGTCGAGTCGCTCTTCGCGCGCGCCGGGCGCTTCGTGTTCGTCGCCGTCCGATGTCGCGAGACGCCGTCCCGGCGCTTCCTGCATCCACCGTCCGGGACCGTCTTCACGCCGGACTGGTGGCGCGCGCATTTCGAGGCGGCTGCCGTGCGCCATCCCGGGGTCCGCTGGGAGCTCGTCACGACCCGCGGTCGCGACTTCGAGCGCGACGGCCATCACGTGGCCTTCGGCGGGCCGCGACAGGACGCGACGCCGCCTCGGATCTGGACCTGGACCGACGGCGATCCCGATCACGAGCGGTCGGTCGCCGCGCTCGCGAATGCGCTCGGCGGAGCCTGTCGTTCGCTGCAGGGATCGGCGAACGAGGCGGGGTCGCCGGGACCGGAGCTGCTGATCGTCGCGGGTCGCTCGGTCGCCGAGCGGGCGCGTCGGATGCGGGCGCAGGAGCGCGGGCGATGTCTCGTGGTGGCGCTCGGCGCGGACGCGGCGCTCCCGATCGACGAGGTCGATCTCGCCGTCGTGCTGCCGGGAGAGACGATCTTTCCCCATCCGAAGAAGCTCGAGATCGATCGGCCCCTCGTTCCGCCGTCGCGGTCCGCGGAGGATTCGCACGGCGGCCCGGTACCGACGGGGCCGCTCGAAGCGCTCCGGGCGCGGATCGCCGAGGCCGTCATCGCCCGCGCGAAGGCGAAGCCCGCCAACGATCGCGGGACGACGCGGCCGCAGGAGGGGCTCGAGTGGCTGTGTGCGCGGCTCGTCGAGCGGGGCGTCGTCCGGCCCCGAGGCCGAGCGGATGCTCTCGCGGGCGGCCCGCTCGCCGCCGGGCACGCGCGCGCCCTCGAAGATCCGGGTGCGTCGACGGAACGAGCGAGCCTGCTCCCGGAGCCCGCGCTCGAGCGCGTCGCGCGCCGCGTGCGCAGCCTGCTCGGAACGGACGGGACGGACTGAGCGTCCGCGCTCGGGCGCCTCGACGCTCAGGCGAAGTGCTGGACGATGCGGCCGACGGCTTCCTCGACCTTTTCGCGGAAGCCGAAGGACGAGAGGCGCAGGTAGCCCTCGCCGCAGGATCCGAAGCCCGAGCCCGGCGTCCCCACGACGTTCGCCTTCGAGAGCAGCGCGTCGAAGAACTGCCACGAGTCGAGCCCGCCCGGCGTCTTCATCCAGACGTAGGGCGCGTTCACGCCGCCGAAGGTGTGGAAGCCTGCCTTCGCGAGGCCCGCGCGGATGATCGCCGCGTTGGCCATGTAGTAGTCGATGTTGGCCTGGACCTCCTTGCTCCCGGCCTCCGAGTAGATCGCCTCGGCTGCGCGCTGGACGGGATAGGAGACGCCGTTGAACTTGGTGCTGGTCCTTCTGTCCCAGAGCTTCGAGACCGCGACGGATCCGCCGTTTGCGTCCCGGCCCGTGAGCTCTTTCGGGACCACGACGTAGGCGCACCGGATGCCGGTGAAGCCGGCGGTCTTCGAATAGCTGCGGAACTCGATCGCACACTCCCGCGCGCCCTCGATCTCGAAGATCGACCGCGGCAGCGCCGGATCCGTGACGAAGCGCTCGTAGGCGGCGTCGAACAGGATGATCGCGTCGTTCGCCCGCGCCCAGTCGACCCACTTCGAGAGCTCCGCCTTCGTCGCGACGGCGCCGGTCGGGTTGTTCGGGGAGCAGAGGTAGACGAGGTCGACGGGGCGCTTCGGCAGGGCCGGCAGGAAGCCGGACGCCTCGGTGCAGGGCAGGTACTGGATGCCGGCATAACGTCCGTCGGAGCCGGCGGCGCCCGTCCGACCGGCCATCACGTTGGTGTCGACGTAGACCGGATAGACGGGGTCGGGGATCGCGATCGTCGCGTCTTCGGCGAAGATCTCCTGGATGTTGCCCGAATCGCATTTCGAGCCGTCCGACACGAAGATCTCGTTCGGATCGATCTCGACGCCACGACTCCGGAAGTCGTGCTTCGCGATCGCGTCGCGCAGGAAGTCGTAGCCGCGCTCCGGGCCGTAGCCCTTGAAGCTCTTCGCGATCGCCATCTCGTCGACGGCGTCGTGCATCGCCTGACGGACCGAGGGCGTGAGGGGCAGGACGACGTCGCCGATCCCGAGACGGATGACGTCGGCCTTCGGATTCGCCTGCTGGAAGGCGGTCACGCGCCGGCCGATCTCGGGGAAGAGGTAGCCGGCGGCCAGCTTCAGGTAGTGGTCGTTGATGCGTGCCATGGCTTCGAGCCTATCAGGAACGCTTCAGGCCATCAATTTTCGAGGAGGCCCTTCGCGGGATCGCAGCCGATCGCGAGGCGATGGCGGCCGCATTCGACGATCGCGCGCAGCTGGAGCTCGAGCTCCGTCTCGTCCTCGGTCCAGGCGGAGAGGGCCGCGACCAGGCTTCCGAGCTCGAGCTCGAGCGGCTCGTTTGCGCCGAGCGAGTCGCCGATCGCCGCGTCCCATCCGAACATCGATTCGTCCACCGCGCCCTCCTGGATCCCGGGATCCGGACCTCGCCAGAGCAGAATGCGTGCCAGCCCGGGCGGGTCCGGTCGTCACGCGGCCGTCGGCCGGAAAAACCGAGCGGGATCGGGAACCTGCGCGCGACGAGGGGCCGGTGTCGGGGCGCGAGCGGGCCGTGCTCGGATCCGGGGTGTTCCGAATCGTCGGTTTTCCGACGACGGCTGCACCGGCGCGAACGCCGTCCGCGCCGTCCCGTGGCTGCTAGATTGCGGCCCGCCCGGGACCGGACGGGGCGAGGGGGAGCGCAGAATGGCGAGCGGATCGAAGGGGGAACGAGCGGCGGCGGGACAGGCGGGGGACGAGGTCGCGAGCCTCGTACTCTACGGCTATCCCGAGTGTCCGTACTGCCGGCGGGTGCTCTCCGCCATCGAGTCGCTCGGTCTCGACGTGCCGCTGCGCAACACGATGCGCGACGACGCGGCCAACACGGCCGTCTACGAGGCCACGGGTCGGGAGACCGTGCCGGTCCTGCGCATCGAGCATCGCGACGGAAGCGTGCGCTGGATGCCCGAGTCCCTCGACATCGTGCGCTATCTGAACGAGCGCTCCGGCAGCGCGGCTCAGGCCTGAGCCGCGGCGCCGACATCGGCCCCGGCTTCCGCGCCGGGCTGCGTCGAGCGCCGGCGTGGATCAGTCGACGAGGTTCTGCGCGAGCAGGTTCAGGAAGAGCCCGACGTCGGTCACGATGCCCACCGACTCGAGCGAGCCGCGATCCGCGAGCTTCGTCACGACGGCGGGGCTGATGTCGACGCAGATCACGCGCACGCCCGCCGGCGTCATGTTGCCCGTCCCGATCGCGTGGAGCATCGACGAGAGCATCAGGATCATCTCGGCGCCCTCGATCGCCCGGGCGTAGGCCGCCTGCGCCTCGACCAGATCCATCAGCGTGTCCGGCAGCGGGCCGTCGTCGCGGATCGACCCCGCGAGCACGAAGGGAACCTCGCGGCGGACGCACTCGTAGAAGATCCCGCCGCGCACGAGCCCCGACTCCACCGCCGGCCGGATGCCACCCGCGGCGCGCACGCGATTGATCGCCATCAGATGATTGCGGTGGCCCTCGTGGACGGGCCGGCCACGGGAGAGGTCGACGCCGAGCGAGGTGCCATAGAGATCGAGCTCGATGTCGTGGACGGGCAGCGCGTTGCCGGTCAGCAGGGCCTGGACATAGCCCGCGGCGACGAGGCTCGCGAGCGCGCGGGCACCGCCGGTATGGACGACGACGGGGCCGGCGACGACGACGACCTTGCCGCCGCGCTCGCGCAGGCGGCGCATCTCCCAGGCGATCGCCTTGACGGCGGTCTCGACGCGTCGCTCGCTCGAGACCGAGGCGTTCATGAAGGCGAACTCGCCGCTCTCACGCGCCTCGGGGATCCGGACGCGGACGCCGTCGATGCCGCAGACCACCGCATCGCCGGGGCGCAGGTCGCGGAAGAGCGCGCAGCGCGCCCACGGTGCCGTCCCGGTCCCGGTCACGACGACGGCATCCATGCGCTGTCGCTCGACGGGGATCCAGGCGCCGTCGATCCGGATCTCGGTCGGGTAGATCGTCGTCGAATAGAATCCGTCCGGGGCGACACCCGCTTGCGTCACGCGCTCGATCCGGGCGGTCCGCACGGGGGACTTGCGCTGCGCGCCGAGGGACAGCAGCGCTCCGAGCACGCCCTCGAGCCGATCTTCGTCGGGGGCCACGATGCGGAGCTCTGCCCGGGATTCCTGATCCTTGCGTTCGGCCAGGGAGATGGAGGTCACCCGGAAGCTGCCCCCGGCGTCGGTCACGATGTCGAGCGCACGATTGAGGCCACCCGAATCCATGAGGTGGCCCTTCAGCTCGACGGACTCGCTGCAGATGGGGGACGTCGGCGCCGGCTGGATCCGGGGATAGGGCGCCTGATCGAGGAGCAGCGAGAGACATTTCACGCCGCCTCCCGCCTTCAGGAACTCGTCGACGGGCAGGGCCTTCGCCTCGAAGCCGAAGTCGGCGAGCGCGCGCACGAGCTTGCCGCTCGCGCGGTTCATGAAGATCGTCTCGCCGACGCGCAGGGCATTGCACGCGAATCCCATCGCGTCGGCGTCGTCGACGGCGATCCGCCGGTTCGCGGGGACGCGGCGCTCGATCGCGCGCTGCGAGCGCTCGTCGAAGGCGGCGGGGTAGTAGAGGAGCCGGCCTTCGGGCAGGGGCGCGAAGCAGGTGTCGAGATGGTAGAAGCGGGGATCGACGAGCCGCAGCGACACGACCTCGACGCCGAAGGCGCGGCCGAGGGCCGTATGGGTCTCGAGCGCGCTGCGCACGCCGTAGCCGGCCCAGAGCAGCGCTTCGCCCGGCTGGAAGAGCGCGTCGCCTTCGCCTTCGAAGGGGTCGTCTTCGCCGGGCCGGACGACCTCGAAGCCCGCGCCTTCGAACCAGCGGGTGAAGGGCGCCTCCTCGAGCGCGCGCTCGGGATTGCGGAAGCGGGCCGGGAGCGCGCGACCGTCGGCGACGAGGCCGGCATTCGCCGTGAAGCACATGTCGGGGCAGTCGGGGGCGGGAGTGACCTCGAGCAGCTCGGCCCGGCGCGCGACCTGCTCCATCAAGGCGTTCCACTGTCGTTCGGCCCGCGCGCGATCGACGCGCCCGATCTGTCCCTCCATCCAGGGATTGATCACGTAGGCGACGTCGAAATGGTCGGGCGGGCAGACGAGAATGCGCATGGCGGGCCTCGGCCGCTCGATCGACCGCCCCGGGCCGGCGCTTGAGCCGGGGGGATTCCTCCTCTGGTCTCGCGTAGGATTGCACCGAGGGGGAGCGAGGGATGGTCGACCGATCGACGCGAGACCGATCGATGCGCGCGCTGCGATACCACGGCGACGGCCGCGGCCTCGTCGACGAGACGATCGCGCTGCCCGAGCCGGGCCCCGGCCAGATCCGCCTCGCCGTCTCCGCCTGCGGCGTCTGTCGCACCGACCTCCACCTCGTCGACGACGAGCTCCCGAACGCCGTCTACCCGATCGTCCCGGGCCACGAGATCGTGGGTCGCGTCGAGGCACTCGGCGACGGCGTCAGCGGCTTTTCTCCGGGCGACCGCGTCGGCGTGCCCTGGCTAGGCTTCACCTGCGGTGAATGCGGACCCTGCCGGCGCGGCCTCGAGAACCTCTGCGACCGCGCGCGCATGACGGGCTACCAGATCGACGGCGGCTATGCCGAGGCCACCGTCGCCGATGCCCGCTTCTGCTTCCCGCTGCCCGACGCCTACGACGACGTCGAGGCCGCCCCTTTGTTATGTGCGGGCCTGATCGGCTACCGCGCGTTGCGGATGGCGGGCGACGCGGCGCGGATCGGGCTCTACGGCTTCGGGGCGGCGGCGCATCTCGTGGCGCAGGTCGCCCGCTTCGAGGGGCGCGAGGTCTTCGCCTTCACCCGACCGGGCGACGTCGAAGCGCAGCGCTTCGCCCTCGAGCAGGGCTGTGTCTGGGCCGGCAGCTCCCTCGAGCGCCCGCCGGTCGCTCTCGATGCCGCGCTGATCTTCGCGCCCGACGGTCGCCTCGTCCCGCTGGCGCTCCGCGCCGTCGGCAAGGGCGGCATCGTCGTCTGCGGCGGCATCCACATGTCGGACATCCCGGGCTTTGCGTACCGCGATCTCTGGGAGGAGCGCGTGATCCGTTCGGTCGCGAATCTCACGCGCGAGGACGCGCGCGGATTCCTCGCGATCGCGCCGCGGGTTCCCGTGCGGTGTGCGACGCAGGTCTTTCCGCTCGCCGAGGCGAACGAGGCCCTGGCGCGGCTGCGCGATGGACGGATCACGGGAGCGGCAGTCTTGCGGATCGGGACCTAGGCCAGCCCGAGCTCGCGGTCCTGCTGCTCCGGGTCGAGGTGCTCGAACTGGATGATCTCGAGCTTCTCGAAGGCGCTGCGGACCCGCGGCGTGATCAGGCCGAGTCGGCGCAGGTTCGGGACGATGCGCATGAAGAGCATCGAGCGGAAGATCTGCCCCGACGGCGACTCCATCACCGCCCGCCGCACCGCCTCGACGTCCCACCCCATCGCGTGGGCGATCTCCGCCCCCGCGAGCCGATCGCGCATCAGCTCGCAGGCGTAGATGATGAATTCCTCGCGGTCGCGCAGCTCGCCGGGGGAGATCGCGCGGTAGTGGTCGCGCAGGGCGAGCACGCCGAAGGCGACGTGGCGCGACTCGTCCTTCATGACGTAGTGGAGCAGCTGCTTGAGCAGCGGCTCGTTCGCCGTCCGCCAGAGGCTCCCGAAGGCCGCCATCGCGAGCCCCTCGATGATGATCTGCATGCCGAGAAATTTGAAGTCCCAGCGCGCGTCGCGGATCGTCGCGTCGAGGAGCTCCTTCAGCGATTCGCTGATCGGCCACTCCCACTCGAGCTTCGTGTTCACGTAGCGCGCGAAGACCTCGACGTGGCGGGCCTCGTCCATCGTCTGGGAGCCCGCGTAGTACTTCCCGTCGATCCAGGGCACCGCGCCCACGAGCTGGGAGGCGACGATCAGCGCGCCCTGCTCGCCGTGGAGGAATTGCGAGAGCTGGTTCGAGATCTGGGCATGGCCGAGGCGAGCGCGCTCCTTCGGCGTGAGCTTCTGCGCCGGCGCGAACTCCGAGAGCGGATCGAATTGGCGGGGCACGATCTCGGACTCCGGGTCGACGGCGATCGCCCAGTCGAGCTGGGTCGAGCCGTTCCACTGCTCTCGCTTCGCCTTCTCGTAGAGCTCGCGCAGCCCCTCCTTCACACAGCCGTAGTTCCAGACGTACTGGCTGTCGAACGAGGTCAGGATCGTCTCGAGCTCGCGTTCGGCGCGATGGCCACCCGATCGCGAGAGAGCTTCGGGGTTCGCGATGGGGATCGCCGGAGCCATCGCCGTCTGGGCAGACATCGTCGGGGCCGGGGCCGTCGGCATCTCGATTCCTCCTTCGATCCGTTCCTTCTCGAATGCGAAAAATATGACGTCCGATTCAGGTCTTGACCACCGCGAAGCGGCCCATCATGCTCGATCTGACCAGGAGTCTCGTTTGACGAAGCATCTAGATCCGGGCAGAGGGGTCGGGAGACGGTCGAAGACGGGGAACGGCGGGGAGACGCCGCCTCGCCTGCTTCGGCCGCCGAAGCAGGCGAGGAGCCGGGCGACACGGAGACGTGTGATGCGCGCGGCCATCGCCTGCTTCGAGCGCCACGGCTTCGAGGAGACGACGACGTCGATGATCGCCGCGCGGGCCGGAGTCGCCGTCGGGACGGTGTACAACTACTTCCACGACAAGCGCGCCTTGATCCTCGAGCTGCTCGAGGAGACCCATCGGGAGCTCGCCGATCCCGTGATTGCGGGTCTGGATCCGGCGCGCTGGCGCGGGCGAACCGATCCGCGCATGCTCACGCGGAAGCTCATCGACGCGGTCTTCCGCAGTCAGAGCCTGCGTCCGGGCATCCAGCGGATCCTCTGGGCGCGCTATTTCAAGGACCCGGACTTCGTGGCGCCCTTCGAAGCGATCCGGGAGCGGCTGCAACAGGCGATCGTCGCCTTTCTCGCGGCGGTCGACGAGCAGGGGCTCTGTCGAATGGATCTCGATCGAAAGCTCGCGCCCTTCGTGATCCTGAACGCCGTCCAGTGGAACGCGACGCAGGCCTACCTGCAGGGCGATCCCCGGCAGGTGGGCCGGGCTGCGCGGGCGACGGCGGAGCTCGTCGAGCGCTACGTCTTCGCGGTGCCCGGCGGGTCCGGGAGGCGGAGGAGCCCGGTGGGGCGGGTCAGAACGTCCCGATCACGTTGAAGAAGACGCCCTGGTTGTCGTAGGACAGGTCGGTCAGGTCTTCGGAGAAGTCGGTGAAGTTGTAGCCGACGCCGGCCTTCAGATGGTCGCCGAAGTAGCGGTAGAGCGTCGCCAGCGCGCCGGCGCGCCGCTCGTTCAGGTCGGGGAGCTCGAGGATGCGGCCCTCGACCGAGGTCTCCCAGTTCTTGATGAAGCGGTAGTCGGCGCGCAGGATCGCGAGGTGGGCGTCGTTGTCGAAGAAGTCCGGGTCGTCGCGGTCGAGGCTGACCTGGGCCAGGCGATAGGCGTACTTCGCGCCGAGGGTGAAGTCCTTCGTGACGTCGTAGGAGACGTCGATCGAAGCGATGTGGCTCTTCTGCGTGAACTGGGTCGAGGAGCCGTTCTGGCCGACCTGGTCGGTGGTCGGGACGTTGTAGAAGTAGGTGTACTTCACGAGCGCGTTGAAGCGGTCGTGGAGCACCGGCCGGAAGGCGTAGCCGAGGACCAACTCGGTGAAGCCGCCGTCGAAGAAGTCGCCCTGCGAGCTGTCGCTGATGGCGTGGTTGAGCTTGGCGAGCAGGCGCCCGTCGTCGTTCATCTGCCACTGGGCGTTGTTGCGGAAGAGCCAGGTCGAACGCTCGGACTTGGACCCGTCCGAGGCCTCGATGTCGTTGAAGACGTATTCGAAGCCCGAGGAGAGGGAGACGCCCTCGAAGCGGTAGCCGACGCGGAGTCCGGCGCCCCGGCGCTCGGTCACGGCGCTGGTCCGGCGATCGGTGAGCTGGCCGTCCTCCCAGTTGACGCCGATCGTCCAGCGCTCGGTCGGGGCGTAGTTGATGCCCATCGAGCGCGTGAGCCCCTGGACCGTGACGTGCTGGTACTGGGTCTCGGCGAAGACGCTCGCGTGGTCGGTGAGGCGGGCGCGCGAGCCGAGGGTGAGGCCGCCGCGGCGGGCGGCGAGCCCGTCGTAGCCGCGCTCGCTGTCGAGGGCGTAGTTCATGTAGAGCTTGCTCTGGTCGCTGCGTTGCCAGCTGCTCCCGACCTGGGCGGCGGGGCCGAGCGTGCCGTGGGAGACCTCGCCGGTGAGCGCAACGCGATCGGTGACCCGGAAGGCGCCGCCGACGCCGCCGCGGTGGTTCTCCTTGCGATCGTCGGTCGAATGGACCGTGCCCTGGCCGAAGAGGTAGGACTTCCAGCGGCCGCGGGTGTCGTACTCGACCTGCGCGACGGCATCCGTGCGATCGCCCTGCTCCTGGGTCGTGGCGACGACCTGCGCCTTGTCGTCCCGGGCGTCGTGGCGGGCACCGCCCTGCAGGCGCCAGTGCTCCGTGATCTGGTAGCCGAGATTGATCTCGCCGATCGTCGAGGTCAGCCCGTCCTTCTCGACGATCCGGTCGCCCTTCGCGGTCACGTCGACCTGGGTCGTGATGGGGATGCGGGCGACGCCGCCGTATTGATCGGTGTCGCTCAGGCGGTTGAGACCCGGCGCGGAGTAGCCGGCCTCGAGGCGCTGGCCGTAGAGGGTGACCTGGCCCCGGAAGCCCTCGAGCCAGTCGGCGAGCTCGACCGAGACGTCGGCGCGGTAGCCGTAGGCCGCCTCGCTGTCGGGGGCCGCGGCGTAGGGATCGCCGAAGGTGAAGCCGCCGTCGTCGGAGCGCAGGGCGTGGGAGACGAGACCTTCGCTGCGGCCGGCCTGGATCTTCACGAACGAGCGGGGCGTCTTGCGCAGGATCGCGTCGACGCCGTAGACGCTGCTGTCGTTGCCGTCCTGGGCGTTGTGGCTCGCGGTGGCGCCGATGCGCAGGTGGTCCGTCATCCAGACGTGACCCTGACCGCCGGAGTTCAGCGTGTCGACCTCGTTGAAGCCCGGCGTGTACTCGTACTGGACGACGAGCCAGACCTCGTTGCCCGAGAGGCCGTCGTTGCGGACGAGCAGGCGATCGCTCGCGATCGTCGAGAGCGGCTCGGAGAGCAGGATCCGGCCCTGGATGTAGTCGACGTCGTAGTCGAGCTCGGGCTGGAGGTTCACGACCTCCTGGACGATGCCCGAGGCCTTGTCCCGGACCTCGACCCGCAGCCGCTCGGAGCCGATCAGCAGGTCCCGGCGGTTCAGGAAGAAGAGCGAGCCGCCCGTCCCGCGGAAATCCTCGCGGCTGGTCACCGTCCCCGGATCCGCCGCGAAGCCGTCGATGACCACGCGCCGCTCGCCGAGGGTCGTCGCGGCCGTCGACTGGTAGTGGACGTTCGCACCGTAGAGCCCGCGCTCGACCAGGGCCAGCTCGTTCTCCGCATAGCGGATGAGGAAGTTGCCCCACATCAGGTGGTCGTCGTTCTTCTCGAGCTTGACGTAGAACTTGCCGTTCGTCGGCGCGAGCTGGTCGATCACCGAGTCGTCGCCGAAGGTCGGGTAGTAGTAGTCCGGGTCGAGTCGCCGGAAGAGGGCGTCCGGCGACTTGTCGAGGAAGTTGCTGAAGAGGCCCTCGATCGGGCCCTCGCGGGTATCGGCGCTCGCCGTCAGCTTCCAGTCCTTGCCCCATTTGCCGTTGCCGAAGAAGGCGAGGCGACCATTCGCGAAGGCGTCGACGTCGTCGGCGTTGTTGCCGCCGAGGGCGGTGTCGGGGCCGTCGGTCAGGTCCTGGGCGAGGGTCAGGTCGGCGATCGCCATCAGGAACCAGTCGTTCTGCTTCAGGTCGAGGTCGCGCAGGAAGAGCTCGCCGTTGCCCTCTTCGTCGAGAACGGCGACCTCGACGGTATGCAGACCCGCAGGCAGCAGGACCTCGCCGACGAACTCGCCGCTCTCGTTGACGGGGACCTCCTGGCCCGCGACGTAGACGGTGTGGTCGGCAGGCACGCCCTGGCCCGACACGCGGATCTCGCCGCCGCTCGCCATCTCGATGTTCTGGAGCTTCGGCTCCGACTCGCCGTAGCCCGCGAGCAGCTTCGGATCCGCGGGGTCGGGCTCCCCGATCGGGGCGACGGACCCGGACGGCGCGAGCCAGAGCGACTGGGGCGCGGTCTCGTCGAAGCGGCCGTCCTCGCCGTAGGCGCGGACGACGAATTGGAGCGGCGCAGCGGGGGAGGGCACGGGCGGCAGGGGCGCCGTGGCGGTGCTCGCCGGATCGGCCGTTCCGGATTCCGCTCCGTCGCCCGCGTCATCCGCGTCCCCGGGGGGGGCCGGGGGCGCCGGTGCAACGCCCGGCGTCCAGTGGGCGAAGCCCTGCTCGTCGATCGGCGCGACGGCGAGCGGCGTGCCGCGCGGTGAATCGTCGGCGGCGAAGATCCGCACCTCCGCCCGCTCGATCGCGTGCGGATAGTTGCTGTACATGCGGAAGTCGACCGGCGTTCCGCTGTCGAGCGCGACCGCGCGGGGCTCGGCGGTGATCGAGAGGCGGCGCTTCGCCTCGAGATCGTCGAAGCGGAAGGCGATCTCGGTCTTGTCGAGGGCGACGTCGGTGCAGCGCTGGATGTCGGCGGAGCTGCGGCCCGGGTCGTCGATGGGCTCGCCGTCGACGGTGATCCGCATGAGGTTGAGGGCGAGGGGATCGCGCGGGGTGAGCTCGCGGACGATCGGCGTGATCTCGACGCCGTCGTAGTCGTCGACGATCGCGTCCTCGTCGTAGACGACCTGGACGACGACGTGGTCCGTCTCGCCCGGGACGAAGCCGCCGTTCACGACGTCGTCGGAGTGGACGAAGCCGTGGCCCTCGTGCTCGACCTGCTCGGGCGTGAGGCCCATCTCGGCCTGGATCTTCTCCATCGTGCGCCGCGCGCGGGACGCGGAGAGCCCGATGTCGTCGCCGTAGACGTCGGCCAGTCGGCGCGTGAGCCGATCGTTGCGCGTGTAGCCGAGGAAGCGCAGGCGGACGTTCCGTTCGGCGGCGACGTCTTCCATCGCCCGGCGCAGCTTCTGCGTCAGGTCGGCCGGGACGACGGGCTGGCCCTTCACGATCGGGAGCGGCTCGAGCTTGCCCCAGGGCGGATCGTAGACGCGGGTCAAAGTCTCGGCGCCCGCCTCGTCGGGGCAGACCTGCAGCTCGTCGGGCAGCTCGAGCAGCGGATCGTCGTGCCAGAATTCGACCTCGATCCGGCGATTCTTCGCGCGACCTTCCGGCGTCGCGTTCGACGCGACCGGGCGGGCGTCGCCCTTGCCGTCGCTCGCGATCGCCGCGGTCGGCAGATTCAGTCGCTCCTTGACGGCGAGGGCGACGCGATGGGCGCGGGCCTTCGAGAGGGCGAGCGGCGTGCCGTAGATGCGCTCGGCGCGGCCGTCGAGGGGCGTGTCGTCGGTGTGCGCGATGAACTTCACCATCACGTTCGACTTGCCCGAGAGGTTCTCGAGCGCTTGCGTGATCTGTCGGACGAAATCCTCGGGGAGCTCGAGCGAGTCGCTCTGGTATTCGAGCGGCGCGATCAGGTTGCGCACGCGGGCGCGGCGCTGCTGGCCTTCCTTGTACCGGAGCTTGCAGACGCGCTCGGTCCGACAGACCTTGAAGCGGCGGATCTCGTCGGGGATCAGGACGTCCTGGCGCACCGACTTCTGCCCCGTCACGTCGTACCAGACCTCGACCTCGACCCGGCGATTGAGCGCGCGGCCCTCGGCCGTCGAGTTGGACGCCACCGGTCGCGACTCGCCGGCCCACTCGTAGGCGATCGACTCGGGCGGGAGCATGAGCGCCCGCTGGAGGTGTTCGGCGACCTCGCCGGCGCGCTCGCGCGAGAGGCCTTCGTTGTCGCCGTAGCGGGCGGCCAGCGCCTGGGAAAGCGGCTGGTCGTCGGCGTGGCCCACGAGATGGAGGCGCACGTTGTCGAGGTGCTGCATCTCGTCGAGCTTCTTGCGCAGCATCTCGATCGAGGCCGCGGGAATCTCGGCGACGCCCGAGGCGAAGCGGATCGGCGCAATGATGTCGCGCAGCTTGACCGTCTCGATCGCCGGCGTGAGGACGTCGCGCTCCTCGAGGCGATCGGCGTGCTGGGCCTCGAGAACCTTGGGATCGACCGTCCAGGACTTCAGCGCGTCGCCGGTGGGCAGCAGCTTCTCGCCCGAGGCGGACGGGGCGCGATCGAGGTCGGGCGGGCCCGCGCCGACGTGGGGCAGCGACGACTCGAGCGCGCTCGTCTCGTCTTCGAGGCCGGAGGGCCGTTCGACGGGGCCACCGCGGCGCCAGTAGATCCCGGTCTCGACCTCGAGGGCCGGTCCGTCCCGGGCGGCCCAGGCCTCGCGGATCTGCTCCTCGATCGCCTCGAGCCGCGCCTCGACCAGCTTCTTCGGCTCGATGTCGGCGATGTAGGTCAGCCGCAGGATCGCGTCGCTCTTCGCGAGCTCGTCGACGAGCTTCGCGATGGAGGGCTTCCACTGGGTCCGGAGCTCGGCGGTCCCGGGCTCGAAGACGGCGTCGGCGAGATCGAGGCCGACGACGCGATGGATCGAGGCGCCGAAGCTGAAGCGGATCGCCTTGCCGCGCGTGGCGCGCACGACCTGGGTCTGGCGCGTCGTCATGCGGTAGCCCGACGGGAGGCTTCGGTCGTCGAGCTTCAGGACGAAGTTGCTGCCGCGGGTCGCGTTGGGCACGACGGCACAGGTGATGTGGAAGCGGCCGTGGGGATCGGTGTGGACCGCGAGGCCGTTCACCGTCATCACGCGCACGTCGGGCAGGCCCTTCTCGCCGGGGTCCTGGTAGCCGTTGTGGTTGGCGTCGTCGAAGACCTTGCCGAGGGCGTCGGTGCAGTCGAAGGTCGGGTCGGGGACGACGCGCACCGTCGCGGTCGCCTCGCCCGAGAGCGCGAGCGTCGTGAGCGTGCTGTAGGCCTGGGCCCGGTTCACGAATTCGCCCTCGGAGACGCCCGCGCCGACGGCGAGCAGCAGGACGACGTTCCGGCTCGACGAGGCATTGACGCCCAGGTTCGGCCAGGTCAGCTCGCGGCCGTTGATGGTCGGCTCGAGGGGCACGCCGTCGACCCGGGCCGAGCCCGCGATGTAGCGGAAGCCGGCCGGGTAGACGTCGCGGAGCGAGAGGTCCGCGAGCGGGACGGGCAGGCTGTTCGTGAAGCTGATCTCGTAGGGAACGAGGTCGCCCTTCGAGACGTTGATCTTGGGCGTCGTCTTCGAGATCGAGACGGCGCCGCCGAGCACCGGATCGAGCGGGATGTGGTTGTTGAAGAGCTGGCTCGAGCCCGGGATCGCCGTCGCGTCGAGCGTCAGGTGGAGGTGGTAGTCGGTGCCGGCGGAGCGGGCGATCACGCTCGGCGGCGGCGCCTGCGAGGAGGTCTGGACCTCGCAGCGCTGGCCCGTCGCGGGAATCGCGTCGCCGGCGCCACCGGGGCAGGTCGGCACGGCGAAGGGCGCCGTCGTCGCGCTCGTCTGCGGCGGAATGATCGCCGAGACGCCGGTCTCGAAGTCGGTGCCCGGCGGCGTGACCTGGAGCAGGTAGTCGCCGCCCGCCTGGCAGCTCGCGTCCGAGAAGTTGAGATCGAACTTGTAGTAGCCGCTGCTGCCGGTGACCTGGCCCTGCTGCTGCGGGTCGTCGAAGCAGGTCGCGGAGACCGCGGTCGGGCCCGTGCCCGCGAGCAGGGTCAAGGTCGCGCCCGGGACCGGCGCGCGCAGCACCGCCTCGTAGACGATGCCGTCGGGATCGATCGGGAGCGAGAGGCCGAGCAGGTTGCTGCCCGCCGGCACGACGAGGTTCGTGATCTCCTGCAGGCCGTTCGTGAAGGGCGACTCGGCGCGGCCGAGCGCCGCGGTATTCGCGCCGGCGTCGGGGGCGCGGAAGACCAGGCGATAGGCGTCGCCGTTCAGGTCGTTCGGCGCGACGCCCATCATGCGATAGCTGCCGCTCGCGTCGGCCACCGCGGAGAGGACCGGCGCCCCGTTGCGATAGAGGTCGACGAACCAGCCCGCGAGCGCGCGCTCGCCGGGATCCTGGACCCGGTCGAAGTCGTCGTCGTGCCAGAGCGACCCGGAGAGCGCGCCGACCCCGGGCATGCCGCCGATCGAGATCGAGACGCTCGCCTGGGCCGTCTGGGGCGGCACGTTCCAGGTCACGACGCCCGTGTTGGTCACGATCGTGCCGAAGGCGAGCCCCGCGTCGAGGGTCACGCGGAAGCGCAGCGTCGCCGACGCGCCGGGGGCGAGGGGACCGTAGGTCGTGCCGTAGTCGGCGGTGAGGAGCGAGCCCACGACCGTGATGCCGGTCGCGACGCCGTTCAGCGTTTCCGAGCCCACGACCAGGGACTTCTGGCCGGCGAGGGGCAGGTCGAGGTCGTCGGTGATCACGACGTTGGTCGCCGGAGTCGCCGCGATGTTGCGGACGAAGACCGTGTACTCGAGCTGCGAGCCGGGCAGGGCGGGGCCGCCGCCGACGACCGTCACGAGCTTCGCGATCGTGAGCTGCTGCCCGCCGCCGACGACCACGACCGTCGGCTCCGGGCCGGTCGCCGGATTGCCGTCGCCGTCGGTCAGCACGTTCGGGAGCTCGGCGGTCGTCACGCGCGCCTGGTTCGTGATCAGCGTGCCCGCCGGCGTGCCGGCGTCGACGACCAGATCGAAGGTCACGACCGCCGACGCGCCGCGGGAGAGCTGCCCCTCGCCCACGAGCGGGAGCGGGGGCGTTCGGTCGCTCGAGCTGATCGGGAGGCCCGCGATCAGCGGGGACGTATTGCCCGCGCCGTCGGCGACGGCGAGGCCGTTCAGGGTCGTCGAGCCCGCGACGTAGGTCGTGTTCGTCGGGACGACGTCCATCAACATCGCCTGCGTCGCGACGGCGGCGCCGTTGTTGTAGACGGTGATCGTGTAGCGGAGCGTGTCGCCCGGATCGACGACGCCGAGGGTCGCGTTGTCGACGAGCAGCGCCGCCGCCTTCGGCGCGAAGAGCAGGGGCTCGGCGCCGACGACGTCCTGGGTCGGGTCGTTCGGGACGACGGTGTTCGGATCGTCCGAGGGCTGGTCGACGACGCCGCCGAGGATCGCCGAGACGAAGCCCTGGTTCGAGATGACCGTCCCGTCCGCGGCCGCCGGGTCGACGACGACGTCGAAGCGGATCGTCGCGACGTTGGTCGTCGTCGCGCTCGCGTCGGCGCGCATCGCGCCGGGCGTCGTGTTCTCCGGCGCGTAGATCGGGATGCCGTTCGCGAGGGGCGCGGTGCCGCCCGGGCCGTCGGCGACGGCGAGGCCGTTCAGCGTCGTGCTGCCCGCGACGTAGGTCGTGTTGACCGGGATCGCGTCGCGCAGGACGGCGTCGGACGCGTCGTCGGTGCCGACGTTCTTGACCGTGATCGTGTAGCGGAGCGTCTCGCCCGCGAGCAGCACGAGCGGATCGAGGGTCACGTCGTCCGAGATCTTCTGGACCTGGAAGACCGGCGCCGACTGGATCTGGACCCGCGTCGGATCCTCGTCGCCCGCGACGCTCGGATTCGCCTGGCCGTTGACGTTCGGATCGTCGCTGATCGCGAAGTCGACGCCGCCCGTCGAGAGCTGGGACTGGTTCGCGACGAAGCGGCCGTTCGCGAGCACCGGCGCGAGGCGGACCTCGAACTCGAGGTCGAGGCTCGCGTTCGCGGCGAGAGAGAGGCCGCGGACGTCGACGACGCCCGTGCCCGCGGCGCCGCCGACGGGGTTCGTGCCGGTCACGTCCGCGCCGACCGGGACGCTCGTCAGTACGAGGCTCCCGGCGGCGAAGGCGGCCGGCGTGTTCAGGCGGTCGAGCTCGTCGACGATCGCGAGGTCGTCGAGCGGGGCCGCGCGCAGGTTGTCGATCCGAAGGCGGTAGCGGAGGACGTCGCCGGGGCGGGCGATCGTGGCCGGGCTCTGGCCCGTCGTCACGTTCATCACCGTCTTCTCGAAGCGGTAGAGCGGGAGCGCCACCGTCGTCGTGTAGGCGTCCTCGTGGTCGAGGGTGCCGACGGTGCCGTCTGTCAGGGTCCGCGCGTAGGCCCGGCGATCGCCGGCGGTCGCGGGGTTGCTCCCGTCGGCGCTGAACCAGGCGACGGCGCCGGCGACGTTGGTCAGGGCCTCGCCGTCCTGGCTGTCGGCGTCGAGGACCGTCTGATAGGTCAGGATCAGGCGCTCGCTCGGACCGACCGTCGTCGCGGGCGTGAGCATCGCGACCGTGAAGTCGCAGTCGGGCTCGCCGCGCGACAGCACGATGAAGTCCGCGCCGGGGGCGAGCGGCCCGGAGACCGCGGTCGTCCCGTCCGCGGCGAAGACCTGGGCGGCGAAGGTCGAGGCCGGGGCGTCGCAGGTCCCCGCGTTCGCGCCGTTCGGGAGGCGATCCTGGAGCGAGAGGTTCCAGGCGGCGCCGTTGCCGGTGTTCTGGACGTCGAGGGTGAAGGTCGCCGGCGCGCCGAGGGTCATCGACGCCGGCCCGCTCTTGGTCATCGTCACCGTCTCGGGTCCGACGATCGTCATCGCGCCCGAGGTGCCCGCCGTACCCGTCCGCTGGGTCGTCAGGTTGCCGTCGAGCCAGTTGTAGAGGTAGCTCGCGCTGTTCGTGAAGGAGAGGCCGACGACGTTGGTCGGGGTGTCCTCGAGCACGACCTCGATCTCGAGCACGACCTGCTCGCCGGCCGGGATGTCGATGCCGACCGCCGGGTCCTCGAGGACGAGGCTCGTCGGCGTGCCGGTATTGGTCGGGGTCCAGGCGCCCGAGCCCGAGATCTTCGTGACCGAGAGAAAGCGCAGGTCCGCGGCGGAGGCCGTCAGGTCGTCGTAGATCCGGACGTCGTAGGCGGGGAACGCGTAGGGCGTCTGCGGGACCGTGATGCGATAGCGGAAGACCTCGCCGATCGAGGCCGTCGCCTGGGTCGTCGCCTTCACGACGGGGGAGGCGGGCGGCGCCGGATCGACGGTGCCCGTCGCGACCGCCGGCCCGTAGCAGTAGTCGTTGGGCGGGGTCACCGTCGGACAGCCCGCGCCCGTCCGCTCGAAGACGCTCCCCGGATCGACTTCGAGGGAGGTCCAGTCGATCCAGACGCTGTTGGCGAGGGTCGAGCCGTCGGCGGGCGGGCTCGCGACCTCGACCTGATAGGTCAGCTCGAGGAAGGCGCCGGCGGGCAGGTCGAGGCTCGCGTCGCCGTTCGCGCGGCCCCAGACGAGGGGGCCCGCCGGGCCGCCCGCCGGCGTCGACACGAAGCCCGCGACCGGGACGGCGTTGATCACGGCGGTCGGCGCGAAGCCCGCATGGAGCCGGGTCTCCGTCGGCAGCGTGTCGACGAGGTTCACGTCGTAGGCCGTGGCGTTCCCGCCGTTCACGATCGTGACCACGTACTGCAGGATGTCCTGATAGGCCGGCGGATCCGTCGGCAGCTTGCCGCCGGTCACGTTCGAGAGGGTCTTCGTGGCGGTGAGCGCGCTCTCGATCACGGCGACGGCGTTCGTCGCGTCGACCACGGTCACGGGGAGGAGCGTCTGGCCATGCGTCGAGGAGACGGTCGCGGTGTTCTGGAGCGTCTCACCGACGTTGGTCAGGAGGTCGTTGTTGACCCGGGCGAAGTAGCGGATGCGGATCGCCGGGGAGAGGGCGGCCGCGGCGAGGTCGTCCTCGGAGGCGGTGACGACGGTGCCGATCGAGAAGGAAGCGGTCCCGGTCGTCTCGTCGACGGGGGGCGGGGCGCTGAAGGCGGCCTCGGACGGGGCGAGGCCGTTGATCGTCGTGATGCCGACGAACTCGTAGCTGATGTCGTAGGCGACGTCGTGCTCGAGGAAGTAGCTGATCGTGCCCGAGTCGAGGGCGTCGCTGACGGCGACGTTCTGGGTCGTGCCCTCGGGCAGCTGGATCTCGATCTGGAAGCTCTTGTGGGCCCCGACCTCGGGCGCGATCGCCGGGGCGAGGTCGCTCTTGTCGACGGCGACGGCGCGGACGGGGACGTCGTCGGTCGCCTCGGCCTCGTAGTCGTTGACGGGATCCCCGGCATTCGGGAGCGCACCGTTGCGCATGCCGTCGAGGGCGCCGTTCGCGCCGATCGTGCCGGTCGGATTGAGGGCCGTCGTCTGCAGCGGCAGCGAGGTCCAGTCGACCTCGACGGTGTTTGTGAGGATCTGCTCCGGCTGGACGGTCCCCTCGACCTCGACCGCGAAGGAGAAGCTGACGGACTCCGTCGGCGCGATCGCGAAGCCCGCCGGCCAGCTGAAGATCGGACGGTCGGCGCCGAGGGTCGTGACGTCGGCGGTGGGCGGCGTCGTGCCCTGGATGTCGCCGACGTAGGTGAAGAGGGGGGCGACGAGGTCGTCGAGCACGCGGGGGTTGTAGGCGGTCGCCGTCCCGTTGTTCGTCAGCGTGACGGTAACGCGCGGATGGTCGCCCGCGTCGACGTCGGCGACCGAGAAGGCCTTGGTCGCCGCGATCAGCGGCTCGCGCACGACCATCGACACGTCGCCGACCTCGAGCACGACCGGCTGGCTCGCCTCGTTGACGTAGCGGATCTCGGTCACGGTCGAGCTTCCGCCGTTCACGATCGCGGTCGCGTTCTGGTTCCCGGCGACGTTCTCGACCCGGGCGACGAACTGGACCTCGAACTCGAAGCGCCGGTCGACGCGATTCGACTGGGTCACGGTCTGGTTGCCGAAGTTCCACGTCACCTGCGTTGCGGTGCAGGTCGGCGTGAACGAGCCGCCGGGGACGAAGCCCGCGGCGTCGTAGGGCGGCGCGTCGAGGTCGACGACCGGCGCGTCGACGCAGCGGAGGCCCGGCGGCAGGTTGTCGATGATCTGGAAGCTGCGCAGCTGCGCGACCGGGATCAGCGCCTCGACGTTGTAGCGGACCTCTTCGCCGATCGAGACGGGCTGCGGCGTCGGGGCGAGGACGAGCGGCGTATTCGAGGTCGCGAGGATCTGCTTCGGGCGGACTTCGACCGGGATGATCTGGATCGTCGCCTGGCCCGGCGCCGAGGTGTACTGGCGCGCGCCGGCGATCTGCCCGTTCGTGCCCTGCGGCGGGGTCTGGGCGCCCGAGACGCCCTCGAGGCTGTCGTAGGTCGCGACCGCGGAGGCGACCAGGCTCTGGAGCGGGGCCGCGTCGTCGTCGGGGTCGACGCGGTAGTAGAAGACGGCGCTCTCGCCGGCGTCGAGCTTCAGCAGGGCGTCGCTGTGGGTATAGGAGGCGATGACCTGGGCCGGCACCGCGTTCTTCACGACGTTGTCCGTGATCGAGCCCTCGCCGCCGGCGTCCGCGGCATCGATCAGGGCGTCGCCGTCGTCGTCGAGTCCGTCGCCGTCGAGCGGGTCGACGAAGAGCAGATCGGAGGGGTCCGCGGTGCTCGTGACCGTGACGTCGTAGGCGGGCGCGCGGGGGACGCCGCCGCTCGCGGGCTCGTTCGTGACGGTGATCCGGTAGACGTAGGTGTCGAAGGCGTCGCCGTCGTTGACGGTCGTCAGGAAGTTCGTGCAGGCGGGGCCGACGCCGTAGCGCGTCTCGTTGCAGACCTCCTTGGTCACGATCAGGTTCGGCTCGGTCACGGTCAGGTCGACCCGGCGATGGACCTCGCGCGGGTAGCCGACGGTGTTGGGGCCGAGGTTGTAGAGCTCCTCCTGGTTCGTCGACTGATTGAAGAAGACCGCGTCGAAGGTCGAGGTCAGGATGTTCGAGCTCTCCGCGGCGTGGACGTTCGGCGCGGCACGGGTGTCGATGGGGTCGTTCTCGAGGCGCGTCGTGACGTCGGCGCGGAACCAGTGGTCCTTCTCCGTGATGCGCTCGGCGGGGACGACGGTATTCGAGGTCCAGTCGAAGGCGCCCTCGTCGAGGGGCGCCGGCGGCGGGTTGAGGCTGATGCCGAGGATCGCGGGCGTGCTCTGGAGCGCGGGATCCGTCGACGAGATGTAGGCCTGGCCGTCGGGGAGGGTGTCGATGACCCGGGCGTTCTGGACGGCGATGTAGGTGAAGCCGGGGGTGTCGAAGCCGAACCAGCCGCCGGACTCGACGTGGAAGCTGCACTCCTCACCGATCTGGATCTCGTCGTCGGGGCTCTGGGGCGGGACGTTGTTCTCGGTGCAGAGGCCGAGCTGGGTCTTGAAGAGGTTGTAGCCGACGACGCGCGCCCAGAGCGCATCGACGGTGTAGTCGTTGGCGCGATCGGTGATGCCGTCGGCCCGGGGCGTCGGGGTCGGGAACCAGAGCGGCGTGCCGTTCGAGAGCGTGACCTCGCCGATCACGTCGGCGCGGAAGGTCAGGTCGTCGTCGAAGGAGGCGGCCGTGTTCTTCACGACCTCGAAGTCGAGCGACGCGGTCGCGCCGGGGTTGATCGTGCCCCGGTTGCAGACGTAGACCGAGCCCGTGGCGGGCAGGACGACCGGGTCGCTCCAGACGGGCCGCGCCGGGGGATTGGTCGTCGCCGTGCAGCCGGCCGGGACGGTCGAGACCGTCATCGCCTGGCCGAAGGTGACGTAGGCGAAGTAGTCCGTCGCGCGGTGGCCGCCGCGATTGGTGAGATCGACGCGCAGCGGGAGCGGATCGCCGGTGTTGGTCAGGATGAAGATCAGCTCGGTCCCGAAGACGTCGACGTCGAGGTCCTCGGGCCGGGCCGTATCGTTGTCGTTCACGACCCGGTTGTGGAGGGTCGCGCTGCAGAACTCCTCCCACCAGGTCTCCGTCCGACTCGTGATGGCGAAGCTCTCCGTCGGGTCGGTATTCGGCGTCGGCGTGCTCGCGGGCGCCTCCTGGCGCACGTCGAGATCGGCCACGTAGTCGTAGTAGGTCGGGTCGATCAGCACCGTCCGGAAGCGGATCGTCACGACGTCGCCGTGGCGGATCAGGTGGGACGGATTGCCGAGGGCCGGGTTGTCCTGGGAGGTGGTGCTCGTCAGCAGGAAGTCGAGATCGGTGTTCGAGAGCGGAAACGCCGGATCCGTCGTCGTGAGCGGGACGGTCCCCGCCGCGGGATTCGTCCAGGCGATCGTGTTGATCATGCCCGGGTAGCTGCCGTAGGCGGGCGTCGTCGTGACCGTCGGCGTGAAGGTCGGGTCGATCACGTACTGGACGGGCAGGAGATGGTCGAGCCGGAGCCCGCTCGACTCGCCGTGGATCGTGCCGCCCGACTGGTTGTTGATCGTGATCGTGACGGTGCCCGTCGCGCCCATCGGCTGGCTGGTGACGACGCCGGTCAGGGCGACGTCGACCTGGACGTTGGCCGCGACCGAGGCCGTCGACAGCAGCGCCGTGTCCCCGGCCGTCGCCCCACCGGAGGTCGCCGCGATGCCGCCGGCCGGGGGCTGCGACTGGCAGCCCCACTCGACGCCCGAGATCGTGTTGGTCCGGTTGACGCAGGAGTCGGTGATCTTGCCGACGAAGTAGTAGAAGCCCGAGCCGTTCGCCGGGGCGACGATGTAGGGATTGGCGGCGCCGCCGAAGTTCGCGCGCACGTCGAAGTTCGAGACGGTCGTGACGCCGCCGAGGGCCACGCAGTCGGCCGACGCCCCGCCGGTCGCGATCGCGGTGGCGCCCGCCTCGGTATCGCAGGCATGGCTGAAGGTGAAGTTGCCCGGGGCGATCGACTCGGTGAAGACGAAGTCCTGGAGCGGCGCGTCGCCGTCGTTGCGGACCTGGATCCGCCAGATCACGTCGTCGCCCTCGTGGCCGTAGACCGGGTCCGAATAGCTGCCCGAGCCCTGCACGGCGTCGACGTTTCGACCACGCTTGATGACGACGGGCTCGGGCTCCCGGAAGGGCAGAATCTCCTGACCGGTCGAGGTCGAATAGGTCTGGCCGGGCGCGCACGAGGGCTCGAGGGTCAGATCCGCTTCGATCGCCTTGCTGGCCGCGACGAGCCCCTCGTCGTCGACGGAGGCCGCGCGCTCGACGTCGAACTCGATGAAGAAGCGCGCCTTGTTGCCGGCGCCCCCGTTGCGACCGGGCAGCGTCAGGCTCGTGGCCGTGAGATCGAAGGTGAGGATCCGGCCGTCGGCGCCCGAGACCGTGGGCTGGACGACGCCGGGGACCGTGATGTTCGCGCCGGAGAACGTCGTCGAGTTGGGGACGTAGGTCAGGCCCGAGGCCTGGAGATCCTCGACGACGACGAGCTCGGAGAAGTCGAGGTCGTCCCCCGCGTCGAAGGGATTGTCGATCGCGATCCGGACGGTCCCGGTCGTGCAGAGCTCGCAGAAGGAGACCGAGAGGTCGTGGTCGATCAGGTCGGCGGTCCCGAGCTGGGGATCGCAGGTGCCCGGGACGGCCTGGGCGAGGGCGCTTCCCGCCAGACCGAAGACGACGAGGCTCAGCGACGCGAGCACGAGGAGCGCGCGTTCGAGCAGGCCGATGCCGCTACGAGCCTGGACCAACATGGATTCCTCGGACGACCCTTCCCGTCATGCGCCCGACGTTTCGCGGCGCATCGCTTGCGGGGGACCGAGGAGACAGTCCGACGAACGGACTGGATTCCGGCGGTCCCGCTGTCGTGGAGCCCGGCGGGCTCTTCGGACCGGTGACTTTGCGTGGCCACCTCTCGATGGCTTTGCCTTTCTCAGAACCTGAGAATCAGAGCGAGCGCGGGCCTCGCGATGTCTTCCACCTGGATTCGTTGATCGTCCGCCTCCCCTCCGGAGCGTGTGATCGCAGTCGCGTGGCGATGCGCAGCGACTATGTGGCTGGCAGGAAATCGATCGGATAAACGATCGTGACGGCAGGGATTCCGGATTTTGCGCCGAAGTCGAATCCCTTGACCCGCTCGACCACTTGCTGGGCGAGCTGCGGCGCCTTCATGTCGGTCGACTTGACCTCGCAGAACGAGACCGTCCCATCCGGCTGGATCGTGAGTCGAAGCACCATCTGACCCTTGAGCGTCGGGTTCTGCCGGAGCTCGCGGTTGTAGAGGCGATAGAGCGCGGACTTGTGCCGATCGAAGACGATCTGGATCTCTTCGTCGGTGCGGCCGAGATGCGCACCGCCGCCGGCGACGTTGCGCCCGCCGCCCTTGCCGTCGCCGCTGCCGTTTCCGGTGCCGTGACCGCTGCCGTTGCCGGTCCCCGTGCCGAGGGTGCTCGTCGCGCGGGTCACGGCGACCCCGGAGAGCTGGGTTCCGGTTCCGCCGGTGCCCCGCGAGAGGGCCGCGACGTTGATGCCGCCCGAGCTGCCGGGCGCATTGCTCGTCACGAGCGAGCGCTCCGGGAGTCCGTCGGCGACGGCGTTGGGATCGTGGATCTGCGCGTTCGCGCCGAGGCGGTCGACTGCGTCGTTCGTCGCGGCGATGCCCGAGAACTTCTCGCGGAAGGCGAGGATGCCCCGGGAGCCCGAGCCGGGGCCGGATCCCTGGCCCGTATTCGCCTTCTCCGCGGGCGCCGGGTTCGATTCGCTCCGCGCCGTATCCGCGAGCTCCGGTGCGGCGGAGTCGTCGTTCTCGATCGCGGGCTCTTCGGGGTCGACGGGGACGACGGGCTTCGGCTCTTCCTTCACGACCGCGACCGGCGGTTTCGGAAGCTCCTCGCGGATCAGCTGGGTCAGGCGCTGCTGGTCCTCGAGGATCTCCCACCGCTCGGGCAGCGGGATTTCGATCATCGGGAAGACGACGCCGATCGCGGTGCTCACGAGCAGCGCGAGGAGCAGCGTCTTGCGGAAGCGGCGGTCCTCTTCCTGGCCGCGGACCCACGGCATGAGCGAAGGCCGGATCGGGAGCTGATCGACCTCGCGCTCGACCAGCCACTCGGACTTCTTCTCCTCCTCGATGCGCTCCGCGTCGAGGATGTGGCCGGCGAAGAGGTCCGCGGTGTCCTGGGTGTTCGCGATCTCGTCGAGGAGCCCCTGACGGCGCTCCTCGACCAGCGCGAGCTGCTTTTCGAAATCGTCGAAGCGGCTGCGCACCAGCGCGAGATGCTCGGGCCCGCCGTGCACGATTGCGTCCCGCCCCTGCCAGAAGAGGGCGCCGCCGCCGAGCTCTTCGAGCCGGATCAGCGCCTTGCAGGCCGTGTCGATCAGCTCGAACCTGGTCCGCTCCGCTTCGAGACCCTGGAGCGTTCCGTCGATTTCGCGGAGGCTCTGGACGAGCTCGTCGAGGCGCGTCCGGGCCTGGCGCAGCTCTCGCCGCAGCGCGCTTCGGTCTTCGGGTTCGAAGGATTCCACCGCAGCGCCCCGTCAGTTCTGCGACAGCTGGGTCTCGGGCGACTTCTGCAGGACGGCGAGGGAGATGCGCGCATACCCCTCGTTCGTGCACGTCGACATGACCCGCTTGATCACGGTGAAAGGAACGGCCCGGTCGGCCAGGATCGTGACCTCCTGGCTGTCGGCGATCGCCTTCGTGGAGGTCCCGATCACCTGACTCCGAAGCTGGGCGAGGCGCTCGGCGACCGGGGCTATGTTCGTGGCTTCCGAGGTCATCACGCCGTCGGGGGTCGCGACGACCTCGCCCTGGACGGTGACCTCGTTCTTGCTGATGAAGATGACGACCGTCTCGCGGGGCTTGTTCTCCGTGATCGAGGCCGGCAGCGTGATCTGCTTCGGCGCCTCGAGCACCTCGGTCCCCGACTGGTTCACGAGCAGGAAGAACACGAGCGTCGTGAAGATGTCCATGATCGACGTCAGGTCGATCTTCATCGCGCTCTTGCGATTGCGGGCCATCCTGCGGATCCGGCGGGATTCCTTCACGGCGCGTCTCCCACCGAGATGTCCGTGAAGAGCGCGACCCGGACGGTCGCCGGAGCCGCGTCCTTCGCGATTCCGGCGCTCGGCTGCGCCGGTGCCGGGACCGGATCGGCCGCGGCGACGGCTTCGGCTCCGGCCTCGGCCGCGGTCCCGCTCGCGAGCACGCGATCCCGGGGCAGGGCCGCGCTGCGGACGACGTCCATCACCTGGATGAGGTGGTCGTATTCGATCTCGGGCTCGAGCAGGACCGACGCGTCATGGGCATCCGGGTATTCCTGCTTGAGCGCGATCACCATGCTCGAGAGCGTCCCGAGATCGTAGGCGCCGTCGACCTTCGGGATCGCGGCGATCAGCGCCTCGCCATTCGACAGCTCGATCCCGCTCGCCCGCACGATCACCTCCAGCCGGAACTCGGGCTTCGTCGGCGCCGCGCCACCGGCCGCCGAGGGGAGCGTCAGCTCCACGACGTTGATGCGGGAGAAGACGGCGGACATCAGGAGAAAGGGAACCAGCACCACCATCAGGTTCATGAAGGTGGTCATGTCCAGGTCGGCCGATGCCTTCGGTCGCCGTCGATAGTGGTGGCCCCGGGACATCGTTCAGGCCTCGACGCGTCTCTTGGCGTTGGCGGTCATCACGTTCAGCGCCTTCAGCGAAGCCATCTCGAGGCTGTCGATGATCGCGCTCGTCTTGGCGACGAGGACCTGGTTCGTGATCAGGAGCGGAATCGCCGCGAGCAGCCCGAAGGCGGTCGTGTTCATCGCGACCGAGATGCTCGCCGAGAGCAGATCCGCCTTCTCGGCGGGGTTCGCGTTGGCGACGGCCGTGAATGCGGCGATCAGGCCGGTGATCGTTCCGAGCAGGCCGAGGAGGGTCGCGACGTTGGCGAAGAGCGCGATGTAGGGCGTCCGCTTCTCGAGCTGCGGAATGATCTCCATCATGCTCTCTTCCATCGCGATCTCGATGTCCTCCCGGCGCCGGACGACGCCCTGGCGGTCGAGACCCATGGCCAGCAGCTTCGAGATCGCCGAATCGTCCTGACTCGTCAGCTCGCGCGCTCTGTCGAAGTCGCCAGCGACCAGCGCTTCCTGGAGCTTCTCCCAGGCGCTCTGGTTGCGGGAGGTCACCCGCGTCAGCGTGACGTAGCGTTCGATCGCGATCGAGGCGCCGACGGCGAAGACGAGCAGGATCGGGTACATGAAGATCCCGCCCGATACGAAGAAGTCGACGAGGGAATAGAGCGTGTCCATGGGGATGCCTCCTGTCACTGACTCGCGGCGTGCGCCGGACGCGCGCCGCTCGATCTCTCACGATCCGCCCCGGTCAGCGTCGAGAAGCGCCTGCCCGGATTTCGTAGTAGTCGACGGATCGTACGAATACCTTCCTGTCGACAGGCTCCCGCCCTGCATCAAGTCCTTTCGCAACGGCGAGCGCACTTCCCATGTCGGAGCTCTTCCAGGGCACGATCACGAGGGATTTCGGTGCCTCGTCGTTGCCGAGGATCGACATGCCCGCGACCTGTTTGTCGCCCGCGGGCGGGGTCGCGTCTTCGGCGAAGGCGACGCCGGTGGCAAGCGATGCGCAGGTCACGAGCAGGAACACGCAGGATTGCCGTCTCATTGCACGCTCTCCCATCATCCACCAATCCGGTTCTCGAGGTCCGCGATCCACATCCCGACCTTCTCGTCGCCCGGCACGACGGCGCGGTAGAGGCGGTATTGCTCGAGAGCGCAGGCGGCGTCGGCGAGATAGAGGTCGCAGAGGATCGCGAGATTCTTCCGGGCGGGGTGGAACTCGGGATGCGTGGAGAGGGCCGACTCGAAGCTCTTGCGGGCCTCCGCGAATCTTCCCGTGCGGCGGTAGACGATGCCGAGCTCGTTCCGGGCGACGGGATGATTCGGGTTGTGCTCGAGCGCCTTCGCGAGCGCCGTCTCCGCGAGGGCGAGCTCGCCCTGGCGCGCGAGGGCGATGCCGAGGTTGATCTGGGCCGCGGTGAGCTCGGGCGCTTCGCTCGTGAGCGCGCGCAGGATCTCGACGGCGCGCGCGGGATCGCCGGCCTCGAGTGCCCGATGCGCGGCCTCGAAATCGTCGCGTGCGGCGGCCGAGACGCGGGTCGTCTCGGTGATGGAGAAGCCGCTCGCGTCGCGGACCTCGACCGGGGGCGAGTGCTTCCCCCCGGACCCCGCGCAGCCCGCGACCAGCAGCGCGAGGGCGAAGGGGAGCGCGCAGGCGATCCATCGATTCGTCCACGCGGGTTCAGTTCGCGCTTGCATCGGCGTCCTCCTGCGACATCGCGGCCGGGGGCATCGGGTCGGCTTCGGTCGCCGGCGCCGGTGCGGCATCCGGGACGACCTCGACGGCGCCCGCATCGGCGGTGATCGGGTCGGGCTCGCCCGCCTCGAGGGCTTCCTCGGGCGCTGCCGCCTCCGCGGTGGCCGGCGCCTCGATGGAGTCCGCAGTCGTCGGGGTAGTCGGCGCGTCTTCGGGGGCCGGCGCCGCCGGGGCTTCCGCGGTGGCGGTCGGGGGGGCGTCGGTCGGAGTGACCGGTGTCTGGGCGACGACGGCTGCCGGGCTGCGATAGGTGTAGGCCTCGAGCGAGGCGAGGGGGCCGGTCGACTCCTCGGGCTTCGCATAGCGGCCCGGCATCAGGGTCGCGAGGCGGTCGAGGCTCTTTTCGATCCAGCCGTTGTAGACGCCGCTCGCCATCAGCTCGAGATTCTTCTCGTGGACCCGGATCGCCTTCTCTTCGAAGGGAAAGGCCTCCTCCTCGAGGGTGGCTTCGTAGTCGGCGAGGTCGGCGCCCGAGAGGTCGCCGGGACGCTCCGACTCGAGCAGCGAGCGGCTGAAGTCGCCGTAGACCTCGGCCAGGTAGTAGGCCGCGGCCGCGGTAACCTCGCCGACCTGGTAGTCGACGAGGGCGCCGAGGGCGGTCATCAGCTCGTTCATCCGACGCTGCTTGTCCTGAGGCTCTGCTCGAAGGGCTGCGTCAGCTCGATCGCGTCGAAGGCCCGGAAGTCCTCCTCGCAGAGCAGGAGGGCCGAGCGGGCGGCGAGGCCGCGCACGGCATCCGTCCGCTCGGATCCGGCCTGGCGGTCGATCGACACGATCTGCCGCAGCTCCGCACGGCGGCTCTCGGCGTCTCCGGTCTCGAGATACAGCTCGGCCATCTTGAAGCGCGTTACGACCGCCGCGTCGATCGGCGCGGTGAATTCGCTCACGTACGCGCGATAGGCTGCCAGCGCCTTGCCGGTCGCGTCGGCCTCCTCGTACAGCTCGCCGGCAACCAGCAGGGACTCCGCGCGCAGCGCGGGGTCGGTCGCCTCGTGAGCGACGCGTTCGTATTCCTCGGCCGCCTTTCCGCTGTTGCCGGTCTTGCGGTAGACGAAGGCGACCTGTTGCGTCGCCTCTTCATGCAGATCGTGCGCGGGATGGCTGTCGCGGAAGGCCTCGAGCACGGCGAGCGCCCCGCTCCAATCCTCGAGGCGCATCAGAGCCGAGCCCGCGTCGTACTCGGCGATCGGCCGGATGTCGGATTCCGGCGCAGCCTTTGCGATCCGCAGGTAATGGTCCGCAGCCGCGCGGAAGTCGCCGGCAGCGTTGGCGCGTTCGCCCTGCTTGTAGATGGCGGCGGCCAGATTGTTCACGATCTCGGGCCGCGTCGCGTCGGTCGGCGGGATCAGCGCGAGCACCTCGCCGTAGGCCTCCTCGGCGGGGGCGAACTCCTCGATCTCGAACGAGGCGTGGGCGATCACGAGCCAGGCGGAGCGCCGGAGGGCGACATCGGCCTTCGGATAGGTCCCCGTCAGACGGCGGCCGAGCTCGATCGCGCGGGGATACTCGTGGAGGTCGAAGAGGTCCTGGACCGCGACGGAGAGGACGGTCGCGGCGTGCTCGTGGTCGGGGAAGTGGTCGACGAAGCGCACCGTGCTCTCGACGGCCTCGCGGCGGATCGCCTCCCGCTGGGTCTCGGCCGCCCGCTCCTGGTGCTTGCGGTGGGCGAAGATCGCCGCGTAGCCCGCGGCCGCCGAGCGCTCGTGGGCCGGATAGACGTAGGCGATGTGCTCGTACTCGGCGGCGGCCGGACCGAAGGCCTCGTTCTCGAGGAGCAGATCCGCCAGTCGGTAGTGGATCGCCGGCGTCTCGGGGGCTTCCGGGAACGAGGCGAGGAACTGGCGATACCACGAGGCGCTCTCCGTGAAGGCGCCCAGGCGCTCCTCGGGCGTCTCGGACGCCTGATAGAGGGCGTGGAAGTGGTTCGCGAGGTCTTCCAGGTTGCGCTTCAGGTAGGCGATGACTTCGGGCGACTTCGCGGGGTCGAAATGACGCCAGTACTCGGAGTCGATCGCGTAGCGGGAGGCGAAGCTCTTCTTGGCCTCGAGCACGAGCTTCGGGAAGTCGCCGGCCTGGTAGATCTCGACGACCCGCATGGCGTAGTGGGGCGACGAGGCATGGAGGGGATAGCGGGCGACGAAGGACTCGTAGGTGTCCGCGGCGTCCTGATAGCGGAGCTTCTCGAAGTAGAACTCGGCCAGATGGCGGTAGACGCGGTTCTCGTAGGTTCGCGGCCCGGCCTCGGAGAAGAAGGACTCGACCGCTTCGGCCCCGCCGAGGTCGGAGAAGCAGAGGCTCATGACGCGATAGCTGTCCGCGATCCGCTGGGCGTTGGCCTCGTCGATGGCCTGGTCGAAGTCGTACCCCGTGTCGACCTTGTGGTCGAGCAGCGTCACGTAGCTCTGGAGCGCCTCGGGCAGGAGCATCTGCTTGTAGTAGGTCCAGCCGAGCTTGTAGAGGGCCAGCTCGAAGTATTCGGAGCGCGCGCCGATCGGGACGATCGCGGCGTACGCGCCCTCGGCTTCGAGCCACTTCTTGCGGGTGAAGAAGTATTCGGCGCGGCGGAACTGGACCTCGTCGAGATGGCGCGAGCCGGGAAATTTCTCGACGAGCCGCGCCGAGACCGCGATCGCCTCGTCGACGCGGCCGAGCTCGTCGAGGGCCCGGGCCTTCTGATAGAGCACCTGGTCGTTGTGGGCGTAGTCGGGATAGGTGGTGAGGATCTGGTCGTAGAGGGCGAGCGCCTCGACGGGACCCGAGGGCTCGCTCGGCGACGAGCCCGGAAGCGCGAGCGCGACCGGTGCATCGGCGTAGTCGACCGCGCTCGGTCCGGAGGCGCGCGCCTCGAACTCGCGCAGCGACTCGGCGTCTTCAGGCAGCGCGTTCGAGGGCGCGGACCGGGCGCCCGGGTCCGGCACGCTGGCGAGGGGGGAGGGCGAGCCGGTCGGTGTCGGAAGGGTCGTGTCCGGCTGGAGGATCGTGGTCGGCGGGGCCTCGGCGGGGATCGGCAATCGCCCGGTCGCGATGGTCCGGGGACGCTCGTCGCCGAGGGTTCCGTACTCCTTCTCGAGCTCGAGATCCGCGAGGCGGCGCATGGCCTCGGGCGTCAGCGCGGAGGTCGGGGCCTCGGCGAGGAACTGGCGATAACCGGCCATCGCCTGGTCGATTCCGTCGGAGACGGTGACCTCGGCGAGATCGGGCTCGACGGCGCGAAGGCCCGCGAGGGTCTGGCGGTCGGGGTTCCCGCTGCAGGCGAGCGCGATCAGCGGTGCCAGCCACAGGGCCCGGAAATCGACTCTCGGCGTGTATGCACTCCGCTTCGACATCGCGCTCCCCATCCTCATCGCGCTGCCTGATGCTTGGCGGCGCTGTCGTAGCTGTCGGCGAAGGCGAAGCGAGCCTGGTTCTGATACGCGGCGAGCTGCTCGCGTCGGGCCCGGAGCGCTTCGACCGCGACCGCCTCGAGGTGCTCGCCCTGGCGGGTCTTCAGCGAATCGACCGCGTCCAGGGCTCGCACGGCGCGCTCGCGCAGACCCGAGATCGACTGGTCGTAGCCGACGTAGCTGTGGGTAGCGGCCTGGCGGACGCGGACGAATTCGGCGTGGCGCGCTTCGAGGGCGGCCACGTCGGCGTCGAGAGCGAGCAGGTGGTCGTTCACGGCGGTGAGGCGCTCGTGGTACTCGGTCTCGAGGCGGAAACGGAGAAGCCCTTCGAGTCGCGCGACCCGTTCGAGCAGCGGGGCGACGCCCGGCTCCGCCGCGCGCGACGCGAGCCGCTCCCGGATGCCAGCGAGCTTCTCGAGGTCGGCATGCTCCTCGGCCGTCGCGAGCAGCTCCGGCGAGGGATCGCGCAGCATGCGCTCGAGGCGTCGGGCGAGGTGTTCCCGCTGGGTCAGGCGGAGCCGCATCTTGGCGTCGAGGCGGCGGAAGTCGCGATCGATCTCGGGGAGCCGCGGCTCGTAGTAGGCGCTTCGCTTCGCGATCAGGTCGTCGAAGGCGTCGAAGCTCGTCTCGGCCTGGAGCAGGGTCCGGCGCAGGTCGGTCAGGTCGAGATAGTTCTGGAGCGCCGTCTGGAAGTCGTGGGAGGCCATCAGCGAGACCAGATAGAAGGTCTCCGGTGCCTCGGGGAGGTTGCGCAGCCGCACGACCCAGTCGCGGTCCTGCTTGATCTCCTCGCGCTCGAGCGCCTCGAGGAAGCGGCCCTTCTCGATGCTCTCGATCGAAGCATCGAGCTTCCGGAGCTCCGCTTCGAAGGTCTCGACCGCCTGCTGATAGAGGACGGCCGCGCGGCCGTGGACCGCGAGGCGACTGTAGGCGTAGGGCAGGGCGAGCTTCGCTTCCTGAACCGCGGGATCCGTCGCGTCGCGCCCGACGAGCACCGACCACGGCACGACGGCGCGCTCGAACTCGTCGATGTCCGCCTCTGCCCAGCCCGCGCGCAGCAGAGCCTGATTCGAGAAGGGGCCCTCGAGTCGAACCCGCTCGAGGGTCGCGCGGGCACGCTCGACCTGGTCGGCCTCGAACAGCAGCGTGCCGAGCACGAGGTTCGCCTTGTCGCGGATCGCCTTCGTGTCGCGATCGGCGGCGGAGACGCGCCCGGCGCGGTCGAGCTCGCGCGCGGCCTCGACCGGATGGCCGCTCTCGAGCAGCGCGATCCCGAGGTTGTAGGTCGAGAAGCCGGTGAGCGAGTCGACGTTCTCGATCTTGCGCAGCACGGCGACGGCGTCGTCGGGACGGTCGAGCGCCAGCAGGACGTTGGCGCGCAGGAACGGGATCTCCGCGGCGAGGCGATCCGGGGTCTCGCCGCGAATCGAGTCGAGGACGGTCAGCGCGGTATCGGGCTGGCTCTTCTCGAAGTAGAGACGGGCGAGTCGATAGGCGGCGTCGTTGCGGACCTTCTCGTCGACGTCGCCTTCCAGCACGGCGCGGATGGCGCGGCCCGCGCGCAGGTGCATGCGGTACTCGAGCTCGAAGTCGCCCACCGAGAACTCGGCGTCCTCGACATAGGGATAGAGCGAGTCGAGGGGCCGCTCGTCGACGCCGTAGTGCTGGGCGAGCTCGGCATCGAGGCGCTCGAGGGCGGCGAAGAAATCGCCCTGGTGCGCGTGGTAGAGCGCTTCGCGGAAATACGGATCGACCGGCGGCTTCGCATCGCCCGCGCCGGCACGCAGGGGCAGGGCGATCGCCAGGACGGCGAGCAGATGGAGCCGGCTTCGGGCGACCATCGCCTACCAGGCCTCGATCTGGACCGTGGCGCCCCCGGTCGTGCCGTGGGCGAGGCGGATGCCGATCTTCCGGGGCCCGACTTCCTTGCTGAAGTCGTAGCGTTCGACGACCTCGAAGGTCTTGTCGCCGCCACGCCGACCGGTGACCGCGACCTCGAGCTGGTGCTTGCCCGTCGTGACGTTGCCGGTATGGATGCGCTGGACGCCGCCCTGGGCGAGCGCCTGGAGCTCCTTCCAGCTGTAGACGTGCTGGGCGACGAGCTGGCCGTCGACGGTGATCCGGGCGGAGTCGACCTCGACGGGTTCGCCCTTCTCGACGGACACGAAGACCGCGAGCTGGCTGTCCGAGGGATAGAGAAGCTTCTCTTCCAGGTTGCCGAGCTCCGCGGCGATCGAGAGGACGTCGGATTTGATCTCCTGGACCTGCTCGTCGAGGCTCTGGATCGGTTGACCGCGATCGGCAGCCTGGTCGTTGGCCGCCCCGGCCTCGCCGCTCGCGAGAGCGAGGGCGGCGAAGCACGCGAGGGCGGATCGGAATCGTCCGTGGGCGCTCGGGCTGCGGGGCGCGCGCTCGTTCGGCGTCCGGGGATGGCAAGGCCTCGGGAAAAGAAGCGATCGGTCATGGGGTGTACCTCCCTCACTTGGGGGTCGTTCGACCCGCCAACTCGCTTGGTTGAGGACTTTCATCACGAAATCGAGGGCGCGGGGGAGGGACCGTCGGTGGGACCCATAAAAGGAAGGAGGCGCCGGCAGCCGGTGCGCAGACGTGGGGCATCCCGGGCGAGGCCCAGGGGATCGGATCGAATCGGGCGCGATGGCGTTGCGGCGCTAGGCGCGCGCGCGGGACTCGGCGGGGGCGGAGACGAGGGGCACGGTCTCCCAGCCGGGCTTCTGTCTGCGCAGCAGCACGATCGGGATCTCGCGCTCGGTGCGGACGCGGTAGATGCGGTAGGCGGGGATCGAGGCCTGGAGCTTGCGCCAGTACTCCATCCGCTGGTCGGCGGGCGCGGTCTGCCAGGTCGCTTCGAAGCGTTCGCCGCCGACCTGGACCTGGACGGACCGGGCCGCCTGGATGTTGAGCCACCAGGCCGGCGGCTTCGGGGATCCGCCGTTCGACGCCACGATCACGAGATCGCCCTTGAACTCGACATAGGCGAGGGGGAGCGTCCGGGCGCGGCCAGTCTTCCGGCCCTTCGTCGTCAGCAGCAGCATCTGGATGCCCAGGAGGCGGCCGCCGATCAACCCGCGGGTACCGCGGTAGAGCGCGCAGTGCGCGCGGGTGAACACGATCCAGTTCGGCAAGGCGATTTCCACCTGAGGTTTCGGTTCAGCGACGGCGGGGGGCAGCCGATAGCGGCCACACTAGCATCTGGAGGGGCCTCGATGTCCAACCGAATTCGACGATCCGTGGCGGCCCTGACCGCTGCACTGCTTCTCACGACCGTGGCGACGACGCCGTCGTTCGCCCAGACTCGCGCCCAGGGCGATGCGGCCAATGCGTCCCCGGTCCTCGACGTGATGCTGCTGCGGCCCGTGGGCTTCATCAGCCTGGTCGTCGGTGTGGGCCTGATGGCGGCGTTGACGCCGATCGTCCTGATCACCCGCCCGCACGAGATCAACAAGCCCTTCGAGCAGCTCGTGGTCAAGCCGGCCCGCTTCTTGTGGGTCGACCCGATCGGCGGCCACTAGAAGTCAGTGCCCGCTCCGATCGGTCTCGCCGCAAGGCGGGTCCGACTCGGGATCGGGCGGCGCGAAGCGTTTCCGACGGAGATGCGCGGTCTCGGCTAGCCGAGGCGGCGCATCATCTGTTTCAGGGCCACGATCGCGATCGCGACGGCCGAGCTGTAGACCAGCCACAGGAAGATCGTCTCGACGTGGGCCGAATAACGAGGGACGCCCGCGCGATCCTCGACGATCCAGCGCCGGAATCGAAGCCCACCCAGGACGTACAGCGGAAACATCGCGGTGAGCGCGAGCAGCGGACTCAGGCTGACGAGGTCGGAGGTCATCGCGCTCTCGTTCGGCCGTCGGTCCGATCCGATCCATCGGGTAGATGCCCGATGCCGGTCGGCTGCACATGCGCGGCGCGCGGAGAGAGGCCCGGGAGAGCGTGGAGAGGGGAGGTGGGGTGGGCGACGGGAATCGAACCCGCGACTTCCAGAATCACAATCTGGCGCTCTAACCAACTGAGCTACGCCCACCGCCGAAGGAAGGCCGCGCAAAGTACCCGGATGGCGCGGGGGTGTCAACGCGGCCCGTCCCGGGTCGATCTGGCTCGGTGAAGCCCGTTCGAGCGGAGAACGGGACTCCTTTCTGAGCCGGTGTCGATCGAAAAATGCCGTTCTCCGACGGAACCGGCTCCGATTGCTCCTCCTCTGACGAACGAGCTCGTGATCCTTTGCACGCGAATCGTTCTCTCAGGCACCCCGCGCCCGGCGATGCGGTGCGAAAGGAGTCGGCATGGAATCGATGGGTCTTCGGATCGATGCAGTCGGGGCGGTCAAGGCGGTGCGCCCCGGTCGGCGTTTCGTCGTCACCGCGCTCCTCGCGCTCGCAGCGCTGACGGCCTGTCGGGCGACACACGATCCCGCCGGTCCCGGCGAAGGGACGAGCGCGACTGTGCAGTCCACACCCGAGTCTCCGACGCTTCCCGCTCAGAAGGCCGGCACGACCGCGGACCCGTTCCGGGGGACGGAAGAGGTGATCGTGACGGGATCGAACGAGGGCTCGCTCCTGTCGCCGGGGTCGACCGCCGCCGTGGCCTTCGACGCGGTGGCCCTGGATGCGGTGGATTCCGGAATCGGCGGCCCGCTCCACGCCCGCCGCGCCGCGCCGGGCTACGGAGCCTGGCCGGCGGAAGAGTCGAATCTCGATCGCTACGACGCGTTCTCCGAGACGGGCTTCGTCACGGTGCGGGACCGGCCGCTCTCGACCTTCTCGATCGACGTCGATACGGCGTCCTACAGCAACTTGCGTCGCTTCCTGCAGGAGGGCACGAAGCCGCCGCGGGGTGCGGTGCGGATCGAGGAGATGCTCAACTACTTCCGCTATCCGACCGATTCGCCCGAGCTCGAGACCTCCGAGGCGCGGCCGATCGCCGTCGAGACCGAGCTCTTCGAGGCGCCCTGGGAGCCGGATCATCGGCTGGTGCGCGTCGCGATCGCAGGGCGCGCCATGCCGGCGGGTGAGCTGCCCCCGCGCAATCTCGTCCTGCTCGTCGACGTGTCGGGCTCGATGGAGGGGCCGGATCGATTGCCCTGGGTCAAGCGGGGCCTCGTCGAGCTGGTCGAGCATCTGCGCGCCCGCGACCGCGTCGCGATCGTCGTCTACGCCGGTGCCTCCGGCCTCGTGCTCGAGCCGACCCCCGGCAATCGCCGCGACGAGATCCTGGCCGCGCTGGATCGGCTCTCCGCCGGCGGGTCCACGGCCGGCGCCGAGGGCATCCAGCTCGCCTATCACGTCGCGCGTCGCCATTTCGATCCGAAGGGCATCAATCGCGTGATCCTCGCGACCGACGGCGACTTCAACGTCGGGGTGACCAGCCGTTCGGAGCTCGTCGACCTGATCGAGAAGGAGCGCGAGAGCGGCGTCTTCCTGTCGGTCCTCGGCTTCGGCCGCGGCAACTTGAACGACGCGGGCATGGAAGAGCTCGCCGACCACGGCAACGGCAACTACGCCTACGTCGATTCGCCGGCGGAGGCGCGCCGCGTCCTCGTCCACGAGGCCGGCTCGACCCTCGTGACGATCGCCCGGGACGTGAAGATCCAGGCCGAGTTCAACCCGGCGCGCGTCCAGGCCTATCGCCTGATCGGCTATGAAAACCGCCGGCTCGCCGACCGCGACTTCAATGACGATCGCAAGGATGCCGGCGAGGTCGGCGCGGGCCACCAGCTGACGGCGCTCTACGAGATCGTCCCGGTCGGCGTGCCCTACGAGTCGGGCGTGGATCCGCTCAAGTACGGCGGCGCGGCCGCGTCCCGGGCGGCGGAGGAGACCAAGGTCGGGCGGGACGAAGAATGGATGACGGTGAAGCTCCGCTACCAGCCGCCGCAGGGCGGGCGCAGCCGGAAGCTCGAGCGGGCGGTCCGGGGGACGGGGCGCCCGATCGCGGAGGCGAGCGAGAGCGCGCGCTTCACCGCGGCGGTCGCGCTCTTCGGGATGCTGCTCCAGGAGAGCGAGCACACGGGCTCGGGCGACTTCGCCCTGGTCCGGCGCCTGGCCCGCGAGGCCCTCGGCGCGGACGAGCGCGGCGAGCGGGCCGAGTTCGTCCGGCTGGTGTCGCTGGCGGAGGAGCTTCGCTCGTAGCGCGCGGGTGATAAGCTGCCCCGATGCCGCAATCGGAATCGGGATCCCTGGGAGCGCTCGCGATTCGCGACTTCCGGATCCTGTTCCTGGGCACGCTGGCGGCCTTCACGGCGTTCTTCACGTCGACGGTGATTCTCGGCGTCGTCGCCTTCGAGCTGACGGGGAGCAATGCGGCGGTCGGGACGGCGGTCTTCGGGCAGGGGCTCGGCATGGTCCTCTGTGGACCGCTCGGCGGCGCCTTCGCGGATCGGCTGCCCAAGCGGCGGGTGATCGCCGTCTGTCAGATGATCGCGGCGACGACCTTCGGCGCCCTGGGTGTCCTGTACGCCCTCGACCGGCTCGTGCTCGGGCATCTCGTCGCGAACTCCTTCGCCTTCGGTTGTGCCTTCGGCTTCCTCGGCCCGGCGCGCCAGGCGCTGGTCGTCGATCTCGTTCCGCCGGAGCGCATCGGCAACGCCATGGCGCTCTCGAACGTGGCGAACACGATCTCCCGGGTGGCGGGGCCGGTCGTCGCGGGGCTGCTCCTCGATTGGGAGGCCGCGGGGCCGGCGGCCGCCTATGGCGTGATGAGCTTCCTCTACGCGAGCTCGTCGGTCTCGCTTCTCTGGCTGCCGAAGTCGAAGGTCCGGCCGACGGCCGCCGAGAAGCACGTCCTGCACGACCTCGTCGATGGGCTCCGCTATGCCTGGCGCGCGCCCCGCCTGCGCATCCTGCTCGCCTTCTTCGTGGGTGTGATGCTGATCGGCTTCCCCCACGTCACCCTGATTCCGGGGCTGCTCGAGAATCAGCTCGGCCGCCCCTCCCAGGACGTGACGCGTTATGCGCTGGCATCGGCCGTCGGCGCCTTCGCGACGGCGATCAGCGTGGCGCGCTTCGCGGACTCGCCCCGGGCGACCCGGATCTACAGCGCGATGGCGATGGCCTTCGGCCTCGCGCTGACGGCGCTCGCGGCGGCGCCGACCTTCGGGACCGGCGTCGCGGCGATGGTGCTGGTCGGCGCCTCGAGCGGCGGCTTCCATGCGCTCAACGGCGCGGTCGTGGCCCGCGAGACCGAGCCCGCCTACATGGGCCGCGTGCTCTCGTTGACCTTCCTCGCCTTCGCCGCCTTCAGCCTCTCGGCGCTGCCGCTCGGGCTGCTGGCCGACGCGTTCGGCGAGCGGATCGTGCTCAGCGGCATGGGGCTCGCGGTCTTCGCCGTGGCCGGCTTCATGAGCTGGCGCCTGTCCCACGCGCGCTCGATCCGGGAGGTGGCATGAGCGAGGACCGGAATCCCGGCCCGACGGGAGCGACGGCGGAAACATCGGGCGCGGCGCGCGGGCGCCTGCTGCTTCGCGTCGCGGTGGGGATCGCGATCGTCGCCCTGCTGCTGGTCTTCGGGCGCCGGGTGGCCGCCTATCTCCCCGCCTTCGCACACTGGGTCGAAGGGCAGGGCGCCCTGGGTCCGCTGGTCTTCGTCCTGGGCTATGCGGCGGCGGTCGTCGCCTTCGTCCCGGGGTCGGTGCTCACGCTCGCGGGGGGCGCGCTCTTCGGGGTCGCTCGCGGCGTCGTCTACGTCTTCATCGCCGCCGTCCTGGGCTCGACGCTCTCGTTCCTGCTGGCTCGCCACGTGGCGCGGGACGCCGTCGCGCGGCGCATCGAAGGCGACGCGCGCTTCGCGGCGATCGACCGGGCGATCGGCGAGGAGGGCCGGCGGATGGTCTTCCTGCTGCGGCTCTCGCCCGTCTTTCCCTTCAATCTGCTCAACTACGCCCTGGGGCTGACCCGCGTCCGTCTCGTCGACTACGTGGTCGCGTCCCTCGGCATGCTGCCCGGGACGATCCTCTACGTCTCCGTCGGGAAGGTCGGGGGCGACGTCGTCTCGGCGGCCGGTGGGGCCGGCGGACAGCGCGGCCCCGCGGAGTGGGCGCTGCTCGGGGTCGGGCTTGCGGCGACGGTCCTCGTCACGCTCCGGATCACGCGCATCGCCCGTCGCGCCCTCGATCAGGCGACGGCGGGAGCGCAGGCGACGACGTCGCCCTGAACGCTGAACGCTGAACGCGGGCGCGCGCAGGCGTGGCGCTCGCCGGGAGTCGACACGAATGGCCGAGGGAAGCGGAAGCGGACCGATCGACGCGGCGGATCGGATCTGGCTCGCGAACGTCCAGCCCGCCGAATGGCGCAATCCCGAGCCGCGGGGGCGCTACGACCTGGTCGTCGTCGGCGCGGGCACCGGCGGCCTCATCACCTCGCTGATCGCCTCGAGCCTGGGCGCCCGGGTCGCCCTCGTCGAGCGCCACCGCATGGGCGGCGACTGTCTCAACGTCGGCTGCGTCCCGTCGAAGGCGCTGATCGCCGGGGCGAGGCGGATCCACGCGGCCCGGGAGTCGGCGGCGCTCGGGGTCGCGATCGATCCGGGCGACCACGGCGACTTCGCGCGCGTGATGCAGCGGCTGCGCGGCGTCCGGGCCCGGATCAGCCACGAGGACTCGGCGCAGCGTTATGCGAGCGAGTTCGGGATCGACGTGCATTTCGGCGCCGCGCGCTTCGCCGGCGCGGGACGGATCGAGGTCGAGGGTCGGACCCTCGAGTACGCGAAGGCGGTGATCGCGACCGGTGCGCGCGCCACGGCACCCCCGATCCCGGGCCTCGCCGAGGTCGGTCATCTCGACAACGAGAACGTCTTCGATCTCGTCGAACGACCGGGGCGTCTCGCCGTGATCGGGGCCGGACCGATCGGCTGCGAGCTGGCGCAATCCTTTCGCCGACTCGGGTCGGAGGTCGTCCTGCTCGAGCAGCAGGGCCGCGTCCTCGGGCGCGAGGACGCCGATGCGGCGGCGGTGATCCAGCGGGTCCTCGAGCGCGAGGGGGTCGAGCTCGTGCTCGGCTGCGGGATCGAGCGGGTCCATAGGCGGGGCGGCGAGAAGGCGCTCGAGCTCACGACCGCGGGCGGCGGCCGCCGGACCCTCGTCGTCGACGCGATCCTGATCGGGGCCGGCCGGGCCCCGAACGTCGAGGGCCTCGGGCTCGAGACCGTCGGCGTCGATTTCGATCGGCGCCTCGGCGTCACCGTCGACGATACGCTGCAGACGACGAACCCGCGGATCTTCGCGGTCGGCGACGTCTGCATGGCCTGGAAGTTCACCCACGCGGCCGACGCGGCGGCGAAGATCGTCGTCCAGAACGCGCTCTTCTCGCTGGGTCCCCTCGGCCGCAAGAAGCTCTCGGCCCTCGTGATGCCCTGGTGTACCTACACGGCGCCCGAGCTCGCCCACGTCGGCCTCTCCGAGCGCGACGCCGAGACCGCGAAGCTCGCGATCGACACCTATCGCGTCGCCCTCGCCGAGAACAATCGGGCCGTCGCCGACGGCGAGGAGGACGGGCTCGTCAAGGTCCACGTCCGCCGGGGCAGCGACCGGATCGTCGGCGCCACGATCGTCGCCGCCCACGCCGGCGAGCTGATCACCCAGTTCACCCTCGCGATCCAGCACGGGATCGGCCTCGGCGCCTTCACGAACGTGATCCATCCCTATCCGACCCAGGGCGAGGCGATCAAGCGCGCGGCCGGCGCGTACACGCGGACGCGGCTGACTCCGGGCGTGAAGCGGCTCTTCGAGCGCTGGCTCGCCCTGCGGCGTTAGGCAGAACGACGCGCGCGGGAAGGTCGAGCGCGAGGACATCAGGGGCCGTTGAGCGACCAGTCGTAGTCGAAGGAGCGGATCGCGGCGTCTCGGCCCGGACCGCGGAGCCACGCCGCCTCCGACGGCGGAAGGTGGGCGGCGAGGAAGGCCCGGACACCGCCCTGCGCCGCGAAGTCGGCCTCGAACCAATCGAAGATCTTCGAGACCCGGATCGTGCCGGCGGCCCGATCGATCGCCACGCCCTTCCCGGGGCTCGCGAGGAAGCGGCGGACGGCGTCGTCGAGGTCGGCCTCGAGGGTCTCGGGTCGGAACGGGGTCCGCCGCAGCGCAGGACACGACTTCGAGGCACACACGATCGCGGCGTGGATGCGCGGCTCGCCCATCGGTCGCAGGATCGTGTGCTCGATCGCGTCGAGGGAGAGCCTGCGGCCTTCGACCGTCGCGACGGTTCGCTCCCAGACGGGCGAGAAGAAGGAGCCGATGTCCTTGATGCTCGCGATCGGATGATGCTTCCGCACGAGGTCGAGGGTCAGGATGTTGTAGGCGTTGATCCAGAAGGCGAGCTGCCCGGGGCGATCGAGCTGCGACGGGCGGGAGGTCTCGACCTGGGCGACGAGCCGGTCGAGCTCGCGCGAGCCGACGAGGGATCCGTAGTCGACCTCGGTTCCGGCGAGGGTCGTCGTCGCGCGCGTGTGGACTTCGAGCAGACGGGCGTAGAGCGCGAGCTCGACGGCGCTCGCTCCGCGCGGCGGCGTCGGCGGCGGGATCTGCGCGATCGGCTCGGGATCGGCGAGCCCGGACGCGGGGGCCGCCTTCGCGCCGGGGGCGACCGCGAGGGCGAGGAACGCGGCGGCGAACGCGAGGTGGAGCGCGAGCGCCGCTCGGCTCGCTGGCATCGCACGACGCGACGGATATTCTCCCGGCCCGGTTCCCTGGCCGTGCCTGCGCACGGCACGACGCAGTCGAAGGGGCGACCGCCGGGCGGGTCCGGGGCGGAGTGATTCGGAGGAGGATTCGATGGGGCGCATGCGATCCGGATTCGGGGTGACGGTGCTGACCGGAGTGCTCGCCGCGATGATGCTCGAAACGGGCTGCTCCGACGAGGCCTCGGCGCCGGGCTCGACGCCCGCGGCGGCTCCGTCGCCTCCCGCGTCGACTTCGACGGAGGGGGACGCCGCGGAATCCGCCGCGGCTTCGCCCGCGCCTGCGGCCCCGGCCGACACGCGCTCGCCCGAAGAGCTCGCCGCCGCCGGCCGCTCGACCTACAACGCCAACTGCATCGCCTGCCACGCGATGGATCCGCGCATCGACGGCGCCCTCGGTCCGGCGGTCGCCGGCGCTCCGCTCGAGCTGATCGAGGCGCGGGTGATGCGCGCCGAGTATCCCGCCGGCTATGCGCCGAAGCGCGCGACCCGGGTCATGGTCCCGATGCCGCATCTGCAGCCCAAGCTCCCCGAGCTCGCGGCCTACCTCGGCTCGCTCCAGTAGGCGTCGGGGCAGGCGCTCCCCCGACCCGAAGACGAGAGAGCCCGCCGGTGCAGTCGACACCGGCGGGCTCTTCCAGTTTCGCGCTGGGTCGCGCGCCGAGCGCCGACCGGACTAGCTGTTGAGCACGCTGCCCGCGACCAGCAGGACCAGCCACAGGGCGAGGCCCAGGTGGATGGAGCCGCTGACGGTCGTGAGCGGCTTCTGGCTCGGCTTGCCGGGGCCGATCAGCGCGTTCGCCTCGACGAGGCCGATGATCACGAGGGCCGCGATCCAGTAGGTCGTGTCGTTCGTGCCCGAGAGGAAGCCCGGCAGGTTCGCCGCGGCCACCATGAAGAAGACCATCGGGATCGAGAAGACGACGTTGGTCCGCGAGTACATCGAAGCCTTGCCCGCCCGGGCCGCCGCCTCGGGAATCGGCTGTCCGCCGCCGGCGACCTGGAGCGCGTTGGCGATCACGACCTGCTGGGCCGGCCAGATCAGGAACCAGACGTTGAACCACATGAGCGTGCCCATCAGGCCGCCCGTCAGGATCTTCGTCATGTAGCCGTCGGAGAGCGGGATGCCGAGGTGGCCGACGCGGTAGAACACGATGGTCCAGCCCGAGAGGAAGGTGAACATCGCGCCCCAGCGGAACCACCAGAGGGCGTTCGGCACGAGGCCCCGGGTCATCGCGCTCTTGGCGGTGCCGCCGAGCTCGGTGCCGAAGAAGGGGGTCTGGATGAAGTTCAGGTAGTAGAGGACGCCGATCCAGGTGATTCCGGCCATCACGTGGAGCCAGCGCAAGAGGACTTCGATGCCGTTCGCACTCAAGATTTCCATGGTCGAATTCCTTTCATCAGTCCCCGAAGGCGACGTGAATCGGGCCTCATTCTATCCGGCCGGAAGGGGGAATCTAGGGGGCGGCGGTGATTCGTGAGGCTCCGCGTCACGGCACGCACGCATCGCGAGGAGGGGCCAATCCAACGCGCCGGCGCGATCTCGGGCCGTCGGTGGCGTGCTCGGTCCGGCCTCGCCGGCGTCCGCGCGGGCAGCGTCGGACCGACCGGCCGGCCGTTCCGACGCGCACGGGCGGTTCGGCTCGATCGTCTATCCTCGCGCGCTCGCGGTCGCCGGCTCCGCGATCCGCTCGGGCTCGCGACGGGTCCGTCCGGTCCGAAGAGCCGGCCCGACGAGCCTGGGTCCAGTCCGGTTCCAGCCTGAAACGAAGAGAGAAGAGAATCGATGTCACGTCGACGGATCCTGGTGACGAGTGCCTTGCCTTACGTCAACTCGGATCTCCACATCGGGCATCTGACCGAGCACATCCAGACCGACATCTGGCGGCGCTTCCAGGTCCTGCGCGGAAACGAGATCCGTTATTTCTGCGGCGACGACACCCACGGCACCGCGACGATGCTGCGCGCCCAGAAGGAGGGCCGCCCGCCCGAGGATCTGCTCGCCGAGATGCAGCGCGCCCACGAGGCGGATCTCAACGCCTTCGGCGTCTTCTACGACCGCTTCAGCAACACCCACTCGGACGCGAATCGCGCGCTCGTCGCCGAGATGTGGCAGGCGCTGCGGAGCGCGGGCTGCATCGAGGAGCGCGACGTGACGCAGCTCTTCGATCCGCAGGCGGGGATCTTCCTCGCCGATCGCTTCGTCGTCGGCGGCTGTCCGCGCTGCAAGGCGCCCGGCCAGTACGGCGACAACTGCGAGGTCTGCGGCGCGACCTACGAGCCCTCGGATCTCGTCGATCCGAAGAGCGCGATCAGCGGCGCCGTCCCCGAGCTGCGGACCCACCGCCATCTCTTCGTGCGACTCGAGCCCTTCCACGACTTTCTCGCGCAGTGGAGCCAGACGCCGGGCAAGATGCCGCCGGAGACGGCGAACTGGCTGCGCAACACGTTCCTGTCCGCGCCCCTGCGCGACTGGGACGTCTCGCGCCCCGCGCCGTACTTCGGCTTCGAGATCCCCGACTCGCCGGGCAACTACTTCTACGTCTGGCTCGACGCGCCGGTCGGCTACATCGCGACGACCAAGGAGTGGTGCGACGCGAACGGTGAGCGGCTCGAACGCTTCTGGAACGATCCCGCCTGCGAGATCCACCACTTCATCGGCAAGGACATCGCCTACTTCCACACGCTCTTCTGGCCGGCGATGCTGAAGACCGCGGGCTACTCGCTCCCGACCGCCGTCCACGTCCACGGCTTTCTCACGGTCAACGGCGAAAAGCTCTCGAAGCGCAAGGGCACCGCGATCTTCGCCCGCACCTATCTCGATCATCTCTCGCCCGAGTACCTCCGCTACTACATCGCGAGCAAGCTCTCGGCCCGGGTCGACGACATCGACCTCAACTTCGAGGAGTTCACGGCGAAGGTGAACGCCGATCTCGTCGGGAAGGTCGTGAACCTCGCGAGCCGCACCGCGCGCTTCGTGAAGGGCAGGGCGCTGCCCGCGACCTATCCCGCGCAGCGCGACGGCGGGCTCTTCGCCGCCGGCGCCGCGGCCGCGGTCGAGCTCGCGGAGGCCTACGAGTCCCTGGATACGAGCCGCGCGATGCGGACGATCATGGCGCTCGCCGACCGCGCGAACGAGTTCGTCGAGGCGCAGGCGCCGTGGAACCTGAAGAAGGATCCGGCGAAGGACGGCGAGCTGCTCGAGGTCTGCGCCATCGCGCTCAACCTGTTCCGGCAGATCACGCTCTATCTGGCGCCGGTGCTCCCGCGCTTCGCCGAGGAGTCGGCGCGGCTGCTCTCGCTCGCGGGCGGGGCACGCTGGGACGACGCGACGCGACCGGTCGCCGGGACGACGGTCGCCGAGTTCCGGCCGCTGATGGAGCGGGTCGATCCGGCGAAGGTCGAGGCGCTGCTCGCAGCGGCCCGGGCGATGGCGGACGAGGCGACGGGAACGGCGGGCGCCGGGGCCGCGCTCGATGCGGGTGAGGCCCTCGCCGGCGAGCCGCTCGCGCCGGAATGCTCGATCGACGAGTTCGGCAAGGTCGATCTCCGGATCGCGCGGATCGTCTCGGCGAAGGCGGTGCCCAGGGCGGACAAGCTGCTCGAGCTCGAGGTCTCCCTCGGCGGCGACGAGCGGCGCACGATCTTCGCCGGCATCAAGCACGCCTACGATCCGGAGACGCTCGTCGGTCGGCTGACGGTCGTCGTCGCGAATCTCGCCCCGCGCAAGATGAAGTTCGGGACGAGCGAGGGCATGGTGCTCGCGGCCGGGCCCGGGGGCAGCGAGCTGTTCATTCTCTCGCCGGACTCCGGCGCGAAGGCGGGTCAGCGGATCCGCTGAAAGGACGACATGAAGATCGGGATGACGCTCCCCCTGATGGAGCCCGGCATCGACGGCGAGGGGCTCGAACGCTGGGCGCGCGCCGTCGACCAGGGCCCGTACTCCTCGCTCTGCTTCGGCGAGCGCATGGCCTTCGACAACCCCGAGGTGATCGCGCTGGCCGGGGCCTGTGCGGCGTGGACGAGCCGGGTGCGGCTCGTGACGACGGTGATCGTGGCCCAGCTCCATGATCCGGTCCTGCTCGCGAAGAGCCTCGCGACCGTCGACCAGCTCTCCCGCGGCCGGCTCACCGTCGGCCTCGGCGTCGGCGGCCGCGTCGAGGACTACGTCGCCGCGGGCGTCGATCCGAAGACGCGCACCCATCGCGACCTCGCCCGCCGCGTCGACGTCATGAAGCGCGTCTGGGCGCGGGAGAAGGTCGTCGACACGATCGAGCCCGTCGGACCGCGGCCGGTCCAGGCGGGCGGCCCCGAGCTCCTGATCGGCGCCCAGGGACCGAAGGCGATCCGCGCCGCCGCGCCCTGGGCCGACGGCATCTCGGGCTTCAGCTTCAACCTCGACCTGAAGGAGGCCGAGCGGAGCAACGACCAGGTCCGCACCGCCTGGCGCGAAGCCGGCCGCCCGGCGCCCCGGCTCACGACGGCCTTCTGGTTCGCGCTGGGCGACGGCGCCCGGGCGCAGGTCACGCGCCATCTGCGCCACTACTTCAACTGGATCGAGCCCGCGGCCCTCGAAGCGATGCTCCCCCATACCGGATTTGCCGGCTCGGACGCGGACCTGAAGCGCGTGCTTCGGCAGTTCGCGGATCTCGGCACGGACGAGGTCCAGCTGATTCCGACGAGCGACGACCTCACGCAGCTCGCACGGGTGGCAGAGATCGTGGTTTGACGCGTCGGGTCGGTCGGAGGCGCGGCGTTCAGACGCTTCGCTCCGGCGTTCCGCCTGCGATCCGCGACCAGCGAAACGGCGAGAGCCACTGGGCGAGGAACCCCTTCGGAAAGGCGTCGAGCCCCTCGATCCCGACCTCGGTCGGCGCCTCGCGATCGGCGGGCAGGTAGCGCGTTCCGAAGACGGCATCCCAGATCAGGTAGACGTTGCCGTAGTTGGCGTCGGCCTCGCCGCGCGCGCGCGAGTGATGCCAGCGGTGGGCGTCGCCGATGCTGTAGATCCAGGCGAGGGGGCCGAGGTGCAGCGCGATGTTGGCGTGCTGGAACGTATCGGCGGCGAGCGCTGCGACGGCGGTCAGCGCGAGGACTCGCGCATCGATCCCGAGCAGCGCGAGCGGGACGACGCCGACGAGGCCGAAGCGCAGGGCGATCTCGAAGGGATGGGCGCGGGTCCCGTTCAGCCAGTAGAGGCGCGGGGCGCTGTGGTGGGTCGCGTGCAGGCGCCAGAGCCAGGGGATCTCGTGCATCGCGCGGTGGGCCCAGTAGTCGAAGAACTCGCGCACCACGCTCGCGAGCAGGACCTGCGCGACGACGGGCCAATGATGCGGCCAGAGTCCGGTCGGCGCGAGGCCCGAGAGCGCGGCCGCGCCCGCGACGGAGAGCGCCGTCGCGAGCGGGCGCAGCAGCGAGGTCACGGCGATCTGCGTCGGCAGGTAGAGCGCGTCGACGGGGAGGTCGCCCTTCGAGTGGAGCCAGCCGCGGTGCCACGGCAGGATCCGCTCGAGCAGCGCCACCACGACGAGCATGCCGGCGCCGAGGGGCAGCACGGTCGTCGCGGGGGCGACGCCGGCGTCCATCATCGCGTCGGCGATCACGACGCACGCGACGACGGCCGCGGGGACCGCAGTCGCCGCGAGGATCTTCTCTCCCGGGCTATCGAGTCGGGCACCGTCTCGCATCGTCCGCCTCCCGGGCGATCGTAGGCCGCGGCGCGCTCGCGAGCGACCCGGTGCGGGTCGATTCGTCGCTTGCCCGGACGGGGCCCTCTTCCTAACTTCGCTTTCCATTCATCGGAGGGGGCACCATGGAATCGAGCACGCGACGTCCTGCATGGAGTCGACAGACGATGTGGCCCGCTCTCGAGGGTCGGAGCTCGGCGGTGGACGCGCTCCACGCTGCCTTGCGCATCGGGCGCGAGCTCCTCCTCACGAGCGCGCTCGTCGCGCTCGGCGGCCTGGCCGTCGGATGCGTCTCGCAGGAGGGCGCCCCGAGCGCGGCCGCGAACGGGTCGGAGGCCGCCGCGGCATCGGCTACGCCCGAGGCGCAGCCGAGCGGGCGGCCCAACATCCTGATCGTGCTCGTCGACGACATGGGCTTCTCCGATCTCGGCGCCTTCGGCGGCGAGATCCGCACGCCGAATCTCGACGCGCTCTCGCAGGCGGGTCTTCGCTTCACCCAGTTCCATGCCGCGCCGGTCTGTGCGCCGACCCGCGCCGAGCTGATGACGGGTCTCGACCATCACCGCACCGGCATCGGCAACTTCCCCGAGCTGCGTCAGGACAACCAGAAGGACCAGCCCGGCTACGAGGGCTACCTGATCGAAGAGGTCGCGACCCTCGCCGAGCGCCTCTCCGATGCGGGCTATTCGACGTTCATGTCGGGCAAATGGCATCTCGGCTACGACCCGCGCGCGAATCCGGCCGTCCGCGGCTTCGATCGATCGTTCGTGCTCCTCGGCGGGGGCCACAACCATTTCGGGCGCGATCCGAACTACAGCGCGGTGATCCCCAACGCGGGGACGGTCTACACGGAGGACGGGGAGCGGGTCCCGACCCCGCAGCCCTTCTATTCGTCGGACTACTTCACCCGGCGGGCCATCGAGTTCCTGCCGGCGAAGGGCAGCGGGAGGCCCTTCTTCGGCTACCTCGCGCTGACGGCGCCCCACTACCCGCTCCACGCCCCGGCCGAGGACATCGCGCGTTATGCGGGCCGGTACGACGCGGGCTACGAAGTCCTGCGTGAGGAGCGCCTTGCGCGCATGCAGGCGCTCGGGCTCGTCGAAGAGGGCGTCGAGGCGCATTCGCCGAGCGAGCCCGAGCCGTGGGCGGCGCTTTCGCCCGAGCGCCGGCGGATCGAGGCGCGCTTGATGGAGACCCACGCCGCGATGGTCGACCGCATCGATCAGAACATGGGCCGCCTGATCGACGCGCTGAAGGAGCGGGGGCTCTACGAGAACACGATCATCCTCTTCTTCTCCGACAACGGCGCCGAAGGCCATCGACTGGACCGATCGGTGATCGCGGCGGAGCAGGGCAAGCGGCTGCTCGCGAGCGGCGACAATCGCCTCGAGTCGATCGGCTCGGCGGCCTCCTACATCTGGTACGGATCGAGCTGGGCCGAGGCGGCGACGGCGCCTTCGCGGCTGTACAAGTCGTTTCCGACGGAGGGCGGGACGCGGGTGCCGGCGTTCCTCTGGGATCCGGGCCGCGTGCGCAGCGGGATCTCCGGGCAGTACGCGTCGGTTCGGGACGTGCTCCCGACGCTGCTCGACTACGCAGGGGTCCCGATCGAGGCGAGCGTCGGCGGTCGCAGCGTCCGGGCGCCGCAGGGAGCGTCGATCCGGCCGTGGGTCGAGGACGCGGCGCGCGAGCCCGGGGTCGACGGGATCGTCGCGAACGGGGAGATGTTCGGGCGGCTCTACGCCCGGCGTGGCCGGATGAAGGCCGTTCTCATCCCGCCGCCGACGGGCCCGGGCGTCTGGCAGCTCTACGACGTGGTCGCGGATCCCGGCGAGGTCCACGACCTCGCGGCCTCGGAGCCGGAGACGCTCGCGGCGCTCGAGCAGCAGTGGAAGCGCTATGCGAGCGAGAACGGGGTCGTCCTGCCGACCGTTCCGGGGAACTGAGTGACGATCGCGCTGCGTCTGCTCCTGGTCGGTGCGGTCGCCTGGATCGCGGCGTGCGACGCGCCCGAGTCGGGGTTTCGCGACGGCTCGCCGCGCGACGCCCTCCCCGAGTGGATCCGCCCGCTCGAAGGCCTCGGCGCGGCGGTGCGGCCGGCCTGGTCCGCCGACGGGAAGCGTTTCCTCTATCTCGACGCCCTCGTCGGCGACGTCTTCGAGCTCGACGTCGCGTCGGGAATCTCGCGGCCCCTCACTCGACACTTCCCCCACCACGGATTCACCCGCGCCTACTACCTCGCGAACGGGGACCTGCTCCTCTGCGGTCCGACGACGGTCGATCCGAGCGACCCGGAGCGCGGGCGCTGGCGGGCGGATTTCTGGCTCCTCGGCGCGGCTCTCGACGGGCCGGCGCGGCCGCTCGGGGAGCGCTGCTTCGAGGGGCCGGCCGTCGCGCGCCACTCGATGCGCATCGCCTGGGTCCGGACGGACGTCCCGGACGCGATCCTGACGGCGCGCTCCGAGCTCTGGACGGGCGTCGTCGACGCGGGCGGCGAGTCGCCCCGGATCGTCGACGCGCGCAAGCTCGCCGATCGCAGCGATCTCTCCTACCTCGGCATGTTCGAGCCCCAGGACTTCCGCCCGCCGGAGGAGCGCGAGCTGCTCTTCACCGCCTACGCCTATCGCGGAGGCGAGGCGATGGGCATCGATCTCGAGACCGGGGCGATCGTGAACTACTCCCGGAGCCCGTGGTACGAGGAGATCGAGGGCGTCACGCCGGACGGGCGCTTCGCCCTCGTCGAGCGCGAGTTCACGCTGAGAATGAGGCCGAGCGGGGCGATCGATCTCTGGCTGCTGCGCCTCGACGGCAGCGGCGAGTTCACCCGCATGACGCATTTCAGCGAGTACCGCGGCTTCGGCGCCAACAACCCCGTCGTGAACCCGGACTGCCGGACGATGCTCCACGCCCTGCGCGAGACCGGCGGCGAAGAGGGGAACAGCGCCGGGCTCTTCGTCTACGACCTCTCGAAGTCGCCGCTCTCGCCGGCGGACCTCTGTGCGGCACCGCGCGAAGGCGAGGCGCTGCGCACCGCTGCAGAGGGCGCTGAGAGGGGCGCTTCGGGCTGAGCTCCGGCGGCAGATCCGCTAAACCTTGACCCGCGCGACGACCGCTCGTTCCGTCCCCTCCCACCGCGCCGACGAGGCCTTCGATGCTGACGAAGTTCGACGACTACCCGATCCACCAGACGAGCGAGCCGATCGCCGTCGTCGCGACGACCGATCGCCATGCCTACGACCGCTACTGGTTCAACGGCTACCAGGACGACGGCGAGTTCTACTTCGGGATCGGCTGCGCGGTCTATCCGAATCTCGGGATCGTCGACTGCGGGCTCTCGATCGTCCACGGCGGCCGTCAGTACGCCTTCCACGGCTCGCGACGCGCGGGGCTCGAGCGCAGCGAGATCCAGGTCGGCCCCTTCCAGCTCGAGATCCTCGAGCCGATGAAGAGCCTGCGCGTCACGCTCGACGACAACGAGACCGGGATCTCCGCGAGCCTGCTCTGGATCCCGCGCACCGCGAGCTTCGCCGAGGGCCACCAGCGCTCGGTCCGCAATCCGCACGCCGGCGCCTTCGCCCACATGGAGGCGACGCGCTTCAACCAGTTCGGCCATTGGCAGGGCGAGATCCGCTACCCCGGCGGCGGCGTGAAGGTCGACCCCGCGCGGGTGCTCGGGACGAAGGACCGCTCGTGGGGGATCCGGCCGGTCGGTGATCCGGCCCCGCCCGGGGCGCCGCCGACGAAGCTCCCCCAGGTCTTCTTTCTCTGGGCGCCGCTCCATTTCGATACGCGCTGCACGCATGCGGGCATCTTCGAGAACGAGCACGGCATCCAGTGGCACTGGGACGGCATGATCATGCCGGCGTACAAGGATCCCAAGGACCTCCCCGGCGTCGAGGATCCGCGCATGGAGCCCCTCGCGGCCGTCGAACACCGCCTCGAGTTCGTGCCCGGCACGCGCCGCGCGCGCCACGCGGTCATCACGCTGGTCGATCTGACCGGGGCGCGCACGGAGATCGACCTCGAGCCGCTGCTCCTCTATCGCATGAAGGGCATCGGCTACTCGCATCCCGAGTGGGGCCACGGCAAGTGGAAGGGCGAGCTCGCGATCGGGGGCGAGTCCTGGAAGGTCGACGAAGCCGACGAGAAGGACCTCTCGAACCAGCACATCCAACAGGTCGTGCGGGCGAAGGCGACGGGCCCGAACGGCGTCGAGCACGGCGTCGGCGTCCTCGAGCAGATCCATCTCGGGCCGCACAAGCGCTATGGCTTCAAGGACTTCATGGGCCCCGCGGCCTAGCAGAACGGACGCTTCAGTAGAGCTCGCGCTGGAAGATCAGGGCGTCGCGACCCTCCCAGATGCCGAAGGTCGCCCGTGCCCGGGGATCGTCGTCGAGGAGTCCGTCCTGGTTCCCGTCCTCGGGCCAATCCGCCCGGAGCCAGGGGAGATTCGCGCCCGTGGCCCCGAGATCGACGCGCACCTCGACGTCCCCCGACACGTGGGGCGCGGCGAAGGTCAGCCCGGCGTCGCCCGAAAAGAGGGGCAGGTGGGCGATGCTCGGCCGGGCGTCGAGGCTCGCGGGCGAAGGGGTCAGCCGGATCGCCGTCGACGGAATCCGGCTGCAGCTGTCGGCGTCGTCGTCGCCGAAGGCGGTGCCGTCGAAGCGCTGCGTGCGCAGGCGCATCGGGAGCGTCACGAGCTCCGAGCCGAAGGCGTTGTCGAGGCGTACACGGCCGTACTGGAAGCGTCGGGCGACGTCGAAGTCGATGCCCGCGCCGGCGCTCGTGCCACCCACGCGGAACGGATTCGAGGGATAGGCCGTCGCGTCGGCGTCGAGGACGTCGATCGACAGCTCGAGCTCGGCGTCGAAGGGCGCCGTGGGCGCGCCGCGGACGAGGGCGATGCCGCTTCCGCTCGAGAAGCGCAGGATCGCGCTGCCGTCGTTTCGGGTCGTGATCGCGGGGTCGACGGTCGGCGCAGGGAGGCCGGACTCGTCGACGCTGCCGGAGGCCGCGCGATAGCTGCGATGGGCGAGCGTCGCGTTCGAGAGACGGAGCCAGTCGTCGATGTAGTTGGCGGTCGTCTCGCCGTCGCGATCGACGGCGGTGACGATCAGCTCCGTCTCGAATCCGGGGGCGTAGCCGAAGGGCTGGCCCATCCAGGTGAAGGCACCGACCGCGCAGCCCGTCGCGAAGCGCGGCGCGTTGGCGACGACCGTGAAATGGTGGGGAGCGAAGCGACCGACGACGTCCGACGCGCTCCCGAGCACGGGCCCGGCGCCGAGGAAGTCGTCGTCGGCGACGGAGGCCCGGAGCTGGATCGCGCCGACCTCGTCGAAGGCGAATCGCTTGCCGACGAAGCGTCCCGGCAGGGCATCCGCCGAGAAATCCGTCGCGTTCTCGATCGTGCCTTCGTCGGTCGTGCCGTTGCGTCCGCCGACCGGAGCGACGAGGGCCGCGGATTGCAGTCGGATGCCCTCGGGCACCGTCTCGCGACCGAAGCTCGGCGTCCGCTCGCCTTCGGCGTCGAGCGCGTCGACGGTCACGACGAACGGATCGCCGGCACGGGCGAAGAGCTTGCCGGTCGGGGTCGAGCTGCCGGGATTGGCCTCCCCGGATTCGTTCTCGACGGCGACGACCTTCAGGTCCGCGGGCAGCGACACGAAGCTGCCCGTCGCGCCTCGGACCTCGGGCGAGGCGTTGCCGTCGAGGACCTGGAGGGCGAGACGTCCGGTGTCCTTGTACTGGACCGAGACGCTCGCCCGGCCCTGCGTGAAGCGGACGAGCTGGGCCGACGATGCGGCCTCCGTCGTGGCGATGGCCTGCTTGTCGACGGTCGGGACACGGGGCGGCGCCGTCGGATCGAGGGCGTCCATCCAGAAGCGGAGCTTCTTGTCGCCGTCGTAGGCGTCGACGACGCCGCAGGAGACGCCCCCCGAGCTCCCGCCGAAGGCCGTGATGTAGAGGGGAAAGGTCGCCCCCGCCGTGGTCGTCGTCAGCGGATCGTGGAGGGTGGTCGGGGCGGGGCTCGGGACGGCGTTCGCCGTCAACGTGAAGCTCGAGGGGAGAACGAGAGCTTCCCCTCGGTGTCGTCGTCGCGGCCGGCGGCGTCGTAGACGTCGACGTCGATCGGGGAGGGGCCCGACGCATAGCTCAGGGCGAAGGTCGCATCGCCCGCGTCGGCGGGATCGAATTGATAGGTGGCGACGCCGTCGTTCGCGGTCCCGTCGCTGAAGAAGCCGTCGCCGCGGGCCAGCGACCAGGTCCCGATTCCCGTCTGGGTCGTGAGCGTGATCGTGCCGCCGTAGGTCGGGACGCCGTTGCCGAGGGGATCGAGCACGCGAACCCGGATCGATTCGGGCTGGCAGTTGGCCGCGCTGCCATCGTGGGTGATCCGGAAGTGGACGGAGATCGTCGCGCAGTCGTGGGTCTCCTTCATGACGCTCGCGACGCGGCTCGCGTCGAGGGCCTCGGCGTAGATCCGAGCCTCGTCGAGGTAGCCCAGGAACGAGGCGTTGCGGGTCTCCGGGACATCGCCGATTCCGAGCTCGCGACCGTTCGCGACGAGCGTCGTGTCGACGAAGCTCGTCGAGGCCACGGCCACCGCGTTCTGGTAGAGGATCAGGCTCCTGCCGTCGAAGGCGAGGGCGACGTGGGTCCAGGTCTTCTGCGCCGGGAGCGCGGCCTTGACGGCATAGGAGCCGGCTCGGGTCACGGCACGACCCAACAGCGCGCCGTCCTGCGTCCAGAGACTCAGCTGCGAACGGGTGGCATTCGTCGAGTCGGTATTCATGCCCATCAGGAAACGCGTGCCGATTGAAGTGTGGGGCTGCATCCAGATCGCGTAGGTCGCGGCCGCGCTCTGGTCGAGGCCGGCACGCGTGGGGATCGCGACCCCGTCGCCCGTTCCGTCGAAGGTCGCGTGGCGACACGTGCCGGGATCTCCGTCGAGGGCCGAATCGAGGAAGGCAGTCGTTGCCTCGCCGTGAGCCGTGCCGTCGAGCGCGTGGCCGGAGCTGTCCTTGACCTCGCCACTCGTATGCGACCAGCTCTCTTCTTCGAAACGCCAGTCGGCGGTCGGGGCCTGGGTCGAGAGGCAGACGCTGTCGACGTGCCAGTAGTCGAAGGCGGGGCCGTCCCGGCCGGTCATGCCGAAACGGAGCCGGAAGCCCGCATGACGCGCGGCGCCGGCGAGCGTGAAGCTCGGCTGCACGATCTCGCCGGGGCTCCCGCTTCCGGCATAGCTCGCGAGGCGATTCCACTGGCCCGTCGAGCTCAGGTACTCGACGTAGAGATCCTCGCCGGTGTCGGGGTCCTCGCTGAAGCTGTCGGCGCCGCGACGCAGCCAGAAGCGCAGCGTCGCGTCCCGTGCGCTCGCGAGGTTCACGGCCTGGGAGGTGACGGTCACGGTCCCGCCGTGGAGCGCCAGGGATTGCGAAGCCGTGTTGAAGGCCTGGCCGTTGGTATGGGCCTGGCCGTAGCCGGTCGCGACGGTCCAGCCCGTGAGGCCGCCGCTGAACTCCTCGCAGCGGCCGAGGGCGAGGCCGGTCGACGGCGTGGCTTCGCTGACGATGACGTCGTCGATATGCCAGTAGTCCCAGCCGATGCCGTAGTTGTCGGGCGGTCCACCGCTGCCCCGCGTGAGGCGCAGGCGCAGCCGGAAGCCCGAGTGGAGCGCGCCGCCGCCCAGGGTCTGATCGAGGGACAGGATGGCGCCGGCGGTGCCCGATCCGGGCCAGCTTCCGAGAGAGACCCACGCGCCGGCCGAGTCGAGGTACTCGATCACGAGGTCCTCGCCGGAATCGGGCTGCTCGCTGAATCGGTCCGAGCCGCGGCGGATCCAGGCCCGCACGCGCAGCGCCGGGACCCGCGCGTCCACGGCGATCGAGGTCGTCGCGACGGTCGTCCCGCGCACGTAGAGCGATCGGCTCGTCGAGGACGACGTCATCGTGTTGATGCCCGAGAGGCTCGTGTTGCTCGTCGACCACTTCCCGAAGCCGGACTCGAAGGTGTCGCTGAAGAGCACGTCGCCGCTCGCCGCGGCCGCCGGCCGGGTCGGGAGCAGCACGGCGAGGGCGCCGCCGAGCGCGGCGAAGAGCGCGAGCACGGCGGCGAGCCGGCTGGATCGGTCGGGCGATGGTCGGCGGCGCGCGCCGGCCGGGTCGACCCGGCTGCAGGATCCTGTCGGGCAGAGGGACATCGGGGCACTCACGGTCGCGCGCGGTCGAGCGCGCATCTCCCCGGCATCTTCGACCGCGAATCGGGGGGACTTGAAGCGCGTCATGGACCGAGGACCGGTCCGCGGCCGTCGCGGGCGCGATAGGCGCGGGCTGGCGACGCGCTCTCCGGCGACACCCCGGGTCTTCCGTCCGGCGTTCTGCCGAGCGATGGGCTTGGCGCTTTCCGACGCCGCCCTAGACTGGAGCACGAGAGCGGCGTTCGCCCGGCTGGCGGCCGCCGAGCCTGTTTCGCATCGACGAGGTCTTCCGATGGCCCAGATCCGCATGAAGAAGAGCCACGCGCTCGGCGCCGAGAAGGCGAGGGGCCAGATCGAGCTCCTGGCGGAGCGCATGGCGGAGCGCCTCGGCGGTGCCTGGCGCTGGCACGGGGAGCGGGCGGTCTGCGAGGCGCGCGGGGCAAAGGCGAGCGTCTTCTACGACGCGACGACGGTCTCGATCGAGGTCGAGCTCCCGTTCATGATGCGCCCGATGAAGGGCGTCCTCGAGGCCAAGCTCGAGGAATACTTCCAGCGCTACTTCACCTAGCAGCCCGTTCGCGCGCGCTCAGACGGACTTCGCGTAGCGTCCCTCCGCCCGGGCGAAGAAGACGAAGCCCAGGACGAGCGCGCCGACCGACCAGGCGAGGACCGTCCCGAGATCGTCCGCGCGGGGCGCCGAACGCCAGATCAGGACGTCGCGGACGGCGCCGAGCAGCCCCGCGATCGGATTCAGCATGTAGTAGTCGAGCAGGCCGGGGGGCACGATGCCCGCGTGGCCGTGCTCGCTGCGCGCGAAATAGAAGATCGGCGAGACGAGCACCCAGAGCCGGAGCCCCGCCCCGACCACGTTCACGGTATCCGCAAAGAAGAGCCCGATTCGCGCGACCACGAAGCAGACCCCGAGCGTGAACGCGAAGGCGAGCCCGAGCAGCGCCGGCAGCCAGAGGATCTCGAGCGAGAGGCGCGTCCCCATGGATCCCGCCGCCAGGCCCACCACCACGAGCGCCCAGAGCAGGTCGTAGAGCCGCGCGCAGCAGATCGCGATCGGGATCACCGCCTTCGGGAAGTCCGCCGCGAGCACGAGCCCCCGCTGGCTGCGCAGCGCCGTCGTCGCCTGGGCGATCGACTCGGCCACGAAGCGCCAGACCACGATGCCGAGAAAGAGATGGAGGACGAAGGTCTTCGGCGACGCCCCCGCCTGGCGGAAGCCGATCCCGAAGACGAGGTAGTAGACGGCGAGGCTCGCCAGCGGATCGAGCAGGCTCCAGACGTTGCCGAGGAGCTTGTCGCGGTGGCCCGCCGCGAGCTGGGCCCGCGTCAGCAGGCGGATCGTCTCGCCCCGGGCGAGCAGGCGGCGCAGCACGGCCCGCGCGCTCGGCGCGGGGGCGGGCGCGGGGGCGGCTGTCGGGGGCGCTTGCGGCATGGTGTGCCGCGCAGTCTATGAGATCGGCCGGGGGCTCGAAACCAGTCGCGCGATGCGCGGCTCGGGCGCTCGGCGTCCGCGGCGCTCGGCTCTTCGGTACCCTGCGCCGCCATGACGAGCCAGCTTGCGACGGGGGCCTGCGACGCGCGGGGCGAGCGGCCGCTCGGCGACGGCGAGGCGCTCGCGGTGATCGAGGCGGAGCGGATCGGGGTCCGCTACGTCGTGCGCCATCAACGCGCGAACGCGACGCTGCGCGCCGCCCTCGTCGAGACCCTCGATCCGCGGCGCTGGCGCGCGGCGGCGGAGGCGCGGCGGGCCCAGGCCCATTGGGCGCTGCGCGAGGTCTCGCTCCGGCTGGCGCGGGGCGAGGTGCTCGGCGTGATCGGGCGAAACGGTGCGGGCAAGACGACGCTGCTCCAGACCCTGGCCGGCGTCTTCCTCCCCGACGAGGGACGCCTCGTCCGGCGGGGCGAGGTCTCGTGCCTGCTCTCGCTCGGGGCCGGCTTCAACGGGAATCTCTCGGGGCGCGAGAACGTCCATCTGAACGGCGCGGTGCTCGGGATCGCGCGGAAGCGGATCGAGGAGAAGCTCGACGCGGTGATCGCCTTCAGCGACCTCGCGGCCTTCATCGACGCCCCCGTCCGGACCTACTCCGCGGGGATGCGGGCGCGGCTCGGCTTCTCGGTGGCATTGCTCGTCGATCCGGACGTCGTGATCCTCGACGAGATCCTGCGCGTCGGGGACGCCGCCTTCCGCGAGAAGGCGGGCTCGATCCTCGAGCGGTTCCGCGGGGCCGGGAAGTCGATCGTGCTCGCCAGCCACAGCATGGACATCGTCCAGCGCCACTGCGATCGGGTCCTCTGGCTCGACCGGGGGCGGATCCGGGCCGAGGGGCCCCCCGCCGAGATCGCGGCCGCGTACCTCGAGGACGCCCGTCGCGAGCAGGATCGGCTCGGGGCCGCGGGCTGAGGAGCGGATTCGGGTGCCGGGCGCCGGTCCGGGCGGCGCGCCGGTGCCCTGGAGGGTGTGCGCTGCTGGGATATCGTTCGACGTTCTCGTCTCCGAGGACCGGGAGCGGGTCACGGACGAAGGAAGCGACCCGCACCAGGGCGCGGGAGTCGGGCGGTCGATGGCGCAGTGGGCAGCGTACGGGGCGGGCATCGTCCACTACGGGAGCGATCCGGGGCTCGCGCAGTGCCTCGCCTCGTTGCGTGCCCAGACGGTGCGCCCCGCCCGGATCGTCGTCATCGACCACGACGCCGCGGATCCGTCCGATCCCCGGCGCACCGCGCTGCAGGCCGGGTTCCCCGAGGTCGACTGGATCCACGCGCCGAACGGCGGCTACGCGGCAGGGGCCAATCGCGTGGTCGAGCAGGTCCTCGGACACGATCCGCAGCTCGAGTTCGTCCTGATCCTCAATCCCGACGTCGAGCTCGAGGCGGAGTTCGCTGCGCGAATCCTGGCCGAGCTCGATTCTCGCCCGGAGGTGGCCCTCGCCTCGGGCAAGCTGCTGCGACCGGGCGGGCGGCTCATCGACAGCGCCGGCATCGAGCGGCGCAGAAGTCGGCGCTTTTTCGACCGGGGCAGCGAGGAGCCCGATGACGGGCGCTACGACCGGGTCGAGACCGTCTTCGCGGTCTCCGGCGCGGCGCTCTGGCTGAGGCGGTCGGCGCTCTCGAGCCTCGCCCTCGACGGCGAGCTCTTCGACGAGGATTTCTTCAGCTACCACGAGGACACGGACCTCGCCTGGCGCGCTCGCCAGCTCGGCTGGCGATGCCTCTACGTCCCGACGGCCCGGGCGATCCACGTCCGCGGCTGGAGGCAGGGGGCGCGGCAACGGGTGGCCGCGCCGATCCGGCGCCACTCGTTCAAGAACCGCTACCTTGAGCTCATCAAGAACGAGAGCCCGCTCGCTCTGCTCCTCGCGCTGCCCTTCGTCCTGCCGGTCGAGCTCGCGCGGCTCGGATTCGCCGTCTTCGGGGATCGGGTCCTTCTCGGAGCCTATCGCGAGGCGTTCCGGCTCGCGGGGCGGGCTCGACAGAAGCGCGCGATCCTGCGCCGGAAGCGGTCGGGGCGCCGCGGTCCCGAGGCGCTCGCCCGGGCGCGGGCGACTGGCGTGCCCGTCCTCTCCGGGGCGGGCATGGCGCCGATCGCCTCGAGCGGTCCGGGCCTCACGGAAGGGAATTGAAGTCTTGAACGAGCGCGGGCCGCGATTCGACGACCAGCCGCCGATGATCCGGATGCGGATCAACCCCGAGGAGACGCTCCCGGTCGTGCTCCCCTACGGCCAGGCGGCGCCGTCGGTCGACATCGTGATCCCGGTCCACAACGAGTGGCACGTCCTGCGCCCCTGTCTCGAGTCGGTCGAGGCCTTCACCAGCTACCCGAACGTCCGCATCGTGATCCTCGACGACGGCAGCGACGCCTTCGTCGCCGAGCGCATCGTCCGCTGGGCGGCGGGCCCCCGGCGCCTTCCCGTCGAGGTCAAGCGCAACGAGACGGCGCTCGGCTTCGTGCAGAACGCGAATCGCGGCTTCCGGGAGACGAGCGGGGACCTGGTCGCGCTGCTCAACAGCGACACGGTGGTCACGCCCGCGTGGCTCGTGCGGCTCGTGAACGCGATCCTGTCCGAGCCGCGCATCGCCTGCGTCATGCCCATGAGCAACCAGTGCTCCTTCCACTCCGTCGACGTCCCGATGGGCTGGAACATCTTCCAGTATTCGGCCGATCTCGGGCGCCGCATGCCGCGGACGTGCTTCGACGCGGTCACCGTCGGCGGCTTCTGCCTCCTGATCCGCCGCGCGGCCCTCGACGACGTCGGGCTCTACGACGAGATCTACGGTCGGGGCTACGGCGAGGAGTCGGACTGGTGCATGCGGGCGCGGCGGCGCGGCTGGAAGGTGACCGGCGCCGAGGACGTCTTCGTCTACCACCGCGGCAAGGTCTCCTTCAAGTCCTTCAAGGACGAGACCTTCCGCGAGGGCAACTACCAGACCTTCATGTCGCGCTACGGCGCCGAGTACTCGGCGGCGATGGCCCAGTACAAACGCAAGGACGCGCTCGCGCCCCTGCGCCATGCGTACGTGCGGATGGAGACACCCGCGGCGCCGCCGGTGCTCTCGGCCTTCGTCGATCGGATGAAGCAGGGCGGGCCCGGGCACGCGGTGACCGAGGCCTCCCGCTACGTGCGCGATCACGGCGGCGCGCGCCAGATCCCGACGCTCGTGCGCGAGCGCGGCCTCGTCCGGTCGCGCCACTCCCGGCATCCGATGCCGAAGGGGCTGCAGTCGAAGCGCCGGCCGCGGGTGACCTACGTGCTCGAGAAGTTCGCGATCGCGGGGGGCGTGCTCTCGATCGTGCAGCTCGTGAACCGCCTCCAGCTGCTCGGCTGGGACGCGAAGATCGCGACCCACCACGACCACGATCAATCCCACCTCGACGCCTACATGCTCTACCACCATCCCTACGTCTTCCCGACGCTGGAGTCGCTGGTCGAGAACTTCCCCGAGACCGACGTCGTGGTCGCCTCGCTCTGGTCGACGGCGGCGACGGTCGACCGGATCGTGCAGCGACAGAGCAAGGCGGTGCCCTGGTATTTCATCCAGGACGACGAACGCAACTTCTTCCACGAGGTCGACTCGGTCGGGCGCCAGCGCGTCGTCGACAGCTGGGGGCTGATCCCGAACCGGATCGTGAAGACCCACTGGCTGCGGGACCAGATCGCCGAGTTCGGCCACGACGCCCACATCGTGCCCGTCGGCTTCGATCAGGACTCCTTCTACTGCTACTCGGATCCGGCGACGCGACCCCTGCGGATCCTCGCCATGGTCCGCCCGCGCACGCCGCGGCGGGGCTTCGAGCGGACGGTGCGCACGATGGCGAAGGTCAAGGCGGCGCGGCCCGACGTCGAGATCGCGCTCTTCGGCTGCCCGAACCTCCCCGACTACCGGCTCCCCTTCGAGCACACCGACCTCGGCGAGGTCCCGAACGAGCGTCTGCGTCAGGTCTACAACACGGCCTCGGTCGTGCTCGATCTCTCCGACTATCAAGCCCTCGGCCGGATCGGGCTCGAGGGGATGGCGTGCGGGGCGGCGACGGTGCTGACGAAGTTCGGCGGCATCGCCGAGTACATTCGCGACGGCGTGAACACCCTCGCCGTCGATCCCATGGACGAGGCCTCGGTCGTGACCGCCGTCCTGAAGCTGATCGACGATCCCGCGCTCCGCGCGCGCCTCGTCGCCGAGGGCATCCGCACGGTCGAGCGCTTCAGCTGCGACGTCGAGGCGCGCACGACGAGCCATCTCTTCGCGGCGAGCCTCGGTTACGAGTACGGGCTCCCCGAGGCCTTCGCCCTCGGCGACGACGAGACGTATTCCTACCAGATGAGCATCGAGAACGTCGGCGCGGGCGCGGAGCAGACCGCCGAACAGGTCGCTTCGACACCGCGCGAGCGCGGCCTGCGCGCGGCGGGCCGGTAGGTGGAGGGGAGAGGGCCGGAATGACGACGATCCTCGGTTCCATCGGTGCGCGACTCGGCCGCCTGCTCGGTCGGCCCAGACAGATCGGCGAAGAGGAGTTCAAGTCCTGGCGCCGCGAGTCCTTCGATCCGGTGACCCGCAGCGGCGCCTGCTACGTCCCGATGCCGGGCTACGAGAGCACGGTCCACTACCGGGACAAGCAGAACCTCCATCATCTCGGGCGCTACGAATGGGCGGTGCGCGTGCTCGCGACGTTGCCCGCGCGGGAGCGCGTGCTCGATTGCGCCTGCGGCGTCGGCTACGGGAGCCGCAAGCTCGCGGAGATCTTCGCCCGGGTCGACGCGGTCGACGTCTTCGAGGAGGCGCTCGCGATGGCGCGCGAGCGCTACGACCACGCGAAGATCGAGTGGCACGGCCTCGATGCGGCCCGGCTGCGGGAGCTCTTCAAGGAGGCCTCCTTCGACGCTATCGTGTCCTTCCAGACGATCGAGGCGATCGCCGACGACCGGAAATTCCTCGACGACCTGAAGGAGCTGCTGCGGCCGGGCGGGCTGCTCCTGATCGATACCCCGATCCGCAAGCACCGCGTCGATCATCCCGAGAACCACAACCACAAGCGCTACTACGGCCTCGACGAATGGCTCGAGATGCTCTCGAGCCGCTTCGAGGTCGCGGTCTTCGACGCGCTGCCCGAGGCGGAGTTCCTGAAGCGCTGCCAGCTGCCGAGCCAGGGCTCGATCGTCGTCTGCCGAAAGGCGGACTGAGGGCCGATGGCGCACGGCTCGCCATGAACGGGTCGTCTCTCGATGCGGCGCTCTACGACCCGGGCGTGACCTCGCCGCTGCTCGGGGTCGCGGTCTTCGCGGCGCTCGTCGCGCTCCGCCGGGACCGGATTCGCGCGGCCCTCGGTGGACCGCCCCTCGTCGGGCTCGCGCTCGTCGCGAGCGGGCTCGGCTTCGCGCTGTTCGGCTGGAGCCACGCGATCGGCGCCCCGGATCTCGTCCTGCCGGGGCTCGTCCTCGCCCTCGTGGGCGGGGCGGCCGGGCTCGGGGGGCGGGCACTGGTCGCGGCGATCGGCTTTCCGATGCTGGCCCTCGTCTGCGTGATCCGGCCGCCTGAGCCGCTGCTCAACCTGCTCCTCTTCCCGCTCCAGCAGGCGACGGTCGCGCTGACGGCGGGGCTGCTCTCGCTGGTGGGCCGCGCCCATCTGGTCGCGGGCGACCTGATCCTGACGAATGGCGCCGCGTTCCAGGTGGTCGAAGGCTGCAGCGGGCTCAAGACGATCGCGAGTCTCGCCCTCGCGGCCGTCGCGTACGGCGAGCTCGTGGGGCGCCGCGGCTACGAGAAGGCCGTGCTCGTCGCGCTGACGCCGGCCCTCGGGTTCCTCGCGAACGGCCTGCGGGTCCTCTTGCTCGTCTTCCGGAAGATTCCGGCGGAATCGGTGGAGCATCAGGTGTACGGCGTGGCCGCGCTCCTCGTCGGCGTCATCGGCCTCGTCGCGCTGGAGATCGGCCTGTCTCGAACGCTGTTTCGCCGCTGGCCCGGGCGCGTAGCCGCCGAGTCCACTCCGGTCCCGCGGGCCGGCCTCGGTCGTCGTGTCGCCGCGTGGGCCGTCGGCGCGTCGGGGGTCGCCGCGTTCTTCTTCCTGACGCCCGCCGACTTCGTCCGGGGACCGCGGCTCGAGCGCCCGAACATCGAGGAGCTCCCCCTCGAGCTCGGCGGAGCGACGGCTCGGGGTCTTCGGATCGACGACGACTTCCTCGGCCGCGTGCGATTCGCCCATCGCTTCTACCGGGCCTACGAGCGGCCGGGCGGCGATCGCTTCCGCGTCTTCGTGGGGCTCGCAGACGACGCGAATCGCGATGCGAGCGCTCTCTCGCCCAGGACCGCGATCCCCCATTCGGGCTGGCTCGCTCTCGAGCGCCTCGAGCCCGCCCCCGACGCACCGCCGGGCAGCGAGCGATTTCGGATCCGCTACGACGCGCGGCAGACCGGAGACCGCTCGCTCGACGCGGACGATGGGGCGGAGGATGGGTCGCGCACGCGCGGCGAGCGCACCGTGCTCGTCGAGCACATCCGGCTCGGATTCGCCCCGTGGGAGATCGAGCTCCTCCGCGCCTGGCTCGGACTCGATCGCCTCGATCGGGCTCCACGCGCCCCGAGGCTCGTCCTCCGCGTCGAGCTCGATGCCGTCGGCGACTCGGAGGCTGCGCTGCTGAGGCTGCGTCAATTCGCACAAGAAATCGTCGATTGGTATCGAAGTGCTGGGTAGAATGTCCAAAACACGCAATACTTGGCCGGCGTGCAGGCGGGGGGATTGTCTGCGCACTTTTCCCCGGTGATGCTCGATGGTACGACAGGGTCGTACGCCGGAGGCCGGATGGCCGGACGACTGGAGGCTGCAGAGGGCTGCAGAGAGCCGTAGCAAGCTCGTTAGTCGACACGGAACACGGGGACGACTGGGAAATGGAATGGAACGGAATCGAACGGAATGGAGAGTTCAATGATTTCGCATAGCGCCCGCATCATGGGATCGAGCTTCGCCTTTTCGATGATCACGCTCGCTGCTGGAGTCGCCCTGGCGGGTGGTGGCGGCGGAGGCCCGGTCACGAAGGATTCGATCGGCGTCTTCAATTCGACCTCCGACACCTTCTTCCTGCGCAACACGAACTCGGCTGGCGCCACGGACCTGAAGGTGAGCTTCGGTCCGGCGGACTCGGTGCCCGTCCCCGGCGACTTCGACGGCAATGCGTCGGATACCGTCGGCGTCTACTCGCCGAGCCTCGGCCGCTTCTTCTTCCGCAACGCGAACTCCGAAGGCCCGGCGAACCTCACGGTCAACTTCGGCCCGGCGCCCAATGATCCGAATGCCCGGGTTCCGCTGATCGGAGACTGGGACGGCGTGGGTTCCGATACCGTGGGTCTCTACGAGCGGGCGAGCGGGCGATTCCTGCTCCGCAACGCGAATACCAACGGCGTCGCGACGGTGACCACGCGCTTCGGGCCGAAGGGCGACGCGAACATCGTGCCGCTCTCGGGCAACTGGAACGGCGGCGACACGATCGACGGCATCGGCCTCTACGACCCGGACGCGGGCACGTTCTACCTGCGGAACGATCCGTCGACCTCGGGCGGTGCGGACCTCACCATCCGCTTCGGTCCCAGGAACTCGACCCTGATCCCGATCGTCGGCAACTGGAACGACGACGACGTGGACACGATCGGTCTCTACAACCCGGCCGACGGGACCTTCATCCTGCGCAATACGAACTCGGTGGGCGCGGCCGACGCGACCTTCCGGTACGGGAGCGCCGGCCTGACGCCGGTCCGGGGCAACTGGAACGGCGACTGATCGCACGTGCGGGGTCCCGGCGCGGCTGGCGCGCCGATCCCGGACGTCCGGATCGACTCCGAGCTCCCCGTCATCCGCTGGATGGCGGGGAGCTCGCGTTTTGGAGCGGTGACGAGCCGTGATCGGGTGATTTTCGAAGCGATGACGGCCGGGACCGCGGCCGATGGGCCGCGCCGTCAAGCCGCGCCGTCGTCGTCCTCGCGCCGGGTCAGGAGCCAGAGGCCGAGGGCCTCGGGATAGCGCCGCGGAACGCGGTCGATCAGGTCGCTCTCGGCCTCGCTCCACACGACCGGTGCCTGCTCGAGGAGAGCCTCGTCGGAGAGATCCTTGAAGCGCGCGACGACCCGGGCGCCCGCCGTCTGCCAATAGCATCCCCGCAGCGCGACCGTCCGATCCGGGAAGAGCGCCTGGAGCGACTCGGCGCTGTAGCCGAAGCGGTAGTGATGATCCTTCTCCCACGCGCGCCGGCGGCGCTCGGGGTCCGCCGCCGTCCGTTCGTCGGCGTAGGGGACGAGGCAGAAGGTGTAACGCCGGGCCGCGCGGCGCATGTGGTCGGCGGCGCGGGCCTCGTCCTCGATGTGTTCGAGGACCTCGACCGAGGCGACGAGATCGTACGACTCGGGCAGCGGCTCGAGGATGTCGTGGCTCGCCCGCTCGAGATTGCCGATCCCCCAGTTCCGGGCGAGCTCCATGGCTTGATCCGAGCTCGCCGTGTGTGGCGAGCGGACGTCGGTCATCCGGAACCGGACCGCCGGAAATTCGATCGCGAGAGCGAGCTCGGCCAGGCCGCGCCCCGAGCCGATCGAGAGTACGGTCGCCACGTTCTCGGTCGCGAGAAATGCTTCCCGTAGATGGAGATAGCGGAAGTAGCTCCAGGATCGGTAGAAGACGAGGCGGCGTCGGACCTCGCGCAGCCGGGCCTGCGCAGCGGCGCGGTCGGGGTCGGCCGCGAGGGGGGGCGGGCCCGGCGCGGCCCGGTCGGAGTCGGGGGTACGGGCCAGGACCCAGATGCCCTGGGTCTGATCCGGGGTGTCGGGGAGACGGTCGGCGACGTCGCCGCGGGCGGCTTCGGCGAGCTCGCGGGCGCGTCTGCGGATCGCGTCGTCGTCCTCCGTGTCGAGGATCTGCCGGAGCACGAAGCCCTGATCGCGGAAATAACACCCCCGCATCGCCGCGACGTCGTCGAAGAGCTTTCGGAATCGCTCCGGCGAATAACCGAAGCGGTAGTGCTGATGACGCGCCCAGGCTCTTCGCGCCTGACGCGGATCGGCGAGCGTCGCGTCGTCGGCGAAGGGGACGAGGCAGAAGACGTATTTGCGGGCCGCCGCGCGCATGTGGGCGATCGCGGCCTCGTCGTCTTCGATGTGCTCGATCACCTCGACCGACGCGATGAAATCGAAGCGCTCCTCGATCGGCTTCGTCACGTCGAGCAGACCGAACTCGACGTTCGGGAGCTGCCAGGCCCGGGCGCGATCCTGGGCCCACTGGTAGTTCGGGGTGCGCTCGGAGGCGACGTCGGTGATCCGGAAGCGGACCTTCGGGAACTCGAGCGCGAGGGCGAGCTCCGCGAGGCCACGACCGGCGCCGATCGCGAGCACGCTCCTCACGTCGCGGGCGGCGAGGAAGCCCTCTCGCAGATGGACATAACGCAGGTAGCTCCACTTGCGCTGGAGCAGCAGCTGGACGACGACTTCTTCGAGCCGGGGATCGACCGTCCGAGGCGGCTCACCGTCGCGCCCGGACCCCTCGGTCGAGCGCTTCCAGCGCGAGACCATTCGCGCGAGGGCGGGGAGCTTCATGATCGCGGGGCGACCTCCGGGTGGCGGGTCGGATCTCCGCGCGCGCGACGCGGCGTGCGCAGGACAGGCGCGCAGGGTAGCCGAACGACTCAGTCCGGGTCCCCGGCTTCGACGTCTTCGCCCGCGGATCCCGCTTCGAGCCGGGCGATGCGGGTGCGCAGCGCGCGCGCCGCGTCGCGGTAGGAGGCCTTGAGTGCCGCGGTCTGCTCCCGCTGGCGCGCGAGCTGCTGCATCTGATCGAGCGTCATCTCGGCCTGGTAGGCGAGCAGGGCGGCATGGACCCCGAACGCCGCGAGGTCGGATCGCACGCGGTTCTCGAGGCGTTCACGGGCGGTAGCGCGCAGGTCGGGGCGGTTCGGCGGGCTCGTGAGGGCACTGCGCACGCGGGTCCAGTGGCGCTCGAGTGCCGGCGCGACCGCGGGGGCGACGCCGCGCCAGGCAGTGGGCGGCTCGGCCCGAAGCGCGGCGAAGCGCTGCTCCGCCGCTTCCCAGTCGCGCAGCAGCCAGGCTTCGAGGCCGTGCTGCGAGAGGAGCCCGCTGAATTTTCCCCCGTCCCCGGCTTCGCGGGCGACCAGCGCTGCCTTCACGCCGAAGGCGAGGGCGGTGATCGCGCCGTGGAGCGACGAGCCGAGGTAGACCTCCGCGTGGGCGATGCAGGCGACGAGCTCGCAGAGGCTCGCGGGGCGGTCGACGACGAGCGCCGGCTGCCGAAGCCGCGCTCCGAGCGCGCGGACGAGCGCGTCGTCGCCGTGGCAGGCGCCCAGGGCGAGCAGGACGGGCATCGCCCCTGCCTGCTCGGCGATCCTCTCGATGCGCGCGGCGGCGAGCGGGATCTCGTCGCGCAGATATCGCGCGTTCGCATGGAAGGCGAGGGTCGGCCCGCGTCGCTCGACGCCGCGCGTGCGAAACGCTTCTGCATGGGCGCGCTCGAGCTCGGCCGCGGAGTAGAGCGACGCGACCTCGAAGCCGCTATCGGGCACGACGAGGGCCTCGCGATCGCAGCCTGCCTGGCGCATCAGCGTTGCGCTGCGCGCGTCGCGGACCGCGAGGTAGTCGACGAACCCGCTCGCCCAGTCGAGCACCGCCGCGGCCCGGGGCGCGAAGGCCGAAGGCAGCCCCGGCGCGTTCCAGACCAGCGGGGCCCCGGCCTCGAGGGCGCGCTCGGCGGCCCCCAGCCAGAGGGAGGGGTAGGCCATCAACGCCCGGGCGGGCGGGTCGCGGTAGTCGGCGAGCGGAGAGGGCGATGGGTGGATCAGGTGGCCACCGCCGACGATGACGCCGGCGACGGGGCCTTCGATCTGCTCCGGACTCCGGCTGGTCACACCGCCTGCGATCGGCGGGGCCCCCCCGACCGGCGAGACGTGGATCAGCGGGCCGAGATCGCCGAGGCGGCGCTCGAGGATCAGGGGGAAGAGCAGGTCGCCGTAGTTGGCGACGTCGAAGGTGCCGTAGTGGAGGATCGGGGCGGACATCCGCGGGCAGGCTAGCCGAGGGGAGGGGTTGCAGGGGCGGGCTTCGATCGCGTAGCATGCGGGGCGCCCATCCGAACCGAATCGTCTGCATCCTTCGATGCCCCGCGAGGTGAAGCCATGAACGCGAACGCCGCCGTCTCCGAACCGATGAGCCAGCTCGAGATCCGCAAGGGGGCCGACGCCGCCCTCGCCGTCGGCGGCCTGCGCTTCGTCGCTTGCCGCCGCGAGGTCGACGTGGTCGACGGCGGGATCACGCTCTACGTGAACAGCGCGCTGCCCGGGGACGACCGCGAGCTTCTCCGCTTCGATCTCTTCCGCAATCGGCCGCATTACCATGCGCCCGCCGAGAACGCGCAGGAGACCGGGATCCCGAGCTCGACCGAGGGCGGCGTGCGCGAATGGGTGATCGACCAGCTCTCCCGTCGCGCGGGCGAGCTCGTCGAGGAAGCCGGCTTCCATGCGCTGCGCGCCCAGCTCGACCCGGCCGCCATCGCAGCGGCGCCGCCGGCGCTGCGGAGACTGCTCGATGGACTCGCCGAGCCGACCGAGATCTCCTACTTCCCGATCCCGACGGCGAAGCTCGAGGCGCTCAAGCGCTAGTCGGCGGAGGGCGCCGCGTCCGGGGCGTCCGCGACGGTGCGCCCGCAGCGGACGTGGAGCTCCCGGACCTCCTCGGGCGTGAGATCGCGCCACTCGCCGAGCTCGAGCTCGTCGATCACGACGTGCATGATCCGGATCCGCTTCAGCCGCCGCACGCGGTAGCCGAGGGCCTCGCACATCCGCCGGATCTGGCGGTTGAGGCCCTGGGTCAGCACGATCCGGAAGACGTTCTTCGCGACCCGCTCGGTGCTGCACGGGCGCGTCCGGGTCCCCAGGATCTCGACGCCGGCCTGCATCGCCTCGAGGAACTCGGGCGTGATGGGCCGGTCGACGGTGACGACGTACTCCTTCTCGTGGGCGTGCTCGGCGCGCAGGATCTCGTTGACGATGTCGCCGTCGTTCGTCAGCAGGATCAGCCCCTCGGAGTCCTTGTCGAGGCGGCCGATCGGGAAGATCCGCTGCGGGTGGTCGACGTAGTCGACGATGTTGCCGGGGACCGAACGCTCCGTCGTGCAGGTGATGCCGGTCGGTTTGTGGAGGGCGACGTAGACCACCGGATTGCGCGCGCCGACGGGCTCGCCGTCGAGGGTGACGCGATCGCCGGGCTCGACCTTGCTGCCGAGGGTGGCCGGCGCTCCGGTGATCGCCACGCGGCCGGCTTCGATCCAGGCGTCCGCCTCGCGCCGAGAGCAGGCCCCTGATTCGCTGATGAACTTGTTGATGCGCATGATCCGTCTTGTAGCGCGGGGAGGCGGCGCCCTCGACTGCTACGCTGCGCGCCCATGTCGCCCGCCGCCTCCGATTCGATGCTTCCCGTCGTCACGATCCGGGCCCGCGACGCCCGTCGGGTCGCTGCGGGCCATCCCTGGGTCTTCGATGGCGCCCTCGAATCGGCGCCCTCGGGCCTGGTCGACGGGGCGATCGTCGCCGTCGAGGACCCGAGCCACCGCCTGCTCGGGATCGGCCCCTACAACGGCAAGTCGCGCATCCGGGTCCGCCTGCTCGCCCGCCAGTCCGTCGCGATCGACGTCGATTTCTTCGAGCGCCGGATCCGCTCGGCGCTCGCCGTCCGCGAACGGCATCTGCCGGGGGCGAGCTCGTACCGCGTCGTCAACTCCGAGAGCGACGGGCTCTCGGGCCTGGTCGTCGATCGCTACGAGGACGTGCTGGTCCTGCAGATCGCGTCGCTCGGGCTCGAGCAGCGCAAGGCCGCGATCGTCGAGGCCCTGGCGCGCGTCTGCAAGCCCCGGGCGATCCTCGAGCGCAGCGAGGGCGCCTCGCGCCGCTTCGAAGGGCTCGAGCCCGCGAGCGGTCTGCTCGCCGGCTCGCTCGAGTCGCCCCGCGCGCTCCCGATCCGGCTGAACGGTCTGCAATTCGAGGTCGATCTCGAGGCGGGTCACAAGACGGGCCTCTACCTCGACCAGCAGGCCAACTACGAGGCGGTCGCGCGCTTCGCCCGGGGCGCTCGCGTGCTCGACTGCTTCAGCTTCCTCGGCGGCTTCGGGCTCCATGCGGCCCGGGCCGGGGCGGCCCACGTCCGGATGCTCGACCAGAGCGCGGAGGCGGTGGCGGCCTCGCTCCGCAATGCCGCGGCCAACGGCCTCGACGGGCGCTGCGAAGCGGAGGTCGCGAACGTCTTCGACTGGCTCAAGGCGAAGAGCCGGGCCGAGGTCCGCGAGCGCGAGGCGCCGTGGGACCTGATCGTGCTCGACCCGCCCTCGTTCACCCGCAGCCGGAGCAGCGTGCCCGACGCGCTGCGCGGCTACAAGGAGATCCATCTGCGCGCGCTGCGGCTGCTGGCGCCGGGGGGTGTGCTCGCGACCTTCTGCTGCTCGCATCACGTCGACGCGCAGGCCTTCCAGTCGGCGATCCAGGCGGCGGCCTTCGACGCGCGGGTCGTGCTGCGGCGGGTGGCATGTTATTCGCAGTCGCCCGATCATCCGGTCGTCCCCTCGATTCCCGAGACCGAGTATCTGAAGGGCTTCGCGTTCGAGAAGGTGGAAGAGGGCGGCTGAGAGCCCGCGCGCGGGCAGGAGGAGCGGTCATGCTGAAGCGAACGGGGTGGCTCGTCGGATTGGCGCTCGGTCTCAGTGTCCTCTGGAGCTGTCGCGCACCGATCGCCCTGCGCGTGATGGACCGGGCGCTCGCGCGCAACATGCGCGCCGATCCGATCGCGGCGTTGCCCGACGGCCTCCATGTCCTGCTCTGTGGCGCCGGGGGACCGCTGCCGGATCCCGTGCGCTCGGGCCCCTGCGCCGCGGTCATCGCCGGCGGGACGCTGGTCGTCGTCGACGCCGGGACCGGCGGTGCGCGCAATCTGCAGCGCATGGGCTTCGTGCCGGGCCGCACGACCGCGGTCTTCCTGACCCATTTCCACTCCGACCACATCGACGGCCTCGGCGAGCTCGCGCTCCTGCGCTGGACCGGGGGTGCCCACGCGGACCCGCTTCCGGTTCACGGCCCGAACGGCGTCGAGGAGATCGTCGCGGGCTTCACGCAGGCTTATCGGCGGGATGTCGGCTACCGCGTCGCCCACCACGGCGAGGCGACGGTGCCCCCCTCCGGCGCGGGCATGCGCGCCATCGCTTTCCCGCTGCCCGCCGAGGGCGAAGCGCCGGTCGTGTTCTCCGCGAACGGCCTCGAGGTCCGCGCCTTCGCCGTCGACCACGCGCCCGTCGAGCCCGCCGTCGGCTACCGCTTCGACTACCGCGGTCGCTCGGTCCTGATCAGCGGAGACACCGCGAAGTCCGCGAACCTCGAGGCGAGAGCGAAGGGCGTCGACCTGCTCGTCCACGAGGCCCTGTCGCCGGAGCTCGTCGGGCGCCTCCACACCGCGGCCGAGAACGCCGGTCGCGCGAACCTCGCGAAGATCACCGCCGACATCCCCGACTATCACACGAGCCCGGTCGAGGCGGCGCAGATCGCCCGGTCGGCGGGGGTGGACCATCTGCTCTTCTATCACGTCGTGCCGCCGCTGCCGGTGCCCGGGCTCGAGGGGGTCTTCCTGGCGGGCGTCTCGAAGGCATTCGACGGGGACGTCACCCTCGGCCGCGACGGGACGCTCGTCTCGCTGCCGAGCGGGAGCGACGCGATCGAGGTCGACGAGCGATGAAGGCAGGACGATGAGGACGGCGCGATGACGGCTGCGGGCGGACGCGGGCGTCGGGTCGCGATCCGGGCGATGGCGCTCGGGCTCGGGCTGCTGCTCGCCGAGGGCGGGCTCCGGCTCTTCGGGATCGCCTATCCCGCCTGGGATCGACCGACGGCGGGGCTCGGCGAGTGGGGCGAGCCGAATGCCCGGGGCTGGGCCGTCGGCGAGGCGAGGCAGTACGTCGAGCTCAACGCCGAAGGCGCCCGCGACGTCGACCACGCGGTCGCGAAGCCCGAAGGCGTCCACCGCGTCGTCGTGCTCGGCGACTCCTATGCGGCCGCCTACGAGGTCGAACGCGAACAGGCCTTCTGGGCCGTCGCCGAGCGCGCGCTCGCGGCGTGCCCCGCTCTCGACGGGCGCCGCGTCGAGATGATCAACCTCTCGAAGCGCGGCTTCGGGACCGCCGAGGAGCTCCTCGTCTGGCGCAAGCTCGGGGCGAAGTACGCGCCGGATCAGGTCGTGCTCGCGTTCTATACGGGCAACGACTTCCGCAACAACAGCCCGGACCTGAAGGCCTCGGGGCGCCCGTATTTCCGGATCGAGGGCGGAGGCCTCGTGCTCGACGAGTCCTATGCCGAGGATCCCGCCTATCAGCGCTGGGTCGGATGGCCCGGGGATCTCTGGTACGGACTCGTGCGCCATGTGCGGCTCGTTCAGGTCGTGCGGCATGTCCGGCGGCAGGTGAAGGCGCTGCTCGAGACGCGCGAGGCGCAGCGGAAGGCGGGCGAGGGCGGGGCCGGCGCCGAGGCGGGCATCGACGAGGCGATCTATCGCGAGCCGGAGGCACCGGCCTGGGAATCGGCCTGGACGACGAGCGAGCGGCTCGTGGGGGCGATGCGCGACGAGGTCGAGGCGACCGGGGCGCGCTTCGTCTTCATGACGCTCTCGACCTCGGCCCAGGTCCATCCGGATGCGGCGATGCGCGAGGCGACGGCGAAGCGCCTCGGCGTGCCGGATCTCCTGTACCCGGAGCGGCGCTTCGAGGCGTTCGCCCGCGCGCAGGGGATCCACTGGCTCTCGCCCATCCCGGAGCTCGCGCGCGCCGCCGAATCGAGCGGCGAATGTGTCCACGGCTTCCCGGGGCCGTGGCCCTGCGCGGGCCATTGGAACGCCACGGGCCACCGCATCGCGGGCGAGGTCCTCGCGCGCGAGCTCTGCGACGCGCTGCGCGAGGACCGGATTCCGACCGCTCAGGCCTCGAGCCGGAGCCCCGCGTCGATCGAGCGCGCGAGCCGCCCGTAGAGGTGGATCTTCACGCTCTCGAGGATCGCGTAGCCGATCAGGGCGAAGATCGTCGAGGACAGCGCCATCGCGAGGCCGCCGAGCTGCAGCATCGCGTTGGACATCTGCATCGAGTAGAGCAGCAGCGCGAGGCCGCAGACCGTGCCGATGAAGCCGATCGGCGGGAGCAGGTTCGAGTACATCGAGATCGGCTCCGCGAAGCTCGACTCGTACTCCTCGACGACGAGCTGTCTGGCCGCGTCGCGCACGAATGCATCGGGCTCGTTCGAAGCGGCCCCGGCGGCCGACGCGCGCACCTCGCGGATCAGCTCCGCGATCCGCCCGCCGACGCCGGCCTCGCCGCGCTCGGGAGAGGGGACGCGGGTCGCCGCCCGCGCGCGCCAGCAGAGGAGCGTGCCGTGCATCAACGGCCACCAGACCGCCAGCAGCGAGAGCAACGAGACCGCGAGGGTCACATGCGCCGCGCCGCCCCTCATGTCGAGCAGGCCCGAGAAAATCGACTGGTCCATCTTCAGATCTCTCCCGTCTGTCGCCGCAGGAGCGCGATGCCCTGCTCGAGGGTGACCGCTTCCCCGGTCGGATACAGCACCAGCATGCTCGTCATCGAGGCGAAGTCGCGCTCGAGGCGATCGATCGTCCGGCGCACCTCGCGGCGATCGTCGAGCTCGTACATCAGCACGCCCTTCGAGAGCAGGAGCTCGGCGCGAAAGGGGCGCAGCTCGGCGTGGAACTGGGCGTCGTCGGTGTCGACGATCGTGTCGACCCGCGTCTCGATATAGGGGCGCACGAAGCGCTCGAAGCGGTCGATGCCCTGGTCCTTGCCGTGGCGGCGCAGCTGCTCGAGGGTCTGGCGGAAGCTCGCGAGATCGCGCCGCAGCCGTCGCATCGAGTATTTCTGCTGGGCCAGCGCCTCGCCGGTCAGCTGGCTCTCGACGGCTTCGCGGCCCGAGAAGCGCGCGAAGTAGGCATGGGAGTCGCCGCTTCCCGTCGAGCACGCGGTGGCGGAGAGCAGCGAGGCGGCGAGCAGCCCCGCGAGCGGGGCGAGGCCCTGCGCGCGGCGCCCGGGCGCGGCCGGCGTGAGCCGGCGCGGAGCATGGGTCGCGTTTCGATTCGAGCTCATCGGTCTTGTCCTCCAGCGATCAGGTCCTGCAGGTCGAGGGCGGCCGCAGTCGGGTTCGTGGTCGTGCTCGGGGCGGCTCCGGTTCCGGCGCCGACCTCTTCGGCGAGGCGTCGCACGAGCGCGTGGACCGGATGGTCCCGCTGCACCGCGAGCTCGCGGATCAGGCCCTCCTGGCCGAGCGTCGCCTTGAAGATCGGCAGCGCCTCCTCGATCGCCTGGATCCGGACGTCGAGTCGCTCGCTGCGGGAGTCGAGGCGGTCGAGATCGCTCGCGAGCTTCTCGATCGCGAAGCTCTCCTTCGAGCGGCCGGCGGCGACCCGCGGCGGGGCCGGGACGGCGTTCTCGCCCGAGTCGATCGCGGCGAGCCGCATGGCCTCCCGGCGCCGATCCGCGAGCTGATCGCGCTCGCTGCGCGTCTCGGCCATCGTGCGGGCGATCTCCGCGCGCTCCTGTGCGAGGCGCGCGAACTCGGCCTCGAGGGCGCCGATCTTCGTCTCGTCGGCGAAGCCGAAGTAGACGAGGCTGCGGTCGTTGGCGAAGGCGCTGCGGAACTTCTCGAGCACGTCGGCCCTGGCGGCGTGGTTCCCGATCCAGCGGTCGAGCTGGCGGGAGTGGACGACGCGGCCGGCGATCGGCTGGGCGACGGCCAGGAAATCCGCCTCGCGGCCCGAGCGCTGGAGGGCCACCGCGAGGGTGCCCCAGAGCGCGCGGTCGAAGGGGAAGTAGCGGAGCGCCGTCTGGTACTGCCGGATCGCCTCGGCGATCTGCTCCGGCGAGGCGTCGCCCGCCGAGAAGAAGAGCACGCCGTCGCCGATGCCGCGGGCCGCCTGATAGGCGCCGAAGTAGGCGGCGTCGGGCAGGGCCTCGCCGGTCGTGTCGCCGTCGAAGCGCTGGAAGGCGTGCAGGTAGCGGGAGTAGTGGTTGATGGCGTGGACGATCGCCTCGTCGTCGAGCGTGCCGGCCTCGTTCTCGACCGACATGTAGTAGCGGGCGGCGTTGAAGGTCGCGTCCTGGATCTCGGCCCAGAGGCCCTGCATCGCGGCGACGTAGGCGTCGCGGCCCTGGTCGAGATAGCCGAGGCGCTCCCATCCGCCGGCGCGAGCGGCGTGGAGCGACTCGTAGAGCTCGATGCCGCGGTCGATGCTGAAGGGGATGTCGAGCAGGATCGCGCGCTTCGTGCGCTCGCCCGTCGCGAAGACCTCGCTCTGCTGGCGCAGCGCCCGGGAGCTCCTTCGACGACGCCTCGACCGGCACCGTCTCGGGATCGGCACCGACCCGCTCGTCGGCGAGCACGCGCACGACCGCGCCGAGGGGATCGATGTCGCCGTCGAGGGCCTCGGTCTGGGAGTGGATCAGGATCAGGCGCGCCACGCTCTCGTAGAGATGGGGCAGGGTCCGGACGAAGCCGGCGTTGCCGTTCTCGGTGAGGGCGAGCGTGCGATAGGTCTCGAAGGGGACCTCGAGCGGCGTGATCACCGCGAGCCAGAGCGCGAGGACCTCGTCGACGAAGGCCTCGGCGTCGCCGGCGGAGAGCGCCTGATGCGCGTGGATCGTGTGGAACCAGTAGCGGTTCTCGTGGCGATCGAGGCGGTCGCTCAGGGACTCGATCGTGGTCGCCGCGAGCTCGAGACCGTTCGGCAGGTCGCCCGTCCGGAAGAGGATGAGCTCGGCGATCGCCTTGCGGCGGATCCCGATCTCGCTGCTCTTCGCCGCGCGTCCGGCGCGCGGCGCGAAGGTCTCGGCGTGGTACTCGGCGAGCCGGGTCCCGACGGCGTTCTCCGCGCGCTGGATCAGGCCGCGCAGGTCGTCGGTGTCGGCGGCGGAGTAGACGTAGGCGTGGTCGAGGTAGTCCTCCCAGCGCGCCTCCTCGGCGCTCGCTGCGGAGGCGCCTGCGGCCACGAGGGCGGTCGCCGCGAGGGCGAGGACGAGCGGACGGCTCGTTCGGCGCAGCGCGCGCCATCCGATTCGCAAGCAGTGCTGCATCTTCATCTCGACTTCGACTCCTGGCTCGATGGATCGCCGAGGCAGGCGAGCGCCCTCTGCAGGACGTCGCAGGCATCGCGATCTCTCGGTTGTCCGGCCCTACGGTCGGGGTTCGGTCGTGACCACATCAGGAACGCTCCCAGGCTGCGCACCTCGACGAAGCGATAGCTTCCGCTGGCATGGGAACATTCTCGTTTCACCGAAGCGGCAAGCAGGATGCGTTTCTTGAGCAGGTCCTGTCGGCCCGGCGGGCTGCAGTCGGGGAGCTCGTCGAGGGGCACCTCCTGCCAACCGTCGAGCGCGCTCCCGCTCGAGCTCCCGGAGAGCAGCGGCGCCACGTCCCGGGCGGCCGACACTTCCGGGCGTCGATCGCTCGGCGCGGCGCCTCGTGAGCCCACGCCGGCCCCGGACGCGCTGCGATCGAGGGCGGCGAGGGCAGCCTGTCGGGATCGCGCCCCGGCATGCACGGCGTCGACGAGGGCATCGGCGGGTCCGGTCGCGGTCCCGTCGACGCCGGGTCGGGCGGTGAAGGGCGTCGCGGTCGCGACACCGGTCGCGGCGTCGAGCGCCCCGGGAATCGTTGCGGCGCGGGCGGTGCGCGTCGCCCGTGCGACCTCCGTCGGCAGCGGTCGAGCCGCGTCGCTGCGCGCGAGTCGGGCGGCGCTGCCGCCGGCGGCGGCCGCTGCGGCCTCACGCAGGCTTTCGTTGCTGGCCTGTTCTGCGGCCATCGCCTCGGCGGTGGACCAACAGCACCGCGGGTCGCGAGGGCCGTCGGGTCGAAGGGCTTCGCCTCGGCGGGCGGAGCGGTCGGTCCGGCGGGCGGGGCCGGGGATTGCGGTGCAGGGCGCAGGGCGTGGGATTCCGGCGAGCTCGGTGCCGGGCGTCGACGTGTCGGCTCGCTCTTCTGCGGCGCAGGCACGGGCTTCACGAGCTCGGAGGGACGCGGCGCGGGCCAGGTCTCCAGCACGATCTGGACGGCTTTCGACTCGGGTCGCATGGGATTCGACGTCTCGTCCGGGCTCGTCACGAGCAGCCAGGCGATCACGACGGCGGTCACGAAGGGCACGATCGTGAGCCGACGCTCGAGGCGGATCGGGGTCCGGGCGACGGCCGAGAGCGGCTCGGCATCGGGGGGGAGACCGATGCGCAGGCGTGCGGCGCCCTTTCCGAAGCGGCGACGGATCGGGTCGCGGGTCATCGGCGCTCGCGTTCGCTCGTCTGCTTCGTGGTCTGCCGGTCGGCGTCGGCGGAAACCGCGGGCATCGGCTCGACGGTGACGCCGCGATCGTTCTGCCAGGCGCGCTCGAGCAGTGCGACGGCGACGAGCAGATCCTCGCTGCGCGCGTCGCGGTGGGGCGCGAGGATCGGGCGCGGTTGCGCGCGCTCGCGGATCAGCTCGAGGCGGCTCGCGAGCTCGTCGGCGCCGACGGCGATCGCCGCCGCTTCGCCCGCCGCGCCGGCGCTCACGCCGGGCTCGATCAGCTCGAAGGGGGCGCGCTCGACCGCGGGATCGTCGCTCGCGGCGACCGGGAGGACGCGGATCTGCCAGCGCGGGGCGGAAGGCGTCGTGTCCGAGGACGGCTCGACGGCCTCGATCCGCGGCAGCTCGAGCTCCGCGACGTCCGCCCGGGTCTTCTCCGGATCCGGAGTCAGCTGGGTGATCGCGATCAGGAGCAGGAACGCCAGATCGACGAAGGAAAAGAGCCAGATGGGCGCACTTCTTTCACGTCGCTTCATGTGCAACGGGATCGGAACCGGTGCAGTCCCGCTTGAGCCCGTTGCACATGCGCTGCGCGAGTTTTTCGTGCGGCTGGGCGAGCCCCCGTCGCGTCCCGACGCCCTCTCCGGGGATCGCCCGAGCGCCTACCACTCCCCCACGTTCGGCATCGAGGCCCAGGGCTCGGCCGGCGGGAGCGGCGTTCCCTTCTGGAGCAGCTCGATCGAGACCCGGTCGGGGGAGCGGACGAAGGCCATGCGGCCGTCCCGCGGCGGTCGGTTCAGCGTGACGCCCTGGTCGAGCAGGCGCTGGCAGGTCGCGTAGATGTCCTCGACCTCGTAGGCGAGGTGGCCGAAGTTGCGGCCGCCGCCGTAGACCTCGGGGTCCCAGTTGTAGGTCAGCTCGACCTGGGCGAGCTCGTTGCCGGGGGCGGCGAGGAAGACGAGGGTGAAGCGACCGGCGGGCACGTCGTAACGATGGAGCTCGACCAGTCCGAGCTTGTTGCAATAGAAGTCGACCGACTGCTCCAGATTGCTGACGCGCACCATCGTGTGCAGATACCGCATGCGTTCCTTCTCCTGTCGCTCGAGGCGGGGCGGGTGGGGCGGGGGGCGAGGCAGATCGAGCAGGCGCCCCCCGGCCGCCGGGCAGGTTAAGTCGGATCGCGAGACCGCGACAGCGCGCCCGGCCGATCTCGGAATTCCGCTCGCGATCCCCCGCATCCTGCGCTAAATGGATGAGGTCGTTCGGCCCTCGCCGGCGACCCACCCCCCTGATCAGCGCGGCCCAAGAGGGCCCACCGAGCCGGCTCGTCCGCCCGTGCAGAGCGCACGGATCGGGGACTTCCGGCGCGGCGGTCGCCGGGAGGTGCGTCATGGGATCGGTCTTCGGCGCCCTTCGCCTCGTCGACGTCCTCGACATCGCGATCGTCTCGGGCCTGCTCTGGGTCCTGATCGCATGGGTCCGGGAGACCCGGGCCCGGATCGCCCTCGGCGGCGTCTTCGCCATCGCGCTGCTCTTCTGGACGGCCCAGTGGCTCGATCTGCGGCTCACGACCGCGCTGCTCCAGGGCTTCATCGCCATCGCGGCCCTCGTGCTGGTCGTGGTCTTCCAGGACGATCTGCGGCGGCTCTTCGAGCGCATCACCGTTCTGGCCCTGCGCCATTCGACCCCGCGCCCTTCGGCCGATTTTCTCGACGAGCTCGCCCAGCTCGCCTTCTCGCTCGCCCACCGTCGCATCGGGGCGCTCTTCGTGCTCCCCGGCCGCGAGCCCCTCGACCGGCTGCTCGAGGGCGGCTTCTTCCTCGACGGACGGGTGTCGGATCCGCTGCTCCGGAGCCTCGTCGATCCCGGGACGCCGGGACACGACGGGGCGATCGTGATCCGCGGCGGCAAAGTGACGCGTTTCGGTGTCCACCTGCCGCTCTCGACCGAGTGGACGGAGCTCGGCGGCGGCGGGACGCGACACGCGGCGGGGCTCGGTCTCGCCGAGCGCAGCGACGCCATCTGCCTCGTTGTGTCGGAGGAGCGGGGCGAGGTCACGATCGCCTGGCGCGCGCGGCTCGAGCGGATGGGGAGCGAGGCGATGCTGCGGGAGCGGCTCGACGCCTTCCTGCGCAAGACGAGCGCGCGGCGGCGGGAGTCGGGGCTCGGGCGCTACCTGGCCCTCGCGCGTGAGCGCTGGCGCGAAGGCATCGTCGCGACCTCGCTCGCCACCGGCTTCTGGCTCTACGGGGCGCCGAGCGAGGGGCTCGGCCGGGGCTCGAAGGTGGTCCCGATCGTGGTCGACAACCTGCCCGACGGCTACCGCGTCGCGTTGCTCGATCCGCCCTCGATCGAGATCGAGTTCGAGGGGCGCACCCGCGATCTCATGCTGGCGCCGACCGGCGAGTTCCAGATCCGCGTCGATGCGGATCGGGTCGCGGCGGGGCAGGGCTCGCTCACGATCGAGGCCGCCGAGGTCGAGCACCCGCCCGATCTGCGGATCGTCGGCATCGATCCTCCGCAGGTCCGCCTCGAGCTGCGACCGCTCTGACGCTTCTCCTCGTCGATCGTCTCGCGGGCGATCGGCCGGGGGACGCTCGGCTCAGAGGCTCTCGCGATACTCGAGCGAGAGCTGCTCGAGATCCTCGTGGATGCGGCGCACCAGCTTGCGGGCCGCGGCGATCGAGGTGCGGGCGGCCGCGTGGGTGCGCGCTTCTTCGCGGCGATCCTGGCTGTCGGCGAAGGCCTCGATCAGGCGGTAGGTCTCTTCGGGGGCGAGGCGGCGGCGGCTCGTCGCGAGGCGCTTGGCGGCGTGGGTCAGGCCGTCGCCGGTCATGCGGGCGTAGGGATTGCGAAGGCGCGCGCGGGGCGCGAGGTCGGCGAGCACGTCGGTGAGCGGCACGTGCCGGCGCTGCGCCACCCGCTCGCAGACCGCGAGGTAGGCCCGCTGATAGGCGCGGGCCTGCTGGCGGCGGGTCGGCGACATGCGCCGGTCGCGGCGGGACGCGTAGTTCGAGAGCGCGATCTCGTAGAAGGTCTCGGCGGGGATCTCCGGCTTCACGCCCACCGCTGCCGGCGCGAGCCGGGCGGGCAGCTCGCGCAGCACGTCGCGCATGCAGTAGACCGCGTCCCAGGAGAGGCCGTCGGCGACCTTGCGCCGGCCGCGCGAGGAGCGCTTGCGCTCGAAGCGGTTGTGGAGGGAGAGGAGCTGATCCACGCAGGCCGGGGCGTGGTGGATCAGGTGGTGGGCCTCGGACTCCTCGAAGCCGATCTGATCGAGGAAGAGCCGGCGTCGCTCGCGTTCGAACTCCCGATCGAAGAGCGCGAGCACCGGATCGTCCCGCAGGCTCGCGAGCGACGGCGCCGACCCTCGCAGCAGCAGGTCCCGGATCTGGGCGAAGCGCTGCACGATCTGACGCGCCTTGCGCTTCTGCTCCGGGATCGAGGTCGACATGCGGTCGGGATCCTCGAAGCGGTAGCCGTGGTGGTAGAGGCCGAATTGCCGGACGGAGCCGTAGTCGATGATGCTCCCGTCGGTCAGCACGTTGTCGCCGTCCCAGTCGAGCCAGCAGAAGATGTACTCGCTCTCGAAGGTCGCGGTCGCCCGGGCGAAATCGATCGCGACGCGCTCGGGCAGGTAGCGGATGCGCTCGCGCTCCGACGCGATGAAGGGCCAGCGCCGGTCGGCGATCTCGCGTTCGGCGTAGTAGAGGACGCACTCGCGCAGGTCCGCGTCCTCGCGCCGCCGCAGCAGGCCGAAGAAATGCGACGGTCGCAGCAGGTTGGCCGCGATCCGGACGTTGATCGCGAAGCCGCCGGGCAGGGCGACGATCGCGAGGACCCGCTCGGTCCGGATGCCGTTGCGGGCGAAGGCCTCGCTCATCAACGCGGCGCCGAGGCCTTCTTCGATGTGGGCGGTGCCGCAGCCGTAGTCCGCCATCTGGTTGCCGGTGCGGAAGAACTCGCCGTGGATGCTCGTCGCGGGACAGAGGCGTGTGACCCCGGTGCCGCAGGAGGAGACGTCGAAGCGACCGACGGAGGTCTCGACCAGGCCGTTCCAGATGCTGCGGCCGTCGCCGGAGTTGAGGCCGCGCTTGTCGGGGTGCTGCAGCTGGAGATAGCGGGTGGCCATGAACTCGTGGGGGAGGCGGTCCCGGGCGGGCGGGAGATTGCCGTGGGCCTGATCCCATTCGTTCACGATCACGACGGCGAAGGTGTCGAGCAGCGTCCGGCGCAGGCCCGGCGTCATCTCGTCCGGGTGGTCGGCGGGGAGCAGCCCGATCTCGCGCGCGAGCCCGAAGTTGAAGAACGCGATCTCGCCGTCGTGTCGCCGCTTCGCCGGGTAGCTCACGGCGGCGCCGGGGACGCGCTCGCGCAGCGGGTGGCGACCGTCGAGGGTGGTGAGCTCTGCATAACAGCCGACGCCCGCGGCGAGCTCGCGCTGCGGGCGGCTCGGGAGTCGGCCGACGGCACGAAGCGGCGACGGCGACCGGCTGGAGCGCGGCCGCGTTCGTTGCTTCGGATTCATTTTGCCGGGTCTGTCTGCACGCATGGTGATTTTCGCTACAACTCGGCCGACTGTGCCGGCGGCTTGACGAAGGAAATTCGGAGTCGGACCGCGTCCGATTCGCGGTCCGGAGCGACGCGCCGGGCGATCGGCTCGGCGGTACGCGCGCTTGGGCGCGGGACTGCATTCCGGATGCGCGTGCCGATCGCGGCGGAGTTTTTCGCCGAGCATCCTGCGAACGTTTCGTTCGGCGGCGCGCCACGGACACGCGTCCGCGATCGGGGTGCAATCCGACGGCAACCGCGGCGCGCCGGATCCCGTATGCTCCGGCCCATGAAGATGGAAGACGGAGGCGAACGCGCAACGCTCGGGGTCGCGTCGCGCGCGCTGCTCGGCCTGCTCTACCTGCTCCCGAAGAACGCGATCTCCCGAGCCATGGGCTGGCTCGCATCCCGACGGCTCCCGGCGCCGCTGCAACGCCTCGAACTCGAGCTCTTCGTCCGGCTCGCCGGCATCGATCGAAGCGATCTCGCGCAGCCGCTCGAGCGTTATCCCTCGCTGCAGCAGCTCTTCACCCGCGCCCTCGCCCCCGGTGCGCGTCCGCTCGAGGGCGGCGACGAGGTCCTCGTCTCGCCCTGCGACGGCGCCTGGGGCACCGCCGGCCGGATCGAGCACGGGACGCTGCTCCAGGTGAAGGGGCGTCGCTACCGGGTCGCGGATCTGATCGGCGACGAGGCGCTCGCGATGCACTTCGAGGGCGGCGAGTTCGCGACGCTCTACCTCTCCCCCCGCGACTATCATCGCTTCCATGCACCCGCTGCCGGGCGCATCACGCGCCTCGTCTATCGACCCGGGGCGCTCTGGCCCGTCAACTCGATCGGCCTGCTCGGGATCGACGGGCTCTTCGCCCGCAACGAACGGATCTGCGCCTTTCTCGACGTCGGGGGGCTCGAAGTCGGCGGGCTCGAGGTCGGGCCGCCCGAAATCGAAGGGGGTCGGACCGGCGCCCGCGCGAGGGAAGGCTCGACGCCCCTCGCGATGGTCGCCGTCGGCGCCACGATGGTCGGCAGCGTTCGGCTCGCCTTCGACGCGCTCGCGACCAATCGCCGCGGCGCTTCGCCCGAGGATCGGTCGCTCGGCGAGAGCGGGCCCTGGCTCGACCGGGGCGCCGAGTGGGGGCATTTCGAGTTCGGCTCGACGATCGTGCTGTTGATCCCGCCCGGTCCCTGTCGCCTCGAGCCGCGTCCGATCGGCACGCCCCTGCGCCTCGGGCGTGCGATCGGCCGGATCGCGCATGCACGCTGAGGATCCGCTCATGCCCCCGACGAAGACGCTGCGTTCGTATTCGACCCTCCGCCTCGAGGCCGAGGACGGCGTCGCGACCCTGACCCTCGATCGCCCCGAGCGGATGAATGCCTTCACGTTCACGATGGCGCGCGAGTGGCTCGACGCGCTCGAGCAGATCGACGCCGACGACGCGATTCGCGCCGTGATCGTGACGGGGGCCGGGAAGGCGTTTTGTGCCGGGGCGGATCTCTCGGGTGGCGGGGGCACCTTCGATCCGAACGAGGGTGAGATGCAGGACGCGTCGGCCACGCCCGCCGCGCCCCGGGACGTCGGCGGGATGGTCTCGCTGCGCCTGTTCCGCTGTCGCAAGCCGATCGTGGCCGCGATCAACGGCGCGGCGGTCGGGGTCGGCGTGACCGCGATCCTGCCGATGGACGTGCGCCTCGCGAGCGAGCGCGCCCGCTTCGGCTTCGTGTTCACCCGCCGCGGCATCGTGCCCGAGGCCTGCAGCAGCTGGTTCCTGCCGCGGGTGGTCGGGATCGCCCGGGCGATGGAGTGGGTCACGACCGGGCGGGTCTTCGACGCGGCGGAGGCGCTGCGGGGCGGGCTCGTGAGCGAGGTGCTGCCCCACGACGCGCTCTTGCCCCGGGCCCGGGCGCTCGCGATCGAGATCGCTGCGAATACGAGCGCGGTCTCGGTGGCGCTCGCGCGGCAGATGATGTGGCAGATGCTCGGTGCGCCCCATCCGATGGCGGCCCTTCGCCTCGACTCGGCGGCGATGACCTGGATGGGGGCCCGCGCCGACAGCCGCGAAGGCGTCGAGAGCTTTCTCGAAAAGCGGCCCGCGCGCTTCCCGCTCGCCGTCTCCCGCGACTTTCCCGCCGAGCTGCCCTGGCTCTTTCCCGACGAGCCTCCGTACGAACCCTGAGCAGGTCGCGTGCGTTTCGCGCTGCGCGGGCGTCCTCGCGCCGGCTCGCGGTCTCTCGTCTCAGGCGGGCCGCGGGCGCGCCGATGGGAGGCCGTGGAGGGAGAGCGTGTCCGAGGCAGCCTTCGTCGGCCGGCAGGCGATCGTCGACCGCGACCGGAAGGTCGTGGCGTACGAGCTGCTCTATCGCCGCGGTCGAGCCTCGGTCGTCGCCGACTTCGACGAGCAGAACGAGGCGGCGGTGCGCGTGATCGCGAATACCTTCGCATCGCTCGGCGAGGAGGCGGTGCTCGGCGGGCTCGTCGGCTTCTTCAACGTGACCCGCGAGGTCTTCCTCTCCGACACGATCCACGCGCTGCCGAAGGAGCGCGTCGTCCTCGAGCTGCTCGAGCACGTCGAGCCCGACCGCGAGATCGAGCTCCGCTGCCGCGCCCTGCGCGAGGCCGGCTACACGATCGCCCTGGACGACTGGGTCCTCGACGATCCCCGGGCGAACCTCCTGCCCTTCGTCGACGTCGTCAAGGTCGACCTGCCGTCGGTCGGGCTGCGTCCGCTGCGCCGCCTCGCCCGCACGCTCCGGGACGCCGGCAAGCTGACCCTCGCCGAGAAGGTCGAGACCCAGGCGGAGTTCGACGCCTGCTTCAAGGCGGGCTTCGATCGCTTCCAGGGTTATTTCTTCTCGCGGCCGGTCGTGCTCGAGGGGACGCTGGTCGACCCGTCCCAGACGACGCTCCTGCGCCTGCTCCAGCAGCTCTCCGTCGGCGCCGAGACCTCGGCGATCGTCGACAGCTTCAAGCAGGACGCGAAGCTCGGCGTCAACCTGATCCGGATCGTGAACACCGCGGGCCACGCCGGCCGGCTGCGCATCGAGTCGATCGAGGACGGCGTCCGCCATCTCGGGCTCGCGCATCTGTCGCGCTGGGTCTCGGTGCTGCTCTTCGCCCAGGGTAGGAAGGGCGGTGTGCGCGATCCGCTGCTCACGCTGGCGGCCCATCGCGGGCGGCTGATGGAGCTGGTCGCCGAAGACGCCGCAAGCCGCGGGCGGCACGGCATCGATCGCGAGCGGGCCTTCCTCGTCGGCATGCTCTCCCTGGTCGACGCGCTGCTCGGCCGACCGATCGAGGAGATCGTGCGCGCGCTTCGCCTCGCCCCGGAGATCGAGGCGGCGCTCGTCCGCCGCGAAGGCGATCTCGGTCGCCTGCTCGGTCTCGCCGAGGCGGCCGAGCGCGGGGACGTCGACGCGATCGAGACCGCGCTCGCCTGGCTCGGGCTGCCGCTCGAGACCTTCCAGGCCCAGGAGCACGCGGTCTATACCTGGATCCACGCGCTGCAGCAGAGCCTGTCCGCCTGAAGCGCGCGAGCCGAGGGAAAGACAGGCGCGTCGGTTATGCTCGGCTCCGTGTTCACCGCCTTCCTGGTCATCGGCGCCGCCCTCGTGCTGGCGATCGCTTTCCAGCGACGCTGCTTCGCCGGCTACCCCGCGCCGCCGCCGGGACTCGCCGTGCTCCATCGCGGCGAGGTCGCCTTCATCCAGGCCGCCGCCGAGGTCCTGTTTCCGGACGGGGCGGGCCTGCCCGTCGTCGGCGTCGACGCCCATCTCCCGCTCTACGTCGACCACCATCTCTCGGCGCTCCCGCCCAGGCAGCGCCTGCAGATCCGCGCGCTGCTCGCGCTCTTCGAGCACGTGACCCTCGTGCAGCCCGCCGGCGTTCCGGGCGGTCACGACCGCTTCTCGAGCCTGCCTCCGGCGGCGCGGATCGCGGTGCTCGAGCGCATCTCGAGCCACGAGACGCTCTCGATCCGGATCCTGTTCACCGCGCTGCGCGCCGTGCTCTCCCTCGGTTATCTGGGCCACCCGGCCAATCTACGCGAGCTCGGTCTCGCGCCCTTCGAGATCGAGCCCGCGGTGAGCGACGCCGAGCTCTTGTTTCCCCGGGTCGGCGCGCTGCCGCTCTCGAACCGGCATCTGCTCGCGGATCGCACGGATCCGACGCACCGCGCCCCCCTCGATCCCGACGGGCCACGCCACCGCGCCTATCTGCGCTCGAGCCGGGACTCGCGATGAGCGACGAACGGGGCGGTGCCGATCCCGACTTCGCGCCGGAGCGCGTGGCGAACGCCGCGTCCGAAAGCGGCGATTGGCTCGCGGCCGCCCGCGAGCGGGTGCGCGTCTTCGCCCAGTACGACGGCCCGATCCAGGAGAAGGCCGACGTCGTCGTGGTCGGCTCGGGGCCGTGTGGTGCGGTCGCCGCCTACGAGCTCGCGCGGGCGGGCAAGGACGTGATCCTGGTCGAGGAGGGGCCGCCCTTCACGGTGCGGGACTTCGAGCTCGACGGGAATCTCTCGATGACGCGCACGATGCGCGAGGGCGGCCTGCGCATGACGCGCGGGACGACGATGCCGACGATGCAGGCGGTCGCCCTCGGCGGCGGCTCGCTCGTCAACTCGGCGATCTGCGTCCGGCCCCCGCAATCGGTCTTCGATCGCTGGGCCACGGGCTTCGAGCTCGAGCGCACGAACCGCGAAGCGCTCGATCCCCATTTCGACGCGATCGGCGCGTTCCTCGGCATCGCGCCGACGCCCGACGCCGTCCAGGGCCGCCGCAATCTGCTCTTCCGGGATGCCTGCGACGCCCTCGGTCTCTCGAGCGAGCCGATCGCGCGCAACGTCCGCGGCTGCCGCGGCAGCGGCGAATGCTTCACCGGCTGCCGCAGCCGCGCGAAGCAGAGCATGGACGTGAGCTACGTGCCGGCGGCGCTGCGGGCGGGGGCGCGGGTGATGACGAGCCTCCAGGTCCAGGCGGTGCGCCACGTCGGGCGCCGCGCGACCGGCGTCGCGGGCCACGTGGTCGTGCCGTTCTCCGGCGGGAGTCGCGTGGGCCGGACCCATCGCTTCTCGATCGACGCGAAGGCCGTCGTGCTGGCGGCGGGCTGCACCGCGACGCCGGTCCTGCTCCGCCACAGCGGCAATCTCGCGAACCGCTCGGGCCAGGTCGGCCGCAATCTCCAGTTCCATCCCGGGGTCGCGATCGCCGGCGTGTTTCCCGAGGCGGTCGATCCGCAATTCGGAGCGACCCAGGGCTATCAGTCGCTCGCGTTCCTCGACGAGGGCTTCAAGCTCGAGACGCTCTGGGCGCCGCCGCCGCTGCTCTCGATGCGCTTCCCGGGGATGGGCGCCGAGCTCCAGGCGCGTTATGCGGAGCTCCCGCGCATGGCGGTCTGGGACGCCATCGTCGGCGCGAATCGCTCCCTCGGCGAGGTCCGCGTGCGGCCCTGGTCGACGAATCCGGTGCTGCATTGGCGGCTGCATCCGGAGGACCTCGCGATCCTGCGGCGTGCGCTGCACGTGATCGCCCGGCTCTTCTTCGCCGCGGGCGCCACGAAGATCCTGCCCGGGGTCCATGGCTTCGCCGAGCAGATGGTCCGCGAGGAGGAGGCCCGGGCCCTCGACTCGCCGGCGGTCCGTCCGGAGAACCTCGTGATGGGCGGCAATCACGTCTTCTGCACGACCCGCATGCACGGCGACCCGACCCGGGGCGTGGTCGACGAGGACGGCCGCTGCCACGACCTCGAGAACCTCTACATCGCCGATACCGGGATCTTTCCCATGTGCCCGTCGGTGAACCCGATGTGGACGGGGATGGCGCTTGCCCGGCGCCAGGCCCTCACCCTCGCGAATCGCCTTTGAGTCGGGAGGAAAGACCCTGAAATCCAAGGGGATTTCCGAGGTCTACGCGCGGCGATTCGAATCGCCCGGGGCGGGGCCAGCGGGGTCCGGGCAGGCTCGGCGGGGCCTCGCCGGGGGGCGAGTTCCGCGCGAGCGGCAGGGGATCGGCAGTCCGGTCTTCAGGTCCGCCCCGCTGCGGCCGATGCGGTCGCCATGTCCCTGCGTCCCGAGCACGCCCGCGCGACGATCCGAAGCCTGATCCCGGCTCTGCTCGTCCTGCTCCTGGCGGGCGCGGCGACGGCCTACGATCCGGACGCGAGCGTCCACGGCAACTACCGCGGCCAGTGTCGCCGGCTGACGAAGCAGCTCGCCTACTACGAGAAGACGATCCTTCCGATGGCGATCCAGCGCGGCGACGTCGCCTGGGAAGACGCGACGAACGATCAGATCAAGCGGCTCTGGCACAAGCGCGCCGATCTCTGCCCGAAATACGGCAAGGAGCGGGCGCGACTGCAGCGCCTCGCCGATCGGATCCGGGCCTTCAACAAGATGGTGGCCCGTGCCGGGCGAGCCGCCGCCCGCTACTTCACCGCCGGCGCGGTGCCCTGAACGGTCCCGCCGAGCCTGTCCCGCGTGCCACGCCGGGACGCCCCGGAGCCCCTTCGGCCTTCGCCCTGCGCGCGCCCGGGTCGGTCGCGTAGACTCCGGCCGACGCGGTCGTTCCGCGGAGGCGCGCGCATGAACATCTCGCGATCCGCTCGGGCCCTCTTCACGTCCATCGGCTCGTCCGTCTCCAGCGCCCGCGCCGCGGCCTTCCCCGGTCCCGCCGTCGCGGCCTGCGCGGTGCTCGTCCTGTTCGCGGCAGCTCCGGCGATCGGCATCGGCGACGAGGGCGCCGACGGTCGCTTCGAGCGCCGCGACTCCTTCCATTTCACGCTCTACCAGGACGTCGATCTCGACGAGGCCTCCGGTCTGCGCGGCTCGCGGCAATTCGAGCAGGACGTGTTGCGTGAGCTCGAGGCCGCCTACACGCGCCTCGATCGCCTCCTCGCCCTGCGACCGGATCGCAAGCTCCCGGTCACGATCTGGGATCCGGCGCTCTTCGACGCGCGCTTCGCCGGCCTGTTCCGCTTCCCCGCGGCGGGCTTCTACGGCGGCACCATCCAGATTCGCGGCGCGCCCGGCGTGACCGACGCCCTCGTGCGCGTGCTCCATCACGAGCTGGTCCACGCGGCGCTCGACGCCGAGTCGAGCCTCGTGCTGCCCGCGTGGCTGAACGAGGGGCTGGCGGAGTGGTTCGAGGCCCGGGCCTTCGGCAAGCGCGGCCTCGGGTCGGGCGAGCAGGCGGTGCTCGTATCGATCGCCCGGTCCGGCGGATTGCCCTACCTCGCGGAGCTCTCGCGGCCGGGCTTCGGCGGGCTCGGTCCGGAGGCCGCGGCGGTGGCGTACCTCGAGTCCTACGCGTTCATCGAACATCTCGCCGCCACCCAGGGCGAGCGGAGTCTCGTCGAGCTCTGGTCGGCGGTGTTTCGGTCGGGCAGCCTCGAGCGCGGGGTGCGGCGCGCGTACCGGCGCGATCTCGAGGCGCTCGAGCGCGCGTTTCGGGCGTCCCTCGGCGCTGCCTGATCGGTTGTGTCGACGGAGGGGCTTCTCTAGCTTGCGCCGGTGCGGACGCGACGGAGCGAACGAGCAGCGGGGCGGACGGGCGCGGGGCGCGGCTGGGCGGTCGTCGCGGCGGGCCTGATCGCGGCGATTGCGCTCGTGGGCCAGGCCGAGCCCGATGGGGCCGTCGAGCGCGCGGCGCCCGGGGATGGGGCGACCAGAACGAGCGCTGCCGAGGCCGCTCCCTCGGCCTCGACCTCGACCTCGACGACGGCGCCCCCGGCCCCGAACGGAACCCCGCCTGCCAAGCCGGGCCACGCCGCGCCGCCATCGCCGATCGGCGCCCGCTTCGCCGAGCCTCTCGAAGGGCAGCGCATGCGGATCCGGTATCAGTGGCGGCGCTCGAAGTCCCAGGGGCTGCTGCTCGCCGACCGCGACGCGCGCCCGGGCTACGTCCGCGACGGGCTCTTCGTGGACTATGCCGAGACACCGCGCGCGCTCGACGTCACGACCCATACGGTCGAGGTCGCCTACGCCCCGCATCCGCGCACGACGCTGATCCTGCAGGTCCCGTTTCTCGTCAAGGATCTCGAGACCCTCGAGGCTTCGGGCGATCGCCGCCGCGACCAGACCGAGGGCATCGGCGACGTGACCCTCGGGCTCGTGGTGCCCTTCATCCGCCGGGGCCGCGAGTCCTCCCATGTCCACATCGCCTTCGACGTGCCGAGCGGGGGCTTCCGCAAACACGACGAGGCGGGCCGGCGTCTCCCCTACGATTCCCAGCTCGGCAATGGGACGGTCGACTTCGAGTGGGGCTGGACCTATCGCGGGGAGCGCGACGGGCTCTCCTGGGGCGGGCAGGCGGTGGGTCGTCATCCGCTCGGTCAGAATGGCCTCGACTATCGCGAAGGCAGTCGCTTCGAAGCGTCGCTCTGGAGCGGGGTTCGGATCATCGACGGGCTCAGCGCCTCGCTGCGCGTCCAGTGGCAGAAGCAGAACAATCTCTCGGGTCGCGATCGCGGCTTCGATCCGATCGCCGACCCGGCCGAGAACGGCAAGGCGCGGGGCGGGACGCGCTTCCTGCTCGGCCCGGGCCTCGCCTGGGATCTTCCCGGCGTTCTGCGCGGGCAGCGGCTCGCCGTCGAGCTCGCGGTGCCGGTCCATCAGAATCTCGACGGGCCCCAGCTCGAGCAGGACTGGACGCTCACGACGGGCTGGCAGTGGGCCTACTGACGCGCGCGTGCGCGCGCGGGCTCGGAGGGGTCCTCGCGCTGATCCTCGTCGTCGTCGCGAGCGCCTGCGACCGGGACGCGAATCCCGCCATCGGCCGCCACGCGGCCCACGGCATCGTCGAAGACGTCGATCGCGACAACGCCCAGGTCCTGATCGAGCACGACGACGTGCCGGGCCTGATGCCCGCGATGACGATGAACTTCCTGGTGCGCGACGCGGCGGTGCTCGCGCGACTCGCGCGCGGGCAGGTGATCGACTTCGAGCTCGAGTTCACCGGCCGCAGCTACGAGGTCGTCGACTTCGAGGTGGTGGGCGAGGGGGCCTTCGACGCGGGCTGGCGGCGCCTCGGCGACGGGCTCGTCCGCTCGAGCCCGGTGCCCGACTTCGAGCTCGTCGATCAGTCGGGGGCCCGGGTTCATTTCGCCGAGCTCGGCGATCGCGTCCTGCTGATCGACTTCATCTACACCGAGTGTCCCGGTCCGTGCCCGGTCCAGACGGCGCGCCAGGTCGCGCTCCAACGCCGGATCCCGGAGGCGCTGCGCCCGCGGATCCACTTTCTGTCGCTCAGCCTCGATCCCGAGCACGACGGACCGGCGGAGCTCGAACGCTATGCAAAGGCCCGCGGCGCCGACCTCTCGACCTGGTCGTTCCTGACCGGGCCCCCCGAAACGCTGGCCTCCCTCGCCCGCGCTTACGGCGTGGGCTCGCTCCGCAAGGAGAACGGCACGATCGACCACACGCTCGTGACCTTCCTCGTCCACGAAGGTCGGGTCCTCGAGCGCTACCTGCCGAAGCCCGGCGAAGAGGATCGGCTGCTCGCCGACCTCGTGGCCCTGGCTGATTGAAGCGATCGGCGGCGGGCGAGCGGGTTTCGCCTCGGTTTCGCTCGCGGGTCGGCGCCGCTAGATTGGGCGGCCTGCATGGACATTCTCGCGAGCTTTCATCCCGCGGTCAGACGCTGGTTCGAGGAGCGGTTCCCGGAAGGGCCGTCGGCGCCGCAGCGCGCCGGCTGGCCGGCGATCGCCCGCCGCGAGCATACGCTGATCGCCGCCCCGACCGGCTCGGGCAAGACGCTCTCGGCGTTCCTCGTCTGCATCGACGGCTTCTATTGGCGTGCGGAGCGGCGTGCGGAGCAGCGCCGCGCGGACTTCGGCTGTGCGCCGGACGAGCCCTTCCGGCTCGATCCGAATCCGCCGGCGCCGCCGACCGCCGCCACACGCCGGAGCAGCGCGCCGCCCCGCGGCGTCGAGGTCCTCTATGTCTCGCCGCTGAAGGCCCTCGCCGCCGACATCCAGGAGAACCTGGCCCGGCCGCTCGCGGAGATCGCCGGCATCGCGCGCTCGCTCGGGCTGGCGGTGCCGGAGATCCGGGTGGCGCTGCGCAGTGGCGACAGCACGCCCGCCGAGCGGGCGGCCCTCGTGAAGCGCCCGCCGGAGATCCTCGTCACGACGCCCGAGTCGCTCTATCTGCTGCTGACCTCGCCGCGCGGGCGCGAGATGCTGCGGACGGTGCGGACGGTCATCGTCGACGAGATCCATGCGCTCGCCCGCGACAAGCGCGGGGCGCATCTCGCGCTCTCCCTCGAGCGGCTCGAGGCGCTCTGCGACGAGCGGCCGACTCGGATCGGGCTCTCGGCGACCCAGCGCCCGATCGAGCGGATCGCGAAGCTCCTCGTCGGCGCCGGCCCCGACCGCGTCGACGCGAGCGGCGACCCGCGCTGCACGATCGTCGACGTCGGTCATCGCCGCGCCCTCGACCTCGCGGTCGTGCTGCCGGGCAGCGAGCTCGAGGCCGTCGCCTCGGGCGAGCAGATGGGCGAGGTCCTCGCCTCGATCGCCGCGGAGGTCGAACGCCACCGCACGACCCTCGTCTTCGTGAATACCCGCCGCATGGCCGAGCGCCTGGCCCATCAGCTCGCCGAGCGCCTCGGCGAGGAGGGCGTCGCCGCCCACCACGGCAGCCTCTCGAAGGAGCGTCGCCTGCGGGTCGAGTCGGCGCTGCGTGAGGGGCGGCTGCGGGCGCTGGTCGCGACGGCCTCCCTCGAGCTCGGGATCGACGTCGGGCCGGTCGAGCTCGTCTGCCAGATCGGCTCACCGCGGAGCATCGCGACCTTCCTGCAGCGCGTCGGTCGCTCGGGGCATTTCCTCGGCGGCTTGCCGAAGGGGCGGCTCTACCCGCTGACCCGCGACGAGCTCGTCGAGTGTGCAGGGCTTCTGCGCGCGGTGGGCGCCGGTCGCCTCGATCGGGTCCATCCGCCGATGGCCCCGCTCGACATCCTGGCGCAACAGATCGTCGCGGCCTGCGCGGCGGAGCCCTGGAAGGAAGAAGAGCTCTACCGCTGCTTCGTCGGCGCGGCGCCCTACGCCGAGCTCTCCCGCGAGACCTTCACGGAGATCGTCGAGCTCGTCTCGAACGGCCTCGCCACCGGCCGCGGCCGCCGCGCGGCCTGGGTCCACCGCGACACCATCGGGGGCATGCTGCGCGCCCGCCGCGGCGCGCGGCTCGTCGCGCTGACCTCGGGCGGCGCGATCCCCGACGTCGCCGACTACCGCGTCGTCGCCGACCCCGACGAGACCTTCATCGGGACCGTCGGCGAGGACTTCGCGATCGACAGCCTGCCCGGCGACGTCTTCCTGCTGGGGAGCGCGACCTGGCGCATCCGGCGCGTCGAGGCGGGGAAGCTGCGGGTCGTCGACGCCGAGGGCGCCTCGCCCAACATCCCGTTCTGGGCCGGCGAGGCGCCGGCGCGGACCGAGGAGCTCTCCGACGAGGTCTCGGCCCTGCGCGCCACGCTCGAGCCGATGCTCGCCCGCGGAGACGAGGCGGCGGCGCGCGCGTGGCTCGCCGAGGAAGCCGGGCTCGGCGCCGACGCCTGTGAGCAGATCGCGCGCTACCTCGCGGTCTCGCGCGCGGCGCTGGGCGCGCTGCCGACCCGGGACCGGCTCGTGCTCGAGCGCTTCTTCGACGACGCCGGTGGCATGCAGCTCGTCGTCCATTCGCCCCGCGGCGGGCGGCTCAACCGCGCGCTGTGTCTCGCGCTGCGCAAGAAGTTCTGCCGCAACTTCAACTTCGAGCTCCAGGCCGCGGCGAACGACGACGCGATGGTGCTCTCCCTCGGGCCGCACCACAGCTTCCCGCTCTCCGACGTGCCGCATTTCCTCGCGACGGGCGGGCTCGTCGACACGCTCTGTCAGGCGGTGCTCCCGACGCCGATCTTCACGGCGCGCTGGCGCTGGAACCTCTCGCGGGCGCTCGCGATCCTGCGCTTCCGCGGCGGCAAGAAGAATCCGCCGGCGATCCAGCGCATGGAAGCGGACGACTTGATGGCCGCAGTCTTCCCCCAGGCCGCGGCGTGTCAGGAGAACGTCGCCGGGCCGATCGAGATCCCGGACCACCCCCTCGTCCGCCAGACCCTCCACGATTGCCTGACCGAGGCCCTCGATGCGGCGGGCCTCGCCGAGCTCGTCGCCCGCCTCGAGGCGGGCAGCCTCGCGGTCCACTGCGTCGACACGACCGAGCCCTCGCCCCTCGCCCACGAGATCCTGAACGGCAAGCCCTTCACCTTCCTCGACGACGCGCCCCTCGAAGAGCGCCGCACCCGCGCCGTCCGCATGCGCCGCGGGCTCCCGGTCGAGGAGCGCGATCTGTCGCGCCTCGACGCCGACGCCATCGCCCGGGTTCGCGAGCAGGCGCGGCCGGCGCCGCGGGATCGCGAGGAGCTCCACGATCTGCTGCTCGGCACCGGCTACTGGCCCGCCGAGCCCGCCTGGCAGCGCCTGTTCCTCGAGCTCGAGTCGCTCGGGCGCGCCTTCGCGTTTCGAGTCGCCGAGGGCCACGATGCAGCCGAAGGCCACGCGTGCTGGGCGGCTCGCGAGCGTGAAGCGTGGGTCGCGGCGCTCCATCCGAAGTCGTATGCGGCGGCGAGCGGACGAGTGGAGGGGTGCGCGCGCGTCGGGAGCGCGGCCGCGGCGGCTGCGCCGGAGGTCGTCGCCGAGGACGGCGCGATCGCCCACGTGCTGCGGGGTCAGCTCGAGACGACGGGGCCGATCGATGCGGCGGCCCTCGCGCGACGGCTCGCGGTGCGACCGGGGCTCGTCGAGATCGGGCTCGCGGCCCTCGAGGCCGAGGGCTTCGTGCTGCGCGGGCGCTTCGAGGCCCGCGGTCCAGCGGCCGAGGACGGCTCCGGCGCCGAGCCCGAACAATTCTGTGCGCGGCGATTGCTGTCGCGGATCCACGACGACTCGCAGCGGCGACTGCGCGCCGCGGTCGAGCCGGTCTCGGCCCAGGACTTCCTGCGCATGCTCTTCGTCTGGCAGCACGTGGCCGAGGGCAGCGCCCTCGAAGGCGCCGCGGGCCTCGCGCGGATCGTCGAGCAGCTCCAGGGCTTCGAGGTCGCGGCCGGGGCCTGGGAGGGCTCGGTCCTGCCGCTTCGGCTGCGCGACTATCAGCCCGAGTGGCTCGATCTCGCCTGTCTCTCGGGCCACGTCGCCTGGCTGCGTCTCGCACCGCCGTCGACGCCGCGTCCGGATCCCGCCGAACCGGCGCTCGCTGCGGGCGAGGGCAGCGCTCGCGCCGCCGGCACGACCCGGTCGACCCCGCTCGCGCTCGTGCTGCGCAGCGATCTCGCCTGGCTGCTGCAGGCCCATCGCGGCGCTTCGGACGCGAGCCGGGAGGGCGCGGCACCGCGGCCCCCGACCCTCCGCGCCGAGCGCATCCTCGCGCGGCTCGACGCCGGCGGGGCCGCCTTCCACGCCGAGCTCGCGGCCTTCCTCGGCGAGCCGCCGGTCGAGGTCGAGGCGGCGCTCTGGGAGCTCGTCGCGAGCGGGCGGGTCGCGGCCGACGGATTCCAGGCGCTGCGCATGCTGCTCGCGGCGCGCGGCGCCGACGCGCGGGGGCGGGCCGACGGGCGGGCCCGGCGCGGGCTGCGGCGCGGCGGCGCGATGGGCATCGCCTCGGGCGCGGAAGGGCGCTGGTCGCGGATCGCGGAGCCGTCGCCGGTCGGGGATCGGGATCGGTTGGCCGAGGCTCTGGCCGAGCAGCTGCTCGCGCGCTTCGGCATCGTCTTCCGGGACGTGGTCGCGCGCGAGCATCTCGCGCTGCCCTGGCGCGACGTCGTCTGGGCGCTGCGCCGCCTCGAGGCGCGCGGGGCGATTCGCGGCGGACGCTTCGTCTCGGGCTTCACCGGCGAGCAGTTCGCCCTGCCCGAAGCCCTCGAGTGCCTCGAACGCGTGCGGCGGACGCCGCGTTCGGGCGAGCGCGTGGTGATCTGCGGCAGCGATCCGCTGAACCTCGTCGGCATCCTGACCCCCGGTGAGCGCGTGCCGGCCCAGCCGACGCGGGAGATCGTGTTCGTCGACGGCCGGCCGGAGTCCTCGCCCGAGGCCCGGCCGGACGCGCCGCTCGACGCGCCAGCGGAGCTGGGTCCAGGGGGAATCGGATGAGCGAGCGCCACGACGTCGCCTTTCTCTGTCTCGGCGTGATGGGCTTCCCGATGGCGGGCCATCTCGCCCGCGCGGGCCACCGCGTGACCGTCTACAACCGCACCGCCGCCCGTGCCGAGGCCTTCCTGCGCGCCCACGCGGACCACGGCGTGCGCGCCGCGCCGACGCCGGCCGAGGCGGTGCGCGGTGCCGCCTTCGTCTTCGCCTGCACCGGCGCAGATCCCGACCTCGAGGCGATCACCCTCGGCCGGGACGGCGCCTTCGACGCGATGGCCCGGGGCGCGCTCTTCGTCGACCACACGACGGCTTCGGCCGAGCTCGCCCAGCGCCTCCACCGCGAGGCCCGCGCCCGCGGCCTCGCCTTCCTCGACGCCCCGGTCTCCGGGGGCCAGAGCGGGGCGAGCAGGGGACGCTCACGATCATGCTCGGCGGCCTCGAGGCCGATCACCGCCGCGCGGCGACGCTGCTCGATTGCTATGCGCGCAAACATGCCCGGATCGGGCCCGCGGGCCACGGGCAATGGGCCAAGATGGTGAACCAGATCTGCATCGCGGGGCTCGTCGAGGCGCTCGCCGAGGGGCTCCATTTCGGGGAACGGGTCGGGCTCGACGTGGCGGCGGTCGTCGACGTGATCTCGCAGGGGGCGGCCTCGTCCTGGCAGATGCAGAACCGGGCGACGACGATGCTCGCGGACCGCTTCGACTTCGGCTTCGCCGTCGACTGGATGCGCAAGGATCTCGGGATGGCGCTGGCCGAGGCCCATGCGCGCGGGATCCCGCTGCCCGCGACCGAGCTGGTCGACGGGCGTTATGCGGAGGTCCAGCGCCTGGGTGGTGGACGGCTCGACTCCTCGAGCCTGATCCGGGTCCTGCGGGAAGAGGGGTGCTCCGGCTGTGCTCCGAGCGGGTCGGGGCTAGTGTCCCGCCCCGGGAGCGGGCAGTCGGAGTCGAGCTGAGGCCGGAACGGCCGCTCGACCGACCGCCGGAAGCAACCGGGCCAGCAGCCAGCAGACGCGCGCCGAAACGAGCGCGCGGAGGGAGATCGATCCGTGGCGCACGAGTTCGTCTATACGATGCACGACCTCCGGAAGGTGATCGGCGAGCGGGTGATCCTCGACGGGATCACGCTCTCCTTCTTCCCCGGGGCGAAGATCGGCGTGCTCGGCGCGAACGGCGCGGGCAAGAGCACGCTGCTGCGCATCATGGCCGGGGTCGACAGCGACATCCTCGGCGAGGCGAAGCCCGCGAAGGGGCTGCGGGTCGGCTACCTGCCCCAGGAGCCGAAGCTCGATCCGGCGAAGGACGTGCTCGGCAACGTCGAGGACGGTGTCGCCGGAATCCGCGCGCTGCTCGACGAGTTCAACGCGATCTCCGCGAAGTTCGCCGAGCCGATGGAAGACGACGAGATGAACGCCCTGCTCGAGAAGCAGGCGAAGCTCCAGGACCAGATCGACGCCGCCGGCGCCTGGGAGATCGATCGGACCCTCGACGTCGCGATGGAGGCCCTGCGCTGTCCGCCGGGCGACGCCAAGGTCGACACGCTCTCGGGCGGCGAGAAGCGGCGCGTCGCGCTGTGCCGGCTGCTGCTCTCGAAGCCCGACATGCTGCTCCTCGACGAGCCGACGAATCATCTCGACGCCGAGAGCGTGGCCTGGCTCGAGCGCTTCCTCCAGGAATATCCCGGCACCGTCGTCGCGATCACCCACGATCGCTACTTCCTCGACAACGTCGCGGGCTGGATCCTCGAGCTCGACCGCGGCCGCGGCATTCCCTGGCAGGGGAACTATTCCTCCTGGCTCGAGCAGAAGAACAAGCGCCTCGAGGTCGAGGAGAAGCAGGCCGGCGCCCGCGCCCGGACGCTCGCCCGCGAGCTCGAGTGGATCAAGCTCTCGCCGCGCGCGCGCCAGGCCAAGGGCAAGGCCCGCATCAACGCCTTCGAAGAGCTCGTCAAGCAGGGCGGCGAGCGCGCGCCGGAGAAGGTCGAGATCTCGATCCCGATCCCGCAGCGCCTCGGCAACGTCGTCGTCGAGGCCGACGGGCTGCGCAAGGCCTACGGCGACAAGCTGCTCTTCGATGGCCTCTCGTTCAAGCTTCCGCCGGGCGGCATCGTCGGCATCATCGGCCCGAACGGCGCCGGCAAGACGACGCTCTTCAAGATGATCGCCGGCGAGGAGAAGCCCGACGCGGGGACGCTCCGCCTCGGCGAGACGGTGAAGCTGTCGTACGTCGACCAGGATCGGCGCGACCTCGATCCCAGGAAGACGGTCTTCCAGATCATCTCGGGGGGCGAGGACAAGATCATGATCGGCAACCGCGAGGTCCCCTCGCGCGCCTGGGTCTCGTCGTTCAACTTCAAGGGCACCGACCAGCAGAAGCTCGTCGGCGACCTCTCCGGCGGCGAGCGCAACCGCGTCAATCTGGCGCTGCTGCTGCGGACCGGGGGCAACGTGCTGCTCCTCGACGAGCCGACCAACGACCTCGACGTCGATACGCTCCGGGCCCTCGAGGACGCGCTCGTCGACTTCCCGGGCTGCGCGGTCGTCATCAGCCACGACCGCTGGTTCCTCGACCGCATCGCGACCCACATCCTGGCCTTCGAGGGCGACAGCCACGTCGAGTGGTTCGAGGGCAACTACCAGGACTACGAAGCGGATCGCCGTCGCCGCCTCGGGGCCGACGCCGACACGCCCCATCGCATCAAGTACCGCCGCATCGACGCCTGATCGGCGGACCGCGCAGTCGGGTGGGGCCGGCCGACACGGCCGCGTCCATCGACGTCGAGCCGAGGTCCGATCGGCGTCGCGCCGACGTCGCATCGGAAACGAAAATTCCTTCGTCGCGTGACGGCATTCCGTCGTGCGAATCGCGGGGAAGTCCCGGCGTTCGACTTCGTTCGACGCGGGTCCAGAGGCCGGTCCAGGCCCGTCGATGCCGGTCGATGCCGGACCGCGACCTGCACTGTGCCTCTGCCCGGTTCTTTCGAGGCCGGATCGGTGAAAACTAGCAGGATGGCCTTGACCCGCGCGGTCCGCCCTGAGTACGGTGCGGCCGAACGATGTGCGCGTTCGCGTCCGGATCCGGGGAACCACCTCGGCAGGGGCCTGCGAGCGGAAGTTCCATCCGAGGGGAGAGTCGAATCATGGGCATGATGAGTGAGTTCCGGGATTTCGCGATGAAGGGCAACGTCGTCGACATGGCGGTCGGCGTCGTGATCGGCGGGGCGTTCGGCAAGATCGTGACGTCGTTCACGAACGACATCCTGATGCCGCCCATCGGCCTCCTGCTCGGCGGGGTCGATTTCTCCGAGCTCAAGATCATGATCAGCGAAGCCGTCGGCGAGACCGCCGCCGTCTCGATCAACTACGGCTCGTTCATCAACGTGATCCTGGACTTCCTGATCATCGCCTTCGCGATCTTCCTCGTCGTCAAGGCGATGAACACGGCGATGGCCTCCATGAAGAAGAAGGAGGCCGCCGCGCCGCCCCCGGGCCCGTCCAAGGAAGAGGTCCTGCTCACCGAGATCCGCGACGCGCTGCGCACGCGCTAGGCGTCCAGCGACCGACGCCAGACGTCCAGCGGTGGGCGCTAGGCGTCCAGCGACGGATAGTCGACGAAGCCCTTCGGCCCGGGCGTGTAGAGCGCGCCCGGGTCGAAGCGCGAGAGCGGTGCCCCGAGCGCGAGGCGCCGGGCCAGGTCGGGATTGCCGATGAAGGATCGGCCGAAGGAGACGGCCGCGGCCGTGCCGGACTCGACGACCTCGATCGCCTCGTCGCGCTTGTAGCCGTCGTTGACGATCAGCGGTCCGCCGAACGACGCGCGCGCGAGCGCGATGTTGTCGAGCGCGACGGCGTGCAGCCGGATCACGTGGCAGTAGGCGAGGCCCAGGTCGCGCAGCTCGCCGAGGAAGCTCCGGAAGGTCTCCTCCGGATTCTCGTCGGACAGATCGTTGAAGGGGTTGCCCGGGCAGATCCGGAAGCCGACCCGCGCGGCGCCGTCGACGTCCGCCATCGCGCGGACGACCTCGACCGGAAAGCGCACGCGATTCGCGAGCGAGCCGCCGTACTCGTCCTCGCGCCGGTTGCTTCCGGTAGACAGGAACTGGGCGAGCAGATAACCGCTCGTGCCGTGGGCCTCGACACCGTCGAAGCCCGCGTCGTAGGCGAGCTCCGTCGCACGCCGGAACTCGCCGACGATCTTCGGGATCTCCTCGCGAAGGATCGCGCGCGGGGCGGTCATCGGCTGCATGCCCTTCGTGTCTGTGTACATCTCGCCCTTGGCGGGGATCGCCGAGGGCGCGACGGTCTCTGCGCCGCGGGGCTTGTTGTCCGGGTGGGCCACCCGGCCGCAATGCATGAGCTGCGCGACGATCCGGCCACCTTCGTTGTGGACCGCGTCCGTCACCTTGCGCCACGCCTTGACCTGGGTCGTCGTGACGAGACCGGGCGTCCGGCAATATCCCTTGCCGTCGAAGGAGGGATAGATGCCCTCGCTGACGACGAGGCCCGCGCCCGCCCGCTGGCGGTAGTACTCGACCACCATCTCCGTCGGCTCGTCGTCCTGGCCCGCGCGCGATCGGGTCATGGGCGCCATCACGACGCGGTTCTGGAGCTCGAGGCGGCCGAGCTGGAGGGGGCTGAAGAGCTTGGTCATGGATCTTCCTTCGTGGCGAGCGGGGGGCCTAGCGGACCAGGCGGGGCAGGGCAGCGAGGAGATCCTCGTCCGCGCCCGGCGCGCCGTCGGGACGGAAGGCCTGGATGCAGACCTGATTCGCGCCGGCGGCGAGGTGGGCCTCGACGTGCTTCGCGATCTTCTCGGGCGTGCCCCAGCAGACCAGCGCATCGACGAGGCGATCCGATCCGCCGCCCTCGAAGTCGGCGTCGACGAAGCCGAACTGCTTCAGGTTGTTCTGGTAGTTGGGCAGACGGATGTAGATCTTGAGCTGGGCGCGGGCGATCGCGCGGGCCTTCGTCGGATCCGTCTCCGCGAGCACCATCTGCTCCGGCAGGAGCAGCGCCTTCGGGCCCATCACGGCGCGGGCGCGCTTCGTGTGCTCCGGGGTCACGTTGTAGGGATGGGCGCCCTGGGCGCGGGTCGCCGAGAGCTCGAGCATCCGGTCGCGCAGCGCGCCGATCACGATGGGCGCGTCGATGGGCGGCTGCGGTCCCATGTAGAGCGCCTTGTCCATCGCCTCGAGGTAGGCCCGCATCGTCGCGACGGGCTTGCCGTATTCATGCCCCCGTTGATTCGTCACGAGATGGGTATGGGAGACGCCGAGCCCGAGGATGAAGCGGTCGGGAGCGAGGCCCGCGACGGTCTTCCAGATCGACTTCATGAGCATCGGGTCGCGGGCGTAGATGTTGGCGATGCCCGTCGCGTAGACGATCCGGGAGGTCTTCGCGGCGAGATGGCCGATCAGGGAGAAGGGATCGCGACCGACGGCCTCGGCGACCCAGAAGGTCGAGTAGCCCCAGGCCTCGACCCGCTGCGCGAAGGCGGTGGCCCCCTCGATGTCGAGGTGATCGACGTGATTCCAGCTTCCGAGCTTGCCGAGCTGCATGGGCGCGTGCCTCCGCTTCGTGAGAGGCCGTACCCTAGCAGCCCGCGCGGGCCCGCCTCTACCCTGGGGCTCAATGCCACGGGCGCTTCGAGCAGGCGCTCTAGCGTTCGAATTCGTCCGCGGCGAGCCGCGCACGGTAGCGCTCGAGGTCGCGGCCGATCACGCCCGAGAGGAGCAGGACGCCGGCGATGTTCGGGAACGCCATGCCGAGCAGCATCAAGTCCCCGAAGTCGAGCACGACCGCGGCGTTCTGGAAGATCACGCCGCCGAAGGTGAAGGCGAGGAAGACCAGCTGATAGACGAGGATCGAGCGCTCGCCGAAGAGGAAGATCCAGGCCCGCTCGCCGTAGTAGCTCCACGAGATCATCGTGCTGAACGCGAAGAGCAGGGCGATCAGGGTCAGCAGCTTCGGAAACCAGGGAAAGACCGTCGCGAAGGCCGTCGCCGTCAATGCGATGCCGCTCCCGGCGTCGGGCCGGTCGAGCGCCCCCGTCACGATGATGACGAGCGCCGTCGTCGTACAGACGATCACCGTGTCGATGAAGGGCTCGAGCAGCGCCACGTAGCCCTCGCGGATCGGCTCCTGGGTCCGGGCCGCCGAGTGGGCGATCGCCGCCGATCCGACCCCCGCCTCGTTGCTGAAGGCCGCGCGCCGGAAGCCCTGGACGAGGGTCCCGACGAAGCCGCCGAGCCCCGCCTCGAAGCTGAAGGCCTCGCGTACGATGGTCGCCAGCGCCTCGGGCACCGCGCTCGCGTGGCCCACGAGGATGACGAGCCCGCAGCCCATGTAGAGCAGGCACATGCCCGGGACGAGGATCGATGCGACCTCGCCGATCCGACGGATGCCGCCCACGATGACGAGGCCGACGAGCAGCACGAGGGCGAGCCCGACCCCGATCTGCCCCGATCCGGCGGCGAGGGCGGGCACCTCCTGGGCCAGCAGCTTGAAGCTCTGATTGGCCTGGAACATGTTGCCGCCGCCGAAGCTCGCGCCGATGCACATCACGGCGAAGACCAGCGAGAGCACGCGCCCGAGGCCCCCGAGCCCGCGCTCGGCGAGGCCGTCGCGCAGGTAGAGCATCGGTCCGCCGATCACGTGGCCGTTCGTGTCGATCTGGCGATAGCGCTGGGCGAGCGCGCACTCGGCGAATTTCGAGCTCATGCCGAAGAGGCCGCCGAGGATCATCCAGAAGGTCGCGCCGGGGCCGCCGATGCCGAGGGCGAAGGCGACGCCCGCGATGTTGCCGAGCCCGACGGTCGCCGAGAGGGCGGCGGCCAGCGCCTGGAAATGGCTGACCTCGCCCGCGTCGTCCGACTCCGAATAACGTCCGCGAACGCAGTCGATGCCGTGGCGGAAGCCGGTCAGATTGATGAAGCGGAAGCGCAGCGTGAAGAAGATCGCGCCGAAGACGAGCCAGGCGACGACGGCGGGGATCACGATCGCGTTGCCGGCGGCGTCGTCCCAGAAGGCGACGTCGAAGAAGATCACGGCGTCCAGCGGCTTCACGACCCAGTCGGAGAAGAGTCGCTCGAACAGATGGAAGAGCGGTTCCTGGGCGGTCGGGGGCGGCGTCGGCATCGGCGCGAATCATACGGGATTGCGCACAGATGCGGGCGCAATTGCGAGTGTCCCCGGTTCTTTGTGGAGCGCCGGCCGGTCCGATAGCCTGTGCCGCGCATGGCCCCCGCCCCTCCCGCAGCGCGCCCGCGTCGGACCCGGACGCTCTCCGAGCCCGACTCGAAGGCCCTGGTCGCGCGCTTCGGCGTGCGGATCGCCCGGGAGGCGCAGGCGGCGGATCCCGAGGCGGCGGCCCGGGCAGCGGGGACCCTCGGCTTTCCCGTCGTCCTGAAGCTCGCCGGCGACGCGATCGCCCACAAGACCGAACGGGGGCTCGTCCGGGTCGGGCTCGCAGACGGCGCGGCGGTGGCCCGCGAGGCGGCCGAGCTCATGGCGCAGGCGCGGCCCGAGGACGGCGCCGTCACGCTGCTCGTGGCCGAGCAGGTCGCGGGGCGCCGCGAGCTGATCGCAGGGCTCGTGCGCGATCCCCAGTTCGGTTCCTGTGTCCTCCTCGGTCAGGGTGGCGTGCTTGCGGAAGCCCTCGCCGACGTGGTCTTCGCGATCGTCCCGCTGAGCCGAGGCGACGCCTTCGGCTTGATCGACGGGCTCGCGACGCGGCGGCTCTTCACCGAAGGCCATCGCGGCGAGCCCCCGCTCGACCGGGAGGCGCTGGCCGACGTGCTCGAAGGGCTGTCCCGCCTCGCGCAGGCGCGCCCCGACGTCGAGTCGGTGGACCTGAATCCACTGATCCTCCGCGACGGCCTCCCGATCGCGGTCGATGCGCTCGTCGAGATCGCGATGGGCGCGGAGGTCGTCGAGCGCTTCGAAGGTGCTGCCGTCGCCGAGGCTGCCGAGGTCGTCGAGCGGGCCGGAGGGCTGACCGATCGCGATGCCGCGGGCTCGGCCGAGCGGCTCTCCGACGAGGTGATCCGGGAGCGCTTCCGTCCGCTCTTCCATCCGCGCGCGATCGTCGTCGCCGGTGTCGCGAGTCATCCCGGGAAATTCGGCTTCGTGACGTTCCACAACCTGCTGCGCTGCGGATTCAAGGGCTCGCTCCACGGCGTCAAGCCCGACGCGGCCGAGGTCCTCGGTCGTGCGACCCACGCGAGCGTCGACGCCGTGCCCGGGGACGATCTCGATCTCGTTTTTCTCTGCACGCCGAACAAGCTGAACGCGCAGCTCCTGCGGGACTGTGCGCGACGCGGGATCCGGGCGGCCTTCGTGGCGAGCGCGGGCTATGCGGAGGCGGGTCCGGAGGGCGCGGCGCTCCAGCGCGAGCTCGTCGCCACGGCGGACGAGCTCGGGATGCTCCTCGTCGGGCCGAACGGGCAGGGCGTCGTCTCGACGCCGGAGTCGATGTGTGCCCAGATCGTGGCGCCGTATCCGCCGGCGGGGCGGATCGGGGTGGCCAGCCAGAGCGGCAACCTCGTGTCGTCCTTCCTCAACCATGCGGTCGCGACGGGGGTCGGGATCAGCAAGGCGGTCTCGCTCGGCAACTCGGCGCAGACCGGTCTCGCGGACCTGCTCGAGTATTTTGCCGTCGATCCCGACACCGACGTCGCGCTCTGTTATGTGGAGAGCATCGGTGACGGCCGCCGCTTCCGGCGCGCGGCCGAGCGATTGACCCGGAAGAAGCCGCTCGTGCTGGTGAAGGGCGGCGCACGAGCCGAGGGGCAGCGCGCGGCGGCGAGCCATACCGGCGCCCTCGCGAGCGACGATCGGGTCTTCGACGGCCTCTGTCGCCAGCTCGGCATCCTGCGCGCACCGACCGTCGAGGAGGCCTTCGAGTGGGCCGCGACCCTGGCGACCCAGCCGTTGCCGCGGGGCAGGCGGGTCGTCGTCTTCACGTCGGTGGGCGGCTGGGGCGTGCTGGCAGCGGATGCCTGCGCCGAGGCGGGGCTCGAGCTGATCCCGCTGCCCGAGGCGGTGCGCCAGGCGATCGACGCGCGGGTGCCGGCGCGCTGGAGCCGGGGCAATCCGATCGATCTCGCGGGGGGCGAGACGCGGGACACGATCCCCGAGCTGCTCGAGATCGTGTGTGCCGATCCCGGCGTCGACGCGGTGATCCATCTCGGGGTCGGCATCCAGGCCGCGACCGCGGCCTTCTTCCGCAGCGGCCCCTTTTTCCCCGACCACGGCCTCGAGCGGATGGCCGAGTTCCACGAGCGACAGGATCGACGTTATGTCGAGGCGGGCATCGAGGCGAGCCGGCGCCACGGCAAGCCGGTCCTCTGCGTGAGCGAGCTGGTCGTGTCGAATCCCGAGAATCCCGGGCCGGCGACCCTGCGCGAGCAGGGGCGCCTCTGTCATCCGAGCGCCCATCGGGCCGTTCGTGCCCTGGCCGCCCTCGTGCGCGTCGGCGAGGCACAGGCGGCCTCGGACGCGCGCGGTCCGGCCGGCTCACGGCGCTGAGGAAGGGCGCCGGGTCGAACCGGGAGGCGCCGGGACGAGCCGTGCTCTCGGCTCGGCCTTGCGCACTCGGCCTTGCCCCAGGCCCGGCTGGCGAGTCGAGTCCCGATTCGAGGCCTGAAAAGCAAGCGGCCCGACGCGTCATGGACACGTCGGGCCTCCCTGGGAAGGGGATATCGGCTTGTTCTGAAGGGGAAGTGCCGATCCGGTGGGCTTGGTGGCGCGATTTTTTTCGTGTGCTGCGATTTTTTTTGCCGGGCTGGGCTAGAACCCTGAAAATACACAGGTTTTCAAACGGGGAGGCTCCATGGCCCGCACGCTCGTCCTCACGGTGATCGGTCCCGACCGCCCGGGTCTCGTCGAAGAGCTGGCCCGGGTCATTGCCGCGCGCGGGGGCAGCTGGGACGAGAGTCGGATGGCGCGCCTCGCGGGTCATTTCGCGGGCGTCGTCCAGATCCACCTGCCCGAGGAGGCCGTGCCCGGCCTGATCGCCGACTTGCCGGGGCTGGCGGCGCGCGGCCTCTCGGCCAGCGTCTTCGACAGCGAGGCGGGCGACGCCGACGCGGGTCCCGCCGAGAGTCTCTGGCTCGAGCTCGTCGGTCAGGATCGACCCGGCATCGTGCGCGACGTCTCGCGGGCGCTCGCGGCCCTGTCGGTCAACGTGCTGGACCTCTGGACTGCGGTGGAGAGTGCGCCCATGTCGGGTGAGCGGCTGTTCCGGGCGCGGGCCGAGCTCGCACCGCCGGCGGGGCTCGGGAAGGATGCGATCCGGCGGACGCTCGAGCGTCTCGCGGCGGACATGATGGTCGACCTCACGCTCGACGAGCACCCGCCGGGGGATTGAAATCCGCGAGAAGGACGATCCGGGGTCGAAGGGGGACGCGACGCCCGTTGACTCCCGTCGATGATCGCCTCTCCCCGGGCATGCATTTCCCTCCGCCCGAATCCGTCCCGCGCGATCTCCTCGGCGGTCCTCCGCGATTCGAGAAAGATTGGAGCGACGGACGCTTTCCTTGTTAGGCGATGCGGATATGCTCGGAGCCCATGCGATTCCGATTCGGTGGGTTCGTTCTCGACGACGAGAGTTTTCGATTGACGCGCGCGGGGGGCCCGGTCGCATTGCGGCGCAAGGTCTTCGACCTGCTCGTCGTGCTGGTGCGGGAGCGGGCGCGCGTCGTGCCGCGCGAAGAGCTCGTCGGGCGTCTCTGGTCGACGACGGCGGTCGGCGCCGGCTCGTTGTCGGGTCTCGTGAACGAGCTGCGCGCTGCGCTCGACGAGGGGAGCGCCGGACGGTCCTCGATCCGGACCGTGCATGCCCGCGGCTATCAATTCGTGGCGCCCGTCGAGCTCGAGTCGTCGGAGGCGGAGCCGGATGTGCGGACGCAGGTCGACCCGCCGGGCATCGGGGCGCAGGCCTGGTGCGGCGGGCGCGAGGCCCTCGAGCGCGCCCGTCGGGCGGTGGGGCAGTCGGGGGCCCGGGCGCTCGTCGCCGCCGTCGTGGATCCGGACGCGCGGGCGAGCTGGCTCGCCGGCATGTTGGCCGAGGCCTGTGAGGCCGGCTTCCATGCGCGCTTCGCGAAGCTCGATCCGGCGGGGCCTGATCAAGGGAGCGGGGGGCAGGGCGTTGCGCCCGGATCGGGATGGGAATCCGCATTCGCGAGCCGAGCGGCCCGTGACATGCCCGTTCCGCCTCCTGCAGAGGGGCGGCGTCCGTCGATCGCCCTCGGCCTCGACGTCCCGGAGCCCGGCGTCTGGTCGCGGGTAGGGGGGCTCCAGGCTCCTCGATCTGCTCGGGCGGGCGCCGGTGCTCGTGATCGCCGGACTCGCCTGCCCGGAGCAGGACGATCGGATCCGGTCGCTCCTCGGGCGGGACGCGCGGATCGAGCTCGTCGGGGCATTCGAGACCGGCTCCGGCCGGGAGCGTGGGGACGGAGAAGGTGCGGCGATCGCGATGCCGATGCGAGATCGGCTGACCGGGATCCTCCGTGCGCTCGCCCGGCCCGACGAGGCGGCCTTCGTCGCGGCGCTGCGTGCCCTGGGATTCGAGCTGGTCCGGCTCGAGCCGATTCGCAGCGTGCGACGGGTCGAGCCCAACGTGCTCGGAATCGAGGGCCGCCGCGGCTCGGACCGCATCTGACTCGGCGTCGGCGGCGGGATTCGAGCCAACGCGGCCGACGACGCGGAACCGTCGCGCCCGACCCGGGGTCGTTGGTCGAGGCCGTTCGGCCCGGAGGAGAGATTGGCATGGGACGGCCGTTGCGTTTAACTTCGTCGCGTTCGCGCAACCCGCGTCCCCGCCTCTTCCTGGAGCGCGTCGAGCGAGCGCGACGTTCCGAGCAGAGTGCCCCGCGAACGCCCGCCATCCCGCTGCCAGAGCCGCTGCCCGAGGAAGACATGCTCGATCGACTCGATCGACGAGAGCGCCTGCGCCTGGTGGAGTTCGTCTGCTCGTTTGCCTGGGCGGACTTCGAAATCCAGCCCGAGGAGCGCGAGTTCATCGCGCGGCTGATCCGTCGGCTCGGCCTCGACGCCGACGAGCAACGGCAGGTCGATCAGTGGCTCGAGCGCCCGCCGCGCATCGAGCATCTCGATCCGACCGCGATCCCGGCGGCCCATCGCCGGGACTTCGTCGAGGCCATCGAAGGCCTGATCTCCGCGGACGGCTCCGTCCAGGAAGAAGAGCACGACACCTTCGAGATCTTCAAGCAGCTCCTGGTCGGCTAGGTCCTCGGGACAGGCCCGGCTTCCTCGGCGGAAGCGGGATCAGCATCGAGGTCTCGTCGATCACGCGCTGATAGTCGCGCCGCCGTTCGAGCGAGCGCTTCTCGATCAGCGGAATGCTGACGAACAGGAACATGCCGGTCATCGCCAGCGGCGCGAGCACAGCGAGCTTCGCCCAGCCCGGATCGGCGGCCATGCCGAACAGGAAGAAGCTCCACCAGACGAGGATCTCGCCGAGGTAGTTCGGGTGGCGCGAATAGCGCCAGAGGCCGGTGCGCAGGGTCTCGCCGGGCTGCTTCGGGCCGGTCGTGAAGGCGCGCAGCTGGTCGTCGGCGATCCACTCGAAGGCGATCCCCGCGAAGCCGACCGCGAGGGCGGCTCCATCGACGAGGCCGAGGGGGCGGGTCGAGGTCGCGATCGCCGGGAACAGCGCGGCGAGCCCCGCGAACACGATCACGGTCGGGAAGAAGTGGATCCCGAGGAAGCTGATCGGCCAGTAGAGCTTCGGGGCGAGCTCGCGGAAGCCCACATAACGCCAGTCTTCGTGGTCGAGGCCGGTCCAGCCGCGGGTCCAGTTCCAGGTCAGTCGCGCGCCCCAGACGAGGACCACGAGCCCCGCCGCCGCCAGCCGGAGCGGCGGGACGCCGGGCACCGCGAGCGTCATCCAGTAGAGCACGATCGCGATCGGGATCACGCTCCAGTAGGCGTCGTAGAAGCTCGAGTTGTCGTACGCGAAGCTGAATCCGAAGATCACGATCGTCGCCACCGCATCCGCCGCGAAGGTCCGCACCAGCGGATCCTCGATCGGCGCGAGGAGCAGGGTCGCCGCTCCAGCGGCCAGCGCCACGACGTAGGACAGAATGACGAGGCGCAGCGCCTGCGCCCTCGACATCGACGTCGCCTTCGAGACCGACGATCCCGATCCGTGTCCGCTCATCTCGTCTCCCCCCGCGAGTCGGCCTTTCGTCGACTCATTGAACGCGTCGCTCGCCGGTCCAGAAGGCTTCGCGCAGCTTGAATTTCTGGAGCTTGCCCGTCGCCGTGCGCGGCAGGGCATCGACGAGCTCGATGCGCCGCGGACACTTGAAATGGGCCAGCCGCTCGCGACAGAAGCGCAGCAGCTCGTCGGCGTCGAGCTCCGCTCCGCCGCGGCGGACGACGAGCGCGAGCGGCGTCTCCCCCCATTTCGGATCGGGCACGCCGATCACCGCGCAATCGAGCACCGCCGGATGCTGATAGAGGCAGTCCTCGATCTCCCCGCTGCTGATGTTCTCGCCGCCGGAGATGATGACGTCCTTCTTCCGGTCGACGATGTGGACGTTCTCGAGTGCGTCCCAGACCGCGAGATCCCCGGTATGGAACCAACCGCCCTCCATCGCCTCCGCCGTCTGGTCGGGCTGCGCGTAGTAGCCCGCGAAGACGACGTTCGAGCGCGCGCAGACCTCGCCGATCGCGAGCCCGTCCTTCGCGACGGGCTCCCCATCGGGACCGAGCACCGCGAGCTCGACGCCGAGGCCCGAGATCCCCGCCCGCGCCCGCCGTGCCCAGTCGCTCGCCTCGGTCTGGGCGTCGGGGGCCGAGATGGTGAGCAGCGGCGCGGTCTCGGTCAGCCCGTAGATCTGCAGGAAGTCCCAGCCGAGCTCGCGCTCGAGGCGCTCGATGAAGGCGGCGGGCGGGGGCGCGCCGGCGACGGTGAAGCGGGGCCTGGTCCGGATCGCGAAGCGCTGCTTGTCGGGGTAGTCGAGGATCGTGCGCAGCACCGCGGGCGCCATGCAGGCGAAGGTGACCGCTTCGTCGGCGATCAGGCGGTAGATCGCCTCGCCCTCGACGGCGCGCAGGATCACGTGGGTCCCGCCCATGCCGGTCAGGGCGTAGATGCCGCCCCAGCCGTTGCAGTGGAACATCGGGAGCGTCCAGAGCTCGATGTCCTCGTGGCGGATGCCGAGGTGGGCGATCAGGTTGTAGGCGTTCAGGTAGCAGTTGCGATGGGTGAGCATCACGCCCTTGGGCCGGCTCGTGGTGCCCGAGGTGTAGTTGATGGAGACGAGGTCGTTCTCGCCGAGAGGCTGCTCGAGCCGGGGGCGGCCAGGACGGGCGGCGGCGACGAGGGCGTTCCAGTCGAGCCAGCCCGGCGGCGGCTCACCCTCGTCCGAGGCGACGATGAAGTGCTCGACCTTAGGGAGCCGGTCCCTCAGCGAGTCGACGACCTGCGTGTACTCCCCGTCGACGAGCACGGCGCGGACGCCGGCATGGTCGAGGATATAGGCGTGGTCGACGGCGATCAGGCGGTAGTTCAGGGGCACCAGCACGAGGCCGGCCTGGGCCGTCGCGAAGAAGCTCTCGAAGAAGAAATGGGAGTTCGGCGAGAGCATGCAGACGCGGTCGCCGGGGCGCAGCCCGAGGGCGAGCAGCGCATTCGAGAGCCGATCGATGCGGTCCTCGAGGTCGCGGTACCGGAAGCGGCGCGGGCCATCGACCAGGGCGAGCTTCTCGGGATAGTGGCGGGCCGCGCGGCGGAAGAAGTCGGTGACGAGCAGCGGGACTTCCATCGGAGCGGGGAACCTCTTTCGGACCCATCGGCCGGCGCGCCGGGGCGGTGGGGATGGGGCTCGCGCAGTGTAGTCAGGCGCCGTCGATCGGGGGAGGGCGAGCCGTGGCCACTCGCCGGAGGCAGGGCTGCTAATGTCCGGCCCGATCGGGAGGACGGGGCGTCGCGCGGGTGTGCGCGTCCGCGTCCGCGACGACGGGGGCGGGTCGCCGGGTCGGGCGGTCGCGAGGGGAGACGAAGTGAATCGGCGCGCGTGGGGCTTTCGGGGGGAGGAGCAGCAGAGCATGGCGGGCAAGGCGGAGGACAAGTCGCCGAAGGACGAGGGGCTCGGGCTGCGCATGCTCAAGACGCGCACGGTGCTCGTGACCGGCGCCGTCGACGACAAGCTCGCCGAGCGGACCATCGAGAAGCTCCTGATCCTCGAGGCCGAGAACCACGAGCCGATCCGCGTGATCATCACGTCCCAGGGCGGCCACGTCGATTCCGGCATGGCGATCCACGACATGCTGCGCTTCATCGAGTCCCCGGTCGTCACGATCGGCGCGGGCTGGGTCGCGAGCATCGCGGTCCCGATCCTCTTCGGCGCTCCGCGCGAGCGGCGTTATTCGCTGCCGCATACGCGCTTCCTGCTCCACCAGCCCTCCGGTGGCGCGGGCGGGCAGGCGACCGACATCCGGATCGAGGCCGAGGAGATCCTGAAGGTGCGCGAGCGCCTGAACGCGCTCATCGCCGGCGAGACCGGCCAATCGATCGAGCGGGTCGCCAAGGATTCGGATCGCAACTACTGGATGGACGCCCGGCAGGCCCTCGAGTACGGGCTCGTGAGCCGCGTCGTCGCCCTCGCGGGCGAGATCGCCTGAGCTCAGAGAGAGAAGCTCTCGCCGCAGCCGCAGGTCTCCTGCGCCTTCGGATTCTGGATCTTGAAGCCGGCGTCGTTGAGCGCGTCCGAGTAGTCGATCCGCACACCCTGCAGATAGGCCACGCTCTCCGCGTCCACGAGGACGCGCAGGCCGTGGAAGGCGAGCTCTTCGTCGTCGGGGCGCCGCTCGCGGTCGAAGAGCAGCTCGTAGCGCATGCCGCTGCAGCCCCCGTTGCGCACCGCCACCCGCAGCGCGCCCTCGGGCTGTTCGCTCTGGGCGAGCAGATGGCTGGCCTTCCGGGCGGCGGCCTGCGTCATTTCGAGATTCAGCATGGGGATACTCCGTTCGCGGTCCCGACCCGACGAGGATCGACCTGCCGATGGGTTGCCGATGGGACGGGCGTTTCGGTCGCACCGGCCGCGGCCGTGGTCGGTACCCTAGGCCCCGATCGTGTCGGGGCAAGGCCGGGCGGGCTTCATCCCGCGTCGTCGTTGCCCCGCTTCGGACCGGTGCACCCTGGCAGCCTACGGTAGGATACGACCCGGTCCAAACGACCGGGCCCCGCTGCCCACCCCGAACGAGTCGCGCCCTTGGGTTCCATCGTGAACGAGAAGCCTGCCAGTGGACTTTCGGACCGGCTGGGCCGTCCGCTCCGGGATCTGCGCATCTCGGTGACGGACCGCTGCAATTTCCGTTGTCCGTATTGCATGCCGGCGGAGATCTTCGGCGAGAAGTATGCCTTTTTGCCGCGCCAGGACATCCTGACCTTCGAGGAGCTCGAGCGCCTGGTCCGGCTCTTCGTCGGGTTCGGCGTCGAGAAGATCCGGATCACCGGCGGCGAGCCGCTCCTGCGCCACGGCCTCGAGGAGCTGATCGGTCGCCTCGCGGCCCTCTCGCCGGACCTCGACCTCGCCATCACGACGAACGGCAGCCTGCTCCCGCGCTATGTCGAGGGCCTCGCCCGGGCCGGCCTGCGCCGGATCACCGTCTCCCTCGACAGCCTCGACCCCGCGACCTTCCTGCGCATGAGTGGCGAGCGCTTCTCCGTCGATCGCGTGCTCGAGGGGATCGCCGCGGCGGAGGCGGCGGGCTTCCGGCGGCTCAAGATCAACTGCGTGGTCCAGCGCGGCGTCAACGACGACGGCCTCGTCGACCTGGCCCGCCGCTTCCACGGCACGGGCCACATCGTCCGCTTCATCGAGTTCATGGACGTGGGCACGCGCAATCAGTGGAGCATGGACGAGGTCGTGACGGGCGCCGAGATCGTCGAGCGCATCGGCGCCGCGCTGCCCCTCGAGCCGATCGATCCGAACTACTCCGGCGAGGTCGCGGCGCGCTGGCGTTACGTCGACGGCGGCGGCGAGATCGGCGTGATCACGAGCGTCTCCCAGCCCTTCTGCGGGACCTGCACCCGCGCGCGCCTCACGACCGAGGGCTCCCTCGTGACCTGCCTCTTCGCGACCGGCGGCGTCGATCTGCGCACGGCGCTGCGCGACGGGTCGAGCGACGACGTGTTGCGCGAGCGCATCGCTTCGACCTGGACGCGGCGCCGCGACCGCTACAGCGAGGAGCGGCAGGAGCTGCTCCAGATCGAGGGCGCCGCCGAGCGTCGGCGGGAGCGGGTCGAGATGTATCAGGTCGGTGGCTGAGGGCGCCCGGGTGGATCGGAAGGCGATCGCCTCCTCGTCGTTCGCGTCCCCTGCCTTCGAGTCGTCGGTCGCGTGCTCGTTCGCGTCGCCCCTCGCGCGCTTCGCCTCCCGGGGCTGCGCGCTCGGACTCGGGCGCCTCGCCGCGGCGGCCCTGGTGCTGGTCATCGGGCTGGTCGCGGTCGCTCCGTCCGCCGCCGCGCGCAAGCCTGTTCCGGCGTCGAGCGCGCGCCCCGAGTACCGCATCCTCTACACCGCCTGGATCAAGGCCGGCAATCCCGTCGCGACCGTGCGTGTGCGGATCGCGAGCCATCCGGAGTGGATCCGCTGGATGCGGCTGCGCGCCGACCCGACCCGCTACCGCGACTTCAAGGCCTCGGGGCGCCTCGAGTTCGGCGACGGCCAGGTCACCTGGATCCCCCCGCGTCGCGATGCCTGGCTGCAGTTCCGCGTCAACCTCGAGAGCCAGCGCGACGTCGGCCGCTACGACGGTCGCATGACGGAGAACTGGGCGCTGTTCCGGGCGGACGACCTCGTGCCGCCGGTGCATCTCGACATGCAGGACGGGACGCAATCGAAGGCGAAGCTCACGCTCGAGCTGCCCGATGGCTGGAGCGCCGCGACGCCGTTTCCACGTTATGCGAGCGGGCGCTTCAGAATCGACAATCCGAATCGGCTCTTCGATCGGCCGACGGGCTGGATCCTGGTCGGCCGGCTCGGGGTGCGGCGCGAGACGATCGGCGGGACGCGGCTCTCGATCGCGGGACCGACGGGGCAGGGGGTGCGCCGCCTCGACATGCTCGCCTTCTTCCGGTTCACGCTGCCGACGCTCCAGAAGGTCTTCCCGGATCTCCCGGAGCGATTGCTGGTCGTCAGCGCCGGGGATCCGATGTGGCGCGGCGCGCTCTCGGGGCCGGGCTCGCTCTTCGTCCACGCCGAGCGCCCGCTGATCAGCGAGAACGCGACGAGCACCTTCATCCATGAGCTGGTCCACGTCGCGATGCGCGCCCGCGGCGGCGAGGGTGCCGACTGGATCGTCGAGGGGCTGGCCGAGTACTACTCGCTCGAGGTCCTGCGCCGCTCCGGGGCGATCGCCGAGCGCCGCTATCAGCGGACCCATGCACGGCTCGCGGAGTGGGCGAAGCAGGCGGGACCGCTCGAGGTCGAGCGCGCCCACGGCGCCGTGACCGCGCGCGCAGTCGGCGTCCTGCGGGCCGTCGACGAAGAGATCCGGCGCCGCACCGACCGCCGGGCGAGCCTCGACGACGTCGTCCGCCGCCTCTCGCGGAGCGAAGCCGTGACGACCGAATCGTTCCGTGCCGCGGTCGAGCAGGTCGCCGGCGGCCCGGTCAGCGCGCTGCCGGCGTCGAAGGCTCCGCCGCCGCAGGCTTCGTCCGCGGGCGCCGCGTCGACGCCGGCTCGCTCCCTGCCGTCGGTGCCGTGAACGCCGCGTCCTCCGGCCGGGGGACGAGCTCGAAGAACCAGACTTCGCTCCGCGCGGCCCAGCCATCCGGGGCGAGGTCGTACTTGCGTCCGATCGCGAGTCGGAGTCTCGCGATGGCCTCCGACTCGTCGACGCGCTGCGCTCGACAGCGGAACACTTCGCCGGCGATGCGGATCCGGACCCGGGGATCCGCCACGACGCGCTGGGGCCAGCGCTTGATCGGAGTCAGGAAGTCGCCCGGGACGAAGAGCCGACCGTCGTCGACGACGTTCCAGATGCGCACCGAGCGCGGCGACGCGGGCCCGACCTCCAGCTCGACCGCCCGCTCGTCGGCGAAGGCCGCCCAGCTCGTCGGACACGGCTGGTCGACGCCGCGCAGGCGGCCGCCCGGGAGCGGGCCGACGGGCCCGTCCCAGGGCACGATGATCCGCGCGAGGCCGAGGGCGAGGGCTGGGACGAGGGCGAGGGCGAGGACGAGAAGTCGGGACCGGACCGCCATCGGGCGAGCATGCCATACCCGACGGGTCGAGTCGGGCGGAGGAGAGCCGACTCTACGGGTAAGGCTCGTGTCGAGCTCCGGGATTCGCTCGAAAAAGATCCCGTCGCCGATTGCATCGGATCCTCGGCTCAAGCGGGCCGGCCCCGGACCGATCGCTAGGCCGGGTCGGGCGCGCGCTCGGGACGCCGTGGACCGGAAGGGGCGGGTACATGGCGACGACCACGGGGCAGGGCAAGACGCGCGGCCAGGTCGGCTACGGCAACGGGCGCGCAGCGATCCGCGAGGGCGACGATTGCCTGCTCGACGAGGAGGCGATGGTCGCCGAGCTGCTCAGCTGCCTCGAGGCCCCCGACTATCGACCGCCGACGCTGCCGGTCGTCGCCTTCGAGCTGATGACGCTCTCGGCGCGACCGGACGTCGACTTCCGCGACGTCGTCGCGCTGCTCGAGCGCGACAGCTTGATCGCCGGTCGCGTCCTGCACGTCGCCAGCTCGGCGGCCCTCGCGGGCGGGGGCAAGATCGCGTCGCTCAAGGAGGCGACGATGCGCCTCGGCCTGCTGCGGATCCGGGACCTCGTCATGCAGATCGCCTTGAACCTGCGCGTGTTCAAGTCCGAGGCCTACGGCGACGCGATGGAGCGCGTCCGCCGACACGCCGTCGCGACGGCCCATCTCTGCCGCACGGTCTGCAAGTACACGCCGATCGAGGGCGAGTTCGCGTTCATGGCCGGCCTGCTCCACGACGTCGGCATCGCAGGCACGCTGCTGGCCCTCGCCGATCGAAAGGGGCGACGCAAGCCGCCGGACCTGCTCTCGATCTGGCCCGCAGTCGACCGCGTCCACGTGCGCGCCGGCGAGATCATGGCGAAGCACTGGCAGCTGCCGACCGATCTGCGCCTCGCGATCGGCGCCCATCACCAGGTCCTGTGCGGGGGGCACGTCCATCCCCTCGCCGCGACCCTCGCGATCGCGAACGAGCTCGCCCACGCCGGGGGCGCGGGGCTCGTGGCGAAGGCCGCTGACGAAGAGGCCCAGACGGGCGCGGTTGGAGCCCGGGCCGAGTCGGCCGATTGGACGAGCGCCCACAGCGAGCTCGATCGCACCGGCGCGAAGACCCTCGAGAGCGCCCGCGAAGCACTCGGCATCGACGCTCGCATCCAGGGGCTGATCGAAGCGGACGCAAAGACGGCTCTCGAGTCGATCTCGGCCGACACCTGATCCGGCGCCGACGCGACGTCGCGCGCTTCCCGACGGTCCGACCCTGGCAGCCCGATCGGGAGCCCATATGCTCCGGGCCATGGAAAAGCTCGTCTATCTGCTCTGGAAGCGCCCGGGCGATCCGAATAACGACGTGTTCCGGGATCGCCTGCTGCAGGCGCTCCCTGCGCCGTTCGCGCGTCATGGCGCAGCGCAGCTCAAGCTCGCCGTCTCCGACAGCGACGTCGCGGCCGGGGCCGCGCTCCATCTCGGCGCCCATGCCCCCGACGCGCTCGTCACGTTCTGGCTCGAGTGCATCCAGGATCGCGGTCCGGTCGAGGCCCTCATCGCTGCGAGCGCAGGCCGACACGCGGGCTACCTCGTCGTCGAATCCCAGGCGCTGCGGCTCGTGACGGATCCCGCGGAGCGCGGGACAAGGACCCGGGGCTTCAGCCTCGTCGGCTGCATCGAGCCGCGGGCCGGGCTCTCCCAGGCCGAGTTCATCGAGCGCTGGGAGACGGTCCACCGCGACGTCGCGATCCAGACCCAGAGCACCTTCTCGTACGTCCGCAACGAGGTCGTGCGGCCTGTGACGAAGAACGCGCCGCCCTGGCAGGGCGTCATCGAGGAGGGCTTCCCGAGCGAGGCGCTCTCGAATCCCCAGGCCTTCTACGACGCCGTCGGCGACGAGCCGAAATACCGCGAGAACCTGCGCCGCATGATCGAGAGCTGCGACGCCTTCCTCTCGCTGAAGGACGTCGACTCGCATCCGATGAGCGAGTACCGATTCTTCTGATCCTCGATCCTGATCCTCGGGTCCGTCCCGGCTCGCGAGCTCCGGCTCAAGACCAGACGGGCTTGCGCTTCTCGAAGAAGGCGCGGGCGGCCTCGTCGGTCTCGCCCGAGGCGCCGGCCATGATCTGGTTGCGGTTCTCGAGCTGGATCGCCGCCTCGAGATGCGGGACGTCGAGGTTCGCCCACATGACCTGCTTCGTCGCGAAGACGGCGAAGGGGGCGAACTCGCAGAGCTCGCTCGCGAGCGCGAGCGCGTCGTCGACGACCCGACCGTCGTCCGCGAGGCGCGTCACGAGGCCGATGCGCTCCGCCTCGACCGCGTCGATGCGCCGGGCGGAGAGGATCAGATCGTGGGCGCGGGCGGCTCCGATCAAGCGGGGCAGCATGTAGCTGACCCCGATGTCGCAGCCCGAGACGCCGACCCGGATGAACTGGACGCACATCGACGCAGCGCGGGCCGCGATCCGGATGTCGCAGCCGAGGGCGAGGGCGAGCCCGCCACCGAAGGCCGGACCGTTGATGGCGGCGATCAGCGGCTGCTGGATCCGTCGCATGTGCGGGATCAGGCTCGACATGCGGTTCTGGGCGATGAGCCCGGCGCGCGGGCCCGTGATGCCGGCGACGAGCGCCCCGGGATTGCCCTGGTCGCGCAGATCGAGGCCGGCGCAGAAGCCCCGGCCCGCCCCGGTCAGCACGACGATGCGACAGGCGTTGTTGCGGTCGAGGGTGTCCAGGGCCGCGTGCAGCTCCTCGACCAGATTCCAGGAGAGCGCGTTGAGCGCCGCCGGGCGATTCAGGCGCAGGATCGCGACGTCCGGCCGCGGGTATTCGATCTCGACATCGGCCATGGAGGCTAGGCCGCCTTCACGAAGAGCGTGATGATGCAGGCCATCCCGCCCATGAACGAGAGCGAGCGCGCCTTGTCGAGGTCCTGGATGTAGAAGATCCCGTGGAGCACGCGGAAGGCGACGAAGGCGAGCGCCCAGGGCGTCGCGGCCTCGGCGGGCAGGCCCGCGGCGTGGGTCGTCAGGATCGTCGCCGAGAACAGGATCGCGGCCTCCCAGGCGTTCGCCTGCGCCGCATAGGCCCGGGCGCCGGGACCTTCGAGCTTCGCGGCCTGGGCGCGCGGATCGTGGTTGTCGGCGGCCCCGAAGGCCTTGCCGCGGTAGTAGCCGCCGGCGAAGGCGAGAAAGAGCGGCAGCAGCAGGACGGCGAGCACGCACCAGAAGGGAGTCGTCATGATCGGGGCACCTCGTGTTTGTTCGCCCGACGTTATCACGCTCGCGTCGGGCCCGGACCCGGAACCGTGCGGGAGAAGAGAGCCGCGCGGGCTCTTTCAGTCCCCGTCGCCTTCGCGCGGAGCGGGGTCGAAGCGCAGGAGCCGGGTCGACGCGGCGGCGAGGTCGCACCAGGCGCCCGCGACCCCGAAGATCGCCGTCGAGGCCGGGGCGAATCCGTCCCGCAGCGCGATCTCGTCGGCCGGGTGGGCGCGCCCGAGCTCGAGGGCGAGCACCGAGATCCCCGGATTGTGCGCGAGGACGAGCAGGGTCTGCGCGTCGTCGACGGCGCGGATCGCGGCGAGCAGGCCGCGGGTCGACGCGTTGTAGAGGCGATCATCGTGCTCGACGAGCGGCTCGACGATGGGCCCGGTCGCGCGCCCCGGGTCGGGCGCCCCGCCGAGGCCGCGCGCGACCGCCTGCCAGGTCTCGACACAGCGCCGCGCGCTGGAGGTGATCACGCGGTCGGGGCGCGGTCCCTGCGACCGCAGACGTTCGCCGACACGCTGGGCCTCCTCGAGGCCGCGCCGAGTCAAGGGACGGTCGAAGTCGCGACCCGTGCCCGTGGCGGCAGTCGCATGGCGCATCAGGATCAGCCGACGGTGCTCCATCGCGGGCGTTTCTAGCGGATCGGGCCGGAATTGCCGAGTCGCCCCGGCCGCGCTCGGGCGAGGGCGCGCGGGGGAGTCATGCGCAGCCCATGCGGTCCTTGCGCACGGGCGCCGGAAACTGGCTCTGCAACGTCTCGAGCGGGACGTGCATGTATTTCTTGATCACCTCGAGGCGGCAGAGGGTGAACGCGTCGCCGCTCCGGCCGGCGCATTCGACGGCGACGCGATCGTCGACGTACTCGGCCTTCGTCGGCGTGCGCTCGCAGCTCGCGAGCGCGAGGCCGGCGGCGAGCAGTGCGGCGACGGCGCGGCGCGGAAATCGATGCCCGCGGCCATTCGTCGGGGCGACGAGGCTCGCCGAAGTGGCCCGGATCCCGTCCATGGCGTCGGCTCCTTTCGTCGCGCAGGGCGCGAATTCGTGAAGCGTGGTCGATCGCGCTCCCGCCCGGTCACGCGGGCCGTCCGGGAGACGCCTAACGCCCGTAGGCGCGCCCGGGCAGCCAGGTCACGAGCTCGGGCCAGGCAAAGATGAGGGCCAGGGCGACGAGCTGCAAGGCCACGAAGGGCAGGATCCCGACGTAGAGCGTTCGGACGTCGACGTCGGGCGCGACGCCCTTCACGTAGAAGAGCGCGAAACCGACGGGGGGCGTCAGGAAGGACGTCTGGAGACAGACGGCGAAGAGGATGGTGAACCAGACGAGATCGAAGCCGAGGGCCGCGACGACGGGGGCGACGAGGGGGAGCACGATGAACGTGATCTCGATCCAGTCGAGCACGAAGCCGAGCAGGAAGGTCGCGAAGAGGATCGTGAGGACGACCCCGTTCGGACCGAAGGGCAGGCCCGAGAGCCCGCGCGCGATCAGCTCGTCGCCGCCGAGGCCGCGCAGGACGAGGGCGAAGGCCGTCGCCCCGAGAAAGATCCCGAAGAGGTAGCCCGTCGTCAGGGTCGTCTCGCGCAGGACCTCGCGCAGGGCCGCGAGGGACAGGCCGCCGCGGGAGGCCGCGAGCAGGAGCGCCCCGGCGGCGCCGACGCCCGAGGCTTCGGTCGGGGTCGCGAGACCGAAGAAGGTGCTCCCGAGGACCGCGAAGATCAGCAGCGCCGGCGGGACGATCTTGCGCAGGACCGACAGGACGAGCTCGAAGTCGACGACCTCCGGCCGCGCAGCGGGCGGCGCCATCTCGGGCCGCAGGATCGGCAGGACGAGGAGGTAGACGACGTAGAGCGCGGCGAGGAGCAGCCCCGGCACGACGGCCCCGAGATAGAGGTCACCGACGGAGAGGGCGAGCCGGTCGCCCATCAGGACCAGCATGATGCTCGGCGGGATCAGGATGCCGAGGGTGCCGACGGCGCAGACCGTCCCCGTCGCGAAGGTCGGCGCATAACGTGCCTCCTTCATCGGCGGGAGCCCGAGCAGGGCCAGCAGGACGACGGAGGCCCCGATGATGCCCGTGCTCGCCGCCAGCAGGATGCCGATCAGGGCGATCGACACCGCGAGCCCGCCCCGGACCCGACCGAAGAGCCGCGAGACCTCGCGCAGCAGCTCCGACGCGATCCCCGAGCGATCGAGCAGGAGCCCCATCAGGACGAACATCGGGAGCGCGACCAGCACCCAGTTGTCCATCAGGTCGAAGATCCGATCGCCGACCAGCGAGGCGTAGGTCCAGTCGACGCCGGTCTCGAGGCCGAAGTCGCGCTCGAGCAGGACCGCGAGGGCGGTGAAGGCGAGGGCCGAGCCGCCGAGCACAAAGGCCACGGGAAAGCCCGTCAGGATCCCCGCGATGAAGGAGAAGAACATCGCGACCGCGAGCCATTCGCGCAGGCTCATGAGCGCGGGGCTCGCGGGCGACCGAACAAGCGCCTCGCCACGCGGCGCGTCGCGGCGAGGGTCGCCGCGATCAGGAGCACGGTCGTCAGCGGCAACGCGCTCTTGAAGAGCCAGCGCCCGCCGAGGCCCCCGGCCGAGGTCGAGCGCTCGGCGGTGGCGTAGCTCTCGGCGACGAGTGGGACGGCGCTCCAGAGCACGAGCGCGAGGAACGGCAGCTGGAAGAGCAGGAGTCCGTAGAGATCGACCCAGTCGCGGCGGCGCGCGTCCATGCCTTCGCGAAAGACGTCGACGCGGACATGGCGATCGAAGACGGCACAGCCGACGATGCCGACGAGAAAGCCGACGGCGTGGAGGTGCCACTGGAGCTCCTCGAGCTCGATCCGGCTGATCCCGAACAAGGTCCGCAGCACGACGCCGCCGACGATCACGCCGGCCAGCACGAGCCAGAGCCAGCTCGTCGCCGAGACGAGCCGATCGAGCATCGCATCGACGCCGCGCAGCGGCCGCGCCGGAAAGCGACCGTCGTCGTTTCCCCCGCCCGCTCGCGCCTCGATGCCATCGTCTCGACGCGCGCCCGATCCGTCGAGCTCAGTCGCCATCGCCGGGCTCCGCAGCGCGCGACGCAGTGGGAGAGGCGGGATCCGGGACGGCGGAGCTCCGACTGGGATAGGCGAGCCGTTGCCAACGGTCGTAGTCGGCGTGGAAGGCGCGTTGGTGGGCCAGGATGCGGGCGAAGAGGGGATCCGTCGCCGCGGCCTCGTCGAGGATCCGGGCGACCGCCCCCTCGATCGCCCCGAGCAGCGCCGGCGAGAGCGTCCGCGTCGTCACGCCGTTTCGCTCGAAGCCCGCGAGCACGGCGCCCTGCGCCGCCTCGGCCTTGGCGAAGTTGCGCTGCACGCCGTCGCCGCAGGCGAGCTCGACGAGCTCGCGGGTCGCCGGCGCGAGCGCTTCCCAGGTCGGCCGGTTCACGACGAGGTGGAAGGCGGTGAAGGGCTGATGCCAGCCCGGGAAGTAGTTGAACTTCGCGACGCGATCGAAGCCGAGGCGCACGTCGACCTCGGGGAGCGAGAACTCCGTCGCGTCGATCGCGCCCTTCTCGAGGGCCTGGAAGAGCTCGCCGCCGGGCAGCATCGTGACCGAGGCGCCGAGCGCCTGGAGCGCCTGACCGCCCAGACCGGCGAAGCGGATCTTGAGGCCCCGCAGGTCCTCGGGTCGCTCGATCGCCTCGCGGAACCAGCCCGCGGTCTCGGGGCCGATCAGACCGCAGAGGATCGGCTCGACGCCGAGGGGGCGGTAGATCTCGCGGGCGAGCTCGCGGCCGCCTCCGCTCTGCCACCAGGCGGTGTACTCCCAGGGCGACATGCCGAAGGGCACGGCACCGAAGAGCACCGAGGCCGGCAGACGCCCCTCCTCGTAGCCGAGCCACGTATAGCCGGCGGCGATCTTGCCGCGGGAGACGGCCTCGACGATCGCGAAGGCCGGCACGACCTCGTCGGGATCGTCGACGGTCCATTCGATCCGGCCGTCGCTCGCGACGGCGAGCCGCCGTGCGACCTCGACCACGTTGTCGCCGAGCCCCGGCAGATGGGTCCCGAAGGCGCTGCTCACGCGCCAGCGGAGCTTCGGCCCTTCGGCCCCGCGCGCCGCGTGCGCCTCGCCTCCGGCGACCCCGCCCGATTGCGGCAGGGAGCCCGCGACGAGCAGCCCGACCGCGAAGGCCACGACCACCGCGACGAGCGCCTCGCGCGTCGACATCGTTCCCTCCCGGCCGCCGCGACGGCGCTCGCTCACGGGACCTCGACGAGCGGGATCTTCATCTCGAGCGTCTGCTTGCCGTTGCGCAGGACCTTCACGGGCACGAGCTCTCCTGGTGTTCGCTTGTCGAGGGCGTTGGCGAGGTCGGCGAAGCTCTGGATCCGCTTGTCGGCGACGCCCTGGAGGATGTCGGCCCCGACGATCGTCCCCGCCCGGTCGATCTCGAGCGAGCGCAAGCCGGCGCGCGCCGCGCCGGAGCCCGGGCGACCTCGCGGACGATCACGCCGTCGACGCCCCAGCTGCGGGCAAAGTGATCGGGCAGGACGCTGATCCCGAGGCCCGCGCGACGGACCTTCCCGAAGCGGATCAGCTGCGGGACGATGCGCGAGACGGTGTCGATCGGGACCGCGAAGCCGATGCCGGCGCTGGCGCCGCTCGGGCTGAAGATCGCCGTGTTCACGCCGATCGCGCGACCGCTCGAGTCGAGCAGCGGTCCGCCCGAGTTGCCGGGGTTGATCGAGGCGTCGGTCTGGATCACGTCCTCGATCACGAAGCCGCCATCGGTCGGGAACTCGCGGCCGAGCGCACTGATGACGCCGGTCGTGAGCGTCCGGTCGAGGCCGAAGGGGTTGCCGATCGCGATCACGCTCTGCCCGACGAGCAGCGCATCGGAGTGGCCGACCGCGAGGGGCTGGACGACGAGCCCCTTCGTCTCGATGTGGAGGACGGCGAGATCCTTGCGCGGCTCGACGCCGATGACCCGCGCCTGGTGGGTCGTGCCGTCGGCGAGGGTCACCGAGAAGGTCTGGCCGCCCTGGACGACGTGGTAGTTCGTGACGACGTGGCCGAAGCGATCCCACACGAAGCCCGAGCCCGAGCCCTGGGGCACCTCGGTGACGTTCGCCGTGAAGAAGTCGCGGCGCAGGGCATTGTTGGTCACGAATACGACGGAGGGGCCCGCCGCGCGGAAGACCTCGATCGTGTTGCGCTCGGACTCGAGCAGGCCGTCGGGGATCGGGGCCGGCGCGGTCGGGACGGCCACCGCCTGGGCCCCCACCGGCGCGGGCGCCAAAGCGAGCGCGCAGAGGCACGCCAGGCCGGCGAGTCGGCGGCCCCTCATCGCAGCGCGTCCGACGAAGCGAGCTCGACGGCGGCCCGGGCGAGCCCCGCGATCTGCAAGCGAAAAGCCTCCACGTTGCCCCCCTCTCCCATGACGCCCTTCATGTAGCGCGCGAGCACGCCCTCGACGATCGCCGCGAGCCGCCAGTACTGGAACGCGCGGTAGTAGGCGATCTTCGCGGTCGAGAGCCCCGTGAGCGCCTCGTAGCGGGCGAGCAGGGCTTCGCGGCGGGGGAAGCCGCCGCAGCAGGTGGGGGGGAGGCCGGTGCCGCCGGCCTGCGGCTTCGGATCGCCGACGTCGTACCAGTCGTTGAGCAGGTAGCCGAGATCGGCGAGGGGATCGCCGAGGGTACAGAGCTCCCAGTCGAGCACGGCGGTGACGCGGCCGGCCGCGCCGTCGACGAGGAGATTGCCGACGCGGTAGTCGCCGTGGACGATCGCCGAGGTCTGCTGCTCGGGCATGCGGGCGGCGAGCGCCGCGTGGGCCTCCTCCATGTCCGGGAGCTCGCGGGTCTTCGTCTTCTCCCACTGCGTCTTCCAGCGGGCGAGCTGGCGGGCGAGATAGGCCTCCCGGCGCCCGAGATCGCCGAGACCGACGGCGTCGGGGTCGACGCGATGGAGCGCCGCCAGGACCTCGACTGCGTGGAGCGCGAGCGCCTCGCGCCGCTCGGGCGGGACCGTGCGATCCGCGACCTCGGGCCCCGAGAGCACCGTCCCCGGCTTGTACTCCATCACGTAGAAGGGCGCGTCGTTGACCGCGGGATCGAGGCAGAGCGCGAGCGGCTTCGGCACGGGCACCGCCGTCCCGGCGAGGGCGGAGAGGATCCGGTGCTCGCGGCCCATGTCGTGGGCGGTCGCGAGGACGGCGCCGGTCGGCGGCCTTCGCAGCACGAAGCGATGGCCCGCGCCGTCGAAGACGTGGTAGGTCAGGTTCGAGTGGCCGCCGACGATCGCCTCGAAGCGAAGCGGCGCGACCGCGCCGGGGACGTGGGCTGCGAAATAGCGTTCGAGAGATTCGGCGGCGATGCCCTTCATGGCGGCGGCATTGTAGCGGCGACCGTCATCGCCGCGGGGGCGTCGGCTTCGAAGCGGTCGGCTCGAGCGGAGCCCCGTCTCCGACCTCGATCACCGGCGCCCGCGCCGAAGGCCTCGCTCCGGCCGCATCCGGGGCGGGACCCGCCGGCCCGACCCGGCCGATCCGCACGGGCGGCGGCTCTCCCGCCTCCTCGAAGGCGCGCACGAGCGGCGCCGCCGCGTCGGGCGAGACGGTGAAGAGCAGACCGCCCGCGGTCTGGGGATCGAAGAGCCAGGCCTCGTCGAGGGGTGTCGCGCCGACCACGTGCGCGAGGAAGGCCTCGCGATTGGCGCCGTGGGCGCTGCTGCGAAGGCCCTGCTCGAAGAGCGCTCGCGCCCCCGGCAGCAGCGGGATGGCCTCGCGCTCGAGCTGGGCCGCGAGGCCGGCCGGGCGCAGGAGATTCAGCAGGTGGCCCGCGAGGCCGAAGCCCGTGACGTCGGTCGCGGCGCTCGCGCCGTGCGCGAGGGCGATGCGGGAGGCCACGGCCTGGGGACGGAGCAGCGAGGCATGGGCCGCCGCGACCCAGGCGCCGCGGGCGAGGCCGCGTGGGTCGGCGGCGAGGACGACGCCGGTGCCGAGGGGCTTCGTCAGCCAGAGCGTGTCGCCGGGGCGGGCGCCCGCCTGGCGCAGCAGGCGCCCATCGGGCGGGCCGTCCCCCGTCACGGCGAGCCCGACCGAGAGCACGTCGCTCGTCATCGTATGGCCACCGAGAAGGCTGACGCCGAGGGCATCGAGGGTCTCGCGAATCCCGAGCAGGACCTCTTCGAGGAGCGTCCCGCCGCGCGCGATTTCGCGCTCGGGCAGGCCGATCAGGGCCTGGGCGTGGCGCGGGCGTCCGCCCTTCGCGTAGAGGTCGTTCGTCGCGTTGATTGCGGCGACCCGGCCGACGAGCCAGGGGTCGTCGCAGAAGGCGCGGATCGCGTCGATGTTATGCAGGACGAGGCGGCCGTCGGCCGCGCGGGTGACGGCGACGTCGTCGCGCTCGGCGACGCCCGCCACGACCGAATCGTCGGGCGGCGCGACGGGCAGGCGCGCGAGCGCCGCCGCGAGGGGCAGGGCGGGGAGCTTCGCCGCGCAGCCGCCGCAGGGCATGCCGTCGCGGGCCGCCGCTTCGAAGGCCGCCGCCTGCGCCGCTTCGTCCTCGAGGACCTGGAAGCGGGCCATGAAGGCCCGATCGATCCGATCCTTCAGCCGGAAGACCGGGCGGCCCGTCAGCGCGAGCCCCCACTTCGCACCGAGGGCGCGGCCGTCGCCGAGGTTCAGGAGCGAGAGGAAGTCGCGCTGCGGGCGGTAGCGCGCGAGCGGCCGGCCGGCGAGCAGCGCGCGCAGATTGCGATCGAGAACGGGCCCCTGGCGCACCGCGTAGACCCCCGCCCGGGGCACCCACGGATGCGCGACCAGCCGCGCGCAGTCGCCGACGGCAAAGACGTTCTCGAAGCCGACCGTCTGGAGCGTGTCGCGGATTTCGAGAAAGCCCTCGCGATCCCGGGCGAGGCGGGGGCCGACCTCGGGCTCCGTCGTCACGCGCCGCGGGAAATCGTGCGCGGCGGCTCCGGTCGCCCACACGACGAGATCGGCCTCGAGCCGCTCGCCGGCGGCGGAGAAGGCCGCGTCCCGCTCGACGCGGACGATGCGCGTCTGCGTGCGGACCTCGACCCCGCGCGCCGCCGTCTCGCGGACGATCGCGCGGCGCACCGCCGGCGAAGCCCCGGCCAGCAGCACGGCTTCACTCGTCGCGATCGCGATCCGGGCCGGCGTGCCATCGCGGCGCAGGCGGGCCTCGAGGGTGAAGGCGAGCTCGCAGCCGGCGGCGCCGGCGCCGACGACGAGGACCCGGGCCGGGCGCGCGAGGGCCGCGAGGGCGGCGGTGCGGCCCGCGAGCGCTTGCGCGAAGGCGGCGATCGGGCGTGTCGCGAGCGCATGCTCGGCGACGCCCGGGCGATCGAGATCCCGGATCGTCGAGCCGACGTCGAGGCTCGCGACGTCGAAGCGCAGCGGCGGTCGGCCTTCGAGTGCGAGCTCGCCACGCCCGGGATCGAGGTCGAGTGCAGCGGCGAGCAGGACGGCCGCCCCCGCCCGCCGCGCGAGGGGGACGACGTCGATCTCGAGCTCGCGAGCGTCGTAGTCGCCGGCCACGAGGCCGGGCACCATGCCCGAGTAGACCGCGACCGGTCGATCGAGGACGACGACGAGACGTGTGCCGCTCGGGGGCTCCATCGCCCAGCGCCGCAGGACCTGGACGTGGGCATGGCCGCCGCCGACGAGGACGACGGTCGCAGGCGGGCGCCCCGGCCGAGCGCGTGCGGCCTCCGCTCGAGCGCCTGCGGCTCCCGGTCGAGCGCCCGCGGCCCTCGGAGAAAAGGCGCCGTGCACCCCGGGCTTCGCCTAGCTCTTATGCCGCTCGACCAGCTGGTCGAGGTCGCGCACCGCCCCTTTGGCCGCGCTCGTCGTCATCATCCCGTAGGCGCGCAGCGCCTTCGAGACCTCGCGCTTGCGGTTCGGCGTGAAGGCGGCGCTCCCGCGCTCGAGCATCGACTTGCGGCGGCGGGCGAGGACGTCGCCCTCGACGAGCAGCTCGATCTTCCGCTTCGGGATGTCGATCCGGATCCGGTCGCCTTCCTCGACGAGGCCGATCGTGCCGCCCTCGGCGGCCTCGGGCGAGACGTGGCCGATCGAGAGGCCCGAGGTCCCGCCGCTGAAGCGGCCGTCGGTGATCAGGGCGCAGACCTTCCCGAGCTTCTTCGCCTTGATGTAGGAGGTCGGGTAGAGCATCTCCTGCATGCCGGGGCCGCCCTTCGGGCCCTCGTAGACGATCAGGACGACGTCGCCCGCCTTGACCTGGCCCGAGAGGATCGCGTCGCAGGCGCTGTCCTGGGAGTGGAAGACCCGGGCGGGCCCTTCGAAGACCCAGATCGACTCGTCGACGCCGGCGGTCTTCACGACGCAGCCTTCCGCGGCGAGGTTGCCGTAGAGCACGGCGAGGCCGCCCTCGCGGCTGTAGGCGTGGTCGGCCGAGCGGATGCAGCCGTTCGCCGCGTCGTCGTCGGTCGAGTCGAAGTACTTGTCCTGCGAGAACGCGATCGTCGTGCGGACGCCGCCCGGCGCGGCGAGGGCGTAGTCCCGGGCTTCCGCGAGGGTCGTCGGGCGGCGCAGGTCGTAGCGATCGATCGCCTCGCCGAGGCTCTTCGCATGGACCGTGGGCACGTCGCGATGGATCAGGCCCGCGCGGTCGAGCTCGCCCAGGATCGTGAAGATGCCGCCGGCGCGGTGGACGTCCTCGACGTGATATTTCTCGGTCGCCGGGGCGACCTTGCAGAGGTTCGGGACCCGGCGCGAGAGGCGGTCGATGTCGGCCATCGTGAAGTCGACGCCGGCCTCGTGGGCGATGCCGAGGATGTGGAGGATCGTGTTGGTCGAGCCGCCCATGGCGATGTCGAGCGTCATCGCGTTCTCGAAGGCCTCGAAGGGCGCGATACTGCGGGGCAGGACCGAGTCGTCGCCGTCGACGTAGTGCTGCTTCGCCAGCTCGACGATCCGCCGGCCGGCGCGCTCGAAGAGCTCCCAGCGCCGGGCGTGGGTCGCGACGATCGTGCCGTTGCCGGGCAGCGCCAGTCCCAGGGCCTCGTTCAGGCAGTTCATGCTATTCGCGGTGAACATGCCCGAGCAGGAGCCGCAGGTCGGGCAGGCGGAGCGCTCCATCTCGAGCAGCTCCGCGTCGGAGACGGCGTCGTCGCCGGCCGCGATCATCGGGTCGATCAGGTCGAGCTTGCGCCCGGCGCGGTCGTGGGTCCCCCTCGACTTGCCGGCCTCCATCGGGCCGCCGGAGACGAAGATCGTCGGAATGTTCAGGCGCATGGTCGCGAGCAGCATGCCCGGCGTGATCTTGTCGCAGTTCGAGATGCAGATCAGCGCGTCGGCGACGTGGGCCTGGACCATGTACTCGACGCTGTCGGCGATCAGGTCCCGGGACGGGAGCGAGTAGAGCATCCCGCCGTGGCCCATTGCGATGCCGTCGTCGACGGCGATCGTGTTGAACTCGACGCCCCAGCCGCCGGCCGAATCGATGACCTGCTTCACGCGCTGGCCGACGTCGTGGAGATGGACGTGGCCGGGCACGAACTGGGTGAAGCTGTTGGCGATCGCGATGATCGGCTTGCGGAAGTCGGCATCGGTCATGCCGGTGGCGCGCCAGAGGGCCCGGGCCCCGGCCATGTTGCGTCCTGCGGTCGTCGTACGGCTTCGATATCCCTGCATGACCGCGAGTCTAGGAGCCGTTTCGAGAATTGGCACGAAGCGGCTTTCGGGTCGAGCGCCTAGGGCCGCTGCCGGTAGCCGATTCGGCACGGCCGGTCCGCCCGGGCGACGCCGCCGATCTGCCGGCGCAGGGGCGCCGGATCCCGGAAGCGCGGCTCGAGCTCGAAGCGCTCGAGCAGGGCCCGGGTCGCGATCCGGATCGCCGAGATCGAGAAGCGGGCGGCGGGGCAGTAGTGGGCGCCGTGGCCGAAGGTCGTGACGAGCTCCCGGCCCTCGAGCTCCTTCGTGCGCTGGAAGAGCGGGCCCCGGTAGTGGTCCGGGTCGAAGCGGTCGAGGCCCGGGGCCGCCGTCGTGTTCGTGACCGACATCATGGTCGCGAGGGAGAGGCCGGGCTCGAGGCGATAGGACGCGTGCTCGTCGGCGAGGAGGCAGGGCCGGAGGATCCGGCGCAGCACGATCGAGCGCTGGCGCAGCCGGATCGATTCATGGGCACACCGCTCGAGCAGCGCGTCGTCCCCCTGTCGCACGGCCTCGAGCAGCGCCGGCCGCTCGATCAGATGCACGAGCGTCCAGGCCATCGCCGCGAAGAGATTCGACTGCGAGCCCATGTGGACGAGGACCACGTCGCGCGCGATGCCCTGGATCCGGGCCTCCCCCGACACGTCGGCCCAGGCGGCGCGGATGCGGTCGAAGAAGCCCGGCTCGCTCGGCGCTCCGTCGGCGGCAAGCGGCGGGAGCTCGCGCAGGATCTCGGCGTAGATCGCCTCGATGGTTGTGAGCGCCGCCTTCTCACGGCGCTTGCCGGTCGCCCAGGTCAGGAAGGCCCGGGGCGGATGGACGAAGGACTCGGAGCTATCGAGGGCGTCGAAGGCCTCGACCAGGCGCTCGAAGTGGCGAGGCGAGGTGGCGGCGCGGCTGCCCCAGGAGGCGAGGCCCATTCGATGGGCGAGGCGCCGGCAATGGGCGAAGGCCTCGAGCTCGCCCCGGCCGCCCAGCGCCGCCAGCTCGAGCTCGACGGCGGCCGAGAGATTCTCGAGATAGACCTCGACGTCCTCGCGGGCGAAGAGCATGTGGGGATAGGTCCGGCGGCCGGCGAAGAGCTCGGCCGGCACCTTGTGGGCGAGCATCCCGAAGTCCGCGACGCCCTTGCTCGCCTCCGCCTCGGGCAGCGCCCAGAGATTCTTCACACCCTCCGGCGAGAACACGCAGAACAACCGAACCCCGAACCCCTCGACGAGAAACGTGTCCCCGACCCGCTCGCGCGTCCGCTGGAAGAAGCTAGTCGGATCCCGCAGCAGAGTAACCCCCGCCCCGACCCAGGGAAGGAAACCCCCGACACGCGGCGCGTCCCTCGAAGTCAGCACCCTCTCGCGGGGCGTCGGGGGCCGGGCCCCCGGGGGGGGGGGCCGCCCCCCCCCTAGCAGCACCCCATCCCGAGCGACCCGGCCGTGGGGCGCGAAATCGGAGTGACCGGCGCGCAGCAAGGCGCTCCATCTCTGGTCAGCGTTCCCGACGCGTCCGGTCCGACACCGAGCGCCCCGCGCCCCACGGCCGGGGCGCCTGGCACGGCCGCCGTTCCGGGCCGCGAAGCGCATCGCCCAGATCGAAGAGCGTGTCAGTTCCTGGGTGCGGAAGCGAAGGCCGCGTAGATCGCCCGCACCGTCCGCTCGAAGTCCGCGTTCTCGACGCCGACGATGATGTTGAGCTCGGAGGAGCCCTGATCGATCATGCGGATGTTGATGCCCGCCCCGGCGAGGGCGCCGAAGAGCCGGGCGGCCGTGCCGGGCTGATGGCTCATGCCGCGGCCGACGGTCGCGACCAGCGCGATCCCCTTCTCGACGTCGATCGAGTCCGGCTGACACGCCTCGCGGATGTCCGCGAGCAGCTGGTCGAGCTTGCCATCGACGGCGTCGCTCTTGAGGATGATCGAGAGGGTGTCGATCCCGCTCGGCATGTGCTCCCAGGACAGGCCATGGCGCTCGAGGACCGAGAGCAGCCGCCGGCCGTAGCCGATCTCGGCGTTCATCAGCGTCTTCTCGAGGGCGATGATCGTGAAGTCCTTGCGGCCGGCGATGCCCGTCACGCGGCCGGCGGGGACGGCGTCGTGACCCGCCGCGGTGATGCGCGTGCCGGGATCTTCCGGGGCGTTGGTGTTCAGGATCTGGACCGGGATGCCCGCGATGCGGACCGGGAAGATCGCCTCCTCGTGGAGCACCGTCGCGCCCATGTAGGAGAGCTCGCGCAGCTCGCGGTAGGTGATCGAGGGGATCGTCCGGGGCCGCTCGACGATGCGGGGATCGGTCATCAGCAGGCCGGAGACGTCGGTCCAGTTCTCGTAGAGCTCGGCGCCGACGCCGCGGGCCACGATCGAGCCCGTCATGTCGCTGCCGCCGCGGGAGAAGGTCTTGATCGAGCCGTCGGCCTGCGCGCCGTAGAAGCCGGGCACGACCCCCGACTTCTCGCGCCCGAGCCGATCGGCGACGCGGGTCTGGGTCTCCTCCGGCAGGAATCGCCCCTTCGCATCGAAGACGATCATGTCGGCCGGGTCGACGAAGGGTCGATCCAGCAGGCGGGCCACGATCAGGCCGCAGAGGTACTCGCCGCGGCTCGCGGCGTAGTCGGGGCCGGCGCCGCCGCGAATCTTCGCATGCACGTCGGCGAGGGCCGGGTCGAGGTCGTAGGCGAGGCCCAGATCCGACACGATCTTGCGATAGCGCTCGGCGATGAGGTCGAAGATCTGATCGAAGGCGAGGCCCTTGGGATCGGGACTGCGCGTCGCGGAATCTGCGCGGTAGAGCAGGTCGGTGACCTTCTCGTCCGCCGAGTAGCGCTTGCCGGGCGCCGACGGGACGACGAAGCAGCGGTCGGCCCGCGCCTCGATGATCGCCCGCACCTTCCGCAGCTGATCCGCGTCGGCCACGCTGCTGCCGCCGAACTTGCAAACCCGGATGCCCATCACGTCCCGCCTGGATTGCCCGTCTGAAGCGTCCGCCCGGCGTCGCGCAGGGCGGCGGGCCTCGCTCGAAAATTGGCGGCGCAGTGTAGTCGGAAGGGGGGCGCGGCGGAAGGTCATCCGGGCGGCAAAGGCGATGCGCGAACCGGCAGCCGGCATCCGATAGACTCGGCCCGGCATGGCTTCCCACGGTTCTGGAGCGCGCGCCTCGATGCGCCTCGATGCCTACCTCTCGCGGGCGGGGCTCGCCTCCCGGCGCGAGGCGCGCGACTCGATTCGCGCAGGCCGGGTCCGCGTCGACGGGGTCGTCTGTCGCGAGCCGGCGACCCGGATCGAGGGACAGACGGTCACGCTGGAGGATGCCCGGGTCGAACGGCCCGGAGAGACCCGTGACTGGCTCGTCCACAAGCCCGTCGGCCTCGCCTGCAGCCGCGATGCCCGCGAAGCCCCGCTCGTCTACGACCTGCTCGAACCCGCCCTGCGCAACCGCCCGGTCCAGATCGCGGGGCGCCTCGATCGCGCGACCTCGGGGCTGCTCGTGCTCACGACCGACGGCGACTTCGTCCATCGGCTGACCCATCCGAGCCGCAAGCTCCCGAAGCGCTATCGCGTCGGCTACCGCGGCGAGCTCCCGGCCGATGCGGTGGCGCGCTGTGCCGAGGGAATCCTGCTCGAGGGGGAGGACCGCCCGACGCGGCCGGCGGAGCTCAGCCTCGATGGGCCCGGCCAGGCGACGCTCGTCCTGCGCGAAGGGCGCACGCATCAGGTCCGGCGCATGTTCCGGGCGCTCGGGGCCTTCGTCGAGACGCTTCACCGCGACCGGATCGGCGACCTCGAGCTGCCCCCCGACCTCGGGCCCGGCGCCTTGCGGCCCCTGGCGCCCGAGGAGCGCGCGCTCCTGTTGAGCGAGAGCAGCTTGTAGCCCCGGACGTCCGCGACCTGCACGACCTCGCCCTGGCGCGCGAGGGGGGCTTCGTAGGGGAGCGTGCGATTCGCGACGAGCAGCGCGCGGCCGTTTCGCTTGAGCCAGACCGCGAGCGATTGGAAGAGCGCGAGCGCGGGGGCGAGGTCGACTTCGGGACCGCGGTGGTGGAAGGGCGGATTGACCAGCGCGAAATCGAAGCCCGTCTCGGGCGGCTTCTCCCGCGCGTCCCACCACAGCACCCGACAGCGCCCCTCGACCCCGAGTCGCACCGCATTGCGCCGCGCACACTCGACCGCGCGCGCATCGGCGTCGACGAGCAGGATCTCCGCCTCGGGCAGCAGGCGCGCGGCGACGAGGCCGAGGACGCCGGTGCCGCAGCCGAGATCGACGAGGCGCTTCGGCGCCTTCTCCCGCACCCTGCGCGCGAAATGTTCGAGCAGGAGCTCGCTGCCCGGATCGAGGCGCCGCGCGCTGAAGACGCCGGGGAGTGTCTCGAGCTCGAAGGGCGGGGTTCCGAGACCGGGACCTCGACCCGGATCGGCTCGGTCGCCTCGCGCCGGCCGCGACTCCCCGCGTCGTCGCCTTCTTTTCGGAAGCGCACGACCCGGGCCTTCGCGCGGTTCGCGACGACGACGCCCGGCTGGTCGAGCTGCTCCGACAATCGCTTGACCGCCGAGACGACGCCCAGCGTGTTGGGCCCGGCGAAGAGCAGCTCGCCTCCCGGCGCAAGGATCCGCCAGGCCTCGGCGAGGTCGTCGAAGGTCGCCGCGCGGCTCTTCTGCAGATGCACGACCGCCTGCGCGAAGCTTCCGCTCTCGACGTCGCGGGCAACGGCGCGGACCGCGCGCCCGGCCTGCTCGTCGGCGAGGTAGGCGTCCCGCCAGGGCTCGATCGCGAGGCCGCCGTTCGCCTCGACCGCGAGCGAGGATTGGAACTCGCAGACCGCCCCCGGTCGCAGCACCTCCGGATCGAGCACGAGGGCTTCGCTGCGCCGTGCGCGCCGCGCCCCGCTCACGATCGGATCCGCGCCGCGAGCATCGGCGGGGGTCGTTGGTCGACGTACGCGGTCCACATCGCGTCGAGCATCGACCAGAGGATCTCGAGCTTCATCTGGAGCACCGCCAGCGCGCGGTCCTGCTGCGCGCGGGTCGTGAAATGGGCGAGGGTGAAGGCGAGGCCGTGCTCGACGTCGCGGCGCGCTTCGCCGAGGCGCTTCCTGAAATAGCCGTAGCCCTCGGCGTCGATCCAGGGGTAGAGCGCGGGCCAGTTCTCGAGGCGCTTCTGGTGGATCGTCGGGGCGAAGAGCTCCGTCAGCGACGAGGCGATCGCCTCCTGCCAGGGCGCCGTCTGCGCGAAGCGGACGTAGGCGTCGACGGCGAAGCGGACGCCGGGGAGCACGTGGCGCAGATCGAGGATCTCGCCGCGTTCGAGCCCGACGGCTTCGCCGAGGCGTAGCCAGGCTTCGATGCCGCCCTCGTCGCCGGTATGGCCGTCGTGGTCGAGGATGCGCTGGATCCAGGCGCGGCGGATCTCGCGGTCGGGGCAGTTCGCGAGGATGGCGGCGTCCTTCCGCGGGATCTGGACCTGGTAGTAGAACCGGTTCGCGACCCAGCCGCGCACCGCCTGCGCAGGCAGCCCGCCCTCGTTCATCGCGACGTGGAACGGATGGTGGATATGGTAGAAGCGGTCCATGCCGCGCAACGCGGCCTCGAACTCGGCCGGCGTGCGCGGGGGACTCGCCGGGCTCGTCGCGCTCGCGTCCGCCGCAGCGGGGCCCTCTTTCGGGATCGTCGTGTTGGTCGCGGCCGTCATTCGAAGCGGAGCTCCATGCCGTCGTGGGCGACCTCGATGCCGAGCTCGTCGAGTCGCTTTCGCTCGGGGGAATCGGGGTCGAGGATCGGATTCGTGTTGTTGATGTGGATCAGGATCTTGCGGCCGGGCAACGCGGCGAGCTCTTCGACCATGCCGCCGCTGCCGGCCTGGGCGAGGTGGCCCATCTCGCGGCCGGTCTTCTCCGAGGCGCCGCGGGTCTTCAGCTCGTCGTCCTTCCAGAGCGTGCCGTCGAGGAGCACGCAATCGGCGCGGCGGGCTTCGTCGCGGATGCGGTCGGTGAAGGCGGCGAGGCCCGGGGCGTAGAAGCAGCGCCGGCCACTCGCGCGGTCGACGAAGGTCGCGCCGATCGTGTCGTCGGGGGCGGGGTTGTGTCGTCGGGGCGAGTAGGGCGGGGCCTCGCCCGGGATCGGCAGGGGCAGCAGCTCGATGCCCGGGATCTCGGGAATCGCGATGGGGCGCTCGGCCACGGCGTCGATCGGGTGCCAGTCGACGCCGCAATAGGATTCGAGAACGCGAAGAAGCGGGTAGCCCGTCGTCAGGTCGGAGTGGACGCTCGGCGTGCAGTGGACCTGGAGGCGGGCGCGGTGCTCGCGCAGGGTCATGAGGCCCGTCGCGTGGTCGATCTGGGCGTCGACGAGGAGCACCGCCGCGATCGCGGTATCGCGCACCGCCCGCGCCGGCTGGAGCGAAGGGCAGCTCGCGATCTGGGCCCGCAGATCCGGCGACGCGTTGACGAGCAGCCAGCCCGCGCCGCCATCGCCGACCGCGAGGGAGGACTGGGTGCGGGGCAGCGCGCGGCTCGTCCCCTCGCGCACGCCCCGGCAATTCGGGCAATTGCAGTTCCACTGCGGGAAGCCGCCGCCCGCCCCCGAGCCCAGCACGATGATGCGCATCATTCCCCGATCCCTCGCGCCGGCACTAGAAGGGCTTCACGACGACGAAGACCACGATGCCGATCATCAGCAGCGTCGGAACCTCGTTCATGATCCGGAAGAAGCGCTGCGGATGCGGATTGCGATCCTTCGCGAAGGCGTCGCGCCAACGGACCATGAGAAGATGCATGACGAGAAGGCCGGCGACGAATGCGAGCTTGAGCCAGAGCCAGGCGCCCGCCTGCGGAAGGTAGCCCGGGGTCCCCGGCAGCGAGACGAGGAGCCCGCCGGCGCCGACGGTCACGAGCATTGCCGGCCGCATGATGTAGCGCGAGAGCTTCCACTCCATGACCTTGAAGGTCTCGGACTGCGCGCTCCCGGCGGGCGCGTCGCAGTGGTAGACGAAGAGCCGCGGCAGGTAGAGCAGCCCCGCCATCCAGGCGATCACCGCGATCACGTGGAGCGCCTTGAGCCACGGATAGAGCGTGGGGACGAGGAGCGCGATCGGCTGGGACCCATCCATCATCACGTCCCGCCGCGCCTAGAGACTGAACTGCTCGGCGAGATTGCGCTCCGAGAGGCTCTGGCCCGCCTGGAACAGCACGACCGCCGCGACGTCGCGATTCTCCTCGATGTCGACCTCGGCGACCTCGCGGACCTCGGTCGAGTCCGCCACCGCCGAGACCGGCCGCTTGTCGGGCTCGAGCACCTCGATGCGGACCTTCGCCGTCCGCGGCAGGAGCGCCCCGCGCCAACGGCGCGGCCGGAAGACACTGATCGGCGTCAGGGCGAGCACCCCGGCGTCGAGGGGCAGGATCGGTCCGTGGGCCGAGAGGTTGTAGGCCGTGCTGCCCGCCGGCGTCGCGACGAGCACCCCGTCGCAGATCATCTCCTCGAGCCGGACGCGGCCGTCGACCTCGATGCGCAGCTTCGCGGCCTGGCGCGTCTGGCGCAGCATCGAGACCTCGTTCAGGGCCTGGAGCTCGACGCGCGCGCCGCTCGCGAGGTGGGCGATCATCTTGAGCGGGTGCAGGCTCGCCGACTCGGCGCGCCGGACCTGGCCGATCAGGTCGTCGCTCGAATAGGGATTCATCAGGAACCCGACCGAGCCGCGGTTCATGCCGTAGATCGGGATCCCGCTCGAGAGGAAGCGGTGGATCGTCTCGAGCATGAAGCCGTCGCCGCCGAGGGCGACGATCACGTCGGCGTCTTCCGGGGACTTGATCGGGTAGAGGCTCTCGAGCGCCTCACGCGCGGCCTGGGCGGCGGCGGTCCGGGCGGCGACGATGGCGATGTGTTCGGCTTCGACGTGGCTCCGGCGTCGGGATGCGGGCATGTGCGGAGTCGATGGCGCATGCGGGGGCGAGCTCTCGGGCGGCTTCGAAGGGGGCAGGCCCGCGCGGCTGGGGGTCGCGGCCGTCGGGCTCGAGCCCGGGCTCGCGAGCGGCGCCGAGGCGCGCTGTCGCACGGGGCGCCGGTCCGACCGGTCTTCGCTCTTGGGGTCTCGGGCGGTCACGCGGCGCAGTCTAGCAGTGGCCCTCCGTTTTTCCGCGACGCGAGAATCGATCGAGGATCGGAACGAAATGGGCTCCGGGGCGGTTGCGCTCTATTTGCCGATCGCCTCGCCGGGTATCGTACGCGCCCCAATCGGGAGAAGGAGGGGAACGGGTGATGGGCAGGCATTCGTATCGATCGATCGTCCGGCGTGCGGGGCTGGGGATGTTGGCGGTGTGTGGGCTCGCGACGCCTAGCGCGGCCCACGACGAGCCGGCGGCGCCGGTGAACGAGGGATGGATCGGGGGCATCAGCGCGTCGGTGACCGCCCAGACGGGGCAAACGGATACCTTTGCCGGATCCATCGATGCCGTGGGCGAACAGACCTTCGGGAAGAATTGGCTGCGGGGGCGCTTCAACGGCGTGTACGGCACCACGCGGAATCGAAGCGAGAATACGGGCGGGAACGACAAGGTGATCCAGGACGCCCAGGGGCTCTTCGGCGACTGGAAGCACTCGATCCACGATCGCTTCTTTTGGCAGAGCGGCTCGGAGCTCTCGCGCAACTCGGTCCAGGATCGCGAGGTCCGCGCGGCCCTCGTCACGGGTCCCGGCTATCGCTTCTGGGAGGGCGAGCCCGTCGATCTCGAGCACTTCGACATGAATCTGGGTCTCGGCTACCGCTTCGAGATGTACAACCCCGACAATCGGACGATCAACGATCCGCCCGGAGTCGTGACGATCGGTGACGGCAACATCGACCAGGATCATTTCGCCGACCTCGCGGCCGGCTTCGAATACAAGAACGGCCTCTTTCAGGACGCAGTCCAGTACACGCACGTCGGGACGGCCCGCATGCCGGTCAACGATCCCGAGGCCTACGTGCTCATCACCGAGGTCATCTTCGGCATCCCGCTGACACCCGCCTGGTCGTTCCGGGCGTCGTACTACGTCGAGTACAACCACGTCCAGCCGGACGAGGTCAACAACCTGACGACCCGGGCGACGGTGGGCCTCGGCTACACGTTCTGAGGTGGCCGGGGCTGAAGCCCGAGTGCCCGAGCGTGTCGGGCCGGGCGCGTGCCTGGTACGCGCCCGGCCTGCTAATCTGCGCCGCCTCCGCGCCTTCGCGCGTGAGTCTCCATGGACGGCGGCTTCGATGTACACGATTGCGATCTCGGTATGGATCGGACTTCTGGCAGGCGGCGTCTGGACGGCGCTCGACTGGTGGAAGGGCTGGCAGATGGGGATCGTGCTCTTCGTCCTCGTCGCGGCGACGAGCTTCATCCTCATCTCCCGGGCGCTCGCGAAGCGGATCGAGCCGCGCTTCCTGGCGCTCCAGAAGCAGATCCAGGGCAACCAGATTCCGCTCGCGATCAAGGAGCTCGAGTCGATGCTGCCGATGGGGCGGTGGCAGATCCTGCTCGAGGGCCAGATCCACGCGCAGATCGGCCTGCTGACCTACGCCTCCGGCGATACCGAGCGCGCCGAGAAGCATCTCGCCCAGGCGGGCTACCGCGCGACGGAGGCGCAGGTCGCCTACGCGGCGCTGCTCTACCGAACGAATCGCTGGCCGAAGGCCCGCGAGGTCCTCGACAACGCGATCCGGCTGAACAAGAAGCAGATGCTGCCCTATCACGTCTACGCCTGGCTGCTGCTCAAGGAAGGCGATCGCAGCGCCGCGATCGCGAAGCTCCTCGCGGCCCAGAAGATCGAGCCCAGCAACGAGTCGACGACCGAGAACCTCGCCCGCCTCCAGAACGGAAAGGATCTCTCGATGAAGCGCTTCGGGATGATCTGGTACGGGCTCCAGCTCGAGCGCCCGCCGAAGACGATGGGCGCCGCGCCCGGTGGGGCGATCCCGTTCCGCAAGGGCTTCCGCCAGAAGCCGCAGCGGCGGGGCTGATCGCCGAGGCGCAGCGGATCTCCGAAAGCTCAGAGCTCGTTTTCGAGAGATTGCGCGAGCGTCTGCCGTTTGCGGATGAGTCGGGGCGTCCCGTCGCGTTCGATCAGGACCTCGGCGGCCTTCGGGAACGAGTTGTAGTTGCTGGCGGCCATGCCCGAGGCGTAGGCGCCGGTGCCTTCGATGACGAGGGTGTCGCCGATCTCCGCGCGGGCGAGGCGGCGATGGGTGAGGCCCTCCGGATCGCCGGGAGCCGGCGTCAGGATGTCGCCCGACTCGCAGCAGTGGCCGACGACGAGGTAGTCGTCCTCGTCGCCCGAAGCGGTTCGGCCATTCTCCCGGTAACGGGGCACGACCGCGATCGGATGCTGCGCGCCGTAGAGCGACGGGCGCAGCAGCTCGGTCATGCCGCTGTCGATCTTGATGAAGCGGTTCCCGCCGGCGCCGGTATCGACGAGGTCGATGACCTCGCAGAGAATCGCGCCGGCCAGCGCGACGAGATAGGTCCCGGGCTCGATCTCGAGCTGGAAGTCGTCGTTGGCCCGGCCCCGGGCCCGTGACCGGCCGTCGAGGTATTCGGCGATCTGGGGCGAGAGGGCCCGGCCGATCGCGTCGAGGTCGGCCGCCTTCTCGCCGGGCATGCGCGCGACCTTGAAGCCGCCGCCGAGGGAGAGGCGGTTCAGGTCGGGGAGCTGCTGCGCGATGCCGAGGGAGAGGGCGGCGCAGTGCTTCCAGACCTCGGGGTCGCCGCCCGAGCCGACGTGGGTATGCAGGCCGGTGATCCGCAGGTCGAACTCGCGGGCCAGGGTCTGGACGAGGGCGAGCTTCTCGTGCCAGATGCCGAACGAGGAGCTCGGGCCGCCGACGTTCGTGCGGTTGTTGTGGCCGGAGCCGAGGCCGGGATTGACGCGAATCGAGACCTCGCCGCCCGGGAAGAGCTCGCCGAAGCGGCGCAGCTGATGGAGCGAGCAGGCGTTGAAGAGCACCCCGCGCTGCACGAGGCCCTTCAGGTCCTTCGGCAGCTCCTGGGCCGTGATCTGGATCTTCTCGGGGGCGATTCCGGCGGCGAGCGCGCGCTCGGCCTCGAAGCCGCTCGAGGCGTCGATGTGGAGCCCCTTCGCGTCGAAGATCCGAAGCACCGCCGCCGTCGGCAGCGCCTTCATCGCGAAGCGTCCGACCAGCCGGCAGGGCACGGGGAAGGCGCGCACGCGATCGGCGGCCTCCTCGAGGGTCCGCTGGTCGTAGACGTAGACGGGGGTCCCGAATCGCTCGCGGATCGATTCGATCTGGGGCTCGGTGAGAAAGCGCATGCGAAGGCTCCTGAGACGGACTCGGGCCAGCATAGCAGCGGGAATCGCGGCGGGGCCGCGGTCGGTCTTGGACGATCGCAGGACCCATGCGAGACTCGGCGCCGTTCGCGCCCGGAGCAGGTCCCGCGGCGGATTGCCGGGTGGGCGTGGACGGGACCCGGGCCGGGACGGGAATCGGAATGGAGATCGGGATGGGGAAGAGGGGAGCGTCGTGACCGAGGACAGCCGAGCGGAGGCCCGCAGCGAGGGTCTCGACTTCATCCGCGCGATCGTCGCGGAGGATCTGGCGACGGGGAAGCACGCGTCCATCGTGACCCGCTTCCCCCCCGAGCCCAACGGCTATCTCCACCTCGGCCACGCCAAGGCGATCTGCCTCGACTTCGGCCTCGCCCGCGAGATCCCGAACAGCCGCTGCCATCTGCGCTTCGACGACACGAATCCCGCGACCGAGGAGACCGAGTACGTCGACGGGATCATGAACGACGTCCGCTGGCTCGGCTTCGACTGGAAGAAGCATCTCTATTACGCGTCGGACTACTTCGAGCAGCTCTACGAGTGGGCCGTGGCCCTGATTCGCATGGGCAAGGCCTTCGTCGACGATCAGACGCCCGACGAGATCCGCGCCAATCAGGGGTCGCTCACGGAGCCCGGTCGCGAGAGCCCCTTTCGGGGTCGCAGCGTCGAGGAGAACCTCGACCTCTTCGCGCGGATGCGGGCCGGCGAGTTTCCGGAAGAGAGCCGCGTCCTGCGCGCGAAGATCGACATGGCGGCGTCGGTCGTCGCGATGCGCGATCCCATCCTGTATCGGATCCAGCACAAGGCACACCATCGGACCGGGACGACCTGGTGCATCTATCCGATGTACGACTTCGCCCATCCGCTCTCCGACGCGATCGAGCACGTCACCCACTCGCTCTGCACCCTCGAGTTCCTCGACCACCGCCCGCTCTACGACTGGCTGATCGAGCAGCTCCCGGTCCCGAGCCGCCCGCGACAGATCGAGTTCGCGCGCCTCAACGTCACCCACACGATCACGAGCAAGCGCTTCCTGAAGCGCCTCGTCGACGAGGGCTTCGTCACGGGCTGGGACGATCCGCGCATGCCGACGATCGCGGCGATGCGCCGGCGCGGCTATCCGGCCCGGGCGCTGCGCGAGTTCTGCGACGCGATCGGCATCGCGAAGCGCGACAACCTGATCGAGCTCGCGAACCTCGAGTTCCACGTGCGCCAGGCCCTGAATCAGGAGGCGCTGCGCCGGATGGCGGTGCTCGATCCGATCAAGCTCGTGATCGAGAACTACCCGGAAGGCCAGGAAGAATCGCTCGACGCGATCAACAATCCCGAGGATCCGGGCGCCGGGACGCGCAAGGTCCCCTTCTCCCGGGAGATCTGGATCGAGCGCGAGGACTTCATGGAGGATCCGCCGAAGAAGTTCTTCCGGCTCTCGCCCGGGAAGGAAGTCCGGCTGCGTTATGCCTACTTCGTGACCTGCCAGTCGGTCGTGAAGAACGCCGAAGGCGAGATCGTCGAGCTGCGCTGCACCTACGACCCCGCGACCCGAGGCGGCGACGCGCCCGACGGGCGCAAGGTGAAGGGCACGCTCCACTGGGTCTCGGCCCGGCACGCGGTCGCCGCCGAGGTCCGGCTCTACGGCACGCTCTTCAAGGACGAGGTCCCGGATCCGCATGCGCCGGGGGGGCTTGGCGCCGCCCTCGATCCGGATTCCCTGCGCGTCGTCGAGCGGGCCTGGCTCGAGCCGGCGCTCGCCGAGGCCGCCCCCGGCGAACGCTTCCAGTTCGAGCGGCTCGGCTATTTCTGCGCCGATCCCGACGGCCGCCCCGATCGGCCCGTCTTCAACCGCACCGCGACCCTGCGCGATACCTGGGCCAAGGTCGCGAAGCAGGGCGGCGCCGAATAGCGAGGTCCCCATGGCGCGACTCGGCATGACGATCCCGCTCGCCGGCATCCCGCTCGCGGACCATCGCGACTGGCTGCGGGAGATGATCGACCTCGGCTACAGCGACTTCTGGTCCTCCGAAGCCGGGGGCACCGACGCCTTCACGCCGCTCGCGCTCGCTGCCGCCTGGACTCCCGAGGCCCGGCTCGGCGCCGCCATCGTCCCAGCCTTCACCCGCGGTCCGGCGACCCTCGCGATGAGCGTCGCGAGCCTCGCCGAGGCGGCGCCCGGCCGCTTCACGATGGGGCTCGGTGCGTCGTCGAACGTGATCGTCGAGCGCTGGAACGCAATTCCCTTCGAGGCGCCCTACGCGCGCGTCCGGGACACGCTGCGCTTCCTGCGCCGCGCACTCGCCGGCGAGAAGATCGACGAGCGCGCTGCGAGCTTCGCGGTCCAGGGCTTCCGCCTGCAGATGGCGCCCCTCGCGCAGCAGCCCCCGATCCTCGTCGCGGCGCTGCGGGAGGGCATGCTGCGCCTCGCGGGTCGCGAGGGCGACGGCGCGATCCTGAACTGGCTCTCGGCAGAAGACGTGAAGCGGGTCGCGCCCATCGTGCATGCCGGGGGACCCGACAAGCAGATCGTGGCGCGTCTCTTCGTGATCCCCTCGGCCGACCGCGCGCTCGCCCGGGCGATCGGGCGGCGCGCGGCGGCGGCCTATCTGACGGTGCCCGTGTATGCCGCCTATCACGAGTGGCTCGGGCGGGGCGACGTCGTCGCGAAGGTCTCGGCGCTCTGGAACGCGGGGGATCGCAAGGCCGCCGTCGAGGCGATTCCCGACGAGGTCGTCGACGCGCTCGTGATCCACGGCTCGCCCGGGGCCTGTCGCGAGCACGTCGAGCGCTATCGCGAAGCCGGGGTCACGACCCCCGTCCTGGCCCTCCTGCATGCCGACGACCTGCGCACCGCCATCCGGCAGCTGGCCCCCGCGGCCGCCTGATCCGCGAAAAAGCGCGGGGCCCGGGCGATTCCACCGCCCACGACCTCAGCCTCCACGACAGGCCGGCCGATGACGCCCGCGAGTCCCCACCCGTGGGGCCGGAGCGATCATGGCAGCGAATACGATGTCGGCGATGGCGCTGCGCGAGCTCGAGATCCGCTCGCGGGCGCTGCCGCTCGCGGCGCAGATGAACGAGTGCGTCGACCTGCTCCAGTCGCCCGAGCTGGTGGTGGACGAGCTCCTGCGCAGCATCGAGCAGATCCGGAGCGCGGGACCCGATCGGGATCGCGTCGTGCTCGCGCGCGATCCGGTCGAGCCGACCGAAGGCGCCTTCTTCTATCCGTCGCGTGAGCTCTTCGTCCGCGGCGATCGCTGCTCGTTCACTTGCCTCGCCACCGGCGTCGCCTTCCGGCCGGGCGGACCGAATCCGCCGCCCGCGACCCCAGGACGGACGGCCGGCCACGCGATCGACTACGCCGCCGTGACCTGCGAGGCGAGGCCCGTCCCGGTCCTCGGCTTCACCGCCGCGCGGGACACGGACAGCGCCTATCCGATCCTGCTCCGATCGCTCGCGAGCCTCATCGAGCTGACCCGCCCGCGCCGCTTCGACCTGCTCGACCGCGAGATCTACCGCGGCCTGCTCGGGCCGGCGCCGGCCTTCGAACTCGCCCTGGTGCTCTGGGACGAAGACGATCCGCAGGATCCGCGCCGGCCGCTCTGCGAGCTCTCGCGCGATCTGGCGGAGGTGCTCAAGAAGACGCTGCAGGCGGAGCCGCGATTTCCGCCGGTGCTGCTCGATTTCGTCTGTCTGCGGATGAATGCGAAGCGCTTCGACGGCCGCCTGCGCTTCGTGTGGCGGGTCTAGCCGGATGAGTCGCAAGCGACGCTCGAAGAGGCCGCGCAGCACCCGCGCCGAAGCCTGGCTCCGACTCGATCCGATGCTCGGCTGCATCGCCGGCGGCGGGACCGACGTGGAATCCCTGATCGGGGTTCCGGTCGCGCAGCTCGTCGGCAAGCCCTTTCCCGCATCGGCGCCCTTCGTCGAGGGAGAGACGATCGCCGAGGTCCTGCGCGGCATCGTCGAGGGCTCGGCGGGTGCCCTCGTCGTCGCAGAGATCCGGGCCACCGGTGCCTCGCGTTGGGTCGAGATCGACGCCAGCCCCGTCCGCTCGGGCGACGGCCTCCGCGACGACGAAGCGGTCCTGCTCGAGCTGCACTTTTCGGACGTGACGGCCCGGGTCGGCGAGGAGATGCGCCTGCGCACGGCGCTCGCCGAGGAGCGCGCGATCGCGAGCCTCGCCTGCGAGCTGGCACGCTGGGCGGACGCCGGCCTCGCGGAAGCCCTCGCCGCGGGCCTCGACCGGATCGCGCTGCTATTCGGTGCCGAGCGGGCCGCGATCGTCGATCCGGAGAGCCCGCCCGATCCGACCCGGCGGGGCGATGACGCTGCCGCCTGCTGCGGGATCCCTGCGCCGCGCGGCCCTCGAGCTCGTGGCCTTCTGGCGGACGCGTCCGGCAGCGAGCCCAGCGCCTGCTCGCGCGCCACGCGGAGCTGATCGCTCGGCGCTGCCCCAGGGTCAGGACGCGAGCGCCAGATCCGCGAGAGACGGCGCTTCCGCGCGCTGGCGGATCACAGCCGGGACGGGATCTGCGAGATCGGAGACGACGGGCGCATCCTCTACGCGAGCCCGAGCTTTGCCGCGCTCTGCAATGCCGAGCCGGGCGATCTGATCGGCTCGGAGCTGCTCGCCCGCGTCGAGCTCGACGATCGGCGCCGGGTGGCCCAGCTGATCCGCCCGGGCGCCCACGCGCGGCGCCGGGGCGCGCTCGTCTACCGCCTGCGGACCCGCACGGGCCATTCGCTGACCGTCGAGTCGACCGCCCGCGAATTCGAGGGCCCGGATGCCCGCCCGCGTGTGGTCGTCACGACCCGCGACGTCACCGAACGCGAGCAGGCCCGCCTGGCGCTCGAACGGCAGATCGAGCTCGAGGCCCGGGTCGCCGAGCTCTCCCGTTATTTCATCGACCTCGACGTCGACGCCACCGACGGCGGCATCGAGACCAAGCTCGCGGTCGTGGCCGGTCTCGCCGAGGCGCAACACATCTGGCTCTATTCCTTCGCCACCGGGAAGGCGGGGCCGAAGTACTTCGACTGGTGGCGGATCCCGCGGCGGCCCGGGTGCCACAGCCGCCGGAGCAGGCGATCGCCAGCTTTCCCGTACTCGACCGCGTTGATCCAGGCGGGCCAGATCTACCACGTGCCGAGCGTCGACTCGCTGCCGGCGAGCGCGGTCGCCGAGCGCCGGGACCTCGAGGAGCGCGGCGTGCGGGCGATGCTCGGGATTCCGATCATGTCGGGCGGTCGATTCGTCGGCTTCCTCGGCTTCGAGAACTACGAGCGCGAGACGGGCTGGTCGGAAGAGACCATCATGCTGCTTCGACTCGTCGGCGAGATCTTCTACTCCTGTCTGCGCCGGCGCCGGGCGGTCGAAGACCTGCGCGACAGTCAGTCGCAGCTGCTTCAGGCCCAGAAGATGGAGGCCGTCGGCACCCTCGCCGGCGGCATCGCCCACGACTTCAACAATCATCTGGCGGTCATGCTCGGCAACGCGCGCTTCCTGCGGCAGGAGGTCGAGGCCGACGGCGACGTGCTCGCGGCGATCGAGGATCTCGAACGCTCGGCGGACCACTGCGCCAAGCTGACGCGCTCGCTGCTCGCTTTCTCTCGCCGCAGCCCGGTCGAGGTCGTGCCGGTCGCGGTCGCCGAGCTCGTGCGTGGCGTCGAGGGCCTCGTGAAGCCGCTGCTCCCCGGGAGCTTCCGGCTCGAGACGGAGCTCGGGCCCGCGCTCGGCGAGTTCGCGGTGGACCAGGTCCAGATCCAACAGGTTCTCGTCAATCTGCTCGTCAACGCTCGCGACGCCATGGCCGCGGGCGGGCTGATCCGGATGGCCGCGGAGCGCCGGCGGCTCACGGCGGGGGAGGCCGCGCTCGAGGGCCTCGATGCGCGGCGCGAATACGTCGTGCTCTCGGTCGCGGACACCGGTTGTGGCATGAATCCCGAGACCCTGCGACGCGTCTTCGAGCCCTTCTTCACGACGAAGCCCGTCGGCCAGGGGACGGGGCTCGGGCTCGCCATGGCCTACGGCATCGTGCGCCAGAGCGGCGGCGGGATCGCGATCGAGAGCCGCGTCGGGCAGGGCTCGACGGTGCGCGTCTTCCTGCCGGCGCTCGCCGTCGAGGTGGCGGCGCGGGCGACGGGCGAGGCCGCGATGCCCGAGCCCGTGGGCCGCGCGGCGGTCTTCGAGCCGGATCCCGAGGTCCGTCAGCTCGTCTGCGAGGTGCTGACGGAGCAGGGCTATGCGGTCGAGATCGCGGCCTCGCCCGAGCGGGTCGCCGAGCAGGTGCGACGCGCTTCGGTCTCGATCGATCTCGTGGTCGCAGCGATGCCCTGGCCGAGCCCCTCGCCGGACGCTTTCGCCGAGGCGTTGCGCGGGGGCGTCACGGGGCCGCCGGTGCTCGCCCTCGCCGAGGCTGGGCACGTGCCGGTCGAGGCGACGGATCGCGGGGTGCGCGTGCTGCGCAAGCCGGTCGGCCGGGCCGAGCTGCGCTCGACGCTCGAGGTCTGGCTCGAAGTCGTCCGCGAGGGCTGAAGGCGAACGGCTCGATCGACCTCTTCGAGTCGCGCTCGAGGGGTGAAGTCGAGCTCCGGATCGCGGATGCTTCCGGCATGACGAAGAGCCCATCGAAGCCGGGACTGCGCCGGGGAACCAACGAGATCGTCGTCTTCGGACGCCATCCGGTCGAGGCGGCCCTCGCCTCCGAGTGGGCCGAGGTCGCCCGGGTCGAGATCGTGCGGAGCCGGCCGGGCCCCGAGCGCGACGCGCTGCGCAAGCTCTGCCTCGCCCGGGCCGTCCCCTTCGAAGAGCTCTCGCGCGTCGCGATGGACGCGGTCACCGGCGCGCCGCGCCACGACCAGGGCATCGCGGCCCGTGTCCGCCTGCTGCGCGTGATGGAGCTCGATGCCCTGATCGATGCGACGAAGGGACGCGCCGCGCGACGGCCGATGCGGGTGCTCGCCCTCGACGGCGTCACGAACTCGCAGAACGTCGGAATGGTCGTGCGCTCCGTCGTCGCCGCCGGCTTCGACGGGCTCCTCTGGCCCATGGTCGGCGCGCCCTGGATCAACGGGCTCGTCGTGCGGGCCGCGGCCGGCGCGATCTTCGAGTGTCCGATCGCCTGCTGCGACACCCTCGCGGCGGGGTTGAGCCGGCTTCAGGGGGCCGGCTTCGAGGTCTCGGGGCTCGATGCCGGCGCCGACGCTTCGCTCTTCGAGACACCGCCCGCCCACCGCGCGGTCTACGTCCTCGGCAGCGAGTCGCAGGGGCTCTCTCCCGACGTCGCGGCCCTGCTCGACCGGCGGCTCTCGATCCCGATGGCGCGCGGCGTCGAGTCGCTGAACGTCGCCGTCGCGGCGGGCCTCGTCTGCTACCACGCGCGCGGCTCTTCCCGGCCCGCAGTCGAGAACGTCTGAAGGAGGGCGATCGAGCCGGGGCGGAATCCAATGCAGGGTTTCGCATTCGATTCAGCGCGACTCGACGCGGACTCCGCAGAGCTGTGGGTCGGGCTGACCCAGGGCGACCAGCACGTCGGGAGACGTGTAGTCGACGCCCGGGATGCCGGGGCGGACGACGAGCGTTCCCGGCGATCGCAGCTCACCGACGGCGTCGTTCGGCGCGAAGCTGTTCTGTTGGGCGATCACGCGAAAACGCTCGCCGGGATAGGGCGCGTCCGTCGAACCATCGAGATCGAGGGCGACCCGCGTGATCGTGCCGTCGCAGAAGTCGGACGCGAAGACCTCCGTTCCGGCGGCGTTGATCGTGACATCCGTCAAGCCTTCGCAGTCGATCGCAGCTCGTCCGTCGGAGCGTGGGGGGAGCACGAGCGGCCGATCGCCGGTGAAGATCCGCGCGTCGAGACCGCCGATCGATTGCCCGTCGAGTCGGACGGGATCCTGCCCCGCCTCGTAGAGCCGGGGGTCGTCGAGGACCCGCAGATCGATCGCGTAGAGCTGCCGGCTCGACGACGCGCCGAGCCAGGCGATGCGACCGGTCGGGTCGATCGCCGGAGCGTCGAACGACGGGCCTGCGAAGTCGAGGGGAATCGTGGCGACGATGCGTGGAACGGACGGGTCGATCACGTCGACGAAGGCCTCGGTGAGGACGTTGCTCGGACCGACCCCCCCTCCGATCGCCCCCGTGATCGTCACCAGCACGAGCTCGCGCCCGCCCGCGGTCCGGAAGCTCGCGACGCCCGTCGGATTGAATCCGCTCGTGAAGAGGACGGGGGTCGTCGGCGAGGGTCGGACTTCGATTGCCCCCGCATGTTCCAGCCAATCGAAGACCAGCACCGTGCCCGGCAGGAATCGAACGCCTCCCGGGAGATTGGAAGTCGCGACGAAGAGGCGTCCGCCGGCTCGCGCCTTGCCTGCGGTCAGATTCGTCAGGAAGGAGGCGCGCGTGGCATCGCACCGCGGCTCCGGAGCGATCGGTCTCCCCATGGAGTCGAAGGCGTCGGTCGGAAATACGCACGCGAGGGTCGAGATCCCCGTGCGCGTGGCCTGAGCTCCGGGTTCCGGAAAGAGCGGGAGCCCGATGTCTGGGAGCGCCGCGGGCAGGCTCAGGGTGACGGGGATCGGTCCTCCCGTCGTGGGATCGAACGCGAGGACTTGTTCGTAGTTGCTCGTGCTCGCGAGCGCCAGGTCATCGTCGAGCGCCTGGATCTCTCCCATGACCGGATAGAGGGCTGCTCCGCGAACGGCGAGCAGCGTCGCAGCGTCGTCGCGGAGGTCGCCGTCGCTGTCGACGCCGAGCGTGTGGGTGGAGAGCAGGCGCGGCCTCGTTCCGAAAACGTCGAAGACCACGAAACCGTTCGGTCCGGACTGCGACATCACCGCGAGGCGCCTGTCGTTCGGGAGGACTGCGAGACCCGGCGGGAACGCCTCCACGGAAGCCAGGGGCGTGCAGCCTTCGACGATGACGTCGGCGCGCACCACGAGTCCGTCCGATCCCCCCTGGCCTTCGCAACCCGAGAGGGCCGACGAGAATGCGACGAGCGCGACTGCGGACCAGTCAGCGGACCGCGCTCGTCGTCGCGTAGAAGGGGGGCGTCGCGTCGATTGAACTACCATCGGAAATCGAACCCCGCCGTCGCGTACCGACCGGGCTGCGGAAACGAGATCGAGTCGCGCACCGCTTCGTCGGTCAGGTTGTTGAGCTCGAAGAAGAGCCAGAAGGCGCGCGGCCGCGCGAACGGACGAAAGCGCAGCTTCGCGAGATTGACGGACGCCGACAGATTCGACACGAGTCTCGCCGGCAGCTCCCGGCTGCCGCCCTCGCTGACGGGAATCGCGTCGACCCGATGCAGCTCGCCGACGAGCTTCCATTGATCCTCGGGGCCGACGCGCAGGCGCGCGAAGGTGTCGTTCGGCGCCTGACCGGGGAGCTTCTCGCCGGTGCTGCGCCGCTCCGAGTCGATGAACGTATGGTTCAGCGAGAAGCGGAGCAGGCGGGTCAGGTCGATCGAGAAGCCGAGCTCGAAGCCGGTCGTCCGGGCCGGACCGGTGTTGACCGGCGCGATCGTCCTCGGGCTGATCAGGATCCAGGTGATCGACTCGTCGATGTCGCGGTGGAACCCGGCGAGCTCGAGGCGGAGGGCGGAGAAGGGGCCGAGCTTCTCGAGCGAGAGCTCGACCCCGCCGTTCACGCTCCAGGCCTCCTCGGGGCGCAGCGCCGGATTGCCGCGAATGAAGCCCCGATCCGGGTGGTAGAGCTCGTCGAAAGTGGGAGCGCGATAGGAGCCCGCGTATTGGGCCTTGAGCCGGAGCCAACGGGCGGGCGTCGCGACGAGGGCGACGTCGGGGAGCAGCTTCGGATCGAAGTCGCCGGTCCAGTCGAGTCGCGCTCCGCCCATCAGCACGAGCCGCTCCGGCACGAGCGGGATCTCCTCGCCGAGAAAGCCGCCGAGGTTGAAGCGGTCGCGTCCGTTGCGATCGTTCGAGCGGATCGCGTCGCCCGAGAGATCGAAGCCGAGGTTCGTCGCGAGCTCGCGGCCGAGCAGGCCATGCTGCCAGCGGTCGCGGGTGCGCAGTCCGGTCGTCGAGAGACGGGTATCGAGGTCGATGGATTCGGTCAGTCCGAGCTCCGGGCTGATGAATCGCGCGCGCTGGAAGCGATTGAAGAGGGCGACGGAGAAGTCGTCTCCGAGACCGGTCGGCGAGGGACCGTCCCAGCGCGCCTGGACGAGATTGCTCAGGTTGCGGCTGTGGGCGCGTCGGAGCTGTCCCGCGGTCGGGCCGTCGCCCGAGTCGAGGCCCGGCTCTCCCCCCGACGAATACGACGCGACGTCCATCACGCGGAGCCTTCCCCGGCCGAGCGCGCGACCGATCGACAGGTTCGCGTTGTGGAGGACGCGCTCGTTGTTGATGCGGGTCGCCGTATCGGGCTGGAAGCGCGTGATGACGCCGTCGCTCTTCAGGACCGGTCGCGCGAATCGGAAGTCGCCCTCGGTCGACAAGCCGCAATAGCCCGCCGCGTACTCGAGATCCTTCCAGGCCCCCGCGTGGAGGAGCGATCCCGACCAGGTGTCGAAGGCCCCCCCCGAGAAATGGCCTTCGGTCCGGGGCTCGCCCGCGCCGGTGCGCGTCACGAGGTTCACCACCCCACCGATGGCCCCGCTCCCCTCGCTGAGAGCACCGGCGCCCCGCGTGATCTCAACGCTCTCGAGCAGCGGCGTACAGGACTGCGAGAGGTCGAGGCCGCCGGTGAGCACGCTATTCGCGCGGATGCCGTCGATCGTGACGACCGACTGGCTCGGCGTCGCGCCGCGGATCGAGAGCTCCGCGCGATCGGCGACGCCGCCGAAGCGCCGCACGCTGACGCCGCCGGCCTCCGACAGGGCGTCGGCCAGGCTCTTGTTCTCGGCCACGAAGTCCTCGAGGTCGATCCGGCTCGTGTTCGCCCCTTCGAGAGTCGGGACGAATCCCGTCTGGACACCCCAGGCCGTGATCTCCTCGACCCCGGCAAAGGGGTCTCGCTCGCGCTCGTCCGCCCGACCAGGGACCGCCTCGAGGGCGAGGCAGACCACGAGCAGGGGGACGAGCGCGGCGCGAGCCCGGCGGCTCGGGCGCGATTGCGCCAACCGATCGAGGACGAGCCCCGCGGCGCCCAAGGCCGGCCTAGCGCAAGCCAGAAGGACGACGGGCGAGGACGCCGAGCCCGAGCCCGAGGAGGAGCGCGACGCCCGGCTCGGGGATGGTCGAGAGCTCGTCGATCGCGAAGTAGGTCGGCGTGTTGATCCCGAAGGCGCCGACGTCGCTCGACTCGAAGCCGAAGCGCAGCGCGCGCACCGCGCCGAGCCCCGAGAGATCGAGGAAGACCCATTCATCGAGGATGTAGTCGGCTGCGGAGTCGGCGGAGCGGAAGTCGGCGAGCAGCAGGCTCGCCGTGCCCGTCGAGCCCCCCTGATCGTCGAAGCCCTCGATCACGAGTCGGAAGTAGTCGGGGTCCGTTCCGGTCGGTCCGCCGAAGCGCTTCGAGAAGAAGTCGCCGTCGCGCATCGCGAGGGCCGCGTAGGTCGTGTTCGTGAACCAGGCGCCGAGGACGGTCTGGCTCGAGGGCAGGGCGATCCGCCCGTCGAAGAAGCCGATGCCGAAGCCCGCGCTGCCGCCGGCCCCCGCGCCGGTGATGTTGCTGAACTGGTTGCCGAAGCCCGGCGTCGTCGTGTCGGTCGTGGTCGAGGCGGCGAAGCCGCTGAAGACGTCGAAGCTCGAGTCGTACTGATTCTCGAAGAAGACCCCACCGCTCTCGAATCCGCCGGCGAGGGTCGCGCCATTCAGGTAGGCGTTCGCCGCGAGGCCGAGATCGTCGAAGGTCGCCGTGAGGGCATCGGCGCGGGAGGGGAGGCCCACCGCGACGAGGAGCGAGCTTGCGGCGACCGTGAGCGAGACCGGGAGCGCCCGTCTCCTTCCGCTCCGGAACAGCGACGCGACGAGCGCGACGCCGGCGAGCAGGCCGAGGGCGAGGGCGGGCTCGGGCACGAAGCGGGCGCCGACGGCCTCGAGGTCGAAGCCGCCCGCGGCGAATGCGGTCGGGTACGGGTCGAAGATCGGACGCGCCGCGGAGTCGATGCGCGAGCCGTCGCCGACGACGTCGGTGATCCGCACGTAGTGGATCTGCTGGAGATCGACGAGGCCTTCCTCGACCAGCGAGTCGCCGGCGAGCTCGCCGAGGTCGAAGCCGGTTCCGGTGCCGATCGGGTGGCGCCCGGCCAGACCGTGGTAGTCGGTCGGATCGAGGGTGTCGAAGGAGGCGACGGGCGTGCCCGGGAGCGCAGTCGCTGCGAAGGCCGCGAAGTCGCTTCCGTTGCTCGCGACCTCGACGAACGCGAGCTCGGCGAAGAGTCCCCCGATCGTCGCGAAGCCGTTCTCGTAGACCGCGAGATCGTCGCCGGGGCCGTTGTGGATCGGAGCCTCGAAGTAGAGCGTGATCGAGCCGCCATCGCCGAGGGACAAGACGTCGAGCGAGTTGGCGCTCGCCTCGCCGAGGGCATCCTGCGGGACGCCGAAGCTCGCCGTCCCGGCGGCGGGATTCGCGGCGTCGATCGGGCCGCGCTCGAGGGCGACGACAGAGCTCGCCCAGGCGACCATCTCGAGCGGCAGGTGACCCGGGTCGGTGTAGGGACCGGCGGCAGCGGGGGGCGAGGCGGCGAAGGGAGGGAAGAGCAGGGCGAACAGGGCCCGGAGCAGGGCTCGCGCGTGCATCGGTTCCTCTCGGGCGCCGTCTCCGGGCGCCCTGACCCGACCTCGAGAGGTCGAGTCCGTCGAGGACGATTGCGGCGGCGGCTCTCGGAGTTCCGAACGGAACACAGGGGAGGGTCGGGTCGAAGGGCAGCCGTCGCCGCTCCGCTCGGGATCGAATCCCGCCCGTCGGAACGGAACGCTTGCCGTCGAGCCCTACGCCCTCTGCTCCCGAGAGTCGTAGCGCCGCTGGAGGGCCGGTCTTCTGGCTCCCGGATCATCCGATCCTGCGCGCCTTCCCGGCCCCCTTCGAGGGGCCAGTGGCTCGATGCGCAGTTCGTCCCCGGTTACAGCGACGGGCTCGCGCCGGATTCACACCGGCTTCCCGCTGGAAGGGATCCCGCCTCGGGCTCGTGGGCTCTGGTCTGCTCGGGTCGGATCGACCTGCGCAGAACTTTCCCATCGTTTGCTCGAGCGCTTCGATCCGCTCCAGACCCGCTCGGTCCATTCGCCTGGGCTTCCCCATCGAATCGACCGCTCGGGCACACCCTCCACCGTCGGTGGTTCTCCGGTCCAGTAGCCCACGGCCCCGACACTGGCAACCAGCGCGCTCGCCTGCGGCGCGACCCCCGAAGTCCGCAGACGGCTGCGGGGTGCGCAGGAATCTGCGGTGGCACGGTCGGGCCGTCCTTCGACCGCGTGCGCGAAATGCTCAATCGGATCCGAGGTTTGCCGAAACGATCTCCGATGGCATGGCGCTTGCGATCTCCCGAGCGACGAAGGTCGCCGCAGCGCGTGCAACACGGCTCTCGCGCGGCGATGCAGCAGGCGGGAAGCAGCGCCGGAGCCCCGCTCCGGTCGGAAGGTGGATCGATGTTCGAACGAGACGCACGACCCGGGAGGACGACGCGCGCGCGCTGCGCGAAGCCCGCCGCCCTGGCTCGGCGCAGCGGCGGCTTCACCCTGATCGAGGTCGCCATCGCCCTCGCGATCATCGGCGTCGTCACGGCGATGACCCTCCCGAACGTCACGAGCTACCTCGAGAACGCCAACGGCCGGGCGGCCGCGAAATCCGTCGCCGACGCGTTCAACTTCGCCCGCGCGCAGGCGATCCGGACCGGCAACAACCACGTCGTCTTCTTCGCGATCGGCGGCGCCGGGGACACCGCCGGCCACGCGCTGACCTCGGCCGACGGCCGCGCGATGCCGATCCTCGTGCTGAACGACGGCCGCCCGGGCTCGACGGACCAGAACTGCGAGATCGACGCGGGCGAGGAGACGATCGTCTTCGAAGCGCAGAATGGTGTCGGCTGGGGACACAACAGCGCCCCGGCGACCGAGCAGGCGCCCGACGACGCGAACGTGGCCTCGATCCCGAGCGCCGGCTCGAGCTTCTTCGCGCCGAACGGCACGACCCAGGTCACCTGGGTCCAGTTCCGACCCGACGGCGTGCCGGTCGCGATCGACAACGCCTGCACCGCGGGTCGCCTCGGTACGGGCGGCGGAACCATCTATCTCTGGACCGACAATCGGGACTACGCGGTCACCCTCGCGCCCCTCGGCGGCGTGCGTGTCCACGTCTGGAATCCCGCGGCGGGAGCGTGGACGTCATGAGTGCATTCATCCTCGAACGCGAAGCGGCGCGCGATCGCCGACGCAAGGGCATGACGCTCGTCGAGATCATGGTCTCGCTCGTCGTGCTCGCCTTCGGCCTGCTCGGCGTCGCGGCGCTGCAGGTCCGGGCGATCACGGAGAGCAGTGGGGGGCAGCATCTCTCGACGGCGAGCGCGATCGCCCGCAATCGGGTCGAAGAGCTCTCGCGCCTCGACTGGGATGCGGCCGTCCTGGTCGATTCGGGCGGAAACTGGGGCGCAGCGACGCCGGTCGCGGGCTCGGATCAGACCGCCTACTCGGTCTCGGAGCGCATCACCGACAACGAAGCGACCGCTGCCGACACGACGGTGAAGGCGATCGAGGTCCGGGTCGCCTGGGCCGACGAGAAGCGCCAGAACCGGTCGGTCGTGCTCGCGAGCGCCCGTCTCAAGGAGGTGGACGAATGAGCCGCCATCCGATCTCCGTCGCCCCCGGCCACGCGAAGGGTGGCGTGATCGCCCGCGTCGCTCGTCGACCCCGGGCCGGCTTCACCCTGCTCGAGCTCATGATCAGCATCTCGATCCTCGCGATCGTCGTGGTCGGGGTCTTCGAGAGCCTGACGCGTCAGCATCGGACTTCGATCGTGACCGAGAGCGTCGTCGAGGTCCAGAACAACGTCCGTGCGATCGCCTCCCTGATGGAGCGCGAGGTCCGCATGGCCGGCTACATGGTGCCCGACGCCGCGTCCGTCTGCGGTCGGGATCTGACGACCGCGAGCGACGAGCTCTTCGTCTCCGAGACCGAGCCGATCGTCCCCGACGACGCACGTGCCGGGGACATGGGCGCCCGACTCACGACGGCTCGACCTGGAGCAATCCGACGATCAACGCGTCGAACCCGTCCGCATCGACCGCCGTCACCTTGACGCTCGACTCGACCACGACCGATCTCGACGGCGACGGAAGCTACTTCTACGACAACGACAACAACGGCACTCCCGAGGCGGATTTTCGCGTCGGCGGGGGGTTCATCGCCGCGGATCTCGCCAATCCCCATCGCGGCGCGGTCTGCGGTCTGGTGACGGCGGCCTCTTCGACCCAGATCACGATCGTCCCGATGGCCGGTGCGCTCGCCGCGCACAATGCGACCAACGACGCCGACGAAGTCGTGGTGCTCGTTCCGGCTGCCCGATATTCCGTCGATACGACCGGAGGGATCGGTCGCCTCATGCGCAACGGGGATCTCCTGGCCCAGGGCGTCGACGACTTCCAGGTCTCCTACTACTTCGACGTGGACGACGACGGCGTCGTCGACTCCGCCACGGCCGAGGAGCCGGGAACCAAGACCGGCAATGCCTACAGCCCGGCGAGCTGGGACAACAGCACGCTCAAGGAAGTCCGCTTCTCGATCGTCGTGCGTACGCGCGCCACGGACAACGAGTTCTCGCAGGGCTCGTTCGTGACGTTCGAGAATCGGACCTCGCCGGGGGGCAACGATGGATTCCGACGCCGCGTCGTGGTCGGCTCGGTCCGGCCGCGCAACGTCGGCAATACGGGGAGCATCTGAACATGGAAAAGCCCACGCGCGTCCTCGGGGTCGCTCGACCCGCCCGCCCGCGCCAGGCGGGCATGGCCCTCATGCTCACGATCCTGCTGCTGATCACGGTCTCGGCGCTCGCCCTGTCGACGATGCAGACGGCCGCCTCGGACGGCGTGGTCGCCGGGTTCCAGAACCAGGAAGCGATGGCGTTCTACGCCGCGGAGGCGGCGATCGCCGAGGCGCGCAACGTCGTTCGTCAGATGGGCGAGCGCAGCCAGGTGCCGAGCTACCCCGCGGACTTTCCGAATCAGGCGAATCCCCAGGCGATCTCGGACAACGCCGAGTTCGTGACGGGTACGCAGCCGCGCTTCTACGCCGACCCGAACCCGCCTGCGCCCGCGCCGATCGCGTACGTCGGCGAGGGAAAGCAGTGCACCGAGGGCTGCAACATGACCCTCGGCGGCGCGAAGTACAACCACACGAAGTGGCAGATCAACGTCGTCGGCGAGTCGCCGTCGGGGGATCAGAAGCGGCTCGAGGTCGTCGCGACCCGGCTGCTCGCGGTCGGGTACTGAAGCGCCGGCCCGCGTACGCCGCGTGCGCGGAGCGGCAAGAATCGATTCCGGAGCAGGAGCGCGTCGACGGACGCGGTCTCGGAGGACGAGAACATGGAACGAAGTGAACGGCGAATCGTCTGGACCTCTCTCGCGGGCCTCGCGATCGCTTTGGCTGGCGCCATGCCCGCTCTCGCGGGCGACGAGGACATCTTCTCGGCGCAGGTGCCGCCGAACGTCCTCCTCATGATCGACAACTCGGGCTCCATGAACGCGATCATGGAGCATCCGTCGTTCTCGCCCGCGACGTTCACCTATACCTGCGACATCATGCCGACGACGGGATCGTCGACCATCACGCAGAACGATGAGCTGGGGCGCCCGACTCGGCGCGTCTGCGCGTCGTCGGGGTGTCGCTTCGAGGTGCATTCGTCCGACTCGGGTTGGACGGCGACCGCGAGCACGACGGATCACGCGAAGAACGGCTACATCACCCGCCGATTCTGTGGTCGGGATCGAAAGCTCTACACCGACGGGATCAACGAGGACTTCAGCAATCGGACGTTCTACTACTCGGAGTACGCCGAGTGGCTCTACAGCCTCGATACCGCCAGCAGCACCCTCGTCGGTCCTGCGGGTGCCCAGTTTACGCCCACCGATATCCTCGCCGAGATCGATCAGGCTGCGAATGGCACGAGCTACATCACCGGGGATACCTTCGCCAAGTACCAGATCTCCCGGATCACGGCGGCTCGGGACATCGCCCGGGACGTGATCTACCAGACCAACAGCGACTGTCCCGCGTACCTCGGTGATTGCGGGGTCTACGAAGACCGGATCCGATTCGGTCTCGGGAAGTTCCAGGCGAGCTCGCATGGCGGTTTCGTCGCCGCGAAGATCGATGCCTACAGCAACAACCGAACGGCTCTCGCCTCGGCGATCAACGTGCTCGACGCCGAGACCGCGACGCCGCTGGGCGAGACCCTCTTCAAGCTCTACACGTTCTTCATGTCGAGGAACACGACGAATCTTCCGGTCGGTCAGAACGGTACGACGAAGTTCCCGGCCTATGCCTACAAGATGTCCGACGGGAGCTATACGACGACGACCTCCCAGATCGCCGGCGATCCCGTCACGCAGGCCTGTCAGCGGCACTTCATCATCATGGTGACGGACGGCGAGCCGACGAGCGACAACTTCTCCACGTCCGGCTCCGAGACGCAGGGATATACGAACTTCTCGAACCTCGTGGGGGACTTCGCTCCGGACGCCGTCGGCGACCTCGATATCGGAACGGACGGCACGCCCGAGGTCGGCAGTCCGCCCTGGGGCGACTCCACGGGAGCGGGCTTCCTCGACGACATCGCGCTCTTCATGCAGACGCGGGACTGTCGTCCGGATTTCGCCGGCACGCAGCTCGTCGATCTCTACACCGTCGGCTTCACGACCGGCGAGCCGGCGAACACGCTGCTCCGCAAGGCGGCCGACAACGGCAATGGCCTCTTCTTCACGGGCAATCAGGCCGAGGCGCTGACCAACGCGCTGGTCGACTCCCTGCAGGACATCATCTCGAAGTCCCAGGGCTTCTCCGCGGCGACGGTGCCGGCGGCACGGACGGCGGATGGCGGGCAGCTCTATACGACGCTCTTCCAGCCGACCAGCACGCGGCCCTTCTGGCCGGGCCTGCTGCGCAGCTACAAGATCACGGCCGGGGGCGAGATCCTGGACAGCAACGGAAATTGCGCGCTCGAGAACCTGACCGATCCGCCCGCCTGCGTCGGCGGCACGTTCAAGAGCGAGGCCACCGCGCCGCCCTACTGGAACGCGTCGAAGGAGATGCCGGGCGCGAATGCGCGCAATCTGAAGATCTCGTTGACGAGCGGCTCGAACCAGAGCGTCGTCGACTTCACGCATGCGGTCGAGGCGACGGACCTCGGGACGCTGGGCACGACCTCGCTCTATCCGCCGGCGGGGACCGTGACGACCGCGGCAGACCTCGACGAGGCCATCGTGTCGTTCATCGCGGGCTGCCGCTGGGGAACCGGCATGAGCGCTGGCGGCGGGAACGACTTCAACGGCTGCGTGGACTGCACCCAGGTCGTCGACGGGCAGACCCAGGCGGATCGATTGGGCGACATCTTCCACTCGAATCCGGTGGTCGTCGGATCGCCGAACTCGTACATCCCGGAGGTTTCCTATACCCAGTTCGCGGCGGACGCGGACCTGGTCCACCGCGATCGCATCATCATGGCGGGCGCGAACGACGGCTTCTTCCACGGCTTCCTCGCCGGCGAGTGGCAGACCCTGCCGGCGCCGGCCCACTACGACGTGGGGACCGGGGAAGAGGTCTTCGGATTCATGCCCTGGGGCGCGCGGACGAAGATCGCGAACCTCGCGAAGAAGGATGCCGCCGGACATACCAAGTCGGTCGACGGCTCTCCCGCGGTCGCGGACGTCTGGATCGACGACGACACCGATCCCACCGACGCGAAGGAAGCGGACGAGTGGAAGACCGTGATGATCACGGGCCTGCGTGAGGGGGGAGAGCATTACCTCGCCCTCGACGTGACCGACCCGGCGTCGTCCGGCTATCCGCAGTACCTCTGGGAGTTCCCGAACGAGAACGATACGACCTGGCGGCCCTACATCGGGCAGACCTGGTCCCAGCCCGTGATCACGCGTGTCCGGCTCGAGGACACGAACGGCGACACCGTCGAGAAGTGGGTGGCCGTGGTCGGCTTCGGCTACGACGCGACGAGCGATCCGAACAACACGGCGCTCTACAGCGCGTCCTCGACGAAGGGCCGAGGCGTGATGATGATCGACATCGCGACGGGCCTGCCGGTCGCGGTCCGGAAGTTCGGCAATGGAACCGGCGACGTGGCGGACATGCTGTATGCCATGCCGTCGAGCCCGGGTGTGCTCGACTACGACCAGGACGGCTTTGCCGACCTGATCTACATCGGCGACGTCGGGGGCAACGTCTGGAAATGGGTGGTGCGCGCGAAGGGCACGGCGGATCCGAGCTCGACGAATCTGTACCAGCCGAACTGGCCGTTCCGGAAGTTCTTCTCGGACGACACGACCCGGGCGGCGTCGGGCGTGCACACGCGGAGCTTCTACTACGCCCCGAGCGCCACGATCGTGAACAGCATCCTCTATCTGGGCTTCGGCTCGGGGGAGCGGAACGACCTGAACTGCTCGAGCACGCTGCGCGGCTGCAACCTGTTGAACCGGTTCTACGTCGTGAAGGACCGGGACATCTGGGATCTGGGGACGCTCGCCGTGATCGACGGACGGGACTACTCGCTGGGCGGGAGCCTGAGCGACGTGACGCCCTACGAGGACGACTGCCCGGCGGTCCAGCCGAAGGGCTTCTCGTTCAGCGTGCCGGATGGCGAGAAGTTCGTGACGAACAGCGAGGTCTTCAACTCGTTCTTCTTCGTGTCGACCTTCAAGCCGGACCTCTCGAACCTGTGCGAGCCGTCGGGCACGTCGACCCTCTACGGCTTCCTGGCGAAGTGCGGCCAGGGCTACTTCGGTCCGCCGAGCACCCTGTCCCCGATCGCCGGCATCGATCGATCGATGGACATGGGCAAGGGCATGCCGACGGATGCCCGTCTCTCGATCGCGCCGGGAAAGGGCGGCAATCGCCTGATCATCTCGAAGCAGGACGGCAAGCTGATCAACATCGACAGCGGCAACGCCGACTCGGAGCACGGCACGCTCTACTGGCGCGAGCTGGATTGATCGGGCGGTTCGGGTCGGAGCGATGGATGGGCCGGGGCGACCAGATCGCCCCGGCCCCGTCTTGCGAGGGGGAGTGCCATGGGGTCGCGAGTGAATTCGGGGACGTCGGTCCGGGCAGTGGGTCAGGTCGGGATCGCGATCACGCTCGCGGCGTTCGTGCAGGCCTGCGGAGGCGACGAGCGGAAGGATGCGCGCGTCGCATCGATGGTGGCGACGCCGTCCGAGACCACGGGCGAAGCGATCGCGGCGGGCGGGGGCGATGGGCCCGCGGCGCCGGTGATCGAGGCGATCGAGATCCGACCGAAGCGGCCCGTCGCGGGTGCGCGCCTCTCGGCGAAGGCGCGGTTCGCGCCCGGTACGGGGGCGCGCGGCGAGATCGCCTATCAATGGCGGACGGGAAGCGGACGGGTGCTGGGTGATGGGCGCGAGCTCGACACGTCGGGCCTCGAGCCCGGGACGACGGTCGAGGTCGTGGCGACGCCGGTCGCAGGCGACGAGGCGGGCGTCGAGGTCAGCCATCGCTTCAAGCTCGCCGACGCCGCCAAGCAGATCGCGCTCGTCGTGATCGACGCCGAGGAGGGGAAGGGCGTGGGCTCGGTCCTTCGGGCCGTCGTGGAGACCACCGACGAGAGCGACGGCTTCGACGTCGCGTCGCTCGAGTGGCGGGTCGGCGGACAGGTCGTCGGTGAGGACGAGGAGCTCGATACCTCGGCGTTCGCTCCGGGGGACGTGGTCGAGCTGCGGGCCCGGCTCTCGGGCGAGAGCGGGCGCCCGATTCCCGCGGAGCCGATCGTGCTCGAGCGGAGTGCGCCGCCCGAGATCCGATCGACGCCGACGGCGGAGATCGAGGGGGCCTCTTCCGCTATGCGATCGACGCGTCGAGTCCGGTGCGGGGGGCGAAGCTCCGCTTCGAGCTCCTGAAGGGGCCGCAGGGCATGCGCGTGGACCCGGCGACCGGTGTCGTCGAATGGCGGCCGGGGACGAGTCAGCGCGGGCGTTTCGACGTCGAGGTCGGCGTCCTGGATCAGTGGGGAAGCGGGGTCGCCCAGAGCTTCGCGATCCATGCCGATCCGCGCGTCGCTCCGCCGGCTTCGGCGCGTTAGTCGATTCACCGAGCCTTCCGCCGGTCACGTGCGAATCGGGTGAACTTCGGGCCGAAGCTCCGGCTTCAACCCGATCCCCCGGCGGTCGTGATCCGTCGATACCCCGATGGTGCCGCGCCTTCGCGCGACGCCGGGGGTGCTTCGGGCATGCACACGGACCGGATCTGGCTCGATCTCGTTCTGCCGATATGGGCCGCGATCGCGTTCCTGCTCGGGCAGACGGCCTGGCGCGTGCGCACCACGGCGATCGGCCGCGGCTTCGTCGCGCTGGCAGGGTTGAGCGCGAGCGTCTCGTTGCTCGGGCTGATCGGAGTCGGCGAGATCGGGGAGGGCGAGGGCCCGGTCGTGCTGCGGGGCCTCCTCGAGGCCACGGCGAGCGCGGCCGCGCTTCGCGTCGTGCTGCTCGCGCTGTGCGCACCCCGAGCCGTTTCCCTGGTCGGCGAAGCCGCGCTGCTGCTGCCCGCCGTCGGCGTCGGCCTGCTCCGGGAGCCGCTCGCGAGCGCGGCGTGGCTCGCGGGGACCCAGCTCCTGGCCGCTCATCTGCTCGATCGTCTTCCGCGGCGCAGCTGGCAGAGCTTCGACTCCGCGCTGCGAGGACTGCGCCTCTCCTTTCTCGCATCCGGGCTGCTTTCGGCTGCCGCGGTCGCCGTCTCGATCGAGCCCTTCGCTTCGCTCGTGCCGGGGCTGTGTGCCGTCGGCCTCTCGCTCTCGCTCGCGTTCGGTCTGCCGCGCCTCGGTCTGCTGGCCCAGGACCGGGTCCAGCATCGGAGCGTGATCGAGGCCATGAGCGACGGCGTGCTCGTCGTCGACCTCGACGATCGGCTGGTCGAGGTCAATCAATCCGCCCGGGACATTCTCGGGATCCCCGCCCATGCGCTCGATCTGAGGCCGATCGCCCAGGTCCTCGCGAATCATCCGGATCTCGTCGAGCTGTTTCGCGGCGCGATCGAGGGGCAGACGGTCTACTCGCCGCGCGCGGTGGGATCCGCCGAGGAGCGGCGGACCTACGATCTGCGGCTCTCGGCGCTCTTCGACGTCCAGGGGGCGATCCAGAGCCGGGTACTCGTCCTGCGCGACATCTCGGATCGGATCGAGATCGAGGACGAGAACCGGCGCCAGGCACGGCATGTCCGGCTGGTCTACGAGGTCTCGGCGAGCGTCCACGACGGCGAGACGATCGACCACGGCCTCGAGGCCGCGCTCGCGCTGATCGCCCAGACGATGGAGTTTCCGCTCGGGCAGTTCCTGCGCTCGACGGAGACGGAGGAGGGCAATCGCCTCGTCGCGTCGGGCCTGCTCTACTGCGCCCCGGAGCTCGTCGGCGAGATGCCCCGAGCGGAGCCGTCCGCGGGCGGCGAGGTCGGACGGAGCGAGACCCACGAAGCCCTCGCGCAGGGCGTCGTCGAGTTCGATCCGCGTGGGCTTCATTGGTGGCGATCGCTCGGGGTCGCGTCGACGTCGACGATCCCGGTCCTGATCGGCAATCGGCTCTACGGTGTCTTCGAGCTCTTCGATCACCCCGGTCGCTCCGTCTCGGCGACGACGGGAGAGCTGCTCGAGCGCCTCGGTGGGATCGTGGGGCAGGCGGTCGAGAAGCGTCTCGCCGAGGAGCGCGTTCGGCGATTCGCGTATCGGGACGACCTGACGGGACTTCCGAACCGCCAGCATTTCCATCAGCTCCTTCGCGCCGCCGTCTCCCTCGCATCGCGCAGCGAGCGGCGCATGGCGCTGTTGTTCCTCGACCTCGACGGCTTCAAGAAGGTCAACGACACCCTCGGCCACGAGGTCGGCGACAAGCTCCTCGCGGAGGTGGCCTCGCGCTTCGCGAAGGTCGTGCGCGTGAGCGACCACCTCGGTCGCCCGAGCGAGGAGACGCCGGGCCCCGCGTCTTCGATCTCGCGGCTCGGTGGCGACGAGTTCACGGTGCTGCTCTCCGAGATCCATCAGCCGATCGACGCGGCGCTCGTCGCGGACCGCCTGCTCGCGACCCTCGAGCAGCCGATCACGCTCTCGGGCCAGGATCTCTTCATGGCGACCTCGATCGGCATCGCCGTCTTCCCCGACGACGGCGCCGACGCCGAGTCGCTGATCCGGAACGCCGACGCCGCGATGTACTTCGCGAAGGGCCGAGGGCGCAACAGCTATTCGTTCTACTCCGCCGAGATGAACCGCACGCAATCCCAGCGCCTCGAGATCGAGTCGCGCCTGCGCGCGGCGCTCGAGCGGGAGCAGTTCGAGATCCATTATCAACCGATCCGCTCGGCGGAGACGGGGCTCGTCGTCGCGGCCGAGGCGCTCGTGCGCTGGCGCGATCCGGAATGGGGCTGGGTCCCGCCCGATCAGTTCATTCCGGTGGCCGAGGAGACGGGTCTGATCGTGCCGCTCGGTCAATGGGTTTTCCGGCACGTCTGCGAGCAGGCGCGGCGCTGGCGGGACGAATGCCGGGCGACGATCCGGATCGGGGTCAACGTCTCCGGCAAGCAGATCCGCGAGCCGGGCATGGTCGAGATGGTCCGGCAGGCGCTCGAGCAGACCGGCGTCTCGCCGACCCAGGTCGAGCTCGAGATCACCGAGTCGACGATCATGCAGGACGACGCGCTCACGACCCAGACGCTGCGCGAGCTCAAGGAGATGGGGGTCGGCCTCGCCCTCGACGACTTCGGAACCGGCTACTCGTCGCTCTCGTATCTGCGGCGCTTCACGATCGACCGGGTCAAGATCGACCGGACCTTCGTGGCCGAGCTCCCCGGCAACGCGAGCGACGGCGCGCTCACGTCGGCGATCATCGCGATGGCGCATGGCCTGCAGCTCGACGTCGTCGCCGAGGGCGTCGAGACCGAGGCCCAGGCCCGCTTCCTCGAGCTGCGGGGCTGCGACGAGCTGCAGGGCTACCTGTACGGTCGGCCCTGCGCGCCCGAGGAGTTCGTCGACTGGCTGGGCGCGCGGCCGGTGACCATCGAAGCCGAAGCGGATCCGAAGCCCGACGACGAGGACGAGCAAGCCTTGTTATGATGCACCGCCGCGGTCCCCCGACCGCTTGCGGAGCCCGCGCTTGGAGAGCTTCTCGATCACCCGCCCCGACGATTGGCACGTCCACCTGCGGGACGGCGCGATGCTGTCGCGGGTGCTCCCGTACACCGCGCGCCGCTTCGGTCGCGCGATCGTGATGCCGAATCTCGACCCGCCCGTGCTGACGACTGCCGACGCCGAGGCCTACGCGCTTCGCATCCGGCAATGCCTTGTGCCGGACTCGGACTTCGAGCCGCTGATGACGCTCTATCTCGCCGAGTCGACGACGCCGGCGGAGATCGAACGGGCGAGCCGATCGCCGGTCGTGGCGGCGGTGAAGCTCTATCCGAAGGGGGCGACGACGAACTCCGCGCGCGGCGTCGCGGCCCTCGATGCGCTCGGGCCCGTCCTCGACGCTCTCGAGCGCTTCGATCTGCCGCTGCTGGTTCACGGCGAGTCGACCTCGCCCGATTGCGACGTGTTCGACCGGGAGCGCGAGTTCCTCGACCGTTCGCTCGTTCCGCTGGTCGAGCGCCATGCCGGCCTGCGGGTCGTGTTCGAGCACATCACGACCGCCGACGCCGCGGCCTTCGTCGAGCAGGCCCCGGCGCGCGTCGCGGCGACGATCACGCCGCAACACCTGCTGATGAATCGCAACGCGCTCTTCCAGGGCGGGCTCCGCCCGCACCATTATTGTCTGCCCGTCCTCAAGCGGGAGGAGGATCGCCAGGCCCTCGTCCGCGTCGCGACCTCCGGCAATCCCCGCTTCTTCCTCGGGACGGACAGCGCCCCGCATTCGCGTTCGAGCAAGGAATCGGATTGCGGCTGCGCCGGCGTCTTCAACGCCCCGGTCGCGATCGAGGCCTACGCCGAGGCCTTCGCGCGGGCGGACGCGCTCGATCGCCTCGAAGGCTTCGCGAGCCATTTCGGCGCCGACTTCTACCGCCGACCGCGCAATCGCGGCCGCATCCGCCTCGAGCGGTGCGATCGCCCGGGCCCTGCCGCGGTCGGCGAGGGGCCCGACGGGCTCGTGGTGTTCTTCGCCGGCGAGGCGCTCCGCTACCGGGTCGTCGGGCCGGACTGAGATCCTCTCGGCCGGCGTCGTGTCGAGTCGCTCGCACCCGTACCCGTCCCCGTACCGGTACCCGCGCGTGCAGCGCTCAGCGGAGCGGTTTCGTCATCGCGCGGTGGTCGATGCCGGCGTCGAGGAAGATCCCGCCGTGGGCCGCATAACCGAGGGATTCGTAGAACGGGATCGCCGTGACCTGGGCGTGGAGCACCACCGCGTCGAGCCCTTCGTGTCGCGCCCGGGTCTCGACGGCCTGCATCAGCAGTCGGCCGACGCCATACCGACGCGCGTCGCGCCGGACTGCGACGCGCTCGGCCTTCGCATGACCGTCGATGCGGCGCATGCGTGCGGTGCCGAGGGCCTGCTCGAGACGCTGGAAGGAAGCGGGCGCCACCGATTCCGTGCCCTCGAGCGAGAAGGCGAGGAAATGGCGCGCGGCGGGATCGAGGCCGTCCCATTCGAGGGTCTCCGGGACGAGCTGCTCCTCGATGAAGACCGCGCGGCGAAGCTGCCGACAGGCGTCCATCGCGAACGCATGGCGACCGGCGGTGGCGTTCCCTTCGAACTCGAGCCAGTCGAGGCGGCTCGCCCGAGCTCGCTCCGTCGTGTGATCGCACCCGTTCACGTCGCGGACTGTCGCACAGTCCGCGCGGGCATCGGCAGGGTCGAATGGCTCGGGCGATGGGGTCGTCGGGAAGTCGGGAGTAGAAGGGCCGTCTCTTCGGGGCCCGATCCTTGCTCAGGGGATCGGGCCCCGCGGAGACACTGGCTGGAGTTTCGAATCGGCCTGGCGGAGAACCCTTCCTGATTCGATGGCGGGAGCCGTTCGCTCCCGACCCTTCCTGGGCTCTCCTAGAGCACGAAGCATGCCAGCTCGCCTTCGTGACCCGATTCCGTCCTGAATTCAAGACCTTGGGCGGATCCATGCGATAGGGCGCCGTTCTTGGGACGCGGCGCGTGTGGTGTGTTTTGCACCAGCAGGTGTGCAAAGCAGGGGCAAGCGGAGTCGTAAGTCTCTGTTTTCTCATCGGTTTCCGGGATCAAAGCTCGAGCTGGAGCAGAATGCACCAGCGGCGCAGGATGCACCGGTGCTCCAAGGACAGCGAGCGGATCGGTGAGCCTCGCTGGGCCGGCGCGCATCGGGATGCAGGGCGTCGTCGGCTCGACTACCCACGGGCGTGAACCTCGGACGCCTCGGCTAGACTCGCGCGCCCTGTCCCCCGGAGAAGAATCGATGAGTCCTCGTTCCGACATGGCTTCACAGGTCCTCGATCGCCTCTACGAGGTCATCGAGCGGCGCCGGGACGAGCGGCCGGCCGGCAGCTACGTCGTCACGCTGCTCGATGCCGGAATGCCGGCGATCGCCGCCAAGCTGCGCGAGGAGTCCGAGGAAGTCGTGCGCGCGGCCTTCGACGAGGACGCCCACGCGGTCGCCCACGAGGCGGCGGATGTCGTCTTCCATCTTTTCGTCCTGCTGGCAGCGCGCGGCATCCAGCCGGACGCAGTCTATGGGGAGCTCTCTCGCCGGTTCGGGATCGGCGGTCTGGCCGAAAAAGCAGCGCGTGGCGCGGGCGATCCCGGCGTCGGGTCGGGGGGCGAGGCGTGATTCCGAACGAGACCCTCCGCATTGCGGTGCCGTCGAAGGGGCGGCTGCGCGAGCCGTCCCTCGCCCTGCTCGAAAGGGCTGGGATGCGCTTCCGCGTCTCCGGTCGGCGCTTGTTCAGCGTCTGCAGCGAGACCGGCAGCCGCATCATCTTCACGAACGCCGCCGATATTCCGGTCCTGGTCTCCGAGGGCGTCGTCGACCTCGGGATCACCGGCAGCGACCAGGTCCTCGAGAAGGCGGCCCGCGTCGTCGAGCATCGCAAGCTCGGCTTCGGCCGCTGTCGCCTTTCGGTGGCCGTTCACAAGGACGCGCCCTATCGGAAGACCACGGACCTCGCCGGTCGCGTGGTCGGCGCGAAGTTCGTCCGTCTGGCGCGCCGCCACTTCGAGAGCCACGGGGTCGCGGACGTCCACGTGATCGAGATCCAGGGCGCGGTCGAGGTGATGGTGCTGCTCGGGATGGTCGACGCGATCGTCGAGATCGTCGAGACCGGCAACAGCCTGCTCGAGAACGATCTGGTCGAGATGGAGCGGGTCCTCGAGGCGGAGGCCGTCCTGATCGGGCGGATGGAGCCCCGCGACCCGACCCGCTCGGAGCAGCTCCTGCGGCGCATCGACGGTGTCCTCGCCGCCGCGCGCTACGCGCTGATCGAATACAACTGTCCGGCGGCGCGCATCGAGGAGGCGTCCCGCATCACCCCGGGCTTCTCGTCGCCGACGATCTCGCGTCTGCAGGATCCCGCCTGGCTCGCGGTGAAGGTTCTGGTCGAGAAGGCGCAGACGCAGCGGGTGATCGACGCCCTCGAGGCGATCGGTTGCGTCGCGATCCTCGAAACCGAGCTCCGACACGCCCGACTTTGATCGCTTCCCGGCGACGGGGGCGAGCCCAGGCGCCAGCCCATCGTGTGATGTCTGATCCGGTCGTGCTGGAGAGGGCCGGAGAGGAATTCGGGGAAAACCCCGAGGCTGCTGCACTCTTTTCCCCGGTATCCTCGATTCTCCATCATGCATTCTGGAATCCCACCGAATCAATCTCCGGGTTTGCCGCCAAGTCCATCTCGTGAGGAGACCGGAGATGACCAGGATTCTCTTGATCGACGATCATCGGGTTTCCCTCGATCAGGCCCACGCGCTGCTGCGAAGCGACGGGTATGACCTGATCGAGGCGACGGATGCGCTCGCCGGTTTGCATCGGGCCGTGGAAGACGCGCCGGATTGCGTCGTGGTCGACCTCGACCTGGCCGGACTCGACGGGCTCGAGATGTGCCGACGACTCTTCGCGTCGGAGACGGCGCGCGGGGTACCGGTCGTCGTCTGGGGCGCGGTCGAGGCGAAGCCGGTCGGTGAGCTCGCCCGGCAGGCCGGGGCCTTCGCCTACGTCGATCGGGGGCGGACACCGGGCGCGCTGCGGGGGGTGGTGCGCCGCGCCCTCCTCGAGCGGGCGGGGCGGACGGGTTCCTCGGCTACGACGGACCGTGTGCGACCGGGTCGCTCGCCGCGCTGATCGAGACGGGCGCGGGCTTCGGGTCGCCGCGCGTCGCACGCGCGGCCCAGAGCGAGCCGGCGATCACGAGGGCTGCGCCGACGAAGCGCATCGCGTCGGGAAATTCGTCGAAGACCACCACGCCGAAGATCGCCGCGAACACGACCTGCAGATACGAGAGCGAGGTCGCCTGGCCGGCGGGCAGGGCGACGAGGCCGGCGGTGAGCCCCATCTGGCCGACCTGGGTCGCGAGGCCGACGCCGAGCAGCCAGACCCATTCGATGCCCTGCGGCCAGACGAAGTCGCGCACGACGAGCGGCAGCGCCGCGGGAATGTTGACGAGCGGGAAGTAGAAGACGATCACGAGCGGATGCTCCGTCTGACCGAGGCGCCGCACGACGACGTAGGCGAGGGCGCTGCCCAGGGCCCCCGCCACGGCGACCGCGACCCAGACGGGATCGAGCGCTCCCGCGCCGGCGCCGAAGAGCGCCTCGGGTCGGGCGACCAGCACGACGCCGGCCAGGCAGAGCACGGTCGCGACGATCGTCGCCCGGGCGATCGTCTCGCCGAGGAAGAGCCCGGCGAGCAGGGCCGTGAAGGCGGGATTCAGGTAGTGGATCACCGTCGCGTCGGCGAGCGGCAGATGGGTCACCGCCGCGTACACGCACGAGAGCGCGGCATAGCCCGTGAGCCCGCGCAGCCAGAGCCCGCGCCGATCGTGGCCCCAGGGCGGGACATTGGCCCGTCGCAGCAGCGCATAGCTGACGAGCGCGCTCACGAGCGAGCGCGCGAGCACGATCTCCTGACTCGGGATCCGCTCGCCCGCGAGCTTCACGAAGAGCGTCATCACGCTGAAGGCGAGAGACGAGACGAGGATCGCAGCGACTCCGGACGACATGGGCCTCGCAGGGGGCGGAGCCGGTCGGCCGGGGGTGTGCTTCCGCTCGCGCGGCCGAGCTTGTCACGCTTTGGCCGGCTCCGCCCGCGGCGGGTAGACTCAGCTCGAAAGCGCCCGGTCCGCTCGCCCCGTTCCGAGCCCGTCCGTCCGTGCCGGAGTCCCATGAGCGGCTTGTCCCCGAGCATCCGCCTGCTGCGCGACCTGGTCGCGATCCCGTCGGTGAACCCGATGGGCCGACTCGACCTGCCCGCGGAGCTCGTCGGCGAGGAGCGCGTCGCGCGCTTCTGCGCCGAAGAGCTCGGTCGCCGCGGGCTCGACGTCGCGGTCCTGGGGGAGGGTGGACGAACGAGCGTGCTCGCGATGGCACGGGCCGGGGCCGGGGCCGAGACGGTGCTCATCGCGAGCCATCTCGATACCGTGCCCGTCGACGGCATGGAGATCGATCCCTTCGATCCGTTCATCGCGGACGGCCAGCTCCACGGGCGCGGGTCCTGCGACACCAAGTCCGGCATGGCAGCGCTGCTCGTAGCGCTCGGCCGCGTGCTCGAGCGCGGGACGCTCGCGCGCAACGTGATCGTCGTCGGCGAGGCCGACGAGGAGCACCGAAGCGTCGGCGCCTTCGACGTCCTCGCGGCCCTCGGCGACGCGCGCCCCGACTGGGCGCTCGCGACCGAGCCGACGGGCCTGCGCCTGATCCACGCCCACAAGGGCGTCGTCCATGCCCGCCTGCGCGCCCGCGGCCGCGCGTGTCACAGCTCCGATCCCTCGGCGGGCCGCAACGCCATCGTCCTGCTCGCCCGGGCGATCCTCGCCGTCGAGGCGAGCGCGCGGATCTTCCTCGCACGCCCGCACCCGGATCTCGGCCCGGCGACGCTCTCGATCGGCGTGGTCGGCGGCGGCCACGCGCCCAACATCGTCCCCGACGATGCCTGGCTCTGGGTCGATCGGCGCACGCTGCCGGGGGAGAAGGCGGAGTCGGTGAAGCGGGAGCTCGAGGACGTACTCGAACACGCCGGGCTCGCGGGGGAGGTCGTGATCGACTCCTGCCGCGAGGAGAAGCCGCCGCTCGGCAACGAGCCCGGGTCGCTCGCGGTGCGGGGGACGGCCTCGGTCCTCGACGACCTCGGGCTTCCGTCCACCGTGGCGCCGGTCGCCTTCGGGACCGATGCCGGGGTCTTCTCCCGCGTCGGCATCCCGAGTGTCGTGATCGGTCCGGGCTCGATCGCCGCGGCCCATACGGCGCGGGAGTCGGTGCCGATCGCCGAGGTCGAGACGATGGCGAGGATCTTCGAGCGTTTGCTCGAGTCGAAGGGCGCGCGCTGAGTCGGCGCGGATCGAGGCGAGTCGGCGGGGATCGGCGGGGGCGGGGCGGCCGATCGGCCGCGTCCGTCAGTGGACCGTCACGCGCACCGGGATCCAGCGATCGATCACGGCCTCGATCCGTCCGTCGCGCGTCCATTCGGCGACGGCCTGATCGAGCTGGGACTCGAGCGCGGCATCGCCGCGCCGGACGGCCCATGCGAGGGATTCGTCCGTGAGCAGCTGGTAGAGGCCGTGGAGATCGCGCTGTGCGGGGTCGCCGGCGATGCGCCAGACGGTCGGCGCGTCGTGGACGAAGAAATCGATCCGGCCGGCCCGAAGGCTGCGCAGGCCGGCCTCGACGTCGTCGAACGCGAAGCTCGTGGCGAGGGAGAGCTCGGTCGCGACGAAGCGTTCCCCGGTCGTGCCCGACTGATAGCCGACCCGCGCGCCGGGCCGGCGCAAGGTATGGATGCGGCCGAAGCGGGCGAGGTCGGCGGCGCGGATCAGCGCGAGCTGGCCGGACTGCATGTACGGCGTCGCGAACAGCACGCGGGTCTCGCGCTCGGGGGTGATCGATAGACCGCTCATGACGACGTCGACGTCGCCCCGCTCGAGGGCTCCGAGCAGCTCGTCTTCCCGGAAGCGTTCGAAGACGACGCGGCGACCGAGACGTTCGCCGAGCGATCGCGCGAGATCGGGCTCGATGCCGACGATCTCGCCATCCTGCTCGAACACGACCGGGGCGAAGCCCGGCGCGACGCCGACGCGCAGGGCGCGGCCGCCGGGCGCTTTGCTCGAAGCGCAGGCCAGCGCGGTCAGCGAGAGCGCCGCGATCAGGAGCAGCAGCATGCGGGGGGTGGGAAGTCGGAGAGCGAGCGGCTTCACGAGGACTCCCGGGCTTCTTCGCAAGCTACTGTGTTGCACCGCGAAGCGCCAATTCCTACTTTGCGCAGCCGACCGATCCGGAGGGCAGGAAGCAGCTCCACAGGAACGCTCCGACCGACTCCACGAGAAGGGTGCCGCCATGGGTGATGCCAAGCCGAAATCGATCCTGCGCAGCGGCTACCGGGCTCCCGACTACCGGATCGATACCGTGGACCTCGCCTTCGACCTCGGCGAGACGGAGACGATCGTCGACGCGCGGCTCCAGATCCGGCGGCGCGAGGGGAGCGAGCGCGTCAAGCTGCCCCTCGTCCTGGTCGGCGAAGAGCTCGAGCTGCTCGCGATCGGGATCGACGGCCGGCCGCTCGCCGCGCGCGAGTACCAGATCGAGGGCGACGAGCTCTCGATCTTCGATCCGCCGGCCCGCTTCGAGCTCCAGACCCGGGTTCGCATCCATCCCGAGGCGAATCTGCGGCTCTCCGGCCTCTACAAGAGCAGCGGCAATTTCTGCACCCAATGCGAGGCGATGGGCTTCCGCCGGATCACCTGGTTCCTCGACCGACCGGACGTGATGGCCCGCTATACGGTCACGATCGAGGCCGACGCGGCGAAGTACCCGGTCCTGCTCTCGAACGGCAACCGGGTCGCCTCCGAGACGCTGCCGGGGGGCCGACATCGGGTCCGCTGGCAGGATCCCTTCCCGAAGCCCAGCTATCTCTTCGCCCTGGTGGCGGGGGACCTGCGCTGTCATGCCGGCGACTTCACGACCCGCTCGGGGCGGGAGGTGCGCCTCGAAATCTGGGTCGAGCCCCAGAACATCGACCGCTGCGAGCATGCGCTTCGCTCCCTCGAACGCGCGATGCGCTGGGACGAGGAAAAGTTCGGGCGCGAGTACGACCTCGACGTCTACATGATCGTCGCCGTCAACGACTTCAACATGGGGGCGATGGAGAACAAGGGGCTCAACGTCTTCAACTCGAAGTTCGTGCTCGCCCGACCGGAGTCCGCGACCGACGACGACTACGAGGGGATCGAGACGGTGATCGCCCACGAGTATTTCCACAACTGGACCGGCAATCGCGTGACCTGCCGCGACTGGTTCCAGCTGACGCTGAAGGAAGGCCTCACCGTCTACCGCGACCAGCGCTTCAGCGAGGACGTGCGGTCGCGGGCGGTCGAGCGCATCGATGCGGTCAAGCAGCTGCGCGCCCGTCAGTTTCCGGAGGACGAGGGCCCGATGGCCCATCCGATCCGGCCCGAGTCCTACATCTCGATGGACAACTTCTATACGGCGACCGTCTACGAGAAGGGCGCCGAGGTCATCCGGATGATGGCGACCCTCGTCGGAGACGAGGGCTTCCGCAAGGGCATGGACTGTTATTTCGAGCGCCACGACGGTCAGGCGGTCACCTGCGACGACTTCCGCGCGGCGATCGCCGACGCGAACGGCCGTGACCTCGACCAGTTCGAGCGCTGGTATCGCCAGGCCGGAACCCCGCGCCTGCGCGCCCGGGGCAGCTACGACCCGAGCCGCGGTCGCTACACCCTCGAGCTCGGTCAGGACTATCCCGAGACGGCCTTCGAGATCGCAGGGGCGGCGGAGCGGAGGCCGCTTCATCTCCCGGTGGCGATCGCGTTGCTCGGCGCTGGGGGTCGTGCCCTGCCGCTTCGGCTCTCGAGCGATCCCGCGGAGGCCCGATCGGAGTCCGAGCGGGTGCTCGAGCTGCGCGACGAGAAGGCCGCCTTCGTCTTCGAGGGGATCACGGAGAAGCCGATTGCCTCGATCCTGCGCGGCTTCTCGGCGCCGGTCCGGCTCGAGATGGAGCGCGGCCCCGAAGAGCTCGCCTTCCTGATGGCCCACGACGACGACGCCTTCAATCGCTGGGACGCCGGCGAGAAGCTCGCGCTCGGGATCCTGGTCTCGGCGGTCGGGGCGCCGGAGGGCTTCGAGCAGGGGCCGATCGTCGCGCGCTATGCCGAGGCGTTGGGGCGCGTGCTCGGCGACGAGGCCTCGACGGCTCGCTCCGGGCGCTCGCGATCACGCTGCCCGCAGAGAAGGTCGTCGCCCAGGAGCTCCCGGTCATCGACCCGGACGCGATCCATGCGGTCCGCGAGCGATTGGGCCGGTTTCTCGCGCGGACCCACGAAGCGACGCTCTGGGGGCTCTATCGCGCGCTGGCCCCGAACGGCGCCTATCGCCACGAGCGGGGCCAAATCGATCGACGCCGACTGCGCGGCGCGGTCCTGCGCTTCCTCGCCTGGACCGGGAGCGAGGAGGCCGTCGCGGCGGCCCACGCCCAATATCACGCCGCGGACAACATGACCGACGCCCAGGCGGCGCTCTTCGTGCTCGCCGATCTCGAGGATCCGCGGCGCGACGAGGCCTTCGCCCATTTTCATGCGCGCTTCCGGAGCGATCCGCTCGTGCTCGACAAGTGGTTCACGATCCAGGCGACCTCGAGCCGGCCCGATGCCCTCGACCGGGTCCGGGAGCTGGCCCGCCACGCGGACTTCCAGCTGACCAATCCCAATCGCGTGCGCGCGCTGGTCGGGGCGTTCTCGTCGGCCAATGCCGCCCGGTTCCACGACCGCGCGGGCGGAGGCTATGCCTTCCTGGCGGATGTCGTGCTCGAGCTCGACGGCAAGAATCCGCAGGTCGCCTCCCGGCTCGTCTCGGCCTTCAACGACTGGCGCCGCTACGACGAGGCACGCCAGGAGCGGATGCAGCTGGTTCTCCAACGGATCGCCGGTCACAAGGGCCTGTCGAAGGACGTCTACGAGATCGTGAGCCGGGCGCTTTCGCGTTAGGTCGATCGGCCGACCGGAGGCGCGACTCGACGCGACACGGCGGCGCCGGGTGAGGCGGGACCGGGCGGAAGCAGGGCGATGATGCGGATGGTCGTGGACGGCGGGAACGGGAAGGAACGCAGATGAAGGGACTCAATCCGGGGCAGCCGATCCTCCTGGCGAAGGATCTCGCGCGCCGGTTCGGTGATCGCACGATCCTGTCTGGGGCTTCCTTCAGCCTCGCGCCGGGCGATCGCGTGGGCGTGCTGGGCGTGAGCGGCGTCGGGAAGTCGACGTTGATGCGGATCATCGCGCGCCGGGATCGCGAGTACGAGGGACAGCTCGTGATCGCGAAGGGCGCGACCGTCGGATACGTGTCGCAGGAGCCCGAGCTCGACTTCGACAAGACGGTGCGCGAGAACGTCGAGCAGGCGATCGTCGAGATCCGCGCGCTCCAGAAGCGCTACGACGAGATCCTCGCGGCCTGGGAGGATCCCGAGGTCACGTCGGACGAGGACAGGACCAACGCGCTGCTCGCCGAGCAGGGCGAGGTCCAGGAAGCCCTCGAGCACCGCGACGCCATGGACCCCGCCGCCCTCGACGCGCGGATCGCGGCCGCGATGGGCGCGCTTGGGCTCCCGCCCGGGGACCGCATCGTCCGCACGCTCTCGGGCGGCGAGCGCCGGCGCGTCTCGCTCTGCAAGGAGCTGCTGGCCCATCCCGACATCCTGATCCTCGACGAGCCGACGAACCATCTCGACGCCGACACCGTCGCCTGGCTCGAGACCTTCCTCGCGAACTACTCGGGGACCTACGTCCTCGTGACCCACGATCGCTACTTCCTCGACCACGTGGCGACCCGCATGCTCGAGGTCTTCCACGGCCACATCCGGACCTACGAGGGCAACTACTCCGACTTCCTCGAGGCGAAGGAGAAGCAGCAGGAGATCCAGGACCGCACCGACGCGAACCTCATGAAGGCCGTCGCGCGGGAGCTCGAGTGGATCCGCTCGACACCCCAGGCCCGGCGGACCAAGTCGAAGGCCCGCATCGCGGCCTACGAGGACCTCGTCGAGAAGGCCTCGAAGGTCTCGCCCTCGGAGGAGCTCGACCTGCGCATCCCGTTCGGGCCGCGGCTGGGCGACAAGGTCGTGAGCTTCCGGGGCGTCTCGAAGTCCTACGACGACAAGATCCTGCTGCGCGACTTCGACTTCGACATGCCGCCGGGGGCGATCGTCGGCGTGACCGGCGCGAACGGCCTCGGCAAGACGACCTTCGTGAACATGGTCGTCGGGCGTGAGCAGCCGGATGCCGGGACGATCGAGGTCGGGCCGACGACGCGCTTCTGCTATGTCGACCAGACGCGCCAGACGCTGCGCGACGAGCTCACGGTCTACGAAGAGGTCGCCGACGGCTCCGACATGATCGAGTACGGCGACAAGACCCTTTCCGTCCGCCACTACCTGGCCCGCTTCCTGTTCAGCGGCTCGATCCAGCAGACCCCCGTCGGCAGGCTCTCGGGCGGCGAGCGCAACCGGCTCCAGCTCGCGAAGTTCCTGCGCCGGCCGTCGAACTTCATCATCCTCGACGAGCCGACCAACGACCTCGACCTGATGACCCTGCGCGTGCTCGAGGAGTCGCTCTCTGCCTACCCCGGCTGCGCCATCGTGATCACCCACGACCGCTATTTCCTCGACCGCGTGGCGACCCACATCCTGGGCTTCGAGGGCGACGGCGTCGTCGAGTTCGTGGCCGGGGCCTGGGACTCCTATACCGAGTACCGGGAGAAGAAGCTGGCCGAGTCCGGCGGCGTGAAGTCCCAGAAGTTCAAGCACCGGAAGATCGCCCGCGTCTGAGCCCCGCCCGCCGGTCCCTGCGCGACCACCCCGCGCGCACGACTTTGTCGGGCCGGGCTTGACAACCCCCGAGCGTGCGCCGACCTCCCCGACACGCCACGGGAGCGGGTCGGTAGCCGGCCCGCCCGCCCGCCCGGCGAAGGGGTCGAGAGCGAGGAGGGGGCATGCGGTTCGACAAGTTCACGATCAAGAGCCAGGAGGCGCTGCAGGAGGCGCAGACCCTGTGCAGCGCCCGGGGTCATCAGAACGTCGAGGCGGCCCATCTGCTCTTCGCCCTGCTGGGCCAGCCCGAGGGCAGCACGATCCCGGTGCTCCAGAAGCTCGGCGTCCAGGTCGACGGCCTGCGCGGCGAGGTCGACAAGCTCCTGAAGCAGATCCCGAAGGTGACGGGCGGCGCCCAGCCCCAGATCGGCGGCAATCTGAGCCGCATCCTGCAGGCCGCCTTCCAGGAAGCCGAGGGGATGAAGGACGAGTACGTCTCGACCGAGCATCTCCTGCTCGCGATGGCCAAGGACACGAGCGATGCGGTCGGCCGCATCCTGCGTGGCGCCGGCGCGACGGCCGAGGGCGTGCTCCAGGCGCTGAGCCAGGTCCGCGGCCAGGCCCGGATCACCGACCCGGATCCCGAATCGAAATACCAGGCCCTCGAGAAGTACGGCACCGACCTGACGGAGCGCGCCCGCCTCGGCAAGCTCGATCCCGTGATCGGTCGCGACGAGGAGATCCGCCGCGTCGTCCAGGTCCTGTCGCGCCGCAGCAAGAACAATCCCGTCCTGATCGGCGAGCCCGGCGTCGGCAAGACGGCGATCGCCGAGGGCCTCGCCCAGCGCGTCATCGCCGGCGACGTCCCCGAGACCCTCAAGAACCGCCGCGTCATCTCCCTCGACATCGGCTCGTTGATCGCCGGCGCGAAGTACCGCGGCGAGTTCGAGGATCGGCTCAAGTCGGTGCTGCGCGAGGTCTCCGAGGCGAGCGGGCAGATCATTCTGTTCATCGACGAATTGCACACCATCGTCGGGGCGGGCAACGCCGAAGGCTCGGCCGACGCGGCCAACATGCTGAAGCCCGCGCTCGCCCGCGGCGAGCTGCGCTGCGTCGGGGCGACGACCCTCGACGAGTACCGCAAGCACATCGAAGGCGACGCCGCGCTGGCGCGCCGCTTTCAACCTGTTTTCGTGGGGGAGCCGACCGTCGAGGACACGATCTCGATCCTGCGAGGGCTCAAGGAGCGCTACGAGGTCCACCACGGTGTGCGCATCCAGGACTCGGCGCTGGTCGCGGCGGCGACCCTCTCGCACCGCTACATCTCCGACCGCTTCCTGCCGGACAAGGCGATCGACCTGGTCGACGAGTCGGCCTCCCGCGTCCGCGTCCAGCTCGACTCGATGCCCGAAGAGCTCGACCAGCTCGAGCGCAAGCGGACCCAGCTCGAGATCGAGCGCGAGGCCCTCAAGAAGGAGATCGACGCGGCGAGCCGCGAGCGCCTGGCTGCGGTCGAGCGCGAGATCGCGGAGCTGCGCGAATCGTCCGACGGCATGAAGGTCAAGTGGCAGGGGGAGAAGGCGCTGATCGCCGCCGTGCGCGAGGCGCGCGAGCAGCGCGAGGCGCTGGCCGCCGAATACCAGCGGGCGGAGCGTGCGGGCAATCTCGAGAAGGCGGCCGAGCTGCGCTACGGGCGCATGGTCGAGCTCGAGAAGAGCATCGCCGAGCAGGAGAAGGAGCTCGCGGCCCTCCAGGAGAAGGGCAGCATGCTGAAGGAGGAGGTCACGAGCGAGGAGATCGCCGAGATCGTCTCGAAGTGGACCGGTGTGCCCGTCACGAAGATGCTCGAGGGTGAGCAGGCGAAGCTGCTCTCGATGGAGGATCGGCTCGCGGGACGCGTCGTCGGCCAGCGCGAGGCGCTCGAGGCCGTCGCGAATGCCGTGCGCCGGGCGCGGGCGGGGCTCCAGGATCCGTCGCGGCCGATCGGCTCGTTCATCTTTCTCGGGCCGACGGGCGTCGGCAAGACCGAGACCGCCCGGGCGCTCGCGGAGTTCCTGTTCGACGACGAGCAGGCGATGGTGCGCGTCGACATGAGCGAGTTCATGGAGAAGCACGCGGTCTCGCGCCTGGTCGGCGCTCCTCCCGGCTACGTCGGCTACGACCAGGGCGGCTATCTGACGGAAGCGGTGCGCCGGCGGCCCTACAGCGTCGTGCTCTTCGACGAGATCGAGAAGGCCCATCCCGACGTCTTCAACATCTTCCTGCAGATCCTCGACGACGGTCGGCTGACGGACGGGCAGGGGCGCACGGTCGATTTCAAGAACACCGTGCTGATCATGACCTCGAACATCGGCAGCCAGCACATCATCGAGCTCGGCATCGGCCAGGAGAAGGAGATGCGCGCCCGGGTGACGGCCGCCCTGCGCGCCCACTTCAAGCCCGAGTTCCTGAACCGCGTCGACGACGTCGTGATCTTCCACGCGCTCGGCCGCGAGCAGATCGGCCGGATCCTCGAGATCCAGCTGGGCCTCCTGCGCAAGCGGCTGGCCGAGCGGCGGCTCTCGCTCGAGCTGTCGAAGAAGGCGCTCGATTTCCTGGCGGAGCGCGGCTACGACCCGCAGTACGGGGCGCGCCCGCTGAAGCGCCTGATCCAGCGCGAGGTCCAGGACCCGCTCGCGATGCGGATCCTGCAGGGCGATTTCGGCGAGGGGAAGACCGTGCAGGTCGATCTCGCGGCGGACGGGGAGTCGCTGGTGTTCAGCTGAGGGGCGGCGTCGCAGAGGTCGTTTCGGAATCGTCCCGATCACGAGGCACCGTGAAGGTGAAGCGCGAGCCCTGGCCGACGCGGCTCTCGACGCGGATGGTGCCGCCCATCGCCTGGACGAGATGGCGCACGATCGAGAGGCCGAGGCCCGTCGAGCCGATCGCCCGCGAACGCGACGCGTCGACGCGGTAGAAGCGTTCGAAGATCCGATCGAGGGCCTCTTCGGGGATCCCGATGCCGGTATCGGCGACGGAGATCTCGAGGACCTCGCCGCGGGGCTCGACGTCGATCGTGATGTTCGCGCCCTCGTCGCTGTAGCGGATCGCGTTCGTCAGCAGGTTCTCGAGCACCTGCTCGAGGGCCTTGCGGTCGACCCAGGCCGTCGGGGCCACGGGTGTGCGGACGCGGGCTTCGATCTTCGCGTGGGCGAGGCGCGTGCGCGCGTCGGAGACGAGGGTCTGGGCGAGCTTGACGACGTCGACGCGGGACGGATCGGGCGCCCCCCCGCCGCTCTCGATGCGCGAGAGATCCATCAGGTCGTCGATCAGATCGCGCATGCGGTGGACGTTGCGCTGGATCACCGCGACGTGGGCCTCGACCTCGGCCGGCGTCATCGGTCCCGAAGCGAGGCTCTCGGCATAGCCCTGGATCGAGGTCAGCGGCGTGCGCAGCTCGTGGGAGGCGTTCGCGATGAAGTCGCGGCGCACGCGGTCGACCCGGCGGATCTCGGTCACGTCGTGGAAGACGGCGAGGGTCCCGGCCCGGGCGCCCGCGCGCGGGAAGCGGGCGGCGCGGCCCCAGACGGTCCGGGTGACGTGGCCGCGGATGTCGAGATCCTCGAAGACGGGCTCGCTGCCGTCCCGGGCCTGCGACAGCAGCTCGCTGACCGCCGGCAGCCGGATGACCTCGACCACCGGCCGCCCCTGGACCTCGCCCCAGACGTCGAAGAGCTCCCGGAACGAGGTGTTGACGAGCACGATCCGGTCGTTCGAGTCGAGCACGAGCACGCCCTCGATCATCTCCGCCATGACGGCCTCGAGCTGCTGGACGTTGCGACGCGTCTGCTCGAGCTCAGCCTGCATCGAATCGACCATGCGATTGACGGCGCCGACGACGGTGTCGCGTTCGTCGTGGAGATGGAAGAGGAGCCTCGCTTCGGCGTCTCCGCGGCCGATCCGTCGCGCGACCTCGGCGACGTCCTCGAGCGGCTCGACCATCATGCGCGCGAACGCGCGGCTCAGGAGGTTGGCGAGGGCGGCTACCACGACGAGGGCGATCGCGGCGCGCGCGGGAACGAGCTCCCCGTTCCGGGTGGCCGCCAATCCCAGGACGAGCGCGACGGCCAGGCAGGCCGCGAGGCGCACGAAGAGCTTGAACTGGATCCGGTTCAAGGCGATCGCCACCGCGCCGACCGCACGCGCCCGTGTCGCCGGCCGGGCCGCGACGGGCCGCAGGGGCGCACGGGGCTCGGGGTCATTCCCGGAAGCGGTAGCCGACTCCCCGCACGGTGTCGATCAGATCCCCCGCCGGTCCGAGCTTCTCGCGCAGGCGCTTCATGTGGGTGTCGACGGTGCGCAGGGTGACGGCGATGCCCTCGCCCCAGACCTCTTCGAGCAGGCGCTCGCGGGTCAGCACGCGGCCGGGTCTCCGCATCAACGCGGCGAGCAGCAGGAACTCCTTGGCGGTCAGCGCGATCTCCTCGTCGCGATGGAGGCAGCGATGGCGCGAGAGGTCGAGCTCGAGGCCGTGCTGCTTGAGATGCTCGGATTCGGTCTTCTCCTCGACGCCGCGGCGCAGGATCGCCTTCACGCGCAGCCCGAGCTCCCGGGGCGAGAAGGGCTTCGTGACGTAGTCGTCGGCGCCGAGCTCGAACCCGACGATGCGGTCGACCTCGTCCCCGCGCGCCGTCAGCATGATCACCGCGACGTCGGAGAGCTCGGGCGTCGTGCGGATCACGCGGCAGACGTCGGTCCCCGGCCGGTCGGGCAGCATCAGATCGAGCACGACGAGATCCGGCCGGCTGCGGCGCAGGCAGGCGAGGGCCTCCTCGCCCGTCGCGGCCGTCTCGACCTCGTAGCCCTCGCGGACGAGGGAAAGTCGCGTCAGCTCGAGGATGTCGGGCTCGTCGTCGACGACCAGGATTCTTCTTCCCATGACCCCTGCTTCTCGCTCTCCCGAGGCTTCGCGCCCTGCGCGCTGCGGTCGCGTCGATCGCGACCTAGCGCGAGAGCTTCTCCCGGTGCTTCAGGTTCTTCGATTCCGGCGGCGAGCACGACGTGCTCCGCTATGTTGGTCGCGTGGTCGCCCACGCGCTCGAGGTTGCGGGCGATGAACATGAGATCGATCTGCTGCCCCGAGGTCGACGGGTCCGCCTGGATCCGCGCGATGGCGCCCCGGACGACGCTGGACTCGATCGCGTCGATCTCGTTGTCCGCCGACAGGACCGAGCGGGCGCGCGCGACGTCGAGATCCGCAAACGCCCCGAGCGACTCCGAGAGCGCCCGCTGACTCGCCTCGGCCAGCGTCCGCAGCTCCGCCGGCGGGGCGATCGGATCCCGCTCGCACAGCCGTCTTGCACAGCCGGCGATGTTGCGTGCGAGGTCGCCCACCCGCTCGAGGTCGGTCGCCATGGTGTTGATCGCGACCACCTGCCGCAGATCGATCGCGACCGGCGCTCGCAGCGCGAGCACGTTGAGGACGGCCTCGTCGATCTCGACGTCGATCCGGTCGATCTCGAGGTCGTCCTCCATGACCGAGGCCGCCAGGGCCGGGTCGCGGCGCCAGGTCGCGCGCAGGGCCTTCTCGAGGATCTCCTCCGCGAGGCCCCCCATGCGAAGCGCCAGCTGGCGGAGCTGGTCCACGTCCCGTCCCGTCTTCATCTGGGTCGACATCGGCATCACAGGCTTTCTCGCGGGCCGGACCCGCGGCGGGCCGGGGGCCTCCCGCACGAACCGGGAAATAGCCCTCGGGCATGACGATCCCGTGGCATGCGGGTGGCGAGCGAATGAAACCCGCACGATCCGGGAACGCTGGGCGGGGGAAGGCCGCAGACTATCACGACCTTTCACATCGTCACCGAATCGTCACATTTCCTTCACGAAGAAGTCATCGCAGGGGACCGGGTTCCGAGCGACGCTCGCGGCTCGGCAGGGCTCCGGTCCCGGGCCTTGGGGGGATGGACGTGATCGGCTGGCTCTGGCTCGGATTGCCGCTGCTCGCGGGGGCTGCCTACTGGCTCGGCCAGCGCCAGGCGCTCGCGTTGACGGACGGTGGACGAGTTGAAATCCACTCGCTCCCTCAGCATTACGGCCAGCTCGTCCTCGTCTGGGCCGCCCTTCCACCGCTGCTGATCCTGTTTGCCTGGCTCGTAATTGGCAGCACCCTCGTCGACGCCTATACGGTTGCAGCGGTCGAATCGAGCGGGCTGCTCACGGAGGGCCAGTCCGCGTCCGCCATCGTGGTGGACGTCCATACCGGCATGGCGGAGATCGACGGCGCCGACGCCAGCCCGGCTCATGGCGCGGCGCAGGCGGCCATCGCCCGCGCGCGGGGGATGTTCGGTATCGCGCTGGCGGCGCTCGTCGCGGTGGCCGGCGGGGCAGGGCTCGCCTACGCCCGTCGGCGAATCACGCCGGAGCTGCGTGCGCGCAATCAGGTCGAGCGCATCCTCACCGCCGGCCTCATGGCCTGCTCGATCGTCGCGATCGTCACGACGATCGGGATCGTGCTCTCGCTCTTTTTCGAGGCGATCCGATTCTTCGAGCTGACGAGCCCGATCGAGTTCTTCTTCGGAACGGAGTGGAGCCCGCAGACGGCGATGCGGTCGGATCAGGTCGGCTCGTCCGGGCGCTTCGGAGCGGTGCCCGTCTTCGCCGGGACGCTCCTGATCACCTCGATCGCCATGTCGATCGCGATTCCGGTCGGATTGATGTCGGCGATCTATCTCGCCTTCTATGCCGGCAGCGCGACGCGGATCTGGGTCAAGCCGGTGCTCGAGATCATCGCGGGGATCCCCACGGTCGTCTGGGGCTCCTTCGCAGCGCTGACCCTCGGGCCGAAGATCCGGGGCTTCGGCGAAGTCGTCGGCCTCGACGTCGCGAGCGAGAGCGCGCTCGCGGCGGGCATCGCGATGGGGGTGATGATCATTCCGTTCGTGTCGTCGCTGTCGGACGACGCGCTGAACGCGGTGCCCCGATCGCTGCGCGAGGGCTCGCTCGCGATGGGGGCCACCGACTCGGAGACGATCCGACGGGTCATCCTGCCGGCGGCGCTGCCGGGGATCGTCGGGGCCTTCCTGCTCGCGATCTCCCGGGCGGTGGGCGAGACGATGATCGTCGTCATGGCGGCGGGGCTGGCCGCGAACCTGACGGCGAATCCGTTCGCGGCGGTCACGACGGTGACGGTCCAGATCGTGACGTTGCTGGTCGGCGATCAGGAATTCGACTCGGCGAAGACGCTCGCCGCCTTCGCCCTCGGGCTCACACTCTTCTTCGTGACGCTCGGGCTCAACCTCGTCGCATTGACCGTCGTGCGGCGGTACCGGGAGCAGTATGAGTAGCGACGGCGCCGGTCGGCCCGAGCGGCGGGAGGAGGTCGAGGAGCGAGCCGATCGGCGGCTGCGCCGGCGCTATGCCTCGGAGCGCGCCTTCCGCACCGCGGGCCTCGTCGCGATCGCGTTCTCCCTCTCGGCGCTCGGAGCGCTGCTCGGCTCGATCGTGCTCGACGCGACCGGCGCGCTCACGGTCCACTCCGTGCGCCTCGAGCTCGACCTCGATCCCGCCCAGCTCGACCCCTACGGCGATCGATCGCCCGACAGCCTCGCGAGCGGCAATGCCGCCGCGGTCCTGCGCAGCGGGCTCGCGTCGGAGTTTCCCGAAGTCACGGGCCGTTCGGAGAAGCGGGCGCTCGGGGAGCTCCTTTCGGTCGGTGCGTCCTACGACCTGCTCGACCGGATCGTCGCCGAGCCCGAGCTCCTCGGCAGCCGGCTCGAGTTCCGCGCGCTGCTCTCCGACGATGCCGACCTCGCGCTTCGCGGCGAGACCGAAGAAGGCGTCGACGAGGCGGATCGCAAGCTCTCGGGAGCGCAGCAGGCCTGGCTCGCTTCCCTGTCGGAGCGCGGCAGGATCGAGAATCACTGGAACCTGCGCTTCCTCACGACCGGCGACAGCCGCGATCCCGAGATCGCCGGGGTCCAGGGCGCGATCCGGGGCTCGTTCCTGACGTTGATCGTGACGCTGCTGCTGTCGTTCCCGCTCGGCGTGGCGGCGGCGATCTACCTCGAGGAGTTCGCGCCGCGCAACCGCCTGACCGACCTGATCGAGGTCAACATCAACAACCTCGCGGCGGTTCCCTCGATCGTCTTCGGCCTGCTCGGGCTCGCGGTCTTCCTGAACGTATTCGGGCTGCCGCGGTCGGCGCCGCTCGTGGGGGGCATGGTGCTCGGCCTGATGACCCTGCCCACCGTCATCATCGCCGCCCGGGCCGCCCTCTCCGCAGTGCCGCCCTCCATCCGCGAGGCGGCGCTCGGGGTGGGGGCGTCGCCCACCCAGGCCGTGCTTCATCACGTGGTGCCCCAGGCATTGCCCGGAATCCTGACGGGCACGATCATCGGGATGGCGCGGGCGCTCGGAGAGACGGCGCCGCTGCTGATGATCGGGATGGTGGCCTTCATCGTGGACCTGCCGACCGGGCCGACGGACCCGTCGACCGTGCTGCCGGTCCAGATCTATCTCTGGGCCGAGGCGCCCGAGCGGGCGTTCGCGGCGCGTACGGCAGCGGCGATCCTGGTGCTGCTCGGATTCCTCGTGACCATGAACTCGGTCGCGGTCTGGGTCCGGCGGCGCTTCGAGTCTCGGGTCTGAGAGGACGGCGCGCGGGCTCTCGGGCGCGCAGGGGTGGAGTCGCGTGGCGTCTTTCGAATCGGTGTCGTCGAGAGAGGATCAGCGTTTGAAGGTCAAGATGCAGACCCGCGGCCTCGACGTCTTCTACGGCGAAAAACAGGCGCTCCAATCCGTCGACCTCGAGATCCACGCGAACGAGGTCACGGCGCTGATCGGACCCTCGGGCTGCGGCAAGTCGACCTACCTGCGCTGCCTCAACCGGATGAACGACGTCGTCCCGGGCTGTCGCGTCTCCGGCGACGTGACCCTCGACGGCCGCGACATCTACGATTCGAAGCTCGATGTCGTGAAGCTGCGGGCGCGGGTCGGCATGGTGTTCCAGAAGCCGAACCCGTTCCCGAAGTCGATCTACGAGAACGTGGCCTACGGTCCGCGCATCCACGGCATCGCCCGTACCAAGAGCGACCTCGACGAGCTCGTGCGACAGAGCCTGCGCAAGGCCGGCCTGCTCGAGGAGGTCGAAAGCCGCCTCGACGAGTCCGGCACGAGCCTCTCGGGCGGGCAGCAGCAGCGCCTCTGCATCGCGCGGGCGATCGCCGTCTCGCCCGAGGTCATCCTGATGGACGAGCCGTGCTCGGCCCTCGATCCGATCGCGACCGCGCGGGTCGAAGAGCTGATCGACGAGCTGCGCGAGCAGTTCACGATCGTGATCGTGACCCATTCGATGCAGCAGGCCGCGCGCGTCTCCCAACGCACGGCCTTCTTCCACCTCGGCTCGCTCGTCGAGGTCGGCGAGACCGGCAAGATCTTCACCAACCCGGCGGAGAAGCGGACCCAGGACTACATCACGGGCCGTTTCGGCTGAGCCCGGGGCGACGCCGCGCTCGCGGAGCCGGACCCCGACGGGATCCCGCGCCACCGGCGGCGGTCGCGACCGCGCTGACCTACAGTGGGCGCATGGGGCGGGCTGCCCGGCCGCCGCCTCATCGGGTCGGAGGTCGCAATGGGTTCGGTCGAGGTGATCCCGATCTCGCTCCCCCGGGACACCCTGCGATTCATTCAGCCCTGGTTCGCCATCTACGCGAACGATCCGCATTGGGTCCCGCCGCTCCTCCTCGAGCGCAAGCGATTCTTCGATCCCCGCCGCAATCCCTATTTCAACGTCGCCGACGTGCAGTGCTTCGTGGCCCGGCGCGAGGGTCGGGACGTCGGGACGATCGCCGCCGTCGTCGACCACGCCTACCAGCGCCACGAGCGGGGGACCGGCTTCTTCGGGTTCTTCGAGTTCGTCGACGACCTCGAGGTCGCGGCGGCGCTGCTCGGCGCTGCGCGCGAATGGCAGGCCGACCGGGGGATGAAGAAGCTCGTCGGGCCCTTCAACTTCAATACGAACCACGACTTCGCGCTGCTGGTCGACGGCTTCGACTCCGATCCGACCATCGCCAATCCCCACAACTCGGCCTACTACCCGAAGCGCTACGAGGAGCTCGGTCTGCGCCCGGTCAAGGACTGGTACGCCTATCGCGTCGAGGTCGGGCTCCCGGGCATCGCGAAGATGCAGCGCGTCGCCGAGCGGATGCTCGCGCGGCATCCGGAGATGCGGATCCGGTCCCTGGATCTGTCGGATTTCGACGCCGAGGTGGCGCGGCTGCGGGCGATCTACACGGACGCCTGGCAACACAACTGGGGCCACGTCGAGGTCGGCGAGGCGGAGTTCGAGTTCATCGCAAAGGGCTTCCGGCAGATCATCGATCCGGAGCTCTGCTTCATGGCCGAGGTCGAGGGCAAGCCGATTGCGATCTCGGTCACGCTGCCGGATCTCAATCCGGTCGTGAAGAAGATGAAGGGGCGGCTCTGGCCTTTCGGCTGGTACTACTTCCTGACCCGGGCGCGACGGGTCACGCGCGCACGGGTCTTCATGCTCGGCGTCGCGACCGAGTACCAGTCGCTGCCCCTCGGCGCGGTCCTCTACGCGCGAACGGCCGAGGCGGCGGAGCGCAAGGGATACGCGGAAGGCGAGGCCTCGCTCATCCTCGAGGACAATCACCGCATGCGCGGGGCGCTCGAGAAGATCGGGGCCACGATCGCGAAGACCTACCGCAACTACGAGATCGAGGTCCAGGCGGGAACCGGAGACGCCCGATCCGACTCCGACCAATCGGATTTCGGTTCCCACTCCGGCGCGTGAGCCGCGCCCCGTTCGATTCCGCTTTCAATTTCCGATTCCAGAGAGGAGGAGCTGCAGTTCATGGACATTCAATGGCACGTCGTCACCGAGCTCGATTCGGCCCGCCGCGAGGCCGCGGAGTCGCGCATCCAGAAGCTCGCCCACGGCCAGAAGGACCTGATCCACGTCGTGATCCACGTCGAAGGAAGCAAGCATCATCAACACGGTGCCGCCGAGGCGAAGATCCGCTGCCAGGCGCGCGGTCGCGAGCTGATCGCGCACGAGCGGGATGCGGAGCCCTCGATGGCACTCACCCGCGCGCTCGACGTCTTCGAGCGCGAGGTTCGCGCGATGCGTGCGAAGCGTCGGGACCACCGCGGTGGCGGCCGCGCGCCCGTCATCGAGACGGTCGAGGAGGACGAGCTCCTCGGCGTGGAGGCGATGGAGTAGCGCCGAAGACGGCACGTTCGGCACGAGGCGCGCATTCGCGTCGTCTCCAGCGATCCCCGAGCATGGCAGCGGCGGGATGCGGTACACACTGGGGACCGGTCGAGCGGTGCTCGCAGGCGGGGATGCGCCTCGAGCTCGCCCGGCTGGATTTGAGTCTGTGTTGAGCGTGTGTTGAGGGGGAACATGGCCAACCTGCCCGATCAGGATCTCGACCCGCAGGAGACGCGCGAGTGGCTCGAGGCCCTCGACGCCGTCTTCGAGCGCGAGGGCATCGATCGCGCCCACTATCTGGTGGGTCGGCTCGTGCGCCGTGCACGACGCAAGGGCGCGCATCTGCCCTATCGCGCGACGACGGCCTACATCAACACGATCCCCGAGGCGCTGCAGAAGCGGTCGCCCGGCGATTCTGCCCTCGAAGAGCGGATCCGCTCGTTCGTCCGCTGGAACGCGATGGCGATGGTCATCCAGGCCAATCGCCAGGATCCGACCCTGGGCGGCCACATCTCGAGCTTCGCCTCCGCCGCGACGCTCTACGACATCGGCTTCAACCACTTCTTCCATGCCCCGAGCGATGCCCACGGCGGCGATCTGCTGTACGTCCAGGGCCATTCCGCGCCGGGCATCTACGCCCGCGCCTTCCTCGAGGGCCGGCTCTCCGAGGAGCAGCTCAACAACTTCCGCCAGGAGGTCGAGGCGGGCGGGCTCTCCTCGTATCCGCATCCCCGGCTGATGCCCGATTTCTGGCAGTTCCCGACGGTCTCGATGGGACTCGGGCCGCTGATGGCGATCTATCAGGCGCGTTTCATGCGCTACCTGAACGACCGCGGCATCGTCGACACGGCCGGCCGCAAGGTCTGGGCCTTCGTCGGCGACGGCGAGACGGACGAGCCCGAGAGCCTCGGGGCGCTCTCGCTCGCCGGACGCGAGAAGCTCGACAATCTCGTCTTCGTGGTGAACTGCAACCTGCAGCGGCTCGACGGGCCGGTGCGCGGGAACGGCAAGATCATCCAGGAGCTCGAGGCGAATTTCCGCGGCAACGGCTGGAACGTCATCAAGGTCATCTGGGGTGGGCGCTGGGATCCGCTGCTCGCGAAGGACAAGGACGGCATCCTGCGAAGACGCATGGAGGAGGCCGTCGACGGCGAGTACCAGGCCTATCAGGTCCGCGGTGGCGCGTATACGCGCGAGCACTTCTTCGGAAAGTACCCGGAGCTCTCCGAGATGGTCGCGACCATGAACGACGAGGACATCTGGCGCCTCAATCGCGGTGGCCACGATCCGCACAAGGTCTACGCGGCGTATGCGGCGGCGATGGAGCACACGGGTCAGCCGACGGTGATCCTCGCCAAGACCGTCAAGGGCTACGGCACGGGCGAGGCGGGCGAAGGCCAAAACGTCACCCACCAGATGCACGACATGGCCGAGTCGGCCCTGCGCGCCTTCCGCGACCGCTTCCACATCCCGATCTCCGACGACGAGATCGGCAAGGCGCCGTTCTATCTGCCCGCGCCGGATAGCCCCGAGATCCAGTACATGCACGAGCGGCGACGCGCCCTCGGCGGCTATCTCCCCGTCCGGCGAACGGATGCGCCGCCCCTCGCGGTCCCCGAGCTCGCGGCCTTCGACGCCCTGCTCGAGGGCACCGGCGACCGCGACATGTCGACGACGATGGCCGCGGTCCGGGTCCTGCAGATCCTGACCCGCGACAAGGCGATCGGGAAGCACGTCGTTCCGATCGTCCCCGACGAGTCGCGGACCTTCGGCATGGAGGGCATGTTCCGCCGGCTCGGCATCTATTCGTCGGTCGGCCAGCTCTACGATCCCGTCGACTCGGACCAGGTCGCCTACTACCGCGAGGAGAAGGACGGCCAGATCCTCCAGGAGGGCATCAACGAGGCGGGCGCGATGGCGTCGTTCATCGCCGCGGGCACGTCCTACGCGAGCCACGCCGTCCACATGGTGCCGTTCTACATCTTCTATTCGATGTTCGGATTTCAGCGGATCGGCGACCTCGCCTGGGCCGCGGGCGACATGCAGTGTCGCGGCTTCCTGCTCGGCGGGACCTCGGGGCGCACGACGCTGAACGGCGAAGGTCTGCAGCATCAGGACGGACACAGCCACATCCTGGCCGGCACGATCCCGTCCTGCATCTCCTACGACCCGACCTACGCCTACGAGCTCGCGGTGATCATCCAGGACGGCCTGCGGCGGATGTATCGCGAAGGCGAGAACGTCTACTACTACCTGACGGTCATGAACGAGAAGTATCCCCAGCCGCCGATGCCCAAGGGCTGCGAGAACGGGATCCTGCGCGGCATGTATCGGGTGCGCGAAGGGCAGGGCAAGGGACCGCGCGTCCAGCTGCTCGGCAGCGGCACGATCCTGCGGGAGGTCCTCGCGGCCGCCGAGATGCTCGAGCACGACCACGGCGTCGCCGCCGACGTCTGGAGCGTCACGAGCTTCAACGAGCTCGCCCGGGACGGTCAGGACGTCGCGCGCTGGAACATGCTCCATCCCGGCGAGGAGCGGCGACGCAGCTTCGTCGAGCGTCAGCTCGCGAGCACGACCGGGCCCGTCGTCGCGGCGACCGACTACGTGCGGCTCTACTCCGAGCAGATCCGCGCCTGCGTCCCGAGCACCTACCGGACCCTCGGCACCGACGGCTGGGGCCGCAGCGACAGCCGCGAGAAGCTGCGCCATTTCTTCGAGGTCCATCGCAGCCACGTCGCGATCGCCGCGCTCTCCGCGCTCGCCGACGAGGGGGCCTACGACCGGGCGAAGGTCGCGAAGACGATCGAGAAATACGGCGTCGACCCCGAGCGCCCCGCGCCGGCTCGGCGCTAGGCGGGGAGGGCGGAGTTGGCCGAACGACGCGAAATCCGGGTGCCCGACATCGGGGATTTCGAGCAGGTCGAGGTCGTCGAGATCCTCGCGAAGGCCGGAGATCGCATCGCGGTCGACGATCCGCTCGTCAGCATCGAGAGCGAAAAGGCGACGATGGAGATTCCGTCGCCCGCGGCGGGCGTCCTGCTCGAGCTCTCGGTGAAGGAAGGCGACCGGGTTTCCCAGGGAAGTCTCCTGGCGGTCCTCGAGATTGCCGACGCCGCGACAGCCGAACCAGAGGCGGCCGCTCGAGGCTCGGCGCCTGCGCCGCCGAAGACGGCGGTGCCGATCGCCGCGGCGAAGACGGCCGCGCCGCCCAAACCGGCGCCGTCCCCGAAGTCCGCTGCTGCGCCCGAGCGGCCGGACGTCGTCGCGAAGACGCCCGAGATCGCGGCCCCTGCGACCGTCTCCGCTTCGGCGCCCTCGGCGTCGTTCGAGTCGATCGAGCTCGATCGGCCGGCGCGGCAGATCTCGACGGCCGCGGCGAATCCGGTGCCGGACCAGACCGGCCTGCCCCATGCGAGCCCGCTCGTGCGGCGCTTCGCGCGGGAGCTCGGTGTGCCGCTCGCCGAGACGGCCGCCTCGGGGCCGCATGGGCGCGTGCTCGTCGACGACGTGAAGCGGTCGGTGCGCGAGCGCTTCGAGGGGGAGACGGGCGGGGCGTCTGCGCCCGCGCGCGGCGCGGGGGGCGCGGGCACGGCGACGCCGGCGTCCGGGAGCGCCGGCGCCGGGTCGAGCGGGATCGCGCCGGTGCCCTTCGTCGATCCGACGCGCTTCGGGCCGATACACGACCAGCCGCTCACGCGCATCCAGAAGGTCTCGGGACCGGCGCTGCATCGCAGCTGGCTCAATGTCCCCCACGTGACCCAGCACGACGAGGCGGACATCACCGAGCTCGAGCGCTTCCGTCGCGATCGCAAGGACCATGCGGCCGAGAAGGGCGTCAAGCTCTCGCCGCTCCTGTTCGTGATGAAGGCCGTCGTGATCGCGCTGCGAGAGTTCCCGACGCTGCGCTCGACGCTGGCGCCCGAACGCGACCGCCTGCTCGTCAAGGACTACTATCATCTCGGCATCGCCGTCGACACGGATCAGGGCCTCGTCGTGCCCGTCGTGCGCGACGTCGATCGCAAGGGGGTGATCGAGCTCGCGGCCGAGCTCCAGGCGATCGCCGAACGCGCGCGCAGCCGCAAGCTGACCCCGGACGATCTCGCCGGTGCGTGCTTCACGATCTCGAGCCTCGGCGGCATCGGGGGCACCGCCTTTTCGCCGATCGTGAACGCGCCCGAGGTCGCGATCCTCGGTCTCTCGAAGACCCAGGTGAAGCCGGTCTGGCGGGGGCCGTCGCCCATCGACCTCCCGGCCGCCGGGTCCGAGGGGCGCTTCGAGCCCCGGCTCTGCCTGCCGCTCTCGCTCTCCTACGATCATCGCGTCGTCGACGGGGCGCTCGCCGTGCGCTTCACGACCCGCCTGTCGGCGATCCTCGCCGACCCGATGCAGCTCCTGCTCTGATCCGGTTCGCGGTCCGTGATTCGGGGGCCGGCGGGAGGCCTCTGGTGGGGCCCTTCGCCCCGCAGGAATGCTCAACACCTGCCGGTGGCCGGCCGATCGACGGCCCATGCCCACGCGTCCCGATGACCGGCTCATCCCGTCCGGAGCGATCGCCCCATCGCTGCATCTCGGCGATCAGTTCCACGAGCTCGGCGCGCGCTTCGAGCGCTCGGGGGCCGTCGGGATGCTCGTCTTCGCGGCGCCCATGCTCGCCCACGTCGAGCGCCGTCACGGCGAGCGCGCTCGCCTCGGCTGCCTCGAGGCCCTCCGCGCGAAGGTCGCCGAGGTCGCCCGCGAACGGCTGCGCGGGGACGACCTCGTCTGTCTCTCCGAGCCCGGCTTCGACGAGGTCGTCGTCGTGCTGTTCCGCCGTCCGAGCTCGGCCGGCTTCTACCGGACCGAGATGCCCGGCTTCCGACAGGAGGTGAACCGCGCGCTCCGGGTCGACGGCGGCCAGCTCTTCTATCCCTACCTGCGCGGCATCCCCTCGCTCCACGTCGGGCTCGCGGTCGCAATGCGAAATCCCCAGTTCGGGACCGCGACCCAGCTCCGGCGCCTCGTCGATCAGGCCCGCGACGCCTGTCGCCACGAGGCGGAGACGCTGCGGCGCAGCGTCCGACAGGAGCTGCTCGAGACGATCCTCGATCAGCGCATCTACTCCGTCTACGAGCCGATCGTCGAAGTCTCCTCGCGCACCGTCTTCGGCTACGAGTCCCTCGCACGCGGGCCCGAGCGCTCGCGCCTCCATTCGCCGGCGGCGCTCTTCGGGGCGGCCCAGGAGCACGGCCTCGTGTTCGAGCTCGACTGTGCCTGCCGCGAGAGCGGCCTGCGCGGCGCCGTCGATTTTCCGAGCGGCACGAAGCTCTTCCTGAACATCCTGCCCACGACGATCCACGATCCGAATTTTCGCGAGGATCGCCTGATCGAAACCCTCGAGAAGCGCAAGCTCGCGCCCCAGGACGTCGTCTTCGAGATCTCGGAGCAGGAGTCGATCCGCAGCTTCGGGTCCTTCCTCGAGATGCTCGACCAGTACCGGCGTCTCGGCTTCCAGTTCGCCCTCGACGACACCGGCGCGGGCTATGCGGGGCTCGAGGAGCTCGTCGAGCTCGAGCCCGACTACATCAAGATCGATCGCTCGATGGTCTCGGGCGTCGATCAGGATCCGGCGCGGCAGGACGTGCTCGCCGCGCTGCTCCAGCTCGCGGACAAGATGGGCGCCCAGGTGATCGGTGAGGGCCTCGACACGCTCGAGGAGCTCGAGATGCTGGGCCGGCTCGGCATCCGCTTCGGACAGGGCTGGCTCTTCGGCCACCCGACGCCGCTGCGCGCCGCCGGGTAGCTCGCGCGCCGCAGAGATCGCCCGCCGACCCGGGCGCTCAGCGCCAGATCGATCCCGTCCCGGCCTCGAGTCCGACGAGCTTCTCGCTCTCCGTCCAGAGGCGCCGCGCCAGATCGGCGTCGGTCGCCCGTCCCGAGAGCGCGACGGGCTTCAGATCCGCGAAATAGGTCCCGTTCTTCGCCCCGATGCTCTCGTCGGCACACAGATGGATCGAAGTCGCAGCACCCTGATCCGGGGTCTTGAAGAAGAGCGCGAGCACCGGCAGCAAGATCTTCGCGAGCGCGCCGTTGTTGGCGCCGAGCCGCGTCGCCACCGCCCCCGGATGGACGGACCAGACACGCAGGTCGCGCTCGCCGATGCGGCTCGCGAGCTCGTTCGTGAACAGGATGTTCGCGAGCTTCGAGCCGCCGTAGACCCGCAGCGACGAATAGCGCTTGCGCGAGTGGAGATCGTCGAGGTCGAACCACGCGAAGCGATGGGCATGGGAGGCCACGTTCACGATCCGGGCACCGGGCTGCGCGAGCAGCTTCGGCATCAGCAGGTTCGTGAGCAGGAAGGGCGCGAGGTGGTTGACGGCGAAGGTCGTCTCGTAGCCGTCCGGCGTCTCGCTGCGCGAGAGCATCGTGACGCCCGCGTTGTTGAGCAGGACGTCGACGCGCGGGAGCGAGCCCGCGAGCTCCTCGGCGACCCGTCGGACGTCCGCGAGACGCTCGAAATCGGCCTGGAAGAGCTTGACGCAGGGGCGGCCCGCGGCGGACTCGATCGCCTGCTGGGTCGCCTCGCCCCGCGCCGCCGAGCGGCAGACGATCGCCACTTCTGCGCCGCGGCGCGCGAGGGCGGCGGCCGAGCTCTCGCCGATGCCGGAGGTTCCGCCGGTGACGACGCAGATCCTGCCCTGGAGATCGTTCATGGGGCCCGTCCTCGCGTCCGGCTTCGCAGGCGGGATGCCTCGCTCGGCGGACGGCGCGGAGTGTCTGCATCTCGCGCGCCGGGCGCAACCGGTCCGCCGCAGAACGCCTAGCGGGGCGCCAGCGGATCCACGCGGGCGATCAGGTGGAGGGCGGCGGTGCTGCCGGCCTCGACTCGGCGATCGTCGAGGTCGGTGATCTGCTCGAGGAAGCGCCGATCGCGGGCGGCGTCCGCATCGAAGCATCCGGCGATCGGGCCCGAGACGAAGGCCTCGGCCAGGAACCCGAACTGGGCACACAGCTCGAGCTCGAAGCGGCTCCGCAGGGCCCCGAGGAGCCCGTTGCGCGGCGGAGCCACGCGGCGCGCGAAGGCCTCGCGGTAGCTCGCGACGGGCGTCTCGGTCACGGGATCCCGGGTGTAGCGCTCGGGCAGGAGCTCCCAGATGCGCTGACCGATGGCTTCGATCTCGTCGCCGGGCGCGACTGCGCCCCGGCCCGTCTCCTCCAGCAGAATGATGCACGCCCCCGCATCGCTCGCGCCACGCAGGACCTCGAGCCAGGATTCGACCTCGCGCTGCGCCGTCAGGAAATCGCGCACGACGATCACGGCCGGCTCCAGCTCGCGCACCAGCCGCTCGAGCTCGCCGGCGGACTCGGGCGCGCAGTGGCTCTGCGGGCTCTCGTCGAGGCCCTCCATCGCCGGCAGCTCGACTGCTCCGGGAGAGAGAGGATCGGCGACGTGCAGGGCGAAGCGCGGGCTCCCGCTCCGCATCAGGTCCTCGCGGAGCGATCGCGCTTTCGCCGCCACGCCGGCGCCGACCAGCAGGATCGGGAGCGGCTTCCCCCCCGGTCGCTGCCGCCGCGCGAGCGGATCCCGCAGCAGATCGCCGGTCGTTTCGAGGCCGAGGGGACCGAAATGACGTCGGATCTGGGATTCGCGCCAGCGCTCGAAGATCGGTGTGCGGAAGAGGCCGCCCGTGCGCGGACGTGCGGGCTCGGACGCCGGGCTCGTCTGCACCACGACGACGGCGGCGGGCGAAGTCGCCGGCGCGGCAGGCGAGAGAGCCGATGACAGGGACTCCGGCGTTGCGTACCGGGGAGTCGGGGCGGGCTCCGCGCTCGGATCGCGAGCGAGGTCCCCGGAGCTCGACGGGGGCTCGCCTTCGATCCCGCGCAGGGCGGCGCGCAGGCGATCGAGGGTCGCCTGCGCCTCGGTGTGGCGGCGGCGCTCGAGCTCGGATTGGCGTCGGGCCTGGTCGAGGGCCTGCTCCTGGACGTCGTAGCGATCTTGAAGGGCAGCGAGGCGGCGGTCGCGCTCGGCCTGCTCGCGTTCGCTCGTGGCGAGCGCCTCGATCAGCTGGGCGCGCTCACGCTCGCGGTGGTCGAGATCGATTTCGAGCTGCTGCACACGCTCGGAGAGTCGGGCGAGCTGTTCGAGGCGCTCGGTCGGTTCGGCGGCCGGGGCGGGCATCGGCGCGCTCGTGGCCTGCGCGAGTGCACCTCGCAGCCGAGCGAGCTCGTCGCGCTGGATCTGGGTCGTCTCGCGCGCGATGGCGAGCGTCGCCCGGGCCTCCCGCAGCTCGGCGGCGAGGGCGCGTTCCGCGGCGGGCGGTGTGCTGCGGACGAGCAGCGGCGCGGCGGGCTCGTGCGGGGCGATGGTGGGCGCGACCGCCGGCTGTGTGGGCGGAATCGGCGCGAGGGGATGGCGTTGCCACTGCGAACTTGACGTCGGGACCGCCGAGGGCGCGCGGCGAGTCGACGAGGCGGGGACGGATGCGGGCGGCCCCTCGAGCACCTCGCGTGCGCGGGCGAGGGCTTCGCGGCTGTCGCGTTCTCGCAGGCGCGCTTCGCGCGCGAGGCGCTGGGCGCGGGTCGCGTCGAGCAGGGCGGTGCGCGCGATCGGTCCCGCCGTCGCGGGCGGCGCCGGTTGCGCCGGTTGCGTCGATCGTGTCGGAGCAGGCTCGTGCTCGGCGGACGATACGGTCCGGGTTGCCACCGGCGGTCGCGCGGGCGTTCGGCGTCGCTTCGCCGCGGCGGTCGGCTTCGCGGCGACGGCTGGTTTCCCGGCGGGCGGTCGGGCCGCCGGGCGCGTCGCCGGGGCCGGCGGTCTCGTGCCGGTCGCGATCGTCGCGGGATCCGCGAGCAGCGCGCGCTGGGCGTCGAGCGCGTCGGCGTCCGGTCGCGCCGCGCGGGGCGAAGGGATCGGGTCGGTCAGGCTGGATGAGGGGCGCTTCGTGGCGTTCGCGCGGCGCCGGGCGGACGTGGCCTTGCCCCGCGCAGGACGCGATTGGGTGGATTCGGATGACTGGTTCGACACGGATCCCCTCGCAGGCAGGCAGCTGCTCGCGACTACATCGGTCGAAGTCGAGATTGCTTGAGGGGACGGCCGCTTGCGCTCGCGACTGCGCGCCGGATGCATGCCGCTCGAAGCGCTGATAATCGGGATCGGGCGCGTTCGGGCGCGGTGGCTCCGGTCGGGGCCGGCAGAGGAAGGTCCGCCGCTCGGGTTCGTTGCCGAGGTTGAATCCGGGGAAAGCCCGAGTCGGGTCGGCGCGGGCTTCTCCGTCGACGGACGCTCAGTGGGGTCGGAAGTGGCTGCCCATCCGCTGGCGAGCGCGGTTGATCCCCTGGAGCTCTTCGACGGCGAGCGCAGCGATCTCCGCCCCCGCGACCTCGTCGTGCTCGCGGGCGAGCTCGTCCATGTCGACCCACGCCTGGTACACGTGGCGCGTGCGGTCGGTGATGATCCCGGCCTTGAGCAGCGTCTTGATCAGGACGCGGAAGATGTTCGTGTTCTGGGTCATGTCGCGCCGGCGATCCTCGTCGGTGAACGACTCGAGGATCGCGCCGCGGACCCATTGCCAATCGAGGTCGAACTCGCGGTAGATCTCCTGCTTCTGCTCGGCGTTCACGAGATTGAAGAGCAGTACCTGGAAGGCCTGGGCGGCCCACTGCTCGACGTGCTCGTGCTCCTCCTGCGAGAGCTTCGGGATCGTCCGGTCGGCCCAGATCTTTCCGAACTTGTGGTGGAACGCTTCGTCGGACATCGTGAACTGGATCAGCCGGCGCAGGAGCGGATCGTTCGTCTCGCGCTGGATCGTCGCGAAGGCGCCCATCGCGAGGCCCTCGATCAGCATCTGCATGCCGACGAGCTTCTTGTAGACGACGCCCGACTTCACGATCTCGTTCATCAGGTTCCGGATCGTCGAGCCGGAGCGCAGCGGCGTTCCCCAGCGCGTCTCGATGTACTTCGAGAAGCCCGTGACGTGGCGGGCCTCTTCGCGGGCCTGGTTCGCGGCGTACTCCATCGCGCCGGGATCGCGCAGGATCTGGGTCAGGCTCGCGGAGAGCGAGAGCGCGCCCTGCTCGCCGTGGAGGATGCTCGAGAGGATGAAGCGCGTGCTCTGGTTCGCGAGCCGGATGCGCTGCGACTCGTCGAGCTTGTCGGCGACGGCGGTCTTCAGCTCGATGCAGAACGAGCGTGGCATGATCGTCTGCTCGCGCAGGTCCATCGGACTCGAGGCGTAGTCGACGTAGCGCACGTCCGTCGGGTCCCAGAAATGGTCGTTCGTCGCCGAGATGATCTCGTCGAATGCGGCGGTCCGGTCCGCATAACGATCGACCTCGATCAGGCTGTCGAAGTCGTCGCGGTCGACGGTGTTGTAGATCTTGTCGTAGGTGATGTGGCGTTCGCTCATGGTCTTCGAGCTCCTCGGGTTCTCTTGGCGCTCGGGGCGCGCCGGGCGGGCGGCGAGGCGGGGGATCGGGGCGAGACGGCTGAGGCGGGTGAGGCGGAGGCTTCGAGCGTGCAGCGGGTCGCGCGGGTCGTTCTCGTCCCGTGGAGCTGGACGTGGACGAGGGTGCGGACGACGTCGTCGCGCGAGGCCCGCGTCGGATCCTCGACCCACCAGCTGAGCACCCGCACCCACATCCCGACGATCGCCTGGGCGAGCACGTCGGAATCGAGGCAGTCCCAGGCGCGGCCGAGGGCGATCGCCGCCCGGCGGCGGGCGCTGACGCCGCGCGCGATCCGGGCGAGGACGCGCGCGCCGGTCTCGGCCGCATCACCGCCCGGACGGAAGACGATCCGGAACAGGTCGCGATGGTCCTCGGCGAAGCCGACGAGGGCCTCGGATTGGGCCCGGACGAGCCGCCGCGGGTCGGGATCCGCCGCCGCGGCCGCGGCCAGACGCGACTCGAGCTCGCTCGCGGCCTCGTCGGCGAGCTCCTGGAAGAGCGCCTGCTTGTGCTTGAAATGAAGGTAGAAGGTCCCCGACGCATAGCCCGCCTGGGCCGCGATCGCGTGGCTCGTCACGGCGTCCGCGCCGTGTCGGGCGAAGAGCGTGCGGCCCGCCTCGAGCAGGCGGCGGCGCGTCTGCGCGGTGCGCGGGAGGCGGATCATGGGCGGCTCGGGCAGGATACTGACGGACATGTCATTTCTGACGTTAACGTCAGTTCTTTCGTCGGGTAAATGGGTGGGAGCCTGACCACGAGTCGCGTCGGGGGACGGCGAACCTTCGCGGATCGGGGGACGGCGCCGGAGCGCCGGGCGGGAACGGCCGGCAGGGCTCTCTTCCGGGTCGAGGCTCAGGCCGGCTGGCCTGCGGGCTCGCAGGCTTCCTGGCAGCCGCCGATCGGATGGGCTTCGGGCCCGTTCGCGAGCTCGATCTGGATCGTGGTGTGCTCGATCCCGAAGCGTTCGGACAGACGGGTGCGGACGTGCTCGAGCAGGGCCTCGGGGCCGGGGCTCGGCGCCGGGTCGATGACCAGATGGCTCGAGAGCGAGACCGCGCCGCTGCCGATCGTCCAGACGTGGAGGCAATGGAGCGCCCGGACGCCGTCGACGGCGAGCAGGGCGTCGCGGATCTCCTCGGGGTCGAGATGCGCGGGCACCGTCTCCATCAGGACGTCGAGCGCGTCGCGGATCAGCTGCCACGCCGACCGCAGCACGAGGACGCTCACGACGAGCGACACCGCGGGATCGAGCCAGAGCCAGCCGAACGCCCAGATCCCGGCGCCCGCGAGACAGACCCCGACACTCGCGAGCGTATCGCTCAGGACGTGGAGGAACGCGCCGCGCACGTTGAGCGAATGCTCGCGAACGTGGCCCAGCAGCAAGAGCGCCACGCCATTGACGACGAGCCCGCCGACTGCGACGGCGAGGAGGCCCCCGCCCGCGACGTCGCGGGGGGCGAAATAGCGTTCGACGGCGTTCAGGCTGATGAACACCGCGACCCCCGCCAGCGCGACGCCGTTGGCGAGGGCGGCCAGGATCTCGACCCGGCTGTTGCCGAAGGTCTTGCGCTTGCCCGCGGGCCGGGCCGCGAGCACGCCCGCGAGGAGCGAGAGCGCGAGGGCCGCCGAGTCCGAGACCATGTGGAGCGCGTCGGAGAGCAGCGCGAGGGAGCCGGTCCAGAACCCGCCCACGAGCTCGACGCCGGCGTAGGCGAGGACCAGGCCGAGGACCCACGCGAGCCGGTGTCGGGCCCGGCGCGCGGTTGCCTGGCCGCGGCCGTGGTCGTGGCGCTGTGCGGCGGAGGCCGGCGAGGAGGCGGCGGGTGAGGCGGCGACGGGATCCTTTCGCGGCATCAAGAGGCGTCACCGTGGCGGCGGGGGCCCTTCCGGTCGGCGATACGGGCGTCCGATCGGGGACCGAGTGAGCTCGCCATGCGCTCGAGGATGGCTTCCAGGATCGGCCGGGAGGTCGCGAAGTTGAGCCGCACGAAGGCGTCGTAGCCCGCGCCGAAGAGGCGGCCGTCGGAGAGGGCGACCCGCGCCTGCTGCAGGAAGTGGGCGGCGGGCGAGGGCGTGAGCGCCAGGGCTTCGCAGTCGAGCCAGGCGAGATAGGTCGCGCGGGGGCGGTGGAACCGGATCGCCGGGATGCGCTCCGCGAGGAAACGCTCGACGAAGTCGCGATTCGACTGCAGGTGGGGGACGACCTCGTCGAGCCAGGGCTGGCCGAAGCGCCAGGCCGACACGCTCGCCGCCATTCCGAGCAGACCGAGGCCGCCGCGGAAGCGCTTGTGGATCACGGTCTGGAATCGCCGCTGGAGCGCCTCGCTCCCGAAATGGGCGACGGCACAGCGAAGCCCCGGGATGTTGAACGCCTTGCTGGCGGAGGAGAGCGTGATCGTTCGCTCGGCGATCTCCGGCGAGGTCGAGGCGAAGGGGACGTGGCGATGGCCGGCGAAGACGAGGTCGGCGTGGATCTCGTCCGAGACGACGATCAGATCGTGTTCGAGGGCCAGGCGTGCGAGACGCTCGAGCTCGGCGCGGCTCGCGACATGGCCCGACGGATTGTGGGGATTGCAGAGCAAAAGCATGCGCGTCCCGCGGTCGATCGTGCGCTCGAGGGCATCGAGGTCGAAGACGAGCTCGTCGTCGCCGCGGACCAGACGGTTCTCGACGAGTCGCCGATCGAGCTCGCGCACCGCGTGAAGAAAGGGCGGATAGATCGGCGTCTGAACGACGATTCCGTCTCCTGGCTTCGAATACGCCTCCACCGCGAGGTAGAGGCCCTGCACGACCTCGGCGAGCGGCTCGACCCGCGCCGGCTCGATCGCCCACTCGAAGCGCTCGGCCATGTGCTCGCAGAACGCTTCGGCGAGCCCCGTCTGGCGCAGCCCCATCGGGTAGCCGACGTCGCTCGTGTCGACGAAGCGCCGCAGCTCGCGCTCGATCGCCGCGGCGATCGGAAATCCATCTCGGCGACCCAGGCGGGCAGGACGTTGCGGGGATAGGTGTGTCATTTCTCGCTGCGGCGCTGCTCGAGTCGGCGCAGGTCGAGGTCGTCGAGGCGGGCGGGGCGGTGGCGCAGGACGGATTCGGCCTCGCGAAGCAGCGCTCGTCGACTCGGATCGCCGCCGGCGAGGGCGATCGCGCGGGTCAGCTCGGTCGGCGCACCGGCCTGCTCGAGCAGCGAAGCGAGCTCGGCGTCGAGCAGCGCGAAGGTCTCGGCGATCGGGTCGCCGCGCTCGTCAAGGGGCGAGACGAGGTCGCGCCCGCCGGGATCGAGATGCCAGTGGGGGCGGGCATCGAAGCAGTCGAAACGGAGCCACTCGGGAGAAGAACCGCTCGCAGCCGAGGCCTTCGCCGGACCGAGTCGAAGGGTGGATCCGCCGTCGCGGCCGACGCTGCGCACTTCGACGCGCCACGCGACGCCGCGCCAGACTCTCTCCCAACCCTTCGCCATGCGCGCAGGTTAGCAAGCGCTGCGCGCTACGAACGCGCGGGTCGACACGCTATGGTGCGCGTGACTTCCGATCCTCGACCGCATCCGCGGTGGCCTGTGGGGGGCAGATCCGGCGATGGCTGATAAGTCGTCCAGTACGGGCTCGTCCAGTGGGGCTGGCTCGATCGCGATCGAGATGCCCCGGCTCTCTTCCGAGGAGGGCACGGCGACCCTCGCCGCCTGGCTCGTCGCCGAGGGCGACGTCGTCGAGAAGGGCACGCTCGTCGCCGAGCTCGAGACCGACAAGGCGACGGTCGAGCTCGAGTCGCCGGCGCCGGGCCGGATCGACGCGATCGTCGTGCGCGCCGGGACCGAGGGGCTCAAGCCGGGCATGCTGCTCGCGCGGATCGCCCCGGCCGCCGCCGCGTCGGCGAGCGGAGCGGAGCCTGCGAAGGAGCGAGGCGCCAAGAAGGCGCCCGGAACCCTCGCCGTCGACCCGATCGCCCCGGCCACGCCTGCGACCTCGCCCACGCCCTCGCGCTCGCCCGCGACGCCGCTCGCACGGCGCCTGGCCGAGTCCGAAGGGCTGGCGCTCGATGGCGTGAAGGGGAGCGGTGTCGGCGGCCGGATCGAGAAGGTCGACGTCGAACGTCTCGCGCGGGCGGCGGCGCCGAAGCCGGAGCCCGTCGTCCGGGAAGAGGTGGGCGGGGCCACGGCGCAGACGGAGGTCGCCGCGGGCCACGCGGGCGGCGTCGCGACCCGGCCGGAAGGGATCGCAACGGTCTCCGCTGCGCGGTCGCGGGGAGCGGCCACGCCGTTCGGGATGCCGCGGCCGGCGGTGCAGCTCGAGCTGCGCTGCGAGATGGATGCGGTCGTGGCGGCGCGAGCGCGGCTCGACGCGAGCCGGTCCCCGGGCGCGAGCCGGGACAAACATCTCACGCTCAACGACTTCGTGCTGCGCGCGGCGGCGCTCGCCCTGCGCGACGTGCCCGAGGCGAACCTGCGCCGCGCAGGCGACGGCTTCCATCCCGCGGATGGCGTCGACGTCGCGGTCGTCGTCGCGTCGGACGCGGGCCCGCAGCTCGTCGTGCTGCGCGATGCGGATCGCAAGGGACTGGCGGTGCTCTCGGAGGAGATCGGGGCGCGGATCGAGCAGGCGCGCTCGTCGGCGCCGCCGGAGGCCGAGGATCCGACCGCGAGCCTGCTCGTCACGAGCTTCGGGCGCTTCGGCGTCGAGTCGGCGCATCCCATGCTGCCGCCCGAGCAGGTGGCGGTGCTCGCGGTCGGCGCGGTGATCGAGCAGCCCGTCGTGCGCGGGGGCGAGGTCGCGGTCGCCTCGAAGATGGCGCTGAATCTCGCCTTCGATCCGGGCGCGGCGGGGGGGGCGACCATGTCGCGACTGCTCGCGGCGATCCGAGGTCATCTCGAAGATCCGCTCGGGATGATGTTGTGAGGGGAGCGCTTGCGATGGCGCGGAAGCTTTGGACCGATGCGAGGCGGCTGGAACGGCCGGCGCGAGAAGGGGAGCGACGATGAGCAATGACAGCTACGACGTGGTCGTGATCGGCGGGGGACCGGGGGGCTATCCGGCGGCGATTCGCGCGCGGCAGCTCGGGCTCTCGGTGGCCCTGATCGAGCGGGAGCTGCTCGGCGGCATCTGCCTCAACTGGGGCTGCATCCCGACCAAGGCCCTGCTGCGCAGCGCCGAGGTTCATCATCTGCTCGAGCACGCCAGCGATTTCGGCTTCACCGTCGGCCCGATCGGCATCGACCTCGGCGCCATCGTGCAGCGCTCGCGCAAGGTCGCAAAGCGGCTCAATACCGGCGTGAAGAGCCTGATGAAGAAGCACAAGGTCGACGTCTACGAGGGGACGGGTCGGCTCGCCGGCCCCGGCCGCGTCGCCGTCGATCGCAAGGGTGAGAGCGCCCTCGAGCTCCAGGCGCGAAACATCATTCTCGCGACCGGCGCCCGGGCGCGCGCGCTGCCGGGCCTCGAGGCGGACGGCGAGCTCGTCTGGACCTATCGCGAGGCGATGGTGCCCGACGTGATTCCGGGACGGCTCCTCGTCGTCGGCTCCGGCGCGATCGGGATCGAGTTCGCGAGCTTCTTCCGAGACCTCGGCTCGCAGGTGACCGTCGTCGAGGCGCTGCCGCGCATCCTGCCCGTCGAGGACGAGGAGATCTCGGGCCTCGCCCACAAGCAGCTCGTCAAGCAGGGCATGGAGATCTTCGTCGGGGCGTCGGTGTCTTCGCTCGTGAAGGGCGACGGTACGGTGACGGCGACGATCCAGACGGGCGGCGCGTCGGGTGGCCAGGGCGGCAGCGGCGGCGAGACGAAGACGGCGGTCTTCGATCGCGTGATCCTCGCCGTCGGCATCGTCGGCAACGTCGAGGGGCTCGGCCTCGAGGGAACCCGGGTCCAGATCGATCGGACCCACATCGTGACCAACGAGTGGACCGAGACCGGCGAGCCCGGCGTGTACGCGATCGGCGACGTCGCCGGCGCGCCCTGGCTCGCCCACAAGGCGACCCACGAGGGCGTGCTGTGCGCCGAGCGGATCGCGGGGGTCGCCGGCCTGCATCCCATGAAGCGGGAGCGGATCCCCGGCTGCACCTACTGTCGCCCGCAGATCGCGAGCGTCGGCCTCACCGAGGCGGCGGCGAAGGCGAACGGGCGCGAGGTCCGCGTCGGTCGCTTCCCCTTCGTCGGCAACGGCAAGGCGATCGCCCTCGGCGAGAGCGAAGGCCTCGTCAAGACGATCTTCGACGCGAAGACCGGCGAGTTGCTCGGCGCCCACATGATCGGCGCCGAGGTGACGGAGCTCGTCCAGGGCTTCGTGATCGCGATGAATCTCGAGACGACCGAGGCCGAGCTCATGCACACGGTCTTCGCGCATCCTACGCTCTCGGAGATGATGCACGAGTCGACGCTCGAAGCGTACGGCCGCGCGATCCACATCTAGGGAGCGAGCGCTTGACCGATCGACGCGATGCAGCGAAGCGGGCGGCGAGCCGGCCGGCGGGCGGATTGCTGCAGATCGAGGGGCGGGGGAGCCCGATGCGGCCGACCTGCCGCGGCCGCCCTGGCTGCGCATTCGACTCTCTGCGAATCCCGAGATCGAGAAGACCCGCGCCCTGATGCGCCGGCTCTCGTTGAACACCGTCTGCGAAGAGGCCGCCTGTCCGAACCTCTCGGAATGCTGGGCCGAGCGCCACGCGACGGTCATGATCCTCGGCGCCGTCTGCACCCGCGCCTGCGCCTTCTGCAACGTCGCGACCGGGCTGCCCGACCCCGTCGATGCCGAGGAGCCCGAGCACCTCGCGAGCGCCGTCGCCGAGCTCGGCCTCGCCCACGTCGTCATCACCTCCGTCGATCGCGACGATCTGCCCGACGGTGGCGCCCGGCAATTCGCCCGCTCGATCGGGGCGATCCGCGCGCGCTCGCCGCAGGCGACGATCGAGGTCCTGACCCCGGACTTCCGGCGCAAGCCCGGGGCCCTCTCGACCGTCCTCGCCGCGGGGCCCGACGTGTTCAACCACAATCTCGAGACGGTGCCCCGGCTCTATCGCCGGATCCGACCGGGGGCCGACTATCGCCACTCCCTCGCGCTGCTCGCCGAGGCGAAGCAGGCGCGGCCGGAGGTCTTCACGAAGAGCGGCATCATGGTCGGACTCGGCGAAGAAGACGGCGAGGTCCTCGCCGTGATGGACGATCTGCGGGTCGCGCAGGTCGACTTCCTGACGATCGGGCAGTATCTGCGGCCGACGCCGAGCCACGCGCGGGTCGAGCGTTATGTCCGGCCTGAGCAGTTCGAGCAATGGACCGAGGCGGCTCGAGCGCGCGGCTTCCTGGTCGTGTCGGCGACCCCGCTGACCCGCTCGTCCTACCACGCCGACGCCGACTTCCGGCGCCTGCAGGCTGCGCGCGCCGGGATCACGCCTCGCTGAAGCTGCGCCGCAGGTCCTCGGGGCTGGTCGGCGGGAGCCCCGCCTCGCTCGCGCGCTTCTGGCACGCGATGTAGATCGCCTGCTCCGAGAGCCGGCGCCGCTCGATCCGCCCGCCCTTGTTGACGGGATTGAAGAGGGGACCGGGCTCGTCGCCCCGGATCGCGAGCCAGCGCTCGAGGGCACGGCGGGCATGGGCGGGGGGCGCGACGCGCCGGATGCTTCGGCCGCTCGCGTCGCGGATCGCGAGGCCGCCAGCCTCCGCATCGTAGTCGGCCCGATCGAGGGCGACGGCCTCTGCGCGACGCAGGCTCGAGCCCCGCAGCAACGCGAGCAGCGCCTCGTCGCGGGCCCCCGCCGGCCCCGCATCGGCGGCACAGACCCCGGCCAGTCGCGCGTAGTCCTCGGCGGCGAGGATCACGCCCCGTCGCCGGGCTTCGCCCCGGATCGTCGGCAGGTCGGTGATGCGGCGGTATTCGTCGGCGGAGATCCGGCCCTGCTTCCAGCACTGCTTGAGCACGCCGCGCAAGGCGGCCATGTGTTTGTTCGCGGTGGCGGGCGCGAGGATGGAGCAGAGGCGGGTTCGGAGGGCTGCGGTGTGCTCGATGCGGAGCAGGTGCCAGGGGAGCTCGTGGAGATCGCAGCGGCCGTCGGAGGCGAGGCGTGCCAGCTTGTCGAGCGCTTCCCGCATCGTTCGGCGCGAGCCCGCGCCGAGCTCAGCGAGATAGGCGGAGGCGGGATCGAGGAGCGGCCCGTCCCCGGTGATGCGCGTCTCGCCGCGATCGGTCGACTTTCGCTTCGCGTCCCCGAGCGGGCGGCGGGTCCAACCCGGAGTTTCGGCGGCCATGGTCGACTCCCGGCGCGCGACATGCTTCGAGCGTGCGCCGTCCGCAGGGTCGGGGACGGGATCGGAGCCGGGTATCGGGGAAACGCCGGAAACGGCGCTCGAAAAGCGCCAGCCGACGGCGGACGGTCGGACGCCGACGGCGGCGCCCGCGACTAATCGATCTCGGGCCCACGGCCGGTCGGGGACTTCAGCGCGCTGTGTTCGAGGTACCAGTCGATCGTGTCGGCGGCCTGGGCGCGCTCCCGAACGAGATATTGCTCGACCGCCGCGGACAGCCTGCGATCGGCCAGGAAATGAGCGGAACGGGTCGGCGACGCGTCGAACCCGCGCAGCTGCTTGTACTCGCCGCCGGCACCGGGCTCGAAGCGTTCGAGGCCGCGGGCGATGCAGTGCTCGACGGCGGCGTAGTAGCAGACGTTGAAATGGAGATGGCGGACCATCCGCGTGGCGCCCCAGTAGCGGCCGTAGAGGACGCCGCTCTTTTCGACGTTGAAGGTTCCAGCGATCGGCTCGCCGCCCTGACTCGCGAGCACGAGCACGATCCGGTCGCGGAAGCGCTCGAGCAGGAGCTCGAAGAAGCGCCGGTTCAGATATTGCCTTCCGTACGAATGCGCCTGCACCGTCGCGCGATAGAACGCGTAGATCGGCTCCACGAGCTCGGCTCCGAGAGCGTCGCCGGTCAGGGTCGCGATCTCGACACCCTGCTCGGCCATCTCCCTGCGCTCGCGCCGGACCTGATTGCGGCGCTTGCTGCGGAAGGCGTCGAGATAGGCGTCGAAGTCCCGGTAGCCGGCGTTGTGCCAGTGGTATTGGAGACCGATCCGGGTGTGGAAGCCGAGTCGTGCCAGGACCTCGGCCTCGTCGGGCAGGCAGAAGTTGACGTGGACGCTCGAGAGCTCGTTGCCCTGGCAGATCTCCATCAGGGCGCGGCCGAGGCGCTCGATCCAGACGGCGCGATCGCGGTCGGCCCGGACGAGGAAGCGGGCGCCCGTGACGGGGGAGAAGGGGACGCCCACGAGCAGCTTCGGGTAGTACTGGATCCCTGCGCGATGGGCCGCGTCGGCCCAGGCGAAGTCGAAGACGAACTCGCCCTCGCTGTTGTGCTTCAGATAGAGCGGGCAGGCGGCGACGATCCGGCCGTTCTCGCGGGCGACGAGCGGGCGGGCCGCCCAGCCCGAGCGCGCGTCGAGGGTGCCCGCCTCTTCGAGGGAGGCGAGGAACGCCCATTCGAGGAAGGGCGATCCCCCGGCGACCAGCGTGTTCCACTCGGCCGCGTCGAGCGCGGCGACGCCCTCCTCGAGGGTGATCGTCACGTCGGGTTCGGTCGATGTGGGCATGCGAAGCGAGTCTAGCCGGCGCGAGGGCGAGCGTGCTGCGACGCCCCGGCCGCGGCGGCTATGCTGGCGTCGATGCAATCGGTCCCGACCGGAATTCCCGCGGCTCGCTCGGATCGCCGACCCATCGAGGGCCGCGGCGTCCGGGGCGGCTGCGATCGCGGTTCGTCCCGGCGGCCTGTCCTCGAGGCCGTGGCCGGCCCGCCCGCCGATCCGTCTGATCCTCCGGGTCGCCCGCCGAGCCGCCGCCCCGCCGACCCCGCGCGCGACGAGGAGCGCGGGCTCGCGACGAAGCAGCGCCCGAAGGCCGATCGCCCGCCGCGCTTCAAGGTCCTTCTCTTCAACGACGATTACACGCCCATGGAGTTCGTCGTGCAGGTGCTCGAGCAGCTCTTCGGCAAGAGCCCGTCGGCGGCGACCCAGATCATGTTGCAGATCCATCGCAGCGGGATCGGCGTGGCGGGGGTCTATGTCCTCGAGGTCGCCGAGACGAAGTCGACGATGGTCCACCGGATGGCCGAGGAGCGCGGCTACCCGCTGCGCTCCGGCGTGGAGAAGGAATGAGCTCGATCGGTCGCGACCTTCAGCTGACGCTCCAGGCGGCCCACCGCGAGGCCGTCGTCCGCCGCCACGCCTATCTGACGGTCGAGCATCTGCTCTACGCGCTGCTCCATCACGAGGACGGCGCCCGCATCCTGCGCCATTCCGGGGCCGACGTGGCGCGGCTCGCGAGCGAGCTCGAGCGTTTCTTCGACGAGGACCTCGAGCGCGTCCCCGGCGACGAGCCCGTCGACACGCTCCAGACCCTCGCGTTCCACCGCGTGATCCAGCACGCGATCGACCATACGCGGCGCTCCGAAAAGGAGGAGGTCGAGATCGGCGATCTGCTCGCTGCGATCTTCCAGGAGCCCGACGCCCATTCGATGACGCTGCTGCGCGCCCAGGGCGTCTCGCGCCTCGATCTGCTCCGCTACATCAGCCACGGCGAGTCGAAGCTCGGGAGCGGCGACGAGGCGGGCGAGGTTCCCGCCGGCGCCTCGATCCTCGGCGGCGAGGATCAGGAGGGCGTCCCCGCCGATCCGCTCGCCGCCTTCGCGACGAACCTGACGGCGCGCGCCGCCGAGGGCAAGCTCGATCCCCTGATCGGCCGCAGCGAGGAGCTCGATCGCGCGATCCACGTCCTCGCGCGCCGCCGCAAGAACAACCCGATCTTCGTCGGGGAGACCGGCGTCGGGAAGACGGCGCTCGCCGAGGGCCTCGCGCTCCGGATCCACGAGGGCCGCGTCCCCGAGGATCTCGTCGGCTGCGAGATCTTCTCCCTCGATCTCGGCGCGCTGCTCGCGGGCACCCGCTACCGCGGCGACTTCGAGGCCCGCTTCAAGGCGCTGCTCGCCGCCTTGAAGAAGCACGAGCGCTTCATCCTCTTCATCGACGAGATCCACACGATCCTCGGCGCCGGCTCGGCCCAGGGCACGACCGTCGATGCGTCGAATCTGCTGAAGCCCGGGCTCTCGGACGGGACGCTCCGCTGCATGGGCTCGACGACCTATCAGGAGTACCGGCATTTCGAGCGCGATCGCGCGCTCTCGCGCCGCTTCCAGAAGATCGACGTCGGCGAGCCGTCGCCGGAGGAGTGCGTGCGCATCCTCGAGGGCCTGGCACCGCGCTACGAGGCCCATCACGGGGTCCACTACACGGCGCCGGCGCTGAAGGCTTGTGTCGACCTCGCGGTGCGCCACGTGAACGATCGCTTCCTGCCGGACAAGGCGATCGACGTGATGGACGAGTCGGGGGCGGCGGTGCGGCTGCGGCCGGCTTCCAAGAAGAGAAAGACCGTGACCGTGCGCGACGTCGAGCGCGTCGTCGCGCGGATGGCGCGGGTGCCGGTCGAGACGGCGGTCTCCGAGGACGCGTCGCGGCTTGCGCGGCTCGAGTCGGATCTGAAGGGGGTCGTGTTCGGGCAGGATCGCGCGGTCGAGACGGTGGCGCGGGCGATCAAGCGCGGGCGGGCGGGGCTCGGGGGCAACCAGAAGCCGACGGGCTCGTTCCTCTTCGCCGGGCCGACGGGCGTCGGGAAGACCGAGCTCGCGAAGCAGCTGGCCCAGACCCTCGGCGTCCCGTTCCTGCGCTTCGACATGAGCGAGTACATGGAGAAGCACTCGGTCTCGCGCCTCATCGGCGCGCCGCCGGGCTACGTCGGCTACGACCAGGGCGGGCAGCTGATCGAGCAGATCCGCAAGCATCCCTATGCCGTCCTGCTGCTCGACGAGATCGAGAAGGCGCATTCGGACGTGTTCGACGTGCTGCTCCAGGTCATGGACCACGCCACGCTGACCGACAACCAGGGCCGCCAGGCGGATTTCCGCCACGTGACGCTGATCATGACCTCGAACGCCGGGGCGAGAGAGATGTCGAGCCGCGCGATCGGATTTACGGAGCTCCGGCGCGGGGATGGCAACCAGGAGATCGAGAAGATCTTCAGCCCCGAGTTCCGCAACCGCCTCGACGAGATCGTGCGCTTCGATCCGCTCCCGCCCGAGGTCATGGAGCGGGTCGTCGACAAGTTCGTGAAGGAGCTCGAGGCCCAGCTCAAGGAGCGCAAGATCGCCGTCGTCCTGACCCCGGCGGCGCGGCGACGCCTCGCCGAGAAGGGCTACGACCGGGACTTCGGGGCACGGCCGCTCGGCAGGCTGATCCAGAAGGAATTGAAGGATCCGCTGACGGACGAGGTCCTGTTCGGGCGGCTCAAGAGCGGCGGGCGGGTCGAGGTCGACGTCGACGAAGCGGGGGCCTTCAAGTTCGGCTTTCCGGGCTGAGCGGCTCGAGCGGCTGACGCGACCGGGCAGAGCCTGACGCTCTGCTCGACGTCTCAGACCGCGATCCCGCGCCCGTCCCGCCACTTGCCACGCAGGAAGCTCGCCCCGAGCCAGAGCGTCCGAGCGATGTGGTCGAGGATCAGGGTCACCCAGATCCAGACGACGTCGGCCTCGAGCCAGGCCGCGATCGCGATCGCCGCGGGCAGCCGGATCAGCCAGTTCCCGATCATCGCCGCGACCAGCGGGGTCACCGTATCGCCGGCGCCGCGATGGGCGCCCCCCAGCGTGAAGTGGATCTGCAGGAAGGGCTGTCCGATCGCGAGGGTCAGCATGAAGGGCGCGAGCGCCCCGATGACGGCGACGTCGTCGGTGAAGAGCGCCGCGAGCGGCCGGCGCATCCAGACGAAGAAGAGCGCGAGCGGGATCGAGGTCCAGAACGCGAGGCCGACGGCGCGGCGACCGAGGCGCATCGCCGTCTCGCGCTCGTCCGCTCCGAGGGCCTGGCCGACCAGGGTCGAGCAGGCCTGGGCGAAGCCGGTCCCCGGGATCCAGGAAAAGGAGAGCAGCGACACGCCGACGGTGTAGGCGGCGACGGCGAGGGTCCCGTACCAGCGCGAGAGCACGGCGAAGTAGGAGAGCAGGCCGAGGTTGAGGACGACGCGCTCCGCGACCCCGGGCACCGCGATGCGGATCACCTCGCGCGTCATCGGGTTGGGCGCGAAGAGCTCGCGCCACCGGATCGTCGTCGCCCCGTCCCGCGGCCGCCGCCGCAGCACCGCGAGAAAGAGCAGCAGCCCGATCGCCTGGGACAGCACCGTCGCGAGGCCCGCCCCCCAGAGCTCGAGGCGCGGGGCGCCGAAGAGCCCGAAGATCAGGATGGCGTTGCCCGAGAGCTTCGCGACGGTCACGACGGCGGCGATCCACATCGGCGTGCGCGGGTCGCGATCGGCGCGCAGGGCGCTCTCGAAGACGAGGGTGAAGGCGAGCATCAGGGCTGCGAGGACGGTGAGCTCGAGGTAGGGCGCCGCGACGACGACGACCTCGTCGACCGCGCCGAGGGCGCGCAGGACTTCTTCACTGAAGACGAAGAGCGCGCTCGAATAGACGAGCGTCAGGACGACCGAGACCTGGAGCGAGCCCGCCAGCGCGTGGCGCGCCCGGGTGGCGTCGCCGGAGCCGATCGAGCGGGCCATCAGCGCGAGGCAGGCGAGGCCGACGGAGAAGAGGGTCGTCTGGACGAAGTTGAAGATCTGGGTCGCGTAGCCGACGGCGGCCAGCGGGATCGCCGCCCCGCCTTCGGCCGCGAGGCGTCCGATCATCATGCGATCGATGAGGCCCGTCAGGTTGACCAGGATCTGGCTCGCCATCACGGGCCACGCGAGCCGCAGGATCTCGCGCGTCGTCGCCTCATCGACGCCGGCGCTCGCTGCCCGGATCGGGCGTGCGATCCGATCGCGCAGGCCGGCGACGGCGCTCGCCAGGACGGCACTCGCTGGCAGCGGCGGACCGACCTCGGGATCGTCGGGGGGCGGCCCGGCGGGGGGGGGGGCGGGGGGCGGGGGGGGGGGGGGGGGGGGGCGGGGGCGGGGGGCCGGGGGGGGGGGCGGGGGCGGCCCCCGGGCTCACGCCTCCCGCAGCTCCCGCGGCAGCTTGAACTGCATGCCCTCGTCGACCAGGGGCAGGGAATCGAGCTGGAAATCGTCGCCCGCGCGCTCGCGCAGCCAGGCGATCACGCCCTGGACGAGGACGTCGGGCGTCGACGCACCTGCGGTGATGCCGATGCAGCGGGCGCCCTCCAGCCAGACCGGATCGATCTCGCTCGCGTCCTGGATCAGGTAGGCGGGCACGCCCCGCCGCGAAGCGACCTCGACCAGTCGATTGCTGTTCGACGAGGCTGGCGCGCCGACGACGAGCACGAGGTCGGCCTGGGAGGCCAGCTCCTTGACCGCGTCCTGGCGGTTCTGGGTCGCATAACAGATGTCGTCGCGCTTGGGCAGCACGATGTCGGGGAAGCGGGCCGCCAGCGCCTGCTTGACCTCCCGCGTGTCGTCGACGGAGAGCGTCGTCTGGGTCACGCAGCCGAGCCGCTTCGGCGAGCGGACCTCGAGCTTCGCCACGTCGTCGACCGTCTCGACCAGGTACATCGAGTCGGGCGCCTGGCCCATGGTTCCCTCGACCTCGACGTGGCCGGCGTGGCCGATCATGACGATCTCGTAGCCGAGGGAGACGAGCCTTCGGACCTCGTTGTGGACCTTCGTGACGAGCGGGCAGGTCGCGTCGATCGTCGCGAGCCGCTTCGCCCCGGCCCGCTCGCGGACCGCCGGCGAGACGCCGTGGGCGGAGTAGATGAGCACCGCGCCGTCCGGTGCATCCTCGGGCTCCTCGATGAAGGTGGCCCCCTTCTGACGCAGCCCTTCGACGACGTGGCGGTTGTGGACGATCTCGTGGCGGACGTAGACGGGGCGATCATCGCGGGCCAGCGCCAGCTCGACGATCTCGATCGCGCGGTCGACGCCGGCACAGAATCCGCGGGGGCTGGCGAGGAGGATGCGCATGGCGCGTCGGATACTAGCGCCTCGCGTCGCGGGCCTCGAAGTCACGGCGGCTGCGCCTTCGACCCGTCGCCCGGCCTGTTAGACTCGGCCCGTCTGTTGCAACCGACCGCCGTCCGCGGCTTCCCCATCCGGCACCGGCTCCCGCTCCGGACCGGCGGGAGGGCGCGGCCTGCGTCGCCCGAGGAGCCCCGACCGACATGGCCGATCTCGAGACCTTCCGACGCGAGACGAAGAGCTGGCTCGAAGCGAATGCGCCCGCGAGCCTCGTGGGCCAGATCGGCAACGAGCTCGAGGGAACCTGGGGCGGGCGCAAGGCGACCTGGCCGAACCCCGACGCGAAGCGCTGGCTCGACGTGATGGCCGCCCGCGGCTTCACGGCGCCGACCTGGCCGAAGGCGTACGGGGGCGGCGGCCTCGAGCCCGCCGAAGCGAAGGTGCTGGCCCAGCTGCTGCGCGAGCTGCGGCTCCCGCCGCCGCTGATCGGCTTCGGGCTCACGATGATCGGGCCGACGCTGCTGCGCTTCGGCAGCGAGGAACAGAAGACGCTCCATCTGCCGCGGATCTGTCGCGGCGAGATCCGCTGGTGTCAGGGCTATTCCGAGCCGGGGGCGGGAAGCGACCTCGCGTCGCTGCAGACGAAGGCTTTGCGCGACGGGGATCATTTCGTCCTGAACGGGACGAAGGTCTGGACGTCCTATGCGGACCAGGCGGATTGGATCTTCGCGCTGGTGCGGACGAACCCGACGGCGAAGAAGCAGGAAGGCATCACGTTCCTGCTCGTCGACATGGATACGCCCGGGGTCAGCGTCTCGCCGATCCTGCTGATCTCGGGGAAGTCGCCCTTCTGCGAGACCCATTTCCAGGACGTGCGGGTTCCGGTCGCGAACGTGGTCCATCAGATCGATGCGGGCTGGACGGTGGCCAAGGCGCTGCTCGGCCACGAGCGGACCATGATCGCCGACGCCTTCGGCGGTGCCGGTCCGCGACCCGACAAGAAGGGCGGTCGCAGCTACCTGGCGGAGCTCGCCGCGTCGAAGCTCGGCGAGGAGCAGGGTCGCATCGCCGACCCGATCTTCCGCGACGAGGTCGCGGCCTTCGAGATGGAGAGCCGCGCCTTCGCGCTGACCGTCCAGCGCACGAAGGACGCCGCCCGCGCCGGCCACCAGCCGGGCAGCGAGAGCTCGATGTTCAAGATCTACGGCACCGAGCTGAACCAGCGCCGCTACGAGCTGCTGGTCCGGCTGCTCGGGCCCGACGCGCTCGGCTGGGAGGGGCCCGGCTTCGACGAGGCCGATCTCGAGATCACCCGCGAGTGGCTCCGCTCCCGCGGCAACACGATCGAGGGCGGCACCTCCGAGGTCCAGCTCAACATCCTCGCCAAGCACGTCCTCGGCCTCCCGTCCTGAGCCTCATCCCTTCCGCCCGAGGAATCCGCCCATGCAGCTCGTGCTGACCGAAGAACAGGAATTGATCGCCGCGACCGCCCGCGACTTCGTCGCCGCGAGCTCGCCGGTCTCGCGCTTCCGCGCCCTGCGCGACGCGGGCGATCCCCTCGGCTACTCCCCCGCGTTGTTGCGGGAGATGGGCGAGCTCGGATGGCTCGGCATCGCCTTCGACGAGAAGCAGGGCGGGGCGGGCCTCGGGCTCGCCGAGCTCGTCCTGGTCGTCGAGGCGCTGGGGCGCAGCCTTGCCCCCGAGCCCTTCGTCGGCGGTCTCGCGCTCGGGGGCTTCGCGCTCGCCCTCGGCGCGTCGCCGGCCCTCCAGTCCGCCTGGCTCCCGGGCGTCCTCGAAGGGCGCAAGGTGGTGGCGCTCGCCCATCAGGAGCCGGGCTCGCGTCACGCGCTGACCCGGATCGGGACCCGCGCCGTCGCGAGCGGCTCGGGCTTCCGGCTCACCGGCGCGAAGAGCCAGGTCCTCGACGGCTTCGGCGCCGAGGCGGTGATCGTGCCGGCGCGAACCGCGGGCGGAGGCGACGATCGCTCCGGGATCACGCTCTTCCTGGTCGGGAAGGACGCGCCGGGGCTCGCCTCCGAGCGCGCGATCCGCGTCGACTCGCGCAACGCCGCGCAGCTCCACCTCGACGGCGTCGTCTGCGGTCCGGAGTCGATCGTTGGAAAGCTCGGCGAGGGCGCGTCGCTGCTCGAGGCGGTCGTCGATCGCGCGACGGTCGTGCTCTCGGCGGAGATGCTCGGGGGCATGGCCGCGGTCTTCGAGCAGACCCTCTCGTATCTGAAGACCCGCGAGCAGTTCGGGGTCCCGATCGGCAGCTTCCAGGCGCTGCAGCACCGCGCCGCGCAGGTCTACATGGAGATCGAGCTCGCCCGCTCGAGCGTGATGGCGGCGGCGCGCTCGGTGGATGCCGGCGAGACGGACGCGGCGAAGCTCGTGTCCCTCGCCAAGGCACGCTGCTCGGGAGCGTATCTGCTGGCCGCGAACGAAGCCGTCCAGATGTTCGGCGGCGTCGGCATGACCGACGAGTACGACGTCGGGTTCTACCTGAAGCGGGCGCGGGCGGCGGAGCTCACCTTCGGCGACGCAGCCTACCACCGCCAGCGCTGGGCCCGACTCGGCGGCTATTAGGCGCGAGCGACGCGGCGAGGTCCTTCCGCCGCCGCGGATGTGCGGAAGATCGAACGAGGAGTGACGACTTGAATCCGAGAGATCGATTCCTGGCCGCGTGTCGGGGCGAGCCCGTCGACCGTCCGCCGGTCTGGCTGATGCGACAGGCGGGGCGCTACCTGCCCGAGTACCGGGCGGTGCGCGCGGGCGTGTCGTTCCTCGAGATGTGCGCCGACGTCGAGCGCGCGGTGACGGTCTCGCTGCAGCCGATCGATCTCGTGGGCTCCGCGGCGGTGATCCTGTTCCAGGACATCTTCACGCCGATCCCCGGGATGGGGGTCGAGCTCGACTTCGCGCCGGGGCCGGTCATCGCGCGGCCGATCCGCGAGGATGCGCAGGTCGCAGCGCTCGCGGTGCCGGATCCGCGCCGGAGCGTCCCGTACGTCTTCGAGATCCTCGGGCGACTGCGCGAGGCGCTCGCGCCGCGGCAGATTCCGCTGCTCGGCTTCGCCGGGGCGCCGTTCACCCTCGCGGCCTATCTGATCCAGGGGAGCGGCTCGAAGGACTTCTCGACCCTGAAGCGGTTTCTGCAGACGCGGCCCGAGCTCGTCGACGCGTTGCTCGCGAAGCTGACGGATCTGACGATCGACTACCTGAAGGCCCAGATCGAGGCGGGCGCCGAGGCGGTCCAGCTCTTCGATACCTGGGCCGGTCTGCTCGACCGCGAGGCCTACCGCCGCTTCGCCGAGCCCGCCCATCACCGCATCGCCGAGGCCCTCGCGAGCGGTCCCGCGCCGCTGATTCTCTACGTCAACAATGGCGCTCACATCGTCGATCTGGCGGCGGATTCAGGGGCGGCAGTCCTCTCCCTCGACTGGCGGGTCGACCTGCGGCGCGCGGCGGAGGAGTACGGCGGGCGGGTCAGCCTCCAGGGCAACCTCGATCCCTGCTGGCTGCACGCGCCGCGGGAGCGGATCTTCGCGATGGTGCGCGCGATGGCCGAGGCGGCCAAGCCCGCCCGGGGCTTCATCCTGAATCTCGGCCATGGTTGTCTGCCCGACACGCCGGTCGAGGGGGTGCGTGCCTTCACGGACGCAGCGCGGGCCCTCGGCGCCTGAGCCAGGACGCGACCGCCGCTGCGAAGCGCGGATCACCGTTGGGGCAGGGCGCGAGCCAGAGCTCTTCGCCGCCGAGGCTCTTCCACTGCTCGCGCAGGCGGATGCCGACCTCTTCGAGGGTCTCGAGGCAATCGGCGACGAACGAGGGACAGAAGACGGCGAGGCGGCGGATTCCGCGCTGGCGCAGCAGCGGGAGCTCTTCGTCGGTGAAGGGACGGATCCAGGGCGTCGGACCCAGGCGTGATTGGAAGGCGCTCGAGGTCCGTTCGCGGGCGAGGCCGAGGGCGCAGCGCAGATTCTCGGCGGTCCGGAAGCACTGGGCGCGGTAGCAGCGCGGCACGTCGGCGCCCGCGGCGACACAGCAATCGGGGCGCGCGAGGCAGTGGCCCGCCGTGCGATCGCTCGTGCGGATCTGGTCCTCGGGCAGGCCGTGGAAGCTGAAGAGGACGTGGTCCGGGGCGAACTCGGCGAGGCCGGGGCCGGCGATCGCCGCCCAGCTCGAGGCGAACTCGGGCTCGTCGTAGAAGGGACCAAGGATCTCGAGCGGCGGGTGGTCGACGGCGCGGGCGAGCACGCGCGTGAGCTCGACGGAAGCCGAGCTCGTGACCGACGAGGCGTACTGCGGAAAGAGCGGCAGGACGACGAGGCGTTCGATGCCTGCCTGCTCCAGGGTCGCCACGGCCGAGGCGATCGAGGGCTCGCCATAGCGCATGCCGAGCTCGACCCGGAACTCGGGCCCGAGCTCCCGGGCGACGCCGTCGCGCAGGGCGAGCGAATGGACCAGCAACGGCGAGCCCGCGGCGGTCCAGATCGCGCGGTAGGCGGCGGCGGTCTTGCGCGGCCGGGTCGGCAGGATCACGAGATTGAGCAGCAGCCAGCGGATCGGGGCCGGCAGCGTCAAGACGCGCGGGTCCCCGAGGAATTCCCGCAGATAGCGTCGGACGGCCTGCGGAGTCGGCGAGCCCGGTGTTCCCAGGTTGACGAGCAGAACACCCGTCCGGCGCGGCCGGTCGAGCGGGGGATCCAGTTGCGATTGTTGAAATAGGCTCATTTATCACTGGGAATCGAAGCTGGCGCAAATATAATGGCCGACGCACCGCTGGTCATCCACCGGTGTCGCCTTGCGATGCGGGGTCGAGCTGCGCGGACCGGTCTCGCCGACCGAAGGCAACCGGCTGCGGGCTCGCGAATGTGGGGAGCGGGGAGCGGACGATGGCGACCGTGCTGATCGTGGAAGACGAGGACGTGCTCCGCGAGACGTTGTCGAGCTTCCTGACGCGGCGGGGCCACGACGTGATCGCCGCGGCCTCGGGCTACGAGGCCCTCGAAGTCGGGCTCGACGCGTCGCCCGACGTGCTGGTGGCCGACTGGATGCTCAAGAACCACATCCATGGCCTGCACGTCTCGGCGGTCTTCCGCGCGCTGCATCCCCGGCTCAATACCATCCTGATCACGGGCTTCCCGTCGCGCGATCTGCTCGAGGAGTCCGATCGCCACGGCATCGCCCGCCTGCTCGAGAAGCCCTTCGACCTCGCCGACCTCGATGAGGCCGTCTCGAGCGCCCTCGCCCAGACGGGGGATCCGGTCGATCTCGGGCCGACGATCGCGGCCGTCGCGCTCTCCTCGGAGGGCGACATCCAGTTCGCATCCGAGCGCGCACGTCAGATCTTCGCCGCGGCCGGGCTACCCGAGCAGCCGGAGCGCTTCGCCGAGGTCGTCGCGAGCGACGCGACCGAGCAGCTCGAGGGCGCGGAGTCGGATTGGGTCGCGATCCGCTCGCGCGGGCCGGTCGCCGCCGAGTGGTGGATGCGCGCGCGAAGGCGGGCGGGGCGGGCGGGCTGGCTCGTGGTGCTGTGTCCCCGGGAAGAGGAAGGGCGCCGGAGCGACGCGCGGATGCGGATCCTGCTCGACGAGCGAGGAGGAACGCTGAAACGGACCCTCGTCGATCGTGGGCCGGTCGTCGTGATCGAGCGCGACGGCGTCGTGCGGCGACTGCTCGTCGCGCAGATCGAGCGGGCGGGGGCGCTCTGTTATCCGAGCGACGATCTCAAGAGCGCGTTGAGGCTGCTCGCGGCGGAGCCGCGGGTGCGCAGCGTCATCATCGACTTCCTGCTGGCGGGGCCCGACATGGCCAGCTGGATCGAGCAGATCCGCGTCGATCGGCCGGATGTCCACGTCGTCGCGACGGGAGGCACGGGGTCGGAGTCGGAGCTGCTCGCGAAGGGCGTGACGAGCGTCCTGCGCAAGCCCTGGCGGATCAACGATCTGATCGACGCCCTCGATCACTGATTCTCCGGCGGTCGTCTTCCGATCCTGCTCCGATCCTCGCTCGATCAGCGCGGCCGCGTCCGGTAGCCGCCCCGGACGAACGAGAGCCCGAGATACCACGCCGGATACAGCAGCGAGAGCTCCCGCAGCCAGAGCGCGCGGGTCCAGTCCGGCGTCGCCGCACACGCCGCCAGCGTCGAGCACCACAGGATCCCCCCGAGCGCGAGCGCCCGCCGCAGCCCGCGCGGCTCGAGCTTGCTCGGATAGAGATATTTCAGGGGCACGAAGACCGCGAGCGAGAGCCCCGCGAGCGCGATCGTGGACACCGTCGGATTCGCGTCGAAGAGCCAGAGATAGATCGCGAGTACGTTCCAGTACGACGGGAAGCCCAGGAAGAAATCGTCCTCGGTCTTGGCGTCGACGCGCGCGAAGCCGAAGGCGCTCGCGAGGACCGGGGCCGCGAGCCAGGCGGGATGGGTGACGAGCCCGGCGGCGCCGAGGAAGAAGACGGGCACGATCACGTAGCTCAGGTAGTCGACGATGTCGTCGAGGCGCCGGCCGTCGATCTCGGGGACGTGGACCGTGACGCGCGCGGCGCGGGCCAGGGTTCCGTCGACGGCGTCGATCGCGAGGGCGACGAGCATCAGGTAGACGGCGATCTCCATCCGATCGACGGCGATCGCGCGCAGCGCGAAGAGGGCGGCCACCGCCCCGCTCGCGGTGAACAGATGTACGGACCACGCGATCGCTCTTGCCCGCTGTGTCCCCGTCGACACGCCCACCCCCGAGTGCCGCGAACGATATCAGAGAAGCTATGCTGGCCTCGCGGAACGGGACACGAGGCGGGGGAGGGCGATCGGGTGGGCGCCGGGGAGCTCGCGAGCGGTGTGCGGACGACGCGATTGTCGGAGGCGCTCGATTGGGCGGCTGCGCTCGCGCCCGCGCCGCTGCGGATCGCGACGTCCTGCTGCGGCATGGCGATGGCCCAGGGTGGCGATTTCTTCGAGGCTCTCGGCTCTGCGCCGCCCGCCGCCTCGGGTCGGGCGGCGGACCTCCTGATCGTCGCGGGCAGCCTGACACGGCGCCAATTGCCCGCGCTGCTCGAGCTCTACGAGCGCATGTGTGCGCCGCGCTGGGTGGTCGCCTGGGGTGCCTGCGCGATCTCCGGTGGGCCGTACCAGAACTACGCGACCGTCTCGGGCCTTTCACGGATCCTGCCCGTCGACTACGTCGTGCCCGGCTGTCCGCCGCCGCCCCAGGCTCTCCGGGAGGCCTTCGATTTTCTCCGCTCCGGCGCGGCCGCGCGGCGGCGACGTGCGTCAAGCGCCGAGACGGACCGACCGATCCGGGGCATGGGAACCTCGGGCGGCCCGCCTCGCTCCGATTCCACGACCATGCATCCGGGATTCGATTCAGGATTCGAGTAGTCGCCGGACTGCTTTGAGGGGAAGTTCGATGTCGATCGATGTTCAGTTGCCGTCGCTGGGAGAGAGCATTCTCGAGGGCACCGTCTCCCGCTGGCTCGTCGGCCAGGGCGAGATGGTCGAGGTCGATCAGCCGATCGTCGAGGTGACCACCGACAAGGTCGACGCCGAGATTCCGTCGCCGGTGGCGGGCATGATCGAGCAGATCCTCGTGCGCGAAGGCGAGGTCGTCGCGATCGGCGCGGTGCTCGCGCGGATCGATCCCGAGGCCAAGAAGGCGCAGAGTTCGCCGACGCTCGAGCCGGCGCGCGTGCCGTCGCCGGCCGCCCCGGCGCCGTCGACGGCGAAGGTCCCGGCCGCGGTGCCCGCGACGCCCGTCGCCCGTCGGATCGCCGAGGACGCAGAGATCGATCTGCGGGCGGTGAAGGGGACCGGGAGCGCGGGTCGCGTCACGAAGGACGACGTCGTGCGCCATCAGGCCCCGCCGAGCCCGGCCGCCGCACCGGCCGCCGCACCGATGACGGCCACGCCCGCGGCCTTCGCGGCGCCGACGAGCGCTCCGGCGCCGGCCCAGCCGGCCGCGCAGAAGGCCGCGCCCGCCGCCGCGCCCGGCAAGCGCTCGCCCTTCGCCTACGCCCTGGCGCCGGGCGACCGCGTGATCCCGATGTCGCCGATGCGAAAGATCATCGCCGACCACATGGTCTACTCGAAGCGCACGAGCCCCCACGTCGGCACCGTCGCCGAGGTCGACCTCTCCGCCGTCGTGCGCTTCCGGAACAAGAACAAGAAGGCCTTCGAGCAGAACACGGGCGTCTCGCTGACCTTCCTGCCCTTCGTCGTCTATGCGACGGTACGCGCGCTGCGCGAGTTCCCGGCGCTGAACGCCTCGGTCGTCGACGACTCGATCGTCGAGAAGCAGGACATCCATCTCGGCGTCGCGACGGAGACCGAGAAGGGCCTCGTCGTCCCGGTCATCCGCCACGCCGATCGCCTCTCGCTCTCGGGCACCGCCATCGCGATCAACGACCTCGCGACCCGCGCCCGGGAGAAGAAGCTCTCGGCCGACGATCTCAAGGGCGGCACGTTCACCGTCTCGAACCCCGGCCGCCAGGGCAATCTCTACGGCTTCGCGATCATCAACCAGCCGCAGGTCGGGATCCTGCGCATGGGCGAGATCGCGAAGCGCCCGGTCGTGCGGACCCTCGACGGCGAGGACGCGATCGTGATCCGGACCATGATGTATCTCTCCCTGTCCTACGATCACCGCGCGGTCGACGGGGCGCCGGCCAACGGCTTCCTCTACCGCATCCGCGAGCTGCTCGAGGCGGGGGAGTTCGCGCTCTAGCACGACGAGGATCCGGGGAGACGGAATGAGCGACGCGCTTTCGGTCGAATGGCTGGGACGCGTGCCGTACGACGAAGCGCTCGCGCTCCAGGAGACGGCGCTGCGCGAGCGCGCGGATGGCCTCCGCGGCGATCGACTGCTCCTGCTCGAGCATCCCCCCGTCATCACCCTCGGCCGCAGCCACAAGCCCGGCAACGTGCTCTTCGGCGAGAGCCGGCTCCGCGCCCTCGGCATCGAGGTCTTCGAGGTCGGTCGCGGGGGCGATGCGACCTATCACGCGCCGGGCCAGCTCGTCGGCTATCCGATCGTCGATCTGTCGCGCCCCGATCGCCGCGACATCCACGTCTTCCTGCGCAAGCTCGAGGCGGGGCTGATCGACGCCCTCGAGGCGTGGGCGATCCCGGCCTGCCGGATCGAGGGGCGGACGGGGGTCTTCATCGATCGGGCCCGCAGCCGCAGGTCCGGCGGTCGGGAGCGCAAGATCGCGTCGATCGGGATCGGCCTGCGTCGCTGGGTGACCTGGCACGGCTTCGCCCTCAACGTCGATCTCGATCTCGCGGGCTTCGACGCGATCGTGCCCTGCGGACTGCCCGACGTCGTCATGACCTCGGTCGCGAACGAGCTCGCGATCGAGCGCGGGGCGCCCGTCGAAACCGAGCCGGCCGGCGAGCCCGGGCTCGGCGCGCGCGTGCGCGAGGCCGTGGGGCGGACTCTCACGAAGCGACTCGTCGGCTGAGCGGTCGCTCACGCGGCGCGGCTCTCCTATTCTGCGCGCGATGGCTCCCCCCGCTCCGTCCTCCGCGTCGTCGGCCGCGATCGTCGTCGTGAAGCGCCCTCGCGGCGGACTCTACGCCGCCGTGCGCAGTGTGCCCGTCTGGCTGCGCTCGCTCGCGCGCGGGGGCCAGGCCTTCCGTGCGCGGGCGTTGACGGCGGTCGAGCCGCAAGCGATGCCGCCGGCGGTGCCCTTCGATCTCGATGCGCTGCGCGCGGGCCTCGCCGAGCGGGGGGCGACCCTTCGATGCGAAGCGGGTGGGCCGACGCTCGACGATCCGAACCCGACCGGCGATGGGTCGGCTCCGCTCGCATTCCCGGGCGTCGATGGGACACCGATCGCCGAGCTCTCCGCGGCGGCGGCTGGGGCGCTCCTGCGCTGGCTGCGCGACGATCCCGCGCTCGGCTTCGACGTCCTCGACGACCTGACGGTCGTCGATCGCCTGCCCGAGGCCCCGCGTTTCGACGTCGTCTACTGCCTGCGCGCGAGCGCGTCGGGGGCACGGCTCCGGGTCCGCGCCCGCATCGAGGTCGAGCCCCCGGAGCTCGACTCCGTCGCCTCGCTCTGGCGCAGCGCCGATTGGCTCGAGCGCGAGGTGAAGGACATGTTTGGCGTGCGTTTTCGCGGCCATCCCGGACTGCTCCCGATCCTGCTCTCGCCGGACTTCGCGGGCGCACCGCTCCGCCGCGACTTTGCGGCCGCCGCCGGCGAACCCGCCGGCGATCCCCCCGGCAATCCCCCCGGCAAGGCGGGAGAGGGGGACCGCTCGTGAGTGCGCCTTCGGAAGCGCTCGCCTCGCGGACCCTCTCGGATCGCCTCGGCATCCGCCCGGCGATCGTCGAGCTCGGGCCGACGCATCCGAGTGTCCGCCGCGTGCTGGCGGGCGCGGGCGGGACCGCGTCCTTTCTCGTGACCCTCGACGACGATCGCATCGAGGCGCTCGAGGTCGAGATCGGCCTCGGCCATCGCGGCTTCGAGAAGGAGGTCGAGTCGCGCCCCTGGCTCGAAGCGCTGCCCTACGTCGCACGGCTCGGATACGCTTCAGGCCCCATCGCCCAGGTCGCCTACTGCCTCGCCCTCGAGCGGCTCGCCGGCCTCGCCGTCGCGGAGCGGACGACCTGGCAGCGGACGCTCGTCTGTGAGCTCGCCCGCGCGACCGACCACCTCGCCCGGGTCGCCGCCCTCGCGACGGCGATCGGCGCGAGTCGGGCCGAGCGCATCGCCCAGGAGGGCGAGCTCGTCGCGGCGGCATTGCTCGAGGCGAGCATCGGCGGCGGCCCGCTCAGGACCTGGTCCTGGCCGGGCGGCGTCGCGTCGGATCTACCCTTCGGCTTCGACGAGCGCTGGCAGGCGGATCGGGCTCGGATCGCCAGGACCCTCGACGCGTTGACGCTGCTCCTGCTCGAGCATCCGAGCGCGGTGCAGCGACTCGTCGACGTCGCGCCGCTCTCGGCGGCGGATGCCCGAGCCTTCGCCGTCACGGGTCCGGCGCTGCGGGCCGCGGGCATCGCGCGCGACCTGCGCCGCGACGCACCGCAGCTCGCGTATGCCGCCCTCGAGTTCGAGGTGCCGGTCGGAACGCGGGGCGACGACTACGATCGCCTCGCGGTCGTCGTCGAGGAGATCCGCCAGAGCCTGCGGATGGGCGATCAATGCATCGAGCGCCTGGCGGCGATGGATCGGGAAGCGGCGCGCCCGCCGCTCGTCGACGGGGAAAGCTGCGCGCGCCTCTTCGTCGCGGCCGGCGAGGTCGAGCTCGCCCTCGAGAGCGCGACGGGGGAGCTCGGCTTCTACCTCGTGAGCGACGGCGGCCCGACGCCGCGCCGTTTGCGCTGTCGAGCGCCGAGCTTCTTCCATGCCCAGGCGCTGCCCGCGGTGCTCGTCGGCGCGCGCCTCGACGATCTGTTGCCGACGGCGGCGCTCTTCCATCTCGTCTCGGGGGAGTGCGACCGGTGAGCGCGTCCGGGGCCCCGATCGGGCCGCCGCCGCTGCGCCCCTTCGGTCTGCGTCTCCATCACGACGGCCGCTTCAGCCACGAAGGCGGGCCGATTCTCAATCAGAAGCTCCGCGAGCACTTCGATCGCTCGGTCGCCTATCTCCCCGAAGAGGGGAAGTACGTCGTGCGCCTCGGCCATTTCCGCGGCGAGATCGAGGTCGAGGAGGCGGGCTTCTTCGTCCGCGGGATCGACCTCGCGTCGGGGGAGATCGCGCTCTCGGACGGCTCGCGCGAGCCGCTCGCGGTCGCGAGCCTCGCGCTCTCGCCGATCGATGGGGCGCTTCTGTGTCGGGTCAAGCGCGCGCTCGCGGGAGCGGGCCTGCTCGCGCGCTTCATGCCCGCCGCCCAGGCGGAGCTCCTGCTGGCCGTCGAAGAGCGCGAAGGTCGCACCGTCCTGCGCCTCGCCGGTGTGGACCACGACCTCCCGGCGCTCTGAGGCCAGCCGAGCCCGATCGGGCCCGGAGGCGCCTCGATTGACTCGGGGCGGCGGGCTCTGGTAAACCCTGGAATTCCCGAGGTCTCTCGGGCCACCCACCCGGGTCTTCCCGGGTGCTGCAGGGGTGGATGGGGCGTTCGCGACGCGAACCCCTCCGAGGCGGCGTGGCCAAGTGGTAAGGCATGAGCCTGCAAAGCTCTGACCCCCGGTTCGAATCCGGGCGCCGCCTCCAATTCATCTCCCGCTGTTCTCCCTGACGGTTCGCTCCTGACGACGTCCCGATCCGGTGCAAAGCATTCCGGCGAGCGGGTTCCGCTCGTCGGAGGTCTTGGATGCCGACGTGGATCTCGTTGTCGCGATCGGATGCTCAATCCGATCCGGGCCCGGGGCTCGGCGATTCCGCAACGTTGCGCGCGGCGCACGGCGCACCGGAAGGGCGACCTCGGGGGGGCGTGGGCGGGCGGCAATGGTACGGGGGGAAGGTCCCGGGCTGATCGTCGTCTCGACGGTGATCGCCTCGCGCCTCCGTTGAGATCGGCTTCGACGAAAATTTCCGGATCGCTACCGGGACGCGGGCGCCCAGGGCTCGTCCGGGGGGGACGGCGGGGGCAAGTGGTCACCAGGGCCGGAGGGGGGACGTCTGGGTCGAGGACCTGGCGGACCATGTTGCGTTGCGATTGCGGCCCACACGGGAAGCGCGCGATCGTGCTGTTCCGCGGCCGGCTCGTTGCGGATGGCTCAAGCTGGATCGGCTCGGCGGGGCGTGCTCACGCAATCCGAGTTCATGGCCAGGCGAGCTGCTTTCGCGTTAGTTGCAGTGACGCTCGCTGCCCCCGCCTCGAGCTTCCTCCCCGCCGGATCGAAGATCGCAAACCGCGCGATCCCCATGCGCTGCAGGCAGTGCTGGACCGAGACGCCGCGCACGCCGATGCCGTACTTCATCGACCGGCCGAAGTTGATCGACGACGCCTCTTCGAAGTAGGCGGCGGGGCAGCTGATCTCGCCGATGCGGAAGCCCTGGTAGAGGACCTGGGCGAGCATCTGATTGTCGAAGACGAAGTCGTCGGAGTTCTCGAGCAGCGGGAGCGCCTCGAGGACCTCGCGTTTGAAGGCACGGTAGCCCGTGTGATATTCAGGAGAGCTTCGCGCCGGCGAGCCAGTTCTGGGTCGCGGTCAGCAGGCGGTTCGCGACGTATTTGTAGCGAGGCATGCCGCCGGCGAGCGCGCTGCCGCCGAGGATGCGGGAGCCGAGCACGACGTCGAAGGGGCCGTCGGTCAGCAGGCCGAGCATCGCGGGCAGGAGCTTCGGCGTGTACTGATAGTCGGGATGGAGCATGCGACGACGTCGGCTCCCGAGCCGCAGGGCCTCGGCGTAGCAGGTCTTCTGGTTGCCCCGTAGCCGCGATTGCGGTCGTGGACGAGGGTCCGGAGGCCCAGCCTGCGCGCCTCGGCGACGGTGTCGTCGGCGCTCGCGTCGTCGGTCACGACGATCTCGTCGACGAGGTCCATCGGGACCTCCCGAACGGTCCGCTCGAGGGTCCGCGCTGCGTTGTAGGCGGGCATGACGACGACCACGCGCTTGCCGTGGAACATGGCGACTCGGGGTTCCTCCGGCTCCTGCGCGGCGGCGGGGCCGCCGAGAGATTAGACTGGCGTCGATTGCCGCCTGCCCGGATGGCGAAATGGTAAACGCGGGCGACTTAAAATCGCCTGGCCTCAGGGCCGTGCAGGTTCGAGTCCTGCTCCGGGCACCAGGCGTCGCTCGCCCGGCGCCGCCCTCCGGCGCTCGACGCGCGTTCTCGTGACGCCCGCGCTCGGTGACGCTCGACGCTCGTGCGCTCGTGACGGAGGCGCTCGATACGAACCGCTCCCGCACGTCGTCGGTCGCCAGCAGGTCCTCGAGGCGCGTCGCGGTCGAGCAGCGTCGTGCGCTGATAGGCGTACTCCGGGCTGCTCGATCTCGATCCGGTAGATCTCCCGGGGCTGTTCGAAGATCTGGCGGATGCGCAGCGATTGATCCTCGCCCGGCTCGAGGATCTGCGCGCGCAATGAGTCGACGATGCGATCGGGCGCGTCGCGATGGCGGCGTGGGGACCGCGGGCGCCGAAGCCCGGTCTGCGCGTCCGTCCTAGGAGTTTGAAGGTACCCGGCGGTCTCGTGGGAAGGGGAGCATACCCGTCTGCGCACGCGCGATTCAAGCGCGCGGGCAGGCCATGGAGCCGCCGCATCCGGCGCGCGCGGCGTCGGGCGTCCTCACGCGCCACCATCAGACGCGCGATCGGAAGGAGATCCTGGGTCGAGGCCCCGTCGAAGCGGACGCCGAAGCAGCCGTCGTCCGGGATCCCCAGGCGTTCCGAGCAGGGCCGGATGGAGCGTGATCTTCGACCAGCAGACGGTGCCCTCGCAGGCGAAGGCTCGATCGCCGGTCAGGCGGATCTCGATTCGGACCGGCGTGCCAGGGCAAGGACCTCGGTCGCGTGGACGCAGAGACCGCCGAGGCCGATGTTGGTGCAGGCGCAGCTTCGAGGAGCGGCCGGCCGTCGCGCCCGGCGATCGCGATGCTGCCGCGAGCGGTACGCGGTCGCCGCCTCGTCTCGACTCGTCTTCTCCTGGATCGCGAAGGCCATGGCGTTCGTCCACAGGTTCAGCTCGCCTATCGGCCCGGGCCGGCTTCGCGCTTGAGCGCAATTCCCATGCGGGTCGACCCGCATCTTCGGCGATCGGGCTTTTCGCCGGAGCCCCGGCGTCCGACGGCTCAAGCCCCCGGATGCGCGGGTCGATGGAAGGGACCACCCGGTCGTATAAGGTGCCTGTTTGTCACGCCCGTCCAGAAGCGCTGCCGTCCTTCGGATCCGATCTGTCCGCCGACGCGGTGGCGCAGCTCGGTCTGCGCGAGGGGCAGTCGGCGCGGGTCGTCGGGCGGGCAGGGCGGATGGTCCTCGTCGAGGCCGAGGGCGGCGCAGGGCCGGCGGTGCCCTGGGATCGGGATCTCGTCCTCTCCGCGGATGTCCGGGCCTTTCCGCTCGCCGACCTGCTCCAGCTCGTCCATGCCGCGGGCAAATCGGGCTTCCTGCTCTTCCAGTTCGGCGGGGACGAGAAGGCGGTCTACCTGAGCCGGGGCGAGGTCGTCTTCGCCGGAGTCGAATCTCGAAGCCGATCGGCTCGGTCTCCAGCCTGCTGCGCGCGGGCAAGATCACCGGCGACGAGCTCACCATCGCCGAGAGCCGCTTCCATCCGATGACGCGCCTCGGCAAGATCCTCGTCGAGCTCGGCTCGCTCACGCCGCGTGATCTCTGGGACGGCGTGAAGACGCAGGTCGAAGACATCGTCCGCTCGCTCTTCGCCTACACCGCGGGCTGGATCCATTTCTGGAAGGCGAGATCGAGCCCGACAACACGGTGCGTCTCTCGCTCCCGACCCAGCGACTGATCGACGAAGGCCTCGCCCATCGCGACGAGCTGCTGCGATTCCTCGCCCAGCTCGAGGATCCGCGTACGCGGATCCGTGGGGCCGGCGACGTGCGTCGCGCGGGCTCCGAGAACGAGCGCGCGATCCTGGCCGCCCTCGCCGAGGACGCGAGCTTCGGCTCGCTCTGCCACAAGAGCGGCCTCGATCCGCGCACCGCCGCCCGCACGCTGCAGTTCCTGAAGCTCACGCGGCAGGTCGCGATCGAGCAGCTCGAGGGCGCGGGCGAGGATTTCGCGACGGCCGACGACGACGTCGTGCGCGAAGCGGTCTCGCTCCATTGCAAGCTGATCTTCGAGCTGACGGCACCGCTCGTCGCCGTCGACGGACCGCTCGCCGTCGCGGAGCGGATCAATCGCATCCTCGCCGAAGGCGCTGGTCGCGCAGTCGCCATCTCTTCGAGGACTCGAGTTCGACGTCCGCGCCGGTCTCGACCCGCCCAGGTCGAGCACCGTGCGCTGCGCCGCCCCCGGCGATCGCATCCGCGAGGTCGACGAGGCCCTCGGCGAGCTCGTCGCCTATCTCGAGTTCGAGCTCCGCAACCACCCGCGAATTCCCGATGCGAGCCCCTTCCTCGAGGCCGTCGATCCGCTCCGGGCTATGCTGATCCGCTGACGGGCCCCCGCGGCGTCGGTTCCGACGAAGCGCGTGGCCGCGGGCGACCGACGGGCCGCCTTGGCCCGGGATCCGATGAAGAAACCGCATCCGAAATCGAGGCCGGGCCGCCCGCGCGCGACCGCCGACGCCTCAGCCCCGATTGGCTCATGGGCTTCCACGCCGTCCAGGAGGCCTTGCGGGCCGGACGCCGCCGGCTCGATCGCCTGCTCGTCCGCGACGCCCGCGATCGCGGCGACGAAGTGCGCCTGGTCGAGCTCGCCCGCTCGGCAGGCGTGCCGGTCGTGGGTCGAGGACCAGGTGCTCGAGCGCATCGCCGGGCCCGATCTCCGGACCCAGGGCGTGGCGCTCCAGGTCGGGCCGATCCCGGGCTTTCCCTCGAGGCCCTGATCGAGCGGTCGGCGCGGGGGCCGCAGCGGAGCCGGGCACCGGCCGCCGCCTCGTCCTGCTCGACGGGGTCGAGGATCCGCAGAACGTGGGGGCGATCGCCCGGGTGGCCGAGTCCGCCGGATGTGTCAGGCTGGTCCTGACCGACCGGCGGGCCCGCCGCTCACGGCGGCGGTCAGTCGCGCCTCGGCCGGGGCGATCGAGTGGCTGCCCGTCGCGCGGGTGACGAACCTGGTCCGGGCCCTCGAGCCCCTGAAGGCGGCCCGTTTCTGGGTCCTCGCGGCGGCCCTCGAGGAGAGTCAATCGGTCTTTGCGCTCCCGGATCGGATCCTGACGGGGACCTGGCGGTCGTCCTCGGGGCCGAGGGGCGGGCATCCGGCCGCGGTGCTCGAGCAGGCGGACCACCGCGTCCGGATTCCGATGCGGGGCCGGGTCGAGTCGCTCAACGTCGCGACGGCGGGGCCGTCATCGCCCGCTCCGAACTGTTGCGCCGGGCCGAGCTCGCCGGGGACCGTCGGTGGGCCGGGCGAGGCCCCGCCGGGTCGGAGGGGATCGGTGGCCCGGGCGGGGCCGGTTCAGGCGCTTGCCAGCGGGGACGAAGCCGGTCTATAGTCGGCCGCGCGCTTTCTTGGCTGGCGTAGCTCAACTGGTAGAGCATCGGATTTGTAATCCGAGGGTTAAGGGTTCGAGTCCCCTCGCCAGCTCCGGCACCTTCGGAACGGCCGACTCCGGGCTGACCGTCGGAACCTTCGGCAGTACGGATCATTCGGCTCATTCGGGCGGCTTTCTCTGGCGGCTTTTTCTCTGGCGGACCAGCTCGTCGCGATCCTCGTCGTCCCCGGATCGAAATCAAGGGAGAGAGCATGGATTGACGGTCGTGGGCATCCGGCATGGCGGGCCTGCCCGACCGCGGATCATTTCGACTTTGTCCACACACGGCGTCCAGGGGCGGACCGGGGAAAACGAGACGGACGATCGAGATCGTGGAGGCCGAGGAGAGATACCGAAGCGGCTAAACGGGGCAGACTGTAAATCTGCTGGCTTGCGCCTACGGAGGTTCGAATCCTCCTCTCTCCACCAGCCGCCCGCGACGACGGATCAAGCGCGTGCTCGGCAGGAGTTCACGCGGGAATAGCTCCAGATGGCTAGAGCACCAGCCTTCCAAGCTGGGGGGTCGCGGGTTCGAGCCCCGTTTCCCCGCTCCAACGTCTGAGCCTGGGCGGGTCGTCGCGCGCAGGTCCGGCAAAGAGGATGATGAGGGATTCGGCTCACGTAGCTCGGTTGGCAGAGCACGTCCTTGGTAAGGACGAGGTCAGCGGTTCGATCCCGCTCGTGAGCTCCAGTGTACGCCCATTCAGCAGAAGGTCCTTTCGTTTCAACTGACCGTTTCAATCGAAGAGGCAGGCCGGATCAGGCCAGGACGCCCGCGCCAGGTAAAGAGAGAGCAAGCAAGAAGATGGCCAAGGCAAAGTTCGAGCGGAACAAGCCCCACGTGAACGTGGGCACCATCGGTCACGTGGACCACGGCAAGACGACGCTGACGGCGGCGATCACGTCGCGTCAGGCACACAAGGGTCTGGCGCAGAAGATCGCGTTCGACCAGATCGACAAGGCGCCGGAAGAGCGCGAGCGCGGCATCACGATCGCGACGGCGCACGTGGAGTACGAGACGAAGGGCCGCCACTACGCCCACGTCGACTGCCCGGGACACGCCGACTACGTGAAGAACATGATCACGGGCGCGGCGCAGATGGACTGCGCGATCCTGGTGGTGTCGGCGGCGGACGGGCCGATGCCGCAGACGCGTGAGCACGTGCTGCTGGCGCGCCGGGTGAACGTGCCGCACATCGTGGTGTTCCTGAACAAGGTCGACCAGGTGGACGATCCGGAGCTGCTCGAGCTGGTGGAGATGGAGGTTCGGGAGCTGCTCTCCGGCTACGACTTTCCGGGCGACACGATCCCGATCGTTCATGGTTCGGCGTTGAAGGCAGAGGGAGAACTCGGCCGACGATGCGGCGAACAAGTGCATCGACGAGCTGATGGACGCGATCGACGCGACGATCCCGCAGCCGCAGCGCGCCTTGGACAAGCCGTTCCTGATGCCGATCAGGACGTGTTCTCGATCACGGGCCGCGGAACGGTGGTGACGGGCCGGATCGAGCAGGGGACGTGCATCCGCAGGACGAGGTCGAGATCGTGGGCGTGAAGCCGACGATGAAGACGACGGTGACGGGCGTTGAGATGTTCCGGAAGCTGCTCGACGAGGGTCAGGCGGGGACAACGTCGGTTGTCTGCTGCGCGGCACGGGCAAGGACGACGTGGAACGGGGGCAGGTCCTGGCGAAGCCGGGGTCGATCACGCCGCACACGAAGTTCCGGGCCCAGGCGTGCATCCTGACGAAGGAAGAGGGTGGGCGACACACGCCGTTCTTCAGCGGCTACCGGCCGCAGTTCTACTTCCGGACGACGGACGTGACGGGCGTTGCGAACCGCCGGAAGGCACGGAGATGGTGATGCCCGGGGACAACGTGGAGATGGTGGTTCAGCCTGATCACGCCGATCGCGATGGACAAGGAGCTTCGCTTCGCGATCCGCGAGGGTGGGCGAACGGTGGGCTCCGGGGTCGTCGAAGTGATCGAGCGGTCCTCGCCCATTCGTCGGGGACGGCGAGGGTGGCTGCGGCGGAGGGCGCGGCCGGCCGATCCGTGGATCCGTCGTCAGGCGTCAATCAGGTGTGTAGGGTCGTAGCACAACTGGTAGAGCACCGGACTCCAAATCCGGGGGTTGGGGGTTCGAGTCCCTCCGGCCCCCCAACTCGATGGCTCCCGGTCGGCTCGTCAGGCGCCTTCGGACGAACGCGGTGGTCGGCGGATCCGACGGTGAACGGAGTTGCAATGACGGAGACGACGGAAGAGCCGCGGGGTGGCTCGATCCCGATCACTTCGTGCGAGAGGTTCGGGGTGAGTTCGACAAGATCACCTGGCCGCCGAAGCCGGAGATGGTGAATGGGACGATCGCCGTGCCGGTGATCGTCGCAGGTGATGGCAACTTTCCGGGCATCGTGGACTTCCGATTGAGTCGCGTGATGCAGATGGTGCTCGGCTGATGGAGACCTCGACCGGGAGCGGGCGCGCCGGGTCAACTCGACCCGAAGGCGAAGAGCGAGAAGCCGGCCGTGAAGAAGTGGTACATCGTGCACCCTACTCCGGTCAGGAGGGCGCGCGAAGAAGGCCCTGCTCGAGCGGGCGAAGACGATGGGCTTCGAGGAGAAGTTCGACGAGGTCCTCGTCCCTGAAGAGTCGGTCGTCGAGATGGTGGGCGGGCAGAAGCGGACTTCGAAGCGGAAGTTCTTCCCCGGCTACATCATCGTCCACATGGAGCTCAACGACGAAACCTGGCACGTGGTCAAGGGAACGCCCAAGATCACGGGCTTCGTCGGCAACAAGACCGATCCGCCGTCCATCTCCGGACGAGGAAGTCGCCCGTGACGCAACAGATCAGGAAGGCGCCGCCTCAACCCAAGCCGCTCATCCGCTGCGACGAGGGGAGAACGTCCGCATGACGGAGGGCCTTTCGCGAATTTCTCAGGCTTGATCGACGCGGTGATGCCCGACAAGGAGAAGCTCCGCGTGATGGTGCGGGTCTTCGGGGCGCGACGCCGGTGGTCCTGGATTATTCAGACGTGGAGAAGACCTGACGGGAGTCGGGCGATGCTGCCGGGCAGGCCGGGTGGCAGACGGAAGGAGCCCAGAGGTCCGGTCGTCGCCCGGTACGGGCGACCGACGAACGGCCTCAGGAAGCAAGCAGGAGGTCGGCGAATCGACGCTCGGATGCGAGCGTGAGATCGAGCCGACCGGGCGCCACCGGGTAGGAGTAGAGAGTGGCGAAGAAGGTCTAGCCCAGCGCTCTCAAGCTACAGTGTCCGGCCGGGCGGCAATCCCCGCCCCGCCGATCGGCCCACCGCTCGGTCCAGCATAGCGTCAACATCATGGAGTACTACAAGTCCTACAACGCGCGGACGCAAGACGAGCCCGTTCTGATCATTCCGGCCGGGATCACGATCTACCTCAGGATCGCGTTCACCTTCCTGCTGAAGTCACGCCGGCGGCGGGTGCTGCTGACGTGCGGCGAAGATCAGAGCGGATCGAGCGAGCCCCGCAAAGAAGAAGGTCGGCCAGGCGGCCGAGCCGGACTGGCCCGAGATCGCGCTGAAGAAAGGAAGATCGAACGCCTTCGACGTCGAAGCGGGCCAAAGAAGATCATCGCCGGGACCGCCCGGTCGGTGGTCTCCGACGTGGTGGAGGCTAAGCATGCCGAAGCAGGCAAGCGCTTCCGCCAGGCCCAGGAAAGGATCGAGCAACCAGCACTACACCCTCGAAGAGGCCATGAAGAAGATCAAGGCGACGCCGGCCGCGAAGTTCGACGAGACCGTCGACATCGCGATCAATCTCGGCATAGATCCCAAGCACGCGGACCAGATGGTGCGCGGCGCGATCGTGCTGCCAACGGCGTCGGCAAGCAGACGCGCGTCCTCGTCTTCGCCAAGGAGACAAGGAGAAG
>JADJOR010000007.1 GCA_016713665.1 Deltaproteobacteria bacterium
AGAATCTCTACGTCTGTTCTCGGATCGCGCCCTACGGTCCACCGCGCATCCGAGCCGTCAAAAAGTCGCAGAAGCTCGATCTCTGGGACGGGTCGACGGTTCCGGAGGTCGGTCCCCGCTTCGAAAACCTCGTGGCCAGCCAGCGGCTCAAATTCTGCCATGGGCTCGTAGACCGGGAGGGCCATCGGATGGAGCTTCGCTTCCTGCGCGACGTCGACCGCCGGGCGGTCGACTACGTCATCCTGCAGGATCGCAAGCCGCTCATTGCCGTCGAGTGCAAGACAGGCGAGCGATCGGTGAGCCCGGCGATCGGGTATTACGCCGAGCGGACGCCGATCCCCCGCTTCTACCAGGTCCATCTCGGGGAGCGCCACTACGAGTCCGGCGCCGCGACCGTGATTCCCTTCGCCCGCTTCTGCGAAGAGCTCGGTCTTCCCTGACGAAGGCGGGGGCGAGCGAGGTCAAGGCCGCCTTTCCTTCCAGTCCCCCAGCTCGCCTGCGCGAAGCTTCGGGTCGCCCTCAGGGTTGGCTCCCGGACCTGTTCTGGCCGTGCCTTCGTTTGGTCGAGCCTCTCGATGCGAGTCCGAGCAGTCCGATGCCCATCAGGATCCCGACGGACGGCTCCGGAATGACCATCAGGAAGCCTTCCGGCCGACCGGACGGGTTCGTCCCGTTTCCTGCGATCGTCGTTCCATCCGCCGAGATGCCCACGGCTTGCCTGAGCGTCCAGCCCGTCAGGTCCACGCCCATCGAAGTGAGCAAAACCGTGAGCGAGACGAGTCCGGTGTCGGCCCGCCAGATGAACGCACCGATTTCGTTCGTTCCGACCTGAGCCTGTCCGACGACCGTCGTACCGTCGGGCGAAATGTCGAAGATTGCGATGCTGCTCGGTTCGTTCCCGTAGCTGATCAGCTCGCCGCCGCCGTCGGCGGTCCAGCGAAACCCGCTCTCCGGAATGTTGTCGGACCAGTCCGATCCCGCCACGACCGATCCGTCGGCGGAGACGGCCCAGGCGATCGCATTGAAGGCAGGCTGAAACGAGTGATCCGCCAGCCCCACCAGATCTTGCATGCCCGTCGTCGAGTCCCACCGAAACGGTCCACTCTGCGTGGCCGTCGAGCCGACGATCGTCGTGCCGTCCCGCCGAGATCGCATAGGCGCGACTGTCATGGGGCGTCAGGCCCGGCAGATCGCCGAGATCCTGTGCTCCACTCGCCGAGTCCCAGCGGAAGGCGCGCTTGCCCGCCGCGACGTCGCGTTCGCCTACGATGATCGTTCCATCTGCGGACACGCCCCGAGCATGGCTTCCCGGGACGTCGAGAGAGGTCATGCCCTTCCGATTCGCTCCATCGAAATGCATCGGAGCGACCCGGGGCCGCCGAGCTCTCGCCGACGACGACCGATCCGTCGGCCGACACCGCATTGGCCCAGCTGCCGATGCTTCCTCCCGGGAGGTCGCCGAGGGCGCCGCATCCCCTCCGATCCATTCCATCGGAATGCCAATCCGTTGCTGATGCCGACGACGGTCGATCCGTCATCGGACAGCGCGAGAACCCGGCTGGTGTTCTCACCGGGAAGGGAGCCCAGAGCTGTAAAGGAAGCGGCGTTGGCGTCGAGGGAACCCGAGCCAGGGAGCGAGATGCCCAGCATGGCCGTAGCAAGGACGTGTCGCATGAGAATCCAGACCTCCGATTGCAGGGAGCGCCCGAGCGAGCACGGATTCTGACCGACGAGCCACGTCTTCGCCTGGGACGAATGCCGGGGAGCGCTTCCCCTCGACGCGAGTCGGCCGAGTTCGAAAACACCCGTCTCCGGTCCGGAATCGGTACTGCCCGGCTCTGCCCGGCCGGGCCCGGCTCCGGGCTTCGGCCTGAAGTTCGATCCGCGGGCGATATCGATTCCGCGCGCGACGTCTCCTCGAACGAACAACGAGGAGCCGAACCGATGCGATCGTTCCCCGCGCCCAGTCCTGTCCGTCCCATGGCCGTGCCCGTTCGAGACGCGGACTGGTCGAGCCTCGTCGCGCGGCACGGGTCGCCCTTGCTGGTGCTCGACTGCGGGGTCCTGGGCGCCCAGTATCGTGCCCTGGCGGATGCGCTCCCCGGCGTCCGGCTGCACTACGCGATCAAGGCGCTTCCGGAGGTCGCCGCGATCGAGTCGTTGGCGCAGCAAGGCGCCCATTTCGAGATCGCGAGCGAGGGCGAGATCGATCTGCTGCGAGCCGCTGGCGTCGGTCCCCGACGAACGATTCACACCCATCCGATCAAGCGACCGCGAGACGTGGTCGCGGCATTGCGATTCGGCGTCACGACGTTCGTCGTCGACAACGCACACGAGATCGACAAGATGGTGGCGTTTCGCGATCGAGCCGAGTTCCTGCTCCGCGTGAGCTTTCGGAGCCCCGACGCCCGTTGCGATCTGTCGAGGAAGTTCGGCTGCCAGCCCGGAGACGTCGAGGGCCTGCTCGCGCGGGCCGCGAAATCGGGCGTGCGGATCGAGGGCCTCTGTTTTCACGTCGGATCGCAATCCGCGACGCCCGACGCCCACGTCCACGCGATCGATGCGCAACGCGATGATTCGAGCTCACGCCGAGGCGGGCGGGCGGCGGCTCGCCGTGCTCGACATCGGCGGCGGGTTTCCGGTGAGCTACGACGGGAATGCTCCGTCGATCGGGGAATTCTGTGCGCCGATTCGACGCGCGCTCTCGCGGCTCCCGGCCGGGACGAGCGTGTTCGCAGAGCCCGGTCGGTTCCTCGCGGCCCCGGCGATGACCGGCCTCTCGACGGTGATCGGAAAGGCCGAGCGCAGCGGCATACCCTGGTACTTCCTCGACGACGGCGTGTACGGCTCCTTCAGCGGGCGGATCTACGATCATACGAGCTATCCGATCACGGTCGCGCGCCGCGGACCGACACGCGCGTCGGTTCTGGCGGGTCCGACCTGCGACAGCATCGACGTCGTGGCCGAGGAGATCGCGCTGCCGGAGCTCGAGATCGGGGACCTCGTCGTCGCAAAGATGATGGGTGCCTACACGAGCGCCAGCGCGACGCGCTTCAACTCCCTTCCGACGACGAAGATCCTCGTCCTGAATCGCCCGAGCCGTACGGTCCGGCCTGCGCGATCGACTTCCGGGGGACGGACTCGGGTCATGGCGTCGATCGGGTAGCGTTCGGATCGATCCCGGGTCTCCCGGTCGACACACGCGGCAACGTCCTTCTCCGCAACGCGCTCGGAGCAAGCGAACGTCGACGCGATGATCGCAGCGCCCGTCGGGCGCCGCCCGGCGCGGAGCGCGCGGGTGATCACGCGTCAGCAGCGAGCCGTCCGGCAGCGTCGCGATCCGTACGCACGCCTGCTCGCCGTACCCCGATCGCAGATCGCTCGTTTCAGGACGCCTGGCAGCGCACTTCGACGCGGCGATTCAGGGAGCGGCCCGTCTCGTCGGTGTTGGGGGCGATCGGCCGGGATTCCCGGCGCCGACCGCGGACAGCCGCGCCGTCGCCAATCCTCGGCGCGTCAGCTCGGCCACCACCGCGGCGGCGCGCCGCTCCGACAGCGAGCGGTTGTAGACCTCCGTGCCTTCCGACGAGGTATGGCCTTCGATGATCACTTTGGCACTCGCATCATCGCGCAGGCCCGCGTACAGCATCGCGAGCACCGGCTCGGACTCGGGCCGGATCTCGGCCGAGTCGTACCCGAACGTGATCCCGTGGATCACCGATCCACAGCCGAGTGACGGCGCAGGCGGAGCCGGACACTTCGCGTTGGGTCTCTCGGTTGCGGCGCCGGCGTACACCCGGAATGGCGCGCCGTTGGTCGACCGCACGCCCAGCAGCGCGTCGTCGTCGAGTACCGTGAGCAGGAACAGGCTCTTCACGCCGGTGCGGCTGTCTTCGCCGACCGCGCTCAGGAGATCGCCGGTCACGGTCCCGGTCAGCACGCCGCCATCGTCGTAGCAGCCCGTCACCGCGGCGTCCTGCTGCCGCAGGCGAATGGCGACGCCGCGCCCCTGCCATCCGCCCGAGAATGCGTCGGAACGGGGCAGCACTTCCTGTGTGCCGTTGCCGATGATCTCGGAGAACTCGAAGAACGATCCTTCGCGTTCGACCCGGATGCCGCCTACCAGGCGGAGCTTGACGAAGCGGACGGGCGTCCTCGACGCGATGGTCAGCTCGGTCAGCATGCCGCGCGCCTCGTGCGTGGTGAGCGTCGCCGATCCCAGCAGCACGAATCCGGTGTCGGGACCGGACGGCGAGCCGTGGACTTCGACCAGGCGGGTGAAGGTGGAGCCCGCGCTGGGTGTTTCGAGGACGTTGGGCACGGCGAACCGGTCGAACGTGGTCAGCGCCGGCAGGCGATACGTGAACTCGGCTTCCGCCGTCGCCGGCACGAACTTCAGGGAGAGGGTGTATCCAGCCGGGTTGCCGTCGATGGCGAGGAGCGACTTCTCGATCGTGACGCCGTTGGCCGTGGCCGCCTCGGACACGCGGGATGGGGACGGTGCCGCGCGCAAACGTCAGATAGTCGACGCGCTTGGGCGGGGCCTGCGCCGGGTCGGCCGCCGCTCGAGGGCAGAGGCCCCGGCCCAACACCCTGCGACCACCCACGCGGCGACCCACGACCCGGACGAAAGTCTGCGACCCATGAACGACCCTCCTGTCTCGGGACATTCTACCCGGCCGGACGCCCCAGCCGGAATCAGTTTGCGTCATGACACCTTCTAGTGTCTAGACTGCAAGAGCGAGCTTGAAAAATCAGAATTCCCACCATGCGTCTCCTCGAGGACGAGGCGGAGTTCATCGACTTTTCGGGGCCGGCGGTTTTCGTGACGGAGGACCATGAGATCATCCAGACCGATGCGTCGATCGGGCATCGAAAGCCTGAGGGTTCCGGGCGGTTCGTCGGATCGGAATCGCAGTCTGCGAAGCTTCGGAAAACGTCCGATCTGACCCCGTCGGGTCATCCCCCGGTCCACGGGTCGTCCAGCGCGCGATGCCCCGTTGTGTGGCGGGTCTGCAGCCGGCGAGGGCAATCGAGCCCGTGCGCTCTCTCGCAGGGGGGATCGCTTTCGTGCTGGGCCGCACGGCGGCAATGTCCCCGTGCAGGATCAAGTCATGGTCCAATCGTTTCCGATTCGGCTGACTCTCGGGCCGTCCTCTTGGAGCGCGGCATCGAGCTTGCCAGGGGTTCGCCTTTCGAGATCGACCCGCTTTCGTTCATCCTGCTCGGCCTCTGCATCGCTTCGTTCGCGCTGCGGCGAGATTCGCGTTTCGATTCGACTGCGACTTGAATACCGACTGCACGAATACGTTGGGCGACTTCACCTGTACCTGCAACGTGGGGTTCACGGGCGACGGCCTCACCTGCTCACCAGTCGGGCCCCCAACTTGGGTCCGCTTGCGGATCGGTCGTTGGCGGTGGCGTGAAAACATCCTCTTGAACGCCCCATTCTTCGGCCCGCGTTGTCGACTTGATGTCCAGCTCACCGCGAGCGCCCTGCGCATCGCCCTCTGCGCTCTCGCTCAATCTGCGTCCTCGTCCGCCGTCGCCGCATCGGCCGCCGCCCGCTCCACCAGATCCCGAGCCAGCGTCCGCTCCGCCAACCAGTAGTGCACCCCGCTCCAGACCGACGTCAGCCCGACGATCGAGAGCGTGTACCGCACCGCCTCGTCCCCGAGCCGCTCCGCCAGCAGATCGTTCATGACCCCGACCGCGAAGGGCCCGAGCCCCGACCCCACGACGCTCAGCACGAGCAGCGTCACCGCCGACGCGAGCGCGCGCAGATGCGGCGGCGCCAGCGCCTGCGTCGCGACATGCATGCCCGGCACGGACGCGCCCATCGCGAGCGCTGCCGGCACGAGGTTCGCGACGGCGAGCGTCCAGTCGGAGAAGTAGAGGAACCCCAGCGCGAAGGGCGCGTACGCGACCATCGTGATGGCGGCGACGCGGGTGATCCAGCGCGGGTCGCGGCGCTGCAGGCGATCGGTCGCCAGGCCGCCGAGCACGATGCCGAGGGCCGTCGGGAGGGACGAGCCGAAGGCGAGCAGCGTCCCGATCGCGCCGGACTCGAAGCCGTGGACGCGGGTCAGGAAGGCGGGATACCAGATCAGCGAGCCGGTGAAGGCGAAGGAGTGGAGGCCGGCGCCCATCACGACGTGGCGATAGGCGGGGATCCGCAGGAGCTGCCCGAGGGCTGCGGGCCAGCGCTCTGCGGTGTGGGCCGGGCCGTGGCCTGCGCTCGACGACCCCGGGCTCGACGCTGCGCGCGGGCCGTCGAAGCGGCCCCGCGGCGGCTCCTTGACGGTGAAGCGCATGAGCAGCGCGAGCACGATGCCGGGGGCACCGGCGACGGCGAAGACCGCGCGCCAGCCCCAGAGCTGCTCGACCCAGCCGCCCATCAGGAGGGCGAGGGCGACGCCCATGCTGCCCCCGACGCTGAAGAGCGCGAGCGCCGAGGCGCGGCGATCGGGGGGAAAGTAGTCGGAGATGAGCGCGTGGGACGGCGGGGTTCCCGCGGCCTCCCCGATGCCGACGCCGAGGCGGGCGACGACGAGCTGGGCGAAGGACGAGACGGCGCTCGAGGCGAGGGTGAGGCCGCTCCAGAGGGCGAGGCCGGTGGCGATGATCGTGCGTCGGACGCCGCGGTCGGCATAACGGGCGACGGGGATGCCGGCGACCGCGTAGAAGAGCGCGAAGGACGGGCCCGTCAGGAAGCCCATCGCCGTATCCGAGACACCGAACTCCGCCTTGATCGGGACGACCAGGATCCCGAGGATCTGGCGGTCGAGCATGTTGAGGATCGCGACGCCGAAGAGCAGCGTGAGGACCCAGCGGGTGTAGGCCTTCGAGGCCGTGAACGTCTCGGACGCGCCCGCGGAGCTCGACACTAGAACGAGACGCCGCCGTTCACGCAGAGCGTCGTCCCCGTGACGTAGGCGGCCTCGTCGCTCGTGAGGTAGACGCAGGCGCTCGCGATGTCCTCGGGCTCTCCGAAATAGGGCAGCAGATTGAGGCTCATGACGTAGTTGCGGAACTCCTCGGTCATCGTCCGCATCTCGAGTCGGTCTCGACGAGGCCCGCGGAGACGCAGTTGACCCGGACGCCTCGCCCACCGAACTCCGCAGCGAGCGAGCGGACCATGACCTCGACGGGCGCCTTGGTCGAGAAGTAGATCGGCATGCGCGGCGTCCCGTTGCGCGTGCCCGAGGTCCCGATCGCGACGATCGAGCTCGTCTTGCGCTCGGCGGGCTTCGCGGCGGCGACCAGCGCGGGGAGCGCGTGCTTCAAGAGCCAGAGCAGGCCGCGGACGTTGGTCGAGATCGACTGCTCGAGGAGTGCGTTGTCCATCTCGAGAATGCCGGCGTTCTTCTCGCCGCCCATCGTCGCCGTCGCGGCGGCGTTCGCGATCAGGTTGTCGATGCGGCCGTAGTGGGCGACGGCGCGTTCGATCAGCCCCTTCACGGAAGCCTCGTCGCCGAGATCGCAGGCGAGGAAGATCGCGTCGCCTCCGCCCTTCCGGATCTCGTCGACGACCTTCTCACCGCGCTCGGCGCTGCGGCCGCTGACGACGACGCGCGCGCCCTCGGCGGCGAAGCGGCGGGCGGTGGCGGCGCCGAGGCCGCTGGTCGAGCCGGTGATGACCGAAACCTTGTCCGCGAGTCGCTGGCTCATGCTCGAATCCTCTCTCGGGGCCGCTCGCCGGTCCCGTTCTCAAAGTCCGCTCGGTCGCTCGCCGACGATGCCCTCGCTGCGAAGCCCCTCGATCTCCGCGTCGCCGAGGCCGGCGAGCGTGCGGAGGAGCTCCGCGTTGTGCTCGCCGAGCAGCGGTGCCGGCCGGGGAACGCGCGATCGCCCGTCTCGTGAAAGCGCAGCGGTTGGGTCGGGATCGGGACGTGGCCGGCCAGGGGATGATCCACTTCCTGGATGAAGTCGCTCTTCGCGATCGGCTCGAGGAGATGTCCCTCGCGGGCGGCGCTCACGGGGGCGCAGGGAATGCCCGCGGCGAGGATCTGCGAGACGGCCTCCTCGCGCGCGCGGCCCGCGAGCCAGCGCGCGAGACCTTCGTCGATGCGGTCGTGGGCACGGCGTCGGCCGGCGAGGCTCGCGAGCTCGGGGTCGTCTTGCCAGTCGGTGCGACCGACGAGACGGACGAGGGCGCTCCACTGGGCGTCGCTCTCGACCGAGAGCGCGAGCCAGTTCGGCTGGTCCAGCGCGTCGACGCCTGCACAGGCGTAGAGGCCCTGGGGCGCCGCGTGGATCGATCGATTGCCGTCGCCGGTCAGCAGCGTCCCCGTGGCGTCGTGCTCGAGGATGCCCTCGGCGGCGATCGCGAGGAGCGTCTCGACCATCGCCGACTCGATCATGCAGCCCTCGCCCGTCGCGTCGCTGCGCGAGACCGAGCAGCGCGGCGTAGGCGGCGTGGAGCCCGGCCAGCGGATCGGCACACGCCCGCGGCGTCAGCGGCCCGGCCTTTTCGCCGGCTGAGGCGGGATAGGCCGTCCGCCAGGCGATCCCGCTGACCTGCTCCATCGTCTGCGCGAAGCCGGTGCGGTCGCGCCAGGGGCCGTCGAGGCCGAAGGCGGGCATGCGCACGAGCACGATCCGCGGATTCGCCGCCGCGAGCTTCGCGTAGTCGAGACCGAAGTTGTCGAGGACGCGCGGCGAGAAGTTCTCGATCACGACGTCGGCCTGCTTCGCGAGCTCGAGCAGGAGCGATAGGCCGCGCGGGCGCGTCAGATCGAGGGTCAGGCCGCGCTTGCCGGTGTTCGCGCTGTGGAAGGTCGGACCGAACTCCCACCAGCCCGGCGAGGTCGGCGGGCGCTGCGTGCCGAAGCGCATGCCGTCGGGGCGCTGGATCGATTCGACGTGGATCACGTCGGCGCCGAGACAGCCGAGCACGAAGGTCGCGTAGGGCCCCGCCCAGAAGGCGGTGAGGTCGAGGACGCGCAGGCCCTCGAGCGGGCGGGGGGCGCGTCCGGCCGGGGAGCTCGGTTCGGGCACGGAACCGCGGTCGGGGAGACGCTTCGTTGTGTCGCGCACCGGGGCGCGATCTGCCGCGCTCGCTCCGCTCGTCCCGTTCGTCGACGCCGCGCGCGTCCCGGTCCACGGCGATGCGGTGCCTGCGGCCACGTTCGCCCCGGCGTGCATCGCCTCTGCCAGGGTCGGCGCCGGGCGGAAGTCGAGCCGCGGCCAGGCGGTGGACGCGTAGGGCACCCTGCGGCTGCAGGAAGCCGCCCCGCGGATTGCGCACGAAGACGCCGCGCTCGACAGATGGTCGAGCTTGGGCAGCAGCGCGCCGTGGCCGATCGGCGCGGCGGGGACGCGGAGCCATTCGCTGCGCTCGAGCAGTTCCTCGGTCGTGTCATCCCGGGGGTAGGCGCGGACGGCGCTTCGGATCTCGTCGGCGCGGGCGTGGCGCATCGCCATGTGGGCGAGGGTCGGATCGTCGGCCCACTCGGGATGCTCGACGAGCAGCGAGAAGTCCTTCCACTGCTGCGCCGTGAAGATGCAGAAGCCGATCCAGCCGTCGGCGGTCGGCTCGATCGAGGGCACGTCCTCGCTCGCGGGAAGCGCGAAGACCTGCGAGAAATGACCCCAGACGCTGCCGGCGTTGGTCAGCGTCGGCGTGATCGCCTCGAGCTTCGAGAGGGACACGTGCGCGCCCCGCGCGTCGCGGCGGGCCGCGCGCAGCGCCGCGACGACGCCGAGGGCGGCATAGGTTCCCGAGAGCCATTCGACGATCTCGACGCCGCAGGTGAGCGGCGGGAGCCCGGCGCGACCGCGGGAGGCCGTCGAGCCGCAGCCAGGCCTGGAGCGTGAAGTCGTTCGCGACGCGCTCGGCCCATGGCCCGTCGTTCCCGAACGCCGAGAGCGCGAGCCAGCTCGCCCGCGGATTGAGGGCCGCGAGCGCACTCGCTCCGAGACCTCGCGCGTCGAGCCAGCCCGCCGGCCGCGAATCGAGCACCGCATCGCGGTCGCCGTAGAGCCGCAGCAGCGCCGACCGATCCGCCTCGCGGTCGAGATCGAGCATGAGCGCGCGTTGGCCCGTGCGCAGATATCGAAATAGCAGGCCGTCACCCGCCGCATCGAAGGAGGCCGCCGTCGCTCCCCGAAGCCTGAGCGGATCGCCCGTCGGCGACTCGATCGCGAGGATCTCCGCCCCCGCATCGGCGAGGAGCTTCGCCGCATAGCCCCCGGCGATGCCGTCGGCGAGATCGACGATGCGCACACCGGCGAGCGGTTGTCGGGCGGCGGTGTCCATGTCGTCCTACGCCTTGTTCTTCGCCTTGTTCCTGGCTGTCGCGACTGCAGCCGTGCGGGATCGCGCCCGGCGATTGAAACCCACTGGCCCGTCGCCGTCGACCGCCCCAGGCGAATCCCTTGGGAATCTTCCCGGGCCGCACGCGCGTCGTTCCGTTCCCGCCGAGCGGGTCCTGCCCGAATCGTGCCAGACGACCCCGGATGCGACTGCACCGCGACCGCTTCCGGCCAGCCCGTCCTCGATACGGCGGTCTCCACGCGCTGCTGCGGCGCGTCGCCCGCGGCGACGCGGCCGAGAGTCTGCGGCTCTATCGCCCGGACGACGCCCTGCTCTTCTCGAGCCTCGATGCGCGCCGACCGGGTTATGCGGAGGCGGTCGCGCGCGGGCGGCCGGCTTGCGAGCCCGTCGTACGCCTGGCCGGAGGCCACGCGGCCGTCTTCCTCGCCTCGTCGCTGGCCTTTCGCCTGGGCCTCGCCCGATCCCGAGGCCTCGCTCCGTATCCGCCCGCGTGCCGGAGCGCCTCGCCGGCTGGATCGTCGCGGCGCTGCAGCGGCTCGGCCTCGATGCGAGGCTCGGCGAGGTCGAAGGCGAATACTGTCCCGGCGAGTTCAGCGTCAATCTCGGCGGCCGGATCAAGGTCATGGGCGTCGGGCAGCGGGTGATCCGCGGCGGCGCGTCGTCGGCGGCGTCGTCACGATCGCCGAGACGGAGCGTCTGCGCGCGGTCCTCGTCCCGATCTACGAAGCGCTCGAGCTCGAGTTCCGACCCGAGACGGCCGGCGGGATCGCCGACGCCGCGCCGGGTCTCACGGCCGAAGATCTGGTCGAGGCCCTGAGCTCGGTGTTGAGGGCCGAAGGCATCGTTCTCGAGGCGGCGCGCTTCGATCCGGCGATCGAGGACGAGGCGCGGGCGCTGTCCGACTTCCACGCCCCAGAAGCGATCGCGAGCGCCCGCGGACTGCGTTCCTCGACCAATCGGGGCAACCGGCCGCCGGCCCGACGAAGATCCTCCACCAGTCGGACGACTGAACGCGACGGCGACGGAGCGCGCGACGAATCCGTCCCGCGCGCGTCGCCAGCGACGATTCGCCGCGCGAGAGGTGGCAGCACGGCGCGCTGGCTTTCCTAGCCGCGCTTCGTTCCGCTCGAAATCCCATCTCGAGGGTCCCATGCCCAATCGCGCCCCGTCCTTCATCCGATCCCGTTCGCACGGCCCGAGCGCAGCGCGTCGCGTTGGCCTTCGTCCGCATCGCCGGCGCCGCGCTCGTCGTCGCCGGTCTCGCATCGATCGCCTCGCTCGTTTCCGGAACGCGGCCCAGGCCCAGAGCGCCGCGGGCGAGCAGGCGGTGATCGAGTATCGCCAGCTCGTGATGGGCGCCGTCGGCAGCAACATGGGCGCGATCGGCGGCATCCTGAAGAACCAGCTCGCGCTGCCGGGGCGATCGCGATCCACGCGCAGCAGATGGCCGACAGCGCGAAGCTGATGGGGCCGGCGTTCAAGCAGAAGGTGAGCGCGGGCAAGACCGACGCGAAGCCCGAGATCTGGAGCGACTGGGCGAAGTTCGAGAAGGCGATCGCCGACTACGAGAAGGCGGCGTCAGGTCTCGCCGCGGCGGCCAGGCTCGATCCGGCGGCGACGGGCGCGGCGGTGAAGGCCCTCGGCGAGAGCTGCGGCGGCTGCCACGAATCCTTCCGGAAGCCGAAGGAGCAGTCGTACAAGAACCGATGAAGCGCAGGCGTTCACGTCGGAGTGGGAGGCGGAGTCGCCGTCCCGATCGCGCGGCTCGTCGGGCTCGCCGGCCGCGTCGGGCCGGCCGCTCGTCGCGTGGCATGGCCTGCTCGCGGCGACGAGCGCTGCGCCGGCGGTCGCGGGCGAACGCAGCGGCCCGTCCGACGTGCGTCTCGCCCAGTCGGACGAGGCGCGCGCGTCACGTCGCCGAGGAGATCGCGCGGGCGAAGGCCGCGGGCTTCGAGCGCACGACGCCCTCGAGCGCGGCCGCCGCATCTTCCATGACGGGCGGCTGTACCGGCTACACGAACTTCCCCGGCGAGGCGACGGCGCGCCGCCGCTCGCCGGGGGCCGCGCCCTCGAGACACCCCCGGTGTCTACAGCACCAACATCACCCCGGATCGCGAGACCGGCATCGGCGGCTGGCAGACCGGGGACTTTCGTGCGCGCGATGCGCGAGGGCCTCGCCTTCGGGCGAGCATTATTTCCCGTCTTTCCGTACACGTCGTTCACCGGCCTCTCTGATGCGGATCTCGCCGACCTGAAGGCGTATCTCGAGCTGCTGCCGGCGGTGCGCCGCGCGAATCGCGCGCCCGAGGCCTGGCCGCCCCTTCTCCTGGCGCTTCGTGATCGCCGGATGGAAGGTGCTGAACTCACGTCTGCCCGATCGAGAGCGATCCGGCGCGGGACGCCGCCTGGAATCGCGGGCGTTATCTCGTCGAGGCGGGCCCGCCCACTGCGGCGAGTGTCATACGCCGCGGACCTCTAGCGGAGGCCTCGACCGGACGATGTGGCTCGCCGGCTCGAAGGACGGGACCGGAGGGCGAGCTCGCGCTCAACATCACGCCCGACGAGAAGACGGGCATCGGCGAGTGGTCGATCAACGATCTCGTCTGGTATCTCGAGACCGGCCTCAGCCCGACGGCGACGACACGCAGGGCCTGATGAGCGAGGTCATCCGCCACGGCTACGCGAACCTCTCCCGCGAGGATCGCGAGGCGATCGCGGGCTACCTGCTGCCTCGCCGCCCCCCGATCGCGAACCGCGTCCGCGGCGGGGATTGAGGCCGGGAGGATCCCGCCCGATCCCGCCCGGATCCCGATCCTGATCCCGGCCGCCTCCGATTGCGTCCCTCCACCGTCGAGAATAGGATTCTGCCATCCCGAATCCGGGATCCCGATTTCGCGGCGCGCAGGCCGCGCCCCTTGAGGAGCTCCCGGATGCGCTTTGATCTCTCCGACGAGGTGCAGCGCGATCCCTATCCGCACTACAAGCGCCTGCGCGACGAGGCGCCGGTCTATCGCGATCCGGTGCTCGGCTACTACGCGGTCTCGCGCTTCGAGGATTGCTGGAACGCCTACGTCGACTGGCAGCGCTTCAGCTCGGCGGCGGGCCCGTCGCTCGAGCCTCCGGGCGCGGCGAGGCCTTCTCCCCGATCCGCATCGATCCGCCGCGCCACACGACGCTGCGCAACCTCATCCGCCGCGCCTTCACGCCGCGCCGCATCGCCGATCTCGAGCCGCGCATCCGCAAGATGGCGCGCGGCTATCTCGACGCGCTCGCGGGCGAGAAGGCCTTCGAGTTCCAGTCGAGCCTCGGCGCGCGGCTGCCGATGAGCGGATCTGCGATCTCGTCGGGATCCCCGAGTCGATGAACGAGCAGATCTGCGACTGAGCGAATTTCGCTCCACCGTGAGCTGCCACACGCCGAGCCGCTGCCCGAGGCCGCGGCTGCCGAGAGGTGAAGTTGCGCGGCTATCTGCGCGGGGCTGCTCGACGAGAAGCGGGGTCGCGGGACCGACGATCTCGTCGGCATCCTGCTCGCGGCGGAGATCAAAATCGACGGAAAGATCCAGAAGCTCACCGACGACGATCGTCGCCTTTCCTGAATCTCCCGCCGCAGCCGGCAACGAGACGACGACGAAGCTGATCGGCAACCTGTCGTGCCGCTGGCCCAGCATCCCGAGCAGCGCGGCGATCGTCGCGGATCCGGCAGCTCCCCGGCCGCCATCGAGGAGAGCCTGCGCTTCGAGCCGCCGTCGCAGAACACGGGGCGGATCATGACGGAGGATCTCACTGCACGGGACCGTGATCCCTGAAGGGCCTGCGGGTCAGGATCCTGACGGGTGTCGGCCTGTCGCGACGAGCGCGAGTATCCGATCCCGATCGCTTCGACGTCACGCGGCGCTTCGAGCGCTCGCTCTACTTCGGCCACGGCCAGCACGTCTGTCTCGGAAAGTCGCTCGCGCGGCTCGAGGCGCGGGTCGTGCTCGAGGAGTTCCTCGCCCGCTACCCGCGCTACCAGCTCGACGAGGCCGGGCTCGAGCGGACGAGCCAGTCCCACGTGCGGGGCTATTCGCGGATCCCTGGGCGCGTCGACCGATCAGGCCAGTCGGGGAGATCGCGGGTCGGGCTCAGGCTGAACCAGGCGCCGCGGCGTCGACGAAGGCGGCGGCGCCCTCGGCGGCATCGATCTGATTGCAGATCCAGCCCATCCAGTCCTGCTCGGCGCGCAGGGTCTCGAAGGGCGACGCGGCGAGGCCCTTCCAGAGGAGCCGCTTCGAGAGCGCGACCGAGACCGGCGCCGTGTTGCGACCGAACCCGCGGCCCACGCGAGCGCAGCGTCGAGCACCTCCCGGCCGGCAGCGCGCAATGGGCGAGCCCTATCTCGGCGGCCCGCGGGCCGCTGAACGTGCGCCCCGAGAGCAGGAGCTCCGCTGGCGCTCGAGGCCGACGAGGCGCGGCAGATCGTGTGACGCGAGCTCCGGGAGCACCCTGCGCCGCACGAACGCGAAGGCGAGCTTCGCGTCCTCGGCGACGAAGCGCAGGTCGCACATCAGCGGGTAGGTGATCCTGACGCCGACGGCGTGGCTGTTGATCGCGGCGACGACCGGCTTGCGTAGCGACCAGGGCGGCACGAGCGTCCGCCAGCTCGTCGGATCTCGGCGCCTCGCGATCCGAGCAAAGGCCCGGCGTCGGAGAGATCGGCGCCGACGCAGAACGTCGAGCCTGCTCCCGTCAGGACGATCACGCGGACCGAGTCGTCCTGATCGAGCTGCGCGAGCGCGTCGTTGAGCTCCCCGCCATCTGCGGCGACCGTGCGTTGCGGCGCTCGGCGGTTCTTCAGGCGGACGATGCAGGTCCGCCCCTCGTCGGCGCGCTCGAGGATCAAGGCTTCGTAGGACTTCATCCGGCGGGATCCGTTGCGCGTGGGCGGCGCGTAGAACTGGGAGAACCAGCGGCGGAAGTCGTGGACGATCGCCTCTCGGGCACGAGCTGCGGCCGGCTGCGATAGCGCTTTTGTGATGCCAGATTCGACGTCGCGGCTCCAGCCGGCCTGGGAGTTCTCGAAGACCCGTCGCGCTGCCTGTCGGAGACCGCGCGCGCGAAGGCGTAGAGCGAGCGGACGGCGACGTGGCCCGGGTCGGTCACGAGCCAGCTGGATCGTCACGCCTTCGATCGCGCCGTGGAAGGGGTGCGCGTGCAGCTCGGGCCCTCGGTGAAGGACTCGATCCAGTAGGGCGACTTCGCCCTCGACGCCGGTCTCGAGGGGTCGATGTCGTAGGCGAGGGTGTAGGTATGGCGGTCGGGGGCGCCAGTCGATGCCGCGGGTCGTGAAGCCGTGGATCGTCGGAAGGGGCGATGTCGACGCTGTTCTCGTTGAGCCTCCTGGGATGCGAATGGATGTCGGACCATAGCTTGCGGGCGGTGATGCGGTAGCGCGGATCGCCGATCTCCGGGATCGCCTCGACCTCCCAGGAGGGCGGGGCCCCGCTCGACCGTGCCAGACGTAGATGAAGCCGCTGCGATCGCAGCGCGGGGCTGTGCGCCGGTCCGCAACGCGTCGCCGCGCCCCTGCTTCGAATACGGGATCCCGCCGCAGCGGGCCCCGCGATTCCAGCGCCAGCCGTGAAGGGGCAGACGAGCAGCTTCCGCCCGGAGACGACGCCGCCATGGCCGAGATGGGCGCCCATGTGGGACAGTAGGCGTCGAGCACCGCGACCTCGCCCGAAGCGCCGCGATAGGCGACGAGGTCGACGCCGAAGGCGTGGATCGGGACGACCTGCCGCGGAGGAGCTCGTCCGAAAAGAGCAACGCCGACCAGCCGATCGGGATCGGGAGTTTCGCCTCGACTGGCGCGATCTCGAGCTGCCGCCGTTCGGAAGCTCGTCGAGAGCGGTCCGCCCTGCCTTGCCGCCGTCATCGCGTCAGGCCCGGCGTGACCGACGACGATCGTCCGTCGCCCGCTACGTACGACGCGTCCTCGGAGAGCAGCCGTGCCGCGACGTCGCCGACCTCGCGCGGCTGGCCGAGGCGGCGGGCGCCGTCCGCTCGGAGAGGCCGCGAAGCCCGCGTCGTCGACTCGAGCCGCGAAGGCGCGTATCGATCGGCGATGCCGGGCAGATCGCGTTGACGCGGATGCCGTGGCGGGCGAACTCTCGCGCCGCGTGCTTGGTCAGGCCGAGCACGCCGTGCTTGGCGGCGGTGTAGGCGACGCGGCCGGGGGCGCAGACGAGGCCCGCGACCGAGGACGTGTTGACGATCGAGCCGCGGCCCTGCTGCTTCGGCGAACGCGAGCTCCGTGCTTCATGCAGAGGAAGACGCCGGTCAGGTCGACGGCGAGCACCGCCTGCCAGGTCGAGAAGTCGCTCTCGTCGAAGGCGCCCGGCGGCCTGGAGAAGCCCGCGTTGCTGAAAGCGCCCGTGAGGCCGCCGAGGGCCGAGACGGCCTTCGCGACTCGATGTCGCGAACCGACGCCTCCTGCGAGACGTCGGTCTCGTGGAAGAAGGTCCGCCGGCTTCGTGGATCTGGCGGCAGGGTCCCCGCTGCCGCCGCGGGCATCGCGATCGGCGACGAGGACGGCCGCACCCTCCTCCGCGAAGCGCAGCGCGGCCGACCGGCCGATGCCGTTGGCGGCGCCCGTGACGATCAGCTTCGAATCGGCGAGACGAAGACGGACAAGGCGAGGCTCCGCACGCGTGGGCGGGCGTCTGTCGGGGGAAGGCGGCGATCACCTCCGCCGAAGCGCCGGATTCCATCTTCCATCTCCGCGGGCGAGGCGCGACGCCCGTCCGATCGACCTTTCCATAACGCGCCTGGGCTTGAGCACGACGTGGCTGATGCCCGCCGCGTCCATGCGCCGGTAGCCCGCGAGATCCGTCGCGTCGGGGCAGGCCGCGAAGACTTCGAGCGGATCGCTCCTCGGCCGCGGCCCGCCACGTCGGCGCGGGATCTGGTGAAGGTCGCGTCGGCGACCTGGTCGATCGTGAGTCCGGCTGGCTCCAGCCGTCGCCGGAGGGCGGCGACATTGGTGAGCGCCGGCTTCGAGACGCCGCCCACGATGATCGGAATCGGCTGCTCGACGCCGGGCACCATCGAGATTGTGGGCCGAAGTCGTAGAAGCGGCCGTGGCGCTCGACGAGCCTACCGGTCCAGAGCTTGCGCAGGACGGTGATCATCTCGTCGCCCGCGGCGCGTAGCCCTCGAACGGATGGCCGAGCAGCTCGAACTCGTCGGCCATCCAGCCGAGGCCGATGCCGAGGCGGACGCGGCAGCCCGAGAGCCGGGCGCAGGTCCTGACCGCCTTCGCGACGGTGAACGGATCGCGCATCGGAGGATGAAGACGCCCTGGCGGGAAGCGCAGGCGCGTCGTGTGGGCCGCCATCGCCATCGTGGCGACGAAGGGTCGGGCCAGGCGTCGTGCGATCTCAGCCGCGCTCGCCGTCCGTCGAGTAGGGATAGCGGGAGCGAATCGCGACCGGATGCACGACGTGGTCGGCGATGGTCACCGTCCCGAAGCTTCCGCGGCCTCGGCGGCGACGGCGAGGCGGACGAGGTGGTCGGGATGGACGAAGCCGAGGGTGCAGCAGAACTTCAGCGCGGGTCAGGCACGCGCGGATCGGCAGGAAGGTGGAGTTCCCTGATGAACTCCGGAGGCGAGGCGCAGTGAGCGGTCGAGCCTGACGCGATAATCGG
>JADJOR010000008.1 GCA_016713665.1 Deltaproteobacteria bacterium
TTCCGCCGGCTTCCGTCGCGGCCCGCGCGCCACGGCTGCGGCCGAGCTCGCGGCGCTGCGACAGATCCTGCTCCGTGTCGCCGTGCGGGTCCTCTCGCGGGCGAGCGGCGGATGCGGGATCGCCGGGAGGGCCTGCCTGCCTACTACCCTCGCCCATCCCTGACGTCCCTGCGCGAAGACTCGCCGCGACGTTGCGCTTGGCTTCGAACCGCTACCCGACCCTCGTCTGGCGAGCGCCCTCGGACGGGTCCGAATTGATGAAGCGCCTCGTCGTCATCCCCTGCATTCGACGAGGCCGAGCGGATCAGGCGAGGGGATCGAGTGCGTGCGGCGCTGTCTGCCGGAGTTCGAGATCGTCGTGGTCGACGACGGCTTGCGTGTGACGCGACCGCGGTCATTGCGCGGGCCGCGGGGGCGCGGGTCCTGCGCCATCCCTTCAATCTCGGCTATGGCTCGGCGCTCCAGACCGTCTACAGAGTTCGCCCATCGCGCCGGGGCCGAGGTCGTCGTCCAGATGGATGCCGATGGCCAGCATGACTTTCGCCGAGGCGCGCGCGCTCGCCGCGCCGTGGTCGAGGCGGCGAGCTCGATCTCGTGATCGGCCTCCCGCTTCCTCGGCGTCGGGGATCACCAGATGGAGCCCCTGCGCAACGCGGGACGCGCGCTCTTCCGCGGGCATCCTGCGCGGCTTTGCCCTGCGCGTGAGCGACCTGACCCGGGCTTTCCAGGCCTCTCGCGCCGGGTGCTCGAGCTCTATGTCGGCGACGCCTTTCCGGCGGACTATCCCGACGTCGACGTGCTGCTGATCGCGCATCGCCACGGGCTGCGGATCGGCGAGCGACCGGTCCACATGACCGCGAGCCCGCGCGCCTCGCTGCTCCACTCCGGGCTCGCCCCGTCTACTACGTCTACAAGATGCTGCTGTCCGTCTGGCGGCCTCGGCCCGGCTGCGGATCGCCGCAGCGTGAGGTGACCATGAAGCTGGATCCCGCCTGATCGAGCTGCGCGAGCTGCTCCTCCGGCGCCTGAGTCGACCTCGACGCGGGTGCTCTTCGTCTCGCTCTCGCCTGCTGGCGGCGACGGTGCTCCTGCTGGTCAAGCGGCGGACGCTGCGCGAGGAGTACACGCCGATCTGGCTGGCGGTCGCCGCCGCCATCACGCTGCTCTCGCTGTCGCGGCCCCTGCTCTACTTCGTGACGCGCCTGGATCGGTGCCTGGACACCGAGCTCGGCGCTCTTCTTCTTCGGCGAGCTCTTCCTCGTCGCGATCTGCCTGAACTATGCCGTGCGACTGTCGCGCCTCTCGCCCTCGAGGTCAAGAATCTCGCCCAGGAGCTCGCCGTGCTTCGCGCGGAGCTCGAACGCCGCGTGGCGCGGACTAGCGCTTTGATCGGAGCGCAGGGGAGCGGAGGGGCGGATCGACGTTTGCGACGGTCGCAGGGGGTGCGGCGGTGGCGGGGGAGTGGCGCTGCTGACGGTGCCGCTCACGCTCGCGCGCTGGTGGCTGTCGCAGGATGCGGTCGAGCACCTCGCGATCGCGCAGGCCTGGGTCCACGGCGCGGGCTTCGTCGACCCGGTCAAGTGGATCCTCCCGGCGGGCGGGCCTTCCCACGCCGGCGCTCGCGCTGCGCGCCCCGGCTATCTCCTGCTCGCGGCGATTCCGCTCGGTCTGGGCGCGAGCCTGACGACGACGGGCGTGCTCCACGCCGTCTGGGCGAGCGGCGGCCGGACTCGTCGTGCCCGCGGCGCGGCGCTGCGGCATGCGCGGTCCGGCGGCCTTCGCCGCGGCGCTGTTGCTCGCGACGTCGCCTCGCCTGGCTCGCCCTCGCGCGCCACGTCTGACGGAGGCGACCGCGTTGCTGGCCTTTCTGGCCGTGCTGGCGACGGCGCGGGGCACCGTCACGTCTGCGCGCGGGTCCCTCCTTTGCGCGGTCACGACCTTCGTCGCTTCCTCTGTCGCCCCAACCTGATCGCTCTCGCACTCGCCGTGCTGGTCGCGGGGGCGGCACAGCCGGGCGTGCAACGGACCGCACGTGTGCGCGGCCTCGCGATCTATGCGCTCGCCCTCGCCGGATTCGTGTTTGCCTATCGCGCCTGCGTCGTGCACGCGATCGGCGAGGCGCCCTACGCGCGCTACCAGACGCTCTTCCAGGTCGAGACGACTGCCGAGGTCTGGCAGTACGCGCGGGCGGACCATGGCGTCCTGGCCTATGTGGCGAGCCACGGCGATCTCCTCGCGACGCGCGCGGCGCGGACGTTCGCGGACCTCGTGCGGGTCCTCTTTCTCGAGCCGACCTATCACGGGATCGGCTGGCTCGCGCTGCCGGGCTTCGCCTTCGCGCTGCGCAGCGGCGAGCGCGCGCTCGAGCGGCGCTTCCTCGCGCTCGGGCCTGGGACTCGCGTTCGTCGCGCTCCTCTACGTCGACTTCGACCGCGCTCGCTTTCCGCTCTTCACGGCCGCCGCCGCCTCGCTCAGCGGCTTCGCCTGGCTGGACGCGCGGGCGCAAGCGCTCGAGCGCGGGCTCTCGGCCCGGCATGGAATCGCCGCAGCGCGCTCGGATGGGCGCCGCTCGTGCTCGCGTGCGGTCCGCTCGCCATCTCGCTTCCGGGCTCCCTCCGCCACGCCGCCGAAGGAATCGCCTTCTACCGCGAGCAGGGCACCCAGGAGCGGCTCTGGCCCGAGCTGGACGTGCGCATGCGTCCGCTCTGCCGCGCGTTCGCCCCCGGCGAGCGGATCGCGAGCGTCGATCCCTGGACGACGCATCTCTGGTGCGGCCACGCGACGACGATGTTGCCCTCGGACCTCGCGGAGCCGGGGGTGCTCGAGGTGTTCCTCGCGCAGGAGCAGCCGGACTGGCTCATCGCCGCGGCCGAAGAGCCCGCCCTGCGTCGCCCGCCCCGCCTGCTTTTTGCGTCATCGCCGCGACGGTCTCGTCCTCTACCAGGTCGAGGCACCGCCCGGTCGGGGCGTTCCCGCGCACGCGCGTGGAACGCGCCACCGCCGCCGCCTGCGCGGGCCGCGTCGAGCGATGCGCGGAGGCGATCGACGCGCGTGCCCGCCCTCGCCCGCGCCCCGCCCGCCCCGCCCGCGCCACATCGGATTTCCGGTAGAGTCGCCGGATCGTCGCTCCCGGAAAGCCGCCCCGGAGATCCGCCATGACCGCCGCCGCCCCGCGCATCCCCGAGCGGGACCCGCTGCTCGAAGCCGTCGACAAGATGCGTCCCGTGATCGAGGCCGGCGCGAGCGAGTCCGAGTCGCTGCGACGTCTGCCCGACGCGACGGTGCGTGCGCTCGCGGATTCGGGCCTCTTCCGGATGCTGCTGCCGCGGGAGATGGAAGGCCTCGAGGCGGATCCGGTGACCCAGAGCGAGGTGATCGAGCGCGTCGCCTACCTCGACGGCTCGACGGCCTGGTGTGCCTTCATCGGGGCGAGCTCGTCGGGCTTCGTCGCCGCCCAGCTCCCCGACGCGGGCATTCGCGAGGTCGTCGCCGGCAGCGGCGGTGTCTGGCCCGTCTTCGCCGGCTCCCCTCGACCGGCGGAGCGCGACCCGCGTCCCGGGCGGCTATCGCGTCTCGGGTCGCTGGGCCTGGGCATCCGGCATCGGCCACGCGACCTGGCTGCAGGCGGGCTTCGTGGTGATGGAGGACGGCGCACCCGCCCGCGACGCGAACGGCGCGCCGATGATGCGCACGGCGATCTTCCCGGTCGCCGACGTCGAGGTCGAGGACAGCTGGCACACCATGGGCCTGCGCGGCACCGGCAGCGCACTTCCAACAGCGCGGGCCTCGTCGTCCCGGAAGAGCGCACCTACCCTTCCTCGACACGACGCCTCAGCGCGGCGGCGTGCTCTTCCAGCTCCCCATGCTCGGGTTCTTCAGACCGGCCTTCTCAAGCTTCTTCCAGGGCCTCGGCCGGCGCGCCCTCGACGAGGTCGCACAGATCGCCCAGACGAAGACCCACGTGCTCGCAGGGTCGCAGCTCGCCGAGCGTGCCGTCTTCCAGCGCGACCTCGCGCTCGCCGACGGCAGACTGCGCGCCGCGCGCCTGCTCCTGCACCACGAGCTCGAAGCCCTCTGGCAGCGCCTCCACGAAGGCCGCCCGGCGAGCGCGCTCGAGAACAACCGGCTGCTCTTCGCCTTCACGCATAACGCTCAGACCGCCGTCGACGCGGCCGACATGGCCTTCCGCTACGGCGGTGGCGAGGCGATCTTCCTCGAGAGTCCGCTCCAGCGGATCAAGCGCGACGTCGAAGCCGGGGCCCAGCACGTCCTCGTGAGCGAGCAGAACTTCGAGCTGCTCGGGAAGGCGATGCTCGGCGTCGACGGCGCATCGCCGGGTATCGCGCCCGTAACGCCGCCGCCGAGCGCTCCGCGCTGACGGCCGGGCGTTCGTCGCTCAGCGATCTCGACTGCGCTCGCGCTGCTTCGCGGCGGGCATGGCCGCCCGAAGAACGAGCCCCAGCCCCAGCAGCACGGCGGTCGTTGGCTCCGGAATGACCGCGACCCACACGAGGTCTCCCGCGCCCGGCCGCAGGCCGCCCGGATACGTCGCGTCGGGCACGTCGCCCTGGAATCCGATGCCCATGATCGTTCGTCCATCACTCGAAATCGCGAGAGCGGAGCGCAGGGCCACGCCTTCCAGGTCGATGCCGAGCGCGGCGAGCGCGATCCCGAGGTCGCGCAGGCCGTTCGCATCGTCCCACACGAAGGCCCGGGAGTCTTCGCCCGCTTCGGTGGCGCGGCCGACGACGATCGAACCGTCCGCGGAGGTCCCATGAGCCTCACTCGAGACCGACCCGCCCGGAAGGTCCCCGAGCGACACCAGAGCGCCACCCCGCCAGCGAAACGCTTCGCGTCCCGCGGCCGTGGTGCCCCAGCCGACGACCGTCGTCCCATCGGCGGAGACGCCGTGCGCCTCGCTCTCGAAGGCGCCGCCGGCGAGGTCTCCGAGGCCGAGCGTCACGTCGGCTTCCCATCGGAAGGCCTCACGGCCCGAGCCCGAAGAGCCCACACCCACGACGACCGAGCCGTCCGGCGAGAAGTCGAGGGGCGTCGTCGACGAGCCGCCGCCCGGAAGGTCCGCGATCGCGGGCGGCACGTCCTCGGGCAGCGGGTTCGCGAACGGTTGTCCGGTCGCGATCGGGGTCACGCTGCCATTCGCGAGCTCGAAGGCGCCCGAGATCGTCTGGACGTGAACGATCGAGCCGTCGACCGACATCCACGCGCCAAAGGTCTGCGGCGTCGAAGCGATCGGCGTCTGCTGGCCGGTCGCGACGTCGAACACCGCGACCGTGCTCGCCGACGTCGCTCGCGTGTACAGCACGGTCGATCCGTCCGCCGACAGGCTGCCGCCGAAGAGGACACCACTGCCCGACGTGACGATCTGGAAAGCGGGAGCCGCCGGCGCGGGGCCGGCCTGGACGAGCGTCGCGACGGCGGCAGCCACGATGGCCAGCCGTCGGCCGGAAGTCGGATCGATTCGACGCATGCTGCCTCCTCGAGCTCGAACTCTCGAGTCAGCCTATCACGAAAGCGGTCGATCGCCGCAAAATCGTGTAGCGGGTCGCTCCAAAGAATCGAAGCCTGCGGGGTGCATGCCCCCGAGCTCAGTACGGCTTCCCGTGGTCCCGCCACTGCTCGACCTCGTCCCAGTGGTCGGCGAGCCGCTCGACCTCGGGGAGCGGGCCCGAGAGCTCGGCATACTGGATGATCTCGATCCAGTTGCCGCCGGGATCCTTGACCCAGGAGAAGAGACAGCGATCCATCAGGCGCAGGACCCGGGCGCTGTGCTCCGCGCCGGCGGCGAGGAGCGCCGCGTGGGCCGCGCGGCAATCGTTCACGATCAACGTGATGTAGACGAAGCCACGGCGGCAGGTCGGCGTCGTCGGGCGCGCGTTCGCGTCCTCTTCGACGAAGACCTGCGTGTCGCCGACGCGAAATCCGCCCTCGTGGCGGCGGGCGCCCATGCCCTCGATCAGGAAGCGCTCCTGGGCGTCGACGTCGCGGACGCCGACGGTGATCCCGGCGCTCGTCACGCCCGCGTGCCGCGCGGCACGAGGGTCACGCCGAGGCCATCGGGATCACGCAGCGAGCGCGCCGCGGCGAGCCCGTCTCGGGCGATCGTGAGACCGCGGTAGCCCGTGACGGCCGGACCCATCGGTGTGTCGAAGGACTGGACCTTGAGCTTGCCGGGCGGGAGGGTAAAGAAGACTTCTTGATAGGTCGGGCTGTGGCGGAGGTTCTCGAGGCGCGGCAGGCCGACCATGTCCTCGTAGAAGGACCACATCGCCGGCGCGTTGTCCGAGAAGAGACCGGGATCGAGGAGACCGCGGGCGAGCTCGAAGCCGGGCATGTCGGATTCCCTTTCAGCCGAGGTAGGTGCCGGAGTCGACGACGAGCAGCTGGCCCGTGATCTTCGAAGAGAGATCGGAGAGGAAGAAGACGACCGAGTCGGCGATGTCGTCGTCGCTCGCGAGCACGCCGAGGGCCGTCTCGCGCTCGAGCCCTTCGACGACGTCCCGAACGGAAATCCCGCGGCTCGCCGCCTGTCCCTCGGCCCAGCCCTCGACGACGGGCCCCACTTGAACCCGGCGCGATCGTGTTGACCCGGATGCGATGGCGGCCGAGCTCGCGGGCCAGGTAGCGCACCCCCGTCAGCAGCGCGCCCTTCGACATGGCGTAGACGAAGCGCAGGACCTCGATCCGCGGCCGGTAGACGCCGTTGGTCCCGATCACGACGACCGAGCCCCCGCGCTCCGAAAGCAGCGGGACGGCCGCCTTCGTCATGCGCATCGTGCCCTTCACGTTGATCTCGGCCGTGCGATCCCAGTCGTCGAGGCCGCCCTCCATCAGGCCGCCCACGACGTGGTCGAGGGCGGCGACGTGGACGACGCCGTCGAGGCGGCCGAAACGCGCGCGGGCCAGCTCGACGAGCGCATCGCACGAGTCGCCGGAGGTGATGTCGAGCGCGGCGACCGCGCTCCGCGTCTCGCCGGGATCGAGCTCGCGGCGGATCTCCGCGGCGCGCGCCGTCGAGATCGCCGAGCGCGACCGAGCCGCCCTCCCGCAGCACCGCCTTCGCGACCGATCGCCCGAGCCCCGGCCCGACCCCCGACACCAGCACCACGCGTCCCTCGAGCAACCCCATCCGACTCCGCTCCCTCCCGGCGATGCGTTCGGCGATCGCCCGTTCGACGCCGGCGCCCGTTCTGCGCCTTTCATCTGGCCGATCTCGGCGGATCATCGCTCCGACCGATCGCGCCCCCGACCCGGCCGGAAGATCACTCCGGACGATGACACACCGCCTCGATGTTATGCCCCTCCGGCGCGATCACGAAGGCGCCGTAGTAGCTCGGGTGGTAGATCGCCCGCACGCCCGGCCCGCCGTTGTCCCGGCCGCCGGCGGCGAGGGCCGCGGCATGGAACGCGTCGACCTCGGCCCGGGTCGCGGCGGCGAAGGCGATGTGCATCGGCCGCTGCGGCTCGCCGGGGGCGAGCCAGAGCTCGCCCTTGCCGTCCCGGCCGAAGGCGGTGACCTCGCCGAGCTCGACGACGATGCCGATCCCGAGCGGCGCGAGCGCACGCAGGTAGAAGGCCCGGCTCGCGGCCGGGTCGGCGACCTGGAGCGTCAAATGGTCGAGAATCATCGCCGTCCGTCCCCATCGTCCGGGTGGAGCCGCTCGCCGTGCGCCGGAAGCTCGCATCGCCGTGAACCCGCGCCGTGCGGCCGCCGTCGAACCGAGCGTGGCCGAAGATAGGGCGCGATTCGACGGGCGCCTCCCGCGCATCGGCCGCACGCGGCGCGCATCGGCAGCGAGTGCCGGATCGGAGAACGGCCGTCTGCCGGTGGCGAGTTGCCCGGGATCGCCCTTCCAAGGCATGCTGCCGCGGATCGCAATCGGGGGAGAAGCGAATCATGATCCATCGCGCGCGCGGCCCGTCTCGCCACCGCCGTCCTGACCCTGCTCACCGCCGCCTGGGCGGTCTCGCTGGACGCGCTCCGAGCCCGACCGGGCACGGCCGCCGAGGCCGCCACACAGGCGGCCGGGCAGGCGGCCATCGAGACGGCCAGGCCGGTGGCCAGACCCGCGGCCCTGCAAGCCGCCCTCGCCGCCGAGGCGCTTCGCATCGTCGGCGCCGGTCAGGGCGTCCACGTCGAGACCGCGGATGGAACCGTACTCGTGTCGCAGGCGTCGGCGCGCGCGGTCCATCCGGCCTCGGTGTCGAAGATCCCGACGACGCTCGCGCTGCTGCGCAAGCTCGGCCCCGACCACCGCTTCGAGACGCGCTTCCTGGCCGGGGTCCGATCCGCGCCGGCGCCGTCGAAGGTCCGCTCGTCGTGCGTGCGAACGGCGATCCCTACTTCGTCGACGAGAACGCGCTGCTCGTGGCGCGCGCGCTGCGGGATCTCGGAGTGCGGAAGGTCGACGGCGATCTCCGCGTCGAGGGGAAGCTCCTCTTCGACTGGAAGGCCGACGCGCTGGCGCCCCGGCTGCGCCGGGTCTTCGAGGGCACCGTCCCGACGGCGGCGTGGCAGGCGGTTCGTGCGCAGACGGGCGATCCGGGGGCGAGGGCGCCGCGCCTCGTCTTCAGTGGATCGTCGTCGTCCGCGGCGACGAAGGGCGCAGCCGGCGCAGGCGCCGAGACCCTGCTCGTCCTCCACCGCTCGCAGCCGCTCCTCGCCATGTTGAAGGCGCTGAACGGCTACTCGAACAACATCTTCGCCCCCTTCGCCGACGCCGCCGGAGGCATCCGCGCCGTCGAGACGGCGATCCGCGTCGGATTGCCCGCCGCCTATCAACAGGAGCTCGTGCTCGGAGACGGAGCCGGCGCCCATCCGAAGAATCGCATGAGCCCGCGGGCCACCGTCGAGATCCTGCGCCAGCTCGCCGCCGAGCTCGCGCCCCACGGCCTCGACCTCGCGGACGTGCTGCCCGTGGCGGGGATCGACGACGGGACGCTCAAGAAGCGGCTCGTCGGGCCGAACGGCCAGGGCATCGTCGTCGCGAAGACCGGGACCTACGGCGATTACGGCGCCTGCGCGCTCGCCGGTGCGCTGCGCACGCCGTCCCACGGCCTCGTCTACTTCGCGATCCTGAATCGCGGCGTCCCGATCGAAGAAGGGCGACGGCGCCAGGACGCCTTCGTCCGCGTGCTCGTCGACTCGCTCGGGGCCGAGCCCTGGAGCTACCTGCGCGACGACGCGCCGGCCTTCACCCGGGCGGAGGTCGTCCCGGCGGCGCAGGCGACGACTGCCGCCGCCACGCCCTGATCCCGACGCGCAGCGATCGCCGTCGAGGCGCCCTCTTCGCGACCTCGACGTACCGGAACCGGCGCGACTCGGCGGAAGCCCGGCTCACACGCGCAGCGAGGACCCGTCGCGGGCGGTCAGCACGAAGACCGGGATCTCGCGGTGGCCGTCGGCGCGCTTCTGATAGGTCAGATAGACGGGGGAGCGGGTCGTGATCGACTCCCAGAGCAACGCCCGCTCGGGCCCCTCGACGACCTGGGCGTCGACGGCGACCGAGCGACGGCGCACGAAGATCGTCGCGGCGGGATCGGCGCGCAGGTTCCGCGCCCAGTGCGGATCCGTCGGCAGGCCGCCCCGCGAGCCCACGATCGCGATCCGTCCCTTCCCGGCGGAGAAGTAGGGCAGGACGACCGTCCGCTGCTCACCGGTCTTGCGACCACGGGTCGTGAGCAGGAGCGGCGCGTTGTAGTCGACGCCCTCCGAATGGGCGAAGATCATCGAGACCGGCGACTCGCCGAGGTAGCGGACGCAGACGCGATCGAAAGCGGCCCCGAACGGGGTCACGGCGAAACGGACGGCGACCTGGGAGAGCTTCATCGATTTCCTTTCGCGCGCGGCGCTTCGCTGAGCACGCCGCGCGCCTCGAGCGCATTCAGTTCGTCGTCGGGGAGCGCGAGCCAGTCTTCGAGCACCGCGCGATTGTGCTCCCCCCGCCCCGCAATACCGGCCGCGAGGGCATCTTTCGAGAGTCCGATCTCGGCGCCGCTCCCGCGCCAGGGCGCCGCCGGCACGCGCAGCGCCGGCGCGAGCTCCGCGAGCACGCCGCGCTCGGCCGCCCACGCCGACTCTGCGAGCTCCCGCGTCGAACGGACCTCCGCCTCGAGGGTCGGCAACGCCGCGAGCCGCGCCTTCAGGGCGTCGAAATCCGCGACCTGCCCGAACGCCTCGCGGACCCGCGCGAGGAGCTGTTCGCCCTGCGCCGATCGCAGCGCGGGATCCACGCGCAGCGGATCCTCCGCGCCGAGCGCGATGCCGAGCGCGTCGGCCAGCTCCGGAAACTGGCGCACCGGATCCCCCAGCAGATGGACGAGCCGCCCGTTCGCCAGCGCGAAGGTCTCGAAGCCCCAGGTCGGGAAGCCGAACGACCCCGGGTGGCCGGCGAGCTCCGCAGTGGCATGCTCGTTCAGATAGAGCAGCGCCTGGCCCATCGCGATGTCGAGATGCTGACCGAGGCCGACGCGCTCGCGCTGGAAGAGCGCCGCGAGGATCGCGTTGCTCGCGAAGAGCCCCGCGTACACGTCGGCGTGCTGCTGGATCTCGCCGTGGTGGGGCCGATCGCGCAGGCGCTGCGAGAGCGCGAGCAGCCCGGCCTCCGCATGGATCACGGGGGCGTAGGCCGCGCGATCCGACCAGGGACCCGATTGGCCCCAGCCCGTGATCGAGCAGTAGACGAGGCGCGGATGAAGCGCGCAGAGCGTCGCCGCGTCGAGGCCGAAGCGCGCGAGCACGCCCGGACGGAAGTTCTCGATCAGGACGTCGGATTGCGCCGCGAGGCGCCCCACGAGCGCCGCCGCCCCGTCGGCCTTCAAGTCGATCGAGACGTTGCGCTTGCCGGCGTTGACCTGGGCGAAAAGCGAGCCGACGCCGGCCAGGATCGGCGGCTGCGCGCGGAGGATGTCCTCGACCGGCTCCTCGACCTTGACGACGTCGGCGCCGAGATCGACGAGCAGGCGACCGCAGATCGGACCCGAGAGGACCCGCGACAGATCGAGGACCCGGATCCCGGCGAGCGGTCGACCGAGCGAGGCGGTTTGGCTCATCGCGCCAATCCTATCACCGCAAACGCGGATCGAAAGCGCGGGCGTCGCGAGCGGGCGTCACGCGTCGCCCGCCCGATACGCGCTCGCCTTCCCCGCCGCTGCCGCCGCCGCACGTCCGCACACCCGCTTCGGACTGGTATGCTCGCGCGACCCCCAACGCCAGGGTCGATTCCGCATGACGCCGACGCTTCTCTCTCCGGGCCGGATCGGCTCGCTCTCGCTCCGCAATCGGATCCTGATGGCCCCGATGGGCTCGAATCTCTGCGAGCCCGATGGCCAGCTCGGACCGCGCATCGTCCACTACTACGCGGAGCGCGCGCGCGGCGGCGCGGCGATGCTCGTCGTGGGCTCGGTCGGTGTCTCCTGGCCTCGCGGTGCGACCAATCCGCGACAGGTCGCGTTCTCCGACGACCGCTTCGCGCCGGGCATGCGCGCGCTCGTCGAGCGGGTCCACGCCCACGGCGCCGCCCTCGCGCTCCAGCTGCATCACGGCGGGCGCTCGGCGGTGAACGACATCGCCGCCGGTCTTCCGCTCTTCGTCGCGTCGAAGCCGGTCTTTCGCGGCGCGAACGATCGCGCGGCGGCGATGTCGCGGGCCGAAGCGGAGCTCGCCGGCGGAATGCGACGCGGGCGCATGCCGATCTTCGAGCCCGCGAGCGAGGCCGGGATCCGGGCCCTGATCGAGGATTTCGCCGCGGCGGCCGCCCGCGCTCGCGAGGCCGGGGTCGACGGCGTCGAGGTCCACGCGGCCCATGGCTATGCGATCGCGGGGTTCCTGTCGCCCGCCTGGAACACACGTACGGACGAGTGGGGCGGCTCGCACGAGGGCCGCGCTCGCCTGCTGAGGGAGACGCTGCGGGCGATCCGCGCCCGGGTCGGCGCGGACTACCCGGTCTGGTGTCGACTCGACGCGATCGAGTTTCGCGTGGCCGGGGGCATCGCGCTCGAGGATGCGCTGCGGACGGCTCGGATCGCCGAGGCGGCGGGCGCGGACGCGATCCACGTGAGCGCCTACTCCGACGGCAGCTCCGGCGTCGGCTTCACCGACGGCCCCCTCGTCCACGCCGAGGAGCGCTATGTCGATTTCGCGCGCGCGATGAAGCGCGCCGTCACGATCCCGGTGATCGGGGTCGGACGGATCGAGATCGAGCGGGCGGACCAGCTCCTCGGCGAAGGCGCGATGGATTTCGTGGCCCTCGGCCGCAAGCTCCTCGCCGATCCCGAGCTCCCGGCGAAGCTCGCGCAAGGACGTCGGGACGCGATCCGACCGTGCATCTACGGCTACCGCTGCGTCGGCGAGGTCTCGCTCGGGCGCGGGCTCTTCTGCGGCGTGAATCCCTTCACCGGCCGCGAACATGAATACGCCCCCGCCCTGCCCCTCTCGCCGCAAAGTCCGGGCCATGCGCCGAGCCTCGCCCCCGCCGCCCGTGCGCGGCGCGTGCTCGTCGTCGGCGGCGGGATCGCCGGGCTCGAGACCGCTCGACTCACCGCGCTGCGGGGTCATGCGGTCGTCCTCGCCGAGCGCCGGGACCGCCTCGGCGACGGGAGCGAGGATGGCCCGGAGCTCGATCGGCCGCTCGCCCGCTATTCGCGCTGGCTGCGCGGCCAGGTCGCGGACCAGGCCATCGACGTCCGCCTCGCGACGGCGGTCGACGTCGACTGGGTGAAGCGCCTCGCGCCCGACGCCGTGGTGCTCGCGGTGGGCCGAGCCAGCGCGCCGCGCGGATTCCCGATCGAGGACGGGGCGATCGTGCTCGATCCGAGCGCGCTGCGTACGGAAGCGCAGCTCGCGGCCCGGCTCGGACCGACGCTCGGAGCGATCGGGTCGCAAGCTTCACCGCGCGAGGACGCCCGGACGGGGCGCACGGTCGTCGTGCTGGGCAGCGGCGCGCGCGCGCTCGCGATCGCGGAGCGCGTGGCGCAGCGGGGGCCTGCCGTCCTCGTCCTCGAAGAAGGCGAGACGCCCGCCCTCGAGCTCGCCCTGCCGCTTCGCTGGCGGAAGCTTCACGAGCTGCGCGAGCTCGGCGTCGAGCTCGCCTCGCGGATCGATCTCGTCGCGATTCGCGCCGGCGCCCTCGAGTACCGCGACGCGGATGGCCGCTCGACCGTCGTCCCGGCCGAGCTCGTGGTCGACGCGCGCGCGATCGTCGCCTCGCCGGAGGGCGACGGCGTCGCGGCCGTCGCTGGCCCCCGCGCGATCGTCGGCCTCGAAGCCCTCGGCGACGCGTGCAGCGAGATCCACCGGGTCGGGGACTGTGCCGGCGGAACGAGCGTCGAAGAGGCCGTCCGCGGCGCCTTCGAGGTCGCGGCGCGGCTTTGAGTCGCGATTGCCGGCGAGCCCTGCCGCCTGGCCCCGCCGCCTAGCCCCGCAACGGGAGCGACGCGAGCCCGCGCAGGAAGAACGAGCCGCGGAAGGCGGGCTCGCCGTCGAAGTCGAGGCGCGGGAAGCGCCGCAGGATCGCAGCGATCGCGGCCTGGATCTCGACCCGCGCAAGCGATGCCCCGAGGCAGCGATGGCGGCCGAGGCCGAAGGCGAGATGGTCCCGGGGCGAGCGGCCGACGTCGATCCGGTCGGGGTCGGGATACTGCGCCGGATCCCGGTTGGCGGCGCCATTCAAGAGGACGCAGGTCGCACCGGCCGGGATCCGCTGGCCCCCGATCTCGAGCTCGACGCGGCTTCGGCGTTGGCTGATCTGGACCGAGGTGTCCCAGCGCAGCAGCTCCTCGACCGCGTCGGGCATGAGCCCGGGCTCGGCGCGCAAGCGATGGAGCTCTCTCGGCGCGAGCAGCAGGCCGCGAATGCCGAGCGAGATGAGATCGGCCGTCGTCTCGTGGCCCGCCTGCAGCAGGATCACGCAGGTCGCCGCGAGCTCGTCGTCCGTCAACGGCCCCCGCGCGTCGCGGGCCAGCGCGATCAGGGTCAGCAGATCGTCCTTGGGCTGCTTCCGCCGCTCGCGGGCCAGGCCGAGGAAATAGTCGCGGAAGCCCGCCGTCGCCTCCTCGCCGCGCCGGATCACGTCGGGCGTGAGCGCCGCGACGTCGCCCCGGCGCGCGAAGTCGTGGGCCCACTGAAAGAAGAGCGGGACGTCGCTCTTCGGGATCCCCATCATCTCGCAGATGACGGCGATCGGGAGCGGATAGGCGACGTCCTTCACGAGATCGAGCTTCCCCCGCGCGACCGCCGCGTCGAGCAGCCGCTCGACCTCGCGCTCCGCCGCCTCGCGCCAGCGCTCGACCGCCCGCGGCGTGAAGTGGCGGGCGACCAGGGCGCGGATCCGATCGTGGTCGGGCGGCGAGAGATAGAGGATCTGCTTGCGCATCATCGCCGTGAAGACGGCGCCCGCCTCGCCCACGTCGAAGATGTCCGCGTTGCGTTCGTCACTGAAGGCCTGCGGATGGCGCAGGACCGCTCGGATGTCCTCGTAGCGCGAGAGCACGAAGCCCCCCGGCACGTGCAGCCCCTCGCTCGGATGGACCGGCGCGAGCTCGCGCAGGCGGTGGAGCCAGGGATAGAGCGCGCCCCGCCGCTCGGGATCGAGGACGGCTCGCAAAATCTCGTCGGGATCGGTCGTCTCGCGCGGCTCGGTCGGGGCGTTCATGCATTCGACGCTACCACGCGCTCGCCGGGCAGGCGCTCCCCCCCTTTGATAGGGTCCGTTCGATGTCCTCCGCCGCGCACACGCCGCCCTCGCCCCGACCCGTCGCCTCGATCCGCTTCGGCGCATGGTACGACGACCGGGATCTCGAGCTCGAGTTCCCCGACGGCTGGCAGGTCGAGTCGTGCCCCCCGCACGACGGTCCCGACATCGGCCGCGACGGTATCGACCGCGCCTTCGCGAATCCGATCGGCACGGCGCCGCTGCGCGAGCTCGCGCGGGGTCGCACGCGCGCCTGCATCGTGATCGACGATCTCTCGCGACCGACGCCCGGCGAGCGCCTCGTGCCCACCGTCCTCGCCGAGCTGCGCGCGGCCGGCATGGCCGATCGCGACGTCCTGATCCTGGCCGGCGTCGCGAACCATCGCCCGATGACCCGGCCCGACTTCGAGAAGAAGCTCGGCCGCGAGGTCGTCGAGCGCTGCGCGGTCGCGAACCATTTCTCGTGGGACGGTTGTGTCGCGATCGGAACGACGCGCTTCGGCTCGCCGGTCGAGATCAACGCCGACTTCCTGCGCGCCGATCTCAAGATCCTGGTCGGCTCGATCATCCCGCATGGCGCCGCCGGCTTCTCGGGGGGCTCGAAGCTCCTCTTTCCCGGCATCGCGAGCCTGGCTTCGGCGGAGGCCTACCATCGGGGCAGCTGTGCGCGGGGGCGTTATGCGATCGTCGGGACGGATGCGCGGCTCGAGTCCGACGACGCGGCGCGGCTGGCCGGCGTCGACTTCCTCGTGAACGGCATTCCCAACTCGCGGCTCGGCCTCGCGGGACTCGTGACCGGCGACGTCGTCTCGGCCCACCGCGCCGGCTGCGAGATCGCGCGCCGCGTCTACACGAGCCCGACCCCGGCCGGTGCCGACGTCTGCGTCCTCTCGGTCTACCCGAAGGACGCCGAGTTCCTGCAGTATTTGACCGCCTTCGCCCCCTGGCAGACCGCCCCCGAGCCCCTCGTCCGCGAGGGGGGCACCGTCGTCGTCGCCCTCGAAGGCAGCGAAGGCCTGGGCAGCCACTGGCTCTTCGGCCCGGGCATGCGCCTCGACGGCGGACGCGCGCCACGGGTCAAGGGCCGGGACATCGTCTTCTTCGCGCCCGGCATCGATCGCGGCGCGCTCCAGCCCGCGGCCCGCGACGCCGCGATCCTGTTCAAGACCTGGGAAGAGACGCGGCGCTGGCTCGCCGACAAGCACGGCGGGCGCGCACGCGTCTCGGTCTTTCCCTGCGGCACGATCCAGCTCGCGGCGGGCGCCGAGGCCGCCCGCCCGCGGACCTGAATCGCCAGGAGCCCGGGCATGGATCGGCGATTCGAATCTCGCGCGTCGGAACGGATCCGGTCGGTTCCCGAGTCGCGGCGCCTCGGATTTCACCCGGATCGTGGCATCATGACCCGCGAGACCGATCCGAGACGCGGATCCATCCTCCTCGAGGCGGCACGAACGCTGCACCAGGGAGCTCGAAGAGGCACATTTCCTTCCCATCTCCCTGATCGAGGAGCGACCCGATGAAGCTGCTGGTTCCCGTCGATGGATCAGACAACTCGATGCGAGCGCTGCGTCATGCGATCGCGCTGGCGAAGGCGATCCCGTCTTCGTCGATCCACGTCGTGACGGCCCACGACGAGCCGATCGTCTTCGGAGAGGTCGCCGTGTACGTATCGCGAGAGAAGATCGCCGAGCTCCAGCGCAAGCAGAGCGAGGGACCGCTCTCGATGGCCGTGCAGGCTCTCGAAGCGGCCGGTATTTCCCACTCCAAGGAGATCATCGAAGGCTCGATCGCGAACACCATCGCCCACCGAGCGGACGAGCTCGGCTGCGACGGCATCGTGATGGGCACGCGCGGGATGACGGCGCTCGGCGGCCTGCTTCTCGGCTCGGTCGCCACCAGGGTGATCCACGCCGCGACGGTCCCCGTCACCCTCGTCAAGTAGCGACGCGGATCAGCGGCCGACGGGCGCCTACTGGTTCTGACGCGTGACGATGTCGGTGCCGGTATGGAGTCCGGTGCCGTCGGGGCCGGTCACGCAGTGGAAGGTCAGGACGTAGTTCTCGCTGCCGGCGCCGGTCTTGTCGACCAGCACGTCGAAGACGGACCCGGCCCGGACGTTCACGTGGATGAGCGGGCTCGCCGCTCCATCCGCGTCCGTGGGATCGGTCGAGGTCGCGAGATCCGGACCGTTGCGGACCTGGACGCTCACGAGAGGCGCCGCGGCCGGGGCCTGGTCCGAGATCTGGACCGAGAGGGAGCCCGGGGCGCCGGTGCCGTCGTCGGAGCAGAAGACCTGGTAGTAGTCGGTCGCCTCGGCCCCGTTTCCGAGGGCTCCGGTCTGCGTATGCGCCTCGACCGGCACGGCGGAGGCCAGCAGACCGATCACGGCCGCCCCGAACGTCGTCGCGCGCTTCGCCGTTCCCGCTCTCGCCCTCGTCGTCGCCGTCGGATTCGTCGCCACGCGAGCCCCCGTCTTCTTCATGGCCATGCGCTTCGCCGCCCGGAGCCCGCCCCCGATCCGATGGCCTCGGCCCGCACGCGGTCCTGCTCTTCCGCGATCCGGCCGGGTCCGACGCCCGGCCGGATCAAGAAGATCTCTACACGATCGGCGCGTCCGGATCGAGCTACCGAAGGTCCTCGGCCACGTAATGACCGCGGCCGCCGCGGCCGGGCCAGTAGCCCGGGATCGGCAGATCGCGATCGACCTGCGCCGCCGAGGGGGTGACGGTCACGTCGTAGCCCGAGCCGCAGGCGCTCGGGAGCGGATTGCTCGCGAGATTGCGGTTGACGACCAGCGTCGCCGCGCCGCCGATCTCCTCGACCCCGGCCGCCGCGCCCTCGACGGCGAAGCGGGAGCCGTTGTCCGGGATCCAGAGGTTGAGCTTCGCGGGATCGAAGATCGGCGGCCGCGCGCTGCAGATGTCGGCGATCGCGATCTGGACGAGCAGGCGCTTCGCGCACGAGCCGGCGACGAAGGTCGGCGCGCTGAACTGGAAGGGCACGCGGCCGACCAGGTTCGGGCGGAGATAGCCCGCGCGCGCGTGGAAGCCGACGACGTTGCCGTTCGCGTCGACCTTCTCGTCCTGGAGCGCGAAGATGCTGCGGTCCTGGATGCTCTGGGCGAGGCCGGCGATGCTGCCCTGGACGATCACGTCGGAGAGCGCGCCGAGCGTGACGCCGGGGTCGCTCGACGTGATGTCCGGCGCGTCGGTCGGGAAGACGACGCTCTGGGCGACGATGCCCCGGTCGCCTTCGCAGCCGTGGCCGATCCGGAGGGCGTTGTCGTCCCGGACGCCCTCGGTCGTCTGGGCCTTCACGGTCGTATGCGCGTGGGCCGAGGACGCCAGCGCGAGGCCGATCAGGACCGCACCGACGAGGCCTGTCGGCCGACGAGAGGAAAACGAAGCGAGAATCTGCAGGCTCATGTCCAGCTCCTGTTGTGGGGTGCGGCGCACGCTAGCCGCGGTCTTCGGGAGCCGGGATGCGGCAAGTTGTCGCGGTCGGATCGGGCGCCGGGCGGATCGAGCGCGGCCGAGCCCGTCTCGCTAGGCCCGGACGAGCCGGACCGGGATCGCGCTCATGAGCGGGATCCCGGAGAAGCGCGCGCAATCCTCTTCTACGCTGATGAGGAGGCCCACGTTGCTCCCGGTCTTGCGCACGTCCGCCGCCTCTCCGGGCGGGGCTCCCCAGCAATGACACATGGAGACCAGCCCGGGTCGCAGGTCGGGATCCGGCCAGGCGACGGCCTCGAGCTCGCCGTGGGGCGAGCGGAGGCGCACGAGATCGCCGCGCGCGAGGCCCTCGCGGGCGAGATCGTCGGGGTGGAGGAAGGCGGGGTTGGTGCCGTAGCGGGCGGTGAGCGCGTCGAGGTCGGTGCCCAGCGAGTTGAAGGTATTCGCCATGCGTCGGTTCACCATGCGATAGGCGTAGCCCGCGCGCGCATGGGGATCGCCCGCGTCGAAGACCGCGAGCTCGTCGAGGAGCAGCGCGCTCCCGACGTCGAGACGCGCCGTGTCGTCCGGATCCCGCGGCTCGACGAAGACGGAGGGCTCGTCGTCGAAGAGGACCCGATCGGGCTCGCGCCGAAGCCGTTCGAGGGGGATCCGCGAGCCCCGGGTCACGAGCTCGAGGACCGCTTCGCCGGTCGGCGTCTCGCGCATGTCGAGCTTCGTCTTCGGCATGCGCACGCCGGGAATCGGAAACACCCCGGGCGACAGCTCGAGCGCGAGCCCCATCCGCTGCGCCAGCCCGAAGAAGAACGCCCAGTCCTCGCGCAGGTCGGAGCCCGGCGGTGGCGCCACGATCGGCGGCGCGTACTGGCCGTAGGGCTCGCTGTAGCCGAGGGCCGGCGAGACGGTGAAGAGGTTCTCGGTCGAGAGGGTCGAGCCCGGGGTCTCGAGCGGGAGCAGCGGGGCGAGCACGTAGTCGGCCAGCCGCGCGGTGTCGGTCGGGCGCGGGTCGACGACGACGTGGAGCTCGAGGCGCTCGAGCGCCGCCTGCGTGCGCACCGGATCCGGCCAGGCGCGCATCGGATTGCCGCCGATCGTGAAGAGCGCGCGCACGCGATCCTCGCCCTCGAGCAGGATCTCGTCGGCGAGGGCGGAGGTCGGGAGTCCGCAGACGGCGGGCGGCATGTCGGGCCGCGAGCGCAGGGGCTTCCCGTAGCCCTCGACCTTGTAGGGCGGGATCGCCTGGGCCTTGAACGCCCGCTGCGTCGTCAGGACTCCCGGATTGGCGACGCGATCCCCGGCGCGGCGGAAGCGGCCGCAGATCGAGTTGAGGCAGAGCACGAGGTATTCGGTCAGGTTGCTCCAGCCCGACATGTTCGCGCCGGTCCCGGCGGTGACCGAGCCCTTGCGCGCGCTCGCGAAGCGCTGCGCCGCCTCGCGGATCGCGTCGGCCGATACGTCGGCGCGGACCGCCACCCGTTCGGCCGTGAACGGCTCGACGGCCTGCGCGAGGCGCTCGAAGCCCGCGACGTTCTCGCGGACGAAGTCGCGATCGAAGCGCCCCGTCGTGATCACCTCGCGCAGGATCCCGGCGAGGATCGCGGGATCGGTCCCCGGCCGCGGCTGGAGATGGAGCGTCGCGCGCTTCGCGGTCTCGCTGCGGCGGGGATCGATCACGATCAGCTCGAGCCCGCGAGCGCGGGCGCGCTCGAGGCGGCGGGCCGGATTCGCGTGGGGAATGCCGCCGGAGATCGCGACCAGCGGATTCGTCCCGACGAGCATCCAGACGTCGCTCTCGTCGAAGACGTGACTCCCGCCGAGCCAGACGCCGTGGGCCGCGGCCGCGATCTGCTTGCCCGGCTGATCGATCGTGCCGCTCGAGAAGCGGAGCCGGAGCCGCAGCGCGTCCATCCACGCCGTCGCCATCGCCGCGGTCTGGGGGAGCTGGTAGAAGAGCGTGCCCGTGTAGACGGCGACCGAGTCGGGGCCGTGGCGATCGAGGATCGCCTGCAATCGGACGGCGATCTCGTCGAGCGCCCGCTCGACCTCGATCGGGCGCTGCTCGCCGCCGGCGTCGCGGGCGAGGGAGTGGCGCAGGCGGCCCGGGGTCGTGTGCATCTCGGGGAAGTGCTTGCCCTTGAGACAGAAGAAGCCCTCCGAGTGGGGATTCTGCTTGTCGCCGCGGGCGGAGACCGGCCGCCCCTCGGCGTCGATCTCGACGACGATCGGGCATTGCGCCGTGCAGATCCGGCAGAGGCTCTTCTTCTCGACGTGCGCTGCGCTGCGACTCGTCACTCGGTACCCCCTGCCCTCGGAACGGCTCGGGCGATCCTAACACCCTGGTCGAAGGGCGCGAAGCTCGCGAGACTGCCCCCAGTCGACCCCGTCGGCCGCGCGCATCCGCGCCGCGGTCAGGAGACAGCCCCATGCCGCGTCCGCTCGATCCGCCCGCATCCGCCCTGCCCCGCTCCCCGGTCCGCACCGCCGCGCATCGCCTTGCCCTCGGCGCGGTATTCGGCCTGGCGCTCGGACTGGCCCTCGGCCCGTCCACGGGCTGCGCGACGCGCGGCGGCGCGGAGGCCGCGCACGGCGGTGCGACCGCGAGTCCCCCGCCCGCCGCGCACGACTCCGCATCGGCAGCGACGACGCCGGCAGCCTCGACGACGCCCTCGACGCCGCCGGCTCCCGTCGTCCTCTTCCCGGCGCTCAACGTCCTCGACCTCGAGCCGACCGTCGCCTTCTACGTCGAGCTGATGGGCATGCGCGAGACGCTCCGGCTCGGCGACGCCACGACCGAGCGGATCGAAGTCACCCTCTCCTACGGCGACACGAACGGCGCTGGCGCCTCCCTCGTGCTCCAACGCGAGAACGGGCGCACGCAGCCCTACGTCTTCGACGCCTTCAGCCGCATCGCGTTCCGCGTGCCGGACGTCGACGCGCTGGTCGCGCGCATCCGCGCCGCGGGGCATCGGGTCGTCGTCGAGCCGCACTTCATCGAGGCGATGGGGATGAAGATCCGGCTCGCCTTCGTCGAGGATCCGAATGGCGCCCGCGTCGAGCTGATCGGCGTCGTGCCGCGGGACGGCGCCTGACGGCGCTTCTCCGCCGGCGGCGCGCTAGCGGAAATGCGGCAGGACCCGCTCGCCGAAGGTCTGCATCCAGGTCGGCTGGTCCTGGATGAACTGCGAGACGATCAGGTTGCGGACCCCGTACGACGCGACCTCGTGGAGCCGCTCGACACAGCGCTCGGGCGGGCCGGCGATCGTCCCCTGGCGCGCCAGGTAGTCGCGCAGGCCGTACTTGTCGATCAGCCCTTCGTTGGGATTCGCCGCGCCGGGATGGGCGTGGAAGCGCGACTGATATTCGCTCATCAGGCCGCGGATCCGACTCTCGAGCTCGGCGGGGAGACCCTTGCCGGCGAGGGTGAAGCGGAAGACGTGGTTCGCCGTGCCGGCCAGCACGGAGCGGATCGAGTCGATGCCCTCGCGCTCGCTGGGCGCGAAGATGAGATTGCACATGTGCCAGATCTCGATCGCGTCGAGGGAACGTCCGGCCTCGGCCGCGCCGGCGGCGATGTGGTCCATCGCGACGGCCAGGCGATCGGGCGTCAGGCAATTCGAGAGGATCACGCCGTCGGCGACGCGACCCGCGAGGCGCTGCGTCTTCGGACCCTCGGCGGCGAGCCAGACCGGGACCGGCGCCGGCTCGGGCAGCCAGTGGAGCGCGAGGGCGTGGCCCGCGTCGTCGTAGGTCCCGCCCGCCGTCATCGTCTGGACCGCCCGCAGCGTCCGCTCGATCTGCGCGACCGAGGCGGGCTCGACCCCGATGTTGCGCAGCGCGCTGTCGCCCGACGAGAGCCCATAGCGGAAGCGCCCGCCCGCGAGCTGCTGGATTCCGGCGCATGCCGACGCGATCACCGCCGGATGGCGCGTCGCCGGGTTCGAGACGGTGATCGCGAGCTTCGCCCGGCGGGTCGTCATCGCGGCGAAGGTCATCAGCGAGAAGCACTCGGCCCAGAGCGATTGCGAGTCGCCGCAGGTCAGGAGATCGAAGCCCGTCGCCTCGGCGATCTCGAGCCAGCGGCGGTAGTCGTCGAAGCGGCGGACGGTCGTGCCGGTCCCGAATTGGAGGCGGGTCATGCGCCTACGTAAGCGCAGAACCCGGTGGATCGGCTACCACTGGACACGACGACGCCGCGCAGGCGCCGACAGGGAAGCCCCATGAGTCAGCCCCATTCGGATCCGTCCTTCTTCCGATGCGTTCCCCGCGCCCTGCTCCGGGTCACCGCCCTCGCCCGATCCCTCGACCGCTGTCTTGCGAGCGCCCTCAACCTCGCGGGCGCCGTCTGCCTGGCGGGCGCCTTCAACGCCGCCCCGGCCGCAGCCGGCGGGACGCTCTCGACCGCGGGCCAGCTCGAGCGCGAGGTGCGCGCCGTCGCCCTCCTCGCGAGCCCGCCGATGCGGCGCGCGATCGACGCCCTCGAGCAGGTCTACCGCGCCGATGCCCGCGGCAAGACGGCGGCGGGCGCGGCCACCGCGCGCCGCGCCGCCGAATCGACCGCGACCGCCGCGGCCTACGCGATCGTCAACGAGGACGCGGCCCGCCCGGTCGTCTTCTGGGGCGCCAACGCGCCCCACGACTGGTTCGGCATCTCGGTGCCCCGCGCGGGCTACGGCATCGAGAACCCCGACAACGTCTACCGCTCGCTCCACGTCGACGGCGCCTCGCGCTATGTCCTCCACGGCCGCTTCCCGGAGAATGGTCCCGTCGAGCTCCACTTCGTCGTGATGGACGAGGTCCCGGGCTCGAGCGACAAGATGCCGGTCGAGGGCGCGGGCCTCGTCGCGACGCTGCGCAGCGACGCCATGCAGATCGGGCCCGACGGCCGCTTCACGATCACCCTCGACGACGAGCCCGCGAACGGCCGCCCGAATCATCTGCAGCTCCCGAAGCAGGGCCTCTACCCCGTCTACGTCCGCGACCTCTTCACCGACTGGTCGCGCCAATCGCCCGTCGCCCTCGAGGCCTTCCGCATCGCCGGGCCGCCGGCGCCTCCGGTCGAGCCCGTCGCGAAACAGGCCGAGGCGGCCGCCCAACGACTCGATCGGATGGGACGATTCTGGCTCGGGTTCAACAATCGTTTCCTCTACACCCTCGCGCCCAACACGTTGACGCCGCCCCGCAACCGCCCGGGCGGCCGGGGCCTCTCGAACTCCGGCCACTTCGCCCTCGCCGACGACGAGGCCCTCGTCCTCACCCTCGATCCCCTCGGCGCGGTCTCCTTCGGCGTCCAGCTCGCCGATCCCTGGGGCGTCGCCTTCGAATACGTGCATCGCACGAGCAGCCTCAATCAGGCGCAGGCCTCATCGAACGCCGACGGGAGCGTGACCTTCGTCGTCGCCGCCCGTGATCCCGGCGTCCACAACTGGCTCGATCCCGAGGGCCAGAATGCGGGGATCGTGATCGGGCGCTGGCAGGTGCTGCCCGGCGAGGTCGATGCGAGCAAGGCGGTGCGCGAGGTGCGGGTCGTGAAGCTCGACGCCCTGCGCGCGGCGCTTCCGCCCGGCACGCGCTTCGTCACCCCCGCCGAGCGCGAAGCGCAGCGCACCGAGCGCGCGCGTCAGTACGGGCGCCGTCTCGCCCAGTAGGCGCGAGCCACCGTGAACGCCCGGGCCCGCGCGGCGCGGGCCCAGGAAGGAAACGCTTGACCGCCACCGATCGCCCGAGCTCCATGAGCCGCGCACGCCAGAACTACGTGCTCGCGGTGCTCGTGCTCGTCTACGCCGTCAACTTCATCGACCGCAACCTGCTCCCGATCCTGCTCCAGCCGATCAAGGAGGAGCTCGGCGCGTCGGATGCGGCGATGGGGCTCCTGATCGGCTTCGCCTTCGCGGTCTTCTATACGCTCGCGGGCATCCCGATCGCGCGGCTCGCCGATCGCGGCTCGCGCCGCGACATCATGGCGATCGGCATCGCCTTCTGGAGCCTGATGACGGCGGCCTCGGGCCTCGTCACGAGCTTCGGCCAGCTCGCCCTCGTGCGGATCGGCGTCGGCGTCGGCGAGGCGTCGGCGACGCCCGCCGCCCACGCGATGATCGCCGACCTGTTTGCGCCGGAGCGGCGCGCGCGGGCGCTCTCGATCTACAGCACCGGCGCGAACTTCGGCGTGCTCTTCGGGCTGATGCTCGGTGGCGTGATCCAGCAGAGCCTCGGCTGGCGCGCGGCCTTCCTCCTGATCGGCCTGCCCGGCGTCCTGATCGCGCTGCTCGTGCGGTGGACCCTGCCCGAGCCCCGGCGCGGGGAATCCGAAGGCCTCGTCGATTCCGGCGAGACCCCCGACATCGCGACGACCCTCCGCTACCTCGCGTCGCTCCCGACCTTCCGCCATCTCGCCGCCTCGGCCGGCCTCTACGGCATCACGTGTTATGGCCTCGTCGCCTGGGCCCCGACCTTCCTCGTAAGGGTCCACGGCCTCGGCCCCGCGGAGACCGGCTGGAAGACCGGTCTCGCGATCGGGATCTCGGGCGCCTGCGGTGCCGTCTTCGCCGGCGTGCTCACCGATCGCCTCGTCCTGCGCGATCGCCGCTGGCTCGTCTGGATTCCCGCGCTGTCGGCGGTGCTCCAGATTCCCTTCCACGTCTGCTTCGCGCTCTCGCCCGACGCGAACCTCGCGATCCTGGCGCTCGTGCCGGTCAACTTCCTGAACGGGATCTTCGGCCCCTCGAGCTACACGCTGACCCAGGGCCTCGCCCAGGTCCGCATGCGCGCGATGGCGTCGGCGACGCTGCTCTTCTTCCTGAACCTCGTCGGGATGGGGCTCGGCCCGACGATCGTAGGCCAGCTGAACGACGTCTTCGCGGCGACGGAGGGCGCGGACGCGATCCGCTATTCGATGCTCGCGCTGCTGCTCGCAAACGGCTGGGGCATCGTCCACTCGCTGCTCGCGACGCGGACCCTCGAAGCGGACCTGGTGCGGGCGGCCGAGCGTTAGGCCCGTCGCACCGCCTGCAGGCTCCCCGCCGCGCCTTCCTGCGTGCTCGCGCGCGAGCGGAGCGCCGGGCGAAACGAGAGCGCCGGGCTTGCGCCGCCTACTCGGGCACCTGCTCCTGCAGGCAGATCCGCAGGCCGGCGTGGTCGTCGAAGCCCGCCTGCAGGATCGAGAAGCGCGCGCCGTCCGAGAGCCCGCGCTCGTCGACCTGGTCGGGCGTGATGGTCTCGCGGAACAGGAGCTTGCCGCCGGCGGCGGTGAACGAAGAGACGACGCCTTCGATGCCCCGCACCTCGTAGACGACGGTGTAGACGCCCTCGCCCCGGGACGCGAGGAAGGCGTTCGCCGCCTCGACCATCAGACCGCTCGGATAGGACGGAGCCATGACCTCGACGCCGCCGTGCCAGGAGATCAGGACCTTGAGTCCGAGCTCCGGCAGATCGAGCTCTTCGAGGGGGACCCCGATCACGCCTTCCCAGAACGCCTTCACCCGCGGCAGGCTCTCGGCCCGCACGCACCAGACCACGTGGTGGACCCCTCGTCCGTTCTCGAGCGCCATGCGAATCCTCCTGCCTGAAGCGGCATCGCGCGACGATACCGCGCCCTGCGCGTGCCGGATCCTCGCGATCGCCCGGCGCGCGCCGGATGCGCGGCGGCCGGGGCGGCGATCCGGGCGGCGGATATGAGGCAGGTCGAGGGGCGCCGGTTGTGACGCCGGGAGGCCCCGGATACCGTGGCTTCGTCCCAGGAGGAACCCCCATGGCCAGCGACCGCCTCTCGAATCTCGCCTTCACGAAGCTCGTCGTCGACGACCTCGATCGGATGGCGGCCTTCTACACGACCGTCTTCGACCTGCATCAGACGGGCCGGCTCGCGTTCGAGAAGGGCGCGATCGGCGAGCCGATCGAGGAGATCTTCCTCTGCCCGGAGCCGACCGATCGCTATGGCCAGTTCGTGCTCTTCAAGTTCAGCAATCGTCCGGCACCGCGGGACAGCGAGGTCATCCTCGGCTTCGATACGCGCGATCTCGACGCCGTCCTCGAGCGCGCGGTGCGCTGCGGAGGCGGGCTTGCCGCGCCGATCAAGGAGATGCCGGAGCTCGGTGTGCGCGTCGCCATGCTGCGCGATCCCGAAGGTCATCTCTGCGAGCTCGTCGAATCGCGGAGCTGAGGGCATGGCGGGGCTGCTCGCGGGACGCGTCGCGCTGATCACGGGCGCCGCCCAGGGCTCGGGCCGCGGCGCCGCGCTCGAGCTCGCGCGGGAGGGCGCCGCCTGCGCTCTGGTCGGCCGCCGGATCGAGCCGCTCGAGACCCTCGCACGGGAGATCGAGGCGCTCGGTGTCGACGCCCTGCCCCTCGCCGTCGACGTGGCGCACGTCGCGGAGATCCATCGCTGTGTCGCGCGAACCCTCGAGCGCTTCCACCGTCTCGACGTCCTCGTGAACGCGGCGCAGTCCCCGAGCATGCGCCGCGCGCCGCTGCTCGAGATCTCGCACGAGGATCTCGACGCCCTCTGGAAGACGGGCCCCGTCGCGACCCTCGAGTTCATGCGCGCGTGTCATCCCCATCTCCAGGGGGGCGGCAGCATCGTCAACTTCGGCTCGGGCGCGCAGGTCGCGCCCGCGGAGTACGGGGTCTACGCGGGGGTCAAGGCGGCGATCGCGATGATCACCCGCGCCGCCGCGGTCGAGTGGGGACCGCACGGAATCCGCGCCAACGTCGTCGCGCCGATGGTCTGGTCGCCGGCGAACGAAGAGGCGATGCGCGCGGATCCGGCGCTCCACGAACGACTCGTCTCGACGATTCCCCTCGGCCGGATCGGCGATCCGGAAAAGGATCTCGGGCGCGTCGTCGTCTTCCTCGCGAGCGACGAGTCGCGCTACGTCACGGGACAACAGCTGATGGTGGACGGCGGCCAGCAATTCTGGCGCTGAGCACGCGAGAGGCGGCGATGAGGGCTTCGATCGCGCACGGCTTCGGTCGTGCGTTCATGACGGCGACCGCAGCGGCGGGCCTCCTGGCCTGGGCCCCCGTCGTGGCGGTCGCGGTCGAAGAGCCTGCCGGCTCAGGCGCGCTGCCCGCAGCTCGTCCGGAGCCAGCGCCTCCGCGCCAAGCGCAGGTCGTCGTCGGAGAAAGCCGGGTGATCACCGCCGCGGCCGGCGACTCCCTGACCTCCGTCGCCGCGCGATTCGGCCTCTCCGTCACGAGCCTCGCCCGGGCGAACGCGCTCGCCTCGGACGCACGGCTCGCGATCGACCAGCCGCTGCGCATCGAGACGGCCCACGTCGTGCCGGCCGTGCTCGACACGCTCGCTCCCGACGCGATCCTCGTGAACGTGCCCCAGCGCATGCTCTTCGAGCGCCGGGGCGGCGCGCTCGCCGGCGCCTATCCGATCGCCGCGGGCCGACCGAGCTGGCCGACGCCCCTCGGCGAGTTCACGGTCGACGCCCGTGCCATCGACAAGCCCTGGTTCGTTCCGCGCCGGATCCAGGAGGAGATGCGCCGGCTCGGAAAGCCCGTCGAGAAGATCGTCCCGCCCGGCCCCGCCAATCCCCTGGGCCGCCATTGGCTCGGCCTCTCGCGCTCGAGCATCGGCATCCACGGCACCAACGCGCCGGCGAGCGTCCACACGCTCCGCACCCACGGCTGCATCCGACTCCATCCCGACGACATCGCGGCGCTCTACGCCCGCACCCGCATCGGCGATCCGGTCACGATCGTCTACGAGCCCGTCCTGCTGGCGGCCGAAGAGAGCGGGCGCCTCTGTCTCGAGGCCCATCCCGACGCCTACCACCGGGCGGGCGACGCGAGGACCGCGCTCGAGCGCGATGCGACCGCCGCGGGTCTTAAGGACCGCATCGACTGGAGGCGCGCCGCCGAGATCCTCGCCGCGCGCGAAGGCCTCGCCCGCGACGTCACCGTCGGCGGCGACGGCGCCCTCTGCGTCCCCGCGAACTAGCTCGAGCGAACGGGATCGAGACCCGGGACCGGAAGTCGTCACAGCCCGACGAAACGACCCGCAGGATACCCCATCACGAAGCATGCGGCCCGTGGAGATCGTCCCGCGCAAGCGCCGCGAGTGCCCCGGTCGGGCGCGGTCCGGTGCGAGATAGAGGACGCACGCGCAGCACGGCGCCCGTCAAAGCCGACCGGTCCCTCGACGCGTGCCGTCCGACACCCGAGCGCCGGACCGCGCCCGACCGGGGCACCTGGCACGATGCCCATGCCCGATCCCCCGCGACCCCTAGCGCCCGCCGCGGATGAGCCGCCCCGGCCGGGCGCCCGTATCGACGTCGTGCTTGCGAACGACGACACCCTCCACGATCGTCGCGACGTAGCCCACCGCCCCCTGCAGGAGCCGCGAGCCCGAGGCCGGCAGGTCGCTCACCATCTCGGGCGGCCGCAACGCGAGCCGATCGAGGTCGATCACGTTGACGTCGCCGCGCTTCCCGACCTCGAGCGTCCCGCGATCCGAGAGACCGTAGAGCGCCGCCGTGTCGTAAGTCTGCATCTTCACCGCGCGCTCGAGCGAGAGCCGCGGGCCGCGCGTGCGGCCCTTCACCCAGTGGGACAGCTGGTAGGTCGGCATCGACGCGTCGCAGATGGTCGCGAGATGCGCGCCGCCGTCGCCGAGGCCGAGCACGGTCGCGGGATGGTCGAGCATGGCGAGGATGTCGGCATGGTCGCCGCCGGCGTAGTTGAAGAACGGGACGAGGAAGAGCCGCCGCCCGGCCTCCTCGAGCATCAGGTCGTAGAAGAGCTCGAGGGGCGACTGACCCGTCGCCTTGCAGCGGCCGTCGAGGGAGCGCTCCGCGGTCGGCTCGTAGTCGAGGTCCTCGAGCAGCGGGTAGACCATCGTCGGCATGTGGGCGACGAGCATCCCCATGCCCTCGTACTTGTCGCCGGTCGAGACCGAGTCGGGCTCGGCGAGGATCGCGGCGCGGACCTCGGGCTTGCGGAGCTCGGCAACCAGCGCGTCGAGGGAGCCCGTCGCCTTCATCAGGCGATCGAAGGTCGGGCGCTTCATGAAGGGATGGCGGGTCGTGAGGCCGAGCAGCATGCCGAAGGGCCGGTTCGCGACCTGGGCTCGCAGCTGGCCGCCCTCCTTCTCCGCGGCGCTCGCCGCATCGAGGAGCTCCTTCCAGAGGCCCGGAGCCGTGAACGATTGCAGGACGAGGAAGGAGACCGGGATCTTCGTCTCGACCGAGAGCCGGCGCATCCACTCGATCTCCTTCAGCGCGTCCTCGGGATCCTGGCCGTCGATGCCCGCGGAGGCGACCTGGAAGACGACGGGCTTGCCGGTCTGCGCGATCGCGTGGCCGATGGCGAAGAGCTCGTCCTCCTTCGCGTGGGTCCCGGGGACGGGATCGCCGGCGAGGGTGACGTGGGCCTTCACGCGGGAGGTCGAGAAGCCGAGGGCGCCGGCCAGGACGGCCTCGCCCGCGAGCTTCGCCATCTTCGCGATGTCGTCGCCGGTCGCGGGCTCGTTCGCGATGCCGCGCTGCCCCATCACGTAGGTCCGGAGGGCGACGTGGCCGATGTGGGTCGCGATGTCCATCGCGAAGCGGCGCCGATCGAGGGCGTCGAGATACTGCGGGAAGGTCTCCCACTCCCACGAGAGCCCCGCGCGCAGCACGTCGCCCGGAATGTCTTCGACCGACTCCATCGTGGTCACGAGCAGGTCGTGATCCGCGGGCCGCGCCGGCGCGAAGCCGATGCCGCAGACGCCGAGCACGACGGTCGTGACGCCATGGGCGTTGCTCGGCGCGAGGGCCGAGTCGAAGATCGCCTGGCCGTCGTAATGCGAGTGGATGTCGACGAAGCCCGGGGTGACGACGAGGCCGCGGGCATCGAGGACCTCGGTCGCGTCGCCGGAGAGCGAGCCACCGTCCGCGCCCGAGATCGCGGCGATCCGACCGCCGCGGATCGCGACGTCGCCGACGAAGGGCGCCCGGCCCGTGCCGTCGACGACCGTGCCACCCCGGATCAAGAGATCGAATCGCTCCGCCATGACCTTCTCCTCGTCTTCTTCCCGCTCGCGCGGCCTGGAGCGCCCGACGTTATCACGCGCGGCCGAACAGGGCGTCCAGCCGGTCCTTCGCCTCGACACACTCCTCGACCAGCTCGCGCACGACCTCGCGGCTGGCCCGGACGGTGTTCATGCGGGAGACGATCTGGCCGACGGGGCTGCCTGCGAGGGCGCGGTTGCGCGAGCGGGTCACGCGGTGGGCCAGCTCGGAGAACACGATGCCCTGAAGGGGCATCGGCAGCGTCTTCGGCGCCCCGGGCTGCTCCCAGGCCTCCGTCCACGCCGTCCGCAGCTGGCGCGCGGGCTTGCCCGTCATCGAGCGCGAGCGGATCGCGTCGCGCGAGCCCGCGGCGAGCAGGTTCTCGACGGATTCGGGTCTCGTGTCGGCCTCGGAGACGGTGAGCCAGATCGAGCCGGTCCAGGCGCCCTGGGCGCCGAGGGCCAGCGCCGCCGCCATCTGGCGCCCGCAGCCGATGCCGCCGGCCGCCAGCACGGGGACGCGGCCGCCGACCGCGTCGACGACGTCGGGCACGAGCACCATGGTCGAGATCTCGCCGGTATGACCACCCGCCTCCGTGCCCTGCGCGATGATCACGTCGACGCCCTGCTCGACCTGCTTCAGCGCGTGGGCCACGCTGCCGGCGAGCGCGCCCACCCGGATGCCCGCGGCATGCGCCCGTTCGACGACGTAGGCCGGCGGCGGCCCGAGGGCGTTCACGAGCAGCTTCACGTTCTTGTGTCGCAGCGAGACGTCGACCTGCCCGGGCCCCTCGGCGTCGACGCCGAGCCCCGCGGCCTTCATCTTGCGGGGCGCGAGCTCGGGCGGCATCGGCGGGACACCCTGCTCCTCGAGGATCCCGTTCGCGAACTTCCAGATCTCGTCCGGGATCATCGCGCGCAGGCTCTCGACGCTCGCCGCCTCGCCCCCGCCCTTGCCGACATAACGCGCGGGCATCGCGAAGTCGACGCCGTAGGGCTTGTCGCCGACGTGGGCGTCGATCCAGGCGAGCTCGATCTCGAGCTGCTCGGGATCGAACGCGAGGGCGCCGAGCACGCCGAAGCCGCCGGCGTTGGTCACGGCCGCCACGACGTCGCGGCAATGGGAGAAGGCGAAGATCGGGAACTCGATGCCGAGCTGGTCGCAGATGGGTGTGCGCATGGGGCGGACCTCGGGGGCGGAATGCTCAGTTGCAAAAGGCTCAGTTGCGGAAGTAGGGGATCACGTGCTTCCCGATGTTCCGGATCGTCTCGAGCTGGGCCCATTGCGGGACCGTCCCCATCTGGCAGATGAAGAGGATCTCGTCGGCCCCGGCGGCGCGCAGCCGCTCGACGTAGCCGATCGCGTCGGAGACGGTGCCGTAGGCGTGATTCGGATTCATGAGCGCGAGCGAGGAGTCGCTGAAGTCGACGACGACCTCCTCCGACGCCCAGCGCGAGCGGATGATCTGCTCTCCCGTCGTCGAGGTCACCATCATGTCCTCGTCGGCCCAGGCCGCGTGATCGGGCTTCGGGCCGCCGGTGTACCAGTAGGCGAGGGACTCCATGAAATAACGCTGGCCGCGGATGCCGATCTTGCGCGCCTGCTGGCCGTCCTCGAGGACGATCGCGGGACACAGCGCCGCCAGATGTTCGATCGGCCGGTAGCCGACCTGCTCCTCGGGCTTGCGCTCGGCGAAGCTGCGGCGGTAGAGCGCGTTCTTCTTGGCGACCTCCTCCGGGCCGCCGAAGCCGAGCACGAGGGCGCCGAGCCCGCGGCCGCCCGCCGTCGCGAGCGACTCGGTCCGCGTGCAGGCGAGGTACATCGGCGGATGGGGATCCTGATAGGGCTTCGGATGGATCGGGCGGCGCGGGATGTCGATGTACTGGCCGTGGTGCTCGATCTCGTCGGAGACCATGATCTTCGGGATCAGGTACATCGCTTCGTCGATCTGGGGCTGGAGCGTGTCGAGGTCGTAGCCGAAGGTGCCCGCCTCCTGCTGCGTCCCGCCCTTGCCGACGCCGAAATGGAGCCGACCCTGGGAGAGCAGATCGAGGGTCGCGATCCGCTCGGCGACCTTCACGGGATGGTTCATCGACGGCGGCAGGCAGACGACGCCGTGGCCGACGTGGATGCGGCGCGTGCGGCCCGCGATGAAGGAGAGGAAGGTCTCGGGGGCGGACATGTGGGCGTAGTTCGTGAGCGCGGTGTGCTCGACCGCCCAGATGACGTCGAAGCCGAGCTCCTCGGCGAGCACGCACTGTTCGACCATGTCGTCGAAGACGCGGCGGTCGCCCGCACGCGACGCGTCGACGGTCTGGGCTTCGTAGATCAGCGAGAACTTCATGACGGGGATCTCCTCGGGCGGCGCGCGGCCACGGGTTCGCGGCAAGGGCGGTGCAACCGGGATGCCGAGCAGGAGCCCAACCGGAGGGCGACAGCCACGCGGAGAGGCGGGGATCGCGGCGACCGACGAGGCAGAGGGCCCCGCGCGCGCGACATTCAGCCTCGGGTCGGGATGATCGCGGACAGCGACGGGCGACGGGCGACTCAGGCCCGGCGCTCGACCTCGACCTGGCCGAGCGGACCGAAATCCGCCCGCGCCCGGGCACCGCGGGCGAGGGGCGGCACCGCCGCGGCATACGAGCCCGCGATGATCCAGTCCCCGGCCACGAGCCGCTCGCCGAAGCGCGGCAGCACCTCGGCGACGAAATCGACCGACGCCTGCAGATCCGCCGGCACGAGCCCGTCGCCGAGCGGCGGCACCGGCTCCCCGGTCACCTCGAGCCGCGGCCAGCGCGTGCCGAGCTCCGCTGCCCGGGACGGCGGCGCGAACTCGCCGACGACCGTCGCGACGTGGAGGATCGAAGACGAGAGCAGCGCGAAGAGATCCTTCGGCGGCGTCGTGAAGTCGACGAGCTCGAGGGCCGGCGCGACGGCCTCGAGCCTTCCCTTCTCGCCGACGCGCAGGCAGACCTCCGGCTCGATGCGCATCGCGACGTCGGGCAGGAAATCGAAGGTCGCCCCGCTCGCGAGAACGCGGCGCCCGTCGAGCCAGCCGACGCAGGGCTCGCCGATTCCGAAATGCGCCTGCACGCCCTTCACGTTGAGCCCGATCTTCCAGCCCCGCGCGGGCATGCCCGCCGCGATCGCCTCGCGACGGCGCGCGAGCTGGACCTCCATGCCGGGGCGGAGCTTCTCGAAATCGTCGGTCGGCGTCGTCATCGCGGTCTCCCGATCCGCGAGCATGGCATGACGCGGGATGGACCGCCCTCCCGAAACGCGGGATGCACCGATCGCCGCGCACGCCTCCCGCCCCGAAGCCGGTCCCGGTCCCGGTCGGCAGCGCCGACCGCATCGAGTCGCCATACTGAACGCGAGCCGACCCGGAGCGCCGCCCCATGGACCCGATCCCCGCGACCTCGCTGCTCCATCTCGAGCATTTCGCCGCCGGCACGCCCCGCGCCGAGATCGCGCAGCTGCGCCGCGCCCATCGCCTGCTCTGGCAGTCCGACGGCTACGCGCGCGGCGGCCATTGGCTCGTCTTCCAGCGCGACGACATCGACTTCGTGCTCAAGCACCCCGACCGCTTCACGAACGCCCACGGCCCGCTCGTCGAGGACACCCCCGACGCGATCCTCGCCGAGCTGAAGCAGAGCATGACCTTCCAGGATCCCCCGGCCCACCGCACGCTGCGCTCGCTCGGCGATCTCGCCTTCAAGCCCGAGTCGCTCGCGGCCCGCCGTCCGCTGATGCAGACCATGGCGCGCGAGATCCTCGACGCCCTCGGCGACCGGCGCGAGTGCGAGTTCGTCGGCGAGGTCGCGATGCAGCTCCCGATGCGCATCCTCTTCCGGCTGCTCGGCGTCCGCGAAGAGGACCATGCCCGGGTCGTCGACCTGACCAACACGCTCACCCTCGCGAACGACCCCGACTTCGCCGAGAACCGGCTCGCCGGCTTCCAGGCCGGCATCGATCTGATCGCCTTCGGTGAGACCCTCGCCGCAGACCTCCGCCGAGAGCCCCGCGACAGCCTCTCGACGGCGATGCTCGAGGCGGAGCGAGGCGGAAGGCGCCTCTCGGATCGCGAGTTCGGTCGCCTTTTCCAGAACCTCGTCGTCGGCGGCGTCGAGACGACGCGCAATACCCTCGGCTGGCTCCTCTACGAGCTGATCCGCCATCCCGAGCAGTACGCGCGCTTGCAGGCGGATCCCGGCCTCGTCGAGGGCGCCGTCGAGGAGGTCCTCCGCTACCGCAACACCGTCGTCTACCTGCGGCGCACCGCGACCCGCGACCAGGAGTTCGCCGGCGAGAAGCTCCGCGCGGGGGACAAGCTCGTCTGCCTGCTCGCATCCGTGAATCGCGACGAGCGCTATTTCGACGAACCCGACCGCTTCGACATCGGCCGCGATCCCGGGCACAATCGGCGCAACGCGCGGACCTTCGGCCATGGCCCGCATTTCTGCATCGGACATCAGCAGGCGCGGATGAACCTCGAGGTCATGACGGCGGAGATCGCTTCGCGCTGGTCGAATCCGCGGCTGCTCGCGGAGCCGGTCCATTTCCGCTCGAACTTCATGGACGGCTTCAAGTCGATGCGCGTCGGCTTCGATCCCGTCGGAAGGGGAATACGGTGAGCAAGAAGGAAGCGTGGGCGCTGCGATCCCTCGGCCGGACCGGCGTCCAGGTCAGCCCGATCGGACTCGGGACGATGATGTTCGGCGGCAAGACCGACGAGGCGGAGTCCGCCCGCATCATCGACCTCGCCCTCGCCCGGGGCGTCGACCTCGTCGATACCGCCGACGCCTACGGCGGCAACGAGACCGAGCGCATCGTCGGCCGCGCCCTCGCCCGGGATGGTCGACGGAAGCGGACCATCCTCGCGACGAAGCTCTTCTTTCCGCAGGGCCCGGGCGACGACCCGAACGCCCGGGGCCTCTCGCGCCGCCACGTGATCCAGGCCTGCGAAGCGTCGCTCGAGCGCCTCCAGACCGACTGGATCGATCTCTACCAGCTCCACCGCTCGAGCGCCGACGTCCCGATCGACGAGACGCTCCGCGCCCTCGACGACCTGATCCGCGCGGGCAAGGTCCGTTATGTCGGCGGCAGCATGTTCCCGAGCTGGCGGATCGTCGAGTCGCTCTGGGTCGCGAAGGAGCTCGGGCTCAATCGCTTCGTGAGCGAGCAGCCCGCCTTCAACCTGCTCGACCGGACGGCGGAGCGCGAGGTGATCCCGGCGGCCCAGAGCTTCGGGCTCGCGGTGCTCGCCTGGGGGCCCCTCTGCGGCGGGCTCCTCACGGGCAAATACGATCGCGATCATGGCGACGCCGCGGGGCGCTGGCAGGACGGGCGGGACGCCTTCGGGCGGCAGGTGACGCCGGCGGCCTGGGAGGCGATCGACCTCCTGCGGGAGATGGCGAAGGAGAAGAGCTGCTCGGTCTCGCAGCTCGCCCTCGCCTGGTGCATGGCCCAGCCCGGCATCACGGCGGCGATCATCGGCCCGCGCACCTTCGCCCAGGCCGAGGACAACCTCGGCGCCCTCGACGTCGCCCTCGACGCGCAGGACTTCGCGCGCATCGACGCGCGTTTCCCGAAGCGCAGCGTCGCCGTCCGCTACTACGACACGGCGATCGGCGTCGACTTCCGGCCGAGCCGACACCGGAGCGTCGTCTGACGCGCGAGCCGAGGAGGAGCGCCTGCGAGTCGTGGCGCTATTTGAAGTCGCTCGCCGCGTGGCGCTCGGCGACGCGCTCCTCCTCGGGCCCCCACGCCCGATTGACCCGCTGACCGCGCTTCACCGCCGGCCGCGCCTGGATCGCCTCGGCCCAGCGCGCCACGTTCGCGTAGGACTTCACGTCGAGGAACTCCGCCGCCCCGTAGAGCTCGCCCCGGACCAGCCCGCCGTACCACGGGAAGATCGCCATGTCGGCGATCGTGTAGGCGTCGCCCGCGACGAATTTGCGCGTCGCGAGGTTGCGGTCGAGCACGTCGAGCTGCCGCTTCACCTCCATCGCGAAGCGATTGATCGGGTACTCGAGCTTCTCCGGCGCGTAGGCGTAGAAATGGCCGAAGCCGCCGCCCAGATAGGGCGTGCTCGCCATCTGCCAGAAGAGCCAGGACAGACACTCGCCCCGCCCCGGCGCCCCCGCCTTCGGCACGAAGGCGTCGAACTTCTCGGCCAGGTAGAGCAGGATCGCGCCGGACTCGAAGACCCGGGTATGCGGCGTCGTGCTGCGGTCGAGCAGCGCCGGGATCTTCGAGTTCGGATTGATCTCGACGAAGCCGCTGCCGAACTGATCCCCGTCGCCGATGTTGATCAGATAGGCGTCGTACTCGGCGCCGGTCTTGCCGAGGGCGAGGAGCTCCTCGAGCAGGATCGTGACCTTGACGCCGTTCGGCGTCGCGAGCGAATGGAGCTGCAGCGGATGCTGGCCAGCGGGCAGGACCTTGTCGTGGGTCGCGCCCGCGATCGGTCGATTGATCTTCGCGAAGGGGCCACCGTTCTCGGCATCCCAGGTCCAGACTTTCGGCGGTACGTAGGCGGTCCGGTCGGTCATGCGGCGTCCTTTCGAGGTTCGGTTCGTTCCGGTTCGACGAAGCCGGCAGTCTAGGGCGGACCGCCTCGGGGCGGCTACCTCGGGGCCTGCGCCGCAGCCGCCGAGCCCGCGCGTTCGGCCTCCTGCTCCGCAAAGGCCGCGCGGGCGCGGGAGACGACGTAGGCCTGGATCGCCGCGACCTCGTCCTTCGTCAGCATGCCTTCGAAGCTCGGCATGCCGCCCGCGACGAGCGCGCCCTCGAGCACGATCTGCTCGAAGATTCCGTGGCGCTCGGCGCTCGTCTGCCGCAGGTCCGGCACGACGTAGCTGCTCGCCGCTGCGAAGCCGTGACAGGTCGCGCAATTCTCGTTGAAGCGGGTCTCGCCGAGGGCCAGCCGCTCCGGGCCCACCTCGAGCGCGATGGGCTCGGGAATACTGAGGTCGCGCGCGCGATTGGTCGGCATCGCGAGCCCTCCGCCGAGCTTCCAGACGAGGATGCGACCCTCGTTGTGCCATTTCATGATCGCGGCCGTCGTGTTCGGCCCGCTGCCGAGCGCGCCTCCGCCGAAGCCGGCGGCGACGGCCACGTATTGCGTGCCGTCGACGGCATAGGTCATCGGCGCGGCCATGATGCCGGTCTGCGATTGCGTCTCGAACAGGATCTTGCCCGTCGCCTCGTCGTAGGCCCGGAAGCGCCCGTCGGCGATGCCCTGGAAGACGAGACCGCCCGCCGTCGAGAGCGTGCCGCCGTTCCAGTGGCCCGGATGCTCGACGCGCCAGATCTCCTTGCGCCGGACCGGGTCCCACGCGATCAGCGCGCCCTTGACCTCGCGCTCGATCCCGGGACCGGGACCGCCCGCGACCCGCGGAATGTCGAGGCCCGTATTGTCGGCGTTCGGCCGCGCGCGGAACGCGGCGTCGTACGCATAATAGAAGGGCACGTCCATCGCCGGGATGAAGACGAGGCCCGCCTTCGGGCTGAACGACATCGGATGCCAGCTATGGCCGCCCTGCGCGCCCGGATACAGCAGCCGCGGCTCCCGGTCGTAGTCGGCGATCGGCGACTCCTTCGGGCGTCCCGTCTTCAGATCGACGCCGGTCGCCCAGGTCACCTTCACGTACGGGTCCGCCGAGAGCAGCTCGCCCGTCGCGCGATCGAGGACGTAGAAGAAGCCGTTCTTCGGCGCCTGCAGGAGGACCTTGCGCGAGACGCCGCCGATCGGGAGCTCGGCCAGCATGAGGGGCTGGACGGCGGTGTAGTCCCAGTTGTCGCCGGGCGTCGTCTGGTAGTGCCAGGCGAGGCGACCGTCGCCGGCCCGGATCGCGAGGATCGACGACAGGTAGAGGTTGTCGCCGCCGCCCGGGCTCCGCTGCGAGCGCGTCCAGGGCGAGCCGTTGCCCGTGCCGACGTAGAGCAGATCGAGCTCCGGGTCGTAGACCATCGAGTCCCAGACGGTCCCGCCGCCCCCGACGGTCCACCACTCGCCGTGCCAGGTCTTCGCCGCCTGCTCGAGCTCGGGATGCTCGAAGGGCTGCTTCGGATCCCCGGGCACCGTATAGAAGCGCCAGCGCGGCGCCCCCGTCTTCGCGTCGTAGGCGCTGACGTAGCCGCGCACGCCCTTCTCGGCGCCGCCGTTGCCGATCACCACGAGGCCCTTCACGACGCGGGGCGCGCCGGTGATCGTGTAGGGCTTGCTCCGGTCGATCGTCAGCACTTCCCAGTTGCGTCGACCGGTCGCGGCATCGAGCGAGACGAGGCGGCCGTCGATGGTCCCGACGAAGACCGCCCCTTCCCAGACCGCGACGCCGCGATTCACGACGTCGCAGCACGCGTGGCGCCCCCAGGCCCGCGGCACCTGCGGATCGTATTGCCAGAGGAGCTTCCCGGTCGCTGCTTCGAGCGCGTAGACCCGGCTCCACTCGCTGCTCACGTACATCACGCCGTCGACGACGATCGGCGTCGCCTCGATGCCGCGCGTCGAGCCGAGCTCGAAGGTCCAGGCGAGACCGAGCTGGCCCGCGTTCTCGCGCGTGATCTGCGTGAGCGGGCTGTGGCGCTGCTCGGCGTAGGTTCGGCCGTGGAGGATCCAGTCTCCGGTCTCCGCATCGGCGGCGGTCGCGCGGGCGGCGTCGACCTTCCCGAAGCCGGATCGGACGGCGGGCTCCTCCGCGGTCGGTGCAGCCGAATGGCTCGACGATTCGGGCGCCTTTGCGCTCTCGCAGCCGAGCACGAGGGCGAGCGCGAACGTCGATGCGATGCAGACGAGCTCGAGACGAAGCCGCACGGCGATCTCCTTGTTCCGATCGCCCGGCTCGGGGCGCGATTCGGTGGCGCCCGACTATACGACCGCCTTGCGCGAGCGTCATCGCCGAGTCATCGCCGAATCGAGCGCGTGCGGGCCGCGGGAGATCGCTTGACGTTATTTTCCTCGAAAGATATAACCCGTCGGACGCCCACCCAGTCGCGGACGCTGCCCCGAGCCGTCCCCGGAAGCCGGAGTCGACGTGTCCGCTGCCGCGATCGAAGCGCTTCCCGGGACGATCGACGCGGCCGACTGGCCCGAGCTCTCCTATCGACTCGGGCTGACCGACGGGCTCCCGACCTTTCCGCCGGACCGCGCCCGCGTCGATCGGCTCGTCGCCGCGTCCGGCCTCGCCGCCGACCATCGCATCGGGACGATCCCGCCGGCCGGTCGCGTCGCGACCGTCGAGGCCGTCGCCGCCAATGCGGTGATGGCGGGCTGCCTGCCCGAGCATTTCCCGATCGTGCTCGTCGCCCTGCGTTCGATGCTCGAGCCGCGCTTCAATTTCGGCGGCGTCGTCACGACGACCCATCCCTGCTGGCCGCTCGTGATCGTCTCGGGTCGCGCCGTGACGGATCTCGGGATGGCGACGCGGGAGTCGGTCTTCAACGGCGGCGGCGCGCGGGCCAATCTCGCGATCGGCCGGGCGATCCGCCTCGTCACCTGGAATCTCGGGGGCGCCCATCCGCGGCAGCCGGTGCAGGAGATCATGGGGCATCCCGGGCGCATGGCCTACTGCATCGCCGAGGAGCCCGAGCGGACGCCCTGGGAATCCCTCGGCCGATTCCGCGGCGCCGACGACGGCGCCGGCTCGGTCACGGTCTTCGCCTGCGAAGGACCGCAGATCTGCAATCCGTGGGGCATCGCGACGCGCGACGGGGAGAAGGTCGGCCTGCGCTGGCTCGAGCTCGTCGCCGACCAGATGAGCGGGCGCGGCAACTCGAATACCCACACGATGGGCGAGATCCTCGTCGTCTTCAATCCGGCGATGGCGCGGACGCTCTCGCGCGAGGGCTTCGATCGGGCGCGCATCCAGCAATTCCTCTTCGAGACCGCGCGCCGACGCCTGGGCGACATCCGGGTCGAGCCCGACGGGCGCCCGAGCGTCACGCAGGACGCCTACTATGAATGGTGGCCCGAGTCGGTCGATCAGAGCGATCCGGAAGCGATGGTCCCGGTCGTCTGGTCGCCGGAATCGATCCACATCGTGGTCGCCGGCGGCGACAGCATTCCCTGCGCCGCGATCTGTCCCTCCTGGGGCCATCTGGGCGGCTTCGCGATCACGAAGGCGCTCTGAAGCCCCGCTGCCCGAACCCTGGCCGAGCCCCGATCGAACTCGAAACGAATCCGAAGGAGTGAAGCATGATGAAGCTCGTCGACCCGCGCGGAACCCTCGAACGCCCCGGCAAGCGCCTCGCCCGGCGCGTCGGCGACCCCGCCCGCCTGCGGCGGATCGGCTTCCTCAGCAACGAGGCGGAGCATCCGACCGGGCCGCATTTCGTCGGCTACACCCGCGTCCTCGGCCGCATGCTGAGCGAGCGGCTCGGCATCACCGACTTCCATCTCGAGATCAAGCCCGTCCTCTCGCGACCGGCCGAGCCGGACATGATCGCCCGCTTCCGGGGCTACGACGCGGTGGTCAACGGCCTGGCAAAATGAGGGTCCTGTACGTCGGGCAGTTTGCTCGACGCAGTGCACCTGGAAGAGCAGGGAACGCCCTCGCTCACGTTCGTGACGGAGCCCTTCGAGAGCGCCGCCCGCACGCACGCGCGGCTGCGTGAGCTGCCGGACATCCCGCTCGTCATCATCCCGTCGGACTACCTCGACCGGTCCGACGAGGCGGTCGCGGCGAAGCTCGGCCCGATGCTCGACGAGATCATCGCGAAGCTCGTCGGCGGGGACGGGGACGGGGACGGGAATTGACGGGACAGGGTCCCTGCGATTTTGTTTTCCTTGAAAAACATCCGGAATGACGTAGGCTCGCGTCGCCCCGCCGGAGAACGCTCGCCATGAAATGGGTCCAGCACATCGTCGAGACCCTGTCCCAGGACGATCCCGCTCGCGATCTCTCCGCGCTGCCGCCCCTGGTCCGACTCGGCCGGATCTCGCTTCTGATGAGCGAGCGGCAGAAGAACGTGCTCAAGCCCTTCGGCCTGACGCCGAGCGAGTACAGCATCCTCGGCAGCCTGCGGCGCGCGGGCGGCGCACGCCTGCTCAAGCCCGGCGACCTCTACAACGTCGTGGGGTGCAGCCCGGGCGGGCTCACGAAGATGATCGACCGGCTCGAGCAGCGCGGCCTCGTGCGCCGCGCGGCGGACGCGGCCGACGGGCGCTGTGCTCCGCTGCGGCTGACGGCGAAGGGGACGGCCCTCGAGAAGGCCGCCCTCGAGGCCTACGTCGAGAGCGCGGACGAGCTGATGGATGCGCTCCCGAAATCCGAGCTCGCGCGGATCGACGCCGCCCTCGAGGTCCTGCTCGACTGCTTCGAGCCCGAGGAAGACGCGCCCCGGATCGCCCGGCGCGCGAGCGGGCGATCGCGCTGAAGACCATGCGCTGATCGAAGCGCCGCGATCGTTCGAGCTCCGAGCGTCCGCTGCGCAGCCGATCGAAAAGGAGACGGGAAATGGCTTACGACCTGCTGATCACGAACGGCCTCGTCGTCGACGGTACGGGCTTGCCGCGCAAGCGCGCCGACGTGGCGATCCAGGGCGGCCGCATCGTCGGCGTCGGTCGCTTCGATGCCGCCGGTGCGCGCCGGGTCATCGACGCGAAGGGCCGGATCGTCGCCCCCGGCATCGTCGATCCGCATACCCACTACGATCCCCAGCTGACCTTCGAACCCTTCGCGACCTCGTCCTGCTACCACGGCGTCACGACCGTCGTCACCGGCAATTGCGGCTTCTCCGTCGCCCCGACCCGCGCCGACGACCGCCCCTTCATCACGCAGATCTTCGGTCGCGTCGAGGACATGAGCCCGGGCTCGCTGGCGGCGATCCCCTGGGACTTCGAGACCTTCCCGGAGTTCATGACCGCGCGAAGCGGTCACCTCGGCATCAACGCGGGCTTCTACGTCGGCCACAGCAATCTGCGCCGCTGGGTCATGGGCGATGCCTGCTTCGAGCGCGAGGCGACCGCCGACGAGGTCGAGCGCATGCGCGCGCTCGTGCGGGAGGCGATGCAAGCGGGCGCCGCCGGCCTCTCCTCGTCGCATGCGCCGACCCATCTCGATTCGCTCGATCGCCCGGTGCCGAGCCGACTCGCGTCGCGCGAGGAGCTCGAGTCCCTCGTTTCCGAGGTCGGCCGCTCGAATGGCGGCTCGATCTCGTACCTGCCCTACAGCTCGATCGGCGGCCTCGACGAGGCCGACGGCGATTTCCTGATCCGCCTCGCCCTGGCGAGCCGGCTCCCGATCATCATCCAGGGCCTCGGCGCGCGCAGCAAGGTCGACGCGCCGACGGCGACCTGGGATCACTGCGTGACCTACCTCGAGCGCGCGCGCAAGCAGGGCGCCGGCGTCTTCTCGATGCTGATGGCGCGACCCTTCAATCGCCGCTTCAGCCTGGCCGAGGGGACGAGCCTCTACGAAGGCGTGCCGGCCTTCAATCGCATCTTCGCCGAGGCGAAGACCATCGACGCGCGGATCGCGATGCTCGGCGATGCCGCCTATCGCGACTCGATCCGACGCGCGGTCGAGAATCCGAACAAGGACGCCTCGCGTGGCTCGACGCTGCCGCCGCCGCATTTCGACAACGTCCAGATCTACCGCGCCGGCAAGCCGGAGAACCAGGCCCGCATCGGTCGCTCGATGACGGAGATCGCCGCGGAGCGCGGCCTCGCGCCGATGGATGCGATGATCGAGATCGCCCTGTCGGAGGCCCTCGACGTCGAGTTCGTCTGGCGGACCGAGACCGACGCCTGGCGCGAGGGGACCTACCGCGCCTCGATCCATCCCCACATGATCATCGGCGTCTCGGACGGCGGCGCCCATCTCGGGCGCGACGACGGCTCGGACTGGAGCTCGTACTTCCTGCGCTACTGGGTCCGCGAGTGGGGCAAGTGGGAGCTCGAAGAGGCGATCCGCCAGATGACGCAGCAGCCCGCGGCGCTCCTCGGACTCTTCGACCGGGGCATGCTGCTCCCGGGTTACGCTGCGGACCTCATGATCTTCGACGCCGACGAGATCGGTCCGGGCCGCAAGGAATTCGTGCGTGACTTCCCGAACGGAGAGGGGCGCTGGTCGAGCCGGCCGGAGGGGATGTACGCCACGATCGTGAACGGCGTCCCGATCGTGCTCGACGGCGAACGGACCGACGACTGCGGCCTGCCCGGCCAGGTCCTGCGCCCGCGGACCGCCTGAAGCGAGGGGGCGTCATGGGATTCGAGGTCCGTCCCCTCGCGCCGATCGGCGCCGAGATCTGCGGGCTCGCGCTCGGCCGCGGCCTGGCCGACGCGGACTTCGAAGACCTCCGCCGGACCATCGTCGAGCACGGCGTCGTCGTCCTGCACGACCAGCATCTGACGCCGGCGCAACACGTCGCCCTCGGCCGCCGCTTCGGCGAGCCCGAGCGCGGGGCCTTCAACGAGGACACGCCGGATCCCGAGCTGATCCTGCTCACGAACCGCGGACGCGACGGGCAGATCCTCCCCGCCGACGACGTGCGCATGCGGCTCGTGAACATCAACGAGGGCTGGCATACCGACAGCTCGTTCCGGCCGATCCCCGCGACGTTCTCGCTCTTCGCGGCCGTCGTCGTCCCGCCGGTCGGGGGAGACACGTTCTTCGCGAGCCTGCGCGTCGCCTGGGAGGCGCTCACGCCGACGGAGCAGGACTCCGTCCGCGGCCTCGTCGGGCTCCACGACTACAAGAAGGCGTTCCTGCGCTTCGGCAGCACGGTGCCCGGCAATCCGATCTTCGATCTCCCGGTCGTCCGGCATCCGCTCGTCCGCCGCCATCCCGAGAGCGGCGAGACGACGCTCTACACGAGCGAGCACGTGATGGGAATCGAGGGCATGACCGACGACGAGGCGCGGCCGATCCTCGAGCGATTGCTGCGGGTCGCGATCGCGCCGGAGCGCGTCTATCGCCATACCTTCCGCGTCGGCGATCTCGTGATCTGGGACAACCGCCACATGATCCACCGCGCCCAGGGCTTCGATCAGGAGCACGTCCGCGTGATGCACCACGTCCGGATCGCCGGCACGGAGCCGGTGGTGGCGGCCTGATCGGACACGCGTCCCGGCGCCCGGTCACCTCCCCGCCCTGCGCCGCTCCTTCCGTCACGCCCTCTCGACTTCCGTCACCGCAGCGTGACGCGCCAGGCTCGCCGCGCACCGCGGGCTGCCTCCTCGAGCTCGCCCGCCTCGACGTCGCGCACGTCGTCTTCCACGCGCAGGCGCGCCTCGATGCGATCGAGATCCGCCGCTCGCTTCGCTTCGAATCCGAGCTCGAGCACCAGAGCACGACATCCGGTCGCGGGATCGATCGCCTCGGCGCGGGCAACCTCGCTGCGGATCAGCGCGCCGCCGGGCGGGAGACCGACGAGGAGGCGCTGGGTGAAGTCGACGACGCGACCCGGGTCGGCCGGACAACGCGCGGCTTCGGTCGCCGGGTCGTGGGCGGGTGGCAGGTCCGCGGCGGTGAGGCGCGCTTCACCCTCGCCGGGAACGGGGGCGATGCGCTCCCAGCTCGTCTTGCCGGGCGGCAGTCGGATCGACTGCGTCGCCGAGGCGTAGAGGCTGTAGTGCTTCAGCTCGAAGACGATCCGCTTGACCAGGAGCTCGCCGGCCGCGTTGCGCCCGAGCCAGATCTCCTCTTCGCGCGAACGGTCCGAACCGCCTCCGTCCTCGGCCGAAAGCGAGCCGAGATCGCGGACGGCGACGAGCATCCAGCCGGCCTCACAGCGCTGGCCCGAGAGGCTGGCGAAGACCGGGAGCGGCGGCCCGAGCTCGGCCAGCGCGGTGAGCCGCCGGCTCTCGTCGTGGGCGAGCTCGGGCGGCAGCCGTTCGCGCAGGGCGAGCGACCACCACCGGAAATAGCGATCGGGGTCGCGGCCAGCGAGCTCGCGCGCGAAGGCGATCACGGCCTCGCGCGGGACCTGCCACCAGGCCTCGGGCTGTCCCGTCCCCTGCTCGATCTGGAGCCGGACAGGGCTCCCGTGGCCATCGGGCGCCGGCCGGCCGAGGACGGCGGCGGCCAGAGGGTGGCTCGCGAGGGCGAAGGTGCCCGAGAGATCGGGGCAGGCAGCGCCGGGACCGTGCGGATTCCGGGTGGGAATCGCTTCGAAACCCGCGGGAGGCGCTTCCCCATAACAATTCGGCAGGAGCGCGATCGAAGCGGCCAGCAGCAGCGCTCGGAGCAGGACGCGACGCGTCATCGGATCGTTCGATTCACCTTCCTGGGCGGGCCGCATGACGGTAGCGGACGGAGTCGGCGGATCGGTTCGACACCCCCTCGATCGAAGATCCGCCCCCCCGACGGGCCCTCTCGCCAGATTCTGTTAGCCTCCCGGTTCGAGTGGTCTCCGATCGGGCCTCGGCAATGGTTTCCGAGCCAATCCCCGCTTCCCTTCGAAAGCCCCCTTGAAGCTCCGTTTCCGTCCGAAGCGACGCCTTCGCAAGAGTCCTCGCCAGGCAGGAGCGGTGTTTGTCAAAGCGATGGAACGCCGTCTGGATCGTCCGGACCCGTGACCGGAGCAGTCCGTGGCCGCGCAAACGAGCATGAGCCACGAGGAATCCCGTAATTGAGCAAGAAGATCTATGTCGGCAACCTTCCCTTTTCTGCCAACGAGCAAGACCTGCGTGAGCTGTTCGAGCGCCACGGCAGCATCGACTCCATCAACGTCATCATGGACCGTGAGACGGGTCGACCGCGTGGCTTCGCCTTCGTCGAGATGAGCGACGCGGCGTCGGCCAGCAACGCGATCCGCGCCCTCGATGGCAGCGACATGGGTGGCCGTGCGCTGCGTGTCAACGAGGCCGAGGATCGGCGTGGTGGTGGTGGTGGCGGCGGCGGCGGTGGTGGCCGCGGCGGCGATCGCGACGGCGGAGGGGGCGGCGGCCGCTTCCGACGCTAGTTCGTCGATTGGATGATTGCGGGAGGTGGGCGCCGACGGCGCTCGCCTCCCGTTTTCTTTTCGGGACGCATGAGCCCGGGCGCCGGCCGGGATCATCGCCGACGCGCGACTTCCACCACGACCCTTCCGACGGCTTCGCGGCGGGCGAGGGCTTCGAGACCGCTCGGAAGCTCTTCGAAGCCGAGTCGAAGCCCGACGACCGGTCGCAGGGCCCCGCGACCGATGGAATCGACCAGTCTCGCGTGGATCCGATCGCCCAGCGTGCGCGGCGCGCGATTCATGCCCGGCATGCTTCGCTTGAGCGCTCGACTCGTCGCCTCGTCCCGATATCCGAGCGAGAAGGGGACGAGCGAGAAGTTCCCCCATCCGATCGCCCGGGGCACGATCGACGGCTGGTCGCCGACGGTCTTGTCCGAGACGAACCCGAGCATCACATAGCGCCCGCCATACGCCATGCAGTCCATCGACTGCTTCTGGACCGCGACGCCGACGCCATCGAACACGACGTCGACGCCTCGGCCATCCGTCCAATCGAGAATCGGCTCGAGGAATCGCTGCTCCCGGTAGTCGATCGCGATCTCCGCCCCGAGCTCCCGGCACAGGGCGAGCTTCGCGTTCGACCCCGCCGTGGCGACCACGCGCGCGCCCTGCTGCACGGCGAGCTGGATCGCGGCGGACCCCGCCCCACCTCCTCCTGCGTGAATCAGGACCGTCTCGCCGGGCGCGAGCTTCGCACGCTCGAGCAGCCCCATGGCCGCCAGGTGGAAGGGCATCAAGATTGCCGCGGCCTCCGGAATTCCGATCGATTCCGGAATGTCGAAGGTCGTGTCCGGACTGGCGATCGCCCACTCGGCATAGCCCCCGATCGCGGTGGGCAGGATCGCGGCCACGCGACGCCCCATCCACGTCTCGGCGCCCGCGCCACAGGCATCGACGATCCCCATCACCTCCATGCCCGGGCTGTAGGGCAGCTGCGGGCGCATGAACATGACGCCCCCGTTGATCCGCTCGATGTCGTGGATGTTGAGCGCCAGGGCCTGGACCCGGATCCGGATCTCGCCCTCCCCCGGCGTCGGAATCGCGATCCCGTCCTCGAGTCGGAGCACGTCGGCGATCGGACCGTATTCGTGGATCCGCCAGGCTCGCATCGTCTCCGTCGCGCTCGTGCTCACGGCTCGGCCTCGATGCCGTAGCGGTCGGTGTAGCGCCGGAAACGCGCCCGCTCGGTCGGCACGTCGATCCCGTACTGCTCGGGGGTGTAGGCATGCTTGCCGTGCTTGCCCTGCCGGTTCGCATCCATGAAGCGAGCCATGGCGTCGACCGCGTCGCCCCGGAGCTCGAGCCCGAACTGGTCGTAGATCCGCTCGACGACGCCGCGCCAGTTGCCGACGAGATCCTTGAAGTGCATGTCGTAGAACCGCTCGGCCGGGTACCGCCCCGAATCCCGCACGCGCATCGCCTGATCGAACATGAAGGCGAGGCGCGGACACCAGTCGGCGGCGACCAGTCGGCCGTCCACGTGGTCGCTGCCCATGCTCCGGAGCAGGGTCGAGAGGCTCGTGAACGAGGTGGCGATCTTCACCGGATCGCGGTGGGTGACGACGATCCCGGCATCGGGATAGGTGTCGAGCAGGACGTCGAGGGCCAGGTTGTGCTGGCCCGTCTTCAATACCCAATGGCTCCCCGGCCACCGCCACTGCAGATGCTGGAGCTGCTGTCTGTGGAACTCGAGGACGCCCTTCCAATCGCAATCGCGCTCGAGATGATCGTAATAGCTCGGGACGAAGAACTGGGCATGATAGTTTCCGCTCACCATGGAGTTCGCGGTCAGGACGAGGCATTCCTGGGCATTGCGCGCGTCGAGGGGGTGCATCTTGCGAAATTCCGGGACCATCTTGTCGATGCCCTCGAACTGGGCCTCGCAGCGGGCGATGCGCGGATCGGATTCGCGCGATGCGCGATCGGGCGGGGGCGACGGCTCCTTCGCCTCCCAGCCAAGGGGGGCGCGGCTGCGGGGATCACACGCGAGCAGGTCCTGGAGGATCGTCGATCCGGTCCGCGGGCCCCCGACGATCACGATCGGCTTGGCGAGCGTGACGCGCGCGATCTCGGGATGATTCTTCCGGTCGGCGATCAGACGGAGCCGATTGCGCGTGGCCTCGACCATCGAATTGCGGGCGATGTTGCGACCGAGAAAGGTCAGGCGCGCCTCGCTCTCGAGGGACGCCGAGAGGCGGCGCAACGGTTCGAGGAACGGCCCCGATCCGAAATCGTCGAGACCACCGGCGAGCCGGATCCCAGCCTCGAGGATCGACTGCTCGTCGAGGCGTGCGAGCGGGAGCCCGACGGAGCGGCCGAGCGCGCCGACGGCATTGATCGCACGAAAGGGAAAGGGAAGCGGCGCGGGACGCGCGCGATCGGCCGCGGGAACCGAAGGCGCATGGGACGGGCTCATGGGTTCTCTCCGACGTGGGCGGGCACACGACCTCGAATCCATCGCGCGACGCACGCACGACGTTTCGATGGAGAGCGACGATACCAGGATCGCCCGCGGAATGGGGCACCCGCCGGCGCTCGGCGCAGGTCGGATCGCCCGCGCTCAGATCGAACCGGGCTCGATCGCGAAGGTCCAGTGGCGCACCGCATAGAAGAGCGCGAGGGGCCACGCGACCACGAGCAGCAGGAGGAAGAGCGGAAGCGAGAACGCGGGCTTCGCCGGCCTCGGGCATTCGAGCGGTCGATCGGCGCGGTGGCCGAGCTCCTCGATGACGGCCTGCTTCTCCTCGTCGACCTCCCGCGCGTCGATCAGCGAGTCGCACGACGGACAACGCGCCTCGGCCGCTTCGTTGAGGGCGATGTCGAGGGAGATCTTCACGCCGCAGGCGCGACACGTCTCGATGTGGAGCCGCGACTGACGCAGTCGCCCGTCCTGGATCAGCCCCGTCTTGCGATCCCAGACCAGATGGCGCACGCCGGTCGAGTTGAGGTCGCGGATCGCGGTCTCGAGCGTGTCGCGGGTCAGCTCCGAGTTCGCGAGCAGATCCCCCGCGACGAGCTCGACCTGCCGATCGAGCAGCCGCATCAGCGCCACCGCCCGCCGCTCCCGATCCCGAAACGCGAAGCCGCAGAACGCCATCCCGACGGGCGCCATCGCCGCGAAGCCGAGCCCGATCGCCCAGAGCCAATCGGGCCCACGCAGCTCCGACGGGACGAGGACCGCGAGGACTATCCCGGACAGGACGAAGAACGACGCGATCTTCGCGCCCCGGATGAGGACGTCGTCGATCGTCAGGAGGTTGGGCTCTTGCATGTCGCCCGGATCGGCGCGCGCCCCCGCGACCTTGAAACCCGGCGCGAGTCGAGCTCGTCGGTCGTCGCAGCCGATCGGCAGGTCAGCGGCAGCTCGGCCCGTCGGCGACGTCGGAGACCCACGCGGGCCCGCTCGCGCCCTCGATCACGCGCTCCATCCCCGACCGGCAGCGTTCGTTCGGCGAGCTCCGGCGCCGTCTCAAGCCGGCGGCCGCGAAGAGCGGACGGCCGCCGGCCGAGCCTGCCCGGGGCCGAAGGGGACGTCGCCCGCGAGCATCACGCGGTGCATCACCCGCCGCTCCCGATAGTCGGGCACCGCATAATGCTGGGTCGAGCGGTTGTCCCAGAACGCGACCGAGTTCCGCTGCCAGCGGAAGCGACACTGGAGCTCGGGGCTCTTCACGTGCTCGTAGAGCGAGCGCAGCAACGCGTCGCTCTCCGCCTCCGGAATCCCGACGATGCGGTCGACCCAGTTCGGGCTGACGAAGAGGAGCTTGCGCCCGGTCTCGGGATGCACGCGCACCACCGGATGCAGCACCGGCGGCGCGATCGTCGTCTCCCGCGCGTAGGCATTGTCGAGCTTCTCGACGAGCGCCATCACGCGCCGCGCCGAGTGCTCGGCCACGAGCCCGTCGAGGCGCTCGCGCAGATCCGCGTCGAGGGCGTCGTAGGCGGCGACCATGCTGGCCCAGAGCGTGTCGCCTCCGCAGGCCGGGACGTGCTCCGCGCGCAGGATCGCGCCGAGCGGGGGCTCCGCCATGAAGGTGCTGTCGGCGTGCCAGGCGTCGGTGCCCGAGCCCTTCGGCGCGGACTGATCGATGACGGTGAAGCCGGGGGTCTCGCTCGATTTGTTCTCGAAGACCGGGATCTTGACCTCGCCGAAATGGCGGGCGAAGCGGACGTGCTGCTCGGGCGAGAGCGCCTGATCGCGAAAGAAGATCACGCCGTGGTCGAGGAGCGCCCGGCGCAGGGCCGCGACCGTCGCGTCGTCGAGCTCGACGCACAGGTCGACGCCGAAGATCTCGGCGCCGACGGTCGGCGTGAGCGGGCGGATGTCGAGGTTCATGGTCGGGTCTCCGGTGGATTCGTGCCCGGACGCTCGAAACCGGCCGGATCGGCCGGACCTGCCGGAGCGACGGCATGTGCCGCAGGTCCCGGGGTCGCTCCCGCCCCACGGCGGCCCCGCAGCTCCAGGAGCAGTGTCCGGATCGGCTCCGTGTCGGGCCACAGCGCATTCGCGCGTTCGAGGCGCTCGAGCGCTTCGTCGAGGCGCCCCTGCTCCGCGAGGATCCGCCCCGACTGGTAGTAGGCGGCGCCGGATCCGGGATCGAGGGCGATCGCCTCTTCGAAGGCCGAAAAAGCGCGCTCCGGGTCGTTCTCCTTCAGCGCGAGCTCGCCGGCGAGGCGCCAGAGATCCGCCGTCGGATGAAGGGCCATGCCCCGGTCGAGCTCGCGATGGGCCCGCTCGAGATCGCCCGCCTGCATCGCCTCGACGCCGAAATGGAGATGGGGCTCCGGGCTGTCCCGCCCGAGCCACGCCCGCCGCGTCGCCGCCAGCGCATAGCGCTCGGCGTCCCCCCGCTCGGCGGCCCGATTGCCGGCGAGCGACTCCCAGCTCGCGACGAGCGCAGCGACGAGCACGACCGCGGCCCCCGCCCAGCCGAGCGCAGTCGCCCCGCGCCGGATCGGGCCGCGCGGCTCCGCTCCGCTCGCGACGGCAGCACGGTCCGCCGGGCCGCGCTCCGAGAGCGGCCCGAGCAGCATGAGCGCGATGCGGTCGTCGCGCAGGCGCCAGATCACGCCGTCGAGGATGAAGTGGTGGAGGTTCACGACCGAGGCGGCGAGCAGGCCGAGTCCGAGGTCGTAGGGCAGGCTCCCGAGCAGATCGGGCGCGAAGACGAGCGCCGGGAGCGCCCAGATCGAGATCCCGACCAGCAGCGCCTTGCCGAGATAGAGCGCCCTGCCCGGCCGATCTTCGGCGGCCGCGGCGTAGTAGGTCGTGATCCAGAGGTATTGCAGGAAGTGGCCGACCGCGATCCACATGAAGGCGTAGGCGCGGTACTCGGGCGCGAAGGGCTCGACGCGGCCGATGCCGGGCCAGACCAGGACGCTCGCGGGCAGCAGGAACCAGACGGCCTGGACGCCGATCAGGACGAGCGTCGGTCCGGCTGCCTGGAATCCGCCTGCGCGGGTCAGCCGAGCGACCGCCCCGATCGTGCAGAGGAGATAGGCTGCGAGCGTGAGCAGCATGGCGGGATCGCGGATCGAGAGCGGAATGCCCAGCGAGAGCAGGTCGTAGATCGAGCCCTCGTAGCGCTCGACCGCCGTCTGCGGCGAGGCGCCCGTCGCGCCGTGGAGCGAGAGGAAGACGAGCCCGTAGGAGAGGACGAAGGAGCTGCGCAGCAGCCTTCGCGTCGACGCGTCGAGCAGGGTCCCGCGGCGCCGCAGGAGCAGGACCGCGACGCCGTAGTTCTGTGCCGAATAATGCCACGGACTCCAGGTCAGGTAGAGCGTCAGGATCAGCGAGCCGATCCAGGCGACGTGGAGGCCCGCCACGAACGCGGCGGCGACGAGCAGGCTGACCCAGACGCCGAAGAAGAAATAACGTCGGCGGTCGGCACGGGTCCCATAGACCCGCAGCAGGGTGGCCCCGTAATGGGGCGAGCCGAGCAGCAGGGTCAGGAACGGGAGCAGACTCAGCGGCAGCCAGGTCCGCATGCCGGGGCCCGCGACGACCTGCGAGACGAAGAACACCCCGTAGAGCAGACCGCAGCCCAGGGCCAGATCGGGGACGGGGCCGAAGAGCCAGCGACTCCCTGCCCCGGGCGTGCGGATGGCCGCCTTGCTCATTTCGTCTCCTGCAATGCGGCCCGCGCGATCGCCCAGCTCGATCGACTCGCCCGCGAGCTTACCCCTCGCGATCGACCGCGGCAGCCGCCGCGACGCCGCGCACGCCCCGTTCGAAGCGCGGCTTGAGCCGCAGGAAGGGCCGCTCCCAGAGCCACCACGAGGCCGACGCGAGCGCGATCGCGACCGCCCAACGGACCCCGACCGGCTCGTCTCCGAGCCCGACGAAGACGATCACGTGGTAGAGATAGAGCCCGTAGGAGATCTTGCCGAGGCCGACGAGCGGCGCCCAGCCGAGCGCTCGCGCGAGCGCCGTCTCCCGCGCCGCCGCGACGACGGTCGCCGTCGCGGCGAGCGACGTCAGGCTGAAGAGCAGCGGCTGCGAGACGAGCGTCCCGATGTCGGCGCTCACGCAGACATGACCGAGCCAGCCCAGACCGAGCAGCGCCGCGCCGGTCGCGACGCGGTCGGCGGTCCGCCCCGGCGCCGGAAACAGGAGCGAGGCCGCACCGGCGAGACAGCCGAGCGCGATCGCGTCGAAGCGCATGTCGGGCGCGAAGTAGACCCGCGTCCAGAGCTCGGGATCCGCGTAGGGATTGCCGGGATGGGCCGCGACCCAGGCCGATCGGAGCAGGGCCGGGACGATCGAAAGCAAGGCCGCCGCCCCACAGACCCCGCGCGCGCCCCACCGCATCGCCAGCACGACGAGCGGCGGCCAGAGCAGATAGAACTGCTCCTCCATGCCGAGCGACCACGTATGCGAGAGGAGCCCGATCGGATAGACGTGCGCATAGCCGATCAGGAGATTGCTCGCGTAGAGCAGCGTCGCGAGGATCCAGGCCGGCTCGAGCGGCATCCCGATCGCGCGCGAGACCGCGATCGCGAGCAGGACCGCCGCCACCAGCGCGGGCCCGAGCCGGAGCGCCCGACGGGCCCAGAATCCGAGCAATCGGATGTCGCCGTGGCGATCGTGCTCCGTGATCAGGAGCCGCGTGATCAGGAAGCCGCTCAGCGCGAAGAAGAGATCGACCCCGACGAAGCCTCCGGAGAGCAGACCGCTGTGATAGGCGAGGACGGCGAGGATCGAGAGGCCACGAAGGCCGTCCAGGGCGCGCAGATGGGGCACGAACTTCCTCGCGAGGCGTCCATTCGGGCGCAGCCATGACCGCGGTCGGGCGAACGAACGACACGGTACCGCCGAGTCCAGGGAGCGGCGAGCGACTCGGCTCGCCGTTCGCGATCAGACGTCGATCTCTGCGTTGCCCGTGATGTCGTCCGCATAGCGGTGGATGCGCGTGTAGACGTCGTAGCGGTCGCTCTCCGTGATCGCACGGTCGGCGAGGGTCGCCATCATGTGCTCGAGGAATCGGGCCAGATGCCGGGGGCGGATGCCGAGATCGGCATGAACGGCGTTCAGCGGGCGACCCGAATAACGGATGGGTCCCCCGAGCGCCGCGGCGAAGAACTCGCGCTGCATCCGGGCGAGTCGCTCCGTCTCGACGCCCGCGAAGAACGGGGCGAGCTTTGGATCCGCGAAGACCCTCGCGTAGAAGTCCTGCACGAGGGCTGCGATCGCCCGCTCGCCGCCGAGCCGCTCGTAGAGCGTCGAGCCCGCATTCGCCATCGGATCCCCCTCCCGATCAGAGGCTCTCCAGCGCGAGGGCGATCCCCTGACCGCCGCCGATGCAGAGCGTGACGATGCCGCGGCGGCAGCCGTCGCGTTTCATCGAGTGCATGAGGCGCGTCGCGAGAACCGCGCCGCTGGCGCCGATCGGATGCCCATGGGCGATCGCGCCGCCCTCGACATTGACGACGTCCTCGGCGAAGCCGAGCTCGCGCAGACACGCGAGGGCGATCACGGCGAAGGCCTCGTTGATCTCGACGCGGTCGACTTGCGCGACGGTCCAGCCGGCGCGTGCGAGCGCCTGCCGGACGGCCGGCACCGGTCCGAGGCCGAAGAAGCCCGGCTCGACCGCCCCGATCCCGAAGCTCACGAGCCGGGCCATCGGCACGAGCCCCTGACGCTCCGCGAAGGCCCGCTCGGCCACGATCATCGCCGAGGCGCCCGAGTTCAGACCCGGGGCGTTGCCGGCGGTGATGCTGCCCGGCTGGCGGAAGGCGGGCTTCAGCTTCGCGAGGGTCTCGGCCGTGGTGTCGGGACGGTTGTGCTCGTCGCGGGCGAAGGGCGTCGGCCCACCGCGCCCCGGGACCTCGACGGCGACGATCTCCGCGTCGAAGCGCCCCGCGGCCTGGGCCGCACCGAAGCGCTGCTGCGAGCGCAGCGCGAAGCGGTCCTGATCTTCGCGGCCGATGCCGAGCTTGTCCGCGAGGTCCTCGGTATGCCAGCCGGCGTGCTTGCCGCTGAAGGCGTCGTGGAGCCCGTCGAAGAGCATGCTGTCGAGGAGCGCCACGTCGCCCATCCGGGCGCCCCAGCGCCCCTGCGGCATGAGGTAGGGCGCGCGGTCCATGTTCTCCATGCCGCCCGCGATCGCGCAATCGAGGAGCCCTGCCTGGATCTCGAGCGAAGCGCTGACGACGGCCTGGGCGCCGGAGCCGCAGACCCGATTGACGGTCAGCGCCGGCACCTCGACGGGCACTCCGCCGGCGATCCCCGCCTGGCGCGCGGGATTCATCCGGACCCCGGCCTGGATGACGTTGCCCAGGACCAGCGTCTCGATCGCCGTCCCCGGAAGACCGGAGCGCGCGAGGGTCTCCCGGATCGCGACGGCGCCCAGGTCGGGGGCCGCGATCTCCTGGAGGCTGCCGCCGTAGGTTCCGATCGCAGTCCGGACGGGATGGCAGAGAACGACTTGTCGGGAGGACATCGAAGGCTCCTGGCTCGGTGGGGGCGATCGGGCGCGATCGCGGGAAGATCGGGCGGAATGCGGGATTCGTAAACCTCGGGGCGTCCGGGCGGCCCGGTCGGGGAGCGTGGAGGGATCGGACCCGGCTGGGCGGCTGCCCGAGCGACGGCGAGGCGAGCTCCCGCGCCCCTGCCTCGCCCGATCGACCCGACTGAGGGACGATCCGATCGACCCACCGGGAGACCCACGATGTTCAAGATCCTCGCCTTCCTGAGCAAGCGGGCAGACCTCAGCCGCGAGCAATTCGTCGACTACTACGAGAACACGCACATCCCGTTCGTGCTCGGGCTGGCCCCCGGCCCCTGCCTCTACAAGCGCCGGTACCTGACGCGCGGGACCGAGATGGAGGTCGGCAACGGATCGATCGACTTCGACGTGGTGACGGAGGTCGGGTTCCCCGATCGGGAGGCCTTCCACGCCTGGCACGCCGAGGTCTTCAAGCCGGGAAATGCGGAACGGATCGTCGAAGACGAGGGGCGCTTCCTCGACCGCGGGCGGTCCCGGTCGTATGTGATCGACGAGGAGCGGGTCACGGCGGGGTGACGGGGAAGGGGGAGCGGGAAGTGGTGGAGGCGGCGGGAATCGAACCCGCGTCCGAATCGCGTCCTTCGGACGCGTCTACGTGTGTAGTCTCCGCTTGATTTCGGGTGGGCCAGGAGCAGAGACGGCCCAAGCACACCCTAGCTCGACGTGATCTCGCTCCCGGATACGGCCGAGCAGCGCTCGGGAGCCAGTCTCCTCATTACATCCGTGCCCCATTAGGAGACGTCATGGACGGATGTCGCTAGTTCCTAAGGGTTAGTTAGGCAGCGAGAGCGTAGTTGTCATCGGCAGTTATGAGCTACCAGGACTGCAGCTGTTTAACGAGGTGGCTACGACCTCGACACGCGGCGCCCGACCTCGACGACCCGTCGAAACCGATCGCCCCCACGGCCGGCAAGCTAACCCCGAAGTGGGGTTCGTCAAACGCGACCCGTGGGGCACGGCTCACCAATGCTCCGGCGGCTCGAGCGCCCGGCGGACGCTCTTCCAGGTCACGCTGTCGTAGATCGAGGGCCAGGCGGCCACGAAGAGGTCGGCGTAGCGCCCGGTGCGGTCGAGGATCCGCGCCTCGGCGGTCCCGGCCGTCGAGACGAGGGGGGCCTCGAAGCGGAAGACGATGCGGCCGTCGTCGGCGAGGCGGCTGAAGACGGGGACGAGGGCGGCGCCGGTGGCTTCGGCGAGAGTCGCGGCCCCGGGTCGGAAGCGGCGGATCGTGCCATGGAAGGGGCGCTCGACGGCGGCCCGGCCGTGGCCCTCGTCGCCGGCGATCAGGACGATGCCCCCGCCGCGCAGGCAACGCGCAGCCGCCTGCAGCTGGAGCGCGCGCTCCGTCACGATCGCGTCGCCACCGGCGCCGAAGGGGAGGCCCTTGGGTTGCCGGACGACGATCGCCTCGCGCTTGCGCAAGGCGGGAAGCCGACCGAGCAGCGCGTTCCAGTGGACGTGGGTGACGATGAAGACGATTCCGCGGCCGTGGTCGACGACGGCTTCGAGATGAGCCGCGCCCTCGAGAACGACGTCGCGTTCGAGCTCGTCGGCCGGCTCGAGCGCGCGCAGGCGCCAGTCGACCCAGGTATTCGCGAGGACGCTGCGGACGAGGGCCCGCTCGAGCGTGTGCTCGTGCGCGTCCTTCGGCCCGAGCGCCTCCACCCGAAGCTCGTCGTGTCCCGATGCGGAGGCGGAATCGGACGGCGACGCGTGCGCCAGCCGCGCATGCCAGCGCTCGACCGGGCGCAGGGCTTTGCGATAGAGCCGGAGTCGGACGAGCGCGCGCGCGAGGAGCGCGTGTCCGCGCACGCCGCGTGCATGGGGGAGCGGACGGCCAAGCAGGACCGGGCCGCCGGTGCGCAGGGGATTGCGGATTCGATGCTTGATCGCGCTGCGCAGCCGGCGAAGGGGGCCGCGGCGTCGCGCTCCGTCTCCGAACGGCGGGCTCGCCTCGCGACGTGCGCGTTCTTCGCCCGACGTGCGGTGGTCGTCGGAGAAGCGCGCGCAGCCCTCCTCCGGCGGTCGCTCCTCCCCATCCTTGAGGAGCGCGGCGAGTCGCGCGGGGGTCGGGAGTCCGCCGAGGGCCGTGAGCGGAATCGGTCGACCGGTCTCCTGCTCGAGCGCGAAGAGCAGCTCGACGAGGCGGAGCGAGTCGCCGCCGAGATCGAAGAAGCCATCGTCGACCCCGACCGCCTCGAGATCGAAGAGCGCAGCCCAGCGCGCACACACGCGCGCCTCCTCGGCGTCGCGCGGCGCGACGTAGGGCACGGCCTGCTTCGGGCGTGCGCGGCCCGGGTCGGGCAGCGCGCGGCGATCGAGCTTTCCGCTCGCGGTCCATGGCATCGAGTCGAGGAAGACGAAGCGGGCGGGAATCGCGTGGGCCGGCATCCGCCCCTCGAGCGCGCGGCGCAGGCGCGTCGTGTCGAGCTCGGCTTCGCGCCCTCCGTCGCGCGCGGCCTCGACGTAGGCGACCAGTCGGACTTCGCCCTCGCCGTCCGGTCGCGCGACGACAGCGGCATTCGCGACCCCGGCCTGGGCGAGCAGCGCGGCCTCGACGGCGGCGAGATCGACCCGCATGCCGCGCACCTTGACCTGCGCGGCGTCGCGCCCGACGAGCTCGAGCTGGCCGTCGCTTCGCAGGCGGCCGAAATCTCCCGAGACGAAGATGCCCGCGCCGTCGTCGGCGACGCGAAACGACTCTGCCGTCCGTTCGGGCTGATTCCAGTAGCCGGGCGAGAGGAGCGCGCTCGCGACCTGGATCCGACCGATCTCGCCGGCCGCGACGGGACGACCCGATTCGTCGACGATCTCGACGCGCTTGCCCGCGACGGGCCGACCGACGGGGAGGACGCCTGCATCGCCGCTCGCCGGCCAATCGCGCGACGGGAGCCGCAGGGCCGACTGGGCGATCAGGTTCGTCTCGGTCGAGCCGTAGGTGTGGAGCAGGACGGCGCCGGGCGCCATCGCAGCGAGCAGCGCCTCCGCCTCGGCGCGAAGCAGGCGATCGCCGCTGATCGACGCGAAGCGGACGCCGGCGAGGCCGCCGCGTCCGGCGCTCGCGAGCAGGCGCCGCGCGATCGCGACGGGGAGCTGGAGGCAATCGATGCGCTCGCTGCGCAGCCACTCGCTCAGACCTTCGACGCCCCGGGCATGGGCGTCGTAGAGGCGGAGCTCGGCGCCGGCGACGAGCGCGCCGTAGATCTCCGGAATCGACGCCGCGAAATGCCAGGCCGTGATCGCCGCCTGCCGCTCGCCCGCGGCGAGCCCGCTCGCTTCGAGGTACTCGCGCGTGCGGCCGAGGACGCTCGCGGCGGTCGTCATCACGCCTTTCGGCGCGGCCGTCGTCCCCGACGTGTAGAGGATGGCGAGCAGGTCGTGCGCGAGGTCGTCGCGTCCCGCGACGACTTCGTCCGTCGATCGTCGCGCGCGTTCGCGTGGAGCGCCGAGCTCCCGATCGCCCGTTCCGGGGTGCGCGCTCGCATCCGCGCTCGTCTGCTCGAGCGTGTCCTCGAGCACGAGGACGGGCACACCCTCCGGCGCGATCGCCCGCGCGCGCGCCGCGTGGGCCCGGTCCGCGAGCAGGACCGAGATGCGGGCGTCGCGCGCGAAGGCCGCGAGCAGCGCGTCGCTCTCGTGGCCGTTGAGAGGCACGAGGCAGCGACCCGACTCGAGCACGCCGAGCACGCCGACGAGGGCGATCGCGCGGTGGTCCGAGAGCAGCGCGACCTGGCCGGCCGTCCCGTCGGCCGCGCGCGCGCTCGCTCTCGAGCCCGTCGCTTCGATCGCGTCCTCGATGGACGCCGCGATGGCATCGCTCGCGCGGGCGAGCGTGGCGCGGTCGAGGCGCGTCTCGGCGTCGGCGGCGGCGATCGCCGCGGGCGAGGCGATCGATCGGGCACGCAGGGCGTCGAGCAGCGCGCGTCGGCTCATGCCCGCCTCCCGCGCGCCGGGCTCACGCGGCCGCCGACGCGCGGCCGGTCACGTCGGCGCAGCGGACGCGTCGGGCGAAGTGGCGCGCCATCGTCTCGATCGACGCGCGGTGGAGCGCCGGGTCGTAGGACGACATGGCGTCCTCGACGATCCGGACCGGAAAATCGAGATCGTGGGCGTGTCGAACCGTCGACTCGACGCAGACGTTCGTCGTCACGCCGCAGACCACGAGCTCGTCGATGCCCCGCCCGCGGAGCGAAGCCTCGAGATCGGTCCCGCAGAACGGGTCGTAGCGCGTCTTGCGCACGACGAGCGCCGACGGCGCCTCCGGTCGGAGGACGTCGAGCAGCGCGGCGTCGAAGGAGCCCTCGGCATAGCCCCCGAGCTCGCGGATCACGGGATTGTTCGCGACGAGGAGCCCCGCGTCGCGGTAGTCGGGCTGATAGGCGAGGCGCGTGTAGACGACGGGCCAGCGCTCCGCCTCGGCATGGGCCACGAGACGCACACAGGCCGCGATGACCCGATCGAGCTCCGCGATCGAATGACCCCGGCGAACGAACGAGCCCTCCGGTCGGCAGAACGCGTTCTGCAGGTCGACGACCAGGAGCGCCGTCGTCATGCGGTGGCCCCGATTCCGGGGCGCGCGGCGCGGACCGCGAGGCGCTCGAGGATGCGGTCGGTCATCTCGCGGGTTCCGACGAGGCGTTGCGGCGGGCCCGAGTAGAAGTCCTGCGTGCGCAGGCCCGCGACGAGCACGTCCTCGATCGCGCCGGAGACCGCGGCGCCGAGGCCGCTTTCGGGCAGGCCGTGCTCGAGGGCCATCGCGAGCGCGCCGAGCATGGCGACGGGATTGACGGCGTCCTTGCCGACGAGGGGCTTGATCGTCCCGTGATCGGTCTGGAACGACGCGTGACCCGCGGCGGAGAGATTGCCGGCGGAGACGAGATTGCGGCTGTCGTAGAGGATCGTCGGCACGAGATCGGCGAGGATGTCCCCCGACTGGTCGTCGGTCGCGACGACCCCGAACTCCCGCGGCGCGAGCCACATGTCGGAGAAGCCCGCGCCGGAGGGGCGGTGGACGTGGCGGATGCCGGGATGCCGGCGCGCTTCGTCGTCGAAGGCCTCGAGCCAGAGCTCGCCGACGTCACCGAGCACGGAGGTCTTGAGCACCGTCGTCACGCGCCGGGGCCCGTCCCCCCGCTCGGCCAGGCGGAAGGCCTCCCGGGCCACGAAGCGCAGCGTCGCCTCGCTCCAGGCATAACGTGCCCGCACGAGCTCGCCCTCGCGCCGGATCTCCTCGGCGTGGTAGATGCCCTGGATGCTCTCGCGCACGAGCTGGACCCGGAACTCGGGATGGCGACTGATCGCCGGAAACGGATTGAGCGGCACCCATTTCACCGCCTGCCCGACGTCGCGCCGCAGCCGGTAGAGCACCGGCGCCGGCAGCGAGCCCCGCACGATCACGCCACGCTCCGCGCGCATGCCCTCGTAGAAATCGAGCAGATCGCGGTGGAGCTCGGCGTCGTAGAGCTCCTCGTCGAATTGCTCGGCCCAGCGCGCATTGTCGAAGTCGACGATCCGGAAGCGCTGGCCCGACGCCTCGGTCAGGGCGGCGAGAGCCCGCTTCACACAGCCGATCAGCTCGGCCCCCGTTCCGCCCCCGTCGATCGTTCCCACGACCAGGGCGTCCGTCGCCCCCCGCCCCCCGCGTTCGTGCTGCATGCGCGCGCCGTGCCTCCGTCTTCTGCCCTTGATAGTCCAGCGCCGGTCGCCGCGCACGGAATCGAGTCCAATCCGCGGAAATCCGGCCGGCGGAATGCGCGCGCGAGCCGTCCCGCTTTGCCGGCCATTTCCGCCGGCTGGGTCCTCCATCATGTGTGATAGCCTGCCCAAAGGCCCCGAGGGCCCACTCGCCGGAGAATCGACCCTGTCCCGCCAATTCGCCCTCGTCTCGCTCCTGCTCGTCGCGATCCTCGGCTTCTGGTTCCGCTCGGTGGGCCATGGCGGCCTCGGTCGACACGAGACGCCGGGCACGGTGACGTCCGAGCGCCGACCGGACGAAGCCGTCGGCGCCGAGCGAGCGGCCGTCGCCTCGGCCGAGCGGGACCTGCTCGCCGCCGCGACCCTGAACGACGGCGCGACGAGCCCGCCCGACGTGGAGGCGGGCGCGAGCCCGGCGCCCCACGCGAAGCAGATCCTCTTCGGCGACCTCCACGTCCATACGACCTTCTCCTTCGATGCGTTCATGCTGAGCCTGCCGATGACCGGCGGGGAAGGTGCCCATCCGCCCGCCGATGCCTGCGACTTCGCGCGCTTCTGCTCCGCCCTCGATTTCTGGTCGATCAACGACCATGCCGAGAGCATCACGCCGACCCACTGGGCGGAGACCGTCGCGAGCATCCGCGCCTGCGACGCGGTCTCGAGCGACTCGGCGCGGGAGCCCGATACGGTCGCCTTCCTCGGGTGGGAGTGGACGCAGGTCGGTGCGACCCCGGACAAACATTACGGCCACAAGAACGTCGTGCTGCGCGATCTCGACGAGGACAGCGTCCCGACGCGGCCGATCGGCGCGCCGGGATCCCGCGCCCGGATCGCGGCCGGCAATCCCTTCGGCACCGCGCGCAGCGGCGCCTTTCTCCACGCCCTCGGCCAGGAGCGGATGCACGGTCTCGCGCGCTTCTTCGAGGAGCGCCGGAATCTCGAGCTCTGCCCGCTCGGCGTCTCCGTCCGCGAGCTGCCCGCCGATTGCCTCGAGCTCGTCGACACGCCGGATCTGCTCTTCGACAAGCTCGACGACTGGGGCTTCGAATCGATCGTGATCCCCCACGGCACGACCTGGGGCTTCTATACGCCCCCGGGCTCGGAGTGGTCGAAGCAGCTCGCGGGCCCGCTCCACGACGAGGACCGCCAGAAGCTCCTCGAGATCTACTCGGGCCACGGCAACTCCGAGGAGTACCGAAGCTACCGCTCCGTCGATTGGGACGAGAAGGGTCGTCCCGTCTGCCCCGAGCCGAACGAAAATCATCTGCCGACCTGCTGGCGCGCAGGCGAGATCATCGAGGAGCGCTGCCTCGCAGCCGGCGAGTCGGAGGCCGAGTGCGCGAAGCGGGCCGTCGTCGCGCGCCAGAACGCGGCGGAAGCCGGCAGCCAGATGCATCTCACGGCCCCGGGCGTGAAGGCGGCGGACTGGCTCGACGCCGGGCAGTGTCGCGACTGCACGCAGCCGGCCTTCAATTATCGACCCGGTGGCGCGGCCCAGGCGATCCTCGCGTTCTCGAATTTCGAGACCCCCGACGGCTTCCCGCGCCGCTTCCGCTTCGGGCTGATGGCTTCGAGCGACAACCATTTCGGCCGCCCCGGCACGGGCTACAAGGAAGTCCATCGCAGCGGCTTCACCGAATCCCGCAGCAACGTCGATGATCTCAACCCGATGCTGCGCCCCATGGTCTCGCCCCCGGCCGAAGAGCCGCTCCCGGAGTCCCGCGCCTACGATCCCGCGACCTCGAAGCTCGCGGGCTTCGCCTTGATGGAAATGGAGCGCCAGGCCTCGTACTTCATGACGGGGGGCCTCGTCGCGGTGCATGGCGAGGGCCGTTCGCGAAGCGCCATCTGGGACGCGCTCCAGCGCCGCGAGGTCTACGGGACGAGCGGCCCGCGGATCCTGCTCTGGTTCGATCTCCTGAATCCGCCGGACGGATCGGGGAGCGCCGTCCCGATGGGCGGCGAGGTCGTGACGAAAGAGAGCCCGCGCTTCGAGGTCCGCGCCGTCGGATCGTTCGAGCAGGCTCCCGGCTGCCCCGACTACGCGACGACCGCCCTCGGTCCCGATCGGCTCGCCCACGTCTGCAAGGGCGAGTGCTACAACCCGACGCCGACGCGGCGCCCGATCACCCGCATCGAGGTCGTCCGCATCCGGCCGCAGAACGCCCCGGGCGAGCCGATCGCGCCCCTGATCGAGGATCCCTGGCGAAGCTTCGCCTGCGAAGGCCAGCCCGAGGGCTGCAGCGTCCGCTTCGAGGACCCCGACTACGCGACGAACGCCCGCGACGCCGTCTACTACGTCCGCGCGATCGAGGCCCCGATGCTCGCCGTCAACGCCGCCGGCATCGCCTGCGAACGCGACGCGAGCGGCCGCTGCCTCACGCCGAAGCTCTGCAGCGGCGACGCGACCGACGACTGCCTGGCCCCCGAAGAGCCCCGCGCCTGGTCATCCCCGATCTTCGTCGACTGGCCGCGCTGACGCGCCGAGACCAGAGGTCGGACTCTCTACCCCGCGACGCCGGCGACGGAACGTCGCCGGCCATCGCTCACCAGGCCATTGGGCGCGTTGCGCCCAATGGCCGATCAAAAGTCGATGACGGATCGGATCACTTCCCCCGCCTGCATCGCGCGGAAGGCGTCGTTGACCTCGGCGAGCTTGATGCGCCGGGTGATCATGCTCTCGAGATCGAGCTTGCCGGCCTTCCAGAGCGCGAGCAGCTCGGGCATGAAGGTCCGGACGTTGGCGCTGCCGTAGAGCGAGCCGCGCAGCGTCTTGTCGCCGAAGAAGAGCTCGAAGGCGCTGAACTGCACCATCTGCTCGATCCGACCGACACCGACGATGACGGCCTTGCCGCCGCGGCGCGCCGCATCGTAGGTCGCGCGGATCGTGGTCGGATGACCGACGCACTCGAGGGCGAAGTCGAAGCCCTCGCCGCCGGTGATCGCCTGCTTGGCGGACTCGAGGCCATCGGGGGTCGTCACGTGGGTCGCCCCGAAATGCTTCGCCTGCTCGAGCTTGTTCGGGAGCGTATCGACCGCGAGGATCGCCGAGGCGCCGGCGATGCGGGCGCCCTGGATCGCGGAGATGCCGACGCCCCCGCAGCCGAAGACGACGACCGAGCTGCCCGGCGTGATCTGCGCGCTGTTGATCGAGGCGCCGACGCCGGTCGTGACGCCGCAGCCGATCAGCGCCGCGATGTCGAGGGGGACGTCCTTCGGAATCTTGACGACGCCGGGCTCGCCGATGATGAGCTCCTCGGCGAAGGTCCCGAGGCCGGTCATGCCCATCAGGGGCTTGCCGTCGACCTTGAAGTGGGCCGAGGTCGCCTGGATCATGCCGTGGTTGCAGAGATAGGACTGGTGGCGGAAGCAGGGCGTGCAGTTGTTGCAGGCCGGCACGAACGAGAGGATCACGTGGTCGCCCGGGACGACGCTCGTCACCGCCGGACCGACCTCCTGGACGATGCCGGCGCCTTCGTGGCCGAGCACGCAGGGCGTACCCGACGGGATCGTGCCGTTCTGGGCCGAGACGTCCGAATGACAAACGCCCGAGGCCTTGATCTTGATCCGCACGTCCTTCGGCCCGAGGCCGAAGACCTCGACGTCGTTGCGGATCACGAGATCCTTGTTGAGCTCGGTCAGAATGGCGGCCTGCATGGACGTGCTCCTTCGTTCGGTGGGCGGGTCGGGTGGGCTTTTCGGGCGGCGGGACGATAGCGCCGGGTCGGTGCCCTGCCCGCCCTGCGCCCCCGTGAATTCGCGCCTCGCGAGGCCTCAGGCGCTCGCGATCCTTCAGGCCAGGGCCGGCAGCTTCCCGCCCTCGAAGAGGCGACGCGGATTGGCGACGAGCAGCGCCTCGATCGCCTCGTCGGCGATCCCCGCCTCCCGCAGCTGCGGGATGATCTTGCGGGAGAAGAAGGTCGGGTCGAAGGCGTCGGCCGAGAGCGCGCTCATCCGCTCGAAGGGAATCGGCTCGCCCTTCCAGCACCAGACCGAATCATGGGACACGACGACCCGGTCCCCGGCCCCGGCGCGGATCAGCTTCACGAGGGACGCGACGCGCTTCGCGTCCGGGAAGAGCGCGTCGATGCCGAAGCGGTCGAAGCCGAGGTACGAGCCGCCGCGGGCGATGCCCATGTGATAGGCGTGGTCGTCGGTGCCGCAGGAGTGGCCGATCACGATCCGGCTCGCGGGCACGCCGGCCCCGGTCAGGATGCGCTGCTGCTCGTCGCCCATCGTGCCCTGGTCGGTATGCGTCGTGATCGGCGCGCCGGTCGCGAGCGAGGCCTTCGCGGCGGCGAGCAGGATCGTCTTCTCGTAGTCGGTGATCTGGCCGGGGCCCGAGGCGACCTTGATGATGCCCGCGCGGATGCCGGTCGAGCCGATGCCCTCCGTCAGCTCGCGGATGAAGAGCTCGGCCATCGTGTCGACCTGGGGGCCGAAATTCGAGCGGAAATGCCAGTAGGGGAAGCCGCCTTCGGATTGTTTGTAGAGGCCCGTCGCGATCACGATGTGGAAGCCGGTCGCCTGGCCGACCTTCGCCGCGAGCTCGGGATCGCGGCCGAGGTCGCTCGGACACGGATCGATCAGGCTCGAATAACCGAGGGCCTTCAGCTTCTCAATCCTGTCGACGCAGATCTTCACCTGCTCGCTTCTCGAGGGCCCCGGTCGGGTCGAATGGCTCTCGGCGCCCGGGTAGCCGATCACGAGATGCTCGTGCATCAGGGTCCGGCCGAGCTCGGCCGTCGTCGTCGTTCCGCTCGCGGTGTGGATCGTCGCCATGGATGGAGGACTCCTCGTGCGGGAGCGCGTGCGGCGGTGCACGTCTCGGCACGGGGATCATACTGCGCCGCGAAGCGCTGCCAGGGGCCGCGGCGGACGATCCGCGGGAGCGGAGTCCGCTCGGCGATCCGCCGCGCGGAACGGATCAGCCGCGGGGGCGGATCGGGGCGCGGCCTTCCTGCGGCGTGTAGCGATAGCGGGCCAGCTTGCCCTCGAGATCGAAGCCGAGCTCGAGTTCGTGGATCGTCGCGGGCAGCGATCGCCGGGTCGCGGGGCGCGGCTGCTTCGGCGGATAGAACATGAGCCAGTCGAGCCAGTCGCCGAAGGCCGAGATCTCGGCGCCGACGTCCTCGGCCTGCGTGTTGGGCCGCCGCCAGAGCTTTCCGTCCGCTCCGACCACGGGGCGATCCGGATCGTCGTCGGGCCAGTGGGTCTCGGCGAAGCGATAGCGATAGACGAGGCCCCCGCGCACGCTCTGCTCGACCGCGTCGGGCTCCCCGAACCGCTCGCGCACCGCCGCGGCATCGTGCTTTCCGACCTCGAGCTCGCCGACCCAGCGCGGAAACGGGTGCCGCGGCAACGGCTCGACGTCGCCGGGCCGCGTGGCACAGCCCGCCAGGGCGACCCCGATCACGGCCGCGAGCGCGAGCATGAAGGTGGGGACGAACCGCAGGCGATCGAAAGAGGCCCGGCTTCGCACGAGTTCCGATCGTTCCGACATGCTAGTCCCCCTTCGGATCGGGCGAAGCGTCCGCATCCGCCGGCAACAGGATGGTGACCTTCGTTCCGCCGCGGACCGGGTTGGCGATCCGCAGCTCGCCGCCGTGGGCCTCGACGATGCGCAGGCAGACCGGCAGACCGAAGCCCCGATCGAGTCCGACCGCCTTTTCGTCGAAGAACGGGTCGAAGGTCTCGTCGACCTCGCCCGGCTCCATGCCGTGGCCCTGATCTTCGATCGTGAGCTCGACGCCGCGCGACACGTTGCGCAGCGAGATGCGGATTTCCGGCGCGTCCCCGGCACCGAGCGAGGCCTCGATCGCGTTCTGGAGCAGCTCGTCGACGACCTGCTCGATCTGGACCGGCTCGCAGGCGACCTTGCGCAGTCGCTCGTCGCACTCGAAGCGGATCTCGGCCCAGTCGACGACCTGGGGGCTCGCCTTCTCGATCGCCCGCGCGACGAGCCGGCGCAGATCGACGATCGCGAGCGGATCCTCGTCGAAGGTCGACTCGCGGGATCCGCGCCGCAGCGCGCCCGCGCCCTGCTCGAGGGTCGCGTCGATGCGCGAGATCTGGTCGAGCTTCTCGGCGAGCACCGCGTCGACCTGGTCGAAGAGCGCGAGATGCCCGCGGCGCGCGCCCGCGACGGCGGCGAGCTGGCGGTGCAGATCGAAGGCCCGCCCGGCCGCGACGCCGAGCGACCCGAGCGCGAGGGCGAGCAGCGACCCCCAGCCCGCCGTGAGGGACACGGCGAGCCAGGCCGCGGCGGACGTGAGGAGCGCGGCGACGAATCCGCCGGCCGCACCGACGGCGAGCCCCCGATGGCCCGCGCGCTGCCAGTCGATCGCATAACGACAGACGTCGTCGCCCTGGGCCAGGCAGGCCGACGAGGTGACCCGGGCCGGGAGCAGGCCGTACAGACCGGGGATCGCCTCGAGCTGACCCGTGCGCAGGGCACAGTGGAGCGAAGCCGCCCGGCCCCCGCCCCGCGATCCGCCCGTCGCCCCGCGTCCCGAGTCCGCCCCGTCGTCGACCGCCGGGTCGTCTCCCGGCTCGAAGACGAGCACGGCCTGGGCGTCTCCCATCGACTCGACCCGCCACTGCGCCTCGCGGGTCGCCCGCGGCAGCAGGGCCTGGATCCGGCGATAGGCCTTCTCGGGGGTCGCGAGGCCGAGGCCGTAGAGCTGGAGCCCGGTCGCGTCCGGGGCACACAGCCGATGGCCGATCGCCCGCGCGAGCCCCGCGTCGAGGTCGACTGCCTGGAACATCCGGTCGAGGGACTCGCCCTCGAGCCAGGCCGGGGCCTCGGAGAGTCCGCCCTCGGGCAGCCCCAGGGCGCGCAGGGCACGATCGCGCGCACCGGCCCGCCCGCGCACGGCGAGCAGCTCGAGCAGCGTCGTCGCGATCGTTCGATTGCCGGGACCGGCGGCTGCCGTCCGGCCCCTCCTCGCCTGCTCCATGGAACCTCGGGTGGATCCCGGACGCCGCGCGGCGCCCGGTCCACCCGGGCTCGGCAGGGACGAGATCCCGCTCCGGGTATCGGCAGGTCGAGCGCAAAATGGAGGGGCTTTGCCGGATTCGAGCCCGATCCGAGGACGTCCGATCGAGCCCCGTGGCTCAGCTCACAGGGGCTCGGGGACGTAGAGCCGGATCGCGACGACCCTTCCGGGTCGTGGATCAACGAGATCAGCTGGTCGGCGTAGCCATACTTCTCGCGCATCGTTTCGTTGATGCGCTCGGTCTCGTAGGGGACGACCTCCGCCCGATACGCCGTCCGCTCGCCGTCGCGAACCAGGAAGACGTCGGACGTGGCCTCGATCCGCTGGATCCAGGTCGAGTCGTCCTTGCCGGCGCGCAGCCAGGGCTCGCCATGGATGTCGACGACCCAGAGCGTCGTGAAGAACGAGTTGCCGCGCTCGTCGAGGGTCTCGAGGACGACCTTCTCTCCGCCGTGCTCGCTCGCGACGTAGAGCGCCGCCCCGAACCAGAGCGGTGAAGTGATCAATAATCCGATGATCCACTTCAGCATGGTTCCGTCCCCGTCCGCAGGCCCGCCTAGCGTTGGTGGCGCCGCATCACGCGCTGGGTCTCGCGGTCGTGCTCACGGCGCTTGATCGTCTCTCGCTTGTCGTATCGATGCTTGCCGCGGGCGAGGGCCAGCTCGACCTTCGCTCGCCCGTGCCGGAAATAGAGGGTCACGGGCACGAGCGTCAGTCCCTTTTCGGCGACCCGGCCCTCGAGGCGAGCGATTTCGTGGCGGTGGAGCAGAAGCTTGCGGCGCCGTTGCGGGTCGCTGGGGTTGTCGCGGGTGGCCGGTTCGTACGGGGAGATGTGGAGCTTCTCGAGCCAGAGCTCGCCGCGGTGGACCTGGGCGAAGGCGTCGCCGAGATTGGCGCGCCCGGCGCGCAGGCTCTTCACCTCCGGGCCGACCAGCTGGAGGCCCGCCTCCCACGTATCGAGGATCTCGTACTCGAAGCGGGCGCGTCGATTGGTCGCCACGATCAGGCGGCCCTCGGAGTCGGTCTTCGCCTGCTGCTTGCGCTCGGCCTTCTTCGCGTCGGCCTTCTTCGGTTCGGTCAAGGCGGAGCGCTCCGTTCTCAGTCCTCGCGGATGCGATTCTCGTGGTCGACGAAGACGCGCTTGGCGTCGAATCCGCGACACTGCTCGTCGGGCACGTCGGCCCAGCTCGCGATGATGACCTTGTCGCCGGGCTTCATGAGATGAGCCGCGGCGCCGTTGATGCAGATCTGGCCGAGCCCGCGCTCGCCCTCGATCACGTAGGTCGAGAGCCGATTGCCGTTCGTGCAGTTCCAGATGTCCACACGCTCGTAGGGCAGCATGTCGGCGGCGTCGAGCAGATCCTTGTCGATCGTGACCGAGCCCTCGTACTCGACGTTGGCCTCGGTGACGGTGGCGCGGTGGATCTTCGACTTGAGAAGCGTGCGGTTCATCGGAATCTCCTTCCGGGGTCCGGGTTTCGTCGGGCGGACACGAAATCAGGCGTCGGCCCGGGGCCGCCTGCCGAGTACACGGTTGTCGATGAGACGAACGGCCGAGCCCCGACCATCGGGATCCGGCTCGAATTGCAGGGCGATCGCGAGGAGCACCGGCCCCTCGATCCGCCCGGAAACGGTCTCGAGCGACGCGGGATCGCGCAGCTCGGCGTAGTCGATGCGTGCCTGGCCGGCGCGGGCGAGCGTCGCGCGCACGGCCTCGAGGATCCGCTCGGCGTCGGCTTCGCCGTCCGCGACCATCCGCTCCGCCCGCTCGAGGCTCTCGACGATGCAGAGCGCCTGCTTGCGCGCCTGCGGTCCGAGCCGGACGTTGCGACTCGAAAGCGCGAGCCCATCGCTCTCGCGCACCGTCTCGCCGCCCACGATCTCGATCCCGAAGCCGAGATCCGTCGTCATGCGCCGGATCACCGCGAGCTGCTGCCAGTCCTTCTCGCCGAAGACGGCGACGTCGGGCCGGGCGGCCAGGAAGAGCTTCGTCACGACCGTCGTCACGCCGCGGAAATGTCCGGGTCGGTTCGCGCCGCAGAGCGGCTCGGAGAGGCCGTGGACGTCGACCCAGGTCGCGGCGCCTTCCGGGTACATCTCGGCCGCGTTCGGGGCGAAGACGACGTCGACGCCGGCTGCGCGACAGGCGGCGAGATCCGTCTCGACGGTCCGCGGATAGCCCTCGAAGTCGCGGCGATCGTTGAACTGCGTCGGATTCACGAAGATCGAGACGACGACGCGCTCGGCCCGCGCGCGGGCGATCCCGACCAGCGCCGCATGCCCGCGGTGGAGCGCGCCCATCGTCGGGACGAGGGCCACCCGCCGTCCGGCCCGCCGTTCGGCGTCGGACCAGGCCTGCAGCTCGCGCTTGGTTTCGAGGACTCGCATGACTTCGACTCGCCTCTCCCGGACCCGGCCCGCGGTCTGCGCCGGGCGCTTCCGCCGGGCGCGTCCGAAGGACGCCTCCTGAGCGTGAACAGGCCTAACGATAGACGTGGGCCTCGGCAGGGAATTTGCGGTTCACGACCTCGTCGACGTAGGCGCGTGCGGCCTTCGAGGCCTCGGCCCCGAGGCTCGCGTACTGCTTGACGAAGGTCGGCGTCGTGTCGTTGAGGCCGAGCAGGTCGTGCATGACGAGGACCTGGGCGTCGCAGTGGACGCCGGCGCCGATGCCGATCGTCGGGATCGCGAGGCGCTCGGTGATCTCGCGGCCGAGATCCTGGGGGATGCCCTCGAGCACGACCGCGAAGGCCCCGGCGGCCTCGACGGCGAGCGCGTCCTCGCGGACCTGCGCCCGGCCTTCTTCGCCTCGGCCCTGGACGCGGTAGCCACCCATCGGATGGATCGACTGGGGCGTCAGACCGACGTGGCCCATGACCGGGATCTGCGCCGCGACGATCCGGCGGATCGTGTCGGCGACGATCGCGCCGCCCTCGAGCTTGACCGCCTGGGCACCGCCCTCCTTCACGAGGCGGATGGCGCTGCGCACCGCGTCCTCGGGCCCGACCTGATACGAGCCGAACGGCATGTCCGCGACCACCATCGCCCGCCGCACGCCGCGCACGACGAGACGCGTGTGGTAGACGACGTCGTCGAGCGTGACGGGCAGCGTCGTGTCGTGGCCCTGGACGACGTTGCCGAGCGAGTCGCCGACGAGCAGCACGTCGATGCCGGCCTCGTCGAAGATCCGCGCGAAGGTGAAGTCGTAGGCGGTCAGCACGCTGAAGGGGATCGCCTTGCGCTTGCGATTCGCGAGCGAGCGCAGGGTGATCCGGTGTTCGCGAGACGCAGAGGCCGTGGTCACGGTCGACATGGGGGGATGTCTCCTGTGGCGCATGCATGCCCGGGCAATTTTGGATCGGGAATCGGGATCGCTCTCGGGAGTCCAGCACGGCCGACGTCGGTCGGCCCCGCTGGTCCACGCTCACCGTCGAGGTGGGTCGGCCAGAGCGAGCGGCGTCAGGGGGCTGACTTCGCTCGTTCGTCCAAGCGCCCCGATCCCACGTGACCTCCACTCGACGGTTCCGATTCGGGCTGGACTCACATCCTGCCCAGAGACGACGGATCCCATCGAGACGCACGCCGCTTCGGGTCGCGCGATCGGAGAGCACGAATGCGGAGGGGAGAGCTTGCGTCGCGCCTACCCATCACCCCGTCTCAGTCCCGGCCGGGCCAGGATCCAAGCGATAAGCGGGTGACTCTGAGGAACGCTCTTTGGATTCCGGACCCGAATCCCACGCGAGGCGTGGACGTCGCCCGGGCAGTTTTCAGATGGAGCCCGCAACCTGCGGTGCCCCTCGAACGAGGTGGATTCTAGGTTCAACGATTTCCAGGGTCAACGGTCTTCAGGGGCCGCCGCGGATCGGACCGCGCGGCGCGCCCATCACCTCGTCGATGTAGGTGCGCAGGGCGGGCGGAAGGAAGCAGCTTTCGAGGAAGGCTGCGCGATGGCGGCCGAGGGCCTGCGCGAGGGTTGCCGCCTGATGGGACGTCGGGTCGTCGGGAACCAGCAGGACCCACACGCGCTCGCCGAGCCGTCCCGCGCTGCTCTGCCGGGGCGCGCCCTCTTCCGCGGCCGCATGCGCCGAGAGGATGCGCAGCTCGAGGCCCGCGCGCTTCGCGAGCTCGAGCAGGAGCGCCAGCCGATCTTCGTCGCGCATGCCGGGCTCAGTCATCGAGCGGCGCCTCGCGGTTGCGCGCGGCGGAGCGCGGCGAGGCGTCGTCCGGATCGATCGAATCCGCCGACGAGACCGCGTCGAGGGCCCGCGAGAGCGCGACCCAGGCCCGCGGCTCGATCCGCTCGGGTCGCAGACGCGGATCGATGCCCGCCGTGCGCAGCACCGCTTCGAGCGCCTCGCGCTGCGCGCTCTTCGCGAGCGACGGGAAGCGGCGCTCGGCGACGCGCGCGAGTCCATTGGTCACGACCTTGCGGCGCTGGCTGAAGGCCGCGCGCACGATCGGCTCGACCCGCGCGAGCTCGCCGGCTTCGAGCAGCGGCGTCTTGCGCGGCCAGACCCGCACGAAGCTCGAATCGACCTTCGGCCGCGGAAAGAAGCGGTCGGGGCCGAGCGCCGCGAGGATCTCGACGTCGGCCGTCAGCGCGTGGAGCACGGCGAGCGAGCCGTAGTCCTCCTCGCCGGTCGCCGCGGTCATGCGCGCCGCGACCTCGCTCTGGATCATGACGGACCAGTCCGCGAGCCGATCCCGGTAGTCGAGGAAGACGCGCAGGAGCGGCGTCGCCACCGAATACGGCAGATTCGCGATCACGCGCACCGGCGCACCGCCCGCCTCCTCGACCCAGGCGCCCCAATCGATCCGCCGCGCATCGCCGTGGACGAGCTCGACGTTCGCGGGCAGCAGCTGCTCGGCCTCGAGCACGCGCACGAGCCCCGAGTCGATCTCGACCGTGCGCACGCGCGAGGCCCGCGCGGCGATCGCCCGCGTCAGCACGCCGAGCCCCGTGCCGACCTCGATCACGAAATCCCCGGGCGAGGCCCCCGCGCGCCGCGCGAGCTCGCCCGCGAGCTCCGCGTCGACGAGGAAGTTCTGGCCGAGGTCGCGCGAGAGGTGGAGGCCGTGGGCATCGAGCAGCTCGCGCAGGCGGGAGGCGTTCACGCCGAGGTCCGATCGCCGGTCGTGGTCGACGTTCCCGACGTGTCCGTCGGGCCGGATCGGGTCGACGCCGCCGGCGACACGCCGCCCCCGACACGCCAGGGTGTCTCACCGATCGGGACGCGGGAGAAGGCCTCGAGGGCGAGATCGTCGCGCACACCGCGCAGCAGGAGCCGCGTCCCTGCCGCCGCGATCATGACCGCGTTGTCGGTACAGAGCGACATCGGCGGAAAGATCGCCCGCCGCCCTTCGCGCTCCGCGGCGGCGACGAGCTCGCGGCGCAGGCGGGCGTTGGCCGCGACACCCCCGACGACGGCGATGCGCGCGAGGTCCTCCTGCGCCGCCGCCCGCAGCGTCCGCTCGACCAGGCTCTCGACGACGACCGCTTCGAAGGACGCCGCGAGGTCCGCCTTCGCTCGCTGCGACAGCCGGGCGAGCCCGCCCTGGCGCTCGACCGCGAGAGAGACCGCCGTCTTGAGCCCGCTGTAGGAGAAGTCGAGGCCCTCGCGTCCGCGCATCGGCCGCGGCAGGAGGATCGCCTTCGGATCGCCCGCCTCCGCGGCGCTCGCGATCGCGGGACCGCCGGGAAAGCCGAGCCCGAGGAGCTTCGCGACCTTGTCGAAGGCTTCGCCCGCGGCGTCGTCGCGGGTCTCGCCGAGGGCGACGGGGGCACCGACTTCGGGGACCCGGTAGAGGGCGGTGTGGCCGCCGGAGACGACGAGCCCGAGGTAGGGAGGCGTGAGCGGCTCGTCGGTCGAGGCGAGCTCGGCGGCGATCAGGTGGCCCACGAGATGGTGGACGCCGACCAGCGGGAGGCCCCGGGCATAGGCCAGGGCCTTGGCGAAGGAGAGGCCGACGAGCAGCGAGCCGATCAGGCCGGGGCCGGCGGTGACGGCGATGCCATCGACCGCTTCGAGGCCGATCCCGGCCTCGCTGAGCGCCGCCTCGACGACGGCGGAGACGGCGCGGACGTGGTCGCGGCTCGCGAGCTCCGGGACGACGCCGCCGTAGGGAGAGTGGACCTCGACCTGGCCGTGGACCACGCTCGCGAGGATCTCGCGCCCGTCGCGCACGAGGGCCGCCGCCATCTCGTCACACGAGCTCTCGATCCCGAGCACGATCGTCGATGCCGACGAGAAGGCCGACGGAGATGCGGACAGGGACAAACGCGACCCCTCGACCCGGCGCGCTGGCCGGGCCCGTCTGAAGCCGAGGGGCGAGCGGATCAGGCGTTGCGCCGCTCGAGCGCTTCCTGCTCCGCCTTGCAGTCGATGCAGAGCTCCGCGACGGGCCGGGCCTCGATCCGCTTGATCGAGATCTCCTCGCCGCAGGACTCGCACTCGCCGTACACGCCTTCCTCGATCTTGCGCAGCGCCTGCTGGATCTTCGAGATGAGCCCCCGCTCGCGCTCCCGCAGGCGCCCCTGGAACGCGAGATTCATCTCGGAGGAGGCCGCGTCGATCTCGTCCGGAAAATCGTCGGGGTCGAGATGGATCTCGCCCGTGATCGTCTTCTGGGCGTTGCCCAGGAGCTCGTCGCGCTGGGCCTCGAGGATCTTCTTGAACCGCAACATGTCTCGCTTCTTCAACACTCTGCTCCGTGCGGAGGGCGCGTATCGCCGCCCGCTTCCTAGATCCTGGTTCAGGCCGGCTCGCGGCCGAGAGTCGAGAGCTGGCGCTTCGCCTCCGCGGCTCGCGGTGAGTCGGGATATTCCTTCTCGACCCGCTTGAAGACGGTGCGCGCCGCTTCGTGGAATTTGGGTCCGAGCTTGAGCAGGGATTCCCCCTGTCGATAGAGCGCGTCGGGCGCCTTCGGGCTGTCGGGATAGACGTTCACGACGGCATTGAAGCGGACGACGGCCCGCTTGTATTCCTTGTTGCTGAACGTGCAGTCCGCCAGCCAGTAGGCCGCGTCGTCGGAATAGCTCGAGGAGGGATAGACCTGGAGGAATCCGGTGAACTGATCGATGCAGCCCTTGAAGTCGTCCTTGCGCCAGGTATCGAGCGCCTTCTGGTAGCTCGCGACCTCGTCACCGGGAGCCCCGGCCGCGCCCTGGGGCGTTCCGGAATCGATCGCCGCGCCCGCATCGCCCGCCGCGGAGCCGCCCGCTTCGCTCGCCCCCGCCGAATAATCCGAGGCCGCCGCGCCCCCGGTCGCGCCCGCACGGGCGCTCTGCGCGACCGCCGTCCGCGTCTTGCGGACCTCCGCGAGCGCGTCCGCCGCCTCCTTGCGGGCGAGCTCGAGCTCCCCCTGCAGGTCGCGCACCTCCTGCCGCAGCACGTCGACGTCGGAGGAGAGCTGGGCGATCCGCGCAAAGGGATCGGCGCCGGATCGGCCGGTCCGCTTCAGGGCGGTCACCTCCTCCTCGAGCCGAAGCAGATCGCCCTGGGTCGCGCAGCCCGGGGCGACCAGTCCGATCGCCGCGAGCAGGGCTCCGAGCGAGAGACCGCGGATCTGCGCCGGTCGCCGCCCATTTCGATGCGCCGCCCTCATTCGCGAATCCCCCTGCCCCGTCCCGGCGACCTCGGCGGTCGCCCTTGCACAGACCTGTGTCACCCTGACTTGCTCGGACATCAGCAGACCTCCGGATCGACCGTGAGCGGGCTGGCCATTTGGGGGCGGCGTACTTTAGCAGGCGCTACCGCGGCTGCGGCCCCCAGGCCGGCTGAATGTTGCTGCCCGCCCCTTCCGTGACACGCAGCACGTTCTCGCCGTTCCAATCCGCCACGTAGATGTCGTAGCGACCCCGCCGGCTCGAGCTGAAGGCGAGCTTGCGGCCATCCGGGGACCAGGTCGGTCCCTCGTCGCTCTTGGGGTGTTGGATGACCGGAAAATTGATCTGGCCCGACGGGTCGATCAGCCAGATGTCGAACTGGCCCCGGACCCGGGTCTCGTAGGCGATCCAGCGCCCGTCGGGGGACCAGATCGGCGCGGCGTTGTAGGAGCCGGTGAAGGTGAGGCGCTGGAGGTTCGAGCCGTCCCGATTCATGATGTAGAGCTGGGGGCTGCCGCTGCGATCGGACACGAAGGCGAGCTGGCGCCCGTCGGGGGACCAGGACGGGGTGATGTCGATCGAGGGATGCTGCGTGAGCCTGCGCGGCTGGCTCCCCTGCCGCTTGACCAGGAAGAGCTCGGCGGCGCCGTCGACGCTCGAGACGACGGCGAGCTCCTGGCCGGTCGGATCGAAGCGGCCGCGGTAGACCGGGCGGCCGGTGAAGAGGCTTTGCAGGATCGGGCCGGGCTTGACCAGCGGGCTGCGCGAGGTCAGGAACAGCCCGGGCTGGCCCTTCGAGTAGGCGATGTAGAGGATCGCGCTGCCGTCGGGGAGCCACTCGGGGAACATCTTCAGGGAGTTGACCCGCGTCGCCGGGCGCTGATTGCGGCCGTCGGCGGTCATCACGAAGAGCTCGCGCGTGCCGGTGCGGTCGGAGATGAAGGCGAGCTCGGTCGCGGAGACGCCGCGGGTCCCGGTCAGGGCCTCGACGATCTGGTCCGCGATCATGCGGCCGAGCTTCGCGAGATCGTCGCGGTCCCCGACCACGAAGCCCTTCTTCTGCTCCTTGCACCGCGCCACGTCCCACACGCGGATGTCCGCCCGCAGCCGCGCCTCGGCGCGCTTGACCTCGCCCTGCACCACCGCATCGGCCCCGCTCTGCTTCCAGGTCTCGCAGTCGAGGGTCGCCTGGGCGAGGGGCGCGCTCATCTGCGGCCCGAGGAACGCCTCGCGGCTCAGCGGGAGCACCACGCTCGAGAACTCGAGGCCGCGCTCGATCTCCGTGCGCAGCGCCGCGACGCGATCCGCCCCGACCGGCGGCCCGACCTCGGCGAATTGCGGCACGGCGGCGCGGAAGGCGCGCACGTTGCCCGGTGTGATCTCGAGCGTCGGGAGCGGTCCCGCCTCGTTCTCGAGTCCCTGGGCGGAGGCGCGCGAGGCAAAGCCCGCCGAGACCGCCGCCACCAGCAGACCCGCCAGCCATCCCGTCACGAACGAAGTCTGAATCCGGTGCAACATGTCGCTCCCTACTCCTCCGAGCTGAATACGAACGTGGTCGTGCCCGGCCGCGGGGGCACGGGCAACGGCGAAACCATGATCACGGCCTTGACCGCATTGTCGTCGAAATACGGATCGCCCGAAGTGCGCACGACCGTCGGCTCGCCGATCACGGCCCCGGACGCCGAGAGCCGCAGCTCCATCACCGTCTGCAGACCCCGACCGCTGAAATTCGACGGCGTGACCCATTTGCTCTGGATCAAGCGCCTCGTCGCGGCGACCCAGGCCGCCTCTTCCGGGCTGAGCCGGGCGCCGGCCTGCGACTGCGCCGCGCCGCTCGACTCCGCCGCCGTCCGCACGTTGGGCCGCGCCGGCGCCCGCGCGAGCAGGTCCTCGGTCTCGTCCTCGCCGAGCTCCTCGTCGAGGGACTTCATCGCGTCCTCGTAGCTGAGATCCTTCTCGGGCTTCTTCGCGGGCTCTTTGGCCGGCTTCTCGGCGGGCTTCTCCTTGGCCTCCGCCTTGGCGACTTCCTTCGGCTTCTTCTCCGGCGCCTGCTTGACCTTCTTGTCCGGCTTCGGCGCGTTCTCGGGGAGCACCTGCACGGGCGCCTTCGCGATCGGCGGCGGGGGCGGCTCGGGGGCGGCCTCGGGAGCCGGAGGCTCGGGGGCCGCGGGCGGCGGCTTGGCCTTCCCGCGCGGCCGCGGCGCCGCGGGGGCCGCCGGCGCCGCGATCTGCGGCCCGGCGACGAGCTCGACGGCGATCGTCGCGGGCAGGGGCCGGAGGCTCGAGGGCGGCGAGATCACGAGGGCCACGAAGAGCGCGACATGAATGCCGATCGAGATCGACACCGCCTTGCGGACGCGGCGGCGCTCCTCGTCCTCCTGCTCGTCGTGCCAGCCGAGCGAGCCGGCCCTCAACGCCGCTCTTCCTCGGTCACGATGCCGAGCCGCGTCGCGCCGGCGCGTCGCGCGGCCGCCATCGCCTGGACGACGACGCCGTAGGGAGCCGCCTCGTCGGCGCGCAGGAAGAGCTCCTTCTCGCCGCGCGACTCGAAGAGCGCTTCGAGCTTGGTCTCGAGCTCCGCATCGGGGATGACCTGCTTCGCGATCGAATACTGACCTTCCTTGGTCACGGTCAGCACGAGCGGCGCGTTCGTCATCTGGATCGGCTGGGTCGTCGTCTCGGGCAGGTTCACGTCCATGCCCTGGAGCATCAGCGGCGCCGTCACCATGAAGATGATCAACAGCACGAGCACGACGTCGACGAAGGGCGTGACGTTGATCTCGCCGTTGCCACGACGTCCGCGGCCACCTCTCGACAGGGAAACCGCCATGATCGGTCTCTCCCGTTATTCGCGGCGCGCCGCGCGCTCGCCGTCGGCGTGCGCGGAGGCGACCGGATGCGCGGGGCCGTGGTTTGATTGGGAGCCGTGGCTCGCTTGAGAGCCGTGGGCCGATTGCGTCTGGAGCATGCGATCGAGGTCTTCCTGGAACTGGGTACAGAAGCGCTCGAGCATGCCGAGGACCCCGTCGATGCGGGTGCCGAAGGCGTTGTAGGCGATCGTCGCGGGGATGGCCGTGACCAGGCCGACGGCGGTCGCGACCAGCGCCTCGGCGATGCCGGGGCCGACGACGGCCAGCGAGGCCTGCCCCGCCTCGCCGATGCTCTGGAAGGCGGCGATGATGCCGACCACCGTCCCGAACAGCCCGATGAAGGGCGTCGAGCTCCCGGTCGTCGCGAGCACCGACATGCCGCGCTCGAGCTTGCGTCCCTGGGCCGCAGCCTCCCAGACGATCGAGCGGGAGAGCTGGGTCCGGAGCTTCTCGCGACGCTGGTCCGAGGCGTTCCGATCGCGGGCGGCCTGGAGCTCCTCCCCCGCCGTCAGGAACACGACGGCCAGCGGGCTGCGGTCCAGATGGCGGGCCGCGTCGTAGACCTGACTGAATCCCTCTCGTCGATAGACCTCGAGAAAGGCCTCGCTATCCTGGTCCGCGTTGCGAAGCTCCGTCCACTTGCTCACGATGATCGTGATCGAGGCGATGGAGAATCCGAGCAGCACCAAGAGGACGAGCTTGACGATGAGACCTGCCTGCAGGATCAGGTCGACCAAGTCGAAGCTCACGGCGTTCCCCCCTTCGCCCTTTTATCGAGTCCTCGTGGAAGGATCCACGAGGACTCTGTCTGATCGAGTCCCTGTGGAAGGATCCACGAGGACTCTGTCTGATCGAGTCCCTGTGGAAGGATCCACGAGGACTCTGTCTGATCGTTCCTGTCCTGCGTGACGCCTCGGGCGGTGCGCAGGAAGTCGTGTTCGTCATCGCCGTCTTCACGGCCGCCCCGCCTCATGCGTCGATGATGGGCGCGGAGTGGCTTGGATGGGTGATGTCGATCACGATGGTCCGATGATGACCCGCCGCCCCCACGGCGAGCCTCGACCGCAAACCGGCGGTCACACGATCCTTCGCGGGCGAGCGGTTGCGCGAGTCGGCACCGTGACACCACGACGGGATCGTCGGTGCCGCGGAATCTAGGGGAGAAGCAGTTTCATGACCATGCGAGTGCAGCTCGAAAGCGGCGGGATCGACACGATTCGAGCCGAAACCGTGATCCTTCCGTGCCTCCGACGCGGAGAAACGCCCCGCGACCTGCCTCGAGGGCTCGCGAGTCTCGATCGGCGCCTGGCCGGTCGTCTGACCGACGCGCTGGCCAGCGGCGACTTCAAGGCCAACGCCGGCGATCGACTGGTCGTCTACGGGCCGCGGGGCGGCGACTGGGTGCGCTGCATCCTGCTCGGGCTCGGGGAGGCCGCCTCCCTCGACGACGCGGCGCTCCGCGAGCTCGGGGGCCACGTCGGCCGCGAGTTCAAACGCTCGAGCACCCACCGCATCGCCCTCGTGATCCCGCCGATCTCCGAGCTCGCCGGCGAGCGCGCAACCGCGCTGATCGCCGAAGGCGCCCTGCTCGGCGCCTACCGCTTCGACCGCTATCTCTCGGGCAAGAACGGCGACGCGAAGGGCGGCGCCCGCAAGCCTCGCCGGTCGAAGGCCGCCCCGCGCCTCGACCTCGTCCACGTGCGGCCGCCGCGCTCGCTCCCGACGCTGCGGCGGAAGGTGACCGAGGCGGCCCTCGTCGCGGAGTGCCAGGCGGTCGCCCGGGATCTCTCGAACGAGCCGCCGAACGTGATCTACCCGGACTCCCTGGCCCGCGAGGCCCGGCGCATCGCCCGGGAGGTCGGGCTGCGCTGTCGGGTCCTCGACGTCCCCGCGATGACGCGACTCGGCATGGGGGCGATCCTCGCCGTCGGCCAGGGCAGCGCGCATCCGCCGCGCATGATCATCCTCGAGCACGAGCCCCGGAGCCGCGGCGCGAAATCCGGCGCGAAGGGCCGGGGCGCCAGGACCGAGACGCTCGCCCTCGTCGGCAAGGGCATCACCTTCGATTCCGGCGGTCTCTCCCTCAAGACCGCGACCGGCATGCCGGACATGAAGCACGACATGTCGGGCGCCGCCGCGGTGCTCGGCGCGATGCGGGCCATCGCGCTGCTCGAGCTCCCGATCCGCGTGGTCGGCGTGCTCGCGGCGGCGGAGAACATGCCGAGCGCGAACGCCTATCGACCGAGCGACATCATCCGCAGCGCCTCGGGCCAGACGATCGAGATCGTGAACACCGACGCTGGTCCACCTCGACATCGCGGGCTCCGGCATGACGTCGAGCCAGACGCCGCTCCACATCGGCGGCGGGACCGGCGTCGGGGTCCGCCTGATGACGGAATGGGTGCGGAGCCGATCGCGCTAGAAGACGGACCGGCGAACACCGGACGCGGCCGAGCGAACACCGGAAATGGCGGAGGACGCGGCCGCGCCGCTCGTGCGCGCGCGCATTCGCGCAACCATCCGTTGCACCCCTCGACGACCCGGAAAACCGGAACCATTCTCTGCGCCGCGTCGACCAATCATTCGCCACCGACGCGGCCTCGCCGAGCGAGGCACGAGCGGTGGAACCGAGCGCGCATCGCAGCTCGACAGCTCGAGCAGGCGCTCGAGCAATGAGCGAGAGCTCGAAAAACAGGAGATCCCCATGTCCCGACTCGTCCCGTCCATTCTGATGCTCGCCGCGCTCTCGATCCCGAGCGCTGCCATCGCCGCGGACGTCGCCGCCGGCAAGGCGAAGTTCATGGAGCTCTGCGTGTCCTGCCACGGCGAAGGCGGCAAGGGCGACGGTCCGACGGGCAAGGCGCTCGCGGCGGCCGGTCAGCCGGCGCCCCGCGACTTCACCGTCGGCGACTTCAAGTTCGACACGGACAAGGACGGCAAGCCCGGTACGGACGCCGATCTCAAGAACGTCGTGTCGAAGGGCGCTCTCGCCTTCGGCGGCAACGCGATGATGGCCCCGGTCGTCCTGAACGACACCGACATGGCCAACGTGATCGCGTTCATCCGCTCGCTCAAGAAATAGTCGAGTCGAGATCGACGAAGCCGCGCGCCAGGCGATCCTGCCCGGCGCGCGGTTTCCATTTCGGGTCCCGGATCGACGACCGCCCGCGCCCGACGACCCCTCGGTCCCGGACCGCGGGGACCGAACCGCGGGCGATCCGGCGCCCGCCGGGCCGCGCGACGCGCTCTGCTATCGTCGCGCGCCACGCCATCATGGATTCCAGCCACGACCAATCGGCGAAGGATTCCCGCAGGCCGCGCAATCGCCGGTCGGATGCGGACGTCGCGGCGAAGCCGCCGATCGAAGGACCGGAAATCGAGACCTCCGCCATCCGAATCGACGACGAAGCCGCGCTCGATCTCGATCCGGGGCGCGATGCGGACCTGGATCAGGACCTCGTGGCTCCGCTCGCGACGGAGGTCGAATCGGAGCTCGTCGACGAGCTCGCGGCGGAGGGCGGTGACGACGCGGCCCTGGACCTCGATCTCGACGCCGAGGGGGCGCTCGCCGCGCTGGATCCGGACGAAGCCGACCCCGGCTTCGAGGACGACGGGCTCGTCGACGACGTCGGCCCTCTGCGATCCGAGCCCGCGCGGGCTCGCCCCCGCCCGCCCCGCCCCGACGCCGCTCGCGGCCGAGCGCTCGACCGGCCTCGCCCATACCAATGCCCTCTCCGCCTACATGTCGCAGCTGCGCCACCACGCGCCGATCTCGCGCGAGGAGGAGCACGCGCTCGCCGTGCGCTGGGTCGAGGAAGGCGACGTCGAGGCCGCGAAGGCGCTCGTCGTCGCGAACCTGCGCCTCGTCGTGAAGATCGCGATGGAGTACCGCCGGGCCTGGACCAATACCCTCGACCTCGTCCAGGAGGGCAACGTCGGCCTGATGGAGGCGGTGCAGCGCTTCGATCCGTACCAGGGCGTCAAGCTCTCGTCGTACGCCGTCTACTGGATCCGCGCCTACGTCCTGAAATACATCCTCGACAACATGCGCAGCGTGCGGCTCGGGACGACACGCGCGTCGCGCAAGCTCTTCTTCCGGCTGAACAAGGAGAAGCGCGAGCTCGAGCGCCTCGGCTACGAGGCCGAGCCGCGTCTGCTCGCCGAGCGCCTCGACGTGACGGAAGAGGACGTCACCGACATGGAGGCGCGGCTCTCGCGCCCGGACGTCTCCTTCGACGCCCCGCTGCGCGCCGACGAAGCCGACGGGGCGACCTTCGGCGATCGCATGGCGTCGCCGGGAATCAGCTCCGAGGCGTCGGTCGGCGCGAGCGAGCTGCGGACCGTCTTCCTGCAGAAGATCGAGGCCTTCTCCGAGACCCTCGACGAGCGAGACCTGCAGATCCTGCGCGAGCGGATCCTCGCCGAGGAGCCGCTGACGCTCGCGGAGCTCGGCGAACGATTCGCGGTGACGCGCGAACGCGTCCGTCAGCTCGAGGCGAAGCTCGTGAAGCGGCTGCGCCGCTACATGGAAGAGAACCTCGTCGACTTCGAATACTACGGGCCGGGGGCAGGATGACGGCGCGGGCCGAAGGCATGGCTTCCGACTGCGCCGGCGCGAGCACGACGGGCTCGCGCTGGGCGGCGCTCGCGACCCTCTCGACCCACTCCGCCCTCGCCGCCGTCCTGCTCCTCGGCTTCATCGCCTGTCGGGACGGCGCGAGCGCGCAGGACCCGGCAGCCGCACGCGCGGGCGCGCGCGCCGGATCCGCGATCGAAGGGCAGGTCGAGATCCGCGGCAAGACGATCCCCGTCGAGATCGCCGACTCCCCGGCCGAGCAGCAGAAGGGCCTCGGCGAGCGCGACGCTCTCGCCTTCGGCACCGGCATGTACTTTCCCTACGCGAAGCCCGGCTTCTTCGCCTTCTGGATGAAGGGCATGCGCTTCCCGATCGACATCGTGTTCCTGCGCGAGGGTCGCATCGTCGAGATCCATCCCCAGGTCCCGTTCGAGCGCGGGGGCAACGGCCCGACGATCCGGCCGCGCTCGCTCTCGGATGCGGTGCTCGAGGTGCCGGCGGGCCATGCGGCGGCGAGCGGCTGGCAGGTCGGGGATCGCGTGCGCTTCGAGCGGTTCAGCGCCGACTGAGCGGCTGAGAAGCGAGCGGCTCGGCCCCCGTCCGGGTCCATTCCGGGAACTCGCTCCGGATCGCCTGCTGCACCGCCCGGTCGAGCCCGTCCGTGTCCATGCCCATCGCCTCGTGGAGCGCCTGATCGATCGAGAGCCCCTCACCCAGGCGCTCGAGCAGGCGACGGCGGGCCGCCACCTCGGTCTGCGACTCGATGTAACCGACGGTCACGACGGACTGGAGATAGGCGTCCCGCGCGCGCGCATCGCGCAGCCCCGAGAAGCTCTCCGCGATCGAGCGCAGCGGGATCCAGCTTCCGGTCTCGAGGTTCGCGCGCAGCGCCGAGCGCTCGCTGCGCGTCGAGACCGAGAGCCCGCGCGAGCGGCGCTCGATCTGCTCGGCGAGGCCTTCGTTGAGCCAGTAGGGGCGATCGCCGCCGGTGTGCTCGCGGAAGACGGCGTGGGTGTACTCGTGGAAGAGGACGCCCCGCAGCGTCTCGGAGGGATGCGCCGGCGAGGCGACGTGGATGCGGCCGTCGAAGAAGCCGACGGTCTGGAAGGTGAATCGGTGGGCGTGCTCGCGGACGTAGGCGGCACGGCCGTAGAGCACGACACCGAGGGGCTCGAGGGGCTCGACGCCGATCGAGGCGGAGACCTCGGTGCGCGCGGCGTCGAGGAACGAGAGCACGCGCGCGGCGTAGTCCGCCGAGACGGCGCCGAGCTTCGCGTCGACCTGCAGCCGGAAATGCCGCGTCGGGATCGTCTTCAGCTGGAGCGCCCCCGAGAGTCGCCCTGGATCGGCGAGCTTGCGCTCGTCGGCGATCGCCGCGAGCCGGCTGCGGGCCTCGGCGCGCCAGCGCTCGAGCGGCGGACCCGCGGAGTCGAGGAAGAGCTTCAGATGCTTTTCGGCCGCATCGAAGCGACCGCGGGAGCGCGCGAGCTGCGCGAGATACCAGTGGGCCGGGGCGTTGCGCGGCTCGAGCCGGAGCACGCCGCGCAGCGTCGCGCTCGCCCGCGCGTGCTCGCCGCGCTCGATGTCCCCGAGCGCGCCGCGCAGGAGACGCGCCACGCGATCGGCGTCGCCCCCGGATTGACCCGATACGGCGACGACCGGCGGTCCGACGACCCCGTCGTCCCAGGCCGAGCGCAGCGACTCGAGCCCCTCCGACTCCGCCGAAAGCGCATCGGGGGGCGCCGCGGCCGCATCGTCGGAGAGATGGGTCACGCCCTTCTCGTCGATCCAGAAGCGGATGTCGTCGGCGCGGGCGGCGGCGAGGCCGCCCAGCAGCGCGCCCATCTCCGTGGCCGCGAAAGCGAGCGCGGAGACCGCCCGCGTCCACGGCCGGGAGCGTTGGGGCGGCGGGGCCTGGCGGTTGGGCGGCATGGCGGCCTTGTCGGCGCCCTGCGGAGCCGGCTTGATGTCGGCGGCCGCTCAGCGCGTCTTGCGCGCCTCGCCGGCGAGGTGGCCCAGCTCGGGGAGGATCAGCTTCTCCATCGCGAGGCGGACGGCCCCCCGCGAGCCGGGAATCACGAAGACGACCTTCCCCCCCTTGAGCCCCGCGAGCGCCCGGGAGAGCAGGGCCGCCGAGCCGATGTCCTCGTAGGAGAGCATCCGGAAGAGCTCGCCGAAGCCCGGGATCACCCGATCGAGGCACGGCTCGAGGGTATCGGGGGTCACGTCGCGGGGGGCGATGCCGGTCCCCCCGGTGAAGACGACGGCCCGGGCACGCGGATCGGCGAGCGCCTCGTCGAAGGCCGCACGGATCGCCGCGGGCTCGTCCGGAACGATGCGCCGACCGGAGACGGTCTGCCCCGCCGACGCGAGCAGCTCGGCGACCAGCAGCCCGCCCGTATCGGTCTCGAGCGTTCGCGTATCGCTCACCGTCACGATCGCCGTCGCCACGTCCTCGGGCGCGGCCTCGCGATGGTGGTGGGCGGGATGCGACGGTTTGGGCTCGTGGGGATGGCTCACGGAAGCGGACTCCAGGGGCTCGCGCGGACGGTGGCAGGCGGACGGCGTCGCCCGAGCCGATCGCGCCGGGGCATCGGGGGGTGGGGCATCAGGCGTGGTCGTCGACCCAGTAGGCGCCGTCGGTCGCGACCTCGCGCTTCCAGATCGGCACCCGGACCTTGAGCGTGTCGATCGCATGGCGACAAGCGAGGAAGGCGGCATCGCGATGGGCCGAAGCCGCGACGACGACGACCGCCGCGTCGCCGATCTCGAGGCGACCGACCCGATGGGCGATCGCGACCCGGGTCCCGGGCCACTGCCCGGCGGCCTCGTCGGCGATCTTCTCCATCTCGCGCTCGGCCATCTCGGGATAGGCCTCGTAGACGAGATGCTCGATCACGTGGCCCCGGGCGTGATTGCGCACGCGCCCGACGAAAGACACCACGCCGCCGGCATCGGGCCCCTCGACCCGGCGCGCGACCTCGGCCTCGTCGAGCGCGCGCTCGCTGATCGTGCAGCGCTTGACGGCGCCGTCGCCGCCGCCCACCGGCGGCAGGAAGGCGACCTCGTCCCCGTCGCGCAGGACGCGCCCGGCCTCGGCGATCTCGAGGTTCACCGACGCCGCGAGCCGACCACCGAGCTGATCGACGAGGGGCGAACGCATCGCCAGCCAGCTGCGCAGGTCGGCGACCCGCGCGCCGTCGTCGAGCTCGACGACGCGGCTCGCTTCGCCGAGCGCGTCACGGAGGGAGCCGAACAATCGAAGAGTGATCTTGATGGGAGCCATGGCCACGCCTAGCCTAATCCGCCGTTCGGCCGAGCTCAATCGGACGCCGCCCTCGACCACCCGGGAAGCGGAGGCTTCGAAGCCAGCCATCGGGTCGAGCAGAGCCGCGTGAATCGAGTCGACCTGTGATAAAGATCACTTCACGCAAGTCGCAGTTTACCGACAGTTGAAAGAACGGGGCTCGAACGTTCGCGCGGCGAACCCCGGCCAAGACTCAAGCTCCGGAAGCATTCGAATGGGCCACGAGGGGGGCCTGTGGGAATGACTCGACCGACCCTGGACAGCTCTGCGCCCGCTCGGCGCCGCTTCGGCGGCTGGGTGCGCAGCTTTGCAGCGGGCGGGCGGCTCGTGGCCTGCGCCCTGCTCGGCCTCGCGCTCGCCGCCTGCGGCGGCGGCTCGGGGGGCGGGTCGGACGGTGGAGCGGGAACGCCCGACGGCGGGGGCACGCCCGTCGCGACGGAACCGGTCGACCTGCCGCCGGGCCAGACCGAGGCGCTGATCGCCTGGGAGCCGTCCCAGGGTGTCGTGACGGGCTACATGGTCTTCCTCTCGCGCAATGGCCGGTTCTTCCAATTCGATTCGGTCGTCGACGATTCCCGGATGCTCGTGCAGGGCGCGCCCGGAGACGTCGTCCGCATCCTCGTCGCGGCGATCGGTGTCGACGACCAGACGAGCTCGACCTCGCCGCCCTCGGTCCCGATCCGTTTTCATGCCGACCCGACCGCGTCCTCCGGCAACGATGGCGGCGCCGGGCTCCCGCCGGTCGGTGGGGGCGTGCCGGACCCGACACCGGATCCGACACCTGATCCCACGCCTGATCCGACACCTGATCCGACGCCCGATCCCACCCCGGTCGCCGGCACCGACGATCCGACGTCGACGGATCCGACGCCGACGGGCGATCCGACTCCGACGACCGACCCCGATCCCGACACGACGCCCGACGCGCCCGTCGACACGACGGTGTTGACGTCGACGCTGCGGACGCGGCTCCTGACGGCCGAGCTGAAGGGGACGCTGGCCGGGCTCTCGGCGGCGGCGCGGGCCTGGCTCGCTCCGTGGCTCTCCGGTGAAGTCCCGACGGAGCTCGATCCGATTGCGACAGCCGAAGGCGAGACCGAAGGCTGGCGCGACGTCGTCTGGCAGGATGCGAGCGGTCAGCTCTTCGTGTCGGAGGGTTCGACCCTCGCGGCGAGCGACGGGCCGGCCTCGAATCTCGTCCCGACGATCCGGCTGGTCGCGAGCGAGCGCTTCGTCACCCTCGTGGATCTCGATGCCGATGGCGTGCGCGATTGGGTCGTGGCGGACGATGAGTCGGGCGCGGCCTCGTTCCGCTCCGACGCGAACGCCGAGCCCCGCGCGGCCCGGGCGGCGGATCAGGCCGACGCGACCCGCCTCGTCGGCAGCGGCGATTTCGACGGCGACGGCCGGGCCGAGCTGCTCTGGCAGAGCGAGGACGGGGCCCTCGAGCTCGCGCGTCCCGAAGGCCGCCTGCCGGCCCTCGCAACGGGCGCCCTGCTGCCGGCGGGCTACCGGATCGTCGCCGTGGCCGACCTCGACGGCGATGGCCGCGACGATCTCATCACCCGCGCCGACGACGGGCTCCTCGCCGTCGGCTTCGCGGAGGCCACGATCGTCGGCCTCGGGCTCGCCTGGAGCGCCGGGCTCCCCGAAGCCGGGGTCGATTCGGAGCTCGTGGCGACCCTCGATCTCGACGACGACGGCCGCGCCGAGCTCGTCTGGCTGACGGAAGGGTCGGCCGAGATCCGCGGGCTCGGCGAGACCATCTCCCGCGACTTCTGAGCCTCGTTTCTCCGGATTTCCGACGGCGCGATTCAATCTGGCGCGGGGTTGCGCCGAACAGTCCGCCCATGGCGATGTCCTGGGATCACCTCCCGCCGAAGCGGGAGAGCGTGGAAGCGTGGCTCGATCGGATCCGACCGGCGCTCGTCGCCGATGGCGGCAACGTCGAGCTGGTCGGGATCGATCACGACGGGACGGTGCGCATCGCGCTCCAGGGCGCCTGTGCGACCTGTCCGGCGCAGCTCGCGACGCTGCGGGTCGGCATCGAGGAGCCGCTCAAGCGCGCGCTGCCGGGCATCCAGGCGGTCGTCGTCTCCGAGAGCTGAGAGCCGAGCGCTGAGGACCGGGATCCGAGGGCTGTGCCTCGCGCGACGAACGCCGGAAGCGGATCGGCTCCAGAAACGAGAGTGGCCCCGCCCCCCGCGTGCTGTACACGGAGAACGGGGCCGGCCCCCCAAAAATCATCGAAGCTCAGGACGGCTTGTGGCTCGGCGCGCCGTTCGCGTTCGCGCTCCCGACCCCGTTCTTGTCGGCGGGATTCGGCGTCGCCTGGCCCTTGGCGGCGCCCGAGTGGGCGTTCGCGGCGGCGCGGCCCATGCGGACGCTGCCGTTGAGCTGGGCGCCCTCTTCCATCACGATGGTCGGTGCCACGAGGTCGCCGTTCACGACGGCCGACTTGTGGAGCACGATCTGGCTGCTCGCCTGGATGTCGCCGTCGACGAGGCCCGAGACCATCACGCAGACCGACTTGATGGTCGCGTGGATCTTGCCCGATTCACCGACGATCAGGGTGTTCTCGCTCGAGATCTCGCCGGTGAAGGTGCCATCGATGCGGACGGTGTCGCGGAACGAGAGCTTGCCCTCGAACTCGGAGCCCTGGTCGATGAAGGCCGTCAGGTTGCCGAACGCGGCGCCGGTCGAGCTGCTCGTCATCGTTCCGGACCCCGACTCGCTCCCCGACTTGCCCCGACCGAATCCGCTGATCGCCATGTGAACCCCCGCGTCCGTTGAGATTGCCGTTGTCCTGCTGATCGACCCGAGGCCCGGGGTTCTTGAGCGGGAATTCGCGGATTCGAGTGACGGCGGAACGGGTTGCGGGAATCTCTGCGCCGCTGTGACGGCTCACACGCAGCCCGGCTAGACTCGCGGGCCATGTCCCTCGTCCCTGACCGGCCCGACGCGGCCGACCCCGCCGAGATCCTCGCCCGCGCGATCCCGAACGATCGCGTCCACTCGGGCTATCTCCTGACGGGGGCCCCCGCTTCGACGACCGCGGCGGCGCTCGCCTTCGCCCGGGCACTCGTCTGCGAAGCGGGCCGCGGCCGGGCGTGCGAGACCTGCCACGCCTGCCACAGCTCGCGCATCGGCGCAGCGGCGACGGGCGCCGACGACGCGTCCGTGGGCGCGCCACCGATCGCCCTCGACGGCGACGGCAAGCGCGGCCCGACCTATCGCCACGTCGGCGACCATCCCGCCCTCTTCTGGGTCGCCCGCGGCCACGACGATACGCGCATCAAGATCGGCCAGATCCGCGACCTGCAGAGCGCGCTGCGCCTGCGCGGCTTCGAGTCGGGACGGCGGGCGGCGATCGTCGAGGGCGCAGAATCGATGAGCACGTCGGCGCAGAACGCGCTGCTTCGGATCCTCGAGGAGCCGCCGCCGCGTACGACCCTCGTGCTGGTCGCCGCCCGGGCGTCGGCGCTCGTCGCGACGATCCGCTCGCGCTGCGTGCGGGTGCGCTTTCCCGCCGAGCCGGAGGTCGCGCTGCGCGATCCCGCGATGCCCGCGGAGACGGCCGGGATCGTGGCCCTGCTCGACGACCTGCGCGGCCGCTCGCCGGGGCAGATCCTCGACGCGGCCGAGACCTATCGCGGCGCCCGCGCCGAGGCGGCGGAGTCCGTGGCGCTCCTGATCGACGTCTCCGGCGCCTGGCTGCGCGAGCGGGTCACCGCCCGCGTCCTGCGCGGCGAGCGCCCCGGCCCACGCGAGCTCGACGCCCACAAGAGCCTGCTCCAGCTGCGTCGCGACCTCGTGCAGCGCAACGCGAATCCCCAGATGGTGGCCGAGCGGTTGCTCTTCGGCCTGCGCGACGTCGCCGGGGACGCCGTCGGGAAGAGCCGCGCCTGATGTGGCTCGACAGCCATTGCCACGTCACCGCCGACCGCTTCGATCCGGACCGCGCCGCGGTCCTCGAGCGCGCCTTCGCCGCCGGCGTCGAGACCCTCGTCACGATCGGCTCGGGCTACGGCGTCGACGGCAACGCCGAGGCGATCGCGCTCGCCGAGAGCGACTCGCGCATCTTCGCGACCGTCGGCGTCCATCCCCACGAAGCGGATCGCTACGGCGACGAGGAGCGGCGTCGGCTACGGGGCTGGCTCGGCCACGCGCGGGTCGTCGCCGTCGGCGAGTGCGGCCTCGACTACCACTACATGAACTCGGACCGCACGACCCAGCGCCGCGTCTTCGCCGAGCAGGTCGCCCTCGCCCGGGAGCTCGACCTGCCGGTCTCGATCCACGTGCGCAGCGACGACGAGAGCGCCTACGACGAGCTGCTCGAGATCTGGATCGCCGAGGGCGAGCGCCGTCTCGAGGGCGTGCTCCATTGCTACACCGGCTCCCGCGCCTTCGCGCTTCGCGCCCTCGACGAGGGCTTCTGCGTCTCGTTCTCCGGCATCGTCACGTTCAAGAACAGCCGCGAGCTGCGCGAGGTCGCCCGCGCGATCCCCCTCGATCGGCTGCTCGTCGAGACCGACGCGCCCTTCCTCGCGCCCGAGGGCCACCGCGGCCGGCGCAACGAGCCCGCCTGGGTCGGGGTCGTCGGCGAAGCCCTGGCCGGGCTCCACGGCGTCTCCGCCGAGGCGCTCGCCCAGGCGACCACCCACAACGCCCGCCGCCTCTTCCGCCTCCCGGCGCGCTGAGGGGCCGGCCGAGCGGCCCGATCGAGCGGCCGCGCACGGACCGTAAGCCGAACCGTCCGAGAGCCGGAACGAAAAGGAGAAGAGCGCCCGATGACCCTCGTCTCGACCGACCGCGCCGTCGCCCAACGTCTCTTCCTGGCCCGCGAGGTCGCGCTCCGCGCGGGCGCCGTCCAGCGCGAGCGCTACGAGACCGTGCTGGCGATCGCGTCGAAGAGCGCCTCGATCGATCTCGTGACCGAGGTCGACCGCGCCTGCGAGGCCCTGATCGTCGAGGCGATCCGCGCGACCTTCCCCGCCGACGCGATCCTCGCCGAAGAAGGGGGCGTCGGCGCGGCGGAGGGCGCCCTGTTCCGCTGGGTGATCGATCCCCTCGACGGCACCACGAACTTCGCCCACGGCTTCCCGCGCTTCTGCGTCTCGATCGGCGTCGAGCGCGCGGGGGAGCGCACGCTCGGCGTCGTCTACGACCCGCTCCTCGACGAGCGCTTCGAAACGGTGCGCGGGTGCGGGGCGTGGCTCGGCTCGCGCCGGCTCGCGGTCTCGCGGGAGACGCAGTTCGGGCGCGGCCTCTTCGCGACGGGCTTTCCGTACGACGTCCACACGAGCGACGACGACAATCTCGAGGCCTTCGCCGCGGTCGTGAAGTCGGCGCGGGGCATCCGGCGCGACGGCAGCGCGGCGCTCGACCTGTGTTATGTCGCCGCCGGTCGCGTCGACGGCTACTGGGAGCGCAAGCTCCACGCCTGGGACGTCGCCGCGGGCATCCTGCTCGTCGAGGAGGCCGGGGGCCGCGTCAGCGACGAGCGGGGCGGCCCCGTCGATCCCTCCGGCCGCGAGCTCGTGGCGACCAACGGGTCGCTCCACGAGGCGTTGATCGAGCGGATCCAGCGGCGCGGGAGCCGTTGAGCCGGCGGCCTCGGCGCGCGGGATCGCCGCCTAATCCGCTTCGCACGCCTCGCCCGCTGCGCTCGACCCCGACGCGGACCCGGCCGAGGGCTCGGCCTCGGCTTCGGCTTCGGCTTCGGGCTCGGGCTCGGGCCGGCGGCCATAGCGCTCGTCGAAGGTCGCGAGGTCGAGGGGCAGCGCCTCCGCGAGCGAGGCCGCGAGCGCGTAGACGACCGACTCCCCCGTGCGCCGGGCGAAGAGCCCGCGCGCCGGATCGAGGCGCCCGAGCTCGATTCCGATCGCCGCGCCCGATTCGTCCGCGGACTTCAGAAGGAACCGAGCCGCCACCGGCTCGAGCCCGATGCTCGCGAGCTCCGCCGCGCCCATCTCGTCCGCCACGATCTGCTCCGCTCGGAGCGTCGCGAGCGTGTCGGCGAGGGACGACACCGCATCGGGCTCGATCTCGCGCCCTTCGCCCGACCAACCCGCGTCGCCGCGGCGGAGCACGATCGGGTCGCCGCCCGCGAACGCGAGCTCGATCCGCTCGAGAGCGCCCGGGGCGAGATCGACGAGCTGCCGGTCGCGATAGGCGTCGCGCTCGCGCACGAAATCCTCGAGGCGCTCGGGCGCGAGGCGATACAGGCGCCCCTCGCTCTCGACGATCCGGGATCCCCCCTCGAGGCCGGCGATCCGGATCGAGCGCGTCGCCTCTTCGTCCGACGCCTGCGGAGCCCCCGAGCCGCTCGCCTCCGCGGCGCCCTCTGCGCGCGAATCCTCCGCCCCACGCTCCGTGAGGCGCAGCTCGAGGGCCGTCTCCTTCAGCGCCGCCTCGACCGCCACCGTCCGCTCGTCGAGGAAGCCCGTCGCCTGCAGATACTCGAGATTCGAGATCAGCTCGCGCACCGTCTGCTGATCCGCCCGCGCCGCGATCGGCCTCCGGATCTGCCAGACCTCGCTCGCGTCGCGCTCGAGCTCGACCGCCGTCGTCGACTCGGCCTCGGGCCAGGCGATCACGAGCCTGGCGAGGGCCTCGGGCGCGAGGCGCACGATGCGGCGATCGCGCAGCTCGGTGAGGCCGTGCTTGAGCGCGTTCAGGCGATAGCTCTCGACGTAGGCGACCTCGTCCGCCTCGTCGGCGCGGACGTAGACGTTGCCGCCGACGGGCGTCGGGCGTCCGACTGCGAGCGCGTGGCTCGCACCCTTCGCCTCGAATCGCACGATCCGGGCCGCGTCCCCGAGACCGAACTGGGCGAGATCCCCGGGCGCCGACGCGACGGAGCCCGCGCGCGCGAGTCCCGCGAGCGCGCTCGTGATCGCGTCGAGAGCCGTCGCGTCGCCCGCGCCCTCGATCGGCGAGACGACGCGCCAATCGCCCTCCCGGCGCTCGAAGCGCGCGGTGATCCCGTCGGACGTCGTCAGCTCGAGCGACTCGATCGAGTCCGCTTCGAGGCCGGCGAAGATCTGCTTCTCGGCTTCGCGCTCCGTCTCCCGCCCCGTCTCCCCTTCGATCTCGTAGAAATAGACGAAGGCCCCGAGCACGAGCGCCACGAGGGCGAGCAGACCCGTCGTCCTCGGATTCATCGCAGACCCCTAACCCTGTGCCTTCCGGCGCGACCACCAGACGAGCACGCCCACGACCGCGATCGCCTCGGGCACGACGAGCAGCGAGAGGAACTGCAGGAAGCGGAACTGGTCCTGGGACATCTCGAAGGAGGAGGCCCGGGACACGTTCGGCCGGAGGGTGATCGACTCGACCTCGCCGGCGAGCCAGTTGACCGAGTTGACGAAGAGGTCGCGATTGCGCAGGTCGTCGAGGTACTGGTTCGTCGCGAAATCCGAGTCGCCGAACACGACGAGGCGACCCGGCTTCTTCTCGCCCGCCGCGGTGTCCGTCCCCGCCCCGCCGCTCGCGCTGCTCGGCGTGCCCGCGACCGCGATCGGCACCGGCCCGAGCAGGTCGTTCTCACCGAGCTCGGCGCGGCCGCTCTCGCGCCAGGCATCGAGATCGCGCTCCGCCCACGAGTCCCGGCTCGTGCGGACGAGGACCGTGAAGTCCGCGGCCGAGGCGGGTTCGAGCTCGACGCTGCGGACCATCGGGAAGAGCGTGGGCTCGCGCAGGACGCGGGTGATCTCGTGGGTCCCGTCGTATTCCTGGGCGAGCGGGGTCGTCGCCTGACCGAAGATCGCGAGCGCCCGATCGACGACGACGTCGTCGCCGAGGACGACGCCGAAGCCCCTGCAGGAGCGGGTAGACGTTGGTCTGCGCGCGGGGATCGACGGCGACGAAGAGCGCGCCGCCCCGCTCGACGTACCGCGCGAGCGCCGCGAGCTCGCCGTCGAGGAAGGGGCGCGTCGGTCCGGCGATCACGACGGCCGCCGCATCCTCTGGGACGTCCGACTGGGTCGCGAGCAGGAGACTCGCGACCTCGTAGGTCTCGTTGACCAGCGCATCGGCCGCGCGCCCGAAGCTGTCGGGGCCCGTCGCGTGGGCGCTCTTCGGCGCCGGCGGATGGCCCGGCATCGGCGGCTCCGCCTGATCGTCGGGGCCGGGCTCGATCGTCCGCTCGTTGTGGCCCGTCAGGAAGTAGATCGTCTTGTCCTTGCTCTTCACGAGCTTCTGGAGCGCGTTCGTGACGGCGGACTCGGTGAACTCGGTCAAGGTCGTGGCCTCGCCCGAGGCCAGCGCGATGCGGACGACGCCGCGCGCGAGGTCCTCGGTCCCGAGGCCGAGCTCCTCGATCATGCCCGGCGCATCGTTGGGCTCGACGAACGTCAGCTCGACCCGCTCTCGATTCTCGAAGGCGTAGCGATCGAGCAGGTCGCGGACCGGGGGCGCCTCGCTCTCGGCGAAGAAGGCGGTGATCGCGACGTCCTGGTCGAGCTTCGCGAGCAGGCCCTTCGTCTGCTCGGAGAGGGTGTGGACCTGCGACTCGCTGACGTCGAAGCGGTGGGCGTGGCGGGCCGAGAGGAAGGCCACGAAACCGAGGATCGCGATCGAGAAGACGGCGCCGAGGACCGCGCTCGTCCCGTAGCGACCGGCCCGCCGCGAGGCCCCGGTCTGCACCCGCTCGCGCAGCGTGTCGAGGCTCATGAAGACCGAGGCGGCCAGCAGGACGAGCCCGACCGCCAGGTTGCCGACGATCCAGATCGGATCCGAGAAGGGCTGGAGCACGGCGAGCAGCGCCGTCAGCAGCCCGAACGCGAGGGCGACGCCGCCGAGCCCCGCGAGCAGCAGTGCGGTTCCCGTCATCTATCTCCACCTCGCCGATTCGATCACGGTCTTCGAGAGCACGAGGAAGATCGCGCTCGCCACCGCGTAGTAGGCGAGATCGCCCGTGTCGATCAGGCCCTGGAGCATGCGGTCGACGTGGCTGCCGGTCGCCATCCAGCGCACGACCTCTGCGACCTTCGAGTCCGCCGCGACGCCGCTCCCCGACATCGAGATGTCGACGATGAAGGGCAGCATCATGCCGAGGATCAGCAGCAGCACGAAGGTGAAGATGAACGCGACGAGCTGGTTGCGGGTCACCGACGAGGCGAAGACTCCGACCGCGACGTAGGTCACGCTCACGAGCCAGAGACAGAGCATCCCCGCGAGCGTCTTGCCGAGCTCGGGCTCGCCGTAGTGGAAGAGCAGCGCCGGGAAGAAGCCCGCGATCGCCGTCAGGATCGTCACGAACTCGACGCCCGCCAGGAACTTCCCGAGCACGATGTCCCAGATCGTGATCGGGCTCGTGAGCAGCAGCTCGTCGGTCCCGTTCGCCTTCTCGCTGGCGACGAGCCCCATCGTCACCGCCGGCAGCAGGAAGAGCACGATCACCCACATCGACCCGATGAAGGGCTCGATCAGGTTGTCGTTCAGGTTCATCGTCTCGATCTGCTCGAGCATCTGGAACTGCTGGAGCTGGAGCTGGCGCTCGTGGAAGGTCAGCAGGCTCACGAGGAAGAAGGTCCCCGCGATCACGCTCCAGAGCGTCAGCACGACGTAGGCGACCGGCGAGAGGAAGAGCGAGCGCAGCTCGCGCGAAGCGATCGTCAGCGTGTGTCTCATGCCGCCCCCTTTTCCACGGCGTCGGCCGCGTCCCGCGTCATGACCCGCGTGAAGACCTCCTCGAGGGCGACGCCGCCCTTCGTCAGCTCCGCGAGCGGCTGGTCGAGGACCTTCTGGCCCCGGCCGATCAGGATCACGCGCTGACAGATCGCCTCGACCTCGGGCAGGATGTGGGTCGAGAGGATCACGGTCTGATGGCCCGAGCGGGAGAGATCGGCGATCAGGGCGCGGATCTCGCGGATCTGGATCGGATCGAGGCCGACGGTCGGCTCGTCGAGGACGAGGACCTGGGGATCGTGGACGATCGCCTGGGCGAGCCCGACCCGCTGGCGATAGCCCTTCGAGAGCTGGCGGATCTCGCGGCCGCGGACCGAGGCGAGGCCACAGCGCTCGAGCGCCCGATCGACCGCCGCCCGGCGCTTCGCCCGGGGCACGTCCTTCAAGCGGGCGACGAAGTCGACGTAGGAGGCCGGCGTCATCTCGGGGTAGAGCGGCGGCGTCTCCGGCAGGTAGCCGATGGCCCGTCGCGCGGCGATCGGATCGGAGAAGACGTCGTGGCCCGCGATCCGCGCCGTCCCGTCCGTCGCCGGCAGAAAGCCCGTCAGGATCCGCATCACCGTCGTCTTGCCGGCCCCGTTAGGCCCGAGGAATCCGACGACCTCCCCCGCCCGCACGCTGAACGAGAGGTTGCGGACGGCCTCGTGGTCGCCGTAGCGCTTGCAGAGCCCCTCGACCTCGATCGCGAGGGGCGCGGCCCTTTCCCCGGCCGGGCGCGCATCGCCCCCGGCTTCGCGATTCGAGTCGCGGTTCGCCTCGCGGTTCTTCTGGTCCGTCACGCGGTCCGATCCCCCTCGATCCTTCGCGATGGCTCGCGTTGCGTCGTGTTTCGTCGCGTTTCCTGGCGTCGCTGGCCCGCCTGCGCGGGTCCGACGGGGCGATGCCCGGGGCATCGGGAACCGGTGGACCAGCGGGCGCGCGAATATTTGCGGCATCCCGCCAAACGAGTCAAGACGCGCGGGCGAATCGACCTGCGCGACACCGCCCGACGGCGGCGCGTTCCGGGGGCGCCCGATCGAATGACGCTCGGGCACGGAGCGGATACCGTTCGGCGACTTCCCGAGGAAAAGCCCCTGCGCATCGCCCTCATCGTCGAACGCTTTGGTCCGGGCACCGGGGGTGTCGAGAACGTGGCGTGGCAGGTGGCCCGGGAGCTCGTGCGCCAGGGCGAGACGGTGAGCGTGATCGCCCGGGAGGGCGAGCCGGGCATCGAGGCCGGAGTCGGGGCGAGCGGTTCGGAGCGCGACATCCCCGGCCTCGAAGTCGTGCGGGTCGCCGGCGGGAGCCGCCGCCATCCCCTGCGCGCCCTCGCCTTCTCCCGCGCCGCCGACGCCGCGATCCGCGAGCGGCGCTTCGACGTGGTCCACGGCTTCAGCCGAACGCGTCATCAGGACCTCTACCGCGCGGGGGGCGGCAGCCACGACGATTATCTGCGCCGAAGCTTCTCGCCCCTCGGCCGCGCCTATCGCCGCTGGCTGCCGCGCCACCGGAGCCTGCTCGCCCTCGAGCGCGCCGTCTTCGCCGATGCGAGCCAACGCATCCAGTGCGCCTCACGGCTCGTCGCCGATCGCCTCTGCCAGCGCGAGGGCGTCGCGCCGGAGCGGATCCTGCTCCTGCCCAACGCGGTCGATTCGGCGCGCTTCGACGGACGCCGCCACGCCGAGGCCGGCCGCGCGCTGCGCCGCGCCCTCGACGCCGCGGCGCAGTCGATCTGGCTCTTCCCCGGCTCCGGCTGGCACCGCAAGGGACTCGCCCTCTGCCTCGCGGCGATGCGGCGCATCGACGACGCCGCCGTCCACCTCTGGGTCGCGGGGCGCGACGATCCCGCGCGCTGGCGGCGACGCGTCGCAGCGGCCGGCCTCGGCGAGCGCGTGCGATTCCTCGGTCCACGCGACGACCTCGAGGTCGTCTACGCCGCCGTCGACGGTCTCGTCCTGCCGACGCGCTACGACGCCTTCGCGAACGTGACCTTCGAGGGCGCGGCGTCGGGCCTCCCGATCGTGACGAGCCGGAGCAACGGCGCGGCCGAATGGCTCTCGCCCGAGGCCTGCCTGCGAATCGAGGCCGGCGATCCGGAGGCCCTCGTCGCGGCGCTGCGCGCGTGCGGGCCCGAAGACGTCCGCCGCCGGATGGGCGAAGCCGCACGCCGCGACGTGCTGCCCCACACCTGGCCCGCCCACGTCGAAGCGCTGCGCGCCGAATATCGCCGCATCGTCGCCGCCCGAGCCGCGGCCCGCGGTCACGAAGTCGACCTCGGTCCCGGCCACACCCCCGACCGCCCGCGCGGCATCGAGCGGGGAGCAAGGCCGCGATGAGCGGGCACGCCGAATCCGACGACGCGAAGCGCGTGGACCGGGCGACGCCCATCGCGTGGCAGGCGGGCGATCCGCAGATCCTGGCCGCCTTGCGGACGGCGCTCGCCGGCCCACCCGAGCCCGGCGAGATCCTGCAAGCCAACCCGCGCCGGACCCTCTGCACGCGATCGCTCGCGCTGCCCGAGCGGCTCCGCGTCGTGCTCAAGACCCATCACACCGCGACCGGCCGCCATCCGCTGCGCGAGCGCATGAAGAGCGCCCTCGGCCGCTCCCCCGCGCGCCGGGAGTGGGACGCGCTCGAAGCACTCCATGCGCAGGGCATCGCCGTCCCCCGTCCCCTCGCCCGGGGTCGCGCCGCCTCGGGCGACGAGCTCGTCGTCTTCGAATACGTCGAAGGCCGGCCGCTCGCCCGGGCCTTCGCGGAGGCCGACGCCGAAGCGCGTCGCCGGCTCGTCGAGGCCCTCGCCGCGACGCTCGAAGCCCTCGCCCGCTCCGGTCGCATCCACGGCGATCTCCACCTCGGCAACCTCCTGCTCGCCGAGCCGTCGCGTCGGATCGTGCTCCTCGATCATCAACGCGGCCGGACGGCGCGGGGCCCCGACGATCGCCGGCGCGACTTTGCGCGCCTCGAGCTGTCGCTGCTGCGCGCGCAGTGGCCCGCTTCCCTGCGCGCCGTTCTGCGCGAACGGCTCGGTCTCGGCCCCGAGCAGGACCGCGCGCTGCGCCGCTTCGCCGCCGATCATCTGCGCGGGCGGGCGCGGCGCAGCCTGCGTCCGGGGCGCCGGATCGAGCGCATCGAGCGCGAAGGGCTGCGCGGCCTGCGCGACGCCGCCCTCGCCGAGTCGGATGCGCTCGAGATCGTCGCCCGGGCGAAGGCGAGCCCCGCGCGACAGGTCCGCCGCGATGGCCGCGCCTGGATCGCCGAGGTCGAGCACGCTGGTCGGCGTTATGTCGTGAAGTGGAGCGGGGCCGGCTCCCTCGTCGAACGATGGGCCGCGCGCGTGCGCGGGACCCGCGCGGCCCGCGCCTTCGCGAAGGGCCAGCGCGATCGCTGCCTGCTCGTCCGCGCCGCGCGCCCCCTCGCCCAGCTCGACGAGGTCGCCACGGGATTGCCCGGCGCCTGCTGGCTCGTCCTCGAGCACGTCGCGGGCGTCGATCTCGACCGACACCGTCCCGCGTCCCCCGACGAAGCCCTCGCCCTGGCGAACGCCCTCGGCGACTGGCTCGCCGAGCTGCATGCCCTGGGCCTCGGACACGCCGACCTGAAGGGCAGCAACCTGCGCATGGCGGCGCCCGACGCGGAGAACGACGGCCCGGCCGGCGACGGATTGCGGTTCCGGCTCCTCGACCTCGAAGATCTCGAGGGACCGAAGCGACCGCGCGATGGCGCACGCCTCGAAGCCCTCGCCCAGCTGAACGCCTCGATCGCCGACGAGGATCTCCCGCGCGCCGCCCGTGAGGCCTTTCTCGCGCGTTATGTCGCGCGCTTCGCCTTCGACGATCCGAAGCTCGATCGGGCGGGTGCCGGGCGCGAGATCGCGCGGCGCTCGCTCGCGCGGCGCCACCGTTTCAGGGGAATCGAGTGTGGATGTACGCAGAAGACGGAGGCCGGCTCGGGCTCGGATTCCAGCTCGGACTCGGGTCGAGTGTCGGAGCCGGGCCTCAGCCCACCGTCACCGTGAGCCAGCGGAAATAGCTCGAAGAGCCCGGGACCTGGCGGCGATCGCCGCTCGCGAAGGCCATCGCGATCGGCGTCGGCGCGCTCGTCGCGATCTGCTTGAAGGCCTCGATCTTGCGCTCGGGGTCCTCGGGATTGATGCCGTGGAAGACGATCTCGACCTTCTTCTTCGACTCGAGGACGTTCAGGACCAGGGTCGCGAGGGTGAAGAGCTTGTTGATGCCCTCCACCGCCTCGACGGCGAAGCGCGGGATCTCGCAGTCGTCGAGCTTGAATCCGAATTCGAGACGCATGGCATTCTCCGCGGCCGCGGGGGCCGGATCATCCGGTCGGATCGGGGCGAGCCCGGGGCGCCGCAGAGTCGCGCCCGCCCTCTCCACTGTCAAGCACGCCCGGCGCGAGCGCCGCGAACGGCACACTCGCCGAGGGCGTGATCACGGCCCGGGCCTCGCGCCGAGCGTGCCGTGGCCGCGCTCGACGAGCCTACTCCGCCGTGCCCGGCCGGGTCGGCTTCATCTTCTCGATCCGCGCCTGGAGCTCGTCGAGGGTCAGGATGCCCTTCTCGATCAGGAGATGGGCGATCGCCTTGGCGACGAGGCGGGTGCGCTCGGTCTCCTCGACCGCGCGCGCGACCTCGGTCGCGAAGGCATCGCTCGGCACGGCGACCGGTGCGGAGCCGGGCTGCGCCTCGACCGGCGGCGAAACGACCGGCACCGCGATCACGGGCGGCACGAGCGGGGCCACCGCCTCGCGCACGACCTCGCTCGGCGCCGGCGCCGTCGGCATCGCGACCGGCGCCATCGGCTCGGGCAGCGGCCGCGCGACTGCGGCGGGGGCGGGGGCAACCCGGACGGGATCGGGCTCACGTCGGAGCTCGGGTTCCGCGCCGCGATCGGAAGCAGAGCCGGCATCGGGGTCGGGATCGGGATCGGGCACGGCCGGAACGAGCGGCGTCGCATCGACGAGCGCCGCCGCGGGCAGACCGACGACCGCGGCCGGCGTGCTCACCGCCGCGGGTGCCGGCTTCAAGAGCTCGGAGAGCGTCGGGGCCGCCTCTTCGCGCAGGCTGCGCAGGTTGTTCTCGCTGAGCGTGTCCGCGCCGCGCATCGGATCCGGCATGCGGGTCGGGACCGGTGCAGGCCGCGCGTTGTAGTAGCGATCGATCGCCTCACCGAGCTCCGTCGGGCCGACCATCACGGGGCGGATCGACATGCCGGTATGGAAGGCGAGGTCGTCGAGGATGCCGAGGTCCGAGGGCTCCTCCATGCCGAGGAAGAGCTGCGATTTGCGGCCTTCCTTCTTCACGAAGAGCGGGACGACGCTGTGCTCGATGGCCAGCTTGGCCGGGACGAGCGCGATCACTTCGGGGGCGATCTTCTTGCCGGCGAGGCTCGCGACCGGCATGTCGTACTGGCGCGCGAGCGCGCGCACGAGATGACCTTCCTGGACCATCCCGAGCTTGATGAGGGTCATGCCGAGGCGACGGCCCCAGCGCGACTGCTCCCCGAGCGCCGACGCGAGCTGAAGCTCGTCGATGATGCCCGCCTGGACGAGGATCTCACCCACCTTCGGTCGATCGCGCATGGCTCCCCCTCGCGCGAGGCCATCGACCGCCCCGGCGGCAAACCTGAGGCGATCCGGGGAGGAACGCCGTCAGGCGCCCGTCCCGGGGCCGTGCAGCCAGCAGGCGACCCGGTGGCCCGCGGTCGGCTCGACCTCGGTCGGAACATCCCGATCGCAGCGTCCCGGGATCAACGCAGGGCAACGAGGGTGGAAATGGCAGCCCGCCGGCGGATTCACCAGGCTGGGCGGCTCGCCACCGGGCAATACCCGGTCGTGGGTCGCGTTCTCCGCCAGGGGATCCGGAATCGCGGCAAGCAGCGCCTGGGTATACGGATGCTTCGGATCGTCGAGCAGATCGTCGACCGGCCCCTGCTCGATGATTCGCCCGGCGTACATCACGGAGATGCGTTCGGCGAAATGGCGCACCGTCGACAGATCGTGGGTGATGAAGGCCAGCGTCAGATTCCGTGCACGCTGCACCTCGCGCAGCAGGGTCAGGATCTCGACCCGGACCGACGCATCCAGCATCGAAACCGGCTCGTCGGCGATGATCAAAACGGGCTCGAGGATCAGCGCGCGGGCGATCACGACGCGTTGCTGCTGACCGCCGCTCAACATGTGCGGGTACTTCCCGAGGTAGTCGTCCACGGGCAGTAGGCGCACCTCGGAGAGGACCTCGCGAATGCGCCGCTCGCGCTCCGCCCGGCCGCGCACGCCGTTCACGATCAGCGGCTCGGAGAGGATCCTGCGCACGTCCATGAAGGGCGCGAGCGCACCGTAGGGATCCTGCTGAACGAAGCCGACCCTGCCCCGAAACGCCCGCCACTCGGCCCTGCCGAAGGTCGCCAGGTCCCGTCCCTCGAATACGACCCGTCCGTGGGTCGGTCGGTGCAATCCGAGGAGCGTCCGCGCGAGCGAGCTCTTGCCGCAGCCCGACTCCCCGACGAAAGCCGTCGTCTCTCCGCGTCGCAGCTCGAAATCGACCCCATCGACCGCACGCACGTCCCCGACTCGGAACACCCCGAAGCGTCGGAGCGCGAACCAGGTCGAGAGCTCCGAGACCGACAACACGACCTCGGGACTCGTCCCGGCAGTCGGATGTACCGCCTCGACGCCACGGCTCATCTCCGGCATCGCACTCATCGCGGATCCCTCGCCACGGAACCCCCTCCACCATCCTCGAGCCAGCAGCGGGAGACATTGCCCGCCGCGTCCCGGCGCACGGGCGGCGGGTCGCCGCAGGCCGCGAGCCGGGACGGACACCGGCTCGCGAATCGACAACCGACGGGCAGGTCCAACAGATTGGGCGGTTGACCCGGAATGTGGATGGGCGGACGAGGATCGTGAAGCCGCGGCACGCTCGCCATCAGGAGACGGGAGTAGGGGTGGGACGGCGCGCTGAAGAAGCGCGCCGCGCTCGCGATCTCGACGAATTGCCCGGCGTACATCAGCGCCACTCGATTCGCGATCTCGCTCGACGTGGCGACGTCGTGGGTGATGAGCAGGAAGCTCGTCCCGAGGCGCGCCTTGATGCCCTTCAGCACGTTCATGATGTTGGCCTGGGTCAGCACGTCGAGGGCCGAGGTCGGCTCGTCCAGGATCACGAGCTTCGGCTCGGCGACCAGCGCCATCGCGAGCACCGCGCGCTGGCGCATGCCCCCGGAGAGCTCGAAGGGATACCGGCTCAGGAAGTCGCTCGGCAGCCCCACGAGATCGAACATCTCGGCTGCCCGCTCGAGCGCCCGTGCGTTCGACCATCCGCGGTGGACCCGGAGCGGCTCGGCGACCTGCTCGCCGACGCGCACGACGGGATTCAAGGCGTTCATCGCCGCCTGCATCACCATCGAGATCCCGACCCAGCGCACTTCCCGACGAAACGTCTCGTCGTCGAGAGACATGATGTTCCGCCCCTCGAACCAGACGGAGCCCGAGTAGGTCGCGACGTTGCGCGGCAGCATGCGCAGCAGCGCCTTCGTGAGCGACGACTTGCCGCAGCCCGATTCCCCGAGCACGACGACGGCCTCGCCCCGCCCGATCGAGAGGTCGATCCCGTCGACCGCCCGGACCACGCCGCGCTCGGCGCGGTAGTGGAGCCGCAGGCCCTCCGTGCGCAGGAGCGGCTCCTCGGCGACACCGCCGGCAGTCGTCCCCGTCCCATGCTCGATCGCCTCTGCCGTCTTCATTATTCAGATCGCCCTGAGCCGCGGGTTGAAGACGCGATCGAGCGCGAATCCCAGCATCGCGAACCCGAGTCCGGTCAGCATGAGGAGCGTCGCCGGCGAAAGGACCCAGTAGTAGTACCCGTTGTAGAGCGCGCTCTCCGTCTGGGCGTCGTTCATGATCTTGCCCCAGGTGGGAAGCTGCGGATCCCCGAGCCCCAGGACCGCGAGCGACGCCTCGAGGAACACGAAGCCGGGAACGAGGGTTACGAAGCTCGGAATCAGGACGGGCAGCACGCGGGGGATCATGTAGCGGAGGATCATCCGCGTATTGCTCGCGCCGTAGACCCGCGCCGCCTCGATGTACGCGGCCTCGCGAATCGGAAGCAGCATCGCGCGGTACATCTTGATGCTGCCGCTGAAGACGCCGAACGTGACGACGACGCCCAGCATTATCCAGATGCTCGTCGAGTAGAGCGTGCCGACCATGACGAGGATCGGAAGCACGGGCAGGATCATGTTGACTTCGGTGATCCGCTGGATCAGCGAGTCGAGCCAGCCGCCGAACCAGACGCCGGCGGCGGCGATGACGAGGGTGGCCAGGGTCGTTCCGATCGCTGCGATCAAGCCGAATGCGAGGGCGATCGGCGTTCCCCAGAGCAGCGCCACCATCAAGTCACGCCGTTGATGATCCGTCCCCGCCATGCCATGGACGCGCCCGTAGGAGACGAGCGTCGCCGAGACCGTCGAATCCGGCTCGAAGAGCACGGCCTCGAGCTCGATCCGGTAGCGACCGGGGAGCGCTCTCGGCGCACCCTCGCTCGCGGGATCGGCCAGCAAGCCGACCTGCGGGACCAGGCCGAGCCTGCGTTCCAGCGCCTGGTCCTGGGAGATCGAAATCCGCTCGTTTCGCTCGATCCTCCGCGCGCCGAGCGGAATGGCGCGCCCGTCGGGCGTCTTCCATGTGAGGCGGACGAAGGGCTGCAGCGACTCGTAGCGAGCCTCGACGAAGAGATTCAGCTCCGATGGGAACGTCCGGTATTCGTAGTCGAGATCGATCGCCACCGTCCGCAGCGTCGCTCCCTCGAACTGCGAAACGACGGCGTTCGCGTCGTCGGCCGCAACGCGCAGGGTCGTCGGCAGATCTTCTGCGCGGAACCAGTTGGTCCACGACGGCCGGGCATTGATCGGATGCTGGCGCCAGTGGTCGCCGCCGCGCCAGAGCTCGAGCGCGGTCCCGTAAGGAATAGCGAGCACGGCGTACAGCGCCATCGCCACGAACCCGACGATCACGACGAGCCCCGCCATCGCCGAGGGATATCGGCGCAGCTCGCGCAACCCTTCGAAGAGCGCGTTCATGACCGACCTCCACCGAGCTTGACCCTCGGATCGAGAACCGCATAGACGAGATCCAGCAAGAGGACCGTGACCGCCAGCAGATACGCGAAGATCACGACCGTCGCGATGATGACCGGCGTATCCCGGAATCCGATCGCGCGGAACGCAAGGCTGCCGAGCCCCGGCCAGTTGAAGACCTGTTCGAGGATGATCGCCCCGCCCCAGAGCCCGATCAGCATGAACGCGAAGCTCGTGACGATCGGCGGCAGCGTCGGACGCAGGATGTACCGCATCTCGATCTGGGACGAGGAGAGCCCCTTGGCCTTCGCCATCTCGACGTAGTCTTCGCTCGCGTGGATGAGGAAGAAGGTCCGCCAGGAGTAGATCGAGATGAAGATCGACGAGAGGAACATCGCAGCGACCGGAAGCACCATGTGCCCGGCGACGCTCAGGGCATATTCCACGGGATCCTCCGGCGGCGGCGCCGCCACCATGCCGCCCGGCGGCAGGATCGGAGTGAGGAACGAGAACGCGAGAATGAGGAAGATCCCGTAGAACCAGCCCGGCGCGGCCGAGCTCGGCGCCAACGCGATCACGATCCGGTCGAGCCAGCTTCCGTACCGCCGGGAAAGGTGGAGCGCGATCCAGATCGACGAGAAGAACACGAGCAGCTGGGCCGTGCCGAACAAGAGCAGCGTCGCGGGCAGCCGCTCCGCGATGATCGACGCGACCTCGCGGGAACCGCTGTCGCTGTGCATCTGCTCGGCGCGTCCCAGATTCAGGCGCAGAGCTTGCCATAGGTAGTCGACGCTGCGCTCCGCGAAGGGCTGATCGAGACGGAGGCGCACGATCTCGTTCTGGACCTGCGACTCGATGAGCTTCAGCTTTTCGTCGGAGGGCATGGACGCGAAGGCGGGATTGGCGCGCGCAGCCTCGGCGATCGTGCTCTGGATCTGGACGATCCGCAGCTCGTCGACCTTGCCACCCATGTTCGCGATCACGATCGTCAGATACACCGCGATCGCGACCGTGACGAAGAGCCCCGCGATCCGGACCGCCGCGAACGCCGCGATCCGCTGCGCGCTCCGCAGCCAACCGACACGCGACACGACCGCTCCGACCTCCTTCGACATCGACCGACTCCCCGCCCTACCGCGACACCGTCGCGAACGCATGCGTGCCGAACGCGGGCAACGAGACCTGGATCGACGTGACCGCCACCTCGAGGGTATTCGCGCCGGCGCCGAGGGCCCCCACGACTTTCGCGTCGAGCGCGATCGAAAAGCAGCCCTCCGACGAAGAAACGGCGTCGCCCTCGGCCCGCAATCCGCCACGGCCATCGAAGAGGAGCCAGCGCGCCCGCTCGATGTCCGCGCTCGCATAGGCCTGGCCGCGGAACGTGACGCACAGATCGAAGCGCGGAGTCTCCCCCTGCCGCACGATCATCGGGCCATCGAGGTCGACGACCGGGATCCGCGGCTCGTCGAATCTCAGCCATTTGTCCGCACGATCCGGAAATTCCTCGAAGCGCCGGAGCACGATGCTGCGCTCGGTCGGATTCGCGGCATGGAGATAGAATGGGCCGTTGTCGACCCAGTAATGCCCACGCAGGTCGACCCAGCGCGCGAGTGCGGCATAGCGCTCCTCCACCTCGCCGGGCCGAAGCAACGAGCCGATCGTGGGGGCGTAGGGCACGAAGCCCGACTTCGTGGCCTCCGCGCGGTGCCGATCGAGGATCGCAAGGCTCGGGCCCGCGACGAAGCTCATCCAATCGACCTTGGCCTGATCCGCCTTCGCCGACGAGAAGGCGAGCTCGCCCTGCTCCTCGGCGCGCATCCCGAGCGCGAGCGTATGCCAGGGAGCGAGCCCCGGCGTGCGCGTGGCGACCATCGTCTCGGCATCGGGATAGACCTGGTCGCCGTAGATCTCGACGACGAGCGGCTCCCTCGAGACGATCCGAAGCCCTTTGAAGTGCTGACGGAAGACGTCGAAGACGAGCTTGTAGGATGGATCGAAGAGCTTGCTCTCGGGATCGCCTCGATCGAATCCGAGGATCCACGGCACGAGCATGTCGGCGAGGGAGAAACGGGAGCCGTCGTGCCATTTCCTGTCGAGGAACCCGTCCACGAATCGGACCCGGACGCGGGCGCGGGTCGTGAGCCCGTCGGGATGCTGCTCGCCGACGGTGATCCAGCGCGACAAGGAGCCGCTCCAGCCGATCCATGTGTCGGGCGGCACACGAACCTCTGGGACGCGCTCGACCGTGAGCCAATCGTAGGTCGACACGACCGGGACGTCGTCCTTGACGGTCACCTCGGCCCCGACGATTTGCTGGGGCCAGAAGAGGCCCGTGTACGGATCCGGCAGGAGCGGCGCGTCGGTCAGACCGCGCATGATCATCCGGTCGAAGATCCAATTGCTGCCCGCGACGGGATTCCAGGGCTCGGCGAGAAGCGCCGGCAGACCGACCACGACGGACCCGCCGATCCGGTCCACATAACGCAACGTATAGGCCCAGAGCGACGAGCCTCCGAACCCCCCTGCGAGATCCGACGTGAGCTGGACGTCGGCTGCACGCGGTTGGATGCTGATGACGTCCACCAGCCAGACCCGAACCGAATCCGACATGGCCAGCTCGAGACAGCGACTCATCATCCGTTGCCGCTCGGCGAGCGTCGCGAAGTCGGCTTTCTGCAAGCGTTCCGCCAGGGTCTGCAGCTCAGGAACTGGAGCGTAGGCTTGCCAGAGCGGTTCGGGGCGGCCGAGCGGCGTATAGTAGTAGGCGAAGTTTTCGGAGAGATCGCGCTGGATCATGGTGGAGACCCAACCGCCCGTATAGATGTGCCAGCGCCCGTCGGCGGGGTCGCCGGCGATCCAGATGCGCGAGGCCTCGTCGGCCGCGCGATAGAGCCGCTCGACGACGAATCCCTCGGTTTCGAGCAGATTGCTCACGTAGTCGCCGATCCGGCGGCGTTGATCGTCGGTTCGGATGAGCACGCTGATCCGCACCGGCTTCCCGTCGTGGACCCACACACCGTCGGCTCGACGAGCCCCGAGGCGTTCCATCTCGGCCGAGATGACCGATCGCGCGCGCTCCGGATCATGCGAATAACGAAGCTCGAGCGCTCGGGACACGTCGGCGAGCCGCGCATAATCCGGGAAGCCCGTGTTGATCGGGAGCGTACGCGGCACGGCGAGCCCCCCGTAGAGCTCCTCCGCGACGTATCGCCGGTCGACGAGCCAGTTGAGCGCTTCGCGCAGGGCGGGCACGTGGAACGGATTGACGCGTCCGTCTTTGAACCTCGGCCCGACGGGATTGAGCGTGAGCTCGGCGGAAGAGCCGAAGGCCTTCGAATAACCGATCTTCGACGACTCCCGAAGGCGCCGAAAGACCGTGGCGTTGCTGATGCCCTGGGCAAAGAGCTGATGGGTCCCGGTCTCGATGAGGTTGGCGACCTTGCCGAGATCCGCCTCCTGGGCAAAGACGACCTGATCGACGAGGGCGCCTCGTCGATCGCCCACCTCGCCCGGTCGACTCGAGGCGGGACCGGCCGCGGTCTGCCCCGGCGCGGAAGCGACGCTCGTCGCGTCCCCCGGAATCAGCCTCGATCCGATCAGGGCCGCGACCGCCACGCCGAAGAGTGCGACCGCAATGCCCCCCTTCCCCCTCCTCACCAGCGCGTCCCCCTCTCCGGCAATCGGAACATCCGATCGGCAACTTCACCGCCCAGCATGACGCGCTTCCAGGCAAAGCGCGCCTCCGAGCCGACGGCCGGCGACTCGATCGTGACGACGCGCGGGAAGTCGGTGCGATCGGCCCCCTCGCCGAGGGCTTCGTACTCCTCGAAGCGAGCGCGGTAGCGGAGCGTGCCCTCGGCCAGGAACGCGCGCAGCTCGACGAGCCGCCCGTCCCGGTCGAAGACGAAGGCGTCGCCCCCCTCGGAGAGCGCCCCCGCCTCGGCGAAGCAGGCGGCGTCGCGCCAGCCCTGCTCGGGATCGGCGGGGCAGTCGGGGCGGCGATGGGACCTTCCAGAGGTGTGGCCGGAGGTGTGGCCCGGGGTGAAGCCGATGCCGATCCGATCGCCCTCTTCCTGCCAGACGGCGGCGCGCGCGCCGAAGGGCCGGGGCCGCGGCGCGCCCAGCAGGAGCTCGACCGCTTCGGGAATCCCGACGTCGACCTTCGCGAGCTCCCAGAGCAGGCCGGGCGTCACCGCGCCGTGCTCCATCTCCCCGTTCGACGCGTCGTAGAACCCATAGCGGTCGCCGTCGGCGACGAGCACCGCGGCGAGCTGCTCGAAGAGCCCGACGACCTCGAAGCGCAGCCGCGCAGGGCGGGCGACGACGACGTTCTGGGGTCGGTTCAGCTTGAAGTCGGGGCCCGAGAGGACGACGCGGGCCGAGCCGCGCAGAACGTCGCGGGTCGCCGTGCGGGCGAGGTAGTCGTCGAGCAGGCGGCTCGCCCGTCCGTCGTCGACGGCGAGCGGCGCGCCGCGCAGGAAGCCCGGCGGCGGCACCGTCCGGCAGCCCGCGGCGAAGAGCGCGAGCGCGGCGAGCAGCGCGAGCAGGACGATCGGTGAGCCGCCGGTCGCGCCGAATGGAGCGACGCTCGGGATCGGACGCGTAAGGCTCGCCGACGGGACTCGCCTGCCGATCACTTCACCCCGTCCGGCCGGGGCTTGCGGCCGAGATCGCGACGCAGCCGATCGATCTTCTCGAGCAGGTTCGGCTGCTCTTCCTCGCGCATCTCGAGCCCGACGGCCTCTTCGTAGTAGTCGAGGGCCCGCGCCTTCTCGCCCCGCAGCAGATGGACGTCGCCGAGATGCTCGGAGACGACCGGATCGCCCCCCGTCAGCTCGACCGCATGCAGCAGCTGCTTGCGCGCCCGCTCGAGCAGCGCGAGGGCTTCGTCCTTGCGCGCGTTCTTGAAATGCATCTCGGCCATCTTGTAGTAGACCCAGCCGAGGCTGTCCGTGATGTATCCGTCGCCGGGGGAGAGCGCGAGCGCGCGCTGGATCAACGTCTCCGCCTCGTCGAGGTTCTCGCCCCGCTCGGCCCAGGAATAACCGATGAAGTTGAGCGCGGCGGCGTTCTTCGGGTCGAGCTCGAGGACCTTCTGCATGTAGGCGAGCGAAGCGTCGGTCTGCTTGCGGCTCCCCTCGAGCACCCCGAGCTGGTAGTAGACCTCGACGTCGCTCTCCGATCCGTCGAGCAGGCTCTCGAGCAAGGCCTTCGCCCCGTCGAAGTCCCCGAGCGCCGCGCGCAGGCCCGCGGCCCGCAGCTCGACGACGCGCACCGCCTCGCCGGCGCGCAGGCGCTCCATCTCGTCGAGGGCCTCCGCGAGCTTGCCCTGGCTCTCGAGCACGACCGAGATCTGGATCCGCGCCTCGATGTACTGCGGATCGCCGGGCAGGATCTGCTCGAAGACCTCGAGCGCCCCCGCGTCGTCCCCCGCCGCGCGCCGGATCTGGCCCACCGCGATCGCGAGCTCCGAATCCCCCGGCTCGCGCCGCATGACCTGCTCGAGGCGCTTCGCCGCCGCCTCGTAGCGCCCCGCCGCGAACTCGAGCGACGCGAGCCTGCGCAACGAGTTCAGGTCCTCGGGATAGACCTCGACGATGCGCGTGTAGGTCGCGATCGCGGCGTTCGCGTCGTTCATGTCGATCTGGGCCTGGCCCATGCGCTGGAGCACGCCGTAGTGGTTCGGGTGCTTCTCGAGCAGCTCGCGGTAGATCGCGATCTCCCCCGGCCGATTGCCGCGGGTGTGCTCGATCTGGGCCAGGCGCATGTAGAGGAGGAAATGGCCGGGGAATTCCGCGAGCCCGTCCCGGATGACCTTCTCGGCCTCCGCGTATTCCTTCTTCTGCTCGAGCACCGTCACGAGCCCGAGACGCCCGCGCAGCTGGTCGGGCTCGAGGACCATCAGCTTGCGCGCCAGCGCCTCGGCCTCGACGAAGTCCTGGCGCTCGAGGGCGACCTGGTGGAGCGCAAAGGCCGAGTCCGCATCGAGCGGCTCGCCGTCGGCGTCGCGCAGCACGCGATCGAGCCCCTCGAAATCGCGGCGCAGGTTGTAGAGCCGGCCCAGGAAGAGCCGGATCCGGGTCGAGCTCGGATCGAGCTCGAGGGCGCGCTCCGCCTCGCGGACCGCGCCGTCCACGTCGTCGAGCTGCCAGGACAGGCGCGCCAGCCGCTCGTGGAGCACCGCGACCCCGGGATCCTTCCCGACGGCCCGGGCATAGGCATCCCGCGCCTCCTCGAAGCGGCCTTCGGCCTGGGCGAGCTCGGCGACGAGCACGTCGTATTCGGCGGGGGACTCGGGACGTTCGATGCGAAGGGGGGCCCCGGCGACCTCTTGCGAGGGGCCGGGGCCGGTCGACGCACACCCGGCGAGCGCCACGACGCCGAAGAGCAGCGCGATCGGGCGCGGGGTCGAGCGTTCTCGCATCAAGGCGGGCTGCCTCGCTCGATCAGCCGAGGTAGCCGTTCTTCTGCAGGAAGGCGATCAGCTTCTCGACACTCTGGTCCACGGTCTGACCGTTCGTATCGAGGATGACCTCGGCCTTCAGCGGCTCTTCATAGGGCGCCGAGATGCCGGTGAAGTCCTTGATCTCGCCGGCGCGGGCCTTCTTGTAGAGGCCCTTCACGTCGCGGCTCTCGCAGGTGTCGACCGAGGCCTGCACCCACGCCTCGATGAAGTCCCCCTCGCCCATGATCTTGCGGACGGCGTCGCGGTCGGCGCGGTAGGGCGAGATGAAGGAGGTGAAGACGATGATGCCGGCGTCGGTGAAGAGCTTCGAGACCTCGCCGATGCGGCGGATGTTCTCGGTCCGGTCGGCAGGGGAGAACCCGAGGTTCGCGTTCAGGCCGTGGCGGATGTTGTCGCCGTCGAGGATGTACGTCAGCCGACCCTTCTTCGCGAGCGCCTTCTCGGCGGCGACGGCGATCGTCGACTTGCCCGAGCCGGAGAGGCCGGTGAGCCAGAGGGTGCAGCCGCGCTGGCCGAGCAGCTTCTCGCGGTCCTGGCGGCTGACCTGGCCCGCGTGCCAGGTGATGTTGGTCGACTTCGATTCGCTCACGGAGGGATCCTCGCTTGACTGGGGTTGAACAGGCGGGGCGCACTATAGCCAGACCCGCCCGGACCCGCCGGTGGCCCCGGCGAGGGCCCGCAACCTGCCGAGAAGCGTCCGAGCCCCGCCCGAGCCGCGTCGCTTCAGGCCGCAGACGACTGCAGGGCGATCGCGGCGACGACGCTCGCGACGGCCTTCCCGACATGATCGTGTGTCGTTCCGCGCCCGAGGCCGAAACGGAGGGAGGCGCGCGCGAGGGCCGGGGAGCGGCCGAGGGCCAGCAGGACCGGGCTCGGCTCGGGCAGGGCCGAGCTGCAGGCCGAGCCCGACGAGACCGCGATGCCCTGCAGATCGGCGATCAACCGGTCACCGTCGACGTCCGTGAACGAGACGTTCAGGTTCCCGGGCAGGCGCGCGTCGCGGGGGCCGTTCAGGAGCACGCGTCCGGGCAGGGCCGCCGCGAGCTCGGCGTGCAGGCGGTCGCGCAGCGCGGCCAGCCGCGTGGCCTCCGCCTCGCGCTCGGCCAGGCAGAGCTCGAGGGCCCGGGCGAGGCCGACGATCGACGCGACCGGGAGCGTCCCGGAGCGCAGGCCGCCCTCGTGACCGCCGCCGTACTGCCGCGGCTCGAGGCGGAGCCGCGGCCGACCGTGCTTGCGCACGACGAGCAGCCCGATCCCCTTCGGCCCGTAGAGCTTGTGGCCGGTGAGCGAGAGCAGATCGATCCCGTCGCGCGCGGTCGCGAGCTCGAGCTTGCCCGCGGCCTGCGCCGCATCGCAGTGGAACGCGACGCCCCGCTCGCGGCAGAGCGCGGCGATTTCGCGGATCGGCTGGACGGCGCCGATCTCGTTGTTCGCCGCCATCACGCTGACGAGCAGGGTCTCGTCGCGGAGCGCGCGGGCGATGGCGTCGGGGGACACGAAGCCCTCGCCGTCGACCTCGAGCACGTCGAGGGCGAGGCCGCGGCGCGCGAGCGCGCGGAACGGGTCGAGGACGGAGGGATGCTCGGTCGCGACGGTGATCCCGTGGCGGCGGCCCGGCTCGGCTTCGAAGAGGCCCAGGATCGCGAGGTTGTTGCTCTCGGTGGCCCCGCTCGTGAAGACGATCTCGGCGGGGTCCCGGGCGCCGAGCAGATCGGCGAGGCGCTCCCGGGCATGTTCGACCGCGGCCTCGGCGCGCCAGCCGTAGGCGTGGGTCCGGCTCGCCGCGTTGCCGAACTCCTCGCGCAGATACGGGAGCATCGCCTCGAGCACGCGCTCGTCGAGGGGCGTGGTCGCGTGGTGGTCGAGATAGACGGGCGCGCTCCGCGAGGCCGCCTCAGGCGGCAAACGACTGGCCGCAGCCGCAGGTATTCGACGCGTTGGGATTCTGGATCTTGAAGCCCGATTCCTGGAGCGTGTCGATGAAGTCGAGGCGCGCGCCGACCAGGTAGAGGGCGCTCTTCTCGTCGACGATCACCTTCACGCCGTCGACCTCGATCGCGTGGTCGATCTCGCGCACGATGTCGTCGAAGGAGAGCTGGTATTGCAGGCCGCTGCAGCCGCCGCCGACGACCTTCATGCGCAGCCCGTGGCTCGCGAGCTTGCCGTCCTCTTCGAGGAGCGATCGGATGCGCACGGCCGCTTCTTTCGTGACTTCGATCATGACGTGACCTCCCTGTCGGAACGGGTCGATCGGTCGATCCGATCGGATGGACCGATCGGCATGGGCGATCCGGGATCGGGCAGGAAAAAGCCGGTGGCCGGACGTGCCCGAGAGCCGGACCTTAGCAGCTCGGCCCCGCGGCTTCTCCCGCCCCGGCACCTTCCCCATCGCCGGCCCCACCGCCGACCTCACCGCCGGCTCCACCGCCGGCCCCGCCGCCTGCCCCGGCTTCCGCCCCATCGGTCGCGCGCGGCGAGAGCCACAGGAAGATCTCGCGGTTGCCCTTGGGGCCGGGGACCTGGCTGTCGACGCGCCCCCGCTCGAGGCGCCCGAGCGCCCGCGCCGCCCGGGCGATCCGATCCGCCGCCCCGGTCCGCAGCCCGTCGTCGCGGACGACCCCGCCCTTCCCGACCTGCTCCCGCCCGACCTCGAACTGGGGCTTCACGAGCAGCAGCAGGACCGCAGCCGGCGCGCAGGCGTCGATCGCCGGCAGCACGAGCTCGAGCGAGATGAAGGAGACGTCGACGACGACGAGCTCGAAGCGATCGGCGAAATCCGTCGGCACGAGATGGCGGGCGTTCACGCCTTCCCGGACCTCGACCCGGGGATCGAGGCGCAGGCGCGAGTGCATCTGGCTGTGGCCGACGTCGACGGCGACGACGCGGGCGGCGCCGCGCTTCAGCAGGCAGTCGGTGAAGCCGCCGGTCGAGGCGCCCACGTCGAGACAGACGAATCCGCCGGGATCGAGGCCGAGGTCGTCGAGGGCCGCCGCGAGCTTCTCGCCGCCGCGGGACACGAAGGGCCGCGGCCCGCCCTTGAGCCGCACCGGCTTCTCCGCCGCGACCCGCGTCCCCGGCTTGTCGGAGACCGCGTCGTCGACGAGCACACGGCCCGCGAGGATCAGCGCCTGCGCAGCGCTCCGGCTCTCGGCGAGCCCCTCGCGCACGACCCGTTCGTCGAGGCGCTCGGGCTTCTCGCCGCGGGGACTCAACGAAGGGGCGCTTCCGGACGCGCCTCGGCTCGCCGACCCCGCACGAGCTCCGCCACCGCATCGTGGATGTCCGAGGCCGCGATCCCGACGGTCGCGGCCGTCTCGCCGTGCTCGATCAGCGCGTCGGGAATCCCGAGCAGCCGCACCGGCACCTCGACCCCCTCTTCCGCCAGCAGCTCGAGCACCGCGCTCCCGAAGCCGCCCCGGATGCCGTGCTCCTCGACCGTCACGACGGCGCGAGAGCGGCGCGCGAGCTCGAGGATCCGCTCGCGGTCGAGGGGCTTCACGAAGCGCGCGTTCAGCACCGCACAGGCGATGCCCTCCGCCGCGAGCTCGGCGGCCGCCTCGAGCGCCGGATGCGCCGTCGTCCCGATCGCGAAAATGACCGCGTCGTCGCCGTCGCGCAGCAGCTCGGCGCGCCCGATCGCGAGCGGCTTCACGTCGGGATCGAGCGGGACCCCGAGCCCGGACCCGCGCGGGAAGCGCACGGCCGCGGGACCGGGATATTCGATCGCCGTCCGCAGCAGATGCTGCAGCTCGTTCTCGTCCTTCGGCGCCATCACGAGGGCGTTCGGCAGCATGCGGAAGTACGCGAAGTCGTAGAGCCCCTGATGGGTCGCGCCATCGGCGCCGACGAGGCCCGCGCGGTCGAGGGCGAAGGTCACGTCGAGGTTCTGCAGGCAGACGTCGTGGACGACCTGGTCGAAGGCGCGCTGCAGGAAGGTCGAGTAGATCGCGACGACCGGCTTCATGCCCTCGGCGGCGAGGCCGGCGGCGAAGGTGACCGCGTGCTGCTCGGCGATGCCGACGTCGTAGAAGCGCTTCGGGAGCGCGCGGGCGAAGCGGTCGAGGCCGGTGCCCGAGGCCATGGCGGCGGTGATCGCGACGATGCGCTCGTCTTCGCGGGCGAGGCGGATGAGCGTGTCGGCGAAGACGTTGGTGTAGGTCGGCGGGGCCTGCCGCGTCGGCGCGAACTGGCCCGACTCGACGTCGAAGCGGCCGACGCCGTGGTACTTGAGCGGATCGGCCTCGGCGGGGGCGTAGCCGTGGCCCTTCTCGGTGATGGCGTGGATCAGGACCGGGCCGGAGCCCTGGGCGACCATCTCCTTCACGTTCTCGAAGGTCTCGAGCACGACGTCGAGGCGGTGGCCCTGGATCGGGCCGACATAACGGAAGCCGAGCGCCTCGAAGAGCAGCCCGGGCGAGAAGAAGACCTTGAGCGACTCCTCGGCCTTGCGCGCCCAGTGGAGCATGTCGCCGGGCATGCCGGAGAGGAACTCCCGCGCCCAGCCCTTCATGCGGCGCACCATCGGCGCCGAGAGCTTCCTCGAGAGATAGGACGAGAGCGCGCCGACGTTCGGGTCGATCGACATCTCGTTGTCGTTCAGCACGACGATCAGGTTCTTCTCGCCGATGTGGCCCGCATGATTCAGGGCCTCGAAGGCCATGCCCGCCGTCATCGCGCCGTCGCCGATCAGCGCGATCACGACGCCCGGCTCGCCCTTGTGATGTTTGGCGCGGGCCATGCCGAGGGCGGCGGAGATCGAGGTCCCGGCGTGGCCGGCGCCGAAGTGATCGAACTCCGACTCGCTGCGGCGCAGGAACTTCGACATGCCCTCGCGCTGCCCGATCGAGTCGAAGTCCTCACGGCGGCCGGTCAGCATCTTGTGGGCGTAGCCCTGATGGCCGACGTCGAGGATCAGGCGATCCTGCGGCGTGTCGAAGACGTAGTGGATCGCGGTGATCAGCTCGACGGCGCCGAGGGAGGACGCGAGATGGCCGCCGGTCTGGGAGACGCGGGCGAGGATCTCGTCGCGGATCTCCTGGGCGACCTGGGGAACGGCCTCGCGCGGAAGCTTGCGCAGATCGGACGGGCGCTCGATCGAGGGGAGCAGCTTCGCGCCTTCGTTCTCGCTCATCGTCGCCTCCGCACCGCGAAGCGCGCCAGCTCCCGCAGCGCCATCGCCCGCTCGCCAAAGCCCTCGATCCGCTCGAGCGCCCGCTCGACGAGCCCCTCGGCGCCCGCCCGCGCGTCGCCCTGGCCCTGCAGGCGCAGGATGCTCGCCGCCTCGGCGCTGTCGGCGTCGAGCAGATCGTCGGCGATCTGGAACGCGACGCCGACGTCCCGCGCAAACGCCTCGAGCCGCCCGCGCTCGTCGTCGTTCGCTCCGCCGAGCGCAGCACCCCCGACGATCGCCGCCTGGAAGAGCGCCGCCGTCTTGCGCTCATGGATGGAAGCGAGGCGGACATGGTCGGCTCCGCCCTTGCCCGCGGACTTCACCGCCTCGAAGGCGAGATCGTCCTGCTGGCCGCCGACCAGCCCCTCGGCGCCGATCGCCCGGGCCAGGCGGCCCACGACGAATAACATCCGCGCCGGATCCGCCGCGGCGACCGGATCCTCCGCCAGGACCGCGAAGGCCTCGCTCTGGAGCGCGTCGCCCGCGAGCACGGCCGTCGCCTCGTCGAAGGCGACGTGGACCGTCGGCCGCCCGCGGCGCCAGTCGTCGTCGTCCATGCAGGGCAGATCGTCGTGGACCAGCGAATACGTATGGATCAGCTCGACGGCCACCGCGAGGGGCAGCGCCGCCCGCGCCCGTCCGCCGACGGCCTCGGCCGCCGCGAGGGCAAAGACGGGTCGCAATCGCTTGCCGCCGGGAAAGAGCAGATGGCGCATCGCGCCCGAGAGCGGGGCCGGAACCCGATCCGAGGCGCGCTCGAAGCGCGCCTCGATCGCGGCATCGATCTGCGGGATCCGCTCCGCCATGTAGGCTTCGACGTCCACGGCGAACCCCTAACGCTCCCCATCCAGGTCTTCGGGATCGTCGCCGCCGGCGTCGAAGGCTTCGACGCGCACACCCGATCCGCCCCGCTCGGCCATCAGGATCTCGATCCGCCGCTCCGCAGCATCGAGGGTCGCGGCACATTGCCGCGACAGCTTGACCCCGGACTCGAAGGCCTCGAGCGCCTGCTCGAGGGGCAGATCGCCCGACTCGAGCCGACCCACGACGGCTTCGAGCTCGGCCAGCGCCCCTTCGAAGGAGGGCGCAGCCGGCTCCGCCGCCCGGGCCTCGCCGACATCTTCCGCCTCGCCCGAACTCCGCCTGGACCGCGCCATGAATCGGCGACTCTAACGGCGACACCCCGCCCCGTCAACGCGAACAAACATGCGAACTGCCTTCAAAATCGCGGGTTTATCGGCGATCGAGCGAGGCGCTGCGCGGCTCAGGCGGGGTCGCGATCGGAGGCTTCGACGCGGGCGACGAGACGGCCCTCGGCGAGCCGGATGTCGAGGCGCTCGGCGGGCGCCACGTCGAGCGCCGAGCGCACGATGCGTCCGTCGCGGGCGCGCCGGACCAGCGCGTAGCCGCGGGCCAGCACACCGAGGGGCGAGAGCGCGTCGAGGCGCGCCGCCCCCTCGACGAAGCGGCGGCGGGATCGCTCGAGCTGCCGGAGGATCGCCGTCTCGATCGCCGCCCGGGCCCGCGCCTCGCGACTGCGCGCGCGCTCGACGCGGGCGCTCGGGCTGCGGGCCGACAGCGCCTCGAGGTCGTGGGCGAGCCGACCGCGGGCGCGCTCGATGCGGCCGGCGACCAGACCGAGGAGCCGGCGTCGATCGCGCTCGACGACCCGAGCGAGGGCGGCGCGATCCGGCGTCGCGAGCATCGCCGCGGCGGAGGGCGTCGCCGCGCGGGCGTCCGCCACGAGGTCGGCGATCGTGACGTCCGTCTCGTGTCCGACGCCGGCGATGACCGGGATTCGCGACGTACGCAAAGCCCGCGCCACGACCTCGCTGTTGAAGGCCTGCAGATCCTCGAGCGATCCCCCGCCCCGCACGAGCAGCACGACGTCGACGTCCTCGAAGCGCGCGATGCGGGCGAGCGCCGCCACGATCTCCCCGGGCGCCGCATCCCCCTGGACCAGGCAGGGCGAGATCAGGATCGGAATCCCGGGAAAGCGCTGCGCCGTCACCTCGAGCACGTCGCGCAGGGCCGCGCCCGATGGCGACGTCACGACGCCGATCCGCCGCGGATGGACCGGGATCGCGCGCTTGCTCGCCGGATCGAAGAGCCCCTCCGCCTCGAGCCGACGACGCAGCTGCTCGAAGGCGAGCTGAAGCGCGCCGACCCCGCGCGGCTCGACCCCGCGCACGATCAGCTGCAGATCGCCCCGCGTGGCGTAGATCGAGACCTCCGCCTCGACGACGACCTCGAGCCCCTCCTCGAGGGCGAAGCGCAAGCGCGTCGCCGAGCCGCGGAAGAGCGCCGCGCGGATCTGGCCGTCCGCGTCCTTCAACGTGAAGTAGGCGTGCCCCGAGCGGGCGAGATGCAGATTGCTGATCTCGCCCATCACGAGGACACGACCGACGTGGTGCTCGAAGAGACCCGACAGCCCCGCGAGCAGCTGACCGACCCCGAGAATCGGCCGCTCCACGGGTGTGCGCGGCGGCGGTCGGATCGGCCCCACCCGGGCTCAGTTCGCCGCCGGCTTCGGCGCGGGCACGGGCGCAGCCGGGACCGGCGCGACGGCCGGCTTCGCGGCGGGCTCCGGGGCCGCAGCGCGCTCGACCGCCGCGGTCTCGGCGGGCTTCACGCGCTGGGCGCGCAGATCGTCGAAATACTGCCAGGTCTTCAGGACCTCGACGGCGCGCGCGAGCTGGACGTCGACCGCCGGGCGCTCCTCGGCCGCAGCGGCGCTCCCGTCCGCGGCTCCATCGGCGCCCTTCTTCCCCGCTCCGCCCTTGCGCTCGTCGCCGCCCTTCGGCGCATCGGCCGGCCCATCGGCCGGCGCGTCCCGCGGGCGAAGCGCCTTCGGCGCCGGGCCAGCGCGGCGACGGCCGGCTGATCGGGATCGGCGCATCGAGCTTGCGGCCCTTCGCGTCGCCCTGGGTGAAGTGGCCGTCGAGATCGCTCTCGCGCATCCGGCGGCGATTCGGGAGGCCGAGCTCGGGCGCCTCGCCGGGATCGACCTCGATGTCGGGCTGGATGCCGACCTCCTGGATCGAGCGACCCGCCGGTGTGTAGTAGAGCGCCGTCGTGAGGCGCAGCCCGGCGCCGCCCTCGAGCGGATAGACGGTCTGCACCGATCCCTTCCCGAAGGTCGACTGGCCGAGGACGATCGCGCGATGACGATCCTGCAGGGCGCCGGCGACGATCTCCGACGCCGAGGCGCTGCCCTCGTTCACGAGCACGACGATCGGATAATCGCCGCCGGAGACGGTCGCGTCGGAGCGGTACTCGGTCCGCTCGCTCGCATTGCGGCCCTGGGTGTAGACGACGAGCCCTTCGCCGAGCCAGTGGTCCGCCATCTCGACGGCCTGGTTGAGCAGGCCGCCCGGGTTGTCGCGCAGGTCGACGACGAGGCCCTTCAGCCCGCTCCCGTTCTCCTGCTCGAGACGCTCGAGCTGCTGGCCCACGTCCTGCCCCGTGCGCTCCTGGAACGACGAGACGCGCAGATGGCCGATGCCGGGCTCGACGAGCTTCGAGCGAACGGAGGCGACGGTCACCGTGTCGCGCTGGATGTCGAAGCGCCGGGGCTCGGTCATGCCCTCGCGCAGGACGTAGATCGAGATGGTCGTGCCCTTGCGGCCGCGCATCAGCGCGACGGCCTCGACGAGGGACATCTCCGCGGTGCCCCGGCAGGGCTCGGTCCACTCCGCGGGCTTCTCCGTCGGGCAGATCGACGCGATGCGGTCGCGGGCCTTGATGCCGGCGCGCTGGGCGGGGGTTCCTTCGATCGGCGAGACGACCTCGATGTACTCGCCGGTCGCCTTCGAGATCTCGATGCCGAGGCCGTGGAACTCGCCCTTCGTCTCGACCTGCATCTCGTCGAACTCGGAGGGCTCCATGAAGGACGAATGCGGATCGAGGCCCTGGAGCAGGCCCCGCATCGCGCTCTGGAGCAGCTCGTGCTCGTCGACCGGCTCGACGTAATGGTTGCGGATCAGCTCGAGGATGCTCGTGAAGAGCGAGAGGTCCTCGTAGCGCTGGGCGGCGTTGGCCGACGTGCCCGCGGCCCCCGCCGACGACTCGGCCTGGCCGACGAGGGTCGTCGCGGCGATCGCGACCGCGATGCCGCACGCAAAAGGAGCCAGGAAGTTCGGTGTCCGCCGCATTCTCGAGTCCGTCCTCTCGCACGGGCCCTCTGCCTGGCCCGGCGTAGCGCCCCATCGCAGGGCGGGAAAACCGGCGCAGACACTAGCAGGCGATGCACGCGATCGAAGAGCGCGCAGCCACCCCGCCGTCGGCGTCGATGCGATGCGTTCGCTTCACTCGCCCGCGAGCCACGGGGCGGGGTCGATCGGCGAGCCGCCCTTGCGCAGCTCGAAATAGAGGCTCGGCCCGGCGAGCGAGCCCGTCTCACCGACCGTCCCGATCGGCTGACCGGCCAACACGACGTCGTCGACCTGGACCTGGATCTCGTCGAGATGACCGGAGACGGAGTGGTAGGCGTCACCATGGTCGATGATCACGATGCGCCCGTAGCCCCGGAACCAGCCGGCGAAGCGGACGATCCCCCGCGCGACGCTGCGCACCGGCTCGCCCGCCTGCGCCGCGAAGTCGACGCCGTTGCGTTGGGTCTCGGTCTGGAACTCGGGATCGACCACACGGCCGAAGCGCTGGGCGATCGGGGCCTCGACGGGGGCGACGAGCGCGCCGCGCACGAGCCCGCCCTCGCCCTGCGGCACGCCGCCGCTCGAAGCGTCGCCCCGGGCGCCCAGGGAGCGGATCGTCGCCTCGAGGGCCTGCGCCGCCTGCTCGAGCTCGACGAGCAGCCGCCGCTCGCTCGTGCGATCGCGTCGGACGCGGCCGAGGATCGACGCCTTGCTGCGCCGCTCGCCATCGAGGCTCGCGACGAGGCGCGAGAGCCGCGCCGTCGCCTCCTCGCGCTTGGCGACCAGGGCGTTCGCCTCGGCCTCGATCGCGGCGAAGGCGTCGCGCTCGCTCGCCGAACGGGCCACGAGCAGCGCGTCCTGGCGCACGAGCAGCCGCAAGGCAGCGACCCGCGCCATCAGATCCCGCAGCGAGCTCGCCGCGAAGAGCACCCGCACCGGCCCGATCTCGCCGCCGCGATAGAGCGCGACCGCCCGGGCCGAGAGCGCGCGGCGCGTCGCCGCGAGCCGGAGACGGGCCTGCTCGAGCTGCGGGCGAACCACGTCGAGCCGCGCCCTCGCCTCGGCGACGTCGCGCCGCGCCGCGTCGCGCTCGCGCAGGCCGTCGGCGAGGCGGCGATCGACCGCCTCGAGCTCCTCGAGGATGGCGCGCTCGGTCGCCTCGTGGCCGGTCACGCGCTCGCGGCTCTCTTCGATCTTCTCGCGCAGGCCCTCGAGCTCGGCCGCGCGATCGGCCGCGCGGATGGGCGTGGGCAGGAGGGCGAGCACGAGTCCGAGGACCGCGGCCCGTCTCAAGACGTGCCCTTCCAGCCGACGAGCGCCGTGATCGAGCCGAGCAGCCCGAGGCCGGCGCCGGCCGCGACGAGGGCGATCGATTGCCCCTTCGTGAAGAACGCGAGGCCGGCCCGACCGAGCACGAGCTCGAGGCCGTACTCGAGCTGGGACTGCAGCAGCGAGAAGGTCGCGAAGACGAGAAAGAGGGCGAGCAAGCCGCCGAGCAGGCCCTGGATCGTTCCCTCGAGCAGGAAGGGCACGCGCACGAAGGTCCGGCTCGCCCCGACCAGCGCCAGGATGTCGAGCTCGTCGCGCCGGGCGTAGATCGCGAGCCGGATCGTGTTGGCGACGATCAGGAGCGCGGCGAGCCCGAGCACCGTCCCGAGCCCGAGAGCGATCCCGCGCACGAGGGCGATCGCGCGCGCGTAGCCCTCGATCCATTCCTGGCCGTGGGCGAGCTCGGTGACGCCGGGCAGATCGGCGAGGACGGCCTCGACCCGCTCGACCCCCGCCTCCGTTCGCGCCGCGGGCACGAGGCGGATCTCGAGCGCGGGCGGCAGCGGATTCTCCTCGAGCCCCGAGAGCAGGTCGCCGCTGCCCGCGATCTTCTCGAAGCGGAGCAGCGCCTCCTCTTTCGTCACGAGCGTCGCCGTCGCGACGTCGTCCTCCTGCGAGACGCGGGCGACGAGCTCCCGCTGGCTCGCCTCGGAGAGCGCCGGGTCGAGATAGGCCGTCATCCCGAGCTCCGCGCCGAACTCGTCGAGCAGACTCGCCATGTTGCCGACGAGCAGCCACGCGCTCCCGACCAGGACCAGCACGACGGCGATCGTGAGCACCGCGAGCAGGCTCGTCGTGCTCGCCCGCCGGATGCCCCGCGCCGCGTTCGCCAGCGCGATGCCGATCAGGATCAGGGCCCGATTCACCGCGCCGCCCCCCGCTCGACACCCGCCGTCGCCGGCAGATCCTCCGCGATCCGCCCGCCCTCGAGGCGGAGCCAGCGCTTGCCGTAGCGCTCGATCAGCGAGTGGTCGTGGGTCGCGACGACGACGGTCGTGCCGCGGGTCGCCGCCGCGGCGATCAGGTCCATGATCTCGAGCGTCAGCTCGGGATCGAGATTGCCCGTCGGCTCGTCGGCGAGCAGGATCTCGGGCTCGTTGACCAGCGCCCGCGCCAGCGCCACGCGCTGCTGCTCACCGCCGGAGAGCGAGCGCGGATGGTGGAAGCGGCGGTGCTGCAGGCCGACGGATTTCAGCATCGAGAAGACGCGGTTGCGGGCCTCGCGGCGCGGGGTGCCGATCACGTCGAGGGCGAGGCGCACGTTCTCCTCGACGGTCCGATCCTCGAGCAGCTTGAAGTCCTGGAACACGACGCCGACGCGCCTTCGCAGCGCCGGGATCGCCCGCGCCCCGAGCCTCGCCACGTTGCGACCGAGCACGACGATCTGCCCCTCGCTCGGCTGCTCGGCCGCGAAGATCAGCTCGAGCAGCGTCGTCTTGCCCGCGCCCGACGCGCCGGTCAGGAACACGAACTCGCCGCGGCGGATCTCGAGGGAGACGTCCTGCAGGGCGAATTGCCCGGCCATGTAGGACTTGGAGACGTGGTACAGGCGCACCGGCGATTCGCCGGGCGCGCTGGTCATGCGACGCCGCATCGACGCTCCACCCGGCGGGTCCGTCCGCGCCCCCGATCGCCGGCGCCCCGTCTCAGGGGCCTCATCGAAGCCGTCGCCCGTCCGCCGTCATGGCTTCGGCTGCCGCTTCCGCTTGCGCGCGTTCTCGACCAGATATTCGAGCACGACCTCGTCGAGGGGCTTCTCGGAGACGACGCGCTCGCCGAAGACCCGCGCGAGCCCCGAGCTCGAGTCGCGCTTGTCCGGGGTCACCGCCGTCCGCTCCGCCGTCGCCCGCCCGGCCGCGACCGGCCGGCTCGCCGAAGCCCCGGTCGCCGCACTCGCCGATCCGTTCGCAGACGTGCTCACCGACGCGCTCGCCGATCGGGCCGCCGGCTCCGAGGCCGGGCCCGGGGAAGGCGTCGAGGCGCGGCGGCCGAGTCCGGGCGTCTGGTCGGTCGCCGAGCTGCTCGAATCCCCCGCGAAGATCGCCGCGCCGAGCCGTTCGCGGATCGCACGATCGTGCTCGCCGCGGGAGAGCTGCTTCAGCATCGCCTTGTGCTGGCTCTCCATCAGCCTGCGGACGGCGCCTTCGAGATCCGCCTCGCTGAGCAGGTCCGTGTAGTCGCTCTTGACCGAGGCGATGATGTTGCCGCCATGGAAGAGATGCGTGATGACGTGGGGATTCGCGCGACCCGAGTCTTCCGTCTGGACGTGGAAGACGACGTCGCGATGCCGAAAATTGGTGTTGAAGCCCAGCTGCATCGCGCGCCCGATGCCCCCCGACGATCCGTCGCACGGCCGCCCGCGAAGACGAGACATGAAGAGTCGGCGAACCATACCATGCACGTGCAACCGACTCGTGCGACGCGCAGACGTCCGATCCGGCCCGCCGAAGATCGACGCACCCCGCCGAGCCCCGGATCCGGATCGGAATCCAGTGGCCCCTATCGGGAGCCGACGCCGTCGGCTCAATCGATCTGCCACGAATCGCACGATTCGCCTGAGGGCCATCACCCGCACGCGCGATCCGCGAGCCGGCAGCACGAAGAGGCGGATCGAGCGGCAGCCCGCCCGACCCGCCTCGCAATCCCTCGCCGTCCGCGCGATCAACGCGCTCGGCGCTCGGCGCTCCGGGGACGCGCGGCCCCCGCCAACCCCGAGAGGCCGAGGCCGAGCAGGAGCGCACTGCCCGGCTCGGGCACGACCGAGATCGGCGCCGACCCGGGGGTCGGCGTCGCGAGGACTTCGAAGTCCGCCGCATTGTCGTTCGTATCCACGTTCGCGAAGCGCCGGGCGAGACTCGAGCCCGCGTTCACCGCCACCGCCGGCGCGCCCTCGCCCGCGTTGATCTCGCCCGCACCGAAGACGCCGTAGCCGAGCCCGTCGAGGGTCGTCGCGCCCTGGCGCAGGACGACCGAGTCCGGGCCGTTCTGGAAGTCGAAGTTCGCGAGCAGGTCGGCCCCGAGCACCGAGCTCGTGCCGTCGGTCCGGCGATCCGCGACGACGTAGAGACCCGAAGCCCCGATCGACCCCGACAGCAGGATCGTCGGCCCGACGGCCCCGTTCGTGCCGTTGATGCCGTCGATCGCGAAGCCTTCGAGCGACGTGCCGGGAAGACCGTAGATCTCGACGAAGGACTCGCCGTCGTCGGAGCCGACGGCGTCGTAGTAGAGCTCGGAAAGCACGGGCAGCGCCGACGCGCCCCCGCTCCAGAACGTGGCGAACGCGCCGAGACACAGACCCAGGATCCTCTTCGATTGCATGCTGACTCCTTGCTTGCGGGGATTAGTCGTTCGAGGCTTCGAATCGACCGGGGTGAATCGGGGGATTGGCGGCGGCTCGCGTCGCGCGCCACGCGCGGATCCAGCCCCCCGTCCAGGCGTCGAGGCCGGCGTCGAGCTCTTCCGCCCGCAACCTGAGCTCGACGGCTTCGCCGGGGGCGAGGGCCTCGGGCCGGGCCAGGCGGGCGCGGATGCGCTGCCGCTCGAAATAGAGCTGATGGATCTCGTCGGCGACGTCGTCGCGCAGGCTCGTGACCTGGCGCAGCTCCCGGTAGAGATCGACCGAGTCGTCGGGATAGGCGAGACCGCCGAGCTCCCAGTCGAGCACGACGGCGGCACCGTAATGGCGCCCTTCGTCCCGATCGCGGTCGAACAGGTTCCGGGTATCGCCCGAGACGAAGGTCTGGTTCTGGCTGCGACCGCGATCGCGATCGTCGTCCCAGGCCCCGCGGAGCTGGAGGCTCGGCAGCAGCGCCCGGGCGCGCAGCCCGCGCCAGAGCGAGTCGGCCCGCTCGACGGCGAGACCGACGCGCGCGAGCGCCCGGTCCCGGATCGACGCGACCGGCGGATCGGCGGGCAGCTCGATCGGCGCGGGCGTCGGCCCGACGTCGGGCGCGGCGTCGCCTTCGGGCGTGAACGCGTGATGCGACCCGGGCACGGCTGCGAGGAGCGCGAGCAGCGTCGTGCGGCACAGCGCGATCGCGCGCGCATCGCCCGGCAGCGCGATGCCCTCCGCGAGGTCGGTGCACTCGCGGGAGCCCGCCGGATTCGCGGCGCGCGCGAAGGGCGCGTCGAGGGCGGGGGCGGTGTGCAGACCGTGATCCGTCGCGAGCCAGACCGTCGCGTCCGCGCCGAAGACCAGCCGCCGGATCGACGCCCCCGGCGGCAGGACCGGCCGGATCCAGCGCCAGCGCGCCGTACGCGGATCGCCGCCCGCGAGCTCGAGCGCCGCGATCGCGTCGGCGTAGACGAGGGCGAGGCGCGACGCGTCGCGATCGAGCACGAGATCGACGGCGCCCGCCTCGGCGAGGGGCCGCGGCAGCGGCCAGACGATCCGGTCGACGACCCGCAGCCCCGCCGATGCCTCGATGCCGCGCGTGCGGACGAGCCCTTCTGCGCCGTAGCTCCAGACCTCGGCGAGCTCGGGCGCCGCGCCCGGCTCGGAGACGCCGACGCCGCCCGATCCCGAAAGGCGAAGCGCGAGCCAGTGAACCGGCTGGTCGGCAGAGCCGGCATTCAAGGTCTGCCAGGTCCCGCCCGCGGACGACCAGTAGGCGCCCGCCTCGGTCGCGACGACGAGCACCCCGCCCTTCGCCTCGATCCGCGACACGCGCCCCGAGGCATCGCCATCGCGCAGCGTCCGGCGCTGCGGCCGCGCCTCGGGCGCCCAGACGAAGAGTCCCTCCTGCGTCCCGATCCAGAGGCGCCCGTCGCCGTCGAAGGCGAGGTCGCGCACCGCCGGCGTCTGCGCCCGCGACCAGCTTCCGCCGCGCCACCAGGAGACGCCCCCGACGTCGCCCACCGCGACGCCTCCCTGCTTCGACGTCGCGAGCGCCGCGAGGACTTCTCCGCGGCTCGGCAGGGCGTCGAGCACGCGCCAATGCGACGAAGCCGACGACGAAGCCGGCGGTCGTTCGCTCGTGTCGATCGGCGCACCGATCGCCGCCCCACCGGACAGAAGCAGAACCAGCAAGATGCGACGAGCGAGGGCCCTCTGCGTCGCACCGACGCGTCGCGCGCCCGCCTCGGACGCCCCACTCGAACCGAGACTTCTTCGCTGCATGGCGGCCCGCATCGCAAGCCCCGTGCCGGCACGGCCGACGACGGCCGGGGCGCTCGAGCGGCGCCGGAGCCCGCGGCGCAGGGGGCGTGTGAACGGCGCTCGACGAAGCCTGTGTGAACGCCGCGCCCCGCTCGCACCGGACGAGCCCGGCCGGCTCCGCCGCGCGCGGTCCGGGTCTGCGCTTGACGTCGGCAATCGTCTCGCGAAGAATCGCCCGCAATGTCGATCCCCCCCTCCCCGCCCCACGATCCCGCGAGCCGGATCGCCGCCGTCGCGCGCGGCGTCGCGCCGGCGATCGCGCTCGCCCTGGCGGTCGGTGCCTGCGCAAAACCGGACGCGCTCTCCTTCACGCCCGAGGACCTCGACCGGGACCGCGCGGCCCGGGAGGTCACCCTCGCCGAGATCGAGCGGGACCACGAGACGCTCGCGGCGCTGATCGCCTCCGACCGCTTCGAGGCGCCCGAGGCGATCTACTCGGATCCCGAGCTGCGCGAGATCGCGCTCCATCTGGTCGAGCAGGCCCGCAAGCTGCGGCACCTCGCGGACTCCGACGTCCTTTCGCCAGGCACGCCGTGAAAGAGCTCGGCCGATGACGGCGGGCCCGACCCGGGCCACGCGCGAGCGCGAGCACGCGGGCGGATCGCGCGCGTCGGCTGCGCCGTCGGTCGTCGTCCTGGCAGGCGGGGTCGGTGCCGCGCGCTTCCTGCGCGGCGTGGTCCAGCTGGTCGCGCCGGAGCGGCTGACGGTCGTCGTCAACACCGGCGACGATCGCGTCTTCTACGGCGTCCACGTCTCCCCCGACCTCGACATCGTGACCTACACCCTCGCCGGTCGGATCGATCCCGAGCGCGGCTTCGGCCTCGCCGGGGATCGCTTCACCCTCGTCGATCGCCTGCGCGCCCTCGGCCACGAGACCTGGTTCCGGCTCGGCGACGCCGACTTCGCGAACTGCCTCCACCGCACGCTCCGCCTCGCCGAAGGCGACCGCCTCGACGCGATCACCGACGCTCTGCGCCGCAACCACGGTCTGCGCTTCCGCATCCTGCCGATGTCGAACGACGCGTGCCCGACCTACGTGACGCTCGCGGACGGCCGGCGCATCCACTTCGAGGAGTACCTCGTCCGCGACGGCGCGCCCGGCCGACGTCCGCGACGTCGATCTGGCCGCCGCCTTCGAAGCCGAGCCCGCGCCCGGCGTCGTCGAGGCGATCGCGGCGGCGGATCTGATCCTCGTCTCGCCTTCGAATCCGATCGTCTCGATCGGTCCGATCCGCGCCGTGCCTGCGATCCGGTCGGCGCTCGACGCAGCGAGCGCGCCCGTCGTCGCGGTCTCGCCGATCGTCGGCGGAATGCCGATCAAGGGCCCGGCCCATACGCTCATGCGCGCGGCGGGGCTCGAGGTCTCGGCGAAGGGCGTCGCCGCGCTCTACCGCGACTGGATCGACGGCTTCGTGTTCGACACGCGCGACGCCGAGTCCGCGCCGGCGATCGAGGCCCTGGGGCTCGCGGTCGACGTGCTCGACACGATCATGGTCGACGCCGAGGCGTCGCGGCGCGTGGCGCAGGCTGCGCTCGCGCTGGCGGAACGGCTGCGATGACGATCGCGGTGATCCCGGTCAAGCGGCTCGAGCAGAGCAAGTCGCGGCTGCTGCCCGAGCTCCCCGACGAGCGCCGCCAGGCGCTCACCCTCGCGATGGTCGAGGATCTGATCGAGGCCTTGCAGGGCTCGGGCTGCGTCGAGCGGATCGCCGTCACGACCCCCGATCCGACGGTCGCGAGCCGCGCGCGCGCGGCGGGCGCCGAGGTCCTGCTGCGCCCCGAGCCGGGCCTGAACGCGGCGCTCGAGGACGCGGCGACGCGGCTCGCTCCGGCCCGGGACGAGCCCTTCGTCGTCGTGCTCGGCGACGTGGCGGGGGCGCTGCCCGGCGACTTCCGGCGACTGGTCGAGGCGTCGCTCGCGCCGGACGCGCCGGCCCGGGGCGTCTGGCTCGCGCCGTCGGCGGACGGGGGCACGTCGGCGCTGCTGGTCCGACCGGTCGGCGCGATCCCGTTCCGCTTCGGCCCCGAGAGCGCCGCGCGCCACCGCGAGGCGGCCCGGTCGGCGCAGGTCGCCTATCACGAGCTCGCCCTCGCCTCGCTGGCGATCGATCTCGATCAGCCCGAGGATCTGGCGAAGTTCCTCGCGACCGAGGGCGGCGGCCGGCGGACGCGCGCGCTGCTCGAGCGACCGCTCGGCGCGGGCGCGCGCCGGACAGGGAACGAGAGAGAGAGAAGCGAGCCGTGACGATCCGCCCTGCGCCCCTGCGCCTGATTCCGCTCTTCGGGCTGCCCGAGATCGCGCCGGGCAGCGATCTCGCCGGACTCATCCGCGACGCCGCCCGCGAGCAGGGCGTCGCCCTCGCCGGCTGCGTCGTCGTCGTGTGTCAGAAGATCGTGTCCAAGGCGGAGGGGCGCCTGGTCGATCTCGCGGACGTGACGCCCGGCGAGCTCGCCCGCGAGATCGGCGCCGAGCACGGCCGCGATCCGCGCCAGGTCGAGGTCGTGCTGCGCGAGAGCCGCCGAATCGTCCGCCGCGGCCGCGGCGTGCTGATCACCGAGACCCACCACGGCTTCGTCTGCGCGAACTCCGGCGTCGATCTCTCGAACGCCCCGGGCCCCGACGTCGCCGTCCTGCTCCCGGTCGATCCCGACGCCTCGGCGAAGCGGCTCTCCGACGCGCTCTCGACGCCGGCCGGACGCACGCCCGTCGTCATCAGCGACACCTTCGGCCGGCCCTGGCGCGAGGGCCTCGTCGACGTCGCCCTCGGCTCGGCTGGTCTCGCTCCGATCCGCGACGATCGCGGCACGATGGACCGCGCCGGGCGTGAGCTGCAGGTGACCCAGCCCGCGACCGCCGATCAGCTGGCGGCGGCGGCGGGGCTCTTGATGTGGAAGAGCGCGGGGGTGCCCGTCGTCGTGATCGAAGGGTTCCCGTTCGAGGGCGACGGGACGGTGCGGCGCGCGCTCTTGCGCGACTCGGCGACGGATCTCTTTCGTTAGTCCTGCTCGCGCGGCCCGAAGGCGTGATCGAAGAAGATCCGCCAGAGCTGCGCCAGGCCCTCCCCGCCCTGGGCGGAGGTCGGGATCGGCTTGCCGAACGCCTCGCCGATCTCGGCGGAGAGCGCGCGGATGCGCTCCTTGCGCTTCATCGACTTGAGCTTGTCGACCTTGGTCAGCGCGACGCGACCGGGCACACCCTGCTCCGCGAGCCAGGCGAGCAGGAGGCTCTCGTCCTCGCCGAAATCCCGCCGCAGGTCCTGCAGCAGCACCGCGAGCCTGAGCTCCTCGCGCTTCGCGAGGTAGTCCTCGACGAGGATCCGCCAGCTCGCGCGCTCCCGCCGCGAGACCTGGGCGTAGCCGTAGCCGGGCAGATCGACGAAGCCGAGCTCGCCGATGTCGGTCTCGATCCGGAAGAGCACGATCTCGCGGGTCTTGCCCGGGGTGCTGCTGGTCCGGGCGAGCTTCTTGCGGCGCGCCAGCGCGTTGAGCAGGCTCGACTTGCCGACGTTCGAGCGCCCGAGGAAGGCGATCTCGGGCAGGCCGACCCGCGGCAGGCGATCGACACGGGGGGCCGAGGCGATGAGCTCGGCGGCGAGGATCTTCATGCGCGCCGCCCGCCCTTCGCGAGGCCGACGCCCGATCCGCCCGCCTGCTCCGACTCGATCCGCTCGAGCACCGGCGCCAGGCGCTCGAGCGCCGTCTCGATCGTCGCGCGGCTGCGCGCATAACAGAAGCGCAGCCGCCCCTCCGCCGCCTCGCCGAAGTCGATGCCCGGCGTCGTCCCGACCCGGGCCTCCTCGAGCAATCGGAACGCGAGCGCGCGGGAGTCGCTCCCGAAGCGGCGCGCGTCGGCGAGCACGTAGAGCGCGCCGTCGGGGTCGCGGTCGATCCCGAATCCCAGGCTCCGCAATCCCCCGACCAGCAGATCGCGTCGCGCCTCGCAGGCGCGCCGCATCGACTCGGCCATCGCCTGGCCCTCGGCGAGGGCCGCGATGCCCGCGCGCTGGACGAAGGAGCTGGCCGAGATGAAGAGGTTCTGCTGGAGCGTCTGCAGATGCCGCATGGCGGCGGCCGGCGCGACGATCCAGCCCAGGCGGAAGCCCGTCATCGCATACCGCTTCGAGAAGCCGTCGAGGACGTAGGCGTCGTCGCCGACCTCGAGGGCCGAGGTGTTCTTCACGCCGCCGTAGAGAAGCCCGTCGTAGATCTCGTCCGCGACGAGCGGCGGCCCGAGCGCGGCGAGCGCCTCGACGACCTCGCGCGGCTGGACCGCGCCGGTCGGATTCGCCGGCGAGCCGTACACGATCGCCCGTGTCCGCGACGTGATCGCGCGGCGCACCCGATCCGGATCGATCGCATAACCGTCCGCCGCCCCGGTCGGCACGAACACGGGATGCGCGCCCATGACGCGCACGAAGTTCGGATAGCAGGGATAGTGGGGCGTCGGGATCACCACCTCGTCCCCCGGCTCGACGAGGGCCGCGAATGCGAGCGTCATCGCGCTCGAGGTGCCCTGGGTCACGAGCACGCGCTCGGCCGGGACCGATCGACCGAAGCGTGCCGCGAGGTTCGCGGCGATCGCCTCGCGCAGGGGCCAGAGACCGCGGCTGTCGGTGTAGCCGGTATCGTCGGCGGCAAGGGCGGCCCGGCAGGCGCGCACCGCGGCGGGCGGCGGCGCGAACTCGGGCTCGCCGACCTCGAGATGGGCGATCGAGACGCCGGACTGCTCGAGGGCGATCGCGCGCTCGAGGATCTCCATCGCGAGGAACGGGGTCAGGGCGTTCGTGCGGGAGGCAAAGCGGGGCCCCACGGGGGAATCCGGAGCGGGCGGGGCAGAAGGCGGGGGCGGCATGGGGTCCGGGTAGCCCGCCCCCCCCGGCCCGTCAAGGCAGCGAGTGGTCCAAGTCACTGGAATCAAAGCCGTTTTTGGACCTCATGGCTTTGACACCCGGAGCCGCCGCGGCTAGAGTCGGCCCGCGTCGCGAGGCCCCGCTCCCGCGCGCCGCCGCGCCCCCGGCCGCAATCGATCCAAACGAGGCCGTCGACGGAAAGGGCCCAACAGTTGTCGAAGGGTTTGCAGATCACGCTCGGCGTCCTCGCCATCACCGCCCTGCTCGGCTGGTACGGCTATTCGCAGCTCTCGAGCGAGAGCCTCTCGTTCCAGTATTTCCAGACCCTCGACGAGTTCCACCGGAGCGCGCCCACGATGGTCGGCCGGACTGCCCGGGTCCACGGCTACGTCGCGATGTCCTCGATCGAGCGCGACGTCGCCGGCGGGCGCGTGCTCTTCGCCGTGCAGAATGCGCCGCCCCATGCGGGGGGGCCGGTGGGCCAGACGCTCGCCGTCGACTACGGGAGCCTCGAGACGCCGGATCTGTTCAAGGACGGCGCGGAGGTCGTGGTCAAGGGCGAGCTCGAGCAGCGCGCGGGCGAGACCGTCTTCGTGGCGCGCAACGTGATGGCGAAATGCCCGTCGAAGTTCCAGGCCCAGCAAGCCCAGCAGGCGGGACAGGCCGGACAGGCCGCTCGAGAGCCGGACGAAGCAAGCCTCTCGCTCTGATCGAGCGCAATCGCCGCCCGCCCGCCTCGGATCGCCCGAGCGGGACGCGCGACCTGCCAGGCCCACCCGGGCCGGAGACAAGAGCCGATGGCGGATCTCGGGTTCTACGCACTGCGCCTCGCGCTCTTCCTCTGCGCCCTCGGCATCGCGGTCGGCGTCTACGCGGGCGTCGCGCGCCGGGACGACTGGACGCAGGTCGCGGAGCGCGCGGTGCTCGTCGTGTGCGCGGCCATGAGCCTCGCGATCGGCGCGCTCTTCTACGCGCTCGCGACCAACGACTTTTCGATCGCCTACGTCGCCCAGCACTCCGCCCGCACGATGCCGCTCCACTATCGCCTCGGCGCGTTATGGGGCGGCCAGGCGGGGTCGCTGCTCCTCTGGGGCTGGATGCTGACGGTCTACGGCGCCGTCGCCGTCCGCGGCAACCGCACGCAGAACCGCCGCCTCATGCCCTGGGTCTGCGTCGCGCTGCTCGCGAACGTCGGATTCTTCCTGCTGCTCAACAACTTCGAGTCGAAGCCCTTCGAGCTCCAGCCCTTCGACCAGAGCCGCTCCGACGGCATCGGGCTCAACCCGCTGCTCCAGCATCCCGTCATGCTGATCCATCCGGTCCTGCTCTACACGGGCTTCACCGGCTTCGCGCTGCCCTTCTCCTTCGCCTTCGCCGCGCTGGTCACCGGCGAGCTCGGCACGACCTGGTTCCGCACGACGCGGCGCTGGACGCTCTTCGCCTGGAGCGTGCTCTCGGTCGGCATCATGCTCGGCGGCCGCTGGGCCTACGAAGTCCTCGGCTGGGGCGGCTACTGGGCCTGGGATCCGGTCGAGAACGCTTCGCTGATGCCGTGGCTCGCGGGGACGGCCTACATCCATTCGGTGATGATCCAGGAGAAGCGCGACATGCTGCGGACCTGGAACATCGTGCTGATCGGCCTGACCTACGGCCTCTGTCTCTTCGGGACCTTCCTGACCCGCAGCGGCATCGTCCAGTCGGTCCACGCCTTCACGAACTCCGACAGCTTCGGGAGGATCTTCGCGAGCTACGTGATCGTGATGCTCGCCGGCTACGCGATCGCCCTGTTCTTCCGGCTGCGAAAGCTCCGGAGCCCGAACAAGCTCGAGAGCGTGCTGTCGCGCGAGGCCTCCTTCATCATCAACAACTGGATCTTCATGGCGCTGCTCTTCGTCGTGTTCGTGGGCACGATGTTCCCGGTCTTCACGGAGATGGCGGGCGGCGTACGCCGGATCCTCGGGCCGCCCTACTTCAATACCTTCGCGGGGCTGCTCGCGCTGATGCTGCTCGTGCTGACGGGCGTCGGCCCGCTGATCGCCTGGCGTCAGGCGAGCCTCGCGAGCCTGAAGCGGCAATTCGTGGTCCCGGCGATCGTCGGGAGCCTGGTGACCGCGGCGATCCTGCTGCGCTTCGGAACCGCGCCCGGCTACTGGGCGATCGCCTGCTGGGGACTCGCGGGCTTCGTCCTGACGACGATCACCCAGGAATACGGGCGGGCGGTCGGCGCGCGCATGCGGCGCCTGAACGAGAGCGCCTGGACGGCGCTGCGCACGCTGCTCGCCCGCAACCAGCGCCGCTATGGCGGCTACATCGTCCACGCGGGCGTCGTGATCCTGCTGCTCGGCGTGTCGGGGGCGGCGTTCAACGAGGAGAAGATCGTGAACGTGCGGCCCGGCGACTGGACCGAGCTGCGCGACTTCCGCTTCCACTTCCTGACCGCCGACGCGATCCCGGCGCAACACTACGGCGGCGCGAAGGCGCGCCTCGCGCTCTACCGCGGCGAGGATCCGCTCGCGGTCATGACCCCGGAGAAGCGCCTCTACTGGCTCGAGCAGCAGCCGAACTCGATCCCCTCGATCTACTCGTCCTGGCGCGAGGACCTCTACGTCATCCTGACGGCGCTCGAGCCCGACGGCTCCGCAACGCTCAAGATCTATCACAACCCGCTCGTCAACTGGGGCTGGGCGGGGGGCGTGCTCTTCGTGTTCGGCTGCCTGATCGTGCTCTGGCCCCATCCGGAGCGGCCCCACCCGGAGCGCGGCGCGGCGGCGACGAGCGGCGGCGCGACGGCATGAGGCAGCGCGTCTCGATCCGGACTCTCCCTCGCCAAACGTCCCGCCTCGCGACCGGCCTCGTCGCGGGCCTGCTCGCGATCGCCCTGAGCGGCATCGGCCTCGTCGCGAGCCCCGCCCGGGCCCAGCACGAAGGCGATACCGGCACCGCCCCGCCGCCCCCCGCCGGCGACGGCCGCATCACCGTCTCGATCGTGAACCCCGACGCGCCCGCCGAGGTCGCGGGCCTCGCGATCGCGCTCTACTCCCTCGGCAGCGACGGCCGCCCGGGCTTCACGAACGGCGAGACCGACGCGGAAGGCCGCGTGACCTTCCCGAACCTCTCGAACGATCCCGGCATCGTCTATCTCCTCGGGGCCCGCTACCGCGACATCCCCTTCGGCGAGCGCCTCACCTTCGAGGCCGGCAAGACCGAGGCCGCGGTCACGATCGAGGTCTCGACGCCGACCGATCGCGTCGAGGGCGTGCGCGTCGAGGAGCTGCGCGTGCGGCTCGACTGGATGGGGGATCGCGTGCTCGTGCGCGAGATCCTGCGGCTCGTGAATCCGGGGGGGCGGGTGATCCAGCTGCCGAAGGCGGGCGCAGCGGCGGGCAAGGCGGCGCCGTCGATCGTCGCGCGCCGGCTCGGCGAGGGCGCGGATCAATTCACGCTCGGCGCCAGCTCGATGGGCGACGGGCTCGTGCTCGAGGACGGCGTCGTGCGTTATTCGGGTCCGCTCTACCCGGGCGATCAGTCGATCGAATACCAGTACACGCTGCCGAGCCCGAAAGCCGGCGAGCCCGTGCGCGTCCCCGTCGAGCTCGATCGGGCGGCGGCCCGGGTCGTCGCGGTCGCGGGGACCGCGGGCATGGCGATCCGCGGTCCCGGCCTCGTCGCCTCGAGCGAGGTCCGCTCCGATTCGGGCCAGGCGCTGTCGGCGTGGGCCCGCGGTGCGCTCGGTGCCCGCGAGCGGAGCACGATCGAAGCGACGCTGCCCGAGACGCGCCAGGGGGCGGAGCTCGTGACGATCCCGCGTGCGGAGGTCTGGCTCGACCTCGACGATACGCGCGTCCACGCGACGGCCGACCTCGAGCTCGAGGTCGCCCCGGGGCCGCCGGTCGCCGGGACGCCGGATGCGCCGTTGCTCTCGGTGCGTCTGCCCGACGGCGCGTCGCTGACCGGTGTCGCCCCGGAGGCCGAGGCCCTCGGCCTGCTGCCCCGCGACCACGGCTTCGACGTCCTCGGCCCGATCGGCGAGGGCAAGACGAACCTCGGCTTCGCCTATCGCCTCGACGCGAAGCCCGAAGGCGTCTCGCTCGACCTGCGCTTCCCCCGCCCCGTCTCGACCCTGAACGTCCTGATCGCCGACACCGGCCTCGCCCTCGAGAGCAGCCGGCTCCACCGCCTGCGCCCCTTCCGCTCGGGCACGCGCAACTATCTCCACCGCGAGGCCTTCAACGTCGCCGACGACGAGCGCGTCGACCTGCGCATCGCGCCCCTGCGCGACACCGCCCTCCCGCGCGAGGCCGGCATGGCCTTCGCCTTCACCGCGATCGCCGGCTCGGCCGCCTATCTCGCGGCACCGCTGATCCGCCGCGCCCGCCGCAGCGATGCCGCCCTCTCCGCCGAGGACGCATCCGAAGAGGCCGCCCGCGCCCAGCTCGCGGCCGAGCGTGAAGCGGCCTACGCCGCGATCCGCGACCTCGACCACGACTTCGAGACGGGCAAGCTCGAGGCCGCCGATCACGCCTCGATGCGCGAAGCCCTGCGCGCCCACGCGATCGAGCTGCTCGCCGCCGAAAGGACCGCGGCGGGCACGGCCGGCACGTCGGGCACGTCGGGACAGCCGACGCCGCCGGACGCGGCGGGTCGCGCGACCGCGGCGAGCACGGCCTCCGTCGCGACCTCGGCAGCGGCCGACGCAAGCTCGACGCCCGCTGCGGCGACGACGACATCGGCCTCGACATCGGCATCGGCATCGGCGGCCGCCGGCTTCTGCCCGAGCTGCGGCGCGGCGCGGCAGGCCGCCTGGCGCTTCTGCGCGAGCTGCGGCGCGCCGCTGCCCGAGCGCGTGGGCCCGCACGCGTGAGCCGGCTCCGGCTCGCCGGCACGGGCGTCGCGAAACGCTTCGGCCGCGTGGCGGCGCTCGCGGGCATCGACTTCGAGATCGAGCCCGGCGAGTCGGTCGCGATCCTCGGCGCGAACGGCGCCGGCAAGTCGACCTGGCTGCGCATCCTCGCGGGCCTCGCGAAGCCCTCCGACGGTCGTTTCGTCGCCGAGCTCGCCGAGGGCTCGGCAAGGACGGCGCTCAGCCGCGAGCAGCTGCGCGGGCGCGTCGGCTACGTCGGCCATGCGACCCTGCTCTCCGGCGAGCTCACGGCCCGCGAGAACCTCGTCTTCGCCGCCCGCCTCCACGGCCGCCGACCGTCGCGCGCCGAGCAGGACGCGCTCCTCGCCGAGCTCGGCCTCGCAGAGCTCGCCGACCGCCGGGTCTCGACCCTGTCGCGGGGCACCGCCCAGCGCGTGTCGATCGCCCGCGGCGTCGTCCACGAGCCCGACGTCCTGCTCCTCGACGAGCCGTTCACCGGCCTCGACGAAGTGGCCGCCGCCCGGCTCTCGCGCCAGCTGTCCCGGCTGCGCGCGCGCGGCTGCTCCCTGGTCGTCATCACCCACGATCCCCAGCGCGCCGTCGAGCTCGCCGACCGCGCGCTGCTGCTCCACCGCGGGCGATTGCGGGGGGCGACGCGGCGGAGCGAGGGCGAGGCGTTCGGTGCCCCGGCGCTGCGCGACGCGCTCGTCCGCCTCGCGCGGGAGGACGAGGCGAACGCGGAGGCCGGCGCCGGTCGCGGGGCGGGGGAACGGGACGGGGCCGGGCGCGAGCGCGACACGAACGGGGATCGCGGCGAACGGGCCGGCACGCCGGAGCGTGGCGCATGAACGTCGCGCTCGCCCTGCTCTGGAAGGACCTGCTCTGCGAGTGGCGCTCGCGCGATCGACTGGTCGCGATGATCGTCTTCTCGATCCTCGTCGTGGTCGTCTTCCAGTTCGCCTGGCCTGCCGCTCCCAAGGAGCAGACCGAAGCCCTCGCCCCCGGCGTGCTCTGGGTCATCTATCTCTTCGCCGCGCTGCTCGGCCTCGGTCGGACCTTCACCCTCGAGCTCGAGAACGACGCGCTGACGGCGCTCGCCCTCGCGCCGGGCACCCGCGGCTTCATCTTCCTCGGCAAGGCGGCCGCCTCGTTCGTGCTGATCGCGGCGGTGCAGGCGATGACCGCCTTCGTCTTCGCGCTCTTCTTCCGCCTCGACTGGCTCGACGCGGCGGGCGGGCTCGCCCTCGTCGTGGCGCTCGCCGACGTGGCGATCGTCAGCGTGGGGACGCTCTTCTCGGCCATGTCGGCGCGCAGCCGCTTTCGCGAGGTGCTGCTGCCGGTCCTGTTGATCCCGAGCCTGATCCCGGTGCTCGCGTCGGCCGTCCGCGCGACGGCGGCTACCCTCGGCGGCGAGGCGCTCACGCTCGCGGCGCTCCAGCCGCTCGTCGTGATCGCCGGGATCTACGCGATCCTGGGCTTCCTGCTCTTCGATCCGGTCCTCGACGAGTGAGCGATGGCGGCGGGCCCCCGGCGCGGGCGTCCGCCTGGAGAGACGATGACGACGCGAGCGACGATGGGATCGGATGCGAAGCCGGGGGCGGCGCTGCCGGGCGCGGTGGCCCTGCTCGGCTGGATCCTCGCCCTGCTCGCGCCGATCTATGCCTGGACGGTCTGGAAGGCGCCCCTCGACGACGTGCAGGGCGTGATGCAGAAGATCCTCTACGTCCATCCGCCGCTCGCCTACGGCGCGTATCTCGGCTTCGTCGTGACCGCGATCGCCGGCGGGCTCTTCCTCTGGCGCGGCCGCGAGCGGGACGATCTGCTCGCGATCGCCGCGGCCGAGGTCGGCACGATCTTCTGCACGCTGATGCTCGTCACCGGCCCGATCTGGGCGCGCGGCGCCTGGGGCCCGGGCAACTGGTGGGTCTGGGACGCGCGGCTCACGCTGACGCTGCTGCTCTGGTTCGTCTACCTCGCGTATCTGCTCCTGCGCAGCTTCACCGAGGGCGACGAGCGCGCCGCACGCTTCGCCTCGATCTACGGGATCGTCGGCGTCGTCCTGATCCCGCTCAATTACTGGATCATCGACCTCGTGGGGGGACGCGCCCAGCACCCGGAGAACATCGAGCGCGGGAGCCTCGGCCCCGGCATGGGACTCCCCTTCGTCGTCGGAAATCTGACGCTCTTCTTCGCCTTCGCCTACCTGCTCCTGCTGCGCTGGCACACGGCGATCGAGGAGGCCGGTCGCGTGAACGGGGAGGAGCCGAAAGACGCGGCGTAGGACGCTCGCGTCCACCGCATGCGTCGCAGCGATCGATCGCCGCCCCCCGAGTCCACCGTTGACAACGTCGGCGCCCGCGGACTACAAAAGCGGGCGAAGGGTTTCATCGAGCCCGGTCTTCGTCGGTCCCCCGTCGCGGCGCAGTCCTCTCCCCTCCTGTCTCGAGCTCCGACTGCTCCGCCCGCCCCGACGATCTCCGAGCGTCCCCCCGATCGGGAAGCCATCGTTCGACCCGCTCCTGCGTCCCGCGTCGCGCCCTATGCGCGCAATTGCGGACCCGAGCGGGCGGCGGAAGTCTTCTTCCCAAACAGGGCGGATCGGCGCGGCGAAGTCCGGAAGACGGCGGCGCTGCCGGGTGGCTGCGTTCCTGCGCGGTCGGTGTCCGGAGCCGGCGGCTGGGAGCGGAGAGCACACGGGCTGCCGGGCCGCGGAGGAAATGGGCGTTCGGGGTGCAGCGCGCACGCGGCCCCGACGCGGGCGGACGGCGCGGCGACGGCAGGTCGACGGCAATCCGATGGACACGACGCGCCCCCGGGCGGGACGGGCCGGTCGGAAGCGGATGGCACGTCGCTTGCTCTTGATCGGGATGCAGTGCAGGCCGGCGAACGGATCAGGGACCTGCCAGGAGAATCGATCGGGCTTCGCGAACGGGTCGGGCTCGAGTTGACAGTCGAGGGTCGACCGTCGCAGGATCCGGGCAGACAGTCCGGCAAGCGAAGACGAGCGGCGAACCAGACGGGGACGAGACCGGGTGATCCGGGCCGGCCCCGAAATCAGGGAGGCATCCGAAAAGGGATGGCCAGCATGAAGCGCGGCGTTGGATACTGCGAGAACACGGACTGCGAGGACTACGCCAAGGGCGTGTTCCTGCTGAACCACGGCGACACCTTCTACTGCCCGCGCTGCCGTCAGCTGGGCAAGGTCGAGAAGGAGCGCGGGTTCTACACGGGCAACTCGGACATCTTCAAGGAGGTCCGGGTCGAGTACAACTTCGATCCGATCAACGGCGTCTACCGCGAGATCGCGATCGTCCGCGACGAGAGCCTCTGGGGCCGCAACAACGTCTACACGCTCCAGTCGCCCCTGATCAAGACGGAGAAGCGCGCGCTCAAGGTCGCCGAGGCCATCCTCGCCAACCTGAACCGCTACCGCGGCCTGCTCAACGGCGACGACATCCCGCGCACGACCGAGATCATCCTCTCCTTCGACGACCCCTTCGAAGAGTTCTCGCGCAAGCTGCAGCAGCTCTCGAAGGAGTGGGAGGCGTCCGGACTCCGCGAGCAGCGGCGCTAGGCGCCGACGACCGTTTCTTTCCTTCTCGAGTGACGAGAAAAACCAGGAAGCCCGGCTCCGCAAGGAGTCGGGCTTTTGGCTTTCGGCTTTCGGCCTTCGGCTCTTGGCCGCTCAGTCGTAGCGGCGGATCGACTCGAGGAGGCTGGCCCCGGAGAAGAGGCGCAGGGTGAGCCCGGCGCGGGCGCCGTAGACGAGGCGGTGGTCGCCGCGGAAGGGCGGCTCCTTGTACTCGGAGATCCCGGCGGTGCCCCCGGCGAAGAGCTCGATCGAGACCGGGCGGATCGGGAGCGGCAGGCGCCAGTGGAAGGCGAGCCCCCCGGTCGTGTCGTCCTCGGCGAAGAACTCCTCCTCGGCCCGCTGCCAGGCGCCGGTGACGACCATCGCGAAGTCGGGGCCGAGGTACCAGCGGGCCCCGCCCGTCACGTCGTAGACGTCGGCGTCGACGTCGAAGGTCTGGCCCGTGCCGCTCACCTCGCGGTGGCGGAACTCGAAGTGGGCGAACCAGTCGACGGGGCCCGTCCCGAAATCGGGGAAGAAGATCTGGGCGTCGGCGCTGCCGGTCACCTGCTCGGCGCTGCCACCGCCCTCGCCGCCCAGGCGACCGTAGCCCCCGCCGGCGGCGAAGGATCCGATCTCGGGATGACGGACGAAGAGCTCGGCCTGGCCGCCGTAGCCGTCGATCGTCGAGGCGCCGGGCTGCAGGCCGTCGAGGCTGCGGCGGGCTTCGCGAAAGCCGCCGTAGGCCGTCGCACGCAGCCCGACGATCGAGAACAGCGGCAGCGTCCCGACCAGCTGCGCGTTCACCGCGTGCCCGTCCTCGGCCTCGAGCTCGAGGGTCTGCACGCTGCTCGGGCCGACGAAGACGGTCTGCGTCTCGTCGACCCGGCCGTAGTCGTAGGCGACGCCCACGCGCAGATTCGGAGAGGCCACCGCTCGGGCGCGGGCCAGGCTCGCGCCCCCGCGCGCGGCCACGTCCGCGGCGGACGCATCCCCGGTCCCCGGCTGCGACTCCGACTCCGACTCCGCCGACGCCGATGCCGACGCCGCCTCGCCGAGGTCCGGCTCGACCGAGCTCGGCCAGGGCTCCGGCTCGGCCCCGACCCGCTCCGGGCCCACGAGCGCCAGGGCGAAGACGAGCCCCGCGATCCCGAGGAGCGAGGGGACACGAACACGGGCCCGCATCATGCGGGGACGGGAGACGACGAGGCGGACGCGGGACGCGGTCGCGAGGGCGCGGGACATGGCCGGGTCTTCGGTCGAACCCGGGGCTCGATGAAGCCTCACGCGCGGCCGACCCCGGACCGGGCGGTCCGAGGTCGGCACGAGGACGAGGCGGGCGCGGGGCGCGCCTGAGGGATCCGAGCGGGATGCGAGAGGCGCGCCCCCTACTCGACCGTGAGGACGCTCTCCGCGAGGCTCGTCTGGCCCGACTGGGTCGTGATCCGGAGCCGGACGGTCCAGCTCCCGGCCTGGCCGATCGTGACGGCGCCCGGGTTCTGGAGGGTCGAGCTCCCGAATCCGCCGAAATCCCAGCTCCAGGCGACGATCGGGTCGCCCGGGTCGAAGGTCGACGTGTCCTGGAAGTGGAGCGTGGCCGGGGCCGTGAAGGGCGCCGATTCGACGGTCTGGAAGGCGGCGACCGGGCCGCCGACGACGGTGATCGTCAGGCTGGCGACGGATTCCTGGTCCGCCCGGGCGACCCGGAGCCGGACGTCGTAGACGCCCGGGGCCGGGAAGCGGTAGGTCGGGCTCTGCAGGCGGGAGCCGGAGGACGAGGGCGGCGTCGCGAGCCGGCTCGTGCCGAAGTCCCAGCGCCAGCTGGTCGGGGTCTCGCAGCCGGTCGTCCCGGGCGAGAGGCAGCTCTCGTCGGTGAAGACGACGTCGTGGCCCGCCACGATGGGATCGCCCGGCGCGGCGAAGCCCGCGGTCTGGGGCGCGGCCGGCGCGCTGAAGCGGATCTGGTCGACGTAGGCCCGCGGGCTGCGGAACTCGTTGACGGCGTTCGCGACCCGGATCGTCAGCGTGAAGCGCGAATCGGGGGTCGAGGACGGGAAGGCCGCCGCGAGATCGATCGCCGCCGTGAAGGTCGGCGTCGCCCGCATCGCGCTGCCGTCGCGGGTCGGGAAGCGCGTCGACGTGCCCTGATAGGCGGCACCGGAGTCGGTGCGCGCGCTCGGGATCTCGACGGTGACGCCGCTGTCGACGTCGGTCACCGTCGCCGTCACCGCGTCCCGCACGCTGCCCGCCGGCGGCTCGGCGAAGAGCAGCGCGTAATCGAACTCGAGGACGGTCTTCGAGACCGGGCGCAGGAACGTCTGCGCGATGCCGTTCTCGATGCCCGCGACGGGGGTTCCACCGTTCGTGCCGAGGCCGTCGAGGACGGCCCATTTGTTGCCTTCGGTCGGCATCGCGAGATCCTCGCCACCCGCCGTGCGCGAGAGCGCGACATGGGTCGCGGCCGTGAGCTCGTCCTGCGGTCGCAAGTGGGTCCAGGCACCGCCGATCTGCACGTTCGCGGCCTGGGCCTCGAAGCCGGCGTCGAGGATCAGCACGCGTACCGCATCCGGCGTCGTCTTCGTCGACGTGACCGCGGGCGAGCCCGTCGTGGCCCCCGGCCCGGTCACGCTCAGGCGGACGTCGTAGCTCCCGATCGCGGCATAGACGTGGGTCGGGCTCGCGGCGTTGCAGGCGGGGACGCTGCCGGCGGGCACGGGCGCAGGGAAGGTGCAGCCGCTGCCGTCGCCGAAATCCCAGTCCCAGCGCGTGAGGGGGCCGCTCGAGAGGTCCTGGAAGGCGACCGTCATCGGGCCGGGGCCCTCGGCCGGGGTCGGCTCGAAGTCCGCCGTGGGCGGGCCGTAGCCAACGACGTAATCGATCTCGGTCTGGCCGACGAGGCCGGCGCCGGTATCGCCGAAGACGAGGGTCACACGGTGGGTCCCGGGCGTCCGGAACGTGTAGATCTCCGTCGTCGAGCTGCCGATCACCTGCCCATCGACGGACCAGATCGCGATGCCGCGCAGCCCGCCGACCTCGGCCCGCAGGGTCACCGTCGCCGGCGCACCGAGCGTCCCGCTCGCGGGGCTCGCCGAGATCGAGATCGGGTAGACGTCGACGGTCGCCGTCGCGGTCTCGCCGCCGCCGGCGCTCGAGGTCGTCTGCGTGATCGTGAAGCGGCCCGGATCGTCGAAGTCGTGTTCGGGGCTCACCTCGCTCGACATCGTGCCGTCGCCGAAATCCCAGGCGATGCGCGTGGCCCGGGCCCGGACCGACTCGTCGGTAGTACACACGACGCGGAGCGGGGCGAAGCCGGCGGTCGGCACGCAGTCGAAGCCCGCGGTCGCGGGCTCGTCGACCGCGATCAACGCGGCCTTCGTGGCGGTGCTCGAGCCGCCGGGGCCGGAGACCGTGAGGGAGACGGTGTAGACGCCGGCTTCGTCGAAGCGGATGCGCGGGCTCGGCGCGCGGCTCGTACCGGCGGAACCGAAGTCCCAGGCCCAGTCGGTGATCTCGCCGCTCGAGCCGTCGCTGAACTGGACCTCGAGGCCGGGGACCCCGGAGGTCCGGTCCTGCGCGAAGGCGGCCGCCGGGCGGCCCGTGCCCGCGGCCGACGGCTCGAGATCGTTCTTCGACTGGCAGGCGGAGAGCCCGAGCGCGAGGGCGGAGACGACGAGCGCGGCGAACGGCCGGGCGAGTCCCGGAAGCATCCACCACGAGGGCGAGAAGCGAGCACGCGCGTCCGTCATCTTCGAGCTCCCGACGATCCGACCGGGCGGATCGCGACTGCTCCGCTCCGGGGCGCGCGGCATGGGGCCGCCGGCCGCGGAGGGGGGCGCTGGTGTGTGCAGATGCGGGCGGGATCGCGACGCGTGGCGCGCCGGAAAATGTCGCGCAGACGAGCGGCAGGGCCGGCCGCAGACCCGCGTGCGAGCTCCGCTTTCGCCCGCCCGCGCGGGTGCAGCGCGGCGCTCGGGCCGACGCGTTATGCGCGCAAGCTGCGTCCTGCTAGTCGAGCCCGCGCCAGCGCAGGGCGAGATCGATGCGGAGCCCCGCGAGCACCGCGGCGACGCCCTGCCACTCCTCGACCCGGACCGGCTCGGCCCCGCGCAGGCAGGCCCTGCGCAGCGGCTCGCGGAACCACGGGAAGAGCGTCTCCGGCGGCGCCCCGGCGGCGAACCAGCCGAGCCGCGGGGTCTCGGGCGAAGGCGAGAGGGAGCCCCCGACGGCGCGGCAGCGGTAGACGATCGCCGTATGCGGCCGGAAGCCGCGGCGCACGAAGCGGCCCACCTCGGCCTCGGGCTCGACCTCGAGCCCGGTCTCCTCGCGGATCTCGCGCACGAGCGCGGTTTCGAGCGATTCGCCCGGGAGCGGCGTGCCGCCGGGCAGCTCCCAGCCGAAGAGCTCGGCGCGCAGCGAGAGCAGAACCTCTTCGTCGGCCCCGCCCCGTCCGTCGCTCGCGCGATCCCGCCCGCCCGACGTCGGCCGCAGGATCGCGGCCTGCACGATCACGAGCGGCTCGCGCTCGCTCGTGCGCGGCGCGACCAGGCCCCACCAGGCGGTCTTCGCGTGGTCGACGAGCCCGAACGCGAGGCGTCCGATCCTTCCGCGCTCCCAGACGGGGATGCCCCCTCCGCGCGCGGAGTCGCTCATGCTAGTCGATGATCTTGTTGAGCGGCATCTCGATGATGCCGCGGGCGCCGGCCTCGTGGATGCGCGGCAGCAGGTCGCGCACGAAGGATTCCTGCACGACGACCATGATGTCGACCCAGTCCGGGTCCGCGAGCGGCGAGATCGTCGGCGTCCCCGCGTCGGGGAGCAGCGCGATGACGGACTGCATCTTCGCCTTGGGCACGTTCATCGAGAGCCCGACCCGCGTCGCCGCCGCGATCGCACCGCCGAGCAGCATCTTCAGGCGCTCGAGCTTGCCGCGCTTCCACGGGTCGGCGACCGAGGCGCGGTGGGCGATCAGACGCGGGGTGCTCTCCTGCAGGACGTCGATCACGCGCAGCTGGTTCGCGCGCAGGCTCGAGCCCGTCTCCGTCACGTCGACGATCGCGTCGGCCAGGACCGGGGGCTTGACCTCCGTCGCGCCCCAGGAGAATTCGAGGACGGCCGTGACGCCGTGGCGCTCGAAATAACGCTCCGTGAGCCCCATGACCTCGGTCGCGATGCGCTTGCCCGCGAGATCCTTGGGCGTCCGGAAGGGCGAATCCTCCTTGACGGCGAGCACCCAGCGGACGGGGCCGTAGTTCGGCCAGGGCGCGCGCAGATCGGCGAGCTCGACGTAGTCGGCGCCGGTCTCGATGGCCCAGTCGAGGCCGGTGATCCCGCAGTCGAGCACGCCCTGCCCGACGTAGCGCGCCATCTCCTGGGGTCGGATCAGGATGCACTCGATCTCGGGATCGTCGATCGACGGATAATAGGAGCGGCCCGAGACGCGGACGTTGTAGCCCGCCTTCGCGAACAGCGAGAGGGTCGTCTCCTGGAGCGATCCCTTCGGCAGGCCGATTCGCAGTCGCTTCTTCCCGTCGCTCACTTCTCGTCGCTCATTTCTTGTAGACCTCGGCCGGATCGAAGACCTGCACTCCGACGTCCTCGACGCGGCCCTCGTCGATCCGACGGAAGAAGCAGTTGCGCTTGCCCGTGTGGCAGGCGGCACCGCCGATCTGGTCGACCCGCAGGACGAGGGCGTCGCCGTCGCAGTCGACGTAGATCCCCTTCAGCTTCTGGACGTTTCCGCTCTCTTCGCCCTTGTGCCAGAACTTCTGCCGGCTGCGGCTCCAGTAGACGGCCTCGCCCTGCTCGAGCGAGCGGCGAAGCGACTCCGCGTTCATGTAGGCGACCATCAGGATCTCGCCGGTCGCGTCGTCCTGGGCGATCGCCGTCACGAGGCCGCCGCCCTTCTCGAAATCGACGAGCGAGAGCGGGTCCACCGCTCCGCTCGGCGCGGCGCTGTCGGTCGAAGGGGAAGAGCGCATGGGGACCTCGTGGCGAAGGGCGCCGAGGCTACCCGTCCCGCAGCGCAGCCGCCAGAATCGCGCCGATCGACTCGAGCTCGTGCCACTTCTCCCCACGGGCATAGCGCGTGTCCTGGGCACCTCTCCGCCCGGTCTGGACCACCGAAGCACCGAGCACGCCTCGGTCGACCAGCCAGCCGAGCGCATTGTCGAAGGTCACCTCGCTCTGGACCTCGAGCCGCCGGACCCGCCCGAGCAGCCGCGCGTTCTCGTAGGCGAGGCGCGCCTCGCGCACGAGGCCGCTGCGCAGCACGCCCTGCGGCGCCGACTCCATCCAGGCGAGCACGACCCGCACCAGCGTCTCGTACGCCTCGACGACGCCGCGGGTCTGCTCGGCGAAGGTCGAGAGCGGCCGTCGCCCGCGCGCCGTCGCGCGCCAGACCCCTTCCCTTCGCTCGACGAAGCCCTCGCTCTCGAAATGCTCGAGCACCGCCTCGCCCCGGGACAGCACGATCTCCCGCGACGCGTAGTACTCGCGATAGAAGAGGTCGACCCAGAGGTCGAGGCTCTCACCGACCCGCGACGCGTCGATGCCCGCGAGCGCCGCCCGGGAGAGGATGCTCGGGATCACGAAGAAGTGGGCGATCGCGTTGCGATAGAGGTCGAGGGCGGCGCGGTTCTTCTCCTCGAAGAAGACGATCTCCCCGCGATGGTCGAGGCGCGAGCGGATCAGCTCGCTCTTCTCGAGGAACGCGATCGAGTCGCGGAAATCCGGCAGGTCGTGCTCGAAGGACGGTGTCAGCCGAACCCCCTTCAGCCGCAACAGCTCGACCACCTCGTTGACGCCCGCCACCAGCTCGTCGCGCAGCATGCCGGTCCGGTGTCCGCCGAGGAGCACGAGCGCCGCGACCGAGGTCGCGTTCGCGACCATCGCGAGCCCGATCCGCTCGACGAGCGAATGGCCGAGGCCCGTCACGAACTCGCGCTTGCGCGTCTCGACCTCGGCGCGGACCTCGGGCTCGTCGAGCTGTCCGCGGACCAGGGCCTCGAAGGCCTGGCGATCGCGCCCGAGCGCCCCGGCGAGCGAGATGGGCTCGCCGAAGCTCACGTGCACCGCCCCGAATCGCCGCCGCAGATATTTGCGCGCGCGCAGCAGCCCGATCACGCTCTCCTGCGTCTTCCGACCGCCGCCGAGCTCGTCGACCATCCCCGACTCCTCGACGAGCCGCTCGTAGTTGATCGCGATCGGCACGAAGAACAGATCGCGCCTTCGGCTCTCGAGGAAGGCGTCGACGTCCCAGGACAGCATGCCGAGCCGGGGGGCCAGCAGCTTGCCCGTCCGCGAGCGGCCGCCCTCGATGAAGAACTCCTGCGTCAGCCCCTCGCGCACGAGGTAGGTCACGTACGCGCGGAAGACCTCCTTGTAGAGCGGATCGGCGAAGGAGCGGCGCAGGAAGAAGGCGCCCATGTGGCGGAACAGGAAGCCGAAAGGCCCGAAGGCCATGTTCTCGCGGGCCGCGATGTGGGGCGGGACGAGGTAGTTCTGGTAGAAGAGCCAGGAGAGGATCAGGAAGTCGAAATACGAGCGATGGCTCGGCACGAGCACGATCGGGTTGCGCTTCGCGTCCTCGGCGATCTCGGCGAGGCGGTGGACGTCGACCGACGCGAACAGGCGTCGCAGGAGCCCGCCCACGACCGCCGCGCCGAAGGCGAGCCAGGTCGAGCTCATGTTGGCCGAGATCTCGCGGAAGAGCCGTTCGACCTCGCGCTCGACCTTCTCGGGCGAGCTGCCGTCGGAGGTGCTCCGTAGCTGCATCGCCGCGCGCAGGCCCGGATCCGAGAGGACCTCCCGCAGGACCCGCCAGCGCGGCCGCAGGACCGGGCCCTCGACGACCTTCTCCTCGCGGTAGAGATGGATCAGGATCGCGCGGCGGATCTTGCGCGCCGCGACCACCGGATCCGCCTCGCCGTCGCTGCGGACGAAGGCCGCGACGTCGATCGCGTCGCCGACCTTGACCGAGAGACTTCGATAGGTCAGTACGAAGCGGGCGACCTTCGCGAAGTCGGAGGGCCGGGTCAGCGAGCCGTAGTCGACGTTCAGGAAGCGATTCTCGACCCGGGGCCCCTTGGTCCAGAAGATCGCGAGCGGGACCAGGAAGACCTCGCGCCCGCCGCCGCTCTCCATCGCCGCTGCGACGACCTCACCGATCAGGTCGAGCTCGTCCCGGCGCTTCTCGCTCTTGCGGCTCGAGAGGAAGTTCTTGAGCAGCTGGGTCCGCAGGAACAGAAACGCGCTCCGGCCCTTCTCCACCGCCTTGCGGACCGTCGCCCGGTCGTCCTCGTGCTCGACCTCCCGCGGTCGACCGCGCCGGATGCGCAGGGCGATCGGAATCAGCTCGACGATCGGTCGGTAGTAGTAGAAGCCGATCGAGTTGGCGAAGGAGGACAGGCGCAGACCGTGGCGCAGGAACAGGACGTTGAAGAGGAAGTAGTCGAGGCGGCTCGAGTAGCGCATCACGTAGACGACGCTGCCGCGGGTCTCGAGCGCCTTCAGCCGCGCGACGACCTCGGGTTCGAGGGAGAAATGCCCGAAGAAGCGCTTCTCGAAGCGCCGGAAGACGATGTTGAAGCGCCGCGCCATCGCGGAGCGCAGCGCATGCCGATCGAGCAGGGCTTCGCCCTTCGCCGGATCGGGGGCGCCTGCCTCGCGATCGCCCACGACGGTCCCGCCCCCTGCGTCGCGCGCTGCGTCTCCATCGCGCGCTGCATCGCGCTCGTCCATCGGCATCGCGCGCGAGGGTACCGGCGCAGGCTAGGCGCGGCAACGCACGCGACTAATCCGGGAGCAGGATCGCTCCCGGCGACATCTTCTCGGCGATCTCCCGAGCGCTCCAGCGCCCGCCGTCGGCCTGCTTCGTGATGCCCGGCGCGGTGACCATGCGCATCTCGGCGATCTGACCGCCACCGGCGAGGAAGGTCCTGCCCGTCACGTCCTTCGCGAGGTCGCTCGCGAGGTAGACGATCAGGGGGGATACGAGGCTCGGATCGAGCTTCTCGGCGACGCCCGCGCTGTTCATACCCGGCAGATCCTCGGTCAGCCGCGTGAACGCGACCGGCGCGAGGATGTTGCAGCGGATCTTGTAGCGGGCGCCCTCGAGCGAGAGGCAGCGCATGAAGCCGAAGATGCCCGCCTTGGCGGCGCCGTAGTTGCACTGGCCGAAGTTGCCGTTCAGCCCGCTGGTCGAGGAGGTGCTGATGATCGAGCCGCCCTGGCCGCGCTCCTTCATGTGGTTGTAGATCGGGCGGGTGACGCAGTAGGTCCCCTTCAGATGGACGGCGATGACGGGATCCCAGAGATCCTCGGTCGTGTTCGCGAAGCTCTTGTCGCGCAGGATGCCCGCGTTGTTGACGAGCACGTCGACGTGGCCGAAGGCCGCGACGGCCGTCTTCAGGATGTTCTCGCCGCCGGCGACGGTCGCGACGTTGTCGTAGCTGGCGACCGCCTCGCCGCCCCCCTGCTTGATCTGCGCCACGACCTGATCCGCCATGGCCGAGCCGGCCCCGGACCCGTCGCGCGAGCCGCCGAGATCGTTCACGACGACCGCGGCGCCTTCCTTCGCGAGCGCGAGCGCATGCTCGCGGCCGAGACCTCCTCCCGCCCCCGTGACGACCGCGACCTTCCCGTCGAGCAAGCCCATGATCTTCTCCTCCGCTTCGGATTCCCGGCTCGGGCGCGACGCTAGCCGAGGCCCACGATCGGGATCAACGACGCGACGACGCAACGACGCCCGGGGCGTGACTCCCCGCCACGCCGACGAGGTCGCCACGGAGGCCTGTCCTCCGACTCAGTGAAAGAGAGGTGGATCGAAGAATGCACCCGGCACGATCCCTGCGTAGTGGGAGTTCATGTCGAACCTCACCTTCCTCCGCCGGCCCCCCTTCTGCCCCAACCCCGACTGTGATTCCCGAACGGATCCAACCACCTGGCGCTTCCAGCGCAAAGGCTTCTACCCGCGCAGCCAGCCCCTCACCGCATCCAGCGCTACCGCTGTTCACAGTGTGGCCGCTACTTCAGTTCACAGACCTTCGCGACGACCTACTGGCTGAAGCGCCCCAGGCTCCTCGAGCTCGTCTTCCATCGTCTCGTCGCCTGCTCCGCCCTGCGCCAGATCGCCCGCGAACACCGGGTCTCCCACTCGACCATCCGAACCCTCTCCGACCGCCTCGGCCGCCACTGTCTCCTCTTCCACGAACGCCTCCGCCCCAGGACCACGCCCACTGAGCCCCTCGTCCTCGACGGGTTCAGGACCTTCGAACACAGCCAGTACTGGCCCATGGACGTGAACCTCGTCGTCGGGCCTTCGCTCTTCGTCTACGGCTTCAACGACGTCGAGCTGCGACGGAGTGGGACGATGCGGCCCGCTCAGCGGATGAGGCGCGCTGTGCTCGAGAGGCGATTCGGCCGACCTGATCCGGATGCGACCCGCAAGCGAGTCGAGGCACTCCTGCGGCGGGTGCTTCCATCGCGAGGGGAGGTCGTGCTGCGAAGCGACGAGCACCCGGCCTACGTCCAGGCCATCGCGCGGCTTCGGGACCGGACGATTCTGCACGAGCGGACGAGCTCGAAGGCAGCGCGTACGACGCGCAATCCGCTCTTCCCGGTGAACTTGTCGGACCTGCTGATCCGACACAGCAGCGCGAACCACAAGCGGGAGACGATCGCGTTCTCGAAGCGGCGTCAGTCGGCGCTGTATCGGCTGGCGGTGTGGGGGTGTGGCGCAACTACATGAAGGGGCGATCGGAGAACCGGCGGCTCGGGACGCCGGCGATGGCGTTGGGGCTGATTGGCGAGGCGCTCACGGCGCGGGCAATTCTTCAGGAGCGGTTGTTCCCGGAGCAGGTCCTGCCCGACCGGGGTTGGCTCTGGGAGTGCTACTTCGGTCGGATCCCGACGCGGGCGATCGCCCGCTGTGTGTCGCATCGGGCGAAGTATGCGGTCTAGGTAAATCGACGGGGGGATCAGCTGACGAATGAAGCGTTATGTTGAAGCAGGTGCATTCTTCGGTCCACGTCTCAGTGGAAGAGCACCGTCCGCAGCTCGGCGAAGGGCTCGAAGCCGAGCTTGCCGTAGAGGCGCGAGGCCCGCTCGTTGCCCGCCACGACCGAGAGCTGGACGTGGGAGGCTCCCGCTGCGAAGGCCTCGCGCACCAGCGCCGACATTCCCTGGCGCGCGTAGCCCCGGCGACGGACGTCGGGCCACGTATAGACGCCCTGGACGAGCCAGCCATGGCGGCTGCGCACGTCGGCGTAGGCGACGAACACGACGCGCCCGCCCTCGCAGACGACGCGCGCTCGGGGGAGCCTGCTCTCGACCCAGCGCGCGAAGCCGACGGGATCGCGCTCCGCCGGATCGGGGCGCTGCTCTTCCCAGAGACTCGCGCGGGCGGCGTGGACGAGGGCCTCGAGATCGCCGGCGCGGGCCGGGCGGGCGACACCGGGCGGAGCCACGACCGGCGGCCCACCGTCGGTCGGTGTCTCGTCGAGGGGCGCGGTGCGATGGTAGGCGAGCTCGATGCGGTCGATGAGGGCCTCGCGACCGGCGGCGAGGAACAGTGGCCAGAGCAGCTCGACGGTGCGGCGATCGCTCTTCAGCAGGCCGCTCGGGATGCGCAGCAGCGCAGGGCGGAGCGCCGAAAGGCAGGCGTCGTCGAGGCCGTGGGAGAGCGCGATGCCCGGGCGCAGCGCCGCGAGGCCGACCAGGCGATCGCCGTCGAAGGCCCCGTGGACCTGGGGCGGGGGCTCGCCGGGATGCGTGCCCCCCGCCAGCTGCTCGACCTGGTCGATCAGGACGAGGTTCTGCTCCGGCGCGGTGAGCAGGCACGCGAGGGCGGCGGACCGGTCCCCGGGCGACAGCCGCCGCGCCCGCAGGCGCCCGCCCGTCACCGGCTAGGACCGGGCGAGGATGACCAGCACGTCTCCTTCTTCGACGGCCTGCCCCTCGCGAACCCGGATCTCGACGATGCGACCGGCGGCCGGCGCCTCGACCGGGATCTCCATCTTCATGGACTCGATCACCAGGAGGACTTCCTCTTCCTCGACCTGCGCACCCACGGCGGTCTCGACCTTCCACACGTTGCCCGTGACCTGCGCTTCGACCTCGATCGTCAACTTCCGTCTCCCGGCGATGCACGCGCGAGAGCGCGTGGCGAACGGGGAGCATGCCGGGCACATACCGGGCCGGCAAGCGCGCCGGTCGAGCCCGCCCGGCCGCAGTCCGCCGGGCCCGGATCCGCACGGGGCCCGCGAACGCGACGGCCGCTGCTACGCTCGGCCTCCCTCGGAGGACCCCGTGCTCGAAACCGTGACGCAGGGATTCAAGAACGCCACAGACAGGCTGCGCGGCGTTCGCGAGCTCACCGACGCCAGCATCGACGAGGCGCTGCGCGACGTCCGCATGTCGTTGCTCGAGGCGGACGTCGATCTCGCGATCACCCGCTCCTTCCTCGCGCGCGTCAAGGAGCGCAGCCTCGGGACGAAGGTCGAGACGAAAGCCCGCGACCGCGCCGGCCGCCTGATCCGCGTGACCCCGGGCCAGCACTTCATCCGGATCTGCGAGGAAGAGCTGACGGAGCTGATGGGCCCGGTCGATCCCGCGCTCGCGAAGAGCGCCGGGCTGACCTCGGTCCTGCTCGCCGGCCTCCAGGGCGTCGGCAAGACGACCATCGCCGCAAAGCTCGCCGTCCATCTGCGCAAGCAGGGCCGCAAGCCGCTGCTGGTCGCCGCCGACGTCTACCGCCCGGCCGCCATCGATCAGCTGAAGACTCTCGGCGCGTCGATCGGCGTGCCGGTCCATGCCGGCGCGCCCCTCGAGACGCCGCCCTCGATCTGCGCCGCCGCCTTCGCGCGCGCGAAGCAGGAGGGCTTCGACGCCATCATCTACGACACCGCCGGCCGGCTTGCGGTCGACGACGACCTGATGGTCGAGCTCAAGCAGATCATGGCGACGATGGCCCCGGCCAACAAGCTGCTGGTGTGCGACGCGTTGATGGGGCGCGATGCGGTCAACGTCGCGAGCGCGTTCGCGGCGCGCATCGCCCTCGACGGCGTGATCCTGACGAAGCTCGACGGCGACGCCCGCGGCGGCGCCGCGCTCTCGATGAAGAGCATCACCGGCGTGCCGATCAAGTTCGTGGGCACCGGCGAGACCGTCGACCGCCTCGAGGAGTTCCGACCGGAAGGCCTCGCGTCGCGCATCCTCGGGATGGGCGACATCGTCGGCCTGGTCAAGGATTTCGAAGAGGTCATCGACGAGAAGGAGGCCGAGGCCGACGCCGAGCGCCTCCTGAAGGGGAGCTTCGGCCTCGACGACCTGCTCAAGCAGATGCGGATGATCCAGAAGCTGGGCCCGTTGAAGGACGTCTTCAGCAAGCTCCCCGGCATCGGTCAGTTCGCGGATCAGGTCGACGAGGGCGAGCTCGTCAAGGTCGAGTCGATGATCCAGTCGATGACGCGCAAGGAGCGCGAGCGGCCCCGCATCATCGACAAGAGCCGGGCGCGCCGGATCGCGGCGGGCAGCGGGCGCAAGTCTTCGGACGTCGAGCAGCTCGTCGAGCGCTTCGGTCAGATGCAGAAGTTGATGGGCGCCCTCGGACAGCAGGGCGGACTGCTCTCGCGCCTCGGCGGTGGGCTTCCGGGCGGCGGCGGTCTGCCCGGCGGGATGCCGCGCGGACTGCCGGGGGGGATGCCGGGGATGGGGCCGGGCGGGATGCCGGCCGGCTTCGATCCGTCGATGTTGTTCGGCGGGCCCGGGCGGGGCGGTGCGCCCCGCAAGCCGCAGGACGCGAAGGCCAAGAAAAACAAGCGAAAGCAGCAGCGAGACTCGCGGAAGAAGCACCGGAAGAAGTAATCTCGGCCGGCCATCCGATCCACCGCATCCGAGACGCCGCGCTCCTCCGACCGTGCCCCCCCGCCACGGTCCGACCCGGGCCGGAAGATTCCGTCTCGGGTGCACGCGAGACCGCCCTCCCCCGTCGGTCCCGGCGGTCCGCCCGCCGGCTCGGTCAGACTGATTTCCGCTCCGATTCCTCGGCGTTGCTGCCGATCGGACGGGTTCGAGAGGGAGTCCATGAAGAGAATCTTGTCGATCGTGATCCTGGGCCTGGTCGTGGCCGGCGCCGCCTTCGCGGCCCGCAGCGACTTCCCGCAGCCCAGGGCTCTCGAGCCCGACGTGACCTTCTGGAAGCGCATCTACAGCGAGGTGGGCACCGACGGCGGCCTGATCCACGACACCCACGACCTCTCGCTCGTCTACGAGGTCGTGAAGTTCCCGAGCCGCCAGGGCGCCGAACGCCACATCGAGGCCCGCAAGCGCTACTACCAGGCCATCCTGCGGACCCTCGCCACCGGCAAGCGATCAGGCCTCTCCCGCGACGAGAAGCGCGTCCTCTCGATGTTCGGAGGCGGCGTGACGAGCGCGCGTCTCCGCCTCGCGTCCGAGCGCCTTCGCTTCCAGCTCGGCCAGGCCGACAAGTTCCGCGCCGGCATCGTCCGCTCCGGCGCCTACATGGATCACATCCTCGGCGTGCTGCGGGACATGAACCTCCCGCTCGAGATCGCCCATCTCCCCCACGTCGAATCGTCGTTCACGCCCAACATCTACTCCCGCGTCGGCGCCGCCGGCCTCTGGCAGTTCACGAGCGCGACGGGTCGGCGCTTCATGCGCGTGGACCACGTCGTCGACGAGCGCCTCGACCCCTACCGCGCATCGATCGCGGCCGCGCGCCTGCTCGAGCAGAACTACCGCGTGACCGGGACCTGGCCCCTCGCGATCACGTCGTACAACCACGGCGCCTCCGGCATGCGCCGCGCGGCGCAACAGCTCGGGACCAAGGACATCGCGCGCATCGTGCGGAACTACCGCTCGCCGACCTTCGGCTTCGCCTCGCGCAACTTCTACGTCGAGTTCCTGGCCGCCGACCACGTCGCTTCGAACTACCAGCAATACTTCGGCGAGCTCGACCGCCACGAGCCCATCGACTTCGAGTCGGTGACCCTGCCCTACTACGCGCGCGCGCGGGACCTCGCGAACGCCTTCGGCGTCGACGTCGCGACCCTCGAGAAGGCGAATCCCGCCCTGCGACCCGGGGTCTGGCGCAACTCGAACTTCGTGCCGAAGGGCTACTCGCTGCGCGTGCCGAGCGGCGCGCTCGGGCGGCCGATCGGCGAGGCGCTGGCCGCGGTGCCGAACGCGAACCGCTATGCGAGCCAGGCGACGAGCGGGACCTACGTCGTCCGTCGCGGCGACACGCTCTCGAAGATCGCCTCCCGCCACGGCCTCTCGACGCAGCGCCTGGCCTCGATGAACGGCATCCGCCGGGCGAACAGCATCCGCGTCGGGCAGCGCCTGCGCGTGCCGAGCCGCGAGACGATCGCCCCGATGGCGCCCGGGATCTCGAGCGAGGTCCTCGTGGCGGAGAAGGCCGCCCCCGCGCCGAAGCGGGAAGAGAAGGAGGTCGAGGTCGCGCGCGTCGAGCCGCCGAAGGCCGCACCGTCGGCCCCGCCCCGGCCGGAGCCCGTCGCGACGCCGTCGAAGCCCGCCGAGGCCGAACGCGCGCCGGAGCCGGCCGTCGCCGCCCTCGCGACCGAGACCTACACCGTCCGCCGCGGAGACAACCTGACCCGCATCGCGCGCGCCCACGGCACGACCGTCGCCGAGATCGCCGCATTGAACCGCCTCGGCAGCCGCAATTCGCTGCGGCCGGGCCAGCGCCTCGTGCTGGCGAAGCCGGCGCCTTCGAGCGCGGAGCCGACCGGGACACCGCCCGACGAGGTCCGCGTGGCGAAGGCGGAGCCGCGCCCCGAGCCCGTCTCCGCGGTCGCCGCCAAACAGCCGCCGGCGCCGCGACCGGCGCCGGCGAAGCAAGCCGCCGCGCCCGTACGCCCCCCGGCCGCCGTGGCCTCCGAAACGCCCCGGGTCGCGAGCGCCGCGCCGGCGATCCCGGCCGATCCGAACCCCGAGCTCGGCGAAGCCTTCGATCCGAGCGACGAGAGCGCCACCGACCCGAGCCCCGGGCTGCTGGCCGATCCCTCCGACTACTCGATCGGGAACGACCGCACGATCGTGGTCCAGCCGAACGAGACCCTCGGCCACTACGCCGAGTGGCTCGGGGTCCGTGCGAGCCGACTCCGCCAGCTCAACGGGATGCGCTACAGCGAGCCCGTCGTGCTCCATCAGAAGCTCCGCCTGGATTTCGCGAACGTGCCCCCCGCCGACTTCGAGCGGATCCGGACCGAGTACCACCGCAAGCTCCAGGAGGCGTTCTTCGCCGAGTGGGAGATCGAGGGGACCTCGATCCACAAGGTCGGCCCCGGCGACTCGATCTGGTCGCTCTCGACCCGGCGCTTCGCGGTGCCGATCTGGCTGCTGCGTCAGTACAACCCCGACGTGGACCTCGACTCGCTCTCGGCCGGCACGCAGATCACCGTGCCGAAGCTGCGGCAGCGCGCCGCCGAGACGAGCGCGCGGGACGTGGTCGGGCGGACGTCGACGGCGGGTTAGGCGGCGGGACGCGGGCTCAGGCCTGGAAGACCTTCTCGTCGGGCAGCCGGATCGCCGTCAGCGGACCGCCGTAGACCGCGCCGGTATCGACGCCGATGCTGAAGGGCGTATTCCAGCGGACGCCGAAATCCTCGTTCGGCGTGTGGCCGTAGATCATCGTGATGCCGAGATCGTGGGGCAGATCGCCGCTCGTGCGGTTCCAGAGCAGATCCTCGGGCCTCGACTTGCGCAGGGCGTAGGCGAGGTCGCCGCTGCGCAGATGATTCTGGCTGACGCCCGCGTGGACGAAGAGATAGTCGCCCTCGACGTACGAAAGGCGCAGCGAGAGCAGGAAGTCCTCGTGGCTCTTGGGCAGTTTGAAGCTTTCGCGATCGGTGTCCTCGCGATCGAAATAGCCGTAGCCGGCGAGCGTTCGATCGCCGCCGTTCATGAGGAACGCGTCGCCCCCGAAATAGGCGTCGTCGGTCCAGCCCAGGAAGTCGAGGAACATCGACTCGTGGTTGCCGAGCAGGAACACGCACTCGACCCGCGAGCGCAGCTCGATCAATCGCTCGATCACCCCCGGTGAATCCGGTCCGCGATCGATGTAATCCCCGAGGAAGACCAGCTTGTCGCCGGCCTCGAGCGGAAGCAGCGCGAGCAGCTCGTCGAGCTTCTCGAGCTCACCGTGGATGTCGCCGATCGCGTAGAGCATGGGCCTCGACCGCCGGAGCTAGGAGCCGGCATCCCCGGGCTGGCATCGGCCTTCGGCGAGGTGCTCTTGAAGGGATTCCGGGCGGGCCGGGGCTCCGGCCGGGGGCGGCGTGGATGGGCGCGACGGGGCGGCCCGGTTCGCGAGCTGGCCGCAGGCGGCGTCGATGTCGCGGCCGCGATCGCGGCGCAGGGTGACCCGGAGGCCGGCCTCGTGGAGGGCCGCCGTGAAGCGATCGACGACGGCCCCGGGCGGCGGCTGGTAGGGCGCATCGGCGTGGGGGTTCATCGGGATGACGTTGACCTTCGCCGGGATCCCGGCGAGCAGCTTCGGCATCCGGCGCGCGTCCTCGAGCGAGTCGTTGATGCCGTCCATCAGCGTGTACTCGAAGAAGACCGGACGCCTTCGATTCAGCTGCGGCTCGCTGCGCAGCGTCGCCATCAGCTCCTCGAGCGGGAAGCGCTTGTTGAGCGGCACCAGCACGTCGCGCACCGCGTCGGTCGTCGCGTGCAGCGACACCGCGAGGTGGATCGGCGCGACCGCGAGCAGCGGACCGATCTGGGGCAGCACGCCGGCGGTCGAGACGGTGATCCGTCGCGGCGCGAGCGCGAGGCCCTTCGGATCGACCAGGATCCGGATCGCCTCGGATACGTTCGGCAGATTGAGGAGCGGCTCGCCCATGCCCATGAAGACGACGTTCGTCAGCACCTCGCCGGCCGGGATCCGGCGGCGCGCGTGCAGGACCTGATCGACGATCTCGCCCGCCGATAGATTGCGCGTGAAGCCGAGAGCGCCGGTCGCACAGAAGCTGCAGGTCAGCGGGCAGCCGACCTGCGTCGACACGCAGAGTGTGTGGCGCCGTTCCTCGGGGATCAGCACCGCCTCGATCGAAGCCCCGTCGAAGGCGCGCAGCAGGAGCTTCCGGGTCCCGTCGACCGAGGTCTGGGTCAGGGCGACCTCGAGGGTGTCGACCTCGAACTCGGCCTCGATCTCGCCGCGCAGCCCCGCTGGCAGATTCGTCATCTGGTCGAGGCGGGTCGCGTCCTGCTGATACAGCCAGTTCGCCACCTGATCGGCGCGATAGGCCGGCCAGCCTCGCGCGCCGAAGAGCGCACGCAGCGCGGCGCGCGAGTGGTCCTTCAGCGAGGGCCGCCGGCGGGCGTGGGTCGGCGCCGGTCCCGGGGCCGCGCTGAGGAGCTCGGCAGGGTCCACGGTGTGGCCCTCGATGCGCCCGTCGGCGGAGCTCATCGCATCCCCTCCCCGCCGCGAGCGGGGTCGACGGGCGCCGCGTAGGCGAAGAAATGCAGCGGCCGCGACTCGGCCCGCCACTGGGCCTCGTAGCCCGTCCGCATGCGCCCGGGGACCTCGGGCAGGAAGGCGAGCGGGGCATACCGATTGACGAGCCCCTTCTCGGCGGACAGGACCTCGTCGATCTGCTGTGCGTAGGGCACGTCGTCGGTCGCGACGTAGAGCGTGCCGCCGGGAGCCAGGGCCCGGGCGGCGAGGGCCGCGAAGGAAGGCTTCACGAGCCGACGCTCGGCGTGGCGCAGCTTCGGCCAGGGATCGGAGAAATTGACCCAGAGCGCCGAGAGGGAGCCCGGGGCGAAGGCATCGCGCAGCGCTTCTTCGCCGCGGCCGACGGTGAGCAATACGTTCGGGAGGTGCGCCCGAGCCACCTTGCGCGCCATCTTGAGGGCGCGCTTCCAGGAGACCTCGATGCCGACGAAATCCGTGTCCGGCGCGGCCTCGGCGAGGGCCAGCAGGAACTCGCCGCGCCCGAAGCCGATCTCGAGCACGAGGCGACGCGGGGGCGTGTCGCCCGGAGCTTCGGGGTCGACGCGCTCGGGCCGGTCGGTGAGGTCGGCCATCTCGGTGAGCGTCGCCATCCCGGCGATCCCGGCCCGATCGACCTCGGCGCCTCTCCGCGGGGCTCCCGCCCGCGCCCGAGCCCGGGCGAAGAGCCGCCCGAAGCCGCTCGACGCGATCTCGTCGGGCGACACGCGCGGGTCGTCACCGGGAATCTCGTATTTGAGAGAGCGCCCCATGGCGGCGAGGTCCTCGAGAGGCGGCGGGGTCCGGAGAAGGCCGGGATCCTAATCGAGACCCGGGTCCCGCGCTTCGTGGGTCGCCGCGAGGCCGGAGACGACGTGGGAGACCACGTGCCGCACCGCCTGCTCGAGGTCGCGCACGTCGATCACCTCGACCCCGAAGGACCGGGCGCGCTCGAGCAGCGCCTCCTGGATCCGCACGATCTCGTTGAAGCTGCCGAGATAGCGCTCGGAGGTCCGCGCCCCGCGGCCGTGGGCCCGAGCGACGATATGGGCCCGCAGCGAATCGGGATCCTCGTCCGCAGCGAGCATCAGCACGACGTGGGCGCGAGGGATCCAGCCCGCCAGATCGTAGATCCCGGGGACCAGGCTCACGCCATCGATCACCGTGTTCGTCCCCTCGACGATCGCCCGCTCGATCACCGCCCGCACCCCGACCGAGACCGTGCGCGATTGCTCGAGGAAGCCCTCGACGATCGCATCGAGCCCCGGCGCCACCGCCGTCACGAGCTTCTGATGCGCCTCGAACGACGACACGTGGAGCGTCGGCACGAACTCCTCGGAGATCATCACCCGCATCACGTCGCGGATCGCGTCCGTCGAGAGCACGCGCGCGATCGAGAGCCGCCGCGCGACCTCGATCGCGAGCGACGACTTGCCGACGCCGCTGGTGCCGCCGAGGAGCAGGATCAGCGGCTTCGCGTCCTGGTTCTGGAAGCGCCGCCAGACGCGATAGCGCGCGGCGTACTCCGCGCCGTAATGACGCTCGACGACCTCGTTCACCATCGCCCGCAGCTGATCGCGGGTGACCTCGTGCAGATCACGCTGGCGCAGCGTCCACTCGATCTCGAAGACGACCTCGAGGACCTGATCCGGCTCGAGTCCGGTCGGGTACAGAGACTGGATCAACCGGCCCTGGTTGAAGGGCCAGCGGCCGTCCTTGCCGACGACGTCGATGCGATCCTCGGCGGCGATCACCGACTCGCCGCGGCCGGGAAGCGCAGGCGCGGCGGGCACGGGATTCACCGCGGGGGACGCATCCTGGAAGGCCTCAGCGACCTCCGGTCTCGATCCAGTCGGCCGGGGGGCCGAGCGGGAAGCCGAGCCCGCGCCGCCTTGAGCCGCCGGCTCGACGCCGGTGAAGCGGGACAGGGGACCCCGGGGCGCGGCGGGATCTGCGCTTGGCTCCGAGGCGCCGCGCGGCGACGCCTCGAGACGGGTTCTGTTGTCCGGTGTGCCCAATGCGTCCGACCTTACCAGCCCGGGGACCATTGCGACATCGGCCCCGGAGTCGGTGTTCGACGCCGGGCCTGGATGGGTCGGTGGATTCGGTGCGTCCGGGAGAATCCGGAGGGGACCCTTGCTTTTCGTCGGCATCGCGACATTTCCCTGGTCTTTTGGCTTGACTTGGACGGGGTGCCCACTTTTACTCTGGCCACCGGGTCCACTCGATCGGCAGACCCCGCTGCAGCCCGGTGAGATCGCCACCCCCCTGATAAGACGTCGTGCGCCGCACGCCTGCTCGCGGATCGGAGTCGACCGCGTGACCGTGTCGGTGAGGCCGTGGATTCGGCCGCAGGACGAGCAACCCGACGGGGCGAGAGGCAAGAGACCGAACCGGATGACGACGAAGCCGAACCTGAAGGAAGCCGACCTCGACCCGACCGTGATGGCTGCAGCCGAAACGGCCGATCCCCTGCGAGCGCCGGCCGAGGCAATCCGCCATTTCAAGACGAGCGAGGTGGTCGATCTGCTCGACCTCTCCCGGCGTCAGCTGCAGTACTGGGCGAAGACCCGTCTGGTCGAGCCTTCGGCGCGTACGCCCGGCGGCCATCATCGCTACGACTTCAACGACCTGGTCGCGCTGAAGGCGACGCGGCGCCTGATCGACGCTGGCGTCTCGGTCCAGAAGATCCGCAAGAGCGTCGGCGCGCTGCGCGAGCTGCTGCCCCAGGTCGACCGCCCGCTTTCGGAGCTGGTGCTGGTCGCGACCGGGGACGTCGTCCTCGTCTTCCACGACGAGACCGTCTTCGAGGCGATCACGGGCCAGGAATGGGTCTTCCCGGTGGCGGCCTTCGAGCGCGAAGTCTCGGATTTCCGACATCGACGGGAGGCGCGGGCCCAGGGCGACGAGCGCGCGGCGTCCGCGTCCGGTCGCCGGACCTCGACGGGCCGACGGCCCGCGCGACGCGCCCCGGTCGAGCCGGTGGAGCGCAGGAATCAGGACGGGGGAACGGGAGCGGAATCCGGCGAAAAGCGCCCGACGCGTCCCGTGAAGCCGTCGGTGCGAAGTGCCAAACAGAGCCGAAAACTCTGGAGCAGGACGGGCTGAGCGGGACCGCTCGGCCGGAGAGTTCTCGTCGTTCACACGGATCACGCGCCCGCGGCCTCGGTCGCGGTCGGAACGCCTCGGGGGGGGACGTCATGCGTGTCATTGCCATCGTGAATCAAAAGGGCGGCTGCGGGAAGACGACGACGACGGTGAACCTCGCCGGCGCGCTCGCCGAAGAGGGCCACCGCGTCCTGGTCGTGGACATGGATCCCCAGGCCCACGCCACCCTCGCGCTCGGTCTCGAGCCCGACGATCTCGAGGCCAATCTCTACGAAGTCCTGGTCGAGCCGACGGGCGCCGGACGCCTCGACTCGATCATCATCGACGTGTCGGAGTCGATCGACATCGCACCGTCGAGCATCGTGCTCTCCGCCCTCGAGCAGAAGCTCGCGAGCGAACGCCACGACGCGCGCACGGAACGGCTCTCCGCCGCCATCGAGGCCCTGCCGCCGCTCTACGATTTCGTATTGATCGACTGTCCGCCGAACGTCGGCCTCCTGACGTTCAACGCCCTGCGCGCCGCCGGCGAGGTCATCATCCCGCTCGAGACGAGCTTCTTCGCGATCGACGGCGTCCAGAAGCTGCTCGAGACGATCGGCCTGCTCTCGGAGCGGATCGGTCACAAGCTCCACGTGCGCGTGCTGCCGACGCTGTACGACGGACGCACCCGCTATGCCCGCAACACCCTGGGCGAGATCCGCGAGCTCTTCAAGGAGCTCTGCTTCGACTCGGTGATCCGGCTCAACGTGAAGCTCCGGGAGGCGGCGAAGCACGGCGTGCCGATCTCGCGCTTCGCCCCGACGGCGATCGGTGCCCTCGACTACGCCTCGGTCGCCATGGAGCTCGCCGCCGCGCCGCCCGAGGTGCTCGCGACGATCCCGACCGAGCGCCGCGGCGCCCCCGATGCGATCGGTGCGCCGCGCGAGGTCGTCGTCCGCTTCAAGGACGCTGCCGCGGGCGACGTGCGCATCGCCGGGGACTTCAACGGCTGGGTGCCGGATCGCGGCGTGCGCTCGTTGATCGCTTCCGAGGGACAGACCCGGGTCTGGACGAAGGTGCTCACGCTCGAGCCCGGGACCTATCAATACCGCTACGTCGTCGACGGGGAGTGGCGCGAGGACCCGGCGAATCCGCAATCGGCGCCAGGCCCGACGGGCCAGCCCAACTCGATCCTCCACGTGCGCTGATCCGATTGCGCCGCGGCCGGCGGCAGTCGCCGGACACGGCCTCCGTCCACCCGACCCGGGGCCACCGGAGCCCGAGAACGCCCGTGCCGCGCGACCTCTCCGACGTCCTCCACTACTTCCTGCCCGAGCTCGAGCGCGCGCCGGACGCCCGGTCGGACGTCGGGCCCGGATCGGGACGTCTCGGCGGGGCCCGCAGCGCGAGGACGACCGGCGTCGCCGGCGCCGACCGCGCGGCGAACGCACGCCGACGCATTCCGTGGCCCGGTGCGGTATCGGCGCCAGCGCCGGCGCCGCTCTCGGTGCTCTGCGTCCCGATCGGCGAGCGCGACCTCGTCCATGCCGCCTTTACGTGGAGCCTCGCCGTCGAGACCGCGCGCCAGGGCGGCTCGGTCGCCCTCGTCGCGCCCGAGGACGATCGCCATACGCCGCTCTGGTCGGGGCCGCGATCCGGGACGAGCGAGCCCGAGCTCGTCTATTGCCGCGCCGAGGCGCTGGCCGACCTGCGCCAGACCGCTGCCGATCTCGCCGTGGAGCGCAGTCGCTCCGCCCGCCAGGGCGGCATCATCTTCACGCGCATCCCGCCGCGCTGGCTCGACGAAGGCGGGGACCGGCGCGATGCGATCCGATGGATCCTGATGTTCAGCTCGCCGCGGCGGGAGGACGCGACCGCCACCTTCGAGCGCATCGAACGCATGGTGAAGGATCGGCCCGGTCTCGAGATCGGGATCACGATCCACGGCGTCCGCCGGATCGCGGAGGCCCGGGACGCATTCGACGAGCTGGCCCGGCGCTGCGAAGAACGCCTCGGGCTCGCGCTCGCGAGCTACGGACTCTTGACCGACGATCTCGACATCTACCGCGCGATCGCCGCGGGACGATCCATCGGGGAGACCCATCCCGACTCGCCGGCCGCGCGGGCGCTCGCGGACGTCGCACGCTTGATCTACGAGGACGCCCGGAGTCGGGTCCTTGGCTGAAGCATCGCTCGAGGGCTTCAGCGATCGCGCGGGCCTGCGCCGAGCCCTCGCGCATCGACTGAGCGAGGTGCAGCCGGATCTGCGCATCCTGGCCGAGGGATTCCTGGCGGAGCTCTCCCTGATCGATCTGCTCGCCGTCGGGAAGGAGGGCGAGCTCGTCTCGATCCGGTTCTCGAAGCCCGACGACGATCGCGCGACCTTGACGCGTGCGCTCGGCGACCTGACCTGGCTGCGGGCTCGTCGCGCGGACTTCCTGAAGCTCTCACCCGGCCTTGGCATCGACCCGTCGGCCGAGCCGCGGGCGCTCGTCGTGTGTCACGGCTTTTCCGCCGAATCCCTGGCCGCCGTCGACAACTTCCCGGAGAACATGATCGCCCTCTGGTGCTGCCGCGGTCTGCGCATCGAGACACACCAGCTCCTCGTGATGGAGCCGATGAGCGCGAAGCTCCTCAAGAACCCGTGGACCGAGGTGTCGTCCGCGACGGGCGCGAAGTCGTCGACGGCGCGAGAGGCCACCCTCCATGCCGGAATGAAAGCCGGAATGAATGCCGGAATGACGGCTGGAACGACGGCCGGAGTGCCGTCCGACGGGGCGGGGAGAGGACCTGCCGGAGCCCCGCCCAGAGCGCTCGAACCGCCGGCCGGGCCGCATCGAGCCCCGCTTCGGCGCCCGCTCGCCGACCCGCCGAGTCCCTCGGCCTTCCGCAGCGGTCTCGTCGAAGCCGACCTCGAGCCCCACGGCAGCCGCGAATCCGAGCGCTACCACACGCTCGACGCCGAGGTGGACTAGCCCTGCCAGCCCTGGCCGGCTTGCCCGCGGGGTGATCCGGAGAATTCCGGACAGTTTTCGGCACCGGTGACAATTTTCGCCACCTCCGACGCGCTGCGGGCTACTTCCCATCCGGGGGGTTCTCTGGATCGACCTGGGAGATCCGAGACCGAGCGTTTTGCGCCTCGAAGGATTCGGCTTGTGAGCTTGCACGAATACAGCCCGACCGATCAACCGACGCGAAAGGCCGCGCTCCGTTCCGGATCCGCGCCGAGCCCGACGCGGACGGGCGTGCCGGACGAGGCGCTGGTCGATCGCGTGCGGGCCGGGGATCGGGCGGCCTTCGACGAGCTCTACCAGCGTTATTTCAAGCGCGTGTACGCCTTCCTCGACAAGCGCCTGCGCAATCGCTGGGATACGGAAGAGACGACCCAGGAAGTCTTCATCAACGTCTTCTCCTCCCTCGACGGCTATCGCGGCGATGCGCCGTTCGCCGCCTGGATCTTCGGCCTGACGCGCCGGACGCTGGCCGCGCGGTTCCGGCGCAAGCGCCATCCGGTCGTCCCCTTGACCGAAGAGGACGAGGACCGGGCGATCGGCGGCCTGACGGCGGGCGCCCAGCCCGAAGCGACGCCCCTCGAGCAATACGAGTTCACCGAGCGTGCCTCCCAGATCCGACGAACGCTCGAGACCGAGATCAGCGACGAGCAGCGAACCGTCTTCGAGCTCCACCACCTCGAAGCGCTCCCGATCGCCGAGATCGCCCGTACGCTCTCGAAATCGGAAGACTCGGTGAAGTCGAATCTCTACCGGACGCGCAAGCTGCTGCTGACCCGCTGACGCCGCTTGCTACCGTGCCGGCGATGAAGGGCTCCGTGTCCCGTCCCAGCTCTACCGAGGCGCCCGCGCGCGCCACGTTCCGGCCCGCCGAGACCCTCGGATCCTGGCCCGACCTCCAGATCGAAAAGCTCGAGCTGATCTCCCGCGGCGATCTCGTGAGCGGGCTGCGCATCCGCGGCCGTCGACCGCCCGCGAACGCGCCCCGACCCGCCCTCCTCGTCCTCCTCCACGACGCGACCCGCGAGGCGAGCTCGCCCGATTTTCAACCCGTGGCGACCTGGCTTTCGCGGGGCGACGCCGTCGTGGTCGTGGCCCTCGACCTGCCCCTCCACGGTCCGCGCAGCAGCGCGAAGCTCTCGGAGCGGCTCGTCACCGCATTCGCCGCCCTCGCTCGCGGGGCCTTCGTCGATCGCAACGGCTCCGTCCTGGTCGAGGAGTTCCTGCGCCAGTCGACCCACGACCTCGCCCGCACCCTCGACGCGCTGCTCGCGCCCGGCGAGCTCGATCCGGAGCGCATCGCGTTGATCGGCCTGGGACTCGGCGCCCGCGTGGCGGACGCGTTTCTCGCGGAGGACGACCGCGTGCAGGCGGCCGTCCTCGTGCGCACGCCGCGTGCCCCCGCGGCGCTCCCGTCGGCGGATTCGAAGCTTCGCCTCGAGCTCGAGGGCCGGGCGGATGAGGCCGACTGGGCCATGTCCGCCGGGCGCTTCCTCCGCTCACGCATCGGGCTCTGAGAACAAGGCGAGGTCCGAGACCCGCGCGTCTTCCGAAGCGGGCTCGCGGCGCACGACCAGGAGCGTGCCCGCGGTGACCAGGGCGGGCATCACGAGCAGATTGAATCCCGGCAGGAAGCAGGCGACGAAGGCCACCGTCCCGAAGCCCGCCATCGTCGCCCAGTTCGCGCGCACGAAGCGGACCCGATCGCGAAACGACATGCCACGGCGATCGAGCGCGTGACCCGCGTACTCGAGGGGCAGGAAGAGGACGGTCAGGGCGACCAGCAGCGGCGTCGTCACGAACGTCGCGCCGGGGACGATCAGGGCGACGAGCGAGAGACCGACCCAGGTCAGCACCAGGAATCCGATGCGCTGGAGCTCCGCGGCGAAGCTGCGCAGGACGGCCGTGGGCATCCCCGCCTCGCCCGCCGGCGAGTCCGTCCCGCCGGCCCGCGCGAGGCGCTCGACCCGGGCCGAGAGCCGCTCGAGAAAGGGCGCGCTCGCGAGATTCGCCGCCAGCAGGGCGGCCACGATCGCGACGGCGAAGAGCACGACGACCATCAGCCCGCCCGCGACCCAGACGCCGAAGGTCGCCGGGCCGATCCAGATCCAGCTCCAGAGGCTCGTCGCCTCGAAGACGGGCAGCAGTGAATCGCACCATGCGACGATGGCGGCGAGATTCGCGAGAAAGAGCGAGCCCGAGATCGCCACCGCGACCAGCGCGAAGAAGACCGGCACGATCGCGAGCGGCCAGAGCGACGGCGTCCGACGCAGGAACCGCCCGCCTTCGAAGAGCAGACGCAGCCCGTCCTCGAATTCCGAGAGCACCCCGCGCCCCGACTCTGCGCGGCCCATCCGCCTCCCCCCGCCCGCGCACAAAGAACGACCCGGAGGCCCGATCGACGAGCGCTCCGTGCGCCCGGCGATCAGCCCGCGGCGCGCGGCGGGGCGAACGACCGGATGCGAGCCAGCAGGACGTCTCGTCGCTGCTCCATCTCGACGGCGGTGTCGGCCTCGAGATTGAGTCGCAGGACCGGCTCGGTATTCGACGCACGCAGATTGAACCACCACGTCGGATAGCGCACCAGCAGGCCGTCGAGATGGGAGATCGTCGGGGCGCCAGCGTGCTCGGCCTCGACCACGCGGAGCACTTCGCCGGCGTCGGTCACGCGGTTGTTGATCTCCCCGCTCGCCGCATAGCGCCGGAGCGGCTTCACGAGCTCCGCGAGGGGACGGCCCTCGGCCCCGAGCACGTCGAGCAGGGCCACGAGCGCCGCCGTCCCGTCGTCGGCGACGAGCCCGTTTTCGAAGCGGAAGTAGAGATGGCCCGAGAGCTCGCCCGCGAAGACGGCGCCCTCTTCGCGCATCTGCGCCTTCACGAAGGAGTGGCCGACCCGACACATGCCGGCGACGCCACCGCTCCGCTCGATCTCCTCGGCGACCACGCGCGAGGAACGCAGGTCGTAGAGCACCCGCCCGCCAGGCTTGCGCGCGAGCAGATGGCGCGCGATCAGCGCCGTCGCGAGATCGGCGCCGACGGGCTCGCCGTTGCCGTCGACGAAGACGGCGCGATCCCCGTCCCCGTCGAAGGCGACGCCGAGATCCGCGCCGTTCGCGCACACCGCGCGGACCAGATCCTCGAGGTTCTCGCGCTTCAGCGGATCCGCCTCGTGATTCGGGAAGGTGCCGTCGGGCTCGAAGTAGAGCTTCACGACCTCGAGCGGAAGCTGAGCGAGCACGGCCTCGAGCCCGACGCCGGCCATGCCGTTGCCACAATCGATCACGAGCTTGAGCCTCGGGCGGTGGACTCCGACCGAGAGCGCGTGGTCTGCGTAGGCCTGCCGCACGTCGTGGCTGCGGATCCCGCCGCGTACGGCGGCCTTCGGCGCCGCGGCCCGTACCGCACAGAGCGCCTCGATCTGCTTGAGACCGCTCGCCTCGCCGACGGGGATTGCATGCTCCCGGCAGACTTTGAAGCCGTTGTAGCGGCCCGGATTGTGCGACGCCGTCACCATCACGCCGCCTGCTGCCGCGACCGCCTCGACACCGAAATAGAGCATCGGCGTGGCCACCAGACCGAGGTCGACGACGTCGATGCCCTCGTCGCGGATGCCGTCGATCAGGGCGCCCGCGAGCTCGGGGGAATGGGTCCGGGCATCGCGCCCGACCGCAATCGGCGAAGCCGCGATGAAATGCGCCACCGCCCGGCCGATCCGATAGGCCTGCTTTGCGTCGAGCTCGTCGGGGACCACACCGCGGATGTCGTATGCCTTGAAGATCGCCATGAAGCGGACTCTAGCCTCCGTCTCGTTCCTGCGGCCGTGACGCCCCACGCCGCGGCTCAAGTCCCTGCTCGCTTGACCCGACGAGCCCCTGGCGCCACCATGCCGGCTCATCGATCCCGCAAGGCGCGACTGGAGACTTGGATGTTCGGATTGGGCCCGATGGAACTGGTCGTTATCCTGGTGATCGTGATCGTGCTCTTCGGCGCGCGGCGCCTGCCGGAGATCGGCTCGGGCTTTGGCAAGGCGATCAAGAACTTCAAGTCCGGGCTGTCCGGGGCGGACGAGATCGACGTCACGCCGGGCAACACGGCGGAGAAGAAGAAGGTCGACCCGGGTCGGAGTGCCGATCCCGGCGCGTCCTGAGCGGCGACTATCGCTGGTCCGCCCGCCCGGCTTCGAGCGCGACCCGGCGCGCCGATCGCGGTAGCTCCTCGACCGTCGCGACGGCGGTGAACCGTCGGGCCTCGCCCGGCGAGAGCGGGGCGGCAAGCCAGCGCGCGACCGACTCTTCGCGCTCGGCGACGAGCTGCTGGGGCGAGGCTTCTCGCAGTGTGAAGGCGTCGAGCGGCATCCCCGCTTCGATCGGCGGGTCGGCCAGGCGCTCGCCCGACTGGTCGAGCAGGCTCAGCTGGAGCGGGATCGGGCGCAGCGGCGTCGAGCCCGTGTTGCGCAGCTCCCCTTCGAACACGAGCAGCAGGCCCGAACGGCTCGATTCGACCCAGCCCACGCGGGCCGTCTCCGCGACGAACGGGCCGATCTCGAGGCGCTGCGGCTCCGTACCCCGGCGCGACCATTCCGGACGGACCAACGACCCGAAGACGACCGCGACACTGACGAGCGTCACCGCCCATCCCGCGAGTCGGCCGACGGCGGCCCAGGGAACGGCACCGCGCGCGCTCGCTTCGTCGAGGTCGTCCCGGATCGGAGGGAGCTCCGCCTCGGCGAACAGATCGAGGCCGCCCGGCCGGGACGCCTCGGTGGCGCTCGACTTGCCGGGTCCCGATTTCGGGCGGATCAGCGCGGCGACCCTGGACGTCGCGCGCCGCGCGCCCTCGCCGCCGACGATGTCCCAGCTCTCCGGATCTCCCAGATCCTCGGCTGCACCCGAGGTCGCATCGGCGCCGCGCGCGGCCGGTCGAGCGGACGGACGGGGCGGCGGCGGCGGGCGCGGCGGGGCGTCGAGGTCGATCGAGAGGTCCTCGTCTTCGATCAACGAGGAGAAATCGTCGATCGAGCCGAAGCTCGTCTCGTCGCGCACCGGCGCGGGATGCGCTGATTTTCCGGACTCGGCGGCCGGGCCACCGGATTTCGCAGGACCGGCCTTGCGCGCCTTGTCCTCGCGGCCACGGCTCGCCTGCGGTGCCTCCTCCCCGGCCAGGGTCTCGGGATCGAAGCCCCGCCCGAAGTCTCCGGTCAGATCGAAGGAATCGGCACGCGCCGCGCTCGGCGTCCCGACCGCGATCTCGACCTCGGCGCGCTCTTCGTCACGCTCGTCGTCGCCTGCGACGCGGATCTCCTGGGAAAATTGCCAGTCTTCCTCTTCGGGCTCGCTGCGCGCTCCGGCGCCGCTGCGCTCGGTACGCGCCGCCGGTCCGAGGTCCCGCGTCGGCTCCGGTGTTCCCCCGAGCTTGCCCTGGACGACCTGCTCGACGACCGCGTGGACCGCCTCGGACTGGCTCGCCGAGGGGTTCGGGAGGAAGAAGGCGTGCTTGCAACGGGAGCACCGCACCCGGGCCCCCGACGCCGGGATCCGGGCATCGTCGAGCTGGAAGCTCGTCGAACACTCCTGGCAGGTCACGATCACGTTGGGCACTCCGCTCGCCGCTCGACCGCTCCGCGGTCCGTCGCACCGCGTCGACCTGCCGGCGCGAGGTCTCGCGCGAAACACTTCGCCGTTCGGCCTCTTCGGCCCGGGCGGTGCAGGGCTTGAGGTGAGCCACCCGCCGAAGCAAGCGGCGGTCTGCGCGGCCCGAGGCCAGCGGGGGCTAGACTCGGAGCCGATGACGGTGCAGGGATGTCACTCCGAGCCTTCCGATTCCGACCTGGGCGAGCGCGTCTGATGGAGCCCCTGCGCAGCCTGCTCGATCGCCGGCTCGTCGTCGTCACCGGCAAGGGCGGGGTCGGCAAGACCGCCGTGGCCTGTGCGCTGGCCGAAGCGGCCCGGCGGGCCGGCAAACGGGTCCTGCTCGTCGAGACCGCGGCCCATGAAGAGGTCGCGGCCTGCTTCGAGCCGGACGCCCGGCCGATCGGTCATGCCGGACGGACGCTCGCCCCGGGCCTCCATGCCCTGCGCATCGATCCCCACGCAGCGCTCGCCGAATACGTGGGGCTTCAGCTGCGACTCGCCATCGTGACCGACCGCATCCTGCGCAGCGAGATCTTCGGGCAGCTGCTCGAGGCCGCGCCCGGCTGGCGCGAGCTGATCGTGCTCGGAAAGATCTGGCACCTCGAGCAGCGCACCGACCGCGCCGGCCGCAAGCTCCACGACCTGATCGTCGTCGACGCCCCGGCGACCGGTCACGGCCTCACCTTCCTGGACGTCCCCCGCGTCGCCCAGCAGGCCATCCGCGCCGGGCCCCTCGCCCGCCATGCGGGATGGGTCGAAGCGCTCATCCACGATCCCGTGCGGACGGTGCTGCTGCCGGTCACGCTGCCCGAGGAGCTGCCCGTGCTCGAGACCCGGGAGCTCGTGCGTCGGGCGCGGGAGCAGGTCGGGATCGCGGTCGATCGGATCGTCGTGAACCAGATGCCGAGCGGGAACGCGGAGGCGGCGCTCTGCGCGCTCGCGCGGATCGCGGGCACGCCGCGCCTCGGCGCCCTGCCCGAGCCGGCGCAGATGCGCGCGATGCTCGAGCACGGGGCGCGGCGCGCGGCGGAGGCGCGCGCGTTTCGCCGCGCGGTGTCGGCGGACTGCGCGCTGCCCGTCGTCGACCTGCCGCTGCTCGTCGGCGGCTTCGAGGCCGGCAGCGGATGGACGGACCGCGCCGACGACGTGCTCACCGCCCCCGTCTGGCCCGAGGCCGCGTCGGCCGAGGCCCCGGGAGCGAGGGCCCGATGAGCGCGAGCCCCCTCGCAGGAGCGCTGCGCGACGCCCGCCTGCTCGTGTGTGTCGGGACGGGCGGTGTCGGCAAGACCACGATCGCCGCCGCCCTCGCCCTGGCCGGCGCGCGCCTCGGTCGCAGGACCCTCGTCCTCACGATCGATCCGGCCCGTCGCCTGGCGAACGCCTTCGGCCGCGACGCGGTCGGCGCGGAGCCGGTGCGCGTCGCGCTCGAGCCGCCCGCAGCCGGCGACGCGGGCGCCTTCGAGCCCTTTCTCGAGATCATGATGCTCTCGACGCGCCACGCCTTCGATCAGCTGGTCTTCCGCCTGACCCGCGACGAGGCGACGCGACGACGCATCCTCGCCAATCGCATCTACCACCACCTCGCCGAGGCGCTGGCCGGCAGCAGCGAGTACGCCGCGATGGCCGAGGTCCAGGCGCTGGTCGAATCCGAGCGCTACGACCTGATCGTCGTCGACACACCGCCCGCCGAGCACGCCCTGGATTTCCTGCGCGCCCCGGGCCGCCTGCAGGCCTTCCTCGACAGCCGCTTCTTCCACGCCCTGGTTCGCCCCGCGATGTCCGCGAGCCGCTTCTCGCTCAAGCTCTTCGCCGGCCCGCTCCACCGCGCCCTCGGCCTGCTCGAGCGGATCGCGGGCATCGGCTTCCTCGAAGACCTGTCGGATCTGCTGCGCGCCCTCGACGGGCTCGCCGAGGGACTCGCGTCGCGCGCGCGACGCGTCGAGGCGGTGTTATTCGGCGAGGAGACGAAGTTCGTGCTGGTCTGCCGGGCTTTGGCCGGCTCCGAGCGGAGCACCGGCGACTTCATGGCGGGCATCGCCCTGCTCGGGGCGCCGCTCGCCGCCGTCGTCGTCAACCGGATGCACCCCTGGCCCCTCGACGAAGAGCCCGACCGCCTGCTCGAGCGCGCCCAGGGCGAGGACCTCGCCGCCGACCTCCGGACCCTCGCGGCGGCCCTCGGGCCGGGCGGGCCGCGCTCGACGGGCGGCGCATGCGCAGCAGACCCGGGGCGTGGGGCCTCGGCGCCGACCGGAGCCGGGCTTCCGATCGGACCCGATTGCGACGTGCAGGCCGAGGCCGACGCCCGGCTGATCGCCGAAGCCACGCTCGAGGACGCCCGGATCTGTGCCCTCGAGCGCCGGCGCCTGCACGCCCTCGCCGCCGCTGCGGAAGCGCGCGGTGTCGGCTGCATCCGGATCACCGAATGCAGCGAGCCCCTCGACCGCCTCGACGGCCTGCTCGACATCGCGCGCCAGCTGACCGACGAGTCCTGAGAGGCCGTGAAGAGGTCGTCCCGGTCGCGTCGCTTGCGGCGGCGGCACGGCCCGGCGCTAGACTCGCGGCGTGGCCACCCTGATCAAACGCTATGCGAACCGCAAGCTCTACAACACCGCGACCAGCCGCTACATCACGCTGAAGGGCGTCGGCGAGCTGCTCGACCGGGGCGACGAGGTCCGCGTCGTCGACAACGAGACCGGCGAGGACATCACGCAGATCGCCCTGTCCCAGATCCTCGTCGACAATCAACGCTCCCGAGAGGATCCGTCGGATACCCTGCTCTCCCAGATCCTGACGCGCGGCGGCGACGCGGTCTATTCGGCGATCCGCCGCAGTGTCGACGACGCGACGGACGGTCTCGGCGAATTCCAGGAGCGCTTCCGGCAGTTCGTGCAGCGCGCCGCCCGGCCCGGGGGGACGGCGCGCAACACGCAGCCCACGCCCAGCCACTCCGGCGATCCTCGCGGCGACGCTTCTTCGCGCGCGAGCGGCGCGGCCCATTCCGGATCGACGGGCCACCCCGGCGCGACCTCCGGACCGGGCGAGGCCTCCGCGCCGGACGTCGGTGGATTGATCCGAGACGCGGTGGCGCGCGCCTTCGGCGGGCGCGACTGGCCCACGCGGGCCGAGATCGAACGGCTCAATCGCAATCTCGAACGCGTCGCGACCTCCCTCGAGCGCCTCGAGTCCACGCTCGCGCAATCCCGCCCTCGGACCTGATGGCGACGCCCTCGTCCCCCCGAGCGCCCTCGCCGCCCTCGCCGAGCCCGTCGCCGCGCGTGCGCTTCGTGGGCGACCCGCGCTTCCGGGCCCACCGCGCGCCGCCCGGCCATCCCGAACGCCCCGAGCGCCTCGATGCCGTCGATCTGGCCCTCGAGGCGCTCGCCGCATGCGTCGGCGAAGAGACCGTCGAGCGAGCGGCGCCCCGCGCGGCGGAATTCGAGGAGCTGCTGCGCGTCCACGACGAGCGCATGTTGCAGCGCCTCTCGGCGACGCGGTACGCGCGCGACGGGCAGCTCGACGCCGACACCTATCATGTCGCCGAGAGCTTCGACGTGGCGAAGCTCGCCGCGGGCACGACGATCGACCTCGTGCGCGCCGCCCTGCACGACGAGGCCCCGCGCGGCTTCGCCGCCGTGCGGCCGCCGGGGCATCACGCCGAAGCGAATCGGCCCATGGGCTTCTGCCTGCTCAACAACGTCGCGATCGCGACGCGCGCGGCGCAGCGCGAGCAGGGCGAGCCTCGCATCCTGATCTTCGACTGGGACGTCCACCACGGCAACGGGACGCAGCACCTCTTCGAAGACGATCCCGGCGTGCTCTATCTCTCGACTCATCAGTTCCCGTTCTATCCCGGCACCGGCGACCATCGCGAGGCCGGCCGCGGACCCGGCCTCGGCGCGACGATCAACGTGCCGATGCCCGCAGGCTGTGGCGACGCGGAGTACGTGGGCGTCGTCGATCGGATCGTCGTGCCGGCGGCGATCGCGTTCCGACCCGACCTGATCCTCGTCTCGTGTGGATTCGACGCCCATCGCGACGATCCGCTCGCATCGATGGAGGTCGGGCTCGAGGGCTACCGCGCGATGGCGACGCGGCTGCGCGCGCTGGCCGACTCGCTCTGCCGCGGTCGCATCGTGTACGTCCTCGAGGGCGGTTATTCCTTGTTAGGCGTTCGCGAAGGCACGCGCGCGGTGCTCGAGTCGCTCGTCGCCGACGCCGCGCCGAGCAACGCGACGCCGGCGGCGCTCGAGCCCGGCTCGACGCTCCGGGCCCTCGTGGACCGCGCCGTGGCGGTTCACGGGAGCCGTATCCCCGACCTCGGCTCCGCCTAACGGGAACGCGCCGGCTCCGAGGCCCGAGCGGCGCCTCCGCGACCAAACCGACGTGCGTTCGACGTCGGCACGACCGATCGCCGACGGGACGCGCCGCTCGCGACGCATGCGCCGACCCTGGCGCGATTCGCGCGGATTTCGCCTGGCTTTCGTGCGGGTTTCGCCGCGCGATCACGAGCCGGCCAGGGCGACGCGCGCTCGAGCCTCCCGGGCCGCGCGGGTTGCTCGAAAAATTTTCGGGGGGAGCTCCGTATTCTGCTTGGCAGGTGGGAGAAAGTGGGATAGAAACTAATTCGCGTGGGGAATAGTGGGATTGGATGCCTGGACGAGCCACCCGATCCCCCGCAGCGACCTGGCTCTCGGTCCGAACGGACCGGAGCAGATCGAGATGGTGGGTGAGGCGTTGGCAGAACGATGTTTCGCGGACGCTATGACCACACGATCGATGGCAAGGGTCGGTTGAGCATTCCCCGGGTGTTCCGGGGCGAGCTGGAAGGCGGCGGGGAGAATCCACCGATGTTGGTCCTGCAGAAAGATCACATCTCCCTGTTCCCGGCCGAGGCGTGGACCGCCGCGGAGCAACGCCTCAAGGACCTGCCGGAGTTCGATCCCGATGCGCAGCGGCTCCGGCGTTTCTTCCTCGCCGGATCCCAGCCCTGCCCGGTCGATCCGCAGGGGCGGATCCTGGTGCCCGGCTTCATGCGGGACCATGCCGATCTCGGTGCGAAGGTGATTCTCGCGGGCGTGATCGATCGAGTGGAGATCTGGAGCCCGTCGCGATTCGAACAGAACCAGGCCGCGACGATCGCGAACCTGGACGGCATCCAGCGAGCGGTGGATCAGGCGTATCGCTCGCCGCGTTGAGTTTTCAGGGGGGACTGGAGGGCGCGAGCCCTCCAGGAGAGAGGTTGGGGTGTTCCCGGGGCACGAAGGGTCTCCGGCGCGGTTACTGGGGGGTACGTGCCGAAGATACGTGCCCCGGGACGCCCCAATGTCTTGCCTTCCGAAAAGCTCGAGCTCGACGCGGAAAAGCCAGCCGAACCCATTCCAGGGAGACCTAGCGGTCTGATCGACGGGAGGCGCCCCGCGTGGCGACCACTTCCTACCACGTACCCGTCCTTCTCGAAGAATCGCTCGAACAGCTCGATCTGAAGCCCGGCGCGGTGATCGTCGACGGCACGCTCGGCGGCGCGGGCCACGCGCAGGCGATCCTCGAGCGGACGGCGCCCGACGGCGTGCTCATCGGCCTCGACGTCGACCCCGACGCGATTCGCGAAGCGGGCTTGCGACTCGGCCGCTTCGGCGATCGCGTGCGGCTGGTCCAGGCTTCCTTCCGACGGCTCGCCGACGTCGCCCGCGAGCTCGAGCTCGTGGCGGTGGACGGCGTGTTGCTCGATCTCGGCGTCTCCTCCCATCAGCTCGACCGTCCCGAGCGCGGCTTCCGCTTCAGCCCCGGTCCCGAGAGCCCGCTCGACATGCGCATGGACCGCGCGGGCGAGGGAATCACCGCCGCCGGCCTGCTCGCGAGCCTGTCGGCCGAGGAGCTCGAGCGCGTCTTTTCGAAATACGGCGAGCTCCCCGGCGCGCGCCGCCTCGCCCGCGCCATCGTCGAGCACCGCAAGCTCGGTCCCCTCGCGACGGCGAAGGACCTGATCGACCTGATCCAGGGCGCGGGCATCGGCCGCGGCCGCCAGCACAATCCGGCGACCCTCGTGTTCCAGGCCCTGCGCATCGCCGTGAACGACGAGCTCGCGGCCCTCGAAGAGGGCCTCGCCGCCGCGATCCGGATCCTGCGGCCCGGCGGCCGCCTCGTCGTGCTGACCTACCACAGTCTCGAGGACCGGATCGTGAAACAGACGATCCGCAGCGCCGCGAAGGGCTGCGTCTGCCCGCCCTCGTTTCCCGTCTGCCGCTGCGGCAGGAAGCCGAGCGTCCGGCTCGCGACGCGGCGCGCCGTCGAGCCGACCGCCGCCGAGGTCGAAGGAAATCCGCGCGCGCGCTCGGCCCGCCTGCGCGCCGCCATCCGACTGGAGGCCGCATGAGCGCGCCGGGTCCGCGCAAGTCGGGTGGCCAGACCACGAGCGACCGGGCGAGCCGCCCGAGGCCGGCGGCGGATCGCCCGCGGCAGGCGTGGGTCGGCATCGACGTGTCGAGCGAGCGGGCCCGGGTCGCGCCGCGGGGGACGGTGCCCCTGCTCGTGCTGGCGCTCGTCGTCGTGCTCGGGGCCACCTCGGCGTCGCGGCGCTGCGGATCGATCTGCTGCGCACGCGTTATGCGGTCTCGACGGTGATGGAGCGGGAGAACGAGCTGATCGAGGAGCAGCGCCAGCTGATCGTGCGGCGGCGGCAGCTGCGCGATCCGGTCGCCCTCGCGGTGAAGGCGCGTGAGCGCGGCTTCCGCCCCCCCGCCCACGTCGTCTCGCTTCCGGACCCGACGCTCGGCCGGGTCGAAGACGTCGTCGCCCCGCAGCCTGTGATCGCCCACGCGGCCGTCGCGGCGGTCTCGGCCGGCCCCGCCGCCGACGCCCCCTCGACGGGGGACGCGTGGGAATGAGGGGACAGGCGCTCGACAAGGCCCAGCGCCGCATCGCCTGGATCCGCCTCGGCGGTCTCGCGGCCTGCGTGCTGCTCGCGGCGCGAGCCGCACATCTGACGGTCGACAACGAGCGGACCATCGGCATCTTCAGCGATCAGATCAACACCGAGCAGCGTCTCCCGCCCTCCCGCGGCGCGATCGTCGATCGGGAAGGCCGCGAGCTCGCGCTCACCATCCGCTCGGCCTCGGTCTATGCGTTTCCGAAGCTGATGAAGGACCGCGCCGCCACGGCCCGCATCGTCGCCGACACCCTCGGCCTCGACCGTGCGCGCATCGCGAAGCGCCTCGCCGATCACGAAGGCTTCACCTATCGTCCAGCGCGACGCGCACGGCCGCACCCTCGCCCTGCACGCGAGCGATCCGCGCGAGGTCGAGGGCGGCGAGATCGCGCTCACCCTCGACTCCGCGATGCAGGCCGCCGCCGAATCGGCCCTCGCCGACGTCGTCGCCGAGCGCGGCGCCAGGGGCGGCATCGTCCTCACCCTCGACCCGAAGAACGGCGACGTGCTCGCCCTCGCCGAGGCCCCGGGCTTCGATCCGAACCGCTTCCGCGAGCTCAAGTACGCCGATACGCGCGCGCGGACCTTCAGCGACGTCGTCGAAGCGGGCTCGACGATGAAGGTCTTCCTCGCGGCCTCGGCCCTCGACAACGGCGACATCGACGAAGCGATGCTCTTCGATACCGGCGACGGCTCGATCCGGGTGCCCGGCAAGACGATCAAGGATCGCGACCCCTTCGGCATCGTCACGCCCTCCGACGTCCTGCGCGTCTCCTCGAACGTCGGGGCCGTCCAGATCGCGCAGCGCATGGGCGCCGAGGCCCAGCACCGCGGCCTCGAGCGATTCGGATTCGGAAAGCTGACCGGCTCCGGCTTCCCGACCGAGGAGCGCGGGCTGCTGCGCTCGTGGAAGCACTGGCGGCCCGTCGACCAGGCGACGATCGCGTTCGGCCAGGGCGTCTCCGTGACACCGATCCAGCTCGGGGTCGCGCTCGCCGCGCTCGCCAACGACGGCATGCGCATGCGGCCCCGCATCGTGCTCGCCCGGCGCCGCGACGGCGGACGCTGGGCGCCGACCGAGGTGCGCGAAGCGGGTCGAGCGATCTCGCCGATCGCCGCGCGCAAGACCCTCGACATGATGCAGACCGTCGTCAGCCCGACCGGCACCGGCCGCCTCGCCGGACTCGCCGGCGTGGCCGTCGCCGGCAAGACCGGCACCGCGCAGAAGCTCGACTCCGTCACCCACCGCTATTCGCAGAGCAAGTACATCGCCTGGTTCATCGGCGCCGTGCCGGCCGACGATCCGGAGCTCGTCATCGTGGTCGCCATCGACGAGCCGAAGGGCTACCTGCACACCGGCGGCATGGTGGCCGCCCCGCTCTTCGCCCGCGTCGCCGCCGCCCAGCTCGCCCGGCGCAACATCCTCACCGAGCCCGCGCCGATCGCGCCGCCTCCGAAGCCGACGCTGGTGGTCCAGAACGACGGGCCCGCCGCGGCCGGGATGAGCAGCGCGTCGATCCCCGCGACCGGGGCCGCCCCGATCGGCGCGAAGCCCGCCGCGCAAGCTCCGCCCGCGCAGGCTGCCCCGGCGCCCGCCGCGTGGCCCGTTTCGACCGGGACCGAGCCCGTCGCGACGCCCGACGTCGCCGCCGGGCCCGCTCCTTCCCACGACGATTTGCCGCGGAAAGCGGCGAAAGCGGCCCCCCCGGCCCGTCCCGCCGCCTCCCCGGCGGCGGGACACAGCCCTTCCACCGTCGTCGCCCGGGCGAGCGCGCCGGACGACGCGGACCCCGTCTTCGTCCCGGACTTCCTCGGCCAGACGCTGGCCGTCGCGAGGCGGCTCGCCGAGCGCGAGTCGCTCACGATCTCGACGAACGGAGCCGCGGACGGGCGGGTGGTGTCCCAGGTTCCCGTCGCAGGCACGGTGCTCCACGGAGCGAATCGGACGATCCGCCTGCGCCTCGCCACCACACGGAAGGAAGGCTGATGCGGCTCTCGTCGCTGCTCGGGGCATTGCCGGCTTCGCTCGCGCCGCAGGAATGGGTCCGTCGCTCGCCGTCGGACGATCCGGCGATTCGCGGCATCCGCTACGACTCGCGCGAGGTCAGCCCGGGCGACCTCTTCGTCGCCCTGCGCGGCGCCCACTCCGACGGCCACGCCTACGTCGTCCGCGCGCTCGAGCTCGGCGCCGCGGCGCTGCTCGTCGAGACGCTGCCCGAGGCGAGCCTCTGCCGCGGCGTTCCGGCGGTGCGCGTCGCCGACACGCGCCGCGCGCTGGCCCCGATCGCCGCGCATTTCTTCGGTCATCCCGCCTCCGAGCTGCGCCTGGTCGGCGTCACCGGCACCAACGGCAAGACCAGCACGACCTACCTCGTCGAGTCGATCCTCGCCGCCGCCGGCCAGCGCGTCGGTCTGATCGGCACGGTCGAGATCCGTTATGCGGGCCACCGCCAGCCCTCGATCAACACGACGCCCGAGAGCCTCGACCTGCAGCGGACGCTGCGCGCGATGTGCAACGAGCAGATCGACGCGGCCGTCATGGAGGTCTCCTCCCACGGCCTCGAGCTCGGCCGGGTCGACGGCTGCAGCTTCCAGGTCGCCGGCTTCACCAACCTGACCCAGGACCACCTCGACTTCCACGGCAGCATGGACGCCTACTTCGCCGCCAAGGCGCGCCTGTTCCGCGACCATCTCGCGCCGGGGGGCTGCGCCGTCGTCAACGTCGACGATCCGGCGGCGGAGAAGCTCTGCGGCATCGTGCGCGACGCGGGGGCGGAGCTGATCCGCGTCGGCCGGGGCGCCCGCGCGGCGGCGGAGCTGCGGCTGGTGTCGAGCGAGATCGCGCTGACCGGGACGCGCGCCGTGCTCGAGGACGCGTCGGGGCGCTTCGAGATCGCGCTGCCGCTGCTCGGCGACTTCAACCTCGAGAACCTGCTCGTCGCCGCCGGCATCGGCCGGGCCCTCGGCCTCGACGGCGCGACGATCGCCGCGGGCGCCGCGGCGTGCCGCCAGGTCCCGGGTCGCATGGAGCGGGTCGTGGGGCGCGGCGGGGCGGAGCCGACGGTGCTCGTCGACTACGCCCATACGCCGGACGCCGTCGAGAAGGTCCTGCGGACGGTGAAGCCCCTCTGCCGCGGCCGCCTCGTCGCGGTCTTCGGCTGCGGCGGCGATCGCGACCGCACGAAGCGCCCGCGCATGGCCGAGGCCGTCGCCGCCAACGCCGACGTCGCGATCGCGACCTCCGACAATCCGCGCACCGAGGACCCGGTCGCGATCCTCGCCGACGTCGAGGCCGGGCTCCGCTCGCTCGCGAAGGTCCCGACGGACTCGATCTTCGCGCCGCGGGGAGCGGGCGGCGCCTGCTATGCGACCGTCGTCGATCGCCGCGAGGCGATCCGCATCGCGATCGACGGGGCGGCGCCCGAGGACACGATCGTGCTCGCCGGCAAGGGGCACGAGGACTACCAGATCATCGGCCGCGAGAAGTTCCCCTTCGACGACCGGATCGAGGCGCGGCGCGCCCTGCTGGCCCGGAGGGGCTCATGATCGACGCCGCCCGCGCGGATCGGATCTGCGACTGGACCGGCGGCAGCCTGCTCGCCGGTCGCGCCGACCAGATCGCGCGCGGCACGAAGATCGACAGCCGGGAGGTCGGCCCGGAAGAGCTCTTCGTCGCGATCGTCGGCCCGAACCACGACGCCCACCGCTTCGTCCCCGAGGTCCTCGCGAAGGGCGTGGCCGGCGTGCTCGTCCAGCGCGGGCGCGCCGAGCAGACGCTCGTGCCCGGGCGCGCCTTCGTGATCGAGGTCGAGGACACGACCGCCGCCCTCGCCGCCCTCGGCCTCGGCTTCCGCCGCGGCTTCGAAGGCCCCGTGGTCGGGATCACCGGCAGCAACGGCAAGACGACGACGAAGGAGCTGTGCACCAGCATCCTCGAAGGCATGGGCCCGACGCTCTCGACCCGCGGCAACCTGAACAACAACTTCGGGGTGCCGCTGACGCTGCTCTCGCGGCGCGAGGCGGATCGCTTCGCCGTCGTCGAGATGGGCATGAACCATCGCCACGAGATCGAGGCCCTCTGCCGGATCGCGCTGCCCACCATCGGCATCCTGACCAACGTCGGCACCGCCCACATCGAGTTCCTCGGCTCCCGCGAAGCGATCGCCGAGGAGAAGGGCGACCTGCTCGCGAGCCTGCCGGCCTCGGGCACGGCGATCGTCGGTCGCGACGAGCCCCTCGCCTTCGCCCAGAGCCGCCGGACGGCGGCCCGCGTGCTCGGCTTCGGGCGCGATCCGCGGGCGGACCTGCGCGCGAGCCGGGTCCGCTTCCTCGACGAGGGCGCCTTTCTATTCGACTTCGAATCGCCCTTCGGCCGACGCGAGCTCTCGGTCCCGGGCCTCGCCGAGACGATGATCGAGAACTCGCTCGCCGCGGCCGGCGGGGCGCTCGCGGCCGGGGCCACCCTCGACGCCGTCGAGCAGGGTCTCGCTCGCTATGCGGGCGTCCCGGGACGGATGCAGCCGCGGAAGCTGCGCGGGGGGATCCTCGCGATCGACGACACCTACAACGCGAATCCCCAGTCGATGAAGGCCGCCCTCGAGACGCTGGCGCGGCTCGAGCAGAAGGGGCGCCGCTTCGCGGTGCTCGGGAAGATGGGCGAGCTCGGCGAGGCGGCGGCGATCGCCCACCTCGAGCTCGGCCGCCTCGCGGCGTCGCTCGGGATCGACGAGCTCTTCGTGCTGGGTCCCGATGCCGCGAACGTCGCGACCGGCGCGCGCGAGGCGGGGATGCCCGGGGCGCGCGTGCATTTCGAGGAGACCGCGGAGGCCCTCGCCGGGCGGATCGCGAGCCGCGTGGCGGAGGGCGATCGCGTGCTGTTCAAGGGCTCGCGTTCGGCGCGGGTCGAAAAGGTGATCGAGGCCATCGAAGAGGGCGTTTCCTGATGCTGTACCACTGGCTCTATCCGCTCGCCGACTCCGTCCCGGGCCTCAACGTCGTCCGCTACATCACGTTCCGGACGGCGGCGGCGACGCTGACGGCGCTCTTCATCTCCTTCATCGTCGGCCCCTGGCTGATCCGAAGGCTCGCCGCGCTGCGCGTCGGACAACCGATCCGCGAGATCGGACCGGCGCATGCGGCGAAGGCCGGCACGCCGACGATGGGCGGGCTCCTGATCCTGCTCTCGCTCGGGATCTCGGTGCTGCTCTGGACCGATCTCACGAACCCCTTCGTCTGGATCGTGCTCGGGCTCACGGCGGGCTACGGCGTGCTCGGCTTCATCGACGACTACGCGAAGGTCACGAAGAAGTCGAGCGCCGGGATCTCGGCGCGGGCGAAGCTCTTCTGGCAGGTGCTGCTCGCCCTCGGCGTCGCGATCGCGATCTACACGAACCCCGCCTTCGACGGCGAGCTCGCGGTCCCCTTCTTCAAGAACTTCACGCCGAACATCGGCTGGCTCTACGTGCCGCTCGCGACCTTCATCATCGTGGCGGCCTCGAACAGCGTGAACCTGACCGACGGCCTCGACGGCCTCGCGATCGGCCCGGTGATGATCTCCGCCGGAACCTTCCTGCTGCTCGCCTACGCCGCGGGCCACGCGGGCATCGCCGAGTACCTCCAGATCAAGAACGTCCCCGGCGCCGGACAGCTCGCGATCTTCTGCGGCGCCCTGGTCGGCGGGGGCCTCGGGTTCCTCTGGTTCAACGCCTCGCCGGCGGAGCTCTTCATGGGCGACGTCGGTTCGCTCGCGCTCGGCGGAGCCCTCGGCACGATCGCCGTCCTGATCCGCCAGGAGATCCTGCTCGGCGTGGTCGGCGGGATCTTCGTGCTGGAGACGCTCTCCGTCATCATCCAGGTCGCTTCGTTCAAGCTGACCGGCAAGCGCGTCTTCCGGATGGCGCCGATCCATCATCATTTCGAGGAGCTGGGCTGGCCCGAGCAGAAGATCGTCGTCCGCTTCTGGATCGTCTCGATCATCCTCGGGCTCGTCGCGCTCTCGTCGCTCAAGTTGCGTTAGTCGAGGCCGCGCCCTTCGCGGCCCTGGAGAATCGTTGGTGGAGCTCGCTGGACGGGAAGTCCTCGTGCTGGGCCTCGGCGTTTCCGGACGCTCGGTGGTGGACCATTGCGTCCGCCGCGGGGCGCGCGTCGTCGTGGCCGACGAGCGCCCGCAGGAGCAGATCCCCGAGGCGGCGTCGCTCCCGGCCGGCGTCGAAGGTCTTTTCGGGAGGCCCTTCCCCGATCTCGCGCGCTTCGACCTCGTGATCCCGAGTCCGGGCATCCCGCTCGCGCGCTATGCGGGTCGGGCGAAGCGGGCCTGGGGCGACATCGAGCTCTGCGCCCGCGAGCTGACGGTCCCGATCGTCGCCGTGACCGGGACCAACGGGAAGTCGACGGTCGTGCGCCTGATCGAGGCGCTCGCGCAGGCGGCGGGGCTGCGGGCGAAGGCGGCCGGCAACATCGGGATCCCGGCCCTCGAGCTGCTCGGGCAGCCCCTCGATCTGGCGGTGCTCGAGGTCTCCTCGTTCCAGCTCGAGAGCGTGGAGAGCTTCCGTCCGAAGACGGCGGTGCTGACGAACCTCTCGCCCGACCACTACGACCGCCACGGGGACATGGCGGGCTATCTCGCCGCCAAGGAGCGGATCTTCGCGCGCCAGGGCGCAGGGGATCACGCGATCCTGAACGGCGACGACGCGATCGCCCGCGGCGCGAAGCTGCCGGCGGGCGTCGAGCGCCTCGCCTTCTACCGCGACGAGCCGAGGCACGCCGAAGCGCGAGCGCAGGGATGCGCCTTCCTCGACGGGGATCGGATCGGGATCCGTCGCGGACGGCGCACCCATTCGATCTCGCTGGCCGACGCCCCGTACCTGGCCCTGCAGAAGGAGAACGTCGCGGCGGCGCTGCTCGCCCTGGCCTCTCTCGAAGACGAGCTTCCGATCGACCTCGAGAAGGCGGCGACCGCGCTGCCCACCTTCCAGGGTCTGCCCCACCGCTGCGTGCGGGTCGCGGAACGAAACGGCGTCGCCTGGTACGACGACTCGAAGGCGACCAATCTCGGGGCCGCGGCCCGGGCACTCGAATCGATGACGACGCCGATCGTCTGGATCGCCGGCGGCAAGCACAAGGGCGCCGACCTCGCGCCGCTCGCCGCGAGCGCCCGCGGCCGCGTGCGCGTGGCGCTCCTGATCGGCGAGGCGGCGCCCGAGCTCGAGCGGGCGCTCGCCGGCGTCGTGCCCTGCGAACGGGTCGGCCTGCTCGCGAAGGCGGTCGCCCGCGCGGCGGAGCTATCGATGCCGGGGGACTCGGTCTTGCTTGCGCCCGCCTGCTCGAGCTTCGATCAGTTCCGCAACTTCGAGGACCGTGGACGGCAGTTCGTCGACGCGGTCGAGCGCCTCCCGAATCCGGAGAACGAAAGATGATGAAGGCCACCGCGCAACGGCAGCCGACCGCCGGCCTCGAGCCCGGCATCGCGATCTCGAGCGGGCTCCTGATCCTGCTCGGGGTCATCATGAGCTACAGCGCGACGGCGGCGCTCGCCCTCGACAGCCACTTCCCGCCGCTCTTCTTCGACCACGTGACGGGGCTGATCGCGGGCGTGGCCCTCGGCGCCATCGGCTACTGGGCGCCCTCCGTCGTGATCCGCCGCCTCGCCCTGCCGCTCTGGGGCGTCATGATCCTGATGCTCGTCGTGACGCTGATCGTCGGGACCACGGTCAACGGTGCCCAGCGCTGGCTCGACATTCCGGGGCTCGGCTTCCGCTTCCAGCCGGGGGAGCTCGCGAAGTGCGTGACCCTGATCGCGGTCGCCGACTGGCTCTCGCGCCGACAGGACCGGCGCGAGATCACGACGCAACGCACGCTGCAGGCGGCGGGTCTCGCGATCCTTCCGGCCGGCCTGCTCCTGCTCCAGCCGGATCTCGGCAACGCCGTCGTGCTGGTCGCGCTGACCGCGCTGCTGCTCTTCATCGCGGGCACGCCCTGGCCCCGCTTCGTCGTCCCGGGCATCGGCGGCGTCGTGCTGGTCGGCGCCTACATCCTGGCGAACCCGTACGCGATGCGGCGCGTGATGGGCTTCCTCGATCCCTTCCGGGATTCCCTCGGCGCCGGCTGGCAGCTCGTCCAGTCCTACGTCGCCTTCGGCCAGGGCGGCGTCCTCGGCCAGGGTCTCGGCAACAGCCGCCAGAAGCTCGAATATCTGCCCGAGGCCCATACCGACTTCGTGCTTGCGCTCGTCGCCGAGGAGCTCGGCCTCGTCGGCGTGCTCTTCGTGATCGGGGCCTTTGCCGGGCTCTGGATCTCCGGCACGCGGGTCGCGCGTCGTGCGCGGGACAAATTCGACATGTTGTGCGGCTTCGCGATGGTGGCGTTGCTCTCGATTCCGGCCTTCCTGAATGCCTCGGTCGTGATGGGACTCGTCCCGACCAAGGGCCTGACGCTGCCCTTCCTCTCCTACGGCCGGACCTCGCTCGTCGTCAGCTGCTTCGCGCTGGGCATCCTGCTGGGCGTGGCGCGGCGCCATCCGGCGAGCCCCGTACCCAAGATCCGGGAGGCGACATGGCCCGCCGCTGGTTGATCACGGGCGGTGGCACCGGCGGCCACGTGACCCCCGCCCTCGCCCTCGGCGAGGCGATCGTCGATCGCGGCGACGAGGTGCTCTTCGTCGGCTCGCGCCGCGGGCTCGAGTCGCGACTTGTCCCCGACGCGGGCTTCGAGCTGCGCATGCTCCCGAGCGAGCAGGTCATGGGCCGCAACCTCGTCGGCCGCCTGCGCGGCGCGCTCTCGATCCTGCGCAGCGTCGGGTCGGCGCTGCGCATCCTCTGGCGGTATTCGCCCGACGCCGTGATCTCGGTCGGCGGCTATGCGGCGATGCCGACGGCTCTCGCCGCGTGGCTGCTCCGCCTTCCGCTCTTCCTGGTCGAGCCCAACGCGATCCCGGGCCGCGTCAATCGATTGACCGCTCGCTTCGCGCGCTGCGTCTTCGTGGGCTTCGAGTCGGCGCGGGGCCATCTGCCGCGCAAGACCGAGAGCCTCTGTCTCGGGGTGCCCCTGCGCCGGGCGCTGTATCGCGCCTTCGCCGCCCGCGAGCCCGCGCGGATCCCGTCGAAGCCGCTCCACGTCTTCGTCTTCGGTGGCAGCCAGGGCGCGCGCCAGCTCAACGAGAACGTCCCCGAGGCCCTCGCCAAGCTCGCGAAGGGATCGATCGACGTCTTCCATCAGACCGGCGAGACCGATCGCGCCGCGGTCGCCTCGCGCTATGCCGAGCTCGGGATCGAGGCGACCGTCGTCGCCTTCGAGCGCGAGATGCCGAAGCGCTACGCCTGGGCCGACCTCGCGATCTGTCGCGCCGGCGCGCTGACCGTCGCCGAGCTCGCCCTCGCGGGCATGCCGGCCCTGCTCGTGCCCTATCCCTTCGCCGCCGACGACCACCAGTCGGCCAACGCCCTCGCCCTCGAAGAGATCGGCGCCGCGCGCCGGATCGCGGCCCAGCCCCTCGACGTGAACGCCCTCGCCCAGACGATCGCCGAGCTCGTGACGACGCCCGGCCGACTGGTGCTGATGCGCGAGGCCGCCACGCGCCTCGCGCGGCCGCGGGCGGCGATCGACATCATCGAATCTTGCCTCGATCGCCTCGACGACGGCGGCGCGGCCGCGCGCCCGAATTCGAGCGGCGCGGGACGACCCGGGAGCTCCGCATGAAGCCTCGCTTCCGGCGCTTCCACTTCATCGGCGTCGGCGGGATCGGCATGGCCGCCCTCGCCGAGCTGCTCCATGCCCGCGGCTACGCCGTGACCGGCACCGATCTCGTCGCCGGCGCGACCTTCGAGCGCCTGCGCAAGCTCGGCCTGCGCGTCGACCAGGGCCACGACGCTTCCCGCGTCGAAGGCGCCGACGTCGTCGTCCGCTCCTCGGCCATCTCGAACGAGAACCCCGAGCTCGTGGCGGCCCGCCAGCGCGGACTCCCGATCGTCGGCCGCGGCGCCCTGCTCGCCGAGCTGCTCCGCAAGCAGGACACCGTCGCCATCGCGGGCTCCCACGGCAAGACGACGACGACCGCGATGACGGCGCATCTGCTGCGCGCGGCGGGGCTCGACCCGACGGCGATCGTCGGCGGGCGGGTGCCGCTCGAGGGCGGCGATCGGGGTCCGCTGCGGCTCGGACGCGGCGAGTGGGCGGTCGCCGAGGTCGACGAGAGCGACGGCTCGTTCCTGGCCGTGCGCCCGGTCGTCGCGGTCGTGACCAACGCCGACCCGGAGCACCTCGACTACTACGGGACCCGCGAGCGCCTGCTCGATGCCTTCGTCGCCTTCGCGAACGGCGTGCCCTTCCACGGCGCCGCCATCCTCGGAATCGACCACCCGGGCATCGCCGAGATCGCTCCCCGCATCACCGCGCGCCCGGTCCACTTCGGCTTCTCGCCGACCGCCCACGTGCGCGCCGAGTCGATCGAGACCCGCCCCGGCGGCCAGCGTTGCCACGTCCGCCTCGCTGCCGGCGATCGATTCCCCTTCGACCTGACCCAGCCCGGCCGCCACAACGTCCTCAACGCGCTCGCCGCGATCGCCGTCGGCCTCGAGCTCGATGTCCCGATCAAGATCCTCGCCGACGCGCTCGCGAGCTTTCCGGGGGTCGCCCGTCGCTTCGAGCGCAAGGGCCGCGCCGGCGGTGTCGAGGTCGTCGACGACTACGCCCACCATCCCACCGAGCTCCGCGCCGCCCTCGCCGCCGCCCGCAGCATCCACCCCGGCCCGCGGACGGCGATCTTCCAGCCCCACCGCTTCACCCGCACCCGCGACTGCTGGGACGACTTCGCCGCCGCCTTCGACGACGTGGACCGCGTCGTGGTGTGCGACATCTATCCGGCGAGCGAGGCGGCGATTCCCGGCATCGATTCCGAGCGGCTGTGTCGGGCGATCGCGGAGCGCGGCCATCGCGGCGTCTTCTACGGCGGCAGCCTCCAGCAGGTCGAGGCCGACTGGCCGCAGCGCTTCGAGCCGGGCGAGCTCGTGCTGACCCTCGGCGCCGGCGACGTGGTCGCCCTCGGCCCGAAGGTCCTGCGGGCCCTCGAGCGCCGGGCGGAGGACCGGGCATGATCGGCGCCGCCGCCCGCGAGGCCCTCGACCGGTGTCTCGCGGAGCGCGTCGAGTTCGACGTCCCGCTCTCCCGGCATACCTCGCTGCGCATCGGCGGCCCGGCCGACGCGCTCGCGACCCCGAGCGACCGGGCCGAGCTCGCCCGCCTGCTCGCCGTCTGCGCCGAGCACGCGCTCCCGGTCACCGTCCTCGGCGGCGGCTTCAACGTCCTGGTCCGCGAGGGCGGCATCCGCGGCGTCGTCGTGCGCCTGCGCAAGCTGCGGCGGATCGAGCAGACGGCACCGGACCAGGTCGCGATCGAAGCCGGTGCCTCCCACGCCACGATCACCCGCTTCTGCACCTCGCACGGCCTCGCCGGCCTCGAGTTCGCAGCGGGCATTCCCGGCACCCTCGGCGGCTGGCTCGCCATGAACGCCGGAATCGGAGTCCGGGAAATGAAGGACGTCGTCCGCGAGATCGACCTGCTCGATCGCAAGGGACAGGCGACCACGACGCTCCCGCGCGCAGCCCTCGACTTCCGCTATCGCGAGCTCGCCGGGCTCGAGCCGGGCAGCGTGATCGTGGCGGCGCGGCTCGAAGTCACGCCGGGCGAGCGCTCGAAGGTCGAGGCCGAGGTCGATCGCCTGCTCGAGCAGCGCCACCGGACGCAGCCGATCGACCAGCCCTCGTGCGGCTCGGTCTTCCGCAATCCGCCGGGTGATCATGCCGGACGGCTCATCGAAGCGGTCGGTTTGAAGGGTTCGCGGGCCGGTGCGGCGGAAATTTCGACGGTCCATGCAAATTTCATCGTGAATCATGGTGACGCGACGGCCACCGACGTGTTATGTCTGATCGAACGCGCGCGAGATCTCGTCGCGGCCCGAACGGGCATCCGTCTCGAGACCGAAGTCAAGATCCTGGGCGTGGCAGCCAGTCCGAAGTGCGAACGGGGGTGAGCACGGCGGCATGAGCCTTCTCCGACTCTTGCAGCGACTCCGAAACGGGCGATCCGGGCAGCGGCGTGGGACACCCCCCGCCGTCGAGGCGGCCCTGCGTGCGAAGCGCGCCCGGGCCTACCTGGACGAGAAGAAGAGGGACCAGAAGAAGCGCGACCGCAAGCGCGACCAGGGCGGCCGCCGGGCGATGCCGAGCCTGCCCCTGGACCTGTTCGAGGACGGCGAGGGAGCCGGCGACGCGCTCGATCGACTCTTCGCCGTCGACCGCTCGATCCCGGCCGGCCCGCTCGACCGCCCGGCAGCGCCCACAGCGGCGACCTCGGCGGTCAATGCGACCTCGACCTCGACCTCGACCTCGACCTCCGCCTCGGCGAAGCGCCGTACGCCGGCGCCGATGGACGAGCTGCCGATCGAGCTGCCGCGAAGCGGCCCGCGAGCGGCGGCGCCCGCGCGCGCGGCGGCCCCGCGCCGGGCGACCCCTCGCGCCGTGGTGCCGCCCGCCCGGCCGCTGCCCCGCTTCGTCGTGTCGGTCGGCACGACCCTCGCCCTCGGACTCGGCTTCGCTGCGGGACGGCTGCTCTTCGAGCACGTCTGGCTGCCGCGGGTGCCGCTCGCGCGGGTGGCGGTGGTCGGGACGTCGGTGCGCACGCCGGATTCGATCGCGCAGGCGCTGCTCGACAACGCGGGCGCCCCGCTCGATCGGATCGACGCCGCCCACGTCGCGGCGCTCCTGACGGCGGATCCCTGGATCGAGTCGGTCGAGAGCTTCCGGCTGCCGAGCGGGACGCTGCTCGTGCGCGTCGTCGAGCGGCGGGCGATCGCGCGCTATCAGACCGATCCCGAGGCCGAGCCGGTCCTGCTCGATCCGACCGGGCGGCCGTTCGCGGGGAACGTCGGCCTCGGCGGCGCGCTGCCCCTGGTCGAGGGACCGGTCGACGGCGACCAGACCCTCTCGTCGGCGACCCTCGAGATCCTCGAAGAGCTGCGCCGCCACGAAGACTTCGCCCGGGATCCGGTGGCGCTGACGCTCCACCTCCCGGGCTCGGTCGCGATCGCCCGCGGCCTCGAGCCGCGCCGACGATCGGTCGGCCTCACCGACGGCGAGGACCTGGCCAGCGACAGCGGCTGGGACGCAGCGCCCTCGTTCAGCGAGGGCGGCATGCTGGTCGGCGAAAGCGGCCAGGGCGGGGCGTCCGCAGCGAGCGACGCGCCCGACGGCTCCGTCGAGGTGAACGACTCGCTCGCGGGCGAGACCGGCTACGTGCTCGAAATCGGCCGCGAGGGCCCGCGCGCGCTCCTCGGCCAGAGCTTCCTGAAGCGCCGCATCGCGCGACTCGCCGCCCTGCTCGCGCAGCGCGACGCGCTCGTCGCCGGGGCGCGCGTCATCGATCTGCGGTTCGCGGACCGTGCAGTCCTGCGAACCGAGCCCACGTCGGGGTGAGGTGGGCGAACGCGGTGGCCGAGCCCGGATGGGCGACGCCACCCAAGAGAGGGATCCCCGGATGGGGATCTTTTTTGGGGGGGGAGACATGGCCAAGCATAGGAAGGAGGACCTGATCGTCGGCGTCGACATCGGGACCACCAAGATCTGCGCCGTCGTCGCCGAGGCGACCGAGCACGGCCTCGACATCGTCGGCATCGGGACGCATCCGAGCCGCGGGCTCCGCAAGGGCGTCGTCGTCGACATCGACGCCACCGTCGATTCCATCAAGCACGCCGTCGAAGAGGCCGAGCTGATGGCCGACTGCGAGATCACGTCGGTCTACGCCGGCATCGCCGGCGGCCACATCCGCGCCTTCAACTCCCACGGCGTCGTCGCCGTGAAGGACCGAGACGTCCGCGAAGGGGACGTCAAGCGCGTGATCGACGCCGCGAAGGCGGTGGCGATCCCGATGGACCGGGAAGTCATCCACGTGATTCCCCAGGAATTCATCATCGACGACCAGGACGGGATCCGCGAGCCGCTCGGCATGAGCGGTGTGCGGCTCGAGGCGAAGATCCACATCGTCACGGCCGCGGTCACGAGCGCCCAGAACATCGTGAAGTGCTGCAACAAGGCCGGGCTCAACGTGATCGACATCGTGCTCGAGCCGCTGGCCTCGGCGGCGGCGGTGCTGGCCGACGACGAACGCGAGCTCGGCGTCTGCATGATCGACATCGGCGGCGGCACGACCGACATCGCGGTCTTCGCCGACGGCGCGATCAAGAGCACCAGCGTGCTCGGCCTCGGCGGCTACCACCTCTCGAACGACATCGCAGTCGGCCTGCGGACGCCGTTCGAGGAGGCGGAGCGGATCAAGAAGAAGTTCGGGGTCGCCTCGGCGCGCTTCCTCAGCTCCGACGACATCATCAGCGTCCCGTCGGTCGGCGGACGCAAGCCGCGGGAGATCTCGCGCAAGATCCTGTGCGAGATCATCGAGCCCCGGATCGAGGAGATCCTCTCGCTGGCCCGCCAGGAGCTGATCCGGGCGGATCTGCTGGATCGGATCCCGTCGGGCCTCGTGCTGACGGGCGGCGCCTCGGCGCTGGCCGGGATCGGCGAGCTGGCGGAGGAGATCTTCGAGTCGCCGGTGCGCCAGGGGATTCCTTCGTCGATCGGCGGTCTGCAGGACGTCGTTCGCAGTCCCATGTACTCGACCGGCGTCGGCCTCGTCCTGTTCGGCCTCAGTCAGCAGCGCTCGGCCAAGCCGAGCTCGTTCAAGATCCGCGATGGCTCGATCTTCGGCCGGGTCAAGCAGCGCATGCGGGAGTGGTTCTACTCCGAGTTCGATTGAGCGACGGGCGCCGGCCGGCCCGATCGGATCGCGGCCGGCACGGGCCCCGAATCGCACAAAAAACGGGTGGAAAAAGTCCATCGGGAAGAGCACAAATCCAAATCAATCGTGTTACAGTCGGCGCGCAGCCAGGCGTCGTGGGGGGTGAAACATGGCCAAACGGCATGGGGACGGCGGGAATTCCAGGGACAGCTTCCGGGACGGAGTCGATCTGCTCGAGCTCGGTCCGGAAGACGGGCAGGAGCTGCTCGAGTTCGACAGTGCTTCGCATCAGAAGGCGACCATCAAGGTCATCGGCGTGGGCGGCGGCGGCGGCAACGCCCTCAATACCATGATCCTATCGGGCCTCTCCGGGGTCGAGTTCATCGCGGCGAATACCGATGCCCAGGCCCTGGCCCACAGCAAGGCCTCGATCAAGGTCCAGCTCGGCGCCGAGATCACCCGCGGCCTCGGCTGCGGTGCGAATCCCGACCGCGGTCGCGCCTCGGCCCTCGAGGCCCGCGATCGCCTGCGCGAGCTGCTCGAAGGCTCGGACATGGTCTTCGTGACCGCCGGCATGGGCGGCGGCACCGGCACGGGCGCGGCCCAGATCGTCGCCGAGGTCGCGCGCGAGATCGGCGCGCTGACGGTCGGCGTCGTGACGAAGCCCTTCCCCTTCGAGGGCCGGATCCGCATGAAGCATGCGGGCCACGGCATCGAAGAGCTCCACAGCGTGGTCGATACGCTGATCACGATCCCGAATCAGCGGCTGCTCGCGCTGGCCGGGAAGACGACGGCGGTGAAGGACGCGTTCTCGATCGCCGATCAGGTCCTGCTCAACGCCGTCCGCGGCATCTCGGACCTGATCACGATCCACGGCCTCATCAATCTCGACTTCGCCGACGTGCGGACCGTCATGAACGAGGCCGGCGTCGCCTTGATGGGGACCGGCATCGGCCGCGGCAATACCCGCGCGATCGACGCGGCGACGGCCGCGATCTCGAGCCCGCTGCTCGAGGACCTCTCGATCGAGGGCGCCCGCGGCGTCCTGATCAACATCACCGGCGGCTCCGACATGACCCTCTACGAGGTCAACGAGGCGTCGTCGCTGATTCACGAAGCCGCCCACGAGGATGCCAACATCATCGTCGGCGCCGTGATCGACGAGACGCTCCACGAGGACGAGCTGCGGGTCACGGTCATCGCGACTGGCCTCGGCGGCCAGGAGATGCGGCGGATGCCGCCGCCGTCGCGACGGCGAACGGTCGAGCCGACCTACGAGGCCGAGCTCGAGCGCCCGATGCTCGACGCCGGGAACGTCAAGCCGATCCGGGAGCAGGTCGCCTCGCCGATGGCCCAGACGGCGAGCGGTCCCCAGGCGATCGCGGGGGTCGACGACCAGGACGCGCTCGAGTTCGAGCTGCCGCAGCGGATCCAGCAGGTCGCGAACGGCGGATCGAGCGCGTCGGATCTCGCGATGAGCGGGAGCGGCTTCGAGTCGCCCTTCGAGGACGAGCTCGAGACGCCGGCCTTCCTGCGCAAGGGCGGGTTCAGCTCGCTCCTGCGCCGCGGCGGCGACTGAGACGAGACGTCGATCGCTCGCGAGAGCGATCGGACCTTTCCATCCCTGAGCCGCGTCGTCCCCGGACGGCGCGGCTCAGATCGTTTCGACGTCCGTGATCTTCCAGCCGGCTCCGGCCTGGGTCATGGCCTGGGCGCGGGCGGCGGCGATGGACGACGCCTGGACGGTGATCGTGCGGGGCGCCGAGCGACCAAACGCCGTCAGGCGGATCCGGAATCGGCGCATCTCGCTCGACGAGGTCGCCGCCGCCGCGGGCGGGCGACCCGGAATCATCGTCGTCGAATCGCCGAGCTTCGGCTCCACGACCCGCTTCGCGTAGGCGAGGTAGTCGGCGGGGCGGCCGAGGATCTCGAGGCCGATGCCGCTCTGGATCTCGGCCTGGAGTCGGGGATGGACGTTCCGATGGCGCGCCACGCCCGCCTCGATGCGGAAGCCCGGCAGACCGGCGGTCGCCGGGAAGCGGACCTCGACGACGCTGTTGGCGTTCGGCCGGGCCCGCGTCTGTACGAAGAGCCCCGTCGGTCCGAGATCGCGGACGACGGCGGGAAAAGCCTGCTGGCCGACGAGCAGCTCACAGGTCAGACGATGTTTGATGCGGTTCGCGCGGCGCTTCTCCATGGCCGGTGAGTCCCCCGGCGGCTTGCGAGGTGACGTCCCGGCCCTGCGCAACGGACGCGCAATTGCAAAGCGCCCTCTCGGCTCAGGCGCGCAGCGGGGAGAGCCGCGCCCCTTCGCACATGCCGAGGGCGCCCTCCATGAGCGCCTCTTCCCGGCGCGCATGGCGGTAGAAGTACTGCACGAGCTCGGCGTCCCGATCGGGGCTGGCCTTTCGCACGAAGGCATCGACGGCGCGGTGGCCCTCGCGGAGCGCCCGGGGACGCCGGCCGAGGAGCGCACCCATGTCGTCGAGCTCCTGCGCCTCGAAGGCGCTCCCCTTGCGCTCCGCAGTCCGGAGATGACGGGCGAGCCGGGTCGCGAACCACATGCGGTTGGCGAGGAAGGGATCGGTGATGGCCGGCGCCTGCTCGCGTTCGAGGTTCTCGAGCAGCATGTCGTAGTAGGCGGAGAACCGGGAGGTCGTGCCCTCCGGCAGCTCGACGGGGGCGAGCTCGAGGCCGATCGCCTCGGCGAGGACCTCCGCCGTCGTCCGGAGGTAGAAGACGTGCTGGGCGATCCACTCGGCGTGCTCGGTGCCCGCATGGAGATTCTCCATGACCGGCGCGAGGGACAATGGAACCAGCGCCTGGGTCTTCACGCTGTAGTAGAGGAGTGTGTCGAAGTCGATCTCCCGACCCGAGAGCTCGGCATAGCGGGTGAGCCGCTCGGGGAAGCGGCCGAGCGGCGTGTAGAGATCTCGCGAACGGACGCAGGCGAGATCGGTCATCGGGTCGGCGAGGTGGGCGAGCTCGAAGTCGACGAGGGCCGAGACCCGGCCTTCGTGGAAGAGCAGATTGCCCGGCCCCGTGTCCCCCTGACACAGGACGGGCCGCACCGGCTTGCGGGGCACGTTGCGCCGCAGCCACTGACAGGCGAAGGTCATCATCGGCAGCGGCTCGCGTACGGCGCCCTCGTAGGTCGATTGCCAGACGTCGAGGTCGTGGAGCGCCAGCTCCTCCGGCGTCTCCGGAACGCGTAGGCCGATCGCCTCGAACTTCCGCGCGTCGACCGAGTGGAGCTCCGCCAGGCGCTCGAGGAAGCTCTCGAGGATCGACTCCTTCTCCTGCGGATCCTTCACGTTGTTGAAGTCGTCGCGCCCCTCGACGTGGGCGAGCACCGCCGCCTGCGGATCCTCGTGGAACGCCAGCACCTGCGGCACGAGGATCCCTTCGCGATGCAGCACTTCGAGAATCCGCGCCTCACGTCGCGTGGAATAGACCCGCGTATAGGAAAACGAATCGTCGCGGGTTCCGCGGACGTAGGTCTTGCGCAATCGGCCTTCGACCTCGAGATCGACGAACCAGGCGAAGCGACCGCCGGACTCGCGCCCCTGACGTCGGCGACTCACGATGCGACCGCCGAGCTTCTGCTCCATCCACGGGAAGATCACCTCCCATCGCTGCTCTCCGGCGTCGGTCATTTCCCGCCTCCTTCGCGTGTCGTGCGACTATACCCGGTGCGCCGTGGGGACCAGTCGCTATGCTGCGCGACGTCACCCGTCCTCCTCGAGAGACCCCGAACCGCATGGCCGCGAACGAGCTCGTCCGTCTGACCCGGGACGGCGACATCGCCCTTCTCCTCCTCGACGATCCCGATCGCCGCAACGCGATGACGCGCGCGATGGGCGAGGCATTTCGCGATCGGATCGCCGAGCTCTGCGGCGACGCCTCGGTCCGCGCGGTGGTCGTCTCCGGCAATGGTCGCGCCTTCTCGGCGGGCGGGGATCTCGACATGCTCGAGCGCCAGGCGAAGCTCGGCGCCGAGTCGCCCGGCCAGGCGTGGCGCGCGATCCGCGACGAGATGGCGAGCTTCTACCGGCTGTTCCTGTCGATTCGCGACCTGCCCTGCCCGACGATCGCGGCGATCCAGGGTGCAGCGGTCGGGGCGGGGCTCTGCGTCGCGCTCGGATGCGACTTCCGTTATGTGGCAGGCGATGCGCAGCTCGGGCTCAACTTCGCCCGGCTCGGGGTCCACCCCGGCATGGCCGCGACCTGGACGCTCCCCCGGCTGGTCGGCCCGGGCCAGGCGGCGGAGCTGCTCTACACGGGTCGCCTGATCGACGGCGTCGAGGCCCATCGCATCGGCCTCGCCAACCGCGTCCTGCCGACCGCCGAGGTGCTCCCCGCCGCCCTCGCGACGGCGCGGGAGATGGCGGCGAACGCGCCGATCGCCGTCCGCGCGATCAAGCAGGCGCTCCGGCGCAGCGAAGCCGCCTCCCTGGAGGATCAGCTTCAGTTCGAGGCCACCGAGCAGGCCCGGACCTTCGAAACCCGCGATGCCCGGGAAGGCATCGCATCGATCCGGGAGCGGCGGGCGCCCCGGTTCGACGGTCGTTAGGCAGGAATCGGCGATGGACGCGCATCCGCTGGTGATCGGCCGTACCGACCGAAGCCGTCCGGGGTCCCGGCCCCGGGTGGGTCTCAAGTCCCGCGCAGACATTTCGATAGGAAGCATCGACGGCGCCGTCGGATTCGACTCGGCCGACCGTCCTGGAAGGAAATCGTCGTGACCCGCGCACTGCGCAGCCAGGAGTTCTGGCTCACCCTCACCTACCTCGGGCTGCTGCTCCTGATGGCGAAGGGCTTCGCATCCTGAAGCCCGCCCGCGGTCCCGGGCGCGGCGCCCGGCGCGAAAGCGCCCGGACGCCGCTCGGGCCCGGATCCCGATGCGCGTCCGCCGCTCAGGCCGGCAGCGCCTCGGTCACCGCGCAGATCTCGCTCGCATTGAAGAAGTAGGCGATCTCCAGCCGCGCGGTCTCGGGGGCATCCGAGCCGTGGGTGGCGTTGCGCTCGACGTCGGTCCCGAAGTCGCCGCGCAGGGTGCCCTTCGGCGCCTGCTGCGAGTTGGTCGGACCCATCAGGTCGCGCCACTTCTTGATCGCGCCCTCGCCTTCCAGGACGAGCGCGACGACCGGCCCGGACGTCATGAACTTGACCAGGTCCGCGAAGAAGGGCCGCGCCTTGTGGACGGCGTAGAAGCCCTTCGCCCCTTCCTCCGACAGCTGGAGCTTCTTCATCGCCACGATCTCGAGACCCGAGGCCTCGATGCGGGCGAGGATCTGTCCGGCGGACTTGTTCTGGACGGCGTCGGGTTTGATGATGGCGAAGGTGCGCTCGACCGCCATGGCGGGATCTCCTCGATGGGGCGAGCTGCCTAACACGGCGCCCGCCGATTTTCGATTTCGGTTCGTTTCGGTTTGCGGATGACGGGGGTCGGGGTCGGGCCCCACCCGCGCGGGCGCGGATCGTAGCGGATCGACATCGCTCCGCCGCCCGAAAATCGCTCGTCCCGGGTCGAGCTCCTAGCGCTCGTCGTCGCGGACCCGCAGCACGACCTTCCCGAAATGGGTGCTGGCCTTGAGCATCCGATGGGCCTCCGGAGCCTCCGCCAGGGGAAATACGCGGTGGATCACGGGTCGGATCCGCCCGGCCGCGAAATCCGCCCCGAAGCGGGCCTGGAAGGCGGTCACGATGGCGGCCTTCGCCGAAGGCGAGCGCGTGCGCAGCGTCGACCCGATCACCGAGAGCCGCCGCGACAGGAGCGCGCCGAGGGGCAGCTCGGCCTTCGCCCCGCCCATCAGGCCGATCAGCACGAGCCGACCGTCTTCGGCGAGCGCCCGGAGGTTGCCGTCGAGATAGGACCCGCCGATGGAATCGAGGACCACGTCGACCCCGCGCCCACCGGTCGCCTGCTTCGCGACCTCGACCCAGTCCTCGCTGCGGTAGTTCGCGACCGCGTCCGCCCCGAGCTCGCGGCAGCGGCGCGCCTTCTCGTCGCTGCCCACCGTCGCGACGACACGGCCCCCGGCGCGCTTCACGAGGTCGATGGTGGTCGTACCGATGCCGGAGCCGCCGCCGTGGACCAGGACGGTCCCGCCCGACGGCAGGCCACCGAGCTGGAAGACGTTGAGGAAGACCGTGAGCAGCGTCTCGATCGCCCCCGCTCCCGTCTCGAAGTCGAGGGCATCGGGCAGCCGCAGGACCGACCCTGCGTCGACGACCGACTCCTCCGCATAACCTCCGCCGGGCAGCAGCGCGATCACGCGCTCGCCGGCCCGGAACGACGTCACGTCCGCCGCCGCCTCGGCGATCCGCCCCGCGCATTCGAGGCCGAGGATCGGCGACGCCCCGGCCGGCGGCGGATAGAAGCCCTGGCGCTGCAACAGGTCCGCCCGGTTCACACCGCAGGCGACGTTGCGGATGCGGACGCTCCCGGGCGTGAGCGCCGGGGGCGCCGTCTCGCCGAGCTTCATGCAGGACTCGTCCCCGGGCTTCTCGATGAGGATGGCTTTCATGGCGGCGGCAAGCTTAGTGCAGCTCGCGCCGATCCCGGCGCGCGCGGTCGCGGGCGTGGGCGTCGTCACCGGCGCACGCGGAGCCCGATGCCGATGGAGCGACCCGATGGACGCCTGCGACCCGCTGCCGCCGCTGCCTGCCCCGATCGCCCGAGGCGCTCTCGTCCGCCGACGGGGCGCCCGCCCCGCCCGCCGATCGGTCTGCGGTCGCGCTCGCCGCGGCCTGCGCACCGCCGCCGTCCTCGGCGCCGGCCTCGCCGGCCTCGCCCTCGCTTTGACGGCCCCGTACGCGCAGGCCCAGTCGGCGGGGACGAGCGTGCGATCGAGGGCCCTGCTCGGATCGGCAGCGGGCTGGGCGACCACGCCGTCGGCCGAGCGAGCGCAGGCCGAGCGCTGGCGATCCCGGGGCCTCGCGTACGTCGACCTGCCCTTCGGCCTGCGGGCCCGCTACGACGCCCAGGCGCTCCTGCGCCCCTCGGCCCGCAGCCCCATCGCGACGACCCTCTTCGACGTGCCCGCCGCGGCGACCGCCCGGCGGACGACACGCCTGCTCGAGAGCCGCTTCGCCGTCTCGCGCGTGCTCGGCCCGCGGGTCGAGCTCGAGCTCTCGTGGGCGACGCGGAGCCCGCTCGCGGTGGTCGATCTGATGCGGATCGAGGACCAGCGCGTCACGGCGATGATCCGCTTCGTCCCCTGAGCCGAGGCGCTCGCCCGCGCGCCGTGATCACCGAATCGATCGCCGGCTCGACCGGGCCTTCGACTCGCCCGCGCGATCGTCGGGACGTTCGCTATCGGTCGATCTCCCGCGCCCGTGCGAGGTCCGCGCCGACGTAGCGCGCGCCGAACAGACAGATCACCGCGGCGAGCAGCGGCGTCACGGTCGGGACCAGCAGCGAATAGCGAAGCGCGTCGTCGCCGAATCGCGCGGCGAAGTCCTTCGCGATCATGCCGACCACGAGCGGCCCGGCTGCATGGCCGACGACCGTCGTGACCTGGGTCGAGACCGCGGACGCGAAGGCGCGCATGCGCAGGGGCGCGACGCCCTGGATCGTCGACATGAAGGGCGCCGTGAACGCGCCGCCGATGATCGAGCCGAACAGCCCCCAGACGAGGGCCACCGGGAGCGTCGGCAGACCGGCCGCGACCATGAAATCCGGCATCGCAATCAGATCCGTCTCGTCCCAGAGCAGGAAGATCATCAGGATCGGAACCGAGAGCGTCTGCCCCACCGCCGGGACCCAGAGGTACCAGCGCGGATCCCGCGCGCCGAGCCGATCGGCGAACCAGCCGCCCAGGAAGATCCCGAACATCGAAGGCAGGGGCGCCGTCAGGAAATACCAGGCGCCCGCCTCGAAGACGCCCATCTTGTAGGTCCGCATCAGGAAGGCCGGCTCCCAGAGATTGCGACCCATCGAGGCGAAGAGGCAGATGGCGTTCGCGGCCAGGATGAACTGGTACGTGCGGGTGGCGAGCAGGATCTTGAGGCCCGCGCCGAGCGCGATCGGCGCGGCCGCCTGGCGCCCCTCGCTGCCCCCCCGCTTCGGCTCATGGATCGTGAAGCGATAGAGGATCGCCAGCACCACGCCGGGCAGGCCAGCCGCGACGAACGCGGCGCGCCAGCCGTAGCGCTCCGAGACCCAGCCGCCCATGACCATCCCGAGGCCCAGGCCGAGGACCGCGCCGATCGAGACGACGGAGATCCCGCGCGCCCGCTTCGCCGGCGTCAGGTAGTCCGCGAGCATCGAGACCGAGGGCGACGTTCCGCCGGCCTCGCCGACGCCGACACCCATGCGCGCGACGAAGAGCTGGAGGTAGCTCGTGACGCAGGCCGTGGCGCCGGTGAAGAGGCTCCAGACGAGCAGCGAGTACGCGACGATGTTGCGACGGACGCCGGTCGTGTCGGCGTAGCGGCCGAGCGGAAGGCAGAGGACGGAGTAGACGATCGCGAAGGCGGGACCGAGCAACCAACCCATCTGCGCGTCGTCGAGGGCGAAGTCGGCCTTGATGTCCTCGACCAGGATCGACAGGATCGTGCGGTCGACGTTGCTGAAGATCATGGTCAGGAGGACCATGAACAGCACGTAGCGTGTGTAGAGCGGCGGGAAGGGATCGGGAGCTGCGGCCGCCGGGACCGGCGGCGGGGACACGGGGCGCTCGACGTTCACGGGGCCTCCACGCGGCGCGAATCCGAGCATCCGTGCGGCCCGCCCGCACGGTCGGGCGCGACGGAAGATCGCGAATCGCCGGCCCACGATAGTGCAGCCGAACGCGCGCCGAGTGGGTTACTTCAGATCGTCGCGGGTGTAGTCGAGCAGGCCGCGGGCGATGATGAGCCTTTGGATCTCGCCGGTGCCCTCGTAGATGTCGGTGATCCGGCTGTCGCGCATCCACTTCTCGAAGAGGTGCTCGCGGGAGATGCCCATCGCGCCCAGGATCTCGATGCAGCCCTGGGTGATCTGCCGGACGGCGGAGCCCGCGTGGGCCTTGCTGACCGAGGACTCGAGGTTGTTGGGCAGCCCCTTCCCTGCCATCCAGGCGCATTGCAGGACCGTCCACTTCGACGCCTCGAACAGGGTCTCGAGGCGCATGAAGCGCTCGGCCGCCGCCGACAGGCGCCCCATGCCACCCGGGCCCGTCGCCCAGTCTAGCTCGACGCCGGCCTCGGTCAGCGCCTCGCGCGTGGCGTCGAGGGCCGCCTCGGCGATGCCGAGCCCCATCGCCGCGGTCAAGGGACGGGTCATGTTGAAGGTCTTCATCACGCCGCGGAAGCCGCCGGAGCTCTGCTTCGGAATCGACTCGTCGCCGCCGAGCAGGTTCTCGCGCGGAATGCGGCAGTCGCGGAAGACGTAGGCCGCGGTGTCGTCGGCGCGGATGCCGAGCTTCTTCTCCTTGTGGGGGACGTCGAAGCCGGGGGTTCCCTTCACGACCAGGAACGACTTGATGCCGGCGCGCCCCGCGCTCTTGTCGAGCGTCGCCCAGAGCACCACGCCGTCGGCGCGGATCCCGGTCGTCACGAAGATCTTCTCGCCGTTCAGGATCCATTCGTTCGTCTGCTCGTCGAGCACCGCCGTCGTCGAGACCCGCGACGGATCGGAGCCGCAGCCCGGCTCGGTGATCGCCATCGAGAGCAGCAGCTGGCCCCACTTCGCCTTCTGCGCCTCGGTCCCCGCGGCCATCAGCGCGGCGTTGCCGAGACCGCCCGACGTCGAGCGCCGGAGCCGGACCGAGTAGTCGCCCCAGTAGGCGGCCATCGTCTGCAACATCATCATCACCGCCGGCGGCGTGTCGTCGGGACCGGGCTTCGGCAGCGGGTTCGCCTTCGCCTCCGCCTCGAACGCGGCCGCCTCCGGCAGCACGTCGGGGATCATCTCCGCCTCGCGCTCGTCGAACGCGCGGGCATGGCGCCGACAGATCAGGGCCTCGGCGTGCAGGCGCGCGAGCATCGCTTCGTCGGTCGCGGTCGGTCGGAAGTCGATCATCGGGTTCTCTCCAGGATCGGGATGGGGAAGTCAGCCCGTCGGTCGGGGGCGCGTCGGCGATCGCCGGCGTCGGCCCGCTCCACCGCGCGCCGGATCAGAGCGCGACGAGTCCCTCGGCGACGCCGAGAGTCCGCGCGTGACGGAACCACATCTCCACGGGATGCTCGCGAATGAAGCCGTGGCCGCCGAGGACCTGGACCCCGTTGTCGGCGATCCACATGCTCTTCTCCGCGGCATAACAACGCGCCTGCCAGGCGGCGCGCGTCGCGTCGAGGCCGTGCTCGAGCAGGCTCGCCGCGCGCCATACGAGCTGGCGCATGGCGTGCTGCTCGATGTGCATGTCGGCCAGCCGGAAGGCGATCGCCTGCTTCTTCGCGATCGCCTCGTCGAAGGCGACGCGATCCTTGGCATAGGGCACGCAGTACTCGAGCACCGCCCGCGACACGCCGAGCATGACCGCCGCGAGCGCGACCCGGGAAGCGTCGAGGACCGCCTGCACGTTCGCACCGCCCGCCTCGCCGAGCTTCGACTCCGCCGGCAGCTCGACCCGCTCGAGCAGGAGGCTCGTCGTCGGCAGCGCCCGGAGCCCCATGTTCTTCTCGAGCGGACCGACCGTGAGCCCGACGGCGTCGCGCGGCACGATGTAGGCCCCGAGCTCGCTGCCCTCCCGCGCCGTCACGAGGAAATGGGTCGCGCGGTCGCCCATCGCGACCAGCGACTTCCGCCCCGAGAGGACGTAGGTCCCGTTCTTCGCCTCCGCGATGCAACGCGGGCGGCTCCCGTCGGCGAGCGGAGCGGGCTCGCAGACGGCGAGCGAGCCCGTCACGAAGCGGGCGCCCGCGAAGCGCGGGAGATGGGCCTTCTTCTGGGCTTCGCTGCCGTGGTCGAGGATGGCGTTCGCGAAGAGCGAAGGGGAGAGCGCGGCGATCGCGAGCGCGGCGTCGCCGTGGGCGAGCTCCTCCAGCACGATCGCGTTGGTGACGCACGAGCGGGCTTCGCCGGCGCCGCCGAAGGCCTCGGGGAGCTGGGTGCTCGTGAGCCCCAGCGACCAGGTCGTCGCGAGGAGCTCGGCGGGAACCGCCGACTCCTCGTCGGCGCTCCGCGCGCGCTTGCGGATCTCGGCGGCGGCGAACTCGCGCATCGAATCCCGGACGAGGGTCTGCTCTTCGGTCATCTCGAAGGAAATCACGGCACTCTCCTGGCGCACCTGGCGGCGTGCGCGAGCCTTGCGCTCGAAGCTCGTCCACGGGTCGCGAAGCGTTCTTACTAAGCGATGAATGGGGCGGATTCAATCGCGAATCCGTGACGCTCGTCCACGATTGGACGACGCGAGTCGAAGCCAGCCCAGGCTTGCGCGCGACGCTGCGCAAGACGGCTGAAACCTGAACATGGGTGCGGTTTTGGATCGCAGGTCAAGGCGCGTTAGGATGCGCGCCGCCCGCCGAAGTCGGCCGGAAGGTCGCCGGTGAACAAGCACCGTTCACGGGAGGAAAGTCCGGGCTCCGCAGGACAGGGAGGTCGGTAACACCGACCCGGGGTGACCCGAGGGAAAGCGCAACAGAAATGACACCGCCGATGGCGCTGCGCTCGCAAGAGCGACGCGCACAGGTAAGGTTGAAATCGTGGGGTAAGAGCCCACGCGCGACAGCCGGGCGACCGGCGGCGAGGCAAGCCCCTCCCGGAGCAAGCTCGAATAGGGACACCGTCGAGAGCGGTCCGCTCGATCGACGGCGCGCAAGCGTCGTCGCGGTGTCCGGGTGAGAGCGCTCGAGCCGCCTAGCAATGGTCGGCCTAGAGGAATGACTTTCGCCGTGCGCGGGGCAACCCGCGCGCGGAACAGAACCCGGCTTACAGGCCGATCCGGACCTCGCGTCCGGACCTCCGGGAGGAAGCCTTCGGGCCATGACCGGAGCGCTTCGACGGGCAATCGGGCGCGCGCGAGCGCGCGTCAGAGATCGAGCCGCAGGCAGTGGAGCCGCGCGCGGCGTTCGGGGTCGTAGTCGACCCACTTCCGTTTCGGGACCTCGTCGGGGCCGACGCTTCGGAAGCCGTGGCTCTCGAAGAACGTCTTGACGCGATCCGAGGTGGTGCAGCCGAAGACGTACCGCAGGCCCTGCTGGCGGGCGACGTCGACGGCGAATCGAACGATGTGGCCGCCGGCGCCCTCGCCGATGTAGCGCGTCAGGGCGAAGAGCGAGGCGACCTCCATCGCCCCGTCCTGCTCGTAGGGCAGGAGCGCCCCCACCCCCGCCAGGTACTGGCCTTCGATGAAGACGCCGACCCCGTTGGCGAGGATCGAGTCGCGGGCCTCCGGTCCCCGCGGTACGAGGAATCCGTCGGCCTCGCCGCGGGCGATCAGGTCGTGGGCGGGGTCGTAGTCGTCGATCGCGAGCCTGCGAACCTCCGCGTAGCGATTGCGCGTGAAGAAGATGCCGGCGCCCGTGTAGGTGAACAGCTCGAGGGCCAGATCCCGGGCGGCGCAGACGTTCACCGCCGACACGCCGCCCTCGATCATCCGGCGGATGGTCTCGAGCAGCCCGCGCCGCCCCGGGGCCACCCGCAGCGCCGGTCCGGCCGACGCGGCCACGGCCGCCCCGGATGCCGGGGGCTCGGGCGCGAGCAGCGGCTCGAGGTGGGCGAGGTCGACGACGGAGATGCGCCCCGATCCCTCGCTCCGCTCGACCGGGGGCGTCGACTGGATCCACACCAGCTTCGAGAAGCGCAGCATCAGCACCGCGCGCTCGCAATCCGCTTCGAAGCGATCGGCCGCGATGCGCATCCCTGCGCTGCCATTCTCGCGCAGCTTGCGCCAGAGCCGGGGGCCCGCGTTCTCTTCGTCGAGATCGACCGGAGGCCCGCCGCCCGCCAGCGCGAGCATCGGCTCGAGCGGGCTCAACAGGACGACCTGGGATTCGTTCTGGACCAGCTCGTCGATCACGCTCGCGAGGGGCTCCTGCTCCGGCGGCTCCTCGGCAGGCCAGGCGATGCCGATCGTGCGGCCGTGGAACTCCTCCAGGTAGAACTCGCGCTCACTGAAGGTCCGGACCGGATTCGACATGGCCGCATTGTTGCGGATTTCATCCGCATCGCACCCCGCGCCCGACGATCCCGTGCCGAGCCCGATCGGCAGGGCGCTCCGGTCCGTTACCGCTCGCACGCACGGCCTCTGCCGGTCCATCGTGGAAAATCGACCCGAGGTCGCGAATCACGGGAGCCTTTCGACACATCTCCGATGATCGAGCCACCCCTCCATCAGATGAGAGAGCACGCGTCGCGACCGATCCCGGCAGACCGGGCTCGGCGACTCGGGGAGACCGAAGGACGGACACGATCCGGCGGCTGGCGTTCTCAGCAGTCAAATCGCAGGATGGCCGGCGAAGGACCGGCGCAGTCGACGAAAATTCGCTGGCTAAATAGGTGAAATTCAATCAAGATCGGGCTACATCCACGGACCTTCTCGGCTCTCCCATCGAGCGACGGATGTGCGCGTGGAGATCGGACGAGCGGCCCGCGAGCGCAGACCTCGTCCCGCCACTCGTCCCGCCAGACGGCGCAGGCGACGCAACGGGCGCTGAATCGGCCGAAGGCGCCCGACACGCGCAGGAAAGACCGACGTCCCCCGGATGAGCGAGGGACTCTTTTTGAAACACGCCCCCCTCGGGCGGCATCTCATCGAGAGCTGCACCGCGGAGCAGAGGAATCGAGTTGAAGACGCAAGAGAAGAAGCAGAGCGACACCCACGAAGCCATCACGATGGGTGCGACGCCCGTGGTTGCGGCCGAGGAGCTCGATCCCGGCCGTGAGCGGCGTCCGCTCGAGTCGTACTTCCAGGAGATCGGTGGCACGCGCACGCTGAAGCGCGAAGAGGAAGTCGTCCTCGCCAAGGATCTCGAGGCGGCGACCGCGGCGCTTCGCAATTCGCTGTATTCGATCCCGGCCTCTGCGAAGCACGTCGTGGCGCGCTGGGACGCGCTGCGCGCGCTCTCGCATACGGGCGCCAAGCTCTCCGAGTCCGCCGGGGACGAGGAGACGGGCGAGATCGCGGCCCGCGTCGAGCGGGCGGTGAAGAAGCTGCGCGTGATCCTCGCGGAGCGCGATGCGAAGGTCGAAAAGACGGGCCTCGGCTATTCCCAGACCCTCGAGAAGCTCGACCAGAAGATCTCGAAGGAGATGCATAGCGCCCAGCTCTCCCTCGCCGTGCTCCACGAGCTGCGCGAGAAGAGCGTCGTCATCGCCAACGAGATGAAGAAGGCGCGCAAGCGCACGAAGAAGCTCTCGGACCTCGAGCTCGAGGCCGGCGTCGAGCGCAATCGGATGATCGAGCTCGTCGAGTCCGTCGAGGACGCCCACGAGTCGATGTCGACGGTCAAGAACCGCTTCATCGAGCACAATCTCAAGCTCGTCGTCGCGATCGCGAAGGACTACCGCAACCTCGGCCTCTCGTTCCCCGACCTGATCCAGGAGGGCAACCTCGGCCTGATCCGGGCGGTCGAGAAGTTCGATCATCGCCGCGGCTTCAAGTTCTCGACCTACGCGGTGTGGTGGATCCGTCAGGCGCTCGTGCGCGCGATCCAGAACCACTCGCGCACGATCCGCCTGCCCTCCCACGTCCACGACCGGCTGCAGCGCAGCCAGCGCGTGCGTGCGGAGCTGACGGGCAAGCTCGGTCGCGAGCCCACCCCGGCGGAGCTCGCCCCGGCGCTCGGGACCGACACGGAGTCGCTCGAGGCCCTCGATCGGCTCTCGCGCGAGGCGATCTCGCTCGAGTCGAACGTGGCCGGGACGGAGAAGCGCCTCGAGGATTTCGTCCCCGACGCGACGGCGGATCGACCGGACGGCGGCATCGACGACGACCGCATGCGCATGGGTGTCGGCTCGCTGATCGGGAGCCTGACGCCGCGGGAGCAGCTGATCCTGCGCCTGCGCTACGGCCTCGGCGGTGAAGAGGAGCATACGCTCGAGCAGATCGGCCAGTCACTGGGCCTTTCTCGGGAGCGCGTAAGGCAGCTCGAGGCGCGAGCCCTGAAGAAGCTGCGCGAGACGCAGCCGGCCCAGCGGCTCCATCCGATCCTCGAGCCCTGATCCGAGCGGACTCCGCCGCGAGACGTCGAGCTCTTCCGAAATCCGGGGCCGCGGGGCCCCGGATTTCTGGTAAGAAAATCACGGTCTCGTGAGATTTTCTGCCACTTTCTTGCGTACCGGCTTTATGATGCGCGAGACCGGCGTTCGCGCGCCGGTCCCTGGGAAGGACGCGCGAATCCGACTTCGTGCGCCTGGAGGACGACTCCGCGCTCGGACCGATTCCGAGCCCGAGAGCCGTTTCCCTGGACGTGATGCCCGCTCGACCCGAATCGGGAACGAGTGTGGGGCGCGAAGGAGGGGATCGATGCGCGAGGTCGAGATTCGGGTCCAGGCGGTGGTGACGGGTCTTCGAATGCTCGGTGGACGCTCGGCGGATGCGGCCGGTCGCCTCCGCGCCGGCAGGACTCGCTTCGTGGCCCTCCTGGCTTCGCTCGCGCTGCTCGTGCCGGCCCTCGCTGGCGCCGCCCCGGCGACCTACGGCTTCAACTCCGGCACCATGACGCTGCGGGCCGTCCTCGATGGAACGACCACGTCGGTCCTGAGCGGGCCGACGCCGGTCGAGATCCTGCTCGGCGGAACGTCGGTGACCTTCGACCCGACCGTCGGCCCCTACGGCACGCTGACCGGTCTCCTGCTCATCCCGACGACGACGATCAATCTCGACCTCGACGAGAACGTCGTCGCCCTCGACACGGTCTCGATCGACAACTCGAGCCTGACGAACCAGGTCGGCTCGACGGGCGCCCTCAACGTCTTCGGCCAGTTCAACATCGCGACCGTGCTCTCGGGCGACGTCTCGGGCACCCTCCCCGGCAACATCCCCTTCGGTCCCCAGCCGGCGACCTCCCTCGACTCGTCGGCCGCGGGCCTGATCGGCGTCTCGGGCGACACGATCTCGCTCTCGCTGGTCGGCGTGAACATCGCGCGCTTCGCCCAGCTGCCGGTCGGTGCGGGCCCGGACGTGATCGTCAAGGCCGACTTCACCTTCATCGGGATCGTCCCGGAGCCCGGCACCGCGCTGCTCCTCGGGCTCGGCCTCGGCGGGCTCGCGGCGGTGCGCCGACGGGACGCGCGCTGATCACGAAGCGCTGCCCGGCTGCGCACGGGGGCGCCCCGCGCTAAAAACCGCCGTCATGGAAATCGCCTGCCTCGATCTCGAAGGGGTCCTGATCCCCGAAGTCTGGATCAATTTCGCCGAGCGGACCGGCATCGAAGCCCTGCGCATCACGACCCGCGAGATGCCGGACTACGACAAGCTGATGAAGCAGCGGCTGAAGATCCTGGCCGACAAGAAGCTCGGAATCCGCGACATCCAGGAGGTGATCGCCGGGATGGAGCCCCTGCCCGGCGCGCAGGAGACGCTGCTCTGGCTGCGGGAGCGCTTCCAGGTCGTGATCCTGTCGGACACGTTCTACGAGTTCGCTGAGCCCTTCATGCGCAAGCTCGGCTGGCCGACGCTGCTCTGCCATCGCCTCGACATCGACGACCAGGGCATGATCCGCGACTACAAGATCCGCCAGCCCGATCCCAAACGGGCCTCGGTGCAGGCCTTCGCGTCGCTGCGCTACCGCACGATCGCGACGGGCGACTCCTACAACGACACCTCGATGCTCGCGGAGGCGGATGCGGGCATCCTGTTCCGACCGCCGCAGAACGTGATCGACGAGTTTCCGCAGTTCCCGGTCGCGCGGGAGTACGCGGAGCTGCGGGCGGAGTTCGCGAAGGCGTCGCTCCGGGACCTCTGAGCGGATCGGTGCGACCGGCCCGGCTCGGCCCGTCCGACGCGGCCCGTCGACCGGCCCGGCGCCGCATCAATTCCCGAGCGTGAACTCCCGCGTCCCCTCGACCTTGAACATCGCGTGCCCCGGCGGCTGGTAGGTCACGACCATCGCGCGGCGGGCGCGCGCCGAGCGGTTGGGCTCGCTGCCGTGCACGATGTGGGAGTCGAAGAAGACGAGGCTTCCGGCCGGGACCTCGGCGAGCCATTGCTGCTCGGCGTCGAAATGGGCCGGGTCGGTGAAGAGCGGGCCGAGGCGCGTCCCGTCGGCGAGCCCCGGCAGGAAGCCCCGGCGATGGCTGCCCGGAATCAGACGAAAACAGCCATTCTCCCGGTCGGCGTCGTCGAGGGTGATCATCACGTTCGGCAGCCGGTCGCAGTGGTTGCAGGCGTGGCCCCAGTAGGGCGAGTCCTGGTGCCAGCGGAAGCCGGAGCCCTCCCGCGGCCGCTTCAGGTTCAGCTTGTCCGTCCAGAGTGCGACCTTCGTCTCGCCGAGCACGCCGCAGACCGGATCGATGATCCGCGGGTCGCCGATCAGCCGGTCGAGCTCGACATCGAGGGGGTGGAAGGGCTCGACGACGCGGATCGTCGACGAAGTGGGGGCGTGCTCGAGCTGGACCGTCGCGCGCTCGATCTCGACATAGCGGTTGCCGTCGATCGCGTAGACACGCGCCGGATCCGTCGGCGGCACGGCGCGGGCAGCCTGCTCGGCCCGGGCCACGACGCGCTCGGCGGCGGCCCGCAGGCCCTCGAGTTCGGCGGACTCGAACACCGCCTCCCGGACGAAGAAGCCGGATTCGGCATACGCCTTCCGCTCGTCTTCCCGGATTCCGTGCATCACGGGTGGTCTCCCCCGGCGAAGCGCGCTCGGTCGCGGTCGCAGCCGTTGGCGGCGCGCCCGCTCAGCGCTTGCGGTACGACTGGTTCAGCACCTTCTTGCGCAGGCGCAGCTCGACCGGCGTCACCTCGAGCAGCTCGTCGTCCTCGATCCAGCCGAGCGCTTCCTCGATCGTGACCTTGCGGTGCGGCGTGATGATGACGTTCTCGTCCTTGCTGGTCGTGCGCATGTTGTCGAGCTTCTTCGCGCGGACGATGTTGACGTTGAGCTCGCCCGGGCGGCGGTTCTCGCCGACGATCTGCCCCTCGTAGACGTCGACGCCCGGCGGCACGAAGAGCGTCGCGCGCTCCTGGATCTTGAAGATCGAGTACGGCGTCGTGCGTCCCGGATCCGTCGCGACGACCGGGCCCACGCTGCGACCCGGCAGATCGCCGGCGTAGGGCTCGAAGCCCTCCACGCTTCGGTAGAGGAGCCCCTCGCCGCGCGTATCGGTCAGGAACTCGCTGCGGTACCCGAACAGGCCGCGGGACGGGACCATGAAGCGCAGATGGACCCGGGCGCCATGATGCTCCATCGAGGTCATGCGGCCCTTGCGCTGGGCGAGCTTCTCCATGACCGAGCCCGCCGCGTTCTCCGGGATGTCGGCGACGACCTCCTCGATCGGCTCGCACTGCTTCCCGTCGACCAGCTGCACGATGATCTCCGGCCGCGACACCGCGAACTCGTACCCCTCGCGTCGCATCGTCTCGATCAGGATGGCCAGCTGGAGCTCGCCACGACCCGACACGGAGAAGACGTCCTGCCGCTCGGTGCGCTCGATCTTGATCGAGACGTTCGACATGACCTCGCGGTCGAGGCGATCGCCGATCTGCCGGCTCGTCACGAACTTGCCGTCGCGGCCGGCGAAGGGCGAGTTGTTCACCGAGAGATGGATGCGGATCGTCGGCGGATCGATCGCGATGCGCGGGAGCGCCTCGGCCTTGCCGGGCTCGCAGACCGTATCGCCGACGTCGATCGTCTCGACGCCCGCGACGATCACGATGTCGCCGGCCCGCGCCTCTTCGATCTCGACGCGATGGATGCCACGGGTCCCGAAGAGCTTGGTGATCCGGAAGGCATCGGTCCCGCCGTCCTCGCGCACGCGGATCGCGGCCATGCCTCGCTGCATGCGCCCGCGCATCACGCGGCCGATCACGAGGCGCCCGACGAAGGAGTCGTAGCCGAGAGTGACCGCCTGGAACTGGAGCGAGCCCGCCTCGTCGACCATCGGAGGCGGCGCGTGGGCCAGGATCGTGTCGAGCACCGGCGTCAGGTCCTTCATCTCGCCGCCCTTCCGTTCCGGGTGGTAGACGAGCGAGGCGACGCCCTGCTTGGCCGAGGCGTAGATGACCGGGAACTCGAGCTGCGTGTCGTTGGCGCCGAGCTCGACGAGCAGATCGAAGACCTCGTTCACGACCTCCTCCGCGCGCTCCTCGGGCCGGTCGATCTTGTTGACGACGAGGATCGGGCGCAGGCCGTGGGAGAGCGCCTTGCGCAGCACGAAGCGCGTCTGCGGCATCACGCCTTCGTAGGCGTCGCAGAGCAGCAGCGCGGCGTCGGCCATGCCGAGCACGCGCTCGACCTCGCCGCCGAAGTCGGCGTGGCCGGGGGTGTCGACGAGCTGGATGCGCACACCCTGGTACTCGATCGAGGTGCTCTTGCTCTGGATCGTGATGCCGCGCTCGCGCTCGAGATCACCGGAGTCCATCACGCGCTCGGCCACGTTCTCGTTGGCGCGGAAGGCGCCGCAGGTCCGCAGCAGACCGTCGACGAGGGTCGTCTTGCCGTGGTCGACGTGGGCGATGATGGCGACGTTGCGCAGGTCTTTTCGGGCGGCGATCGGGGACATGTTGGTTCTCGGTTCCGGGGCGGTCGGGTTGTCGGGACTGGATCGGGGTCGCGGTCTGTGGTCTCGTCGGTCGTGGGCTGGATGGGTCCTGGATGGGTCCTGGATGGGTCGTCGGAGGCACGCGCCTCATCGGCCGACCGATGGACACGCTGAGGCCCTGGGCTCTCTCTCTGGGTTTCCCGGCGCGGGGATCGGATGGACCGGCCGCAGGTTCCCCGGGCCATCGGTTCACCGGAGCCGGGATGCGGCCGTTTCCGGCGCCGTCCGATCGTCGGCGGTCGCTCTCGCCACGGCCTCGAGCCCCGGCCCCCCGCCGAGGCGCGCGCAGGCTAGCAGAGACTCGGCCGAATTCCCCTTTTGACCGAACTTTCACAGCCGCGGGAGGGCTCCCGGCCGATCGACCCCATAGCCTTGGCCCGCCGAGCGCGCCCCGGATCGGTCCGGCGCGCGGTGGGGCGGAAGTGGACGGGCGGGTCGACGAGAGGCGGGGGGGCCGGTTTGGACGAGGCACAGGCGATGGATCGACGACCGGACCCGGCGCCGGAGACGGGGCGCGTCGCGCCGACTGCGCGGGTCGCCGGACCCTGGCAGCGCCAGGAGTGGCTCTCGGTCGGGATCTACTGGGCGATCCACGCCGCGTGTCTGCTCGTCTTCGTGACGGGCTTCGGGTGGCTCTCGCTGGCGCTGTGTCTCGGTCTGTTCTGGCTCCGGCTCTTCGGGATCACCGCGGGCTACCACCGCTACTTCTCCCATCGCGCCTTCAAGACGAGCCGGGTGTTCCAGTTCGTGCTCGCCCTGCTCGGCTGCGCGGCGACCCAGAAGGGGCCCCTCTGGTGGGCCTCCCATCATCGCCGCCACCACGCCTTCTCCGATCAGCCGGGCGACACCCACTCGCCGCGCGAGGGCTTCTGGTGGGCCCATCAGGGCTGGATCTTCGATGCGCGCGCCCACGCGACCGAGGTCGCGCGCATCCCCGACCTGCTCGTCCATCCCGAGCTCGTCTGGCTCGACCGCTGGCACGTCGTCGTCCCGCTGGCCCTGGCCGCCGGCTGCTTCGCTCTCGACGGCCTGCGCGGACTCGTCGTCGGCTTCTGTCTCTCGACGACGCTCCTCTGGCACGCGACCTACACGATCAACTCCCTGGCCCACCGTTTCGGGAGCCAGCGCTATGCGACCGGCGACGACAGCCGCAACAACTTGTGGCTCGCGCTGCTCACCCTCGGCGAGGGCTGGCACAACAACCACCACCACTACATGGCCTCGGCGCGTCAGGGCTTCTACTGGTGGGAGATCGACATCGCCTACTACGGGCTGCGCGCCCTCGCCGCGCTCGGCATCGTCCGGGAGCTGCGCGAGCCGCCGGCGCGGGTCTACCAGCAGACCGTCCCGGCGCCCGAAGCGCGGCGCGCGGCCTGAATCCGCGCGAGGCGGCCGCCCCGATCGGCGCGCCCACGGCGCGCGCCCGGCCTCATCCCGGGATGAGAAGCGCGAGCCACGAGCGCCCCTCGCCGTGCCCGACCTCGACCCCACCACCGGCGTCGGCGACGAGCACCCGGGCGAGCTCGAGCGCGAGCGCGCGTCCCCTTAGCGAGCCCCCCGGCGAAGCCGCCTCCTCGGCCGCTTCGGCGAAGCCGTCGCCCGGCAGCTCGATCCGGATCGCGAGCGCGCCCCCGGCGCGACCCGCGCGCAGCCCGATCGGCGCGCCATCGCTCGCGAGCGCCCCGGGCGGGCCGACCAGCGCGACGATCAGCGCGTGCAGCCCTTCGACGGACGTCGGCGCCCCGCCGACTTCCGGATCGACTTCGACGACGATGCGGTGGCCCGCGGAGCCCTCTTCCTCGAGCTGGCGTCGGATCCCGTCGAGCAGACGCGCGACGGTTCCGCTCGCGGCGCGGCGCTCTCCCGGCGCGAGCAGGGGACGCAGCAGGGCGAGCAGCGGCGCCGCCTGCCCCGCCAGCGAATCGATCGCGAGGGAGGCCTTCGCGAGGCCCCGGGCCCCTTGCGCCTCGTCGAGCAGATGGGCCTCGAGGCGGATGCCCGCGAGGTGGTTTCCGATCTCGTGGGCGATCGCGAAGGCGAGGGCGAAGCGTCTTTCGGTGTCGGGCATGGGCCGCGAAGTTGCCGCGTCGGACCCGACTCGTACAATGGCCCGCGACGAGACCGCCTCGGCGACGCTCGCCGGGCGTCGACCGCCCCCTCTACCGGAGACCGCTCGACCGTGAAGACCGCCTTCCTGCGCGGCCGCGACCACCACGACATCGGGGGCATTGCCCTCGAAGGGCTGGGCCGCGTCGCCGTCGCCCTCTCCCGGGGCGGTGCCCGCAAGACCTACGACCACACCGATCCCAACGAGGACTGCACGGCCTTCGCGATCGGCGAGGGCGGCGAGCTCGTGATCGCCGCCGACGGCCACCACGGCGAGCTCGGCTCCGAGGCCGCGATCGAGGCGATCCTCGCCGACGCCGCCCCGCGACTCGTCGCCGCCGTCGCGCCGACGACGAGCCCCGACGCCTGGCGGGAGCTCGCCTTCGACGCCCTGCTCCGCGCCAACCGCGCCGTGCTCGAGATCGCCGGCCGCTCGAAGCTCCCGCCGGCCCCGACGACCCTCGTGCTGGCCCTCGTCCGCCCCGGCGACGACCTGCTGCTCCACGCCTCCCTCGGCGACAGCCACCTCTTCGCGATCGACGCGACCGGAGCCACCGAGCTCGGCGGCCGCGACCCGGCCTGGAAGTTCACGCCCTTCCTCGGCTACGAGCAGGCGAACCGCGAGCTGCTCGAACGTTATTCGCGGGTCGGGCTGCGGACGCTGTCGGATCTGCGCGCGGTGGCCCTCGCGACCGACGGGCTCTCGGAGCCGGGCATCGGCGTCGAGAATCCGGCGCAGGCCGTGCACGCGAGCGTCGCCGGGATCGAGCCGGGGACGGCCGCCGATCTGTCGGCGGTGCGCGCCTGTCGCGCGATCCTCGAGACCGCGATGGGGGCCCATCGGCGCCAGCAGGCCGGCGACAACCTCGCCTGCTCGGTCGTCTGGCTCGAGCGTTAGGTCGGCGGCTGCGGCGCCTACGCCCGCGCGAGGGCGGCGACGCGCTCGGCGATCGCGAGGGCGGCGGTCAGCCCCGGCGACTCGATGCCGATGCAGGCGACGAAGCCCGGGGCGCCGTGGGCGCTCGTCTCCTCGATCACGAAGTCGCGGAAGCCCTGGCCGGGACCGGCGAGCTTGGGGCGGATGCCGGCGTAGTCGGGGACGAGCGCGGCGTCGGCGAGACCCGGGAGGTAGCGGGCGGCCGCCACGCGAAAGAGCTCGGCCTTCGCCGGATCGACCTGATAGTCGAGCCGGTCGACGTACTCCGTGTCCGGCCCGAAGCGGACCCGCCCCGCGAGATCGAGGGTCGCGTGGATCCCGAGCCCGGCCTGCTGGGGCACCGGATACACGAGCCGGGCGAGCGACAGCCGCTCGCCCGGCGCGAGGCCGAAGTAGTCGCCCTTGCACGGATGGAGGCGATAGCCGAGCGCGTCGACGTCGAGGCCCGCGAGCCCGGCCACGACGTCCGCCGAGAGCCCCGCCGCGTCGACGACGCAGCCCGCGTCGATCGCCTCGCTCTCGCCGTCCGCGGCGACGACCTCGACGCGCCAGCCGTAGGAACGTTGCGCGAGCGCCACGACCCGGCGATCGCAGAGGACGATCGCGTCGTGTCCGACCGCCTCGGCTTCGAGCGCCTGGCAGAAGGCGTGGGCCTCGACGATCCCGGTCTGCGTCGAATGAACGGCGACCCGGGCCTCGACCTCGGGCTCGAGGGCGAGGATCGCCGCGCGGGAGATCAGCTCGAGACCCTCGACGCCGTTCGCCCCGGCCCGCGCATGCAGCGCCTCGACCGTCGCGATCTCCGCCTCGTTCGTCGCGACGATCAATTTGCCGAGCCGGCGATGGGGAACGCGCTTCGCCTCGCAGAAGGCGTAGAGGGATCGGCGGCCTTCGATGCAGAGCGCGGTCTTCAGGCTGTCCGCGGGGTAGTAGATCCCGGCGTGGACGACCTCGCTGTTGCGGCTCGTGACGCCCCGGGCGATCCCCGGCTCGGCCTCGAGCACGACGACCGATCGGCCGGCCTTCGCGCAGGCCGCCGCCACCGCGAGCCCGACGACCCCCGCTCCGACCACGACGACGTCGAAGCCGGCTTCGGAGCCCACCGCGCTCAGAGCGCCTCTCCGAACTCGGCGCGGTAGCGCTCGCGGATCGCCGCGTGCTCGAGCTCGATGCTCTGCGGTCCCTGGCGCGCGACCTTGAGGGCCCCCATCAGGCTGCCGAGGCGCGCGCCCTGCTCGAGCGGAAGCCCGTGTGCGAGGGCGTAGAGGAGCCCCGCGCGATACGAATCCCCGCAGCCCGTCGGATCGACGGCCTTCTCCGCGCGCACCGGTCGGATCTCCGTCCGCTCCGCCGCGAGCGAGAGCCCGGCCTCGAGGCCGCCGCGGCGGATCGACGAGCCGTCCTCGCCGCGCGTCACGATCAGCGCACCGACGCGCTCGGCGATGCCGTCCTCGCCGAGCCCCGTCTTCTCCTGCGTGAGCGCCCACTCGTACTCGTTCACGATGTAGATCGTGGCGCCGGAGAGCGCCTCGAGCAGCGCGGCCTTGTCGAGGATCGGGAGCCCCTGGCCGGGATCGAAGATGAAGGGCGTGCGGCGGGCCTTCGGCTCCCGACTCCTCGGATCCAGGCTCTTCAGATCCCGGCAGTAGTCGAGCATCGCCTGGCGACCGTTGGGCGACACGATCGCGGCGTCGAAGGGCACGCGGACGTCGGCGATGCGCGCCTCGTGGGCACGGTCCATCGCGCCGGGATGGAACGAGATGATCTGGTTGTTCGCCTGATCGGTCGTGATGAAGCAGGCGGCGGTGTACTCGTCGTCGAGGACGCGGAGGTGGTCGCGGGAGACGCCGCTCGCATCCATCCAGGCGGCGTAGGCCCCGAGGTCCTGGCCGACGGCGGCGAGCAGGATCGGCTCGACCCCGAGCCGGCAGAGGTTGTAGGCGATGTTCGCGCCGGTCCCGCCGTACTGCTTCGACATCGAGGGGACGTGGAAGGCCACGTTCAGCTTCTCGAGCTTGTCGCCCACGAAGTGGTTCTTGAAATGATCCTCGAAGATCATGATGTGATCGACGGCGACCGATCCGGTCACGAGCACGGCCATGGGAAGTCCTTCGCGATTCGAGCGGGCCCGCAGTCTCGCCGGCCGCTCCCGGGCCGTCAACGTGGCTGGAAACGTGGCTGGAAACGCGGCCGGCAACGTGGCCGGCGATGGGCCACGGCGGACGCGACGGCGGAGGCTTCGGCCGGCTCGGCGGCGGGTGGACGGCGGCTCGGAGCATCGCGGGATGCGGTGCTACGGTCCGGCGCATGGCCATTCCCGAGCTCTTCCAGACCGGTCGCCCGGTCGTCTCCTTCGAGTTCTTTCCGCCGAAGACCGACGCGGGCTACCGCGCGCTGTTCGAGACGATCGAAGAGCTGAAGCCGCTCTCGCCCGGTTACGTCTCGATCACGATGGGCGCCGGCGGGAGCACGCGCGAGAAGACCGTCGACCTCACGATCGAGATCACGCGGAAGCTCGGCCTCACGACCATGGCCCACCTGCCCTGCACCGGCTTCCGCCCTCAGCAGATCGGCTCGATCCTCGACCAGCTCGCCGCCGGCGGGGTCCACGACGTGCTCGCCCTGCGCGGTGATCCGCCGAAGGACAACCCGGACTTCGTGATCCCGAAGGACGGCTTCCAGTACGCGAACCAGCTCGTGGCCTACATCGCCCGCCACGGCGGCTTCTCGATCGGCGCTGCCGGTTTTCCCGAGGTCCATCCGCAGGCCGCCGACGCAGCGACCGACCTCGTCCACCTGAAGCGCAAGGTCGATTCGGGCGTCGATTTCCTCATCAGCCAGTTCTTCTTCGACAACGCGAAGTTCTTCGACTTCGTCGCGCAGGCGCGGTCGATCGGGATCCGCGTTCCGATCATCCCCGGCATCATGCCGATCGCGAGCGTCGCCGGCATCCGACGCATGGCCGCGGTCAACGCCACGGGCTTCCCCGAAGAGCTCGCCCGCGAGCTCGATCGCGTCGACGGCAACGAAGAGGCGACCTATCGGCTCGGCGTCGATTGGGCGACGATGCAGTGTCGCGAGCTGCTCGACCGCGGTGTCCCCGGCATCCACTTCTACACGCTGAACCGCTCGCCCGCCTCGCGCGAGATCCACCGGAGCCTCTTCGGCGGATGACGGCCGAATCCGGGAAGAGGGCCGCGCCGCTGCCGACTCCGGGTCCTGCCGGAGCTGCGGGCGCCGCCGAGGTCGCGGGCGTCCGGACGCCGCGCGGGCTTCGCCTGGCCGTGCTGCTCTCGGGCAGCGGGACGAGCCTCGAGAACCTCTTCGAGCACATCGATCGCGGGCTGCCCGCCGAGGTCGTCTGCGTGCTCGCGTCGAAGAAGAGCGCCTTCGGGCTGCGGCGCGCCGAGGCGCGGGGGGTGCCGGCGATCGCGGTGCCGCGCCGCGAGTTCGCCGACGTCGCGGCCTTCAACGACGCGCTCCACGCCGAGCTCGCCCGCTTCGAGCCGGACCTCGTCTGCCTGCTCGGCTTCCTCTCGCCCTTCGAGCTGCGGGGGTGTTATGCGGGCCGGACGCTCAACGTCCATCCCGCCCTGATCCCCGCCTTCTCGGGCCAGGGCTTCTACGGCCACCACGTCCACGAAGCGGTGCTCGCGACCGGCGTGAAGTGGACCGGCGCGACGGTCCACTTCGTGAGCGACGTCTACGACGAGGGGCCGATCCTGCTGCAGGAGACCGTCCCCGTCCTCGACGACGACACGCCGGACACCCTCGCCGCCCGGGTCCAGGCCCTCGAGCGGCGGCTCGTGCCCGAGGCGATCCGCCTGATCGCCGAGGACCGGGTCCGGATCGAGGGACGCCGGACGCGGATCCTGCCGGCGAAGGACGCGGTCGGGGGCTGAGCCGAAGCGGTCCGGGCAGGCGCGCCGGCCCGGGTGTGCTCCGGGACGGAGCTCGCCGCGCCTTTTTCCCCGGCTTCGTCCTTGACAGGGAGGCGAACAAGGGGCGAAAGTCGCGCCATGTCCCCCCGTCCTCCCGGCATCCCCCGGCCTGGAGCCCAGGCCCTGTCCCTCCCCGAAGCGTCTGCGCTGCCCTCTCGCGGGCCGAGCGGCGTCGTCGAGGCCCGTGAGGGGCCGGACGCCCTGCGTGCGCTCCTCGGCGACCTCGGCGCCCGGATCCGGCGCGGGCGCGGGCTCGCCCGGGACGTGGCGAGCAGCTCTCCGCCGCGGCCGTCCTCGGCGAGCGCAGCGGCGGGGCGGAGGCGGCTCTGCAGCGCCTGCTCTGGGTTCGGGCGCGGACCGAGGGCGAGGCGATCCGGAGCTGTGAGCGGATCCTCGCGACCGAGGGCTTCGCGCTCACGATCCTCGATCTCGCGCATCTGCCAAACCCGGCCGAGCGCCCGGCCGAGCGGCGGGCGGCCGGCGATCCGCGAGGCGACCTGGCTGCGGCTCGCGCGCCTGGCGGCCCGCCAGCAGAGCGCGCTGATCGTCCTCTCGAATACGCCGCAGACCGGCTCCCGCGCCGAGCTCGTGCTCGAGATGCGCCGCCGCCGCATCCGCTTCACCGCCCCCCCCCGCCTGCTCGACGCCCTCGAGACGACGGCCGTCCTGCGCCGCCACCGCACCCGACCCGCCGACTCGGAGATCCTGCTCTCCCTCGACGCGGAGCCACCCGCCCATGTCGACCCCGCCCGCTCCGGCTCGTCGGGCTTTTCGACCTCTCTGGCCGCAGGCGCCTCGCCTTCGCTCGCCTCCGGCGCGCCGGCCACTGGGCGCCGGCGGGTCGCGTGTCTGCTGATCCCGGATCTGCCGCTCCACGCCGCCCTGCGCGCAGAGCCCGAGCTCGCGGACCAGGCCCTCGTCGTCACGACCGGCCCCGGTCCGCGGGCCGAGATCCTCTGCGCCTCGCGGGCAGCGATGGCGGGCGGGGTCCAGCCCGGCCAGAGCCTGACCCAGGCCCGGGCGATCCGGCCCGGCCTCGAGGTCCGGATCGCTTCGCCCGCGCTCGAGCGGGCGGCCCGGGCGGCGCTGCTCGACGTAGCGCTCTCGCTCTCGCCCCGGGCCGAGCTCGTCGCCCGCAGCGGCGGCTTCTTCGCCGCCGAGGGTGCCGTCTGCGTCGATGCGACGGGGATCGCTGCGCTGCACGAGAGCGAGAGCCGCTTCGCGTCGGTGCTGCATGCCCGCGCCGAGCGGGCGGGGCTGCGCGGCTTCGTCGCCCTCGCCTCCTCCCGCGGCATCGCCCGCCTCGCCGCCCGCCATCTCGCGACGAGCGCCCGCTTCGCGAAGCGCCCGCACGAGATCGAGACGACCCGCGTCCTCTCGCCCCGCAAGGAGCTCGCCTTCCTGGCACCGCTCCCGATCGACCTGCTCGATCCCGACGACGACGTCGCCGAGTCGCTCTCGCGCTTCGGCCTCCACAGTCTGCGCGATCTGTTAGGCCTCTCCCGCCGCGACCTCGCCGCCCGCGTCGGTCCCGCGATCCTCGAGCTCGTCGCCCGCGCCCGCGGCGAGGAGATCGAGCCCCCGCTCGCCGAGCCGCGCGCCCTCGAGCTCGAGGAAGGCATCGATCTCGAGTGGCCGCTCGAGAACCTCGAGCCCCTGGCCTTCGTCCTGCGCGGGCTCGTCTCCCGGCTCTGTGAACGCCTGGCCCTGCGCGCTCTCGGCTGCGACGAGCTGCATCTCGATCTGCGCCTCGAGTCGGGCGCCCGCGACGCCCGGCGCATCGCCCTCGCGTCACCCGCCGGCGACGCGAGCGTGCTGCTGCGACTGATCCGCCAGGTCCTCGAATCGACGCCGCCCGCCGCGGCCGTCGACGGCGTCGGCCTGACTTGTCGGGGTGTGGCCCTGCGCCGCGAGCAGCTCGATCTGTTCCGGCCACGGGGACCGGATCCGAACCAGCTCGACCAGACCCTCGCCGCGCTTGGTGTGATCTGCGGCCCGGCCCGCGTCGGCTCTCCTGCCGTAGTCGACGATCACCGGCCCGACGCCTTCGCGCTCGAGCCCTTCTCCGGGCCGTTCTCCGGAAGAGGTGTGCCAGCCGTCGCCCGAACGGCGGACGCGCGCTCGACGACCGCGCGCCTCACGTTGCGCGCGATCCGCCCACCGGCCCGCGCCGAGGTCCGCAGCGCGGGCGGGCGGCCGGTCTTCGTGCGCAGCGCGGCGGGCCAGGGCGAGATCGTGGAGGTCGCGGGGCCTTGGCGAACGACCGGGCAATGGTGGTCGGAGACGGGGCATTTCGCCGTCGACCACTACGACGTGCAGCTCCGTGACGGGCGTGTTTTGCGGCTGTGTTTCGATTGGCGGCAGAATGGGTGGCAGGTCGATGGCCTCTATGACTAGAATCGCGCCGCCTTCGAGATCGAGGAGATCGCGTTGCCCGACCAGAGCTCCGAGCGGCACTCCGATTCCCATCGACCGAACGAACCGCGCCCGTTGCTTCCCCAACCGGATCATCCGATCGCGTTCCTGAAGGGCTTCCTCGAGCGCCCGAAGCAGGTCGGGTCGATCATCCCGAGCTCCCGTTGGATGGAGCGGCGCATCACCCGGACCGCCGAGCTGGCCAGCGCCCGGGTCGTGATCGAGCTGGGTCCCGGGACCGGCGGGACGACCAGGGCCCTGCTCCAGGCGATGCGCCCGGATGCCCGGCTGCTCGCGATCGAGATCAACCCGAGCTTCTGCGATCTCCTGCGCGAGACGATCGACGACCCGCGCCTGATCGTCCACGAGGGCAGCGCCGCCGAGATCCAGGACGCGCTGACCAAGCACGAGCTCGACGCGCCCGACGTGGTCCTCTCGGGCATCCCGTTCTCGACCATGCCCCGCTCCCTCGGCCTCGCGATCCTGCATTCCGTGCGATCGAGCTTGAAGCCGGGGGGCCGCTTCGTCGCCTATCAGTTCCGCGACGTGGTCCATACCCTCGGCAAGCGGGTCTTCGGGCCGGCCTCGATCCAGCTCGAGCTGTTCAACGTGCCGCCGATGCGGGTCTACCGCTGGGACATCGCCGCGGACATCGCCGCGGACATCGCCCCGGAAAAGGCGTCGGATCGGGCGACGGGCGGACATGCGAGCCCGAGCGGCCGCGGGCGGCGCGCCCGCTAGTCGCTCTCGGTCCCCGGACCATCCGCGTCCCGGCTCCCCTTCTTCCATTGCCCCGACATCGTCGCGTGTCGGATCTCTGCCTGGCTCGCGCGCCGAACGACGTCGTCGCCGAAGCGGTCCGCGAGCAGATCGAGCGCGCGATTGAGCCGTCGCCGCCGCGGCAGATCCGCGGCGTCCGGGCGATCGGCCTCCGCCCCGTGCGCCCCGTGCGCCCCGTCGAAGAGCGAGAGCTGCGTCGCCCGCTGCACGCCCGAGACCGTCGGCCTCAGCGTCCCGACCGCCTCCGCCTCTTCCGTCCCGTGCGTCCCCTCGCCCGCCTCTTCCGCCGAGCCCCCGACGAGCCCGCTGACCCCGACCCCGAGCAGGCGCACCGGCTCGAGAAGCGCGTCCTCGAGCAGCGAGCAGGCCACGCGCGCGATCTCGCCCCCGTCGTCCGTCGCGAGCGCGAGCGTCGCCTGCCGCGTGCGCACCGGATAGCCGCGCGGCCCCTCCTTGCGGCGCCGGCCGAGGCGCCACTTGAGTACGACGGTGCGCGCCATCCGGTCCTGGCGGCGCAGGCGGCGGGCGACGGCCTCGGCATGGGCGAGGATCGTGCGCTCGAGGGTCTCGCGATCGGCGACGTCGCGCTCGAACGTATTCTCCTCGGAGAGCGAGACGACCTCGCGATCCGGCTCGACCCCGCGCACGTCCTCGCCCCGGGCGAGCCGGCCGAGCGAGACGCCGAAATCGCCGAGCGCGCGCCGCAGCGCCTCGAGATCCGAGCGGGCGAGGTCGGCGATCGTATGAAAGCCCAGCCGCGCGAGCCGCGCCTCCGCGACCTCCCCCACGCCCCAGATCTTCCGGACCGGGAGCGGATCGAGAAAGGCCCGCACGCCGTCCGGCGCGACCTCGAGCAACCCGTCCGGCTTCGCCATCCCGCTCGCGATCTTCGCCACCATCTTCACCGGCCCGATGCCCACCGACACCGCGAGCCCCGTCAAAGCCCGGACCTCCGCCCGCAGCCGCCCGGCCACCGCGCGCGGCGGACCGAGCAGGCGCTCGCTGCCCGTCAGATCGAGGAAGGCCTCGTCGAGGGAGAGGCCTTCGACGAGGGGCGAATAACGCCGGAAGATCTCGAAGATCCGACGCGACTCCGTCGCATAACGCGCCATGTCGCCGGGGATGAAGACGAGCTCGGGACAACGCCGCTTCGCCTCGAAGCTCGACATCGCCGAGCGCACCCCGAAGACGCGCGCCTCGTAGGACGCGGCCGCGACGACGCCGCGGGGTCCGGCGCCGCCGACGACGATCGGCCGCCCGCGCAGCTCGGGCCGATCGCGCTGCTCGACCGACGCGTAGAAGGCGTCCATGTCGGCGTGCAGCACGCAGCGCGGCGCGCTCATGCGGTCCGGAGGGGCGGATCGGAGGCCGACGAGCCGGCCGGCGAGCGCTCGAGGCCATCGAGGACGTCGGCCGCGGCACGCAGGCCGGCGGTGACGCGACCCTCGAGATCGGGGGTCGTCAGCGCCTCGGTCGCGAAGGCGAGGCGCGGCGAGCGCTCCGCGCGCTGCTCGAACTGGAGCCTGCGCGCGAGGGCGCCGCGGCCCTGGACCGACATGAGCTCCGCGATGCGCTCGACCCGCGAGGGCCCCGTCGGCAGGTCGCCGATCGGCGAGCCGCGGAAGGCGGCATCGATCTTCGCGACGATCGCCTGATCCGAGAGATGGAAGCTCGCGTCGACCGCATCGTGCTGGAAGGAGATGCGGATCCAGAAGGGCGTGCGCGCGGTGGGCGGCGTCGGGGCCCCGAGGATGCGCAGGTCGCGCATCTCGGGGATCTCGCCGGGGACGAAGGTCACGCCGGCGAGGCCGCGCAGCAGGAAGGCGGGATCCGAGACGAAGCGGTGGATCACGATCGAGCGGCGCGGCTCGAAGGTCTGGAAATGGCCGCGCTCGGCGGGCGAGAGCTTCGGACAGATGCGCAGGATCTCGCTCGGCGGGACGGCGACGACCGCCGCGTCGGCCAGGAAGATCTCCTCGCGCCCGCCCTCGCGGGCCCGGACGCGCACGCCCTCCGCCGTCGACTCGAGGCTCTCGACGCGACAGCCGAAGCGCACGGCGAGCGGCGCGGCCAGGCGCGCGACGAGGCCGGCGAGGCCGCCTGCGAGGGACACGGTGCGCCCACCGCCGGCCCAGAGGCGAACGAGCATCTGCACGACGATCGCCGCGGACTCCGCCGAGAGGTCGAGGCCCGTGCGCGCGAGCAGGGCCGGCGCGAGTCGCGTCGTGCACCAGCGCGTCCCGAACGCCCGCGTCGAGGCGCGCGACCAGAGCTGATCGTCGAGGGCGAGCACCGACTCGGGGATCCGCGGCGCCGAACGGCGCGACGCGTCCCAGAGCGCGCGCACGACGCGACGCCGCGCGCCCCAGCGCGGCCTTCGCCAGAAGACCGCGTCGATCGGGCGATCGATCCGGGGCGAAAGCCGCGGCACGAGCACCTCCCACGGCCGCAGCGCCGGCGGGCGGTGGAGCTTCGCGCCGAGGACGAGGGCGTGGCGGCGCTCGACGAGCGGTGCGTCGGCGGCTTCGAGGCCGAGGGTCGCGAGCAGCGCGCGGAGATTCGGATCGCCCTCGCCGACCTCGCCGACACCGGGCTCGAGCGGACCGTATTCCGTCGCGAGCGGACGCAGCCTTCCGCCGGCGCCGGGCTGCGCCTCGAGCACGAGCACCGAATGCCCTGCCCGCGCGAGCTTCGTGGCGCAGACGAGCCCACCGAGCCCGCTGCCGACGACGACGACGGAGGCCAACTAATGTCCCGATCCGGCGGGCTTGCCTGCGGCACCGTCGCCCGGATCGCCCGCGGCGCGCGGGCCGCCGGTCTCGGCGATCAATTGCAGGAGCGCCTTCGGCGCGAATGGCTTGCGCAAGAACCGCCCCCCCCGCCTCGAGAGCTCGCTCTCGAGGGACTCGGGCAGAGCATCGCCGCTCATGAGCAGGACTTCGAGCCCCGGCGCGCGCGCCTGCAGGAGCGGTAGCAGCTCGGCGGCTCCGCCGCCGGGCGCGAGGTTCACGTCGAGCAGGGCGAGCTCGATCTCGGGCGTCCGGCCAGCGGGCGTGTCGAAGAGGGCGAGCGTCTCTCGAAGGCTGGCCGCGGTCCGGACCCGATGGCCCGCGCTCTCGAGCAGGCGGACGATCAGGCGGAGGAGCTGCTCGTCGTCGTCGACGACGAGGACGGATCGCTGCGCGCTCATGCCGGACCGGTCCCCCGTCTCGCGTGGGCTGCGAGCAATTCGGATCGTGGAACGGATCCCGGATACGAAACGAGCCGCCCCACCAACCGGCTCGAATCGCTCGCCGGCAGAGAATGGTGCAGATCGAGGGTTGATTAAAGGCGAAAATAGAACGAAAGTCGGACATGGCCCGCCCTTCGGACTACGTCGAGCTCCGCAGCCGCAGCGCCTTCTCGTTCCTCGAGGCCGCGAGCAACCCCGAAGAGCTCGCCGCCGCGGCCGCGGAGAAGGGCTATGCCGCCCTCGCTCTCGCCGATCGCGACGGCGTCTCGGGCGCGCCGCGCTTCCACCGGGCGGCGAAGGCGGCGGGCCTGAGAGCGATCGTCGGCGCAGAGGTCGCGGTCGAGACGGTGGCGAAGGCGGAAGCGGAAGGCGGCGAACTTGCCGCCTTCGCCGACCGCCCGGCCGATCGCCTGCTCCTGCTCGTCGAGTCGGCCGAGGGCTGGCGACGGCTCTGCCGTCTGCTGACCCTCGCCCACGGCCGGCGCCCCAAGTCGCTCGAGGCCCGCGACCCCGAGGCACGCCGGCGCATCCGCGTCCGCTGGGACGAGGTCGAGGCGCTCGCCGGCCATTGGAGCGTGCTCGTCCGCGGCGACGAGCGCCTCACGCCGGCGCTCCTCGACCGCGCCCGGCCCGTCTTCGGCGAGCGCCTCGCCGTCGACGTCTCGCAGCTGCTCGACCGCAGGCTCGCGCGGGCCTCTCGGCGCGCGGCGGCGATGGCGCGGGACCGGGGCGTCGGCGTCGTCGCGAGCGGCGACGTGCGCTGCGCCCGACCGCGCGATCGCCGGCTCCTCGACGCCCTCGTCTGCCTGCGCGAGCGCGTTCCCCTCGACCGCGCCGGGCGCAGGCTGCCGCCCAACGGCGAAGGCTTTCTCCAGGAGCGCGCCGAGATCGTGCGTCGCTTCGCCGACCATCCCGAATGGATCCTCGCGACCCGCGCCATCGCCGAGCGCTGCGAGTTCGGCCTCGAGAAGCTCGACTATCGCTTCCCCGTCTATCCGCTGCGCCCGGGCGAGACCCAGATCGGACGGCTGCGCGCGCTCGCCTTGCAGGGCGCCGCCCGACGTCACGACGGGAAGCCGGGGGCGAAGGTCCTGCGCCAGCTCGAGCACGAGCTCGCCGTCATCGGGAAGCTCGACCTCGCGGGCTATTTCCTGATCGTCGAGGACATCACGTCCTTCGCCGCCCGCGAGAAGATCCTCTGCCAGGGCCGCGGCTCCGCCGCCAACAGCGCCGTCTGCCACGCGCTCGGGATCACCGCCGTCGACCCCGTGAAGATGGACCTGCTCTTCGAGCGCTTCCTGTCGGAGGAGCGCGGCGAGTGGCCCGACATCGACATCGATTTTCCATCGGGCCCACAACGTGAAAAAGTGATCCAGTACGTCTTCGCGAAGTACGGGACGGCGGGCTCGGCGATGACGGCCAACGTCATCACCTACCAGACGAAGCTCGCGGTCCGGGAGATGGGCAAGGTCCTCGGCCACGCGCCCGAAGCGATCGACCGGCTCGCGAAGCTCGTGGGTCGCCTCGACTTCCCCGAGCATCGGCCGGCCGGCGGACGCGGCATCGACCCCGAGCTCGCGATCCGGCTGCGGGAGGCGAAGCTCGATCCCGAGGCGCCGGGCGTGCGCCACTGGATCGAGCTCGTCGACGCGGTCCAGGGCCTGCCGCGCCATCTCGGGCAGCACAGCGGCGGCGTCGTGATCGCGGCGGGGCGCCTCGACGAGGTCGTGCCGATCGAGCCGGCGACGATGGCGGATCGGCGGATCGTCCAGTGGGACAAGGAGGACTGCGCGGATCTCGGGATCATCAAGATCGATCTGCTCGGCCTCGGCATGCTCGCGGCCCTCGAGGAGACGCTCCCGCTGATCGCGCGCCACGAGGGCGTCGACGTCGATCTCGCGAAGCTCCCCGCCGACGATCCCGAGACCTACGCGATGATGCGTCGGGCCGACACGGTCGGCGTCTTCCAGATCGAGAGCCGCGCCCAGATGGCGACGCTCCCGCGGCTGAAGCCTGCGACCTTCTACGACCTCGTCGTCGAGATCGCGCTGATCCGGCCGGGGCCGGTCGTCGGCCAGATGGTGCATCCGTATCTGAACCGGCGCGCCGGCCGCGAGCCCGTCGAATATCCCCACGAGTCGCTGCGGCCGATCCTCGAGCGGACGCTCGGTGTTCCGATCTTCCAGGAGCAGCTGCTGCGGATCGCGATGACGGCGGCGGGCTTCTCGGGGGGCGAGGCGGAGGAGCTTCGGCGCGCGATGGGCTTCAAGCGCTCGGTCGAACGCATGGAGAAGATCGAATCACGCCTGCGCGAGGGCATGCGCGCGCGCGGGCTCACGCAGGCGGCGGAGGACCAGATCGTCCTCCACATCCGTTCGTTCGCGCTCTACGGCTTCCCCGAGTCGCATTCGGCTTCCTTCGCGCTGATCGCCTACGCCTCCGCCTACCTGAAGCGCCACCATCCCGCGGCATTCCTCGTCGGCCTGCTGCGCGCCCAGCCGATGGGCTTCTACAGCCCGGCGACGCTGATCCAGGATGCGGGACGCCACGGGGTCGAGGTCCGGCCGATCGACGTGGGGCGATCCGGGACGCAGAGCGATCTCGAGCCGGGGAACGCGCGCGCGGCTCGAGAGCGGGGCGCTTCCCGCCGTGGCCCGACCGACGGCGGCTCCGGCCCGCCGCCCGCCGTCCGCATCGGCCTCGACTCGGTCGGCGGCCTGAATCGCAGCACGGCCGCGCGCATCGTCGCCGAGCGCGAGGCGCGCGCGTTCGTCGATCTCGGCGACTTCGTGCGGCGCGTCGGGCCCGATCGAGACGAGCTCGAGGCGCTGGCCCTGCTCGGGGCGCTCGCGGGCCTGCGCGGCGCCGCCGGCGAGCGGCGCGGGGCGCTCTGGCAGGTCGCGGCCCTCGAGCGCGATCCGCGCTCGCTCTTCGCGGGTCGGGCGATCGCGCGGGCGGCGACGGGCGCCCGCGCGGTCGAGCCCGTCGAGTCCATCGATCCCGGGGAGGCATCCGATCCCGCCGAAGTCCTCGACCCGACCGACGTGCTCGCCGAGGCCGAGCCCGAGCGCTCGCCGCTCCGCCCGCTCTCCCCCCTCGAGACGACGCTCGCCGACTACCGCCTCGCGGGCCTCACGACCGGCGTCCACGTCATGGCCCATCTGCGCCCGCGCCTCGAACGCGAAGGCATCCTCACCGCCGCGCGCCTGCGCGAGGTGCCCGACGGCGCCTTCGTCCGCATCGCGGGCCATGCCATCGTCCGCCAGCGACCGGGCTCGGCGAAGGGCTTCTGCTTCGTGACGCTCGAGGACGAGACCGGGCTCGCGAACGCGGTCCTGACGCCGGACCGGGCGAGCCGCTTCCGGATCCCGCTCCACCAGGCGGCGATGCTCGTGATCGAAGGGCCGCTCCAGCGCGTCGACGGGGTGCTCCACGTCCGGGCCCGATCGGTCCGGGCCCTCGAGCTCGGAGGCTCGGCGGCGCTGCCGGCTTCCCACGACTATCGCTAGGAGCCTGACCCAAGATGGGCGTGGATGCCTGAACGTCGAGACACGCCGCTCGCAAGGCGCGCGAGGGAGCCGTAGCAGGGCTACGGCGACCGAGTGCAACGCCGCGAGCGGCGATGGATCGGCGTTCCGGCGCCGCGCGCGCCATCTTGGGTCAGGCTCCGAGGGTGCACGATCCCGCCGACGAAGCGGTCGCGCGAGAACACGCTCCGAACGCGAGCGCCCCACACGACCCGACGCCCGAGCCGCTCCGGACGCCTCTGCTACCGTGCTCGCGTTGCGCCTCCTCCTCGTCACTCCGCCGATGACGCAGCTGAATACGCCGTACCCCGCGACGGCCTATCTCACGGGCTTCCTGCGCCATCACTTCGCCGCGCGCGCTCCCGCCGACACAGCCGATGCAGCCGATGCAGCCGATGCAGGGAGCACGGAAGCGGCCGAGACCGCCGTCGAGGTCGCCCAGGCCGACGCCGCTCTCGAGCTGTTCCTCCGCCTCTTCAGCCGCGCAGGCCACGCCCGCGTGCAGACCGTGCTCGCCAAGCGCAAAAAGGGCGCCTCGCCCTCGGTGCGGCATTTCCTGAAGCACGCCGCGCAGTACCTCGAGACGATCGACCCGGTCGTCCGCTTCCTGCAGGGCCGCGATCCGAGCCTCGCCCTGCGCATCGTCGGCCGCGCGCTGCTGCCCGAGGGCCCGCGCTTCGCCGCGATCCACGCGGCCGAAGCCGAGGCGGAACGCGGCCGCGGCGACGAGGACGACGCCGACGGCGGCGATCCCCTCGCCTGGGCGTTCGGGGGCCTCGGGATCACCGACCGCGCCAAACATCTCGCGAGCCTCTACGTCGACGACCTCGCCGACGTGATCCGCGACGGCATCGACCCCGAGTTCGAGCTCGCGCGCTACGGCGAGCGCCTCGCGGCGAGCGCGCCCCGCTTCGATCCCCTGCGCGATGCCCTCGAAGGCGAGCCCTCGCTGGTCGACCGGCTGCTCGACGAGCTCGCGGCCGAGCTCGTGAGCCGCCATCGCCCCGACGTCGTGGGCCTGACGGTCCCCTTTCCGGGCAATCTCTACGGCGCCCTTCGCATCGCACGGAGCGTGAAGACGATCGCGCCGGCGACCCGCGTCCTGCTCGGCGGCGGCTACGTCAACACCGAGCTGCGCTCCCTCGCCGACCCCCGCGTCTTCGACTACGTCGACTTCATCACCCTCGACGACGGCGAGGCCCCGCTCGCGGCCCTGCTCGCCCATCTGCGCGATCCGAACGCGCCGCTGCTGCGGACCTTCGTGCGCCGCGAAGGCCGCGTCGTGCTCGAGAGCGATCCCGGGCTCCGCGACCTTCCGCAACGCGACCTCGGTACGCCGACCTACGCCGGACTCCCCCTCGATCGCTACGTCTCGCTCTTCGAGATGCTGAACCCGATGCACCGCCTCTGGTCCGACGGGCGCTGGAACAAGCTGACGATCGCCCACGGCTGTTATTGGAAGCAGTGCGCGTTCTGCGACGTCGGCCTCGACTACATCGCGCGCTACGAGCGCACCCCCGCGGATCTCCTCGTCGACCGGATCGAGGCGCTCGTCGCCGAGACCGGCCAGACGGGCTTCCACTTCGTCGACGAGGCCGCCCCGCCCGCCGCGCTCGAGGCCCTCGCGAAGAAGCTCCTCGAGCGCGGGCTCGCGATCACGTGGTGGGGCAACGTGCGCTTCGAGAAGGCGTTCACCCCGGCGCTGACGGAGCTGCTCGCCCGCTCGGGCTGCGTCGCGATCAGCGGCGGCCTCGAGGTCGCCTCGGACCGCCTGCTCGCCCTGATGAAGAAGGGCGTCACCGTCGAGCAGGTCGCCCGCGTGACCCGCGCCTTCACCGACGCCGGCATCATGGTCCACGCCTACCTGATGTACGGCTTCCCGACCGAGACCGAACAGGAGACCATCGACTCGCTCGAGCGGGTCCGCCAGCTGTTCGCCGAGGGCTGCATCCAGTCGGCCTTCTGGCACCGCTTCGCCGCCACCGCCCACAGCCCGATCGGAAAGGACCCCGCCCGCTACGGCATCGAGCTCGCCCGGACCGAGCGCTCGACCTTCGCACGCAACGACCTCGCCTTCGTCGATCCGACCGGCTGTGATCACGACTTCTTCGCCGAGGGCCTGCGCACGGCGCTCTACAACTACATGCACGGCATGGGGCTCGACGCCGATCCGCGCGCGTGGTTCGCGGGACGCCGCGGGACGAAGGTGCCCGGGACGAGCGTCGACCCCGAGCTCGTGCGGCGGGCGCTCGACGCGGGGTGACGGGGCAGGAGGCGAGGCGCCGGACGCAGCGCTCAGCGATCGCCCTCGCGAAAGCCCCGCGGATCGCTCGCGCGATAACGCGGGTCGGTCGGCTCGCGCAGCGGGGCCAGCAGCGGCTCGAGGCCGTTGGCCTTGATCTCGTAGACCGTCGCGAGCAGCTCGCCGAGGCGTCCGCGCGGGAAGCCCTTGTTCCGGAACCAGACGACGTAGGGCTCGGGCAGGTCGATGAGGCGCGTGCCCGCATAGCGCCCGAACGGCATCCGCATGCGGGCGACCTCGACGAGCATCTCGGAATCGGGCTCGGTGCGGCGCGGCGGATCTTCGCTGGCCATCGCCCGAGCATGTCGCAGGCGCGCGCCGATCGCTCGCGTGGGGCGCTTCCGGTCGACGGGGATCGCGCGCTCGGAAGCGCCGCCGCCTCAGCGCGGCTTCGAGGCCAGCGCTTCGAACTCCCGGGCGACGAGCGCCGTGATCGGGCGCTGTGGGCCGAGGCGCCAGTCGCGCCACGGGAGCCAGTCGTACCAGGCGGCGAGCTGACTGAAGCTGAGCGGGGCGACCACGAGCTCCTCGCCCTCTCCGGCGCGGGCCCGGACCTGGCCGAAGCCCGGGAAGGCGGGGCCGCCGATGACGCTGCCGCCCGCCCAGCTCGACTGGCCGTAGGGGCCGACGCGGTTCGCGGAGGCCGCGTAGACGAGATTCTCCTGGGCGCGCACGAGGGTCGCGTGCATCAGGTTCTCGGAGGCCCGCGGCAGAGCACTTCGTCCCGTCGGATTGACGAGCAGGCGCGCGCCCTTCAGACAGAGCAGGCGCGAGAGCTCGGGGCCGCAGTAGAAGTCGTAACAGATCTGGATCCCGATCGGTCCGAGGCGCGTCTCGAAGACCGGCAACGCGCACCCCGGCGTGAAGCGATCGGTCTCGAGGGGGATGCCGAGGTGGAGCTTGCGATAGGTCCCGAGGAAGCCGTCGGGGGTCACGACCGCCGCGGCGTTGTAGAGGATCCCGGGCTCGTCGGGATCACGCTCCTCGAAGCCGTAGATCACGTGGATGCCGAGCTCGCGCGCGACCTTGGCCACCGCATCCGAGGACGGCCCGGGCCCCGTCTCGGCCTGGGCGAGATGCCAGGCGCAGGGACGATGCGCGCGCGCGCAATCCGCGCAGTCCTCCCAGTCGTCGATCGCGAGCTCGGGGAAGACGACCAGATCGCAGCCCTGTCGCGCCGCGCTGCGCACGACGCCGAGGAGCTTCGCGAGGCTCGCGGCCTTGTCGCGGGGGACGCTCGCGAAGTTCGCACAGCTGACCGTGACGAGACCCGGATACGCGGGGTCGTCGATGCGGTGTGTCGTCATGCTCGGCTCTCCTCGACGAGGCGCAGGCTCGCGCCCGCCCACGGTTCGAAATCGATCTCGCCCGTCCCGGCCGACCCGAATCGCCCCGCGACGACGAGCCCCTCGGCGCTCGCCGTCGCGACCCCGGCCTCGAGATCACCGCATCGCATCGCGATCGCCCGCAGGCTCGCCTCGGCGGCGCCGCTTGCGTCGAGCGCTTGCGCGAGGCGAAGCCCGAGAGCCGGATGAAGCCGCACGCGCAGGCCCCGCTCGCGATCGGTCGCCTCGGACTCGAAGCTCGACCCGAGGATCCGCTCGAGGGCACGGGCCGCGACGTCGAGGTCGACGCCGCGGGCGAGCAGGAGCTCGACGTAGTCGACCGCGGCGTCGGTGAGCGACACGTACTCGCCGGGCAGCTGGTGCTCGATCAGCTCGAAGGGCAGCCCCGAGACCGGCTCGGGCAGGAGCTGGGCCTGGACGACGTTCTTTCCGAGGCCGATGTCCTCGCTCCCGATCCGGCTCCGCACCGTGAGCCCGAGGGCCTTCGCCTGCGCGATGCCCCGATCGACGTCGGCGACGCGAAAGGAGACCGAGAGGATCCCGTGCGACGGAATCGTCGCCCCACCGAAGGCCGGCCGCGCCGGATCGATCACCTGGATGAAGTCGCCGCCGCTCGTATGCCAGGCTCCGTACGCGTTGACCTCGGGACCGCCGTAGTCGTCGACGAAATGCCCCGTCGATGCGGCGCCGTCCCGGCCGGGGTCGCTCGCGACGGAGCCGCTCAGGAAGGGTCCATAGACGCGCTTCGCCCGCTTCAGGTCGGGGATCGAGAAGTGGACGTGATCGAGACACTGGAGATCCATGCCGATGCCTCCCGACCGCAGCTGGAAACCGACTCCCTAACGATCCTCCGACCGCACCGGCCGCGACGCGAGCTCCGCCCCGCCCGTCACCGGTAGCGTCACCCCCGTCACGTACGAGGCCCGCTCCGAAGCCAGGAACGCCACCGCCTCGGCGATGTCCTCGGGCTTGCCGAGGCGCCCGAGCAGGTAGTGCTTGCCCGCGCGCCCGAGCTCCTCGGCGGTCAGCTTGCCGAGCATCTCCGTCGCGATCGGCCCCGGAGCGACGGCGTTGACGCGGATGCGATCCGGCGCGAGCTCGACGGCGAGATCCCGGGTGAACGCGACGACGCCGGCCTTCGCGGTCGCGTAGGGGACGTGGGGCACCGTGTAGCGATAGGCGGCGATCGAGGCGATGTTGACGATCGCCCCGGCGCCCGAGCGCCGCAGCGCAGGCAGCGCCGCCCGCGCCATCAGGAACATCGCCCGCAGATTGATCGCGAAGGTCCGGTCCCAGTCCTCGATCGGCGTCTCGTCGAAGCGCTGCAGGATCACGATCCCCGCGTTGTTGACGAGGACGTCGAGCCCGCCCATCGCGGCGACCGCGTCGTCGACGGCGCGCTTCGTCGCGGTCTCGCTCGACACGTCCGCGACGAGAGACAGCGCACGCCCCTTCTCCGCGGCGATCCCGGCGACGGTCTCCGCGAGCGCCTTCTCGTTGACGTCGAGACAGGCGACCTGCGCCCCCGCCCGAGCCAGCCGGTAGGCGATGCCCCGACCGATCCCCGCCGCCGCTCCCGTGACCAGCGCGCGCCGTCCCTCGAACTCCCGTCCCGGCTCCATCGTCTTCTCCTCGTGGCTCGCGGCGCTCGGCCCGCGGCTTCGATCCCGATCCGGGAACCCGCCCCCCGGCGCCTGCCCGGACGGAGCCTCTCTCCGAGTCTCGTCTATCCGACGCTCGACACCATCCAATGTCGCTCGCGCCCGTCGATCGTGATCTCGAACGAGTCGCCGGCGCGGGATCCCACGAGCGCCTTCCCGACCGGCGAGGTCGGCGTCACGATCGCGACGAAGCCGTCGCCGCCGGGCCCGGAGACCTCGGTCCCCGCGCCGACGGGGAGCACGAAGAGCGTCCGCTCCTCGCGCTCGCCCTCGTCGGACTCGATCTCGACGTCGACGAGGGCGCCGAGGGCGACCCGCGCCTGCGGCTTGAAGTCCGGGATGCCACGCTCGGCGAACGCGATCAGCTTGTCGACCTCGTCGACCCACTGCTCGCGGCGCTTGCGATGGCCCGAGGCGAGCCGGCTCTGCAGATCCGCGCTCTTGGCGTCCTCGCGCCGGCTCGAGGCCGTGCGGATCTCTTCGGCCTCCGAGGCCGCATCCGCCTCGGCGCGCCCCGCCGCCGCGATCCGCTCCTGATAGACCCTCTTCAACTCGTCGACGAAAAAGCGCTTGATGTCCACGAAGTCCCCGACCTCCGCTCACGACGGCCTGCTCGCTCCGAGCCGGCCGTCCGCCTTCCGCTCGCGGCGGGCCCCCGCCCGCGCTTCCCTGCTCGATCGGAGCGGTTACAATCGCCCGTCCGATCCGGCCCGCCGGGCCGAGGCACTCCCGCCAGGATCGCCTGCCCCCACACGGAGAACAAGATGACCACCGCCACCATCACGACGAAGAAGGGCGTGATCTCGATCGAGCTGTTCACGGACAAGGCCCCGGAGACGACGGGCAACTTCATCAAGCTCGCGCGCCAGGGCTTCTACGACGGCCTCAAATTCCATCGCGTGATCGCCGACTTCATGGTCCAGGCCGGCTGTCCGAAGGGCACGGGCACCGGCGGCCCCGGCTACACCTTCGCCGACGAGAAGAGCGCCCTTCTCCTCAAGCACGACATCCCGGGCCGCCTCTCGATGGCGAACGCCGGTCCCAACACGAACGGCTCCCAGTTCTTCATCACCCACGTCCCGACCCCGTGGCTCGACGGCAAGCACGCCGTCTTCGGCCAGGTCCTCTCGGGCCAGGACGTGATCGACGCGATCGCCCAGGACGACGTGATGGACTCGGTGGTCATCGCGGACTGAGCGGTCGGGATCGCGCGACCGGGGACGGCATCCGCCGTCCCCGCGTCTGATCCGCGCTCCGCGGCGCCGGGCGAAGGCCCGGCGCGCGCGACTTCACGACTTCAGATCCGGGCCTTGACCCGCTTCGCGACCGAGGCGGCGGTGAAGCCGAAATGCTCGGCGAGGGCCTGGTAGGGGGCGGAGGCGCCGAAGCGCTCCATCCCGATCACGAGGCCGCGGCGGCCGACGAAGCGCCGCAGCGTCTCGGCCTTGCCCGCCTCGACGGCGACGATCGGCGTCCCGTCGTCGGGGATGACCGCGTCCTGCTCGGCGTCCGAGAGCCGCAGGAAGAGCTCGACGCTCGGCATCGACACGACCCGCGCCTTCACTCCGTCGGCCGCGAGCAGCTCCGCCGCCGCCACCGAGAGGGAGACCTCGGAGCCCGTCGCGACGAGCACGACGTCGGCCTTTGCACCCGCCGGCTCGCGCACGACGTAGCCACCCTTCCAGACATCCCGCGGCGTGAAGCCCGCCGGTCGCTCGATCGCCGCGACGGTCTGCCGCGTCAGCGACAGGGCCACCGGCCCCTTCGCCTGCTCGAGATACCAGGCATAGGCCATCGCCGTCTCGACGCCGTCCGCGGGGCGGAAGGTCGTGAGGCCGGGGACCGTGCGCAGCCCGTCGACCTGCTCGACCGGCTGATGGGTCGGGCCGTCTTCGCCGACGAAGATCGAGTCGTGGGTGAACACGAAGAGGGTCTTCGTCTTCATGAGGGCGGCGAGGCGGATCGCCGGCCGCATGTAGTCGCTGAAGATCATGAACGTGCCGCAGTAGGCGAGGAAGGTTCCGTCGAGGGCGATGCCGTTCGCGATCGCGCCCATCGCGTGCTCGCGCACGCCGAAGTGGATGTTGCGGCCGGCGAAGGGATCGACGCCGGGGCCCGCTGCCGGGCCGACGATGCCCGCCGACTTGACGATCGGCGGCGCCGCCGAGCCCGCGAGATCCGCAGATCCGCCCGCCATGCAGGGCACGAGGCTGGCGAGGCGCTCGAGGGCCGTCGCCGAATGCTTGCGGGTCGCGTCGGCGAGGCCGGTCATGCCTTCGAGGAGCTTGGCCTCGAGATCGGCGGGCGTCGATCGCGTGCGGGCCGCGTCCCAGCGGCTCGACGCCTCCGGGTTGGCCTTCCGCCAGGCCGCGAGCCGTCCGTCGCTCGCGAGGCGCTCGGCGTGCTTCGCCACACCACGCGCCGCACAGTAGGCGCGCACGTCCTCGGGCACGACGAGGTCCGGCGTCGTCGGCCAGCCCGCCCGCTCCTTCGCGAGCTTCGTCTCGGCGGCGCCGAGGGGCCCGCCGTGGGCCTTGTTCTTGCCCTCGAAATTCGGGGCCCCGCGCCCGATCAGCGTCTTGAGCACGATCAGCGACGGGCGATCGACGTCGCGGCGTGCCTGCTCGAGAGCCGCGGCGAGGCCCGCGCGATCCTGACCGTCGACGGCGTCGATGACATGCCAGCCGTAGGCGCGGAAGCGGGCGGGGACGTTCTCGCGGAAGGTGATCGCGGTGCCCCCGTCGATCGTGATCGCGTTGTCGTCGTAGAGATAGATGAGATTGCCGAGGGCGTGGGTCCCGGCGAAGGAAGCCGCCTCGGAGGCGACGCCTTCCATCAGGTCGCCGTCCCCGACGAAGCCGTAGACGAAATGCTGTCCGGGTCGATCGCGGTCGACGGCCCCCGCGCTCGGCGCGGCGCCCGCCCCGGAGCCCGCGCCCCCGAACTGCGAGCGTGTCATGCGCGCCGCCAGCGCCATGCCGACGCCATGGGCGAAGCCCTGGCCGAGGGGTCCGGTGGTCAGCTCGACGCCCGCGGTCTCGCCGTACTCGGGATGGCCCGGGGTCCGCGAGCCGAGCTGCCGGAACTTCGCGATGTCTTCGAGGGAGAGGTCGAAGCCGAAGAGATGGAGCAGTGCGTACTGCAGCATCGACGCGTGACCATTCGAGAGCACGAAGCGATCGCGCAGGGGCCAGGCGGGATCCTTCGGATCGAAGCGGAGATGATTGTCCCAGAGCTCGAAGGCCGCCGCGGCGAGCGCCATCGGCGCCCCGACGTGGCCGATGCCCGCCCGCTCGATCGCGTCCACCGCGAGGAAGCGGATCGTGTTCTCGATCCGCTGCAGCAGCTCGGGACCGGCTTGGCTCGTCGACATGGAACGCAATACCTCGTTGCCCGTGCCGCTCCCGAAGCGCCACACGGCGTTCGGCCCGGGCGCCGGATCACCGCCTGGGCGGACGCGGACCCCGAGCCTGCGGATTCACTCAGTTCGTGGCGCTCGCCTTGGCGTCGCCGCCCTCGGCCGCCTTGCCGTCGGCGTTCGCCTTCGCATCCTTCGAAGCACCGGCCGAGGCCTGGGTCGTCGTCCCGGCCTTCTCACCGGCCTTCTCGTCCGCCGGCGCGGCCTCGCCGCCCCCGGCCGCCGCTTCCTTCGCCGCTCGATCGGCCGCCATCTTGGCCTGCTCTTCCGGCGTCGCGAAGCGGAACTTCTCCCGGTCGACGAAGGCCATCCACTTCGTCGCGACGTCGGCCGTGCCCGGATAGTTCGCAGCGCGTCTGAAGGAGCTCAGCGCGGCGTCCCACTGCTTGTCGTTGGCGGCGGCGATCCCGAACAGGATGTGGGCCTGGCCCTCGTCGGCGATCTTGCCCTTCTGGAAGGCGCGGTTCAACGACTCGCGGGCGTCGCTCCAGTTGCCGAGCTGGAGATGGACCTGGGCGTGCCGGACCCACATCGCCCCGTCGTCGGAGAGCTCGGCGGCCTTTTCGAGGGGCTCGAGGGCGAGCGCCCATTCGCGAGACTGAAGCAGGGTATCCGAGTAGGTCTGGTAGGCCATCTTCGAGGGCTTGATCGTGCCGTCCGCGAGACCCTGCTTCATGATCTCGGCGCCGCGGTGGGGCAGGCCCTGGACCATGAACATCTGGGCCATACGGGTCAGATCCTTTTCCTCGGTGATGTAGCCCTCGTACTTGGCGAGCTGCTGCACCGCGAGGCTCTTGTTCATCTGATCCTGCTGGTTGTAGATCGCGGCGAGCTGGGTCCAGTAGGTCTTGTTCGGATACTTGATGATGATGGCGTCGAGGAGCTTGATGCCTTCTTCGTATTTCTCGGCATCCAGGTAGAGCGCGAGCAGCAGCCGGTACCAGGACTCCTGAGGTTCCGTCGACATCTCGATCGCCTTCTCGGCGGGGGCGAGCGCTTCCTTCGGACGACCGGCCTGGTAGTAGGTCACGGCGAGGGTGTAGTAGGCCTGAGCGGTCGGCTTGGCGACCGACTCCGGGGCCGACGCGAGCTTCATCCAGTCCTCGAGAGTGACGATCGCGTCGTCGTACTTCTCCTGCATGACCTGGATCTGACCGACCTGGAACATCGTCCGCATCTGCTCTTCCGGCGGAAGTCCATTCTCCTTGATCGCGCGAGCCAGGTAGTCGAGGGCCTTCTCGTACTGCTCTTCCTGGACCGCGAAGGAGCCCAGGAACTGCAGGATGCGCGCTCGGCCATACGGCTTTTCTCGAGCCAGATTGATCGATTCGAGGATCGCCTTCGCACCGGCGAGGTCCCCCGCCTCGTTCAGCTCGATCATCTTCTGGATCTTCTTGATGTTGCGCTCGCTGAAGTTCTGGCTGGCGTCCTGGGCCGCCGCGGGCAGACTCCCGACGACGAGCACCGCAACGACGAGCAACACCAGGGCGGAGACCAGCCCCCGTCCGCCGCGCACGACGGCCGCCACCGACTTCCGAAGACTCTCCCGCAGGCCACGCTCCGCGATCATCGTCGTCATCCTCGCCCTGTCCCTCTTTATCGTGCCGCGGCGCGATCCCACGCCGCGGTCCCATCCCGCGCCGTGGCGCGGGGCGAGCGATGTCACGATTTCGCCTGATCGAGCTTGAAGACCACGCTCGTGCGGATGCCCCGCTGCTCGACGGCCTTCCCGTTCTCGATCTTCGGGTTGTACTTCCACTGCATGACCGACTTGACGGCGGCCGCATTGAAGATGTCGGACGGCTCTGCCGCGACGACCTTCGCGTCCTTGACCGAGCCGGACTTCGAGATCGTGAACTCGACGAGGACGCGCCCCTCGATGCCACGCTGCTGTGCCCGCTCCGGATACTGCGGCGGCACGCGGACCAGCGGCACCGCATCGCCGTCGGCCGACATCAGCGCTCCGAGACCACCGCCACCGCTGTCGTTGCTGTTGCCCTCCTCGACGACCGCCGCCACGCCGATCGAGTCGGTGTCGAGGGTGGTGCTCGAGTCCGTCGACATGTCCGGCGGCGGGGGGGTGTCGTCGAGCGTCACCTTCTTGGGTGTCTCCCGGGCCTTCTGCTTCACGACCTCGGACTTCACGACGCGCACGAAGTCGACGACCCGAGGCGCCTTGCTCTCGTCGAGTCGGCCCTCGACGCCGATCAGGCTCTGCATCAGATAGAAGAGGCCGAACGTGACGACCCAGGCGGCGCCGAACGCGGCGATCAGTCGCGGAATCGCCATGACCTAGTTCACCTCCGACGCGAGGGAGATGTTCTCGACCCCGGCGAGTCGCGCCTGATCCATGACCTCGACGAGCAGGCCATTGAGCGAGCCCCCGTCCGCTGCGATCACGACGGAGCCCTTCGGTCGCTCGGCATGCAGACGTTCGATGTTGGCGCGGACCGAGCCGAAATCCGTCTGTCGCTGATCGATGAAGATCCGCCCGTCGCTCGAGAGCTGGATGAAGATGTTCTCGCTCGTCGTCACCGTCTTGGCGGACGCGCCGCCGGCCGGTCTCGACAGGTCGAGGCCGACCTCTTTCACGAACGAGGCCGTCACGATGAAGAAGATCAGCATGATGAACACCACGTCGAGCATCGGCGTCAGATCGACTTCCGCCTCGTCGCTCAAGCCCCCGGATCGTCGTCGTCGCATCAGCTTTCTCCGTGCTCGATTTCGAGCCGATCCGCCACTCGCTCACCCTCGTCGGCCGCGTGCTTCTCGAGGCGCACCGACAGGAGCAGCCCCGAGAGGGCGGCGACCATCCCCGCCATCGTGGGGATGGTCGCCTTCGAGACGCCGCCGGCCATGGCCCGCGCGTTGCCCGATCCGGCGATCGACAGGACGTCGAACACCTCGATCATGCCCGTCACGGTCCCGAGCAGGCCGAAGAGCGGACAGAGCGCGACGAGCACCTTGATGTACGGAAGCCCGCTCTCGAGCTCCATGCGGAGCTCCGAGATCTTGAGGCGCCGCACCTGGTGGGCCGCCCAGCTCCGGTGCTCGGATCGTGCATTCCACTCCCGCTGCGCCTTCTCCGCGATTCCCGGGAAGACGAAGAAGAAGTAGTAGAACCGCTCCAACATCAGGGTCCACATCATGACGAGGACCCCCCCGATGGCGAGCAGAACCGGGCCACCCGTGTCGAGGAAGGTCTGCACGTCGAGAATGATCTGACTCATGGTCGTCTGCTAGTCCTGCTGCGCGATCAATCCCGCGCTCTGCTCGTCGAGGGTATCGACGATCTGCTTCGTGTTGTACGACAGCGCAGAGTGGATGAGCACCGTCGGAATGGCGGTGACCAGACCCTGCATCGTCGTCACGAGGGCCTCGGAGATGCCACCCGCCATCATGCGCGGGTCGCCGGCGCCGAAGAGCGTGATCGACTGGAAGGTCTTGATCATGCCGGTCACCGTTCCGAGCAGACCCATGAGGGGCGCCACGACCGACACGACCTTGACCAGCCAGATCCAGCTCTCGAGCTTCGAGGTCTCGCGAAGGACCGCCTCGTCGAGCAGCAGCTCGAGCTTCTCGCGGTCGACGTCCGGATTCTCCTTGGCGACGGCCAGCACGCGGCCGAGCGGGTTGCTCTTGTCGGGGCGGTTGGGGTTCTTTTTCTGCGCCGAAACCTTGCTCGACGTGATGACGATCGTCGTGAACTTCCAGATGCCGATGAGGATCGCGAAGGCACCGAGCGTCAAGATCACGTAACCGACGCCGCCGCCCTCCGGGATGCGCTCGACCAGCGTGCGGGTCTCGATCAGGACCGAGAGCAGCGAGCCTCGGCTGGGATCGAGCGCCAGACCGGCGTACTCCTCGTCGGAGTTCACGTATTCGTCGATCGTGTCGAGGAACTTCGACGGGGGCTGTCGGCCGAGGACCTTGAGCTGCTGCTGGACCGAATCCCAGAGGATGTACTCGCCGTTCGAGATCGCGCTGAACGGCCCGGCGCGCACGACCTGCCGCTCCTCGATGCCGGAGGGCGTCGCGACCTTGGCCGTGAACTCGACGACCTTCCCCTGCTCGACCATCTCGCGCACGAGCTCTTCCCAGAGCCCCTCGAGCTCGCGAACGGACGGGAGCTCCTTGCTCGCGCCCAGCTTGTTCAGGAAATCGATGCGGCCCGGCCCGAACTGCGCCGAGGTCAGGGACGCCTCGACGTTGCCGCGGGTATCGCCGGCGACCTGGCGGGTCACGCCGAAGAGCTCGCCGAGATTGCCCATGCGGCTGTCGAGGGTCGCCGTCAGCTCCGTGATCTTGAGCTCGTTGGCCTGATAGTTCGCCTCGAGCTGCTGGGAGAGGGCCTCCTTCGACGCTTCGAGGGCCTTCGCCTCGCCGAGCAGGCGCTGCTGATCCTCGCGGGCGGCGCCGAAGCGCTGCTCGCGCTCCTTGTCTTCCTTGCGCTCGACGGCCCAGCCCTTGCGAACGGCCTCGAGCAGCTCCGCGGGGTTCGTGGGCGTCGGCCCGTCGATGACCATCGCGTTCGGCTTGGCGGCCTCCGCGGCCGGGGCGGCCGCGTCCTGGGCGATCGCTGCTGTGGTCCATGCCAGGGCGAGCCCCGACACCACGGCGAGCGAAATCGAATGACTCTTGATGAAGGACTTCACGCGAAACATCAGCCCTGACCTCCCGTCGCCTGCTGCGGTCGCGGCAAAGGCACCTTGATGAGCTCCGGCGCCGCCTGCTTCTTGGCGACGCGCAGCGCCTGGCTCACCCAACCCATGTAGTCCGAGCCGAGCGGCTCGAAGGCACGGGAATTCGTGTTGTAGAAGCCGACCTCGGCGCCGTCGTCGGTCTTGTAGAGGAGCGCGAGGCGGCCCACGCGGAGGAAGCTGACCGGCACCTCTGCCCCTTCACGGGAGACGGTGCCCCCGTAGGACTCGATCGTGCGGCCGTAGTCGTTCTCGATCTGGTAGGCCTCGAGGATGTTCCGATACCGCTCGGCATCGGCGACGTCCGAGCGACGCATCAGGACGCGCAGCTTGTTGACGCGATCCTTCCGCTTCTGGACGTCGAACGGGAGGTCGACGTCCACGAACCTGTCGAGGGAGTCGATCATCTTGAGCATCAGCGGCGTGACCGAGCGGCTGACCTCTTCGACGCCATCGATCTGGCGCTGGAGGCTCGCGAGCTCCTCGTCCTGGGACTGGACCACGGAGCGCAGCTGATTGTTGAAGATGTCGAGCGACTCGATCTTCTTCATGGTCAACCGGTATTCGCCGATCAGCCCGTCCGTCGCCGTCGCGATCTCTTCGACGCGCTTCTGCGACTCCGCACCCGACTCGTTCGCCTTGACCCGCTCCTCGATCGGCTTGTCGAGCTGCTGCGCGGTCGCCCACGACGCGGACAACACCACCACCGCGCCTACCGCCGCAATCCGCGCGAATCGCGCCGCGGCCGCCGAAACGGGACTGGCGATCCCACTCGCCATCGCCCTAACACGCATCATTCGATTCTCTCCTTCGATCCTTGCCTGGATCCATGCCTGGATCCGCAGTACGACCCGATCCACGAAGCGTGTCCGACCACGCTCCACGCAAGCCACGATCAAACAAACCCTGTGTGCTGGGTCACGTCGACCGACCCAGACACTACACGCCGCGATCCAAATGCAACATGGATGGATGAATCTTCACGGCGCAGCGACGCACGACCGGTCTGCCGGACGTCGCGTGAGCGGGGTGAAGGATCGGGGCGCGGGTCGTATTCTTTCAAATCCGAATCGAATTCCCAAGCGTAATTTTCGGGAATCATCCGAGCGGCCGGGGATCGCGTTCGGAAACCCGGTGGCAGGGCGAGCCTCGAGGATCTGACGACGCGTCGCCCCGCGCGCCGTCCAGGCCGAGATGGGACGGGATTCCCGTGCGATTCGGCGGATCTGCGGGACTCGAGGACTCGGAATCCGAGCCACGCTGGTCCGATTTCAGGGGGGCGCAGGACCCCAGTCGCAGCGCTTCTCCGTCGATCTCGCTCGTCGCATCCGGCCCGGCCGGACGCGCGCTCAGTGGTAGAGGGCGACGCCGATCCGCGGCGCGATGCCCGGCGACTCGAAGCCGACCGCTTCGCGACGGGTCCGGTTCGTCGCGTTCTCGATCTCGAAGTAGACGTCGAAGCCGACGCGCGGCGTGAAGGTCGCGCGCAGGTCGATGCGCTCGTAGCCCGCGAGCGTGACGACGCGGCCGCCGGTCGCCGCCGACGACGCCTTGCTCGGCCCCACCGCGAGCGCGCGCACGAGAAAATCCCAGCGCGCGAAGGGCCGGGCGTGGAGCTCGGCGAAGCCGCGCCAGCGCGGACGGTTCTGCGGGGCACGGCTCGTCCCGCCGAAATCCGTCGGATTGAAGCTCGCCGCGGTCACCAGCTCGAAGAGCGGAACGGGCCGCCAGTCGAGCTGCGCCTCGACGCCGCGCGAGACGAGCCGGCCGCGATTGACGATCTGGAACGTGCCGCTGTCGAAGTCGTGCAGGTTCTCGACTTCGAGATCGAAGTAGCCGAGCTGGGCGCCGAAGCGCCCTTCGCCGCTGCGATAGCGGACGCCCGCCTCGAAGCCCCGACCGCGTTCGATGCGCAGGAATGCATTGCCGACCAGCGGATTGTCGAGGGCGTAGAAGCTCGGGCGCCGGAAGCCCTGGCCGTAGCGGCCGAAGACGCGCAAGCGCGTCCCCGGAATCGCGGACACGACGCCCAGCGCGGGCGAGACCCGGTCCTCCTCGTCGGGCGTGGCGTCGAAGCGCACGCTGCCCGAGACGACGACATGGGGGCCGATCGGCTGCTCGAGCTCGCCGAAGACGCTCGCCGTGCGGCGGTTTGCGAGATAGGGACAGCGGGCGAAGCCCGTCTGCGGATCGACGGATCGGCAATTGCCGACGACCTGGAAGAGCTGGAGCGCGCTGTCGCTGTCGGCCTCCTCCCAGATGCCGGCGACGCCGGCGACGACCCGCGCGCCCGCGTGGAAGCCGGGCAGGCCGAGGGCGGGGAGCTCGCCGTCGGCGACCAGCGACGCGTCCCAGCGCACGTACTCGTCGCCGGTCCGCGAGGCGGGCACGGGAAAGCCCGGGACGAGAAGCTCGATGCCCGGCGACTCGAGATCTTCGCGGCGCGCGGCGCGGCTCGCCTGCAGCCGCAGATGGCCCGCGTCGGCGGCGAAGCCCCGGGCGAGCGACGCGCCGAACAGGATCTCGCGCGTATCGCGATCCTCCATGGCGCGCAGGACCGCGAGCTCGGGGCCGCCGCTCGACTCGGGGAAGCCCCGCGCGCTGCTCTGGTGGAGCCGGGTGAAGGCCTCGAAGTCGACCTCGAAGGGCAGCGGCACGCGGAGCTTCGCGTGGAGGCTCGCCCCGTCGAAGCCGCCGTCGGAATGCGGATCCCGGGCGGTGCCGAGCGCCGCGCCGAGGGCGAGCCCGGCCACCCCACCGACGCCGGCGCTCGCCTGGCCCGCGACCTCCGCCGTGTGATAGCGGCCGTAGCGGGCGCGCACCCGGGTCGCGAGGGGCGCATCCGCGTCGACGCCCCTCGTCACGATCTGGATCACCCCGCCCAGGGCATCCGCCCCGTGGACCGAGGAGAGCGGCCCGCGCACGATCTCGATCCGCTCGATGTCGACGAGCGCGAGCGTCGTCGGGTCGAAGGACCCGCCGCGGCTGTTGGTCGGATCGTTGACGCGCACGCCGTCGACCAGCACGACCACGTGGTTCGGATCGAGGCCCCGCAGCGAGAGGGCGGCGCGCCCGCCCGCGGCCCCCTCCTGGACGAGATGGAGCCCCGGGACGAAGCGGAGCGCGTCGGCGACCGACGGGCTGATCCCGACGTCGAGGGCCTCGGCCTCGATCACGCTCGCCTGATAGGGCTTCGGGGCCGCCCTCGGGATCCGCGTCGCCGAGACGACCCATTCCTCGTCGGCCGATTCGAAGAGCCGGGCGGAATCGTCCTCCTGGGCCCGAGGGGGCGACTCGACCTGCGCGAGCGCGCCCGGGGCGACCAGGAGCCCGAGCAGGAGCGCGAGCAGCAGCGCGGCGGTGAGCGCTCGCCCTTGCGCGCCCGCCCCGCCGCGCACCGCCGCGCGACGCGCGCGTGCGACGATCCGGCCCCGTCGATCCTGCCCGCGCGCGTCCACCTGGCCTCCAACCCGCCGATCGGGCGCTTCGTGCCGGCCTCGTCCCGGCCGGACGCCCGCGACTGGACGCCTCGCCGCCAGCGGCCCTACTCAGCGCGCGGCGCGCAACATACTCTTGGACGGACCCCGGCGTCGCCCCGCGCGCTCGACCCGGAGGGGAGTCGCGGCATCCGATGAAGCTCGGCCTCTTCATTCCCTGCTACGTGGACCAGCTGCGGCCCGAGGTCGGCCTCGCGGCCGTCCGCCTGCTCGACGCCCTCGGCCTCGCGTTCGATTTCCCCGAGGCTCAGACCTGCTGTGGCCAGCCCTTCCTGACCGCCGGCGAGCGGGGCCACGCGGAGCGCCTCGCCCGGTGCTACGTCGACGTCTTCGCGGCGTACGACGTCGTCGTGACCCCGTCGGGGAGCTGTGCGGCCCACGTCCGGGACCATCTCCCCGGGCTCGCCCCGGGCGAGCCCGCCCGGCGGATCGCGGGCCGGACGCGGGAGCTCTGCGAGTTCCTCGTCGAGACCGGCGCCCTGCACGGCCGCAGCGGCCGCTATCCCCACCGCGTCGGCCTCCACGCGAGCTGCCACGCCCTGCGCGGTCTGCGCCACGGCCGGCCGAGCGAGTCCCGGGAGCCCGGCGAGCCGATCGATCGGGCGCCCTCCGACGCGGCGCCGGCGTCCCGCGAGCCCGCGCGGACGCCCTTCGATCCGGCCCGACGGCTGCTCGAATCCCTCGCCGGGCTCGAGCTCGTCCCGCTCGCGCGGCGCGACGAATGCTGCGGCTTCGGCGGCGTCTTCGCGGTCGAAGAGGAGGCGGTCTCCTGTCGCATGGGCCTCGACCGGCTCGCCGACCACGAGGCCGCGGGCGCCGCGGTCGTGACCTCGAGCGACGTGTCGTGCCTGCTCCAGCTCGAAGGACTCGCCCGCCGCCGGGGCTCGCCCCTCGTCTTCCGCCACGTCGCGGAGATCCTCGCCGAGGCGTTCGCCTGCCCTCCATCCGCCGGAGGCGCGCTTGGGTCACGTTAGTCGCGCACGCGCCTTCACCGCCGACATCGCGCGCACGACCTGGCACGACCAGGCCCTCTGGTTCGTGCGCGCGAAGCGCGACGCCGCGGCGGATCTCGTGCCGGACTGGGAGGCGCTGCGCGACGAGGCCGCCGCGATCAAGCGTGATGCGCTCGCCCGCCTGCCCGAGCTCTGGCTCGAGTTCGAGAGCCGGGCGACCCGCGCCGGCGCCGTCGTCCACTGGGCCCGCGACGCCGCGGAGCACAACGCGATCGTCGCGCGCCTGCTCGCCGAGCGCGGCGTCACGCGCGTCGTGAAGAGCAAATCGATGCTGACCGAGGAGTGCGGCCTCAACGCCCATCTCGAGGCCCGCGGCATCGAGATCGTCGACACCGACCTCGGCGAGCGGATCGTGCAGCTGCGCCGCGAGAGGCCGAGCCATATCGTGATGCCCGCGATCCATCTGCGCCGCGCGGAGGTCGGCGAGACCTTCGCGCGCCACATGGGCTCGCCCCGGGCCTCGACGATCCCGACGCGCTGACCGCGATCGCCCGCGCCGACCTGCGCGCCCGCTTCCTCGCCGCCCAGGCGGGACTCACCGGCGTCAACTTCGCCGTCGCCGGGACGGGCTCGCTCGTCGTCGTCAGCAACGAGGGCAACGTCGACCTCGGCACCGCGCTCCCGCCGCTCCACATCGCGAGCGTCGGCCTCGAGAAGATCGTCCCCGAGCCGCGCGACCTCGGCGTCTTCCTGCGCCTGCTCGCCCGCTCGGCGACGGGCCAGGCGATCTCGGCCTACACCTCGCATTTCCGCGGCCCGCGCCGGAGCGGGAGCGGCGAGCCCGAGAGCGAGCTCCACGTCGTGATCGTCGACAACGGCCGCAGCCGCCTGCTCGCGCGGCCGGAATTTCGCGAAGCGCTCGCCTGCATCCGCTGCGGCGCCTGCCTGAACACCTGCCCGGTCTACCGGCGCAGCGGGGGCCACAGCTACGGCGCGGTCATCCCGGGGCCGATCGGCTCGGTGCTCGAGCCGGCCCGGGATCCGGCGACCCACGTCGAGCTGCCCCACGCGTGCACGCTCTGCGGCTCGTGCAGCGAGGTCTGCCCCGTGAAGATCCCGCTGCATCGCCAGCTGCTCGCGTTTCGCAGCGTGCTCGCCGAGGCGGGGCTCCATCCGCGACGACGGCGACTCGCCTTCGACCTCGCCGCGGCGCTCTTCGTCCGCCCGCGGCTCTATCGATTCACCACGGCCCTCGGCCGCCAGCTCGCGCGCGAGCTGCCGACGCGCCTCGTCGAGATGCTCGCCGGACCGTGGACGCGACAGCGCGCGCTGCCACCGATTCCGTCGGAGAGCTTCCGTGCGCAGTGGCGGCGCGCGCGGACGACCGGAAAGGAATAGCGATGACGAGCGCACGCGACGCCATCCTCGCCTCGCTCGCCGCGACGCGTCCCGCCTTCGCCCCGCGTACGCAGCGCTTCGAGATCCCGCCGATGCCGGCGGACCCCGTCGGCGTGCTGCGCGCCCGCGTCGAGGCGGCGGGCGGGCGGCTCGACGTCGTCCCGCCCGACGACTGGGTGTCACGGATCGAGTGGCCCGTCGAGCTCGCGGCGGGAACGGGCCCGACCGACGGCCCCTCGATCCATTCGGCCCTGCCCGCCGTCGCGAGCCGCGGAAGCGGCCGGCTCGCGCCCGGGGACGCGCCCTTCACGGCCCTCGACCTGTGCGTGCTGCGCGGCGAATTCGCCGTCGTCGAGAACGGCGCGGTCTGGCACGTGCCGCGCCATCCGCTCGAGCGGCGCGCGGCGCTGCTCGCCGAACATCTCGTGGTCGTGATCGAAGGCGACGCGCTCGTCGCGAATCTCCACCGCGCCTACGAGCGGATCGACCTCGGCGCGCTCGCCTTCGGCTGGTTCCTCTGCGGTCCGTCGAAGACCGCCGACATCGAGCAGGCCCTCGTGCTCGGGGCACACGGGCCCCGCAGCATGCGGCTCGTGTGGCTCACCGACGCTGCGACCCGGGCCACGATCGAGGCCGCGGCCTTGCCGGAGTCGAAGACGTCGCCGACTCCGGCAACGCCGCGGCAAGTCTCTTGAGTCGAAGGGGCCCCGCACGGGGCCCCGCGCAGCGTTCCCCGACACAGCGCCCGTGAACCTCTTCCGAGCTTCGGCCGGCTGTCGATCGGGTTGTCGATCAGGCATCGATCCGGGCCCGCAGCCGACCCGCAATTCGCATTCCCCCGGGCGCATTCGAGCCGCCGTCGCGCTAAACAACCCGCTGCTCCGACCGGGCCACTCCAGGGAGAGCCGGTCTTCCTCCGGCCTCCACCAACGGCGGCGCGGCGCCCGCGCCGCGCGCACAGGGTCAAGCAGCCTCCATGGACCTCCGCTTCCTCCTTCTTCTGGTCTGCTTCTTCGTCTCGGGCTTCGCCGCGTTGCTCTATCAGACGGCCTGGACGCGGGAGTTCGCGTTCCTGTTCGGGACCTCGGAGCTCGCGGTCGTCGCGGTGCTGGCCGCCTACATGGGCGGTCTCGCCCTCGGCGCGGCGGCGGCGGCACGCTTCGTGGGACGCCTCGCGCGGCCGGTGCTCGCCTACGGTCTGCTCGAGCTCGGCATCGCCTTCGGCGCGCTCGCCGTGCCGTTCATGATCCGCGGCGTGCAGTCCGCCTATCTCGGGGTGGCCGGCGGGCTCGACGCGTTGCCCGAGTCGATGGGGCTCTCGACGGCGCTCTTCCATCTCGTGGGCTCGTTCGTCGTGCTGGTGCCGTGCACGGCGCTGATGGGCGCGACGCTGCCGCTGCTCGCGCGTTATGCGGTGCACGAGGATTCCCAGGTCGGGCCGCGGATCGGGATCCTCTACGCGGTGAACACCTTCGGCGCGATCGCCGGCACGCTCGTCGCGGCCTTCGTGCTGCTCCCGGCCTTGGGCCTGCGCCACACCGTCTACATCGGGATCGCTGGCAACGCCGTCGTCTTCCTCGCCGCCGCGGCCCTGGCCCGGGGCCTCGCGGGCATGCCCCCCGACACGACCGCGGGCGGCGCCGATCGCGGCCGCTTCCACTGGATCCTGCCCGCGATGCTGCTCTCGGGCGCGGTCTCCTTCCTCTACGAAGTGCTCTGGACGCGCCTGCTCGGCCAGGTCCTCGGCGGCAGCACGGCGGCCTTCGCCTCGATGCTGTCGAGCTTCCTGCTCGGCATCGCGCTCGGCAGCGCGATCGCCTCGCGCTTCGCGAAGACGCGCAACGCGGCGGCCGTCGGCTTCGCGCTCTCGCAGATCGGCTCGGGTGTGCTCGCCTGGGTCGCGTTCCGCGCCGCGGACCGGCTGCCGGAGCTGACGAACTACGTCGGCGCCTCCGCGGCGACTCCGGCGAAGGGCGCCGCCGCCGCCGGCCTGATCCTGCTGCCGGTCACGCTCTGCATCGGCGCGACCTTCCCGTTCGGCGTGCGCCTGCTCGCGAAGGACGCCGACGAGGCCGCCTCGATCTCGGGCCGCGTCTATGCCTGGAATACGGTCGGCTCGATCGTCGGCTCGATCGGCGCGGGCTTCTTCCTGCTGCCGATGCTCGGCCTCGAGGGCACCGCCCTCGTCGGCATCGCGACGAGCCTCGTGCTCGCCCTCGCGACCGCCCTCGGCACGACGCCGCGGCGGCCGATCCTCGCGGGCATCGCCGCCCTCGCGATCGCGGGGGTCGCCGTCGTCGGCCTGCCTCTGCCGATCAATCTGCTGCTCCACTCGGCGATCGCCGGCGGGCGGACGATGGGCGAGCTCTTCTATCTCGGCGTCGGCCGCTCGGCGACCGTGACCGTCGTCGAGCACTCCGAGGGCTGGCGGATCCTGACCAACGGCCTGCCGGAGTCCGGCGTCGAGCGCCGCGAGGTCCCGGACCTGCGCTTCAACGAGACCGCCTGGCTCTCGCTGCTCCCGACCGCGGCACGCCCCGAGACGAAGCAGATGCTGATCATCGGCCTCGGGGGCTCGAAGACGCTCGAAGCGACGGCGTCGAGCGTGGAATCGATCGACGTGATCGAGCTCGAGGAAGAGGTCGTCAAGGCGAACCGGCTGATCCCGCGCGAGCTCCAGCCCCTCGACGAAGCGCGCGTCCACCTGCGCATCGGGGACGCCCGCGGTGCGATGAATCTGTCCGAGAAGCATTACGACGCGATCGTCTCGCAGCCCTCCCATCCCTGGACCTCGGGCGCGTCGCATCTGTATACCCGCGACTTCTTCGAGCTCGTCCACTCGAAGCTCGTCCCGGGCGGCATCTTCGTGCAGTGGATCGGCGCGGGCTTCGTGAACGTCGAGCTCTTCGGCAGCCTGATGGCGGCGATGTCCGACGTCTTTCCGTACGTCCACGTCTATCGCCCCGTGCCGGCGGCGATGGTGTTCATGGCCTCCGACCAGCCGCTCGATCTGCGCGAGTCGGGCCCGCGCGCGCTGGCCGCGGCCCCCGAGAGCTTCGGGCGCTACGGCATCCATCGCGTCGAGGATTTCTACGCGAGCTGGACGCTCGACAGCGACGGCGTGAGGAAGCTGGCCGAGGGTCGGCCGATCAACACCGACGACCACAACCGGCTCGCGACCACGCGCCTGCCCGCCGCCGACCGCCACATGAACCGCGACGACTTCGACGCGAGCCTCGAGGCGGCGGAGGTCTTCACGCCCGAGCGCCTCGCCGAGGTCGATGCCGTCGCCGTGCTCCGCCGCATGAGCTGGAACGGCGAGATGCGCCGTGCCCACAAGCTGGCCCGCACGCTGCCGAAGGCCCAGCGCCTGACGGCCGAGGCCTGGATGATGTTCGACGGCGGCCCCCTCGCCCGGGCCCAGGCGATGTTCCGCCGGGCCCTCGTCGAAGATCCGACGCTCGAGGATGCCCGACAGGGCATGGTCGCGACGCTCGCCGGCAAGGAGCTCGACCCCGCCACGCTGACGCCGACCCAGACGGCCCTCGTCCAGGCCAATGAGCTGTTCCGCGCACAGGACTGGAAGGGGCTGTCCGCCCTCGACGGCGAGCTCGCGAAGATCGAGCCCGGCGATCTGACCTTCGGCTCGGCGGTCCGCGCCCGCGTCGCCTGGCGCGTGGAGGGACAGGACCCCGTCGAGGGCAAGGCCGCGATCGGGATCATCGATCAGCTGCTGACCCGCGAGCGCACGCCGGACCACTACTTCCTGCGCGCGAAGGCGGGCTACGTCGCCGGGGATCCGGCGATCGCCTGGGCGGCGCTGACCCAGGTCGTGATCAACGGCCGGCCGCGCCCCTATCTGGTCAAGGCCTCCCTCGAGCTCTCCCGCCAACTCGGGGCGCCGCCGGAGGGGTCCCGGATCGTCGACCAGCTGATGATGATGTCGCGCGGGGCCCGCTGATCGACGAAGACGGGATTTTTTTGTCGCTCGCGCAAAACATTTTTGGTTAGACTGCTCGACATGAAAATCACCTTCGAGCTCTCCGACAAGGATCTCAAGTACTTCCGTCAGCTCCTTCAGAAGGTTCGCCAGGGCGACAACGCGGCCAACGAAGAGATCGTCCTGCGCGAGGCCGAGACGCTGCTCGAGGAGGTCCGAAAGGCGGACGCGCCGGAGTTCATCCGGACCCGCATCGAGCAGCTCCACAAGCTGATCGAGATGCTGCGCGACACGCAGTGGCGGCTCGAGGGCTCGGATCGCAAGCGCGTGCTCAATGCGCTCGCCTACTTCGCGGATCCCGACGATTTGATTCCGGACAAGGTTCCGGGCCTCGGCTACCTCGACGACGCGGTCATCGTCGAGGCTCGTCGTCCAGGACCTGCGCCACGAGATCGAGGCCTACGACGCCTTCGTCGCGTTCCGCGCCGAGCGCAAGCGCGCCGCCGCCGAGACGCCCGAGGCCCTCGAGAAGCGGCGCGACGCGCTGCAGACCCGCATGCGCCGCCGTCGGCGCGGCGACCGCGAGCGCCACATGCGCGTGCGCGGCAAGTCGCCGATCAGCCTCTGGTAGGCAGCCCGCTCGCCGGTACCGAACGGGATGCGGGCGATCGTGGTCCGGCCGGTCGAGCGCGGCTCGGGGCCGAGCGGGGCGGCGTGTGGTACATCTGCGCCGCACGCGAAGGCCGGTGGCCCGCTCCGGGCGACCCGCCTGACGGGCGGCCCCGAAGTGTGCGCCCGCGCAGGTCAGCGTGCCGTTCATCGCGGTCTGGAGGTCATGCATGCGGCGTGTTGCGATCACGGGTCTCGGCGTCGTCTCGCCGGTCGGCGTCGGTCAGGACGCGTTCTGGCAGGGGCTCCTGCGTCCGCAGACGACGGGCGAGCGCCGCGTCCACGATTTCGATCCGACCCTCGCCTACGAGGACCCGAAGGCGATCCGCCGCGCGGATCGCTTCGAGCAGTTCGCGATGGCCTCGGCCCGGGAGGCGCTCGCCCAGGCCGGGACGCTCACGGCCTCGCCCGAGCGCACAGGCGTCCTCGTCGGGACCGGGATCGGTGGCGCCGACGTCCACGAAGAGCAGACGAAGGTCCTGATCGAGAAGGGCAGCCGGCGCGTCTCCCCGTTCACCGTCCCGATGATGATGGCCAACGCCGCCGCGGCCGCGATCTCGATCCGATGGGGCTTCCAGGGTCCCTGCGAGACGGTGGCGACCGCCTGCGCGACGGGCACCCACGCGATCGGTCAGGCGACGCGCTGGATCCAGTGGGGGATCTGCGACGCCGTGATCGCCGGCGCCTCCGAGGCGGCGATGACGGAGGTCTCGATCGCGAGCTTCGCGAACATGAAGGCGCTCTCCGCCTCGGGCCGCTCGCGCCCCTTCGATTCGGCACGCGACGGCTTCGTGATCGCCGAGGGCTCGGGCATCTTCGTGCTGGAGGAGTGGGAGGCGGCGAAGGCCCGAGGTGCGACGATCCTCGGCGAGGTCCTGGGCTCCGCGAGCCTGGCCGACGGCCACCACATCACGGCCCCCGCGCCCGGCGGCATCGGCGCCTATCGCTGCATGCGCCGTGCCCTCGAGGATGCGCGCCTCACGCCCCGCGACATCGCCCACATCAACGCCCACGGCACCAGCACGGCGCTCAACGACGAAGGCGAGGCCCTCGGCATCGCCCAGCTCTTCGGCACCCCCGGCCCCGTCGTCACGTCGATCAAGGGCGTGACCGGCCACTCGCTCGGAGCGGCCGGCGCGATCGAGGCGGTATCCGTCGTCCTCAGCATGCGCCATCGCCTGATTCCGCCGACCGACGGCCTCGAGAACTTCGATCCCGAGCTGCCGAAGATCGACGTCGTGATGGGCGGGCCGCGCGAATGGAAGCCGGGACCCGCGCTCTCGAACTCCTTCGGCTTCGGCGGCCACAACGGGACCCTCGTGATCGCTCCGGCCTGACGCCGCACGCCACGCCGCTTTGCCGCTGCGCCGTCCCCGGCACGCCAGACCGCCCGCCCACTTGCCGCCCGACTGCCGATCCCCGCTGGCGACGCGCTGAACCGCGCCCACGCGCTTCGGTTCCTGACTCGAGTTCCGGAACCACGCCCCCCGTCCACCGTCCAACGCTGCACGAACGGTCGTTCAGACCGCTCATTGGGAGGTAGCCACTGTGCAGTCGATGAATCGGAAGCTCGGGCAGCGCGGATCGGTTCTGGCTCTTTCGATGTTGGCCTTCCTCGCGGCGGGTGCCGCGGCGGCGGGCGGGCGCGGGGATTATTGGGATCCCCGCGCGTCGATCCCGGCGCGGATCGTGGACACGCATCTCGGGGTGATCGGGCTCGCAGCCACGATCGCCGGCGACTACCGCACCGCGGCCGTCGTCGACCACCTGAGCGGACGCTTTCCGGCGCCCGTCCCGGTCGCGGTCCCGGTGGTGCAGCACGTGTACTACCCGCCGCCGCCGGTGGTGGAGCACGTGTACTACCCGGCGCCGGTCGTCGTGCGGCACGTCCACGCCGCGGGCTGTGGCCACGGAGGCTACTACGGTGGCCACCACGGCCACGGACGTCGCCACCACGGCCACTCCGGCCGCGGTCATCGCGGCCACGGTCGCCACGGCGGCTGGGACGACTAGCGAGATCGAATCGCAAGCCGCGAGCGGACGACGAAGCACGCATGAATACGAGATCGAGAACGCCGGGGGGCCCACCGCGAGGAGGGCCCCCCGGCCCGTTCTGGGGCACACTGCGAAGGTCTTCCCGCCCGGGAGAATCGCTTGAGCCTGCCCCTGCACGCGATCGAAGCGCGCCCGACCGAGATGCGCCGACTCGAAGGAGGCGCGCACACGAACGCCCGGCCGGCCTCCAGGCGCTGGCTCGACCGCGCGGCGGTATCGGGCTTCGCAGCGCTCTGGTCGATCGCCGCCGTGCGCCTGCGAACGGGTCTCGTCGAGCCGGACTTCGCCGCGGTGAATCTCGCCGGCGTCGTCGCGGGCTACCTGCTCGCGGATTTCGTCGCCGGCACGGTCCACTGGATCGCCGATCGCCACTTCGACCCCGCGACGCCCTTCATCGGGAAGCTCCTGATCGAGCCCTTCCGCGCCCACCACGACGATCCGCTCTCGATCACGCGCCACGACTTCTTCGAGGTGCTCGGCAACAACGCCCTCGTCGCGATCCCGGCGACGGCGGCGCTGCTGCTGGCCCGGCCGCCGCAGTCGGCGCTCGCGGCCTTCGCCCTGAGCGTCGCCCTCGCCGGCACCCTCGCCGCGGTCGCGACCAATCTCTTCCATGGCTGGGCCCACGCGAGCCACCCGCCGCGGATCGCGCGCTGGCTGCAGTCCCGCGGCCTGATCCTGACGCCGCGGCGCCACGCGCTCCACCACCGCGGCGACCATGATCGTGCCTACTGCGTGACCTCCGGCTGGCTGAACCCCCTGCTCGACCGCACGCGATTCTTCGCCCGACTCGACGCACGGATCGCGCGATGACGCCCTTCTCATGGCACGACGCCTACTACAGCGAGCTGCAGAACCTCTATTCGCTGCTCGTCGTCCCGCTCGCGTTCCTCGCCTATCGCCTCGCCTCGCCCGCGGATGCCGCCCGCGCCGTCGTCCCGGGCGCCGCGCGCTTCGTCGCCCGGGCGAGCCTCGTCTTCGCCGCCCTGACGATGCTCGATCCGATCGCGACGGGACCGCTCGTCGCGAGCGAGAGCCTGCGCGGCACCGCCGCCGCGACCCTCGTGCCCTTCTTCTTCGTCTATCTGGGCGACCTGCGCGTCCTGCTCGTCGCCTTCGCCGTCGCGCGGCCGGAGCTTCCCTTCGCCTCGACCCTCGCGCGCGCCGCCGCGGCGACGGCGATCGTGCCCGTCGGGACCGGGATCCTCTACGCGACGCTGCGCGCCTTCGCGCCGGAAGCCCACGGCCAATGGCTCTGGATGATCTACGAGGCGGGCTTCCTCCTGCTCTGCGTCGTAGCCGTTCGTCGGGGGCTCTCGCGCGCCGGTGTCACGGGGCCCGGCCGGGCCTTCCTCGAGGCGCTCTTCGGCTACAGCGCCGCCTACTATGCCCTCTGGCTCGCCGCCGACGTGTTGATCGTCGGGGCGGAGCTCGATCTCGGCTGGGCGATCCGGATGGTCCCGAACCAGCTCTACTACGCCTTCTGGGTGCCCTTCGTGTCGTTCCGGTTCTTCTCGGCGACGGACGCGAAGGCGCCGCGATAGGCGCGCTCGAGCGCGTCGACCCAGGCCTCGAGATAGGCCTCGCCCCGCCCGCCCGTCGCCCGCGTCGGATCGCCGAGCACGCCTTCGGGCGCGTTCGGACGCAGGCTCGGATGGAAGAGCTCCGAGCCGCTCCCGGCGACGACGAGCGGACCGGACGCGAGCGCTTCGCCGCGCACTGCCCCCGGCCGCAGCCACGCGACGACGCTCGTCTCGTACTCCCCGGCGTGGGGCCCCGCGGCGCGGGGCGCGAGGCCGTGGGCCGCGACGACGGCCTCCTGCAGGCGGCCGACGTCGAGGCCGTCGCCCAGCGCGAGGACGAGGGGCCGGGCGCCCTCGGCGAGCCGGGGGCCCATCGCGCGCAGGGCGTCGTGATTGCCGCCGTGGGCGGTGAACAGGAAGGCGCGCGCGAAGCCGTGGCGCGCGAGCGAAGCCAGCAGATCGCGGAGACACGCCTCGAGGGTCGCAGGCTCGATATGGAGCGTGCCCGGGAAGTCGAGATGCTCGCTCGCGCAACCGAAGGGCAGCGCCGGCAGCGCGACGGCGTCGCCGACGCGCGCGGCGAGCCGACACGCGAGCGCGTCGGCGATCCAGCGATCCGTCGCGAGGGGAAGGTGGGGGCCGTGCTGCTCGATGGAGCCGAGGGCCACGATCGCCGTCCGGTGACCGGCTTCGAGCGTCCGCTCGAGCTCGGGCCAGGTCGCCTGCTCGAGGCGGATCGGATGCGCCGCGGGATCGAGCAGCGCCGCAGAAGAAGGGCGCGCGTCGTCGATGCCGACGGGCGGGACCGGAGCCGCCTCCAGCGGTGGACCGGCGTCGTAGAGCGCCCGCTCGCGCTCGGCGCCGGGCCAGGCGACGAGGTCGAGGCCCGTCTCGTCCTGGTGGCGCAGGATCCAGGCGTCGAAGATCGCCTCGAGCTCGATGGCGGCGAAGGGCATCGGCAGGGCGGTCCGCACCGCGCGCAGATCGTGGAGCGCGGGATCGAGGGTCGCGGCGAGGCGCGCGAGCCAGGGCGAGTCGTCGCCGGCGGCGCGCGGAGGGCCGGGCTGCAGATAGAGGATCGAGACGGGGGTGCGGGCGAGGCTCTGGAGCGGGCCGTGGGCGAAGTGGAGGACGTCGATGGCTCGCGGCTGGGGGCGCAGCATGCCTTCGGCGAGCTTCAGCGCGAGGTGGTCGACGAGCTCGAGGGCGCCGGCCTCGCCGACGAGGAGCAGCGTGCGCTCCGGCGCGAAGAACGCCGCGACGCGCTCGTGCCGCGGCAGGACGCGGTCGGCCTCGTCGACGGCCGCGCGTTGGGCGCACAGCAGCGCCGGTCGCTCGATCGCGAGCGTCGAGGGGTCCTCGAGTCGGCGGTGCGCGAGCGTGCGCAGGAGACTCCAGGCCACCGCATAACCGACCCGCGCGCCCATCACGCGCAGCAGCGCCCCGTACTCGGGCCCGCAGCCGAGCTCGATGCGCACGACGCCGCGGCGCTCGAGGGCCGCGAGCCAGGCCCGCTTCTCGACGGAGACCGCCGCCGGATCGGGATCGTCCGGCGAGAGGCCCGTCACGAGGACGACGCCGCGATAGGCCTCGACGTGGCGCAGCGCGTGACGGGCATTGGCGCTGAGCCCCTGGGAGAAGACGACGAGCCAATCGCGCTCGGCGCCGGGCGGTGGCCCCTCGGCGAGCGAGCCCGTCGAAGCGAAGCGCGCGGGCCAACCGAAGCGGCGGGCGGCGAGCTCGGCGAGGTGGCGCGCGTGGCCCTCGGAGGTCCCGATCCCGGTCGTGATCAGTGCGCGCGGGAGTCGTGTCGGGCGCGTGAGCAGCTCGGGCAGGCGGTCGGGGACGGCGGCGACGCGATCGGGTGTCGCGGCCATCCGTTCGGCGAGCAGGGCGCGGCCCCGGGCCGCCGTGTCAGCAGGCGGCATCGGATCGCGGCGTGCCCGAGCGGGTCGCCGACTCCGCCGGCGCCGCCGTCTCGTCCCACGCGACGCCGACGCAGCCCGCGCCCGTCGCCACGAGCGCCTGCAGCGCGTGGGCGAGCGCCTCGCGCCCCGGCGCCGAGACGACCGGCAGGCGGTCGAGCAACGAGAGCGCGATCGCCTGCGACGGATCCGGGCGCGCCATCGCCTCGGGCCCGCGCCACGCGCCGCGGGAGAGCACGATCGACTCGCGGCCCGAGGCCCGATCGACGAGCACGCTCGTGCGCAGCCAGTGGACCTCGCCCGAGAGCGCGACCGGGAGGAAATACGAAGCCGTCACCAGGCGCGCGGGATCGCCGGCGAGCTCGACCGGCTCGAAGGCGACGACACGCTCCGGCGGCCGCGCGCCGGGCGTGCGATCGGCGCGGGTGAGGGCATGGCCCGAGATCCGCTTGGCGCGGAGATAGTCGCGATTCCAGGGCGAGTCGTCCCCCGCGACCGGCAACGCCGCCTCGACCTCGATCTTCTCGCTTTCGAGCGCGCGGGCGACCGCCGCGACCTTTTCGGGGTTGTTCGTGAGCAGCCGCAGCGGCCCGCACACCCCGAGCATCGCGAAGATCGACGCGACGGCGTCGTAGCGGCGCAGGTCCGCGGGCAGGCCCATCTCCGCGTAGGCATCGAAGGTCGTGATCCGATTGCCGCTCGCCTGGACCAGCATCCGGTCGCGGGCCTTCGCCGAGAGCCCGGCCCCGCGGCCCTCCTGCATCAGGTAGACGAGCACCCCGCGCCCGGCCTCGTCGATTCGCGCGAGAGCCCGATCGAGCTGCTCGGCGCAGTCGCAATCGCAGCCCCCGAGACACTCGCTCGTGAGACACGAGGAGTGGACGCGGGCGAGCAGCGGCTCGGGTCCGTCGATGTCGCCGCGGGCGAGCACCATCGCGATGCGCGCTTGCGCGAGATCGCGGAAGAGGTGGAGGTCGAACTCGCCGTGGCGGGTCGCGAGGCGGCGCTCGCCGAGGTGGAGTACGGCGCTGCGCAGCGGTCGTTCGTTCCGGGGCGCGTTCACGAGCCGGCTCCGGCCCGGGGATCGTGCTTGCGACGGCTCATCGCCTCGAAGTAGGCGATCAGCGCGTCGAGATCCGCGTCGCCGAGGCCCGGATGAGCCGGCATGCTCGTGTAGCGCGTCGCCTGCGGATCGCGGACGTAGGCGCGGATCTGCGGGATCGGGCGGTACTCGACGATGCTGCGTGGGACGTTCAGATCGGGGCCGACCTTGCCGCCCTCGCCGTTGATCGCGTGGCAGGCGCTGCAATTCGCCTGGAAGAGCGCATAGCCCCGCCAGCCCGGATCGGACTTCGCGAGATCGCGGGGCACCGTATGCGGAAAGGCCTCTTCGAAGCGCGCGACCTCGATCGTGACGAGCTGATAGGGCCAGGGATGGGCGTGGGGATCGCCGCGGGCGACGTCCGTCCAGACGAGATAGAAGGGCGCGGGATCGATCGCCCGCCGATCGATCGGCGAGAAGCGCGGGGCCGCGCTCCCCCCGTCGTCGAGCCCGACCTCGCCGAAGGCGAGAAACGCGTGGGGATCGGCGAGCTCGCCGCCGGCGGCGGGCCGCGTATAGCCGTCGCGTGCACGCAGCAGGACGCTCTGCGCCGTCAGGGAAGCCGCTCCACCGCGGGCCGCGAAGCCCCGGTCGAGCACGCAGCGAAGCGGCAGCGCGCGATAGTGCATGCGGCGCGCGTGATAGGGGTCGTCGACGCGGATCGCCTGCTCGGTGCAGGCCTGGCGCAGCGCCGCGAGATCGAGGGAGACCGGCGCCTGCCCCGGCGCGCGGAAGGAGAGGACCGCAGGCGGCGCCGCGCTCGCCGCCGGAGGCGCCGAGCCATCGGCGCCGAGCAGGGGAACGAGGGCGAGCGCGAGACCCGCGACGCCCGCCAGGCGTCGGAAGCTCGTCGATCGCCAGTGGGGAGTTCGGGCGCGGGACATCGGCGGCGGAACATATCCGATCGCCGAGCTTGATTGGAGCCGGTCCTCCGGCTATCCCGTCGTCCGCCGCCCCGCCGCGGCAGGAGGCTCCGTGGAGGACGCACCGACCGTCCGCGCCTACCCCCTCTGGCTCGCCTGGGCCAATCGGCCCCGGCGCGCGGTCGCCTGCGCCTTCGCGCTCTCGCTCGGCGTCCTGCTCGGCAGCCTCGCCCTGAACGGCACCGCCGCCCTCGGCTGGCGGATGGCGACCCGGCATACGGCGCAGGTCGCGTTCCCGCTCTTCCTCGCAGCCTTCCTCGCCTCGTCGATCGCGCGCCTCTGGCCCGGCCCGCTCTCCCGCGCGCTGCTCGCGCGGCGGCGCGCCCTCGGCCTCGCCTTCGCGACCGCGCAGCTCGTCCACGGCGCGACGATCCTGCTCTACGCGCGCCACGCGCGCGAGATCCTCGTGCCGGACTTCAACTTCGTGGGCGGCGCCGTCGGATTCCTCTTCGTGCTCGCGATGGCCGCGACCTCGAACGACGCCGCCCAGCAGCGCTTGGGCGCAGGGGCCTGGCGCGCGCTCCACCGCACGGGACAGACCTATCTCTTCGTGATCTTTGCCGTGACCTACGCCGGGCGTGTCGCCGTCGATCGCGCCTGGTGGCCCGGCCTCGCGCTGCTCGTCGCGGCGCTCGCGATCCGCGTCTCCGCCGCGCTTCAGTCCCGGAGCTTGCGCAGCAGCACGCTCCCGATCGAATAGCCCGCGCCGAAGGAGCAGAGCACCGCGTGGTCCCCCGCGCGGAGTCCGTCGCGATGCTTGTGGAAGGCGATCACCGAGCCGGCCGAGCTCGTATTCGCATACTCGTCGAGGATGACCGGCGCCTCCTCGGGCAGGACTTCGCGACCGAGCAGCGTCTTCGCGATCGTGCGATTCATGTTGAGATTCGCCTGGTGGAGCCAGAGCCGGCGGACCCGCTCGACCGGGATCCCCGCGTCCGCGAGATGCCGGCGCAGATGCTCCGCCACCATCGGGCAGACCTCGCTCGCCACCTGCCGCCCGTGCTGACGGAAGAGCAGCTCGTGGGGCGCCCGCGGCGGCTCCTCGCAGCGATTGAGAAAGCCCGCGTCGTTGCGGATGTTGTTCGAGAAGCGGGTCACGAGCCGCGTGTCGAGGATCTCCCAGGCTTCGCCGCTGCCGCTCCCCTCCTCCTCGGCCTCGAGCACGAGCGCGGTGCAGGCGTCGCCGAAGATGAAGTGGAACTCGCGCAGCTCGAAGTTCGTATGGGCGGAGGTGATCTCGGGGTTCAGGACGAGGGCGCGTCGGGCGTGGCCGTTTCGGAGCGCGTCGACCACGTTCTGGATCGCGAAGGTCGCCGACGAGCAGGCGACGTTCATGTCGTAGGCGAAGCCGCCGGCGCCGAGGGCCGCCTGGACCTCGATCGCGACTGCCGGGTAGGGGCGCTGGAGATTCGAGCAGCCGACGACGATCGCGTCGAGGTCGCGACCCGCGACGCCGGCCGCCTCGAGCGCCCCGTTCGCCGCCGCGAGCGCGATCTCGGCCTGGATCGAGATCGCGTCCTCGTCCCGCCGCGGGAACCGGGGGCGCTGGCGGGCCGGATCGAGGACGCCCTGTTTGTCCATCACGTAGCGATGACCCACGCCGGAGGCGCGCAGGATGAACTTCGCCGAAGGCAGGTCCCGGGCGGCGCATTCGCCGCGGGCGATCTCGGCGGCGTGGGCCTCGTTCCAGCGCCCGGACGCGAGCGAGAGCGACTCGACGAGCTCGTCGTTCGTGATCGAGCCGGACGGGGTGAAGAGGCCGGTGCCCTTGATGACGACGCGGGTCAAGTCTCGTTTCCTCCTTCGGTCCCGAGTCGGTCGATCGGTTCGCCGGACCCGGGGCTGGAGGTCCCGACGCCCTCAGCTCCGGCCGGGTCCGACGCCGCGGGGCCGCTCGGGCGCGAGCGCCGGCCCGCGGACATGGGCCACCGCGCTGCCGTCGCCGATCTGGATCAACGCCGCCCGATAGGCGGGACCGGCGGCGACCTGCTCGAGGCGCAGGGTCGGCCCTGCCTCGTTGATGCGCAGCATGGCGGCCTCGGCCAGCGCCATGGGCTTCTCGATCCGGTGGGCGTCGAGCTGGGTCCCGTTGCGGGAGCCCAGGTCCTCGATCATCCAGATCCCATCGTCCGGGTAGACCCGCGCGTGCTTGCGCGAGACCAGCGGGTCGTAGAAGCGGACGCGGCACTCGGCCCCGCGCCCGATGAAGAACTCTTCCCGGAAGATCGCCGCTCCGCCGCCGCTCGCGTCGGACCAGCGCACGACGATCGCCCCGGCGCTCTCGTCGCTGCCCATCGCCGTCGGCATCGTCGAGAGCGTGCCGAGCTCCGAGGCGCCGAGGGTCGGCTGATCGACCGGATCGCGGACGATCCCCTCCCGGCTCACGTCGAATTTCCAGGCCAGCGCGACGACCAGTGGGAGGCACACGACCGAGCCGAGCAGGATCCAGCGCACGACCGACGTCGAAAAGCCGAGGGCCGGGGCGAGCTCGACGGCGCCCTGGGACAGGCCCCAGACCGCGACGACGTAGACGCCGGTCGTCTGGAAGACCCGCCGACGTCTCGCCTCTTCGAAGATGTCCCGGATGTCTCGGGCCAAACACGACTCCGTGCGATCGCGACGGGCGCGAAGGCGACCCGAGTCTATCAACAGCGCCTGCGCAACCGCACCCGCGGCGCGCGATCGGGGAGCGCGCCGCGTGGGACCTCGGCAGGCGCAACGCCTCAGCCGGCCTCGCCGCGCAGGCCCTCGATCGGCGAGCGATCCGGGGCGGTGACGGCCAGGGCCCCGCCGACCCCCGCCGTCACGAGGAAGGTCGCCCCGGCGATCCCGGCCAGCTCGAGCAGCGGCGGATCGAAGGGCAGCTCGAAGACGAAGACCACGAGGCCCGCCGACGCCGCCAGGGCGAGCACGAGGCCGACGACCGTCGCGAGCGCCGCGAGCGCGACGGCCTCCGACAGGGCGATCCGTCGCAGCAGGGCCCGCGATCCGCCCAGGATCCGCACTAACAGGGCCTCCCGGACGCGCTCCCGGCGCGCGGCGAGGGAGGCCGCGACGAGGATCGCGAGGCCGGTCGCGAGGGTGAAGAGGGAGAGGATCCGGACGGCGGTGCCGATCTGCTCGAACATCGAGTCGAGGGAGCGCAGGATCAGCGTCGCGTCGAGGACCGAGACGTTCGGGAACTGGAGCACCACCTCGCGCTGGAGCGCCGCCCGCGCCTTCTCGTCGGCGAGATGCGCGAGCAGGACGCGGCTCTGGGGCGCCGAGGCGAGGGCCGCCGTCGGAAACACGACGAAGAAATTCGTCGCCATGCGCCCCCAGTCGACGTGGCGAAGGTTCGCGACGACGCTCTCGACCTCGACCCCCTGGATCTGCCAGCGGACCCGGTCACCGACGCCGATGGCGAGGGATTCGGCGAGGTCCGCCTCGAGCGAGATCGGATAGGGCTCCTCGTCGGCGTCGACCTGGCCCGGGGTCCACCACGCGCCGGCGACGACCTCCTCCGTGTCGCGCGGGCGATCGTGATAGGTCAGCTGGTACTCGCGCTGGAGGGCCCAGCGCCGGTCGCGGGGGATCGACTCGTCGGCGAGGATGCGAGCGCGCTCCTGGCCGGCCACGGCCGAGAGACGCGCGGCGACGATCGGGGCGCGGTCGGTGATCCTTGCGCCGTGGGCCACGACGAGCGCCTCGACCCCCGCCTCCTGATCGCTCTGCACGTCGAAGAGCACGACGTTCGGCCGGTCGGGCCGCGCGTCGGTCGCGAGCGCCGCGAGCACGTTGCGCTCGACGCCGTGGACCGTCCCGATCACGAAGAGCGCGAAGCCGATCGCGATCGTCGTCGGCAGCGTGTGGTTGCGGGGGCGGGCGAGATTCGCGATGCCCTGCCGCGCCCAGAAGGCGAAGCGCCGCGGCGGATGCCGTCGCAGGAGCCGCATCAGCGCCCAGGCGCTGGCGGCGAGCAGTCCGACGCAGACGAGCGTCCCCGCGGCGAAGATCGCGCCGACGCGCAGGCTCCCCGCCTGGCCGATCGCCGCCGCGAAGATCGAGGCGCCGACGAGCAGCAGGATCCAGACCCGACCCGCGCGCCGCCGCTCGGCGGGCGCCGAGAAATCGCTGCGCAACGCCGCCAAAGGGGCCACCGCTGCGAGGTCGAGGATCGGCCCGAGGGCGCAGAGCAGCGTCGCCCAGACCGCGAGGGCGAGCCCCGTCGCGATCGCCGCCGGGTCGAGGGTGAGCGACACGTCGACGGGGAGCAGGCCGCGGAACAATACGGGGACGACCGCCAGGATCGGCAGGCAGACGGCGATCCCGAGGATGCCCGCCGCGAGGCCGAGCACGCCGGCGAGCCCCGCGTGGATCGCGACGACGTCCCGCGGTGTCGCGCCGATCGAGCGCAGCAGCGCGACCGCCTCGAGCTTCTCCTGTACGAAGACCCGCATGCCCGCCGCGACCCCGATGCTCCCGAGCAGGAGCGCCGCGAGCCCCACGAGGCCGAGGTAGCGGGTCAGGCTGCCGAAGGCCTCGGAGAGCTCCTCCTGATAGGTCGCGAGGGTCTGGGCGCGGATGCGCGCCTCGTCGAGGCGCTCTTCGTTCGCCTCGTGCCAGGCCTTCGCTGCGCCGTCGGGCAGCTCGAAATAACGCAGGTGGGTCACGAGGCTGCCGAGCGTGAGCAGGCCGGTCCGGTCGAGGTCCCGCTTCGTCAGGAAGATGCGCGGCGCGACCTCGGCCTGGAAGCCGAAGCGCCCCGGTGCCTTGACGACGCCGGCCACGACCTCGAACGACTCGCTCCCGATCCGCAACCGGTCACCGATCGCGAGCTCGAGCTGGATCATCAGGCTCTGATCGACGAAGACGCCGAGGGGCCGCGTCCCGAACTGCTCGAAGGCGTGGGGCGGGTCGGTCCAGACGGCCCCGTAGATCGGATAGCGACCGTCGATCGCGAGCAGGTCGACGAGCCGGCTGCGGCCCGAGCGCTCCGCGAGCACCATCGAGCCCATGCGCGTCACCTGCGTCGGAGGCGCGATCGCCTGCGCCTCGATCGGCGCGAGCAGCGCCGCATCCTCGGGGCCGAAGACGTCGCGGCTCTCGAGCCGAAGATCTGCGCCGAGCAGCTCCTTCGAACGCAGCTCGACCGCGTCGTTCACCGCCGCCCGCAGCGCGTGGAGGCTCAGCACGACGGCGATCCCGATCGCCATGCAGGCCCCGTAGAACCCGAACCGGCGCATCGCGCTGCGCAGCTCGCGCCGGATCATCGCCGCGACGAAGCGCCGCCTCACCCGGCGCGCTCGATCCCGGGCCGCTCGATCCCGGCGATGCGCCCCGCGGCGAGGCGGACGACGCGGTGGGCCCGGCGCGCGAGCTCCTCGTCGTGGGTCACGATCACGAGGGTCGTCCCGCGCTGGCGATTGAGCTCGAAGAGCAGGTCGGCGATCTCGCCGCCGGTCGCGCGGTCGAGATTGCCCGTCGGCTCGTCGGCGAAGAGCACGACCGGCTGGTTCGCGAAGGCGCGCGCGATCCCGACGCGCTGCTGCTCGCCGCCGGAGAGCTGGGCGGGGTAGTGGTCGACGCGCTCGGCGAGGCCGACCCGGGCGAGCAGCGCGCGGGCCGTCGTTTCGGCCTCGTCCCGGGAGACCGCGCGCGCCGCGGGCAGCAGCTCGAGGGGCACCATCACGTTCTCGAGCGCCGTCAGCGTCGGGATCAGATGGAAGCCCTGGAACACGAACCCGATGCGCGCGGCGCGCAGCGCGGCGCGCGCGTCCTCGTCGAGGCCGGCGAGGGCCACCCCGGCGAGCTCGATTTCGCCCTCGCTCGGGCGGTCGAGGCCCGCGAGCAGCCCGAGCAGCGTCGTCTTCCCGCTCCCAGACGGTCCCAGGATGACGACGACCTCTCCGGCCTCGATCTCGAGATCGACCCCGTCGAGGACGACGAGCTCTTCGCGCCCGTCATCGCGGGAGCCCGCGCGCCGGTAGCGCTGGGCGACGTGTCGCGCGACGATGCGGCTCGCGGACGGATTCGGAGTCGGTTCGGCTTCGGGCATCGGGCTCGATCGGGATGGCGGAGGCGCGCAGGGTTGAGGCACGGCAGACACTACTCGCTGCTCGGGGCCCTTGCATGGATCCTGTGTCTGCTCGCGACCGTCCACTGCTCCGACCCGCAGTCCACGACCCCGGCCGCCGCCGAAGCGGCGTCGACGTCCGTGGCGCCGGTCGCGCCGTCCACGCCGGCTCCGGAGCCCACGTCGACCGCGACCGCCGAGTCGGCGGTCGCCCCGAGCGAAGACGCCTCCGCCGAGCGTCCCGCCATCGTCTTCCTCGGCACGAGCCTGACCGCCGGCTACGGCCTGCCCGAGGACGAGGCCTACCCCGCGCTGATCCAGGCCCGCCTCGACGCCGCCGGCCTCGACTACCGCGTCGTCAATGCCGGCGTCAGCGGGGATACCTCGGCCGGCGGCCTGCGGCGCCTCGACTGGCTCCTGCGGCTGCCGATCGCGGTGCTCGTGGTGGAGCTCGGCGCGAACGACATGCTGCGGGGGCAATCGACCGAGGCCCTCGAGCAGAACCTCGCCGCGATCCTCGAGCGGACGCGTGCGGCCCATCCCGGCGTGCGCTTCGTGGTCGAGGGGATGCGGGCGGCGCCCAATCTCGGGCGCGACTACGCGACGGCCTTCGACGCGGTCTACCCGCGCCTCGCCGAGCGCTTCGCGGCGGCGCTCGTCCCCTTCGTGCTCGAGGATGTCGTCGCGCGACCACAGCTCAACCAGGCCGACGGCATCCATCCGACCGCCGAGGGCCACGGGCTGATCGCCGAGCGCGTCTGGCGGACCCTCGAGCCGGTCGTGCGCGCCGCGGCCGCGCCCGAAGCGATGCCCGAAGCCACGCGCTGAAGCCACGCCCCACGCCCCGAAGCACAGTCGAGCGATCCGTGAAGCACGCCCCGAGCGCCGCGCTCGGCCGCCGCCGGGCATCGGCTTTCGCTCGTCTGGCGTCGATCGTCGGGACGGCTAGCGATTCGGCTCGACGACGACCTTGCCCGTGACCTTGCGATCGAGGAGCGCGCGCAGGGCCTTCGGCGCGTCCGCCAGCGCATAACGCCCCGAGACGTAGGGATGGAGCCGACCCGCCGCGGCGAGCTCGTCGAGCTCGAGATCGATCTTCTTCCGCAGGGCCGGGTCGCGCTGGACCATCGCCCCGTAGAAGACGCCGACGACCTGGCAGCCCTTCAGCAGCGTCAGGTTCAGGGGGAGCTTCGGGATGCCGGCGGTGAAGCCGATCACGAGCAGGCGACCCTCCCAGGCAATCGAGCGCAATGCGGCCTCGGCGTAGTCGCCGCCGATGCAGTCGTAGACCACGTCGACGCCCTTGCCGCCGGTCAGCTCCTTCGCCCGGGCCTTCAGGTCCTCGCGCGAGTAATCGATGCCCTCGTCCGCTCCCCGATCGCGACAGACCGAGAGCTTCTCCGCCGACGACGCCGCGGCGATCACGCGCGCGCCCATCAGCTTGCCGAGCTCGACGGCGGCGAGGCCGACGTTGCCGGCGGCGCCGAGCACGAGGAGCGTCTCGCCGGGCTGGAGATGGCCGCGGTAGCGCAGGCCGTAGAGGCCGGTGCCGTAGGCGTATCCGATGCCCGTCGCCTCGGCGTAGCCGAGGGCGGCGGGGAGCTTGCGGGTCGCTGCGGCCTGGACGAGGACCTGCTCGGCGAAGCCCCCGACGAGCAGCGTATTGCCGATGACGCGCTCGCCCAGGGCGAAGCCTTCGACCCCCGGCCCGAGCGCCGAGACGATCCCGGCCGCCTCGCCCCCCGGCACGAACGGGAGCGGCGCCTTGAACTGGTATTTGTCCTCGATCATGAGCGCGTCGGGAAAGGTGACCGTCGCCGCCCGCGCTTCGATCACGAGCTGCCCCGGCCCCGGCGTCGGATCGGGCCGCTCCTCGAGCACCAGCTTCTCCGGCGGACCGAACTCCCGACACACGATGGCTCTCATGCCCTCTCCTCTTTCCTGCTCCGCACGACACTAGCGGCGCGCGGGCGGTGACGCGCCCCGCACGATCCGCCAACATGGCGCCAACCCGACCCGGGCGGAGCCGATTCCGGTCGTCTGGATCCGTGCGTCGGAGGGGGCCTCGAATGGCGACGACGACCGTGCGCGGGGCAGCGGCGATCCCGCTCCCGATCGGGACGTGCTGGGAGAAGATGCGCGACCTGCGCCGCGCGAAGGACTACGTGCCCGGGCTCTCCGACTGCGTCGTGACGACGACGGCTCAGGAGGGCGTCGGCGCGAGCCGGGTCGTGACCCATTCGCAGTTCGGCGCGATGAACGAGAGCGTCGTCGTCTGGGACGAGGGCCGGGGCATGACGCTGCGCCTCCACAAGGGCGACAAGCCGGCGCGCCCCTTCGCCGAGGCGTATTTCCGCTACGAGTTCCGCCCCGCGCGCGCGGCGGAGCCCGCGACCGGCGGCGGCGCCTCGGGCCCGCCGGGCCCGGGCTGCGAGATCCATACGGCGCTCCTCTATCGCCTCCCCCTCGGCCCGGTCGGCCGACTGCTCGACGCGCTCTTCCTGCGCCGTCTCTTCCAGCAGAACGTGGTCGACGCCGCGGTCTGCCTCGCCGAGAACTACCGGACCGACCGGCCGGTTCCCGCCGCCGAGATCCCCCGCCTGCGAAAGAACGCCCTGCCCTCATGCCCGTGATCACGAGCCCCATCGACGGTCAGCCCGCCTTCTCCTTCGACCTGCTCGACGAGGCCGAGATCGCCCGGCGCCTCGCGCTCGCGAGCGGGACCGCGCGGGCCTGGCGCGAGACCGATCTCGCGACCCGCGTCGCCCTCTGCCGCGGCATGCTCCGAGCCTACGCCGCCCGCCTCGACGAGAACGCGAGCGCGATCACGCGCATGATGGGCAAGCCGATCGCCCAGTCCCGCGCGGAGTTCGAGCGGACGATGGTCGAGCGGACCGAGCATCTCTGCGCGATCGCCGCCGAGGCGCTTTCCGACGAGGTGCTGCCGAAGAAGGCGGGCTTCCGGCGCTTCATCCGCCACGAGCCGGTCGGCGTCGTCCTCGACATCGCGGCCTGGAACTATCCCCTCGCGATCGCGGTGAACGTGATCGTGCCGGCGGTGCTGGCCGGCAATGCGGTGCTCGTGAAGCACGCCTCGCAGACGGCGCTCGTCGCCGAGCAGCTCGAGCGGGCCTTCCTCGCGGCGGGCGCGCCCGAGGGCCTGGTCCAGGCGCTGCCCATCGACCATGCGGCGACCGCGCGCCTGATCGGCTCCCGCGCCCTCGGCTACGTCTCGTTCACCGGCTCCGTCCGCGGCGGCCACGAGGTCTACCGCGCGCTCGCGCAGGAGAACTTCATCGCCGCCGGCATGGAGCTCGGCGGCAAGGATCCGGCCCTCGTGCTCGAGGACGCCGACGTCGCCTTCGCCGCCGAGAACCTGGTCGACGGTGCCTTCTACAACGCGGGCCAGAGCTGCTGCGGGATCGAGCGCATCTACGTCGTCGATCGACTCTACGACCGCTTCGTCGAGGCCTTCGTCGCCCACGCGCGACAGTACGTGATGGGCGATCCGCTGGACCCGAAGACGACGCTCGGACCGATGGTCGACGTGGCCTCGGCGGACTTCGTCCGCGCTCAGGTCGCCGCCGCCGTCGCGGCCGGCGCGAAGCAGCTCGTCGGCGACCGGGACTTCGCGCTGCCGGACCGCTCGCGCTGCTATGTGGCGCCCCAGGTCCTGGTCGGCGTCGACCACTCGATGGCGCTCATGAGCGAGGAGACCTTCGGCCCGGCGATCGGGATCATGCGGGTCGCGAACGAGAGCGAGGGGCTCGCCCTCATGAACGACTCGCCCTACGGCCTCACCGCCTCGATCTGGACCGCCGACCTCGAGCGGGGCGAGGCCCTCGCCCTCGACGTCGAGGCCGGGACCGTCTTCGTGAACCGCTGCGACTACCTCGACCCGGGCCTCGCCTGGACGGGGGTCAAGGATTCGGGCTTCGGGTGTTCACTTTCGAAGCTGGGCTTCCGATCCGTGACCCGGCCCAAGAGCTACCACCTGCGCGAGCAGCCGCGCTGAGCGGCCCGGGGCGCGCCCCGGGGCGCCCCGACGCGCCTGCGCGACCGCACGCCGCCGCCGCAATGGGGCCAGAGGAGCCAGCATGTCGACGACGCCCCGCCCGCGGAACCTGGCCGAGCTCGACGCGTGGATCGAGCGCGAGGGCATCCGCTTCTTCAAGATCGGCGTCTTCGACGTCGACGGCGTCATGCGCGGGAAATACGTCGACCGCCGCAAGCTCCGCTCCGCCGTCGACAAGGGCTTCGGCTTCTGCGACGTCGTGCTCGGTTGGGATCTCCACGACGCGCTCTACGACGGGGCGACGGTCTCGGGCTGGCACACCGGCTACCGCGACGCGCCGGTGCGCCTCGACCTCTCGACGCTGCGGCGCCTGCCGTGGGAGGCGGACACGCTGCTGCTGGTCGGGAGCTTCGCGGGCGACTACCAGGCCGTGTGTCCGCGCAGCCTGCTCGGCCGGACCCTCGATCGGGCCGGCGCGCTGGGCTTCGGCGTCGAGGCGGCCTTCGAGTACGAGTTCTTCCTCTTCGACGAGACGCCCGAGAGCGTGCGCGAGAAGGGCTATCGCAACCTGAAGCCCGCGACGCCCGGCATGTTCGGCTACTCGATCCTGCGCAGCTCCGTCCACGCCGAGTTCCATCACGCGCTGCTCGACGACATGGCCGCCTTCGACTGCGCCCTCGAAGGGCTGCATACCGAGACCGGCCCCGGCGTCCTCGAGGCCGCGATCCGCCACGCCCCGGGCCGCGAGGCTGCCGACCAGGCCGCGCTCTTCAAGACCTTCGCGAAGGTCGCCGCACAACGCGCGGGGAAGATGGCGACCTTCATGGCGAAGTGGAGCAGCGACTACCCCGGCCAGAGCGGCCATATCCACGTCTCGCTGACGGATCCGAAGACGGGCCGCAATCTCTTCCACGATCCGGGCAAGCCCTTCGAGATGAGCGAGACGATGCGGCAATTCGTGGCGGGTCAGGTCCGCTACCTGCCCGAGCTGCTCTCGCTGGTCTGCTCGACGATCAACGCCTATCGCCGCCTCGTGCCGGGGATGTGGGCCCCGACCGCGTCGAACTGGGGCGTCGAGAACCGCACGACCGCGATCCGCGTGATCCCCGCCGGCCCCGAAGGCCAGCGCAGCGAATACAGGATCGCGCCCGCCGATGCGAACCCCTACCTCGCCCTCTCGGCGGCCCTCGCCTCGGGCCTCGCCGGCATCGAGGAGCGCCTCGAGCTCGGCAGACCGGTCGAGGGCAGCGCCTACGCGGCGGCGACGGACGAGACGCCGGAGGCGGCCGCCGCTCGCGCCGAGCTCGCCCTGCCGACGACGCTGGCGGAGGCCGCGACGCGCCTCGAGCGCTCCGCGCTGGCGCGCCGCGCCTTCGGCGACGCCTTCGTCGATCATTTCGTCGCGACCCGGCGCTGGGAAGACCAGGCCTTCCGCCGCGCCGTCTCGGACTGGGATCTCGCGCGTTATTTCGAGCTGATCTGAGCCTGCGAACCCTCCGAGGACGCCCGTGGCCGACTCTCCCCCGATCTCCGGCAACTTCAACTACCCGACGACCTACCGGATCGGCGCCGGCCGCGTCGTCGAGCTCGCCGCGAGCTGCCGTGAGCTCGGCATCGAGCGGCCGCTCGTCGTGACGGATCCCGGGGTCGCCGCCCTGCCCTTCTTCGCCGCGATTCTCGAGCGGCTCGCGGCGGCCGGCCTCGCGGCGAAGGTCTTCTCGGCGATCGACCCGAATCCCGCCGTCGCCCACGTCGAGGCCGGCGTCGCCGAGGCGAAGGCCCACGCGGCGGACGGCTGCGTGCTCATCGGCGGCGGCTCGGCCCTCGACGTCGGCAAGTGCATCGCGCTGCTCGTGCGCAATCCGGGGGGTGTGCTCGACTACGAGGATCGCGGCGAGAACTGGAAGCGGGCGGACGGCGCCCGGATCCTGCCCGTGATCGCGATCCCGACGACGGCGGGGACCGGGAGCGAGGTCGGGCGGGCGGCGGTGATCCTCGATCCGAGCGACCACGCCAAGAAGATCGTCTTCCATCCGCGCCTGCAGCCGCGGCTCGTACTCGCGGATCCGGAGCTGACCCTGGGACTGCCGCCGCGCCTCACCGCGGCGACGGGCCTCGACGCCTTCGCGCACTGCTTCGAGGCGTATTGTGCCCCCGCCTATCATCCGATGGCGGACGGCATCGCCCTCGAAGGCATGCGCCTCATCGCGGCGAACCTGCCGCGGGCCTTCGAGCACGGCGGAGACGTCGCCGCCCGCACCCATCTCCTGATGGCCGCCGCGATGGGCGCGACCGCGTTCCAGAAGGGACTCGGCCTGATCCACGCCCTCTCGCATCCGGTGGGCGGCGTGACCGGCCTCCATCACGGCACGGCGAACGCGATCTTCCAGCCCTACGTCATGGTCCACAACCGCGAAGCGATCGAGGCCCGCATGCCGAGGCTGGCCCAGGCTCTCGAGCTGGAGGCGACGGGCGGGACGCGCACCGCGGGGCTCGGCGGGGTCCGCGGCCCTTCCGGCCGGTCTTCCGACCGCAACGCCTTCGATGCCGTGCTCGAATGGTTCCTCGCCCTGCGCCGCCGACTCGGCCTGCCCGAATCCCTCGAAGGCCTGCTCGCCCCCGAGCAGATTCCCGCCCTCGTCCCGATGGTCCTCGCCGACCCCTCCCTCGAGACCAACCCGAAAACCTGCAGCGCAGCCGAGATCGAGCGCGTCCTCTGCAAGTCGATCGCGGGCGACCTGATACCCTGAGGCCCGCATGGCACGTGGCGCAACGCTCTACCGGGTCCATCTCGAGCTCTCGCACGTCGACCGCGGCGTCTACGCGGAGCGCTCGCTCTCCCTCGCTCAACATCCCTCGGAGACCCTGGCCCGCGCCCTCGTCCGATTGCTCGCCTACGGCCTGCGCTATGCGGACGGGCTCGAGTTCGGCCGCGGCGTCTCCGCGACCGACGAGCCCGATCTCTGGACGCGCGCGGGGGACGGCCGCGCGATCGAATGGATCGAGGTCGGGCAGCCCGAGATGAAGAAGCTCGTCAAGGCGGCGCGGCACGCCGAGCGCGCGACGCTCTTCGCCTTCGGCGAAGGCTGCTGGCGCTGGCGCAAGGCCGAGCTCGAGCCCCTCGAAAATCCGCCGGCGAACCTGTCGGTCGCCTTCATCGACGACGCCTTCGTGAACGCGCTCGCGGCGGAGGCCGAGCGACAGCTGCGCTGGTCGCTCACCGTCGCCGAGGGCGTGATCTACCTGTCGACGGGCGAGCAGAGCCACGAGACGACGCCTTCGATCTGGCTCGGCGATCCCCTCGCCTGACACCTGACCGGGCGGCCCCTCGAAATGCGAGGGCCCGGAGACCTTTCGATCTCCGGGCCCTGGCTGCCGTTCATCGGGACGAGCCCGCTCGCGCTAGTCGAGGATCGTGAGCTCGACCCGGCGATTGAGGGCCTTGTTCTCCCGCGTGTCGTTGGCGACTGCCGCCCGCGACTCGCCGTAGCCCTTCGAGACGAAGCGGGCCCGCTCGAGGCCGCCCTCGGTCACGAAGTAGTCGAGCACGCTCGCCGCGCGGCGCTCGGAGAGGCCCTGGTTGTAGGCATCCGAGCCGTCGGAGTCCGTATGGCCGTCGATGCTGATGCGGACGTCGGGGTTCGCCTTCAGCACGTCGATCGCCTCGTGGAGCATCGTCGTATAGCCACGATCGATCTCGGCGCTGTTCACCGCGAAGCGCAGGCCCTGGAGGGTCCAGCAGCCGCGGCCGTCGACGCGCGCGGCCGCGAGGGTGTTCGGGCAGGCGTCGTTCGGATCGAGCACGCCGTCGCCGTCCGCGTCGCCGGGGGCCGCCGCGAGGGGCGCCGGGGCCGGAGCCGGACCGGCGCCGAGGTAGACGTCGCGCGAGAACTGCTGCAGCGCGGAGGCCGACGCGAGGCTCGAGACGCTTCGGAAGCTGCCGCACTTCGAGACGTTCGCGATCGCCTGGAGCGTCGCCGCGCCCGCCGGATCGTCGCCCGTCTGGATCGTGTGGAAGCAGGTATCCCCGGTCCGGCCCTGGGCCAGCGCCTGGGCCGCGGCGACCGCGCCGTCGCCCATGCCGTCGCGACCGGCGTAGTCCGTCGCGCGGCCGTCGGAGATCAGGACGACCGCGGCACGGCCCTTCGCGCTGCCGATCAGGCCGGTCAGGTCCTTCTCGATCACGGACGCGATCGGCGTCGTGCCCTCGAGCCAGGCGGCGTTCTTCGCGGCGGCGGCGAGGGTCGAGCGGTTGAAGGGCGCGAGTCCGGTCGCCTCGCGCTCGAAGCCGCCGAAGTGGATGTGGCCCGCGTCGTAGGTGCCGTTCGGCATCACGCCGACGATCGACTCGAGCGCGGCCTTTGCGTCGGGGAAGAGCGTCTCTTCGGAGCCCGACGAGTCGAGCAGATTGACGGCCTGATTGACGATGACCTGGCCAGTCGGCGGGGTCGCGCTCACGGGGGCCTTGTAGGGAATCGGTGCAGTCGCACAACCACCGGCGGCGGCCAGCGCCACGGCCAGGACTACGTGCTCGAGCTTGAACATGTCGGGGTCTCCTCCAACTCATCACTCCGACTGCGCAGACTTCGCGCAGCGGGAATGGAACACTAGCGGCATCCCCGCGTCGTGCGAGCGGAAAACACCGAGTGCAGCAGGAAGACGCGCTGGGGAGCATGGGGGGCCGACCCTTCGCACGCGGCTCGATGTGACGCGACGCCCGGGAAGGGAAAGTCGGCGCGCGGCCCGATTCGGGACGAGAATGCACGTTTCCCGAACGGAACGCGGCTTCGCCATCGTGCCGGATCCAGCCCACCCGACCGGAGGCCACCCCGACCGCGCTAGGCGTCGGGTCCCACGACCGCCGAATCGTCCCCCTCCTTCAGCCAGGCCATGAAGAGCTCGAAGCCGAGAGCGAGGACGACCGAGCCGAGGAAGAGCCCGACGATCCCCATCGAGAGCAGGCCACCGAGGGCCCCCAGAAAGATGACGAGGGCGGGCACCTTCGCCCCGCGCCCGAACAGGATCGGCTTGAGCACGTTGTCGACGAGGCCGACGACCGCACACCAGACGGCGAGCGCGATCGCCGCCGGGGTCGACAGGATCGAGAACCCGATCACGACGGGGATCGCCATCGCCAGCGCGACCGGCGCCTGGACCACCGCCGCGATCAGGACGAGCAGCGCCCAGAGCCCCGCCCCCGGAATCCCCGCCACGACGAACGCCGTCCCGGCGAGAAACGACTGCAGCGCCGCGATGCCGAGGATCCCCTGGACCACGCTGCGCACCGTCGCCGTCGCGAGCGCCGCGAGCGCCGGTCCGCGCACCGGCCCGGCCATCCGATCCGCGAAGCGCGCGATCGCCGTGCTGCGCAGATCGCTCCGGACCAGCATCACTCCGGCGATCACGATCGAGGCGATCAGCTCGAGGATGCCGGCCCCGACGCTGCCCGCGGTCTTGAGCAGCCAGCCCGACACGGTCTGCAGCTGCGGACGCAGCCGCGAGACGGTGTCCTCGAGGTTCTCGCTGGCGTGCTGCCAGAAGTCGTAGACGATCGGTCCGAGGATCGGAAGTTCGCGGATCGCCCGGGCGGGGGGCGGCACGGCGAGCGAGCGCCCCTTGAGGTCGTGGGCGAGCTGTTGTGCGCCGGAGACGAGCGCATCCGACAGGTAGACCGCGGGCCCGAAGACGAGCAGCAGACCGAGCGCGACGATCAGCCCCGCGGCGAGCACCCGCCGCCCGCCCAGCCTTCGACAGAGCGCGGCGAAGGGCTCGTCGAGGGCGATCGCGATGATCAGGGCCCAGACCACGATCCCGAGAAAGGGCGCCACGATGACGAGGCACCACCCGACCAGCAGGGCGATCGCGCCGAGCCGGATCGCGACCTCCACGGCGTTGCGGATCAGCTGGGGGGACGCGGCGCGCGTCGGTCCGCGGGACTCGGCGTCGGAACCGGGATCCACCATGCCTAATATCCCTCCATGAAATGGGCGCGGACCTCGGCCGGCGTCGCGATCGCGCGCCCGGCCCGCCGTGCCATCGCGACGACCTCGGCCACGACCTCGGCGTTGGTCGGCTCGCCGCCGGCGAGCTCGGGATAGGCGTAGTCGCCGAGACCGATCGAGACGTGGCCCCCCTGCTCGATCGCGATGTGCGCGAGCTCGAGGTTGCTCGCGCCGTAGCAGGCGACCGACCAGTCGCATTCGATCGAGCGCGGCACGAAGTCGACCAGCGCAGCGAGCCCCCGCGGTGTCCCCGGATGGCCGGCGATCAGACCGCCCTCGGTCGTGAAGAGCTCGGCCAGGATCCGCCGCGGGAGCACCCCCGTCTGCGCCAGCGCCTCGAGCAGCCGCAGCGATCCCACGTTCCAGATCGCGGCGATCGGCGTCGCCCCCACCGCCCGCGCCCGCGCCGCGAGCGCCTTCAGGACGCCGACGGAGTTGTGGTAGACGAGATCGTCGCCGGCGACCGCCGCCTGGCCCGGCCGCCAGAGCGCGAGCGAGAGGCTCGCGAGATCGAGGGGCACGAAGTCCGCGCGCGCCGCGTCGTCCTTGGCCATCGCCTCGACGTGGCCGATGCGCTGGTCGAGATCGAGGACCGTATTGGCGCCGAGCGTCGGCATGACGAGGACGTCGCAGGCCGCGCGGATCCGACGCGCGGCCTCGGCGTAGAGGCCGACGTCGGCGGAGGGGGGCGCCCGTCTGCGGATCCCGGGCGTGGTAGTGGACGATCGCCGCGCCGGCCGCGCGACAGGCCGCGGCGTCCCGTGCGATCTCGCCGGGCGAGTAGGGCACGTTCCGGTTGGGCGACCGGGGGGTGTACTCGTTCAGCCGGGCCTCGACGATCAGCTGCTCCACGGGCGCCACCTCCGGTCGGAATGACCGCAATGATGACGCCGGCGATGGGTTGCGCGAGGCCGCGAGGAAACGGGGAGGCAGATCCGCGGGGAAGCGCGCGACTCCGTGTCGACGGAGCCGCGCGCCCCCGCTGCGGTCAATCGCCGTCCGACTCGTTCCGGCGGTCCTCGTCGTGTCGGCCGACCAGCCGGTGGCGCGAGAGGAAGGACCAGATCGTGTCCGGCGTGTCGAGCTCCTGATTCGTGGGCCCGATCAGCGGAATCAGCGCCGGCACGACGAGGCTGCCCGGGATCGTGTGCCCCCCGTCGGCGACCTCGTAGAGCTCGACCCGCCCGTTGGCCCGGCAACCGCGATACGACACGCGCTCGACGTGCTCGGTCACGGATCGGCGCCGGGGCTCGGCGAGGGAGCAACCATTCAGCCGGGCCCAACGCCGCATCGCCTCGGGTACGCCGTAGGTCCACGAGGACCCGGGCACGAGCCGCGGATCGGCGTCGGCAAAGACGTTGACCGGATCGAGCAGGCCGTGGATCGCGACCACGGGAACGGGGCGCGAGGGCCGACAGTCCGCGGTCTGCGGCGGGGTGTCGGAGGCCAGCGGTGCGCGCACGCCCATGATCGGCGCGATCGCGGCGATCCGATCCGAGAGATCGCACGCGAGCTGCGAGGCCATGCGGCCGCCGCCCGACGCACCCGATGCGTAGACGCGTTGCTCGTCGATGCACAGCGTCTCACCGATCGCATCGATCGCGAGGCCGATGTAGGCGACGTCGTCGAGGGTCGACGCCGGGGGATAGATCGTGGTGCCCACGAGCGGCACGCCCGGGATGTTCCAGGCAAAGCCGGAGAAGCCCGGCGCGGGATTGAACGGCACGGCACCACTCGGCGTGGCGACCGCATAGCCGTGCTCGTCGGCGTCGTTCGGGAAGAGCGGCTGGCCGGCGGCATCCCGGGTCGCCATCGCCTGCTCGCCCGTCGTCCCCGACCCGTGCAGGAAGAAGAGGAGCGGGATGGGCCGACCCTGGTAGCCGGCCGGGATCCAGACCTGGAGCGGGCGATGGACGCCCTCCTGGACCACGTCGACCGAATACAGACCGCCGGGAAGGGGCTTCCTGCAACGATCCGCGCGATCCCGACCGCCGTCGCTCCCGCCGGCCAGGGCCACCATCGGCCATGCGGCGAGCACGACCGCTGCGGCTGCCAGGACGCCGCAGCGCGTTCCTCCATTCCCGGTCCGACTGCGGTTTGCGCCCGCCCGGCTCGACCGCCCCATGCCCAGAATCGAAGCCAATGCCATCGAAGTCCCCTCCCCGCTGAAACGGCCCGACGCCCCAGCTGCTAGGATCGCGTCGCAAAGCCATTATTTTCGGACGCTCGTACCGTAAATGGAAACTCCCCGCCGGTCAATCACTTTTTCCCCACCGGCCGAGCCGCCCGATCGGGAAGCGGGCGAAGCCGGGACGAAGCCTGCCCTCCGCCGCAAGCCGAGCCCCGAGCCGACGAGGCGGCCGCGCGGCCGCCCTCGGCTCGCCGGGGTCGACGAGCGGGTCCTGGCCGCCGCGCGCGCGCTCACGATCGAGCTCGGCTACGAAGCGACCTCGATCGAGGCGATCGCCGAACGATCCGGAGTCGCCCGGACCGCGATCTATCGGCGCTGGCCCAACAAGGGCAGCCTCCTCTACGAGGCGGTGCTGGCCACCGACGACTCGGCGTCGGAGATCCCCGACACGGGCGACCTCCGGGCCGACCTGCTCGCGATCCTCCGCGTGAACTCCGAAGGCATCCGCTCGTCGTCGACCCGCGGCCTCGTCGCGGCCCTCGTCGCCGAAGCGATGACCGACGATCGCCTCGCGTCGCTCCTGCGCACGCGCTACTTCGAACCTCGAGCCGATGCGATCGCCGCTCGGGCCGAGCGCGCGATCACCCGCGGCGAGATCGGAGCGACGCTCGACACCGGCATGGTTCCCGTGCTGCTGACGGGGTCCCTGCAATACCTGTGGATCGTGCGGGGCAGTCGGCTGGACGAGGCCGATCTGGCGCGGGTCGTCGATGCGATCCTCGGGCCCCACCGACCGAACGCGCCGAGCGCCGAGAGCCCGAAGCCCGAGTGAGCGAGCCCGCCGCTCCGCCTGCCGTCTGCAGTTCGAGGAGACCATCATGTTCGATCTCGTCGTCCGTAACGGTCTCGTCTGCGACGGCACCGGGCAGCCCGCCCGGCTCGGGTCGGTCGCCATCTCGGGATCCCGGATCGCCGCCATCGGTCCCGAGGTCGGCGTCGACGTCGGCGCGGCGCGACGGGTGATCGACGCCGCGGGCCTCGTGATCGCCCCCGGCTTCATCGACCCGCATACCCACTTCGACGCCCAGCTCTCCTGGGACGGCCTCGCGACCCCGTCCCTCGAGCACGGCGTCACGACGGTGATCCCCGGCAACTGCTCGCTCTCCCTCGCGCCGCTGCGCGCGGAGCACCGCGAGTTCCTCGGCGCCGCCTTCCGCCAGATCGAGGAGCTGCCGAAGAGCGCCTTCGACGCGGGGCTGCGCTTCACGTGGCAGACCTTCGGCGAGTACCGCGAGGCGATCGCGCCGAAGCTCGGCCTCAACAATGCGCCCCTCGTCGGCCACAGCCTGCTGCGCCTCTACGTGCTGGGCCTCGCGAGCCGCGACCGCGCGTCGACGCCCGAGGAGCTGCGCGCGCTGGCCGACTGCCTGCGGCAATGCCTCGACGAGGGCGCCCTCGGCCTCAGCACGAGCTTCGTCGACGTCGACCACGAGTTCCGCCCCGTGCCCTGCCGGCTCGGGACGCTGGGCGAGCTCGACGCGCTGTGCGCCGTGCTCGGCGAGCGGGGAAGGCCGCTCCAGCTCGTGCCCGAGTTCTGGGACGCCGACCTGCTCGCGACCCGCATCGACCAGCTGGCCGAGCTCTCGCTCCGACACCAGATCCCGATCACCTTCTCACCCCTCTTCGAGAGCCGCGCCATGCCCGGCCTCGTCGCCCGCACCCTCGAGCGCCTCGAGCTGCAGGCCGCGCGCGGCGCCCGGATCCAGGCCCAGATGCAGACGCGCCCGGTCGACATGACCTTCGACCTGCGCGGTCTCAACGCCGTCTTCTCCTCGATGCCGACCTGGATGGGCATCCTGCTCTCGGGCCAGGACGCGACGCGCCGGGCCTTCGCCGATCCCGCGACGAGAAAGAAGCTCGCCGCCGAGACCGACACGGCGCCGATGCCGCTCGCCCTCTCCTTCTCGCTGGCAGAGACGCGGCTCACCGGCGCGAAGGGCGCCGACGCCGCCGATCTCGGCCGGACCCTCGGCGAGCTCGCGCGCGAGCGCGGCCGTCATCCCGCCGAAGTCCTGATGGACGTCTCCCTCGCCGAGGATCTCGACGCTCGTTTCACCGCGACGGATCTCGCCCAGGCCGACGAGCCCGCGATCGGCCCTGCGCTGCGCCATCCCCAGGTCCAGATCGGCGCCGGCGACGGCGGGGCCCACGTCGCCCGCTTCGCGACCTGCGGCGACACGGGCCATCTCTTCGCGCGTTATGTCCGCGCCCGGCGCGCGATGACCCTCGAGGAGGCGTGCAAGCGGGTCTCCGCCGACGTCGCGGATTTCTGGGGCATCCCGGATCGCGGCCAGCTCGCGAAGGGCCAGGTCGCGGATCTCGTCGTCTTCGACGCGGCGACGATCGATCGCGGGCCCGAGGAGCTCGCCTTCGATCTTCCGGACGGTGGAACGAGCTTCCGCTTCGTGCGCCGGTCGATCGGAATCCGGGAGGTCGTGGTCGGCGGCGAGTCCGTCTACCGCGACGGCGAGGGCTACACCGACGTCCGCCGCGGCGAGTGGATCGCCGGTCGGGGGCGCTGAGGAGACCAGCATGCGATCCAACCCGACGCCGTCCGCCGCAATCGCGCCGCCCTCCGGCCCTCCTTCGCCCCCCGCTCCCGTCCGCCGCTATGTCCTGCCCCTCGCGGGTGAGGACTGGCAGGGCCTGCTCGCGCGCCTCGCGGCGGCCGGGGAGGCCGAACTCGCGCTCGACGCGCTGCTCGCCTGGAACCCCCACCTCGCCTACCGACCGCCGTCCAATCCGCTGACCCCGCTCGACATCGTCTTCCTCGAAGGGCCGCGGACGGGGCCGCGCTGAGCGCACCGCGCTCCTGCGCATCCCCTGCACTGGTCCCGGCCTCCGGGTCCCCGCTAGACTCCGCCCGCCCGTGCCACCCACCGAATCCGACCGCGAGGAGTGCCGCCATGAGCGAGCTCGGCTACCAGCCCTTCGACTGCGACAACCACTACTACGAGGCGCTCGACGCCTTCACGCGCCACGTCCCGAAGAACATGCAGCCGCGCTGCGTCCAGTGGGCCGAGGTCAACGGCCGCAAGCACCACATCGTGGGCGGGAAGCTGACGCACGCCGTCAAGAACCCGACCTGGGATCCGATCGCCCTGCCCGGCGCCATCTCGGACTTCCTGCGCGGCAACCCGAACAAGACCAACATGGCGAAGGCGCTGCAGGCGCGCGAGCCGCTGCCCGCCTACTACATGAACAACGCCGCCCGCGTCGAGAAGATGGCCGAGCAGGGCATCGAGGCGATGTGGCTCTTCCCGACCCTCGGCGTGCTCTACGAGGAGCTCCTCAAGCACGACACCGAGGCGGTGATGACCCTGTTCCGGGCCTTCAATCGCTGGGTCGACGAGGACTGGGGCTGCAACTACCAGAACAAGATCTTCGCCGCGCCCTACATCACGCTGTGCGACCCGAAATTCGCCTGCGAGGAGCTCGAGTGGGCGATCACGCGGGGCGCGCGCGTCGTCTGCATGCGGCCCGCCGCGATCCACACGGCGGACGGCGTCTACTCCCCCTCCCACCCGCGCTTCGACCCCTTCTGGGCGCGGGCCAACGAGGCGGGCATCACGGTCGTGATCCACGCCGGGGACTCGGGCTACACGACCCACGGCTACGTCAAGGACGGCTTCACCGCCGACGCCGCCCAGGCGACCCTCTCGCCCAACATCAAGCACTTCAACATCGAGCGCGCGGCCTACGACTTCCTGATCACGATCACCTACGAGAAGCTCTTCGAGCGCTTCCCGAACCTGCGGATCGCCTCGATCGAGAACGGCGCCGAGTTCCTCGAGGACCTCTACCGCAAGCTGCGCCAGTCGCGGGATCGCCTGTCGGTCGCGAACTACTACAAGGAAGATCCGACCCTGATGTTCCGCGAGCACGTCTGGATCAATCCCTTCTGGGAGGACGACGTCTACGAGGTCGAGCGCCTGATGGGGGCGGACCGCGTGATCTTCGGCTCCGACTGGCCCCACATCGAGGGCATGCCCAATCCCCTCGACTACGTGAAGGAGCTCGCGAAGTTCGACGACGGGAAGAAGCAGAAGATCCTGCGCGACAACACGCGCGCCCTGAACCAGCTGCGGCCGGCATGAGCGGGCGGGGAGCGCTCTCGGATCTCCGGGTCCTCGATCTCTCGACATCGCTAGCCGAGGCGACGGGGCGCATCCTCGTCGACCTCGGGGCGGAGGTCGTCAAGATCGAGCCGCCCGGAGGCTGCGAGTCGCGCTTCGCACCTCCGTTCGCGGGCGCGCAGCGCCCGGCTCCCGGCCAGGTCGATCCGGAGAGCTCGCTCTTCTGGCGTGCCTGGGGCCAGGGGAAGAAGAGCGTCGTGCTCGATCTCGACGCGCCCGCCGACCGAGAGAAGTTCCTCGCCCTCGTCGATACGGCGGACGTCCTGATCGAGTCGTTCACGCCCGGGGTGATGGACGCGAAGGGCCTCGGCCAGGCGGCGCTGCGGGCGCGCAATCCGATGCTCCTCTACGTGTCGGTGTCGCCCTTCGGCCAGACCGGTCCCTACGCGAAGCTGCCGGCGACGGATCTGACTCTCGCCGCCGCGGGCGGCCTGCTCAACATGACGGGGGAAGGCGACCGGCCGCCGGTGCCCGTCGGATTGCCGGAGACGGCGCATCTCGGCGCGACCCAGGCGGCGGCCGACGTCCTGATGGCGCTCTACGCGCGGAGTCGCGACGGCCGGGGACAGCATCTCGATTCGTCGATCCAGGCGGCGGTGCTCTGGAGCCTGATGTACGTGACGGGCTTCGCGGCCCTCGGCCAGGATCCGCCGCAGACCGGCGACGATCGCGTGAAGCGCAAGGGCACGATGGAAATCATCCCGGGGCTCTATCTGCCCTCGGTCGAGCCGTGCAAGGACGGCTTCGTCGCGATGGTCCTCGTGCTCGCGGCCCAGGGCGCCCTCAGCTTCAACAACGCGATGAAATGGCTGGGGAGCAGGGCCTGCTCGACGCCGACCTGATGCAGGTCGACTGGTCGACCTGGATCCAGCAGATCCAGCAGGGGAAGCTCTCGGTCGAAGACGGCAATCGCGCGGTGTCCGCCCTGCTCGCCCGATTCCGCACGATGACGAAGGCCGAGATCCAGGCCGAGGCCGTGCGGCAGAAGTGGCTCTTCTCGCCGATCTATCTCGCGCCGGACCTGCTCGCCGATCCGCAGCTCGCGGCCCGCGACTACTGGACCTAGGTCGACGGCCGCAAGATGCCCGGCCCCTTCGCGCGCCTCTCGGCGACGCCGATCCGCTACGAGCGCCCCGCCCCGAAGCTCGGCCAGGACCAGGCGCTCGTCGCCTCGACCGACCGGCGACCGAGCCTGCCTGCGCGTCCGCTCGAGCACGCCGCCTCGAACGGCGCCGCATCGAGCGACACGGCTTCGAGCCGGGGGCCGAAGCTCGCGCCGCGGCGCGAGATCTTCGAGGGCCTCAAGGTCGCGGACTTCTCGTGGATCGCGGCGGGGCCCCTCATCAGCAAGGACCTCGCGAATCTCGGGGCGACGGTGCTGCGGGTCGAGACCGAGAAGCGCGTCGACACGCTGCGCTTCCTGCCGCCCTGGCTCGGCCAGCCCGGCACGACGACGGGCCATACTGCCGCCAACATGAATCAGTCGAAGCTCGGCGTCGCGATCGACTTCACGACGAAAGAGGGCCTCGCCGTCGCCCACCGCATGGCGGAGTGGGCCGACGTCGTCGTCGAAAACTTCACCCCCGGCACCGCCGAACGCCTGGGCCTCGACTACGCGACGCTGCGCAAGAAGAACCCGAGCCTCGTCATGGTCTATACCTGCATGCGCGGCCAGACGGGACCCGAGCGCGCGCATACCGGCTTCGGCATCCACGGCGCGGCGCTCGGCGGCTTCATCGGCGTGACCGGCTGGAAGGACCGCAAGCCCAACATGCCCTGGGGCGCGTACACCGACTTCATCTCACCGCGTTATGCGCTCTCCGCCCTCTGCGCCGCGCTCCACCACCGCGACAAGACCGGTGAGGGCCAGGTCATCGACGTCTCCCAGATCGAGGCGTCGATCCACTACCTGGCGCCGACGATCCTCGACTACCAGACGACGGGCCGGATCCTCGACCGCGCCGGGCACGACTCGGAGTGGGGCTGCCCGCACGGCGTCTACCGGACGCAGGAGCACGAGCGCTTCGTCGCCCTCGAGACGCGCACCGCCGAGCAGTGGCGCGCCCTCTGCACCGTCGTCCCCGGCCTCGCCGCGCTCTCGAGCTCCCCTGGCGGCTCGGCCCTCGATCGGATCGACGCGCGCATCGCCCGGCGCGCCGAGCTCGACGCGATCCTCGTCGAGTGGGCCCGCGAGCAGGCCTGCTTCGACGCCGCCGATCGTCTTCGCGACGCCGGCGTCCCCGCCTACGTCCCGCTGCGGGCGATCGACTTCCACGGCGACCCGCAGCTCGCGGCCCGCAAGTTCTTCATCGAGCTGCCCCACAAGGGCTTCGGCAAGAGCACCTTCGACGGCCCCGTCACGCTCTTTTCGGAGATGCCGGCCCGCCCGCGACACGCGGGCCCGCTGATCGGCGAGCACACCTTCGAGGTCCTGCGCGACGTCCTCGGTTATGCCGAGGACGAGATCGCCGACATGGCGGCAGCCGGCGCGCTCAGCTGAGCACCCGCCCGGTCCGATCGGCCCGAATCGGTCTTCGGAGTCAGGCAGGCCGCAGCAACAGCGCGACCGTGTAGGCCGCGTAGGCCGCCAGCAGGCAGACGCCCTCCCCCCGATCGATGCGCAAGCGCGTGAACATGATCGGGAAGAGCAGCAGCGTGATGCCCATCATCCACCAGCCGTCGATCGTCGCGATCGCCGCGTGGACGGGAAGCGGCCGAACGAGAGCCGTCGTCCCGAGGATCCCGAGGACGTTGAAGATGTTCGAGCCGATCACGTTGCCGATCGCGACGTCGTCGCGACCGCGCAGGGTCGAGACCAGGGAGGCGACGACCTCGGGCAGGGACGTACCCCCGGCGACGATCGTGAGGCCGATGACCCGCTCGGAGAGTCCGGCCAGTCTCGCCATCCGAACCGCTCCGTCGACCGTCCACGAAGCGCCGACGCCGAGCAGGACCGCTCCGAGCACGACCCAGCCGACCGCCGGCAGCATGCGTGCCGACGGGGCGAGCGATGCCACCTCCCCCGCGAGCTCCCCCTTCTCCGACTCCGTGACCTGGGCACGGACGAGCGTGACCATGTACGTCGTGAACAGGACGTAGACGACGAGGCAGAGCAACCCGTCGAGACCGTTCACGAAGCCGTCCTGGGCGAGCGCGAGGAAGAGCAGCGTCACGATCGCGAGCACGGGATATTCGAGCTTGATCGAGTTGCCCGTGATCGCGAGCGGTCGGATCAGGGCGCACGCCCCGAGCACGAACCCGATGTTGAAGATGTTCGAACCGACGGCATTGCCGACGGCGATGTCGGGCTGGTCGCGGGCGGTCGCGAGGATGCTCACGAACAGCTCGGGCAGGGAGGTGCCCGCGGCGACGACGGTGAGCCCGATGATCGCCGGCGTCAGGCGCATGAGGGTCGCCAGGCCGACGGCACCGCGCAGGAGGCATTCTCCGCCGACCGCGAGCAGTGCCAGACCGACGACGATCAGCAACACGGATTCGAGCATCTACCGGCTCCCGACGCTGGACCTGCCTTCGACGACACGCTTCGGCGCCGAGTGTCGACCGCGCCCATCGGAGCTAGGCATCCCGGGACGCGGTCCAGCGGGGCACCACGGCGAAGACACCGAGGGCGAGGACCGTGCTGAGAACCGCCGTCGACTCGCGTCCGAGGCCGCAGGCGATGCCGATCGCCGCCGTCATCCAGACGCCGGCGGCCGTCGTGAGACCGACGATGCTCGCCTCGGCTTGATTCTTCAGGATCGCGCCCGCACCGAGGAATCCGATGCCCGCGATGACGCCCTGGACGACGCGGCTCATGTCGGCCAGCGCCATGCCCCCCTGCTGCGGCACCAGGACGAAGAGCGCCGCGCCCATGGCGACGAGCATGTGGGTCCGGACGCCCGCCGACTTGCGCGCCCGCTCCCGCTGCAGACCGAGCAAGCCGCCCAGGACCGCGGCCATCGTGAGCCGCACGAGGATCCGCGTGATCTGCTCCGCGTCGACCGCATCCGAGAATTCGTGGCGAATCGTTTCGAGGATCGTGCGCCCCAATCGAGGAAGCTCCGTGCGGGTCGGTCGCGGCCGTCATGACAGTCCGCGCCGGTGCGATGCAACTCTAATCGCCTGGTTCGCACGATGGAATGGCCGACTTGCCGCAGCGCCGATCGGCCGGTCCGTCGTCGAGGCGCACCGCCGAGCCACCGGCCCGGCCTACCGAGCAAAGGACGACCCGCTCGTCCCGCCCGGCGCCGCGGGCCTGACCGGTCCCGCGGCCTTACATCCACCCGCGGGAGCCGCCATCGGGCCGTGAGAATTCCGGCCGGCCCGAGGACCTTCCCTACTCCTTCCCTGCCGATCCGATGCCGATCCGCGAGATTGAACGTCACCTCGCCCGTACGCCGTGGTACTTTCATCGAACCCGCATACGGATCCAGCGATGTTGCGCCCCCTAGCTCCCTCTGCCCTCTCGGTCGTCCTGCTCGCCGTGCTCGCCTTCGCGCGCCCCGCCGCTGCGGACTTCCAGTACCAGGTCTACGCCGGGACCTTCGACGTGCTGCCGAACTTCGCGACCCTGACCCCCGTTGCGAGCGGCCAGTCTGCGACGATCTCGACCTCGGTCACGACCCGGGTCGACAACTTCGCCCTCGTCTTCACGAACACGCTGAACGTCCCGACGGCCGGGCTCTACGAGTTCTCGACCAACTCCGACGACGGCTCGAATCTCTATGTCGACGGCGTGCTCGTCGTGAACAACGACGGGCTCCACGGGCCGCGCGTGATCCAGGGCAGCCGGAGCCTGACGGCGGGGTCGCATAGCCTGCGGGTCGAGTTCTTCGAGAAGACCGGCGGCCAGCTGATCGAGGTCGGCTATCGCACGGGCAATCCGGGCTTTCAACCCATTCCAGCCAATGGACAGCTCAGCTACACGAGCGCGAACGAGTCGGACTTCGGCTCCTGGGGCCCCGTCATCGCCTGGCCCGAGATCGCCATCTCGGTCGCGAACCTGCCCGACGGACGCGTGCTCTCCTGGTCTTCGACCGAGACCTTCGGCTTCCCGAGCGGTCCGACCTTCACCCACGCCTCGGTCTTCGATCCCGTGACGGAGACCTTCGTCAACGCCGACAGCAATTTCCACGACATGTTCTGCGCGGGCCTCTCGACCCTCGAGAACGGCACGATCGTCGCCTCCGGCGGCAATCCGAGCGATCGGCGGACCTCGGCCTTCAACCCCGCGACGCTGGCCTGGTCGCCGCTCGCGAACATGAACGATCTGCGCTGGTACGGCGCGAACGCGACGCTCCCGAACAACACGATCTTCTCGAGCTTCGCCAAGGACGCCGGCAATCGCTCCGAGGTCTACGACCCCGCGACCAACGCCTGGACGCCGCGTCCGAACGCGAACATGCAGACGCTCGTCAACGAGCAGAACGCGATCAACGCCGCCGCCAATCCGAGCGGCGCGCTGACCCAGGAATGGTGGGCCCACATCGCGGTGGCGCCCCAGGGCGACGTCTTCCAGGGCGGGCCGACCCCGACCTGGCACCGCTTCGACCCGATCGGCGGGACCGCGAACGTGGTCCTCGGCCAGCCGATCGGAGATCTCGCGCGGATGTATGGGAACGCCGTGACCTACGACGTGGGCAAGGTCCTGCTCGTGGGCGGCGCCGATCGGCGGCTCGCGACGCCGACGTCGGTGAACAACGTCTATCGCGTCGACCTGAACGGGCCGGCGCCGCTCGTGACGCCGGGCGCGCCGATGAACTACCCCCGCGCCCTGTCGAACTCGGTGACGCTCCCGAACGGCGAGATCCTCGTCGTCGGCGGGAACACGGTGGCCAGGATCTTCGACGACACGGGCTCGGTCCTGCCGGCCGAGATCTACGATCCCGCGACCGATGCCTGGCGGGTCGTCGACAGCATCAACGTCCCCCGCAACTACCACTCGACGGCGCTGCTCCTGAAGGACGGCCGCGTGCTCTCCGCCGGCGGCGGCGCCTGCGGCAACGGCTGCGCCGCGAATCATCTCGACGGGCAGATCTTCTCGCCGCCCTATCTCTTCGAGGCCGACGATTCGCCCGCGATCCGACCGACGCTCTCGGTCCCGGTCGCGACCCAGGTCCACGCCGGCGACTCGCTGGTCGTCGGCGCGAGCGCCGGCACGACCGCGTTCTCGATCGTCCGCCTCTCGGCCACGACCCACCACCTGAACACCGACCAGCGCTTCCTGCCGATCCCGTCGGTCGACAACGGCGACGGGACCTTCACGCTCCAGTTCCCCGCGAACCCGAACGTCCTGATCGTCGGCAACTACTTCCTCTTCGCCCTCGACGCGGACGGCACGCCCTCGGTCGCCGAGACCATCCAGGTCCTCCGCGATCTCCCGGTCCCGCCGAACCCGAACGGGGCGATCCAGGTCTCCGACCTCGCCTGGGCCTCGCAGACCAACGGCTGGGGCCCCGCCGAACGCGACCGCAGCAACGGCGAGACGGGCGCCGCCGACGGGGCCCCGATCACGCTGAACGGCGTCGTCTACCCGAAGGGTGTGGGCGCCCACGCCGTCTCCGAGATCTCGATCGCGCTGAACGGCAACTACGACCGCTTCCAGTCGTTCATCGGCCTCGACGACTCGCGCAACGGTCTCTGCGGCGAGATCCGCTTCCAGGTCGCCCTCGATGGCCTCGTCGCCTTCACGAGCGGCGTCTTCGTCGACACGACGGCGACGGGCAGCATCGACCTCGACGTCGGCTCCGCCGACACGCTCACGCTCCGGGTCCTCGACGAGGGCGCGACCTGCGGTGACCACGGCGACTGGGCCGACGCGAAGCTCGTCCCGAAGGCCCTGCCCGGCTTCCGCTACTACCGCTTCCGGCCGACGCAGCTCCGGAACGACGCGACCGCGAACAGCATCCAGCTCGCCGAGCTCGCCCTCTTCCATCAGGGCGTCCGACGTCACGCCGTCGTCGTGACGAACCCGGGCGGCAACAATCCCGCCGGCGAAGGTCCGAGCAGCGCCGACGACGCGAACGTCGCGACCAAGTGGCTCGACTTCAACCGCGGCGACCTCGTCTACGACTACGGCGTCAACGTCGAGATCGACGCCTACTCGATCACGACCGCGAACGACGCGAGCGAGCGGGACCCCGTGCGCTGGACCCTCGAAGCGAGCGTCGACGGCCTCGGCTGGCAGACGATCGACGATCAGTCGGCCGCAGACTTCCCGACGCCGGTGGCCCGCCAGACCGCGATCGCGCCGATCCCGATCGTGATCCTCGACGTCGTGACGCCGCTGCCCGCCGCGCCGCGCCATTCGACGACGCTGATCGTCGAGACGAGCAGCGGGGCCGATCGCATCTGGAACGTGAACCCGGACAACGACACGGTCACCGTCTCGAGCGCCGCCGGCGTCGTGCTCGCGGAGATCCAGGTCGGGGATCGCCCCTGGTCCCTCGCGAGGCGTCCGGGCGCCGCGCAGGTCTTCGTGAGCAACAAGGGGAGCGACTCGCTCTCGGTGATCGACGCGACGACGCTCGGTGTCGATCGGACGGTCCCGCTCCCGCGCGCCTCCGAGCCCCACGGCCTCGTGTTCAGCGCCGACGGGACCCATTATTTCGTGGTCCTCGAAGCGCTGGCCCAGCTCGAGAAGCGGCAGAGCAGCGACGACGCGCTCGTCGCGAGCCTCCCGCTCTCGGGCCGCCCGCGCCATCTCTCGATCCGCCCCGACGACAGTCGCCTGTACGTCAGCAACTTCATCACACCGCCGATCCCCGGCGAGAACACCCTCGCGGTGGACGTCGCCCAGGGCTCCGGCCAGATCTTCGCCGTCGATCCGGGGGCGCTCACGCTCGCCGCGACGATCGCCCTGACCCACGACGATCGGGGCCAGACCGAGAGCCAGGGCCCGGGCATGCCGAACTACGTCGGCCCCGCCGTCGTCGGCTTCGACAATCAATTCGCCTACGTCCCGACGAAGAAGGACAACGTGCGCGCGGGAGCGCTGCGCGGGGTCTCGGGCATGAGCTTCGAGTCGACGGTGCGCGCGAACACGTCGCGCATCGTGCTCGCGACCGGGACCGAGGATCCCGGCTTCCGCGTCGACCACGACAACTCGAGCGTCGCGACGGGCGCCGCGCTCTCCGGCGACGATCGCTACCTCTTCGTGACCCTCGAGACGAGCCGCGAGCTCGCCGTCTACGACACGCAGAACGGCTTCCAGCTGATGCGGCTCCCGACCGGCCGCGCGCCCCAGAGCGTCGCGCTCTCGAGCGCGGGCGACGTCGCCTACGTCCACGACTTCATGGACCGGACGGTCTCTCGCTTCGACCTGACGGAGATGCTCGAGACGCATCTGCCGGCGACGAACGTGCTGCCGCCGATCGACGTCGTCGCGACCGAGGCGCTCCCGGCGAACCTGCTGCTCGGCAAGCAGCATTTCTACGACGCCGCCGACGATCGGCTCTCCCTCGACAACTACATGAGCTGCGCCGCGTGCCACAACGACGGCGACGGCGACGGCCGCGTCTGGGATCTCGGCGCCTTCGGCGAAGGGCTGCGCAACACGATCGACCTGCGCGGCCGCGGCGACGGCCACGGCCGGCCCCACTGGACGGGCAACTTCGACGAGATCCAGGACTTCGAGGGCCAGATCCGCGGCCTGAACCTCGGCCTCGGCTTCCTCACGAATCCGCAATTCACGGCGACGTCGAATCCGCTGGGCGCCCCGAAGGCCGGCCTGAGCGCCGATCTCGACGCCCTCGCCGCCTACGTCGACTCGCTGACCGCCGCGCCCGCGAGCCCCCACCGCCCGAGCGCCGGGGCGCTCAGCGCGTCGGCCGAGCTCGGGCGCGCGGCCTTCGCCCACGAGGGCTGCCTCGGCTGCCATGCGCTCTCGAAGCTGACCGACTCGCCCGCCCTCGCGCGCCACGACGTCGGGACCCTGCTGCCGTCGAGTGGCCTGCGCCTCGGCGGCCCGATCGACGGCTTCGATACGCCGGGCCTGCTCGGCGTCTGGGCCGACCCGCCCTATCTCCATGACGGCCGCGCCGCGACCCTCGAGGCCGCGATCACGGGCCATGCGGGCTTCGCGAGCCTCTCGCCGGCCGCGGTCGCCGAGCTCGCCGCCTTCCTGCGCGAGGCCGAGCCCGCCGATCTCGCACCGTTCTCCGATGGCGACGGCGACGGCACCCTCGACCTCGACGACGGGGCGCCCCTCGATCCGTGCATCCCGACGGCCTTCGTCGCGGTCTGCGGTCGGGATTCCGACGGCGACGGGGCGACCGACTTCCAGGAAGGCGCGACGGCCGACGGCGACGGCGACGGGATCCCCGACTATCAGGAGTCGTCGACCGCCGACGGCGACGGGGACGGCGTGCCCGATCAGGGTGACCCGGAGAACGGGAACGCCTGCGTGCCGGATGCGTCGGTCTGCGCGCCGGCGGTGCCGTCCATCTCTTCGGGGTTGCAGACGCTGCTGCTCGGGCTGCTGCTCGCGACGGGTGTCATGCGGATGCGGACCCGGCGGGCGGGCTGAGCCGCGCTCGCAGAATCGACGAGTTGTCCTAGCCTGCGGCGATGATCCGAACCCGATGGCAGACGCCGCGGTCCTTCGGACGCGCGGGCTCGCTCGTGCGTCGCGGCGGGACGCCGACCTCCGGATGGATGCTCGCGTCGATGCTGCTCGCCCTCCCCGCCGCGGCGCAGACCCCGCCCTTCGAGGTCGGGGGCGACCCGCGTGTCGACCCGGGTGATTTCGAGGTCACGGTCTTCGCGAGCGGGCTCGATTCGCCGCTCAGCATGCAGCCGCTGCTCGACGGCTCGATTCTCGTCGCGACGAACGGGGGCTGCCTTCGCCTCGTGGACGCCGACGACGACGGCGTCGCCGACGGACCCGGTGTCTCCGTCTTCACCGGCTCCGGTGGGCTCGTGACCTCGCTTCGGCTTGCGGGCGACCTCGCGTTCATCGCCCAGGGACAGTCCATCTCCGTCCTGCGTCGGGGCGCGACGCCCGCCTCGCCGCTTTCGTTCGTGACGAGCTTCAGTCTCCAGATCCCCTTCCCCTGGTCGCATATCGCCCTGACCCTCGCCGTCCGCGAGGTCGCCCCGGATCTCTTCGAGCTCTTCTTCAACGTCGGCTCGAAGGAGGACGATCTCGCGACGACGGGGACGGTTCCGATCGTCGGTGCCGTCGCGGGCGTCGTGCAGCCCGACTCGATCTACCGGGTCGTCGTCGACGATCGGGGGCCGACCGTCACCGTCTCGGGCCTCGAGCGCATCGCCTCGGGGCTGCGCAACGCATTCGGGATCGCCTTCCAGCCCGGGACGGGGGACCTCTACTTCGAGGACAACAGCATCGACGGACCGACCCCGCCCTTCGAGGTCGGCGTGGACGAGCTCGACCGGATCCCGGCAGAAGAGATCGGTGGCCCGGTCGAGGATTTCGGCTTTCCATCGAACTACTTCGCCTACCGGACGAACGCCGAGGTCGGGAGCGGCGGTCTCGATCCGCTTTTCACCTTCCAGCCCATCCCGCCGCCGAACGGCGCCGAGAGCGAAGGCCCGGCCGAGATCGCCTTCGCGCCCCCGGGCTTCCCGGCCGGCCTGCGCGAAGGCCTCTTCGTCGGCTTCCACGGGCTCTTCACGACGGCGGGGGTCGCCAATCCCGACAATCCCGTGGTGTACGTGGATCTCGGGACCGGCGCCTATTTCCACTTCGTCGAAGGGGCCCAGGCGGCCACGGGCCACCCCGACGGGCTTCTCGCGACGGGCGATTCGCTCTTCGTCTCCGACTTCACGACCGCCAACGGCTTCGCCGTCCCCGGCGCCGGGCGCATCTACCGGATTCGGTACGTGGGCAGCGGACCCGCGGTCCCGACCACCCCGCCGCACGGCCTCGTCCTGCTGGTCGCGAGCCTGCTCGCCTCGGGGTGGGCTGCGACGATGTCCTCCCGTCGCGCCCCATCGGCCGACGCGCGCGCGAGCGGGACGCGCACCCGCTTCACTGCACGCCCTTCGGCCGCGCCGCGTTGATCGCCGGATCCTCCTCGAAGTACTGCTTGAGCAGCGGTGAGTTGGTCCAGCGCGACGGCGTCCGGTACCAGCCGCCAGCGCTCGAGGTCCCGCCGTCGGCGACGATCGTCTGGCCGACGATCCACGCCCCCATCTCGCTCGACAGGAAGAGCACGACGGCGGCGATGTCGTCGCCCTCGCCGTAGCGGCCCGCCGGAACCCACACCGGCACGTGTCGATCGTACTCCTCGCCGAGGCGGTAGAAGTTGACCTGATGCGAGCGGGTCTTGTCGACGGCGACCGCGTTGACGCGGATGCCGTCGCCGGCGACCTCGACGCCGAGGGATTTCGTGAAGGAGTCGATCGCGCCCTTGTAGGCGGTGTAGGGCGCGGCGTTGGGCATCGCCCGGATGCCCTCGACCGAGGAGAAGTTGACGATGCGCCCCCAGCGCCGCGCGCGCATGCCCGGGAGCACCGCATGACACGCCTGCATCGTCTGGAGCAGGTTGACCCGGTAGAGCCGGTCCCAGCCTTCCTCGCTCGAACGCTCGAAGGGCCCCGAGAGGGCGAGGTGCTCGCCGAGGGCGTTGACCAGGATGTCGACGCGGCCGAAGTCGGCGTTCGCCCGGGCGATCAGCGCCTCGACGGCCCCCGCCTCGGTCAGATCGCCGGTCACGCCGAGGGCGCGCCGCCCGCGCGCCTCGATCGCGGCGCAGGCCGCCTCGACCCGATCTGCCGCGCGATCCGCGACGACGACGTCCGCCCCGTGATCCGCGAGCGCCCGACCGACGGCCTCCCCGATCGCTCCGCCCCCACCCGTCACGACCGCCACGCGCCCGGCGCACAGCGGTCCGTTCCAAGGCGCCTTCCCCGACTCGTCCATCGCTCCGCCTCCGCTTCCCGTGCTCGTCTCGAGCGCCCCGCGTCGGTGTAGCACCCGCGCGGGCCGCGCCATCGATTCGGGCAGCCTGCCCGTCCCCGAGGCAGCACGCCCGGCCCGCCCGCACTGCCTCGCGTGCTGCGGCCAGCCCAGGCGGGCACGAGTCTTGCTCAGGTCGTACGTCGAAGGTCGAGGGTTGAACGTCGAAGGTTGCAGGTCGAAGGTCGAGGCTCGAAGACCGAATGTCGACGGTCGAATCCGGAGGTCGACGAACATGGCGCGCTATGCCTACGAGCGACTCTCCGCCCAGGACTACAGCTTCCTGCTGGCGGAGACCGAGAGCGTCCCGATGCACGTGAGCGCGATCGGCATCCTCGAGGCCCGGGCCCTGTGCCGGCCCGAGGGCGGCATCGACATCGCGCGCTTCCGGGCCGCGATCGAGGGCATCCTCCACTGGATCCCGCGCTACCGACAGAAGCTCGCCTGGATCCCGATCGAGAGCTGGCCGACCTGGGTCGACGACCGCCACTTCGACCTCGGCTACCACATCCGCCACATCGCGCTCCCGGCCCCCGGGACCCACGAGCAGCTGCGCGAGATCACGGGCCGCATCTTCTCCCGCCGTCTCGATCGCCAGCGCCCGCTCTGGGAGCTCTGGGTCATCGAGGGCCTCGAGAAGGGCAGCCAGGTCGCGATCCTGAACAAGATCCACCACTGCATGATCGACGGGGCCGCCGGCGCCGATCTGTCGACGATCCTCTTCTCGCCTTCGCCGAAGGTCGAAGAGAGCAAGCCCCTGCCCTACTACCCGCGGCCGGCGCCGACGGGCATCGAGCTGCTCCAGGACCGCCTGCGCGAAGCGCTCGGCATCCCGCAGACGGTGCTGCGGACGGCGAAGCAGCTCGTGCAGGCCGATCGCCAGGCGCTCGTCGGCGAGCTCACGGCCCGGGTCCGGGCGCTGGCCGAGCTCGCGAGCCTGTCCTTCCAGCCCGCCTCCGAGTCCCCCATCAACGGCGAGCTCAGCCCCAATCGCCGGGTCGACTGGATCACGATGCCCCTCGACGACGTCCGCGAGCTGCGGGCGGCGCTGCGCTGCACGATCAACGACGTCGTCCTCGCGACCGTGACCGGGGCGCTGCGGCGTTATTTGTTCCGCCGCCGCGTCGACGCCGCGAAGCTCGACTTCCGCGTCTCGATCCCCGTCAACACGCGCAGCGCCGAACACGCGAACCAGATGGGCAACCACGTCTCGACCTGGATCCTGCGCTTGCCCCTCGAGAAGACCGATCCCCTCGATCAGGTCGAGGCGATCCGCGCGGAGACCGCCGAGCGCAAGCAATCGAACTCGGCCCTCGCCCTCGACACCGTCATGAAGGCCGCGGAATACCTCCCCGTGGCGCTCCTCAAGCGCGGCGTCGGCCTCGTCCAGGGCCAGATCAACACGATCGTCACCAACGTCCCCGGCCCGCAATTTCCGCTCTACACCGTCGGCGCGAAGCTGCTCGGCATGTATCCGATCGTCCCGTTGATCCCCGGTTGCGGCCTCGGCATCGCCCTCTTCAGCTACGAGGGCAAGCTCTGCTGGGGCTTCAACGCCGACCACCACCTGATCCCGAATCTCGAGGACTTCGCGGAGGACGTGACGAGCGCCTTCGAGGACCTGCGGCGGGCGGCGGTGACCCACTATCTCGCGCGGCGAACGGCGCCTTCCGAGAGGCCCGAAAAGCCCGAACGGTCCGGGGGCACGGACGCGCCAGCGGGGTCGGGGTCGGGGTCGGGAGTGAAGCCGGAGGATCCGGTCCCGGGCAAGCCGACGGTGCGGATCGAGCGCGCCCAGAAGCCCGAGCGCCGCAGCGCCGGTCCGGCACCGGCCACGGGCGGCGTCCATCCACCCGTCCATCCACCCGTCCTGGCTCCCGCACAGACCGAGCACGCACGGGTCGAGCCTCTCCTCGCGGAGACCGCGGTCTCGAGCTGAGGGAGAGGCCTAACACGAGGGCGACTCCCGCGAACGTCCTCGATCGGCTCCCGGCGAAGCCGGTTGTCCGACCTGGACGGCTCGAGTAGCGTCGGCTCGCCATGCCCCGCAAGAAACGTGTTCCGACCGCCGCCGCGCTCCGACTGCGTCTCCGCGTCGAGATCGAAGGCGGAATCGCGTTGGGCCCCGGTCGGGCGGACCTGCTCGAGCAGATCGCCGAGACCGGCAGCATCGTCGAAGCCGCCCATCATCTCGAGATGTCCTACATGCGGGCCTGGACCCTGATCCGGGACACGAACGCCGCCTTTCGCGAGCCCCTCGTCGTCGCCGAGCGCGGCGGCCGCCGCGGGGGCGGAGCCACGCTGACCGAGACCGGTCGGCGGGTCCTCGACCTCTATCGGGCCCTCGAGCGCGAGTCGCTCTCGGCGACCCGCTCGACCTGGTCGCAGCTGCGCCGGCTGCTTCGCTCGCCCGCGTGATGCCCGTCGCGGGCAGGCGGTCGAACGTGCCATCCTCCGTGAGCCGACGACGGGGAGCCGCCCTGGCGTCGAGCCGAGCCCACGACACGGGAGAGGAAGCCACTCGATGACGCCCCGCGATACCTACCGCTGCTCCGTCTGCAGCTTCGAGGTCGGCGAGGTGATCGCCGAGCTCGAGACCGGCGACCTCGCCCACTACAGCGATCGCGACTTTCCCGGGCGCTGCGTGATCGTGGTGCGCGAACATGCGGAGAAGCTCGAAGAGCTCGCCCCCGAATTCCTGACGCGCCTCATGCTCGACGTGACGCGCGCGGGTCGCGCGATCCGAAAGGCGACCGGCGCCCCGCGCATCAACTACGCCGTGCTCGGCAACGTGATGCCCCACATCCACGTCCACCTCGTCCCGCGCGGCATGCCCGCCGACCAGAAGGGCACCGAGACGCCCTGGGGCCCGCCCCCGAAGAGCGAGCCCGTCGCGCCGGAAGAGGCCGCCCGTCTGCGCACGCGCATCGCGAGCGCCCTCGAGTAGGCGACGGCCCGCTCCTTCCGAGCGCACTACACCTCAGACGCCTCAGATGCCTCAGATGCCTCAGATGCCTCAGACACCGCGGACACCTTGAACCCATCGAACGGAAGTCGGAGCGGGATCCCATGTCGATCGATCGCCGGCGGGCCCGCTACGCGCTCGGTCTGCTGGTCCTCCTCCACGTCATCAACTACGTCGACCGCCAGATCCTCGCGGTCCTGCTGGTGCCGATCCAGCAGGAGCTGCAGGTCTCGGATACGGCGATGGGCTTCCTCTCGGGCCTCGCCTTCGCGCTCTTCTATACGACGGCCGGGGTCCCGATCGCGCGCATCGCGGATCGCGGCGTGCGCCGCGACGTGATCGTCTGGGGCACGATCGTGTGGAGCGCGATGACGGCGCTCTGCGGCGTGACCCGCAGCTTCGCGCAGCTCGCAGCGGCACGGATCGGGGTCGGGATCGGCGAAGCCTCGCTCCATCCGTCGGCGCATTCGCTGATCTCGGACTTCTTTCCGCCGAACCGGCGCGCGACGGCGCTCGGCATCTTCAACATCGGCGGCAACGTCGGCGTGATGTTCGGCTTCATCGCCGGCGGCTATCTCGGCGAGACCTTCGGTTGGCGTGCGGCCTTCCTCGTCGTCGGCCTCCCCGGCCTCGCGGCCGCCCTGCTGACGCGGCTCACGCTCCACGAGCCGGCTCGCGGCCTCTCCGACGGCCGCGTCGACGACGGGACGAACCCGAGCTTCCGCGAGGTCGTCACCTACATGTTCGCCCGCAAGACGATCCGCCACATCGGTCTGGCGGCGGCCTTCTACGTCTTCGCCGCCTACGGCTTCACGATCTGGGGCGCCACCTTCCTGATCCGCGTGCACGGCCTGTCGCTCGCGCAGACGGGGCTCTGGATGGGTCTCGTGCAGGGCGTGGGCGGCGGGCTCGGGACCTTTCTAGGCGGCTTCGTGGCCGACCGCCTGGCCGGCCGCGATCCGCGCTTCCTGTGCTGGATTCCCGCGCTGGGCGGCCTGATCGCGCTGCCCCTGCTGACCGTCTTCCTCTTCGCGCCGACCGCCCCCATCGCCCTCGTGGGCTACGCGCCGGCCATGCTCTTCTCGCTCTTCTTCGTCGGACCGACCTACGCGCTGGTCCAGTCGCTGGCGCGGCTCCGCATGCGGGCCCAGGCGGCGGCGCTCGTGCTGCTCACGATGAACCTGATCGGGCTCGGGGTCGCGCCGCTCATGGTCGGGGCGCTGAACGACGCGCTCGAGCTGCGCTTTGGCGCCGAGGCGGTCCGTTATTCGCTGCTCGCGACCGGGGCGACCTCGCTCTGGGCCGTCGTCCATTCGCTGCTCGCCGCGCGGAGCGTCCGCGCCGACCTCGCGGCCATGGCCGCCGAGACGACCTCGACGGCGGCGGCCGGGCAGCTCGCCGGATCGACCGCCTGAGAGAGCCTCGAGCGGCGATCGAGGGATCGCCCCGCCCCCGCGGACACGAGCGCGACCGCGCTACAGCCGTTAGTCTCGGGCCATGTCCGATGCGGCCTGCCCCTTCGACCTCGAAGACCGCTTCGCCCGCGAGCTCGAGGGCCTCTTCGTCCCCTGGCACGCGGAGCCGATCCCCGCGCGACGGCTCCTGATCTTCAACGCGCCCCTCGCGCGAGCGCTCGGCCTCGACGGCGATCGGCTCGCTTCCCCGCCCGGCCTCGACTTCCTGCTCGGACAGTCGCCGGCGCCGCGGGCGACGCCGATCGCCATGGCCTATGCCGGCCACCAGTTCGGCAACTACTCGCCCCGCCTCGGCGATGGTCGCGCGCTGCTCCTCGGCGAGCTCGCCGACGGCCGGGGACGTCGCTGGGACGTCCATCTCAAGGGCTCCGGCCGGACGCCCTTCGCCCGGGGCGGTGACGGCAAGGCGGCGGTCGGGCCGATGCTGCGCGAATACGTGATCGGCGAGGCGATGCACGCCCTCGGCATCCCCACCACCCGGGCGCTGGCCGTCGTCGCGACCGGCGAGTCGATCGCCCGCGACGGCATGCTCCCCGGCGCGGTGCTGGTCCGCATCGCGGCGAGTCATCTGCGGATCGGGACCTTCGAGTATGCGGCGGCCCAGCGCGATCCGGCGCTGCTGCGGAGGCTCGCCGACCACGCGATCGCCCGGCATGACCCGGAGGTCGCGGGCGTGGACCAGCCCTACCTCGCGTTCTACGAGCGCGTCGTCGCCCGCCAGGCCGAGCTCGTCGCCCGATGGATGCACGTCGGCTTCGTCCACGGCGTCATGAACACGGACAACACGACGATCTCCGGCGAGACGATCGACTACGGCCCCTGCGCCTTCATGGAGCGACACGACCCCGCGACGGTCTTCAGCTCGATCGACGAGCGCGGGCGTTATGCGTACGGCAACCAGCCCGGCATCCTGCAGTGGAACCTGGCGCGACTCGCCGAAGCGCTGCTCCCGCTCTTCGACGCCGACGAGGCGCAGGCGGTCGAGCGGGCGACGGCGGCGCTCGGCGGCTTCCGCGACCGCTTCTTCGACGCCCATCGCCGGGGCATGCGGGCGAAGCTCGGACTCGAGTCGGGCGCGGCCCACGCGTCGGCCGAGCCCTCCGCGGCGCGCTCGGACGCCGAAGCCGCGCGCTCCGACGAAGCCGACGCCCTCTGCGACTCCGTCTCCGAGCTGCTGACGACGCAGCGCGTCGACCACACGCTCTTCTTCCGCCGCCTCGCCGATGCCGTGCGCGGCGACGACGCGAAGGTCCGGGCGCTCTTCGCGGACCCGGGCGCCTTCGACGCCTGGGCCACCGGCTGGCGCACGCGACTCCCGACGACGGAAGACGAGCGGCGCCTTCGCGCCGAAGTGATGGACCGCACGAACCCGATCTACGTCCCGCGCAATCTCGAGGTCGAGCGGGCGCTCGCCGCCGCGACCGCCGGCGACCTCGCCCCCTTCCACGCGCTGCTCGAAGCGGTCACGCGCCCCTTCGACGAGCGCCCCGGCCTCGAGGCCTACGCCCGGCCGGCACCGGACGACGCGCCGCCCTACCGGACTTTCTGCGGGACCTGATCGAGCGGGAAATGAGCGATCGGAACCTGAGCCGGCGGGATCTGGACCAGCGGAACCTGAGCCCGAGCCTCCAGAACCCGACGCGCCATCCCACGCCGCGGAGGCCGCGGGATCCGTATACTGGCGCGCCATGTACCTGAACGAATTCGCCGACGGCCTCGACCCGCGCGATCTGAGCGCTTCGGAGGAGTTCGCGAGTCTGCTCGCGAGCGCCCGGGACCTCGGCATTCCCCACGAGCCGGGGGTCCGTTATGCGTCGGCCCACACCATCGTCCGCCATCAGCGCTTCCACTACCTCGAGTGGGGCGCCCGGGAGAATCCGCCGGTCCTGCTGCTCCACGGTGGCAACCAGTCCGCGCATTCCTGGGATCTCGTGAGCCTCCACCTCGCGGATCGCTACCGCGTCGTCGCCCCCGACCAGCGCGGCCATGGCGACTCGGAGTGGAGCCGGGAGAGCGACTACACCCTCGGCGCCCTCGCCCGCGACGCCGCGGCGCTGATCCGGGATCGAGGACTCGAGCGACCGATCGTCGTCGGCCACTCGATGGGCGGGATGGTGGCGCTGCTCCTCGCGAAGCTGCATCCCGAGCTGCTGCGCGCGCTGGTCATCGTCGACGTCGCGCCCGAGCTGTCGGAGCGTGGGACGGCGGTGATCCGGGACTTCGTGGCGCGCAACGTCGAGTTCGACGATCCCGAGGAGTTCCTCGACCGCGTCGCGCGCTACGACCCGTTCCGCAAGCGCGAGCACATGGCGCGCACGCTGAAGTACAACCTGCTGCGCCGCGCCGACGGAAAATACGTCAGCAAGCACGATCGGCGGCGGCTCGAGAACGCCTTCGGCGACGAGCGGGTCGGCCTCGATTGCGTGCGCGCGTTCGACTTCCCGGCCCTCGTCGTGCGCGGCGGCGAGTCGGCGGTGCTCGACGCCGACGCCGCGGAGCGCTTCGCGGCGGCGCTGCCCCGCGGCCGCCTCGTGACGATTCCCGCCTGTGGCCACAACGTCCACTCGCAGAACACGCCGGGCTTCCTGGCGGCCGTGGGGCCGTTTCTCGAGGCGGCCTCGGCCTAGCACCGGCGCGGGACGATCTCCGGCTCAGCGGTCCTCGACCCGTCGATAGGCCGCGGAGGCCGTCGCCATGATGCGGTCCTTCGCGCCCTCGTCGACGAGCGTCGCCTCGACGCCGAGCCGCCCGCCGCGGGCGGCGACGACCGTCGCCCGCGCGACGAAGGGCCCGACGTAGCCGGGCTTGACCATCATCACGCTCCACTGCTCGACCTGCTGGTCGACGCTTCCGGTCGCGCGCTCGAGGGCGTCCATCGCCGCGGCCTCGAGAGCGAAGTTGATCGGCCCGAGGTGGAGCGCGCCGTGGGGCGAGGCCAGGGCCGGCGTGACCTTCTCGATCGCGACGGCGCCGTCCGCCCGCGACAGGATCCCGAACACGTCGCGCAGGCGCGGGAGATCCGGCGAGTCCTCGAGCTCGGTCACGGGGTTCTCGACCGGCTGGAAGCCCGGAGGCACGTCGCCGAGGCTGACGCCGCTCCCCGAAGAGAGCGCGATCACGCGGGTCGGATCGTCGGCGTCGACGATGCGCGAGCGGGTGAACCCCATCTTGCGCCCGATCGAGAGGACTGATCGCAAGACCTCGACGCGCCTCACCTCCCGCGCCGGATCGAGGATCGCGTAGCTCATGGTCACCGGCGCCGGCACGCACTCGTCGTCGAGCCACCAGGGCTCGGGCGCCGCGATGCAGAGCGGCGCCGCCATCACGCCGCCGGTCGCGTTCCGCATGTCGTGGCGAAGCGGCATCGTCTCGCGGTCGACGCCCGCGTCCATATAGGGCGTGCGCTTGCCGAGATAGGTGTAGGCTTTGAGGGCGACCCAGGCGCGGGCGAAATGCGCCCAGTGCTCTTCGGGCGAGCGCGTCCGGATGTCGCCCAGGGACTCGTTGGCCATCGATCGCTCCCCTCGCCGCGGGCGCGAGCCGAAGCAGCCGGCGGCGCTCGCCCAGCATCGCGCGCGGAGCGAGCGCGTCAAGCGCGGTAGAGTGGCGGCGTGAGCGCTCGCATCGTCGCCCCCACCGCCCCTGCCCTGGCCGAGGCCGCCCGCATCCTCGCGCGGGGCGGCCTCGTCGCTTTTCCGACGGAGACCGTCTACGGCCTCGGCGCGAACGCCCTCGACGCGCAGGCCGTCGCCCGCATCTTCGCCGCGAAGGGCCGGCCGGCGACCAATCCGTTGATCGTGCACGTCGAGAACGAGGCCGCCGCGCGCGCCCTCGCGCGACGCTGGCCCGAGGCGGCCGCGCGGCTCGCCGCCGCGCACTGGCCGGGACCGCTCACGCTCGTCGTCGAGAAGATCGACGCGATCCCGGAGCTCGTGACCGCGGGCGGCGGGACGGTCGGCCTGCGCGTGCCCGCGCATCCGGTGGCGCTCGCGCTGCTGCGGGCCTGCGGTGTCCCGCTCGCCGCGCCGAGCGCGAATCGCTCGGAGGCGATCTCGCCGACGACGGCGCGCCACGTCGCCGAGTCCCTCGGCCCCTTCGTCGACGATCTGCTGATTCTCGACGGCGGCCCCTGTCGCGTCGGCATCGAGAGCACCGTCGTCGACGTCACCGGCGCGACGCCCGTCGTCCTGCGCCCCGGCATGCTCCGCCTCGAGGCGACGTCCGCCCGCAGCGCGAGTCCGTCCGCGCCCTCCTCGTCCGCCGCATCGGCTGCATCGGCTGCATCGGCTGCGTCTGTCGCATCCGCGCCGACCCGCCCGCTTGCCGCTCCGGGGCGCTCGCCCGGCGAGGTGGCACGCTCGCCCGGCCAGGCCACGCGCCACTACGCCCCGGGCAAGCCCCTCGTGCTCCTGCGCGAGGACGACGTCCTGCACGCGTCGCGCGCCGGCGACGGCCTCCTGCGCCTCCCCGCCACGCCCGACGCCGCCGCCGCGATCCTCTACGCCGAGCTGCGGCGCCTCGATGCCGATCCGCAGGTCGCGCGGATCGTCGTCGTCCTGCCCCCCGCCGACGCCGGCTGGGACGCGATCCGCGACCGCCTGCGCCGAGCCGCCAACTGAAGCTTCCCGAGACCGAAAGGATCCCGATGCTCGAGCTCACCGCGATCGCGTTCTCGCCCTGGTCGGAGAAGGCGCGCTTCGCCCTCGACCACCACCGCTGCGACTATCGCGAGCTCGCCTACGAGCCGATCGTCGGCGAATACGTCCTGCGCTGGCAGATGCGCCGCCCCTTCGGCCCCCTGACGGTCCCGGTCCTGCGCGACGGCGATCGCTGGCTGACCGACTCCTTCGACATCGCGCGCCACGCCGAGTCGATCGGCCGGGGCACGCCGCTCTTCCCGAAGGATCGACTCGCGGAGATCGCCGCCTGGAATCGAAGGAGCGAGGCGGCCCTCGCGGCGGGCCGTGCGATCCTGATGCAGGGCTTCGCGCAGACGCGCGAGCTCGCGATCGCCGCCCTCCCCGACCGCATCCCGGAGGCCCTGAAGCCGCTCTTCCTGCCGGTCGGCCAGTGGCGGCTGCGCTCGTTCATGGCCAAGTATTCGATTCGCGCCGGCGATCGCGCTCCCTTCGCCGTGCTCACCGCCGAGCTCGACGCCCTCGAGCAGGCCCTCGCCGGCGGGCGCTACCTCGTCGGCGACGCCTTCAGCCATGCGGACATCGCCATGGCGCTCACGCTGCAACAGGTCCACCCCGTCGACCCGAGCTACATCGTGCGAATGGCCGGCCTCGGCCCCGCCGGCATGAACGTCCCCGAGCTCGAGAGTCGTTATGCGGGTCTGATCGCCTGGCGTGACGAGCTCTACGCCCGCCACCGCCGCCCCGGCGGCGGCCTCGCCTGACGCGATCCGGCTACCGGAAGAGCCCCTCGCGCAGATCCTGCGCGAAGTGGACCCGCAGCCCGAGCACGGCCGGCGCGATCATCCACGGCAGGTTGAAGGCGAGGTAGTAGGCCGTGTTCGGCGGCGGGTGCGGACCCAGGAAGGTCTGCACGAAGTAGAAGAACATGTTGGTCACCGCCGCCCCGGCGTAGACGAGCCCGAGCGGCCGCAGCCAGGGCCGCAGCCGCACGAGGCCGATCATCACGAAGAGCAGGACCGGCGCCTGGAAGAAGCCGTCGAAGAGCGTCGCGGCGATCAGGTTCGGCGGCGGGTCGAGGTGGGCCGGCTCCTCGGCGACGGCCCACTCGTGGAGCGCGCGCAGCGGCGGCCAGGGGCTGTCCGCCGAGACCGGGACCCCGAGCCCCTCCGGCAGGCTGAACAGGAACCCGTAGACGACCGAGATGCTGAAGAAGACGACGAGGAAGAGATCGAGCGGTCGGCGATGGATCGGCTTCATCGGGCGCGGTCTCCCTTCACGAGGCCGCGCCGGGGAGCAGCCCCAGCTGGCCGAGCAGCCCCATCGTGTCCGAATAGCGATAGGCGCGTTGGACCCGGCCCTGCTCGACCTGGAGCAGGGTGCAGTTCTCGAGCACGAAGCGCCGGCCCGTGGCGGGGCGGCCGAAGAACTCGCCGTCGTTGGTGCCCGCGAGCGTGTAGCGGAGCGTGACCAGGCCCCCGCTCTCGACCATCACGAGCGGCTCGAGGTGGACGTCGGAGGCCGCCTTCCACCAGCGCGCGAGGGCCAGGACCTCGGCCTCCGCGCCGACCGTCGACTCCTTGCCGTGGACGAACGAGACGTAGTCGTCGTGGAGCAGTCGGCGATAGCCGGCCGAGTCCCGGCCGTTGTCGCAGGCCACGACGGCCTTCACACATTCGATCGGCGACAGCATCGTTCGGCTCCTCGTCGGCTTCGGCGCGATCTCGAGAGGCGCGCCCGCGCTCATTGGCCCGTGAAGACCGGCTCGCGCTTCTCCATGAAGGCGCGCGGCCCCTCGCGCGCGTCCTGCGAGCGGCTGACGGGCGTGGAGAGCACGTGCTCGATGCGGAACGCCTCCTCGAGCGGGAGGCCGCTCGTCCGCAGCGCCGTCTCCTTGATCGCGCGCAGCGCGAGCGGCGCGTTCTTCGCGATCCGCTCCGCGAACTCGAGGGCGCGCGGGAAGACCCGCTCGGGGGCGACGACCTCGTTGACGAAGCCTGCGGCGAGCGCGTCCCGGGCCGAGATCCGGTCGCCCGTCAGCAGCACCTCCATCGCCTTGCACCAGGGCATCTGCCGCGGCAGCCGGACCATCGAGCCACCGCCGGGCACGAGCCCGCGCTGGACCTCGGTGAGCCCGAACGAGGCGTCGGTCGAGGCGATGCGGATGTCGGTCGCCTGCAGGATCTCCGTCCCGCCGGCGAGGGCGAAGCCGTTGATGGCGGCGATGATCGGCTTGTAGAGCTCGAAGGGCCGCAGCAGCGCCGTCCCCATCAACCCGGCGTCCTCGTCCATCAGCCGCCGATCCCAGTCGTCTTCCGGAGCGCGCGCACCGATCAGCAGCGGCAGCAGTCGCCCGAGATCCCCGCCCGCCGAGAAGGCCTTGTCCCCGGCGCCGGTCAGGATCGCGACGCGCAGCGCGTCGTCGTCCCGGAAGTCGATCCATGCTTCGGCGAGCCGGACCAGCAGCTCCGGCGAGAAGGCGTTGCGCCGCTCGGGTCGATTGAAGGTCAGGACCGCGATGCCCGCGTATCGCCCCTCGAGCTTCTCGTACAACAGATCAGGCATTCGGTCGGCTCTCGCGCGCGCGGCCCGGGCCGCGGCGATCGGATGACAGCCGATCGAGGCCCTTCGCGCCAGGGGCGCAGGCGCGATTGCTCCCGACCGGGCGGGCCATTAGGCTCCCGACACGCGTCCCCCTGGCCGGCCTCCGTGCCGGATCCGGTGCCCCCGCCCATGGATCTCGTCGCTCTCAAGATGCTGCTGGGCGACCGGGCCAAATATCTCGGCCTCGTCTTCGGCATCGGCTTCGCGACGCTGCTGATGTCGCAGCAGGTCTCGATCTTCATCGGGCTCATGACGCGGACGGCGAGCCAGATCCTCGACGTGCGGGAGGCCGACGTCTGGGTCATGCATCCCCGGGTCAAGTACGTCGACGAGCTCGAGGCGATGCCCGCGATCGCGCTCTCGCGCGTGCGCGGTGTCGACGGCGTCGAGTGGGCCGTCCCGCTGTACAAGGGCAACGCCGTCATCCGTTCGAACGAAGGGCTGCTGCAGCAGGTGATCCTGATGGGGCTCGACGACGGCTCCCTCGTCGGGCGGCCGCCAGAGATCCTGATGGGCTCGCTCTCGGACCTGAAGCGTCCCGACGCGCTGATGATCGACCGAGCGGGCCACGAGTTCATCTGGCCTGGCGAGCCGCTTCGGATCGGCCGTGTCGTCGAGATCAACGATCGCCGGGTCGAGATCGTGGCGATCGCGAAGGCCTCGCCGCCCTTCGTGACGTTCCCCGTCGTCTACACGCGCTACAGCGAGGCGATCCGCTTCACGCCGCCGCAGCGCAACAAGCTCTCCTTCGTCCTCGTGAAGGCCCGGGAAGGCGTCGAGCCCGCGGCGCTCGCGCGGCGGATCGCGCGCCGGACCGGCCTGCAGGCCCTCACGTGGGAGGATTTCGCGTGGCGCTCGGTGCGCCATTACATGGAGCGGACCGGCATCCCGATCAACTTCGGGATCACCGTCGTCCTCGGCTTCATCGTCGGCGCCGCCGTCGCCGCCCAGACCTTCTACATCTTCGTGCTGGAGAATCTGCGCCAGTTCGGCGCCCTGAAGGCGATCGGGATCTCCGACGGCCAGATCCTGCGGATGGTCGTCCTCCAGGCCTTCGTCGTGGGCGTGCTCGGCTATGCCCTCGGCATCGGGCTCGCCGGCGCGTTCTTCTACCTGACACGCGACGTGCCGGCGCTCGACGGGTTCGTGCTGCGCTGGCAGGTCGTCGTCGGAACGGCCTTCGCCGTCGCGATCATCCTGGTCGTCTCGAGCCTCGCATCGATCCGAAAGGTCTTCGTGCTCGATCCCGCGGTGGTGTTCCGTGGCTGAGGGGATCGCGATGCGCGCGCGGGGCGTCGTCAAGGATTTCGACGCCGGGGGCAGCCCGAACCGGGTCCTCCACGGCGTCGACCTCGACGTCGAGGCGGGCCGGCTGACGCTGCTCGTCGGGCCATCGGGCTGCGGCAAGACGACGCTGCTCTCGATCCTGACGGGCATCCTCACGCCGACCCAGGGCGACGTCGAGGTCCGGGGCATCCGGATCACGGACCTCCAGGGCGCGCGGAAGGCGCGCTTCCGACGCGACAACCTGGGCTTCATCTTCCAGCAGTACAACTTGTTGCCCGCGCTGACCGCGGCCGAGAACGCCGGCATTCCGCTGGTCGCCGCCGGGCTCCCCCTGTCCGCGGCGACGGCCCGGGCGCGCGAGACCCTCGCGCGGATCGGGATGACCGCCCACGCGGACAAGCTTCCGAACCAGCTCTCCGGCGGGCAGATGCAGCGCGTCGCGATCGCGCGGGCGCTCGTCCACGCGCCGAGCGTGATCGTCTGCGACGAGCCGACCGCCGCCCTCGACGCGGAGACGGGACGCCTCGTGATGGAGATCCTCCGGGAGATCGCCTCGAATCCGGACAACGCGGTCCTCGTCGTCACCCACGACGATCGCGTCTACCACTTCGCCGATCGGATCGTCACGATGAGCGACGGCCGCATCACCGGCGAAGCCACGCCGCCTCGCGCGCCCGGTTCCGCTCCCAGTCCCAGCAAGGAGATCCCGCATGTCTGACCCGCGCTCGCGCGGCGCCCTCGTGAAATGGGGCCTGCCCGTCGTCGCCCTCGGGCTCTTCGCCTTCGCGGTCGCGACGACCCTCTCGCAGCCCGTCCGCAGCGCCACCGAGCCGGCGCTCCCGGCTCCGACGAACCCCTTCGCGGCGGCGGTCGCGGGCGTCGGTGTGATCGAGCCGGCCAGCGAAGCGATCGCGATCGGCACGAATCTCCCGGGCATCGCCACCGCGGTCCACGTGAAGGCGAACGACTCGGTGCGCGCGGGCGATCCCCTCTTCACGATCGACGATCGCGCCGCGCGCGCCGAGCTCGTGCTGGCCCGCGCCCAGGTCGAGTCCGCCGAGGTCGCGCTCGCCGATGCCCGGGATCAGTTCGACCGCGCGCGCAAGAGCTACGAGCAGAAGGCGACGAGCGACGCGGACGCGACGCGCAAGCGCTTCGCCGTCCGAGCCGCGGACGCGCGGCTCGCCGAAGCGCGGGCGCGGGTCGGCCTCATCGAGACCGAGCTGCGGAGACTCACCGTCGCGAGCCCGATCGACGGACGGATCTGGCGCGTCGATCTGCGCCCGGGCGAGTACGCCCAGGCGGGGCCGCTCGCGTCGCCGCTGATCGTGCTCGGCGACGACGCGCGTCTGCACGTGCGCGTCGAGATCGACCAGACCGACGCCCACCGCGTCCGCCCCGACGCACGGGCGACGGGGCGTCTACGCGGCGATGCGGAGCGCGGGATCGACCTCGAGTTCGTCCGCTTCGAGCCCCTCGTGCAGCCCAAGCGCTCGCTGACCGGCGACGGCACCGAGCGGGTCGACACGCGGGTCCTCGAGGTGATCTACGCCCTCGCGCAGGGCGCCCCGACGGTCTTCGTGGGTCAGCAGATGGATGTCTTCGTCGAGGCCGCACCGCTCGGGATCGAGGACGAGGCGCGGGCGACAGCCCGAGCTCAGTGACCGGTCGCAGGCGCCGTCGCGGAGGCCGGAGCCCCGTGATCCGCCGGGACCGGCTCGTGCTTCGGCGCGTGCGGATGCCAGCCGATGATCGCGAGCAACACGAAGAATCCGACGACGTAGCCGATGGCCACGTGCCAGCCGCTCGCGAGCCAGCGACCGACGGACTTCGCCTCGGGGAAGATGTTCGTGATCGCGACACCGGCCGAGGAGCCGAACCAGATCATCGAGCCGCCGAAGCCGACCGAGTAGGCGAGCATGCCCCAGTCGTAGCCGCCCTGCTTGATCGCGAGGGCCGTCAGCGGGATGTTGTCGAAGACCGAGGACAGGAAGCCGAGTCCGAGGGACGTGTGCCAGGACGCAGCCGGCAGCTTCTCGACCGGCATCATGGTCGCGGAGAGCACGAGCGCCAGCAGGAAGCACGAGCCCTTGACCGCTTCGGGCAGCAGCGACCAGGTCGGCCTGCGCCAGGGCGCCGTGATGAGGATGGCGCCCCAGACCGCGACCCCGATGAAGGGGAACGACTCGGCCTGCGCGGGGTAGTTGACGTTGATCAGGACGTTGACTGCGATCGCGGCCCCGAGAATCACGGCAACCACGCCCATGCGCGACCAGTCGATGTGGAGATTCGCCGGGGCGTCCTTGAGGATCGGCGAGTGTTTGTGCTGCTGGAGCGCCGCGGGGATGCCGAACACGACGAGCGCGACTCCGGCGGCCACGTAGGCATGCAGGACGTCGAAGGGCGAGATCCCGCTGATCCACATCATCGTCGTCGTGGTGTCGCCGACGACGCTGCCGGCGCCCCCGGCGTTCGACGCCGCGACGATCGCGGCGATGTAGCCGATGTGGACCTTCCGGTTGAAGACCGTCTGCGCCATCGCGCCACCGATCATGGCCGCGGCGATGTTGTCGAGGAACGACGAGAGCACGAAGACCATCACGAGCAGCGCGAAGCCGCCCTTCCAGTCGTCCGGCAGATAGTTGGGCAGGAGCTTCGGGACCTCGCTCTCCTCGAAGTGGTTGGCGAGGAGCGCGAAGCCCGTCAGCAGACAGAACAGGTTCACGATCACGACCCATTCGTGGCCGAGATGCGAGAAGAAACCGGCCACGCCCAGACCGTGCTTGAAGCTGCTGAAGAGGATGTTGTAGAGCACGACGGCCGTGAGGCCGGTCGCGGCGACCTGCAGCGTGTAGTGATGGAAGAGGGCGACGCCGACGAGCGTCATGCCGAACAGGATGAAGTCGACGGGAATGCCGCCGATCATCGGGAGGGGCGGTCGCTCGAATCCCTCGGCGAGCCCCGGCAGGGCGAAAAGCCCGATCGCCGCCACGACGACCGCGATGTGGATCGGACGCAGGGTCCAGAAACGAGGCATCGCGGCTTCCTTCGATCTTTCGGAGCTTCGAGCTCTTCGATCACGCCAGGCGTGGGGAGGGCGGCGCAAACCATATCACGGGTTCTAAGGCCCGAAATGGCCGATCGGTCGCATCGGCGCGAGCGTCGACGAAGTCCGGCCGAGTGGCGCGGGTTGGTCGGGCCATCCGATCGCGCACGGTGTCGCCACGGGAGAAAGGCGTGTCCGCGCTCGGACCGCAGCCTTCAAGGCGAGCCGAGGCCGAGGCGCAGACCGGGCGGCGGCGGATCGACCGGCGGCCCGGCGAAGCACTGGGCGATCTCCATCCACGCCCGGGCGGCGGAGCCCGTCACGCGCAGGGAGGTATCGCGCACGTGGCGGACCTGTGTGACGGTGAGACAGAAGTCGAGCGCACTGCCCTCGATCCGCTCGTCCTCCTGCGGATCGTTGCAGGTCCATGTTTCTCCCGAGGGCGCCTCGAGTCGGACATGGGGGGGCGGGCCCGGCTGCTCGCGCCGCCGATTGGCGAAGCAGAAGCCGTAGGTCCGCACGCCGATGACGACGACGTGGCGCAGGCGTGCGGTCGGCGTGCGCGGGCGTGCGAGCATGTCGTAGATCGCCTGGCCGTGGGCCCAGGTCTCCATCAAGCGGGCCGTCGCGAACATCGAGACCCCCATGTCGGGGCCGAACCAGGGAAGTCGTTGGCGCGGGTCGAGTCCGCCGAGCAGTCCGGCCAGCTCGACGGCCGACCGCTGCCAGGCGGTGAGCAGCGCGCTCGAATCGAGGTCCGCCGCCGTGCGTCGCGCCTGCTCGAGCGCACCCGCACCCGCCGCAACGTCTTCCTGCATCCGCCGGCGCGCGACGGCGAAGGCCTCGTTTCCGAGCACGGCCGCGCGCGCCAGGAGATCGGAATCATGGAGATGGGCGACGATGTCGCGAGGGGTCCAGGCCTTGAAGAGCGTCGGACGGCCCCAGTCGTCTTCGGACAGACCGCGGAGCACCTCATGCAGCTCCGCCACCTCCGCCGCGAAATCGACGTGGACCGCCGGAATCATGTCGAGCATGGCGCCGCTCGGCGCGTCGCCGCTCCGACCGGATCGCGCTTCGATGCGCCCCGGCGACCCGCCGGCGCGATCGGGCCCCGTCCCCGACGAGACCTCGGGCCAGCCGATGCCGCGCTTCTTCGGCGCCTCATCTCACGGCGATCAGGGCGCCACGACGGCGGCCGAGTCGGCCTCGACGGTCGCATGGGACTCCACCGCAGGCGCGTGCCCGCTCGGCGTGGGATTCCATCCGATGAGGCCGAGCATCACGAAGAATCCGATCGCATAGCCGACGACCACGTACCAGCCGCTCGCGAGCCAACGTCCGACCGATTTCGCCTCGGGAAAGATGTTCGTGATCGCGACGCCCGCCGAGGATCCGAACCAGATCATGGAGCCGCCGAATCCCACCGCGTAGGCAAGGAGCCCCCAGTCGTAGCCGCCCTGCTTGATGGCCAGCGCGGTGAGCGGGATGTTGTCGAAGACCGACGACAGGAACCCGAGACCGAAGGCCGTCTGCCAGGATGCGGCCGGCAGCTTCTCGACGGGCATCATCGTCGCCGAGAGAACCAGGGCGAGCAGGAAGCACGAGCCCTTCGCGGCCTCGGGCAGCAGGGACCAGGTCGGCTTGCGCCAGGGCGCCGTCGCCACGATCGCCGCCCAGACGGCGACGCCGATGAACGGGAACGATTCCGCCTTCTCGCCGAGGTTCATGTTGACGAAGACGTTCACCCCGATCGCCGCGGCCAGGATGACCCCGACGACGCCCATGCGGGCCCAGTCGATGTGGAGATTCGTCGGCGCATCCCTCAGGATCGGCGAGTGCTTGTGCTGCTTCAGGGCCGCCGGGATTCCGAATACGACGAGCGCAGCGCCCGCCGCGATGAACGCAGGCAGGACCGCGAAGGGCGATACGCCACTGATCCACATCATGGTCGTCGTGGTGTCGCCGACGACGCTGCCCGCGCCCCCGGCGTTCGACGCCGCGACGATCGCGGCGATGTAGCCGATGTGGACCTTCCGGTTGAAGACCGTCTGCGCGATCGCGCCACCGATCATGGCGGCGGCGATGTTGTCGAGGAACGAAGACAGGAAGAAGCACATCACGAGCAGGGCGAATCCGCCCTTCCAGTCGTCCGGCAGAAAGTTGGGCAGGAGCTTCGGGACCTCGCTCTCCTCGAAGTGGTTGGCGAGGAGCGCGAAGCCCGTCAGCAGACAGAACAGGTTCACGATCACGACCCATTCGTGGCCGAGATGCGAGAAGAAGCCCGCCACGCCCAGGCCGTGCTTGAAGCTGCTGAAGAAGACGTTGTAGAGCGTGATGGCCGTGAGGCCGGTCGCGGCGACCTGCAGCGTGTAGTGATGGAAGAGGGCGACGCCGACGAGCGTCATGCCGAACAGGATGAAGTCGACCGGAATGCCCGCGACCATCGGAAGCGGGGGACGCTCGAACGCCTCTGCCAACGCAGGATGAGCCACGACCGTGAGCACCAGCCCGATCAGCAGTACCCGCCAGAACACGAAACGAGACATCGACCATCCCCCTGACTTCCGACTGGTTCGGATTGAAGGTGCGAACGGGCCGACGAGAGCCGGCCTCGACGGATCGTCCCCCCGTTTCGTGTCGCGCATCTACCGGACGAAATCAAGTCGGTCCTGGGCGATTCCCGTCGGATGCGCAGCGTCACGCGGACCGCAACGCCTCGAGGTACTTCGAACGCTCGGCCTCCGGCACGAACGAAAAAGAGCACAGAACCCGATCGACGAGGCCGGCGAAGCGCGCCGAAATCGCATCGGCCACCTTCTCCGGCGGGGCGACGATCGCGAAGGCTTCGAGCACCTCGTCGGTCACGAGGTCCCCCATCGCCTGCCACTCGCCGCGCTTCGAGAGCCGATTGAGCTCGGACTGCAGGTCGCCCCAGCCATGCACCTCGAGCACGCCGCGATAGGCGGGCGTCGAGCCGTAGAAGCCGATCTGCCGCGCGGTCGCCGTCCGCATCGCCTCCCATTCCCGCTCGTCGCTTCCGGTCACGACGAAGGCGGGATAGCAGAGCTCGACGGCGCTGCGCGGGCGCCCCGAGCGCTCGAGTCCGCGGGTCAGGGCGGGATGCGTCACCTCGCGCAGGTAGCGCGCGGTCGTGAAGGCGTGGACCAGCATGCCGTCTGCGACCTCGCCGACGACCTCGGTCATCTTCGGACCGACCGCGGCGAGCACGACTCGCGGCGGCCCGTAGGGATTGTTCTTCGGGACGAACATCGGGGTCATCAGCGTATGGGTGTAGTGCTCGCCGCGGAACGCGAGCTTCTCGCCCTGGTACCAGCAGGCCCAGATCGCGCGCAGCGCGAGCACGAACTCCCGCATGCGGGGGGCGGGCTGCGACCAGGGCATGCCGAAGCGCTTCGTGATGTGGGGCTTGATCTGGGAGCCGAGCCCGAGGATGAAGCGCCCCTTCGAGAAGGCCTGCAGGTCGTTCCCGATCTGGGCGACGGTCATCGGATTGCGCGCGAAGGCGACCGCGATCGAGGTCATGAGCTCGATCCGCTGCGTGTGCTCGGCGGCCATCACGAGGGGCAGGAACGGATCCGAGTCGATCTCGGCGGAGACGAGCGCGTCGAAGCCCTCGGCCTCGAGCGCCTTCGCCGAAGCGCCCACCTTCGCGAGATCCGACATGCCGACGAGACCCGAATCGACCTTCATGGCGCCCTCCCCGCTCCGGCGACACGATCGATCAGTCCGTCCCCCCGCGCAATCGGCCGGAAGGCCCGATCCAGCCCGGGCGTCGGGCCCGTCGGGACCCCATTCGCTTGATCCGCGTCGACCGAGCTGGTACGAAGTGTCGGTCCCGGGCGTGCTGGCCGCGGGCGCGATGCTAGTCGTTCCATCCGACAAGGAGGTCCGCGTGGCCCGACCGATCCGGATCGCCAACTGCTCGGGCTATTTCGGCGACCGGGCGACCGGCATGCGCGAGATGGTCGAGGGTGGGCCGATCGACGTCCTGACCGGCGACTGGCTCGCCGAGCTGACGATGCTGATCCTCGCGCGCACGCGCGCGAAGCGGAAGGGCGGCGGCTATGCGCGGACCTTCGTGACCCAGCTCGAGGAGGTCCTGGGCGCCTGCCTCGAGCGCGGGATCAAGATCGTGTCGAACGCGGGCGGTCTCGATCCCGACGGCTGTGCAGCCGAGATCCACGAGATCGCGACGCGCCTCGGCCTCTCGCCGAAGATCGCCTTCGTGCGCGGCGACGACCTGATGCCCCGCCTGCCCGAGCTCGTCGCGCGCGGCCTGCTGCGCCATTTCGAGACCGGGGAGCCGATCGCCGAGCCCTCTCGCTTCCTCACGGCCAACGCCTATCTCGGCTGCTTCGGCATCGTCGACGCCCTCGCCGGCGGCGCCGACATCGTCGTCACCGGCCGCGCGACCGACGCCGCCATCGTCTGCGGCCCCGCCGCCTGGCACCACGGCTGGCAACGGAGCGACTGGGACGCGCTCGCGGGCGCGGTCGTGGCGGGCCACCTGATCGAATGCAGCAGCCAGGTGACCGGGGGCAACTACGCCTTCTTCCAGGAGGTGCCGGGCCTCGACCACATCGGCTTCCCCTGGGCCGAGATCGAAGCCGACGGCGCCTGCGTGATCGGCAAGCACGACGGCACCGGCGGGCAGGTCTCGCTCGGGACGGTGACCTCGCAGCTGCTCTACGAGATCGGCGGCCCCCGTTATTTCGGTCCCGACGTGACGGCGCGCTTCGACACGATCCGGCTCGAGGAGACGGGGCGCGATCGTGTGCGGGTCTTCGGCGTGAAGGGCGAGCCGCCGCCCGACACGCTCAAGGTCTGCATGAACCGGAACGGGGGCTACCGCAACGACATGCGCGTCGCGGTCGCGGGCCTCGACGCCGTGGCGAAGGCGAAGGTCCTGGAATCCGCCTTCTGGCGCGCCTGCCCCTACGGCCCCGACGACTACCAGCAGGTCACGACGCGGCTGCTGCGGACGGAGAAGAGCGACCCGGCCTCGAACGAAGAGGCCCTCGCGGTCTGGCACGTCTGCGTCAAGGACCCCGACGAAGCGAAGGTCGGGCGCGCCTTCTCGAACGCCGTCGCCGAGCTCGCCCTCTCCTCGATCCCCGGCTTCTTCACCCTCGGCGGCGGCCCGACCGAGGCCCGTCCCTTCGGCGTCTACGAGCCTGCGCGCGTCCCGGCATCGCTCGTGCCCCAGGAGGTCGTGTTCGTCGGCGGCGGCGGAGTCGGCGGCGGTGCGGCACACCGGATCGATTCGGTCGCGCCGTCCGCCGGTCCGGTCGCGATCGAGCCGGCGCCGGGGCCGCAGGCGGCGGCGCCGGGCGGACCGACGCGCCGCGTGCCGATCGGCCTCGTCGTCGGGGCGCGCTCGGGGGACAAGGGCGGGAACGCGAACCTCGGAGTCTTCGCGCGCAGCGACGCCGCCTGGGCCTGGCTCGATGCGTTCCTCACGACCGCGCGCCTGCAGGCGCTGCTGCCCGAGCTCGGCGGCTTCGCGGTCGAGCGCCACCGCTTCCCGGCGCTGCGCAGCCTCAACTTCGTGGTCCACGGGCTGCTCGAGGAGGGCGTCGCCGCGGCGACGCGACAGGACGCGCAGGCGAAGAGCCTCGGCGAGTGGCTGCGGGCCCGGGCCGTCGACGTGCCGGAGGCGCTGCTGCGCTGAGGGTCTCGGCGGCTCGTTCGCGCGGCCCCTCGGCCCCCCGGCTCGGCATCCGCGCGGCGGATCGCCCGCTCAGCCGCGCAGGCGCGTCTCGGCGGGGATCAGACGCTGGTCGTCGTCGGGATTCACGAGCTCGACGTCGCCCTCGACGACGACGCCGCCGCCGAAGCGGAAGTCGCCGCGGATCGAGAGCCGCCGGCAATCGCGCAGCGACGGAGCCCCCTCTTCGAAGCGCGCCTCGAAGTCGGCGATCGCCGAGTAGAACCGCGGATCGAGCTCGATCACACGCCGGCGATTCGCCTCGGGATTCCTGGCCACGAGCCGCGAGTCCGCCGCGAGCTCGTAGGCGTCGGACCAGAGCACGAGCAGATCACTCGTCGTCTTGACCGGAGCAAAACGCTCACGCGGCACCACGATCGCCTGGGCCCCCTCGAAGTACTCGATCGCCGAGCCCATCGCCGTCTCGAGCTGATAGCAGCGCGGGCTCGAGGGATCGTCCGGCGAGACCCGCTTCTCGTTGCGGATGACGGGCAGCGGCAGGCCCTCCGGCGACTCCGTCAGCGCGCGGGCCAGCGCGTCGAGGTCGAGCCAGAGGTTGTTGGTGTTGAAATAATGGTGGCGCTCGATGTCCTGGAAGGCCGGCAGATCCTCGGGCGCACACTGCGCCGTCTCCCGCAGCACGAGCCGCCCGTCGCGCCGGGCGAGGTGGCCCCCCTTGCGATCGGCCGGCGTGCGCGGCGCGACCTCCATCGCGAAGGGCAGTCCCGTCTCGGCGAACCAGCCGAGCAATCGCAGATCGAGGGTCGCGCCGAGATTGTCGGCGTTCGACACGAACACATGACGGAAGCCGTTGCCGCGCAGCATCTCGAGCATGCCCGAGCTCGCGAGCGCGATGTAGAGGTCGCCGTGGCCGGGGGGACACCACTCGAGGGACGGGTCCGCCGGCCACTCGACCGGCCGCCCGGTCTCGGCATCGATGCGCGGGACCTTGTGCTGCACGAAATCGAGGGGGACCTGCTTCTCGAGCTCGGGGTGGACGAGCAGGGCCGCCAGCGAGTCGTCCCGCGTGCGATAGCTGTTCATCAGGACGAGCGGCAGATCGACCTTGAGGCGCGCGCGCTGATGGAGCACCTGGCGCGCGATGAGATCGAGGAAGCTGATCCCCGGTCGGACGGGCAGCAGGCTCTTCGCCTTCGAGAGCCCCATGCTGGTCCCGAGACCCCCGTTCAGCTTGAGGACGACGGCGCGGGAAGCCGCACGCCGGCCCGCCGCCTCGAAGCGCTCGAGGCTCGCGAGCTCGGGCAGCGTCGCGACGGGCTCGATCGAGGCCTCCGGGACGACGGTCGCCCCGCCCTCGGCGACGAAACGCAGGTTTCGCAGGAAGGCCCGGGTCGCGATCTCGGGCAGCTTCTCCCGGCGCATGCGCTCCGCGAAGCGGCCGAGGGCCGCGACGTCGAGCTTCGAGCCCCCGCTCTTCCCGTTCTGCGCCGCCAAATCCGCCCCCGCTGCGCGCCCGCTCCGGGCGCCCGCCCGAACACCGGCTCCGACCGATCCGCCGATCCCCCCGGCCCGAGCTGGAACCCGTTTCGACCGATCCAGTTCGATGCTTGCGCCCGAACTGGGTCACCGCGCCCCCCGATCGGGGTCGCCTCGACTGCCGGTCCGGCGCCGCCAAGGCTAGCGTTCGGGGGATTTCACCAGGAGAAATGCCGTGGCTGGCCGGGCGATCCGCATCGAAGACCTGAGACATCCGATCCTCGACGAGGGCCAGAAGGCCGCGCTCGCCTTCGGTGAGAGCCAGAAGGTCGAGCTGTCGGTCCCGGCCATCCTCGCCGCCGCCGCCGAGCAGACGGGCCTCGACGACTTCGGCCCGACCGACTTCCACGAGCGCCTCGCCCTCTGGCTCGCCGAGGCCGACGACGACCCCAATCGCACGGGCTTCGGCCGCCTGATCCACTACAACGACTGCGTCCGCTACGCCTCGACGCGGCTGCGCATCCGCGACCTCCTGAAGCAGCACCCCGAGATCCACGACCAGAAGATCAACCAGCCGATCATCGTGATCGGATTGCCGCGCTCCGGGACGACCCATCTCGTCAACCTGATCGCCTCCGACCAGCGCCTGCGCTCGATGCCGCTCTGGGAGGGCCAGGAGCCGGTGCCCGATCCGAGGGAGAAGCCCGGACCCGACGGCAAGGATCCCCGCTGGCACCGCTGCAACGCCATCTGGGAGCGGATGCGCGCCGCCTCACCGCTCCTCTCGTCGATGCACCCGATGGAGCCCGATCACATCCACGAGGAGCTCGAGTTCCTGCTCCCCGACTTCACCAGCTACAACCTCGACTGGGTCGTGCGCGCTCCGCGCTGGCGCGACTACTACCTGGCCCACGACCAGACGCCCCACTACCAGGGCGCGCTGCTCACGGGGCTCAAGATCCTGCAGTGGTTCAAGCCGCGGGAGCGCTGGGTGCTCAAGTGTCCGCAGCACCTCGAGCAGATCGGGCCCCTGATGAAGACCTTCCCGGACGCGACGATCGTCCGGACCCACCGCGACCCGATCTCGGTCCTGCAATCCGCCATCACGATGCAGACCTACGCCGCCCGGACCAGCTACAGGTCGACCGACCCCGAGTGGTACCGCGACTACTGGCACGACCGGATCCGGCGCCTGCTCGAGGCCTCGGTCCGCGACCGCGGGCTGCTGCCGAAGGACCGGACCGTCGACGTCTACTTCGACCGCTTCATGAAGGACGACATCGGGACGGTCGAGCGCATCTACGCCGCGGCCGGCTTCCCGATGACCGACGCCGCCCGCGCCCAGCTCGCGGCCTACGTGAAGGCCCATCCGCGGGGCAAGGAAGGCCAGGTCGTCTACGACCTGCGCAAGGACTTCGGCGCCGAGCCCGAGCAGCTCCGCGAGGCCTTCCGCTTCTACTTCGACGCCTTCGACGTCAAGATCGAAGTGCGTTAGGCCGAGCACGGGGTCCGAGAGGAGCACCATGCCGCGTGCCCGGTGGGGGGCTCGTTGCGCCTGTCACTCTCGGATTCCACGCTCGAGCCGGGTCTGAACAACAGAAGGAGAAGCGAGCCGAGGCCGGGGTGCGATGGCGTCCCGAGTGCACCGGTCGTGGGGCGTGGCGCGCGAAATCGGAGTGACCGGCGCGCAGCACGGCGATCGCAAATGGTCAGCGGGACCGTCGCGTCCGGTCCGACACCGAGCGCGCCGCGCCCCACGACCGGGGCACCTGGCACGACCCCCGGCCTCAGCTCTTCGAGAAGAATTCGAAGGAGAGGTCGGTCGCGTCGCGGGCGGCGCCTTCGGAGACGGCGGCGCGGTCGAGGTCGTACTCGCTCGACATGTCGAGCAGATGGGTGCGGTGCTCGATCGCCCAGCGGCCGTGCTTCTTCGAGAAGCGGTCGAGGTAGCGGCCGCGGCCGACGAGCTCCTTCTGGCGGCCGACCTCGTCGGGCTGCGTCCAGAGGCAGACCGTGACGTAGCTCTCGCAGATCGCGCGGTCGCCGTTCACCTCGATCAGGACGTTCGTGATCTGGTGGGAGTGGCGCTCCATCGTGGCGTGGGCCTGCCAGACCCAGTCGATGAAGCCGCGGCCGGTCCCCTCGTAGATGCCGTCGTAGAAGGCGGTGCCGCCCTCGTGCCAGACGGCGTAGGCCATGTCCTTGTCCATCCGATCGAGGCCGCGGCAATAGCGCGACAGCACGTCGCGGATCGCCTGCTTGTCGAGGAGCGTCTGGATCCCTGCATCGTGGCCGGACATGTCGATCTCCCTGGGTCGCGCGGTCGTCGCGACCGCCGGTCCCCACTCTACTCGAAACCCGCCGCCGCGAAGAGCGCCCATTTTCGAGCTGGTTTAGCGTCGACGGCGTCGCGCTCGACGCACCCGTCCGTGTACCGCTCGCCTGGAGACCCTCGATGACGATTCCGACCCGATCCCGCCTGCGCTCCGCCGTCGCTGTTCCCGCGCTCGTGTTCGCGCTCCTGCTCGCGGGCCCGGGCTGCGATCGCCCGCGCGCCGCCGATCCGGCGACGGCCGGCGGGGCCGAGACGAACGAGGCGGCGGAGGCGGCCGGGGCGGCCGGGGACACGACGGCGCGAGCGGGCGCGGCGGGCCGCGAGCTCGCGCCCTCCGGCGCGCCGTACAGCGAGGCGCGAACGGCCTGTCGCGACCGCGACCCGAACCGCCAGGTCTTCTTCGGCGAGCTCCACGTCCATTCGACCCTCTCGATGGACGCCTGGCTCTGGGACGTGCGCGGCGGACCCGACGACGTCTACCGCTTCGGCCGGGGCGAGGAGGTCCTGCTTCCGCCCCTCGACGCCGAGGGCCGGGGCACGCGGCCCGTGAAGCTCGAGCGCCCTCTCGACTTCGTGGCGCTGACCGACCACGCGGATTTCCAGGGCGAGGTCTCGCTCTGCACGCGGCCGGGCTCGCCCGCCTACGACACGCCGACCTGTCGCAAGTACCGCGGCGAGGATCCCGACTCGCCCTCGCGCAATCAGCGCATGGGGCTCCTCGCGCAGGCCCTCCATCCGGGCGACGCGATGACCGTCCCCTCCGCGCGCAGCGCGACGCTCTGCGGGCCGGACGGCGCGATCTGTCGGGACGCCATGAAGACGGTCTGGGAGGAGCAGCAGGCCGCCGCCGAGCGCCACTACGACCGCACCGCCGACTGCCGCTTCACGACCTTCAACGCCTACGAGTACACCGCGACCCCCGGCCTCGCGAAGGTCCACCACAACGTGATCTTCCGGAACGAGAACGTGCCGAAGGCGCCGATCCCGTGGATCGACGTGCCCGACGTCTACGACCTGTGGTCGCGCCTCTCGAGCGAATGCCTCGAAGCGGGGACCGGCTGCGACGTCGTCACCCTGCCCCACAACTCGAATCTCTCGAACGGCAACATGTTCGCCGTCACCGGCCGCGACCTCCCGCTCGAGGACCAGCGCGCCCGCGCGATGCTGCGGGCCGACATCGAGCGGCTGGCCGAGATCTCGCAGATCAAGGGCGACTCCGAGTGTCGCAACGGCATGTGGAACGTCCTCGGCGCGACCGACGAGTTCTGCGACTACGAGCAGTGGCGCGGCCCCGAGTACGCCGACTGCCGGGACGGCACCGGCAAGGGCGCGCTCTTCGACCAGGGCTGCGTCGGACGCTCGGACTTCCTGCGTTATGCGCTGCTCGAGGGCCTGCGCGAGCAAGCGCGGCTCGGCGTCAATCCGTTCAAGACGGGCTTCGTCGCCGCCACCGACACCCACAACGCGACCCCGAGCGACGTCGAGGAATATTCCTACGACGGCTGGGGCGGCATGTCGGACGCGACCGCGACGCTGCGCCTCGAGAAGCCCGAGGCGTCGGTGACGCTGACCTACCCCGCCCGCTCGAATCCCGGCGGCATCGCCGGCGTCTGGGCCGAGGAGAACAGCCGCGACGCGATCTTCGACGCGATGAAGCGCCGCGAGACCTTCGGCACCAGCGGCCCGCGCATGACGGCCCGCTTCTTCGGCGGCTGGAACCTGCCCGGGGAGCTGTGTGCGATGCCGGATCTCGTCGAGCGGGGCTATGCGTCGGGCGTCCCGATGGGGGGCGACCTGCCGGCCCGGCCCGAGGGCACGAGCGCGCCCTCCTTCGTCGTGAGCGCGCTGCGCGACGTCGGCATCGCGGACCACCCGGGCGGGCTGCTCCAGCGCGTGCAGATCGTGAAGGGCTGGGTCGACGCCGAGGACAAGCTCCATCAGGCGGTCTACGACGTGGCCGGGGGGCCGAACGACGCGAGCGTCGATCCGGCGACCTGCGAGCCGCGGGGCACGGGGGCCGAGGGTCTCTGCGCGGTGTGGACGGATCCCGAGTTCGATCCCGACCGCAGCGCGGTCTACTACGTGCGCGTGCTCGAGAATCCGAGCTGTCGCTGGACCGCACGGCAATGTCTCGCGCTGCCGGCGGATCGCCGGCCCGAGGCCTGTCGGGATCCCGCGATCCCGACGACGATCCAGGAACGGCTCTGGACCTCGCCGATCTGGTACGACGCGCCCGCGCCGAGCCCCGCGAACGCCGAGGTCGCCGAGAAGGGCTGATTTTTCGCTCGGATCCCCCCGATCTCGTTGGCATCGCAGGCGCCGCCGGTACACTCTCGCGCCATGCGAATCTTCTTGTTCGTTCTGGTGTTGGGGCTGCTGGCTGCCGGTGGTGCGTGGATCCATGCGGGGGGCGCGCCGGGGCCGGTGATCGAGATCTCCGGGCCCGAGGCCGTCGGCCAGATCGGCGACGTGACGATCGCCGTCGAGGCGCCGGGCGGAAACCTGAACCGCCTCCAGGTCAGCCTCGTGCAGGGCGCCAACACGACGCCCTTGTTCGATTCGGCGGTGGGCGGGCCGATGGGCGCCGCGACCGACGAGGCCGCGGGCATCGTCAAGACCGACGAGAACCAGATCCAGCTGACGCGCGCGATCGGCAAGCGGGCGATCCCGAGCCTCGTCGCCGGGAGCGCGGAGATCCAGGTGACGGCGGTGCGCCCGGTCCTGTTCGGGCTGCGCCAGGCGACCTCGACGCTGACCGCGACGGTCGAGGTCCGGTTGATCCCGCCGCAGGTCGCCGTCCTCTCGCTCCACCACTTCATCAACCAGGGCGGCTCCGAGGTCGTCGTCTACCGCGTGAACCCGGCGGATTCCGCGTCGGGCGTCCGCGTCGGCGACATCGAGTACCCCGGCTTCCCGGCCTCGGGCGCCGGCATCCAGACCAACGACCCCGCGCTGCGGGTCGCCTTCTTCGCGCTGCTGCCGTCCCAGGACGTGGCGGTCCCGATCCAGGTCTTCGCCCGCGACGCGATCGGCAACGAGGGCCAGGGGACCTTCGATTTCCGCGTCTTCCCGAAGCAGTTCCGCGACAGCACGATCGAGGTCGACGACGCCTTCCTCGCCCGCGTCGTGCCCGCGATCCTGCAGAACTCGCCCGACTTCGTCGTCGAGAACCCGTCGGACCTGGTCGGCTCGTATCTCAAGATCAACCGCGACATGCGCAAGCAGAACAACGAGACGATCGCGGCGCTCGCGGCGACGACCTCCCCCGAGATCCTCTGGCGCGGCCCCTTCAAGCAGCTCCTGAACACCGCGGTCGAGGCCGGCTTCGCCGACCAGCGCACCTACACCCACGACGGCCAGGAGATCGACCACCAGGTCCATCTCGGCTTCGACCTCGCCTCGACGATGGCGGCCCCCGTCAAGGCGGCGAATCGTGGCAAGGTCGTGCATGCCGCCTATCTCGGGATCTACGGCAACTGCGTGATCGTCGACCATGGCATGGGGCTCCAGTCGCTCTACGCCCATCTCTCGTCGATCGGTGTGCAGGAAGGCCAGATGGTCGAGATCGATCAGGAGCTCGGGCGCAGCGGCGCGACGGGCCTCGCCGGCGGTGATCATCTCCACTTCACGATGCTGCTCGGCGGGCAGGCGGTGACGCCGATCGACTGGTGGAGCGAGCAGTGGATAAAGGACCGCGTCGTCCGCAAGTTCATCGAGGCGGGGGCTCCGGCCGAGGGCGAGTCGGCCGCCGGCGCCGCGGCGCTCTGAGATGCACGCCGCGCGGCGCGGCCGCTCCGAGCGTGTCCATGCGACGCATCGGATCGGCGCTCGCGCCGGGCGCGCCGCGAGCGGATTGGCCGCAGCGGGGCTGCTCGCGGCGGCGATGAGCCTTCCGCTCCCCGTCCGCGCAGCCGAGACGGATCCGCGCGCCCTCCCGAACGGGACCGCGGCGCCGGCCCCCGTCGAATCGGCGAACCCCGCGACCCCGCCCTTCCGATCGACCGAGACCCGCGCCGCCTGTGCCGACCACGATCCCGAGCGCCGGCCCTTCTTCGGCGATCTCCACGTCCACACCGCGCGCTCCCAGGACGCCTCGACCCAGGATACCCGGGTCACCCCGAGCGACGCCTATCGCTTCGCGAAGGGCGAGCCGCTCGGCATCCAGCCCTACGACGCGCAGGGCAAATCGCTGCGCACCGTGAAGCTCGACCGCCCGCTCGACTTCGCCGCCGTGACCGACCATGCCGAGCAGATCGGCGAGGTCCACATCTGTCGCACTCCCGGGCAGCCCGGCCACGACTCGCTCGTCTGCGGCCTCTATCGGAACTTCCCGCGCGTCGCCTTCTTCATCATGAACGGACGCTATTCGCTCCTCGAGTCGCGCTGGGGCTTCTGCGGGAAGAACGCCGAACACTGCCTCGCCGCGGCCGGCAAGGTCTGGAACGAGCACCAGACCGCCGCCGAGTCCGCCTACGACCGCGAGGACTCGTGCCGGTTCACGAGCTTCGTCGCCTACGAGTGGACCGCGAGCGGCCACGACGGCGGCCACCTCCACCGCAACGTGATCTTCCGCAACGAGAAGGTCCCGGACCTCCCGATCAGCGTGATGGAGACGGGCTCGATGGCGATCGGACTCTGGAATCGCCTCGACACCGAGTGTCGCGACGGCCGGCCCGGCTGCGAGTCGATCACGATCCCCCACAACTCGAACTGGAGCGCCGGCTCGCAGTTCACCTCCGCCGTGACGCCCGGCGCCGAGATCACGCAGTCCGAGGCGGCGATCCGCGCCCGCTACGACCGGCTGGTCGAGGTCATGCAGCACAAGGGCGAGTCGGAGTGTGCGCGCACGCCGGGCGTGACCGACGAGGGCTGCGGCTTCGAGAAGGCGGCCGACCACCAGAACCCGACCGCCGGCGACGCGCCGAACGCCGTCGACTTCGTCCGCGACGCCCTGAAGCGCGGACTCGTGCTCGAATCGACCCTCGGCGCGAACCCCTTCGCCTTCGGCCTGATCGGGAGCACCGACACCCACCTCGGGACCCCGGGCCACGTGAAGGAGCGGGGCTTCGGCGGCCATGGCGGCGCCGGCAAGCCCGGGAGCAAGGCCCTCGAGCCCGGCCTGCCCGACGTCGCGGCGCTGAACCCGGGCGGCCTCGCCGTGCTGTGGGCCGAGGAGAACAGCCGCGACGCGCTCTTCGAGGCGATGCTCCGCAAGGAGGCCTACGCGACGAGCGGGACACGCCCGGAGCTGCGCTTCTTCGGCGGCTGGACCTACGCGGACGACGTCTGCAACGGCGGCCGCGTCGCGCAGGCGGGTTATGCGCACGGCGTCCCGATGGGCGGTGAGCTCCCTGCCCGACCCGAAGGCGCCGGCGCCCCGCGCTTCGTCGTCGCCGCCGTGCGCGACGCCCATCCCGAGGCCGGCGATCTCGAGCGCATCGAGATCGTGAAGGGCTGGCGCGAGGACGGCGTCGCGATGGAGGCCGTGCTGACGGTCGCGGGCGGCGATCGCGCGGCCGACGTCGATCTCGCCACCTGCGAGCCCCGCGGCGAGGGCCACGACCAGCTCTGCCGGGTCTGGAGCGATCCCGACTTCGATCCCGCCGAGCCCGCCTTCTATTATGCGCGGCTGCGGGAGAACCCGAGCTGTCGCTGGACCCAGTGGGCCTGCAACGCGGCGGGCGTGCGCTGCGCGGATCCGGCGACGATCACGGAAGGCTACGAAGCCTGCTGCTCGGGCGAGGTCCCGCCGACGATCCAGGAACGCGCCTGGAGCTCGCCGATCTGGTATCGGCCCTAGGAGCCTGACCCAAGATGGCGCGCGCGGGTCGGCTCAGGCTGCGCCGTCCTCGCGCGACGGGAAGCGGACGAGGATGAGCGCGATGCCGCCCGTCAGGACGAGGGCGATCTGCACGAGAAAGCCCGTGTGGTAGCTGCCGGTCGCGCCCTCGAGCAGATGCGAGAGCGCCGAGGCCCCCGCCAGCAGCGGAATGCCGGCCATCGCGCCCAGCCCGTTGGCGCGGCCGAAGTTCGCGCGCCCGAAGCAACGCGCCGTCGCGACGCCGTGGACCGGGGCTGCGCCGCCGATCCCGATCCCGTAGATCGCGCCGGTCGCGAGGAAGAAGGGATAGCTCGGCTCGAGATGGAGCAGCCCCCAGACCAGCATGTTGACGAGCACGATCATCACGATCGAGGGCTTCAGCGGCGCCACGTCGGCGAGCCCGCCGACGACGATCTTCCCGAGCAGCGAGAAGGGCACCATCGTCGCGAAGAAGACCGCGGCCTGCTGCTCGCTGAAGCCGAGATCCTTGCCGTACTCGACGAGCAGCCCCATCAGGACGACCGGCGAGGTCATGATCAGCCCGAAGCCGACGGCGAGGAGCCAGAGGCGGCGGTCGCGCGCGAGCACGCCCAGCTCGAGCGGCGCCTCGAGCCCGGCGAGCAGACCCGCGTCCCCTCCGGCGCTCGACGAGCGAGCATCGGTCGCGGCGGACGCGGAGCTCGCGGGCTCCGGAGCCGCGCGCGCTGCATCGCCGTCCGGCCGCTGGCCGATCTCCTCGGGTCGGGCGATCAGGAAGAGCGCGAACAGGGGCACCGCGATCCCGATCGTCGCCGCCCCGAAGACGGCGGCGGCGGTCCGCCAGCCGTGGGCATCGATCAGGAGCTGGGCCGAGGCCGGCGCGAAATAGCTCGCGAGGGTCCCCCCCGCGACGGTGAAGCCGAGGGCGAGCCCGCGGCGGCGCACGTACCAGTTGGTCGCGAGGGCCATCGACGGCACCGACCCGAAGAGCGCCGCGCCGAAGCAGACGAGCGCGATGTAGGCGAAGGCGGCCTGTCCGAGGGTCTGCGCCCGCGAGAGCAGGAGCAGGCCCGCCCCCGCGACCAGCGCGCCCAGGCTCATCATCGTCTTCGCGCGCCCGGAGTCGAGCCAGCGACCGACGAAGGGGGCGGAGGCGCCCATCGCGAGCACCGTGAACGCAGCGCCGAGCCCGATCGTCGAGCGCGGCACGCCGAAGGCTTCGGAGGTCGGCCCGACGAAGTTGCCGAAGGCGCCGAAGGTGACCCCGCTCGCGAGGAAGTTCGCGAGGGCGGCGAGGCCGATCATCCGTCGACCGAGGAAGGCGTTCGCGGCTTCGGGCTCGAGGGCGAGGGCGACGGGGCCGGCCGAGGCGGGCACCGCCGCGAAGGATCCCCCTGCCCCGGACTCCCGCGAATCGAAAGCCATGCGATCCCCTCTTCCCGTGGATCGCCGCGTGGGACCGAGCGATTCGGGTGTCGTCCGAGGACACTAGGGCAGCAGATCGGGGGAAGCTTCCGGACGCTTGCGCGGGGAAGGCATTCGCTAGCGTCGGGGCGGAGGTCGCCTGCCCATGAACCCGCTCGAGCTCGCCCCGGAACTCTTCGACCGCTACTTCGCCTTCTTTCGACCGGCGCATACGAGCGGCATCGTGCCCGCGCGCATCAAGGAGCTCGCGCGACTCCGGATCGCGGTCCTGAACGGCTGCAATCTCTGCCTCTTCGCCCGCTACGCGGCGGCGACGCTCGAGGGGCTCGACGAGGAGACGGTGGCCCAGGTCCGGCGGCCCGAGGCGGAGCGCGTCCTCGCGCCCCGGGAGGCGCTCGCCGTGCGCTTCGCCGAGCGGATGGCGACCGATTTCCGCACCGTCGACGGCGACTTCATGGCGGAGCTCCGCAAGGCCTTCAGCGATGCGGAGATCGCCGAGCTCGGCCTCATGATCGGCCAGTACATGGCGATGGGACGCCTGCTCGTCATCATGGGCGGACACGAGGGCGCCTGCGAGATCTACGTCCCGCCGGTCTGAGCCGCGCCCAGACGATCCCGCGCGAGCCCGCCGCTAGGCGCGGACCGCCTTCATCAGCCCGGGGATGAAGCTCGCCGGGAAGTTCGGGATGACCATCCCCGGATTCGACTCGCGCATGAACTCGAACTTGCGCTCGAGCACGATCGCGTACCGCACGACGGCGAAGAGCTCGAACCACGCCATGCCGCGCAGCGAGCGTCCCGTCTGCTCGCTCCAACGCGCGAACAGGCTCTCGGGCGACGGAATGCCCGGCAGGCGCGCCGCGCCCAGGCCTTCGCTGTTGCAGCGATCGATCCAGATGAACCAGGCGAGATCGGTCCGCGGATCGGAGACGTTGGCCATCTCCCAGTCGAGGATCGCGGCCGGAACGTCCTGGTCGAAGATGATGTTCCCGACCCGGGAGTCGCCCCAGCAGAAGGCCGGCGTCCCGTCCTCGGGCACCGTCTGCTGCAGGAATTCCCAGCCCTCGAGGATCCGCGGATCGGCGACCTCGCGGACCGCCGGCTTGAACATCGTGTCGAAGGTCCGGATCTCCTGCGCGAGGAGCAACTCGCCCTTCGCCGCCCGCGGAAGCCGCGAGAAGTCGTGCTTCGCGAGATCGATGCGATGGATGCGGGCGAGCGCGTCGACCGCCGAGGTCCACATCTTCGTCCGCTGCTCCGGCGTCGTCTCTTCCTTGAGCCAGCCCGCGATCATCATCGGCGGGTTGTCCGGCGGGATGCGCCCCGCGCGGAAGCCCATCACGTAGAAGTCGCTGCCGAGGACGGCGGGGTCGGGCTCGTAGCCGACGAGGGGCGGCGCCGGCAGCTTCTCCTCGGCCATGACGGTCATCATGTCGAACTGCATCTTCAGATCGTGGCGATCGAAGACCTGACTGACCGGCGGCGCCATGCTGAGCACGAAGCGCTCGTCGCCCTTCGTCTGCGAGCGCGCCTCGAGGATCAGCGTGACGCTGCTCTCGCCGCTCGCCTTCGGAAAATCGAGCGACGCAACCCCGAGCCCGGCGCGATCGGGCAACCGCGCCGCGAGCCAGCGCTCGATGCCCTGGCGAATCTTCTCGAGATCTCCGACGTCCTGCGCACCCATGTCCCGACTCCCGCTCCCGCGAAAGACCGATCAGAAGGGAATCTGATCGTCGTCCGTATGCGGCGGCGGCTCGTCCTCGAAGCCCCCGCTCCCGGCCTCGCCGGCCCGGGCGATCGTCCAGACGTCGAGGCTGTTGAAATAACGCGTGTCGCCCTTCGGGCTCTTCCACTCGCGACCGCGCAGGCTGAACTCGACCTGGACCTCGTCGCCGACGGAGAATCCGTCGAGGGCGCCGCAGCGGTCGCCGGTCAGCTGGAAGATCACGAGCTGCGGATAGCGGGACGCCGCGTCGAGCTCGAGCACGAACTCGCGCTTCTTGAAGCGCTGGGTCACCTGCTCGGCCGGAAAGGCAGTATGGATCCGGCCCTGTACCTGCATGTTCATCGTCGGCCCCGTCTCGTGGTGGGGGCGGACGTTAGCAGGCCGAAACGAAGCCGCGCGCGGCCCGGCGGACGGGCCCGCGCGCGGCGGATGCGGCGGACGGTCGAGGGCCCGGGATCGTCCGCCGGCGGGTCCCCGGCCGGCGGCCGGTCGCCCGGGGCGCTCCGCCGGAGCCGGGTCGGGTCAGGCGGCCCGGGCCGCTCGCGGCGAGACCGCGAGCACCAGCAAACCGAGCCCCATCAGGACCGCGGTCCCGGGCTCGGGGATGACCGTCACGGTCGGGTTCAGGAGCGGCGCATTGCTCCCGAACTGGGTCATGAAGTCCCGGTAGCTCCCGGCGGCGATCGTGACCGACCACTGGAAGCCGACCGTGACGTCCTGCGGCGTGTTCACCGGCAGCCCGGTGTTGGCGAAGTTGTCCACACCGTTGTCGGTCAAGTCGCCCAGGACCTGTGCGTACGGGCTGACACGATAGGCGTTCGCGCCGTAGCCGACGATCGGCGCCGTCTGCGCCCCTTCGCTCTGATTGATCTGGATGCCGGCCGCATTCGAGCCGAGGGAGGCGCGGTCGCTTCCGCCGGTGCCGTTCACGTCGAGGTCCGAGTAGTGGAAGACGTCGATCGTCAGGTCGGCACCGGACGTATTGTAGATCCGCATGTTCTGGAACAGATTCCCGCCCGCGCCCGAATCGAAGACTTCGAAGGAGAGCGACGCGCTGAACAGGCTCGAGCCGGTCGGATCGTCCCAGCCGAGCTGGCCGAGGGAGCCGTCGTAGAGCTCGATGTCGGGATTCGCGAAGGCCGACTCCCTGGAGCCGCCGGACACGCGATAGAACCACCACGACTCGAAGGCCATGTCGGCGGGACCGGCGCCGGTGAAGGCGACGTCGACGGTGTTGCTGGTCGTGGTGTTGAAGTTGTTGGTGTAGCCGAAGGTCACACCGCCTGCGGTCACGCTGCCGATCGCCGACGCCGGGAAGGGCGAGAGCGCGGCCAGGCCGAGGACGAGGGCGGCTTTCCAGACGAGGATCCTGCTCATGGCATCGATCTCCGGACACGACGGGTCCAGGTTTTGCTTCGGTCGCGACGCCTCCGTCCTGTAGGGTTTTCACTGGAAGCCGACCGGGCTGCACGCGCCCTGCACATTCAAAGGGAGTCACGATGGCAGGACCGCTATGCGGAATACGCATCATCGAGGTCGGCGAGGTCATCTCGGCCCCGCTCGGCGTGATGCTGCTCGCCGAGCAGGGCGCCGACGTGATCAAGGTCGAGCCGCCCCGGCATGGAGAAGAGAGCCGGCAGCTCTCGAACCATCGCGCCGGCATGGCCGGCCTCTATGCGAACTGCAACCACGGCAAGCGCTCGATCGGGATCGACCTGAAGACGGCCGCGGGCCTCGAGCTGCTCTACGAGCTCGTGCGCGGCGCCGACGTCTTCGTGCAGAACTGGCGACCCGGCGCAGCCGTTCGGCTGCGCGTCGCCGAGACGGATCTCCGCCGCGTGAACGAGCGCCTGATCTACGCCTCGGTCACCGGCTACGGCGACTCGGGCCCCTACGTCGCCCGCCGCGGCTACGACCCGATCTTCCAGGCGCTGACGGGCTATGTCGCGGCCCAGCTGAACCCCGAGGTCCCGATCCCGGATCTCGTGCGCAACGCCGTCGTCGACAAGGCGACGGCCTATACCCTGGCCCAGGCGATCACGGCGGCGCTCTTCGCCCGGGAGCGCGGCGCCCCCGGCCAGCACGTGCGCGTCTCGATGCTCGACGCCGGGCTCGTCTTCTTCTGGCCCGACGGCATGCTCCGCCACACCCTCGTCGGCGACGACGTCGAGAACCCGATGGTCCCGGGCGAGCGCTACCAGCTGACGACGACCCGCGACGGCCAGCTCGTGGTCTGGGCAGGCACCGCCGAGCAGATGCGGGGCACGCTCCGCGCCGTCGGCCGCGACGACCTCGCCGACGGCCCGGGCCAGCGCGGTCGCGAGATGCTCCGCCCCGAGAACGTCGCGGAGCGCATCGCCGCCTTCACCGCCGGCGTGGCCGCCCTCACGACCGACGAGGCCTATCGCCGCATGCTCGAGTTCGAGGTCCCGGCAGCGCCGATCCTCGACCACGAAAAGGTCCTCGTCGACCCGCAGCTCACCCACAACGGCACGATCGTCGAGGCGGTCCACCCGATCTACGGCCGCTATCGCCGGACCCGCCCCGCCGCCCGCTTCTCGTGCACGATTCCCGACCCGACTCCGCCCGCCGCACTCTACGCCGAGCACGGCGACGAAATCCTCGCCGAGCTCGGTCGGGACGCCGACGCCCGCGCGCGGCTGCGCGCCGAGGGCGTGATCCGTTAGGCCGTCGCGATCAGCTCGCCATGGAGCACGGCGATGTAGGCATCCGGCGAGCGCGACCAGCGGCGCCAGGCCTCGGCCATCGCCTCGAGCTCGTCTCGCGTCGCGATGCCGTAGGCCACGGCCTGCTCGCCGAAGGCGGAGAGCAGGCAGCGCTCGGCCCAGAGCCCGCCCCACCAATGACAGCTCGCCGGGTCGGCAAAGGTCCAGGTCGAGCTCGAGGCCTCCACCCGCTCGAAGCCCGCGGCCCGCGCCCAGCCCTTCAGGAAGCGGCCCGCGTCGGGCTCCGCGCCATTGCGCCTCGCGACGGCGCGGTAGACCGCGAGCCAGTGATCGAGCAGCGGATCGAGGGGCGCCCACGAGAAGCACGAGTAGTCGCTGTCGCGCACGGCGACGAGCCCGCCCGGTCGCGCGACCCGCCTCATCTCCCGCAGCGCCGCGACCGGATCCGCCAGATGCTGCAGGACCTGATGGGCATGGACGACGTCGAAGGCGGCGTCGGGCAGCGGGAGCTCATAGACGTCGCCCTCGACGAGCTCGACCGCGACACCGGCGCTCTCGGCATGTCGGCGAGCATCGCCGAGAACCTCACCGGCGCGGTCGATGCCGACGACGCGCCCCGGTGCGACGCGGCGGGCGAGGTCGACGGTCAGGGTGCCGGGGCCGCAGCCCACGTCGAGCAGCGCGAGCCCGGGTGCGAGACGGTCGAGCAGATAGGCGGCGGAGTTCTCGGCCGTGCGCCAGACATGGCTGCGCAGGACGGAGGCGTGGTGGCCGTGGGTATAGACGTCGCGGGTCGGCATCGGCGCGGGCTCAGGCGACCGCGGCGAGATAGAGCTCCCGGAACGACGCCTCGACGCAGTCCGCGAAGAAGGCCGGATCGGGCATCTGATCGCGGCACGACGTCACGCAGACCGAGATCGCGCCGTTGTAGCTCACGACGGCGAGGAAGAGCCCGAATCCCTCCATCGGGAGCCCGAGGCCATAGCTCGCGATCATGCGGGCGCCGGTGAAGTAGAGCGGGACCTGCGGGCCGGGGACGTTCGAGATGACGCAGTTCGCGATCGGGCGCATGCGACTCATCAGGCCGGTGCGCGCGATCAGGCGGCCCGAGATCCCGGCGAGCGCCCCGGGCAGCGTCTGGGTCACGTCCGTCATGCTGCGCGCACCGACGGCCTGCGTGATGTGCTTCGAATCGAGGGTCGTCTTGAAGATCCGGCGCAGGCGCTCGAGCGGGTCGCTCTCGTCCGTATGGAGGCGGACGAACATGCCCGTCACCTGATTGCCCTCGCTCCCGTGCTGGGCCTCGGTCCGGGTCGAGATCGGGGCGAAGGCGGCCAGCGACTCGAGCGGGAGCTCGCGATGTTTCTCGAGATAGCGGCGCAGGGCGCCGCTGCAGACGGCGAGCATCACGTCGTTGACCGTGCAGCCGTCGACGGATTTCCGGATCTGCTTCACGTCGACGAGCGGGAACGTCCGGGCCTCGAAGACGCGATGGGGCGAGACCTTGCGGTTGAAGCGCGTCCGGGGGACCTCCCGCGGCGCGTCGGGATCGTCGACGTGGAGGTCGCGGCGCTGCTCGAGCAGGATCCGGATCGCCGGGGGCGCCGCCTTCCCGAGGATCTGCAGGAAGCGGAAGGGCTGGCGGACGTTGTTGACCGTGCTGCGCAGGGCGAGCTCGACGACCGAGGGCGGCGACTCGGCGATCCACTCGTGCTCCGGGGGCGTCGCGTGGCCGTCGGGGGTCAGGTCGTGGAGGGCGGCGGTGATCTCGATGCCGGAGACGCCGTCGATCGCGGCGTGATGGACCTTCGTGAAGAGCGCGAAGCTGCCGGGCGGCATGCCCTCGACGCCGTCGAGCCCCTCGATCACGTACATCTCCCAGAGCGGCTTGCCCCGGTCGAGCGGCCGCGCGTGGAGCCGCGCCACCTGGATGCAGAGCTGGCGCCAGTCGCCGGGCTTGGGCAGCGCGATGTGGCGGACGTGGAACTCGAGATCGAAGTCTGGATCCTCGATCCAGTAGGGATGGTCGAAGCCGAGGGGGACCTCGACGAGGCGACGTCGGAAGCAGCTCGCGAGATGCAGGCGCGACTCGACGTTCGCGAGGATCCCCTTGAAGGTCACCAGCCCGCCGGGCGCCGTCGACTGGTCGTAGATCGAGAGACCGCTGATGTGGGTCGGGGCGTTCGGGGTCTCGACGTTGATGAAGGTCGCGTCGAGACCGGAGAGCTGTTCCATGGCTGCCTCGCAGGGAGGCCTCGGCGGCGGGGGGCCGCGTCGAAGGCGGGGGGTGGGCGCGCCGCCCAGCATACCCCTTTCTACGCGAGCTCCGGAACGGGGCCCTTGCCCACACGGACGACCTCGAACCCGCTGCCCTGGGCCTGGAGGATCGTCGAAGGCTCGGGCCAGAGCGGGCCGACGTCGATCACGACCTCGATCCGGCCGCGGTGGATCCGCTCGAGATCCTCGGGATCCTCGAGCGCCGGCTCCTCGTCCCCCGCCGTGACCGAGCCCGAGACGATCGGCTCACCGAGCAGGTCGACCAACATCCGACACACCGGCAGGGCGGGCATCCGCAGGCCGATCTCGCCGTCGCGATTGCGCATCTCGCGCGGGACCTCGCTGCTCGCCTCGAGCACGACGGTGTAGGGACCGGGCAGGATGCGGCGGACGGTCCGGAACACGCTGGTCGGCATGACCGCATAGCGTCCGAAGTCCGACAGCTCGTTGACGAGCATCGCGAGGGGCTTCTTCGAGCGCTCGTCGAAGCCCTTGAGGATCCGGATCTGCGAGATCGCCTTGCGCGACGAGAGCGCGCAGCCGAAGGCGTAGCCCGTATCCGTCGGATAGAGGATCACCTGATCGCGCCGCAGCGCCTCGATCGCGCGCTCGAGCTTGCGTGGCGCCGGGCGCTCGGGATCGACTCGCAGTCGCATGGCTCGCCTCCAGCCTGCTCGCGAGCGAGGCTCACCGAGAACCTTCGCCCGGGGCACGCGGGGCGGCAAGGCCACCCGCGTGCTACATCGACCCCGAACGCGGCGTACAGCCCTGGAGATCCGCGATGGCTTCCCGCCCTGGCTTCGATTGGGCCGATCCGCTGATGCTCGAGGAGCAGCTCTCGCCGGAGGAGCGCCTGGTGCGGGACGCTGCGCGGGAGTACGCGCAGTCGCGCCTCATGACCCGGGTCCTGAACGCCAATCGCCACGAGCATTTCGACCGCGAGATCCTCGACGAGATGGGCGCGATCGGCCTGCTCGGTGCGACGTTGCCCTCGCGGTACGGCTGCGCCGAGGTCTCCCACGTCGCCTACGGCTTGATCGCCCGCGAGATCGAGCGCGTCGACTCGGGCTACCGCTCCGCGATGAGCGTGCAGTCCTCCCTCGTCATGCATCCGATCTTCGCCTACGGCACGGAGGCCCAGCGCGAGCGCTGGCTGCCCGGCCTCGCCAAGGGCGAGAAGGTCGGCTGCTTCGGGCTGACCGAGCCCGACCACGGCTCCGACCCCGGCAGCATGCGGACCCGCGCCGAACGCGTCGACGGCGGCTACGTCCTCTCCGGCAGCAAGACCTGGATCACCAACAGCCCGATCGCCGACGTCGCCGTCGTGTGGGCCAAGCTCGACGGCGAGATCCGCGGCTTCCTCGTCGAGAAGGGAACGCCCGGCCGCTCGTTCCCCAAGATCGAGGGCAAGATGTCGCTGCGCGCCTCGATCACCGGCGAGATCGTGATGGACCGCGCCTTCGTCCCCGAAGCGAACCGCTTCCCCGACGTGAAGGGACTCGCCGGCCCCTTCGGCTGCCTCAACAAGGCCCGCTACGGCATCGCCTGGGGCTCGCTCGGTGCCGCCGAGTTCTGCTGGCACGCCGCCCGCGCCTACACCCTCGGCCGGACCCAGTTCGGCCGCCCCCTCGCCGCCAACCAATTGATCCAGCTGAAGCTCGCCGACATGCAGACCGAGATCACGCTGGGACTACAGGCCTGCCTGCGCGCCGGCCGCCTGATGGACGAGGGCCGCCTCGCGCCGGAGAACATCTCGCTGCTCAAGCGCAACAACTGCGGCAAGGCCCTCGCCATCGCCCGCGTCGCCCGCGACATGCACGGCGGCAACGGCATCTCCGACGAGTTCCACGTGATCCGCCACTGCATGAATCTCGAGTCGGTGAACACCTACGAAGGCACCCACGACATCCACGCGCTGATCCTCGGCCGCGCGCAGACGGGGATCCAGGCGTTCAGCTGAATGCCGTGCCAGGGGCCGGCGCTGCAGCGGACGAATCCGCGGGGGACGGATTCGCCGCTGAGCGGCGGCCGGTGCCAGGGCGGCCGGAAGCCGCGAGGGCCCCATTCTCTTGGTCGAGATCTCGATCGCCTGATCGATCGTTTAATAGTGCCAGGGGAATTTTCTGAAGTCGCGCGGCCGCTTCTCGAGGAAGGCGTCCCTGCCCTCCTCGGCCTCGTCCGTCATGTAGGCGAGCCTTGTCGCCTCGCCGGCGAAGACCTGCTGCCCGACGAGGCCGTCGTCGATCAGGTTCATCGCGAACTTGGCCATGCGCTGCGCCGTCGGGCTCTTCGTGTTGATCTCCGCCGCCCACTCGAGGGCCGTCGTCTCGAGCTCGGCGTGGGGGACGACCGCGTTCACCATCCCCATCGCCTTCGCCTCCTCCGCGTTGTAGCTGCGGCCGAGGAAGAAGATCTCGCGGGCGAATTTCTGCCCGACCTGGCGCGCGAGATAGGCGCTGCCGAAGCCGCCGTCGAAGCTCGCGACGTCGGTGTCGGTCTGCTTGAAGACGGCGTGCTCCCGGCTCGCGATCGTGAGGTCGCAGGTGACGTGGAGGCTGTGGCCGCCGCCGACGGCCCAGCCGGGGACGACCGCGATCACGATCTTCGGCATGAAGCGGATCGCGCGCTGGACCTCGAGGATGTGGAGGCGGCCGGTGCGACCGGGATCGATCGAATGGGCGGTCTCGCCCTCGGCGTACTTGTAGCCGTCGCGGCCGCGGATGCGCTGATCACCGCCGCTGCAGAAGGCCCAGACGCCGTCCTTCGGCGACGGGCCGTTGCCCGTCAGCAGGATGCAGCCGACGTCGGTCGTGCGACGCGCGTGGTCGAGCACGCGGTCGAGCTCGTCGACGGTCTTCGGGCGGAAGGCGTTGCGGACCTCGGGGCGGTCGAAGGCGATGCGGACGGTGCCCTGGTCGACGGCGCGGTGATAGGTGATGTCCGTGAGATCGAAGCCCGGCACCGCATGCCAGCGGGACGGGTCGAAGAGCGGCGAGATCATGCGGATTCTCCTCGGGCCCTCTTCGGGCCCTCTTCGCGCGAAGAAGGGGCGCCGAAGATAGCGGCCCGGGCGCCGCGCTCGTCGCGCTATGGTGCGCGGGGCGCGGCGGAGGGGCGATGCAGCGGAGCGACGAACAGAGGGCCGGACCGGTCGAAGTCGCCTCCCTCGGCGAGGACATGCCGCTGCTCGAAGGGCTGCGGACCGCGCGGGCGATCCGCCGGCTGCGACCGGATCCCGTCCCGCGCGCGCTGATCCGGAAGGTCTGTGAGGCGGGGACCTTCGCGCCCTCGGGCGGCAATCGGCAGCCCTGGGTCTTCGTCGCGGTCGACGATCCCGAGACGCGCCGCTGGGTCGCCGATCGCTACCGCCCGATCTTCCAGCGCTACATCCGCGAGCCCCTCGCCCGCGCGGACCGCGAGGGCTTCCCGGCGCATCTGCGGCGCAACATGACGGCCTCGCTCCACCTCGCGGAGCATCTCCACGAGGCGCCGGTCCTGCTCTTCATCGCCGGCTGGAAGCGGCGGGACGAGGAGCAGCTCCAGGCCCTCTATCCCTGCGCCCAGAACGTGCTGCTCGCCTGCCGCGCGGTCGGCCTCGGCGCCTCGTTCACGACGCTCCACCGGATCTTCGGCGAGGAATGCGATCGCCGCCTCGGCCTCCCGCCGGAGATCCCGTCCGCCGTCATGATTCCGATCGGCTGGCCCGTCGGGCGTCATGGCGTGCCGCCGCGGGAGCCCGTCGACGGGAAGCTCTTCTGGAACGCCTTCGACGCGTCGGGCGTCGAGGAGAAGCGGCCGATCCGCTAGGCGAGCTCGATCCCGACCCCGGCGAGCGCGAAGCGCTCGCCCCGACGGCGCGGATCGCTCGCCACGAGCCGGATCGCCGCGAGCCCCTCCCCCGCCTCGCCCGCCTCGAGCCCGCGAAAGGCGATCTCGCCCCGATCGAGGGCGATTCGCGCGACCGCGGCGTCTGCGACGCGCGCATCGAGCGGGCGACCGAGCACCTCCGACCAGCGCCGCGCGAGGCGTGCGGGATCGTCGCTCCGGAGCGTGATGCCGACGAGGCCTTCGACGACGTCGTTCGCGACGAAGTCCCGCCAATGCGGCCCCGCCCCGACCCAGGAATCCGGCGGATCGGGCTCGTCGAAGGAGATCATGAGCCCGCCCGTATCCGCGGGATGGAGATGGATCCCGGCCCAGTCCTGTCCGTCGGCGTGGCCCCGGGTCTCCTGGTCGAGGACGATCCGGATGCCCAGGCTCTGGACCCGCGCGCGATGCGCCGCGAGCTCGCGCGTCGCGAGGATCACCATGTATCCCCCGTCGCCCTGGCGATCGAGGTGGCGACCACCGGGGGTGTCGGGGCGGGTCGGGGCGAGGATCTCGAAGAAGGTGTCGCCCATCGGGAGCACGATGTTCTCGAGACCCCAGGTCGCGACGGAGGGATCGCGAAACGCGACGCGGAGCCCGAGCCGATCGGCGAACTCCGCCTCGGCCCGGGCGAGGTCGCGAACGACGAGCGTGATCTGGAGCAGCGCGAGGGAGACGGTCGCCGATCCGCTCGCGCTCGCCGCACGTCCCGCCCGGCCCTTCGTCGATCCGTCCATCCCGACTCCTCCCATGCGCCGCAAATCCCCCTGGATCGGCGATCGAGCGCCGCGCGTGCCATCCTGGATCCCGATCGCGAAGAGCGCGCACCGCCCCGCGGATGCGGACCGAGAAGGAAGCAGACCTTGAGCGAAGACACCCCCGCGAGCCCCGCCCCCTCCCCCGTCCTCTACGCCGTCGACGGCGGCATCGCCCGCATCACGCTCAACCGCCCCGAGGCGCGCAACGCGCTCTCCGCGGCGCTGATGCGCGAGCTGACCGGGGCCTTCGAGCGTGCTGGGGCGGATCCCGAGGTCCGCGTCGTGATCCTGACGGGCGCGGGCAAGGCGTTCTGTGCCGGCGTCGATCTCAAGGAGTCGGCGACGGTACCCGGCGAGGCCGTCGCCCCGGGCGAGCGGCCCGCCGTCTGGCGCGCGATGGAGGCCTGCCGCCGCCCGATCATCGGCGCGATCAACGGCGCCGCGATCACGGGCGGCTTCGAGCTCGCCCTCGCCTGCGACGTGCTCGTCGCATCGACGAACGCCCGCTTCGCCGATACACACGCCCGCGTCGGGGTGATCCCCGGCGCCGGCCTCTCCCAGCGCCTCTCCCGGGCGATCGGGATCTACCGCGCGAAGTACCTCTCGCTGACGGGCAACTTCCTCTCCGCCCAGCAGGCCTACGACTGGGGCCTCGTCTCCCACGTCGTCGCCCCCGAGCAGCTCGAAGAGACGACCCTCGTCGTCGCGAAGGACATGCTCTCGGTCCTCCCCCACATGCTCGAGCCCTACAAGGCGCTGATCGACGAGGGCTTCGCCCGGGAATTCGGCCCCGCGCTGAGCCTCGAGTCGAAGCGCTCGGCCGCCCACATCGAGGCGATGGGCGCGTGGGCCGGCGCGCGCGGGGCCTTCGAGGCGGTGCGCGAGCGGGGGCGCGGGCAGCAGGGTTAGGCGTTCGTCCCGCAGGCGTCGCTGCGGCGACGTCCTGCGAACGCGAGACCGACGAGCCCGAGCCCGAGCAGAGCGAGCGTCCCCGGCTCGGGGACGGCCGCGAAGACCTGGCCGCGGATTTCGCCGCCCGGGCGGTCACTCGTGTGGATGTTCACGTACCAGAGACCCGCGAGGAGCTGCGTCGCCTGGGTCGCGGTGAGCGTCGCCGTTCCGGAGAAGGCGCCGGACGTGACGCCGATCGGGAAGACGTCGCCGCCTGCGGAGGTCATCGAAATCTGCACGAGCGCGCCCGCGCCGACGGGGGCGGGTCCGTGGAAGTGGGCGTCCGACGTCGTACCCGAGAGCGCGCTGAACGTGCCGCTCCAGGTCAGGAAATGGGAGACGTCGTCGAAGCGGCCCGTGAGCGAACCGACCCCGAGCGTGACCGACCCGGCCCCCTCCTGGGCCCCGTCGAGCGACGCGGTCAGGTCGTAGACGAGCGCGCTCGCGCCCCGGGCAGAGATCGACGCGGCAAGCCAGACGACCAGGAGCAGAGCCGACTTCCTGCCGATGGCGCCATCCGATCGCATCTTCATCGCTGCCTCGAAGCTCGCCGCCTGGCTCAGAGATGAATCGAAGGGTCATCCGGCCGACGCGGATCCGGGGATCGGTTCCGGCAAGGCACGACCCCGGTCGCGCTATTCGATCAGCGTTCCCGGCTCCCCGAAGCCCTGCGCCTTGCACGCCGCGAGATAGAACGCGACGGTCGTATGCGCGTCGATGACGCTCGTGACGTTCCCGTTCGCGTCGAGGTTCACGTTCGCGCCGTACATCTGGAACCAGACGCGCGTCTCGTCCTCGATGCACTGCAGCGTGTGGACCGAGCCGGCAGGCTCGTACAGGAACGAGCCCGCGCGGTTCACGTAGTCGTATTCCTTGTACTTCCACGCGCCGGCGGTCGTGTAGCCGAAGACGGGCCCGGTATGGCGATGGGTCTGGACTTCGTAGCCGGCCTGGAAGACGTTCTCGATGATCCAGAGGTTCTCGCCGAGCTTGACCTGCAGGACCTTCAGCTTGGCGCCCTCGCCGATGTCGACGAAGGGCAGATCGCGGGCGCCGATGTGGATCGATTCGGGGGTCTTCATGAGGTCCATCTTCTCGGGCTCCTGACGTTGCGCCGGGCTGGTATGCTGGCCTGCCGAGAGTAAGTCACGCGAGCCCGACCAGCGACCCGACCCGCGAGATGGAACCATGAAACGGAAATCGCCCGCCCGTACGACGAAGAGTCCGCAACCGCTCGCCCCGCTGCTGGCGGAGGCCCGGGCGCTTCAGCCGCGGATGGTGGACCTGCGCCGGGCGATCCACGCGGATCCGGAGATCGGCCTCGAGACGCCCCGAACCCGGGAAAAGCTGCTCGCGGCCCTGGCCGGGCTCGAGCTCGAGATCGATCTCCATGCGCGCACGAGCGGGGTCGTCGCCGTGCTCCGCGGCGGCGCGGCCGGGGCCTCGCCGCGGCGCATCCTGCTGCGCGGCGACATGGACGCTCTGCCGATGCCCGAGGAGACGGGCCTCGGCTTCTGCTCCCGCCACGCGGGACGCATGCACGCCTGCGGCCACGACGCCCACGTCGCGATGCTGGTCGGCGCGGCCCATCTGCTCGCGGCCCGCCGCGCCGAGCTCGCGGGCGACGTGGTGTTCATGTTCCAGCCCGGCGAGGAGGGCTTCGGCGGGGCCGACGTCATGCTCGAGGAGGGCATGCCCGCGGTCGACGGTGCCTTCGCGCTCCACGTGGCGCCGCCGCTGCCGACGGGGCTCGTCGGGACGAAGCCCGGTCCGCTGATGGCGGCCTTCGACGACTTCGAGATCGACGTCGTCGGGCGCGGTGGCCACGCCTCGATGCCCCACGACTGCGTCGATCCGGTCCCGATCGCCTGCGAGCTCGTGCTGGCGCTCCAGAGCTTCCTCGCCCGCGAGATCCCAGCGCCGGATGCGGGCGTGCTGTCGGTGACCCAGATCCACGGCGGGACGGCGAATAACGTGATCGCCGACGTCGTGACCTTGCAGGGGACGCTGCGCGCGCTCTCGGCGAGCACGCGCGCGGCGCTCTCCGCGGGCCTGCGCCGCGTCGCGGAAGGCGTCGCGAAGACCCACCGCGCCGAGGCGCGGGTCCGGATCCAGCCGGGCTATCCGGTGGCGGTCAACGATGGCGGCTTCGAGGCCTTCGCGCGCGGGGTGGCGGGGGAGCTGCTCGGATCCCAGGCCGTGATCCCGCTCCCGGGCGCGGTCATGGGGGCCGAGGATTTCGCCTACGTGCTCGAGCGGACGCCCGGCGCCATGATGCTGCTCGGCGTGCGGGCTCCCGGCGTCGCCGACCCCGCGCCCTGCCACTCGACCCGCATGCTGCTCGATGAAGACGCGATGCCCATCGGCACCGCCCTCCACGCCGCCATCGCGACCCGATTCCTCGCCGGAGGCTGCTAGACTGCGCGCCGTTTTTCCGGCGCAGCATCGCGCCGGCCCGACAAGGAGAGTGGCGTGGCGCGCGAGGAGCTCGAAGGGGTGATCGGTCTCGGCGTCGCGGGCAACTTCGCAGGCCATCTCGAGCAGGCGGGGGAAGCGCGCGACTTCAAGGACCTGAAGATCGCCGACACCCGTGCGCCGAAGGGCATCTTCCCCTTCTACGTCCCGCTACCCCAAGGCGGCTCGTCGAGCCACTTCCTCCACCAGTTCCCGATCTCCCCCGACACGATCCGCCTGTTCTCCCGCGAAGAGAAGCATCAGATCGAGCCCGAGGTCGCGCTGCTCTGCGATCTCGCCTGGTCGGGCGGACGCGTCGTCTCGGTCGCCCCGCGCTTCGCGATGGCCCACAACGACTGCTCGATCCGCCGCGAGGGCGCGAAGAAGATCAGCGAGAAGAAGAACTGGGGGCCCGAGTCGAAAGGGACCGCGCGCCAGCGCATCGCGATCGATCGTTTCGAGCAGGGCGGCATCCTCGACCACTACCGGATCGCCTGCTTCCTGCGCCGCGCCGGCGCGATCCACGAGTACGGCGTCGACAGCCCCGTCGCGAGCTACAGCTACATGTACGGCGAGCTGCTCGCGTGGCTCGTCGGCAAGCTCAACGACCAGAAGGACGAGGGCCCCCTCGAGAACATCGCCGGCTGGCTCGAGCAGGCCGGCCGCCCGCAGCAGGCCCTGATCAGCATCGGCGCGACCCGCTACACCGACTTCGGCGAGACGCATTTCCTCGAGCCCGGCGACGAGGCGATCGTCGCGCTCTACGACGCGCGCAACCTCTCGAACGCCGAGCTCCGCCGCATCGCTTCGGGCGAAGCCCCGGCCCCGACCGAAGGCCTCTCGCTGCTGCGCCAGACCGTTCGCTAGCCGTGCTCGATCCCAAGCTCGTCCTGCTCTTCGCGATCTTCGTCGCCGGCGCGGCGGGCGGCAGCGTTCCGCTCTGGCGGGGCGGCGCGACGGGCAGCGCGCGGCTGCTCGGTTTCGGAAACTCCTTCGCCGCCGGCATCTTCCTCGCCGCCGGTCTCGTCCACATGCTGCCCGACGCCGACGTGATCTGGCGCGGGCTCGGCTTCGAATTTCCCGTCGCCTTCGCGCTCTCGGCGGTCGCGCTGACGTCGATGCTGCTGATCGAGCACGTGCTGCTGCCCGACCACGTCCACGAGGAGCTCCACGTCCCCTCCGACGAGCGCTTCGGCGAGCACCACGGCCACGCCCACCACGACGGCCACAAGGACGCCCTCTCGGCCTACTCCGCCCTCGTCGCCCTCTCGATCCACTCGCTGGTCGGCGGCCTCGCCCTCGGCGCCGAGCAGGACTGGGCCCAGATCGTCGTCATCTTCGTCGCGATCTTCGCCCACAAATCCGCCGAGGGATTCGCCCTCGGCGTGAGCCTCGCGCGCAGCTCGATCCCCCGATCCCAGGCCTGGCGGCTGATCGCGCTCTTCGCGAGCTCGACGCCGATCGGGGGCATGATCGGGATCGTGCTCGGCCGGACCATCGAGGGCGAGCTCGCGGCGATGGTGCAGGGGGTCTTCCTCTCGATCGCCGCCGGGACCTTCATGTACGTCGCGACCTTCGACGTCCTGCGCGACGAGTTTCCCCACGCCGGCGGGCGCTTCGCCAAATGGGTCGCGATGGCGCTCGGGGTCGTCGGGATGAGCGCTCTCGCGCTCTGGAGCTGAGCCACGGACGGCCCAGGGGGACCCGGAACGACTCGGCTGAACGGGTCTGGGCCGATTTCCTGCGGTCGAGCGATCTCGTCCGTGAGATACTGCGGTCCAACGCCCCGAGGCGACCCAACGCCCCTGAAGAGAGTCTCCCCATGCCCGACCAGGCCCGCATTGCGCCGACGATCCCGCCCCGCCGACCTGCCCACCGCGCACGAAGAGTCCGGCTCGCGTCGCTTCTCGTGGCGCTCGCATCGATGGCGCTCCCCGCGCTCCACGCCCGCGTGGCCCACGCCGTCGGGACGCCGTTCAGCCAGAGCGGGGTCGCCCTCGCCAACCTCGCGACGGAGGTGACCTGGAGCGTCGACTTCAGCACGCTGCCGCTGCGCCCGAGGCTCATCGTCGAAGCGGCTCCCGACGCGGCCCACGGCGACATGGAGCTCCGGCTCGAGATCACGAACTGCAACTTCGTCTTCCCGGACGACTACCCGAACGAGTTCTTCACCTGCGAGCAGACTTTCACCCCGGGCCACCTCCCGAGGATCTCCGCGCCGGGCACCGGCCCCCGCTCCGTGGACTTCCAGCCCTTCGATTGCGGTGCGATCGATTCGATCGCGCCCGCGTACGTCGGCAAGACCTGCGACGTCAAGGTCCGCGCCCTCGCGTTCGGGAGCGCCGGCGCGCCCGCCACCTTCGACATCACCATCCGGGGCGAGACGGTCGTCCCCTCGGCCACCTTCAGCTCCGAGGTCACGACGAACGTCTCCGGGGATCTTCCGCTCGGGTCCGTTCAGTACTTCAACGAGAACCAGAACTTCCGCTGGATCTACGACCTCGACAACGACAACGTCCTGCTCACCCCGTCGCCCCCACAGCCCGCGGGCCGCTGCGAGTTCACGCCGCCCGCCTTCAACCAGACGATCGCGTTCAACTACCAGTACCTCGGCACTCCGACCGACCAGCGCGTCGATTGCTGCACGTGGCAGGTCGGCTCGAAGACGGGGGTGACGGGAACGGGTCAGGCTCTCTTCTACGTCAATCTGGATTCGAGCAATCCCGCCAACCAGCCCGGCGACCTCGATACCGACGGCATCCGGGATCTCTGCGACAACTGCCCGACCCGTCCGAACGGCCCGCTCCTCGGCAGCTGCATCTCCGGGACGAAGATCGGAAAGCTCTGCCGCTCGAATCAACAATGTCCGGGCGGGACCTGCAGCCTCTCCCAGGACGATGCAAACCGCGTCCTGCCCGGCGATGCCTGCGTCCCGGAGCCGGGGCTCGCCGCGATGCTCGGGGCGGGGATCGTGGCCCTGGGATCCATGACGGCCTGGCGATCCGCACATCGCGGGGCCCGGCGGCCGCGTCGGCGCCAGCGAGCCGGATGACGACGACCGTCGGCGTCCGATCGGTCGACCGATCCCGCCCGGTGCCGGAAGGGGTGGTGGCGACCCGTCGCGCATCGACGACCATCGCGGGGCTCTCGCGCTTGCTCCTCGCACTGATCCTGGCGAGTGTCTCCGCACGGGCGCACGCCCTGGTCGCGACGCCCTTCCACGACTCGGATGTCCTCTTCGCGACGACCGGCGACGTGCTCGTCTATTCCGTCGACCTCGGCTCTCTTCCCGGTCGGCCGGCTTTGATCGTCGAAGCCTCGCCCGACCCTGCGCATCCGGACCTCCGGCTCGAGATCCAGATCTCCGCCTGTACGCTCTTCGATGCGAGCGGCTACTGCCCGCCCGTCCTGCCCGAACAGCCCGACCTCGGGGTGGGCTCCAAGCGCCTCGTCTCCGAGCCCTTCCGATGTGACGTGAGAAGCGATTACGTCGGAGAGACGTGCAGCGTCAGCGTACGCGTGGTCGATTTCGGCTCGACCGGCGCGCCCGCGTCCGTCGACGTCTCGATCCGAGGGGAGACGCGGCCCCCGACCGGAACGGAGGAGTTCGTGGTCGACCCGGCGCTGTGGTCGACCTCCGTGCCCGCGACCCGGGACACCACGCTGTACCAGGCGAACACGAGCTCGGGCAACGGTGCGGGGGAATCCTTCTGGAGCACGTTCAGCACCACGACGACCGCGCGCCACGGACTCGTCGACTTCCCCGTGGCGACCTACGTCCCCGCCCACGTCGAGATCCTCGACGCGTGGCTGCAGCTCTCGGTCCTGACCACGACGGCCGGCGCAGCTTTCTCGGTCCATGCCGTTCCCGACGCCATCGACTGGATCGAGGGAACCCAGAACGCAGCGGGCGACGAGTCGACTCCGCCCGCGGCCGGCGTCGGGCCGCAGGCCACGTGGCTCTACCGCCGCTGGAACTCCCTGTTCCAGAACGTGGCGCCCTGGACGACGCCTGGAGGCGACCGCGAGCCGGGGGCGTTGCTGACTTCCACCGTGACGGCGACGGGCCCCCAGAGCTTCGGATCCACGGCCTGGGTCGACCACGTCCGGCAAATCCACGCCGGCACCGTCGCCCGGGATGGGCTGCTCGTCGTCCCGGTTTCGGGCTCGATCCGATTCGCGAGCCGGGAGAACGCGACCTTCTTCGCGCGACCGAGCCTGATCGTCCAGCATACGGCCCCCCCGATGCAGGAAGAGATCGACACCGGCACGATGAACTTCTTCAACGAAGCGCAGAACTTCCGCTGGATCTACGACCTCGATGGCGACAACGTGCTCATCACGCCGATCGCGGGTCGCTGCGAAGCGTTGAATCCGGCCACCGGAGGGCCGATCCACGGCATCACCTATCAATACCTCGGCGATCCCGCCGATGCGCGCCTCGACTGCTGCACCTGGCAGGTGGGCTCGACGACCGGCGTGACCGGAACCGGCCAGGCCATCTTCTACGTCAACATGGACCCGAACGACCCCGCCAACCAGCCCGGCGACCTCGATACCGACGGCATCCGGGATCTCTGCGACAACTGCCCGACCCGTCCGAACGGCCCGCTCCTCGGCAGCTGCATCTCCGGGACGAAGATCGGAAAGCTCTGCCGCTCGAATCAACAATGTCCGGGCGGGACCTGCAGCCTCTCCCAGGACGATGCAAACCGCGTCCTGCCCGGCGATGCCTGCGTCCCGGAGCCGGGGCTCGCCGCGATGCTCGGGGCGGGTCTCGCGATGATGGCCCTGCGAGGACGCCGCGAGGCCTGAGCTCGCGTGTCGGTCCGCAAGCCCCTGCGAGCGCGCCGATTCAGAGCCAGCTGTTGATCAGCAGGAACGCCGCCCACGAGCTTGGATGGGCATAGGCCGGGTCGTCGATCAGCCGGCGCTGGGCGCGCTGCATCGCCTGGGCGCGGGAGACGCTCGGGTCCGCGAGCGCTTCGTAGAAGGTCGCGAGCAGGGCCGAGGTCGCCTCGTCCTGCACGAGCCAGAGGCTGCCGAGCACGCTGCGCGCCCCCGCCTGCACCGCCGCCCCCGAGAAGCCGAGCGCCGCCCGCTCGTCCCCCGCCGCCGTCTCGCAGGCCGAGAGGATCAGGAGCTCGAGGGGCCGCTCGCGGTACTGGAGCAGCTCGACGGCTCGGCGGAACTCGTCGAGGCGGAGCTTGCCGTCGTGGGTCAGCAGGAAGCCGCCGCGATCGGCGCTCGAGAACTCGGCGTGGGACGCGACGTGGACGAGGTCGAAGCTCCGGGTCGACAGGTTCTCGATCAGCGCCTCCCGCGAGAAGGACTCGTCGAGGAGGAGCTTTCCCGGCAGATAGCGGTTCGCGGTCTCGAGCTCCTGCTTGACCTGCGGCAACGCGTCGAAGCCCCCGACCGCGGTCGTGAGCCCGCCATAGAGCGAGCCGACCTTCGTGCGGTCGAAGGGACGCGGATCGGAGAGCTCGAGGGAGGGCGTCGTCGCGAGCGCATAGCGCTCGATCAGATGGCGCTTGCCGTCGTGGAGCGCCGCGAAGGGAATCGTACGCAGGATGCCGTCGGGGACGACGACGAGGGTGTCGGGAGCATGGCGCTCGAGGAGCTCGCGGATCGGCTCGATCAGGACGCGCTCGAGCGCCTGGGCCGGCCGCAGGTAGAGCCGCGTCGTGCGGTCCTCGAGCAGACCCCGGTACTGGCGGGCGAGCTTCTCGAGCTCGACTCGGGAGATCGGAACGGTCCGGCTCTCGATCGCGTCGCGCCGGGAGACCAGCAGCTCGAGGCGATCCTCGAGAATCACCGGATAGAGCACGAGGAAGTTCCCCGGCGCCTCGTCGACCCGCGCGCGGCTCGCGCGATTGCGGTCGACGCAATCGTCCTCGAAATAATCCCGCAGCTCCGCCACGCGATAGCGCTCGAGCACCGCCTGCGCCTCGCGTAGATCCGCCGTGCGGCGGGCCGCCTCGGTCTGATCCGCCGCGCGCCGCAAGAGCAGATCGACGAGCCCGCGATAGGCCTCCGCATCCTCGACCTCGAAAGCGCTGCGACCGCCGCGGGCGACGCGGGGCGCGCTCGCGGCCTCGCGCGGTCGGCCGACGATCGCGACGGCCTCCGCATAATTCGCGAGCGCGCCGTCGAGATCGCCGAGCCCGCGGCGCAGGCGCCCCGCCTGGATCGTGAGGCGCGCACCGCTGCCCGCGGTCTCGCTGCGGCGGGCCTGGGCGAGGGCGCGGTCGGTGAGGCTGAGGGCCTCCTCGAGATGACCCTCGGATTCGTAGAGCGCGCCCAGGGACCCGAGCGCCTCGGCGCGCAGCGCGCTCGAGCCCGCCGCATCCGCATCGGCCAGCGCGCGGGTCAGCAGTCGATTCGCGGCGAGGATCCAGTCGGCCGAGCGGCCCGTCTCGCCCGCCCGGGCGAGTTCGAGGCTGCGCGCCAGGTGGAGCGCGAGCGACGCACGCAGCGACGCCTGCTCGGCCCCTTCGAGCCCGTCGAGCGCGCCGATCGCCTGCTTCACCGACCGCGTCACCCCCCGTCGCCCGAGCGCCTCGGGATCCGCCTCGACCCGGGCGCGCACCGCGTTGGCGAGCGCGCGCGCCTCGAGCGCCCGATCGCCCCGGTCGTGGGCCGAGTCGGCGAGCTTTTGATAGGCGGCGAGCGCGTCCTCGAGGCGGCCGCTGCGCGCGGTGAGATTGGCCTCGTCGAGGCGATTCGCGGCGGCGAGCGCCGGCATGGCCTCGAGCAGCGGCTGCGCCGCTGCGAGCTCGGCCTGCGCCGCTTCGAGCTCGCCCGTCGCGACGAAGAGCCGGCCGCGGAGCGAACGCGTGATCCCGAGGCGGACGGGATCCTCGAGCGAGCGGGCGAGCGCGAAGGCCTCGTCGAGGGCCTCCCGCGCCTCGCGGATCGCGCCCCCGGCGAGCGCCCGCTCCGCCTGCTCGACGAGCATCGCGTGGCGCGCGGCCGGCGCCGATCCGCTCCCCTCGCCGCCCGCCTCGGCGGCAGAGGCGGGGCTCCACGGCGCGAGGAGCAGGAAGAGCCCGGTCCAGATCGCGATCGTCCGCTTCATCGCGCCCTCCACGTCACGCGGAACGTGACGCCGTGGTCCTGCAGATCGCCGTGCTGACCGGTATCGCGCAGGGCGCCGGCCCAGTCGACGCGCAACGAGAGATCGGCGCGGGGGGCCCACTCGAGGCCGGTCCCGAGGCTCGAGAGCGTACGCTTGCCGGGAGAGACATGGTCGCCCTTCCAGCTCACGCGACCCACCTCGGCGAAGGGCGCGAGCGAGAGCACGCGCCGCCCCGTGACCGTCCGCAGCAGGGGCAACCGGACCTCGACGCCGGAGGAGAAGCCCTCGTCGCCGACGAGCTGGTTCGTGCGATAGCCGCGCACGCTGCCCGGACCGCCGATCACGAACTGCTCGAGCGAGAGCAGGGGCCCGTCCGCGAGCTGCACGTCGCCGCGCAGATCGAGCTCGATCCCGCCGCGCTCGAAGCGATGGAAGAAGCGCAGCTGCCCGACCCAGCTCGTGAAGCGCGCCTCGGGAATGTTGCCGTTCGGCGTGAGGAGCGCGTTGGTCAGGGGATGACGGATCGAACGGTGGTGCATCGTCGCGTCGAGCACGTCGAGACCGAAGCTCGCGATCGAGCGCAGCGTCAGGGCCGAGGCGCGCATGCGGCGGGTCCAGGCGGTGTTCGCGCGCAGGGCGCGCACGGCGGTGCGGCCGAAATCCGAGCTCGGGGTCAGGAAAGGGTCCCCGCCGATCGTGCTCCGGCTCTCACGCAGATCGAAGGCGAGCCCGGCCTCGATCCAGTCGCTCGGCGTGCGGTAGAGCGTCTGGTTCAAGCCGACGGAATAGCTCAGGGACTCGTTGCGGACGTCGACCTCGTCGAGCAGCGGGTCGAGGATTTCCGCCTGGGTGTAGCGGGCGTCGACGAGGAGCTCGGTCCCGCTCGGATGGAGCGGCAGCGAATAGCTTCCGGCGACGCGGTAGAGCCCTTCGCTGATCATCACCTCGGCCCCGAGCCGATCGCCGAGACCGAGCGGATTGGCGTGGGCGACGTCGACCGAGCCCGCGTAGGCCCCGACCGACGGCGACAGATGGTTGTCGATGCCGAAGAGCAGGCTCGCGGGATCCGCCTCCTCGATCGCGACGAACAGATTCGACGTCCCGGGACTCGAGCCCGGCTCGAGCCGCGCGTCGAGGCGCGCGATGCGCGGATCCTGGGACAGGATGCGCAGCGCCGCCTCGAGATCCGGCACGCGCACCGGCGGCCCGGCCCCGCGCTCGAGGCGCCTCCGCAGGACCGACTCGCGGTAGTGTCGAGCCCCCGCGATGCGGATCTCGGCGAGCCGCCCCTCGACGAGCTCGACCCGCAGACGGCCCTCGGTGACGGTCTGCTCGGGCAGGCGCGCGCCGGAGGTGACGTAGCCCGCGTCGACGTAGACGGCGGTCAGCACGCGGCGCAGGCGCTCGAGCTCGGCCGAGTCGAGCGGGCGCCCGAGGAAGGGCGCGGCGGCCCGGAGGAAGGCTTCGTCGGGGAGCGCCGAGTTGCCGACGAGCTCGAGGCTGCGCACGACGAGCCCCGCCTGCGCGCCGAGCGCCTCGACCTCCGCCTCCGAGGGCGCCGGAACCGCGGGCAGGACCCGCTCTTCGCCCTCGCCCGTCTCCGTCCCGAGCGCGCGCTCCCCCGGCGCCTCCTCGGCGCGCGGCACCTCGCGCTCCGTCGCGAACGGCCGATCGCGGATGCCCGACGCGGGCGACTGGGCGATCGCGGGCCCCGCCGCGGCGAGCGCGAGGCAGAGCACGGGAGCGAGCGCGCGGAGGAACGATGCGCGCTCCGCACCGCACCGAACCCGACTGCACCGCTCGCCGATCCGCATCGCGCCCCCGAGCTATTCGATGCAGCTCGAGGCGAGCGCGGAGTCGGCCTGCGCGAAGCGCGTCGCGGTCTCCGACGCCCCGGCCGATGTGGGCCGTTCGTCTTCGCGCGGGGTGGAGCGCTCGCCGTCTGCGCTCGCGACGCGAATCGAAGCGTCCTCGAGATGCATGGCGAGGGGCGCCGCGAGATATTCGTCCGCGTCCACCGCGAGCCGCGGCCGCTCGTCGACGACGAAGCGATTCGACGCGCCGGGCCGCCTCGCGGCGCAGGGCTCCCGCACGAGGCTCGACGCATCTGCGGCGGGCGTCGCGAGCTGGGCGACCTCCGGCAGGATGCTGCCCTCGACGCCGTTGATGAGCACGCGACCGTTGATGCCCCGCCTCGAGCTCGCGTCGATCAAGGAGTCACCGTCGACGAGGACGAGCGCCGCTTCGAGATCGATCACGCCCCCGGCGCCCGCGTCGGCCTGGGCGATGATCTGGCTGTTGGCGAGGATGAGTGCGTCCGGGCCGGGCCGCAGGGTGATGTTGCCGCCGCTCTCGGGACCCGAGGTCACGCTCGTCGTGATCGAGGCGTTGCGCAGGTCGAGCACGCCCCCGACCGCGAGGTCGATGTTGCCCCCGGCGGCGTTCGGGCTCTCGGTCGAGATCGTGGCGCCGCGCACGACGAGGCGATCGCCGATCTCGAAACGCAGGTTGCCGGCGGCGCCCTGGGAGGTCGCATCGGCGGGGCGGGCGGAGATCTCGGCGCCGTCGCGCATCACGAGCGCGCGGGTGGCGACGCGGATCTCGCCGGCGTCGCCGGTGCTGCCGGGCTGGGACAGGGTCGAGATGCCGGTGAAGTTCTCGGCGTCGGTGCGACCTGCGAGCGTGATGCGATCGCGGGCGCGGATGTCGAGCAGGCCACCGGGACCGGCGCCGCGGGTGCTCGAGTCGATGCGCGCGTTGCCGGCCATCGAGAGCTCGGCGACGTCGATCGTGATCCGGCCCGGGAGCCCGTCTGCCGGGCTGTTCTGGCCGTTCTGGATGACGAGCGCCCCGAAATCGTCCATCCGGAGCCGGCCCGAATCCGAGCGGATCACGATGCTGCCGGGGTTGCCGGTGCCGTTGGCGTTCGTCGTGATCAACGAGACGTCGTCGGGGCCGCGGCGGCCCTCGACGATCATCTCTTCCGCGAAGGCGACGTCGATCGTGCCGGCGGCGCCCGCGAACTCGCTGCGGGCGGTGATCTTGCCGCCGTTGCGGAGCACGACGTCGCGGGCCTGGATGCGGACGTCGCCGGCATTGCCGCTCGAGATGTATCGGACGGTGCAGAATGCGGCGCCGCAGGCACCCGCCTGGACGATCGTGCCGTCGGAATAGGGGATCTCGAAGGCGACCGGCGACGTCACGACCTGGCCCGGCGCCGGGGGCAGCACGAATCCCGAGTCCGCGAAGATGCCCGACTGGCGATCGCTCGAGCCGCCTTCGATCGTGAGCCTGCCGGCGAGGCCGATCGAGATGTCGCTCGCGTCGGTCGCCGTGACGGTCAGGGTCCGAAGCTCCGCGTCGCGAATCGTGAGATCGTCGGCGCGGATGAAGACGGCGCCCGATCCGAGCCCGGGAAACTCGAAGAGCCCCCCGAACGGATTGGGATTGATCCCGCTCGTCGTGACGACCATCTCGTCGGCGATCGTGACGTCGCCCATGCGCGGGCTCCCGTCGATCCGCACGCCTTCGGGCTCGAGGTAGACGGAGCCCGCGCTCGCGAGCGAGACGAGATCGAGCCGGCCGCTGCGCGTCGCGACGAGCGCCGCGCCGCCGTCGGTCCGGCCGCCGAGCAGGTCGATGTCGCCTCCGACGAGGTGGAGCGATTGATCGATGCCGAGGGCGATCCGACTCCCCTCGACGCGGATCGGCGCCGGCTTTCCGAGGAACCCGAACCCGTCGGGATCCGCGACGGAGAGGATCGAAGGCGGTGCCGCTCCGCCGGTCTCGACGACGTCGCCGTTCGAGAAGAGGAGGCGATCGGCGGTGCTGACCGTGAACGCGCCCGAGACGTCGACACTCGCATTTTCACCGAAGACGACGCCGTCGGGGTTGATCAGGAGCAGGTTCGCGCCGGCGATCTCCGAACGGATCCGGCCGTCGATCGAAGAGCGGCCGCCGGTGATCGTCGTGATCAGGTTCCGGATCTCCGCCGGGCCCTCGTAGACGGCGACCTCGTTCGCCGTCAGGTCGAGGCGCGTGAAGCTGTGGAAGAGGTTGTTGCCGGCGCGCTGGCCGTCGGACTCGCGGATCAGGTAGCGGAGCTCGCCGCCGCTTCCGACCTCGGTCGCGACGGCGCCGGCGCCGGCCGAGCCGATCCGGCCGTCGCGCACGACGTCGGCCGAGGCCGTCGCCGCGAGCAGGCCGACCAGGACCGACCCCAGCGTGGCGGTCGTCCGTCGAGCCCGGACTTCCGATCGTCGCCTGCGAGAATCCATGCAAATCCCCCCGACGCGGCTCGACGGCCCGTCCGATCGCGCCGGATCGCCGGGCGACGAGCTCACGGCTCCGACTTCGTCACCTCGGCCAGGCGATCGCGATAGGTCGCGATGCGCTCGACCTCGGGATGGGCCTCGGCGAGGGACGCGTAGAAGTCGAAGGCGTCGTACCAGAGCCCGAGCTCCGCGAACCTGTTGCCCCGCACCGAGGCATCGGCGCTCGACAGCGTCTCGCGTCGCGCATCCGAAGGCCCTGCGACCCGCAGCGCGCCCGCCGAGACCGGATTGCGCGACGGGCGATCGGGGTCGACGACGATCGACACGAACCAGCGATAGTCGACGTCGGGCGCGAGGGTCGCGCCGTGCTTCGAGAGATCGAAGGCATGGAGCCCCGCGGCGTGCGGACCCGGCAGCTCGACGCGGACCAGGGGATCGATCGACTCGCCGTCGACGATCGTGATCTGGACCGGGCGATCCGTCGCGCGGTCGAGCGCCCACCAGAGGCGCGGGCGGCGCGAAAGCGTGAGCCCCGTGTGATCCCCCGGCGCCCGCGCCGCGACCCGGGCCTCGCTCGGCGCCGCGCGGACCGCACCGAATTGCCGCATCCACACGAGCGAGTCCCCGTCCCCGCTCGGCGTCGCATAATCCGGCGGCGGCAGCTCGCTCACCGCCGCGAGCAGGACCTCCTCGCTGCGCGCCGCATCCGGCGTCGCGGCCTTCGTCGCCCCCGGCGTGGCCGGCTGGACTGGCGGCTTCCCCGCGCCACCGCGCTCGCCTTCGACCTGCGCGAGCTCGACCGGCGCCGCCTCGGAGCCCGAACCGGGCATCGCTGAGCCCGGGCTCGGGGGGAAGACCTCCGGCGCGGTCGAGGGTGCCGCCTCGGAGGTCGTGGCCGGCGGTGCGCCCTGGGCGAGCGCCTGCTCGGGCGCGACGGCTTTCGGGCTCGGCGCGGGCAGCAGGCCCTGCGTCGAGGCGTCCGGCGCGGCCGTCGACGCCGGTGCCGGGGCCGACTGCTCGACGAGCTGCGGCACGGCCGACTCCCGCGGCCCGGACCAGCGGTCGAGAGCCCCGCTCAGCCAGAGCCCCGCCAGCACGACGACGGCGAGCGCGAGGGCCGGCACCGGAGCCAGCAGATCGAAGCCCCGCAATTTCTCGAGGAAGCCGACGAGAGCCTCGCGCAGCGAGTCGACGAGGCCGCTTTCCGGCCGGGCCTCCGCGCGTTCGAAGACGGGACGTGATTCGCGTCGCGCCTCGCTCCTGGCCCCCCACATCGCCGGATCGAATCCCTGGATCAGACGGAGCTCGCTCCCGCAGCTCGCACAGGTCGCCAGATGATTTTCGATCTGCATCACTCGTACTCCCAGTCGCGCCGGTGCCTCGGCGAAGGCCGCGAGGTCTTCGGGCTCCGGATGCGGCGAAGCCGACTCTCCGGTCTCGGCCAGAACTCCGCGCAATGCCTCTTCGAGGGCCATCCAGTCCGCCACCGCCGCCGAGCAATCCGCGCAGTGCGGATAGTGCGCTCGGAATGCGTCGAGCCCCTCGTCTCCGGTCGCCCCGAGCAGAAAGGCGTCGAGCTCGATCCGATTCGCACGCTCACAGCGCATTGGTCGGCCCCCTTCCCCTGCGGCGCGGACCCGATCGGCCCCCACCCGTCCGGAGCCCATGCCGACCGTCGGCGTCGGCTCCGGAATACCCGGTCAATCGCGCGAGGCGGACAAAGCGGATCAGACGGCTTCGCAGCCGGAGAGATCCCCGGGGCTCAGGCCGGACGCGGGTCACCGAGGACCTCCTTCAACGTGACGAGCGCCGTGCGCAGCGCGCGTTTCAAGGTGCCGAGCGGAATTCCGGTCGCCTCGGCGGCCTCCTCGTAGGTATGGCCGCGGAGATAGACCCAGGTCACCGCCTCGCGCTCCCTCGGGTCGAGCCGCGTCATCGCCTCCCGGATCGAGACCGAGAGCTCGAGGGCGCGACCCGGGGCGGGGTCGGCGGGCGGCCAGGCGAGGCCCGGTCCGTCGCTGCCGGCGTCCTGCTGCTCTTTCAGCTCGACGGGACGCCCCTCCGCTGCAGGACGCGGATGCGGTCGATGAACTTGAAGCGTGCCGCCTGCCGCACATAGGCCGCCAGCGCGCCCGAGTCGGCGAACCGCCCGTCGCGATGGGCCTCGATCGTCGAGACGAGGACCTCCTGGATCATGTCGTCCCAGTCGGCCCGGAAGTCGTAGGCGCGCCAGCCCGTCAGATGCCCCGTCACGAGGCGGATCAGGCGTGCGTAGGCGGCGCGATCCCCGTCGAGGACCCGCTGCACCACCCCGAGCCAGTCGACCGCTCCCGCGGCCCCGCTGTCGACACGCGCTTCATTCACGCGCACAGGCTAACGAGACCCGGGCCCCCTGCCACACGACCGGCATGGCTGCCGTGCGCCGGACCCCCGACCTATCTTCGAAGACTTGACCTCCCGAGCCCCGCAGCCCGACGCCCCGAATCGCTTGATCGCCGAGCTCCGCCGGCGACGGGTGCTCCGCGTCGCCGGGACCTATGGGGTCGCGGCCGGCTCGCTGATGCAGGCGGGCTCGGTGATCCTGCCGGCCTTCGACGCGCCGCCCGACGCGATGCGGCTGCTGATCCTGTCGCTCGTGGGCGGCTTCCCGATCGCGCTGCTGCTCGCCTTCTTCCTCGACATCTCGCCCCACGGCGTCCGGCTCGTACGCTGGCGCGGCGGGGCGAAGGGGGCCGAGAGCGCGACAGAGCAGGCCGACGACGGCCTGGATCCGGCGGGCGCCGGCGAACGCGCGTCCCTGTTCGCGCGCTCGCTCGAGATGATCCTGCTCGGGCTCGCGCTCCCGATCCTCGGCTTCGCGATCGTCGTGCTCTTCGCGAGCTCCGGAAACCTCGAGCACGACGAGCGCGCATCGCGCGCGGGCGGGGCGTCCGCGACGGCGAACGAACGGTCTTCGCTCGCCGTCCTCCCCTTCGAGGATCTCTCGAGCGGCGGAGCCGACGACGGATTCTTCGCCCGCGGCATGCACGAGGACGTGCTCACGTCCCTCACCCGGATCCCCCGCCTGAAGCTGATCTCCCGGACCAGCGTCATGACCTACGCCGACTCCCCGAAGAGCGTCCACGAGATCGGGGACGAGCTCGGCGTCGAGCACGTGCTCGCAGGCAGCGTGCGGCGCACGGCGACCCACGTGCGCGTCACCGCCCAGCTGATCCGCGCCGAGACCGACGAGCACGTCTGGGCCGGGCAATTCGACGCCGAGCTCGCCGACGTCTTCGCGGTCCAGACGCGGATCGCGCGTGCGATCGCGAGCGCGCTCGAGCGCGAGCTCGTCGGGGGGGACGAGCCCGCGTCGCCTGCCCTGCTTCCGGTCGTCCCCGCCGCCTATGACGCCTATCAGAAGGCCCGCGATCTCCACCGCAACCTCGACGCCGCCGACCGAGCGAGCTTCGACCGGGCGCAGCATCTCTACGAGGAGGCTCGCCGTCTCGACGAGCGCTTCGCGCCAGCCTGGGTCGCGCTCGCGATCCTCCACGCCGAGGCGCGCTGGTTCGGCCTCGATCGTTCGCCGGAACGGATCGAGCTGGCGAGGCGCTGCCTCGAGCAGGCGAGGCGGCTCTCGACGCCCCCGACATGCTCGCGGTCGCAGAAGGGATCTTCGCCTACTACGTCGACGAGGACTTCGGCAAGGCGCTGCTCTTCTTCGACGACGCCGCCCGACTGGCCCCGGGCGCACCGGAGCCCGCGTTCTACCGGGCGATGATCCTGCGGCGGCAGGGCGAGCTCCGGCTCGCCCTCGAGGCCGAAGGCCGGGCCCTCGAGCTCGACCCCCTGAACCTCGGCTATCGGGACGAGCACGCCCTGACCCTCGCCCTGGCGGGGGAGCTCGAGGCAGCGCGCGAGGTGCTCCGCGCGATCCTCGAGCGCGACCCCGGTCGACCGCGGGCGCAGCTCCACCAGTGGCAGCTCGACCTCGAGCTCGACGGTCGACCGGCGGTCGTGCTCGAATCCCTGCTCGCGACCGATCGAAGGACCTGGCTCGAGCCGCATTACACGATGCTCGCGACGGCGGCGATCCTCGCCGGCGAGGCGGATCGAGCCCTCCCCCTGCTCGATCGTCCGGCGCCGAACCCGCTCGCGAAGGCGCGGATCGCCTATCAAAAGGCCGTGCTCGAGCGCCAGGCCGGACGGCGCGAGCGCGGCGCGGAGCTCGTCGACGAAGCGCGGCGCGAGCTCGCACGGTCGGCGGCGGTGCCCGAGACGCCGGCCGAACGCATGGAGCTGCGTCAGCTCGAAGCCTTGATCGCCGCCGAGGGGGGACACTTCGCGGAGGCCGTCGCGCTCCAGAGCGACAACGTCACGGCCTTCCCCGTCGAGCGCGATCTCGTCCGGGGCGGCCCGGCGCTCTGGCTCCTCGCGGAGATCCAGATCCGAGCCGGGAACTTCGAAGGTGCAGCCCGCTCGCTCGAGCGACTCGACGCGCGGATGTCGATCGGAAGCGTCCCCTTCGGCGGCTACTTCCTGCTGACCCACTGGCCCGATTTCGAGCGCGCGCGGCGTGATGCGGGGTTCGCGGGGGCGTTCGCCCGAATGCGCCCGGCACATGCCGATCACTGGCCCGCTCCGGAGTCCTGAGCCCGGCCTCCCTCGCCTGCTCGATCCGGGCCTCGTCAATCGACGAGCGCCGTGCGTGATCCGTCTCCCATCCCGTTTCGCATCGAGCGCAGATTCGCGAGGCGAGTCCCGCTCTGGTCGCGGGCGTGGCGAACGATGTCGAGTCGCGGCGTCAGCAGGTAGACGGGACGCGATCGGTCGGCGCCGCCGAGCAGCTTCTTCTCGCTGGCGTTGAGCGCTTCATTCCGTTCGTCCATGTCGGCCGCGCCCGTCCGAGGATGCAGGATGTAGGTCGCGACGTCGTCGGGCATGAGGCGCAGGCGCAGGACCGAAGGCCGCGCGTCCAGCAACGATTCGTCGGCGATCACCGACGGCTGGTAGGCGAAGCCACCCGAGACGCGTCGAATCGTCCCGATCTGGATGGCCTGGCGCGATGCGCGCGGCGCGTGCTCGCGCGCGACGATCAGGCCCGCGACGGCGGCCTCGTCGATCGATGCGAAGACCGGCGACTCGAGCCGAGCGACTTCGGGGCGGGACGGCTGCCGCGCAGCGCGCGTTCCCGGATCCGAGACGCAGGCGGCGGTCAGCACGAGCAGGGTCGACACGAGAAATCGAAGGCCCGAGAGGTTCTTCTTCATGATGCGCTCCTTCCGACGAGCAAGGCATTCCATGCCCTGGGAATCGAGGAAGCCACGGACATCGGACCAGCTCGCCCTCGAAAAATCCCGACCCGAGGTCGCGCTTCGACGAGCCGCGTGCTTCCCCGCCTGGCGTCGCCCGGGCTCTGAGCCCCATCGGTCGGCAACGCGCATGCAGGCGCCCGTCGTCGACCGGCATTCCCCTCATGCCACCTGGAATGGAATCCGATTCCGACCGCTGGACCCGGACCGCGACCATGCGAGGAGGCTCGACCATGCCGGACGCCCGCGAATCGAACGAAGATCGCCTCGCGCGACGACGCGCCCGCCGCTGGAGCCGAAGGGCCCGGATCTTCGCGCCGTTCGTCGCAGTGCCCGCGATGCTCGGCGTACTCATGTTGTCGGTGAACCTGATCGAGCACCGACCGGACGCGAACCGAAAGGCATCGCCGTCGGATCGCCCGGCAGCGCAGCGGATCGCGGCGCGCGGATCCGAGCGCGCCGCGAGCGCGCCGACCCCGTTCGAGTCGGGCGCGGGCGGCGTGGTCGTGGACGGAGACGCCCTCTCCCAGCATGCGGTCATCGCGACGGCCGTGGCCGCCGATCGGCCGCTCACGACCGACGTCCAGCCGACGAATGTCCAGCCGAACAACCCGGCGGCCACGCTCTTCGGCCCGCCGGCTCCGATGGCGGGCGCGGCCGGCGCAGACTGAGCGTGCGCGCCCGGTCGCTCGCGCTCGGGCCACCGCTCAGCTGAGCTTGTTCAGCGCCTCGAAATTCGCCTCGGCTTCGCTCGCGATGTCGGTCAGGCGATCGCCGTCGAGGCCGAACCGCGCGCCGGCGGCGAGCAGCTCGGGATCGAGGTCCTCGGCCGCCTTGGGCCAGCCGTGTTCGATCCGGTGGGCGATGCGGTGGCCCAGGTCGATCACGCCGGCGAGCTCGGCGGCTTCGCCTTCGACGGACTCCGGCGCGCGCTGTCCGAAGACCGCTTCGCAGAACGCGGCCGGGAAGCTCCACGACTCGAGGATCAACGCCCCGAGCGAAACCAGCGTCACATCCGCCAGGGTTGCCACCGCCGCAGGGCTCGGCGCGGCACCGTCCTCCTGCCAGGCGGGCAGCTCGGAGGCGAACGCGAGCACCGCCAGCTGGCCGAGCTCGTGGACGAGACCCGCGAGGAAGCCCGCCGTCTCCCAGCGCGGCAGCTCGCTCGTCACCTCCTGACAGGCGGAGGCGGAGAGCAGCGCGTGCTTCCAGATGCCGTGGGCGAGGTCGCCGAGGCCCGGCGAGCGCAGCACCGTCGAACGCAGCGCGACGACGATCACGATCGTGCGTGCCTCGCGGATGCCCATCCGCATCAGCGCATCGCGCACGCTCGTGACTTCGCTCGCGCCGCGAAAAAAGGAGCTGTTGGCGACGCCCATGATGCGGGTGGCCAACGCGGGATCGCTGTGGACCGCGGCGGCGATCTCGTCGAGATGGGCGTCGGCGCTCTCGATCAGCTTGAGGATGCGGTGGACCGTCGGCGAGAGGGACGGGAGGCGGAGGCGCTTGCGCTGGATGGCCCGGGCGAAGGGGTCGACCCAACGGGCGAACGTCGGATCGGCCTGGGCGAGGGCGCGAGCCGCGGCGATCGCCTGGTCGGCGAAGCGGGCCGATCCCTGCGCACGTCCGAGCCCGCTGTCGTCGATTTCCTGCGCTCGGATCGACATCGCCCCTCCTCCGAAGCCCTACGGCGACCGCCGTCACCGACTTGATGGGGCAAATCCCGGACAGGGCCCGTTCGGGCCGTTGCGCCCCAGGGAAAGACCACTCCGGGGCAAAGCCCCCATCAAGATCCCGGCCACCCCTCCCGATCCGGATTTGTAGCTTTTTGCACCCTTCTATTCGGGAGTCCCCGATGCGCCTGCGAACCTGGCTGGAAATGGCGATCGTGCTCGGCGCCGTCGCCCTCGGCCTGGCCCATTCGGAGGCCTGGCTTGCGGGGACGGTCCGTCGTCCGTCCGCCGGCTCGGCGACTGGACAGCCCGCCGGCAGAACGCCCTCGACCCGCCATCCGAGCGCCGACGCCACCCGACCGGGAGCCCCCGCCTCGGACGCTGGAATCGCCCGGCCCGCGGACGGAGCCGGCCCGTCGGCGGGACTGACCGCACACCGTCCCCCGTCCAGCGCCGACGAGCCCCCGTCCTCGAGCCGCGCCGGATCCGACGACCACGCCCGTTCGCCGCGGCTCACGCCCGCCGAGCTCGATCGCGCGCGCCCCGAGCAGATCCGCAGCGAGCTCGCTCGCGCCGTCGAGGAGACGCGCGCCCGACGCGCGCTCGCGATCGCACCCGAGGTCCTCGCCCTCGCCGCCGAAGAAGGCAGCGTCCGCGTCGTGTTCGCGGCGCGAGCGGACGACGATCCCGACGTGCTCGCGAGGACCCTCGATTCGGGGGGCGCTGCCTCGTCGGTGGAGGACCTTCGGGTCTTCCCGCTGCTCGGCCATGGCGCCGCGAAGCTCTCACCCGGCGCGCTCCTCAACCTGATCACCGAGACCTCGACCTCCCAGATCGAGCTCGACGCCCCCCACACCCCGAGCCTGCTCCAGAGCGTCCCCCAGATCGGCGCCGACCTCGCCCACCAATCCGCGGACGACGGCGACGGTTTCGCCGTCGCCGTGATCGATACCGGCGTCGACGTCGACCACCCGATGTTCGCGAGCCGGCTGATCGAGGAGGCCTGCTTCTCCGTCGGCAACGACTGCCCGAACGGCTCGAGCCAGATGCTGGGCGCGGGCGCCGCCGCGCCCTGCGCGTTCCCCGGCTGCGACCACGGCACCCACGTCGCCGGCATCGCGGTCGGGGACACTTCACCGAATCCCCTGGTCGGCGTCGCTCCCCACGCCGAGCTGATCGCGATCAACGTCTTCAGCGACATGGACGGAGAAGCCGTCGCCTACACCTCCGACATCCTGGCCGCGATGCAGCACGTCCTCGCGCTCTCGGCCTTCCACGACGTCGCCGCCGTGAATCTCTCGCTGGGCGGCGAGGCGTACAACTCGAGCCAGAGCTGCAATCAGGCTTCCCCCTCGCAGGTCAACGCGATCGCCCAGCTGCGCAGCGCCCGCATCGCCACGGTCGCCGCCGCGGGCAACGACGGCTTCACCAACGCCGTCTCGACGCCGGCCTGCCTCTCGAACGCCATCAGCGTGGGCTCGGTCGACGATGCGGACGGCGCCTCCTCGTTCTCCAACTCGTCGGAATTCCTCGACCTGTTGGCCCCCGGCGAGACGATCGTCTCGGCCGCGAACGGCGGCGGGACCCGCGTCGCGAGCGGCACCTCGATGGCGACGCCGCACGTGACGGGCGCGATCGCGGCGATTCGTGAGGCCGTTCCGGACGCGACGGTCGACGAGATCGAGAACGCGCTCGTGCTCTCGGGTCTGCCGATCCTCGACGAGCGCAACGACGTCACGACCCCGCGCATCCGCGTCGACCAGGCGATCGCGCTGCTCGAAGCCGCGCCGCCGGGCTCGGGCGGCGGGGGCGGCGGAGATCCGCTGGCCTCCCAGAGCGGAGGCGGCGGGGGCGGGGGCTGCGGGCTCGTCGGCCTCGAGCCCTTCCTCGTGCTCGCTCTCGTGCGGCTCGGCCGACGCGGACGACGACGTCCCGATCAGGGCTGAAGACGAACGCGCGCCCGAGGAGCGATCGGGAGGGCAGCTTCGCCGCCGCCGTGTCAGAATGCGCCGCCGAGGAGGCACCCGCGTCGATGTCCGTCCACGGCGAATACGCGCGCTCGCTCGCGAGCGTGCTCGAGCTCCTCGCCGAGGGCGAGCTGCGCGGCCGCGATGCGCTGCTCGACGCCCTCGACGCCGCGCGGGCGACCGAGACCCGCGAACTCTCGAGCGCCGCGCGGACCGCGAGGGCGGTCCTCGATCGCATCGATGCGGCTCTCGACGAAGCCCGGGATGCGGCCGACGACCACGCCCGCTTGCGTGAGGCCTGCCACCATCTGCGTGCGCATTGCCATGCGATCCTCGGACCGCCCTCGGGCGGTCGCTGATGCGCGAATTCGCCGCCCTCGACGCCCCCCGTGCGTGATAGGATCGGCGCCACCCGATGCCCACCGGGAGGCGACGGGCGACCGCGGACGACGCGAAGCCGAAGCGAGCCATGTGGATGACTGAACCGCGCACGCAGCCCCCGTCCCTGCGCCCGATCGCCCGACTGTCTCGACTTCTCGCGCGCCGAGGCGCGGACCGCGGCGCGTTCGACCGGTTCGACGGCTTCGACCGACCGGACGCGACGAGCCGGCCCGTCGCGACCGGCCTCCGCGCCCGCGGCGCTCTGCGCGTCCTCTTCGCCCTGCTCGCCCTGCTCGCCCCGGTCATCTTCCTCTCCGGGCGGAGCGCGTCGGCGGCGCTGATCGCCACGGGCAATGGAACGGGCAATACGGCGGCGCCGTACCCCGACCCCGGATTCGAACGCGTGGGCGTCGTCAACGGGTTGACCGGCGTCTACGCCCGCAACGGCTGGGTGCTCACGGCCGCTCACGTCGGGGAAGGAGAATTCCTGCTCGGCGGGACGCGCTATGCGGCGGTGCCCGGCTCGACCCATCCATTCCTGAACGACGATTCCACGCCGGCCGACCTGATCGCCTTCAAGCTGGCGACGCGCCCGCCTCTGGCCGACGTCGCGATCGCCGACACGCCCGCCGCGGTCGGGACGCTCCTCACCGTGATCGGCTACGGCTTCGATCGCGGCAGCGCCACGACCTGGATGGGCGTCGACGGCTGGAGCTGGGCTGCGACGCGCTCGCTGCGCTGGGGCACGAACCGGATCAGCAGCGCGGGGGAGCTCGCCCTCGGCACCCAGGCCTTCCGCATCACCTTCGACGATCTACCGGGCTCTCCGCCGGGCCAGTACGAGGCGGACATCGTGGTCGGCGACTCCGGCGGCGGTGCGTTCGTCGGGAGCGGCGCCAGCGCGCGGCTCATCGGCATCCTCTTCGGCCACGTGACCTTCGTGGGCCAGCCCGCGTCCACCTCCCTGTTCGGCAACGGCGGCCTGATCGTCGATCTGTACGCCTATCGCGACGCGATCCTCGCGGTCACCGACCGACGCGACTGCAGCGACGGGCTCGACGACGACGGCGACGGTTTCGTGGACTTCCCCGACGATCCCGGCTGCAGCGACGAACGCGACGCCTCGGAGCGGAGCGTGGCCCATCAGTGCGACAACGGGCTCGACGACGACGGGGATCTCGCGATCGACTTTCCGAACGACGACGGCTGCCTGTATCCGACCAATCCGGTCGAGGCGCCCGAGCCCGGGCTCGGCGCGACGATCGCGACGGGCGCGTTCGCCCTGGCGACCTCGGGCGGCCGGAAACGGCGAGCCGTCGCTCAGACGTCGTCGACGAGATCCACGCGGTAGTTGCCGCGGCGCTCGTCGTACTCGAGCCGGACACAGCCTTCCTTCTCCGCGTCCTGGAGCAGCTCGTTGAAGTTGCGGTAGCCGGCGTTGGTCTCGTTGAAGTCCGGATGGACCCGGCGCAGCGCCTGCTTGATCATCGAGCCCCAGACCACGTCGTAGTCCTTCGAGAGGCTCTCCATGATCTCGAGCACGAGATCGATCGCGTCCGGCGCGTCGGGACCGTCGGGCGAGACGACGCCCTCGGCGGCCCGAACGGCGGGCTTCTCCGGAGTCGTCTTGTCCGACTTCTCCGTCTTCTTCGCCTCGGCCGGCTTCTTCTGGGCGTGCTTCTGCGCCTTGACGTCGGCCATCTGCGCCAGGTCGTCGTAGTACAGGAACTCGTCGCACGACGTCATCAGCAGCGTCGAGGTCGAGTTCTTGACGCCGCAGCCGATCACGCGCTTGTCGTTCTCCTTGAGCTTCGACACGAGCGGCGAGAAATCGCTGTCGCCGGTCAGGAGCGCGAAGATCTCGATGTGGTCCTTCGAATAACAGAGGTCGAGGGCGTCCACGACCATCCGGATGTCCGCGCTGTTCTTGCCGCTCATCTTCGAGCGCGGGATGTCGACGAGCTCGATGCCCCGGGCGTGGAACTCGCGGACGTCGCCGCGGTACTGGCTCCAGTCGCAGTAGGCGCGCTTGTAGACGATGCGGCCCTTCTCGAGCAGCCGCTTCAGGATCAGATCGATGTTGATCGTCCGCCACTTCGAATCGCGCGCACCGATCGCGAGATTCTCGTAGTCCACGAAGATCGCGATCAGGGGTTCCTCGGACATCGCTCGTCCCTTTCTCGATCCCGGTCGGGCGGGGCCTCGCTGCGTCCCGTCCCGCGCGACGCGTGAGCCCGCCGGGTTTCGCGGATCTTCGGACATCGGGCCGCGAAACGCTCGTCGATCGGTCAGCGCGTCCCGGTGATCCCGCCGTCGACGGGAATCAGGGCCGCATCGACGAAGGCCCCGGCCCGCGAGGCCAGGAAGATCGCGACGCCCGCCATGTCGTCGGGCCGTCCGATCCGCCCGAGCGGGACGAGCTCCGCGACCCGGTCGCCGAGGCGCTCCAGCGTCGATCGCATCATCCGACTCTGGAAGGGCCCGGGCGCGACGGCGTTCACCGTGATCCGCCGGGCGGCGAGCTCCCGCGCCAGCATGCGGGTCAGATGGTGGACCGCCGCCTTGCTCGCGCCGTACGCCCAGGTCTGGAGGGCGGGTACGTTGATCCCGTCGACGGAGCCGACGTTGACGACCCGCGCCGGATCGTCGTCGCAGGCGGCGCGCTCGAGCATGGGCGTGAGCCTTCGCGTCAGCGCGAAGACGGCCTTCACGTTGACGTCGAGCACCCGATCCCAGGCCGACTCGGGATACTCGGCGAAGGGTGCACCCCAGTTGGCCCCGGCGTTGTTGACGAGGATGTGGAGCTTCGGCTCGCGGCGCTCGAGCTCGTCGCCGAGGGCGTTGCAGCCGGCCTCGCTCGAGAGATCGGCCTCGATCGCCCGACAGTCGCCCGCCTCCCCGAGCTCCGCGATCCGCGCATCGAGCTCCGCCCGCTTGCGGGATGCGATGTAGACGCGCGCTCCGGCTCGGGCATAGCCGTTCGCGATCATCCAGCCGATGCCGCTGCCCCCGCCGGTCACCAGCGCACATTTGCCCCGGATCGAGAAGAGATCGTCCACGTCGAGGTCTCCCGGGGCGCGGTCGTTCGAAAGCATGCATCGCCCTTCGTCCGTCGCGCAGTATACGCAGCGACCGCCGGGCGACGCGGATCTTTTGTCGAGTCGCAGACCGCGCGATAGCTTCCGCGCCCCATGCCGACCGACCCGAAGCCGACCCCCGATTCGCTGGACCTCGTGCCCGGCCGCGCCACGGCCGCCGGTACGCGGGCCTTCGCGAATCGCGCGAGCGCGGCCCCGGATCATTTCGCCCGCCCCGACGCCCTCTCGCTCGCTTCGGTCGGCTTCGGCACGTTGCGCGGTGATCCCGGCGGCGTCGACGACCTGCTCTATCGAAGCGCTCTCGCGGAGTATCTCGATCGCGCCGGCAACGTCGTCGACACGGCGCTCTCCGACCGCTTCCAGACGAGCGAGCGCGCCGTCGGCCACGCCCTGCGCCGTGCCCTGCGCGAGGGGCGGATCGCGCGGGAGGAGATCGTCGTCGTGACGAAGGGCGGTGCCCTCACGCCCGACGGCGACCGGGTCCGCGATCACGCCTCGGCGCAGCGCGACCTCCGAGCGACCTACATCGAGACCGGCATCCTCGCCTACGACGACATCCACCGCGGCTTCGCCATGACGAAGCCTTTCCTGCTCGATCAGATCGAGCGCAGCCGCCGCAATCTCGGCCTCGCGACCCTCGACTACTATCTGGTCCAGGAGCCCGAGATCCATCTGCGCGCGCTCGGCGTCGACGCCTTCAGAAAGCAGCTCGCCGAAGCCTTCGAGGCCCTGGAGCTCGCGGTGTCCCGAGGCTCGATCGGGGCCTACGGCCTCGCGAGCTGGGACGGCTTCCTGCTGCCCGATTCCGATCGCAGCCATCTGTCGATCGCCGATCTTTTCGAGGTCGCCCTCGACGTCGGCAGCGCCGATCATCATTTCCGCGCGATCCAGCTCCCCTACGGCCTCGCAATGGGAGAAGGCGCCGTGGTCGCGAGCCAGCTCGGGCCCGACGGCCTCTCCCGCGCCCTGCTCGAGAGCCTGCGCGACACGGGCACCGCCGTCTTCGCGAGTGCGCCCCTCTACGGCGGTCGGCTGCTCGGCCGTGTGCCCGCCTTCGTGCGCCAGGCCTTTCCCGAAGCCCCGAACGACGCCGCCGCCGCGATCCAGTTCGCCCGCAGCACGGCGCAGGTCCATTGCGCGGTCGTCGGCATGCGCGAGCTCGCCCACGTCGAGCAGAACATGGCGTTGGCGCGGGTTCCCCGGGCGCGACCCGAGATCCCGGCGGGCCTCTTCGAGCAAGCAGCCCAGGTCCGATCCACGCCCCCCTGAGCCTCACCCGGCCGGGATCGTCCATCGCCCCCCAGCCTGTCCTCGACCTGGCTCCGAGCGGGTCCCGAGCTGCGCTCGAGGCGGCCCTGAACCGGCGCCCGCCCCCCTGGTCCGGAAAAATCCGGATCCCGGTCGATCGGGCCTCAAGCCGACCGGGCCGGCGCGTCGATTCGCGCCGACGAGCAGGCCGTGGACGGATCCGCGGGCGTGCGGGCGAGGTCGAGCGATGCAGAACAAGCGATCGACGGGACTGATCTTGATGGGGCTCGCGGTAGCGGCGTTTCTCGGATCGACCTCCGAGGCCTTGCCGCCGGAGGCTTTCTTTCCGGCGCTGGCGCTCTTCTCGATCGGCGCGGTGGTCTTCTTCAAGTCGAGCCGGGCAGCCCTCGCCGAGGCGGATCGCCAGACCCAGGCCAAGCTCCATCCGACGCTCCGGGAGAACCGATCGGCCCTGGCCCAGGCCGAGCGTCAGGCGCAGCGCCGAGGCGCCGCCCTGAGCTCCCTCAACGCCGATGCAGCGGGCCCGATGCGACCGCCGACCCGGTCCGCGGCGACCCGACGATCGGCCACGGCGACGGATCCGTCCGACCCGTCGGACCTCGCGGAGATCGAGCTCGTGGACGTTCAGGAGGAAGAGCTCCAGATCACCCAGGACGTCTCGTTTCCCATCGAGATCCAGCGCGGCGACGCTCTCGCGGATCAGCTGCGCAAGCTCAATCTGCTGCTGACCCAGGGCATCCTGACGGAGCAGGAGTACGCGATCGCGAAGGCCAAGCTCCTCGCCTGAACCCAGCCCGCTCGAAGTCGCCGGCGCGCCGCGCCGTCCCCGGCGCAAGCCCGGCCCTCCCCGTTCGACCCGTCGCGCCCGTTCATGGAATCCGGGTCCAGAAACGAAGAAGCCCGGAACACCTTGCGGCGTTCCGGGCCTTCCCTGGGAAGGGGAATTCGGCTTTATGTACCTGGGGAGTGGACTGCTCCCGCCGGAAGTGGCAAAAAAAGTCGCGCGCGCGAAAAGAATTTTTGGCTGCCGTCGAATTGCGCGCCCCACGGGGTAGACCAATCGCCTCCGCAGCCATCCCCGGCTTCGACCAGCCTCAATGCGCCTCGCGCCAGCTCCGGCCATGGCCGAGATCGACCACCAGCGGCACCGCCAGCCGAGCCGCCCCTTCCATGTGCTCGCGCACCAGCGCCGCCACGGTCTCTTGGGCCTCGGGCGCCGCCTCGAAGACGAGCTCGTCGTGGACCTGCAGGATCATGGTCGCCGCAACCCCGGCCTGCTCGATCGCGCGCTCGACCGAGACCATCGCCTTCTTGATCAGATCCGCCGCCGTCCCCTGGATCACCGAGTTCACCGCCATCCGCTCCGCTCCCTGTCGCAGTGCACGGTTGCGGGAGTTGAGATCGGGCAGGTAGCGGCGGCGCCCGAACAACGTCCGCACGAAGCCTTCCGCCCGCGCGCGCTCCGTCGTCTCATCGAGGAAGCGACGCACGCCTTCGTAGCGCGCGAAGTAGGCGTCGATCGTGGCCTGGGCCTCGCCGGCGGCGATGCCGAGCTGTTGCGCGAGTCCGAAGGCCGACGACCCGTAGATGATCCCGAAGTTGACCGCCTTCGCCCGTGCACGCTGATCGTCGCTGACCTGATCGAGGGGAATGCCCGCGACCTCGGCCGCCGTCCGGCGATGGATGTCGTCGCCGCGGACGAAGGACTCGACCAGCGACGGATCGCCCGAACAATGCGCGAGGATGCGGAGCTCGACCTGCGAATAGTCGGCGGAGATCAGGATGCGCCCCTCGGCCGGGATGAAGGCCTCGCGGATCCGCGCGCCCTCCGCGCCCCGGATCGGGATGTTCTGCACGTTGGGATTCGAGGCCGAGAGCCGACCGGTCGCCGCGCCGAGCTGATGAAAGCTCGGATGGATGCGGCCCGTGCGCGGATCGACGAGCGGCGGCAGCGCATCGATGTAGGTCGACTTCAGCTTCGAGAGCTTGCGCCAGGCCAGGATCTTCGCGGGCAGCTCGTGGTGGGCGGCCAGCTGCTCGAGCACGCTCTCGTCCGTCGAATAACCGGTCTTCGTCTTCTTCACGATCGGGAGCTTCAGCTTCTCGAAGAGGATCGTCTGGAGCTGCTTCGGGCTGCTCACGAGGAAATCCTCGCCGGCGAGCGCGTGGATCTCGCGCTCGGTCCGGTCGAGCTCGCGGGCGTATTCCTCGGAGAGCTTCGCGAGATGACGCTCGTCGATGCGGACGCCCGCGCGCTCCATCTTCGAGAGTACGGCCGTCAGCGGACGTTCGATCTCGTCGTAGACCGCCGTGAGCTCGTCGCGCGCGATCTTCGCGCGCAGCGTCGTCGCGAGGGCGGGCAGGACCCGCGCCTCCGCCGTCGCCCAGGCAGCGATGGCCTCGACGCCGAGATCCTCCGGGCTGCGCGCTCGCGCCCCGCGGCCCGCGAGATCCTCCCAGCCATCCACCGTGAGCGAGAGGTGCTCCTGGACGAGGGCCTTCAGCGTCTGCGCACCGGAGGAATCGAGCAGATGACCGGCGATCTGCAGATCCTCGGCCGGCTCCGGGAGCGGATGCCCCGCTTCGGCGAAGACGCTCTGGACCGTCTTCGAGTCGAAGGCGATCCAGCGCGGAGTCGACATCGAGTGGAGCAGATCGAGCACGAGCCCACCGACCGCCGCGAGCGAGACCCCGGCCCGATCGAGCAGCCCCTCCCCGGCGATCGCGGCGTAGGCGACGGGCCCGTCGTCGGCCGCGAGTGCGAGACCACGCAGACGCTGGCTCGCCGGCGTGCCGGGCGTGACGTAGGGATGGAGCACGAGCGTCGAAGCCCCGGCGAGCCGTGTCCGCAGCGCATCGAGCGCCGCGTCTTCGCGGAGCAGCTCGAGCGCGGGAACGCCCTCGGAGGGATCGTGCGACGGCGTCGGGTGCGTCGGGGACGAGGTCGGTGCCGACACTCCGGAGGATGCCGACTCCGTCGGCTCATCCGTCGGCGCAGCCGCCTCCGCGGCCGTTCCCTCGGCCGTCCCGGCTTCCGGGGGATCCGCTCCGAGCGAGTCGAGCAGGCGGGTGAAGCCGAGACGTCGGTAGAGCTCGCGCAGGCGGGGGCGGTCGGGCTCGGTCCGATCGAAGCCCGTCCAGGCGGCGGGAATCGGCGCGTCCTCGCGCAGCCGCGAGAGCTCGCGGGAGAGACGCGCCGCGTCGGCCTGCTCGATCAGGCTCTCTCGCGCGCGCTTGGCGGTCACGCTTCCCGCTTCCGCGAGGAGCCGATCCAGATCACCGAACTCGAGGATCAGCTTCGCCGCGCCCTTCTCGCCGATGCCCTTCACGCCGGGGATGTTGTCGCTCGGGTCACCCACGAGCGCCCGCAGATCGAGGAGCCGCTCCGGCGGTACGCCGAAGCGCTCTTCGACGGCCGCCTCGTCGATCCGCCGCCCCTTCATCGTGTCGAGCAGCTCGACACCCGGCCGGACGAGCTGCATGAGGTCCTTGTCGGTCGAGACGATGCAGACCTCGGCACCGGCGGGCGCCGAAGCGACGAGGGTCGCGATGACGTCGTCCGCCTCGAAGCCCGGGATCGCGACGACCGGCACCCGGAACGCCTCGCACAGCAGCCCCATGAGCGGGATCTGCGCCGAGAGATCCTCCGGCTGTTTGTCGCGTCCCGCCTTGTACGCGGGATAGAGCTCGTTGCGGAAGCTCCCGCCCGGCGGGTCCATCGCCACGACGACGTGGGTCGGCCGCTCCTCGCGCAGGACCTTCGCGAGCATCGTCGCGAAGCCGTAGGCGGCATTGGTCGGCGTGCCGTCCGGGGCGCGCAGGTTCGGGATGGCGAAGAACGCCCGGTAGAGCGCGTTCGCACCGTCGATCACGACGAGCCGGGGCTGCGCGCCGGTCTTCCCGGATGCTCGCGAGGAGGGATCGGATTTCACGGGCCGATGGTATCGCGGGTCCCGCGATCAGCTCGCACGCGTCTCGCGCATGGGCTGGGCCGGGCTCAGCTGGATCCGCGTCGGCTCGACGAGGATCCCGCGCATCACGGTCTCGATCGCGTGCATGTAGAGCGGCTCGAGGGGGCGCCGTCGGATCTGTCGGCGCGCCTTCGTGTTGTCCGACTCGATCAGGGAGTTCGCGACCTCCCAGAGCACGTTGGCGACCTCCCAGGTATCGCAGGGCACGAGCTCGCCGCTCGAGACGCCGTCTTCGAGCACGCCGTGGGTCACGTTCAGATTGAGCTCCCAGAAGCTCGAGATCTGATCGATCACCGCCCTCGGCAGCTCGCCGATCACGCTCTCGTTGTCGACCGCCCAGAAGATCTGGAAGTAGTCGGGATGATCGAGCCAATGGGCGAAGTAGAAGCGCGCGATCGACCGCATGCGATCGACCGCGTTGTCGCCCTGCTCGCTCGCGGCCTTGATGAGGTCGTGGAAGATCTCGTGGTTCCGGGTCAGGACCGCCACGTAGAGATCGGCCTTGCTCTCGAAATAACGGTAGAGCGTGCCCTTCGCGACGCCCGCCTTCTCGGCGACCTCGTCGAGGTTGGCCTTCATGAAGCCGTCCCGGAAGAAGACCTCTCGCGCCGACTCGAGGATCCGGCGCCGACTCTCCGCCTTTTTCTCGTCTCGCGACATGAGAGGAGTGTCAACGAACAGCGGGATTCCGCAAGGGGCATCGTCCCGACCGGGATCGACGATCAGAGCTCGACCGGGTCGCTGCCTTCGTAGCGGAGCTTGTCGAACAGGATCGTCTGGATGTAGCGCTCCCCGAAATCGCAGATGATGGTCACGATCGTCTTGCCTGCATTTTCGGGGCGGGAGCCGTATTCGATCGCGGCGTGGACGTTGGCCCCCGAGGAGATGCCGCAGAGAATCCCCTCCTCGCGCGCCAGACGATGGGCCATCGCGACGGACTGTTCGTTGGAGACGGTGATGACCCCGTCGAGCTGATCGGTCTCGAGGATGTCGGGCACGAAGCCGGGACCGATGCCCTGGATCTTGTGGGGGCCGGGCGAGCCCCCGGAGAGGACCGGGCTGTCGATCGGCTCGACGGCGATCGCCTTGAACGAGGGCTTCTTCGGCTTGATCGCGCGGGCGACGCCGGTGATCGTGCCGCCCGTGCCCACGCCGGCCACGAGGGCGTCGACGCTGCCGTCGGTGTCGTTCCAGATCTCCTGGGCGGTCGTTTCGAAATGGACGGTCGGATTCGCGGGATTCTTGAATTGCTGGGGAATGAAGGAGTTCGGGATCTTCGCCGCGATCTCGTTGGCCCGGGCGATGGCGCCGCGCATGCCCTTCGCCCCCTCGGTCAGGACGATCTTCGCGCCGAAGGCACGCATCGTCGCACGGCGCTCGGGGCTCATCGTGTCCGGCATGACGATCACGCACGCATAACCCTTCACCGCAGCGACCATGGAGAGGGCGATGCCCGTGTTGCCGGAGGTCGGCTCGACGATCGTCGACTTGCCGGGCACGAGGTCGCCGGACTTCTCCGCCGCGTCGATCATCGCGCGGCCGATGCGGTCCTTGACGCTGTTGCCCGGGTTGGCGGATTCGAGCTTGCCGAGGATCGTGGCGCCGCACGAGCCGACCACGCGATTGAGTCGAACCAGCGGCGTCCCCCCGATGAGATCCGTGACGGTGGTGGCGATCTTCATGCGTTCCTCCAGGATTCAAACGGCGTCGGGCGAGCATACACCCATCGAAAGAGCCTCGTCACGGGACGCCGCCTCGCGCCCCGCATCGGCCACCGGCCCGACCAGGCAATCGAGCAGGACCGTCACGTAGGCGCCGGACGGCAGCCCGCAGCACAGCCTGAATCCATGCCCCCCGTCGAGGGGCTGGACCTCGAGCTCGCGCGGCGCGACGCGCAGCGGCCGCCGCGTGCCGAGGGCGCGCAGGCCGCGGGGCAGCGTCAGCCGGCCCGTCGTCGGAATGCCGTGGCGTTCGAGGATCTCCGTCTCGAGTCGCGCGATCTCCCCGCGCGGTGTCCGGACCTTGGTCCCGAAGATCGGACCGGTGGCGCTGATCTCGAAGGCGTGGGCCCGGGGCCGCTCGCGTTCGAGGTCCTCGACCCAGAAGAGCCCGCCGCTCGCCTCGACGCGGGCGAGATCACCGACCTCGACGTCGTCGTAGGCGTCGGCGCGCGCGGCGAGGACCGCGTTGAAGACCTCGGCCTGGAGCGCGGAGAGGAGGAAGCGCGCGCCGCGCAGATCGCGGCCGCGGAGCTTGCCGGAGAAGAGCTTGCGCCCTTCCTCCGCGTTGTCCCCTGCACGGCCGAAGCGCTGCTCCCCGTAGCGATTCGGCATGCCGCGCCGCGCGAGCTCGACGACGCGCGGCGCGAGCCGTGCCGGATCGAAGGGCTCTCCGCAGCGGACCGCGAGCTCGAAGCGATTCCCGCGCAGATGCCCCGTCTTGAGCTTGTGCTCGTGGGGCACCGCCGTAAGCACGCGCGCGCCCTCGAGCTCGAGGGCGAGGGCACGCTCGGCCTCGACGCCGGGCACCGAGAACCCCTGCCGCGTGATCGCATGCCGGTCCTTGCGCCCCGCATAACCCACGTCCATCGGCGGGACGCCGAGCAGACGCGCGAGCTCGCGCGCGACCTGCTCGGTCGTGCGCCCGCGCTTCTCGATCTCGAGAAAGAGATGTTTGCCCGAGCCGGAGGGCGGATAGAGCGGCTCTTCGACGACGACGAAGTCCTCCGGCCGGTTCCGGATCGTGAAGCGCGGTGCGGCCGCGTCGACCGCGGTCATACGAAGGCGCCCGGCCGATGCGTGAAGCGCCGCTCGGCCTGGGCGACCGGGGCGAAGGAGCGCCGGTGGGCGGGGCATGGACCGAAGCGCTCGAGGGCGGCGACGTGCTCCGCCGTGCCGTAGCCCATGTGGCGCTCGAAGCCGTAGGCGGGATGGCGCTCGGCGAGGCGGACCATGAGGGCGTCGCGGTGGACCTTCGCCACGATCGAGGCGGCGGCGATGCTCGCGTCCTTCTGATCGCCCTTGATGATCGACGTCTGGGGGACATCGATCCCCGGGACGGTCCTCGCGTCGACGAGCAGATGGTCCACGACGTGGATCCGGGCCAGGCTCGCGACCGCGCGCCGCATCGCCTCGAGGGCCGCGCGGTAGATCCCGAGCTGGTCGATCTCCTCGACCGGAACGACGCCCAGACCGATGCCGAGGGCCGAAGCGCGGATCGCCCGATCGAGCTGCTCGCGCCGCGCCGGCGCGACGCGCTTCGAGTCGTCGAGCCCCGGCAGATCGACCAGCCCGGGGAGCACGACGGCCGCCGCGACGACGGGCCCGGCGAGGGGCCCGACGCCGACCTCGTCGACCCCGGCGATCCCGCGCGCCCCATCCCGGGCGAGCGCATCGCGCAGGGCGAGGAGCTTCGCGAGGCGGGCGTGCTCCGCCTGTGCCGCGCGTCGCCGGGCCTCGATCCGGGCGAGCAGCTCGCGCGCGCCGGCGCGGGCATCCGTCGCGAGCGTCGCCGCGAGCGCTTCGAGCGCCGCGTCGTCGCGACAGGCCGCGAGCTCGGCGCGCAGTACGGCGAGCGGGCGCGCGGCGGCGAACTCGGCGCGGGACGGGTCGCTGGACATCGATCGGGGACTCCTCGCGCGAATCAGGCGCGGTCGGAGTCTCCTGTGGATGGGGACGCGTCGCCAGCGCGCAGATCGAGGCGCTGCTCGAGGCGGCGAACGCGCCGCAGCAGCTCCGGCAGGCGCTTCAGGGCGGCCATCGCGCGGTGCCAGGTCCGCTCCTCCATCGCGGGCGAGCCGAAGACGCGCTCGCCGTCGGCGACGTCGTGGTGGAGGCCGGCGCGGGCACCGACGAAGGCGCGGGCCCCGATGCGCAGATGGCCCGTCGTCCCGGCCTGCGCCATCACGATCGCCCCCGGGCCGACGATCGTCCCGCCGGAGAGCCCGGTCTGGGCGACGATCAAGGCGTTCTCGCCGACATCGCAGTTGTGGGCGATCTGGACGAGGTTGTCGATCTTCGCGCCCCGGCGGATGCGCGTCTCGTCGAGGGTCGCGCGATCGACGGTCGTGTTGGCGCCGATCTCGACGTCGTCCTCGACGACGACGCGGCCGCGGTGGGCCATCGCGACGGGTCGACCCTGCTCGTCGGCGACGAGCCCGAACCCGTCGCTCCCGAGCACGACCCCGGGCTGCAGCACGACCCGATCGCCGACCTGCGTCCGATCGCGCAGCACCGCCCCGGAGTGGATCCAGCAGTCCCGCCCGACCACGACCACCGCCGCGAGCGTCGCGTTCGCGGCGATCACCGTCCCCGCGCCGACACGACTCCCGGGCCCGATGCGGGCCCCCGCCTCGATCGACGCGGTCGGATGGATCTCGGCCGTCGGGTCCACGTGGGCCCCCGACGCAATGCCCGCCGGCGGGCGCGGCAGCGGCAGGAAATGCTGCATCAGGCGGGAGAAATCATGGGCCGGCCGGGCGCTTCGAAGCGCGCTGCGCCCTTCGAGCGCGAAGCCGGCGGGCGCAACCACGGCCCGAGCGGGACAGGCGGCCAGGGCCGCGAGGTGGCCACGATCCCGCACGAAGACGAGCTCGTCGGGACCGGCCTTTTCGAGGGAGGCGAAGCCACCGATCTCGAGCTGCGGGTCGCCCTCGACCTCGAGGCCGAGGACGCGGGCGAGCTCGGCCAGTCGGATGGGGCCGGCCGTGCGAGGCACGTGCTAGCGCGCGAGCAGCACGGACACGGGGGACGTCCGTGCGACCGCAGCCGCGTTGCTCCCGAGGAAATAGTCCGTGATCCGATTGCGGCCGTACGCGCCCATCACGATCAGACTGGCGCGCACCTCCTTCGCCGTGTCGACGATCTTGACGTCGGGCCGGCCGAGGGTCGACGACGTCTCGCGAACCGGCACCGCCAACCCGCCGACGAGCTGTCGGACCTCGTCGAAGCGCGCGACGGCGCGCCCCTTGTCCTTCGAGTCGACGAAGACGTGGACCGATTCGTTCAGGCCGTTGGCGATCTCGACCGCGAGCTTCGCGGCGATCCGCGAGCCGGGCGAACCGTCGAATCCGAGCACCAGCGGCCCCGTCAGCGGTGCGCCGGCGGGGACGAGGATCGTGGGCTTGCTCGTCCTGCGCAGGACGGTGTCCGTCGTATGGCCGACGAGGGAGTTCTTGTCCCGGCTGCCCGCGCTGTTGCGACCGATCACGAGCAGATCGGCCGACTGGACCTTCTCGACGATCCGATCGTCGCAGGGACCCTGCAGGACTTCACAGCTCGCTTCGAGACCTTCGGCCCGGGCACGCTCGTTGAAGCGCCGGGCGACGGCGTCGGCGCGAGCGCGGTAGTACGCCGCGACTTCGGCTTCGGGGAATGCGGGAAGATTCAGGCCAGAGCCCGCGGGCGCCTTGAAGCGCCGCTCGTCCACGACCGAGATGGCCATGAGCTTGACGCGCAGGCGCGAGGCGAGACCCATTGCCGTCTGCTCCGCCGCGTTGCCGTCCTCGGAGCCATCCGTCGCCACCAGAATCGTCTCGATCATGTCGTGCTCTCCCGATCATCCCCAGGCTGGGATTTGAAACGTGCCCGCAGGATCGGCCGAACAGCCCCGAAGGTTTCGACCTTGGGGGGATCAATCTCACGGGGGCCGAGCTTAGTCAACCCCCGTGGGTGACGCAATCAAGCGCCCGATCGAGGCGGTGATTGAAATCGAGCCGCTACTCCGGACCATCGGCCCGGGTCGGGTCGGGGTCGGGGTCGGGTGATAGGGTCCCGGCATGGACGCGGCGAAGCACTCTCGACCGCTCGATGCCGAGCGCCGGGCCTGGGGCCTCGAACGGCCGGCGCTCGGAATCTCCCTTGGCGGGGACGCCGGTCGGGCCTCGATTGCGGCCCGGCGGCGCTGGGTCGAGCTGGCCGAGGTGATGGGCCTCCATTCGGTCTGGCTGCCGGAGATGCATTTCGAGCGCGGTGTCTGTCCGGCCCCCCTGCTCGAGCTCTCGCACTGGGCCCCGACCACGCGCCGCCTGCGCCTCGGGACGACCTCCCTCCTGCTTCCGCTGCATCCGCCGGAGGCCCTCGCCGCCGAGATCGCCGCCCTCGACCAGCTCTCGGACGGGCGGGCCCTGATCGGGCTCGGTCGAGGCTTCCAGAAGCGCATGCTCGAGGCCTTCCGCGTGCCGCCCGCCGAGAAGCGCGATCGCTTCGACGAGGCCCTCGACCGGATGCTCGCCCTGTGGGCCGGCGCCGCAGGGACCGGCGCCTATGCGCCCCGGCAGCGCCCCCATCCTCCGCTGGCCGTCGCCGCATTCGGCCCGAAGGGCCTGGCCCAGGCAGCCCGTCGGGGCCTCCCCTACCTCGCCTCGCCCGTCGAGACCCTCGAACAGATCGCGCAGAACCAGCGGCTCCACCGTGCCGGCCTCCCCGACCCCGACTCCCCGACCCTCGCGCTGGCCATGCGGACGGTCTTCGTGTCGGACGACGAGCGAGCCTGCGCCGCGATCCGCGAGCGGCTCGCCCGGGAGATGTCCGCCCGGCGGATCGGACTACCGCGGGCGGTGGATACGGCGCTCGCGGCGCCGATCGGAGAGCGCGTGGTCGTGGGCGGCGTCCGGGACGTGATCGATCGGCTGGTGCAGGATCGGGCGCGGCTCGGCCTCGATCTGCTGATCGTGCGGCCCCAGGTCGAAGGCGTCGAGCGGGCGGTGCTCGAGCGGTCGCTCGGCGTGCTGACGGAGACGGTCTGGCCGGCGGTGGTGGCGGCGGGAGCAGACGCGCCGCCCGCGCGGCCGATGGTGGGGCGGGTGGGCGACTAACCGTCGTCGCGGGTGAAGGTCAGGAACGCCATGCTCGGGCGCTTCGACGACTCGCGCATCGCGAAATGCATCGTGTCGAAGGTCCAGCCCTCGGCGGTCCACTGGTTGAGGATCTTCTCGATCTCCTCGTCCGTCACGTTCGCGATCTCGACGACCTTGTACTGCATCGAACCAGGGTCTCCTGCGAGGCGCGGGGCGCGAGGGAGCGGACGACGGCGCGACGGGCCCGCGCCTCGCGCGGTTCAGAGGCGCGCCGCCAGATCCATGGCGGCGTAGGTCAGGATCAGGTCCGCCCCGGCGCGCTTGATCGACACGACGGCCTCTTCCATCGCCCGGGGCCCGTCGATCCAGCCGCGCTCCGCGGCGGCCTGGATCATCGAGTATTCCCCGGACACGTGATAGGCAGCGATCGGCACGTCGAAGCTCCGCCGCGCGTCCGCCAGGATGTCGAGATAGGGCAGCGCCGGCTTCACCATCAGCATGTCGGCCCCCTCCTCGAGATCGAGCCGCATCTCGCGCAGCGCCTCGCGCCGATTCGGCGGATCCATCTGGTAGCCGCGGCGATCCCCGAACTCCGGAGCGCTCTCTGCCGCGTCGCGGAAGGGCCCGTAGAAGGCGCTCGCGTACTTCGCCGCATAGGCCAGGATCGCGACGTCCTCGAAGCCGTTCGCGTCGAGCGCGCGGCGGATCGCCGCGACGCGGCCGTCCATCATGTCCGACGGCGCGACGATGCTCGCGCCGGCCCGGGCATGGGAGACGGCGGTGCTCGCCAGCCGCTCGAGGCTCGGATCGTTGTCGACCTGCTCGCCGTCGAGCAGGCCGCAGTGGCCGTGGCTCGTGTATTCGCAGAGACAGACGTCGGTGATGACGCAGAGCGCGGGCACCGCCTCGGCGATCGCCCGGGTGGCGCGCTGCACGATGCCGTCCGCGTGATCCGCCCCGGAGCCCCGGGCATCCTTCTGCGCGGGCACGCCGAACAGGATCACCGCCGGGATGCCGAGATCCGCGATCCGCTTCGCCTCGAGCACGACCTGGTCGACGGAATAGCGGTGCACGCCCGGCATCGAGGCGACCGCGTCGCGCCGCCCGGTCCCCTCGACGACGAAGAGCGGCTGGACCAGGTCCGCGGGCGCGAGCCGCGTCTCGCGCACCATGCTGCGCAGCGTCTCGTTCCGCCGCAGGCGGCGCATGCGTGTGATGGGAAAGCTCATGCCGGCCTCCTCAGCCCCGTCGCCCGGTCCGCTCGGCCGTCGCGCGGGCGAGCGCTGCGACGAGCTGCCCGACGTCGGGCTTCGCCGGAACCACATCGGCCGGCAGCCCGGCCTGCGCGAGCCGTTTCGCCGTCGTCGTCCCGATCGCGGCGATCATACATCGGCGGGCCGCCGCGAGACTCGCCGCGTCGAGACAGCCGAGGAAATTCTCGACGGTCGACGGGCTCGTGAACGTCAGGGCGTGAAGCCCGCCCGCGGACAGGCGGGCGCGCAGCTCTTCGAGATCGACGACCGGCCGGCGATTCTCGTAGAAGGCGACCGAGTCGACCTCGACGCCCGCGGCCCGGAGTCCCTCGGCGATCGTCGTCGCGGCGATCCGGGAGCGGGGATCAGGACCCGCTCGCCCGGGGTCGAGAGCAGCGGCACGATCTCGGCCAGGAGCGCCTGGGCGTCGCTGCGCCCCGAAGCGATCAGGTGGACCGGATAGCCCGAGCGCAGCGCCTCCTCCGCGGTCCGCTCGCCGATGCAGAAGAGGCGGGTCGAGGCGGTGATCCCGACGCCGCGGCCGCGGATCGATTCGTGGGCGTCGGTGAAGAAGCGGACGGCGTTCGAGCTCGTGAAGACGAGGGCGTGATAGGTCTCGAGCCGCGAGAGCGCGCGGCCGATTTCGGCACGGCCCTCGGCGTCTTCGACGGCGGCGAGCTCGATCATCGGCCGCAGGACGGGGATGGCCCCCGCCGAACGCAGCGCCGCCGCGAGCTCGTCGGTCTGCTCCCGAGCCCGCGTGACGAGCACCGACCGCCCGAAGAGCGGCCGCCGCTCCCACCACGCGAGCGCGTCGCGCAGCGACACGACGTCGCCGATCACGACCGCCGCCGGCGCCCCCAGCCCCGCCGCGCGCACCGCCTCCGGCAGCGCCGCGAGCGTCGAGACGCAGGTTCGCTGCTCGGGCAGCGTGCCGTGCATGATCGCCGCAGCGGGGGTGTCGCCGGGCTTGCCGCCGGCGATCAGCTCCGCCACGAGCTTCGGGAGGTTCCGCATGCCCATCAGGATGACGAGGGTGTCGACGGCGGTGCCGAGCTCGCGCCAGCGCGTCTGCTCGGAGACCCGGCTCGGATCCTTGTGGCCGGTGACGACGGCGAAGGAGGCCGAATGGCGTCGATCGGTCACCGGAATGCCGGCATAGCCCAGGGCCGCGATCGCCGACGTGATGCCGGGGACGACCTCGAAGGAAATGCCCGCTTCGGCGCAGGCCGAGAGCTCCTCGCCGCCGCGGCCGAAGACGAAGGGATCACCGCCCTTCAGCCGCACCACGGTCCGACCGCGTCGCGCGTGCTCGACGAGCAGGGCGTTGATGTCGGCCTGGGTCCGCGTCGGCTCTTCGTGGCCGCGCTTGCCGACGTTGATGCGCAGCGCGCGCGAGGGCGCGAGGTCGAGCAGCTCCTCGCTCGCGAGCTCGTCGTAGAGCACGACGTCGGCCTCTCGCAGCGCGCGCGCCCCGCGCACGGTGATCAGATCCGGGTCGCCGGGACCGGCCCCGACCAACACGACGCGCCCGGGCCCGTCGCTCGCCTCAGGCATCGCTCGACCCGGCCGCCGCGATCGCCGCGAGAATTCCGCGCCCCCCCGACTCGAGCACCGCCCTCGCCACGCGCTCGCCGAGCGCCTCCGCCGCGTCGACGGTCCCGAAGTCCTCGGCGCGGGCGATCTCGCGACCGTCGAGACTCGAGACGAGCCCTCGCATCCGGAGTCGCCCGTCGGGCAATCGCTCGGCGAAGCCCGCGAGCGGGATGCTGCAGTCGCCCCCGAGCGCAGTCTGATAGGCGCGCTCCGCCCGGGCGACCTCGCCGGTCGCGGCGGGCTCGAGGGCCGCAATGCGCGAGCGCCACTCGGAGTCCGCCCGCGTCTCGAGGGCGAGCAGGCCCTGTCCGACGGCGGGCAGCATCGTCTCCGGCTCGATCCGCTCGTCGATCCGATCGGCGAGGCCGAGGCGGTCGAGTCCCGCGCAGGCGAGCACGACGGCGTCGAGCCGATCGGACACGATCTTCTCGAGCCGCGTCGGGACGTTGCCCCGCAGCGGGACGATCTCGAGATCGGGGCGCAGGGCGCGCAGCAACGCCACGCGGCGCGTGCTGCCCGTCCCGACCCGCGCGCCGCGTGGAAGCGATGCCAGGTCGACGCCCCGCTCGCGACCCGCGAGCGCATCGCGCGGATCACGGCGCTCGGGATAGCAGGCGATGACACAGCCGTTCGCGAGGCGCGCGGGGACGTCCTTCGCGCTGTGGACCGCGACGTCCGCAGCGTCCGCGAGCAGCGCCTCCTCGATCTCCTTCACGAAGAGACCCTTGCCGCCGATCTTCGAGAGCGAGCGATCGAGGATCCGATCGCCCGTCGTCCGCAACACGACGAGCTCCGTCTCGACGCCGAGGGCGCGCCCGAGCTGGTCGGCCATCTGCCGCGACTGGACCAGGGCGAGGTCGCTGCCGCGGGTCGCGATGCGGAGCTTGCTCACGGATTCGGCTCCGGCTCGTCGGAATCGCCCCGCCCGCCGGACCCGGCCGGCTCGTCGAGGGCGAACAGGACCCGGGCCTCCTCGAGGCGGATCAATCCGGCCTCGCGATCGGTCTCGTCGCGCAGGCGCGAGACGGGCGCGTGGAGCAGCTTGGCGACGATCGCGCGCGTCAGCTGCTCGAGGAGCTCGCGCCGCGGCTCGTCGAGCCCGAGCCGCCCGGCGAAGCGCTCGACCTCGCCCTTGCGGATCGACTCGGCGCGGCGCGTGAGATCCCGGATCGTGGGCACCGCCTGCAGCGCCACCAGCCAACCTTCGAAGTGCTCGCGCTCCTCGACGATGATGTGCTCCGCCCGCGCGACCTCGCGGCGCCGCTCCTCTTCGTTGCTGTCGGCGACCTCCTGCAGGTCGTCGAGGTCGTAGAGGTAGGCGCTGTCGATCTCGTGGACCGCCGGGTCGATGTTGCGCGGGACGCCGATGTCGATCAGGAAGAGCGGCCGGTCGTGACGACGTCGGAGGCTCGCCTCGATCCGCTCGCGGGTCAGGATCGGGCCGGTACCGCCGACGCAGGCGAGCACGACGTCGCATTCGGGCAGCAGCGCGTCGAGCTCGTCGAGACCGTGGGCCGTCCCGTCGAAGCGCCGCGCGAGGGCCTCCGCATGGGCGCGGGTCCGATTGACGACGCGGCGCGAGCCGAGGCCGTGGTCGTGGAGCGCGATCAGCGCCGCCTCGATCATGTCCCCGGCCCCGATCAGCAGCGCGCGCTTGTCCTCGAGGGTCTCGAAGATCTGCTTCGCGAGCAGCACCGCCACCCGGGCGACCGAGACCGGCCGCTCCGCGATCCCCGTCTCGTTCTTCACCCGCTTCGCCGTCGCGAACGCCCGCTGGAAGAGCCGCGACAGCACCGCCCCACAGGTCCCCGCCTCCGCCGCCGCGCGATAGGCGTCCTTGACCTGCCCGAGAATCTGCGGCTCGCCGACGACCATCGAGTCCACGGCCGAGGCGACCCGGAACACGTGCTCGACGGCCTCGCGTCCGACACGGAGATAGGTCATGTCCCGGAGCGAGCTCTTGCTCGGCAGGTCGCCGCCGGCGAGCTCGCGGGCGAAGAAGTCGAGCAGGACGTGTTGCGCGGCATCGGGATTCGGGGTCGTCGCGACGAGCTCGACGCGATTGCAGGTCGAGAGCAGGACCGCCTCGCCGATCTCCGGCCGATCGACGAGCTTGCGCAACGCCGGGCCGACGTCGGCGACCGCGAAGCGCTCGCGGATCTCGACCGGCGCGCTGCGATGGTTCATGCCGAAGACGACGACCTTCACGACACGAGCCCCACGCCGACCACGGCGAAGACGAGGAACGCGAAGCCCGCGAGCGCGCTGGCCGCGGCCTGACGGGCCCCCTGATGGCCGACGAAGCGCAGGGCGACGAGCCCGAGATAGATGAGCCAGGCGACGACGGTCCAGGTCTCGTGGAGACCGCCGCCGAGCACGCGACCCGAGCGGGCCTCGTTCCAGAGTACGCCCGTGACCACACCGAAGGTCAGCAGCGGAAATCCCAGCGCGAGCGCCACGCGATTCACGCGGTCCAGGGCCTCGAGAGAGGGGAGCGGGAGGCGACGCGCGAGCTTGCGGCGGCGCTTCAGACTGCGGTGCTCCAGCAGGAAGAAGAGGCCGGCGAGGCCGGCGAGGCCGAGGGCTGCGAGCCCGGCGCTCGAGAGCAGGACGTGGGCGTGGGGGATCGAGCCGCTCGCCTCGGTCGCGGCGTCTCCGCCCGAGCCCGAGAGGGTCGCCCCGAAGGCGGCGAGAAACGCAGCGAAGGCGAGCGCAGGCAGGAAGCCCGGGAGCCGGATCCGGGTGCTCAGGATCAAGCCGAAGACCACGGCGAGCCAGGCCATCACGGCGATCGCGACGCCGAGATCGGTCAGCGCCGGCGGCGGGTCGAGGCGATGCAGCGTGGCGAACGCGACGGCCTGGACCAGCGCCCCGACCACGAGCCCGATCCGCGCGCCGATCAGCATCCGGGGCGCGGGCAGCACCAGACCGAGGATCGCCCCGGCCCCCGCCGCCAGATAGAGCGCGGCCGCGATGTGCTCGAACTCGTACACGGCTCTCCTCGGGATCCCGGACCCGGTCAAACCGGGCTCACTCTCGGGTCGCGGGCCGCGCCCGCCCGGCGCTCGCCCTTCCGGCGCGGCGCAGTATACCGATGGGGGCTGCCGATCCGGCTCGGGCCCGAGCGTCCGGCTCCTAGTCGCCCTGCCCGCGCCCACGCCGGGCCATCCGGCGCATCTGGGCCTCCACCTTCGCCGCGTCGTTGACCATCTCGAACAATCGGTAGACCGGCTCGCCCATCAGCACGAACCGGATCTCCTCGAGCGCACATCCCTCGCCCTGCTCCTCGGCAAACCGACGCGCACAGTCGATCGAGATCTCCGCGCAGGTCTGGAGCGCGAGCCCCCCGACCCCGGCCCCGATCGCCGGAGCCGCCAGCGTCCGGATCCCGAGTCGGGCGGCGTGCTCGAGGGACGCGCGCAGGGCCCGCCCCACGCTCTCGGGTGTCGCCCGACCGCCGAGGGCCATGCCGGCTGCATGGATCACGAAGCGAGCCGGGAGCAGACCCGCGCCGGTGACCGCCGCCTCGCCGACGGCGATCGGTCCATGCGCCGCACACTCGGCCGCGATCTGCGGTCCACCGCGGCGCGCAATCGCCCCGGCGACCCCGCTCCCGAGCACGAGATCGTTGTTCGCGGCATTCACGATCGCGTCCACCGCCTGCTCGGTCAGGTCGCCCTCGACGAGCGTGATCCGGATCATGACGAGTCTCCTGCGCGTGCCTTGCGCGGTCGCGGTCGCGCGTTCTGCGACTTCGCGCGGGCCTTCGAGGGTCGTGTGGGCTGCGCTCGATTCGCGCTCTTCGAAGGCGCGCCGCGCTTCGCCCGCGCGCCGCTCCTCGTCCGCGTGCCGCCGCGGTCGGCGCCCGCCGCGAGCATCGCATGGCGCTCGACGACGCCCGCCGCGATCAGCGGGACGAGGATCTCGTGATGGCCGATGAGCGAGATGCCGCGGCCCGCGAGCCGCGTCGGCCGCTCGACGACGTTGCGCTCGGGCCGGTACTGCCGCACGAAATCGCAGTTGATGGTCGTCAATCGGGCGACGCGGTGGCCGAGGTTCCGCGCGACGGCGAGCGCCTTCAGGAAGACCTCGGGCAGGATCACCGCCGAGCCGACGTGGACGACGACGCCGTCGTCGAGCCCGGCGACGAGCCCGCAGAGCGTCTCGAAGTCCCGGTAGCTCGTCTCGCCGAGGGCGGCGCCGTCGGCGCTCGGATGCATGTGGTGGATGTCGGTGCCGATCGCGGTGTGGACGGTCACGGGAATGCCGAGGCGGTAGGCGTTGGCGAGGACCGAGCGCTCGGCATGCGGATCGTCCGAGCCCGCGATGTCGCGGCCGACGGCGGCGCCCATGCCGAGGCCGTCGGCCCGACCCCGGGCGATCGCGCCGTTGAGCCGCTCGGCGGTCTCCCGGGCCATGCCGAAGCGCCCGCGATCGAGGGCGGGCCCGACGTCCTCGCTGGTCTTGCCGAGCATCGCGAGCTCCAGATCGTGGACACAGCCCGCCCCGTTCATCATCAGGGCCCCGATCGCCCCGCGCTCCATCAGGTCGACCACGATCGGTGCGAGGCCGACCTTGATCAGATGGGCCCCGAAGCCGAAGAGCACCCGCCGTTCCGCCCGCCAGGCCTGCGCCCAGGCCTCGATCGCCGCGTTGAGCTCGGCGGCCCCCAGGAGCTTCGGCAGGGCCTCGAGCAGCTCGCAGACCGTCGCCCCGGGCGCGAGCGGACGGCCCTCGTCGGCGCGGCGGACCTTGCTCGGCCTGCGGGCGCCCGATTCCAGCCGCATCGGGGTGCGGTCGAGCTTGGATCCAGGTCGTTTCACGCAAATCCCCCGGGTCGGGACCGGCAACGGGCCTGCTATATATGGCCCCGCCGCTCCCGGTCGATGACTGGAGCGAAAGTTCGAACGAAAGAAAGAGCTTGCCAGACGCGCGGCCGTGAACAAGCTGCCGCGACGCCCGATCGAATCAACGGAGACCCATTGCCATGGCCAAGATCACCGACGTGACCGATGCGACCTTCGACGGCGAGGTCCTGAAATCCACGACCCCCGTGCTGGTCGACTTCTGGGCGGAGTGGTGCGGGCCGTGCCGGGCGATCGCGCCGATCGTCAAGGAGCTCGCGGAAGACTACGGCGACCGCTTGAAGGTCGTGAAGATCAACATCGACGACTCCCCGCAGACGCCCGGGGCCTTCGGGATCCGCTCGATCCCGACGATCCTCGCGTTCAAGGACGGCAAGGTCGTGAGCCAGCTGACGGGCGCCCGGCCGAAGGGCGACTTCGTCAAGCTGATCGACGGCGTGCTCGGCGCCTGAGGTCCAGCCTTCGCAGCCCCCGCGCCCCGGTCTCCCGGGAGCGCGGGTGGCTCAGAAGACATAGCGCCGCATCGAGACGTTCAGCAGCAGGCCGATCGAGAGCGCCGTCGAGAGCAGGGCCGAGCCGCCATACGAGAAGAGCGGCATCGGCACGCCGATCACCGGCGCGAGGCCGAGCACCATCGCGACGTTGATCGCCGCCGGCCAGAGCAGCGTCCCGACCAGCCCGATCGCGAGCATCGCGCCGAAGGTGTCCTTCGAGTTGCGCGCGATCATCAGGCCCCAGACCAGCATCAGTGCATAGACCGAGAGCACGATCGTCGAGCCGAGGAAGCCCCATTCCTCGGCGAGGACCGAGAAGGCGAAGTCGGTGTGCTGCGTCGGCAGGAAGCGCAGCTGGGTCTGGGTGCCCTCCTGCCAGCCGGTGCCGAAGAGGCCGCCGGAGCCGACGGCGATCTTCGATTGCATGCCCTGATAGCCCGAGGCGAGCGGATCGCGGGAGGGATCGAGGAAGCCGAGGATCCGCTCTTTCTGGTAGCCCCTGAGTCCGAACTGCCAGAGCGCCGCCAGCCCGCCGAGGCCGAGCAGCCCGATCCCGACCCAGGCCCGGGCGGGCACGTTCACGAGGGGCAACAGGGTCAGGCCGACGAGCAGGGTCAGGGCGGCGACACCGAGATCCTTCTGCAGAACGATCAGACCGACCGGGATCCCGACGATCAGGCCGGGCATGAAGAGATCGCGCAGGCGCCGGATCTGGGACGGGGGATTGCGGCCGAAGTAGTGGGCGAGCCCGATGACCATGCCGATCTTCGAGAACTCCGAAGGCTGCAGGCGCCCGGAGAAGAGCCAGGCCCGGGCACCGCGCGTCTCCTCGGCGATCGCGAGCGTGAGCAGGAGCAGGCCGACGGATCCGCCGTAGAGCCACCAGGCGTAGCGATCGTAGTGGCGATAATCGATCGCGACGACGATCGCGATGACGACCGCCGCGAGCCCCATCACCGACAGCTGCCGCCCGACGATGTCCGCGCCGCCCTCGACGCCCGAGGCCGCCGCCGAGACCAGGTTCACGATCCCCATCGCCACGAGCGCGAGCACGAGCGCGACGAGCACCCAGTCGAAATGCGCGACCCGTCGCCGCTCCACCCGCAGCGCGCTCATCGTCCGCCCTCCGAGACCCCGGCGAGCCCCTGCTCCCGAAGCCAGCCTTCCGGTGCGCGGCGCACGCCCGTGTGCCCGTCGCCGTCGAACTCTTCGCCATCGAACTCTCCGCCATCGAAGAAGGCGACCTCCGTCGGGATGCGGCCTTCCTTCTTCGAGAAGTACTTCGCCATCACCTTCTGGGTCATCGGCGCGGCGATCGCCCCGCCGCCCCCGCCCGCGTGCTCGACGATCGCGACGACCACGATCTCCGGCGCCTCGACGGGCGCGAAGGCGGCGAAGAGCGCATGGTCGCGGTACCGGATCGGAATGTCCTTCGGGTCGAGCCCCTTCACGACGTCGAGGCTCACGACCTGGGTCGTACCCGACTTGCCGCCGACGTCGATGCCGGGGACCTGGGCGCGACGGCCGGTGCCACCGGGATCCATGACGACGCCCTTCAGTCCCTGCCGCACGATCTCGAGAATCGCCGGATCGACGACCTTGCTGGCCCGGACCATCGGGTGGAGCTCCTCGACGAGCTCGCCGTCCCAGGTCTCCTTGCGGAGCACGACCCGGGGCGTCACGACGGTGCCCCCGTTGGCGACCGTCGCGTAGGCGACGGCGAGCTGGATCGGCGTCACGAGGTTGGCGCCCTGCCCGATCGACAGCGAGATCGTCTCGCCCTCGACCCACGCCTCGCGTTTGACGCGACGCTTCCATTCCGGCGTCGGCACGAGCCCCTCCGCCTCGCCACGCACCGCCACGCCCGTCGGCTCGCCGAGCCCGAAGAGCTTCGCGTAACGCGCGAGCGTCTCGACGCCGAGCTTGCGGCCGAGCTCGTAGAAATAGACGTCGCAGGAGCCCGCGAGGGCGCGCTTCAGGTCGACGGTGCCGTGGCCGCCCTTCTTCCAGCAGCGATAGGTCCGACGGCCGAGGCGGTAGTAGCCGTTGCAGTGGGCGGTGCTCGCGGGGGTGATCGCCTTCTCCGCGAGACCGGCTGCGGCGACGAAGGCCTTGTAGGTCGAGCCGGGCGGGTAGACGCCGGCGACGGCGCGGTTGCGCATCGGATGCCATTCGTCGTCGTTGAGCGCACGCCAGACGTCTCGCGAGATCGCCCCGGAGAACGCGTTCGCGTCGTAGCTGGGCGACGAGACCATCGCCAGCACGTCGCCATTTTCGGGATCGAGGGCGACGATCGCGCCCATGCGGCGCGGAAGCGCCGGATCGCCGGTCAGGAACGCCTCCTCGGCCGCCTGCTGCAGATCCAGATCCAGCGCGAGCACGACTCGGCCTCCCGGAGTCGGCTCGATCCGATCGAGCTCCTCGATCTCGCGGCCGGCGACGTCGACGATGCGATTGACGCCGCCCGTCCGACCGCGCAGATGGGTCTCGTAGGACGCCTCGATGCCGGTCTTGCCGATCGTCTCGCCCGAGTCGTAGTCGGCGAACTCCTCGCGCTCGAGCTCCCCGGGGTCGATCTCGCCGATCGTTCCGAGCAGCTGGGCTGCGAGGGTGCCGTAGACGTACTCCCGCAGCGGCTTTCCGTAGAACTCGACACCCGGGAGCGCGTAGTGGTGCTCGGCGACCTGCGCGCGCTCCTCGAAGCTGAGATCCGTCGCCAGGGACACCGGCTGGAAGCGCAGCCGCCCCGTCGGCTTGCCCACCTTCGCTGCGATCTCCTCGGGATCTCGATCCAGGATCGCGCCGAGGACGGACCAGGTTCGCCAGGGATGCTTGATCTCGTTGGGCATCACGTCGACGTGATAGGCGGGGCGGCTCGCGGCGATCGCCCGACCGTCGCGGTCGACGATCATCCCGCGCGGCGCATCGAGCTGGACCGTCCGCACGTAGTTCGCCTGCGAGCGCCCCTTCAGATACTCGCCTTCGAGGATCTGGAGCTGGAAGAGGCGGCCGACGAAGACCGTGAAGAGCCCGAGCACGACGAAGACCAGGGGCCAGAGGCGGATGTCGCCGGGTCCGTCGGCGTTGTTCGACAAGCGACCGTGGCCGAGCGGTTCGCTCACGATCGCCCCCGACCCGGATAGCTCGAATAGCCGAGGGCGAGCGAGCCGCGACGCGAGAGCTCCTCGTCGGCGAAGCGGTTCACGATCCGGTCGACGAGACCGACGATCGGCCCGACGCAGACCATGTGGACGAAGCCCTGGGCGACGGCGAGCGCGAGGACCTCGACGAGAAGCGGCTCGGGCCCGAGGAAGATCGCGCGGGTCGAGACGATGCCGAACCCGTAGGCCACGGAGAGCGCGAGCGTGAGCAGCGCGATCGGGATGCCGCCCGAGAGATCGAGCTGACGCGACGCGATCGCCGCCGCGAGATACGAAAAAATGCGGAGGACCGCGTGTTGTCCGACGAGCGAGCCCGACACGGAATCCATCGCGAACCCGAGCAGCGCCGAGATCACGAAGCCCGAGAGGAATCCGGGCCAGCGCAGGCCGATCCCGACGACCACGAGCCAGGCGAGATCCGGACACCACGGCGGCGCGATCGCGCGGGCCAGCGCCCCCTGCACCACGAGCGCGAACAGCCCGAGCGCGAGCACCGCCAGCGTCGACTTCACGGCGCGACTCCGCTGCCCTCGACGATCGAGGCGTCGTCCGCCGAACCGACGATCGTGCCATCCGAGCCCTCGAGAGCCGAAGCCGCTTCGGCCCCCACCCCCGGCGGCGGGCTCGAGACCGCCGCCGGCCCGGCGAGATCGCCGTCCGGCGCGTTGGAGCGGTAGAGCAGCTCCATCGTCGGCCCGCGGCGCAGCATCACGAAGACCTGCTCGAGCTGGCCGAGCTCGACGGCGGGCCGGACGACGGCGATCTGCGTCAATTGCCCCGTCGCCGCCTTGATCTCGGCCACCCGTCCGAGTCGCAGCCCCTTCGGATAGATGCCTCCGAGGCCCGAGGTGACGACCTCGTCGCCGACGACGACGTCGGCCTCCCGCACGAAGAACTCGAACTCGAGCGCCCCGCGGCCGGCGCCTCGCACGATCCCGCGCGCACGGCTGCGCTGCACGAGCGCGTCGACCTCGCTCTGGTGGTCGAGCAGGAGCATCGTCTTCGCGGCATGGGCCGAGGTCGCGGTCACGACGCCGACCACGCCGTCGTAGGTGATGACGGGATTGCCGGGCTGGATGCCGGCCTCGGCGCCGCGATCGAGCAGGATCGAGCGGAACCACGGCGTCACGTCGAGGCCGACGATCTCGGCCGGGAGCATCGGAATCTCCACGTCGTCGCGCAGCGCGGCCACGCGCTCGAGATGGCCGCTCGTCACGAGCGCCTCCCGGAACTGCATGTTCTCCGACTCGATCTCCGCGACGCGCCGGGCGAGGCGGACGTTCTCCGAACGCACGGCGAGCAGATCGACGTAGTCGCGGTAGACGCCCTTGATGCCGTCGATGGGCGCGGAGATCAGCCGCTCGATCGGCGCGGTCGCCTCGAGCATCGCCGCCTGCCACCACGGCAGTCGGCGATCACCCTCCACGATGCTGCGGCGGTCGAGCACCATCGAGACGATCGCGAGCAGCACGATCGCGACGACGACGATCGGCGCCACGAGACGCTTCAGAAGATCGGGCATACCCCTCGACCCGTCCCCTTCCTGTCGGCCCGGTCGGCAGCCCTGCTATGGGGCCACCCATTCCGTCCGCGATCCGGCCGCGAGCGGGAGAATCCGCGGCGGTCGCCCCCCCGGCGCCCGTCCGCTTCGCGACCGGTCAGGAGATCGGCGACCGGAGCGTCACCTCGCGCAGGAGCGAGATCTCGTCGAGACAGCGGCCCGTCCCGATGGCCACGGCGGTGAGCGGATCCTCGGCCAGCATGACCGGCAGACCCGTCGTCTCGCGCAGCAGGACGTCGAGATTGCGCAAGAGCGAGCCACCGCCCGACATCACGATGCCCTTGTCGACGATGTCCGCCGAGAGCTCGGGCGGCGTCTTCTCGAGGGCCATCTTCACGCTCTCGACGATCGCGTTGACGGGCTCGGCCAGCGCTTCGCGGACCTCTTCCGACTTGATCTCGAGGGTCTTCGGGACGCCGAGCACGAGATCACGCCCCTTCACCTCGACCGAGTCGATCGTGTCGGAGGGATAGGCGGTGCCGATCTTGATCTTGATGAACTCCGCCGTGCGCTCGCCGATCAGCAGGTTGTACTTGCGCTTCACGTAGTTGATGATCGCGTCGTCCATCTTGTCGCCGCCGACGCGGATCGAGTTCGAGTAGACGATCCCCGACAGCGAGATGACCGCGACCTCGGTCGTCCCGCCGCCGATGTCGATGATCATGTTGCCCGACGGCTCGGTCACCGGCAGCCCGGCCCCGATCGCCGCCGCCATCGGCTCCTCGATCAGGTAGACCTCGCGCGCGCCGGCGAGCATCGCGCTCTCGCGCACTGCCCGCTTCTCGACTTCCGTGATCCCGGAAGGCACCGCGATCACGATCCGCGGGCGCACCATCGTGCGCCGGTCGTGCACGCGGCGGATGAAATAACGAAGCATCGCCTCGGTGATGTCGAAGTCGGCGATGACGCCGTCCTTCAGCGGACGGATCGCGACGATGTGGCCCGGCGTGCGGCCGAGCATCTCCTTCGCGGCCTTGCCGACGGCGCGGACCTTGTCCGGCCCCCGCGCGTCTCGCGACACCGCCACGACGGAGGGCTCCGAGACGACGATGCCGCGGCCCTTGACGTACACGAGCGTGTTCGCCGTGCCGAGGTCGATTGCGAGGTCGTTGGAGAACCAGCCGAGAACGGTGTCGAGGATCAATTTCCCTCTCCTTGAAATGCCCTGATCGAAGCCGCACCCGCCGCCCGGGCTCGCGGGGCCCACACGCGTGCGCCTCGGGTATGCCCCATCGAATGCTCCGCCCCGCGTCCGAGCGCGCCACCGGCCGGGTTGGCAGCTCGTTCGCTAAACACCCGAAACGACAAAGATCTTCAGGGCTGCGAAAACGGACTTACGGTAACTGGGGGCCGCCGCCCGAGCAATCCGAAGTTAACGGAAGCGGGCGCGCGGCATCAGGGCGAAATCGAGCTTGCCCCGAATCCTTCGGGTCTCGTAATGTTCGCCCCACCCCAACCGCCACCCGAGGTTTCCGCCTTGCTCGAATCCATGCGCCGCGGCCAGCGATGGCTGACCCTCATCTTCGTCAGCGTCATCGGCGTCGTCTTCGTCTTCTTCCTGGGCACCGGCGGCGGCCTGGGCCCCGCGACCCCCTCGGGCAACGCGATCGTCCAGCTCGACGAAGTGCGGCTCACCCAGAACGACCTCGGCCGCGAGCGCGCGGCCATGGAAGAGCGCCTGCGGGCCGAGCTCGGCGACGCCTACGACCAGCTGGGTGCCGACAAGTACCTCGACAGTCAGGCCCTCTCCCGGCTGATCAATCAGCTCGTGCTCGCGGCGGCGGCCCAGGACATGGGTCTGCAGGTCACGAAGGACGAGATCCGGCGCGTCGTGCAGTCGAGCCCGGGCTTCATCGACGAGGAGGGCCGCTTCGTCCCCGAGGCCTTCGACCGATTCGCCGAGGACCAGTACGGCAGCCAGCGCGCGTTCATGGAGGCCTTCACCCGCGATCTGCTCGGCCAGAAGCTGATCCAGCTGCTCGCGGGCCAGACGGCGATCGCGGATGCCGAGCTCGACCTCGCCATCCGCTACGAGCTCGAGGACGTCCAGCTCGTCTACGTGGCCTTCGATGAAAGCCAGCTGCCGCCGGGCGAGCTGCTGGCCGACGCCGATGTCGAGGCCTACGCCGCAGCCCATGAGACCGAGCTCGAGAAGCTCTTCAGCGAGCGCGAGGCCGAGCTGTCCCAGCCCGAGCGCGTGCACGCGCGCCACATCCTGGTCCCCGTCGCGAGCGACGCGAGCGAGGCGGACCTCGCCGCCGCGCGCGAGCGGGCCCAGGCGGCCCGGGACCGGGTCCTCGCCGGTGAGGATTTCGCGGCAGTGGCCGCCGAAGTCTCAGGGGATACCGCCACGGCGAGCCTCGGCGGCGACCTCGGGACCTTCGTCCGGGGCGTCAATGACCCGGCGCTCGACGACGCCGCCTTCGCCCTCGAGTCCGGCGGCGTCTCCGAGGTCGTGCGCTCGGTCCATGGCTTCCACGTGATCCGCGTCGACGAGAAGCAGCCGGCCGAGCCGGCGACCTTCGCGGCCCACCGCCTGGCCCTGGCGCGCGAGGGTGCGACGCGCGAGCGCGCGACGAAGCTCGCCGACGAACGCAGCCTGGCCCTCGCCACCGCCGTTCGCGACGGAAAATCCCTCGAAGACGCCGCCCGCGAGGCCGGCCTCAACCTCGAGCGCCCCCGAGCCTGAAACGCCGAGAGGACGGCTTCATCCCCGGCCTCGGCGCCGCCGGTGGGATCCTGACGACGGCCTTCACTCTCGAGCCGGGCCAGTCGAGCCCCGAGATCTTCGACCTCGCCGACAAGAAGGTCCTGGTCCAGGTCCAGGCGCGGACCCGGATCGACGAGGATCGCCTCGTCAGCGAGCGCGCCACGCGGCGGGAGCAGGCTCGCATGCAGAAGCAGAACGGGACGGTCCAGGCCTGGGTCGACGACTACCGCACGCGCCTCGAGCGCTCGGGTCGGCTCCTGATCAACGCGGAGCTCGCCCTGGGATCGTGACGCGGCCGGCCGCGGTCACGGACCCGGACACGGACACGGCCACGGCCACGGCCACGGCAGGCTAGGCGAACGATTCCTTGCGGTGGCGGATCAGCTCGATGAACTCGGAGCGGGTCTTCGGGTCGGACTCGAAGGATCCGCGCAGCGAGCTCGTGATCGCGAAGCTGTTCTGCTTCTCGACGCCTCGCATCATCATGCACAGATGTTTGGCCTCGACGACGACGCCTACGCCCTTCGGCTTGAGCACGCTCTCGAGGGTCTGCGCGATGTCCATCGTGAGTCGCTCCTGGACCTGGAGTCTTCGGGCGAAGATCTCGACCGTGCGCGGGATCTTCGACAGCCCCACGACCTTCCCTTTCGGGATGTAGGCGACGTGGACGCGGCCGAAGAAGGGCACCATGTGGTGCTCGCAGAGGCTGTAGAAATCGATGTCCTTGACCAGGACCATCTCGTCGTAGTCGACGTCGAAGAGCGCGCCGGTCAGGATCTCCGCCGGATCCTGGTGGTAGCCCTTCGCGAAGAAGCGCATCGCCTTTGCGACGCGTTGGGGCGTCTTCAGCAGTCCGTCGCGGGTCGGGTTCTCACCGAGCTCCTTCAGGATCGCCTCGACGTTGCTCTCGATCGGGTCGCTGGCGTGTCCGCCCTTCGTCGTCATGACTTCGAGATCTCCACCCGGCCTTTCCGCCGGAAAGGGTCCGGGCCGCGAGCCCGGCGCCGAGCTCCTTGAGCGGCGGGGGGCGGGTTCGGGCGCGAGCGCAGCTTAGCCGCTCACCCCGAGCGAGTCAGAACGCCGATCGCATTCTCACCGATCTTGCATGCGCCCTGCGGACTCGATTTCAGAACTCCCGGATCAGCCCGCGCACGATGCCCCGGATCTCGACCTGGGATGCATGGAACTCCATCGGCTGCATCGTCTGATTGGCGGGGACCAGCCGGACCTGGGAGCCCGAGCGGTAGAAGCGTTTGAGGGTCGCCTCCTGGCCCTCGACCAGAGCGACGACGGTCTCGCCGTTGCGCGCCTCTCGTCGACTCTCGATCACGACCAGATCGCCGTCACAGATCTGGTCCTCGATCATCGAATCCCCGCGCACGCGCAGCACGAAATGGTCCCGCCCTCGCGCCGTCATCGCCGCCGGCACCGACAGGGTCTCCGCCGTCCCCGCCTCGGGCTCGATCGCCTCGATCGGCCGGCCCGCCGCCACCGCTCCGAGGATCGGAAGCTCGACACTGTCCTGGCGGGCGCTGCTCGGCACGGGCTCGACCGAGCGCGACCGGTTCCAGGCCTTGCGCAGGTAGCCCTTGTCGACGAGATGCTTGACGTGCTTATGGACCGTCGCGACGGAGGAGAGGTCGAAGGCCGCCGCGATCTCCTCGAGGCTCGGCGAGTAGCCCTTGTCCGCCACGAATCGGGCGACGAAATCGAGGACCTCGCGCTGCCGACGGGTCAGCGCCTGGGTCGGAATCGGGCCCGGGATCTGAGACGGCGCTGGGCGCTGGGCGCGGGTCGATGCTTCCGATTGGGCGGGACTCGGGGCGCTCGGCATGACTTGATCCTCCGGCTTCGATGGACTTTCGCCTGCTCAAAATCGACGAAATGGAAGCGAAAGTCAACGCCTTGCCCCCATACGAGGATTTTTTTCGAGGCCTTGGTTGACGCACCCCTTCCAGGGCCTAGCTTGCTCCGCCGTTGGCACTCGACGTCGTCGACTGCCAACGAGGCCGGCTCGACCGGTCGATCCAAGCAATCGATCCAACGGGACCCCGAGGTCGTTCAATCCGAACGCCCCGGACCCAATACCAACCGAGCCTTCTCGAGCGATCGGGAGGGCGTTCGCTCTCCGCGGCCCCCCAATGCGGCCCAGCGGAGCGCGATTCAAAGAGAGGCGACTCATGAAGATCCGTCCGCTCCAGGACCGCATCCTCGTCAAGCGCGTGGATGAGGAGAGCAAGACCAGCGGGGGCATCATCATCCCCGATACCGCCAAGGAAAAGCCGCAAGAGGGCAAGGTCGTGGCCGTCGGCCCCGGCAAGGTCCTCGAGACCGGCAAGGTCTCCGAGCCCAACGTGAAGAAGGGCGACCGCATCCTCTTCAGCAAGTACGCCGGGACCGAGATCACGGTCGAAGGCGTCGAGCACATCATCATTCGCGAGGACGACGTCCTCGCGGTCTACGAATAAGCAGGAGGTCCACCCATCATGGCCAAAATGGTGATTTACGAACAGGACGCCCGCGCCAAGATCCTGGCCGGCGTCGACGGACTCGCGAACGCGGTCCGCGTGACTCTCGGCCCGAAGGGCCGCAACGTCATCATCGACAAGAGCTTCGGCTCGCCCACGATCACCAAGGACGGCGTCACCGTCGCCAAGGAGATCGAGTTCGAGGACAAGTTCGAGAACATGGGCGCCCAGATGGTGAAGGAGGTCGCTTCGAAGACCTCCGACATCGCCGGGGACGGCACCACGACGGCGACCGTGCTCGCCCAGGCGATCTTCCGCGAGGGCAGCAAGCTCGTGGTCGCCGGCATGAACCCGATGGACCTCAAGCGGGGCATCGACAAGGCCGTGGCGGCCATCGTCGACGAGCTCGCGAAGATTGCGAAGCCCACCCGCGACTCGAACGAGATCGCCCAGGTCGGCACGATCTCGGCCAACTCCGACGCGACGATCGGCAAGATCCTCGCCGAGGCGATGGACAAGGTCGGCAAGGAAGGCGTGATCACGGTCGAGGAGGGCAAGAGCCTCCAGACCGAGCTCGACGTCGTCGAGGGCATGCAGTTCGACCGCGGCTATCTGTCGCCCTACTTCGTGACGAACCCCGAGAGCATGGAAGCGGTCCTCGAGTCGCCGGTCATCCTTCTCCACGAGAAGAAGATCAGCAACATGAAGGACCTCCTGCCGCTGCTCGAGCAGGTCGCTCGCGCGGGCAAGCCGCTCCTGATCGTCGCCGAGGAAGTCGACGGCGAGGCGCTGGCCACGCTCGTCGTCAACAAGATCCGCGGCACGCTGAACGTCTGCGCCGTCAAGGCGCCGGGCTTCGGCGACCGCCGCAAGGCGATGCTGCAGGACATGGCCGTCCTCACCGGTGGCCAGGTCATCGCCGAAGAGCTGGGCCTCAAGCTCGAGAACGTGACCATCAAGGACCTCGGCCAGGCCAAGCGCGTGTCGATCGACAAGGACAACACGACGATCATCGACGGTGCGGGGGCGAAGAAGGCGATCGAGGGTCGCTGCCAGGAGATCCGCAACCAGGTCGAGACGACGACCTCCGACTACGATCGCGAGAAGCTCCAGGAGCGCCTCGCGAAGCTGGTCGGCGGTGTGGCCGTCGTGAAGGTCGGCGCTGCGACCGAGAGCGAGATGAAGGAGAAGAAGGCGCGCGTCGAAGACGCGCTCCACGCGACCCGGGCGGCCGTCGAAGAGGGCATCGTGCCCGGCGGCGGTGTGGCCCTGATCCGCTGCTCCGGCGTGCTCGACAAGGTCACGGCCGACAACGACGAGCAGGCTGCGGGCATCAACATCGTCCGCCGCGCCATCGAGGCCCCGCTCCGCTTCATCGCGGAGAACGCGGGCGTCGAGGGCTCGATCGTGGTCGACAAGGTCAAGGGCCTGAAGGGCGCCATGGGCTTCAACGCCGCGACCGAGATCTACGAGGACCTGATCAAGGCCGGCGTCATCGACCCGGCCAAGGTCGTCCGCGCGGCGCTGCAGAACGCAGCGTCGGTCTCCGGCCTGCTGCTGACGACCGAGGCGATGATCGCCGAGAAGCCCGAGCCGAAGGGTGGCCACGGCCACGGCGGCGGCATGCCGGGCATGGGCGGAATGGGCGGCATGGACGGGATGATGTAATCCCTGTCCTGCACGGTGAGGCCCGCGAGAGCGGGCCGCGCTGAACCGATGAGCCTCACGCGCGACCCGCGCGAGGCAAACGAGGCCCCCGTCGCCGACCGGCGGCGGGGGTTTTCGTTGATCGGCCCCAGCCGTCGCGATTTCCTTCGCCCCCTCGAATCGCCATACTCGGTCCTGGCCCAGGCCAACGGGGGAGTGCATGTCGGAGCCAGCCATCGAATCCCAGCTCGCGCAACACGCGCTGAGCGTCGACCTGCTCGGACTCCTCGCCGTCGGCATCCTCGTCCTCGCCAATGGTTATTTCGTCGCGACCGAGTTCGCCCTGGTCGCCGTGCGCCGCAGCCAGATCCAGGTCTGGGTCGGCGAGGGACGCCGCGGCGCCCAGGCCGCCTCCGATGCCATCGATCGCCTCGACGACGCCATCGCCGCGACCCAGCTCGGCATCACCATCGCGAGCATCGGCCTCGGCTGGGTCGGCGAGTCCGTCGTCTCGTCGCTGCTCTCGGCGCCCCTCGAGTGGCTCGGCATCGAGAGCCGCGTCGCGCTCCACACGATCGCGACGCTGATCGCGTTCACGTTGATCACCTTCCTCCACGTCGTGGTCGGCGAGCTCGCGCCGAAGGCGATCGCGCTGCAGCGCCCCGGCGAGGTCGCGATCCTCTTCGCACAACCGCTGCTCGTATTCGGTCGGGTCTTCCGCTGGGTGCTCGTCGCGATGAATGGCACGGGCAACGCACTCGTGCGTCTGGCAGGCTTCCACGCGATCTCGGGCCATCAGGTCCACTCCGCCGAAGAGCTCCACCTGCTCGTCTCCGAGGCTCATGCCGCCGGCACGATCCGCCCCGAGCAGGGCAAGATCCTCGGCAAGGTCTTCAAGAGCGCGTCGAAGCGCGTCCGCGACGTGATGATTCCACGCGAGCGCATCTTCTCGATCCCCGTCACGACCGATCCCGAGACCCTGCTCGACCGCCTGCGCGAAGAGGGATACACACGCCTGCCCGTCTTCGACGGCGACCTCGATCGCGTCGTCGGCATCCTGCATACGAAAGATCTTTTCATCTCTACGCCAAGACGCGACTCGTGCTGCTCTCCGACGCCATCCGGCCGGCGATCGAGATCCGCCCGGACGCGGAGATCGCCGAGGCGCTCCGGCTCTTCCGCCGCGGTCGCCGACACATGGCGCTCGTGCGCGAGGTCACGGGCCGGGTGATCGGACTCGTGACGCTCGAGGACGTGCTCGAAGAGCTCGTCGGCGAAATCGAGGACGAGCACGACGACCCGACCCCCGCCGGGTCGGAGTAGGCGCGCTCCCGAGCGTCGGGTTGCGGCGTCCCGCCCGAGCCTGCAAGATCGCGATCCCATGTCGCAGGCCCCGTCCCGCCCGAACAAGCGTCGTGAACCGGTCCGGGCTCGGAACCGTTGGCGAATCGTCGTCGTCCTCGCCTCGATCGCGCGCTGCTCGCGGGCTGCGCGGCGGTGCCGATGCAGCGTCCGCCTTCGTCGGCCTCCACCGAGCCTGCCGACCGGCCCGACTCCGCGGCCGCGCCGAGCACGCCGCGCGAGACGGAGACGACGCCGCCCGAATCGAGCGCCGTGCCGACCCCTCCGGAGCCGGAGCCGCGGGTCCTGATCGTGAAGGCCTCCGCCTACAACTCGCGGCGCGGCCAGACCGATGCGACCCCGAGCATCGGCGCATGGGGCGATCGGCTCGTGCCCGGCATGAAGGCCATCGCGGTCTCGAAGGATCTCTTCGAGCTCGGTCTGCGCAGGGGCCAGCGCGTTCGGATCGCGGGGCTCCCGGGCGAGTTCGTCGTGCTCGACCGCATGCCGTCGCGCTGGCAGCAGAAGATCGACATCTACATGGGTCTCGATGTCCGGGCCGCGCTCCGCTGGGGCGTCCGGCAGGTCGAGATCAGCTGGATCCCCGAGGAAGAGACGGCGATCGGGACCGGATCGGCGCCAGAGGGCGCCTCCGACGCACCCCCGGACCCGGACATCGCCTCGCAAGCCGACTAGCACCATCGAGCGAGGAGTCTTCGTGCTGGATCTCGCAGAAGCGCCCTCCGGTCCGATCCCCCGCGTGGGCCAGCTCTCGCTCGGCGACATCGAGGTCGCCTACGACGAGATCGACGGGGACGGCATCCCGCTCGTCCTGCTGCATGGTCTGACGGGGCATCGCGCCGATTTCCTGCCGCTCCTGCCCCGCCTCGCCGGCAGGCGCCCCGGGCTCCGCATGCTCGCGCCGGACCTGCGCGGTCACGGCGACTCGACCCATACCGGCGACGCCTCGAGCTTCGGCTTCGAGCGCCTCGTCGCCGACCTCGTCCGGTTCCTCGATGGCTGCGGCGTCGAACGCTGCCATCTCCTCGGGCATTCCTTCGGCGGCATGATCTCGCTGCGCTTCGCCCTCGCCTATCCCGCGCGCCTCGCCTCCCTGCTGCTCGTCTCGACCTCGCCCTTCTCGCCGGAGGTGTTCACGGCCGAGACCTTCGAACGGAGCGGCGAGATCGCCCGCACGCGCGGCATGGCCTTCCTCCAGGCGCTGATCGAGCAGCGCGCCCGGTCGACGACCCCGACCCGGCCCTCGGATCTCCAGACGGCGCGCTGGAGCGCGAGCTACTGGCCCCATCACCGCCACCGGTATCGCTCGATGGAGGCCCTCGCCTATCAGGAGCTCGGCCTCGCGATGGTGGGACAGGTTCCCGTCACGGATCGGCTGGCGGAGCTGTCGCTCCCCACGACCGTCCTCGTCGGCCTCGACGACGAAGCCTTCCTCGACGGCTCTGCGCGACTGGCCCTGGACATCCCCGGCGCCGCGTTCGTCCGGATCGCCGACGCCGGCCATCATCCCCACCGCGAATCGCCGAGCGCCTGGCTCGACGCGGTCTGCGATCACCTCGACCGCACGGCTCGCCCGCGCTGATCCGCGCGGCGAACGACCAGACCCCGACCCGAGTTGCGGCGCCGGTCGCCATCGTGTTTGTTTCGACGCGCGCGCACCGCAATTCGCCGCGACCAGGAGATCCCCATGTCCAGCAGACCGAGCGCATCGAATCTCGAGATCGAGCCCCTGGCGGGCGCGCTGGGCGCCGAGGTCCGGGGGATCGCCCTCGGTGCGCTGCGCGACGACGAATGGAAGGCAATGCGCGAGGCCTGGCTCGAGCACCTCGTGCTCTTCTTCCCCGATCAGCATCTGGGTCACGCGGAGCACGTCGCCCTGGGCCGGCGCCTCGGCGAGATCGAGATCCACCCCTTCATCCCCAAGGTCTCCGACGCCTTCCCCGAGATCGTCGTGCTCGACAGCGACAAGGGCGCGCGCGCGGACACCTGGCATACCGACGTCACCTTCAGCCCGACGCCGCCGATGGCCTCGATCCTCTCGATGGTCGTCTGTCCCGATCGCGGCGGGGACACGCTCTGGACCAACCAGCTCCTCGCCTACGAGACGCTCTCGGATCCGATCCGCGACCTCGTCGACGGGCTGACCGCGGTCCACACCGCCGCGCCCTTCGGCCGACCCGAGGTCCGCGCCGAGCATCCCGCCGTCCGCATCCATCCGGAGACCGGTCGACGCGCGCTGTTCGTCAATCGGACCTTCACATCGCATTTCAAGGAGCTGCGCCGGAGCGAGAGCGACTCGCTGCTCCGCATGCTGTGCGACTGGTCGGAGCAGCCGGCCTTCCAGATCCGCTACCGCTGGTCGAAGGGCGCGATCGGGATCTGGGACAACCGCTGCACGATGCACTTCGCGATCAACGACTACGACCAGAGCCGCGTGATCGAACGCGTGACCGTCCTCGGCGACGTGCCGCGGGGGCCGGCGGCGCGCTGGCGCGCCTTCGAAGGCGACGGCCGTTCGGCCGCCGGCTACGGCGCGGGCTCGAGCGCCGGAAGCGGCCCGCGGCGCGGCATCGAGACGGATCCGCGCACCAACTCGATCGCGAAGCCCGCATGAGTCCGTTCGCCTCCTGGGCGCATGCCGCGCCGATCCTGCTGCTCTGCGCGTCCAATCTGTTCATGACGCTCGCGTGGTACGGCCATCTGCGCTTCCGCTCGGCGCCGATCCTGCTCGTCATCCTCGTCAGCTGGGGGATCGCCTTCGTCGAGTACTGCCTCGCGGTCCCGGCGAATCGCATCGGTCGCAGCGTCTACTCGGCGGCCGAGCTGAAGACGATGCAGGAGGTGATCACCCTCGTCGTCTTCGCGCTCTTTTCGTGGCTCTACCTGAACGAGCCTCTGCATTGGAACCACGCGGTCGGGTTCCTGCTCATCACGGCGGGGGCGGCCGTCGTGTTTCTCGGCCGCGCGACCTAGGAGCCTGACCCAAGATGGCGCGCGCGGCGCCTGAACGCCGACCTTGGGTCAGGCTCCTAGCGCTCGGGGCGGAGCGCGATGGCGCTCGCGCTCGGGTCGGCGACGCCGGCTTCGACGGCCCCGACGTTCAGGTTGTCGTCGATGCGGCAGTTCGCCGTATCGATGGCGCTCACGACCGTCAGGTACGGGAAGCCGAAGAGCGGGATGAAGCCCATCCAGAACTTCTTCTGGGGCACCTTCCCGAACGATCCCCACCCCTGTAGATGCCACTCCCCGAGACCGGGATGCAGGATCGAGAGCCACATCGCGGCCGTCGAGGACCGCCCGTTCGAGCACGTCGAAGCCCGAGCGAGCGACGGCTGGCCCAGCAGGAAGACCGAGATCGCGAGCACGGCCAGGATTCGCTTGAACATCGTTCCCCCCTCTTGCGACCCGTCCCGTGCGATCGCGGGCGTCGCGGGGCGGGCTCTTCGTTTCGATCGGAAGCCGGTTCGACTAGGACGATAACGGCTTCGTCGTCGCCGCGGAGGCGGCACCGCGCGCGCCGGGCGCGAGCTTCGCTTCGAGATCGTAGGTATCCGATCCGGTGACGACGACGTCGGCGAACTCGCCGACCGCGAGCTTCCCGCCGCCGCGGACGTGGACGACGCCGTCGATCTCCGGCGCGTCGGCCTCGCTGCGGGCGATCGCGATGCCGCCGTCGATCGCGTCGACCAGCACGCGAAGCCGGCGCCCCTTCTTCGCCGCGAGCTTCTCGGCGCTGATCTCGGCCGCGCGCTCCATGAAGCGCGCATGGCGCTCCTGTTTGACCTCGTCCGGCACCGCGCCGGCGAGCGCGTTTGCCGCGGCGCCCTCGACCGGCGAGTACGGGAAGCAGCCGACGCGGTCGAGCCGGGCCTCGCCGAGCCAGTCGAGCAGCATGTCGAAGTCCTCGTCGGTCTCGCCGGGGAAGCCCACGATGAAGGTGCTGCGGATCGTGAGGTCGGGCGCGATCGCGCGCCAGCTGCGGATGCGCTCGAGGGTGTCGGCCGCGCTCGCCGGCCGCTTCATGCGACGCAGGACCCGCGGGCTCGCGTGCTGGAACGGAATGTCGAGATAGGGCAGCACGCGCCCCTCGGCCATCAGCGGGATCACGCGATCGACGTGGGGATAGGGATAGACGTAGTGCATCCGGATCCAGATGCCGAGCTCGCCGAGCGCTTCCGCCAGGCCCTCGAAGCTCGCCTTGTAGCGCTGGCCGCGGAACTCGCCCGGGGCATGGCGCAGGTCGACGCCGTAGGCGCTCGTGTCCTGCGAGATCACGAGCAGCTCCTTGACCCCGGCCTTCGCGAGCCGCTCAGCCTCGCGCATCACGTCGGCGATCGGGCGGCTCACGAGGTCGCCGCGCATCGAGGGAATGATGCAGAACGTGCAGCGATGATTGCAGCCTTCGGAGATCTTCAGATACGCGTAGTGGCGCGGCGTGAGCTTCACGCCCTGCGGCGGCAGCAGATCGAGGAACGGGTCGTGGGCCGGCGGCAGGTGCTGGTGGACCGCGCCGACCACCGACTCGTAGGCCTGCGGCCCGCTGATCGCGAGCACGTTCGGATGGCGTGCGAGGATCTTCTCGGGCTGGGCACCGAGGCAGCCGGTGACGATGACCTTGCCGTTCTCGGCGAGGGCCTCGCCGATCGTGTCGAGGGATTCTTCGACGGCGTCGGTGATGAAGCCGCAGGTGTTGACGACGACGAGATCGGCGTCGGCATAGGCACCGACCGTCTCGTATCCCTCGGCGCGCAGCTGGGTCAGGATCCGCTCCGAGTCGACCAGGGCCTTGGGACAACCCAGGCTGGCGAACCCGATCCGCGGGGGGCGATGCCGATCGCGCGCCCGGGACGAGGCGTCCTTCGCTCCGGTCTTCGATCCGGTCTTCGGCCGGCGGGTCGATGCGGGGGGCTTCATGGCGGGCGGCAGGGTAAGGCCTGCGGCGCCCGACCGCGATCGCGGAATGCCAGGAACCGGATCCGGCCCGGTCGGAATCGCGCGCGGCCCGCCTTCTGCCGGCCTCGTCCGCCCCCTGTCGCCCAGCTGCCCTTCATCGGCCCCATGGGGCATCCCTCGCGCCTGCCCGTGATGCGCGAAGACGCGAATCGATTTCTCGGGTCAGAAAGACCACGAAATTCTCACACCGGGCACTTCAATCATGTTAGAGTGCCGTCACTGGGAAGGACGACCTCGGCGTCGCATTGCACCCGTACACGTTCACGCCGGCGTCGCGCGCCTTCCTCATCGATGCTTCCTTGATCGAAGACTGCTTGATCGATGATAGTCGGCACGCGCCCCGGAATCGGCTCGACGAAGACACGAGACACCCATCTCCGAGACGGCCTTCCCCGAGTTGGCCCGCCCCAGGACGACCGGGGACAAGAAGGAATCCAAAGGATGTTGAATCGAATTCGGATCCAGCACGCGAGCAAGAGCCTCCTCCTCGGCGTCGTCGCCGGCCTCTCGCTCGCGAGCGGTGCGTCGGCGCTCTCGATCGACTCGAGCAACAGCGGGCTCGATCAGGCCGTCGGTTGTACCGACACGCTCTGCATCACGACCCCGTACGGACTCGCGGCGTCGGCGCCGGTCACGGGCTCCCTCGACATCAGCGGCGGGATCCTGACCTTCGACATCCAGCTCGCGAGCGCGACGCTGAACGCCACGGGCGGCAGCGACGGCGGCGTGACCTCGGTCTCGTTCTCGAACACGATCTACTCCGGCTCGGTCGGCGTGACCTTCGACGGCTCGAACTACAACGTGAACCCCGCTCAGGTCGGCAGCGTGACCGGCACGATCACGCCGACGGGCGCGGGCTCGGCGAGCTCGCTCGCCGCGACGACGGTGCTCGTGACGGGCCTCTGCTCGGGGACGCCGGGCAGCGCCCTGCAGTGCGGCCTGATCTTCGGCCCCCAGGCGAACTTCTCGGCGACGATCAACGGCAATCTTCGTTACTTCCGCCACACCGTGGACACCTTCACTCAGGTGCCGGAGCCGGGTACGGCCCTCCTGATCGGCGCCGGCCTCGTCGGCCTCGGTCTGCGGCGATCGCGCGGCGGGATGAACGTGTGACGAACTGACGACTCGGTGCATTGAGTCCATGGAGACTCGACCCACGAACCGGCGGAGAGCGACCGTCGGATTCGTTCGGCGCGGAGGGCGCGCCGCTTGATGCGGGATGAATCGCCGGGCGCGGCCCGGATCACTCGCGATGGATGGTATTGATTCGTGCGTATCTCAAATTCGAAGTCGACGCTGAACAAGCTCCGATCGATCCTGCTGCTCTCGATCCTCGCGCTGCTGCCGGTCTCGGCCATGGCTACGCCGATCACCTACACCTTCGCCTCGGGCTCGGTCGTCGTGCGCGGTACGCTGGCGGGTCAGTCGGGCACGATCTTCGAGGGCGTCTCGAGCGTGAACGTGCCGCTCGTCGACGTGACGGCGGTCTACGACTCGGCCATCGGGGGCTTCGGACGGCTCGAGTCGCTGTCGCTCACGGCCGCGGACTTCAGCGTCGATCTCAACGAAAATCTCGTCGCCCTCGATACGCTCGACGTGTTCGACACGACGATCTCCTCGCTCTCCGGCGCGGATCTGAATCTCTTCGGTCAGTTCGCGCTGCCGACCTCGATCGAGGCGATCGTGACCGGTCAGTATCCCGACGGCTCGCCCTTCGGCCCCGTCACGATCCAGTCCCTGGGCTCGACGGGCTCGGCGACGGGTCTCGTCTCGGTCTCGGGGGACACGATGCTGATCTCGATCGTCGGCGTGACGCTCGCGACCTTCGCCCAGCCCGGCGCGATCGACACGAACGCGCCGCAGGTCCAGATCAAGGCGGACTTCACCCTCATCGGCCAGGTCGCCCACCCCGTGCCCGAGCCGACCTCGGCGATGCTCTTCGCCGCCGGCCTGGGCGCGGCCCATCTCGCGATTCGACGACGCGCCCGAGCGGCTCGGCGCTAGGCCGCCCGCGCTCGCCGCTCTCGCCGCGCTCGCCGCCCTGCCGCCCTGCCGCCTCTCGGGAAAGTCTCATCGAGCCTGGGACCTCGCGCCACGAAGCGCGAGCCCGGGCTCGACGTGCTCTGGGAGCCGTGTCGGCGGCGCGATAGGATCGCGTCCCCGACCGGAGGCCCCATGTCGACCCATCCCGACGATCGATTCCATCCGCCGACCAGCGACGATCCGTTCTGGACCGAGACCTGCTGGTTCACGTTCACCGTCCCCGAGCGCAGGCTGAGCGGCCAGCTCTACCCCTTCTTCCGCCCGAACCAGGGCGTGACCTCGGGCGGCGCCTTCTTCTGGGATCCCTCCGGCTCGCAGATCTGGAACTGCGTCTACGCCAAGAATCTCTGGCACTTGCCGATCCCGAAGGATCAGGACCTGACCGACATCCGACTCGCCAACGGCATCCACTACCGCTGCCTCGAGCCGCTGCGCAGATACGAGCTCCACTACGTCGACCAGGACGCAGACGAGGTCGAGGTCCATCTGACCTTCGACGCGGTCTGCGAGCCGAACCATCTCGGCGGTGGCCATCTCGACCAGCCGGGGCGCTACCGCGGCACGATCCGCATCCAGAAGGAGACGATCCAGGTCGACGCCTTCGGCATGCGCGATCGCTCCTGGGGCGTGCGATCCCAGATCGGCGCGGCGCTGCATCCCGGCTCGCCCATGAAGCGAGGCGGCTATACCTACGCGACGATGTCCGAGCACGACGCCTGGCATACGATCACCGGCGATTTCGGCAGCGACTACGTCTCGATCCACGGCTTCCTGCTGCGCGACGGCGTCTGGTCGAAGCTCGTCGAGGGCCGCCGCGAGGTCCTCGAGCGCAAGGATCACTGCCCGTCCCACGTCCGCATCACCGGCAAGGACAGCCTCGGCCGGACGCTCGAGGCCGAGGGCCGCATGCTCAACAGGCTCGGTGTCCACCTCAATCCGAATCTCTGGACCTGGAACTGCCTGACCGAGTGGGCATGGGACGGCGGAAAGCGCGGCTACGGCGAGGACCACGACAACTGGAGTGCCTCGGCGTTCCGGCGCTTCGTACGGGGCGAGGGCTGAGCGCGCAGGGCGTCATCGCGAAGACCTGCGCGTGCACGGGCGTGCGCTGGTGTGCGCGCTGCCGCGACCCCGAGCTCCGCCGACGCCACGGCCTGCGCGATCCGCTCGCCCTGCCGGCGGGACTCGAGGCGGCGCTCGCCGGAGCCCCGGAGCGGACGACCCTCGCGAAGCCCGGCGGGCACGGGCTCCCGGCCGCCGACGCGACGCCCGCAAGGCTGCATGTGTTCGACCCGGCGAGCCAGTGCGCCCCGACCTGCCCGGCGTTCCGCGGCGTCCGGCTCTATCCGGACGCCCTCGCTCGAGACGAGGCCGATTCGCTGCTCGAGCAGATCGAGGCCCGCCCCTTCACGCCCTCCCAGAGCGGAAAGCTCAAGCAGCATTTCGGCGCGCGCTTCAACTTCATGCGCCGGCGCATGAACGCGGAGCGCTTCGCGGGGCTGCCCGCCTACGCGAGCGGGCTCGAGCATCGCCTGCGCACGCTCGTCGCCGCCGATCGCACGGGCGATCCTGGCTCGCTCGCCGACGCGCGGCGGGCGCTCGAGAACTATCAGACGACGGACGTGTTCGTCCTGCGCTATCTCGAGCACGAGCAATCGAATCTCGATTTCCACGTCGACGACTGCTTCGCCTACGGCGAAGCGATCGTCGATCTCTCGCTCGACTCGGACTCGGTCCTGAGCTTCCTCGGGCCCGCCCGACCGGAACGCGGAGAGCCGGGACTCGAATGCGTCCGCGTCCCGCTGCCCGCCCGCTCGCTCGCGCTCGTCTACGGTCCCGCGCGCTTCGAGTGGCAGCACGCCATCCTGCCCCGGGACATCCGGGGCGTCCGCACGAGCATCACGCTCCGGACCCTCGCCGAAACGCTCCGGGAAACCGACGCCGGCCGAGCCCTCCTCGCCCGGGCGAGCGGACCCGCCATCGACTGATGGACCGGGCGTCTGCAGCGCTCGCCCGACCGGGGACTGTGCGGACATGAGGCTCGACCCTTCGAGGGTCGCCCCCCTCGACCGCGACCCCTTTCCGGATCGGGGCCCGGTCGGACGAGCCGGCCGGATGGCCCGGGCGGGACCCGGAGTCCTTTCGATCCGACTTGCCCTGCTCCCCGGCGCTCAGCAGACTGACGAACGCGATCCACGTCGACGGTCGGAGAACTCCCATGGCCCCCTGGCACTACGAACGGCTTTCTGCGCAAGACAACGCCTTCCTGCTCTGGGAGCGGGGCAACGTCCGCATGCACGTCGCCTCGACCAACATCTGCGACATGGGCCCCCTGCGCAGCGAGTCGGGCGGCATCGACATCGAGCTCGTGAAGCGGGCGACGATGGGCATCCTCCATCTGGTGCCGCGCTATCGCCAGCGGCTCTTCGAGATCCCCGTATTCAGTCACGCGGTCTGGGTCGACGACGTCCATTTCGACATCGACTATCACATCCGCCACACCTCCCTCCCGAAGCCCGGCACCCTCGCCCAGCTGAAGAACCTCGTCGCCCGCGTCATGGCCCAGCCCCTCGATCGCAAGCGACCGCTCTGGGAGTACTGGTTCGTCGAAGGTCTCGCCGGCGGCGACCAGTTCGCGATGATCACGAAGATCCACCACTGCATGATCGACGGATCCTCCGGCGTCGACCTCGCCAACATCCAGTTCTCGACCTCGCCCGAACCGGGTGAGCTCGGCACCCCGGAACGCTTCCGACCTCGCCCCGCACCGCGGCGTCTCGAGCTCTTCCTCGACGAGACGAAACGCCAGGCGGGCATCCCGCTCGAGGTCGTGCGTGATTTCCGGCAATTCGTCGACGACACCGACGACCTGCGCCAGGAGGTCACGACGCGGGTCAACGCCCTCTCGCGACTCCTGGGCATGGGGACGCAGGCCGACGCGACGCCGCTGAACGGCAGCCTCGGGCCCCATCGCCGATTCGAATGGATCTCCTGCCGGCTCGAAGACCTGAAGTCGATGCGCAAGGGACTCGGCTGCTCGATCAACGACGTCGTGCTCACGATCGTGACCGGCGCGATCCGGAAATACCTGCTCGCGAAGAGCGTCGACCTCGAATCCCTCCAGTTCAAGGTCTCGACGCCCGTCTCGGTCCGGTCCGAAGCCGACCGCGGGAAGCTCGGCAACAAGGTCTCGTCGTGGATCATCCCGATCCCGATCCAGGAGCCCGATCCCAAGCGGCAGCTCGAGCTGATCCACGAGCTGACGGAAGAGCTCAAGGAGACGAATCAGGCGATCGGTGTCCAGATGATGAACCAGATCCAGGAATGGACGCCGTCGACGCTGCTGTCGCTCGGTGCGCGCGCGATGTCGGGACCGATCAATACGATCGTGACGAACGTCCCGGGCCCGCAGATCCCGCTCTACTTCAACGGCGCCCGGGTGCGCGCGATCTACCCCGCCGTCCCGCTGATGGAGGGCATGGGGCTCGGGATCGCGCTCACGAGCTATGCGGGAACGATGGGCATCGGCTTCAACACCGACCCCGACATCGTCCCGGACAGCGGCCATTTCGTGACCCTGTTCAAGCAGTCGATGCAGGAGCTCGCCCGCACGGCCCACGTCGAGATCGGTCCGATCAGCGACGATGTGAACCGCGTCACAGCCATCGGCTAGCGGGCCTCGGCCGGCTCCGTCCGAGACCGGACGCCGACGATTCTCCGACGCGAATGCGGCGCACGGTGCAGCAAACGATCGTCTCCCCGGTATAGTCCGGCCGCGGCCCATCGCCGCGCGCTCGACGAAGGAGGTCGACCGGGACGATGCGCCGAATCATCCGCAGGACCGCGATCGCGCTGCTCGGGATCGCGAGCTTCGCCTGTCAGCAGGACGGACCGCCGCCCCCGTCCGAGTCGGCGGAGATCCAGGGCATCCAGGTCGCGACGGACGCCTACGTCGCCTATCAGCACGCGGACTGCGAGACCGTCTATCGCCTGACCCGGCCCGATCTGCTCGCGGCGATGCAGGCGACGGAGCTGCGTTATTCGCTGCGGCTCGTGCGCGGCTTCTGCCAGGAGCTCGACGGCGACCAGCCCGCCGCCCGTGCGACCTATCGCGAGGCCATCCAGGAGGCCCCGACCTCCTTCGCGGCCGCAGACGCCCGCGAGCGCATCCGGATCCTCGACCTGCTCGCCGACGATCCCGGATTCCTCGAGCGCGTCGAACGGGCCGCCCAGGGGCCGCACGGTCCGAGCGGTTCGCGCGAGCCCGCCGAGCGTCCGCCCGCGCTCTACCCGCCGCTCGCCCGCGCCGCCGGCATCGAGGGCTTCGCCGTCGTCGAGTTCGGCGTCGACCCGGCCGGACGAACGGTCGATCCGATCATCGTCGATTCGGAGCCGCCCTTCCTGTTCGAGGCGACGGCCCTGCGTGCGGTGAGGGGCTGGGAGTACAAGACGAAGCGAAAGGCGGACCCGAGCCAGCGCCACGTCATCCGCATCGCCTTCCGAACCGCCGTCGAGCCGGTCCTCGTCGACGAGGAGCCCGGCACGAGCTCCGCCAGGCCTCCGGAAACCGACTAGCTGACCGCCCGCGCGAGCGCGGCGCGAAATCGCTCGGCCCGCTCCGGCAATCCTTCGGCGAGATAGGCCGCCCTGGCGAGGCGAACCGCGGCTTCGAATCGATCGCTCGGACCGAGTGCGCCGGCGAGGTTGTCCGCCGAGAGGTGGAAGTCGAAGCGGCAGGCATCCGAGAAGATCCATTCGAGGGCCTGCGGTCGTGCTTCGGCCCGCTCGAACTCGGCCTGCTCCTCGGCGCTGCGTCCATCGGGTCGATACCAGTAGCCGTAGTCCTCTTGCAGACGGCGCTCGGGTCCGGCGAGACACCAGTGCGCGATCTCGTGGAGCGCACTCGCGAAGTAGTCCTCCCGGTAGAGGATTCGGTGCGGCAGATGCTCGGGCTCCGCCGACGGCAGATAGAGCGGCTCCGGGCTCCCGCCCTCGAGCACCGTCGCATACGGCTCGAAGAAGCAATCGCGGAAGATCCGCTCGAGATCGGCAGCACCGAGGCTCCGAGCGCCCCCGCCGCTGCGCGTGCGCGTCCCGGTCGGCGCCTTCACATCGACGTCCCGCCCCGCCCCGGCGTTCATGCGGGCTCCTCGTATTCGACGCCGACGACGCGGACCGGGGCATCGGCCCCGTTCACGGCGACGTCGAGCTCTGCGAGCAGCGCGCAGAGCCGTGCGAAGCGATCGCCGCCGAGCTTGTCGGTGAAGTGGGTCATGGTCTCGCGGGTGATCTCGTCGATGTCGCGGATCAGGGCGCGCCCGCGGCGGGTGTAGGTGACGCGCCGGGCCCGACCGTCCGACGGGTCCGGCACGCGCTCGAGATAGCCGACCTCCTCGAGCTCGGCGACGAGCTGTCCGGCGCGCTGGAGCGTGAGTCGCAGGCGGGCCGCGAGCTCCGTCATCCGGAGACCGTCCGGCGGGAGGTTCGGGATGACCTGCGCGGTCGAGGGACGCAGCTCGTGGCCCCGCTCGAGGAGCCCCGCGCGCATGCGCAGGCGCATGACCGTGGCGAGGCCGATCAGATGGCGACTCATGGCGTGGGTCGCGGCCTCGCCCCCATCGCCTTCGGTCCCCCGCACCGGCGCGGACTTCGGGCGCCGCCGCCCCGCCCCCTTCGCGCGCGGCGAACGGACCGGGCCACCGGAACCGGAACGAGGGGCCGACTTCATGCTTGCCATTTTACCAAAGTCCCTTTAGCATTTTCAGACCCGAGCCGCGGAGCCGGGTCCCGACCCGGGATCCGGTCTCCGCAAGCGAGCCCCCCGATGCCCCGACGCCTCCGCGCCGAAGAATCGACGATCCCCTGCGCCCGCGAAAGCGGCACCACGCACGACCACGACCACGACCACGGCGACGGCGACACGGGACCCGGGACGGTCGCGTGGCGTCGAGCGCGCGACCTGGCGGATCGACGTCTCGCCCGCCGTCCCGCTGCCCGGGCGTCACGAGGTCGCCGTCGACGTCGTCGTCCCCGCGGCTCGAACGAGCTCGGCTTCGCCCTCGGCGGCGTCCGTCGTCCTCGCCTGTCTGCCCGGTGGCTTCCTGTCGCGGCGCTACTTCGATCTCGATCCCGGCGGCGCAGACGGCTACAGCTTCGCCGAGGCGATGGCCGCGCAGGGCTTCGCGACCCTCGCCTTCGACCATCTCGGGACCGGTGAGAGCACGCGGCCCGATCCGCCCGAGCAGGGCTACGCGCTGGGCGTCGAAGCGATCGCGGCCATCCAGCAATGTGCGCTCGAGCGGGCGCTCGAGCGCCTGGCGCAGGGGGATCCCGATCATGGCATCCCCCCGATCCGCGCCTCGGGGACGGTCGGCGTGGGCCACTCGATGGGCTCGGCGCTCACGGTCGAGCATCAGGCGTTCGCCCGGCCCCACCGCGCCCTCGTGCTCTTCTCCTTCACGACACGCGGCGTCCCGCGCTTCCTGAACGAAGACCAGCGCCGCCACGCCGGCGATCCCGTGCGCGCGCGCCGCGAGCTCGGCCCGCTCGCGCAGCGCAGCTTCGGCACGCCCTACCCGGAGCGCGCGAACGACAGCGGGCCGGATCGCCGCGCGGCCTTCGGGATCGGGACCGCCCCGCCCGAATCCGAAGCGCTGCTCCACGGCGCGGCGACGAATCTGCTCGGGCTCGCCGGCCTCCTCTCGATGATCCCCGGCGGCTACGCGCCCGCGGCCCTGAAGATCGACGTTCCCGTCTTCATTCTCGTCGGGGACCACGACCTTCACGACGCGCGCGGCCTGCGCGAAGAGCTCCCGAAGGCGCCGAGCGTCGTGACGCGAACGCTCGCCGATTGCTGGCATTGCCATTTCGTCGCGAACGGCCGCGAGGCGACCTTTCGCGAGACGGCCGACTGGATCCGAACGTCGCTCGCCGACGAGACCCCGCAGAAGGAGAACGCATGACGACGAATTCCAGCCATCCGGGCGCGACGGTGAAGCCGCGCCGCTTCTTCTCCGCCGATTCCCATTGCGTGATCACCGACGCCCAGGTCAAGCAGCATCTCGCGACCCGCTTCCACTCGGCCTGGGACGCAGGCATGGCGCGCCACGCCGCGAAGCAGGACGAGCGGCAGGCCGGCAAGAGGCTCGAGCTCGAGGACTTCGTCGATCTCGAGGCCGCGCGGCATCCGGGCTACTTCGATCCGAAGGCGCGGCTCGCCGCGATGGACGCGGACGGCGTGCAGTGCGAGGTCATGTACTCCGAGTTCGACTTCACGAGCAAGGTCTACGAGATCGGGGAGAGCTGGCAGGTCTGCGCCACCGCCTACAACGACGCGCTCGCCGAGTTCGCCTCGATCGATCCGCAGCGGATCCTGATCACCTACCAGCTCCCCCTGATCGACGTCGACTACGCCGTCGCCGAGGTCCATCGGCTCGCGGGCCTGGGGGCGCGCTCGATCCAGATCCCGAACTTCCCGAGCGAGCACGGCATGCCCGACTACCATGATCCGCGCTACGAGAAGCTCTGGCACGCCTTCTGCGAGACGGGCGTCGTCGTCGCGAACCACCTGACGCTCAAGAACGCGCTCTGGGACGTCTTCCGCCGCGACCCGACCCCCCAGAAGGGCATCTTCACCGCGCTCCCCGGCTTCGCGATCGCCGAGACCCTGATGGGCTACATCCTGACCGGCGTCCTCGAGCGCCACCCGAAGCTGCGGGTCGTCTTCGTCGAGCCCGGCCTCTTCTGGCTGCCGGGCTTCATCCGCTTCCTCGACTCGCGGATGCATCAGCACTACGACTTCCCCGGCGTGAAGCTCCTGCCCTCCGAGTATTTCCGGCGCCAGATGGCCGCGACCTTCGTCCACGAGCCCGAGGCGATCGCCGCGCGCCACGAGCTCGGCGTCGAGAACGTGCTCTGGTCGACGGATTTCCCGCATCCCTGCTGCAACTGGCCGAACGCGGCCGCCAAGGTCGAGCATCTCTTCGCCGGGGTGCCCGAGGACGAGATCGAAAAGATCACGTGGCAGAACGGCGCCACGATGTACGGTATTGCCTGACCCAGACCTCGGGCGCCCAGCCCCGGAGCCCAACCCAGCCCGCGACGGCCCGAGCCCCGCTCGGGCCCTGCAATCGGAGACGACTCGATGGCCCTCGTCCTCGACGGAATCCGTGTCCTCGACCTCTCGTCCGGCATCGCCGGCCCCATGACGACGATGCTGCTCGCCGACCACGGCGCCGACGTGACCCGGATCGAGCGCCCCGGCGACGACCCGCTGCGCGCGCAGCTCGGCCAGCACGTCTGGAACCGCGGCAAGCGCAGCGCCGTCCTCGACCTGAAGAACGCGGCCGACAAGCAGAGCTTCCTCGCGCTCGTCGCGACCGCCGACGTCCTGCTCGAGAGCCATGCCCCGGGCGTCACGCAACGCCTCGGCATCGACTACGAGACGCTCTCCGCGATCAACCCGCGCCTCGTCTACTGCTCGATCACGGGCTACGGCCGCGACAACCCCTACTCGACCCGCCCGGGCTACGACGCGCTGGTCGCCGCGCGGACGGGGCTGCAATGGGAGCAGCGCGGCCGCTTCGGCGGCTCGGCGCCGCACCTCTCGGGTCAGCCTCCGCTCTTCCCCGACCTCGAGGTCGCGCCCGAGCGCCTGCAGGGCGCGCCGCGCGAGGGGCCGCTCTTCCCCGCCTCGCGCTTCCCGAGCCTCGGCGCCGCCTACGCCGCGACGACGGCGATCAGCGCCGCGCTGCGCGCCCGCGAGGTGACGGGCCGCGGGCAATGGGTCGAGACCTCGCTGCTCCAGGGCGCGCTCGCCGCGGGCGTGCTCGCCTTCGCGATGGCGGAGAAGCTCGACACACCGATGTTCATGTCCTGGGTCGGCGACAGCCGCTCGCCGAAGGGCCTCTTCGAGTGCAAGGACGGCCGCTGGATCCACGCCTGGCCGCCGAATCCGCGCTTCATTCTCTCCGCCGGCGCCGGAGACACGCTCAATGCGACACCCGACCTGACCGTTCGCCAGGATCCGGAGCGCATCGGGCTCGGCGTCGAGGAGATCTTCGTCCTCGACCACTACTGGGAGCCGATGGCGCAGACGGTCAAGAAGTTCACCGCCGACGAGTGGACCGCGGCGGGCGCGATCGCGCAGGTCTGCATCCAGAAGGTCCGCTCGCCCGAGGAGGCGCTCGTCGATCCGCTGCTCATGGCCGACGACGTCGTCACGGAGCTCGCCGATCCCGAGCTCGGCCCGATCCGCGGTGCCGGCATCCTCTACAAGCTCGAGCGCTCCCCCGGCGCGATCCGTGGCCCCGCGCCGAAAAAGGGCGCGCATACGGCCGAGGTGAAGAGCGAGGCCGCCCGCGCCGGCTCGGCAACGAAGGCCGCGAGCGCCGTGGGCGCCGCCGCCTCGACGCGGGGCGCCTCGAAGCCCCTCGCGAAGGGCCCCCTCGACGGGATTACCGTCCTCGACTTCGGCCTCGCCGTCGCCGGCCCCTACGCCGGCCAGATCCTCTCGGATCTCGGTGCCCGGGTCATCAAGGTCAACGCGCTCCACGACTGGTACTGGCACTCCTCGCAGATCGCGATGGCCTGCAATCGCGGCAAGCAGAGCATCGCGATCGACCTGAAGAAGCCCGGCTCGAAGGCCGTCATCGAGCGGCTGCTCGGGTCGGCCGACGTCGTCATGCACAACATGCGCTACCGCGCGGCGATCAAGCTCGGCATCGACTACGAATCGCTGAAGGACCGCTTCCCGCGCATCGTCTACTGCCATACCCGCGGCTTCGAGCGCGGTCCGCGCCTCGAGCTTCCCGGCAACGACCAGACCGGCGCGTGTCTCGCCGGCGTCGAGTGGGAGGATGGCGGCTGCGCCCGGGGTGGCCGCCCGATCTGGTCGCTGACCAACATGGGCGACACGGGCAACGGTTTCCTCGCCGCGATCGCGATCTGCCAGGCGCTCTACGAGCGCGAGAAGACGGGCCGGGGCCAGTTCTGCGAGACCGCGATCGTGAACGCCCAGATGTTCAACACGAGCTACGCCGCCGCGCGGCCCGACGGCAGCCGGATCGAGCGCCCGCTGCTCGACGCGATGCAGACGGGCTTCTCCGCCGGCGTGCGCCTCTATCCGACCCGCGACGAGTGGCTCTGCCTCTCGCTCGTGACGGATGCCCATTGGCACGCCCTCGCGAAGGCCATGGGCCTTCCCGAGCTCGCCTCGGGCGGTCGTTATGCGACGGCCGCCGCCCGGGCCGGCGCCGACGAGGACGTCGCGAAGCTCCTCGAGCACCGCTTCGCGACCGAGCCCGCCGCCGCCCTCTTCGCGAAGCTCGACGCCGCGGGCGTGCCCTGCGAGATCTCGGGGGAGAACGCGAGCCGCGAGCTCTGGCGCACGCCCCAGCTGATCCGCGACGGCTACGTCGCCAAGTACCAGCACCGGATCATCGGCGAGATGGGCCAGCCCGGCCTCGCCTTCCACTTCTCGGACACGCCCTCCGCGGTCCAGGGACCGCCGATGATGGTGGGCGAGCATTCGCGCGAGATCCTCGCTTCGCTCGGCTATTCGGAGGCCGAGGCGGGCGCGCTCTTCGAGGCGGGGGTCGTGGGGGACGAGACGGTGAACCCGACGCTGGCGAAGACGGGGGCGAAGCCCGTCGCCTCGCCCTGGGAGAAGAAATGACGACGAACGTGAAGGCGACGATCCCGGCGAACGTCCCGGCGACGATGCCGCGGCCGCAGCCGCTTCCCGGGCGCGACAGCGCGTTCTTCTGGGACGGCGCGGCGCGGGGCGAGCTGATGGGACAGCGCTGTGCGGCCTGCAAGCTGTTCCGGCATCCGCCGCGGCCGATGTGCCCGAACTGCCAGTCGGTCGAGCGCGAGGAGGTCCGGCTCTCGGGGCGCGGAACGATCCATGCGTTCATCCATCCCGTCCATCCGATGATCCCGATGTTCGACTACCCGCTGACCTGCGTGCTCGTCGACCTCGAGGAGGGGATCCGGATCTTCTCGAACCTCTACGAGTGCGAGAAGGAGGACGTGCGGATCGGGATGCCGGTCGAGGTCTTCTTCGTGCCGACGGCGGGGGACAAGCAGGTGCCGGTCTTCCGACCGGCGCGCGACGCGAAGGCCGGGTCGAAGGGAGCGCGATCGTGAAGCGGAACAAGGCGGTGATCGCGGGGATCGGGCAGACGGAGTTCTCGAAGAACTCGGGGCGCAGCGAGCTCCAGCTCTCGTGCGAGGCGATCAAGCTCGCCCTCGACGACGCGGGCCTCGCGCCGTCCGACGTCGACGGCTTCTCGACCTTCACGATCGACAACAACGAGGACGTCGACATCATCCGCTCGATGGGGATCGAGACGCTGCGCTTCTCGTCGCGGACGCCCCACGGCGGCGGCGGCTCGATGGCGACGATCGCCCACGGCATGGCGGCGGTCGAATCCGGCCTCTGCAACACGTTCGTCTGCCTGCGCGCCATGAACGAGCGCTCCGAGGCCCGCTTCGGCATCGCCCACATGGCGCCCAACTCGAACAACAAGGGCTCGGGCTCGGGATTCCTCGAGTGGAGCATGCCCTTCGGTGCGGCGACGCCCGCGGCCTGGACCGGCATCCAGGCCCAGCGCTACATGGCGCGCTACGGGCTCACGAACGCCGACTTCGCGCCCATCTCGGTCCTCCAGCGCAAGAACGCCGCGACGAACCCGCTCGCCTGGTACTACCAGAAGCCGATCACGATCGAGGACCACCAGAGCTCGCGCTGGATCGTCGAGCCCGTCTTCCGGCTGCTCGATTGCTGCCAGGAGTCCGACGGCGGCGTCGCCCTCGTGATCACGACCGAGGAGCGCGCCCGCGACCTGCGCCAGAAGCCCGCGTTGATCGCCCACGCGACGCAGTCGATTCCCTTCGACACCGAGACCGTGACGAACTTCTACCACAAGGATCTCACGGTCTTCGACAGCGGCGTCCAGTGCGCGAAAGAGCTCTAGGGGCGCACGGGCCTCACGCCCCGGGACATCCAGGTCGGCATGCTCTACGACCATTTCACGATCGCCGTCTTCTGGCATCTCGAGGCGATGGGCTTCTGCAAGCCCGGCGAGGCCGCCGCCTTCGTCGCCGAAGGCCACTGCGACCTGAACCGCACCGTCTCCCTCTCCCCGAACGGCGGCCTGATCGGCGAGGCCTACATCCACGGCATGAATCTCGTCACCGAAGCCGTCCGCCAGATCCGGGGCACGGCGACCAATCAGGTGAAGAACGTCGAGAACGTGCTCCTGTCGGCCGGAATGAGCGGAGCAATCCTGTCGCGCTGCTGAAATCCAGCGAGCTCAGAAACACCTCGACATCGCAATCGTCGATCAAGAGCAAGGCAGCGCGCAGCATCGTCCCAGCGCGACGCATCGAGCGTCCCGGCCGGACGCGGCCTGGTGCGAGATTGAGAGCGGCACGCGCAGCACGGCGTTCAACTCAGCCGACCGGCCCCTCGACGCGTGCCGTGCGAAGCCCGAGCGCCAGGTCGCGTCCGACCGGGGCGCCTGGCACAGCGTTCCGGCTCCGATCCGCCGCGCTCGCTACGCGAGCAGCTCCTTCGCGATGATGAGCTTCCGCACCTCCGTCGTCCCCGCCCCGATCTCGAGCAGCTTCGTCGACCGGTAGAGCCGGTTCATCTCCGTCTCCCAGACGTACCCCGCCCCGCCGTGAACCTGGACCGCATGGTCGAGGACCCGGTTCATCGCGTCCGCGCAGTACATCACGGAGGTCGCCGAGATGCGGTGGACCTCGCCGCGGCCGCCCTCGCCGGGCGGGAGGTCGTTCATCGTCGCGAGGCAGTAGTAGTTGTAGGCGCGCATCGTCTCGACGAGCGTCGACATGTCGGCGAGCCGCGACTGGATCATCTGGAAGTTCGCGATCGGCTCGCCGAACTGGACGCGGGCCTTGGCATGGGCGATCGAGAGGGCGAGCGCACGCTCCGCGACCCCGAGGCAGATCGGCGAGATCATCGCCCGCTCGAGGTCGAGGCCGCTCATGATGCACTTGACCCCTTCGTTCTCCTTCCCGAGCACGTTCGCCGCCGGGATCCTGCAATCGTCGAAGGCGAGCTCCGCCGTCTGGGAGCCCCGGAAGCCCATCTTCTCGAGCTTCTGGGTGACGGTGACGCCCTTCGACTTCATGTCGACGACGAAGGCCGTGATGCCGCGGGTCCCGCGGCTCGGGTCGGTGCGCGCGTAGAGCAGACAGAGGTCGGCGACGGGGCCGTTCGTGATGTAGAGCTTGCGGCCGTGGACGACGTAGTCGTCGCCGTCGCGGACGGCGCGCGTCGCCATCGAGCCGAGCGCGTCGGAGCCGGCCCCGGGCTCCGTCAGACCGAGGCAACCGATCGCGCGGCCGTCGCAGAGGGGCGGCACGAAACGCTCGACCTGCGCGGGCGTCCCCGAGCGCAGGATGTTGTTCATGCAGAGGTTCTCGTGGGCGACCCAGGAGAGGGCGAGCGCGTGGTTCCAGCGCGCGAAGGCCTGGAGCACGAGGCCGCTCGCGAAGAGGTCGAGATCGGCGCCGCCGAGGGCGGCGGGGACCGTGATCCCGAGATAGCCCTCGCGCCCGAGCGCCCGGAACTCGGCGTCCGGCCACCACTCCTCGTCGTCCATCCGGCGCGCGAGCGGGGCGAGCTTCTCGCGCGCGTAGCGATCGGCCGCGTCGAGCAGGGCCACGCGGTCCTCGCTCAGTCGAAAATCGCCCGCCATGTCCGATGTCTCCCTGGAGTCGGGTCCGCTCTCGCGGGTCCGGGCCCGGTCACGCCGCACAGGCGACCGCTCGTCGCGCGGCCGCTCGCCCCGATGGCTTGACAGGACCTGCTTTTTCTCGGAGCGTAGCTCCGCATCGAGGAGAGCCGAGTGGCCGCGGAGCAACGAGGTCGGAAGAAGGCGCGCTCGGAGGGTCGCTCGCCCCGCAAGGCGGGCGTCGCGAACGCGACCCGCTCTCGCAGCAAGGCCACCATCAATCCCCCGAGCAAGCCCCCGAGCAAGCCCTCGCCCGCCGCCGCCCCCGTCCGCTGCGAGTCCCGGGGCCCGGTCTACTGGATCACGATCGACCGCGCCGAGCGCCGCAACGCGATCAACGACGACGTGGCGCGCGGGATCGCCGATGGACTTCGCGCAGCGGAGGCGCAGCCCGGGATCCGAGCCGTCGTGCTGACGGGCGCGGGCGACAAGGCCTTCTGCGCCGGCGGCGATCTCCAGGCCGGGCCCGACGACTCGCCCTTCGAGAGCGATCCGGCACGCCTCGACAACGCGATCCTCGACCTGTTCCGGACCTTCGAGCAGTGCGGGCTGCCGACGATCGCCCGGGTGAACGGCCACGCGCTCGCGGGCGGGCTCGGACTGATGTGCGCCTGCGACCTCGCGATCGCGGTCGAGACGGCGACCTTCGGCGTCCCCGAGTCCGGGGTCGGGCTCTTCCCGATGATGATCCTGCCCTATCTGCTGCGCGCGATGCCGCGGCGGCGGCTGCTCGAGTGGTGCATCACGGGGGCGCGCTTCACGGCGGCCGAAGCGCTCGAGGCGGAGCTCGTCAATCGCGTCGTCCCGGCCGCGGACCTCGACCGCGAGCTCGACGCGCTGCTCGCGCAGATCGCGACGCGCTCGCCGACCGCGATCCGCCTCGGCAAGCGAGGGCTGCGGGCGATCGAGCACATGACCCTCGCCCAGGCCTTCGAGTACGCCGGCCTGATGCTGCCCAACATGGCGCGGACCGAAGACGCTCGCGAAGGCTTCCGCGCCTTCCGCGAGAAGCGGAGCCCGAGCTTCAGCGGCCGCTAGCGCCGGACGGGACGTGATGAGCCAGATTCCGGGACTCAGGAAGGTATTGATCGCGAATCGCGGCGAGATCGCCCTCCGCATCGCGAAGACCCTCGCGCGCCTCGGGATCGCCTCCGCGCTGGTCGCCCACGCCGAGGACGCGAAGAGCCCCGCGGCCCGCGCCGTCGACGAGGTCTGCCCGATCGACGGCCCGACGCCCGTCGCGGCCCATCTCGACGGAGCCCAGACGATCGCCGTCGCGAAGCGGATCGGCGCCGACGCGATCCATCCCGGCTACGGCTTCCTCTCGGAGAACGCCGACTTCGCCGCGGCGGTCGGAGCGGCGGGCCTGCGCTTCATCGGACCAACGCCTGCGTCGATGCGGCTGCTGGGCGACAAGATCGAGTCGCGCCGCTTCGTGGCCGGTCTCGGGGTCCCGCTCACGCCGTCGGCGACCGAGGCCGACGACCCGAAGACTTTCGCCGTCCGGGCGGCGAAGATCGGCTTCCCCCTGCTGATCAAGGCCTCGGCCGGCGGCGGCGGCAAGGGCATGCAGATCGTCCGGACGAAGCAGGAGCTCGCCCCGGCGATCGCCCTCGCCCGCTCCGCGGCGGGTCGTTATTTCAAGGACGATCGGATCTACGCGGAGCGCTATGTCGAGTCCCCGCGCCACGTCGAGGTCCAGATCCTCGCCGACGCCCACGGCCAGGTCCTGCATCTCGGCGAGCGCGACTGCTCGATCCAGCGCCGCTTCCAGAAGCTCATCGAGGAGACCCCCGCGCCCGGCCTCGCCCCCGAGCTGCGGCGCGCGATCTGCGAGACCGCCGTGCGGATCGCGCGGGCCGCCGACTATCAGAACGCGGGGACCGTCGAGTTCGTGCTCGCCCCGACCGGCGAGTTCTACTTCCTCGAGATGAACACGCGCCTGCAGGTCGAGCATCCCGTGACCGAGCAGGTGACCGGGATCGATCTCGTCGAACAGCAGCTGCGCGTCGTGATGGGCGAGAAGCTGCGAATTCGGCAGGAGTCGATCGCGGCGAAGGGGGTGGCGATCGAGTGCCGACTGTGTGCGGAGGACGCGGATCACGACTTTCGGCCGGCGGTGGGCGAGCTGCTCGTCTTCCGGCCCGCGGAAGGGCCCGGCATCCGCTTCGACGGCGGCATCGAGCAGGGCCAGCGGATCACGACGGCCTTCGATCCGATGCTCGCCAAGCTGATCGTCCACGCCGAGGACCGCGCGTCCGCGATCGAGCTCGCGATCCGCGCGCTGCGCGAGACCGTCGTCCTCGGCTGCACGACGAACGCGGACTTCCTGGCGCGCGTCCTCACGCATCCCGACTTCCGGGCGGGACGGGTCGAGACGGGCTTCATCCCGGCCCATGCCGCGGATCTCGCGCGCCGGGCGCTCGGGGAGGACGAGCGACGGATCGTGCTCGCCGCCGCGGCGCTCGCGGATCGCGACTTCAACGAACGCGTGGCGGCCGTCCCCGAGCCCCATGCCTCCATCGGCGCCTGGCGCAACTGAGGAGCGACGTGGGCACCGACTTCACCCTCGAAGACCGCGACGCGCGCGTGCTCCCCCGCCACGGGGGCGCTCGGCTCGCGACGGGCACGCGCGGTCTCGAGCTCGAGATCGAGGGCCGCCACCTGCGCGCCGCTCTCCGAGCCGGGTCCGAAGCCGGGCGAATTCTTCCTGACCGTCGACGGCCTACGCGAGCGGCTCTTCCTCGCGACGAAGCACGACGTCCACTTCATCCACTGGCGCGGCCGCACCCATCGCGTCGAAGCCTGGAACGCCCTCGACCGCCTGCGCGAGCAGGCGAAGCGCGCCGGCGGCGCCGAGGAGATCCGCGCCCCGATGCCCGGCGTCGTCGTCTCCGTCGCAGTCTCCGTCGGCAACACCGTCGAGACCGGGACGCTGCTGCTCACGATCGAGAGCATGAAGCTCCAGACCGCGATCACCGCGAGCCATCCGGCCCGGGTCGCCGCGCTCTGCGTCGCGGCGGGCGAGAACTTCGACCAGGGCGCGCCCCTCGTCCGCCTCGAGCCCTCGACGCGGGCGGAAGCCCCGGCGGAGTCGACGGGCCGAAGAAGCCCGGATCGACCAGCCCCGGCCGGGCGAAGCCCGCCGCCCCGAAGAAGGGACGCAAGCGATGATGCGCCGCATCGAGAGCCGGATCGACCGCCAGAGCGAGACCTATCGCCGCTTCCGCGCCGCGAACCTCGCGCGCCTCGAGGCGTTCCGGCGCCGCCAGCAGGACGCGCGCTTCGAACGCCCGCAACGCGACCTCGACCGCCTCGCCCATCACGGCAAGCTCTTCGTCCGCGACCGCATCGAGCGGCTGCTCGATCCCGGGACTCCCTTCCTCGAGCTCTCCTCCCTCGCCGCCAACGGCGAGTACGACGGCGACGCGAAGAGCGCCTCGGTCGTCGTCGGGATCGGCGTCGTCTCGGGCCGCGAGGTGCTCGTGCGCGCCGACGACCCGTCGATCAAGGGCGGCGCCTGGTATCCGCTCACGGTCAAGAAGAACGTGCGCGCCCTCGACATCGCGATCGAGAACCGGCTGCCGGTCGTCCACATGTGCGACAGCGCGGGCGGATTCCTGCCGCTCCAGGCGCAGCTCTTTGCAGACCGAGTCTCGGCGGGCCGCATCTTCCGCAATCAGTCGATCCTGTCTCAGATGGGCGTCCCCCAGCTCTCGCTGGTCTTCGGCCACTGCACCGCCGGCGGTGCCTACATCCCGTCGCTCTCCGACTACTCGGTCATCCTGCGCGGCAACGGCGGCATCTTCCTCGGCGGCCCGCCCCTCGTGAAGGCGGCGACCGGCGAGATCGTCGACGCGAACACGCTGGGCGGCGCCGACGTCCACACCCGGATCTCCGGCGTCGCCGACTACGCCGTCGACTCCGAGGACGAGGCGATCCTGCTCGGCCGCGAGATCGTCGCCCAGTGGACCCGGGGCGAGAAGGCGCGGATCGAGCGCCGCGAGCCCGAGCCCCCCGCCTACGATCCCGAGGAGCTCTACGGGATCATCCCCGACGACATCAAGATCCAGTTCGACATGCGCGAGGTCATCGCCCGCATCGTCGACGGCAGCCTCTTCCACGAATATCAGCCCGACTACGGCACGACCCTCGTCTGCGGCTACGCCTGGATCTGGGGCCAGAAGGTCGGGATCCTCGGCAACAACGGCGTCCTCTTCAACGACTCGTCGCTGAAGGGCGCGCATTTCATCGAGCTCTGCAACCAGAACCGCACGCCGCTGGTCTTCCTGCAGAACATCACGGGCTTCATGGTCGGCCGCGAGTACGAGGCGCGCGGGATCTGCAAGGACGGCGCGAAGTTCATCATGGCCCAGTCTTGCAGCGTCGTGCCGAAGTTGACGGTGATGGTCAACGGCTCCTTCGGCGCGGGCAACTACGGCATGTGCGGTCGCGCCTACGACGGGCGCTTCGTCTTCAGCTGGCCGAACCACCAGATCGGGATCATGGGCGCCGAGCAGGCCGCGAACACGCTGGGCGACGTCAAGGTCCGCCAGCTCGAGCGCGCAGGGAAGACGCTCACGGAGGCTGAGCTCGACGCGATCCGGCGCCCCGTCCTCGAGTCGTACGAGCGCGAGTCGAGCGCCTACTACGCGACCTCGCAGCTCTGGGACGACGGCATCATCGATCCGGTCGACACGCGCAACGCCCTCGGCATCGCGCTGTCCGCGGCGCTGAACACGCCGATCGAGCGGCCGAGCTACGGGGTTCTCCGGCTGTGAGCGCCGACGAGCCCGCGGCCCCGGATCCGCGCGCAGCTTCGCATCCGAACCCGGACGCGAATGCGGGGGTCGCCACAGGCGCGGCCCCGCTCTCCGACGACGCGCTGCTCGCGCTGCCGACGGTGTACCGGGCGGATCTCTTCGCGGGGCGGACGATCCTGGTCTCGGGGGCGGGGACGGGGATCGGGAAGGCGATCGCCTGCCTGTTCGGCCGGCTGGGCGGGCGGGTCGTCCTCTGCGGTCGCAGCGGGGAGAAGCTCGAGGCGACCCGACGCCTGCTCGAGCGGGTCGGCACGACCGCGCTCGCGATCCCGACCAACATCCGCGAGCCCGAGCAGGTCGACGCGCTCTTCGCGCGCATCGAAGCGGAGGCGCCCGGCCTCGATGTCGTCGTCAACAACGCCGGCGGCCAGTATCCCCAGGCCTCGATCGATCTCTCCGACAAGGGCTGGCGCGCCGTCGTCGACACGAACCTGAACGGGACCTGGACGATGATGCAGCGCGCGGCGCGCTTCTGGAAGCGGCGCGCGACGGCGGGCTCGATCGTGAACGTCGTCGCGCCCTATCGCCGCGGCATGTACGGCCTCGCCCATACCGTCGCCGCCCGCGCCGCCGTGGCCCACCTCGCCCAGAACCTCGCCGTCGAGTGGGCCCCGGACGGGATCCGCATCAACTGCGTGCTCCCCGGTCCGATCGCGACGGAGGGGCTCGCGGTCTACTCGGAGGAGGCGCGCAGCGCCCTCGCGCGGAGCAACCCGCTCCGCCGCCTCGGCGACGTCCAGGACATCGCGGAGGCCTGTGCCTATCTCTCCGCCGACTCCGGCAAGTTCATCACCGGCGAAGTCCTCGTCGTCGACGGCGGCCACCAGCACTGGGGCGAGCTCTGGATGGCGGGACGACCGCCCGGCTACGGCGACTGACCGAACGGGCTCAAGCCGCTGCCGTCTACGGGGCCGGCGGCGGCACGTCGGCCGGCGCTTCCGCCATCCCGGCCCCCATCCCCGGAAACAGCACGACCTCGTCGTAGCGCGGAAGCGTCGCGATCCGGAGTCCCGGCGTCTCAGCGAGCTTCTGCTTCAGGAAGGCGAGCGTGCGGTCCCCGTCGCTCGAGAGCAGGGACGCCGCCCTCACCTCGCCGACGAAGGGCCCCTCGATCGGCCCCATCAAGCTGTCCCAGTGGACCGGGATCACGCGGCGCGCCCCCGTCGCGACGACGGTCTCCCGCCAGTAGGTCTCGCGATAGTCCGCCGTCTGCGTGCCGAGCCCGCCGATCCCGAGGAAGACGAGCTCGGCGTCGTAGCCCGCGAGCCCGCCTTCGACGTAGCCGGCGCTGCCCTGGATCAGGAACGTGCCGAGGGGATGACGGACGTGGATCGCATACGGCGTGCCGAGGCGATAGTCGAAGGCCGCGACCGGCGGGACGAGGGGCGCCTCGATCTCCGGCCTCTCGAGGGCCTGTGCGCGCACCGCCGGATCCGGGAACTCGAAGTGGCGCGTCTCCACGAGCGTGATCTCGAAGCGCCCGAAGCGCTCCGGCTCGCGACTCCGCGCGATCCGGATCTGGGACTCGGGAAGCCCCCAGCCCCGGCCGATGTTCGCCGTCGAGGGCGAGCCGAGCAGGATCGCCCCCGTCCGCTTCGCGACCTCGGGCGCGTCCATCGCGTGGTCGAAATGCGAGTGGACGGGGATGACGGCCGCGAGCCGCCCGCCCCCTTCGCCGCCGATCCCGTTGCGCTCGAGCCCGCGCGCGATCGCCTCCCCATCCGGCGCGATCTTCCCCCGGTAGAGCTGGCGCGCCCCGAAGCGCGAGAACCACCCGTCGACCATCCACGCCGTCTCGCCGTCCGAGAAGAGCAGCGTCGAGGTCCCCGTGAAGCGGACCGTCAGCGAGCCGGGCGGAACGTCGGCGCTCGCCGCCACCGCCCAGGCCGGGTCGACGGGCGGCGGCGTCGACGTCCCGAAGAGGAACGCCGCGACGGCGCCGAGCAGCAGCGCCAGGGCTGCGAGTCCCATGAGCACGCCGCGCAGGACGTGACCCGTTCGCTGCGCTCGGCCCCGCTCCCCTCTGCTCGTCGTTCGTTCAATCCCCACGCCGCGGCCGCCCCGACGCGAGGGCGGCGAGTCCACCGAGGATCAAGACCGATGTCCCGGGCTCCGGCACGACCGCGACGAGCTCCTGGCCGAGCACCTGGAGGACCTGCGTCGTCGGGTGCACCGTGTCGAAGAACGCGTAGCCATCGCAGGTCGGCGCCCCGGCCGGCGGAGCCGCCCCGGCGAGCAGACACGCCGTCGTCGTATTCAGATCGGCGGGCAGTCCGAAGAGCGCTGGATTCGCGAGCAGCTGGTCCGACCAGGCGATCGTGTCGAAGAAGATCGCGTTCGCGGGCAGGACGGCCTGGATCGCCGCGTTCATGTCGAGAGATGCCTGGCGACCGACCGCGGCAATCGGCGCTCCGAAAGCGCCCACCTCGGGAATCCCGCCGACGTTGCCGACGCCCACGAACAGGAAATTCTGGGCGCCGGCCAGCGCCAGGGCATCGATGGCCGACGCGACGGCGTTCGCGGCCCCGTCGATCACGGCCTGGCGCGCCGTCCCGGAGAGATTGTCGATGATGATGTCCCGGACGTCGTTGCCGCCGACGTTGATCATGATCAACGTATTCGGATCGATCGGTGCTCCCGCCTGCCGGAGCAGATAGATCTGGGTCTGGGCCTGGAGGTCCGGCAGGAAGTCGCCGTCGTCGCGGGCACGCGCCCCGCCGAAGGCGAAGTTGTCGCCGCCCACGAGCGCACCGACCGAATTGCTGCCTTCGATCTCGTGATTGAGCACGTCCGCCGGGTTGAGCCCGTTCGTGAAGCGACCCCCGAAATAACCGAGCGACGCAGGAGCCGGATCAGGAAAGCCGTTTCCGACGGCCACGGCCTGGGTATTGCCTTGATCGACGATGCTGTCCCCGAACACGATCAGGTTCGTGAAGGAGAGCGCCGAGGCGTCCAGCGAGGCGAGAAGACAGCCGAGTCCCGCCATCAGGGCCGTCGCGCTCGCGCTGCGCCTCCTGCCCGGACGAATCGAAGCCCCGACTGCTCCCCTTCGTCTTCCGAAATCAAACGCATCCGACCGGAATCGATCTTCGAGCGTACGGGCGCCGTTCATCCGAAACCCCCTTCCCAGAGTGGTGAGCCCCACGATCGGCGACGACCGATGCGGGGACGGATGGCATCGTTCTACTACACTGCGAGAACTCGAGTCAAAGGATATTCCCGACACCGGTGGTCATCCCGGCGGCGAAGCTCCGAGTGGGAGGCTCGGCCAGGCCAATGCAGCGCAGTCCGATCCACCACCGCCGCGTGTCGGGGCACCTTCTCGTCGCCCTCTGCGCGTCGCTCGCGGTGTTCGTTTCGTGTTCCACGATGCCTCCGAAGGAACGTCAGCTCCTCTACGCACCCGATGAATTTCGCCTGGCTCTGGAGAGTCGCATCGCGGAGCTCCCCGCTTCCCTGTCGGCCCCGCCCTTCGAAGTCGACCCGAAGACGGTGAAACGCGCGCTGGCCGCCATCGAGAAGGCCCCGCTCGGTCCCCCTCGCGTCGAGGCGCTGGTCCAGTTCCTGACGGAGCCCGAGCCGAAGGGGCTCGGCATCGTCTACGACTGGTCCGTCACGGCCAATGCGGCGCGGACGCTCGAGCTGCGACGAGGCAATTGTTTTGCGCTGGCGAGCGTCCTCGTCGGCCTGGGACGGGGAGTCGGATGGCCGATCTACTACGCCGAGGCACGACCACGGACGCCCGAGACGCAACAATTCGAGGACGTGAGGGCGCTGTCGGACCACATGATCGTCTTGATCGTCGCGAAGACCGTCCAGATGTACGTCGACTTCACCGGCCTGATCAAGAACGATCAATACGACATCCGGGCCATCGACGACCTGACCGCCTACGCCCACCTGATCAACAATCTCGCCGGCCAACGCGTCATGAATCCGGATCGCGCGTCGAGCGACGAGGACTGGCAGGCCGCCCTCGAGGGCTTCGAGCTCGCGACCCGCATCCAGCCCGATCTCGGACGCGCGTGGAACAACCTCGGCATCGTCTACCGAAGGCTCGGGCGCATCGACGACGCGCGCGAGGCCTATCATCGCGCGCTCGAGCTCGACGCCGGCTTCGGTTCGGCCGAGCGCAATCTCAGTCTGATGGAGACCCGCTCCCAGGGTGGACCGAGCCTGATCCGGAGCGGGAGCTCGAAACCATGAGGAGTCTCTTCGCTTGAACGATCCCGTCGAAGCCATCGCCTTCTATGCCGTCTTCGTCTTCGCCGTGACGGTCCACGAGGCCGCCCACGCGTGGGTCGCCATGAAGGGGGGCGATCTCACGGCCTACGCCGGCGGTCAGGTCTCCCTCGACCCGCTGCCCCACATGAAGCGCGAGCCCTTCGGCATGGTGATCCTGCCGATCCTGACGGTCGCGCTCAACGGGTTTCCGATCGGCTACGCGAGCGCGCCCTACGATCCGAGCTGGGCGATGCGCCATCCGCGGCGCGCGGCCTGGATGGCGCTCGCGGGCCCCGGCGCCAACTTCGCGATGACCCTGCTCGCCTTCGCTGCGATCCGGATCGGCGTCGCCGGGGGCCAGTTCATGGCCCCGGACGGCCTGAACTTCACGTCGGTGACCGCGGCCGCCGGCGACCCGGGCGGTCTCGCGGCCGCGGCGGCGATGCTGCTCTCGATCTTCTTCTCGATGAACCTGCTGCTCTTCGTGCTGAACATGCTGCCGGTGCCGCCCCTCGACGGCAGCGGCGCCATCGGCCTCGTGCTGCCCCCGAGCTGGGCCGAGGCCTATCAGTCTCTCTGTCGGCAGCCGATCGTCGCGATCGTCGCCTTGCTCGCGGTCTGGAATTTCGCGGGCCACGTCTTCCGACCCTGCTTCCGACTCGCCGTCGCGTGGCTCTACCCCGACGCACGCTACGAATGAGCCGCGTCGACTATCGGAGCCGCGGGTCGAAGCGGACCGAGACGCCGCCGAGCACCTGATACTGGATCGGCTCGGGATCGTTCAGGCTCGAGACGAACTGGAAGGTACCGCGGGGGGAGCTCCCCGAGGCGGACATGTCGCGGTCGGTGGCGAACCAGGACATGCGGCCCTCCAGAAAGAAGCCGAAGCGCAGCGGGCCCTGCTGGTAGGCGTCGACGGAGAAGGTCTCCGTGATGCTGATGCCGTGGTAGAGCTCGCGGTCGCCCTTCACGTCGATGTACTCGGCCTCGGACTCCGTGGTGCTGCTGCGGGGGCTCGTGCGGCGCAGGTAGGTCCCCTCCGCCTGGGCCGCCATGCCGATGTACTCGAAGCCCTGCATGAAGTGGAACTGCTGCTGGTCGAAGGGGAGCGTGAAGTCCACGCCGAGCCCGGCGGTCCAGATGTAATCGACCGAGGTCCGATTGCGCAGGCGGATCGAGCAGGTCGCGGTCGGACCCGGCGGATTGCCGACGGTGGACGGGCAGTTGTCGTCGAAGCCCGGCGTGCCCGTGTCGTACTGGACGTCTTCACGATCCGAGATGAGCCCGCGCGAGATCGGCACGTTGAGGCTGCTGCGCAGCACGAGTCGGGGCCGCGTCGGAATCGCGAGCTCGACGGGGGTCAGGAGCTCGAGGCCGAACTTGAAATGTTGCGAGATGAGCGAGTCGCCGCTGTCGGAGAGGGTCGTCGTGCCCGTCTCGGTTGGGACGACGGCCTCGCCCTTGTGGGGCTGGGTCAGGACGCCGAAGCCGAGGGTGAGCTGGGGCTCCCAGCCGGGGCCGACGGGGAGGTCGGCGCTCTCGTCGGCGAGCGGTGCATCGACGTAGGGCTCTTCGGCGCGGGCGGTCCACGCCGCCGCGCTCGTGAGGGCGACGACCAGGGCGACCGCGAACGCGCGTTCGGCGAACGGAAACGCTCTTTCCATCACGGCTTCGGCCCCTCGCTCCCGGCCTTCTTCACCTCGCGCTGCTGCTGACGGATGGCATGCAGTCCGAGCACGGCCTGCTCGACCTCGTTCGGAACGCCGACTTCGGCCATGTAGCGCTCGACCGCAGGATGATCCTTGCGCGACCACATCGCGAGGATCTGCTTCAGCGCGGCGATCTTCTCGCCCGGCGCCTCGATCTTCTCCGCGAGCGGAAGAGCCTCGTGGATGTCCACCGAGATGAGGTACTGCGTGAGCGGGAACCGCATCGAAGCGTCGATCGCGGGATCGTCCAGATGCGCCCGGATCCAGGCCGAGGCCGCCTTGCCGTCGGACTTGAGATAATGATAGGCGGCCGAGCGCAGCCCGAGATGGCGGCCGGCGCTGTCCTTGCGGCCGCGGAGCCATTCGATCGTCGCGAGCGGATCGCGCGCACCGGCCGCCTCGGCGATCCCGTCGAGATAGGCCCCGAGCGCGAGCTTCGGCTCGACCTCCTCGTACCAGGCGAAGGCCGCGGCCGGATCGTAGTGGGCGAGGCTCACCAGCGCCGAGTGCAGCGCGTCCCGCTTCAGGTCGTTCTTCGCCTCCCACGGAATCGAATCGACCCAGGCCCGCAGCTTCGGCATGCCGCTGCGGTAGAACTCGATCATCGCCTGGGTGATCACCCAGCTGCGCTCCTGGCCCGACGGCAGGTCCTCGAGGAGCTTCGTCAGCGCCTCGTGTCGCCCGGCCGACGCCAGACCCGCAGCGGTCGCATCGACGATCAGATTGCGGACGGTCCCGGACTCCGGCCCCTCCGGCCCGAGCGACGCCAACGCGAACGCGCGGGCTTCGTCGGCGCCGCCGTGGCGGGTCCAGTAGTGGACGACCTCGGAGATCGCGCTCTGACCGACCATCGGCGCGCGCCAGTGGGTGAACCAGTCGAGGGCGGCCCGGGCATCGATGCGGGCCCAGGCGTTCGCGAAGACCCGGACCTCGTCGCGATCGAGCCCCTCGACCGCGGCGTCGTAGGCATCTCTCGCCCCCTCGACGTTCTCCGCGTCGACCCGCTCCATGAGCGCGCAGATCGCGGAGAGCCGATCGAGGGTATCCGGGAGGACGAGCGCCTCGGCGACGGCCTGCTTCATCGCCCCGGCGTCGAGCGGCCCTGCGGCCGCCCCATCGGCCGAGCCGGCGCCGCCCTGCGAGCCCGGCGGCGAGCAGGCCGAAAGCCCGAGCCAGAGCAGGGCGAGCAGCATCGAAGAACGGAGCGGGCGGAGCGTCGGAGATTGCATCTAGAACTTCACCGTGGCCGTGACGCCGTAGGTCCGGGGATCCCCGACGGCGTGAAGAATGGACTGTCGCAGGCGGGCGAGATTGAAGACGTCGACCGTGTAGGCCTGATCGGTCAGGTTCTCGACCCAGGCGGAGAGCTCGAAGTTCTCGGTCGGCGCCTTGTAGGTCAGCCGGAAGTTGAGGAGCCAGAGGGGATCCTGCTTCAAGAGATTCGAATTCGAGACGTCGAAGTAGACCTTGTCCTTGAAGGTCCAGTCGAGCCGGGGAATCACCGCCCCCCAGTCCCCGCCGAGGGGCCACGCGATGAAGCCGATGAAAGAGTACTCCGGCGAGTTGATGAGGCGGTTGCCGGAGAAGTCCTCGGTCAGCGTGATGATCGCCGTCTCGGGCTGGACGGTCTGGGTGTTGACGAAATCGGTGTACTTGCTGTCGAGCCAGGCGAACGTCACGTGGATCCAGAGCTTGTCGAGGAGCAGCGGTCCCCAGTCCTCGAAGGGCTTGACGTCGAACTCGGCCTCGAACCCGAGGACGTCCGCGTCGTCGGCGTTGACGAGCTGCTGGACCGGGACGCCGCCGCCCACGTTCAGGAGGCGGAAGATCTGGATGTTGTTGTAGTCGTAGTAGAAGAGCGCCCAGTTCGCGGTGAGCCGCTTGCCCCAGAGCATGCTCTTCATGCCGAGCTCGACCGAGTCGATCTCCTCGGGATCGACCGGCGTCGTCAGGTTGTCGCCGTTCGAGGTCCGGGAGTTCGGGAAGACGACGCCGCCGTTGATGTGCGGCCCCTTCCATCCCCTCGCATAACGAAGATAGAAGCTCACGTCCTCGACGGGCGTCCAGGTCCCCTTGAGATCGCCGGCCGCACCGACCTTCTTCGTCGCCGCGACGGCCGTCTGATCGCAGAACTTGAGATCGGTCGGACTCTCCTGGCAAACGCGTTCGCCGGTGGCGAGATTGGATCTGAAGCTGCGGAGGTTCAGCTCCTTGTCCTCGTAGTTGACGCGCGCCCCGCCTTCGACCTTGAACGCCTCGACGGGCTCCCACGCGAGATTGAGCCAGCCGGTGCCGTACCGCGTGAAGAAGCCGTAGCCCTGCTGGATGACCGGATTCGTCAGGCCGAGGACGAACTGGTTGTCGACCTGGAGGCCCTCGTAGAGGTACATGCCGCCGAGCTGCCAGCGGAAGCCCTGGTCCGCGTCGTAGTCGACGCGGAGCTCCTGCGTGACCTGTCGGGCCTCGTTGCCCAGCACCGGCTCGAGGCCGAGATAGGGATTGCCGTCGAGGTTGAGCTCGACGTGGCGCTTGTTCCATTCGTAGCCGGTCACGCTCGTCAGTGAGAAGGCGCCGTAGTCGAGCTTGCCGACGAGGCTCGTCCCGAAGAGGTCGAGCTTCTCCTTCTCGACGTTGTTGTAGTCGCCCTCGTAGGGATTGCCGTCGAAGGGACTGTTGATCGGGAGCTTGACGTTCGCCGTGCCGGGGACGACGAACTGGTTGTCGGGGTCGACGTAGCCGTTCGCGTCGAGGGCGGTGCGGGTGCTCGGCTTGATCTCGTTGGCGCGCTGCTGGGCGCCGACGACCTGGAACTGCCGTGCGTCTCCGCGATTCTGCCCGCCGTGGAAGTTGAGGATGAAGTCGAGCCCGACCTCGCCGACCTCCTGCTGGGCACGGAGCAGCGTCCGCGCGCCCCAGTTGCTCTGGTCGTTCACCCACTGCTTGACCGGCGGCACCTCCCCGACGTTCCAACCGAGCCCACCGAAGGGCACGAGGATGTCCGACGTGTTCTGCGTGTTGAAGCACTGATTGAAGACGCGTTGCGCCCGCGACTGCGTGATCGGCAGCCCGGGGTTCGTGTTGAACCCGGGATCGGCGCAGCGATTGCGCACGAAGCCGTCGCGCGCGTTCGTCCGGAACGAGCTGCGCATCGAGATCACGTCGGGGACGATCACGTTCTCGACCGCGCCTTCGAGCTGGACCTGATTGAAGCGGCCGTAGGTCGCCCGGAAGGTCGCCCCGGGCGTGCTCGTCGGCTTCTTCGCGACGACGCGGATCGTCCCTGCGGAGGAGTTGCGCCCGTACATCGTCGTCTGCGGTCCCCGCAGCACGTCGACGTTCTCGACGTCGAAGAGCTGCGCGAGCTGGCCGGCGGGGGAGTTCATGTAGATCTCGTCGTTGTAGACGGCGACCGACGACGAGGAGTTGGCGTTGAAGTCGCGAATGCCGACGCCGCGGATGAAGAGCGTCGGATTCGAGGCCGCAAAGGGCGTACGGATCTCGAGGTTCGGCGTGAACTGGGAGATGTCGGAGAGATCCGAGGCGCCGAGGGCCTGGAGATAGTTCGCGTCGAACTTGATCGCGGAGACTTCCTGGGTCTGGAGCAGGGCGGCGGCGCCCGTCCCGACGACCACCATCTCCTCGACGCCGGCGAACGGATCGGCGCCGCTCGAGCCGGACGAGCCGGACGAGCCGCCGGGCGAGGCGTCCTGAGCGGATGCAGGCAAACCGAGCCACGTCGCCATCGCGAGAACGGCCCAAACCCGGACCCACCCGGGTCTGCGGATGTCGAGCCTCCGGATGTCGACGCTGCGGCTCGTCACGGGCGCGACGAACGACACTGGGACCTCCCTGGGTATCTGGACTGGAACCGGGCTCGGTCTCCTCCGGTGACTCTCTCGAACGTCCTCGAAGATCCTCGACGTTTCCCGAAAGCGCCGCTCGAAATCCCTGCACGTCGCCGGCGTCCGTCTGCCGACCGTTCATTCGTCGATCGAGTATCCGAGGGCGCGAAGCTGGCGCAGACTCAGGTCGTCGAGCTCGATCTCGGGCGCCCCGCCATCCCATGGCGTCTTGCCCTGCAAATACAGCTTTGCTCGATCTTGAAGCTTTGCAAGGGCGTCGGGCGCTTCGGTCGCGACGTTCCTGCGTTCGTGCGGGTCGCTCCCGACTTCGAAGAGCAGATCGTTCTCGGGATGATTCGCGTCGTGCAGCAGGCGATAGTCCCCTTCCTGCACGCCGATGACGGGATTCGGGTCCATCTTCGGCTGTCCCCAGCTGCGATCGAGATGACTGATCGAGATCGGCGTCGGATCGGCCGTGCGATCGCCGGTCAGCCAGCCGGCCCGTGACTTTCCGTCAGTTTCCTTCATCGAAGGAAGCCCGACGAGCTCGAGCACCGTCGGCCAGACGTCGACGTTCTCGGTCCGCTGCTCGACGACGATGCCCGGATCGAGCTTGAACGGGAACGAGAGGATGAAGGGCGTCACCACGACCTCGTAGTGGACGTCGCGGGCATGGCCCTCGCTGCCGTGCTCGCCGAACGCCTCGCCGTGGTCCGACGCGAAGACGACGAGCGTCCGGTCCTGCAGCGACAGGCGGAAGAGCTCCGCCATGAATTCGCCGATCTGCTCGTCGGTCCAGCGCACGGCGTTGTCGTAGGCGTCGGAGTAGGTGTGTCCGAAGATCGCCGTCTCCTCGGTGCTGATGTACTGATGGACGTCCATCAGGTGCATGTAGAGGAAGAAACGCCGATCGCGGTTGGCGCGCAGGAACTCGATGGCGGTGTAGATCGCGTCGATGTCGGTGCCGTCGATGCGACCGGCGATCGGCTTCTGGCGCAGGGCCTGGGGCGCGAGCCGGGCGCTCGGGGTGACGTAGTAGTCGAAGCCCTGCTGGAAGCCGAAATTCGGGGCGACCCAGCCATTGCGCCAGATTCCGGCGGTGAAGTAGCCGGCCTCCTGGAAGATTTCGGCCGGGAGCCGTGCTTCCGGGGCGAGGGTGTCGTTGTAGGTGAGGACGTCCGTGCGCTGGGGATGGAGGCCGGTCCAGAGCGAGGCCATCGAGGTCTTGGTCCAGGAGGACTGGGCGCGGTGGTCGGCGAAGCGCAGGCCGCGGCCGGCGAAATAGTCGAGCACCGGCGTCGTCGCCCGCTCGTAGCCGTAGCTCCCCATGCGATCGGCGCGCAGGGTGTCGACCAGGACGAAGACGACGTTCAGATCGTCGCGCGAAGCGAGCGCCGCGACGTCCTCGAGGGTGCCGACCTGGCGCGTGTCGAAGGCGTCGCTCGGCGCTTCCCGGCAGCCGGTCGAGGTGAGGGCCAGGACGGAGAAGAGGAAGGGGACGAAACAGCGGCCGATGACGGCGAGAAAAGGCCCCCCCGGCTCGAGCGACCATCGATTCCGCCTCACGCGTCGTCCTTTCCGTCCCGCATCGAGTCCGCCGCTCATCCGGGGTTCCGTGCCACGCGCGCGCGGAGGCCCGCTGCGGTCTCCGCGTCGCCGAGCTCGGTGAAGACGCTCGCGAGCTCGGGGATCACCTCGGGCGGCGCCGAGCCGAGGAAGCGCAGCGCCTGCCGGGCCAGCACCGGCGTCGCCCCCCCCGGCTCGCCCGCAGCGACGCGCAGACGCGCCGCTTCGACGAGGGCGGCCGCATGCCAGGGATGTCGCATCACGAGGCGCTCGAGACGCTCGAGGGCCTGCTTCGTCTTTCCGCTTCGCTCGAGGGCGACGCAGGCGAGATAGGCCGCCTCCGCCGAGAGCGGATCGAGCCGACCCGCGCGGTCGAAGCGCTCGACCGCCTCGTCGAAGCGACCGAGGGCGGAGAGGACCTTGCCGAGATCGACCTGCGCGGCGAGCAGGCCCGCCTCGCGGTCCGCCAGCGGCTCGAGCACCGTCCTCGCCCCGTCCCAGTCCTCCCGCGCCGCGAGCACCCGCGCCCACGCCAGCGCCGGCCCGCTCTCCTCCGGATGCGCGCGCCGGAGCGCTTCGATGCGCGCGACCGCGTCGTCGAAGCGACCGAGGGCGCGCAGGGCTTCGGCCCAGGCCCAGAGCGCCTCGTAGTTCGCCGGGGCGAAGAGCCCCTTCGAAGACTCGAGGTACTTGCGCGCCTCGTCGGCGCCGCGAGCGCGGGCGAGATCGCGGGCCTGGTCGGCGAGCGCGATGCCGGCCCACTGGACGTCGGTCGCCATGCGCGCCCGTGCCGACTCGGCGTAGGCCGGCAGCCCGGCCGCCATCGCCGCCGCGGCAAAATCGCGCAGGGCCTGGGGATGGTCCGGGCTCTTGCGCAGGTAGACGTCGAGCGTGTCGAAGGCGGCTCCCGCATAGCCCTGGGCCATCTGCATCCGCGCGAGCACGATGCCCGCGTCGTTGGACTCGGGATCGGCGCGCAGGGCGTCCTGGTAGTAGCCCATCGCCCGATCGAACTCGCCCTGCTTCATCGCCGCGACGCCGGCGAGATAGCGCGCACCCGAGTTCGCGGGCCAGAGTCGGAAGGCGCGGTCGTAGAGCTCGAGCGCCCGGGCGGGCTCGCCCGTCGCGAGGGCGAGACGCGCCTCGAGCAGGAGCGAGTAGGCGTCCTCGTCGAGGGCCGCGACGATCTCGCGTGCGTGATCGAAATCCTCCGCCGACAGGAAGACGTCGCCGAAGGCGAAGAGCGCCTCGGGCGGGATCGCCTTCCAATCGAAGTCGGCGTCGCCCGGCCCGCGGCCGAGCTCGTTGCGAATCGCTTCGAGGACGGCCTGCGCCGCCCCGGGCAGGTCGCGATGGGCGACGCGGATGTCGGCGAGGGCGAGCAGCGGTTGGGCCCCGCCGACGTTCTTCGCCGCCGCGCGCAGGACGGCCTCCGCTTCCGCCAGGCGCTCGCGCTCGGCGAGACGCTTCGCGAGCGCATACTGGACCCGGAAACGCGGCAGGGTCTGCTGGCCCGCCGCGACGAGGTACTCCGTCGCATCGGATTCGCGATCGAGGCCGTCGAGGACGTCGACGTGGGCGAGGATCACCGTCGGATCCCTCGGATGACGCTCGAGACAGTCCTCGCTGCGCGCCCGCGCGCGCTCGGGATCGCCGTGCTCGAGCTCGAAGCGTACGGCCGCACCGCAAAACTGCGCCGCGATCTCCGGCGCGAGCTCCCCCGACTGTGTGAGCTCGAGCTGGCGATCGATCGCCGTGCGGGCCTCGTCGAAACGCTCGACCTCGCTGAGCAGGTCGATCTTGGCCTGGAGCAGCAGCGGATCGCCGGGCTGGTCCGCGATCAAAAGGTCGTAGTCCGCGAGCGCCTCCTCCATCTGGAGATTGGCCCGATGGGCATCTGCGCGCAGCCTGCGCACCGCCGGGTCTCCCGGATCGAAATCGAGCTGGACGGTCGCCTCGCGAATCGCCTCCCGCAGCCCGCCCCCGGCATACAGCGCCTGGATCAGCAGCACGCGCGCTTCCGGAGGCGCGTCCGGCGCCGACGCGATCCGCTCGAGGGGCCAGATCGCGAGGCTCTGCTGCTGGTTCGCGATCAGGGCGCGACCGTACGCGAGGCGGATCTGCGCATCGGCCTCGGGGGCCGATGCCAGGGGACGCAGCGCCTCGACGGCCTCCTCGGTCCGACCGCCGGCGAGCGCTTCGCGCGCAGCACCGAGCGCCGCCTCGCGCGTCGGCGGCTCGGCTTCGAACGCGCCCCCGCAACCCATCGCAACTAGACCGACCAATCCTGCGCCGACCCGGAAGATCCCCTTCGATTGCCGGAGCCGCGCGGGCCCCGCGGGCGAACCGACTGCCAGTCGACTCGTCGCCGATCCGTTGCGTTCGATTTTGGTAGACAACGAATTCGGCGCCCCCGTAGAATCGAATCACTCTAACGAGGTCTTCGTCGCACTGTCGACGAGATGTCCGGACCCCGGGTCCTGCGTGAGCAGGAGGGATACGGGGATCGGCCTCCCACCAACCCTGGATGCAGGGAAGGAGAAGCAGAATGCGCCCTTCGCGAAGATGGCTCAAGCAGGTCGGTTCAGTCGCTGCCGCGGCCACGACCATGCTCTTCGCCGGTCCGGGCCTCGCCCAGACCGTCGTCCAGTACACGGGCTCGCTGATGATCGGTTTTGGCGACGCGGACAACCCGACGGACGTGAGCAACGACGCCGTGCCGATCTGCGCCGTGAAGGGCAATCCCTTCGCGAAGTACACCTTCGGCTCGCTGCGCGTCTACGGCCGCGCGAACCAGACCGCGATGGGCGCCCTCACGTTCAGCGCCCACGGCCGCGGTGACGGCAACGGCCCGCAGGTCGACAGCCTGAACGGTGGCGCGCCGGTCAAGGTTCCCGCGACCTGCAACGTCGCGGTGCCGCCCTTCCTGAATCCGCGCCTGCGCAGCCGCATCCAGGCGGCCGGCGAGATCTTCCCGGGCATCAAGGGCGACTTCGTCGGCCTGACCAACATGGGTGCCTACGTGACGCCCACGCCGGTCGTGGCGCCGACCTGGATGGTCGGTCCCGGCCAGGGCAACTCCTTCGCGGGTGCGGTCCTGAACACGGCGATCCCGTTCTTCGACGGCTTCGGTGCCGTCCAGATCCAGAAGGGCGCCAACAACTACGGCGGCGCGATCCAGTACCAGGGCGGCGGCGGCGTCCAGCTCGGCATCAACACGACGTTGATGACCGGTGGCGGTGCGACCGTGATGAACTTCGGCCAGGTTCGTTATGCGAACGGCTTCCTGCCGACGGATCCCTCGATCTTCGGTACGGACGCGACCGGCAAGTTCGGGCCGGGCGTGACGACGATGTTCCCGAACGGCGTCATCGTCGGCAATCAGCGGACCTTCGCCCTGCGCACGCCGGGCGGCGTCACGCTGAACCAGCAGGGCAAGATCGTGACCCTGGGCGGGCAGCACACGCCGACGGGCATGGGCCCGGCGATCATCTCGCCGATCATCTTCCAGGGCGCGTTCTTCCAGTGGACGACGGGCATGGTCAAGGCGTCGGACGCCCTCGGTGACTTCGTCACGATCCGGACCGCGACGGGCTTCGACCAGCTGGCGCCGTTCACGACGATGAATCCGGCCCCGTACGGCACGACGCGCAAGCTGCAGCTCGTCTCGCCCTGGTCGGCGTCGATCAAGAAGAACGGCCCCTTCGGCCTGCCGGTCCCGACCCTCGGCTTCGGCGGTGTCGCCGTCCTGAAGCTCGACATCACGCCCGCGCCGGAGCCCGGCACGGTCGCGATGCTGGGCCTCGGCGTGGCCGGCCTCGCGGGCCTGGTGACGCTGCGCCGACGCGGAGCCTGATCCGCCCGGCACGCTTCGCGTGAAGCTCGAGAGGGCGGTGGTCGAGCGGACCACCGCCCTCTTTCTTTTCGACCGTCACGCGCCCCCACGCGCCGCGCGCCCCGGCGCAGGGATGCCGAGCTTGAGCCGAAGTCGCCCCGCGATCACCACGCCGTTCTTCGATGCCTGGCTGACCGGCGGCCTCTCGATCCTGGGCATGGGCAGCGTGCTCGTCTGGCTCCTGCTCTTCGGGGGCGAGGTCGCGTTCGCCGACGCCGACTGGATCGCACTCACGATCCTGATCAACAGCACCCATTTCCTCGCCTCCTATCGCCTCCTCTACACGTCGCGCGAGGCGATCCGCGCCCATCGCTGGTCGACGCTCTACGTCCCCGCGACGCTGCTCGCGACCCTCGTGCTGGCTGCGACGAGCCCGCAGCGCGATCTCGTCTACGCGCAGCTCGTCTTCCTGAGCTCGGTCTACCTGGCCTGGCACTACACGGGCCAGGCCTGGGGCATGGTCTCGGTCGCGAGCCGCCTGACCGGCGTCGACTTCACGGCGCGCGAGCGCGCGATGATCCGATTCGGCATGCGGACGCTGCTCGCGCTGCACGTCCTCTATGCGCTGGCCGGCCGGCTTCCGCCCGCGGCCTGGATCGAGCCGGCGCTCTACATCCGCCTCTATGGCTGGGCCTTCTACGGCGTCTGCGGCCTCGCCGTCGCCTCGCTCTTCGTCGGCGGCGTCGCGTTCGCGATCGCGCGTCGACGCACCGGCCGCCTCCCCGCCCGAGCCGTCCTCCCCTGGGCGGCGCTCTATCTCTGGTACCCGTTCTGGTACTTCGTGCCGGGCGGCTTCCTGTTCGTCCAGCTCTCCCACGCGCTCCAGTACCTGGCATTTCCGCTGCGGGTCGAGGTCAATCGCTACGCGGAGCAGGCCCCGCGAACGGCGCGAGCGCGGCGGCTTCGGGCCGTCGTCGTCTATGCGGGCCTCGTGGTGGCCGGCGGGCTGGTCCTGAACGGGGCCCCCCTCGCGGCGCGGATCTTCGGCGAGGGCTGGTATTCGACGGCCGACGCCCGCGCGATCTTCATGGCGTTCACGAACTGCGTCGCGATCCACCACTACTTCGTCGATGGGGCGATCTGGAAGCTGCGCAGCCCGAAGGTCCGCCACGACCTGTTCAGTCATCTCGGCGAGAAGGACGGCGCGATCCCGCGCTAGAGGCCGCCGAAATCCTGGCCGAGCGGTCGACGGAAGGTGTAGTCGAAGGGCTCGACCACATAGAGCTCGGCGTTTTCCTGGAACACGCCGGGATTGCGCTCGATCGGATAGGCCACGGCGGAGACGAGCGTCGCCGGGACGAGGAAGAGACCGCCCACCGTCATCCGCAGAAAGCTCCCGAAGCGGATCGGAAAGACGTCGACGGCCATCAACGCGGCGCGGCCGATCGAGGCATCGACCGCGGGATCCGACTCGACCGAGCGACCGGCCCGGGGCATCGCCGCGACGATCCCCGCGATCGCGACGAGGAGAGCAATCTGCTTTGCAGCGCGTGCCATGGTCGTCCTCCCGAGAGCCCTGTCGGCCCACGATACACGATCGATGCGGCCCCGGCGGGCCCGGCGGATCGGCTCAATTCACGTGCCGCGTCCGCCCCTTCCAGTAGGGCTCCCGCAGCTGGGTCTTCAGGACCTTGCCCGACGGATTGCGCGGGATCGCAGCGATCCGATCGATGGAGGTCGGACATTTGTAGTGCGCGAGGTGGTCACGACAGAAGGCCATCAATTCGGCATCGCTCGCGGCCCGGCCCGGCTCGTCGACGAGGATCGCCTTGACGGTCTCGCCCCATTGCTCGCTGGGAACCCCGATGACCGCGACGTCCGAGACCGCGGGATGACCCATCAGCACGTTCTCGATCTCCGCCGGATAGACGTTCTCACCACCCGAGACGATCATGTCCTTGACCCGATCGTGGATGTAGAGATAGCCGTCCTTCATGTAGCCGGCGTCGCCGGTGCGGAACCAGCCGAGTCCGTCCGCATCGCGACCCTCGGGATAGGCGGCGGACGTCGCCTCGGGATTGCGCCAATAACCCTTCAGGTTCTGGCGCGAGCGGCACCAGACCTCGCCGACCTCGCCCTCGCCGAGGTCGCGGCGTGACTCGGCGTCGACGATCCGGATCGCGACGTCTCCCCACGGCTTGCCCGCGGCGCGCAGCAGATGGGCGCGCGGACCGCCGGGATCGTGGTCCTCGGGCGGCATCGCCGTGATCGCGCCGGCGGTCTCCGTCAGGCCGTAGACCTGGACGAAGCCGCAGCCGAAGGTCTTCATCGAGCGGACGAGGACCTCCTCGGAGATCGGGGACGCACCGTAGACGATGGCGCGGAGCGAGCTGAAATCGATCCCCTCGACCCCCGTCGTCGCCGTCAGGACCCGCAGCACCGCCGGCACGAAGAGCGCGTTGGTCACGCGATGTTCCTCGATCCAGCGCAGCACGAGCCCCGGATCGAGATCGCGCACGAGCACGAGCTCACCCCCCGCCGCGAGCCCCGCAATCGAGAGCCCGCTGCCGGCGATGTGATAGATCGGCATCGCGATCATCGTCACGGACGACTCGTCGATGAGCCAGTCCCGGGCCGAGTTCAGCGTCGCCGCGACGAGATTCGCGTGGGTCAGCTCGACGCCCTTGGGCAGGCCCGTCGTGCCCGAGGTGTAGAACTGGCAGAAGGTGTCGTCGGGCGTCCTCGGAGCTCGCGGCTCGATCGCCGGCTGATCGGCGATCCAGTCGGCATAACGCGCAGGACCCGCGCCTTCACGCCGACGCCCGCTCCCCGCCGCTCTTCCGTCCCCGCCCTCACGCGCACTCTCGCCCCGGCCCTCGCCGATCACGACGACGCGCTTCACGGTCGCGAGGTCCATCTGTGCGAGATGGCCCAGGAACTCCTCCCCGATCAGCAGGACCCGGGCCTCTGCGTGATCGAGGATGAACTGCATCTCGACCGGCGCCAGGCGCCAGTTGACCGCGAGCACGACGGCGTTCACCATCGTCGCGCCGAACAGGAACGGGTAGTACTCGGGCTCGTTCCGGCCCAGGAAGGCCACGCGCGCCTGCGGCCCGATGCCCTCCGCGAGCAGCGCCTGGGCGACCCGAGCCGACTCGTCGTAGAGCGCGCGATAGGTCCAGGATCGCTCGCCGGCCCGCAATGCCGTCCGGCCCGGGCGCTCGCTCGCATGGGTTCGAAGCAGTCCGTCGAGGGTCTCGAAGTCCATGCGCGAAAGCTAACATGCGGCCGCGACGCGCGGGTACGAAATCCGCGCGCCCTTCCCCTCGCATCGACCCCGGTCCCGCCGGCCTTCGCCTCCTCGAGATCGGAGCCCTCCCTGTACGCCCCGCCCGCCCCGCCGTCTCCCGGCATCGATCAGGTGATCGATCGCGCCTTCCAGCCGATCGCGACCTTCGTCTCCGAGCTGGTCTTCGTCTCGATCCCGATCGGCGGCGCCGAGGTCCCGCTGATCGTCGCCTGGCTGATCGCCGGCGCGACCTTCTTCACCCTCGCCCTGCGCGGCATCAACATCCGCGGCTTCCGCCATGCCCTGCGCATCGTCCTCGGCCGCGAGGACGCGAGCGACGACCCGGGCTCGGTCTCCCATTTCCAGGCCCTGGCGACGGCGGTCTCGGGCACCGTCGGCGTCGGCAACATCGCCCACGTGGCCGTCGCCGTCTCGGTCGGCGGCCCCGGTGCCGCCTTCTGGATGGCGGTCGCGGGCTTCCTCGGCATGGCGTCGAAATTCGCCGAGTGCACGCTCGGCGTGAAGTACCGCCGCACGAATCCCGACGGGAGCTGGTCCGGCGGCCCGATGTACTACCTCTCGGGCGGCCTCTCGGCGCTGGGCTGGCCGCGCCTCGGCCGCGGGCTCGCCCTCTATTATGCGCTCTGCGTGCTATTCGGATCCGTCGGCATCGGCATGTTCCAGGCGAACCAGGCCTACGTCCAGCTCGTGACCGTGACCGGCGGAAGCGAGAGCCTCGTCGCCGACCGCGGCTGGCTCGTGGGCGGGCTGCTCGCGCTCTCGGTCGGTGCCGTCATCGTCGGCGGGATCGGATCGATCGCGCGCTTCACGGCGAAGCTCGTGCCCGCGATGGTGATCCTCTATCTGGGCTGTGGATTCCTGGTCATCGCCGCCAACGCGGCCCATCTGCCCGACGCGCTCCATCGCATCGTCGCCGAGGCCTTCACGCCGAAGGGCGCGACGGGCGGCTTCCTCGGCGTCGTCGTGCTCGGATTCCGGCGCGCAGCCTTCTCGAACGAGGCGGGGATCGGGTCTTCCTCGATCGCCCATTCGGTCGTCCGGACCCGCGAGCCCCTGACCCAGGGCTTCGTCGCCATGCTCGAGCCCTTCATCGACACCGTGATCGTCTGCTCGATCACCGCCCTGATCATCACGACGGGCCTCGCCCCCTCGGAGCTCGGGACCGGCGTCGCCTCCGGCGTCGAGCTGACCTCGACGGCCTTCGGGCGGGTCCACCCGGCGTTGCCGAGCGTGCTCTCGGTCATCGTCCTCCTCTTCGCCTACTCGACCTTGATCTCCTGGTCCTACTACGGCCTCGAGGGCTGCGCCTACCTGATCGGCGAGTCGCGCCGGATCCGGACCGCCTTCAACCTCTTCTATTGTCTGTGTGCCGTCGTCGGCTGCACGACGACGCTCAAGGCCATCCTCGAGTTCACGGACGCGATGGTCTTCGCGATGGCCTTCGCCAACCTGATCGGCCTCTACTTCATGGCGCCCGAGCTGCGCGCGGATCTCGATCGCTACTGGCGCGTCATCCGAGCGCGCGATCGCGCCCGTCAGCGCCGAGGGGTCCGCGCGAGCTGATCCGGACGCGCTCGCCCGGACCGACCGGAAGCGCGAGATCCGCGGATTGCACGCCGTCGAGGCGAAGCGCGCCGTCGCCGAACGCGACCACCAGGTTTTCCAGCCCTGCCGGATCGTCGAGCGCGAAGCCGGGCGGCGCGACGGCGCGCAGGAGCTCGCCGAGTCGACCGATCGGGACCACACGGATCGCGGAGCCGGCGGCGCCGGCGACCCACTCGATCGACGCGCAGGCGGCGGGATCCTGCCCGCGCGCGAGGGCGAGATATTCGTCGGGCGTGTTGAAGCTGGTCCAGGCCGGCAGCGACGACGCATCGGAGGGCTCGATCGCATCGAAACCGATGCGCTCGAGGAGCCGCAACGGACTTTCCTCGCGCGCCCCCGCCGAAGCCGCCTCGCCCCCCGCGCGCGCGGTCCCGAGCAGGACCTCGGCCTCGCGCCACGCGTCGGCGGGATAGACCGCGGAGAGGACCTGCAGGAACCCCGCTGCGCGCGGGACCACCGCCCCCGACCGCCCGGCGCCGACTCCGGCCTCGGCCCGCTCGAAGAGCGCCCGTGCAGCGGCCGCCGTCAGAAACGGCGCATCCGTCGTCGTCACGAAGGCGCGCTCGGCCCGGGTCGCCGCGAGGCCGTCGCGCAGGGCCGCGAGCGGGCCACGCGCAGGCTCACGATCGAAGATCGAGCGCGCGCCGAGCCGCGACACGAGACCCTCGATCGGGAGGTCGCGGGCGGTGACGACGAGGACTTCGTCGACGCAGGGCGCGAGGCGGGCAACGACGTGCTCGACCAGCGTCGGCCCGAACCAGGGCAGGAGCGCCTTCGACCGCCCCATCCGCCGCGAGCGTCCGCCGCACAGCACGATGCCCGCTCGCTTCATCGCCTCCCCCACCGCTCACCGCGCCGACCGACCTTTCGGACCCATCGCCCGGCGCCCCCCGAGCGTTCTAATGTTCGCCGACCATGCCGCATCCCGAGAGCCCCGATCCGAAGTTCCCGGCCGATTCCCAGGCCGGCTCCGCCCGCCCGGCCCGCGTCGACCTCGACAAGGCCCGCCCGACCGACGGCATCTTCCGACCCCTCGCCGAGGAAGGCCATTTCCAGCCCTCCGTCCTCTCGGGCGGGCCCTGGGACCCCAAGCACCAGCACGGCGGCGCCGTCTCCGGCCTGCTCACCCATTGCCTCGACCGGCTGCCCGCCCCCGTTCCGATGCGCATCACGCGCCTCACGATCGAGATGTTCCGGGGCGTCCCGCTCTCGCCGCTGCGCGTCGAGACCCGCGCTCTGCGCGCGGGCAAGCGGATCCAGAGCCTCGAGGCCAACCTCTTCGACGGGGAGACCCAGGTCGCCCGGGCGACCGCGCTGCGCATGCGCCGGGACGAGGGCCTCGCGGAGGTCGCGTCGAAAGCGCCGCTCGGCGCCGAGGTCGCCCGGCGGCCCGACACGATCCTCTCGCTGGCGACGGCGAAGCGCTTCGAGGACGGGGCGATCCCGATCCCGGGCTTCGTCCGCTCGGTCGAGCTCGCCTCGTTCCAGACGAGCGTCCGAGAGGGCATGCCTGCGACGGTCTGGGCCCGGCTCCTCTGCCGGGTGGTCGAGGGCGTGGACCCGTCGCCGACGGTGCGCCTCGCGACCCTCGTCGACTTCGCGAGCGGGACCGGCAGCCCCCTCGACTACACGCGCTGGACCTCCATCAACCCGGACCTGACGATCCACGTCCTGCGGGAGCCCCGGACAGACTGGATCGCGATCCACGGGGCGACCCATTTCGCCGCCGACGGGATCGGCCAGAGCAGCGCCACGATCTACGACGAGGAGGGCCTGGTCGCCCGGGTGGAGGCCTGCCTGCTGCTGGACCGGCGCCCGGCCCGGGAATGAGTAAGATCCCGCCCCAAAAAAGGAGATGGACATGGGCAAGCTCGATGGACGCGTAGCGATCGTGACCGGCGGCGGACGGGGCATCGGCGCCGAGGTCGCGAAGACCTTCGCGGCCGAGGGGGCCGCGGTCGTCGTCAACGACCTGGGCGCCAGCATGGACGGCAGCGCGACCGAGGGAACCCCCGCCGAGGAGGTCACCGAGCAGATCCGCAAGGCCGGGGGCAAGGCCTCCGCCAACAACTGCGACGTCACGAGCTTTGCCCAGACCGCCGGCCTCGTCGCCCAGGCCGTGAAGGACTTCGGCCGCCTCGACATCGTCGTCAACGTCGCCGGCATCATCCGCGACGGCATGATCTTCAAGATGGAGGAGAAGCAGTGGGACGCGGTCATCGCGGTCCACCTGAAGGGCACGTTCAACACCTCCCGCCACGCCTCGGTCTACTGGCGCGAGAACCGCGGCGGCGAATACCGCCTGATCCACTTCATCTCGGGCTCGGGCCTCTGGGGCGCGCCGGCGCAGCCCAACTACGCCGCGGCGAAGATGGGCATGGTCGGGCTCTCGAACAGCTGTGCGACGGCGCTCGCGAGCTACGGCGTGACGAGCAACTGCATCGCCCCCGTCGCCTACACGCGCATGACCGCGAGCCTCGAGGGCAAGTCGACGACGATGGACTACAGCCCGGGCAACGAGAAGCTCTCGACGAGGAACGTCGTCCCGCCGGTCGTCTGGCTCGCGAGCGAGCAGTCGAGCTGGATGACGGGCCGCATCATCCAGTGCGGCAATGGACGCATCGGACTGATCAGCGAGCCGCGCGTCGAGCGCGAGGTCACGACCCCGGGCGTCTGGGACCTCGACAATGCGTTCGAGGAGATGAACTCGACCTTCAAGGACGCGGTCGAGTCGCCGAATCCCTTCCGCAAGGCGAAGGGCTGAGGGTCGAGGAGACCTCCGAGCGCCGCGTCGCACGGTCCGTGCGACCGGCTTGCGCATGCGGGACGCCCCTCGACGCGGACGGCTTGAATCCCCTCAATCGGGCGGATTCGGGACCCGATGGTCTCGTCCAACGGACGAACCACGGGCGGACCCTCCATGTTCAAACGCACGCTCCTGTCGATGATCGCCTTCCTGATCGCGAGCCCGGTCGGCGCGGCGCCGACGCCCGGCCCGGCCGTGCAGGAATCCGCGGAGTCGCTCTACCGCTATGCCGGGCTCGAGCGACAGGTTCCGATGCTCGGCGCGCAGATCGAGCAGCAGCTCCGAAGCGAGACGCCAGCGGGTGCCGCCGCGATGCTCGAGCCGATGGCGGCCGCGGCACACCGCGCGTTCGGCGCACCGCGCATGAAGCACGAGATCCTCGCCGACCTCCGCAAGAGCTGGAACCCGGCGCTGGCGAACGAAGCATTGAAATGGCTCCGCTCCCCGATCGGGCGCCAGGTGATCCAGATGGAAGAGGCCGCCTCGAAGCCCGAGTCGCAGGCCGCGCTCGAGTCCTTTGCCGCGACGTTCGCGACGAATCCGCCCGAGGCGCAGCGCGTCGAGGCGATGCGACGCCTCGACCGGGCGACCCGGGCGACGGACCTCGCGCTCTCGATCATGTCGACCCTGGCACGCGCGATCGCCCACGGCGCCGCCGCGGCCCAGCCCGGACCGGCTTCGCCCGGCGAGATCGACGCCGCGATCGACGGGCAGCAGGCCGCGATGCGGAAGGCGATCGAGGGCTACAACCTGGTCTCGTTCCTCCATACCTATCGGGACCTGTCCTCCGAGCAGCTCGCCGAGTACCTGCGATTCTTCGACTCGCCGGCCGGGAAGTGGTATTCGCAGACCGTCGGGTCGGCCTTTGCTCGATCGATGGAGAGCGCCTCCGAGCGATTCGCCGCCGAGCTCGTCGCGCTCCTGCCTTCGACGCCGCCTGGTCGATAGGGACGCCCGCGACCCGGACGCGGGCGTCCGGAATCTCGACGACTCGAGCGCTCGAAGCCGCGAGCTCGATTCGAGGGGGCGCCTCCCCTGCGAGCGATCCGTGCCGCCCGCCGACCGATTGGGCTGACGAAGACACACCCGATCGCGGGTCGAGCTCTTCGCGCACGCAGCCCGGAAACGGGGGCGACGCGGGCGCGTGTCGCCCGGGAGCTCGACCGCCCGCGCCCTCCCGCCTGCTTTGGCGCGACCGGCGCCGACGCATATACTCGAAAACGTTCGTCCCTTTGCGGCGCCGGGTGAGTCGATCCATGAGCGAGACCGAGACGGAGGAGTCGCGATTCGAGGAGCACGCGGGGGTCACCTACCTGCGTGACCGGATCGGCCGGATCCCGGTCGGCGAGCTGATCCTGGCCGGCCCGCGCACCGTCCAGTTCCTGACCCGCTCGGCGAGCCGCCATCTGCGCCGCGGCGATCATCGCTACCCCGACATCCCGACGCGGCTCATGACCTTCGGCACCGCGATGTCCGTGCTCGTCGACGAGATCATGCTCGCCTACATGGCGACGACGCGTCTCAACCTCGGCGGGGCCGAGCTCGACCGCATCGCCCAGGAGACGATCGCCGGGATCGAGATGCTCGAGGAAGCGGGCGTCTACGAAGACCCGCGGCGTCTGCATCCGGAGCCGCCGACGCCGAACGTGCGGACGCGACGCAAGACCTATCGCGGCGTGCGCTACGAGCAGGTCGCGTTCGAGAGCGGCTACAAACCCGTCGTCGATCTCCCGGGGACGACCCGCTGGCTCACCGTCGCGAGCAACCAGGTCGGCTACGCCTACGTCCTGCGCCATCGCAAGCCGCGCCCCTGGATCGTGAATCTCCACGGCTTCGGGATGGGCAACCCCGCCGACCTGCTGGCGCTGCGCGCCCTCCACTACCACCGCGATCTCGGGCTCAACGTGATCCAGCCCGTCTTCCCGACCCACGGGCCCCGCTCGGCGGGCCCCGACGGCGAGCCCGCCCTGACCCTCGACTATCTCAACAACGTGCATGCCTTCAGCCAGGCGGTCTGGGACGTGCGCAGCATCATGGCCTGGGCCCGATCTCAGCACGGCGCCGAGTCCTTCGCGGTCCACGGTGTCTCGATGGGCGGCTACCTGGCAGCCTTGATCGCCGGCCTCGTCGACGATCTCGATTGCGTGATCGCCGGCGTACCGACCGTCGACCTCGCCTGGGTCATGCGCCGCAGCGTCCCCGACGACGAACGCGAGGTCCTCGACGCCCGCGGCCTGCTCGGCACGATGGCCGACCGGATCCACGAGCCGATCTCGCCGCTCGCCTTCAAGCCGAAGCTGCCGGCCTCGCGGCGCTTCGTCTACGCAGGCGTCGCGGATCGGATCGCCACGCCCGGCCCCGCCCACGTCCTGTGGGAGCATTGGGGGCGGGCGTCGGTCCTCTGGTATCGCGGCTCCCACATCGGCTTCGCCTGGTCGCGCGAGGTCCGCCAGTTCATCGACGACGCGCTCCAGCAGTCGGGGCTGACGACGGGGATGCGGCAATGATCGGCGTTGCGCAGGCGCCGCGCGCCCGGCGCGCATCGCGAGCCCCGCTCCCCGGGCGGCCCGGCCGAGAGGACGGGACGACGTCATGAGACGGCTCTCCGGTCTCGACGCGGCCTTTCTCTCCTCGGAGACGGCGAGCTGGCCGGCCCATGTCGCCTGCATCACGATCTTCGATCCCTCGCGCGCCGGACGACCCTTCGACGTCGAGGAGCTGAAGCGCTCGCTCGCGAGCAAGCTCCATCTCCTCCCGCCCCTGCGCTGGCGGGTCATCGAAGCGCCCTTCGGCCTCGGCCATCCCCATTGGATCGAGGATCCCGACTTCGACCTCGACATCCACATCCGCCACATGGAGATCGCGGCCCCCGGCGGCCGACACGAGCTCGCCGAGGCCGCGCAGGAGATCTATCGCCACCGTCTCGATCGCGGCCGCCCGCTCTGGGAGCTCTGGGTCCTCGACAAGCTCGCGAACGACAAGGTCGCGCTGTTCTGGAAGATTCATCACGCCTGCATCGACGGCATGGCCGGCGCCGGCATGCAGGAGGTCATGTTCGATGCAGACCCCGCCTATCGACCGCCCCGCGTCGTCCTGCCGGACCGCTGGCAGCCCGAGCCGGTCCCCGACGCGACGCGCCTGCTGATCAGCTCGCTGCCGGCGGCCAGGGCGGCGCAGCTGCGGGCCGCGAAGGAGGTGTATCGGGCGATCGGGCGCCTCCCGGAGCTGATCCAGGCGACGCGCTCGGCGATGCCGCCGGAGGCCCCGCGCACGCGCTTCAATGCCCCGATCGGCCCGCGGCGCTCGTGGGGATTCGTCACGCTCCCCCTCACCGACCTCAAGACCGTCAAGAACGCCTTCGGCGTGAAGCTGAACGACGTCTTCGTCGCGGCGGTCGCCGGCAGCGTCCGCGCCTACCTCGAGGCCCGGGACGACCTCCCGGACAAATCGCTGGTCGCGTCGATCCCCGTCAACGCGCGCACCGACGACTCGCCCGGGACCGGCAACATGATCTCCGGCATGGCCGCCACGATGGCGACCCACCTCGCCGACCCCGTCGAGCGGCTGCGCGCGATCCACGAGAGCACGATGGCCTCCAAGGAGATGCAGCGCGCGATGGGCGCGCAGATGCTGATGAGCCTCGCCGATACGCCGCCCCCCGCGATGTTCTCGCTCGCCGCGCGCTTCTACGGCAAGACCCAGCTCGTCAAGCGCCTGCCGCCGATGTTCAACGTCGTCGTCTCGAACGTCCCCGGACCGCGCAAGCCCCTCTACTCGCAAGGCGCGCCGGTCGAGGCCTTCCACTCGATGGGCATCATCTTCGACGGCGCCGGGCTCTTCATCGGCGCCATGAGCTACCTCGATCAGATGGACGTCGGGATCCTCGGCTCGCCCGATGCGCTCGACGATCCGTTCGAGCTCGCCGACGGCATCGCGAACGAGCTCAACCTGCTCGTCGCGCGCGCGAAGGAAGCGCGGGATCAGGCGGCCGAGGGCACCGGGCGATGAGCCGGCGACCGCGGACGGTGCTCACGACCGGGTCGAGCTCGGGACTCGGCCTCGCGACCGTGATCGAGCTCGCGCGGCGGGGCCACGACTCCGTGGGCTCGGTCCGCTCGAGCGCGAAGGCGGACGTCGTCGCCGCGGCGGCCGAGGCAGCCGGCGTCGCGGTGCGCACCGTGCTGCTCGACGTCGACGATGCGAAGGGCTGCGCGGCCGTCGTCGAAGAGCTCCGGCCCGAGGTCCTCGTCAACAACGCGGGTGTCATGCGCTATGCGGCGGTCGAGGAAGTGACGGACGAAGAGGCCCGCCGCCTGTTCGAGACCCTCGTCCTCGCCCCGACCCGCCTAGCGCGCCTCTGCATTCCCGTGATGCGCGAGCGCGGCTTCGGGCGGATCATCCAGATCTCCTCGATCTCGGCCCGCGCGAGCTTTCCGCTGATGGGCTGGTATCAGGGCTGCAAGCAGGCCCTCGAAGGCATCTCCGACGCCCTGCGCCTCGAGGTCGCGAGCGCCGGCATCGCCGTCTCGCTGATCGAGCCCGGCCTCTTCGAGAGCGGCATGTCCCACGAGCTCGAGGCGAGCGCCGCGCCCGAATCGCCCTACGCGAAGGCCTACGCGCGATCCGCCCAGATCTACGGCCGCCTCGGCGTCCTGATGACCGACGCCCCCACCGTCGCCCGCGTCATCGCCGACGCGATCGAGTCGCGCTCCCCGAGCGCCCGCTACCCCGTCGGCATGGACGCCCAGTTCAACGTCCTCTCCGACCCGGTGACCCCGACCGCCCTGCGCGACCGCGCCATCCGCTCCTTCTTCGGCCTCTGAGGCCAGGGAATCGATCTCGAACGGACTGTGGCGCAAGCTCTCAGCCGCCCCGGTCACCGCGCGTTCGGCGATCTCAATTCGACCGCTCCTTCTTGCGCCTCGCTCCAACGGACCGCTTCTTCGCGATCGATGGCCGTGGTCGATCGCCTCTGACCGAAACCCGGCTGACCAGCGGGAACTCCTCGGGATGCTCGAGCGAGCGGATCGCCAGATCGACGTCCAGCTTGGGCCAATAGAGGTGGTCCGGCCCCTGCCGTTCGACCTCGAGAATCTCGGCGATCGAGGATTTCTCGAACCACGGAAAGAGCGCGAAGGGAGCGAATAGCTCGCGACCGTCCACGAAGATCCAGAACCCATGTTTCGAAACGTTCGTGACCTCAGTCGCCGAAATGCGCTTGCCACGCGTCGCGGATTTCATTCTCGTGCCTCCGGATCAAGGTGATCGCCGCGGTGATTCGTCGACGGCTCAGACCGTAGTTCTGGGCCAGCTCGACCTCGGGCTCCAACCAGAATTTCGCCTCGCCGTCTTCGTGGTGGACATGGACGTGCTTGCGACTCTCCTCCCGCGATAAAGAAGAAGAATCGATAGCCGCCCTTGCGAAGGACCGTAGGGCTCACCGCGAGCCCGCGTCATCCGAGTAGTAGTACACCCCCCACTGCCCCGAAGTCTCCGAGACCGCGAGCCGCAGCTTCTGGATCTGCGTCCGCCCGAAGCGCGCCTGCACCCGCCGCACGAGCTCGCGCCCGAACCAGCTCGCGAGATTCTCGGCCGAGCTGTTGTTGATCGGGAGCACGATGATCTCCTCGCTCGGCGCGAGGTAGCGACAGCCGCGATAGGCGACCTCGGTATGCCCGTCTTCGCGGGGCTTCAGGACGAGCTCGGGATGCTGGCCGGGGACGACCCAGTGTTCGTCGAGCTCGTCGCAGAGCTCGCGGATCACGGGCTTGACCTGGATGAAGTCGATCACGATGCCCTTGTCCGTCAGCAGCCCCTCGATCTCGGCGTCGACGTAGTAGTTGTGGCCGTGGAGCCGCTCCTTCGAGCCGTCGGGGAAGATCAGGAAATGGGCACACGAGAACTTGAAGTTCTCCTTGTGGAGATGGATCGCCCAGCGTTCGGTCGTCATGGTCGAGGAGTCTCCGGGACCTCCGTCGGGAGGTCGTCGTCACGGCGCGCGCAGGAGTATGACACGCCGGGATGGCCGGGTCCCGATCGGCAGGCGGGCGGCAGCGCGGGCACGGCGCAGACCGCCGCGCCTCCACGCCTTCCCGCGCCTTGACCGACCGCGGCGGAGCCTCGAAGCTCCGCGCGATGACCCCCACCCCGTCGACCGACGCGCAGACCGCGCCCGCCTCGCCCGCTCGCCCCTACGCGCCGCAGATCCTCGGCGTGCTGAACGTCTCGCCCGAATCGATGGTGACCGAGTCGATCGCGATCGGAGACGATGCGGTCCGCGAGCGCGCGGCGATGCTGGTCCGGACCGGCGCCGACTGGATCGATCTCGGCGGCCGCTCGATCACACCCGACGCCCCGATGATCGACGACGCGACCGAGCAGGCGCGGCTCTTCGCGGCGCTGGCGGCGCTGCGGAGCGCGGGGCGGTGCGGGACCGGGCGCAGGCGCGGGAACGGGCGACCACCTACCGCGTCTCGATCGATACCTGGAGCGCCGCCACCGGCGAGGCCGCCCTCGCCCGCGGCGCCGACGCGATCAACTATACCGGTGGTCCGCTCCCGTCCTCGCTGCTCGACGCGGTGGCGCGACGCTCGGCGCTCCTCTTCGTGACGTACATGCCCTACGCGAACGCCTATGCGATGCGGAGTGCGCCGCCGGCAGCGGTGGGCATCGAGGCGGTGCTCGCGCATCTCGGGCCGAAGGTCGAGGCGGCGCGCCGCGCGGGGATCGCGCGGCTCGTCCTCGATCCCAACGTCGGGATCATCCATCCCTCGACCGACGACCACCGCAAGATCCACCAGCAGCTCGACATCGTCTGGCAGCTCGACCGCCTGCGTGTCCTCGGCTGCCCGATCCTGCTCTACGCCGCGCGCAAGCCCGAGCCCCTCGCGCGGATCATGATGGCGTCGGCGGTGCTGCACGCGCGGGCCGACTACGTCCGCACACATACGCCCGAGATGATCCGGCGGCTGCTCGTCGCCGAGGGCTGAAGCGCGCGCACCGCCGACGTGCCCGCCTTCGCGTGCGTCCGCCTTCGCGCGAGCCCGGATCAGCGCGGCTTTCGCAGCGCCTCCCGGACGAGCACGAGGCGATCGTTGCCGAAGTAGAGATCGTCGCCGTTCACGAAGATCGTCGGCGAGCCGTAGCCGCCCCGGGCGATCAGCTCGTCGGTATTCGCGCGAAGACGCGCCTTGATCTCCGGCGTCTCGATGCGCGCGAGGAGCGACTGCGGATCGAGCCCCGCCCGGGCGGCGACGTCGACGAGGACCTCGCGCTGGGAGATGTCGCGGTCCTCGCCCCAGTAGGCCTCGAAGGCCGCCCGCGAGAACTCGACGCCGCGTCCCTCGTCGAACGCTGCGATCACGCCGCGCATCGCGGCCACGCTATTCACCGGGAAGACCTTCGGCGGCCAGGTGATCTTCAGGTCGTAGTAGCGCGCCCAGTCCGCCAGATCCTTCGCGGTCTGCGCCCAGCGCAGCTTCGACGCATTCGCCCGCGCCGCATACACGCCCTGGTTCACCGCATTGAAGACGCCGCCCACCAGGATCGGCTTCCACGTCACCGGGACACCCGCCTCGGCGGCGACGTCCTCGATCTTGTGGAACGCGAGATAGGTCCAGGGGCTGCCGACGTCGTAGAAGAATTCGAGCATGGCGGGAGGCTAGTTCAGGCGGCGGGCGCCGGCTGCTGGACTCGGCGGGGCTCGAGCGTGGACGACACGCGGTCCCCGGTCCGCCGCCGGGCGAGCGCGGCCAGTCCCAATCCGAGCATCCACGCGCTCGAGGGCTCCGGCACGGGGACGAAGCCGACGTCCTGGAACCGGACCTCGAAGACGCCGACCGAGTTCGTGACGTGGAGGAATCCGTCGAGCGCGAGGGCCCGATCCGAGACGATCCGGATCGTGAGGTCGTGCTCCTCGAAGCCGGGCACGTTCCCTCGGATCGTCAGAAATCCGGCTGCGAGCGTCGCCTCGCCGACGACGCTGCCGAAGGTCACGTTGAAGAACTCGAACCCGAGCGGACGGAAGCCGATCGTCAAGCTCGAGTTGACGAGCGCGCCCGCGCTCGGCGGCGGCGCCAGGCCAATCGATGCGTCGACCGGATACGCAGCGCAAGCGCCATCCAGGCAGTACTCGGCCGTGGCCGATGCGGACGGAACCCAGGTCCCGCCAAACAGGGTCGCTCGAGCCGGGTCGGGGGCCATCACGAGCAGGCCCAGGACGAAGATCATCCGACGAATGAAGCGCATTCGAATCCCCCCGCATGCATCCAAGGGTTGCCGGCGTCGGAGAAGACATCACGTCCGTCGGCCATTTTCCGTCACTCGCCGCTCGCCGCCGAGCTTCGAAAGAGAGTGTCGTTCTCCGGAATCAACGTGGTCGGGAGGGGGGGGCGAAGTCGCAAGGAATCTGCGATCTCGAGAACAGTCGAGCGGTCGACCTACCATCCCGCGCTCCAGCGGATACCCTGCTTCTGTCCCCCACGCCGGAGAATCCCATGGACGATCGATCCCGCACGGCCCCGTGGCTCCGTCGCCTCGCCCTCCTGGCGGCGCTCGTCCTCGCGACGCTCGCGGGCGGCTGGCTTTATCTGTCCCGCGCCGACGGCCCCGTCGGCGTCTTCGCCGGCGGTCCGCTCCGCTCGGGCGAGCTCGCCGACTTCGCCGCCGTGGACTGGTGGGACCTCGACCGCCTGCACGATCTCGAGCTCGAGCTCGTCGGCGAAGGCCGCTCGCGCACCCTCTGGTTCAGCACCCAGGACGGCATCCCCTACGTCGCCTGCGACCTCGACTGCGTGGGGGGCGTGCTCGAGCGCTGGCCGCAGCAGGTCGAGCGCGACGATCGCGTCGTCGTCCGCATCGACGGGCGCCGCGTGCTCGGCCGTCTGGTCCACGTCCCGCACGGGACGGCGGAGTATGCGAGCGCGCGGGCCGGGCGCGAGCGCAAGTTCTCGGGAGACGGGGGCGGCCTCGCCGCCGCGGAGACCGCGGCCCACAACGCGGTGGTCGACGTCGGCGAGAAGTGGACCGGGCGGGACCAGCGTGCCGAGCCCGGGGACCGGCTGTTCCGGATCGATCCGCGCTGATCGTCGGCGATCGCCGCGGAGAGGCGAGAGGCGCGCATCGAGAGGCCGTGGGCAGGCACGGCGATGCGCATTAGTCTCCCGGCCCATGTCGACCGATTCGTCCATCGATCCCGGCCGCTGCTGGGGCGGCGTGTATCCCATCCTCGGCCCGAAGCTCCCCGCGATCGCGAAGCGCCTCGAGGCGAGCGGCCGCTACGGCATCCTCGCCGGCCAGAGCTGGGGCCCGCCGTGGATCCCGCTCGCGGCGGCGGCGGCGGTGACCGAGCGCGTCCAGCTCGCCTGCAGCGTCGCGATCGCCGGGGCGCGCAGCCCCTTCGAGACCGCGCATGCCGCCCTCGACCTCGATCGCATCTCGAACGGCCGCTTCGTGCTGGGCCTCGGCGCGAGCACGCGCTGGGTCACGCGCAGCCATTTCGGAGTCGACTGGCCGAAGCCGGTCCAGCAGCTGCGCGAGTGTGTCGAAGCCGTCCGCCACGTCGTCGCCCACGCCCATACGGGCCTCACGCCCTTCGAGGGCGAGTATTTCCGCGCCGACTTCGCGGGGCTCGAGCCGGCGGCGCCGCCCGTCCGTTCCGCGATTCCGATCTGGCTGGGCGCGCTGCGCTCGCGGATGACGCGGCTCGCGGGCGAGATCGCCGACGGCGTGATCGGCCATCCGCTCTGGGGCGTCGACTACTGGCTGGGTCGAGTCCAGGCGGATCTCGCCGAGGGGGCGCGCGTCTCCGGGCGGCGCGTCGAGGATCTGCATCAATGCGTCTACCTGACGGTCGCGATCGCCGACGATCCGCGCGAGGCCTTCGCCGATGCCCGCCAGTCCGTCGCGGCCTACGCCGCGATCGAGCAGTACGCGCCCTTCTTCGAGGACGCGGGCTTCGGCGACGCCGCCGCGCGCATCCGTCGCCTCTGGGCCGCCGACCAGCGGGAGCTCGCCGCGTCCGAGGTCGACGAGGCGATGGCCCGGGCCTTCGTGATCTTCGGCGACGCGGAGCACGCGCGGCGGGAGGTCGCGCGGGTCGCGAACATCGCGACGACCTGGTCGCTCTCGCCCCCGAGCTGGGGCGTCCCGCTGCAGCGGACGGGCTTCTACACGGCGCAGATCGACCGGGCGTTCTTCGGGCGGATCTGATCCTCGGTCAGGCCGCGCAGCGCCGCTCCATACCGCGACGCGCCGCCCGCGACGCATCCGATGCCGCCGGGGTCGAATCGGAATTCCTTCCGCTTTCGACACGATCTCGCGTATCCTGGGATCGAGCCCGCTCGCGGAGGTCCCAGCCCATGCTCGATCGAGCTCCCGCGCGCCGCGCCCGAACTCTGCGTCGGAGGCTTCCCGCGACGCTCTCCCTCCTGAGCGCCACCGTCCTTCTCTCGCTCGGCGCGATCCCGTTCGCAACGCCCTCGAGCGCCGTCACGATCGCCGTGCGCTTCACCGGCCCCGGCACGGCGTGGAACGATCCCGCGAACTGGACGCCGGCACTCGCGGCGGCCCCGGCCAACGACGCGGGCGCAGACCTCCGATTCGACGTCTCGATCGCCGCTCCGGAGTGTCCGCCCGGCGGTGTGGTCCTCGGCGCCGAAACAGGCTCGATTTCGATCGATCGGCTCGTGCTCGCTCCCGCGTGCCGCCTCGCGGTCGAGACCGGCGGAGAGCTCCGGATCCTGCGCGAGGCCCTGCTCGGCGGCGACCTCGCCGTCGAGGGCGGGCAGGTCGCGGTGCTCGGTCGGCGCGTCCTGTCCGCGGACGATCGGGGGATCGGGCCGATCGCCCTCACCGCGAGCGCGGGCGGCGTGCTCGACCTGCGCCACGTCGATCGTTTCGCCGCCCCGAGCATCGAGCTCACGGGGCACGACGCCGCCATCCTGCTCGGACCGATCGGGCGCTCGACCCGGATCGCGATCGATCTCGACGAGTCACCGGGCGGCGCGGGGGCCACCCTCGCCCTCGGCGACTTCATGCAATTCCTCGGCGAGAGTCGGCTCTCCGCGCCGACGGCCGACGTGCATCTGCGTGCGGGCTGGCTGATCCACGACCAGGACGACCCCGCCGATTTCGATCTATCGAACGCGACGGTGACGACGGAGGGATGGGTCGTGCTCGAGGCCGCCGGGCGCGATGTCGGGGCGGACTGCGCGCTGCTCGAAGACACCAACTTCGGCATCGGTCGGCTGCGGGTCGGCGCGGCGACCGTGAGCAGCGAAGTGCGGGTCGGCGACCGAGGGGATAATGGTCGACGCGCCGGCCCCGGCGGCCCCGGCGAGGCCATCTACCTGCTCGGCTCCGGATCCGGCGCGCCCTGCGAGCCGTCGGGCGGAGACGGGCTCGTGATCGAGCCGGGGTCGAGGATCATCGTCGAGCCGCAATCGGCCGGCTCGAGGATCTACGCCTATCAGGCGAGCACCGATTCGCTCGTCCGGCTCAACGACCTCGTGACGCTGGAGGGCCCTGTCTGTGTCGCGGCGTTCGGCGGAGCGGTCTGCCGACGCTACGAGATCTTCGAGGACTTCACGGATTCCGATCTCGTCCCGCAGTGGGACAACTGCTCGACGCGGGTCAACGGACCGAACCAGAACTCGAGCCAGCTCGACGCCGACCAGGACGGATACGGCGACGCGTGCGACACGGACTACGACCAGAGCGGATCGACGACGGCCGCCGACTTCGGCGCTCTTCTGGGAACCTTCGGGCGGATCGGTGACCGCACCGACCATACGGGGGAGGGCCTCGTCCGCGTCGACGACTTCGCGGTCTTCCTCTCGGGATTCTCGCGGTCGCCCGGCACGCCGGGACCGTCCTGGCTGAGTTGCGCGAATCCGACGATCCGCGTCGACGCGGGCGACCCGCCGTGTCCCGCAGGCTGGGGCAACTTCGGCTTCGAGCCGCCCCCGGACCCGTGAGGCGCGGCTTCGGTCGAGTCGCGCCCGCACCGTCGATCGATGCCCAGCTTCCTCCCGGCGCTCAGCGCACCCCTGCGAGCTCGACCTCGAGCAGCTCGCTCGCCGCCGTCGGATCGTCTTGATCGACGACGACGAAGGCGACGTCCTCACGCTCGGGATCGAGACAGACGCCCTCGGCCTTGCGCCGGCTCGGTCGACCGTCCGCCTCGAGGAGCGGGATCAGCGCTTCGAGCTTCGGACGAGCGCCGAGCGACAGGATCCCGAGCGTGCTCCCGACGACGGCGCCGTCTTCGATCACGTCGGGCGACGCTTCGGCCGCCGCGAGGAAGAGCAGGCGGTCCGGATCGACGAGACAGGCGTCGGTGAAGCCGAGGGCGACGCCGTCGAGGGCGGAGAGCTCGACGGGATCGACGCGCAAAGTCCGGAGCGCCTCTCCGCGTCCGTCGAGCAGCGCCTGCAGCTCCTCGAGCTCGACGCGGACGACGGCCGGAGTTCCCTCGGCGCCGTTCCCCCGCTGGAGCAGGACGAGATCCGCGTCCGCGACGCAGGCGCCTTCGAGATTGAGGGGGGCCCCCCGGAGCATGACCTCCGCGCGCAGGGCGGCGCAGAAGCGAGCGTTCGATCGGACGCGAATCGCTCCCGTTCCCGCTTCGGCTCCGGCTCTGGCTCCGATCCCAGCCGGATCGACCTCGACTACGACCTCGCGGATCGCCGCCGAGCCCGAACCGAAGAGCCAGAGCCGCGGTCCCTGCTTCGTCGGCACCACGCACAGGCTCTCGAGGTCGAGCTTGTCGAGCTTGTTGCCGCGGAGCGTGTCGAAGAGGCGGAGACCGGATCGGCCCACGGGCAGCGGCAGGGCGTCGACGCGACGGGTATCCGGATCGATCAACGCGAGGAAGTGCGCATCGTCCTGGCAGACGCCGAGACGCGGCCCCGCCGGCGTGTCCACCCAGGCGATCCCCGACGCGGCCCGGACGATCGCCGGACGATCGAGTCGCGCATCCGGGCCGTCCGCATAACGGAGCGGCGTGATGGATCGGATACGTGCCGTGGCGACGGCGGGCGGGCGGGCCCTCGGGCGGATGCTCGAGCTGTCCAGGGGTCGCTCCTTCGGGCGAGCACGATCGACGCCTCGCGCGGAATGGATAGCGCTCGGCGGCGCGACAGGACGCGGTAACGTGCGCGGAGACGATTCGATTCCTCCCGATCCATCGAGGAAGGCCCCATGCCGCGTCCCATGCCCGCCGTCATCACGCTCGCCCTGCTCGTCGCACTCCTCGCCCTGCCCGGCCCGCTCCCCGCGGCCCGGGCGGAGGGAGCCGGCAAGCCGAGCCCCGCCGCCGGCGAGTGGAAGCGCGACTGGCTCGTCCCCGGCGGTCCGTTTCGCGGGATTCATGGCCTCGCGGTCGGCGCGGACGGCCTCGTCTACGTCGGCAGCGTGATGGGTCAGGCGACCTACCGCGTCGATCCGAAGGATGGACGCACGGAGCTCTTCATCGGCGCGCCGGAAGGCATGGCGGACGACCTCGAGTTCGCGGCCGACGGAACGCTCTACTTCACGGGCTTCATGCACGGCACGCTGAGCGCGCGCACGCCGGACGGTGCGATCCACGTCCTCGCGAGCGGGCTGCCGGGCACGAACTCCCTCGCCCTCGACGGCCGCGGCCGGCTCTTCGCGACCCAGGTCTTCTCGGGCGATGCGCTCTACGAGATCGACCGCTCGGGCAAGGCGAAGCCCCGCCTGATCCAGAGGGATCTCGGCGGGCTCAACGGCTTCGACTTCGGCCCCGACGGCCGCCTCTGCGGGCCGCTCTGGTTCCGCAAGCAGGTCGTCTGCCTCGACGTCGACCGCAACCGGATGGAGGTCGTCGCCGACGGATTCGAGATCCCGGCCGCCGCGAACTTCGATCCGAAGGGCGAGCTCCACGCGATCGACAACGTGACCGGCGAGATCTTCCGAATCGATCGCGCCCACCATCGAAAGACGCGCATCGCCACCGCCCCGACCGGCCTCGACAACCTGACCTTCGCCCCCGACGGCCGGCTCTTCGTGACCAACATGCCCGACAACGCCCTCTACGAGATCGACCGCAAGACGGGCGCCGTCCGCACCGTCGTCGGAAGCCCGCTGACCCTGCCCGGCGGCATCGCACGGGCGGAGAACACGCTCTACGTCGCCGACACCTTCGCCTTCTCCGCCGTCGATCTCGGGACCGGCGCGGTCCGCGACGTGAGCCGCGACGGCGACGTCTCGGAAGCTCCGTCGATCGTCGCCGCCAGCGCGATCCATCTCGCCACCGCGAGCCTCCATCGGCAATCCGTCCTGCTCTGGGACCGCGCGACGGAGCGCCCGATCGCGCGCTGGTCGGAGCTTGGACAGCCGAGCGCGATCGCCCTCGCCCCGGGCCCCGGCCCCCGCATCGCCGTCGCGACCGCCGACGGCCGCCTGCTCGAGCTCGATCCCGCAAAGCCCGAGGAGCGCCGCGAGCTCGCGCGCGACCTCGCCCTGCCGATGGGAATCGCACGGACGGCACGCGGCTGGCTCGTCGCCGAAGCGAAGGCGGGCCGGCTCATCGAGCTCGCCGACGACGGCTCTCGCCGCGTCGTCGCGAGCGATCTCGGCCATCCGGAAGGCATCGCGATTCTCGAAGACGGGCGCATCGCCGTCGCCGAGACCGCCGGGGATCGCGTGACGCTGGTCGACTCGGAGACGGGTCGGAAGCAGACGATCGCGACCGGCCTGCCGCTCGCGACGCTCGATCTTCCGGGGATGCCGCCCGGGATCTTTCCGACGGGCCTCGCGGCGGGGGAAGACGGGGCGTTGCTGCTGTCCTCGGACGTCGAGGGCGGGGTGTTGCGGTTGAGGAAGGGGGACGAGCCGTGAACGCCTGGAGCTGCACGACGAGCGCCTGCATCGCCCTGGCCTTGACGATCTGCTCGTCCGGGGTCGCCCGCCGCCGCCTCCATGGCGCTGGTCCGGGTCGGTGCGACCGGAGCGAGGGCGACGCGACTCGCTGCGAATGACCTCGTTGCGTTCGACCTCGTCGTCCACAACGAGGCTCGTCTCGCGCTCTGCGCCGTCGAGCTGCTCGCCTACGGCTACGCCCCCTGCCGTGGCGGGGGACCCGGTCGGGGTCTCGAGTTCGTCTCGATCGCCGCTTCGTCCCCACTCTTCGATCCCCTGGCGTCGACGGAGCCGGGAAGTAGGGGCGGATTCCGAATGGGGGGGTCGGCCTGGCGGGAGCCGGCGGATCATCGTACGCGTTTCGGGACGCGTTCTACGACGTGACGGTGGTCGCGATTCCCGAGCCGGGTGCGGGTCGAGTCGATCGCGGACGCGATCGGGCGTGCGCCCGCATTGAGGGCGCGAATCCGGAGCTCGACACGCCCCCGGTCGAGCCCGATCGATCCGATCCCCCGGTCGCGCATCGACACCGTCAAGCGAGATTCCCCGTCGGCCGATCTCCTGGACGGATGGTCGTTCCACCTGCTCTGGGGGGCCCATGAACCGCATTCTCGTGTACGCGCCGGCTGAAGATCAACGCGGTCGCGCGGTCTGGCTCGCGGCCGCCCTCGCTCGAAGAACGGGCGCCGAGCTCACCCTGGTCCGCGTGCTCGAAGAGAGCATGGTCTGGTCCGGCCAGGACGAGATCGGCGCGGCGAAGCTCAAGCAACTCCTGATCGAGACCGAGACCCGCGAGCTCGTCCGCCTCGCCGACTCGCTCCGAACGAGCAGCAACGAACGGATCCGGATCGACACCGAGGTCCATTGGGGCGTCCCCTGGGAGGTCGTGATCGCGCTGGTCGAGCAGCGCGGGTTCGATCTCGTCGTCAAGCCGGCGCGCGGGCTCAGCCATTCAGGACGGGTCTTCTTCGGGGCGACCGCGTTGCATCTCTTCCGGCGCTGCCCATGCCCCGTCTGGGTGGTCGGCGACGACGGCCATCCGCCGCAGCGGATCCTCCTTTCGATCGATCCCTCGCTCGACGCCCCGCGAAAGTCGATGGCGTCGAAGCTCTTCGGCTGGGGCGAATGGGTCCGCAGCGCCTGTCAGGCAGAGCTGGAGGTCGTCTCGGCCTGGCAGGCTCCGGGAGCCGAGCTGTTGAAGACGGAGCTCGAGCCGGCCGAGTTCGACCGCTACGTCCGCGATGCTCGAGAGCAGGCCGAGAGCGGGCTCCAGACGATGGTCGACGAGGCCGCGCCCTCGACGTGCGTCAAACGGGTCAATCTGCTGTCGGGATCGGCTCGCGACGTGATCCCGGCATTCGCGGAAGACCAGGAGTTCGATCTGGTGGTCGTGGGCACGCTCGGCCGCACCGGGATCGCAGGCGAGCTGCTCGGCGAGACGGCCGAGACGATCCTGCGCGGTGTACGGTGCTCGGTGCTGGCCGTCGCGCCACGGCACCGTCAGCCCGCATCGCACGCAGACTGAGCCAGACAGGCCCGAGCGGCTCGTCGGCAGAGCCCCGCGTCGGCTCCCTTCACGGGGATGCGATCACGCCTCGAGAAACTCGACCGCGCCGGTATCGATGTCGTAGACCCCGCCGACGATCTCGATGCGGCCACTCTCCTTGAGCGCCCTCAGCACCGCGCTCCGCTCGGGAATCGAAGCGACCTGCCGCCGCACGTTCTCCCACGCGACGCCTTCGACGAACGCCGGGTTCTCGGACGTGCGCTTCTCGGGGTCGGAGGGATGCACGACCGCCGAGACGGAGGGGCGGATCTTCGCGAGCAATCCGGTCAGATGGCCGAGCTCGACGCCGTCGCAGGCGCCCTTGATCGCACCGCACTTCGAATGGCCGAGGACGACGATGATCTTCGCGCCCGCGACGTGACAGGCGAACTCGAGGCTCCCGAGGATGTCCTCGTTCAGGAAGTTGCCTGCGATCCGGACGCTGAAGACGTCGCCGAGCCCCTGGTCGAAGATCAGCTCGGCGGACGTCCGGGAGTCGATGCACGACAGGATCGCCGCAAAGGGCCACTGGCCCTCGCGCGTCTCGTTGACCTGCTGGAGGAGGTTCCGATTCGCCCGAAGGTTCGCTCGAAACCGGTCGTTTCCGTCCTTCAGGATCTGGAGCGCGGTGGCGGGCGTCAGGCTGTCGCGGGTTTCGGCGGTGTGGGCGCGCATCGGATGGGCTCCTCTTCGGGTTGGATGGCCTCTTCGTCCTTCAATGTCGCGCCGCGGGGCTCGCGCCGCACGTCGATGCCGCGCGCGGGCGCCGAGCGCTCGAAGTCCTCCAGGATCTCGACGACGTCGTGGTCGATCACGACGGAACGCGAGAGGTCGAGGACGACGTGGGAGCCGTCCGGAATGGAGGCGAGCTGCTTCAACAGCGCGCCGCGACCGAGGAACGAGACCTGCTCGGCCAGGCGAAGTCGGACCGTACGGCCGCGTCCATCGTCGTGCGTCTCGCTCTCGATCCAGAGCGTGTTCTGGTAGCTGCGGTAGAGGATGTTCCCGACGCCGATGGCCAGCCCCGTCAAGACGCCCGTCAGAAGGTCGGTTGCGAGGATCGCGACGATCGTGACGACGAAGGGAACGAACTGGCCCGGCCCCTGGCGCCACATGGCCGCGAAGAGCGCGGGCTTCGCGAGCTTGTAACCGACGACGAGCAGGATGCTGGCGAGCACCGCGAGCGGGACCTGGTTCAGCAGCTCGGCGGCGACGACCACCGCGACGAGCAGCAGCAGGCCGTGGAAGATCGCCGACACCTTCGTGCGGCCACCCGACTGGATGTTGGCCGAGCTGCGGACGATCACCTGGGTGATCGGGAGTCCGCCGATCGCCCCGGCCACGGCGTTGCCGATCCCCTGGGCGACGAGCTCGCGATTGGTCGGGGTGATCCGCTTCTCCGGATCGAGCTTGTCGGTCGCCTCGACGCAGAGAAGCGTCTCGAGGCTCGCAACGACGGCGATCGTCGCCGCGACGACCCAGACCGTGGGATTCGCGATCTGCGAGAAGTCCGGGAGCGTCAGGAGCGAGAAGATCTGGGACGGCGCATCGAGGACCGGGAGCTTGACCCGATGAATGTCGGCGAGGGCCCAGGCCGGCGCGAAACGCGAGGTCCCGATCTGATAGGCGATCCCGAAGGCCACCGCGACGAGCGGGCCCTGGATCAGCCGGAAGAGCCGCCCGCGCGGCGCGAGCCAGCGCTCCCAGCCGATCAGGATCGCGAGACCGATGCCGGCCACGAGGACCGCCGACGGCTCGAGGCGGTCGAAGGCGCGGACGATCTCGGTGAACGTGGTCTCGCCGTCGGCCTGCACGAAGGACTCGTCCCCTTCGAAGTCGGCGTCCCACCCGACGGCATGGGGGATCTGCTTCAGGATGATGAGGAGGCCGATGCCGGAGAGCATCCCCTTGATCACCGCCGACGGAAAGAAGTAGGCGAGGATCCCTGCGCGCGCGAAGCCGAGCCCGATCTGCATCAGCCCCGCGAGCACGACGGCGAGCAGGAAGACGTCGAAGCGCCCGAGCGATTGGATCGCGCCGTAGACGATCACGGCGAGACCGGCCGCCGGACCCGAGACGCCGAGCGCCGAGCCGCTCACGGCGCCCACGACGATCCCGCCGATGATCCCCGCGATCAGCCCCGAGAAGAGCGGGGCACCGCTCGCGAGGGCGATGCCGAGGCAGAGCGGCACGGCGACGAAGAAGACGACGATTCCGGCCGGCAGGTCGGCGCGGAGCGACTGGAAGGGGCCCATCCCGGGGGTCTCCTCTGGCTGGCGTCCCGGCTCGATCGACGCCTGGAGAGCGGATCCTAAGGGGAGGTTCTGATCCATCCATCGAATCCAAATGAATTTTTTGATAGATATTCTCGATCAGACGACGATGAGCCCCTCGTCCGATCGAAGGTCGACCGGGCCGGGGCGGCCGAGGAACGTTCGGGCGGGGCCAGGGCGGAGAGGCAGGGGGGCATGAAGCGGAGTCGCCCATCGATCGCGCAGCTCGAGTGCTTCGTCGCCGTCGCCGAGCTATCGAGCTACCGACGCGCCGCAGAGCGGCTTCGATTGAGCCAGCCGACCCTGACGAGCCACGTGCTCGGACTCGAGTCGCTCCTCGGCGTCCGGCTCTTCGAGCGTTCCCGCGCCGGAACCCTCGTGACGCCGATCGGCCGCGATCTCCTGCCCGCAGCGCGTGCCGTCCTCGAGCAGACCCAGGGCCTCCTCGATTTCGCGGCGTCGGCGACGCGCGGACCGGCGGGCACCTATCGGCTCGGTGTCAAGCCGACGCTCGGTCCCTACTTCCTCCCCCACGTCCTGCCGGTGCTCCACCGGCGTTATGCGTCGCTTCGACTCTACGTCCGTGAGGCCGTGCCCCGCGATCTCGAAGCCGGTCTCGAGAACGGCGACTTCGACCTCATCCTGACGGCGCTGCCGGTCGAGCTTCCGCGGGCCACCGTCGTCCCGCTCTTTCGCGAGCCGCTGCGGCTCGTCCTGCCTGCGGACCACCCCCTCGCCCGCCGCGAACGGATCGAGCCCGCCGATCTAATCGGGGAGTCGGTCCTGACGATCGATGCCCACCACCACTTCCATCGCCAGATCGCCGAGGTCTGCGAACGCCTCGGCGCGCGTCTGCGTCGGGACTGGGAGGGGACGAGCCTCGATACGTTGCGCCAGATGGTCGTGATGGGGATGGGGATCGCGTTCCTGCCCGCCCTCTACATTCGCAGCGAGATCCACCGTCCGAGCGAGCTTCGTGTCGCGGACATCGAGGGTGAGACGATCGAGCGGACCCATGTGCTCGCGTGGCGGACGTCGTCGCCTTCCCGGGCGCTCTTCCGGGAGATCACCGACGTGCTCGTCGAGTGTTCGATGCGCGAATTCGAGAACCAGCTTCGACCGGCGTCGACGCTGGCGAGCCCGCACGAAGCGGAGTCCGACTGAGCGAGACCGGGGTCGCGCCCGGGTCATCGCCCGAGATGTTCGTCGAAGAACCTCGCCATGACCGCGAAGGCCTGCTTCGACTCGGGGAGACGCGTGTCGGCGAAGAAGTAGTGGCCGAGCCCCTCGAAGACGTGGAGATCGGCCTCGACGCCCGCAGCGACGAGCTGGCCATGCGTGTACAGGGCGGCGCTGAGCGCCATGTCCCGCGTGCCGCTGATCACGAGCGTCGGTGGAAACCGCGCGAGGACCGCGGGCGTGAACACCGGCGCGACGAGCGGATCCCGCATGTCCGCGCCCTCGAAGTAGGCCATCGAGCCCCCGCCCGGCGGAGGCACGCGGAGCGCCTCGGTGATGAGCCGCGCATCGCCGTCTCCCGTACCGCCGGCTCCGGCGCAGAAGATGCCGATGGCCCCGGGACGAGGCAGATCGTGCGCCTGGAACCACGCGACGGCTTGCGCGGTCAGCATGCCGCCCGCCGAGCAGCCGAAGATCCCGATCTGCTCCGGCGCATGGGTCTCGAGCAGGGCGCGATAGACCGTCGCGACGTCCTCGCTCGCGGCGGGGAAACGGAACTCCGGGCCCTGGCGATAATCGACGGCGACGACCTTCATGCGCGCGACGTGCGCGACCGGAATCGACTCGAGTCGACCGATGCTCCGCGCGCCGACGCTGAAGCCGCCGCCGTGGAGGTTGATGAGGACCCGGCGCGCGTTCTCGGCGGGTACCCCGCCCGTCGGGGTGACGACCTCCGTGAAGACCTCACCGACGGTCGAAGCGGCGATCTCGACCGGGTACGCCCGCCGCGCCTCTTCGACGCGCGGCTCGACGTAGTAGCGATCCAGCGCCGCACGCCGCTCCTCGATCGGTCCGGTCGTGATCTCGAGGACGTGGGGCAGCAACGCGCGCGGTCCGTTCACCGCCGCGTCGGCCGCTTCGGGGCTGACGAAGATCGACTGGGGGGCGGGCGGGGAGAAGCGCTCAACCAACGTGGAACCCGACAGCGCGAGCACAGCGCCAATCACCAGGCCGACGAAGACCGATTTCATACGCATTGCGGCCTCACGCGATGCCCTGGGCGAGCCGAACGATCCGAGGGCGCCATCGCGATCGTCTCATGGGACGAAACCTCTTCCGACGGTCGACGACACGGACCGGTCGACGGGAAGAGTGGCACCTCCGGGCCTCGGCCGTCCAGGGCAAATCACCTTTGGCGGGGTCGCTCGATCTCTGCGGACGAAATCGAAGGGCACCAGGACACAAAGGCCCGGAACCGGATCGATTCGATCCGATTCCGGGCCACCTGCCGCTGGCGGAAGAACGCAGGCGGGTTGGGTTCCTCTCGCGCAGACCGTGGCAGGGGGACGGTTTCAGCGCTGGACGTTCGCCTCGCGGCGGCGGATAGAAGCCAGCCCGCCGAGGCCGAGCGCGAAGAGCAGCGTCGTCGACGGCTCGGGAATCACGCTGACGTTTCCCCGGATCGTGAGGCCGTCGGTGCCGCCCGGGAAGGTGATCGTCTCGAGATCGAAGGTGCCGAGCGCCGAGGTCGCGTTCCAGGCCGCGAGGGTGAAGCGCACGCTGTCGCCGAAGGTCAGACCCGCGAGGCTCGAGAGGTCGACCCCGAGGTAGTTGACGCCGACCGACCCGCCCGCGAAATCGCCGATCAGGATCGAGGTCGAAGCGCCGCCGTTGATGGAGGCACGGATCTCGAAGTCGTCCGGGCCCTGGGTCGAGCGATCGAGGCGGATGTCGAGGGTCGCGAGGTCGACGAGCGCGTTCGGATCGGCCACGGAGAAGTCCCAGGTCCAGACGTCATCCGCCGCCAGGGCGTTCTCGAACGACGTGCTGGTGATGTTCCACGAGTTGAAGTTGAAGGTCGAGCCCGTGTTGAGTCCGAGGCCGGATCCGGCGCCCAGGTTGGACGCCGTCACCGAAGGATCGACGACGGCGGGAGCGAGAGAGGTCGTGTTCGCGGTGCCGTACTGGACGAGCGTCTGCTGGGCAGAAGCCGACGTCGCGCCCAGCGCGAGGATGGCCAATCCGAGCAGTACGTGCGGAATGTGCTTGATCGACTGAATCCCGTTCATTTCCCGACCTCGTGCTCCGGAAGCGGAGCGGAAGAGTTTTTGGTTCGTGCCGGGGAGGGGATCATCATGCGCTCGGGTTCGTAGCCACCCACGGCGCCGACCGACGCCACGCGAGCCACTCGTCCGAGCACCGAGCTGCCCCTTCCCGCCGCGCAATCTATCCGTCGAGGGTTGCTCGCGTGCGGCGCTCCGCAGACAGTCGCGCGACGAATCGACGAGGCGACTCGTCACGAATCGCTTCCAACTTCTGCGCAGTCGCAATCGCTTCGTCACTCGCCTCGGTGAGACTCGGTCGAGTCGCGGATCCGTCCGTCGACCGTTCGATCACCCGAAGTCTCCGCGCGTGTCCACGCTCCATCGTCCGGGCTCATGCCCGCCGTTCGAGACGGCTCCGACCACGACGCGGAACGAAGCCGACAGAGAGGAATGCAATGATGCCCTCACGCCACGGGCTCCTCCGAAAGACTGCATCGATGATCGCCCTGGTCGCTCCCCTCTTGACGGGCACACTCGCGACCGCCCAGTCGACGAGCCCCTCGACGACGATCCCGCCCTATCTGGTGTCGGATCTGCCGGGGGTGTCGATCGAATCGATCCTGACCGTGGACGACGGCACCGTCCCGCGAGTCGGCGGCGGGACGACCCGCCTCGTCGGCATCCCGGACGGCCTCGGCGCGATCGATGGCGCCGATCTGACGCCGCCGGAGCCCGGATTCTTCTACCTGCTCGTCAACCACGAGATCGTGAACAGCCAGGGCAGCGTCCGCGCCCACGGAAATGCCGGCGCCTTCGTCTCGAAATGGAAGGTCGACAAGGCGACCCACGCGGTCGTCGAAGGCTCGGACCTGATCCAGCAGTATTTCGATTGGAACGAGGGGACGAGCACGTTCGTGCCCGCATCGACGGCCTTCGATCGGCTCTGCTCCGCGGATCTGCCGGCGCAGACTGCGCTCTTCAATCCCGGCTCGGGCCTCGGAACCCAGGAGATCCTCTTCTTCAATGGCGAGGAGACGACCGGCGGCCGCGCCTTCGGACACGTCGTGACCGGACCGAACGCAGGCCGCAGCTACCAACTCGAACACCTGGGCTTCGCGGCCTTCGAGAACGTCCTGCTGAGCCCCTTTGCCCAGGACACGACCGTCGCGATCATGCTGGACGACGACGTCGACGGCGAGGTCTACGTCTACGTCGGGACGAAGCAGGGCTCGGGCAGCGAAGTCGAGAAGGCTGGCCTCGTCGGCGGCAATCTCTACGCGCTCGCCGTCCCCGGCAAACCCTTCGAGCTCGCCGACGTGGTCGCGAGCTCCGTCGGCGCGAGCGAGTCCTTCGCGCTGAAGCTGATCGGTACGACGGGCAGCCGACCGATCAACGGGACCGACATGGAGGCCCGGGGCGCCGATACGCTGACCCCCGTCCAGCCCGGCCAGAACTTCGCGAGCCTGAAGATGGGCGGCCCCGAGGACGGCGCGTGGGATACCCGGCCGGGATTCGAAGATCGCTTCTACTTCGTGACGAAGGGAACGGCCTCGAACGGCATCAACGCCCCGACCCGCGTCTGGCAGCTCGAGTTCACGAGCCTCGCGAATCCCGCCCTCGGCGGCACGCTGACGCTGCTCCACGACGGTCCCGAGAACCGCCTCGGGAGCCTCGACAACGTCGCCTTCGACGTCGTGGCGGGCCAGCCGAAGCTGCTCGTCCAGGAAGACCTCGGCGGGGACGCCCCGCTCTCGAAGATCTGGATGATCGACCTCGGGACGGGTCTGATCGAAGAGATCGCTTCCCACGATCCCGATCGCTTCTTCGTCAATGGTGCGAGCTTCCTCACGACCAACGAGGAGTCGTCGGGCATCATCAGCCTCGCCGACATCCTCGGCTCGGGCTGGTATGCGGCCTCTGTACAGGCCCATACCTCGACGGGCCTCTCGAATACGACCGAGCTCGTCGAGCGAGGCCAGCTCGTGCTGCTGAACCTCGCCGCGCGCGGCGCCGACGTCCAGCGCGAGCGACTCGTCGCGAGCGGTGACGCCTGGGCCTACCGCGTCGACGGCGTGGATCCCGGCTCGACCTGGAACGACGTCGGCTTCGTGCCCGGCGCCGGCTGGAACACGACGACCAGCGGAACACCGACCGGTCCGCTCCCGACGCCGATCGGCTACGGGGAGTCGGCCGGCGTGCTCGCCTCCGACGTGGTCGCGCCCGCGACGCCGCGGCCCGCCGCTTCGTACTTCCGCCGCGAGTTCGATCTCGCGAGCCCCGGCGGCGTCGTGCTGCTCGACCTCTTCATGAAGATCGACGACGGCGCCGTCGTCTCGATCAACGGGGGTCGAGGTCGCGCGCTTCAACATGTCGACGGCGACCGCAGTGACGAACACGACCTTCGCATCGGCCAACGAGCCCGCCGAGCGGGACTGGAAGCACGTCCCGATCAACACCGAGAGTCTGGCGCTCCAGACGACGGGCAACGTGCTCGCCATCTCGATCCACCAGGAAAACAACGCGAGCTCCGACATCCGCATGAACGCCGAGCTGATCGCCTGGAACGACTCGCCCGACGCCGGAGCGGGACCGGCGATCCCCTCCGGCGTCGCCGTCGGTGGCGCGACCGAGACCCAGCTGACCCTCTCCTGGACGCCGCAAGCCGACGCGAAGCTCTTCCGCATCGAGCGCAAGCGCTCCGCCGACGTCGCCTGGAAGGTCGTCGAGCCCGAGTTCCCGGGCAGCTTCTCGAGCTACGTCGACACCGCCGTCACCGCGGGCACGAGCTACGACTACCGACTCTCGGCCGTCAATCTCCACGGCCACAGCGCGAACAGCGCCGTCGCGACCGGCTCGACCTCGACGTCGTTCATCCCGACGATCTTCGAGGAGAACTTCGACGTCACCGCGAGTCTCCGGGAAATTCACCGCCGTCGACGTGCTCGAGCCCGATGCGAGCTGGCGCCAGGTCCTCTGGGATTTCGGATCGACCGGAGCGGCCCAGGGCAACAACTTCGGCGCGGGCAATACCCCGACCGAGGACTGGCTCATCACGACGAACCCGATCAACTTCCCCTTCCACCAGAACGAGACCCTCGAGTACGACTCCCAGATCTCCTTCGGCGGCCCCTCGCCGCTCGTTCTCGTCTCGACGGATTACGATCCGCTCGTCCACACGAACCCGAACACGGCGACCTGGACCGTGATCCACACGGACGACTCCGCGACGGCGACCCTGACGAAGGTCGGTCCGTTCTCGCTCGCCGGGGTGAACGGCCGCGGCCATCTCGCCTTCAAGTACACGGGCAACGGGGGCGCCGCCGGTCAGAGCAAGCGCGTCACGATCGACGACGTGCTCGTCAAGGGCGAATGCGGCTTCGACTTCGCCGGGGGCGAGGACGGCTCGATCGCGGGCGATCCGTCGACGCCCCTGGGCCGTCGTCAATGCGAGCTCGGCGGCGGGCTGGACCTACGACACGGTCGCGCTGAGGCAGGGCGCGGTGAACAACAACTTCGGGTCCGCTGCGGGCGGAACCAGCGGCGGCACGGCGGCGGACGACTGGCTGATCAGCCCGCCCTCTACGTCGAGGGTCCGAGCACGGCCATCCAGTTCGACTACTACGAGCGCTTCGACGATTCGGATCCGCAGCCGCTCACGGTCCTGGTGACCGATGCGTATACCGGGGACCCGGCGACGACCGTCTGGACCGACATCACGCCGCTCGGCCTGAACGGCTCGGCGAACGACGCCTGGGTCGGCGCGACGAGCCAGAGCTTCGCCGAGTCGGGCCCGAACGTGCGGATCGCCTTCCGCTATCGCTCGGACGGCAACGGCGGCGGGACCGCCAAGCGGATCGGCGTCGACGCGGTGTGCGTGCAGCCCCTCGGCGGTGCCCTGGCGGCGAGCTTCACGTTCAACCGCAGTGGCGGCGACGCGACCTTCGTCCCGACCGTCTCGGGCGGCGTCCCGCCCTACACCTACGCCTGGACCTTCGGCGACGGGGGCCTCTCGACGGCGAGTGCACCGACCCACCCGTACACCTCGGCCGGTCTCTACACGGTCTCCGTGACCGTGACCGACTCGCTCGGCACCGATGTCACGTCGACGCAGGTCGACGCGGTCGGGGTCACGAGCTTCACCATCCCGCCCCTCGCGGGCGAGCTCCGCGTCGCGACCTTCAACTCGTCGATGAACCGCACGACCGCAGGCGCCCTCGCGACCGCGCTCGCCGCGGGCACCGACGCCCAGATCCAGGCGGTCGCCGAGGTGATCCAGCGGACGAACCCGGACGTCGTCCTGCTCAACGAGGTCGACGTCGCCTACAGCGGCGGCGTCTTCGACCGGGCCGCGATGGAGACGGCCGTCGCGAACTTCAAGGCGAACTACCTGGGAATCGCGCAAGCGCCGGACACGAATGCCGTGACCTACGCCTACCACTTCATCGGCCCGGTCAATACGGGCGTCCCGTCGGGCTTCGACTTCAACAACGACGGCGACACGGTCGATCCCGAGGATGCCTACGGCTTCGGCGAGTTCCCGGGCAAGTTCGGCATGATCGTGCTGTCGAAGTACCCGATCGCCGGGTCGAACGCGCGGACCTTCCAGCAGTTCCTCTGGAAGGACATGCCGGGCGCGCTCCTCCCGCCCGATCCCGACGATACCGATGGCGACCTCGATCTCACGGGCTACTACAACGCCGCGGAGCGGAACGTCTTCCGGCTCTCGTCGAAGAGCCACTGGGACGTCCCGATCCAGGTTCCGGGTCTCGGCGTCGTCCACCTGCTCGCGAGCCATCCGACGCCGCCCGTCTTCGACGACGGCACGGCGACGGTCTATCCGAGCCCCACGGTGGCCGACTGGAACGGTCTGCGGAACCACGACGAGATCCGCTTCTGGGCCGACTACGTCCATCCGACGAACGGCGCCTACATCTACGACGACGAGGAGTGGGCGGACGCGGGCTTCACGACGCCGACGGTTCGCGACGGCGGCCTCCCGCCGGGCTCGCTCTTCGTGGTCGCGGGGGACCAGAACGCCGACCCCGACGACGGCGATGCGACCTTCGACCCGATCTCGCTGCTGCTTTCGAGCCCGCAGGTGCAGGCGACGCCGATCCCGTCGAGCGCGGGTGCGCTCGAGCAGGTCCCGGGCTCGTTCACGAACCGCCAGAACAAGACGGCGAGCTTCAACCTGCGGGCCGACTACGTGCTGCCGACCGCGACGCCCTACTGGACGATCTCGAATGCCTTCGTCTTCTGGCCGGAGACGACGGATCTGGAGGCGGGGCTCCTGGGGCGTCGGACCACCGCTCGGTGGTCGTCGATCTCGATGCGGTCCCGGAGCCCGCGACGAGCATCGCGCTCGGCGTCGGTGCGGGGTTCCTGGCCTGGGCCGGCGGAAGACGACGGCGAAACGCCAGCTCGAAGGATTCGCACGCAGCACGAATCGCCATCGATTCGTAGAGGTTTCGTCGAACGATACGGCCGGAGGATTCTCCATCCTCCGGCCGTGTCGTCGCCTCCGATCCGATCGCCTCTTCTCGGCCCGCGTGCGCGGGTCTCCTGGACGCCGCTCCTGCTGCTCGTCGCCCTCGCGTTCGGCGCCGCGGGCCGCCTCGGAGCAGACCCCGGATCGAACGCCGCAGAGCGAGCGAGCGCGGCGAACGCGAATCACGGCGACGAGCCCGACGCCCGGCTCGTACCGCTCGTCGACGTCTCGGCGAAGGTCGAGCTCGCGCCGCCCATGGGCGAGCTCCAGAGGCTGACCCACAAGCTCTCCCTCTCGATCGGGGGTCGGGACCTCGAGCTGACGGCCTTCTATGCCTACGAATCCCTGGAGCTGCTGCGCGAGATCCAGCGGGAGATCCCCGAGTACGATGGGCACCCGATCGCGCTGCTGATCGACCGGATGGCGATGCCCGCCTATCAGACATTGACCGGCGCCCTGACGGCCGCCGGTGACACGGCCTCTCCGGCGACGACCCGCGAGGTCGAAGGCGCCGTCGCCGGCGTCGTCGCCGCCTGCAACGGCTGCCATGAAGCGACGCGCCACGGCTTCATCCGGATCACCGACGAACGAGCCCGCAATCCCTTCAACCAGGACTTCGACAGACGATGAGACTCCGGACCGTTCCCCGCGCTCCCCTGCTCGTCCGCATATTCGTTGCAATCGCCACCGTGACGGTCTGCGCGACCGCCTCGCCGATCGCGGCCGCCGACCGCGCAATCGTTCCGAACATCGTCGCGATCGACCTCGGGGCGCCCGGGCGCTCCGCCTCGCCGCCGCGGCCCTCCGCGCTCGGCTTCGTGACCGAGGCGACGGGCTTCGTCGTCACCGCGTATGCCCCGCTCGTCGATCCGGCGACCGGCCGCCTCGAAGAGATCCTCCGCATCCGCCCCGCGGCGCCCCGAGCGAGGCCGCACGGCCCGCTCACGTCATCGGGGTCGAGCCGACCCTGGGCTTCGCGGTGCTCCAGATCGACGGGGCTCGAGACCTCGTCCCGTCGAGACTGCGACGCGCGGGGGCGCCCGAGCCCGGAACGGCACTCCAAGCGCCGACGCGGACGGACGGCCCCGATCCCGGCACCGTCGCCGGGACGCTCACCGCCCTGAATACGCGAGAGTGCTACCAGGAGAGTCTGACCTCGACGCTCTTCCAGGCCGCGCTTCCGCTCGAGCCCGACGCCGCCGGGGCCCCGATCTACACCGCCGACGGGGAAGTCGTCGCCCTCTACACGGGAGCCGCAGCGGAGGCCCACGAGGCGGACGAGGCGGTCGAGGGTTCCGTCCATCTGCTGCCGATCTTCCTCGTCGGGAACATCTACGAAAGCCTGAAGCAGAAGAAGAGCCTCCGATCGCCGTGGACGGGATTCTCCGTCCGCCCCTCACGATCGCCGAAGCGAGACGCTTTCCGACGGAGAAGGGGTTCCGGAGCGGCATCGGCATCGACTACGTCTGGCCCGGCAGTCCGGCGGCGAAGCTCGGAATCAAGCCCGGCGATCTTCTGCTGCAGTTCTCGCACAACCCGATCACGTCGGTCGCCGATTTCCAGAAATGGCTCTATCTCTACGGCGCCGAGACGAAGGCGCAGCTCGTCCTGCTCCGCGGCGACACGGAACATCTCGTGACCGAAATGACGCTCGAGGCACGGCCGGCCTGGGCAAAGCCGCGCTGAGCGACCGCGCCCACTCGCCCCGAACGAGCGGGACCCCTTCACGATCGCCGCCCGTGGCAGAAGACGGATCGGCATCGATGATTGCGTCGATCCGATGAAGCTTTCCGCCTCGAAACGTCATCGAGCCCGAGCCTTTCGCATGACAAGATCTTCCTCTGCGCGGATCGAGACCCGAGCGGTGACCGACCCCAAAGGGCCCCGCGACTGCGAAAGGATTCCAAGATGCTCTCCTCCTCGGCGCGGATCGGCGTCTCGTTCTCGCTCGTCGTCGGACTCGGACCCGTCTTCGCGGGCACGGCCGACGCGCAGTCGACGACGTACGCCCCGACGGGCGGCGTCTCGAGCCCCGTTCTGACCTGTCTCTACGAGTGCAAGCCGGGTCCCCTCGTGCAGGGCCAGGCGACCTTCGACGAGGTCTCGACGCTGCAGGTCGCGAACCAGGGCGGGCTCACCCGTTCGGCCCGGGCGCTGATCTTCGATGGCCGCTCGAACGCCATCGCGTCGATCGACCTGAATCTCGCGCCGCGGGATCTCGACGAGCTCAACGTCTGTCACGCGCTCCATTCGGCATCCATCTCGCCCCCCGAGGCCGGACTCGTCCAGATCGTGGTTCCCGACGTCGCCGGGTTCACCGTCCCGTCGGCCCTCGTCGCCTGGATGAAGATCCTGAGCGGCAAGTTCTTCGCGAGCGCGGCCGAGCCCTTCGCGGGGCGGGTCGTCGGCAACGCGCGGCTCGCCTGTGATGCCGCGCCGGTCCCCGCGAACTCGACCCCTGCCGACGTGATCGCGAGCGCGGCCGGTGCCCCCGACGATCGCGGCCGTGCTCGTCGAAGATACGGACGACCCTTCCGCCCCTGCGGATCTCGCCGCAGTCGTTTCCTCGAACTGCTTCAACCTGCGCGTCCAGAATCTCGGCAGTCAGACTGCGCCGGCGTCGACGGCCCGCGCGACGTACGTCGGATTCGTATCCCACAGCCTGGCGACCCCTTCGCTCGCACCCGGCGCCTTCGTGGACCTCGTTTTCCCGCAACCGCCCTTCGCCTGCACCGATCAGACCTGCTTCGTCGAGTACGACGTCGACCTCTTCAACGTCGTCGTCGAGGCAGACGAGTCGAACAACACGCGAGCGGACTCGTGCTGAAGTCGGGCGTTCGCGTCGCCGCCCCGCTCCGCTTGACCTGTGCCCTCGCGATGGGCTTCGTTTCCCCGGCCTCGCGAGCGTCTCGACGTCGGGCTGTGCGGCCCTCGAGACCTGCTCGCTCGCGGAGCTCGTGCGGGGCGGCCGGATCGACGTCAACGGTCAACGCTTCGAGGGCTTCGAGATCGAGCGCCAGACGCGCTCGATCGACCTCGAGCAGATCCAGGTGACCGGCCTCGACGCCGATCAGGACCAGGCGGGACTCCACTTCGCGGCTGGCAGCGAGTGGCGCGTCCTGGCGGGGGACTTCCTCGGCGTGCGAATCGGTCATCGCGTTCGCTCTCCGTGTCGGGGACGGCGACCGCAGGCACGAGCCTCGATCTCGTATTGCCGCAGACGATCGAGGGAGGCAGCCTGCTCGTCGACCAGACGACCTACGATGCGAAGGGCCGACGGCTCGGCGGCACCGTCGGCGAGCTGGACGCCGCCTTCGAGACGTCGACGCTCTCCGATTCGATCACATGGTCCGGGCGCACCGAGGTCCTGGGCGAAACGGAGCTCTTTCTCGCCGCCGACGCGCCGACCGACGAGGCGATCCTCGACGGCGTCGAGATCCGGTATGCGTTGCCGGAACCGGCGACGACGGTGGGCCTCCTCGCCGGAGTCGGACTCGTCGCCCTGCGATCCCGGCGATCCGCGCCCCGCCGCGACACCGCCTGGACTCCGACCGGCACGCCGCCGATCCGGACCAGCCTTGCGCCCGTTCCCGTGCGGCGTCTTCTCAGCCGCCGATCCCCTCCCGCCGCGCCGCGAGCGCCGCGAGTCCGAGCCCCATCAGCAGCGCCGTCCCGGGCTCCGGCACCGCCGTCAGGACGAAGAGCGTCGGCGTCGCCGAGCTCGGGTTCACGCGCGACTCGGCCACGATGTAGATCGTGCCGTTCGAATCGATCGTGACGCCTTCGGCTTCGAGCGAGTAGGCGCTGAAGTCGAGGCTCCCGAGCAGGGACCCCGTGCGGCTGACGTGCAGCAGGCGCGCCGACGCCTGGCTGAAGA
>JADJOR010000009.1 GCA_016713665.1 Deltaproteobacteria bacterium
GGCCAAAACAATGGACACCCGAATTCGATAGGGCGGAAAGGAGTCCGAGCGTGTTGGAGTTTCCCTGACCATCGCAAACTCGAATGCCGAAATCGGCTGGCGCAGTGGGGAATGCGCGTTCGAGTACGAAGCAAAGGAAGCCGACTTCGGTTGAGCCTTCCACAATTATTGGCATTCGCGCGAGGAATGTCTCAGGATCGCGGCGCTGCTGATCGTGGATTTCAGGTTGCGGTAACTCGCCAATATCCCTGCACCGTCAAGGTGCCAGAGACTCGCCTGATAGGCGCATGAAATCGCGACCGGACTGTGAGTGGTCAGAAACGACTGCCCGGGCGCATCCTGAAGTTTCGCAAGAAGCTTGCGGAGCCTATAGGGCTCAAGACCCCGTTCAACTTCGTCCACGACGGTCACGCTGGCACTACTCTGTGTTGTGGAACAGACCTCGAGCGAGGTCATTCGGCGAGTCCCGGAACCGCAACTGGCGAGCGGTAGATCGATCGCGCCTTTCCTTGCCAGGAGTCCGATTAGTGCCCCGATCGAAAGACCTTGGCTAGTCGTGAGTCCGATGCTCAAGTTGCTCGGAAGGGATTCACTGGCGAGTCTCACCCCAAGCTCTCCAATCGCTTTCATGCCATCGGAGCCCAGAGACTCGCCTAAGCTCAGTTGGGCAACTTGTCGACCGATCCTTGATCGAAGGGCTGAGTCTCCGAACAACCGGTCAAGTCCAGAACCATAGACCAGTCGAAGGTCACGATCGTTCTGATCAGAGGCGCTAAGACGAACCAGCCCGATCTGCCTGCGGACCGCAACCGATAGGGTGGCCTGCCGATCGTTAGGCTGAAGGATCTCCCAGGCAACTTCGAGGTCAGACGTTCCTCTCACTCCCCGTATTTTGTAGACCGGCTCGGAGGCGTCGTCGTCGCCTGACTTGTAGCACCGGAAAGATGGCGTCCTTTCCGTCCCATCTTCCGGCCGCGAAGCTTGATTGCGTTGATATTCCACTTTCAGCGGGAATTGAAACTACTGCCGAAACCGAAAACTCTTCAGATGTATCCCTCATCCAGAAGTCGGATTCGGAGATGGTGAAGGAATTGGAAGGGCTCAGTAGGAGAGCGATCGCGTCCAAGATTGTTGTCTTGCCGACATCGCCTCCGCCAACGATTACGTTCATGCCTGCCGCCGGACGCCACAGAAGGTTCCCGATGCCACGGAATCGGGAAATCTCAAGCACTCGGATCGTCATATTTCCGGCCATGTGGGAATCCCAGGTAGGGAAATGAGACTCGCTCAAAACAAGAGTAGGCTGGGATGCGCGGTAGTCAGATTACCTACGATTAATACAGAATAAGTTTCAATTTCTCGACGCACTTGAAACCTGTAGGATCGCAATCGGACGACCTCCATCGCCAGCCATCTCCGAAGGTAGGGCCAGCCGGGGGCAGCGAGCATCACCGCGACTCCCGATAGTCGTCCAGTGGCTAAAATCGAAAATCTAGCAGTCGCCTGTGCGGTGCATTCTTGATTTTCCAATTGTAGCCAGGAGCAGATGGAATGAGACAGTTTGCATTAAGTAACGCCCACGCCTTTCCTCCACGCGCATGACCCGCTAAATCCCGGAGGTGGATTCCGCCCCCGACACAAGCTCCTTCATTGCACGCTGGTCCAGTTCCGGTGCGGCGGAGCGTGCGAACTACCAACTCTTCCTCTCCGAGCTCTGCGATCTGATTGGCGTCGCCCGGCCTGATCCGACAAAACCAGACGACTCCTCAAATGCCTACGTATTCGAGCGCAACGTCACGTTTCACCACCCTGACGGTACCACGAGCACAGGCCGCATAGATCTTTACAAGCGCGGTTGCTACGTCCTCGAAGCGAAGCAGGGCGTCGAGAAACGCGAAGCCGCCGAGGCGCTCGCAGATGCCACCAAGGCCAAGGCCAAAGCCGCCAAGAAAGGTCACGCTCAACGCGGCAGCACCGCGTGGGATGACGCCATGCTCAAGGCCCGCGGCCAGGCCGAGCAATACGCCCGCGCGCTCCCGGCGAGCGAAGGCCGGCCGCCGCTGCTCATCGTCGTCGATGTCGGCCACAGCATCGAACTCTACTCCGAGTTCACGCGCACCGGCGGCACCTACGTTCCGTTCCCCGATCCGCGAAGCCACCGTATCCTGCTCGCGCGGCTGAGCGAAGCCGACGTGCGCGAGACGCTCCGCCTCGCGTGGACCGATCCAGAGGCGCTCGACCCCGCGCGCCGCAGCGCGCGCGTCACCCGCGAGATCGCGCAGAGCCTTGGACGCCTCGCCGCTTCGTTGGAAAAGACCGGCCACAGCGCCGAAGCCGTAGCGACCTTCCTCATGCGGGCGCTCTTCACCATGTTCGCGGAAGACGTTGAGCTGTTGCCCAAGGACAGCTTCGTGAATCTGCTCAAGAGCCTCCATGGCCACACCGACCAGTTTGTCCCCATGGTCGAGGAGCTTTGGGGCTGCATGAAGACCGGCGGCTTCTCCACCGTGCTCCGCGAGAAAGTGCGGCACTTTAACGGCGGCCTCTTCGAGCATGCCACCGCGCTCCCGCTCACCGATGACCAATTCGCGCTGCTCATTGAGGCCTCGCGCGCCGACTGGCGCGATGTCGAGCCCGCCATTTTCGGGACGCTGCTGGAGCGCGCGCTGAATCCCATCGAGCGCCACAAGCTCGGCGCGCACTACACCCCCCGCGCCTACGTCGAGCGCCTCGTCATGCCAACCGTCGTCGAGCCGCTGCGTGCTGAGTGGGACGCCGCCAAGGCCGCCGCCGTCACCCTCGACCGCCAGGGAAAGACGAAGGAAGCCGCCGCCGAAGTGCAGCGCTTCCACCGCCGCCTCTGCGAAGTGCGCGTACTCGACCCCGCGTGCGGCTCCGGCAATTTCCTCTACGTCACACTCGAACACCTCAAGCGCCTCGAAGGTGAAGTCTTCAACGCCCTCGACCAGCTCGGCCACGAGCAGGCCGCGCTGGAAATGGCCGGCTTCACCGTCGATCCGCACCAGCTCCTCGGCCTGGAGGTGAACCCGCGTGCTGCCGCCATCGCCGAGCTGGTCCTGTGGATTGGCTACCTCCAGTGGCACTTCCGCACTCGTGGCCGCGTCGTCCCGCCGGAGCCCATCATCAAAAACTTCCACAACATCGAGTGCCGAGACGCCGTACTTGACTTCGATCGCACCGAGCCCGTGATCGACGAGCATGGCCAGCCCATTACGCGCTGGGACGGGCGCACGGTGAAAAAGCATCCCGTTACCGGCGAGGACGTGCCCGATGAAACGGCGCGCGTCCCCGCGCTCCACTACGAAAACCCGCGCCCTGCCGATTGGCCGGAGGCGGATTTCATCGTCGGCAACCCGCCCTTCATCGGCAACAAACGGATGCGCCTCGCGCTCGGCGACGGCTACGTGAGAGCCGTGCGCGAAGCCTGGCCGCGCGTGCCCGAGACTGTGGACTTCGTACTGTATTGGGTCAGCCACGCCACCGAACTTTTGGCGAAAGGGAAAGTCTCCCGCCTCGGCTTCATCACCACGAATTCGATCACGCAAACCTTCAATCGGCCCGTACTGCAAAGCGCGCTCGAAGCCGGCATGCGCATCGCCTTTGCCGTGCCCGATCATCCGTGGGTGGACAGCGCCGACGGTGCGCAAGTGCGCGTCGCGATGAGCGTCTTCGACCGGAAGAGTACCGCAGGCACGTTCTGGACCAGCGAGAACGAGACGCCCGCAAGCGACGGCGCATCCGCTGTCACCTTCGCCATTGCGCACGGCCCCATATTCTCCGATCTCAGCACTGGTGTGGTGCCGGGCGAAGCTCGTGCCGCTACGCGCCAACGCCGGCCTCACTTGTCGGCGTGCAGCTCTCCGCGCAGGATTCGTCGTCGAGCTGGATGAGGTGGAGCCGTTTCACCGACGCACTGAAACAGAGCGCCTGCTGCGTTGCGCGACCTAACGGGTCGCGATGTCGCGCAGGAGATGCGCGAGATACGTCTTGGACACCTTCGGCCTCACGCACGGACGACCTGCGCGATCTGCTTCCGACGCTTCCACTGGGTCCACGACCGCGTGAAGCCCAGAGCGAACAAAACCCGCGAGAAGTATCGCCGCGAGTGGTGGATTCACGCGGAGCCGCGCGGAAAGTTTCGTGCCGCGCTCGCTGACTTGCGGCGCTTCATCGTCACGTCACGCACCGCGCGTCATCGCACCTTCCAGTTTCTCGATGCCTCGTTCCTGCCCGAAACGAAAGTGGTCATCTTCGCCTTTGACGACGCGTTCCATCTCGGCGTGCTCTCCTCGCGCATCCACGTCCTCTTCGCCAACCGAGTCGGCGGCTGGCTTGGCGTCGGAAACGACTCCACCTACAACCACTCTGACTGCCTCGAAAAGTTTCCATTCCCCACCGCGACCGAAGCGCAGAAAACGCACATCCGCGACCTCGCCGAGCGCCTCGAAACCCACCGCAAACGCCAGCAAGCCCAGTACCCGAAGCTGACCTTCACCGACCTCTACAATGTCCTCGAGAAACTCCGCGGCGGCACCCCGCTTAATGCCAGGGAACAGATCACTCACTCACACGGCCTCGTGACTGTCCTTCGCCAGCTTCACGACGACCTCGACACCGCGGTCGCCGAAACCTACGGCCTCCCGCCCATCGCCAGCGACGAGGCAATCCTGACCCACCTCTGCGCCCTGAACGCCCAGCGCGCCGCCGAAGAACGCGCCGGCACCACCCGCTACCTCCGCCCCGCCTTCCAGAACCCTGCGAGAACCACGACACAAGCCACCTTCGACACCGACGGCACGAAAGCTCCGATACCCAGAAAAGCCGCCAGCAAGATCCCGTGGCCGAAGACTCTCTCAGAACAAGCGCAAGTCGTCCGCTCCGCCCTAACCCTCCCTATCGACGCCGTAACTCTTGCTAAAAGTTTCAAGGGTGCAAGAACCGACCGCGTGGAGGACCTCCTCGAAACGCTCGTCAGCCTCGGCCAAGCCCGCGCGCTCAAGGACGGGCAGTTCGTAAAAGCGTAAACATTCCGGAGCGAGACAGGTGGGCTTTGATTTATTCTCGCGCTGGCCCAGATGAGGCTCAATTTCGAAGCGAAATCATTAGAGTGGGAGAAGACGGTCTCAGCGAATAAGAAATTCGCGGCGCGTAAAGCGGGCTGTTCTGGTGAGCCCTGCGACAGAAGACCTAGTCTGCGATCCATTCCTGAATAGAGGTCATTCGCAGCCGACCAGCGATATCTGCTCTGTCCATGCGAGGGGGAGATCGATCTGCTTCGTCAGTGCCTCAGCCGTAAGGTCTTGGGGTTGTGTCCCGGAGAGAATCTTTTCAACGACATTGGGTGCTAGGAAAGCCAACGGGATCAGTTGGCCTACATAGCGATCGGTTACCCCGTCGGCCTCCGCAATCTCTAAGAGCGATCCGACTCGTCCACTCGCGAGATCCTCGAACCAATTCCGCCCTCGAGCGATCGCTTTGACGAGGGCCGGGTCTACGCGCGTATCCCTCGAATTCTTCTCCGGTCCCTCGATGACAAGTCGCCTCTCGACCCCGCGACGTTGGATTCGAACCGGGATGACGTGACGGATAACTGCGCCTTCGCCCCCGAGAAATCTCGCTAGATCGACGTGAAGGACCACCTCGTCCGCACCAAGGTCGATGCGCTTCACCACCTCCAACGGCTTCCAGTCCCATCTCTCCACCCGCTCGAGCATCCCCGAAATCTGTCCCTCTCCCACCCGAGCCTCGCGGGTCAAGCGAGTCAGCTCCCCCCGATTCCGAAAGAGCTCGACGGATGTCTCTCCGACGAGCCGCTCGATGTCGCGCGCGGGCAGTCGCCAACGTGAGTCGTAAGAGTTCCCACCTGCCGTACCGGTACTCGAAATCGCATTCCGCGAGACGTAGTACCGATACCGTCGACCCGACTTCACCGTGTGGCTCGGCGTGAGCAGCACCCCCGATTCGTCGAAGAGCTTTCCCTGGAGTGGGCTGAGACTGCGTCCATTGGTTCCGGTCGATCGGATCGGCCCCTGCGTCGTGAGCTGCTTCTGGACCGCGTCCCATGTCTCGGGATCAATGATCGCTGGATGCTGGCCCTCGTAACTATCGGCCTTGTGGGGAACGCGTCCTATATAGAGTGGGTTGCCGAGCAGGTGGTAGAGATAGCCGCGGCCGAGGGGACGGCCGCCGCGCATTTTTCCAAGGGCCGCTTCACGGTGCTTGCTGGTGAGACCCAGGCGATCGACCTCTTCTTTGAGCCGCCGCACCGAGCCCAGCTCGAGATAGAGCCGAAACACGGTGCGGACGGTCTTGGCCTCGGCCTCGACGACGGTGAGCGTCCTCCCGTTCGGCGCGTAGCCGAGCGGCACGGGCCCTCCCATCCAGAGCCCCTTTCGCTTCGAAGCCGCGATCTTGTCCCGGATCCGCTCCCCCGTGACCTCGCGCTCGAACTGAGCAAACGAGAGCAGCATGTTGAGCGTGAGGCGACCCATGGAGGTCGTCGTGTTGAACTGCTGCGTGATCGAGACGAACGAGACCGAGTGCCCGTCGAGGACGTCGACGATCTTGGCGAAGTCGGAGAGCGAGCGGGTCAGCCGATCGACCTTGTAGACGACGACGGTGTCGATCTTGCCGGCATCGATGTCTTCGAGGAGTCGAGTGAGGGCGGGCCGCTCGATGTTGCCCCCCGAGAACCCGCCGTCGTCGTAGCGGGTCGATACCAGGATCCAGCCCTCGCTCTTCTGACTCCGGATGTAGGCTTCGCAGGCCTCACGCTGCGCATCGAGCGAGTTGAAATCCTGCTCGAGCCCCTCCTCCGAGGATTTCCGGGTATAGATGGCGCACCGTCGCCGCCGGGATTCACTTGCGGCCACGGCGCTTCTCCTTCAGACCAAAGAACCGAGGTCCTGACCAATGGGCGCCGGTGATCTCCTGGGCGACGGCGGAGAGGGAAGGCCATTCGCGGTCTCGGTACTGGACACTCTTCTCGAGCACGAGCACTTCGTGGGTCGTGCCCTGCCATTCGCGCAGGAGGCGAGTCCCCGGTTTGACCTTCGGCTGCGAGGGGACGAGGGGCCGACCGGCCTTCAGGGCCGCCGCGGCCTGATCGAGGCGTCGGCGGGTCCCCCGGTCGAGACCGCCGAATGCGTTCTCCTGAATCCGGTAGGCGAGGGCACGAGTCAGGAGTGGTCGTTTCATGAAGCGGGGGCAGGGCGTTTTGTAGAGCTCGACCCATCGCTCGCGTAGCTCTTGCTGCGTGAGGGATTGCAGGGCTTCAAGCTCGGCCGCGACGGCTGCTTCGGTTTTCTTGGTCGGGGTTTTCATGAGCGGTCCTTTCCGGGTGGGGCTCGCGCGGCCCGGCTTGTGCCCGTTTGGGCGCGGAAGCCGGGTCGGCGGGAGACCCCGGGGTTCGCGTTTGCGGGCGGTCAGTCCGCGCGAACCATGGACGCTCTGGGTAGGGGAGGAGTCAAGCGAATGGGGCCGGGAAAGCGCCGTCTCAGTGGCCCATTCGCCCGGCATTCGCGCGGGGCCAGGCGGTCGAAGGTCGATTCGACCGAGGAGCCCAGGGTAAATTTACCCTGCCTCGCTTGCCGGACTCTGCGATCCCCCTGCCTATAGATAGTCGGAGGATCGCGCTGGCCGAGGCGGCACGACGATCGCCTCGCACCAACCGCCGAGGCGCCCCCGGTTCAGCCGACGCGAACACGGATTCGCGGCCGCTTCGTCCAGGCCAGAAACTGCGAAAGGCTGTCGATCTGATCGTCGTGACGCCCGTTCGGAAAGGCGAGAATCTCGGCCATGAAATCCTCGAGCCAGCTCGCCGACTCGGGAATCAACACGTGCTCCCCTTCGATCAGGTCGGTCACGGCATCGAGCCGCACCAGCTTGTCCCGATCCGGCCGGATCGCCTCCGGACGAAATCCCCCGTTGCGGTTCAGGTCCTGGATCAGCGGAGTCCCGGTCCCCGCATCCTCGATCAAGACTTTGCGGGGCCGATAGTGGTTCCAGTGCGCCACGACGCGGCGCAGGAGATCCGGGTATTCGAGTCGTTCGCGCAGGACGTGAAGCAAGTAGAAATCCGTTCCGCGGCTGAGCCACGTCGTGCAGACCGTGTAGTCGTTGTTCGCTCCGGTCTTCGAGGCGATGTCCCAGCTCTGAACGATTTGATCCCCGCTCTCGCTCTCGGGTCGCCGCGCGTAGCGCCGAAACCATTTTCCCTGGATGACCGCGCCTCCGGGCGGGACGGGCGCCTGCTGGTACTGGGCCGAGAAGGTGAGACTCGACTGCTGGAGCCTCACCTGGTCGAGAATGGTCCTCGGCTCGCGCGCCGGGTGAAGGACGTCCCCGATCTCTCGGCGATGGACGACCCCATGGCCCAGGTCGATCACTTCGGACTCTTCCGCGATCGCCGGAAGCTTCAAGACCCGCCACGACGGGTCCCGTTCGAGCACATGGCCGACGAGGTCGTCACAGTGGAGGCGCTGCATGACGATAACGATCGAGTCCTCGGTCTTCTGGTCGAGGCGCGACGAGAGGGTCGAGTCGTACCAGGCATTGACGGCCGATCGCCTCGACTCCGACTGAGCATCCTCGGGTTTCAGCGGGTCGTCGATCACGATCAGGTTGCCGCCCCGGCCGGTGAGCGTGCCGCCCACCGAGGTCGCCAGCCGATAGCCCCGGGACGTCGTCTCGAATTCGAGCTCGGTGTTCCGCTTGGGGCTGAGGCGGGTTTTGGGAAAAGCCTCCTTGTACCAGGGGCTCTCCATCACGGCCCGGCAGTCGCGCGAGTGCTTGGCCGCCAGCTCGATCGAGTAGCTGACGCAGAGAATCCGAAGCGTCGGATCGAATCCCAGCGCAAAGGCCGGAAAGGCCACCGAGGCACAGATCGATTTCAGGTTCCGCGGCGGGATGTTGATGATGAGCCGCTGGTTCTCCCTGCGGAGGATTCGCTCGAGCTCATGGGCGATGGCCTCGATGTGCCAGTTGGGACGAAAGGCTTGTCCGGGATCGACCGTCTGGAAGCAGCGGGCGATGAAGGACGGGAAATCCTGGCGCAGCGCGGCGCGAAGGAGGGCCTTGGCATTCATGGTCAGGATTCCCCGCTGAGCGGCTTGCTGCCCTGTTCATCCGCCGCCGTGGTAGAAGCGACGGCGCGCCGACGGAGGCGTGCCTCGAACTCGCGCAGGATCTCGGCCTCGTCCGCCGTGATCTCGTCGCTGGCCTCGATGTCGTTGGCCCCGGTATCGAGGACTCGCAGCATGGTCGAGAGCAGGAGGCCGGCGGATCGTGCGTTGCCTTTGATCGATCCGTTGGTGAGCGCCTTTACGAAGGCGCGCTGCTTCGTGACTTTTCGCGTTCGGTTGCCCTCGCGGATTTCGATCGTCTCGTGCAGCTCCTCGATGAGGTCGGTCTTGAGATTCTTGGTGCCTTTGGGGCGACCGCGGGGATTTCCCGATTGGCCGGGCTGGAAGCGAGTCGATTTGGGCGGCTTGCCGTAACCGACCTCATATTCGGAGGTCGTGGCTTCGCGCGCGGCCTCGCCGTCCTGCGGCAGGTCGGTCGTCCCCTCGCGTTCGCACTTCGATTCCTTATCGCGCGACATGGCTAGACCTCGCTCGACAGCGCGGCCTGCACGCCAGAGGGGGAGTCGTCGGGGCTCCCGTTCATCCGCTCGTGCATCACTTCGTCAAAGGACTGTCCGGTTGCGGCGAGGACCCCTTCGAGGCTGGCGTGCTCCGCCATCCGACGGATCGCGGCGTCGACGTAGCGAGGCTCGAGCTCGAGCCCGTATCCGATGCGACCGGTCCGCTCCGCGGCGAGGAGCGTCGTCCCCGAGCCGGCAAATCCGTCGAGGACGAGGTCGCCTCGGCGAGAGCAATCGAGGATCGCGTCGGCCACCAGCCGAACGGGCTTGACCGTCGGGTGCATGGCGAGCGCCTCGTCGCGATCGGTGCCGAACGTGTTCACGCCGGCGTAGCGCCAGACATTGCTGCGATACCGCCCGTGGCGACCCAGCTCGACATTATTCACGTGCGGCGCCGTTCCGACCTTGAAGACGTAGACGAGCTCGTGCTGGGACCGGTAGAGAGAGCCCATGCCGGCGTTTGTTTTGACCCAGACACAGAGATTCTTGCACTCGCTGTAGAGCGAGCGGCTCGCCGCGAGCAGCTCCCGCGAGTGTCGCCAGTCCATGCAGACGAAGTGGAGCGCGCCGTCCCGGCTGTGGGCGGCATGGTGCCCAAGAGCCTTTTCCAGGAAGGCCGTGAACTCCGCCTCGCTCATCTCGCCGCTCGCCATCGCGAACTCGGCGTGCCGGGCGCGACCCAGGCCGGACACGTGCCCGTCGATCCGCACGTTATAGGGAGGGTCGACGAAGACGAGTGCCGCCTGCTTGCCCTCGAGCAGCTGGGCATACGCATCGCCGTCGAGGGCATCCCCGCAGAGAAGCCGGTGCGGACCGATTTTCCAAAGATCGCCCGGCCGTGAGACCACCGGAGCGTTCGGATCGAACCCGGTCGAGGCGTCGGCGGGGTCCGATTCGACGCCCTCCGCGCCGCCGCCGATCCAGAGATCGATCTCGGCGGTCTCGAAGCCGATCACCTCCAGGTCGAAGTCGAGGTCCATCTCGGTCAGGCCCTGCAGCTCGATCGCGAGCAGGTCCTTGTCCCAGCCGGCCAGCTCGGCGAGGCGGTTGTCGGCGATCACGAGGGCGCGGACCTGGGCCTCGGAGAGGTGCTCGAGCTGGAGGGTCGGGACCGTCTCCATCCCGAGCTGCTTCGCGGCGCGAACTCGGCCGTGGCCGGCGATGATCGTGCCGCCTGCGTCGATCAGGACCGGGTTCGTGAACCCGAAGGTCTCGATCGACTTGGCAATCTGTCTGATCTGCTTTTCGCTGTGCGTCCGCGGGTTGCCGCGACGCAGAGCGAGCGAAGAGATCGGACGTAGCTGGATCTGAAGGTTCTGGAGTCCTGAAAGACGCGTAGACGGGTCATGTTTTTCCATGACCCTGATTTGACCAGACGAAGCCGATTTCGGAGAGTGGCGAGAATTATGCAGGGACGAGGCGCCAATGGACTACGGCCCAGCCGCTCCCTCTTCCCGGCTTCCTTCATGGATCAACCGGGCCGCGTAGTGGCCGTTGAAATCCGGATCGATCAGCTTGCCCGCCGCGTCGACAAAATCCCCGAAGGGGTCTCGCTCGCGTCCCAAAGCATTCTGCCTGGACGTGCCTCGACCCGTGAACTCGGTCCAGATCTGGAAGAGGCTAAAGGCGAATCGGCGAGCGGGAACATCCGCCGGGGCTCCGCGCCCGTCTTCTGTACGGATCTCCTCGCGGAGAGACGCGATGGCCCCCAAAACCGTCTGCGCAATGCCTTCGAGCGGCTCGGACTCTCGCTCAATGGCGGTCATGAGATCATGAATTCGGCGAGGCCGAAGCTGCCACTGCAAGCGATGGCGAAGCACGGGATTCGACGTTTGAAGGGACTCGAGGGCATCGAGCGCCCGATGATGGTCCGCCTCGATCTCCTTGGACCGAAAAACCGTCTCCAGGCCCTTTAAATCTTGCAGGTCGCTGCGGATGGGCTTCGCCTTGGCTGTTCTCGAGCGCGCCGTCTTGAGGTCTTCGAGCCGATTGTAGATCTGATCGCGGGCTGCACTGGCTCTTTCCGGATCGGTGATCCCGAGCATCGCGACGACAGTGGTGAGTTCGGTTTCGTCGACCTCAATTCCCTCGACGTAGCCACCCAGAGATACGGTATCGAGACGTCTCGGCATGGCAGTCACTCCATTGAAATCGCCTCTGAGTCCAAGAGGATACGTCGCCGCGAGCGATTGGAGGGTTTCGCCGCCGCCGCTGCGACCGCCTACGCGCTACCCAATGATGGCGAACGAATGCTCGTCAGTCCGATCACTCGCCCAGTTGCGGAATTACGAGACGCTGTCGACCTGATCATCGAAGCGCCCATTCGGCAACGCAAGAATCTCGAGAAGGAGGTCCTCGAGCCAATCGGCGGACTCAGGGAGCCACACCCGCCGACCTTTCAAGTGCGCCGTGGCGGCCCCCATCCGACTCGCTCACGAGATCGCCACCCCCGGATCCGTGCCGTTTCCGGCTGGCGCCGAGATCGAGTATCGAACCCGCGTTCCCTCGGTACCCCGTGCCGGCCGTTTCGACCGAGTCGCCGGCGAATCGACCGGGCATGCGTCCCCCCCGACCCGGCGATCGCACATCTACTCGCTTCCCAGGCTGAACCGGCTCGAACCGGCTCGTCCGGATCCATGGGGTGGCACATTGTCCCTGGAATCCCGTTTCGGGATATCCAGAATTGGGTTTCATGCTCGGGGCTCCTTTCGGGGAGCCGGGAATGCGAGGGGCCCTTCACACACAGCGCTACCGGCGCTTTCTCGATCGGCTGAAAAATGCCCGGGTCGAGGCGGGGCTCACGCAGGCTGAGGCCGCGGCCAAGCTCAAGAAGCCCCAGTCTTTTGTCTCGAAATGCGAGGCCGGCGAGCGACGGGTCGACGTCATCGAGCTCGAAGACTTCGCGAAAGCCTACGGGCGGCCCATTCTCTCCTTCTTTCGCTCGTGATTCTATTCCGGGATATCCCATAACGGGATATGTGTGTAGCCGACCGCCGATCTTCGCGGAGGCTACCGGTGCAGCGTCATTTCCATCGGCTGATCCCACCCCACGCAATCTGCTGCTGGCTATCGGTCGCAGCATTCCATCCACTCTCAGTACGAGCAAAATCGCTGGCCGGGCTTGCCAGCCTGACTCCCCGATCGCTCCCCGCGCCATCGGAGCGCGTGCCCGGTGGATGAGTACGGGATCCACCCGTCGCTCGAGCTGCGACGGCTTTTTGCGAGACAAACCATTCCGAGCCAGGGTCAGTCCATCGAGCGCGCGCAAGTCCTCTTCGTCGGGCTCGACGCGAACTACTCGGCCCAGCTGCTCGACTACCCCGAATTCTTCGAACGGATTCTCGAGTACCACGAGGACGGCGTCGCGTTCTGGAAGAGGCACGGGGTGCATCATCCGTTTCTGCTCGCGGAATATCCACTTTCCCGAGATCGAGGTGGCGTTCCTTACCATCGTCGATTCAGCCAGATGGGTCTGTCTCTAGAGTTCGCGGAGCGGGTCTCTTTCGTCGAGCTATTGAATGTCCCGACTACGGGAAGAACGACGGAATCTGTTTTCTGGGATCTATTCGATCCAGGCTACGCGCAGCGACTCGTGGACCTGCTGACGGACGGATCCAGGCGGCTGGTCATCCTGTCCGGCAGTGTTCATCGAACGCTCAGCGCGGCAGCCCGGCGCACCGCACTGCGAGTCCCGCAGCTGATTCTGCCTCACGTTGGCAGCGAGCAGCGGATTGGAGAGAGTCGAATCGTCCGGTGGAGGCATTTTTCGAGCGCGATCAGCCAACGAGAGCTCGTCGGCATGGGCGACGAGATCCGGGCGTTCTGCGATGCAGCTTCGGAAACCCCCGTCGCTTTGAGCCCAACGCCTCCATCGGTTGCTTCAAGTTGGCCCAAGCCGCCGTTCTCGGAAGCGTACGTGCCCCGGGCAGGCCCGTGCAGGAAGAAATTCGAAGAATAGACGCACGGAACCTTGCCGAGGCGTTCAATGAGAGCTGAACCGCCCCGGATTTGCCGGAGCCGCTTCTTGAGACGTCACCAATCTCTGTCTAGCCCGTAGTCCTATTCGGCCAATCGAGTAGCGGGAGCCACGAGGTAGGGACGGAAACAATTGACGCGAATTTCCTTTTTGGGAGCAGCCGGCACCGTCACGGGCTCGAAGTACCTGGTGGAGACCGAAGCCGCGAGAGTGCTCGTGGACTGCGGCCTCTTCCAGGGCGTGAAGGCGCTGCGTGAAAGGAACTGGTCGCCCCCGGCGGTGGCCCCGGCTGACCTCGACGCCGTCCTCCTCACGCACGCGCATATCGACCACACCGGATATGTCCCGAGGCTCTGTGCGGAGGGATATCGCGGTCGCGTCCACTGCACGAGCGGAACAGAAGATCTTCTTCAGATCTTGTTGCCCGACGCCGGTCACCTCGAGGAAGAGGCCGCGCGACTCGCGAGCCGCCACTCCGCCGAGCGGAAGCACACAGCTCTCCCGCTCTTCACCGCGGACCAGGCGCGTAGCAGTCTGGAGCAGCTCGTGGCGCACGACTTCGAGCACGAGTTCTCGCCCGCCCCGGGGCTCGTCGCGCGTTTCTCTAGGGCGGGACACATCCTGGGATCCGCGTGCTTGATCCTCCAGACTGAATCGGAGTCGATCATCTTCTCGGGCGACGTCGGCCGCCCGAACGATCCGATCATGCGTCCGCCCGAGGCGTTGCCCGCGGCCGAATACCTCCTCATCGAGTCGACCTATGGCGATCGTCGCCATCCCGAGGCGCCTGCCTCGGAGACGCTCGAGCAGGTCGTTCTCGAGACGGCGGAACGGGGCGGAACGATCTTGATCCCCTCCTTCGCGGTCGGGCGTGCGCAACACATTCTCCACCTTCTGGCCGAGCTCCGTCACGAGGGGCGGATACCGGACATTCCCGTATTCCTCGACAGTCCCATGTCGATCAATGCGACGGAAATCTTTTGCCGGCATAAAGACGATCACCGTCTCAGTGAGAGCCAATGTCATTCGATGTGCAAGGTCGCTCACTACACGCGGACCGCCAGTGAGTCGAAGGCGCTCGCGCGGCGGTCGGGACCGATGATCATCATTTCTGCGAGCGGGATGGCGAGCGGCGGGCGAATCCTCCACCACCTGCGCCGCTGTCTCCCGGATCCTCGCCATGTGGTCCTGTTCGTCGGCTTTCAAGCCGCGGGGACGCGCGGGCGATCGCTTCTCGACGGGGCCGACGAGGTCAAAATTCACGGTCAGTATGTTCCGGTACGGGCGCGCGTGACAGAGATTCCCGCGCTCTCCGCCCACGCCGACTACGCCGAGCTGCTGGACTGGCTGCGTATGAGCAATATCGCCCCACGACGAACGTTCGTGACCCATGGCGAGGCGGCGGCCGCGGACGCGCTTCGACGGCGCTTGCGCGATCACCTCGGGTGGGATGCCGTCGTTCCTGAGGATGGCTCGAGCTGGACTCTGGATTCACGCCATGAACGATCATGAACTGCACCTGGTGCGCCTGGGAATCGACACGCATCAAGAGCCCATCGTGTACATGCGGGCCGACTGTCATGTCTGCCGTTCTGAGGGATTTACGGCGCATTCGCGGGTCCGAGTCGAGACGAATGGCTCCGCTCTCGTCGCGACCCTGAATGTGGTTCAGGGGGATCTGCTGAAGCCCGGCGAGGCGGGCCTGTCTGAGACTGCCTGGGGACGCCTCGAGGCTCGCTCGGGCCAGATCGCTCGAATATCCCACGCCCCGCCCGTGGAGTCGTTGAGCGCGCTTCGTTCGAAGATCTACGGGAACGCGCTGACGGATCCCCAGATCGAGGGGATTCTTCGCGACGTCGTCGCGGGCCGTTACACCGACATCGAGATCGCGGCGCTCCTGACGGGCTTCTCCGCCGCCGGACTGAATCTCGATGAGACGGTTGGGCTCACGCGCGGGATGGTCACCGTCGGCGGTCGGCTGCGATGGGATCAAGGAATCGTCGCCGATAAACATTGCGTCGGCGGACTGCCCGGCAACCGGACGACTCCGATCATCGTTGCCATCGTTGCTTCCCTCGGGATCTGTATCCCGAAAACGTCGTCGCGGGCGATCACCTCACCGGCTGGCACCGCCGATGCCGTGGAAACCCTGACCTGCGTCGATCTGGACTTGCCTTCGATGCGCCGCGTCGTCGAACGCGAGGGCGGCTGTCTCGTCTGGGGGGGAGCCGTGGGACTCAGCCCAGTCGATGACCTTCTGATCCGGATCGAGCGCGCGCTGGACATCGATAGCGAGGCACAGCTCGTGGCATCAGTCCTGTCGAAGAAGATCGCGGCCGGATCTTCTCACGTGGTGATCGATATTCCGGTCGGTCCTACGGCCAAGGTCCGGAGTCGCGAGAACGCGGTGCAGCTCGCCGGTCTGCTCGACCAGGTCGGGACGCGGCTCGGCCTGAAGGTTCGCACGATCATCACGGATGGTACGCAGCCGGTGGGGCGAGGAATCGGGCCGGCGCTCGAGGCGAGAGACGTATTGTCGGTCGTGCAGGGCGACGTGGATGCCCCGAACGATCTTCGAGCACGCTCCCTGGCCCTCGCCGCCGAGGTACTCGAGCTCGCGGGCCACTGTCCTGCTGGGCACGGCGAACGTGCAGCCGAGGCCGCGCTCTCGGATGGTCGGGCCTGGAAGAAATTCCAGGCGATCTGCGATGCGCAGGGCGGGCTCCGGGAGCCGCCGCAGGCGCAACACCGCTGGATCATCGACGCGCCCGAGGCGGGTCGCATCGCGGCCATCGACAACCGACGCCTCTCACGCGCGGCGAAGCTCGCGGGTGCGCCGTCCGCGAAAGCCGCCGGCATCTCGATGCGGATCCGGCTCGGCGACTTCGTCGAAACGGGAGAACCCCTCTTCGAGCTGTGCGCGGAGAGCGCGGGGGAGCTCGCGTATTCGCGGAACTATCTGGCCGCGCACCCGGACATCGTTCGGATCGGAGCCAACGAGTGAATCCCCTCCTCATCCCTCTCCCGGGCAACGAGCCGCTCACTGCAGCGCTTGCGAAGCGACTCGGTTGGGCCTTGGGAACGATCGAGACGCGTCGATTTCCGGATGCGGAAACTTACCTGAGAATCGACGCAGACTGCGAAGGCAAGAGCCTATCCCTCGTATGCACTCTCGATCGCCCAGACGAGAAATTTCTTCCCCTCGCATTTGCAGCCGATACGGTTCGAGAGCTCGGCGCAACCCGCGTTGGACTCGTCGCACCCTACCTCGGGTACATGCGCCAGGACCGGCGCTTCCAGCCGGGCGAGGCCGTGACGTCGAGGATCTTCGCCGCGCATCTCTCCGACCGATTCGATTGGCTTCTCACCGTCGATCCCCATCTGCACCGATATCGTTCTCTCGGCGAGATCTACCCAATTCCGACGCGTGTCGTTCATGCGGCACCTGCATTGGCGGTCTGGATCGGCGCGAACGTGGACAGGCCGCTTCTGATCGGTCCCGATGGCGAGAGCGAGCAGTGGGTGGCGGACGTCGCTCGTCGAGTGGGAGCGCCGTACGTCGTGCTCGCCAAAAATCGGCGAGGCGATCGCGATGTGGAGGTTTCCGTTCCCGAGATCGGACGGTTTCGCGATCGAACGCCCGTCATTCTCGACGACATCGTGTCGTCCGCGCGAACGATGATCGAGACCACGCGCAGACTCATCGAAGCCGGCTTGCGCGGCCCCGTCTGCGTGGGTGTCCACGGGATCTTTTCGGGGAATGCCTACAGTCTTCTCGAGCAAGCCGGGGCCGCTCGAATCATCACCACGCAAACCGTCCCTCACGTCAGTAACGCCATCGAAGTCACGGACATCCTCGAGGCTCCATTGTCTGCTCTGGCGAAGGGCGACTGAGAGAAGGGCGGGCCCGGGGCCCCGCGATCGACTCCTTCACAGGCTCGAGCGGCCGCGAAAATGCTCGAAGCGACCCGCCCTCGGGTCAGTCACGAGGTAGGTTTGAAATCCGATCCATGCTTGATCGCTCCGTGAGCGGCGTGGAGCGCCGCTGAAGGGATCACGATCCACTGCAGGACGGGCGCCAGTCCGGTTCCGAGAAGTGGAAGCGTCGGCATCGAGGGAGCATATGCCCAGGACAGACGCACACTCACATTGAACCACTCGCTGTAAAGGGTGTACGCGAACCCGAAGAGAAGAGTCAAGACGGCGACCTCGCAGAATCGGTCGGTCGGCCAGCGCGCGTCACCTGCGAGGATCAACGCGCCGGTGAGTGATGCGAGGGCGATGAGGACGTCGCCTCCGGTGCAATGAACGACGGCGAAGGCGATCTCCCCGGACGTGCCCTCCGTCCAGAGGGTATAGAGCGGCATCTGAAGCATCTCCCAGACGAGATGCCCCATCGCGGTCACCACGAGAAACCGGCGCATGGCGGCGAGAAAGGCTTCCGATCGCGGCCAGGCATCGATCAAGAAACCCGTCTTCGAAACGATTCGATGCGCTTCGGGAGGCGCGCGCAAAGAGGGGTCGAGGTGTCGTCGATTTCCGGAACTCCTTGGATGAGACGGGGCCTTCGAATTCTAGAAGAGCCCGCGGCTCGACTCGACGAGGCCTGTCGTGAATCGGTCGGGACTTGAATCGAAGCACATTTTGCACCCGATAGAACAGTACGCGTACTCAACGCGGTCGGGCTCCGTATTATGGGATGCCGTCTATTGGTCGGCCTGAGCGAACGCCGTTCCACGGCGAAATCGAAGAGCGCTCCGCCGAATCTGGTAGGTTAGGTGGCGATGGGCAATCTCGAATGGGAGGGAGAACTCGCACTCGCGCCGGGCTGGGCGCTCTTCATCGGTCGCCCCGGCGACAATTCGCCGCACGCTCATCAGGCTCTCCAGCTCTGCGTATCCGTCCGCAATCCTCTTCTCATCGAGTCTGGCCCCCTCTCGGGCGCGTCTGGAACCTGCGTTGCGATCGCGGCCAATACGCTCCACTCGATTTCTGGTGGCGACGACGGATCGGTCTTTCTCTACGTCGACCCTCGAAGCCAGCTTGGACGTATTGTCGCACGAACCCTCGGCGCAAACTCTGGCGCTACGCGCGAGCTGCCGTCCGATTGGCAGAGCCGGAATTTTTACGGGGACCATTGGGAAGGGGTGACCGCCCAGTCTGCCGGTCGAGTCAGGGATCGCATCGCCGAGATCTGGGTGAATCCGGAAGCGATCGATGAGACTGCGATGGACAAACGCATCGAAGCCGCAGTCGGTCGAATCCGCTCCCTCATTCGCGAAGGAACCTCAGACGCACGGCTCACGGCGCGAGACCTCGCCGGGACGGTCGGGCTCTCCGAGAGTCGCCTGGCGGCGCTCTTCCGCATCGGAACTGGAGTTCCAATCCGGCCATTCGTGCTCTGGACACGGCTTCAGCTGGCAGTCGAGACGATTGGTCGGGGAGCTTCGCTCACCGAGGCAGCACACGCCGCGGGTTTCGCCGATTCGGCCCATCTCGCCCGAACCTTCCGACGCATGTTCGGGACAACCCTCTCCGGGAGCGTGCGAAGGCTTCGGATCGTTCTCCTCCAGAACTGAGCCGGCCGGATCCCTGCAAGCGGTTCGTTCAAGCGTCCTCATCCGAGACGACACACCCTCTTCCAAGTCGCGACGACCGCGGAGGAGCATTCAATGATTCGTCTACAGCCGCTTGTTCAATGGCTCTATCTTCCGATGATCCTTGTGGGGATCAACGGGCTCGCACTTGCAGTCCTGGCTCGCCGCGCCGGTTTCGAGTTCTTGGCGCCTCTACTTCTCGCAGCGATCGCCCTGTCGTTCGCGGCGGAGAGGATTGCACCCTATCAGCGCGACTGGAATCGGTCGCGGGGCGATCTCGGCCGCGACGTCGTACACGCCGCGGTCAACGAAGGCTTGAACGTCTTGTCGGTATTGGCGATTCCGCTGGTTGCGCTTGTCGTTGGCGGCGGAGCGCTCTGGCCGGGGCATTGGCCCTTCGTGTTCCAGGTGATCTTCGCGATTCTCGTCCTCGATCTTGGCGTGACGCTGACGCACTACGCGAGTCACCGGTTGGAATGGCTATGGAGATTCCATGCCGTCCATCACAGCGTCAAGAGGCTGTATGGGCTGAACGGCCTCATGAAGCACCCGATCCACCAATCGATCGAGATGCTGGCTGGCACGGCCCCGCTCATTCTTCTCGGATTGCCCCTCGAGGTCGGGATGGCGATCGCATTTTGCACCGCCACTCAGCTGCTCGTTCAACATTCGAATGTCGATATCCGACTCGGCCCACTGCGCCAGGTATTGGCCGTCTCGACCGTACATCGGTTTCATCACCAGGCATCCCCGACTCTCGGTGACGTGAACTTCGGTCTCTTCACGACGATCTGGGATCGTTTGCTCGGCACGTTTCGCTACGAAGATAGACCCGCTCCATTCTCCTCCGCCGAAATGGGAATCGACTCCGATCCGAACTACCCCGTGAGCTACCTCGAGCAGCTGCGCAGACCCTTCCAACGGACTCCGGCGATTCTTCAAAAGCCCCTGTACTGAATGTCTTGCTCGGACTGAAGAGGTTCGTCGATGCGACGACGAAACGGGGACATTGAGGCGTTTTGTAAGTCAGGATGAGAACTCTGGAGCGCCACCCGCTCGAGTCGTCACGAAACTCACATGTGCTTCATCGGCATGTTCTTCATGCTCCCCGACTCGGTTTGTGCCCGCAACATCTCGGCCATCATCTCATCGATCATCCGCATATGCCTTCGCATCGCGTCGAGTAGTTTTTCCGTGTCCTGGATCTCGTCCATCATCATGGTGTGATGCCGAAGGTCGTCCAAGCGCCGTTGCATCTCTTCCTGACTCGTCGTCGACGACGGTGCCTGATCAGCGCCCATTCCCATCCCATGCATGCCCATCCCGGTGCCGCCGCCGCCCATCGGCATCTCTTCCTCGGCGGCCAAAGGCAACGCAAGGCCAATGGCCAGCCCCGTGACCATGAGCGCCGCGACTGTCCAGATTGCTGAACGACTGATCCGGTTGGTCGTCGTCATGTTGTTTTCTCCCATCAGGTTCTCATCTCCCGTTGATCTTTTCGGACCCGCCGGCCCGAGCTCATTCGCGAGTACGCGGGTAGTGGTCCGATCGTGACCGTTTATCCCGATTGGATCATTCCGCCGCTGGACGTCGATTTGCGTGTGACATTCTGACTCAACGAGCGAGCGCCGAGGCGAACCGCTTCGACAATGCTGCAGAACTGGTCGGAACAGTTTCGATCAGCCGACGATCGCGTTTCCGCGTCACGATCGCCGCGCTGGAGCGTATTCCCGCCTATGGGCGAACCTGGCCGGCTGCGTTTGGGCAAGTCAGTCCGCGGGTCAGTCCGCCGCACTCACCGGGGATGAAGGGGAGGACGGAGTCCACCAACTCGAAGTCGCTGGCGGTGCCGGCCGCCCTGCCGGGCTTTCCGGGCACCGCGCAAATCTACCATTACGGTGCGACTGGTTTCTTTCTCGACTACGCCGCTGGGATCAGGCTGTCCTCGGAACAACAGGTCGATCTCAACTCGATCAAGGACAGATCGGTTAACGAACTCATCGCCGCGCAGCTACGGATTGGCCAGGCGAAGCAGACATTGTGGGCGCTCACCGGATCCGACCGCCCCGACGCAGCGGAAATCGAGGCGAAGATTCGTGAAATCGAAGGGCCGAGGGCCGATCAGCGGATCGCATTCATTCGATCGGTCGGTGGAGCAGCTCGCATTCTCACCGATGATCAGCGCGCTGCCCTTGTGGCCGGGGTTGCAACAGGGACCGGACAGATGACGGCTCCGTAACCCCCGCGATCGCCGGAGCCGCAGGAGGGAGATGCTCGATTGGAGAACGAGGGCTCGGGCTCGGGCGAGAAGGATGCCGCTGAGAATCCGGATGCGTCGAAACCCGGCAATCGAATGGGGGACATGTGATCGGCCGAATACTCGCTGCTGGCTCCGCGATGGCTCTCCTGCTGATCCCGCTCGAGGCCCGTGCGATTACCGAGGAGGAGCACGCGAGCCACCATCCAGGGAGCAGCGCGCCAGGAATGGGTTCGGGCGGACCGGCGGGGGCACCCGTTCCCGAATCCGGCGGGAAATCCATTGTCCCGGATATACCCGTCGGCGGCATGGGCGCAATGATGGGAATGGGCATGGCGTCGCCCAATCCTGAATCCGGCGCTGCAGTGGGCTCAGGCAGCTCGGCCGGCATGGACGCGATGGGCGGAATGATGGGCCAGATGATGGCCCCCGGCTCATCCGGTGGTTGCCGCGGGGGCCGATGCGGTGCCGATGCGGCCCAGGTGCCCATCTACCCGACGCTGATGACGCTTCCCGCCCTGACACCAGATAAGCGAGCCGAGATCGAGGCCCTGGCAAGCCGGCAGATCAAAGACGGAGCGAAGCGACTCGAGTCGGGTTCGGCATCGCTCCACCGCGCGACCGAAGCCGACGATCACGCGGCCATGCAGGCATCCATCGAGCAGATGCGCGAGGGCCTCGATGTCCTTGGGGCGGGAATCGCTGCCCGTCGCGTTCTCTCCGAAGGAAAATCGCCGCACAACTTGGCCCTCGACTGGTTCAAGCGCGACATGAACCTGGCGACGCCGATCGCGAACAGGGACCCCCTTACCCTGTTCGGAGTCGGTCCATTTCACTTCTTCACGATGGCCCTGCTGATCGCGTTCGCGCTCGCGATGCTCGGCCTGTATTTCTCCAAAATGAGGCGTGCGGCAGCACTATTCAGACGCGTTGAGCCCGACTCGAAGCCGCCACCGATTTCCGGAGCCTCCGGTCCGTCCTCGGCAGTCGCTTCGCCGAATGGAAATCCTCCGCCGCCGGAAACACCTCCTCTCCCCAAAGCGCCTCCGGCCGCGTCGGGATCGAATTCAGCAGCGCCAGTCGTCCGAAATTGGCGAGGGCTTCTCCGGGTCGGCGAAATCATCACGGAAACACCCAACGTCAAGACCTTTCGTCTCGTTCCGTCGTCGGGGGATGGATCCATTCCCTTCACGTTCGAACCCGGTCAGTTCCTCAATCTCGTTTTCGCGATTGGTGGCGCGAAGATGAACCGTTCATATTCGATCTCATCGTCCCCGACACAGCGCGATCACGTCGATCTGACGATTCGGCGCGAGCCCAGAGGCGCCGTCTCCCGACACGTCAATGACCTGCTCAAGGTCGGCGATCTGATCGAAGCCGGCGGGCCGGTCGGGAAATTCACGTTTACCGGAACCGAGGCGGACAGCATCGTGCTCATTTCTGGCGGCGTTGGCATCACGCCGATGATGAGCATCGCTCGCTACCTCACCGAGCGATCATGGGCCGGAGACGTCTTCTTCGTCTACACGTCCCGCTCGCCGGAAGACATCATCTTCGCTCGCGAGATCGCCGCCCTACAGCGTGCCAATCCCAAACTGCATGTCGCGATCGCGATCTCTCGGCCGGAGGGCACAGGCTGGAAGGGTCTGCGCGGACGTCTCAGCAAAGACTTGCTCGTGCAAACTGTTCCCAATCTTAGCCACCGGCGAATCCATCTTTGCGGTCCTCCATCGATGATGGAGTCGACAAAGAATATGCTCAGCGAACTCGGAGTGCCTCCAGCCCAGGTGAAGACAGAGGCCTTCGGCACGGTCAAGCCTACCCCGCTCGCCCCGAGGACGACGGTTCGGTCGACCACGCCCGCAACTGGTCCTTTGGTCACGTTCTCGAAGAGCAATCGTTCAGCCCGACTTCATACCGATCTCCAGACAGGAGATAGTCCCCCAGTACAAACCATTCTGGAGCTCTCGGAAGAGCTCGGAATCGGCATCGAGTTCTCGTGTCGCGTCGGAACCTGCGGATTATGCAAGGTGAAGCTGACCTCCGGCGAAGTCGAGATGGACGTGCAGGACGGACTCGATGCCGACGACCGAGATCTGGGGATGATTCTCGCGTGTCAGGCGAAACCGACGGTCGATGTCGTGGTGGAGGCCTAGGCTTGAAGGACCACGAGAGCCTTGTTGTTACTGGGGTCCTCAGCGTGTTGCTGCTCGGCTGGCTCGGGTTTCTCGCTCACCAGTCTCCGCGCTTTGCTGGTACCGGAATCGCCGCGGTGTTCGGAATCGCCGGCGCGGCCCTGATGATCATTCCGCTTGCGTACTCGATCGCTAAGCGTTTTCCCCTCCTCCGCGCTTGGCTCACGAAGCACGTTTCGATGCAATCCCTTCTCAATCTTCACGTTTACACGGGGATCCTGGGGCCTCTGCTGGCGCTCATTCACACAGGCCACAAATTCGACAGCCTGCTGGGAATCGCCCTGACGGCCGCAATGCTGCTCGTCGTCGTCAGCGGCTATGCGGTCCGTTATCTGCTCAAGTACGTCAATCAGGAGCTCAAGGACAAGCTGGTCCTGTTGCAGACGGCTCGCGGTGATCTCGACCACGCCTGGGGCGTGCTCGAGACCATGCCGGCAGGTTTGATCGCCTCGCCGAGGGCTCCTCTCGTTACGGCCGGGTTGGCCTCGTTCGGCCTCGATGTAGGGCCTGGCGGCGCCGCGGGCGACGTCGTGCGCATTGCTGATTCCGTAGCGAATCTCGAGTACGCGGTTCGAACCCACGAGTTGCTCAAGCGCTGGTTCGCCCGGGCCCTGCAGCTTCACATCGTCCTATCCGTGATCTTCTATCTTCTTCTCGCCGCGCACATCGGGTCCGGGGTCTACTTCGGATTGCGGTGGCTGCGATGAAGACGCTCGCGCTCACGATCGCACTGGTCATGGCCGTCGCGGTGGCGGTCTCGCTCGCGATGGTTCACTTCGAGGGTTCATCGTCGGCGATCGCGCGGCGGTGGGTATCTCCGGGGCCCCTGTCGCCTCGCCACGGGTACCTCGGGAATCAGTGCGGAGCGTGCCACGAGCCCACGGTCGGAGTTACCGTCACCAACTGCACGCCATGTCATGCGGACTCCAAGCGACTTCTCGGTCGGCAGCCGACCGCATTCCACGCGAGTATCCGCGAATGCACGCCCTGCCACGTCGAGCACCAGCTCGAGAGCATCCGCCCTCTCACGATGGACCATGTCGAGCTGGCCAGGATTGGCGCGCAGACGCTCGCGAGCGCGTCGGGAAGCGACCTCGAGAGCGCTGCCACGCTCCAGTCGCTGGAGACCTGGCTTCGTATCCGAGGTCCAGCTCAGTTCGACGCGAAAACTGCGCGATCGGCTCTCGACTGTGCCGGATGCCACGATCGCCGTGACCCGCATTTAAAGCGATTCGGATCTGACTGCGCCCAGTGTCACGGACTCGAGGCATGGAGCATTCCCGGGTATCAGCATCCATCCTCTCGATCAAAGGACTGCGTTCAGTGTCACGAGCCCCCGCCGAGCCACCTCATGGGGCACTTTTCGATGATGTCTCAGAAGATCGCGGGAAAGGAGCACGCGAGCGTGGATCAGTGCTTCGAGTGCCACAACACGACGAGTTGGAACGACATCATCGATATCGGCTTCTACAAGCATCACTGAGAGGCAGAGGGATTCGTGCAATGCCGCCGCTCTCCGTGGAGCTATCGGGGTCGAATCTCTCGCCGAGTTCGTCGATAAACTGGAGAAGCCACGGGCGGTCTGGTTGATGGTGCCTGCTGCAATCGTGAAGGAGTTCAGCGGGGAGCATCATTCCTTTCCGATCGGGCTCGGGCTGCTGCCGAGCGCACCCGGCTCGGGGGATGCCGGACACGAGATCAAGGGGCCGACGTCGGTCGTGATCCTCGGAGGACTCGCGAGTTCGACGCTACTGAACCTGCGTACGCTGCCCGCCTTGGCGCTGCTGATCATCGGCGAGGTGAGGTTCGAGCCGATGACGTGGTCGGAGGCGAGCCTGTTCTTCCCGCTGGTCTCGTACCGCTATGGCCGGGGCTCGATCCTGATCGCGAGGAAGGAGGGGGGCGAGCGGCCGACGGTGCTGAGGCTCCGCTCGATCTGGCAGGGGGCGTGGCTTGGATGCGCGTGAGCGGAAAATGATTCAACCGCTCCGCCCCTGAATCCCGGGAAACGATACGGGCAGCGTTTCTAGACTCTCAGGTATTTCGCTGAAGACATTCCCGATTGCGGAGTCCATTGGTTTGAAACCGTGACCTGCGCACGAAGCCCCGAGGCCGGTGGCGTGTCGGGAAAGACTCTCTCGACAGTTCCGGGCTTGGTTCCGAGGGGACGCGGCAGTACTGGAATCAAGGCGGCAATTTCTTGCGATACCTTCGACCGACTGCTAAAGGCTCCTGGGAGGCTGGTCGAAAGCGCACGTGGAATTAGGAGACGGTACGTCTAAAATGCACCCCCGGCGCCTGCACATGACGATTCGCGTCGCAGCCCTGCTCGCCTTGATGGCCTTGCTGGCTGCGCCCCGTGGACTCGTTCTCTGTTTCGGCGACGCGGGACATGTCCAAATCGAGGCGGCTCTTGAGCTCGTAGCTTGCCAATCCGTGGGCGAAGTCGCGCAATTCGAAAGCACGGCGACCGAGTCCTGCAGCGATACGCCGATTACATGCCAGCCTCTCCAGAAATCTGGCGAACCGAACATCGTCTGGGGTTTCGTCCAGACCGCGCTGCTGCCCGTTTTCCCTCGCGCGATTGAACCGCCCTCCTGTCCGTCTGGTGTCATTCAGTTCGTGTCGAGCCTCTGGCTCCGCGAACACCGCACCATCGTCCTTCTCGTCTGATCTAGGTCACTCGGTTCGTCGCGTCCTCGCGCGGCGACGAGATTGCACTCGCGCACACGCGCGAGTGGCCACGGCCCTGCATGAATCGGTCTTTTGCCCGCGGGCACCGGTTCAATCGGACGAGAACTATGCGGCATATCAAAAACTCGAGTACGCTTCGCTCTTGCATCATCCCGCTCGCTTGGATGGTTAGATGCTGATCAGGCGGCCACTTCACGAGCCCTTGGTCGCGATACACCTGTCCTTGAAGTGTCTGGCGACCCCGGTGCTCTGGAGCCTGAGCGACCCTCGCTCTCCGGGACCATCGGGCTAGCCGACGCATTGGCGGCAGCTCTGCAGGGCAGCCCCGCCCTCGCCACGACCGCGTATGAGATCCGCCGCCGCGAGGCCCTGGCTATTCAGGCCGGGCTTCTCCCGAATCCGACGCTCTCGCTCGATGCAGAGGATTTCCTCGGTCCGAGCCAACGAAAATCCTACGGCTATCAGCAGACAACGTTGAGCATCGCGCAGCTGGTCGAGCTCGGAGGCAAGCGCGCGGCGCGTCGACGCCTCGCCGATCGCGACCGCGATCTTGCCACATGGGACTTCGAGACGCAGCGGGTCGCAGTCCTGACGGATACGACGAAGGCCTTTCTTCTGGTTCTTGCGCTGCAGGAGCGCGAGGTGCTGCTCCGAGATCTGGAGCGACTCGCGACTGAGATGCTGAACTCGGTCGCCTCCACTGTGCGCGCGGGCGCGGTGTCGCCCGTCGAGGAGGACCGCGCCCAGGTCAACCTCGACCGCGTGCGCCTCGATGTGGCGCAAGTAGCCAACGACCTCAGCGCGGCGCGCGCCCTGCTTGCCGCAACCTGGGGACAATCCAACCCCTCCTTCGACCGGGCGGCCGGCGATCTCTGGATTCTCCCACCCACACCCGACGCCTCGGCCCTCGCGGCCGCCGTCGACGAGAGCCCGGAGCTGGCGCGTTGGGGCGCGGAAATCGCCCAGCGCGAAGCAGCGCTTGCGGTAGAGCGCGCCGCACGAATTCCGAGCGTCGAGCTCTCGATCGCCGGCCGACACCATGAATTCGGTGATGTCGGAGGCGTCGTCGCAGGCATCGCGATTCCCGTTCCCCTCTTCGATCGCAATCAGGGAAACATCGTGGCGGCACGTCAACAGCTCGTCCGCGCCCGTACGGAACGACGAGCAGTCGACGTCGACCTCCGAAGCACTCTGGTGGCGAGTCACCAGGCCTTTGCCGTCTCGGAGCGTCGGGTCTCGACCCTGCGTGACCAGATCATTCCCCGCGCCCATCGTGTCTTCGAGAAAACACGCCAAGGCTATGCGACCGGACTCTTTCGTTACGTCGAAGTGCTCGACGCACAGCGGACGCTTTTTGGGGCTCGCCAGGAGCTGCGCGACGCGGTCCTCGCGCTGCACCTTGCAGCGACGGACCTCGAGCGGCTGACGGGAACCCCTCGCCCAACTCTCGCGGAGGTCGGAACAGTGACTCGAATCCCTATCCACATTCATTGGCTCGTGATCGCCGTCGCGCTCACGATCGCGCTCGGCGGGACCCTCGCATGCGACGGTGATGAGCGCGCGCCGAGATCCGAGACTCCGCAGCAGGAGATTGGGCAGGACGACCACGAAGACGCGCAGGAAGGCAACCACGAAGAGGAAATCCCGGCGGCCATCGCCCTTTCGGAAACCCGACGCGCTGCGGCGGGCATAGAGGTCGCAGTGGTCGGTTCCGCGGCAATCGATTCCGGAAGTGAGCTTCTTGGCGAGGTCCACCCGAACGGCGATCGCTTGGCCCACATCGTTCCCCGATTTCCCGGCATCGTCCGGGAGGTACGCAAGAACGCCGGCGACCGGGTCGTCGCCGGGGATGTGCTCGCCATCATCGAGAGCAGCGACAGCCTTGCCCCCTACAGCCTGAAGACGCTGATCGATGGGGTAATCCTCGCGAAGCACTTGACCCGAGGCGAGGCAATCGACCGCGAAAAGCAGGCCTTCGTCGTCGCCGATCTCAATACCGTCTGGGTCGACCTCGCGGTCTATCAGAAGGACCTCGATCGCATCGTTCTGGGACAACGGGTGCGTATCCACGCGGTCAACGACGGTCCGGACGCCGAGGGCGAAATTTCGTACCTCACGCCGGATGTCGACCAGGTGACGCGCACAGCAACAGCGCGCGTCGTGCTCGACAACCCGGAGCGCAAATTCCGACCGGGAATGTTCGTCACTGCCCACACGCTCGACGCCACGATGGCGGCCCTCGCCATCCCCCGCGACGCAATTCAGACCTTCGAGGGACGGCCGACGGTCTTTGTCGAATCCCCCGTCGGGTTCGTCCCGCGCGCCGTGACGCTCGGCCGTGAGGGAGATAGCCGGGTCGAACTCCTCGCGGGACTCGCCCAAGGCGAGCGGATTGCCGTGAAGAACACCTTTCTTCTCAAGGCCGAGCTCGCCAAGGCTGAAGCCGAACACGATCACTAGAAGGAATTCCCATGCTGGAACGACTCATCGGCTTTTCGATCCGAAACCGTGCTGCCGTCGTCTTTGCGGTCGCGGTACTGGGTGCCGTGGGCGTGTATTCGCTCGGTCGGCTCCCGATCGATGCCGTCCCCGACATCACGAACAATCAGGTTCAGGTAAACACTGTCGTCGCTTCCCTCTCGCCCATCGAGGTCGAGAAGCAGGTCACCTTCCCGATCGAGACGGCGCTCGCCGGAATCCCCGGCCTCACCTACACGCGCTCGCTCTCTCGCAACGGGTTCTCCCAAATCACGGCCGTCTTCGAGGACGACGTCAGCATCTACTTCGCCCGCCAGCAGGTCGCCGAGCGAATCGGAGAAGTGCGCGAGAGTCTGCCGGCCGAGGCCGATCCGCGGATGGGCGCCATCTCGACCGGGCTCGGTGAAATCTACATGTGGACCGTCGAGTACGAATCGGGCACACCCGCGGCCGCACGCGAGACTGGGCCGGGGCCCCAGCCCGATGGGTCCTACCTGACACCCGAGGGCGAGCAGTTGCGCACGGCGGTCGAGAAGGCCTCCTATCTGCGAACCGTCCAGGACTGGATCATTCGTCCGCAGATCAAATCCGTGAAGGGCGTGGCCGGCGTCGACGCGATCGGTGGCTACGTAAAGCAGTACCACGTCCAGCCCGATCCCAGACGCCTCGTCGCTCACGGCCTCACGTTCGAGAACGTGCTCGAGGCGCTCGAGAAGAACAACCGGAGCACGGGCGCCGGATACATCGAAGACCGCGGCGAGGCCTATCTCGTTCGCGCAACCGGTCGTGTCGAGCGCATTGACCAGATCGCCTCGATCGTCGTCGGCGAGCGACGCGGCACTCCCATCTACATCCGCGACGTCGCCTGGGTCGGCATCGACCGAGAGCTGCGCACGGGCAGCGCGAGCGAGAACGGTACGGAGGTCGTCGTCGGAACCGCCCTCATGCTCATCGGCGAGAACAGTCGGTCGGTCGCCAATGCGGTCGACCAGAAGATGATCGAGGTCAACCGGACTCTGCCGCCGGGAATCCATGCCAAGACGGTGCTGAACCGCACCGGCCTCGTCGATGCGACGATCGCGACGGTGCAGCGCAATCTCGTCGAAGGCGCCGTACTCGTGATCGTGGTTCTCTTCGTTCTCCTCGGCAATTTTCGAGCCGCATTGATCACCGCACTCGCGATCCCCCTCTCGATGCTCTTGACGGCGACCGCGATGGTCCAGACCCGCACGAGCGGAAACTTGATGAGCCTCGGCGCGATCGACTTCGGGTTGATCGTCGACGGGGCCGTCATCATTGTCGAGAACTGCCTTCGTCTCCTCGCGGAAAAGCAACATGAAGTCGGGCGGAAGCTGACGCTCAATGAGCGCATGGTCGTCACGCTGGCCGGCAGCAAGCAGGTTCTCGGGTCGGCCGTCTACGGCGGCGCGATCATCATCACGGTCTACGTGCCCCTTCTCTTTCTGACTGGCGTCGAAGGCAAGATGTTCCAGCCCATGGCCATGACCGTCATTTTCGCCCTCGTCGCAGCGTTCGCGCTTTCACTCACTTTCATTCCCGCCATGGTCGTCCTCTGCATCACCGGACGTGTCGACGAAAAGGAGAACTGGCTGATTGCTCGTGCCAAGCAGGCGTACGAGCCCGCGCTCTCCTGGGCGCTCCGGCGCCAGTTCCGCTCGTGGCGGCTTCGGCGGGTGCCTTCCTCGCCTCGCTGCTCTTGTTTTCGCGTCTGGGCCAGGAATTCGTCCCAACCCTTTCCGAGCTCGACTTCGCAGTTCAGGCCATTCGAATTCCAAGCACGGGCCTCACCCAGAGCACCGAGATGCAATTCGAGGTCGAGAAGGCCATCGCGAAACTGCCCGAGGTCGCATTCGTCTTCTCGAAGACCGGGACGGCGGAGATGGCCGCTGATCCGATGCCAGTCAACGTCTCCGACTCCTTCGTGATCTTGAAGCCCCGCCCCGAGTGGCCGAATCCCACGGACACCAAGGAAGATCTCCGTCTCCGCATCGAAGCGGAAGTCGAGGCGCTCCTCGGGAACAACTACGAGTTCACTCAGCCAATCCAGATGCGCTTCAACGAACTGATCGCCGGCGTTCGCGGAGACGTCGCCGTCAAGGTATTCGGCGACGACTTCGATACGCTGCTGCCGGCAGCTGAGAAGGTTGCGGCCATCCTGCAGGAGACGAGCGGCTCGGCCGACGTGCGGGCCGAGCAGATCAAGGGTCTACCGGTTCTCAGCGTCGACGTGAATCGAAGCGCCATCGCGCGCTACGGCCTCACGGTCTCGGACGTCCAGGACGTCGTTTCGATCGCTATCGGGGGCCGCGAGGCGGGACAGGTCTTCGAGGGTGACCGGCGCTTCGACATCCTCGTGCGGCTTCCGGAGTCGTTCCGGAGAAACATCCATACGCTGAAGAATCTACCCATCCCCCTTCCAAGCGAGCCCGGCGAGTTTGAATCGTCATCGAGCGCCGATTCAGCGCCGCCTCGCTTCGCGTTCCTTCCGCTCGACAGCGTGGCAGATGTGGCCCTCGTCGAAGGCCCCAATCAGGTGAGCCGCGAGAACGGGAAGCGGCGCATCGTCGTCCAGGCGAACGTGCGTGGACGCGATATCGGGTCCTTCGTCGCGGAAGCCGAAGCTCGGATCGCGAGCGAGGTCCAATTGCCGACCGGCGCCTGGATCGAATGGGGCGGGCAATTCGAGAACCTAGTCGCAGCGAAACGTCGACTGTCTGTCGTCGTTCCGATCTGTTTCGTCGTGATCTTCATCCTGCTGTACTCGACCCTCCGCTCCGTGCGCTATGCGACCATGGTGTTCACCGGCGTGCCACTGGCCCTGTCCGGCGGAATCGCGACGCTCTGGATGCGTGGGATGCCGTTTTCGATCTCCGCCGCCGTCGGGTTCATTGCGCTCTCGGGCGTCGCGGTCCTCAACGGGCTCGTCATGGTGAGTTTCATCAACCAACTGCGCGAAGAGGGCCGATCCCTCGACGACGCCATTCGCGAGGGTGCCTTGACGCGTCTTCGCCCGGTCTTGATGACGGCGCTCGTCGCTTCGCTTGGATTCGTGCCAATGGCGCTCGCGAGCGGAACCGGCGCGGAGGTGCAGCGCCCCCTCGCGACGGTCGTGATCGGGGGCCTCGTAACGAGCACGGCGCTGACGCTGCTGGTTCTGCCCGCTCTTTACCGAATCTTCACACCCGATCGGCCAAGGCGGAGCCGTGAGTCCGAGGAGATGCCGCAGTGAGCCACGAGCATGAAACCGAGTTCGAGGGCCCGTGGTGGCGTTATCCGTTGATTCGAAACGGCCTAATCGCGGGCGCGCTGGCGGCGCTTGGATACGTTCTCGAGGTGCGCGACCTCGGGACGCCCTGGACGCCGCGCGTGCTTTATTTGATCGCGATGCCCCTCGCGGGTTACCACTGGGCGCGCGAGGCGATCGAGACCCTCGTTCGTGAGCGCACGATCGGAATCGATCTACTCATGCTGGCAGCCATGGTCGGCGCCTCGCTGCTCGGTTTGCTGAACGAGGCCGCCGCCCTCGCGGTCCTCTACGCGATCGCCGAAGGCCTTGAAGATTACACCTACGCCCGCACTCGCTCCGCGATCCGTGGATTGCTCTCGCTCGCACCGAAGACAGCACGCGTGATCCGAGACGGGGCGGAGATCGAGATTCCCGCCGAATCCCTCGTGCTGGCTGACCGGTTCCTTGTTCGCCCCGGTGAATCCTTCGCCACCGACGGGATCATCCGGGTGGGCGAATCAACGGTCGACGAATCGGCGGTGACGGGCGAATCCCTTCCGATCGAAAAGAAGTGCGGGGATCCGGTCTATGCCGGAACGTTGAACCAGGTGGGCGCGATCGAGGTCGAAGCCACGGCGGCCTTCGTCGACAACACCCTGTCCAAGGTGATCCATCTCGTCGAAACGGCCCAGACCGAGAAGGGGCGCACCCAGCAATGGGTGGAACGTTTCGGTCGACGGTACAGTCCGGCGGTTCTCGCGGTGTCGGGAACGCTCCTGCTGGTTCCTGTTTTGTTTTCGCTCCCTTTTGATGCCTGGGCGCACCGCGCCGTGGTCCTCCTCGTGGCCGCCGCCCCCTGCGCCCTCGTGATCTCGACCCCCATCGCGATGGCCGCCGGGATCGCGCGTGCGGGTCGACGAGGCATCCTCGTCAAAGGCGGGGTCCACCTCGAACACCTCGCGCAAATTCGCATGGTCGCTTTCGACAAGACCGGAACGCTCACCGAGGGACGGCCGCGGGTCACGAACGCGATCCCGATCGAGACGGATCTCGAGCGTCTTCTCGCGATTGCGTCGGCGCTCGAACGCTTTTCCGAACATCCCCTCGCTCGCGCCATTGTCGCCGTTGCCGAGGAGCACGGAGTCATGCCCCTCGAGGCCACGGACTCGAAGGCGCTCGCGGGCGCGGGAACCGAGGCCGTCATCAAGGGAGCGACGTGGTATGTCGGTAGCCCGGCACTCTTCCGCGAACGAGGACACGGCATCGGTGCCCACGAAGCGCTCATCCTACGCCTCGAAGAGGAGGGAAAGACGACGGTTCTCGTCGGAACGGATCGCGTGATCGCAGGATCCTCGCGCTCAAAGACGATCCGGTCGACGTCCGCGGAGGCCGTACGCAAACTCCACGACGCCGGTCTGCATGTGGCGATAGTGACGGGATGATAACCTCCGCACCGCCAAAGCGGTCGCGAGAATGGTCGGCATCGACGACGTCCAGACCTCTCTCAAACCGGCGGATAAGCTGCGCGCGCTCGCCGCCTTGGAGGAGCGTCGGCCCGGCGGGGTCTTGATGGTGGGCGACGGCGTCAATGATGCGCCCGCCCTCGCCGCTGCGACCTGCGGGATCGCCATGGGCGCAATTGGATCCGACGCGGCCATCGAAGCAGCGGACGTGGCGCTCATGTCAAACGACCTCACGAAGGTTCCCGAGGCCCTCGTGCTCGCGCAACAAGTGCGTGGCGTGAGCCGGCAGAACATCGCCTTCTCGATCGCGCTCCTCATCGTCCTCATTCCCGCGGCCCTGTTCGATGTGTTGGGTGTGGCCGCCGCGGTCGCGGCCCATGAGGTGGGCGAGCTCGTTGCGGTCGCGAATGGGCTGAGAGCAGGTCGAACATGACGCACTTTCGAATGCTTTCGCGAGAGGACCCGAGGTCCCCAGCGGCTCGTCGCTACACGGTTTCGACGTCTCGTGGAAGTCGAGTGCCGTATGAAACAAGATCGCAAACGGCTCGGAAATCTCTCGCGGTGAGAATCTCCACTGAGGCGCGACTGAGTTGGCAAGTATCACTCGACACATGATGTGCTCGAGAATTTCGGTCACGAGCTTTCGGCTCGACTCAAAAGGAGCATAGTGATGCAGTTTCGTAGTTCACTGGTCGTCGTGGCTTTCGGCCTTTTACTCGCGACTCCCTCGATTGCCCAGAAAGTCAACGCAACGCCGTTGAAATGGAATCCGTATCGCGACATGGGGGGGTCTTGTGTGTACGGCGCAAAGGGCGAGGTGATTCACGCACCCGAAGGCACCGTTTGCCCAGATAAGCAAAAAAAGCCGGCCACGAACACGGGGACGCCGGACTCTCCCCTGGTGTCCTTGCCTCCCGCGCTTCGGACCGAGGCCGAGGCTCTCCTGACCGATCACAATAACATCGCGACCGAGCTGGAACGGCTTCGACGCGCCATCGCGACCGAGAGAAAGAAGAAGGCTCTCGCCGAGGTCGATCGCGTGATCGAAGAGCTGACGCGCCACCATGATCGAGAAGACAAGTTCCTCCGTTCGATCGCTCCGAAGGAGCTACAGAATTGATAGGGGCCTCACGGTGGGTGCCCGCACGATTTCGCACCTATTCAACGACCATCTGCACAGCGACGCCAGGATCAGCTCATCCGCCGATTTACGCCGGACAGGACGGAGACTGATGTCTCGCATCGGAGAGTGATCATGAATTGCATACCCCGTCGGCCCACCAGGCTTATGAGCGTCGCGCTCGTTCTTCTCGGACTGGCGTGCGCCCAGGCCCCAGTGAACAGCGGAGTTATTCTTGGGCCTAAATATTATCTCCAATTGGCCTCGCACCATCGTCAAGAGGCCGACGGATACCGAAAGCGCTCCCTTCAGCATCGGGGCGGGAGGTTCCATTCGCGTCGCGAGCACAATCGACTGCTCGCCCTTGCCGAGGAGAACGATCGAGAGGCGACTCGATTTGAGAAGTTGGCCGAGGAGCTTCAATCGGCTCCCGAAGGAGCACCCGCGACGCCGGAGTGAACCGATTCAGCCTCAACGCGATCGAAATGTCTCGGGGCTTTTCGATGGATTCGCACGCAGGCGACGTCGACACGATTAAGACCACCCGCGCTGCGTGCTTGGTTGATGCGTCGCACGATCGTCGTGAATTGCCGGTACACCGGCGCATAGACTTGCCACCGATTCGATGCTCGCCAGATTCGCCTGGCCATCTCGTCGCTCGTGATCTGGTGATGCCCATCCGATAGCCCAACCTCTAGCGATTGCACGGTCCGCGTGTCGAGCCGAACGCCGGCTCGCAGGCGACGGTTCCCGCCTAGCCTGGCATCACGTGCTCGAAGCGAGACGCTGTGGCGGCCAGCCCGAAGAGGCGCCTCCGGTGTTCAGTTACTGAGAGGCAGAGATCGCGTCGTTCACGCGTCGTATATTGTCTCGCTCGTATCGATTGCTGTGGCAAGATGTCGCTTTTTCTCGGCCGGGACGTCCTGGTTCTACGTCTCTGCGGCACGGATATTGCTCAAACCTGGCAGCTGTCACCATGCGAGGAGGCCTACGTATGTCTGTAAGACCGAGGCAGTCATCCGCGCAAGCGATCTCCGACGAGACCCTGATGGGGCGATACGTGGCAGGTGACAGTGCAGCCTTCAATGAGCTCTTCCGCCGCTACGAGAGGCGCGCCTTCGCTTACTTCGTGAAGCGAACGCGATCGCGGGAGCGTGCCCAGGATCTCTACCAGGAACTGTTCCTTCGCCTCCACCGGGCGCGGGATGTCTACGATTCCGGGCGTCCTTTCGCCCCCTGGTTCTTCCAGATCGCGCATCACCTCCTGATCGACGATGAGCGGCGGGCGTATCGGAGGCAAGAGGTGGTGCTCGACGACGCATCTCGGGGCGCGCCCCGGGCGACCGAATCCGACCCGGTGGCCAATCGTGACCAGCTCTTTCAGCTTCTATCGGGACTCTCGGAATCGGAGCAGGAGATTCTGATCGCCGCGAAGGTGGAGGGAGTCGGCTACGCTGAGTTGGCGGTTGAGAAGGGAAAATCCGTTGCCGCGATCAAGAAGATGGTCTCTCGGGCACTGCAGCGGATCCGCGTGAACGCCCATGGAGCGGTAGCGGGCATGACCAGCTCCTGATTGACGCGATTCGATGGCGGAATGAGAGGCGGAATGGAGAGCGGTCGAACGCCGGTAGATCTACGCGAGGGCGTCCGCGCCGGAATCGTCAGCACGATCGAGCGGGACGTCGAGCTGCGCGGCGGCCGAACGGCGCGTCTTCTGATTGCGGCCGGTGCGCTCGGGAGCTTCGGCGCCATCGGAATGATACGGATGCTCGCGGGCCACCCTTACGGCCACCACCCTTCATCCCACGTCGTCTTGTTCTCGGCCCTCTGGTCCGGGCTCCTGGTGGTCGCGCTCGCATTGGCCTTCCTACAGGTGCGTACGCCCTCGCTTCCTCTGGCCCGAGCGGCCTGCGTGGGGCTACTCGGTCTCGGCATCGCCGGCGCGTGTAGCGCGCTCTGTCCGGATCAGCACTTTCTCCATTGGTGGACCGCGACGGGTGCGGGCGGCGAGGTTCAGTCGCTTGGCGGACTCCCTTTGAGCGCGCTCTGCTTCGGCGCCATCACGACGCTCGTATTCGGCGCCGTCGCTGCGACCGTCGGACTGGGTGGACGAGTCCGCAATCGAATGCGGCCGCTCTTGCCCGCGGCGATGCTGTTCCTCCTCCTCCTGCCCGGCGTGGCGCTGCAGTCGGTCGGCTCGGCGCCTCTCGTCTTCGTCTCCTGGCTCATGGGGACGGCCGCCGGTGCATATGTCGGGGTCTGGCTCGGCATCGCGTTCCGCGATCGGCTGGTTGCCATATACCCATAGGGGGTATATGGTCCGGCTCCATGGACAAAGAAACTCGAGACAAGAGCCGGGGCCGGATTCGCCGCATCGCCGGACAGGTGGCGGCGATAGAGCGCATGATCGAAGCGGACCGGTACTGCGTGGACGTGCTCCTGCAGGTCGCCGCTGTGCGCGCGGCGCTGGATGGGCTTGGAAAGGTCCTCCTCCAAAGCCATGTCGAACATTGCGTTTCCGAGGCACTCGCGACGGGTCGGGAGAAGGACCGAGAGGTCAAGCTCACCGAGTTGATGGAGGTGTTCTCCCGCTTCTCGAAGATCGGAGGACGCTAAGGCGCAACCGGGACTTCCTCAGTCCCGCGATCTCGTTTGATCGCTTCGTCGCGGGGGCCGCTGGCGCGGAAGATCGCGCTCGGAAGGGATGAGGGATCGAGCGATCGGGTGCGTATGAGTCTCCAGAGTCCTCACGAAGGGAGAGTCCGATGAGAGCTCGATTCATAGCGAGTGCCCTTATCCTGTGCGTCGTCGGCGCGACCGCGGCGGCTCCCGCCGTCGCCGATCGGGGCAAAACGCATGGCGCGGTACCGCAGACGGCGGAGGGCCAGGGTCTCGTTCGATCCATCGACATGAGCGCTTGCACGATCACTTTGAGACATGACCCCATAGCCGCCCTCGGCTGGCCGGCCATGACGATGGTGTTTCCGGTCCATTCGGCGGACCTGTTGAGGGACCTTTCCGTGGGGCAGCAAGTCCATTTCGTCCTCGTGAACCAAGGGGAAAACCCATGGTTTCCGAGATCCAGGCTCGATAGTTGAAAGCCGTTGAACCGAGTCGGAGAAGCTCATCGCTTCGGGAGTCCGGCGTGAACGGAATCCGAAAATTCTCTCTAGCAAGTTCGGCGGCCTGTCTGATCATCGGGCTGTTTCTGGGGATACAGGCCGCAGCGGCCAATGAGAGAGAGAACGAGCAGGGGCACGCGCACGCGCCGGCGCAGCCGATGGGCTCTCACGACGCTCCGGTCGCGAGCGAGGAACACGCGGCACATCCAGTCAAAGCGCCCGCCAACGGCATGATCGACCCAGAGATGGCCTGGCCAACGGCCGACGGCGCCGGCCCGATCCAGGACGAGCCAGCGCATCCCGAGTCCTTCAGAGCACGACTTCTCGCGTGGCTCGGCGCCTGGCATCCCGCCGTCATTCATTTTCCGATTGCATTGCCCGTGACGGTCGGCGTACTCGAGTTGCTCGCGTGGTCGCGACGGGCGCCGCGCTACGTCGCCAACAACCAGATTCTGCTCGGCGTGGCCGTCGCCGGGGCGTTCGTGGCCGCGTCGGTTGGATGGGCGGGCGCGGGGCTGCCGGACGCCGAAGACGACTGGACGATGACGATGCACCGTTGGTTGGGATCGGCCATCCCATTTCTTCTTCTTCTCCTCTGGAACGCGGGCAGGCTTTCGTCGTCGACCGCGACCGGAGGCCGCTCGCGATCGTATGTCGTCCTGCTGGTCGTGAGTGTGGTCCTGATTCTGACGCAGGGTTTTCTGGGCGGCGAAGTCACGCACGGGGCCAATCACATGGCCTTCTGAGGTCGGCGGGGCTCGCTCGGATTGCGGGATTGCGCCTGGCGGCGTGAGCGTCGACCCATCGCCCGCTCTGAAAGCTGGCCTGACCCGAATGGAGGAAAGTCGTGCCGATCGATCGACGAACGTTCATCAGGGGTGTCGGCCTGGCCGGCGCAGGGATCGCCGTGCCGGGCCTGTTTCCCGCCTGGGCGCGGTCCGCATCAACGGCGGCGCTCCCGGCGGCGGAAGAACTCTCCGGCGACGAGATCGCGCTTCGGATCTCACGCACGCACTGGACGGTCGATGGCCGCCGCGGTCATGCCACGACGATCAACGGAACGATTCCGGGTCCCTTGATCCGATTGCACGAAGGTCAGAACGTTCGCCTCGCCGTCACGAACAATCTGGACGAGGACACGTCGATTCACTGGCACGGACTGATCCTGCCCTTTCAATTCGATGGCGTACCGGGTGTCAGCTTTCCGGGCATCCGTCCGGGGGAGACCTTCGTCTACGAGTTTCCGGTCCGGCAATCCGGAACCTACTGGTATCACAGCCATTCCGGCCTCCAGGAGCAAGAGGGCCATTACGGACCCATCATCATCGAGCCGGCGGGTGACGACCCTGTCCGCTTCGATCGCGAATATGCGGTCGTGCTCTCCGATTACAGCTTCATGCATCCGCATACCATCTACAATCGGCTGAAGCAGCAAGCAGGCGTATTCAATTTCCAGCGCCAGACCGTCGCGGGCCTGCTCGCCGGACGGGACCAGTCCTTCAGCGACCGGCTCGAATGGGCCGCGATGCGCATGGACCCGGCCGACATCTCCGACGTCACGGGATCGACGTATCGATTCCTGATCAATGGGCATGGGCCGGAGGACAATTGGACGGCCCTCTTCGTTCCCGGTGAACGCGTGCGCCTGCGTTTCGTCAATGCGGCGGCGATGACGATCTTCAACGTTCGCATCCCCGGCCTCCAGATGGAGGTCGTCGCTGCGGATGGGCAGGACGTCCGTCCGGTTGCCGTCGACGAGTTCCAGATTTCCGTCGCGGAGACCTATGACGTGATCGTCCGCCCGACGGAAGATCGCGCGCTCACGTTGGTCGCCGAGGCGGTCGATCGCTCCGGAATGGGGCGAGCAACGCTGGCGACCCGTGCTGGGCAGATCGCCGAGGTACCGCCTCTTCGCAAGCGTCCCCTCGCGACCATGCGCGACATGGGCATGGACATGGAGATCGGCGGAGCGGGGATGGCGTGGCCCGGCGATGAGGCTTCCGCCGACGGCGGAGAGCACGGCGCCCATGACCAGGCGGGAATGACGATGGGCGAGATGGACATGTCGATGCGCAATCCCGAGAACGCGCCGCAGGTCGTCCTCGGTCCGGGGGTCCAGATGATCTCGCCGATGCCGATCGACCGCATGGGCGATCGCGGGCAGGGGCTTCGCGACGTGGAACACAGGGTTCTCGTCTACACGGATCTCGCCTCGCTTGCCCCCAATCCGGATCGGCGCGCGCCCTCACGATCGCTGGAGCTTCATCTCACGGGCAACATGGAGCGATTCATGTGGTCCTTCGACGGAATCGCATATAGCGAGGTCACTGCGCCCATTCCCTTCCGACTCGACGAGCGGGTCCGCGTGACGCTCGTGAACGATTCGATGATGTCCCATCCGATCCATCTGCACGGACATTTCTTCGAGCTGCGGACCGGTCCTCCCGGACATCATCCGCGCAAGCACACCGTCAACGTCCTGCCGGGTGGGACGGCAACTTTCGATTTCACCGCCGATGCGCCGGGAGACTGGGCGTTCCACTGCCACATGCTCTACCACATGCACGCGGGCATGTTCCGCGTCGTCAGCGTTCGTCCGCTGACAGCGGTTCGCTCATGAGGAGGCTCGCACTCGCCGCCGCCCTCTGGCTCTCGCTCGCATGGACCGCTTCGGCGCAGTCGATGCCGGAGATGCACGACATGGACCACGGCGCCCATTCCGCGTCGCCGCCAGCGACATCCGAGTCGTCATCCACCGAGCCCGACATGGACTCGATGCACCGAGAGCATGCTACGGACGCCGACTCCGACGAGGTCGCCGGAAACCAACCCGCGCCCGAACCCCCGGGCGACCACGCAGCGGACAGCATCTTCGATCCCGCGGCGATGGGGGCGGCCCGCGAGCAGCTCCGAAAGGAACACGGCCGATCGTTGATCTCCAAGGTCATGGTGAACCTGGGGGAATACCGCGTCCAGGACAAAGGTGATCAGGGCTATCGCTGGGAGGGGGAGGCCAGGATCGGCGGAAACATCAATCGACTGGTCTTGAAGTCCGAAGGCGAGGGGGTCGTTTCATCCGGCCTGGATTCTGCCGAGCTTCAGGCGCTCTACTCGCGTGCCGTCACGCCGTTTTTCGATCTACAAGCCGGCGTCCGTCAGGACTTCGAGCCAACCACTCGCCGTACGTATGCGACGCTCGGCTTCGAGGGCCTCGCGCCGTATTGGTTTCTCACGCAGGGCGCCTTGTTCGTTTCCGATCACGGTGACGTACTCGCCCGCTTCGAGGGCTCGTACGACATCCGGCTGTTCCAGCGACTCATCCTGCAGCCCCAGGCCGAGATCAACCTGGCGGCCCAGGACGTTCCCGAAGCCGGGGTCGGGGCGGGGCTGAGCAGCATCGAGCTCGGCTTGCGCCTTCGCTACGAGCTGCGCCGGGAGTTTGCGCCCTATGTCGGATTTTCCTACGACCAGGTCTACGGCGAGACGGCTGATCTCGCCCGGGCCTCCGGCGACGGGTCGTCGGACTATGGCTTCGTCGTCGGGTTGCGAGCGTGGTTTTAACGCGACGGCTCGAAATCATTCATTCGCACGCTGACGCGATAGTTTCTGCGCCAGGATCTGCCGGGCGCGATAGATGCGGGTCTCGATCGCCTTGGGGCTCACGCGAAGAAGCTCCGCAGCCTCCTTGTGGCTAAGACCCTCGAACAGGGTCAGGATCAACGGCTCCTTGAGCGTCGTCGGCAGTGAGGCGAGGGACGCATCGAGCGCAGCGACGAGGTTCTCCTGCGCGACGTCTGTCGGTTCGACCGCAGCGGAGAGTGCTTTTGGGGAGACTTCGAGGGACACGGCGGCGTAGAAAAAGCTTCGGACTCTTCGGCGGCGGCTCCAGTCCCGGCACTTATTGAGCGCGATGCGCCGTAACCAGGCGGAGAGGGGCCTTCTCCTATCGAATCTGGGAAGCGCCGTCCAAGCCGATACGAAGGTTTCCTGGACGAGGTCATGCGCCTCGTCGCGATCGCCGACATAGCGACGAATGAATCGATATGCGGCGCCCTTATGGCGGCGCATGATCTCCGTGAAGGCGCTCTCGACACCCGCCAGGGCTGCCCTTGACGAGCGCTGCATCGTCCGCATCACCGGGCGGAGGGCTCATCGAGAATCGGCGGTCAGCGCGGATATCACCGTCTCGTCGAATGTCTTCAGCTGCTCTGGCGTAAGGACGTCGCGCATGGCGAAGACGTGCTGGATCATTTCCGTCTGGAGCTGCCCCATCGCGTGGTGGAACTTTCCGATGGCGGCCTTGACACGGGGGCTGTCGGCGTGCTCGTCGCGGATCGCCGCAGCGAGTTCGGAGTTGGCCGCGCGCATCTCCATCTCTCGAGCTTGCCGTCGAACGCGAAAGTCGGCTTCCAGGCCCTCGATCCGAGTCAGCTGCTCGGGCGTCAGACGAAGCTCCTCGTGGATTACTTCGTGAAGCGTCGGCTCTCGATCCGCACCCTCGAAAACGAGCTTACCGAGCCCGACTCCAGCGAATCCAGCCGCGAATACCAGGACGAGAGTGGCCAGAAGGCCTCGAAACTTCGGTGTCACGGACCGTCCTCGAGCAGCGTGGAGGGCGCGAACGAAGAATGAATCGCGAAAGGCGAACTCGCCCGTGCTCGCGTTCCGTCCGGGATGGCGGCAAAGATGCCGACGCAGAGCGTTGCCGCCGCCAGGGCGACTCGCCATCCCCATGCGCCCACACGAGCTGTCTCGAGGCGATCGCCTTCAATGCGCTCCCAGACACGGCGCTCGAGCTCGTCGAGTCGGTGGTCGGTTTCCGCGTCTCGCAAGCGAGTCAGCAGCTGATCGAGGTCGACGTTCATGGGTTTGCGGCGCTCCATCCTTCCTACGCACGGCTGTCTGGAATCCCTCGAGCCGCGACCGATGGCCGGTGCTCCCAAGGGGGCTCGGGTCGAGGAGCGTAGTTGAATTGAGGGACCACTCGATCGCCGACAAAGGATCGACGATCCCGAGAGTTCAAGGACCTCGGAGTCGAGGTGGCTGAGGCGGCCCCGGCTTCGGCCTCAGGCGACCGGGAGTGCGATCGGTCGGAGTCCCAGCTGTTGTTATATACCCAATAGGGGTATATGGTAAAGGATCATGAGGACGGGGATGCGAGTCAGGTGAGCCGATCGGATGGGTAGTCCGCCGCTCCGCCACGAGAGAATTCCCGAGTCGGTCGACGTCGCCTCATCCTTTTCGAAGATCGGAGGTCGATGATGGTCCAGGAGTCGTTGCTCGAGGATCCCGTGTGTGGGATGACGGTGTCGTCGAGCGCAGCGCATCGCCATGAACACGAGGGCGCGACGTACCTCTTCTGCTCGAATCGCTGCCTCGAGAAGTTTCGCGCCGAGCCCGCGAGATTTCTCGAACCGCGTCCGCCCTCATCGCCGCCTCGATCCGGGCAGTCGTACACGTGTCCGATGCACCCCGAGATCGTCCGCGACGAGCCGGGAGACTGCCCGATCTGCGGAATGGCGCTCGAGCCGGTGAGCGGCATCGCCGACGAACGCAATCCCGAGCTCGAAGACATGACGCGTCGCTTCTGGGTGAGCCTCGCGCTCACGGTTCCCGTCTTCGCGATCGCGATGGCAGAGATGCTGCCGGGATCGCCACTCACGGTGCGATTCGCTCCCACCACGCTCACGTGGCTTCAGCTCGTGCTGGCTACGCCCATCGTCCTCTGGGGAGGATGGCCCTTCTTCGCACGCGGATGGAAGTCGCTGCAGACCCGGCATCTCAACATGTTCACCTTGATCGCGATCGGTACGGGCGCAGCCTGGGGGTACAGCCTCCTCGCGACAATCGCGCCGTCGATCTTCCCGGCATCCTTTCGCGGTCATCACGACCAGGTCGCAGTCTACTTCGAGGCCGCCGCAGTGATCGTGACGCTGGTGCTCCTCGGGCAGGTCCTCGAGCTCCGCGCGCGCAGCCAGACGGGGGCGGCGATCCGCGCGCTGCTCGGGCTCGCCCCGAAGACGGCGCGCCGGGTCAACGTCGATGGCAGCGAGACCGACGTCCCGCTCGAAGACGTACAGGTCGGCGATCGGCTGCGGGTCCGACCCGGGGAGAAGGTTCCGGTCGACGGGGTCGTCGTCGACGGGCAGAGCGCCGTCGATGAATCGATGCTGACGGGGGAGTCGATTCCGTCGGCCAAGACGACCGGCGACCGGGTGACTGGGGCGACGGTCAATGGAACCGGTGCCCTGCTGATCCGCGCCGAGCGCGTCGGCTCGGAGACCCTGCTCGCCCAGATCGTGCAGATGGTCGCAGAAGCGCAACGAAGTCGCGCGCCGATCCAAGGTATGGCGGATACCGTCGCCGGCTACTTCGTTCCTGCCGTGATCGGGGTCGCGGCGTTGACGTTTGCTTTCTGGGCCCTCTTCGGTCCCGAGCCCCGATTTGCCTATGCCCTCATCAACGCAGTGGCTGTTCTGATCATCGCGTGTCCGTGTGCGCTTGGGCTCGCGACGCCCATGTCGATCATGGTCGCGACGGGCAAGGCCGCGACCGTCGGCGTGCTCTTCCGCAATGCGGAGGCGATCGAGCTTCTGCGTGACGTCGACACCATCGTCGTGGACAAGACGGGGACGCTGACGGAGGGCAAGCCGCGTCTTGTGGGCGTCGTGCCCGCTTCCGGCTTCAGCGAAGACCAGGTCCTTCGATACGCCGCAACGCTCGAGCGGTCGAGCGAGCATCCGCTCGCCCAGGCGATCCTCGCTGGCGCCGCCGACCGGAAGATCGGCCTCGAGCGCGTGAGCGATTTCGACTCGCGAACGGGACGAGGCGTCGTTGGCGAGGTCGGGGGTCGGCAGGCCGGGATCGGAAACCAACGACTCATGACCGCGCTCGGCGTCGACGTACGCGACTTCGACGCGACGGCCGATGCCATGCGGGCCGAGGCGCAGACCGTCATGTTCGTTGCGGTCGACGGCAAGCTCGCGGGCCTTGTCGGGGTCGCGGATCCGATCAAGGCTTCGACGCCGGCGGCGATCCAGGGGCTTCGAGCGGAGGGGATGCGCATCGTCGTGCTGACGGGGGACAACCGAGCGACTGCAGAAGCGGTCGCCCGAAAGCTCGGACTCAGCGACGTCCGCGCCGACGTCCTCCCCGATCAGAAGGCCGAGGTCGTGAGGCAGCTCCAGGCGGAGGGCTCGGTCGTCGCCATGGCTGGCGATGGCGTCAACGATGCTCCCGCCCTCGCTCAGGCCCAGGTCGGCATCGCGATGGGAACGGGGACCGACGTCGCCATGCAGAGCGCGGGCGTCACGCTCGTGCGCGGTGACCTGCGCGGCATCTTGCGAGCGCGCCACCTGAGCCGGGCAACGATGAGGAACATCCGAGAGAACCTGTTCTTCGCCTTTGTCTACAACGCGCTCGGCGTCCCGATTGCAGCGGGCGTGCTTTTCCCGATCATCGGACTCCTCCTGAGTCCGATGATCGCGGCGGCGGCCATGAGCCTGAGCTCGATCTCGGTCATCGGTAACGCGCTGCGTCTGCGCGGGACGGAGGTCTGAGATGTCCGATCGAAGCGATGTCCCGGCCCCGGTTCCTTCCGCTGAACGCCCTAGGGTCGTTCTGCAGTCGAGCGCCTCGGGGACGCTCACCGGCCCGTAGAGACAGGATCGCTGACCTCCGCATCCGCTGAAGGCGATCGCAAGTGGGGATCCACTGCGGGCTAATGGCCACAGTCATCGGCTGGTGTTGATACGGGTGCCCGTCTCGCTTGCCCGGCTGACAAGAAATCTCGATTGCTCGTTGCGGAGGGTCGGAAGAAATTCAACGACCGCGGTCGTGGTCCCAGCGGAATTCTACGAGACCTCGAACCGTGGTCACTCTTTGGCAGATGCGACGTATTCATGGATGGGCCCAGCATCGCGGTGCATGAGGCATGGCGAGGCCCGACCGGAAAAGGAAGGTTACGAAGATGAGAAAAGGACTTGCCGCGATCGCGTTGATCGGACTCATGTCGGGGATCTCGAGTGTCGCTCTCGCTGGTGGTGAGAGTCATCCCCTCGAGCAGGTGCTCGTGGAAACGGCAGACACGGCCGCGGAACATCAGGCTCTGGCCCATCATTTCCACGAGAAGGCCGCCGACGCGCGCGACGAGGCGGCACGCCATGAGAAGATGGGCAAAACCTACATGATGGGCAAGGCGACCGAGCGTGCCCAGATGCAGCGACACTGCCAGAAGATCGCGGACGGATTCAAGGCACAGGCGGCGGAATACGACGCGATGGCGAAGCTGCACGACGCTGAAGCCAAGAAGCTCGCCAAATAACGATATTCCAACCGGGCCATCGAGATCGATTCGGTGGATGAGCCGAATCGATCTCGTTGCCGAATCGATTCGATGGCTTCGGCTTGCCAGCGGCCTCGATGACCTAACGCGAAATTGGCGACAGCAATTTGGCCCTCATGTCGCACGGAAGGCGATGCCAGAGTATCTCAAGGCGATCTGGCGGAGGAATATCCATGAATCGGTCTACCAGACTTCGGCAAATTGCCGTGTCGATCATGTCGATCGCGACGCTTGGCGGATCGATGACCGCGTGTCAACGAGGGACGGGAGACCTTCCTCTCGTCGAAGTCTACAAGTCGCCGACCTGCTCCTGCTGTGCGAAGTGGGTCCGTCACCTTGAGAATGCCGGGTTCAAGGTCGAGTCGATCAACCTATCCGATCTTGATTCGCTCAAGACGCGGAAGGGAGTACCTAGCAATCTTCGATCCTGCCACACGGCGACGGTGGACGGGTATGTCGTGGAGGGTCATGTTCCGGCCGAGGACATCAAGAATCTGCTCTCGAATCGGCCCAAGGTCCTTGGGCTCGCGGTACCGGAAATGCCAATCGGCTCGCCCGGAATGGAGAGCTCGGATCGATCGCTTCACGAGGATTTCGATGTGATCTCGTTTGGCGAATCAGGTACGCAGGTCTTCGCATCCCACCGCGCTCGCTAGTAGATTTCCGGATCGCTTTCGGCTGACAGCGCAAGCTTTCAGCTCTCTGCATGGCGCGGTCCGAACCTGTCAGTAAAAAAAACATCCGGCCGCTAATCGACGCGAAGTGTTCGGACTTTACGCAGTTTCGGCCCAGATGTATCGGTAGTGATTTCCACCACCTCGAGGCCGGCCGATGATTCGTGCGTGCAGACACGTCCTGGCCCCGAGCCGGGGCTCGCGCTTGAGGCAAGGATGGGGGCTACCGGGTTGCCAAAATCCAACGCGCGGGCAACCCGCGGCTCGGTGACGGGCAGGCCGTCCTGGGCCCGTCAATCAGTCGAGAGGAAGGCGCCGGTTCGAACAGGGTCGATCGCGTCAGCCTGCTGATGAGCCCATGCGGCCCAACGTTCGACGTCCTCGACGGGGTAGGGGTTCTGGGATCGCAGGTTCTCCGTCCGAACTTCCTCAACATAGGTGCGGATGTCGCGTGCGATGCGAAGCGCGTCGGCCTCCTTGAGGAGGCGATCGACGCGAGCTTGTTGCAGAGCCGCAAGGCGCTCTCGCTCCCGGCGTTCGGCCTCCTGCTTTTCGCGCCGAAGGCGTTCTTCGAGCTCGGCCTTCAACTTAATCCTCCATTCGTGAGAATGGAGCGCACCTTCGCGAACCAAGGATTCTCCTGTAACAAGAAGCTCGATCGCGATCTCCGTCAGGTGGTCCTCGATCTTCGAGGAACCGTCGTCCTCCCAGGTTGCGCGGGCCTCCGCGCGATTGGGCCAGCCCGGGATGATGAGACGCAGCCGATCCGCCTCGGGTGATTGCTCCTCCTTTCGTCGTTGCTTCTCACGGACGGGAGCGAGCTCGAAATCAACCTGCTGGTGACCGACACGCACCCAGACCGAAAGCGGCTCGAAGTTGACGTTCCTCAGGCCCGGCGCAAAGCCAGCACGAGCGACACCGAGAAAAAGTGCATTGAGAATCCGGAGGCGACGTCTTTCGAGGGGCGAGTCAAAGCGAGGCTTGTCCCAGCTGCTGTATGGGGACAGGCGCCCTCGTTCGCGCCGAGCTGCATCTTCTTCCTGCAGCTTTCGGATCGACGGATGCGTCCCGGAGGGGCGCACAGCGACCGTCTTGATTGCTGCGGTCGCGCGCTGACGGACCTGGTCCATCGACTCGGAGAAGGTCGGCGGGTCGGGAATGGGCTTGAGGAGTTCTTCGTCCGTGAGGCCGCGATGCCAGGACCATTGGCGACCTCGGCCGATGAGAATCTCGTCCTTGAATCCGAGAGGACGCGGAGGAAGCGTAGGAACGCGAGCAAACCTTCCTTTCCGCTTTCGCATCCAATAGCCCACTTCTGGCGTCGGAATTGCGGCGACCCGACAGGCCTTGGCGATGGCAACATCCGAGACGCCGAGCTTGGCTGCGAGTGTACGGACCGGCTCCGACCAGACTGCTCGATAGAGTTCCTCGCGCGTGAATCGATGAACTGTGGGCTGCATCAGGTCCTACCTCCGAATCAGATGCTACCGGCAGAGAATTTTCAGCGCGCGGCCGCCATTCAGGGCCGACCACCCGAAGTCGAGGCGCTCCATCTTGATCGTGCCCGCTTGAAACCCTCCGAGCTCTCCGTTTATTCACGATTCATTCGTTATGCTCGAGTTATGAGCTGGATCGCGGGCGTCGATGGCTGTAGAGCTGGCTGGTTTCGTGTTTGCTGCAACACGAAGTCGGGCGAGATCGTCTTCGATGTCGTTGCTTCGGTCGAAGATTTGGTTGACCGAGCGCCGGCTCCGGCCATTGTTGCGATCGATATCCCGATCGGATTACCAGACTCAGGCTCGAGAGACTGTGATCGCTTGGCGCGCGAATGCCTCGGCGTCCGGCGAAGCAGCGTATTTCGAGCACCGATTCGGCCGGCAATCGACGCAACCTCTCGGGCAGAGGCCGATCACATCACGCGACAGGCCGATGGCAAGGGAGTCTCGGCCCAATCGTGGGGAATTTATGGAAAGGTCAGGTTGGTAGACGATGCACTGCATCGTCGTCGATCCCTTCGCGCGGTCTTCCATGAGGTGCACCCAGAGGTATGTTTTTGGGCCTGGAATGGACGTGAGCCCATGAAGTCATCAAAGAAGAAGGCCGACGGTCGCTGCGAGCGTCTGGCGCTCGCCGAAGACTGGCTGGGCGAAGGCGTGATGGCGCGAGCTCGGGGGAATCGCTTGAAGAAGCATTTGGCCGACGACGACATCCTTGACGCAATCGCGGCCCTCTGGACAGCGCATCGCATTGCGAGCGGGGAGGCCGAACGACTTCCCTCGCCGCCGCCGATGGATCAGGATTTGCTCCCGATGCAGATTGTGTTTTAGGCAGAAATGATTTCCGCGGCCGCGTAATGTGCCGAGACTGAGCTGACCCGCTTGGAAGGAATACACCGCGCACAATCGGGAGCGGAATCATCAGGGAATCGGCAACGAAATCAGATCGTCACGCCCAGGACTATTCGAGAAGCGGTTTAATCGAGTATCGGGAGAGGCTCGGTGGACTACTCCGCCATTGTCGAAGGGCCGCGTAGGCCTCGACGAAGGGCCGGCACACTACGGGCGTTGTCCGGATGGTATTGTGGATACGGACACCGTAGGATTCGCCGAGATAGCCCCCCCCCAAGAGCTCCGGTTGTCGAACGCGGATCAAAGTAGCTGAAGGTAGGGGGGGACGTGTGACTGCACGTAAGGCGGCGCGCAGAAAATCTGGGCGAGGGGCGAAGCGCAATCCGAATCTACCGAGCGCGCGTAAGCCGTCGAGTAGAAGTAAGAATCAGGGACCCGAAGAACTCAGCCAGTTTTCGGAGATGCCAGCCAATCCAGAAATCGTAATCGGCATCGCCGCTGCTGTGGGGACGCCCCTTGAGCTCTTTGAGAATTTTCTCTCCGAGCAGCTGTCGGAATTCGGCTACGAAACTGTCGTTCTCCGACTAAGCAGATACACGAGAGAGTTTAGACTCTCGACTCGTATGCCATTGGCCAGCGCTCGAGAAGCGACTCGAATCGACGCGATGATGAACCGCGGAAACGAAGCGCGGTCGGTCACTGGGCGCAACGATATCCTTGCATTGAGCGCAATTGCCGATATTCGAGTTAAAAGGGCACGAGACGCTGATGACAGAGCGCTTCCGGGAAAGGCGTTTGTCCTGCGGCAACTAAAGCATCCAGAGGAGGTGCACCTTCTCCGCGACACATATGGAAGTGGATTTCACCTATTCGGCTTGTATTGCCCTCGCGACCGCCGTGAACGTCACCTACGCGAGCGCGGCGCGAACGTGAGCGAGGTCAGGAGGTTGATTGATCGTGACGAGCACGAGGCCTCTGGATCAGGTCAGCATCTTCGCGACACTTTTCATATGGCGGACGTATTTTTCGAGGTCGGCGACAAGCATGACGATGTCAGAAGGGAGCTTTCTCGTTTTCTTCAGCTGCTGTTTGGGATGGGCGTGATCGCTCCTACCCAGCATGAGTTCGGAATGTTCCAGGCCTATGCGGCGTCGCTCCGTTCGGCACAGCTAGGAAGGCAAGTGGGCGCAGCAATCATTTCTGAACATGGAGACATTCTGTCGGTCGGCACGAATGAAGTGCCCAGGTGTGGTGGGGGGCTGTACTGGGATCATGATGATCACGACAAGCGCGATCACAAGCTCGGATACGACTCAAGCGACAAGGCTAAGGAAGAAGTCGTCACCGAGATCGCCGAACGCATCCATTCGAATTGGGAGAACGAAACGAAGGCGTCCAAACAACGTTTTATCACCGAATTGCTGTCCAAGCTGAGATCGACGAGGATTACATCGCTCACTGAGTTCGGCCGAGCAGTTCATGCAGAGGCTGAGGCGATTCTTTCCGCTGCCCGAATCGGAGCGTCCCCGCGAGGCGGGATCCTGTATTGCACCACGTTCCCATGCCACGTGTGCGCTCGGCATATTGTGGCTGCGGGAATTCGTGAGGTTTTCTACATTGAGCCTTACCCCAAGAGCAAGGCGTTTGATTTGCACGCTGATTCAATTTCGATTGAAACACGCGTGTCGAATCGAGTTCTCTTTCGTCCATTCGTCGGCGTGGCCCCGCGGAGATTTGAAAGACTGTTTTCGATGGTCTCCGCGGAGGGCCGGGAAATCAAACGGAAAGATGACAAGGGTATGGTCAACTCAACGGAGACTGGGCTTCGGTTGAAGTTTCCGTACTTCTCGGCATTGGGAAACGAGAAGCGCGTCGCGGCACAATTAGAAGGTCTAACCAAGGATCAAGGGGGGAGTAATGGGTGAGAAATTGGTGAGGAATACCTCCAGCAAAGATTCTCGAGAGTGGTGGGCCGCCGTGAAGTCAGCCGCCGCAGCAGCTCCGAAGCTGACCTATGAGCTCAGCTCAAAGCCCGAATTAAAGCAGTCCGAGAACGCGACAAAACCCGCGCAGTCGGGTCGAAAGAAGCACTAAACGCAGGTCAACCTATCTAGCTTGTGGGAAATCGTACCTATTCGTCCAAGTCGCCCCGTTTCGGCCGTAATCCGCAGTAGTAGCAGCCCATCTCGCGATCAGTGACCCTGCACAAGGTGCCGGCGTGACCGTGCCAATCCTGGTACGCAATTGGCTTTCGCAGTCCCGTCAACAACACCATGAGCTCGGTCACGGCGAGCGACGCGATTACACCGTTGACGGAGATCACGGACGGGCCACCACCCGCGAGTGCCGATTTCGGCACGCCGTATAGCTCCTCGCGGTCGGCGCGCTGGCCGGGGGTTGCGAGATCTTCCTGAATCTCGTTTTGGTCCAGCACGCCAAAGCACACGAGGCAGCCAGTCGCTTCGGTGCATACGCATACTCGCCCGCCGAAGAGCGCTCCGCTCTCCGCAGGCGCGGTGTCACTGGCCGCGTCGATAAGCGGAATGCCTCGCTCGCAGCAGAACTGATTGAGCATCAATCGCGGACCGTCACGATCGACGCAGCCGATGACCACTTCGACCCTCGAAAGTGCCTCTTTCCCAGGGGCGCTCTCGAGCCCAGCTTGCACAATGACGACTTTAATTTCCGGGTCCACCAGGGCAATCAAGTCCCTCAGTACCTCGACCTTTGGTGTCCCGTCTTTATGAGTGTGCCAGGCGCCGACCTCGCGATTCCGATTCGAACGCTCAAGCGTGTCCGTATCAACAATCACCATCGACCCAGCGCCAAGGTAGGCGACCTCAAGTGCCACGAAAGCACCGAGGCCACCGGCTCCTGCGATACCCACGGCCGCACCTGCGATTCGATTCTGCCCCTCCTCGCCAAAGAGAAGACGCTGACGTTCGAATCGGTCCATTACTCTTCCCACGCCAGATACGACTGCCCGCTCGCATTGAGCAAGGTCGACCCGGCGCGAATGTCGACCACGCCTTTGGGGCGCCGCTTTCGCTTGGCCCAAAATAAAGAGTCGAACGCGTTCCGGCCAAACACGAGCGCCATGTACGGACGGCCGGGAAGGCGCCAAGAAATTTGCGGCCCCGTTGCTTTCAGTCCCCGGCAGTCGAACTGCGAAAACCGCACGTCGGGTCCCTCGGTAAACGGATGCGAATGCGCCTCCACAAGGGCAGTATTCGACCGGTGCGCACGCATGATAACGTCCTGGAGCGCGCCCTCGCGAAGCTCGAGGAAGCCCATCGACTGTTTTGAGAAGTCATCTCCGGAGAGCACTGCAACCTCGACCACGTCGAGACGAAGGTCATCGGACTGACTCGCAAAGATGAAGGCACCATGTTCGCGGTGGTCCTGCTCGCGAATCAACGCGGAACGGAGCTCGTCGTACTCTCGCTCAGTTCGAAAGGAAAGCTGAAGTCGGCTCGCCACCTCAGACGCCTTCATTGAATCGCTCCTGGAATGTGATGGCGAAGTTCAACAGGTTCGCACCTTCTTGAATTCGTTCCATCGGGATCCAGGGAACTCCCTGCGAATCGGCCTGCCATGAGAGTACGCCCCATTGGCCCTCGAAGGGAGGGCGTTGTCCGCTATTCGCATTGAAGTTATTAGGCACCTGCCCGTTCGTGCGTGCATCGCGAGCGATATAGATTCCGTAGGGCACCTGACCCGGGTGGTTCTGCTGTGCATGGAAAGCGACCGGGAATGGAGACGGGCTCCACCCCGCGCGGACTGCCCGGGCATCGTCCGGAATCAGGAACCAATCTCCCGACCGAATGATGCCCGGGAACACCGCGCTCAGAAGCTTGTGCTCCTCGTCAAGGCGCCGCTCGCGCTCAGCCACGACGCCATCCAATCTTCTTCGCGAAGCTTTTGAGGTTCTTCAGCTCGACGACCTCACCCGGCTTGAGTGTGCGCGCCTCGTTCGTTGCAAGATTGATTTCCTGGACTCCCTGCGAGACTTCCCATCCGCCGAGCTCCGCAATTTGCTCGGTCGTGATGGTCGGCTCGCGCCACGCGACCTCCTCGCCCTCGATGCAGAGGATGTAGACCGGGCCCGTGTAGAGCCGCTCGACCCCCTCGCCAGAAAGCTTTACGACGTCGTCGTTTCTGATGAAGAGGTCGATTGCGTCGCGCCGCTCGAGCCAGAGACCAGCGCACTTCGGGTCTACCCCTGCAAGGAGCCTCCCATGCAGTCCGCTCAGCTCCGTCGCGCCCCATTCGAATCGCCGTTCGTCGATCTCGACCCGGAACGAACGGTCGCTCCGAAAAACGATGAACCGCTCCACTCCGCCCCCACGAATGTTCGTCGTTTCACCGAGGCGGAGTTCCGCGAGCGCTCCATTTTCCAGAAGCTTGAAGACGAGGTGCTCCTCGGCTGGTCGGAAGCCGGCCTCCTCCAGGACCTGGCGTCCAGTCGGTCGCGGGTCGTCGATCCTCAGGTCGTGGAAGTCAAACCCACCCTCTGCCACCGCCACGCGAAATGCCCCGTGCCGGTGATCGTGCTCCGCCCCGCCCACCACGTTCTCTTGCCGCTCGTGCTCGTCATTCATCTTCGAACCCCTTGCAAATCGTTGGAAATGCGCCAGTTTTCAGTTTGTGCGCCCGTTGATGGTGCTGTACCAGGTCGCGCACAGATGAAGAATACCCATCTGCAGCCAGTGTGCGCAAGGGGATACTGCTGTACCAGATAGGATACATGGAGGTCTCGTGGGGGAGGACGCGGAGCGGCTTCAGATCTCAGACCTGGCCGGCGAGCTTAAGCGGCGCAGGGACACGAAGGCGCTGGGACTGCGAGCAGCTGCAAAGGAAGCGGGAATTTCCTTCAACACCTTCGCTCGTGTTGAGAAGGGCCACGTGCCCGACATCGAGACCTTCATTCGTCTCGCGAATTGGGTGGGGCGTTCGGCGGCCGACTTCCTCGGCGAGGGCAGCGTCACGGCTGATTCAACCCCCGATGCCGTTGAGGCACACCTGCGAGGGGACCCCGCCCTCTCCGACGAAGCAGCGTCACGAATCGCTGGAATTGTCCGTGAGTTCTACACCCAGCTGGCGAAACCTCCTGAAGTGGCGACAGCTTTCCACTTGAGAGCCGCCTCTACCTTTAATCCCAAAGCGTCCGAACTCTTCGCTGACCTACTCCAGCAGATGCACGACGCCCTTTCGCCGGAGGACTAGCTTGGCCCTTCGTCGGGGATTCAAAGCGGAGGCGGAGCGCATCGCCACCGAGACCTGGGAAGCGATGAACTTGGAGCCTGGGGACCGGATGGATGGCGTAGCGTTGGCAAAGCATCTCGGATGTTCGGTCCACTCCGCATCGGAGCTCGTGGACATCCGCGACCTCCAAAGGCTTTACGATCTACAGAAGAACGCATTCTTCGCGTGCACGTTCAAGTTTGCGGGAAAGCGTCCCGCGGTCGTCTACAACCCGCTGATGGACGAGCCCCGCCGAAACAGTGACGTCGCCCACGAAGCAGCTCACCTGTGCCTTGACCACCAACTCTCGCGCCTCAAGCGCGTCGGCGGCGTTGCCTTCCTCTCGTGCGACAAGACTCAGGAGGAGGAGGCAAGCTGGCTCGCCGGCTGCTTGCTCCTCCCCAGATTCGCGCTGATGCACGACCTCAAGAGGCGTCTGTCACAAAAGAACATCAGCGAGAAGCGAGTGCTGAGCACGGATATGGTCGCCTATCGGATTCGCGTTACCGGCGCTGCACGCCAGTTCCGTTCATGAGGCTCACGACGCTCTTTGAACCCGCGCGAATTGCACCAAAAACCGCGTCCCTAGCCCACTGCTCGGCCGACGGGGGATGCCACCTGCTGAAAATCAAATGCGCTCCGGTGGCGCTGAGAGCTTCCCTGATCTGGCGGAAAATTCCCTGCTCGCCTCGCATTAATTCCCTGTTCCAGCTCGCAGGGAATTCGAGTCTAAGTGTTCGGGATCGCTCAGGAATCCGAGCACATTCGGCGCGGAGACGGGCCGAATCTGTCGAAGTTCCCTGTACTTTCCCATAGATCAGGGAATTGGACGCGGAGACGGGTTCGCGACGGACTCCCCCCACCGCCATTCAGTCTGCGTCTCTCGCCCATCCCCGGTGCGTCTCGCGAAGGCCAGGGACTCGTCCCGAGGCGTAGGGACCCGTTCAGTCGGACCCTGGGATTCCAGATTCGAAGGAACGAACTGGATGCGGATTCGTCCAACGCTCCCGTATCCAGCGACGCTTTCGCCGCAGATGCGACGCGAGCGCTCCCCGATGGCATAGTTGCGGCTAGGAGCAGCTCGCAGAAGCGAATTGCCCGTTCCCGGTTCATGCAGGAGACCCGAATGACGACCCAGTCCCCCCTCCCGATCCCCCCGCCCCGTCGAGCAGTACGACGTCCTCGTCATCGGCGCCGGCGTGAGCGGCATGTACGCGATCCATCACTTCCGCCAGATGGGCCTCTCGGTCCGGGCGTACGACGGGCGAGCGACGTCGGGGGACCTGGTGGTACAACCGCTATCCGGGGGCCCGCGTCGACGGTCCGGCAGCCCCTTCTATTGCTACACGTTCACCGACGAGCTCATGAAGGAGTGGGATTGGGAGAGACCCAGTCCGAGCAGTCCGCGGTGCTCGCCTATCTCGAGCACGTCGCCGATCGCTTCGATCTCCGCCGCGACATCCAGTTCGACACCTGGGTGACCGACGCCCGCTACGACGAGGCGACGCAGCGCTGGACGATCGAGACGAGCACGGGCGCCCGCGCCTCGGGTCGGTTCCTGATCTGCGCCGTCGGCGCCCCTGTCGACGACCAACATGCCCGACATCCCGGGCATCGGGACTTCGCCGGCGAGACCTATCACACCGGCCAATGGCCCCACGAGCCGATCTCCTTCAAGGGCAAGCGCGTCGCCGTGATCGGCACGGGCTCTTTCAGGCATCCAGGCGATCCCGGAGATCGCGAAGGAGGCCGACCACGTCACCGTCCTCCAGCGCACGGCGCAGTACGCCTTTCCGCCGGCAACCGGCCGCTGTCGCCCGAAGAGATGGCGGAAGCGCGCGCGAACTGGGACTCGATCCGCGCGAAGATGATGGCCCATCCGGGCGGCTTCCCGGTCGACTCCCACGGACGCAAGGCCCTCGATGCGACGCCGGAGGAGCGGGAGGCGCTCTACGAGAAGCTGTGGCAGCGCGGCAGCTTCAAGTTCTTCCTCGACAGCTACGTCGACATCGCGGTCAGCGAAGAGGCCAACGCCACGATGGCCGACTCCGTGAAGGCGAAGATCCGGAAGATCGTGCGCGACCCGAAGACGGCCGAGAAGCTGATCCCGAACCATTTCGTGATGACGAAGCGGCCGATCCTCGAGAACGGCTACTTCGAGACCTACAACCGCGACAACGTGACGCTCGTCGATCTGCGCAATGACCCGATCGAGCGCTTCACGCGCAACAGCGTCGTTACGAAGTCCGGCGAGCACCCGATCGACATGCTCGTCCTCGCGACGGGCTTCGACGCCATCAGCGGCACGATGCTGCGCCTGAATCCGAAGGGTCGCGGGGGAGTCAGCCTGAAGGAGCGGTGGAAGGACCGCTTCCACAACTTCCTCGGCCTCACGATCGGCGGCTTCCCCAATCTGTTCATGATCCACGGCCCCGGCTCGCCCGGTGTGTTCTACAACATGCCCCTCGGCGCGGAGCGCCAGCTCGGCTGGATCGGCGACTGCATCCGCCATCTGCGCGAGAACGAGCTCGGCGCGATCGAGCCCACGAAGTCGAGCGAAGAGGTCTGGGGCAACGAGGTCACGACGCTCGCGAACTTCACGCTCTTTCCGCGAACGGATTCGTGGTGGACGGGCGCGAACGTACCGGGCAAGCCGCGTTATTTCTCGGCCTACCTGGGCGGCTCGATCTACTACCAGCGCATCGCGGACGTCGCGAACAAGGGCTACGAGGGGTTCGCGTTCGAGCCGGCGAAGCGAGCGTGACGGCTCTGCGCCGATGATTCTGGCCTTGCTGCTCGTCGCCGCGTTGTTCCTGGCATTCGCCAACGGTGCCAACGACAACTTCAAGGGGCGTCGCCACGCTCTTCGGGAGCGGCACGGCCAGCTACAGGACCGCGATCGCCTGGGCGACTGCAACGACGTTCGCGGGGTCGGTCGCCTCGGTCTTCCTGGCGGCGGAGCTTCTGAAGAAGTTTTCGGGGCGTGGGCTGGTGCCGGATTCACTGGTCGAGTCCGAGGCATTCCTGCTGGCGGTCGCGATCGGGGCCGGCACGACCGTTCTCCTCGCGACGCGGTTCGGATTTCCGGTGTCGACGACCCATGGCCTGATCGGGGCCTTGCTAGGCGCGGGCTCTGCATCCCTCGGCTCCGGCGGCGTCGATCTCTCGGCACTCGGAATGGGCTTCGTCGCACCGCTGCTCTTCAGTCCTTTCGTCGCGGTCCTGGCGGGAGCCGGTCTCTATGCGCTTCTGCACGCCGTGCGCTGGGGGCTCGACGTGCCGAGGGAGTGGTGTGTCTGTGTCAGCACGAAGGAGCAGATCCTGGCGATCCCGCGCGCGAGCTCGGTCTGGGCGATGCGGGCGGCAACCATCCCGGCCATCGAGTTCGACTGCTGCGACGTCGTGACCTGCCGGCAGCGCCTATGCGGAACGATCGTCGGCGTCGATTCGCAGCGGGTGATCGACACGGTTCATTTCCTGAGCGCGGGCGTCGTCTCCTTCGCTCGGGGACTGAACGACACCGAAGATCGCGGCTCTCCTTCTTCTAGTGCCCGGTCTCTCGGCGGCGACGGATGCGGGTGGACGGGGATCGCGATGGCGGTCGGGGGCTCGCAGCGGCCCGACGGGTCGCGGAGACGATGAGCCACGGGATCACGGCGATGAACCACGGCCAGGGTTTTGCTTCGAATCTCGCGACCGGGTTCCTCGTCATCCTGGCGAGCACGTTCGGCCTGCCCGTTTCGACGACCCACGTCTCGGTCGGCTCGCTTTCCGGGATCGGCTTCGCGACGGGCCAGGCGAGCCCGAAGACGATCGCCAGCATCGTTCTTTCATGGCTCGTGACGCTCCCGATCGCAGCGGCGATCGCCGGAATGGCTTGCCTCGTGATCGCGCGATTCGAGTGAGCTCGAGTCGAACCGGCCGACGAGGGCGACAGTTCGTCAGATGTGCCGCGGCCGATTGACGAAGCGCCCTTCCTTCGGCGACCAGATCCAGCCGCTCCCCGCCCGCGTCCCGCCGTCGACGGGGATGTTGTGTCCCGTGACGAAGGCCGACATGTCCGACGCAAGGAAGAGCGCGACGCGGGCCTGATCCTCGGGCCAGCCGAGGCGACCGACGGGGGCCCACGAAGGCCAGAGGTCGGAAGCTTCTTCGAATCCGCTGATGTAGTCGACCTGAGGCGTCTGGGTCAGGTCCGGTCCGATGCCGTTCACGCGGATGCCGTTGCGACCCTGCTCGGCGGCGAGGCAGGTCGTGAAGTGGGCGCTCGCCGCCTTGAGCGAGCCGTACACGGGCTCGCACGGGTAGCCCCGCATGCCCTCGACGGAGTGGACGTTGACGATCGATCCCCGCCGCTTCTCGATCATCGAGCCGAGGAACGCATGGGTCACCGCATAGAAATGGAGCAGGTTGATGCGGATCATCGCCTCCCACGACGCCGGGCCCGACTTCGCGAAGGGCACGAGCGGCCGATAGTCGCCGACGTTGTTGACGAGGACGTCGCAGCGTCCGTGATGGGAGAGGACGGCCTGCGCGAGGCGATCGGCCTCGTCGGGGCGGGTCACGTCGAGGACGTGGGCGCGCGCTTTTCCACCGGCGGCCGTGATCGTGGCGGCGCTCTCCTGCGCGCGCTTCGCGTCGATGTCGGCGATCTCGACGAGCGCGCCGTGCTGCGCGAAGAGCGTCGCGATGGCGCCGCCGATGCCCTGGGAGCCGCCACCGGTCACGACCGCGACGCGGCCGTCGAGGAGCTTGTTGAAGTCGGAGATCGCGGGGACGTCGCTCGGCTTCGGGTGGATCATGGTCTGGGCACCTCGGATGGGTGGTGGGTGATCTGGGCGTGGTCGGGGTCGGCGCGGCGCGGCTCGGCGACGGGCGTCTTCGGGTCTGCGCGGAGCCGGTGGGGACGTTCGAAGGCCTAGCGCTTCCAGGCGACGCCGTAGCGATCCCGGCTCGTGATCTCCGCGATCGGCCGACGCCGCGGCCGGCCGAGCTTGCGCGCCGGAAAACCGATCGGAAGCGTCGCGAGGGGGACGACGTGTTCGGGCAGGCCGAGCAGCTTCGCGAAGCTTCCGTCGGGGGCGTAGAGCGGCAGGCTGCTCATGAGCGAGCCGAGTCCGAGTGCCGCCGCCGCGAGCAGGATGTTCTGGGCCGCCGGGTAGATCGAAGATCCCATCTGGTCGAGCGGGAGGACCGTCGTGTCCCCGCATAGCACGAGGACGACCGGCGCCTCCGCGAGGCCGCCCATCGCCCAGCGATCGACGTCGAGGAAGCCCGGATCCGTCTGGTCCTCGGTCGTGTCACGGGCGAAGGCGAGCCACGCGGCCCGCGCGCCGTCGCTGATCTGCTTGCGGAGCGCCGCGTCCTGGACGACGACGAAACGCCAGGGCTGGCAGTTCTTCGCGCTCGGGGCGTGGGTGCCCGCCTCGAGGATCTGCTCGATCCACGCTTCGGGAATCGGGTCGGAAAGGAGCGCGCGGTGGGCGCGTTGGCTGCGGACGATCTCGAAGAAGCCGGGGTCTCGATCGGATGCGCTCATGCGGGACTCCTTTCGACGGGGACGGTACGACGCTCGCCACGGCGAGGACTGTCTCGGGCGCTCCGATTCTCGCGCGTTCGCCTCGAGGGTGCGAGATGGGGCGCGAGATCGGTCATTGCGGGGATGCTTCGCATGGACGACGCTCGCAGTGCCCGGGTGTCTCCGGTCGCTCCGCAGCTTCGTGGGGATGCGTGGAGACCGGATGAAAATGAATCGTTCACGTTGCGCCGAGGAGGTTCGTCGATGTCGAGGATTGCTTTCCAATGGCTCGTGCCCGTCGTGTTGCTCACCATCCCGGGCTGTACCCGGATGCCCGGTGGCATTGCGCCGTCGAACATTCCGCTCGCGCCGGACGGCTACACGCGACTGCGAGAGGTGAAGCGGAGCGATTGCAAGGTCAATCTGCTCGGGTTGATCCCCGTCAGTGGCAGCAACTACACGGCCGACGCGATGGACGAGGCGCTCGAGGAGGTGGCGGGCGCCGAGGCGCTCATCGACATCACGGTCGAGCGGGTGTCGAAATTCTTCATCCTCTGGTCCCAGACGTGCACCGAGGTTCGCGCGACTGCCGTCTCCGTTCCCTGATCCGCTTGCCAGCCGGAGCCCTCATCGATGATCCTCGACATCTTCGCCGAGCTGCAGAACCCCGCCCCCCGCCGACACGGCGTCGAGCGCCGCATCTTCCTCGAGGCGATCGAGCAGGCGCGGCTCGCCGACGAGATGGGCTTCGGCTGCTGGTGGGCCGTCGAGCATCACGGCTCGCCGCAGTTCAGCTACTCGTCCGCTCCCGACCTCATGCTCGCCGTCCTGTCGCAGCACACCGAGCGAATCCGCCTCGGCCACTCCGGCGTGCTCGGGCCCTTCGACATCAATCATCCGATGCGCATCGCCGAGCGCGCAGCCTTCCTCGACAACGTGAGCGGGGGGCGGCTCGAGCTCGGGATCGCCCGCTCTGTGCCCTACGAGTGGGAGACGTTCTGCGTCGATCCCGACGTGACGCGCGAGCAGGTCGCCGAGGCGCTCCGGATCATCCCGCAGATGTGGCGGGAAGGGCCGTTCCGCTGCGACGGCAAGCATCTTCGGATCCCGGAGCGCGAGGTCGTCCCGAAGCCGCTTCAGCAGCCGCATCCGCCGCTCTGGGTGACCGGCGCGACGCCGGAGGGGCTCGAGAACGCGGGGCGGATGGGCGTCGGCGTGCTGGCGACGATCATGTTCTCGCCGATCGAGACGATCGGGGAATACGTCGGCTACTACCGCCGCGGCCTCGAGCAGTGCAAGCCCGTCGGCGACTTCGTCAATCGCCAGGCGGCATGCGCGTCCTTCTTCCACTGCGGCGAGACCGTCGACGAGACGATCGCGAGCGGGGCCGGCGAGGCGGCGCTCTGGTTCATGAACGCCCAGGCGAAGGTCTTCGGCATTCCGCGCCTCGACTGGCTCGAGGCCTGTCGCGGCAGCATGCCGCTGCACGCGAACTCGAACAATCCCTTCGTCGCACCGAGCGACGACGAGGGCGGGGATCTCGACGATCCGATGCCGGTGATCCGCTTGATGAATCGGCTCCACGCCGGGCTCGACGTCGATCCGGTCGAGGTCTACGAGGCGCTGCTGCCGATCGACTCGGTCATCATCGGCGACGTCGAGGTCTGCCGGCGCAAGCTCGCGCGTTATGCGGAGCTCGGTGTCGACCGGATCATGTGTCTGATGCAGATGGGCTACCTCCCCCACGAGCAGGTGATGAAGAGCATCCGCGCCGCAGGAAAGCACCTCGTGCCGGAGCTGGCGGCGGGCGCTTGAACGAAGCCCACGGCGGGGTCCGAGTCGGTCGGGGCGTCGGACGCCGCTTCGGGCCGCGAGCGGATGGCGGCTCGCCGGGGCCCCGATGAGCGGACGGCCCCCGCTCCACGTCGTCGGGGCCGCGATCCTCCGGTCCGGGCGCTGTCTCGTGGCCCAGCGAGGCCCCGGCATGTCCCTTCCGGGTCTCTGGGAGTTCCCGGGCGGAAAGGTCGAGCCACGCGAGTCGCCGCAGGAGGCCTTGATCCGCGAGCTCCGGGAAGAGCTCGGTGTCGCGATCGAGGTCGGCGCCTGGCTCGGTCGCGGCGAGTCGCACGCGGGCGCGCGCGAGGTCGTGCTCGACGTCTACGCGGCGACGCTCGTCGCCGGCGAGCCCGAGCCACGCGAGCACGCGCAGCTGCGCTGGATCGAGGCCCGCGAGATCGAGCCGCTCGACTGGCCCGAGGCCGATCGGCCGATCCTCTCGATGCTGCAGCGCGTCCTCGATCGCGGACTCGCCGCGAATCCGCTGCCGGCGCCCGTACCGATCGTGAGCGTCGACTGGGCGAGCCGCGTCGCGGGCCGGGCGCTCTAACTGGCTCGGCCCGATGCGAGGGGCTGGCGCATCGAACGGCCGTCGCCGCCGGAAGCGGGCTGGGCCTTCGAGGACGTCCTCATGCTCGCGGATCGGATCGCCGAGCCCTTCGACGGCGCGGCGCTCGTCGCGATCGACGCCGTCCTCGGTCTGCCGCGCGCCTTCGGGATGCGCGCCGAGGGCAATCAATTCCTGGCGGTCGCCGAAGAGCTCCTGGCGTCGGGCGCGCTCGAGCGCGCTTCGAAGCGCGCGGCCGACTGGTCGCCCGCGTCGCCCTTCTTCGCCGTGCCCGCCGGCCTGGGTGGGCTGACCCGATTCCTCGACCGCGCCGGGGGCCGCGCCATGCTCTATCGCCAGCTCGAACGGGCGACCGGCGCCAGGCCCGTCTTCGCGCGCAGCGGCATCCCCGGGACCGTCGGCAGCGGCACGATCGCCCTCTGGCGCGCGCTGCTCGCGGCGAGACGGGAGCGGCCCGATCGCTTTCGCGTCTGGCCCTTCGAAATCGAGCTCGAGGCGCTCCCGGGCGCGCGCTGCATCGCCGTCGCGGAGTCCTATCCGAGAGCTTGTTATGCCGTCGCCCTCGCGGACGCGCTCCCGACGCGGCCCCGGGCCATCGCGAAGGGGAGTCCGCGCGCGCGGCGCATCGCGCTCGACGCGCTCCAGAGAGCGAGCTGGATTCGCGAGCGCTCCGTCGAGATCACGGGTCTCGAGGCCGCCCTGGCGAGCGAAGACGATTTCGATGCGCTGCTCCAGGCGGCGGCGCTCGTCCGGCTGGTCGACGCGGGCATGCCGCTCACAGCCCCCCTCGTCGACCCGATCTGGGAGGGCGGCATCCTCGGGACCGGCGGAGCGACGATCCGCGCGCCGAACGTCCCTCGACGTCGCTGATCGGATTGCGGGAGAGGGCGCCCGCCCGTCCTCCTCGCCGGTCGTCCCCGCCCGCGCTCCCGCGCCCCCGATTTCTGGCACACTCCACGCCGGAGCGGCGATGCCATCGCCCCATCGCCCCGACCGCTTCCGTCCGAAAGCAGGAGCGCCCCGTTGCCCTCGATCTCCAGCCCTTCGTCTCCGCTCGCTGGCCTGTGCGTCGTCGACCTGACGGAGACGCCGGACGCGATCACGGCGTCGACGCTGCTCGCCGATCTCGGCGCCGAGGTCACGCTCGTCGAGCCCGCGTCGGGGCGCCATCGCGCCCGCGCCCTCGACGCGCTCTGGTCGGCGACGATCCGCAACAAACGCGTGGCTTCGCGCTCGGCGCGCGAGCTCGACGCGCTCCTCGAGACGGCGGACGTCGTGATCGCCGAGCCGTGGCTCCCCGGACTCCGCGAACGCATCGAATCGCATCCCCATCTCGTCGTCGTGCTGACGAGCCCGTTCGGCGCCGACGGCCCGCTTGCTTCGCAGTCGGGCCACGGCCGCGCGAGCGAGGCCTTCGGCGGCCAGGTCTTTGCCTCGGGCGATCCGCGGCGGCCGCCGCTCCATTCGGGCTTTCCGATCGGCGCCTCGGCGACGGCGCTGCTCGCGGCGATCGGGGCCGTCGCGGCGGTGCTCGAACGCGACGCGAAGGGCGGGCGCGGGCAGCGGGTCGACGTCGCGGGTTACGAGGCGGTGCTGCGCTTCATGGAGTTCCTGCCGATCTTCCATCAGCAGACGGGCTTCCGGAACGAACGCGCGGGCAACGAGAGCGCCTATCAGGTCCCGGTCGCGACCTGGCGCTGTGCAGACGGTCGCTTCGTGACGTTCACGGGGAATACGAACGAGATCGTCCACCGTCTCTATCGCGCGATGGACCGCCCGGAGCTGATCGACGACCCGCGCTTCGCGACGAACGAGGCGCGCGTCGCCCACCGTCCGATCGTGGAGAAGACCCTCGCCGACTGGGCAGCGAGCCGGACGCGCGACGTGCTCGTCGCGCAGTGCGAGGCCGAACGGGTCCCGGTCGGCGTCGTCTTCACGATGGCGGACCTCTTCGCCGATCCCCATGTCGCGGCGCGGGGATCGCTCGAACGCGTCGACGGCGCGGCGCGGCCGCGATCGATCCCGCGCTTCGGATTCGTGCCGGCGGTCGACTCGGCCGGGGCGGCTCGCTCGCTCCGCATCCGCATCCGTGGCCGAATCCGACGTCGGCGCTCGGGCTGCGCACCACGCGTCGTCGCCTGGCGCCCGTCCGGGGCCGCTGCGCGGCCTGCGCGTGATCGATCTCGGGCAGGTCCTGGCGGGGCCTTTGTGTGCGGCGCTGCTCGGCGATCTCGGGGCCGACGTCGTCAAGGTCGAGAAGCGCGAGGGGGGCGACGACTTCCGGAGGCAGGCGCCGCTCCATCGGGGCGTGTCGCTCTGGTGGACCGCGAGCGCCCACGACAAACGCTCGATCGCCCTCGATCTGAAGGGCGAAGCGGATCGCGCGCTCTTCCTGCGGCTCGTGGCCGAGGCCGACGTCGTCACGGCGAACTTCGTGCCGGGGACCCTCGAGCGCCTGGGCCTCGGCTTCGACGATCTGCGCCGGGTCAATCCGGCGATCGTGCTCGTCTTCGTGAGCGGCTACGGGCCCGACGGACCGTATCGGGAGCGGCGGGCCTTCGGGCGCAACGCCGAGGCGTTCGGGGGGCTCGCCTCGGTGACGGGCTATGCGGACAGCGTGCCGATGCCGACGGGCTTTCCGGTGGCCGACGGATTCAGCGCGGCGTTCGGGGCGCTCGGCGCGGTCGCGGCGCTCTATCGGAGTCGTCGCGGGGAGAGAGGTGCGACGCTCGTCGACGTCGCGCTCTACGAGACGATCCTGCGTCTGCTCGAGGTGCCGGTCCGGGTCTACGACCGGACGGGCGTCGTCCCTTCGGCGAGCGATACGGTCTCGGCGATGGGCGAGCGCTTCGCCGTCTCGGAGATCGAGCCCGGCCTCTTCACGTCGACGAGCAGCTGGCAGAGCGAACCCGAGCGCGAGACGACGACGCCGGTCCTGAGCATCGATCGGTTGGTCGAGTCGCCCCACGTGCGCGCGCGGGGCACGATCCTGCGGCGCGAAGATCCGCGGCTCGGGGAGGTGGCGCTCGTCGGGGTGGTGCCACGCTTCAGCCGCACGCCGGGAGAGATCCGACGGACTGCGCCCGCCCTCGACGCGGACCGCGACGCGATCCTTCGCGACTGGCTGGGAGAGGGGCATGGCTGAGGAGCAGACGCAGGGCGCCTATGGGCTGCAGGTCGGAAGCCTGGAAGCAGGGCGCGCCTGGATCGGGCGCCCGGGCGAGCCGCGGATCGGCGAGATCGACGTCAACGCGGCGATGATCCGGCAATTCGTGTCGGCGATCCGAGACCCGAATCCCGACTACTGGCGCGAGCCGCCGGGCGTGCCCCCGGCGATGCTGACGACCTGGGTCACGCCCCAGAACTGGCGCCCGGACCGCACGACGGGGCCCGCCGCGGCGCTGCTCGTGGCGGTGCCGATGCCCGGGGACTCGATGATCAACATCTCGAGCGAGTTCGAGTTCTTCGAGCCGCTCCGTCTCGGCGATCGCGTGAGCGTCGTCGAAGAGGTCGAGGCGATCTCGGACGAGAAGGAGACCCGCGTCGGTCCGGGTCATTTCCTGACGATGGTCGCGCGCTATCGACGTCAGACGGGCGAGCTCGTCGCGCTCCAACGCAACGTCATCCTGCGTTTCTGGGCGCGCGGGGGAAAGGCGGACGAAGGCGCCGAACGCGCGCGGGGGGCGGACGGCGCGAGCAGGGCGGGCGCTTCGGTCGGAGCGGGCGGCGCGGACGGGAGCCCCCCGCTGCGCGAAGCGACGAGCGCCCAGGCGACGAGCGTCGCGCCGGCGTCGATGCGTCGCTCGAGCGAGCTCGCCGAAGGCGACGTGCTCCCCGAGCAGGTCGACCGGCTCGACGTCGAGCGCGTCGTCGCCTCGGCCGCCTCGACCTGGACCTTCTTCGGGGGCCACATCGACCCGGACTACGCGCGCGGCGTCCAGGGCCGCGATCACGTCTATCTCGCGACCGGGCCTTTGCTCGGTCTGCTCGATGCCTACGTCCTGAACCGGCTCGGGCGCGGCGCGGTCCTCGCCAGACGCTCGATCCGGATGGACCGCTCACTCTGTGCCGGGGATCGCATGGTCCTGCGCGGCCAGCTCATCCGCCGATGGCTCGACGAAGAGCGCGGCCGGGCGAGGAAGCTCGTCGAGGTCGCGACTACGATCACAGGCGCAGGCGGCCGCGTTTGCGTACGGAGCACCACGACGGCCGAGCTGCCGGATTAGCGCAGCGACGGGCGCGCACGAGCTGCACCGAAGTTGCCGTTTGACTTCGGATCTCTCGGCGATGCACACTGCCACTCCGAGCCCCGAGGAGAATCCAATGCGCTTCATGCTCGTCCTCCTGGTCCTGCTCTTTTCAGATGCAGCCCGTGCGGGGCCGGGCGTCCTCGAGATCAATCAAGCGTGCGCGACGCAGACGGGTTGTTTTTCGGGCGACTCGGCGGGCTTCCCGGTCACGATCGGTGCGTCGGGGTCGTATCGCCTGACCGGGGCCCTGACCGTCCCGAACGCGACGACGACGGCGATCCTGATGACTTCGTCGTTCGTCACGCTGGATCTCGGCGGGTTCGAAATTCGCGGTCCCGTTGAATGTTTTGGGGAGCCGGCCTTCTGTCCGGCGGCGCAGAGCGGTGTCGGCGTGAACGCGGCCAACGTGGGGCAGGTGACCGTGCGCAACGGCATCGTCCGCGGAATGGGCGGCGCGGGCCTGGCGCTCGGGGAAGTCGCCCGCGTGGAAGGCGTGACGGCCATCTCGAACGGCGCCGTCGGGATCGGGGTCGGGCGCCTGTCGCAGGTCCGGAATTCGACCGCGCAATCGAATGGCGGAGACGGAATCGGCGGTGACTCCGCCAACAACACGATCGTCGACTCCTGTACCTCCTTCGGCAACGTCGGCTCGGGCATCCGGCTCGACGACGGCTCGAGCGTCTTCGACAGCACGATCTTCGCGAACGGGCTTCAAGGCATCCACTTCCCTTTGAATCAGGGATTCATCCGCGGAAACACGATTCGCGCGAATCAGGGCGTGACCGTGAATGGCGCACGCAGTCTCGGAGGCAACTACTGCGACGACGCTCGATGCAGCGTCCGTGGCATCCGACGTTTCTACCTCACGACCCAGTTTTTCACCGGGGCGAATGCGAATTCCGCCTGCCTCGCGGGCTTTCACATGGCGTCGTTCTGGGAGCTGCATTTCTCCCCGCTCGAGTACGCCCCGTCCCCGATCGGACGCTCCAATCCCGGGTCGGGCACGGGACCGCCCAACGATCCGGGCTGGATCAAGCCAGGCGTGGACAACAACGGGATCACGTGCAGTGGATGGACCTCGAACTCGGGCACGGGCAAGCTCGCCGCCCTCGTCGAGCCGGTGTCGAGCGGGTCGGCGACCGCCGTGGCGCCCTGGGTGGCGATTTCGGGCGCATGCAGCGGCGCCTCGTCGGTCTGGTGCATCGAAGACTAGGGTCCGGTCCTGGAAGTTCGTCTGCATTCGATTTCGACCTCCCGCGAGAGGCTCCGTGCAGGTCGAGCCACGAACTGCGGGGACTGGATATCAGGTGCCTGATCCAGGAACGGCGTTCGAGCGCCGCGCGTGATCTCGGGACGGGCGCCTGGGTTCCCGATCGGCCGTCCAGTACGTTCCCCGGCCAGGTAACCCAGCTCGGTCCGGGAGCGTATGCACGACGAGCCCGACAATTCGGACGACCGCGACCCGCACTGGCGGGCGTGGATGATCGGCGCGCAGGAAGGGGACGCCGCCGCCTACGAGAAGCTGCTGCGCGAGATCCTGCCCCGGGCGCGCCGGCAGGTCGGCGCGCGGGTCTCGGACGTCGCGGCGAGGGAGGACATCGTGCAGAACGCCCTCGTCTCCCTCCACCGATCGCGGCATACCTACCGACCGGAACGGCCCTTCTCGCCCTGGTTCCACGCGATCGTCCGCAACGCGATCGTCGATTGGGCGCGCGCCCGCGGACGGATCGCGCAGCGCGAGGTCTCGATCGAGCCCGAATCACTTCCCGCCGCGACGCCCGAATCCACGGAGGCGCGCGCGCAGGAGGCCCTGTCGCCCGAGCTCGAGCGGGCCCTGGCGAGCCTGCCCGCCGCCCAACGACAGGCGGTCGAGCTGATCCACGTCGAGGAGCTCTCGGTTGCCGAGGCCGCCACCCGCGCCGGCGTCTCGCCGGGCGCGCTCAAGGTGCGCGCCCATCGCGGCTACCGCGCGCTGCGCGCGCTGCTCGGAAGAGGGGAGCGATGAGCACGACCTCTGCCGAAGACCGGATTCGCGATCTCGTCGCCGACCTCCATCCCGTCCGAAGGATTCCGCCGCTGCGGGTCGCCGTCGCCTGGACCGTCCTGCCCTGGCTCGTCGTCGTCGCCCTGGAATGGGGCCTCGGGCGGGCTCGGCCCCGTGCGCTCGGCGATCCGTTCTGGTCGTCTCCGTTCGCGCTCGCGATCCTCTCCGGACTGCTCGTCGTCGGGCTCGGCTCGACCGCAGCGGCGCTCGCGTCGTCGGTGCCCGATCGCGCGAGGACGATGCGATGGGGACTCGTGGCGTGCGCGATCGGCGCAGGCATCGCCCTCGGCGGCGCGCTGTTGCAGCTCTCGGGCGCCCTGCCGATCGCCGATCCCGGCTGGTGGCGGGGAAGCCTCGGCTGCCTGGGCCACGCCTTCGGGCTCGGGCTCGTGAGCGGCCTCGTGGCGCTTCGTTTCATCGGGACGGCGGCGATGTGGCGACCGCGGGCCAGCTCGACGCTGGCGGTCGCGGGGGCCGTCGCGCTCGGGGCGGGCGTCGTGCATGCCACCTGTCGGGCGGGCGAGACCTACCACCAGCTCGTGGCCCATGCGCTGGCGCCGGCGATCGTCGCGGCCTTGTTGGTGATCCCGCTCGGTCTCGCGATGCGGCGTCTCTACGGAGCCCGTTCGTCGGACTAATGGCTTCGGGTCGGCTCTTCGGGCACGGCGAGGAGCCCTTCGCCGATCCAGCGTTCGACCAGACCGACGAGCGCGGAGGCGGCCTCTGCCTCGCCGATCTTCTCTGCGACCCCGCCGCAGAGCTCGGCGAAGTCTTCGCCTGAACGAAGGCCGATCAGGGCGCGCTCTTCGAGGCGCGGAACGGGCCGATAGAAGACCTGCTCGCGATGGCGGTGGACGAGGAGGCAGGTCGGCGCCGGCTCGATCGCAGGGATCGGTCGGTCGGCGGTCCAGGCCGCCCGAATCCGATCGACGGGCCAGTCGAGTCGCAGCAGGCGATGCGCCGAGACGGGCGCGAGGCGGAGCGTGGCCCAGGCTTCGGGCGCGAGGGTCGCGAGCATGGGTCGCTCGAGCAGCCGGTCGTCCGGGGCGTCGAAGACGTCGACGAGGGCCCACTCGAGGGCGGCGAGATCCGCGGCGAAGGGCCAGCGTCCGGCGAAGAGCTCGGCGACGGGGCTGCGCAGGAATGTGGAGAGGCTCTCGCCCGCGAAGCGCAGCGAATGGCTTCGCGGCGGATGGGCCATGAAGTAGAGCTTCGCGAGATCGTGGAACGCGTCGTCGCCGAGCGCCCCGGCGAGGGCGCCGTAGTCCTCGCGCAGGACCTCGTGGAGGCGTGCGAACCAGGCGTGCTCGTAGACGAAGAGGCGCTCTTCGGCCGGGATGCCGCGATCGGATCGGATCCGTGCCGAGAGGTCCAGGAGGTCCGAGAGGTCGCCGCGGGTGATCCGGCGGGCGAGCGCGCGCTGCAGGTCCCGAAGCGAGGTCGGCGCGTTCATGCCCGCTCCCCGGGCGTTTCGCCCGCGACGCGCGCGAGGATCGACCGCGCTCGCGCGGCTTCTTCCGCCAGTCGCTCGAAGGGCGGGATCGAGGCGTCCCATTCGATCAGCGTCGAGACCGGCCCGGCGCGGCGGATGAATCGCTCGTAGAGCGCCCAGACCGCCTCGGGCACCGGATGGTCGTGGGTATCGACCAGGAGCCGTCCGGCCTGGCTCGGGCCGGCGAGGTGGAGCTGGAAGACGCGATCGCAGGGAATCGCGTCGACGTATTTGTGGGCGTCGAAGCCGTGGTTGTGGGCGGAGACGTGGATGTTGTTCAAGTCGAGCAGGAGCCCGCAATCGGCCCGGACGGCGAGGGCCGACAGGAGCTCCCACTCGGGCATCTCGTCTTCGGCGAACGCGACATAGCTCGACACGTTCTCGACGGCGATGCGGCGGCCGAGGCGATCCTGGACGCGGGCGACGCGTTCGACGACGTGGTCGAGGACGCTCGCGGTCAGGGGCAGCGGCATCAGGTCGTGGAGCGACTCCCCGGCGACCGACGTCCAGCAGAGATGATCCGAGACCCAGGCGGGCTCGTGGCGGGCGATCAGGTCGGCGAGCTGCGCGAGATGGCCCGGGTCGAGGGGATCGGTCGAGCCGAGATCGAGGGAGACGCCGTGGAGCGCGATCGGGAAGCGGGCGCGGATCTCGTCGAGGATCCGCTTCGGCCGGCCACCGGGCACCATGTAGTTCTCGCTGATCGCCTCGAACCAGTCGACGCCGAGCTCGGCGGGGGCGGGCGCGGCGAGGATCGCTTCGTAATGGATCGGGCGCAGGCCGACGCCGACGCCGAGAAACGGAACCGGGGAGCGAGGTCGCGTCGTCTGCATCGGGATCTGTCCTTCTCGGAGGATCCGGGAGCCGGTCCGGGGGATGACTCCGCGTCGGACCGGCTCTCGGGAATCCTTCCTTCGATCGACTACTGCTTCTCTTCGCTCATCTTCGCCTTGGCCGCCTCACACTCCTCGGGCGTCATCATGACGAAGCCTTCGCCCGCGCAGCCGTTCTTGCCGGCACAGGCGTTCTTCGCCGACTTGCAGGAGCCGTGGCCCTTGCAGCTGTTGACCCCTTCGCACTTGATCTTCTCGCCGGCGGGCATGGAGTCGGCCGCGAGCGCCTGGCCCGCGCCGAGCGCGAAGAGTCCCGCGACCACCGCGGCGATGGCTCCGTTCTTGCCTTGAATCATGACTCGAACCTCCGAATGGGCGGCCCGGAATGGACCGCACAGGAATGCGACGGGAAGAATCCGGACGGACGAGCGTCGCCCTCTCGTCGCCGACACGAACCCGATCAGCCGCGAACGCCGAGGCGCCGGCGGATCAGGGCATCGAGCGAGAGAGACCCCGCACCGAAGACGAAGAGTGAGACGAGCATCACGATGTATCCGAACTCGGAGAGCCCGAAGAGGTCCGAGACGCTCTCGAGCTCGCTGCGGAGCGCCGTCGCGATCGCGACGACCATCACCCCGACGAGGGGAAGAGCGACCAGTCGCGTCCCGAGCCCTGCGAGCACGAGCGCCCCGCCGACGAATTCGAGCCCGGCGACGAAGGGCGCCTGGAGCGCCGCGAACGGAATGCCGAGGGACTCGAAGAACGCGACGACCCCCTCGAGGTTGTGGAGCTTGCCCCAGCCGCTCTGGAGAAAGACCCAGCCGACGGTGACCCGGACCGCGGCGAGCGACAGCCAGGCGAGCCGCGACGGCAGCTGCTCGGCCCAATCGAAGATTCGAATCGCTCCACTGGACATCGAAAACCTCCTCGTCGACGCTGCCGTCGGCCCGATCGAAGGGCCGCCGGGGTCTGCTGGATTCGATGTCCGGATTACGTCGGGCGTCACGCAGCGGTTACAGCCGGCCCGATCGGCGACGGAGCCCGTCTGGCTGAAGGGCTGGATCCTGCTGCGGTTGGCTGCCCATGCCACCGATGGGCACCGGCCCGCTCAGGGGCGTCACGCGCGGACGACGCCCGCCGTCAGGCCACCGCCCGCGGTCCCGTCGGCCAGGCCGAGTGCCACGCCGTGATCCGCTGATAGGCGTCGCCGACCCGCAGGACCGTCGCGTCGTCGAAGAGACCCCCGACGATCTGGAGCCCCGACGGCAGCCCCCCCGCGATCGGGCCCATCGGGACCGAGAGCGCGGGCGCGCCGAGGAGATTCCAGGCGGGCGTGTACGTCCACTGCATCATCGCCCAGAAATCCTCGTCGAGGCGCGGCGCCGGGAGCCCCATCGTCGGCGTGACGATCACGTCGCAATCGGCGAGCACGCGGCGCAGGGTCGCGAGGCCGAAGGTGCGGACCTTCTGGGCCTGGACGTAGTCGGCCGAGCCATAGAAGGCGCCCATCGAGAGGGCGTGTCGCGCGCCGCGGCCGTAGTCGGCCCAGCGGGTGGCGAGGTCGCGGCGATGATAGGCGAAGGCCTCGGCGCCGCTCGTGACGAGCGCGGCCGTCGCGATCTCGGGATAGCCCTCGAAGCGGACCTCGACGATCCGGGCGCCGGCCCGCTCGAGCTCGGCGACGGCGGCCTCGAAGCGGTCGCGACAGGCGGGATCGAACCCGGCGACGCGCGAATGGTGCGCACGCTCGACGCCGATCCGCAGGCCGGCGAGCTCGCCCGTCAAGGCCGATCGATAGTCGGGGATCGGTCGCGGGCTCGTCGTCGGGTCGTCCGCCGACGGGCCGGCGATCGCCTGCAGGATCGTCGCACAGTCGCGCGCGCTGCGAGCCATCGGGCCGACGGTGTCGAGGCTGTGGGCGAGGGGGACGACGCCCGAGCGGGGGACCAGGCCGAAGGTCGGCTTCAGTCCGGAGATCCCGCATAACGCGGCGGGGATCCGGATGCTGCCGCCGGTGTCACTGCCGAGGCCGCCGAGCATGAGGCCGGCGGCGACGCCGTTGCCGGTGCCGCTGCTCGAGCCGCCGGGCCAGCGTTCGAGGTCCCAGGGATTGCGGTGGAGCGGGAAGGGGCCTTCGGGATCGGGCGGGCCCATCGCGAACTCGAGCGTCGTCGTCTTGCCGAGGAGGACGGCGCCCTGGGCGCGCAGGCGCGCGACGACCGGCGCGTCGAGCCCTCGGCCCCAGTTCGGATCGAGGACCTTGCTGCAGGCCGTCGTCGCCCCCTCGCGCGCGGCGATGATGTCCTTGATCCCGAGCGGGATGCCCTGGAGCGGGCCGCGGTCGATGCCCGCGGCGAAGTCGGCGTCGGCCTGCTTCGCCGCGGCGAGCGCGCTCTCGTCGAAGCGGGCGATGAAGGTCCCGAGCTTCGCATCGAGGACGTCGGCCCGGGACTGGAGCTGGCGCGTCAGGGCGACGCTCGTCAGGCGGCCGCTGCGCAGGGCGAGGGCGGCCTCGGCGATCGTGGCGGGGTGGTCGTTCGTCATCGCGCTGCCCGGCTTGCGGCGGGTCCGTCGGTCGAGCGGGTTGCGAGGATTCCGTCGGTGCCGTCGATCGCGTCGGTCGGGAGGAAGGTCGGCGCGTGGCGCGCGATTGCGTCGGCGTAGAGGGCATCGGCCGCGGCGCGCAGGGCGGGGTAGCCCTGGATCATGGCTTCGACCTCGGCTGCAGTCGGCGCGATCCCGGAAGCGGCGAGCAGGGCGCGAACGGTCGTGCGGGCGTCATCGGACATTCGGAACTCCTCCGGGTCGATCCCGTCGGCGCTCGGGTCGGTTTGCGGGTCTTTCTTCTTGCGCGGCCCGGGATTCTCTTCAACGCGTCGACTCGGCGTGCCATTCTAGGCAAAGCGCGACGCGTCGGGCGAGCCGTCGTCGTCCGCGCGAAGTCGAGCGAGAAAGTCATGATCCAGCGATTCAATCCGACCGACCCGACCGAGAAGATCGCCGCCGCCATCGTCGCCGACGGGGGCGCAATCATCGACGCGCTCGTCCCCGCCGCGACGATGGACGCGCTCGAGCGCGAGATCGCTCCGTGGCTCGCCCGCATTCCCGGCGGCACCGGCGAATCCGCAGGCCTCCGCACGCGTCGCCTCGGCGGCCTCGTAGCCCGCTCGGCGACGGCGCGTGCGATGATCATGCATCCCACGATCCTCGAGATCGTCCGCGCCGTCGTCCACCTCCCGACGACGATCCAGCTCCACCTGACCCAGATCATGGCCCTCGACCCCGGCGAGAAGGGCCAGCCGATCCACCGCGATCAGCAGGGCCTCGATCTCTTCACCTTCCCCGACGGCTACGAGGTCCTCTGCAACGCGCTCTGGGCCGTCACCGACTTCACCGAGCGCAACGGGGCGACCCGCTTCATCGCCGGCAGCAACCACTTCGCGAACAACCTCGACGAGGGCTTTCGCGAGGAGGACACCGAGCCCGCGACGATGGTCCGCGGCTCGTGCCTCCTCTATACGGGCAGCGTCTACCACGGCGCCGGCGCGAATCGCAGCGACGCGACGCGGACCGGCATGCGCATCCTCTACTCGGCGGGCTGGCTGCGGCAGGAGGAGAACCAGTTCCTCTCGGTTCCGCTCGAGGTCGCGCGGACCCTCGATCCCGCGCTGCTGCGGCTCATGGGCTATCAGCGCGGCGCCTACGGTCTCGGCTACGTCGACGACATGCGCGACCCGATCGCGGTCGCCCGCCCGGAGCTCGCGGGCGCGCCGGGCTTCGGCGACGAGGATCTGTTGCAGCAGCAGTTCGCGAAGATGCGCCGCTTCCTGGCGGAGAGCGGCAAGCGCGACTGAGCGCCGCGCAAGCGAGGCACCGGGCTCATCGCCCGCACGAAATGGGAGACCCGCATGGAGCTTCGGAATCGGACGGCGGTCGTGACGGGCGCCGCGAGCGGAATCGGGTTCGGGCTGGCCGAGGCCGCGGCCGACCGCGGCATGTCGGTCGTCCTGGCGGACGTCGAGGCGGAGGCGCTCGCGCGGGCCGAGGCGGCGATCGCGGCTCGTGGTGTGCGGACGCTCGCGGTCGTGACGGACGTCTCGAGCGCGGCGTCCGTCGATGCGCTCGCGGATCGCGCGTTCGAGGCGTTCGGCGAGGTCGGGCTGCTCTGCAACAACGCGGGGGTCAGCGTTGGCGTGACCCAGCGCATCTGGGAGCTCGATCGCAAGGACTGGGAGTGGCTCTTCGGCGTCAACGTCTGGGGCGTGATCCACGGGCTGAACGCCTTCCTGCCGCGCCTGATGAAGCAGGCGTCGCCCGCCCACATCCTGAATACCGCCTCGGCGGCGGCGCTGATCGCGGGGCCCGTGCTCGGGCCGTACAAGGCGAGCAAGCATGCCGTGCTCTCGATCTCCGAGACGCTCTTCCACGATCTGCGCGGCGCGGGCTCGCCGATCGGCGTCTCGGTCTTCTGTCCGGACGTCGTCGCGACGCGGCTCCGCCAGGCCGATCGAAATCGGCCGGCGCATCTGCGGCGCGCGGACGCCGCGCCGCCTTCCGCCGAGGAGCAGGCCTTCAGCAGCGATTGGCAGAAGGCGAACGGCCTTCCGCCGCGTGCCGCCGCGGAGATCGCGCTCCAGGGCGTCGAGGCGGGTCGTTTCTATCTCTTCACCGACCCTGGGCGCTCGGTGCCGCGCGCGAGCGCCTCGAGGACTTCGAGGCGGGCATCCCGCGCGATACGAAGCTGCGCGACGCCGCGCCGCCGACCTAGCTCCGTTCCGTTTCGTCCCGCCGCGCTCCGTCGCTCTCCCGCGGCGCGCCGCCGAGGCCGCCCGCGACGAGCGTCGCGACGAGCGGTCCCTCGGCGCGGAGCATGTAGCAGGGGCCGGGCCCCATCGAGGCCAGTCCCCCGAGCCGCGCCCGCGCGGACGGCGTCAGCGTATCCGAGAGGGCCGCACCGACCTGGGTCATGCCCGGCGCGAGACATAACAGAGCGGACAAGAGGCGCGCATCCGCGTTCCGCCCGGCGAAGCGCTCGAGACAGAAGCGCGTCACCCCGCCGCTGAGCGCCTGGCCGGCGAGCTCGGCGACCGCTTCGTTCCTCGACTGCCACGGCAGGTCGTCGAACTCCGGCCCCTGCCGGCAGCGCTCCCGCGCATGCACGCTCCGCAGCCGCCAGCGCTCGAGCTCGACCTCGGCGACGACGCGGACCTCGTCGTGGGCGAGCAGCCCTTCGCCGCCGTGCTCGTCGCGCGCGGCGAAGAAGACGTCGGCGAGTCGCACGCTGAGCTGGGTCGTCGCCGGATCGTCGGGCAGGAACGCATCGAAGAAGAGGCTTCGGCGGGCGAGGCGCTCGCCGGGGGCGCGCGCCTCGAGGAATCCGGGACGCTCGCTCGTCAGGACGCGCAGGCGGGCGACGAACGCGCTCAGCTCCTGGAAGAGCGTGTTGACGTGGGTGCAGCCGAGGGGGCCCCCGAAGTGGCGCTTCAGATCGGACGTGAACGCCTGCCCGAGCTTCGCGCCGACCAGGCCCTTCAGCCGTCCCATCGGATCGCGGCAGCATTCGCCCCGGGTCGACTCGTTCGCCTCGTGCATGACGTGCGATTGCGCCCACTCGATGCGCTCGAGCTGGTCCGTCGCGGCCGAGAAGGCGCCGTGGAGCTCCATCTTGTGGATGATCCCCGCCGATGCGATCCGCCCCGCGAGCGCCATCAGGCCCGACTTGCGCAGATCGAAGATGTCGGCCCGGAACTCGATCGAAGGGCCCTCGCCCTGGGCGAAGGTCACGGCGAGGCAGCGGGTATGGAGGGGCTCGCCGGAGATTCCGGTCGTCGTCGCGATCGAGGCGGTCATCGCAGTAGCATCCTTCAACCGCCGATCGTCGCGAGGCAGGCGCGCTGGTCGAAGCGCGGACGCCAGCCGGTGCGCTCGAGCTTGGCGGTGTCGACGGCATGCCCGTAGCGCAGGAGCGCGGCGAGCTCCGCGGGAATGAAGGGCAGGGCGAGGCGCGCGAGCATCGGCTCGAGGGCGGCGATGCCGAGCGGGGGAACGGGGACGGCCGCGCGCCCCGCCGCCTCGACCGCATCGCCGAATCGGATCAATCCCGCCGAAGCCACGTTGTAGAGGCCCGCCAGCTCCTGCTCGATCGCATGCACGAGCGCGCCGACGGCGTCGTCGACGTGGAGCAGCTGGATCGCCGGATCGAAGCCTGCCGGCGAAGGCACCGGACTCCGCGCGAGCAGGCGCGCGAGCGGGCCAGCGACACCGGGGCCCGCCAGCTGCTGGAGGCGCAGGATCGCGACGTTCACGTGGGGCAGGCGATTCGCCGTCTCGCGGGCGTAGTCCTCGGCCTCGGCGATCGTGGCAGCGATCCCGGCCGAATCGGGCAGGAAGGGCTGATGCTCGTCCTGGAGCAACGCGGCATCGCTCCCGATCGGGTAGACCCCACTCGACGACGCGACGATGAAGCTGCGCACCGGCGAGCCCGTCTGTCCGATCGCCGCGCCGAGACACATCGCGCCGATCACGTCCGCCTCCCGCGCCTGCGCCGCAGCCCCGCAGCGGTCGGGGACGAGGCTCGCGTGGACGACGGTGTCGATCCGTTCCTTCGCGAGGTACTCGCCGAGGGGGCGGGGATCGGGGACGAAGGGCACGACGTCGACATCGACATCGACATCGGCATCGACATCGGCATCGCCGTCGACGTCGAAAGTCGAATCCGCGCGATGTGCCCGCTGCGGGCGCGGCGGCCGCGATTCGATCGCACGGACCCGCTCGACGCCAGGGCGGGTCTGGAGCATTGCGACGACCTGCCGTCCGAGGCCGGTCGATCCGCCGATGACGGCGATCCGTCTCATGGCGTCACCCGAGCCAGCGGCTGCGGCGCGCCGCGAGCATTTCATCGAGGGCCGTCTGCATGTCACCGCGGATCGCCTCGGCCCGGTCCATCAGCAGGCTGCGGCCGTATTCGGCCTGCTCCGCCGGCTCGTCGAAATGGACCGGAGGCAGCACCCGCGCGCGGATCTTGGCGGGGAACAGCGCGAGCGGTCCGAGCAGCGGACCGAAGAGGACCGCATTGAGCGTGAGCGGATAGCGCTGGCCCGCGAGCTCGAGGACGGTCAGCGTCGGCGTCACGTCCTCCGTGCCCATCAGCACGATCGGCACGATCGGGACCCCGGCGCGCAAAGCCGTCTCGACGAAGCCGCCGCGACCGAAGCGCTGCAGTCGATAGCGCTCGCTCGGCGGCTTGACGGGGCCCTTCTCGCCCTCCGGAAAGACGAGCACGAGGTGGCCGTCTTCGCGCAGCAGGCGGTGGGCGTTGTCGGGATTCGCGACGACCGTGCCCGAGCGATTCAAGGCGCGTCCGACGAAGGGGACGCGGAAGAAGCCGTGGTGGGCGAGCAGGTAGACGAGCCGATGGGCCTGCGTTTCGATGCCGTACTGGATGACGCCGCCGTCGACCGGCATCAGGCCTGCGTGGTTCGAGACGAGCAGTGCCCCGCCGTCGCGCGGGACGTGCTCGAGCCCCTCCCACTCGACGCGGAACCACGATCGACAGGCGGCGGCGAAGAGGCCGTTCTGGTAGGGATCGAGCGGTGTGCGGCCCCAGCGATCGAGGACGACGGGATTCGGACCGGGGCTCGTTTCGAAGATCTCGTTCACGACGCGAATCCCCAGGCGGCCAGCCGTCGCCCCGAGATCTCCTCGAGGGAGAGCGCGACGAAATGATGTTTGTCGGCGCGTGCCCACGGCCGAAGCGCGGCCCCGGCCAACCCCTCGTTCGCTTCGCGTACGGCGAGCTTGCCCGTCACGACGACGCTCCAGCCGGTGTGTTCGAAGCGATCGACCTCGCTGATCACGAACGAAGCGGGCTCACCCCGCGCCGCCGCTTCGAGGATGCTTCCCTCGCCCGTCCGCATCAACAGCCAGGCTTCGTGGACGACGTAGTTGACCGGTCGGAGCACCGGCGCCGGCTCCCCCACCATCGCGAGGATCCCGACCCCGCCCGAGCGGAGGCGCTGCTCGCACTCCACCTGCGAGAGCGGCTCGAGCCCCTGTTCCGGGTGGACCTCCATCGCGCACCTCGTCGATTGCCGGACGCGCTCGGGCGACCGGGCATCACCGAGCATGGCAGCAGAAGGTCGCCCTGGAAATGCCGATCCCAGGGCCGCATCCGTGAAATCGGCCCGAGGCATGTCGGTCGAGCGGTCGGTTGCGCGCCTCCGACGGGGCACTTCGCCTCGCGAAGGCTCGTCCGGGGGCGCCGGTCGGTGGCGCGCCGGTCGATGCTTTCCGATGCAGCACGACGCTCTAGAATCGGGCCGCCGAGAACGCCCTTCCCGCCCGCCGGGCGCGCTGATCCCCTGGATCCCCCTGGATCCCGTCGAGCCCCTGGAGAACCCGACCATGACGAATTTCGCGGACGTCGACCTGACCCGCTCCGAGCTCTACCGGGGCGGCTTCCCCCACGACCTCTTCACCGCCCTCCGCCAGGAGGCCCCCGTCTGGCGACATCCCGAGACGCCGGGCTTCGACAAGACCGGAGGGCGCGGCTTCTGGGTCCTCTCGCGTTATGCAGACATCCGGGACGTGAATCGCGACCCGGAGACCTTCCTCTCGAGCGGGGGCCGGGACTCGGCTACGAGGGCATGGGCCTCATGCTGACCGACATGGACGGCGCGCCGCACATCCGCCAGCGCAAGCTGATCAGCTCGGGCTTCACGCCCCGCATGACGAGACGGCTCGAGGAGCTCGCCCGCAAGTGGGCGATCTCGATCATCGAGGACGCTCTCGCCCGCGAGACCGTCGAGTTCGTCCAGGACGTCGCCTACAAGCTCCCGATGCACATGATCGCGGACATTCTCGGCATCCCGAAGGCGGATCGCGACTGGCTCTTCACCCAGACGAACGATCTGCTGCTCTGTCTCGACCCCGAGCATCCCGTCCCCGAATCCGCGCGCCAGGGCATCGCCGCGCAGATCTTCGGCTACGGCCACAAGATCGCGGCCCAGAAGCGGGCGAACCCGGAGGACGACGTCCTGTCGCTCCTCGTCACCGTCGAGGACGAGCGAGGCCCGCTGAACGACCTCGAGCTCGACGCCTTCTTCATGCTGCTGACCGTCGCCGGCAGCGAGACGACCCGCAACGCCATCTCCGCCGGCTTGAAGCAGCTCCTCGCAGAGCCGGATCAGCTCGACGCGCTGAAGAAGGACCCGAGCCTGATGAAGAGCGCGACCGAGGAGATCATCCGCTGGTCCTCGCCGGTCGCCTACTTCAAGCGGACCGTCGCCCACGACACGACGGTCGCGGGGGTGCCGATCGCGCAGGGCGATCGGGTGACCCTCTGGTATCCCTCCGGCAATCGCGATGCGGCGTTCTTCGAGGATCCCTTCCGCTTCGACATCCGGCGCAAGAACAACGAGCACATGGCCTTCGGCGGGGGCGGCCCGCATTTCTGCCTCGGGGCCCACCTCGCGCGGCGCGAGATCACGATCTTCTTCGAGGAGCTGCTGAAGCGGACGAGCCACATCGAGCTCGCCGGCGAGCCGCGCTACAGCGTGCTCGGGATCGGCAATCCGATCCTCGTCTCGATCGGAAAGATGCCCGTCCGCTTGAAGGCGGCCTGAAGCGCGGTGACGGGCTCGCCCCGGTCGCGACGCTCGCGCTGCGCGCGGCGGGGATCCGTTCAGAACCGGTAGCGGAGCCCCAGGGACGCGGCGAAGGCCGAGGCCTCGATGTCCGCGTTCAGCGAGCCGCGGAACTGGTTCTCGGGGTCGGCGCCGTCCAGGCGGATCTGGCGATCGTCGAAGAACGCGTAGGCCAGGCCGATGTCGGCCGTAATCTGCTGCGTGAAGGCGTGGGAGATGCCCGCGGAGATCCAGTGGCGATCGCTGTCCGGGATCCGCGGCGAAGCATAGCGTCCACGCACCGGCGACTGGTCGTACATGTAGCCCGCGCGCAGCGTCGTCGTGTCGAGGACGTCGAACTCGACGCCGACCGAGGTCATCGTCGTGTCGCGCCAATCCTGGGTCAGGACGTCGGTCGGCGTGGCGGCGTCGTTGAAGTTCACGGCGACCTGATCGAGGCGGGACCAGAACATGATGCGCTCCGAGAAGAGCAGGCGGAGCTGATCCGTCGCGTTCAGGCGGAAACCGATCGCGACGGTTCCGGGCGTGTCGAGCTTGGTCTCGAAGCCCTGGGCCGCGAAGAGGCCGACGGCGCCGTTCAGGACCTGACCCGCCAGACTGCCGTCGAGCTCGTAATGGGCGTTGCCGTTGACCTCGTGCTCGACCGCCGAGAGATAGGCGACCCCGAGGTCGATCAGGCGATGCGGGCTCGCCTGCAGGCCGAGGGTGTAGCCGACCGCCGTGTCGTCGCCGTTGAACGAGGCCTGAAGGTCGCTCGAGCCCGGGGCGAAGCCGACGATGCTGTTCGCGGCGGCGATCCCGCCCGCGTCGATGATCGAGGAGAGCGAGAGGTCGACGTACTGGACGCGGAGCCCGGCGCCGGCGACGATGCCGGGCCAGATCTCGTAGGCGACCATGGGCGTGACCTCGATCGTCCGGAGCGCGCTGCGCTGCGCCTGGTAGCGCATGACCGAGCGGCCGGAGTAGTCGGTGTCGAGGCCGAAGGTCGAGTCGACCACGAGCCCGAGGGAGAGCTTGTCGATCGGGGAGTAGGACAGAGAGAGGTTGGGGACGACGGCGTTCTTCGTGATCCCGTCGTTCGAGCTCTGGCCGGTCACGGGGGCGATGCCGAGCAGGGTCGCGTCGGCGTTCGAATACTCCGCCTCCGGAAAGACGCCGGTCACGCTGCCGGCCACCGCGAATTTCCCGGCGCCGCCGATCGCGGCCGGGTTGTAGGCGGCGAAGGCGACCTGGGAGCGCGTCGACTCGGAGCCCGCGAAGGCCGCACCGAGGGCGGCGGCGTTCTGATGGTCGAGGTTGAAGCCGCCGGCGAGGGCGTCGTCGGCTTGCTGGATGAAGAAGCTGGCTGCGAGGGCGGCGAGCCCGAAGCGGTGGAGCGTCGATCGCCGACCGGAAGATGCGCTGCCCGTCGAGACCGGGCGCCCCAGGCTGGAATGTTTCGTCATGGTCATGCCCCTCCGCTTGTCCGCTGCTTTTCGGCCAGCGCAGCGGGGAATTAAGACCGACCCGGCCTCGCCGAGGGGGAAGAGGCGAGGATCGGCAGGAATACCCGAGCGGCGCGCGAGGGCCGGGGCGCTAGGTTCTCGCCGAGGGCAATCGCCGTCGGCTCGCGAGCTTCTTCCTTCTCATGAAGACGGTCGGGTAGCTTCAATTGTCTGTGGCCAACTCGAAAGCCGGTACCGGATCGGGCGGGCCCGGGACCTCGCCGTTCCTGTCGCGTCTGCTCCTCGCGATCGGCGGCTCGATCCTCGGGCTCGCGCTCGTCGAGGGGATCTGCCGACTCGGCGTCGAGGACGGCTCCCGCAGTCCGGCGACGCTCTGGGGCTCGCCCCTGATGCCGAAGGACCCCCGCGACCTGCGCGCCGCGGGTCGCTCGGAGGCGCGCTATCGCTACCTCGAGATCGATCCGAAGCTCGGCTGGACGGTCGCCCCCGGCGCTGAGCTCGACGAGGACGCCGCCTATCACGCGGATGCGGCCGGGCTGCGGACCCTGCCGGGTCGCGAGGCATTCGATCCCGGCACCTCGAGCCGTCGCATCGCCGCCTTCGGCGACTCGTTCACCCACTGCGACGAGGTCGACTTCGAAGACTGCTGGACCCACCTGCTCGAGCGCGAGCTCGGCACGCGCGTCTTCAATGCCGGGGTCCCGGGCTACGGGACGGATCAGGCCTATCTGCGCTACCGGGCGATGCGGGAGAGGCTCGATCCGGACGTCGTGGTCCTCGGCCTGATGATCGCCGACATCAAGCGCAACGTGAACGTCTTTCGGACTTTCATGGGCGGCTGGACGGCGTGGACGAAGCCGAGGTTCGTGGTCGTGGGGGACGGGCTCGAGCTGATCAATCAGCCGGCGGCGACGCCGGCCGAGGTCCCGGAGATGATCGCCCGGGGCCATCCGTTGCTCGAGCGCGACTGGTGGTACGACCCGGCGGAGTGGCGGCGGGAGCCGCTCGACTGGAGCGTCGCCTATCGCTTCGCCCGGGCGCGACTCTGGAAGCCCCTCGAACGCCCGAGCTACTACCTCTACGACAGCGAGCCGACCATCGTCACCGCGAAGATCGTCGAGGCCTTCGCGCGCGACGTCGAGGCCGCCGGCGGACGCTTCCTCTGCCTGCTGATCCCGAGCGAGCCGCATCTGCGTTATGGCGACGTCGTCCCGTGGCAACCGTTGACGGCGCGACTCGCGGAGGCGGGCGTCGAGCTGGTCGATGCGATTCCGGACCTGCGCGCGATGGCCGGCACGCCCGGTCTCTTCGAGCCACGGGGCCACCTGTCGCGGATCGGCAACGAGATCCTCGCGCGATCGGTCGCCCGCGCGCTCGAGCACGAGCCCGAGCGCACGAGCGGAACGGACGAGCTCCTGCTGGTTCCCGAAGCGGATGCCGGCCTCCTGCACGGCGTCGCGCTCGGCGCGGCGGCCGTCTGCGCGGGGCTGCGCCGGCGCTCGACCGCGACGCCGGCCTGAAGCGTCGAGCGGGCAGGGCCGTCGGTCTCCGACGAGAGGCGCTCAGTCGCCCGGAATGGCTTCGAGGCGATAGGCCCGGGTCGCCGCACCGCTGAAGAGCCACTTCCGCTCCGCCGGATCGAAGCCGCGGCTGATCCGTTTGAAGGCGTTCCAGAGGACCCCGTACGAGCAGGCGAGCTTGTCGACGGGGAAGTTGCTCTCGAACATGCAGCGCTCCGGACCGAAGCGATCGATGGCCCAGAGATGATAGTCGCGGGTCTCGCGGGCGAGGTCCTCGGACCCGGGCGGGACGGGGCGGGCGCTGAAGCCCATCCCCATCGGCTCCATCACGAGCCCCCCGAGCTTCACGAACACGTTCGGGCAGGTCGCGAGCTCGGCCATGCTCCGCTTCCAGTCGGACTTGATCTCCTCACGTCGCCCGGCGTAGGGCCCGACGCCGAGGGGGCCGCCGAGATGGTCGAGCACGATCGTCGTCCCGGGAAAGCGCCGCGCGACGCTCGTCAGCTCCGGGATCTGCGGATGGTAGAGCCAGGCATCGAAGGAGAGCCCGAGCGGCGCGAGCTGCGCGAAGCCCGCCTGAAAGCGCGGGTCGAGGAGCATGCCCGGTCGCGACGTCGAGCCGGGGTGGAGCGCGCCAGGGAAGGCATCCCAGGCGGTCGAGTGGCGGATGCCGCGAAAGCGCGGTGAGGCGGCGACGTGGGCTTCGAGGGTCTCCGCGACGAGCTCGCCGAGCAGGAGATCCGCATGACTCACGATCCCGGCGCAGATCCCCGGTCGCTCCCCACGCTCGAGTCGGAAGCGATTCGCGACGGACTCGACGTACTCGGTCTCCCCGACCGGACGCAGCGCCTCGGGGCCCGACTCGCGGTACATCGTCTGGCAATCGACGAAGACCGTTCCGACGACGCGATGGCCCGCCGTCGTGTCGGCCAGCAGATCGTCGGGCAGGTAGCGGCCCCAGCTCGCCGGATCCATGTCCCAGAGATGGTGGTGGGGATCGACGATGGGCAGCTCGGGCTCGAGGGGCGCCTCGAGCGTCTTGGCGAGCCAGTCGTGTCGGATCATCGTCCCCTCCTCTGCGTGTGTGCGTGCGCGTGCACGGTCGCGCGCCTAATCACCCGCCACCGCCGCGACGAGGGCGAGGTCCTGCTGACGGACGCCCGCCACGTCGAATTTCTTCGCCGCCCCGAGCATGCGCGTCAGGGCTTCGTGGACGGGCATCGGCGGCGCCGTGTCGCCCTTCTTCGCCTTGTGGAAGCGCACGGGATTGCAGCGCGCGACCACGAAGGTCCGGAGATAGGGCGACCTGAAGCCGCGCTGCTCGAGCGTCGCGACGATCTTGCGGACCTCCGCGTCGATCGCGAGGAGCCGCGACGCCTGGCCCTCGCGCTCGCGCAGCGCGACGGGCAGCGGTCGCGCCGCGAAGCGATCGACCTTGCGCAGGAACGGCGCATAGGCCCCCGCCGCGAATCGGGCCTCGTGCTCGAAGGCGATGCCGAGGGTCAGGAGCTCGGGGCTCTCGAACTGGGCCGCAAACTCGCTCTCCTTCGTCTTCGGCTCCCGCTTCGCGAGCGCCCGCGCCATGCGGATCACCTCCATCGCGCGGTCGCGGACGTTGTGGGCCTTCTCGGTGTTGAGGGCGAGGATGCGGAACGCGAGGTCCTCGTCGGGGGAGACGAGGGCCGTGATCTGGCGCATGCCGAGGACCTTCGCGGCGGCGAGGCGATGGCGGCCGTTCGGGGTCCAGAAGCCGCCGCCCGCGCCGCGCACGACGATGATGGGATCGAGAAACGCCCCCGCCTCGTCGATCTTCTGGGCGAGGCGCTTCGCGTGGGTCGGCGAGAGATCGCGCTGGAAGGGCGTCGGCTCGACCGCATCCCGCGGCAGGACGGCAAAGACGAGCGGCCGGCCCGAGAGCGGCTCTCGATAGGCGCCGAGCGCCGCACCGCCGGCCTGCGCGATCTCCGCGACGAGCGCGGCGACCGCTTCGTCGGCGAGGAGGAGCGCGACGTCGCCGGCCGCGAGCCCGCGGGCCTCGCGCGCGGGGGTCAGGCGCTTGCGCGCGCTCGCCGCGCGCTTCGCCGGAGTGGCACGCTTCGCGGCCTTCTTCGCTGAGCTCTTCGCGGCCTGCTTGGGGGACGGCGATTTCCTGGCGGCCATGGGCTCGGCTCCTTCCGCGGCGGGTTGCGAGTCAGGGCATCAGCTCGCCGGAGTTGACCATCAGGGACTGGCCCGTGATGAAGCGGGCGCGATCGGAGCAGAGGAAGATCGCGGCCTCGGCGACGTCGGCGTCCTGGGGGATCTCGGGGATCGCCATGCGGCTCGTGATCCGCGACAGGATCACGGAGCGATCGACGCCCTCCTGCTCCGCCTTCATGTTCACGTAGCCCTCGACCGGGTCGCCCCACATCCAGGTCGGGACGACGGTGTTGACGCGGATCCGGTCGCGGCCGAGCTCCCCCGCCAGGTAGTACATGACCGATCGCAGCGCGCCCTTCGACGCGGCGTAGGCCATCTGCGGCGCGTCGGGCATCGGCTTGAAGGAGGCCTGGGCGCCGATCAGGACGACCGCGCCGCCGCCCGAGCGCTGCATGCGCGGGGCCACCGCCTTCACGATCCGCGCGCTGCCCACGACGTTGACCTCGCAGGTCTTCTGGAACTCCGCGAGATCGCCGTCGCGCAGGCCGCCGAAGGCCGTGTCGTAGGCCGCGACCTGGACGAGGGCGTCGAGGCGCCCGAAGCGTTGCAGGGCGAGCTCCGCGAGGCCTTCGCACTGGGCGTCGTCGAGGATGTCGGTGCGCGCGAAGGCGACCCGCCGCCCGGACGGGTCGATCTCGTTCGCGACGCGCTCGAGCTGGGCCTCGGTTCGCGCGCCGAGGACGACGTTCGCGCCGTCGCGGATCGCGAGCGTCGCGACCTCCCGGCCGAGGCCTGCCCCGACGCCGCTCACGACCACCGTCTTGCCTTCGAGGATCATCCGACGTCTCTCCTTGTGCGGGGGATGTTGGGGCGGGAAGCACGAAGTGGAAAGCCCGAGCAGATCGATTCTCGGCGACGGATTGGACCCGGTCCAGCGCCTCGCCTCGGCGGCGATGTCGTCCGACGATCGAGGGCTCCATCTCCGAGAGCGAAGTTCTCCTCGAGCGTCGCGCCGCGTGACGCCGTGCTCTTCCCGGGAGGCCGCTCCCTCCCGTCGCGCCGGTTTCTGGGCGTGTTCGAGGCGCGAAAGCTCTGATGCGGCCGCGGATCGCGGGTGTTCAGTCTTCGGGAATCGCCGCCAGGATCGCCGCGAAGCGCGCTTCGAGCGCCGCGCGCGTCGTGGCATGGGTCAGGATCCAGAACCGATCGCGGCGGATCCCCTCGAGCACGATCGCCGCGACCTGCTCCGGCGACTTGCCGTCCGGGCCCGACAGGCCGTCGCGGATCATCAATCGGACCTGCTCGGCGACCGGCGTGCGCAGCTCGCTGCCGAGCGCCGCCGGTCGATTGCGCTCCGCCTCCATCACGTTCGTCGTCACCGACCCCGGGCAGAGCACGCTGACCCGGACCTCGCTCCCCTCCGCCTGGAGCTCGTCGCGCAGCGTCTCCGAGAGCGAGACGACGCCGACCTTGCTGACGGCGTAGGGCCCGATGAACGGGACACCGCTCCAGAGGCCCGCGACGGAGGACGTGCTCACGATGTGGGCCGGTCGGCCCTGGGCGCGCAGGATCGGCATGAAGCTCCGGATCCCGTGGACGACGCCCCAGAGATTGACGTCGAGGACCCAGCGCCAGTCGGCGAGGGTCTGGTCGGCGAGCGCATTGAAGGTCGAGACCCCGGCGTTGTTGCAGAGGACGTCGACGCGGCCGAAGCGCTCGACGCTCGTGCGCGCGAGGCGATCGACGGCCTCGGCATCGGCCACGTCGGTCGGGAGTGCGAGCGCGTCGACGCTCTTCGCGCGAAGCATGCTCGCGACCCGCTCGAGCGCCTCGGCCTCGACATCGGCGAGCACGACGCGCATGCCCAGCTCCCCGAACGCGGCCGCCAGGGCCGCACCGATGCCGCTCGCCGCGCCGGTCACGACGGCGACGTGACCGGGTCGAAGGACGTTCTCGCTCATGAATCGGGCGCTCCTTGCGGATGATGGCGTCGCGCGTGCGAGTCTTGCACACGCGGTGATCCTGCTCCATGCGAGCGCTCTCGTCCGCGCTGACGGACACGCCCGCGGGAGGCGTTGCGCTCGGACTCTGGAATGGAAGGTTTTTCGAACTCGAGGTCAGGGATTCGTCGAGGATCGATGCGCGACTCCGATTAACATGCCGGGCGTGCGTCGACGCGTGCATGCGAGGTCCGGACCGTCACGGAGCTCGTCGCCGGATTCGCGATCGTGGCGTGGAGGTCCCCGCCGCGATCGCGTTGCGATCCGGAGCAGGCGCAGGCGAGAAAACGAGGAGAGTTCATGCATCCGAACGGAGTCGTTCGATTCGTCCTGGCCATCCTGGGCGTTCTGGTCTTGTCGGGGGGCGCTTGCGATTCGGATCGGGATAGCTCGACCGTCGGGACCGCCGAGATGACCGCCCGCTTCGTCGCCCGCGCGAACGCCTCGGGCGTGACGAAGATCGTGGCCGAGCTGCTCGTCCCCGGCGATCTCGTCCTCGAGAACGTCGACCTGAACGGCGGGGATCGACTGATCGCGACGAAGCGCGATCCCGGATCCATCGATGGGAATGATCGCGTGATGGTCGAGCACGACGACCACGTCGAAACGAGCTACGGCGCGAATTTCCAGACCGGCGAGCAGGACACGCAAATCGAGATCGACTTCGACCGCAGCGCCTCGGGCCAGACCGACGCGAATGGCTCGTCGGTGACCCTGCCTTCGCCCTTCGCGCTGCAGTGGGTGAGCGATCCGGTCGCCCTGACCCCGGCTCCGCGCTTCTTCTCACGCAGCAGCGCCACCCCCTACTACGTCGTCTGGGATCCCTCCGGCGCGCCCGAGTTCGAGGCCGGCGACGTGCTCGTCTACGCGGTCACCGGCCGCTGCATCCAGACCCTCGAAGGAACGATCGACTGGGCCGGGGGCGAGGACGCCCTCGAGCTGACCGCGGCCCTCGAGGATGCGGATCCGCCGCAAGACGATCGCGGCTGTCCGATCCGCGTCGAGTTCACGCTGCAGCGACCGGGGACGGTCGCGGCCGCTTTCGCGGGGGGGAGCTTCGTCGGCGCCCAGGGCCGGGTCCTCAAGCTGCAGACCGTGCCCTGAGCGTCCGCCCTCGTCGGAGGTCTAGATCTCGCCCATCGGGAAGGGGAACTTCGCGCCGACGGCGCCGTCGACGGACAGGAACTGACCGGAGACGTAGGCCGCCATGTCCGAGGCGAGGAAGAGCAGCGTCGAGGCGATGTTCGAGGGCTGGGCGACGCGGCGAAGCGGCGCGTTCGCCGCGTTGCGGGCGCGGCCCTCCTCGCCGAGCAGCGCGCCGATGCGCGGCGTCCAGACGACGCCCGGGGCGATCGCGTTGACGCGGATGCCCTTCGGACCGAGCTCGACCGAGGCCGTGCGCACGAGGGACATCAGCCCGGCCTTCGCGGCGCCGTAGGCGCCGTGGCGCGGGGCGGAGGTGATCCCGGAGGCGGATGCGACGAAGGTCATCGTGCCGCCGCCGTTGGCTTCGAGCAGCGGCGTCGCGTGCTGGATCGCGAGCCAGGCATGGCGCAGGTTCATGGCGAAATGCCAGTCCCAGAGCGCGTCGTCGAGCTCGAGCAGGGTCGCATAACGGGCAATGCCGACGATGTCGATGATCCCGTCGAGCTTTCCACCGAAGGCGTCGCCCACGTCCTGGAACAGGCGCGCGACGCTCGCGCGATCGGTCGCATCGCCGGTCCAGGCGATCGAGTCGTTCCCGCATTCCTTCGCGATGTCCTCCGCCCGCTCGCGCTCGATGTCGACACAGACGATGCGAGCACCGTTCTGGACCAGCGCGTGGGCGGTCTGTCGGCCCATCCCCTGGCCGGCGCCGATCACGACGTATCGCCGTCCGTCGAGGCGCAGCATGTTCGCGTAATCGGCAATCGGAGTGTCGTCGGCGCGGGTCATGATGGTTCGGACTCCTTCGTCTTCTTTCGATCGGCAGTGGACTTGCGCGCGGCGGGCTCGCCCCGCCGCTCGGCTCAGCGCCTCCGCAGCTCGACGCGCAGCGAGTCCGGCCGGCGCAGCACCGTCCCCGTCGGCCGGGACGCCGCCTCGTCGACGAGCCGCATCTTCGGCAGCCGCTCGCAGAAGACGTCGAGGGTCACCGCGAGCTCCTTGCGCGCGATGTGCATGCCGGGGCATTGGCGCGCGCCCGGGCCGAAGGTCAGCAGATGGCCGGGATCGCGGGTCGGATCGAAGCGGTGGGGGTCGCGGTAGGCGCGGGGATCGCGATTGGCCGCGGCGTAGCAGAAGAGGACCCAGGCATCGGCCGGGATCTGCACGCCTTCGAACTCGATCGGCTCCGATGCCGAGACTCGAGGCGTGATGGCGACCGGGCTCTCCCAGCGAAGCAGCTCCTCGATCGAGTCCTCCCGCGAGCCGGGCTTCTCGACGGCATGCTTCCAGCGTTCGGCGTCGACGAGCAGGGCGTAGAGCAGGCTTCCGATCGCGCTCGAGGTCGTCTCCGCGCCGGTCGGAAAGAGCAGACGGATGTGCGACAGGACCTCGTCGTCGGTGAGCCGCCGGCCCTCGACCTCCGCGAGCAGGAGCTGGGAGAGGACGTCGCCCCGCGGCGCCCGCCGCCGCTCGCGCACGAGGGGCTCGAGGTAGGTCGTGAACTCCTGACCTGCCCGGCGCGCGCCCTCCGGATCGAAGGGGAACGAGAGGAGCCCGTTCGCCCAGCGCTGGAAGTCGCGCTCCGCCTCGCGCGGAATGCCGAGCATGCTGCAGATGATCGCGAGCGGGAAGCGACGGGCGAAGCCCTCCATCAGGTCGACGACGGGCTCGTCCTCGAAGACGTCGATCAGCTCGTGGGCCAGCTCGATCATCGGCCCGCGATCGGCGCGGGCGACGGCGATCGGCCGGAAGGTCGGCGTCGCGAGCCTTCGATAGATCTGATGCTCGGGCTCGTCCATCGAGATGAAGCTGCGGCCGATCGGCGGCTCGGTATGGCGACGATAGGCGGGACCCTGCGGAAAACGCTCGCTGTCGCGGAGCGCCCGCTCGAGCGCCGCATGCCGCGTGATCAGCCACGCCGGCTCGCCGCCGAAGCGAACCGGCACGACGGGCGCCCTCGCGCGAAGCTCGTCGAGGAGGTCGTGGTATCGCTGGCCGGGAAATCCGCCGGCCGTGAAATCGATCTCGCTCACGCGCGCCTCCTCGTCGCTCCGAGATCTACGGTATCGGAATTGGAGTCGCCGGCGAGGGCCGCGAAAGGGCGGGCCGCGTCGGATCCCGATTCGCCGGGTCGATGGGTGCACCGCGGATCGTCGATCGACGGACCTCGACCCGCCCGCTGGCGCCCCGTGCCCATTTGATCGATCGTCCCGGGCGGGAGAGTTCTTCTCATGCGCGAAGCCCCCGCCGCGTCCGTCGACCCGACGCTCTCGTTCGACCCCCACGACCGCCGCTTCGTCGAGGACGGCGTTCCCTTCGACGTGCTCGCGCGGATCCGCCGCGAGCAGCCCGTCTATCGCACGCCGTCCGGGGCCTGGTATCTCTCGCGCCACGCAGACGTCGAGGCCGCGCTCGTCGACGTCGACACCTTCCGCGCGGAGCTCGGCCCGATCACCGGCATTCCCGCCGGCTGCGCCACGATCCCCGAAGAGCAGCATTTCCTCTCCGAGATCCCCGAGCCGCGCCACGGCCGCATCCGCCGCCTGTTCAACGCGATCTTCGCGTGGCACCGCGTGCGACAGCTCGAGCCGATCCTCGAGGCGGAGTGCAACCGATTGGTCGACGGGCTCTTCGCGGCCTGCGCTGCGGGGCGCGCGCCCGATCTCCACGGCGAGTACGCGCTCTCGATCCCGGCCTTCGCGATGGCCCACATCATGGGGCTCGGGCGCGAGGCGGTCGGGCTCTTCATGCAGTGGTCGATGGACGGGACGATGATGACGCGCCCGGCGACGCCCGGCGTTGCGCCCGAGGGCCCGGCGAGCCACGTCTACTTCCGCGCGCGCATCGCCGAGCAGCGCGCGCTGCCCGAGCCGACGAACCACGTCTTCAAGGTTTTGCTCGGCGCCGAGATCGACGGGCGACCGCTCTCCGATCAGGAGCTCACGACGCAGCTCCATTTCATGGTCCAGGCCGGCGTCCACACGACACGTTCGTTCCTGGCCCATCTCGTCAATCGACTCGTCCAGGATCCCGCGCTCTTTGCGCGCCTCGACGCCGACCGCGAGCAGATCCCGCTCTACCTCGAGGAATCCCTGCGCCACGACGCGCCCGTCCAACGCACGACGCGCATCGCGACCCGCGACGTCGAGATCGGTGGCGTCCTCATCAAGCAGGGCGAGACCGTCGAGATGGGGATCGGCTCCGCGAATCGGGACGAGGCCCAGCACGAAGCGCCGGCCGAGTTCCGCCTCGACCGGAGCGATCCGCGCGGCCATCTCGCCTTCGGCGCGGGCTCCCACGTCTGTCCGGGCGCGATGCTGGCGCGGCTCGAGGGGGCGACGGCGGTGCGCGTGCTGCTCGACCGGGCGAAGGCGCTCGAGCGGGTCCCCGGCGTGATCTATCCGCCGCTGCCGGGGAGCCTCGGGCATCAGCCGGTTCCGGCGCGGCTCGTCGGGCGCTGACGGGGCGGCATCCGTCGCTGCACGGTCGACGCTCTTCCTTCAAGCGAAGACCGGATGGCCACGCTTCGAGTGCGCCGCCTAGCGTTTCCCTCCGCCTCATCCGGGGCATGGAGGGCGAACCGTGTTCCTGCCGGGAGTCTCTGGGATGGGTCGCCGCGTCACTCGGCGAGGGATGCTCGCCTCCGCCGTCGCATGCGCGGCCCTTCCGTTCGGCATCGCCCGCGCCGCTTCCTTCCTGCCGATCGCGCCCACGGACACGGATCCGGATCACGTCGTCCTGTTGGGCGGGCTCTCCGGGAATGGACAGGTCGCCGTCGGGCAGCGCTACTGCCTTCGCAATTGCAGCGACGGTCCCTTCACCGAAGCGATCCGCTGGACGGAGGCGGGCGGCTTCGAGCGGCTCGGGCTCCTGCCGGGCGGCACCGCGGAGAGCGGAGCGCTCGGGATCGACGACGACGGATCGCACGTCGTCGGCTTCTCCGACGCCGCGCTCGGACTGGCGGCCTTCCGCTGGCGCCGCGACACGGGGATGGTCGACCTCGATCCCGGACCGCCCGCCGGGCTCGACTCGCGCTTCAGTGTCGCGATCGATGTCTCTGCAGACAGCTCGGTCGTCGTCGGATATCGCATCGTCGAGCGCAGAGTGAGTCCCGATGGAGAGCGCACGGACACGATCACCCAGCCGTTCGTCTGGACCGAGGCGGGCGGGATGCGCGGGCTCGAGGTGCCCGATCCGCGCGGATTGTTCAACGAGGCCCATGCCGTGTCGCGGGATGGACGATTCGTCGTCGGCTCGGTCGAGACCTTGCGAGGCGTCGAGGCATTCGTCTGGGACGAAGCGAGCGGGCTGCAGACCCTCGGCGGACCCCTCGCGGCCGGTTTCATCCAGGCGGATGCGAGAGCCGTCTCGGACGATGGCGGGACGATCGTCGGCGGAGGCGCGATCTCGATCGACGAGGGGCCGGGGGCGAGAGCAAGGCTTCTATTCCCCGGCGGGCGGCATGCAGCGTCTGGGGGACTCGGCGTCGCGCTGGGCGACGAGCAGCGCGAGCGCCGTGTCGGGCGACGGATCGGTCGTCGTCGGAAGCGGTCGACGAAACGCGCTCGACGAAGAAGGTGAGGCCTTCGTCTTCGACGTCGACCACGGGGCCCGGCCCCTCGTCGAAGTGCTCGCATCGCTGGGCATCGCTCTCCCGGGCTGGCGACTGACGAGTGCCGATTCGATCTCTGCCGATGGCCGGACCATTCTCGGCAATGCCCTCGATCCCGAGGGCCAGCTCCGCTCGTTCATCGCCGTGATCCCGGAGCCGGCGACGGCAGTGCTCGTGGGCGCGGGCCTGGTTGGCCTCGCGTGGCATCGGCGGCGGCGCGGTCGTTCGAGCGGAGAAATCGCCCTGCGGGGACATCTTTCTATATAGATGTGCTTGGGGAGCTGGCCGTGCTCCTGGGCGCGCGTTCTCCGGGCGTCGCGCCCTTTCGGACGAGGACGTCGTCGGATTCGCGGGGCGATGCGGATGCGGGCCCCGATCGCGATCCCGCCCGCCCCGGGCCGGCGGCGTGGAGCGGGATCGTCGCTGCGAAGTCGATCCCGAGGACTAGGCTTCGCCGTGAGGACCCGCTACGGTCCCGCCTCCGGCGTTCCCGGTTCTCCACCGACCGCCGTCCGAGAATGGCAGCGCGCCCGTAGCTCAGATGGATAGAGCATCAGCTTGCGGAGCTGAGGGTCGCAAGTTCGAGTCTTGCCGGGCGCGCCATTCTTCCAATCGCTCGTCCCGATCTGACACGCCTTCGCGTGGTCGGGCATTCACGACTCGTTCATCTCTCTGCATTGCGACAACCTGATGGGCGTTCGCGCATTCCCCCTCGTTCCGGTCCCGACGGAGCGCCCGCCGTCGCCGACTACGAGCGCCATGAACCCGAGAAGACCCTCCGCCACGCGGTCATCCGTGCGGAGCTCGTCCCGTTCCGCGCCCGAGCGAGATCGCAGGGGGCTCCCGTCGCCCGTTTCGTCGAACGCGAGATCCGGGCGTATCTCGAGTGTGGCGTGCTGGCCCACGGATTCTCCGCGTTCGCTGCGATGCCTGCGCCCACGACCGCCTGGTCGTCTTCTCGTGCAAAGGCCGCGGCATCTGCCCCTCCTGCGGCGGTCGCCGGATGGCCGACACCGCGGTCCATCTCGTCGATCGGGTGCTAGCCGAGGTCCCGATCCGGCAGTGGGTGCTCAAGCTGCCCTATCCGCTTCGCTATCGCTGCGCCTGGAATGCGAAGCTCACGAGCGAAGTCCTGCGCGCCTTCCTGCGATCCGTCTTCGCAGACCAGCGGCGCCGAGCACGAATCCTCTTCGGCATTCGAAAGGGAGAGTGTGGATCGGTCACGTTCGTCAACGCTTCGGGTCGGCCCTCAACCTGACGCCGCACTTTCATTCGCTCGTCCTCGACGGGGTTTACCTCGGCCCATCGCACAGCCTCGGAGACTTCGTGGCCCTTCCACCGCCGAGACCGCCGACGTCGCGCGCGTCCTGGCGGGGACTGCGCGCCGCATCCTGCGTGTTCTCGAACGGCATGGCATCGACGGACAAGACGATCCCCTTGCCGGCGACGATCCCCTGATGGCGATGCTCGGGTCGGCCTCGATCCGCTCTCGGATCGCGACGAGTTCCGAAGCGGGCGAGCCGTGGCGAAGGCTCGGGGATCGCGTCGATCCAGTCGACGAGGACGAGGAAGGCGTCGAGTCCCGCGCTCCGATCCCGCCCCACTTCATCCGCCAGGGCGGCATGAGCCTGCATGCCGATGTCGCGGTCCCGACAAGGGATCGAAAGCGACTCGAACGGCTTTGCCGCTATGTCGCCCGCCCGCCGCTGGCCCTGGCTCGCCTCGAAGCGCTGACGGATGGTCGGCTGGCCTATCGGCTCAAGACGCCGTGGCGCGACAGGACGACGCATGTCGTGATGGAGCGGCGGGAGCTGCTCGAACGGCTGGCGCCGCTGATCCCGCCGCCGCGGGCGCATCAGGTCCGCTATCACGGGGTGCTCGCGCCGTGTGCGAGCGGGCGGGACCGGGTGGTGCCGGCAGGGCCAGATGAGGCGGAGGCCGCGCCTTCGTCGCCCGCGTCGGAATCGGATGTCGGGTCGACCGGAGCTGCCGACGGGGGAGGGGACGGCGAGACGCTCGTTGGCGGTGCCTCGTTGGACTCATCCTTACGAGTCGAACAAGCGAATCGATCGCTCGTCGGATCGCATGGGCGGATCTCTTGAAGCGCGTCTTCGAGGTCGACGCGTTTCGTTGTCCGGCCTGCGGCGGACGGATGCGACTGATCGCCGCCATCACGGATCCCAGCGTGGCGTTCCGGATCCTCGAGTGTCTGGCGCTTCCGCGTCGGGCTCCGCCGCTCGCGCCTGCGAGCGAGATCGATCGGGAGCCCATCGTCGGCCGCGGCGCGTTCGACAGGACGCCTGCGGAAGCGGATGGGATCCGGGCTTTGACTTTGGCCAGTCGCCGGTCGAAGACCCGGTCCTGAGCGACGAGCCTTGAACGTTGGGCTTGCGGGCTCGTCGAGCGCGTGAGCCACGGCGATGGCACATGCTCGCCCGCGGAAGGCCTATCCCACGGGCGTCGGCGATTCGGCCGGCCACGGACGGGCGGGAAAGCTCAAATTCGTCCCCGGACGGGAACGATGGCGGACAAGTTGACCCATACGCTCTTACCGGTGGCGAAGAAGAGGCCTCTTCTTCTTCCTATCCGCCGCCGCAGTGCCGGCGCCAGACTCGGCGGCGAGAGCTCGTTCGAGTGCCGTGCGAATGGGTCGGCCCAATCACTGCTGCATCAGCTCGACGCCGGCACACACTGCGACGATCCCGATCTCGAGGGCCAGCAGCGCGCGAAAGTCCCTCGGCTTCTTCTGTTGCGTGATGCGCAGGTTCTCTCGCGATCGGCTGACATCGCCGCCGTCGAAAAAAACGAGCAGATAGCCAACATCCGATCGGAACCGGCGTCCGATCCGTACGATCGGCACGACGATGCACAGGGCGAATGCCGAGCCGAGATGCCCGGCTTCGAGGAGTCGCAGACCCGCCCCGAAGAGGATCAGGTACGACCCCGCGAGCCAGAAGAGAAGAAACTCATGAGCGATCGGTAGCGCGCTTCGTGCCGCAGTGCGCGCCAGCGATTCCAAGATGCCGTTTCATCGAGCCTCGTGGCGGATAGGAAGCATAAGAGGTCTCTTCTGCACCGCCGCAAAGATCATACAGGTCAACTGGCCCGCTGAACCGCCCCGGGTTTTCCGGAGGCTCGATCAGTTGAGCCCGCCCATCATGTCCGCCCGGCTGCATGCGGGAGGGCGGGATGAGTCTGCATGCCGACGTGGCGGTCCCGGCCCGCGATCGCCAGGGACTCGAACGGCTCTGCCGTTATGTCGACCGTCCGCCGCTGGCGCTTGGGCGGCTCGAACCGCTGACGGATGGTCGGCTGGCCTATCGTTTCAAGACGCCGTGGCGCGACGGGACGACGCATTTCGTGCTGGAGCGGCGGGAGCTGCTCGAACGGCTGCGCGCCGCTGATCCCACCGCCGCGTGCGCATCAGGTGCGGTACCACGGGGTGCTCGCGCCGTGGCCGAGCGGGCGGGACGAGGTGGTGCCGGCGGGGGGTTGGAACGCTGCCCGGGTCGAGCGGGTCGGGTGGGGTGACCCGGTGCCTGGACAAGTCGACTCAGCGCCGTCGCAGGCGGGGGGAGGCTCGATCAGCGACCGGGCAGTCGACCGCGCATCCGGCAGGCGCAAGCAGGACGAGGCGCACGCGGAACGTGTTGCTTTGGACCAGCCCGCCGAACAGCAAGCCGATCAGAAGCACCCGCCTACTCGCCGCATCGCATGGGCCGACCTGCTGAAGCGCGTCTTCGAGGCCGACGCACTGCGATGTCCAGACTGCGGCGCGCGGATGCGGATGATCGCGGCGATTACGGAGGCCGACGTCGCGCACCGGATCCTCGAGTGTCTCGCGCTTGCGCAGCGGGCGCCGCCGCTTGGTCCAGGCAACGAGATCGGTCGGGGGATCGATCGAGCGGTTGCGATGGATCGAGTCCGCTTCGACCAAGCGCACGGCGAGATGCAGGCGGACTCAGGATTCGATCCGGGATTCGAATTCGATCAGACCCTGCGCGAGCCGCAGTCCCCAAACGACGCCATCTGACGCGATGCGCGGATGATTCGTCGATCACGGGCGGCGATCGACAGGGCGCAAGCTCGCCGAAAGACGGCTGGCCCAGCGGGCTTCGGGGTGAGTTTGGGATGTGGGTCGGTGGTAAAGCTTGCAATCGCCCCGGAACGGGCCAAGTCGACCTGAATCCCGTTACCGTCGGCGTGGAAGATCCCCCTCTTGCTCCCTGCGCGCCACCGAGCTCCACGTCACGCCGACCGATCCGGCCGCCTGGGCATGGACGGAAAAGGCCTGGCGGGGCTGACGCGGCGCGCATCGGATCCGAAGCGCGCCCGACCCGGATCGCTCCTGGAGCCGATCCGCCGGTTCTGGATCAAGCCGCTACCGGATCACGCCGAAAACCGCGATCCATGTCTCGACCGGCGCAAAGCGAATAGCATCCCGGCACCCAGCGCGAGCCCGACCGCCGAGCCCGGCTCCGGGGACGATCCGGATCCCCACGTCGTGCGTCTCGGCGAATGGATCCCGCCGCGGTCCCGGAGCCCGCGGCCTCGGGAGGCCGCGGGACTCGTGTACGAGCCGCCGCGCACGCGCCGATTCGCTCCCGCGATCGACTCCGTCCACTCTGCGACGTTTCCGCCTGATCAAACGTTCCGTACGGGCTCCAGGCTAGCGGTGTAGGAACCGACGTTAATCGGGAACGTCCGCACGTTTTCGCAGTTGGCCGAGTCAGGAACACGATCGACGCGATGCACAAGATCGGATTCGCACTGCCCGCCGGCGAATCGAAATAGCCGCCCGTCACGGGATCGAAGTAGGCAGCCTTGTACCACTCGTCTTCAGTCGGAAGCGAGTGGCGCGCGCCCGCGTTGCGCACGATCACGTTCGCGACGACGCCCTCCGCCGTGATCGTGTAGGCGCCATCCTCGGTCGTCGTGACGTCCTGCGGCCCCGTTGGTTGACCGTTGTGCAGCCAATTCGCGAAGCGCATCGCATCGTAGAGGGAGACGAAGTTGATGGGACGCGCGTCGCGCGAGGCAAACACCGTGTAGTGATAGCTGCCGGGATCGCCCGTCCGCCGGATGAATCGGTAGACGTTCGCGACCGCGCCGAAGCCGGTCCCTTCGGGCGGGTTGGCCGGGTTCGCGACCTCTGCGAAGTCGATCACGACTTCGAAGCTCCACGTGTCGAGCGGATCGCTGCCGAAGGCGACTTCGTCGCCGTCGAGACGTCCGTCGTTGTCGCTGTCCGGGTCGAGTGGATCGGCGACGTTGCGGTTCTCGTACCAGGCGATCTCGTCGTCCCCCGCCGACGCAGAGAGCACGTCGACGTCCCCGTCCCCATCAGGTCGGCAGCGAACACCGACTGGGCGTCGTCAGCCAACGCCGTGATGACCTGCTGCGGACCGAAGCTCCTGATCCGTCCGTGTTCGCATACCAGGCGATCTCGTCGTCCCCCGCCGACGCAGAGAGCACGTCGACATCCCCGTCCCCATCCACGTCGGCGGCGAAGACCGATGTGGCGGCGATGGCGAGCGTCGTGATGATCTGCTGCGGCCCGAAGCTCCCGAGCCCGTCCGTGTTTTCGTACCAGGCGATCTCGTCGTCGAAGCGCGGACGCGGAGAGCATCGACGTCCCCGTCCCCGTCCACATCCGCAGCGAAGACCGAGCGGGCCGAATCGGCGAGCGTCGTGATGATCTGCTGCGACCCGAAGCTCCCTGAGCCCGTCCGTGTTCGCATACCAGCCGATCTCGTCGTCCCCCGCTGACGCAGAGAGAACGTCGACGTCCCCGTCCCCGTCCACGTCGACGGCGAAGACCGATGTGGCACCGTCGGCGAGCGTCGTGATGATCTGCTGCGGCCCGAAGCTCCCGAGGCCGTCGGTGTTGGCATACCACGCGATCTCGTCGTCGCTCTCGGAAGCCGAGCACATCGACGTCCCCGTCCCCGTCGACATCGGCGGCGAAGACCGATGTGGCACCGTCGGCGAGTGTCGTGATCGTCTGCGGCCCGAAGCTCCCGAGTCCGTTCGTGTTCTCGTACCAGGCGATCCCGGTCGTCGTCCCCGCGAGGCGCCGAGCGCGTCCGCATCGCCGTCGCCATCCACGTCGGTCGCGATGACCGACGCTGCGCCATCGGCCAGCGTCGTGATGATCCGCTGCGGACCGAAGCTCCCAAGCCCGTTCGTGTTGGCGTGCCAGGCAACCTCGTCGTCGACGAGCGACGCCGTGAGGACGTCGAGGTCGCCGTCCCGTCGAGGTCACCCGTCGAGACGGCGACGGCCTGGTCGGCGAGCGTCGAGATCAGCTGCTGCGGACCGAAGACACCGCTTGCGATCTCCTCGCCATCGAGGAGCCCATCGTCGTCGCTGTCGGGATCGTTCACTGCCGTCCCGACCGCCTGTTCGAAGGCGTTGCCGAGCCATCGGCGTCCGCATCGTCGGCGCCGTCGACCTTCCCATTGGCGTTCTGGTCTCGAAGGGTCGGCGCGAATCCGTTCGTGACCTCGAAGCTGTCGAGCAGCCCATCCCCGTCGCTGTCCACCGCGAGGGGGTTCGTCGCGTGCACATTCACCTCGGCGGCATCCGAGAGGCCATCATCATCGCTGTCCGGGTCGGCGGGTCCGTATCGTGTGTGTTCACCTCGGCGCCGTCCGAGACCGTCGTCGTCGCTGTCCGGATCGCGCGGGTCCGTGGCGTGGGTGTTCACCTCGGGCGCGTCGAAGGCCCGTCTTCGTCGCTGTCGGCATCAAGCGGGTCGGCCAGATTGCGGTTCTCGTACCAGGCGACTTCATCCGTCCAGCTCGAGGCCGAGAGCACGTCCACGTCGCCGTCGCCGTCGAGATCCGACGCGATGGCAGGCGCAACGTCGAACGCCGGCATCGCGATCGCCCGCTGCGGCCCGAAGCTCCCCGCGCCGTCCGTGTTCTCGTACCAGGCGATGGGTCCGGTCGCGACCGAGCTCGAAAGCACGTCCAGGTCGCCGTCGCCGTCCATGTCGACGGCGACGACGGATTGGGCCCGGTCGGCGAGCGTCGTGATGATCTGCTGCGGGCCGAAGCTCCCGAGCCCGTCCGTGTTGGCATACCACGCGATCTCATCGTCGTTCTCCGATGCCGACAAGACATCGACGTCTCCGTCCCCATCCAGGTCGGCGGCGGAGACGGATCGCGCAGCATCGGCCAGCGTCGTGATGATCTGTTGCGGCCCGAAGCTTCCCGCGCCATCCGTGTTCGCGTACCACGCGATCTCGTCGTCGATGAGCGACGCCGACAGCACGTCGACGTCGCCGTCCCCGTCGACATCGGCAGCGAAGACGGATCGCGCACTATCGGCCAACGTGGAAATGATCTGCTGCGGCCCGAAGCTCCCCGCCCCATCCGTGTTTTCGTACCACGCGATCTCGTCGTCGAGTCGCGAGGCCGAAAGGACGTCGACGTCGCCGTCTCCGTCGACGTCGGCGGTGGCGATCGCAAACGGAAAATCAGCCAGCGTCGAGATGATCCGCTGCGGCCCGAAGCTCCCCGCCCCGTTCGTATTTTCGTACCAGGCGATCTCGTCGTCGGTCGCCGAAGCCGAGAGCACGTCGAAGTCGCCGTCTCCGTCGACGTCGGCGGAGATGAGCGTTTGCGGGCCGTCGGCGAGCGTCGAGATCGTCTGCTTCGGCCCGAAGCTCCCCAGTCCGTCCGTATTCGCGTACCAGGCGATCTCGTCGTTGGCGACCGAAGCGGAGCAAGTACGTCCATGTCCCCGTCGCCGTCCAGGTCGGACGCGAACACGGCCTCGACGAAGTCGGCGAGTGTCGTGACGACCCGCGGCGCACCGAAGGTCCCCCTTCCCTGCTCCGCAGCGTCCGTCAGTCCATCGCCGTCGCTATCGACGTCGCCGAGATCCGTTCGGGCCGCGATTTCGACGAGGTCCGCCAGGCCGTCGCCATCGCGGTCGACGTCGTCCTCGCTCGGATCGTTCGCCTGGCTGCAGCCGCCGTCGCCGCCGGCGAAGTCGACGAGAGGCCATCGCCGTCGTTGTCGATGCCGTCGCGACAGGCCTGCGGCCCGATCGCGAAAGCGCACGTACGGATAGCGGCCCCGACCGACGCTCGAGGTCTGCCCATCGCCGAAGTTGACGCGCTGGAGCGGCGACACGATGCCGCTCATCGCTCGCCACCTCGACGCCATCGACGAAGACGTCCGCCGTCGTGCCGTCGCCCGCGATCTCGATCAGGAAGTAGTCGGTTCGGCCCGTCTGAAGCGGCGGCAGCGTCGCCGATCCAGCGCCCTAAAACGACATCAGCGTACCGCCCACGGCGTTCGACCCGAAGCTCACGAACCAGCGGTTGGTCCCGTCCGCCACCTCGAGGACGATGTTCGCGTCGACGGCGTCCGCGAGATCGACGACGCGCATGCGCGCCGCGAGCGTCCACGACATGCCCGGGCCGGGACCCGCGAGGCGGTAGCGATTGCGCGCGCCGATGTTCTCGACCTGCCAGGCCGCGACACCGGGAAATTCGGGGTCGGATCCGATCGGCGAGGCGCCGGCCGTACCGTCGCCGGGCTCCGTGATGAAGCCCTCGGTCAGCGGGTCGGTGCGGCCGTAGTGGGTCTGCGCGTGGGCAGCGCCCACCCCTGCGAGGGAATCGATCAGGAGTGCCCGGCGAGAATCAGTGTGGCCGGAGAAAGGAGCGACCTACCACTCTTGTACTTCGACATCGTCCCATTATGAAGCATCTGCTTCTTTCCTCGATCGTCGAATACAGCACACAGGCCATTCGACGGCCAGAATGAACATTCGGTCGCAGGAAAGTTGCGAATGATCTGCGCCGCCGATGCGTCCGCGCGACCCTGGAGCGGTCGACCGGCCCCCGACGTCCCGAGAGCCCCATCGCTCCGGTCCCTCCCTCGTGCAGCGGATTCCTATAGCATTGCCCCTCGAGGCTGATCTCGTGCACCGATCGACGTCCGATCGGGCCCCGCGCGTCGCCGCGCCGCGCGAGAATCGACCCCGCATGTCTCGCCGAAGGAGTCCCGACGTGACGACCATCCCCCGCCATCTCCTCGCCCCCGGCCGCATCGGCAGCATGACGACGAAGAACCGCATCGTGGTGACCGCCATGGGCGTGAGCTTCGCCGACGAGGACGGCGCGGCGGGCGATCGCCCTGTTGCCTATCACGAGCGCCACGCCGAAGGCGGCGCCGGCCTCGTCGTCGTCGGGGTCACCGGCGTCGCGCATCCGGTCGGTGCCGTCATCCCGAACCAGACGAGCCTCTCCCAGGATCGCTTCATCCCCGGCCTGCGGCGCATCGCCGAGGTCGCTCATCGCCACGGCGCGAAGGTCGCGGTCCAGCTCCACCACGGCGGCGTCGTCGCCGGGTACTCGACGCGCCTGGGCCAGTCCTCTGACGCCGGCCATGCCGAAGGCGCCTTCCGGGGATTTCGGCACGCTCTTCTTTCCCGAAGAGCTCGCCTCGTTCATGGGCGGCGAGCGACCGACCCTGAAGGTCATGACGGAGGAGGACATCGCGGTCGTCGTCGGTCAGTTCGCGGCCGCGGCGCGCCGCGCCCAGGAGGCCGGGATCGACGCCGTCGAGATCCACGGGGGCCACGGCTACCTGATCGACGCCTTCCTCTCCCCCTCGTCGAATACGCGCACCGACGGCTACGGCGGCAATCTCGCCGGCCGCGCGCGGCTCTACCTCGAGATCCTGGCGGCTGTACGCAAGGCGGTCGGGCCCGACTTCCCGATCATCTGCAAGCTCAATGCACGCGAGGTCGGAAAGCACGACGGCGTCACCTTCGAGATCGCGGTCGAGACCGCGCGCCTGCTCGAGCAGGCCGGGGCCGACGCGATCACGGCGAGCGCCTATCACGACGTCGGCGTCGGGAAGCTCCACTCCGAATCGAACATCCCCCACGTCCCGAACACGAACGTCCCCGGCGCCGCGACGGTGAAGCGCGCCGTCGGGATCCCCGTCATCGCCTCGGGCCGCATCGAGTTCGACGACGCCGATCGGAGCATCGCGGAGAAGGCCTGCGACTTCGTGGCCTTCGGCCGCAAGATCCTGGCGGATCCCGCGTTTCCGAAGAAGCTCGCCGCGGGCTCCGCCGAGGACGTCCGGCCCTGCATCTACTGTTATACCTGCGTCAGCGCGATCTACCTGCGCCAGAAGGGGCGCTGCGCCGTCAATCCCGAGACCGGCTTCGAGTTCGTCGAGCAGGCCCGCCCCGCCGCCCGCGACGGCGCGTCGTCGTGGTCGGCAGCGGTCCGGCGGGTCTCGAGGCCGCGCGCCGCCTCGACGAACGCGGCCACGATGTCGTGCTCCTCGAAAAGGACGAGCGGCTCGGCGGGACGCTGCGCGTCGCGTCGCTGCCCTACGAGCCGAACAACCGGCTCCTCGACTGGCTGATCGCCGAGGTCGGGAAGAGCGCGGTCGATGTCCGCCTCTCGACGCAGGCGACGCCCGAGACGATCCGCGCGCTCGCCCCCGACGTCGTCGTCGTCGCGACCGGCGCCGTCCGCGCGCTGCCCGATATTCCGGGCAAAGACCAGCCGATCGTCTTCAGCGGCGACGATCTGCGCGCGATGCTCTCGGGCCGCATGACGGAGGACCTGAAGCGGAAGACGTCCTGGCTCGATCGCGTGTCGAGCAAGGTCGGCGCCGCGACGGGGCTTTCGGGCAGTCCCGAGATGCTGCGCGCGGCGACGCGCGCCTACATGCCGCTCGGCAAGCAGATCGTGATCCTCGGCGGCGAGCTCGTCGGCCTCGAGCTCGCGGAGTTCCTGACCGAGCGCGGTCGCCAGGTCACCGTCGTCGACGACGAGCCGATGCTCGGCGCCGGGCTGACCGTCGTCCGCCGCATGCGCATCATCGCCGAGCTGCGCGAGCACGGCGTCGCGCTCTTCCCCGGCGCCTCGCAGATCCGGATCGAGTCCGACGGCGTCCTCTGCGTCGACGCCGAAGGTCGACGCCAGCGCTTCGCCGCGGACCAGGTCATCGTCGCCAAGGGCACCCACGAAGATCGCGTGCTCGCCGAGTCGCTGCGTGCCGCGGGCTTCGCCGTCGTCGAGGCCGGCGACGGCCTCGAGGTCAAGTACATCGAAGGCGCGATCCGGGGCGCGTGGGACGCGGTCGAGGCGGTCGAGACCGGGCGCTGAAGCCGAACGGTGGTCGGGCCGTTCGTCAGTTGCCCCCGTCCATCCGGATGACGCTCCGCGCGACCGACCCCGATCGCAGCGCCTCGAACCCGTCGTTGATCTCGTCGAGCCGGATCCAGCGCGAAACGAGCTCGTCGAGCTTGAGCCGGCCCTGGAGGTAGAGGTTCGCCTAGGTCGGCATGTCGATGCGGAAGCAGGTCGAGCCCATCGACGAGCCCTGGATGCGCCGCTCGGAGAGCAGCTCGACGGCGTGGAGCTCGAGCTGGGTCCCGATCGGGATCATGCCGATCACCGTCGCCGTCCCCCCGACGCCCAGCATGCGGAAGCATTGCTCGGCGGTCTGCTTGAGCCCGACGGCCTCGATCGCGTGGTCGACGCCGCCCTTGGTCAGCTCGACGACCTGGGCGACGGGATCGGAGGCGCTCGCGTCGATCGTGTCGGTCGCGCCGAAGAGGGTCGCGAGCTCGAGCTTCCCGCGGAGGCGATCGACGGCGATGATGCGCTCGGCGCCGGCGAGGCGCGCGCCCTGGATCGCGTTGAGGCCGATGCCGCCGCAGCCGACGACGGCGACGGTGTCGCCGGGGCCGACCTTCGCGGTGTTCTGCGCGGCGCCGACGCCGGTCACGACGCTGCAGCCGAGCAGCGCCGCCTTCTCGAGCGGGAGCTCCTTCGTGATCTTCACGACGGCCTTCTCGTGGACCAGCATCTGCTCCGCATAGCAGGAGAGCTCGAAGTACTGATGGACCGTCGCGCCGTCGCGGCTGAGCCTCGGCCTCTCGCCGGGGCTGCGCACGAGGCCTTCGTGGGCGCAGAGGTGCGAGCGACCGCGCAGGCATTGCCGGCAGGATCCGCAGGCCATCGAGACGCACGTCACGACGTGATCGCCCGGCACGACGTAACGCACGTTCGAGCCGACCGCCTCGACGACCCCCGACGCCTCGTGCCCGAGGACCGTCGGACAGGCGCAGGGGTATTTGCCTTCCTGGAAGTGGAGGTCGCTGTGGCAGATGCCCGAGGCGACGGTCCGGATCAGGACCTCGTCCGGACCCGGCTTGTCGACCTGGACCTCGAGAATCTCGAGGGGCTTTCCGACTTCGGTGAGGACGGCGGCGCGCATGGCGATCTCCTTGGGTGGAGCGCCGAGTATGCCGTCATTGCGGGGGCAGCGGCCAGCGCGTCTGCTCGATGGCCGCATCCTCCGGTCTCAGCTCGCCGGCCTCGACGGCGCGCCGTCGCGCCGCGGCGCGACGCGCGCGATGGGTCGCCTCGTCGGGGTAGAGCTGCCGCAGGAGCGCGGCGTCGAAGGGGATCGTCGAGCCCGAGAGCGAGAGCGTGCCATCGACCGCGAGGCCCGAGTGGCGCGCGAGCGGGACCTCGACGTCGGGCAGGCGGACTCCGCCGAGGGCCAGGCCGAGCGCGTCGCGGCGGATGAGAGGCTTGCCGTCGGGGGCCTCGTCGAACTCGATCCGCGGCTGGATCGGCGGCGCGGTCCCCTCGGCGAGCCAGCGCTGGACGTGTCGAAGGACCGACGAGCGGACCTCGTCGAGCCGGAGCACGTTCGCGTCGGGCGGTGTCCCGATCCGGCTCTCGTTGGTTCCGAGGTCCCGCGGCCAGCTCGACGGGATCCGCTCGGTGCCCCGCTCGCGCGACGAATGGGCGACGCCCGCGACCTCCCAGTAGCGATAGCGATCGGTGTCGGGCTGGCGAACGGGATGGTGAAGCGTCGACTCCGACTCGGAGTTCAGGACGAAGACGGGGATGTCGAGGTCGTCGCGGAGGCGATGCGCGCCCGGCGGCATCTGCGTCACGGCCGCGGCGATCTGAGACGGATCGCGGACGGTCGACGGCGGGGGCTGCAGCGCGGATCCGTTCCCGAAATAGATGTCGAGGATGCACGCATCGAGGGCGCGGGAGAGCGGCTGGATCGCGTTCAGGTAGGTCGCGAGATACACCGCCGACTGCGACGCGCCGACGCCGATCACGCGGCGGGCCGCGAAGCCGAGCGCACCGCTGCGGGCGATCCGCGCGGCCTGCGTATAGATGTCGTAGGACGCCTCGTCCCCGGGAATCGAGAGCGTGCCGTATCGCTCGGGATCCCAGACGACGAGTCCCGGCGTCGCGCCGCCGGGATAGCCGTGGACACCGTGCGCCTGGGCGCTGACTGCGACGAGCGCGAATCCGCCGTCATAGAGCTCGGCGCTCTCGCCGACGATCAGATCGAAGCCGTGGGACACGTTGTTCCAGAGCAGGCAGGCGCTGCCGTTCCAGCGTGCCGGATCGATCGGACGACGGACGAGCATCCGCGACCGGAACGGGAGCACCCCCGCGACCTCGGCTTCCCAGCGGCCGTCCCACGTGCGATCGGATCCGCTCCGATGGCGATAGGTGGCGGCCTCGCCCTCGAAGAACCACTCCTCTTCGGCATAGCCGACGGCTGCGAGATCGAAGGCGGCAGCCGCGAACGGCCAGCCCCGAACGCCCCCCGAAACGGGTCCCATCGGCTTCATCGCGCGTCTCCCTCCGGATCCGCCCGGACCTCGACGTCCTCGGGGCCCCAATAACCTTCGAGGCGGATGATGCGACCCTGCTCGTCGAGGCGCACGGTATCGAGCGAGCGGGTCTTGCGGAGCTTTCCGTCGAAGCGGGTGATGACGGTGAAGGCCATGGCGGCCGCCAGACCGTGGGATCCACGGATCGGTGTCGAGAGCTCGAGTCGGGCGCGCATCTCGGCTGCGCGCCGGAACCAGGCGGCGATCTCGGCGCCGCGCTTCTCCGGCGTGCCGACCGGATCCTCGATCACCGCGTCGGGCGCGAACAGCGCGATCACGGCGTCGGCGTCGCCGGCGTTCAGTCCGTCGACGTAGGCCTGGAGCACGGCCTTCATGCGATCCTGCGAGATCATCGGAGCCTCCTGCGCCGTAGTCCGAGCCGGGGCGCGTTGCGCACGGCGCTCATTCTACCGATGAGGTGCCGCTCCGCGGTGGGGCCGGGGCCGCGCTCGACGCCGACGCTCAAGTCCCGGCGCCCGCCGTGCCGATTCGGCCTTCGGATCCATCCGCCTCCGTGAGGTCCGTCGTCGGCCCCGAGCCGAGGCCTCGCATCCCGGGAGTCCAGCATGCGTCTGGTCGTGATCGTAGTCGTCGTTCTGGCTCTCGTCGGCGCGACGGGGTACGCCTGGAAGGGCGATGGCGGGCGGACCGCGAGCGCCGCGGGTTCGCCTGAAGCAGAAGCAGAAGCAGAAGCACAAGCAGAAGTCGCGGACGCGGAGGCGGGGGTGGCGGCCGTGGCAGCCGCGTCGTCGACGTCCGTCGTGTATCAGTGGGTCGACGACCGGGGCTCGGTTCATTTCGCCGGGTCCCTCGACGAGGTCCCGGCGGACTGGCGCTCGCGCGCCGGCCAGATCGAGCTCGACGCCTCCGTGCTCTCGCGGACGACCGCCGCACCGGCGGCGAGCTCGGGCGGTGCGCGCGGCGCCGTCGAGGTCGCCGCTGAGCAGCCGGCCCACGACGTCACGGTCTACACGGCGCCCTGGTGTGGCTGGTGTCGCAAGACGCTCGCGTTCCTGGACGAGGCCGGTGTCGATTACGTCAACAAGGACATCGAGGCCGACGTCCGCTGGGCCGAGGAGCTCCGCGAGAAGACCGGCGGGAATGCGATCCCCCTCGTCGAAATCGACGGCTCCAGGATCCGGGGATTCGATCCGGACCAGATGACGTCGCTGCTGGATTAGGGGCGGCGCTCGCCCGAAGAACGCGCGCCGCTCGCCCCGAACGCTCGGCTCGGGCGCCGACCCCACGCGCCGCCTCCCACGCGCAGCCCGGTCGCGCATCCCCGGGATCAGTCCGCCTCGAATCGTCGCGAGGACCCGAAGGACAGGCCTCGCTCCTGTCGGGCTTCGGACCGCCCGCGTCCTGCTGCTGGTCGGCACGTTGCTCCAAATGGGACGTTGTGCCAGATTGTGGCCCAGGGATTCGACGCGTCCGGGTCGAGCCCGGGCCGAGCCGGTGCGGGACACGAAGGAATTCCATGGCGCGAGCGGTCAATCGAGAGGCGGCGGAGCGGAAGAGCGTCGGCGCGAAGCGTTCGACCGGTTCGAGCGCGGCGGCCGCCCGACTGCGGGTCGCCTCGGGCGGACGGGGCGGCGATCGCGGCGAGGCGGTGTCCCTGCGCGATCGCAAGAAGCGGAAGACCTGGGAGGCGATCGCGTCGGCGACCGTCGAGCTCGTCGTCGAGCGGGGCTTCGACGCGGTGCGCGTCGAGGACGTCTGCGGCGCGGCCGAGGTCGGGCGCTCGACCTTCTTTCGGTATTTCGACTCGAAGGAGGCGGCCTTCGTGGCCGGCATCCATCAGGGACGACTCGATGCCGTCGCCGAGGCGACGCGCCGCCGCCCCGACGACGAGGACGCGCTGACCGCGCTCGCGAACGGCTTCCTCGAGGTCTACGCCGACTGGCGGGAGCAGCGGGAGCTGATGCAGCTCGAGGCCGGAATCCGGGCGGTCTCGGCGCAGGTGAAGGTCCGCTCCCTCGGCCAGCAGGTGGCCTGGGAGTCGTTGCTCGCCCGCACGATCGAGCCGCGTCTCGCGGCCGGGCCGCGGCGCGGGCTGCACGCGCGGCTGCTGGCCGCGACGATCGTCTCCGCGGTGCGCATGGCCAACGAACGATGGCTCGAGGACGGCGCGAAGCGTTCGCCCGCGAAGGGCTTGACGTCCGCGCTCGACGCCGTCCGCGAGCTCGTCGGAGGCAGCGTTCTCGCCTCGCGTCCCGCGAGCAGAAAGAGTTCAACCCGTTGAAGAACGGCCGGCGTGACCGGCCCGGAGGAGCCCCCCATGCATACCCCGCTCTGCGACGTCCTCGACATCGAGTTCCCGATCTTCGCGTTCACCCACTGCCGCGACGTCGTCGTCGCCGTCTCGAACGCCGGCGGCTTCGGCGTGCTCGGCGCCGTCGGCTTCACGCCCGAGCAGCTCGAGCTCGAGTGCCGCTGGATCGACGAGCATCTCGTCGACGGCGTGCGCTACGGCGTCGACCTCGTGATCCCCGAGAAGTACGAGGGCAAGGGCTCGGACCTCGACCCGAAGGCCCTCGAGGAGCAGCTCCGCAAGCTGATCCCGGCGCAACATCGGTCGTTCGCGTCGAAGCTCCTGGCGGACCACGGTGTCCCCGAGCTGCCGGCGGATCAGCACGCGCGGGAGCTGCTCGGCTGGACGGCGACGACCGCGAACCCGTTGCTCGACGTCGCCCTCGCGCATCCGAAGGTCAGCCTGATCGCGAACGCCCTCGGCACGCCGCCGGCCGACGTGATCCAGCGTGTCCACGCGAGCGGTCGCCTCGTCGCGGCCCTCTGCGGCCGGCTGCATCAGGCGAAGCGCCACAAGGAGGCCGGCGTCGACATCATCATCGCCCAGGGCACGGAGGGCGGTGGCCATACGGGAGACATCGGCAGCGTCGTCCTCTGGCCCCAGGTGGTGGCGGCCGTCGCCCCGACGCCGGTCCTCGCGGCGGGCGGCATCGGGACCGGCGCCCAGGTCGCGGCGGCCCTCGCGCTCGGCGCGCAGGGCGTCTGGACGGGCTCGCTCTGGCTGACGGTCGAGGAGGCCGAGTCCGAGCCCGCGCAGATCGAATCCTATCTGAAGGCGACCAGCGAGGACGCGGTGCGCTCCCGCTCCTATACCGGCAAGCCCTGTCGCATGCTCCGCAACGACTGGACGGAGGCGTGGGAGAAGGCCGAGAACCCGAAGCCCCTCGGCATGCCGCTGCAGGGCATGGTGACCGCCGACGCGATCTCGCGGACGAGTCGTTATGCGGGCGTCGCCCAGACCCAGAAGGTCGCGTTCAATCCGGTCGGGCAGGTCGTCGGGATGATGAAGGAGCGCAAGGCGGTACGCGACGTGATCTACGAGATCGTCGAGGGCTACGTCGAGGCGACGGAGCGGCTGCAGGCATTCCAGCCGCGCTGACGCTCGATCCGGGTATCGCGTGGCGGCTCTCCCGTCCGGGGAGAGCCGCTACAGTCGGCGGCGATGGAACAGCCCCTCCCGACCGATGCCGCTGGCCTCACACCCGCCTGGCTGACGCGCGCCCTCGCGACGCGACATCCGGGCGTCCGGGTCGCGGGCGTCGAGATCCTCGAGGCCACCGAGCGCACGAACCACCACCTGCGCCTCGCGCTCGCCTACGACGTTCGCGCGGGTGCTCCCGAGACCCTCTTCTGCAAGCTCCCGCCCCGGGATCCCGAGCATCGCTTGCGCATCGGCGCCGCGGGGATGGGCGCGCGCGAGGTGCACTTCTACACGGAGGTCGCGTCGGGCGTCTCGATGCGGGTCCCCGACTGTCCTTTCGCGGCGCTCGCGCCGGACGGATCGTTCCTGATGCTGCTCGAGGATCTCGCGGCGCGGGGCTGTGCGATCTCGGACGGCTCGTGGGCGATCCCCGGTCGGCTCGCCGGGCCGGCGCTCGCCGAGCTCGCGGAGCTGCACGTCCGCTCCGAGGACCCCGCGCGGCTCGCGGCGGTCTCGTCGTGGGCGACGTCGACGCGGGGCAGGGCGCCCGAGTTCGTGCTCCGCACCCTGCGATACGTCGTCGACCACTGCGCTGACGTCCTCTCCGACGCCTATCTCGAGGTCGCCCGCCTCTACATCGACCACCACGACGCGATCGACGCGGCCTGGGAGGCCGGCGTCGGTCCGAAGACGCTGATCCACGGCGACGCTCACATCGGGAACCTCTTCCTCGACGGCGATCGGGTCGGCTTCCTCGACTGGGGCATGACGAAGATCGGGACGCCGATGCGCGATCTCGGCTTCTTCCTGACGATGGGCCTCGAATCGGTCGACCGCCGTCGCGACGAACGCGCGCTGATCGAGCACTACCTCGACGTCCGCCGTCGCCTCGGCGGCCGCGCGATCGCCTTCGAGGACGTCTGGCTCGCCCACCGCATCGAGGCGGCCTACACCGTGATCGCCTCGTTCCTCTCCCTCGTCCCGCCCTACAACACCGAAGCGCGGCGCATGTTCACGACGAATTTCCGCGCCCGCGCGATGGCCGCCCTCGACGACCTCGATACGGTCGGTGCGCTCCAGGCGCTCGTCGGCTGAGGCTCGAAGCCCGGGGTCTCGCCGGGTGGTCGGGAGCTTCCGCGGTCCGCCGGCCGCACTCCCGTCCTCTGGCGAGGCGACCCCGCTAGCGCGCCGGCTCGCGCGACGACGTGGCGCCGAGCCGGCGCTCGTCGATCCGGAGCTCGAAGAGATCCGGACGGTGATAGTGACCGCCCTGGTCGCGCAGGGTGCGTGCGGCGAGTGCGACGTCGAGATCGAGGTCCGCATAGAGGATCTCCTCGGCGTTCGCTGCGGCTTCGGCCAGGACGACGCCGTTGGGATCGACGATCAGCGTTCCGCCGTCGCCGAGCGCGATCCCCTCGAGCGATGCGCGCAGCGCGCGGGCCTCCGGGAAGTCGTCGGGGACGAGGCTCGCGTCGAAGAGCCCGGAGACCGAGACGACGAAGACGCCGCCCTCGATCGCGACCAGGCGGCTCGCGTCGAGGGTGATGCCGCGTCCGCCGGGCCAGGTCGCGACGTGGAGCTGCTCGCCCTGTCCGTAGAGCGCGAATTTCGGGAGCGGGAGCCAGTTCTCCCAGCAATTGAGGCCCCCGATCCGCCAGCCGGCGTGCTCGTGGACGCGCAGGCCGTGGGCGTCGCCGTCGGCCCAGGCGACGCGCTCGGTGTAGGTCGGCTTGAGCTTGCGGTGGACGCCGACGATGCCGCGCGTCGGATCGATCAGGACGAGCGAGCAGTAGAGGGATCCGCCGGTCGCCGCGCGCTCGGCGATGCCGAGGGCCACGAAGCAGGCGGACTTGCGCGCGGCTTCGACGACGGGATCGAGATCGCCGCGGGCGAGGTCGACGCCCTGGCGCAGATAGACGGATTGCCGCGCCGTCACGACGTCGAGCGCCTTCAGATCGAGGCGATCCGAGCTCGTCCACCACGGATAGCCCGGGACGAAGGTCTCGGAGAAGGCGACGACCCGGGCTCCGCCCTGCGCCGCCTGCTCGATCAGCCGACACACCTTCGCGACGGTGGCCTCGCGATCCATCCAGACCGGTGCCGCCTGCACCGCCGCGACCCGCATTCTCTCCATGTCGTTCCCCCGGCTCGAGCTCGAAGCCTCGAATTCGTTCGTCGACGGAGTCTAGGGAACGGACTTTCGATCTCGAGAAATGGAGGGGCCTGCGGCAGCCGGCTGGAACGGAGCCGGCAACTGCGCGTGGGCAGCTGATGGAGGAGGCGGCAAAGGGGCGTCGCGTGGCACGCCGCCCCGGTCCCCGATCGCAAGCATTCGGTGACCCACTCGCTCAGACGCCTTGGCCGAGGGGCGCACACTGCCGATACGGCAGCGGAAAACCATGCGATCCGGGCCCCGAATCCGTCTCCGCCGAACCTCGCTCGCCCTGCTCGCAGGCGTCCTGGCCTTCCTCGCCCTGGCGTCGCCCGCCGGCGCGACCTTCCTCCATCAACGCTACGAGGGCGCCTGGACCTCGCTGCCGGATTTCCTGCTCCTGACGCCGGTTTCCTCGGCGCTGATCGACGTGATCGGTCCCGACCCGGGCGCGGTCGGCGGCGAGTACGGGCTCGTCATCACGAATACCATCAACGTCCCGACGGCCGGGACGTACACCTTTTATACGCGCTCGGACGCGGGCTCCCGGCTCCTGATCGACGGCCAGGTCGTCGTCGACAACGACGGGCTCCATCCGCCGACGACGGTCGAGGGCAGCCGCGTCCTCGACGTCGGCGACCACTCGATCCGGATCGAGTATTTCGCGACGCCGAGCGGGGCGACCCTCGAGGTCGGGTACCGGACCGGCATCCCGGTCTTCGAGCCGATTCCGGTCGACGGCCGACTGACGTTCATGAGCTCGAATCCGGCTTCGATCGGGTCGTGGGGGCCGGTGATCCCGTGGCCGGAGATCGCGATCTCGGCGGCGGTCCTCCCGGACGGGAAGATCCTGACCTGGTCCTCGACCGAGATCGACGGCTTTCCCGAGTTCAGCGAGCTCTCTCGCGCCTCGGTCTTCGATCCCGCGACCGGGACCTTCGTCCCCGTCGACAACGACTTCCACGACATGTTCTGCGCGGGCGTCGCGACCCTCGAGAACGGCACGATCGTCGCGGCGGGCGGCAATCCGAGCGATCGACGCGTGTCCTCGTTCAATCCGGCGACGCAGACCTGGTCACCGCTCGCCGACATGATCGATCTGCGCTGGTATGGGCTGGCGGCGACCTTGCCCGACAACACGGTCTTCGCGAGCTTCGCGAAGGACGCCGGCAGCCGGACCGAGGTCTACAACCCGGCGACCAATACCTGGTCGCCACGGTACAACGCCGATGCCGACACCCAGCTCTTCGAGCAGAACGTCATCAACGTCGCGCCGAACCCGACGGGCGCGATCGACATCGCCTGGAACTCCCACATCGCGGTGACGCCGCAGGGCGACGTCTTCCAGGGCGGTCCGACGCCGACCTGGCATCGCTACGACCCGATGGGCGGGGCCGCGACCGTCGCCCTCGGCCAGCCGATCGGCGACGTGGCGCGCTCCTACGGAAACGCGGTGACCTACGGCGAGGGCAAGGTCCTGCTGGTCGGCGGCGCCGATCTGCGCCTCGATCCCCCGACGTCGAGGAATTTCGTCTACCGCGTCGACCTGACCGGGCCGGCGCCGACGGTGACGCCGGGTGCCCCCATGCGGTATCCGCGGACGCTGCTCAACACGGTCACGCTCGCGAACGGCGAGCTGCTCGTGATCGGCGGCAATACCGTCGCCCGATATTTCGACGACACGGGCTCGGTCCTCCACACCGAGATCTACTCGCCCTCGACCGACAGCTGGCGCACCACCGACAACCTCGACGTCCCGCGCAACTACCACTCGACGGCGCTCCTGATGAAGGATGGCCGCGTGATCGCGATGGGCGGCGGTGGCCGCTGGAGCGGACACCCGGCGAACCACCTCGACGGCCAGATCTTCTCGCCGCCCTACCTCTTCGAGAGCGACGGCTCGCCGGCGGTCCGACCGATGCTGTCGGTTCCGGCGCCGGCGCAGGTGCGGGCAGGGGATTCGCTCGTCGTCACGGCGAGCCCGACGACGACGGCCTTCTCCGTCGTCCGCCTCTCGGCCGTGACCCACCACGTCAACACCGATCAGCGCTTCCTCCCGATCTCGGCCGTCGCGAACGGTGACGGAACATTCACGCTCCAGTTCCCGGCGAATCCCAACACCCTGATCGTCGGTCCCTACTTCCTCTTCGCCCTCGATGCCGACGGCACGCCCTCGATCGGTGAGACGATCCAGGTCGTGCGCGACGTCCAGTCGGTCCCCGATCCGACCTCGGTCTACGTCTCCGATCTGCCGTGGACGACGTCGACCAACGGTCTCGGGCCCGCCGAGCGCGATCGCAGCAACGGGGATGCGGCGGCGGGCGACGGCGCCCCCATCCGACTCGCCGGCGTGACCTACGCGAAGGGCGTCGGGGCCCATGCGTTCTCCGAGATCTCGGTCGCCCTCGACGGCCGATACGACCGCTTCCGTGCCCAGATCGGTCTCGACGACGCCCAGGACGGCCTCTGCGGCGAGGTCCAGTTCGAGGTCGCTCTCGACGGCGTCGTCGCCTACACGAGCAGCCCTTTCGTCGACACGACGCCGACCGAGTCCCTCGACCTCGACGTCGGAACTGCGAATGCTCTGACGCTTCGAATCTTCACCCTCGGTGATGCCTGCGGCGACCGCGGCGACTGGGCCGACGCGCGCCTCGTCCCGAAGCCCGCGCCGGGCTTCCGCTACTACCGCTTCCGCCCGACGAAGCTGCGAAACGACGCGACGGCGAACGGCATCCAGCTCGCGGAGCTCGCCCTCTTCGAGCAGGGTGTTCGCCGCCATGCGCTCTTCGTGACGAATCCCGGCGGCAACAACCCCGCCGGCCAGGGGCCGACCCGGGCCGACGACGCCGACGCCGGCACGCAGTGGCGCGACTTCAATCGCGGCGACCTCGTCTACGACATGGGCGCCCGGGTCGAGATCGACGCCTACGTCCTCACGACGGCGAGCGACGCGCCGGAGCGCGATCCCGTCCGCTGGCTGCTCGAGGCGAGCATCGACGGCGTCATCTGGAACGTGCTCGACGATCGCTCCACCGCCGACTACCCGACGCCGCCGGCTCGGGGCGCGTCGACGCCCGACCTGCCGATCGTGATCGCGGCGCCCATCACGCCGCTGCCCTTCGCGCCGCGCCATTCGACGACGCTGCTCGTCGAGAAGAGCAGCGGCGCCGATCGCATCTGGAACGTGAACCCGGACAACGACTCGGTGACCGTCTCGAGCGCCTCGGGCACCCTCCTCGCCGAGATCCCCGTCGGCGATCGCCCCTGGTCGATCGCCCGCGAGCCGGGCCAGGCGCGCGTCTACGTCGTCAACAAGGGCAGCGCCTCGATCAGCGTGATCGACGCCGCCGCGTTCACCGTCGACCGCACGATCGCGCTCCCGCGCGGGAGCGAGCCCCACGGCCTCGTCTTCGCCGCCGACGCTTCGACCTACTACGTCGTCCTCGAGGCCGCAGCCCGGGTCGAGAAGCGCCTCGCCGCGACCGATGCGCTCGTCGGGAGCCTCGCGCTCTCCGGCCGCCCGCGACACGTCTCGATCCGGAACGACGACGCGCGGCTGCTCGTCAGCAACTTCATCACCCCGCCGATCCCCGGCGAGAGCACGCTGACCGTCGACGTCGCTGCCGGCGCGGCGCAGGTCTTCTCGATCGATCCGGCCACGATGACCCTCGACGGGACGATCGGCTTGACTCATGACGGCCGCGCGCAGTCCGAGAGCCAGGGGCCGGGCATGCCGAACTATCTCGGCCCGGCCGTCGTCGATTTCGCGGGCCAGCACGCCTACGTCCCGTCGAAGAAGGACAACGTCCGCGGCGGAGCACTGCGCGGCGTCGCGGGCATGGGCTTCGACTCGACGGTGCGCGCGAATACCTCGCGCATCGTCCTCGCGACGGCGACGGAGGATCCGACGCTTCGGATCGACCACGACAACTCGAGCCTCGCGACCGGCGCCGCGCTCTCGGGCGACGACCGCTACCTGTTCGTGACCCTCGAAACGAGCCGCCAGCTCGCGGTCTACGACCTCCAGGACGGCTATCCGCTGATGCGCCTCCCGACCGGCCGGGCGCCCCAGAGCGTCGCGCTCTCGAGCGACGGGCGGACGGCCTACGTCCACGACTTCATGGATCGCCAGATCTCGCGCTTCGATTTGACCCAGATGCTCGAGACGAATCTGCCGGCCACGAACCTGCTGCCGCCGATCCAGACGGTCTCCGTCGAGGCGCTCCCGCCGACGATCCTGCTGGGCAAGCAGCTCTTCTACGACGCCGCCGACGATCGCATCGCCCTCGACGACTACATGAGCTGCGCCTCGTGCCACAACGACGGCGATGGAGACGGCCGCGTCTGGGATCTCGGCGGCTACGGCGAGGGACTCCGCAACACGATCGACCTGCGCGGCAAGGGAACGGGCCACGGTCGCCCGCACTGGACCGGGAACTTCGACGAGATCCAGGACTTCGAGAGCCAGATCCGCGGCCTCAACCTGGGCAGCGGCTTGCTCGCCCCCGCCGACTTCGCCGCGACCTCGGCCCCCCTCGGCCCGCCGAAGGCCGGCCTCTCCGCCGACCTCGACGCGCTCGCCGCCTACGTGAGCTCGCTCGCGACGCCGCCCGCGAGCCCGTTCCGCCCGAGCCTCGGCACGCTCGGCGCGGACGCGGCCGACGGTCGTCTGGCTTTCGCGGAGCTCGGCTGCCTCGGCTGTCATTCGGTCCCGTCGCTCACCGATTCCCCGACGACGCTCCGCCACGACGTCGGCACGATCAAGCCCTCGAGTGGGGAGCGGCTCGATGGACCGCTCGACGGCTTCGATACGCCGGGGCTGGTCGGCGCCTGGAGCAATCCACCCTTCCTTCACGACGGCTCGGCACCGACGCTCGAAGCGGCGATCACGGCCCACTCGGCGTTCGCGAATCTCGCACCGGCGACGCTCGCCCGACTCGCCGCGTTCCTGCGCGAGGCGGAGCCCGCGGACCTGGTCGCGCTCGTCGACACGGACGCGGACGGGCTCGTCGATCTCGCCGATCCCGCGCCGACGAATCCCTGCATCCCGACGACCTTCGTCGCGGTCTGCGGGGCGGATGCCGACGGCGACGGCGTCTCCGACTTCCAGGAGGGCGCGACCGCGGACGCGGACGGCGACGGGCTCTTCGACTACCAGGAGTCGTCGACCGCGGATGCGGACTCCGACGGCGTCCCGGACCAGAGCGACCCGGCGAATGGCGATGCCTGCGTGCCGAACGCCGAGGCGTGTGGCCCACCGCCGGCGGTGCCGATCGCGGGTCCGGTGGCGCGAGTCGTACTGCTCGGGCTGCTGCTCGCGACGGGGCTCGGCGTGCACGGACGGCGTCGGAGCGTCTGAGAGCCGGCTTGCGGAGCGCGCGCAGCCTCTCCGTCTCAGAACCCGATGGGAAGCGATTCCCGGCCGTAGAACGTGCTCGAGTCGAAGCTCACCGCGCGGCGCGCCAGTCCGCGACGGCCTCGATCATGTGGGCGACGTCGGCGTCGGTGAGCCCGTGGTGGGCGGGCAGCGAGAGGGCGCGATCCATCACGCGATCGCAGCTCGGCAGCCCCTTCGCCGGTGCGCGGTGGGGGATCTTCGAGAAGCCCGGCTGGCGCAGGATGTTTCCCGTCCAGACCATGCGGGTCGGAATTTCGCGGGCGAGGAAGTGCTCCTGCATCGCGGTGCGATCGATGCCGTCGGCGAGCAGGAACGGGTAACGCATCCAGGTCGTCTCGAGGCCCTCGGTCGTGCGCGGATGGACGATCCGATCGCCGTGCTTGTCGAAGGCGGCGTCGAGGGCGGCGAAGACGCGCTGACGGCGGCGATTGAACTCGCCGAGCTTCTCGAGCTGGACGAGGCCGTAGGCGGCCATGATCTCCGAAGGCTCGAAGTTGTAGCCCATGTCGTCGAAGACGAAGATGAGGTCGTAGGGCGTGCCGTCGACGAGCGGCCCGAAGCGCTCGGCCGTCCCCTTCCGGCTGCCGAAGAGATAGGTCTCCGAGCGGCGTCCCCAGCGCCGACGGACCAGCGACTGATCGAACCAGTCGGCGTCGTCGACGCCGAGCATGCCGCCGTTGCCGGCGGCGGTGATCGAATGGGCGCGGGCGAAGCTCGTCACCGAGATGTGGGAGCGCAGGCCGGTGCGCGTGCCGCGCAGGCGCGTGTCGAGCACGTCGCAGCTGTCCTCGACGACGAGCAGCCCGTGGCGATCGGCGATCGCGCGGATGCGATCCCAGTCGGGACAGTTGCCCGCGAGGTTCGGCGCGAGGATCGCCTTCGTGCGCGGCCCGATCATGGCCTCGATGCCGTCGACGTCGATCTGGAACGTGTCCGGCTCGACGTCGACGAAGGCCGGGATGATCCCGGAGCGCACGAGCGGCGCGATGTCGCTCGAGAAGGTCAGCGGCGACGTGATCACCTCGTCGCCGGGCTGGCAGCCGAGCAGATCGACGGCGAGCCAGAGCGCCGAGGTCCCCGAGTTGACGAAGACGGCGTGGCGCTTCGCGAGCAGCTCGGCGCCGCGGCGCTCGAACTCGGCGACCTTCGGACCGAGGTCGAGGGTCCCGTGGCGCAGGACGTCGATCACGGCCTCGATCTCGCGCTCGTCGTGGACCGGCTTCGCCTCGGTGATCTTGTGGACCGCGGACTTCGTCATGACGTCTCCTCCAGCATGAAATCGAGCAGGCCCTCGGCGGCCCAGTCGGGATAGGCCTCGGGCCGGACCGGGCTGACCCGCTCCGGATCGTAGGCGAGGGCGGTCCGCACCGCGGGGGCGAGGTAGTAGGCCGCCGCGACGACGTAGCGGAGCAGGATGCGCGTCTCCTCCGAGGGCGCGCCGTCGCTCCCGAGGGCGGTACGAACCGGCTCGGCGAGATCGGGTCGCGCGCGCAGCACGCGATCGAGCTCGCGGTCGGCGACGCCGACCGACGAGGCGGCCGGCATGCCGTCGCCGGCGGGAATCCAGTCGTCGGCGAGCGCGCGCAGGCGGGCGCGGGCCGCCTCGGCGAGGGGCACGATCGCGGGCGCGGGGCCGACGTACGAAGCCGTCGACGAAGCGAGCAAGCTCGTCGCTGCAGTCGCGGCCGTTGCGCCATCGACGCTCCCTGCCCGGGCTGCGCCCGCCGCTCCGCCCGGTCCTGGCGCACCCGCCGAGAAGGCGACGCGCGTGGCGTGGGCCGGGCGTGGGAGCTTCGCGCGCTCCGCGACGAGGCGGTCGGCGGCGCGCAGGGCGACGGCGGCGATCGTCGTCGTCGGATTCGCGGAGCCGGCGGTCACGAAGACGCTGCCGTCCGGGATGAGCAGGTTCGGGACGTCGTGGGCGCGGCAATCGGGGCCGACGACGGAGCGCGCGGGGTCGAGGCCCATGCGCGCGGTGCCCATGAGATGACCGTTGGCGCCGTAGTGGATGATCTCGGTCTTGAAGGCGCCGCCGGCCTCGAGGGATTCCTTCGCGCGGGCCTCGTGCCAGGCCATCAGGCGACGCGAGTTCTCGGACAGGCGATAGGCGATGCGCGGGGCGGGCAGGCCATCGGAGTCGAAGAGCGTCGGCGAGAGCTCGACGCGGTTGTCGGGGTCGGGGAGATCTTCGGTGATCAGGATCCAGCTCGCGCTGCGACCGAAGCGCTCGCGGAAATGGGCGTGGTGGCCTTCGCCCCAGACGCCCTGACCGTCGGAGCCGAAGGCCGCGCCGAGGGGGCCGCCCGCCGAGGCGACCGACCAGGTTGCGCCGCGCACGAAGCCGCGGGAAGCGTCGCTGTCGGCGTACTCGAGGGAATGGATGAGGGCGCCGGCGTGCGCGCGCCAGCCGTCGGGCGGCGCGTCGAAGAGGCCGACGACGGCGGAGAGCGGATGGAGCATGAGGTTGCGCCCGACGAGCCCCGACGAGTTCGCGAGGCCGTCCGAGGCGAGCAGCAGGCGCGGTGTGCCCACGCCGTTCGCGGCGCAGACGACGACGTCGGCGGGCTGGTAGTGCTCGCTTCCCTCGCGGTCGATCCACTCCACGCCGCAGGCGAGCCCCTGCCCATCGACGACGATCCGGCGCACACGCGCGCCCGTCACGAGGCGCCCGCCGCGCCGCACGATCCCCGGCCAGTGGGTCACGTCGGTCGAGGCCTTGGCGGCCTCGTTGCAGCCCGATCCGCACGCGCCGCGCTGCACGCAAGGATGTCGCCCGTCGCGGGGCGCCGACAGGATCGCGTTGGTCCCGGGCCACCAGTGCCGCCCGAGGCTCGCCTGCGCGCGGGCCAGTCGGAGGCCCATCGAGCCGATCGGGAGCGGCGGCAGCGGCGGCTCCGCGCCGGCGGGATATTTCGGATTCCCGCCGAGACCCGACACGCCGAAGTCGCGATCGGTCTGCTCGTAGTAGGGTTGCAGGTCCGCATAACCGATGGGCCAGTCCTCGGCGACGCCGTCGCCGCTGCGCACGCGGAAGTCGTCGGGCAGCATGCGCGGCCACTGGGCGTTGTAGAGGATGGTTCCACCGCCGACGCCATTGAAGTTGAGGACACCGAAATCCGACTCGGCGAGATCGATCGGGTAGTCGCCGGGCGCGTTGCGGAGAACCGCAGCGGGCGACCACTGCCGGGCCGCGACGAGCTCCCACTCGGGCGTCGAGCCCGGATAGCGAGCGCGGTCGGGCCAATCGCCCTGCTCGAGGCAGAGGACCGAGAGCCCCGCTTCGACGCAGCGCTTCGCGACGACGGCACCGGCCACGCCGGCGCCGATCACCAGGACGTCGATGGGGTCGTTGGCCATGCGAGACTGCTCACCTTCCGTGCGTAGAGGGGCCAGGTCCCTGTCTGCCTCGGTCGCCTCGTGCAGGCGCCCGGTGCAGGCGCCTGGCTCGGTCGCCTAGCGCAAGCCACTCGTGTCGACGTCGTGCAGCTGCAGGTCGTAGTGCTCCTGGCCGACGCCCGCCTCGCGTCCCTTCGGTCCGTACTCGATCACGATGCTCGTCCGGAACGGCCCCTGCTTCGCCGTCGGCGGTGGGCCCGCGTGCAGCCCGTCGCCGTAGTGCAGCGCGAAGTCGCCGGGGTTCGCCGCGATCGCGACGCCCCGTGCGAAGTCGGGATCGTCGAAGGCGAAGCCGGCGGTCTGCCAGGAGCCGGGGAGGAAGCGCAGCTCGCCCGTCTCGCGATTCGCGGGTCGCAGGAAGAGGCTGCCGTTCATGACGGGACACATGTCGCGGTGGAGGCCGAGACCGCAGTCGCGATGCCAGGGATTGTCGGCCTTACCGTCGAAGAGCATGCCGGACTGCTTGAAGAGCACGTGGATCACGTCGGTGTCGGTCGGCGCGAGGGCGTGGTCCGAGAGGGCGACGACGCGCAGCAGGCGCGGGTCGCGGAGCAGGGCGCGGATCTGCGGGTCGGTGCCCCCGTCGAGGACGCGGGTCAGGATCGTGCGGCCGTCTTCGTGCTGGCCCCACCAGGCCGTCGGGTCGTCGCGCTTCGCCCGCGCGCGAAGGCGCTCGGCCGCCTCGTCGAGGCGTGCGATCTCGCCGGCCGGGAGGACTTCGCGGACGAGGATGTAGCCCGTCGTGCGCAGGAAATCGGCCATGACTGCAGGGTCGTCGTCGGGATGGAAGGCGCGCGTCGGGTCGATCTCGACGCCGTCGCGACCGAGGAGCGGCGCGTCGGGCGCGTAGGGCGGAAGCTCTTCGTAGAGGACACGCAGCGCGACCTCCCAGCGGACGAAGTCGCCGATCTCGCCGGCGACGACCTTCGCCTTCTGGAACAGGATCAGGCCGAAGGGCGTCTCCATCGCGTCCCGCAATCCCTGCCAGAGCGTTTCGTCGAGCTCGACGACGGTCTTCGCCGGATCGTCACCGCGGAGGATCGCGACGCCCGCGCGCCCGGGGACGTAGGTAAAGGCGCGCCCGTCCGGGAGGCGCAGTCCGAGCGGCGGCAGGTCCGCGGCCGCTCGCGCCGCCGTGGTACCCCAAGCGCTCGCGAGGCGCTTCGGGAGCGTGGTCTCGTGATAGGCGTCGAAGCCTTCGCTGCTCGACCGGCTCTCCATCGTCGACTCCTCCTCCCGCGCATCGGATCGGTCGCGATGCGGGGAACGGTGCGCGGGTTGCGCTCGCCGGACTCTTCGATCCGGCCGCTCGTCCTTCCCGCTACGCTCCCCCGCGTCCCGAACCTCGAAGGAGCTTCGCATGCACCCGCCGACTTCGCTTCCCCGCCGCGCCGGGCTGGCCGTCCTCATGCTGGCCGTTCTCGCGAGCGCCGCGCCGGCGCCGACTTCGGCCGACGCCGAGTCCGCCGCTCCGGCCGCGATCCCGACCCCGACGAACGCCGACGGCGCAGCCCGCCGTGCCGCCATCGAGCGCGACTACGACGCGCATCTCGGCGCCCTCTTCGAGCATTTCCATCGTCATCCCGAGCTCTCCTTTCTCGAGCGGGAGACGGCGAAGCGGCTCGCCCGGGAGCTGCGCAAGCTCGGGCTCGACGTGACCGGGGGCGTCGGTGGCACCGGCGTCGTCGGGCTGCTCCGCAACGGCGAAGGGCCGCTCGTACTCGTACGCGCCGACATGGACGGGCTCCCGATCCGCGAGGAGAGCGGGCTCGCCTACGCCTCGACGGTGACCCAGGTCGACGCGAGCGGGCGCGAGGTCCCGGTCATGCATGCCTGCGGTCACGACGTCCACATGACGGTCCTCGTCGGGACGGCCAAGCGACTCGCGGCGCAGCGCGATCGCTGGCGCGGCACGGTGATGTTCGTCGGCCAGCCGGCGGAGGAGCGGATCGGCGGCGCGAAGGCGATGCTCGCCGACGGGCTCTACGCGCGCTTCGGGGTCCCCGATGCGGCGCTGGCCCTCCACGTCCTGGCGGGCAGCCCGGCGGGTCGCTTCGCGCTGCGGCCGGGGCCGACGGCTTCCTCTTCCGACAATCTCGACGTCCGCGTGCGCGGGATCGGCAGCCATGGGGCCGCGCCGCAGAACGGCAAGGATCCGATCTTCGTCGCGGCGCAGCTCGTGACGGCGCTGCAGGGCCTCGTCGGGCGCGAGATCAATCCGCTCGAGCCGGCGGTGATCAGCGTGGGCTCGATCCACGGCGGCCTCAAGCACAACGTGATCCCCGACGAGGTGAAGCTCGAGCTGACGGTGCGGGCGGACAGCGAGGTGGTGCGCGCGCAATTGCTCGCGGGCATCGAGCGTGTGGCCGAGGGCGTGGCCCGCACGGCGGGGCTGCCGGAGGCGCTCTGGCCCGAGGTGAAGGTCGTCGAGTCGACGCCGTCGAATCTCAACGACCCGGCGCTCACCGATCGGATCCGCGGGGCGCTCGTGCGCGAGCTCGGCCCCGGCGTCTTGTTCGAGCTCGATCGCGACAGCATGGGGGCCGAGGATTTCGCCGAGTTCGTGCGGACGAAGGAGGCGGTGCCCGGGGCTTATCTGTCGGTCGGCGGTGCCCCGCAGTCGGCGATCGACGCGGCGAAGGCGGGCGGGCCGCCGCTCCCGTTCCACCACTCGGCGCATTTCAAGGTCGATCCTCGCGCCTCGATCACGACCGGCGTCGAGGGCATGACGATCGCGGTGCTCGAGGTCCTCGGCGAGGGACCCGCGCGCTGACGCTCGAGCCTGGGTGCTAGGCCTCGGTCGGCCTCTCCGTGCGCTGCAGGCGCGTGATGCCGAGCATGATCGCGAGGGCGATCAGCGTGAACGTGCCGAGGCCGAGCGCGAAGCCGCCGGACAGGTCGTAGAGCACGCCGAGCCCCATCGGGCCGACGACGCCGCCGATCTGCGCCGCGGAGAAGAAGAGGCCGCTCGCCGTTCCGGCGCGTCGCTCGCCGACCCCGGGCAGCTCGAGCAGCGTCAGCACGAGGATCGGCGTCAGCACCGTCGCGGCGGCGCCCTGGAACACGAGCCCCGCGAGCAGCGACGGCCGCGCAGCGAGCTGGAAGAGCAGCGTCGAGCAGGCCGACGTCGCGACCAGCGCGAAGAGCAGGCGTTGGCGGCGCCTCGGGATCGCGAGCCTCGGGACGACGAGCGCGGACACGACGCCGACGCCCGCCGGAATCGCCGCCCAGTATCCCGACTCGATCGTCGTCATGCCGCGGGCCTGGAGCAGGGCGGGGAGCCAGCTCCCGACGCCGTGGGCGATCAGGAAGGTGCCGGTCGCGAGCGCCAGCAGAAGTCGTACGTCGGAGAGCGCGACGAGCTCGCGCATGGTCGAGAGCTGCGGCAGGGAGCCGACGCTGCGCCTCCGCGTTTCGGCTTCGCGGAACCTGGGAAGCGAGCTCACGACGAGCCACGCGACGCCCGACGCGACGCCCACCCCCGCCCAGAGCAGCATCAGCTTGCGCCAGTCGCCGAGCCAGGGAAGCAGCCAGGAATGGGTCAGGGTGAGAGCGAGGGTCCCGCCGATCGCGGGGCCTGTCGCGTAGACGCCCATCGCGAGGCCGCGATTGGATCCCTCGAACCATTCCGTGATGACCTTCGGCGCGCCGGTCGAGATGATGGGCGCACCGAGACCGAAGGCCATCACCGAGAGGAGCAGCGTCGTGAAGTCGGTCGCGGCGCTGCGCGCGAGGGCCGAGAGCGAGATCAGCGCGATCCCGAGCGTCAGCGCGGTCCGGCTGCCGACGCGATCGAGCAGCAGGCCGCAGGGGATCGCCGAGAACATGTAGACGAGCTGCCAGGCGCCGAGCACGCTCCCCATCGCCGCGTGGGAGATGTCGAGCTCCTGCTCGACCTGCGCGACGAGGGGCGACAAACAGCTCGCGACCAGCCCGAAGGAGGCGTAGAGCCCCCAGACACCCGCGAGCAGCCACCAGCGCATGATCCCTTTCCGGAAGCCTCGTCCTGCGAAGGGACGGCGATGAGCCGGTACGCGACCGGCGACCCCTCTGCCCGCTTCGATTGCGTCGTTCGCCCGTGCGATCCGTCGGCGATCAGGCCGCGCGCGGCTCCAGACGATACAGGCGCCGGGCGTTTTCGTGGGTCATCTGCTCGATCTCGGCTCGAGGGATCCCCTGGAAATGCGAGGCCAGCAGGTCCTGGGTCTCGGGGAAGCTCGAGTCCGTATGCGGATAGTCGGTCTCGACCATGATGTGGTCGACGCCGACGAGGCCGCGCAGCGGCAGCGTCGACGGGTCCGAGAAGGTCGTGAACCAGAAGTTGCGGCGCAGGACGTCGATCGGCGAGAGCGGACCGAATTCCTTCGAGTAGTCGAGCACGCGGGCCATGTACTCGATCCGGTCGACGAGGATCGGGACCCAGCCGATGCCGCCCTCCGACATCGCGATCTTGAGCTGCGGGAAACGGACGGGGATCCCCGCGAAGAGCCAGTCCGTCGCCGTCGCCATCCCGTTGATCGGAAACAGCGCGCCGAGCACCGCGGGGCTCGAGTCCCGGGACGGCACGATCGTCTCGGAGGACGAGCCGACGTGGAGATTGAGGACGGTTCCGGTCTCCTCGCAGGCGCGGAAGAACGGATCCCAGTCGCGGCTGTAGAGCGAGGGGAGGCCCAGCTTCTCCGGATTCTCGCTGAAGGAGACCGACGTGAAGCCGCGGGCGGCGTTGCGGCGGATCTCCTCCGCCGCGAGGACCGGATCGGCGAGCCAGGCGAGCTGGCACGGGATCATGCGACCCGGATACGTCCCCGCCCAGACCTCGAGCGTCCAGTCGTTGAACGCGCGCAGCGAGGCGAGCCCGAGCTCGCGGTCCTTCATGCGCAGGAAGCGCCAGCCCGCGAAGCCGAAGGGGGCGGAGGGAAAGCAGAGCGAGGCCTCGACGCCGATCGCGTCCATGTGGCGTACGCGCTCGTGGATGTTCCAGACGGCGGGATGCAGCTCGTCGAAGTTGACGGGGCCGAGGTAGCCCTTGCCCACCTCCCAGCCGCGGATGCCATCGGCCCCGAGCAGCGGGACGCGCTCGTCCTCGAAGATCCAGTAGTCGATCCCGAGGTCGTCGCGCTCGACGCGGGGCGCGCGTGACTGCAGCCGCGCGGGCAGGCGCTTCTCGAAGAGGTCGGGCGGCTCGACCAGATGATCGTCGACGGAGACGATCCGATAGCGGAGCTTCGGCGCCGAGAGCTCGCCGCGCCGGACCAGCGTGCCCTTCGGCCCCGCGTACTTCAGGATCTTCTCGAGCAGGTCCGCCATGGTGTCGCTCCCGTCCCGGTTCCCGAGATGAGTAGCCGTCGCAGATCGGTGCAACAAGGCGCGGGCCCGGCGCGCGTCCCGTCCGCGTCGCGCTCCAGGAAGCACGGAGTTCGATCTCCGCCCGCCGGAAGATCGATGGATTCGTCAGGCGGCCGATTGCAGCCGGTCGCGAATGCGATCGAGCAGGGCGTCGTCGAGGGGCGGTGGCGCGCCCAGCGCGTCGCGGGTCGTCCGGAGCATGGCGGCGAAGCGACCGCCGAATCGTTCGCAGACCGAGCACCCGCGCAGGTGCGCCTCGACGGGCGCTCGTTCGGCGGCGGAGAGATCCCCGTCGACGTAGTCGCTGAGCCGGGCGAGGACCTCGCGACAGCGCAGCCCCCCGACCTCCCGCTCGCTCTCTTCGAGCGTCGCCTTGCGCATGCGAATCTCCTCGAGCAGCCGCAGCCGCGCACGGTGGAGCCGGCTCTTCATGGCCGGGAGCTCGAGCGCGAGGGCGCTCGCGGTCTGCTCGCCGGTCAGACCTTCGACGTCGCGGAGCAGCAGCACCTCCGCATCCGCCGGCGAGAGCGACGCGAGGGCGCGCGCGATCAGCTCGGCCTCTTCGGCCCGAGCCAGCGCGCGCTCCGGATCGGCGCTGCCCCATCCCGCCGCGACGCCGAGCTCGATCAGCTCGCGCTCGCCGCGCGACTGCGTGGCCCGCTGGGCATTGCGATCGGCGCGCAGGGACTTGCGCGCGAGATTCCGGGCGATCGCGAACAGCCAGGTCCGGACCGGGGCCCGCTCCGGACGATAGGCGCCGGCGGCCCGGAGCGCGGCGAGGAAAGTCTCCTGGGTCACGTCCGCCGCGGTCTCGTCGTCTCCGGTGATGGCCCGCGCCAGGCGCAGCACGCTCGCGGCATGGCGTCGCGCGAGCAGGCCGAGCGCGTCGCGCTCACCGCGGGCGGTGAGCGCGATCAGCGCTATGTCCGGGGCTTCGGGAGCGGGCACGTGGACAGGCCGAACACGGTGTAGAGCGGACAGCTGCCGATCAGGCCCGTCACCAGGGGGACGAGCCCGACAAAGCCCCAGACGGTCTTCGGGCCGGCGACGGCGAGGCTCAGGAGGCCGAGGCCCAGCAGGACTCGCAGGGCGCGATCGACGCTGTGTTCGTTGCGAGGAAGGATCTTGCTCATCGTGGTCTCCATGAAGGGGCCGATCGTGGCCCCACTCCCTCTATCCCCGAGCGGGCAAAAGGATTCACGTGCGACAAAAAAACCTCGTCATCCGACCAGGACCACCGCCCGCCCCGCCACCGTGCCCGCCTCGACCCGGGCGTAGCCCTCCGCCGTCCGCTCGAAGGCGAAGCGCTCGATGTCGATGCGCAGCCGCCCGGCGTTCGCGAGGGCGATCACGTCGTGGAGGTCGGCCGTCGTGCCGCCCTGCGGAATGAACAGGTCGCAGTTGTTCGGCAGCAGCCCCCAGCCGACCGACGCGCGCCCCCCGCCGGCGCCGACGATCGCGATCGAGCCGCCGATCCGCGCCGCCGCGAGGGCGAGGCCCATCGTGGCGTCGATGCCGACGAAGTCGAGGATCGCCTCGGCGCCGAGCCCGCGCGTCTCGTCCCGCAGCCGCGCGGGGCCCGCCTCGTCCGGACCCAGAACGAGATCGGCACCGAGCTCCGCGGCCCGGATCCGCTTCGAAGGCGACGCCTCGATCGCGACGATGCGCGCGCCCGTCAGCACGCGCAGCAGCTGCACCGCGTAGCCCCCGAGCCCGCCGACCCCGATCACGATGGCGGTCGAAGCGCCACGCAGCTTCGGCGCGACGCGGCGCACGGCGTGATAGGCGGTGACGCCGGCGTCGGTGAGCGGCGCGGCGAGGGCCGGATCGAGGGCGCCGAGGGGAACCGCTTCGCGGACGGGCACCGCGACATAGCGCGCGAGCCCGCCATCCTGCCCCCAGCCGCGACCGCTCGCGCGGCCGGTGCAGAGGTTGTCCTCGCCGCGCAGGCAGGGGAGACAGCGCCAGCAGCGGGGACCGAGGGCGACGGCGACGGGCGTCTCGAGGGCGAGGTCCCGGACCGAGGCGCCGACGGCGACGACGCGGCCCGCGATCTCGTGGCCGAGGGTGAACGGGATCGGATACGGGAAGTCGCCCGCGGCCGCGTGGAGGAAGTGGACGTCGGTATGGCAGAGGCCGACGGCGGCGACCTCGACCAGGACCTCGTCGCTCTGCGGCGTGGGCACCGCCACGTCCTCGAAGACCGGGGGCTTCTGCCATCCGACCAGGCGGAACGCCTTCATCGTCTGCATCAGGCGGCTCCTTCGGAGTTCGCGCGGGCGATCAGCGCGCGCGTCGCCTCCGCCGCCCGGCGCGCCGCCTCGCGCGCGCCGAGGCGATGGAGGTCGTCGGAGAAGACCTCGACACCGATCGGCGCCGGGGCGTCGAGCGCGCGCAGCACGCGCAGGAGCTCGACGAGCGGCAGCTCCCCCTCGCCGGGCAGGCGGCGCGCATGCAGCGTCGCCGTCGCGAGATCGCCCTCCGCAGCGGCCGGCGCATCGGCGAGCTGGAGCGCGATGATCCGATCCCCGGCGACCGAACGCACGACGCCCGGATCGCTCGCCGTCCGGAAGAGATGCCAGGCGTCGATCACGATCCCGCCGTTGCGGCGATCGGCGAGGCGCACGATCTCGGCCGCCGTCGGGAGATCCGGCACGAGCGTCCACGGCAGGAACTCGAGCTGGACCAGCAGCCCATGGCGCGCGGCCCGGTCGCAGAGACCGGCGAAGCCCTCCGCGACGCGCTCGAGCGCGCGGTCGCGGGCGGGTCGGCTGGTATGGGGCGCCGACTTCGGAGCCCAGGGCGACGCGGTCACCGATCGCGCACCGACCACGTCGGCGATCCGGAAGATCTCGGCCTCGCCGACGGAGAAGTAGCCGTCGGGGTTCTCGGCGTCGGGGACGACGACGCCCTCGGTCCCCGGCGCCCAGGTCCAGACCGAGTCGAGCTCGCCGACCGTGAGCCCCGCGTCGTCGAGCAGGCGGCGCAGGGCGACGTCGGAGAGCCCTTCGCGCCGCGCGCGGGCATGGTCGGGACCCCAGAGCGTGATGGCCGGGAAGCCCGCCGCCGCCGCCGCCTCCACCCGCTCGCGGAAGGGAATCCCGTACGGCAGCGTACCAGCGCATAACACGAGATGATCGGGTCCGAGCATCCGGCGACGCTAGCGCCGCCGCTCCCGGCGCGCCGGTCGGTCCGCATTCCTTCCTCCTTTACGAGCTCGGCGGGCGGACATACCTTGCGCAGGCGCTCGTCCGGGCGCGATCGAGCTCGGGTCGCGAGCGCTCTCGAGGCGCATCGCAGGGAGTCGGAGGAGAGCTGCATGGATCCGAGTCCGCTGAAGGGCAAGGTCGCGCTCGTGACGGGGGGCGCATCGGGCATCGGGGCCGCCACCGTCGCGCTCCTCGCCGCCGAAGGCGCGACGGTCGTCGCCTTCGACGTCGCCGCCGACGAGCTCGCGCGGGTCGTCTCGCGCGTGGCGAAGCAGGGCGGCGTCGCGCGGGCGAAGCGCGTCGATCTCGGCGAGTCGGCGCGGATTCCCGAGGCGGTGGCCGAGGTGCTTCGCGAAGAAGGACGCATCGACATCCTCGTCAACTGCGCGGGCGTCTTCGGCGAGGGGGGCTCGATCCTCGAGCTGAGCGAGAAGGACTGGGATCGCGTCCAGGCGATCAATCTGAAGGCGCCCTTCCTGCTGATCCAGGCGGTCGGGCGGCACATGGTCGAGCGCGGCGGCGGCGGACGCATCGTCAGCGTGAGCTCGAGCTCGGCCTTTCGCGCGCCGCGCGTGCCTGCGAACTACGGAGCCTCGAAGGCGGGGATCGGTCAGCTGACGCGGAGCGCCGCGGCGGATCTCGGGCCCTACGACATCAACGTCAACGCCGTCGCGCCCGGACTGACGGCGACGCCGATGACGACGGATTTCGGCGACGGCGCGGTGCTCGAGCGGGCCGTCGCCGAGGGGCCGCTCGCGAACCTGTTGCAGCGGGTCTCCCAGCCCGAGGACGTCGCGGCGACGATCCTCTTTCTCTGTCTGCCCGCGAGCCGGCAGATCACGGGCCAGACCATCCATACGAGCGCCGGGGCCGTCACGCTCTAGCGGGCGACGCGGCGTGGAGCTCGGGGACCGATCGAGCGACCGGGCGAGAGACGCCACGAGAGACCAGCCGAGGAGGGGAGAGCGCGATGGCCGACTTCGAGATCCGACCCATGACGACCTGCATCGGCGCCGAGATCGCCGGCATCGATCTGCGGGAGGAGCTCCCGGATCGCACGATCCGCGCGCTCGAGGACGCGCTCCACCGCCACCTCGTCCTCTTCTTCCGCAAGCAGCCGATCACGCTCGAGCAGCAGATCGCCTTCACGCGCCGCTTCGGCGAGCTGATGGTCCACCCCTTCGGACCCTCGCATCCGGATCACCCCGAGATCATCGTGCTCGACCAGAAGGCGCCGAAGGGCGAGGGCGCCGACGAGTGGCACGCGGACACGACCTTCATCCCCGAGCCGCCCCTCGGCTCGGTCCTGCGCGCCGTGCAGCTGCCGCCCCTCGGCGGTGATACCTGCTTCACGAGCATGTTCGCCGCCTACGAGACCCTCTCGCCGCCGATCCGGCAGCTCGTCGATGGCCTGCGCGCGATCCACGACATCACGGGCAATCTCGTGCGCGCCGCCCAGGCGGGGAAGAGCTCCCTCTCGCTGCAGGATGCGCTCACGAAGTGGCCGCCGGTCTCGCATCCCCTCGTCCGGACCCATCCGCGCAGCGGGCGCAAGGCGCTCTACGTCTACGCCGTGGCGGTGAAGCGGATCGAGGGTCTCTCCGAGAAGGAGAGCGACAGCCTGCTGCGCCTGCTCTGCGAGCACATCAACTCGCCGCAGTTCCAGTGTCGCTTCCGATGGGAGCCCGACTCGATCGCCTTCTGGGACAACCGCGCGGTTCAACACCTCGCCGTGCCCGACTACCCGGAGCGCCGCGTCATGGTCCGCTCGACCCTGCGCGGGGACATTCCGCGCTAGGCGGTCGGTCGCGCGAGCCAGACGCGCAGCACCCGATCGAGCAGCTGTGGAGCCTCTTCGGGCACGAAATGCGTGCCGGCGTGGCCGACAGTCTCGAGGTTCGGGAAATGCGTCGCGAAAGCGGCGGCGGCCGGATTGCCGGCGGCGAAGTCCGCGTGGCTTCCGCCCGGACGGAACGGGCCGGGGACGACGGTCGGCGTGTAGACGAAGAGCGCGGGCCCCGCATAGCGCAGGTGGAGATCCTCGGGCGCGTAGACCAGGAACTCGCCGTGGTCGGGATGCTTCGCGATGCCCCCCGGATGCCGCCACATCCGCGCGATCTCGCTCTCCGGGACGAACTCGAAGGACTCGCCGCGGCGGCGATGGAAGGGGACGCCGGAGCGGTAGTACTGGATGCAGTGGAAGTGGGTGTCCGGGTCCGCATAGGCGCGCCGGTAGTGCTCGAGCGCGTCCGGGCCGAACAGCCGGCTCGGGTCGGCACCGACCGGAAGTCGGTTGGGCCACGGATTCTCGGGCGGCCCGGGGTAGTCGGCGGGGATGCCACCGAACAGGAGATCGATGAAGGCGCGGTGGTGGCGCTCGAAGAACGCCTCGGCCAGCCCCTCGACCTTGAACCAGTACCCGTTCATGGCCCAGGGGATCCAGACACTGCAGGTCGTGTCGATGAACGCGACCCGCTCGAAGCGGTCCGGATGTTCGAGCACTGCCTTCGACGCGATCATGCCGCCCCAGTCGTGGCCGACGACACTCGCGCGCTCGAGGCCGAGGGCGTCCATGAAATCGATCAGGTCCCGGGCGAGCAGGCTGCGGGTCACGCGGTGGCGGGGCTTGTCCGTCCCGCCGAAGCCGCGGGTGTCGGGGGCGAAGACCGCGAACTGGTCGGAGAGGCTCTCGACCTGGTGGCGCCACTCGTAGGCCGTCTGTGGGAAGCCGTGGAGCAGGATCAGCGGCCGGCCGGTACCGGCCTGCCAATAGTGGAAGCGGAGGCTTCGGGACTGGACCGTGCAGGATTTCATCGGGGCTCCGGATTGCAGCTTTCGGCTCATTGCGACCTGTCCGCGTGAAGAGTCGTCGACTCCGGCTGCGCGCGCTCGGCTCCACGCACCGCCCATCGACGCGAACGGGAAATGGGGAATGGAAGACGTGGAATGGGGTGAAAAGTCATCGATCGAACGTTTGGTTCAAGAATCTGATGGACTTTCCTCGGATCGCAGGTGTAGGGTGGTCCAGTCATTCGACCGGCTCGAGCCGTCGGAGCGTCTCGCTGCGCGTGGTTCGCGGAGTGGAGACGGACAGAGACGATCTCGGAACGATCCCAGGAAGGGGCGCACGCCATCATGCATCACGAACGAAACGGTCTGAATCAACGACTCACGGGCATCGTTGTCGCGGGGGCGATCGCGCTCCTGCTCGGCGCCGTCACGGCCGGGGCCGCGACCCGAAACATGGTCGGGGCGCTCGGCGTGCTGGCCCCGTCGGTCGAGGCGCCGTATGCGTTCGAGAGCGGCCCGGCGGTGCTCGGCAAGAAGCAGGGCGTCTACCCGCCGACGGCCGGCTTCGCGACGGTCCAGGTGGCCGGCGCGACGGCGGGAACCTTCGTCGGTCGCCAGGTCACCCTTCCGCCCAACAAGATGAACTTCGTCGGAGGAAATTTCCGCGACTTCCCGGCGTTCCCGAACGTCGGCCACGTCACCCGGACCAACATGGACGTTCAGCAGGGCGCGACCTTCATGAACGCGGCCGGTGCGCTCGCGTTCTGCCCCGGCCCCGGTTGCGTCAACAACGGCGCGGGGACCGCGATCAGCTGGTGTCCGCCGCTGGCCCACAATCCCGCCGCGCCGGCGCCCGGGACGGCCATGAATCCGATCGGCAACTGGAACTGCACGAGCTACGGCAATCCCGGCGCGGGCAATCGCCGCGGCATCATCCGGATCAGCAACGATTCCGGTGCGCCCCATTTCGGCGGCACGCTGAGCCTGCTCCGCAACTTCCGGACCACCGTCTGGCGTGTGCCGGTCGCGCCGTCGACGCCGATGGCCAACAACGCCCAGGTCCTCCGGGACTTCCAGATCGCCAACAACTTCCCCTGGACCGGCGGCAAGAACAACTTCGCGTTCACGGCCAATCCCGGAAATCCCGGCCCCCGTCTCCTCGGGCGGCTGAATGCTCGCGGCGCGGTCGAGGCGACCTTCGGTTGCGCGAACGGCGTCGGTACGGTCGGTCAGGTCTACGCGGGGATCCCGCCGGCGATCGGCCCCTTCAATCCGATCGTGATCCAGGGCAACAACTGCGGCACCGATCCGGTCGGCGCGCTGCCCGGTCAGGGCTGGGGCTTCCGGATGACGACCGGCACGATCTCGGGCTCCGACGACTTCCCGTTCTCCGACGAGACGACGGCCCTCGGGACGCCCTTCAATCCCAATCGCATTCTGCAGACGGCGGCTCAGGGCTTCTTCTTCACGCGGATGGGGGACGACTCGGTCGTGGGGACCGTGCGCAACCTCGTGCTGCTCGGCGGTGCGGTCGCGGTCGATCCCTCGAGCGGCAACGTCTTCCACCGGATCACGCATCTGCGCATGCGCATGCAGGTCCCGGAGCCGGCCGGCGCGGTCGGTTTGCTCGTCGGTGTGGGCGGGCTCGTCGCGATCGCCCGCCGCCGACGCTAGGCAAGCGGCGGTCCGCTGGGATCGCTCGACTCGCGAGCCCGGCTCCCCTGCGGAGCCGGGCTCGCGGACTCGCCTCGAAAGCCCGAGCCGACGGCGAGTCGACTAGGCGCGCACGGACAATCGCGCGAAGATGTTCAGCAGCATCCGGTCGTAGGCGGGATAGCCGACACCGACCGTCCACTCGCACATCGTCGGGCTGGGGAGCGTGACGACCTGCGCGCCCGAGCTGCGCTGTTGATAGGTGGCCGTCCCATGGCCGCCTGCGAGGGGCGGCCATTGCCAGGTCGGAGTTCCCGGAACGGCTCGCCAATCGAGGCCGTCGCTGCTCGGACGAGCGCCCCAGATGACGAGACCCTCCGGAAGCCGCATGTCGTCCACCAGGATCGGTCGCGGCTGACCGCCGTCGTACTCCACGCAGAGTCCGGAGACGTATTCGGCGATGGCGCCGGGGAACGCGTCGCCGGCGCCGATCCCGGTCCCCTCGACGATCCAGCCCGCTTCGTCGAGGTTGTAGACAGAGAACGACACGAACTCGCCGATCGAGATGCGATGTGCCGGCCAGACGGTCTGACCGATGATCTCCGTCTCCCAGGGACTGGCCGGGGCGCGCATTCCGACGCCCGCGACCAGGGGCAGCTGGGTGAACGGACCGCTGTTCCAGTAGGGGTCGTCCTTGACGTCGTCCCATTTGTAGGTCGTCATCGAGCCGACCATCGGGTCGAGGCGGACGCGAAAGATCCCGAACTCGTGGGATGCGACGAAGAGGTTGCCGCCACCGGCCTGGAACGCGGCGAGGTGGCTCATCACCTCGTTGGGCATGTATTCGAACTGGCCGACGAAACAGACGAGATCGTAGGCGTCGAGATGACCGGGGGGCGCGAAGGCGAGGTCGACGAGGTCCGCGAACTCGAACTCGTAGCCGTGGCCGCGCAGGAAGGCGACGTTGCCGTGGCTCCAGGTCGCGGCGCGGTCGAGTCCGGGGCGGAGATAGCTGACCGTGCGGGCGCTGCCGTTGGCCGACGGGTAGATCGATTGATCGCCGAATCCGCCGTAGGCGACGCCGGTCAGCGAGTCGTGGACCCAGAGGATCCGGCTCGTGCTCCCGGCCACGGCAGGAGTCACCACGAAGAAGGCGACCGAATTGTCCGACGGGAATCCGTTGCCGACGTTCAGTCGATTCTCCGGGAGCATCGCCTCGGGCGGCATGCTGACCTTGTAGACGCCGGGCTCGAACGCATCCGCCGGGACCGAGACCGAGACCGGGAAGAGGGCGCCCTCCGGACCCGGGTTCGGGTTCCCGAAGTCCTGGGGGGTCGCCCAGAGCCAGAGCGGGACCTCTTCGGGACGCACGTCGATCCGCACGAACATGAACGGAACGCGCGCGCCGCTCTTCAGCGAGCAGTGGACGTTGATCATCTCGCCCGGGTGATAGGTGAAGCGGTCCGTGTAGAGACCTTCGTACTGGACGCCCCAGACCCCGCCGAACTGACAGCTGGAGTACGGCAGGACCATCGCGCCGGCAGCCCCGAGCGAAGACCGGAGGAATTGCCGTCGAGTCCGCTCGGGCACTACCGGTCGGACGATCCGCGGCGGGGATCTTCGGGACGAGTCGCGGGTCACGAGGTGGATCCTCCGCGGGCGCAGAAATCATTCTAGACCAGGGACCAGCGCATGGGGCGCCGTTTCGTCCTGATCGACGGCGACGTGCGCGGTCTGAACCGCGTTCGTCACCGAGGCCGGGATGCGCTCGAAGCGGAAGCCCACCGGCAACTCCGGGAACCAGCCCATTGATTTCGAAGGGCGGCCGATCGATACGCCCTCGGATCGGCTTGCTAGCCTGCGAAGATGAATCCGAACCCCGCTCCGCCGCTCCACGCCCTCGTCACTCGATCCCTCGCCGCGTCCTGCGTCGCTGCGCTGCTGTTTCTCGGGACCGCCGCGAGACCTGCGCTCGCGGGTGCTCCCGCCTCGGGCGAGGCGCCGAACGTCCTGCCGAGTCCGCCGGCCCCCTTCGCCGGGACGATCGGCACGACCTGGGCCGACTCGACCGCGGCGTTCGCCGCGCCCGTAACGGCGCCCGATGGTGCACCCAATGTCGTGGTGGTCTTGACCGACGACGTCGGTTTCTCGGCCTCGAGCGCCTTCGGCGGGCCGATCCCGACGCCGAATCTCGAGCGCCTCGCGGCCCAGGGCCTGACCTACAACCGGTTCCACACGACGGCGATGTGCTCCCCGACCCGAGCTGCGCTGCTCACCGGCCGCAATCATCATGCGGTCCACAACGGCATCGTCGCAAACCTGACGACGGGCTTCCCCGGCTACGACAACCTGCTTCCGAAGAGCGCCGCGACGATCGCCGAGATCCTGCGCCAGAACGGCTACAACACCGCGATGTTCGGCAAGCATCACAATGCGCCCGAGCATCACGTCTCCGCCGCCGGCCCCTTCGATCTCTGGCCGACGGGCCTCGGCTTCGAATACTTCTACGGCTTCATGGCGGCCGAGACCAATCAGTTCACGCCCGCCCTCTATCGCGGCATCACGACGCTCCCGACGCTCGAGCGCGGCGTGCTCGACGAGGCACTCGCCGACGACGCGATCCGCTGGCTGCGCAACCAGAAGTCGGTGGCGCCCGAGAAGCCCTTCTTCCTGTACTACGCGACCGGAACGGCTCACGCGCCGCTGCAGGCGCCGGCCGACTGGATCGCGAAGTTCCGGGGCCGCTTCGATCAGGGCTACGACCGCGTTCGCGCCGAGACGGTCGCGCGTCAGAAGAAGCAGGGGATCGTCCCGCGCGACACCGTCGACACGCCGCGCCCCGACGGCATCCCCGCCTGGAAGGATCTCACGCCCGAGCAGCGCCGCATCCACACCCGCTTCATGGAGGTCTATGCGGCGATGCTCGCGCATCAGGACCATCAGTTCGGCCGTCTGCTCGACGAGCTCGAACGCATGGGGCTCGCGGAGAACACGCTCGTCGTCTTCATCGAAGGGGACAACGGGGCGTCGGCCGAAGGCGGCCTCCACGGCAGCATGAACCCGATGTCGAACTTCGCGAACGGGACGCAGGAGAGCGAGCAGGCGATCCTGGAGAAGCTCGACGTGCTCGGTGGCCCCGGGACGGTCGGCAACTGGGGCTTCGGCTGGGCCTGGGCGACGAATGCGCCGCTCCGCCTGACGAAGTCGTACGCCTCGCATCTCGGCGGCACGCGCAACGGCATGGTCCTTTCCTGGCCCGCGCGCGTGAAGCAGCGGGGAATCCGCTCGCAATTCAGCCATCTGATCGACGTCGCGCCGACGATCCTCGAGGCGACCGGCATCGCTGCGCCGGAGGTCGTGAACGGCGTCGCGCAGCAGCCCGTCGACGGCGAGAGCCTCGTCTACACCTTCGACTCCGCGAAAGCGCCGGAGCGCCACCAGACGCAGTACTTCGAGATGATGGGCAATCGCGCGATCTACCACGCCGGCTGGCTCGCGAGCACGACACCGGCGGCGGAGCCCTGGTCGCCGCGCGCCGAGAAGAAGCTGCCGAGCGAGTACGCCTGGGAGCTCTACGACCTGCGCCGGGATTTCTCCCAGTCGAAGGATCTCGCTGCGAAGGAGCCCGCGAAGCTCGCGGAGCTGAAGGCGCTCTTCGATGCGGAGGCGAAACGCAATCAGGTCCTGCCGCTGGACAACCGCATGACGATGGATCGCTTCCTCGCCGTCTCGAGCCAGATCCCCCGCCGCAAGACCTATACCTACTGGGGGGCAGGCGTCAGCGTTCCGAGCGTCCAGGCGGCGCCGATCCTCAATCGTTCGTTCACGATCACGGCCGAGCTCGATGCGACGGGCTCCGGTGGCGCGATCGCGGAGGGCGCGGGAGCGGGCGTCGATGGCGTGGTGCTCGCCCTCGGCAGTCGGTTCGGGGGCTGGAGCTTCTTCGTGAAGGACGGGATTCCCGTGGCGACGATGGCGGCTTCGCAGCTTCCGGGCGATCAGTCGCGGGTCGAAGCGAGCCGGACTCTCCCGTCCGGACGATCGGTGTTGACCTATCAGTTCGTCTCGGACGGCGGCATCAACGCCGGCGGCGAGCTGCGCATCCTCGTCGACGGCGAAGAGATCGGCCGGGGCCGGATCGCGCGCACGATCTCGAAGCTGCCCGAGATGACCGACAGCCTCGACATCGGCTTCGATGCCGACACGCCCGTCTCCGACGAGTATTCCCGCGGTGGTCGCTTCAACCGCGAGCTCAGCCGGGTCGACGTCCGCCTCGATTAGAGATCCGGCAGCGTGGCGTCGTAGCCGCCGGCGCGGAGCGCTTCGCAAAGCGCGCGCAGATGGTCGCCGCCTCGCGTCGACACGACGAGCTCGACCTGCGCCTCCTTGAGCGGGACCCGGCCGAAGGCGCGCTCGTGGTGGATCTCGATCACGTTGGCGCGCGCCTCGGCGACGATCCGCGCGACGTCCGCGAGGGCGCCCGGTCGATCCGGCAGCTGGATGCGCAGGCGCACCAGCCGTCGAGATCGTGCCAGTCCCCGCTCGATGATCGAAGCCAGCACGAGCAGATCGATGTTGCCGCCCGAGAGCACGACGCCGACCCGTTTGCCGGCGAAGAGCGCGCGATGCCGCATGACGGCGGCCAGGGCCGCCGCGCCGGCGCCCTCGGCGACGGTCTTCTCGATCTCGAGCAAGGCGAGCACCGCTTCCTCGAGGTCGATCTCGCTGACGAGCAGCATCTCGCGCAGGCGGCTGCGCAGGATGGCCCGCGTCCGCTCGCCCGGCCGCTTGACGGCGATGCCTTCCGCGATCGTGTCGCGGCCGCAGGCGATGGATTCGCCCGCGAGCGCCTGCTTCATCGACGGAAAGCGCTCGGGCTCGACGCCGTAGACGGCGACGTCGCCGGCGACGAGGGCGCAGCCGGCGGCGAGCCCACCGCCGCCCACCGGGATCACGAGGGCCTCGAGCTCGGGCTGGTCCTCGAGCATCTCGAGGGCGACGGTGCCCTGGCCGGCGATGACGGCGGGATCGTCGTAGGGATGGACGAACGTGAGCCCGCGCTCCCGGGCCAGGGCAAAGGCCCGATCGCTCGCGGCGTCGAGGTCGTCGCCGTGGAGCACGACCTCGGCGCCGAGGCGCTGCGTGTACTCGACCTTCACGTTCGGCGTGTAGAGCGGCATCACGATCGTCGAGCGGATGCCGAGGCGGGTCGCGTGGTGGGCGACGGCCTGGGCATGATTGCCCGCCGACATCGCGACGACGCCGCGTTCGCGCTCCTCGGCGGAGAGGGCCAGCAGCTTTGCGAGCGCGCCCCGCTCCTTGAACGAGGCCGTGAACTGCAGGTTCTCGAACTTGACGAAGACGCGCGCGCCCGTGATCTCGGAGAGCGTGCGCGACTCGAGGCAGGGCGTCCGCACGACGGAGCCTGCGATCCGACGGGCGGCGGCGAGGACGTCGGCGCGATCGGGGGACGCTTCGGATCGTTCGGAGGTCATCGAAAGGCCGTCGGCCGCGCTCGACTCATCGCCGCGCACTCTCCTCCGAGGATGGCTCTTCCGCCGCGACCCGTCCGAGATAATCCGGCAGCTCGACGCCCGCCATCTTCGCGATCTCCTGGAGCGGCGGAAGACTCGTCACGAGGCTCGACAGGAACTGCGAGGTCGAGGAGCTCTTTCCGTTCGCCGAGCCCGAGTCCCAGACGGTGATCTTGTCGATCTTCAGGTTCTGGATCGCCTCGACCTGCTTGGCGACGATCTCCTCGAGCTTCTCGATCATGAGGAGCGTCGCGGCGGAGCGCGCGTCGCCGGCGCTGCGCACGAGGGACTCGTAGCCGGCGGCCTTGCTCTCGAGGACCTGGCGGATGCCGCGGGCCTCCGCCTCGTACTTCATCAGGATCGCGTCGGCCTCGCCGCGGGCATTGCGTCGGATGCGCTCGGCCTCGGCCTCGGCGGCGATCTCGATCTTCTTGCGCTCGACCTCCTGGCGCACGACCTCGACGGCGTTCAGGCGCTCGGTCTCGGCCGCCGCCTGGGCCTTCTGGATCTCGACCTGGGCATTGAGTCGTGCGACTTCGCCGCGCTGGAGCGCCTCGGCCTCGCGCTGCGCGAGGGTGGCGTTCGACTGGACGATGTCGGCCCGGGCGGTGTTCTCGCCCTTGATCGCCTCGGCCTCCTGACCCTGGACGAAGATGCGCTGGCTCGCCTCGGCGGCCTTCTTGCCCTTCTCGGCCTCGGCGACGTTCTCGGCGACGCGCACGGTCTTCTCGCGCACGGCGACCGCCTCGCCGATCGCCGCCGTCGATTCCTGCTGCTGCACGAAGACGCGCTGATCGGCCTCGGCGGCCTTCTTGCCCTTCTCCGACTGCGCGACGTTCTCGGCGACGCGGATCGTCTGCTCGCGGCGGTTCTCGGCGTTGCCGATCTCGCCGATCTTGTCCTGCTCGGAGACGTCGACCTTGGCGCGGTTGATCGCCTCGCTCGCGGCCTTGCGGCCGATGCTGTCGATGTACTCCGACTCGTCGGTGATGTCGGTGATGTTCACGTTGATGAGATAGAGGCCGATCTTGTTGAGCTCGGGCTCGACGTTCGCGCGGATCGCCGTCAGGAAGCTCTCGCGGTCCTGGTTGATCTGCTCGATCGTGAGCGAGGCGATCGTGAGGCGCAGCTGACCGAAGATGATCTCCTTGGCCATGCTCTCGATGTCGGGCTGGGTCAGGCGCAGCAGCCGCTCGGCGGCATTCGTCATGATCGCGGGATTCGTGCTGACGCCGACGGTGAAGGTCGAGGGGACGTTGACGCGGATGTTCTGGAGCGACAGCGCGCCCTGGAGCGGAATCGCGATCGTCATGGGGGTCAGGCGGAGGAACGCGTAGTCCTGGATCAGCGGGAGCACGAGGGCGCCACCGCCGTGGATGCAGCGGGCGGACTGGCCGGTTCCGACGCGGCCGTAGATCACGAGGATCATGTCCGAGGGGCAGCGCTTGTAGCGCGACGCGAAGAACATCGCCGAGGAGAACAGGATGAAGACGACGCCGAGGGCGGCGAGGGCCGAGAATCCGTTCGCGAGGATCAGGTCCATGTTCGTTCGGGTCTCCCGGAGCGAGGGTTTCGAGCGAGGCGGATGGCGATCGAGGTGGCCTCAGGAGGCAGGCAGCGCTTCCACGACGAGACTGTTCGCGCGGACCGCGACGACGCGAACGGCCCGGCCCGTCGCGAGCTCGCCGGTCCCGTTCGTCTGCGCGTCGTAGATGCCGAGGCGTCCCTGGAGACTGACCTGGACCTGTCCTCCCGAGCCGGGCTTGACGGTCAGATAGACGACGCCCTCCTGGCCGACGGCGGAGGCGAGGTCGAGGGTGCCGCTCGACTGCAGGCCCATCATCGCGTCGAAGACCTTCGCGAGGACCCACATCGCGGCGAATCCCGCGACGAGGGCGATCGAGACGGCGAAGGGCGGCGACAGCTCGGCCTCGTGGGTCATCGCGAGGCCGACCAGGCCGAACATCATCAGGAAGGCAGCGACGCCCTGGATCGTGAGCAGGCGCGTTCCCGCGTCGGTGTCGCTCCAGGAGTCGGTGGTCCCTGCGTTTCCACCGGTCGCCTGGCCGCTGGCATGGCCGCTGGCATGGCCGCCGGCATGGCCGCCGGCGTCGCTGCCGTCGCTGGCGCTGGTCGATCCGACGTCGTGGGCTCCGCCGAAGCTGTGGTCGTCGCCGATCCCGAAGAGCATGAGGAGCATGCGGAGCGCGACCGTCGCCCCGCCGATCACGGCCGAGAACAAGAAGAGCGAGTCGAGCAACGGCTTCCCCCCTCGTCGAACCGGATCGACCCTAGCATAGGCGGATGGGCCAAGGTCCGGACGGTCGTTCGCCGAACTACGGGACGAACGGTGACGTCGACCGAACGGCATGGTATCCCGTGTCGACGCCACGAGGAGGCGCGCGATGCTTCGAATCCGTCCGGCGGCAGGTCTCCGGGAGCTCGAGCGGCCGGAGCGGCGTGACTACTTCCGGTTCCGGGTGCGTCCCGTCGGCGCGTCGCTCGGTGCGCTCGTCGAGGGTATCGAGCTCGCGAATCCCTGCGACGACGCGACCTTCTCGGCCCTCGTGCAGGCGCTCCAGGATTGGAAGGTGCTGTTCTTCCGCGATCAAAGCCTCGACGCCGAACGGCAGGCGCTGCTTTGCGACCGTTTCGGCCTTCTCTCCGACGACACCCTCGTTCCGAGGACGGCCGATCGCCACGCAGAGGACATTTCCGACATGGTCGTCGTCTTCACTCGCGATGCCACGACCGTAGGCCTCGAGAACGAGTGGCATGGAGACGGCACGTTTCGTCCGATGCCGACGATGGGGACGATGCTGCGCGCGATCGAGGTCCCCGAGGTCGGTGGCGATACGCTCTTCGCCGACATGTCGGGGGCCTTCATGCTCCTTCCCGCCGAGCTGCGGCGCCGCGTCGTCGGGCTCACCGCGATCCACGACTGGAGCATCGGCGCCTACGCCGCCAAGTACGGCGATCGACTCGATGCGTTGCGCGCAGCGCATCCGCCGGTGGCGCACCCCGTCGTGATCCGGCATCCGGCGACCGGGCGCCCGACGCTCTTCGTGAATCGGCTCTTCACGCGGGAGATCGTCGGACTTCGGGCTGACGAAGGGGAAGAGCTCCTCGCGGCGCTCTGCGGGATGGTCGATCTGCCGGAGGTCCAGGTGCGTTGGCGCTGGGAGCCGGGCTCCGTCGCGCTGTGGGACAACGTCGCCTGCAATCACTACGGCGCGAACGACTACTACCCGGCGCGCCGCGTGATGGCCCGGACGACGTTCTTCAGCCGGGAGCACGAGCGTTTGCTGCCGTGGACGGATTCGGGCTGTCAGGCCTCGTCGCCCTCGCGCGTGAACTCGTAGGTGAAGATCGCGTGGGGGACGTTTCCCGGATCGACCTTCGCGACCTGCTTCAGGTAGCCGGTATGGATGTCGTAGATCCAGCCATGAAGCGTCGGTCGCTGCTCCTTCCGCCAGGCACGCTGGACGAACGACAGCTCCGCGAGATGGTTGACCTGCTCGAAGACGTTGATCTCGATCAGTCGTTCGTAGCGCTGCTCCTCGTCGGCGATCGCGTCGAGCTCCGAAGCATGCAGTCGGTAGACGTCCTTGATGTGGCGGAGCCATTTGTTGATCAGCCCGAGATCCTGGCGGGACATCGCCGCGCGGACGCCGCCGCAGCCGTAGTGTCCGCAGATGATGACGTGCTTGACCTTCAGGACCTCGACCGCGTATTGCACGACCGAGAGCATGTTGAAGTCCGTGTGGACGACCAGGTTCGCGATGTTGCGATGGACGAAGAGCTCGCCCGGCTCGACGCCCGTCACCTCCTCGGCGGGGACACGGCTGTCCGCGCAGCCGATCCAGAGGAACTCGGGCTTCTGGACGCCCGTGTTGCGCGTGAAGAAGTCCGCGCGAAGGCTCAGCTTGTCCTGGACCCACGCCTTGTTGTTCAGGAGCAGTCGCTTGTAGGTTTCCATGTCGTTCGTCCCCGCTTCAGGCTGCCTGGATCTGCTTGTCGAAGACGTTGTGGTATTCGATCTGGATCCCCCGGAACGTCGCCGCCGTCTCGAACTCCTTCAGGGTTTCGTAGATGTCCACGTCGACGTAGAGCGCCTTCGTTCCGTCGATGATCACGCGCGAGTCATCCGGGATGCCGCGTAGACGTCCCTTGAGCTCCGTCTTGTTGACGAACGACATGTCCTTGTTGAAGCGGAGCAGCCAGGTCTCCCCGTCGTCGACGACGGTGAGGGCCGAATGGTGGTTCGTCCGGATCACGAAGAAGATCCCCGTGAGCAGCCCGATCGCGATGCCCGTGAGGAGATCCGAGCCGACGATGGCTACGACGGTCACGAAGAACGGGATGAATTGCGTCGGACCCTTCGACCACATCTCCTTCACGATCTTGTGGGAGGCGAGCTTGTAGCCGACGGCGAGCAGGATCGACGCGAGCGCCGCCAGCGGAATGTGGTTGAGGTATCGGGCGAGCAGGGCGACCGCCACGAGCATGATGGCGCCGTGGACGAACGCCGAGAGCCGCGTCCGCGCGCCGGCATACACGTTCGCCGAGCTGCGGACGATCACCGACGTGAGCGGCAGGCCCCCGAGCAGACCCGAGAGCACGTTGCCGATGCCCTGGGCCCGCAGCTCCCGGTTCGTGTCGGACATCCGCTTCTCGGGATCGAGCTGGTCCGTCGCCTCCAGGCAGAGGAGGGTCTCGATGCTGCCGACCAACGCGATCGTCACGGCGACGATCCAGACGTCCGTCCGCCCGATCGCGGCGAAGTCGGGCAGGGAGAAGAAGGCGAAGAAGTCGTATGCCGAGCTCGCGACGGGGAGGCTGACGAGGTGGGCCGCCGAGACGAGCTTCCAATCGGGGTGGAACAGGCCGAAAGCCTCGTTGAGCAGGGTACCCGCGATCACGACGAGCAGCGGCGCGGGAATCAGGCCCGACCAGGCTCTGCGCTTGATGGCCGGCTGCTCCCATGCAAAGAGGATCGCGAGGGAGACCAGCGAGATCACGACGGCTCCCGTGCTCGGCGAGGCGAACGAGTAGAACATCTCGGTGAACGTGTTCAGCTGATCCGTCTGGGTCTGGAGGAAGGTCTCGTCGCCGATGTAGTCGCGATCGTCGCCGAGCGCATGGGGGATCTGTTTCAGCACGATCACCACGCCGATCGCCGCCAGCATCCCGCGGATCACGCTGTTGGGCACGTAATTTCCGATCACCCCGGCGCGCAGCGCGCCGAACGCGATCTGGATCAATCCCGAGAGGACGACGGCGACCGTGAAGGTCTCGAATCCGCCGAGCTTCGTGATCGCAGCCGCGACGACCACGGTCAGGCCCGCGGCGGGTCCGCTCACGGAGAGCTCGGAGCCCGACAACAGGGAGACGACGAGGCCCGCGACGATGCCGGCGATCACACCGGAGAAGAGCGGCGCGCCCGAGGCGAGGGCAATGCCGAGGCAGAGTGGCAATGCCACGAGGAAGACCACGACACCAGCGGGGACGTCGCGGCGCGCGTGTCGAAGAGTCGGCAGGTCGAAGTGTCGGCTCATGGCATTCGCTATGCGGAGATGTTCGCGGTCCAGACCTCTGTTTAGTCTGGATCGATAGGCAGGTCAACCCGTGCGAGATCCGGGAGAAATCCGTCGCGACGTCGAATTCACACGGGCGGTGGTGGGCCCACTCCGCCGCGAGCCCTCGCTCAGCGACCGTAGGGTGTGTCGAGCGGGTAGGGCTGGAAGCGGCCGAGGGCGTCGACCAGCTCGTCGACGGCCCAGGCTCCTTCCTTGCTCGTCCGTTGGCCGATCTGGATCGGCTGGAAGAGTCCGATCTCGCCCTTCGCGACGAAGAAGATCTGACCGTTGATGGAGCCGGTCTCCTCGCTGCAGAGACTCGCGATCAGGACGGCGACGTCCTCGGGCTTCTGCGCGACCTTCATCAGGTTCTCGGCGCGGATCGCGGCATCGCCGCCTTGTCGACGGAACGTCTCGACGGCCGTGAGGACCATGCGCGTCTCGGTCGACGACGGATTGACCCCGTTCACCGTGATGCCGTAGGGCGCGAGATCCCGGGCAATCACGTTGGTGAAGCCGAAGACGCCGCCCTTGCCGGCGCCATAGGCCGAGTTCTCCGGGACTCCGATCAGGCCCGCGCGCGAGACGAGATTGACGATCCGTCCCCAGCGCTTCGCCATCATGTGCGGAATCGCGTGGCGGGTGCAGAAGAAGGTGCCCTTCACGTGGCTGTCGCAGACGCGCTCGAAGAGCGCCGCGTCGAGCGCCCAGACCGGCGTCGCGATGTTGACGCCGGCGTTGTTGACGAGGATGTCGATCCCACCGAAGGTGTCGATCGCCGTCTGGATGATCCGCCCTGCGCCGTCCCATTCGGCGACCGAATCGCGGTTCGAGACGGCGCGTCCGCCGGCCTCGCGGATCTCCTTCGCGACGGCCTCGGCCGGCGCCGAGTCGGCTCCCTGGCCGTCGACGGCGGAGCCGAGATCGTTCACCACGACGTTCGCGCCCATGCGCGCGAGCAGGATGGCGGTCGCGCGGCCGATGCCGCGACCGGCGCCGGTCACGATGGCCGTCCGGCCGGAGAGGGTCGTCGTCATCGTCCTGACTCCTGTGCAATGGGTCCCATCTTCAGCTCGTCGACGGAGCTGCCGCCGTCGACGGAGATGACCTGACCCGTCACGTGACGGGCCGCGGGCGAGACGAGGAACAGGACGCTCATCGCGACGTCCTGGCCATGGCTGATCACGCCGAGGGGATTCGTGGCGCGCTGTTCCCCCTGATGGACGGCGTCGGCGAAGCGCTTCATGCCCTCGGTCTCGCCCGTCGCGCCCGGATTCACGCCGTTCACGCGGATCCCGTGCGGGCCCCACTCGACCGCGCACGATCGCGTCAGCGAGAGGACGCCCGTCTTCGCGGCCGCGACATGGGCTTGATAGGCGACGCCTCGCAGCTCGAAGGCCGCGGCGATGTTGACGATGTTGCCGCCGCGCTCGCGCATCGAAAGCTCGAAGGCGGCCTTCGAGCAGTTGTAGGTCCCGAGCAGGTCGATGTCGACGACGGACTTGAATCCGTTGTAGGAGATCTTCGAGATCGGCGCGGGAAAGTTGCCCGCGGCGTTGTTGACGAGGATGTCGAGGCGGCCGAAGCGCTCGAGAATGCCCTTCGTGACGCGCTCGACCTCGAAGGCCTTGCGCACGTCGAACTGGTCGACGTGGACCTCGATGCCCTGGCCGCGCAGCTCGGCGGCGGTCGCTTCGCAGACGTCGCGCCGCCGCGAAGCGATCGCGATCCTCGCGCCGTGTCGGCCGAGCACGCGGGCGATCTCGCGGCCGATGCCGGTGCCCCCACCGGTGACGAAGGCGACCTGGCCTCGCAGGCAGTCCGGAGCGAAGACGTCGACGGGCTCGGAGAGCGGCATGGGGCGGACGTTACTTCGCCGGTCCCGTCGATCCAATCACCGATCCGGAAGATCCCGATGCGTTCCGGTCGCATCCGACGGCGTCGATTCCGCCCTCGCACCGGCCGGAGCGGTGACCCGGTCGGACTCTAATCGCCGCCCGCGGCGGCATGGGACGCAAAGACCCGCACGCCTTCCCGGCCGAAGGCCAGGACGTCGTAGGCCTGATGGCGGGCGGGATCCGGGTGCTCCATGCCCGGGGAGCCGAGCGGCATCTCGGGCACCGCCAGCCCGGCCACCGCCGGTCGCTCCGCGAGCAGGCGCGCGATGTCCTCCGCCGGGACGTGGCCCTCGATCACGTAGCCGTCGACCAGCGCCGTATGGCAGGAGCCGAGCTCCGCCGGGACGCCGTTCTCGTTCTTCAGGCTGGTGAGATCCGGCAGATCCGTGGCCGCGACCTCGAAGCCCGCCGCCTCGAGGTGGGCGATCCATTTCGAGCAACAGCCGCAGGTCGGGGTCTTGAAGACCTGGATCGTGGGATGCTCGGGCGCCGTGTTGCGGCAGCCGCTCGACGCCACGGCAGCGAGGGCCAGCCCCAGGATGGCCACGAAAGATCCCAGCCCCGGTCCCCGTGTCGTCTTGCGGTGCACGTCTTCTCCTTCGCCCGGTTCACGCGGCCGAGCGCCGCGCTGGATCGAGGACTGCGAACGCGGCCCGCGATTCCAGTAGCAAGCTCGACGTCCCGACCCCTCGATCGGCATCGACTCTAACGGCCGAGCGGCCGGCCAGCGAGCCAACGCAAACGGCGCCGCTCCTCTCCGAGAGAGAAGCGGCGCCGTTGGTTCAGTCCGTCACGCCGTGGGCGGCGACGGTCGGTTCACACGGCCCGCACCCGGCGGGTTTGCAGCCGCGTGCCGGCGAAACTAGGCCTTGCCCGAGCGAACGGTCGCCCGACCGGCATACGACAGACCACCGAGGCCGAGCGCCATCAGCAGCGCAGTCGTGGGCTCCGGAATCGGGTTCGGGACGCGCCCCTCGAGCAGCGCGTGTCGGATGCCATGGCCGCGGCTCCGGCCCCTTCCGCGGCTGAGCTCGTTCTCGATGCGCAGTCCCGAGGCCTGGACCGCGAAATCCTGCCCGTAGAAGAGGGCGATCGTCAGGTCCTGGGTCTCGTGGGTCAACGTGAAGGTCACCGTCGTTCCGGTCTTCGCCGAGAAGCGGATGCCGAAGTCACAGGGGCACGCCGTACCGCTGCGGCCGAGACCATGGCTCTTCCGCGACTTGCCGACGTCATTCGCGTCGAAGTGGACCGCGCGGGAGCTCGCACCGACGATCGAGAGGCCGCTCAGGAGGCTCTCGTTCGCGACGTGGGCGAACACGCCCCGCACATCGCCCTTGGCGGCGTCGACCTGGGCCGTGATCACGAGATTGCCGGGGTCGCTGCCGTCATCGATCGTGATCGTGCCGGTCAGCGCGGGGCCGTAGGTCGACGAGAGCGGGGCGGAGACGGTCGCGGCGCTCGCGGCGGAGGCGAGGGCCAGGCCGATCAGGGAAAACAGCGTCGGGAAGAGCAGGAACGAGGGCTTGCATCGGCTCTGAAACAACATGAGCAACTCCGTAGACACGCCGGCGGCGGCGTGTGGCCGATTGAACGGAGCGCGCAATGGACGCACTCCTGGTGGGCTCATGTGGTCGGGGCAGGTCGGAAATCGCAGAAATTTTTTGCGGGGCTGGCAGATCGGTCGGGTCCGGCGGGCTGACGGTGTGTAAGGAGTGCGCCCGGGTCGCGTTCCGGGCCGAGGCGCGCCAAAGTCCGCCCGGCTGGCGGTGCATTCCGCGCCGCCCACGGCACAGCGGGAACCGGCAAGCATGCGGCGATTCGAAGGCAGGGTGGCGTTCGTGACGGGGGCGGCGGCGGGGATCGGGCGGGCGACGGCGGTGCGCCTCGCCTCGGAGGGGGCCTCGCTCCATCTGATCGATCTGGCGGAGGAGGGTCTCGCCGAGACGGCGCGGCTCTGTCGCGAGCAGGGCGCGCAAGTCGCTCACGCGCGTTGCGACGTGACCCGCGAGGCCGAGATCCGGGCGAACGTGCAGGCCTGCGTCGAGCGCTTCGGACGCCTCGACGTGCTCTGCAACATCGCGGGGATCATCCTGCTGCAGCACTTCGACCGGATCACGGTCGATCAGTTCCGCAAGGTCCTCGAGGTCAACCTCGTCGGCACGTTCATGCTATGCCAGGCGGCGCTGCCCCATCTGCTCGCCACCCGCGGTGCGATCGTCAACACGTCCTCGACCTCGGCGCTCGCGGGGCTGCCCTACGGCTCGGCCTACGGCACCAGCAAGGGCGGTGTCAGCGCGCTCACACGGACGCTCGCGGTCGAGTTCGGGAAGAAGGGCCTGCGCTGCAACGCGGTCAATCCGGGGTCGATCAAGACCGCCATGTCGGGTCAGGGCATCATGCCCGAGAGCCCGGACATGCAGCTGATGGCGCGGACGATGTCGCTCTCGAAGCCGCAGGGCCCGGAGGTCGTCGCGGCGGTGATCGCGATGCTCGCCTCCGACGACGGCATCCACATCAACGGCGAGGAGATCCGCGTCGACGGCGGGACGCTCGCCTAGGAGCCCGGCGAGAGCGCGAGGAAGAGCAGCGCTGCCACGAGCGAGGCGCCGCCGAGCGCCCAGCCCGCCCGCGTCCGGGGCGAGGTCGTCTCGAGCCAGAACTGGAAGAGCCGCGCCTGCATCGAGCCCTTGCTCTCGTTGAGATGCGGGAAGGGCTCGTCCGGCACCGGCACGCCGAGGAACGCGCAGAGCGGCCCCCAGCCCTGCTTGACGTCGAATACGAGCAGCTTCTCCTTCGGCACCGTCGCGATCACCTCGGCGTTGTGGCGCAGGAACTCGGCGATGTTCGAGTCGTGCTCGATCCGCCCCTTCATCTGGCCGTCCCGGATCAGGACGTCGAGGATGTCGATCGCACGGCGCACGCGCGGAACGAAGCGCGCGATCACGCGCATGAAGCCGATCCCCTCGAAGAGCGTCTGCCACGAGACGAACCAGCGCTCGGGTTCGCGTACGTTGAGGACGACCTTCGCGTCCGGGAACGCCTCCATCAGCTCCTCGTAGTAGAGGCAGGTCGGATGGTCCATGCACGCCGCATAACGTCCGAGCAGTCGCGACCACTGGATCGGCGACGGCCGGCCTTCGGCGAGCGCATGGGCGTGCTCGGACCAGAGCTCGAGATGGCCGTCGTTGTAGCCGGGGCGGGCCTTCAGGATCTCTCGCATGTGGTAGCAGGGACCGAAGCCGAGGATCTCGAGAGCCGCCTTCATGCTGACGGTTCCCGTGCGGCCGAAGCCGGCGCCGATGATCTCGAGGGACATGGATGCCTCCCATTTTGAAGTCCCGGACGTCGGACGTCTGGCACTCGAAGGTCCGGCAAGCGATCGGCAGAACGGGTGCAGCGCTGGAGATCGGTCGAGCGCTCGCCGACGAGCGAGCGGCCGATCGCAGCCTGACGTTAGGAAGCTTCGCGGCAGAACTCAGTCGGGAATGTGACCGAGATCAACTTCCTGTTTGTCGGGACCGAACAGCATCAGGTGAAAACTCCACATCGCCGTGGAGGTTCATGCCGAGGTTCCCTGCCATGTCCCGACGAGAGCGCGAGCGAGAGTCGAATCGAACCCACGAGGCCGTGAGTCGCAGCGCGAACGGCTCGCGGGCCCGAGTGGAGCTCGGCCGGGCCATCGGCCTGATGCTCGCCGCGGCGTTCGTCTCCGCCGCCGCCCCGCAAGAGGCCGCCGCCACCCGCATCAACAGCGCCGGGGATCCGGCGCTCTCCGGGGCCCTCGTCCAGAGCTTCGACACGGCGACCGTCGGCTACTTCACGAGCCAATCGTTCCTGACCGGCGCGAACGGCTTCACGATCGCGGCGGTCACCGGAAACGTCCACATCGACGACGTCTTCTGCGGCGACTTCGGCACGAGCGGGCGGTGCTTCGACACGGTCGACTCGTCGGGGGCGGCGAACGACGACGTCGACATCACGTTCACCGGCGCGGGTGTGACCGCCTTCGGCTTCGCCTTGAACGCCCTCGACGTCAACTGGACGATCCAGACCTTCGGCGCCGGCAGCGTCCTGCTCGGGACCTACACCGTCAACAGCCAGAGCCCCGGGCTCACCGGCAACAATCGCCGTGGCTATTTCGGCGCGACCGAGACGGCGGCGATCCAGTCGATCCAGATCCGCTCGGCGGGAAGTGACCGCGCGCTGATCGACAACTTCGCCTTCGTTCCGGTGCCCGAGCCGACCACCGCGTTGCTCTTCGGCCTCGGCCTGGTGGGGCTCGCGATCGCGGGCTCGCGCCGCAGCCCGCTCGGCGAGCGAGCGCGCTAGGGCGTCGTCGGCTGGCTGGTCGGGCTGGTCCCGCCCGTCTGCCGGCGCCGGCGCCGGGAGTCGCGCTCGAGGAGCTCCTTCTTCGTCGCATCGTCGACGAGCACACCGCGCTGCGCCGTGGCGTCGAAGATCTCCTTGCTGAAGGGGAGCTCGTTCTTCCAGCCGGGCTGCAGCAGCGAGGACGGGACGACGGCGAGCGCCCAGTCCTTCGGCGCGACCCAGCCGGGCGGGGCGACGAGCGTGCTGCGCGTGCCGGCCATCGGATGCTGGCGGCGCCACTCCGACAGCAGTCGCTGCATCCGCTGCAGGACGGCCGGATGCCGGCCGGCGAGGTCGTCCTTCTCCTCCGGATCGGCTTCGATGTCGAAGAGCAGATTCCGGACCTTCGTCTCGGTCTGCTGCTCCTGCAGGATCTGCACGAGCTTGAAGCGGCCGTCGAAGAGCGCGAGATGGATCGTGCCGGGGATCGGGATCTCCGAGGCGAAGCCGACCGGCTTCGTGCGCAGGACGCGCTGGCTGCGGGCGATGGCGGGCCACAGGTCGAGTCCGTCGAGGGCGACGCTGCTCTTGATCGGCGCGCCGGTCGCGCTCGCGAGGCTCGGCATCACGTCCATCACCGTCATCATCGCCTCGAGCTTGCTCCCCGCTTCGAGCCGATCCGGCCAGCGCACGGCCGCCACCACGCGGATCCCGCCCTCGAAGGTCTGGCCCTTGAAGCCGCGCAGCGGCGCGTTGACGCCACCGAAGGCGTTCGTGCCGCCGTTGTCGGAGGCGAAGAAGACGATCGTCTCCTCGGCGATCTCCTCCTCGTCGAGGGCCGCCAGGATCTGGCCGATCGCCTGGTCCATCTCGTCGACCATCGCGGCGTAGACCCGCCGGTAGCCGGCCAGCGGGAGCGTCGAATACTTGTCGATCGTCTCCTTCGGCGCCTGCATCGGGCTGTGGGGGGCCGTGAACGGGACGTAGAGGAAGAAGGGCTTCACGGGATCGCGCTCGCGGATGAAGCGCACCGCCTCCCGCGCTTCGAGATGGGTCAGGTACTCACCGCCCGCCTGGACGGGCTTGCCGTCCTCCTGGAGGTCGTGGCCGCTCTCGCGGGTGTGTTTGTAGTAGTTGGTGTTGGTGTGGAGATGACCGTAGAAATGGTCGAAGCCCTGGGCCCGGGGCAGCTGATGCTCCTGGGCATGACCGAGGTGCCATTTGCCGACGATCGCCGTCTGGTAGCCGTCGTCCTTCAAGACCTCGGCGAGGGTCGTCTCGCTCGGGGCGAGCCCGTTCACGTTCCACGGGTTGATCTGGTCGTAGGCGATGCCGAGCTTGATGGGGTCGCGGCCGGTCAGGAGGGCGGCGCGGGTCGGTGAGCAGATCGGCGCCGCATAATATCGATCGAGTACGACGCCCTCCCGGGCGATGCGATCGATCGAGGGCGTCTCGATCGGGCCACCGTGGAAGCCGACGTCCGCCCAGCCGAGGTCGTCGGCGAGCAGGACGACCACGTTCGGCTGGCGCGCCGCCGCCGGCGCGGCGAACAGGCCGGCGCAGACGACCAGCAGGAGCATCGCTCGTCGGCCCGTACGGGGCCGCGGGCCGTTCGTGCCGTCGTGTCGCCATCGTGTTACCGCGTCCATCGCTTCCTCCGCATCGGGCTGCCGTCGGCCGGGAGCTTGACCGATCCCGTCCCTTCCTGCCGCGGCGCTGCCGATCGCCTGCGTCCGGCCCGCGGATGCGCCGCGGACGGGGCGCACCCGTCGCCGCGGCGGATTCGCCGTCGCGCGAAGGCGCGGCCGACTCGCGGCCTCCCGTGTGCCAGCACACACAGGGTCTTCGCTCCGCCGTCGATGGAGACCCAGGACCAGAAACCGGGACGATCGGAGGCTTCGCGTGGCGAGAATCAAGCGACAAAGGCGGGTGCGCTGCAAGCTCCAGTGCGAGATCGTGCAGCCGAACCAGCGCCCGATCCCGGCCCGGCTCGTGACGCTCTCCGAGGGAGGCTTCGCGGTGATCACGACGCTTCCGCTCGGTCAGGGCGAGTCGATCCGCGTCGTCATCAAGCCGGACAACGGTGGACCGGCGATCAAGGTTTCGGGCATCGTCTGGAACGAGGCCGAGACGAGCGGCATCGGCACTTCGTCGCGGCTCCACCGCCTGGGCTGCATCGTGTCGGAGCCGCCGGCCGCCTACATCGCGATCCTCGATCGCCTCGCTCCGCCCGCCCGGCCCGAGCCGATCCCCGTCGCGATCCCCGTCCGTCGACCGGAGTCCATGCCCGAGGCCGAAACCGCCGAAGCCGACCTGCCGCGCTCGCGCGAGCTCCAGCCCCCGCCGAAGCGCGAGCCCGAGGAGACGCTGCCCTATTTCCGGATCCGCATGAAGCAGATCGGCGGACCGCGGACGCGCATCCTCACCCTGCGCGCCCGCTCGGCCTCCCACGCCGAGCAGCTCGCCCTCGACGAGCTCGCGCGGGTCTGTCGGGACTCCGAGGGCTGGGGCGTGCTCCACGTCTCGCGGGTCTCGTCCGGCGGACGCTAGGTCCCGGGTCTACGCCAGGCAGGGTCGCCCGCGGCCCCGGGATCGAAGCGCGCGAGCCGCGCACTGTTGGTCACGACGAAGAGGCTCGAGAGCGCCATCGAGAGCGCCGCTACCCCGGGCGAGAGCCGCGCGTGCGGGCCCAGGAGCGGGACGAAGATGCCCGCGGCGAGCGGGATCGCCGCCACGTTGTAGGCGAAGGCCCAGAAGAGATTCTGGTGGATCGTCCGCAGCGTCCGCCGCGCCAGCACGATCGCGTCGGCCACGGCCGAGAGCTCGCGACGGACGAGGACGACGTCGGCGGCTTCGATCGCGACGTCGGTGCCCGAGCCGAGGGCGATGCCGACGTGGGCCGTGGCGAGGGCGGGGGCGTCGTTGATGCCGTCGCCGACCATCGCGACGCGGTGGCCCTTCGCTTTCAGGGACTCGACGAAGGCGGCCTTCTCACCGGGCAGGACGCCGGCGACGACGGCGTCCTCGGCCAGCCCGAGCGCAGCAGCGATCGAGCGGGCGTGGCTCCGCTCGTCGCCGGTCAGCATCGTGAGGCCGAGGCCGAGACCGCGCAGCCGCTCGAGCGTCGGCTTCGCCGTCGGATCCGGGACGTCCCCGATCTCGAAGCGCGCCGCCGCGCGGCCGTCGCAGGCGACGAAGATCGAGGTCGCCGCCGGCGCGCTCGCGTCGACGTCCTGCCCGTCGAGCGGGGCGTCGGGAGCGCGCGACACGAGTGGCGCGAGGTCGATGCCGAGGGATTCGAGCCAGCGGCGATTGCCGATCTGCAGCACGTGGCCGTCGACGCGGGCGGCGACGCCCTGGCCGGAGATCGCTTCGAAGTCTTCGACGAGCGGCGCGGAGGCGGCCACGGCGCGTACTGCGCTGCGTGTCGCGGTCCGCCCGAAGGGCCCGGCATGGGCGTAGGCGACGATCGCGCGGGCGTAGGGGTGCTCGCTCTCGCGCTCGACCGCCGCCGCGAGGGCGGCGATCTCGTCGAGCGCCACGCCCGGTGCGGCGCTCGCGCGGACGACGGCGGTCGTACCGAGGGTCAGCGTCCCCGTCTTGTCGAGCACGATCCAGTCGATCCCGCCCGTCGCCTCGAGGGCCGAGGCGCTCTTGATCAGGAGCCCGCGGCGCGCACCGACCCCCGTGCCCGCGACGAGCGCGAGCGGCGTCGCGAGCCCCATCGCGCAGGGACAGCTGATCAGCAGCGTCGTCGCGGCGAAGAGCAGCGCCGTCGCCACCGGCGAGAGCTCGGGGAAATAACGCGTCGCACCGATCGCCCACCAGAACGAACCGACCACGCCCGCGAGCGCGACGATCACGGGCACGAAGACCGCGGCGATCCGGTCGACCGTCGCCTGGATCGGAGCCCGCGTCGCCTGCGCGTCGCGCACGAGGCGCACGATGCCGGCGAGGGCCGTGTCGTCCGCGACGGCGCGCGCCTCGAAATGGAGCGTGCCGTTCTGATTGAGCGTGCCGGCGAAGACGCGATCGCCCGGGCCCTTCGCGACGGGCAGGCTCTCGCCCGTCAGCAGCGATTCGTCGACGCGGCTGCGGCCCGTCTCGACGCGTCCGTCGACGGGGATCTTCTCGCCGGGCTGGACGACGAGGCGATCGCCGACACGGACCTCTTCGATCGCGACCGAAACGAGCTCGCCGTCGCGGACGACGCGGGCCCGCGCCGGCTGCTCCGCGAGCAGCGCGCGCACCGCGCCCCCGGCGTCCCGCTTGCCCCGGGCCTCGAGGAACTTCCCGACGCTGACGAGGGTGATGATCATCGCCGCCGACTCGAAGTGGATCGGGAAGAGCTTCGGGTCGAGCTCGAGCACGACGACTCCGAGGCTGTAGAAGAAGGCGACCAGCGAGCCGAGGGCGACGAGGGTGTCCATGTTGCTCGTGCGCAGGCGCGCCGCGCGCACGGCGCCGGCCAGGAACTCGAAGCCGACCCCGAACTGCACGATCGCCGTGAGCCACGCGACGAGCCCGTCGCGCCCGCCCACCCACGCGAGCGCCGGCCGCTCGGGTCCCATGCCGATCAGCATGATCGCCGTCGAGAGGACGACGCCCACCGCGACCCGGACCCCGCGCAGGCGCGCCTGCCGGGCCTCGCGAAGGGCGTCCTCGGCCCGGGTCGCTTCGTCGGAGGACGCCGCGGCGCGCCGGATCCGCGCCTCGTAACCCGCGTCGACGACGACGGCGACGATCCGCTCGGCACTCGTCGCCCCGGGATCGAACTCGACGCGTGCCGCGCCGAGGGCGAAGCTGACCTCGGGCGCGTGCACGCCCGGCGCCGCGAGCAGCGCCTTCCGGATTCCGGCGGCGCAGTTGTCGCAGCTCATCCCGCCGACCTCGAGCTCGAGGGACTGCAGCGGGGACTTCGCGCGCGAAGGGGACTCCATGGCGGACGACCTCGTCCGCGCGACTCTACCGGTCGCAGGCCGCTTCCGTCATCCGGGCGTCGCGTCGTTCGCGTTCAGACGCGCAGGTCGATGTGGGGCAGTCGGGACGGATTCTCGTCGCCGGCATCGCTCTCGTCGGCGTCGTGATCGGCGTCGTGATCGGCGGGGGGTAGCGCGGTCTTCGGCGTCGGGCGCGGGTCCCTCGGCCTCCGGGGTCCGCTCGGACTCTTCGCGATCGGATTCGCGGCGCGGACGCGGCGGCTTCTCGGGCCGCGGGCGCCGGGGCTCGCGGCCGGATTCGCGGGTCGGTCGCAGCGGGTGGATCGGCTGGACGGGTGTGGACGGCAGGATTCGCGGGACGTCGCTCATGACCGCCTCTCCTTCGCAACGACCGAAAGGCTCCCTTCGCCCATCGGCGGACCGCTCGACGGCTTGAGGCCCGTCCGCCGCGGGCGCCTCCGAGGGCACCGGAGGTCGGCGCCTCAGCGCCGTGGCTGTGGCTATGCTGCCCGGATGGCGGGGATCGACGAGCTGCTGCGGATCATGGCGCGACTGCGCGACCCCGAAGAGGGCTGCCCCTGGGACCTCGACCAGGACTTCGCCAGCATCTCGCCGCATACCATCGAAGAGGCCTACGAGGTCGACGAGGCGATCGCCCGCGGCGATCTCGAGGCGCTCTGTGACGAGCTCGGGGACCTGCTCTTCCAGGTCGTCTTCCAGGCCCGGCTCGGCGAGGAGCAGGGGGCCTTCGATTTCGCCGGCGTGGTCGAGGCCGTCTGCGCGAAGCTCGTCCGGCGCCATCCCCACATCTTCGCCGATACCCCTTCGCCGGGGAGCCCGGCCGCGCAGGTCGCCCACTGGGAGTCGATCAAGGCCGCCGAGCGCGCCGAGCGGGCATCGACCCGATCCGGTCCGAGCGATCCCTTCGAGGGCATCCCCCGCGCGTTGCCTGCGCTCACCCGCTCGGCCAAGCTGGCCGGTCGACTGGCGCGCCTGCAAGCCGAAGGGGCGGCGGAGCCGATCCGCTCACCCGAGGCGGTGGCCGAGGCGCTCGCGGGGCTCGCGCGGACGACGGCCCGGGCTTCGGAGACGTTTCGGACGTCGGATCGGGTCTGGCGCGAGGCAGAGGAGGCGGAGGTCGGCGGGGAGGCCGAGGGCGCCGGCGGCGCGGCCGAATCGCCCGATCGGGCCCTGCGGCTGCGAATCGTGGGCGAGGGGATTCGCGCGTGGGTGGAGCTCGCCCGTCAGCTCGGAGTCGATCCGGAGCAGGCGCTTCGTCTCGAGGACGATCGCGCGACCGACGCGGTTCGCCGCGATCTGCATCAAGCCGCCCCCGCGCAGCACCGATAGGCGCTCCACGCTGCGCGTTCGCTGCGCGCTGCGGTCGGAGGACCTGCGATGCGCGTCGAACGAAAGCCCGAGAAGGGGCGCCACAAGTCGAGGTCGAGACGGCTCGCTCGCGAGCTGCGACTGTGGCTCCCTTTTCTCGGACTGCTCTGCTGCTATTCGCTGTCCGCGACCGCGATCGTCGTGACGGAGCTCGTCACGCTCGAGTCACGCCCCGAGGCCGGGACTCATTTCTTGACGATCTCGAGCAATTCGACCTCGAACGCCAGCGCGGCGCCCGGCATGATGCGCGGCGGTGCGCCGCGGTTGCCGTAGGCGATCGAAGCGGGGCACACGAGCCGGGCCTTTCCGCCGACCTTCATCAGCGCGACGCCCTCGGTCCAGCACGGGATCACGCGGTTGAGCGCGAACTCCGCCGGCTGGCCCCGATCGACCGAGCTGTCGAAGACGGTGCCGTCGCGCAGGGTGCCGTGGTAGTGCACGCGGACCTTGTCCGTCGCGGCGGGCGTGGCGCCGTTGCCGGGCTTCAGCTGCGTGATGATCAGGCCCGACGCCGTCTTCTTCGCACCGGACTTGGCCGCCTCCGCCGTCAGGAAGGCCGTCGCTGCCGACGCCTCGAGCTGAGCCGACTTCTCCTGGCGCGCCTGCATCATCGTCCGGATCAGGTTGCCGCCTTCCTGCTGCTCGACGGCGAGGACCTTGTCGCCGACGACGTCGCGCAGGCCCTGCACGACGAGCTCGAGCTCGCGGTCGCTGATCGGCTTGAACTGCTGGAGGTTGCCGGCGAGCGCCGTCCCGATCGCGTAGAAGGCCTTCTCGTCGTCCGTCTTCGGCGCGCCCGTCTGGGCCCCTGCCGCGCTGGCGAGCGCGAGCGAAAGGCCGATCAGCGCGATCAGGCCGGCCACCTTCGCCGCGCCGCTCGTTCGAATCGTCGGATGAAGCATGAAAGAGATCATCGTGCCCTCGTATGCGGCGCCGCGTGCGGGGCGCCGTGAATGGACGTGCTGGCCAGGGACCCGAAAACGGCCGGAACATACACTACCGCCCCGGCTCGCCACCGGGTCGTGCGCGTCGTGCAGAAACCGATGGACACCATCCGGTTCATCCGTCCCGGTCGGTCGGATCGCGCTCGGCGGACGCCGTCTCAGGCGCGATCCCGAGACCTCGCCCGGCGCGCCGGACCAGCGTTAGGTCCCGGGCGCGCCGCGCCTGCCGCTCGCGTGCCGAGGAGCGGGGAGAGGAGCGGGGCGAGGCTGCGACCGGTATGGGACGCGGCGACCCGTGCGACGTCCTCGGGTGTACCGCAGGCCACGATCTCGCCGCCCGCCGGCCCGCCCTCGGGCCCGACGTCGATCAGCCAGTCGGCGGTCTTGATGACGTCGAGGTTGTGCTCGATCACGACGACGCTGTTGCCCGCCGAGACGAGCTCGTCGAGGACGGAGAGCAGCTTGCGCACGTCCTCGAAATGGAGCCCCGTCGTCGGCTCGTCGAGGATGTAGAGCGTCCGGCCGGTCGCGCGCTTCGAGAGCTCGCGGGCGAGCTTGATGCGCTGGGCCTCGCCGCCCGAGAGCGTCGGCGAGGGCTGGCCGAGATGGATGTAGTCGAGGCCGACGCGCTCGAGCAGCGAGAGCGGCTCGCGGATCTTCGGATGCGCGGCGAAGAGCTCGAGCGCCTCGGCGATCGTGAGATCGAGGACGTCGGCGATCGACTTGCCCTTGAAGCGGACCTCGAGCGTCGCCTCGTTGAAGCGCTTGCCCTGACACGCCTCGCAGCGCACGAAGACGTCGGCGAGGAAGTGCATCTCGATCTGGCGGACGCCGTCGCCCTCGCAGGACTCGCAGCGCCCGCCCTTCACGTTGAAGGAGAAGCGGCCGGGCTTGTAGCCGTGGACGCGGCTCTCGGGGAGCTCGGCGAAGAAGTTGCGGATCTCGTCGAAGACCTTGATGTAGGTCGCAGGATTGCTGCGCGGCGTGCGCCCGATCGGGCGCTGGTCGATGTCGATCACCTTGTCGAGCTGGCCGAGCCCCGAGACCTGGCGATGGCGCCCGACCCGCGCGCTGCTGCCGTTCAGCGCGCGAGACGCGGCGGGGAACAGGATGTCGTTGACGAGCGTCGACTTGCCCGCCCCCGACACGCCGGTCACCGCGACGAGCACCCCGAGCGGAACCTCGACGTCGACGTCGCGCAGGTTGTTCTCCCGCGCGCCGTGGATCTTGAGGCTCCCCTTCGCGATGCGGCGCTCGCCCGGGATCTCGACGCGCCGGCGCCCGGAGAGATAGGCGCCCGTCAGCGACGGCTCGCAGCGCTCGAGGCTCTCGGGCGTGCCGGCGTGGACGACGTGGCCGCCGGCGACGCCTGCCCCGACGCCGAAATCGATCACGTGGTCGGCGGCGCGGATCGTCTCCTCGTCGTGCTCGACGACGACGACGGTGTTCCCGATGTCGCGCATGCGGAAGAGGGTGTCGAGCAGGCGGCGGTTGTCGCGGGGATGCAGGCCGATCGAGGGCTCGTCGAGGATGTAGATGACGCCGGTCAGGTCCGAGCCGACCTGGGAGGCGAGGCGGATGCGCTGCGACTCGCCGCCCGAGAGCGAGGGGCCGGCGCGGTCGAGCGACAGGTAGCCGAGGCCGACGGCCGCGAGGAAGTCGAGGCGCGCGCGGATCTCCTTCAGGACCTCGGCGGCGATCTCGCGGTCGGCGCCCGAGAGCTCGATCCCGTCGAAGAACGCGCGGGCGGCGTCGACGGTCAGCGCGGAGATCTCGACCAGCGTCGTGTTCGCGACGCGGACGGCGGCGCTCTCGGCGCGCAGGCGGGTGCCGCGGCAGGTCGTGCAGTCGGTATTCGACATGTACTTCGCGTACCAGGCCTTCATGCTCTCGGACTGCGTGTCCTTGAAGCGGCGCATGAGCTGGGGGATCAGGCCCTCCCAGGTCGTGTCGAACTGGCCGCCGCTGCCCTCCTTGCTCTTCCACTTGACGCGGAAGCGGCGCTCGTCCGTCCCGTGGAGGATCTCGCTGCGCTGCTTCTCGGAGAGCTTCTTCCAGGGCTTGTCCGAGGGAATGCCGAGCTGGGCCAGGATCTGCTTGCGGAAGCCCGAGCTAAAGCCCTCCTTCTCGGAGACGTTCTCGCCCCACGGCTTGACCGCGCCGCCGTCGATCGAGAGCGACTCGTCCGGCACGACGAGGGCCGGATCGATCTCGAAGCGCGTGCCGAGACCGTTGCAGTCGCTGCACATGCCCTGGGGACTGTTGAACGAGAAGGCCTGGGGCGTGAGCTCCGGGAACGAGATCTGGCATTTCGCGCAGGCCGCCTTCTCCGAGAACGTGCGATCGCCCTCGCCGTCGATCGCGGCGACGATCTGGCCCTTGCCGATCCGAAGCGCCGTCTCGACCGACTCGTTGAGCCGGCCGCGGATGCCGGGCTTCGCGACGATCCGGTCGATCACCGCCTCGACGTCGTGCTTCTTGCGCTTGTCGAGATGCGTGAGCCCTTCGGTCTCGACGAGCGCGCCGTCGACGCGCAGGCGCGTCCAGCCGGCGCGGCGGGCCTCGTCGATCAGCTCGCGGTGCTCGCCCTTGCGATTGACGAGCAGCGGCGCGAGCAGGACGACGCGGGTGCCTTCGGGCAGGCGCTCGAGGGTCCGCGCGATCTGCTCGGCGCTCTGGCTCTCGACGCGGGCGCCGCAGACGTGGCAGTGCTGGCGGCCGGTGCGGGCCCAGAGGACGCGGAGGTAGTCGGAGATCTCGGTGATCGTGCCGACCGTCGAGCGCGGGTTGTTGCCGGTCGTCTTCTGCTCGATCGAGATCGTCGGCGAGAGGCCGCGGATCGTGTCGTAGCGCGGCTTCTCCATCTGGCCGAGGAACTGGCGCGCGTAGGCCGAGAGGCTCTCGACGTAGCGGCGCTGGCCCTCGGCGTAGAGGGTGTCGAAGGCGAGGGACGACTTGCCCGAGCCCGAGACGCCCGTCATGACGACGAGCTTCTTCTTCGGGATGTCGACGTCGATCGACTTGAGGTTGTGCTCGCGGGCGCCGCGGATCTCGATGTGGTCGAGCTCGCCGACCGGACGTTCGGAGCGGGTCCCGCGATCGGCGCGGGTGGACTTCGGGGCGGGGTTCGGACGGTTCTTGGCGGGGGGCATGCGGTCGCCGAGAGTAGGGGATCGGAGCGTGGATCCGCGATCCCGGCAGGCGAGGGACGGGCGCGGCCAGCGCGGCCAGCGTGGCCGGGCGCGCTACGGCGCGGCGCGGCGCCGCGCCGGCCCGAGGGTATCCTCCTCGCCGCTCGCGGACCCGATCCGGGCCCCGTACGAGGGGAGTCGTCGCTTGGCCATGCCGTCGCTCGAGGGGAAGGTCGCGTTCGTGAGCGGGGCGAGCCGGGGGATCGGGGCGGCGCTCGCCGTGCGCTTCGCGCAGATGGGGATGCGCCTCGCGCTGTGTGCACGGGGCGAGCCGGTGCTCCCGGAGAGCGCGAACGTCCTCTCGCGGCGGCTCGACGTCCGGGACGCCGGGGCCTTCGAGGCGCTGACGGCGGAGATCGAGGCGCGCTTCGGCACCGTCGATCTCTGGATCAACAATGCGGGGGTCCTCGAGCCGATCCGCCCGATCCGGGAGGTGTCGGTCGCCGAGTTCCGGGACCACGTCGATACGAACCTCGTCGGCGTCTTCATCGGGACGCGCTGTTATGTACGCCATCTCCGGCGCGCCGGGCGGGGCGGCGTCCTCGTCAACATGTCGTCCGGCGCCGCCTGGAAGCCCTATGCGGGCTGGGGCGCCTACTGCGCGGGGAAGTCCGGGCTCGAGCGGCTGACCGAGGTCGTCGCCGCAGAGGAGGCGGATCACGGGCTGCGCGCCTACTCCGTCGCGCCCGGGGTCGTCGATACGGCGATGCAGGCCCAGATCCGCGCGTCCCGCGAGAGCGACTTCCCCGAGCGGGAGCGCTTCGTGCGGCGAAAGCAGACGGGCGCCTTCAACGACCCCGTCTTCGTCGCAGACGAGCTGCTCGCGATCGCCTTCGATCCGGCGCGGAGGCCGGGCCAGGTCGCGGTGCGCATCGCGTTCGACGGGGAGCCGACGACCTGATCCGGTCGGGCCGTCGCGCTCGCGGGCGCGGGCCGGCCCCATCCGACGCTCGGATGCATCGACGACCTAACGTCCCCCGAGCAGCCACCAGGCGAGGGCGGCGAGCGCGGCCAGGAAGAGCGCCCGTTTCAGGACGGCGCGCCGCGCGGGTCCGGGCTCGGCCGAGACGCTCCGATGCGGGGCGCCGACTTCGCCGAGGCGCGTCCCGTCGTCCGCCGCGCCCGAGCGGACGGAAGCCGCCCCGCTCCCACCGGGCGACGTGCTCCCCGACCCGCCGGCCGCAGCGCGTCCCGACCACGCCAGCGGCGGCGCGTTCGGATCGGCCCGCCAGTCGTCCCCCACCGCGAGGATCTGGACCGTCACGTTGTCGGGGCCACCACTGTCGTTGGCGAGGCGGATCAGGTCCTCGACCGCCGCCTCGGGGCTGCTCGCGTTCGCGAGCACGAGGTCGATCTCGGCGTCGGAGACGACGCCGCAGAGCCCGTCCGAGCAGAGCAGGATCCAGTCGCCCGGCGCGAGCTCGAGCGGGGTCAGCTCGACGTCGACGTCGCGCAGCACGCCGACCGAGCGCAGGATCTCGTTGCGGCGGGGATGGTTCGCTGCCTCCTCGGCCGTGAGCACGCCGCGGCGGAGCATCTCGGCGACGACGCTGTGGTCGACGGTGAGCGGCTCGAGGCGGCGGTCGCGGAAGCGGTAGCAGCGGCTGTCGCCGACGTGGGCGATCGCCGCGCGCCCGGCGCGGTCGAGCAGCAGGGCGACGACGGTCGTCCCCATGCCGGCGAGCTCCGGATCCTGCCGCGAGAGGGCATGGATCCGGGCATTCGCCTGCTCGATCGCCTCGACGAGCGTCTCACCGGGATCCGGCGAGGCCCCATCGCCGAAGCGCTGCTCGAAGGTCTCGCCGATCGCCGCGACCGCTTCGCGGCTCGCGGTGGCCCCGCCGCGATGCCCGCCCATGCCGTCCGCCACGACGAGCAGACGCGCGCCGTCCGGGCGTACGTAGCTGTCACAGCTGTCCTCGTTGACGCTTCGCATCCGACCCACGTCGGAACTCGACGCGACGGAGGTCGACATCGGCGGCGCGTCGTTCGATTCGCTGTTCATCCCGTCGGGCGGCGAAACGTTCGTGTTCAGCTGAAGTCGCGGTCGAGCACCGTCTTGCGCCCGTCGCTGCGGGCACTCTCGATCGCGCGGTCGCACAGGGCGCGCAGGCGATCCGACAGGACTTCCAACACGTTGGCGGAGGTCTTCATGTCCCCCTTGTCCTTGATGTAGGCCTTGATCTTGGAGGCGACGACCAACACTTCATTGTCCGACATCGTAAGAGGCGTCCTTCCTGAGTCGCGATTCGCGATTGAACGTTCTTGTCTGCATGCGGGCGCCCCACGATCGACGGCGGGGTCGCATCCGGATGCGTTCCTGGCGGTCAGCCCGCTGGAATCGATCGGACCGCCGAGGGAGAATGCCCAAGATCGAAACGAGCGCAACGCCCGCGACCTCGTCCCCCGCGGTTTTGGAGCCGAATCTTTGGAATCACACGATTTTCTGATGATCGGAGCGCGCCTGTTCCGGGGGGATCGCGATGCGCTCGACCCGGAGCCCGTCCCGCTGCGCGTCCGCGACGGCCGCATCCTCGCGCTCGGCCCGCCGGCGCTCGAGTCGCCGGGTCCGACGGAAGTGATCGATCTCACCGGCCGCTTCGTGATTCCCGGTCTGATCGATGCCCATGTCCATCTCGAGCTCGATCCGACCCTCTCGACGCCCGCCGAGCAGCTCGCGATCCCCGACGACGAACGCGAGGGCGCGATGCGCGTCCGTGCGCGGGCGATGCTCGCCCAGGGGATCACGACCGCGCGCGATTGCGGTGGTGGCGCGTTCCGCGAGCACGCGCTGCGCCGGGCGATCGACGCCGGCGAGTGGACGGGCCCCCGCCTGCTCTGTTGTGGTCAGCCGATCACGACGCCCGACGGTCATTGTGCGTTCTGGGGCGGCATCGCCTCGACGGAGCGGGAGATCGATGCGGTGGTCGCGCGCCAGGTCGAGGCCGGCAGCGACTGGATCAAGCTGATGGCGACGGGTGGCGTCTTCACGCCGGGCAGCCGCCCGAGCGACACGCAATTCGACGCGGTCGCGCTCGCGGCGGTCGTCGCCGCGGCGAACCGCGCCGGTCGCCCGGTCGCCGCGCATTGCCATGGAACGGAGGGCATTGCGGCGGCGCTGCGCGCCGGAGTTCGGACGATCGAGCACGCCTCCTTCGCAGGTCCCGGGGGCTTCGGGACCGCGTGGGACGACGCGCTCGCCCGCGAGCTCGCGGCGCGGGAGGTCTGGGTCTCGCCGACGGTGAACGCGGGCTGGCTGCGGCGGATCCGGGACACAGCCGGGGAGCCCACGGACTTCTTCCGCCGCATGTCGAGCTGTCTCGGGCGTCAGCGCGAGCGCGGGGTGCGATTCGTCGCGTCGACGGACGCGGGCATCCCCGGCGTCTTCCACGATGCGCTCGCGGGCGGGCTCGAAGGGCTCGCGGCCTACGCCTCGATGCGGCCGGTCGAGGTCCTGCGCGCGGCGACGGTCGATGCGGCGGAGGCGCTCGGCGTGGCGCGCGAGACGGGGCGCATCGCGGTGGGCCTCTCGGCGGATCTGGTCGTGCTGCGGGGTGATCCGACGGCGGATCTCGCGAGGCTGCGCGATCCGGAGCGCGTGATGTTCCGGGGACGCTGGTTTGCGGGCGAGGCGCTGCGGTCGGGCCCGTCCGCGGACGAGGGGTGACTCGATCGCGTGGGCGAAGCGATCGGTCGGTCGGTCGTCGACGCGATGTTCGGCGCGTAGATCGGCGCGGCCGACGGTCGCGACGGGCGTCGGCTCGGATCAGGCCGAGAGGGCTCCTCTCCCGATCGTTCCCGCCGGGCCGCCGACTCGCCCGCGGCGAGCTGGGCCGTCACGAAATGCGCGATCGTATGCCGGAGGTCGCTGCCGGAGTCCGCGAACGCGAGCCCCGCGTCGGTCTCCCGCGCATAACGACATTCGGCCTGCGTCGAGACCAGCCCGAAGCTCGGGAGCGCGAACTGCAGGCGGACGCGGGTGCCCCGGCTCAGGCGCTCTGCGGACCGCAGCAGGCAGCCGCCTTCGGAGAGCGAGAGCAACGCACCGATCGAGCGCTGCTCGCCGCGGATGCAGCGTGCCGAGAGCTGGGTCCGCACGCGCGGGGCGCTGCGCGGCGTGCTCTCGAGGGCCGACTGGATCATCTCGTAGACGGCGCCGAGGCGCGCCGGCCGCCGCGTCGTCGCGAAGATCCGCGGATCCTCGCAGATGCCGGCCCGGGGCGAGGCGACGAGCAGGATCCGCCGGTCGGCGGCCTCCTCCGGGCCGGGCAGCTCGGGCAAACGATCCTGGTCGACGAGCCAGAGCCGACAGCTCTCGCGCGTCGAGGCGGCGACGCGCTCGGAATCGAAATCGATCATCGTGTAGCCGAGGGCGCGCAGCGCCTCGAGGACGCGGGGGGCGAGGCTCCGCGGTCCGATGCGCACGCCGATCCGCCGCCCCATGATGCCCGGTTCGTAGACGGTGTCCAGCATGCCCGTTTCTTCGGGTCGGCTCCCGCGAGCGTGGAGCGGATTCGGTCGGCGATGCGGGCTTCGGAGCCGGAGCATCCGTGTTAGGCTTGGGTGGCGGCGCGGGACGCGCACCGGCGGAACGATGGGAGTGGAAGCGTTGCAGTCCGAGCGGAGCTTCGGCCGATTCGCGCCGTCGACCACGGGTCCGGCCCATCCCGGGACGCTGCTCGCGGCGCTGCTCTGCTGGCTCGACGCGCGCTCGCGCGGGCTCGCCGTCGCGCTGCGCCTCGAGGATCTCGACCGGGAGCGCTCGAAGCCGGGATTCGTCGACGCGATGGTGCGCGATCTCGCCTGGCTCGGCCTCGACTGGGACGCGACGCAGCGGCAGTCGGAGGCGCGGGCGCGCCACGAAGCCGTGCTCGAATCGCTCGTCCGCGCCGGGCGCGTCTATGCCTGCGACTGCAGCCGCGCGCGGATCCGCGAGGGCGGGGCGCTCGCCCCGGATGGGAGCTTCCGATATCCGGGCCATTGCCGGGCGCGCGTCGTCGCCTCGGGGAATTGGCGCGCCACCCCGGACCCCTTGCGACTTCGGCTCGAGCCGGGCTTCGTGCCGGTCCTCGACGAGAGCGGCCTCGAGCTTTCGGGGGATGCGGCTTCGATCTTCGGCGATCCGCTGCTTCGCCGGCGCGACGGGGCCTACGCCTATCATTTCGTCTCGGTGCTCGACGATGCGGCGCTCGGCGTCGTCCGCGTCGTCCGCGGCCGGGATCTCGCGCCGTCGACGACGCTCCAGGTCGCGCTCCAGCATCTGCTCGGCCTCCCGACGCCCGTCTATCGCCACCACGCCCTCTTCCTCGAGCGAAGCGGCGACAAGCTCTCGAAGCTCCACGGCGCCGTCTCGATCGACGCCCTGCGTGAGGGTCTCGACGCAGAGGCGCTCTGCGGCCTGATCGCGAGCGCCGTCGGCCTCGTGCCGGTCGGGACACACTGCCGCCCCAGCGAGCTCGTCGCGAACTTCGGCTGGGCGCGGGTGTCGACCGACGACGTGCTGCTCTCCTGGGATCCGGTCGACGGGCTCGTCGCCCGGAGCGGACCCACCGCGTCGACGTGAACGGAGCCGCGGCGCCGGCATGGCGTCACGTGGCGCGGGGCCCGTGCTTGCTAGAGTGCGAGACACCGCAGGAGGAATCGCGATGGGACAGCTCGAGGGCAAGCGCATCATCATCACCGGCGCCGCACAGGGCATGGGCGCCGTCCATGCCCGGCTCTTCGTCGAGGCCGGGGCCCGCGTCGTCCTGACCGACCTCCAGGGCGAGGCCGGTCAGAAGCTCGCGAGCGAGCTCGGAAAGAACGCGCACTTCGTCGATCAGGACGTGACGAAGGAGTCCGACTGGGAGCGCGTCGTCGGCGCGGCGAACAAGCAGTTCGGCGGGATCGACGGACTCGTCAACAACGCGGCGATCTGGTGGACCAAGCCCGTCGTCGACGAGGACCGCGAGCGCTTCCGCAAGATGCTCGACGTGAACGTCATCGGGACCTGGCTCGGGATGCGCGCGGTCGTGCCGGCGATGCGCCAGGCCGGCGGTGGCTCGATCGTGAATCTCTCGTCGATCGCGGGGACCCGCGGCATCCCGGAGCACGGCGCCTACGGCGCCTCGAAATGGGCCGTGCGCGGCCTCTCGAAGGTCGCCGCCCACGAGCTCGGCCAGTGGAACATCCGCGTGAACACGGTCCATCCGGGCGCCGTCGAAGGCACGGGCATGTTCCTCGTCCCGGAGTCCGAGTTCGACACCATGTTCCAGGCCCAGCCGCTGCGCCGACCGGGTCGGCGCGACGAGATCTCGGGCCTCGTGATGTTCCTGCTCTCGGATCAGTCGACCTTCATCACGGGCCACGAGCACGTGATCGACGGCGGCCGCACCGTCTGGTAGGCGGCTCGCTGACGGTGGCCGTACGCCGCGCCGGCACGCGGGCGCTCCGTCAATGGCCCTCGATCTCGAGCAGCGAGTGCTCGGCGGGGACGCCGACGCGGAGCGGGAAGCCGTAGAAGCCGGTGCCGCGGTGGACGTAGAGCCGCGAGGCGCCGCGTGCGAAGAGGCCCTGATCGGGCCAGCGCGTCCGCGACAGGACCGTCCAGTCGAGACCCAGCGAGACCAGACCGACCTGACCGCCGTGGGTATGGCCCGAGAGGACGAGGTCGACGTCGTCGTCGGGCAGCGCGTGGAAGCCGCTCGGGTCGTGGAGCAGGAGCAGGCGCAGATGGTCCGCGCGCCGCGGATGGCGGCCGAGGAGCGCGGCCAGCCGCTCGGCGTGCTGTTCGCTCAGGTAGTCGGACCCGATCACCTGCACCGGCCCCGCCGCCGTCGCGAAGCAGGCCTCGTCGTCGATCAGCAGACGGATCCCGAGCTGCCGCATCGCGTCCCGCACGTGCTCCGGGGCCTCGTGGTCGTGGTTGCCGAAGATCGCGACGCAGCGGTCGGCATACGGCGCGAGGGGCTCGAGCGCGCGGACGAGGCAGCCCGGTGTCCCCATGCTCTCCATCGTCAGGTAGTCGCCGGTCAGGGCGATCAGATCCGGTTCGCGGGCGACCAGATGCGCTACGCGGCGGCGCAGCCGCGCGACGCTCTGCCAGGGGCCGAGATGGGTGTCGGTCAGCTGCACGATGCGCAGCGGTCGCCGGGGCGAGGGCGCGACCGTCGCGGCGATCGGCGAGCGGCGGCGGACGCGCTCGACCGGGACGCGTCCGAAGGTCTTCGGCCCCTCGCGCGAGAGCGCGATGCGCACCGTCTCGGGCCGCGCCCCGATCGAGGTCAGCACCGACGCGACGGCGAGGCCGAGCGGAATCGCCTCGACGGCCGTGAGCGCGACGAGCGCTCCGTGCCAATCGAGGGCGCCGAACAGCCAGCGAAACGGAAGCAGCGCGAGGACCCAGGGTCCCGACAGCAGACCGCCCGCGATGAACGTCTGACCGGGCACCGAAACGAGCCAGCGAAACGCGCTGCTGCGCATGCGCGCGCGCACGAGATGGGCGAATTGCAGCCCGGCCGCCGCCATCGAACAGGCGAAGAGCACGTCGATCGGGACCACGGCGAGCGACGGCACGACCTCGCGCAGCCGCGCGTGGAGCACGAGCGCGCCGGGCAGCGCGAAGGAGAGCAGGATCGCGCTGAAGATCGCGTAGAAGCGACCGCGTGCGACCGCCGCATAGAGCGGGACGGCGAGCCAGGTCGCGGCGGCGAGAAACGGGAAGAGGGTCGAGAGGTCGAGCTTCACGCGGGGGATCTCCCGTCGGCTCGTCCATGCGTCGCTCGCGTTCCGTGCATCGCGTGCATCGCGTGCATCGAAGGCAGTGCGTCCATCACGACGGTACGAGCACGAGCTTGCCCGTCGTGCCGCGCCCCTCGAGATCGCGATGGGCGCGCGCCGCCTCGCGCAGCGGATGGCGGCCGCCGATCGACTGCTTCAAGCGGCCGGTCGCGAGGCTCTCGAAGACCCAGCCCGCCCGCTCCTCGAGCTCGGCACGCGTCGCGACGTAGTGGGCGAGGCCGGGGCGGGTCACGAAGAGCGAGCCCGCGTTCGAGAGCCGCGCGAGATCGAAGGGCGCGACCGCGCCGCTCGACTGACCGAACAGACACAGCAGCCCCCGCGGCCGCAGCGAGCCGAGGCTCCCCTCGAAGGTCGACTGGCCCACCGAGTCGTAGACGACGTCGACGCCCCGGCCATCGCCGAAGGCCCGCGCCCGCGCGCGGAAATCCTCGCGTCCGTAGAGCACGACCTCGTCGGCGCCCGCGGCCCGGGCGAGCTCGGCCTTCGCCTCGCTCGAGCAGGTCGCGATCACCCGCGCCCCCGCCGCCTTGAGCGTCTGGACGAGCAGCCCGCCGGTTCCGCCCGCGGCGGCGTGGACGAGGGCCGTATCGCCCGGGCGCGTCGTGCGCACGCCGTGGGTCAGGTAGTGGGCCGTCATGCCCTGGAGCAGGCTCGCCGCGGCGAGCTCGACCGAGAGCCCGGCGGGCAGCCGGACGAGCTTCGCGGCGGGGACGAGACATGCTTCGGCGTAGCTTCCCGGCACCATCGCGAAGGCCGCGCGCTCGCCGACCGCGACCTCGCGCACACCCTCGCCGATCGCCTCGACCACGCCCGCGGCCTCGACGCCCGGGACGAAGGGGAGCGGGAGGGGGTAGTGGCCGGTTCGGTGGTAGGTATCGATGAAGTTGACGCCGATCCGCTCGACGCGAAGGCGCGCCTGACCCGGACCGGGATCAGCGAGCTCGAGCTCGGTCGGGACGAGCACGTCGGGTCCGCCGACGGCGCGAACCTGGATGGCCATGGTCTTCATCGTGAGCTCCGCCAACGCGCCGGCCCGTCGCATCGCCGCATCGCGTCGCGCGGCCCGACGGCGGCTTCGAAGGCAGCTGGATTCCCGGCGCGCGAGCCTAGCGCAGGGGCGTCCCTTCGAGGCGGGGCAGGGCGTGGAGGAAGACGGCGTCGCGCGGGGAGTCGACGTCGGGAAGCGTGCGCGCGTCGAATCGGGCGAGGACCGGGAAGTCGACCGGGGGCGTACCGGTGCGCCGCGGATCGGCGAGCAGGCAGGGCGCCCGGCGCCTCGCCACGTCGAAGACGAAGCCGCGCAGCCCGGTCTCGTAGAGGACGTCCGCCGCGAGCAGCAGATCGAAGTCGTCGGGCACCGTCTCGCCCGTCTCGATCGACACGCCGTTGTGGGCGGCGTTCAGCCGCGCCGCGCGCCGGGCCGTCGGGTCGATGTCGACGGCGAAGACGCGCTGCGCACCGGCCCGCGCCGCCGCGATCGCGGCCACCCCCGAGCCCGTCCCGAGATCGACGATCCGCCGCCCGCGGACCCACTCGGGCCGGTCGAGCAGGAAGCGCGCGAGGGCCTGCCCGGAGCCCCAGCAGAAGGCCCAGAAGGGCGGGGCCTCGCCCTCCACGAGCTCGCGACAGCCCGCCTCGAGATCGACGTCGCCGCTCATCAGCCAGAGCTCGAGCTCGGGACACAGCGGCGGTCGCTGCAGGGCGAGTCGCGCACCGAAGGCGCCGAGGCGCGCCTCGAGCCGTGCGCTCGTCCACGACGGATCCGCCGACCCGGCGCCATCGCAGGGCTCCGGATCGCTCACGCGGCCCTGGCCCGCCACAGGCCGAGGGAGGTCAGCAGGATGCCCAGCACGACGACGAGGAAGCCCGAGCCGCCGATCGCGGCCCAGAGCAGCACCCGCGGACGGTCTTCGATCGGCAGCTTCTCGTGGTGGGCGGTCGGCGAGAGCCACCACCGCTCGGGCAGTCGACCCGCGCGGGTGAGCGAGCGGTGGAGCAGCCAGTGATAGACGAGGGCGGTCGGGATGCCGTAGGCGAAGCCGAGGGCAGCCAGGCCGAGGCCGCCCACGAGCAGCGCCTCGGCCGAGGCCTTCGCCGCCCAGGCGAGCACGCAGAAGAGCGTGACGATCCCGAGCCCGATCAACGTCTCGAACACGCGCGCCCCCCGCGTCGCCCCCGCCGAGCCGCGGGCCCCGGCGCGGCCCCGGAAGGGACCCGCGCGCCGGGGCCGCGTGGCGGTCGCCTAATAGCGGTAGTGATCCGGCTTGTACGGACCCTCGACGTCGATGTCGAGATAGGCCGCCTGCGCCGACGAGAGCTGGGTCAGCTTGACCCCGAGCTTGTCGAGATGCAGGCGCGCGACCTCCTCGTCGAGCTTCTTCGGCAGCACGTAGACGCGCTTCTCGTACTTCGAGCCGTTCGTGTGGAGCTCGAGCTGGGCGAGCACCTGGTTCGTGAACGAGGCCGACATCACGAAGGACGGATGACCCGTCGCGCAGCCGAGGTTGAGCAGCCGGCCTTCCGCGAGGATCAGGACGCTATGCCCGTCCGGGAAGCGCCACTCGTCGTACTGCGGCTTGATGTTGATCTTCTGGATGCCGGGGACCTTCTTGAGGCCGGCCATGTCGATCTCGTTGTCGAAGTGGCCGATGTTGCCGACGATCGCCTTGTCCTTCATCCGCGCCATGTGGTCGGCGGTGATGATGTTGAAGTTGCCCGTCGCGGTGATGAAGATGTCGGCCTTCTCGAGGACGTCCTCGAGGGTGTTGACCTCGTAGCCCTGCATCGCCGCCTGCAGCGCGCAGATCGGGTCGATCTCGGTCACGACGACGCGGCAGCCCTGGCCCCGGAGACTCTCGGCCGAGCCCTTGCCGACCTCGCCGAAGCCGCAGACGACGGCGACCTTGCCGCCGAGCATGACGTCGCTCGCGCGCATCAGGCCATCGGGCAGCGAGTGGCGGCAGCCGTAGACGTTGTCGAACTTCGACTTCGTGACCGAGTCGTTGACGTTGATCGCGGGGAAGAGGAGCTGGCCGTTCTTCTCCATCTGGTAGAGGCGGGCGACGCCGGTCGTCGTCTCCTCGGAGACGCCGCGGCAGCCCTCGGCGGTGCGGTGCCAGCGGCGGTTGTCGGCCTTCTTGATCTTGCGCAGCAGCTCGAGAATGACGCCCCACTCCTCGGAGTCGGTCTCGGGGTTGTGGTCCGGGATCTTGTCGGCCTTCTCGAACTCGACGCCCTTGTGGATGAGCAACGTCGCGTCGCCGCCGTCGTCGACGATCAGCGTCGGGCCCGAGCCGTCGGGCCAGCAGAGCGCCATGTCGGTGCACCACCAGTACTCCTCGAGCGTCTCGCCCTTCCAGGCGTAGACGGGCGTGCCCTTCGGGTTGGCGGGCGTGCCGTGCTTGCCCACGACGACGGCCGCGGCGGCGTGGTCCTGGGTCGAGAAGATGTTGCAGGAGACCCAGCGCACGTCGGCGCCGAGGTGGGTCAGGGTCTCGATCAGGACGGCCGTCTGGATCGTCATGTGGAGGCTGCCCATGATCTTGACGCCGCGCAGCGGCTGGGCGGCGCCGAAGCGCGCCCGCAGCGACATGAGCCCGGGCATCTCGTGCTCGGCGAGCTCGATCTCCTTGCGGCCCCATTCGGCGAGGGCGAGGTCGGCGACCTTGAAGGGCGGGATGGCGTCCGGGCTCGCCGATTTCGGGTTCGCGGAGGTCTGGCTCATGGAAAGGGGGTCTCCTGGAGAGGGGGCTTTCGGTTTGATCGGAACGGGGGAAGGGCGACCGACGGTCTGCCCGGGCTCATCGGCAGCTCGGATTCCCATCGACATCCGAATATGCGGATACACTGATGAACGCTAGGTGCCCTGTCAAGCGGGAAGGGGAGATGCGGTCGATGAAGGCCGCGCGGAGATGCACGCGCCCTGCCGGAGGAGGGAGCGGGCAGGCAGGGCGAGCCTCGAGCCGGGGACCCGGCCGGGCTCAGCGGGCGACGCGGAGGAAGAAGGCGACCGAGAAGGCGGCCACGGCGAGGGACAGGATGATGCCGCCCACCAGCCATCGCAGGATCCGGGTCTGGGCGACGAGGGCGGCCTCGAGGCGCCGCTGCTGCTCGGTGACGTGGAGGACGGACTCCTGGAGCTCGCCGAGGCCCCCGAGCTGCTCCTCGATGTCCCAGAGCTGGGTCAGGCGTTGCTCGACCTGATCCGATCGGCCGACGAGGTCCACATGGCTTCGCTCGAGCTTGGCCTCGACCGAGACGAGAGCCTGGAGGAGAGGCTCGACGATCCGTCGCTCGACCGCCTCGTTCGCTCGGGCGGCGAGGGCATTGTCGTCCCGACCCGCATCGCGATTCGCCACGAGGCGCTGGACGACGGGCGTCGTGCGCAGCTCACTCGATCGACCTTCGGATCCCGGCACCGTCGCTGCGCTCGCCGTCATCGTCGTCTCGCCTTCCTGCTGCGCCGCGCGCAATGCCTGACTCCGCCGACCGAGGGCGATTCGTCTCCAGAACGAAGGTCGCTGGGGATGGCCAACCGCGCCCTCGCGCGGGCCACGATCGCCGGGAAGCGCCTGGCCGCGATCAGCCTCGATCGGGCGCCGCTCGGGTTCCGTCACCGCGTCCGCCGCAGACTGGGCCTTCGCATCGAACGTCGCTTCCGTCCTGCCGCGCTCGAGGGAAGCCGTGCCTTCCGAAGGCGACGCGGCGATCGGCGAGTCGTAGTCGTTCATGCTCGACCTCGCCTCGCGGATATCCCTCGCCTCGTCGGCGATCTCGGCGTCCGTGCTCGATCCAGTCCCACCGGCTAGCCCGGCCGTCCGCCAGCCGCCCGTCGCCGCGCGGGAGGGAGCCGCGTTGGTGGCCGGGTTCGTGGGAAGATTGGGGGACGCATTGGAGGACGCGTCGAAATTTTCTGCGCCGGAAAAATTCGCACGCGAGGAAGCGTCTTCGACGATCGGGGAATCGTCGAGGGCGGCCGCTGCGGCGCTGCTCGGCAGCACCAGCTCGGTCGATCTTTCGGAGATCTCCGCGCCTCGAATCGATGAGTACGCCGACTCGGTCATTTCCCCCCCGTTCCAAGCGGCGGCTGCATCATACAGCGAGATCGCGCTCGTCACCGCTCATCGGACTGCAGTTCACGTCGATCTCTGCGCGAAGCTGAGCCGCTCTTCCAACTTCTTCGCACCGGAACGTGGTGACGCGAGCAGCCGGGGCTAGACTCCCGCGCCGTGGAACGACGAATCGAGCTCGACGGTTGCGTGAATTTCCGGGATCTCGGCGGCTACCCGACGTCCGATGGACGTTCGATCCGCTGGCGCACGCTGTTTCGCAGCGACGCATTGCATGCGCTGACGCCGGCGGATGTGAGTCAGCTCACAGCCATCGGCCTCTCGGACATCGTCGACCTGCGCTCGACCTACGAGCTGGACGCCGAAGGTCGCGGTCCGCTCGGCCGCGAAGCGATTGCGTTTCACCACACGCCGCTCTTCGACGGCGACCCCCAGTCGGGCAACCGCTCGGCGCCGACCAACATGAGCCTCGGCGAGCGCTACCTGGGCCTCATGTTCGTCGGCCAGAAGAAGATCGCGAACGTGGTCCGCATCCTCGCCGCGGCCCGCGGTGGCGCCGTCTACCACTGCGCCGCGGGCAAGGACCGCACCGGCGTCATCTCGGCCGTGCTGCTCGGTGCGCTCGGTGTGCCCGACGATCTGATCGTCGCCGACTACGCCCTGTCGGCCGAGCGCATCGACGCGATCATCGCCCGCGTCATGAGCATGAAGGGCTACGAAGACGCGCTGCGTCACATGCCCGAGGACACGCTCCACGCGAAGCCGGAGACGATGGAGAAGGTCGTCGCGGAGATCGGTGCGCGGTACGGCTCGATGGAAGGCTATCTGCGTGACGCGGGCGTCGACGACTCGGTGCTCGAGCGGCTGCGCGCCAAATGTCTCGTCTGAGAAGCGCTTCGTCCGGGAAGCACCCAGCCCGAGGAAGCACCCGCTGAGGAGGCCTCGCCCGAGGCGACGCGCAGGCTCAGGCGTCTTCGCGGCGCGTCATGGCCTCGAGCAGCGGACGCAGCTCGTCGCCCTCGATCTGATAGGCGCGCCCGCAGAACTCGCACACGATCTCCTGGCTCGCCCGCCGGCGTACCAGCTCCTCGACCTCCTCGACCTCGAGCAGAGAGAGCGTGCGCAGCGCGCGCTCCCGCGTGCAGGGGCAGTGGAAGCGCGGCGCCATGCGGTGGCGCTCGCGGGAGCCGAGGCCGAGCAGCAGGCGATCGATCAGGCCGTGGGCGTCGATGCCCTGCTCGAGCAGCGCCGAGAGCCGCGGCATCGCGGCGACGTTCTCCTCGACCTGCGCGAGGTCCTCGTCCGAGGCGCCCGGCAACGCCTGCACGAGGAAGCCGCAGGCCGCGACGTCCGCGAGCTGCGGACCGAAGGCGACGCCGAGGCCCATCGCCGATGGGGTCTGCTCGCTCTCGGTCAGGTAGAGCGTCATGTCTCCCGCGATCTCGCCGGAGACGAGCGGGACGCTGCCGGTATAGGGCGAGCGCCAGCGCGGGCGGTGGCGGACGACGTTGAGCGTGCCGAGGCCGACGGCGCGGGCGACGTCGGGGCTGCCGTCGGCGTGGGCGAGGTCGGTCGCGGGGCGCTGGACGGTGCCCCGGACGCGGGCTCTCGAATCGGCGATCGCCGTCAGGCTCCCGAGCGGGCCGTTGCCGCGGAACTGGACCTGCACCGACTCGACGTTCGCTTCGTCTGCGTCGTCGGCGGCGCTGCCGACCGCGACGAGCAGCGCGCCCATCATGGCGCGGCCGAGCGCGTTGCCCGCGGTCGGCGCGTGCGGTCGCAGCGAGAGCGCCTCGCAGACGAGCTCGCTCGCGACGAGCGCCTTGACGGCGATCGTCCCCGACTCGGAGATCGTGCGGATCAACGTGTCCGGTCGTACCGACGCCCGCGGCTGCATCGCGGGCCGCTCGCCGAAGTCGCCCGTTCGTTCGCTCACGACGCGCGCTCCGCGGCGGCGCCGGTCCCGCTCGCGCCCGCATGCGAGGAGCGTCGCTCCCAGCGCTCGAAGGCGAAGGCGTGGGCGTGGCGCTCGTCGATCGGGTGGGGCCTCCGCTCGGTGCAGATCCAGATCGATTCGTCGATCGCGGGGAAGAACGTGTCGCCTTCGGGCTCGGCCTCGACGCGGGTCAGGTAGACGCAGTCGGCGGTCTCGAGCGCTTCGCGGTAGATCCCCTCTCCGCCGGCGATGAAGCACTCGGAAAAGCCGTGATCGCGGGCCCACTCGATCGCGCCGGAGAGGGTCGTGAAGAACTCGACCCCGCCTTCGCCGACGCGCGGAGTGCGGCTCACGACGAGGTTCTTGCGGTCGGGGAGCGCCTTGCCGATCTCGTCGAAGGTCTTGCGGCCGATCACGATGCAGTGGCCCTTCGTCAGGTTGCGGAAGAAGCGCTGATCGTCGGGCAGCCTCCAGGGGATGCCGCCTGCATGGCCGATGACGCCGTTGCGGGCGGCGGCGACGACGAGGGAGATGCGCATCGGCGTCGCGGGTTCTAGACCGCGATCGGCGCCACGATGCGCGGATGCGGGTCGTAGCCTTCGAGCTTGAAGTCTTCGTAGCGGAAGTCGAAGAGCGACTTCACGGCGGGATTGATCGTCATGCGCGGCAGCGGACGCGGCTCGCGGGAGAGCTGCAGGCGCGCCTGCTCGAAGTGGTTGTGATAGACGTGGGTATCGCCGAGGGAGAAGACGAGCTCGCCGGGCTCGAGATCCGTCACCTGCGCCATCATCATCGTGAGCAGCGCGTAGGACGCGACGTTGAAGGGCAGGCCGAGGAAGACGTCGCAGCTGCGCATCGTCACGAGGCAGTGGAGTTGCTCGCGCTGGACGTTGAATTGAGCGAGCAGATGACAGGGCGGGAGCTTCATCGCGGCGAGCTCGCCCACGTTCCAGGCCGAGAGCACGAGCCGCCGCGAGTCGCGGTCGCGGCGGATCATCTCGACGAGCCGCGCGAGCTGATCGATCTCGACCGCCATCGGCCGCCCCGTCGCCGCGTCCGCCTCGTCGCCGGGCGGCGCCGCGCGCCAGCGCCGCCACTGCGCGCCGTAGATCGGACCGAGCTCGCCGTTCTCGTCCGCCCACTCGTCCCAGATCGTGACGCCCTCGCGCTGGAGGGTCTTCGCGTTCGTGTCGCCGGCGACGAACCAGAGCAGCTCGTGGAGGATGCTCTTGGTATGGAGCCGCTTGGTCGTGAGCAGCGGGAAGCCGCCGCCGGGCTCGGACGGGTCGAGGGCCATGCGCAGCATGCGGCCGAAGACGCTGCGGGTGCCGGTGCCCGTGCGGTCGCTCTTGTCGACGCCGGTCTCGAGCACGTCGTTCAGCAATTCGAGGTAGGACTTCATCGCGACCCATCTTACCGAGTCGCGCGCGGAGTCGCGCGCGGGTTCACCGGCCCGCGCCCTCGACCAGGTTGCGCAGCACGCCGAGGCCGCCGACCCAGGTCCCGAGGCTGCTCCCGATCGTCGTCAGCACGAAGACCAGGAAGATCCGCATCAGGCGGCTCTGCCACCAGCGTCGGGCGACCGCGAGGTCGTCCCCGACCGTCGCGAAGTCCGAGACCAGGGGCGGGCTCGCCCAGAGCTGGGCGAAGGCCGCGACGTGGCCCGCGCCGATCAGGGGCGAGAGGGCGGTGAAGGGCGAGGAGAAGGCGCCGGCAGCGATCGCCATCGGGTGGCCCAGGGCGATCAGGCCGCCGAGGGCGGTGGGCACCGCGTGGGCCAGGAACCAGATCGCCACGTTCTCCCCCGCGGCCTGCGGACCCTGGGTCAGGGCGATCCACGCGATCGCGACCACGATCGAGGCGGGGACCGACCAGCCCGCGAGCTTCCAGGCGACGGAGTCGGGCGGGATCGACTCGATCTCGGCGAGGTCCGCCTTTTCGCCGCGCTCGAGCCGGCCCTTCATGCCTTCGACGTGGCCCGCGCCGACGACGGCGACGATGCGGCGTCCGTCCGCCTCGAGGATCTTGTGGGCGAGATAGGCGTCGCGCTCGTCGATCAGGACGCGCTTCAGGTCGGGCATCATGCGACCGAGCTCGTTCATGACCTCGGAGACGACATCCTGATTGCGCAGGCGCGCGAGGTCCTCTTCCGAGACGTCGGGGCTCTCGATCACGCTGGCGAGCAGCTCCGAGAGCAACCGGACCCGCTGCCACCACGAGATCGATTGCCAGGCCCGACGCAGCGTGACCCGGACCTCGCGATCGCAGAGCGCGATCGGGATCTCGAGGCGATCGGCGACCTTCGCCGCCTCGAGCAGCTCGCTGCCCGGGGCGACGCCGAGCTTGAGGCCGAGGCGCCGCTGGTACGACGCGAGGATCAGGTTCAGCATCAGCGTGGCGAGCTGCTTCTTGCGCATGACCTCGCGCAGATCCTGCTCCGCGAACCGCTTCTCCTGGGAGAGCGCCTCGTAGCGTCCCGCGTCGAGCTCGATGCAGACGACGTCGGGCCGTTCGCGCTCGATCACCTCGCGCACGAGCTCGACCGAGCGCTGGGAGACGTGGGCGGTCCCGACGAGCCAGATCTCGCGGTCGCCCGCGCGCACGAGATGGACGTCGGACTCTTCCGCCCCTTCGGTCCGGGCGGCGTCGATCGGCGCGGAGGAATCGTCTTGGCTCATCGTCTCTCCGCGCTCGCGACGCATGGCTTCGGACCGGGCCGGGAGAATGCGCTCGGGGCGCACCGCCGGCAAGCGCAGTCGGTCGGCATCGTCCGCCCCGTCGGCCTCGCCGCTTCTCCGCCGCTTTCCAACGGCGCCCCGCCCGCACCCGCTCAGGCCGTCCCGCTGGCAGGCCGCCGGAAGCGCCAGAGCAGCCGCGCCGCGAAGAGCAGCGTGAGGATCGCGGCATGGATCCAGGCGGGGAGCAGGTCGGCCTTGATCTGCCAGAAATAGTGGAGCAGCGCGAGGAGGGCCGCGGCGTAGACGGCCCGGTGGAGAGAGACCCAGCGTGCGCCGAGGCGCTTCATCGCTGCGCGGGTCGAGGTCGCGGCGAGGGTGGCGAGAATCGCGAAGGCCGCCATGCCGGCCATCACGTAGGGGCGTTCCGTCACGTCTTCGACGAGGGCCGCGGGCTCGAGGCCGAGGTCGAGGACGGACCAGATCAGGAGATGCGCCAGGGCGTAGGCGAAGGCCGCGAGGCCGAAGGTGCGTCGAAGCGGCGCGATCCCGCGCAGGCCCGCGAAGCGCCGGATCGGCGTCACGGCGAGCGAGATCAGCAGGAACCGCAGCGCCCACCTGCCGGTCGTGTGCGTCCAATCCTTGATCGGATCGGCCCCCAGCCCCTCGATCGCATAGCGCCCCGCCAGCGCGAGCGCCGGGCCACACGCCACGGCGATCGCGCCGAGCCGCAGGAGACGATCCGTCGCTCGGTGGCCCCTCAACGGCGTCGATCCTTCAAAGGTCGCGGTCCAGCAAGCGCCTGAGGCTCATCAAGCGCCTGCGGCCCATCAAGCGCCTGCGGCTCATCAAGCGCCTGCGGCTCATCAAAAGTTCCGACGCAGATCGACGCCCGCGTAGAGTCCCGCGACCTGCTCGCCGTAGCCGTTGAAGGGCAACGTCGCCTGCTTGCGGAAGCTGCCGAGGGCCGCTCCCGGGCCTGACTCCAGCGAGGATGATCGACCTCGGGATTCACGTTCGCGAAGAACCCGTACTCCGAGGGCTGCAGATCGTTCCAGCTCGTGCGCGGCTGGGTCGCCGCGAAGTGGATGCGCACGATCGACTTGATGCTCTTGAAGCCGTACTTCCAGGGCACCACGAGCCGGATCGGGGCCCCGTTCTGGTTCGGCAGGACGCGCCCGTACATGCCGACGGCGAGGAACGCGAGCGGATGCATCGCCTCGTCGATCCGGAGCCCCTCGCGATAGGGCCAGTCGATCACGTTGCGCCGCTGGCCGGGCATCTGCTCGGGATCGACCAGCGTCTCGAACGCGACATAGCGCGCCTTCGAGGTCGGGCCGAAGCGCGCGAGCACCTTCGCGAGCGGAATCCCCACCCACGGCACCACCATCGACCACGCCTCGACGCAGCGGAAGCGGTAGATGCGCTCCTCGAGCGGGGCCGCAGCGAGGATGTCTTCGAGGGGGACGCGACCGGGCTTGTCGACCTCACCGTCGATCCGAACGGACCAGGGCGAGGTCCGGAGCGTATGGGCATTTTCGGCGGGATCGGTCTTGTCCGTCCCGAACTCGTAGAAGTTGTTGTAGCGGGTCGCGTCCTTCGGATCGGTCGTCGGTCCGTCGACGCGAAACGCCGCGTCGGCGGGCTTCACGCCGGAGAGCTTTCGCAGCTCGGCAGAGCCTCCGGCCGGAGCCGATCCCGCGGCGGCGTCGGCCTCGTCGGCCCCCGGGCAGCCGGCCAGCGCCGCGCCGAGCGTGGCGACGGCGCCGAGGCGCAGGACCTCGCGTCGGTTCAAGAAGAGCCCCTCGTCGGTCACCTCGGACGCCCGGATCTTCGGCCCGTTCATGCTCCACCTCGCCTGCTGTTCATCGACCCGCTCATCGACCCACGAGCCGGGCTTCCCGTTCCTTCGTTCCAGACCCAGACCCAGACCCGGACCCGGCTCCGTCCGACCGGAACGGGACATTCGTCACGAGCGTTCGATCCCGATCCGTCGACCCTCGTGACATCGACCGCGGGACGGGTGTTCCGGGAGGGCCACCGATCCGCCCCACGGCTCGGGCGGTACGAGGGCCGCGCACCGTCCGCGGACGAGTTGCCGGCCCCTGAGGGGTGGCAGGCTCGTGTCCGGTCTTCGAGGCGACGAGGCCGGTCTTCGAGGCGACGAAGTCGGAGCTCGATACGGATCCGTCGTCCTCGCAGTTACAGCTGGACCCGCTTCCAGTCGATGCAGCCCGAAATCCACGGCTTCGATCGCCGTGGCAGGATCGCCGAGGAATCCGAGCCCGATGCGCCAATCGATGCCCATCCCTTCGAAACCGGGTCGTGGTTCCGCCGGTCGCGCCCGATCGCATCGCGCCCGCGTCGGACGGACCGCGAGCGGAGAGTTCGTCCGGACCTTCGGGCTGCTCTGCGCGCTCGCCCTGCTTGCGGGCCCAGCGGCGGCGGACTCCTCGCCGCGCAAGCTCGGACGCGGGCTCGCGAACCTGACGACCGGCGTGATCGTGCTGCCGGCGAAGGTGATCGAGACGACCCGCGCCCACGGGCCCTTCGTCGGTGCGACCTGGGGGCTCATGAAGGGTCTGGGCTGGGTCGTCGCGACGGAGACGATCGGGCTCTTCGAGCTGGTCACCTGTCCGTTCGAGACGCCTCCGGACTTCAAGCCGATCCTCCAGCCCGAGTTTCCGTGGGGCCACTATCAGGACGCCGAGAAGCGCAAGGCGAAGGCCGAGCCGAAGCGGCGCAGCGTCTTCACCCGAGACCGCTGAGGACCCGCCCCGCCATCCTTCCCGGCAACGGCAGGAACCGCTGCTGCAGGCGCTGGACGAGGCCCGGGCTCAGGTCCTCCTCGAAATCCGCGAGCGAGAGCTCGAGCACGATCGCCCCCGTTCGATGACGGATCGCCGAGAGGCGGGTCTCCGGCGCGAGGCGCGGCATCGGGAAGAAGGTCCGGAACAGCGCTGCGAGGCGGTTCTCGATGCCGAAGAGCGCCGCGCGCTTCGGCCGCAGCACGAACCAGCCGCGATCGATGCAGAGCGCGGCCTCCGCTCGCGTCACCGGAAAGCCCGCGACATCGAGTGCCAGCTCGACACCGTCTTCGCGCAGCGCGAGCCGGAAGGGCGCCCTCGTCCGCGCGAGCCAGCGATCGATCTGGGCCTGCTCGATCGTCATCTCGATGCGTGGACCGACCGCGTGGATGCGCGCCGGCAGGCCCGGCGTGAACTGGAAACGCTCGCTCTCGAGGACGAGCCGTTGGCAGGGCAGCGCGAGCACCGCCAGCCCGGCGAGCTCGAGCCGCCCGCCGACGAAGGTCCCGCGCACCGAATCGCCGAGCGCACCCTTCCAGCTGACCCGCGCGGGCATCGCGAGGTACTGGCTCAGCAGATCGTCGACGGCCTGGGAATGCATGCGACGAGCCTAACGATCGGAGCCGTCGGCTGCACGCGAGCGGATCCGGTCGGCCAGGGACGGAGCGGCCGTGAATTGACCGGGCCGAGGGCCTCCGGGATCCTCGCCGGATGGTGAATCTCCTCGGCCGGCGCGGCGGTCCGACCGCCACCCCACGCTTCGACGCGCGGACGTTGGACCGGATCGCGGTCCGGCTCCCGATCCTCTTCGGGCTCGCACGCAGCGGAGGGCTCGCCCGGGTCGGGCGGGCCGTCGCCGATCTCGCCCCGCTGCTCGAGGAGCTCGACGTGGCTCCGTCCCGGCTCACGGCCGAAGACCTGCTCGAAGCCCTCGACGGCCTGCGTGACGAAGCCCTCGCGTCGGCGACGCCCGACGCGCGCGGCGACGGTGCACCGCCGGCCGCGCTCCCGGTGGAGCGCGAAGAGCTCGAACGGGACGGCGGATTCGTGGTCCATCGGCCCGGCCGCTCGCTTTCGACCGGTGAGGCGGAGATCGCGAGCCGCGGATACTTCGATGTCGTCGACCGTCCGCCGATCGCGACCTGGCTGGGCGTCCTCGATGCGACATCGGACGGTGTCGACGACGGCGTCTGGATCGCGGCGTGGGTCGGGCCGCGGGAGGTCGAGCGGGCGCGGGCGGGCTGTCGCGCGTGTCCGAACGGCGCGCTCGTCTGGCTCGACGACGTCTCGTCGCCCGCGGCGGCGCAGCTGCAGGCCTGCGCGCGCGTCGCGGCGGGGAGTCGCCTTCGTTAGAGCGCGCGCACCGGCTGCGCTCCGACCGCCTGGATGCGCAGCGCGCGGTCGCGACCGTAGATCATGACCTGATCGAGGCCGGACTCGCGCAGGCGCGAGACCAGCTGCTCGGCGGCGTCCCGGCGTTCGTCGGGGGCGAGAGATTCCCAGCTTTCGTCGAGGGTGCCGACGAAGCCTGGCCCATGGCCGCGGCCGTTGCGGTGGCCTTCGACCAGATGGGGCGAGACGATGCCGAGCTGCTCGCGGCTGAATGCGTGCAGGTCGCGATCGGCGCTCGAGAAATAGAGATGGCCCGCGAGCGCGAGCGCGAGCACGACGAGGGCGGCCTGAAGAATCCGGGCGACCGGAAAGCCCGTCGATCCAGTCGTCGAATCGCCGCGGCGGCGGCCGCGGCGATCCTCCTCGAGGGCCTCGCGCACGAGGTCCCGCGCGGAACCGCGACGCGCATTCGCCGGGGAGCCGGCGGACTTCGCCCGGGCCGCAATGCGTTCGGCCCGGGTCGGGGGCGGTGCGGGCTGAGTGCGGGCCATGGTCCCCGGACTCGAAGGCGCGGCCTCGGGGGCTTTCACGGAGGGGGGAAGCGACGATGCCCCAGCGCGTGCGGGCTCGCTCGGCACCGCCGCCGAGCTCATCGGCGAACGTGTCGAGGTCGCGGTCGCCGCGGAGCTCGTCGCCGCGGCGGAGGCTGCAGAGGATTCTCTCGGCGCGACCGAGGCGGTCGGCGGCAGGGTCGTCGCCCGCGGCGGCAGTCCACCGCCGTGCTCCTCGCGCAGGCGCTCGGCCAGCGGCTCGAGCAGGAACTTGTTGCGCAGCTCCGCCAGCGCACAGGCCTGCTTGTAGGCGTCCTTCTCCCGCTTCTCGTCGATCCGACGTTCGAAGGCCCGATCGAGCTCGGGGACCCAGACGTCGGAGACGTCGTCCGGCGAGAGCCCGAAGCGCTGCAGATCGACGGAAAGCACCGCGAGCGATCGGCATAACACGCCGATCAGGATCGCCGTGCCGATCGGATCGTCGGGCGTGCCCACCGCCAGGCCTGCCAGGGCCTCGCGTTCCGAGGGTTCGAGCGCGTCGAGGTCGAGGGCCGCCACGATGCGGGCCTCCTGGGAATCGGACGCCGGGCCGCCCCGCACGCGCTCGCGGGCCGCCGCCGCGAGCCGGCGCAGATGCGTCGACGCGAAGACCGAGACGGGCTCCGCCGCCGTCCCGTCGAGCGATCCGTCGTCGCCTTCGAAGCGGCCCCAGTCGCCGGCGTCCTGGATCTCGTCGGTGACGCGCTCGAGCAGCGCGGCGTTGTAGGTCACGATCGCGCGCAGGATGCGCGAGGCGAAGAAGAGCGGGCCGAGCTCGACCTTGCGCTGGCGCAGCGTCCGGCGCTGGAACTCCTCGCGCAGACTCTCGCGATCCATGCCGGAGGCGGCGAAGAAATCGGTCTCGGCCTCGTCGACGCGCGCGTCGCAGACCTCGTCGGCCCGCGCACACATCGCGGCGAGCCGCGGCGTCAGCGCGACCGGATCGTGGGCGACTCCCCCGGTCCGTCGCGCGCCGTGGGTGCAGAGCAGCGTGATCAGGTAGTCGAGCGTACCGATCCGGTCGGCCCACTGGCCATGTTCGTCGAGGGTGCCGCCGAGCAGCAGATCGAGCAGATCGAGCACGCTGCCGCGCTCCCGCGCGAGCCGGCCCGGGAGCGTCGAGCGCAGCTGGGCGACGGGCAGGCTGCGGGCGAGGGTGCGCATCGATCGCTCGAAGCGCTCGAGGTCCTCGTCGAGCCGGGCGAGGGCGCTCGGCGCGAGGGGGGACGGGGCGCGCTGGGCTTCCGTGAGGCTTCCGGTGAGCTCGCGGCCGGCGTGTGAGAGCGCGCGACCCTCTTCGTTGAGTGCCGACGGGGCCAGGGCGGCAAAGGCCGAGCGCAGCGCGCGCAGGCGCTCGATCCGGAGGGCGAGCGGTCCTTCCCCGGGCTGGGCCGATCCGTCGCCCTGCGGCGGAAGCTCGATCGATTCGGTCATGGGACTTCCTTGCGAGGTCGTGCTCGCGGCGAAGGCTCAGAAGCTCGGGGCACCGACGACGCAGCTGCCGATCTCCTCGGCGTCGAGGACGGCGGGATTGCAGCCGAGCCCGCCCGGCGTCAGGGCGCCCAGGGGATCGGGCTTCGAGTAGCCCCAGATCTGGAGGATGCCGTTGCCGTCGATGTCGGCGGCGGCGTCCGCGGTGTAGCCGGAAGCGTCCGGCGAGGTCGCGACTGCGTAGGAGAAGTAGACGCGGCCCTCGGGACTCCAGCCCAACTCGGCGTAGTCGGTCCCGACGATCTCGAAGGGCGTGGCGCGGGGGCCGGGGATCAGCGGCGGCTCGGCTGCGGCGGCGAGATAGCCACCGTGCTCGGAGCGGTGGACCTCCTGCGCGATGCGGATCGCGCCGAGATTCGACTTGACCTCGGAGGATTTCGAGCGCAGCTGGTAGCGGGCGAAGACGGGGATCGCGACCGAGGCGATGATCCCGATGATCGCGACGACGATCATGAGCTCGATCAGCGTGAATCCGGCGCGGGCATGTCCCCCGCCGCCGCCTCGCGAGACCCGCCGAAGGACCTCGCCCATCACGATCGATTCGCTCGCGTGGTCCTCGTCGAGGGGATCGGTCGAGAGGATCGAGCTGGTCGCCGCGAGGATCTTCTCGAGGCGTTCGCGTTGCGCCGCCGTCAGCGACGCGAAGGCGAGCAGCAGGCCGTCTTCGCCGTCGTCGCGCTCGACGCCTGCCAGGACCACCAGCGGCTGCGTTTCGCTTCCCGCATGGAGCGCGAGCTTGACCACGTCGCCGACGGCGAGCTCGGGGTTCGGGGCAATGCGCATGCCGCCCTGGCTGAGGTCGCGGCCGACGACGACCCGGGCCGCCTGGTCGTCGAGGGCGACGACGCGCTGGGTGTAGGGCACGCGCGCGGATTCTCGACGCTCGTCCTCGAGCGTCGCTTCCGAGGCGCCGGCAGCGAGCACTTCGTCCAATGCGATCTCCTCATCGAGCTCGAGCTCGAAGTCGAGATCGGATTCGTCGCCTTCGAGGCGATCGAGCTCGGCTTCGAGGTCCGCGTCCGCATCGACCCCGGCCTCGGCGGCGCTTGCGTCCGCGACGATCTCGACTTCCGTCTGCAGCGACTCGACGGTCGCTTGCGGCACGAAGCTGGGCGGGAGGCGCCGCGGCGGCTCGGGCTGCTTCGAGTCTCGGTCGCCGCCCGGGCTCGGCGCCGCCGAACCGGTCGGCGCGGCGGCAGGGGCCGAGATGCTCGACGTCGACGTCGCGTTCGGCATCGTCTTCGGCACCGCGGGCGCCGCCGGAATCGCCGTCGCCGCCGTCCGAGCGAGGGCGTCGAGGCTCGCCGTCGCGAAGGGTCTCGGACGCGCGGCGGCGACGCTCGTCGCAGGACCGCCCTGCAGCGGGCGGGCAGCAGGTGAAGCCTTCGTGAACGGACGCACGGGGGCGGCTTCCGATGCGCCGCGGCCCGCCGTCGAGATCGCGGTCGTGCCGCCGCTCCCGTGGCGGTCGAGGATCGCCTGCAACGCGCGGCCATGCTCGCCGCTCGGATCGACGAGCGCGACGCCGATCTCCCCCGTCGTCCGGCCGGCGGGATCGGCTGCGCGGATCGCGCGCACGACCTTCGCCTGGACCTTGATCGGCTTGCCGTGGGTCAGCTCCTTGCCGAGCACGAACTGGATCAGCGTCCCGATCTTGGGCGGGCTCGCGAGCTCGATCCGGGCGCCGGTGCGCGAGAGCTCGAGCAGCGTCGCGTTCTGCTTGAAGAGGCCGACCCCTGCCCGGATCGGCTGACCGATCATGACCCGACCTCTGCTGCGGCGCTCCGGCCCGCGGTAGAGGGCGTGGAGGATCAGCAGCCGCAGTGCCCGCGGCGGGATCGGTCGACGCACGATCAGTGACACGCCGATGCGCGCGAGATGGGCGTTGAGCGTGCGGCTGCCGTCGTCGACGACGGCGATCGTTCGAGGCCAGCGCTGCAGCGCCGGGGGCTTGCCCTCGGCGAGTCGCTGCCCGGGGACGATCACGAGGGCCGCGCCGGCAATCTCCTCGAGGTTCGGAAGCGGCCCGTTCACGATCTCGACGGGCATGCCGAGGGTGGTGAGCAGGCTGACGAACTCGGCGAGCTCACCACTGCGCTGGCAGACGATCGCGCGTTCGGAAACGGACGGATTGCTCGACGGGCTCACGACTTCGCGCTTTCCTGTTCCGGCCTGGACGAGACCGCTGCCGTTCGACGGGGTTTCTCGTGGCTGGAATCGACCCGCACGGGGCGAGTCTGTAGGGCGATCGGTTGCGATCCGGGGTCGGTGTCGGTCTCGTGCGGCTCGACCGGGAGGGGGCGTCATGGCGGGCGAGGACCGGGAGGGCGACCTGCTGCTCACCGGTGGCCATTGCATTCCCGAGTCGGAGCTCGTCGAGCAGGCCAGCCGTTCCGGAGGACCCGGGGGCCAGCACGTCAATACCTCGAGTACGCGCGTGACCTTGCGCTGGAACCTGCGCGAGACCTGCGGGCTTCGGCCCGAGGCGCGGGCTCGGGCTCTCGAACGCCTCGCCCGGCGCCTGACACGGGATGGCGAGCTCGTGATCCACGCCGATCGCCACCGCAGTCGTCACCGCAACCGCCAGGACGCCCGCGAGCGGCTGCGACTCCTCGTCGAGGCCGCCCTGGTCGTCCAGACTCCGCGGCGACCGACCCGGCCGACCCGCGCGTCGAAGACGCGCCGCCTCGACGCCAAGCGCCGCCACGGCGACACCAAGCAGCGCCGGGTCGTACGCACCGACGACGACTAGGGGCCGGACCCAGGAGGACGCGGATCGCCTTCGAATCCGAGCTCGACCGGTGTCCCCGGCGCGCAGACCCGGGCAAAACGGAGGGCGCTCTCTTGGATTTGCCCGATCGATCCCCGCCATTCGTCCACCGATGATCGGAGCGAGCCTTCGCGCTGCGCTGCGGCGCGCCATGGCGGCCTGCGTCGCCGTGGTCGCCCGATCGGATCGGGGAGACCGGTGACGTCGAAGGGGACGATGAAGAAGCGCAAGACCTGGGGCGGAGCCCGGCCGGGGGCAGGCCGTCCGAAGGGCTCGGGTACCGGCTCGTCTCCCGACGCCCGCGTCTACCGCGTGGCGATCATGCTCTCACGCGTCGATCGGGAGCGCCTGGAGAGCCTGGCCGCGGGAACGGGCAAGCCCGTCGCGACGATCGCCTATGAGCTGATCGTCCGCGGTCTGCGCAACGGAGCGCGCGGACCGCGGACGTCCTAGCTCAGCGTGTCTTTCGTTCAGCACTCGGTCGCGATGTAGATGTCGCAGCCGCTGCCCTCGACCGGCGTCACGAGGACATGGGCCTTGCACTTGTCCTTGCTGGCCTGGATCAATCCCGCGCCTTCGTTCACCGTGTCCTCGCTGAGGGTCCAGCCCTTGCTCTGGAGCTGCTCGCTGTAGAACTTGTGAACGTCGGGGAAGGCGTCGTTCGTCAGGAGTTGGACGGCGGCCTGGGGCGAGCCCTCGATCTCGACGCCCTTGCCCTGGGCGGGCTGTGCGCCGGGGTAGAGCGGCACGTCGGCCGGGAAGTTGTCGGGGACCGCTGCCGTCACACCTTCGGGCAGCTCGGTCGGGAAGCGCGCGGAATCGATGTCTCCCTCGCGGGCGGCTGCCGCCGGCGCCGTCGCGGCGCTCTCGTCGGCGGGGGCGGCTTCCGGGGTGGCGCCTGCAGACTCGGCGGTGTCGGGCGTCGGCGCTGCGGGCTCCTGGGTTCCCGAATCACAGGCCACGACGGCGAGCGCGAGGGCCGCGAAGGCGGCCATCAGGGTCGGCGTGACCGAAGGCGTGTTCGAGCGTGAGAAGCAGGAGCGAATGCGGGTCATCGGGTCTCTCCGTCGTTGAGTCCGGGTTGGATCCGCCTGGATCCAGGGGCCAGAAAAAGCTGGCAGACCATACCAAACCCATGGCATGGGCGAGGAGCCTGACCCGGATCGGTCCGGCCTCCGGTCGAGAACCTCGGGCGCAGGGCTATGGAGTCGCCGTCGTCGGTCCGCGTTCCATCCCGGCCTGCGGGGCCTCGGCCCGGATGCGCAGATCCTCGACCGTCCGGGCCCAGTCCCCGCGTCGCAGCGTCTCGGACAGGACCGGCCGGATCTCGACGCGACGCCAATGGGGCAGGCACTCGGGCGTGGCTTCCGGACATTCGGTCGGCGGCCGGGCGAAGGCGCTCCCCGAAACGATCGCCAGACGTTCGAGCTCCGCCCGATCGGCCTCGTTCGCGACGCCGTCGGGACCGACCAGGAAGAGCAGGGTCGCGAGCGCGCGCTGCTGCGACGTCACGAGACTCGCCGAATAACCGTCGCGGGCCCCGTTCGGCGCGCCGTGTCCCCGGATCTCGATCGCTTCGAGGCTGTCCCAGATCGCCGGCAGCTGTCGAAGTCGGGTCAAGTAGTTCGTCACCGCCGCGGCGATGTACTCGCGGGACTCGCGGCGAAGGCGCGGGCTGTTCGCGCCGCTGAAGTAGTCGTCGGGCAGGGTGATCACGCCGGTCTCGCAATCGGGAATCAACCCGACGCCGATCAGGACGGGCTCCTGACACAGCTCGCCAAAGGCCGCCTCGATCGCGGCGAGGGAGCGCTCGGCGGGGGCGACTGCCGCCTGGATGGTCCGTGCCACCTCCGCGTTCGGGCGCATGGCGCCGCTGCTCCCCGTCAGGGCCACGACGGCGATCAGCGCGAGCGCGATGCCACCGAGGGCGAGCCAGCTCTCGCTCACGAGGTCGCCGAGGCTCGCGCCGCGGCGGGGGACGGAGCTGGACGGGCGACTGTGGTAGCGATTGGCCATCGCCTACTCCAGCTCGTCCAGCTCGTCCGCGGGTCTCGGCTCTGGACGCCGCTCGGGCGCAGGGCGCGCGGCGTTTCCCGGGGCGCCGGCGGACGAAGCGCCCGGGGCGCTCGTCGGCCCGACGCCTCCGCGCGGCACGCTCGGGCCGAGCAGGCCGGAGAGCTTCAGCTCGTCGCCGAGCTCGCGCTCGCGGGTCGGGAAGTGACGGACGTTCGACGGCGGTTCGACACCGCTCGCGAGGCGCTCGTACGGATCGGGACCCTGGGCGCGCGGTGCCCCGACGCGAAAGCCCGAGAGCGAGAGCTCTCGACCGATCGGTCCGTCGACCGACGCGACGTCGGCGCCCCGCTCGCTCGCGGCCGCGCGATCTCCGGCCGGGGCCCCCGCCGAGGCTTCGCGCGGAGCCGATCCCGGGGCCGACACCGGAGCGGCGAACGGAGCCGAGTACGGCTCGACCGGCGTCGGCGTTCGGGTGGGGACCGGCAACGCCGGGGGAATCGATTGGATCGGGGCAGCGGTCGGCGCCGAGGTGAGCGGGACGTTCGTCGCCGCGACGGGGGCCGGCGGGACGGGCGCCGAGGTCTGGAGCGGGGCGCCGCGCTCGACCGGTGCCGGCGACCAGCTGCGTTCGCGGGGCGGGAGCGCGCCCGTCGCCGGCTTCGCGGGGCGGGGCGCTTCGGGGGGCGCCTCCTTGCGCTGGCGACTCTCTTCGTGGATCTCGAGGCGAAGCGCCTCCATCGTCTTGTCGATCAGCTTGACCTGCTCCGTGAAGCCGCGCAGGGCCTCGCCGAGGTCGTCGGCGATCTGCGCCGCGATCGCCTCGCTCTCGCGCAGCCTTTCGAGCTCGAGCTCGTCGCTCGGGTGGGCCGAGCCCGCGTGGCCCGGCGCCGGGGCCGTCGGATCGACGGGGCGGATCTCGCTCTTCAGCGAACGGGCGGCGGCGTCGAGGGCATTCGCCGACTCGCCGAGGGTGCGCGCGACGCGGTCCTGCATCTGCGCGTTCTCGACCATGCGTTCGTAGGTCTCGGAGAGCCCGTTCGTGACCGAGCTCTGATAGTCGACCGCCCGCTGCAGCGCGCCGCGCAGCTCGGCGAGGTGGTGGTCCACGCCCTGGCGGACGGCGAGCGAGAGCTCCTGCACGACGGTGTGGAGCGCGCCGCGCTGCTCCTGGGAGACGAGGCTCGCGGCCCGCGACGAGGATTGCTCGATGCGCTGGAGCCCGCGCTCGAGTCGCTCGTTGAGCTCGTGGGCGAATTGCGTGAGCTCGCGGCCGAGGGTGTCGAGGGTCTTCTGCTGGGTGTGGCGCGTGATCTCGGCGAGCTCGCCCGGGGAGACGGCCTCGTAGGCGTGGGCCAGGATCTCGTCGAGGCCGCGGCTGCGGGCGTCGAAGCTGCCCTCGACCAGACGGCCGACGACCGAGGTCGTGATCGCCGCGGCGAAGCCCCAGGCCGTCGCGCGCAAGGCGAGCCCGAGCTGCAGCGCGAGGGGATCGGCCGCACCGCCCGCCGCACCCGCGATCGCCCCGGCATCCGCCGCCGCCTCCCGCCGCGTCGCCGAGCAGGGTCACGCCGGGGATCAGGCCGAAGAGTGCGCCGAACACGCCGATCCCGAGAAAGAGGCCCGGCAGGACCGGCAGCAGGCTGCGGCGCGGCCCGATCGGCAGGAGCGGCTGGTCCTCGAGCACGTCGAGCAGACGGATCGGCGCGCGCCCGGTTCCCTCGGAGAGCTGGGCCAGCGTCCAGCGCCGCTCGAACTCCGCGAACTGCCGTTGCAGCGCCGAGTCGCGCAGCCACTCGCGCAGCGCCCCGCGCTGCGCCGCCTTGCCCTTGGTTTCATACTCGTCGAGCGTGTCGCGCAGCCGTCGCTCGAGGAAGTAGAGCCGCGTCACGCGCACGATCGGCGTCAGGAAGACCGCGAGCGCGATCGGGACGACGAGGGCCGCGATCGTCCACAGCGCCCGGCGGGTCGCCGGGTCGTCGGACCAGAGGATCTGGGTGAGAGCGGAGGGGTCGCTCACCGGACGGTGCTCCCGGACTTCGAGATCGGTCTACGCGATCGGTCTGCGATGGAGTCGCAACCGTAGCACCCCCGACCGCGCGGGGAGCCGCCCCGGCGCGGGCCGCGGGCGAGCCTCTCGCCGCGCAGGCACTGCGCATCGATCGGCACTTCTCGAACACGCGGGGCGCAGCCGAACGAGCGATCAGGGCTCGACGAGTTCCTCGAGCGGCGGGCAGGTGCAGACCAGATTCCGATCGCCGTAGGCGTTGTCGATTCGCGACACCGGGGGCCAGAATTTGTGGATCCGGGTCCACGGTGCGGGATAGGCCGCCTGCGTCCGCGTGTAGGCGAACGGCCATGCGTCGGCGCAGACGATGTCCGCCGGATGCGGCGCGAACTTGAGCGGCGAGGCCGTATCGGCGATCTCGCCGCGCTCGATCGCGCGAATCTCTTCGCGGATGCCGATCAGCGCGTCGCAGAGGCGATCGAGCTCCTCCTTCGACTCGCTCTCGGTCGGCTCGATCATCAGCGTCCCGACGACGGGGAACGACATCGTCGGGGCGTGGAAGCCGTAGTCCATCAGGCGCTTCGCGATGTCCTCGACGGTGACCCCGGCGCTCTTCTCGAAGGGACGGCAATCGATGATGAACTCGTGGGCGACGCGGCCGCCGGGGCCGCTGTAGAGGATCTCGAAATGGGGCGCGAGACGGCGCGCCATGTAGTTGGCGTTCAGGATCGCGAGCTGGGTCGCGCGGGTCAGCCCCGCGCCGCCCATCAGCGCGATGTAGGTCCACGAGATCGGCAGGATCGAGGCGCTCCCGAACGGCGCCGCCGAGACCGGGCTCTCGCCGAAGACGGGATGGCCCGGCAGGAAGTCGCGCAGATGCTCCCCCGCGCAGATCGGGCCCATGCCGGGGCCGCCGCCGCCGTGGGGGATCGAGAAGGTCTTGTGGAGGTTCAGGTGGCAGACGTCGGCGCCGATCGCGGCGGGCGAGGTCAGCCCGACCTGGGCGTTCATGTTCGCGCCGTCCATGTAGACCTGGGCGCCCGCGTCGTGGACGACGCTGCAGATCTCGCGCACCGACTCCTCGAAGACGCCGTGGGTCGAGGGGTAGGTGATCATGAGGGCGCCGAGTCGATCGGCATGCTCGGCGACGCGCTGGCGCAGGTCGCCGACGTCGATGTTGCCCCGCGCGTCGCACTTCACCGCGACGCAGCGGAAGCCGGCGACGACGGCCGAGGACGCGTTCGTGCCGTGGGCCGACACCGGGATGAGACAGACGTCGCGCTCGGTCTCGCCCCGCGCCTGGAAATAGCGTCGGATCGCGAGCAGCCCCGCGTACTCGCCCTGGCTGCCGGCGTTCGGCTGGAGCGAGACGGCGGGCAGCCCCGTGATCTGGCCGAGCCAGGTCTCGAGCTGCTCGAACAGGATCGAATAGCCCGCGGCCTGATCCGCCGGCGCGTAGGGATGGAGCCGCCCGAACTCCGGCCACGTCACGGGGATCATCTCGACCGTCGCGTTCAGCTTCATCGTGCAGGAGCCGAGCGGGATCATCGAGGTCGTCAGCGACAGGTCCTTCGCCTGCAGGCGATGGATGTAGCGGAGCATCTCGGTCTCGGAGTGGTGGCGATGGAAGACGGGATGCGTCAGGAACGCCGAGCGCCGGACGAGCGACTCGGGCAGGGCGGGGACGCCCCCCTGCTTCTCGAGCTCGGCCACGAGATCGTCGAAGCCGAAGGGCAGGTCGCGGTCGTTGGCGAAGGCCTCGAGGATGTCCTCGACGTCCTCGCGCGTCGTCGTCTCGTCGAGGGCGATGCCGACGCTGCCGTCGGGACGGCCCTCGGGATTCGGCGTCGCCGCTCCGCCGCCCGCGACGGTCAGGGTGTGTGTGTCCCTTCGATAATGCGTACGGAAGTTCATCTCCCGTTCCCAGCCGGCGGAGAGCACGGACTGGACGTTCAGACCCGCGCGCGGTCGTACGCGCAGGGTGTCGAAGAACGGGAAGTCGACGACCTCGTGGCCGATTTTGCGCAGACCGAGGGCGAGCACGGCCGTCAGGAATCGGATGCGCTTCGCGGTGCGCGTCAGGCCTTCGGGGCCGTGGTAGACGGCGTACATGCTCGCCATGATCGCGAGCAGGACCTGGGCGGTGCAGATGTTGCTGGTCGCCTTCTCGCGGCGGATGTGCTGCTCGCGGGTCTGGATCGCGAGGCGATAGGCGAGCTTGCCGTTGCGATCCTTCGAGATGCCGACGAGGCGGCCGGGCAGGCGGCGCGCGTGCTCCTCGGAGGTCGCGAAATAGGCGGCGTGGGGTCCGCCGAAGCCCATCGGGACGCCGAAGCGCTGCGTCGTGCCGAACGCCAGATCCGCGCCGAGCTCGCCCGGGGGCGTGAGCAGCGTCAGCGCGAGCAGATCCGCGGCGATGCAGGCGAGGGCGCCCGCGGCATGGGCGCGTTCGATCAGGGGGCGCGGGTCGAAGACGCGCCCGTCGCTCGCCGGGTACTGCAGCACGACGCCGCAGCATTCGAGCGCCGCGAAGTCCGCCTTCTCGGGATCGCCGACGTGGAGCGTGATGCCGAGGGCCTCGGCGCGGGTCCGGATCACGCCGATCGTCTGCGGATGGCAATCCGAGGAGACGAAGAAGCCGCGCTTCTTCGCGCCGGCGACCGAGCGACAGAGTCCGAGGGCCTCGGCGCCCGCCGTCGCCTCGTCGAGCAACGACGCGTTCGCCAGCGGCAGGCCGGTCAGGTCCGAGACCATCGTCTGGAAGTTGAGCAGCGCCTCGAGGCGGCCCTGGGAGATCTCCGCCTGATAGGGCGTGTACTGCGTGTACCAGCCGGGGCTCTCGAGGATGCCCCGCTGGATCACGCCGGGCACGATCACGTCGTGGTAGCCCTGGCCGAGATAGCTGCGGTGGACGCTGTTCTCCGCCGCGATCTCGCGCAGCAGGCCGAGCAGCTGCGCCTCGCCCATCGGCTCGTCGGGCAGACCCTCGAGGACCAGCGGCTCCTTCGCCCGGATCGAGGCCGGGATCACCGCCTCGGCGAGCTCATCGAGGCGCGAGAGCCCGATCGCCTGGAGCATCTCGGGGATCTGGCTCGCGCGCGGGCCGAGATGGCGCCGGGCGAACACGTCGCTCGGCCGGGTCGAGGCCGCCGAAGCCAGGGAGGAGGAAGCGGAAGCGTCTTTTGCGGACAAGATGAGGCCTCGACGGACGTCTGGACGGCACGTCGCTCGTCGCTCGCGACCACGCCGGGGGGAAGCGCGCTCGCATCGGTTCGGGGCTTTGTCGACGCAGACCGGTAGCACACGTCGGTGCCCGGGCGTCGGTTCCGTGCGAGCAAATCCCGCCCGAACGCGTCCTTCAGAGGGACTGGTGGATCTGCTCGAGGACCAGGCGCGACTTCCCCTCGTCACCGAAGACCCCGATCCGGATCCGCAGCTCGGTCGATTCGGGGCCCTTCGCGAGGAGCCGGATGTCGACGGGTTCGCCCGAGGCGGTTCGCGCGCGCCAACGGATGCGATCTGCCTCGCGCTCGGTCTCGACCTCGTCGTAGCCGAGCACGTCGACGGCCGTCGCGCAGGCGGCGTCGAGGGCCTGGAGCGCCGTCGGCTCGGTCGAGCGCAGCTCGCCGGTGGCGAAGGCGATCGCGCTGGTTCCGGCGCCGCCGACGAGCAGCAGGCCGAAGCAACCGGTCGACGCGAGCAGGGCGGCGAAGAGCGGGGCGAGCAGGGCCGTGCGGAGCGGGTGTACACGATGGGGTCGAGGATTCGGGAGCCGGCGGTTCTTCACGGCGTCCAGTCTCGGGGGTCGTGGGCCTGCTGTCGACGGACGCGCGCGGCGCGCGACCGTTTCGACTCGCGCTGCACGCGCGACACGCGTGCAGGAATGCTTCTTCCGCGCGCGAAATCCCGTCAAGAGTCGAGCGACGCGCCGCGATAAGTCGGAGGCCAACGGGCCCGCGCCAGGGCCCGACCCTCAGGAGATCCTGCTCGATGTCGCCTCGCGAACGGAATCACCCCGCCCTCGAGACCTGCCCTGCCGGAGTCCTTGCGCCGGGTCCCACCGAATCCGCGAGCGCCATCGAACACCAGGCGGCCCTCGACGCGACCGTCTTCCGCCGGGAGCAGGAGGCGAACGAGCTCGTCCTCGAGCTCGAGGCCGGGGAGCTGCGCCTGCGCCGCCGCGCGGACTGAGCGCAGACCGCCGCTCTCCCGCCTCGTCCCTCGTCCACTGCCCGTCTTCGCGATCGCGCCGGACCCCTTCGTCGATCATTCCCCGCGGGTCCAGCGTCTTTATCCTCGGTTTTTGATGGGTTCCGGATTCCCGCCCATGATCGGTTTCGAGGCATCTCCAAGAAATCTCGGGGCACCGGTGTTAACGTGCCTCTCGAGGCTCCGCTCCCGATGGCGGGGCCTCGAGTTCGTTCGGAGGCTGAGCCGCCCGGAATCCCGGCGGATCCGCCCGTTTTCAGGCTCGGCCGCCGCATTCGGCGCGTGGCGGGCACAGCGTCGTGTCCAGGCCCGGCCATCGCGTCCGTCCCATCGCCTGCCAAGGAGTCCCCCGCCCGTGAGCGCCCACCCCATCCTCGACCTCGTCCAGGACCATGACGTCAAGCAGGCGAAGGGCTTCCGCGCGGCCGCCGAGCGGATCACCGGAGCGTCCCTCGAAGCGGCCTACCAGCAGGAGGTCGCCGCCGCCCCGAAGCGTTCCGAACAGGGGCTCGGCCATCTCGACGTACGCACCGGCCGCCGCGCCAAGGCCCGCCAGCACGGCAAGGACGAGCGGCATCTCGCCGAGGCGATCGCTCGCGCCGCCAAGGCGGGAAACCTGACGCCGCCCAACCGACCGCTCGAGCTCCCGACCGGCGAGTCCATCACGATCGTCGACCACAACGTGCCGATCCGGACGGCGGCGCCCGATCCGGCCCGCGGCGACGCGGACCCGAACGCGGGAATCGAGGACGTCCCGCTGCTCGCGGTGCTCGGCGAGGATCGGCCGGCGGTCCTCGTGCTCAAGTTCATCGACACCGACTCCAATCGCAGCGGCGCGAACGACACGCCCCTGCGTCTGCTGCTCCAGGGCGTGGCCCATGCGGCGGCCTACGACGCGAATCGCATCGCCCTGCGCGAGGAGATCGCGAAGGCGACCGGCAAGACGACCGGCGACGAGGCCCCCGCGATCATCGTCGCCGCGAGCCCGCGCTATTGGGAGCTCTGCCGCAAGCGCGAGGCCCAGAAGGGCGCCGCCTGGATCCGCGAGCTCGAGCGCATCGCCCGCGAGTCGGCCGAGGCGATCGGCTGCGAGATCTTCTTCGTCTCGCTCGCGACGCAGGGGCAGCCCGGCTGGGATTACGACGAAGAGGGGGCGGTGTTGTCGGGGCCGGTCGTGCTGGCGAAGGCCTGGGAGGGCAGCGCCGGCAAGCTCAAGGCAAAGCCCAAGAGCTCGAAGAAGTCGGAGCCGGCGGCGAGCCTCGTCGAGGCGGATCCCGACCGACCGGCACGACGTTATTCGATCCGCGACACCTACGAGGTCGCCGACCTGATCCAGCATCCGAAGCTCGGCGACGGCGTCGTCCAGGAGCTGACCGGCCGCGACAAGATCCTCGTCCTCTTCGCCGGCGAGAAGAAGCTCCTCGTCCACGGTCGCGTCTAGGCCGAAGGCCGGATCGATCGTCCACGACCCGTCCATCCCGATCCCCCCCACCCGGAAGACGTCCCGCCGATGAAATCCAGCCCGCCGAGCCCGGCCTCCCCGTCGTTCTCCCGCTTCGAACGCTTCCAAGGCACCAGTGGCTACATCGCATCGTCGGCATTGGTCGATGCCGTCAATTGCGCCCTCGCCCTCGAGCGACCGCTGCTCGTGAAGGGCGAGCCCGGCACGGGCAAGACCCTGCTTGCGCGTCACGTCGCCGAGGGGCTCGGCCTCCCCCTCGACGCCTGGCACATCAAGTCGACCTCGAAGGCCGTCGACGGCCTCTACGTCTACGACACGGTCCAGCGCCTGAACGACGCGCGCTTCGGCGACGGCAACGTCCGCGACATCCGCAGCTACATCCGCCTCGGGCCGCTCGGGCGCGTGTTCACGGCGACGAGCCGCCAGGTCCTCCTGATCGACGAGATCGACAAGGCCGACCTCGAGTTCCCGAACGACATCCTGCGCGAGATCGACGAGATGCGGTTCACGGTCCTCGAGACCGGCGACGAGGTCGTAGCGATCGAGCGGCCGATGGTGATCATCACGTCGAACAACGAGAAGGAGCTGCCCGACGCGTTCCTGCGCCGCTGCGTGTTCCACTTCATCGATTTCCCGGACGTGACCCAGATGCGCGAGATCGTCGCGGTCCATCATCCGAACGTCGAGAAGACCCTGCTCGAGCAGGTGCTGCTCAAGTTCTACTGGCTCCGCGACCAGAAGGAGCTGCGCAAGCGGCCCTCGACCTCCGAGCTGATCGACTGGATCACGGCGCTCGTCCGCGCCGGCATCGCGCCCGAGCGGCTCGAGGCCGAGATCCCCTTCATGGGCGCGCTGCTCAAGAACGAGCAGGACACCCGCGCCATCGAGAGCTTCGTCGCCCGCGGCGGCAAGACGCCGAAGTCCTTCGGTGAGATGGGCGGCGCGCGGCGTTAGGCCGGGCCGCGGCGTCGACCCGGTCGGCGACGGGGTCGGAGTCGAAAGGGAGCGGTCGCAAGTGGTCTTCCTCGACTTCTTCTACGCGCTCCGGGAGGCCGGTCTCAAGGTCACGCTGCAGGAGTGGCGCATGCTGCTCACCTGCCTCGAGAAGGGCCTCCACGACTCGAACATCAGGGGCTTCTACCACGTCGCGCGTGCCTGCCTCGTGAAGAGCGAGGCCGACTTCGATTCGTTCGATCGCGTCTTCGCCCGCTACTTCGAGGGCATCGAGGGCGCGATCGAGCTGCCGCCCGAGCTGCTCGAGTGGCTCGCCGATCCGAAGCCGATGGACGAGCTCTCCGAGGAGCTCCGCCGCGCCCTCGAGCATCTCGACATCGACGAGCTGATGCGCCGCTTCCAGCAGACGATGGCCGAGCAGACCGAGCGCCACGACGGAGGCTCCCGCTGGATCGGGACCGGCGGCCGCTCGCCCTTCGGCCACGGGGGCCACCATCCGACCGGCATCCGCGTCGGCGGCGCCGGCGGCGGCGGCATGGCGATGAAGGTCCTCGAGGACCGCCAGTTCCGCGACTACCGGACCGACGTGACCCTCGACGTGCGCAACGTCAAGCTCGCCCTGCGCCGCCTGCGCCAGCTGACCCGCACCGACGGCCCCGTCGAGCTCGACATCGACGAGACGATCGACAAGACCTGCCGCGAGGCGGGGGAGATCGAGCTCGTCTTCCGGCCGAAGAAGAAGAACGACGTGCGGCTCTTGCTGCTCATGGACGTCGGCGGGACGATGGATCCCTACTTCGAGCCCGTCTCGCGCCTGCTCTCGGCGCTCCACGAGGAGCGCGGACTGCGCGACTTCAAGGCCTACTACTTCCACAACTGCGTCTACGAGCGCGTCTTCGAGACGGCCCAGCTGATGCGCAAGCAATCGATGACGACCGCGGACCTGCTGCGGACCTACGGCGAACGCTGGAAGCTCGTCGTCGTCGGCGACGCGTCGATGCATCCCTCCGAGCTGACCTCGTCGCGGGGCAACATCAATCCACGCCACGAGACCGAGACCTCGGGGCTCGTCTGGCTCGATCGCCTTCAGCGCCACTTCGAGCGCAGCGCGTGGCTCAACCCCGAGATGCCCGAGCCCTGGGCGATGGCGGGGACGGTGCGGACGATCGCGTCGCTGTTTCCGATGTATCCGCTCACGATCGACGGGATCGAGCAGGCCGTGAAGTCCCTCGTCGGCGCGCGGGCCGAGACGGCGAAGGCGGTGCTGGCGGCGGGGAGTCAGGCGGGTTAGACAAAGGCCATGTCCGACTCCGCCGCGCGTCCGTCCGAGATCCGATCGAGTGCCGGCTCGCCGGCGCGCCCGGTCGGCGTCCTGTGTCCCGCCGGTCCCGAGGACGTCCTGCCCTCCGACTACGCCCGCAAGGCCGAGGCGCTCGGATTCGAGTCGATCTGGGTCGGTGAGCATCCCGCGGTCCCGGTCCAGATCGAGCGCGACTACGTCCAGCTCGTCGACGGGCATCTTCCGTATTTCTACACGAATCTCGCCGATCCCTGGATGACCCTCGCTCATGCGGCGGGGGCGACGACGACGATCCGCTTCGGGACGGCGGTCGGGCTCGTGACGCTCCGGCATCCGCTGCTGCTCGCGAAGATCCTCGCGACCCTCGATCGTCAGTCGCGCGGGCGACTCGTCGTCGGCGCGGGGGCGGCCTGGCTGATCGAGGAGATGGAGCTCTTCGGGGTCGAGTTCGCGACGCGCTTCGAGCGCCTCGAGGAGATGGTCGCCGCGATGCGGCGGATCTGGACCGAGGACGTCGTCGAGTTCCACGGCAAGCACGTCGACTTTCCGCCGCTCTATTGCCGATACCCGTCCTGGCAGAAGCCGATCCCCGTGCTCTGCGGCGTCCACGGCCCGCGTGGCATGAAGATGGCGGCGCGCTGGGCCGACGGCTGGATCCCGATCGGGGCGGATCCCGAGATCCTCGCCCGCGACGTGAAGCGCTACCACACGCTCTGCGAGGAGGCCGGCCGCGATCCCGCGGCGATGAGCGTGACGACGATGGCGGCCGTCGACGAGACGACGGATCCCGCCTTCGTCCGGAGCCTCTTCGAGGCCGGGGCGAACCGCGTGATCCTCGCGATCGGCACCGTGACGACGACGCGCACCGTCCGCGAGGGCCCCGGCGACGTCCATCCGCTCTCGCCCGAGCGCTATGCGAGAACGCTCGAAAGCGTGGCCGCGCGCTTCGTGACTGCCTGACCGTCGGACCGCGTGGCGGCCGGCGCTCGCGTGCGTCGGCGTCGCAGCGAGTCCCGAATCGCCCGAGGAGGAACCGCCCGTGAAATCCGCCGTGAGCCCGATCGATACCGACGAGGCCTTCCCGAAGCACGAGATCGAGCAGGCCTTCCAGCACTACTGGACGCTCGGCGGCGCCGGCGAGCGCTGGGCCGAGTTCTCGAAGCTCTATACCCCGGACGCGATCCTGATCGATCGCGTGATCGAGGGGGTGAAGAACGGGCGCGACGAGATCCGCGCGTATCTCGAGCGCGTCATGCTGACCGAGATGCCCGCGCTCTACACGGTCTACGATTGGCACACGATCGAGGGCAACACCGTCACGAACGGCATGATCAACCGCTTCGACAACCCCGACCCGAACGGCGCGCCCCTCGATTTCTTCGGCGTGACGATCCAGATCTACGCGGGCGACGGGCTCTGGTCGTACCAGGAGGACTACTACTCCTGGAACGGCATGATGCGCGTGCGGAGCGAGTACGATCGGCTCTGCCAGCTCCACGACCCCGATCATCCCAAGCGCCGGACCCGGAACCACTGGCCGGCCGGCCCGGCCTGGGCGGTCGGGCAGAAGAAGCATCCGCTCGGGATCTGAGACGCGGAGCGTCGTCGATGAAGCTTCCGACGATCGAGCCCGAGGACGTCCCGTATGGCGACGACTGGTTTCGCGCCGACGTCGTGGAGGCATGGACGGAGGCCGCCGATCGCCTCCGACCCTGGCGGTCGCAGTTCCGGGATGCGATCGCCGAGTCCGTCGCGGTGCTTCCCGCCGGAGCGCGGGTCGTCGAGCTCGGATCCGGCCCCGGGTTCCTGGCGGAGCGGGTCCTCGAGCGCTGCGCTTCGCTCGCGAGCTATTCCCTGCTCGACTTCTCCGAGCCGATGCTCGCCCGGAGCCGGGCCCGCGTGGCGCGCTTCGCTGCGGCGCGGTTCGTGCTCGCGGACTTCAAGAGCCCGGACTGGATCCACCAACTCGGGGAGTCCTTCGATTGCGTGGTCTCGATGCAGGCCATCCACGAGCTCCGCCACAAGCGGCATGTCCCGGAGCTCTATCGTCGGCTTCGAGAAGGGGTCGAAGCGCCCGGTCTGATCCTGATCTGCGATCATGTGCCGCTCGACGACTCGGAGAAGAGCGCGAAGCTGTACATGACCGAGGGGGAACAGCTCGACTCGCTTTCATTCGCCGGGTTCGAAGACGTCGAAATCGCGCTTTCGATCGACAAGCTGCGGCTCTACCGCGGTCGCAAGCGCTTGGCCCCTTGACTCGACGAGTTCCGTTCGCCGCGTTCGATGCGTCCCCGACCGAATCCACGGAGAGATCGCCTTGCCCGAAAATTCCTTCCCCGTCGCCCTCGTCGCGAGCGCCGTGCCGCCGCGCAGCGCGAGGACCAACTACCCCGAGCCCTTCGCGTCCAGGATGAACGGCCGCGAGAAGCGCCAGCTCGGAAACGCGTTCGGATTGCAGAACTTCGGCGTCAACCTGACGCGGCTCGTGCCGGGCGGGAGCTCGGCCCTGCGCCACACCCATACGAAGCAGGACGAGTTCATCTATGTGCTGCAGGGCGTGGCGACGCTCGCGACCGATGCGGGGCGGACGCGACTCACGCCCGGGATGTGCGCGGGTTTCCGGGCCGGGGATCCGGACGCGCATCACCTGCTCAACGAGTCGGGCGAGGACGTGATCTATCTCGAGATCGGGGATCGGAGCCCGGGCGACGCGGCTGCGTATCCCGACGACGATCTCGTCGCCGAGATGCTCGGCGTCGGGCAATGGCGATTCGCGCACAAGGACGGCACGCCCTATTGAGTGGCGAGGCCGGCCCGGCTCCGGAGCGAGGCGTGCGATGAAATCGGAGATTCCCGTGCTCGGCCTCTTCCTCGTCGGCGTCGCCGTCCTGCTGATCGGCGTCGTCGCCCTCGCCGTGCTGTCGCCGCTCCGCCTGCTCAACGTGCTCTCGAACGCGAGGGAGTGGAGCGGGCACGCGCGCAGCGAGGGCATCGCCTACGGTGACCACCCCCGTCAGAAGCTCGATGTCTATCGGCCGACGACGCCCGCGCCGGACGGCGGCTGGCCGGTCGTCGTGTTCTTCTACGGCGGCTCCTGGAATCGCGGTGCGCGCGGCGACTACCGGTTCGTCGGGAGCGCGCTCGCTGCGCGCGGGGTCCTCGCGCTGGTCGCCGACTATCGCCTCTACCCCGACGTGCGGTATCCGGATTTCCTCCACGACGCAGCACGGGCGCTGGCCTGGGGCTTCGATCATGCACCGCGATTCGGGGGCGACGGTGATCGCGTCTTCGTGATGGGCCACAGCGCCGGCGCCTACAACGCAGCCATGCTCGCCCTCGACGAGCGCTGGCTCGGGGGCGTCGGGCGCTCGCCGCGGGCGCTCGCCGGCTTCATCGGGCTCGCCGGGCCCTACGACTTCTTTCCGACCGAGAACCCCGACGCCCAGCCCGTCTTCTTCCATCCGAGCTATCCGCCGAATGCCCAGCCGATCGAGTTTCCGTCGCCCGCCGCGCCGCGCAGCTTCCTCGCCGCGCCCGTTCGGGACGACGTCGTGAGCCCGACGCGCAGCACGAAGAGCCTCGCCGCCGAGCTCGAGGCCGACGGGGTGGCCGTGACCCTGCGCTTCTACGAGCGCGCGAGCCACGCGACGTTGATCGGGGCCTTCGCCTGGCCGCTGCGCTTCGTCGCGCCGGTGCTCGAAGACGTCGTCGCCTTCATCGAGGCCGAGGAGCCGCCGAGGTGAGCAGGCAGACTGCGCGGGGAGAGGTCCGGCCGGCGGATGGAAATCACGGGAGGAGAACGAAATGAGCGCGATCACCGAGAGCTACATCGAGATCATGAACCTCGTCTACGCCTATCCGGAGCGGATCGACGCGGGCGACTTCGCGGGCGTCGGCGAGCTCTTCGCCGACGCGGTCTTCGAGACCGAGGGCGGGGAGCCGCTGGTCGGCAGCCGGGCGGTGCAGGAGAACTTCGAGCGCTGGACGCGGCGCTACCCGGACGACGGGACGCCGAAGACGCGACACTGCATCCACAACCCGATCGTCGAGATCGACGAGGCGAACGGCTCCGCGGTCGTCCGATACTACGTCACCGTCTTCCAGCGCACGGCGGACTTCCCGCTTCAGCCCGTCTGGGCGAATCGCTACGAGGATCGCTTCGTGCGCAAGGACGGTCGCTGGCGTTATGCGCACCGGCGCGGGTTCCAGCACATGCCGGGGAACGTGAGCGCCCACCTGCTGCTCGAGCCGCGTCAGGGGAAGTGACGGGGCGACGCTCGGCGCGCGCGGCGATTTCGGGCGCGCACGCGTCCCGTCAGATCCCGAGCTTCTCGAACTCCGCGTTCGCGGCGCGCGTCCAGACCTTGACGCGGTGTCGCTCGACGAGGCCGAGGGCGGAAGGGCCTTCCTTGTGGCTCGTCGCGGCCCAGAAGCTCTTGTCGAGGTGGTCGATGTTGCGCATGGTCGCCTTGTGGAGCGCCGGCAGCTCGAGCACCGGGACGCCCATCTCCGCGACCTTCTGGGCGACCGGCGATTTGTGGAACGACGCGAAGTTGTCGCCGCGGCCGTGGTTCAGGACGATCACGCAGTGGGCGAGGGAGCCGTAGCGGGCGAGGAGCTTGTCGAGCAGCTCGAGGGAATCCTTGCCGTCGTCCATGACGTGCCAGAAGAGGACCTCGATGCCGAGCTCCGAGGCGAGCTCGAGGACACCGCTGGTCGCGATCCAGTGATGCAGATCCTGCTCCGACTGGGCTGCGAGGTCGACGAGGACCTGCTGGTCCTCTTCGGCGGCCGCCTCCATCAGGCGGTCGAGATCTTCCATCCGGCTGATCTCGAGGGGCTGCGAGAACTCCGCGTAGTGGCGCAGGAGCGCGCCGTGGGAGCGGTCGGTGTCGAAGCCCGCCCAGGGCGTCTTGTGATCGATCCAGTACTGCGCCAGCAGGCGCGACACGACCGATTTGCCGACGCCACCTTTTTCGCCACCGATGAAATGAATGCGACTCATGGATTCCTCGAATGCGGGCTTGCGCGCGCAGCTTACCCTCGAGCGGTGCACGCCGTCGAGATCGAGTCGTTCGCGGCGCTGGGCGACACGCACGAGAGTGGGCTGGAGAGGGCGGATGTGCGCCGGTTGGTGCCCATCTCGCAGTGGGCGCGGATCGGCGCTCTGCGGCGTTCGGAGCGCGAGACTGGCCGAATCGCTACAACTACCCGCATTCCCTTCGCCCGTCCCGAGGTTTCCGATTGAGCATCCGCGTCGCTCTCCACCACCGCACCCGCTATCGCTACGCGCGCCCGGTCCTGCTCGGCCCGCAGACGATCCGCCTGCGGCCCGCGCCGCACAATCGGACGCCCATCCACCACTACTCCCTCGACATCCAGCCGAAGGCCCACTTCCTGAACTGGCAGCAGGATCCGCACGGGAACCATCTCGCGCGCATCGTGATCCCCGAGAAGACCGATCTCTTCGAGGTCAGCGTCGATCTCGTCGCGGACCTCGCCGCCTACAGCCCCTTCGACTACTTCCTCGAGGAGTCCGCACAGACGTTTCCGTTCGAGTACGCCGCCGACTCGGCCCGGGATCTCGAGCCCTTCCTCGTCTGCCTGCCGTCGACGAAGGCCTTCGAGGCCTTCTTCGCGAAGCTCGACCAGACGCCGCGCGACACGAACCATCTGCTCGTCGAGACCAATCGGGCCGTCAACGCCGCCGTCGAATACGTCGTGCGACTCGACCCCGGCGTCCAGACGCCGACCGAGACGCTCGATCTGGGGCGCGGCTCCTGCCGCGATTCGGCGTGGCTCCTCGTCCAGGTCCTGCGTCGCCTCGGGATCGCCGCGCGCTTCGTGTCGGGCTACCTGATCCAGCTCATGCCGGACCAGCAGCCGCTCGAGGGCCCGCCCGGTCCGGCCAGCGACTTCACGGATCTGCACGCCTGGTGCGAGTGTTATGTGCCCGGCGCCGGCTGGATCGGGCTCGATCCGACCTCCGGCCTGCTCGCCGCGGAGGGCCACATCCCCCTCGCCGCGACGCCGAATCCGATCACCGCCGCGCCCATCTCGGGCGCGGTCGAGAAGGTCGAATGCGAGTTCGACTTCGAGATGAGCGTTTCGCGCGTGGTCGATCGCGCGCGGGTGACGAAGCCCTACGGCGAGGCGGAGTGGTCCGCGGTGGTCGCCCTCGGCGATCGCATCGACGAGGAGCTGCGCCTCGCGGGCGTCCATCTGAGCGTCGGCGGCGAGCCGACCTTCGTCAGCGCGGACGAGCCCGACGCGCCGGAGTGGAACGTCGACGCCCTCGGCGGGCGCAAGGAGGAGATCGCCGATCGCCTGACCCGTCGTTTGATGGAGCTCTGGGCGAAGGGCGGCGTCGTGCAGCACGGTCAGGGCAAGTGGTACCCGGGCGAGCAGCTGCCGCGCTGGGCCTACGCCTGTCATGCGCGGACCGACGGTCGTCCGCTCTGGCGCGATCCGCGCTTCATCGCCGAGTCCGACCGGGACTACGGCCACGACGTCGCGGACGCGAGGCGCTTCGCGACGCGGCTCGCGGAGCTGCTCGGGCTCGAGCGCCATCGGCTGATCGATGCCTACGAAGACGCCTGGTACTACCTCTGGCGGGAGCGCAGACTGCCGTCCAACGTGGATCCCCACGACGCCCGACTCTCGGATCCGACCGAACGGGCGCGGCTCGCGCGCATCTTCGACCAGGGGCTCGACCGGGTCGTCGGCTGGATCCTGCCCCTCGCGTTCGAGGACGGCTGGAAGACGGGCGATTGGTTCCTGCGCGCGGAGCGCTGCTACCTCCATCCTGGCGATTCGCCGATGGGCTTCCGGCTCCCGCTCGACTCGCTGCCCTGGACCGCGGTCGGCGACCTGCCGATCGAGTTCCCGCTCGATCCGTCGGATGCGCGTGCGCCGCTCGCGGACGAGTTCGTCTTCCCGCTGCGGCGACGCGTCGAGCGCGCCGACATCCGGACCCAGCCGCGCGGCGACGCGGAACGCGGCCTCCGGGCGGCGGGCGCGCCGGGGGCTTCGGACCGCCTGCGTGCGGGGCTCGCCGCGTCGGAGGGGCCGGAGGCCGCCGCCTTCGCTCGTCCCGCGTTCCAGACCTCGGCACGCGGGCTCGTGCGGACGGCCCTCTGCGTGGAGCCGCGCGCCGGTCAGCTCAAGGTCTTCCTCCCGCCGATCACGCGGCTCGAGCCGTGGGTCGAGCTGGTCGCGGCGATCGAGCGGACGGCGGTCGAGACCGGGCTCCCGATCCAGCTCGAGGGCTATCCGCCGCCGCGCGACCCGCGTCTGCGCGAGTTCCGGATCACGCCGGATCCCGGGGTGATCGAGGTCAACGTGCCGCCGACGACGTCCTGGCGCGAGTCGGTGCGCCAGAGCGAGGAGCTCTACGACGCGGCGCGCCGCGAGCATCTGATCGCCGAGAAGTTCGAGATCGACGGCGCCCACGTCGGCTCGGGGGGCGGCAATCACGTCGTCCTCGGCGGCCTCACGCCCGAGCAGAGCCCGTTCCTGCGCCGCCCCGATCTGCTCGGGAGCTTCCTGCGCTTCTGGCACAACCATCCGTCGCTCTCGTTCCTGTTCTCGGGGCGCTTCATCGGACCGACCTCCCAGGCGCCGCGCGTCGACGAGGCCCGCGACGACTCGGCCTACGAGCTCGAGCTCGCCCTCGCGCAGCTCCCGCGCGCCGACGAGTCGACGCCGCCCTGGGTCGTCGATCGCATCCTGCGCAACATCCTGGTCGACATGACCGGGAACACCCATCGCTCCGAGTTCTGCATCGACAAGCTCTACTCCCCCGACGGTCCGGCTGGGCGCCTCGGCCTGCTCGAGCTGCGGGCCTTCGAGATGCCGCCCCACGAGCGGATGAGCTGTGTCCAGCAGCTGCTCGTGCGCGCGCTGCTCGCCCGCTTCTGGCGGACGCCCGACGAGCGCCGGCTGATCAAATGGCGCACCGCCCTCCACGACCAGTTCATGCTCCCGCACTGGGTCGAGAGCGACTTCGACGAAGTCCTGCACGACCTCGGTCGCTCGGGCTACGCCTTCGATCCGCGCTGGTTCGAGCCGCATTTCGAGTTCCGCTTCCCCTACTACGGCGAGATCACCCTCGACACCATGCGCCTCGAGCTGCGCGGCGCCCTCGAGCCCTGGCACGTGCTCGGCGAGGAATCGACCTCGACCGGCCAGGCCCGCTACGTCGACTCCTCGGTCGAGCGCCTCCAGGTCAAGGTCTTCGGCCTCGCGTCGGAGCGCTACAAGGTCCTCTGCAACGGCTTCGAGGTCCCGCTGCGGCCGACGGGGACCAACGGCGAGTACGTCGCCGGCATCCGCTACCGCGCCTGGCAGCCGCCGCATTGCCTCCATCCGCGGATCCCGATCCACTCGCCGCTCCACATCGATCTCTACGACACCTGGAACGAACGGAGCCTCGCGGGCTGCACCTACCACGTCGTTCATCCGGGCGGTCGTGCCTCCGAGGTCCGCCCGATCAACGCCGCCGCGGCCGAGAGCCGCCGCTTCGCGCGCTTCGAGAATCGCGGCCATCGACAGGGGCATTTCTCGCCGATCCCGGTCGAGCCTCATCCGCATTTTCCGCATATCCTCGACCTCCGCTGGGCCGCCCCCCGCAATCCGTAGGGACGGAGCGAAGGCGTCTGGCGGCCTGGCCGTGGCCCCGACCGCGCCCCGCGTCAGGCTCCCGCTCGCATCGGCGCGGTTCGAGGAGATCTCGGAATGACCTATTGCCTGGCGATCCGCGTCGACCAGGGCGTCGTCTTCGCCGCCGACACGCGAACGAATGCGGGCGTCGACTACGTGACGAGCTACCGCAAGCTCCATGTCTTCCGCCCCGCGCCGGATCGCGTGTTCGTGCTGCTCGGCGCCGGCAACCTCGCGACGACCCGCGAGCTGATCGACGAGATCGGCCGCGACCTCGACCGCGCCCCGGCCGGCGAGTCGCTGCTCTCCGTCGGCTACCTGTTCGAGGCGGCCCAATACGTCGGTCGCCTGAGCCGCCAGATCCAGGAGCGCCACGGCCCCGCCTTCGCCCGCAGCAACGTGATGGGCGAGGTGACCCTCATCCTCGGCGGGCAGATCCGCGGCCGCGCCCCCGACATCTTCCTCATCTATCCGCAGGGCAATTACATCGGCGCCTCCGACGAGACGCCCTATCTCCAGATCGGCGAGACCAAGTACGGCAAGCCGATCCTCGATCGGCTGGTCCACCACTCCCTCTCCCTCGGCGACGCCGCCAAGCTCGCCCTCGTCTCGCTGGACGCGACGATCCGCTCGAACATCACGGTCGGGCTGCCCTTCGACTTCGCGACCTACGCGACCGACACCTTCGAGCTCGCCTCCCAGGTCCGCATCGGCGCGGAGACGCGCTACTACCAGGATCTGCGCGAGAGCTGGCAGAAGAGCTTCATCGACATCTTCGGCCGCCTCGCGCCCTTTCCGCGCACGAGCGCAGACGCGACCGGCCCCGCGGCCGACGCCGTCGCCGCCGATCCGTCGGCGAACTTCGCCTAGTCCGGCATCTCACAAGGCGCGACCGACGCGGCGCTCGGGGCGCGAATGGCTCGCCCTTGGCACGGGGGGCGGCGCTTCTCGGCATCTGGCGAGACTGCGGCCGACTGGATGGAGCGACCTTCGGGCTGCGCTTTACTTCGCGCCCCGAGCACCGCGCCGGTCGCTCGCTGCGAGATAGGGCGGGTGCTGGATAGGTAGCAACGGATCGAGTACGGACGGTCGCCCTCGAGCAAGCACCCCATTCAATCCGAAAAAAGGCGCGACGCCTGTGACCCGGCTGCGCGGTCTCGATCTGCCCCGATTCCGTCGTCGCAGCACACTGCGAGCGACCGGCGCGGTGCTCGGGGCGCGAAGTAAAGCGCAGACGAAGGCCGCCCCACCGAGTCGGTCGCAACACCAGATCATGTCGAGAAGCGACCAGGGCCGTGCCAAGGTCGAGCCATTCGCGCCCCGAGTGCCGCGCCGGTCGCGCCTTGTGAGCATGAGGCCCCCGAATGAGCGAGAACCTCAGACCCCCCGCAACCCCGCCTCATACCCGTCGAGTCTTTCGACCCGCACGTGGACCTCGAGGGTCTCGCGCCCCCCGCCGCGGTAGATCGTGCCCGTCGTCGGGGCGGCGTCGCGGAACTGGCGGCCGCAGGCGGTGCGGACGTGGTCCGAGCCGGCGAGGCAGCCGTTGGTCGGATCGAAGCCGAACCAGCCGGTCCAGGGCAGGTAGACCTCGGCCCAGGCATGCGAGGCGTCGGACTGGATCTGGTTCTCGTAGCTCGCGCCGGTGAAGATGTAGCCGACGCGGTAGCGCGCGGGGACGCCGAGCAGGCGCGCGAGGCAGATCAGCACGTTCGCGAAGTCCTGGCAGACGCCGCGGCGCTGGACGTAGACCTGGAAGGGCGTCGTCTCGATGGTCGTCGATCCGGGGACATAGACGAAATCGCGGTAGATCGTGCGATTCATGTCGAGCAGCGTCTCGACGAGGTCGTAGTCGTTGCGGACGACGAAGCTCATCGCGAACTCGGAGAGCTCGCGCAGCTCGGGCTCCGGGAGCTCCGGCGGCATCAGATAGGCCTGCATCATCTGCCGCTGCCAGGGCATCCACACGAGCGGGATCTGCTCGTTGCCGAGGGGGCTCTTCAGCTGTGACGCGAGCACGCCCGAGACCCGCAGCGTCGAGCGGCTCTCGATCCGCATCTCCTGGAACGGCACGGCGACCTCGAGCAGTGTCGCCCGGTTGCCGAAGACGTCCTCGAAGTCGCGCCAGACGCCATCGACGGAGACCGCGAGCGAGTGTTCGAGGATCTCCTGGCGATCGTCGCGGACCGGACGCAGGCAGAAGCGGTGGGTGCTGCGCTCGACCGGCATCGTGTAGCGGTAGATCGTCTCGTGGACGACGGAGAGGGTCGCGACGTCGGGGCCCGGGCGGAGCTGAGGCGCGATCGGCGGGCTCGCGGTCGCGAATTGCTGCTGCTCGCCGGTGCCGTGGGGAAAGGGCGAGTAGGAGGCGGTTCGACTCCGGGGCGGGCTCATGCGCAGGAAGGAGAAGACCTGCTCGTCGATGCCGTTGGGATGACTGCTCCAGACGAACGCGCCGCGGCGGGCGACGCGCAGCTCGCCGAGCTCCATCGGCATCCACTGCGCGCCGCGCATCGGATAGGTCGAGATCGCCAGCAGCGTGCGCGAGACGTCGAGGGGGCCGTCGAAATCGATCGTGAACGTGCGGCCGTCGAGGCGCGTCGCGAGATGGGGCGGCGTGAGCCTCGCCCAGTGGAGAGGGATGCGGTCGTGGGCGTCGCGATAGGCGACGAGGTCGATTCCGTCCGAGAGCAGGAAGCTCGCCGGACCGAACTCGTTCAGGCGGAAGAGCACCTCCTGCAGCCGTGGCCAGCCGAACTCCTCGATCGTGCGGCAGCCCTCGCGTCGGATGGCGGCGACGACCCAGCTGAAGGCGTGCTCGCCGACGGAGGTCCCGACCGGCGCGATGTCGAAGGACTCGTCGAGGGAGAGCACCGCGCGCAGCTCGGGCGCGAGGTCGCCCGCGATCGAGAAGAGCCATTGCCGCGCCGCGTAGGACTTCACGAAGGGCTGGATCTCGGCGTCGACGGAGCCCTGGTGGAGGCCGTGGGAATGCCCGAGGAAGAGGCTCGACTGGTTCTCGCGCGAGCGGTCGAGGATCGCCGTCGGCATCGTCGCGAGCGCGCGACTCGGGTCGCGCGACACCGCCGCGGCGCGCTGGTTGTCCGGGTACCAGCCGAATCCCCACGTCGACGGCAGCAGGTTCGGCTGCCCCTCGGCCTCCCCGCAGAGCGAGATGGCCGGAGAGGCCTTCCCGTCGAAGGAAAGGGCGAACTGCTCGTGCAATGACGGGGAGGATCCATTCACGGTCTTCGGAGCGTACCCAATCCCACGAATTCCGGGACAAAGCCGGCTCGGCCCGGCCCAGGCGTGCCGAATCCGGCCCGCGGGCCATGCCACGAAGGGCTGCTCTCCGAGGCAAAGTCGGGCAGTCCCGTTAATCTCATGAAATGTCACAGACACCGACCCGAGGTGGCGTGGGCAAGGGCATTTTCGAGGGCTACCAGAGACTCCCCGGGACCTACGACGAGTTCTTCGACGCAGACGGCAAGCCGCAGGCGGCCGTCGCGATCGTCGTCGAGCGCCTGAACGAGCTGACGCGGCTGGATTTCAAGCGGCTCCAGAGCCTGGCCGACGCGACCTTCCTGCGAGGTGGCATCACGTTCACGCTCTACGACGGCAACTCGAGCAGCGAGCGCATCTTCCCCTTCGACCTGATCCCGCGCGTCATCGCCGCCCGGGAGTGGCGCGCGATCGAGGCCGGTCTCGTCCAGCGCATCCAGGCGCTGAACCTCTTCCTCGCCGACATCTACAGCGACCAGCGCATCCTGCAGGAAGCGATCGTTCCGCGTCATTTCGTCGAGGGCTCGAAGGGCTTCCGACCCCAGCTGAAGGGCATCCGTCCGCCGAAGGACGTCTGGGTCCACATCGCCGGCGTCGACCTGATCCGCGACGGCGAGGGGCGCTTCCGCGTGCTCGAGGACAACGTGCGCGTGCCGTCGGGTGTCTCGTACGTGCTCGAGAACCGCGAGACGATGAAGAAGACCTATCCGGCGATCTTCCGCAACGTCACCGTCGAGGCGGTCGAGAGCTACACGCACAAGCTGCGCGAGGCGATGAACGCGGTCGCGCCCGGAGAGGGCGGCACGAAGCGGATGGCGGTGCTCACGCCCGGTCCCTTCAACTCCGCGTACTTCGAGCACAGCTATCTCGCCCGGCGCATCGGCTGCGAGCTCGTCCAGGGGAGCGATCTCTTCGTCGAGCGCCGCCGCGTCTACGCGAAGACGACCCAGGGACCGGCGCCGATCGACGTGATCTACCGCCGGATCGACGACGACTTCCTCGATCCCGAGGTCTTCCGCGCGGACAGCATGCTCGGCGTGCCCGGCCTGATCGACGCCTGGGCCGCGGGCCACGTCGCGATCGTCAACGCCGTCGGCAACGGCGTCGCCGACGACAAGGGCGTCTATCCCTTCGTGCCCGACATGATCCGGTTCTACCTGTCCGAGGAGCCGATCCTGCCCCAGGTCGACACCTTCGTCTGCGCGCGGGAGGACGATCGCCGTTACGTCCTCGATCATCTCGCCGAGCTCGTCGTGAAGCCCGTCAACGAGGCCGGCGGCTACGGCATGCTGATGGGCCCGAGCGCCACGCGCGCCGAGCTCGCCGAGTTCGCGAAGCGCGTCGAGGCCGATCCGCGCAACTACATCGCGCAGCATCGCATCGAGCTCTCGAGCTGCCCGACCTGGACCTCGAAGGCCGTCGAGCCGCGGCGCGTCGACCTGCGGCCCTTCGTGCTGACGGGGGATCGCAGCTGGGTCCTGCCGGGCGGGCTCACGCGGGTCGCGCTGCGCAAGGGCTCCTACGTCGTCAACTCGAGCCAGGGGGGCGGCTCCAAGGACACCTGGGTGGTCGAGGAGAACCCGTGATCTCACGCGTGGCGGATTCCTGCTTCTGGCTGACGCGCTACCTCGAGCGCGTCGATACCTGGTCGCGCCTGCTCGACGTGACCGCGAGCTTCAGCCTCGACGTCGGTCCCGACGATTCGGGGCGCTGGCGGCCGCTCGTGATCGTGGTCGGGCAGGAGCAGGACTTCCTCGAGCGCATCGGCGCTGCGGGCATGGAGGACGGAGAGATCGTCCAGCACTACCTGGTGTGGGACGAGCGGCATCCGTCGTCGCTCTTCAGCTCGGTGCGGGCGGTCCGGGAAAATGCCCGCACGATCCGCGAGGCGATGAGCGTCGAGATGTGGGAAGCGGTCAACCAGTCCTGGCTCTGGCTGACGAGTCGCGCCGCGAAGCGGCTCTTCGATCGCGAGCGGGGGGCCTTCTACGAGCGCTTGAGCTCCGACTGCATGATGTTCCACGGCATCTGCTACAGCACGATGCTCCACGAGGATCCCTTCACGTTCATGAAGCTCGGCCGCGCGGTCGAGCGGATCAGCCAGACGGCGCGCATCCTCGACGTGCGCCACCACGCGCTCGACGAGTCCTCGCTGGTCGAGGACGAGACGGCGGCGATGGCGGCGCGCTGGCTCGCGATCCTGCGCTCCTGCTCGGCCTACGAGCCCTTCTTCAAGCGCGCGGAGAACGTGCTCTCGGGCTCCGCCGTCGCGGAGTTCCTGCTCTTCGAGCGGACCTTCCCGCGCTCGGTGCTCCACAACCTCGACCGGGTCCGCGGCCTGCTCGAGCGGCTCCGCCGGACCGACGAGATGCCGCGCAAGAGCCCGTCCTGGGAGCGGCTCGAGCGGTTCCGGGGGTCGGTGCTCCAGCTCGACATGGACGAGGTCCATCGCCAGGGGATCCACCGGGTGGCGACCTGGCTCGTCGACGAGACGGCCATTCTCTGCGACGCGATCCACGACGAGTTCCTCGCGCCGTCGGTCGAGTCCCTGCGCGCGCGGGTCCACCGCAACGACCGGGTCCAGGCCCGGCGCCAGCTGCGCGTGCAGAGTCAGTTCCAGGCCCAGGGCTGAGAGGCTGCGAAGAGCTCGTCCCGGTCGCGGCACATTCGTTAGGATGGCCTCCTCGAACGGGAGGCATGCGGCATGGGGCATCGCGACGAACGCGGCTCGGGACTTCGAAGCGGCGAGACGGTGCGGCGGTCTCGCGCTCGCCTGAAGATCGATCGGGCAGGCTTCCGGCTCGGTGCGATTGCCATTCTGCTCGTGCTGGCGCTCGGCTGCGCTCATCACGGCCACGGCCACGGGGCCCATCACGGTCATGCTGCGGAAGATGGCGATCCCTCCGCCCGCGCCGCCCGCCGCGCCGAGCACGCGGCGCGCCACGCCGCCCTCGACCGCCTCGTCGCCATCGAGGACATCCGGCAATTGAAGGCGCGCTTCATGCGCTGCGTCGACACGAAGGACCTCGTCTGCCTGCGCGACGAGGTCTTCGCCCCGGGCGGGGAGGTCTACTTCAAGGGCGGCGACTACGAGATCCGCGCCGTCGGCTGGACCGCGATCGAGAAGTTCTACCAGGACGCCTTCTCGACGAAGAAATTCGGCATGCACACCGCCCACACCCCCGAGATCACCGTCGAAGGCGAGACCGCCCGCGGCATCTGGTACCTCCACGACGTCTTCGTAAACCTCGAGGAGGGCTGGACGCTCCAGGGCAGCGCCCTCTACCACGACGACTACGCGAAGCTCGACGGACAGTGGCGGATCGTGTTCACGACCTACGAGCGGCTCTTCGAGGAGACGACGCCGCGGGATCCGCGGACGAAGCTCGGGTCGAAGTCGGTCAAGGAGTAGCGAGCATGGCGGCCGAAGCATTCGTCCTCGTCCACGGCGGGTTCCACGACAGTCGCTGCTGGGAGCGCTTGATCCCGTTGCTCTCGAGACCCGCGCTCGCGGTCGATCTGCCGGGGCGCGGCACGAAGCCCGCGAAGCTGGCCGACGTGACGCTGGAGTCCTGCGTCCGGTCGGTCGTCGCCGACATCGAGAAGGCGGGGCTCTCGAAGGTCGTGCTCGTCGGACATTCGATGGGCGGCGGGACGGTGCCGGTCGTCGCGTCGCGCGTTCCGGAGCGGATCGCGCATCTCGTCTTCCTCTCCACGCTGATCGCGCCGGAGGGCGGGTCGCTCGTCGACGGCTTCGTGCCCGAGACGCGGGAGGCGGCGATCCGCCGGCTCGGCACGGGAGAGAACGTCGAGCTCGAGCTCTCCGAGGCGCATCATCGGGAGCTCCTCTGCAACGACATGAGCGAAGCCGACGTCGCATGGTGTCTCGAGCGGGTGGGGCCCGACTCGCGCCGACTCTTCACCGATCGCGCGTCGCGCGCAGGGCTGCCCGACTCGCTGCCCCGGACCTACATCCGGTTGCGGCGCGATCGCTCCGTCTCGTGGGAGCAGCAGGCCCACGCGATCTCGCTCATGCCGGGGCTCGCGATCCGCGAGATCGATGCGCCGCACCAGGCGATGGTGACGCATCCGCGCGAGGTCGCGGCGATCCTGAACGAGCTCGCGGGCGCCTGAGCTGATGGGCCGGGGCCGGGAGCACAGCCGATGAGCCGAGGTCTCTCAGGCAGGGTCGCGATCGTCTCCGGCGTCGGTCCGGGGCTCGGGATCGAGCTCGTGCGCGGGCTCGCGCGCGAAGGCGCGCGGCTCGTCCTCTGCGACGTCGATGCCAACAACCTGGAGGCGGCAGGCCGCGAAGCGGCGCAGCTCGGCGCGGCCCACGTCGAAGGCCTCGTCGACATCCGCGACGGCGCGCGCTGCGAGGCGCTCGTCGCGAACGCGCTCGCGGCCTTCGGGCGGATCGACGTCCTCGTCAATGACGCCTTCCTCGCCGAGGCGCCCGCGACCTTCGAGGACGCGAGCCTGGGCGACTGGCAGGCCGTCGCCGACGTCAATCTCTGGGGCACGCTGCGCATGATCAAGGCGGCGCTCCCGGCCCTGAAGCGAGCCGGCGACGCCTGCATCGTCAACGTCAACACCCACGGCGTCGAGCGCCTCGATCGCGAGTTCGGGGGCTACACCGCCTCGAAGGCGGCGCTCGCCCACCTGACGCGCCATCTCGCGCGGGAATTCGGTCCGTTCGGGATTCGCGTGAATGGCGTCCATCCGGGGCCGATGGACGGCGAGCCGCGGCGCCGCCATCTCGCCACGATCGCCGCCGAGCTAGGGACGAGCTTCGAGGTCCTCGACGCCGAGGCGCGCGGCCGGACGTCGCTCGGCTTCCTCGCGACGCCGGCCGACGTCGCGGACGCCGTGCTCTTTCTCGCGTCCCCCGCCGCGCGGGCCATCACGGGCCAGGCGCTCTACGTCGACGGCGGCGAGTGGTTCCACTGAGCCCGGACGCGGTGCGCGCCGACTGTCCGGGCCGGGCCGGGCGCGGAAGCTCGACCTGCCCGCGTCGCGCCCGGCCGGGGCCTCAGCGCCCGGCCGCCTTCCACGCCTGCTGCCAGCCCGAGAAGATGTTCATGAACGCCGGCGCGCAGTAGAGATCCTCTTCGTAGGCGAAGAGCCCGTTGCCGCCGTAGACGTTGATCGTCACGCAGGGGAAGTGGTGCTCGTAGAGCGAGAGCGCCTTCGGGTTGCGCCAGTCGTCGTAGGGCTCGGCGCTGCCGTCCGGATTCGGCCAGCGATTCCAGTTGTAGTTGATGACGAGATCGCCCTGGATCACGAGGAAGCCCGGCACGAAGCGCATCTCCGGCATCGTCTTCATCAGCGGCACCATCCACTTGCGGACCTCCTCGCGACCGCGGAAGACGCCATAGGCGTGGTCCACGTAGAGGACGTCTTCGGTGAAGATGTCGGTCCAGAGATCCCAGTCGTTGATGTTGGCGCGGCGCACGTACTCGTGGCACGCGGCCTCGACCTCGGCCCGCGGATGCGCCGTCGACTGCGACGCCTTCGAAAAGCGATCCCAGCCGCGCGCCGCAGCGAGCGCCCCCTCCTTGCCGCGCAGGCCCGCGTCCTCCCGGGCCAGCGCGTCGGCGCTCAGCGCCTTGGCCTGGGCACCGCCCGTCGGATCGCTCTTCGTCTGGCTGCTCATCGTGAAGCTCCCTCCGTCGACGCCCCGGCGCCGTAGAATTGTCGAAACCAGCGTCGGAACGCGGCGACGTCGCCGTCACCGCTGGCCAGCAGCGGGTGCTCGAGGAACCGTTTGTGGTTCCAGACCTGGAAGTCGAGGTAGTGGTCGTTCATGTAGTAGTCCCAGTAGGCCTCGACCTCCCGCTCGGTCGCGGGATCCGAACGCTCGACGTAGTAGGTATGGCCGACCTCGACCTTCTCGTCGCCGAGCGGCGTCAGCGAGTTGACCGAGACGCCCTTCATCTTGCCGGAGAGGCGGGTGACCTGGAGGCCCGGCCCGTAGAGGAAGGACTCGATCTCGGTCCTGCCGCCAACGCCAGCCTGCTCGGTGTTGTCGCGGACGAGATCGACGTGCAGGCGCACCGTCGGCGAGTCCGGGCCGCCGACCGGTCCCCAGACGACCTTCTGGATGTCCATCTGATGGAGCGCCCGGAAATGGGCCACGTCGACGATGTTCTCGTAGATCTCCTGGACGTGGGAGTCGAGCTCCCAGCGCATGCGCTTGTACTGCCGGTAGCGTGGATCCGAGGTCTCGGGGATCTCGGCGACCTCGAAGGACGGCGGCCTGGCCTCCGCGTGATGCCAGAGCATCACGTAGCCGTTCTGCTCCCGCGTCGGAAAGGTCGCGATCTCCGCGCGCGGGGGGATCTTCTTCGCGTACGGGATCGCGACGCATTGCCCCGTCGTCCCGTCCCAGCGCCAGCCGTGGAACGGGCAGACGACCGTATCGCCCTCGACCTTGCCGCCGTGGCCGAGATGGGCGCCGAGATGGGGACAGTAGGCGTCGGTGATCCGGACGGCGCCGTCCTCGCCGCGATAGGCGGCGTAGGCGCGGCCGAGGATCGAGAGCGGCTTGACCTCGCCGACGCCGATCTCGTCGGAGTAGAGGGCCTTGTACCAGCCATTGGGAACGGTCGGCAGCGGGATGCGTTTCATGGGCGGATTCCTCGTTGCGAGACGCTACCCGAAATTCCGGCGCGTCTGTGCCCGCCCGGAGCCTACTCGCCCGCCCCCTTCGTCTTGAGCTCCCGGGCGTGCTCGCTCATGAAGGCCCGGATCTCGGCCTCCATGCCGAGGATCCGCTCCCACTCCTCCTTGTAGAAGGTCACGGGGAAGCGGCGGATGCCGTAGAGCGACACACCGCCCTTCTCGCTGACCTGGAGCCGGAGCCCCCGGCGCCCCTGGTTCTTCAGCGCTTCGTTCTCGGCACGCAGCCGCTCGAGCTCGCGGCGAAGCTCCTCGTCCTGGTCGGCCATCGTTTCCTCCTGCTCTTTCGGGTCGGGCCGGCTCGGCGGGTCCGGGCCTCGGCTTCGGTCGGCCGACGATAGCGCCCGAGCGGTTTGCCGGGCCGGCTCGTGGCTGCCAATCTGCCCGTGCGCGCCGTGTCGCCGGTCGGCGCAAACGGCGGCGCGCGCGTAGAAGTCGAGGCCGGCGGCAAAGACGGCGCGGGGGCTCTGGGCATGGCGAAGTTCGAGCTCGAGCCGATCGGGCGCGTCGAGGCGCGGCGCAGCGAGGCGATCGACGACGACTGGGGCGGGAGCGAATCCGCGATCGTCCTCGACGCGCGCTTCGAGCCCGACGCGCTGGCGGGGCTCGAGGACTTCTCCCACGTCGAGGTCCTCTTCGTCTTCGATCGCGTCGATCCGGCGAAGATCGCCTCCGGCGCGCGCCACCCGCGCAACAACCCCGACTGGCCCGCCGTCGGCATCTTCGCGCAACGCGGCAAGAACCGGCCGAATCGGCTCGGCAGCACGATCTGCCGGATCGTGCGGCGCGAGGGGCGCCGCCTCGTCGTGGCGGAGCTCGACGCGATCGACGGGACGCCCGTGGTCGACCTCAAACCGGTGATGCGGGAGTTCCTGCCTCGGACGGCGGTCCGGCAGCCGGGGTGGGTCGGGGAGCTGATGCGGGACTACTGGCGGCGGTCCGACGCGGGCTGAGGCCATCCCCTGATCTTCTCGGGCTTCATGGACTGGGCGCCACGCGCGCGGACCCGGGCGGCCCGCTTCTGCTCGGCTTCTGCTCGGCTCCGGCTCGGATCGACTCCGGCGAGGGCCGACTCCGTCTCGAGCTGTAGGTCCACGCGCGAACCGTCCGTCACGCAATTCTCGCCACATCCGCTCGCCCCGAGCGACCCAATCCTGCAGGAGAACGCGCATGCATTGCCAGGCCCCGACCGCCGTTCGACGAACTCCGAGCTTCCCGCACTCCGGGGGAACGATTCGAGCTCGAATCGGACTCGCCGCCGGGAGGCTCCTGCGGCTTGCTCCGGTGCTCGGCCTGCTGGCCGCGCCGCTCGCGGCCCGGGCGACGATCCTGACCTTCGACGAGTCCCGCAACGGCAACGCGGTCGAGCCGACCGGGAGCGGCTCGCAGCTCGGGAGCGACTACGGGGACAACGTGACGGCTGCGTCGATGGCGGTGCTGGGCGGCGTCTATACCTACGGCGAAGCGGGCGAGGGGTTCACGCCAGACGTATCCGTCGACATCCGTTCTTCGCTCGATTCGACGACGGATCCCGGCGTCCGGCTCTGGCAGCGCGGCTACGGCGACCTCGTCAACGTCGTCTTCTCCGAGGGACCGGGGACCGCCGGCGCGCCGCTGCTCTTCGTCCGCCTCACGGCCGCCCCTGGATTCGTCGTCGATCTCCATGACTTCGACCTCGCCCATTCCAGTCCCGTCGCGACGACGATCGCCGGCGTCAGCGTCCTCGACGGCGAAACGACGCTCTTCAGCGCCGCCAACGTGCTGGTCGCCGGATCGACGTCGACGCCCGGACGGACGACGTTCTCCTTTCCGATGCCGCTCTCCGCCGTCGAGCTGCTGGTGCGGATCGACGTGTCGAACCTGTCCCCCGGCGCCCAGGACAACATCGGCCTCGACAATCTGCGCTTCGGCCAGACGCCGCCTGGCGTCGTCCCCGAGCCGGGCACGGCCCTGCTGATCTTCCTCGGGCTGGCGGGCCTCGCGGCGCGTCGGCTGGGGGACGTGTCGGGTCCCTGAATCCCGACGATCCCGACCCGAGTCGGGCCCGCTCGTGCGGGTCGCTCGACGGACTCCCGCGGGCGCCGGGAAGTTTCGTCGGACCGGGCTGGCAGATCCCGACAAAACACCGATTCCCAAGCCACGACGAGCCGTTGAGCGTGTTTTGTCGGCCGACAGAACTCGCGTCGAGCACCTCCTCCGCCCGCCCCGCCCGGATCCGGTAGTCTCCGACGACGCATCGAGCCGAGGGGGGCCGCGTGTTCGAGCTGCGCAGCGGATGGGCCTGGTCGTGGATCGCGATCGGCGCTGGCCTGCTCTGGCTGTTCCGGGCCGGGGCGATCGGGCTGCCGGTCGGGGTCCCCGTCGTTGCGGTCGGCGTGATCCTGCTGAGCGGCGGGGTGAGCCTGCTGCTCTGGCCCGGGGATCGGCGGGCGACGGAGTGGACGGCGCTCGTCGGGCTGGTCGGGGGCCTCCTTGGCCTGCTCACGGCGCTGCTCGCGGGCTCCCTCGCGGCGCTCGGACTCGGCGCGAGCGCGATCGCCGCGGCCTGGGCGGCGGGCCGCATCGCCCTCGACCTCGAGCCGCGCCCTGCGGACGTCCCCGAGCCCGAGCCGTCGCTCGCCCTCTCGGCGAAGGTCGCCCTCGACGACGTGCTGCTCGGCTACGAGCTCGCCATCCGCGGGCGCATGTTCACCGGCCGCGAGGTCGACCGCGTGATCGAAGAGGTCGACGACTGCCGCGCGCTCTTCGAGCGCCAGGGCTTCCTCGATCGCCCCGAGACCTATCATCAAGCGCCCCCGCCCCTCGTCTCGCCGCGGACCGAGACGCGCCGCATCGCCGGCCACGCCGTCGAGGTCCTGCGCTTCGAGAGCGGCTATGCGCCGCGCGAGGGCGAGCCCGGTCGCGCGCGCTGGCTCGCGAATCCCGGCTGTCGGGACGCCTTCGCCTACGTGCTGCGCGGCGGAAACGTGCTGCGCGGCGGAAACGTGCCGCACAGCGGCGAAGCCGGCCGCCCCTGGCTCGTCTGTACCAACGGCTATCGCATGGGCTACGCGGCGATCGACGTGCGCGTCTTCGAGCGCTTCGCGACGCAGCTCGGCGTGAACGTGCTGATCCCGGTCCTCCCGCTCCATGGCCCGCGTCGGAAGAGCGTCCACTCGGGCACCGGCTTCCTCGGCCTCGACGTGATCGACACGCTCCACGCCGAGGCGCAGGCCGTCTGGGACATCCGCCGCCTGCTCGGCTGGATCCGGACGCAGGAGCCGAAGGCCGTCGGCGCCTTCGGCCTCTCGCTCGGGGGCTACACGACGGCGCTCTACTCGAGCCTCGAGGACGGGCTCGACTGCGTGGTGCTCGGGATTCCGCTCGCGGACGTGACGCGGCTGCTGGTGCGGCATGCGGTGCCCGAGCAGCTGCAGCTCGCGCTGCAGCGGGGCTATTCGCTCGAGCGCGTGCGCGAGGTCCTGCGCGTCGTCTCGCCGCTCGCGATCGCGCCAAGGGCGCCCGCGGCGGGGCGGCTGATGTTCGGCGCCGTCGCGGACCGGCTGGTCACTCCGGATCAGGTGCGCGATCTCTGGCGTCATTGGGGCGAGCCCGAGATCGTGTGGTATCAGGGGGGACACGTGACGTTTCGCGTCGAGCGCGCGGTCTTCGCGGCCATCGATCGAAAGCTCGAGGCGAGCGGGCTCGTCGGCCGCGACATCCGAGCACGGGGACAGCGAGCAGGACCCGTCGCGGCGACGCCCGGGCCGCCCGGACGGGAGGAGCGACCGGCATGAAGCAGCCGAAGGACTACGCCCTCGACGATCGCTACACGGCCGACGAGGGCCGCGTCTTCCTGACCGGCATCCAGGCCCTCGCGCGGCTGCCCCTCGAGCAGCTGCGCGTCGATCGACGTAACGGACTGAATACGGCCGCCTTCGTCTCCGGTTATCCCGGCTCGCCGCTCGGCGGCTACGACCGCGCGGTCGCCGGGGCCGCGAAGCTCGCGCCGGAGCTCCCGATCGTGTGCCGGCCGGCGATGAACGAGGAGTTCGCGGCGAGCGCCGTGATGGGCTCGCAGCTCGCCGCCGCCCAGCCCGATTGCCGCTACGACGGCATCGTCGGGCTCTGGTACGGCAAGGCGCCCGGAGTCGATCGCGCGAGCGACGCGCTGCGCCATGCGGTCTACGCCGGGACCTCGATGCACGGCGGCGCCGTCGCCATCGTCGGCGACGATCCGGCGGCGAAGAGCTCGACGATCCCGTCTTCGTCGGCGGGCGGGCTGACCGACATGCACGTGCCGCTGCTCTACCCCGGCGATCCCGCGGAGGCCCTCGATCTCGGCCGCCACGCGATCGCCCTCTCGCGGGTCACCGGCCTCTGGGCCGCGCTCAAGATCGTGGCCGACGTCGCCGACGCGACGGCGACCGTCGACCTGCATCCCGAGCGGATCGTCCCGATCCTGCCCCAATGGGAAGGCCGCCCCTATCTCCACCACGCCGACGGCGGGCTCCTGACCCCGCGCACCCTCGAGATCGAGCGCGAGATCATCGAGGTCCGCTACGAGCTCGCGCGGCAGTATGCGCGACTGAACCACCTGAACCGCGTCGTCGTCGATCCGCCCGGCGCCTGGATCGGCCTCGTCTCGTCGGGCATCACCTACCGCGAGGTCCGCGAGGCCCTCGCGCGCCTCGGCCTCGAGAGCGACGCACAGATCGCCGCCTGCGGCATCCGCCTGCTGAAGATGAACATGCCGATGCCCTTCGAGCCCGAGCTCGTGCGCAACTTCGCCAAGGGGCTCGCCGAGGTCTTCGTGCTGGAAGAAAAGCAGCCCGGCCTCGAGGCGTTGGTCAAGGAGGCGCTCTATCCCGTCGCCGCGCGGCCGATCGTGGTCGGGCGCTTCGACGAGGCCGGGCGCCATCTCGTGCCGGGCCATGGTGCGCTCGACGCGGATCTCCTGATTCCGGCGCTGCGGCGGCGACTCGAGCCACGGCTCGCCGATCGCCTCGCGCCGCCGCGCCGGAGCGTCGGCCTCTCGGCCGTCGAGCTGCCGGTCGCGCGCAAGCCTTTCTTCTGCTCGGGCTGTCCCCACAACCGCAGCACGGAGGTCCCGAAGGGTTCGCTGGTCGGCGCCGGCATCGGCTGCCACACGATGGCGTTGCTGATGGACAAGAAGCGCGTCGGCGACATCGGCGGCCTCGGCTGCATGGGCAACGAAGGCATCCAGTGGATCGGGATGTCGCCCTTCCTCGAGCGCGGGCATTTCTTCCAGAACCTCGGCGACGGGACCTACTTCCACTCCGGCCAGCTCGCGATCCAGGCCTCGATCGCCGCGGGCGTGAACGTGACCTACAAGCTCCTCTACAACGGCGCCGTCGCGATGACCGGCGGGCAGCATCCGGAGGGCCAGCTTCCGGTCGCGCAGGTGGCGGCCGTGCTCGCGAGCCAGGGCGTCGCCGAGATCCTGATCACGACCGACGACGTCGAGCGTCATGCGAGGGAGATCCTTCCGCCCGGGACCCTCGTCTGGCATCGGGACCGCCTGATCGAGGCCCAGGAGCGCCTCGCGCAGGTTCCGGGCACGACCGTCCTGATCCACGACCAGGCCTGTGCCGCCGAGTCCCGCCGCGCCCGCAAGCGCGGCCGGCTCGCGACGCCGCGCCAGCGCGTCGTCATCAATCCGCGCCTCTGCGAGGGCTGCGGCGACTGTGGCCGCGTCAGCAATTGCCTGTCGGTCGAGCCGGTGATGACGCCCTTCGGCCGCAAGACGCGGATCGATCAGACGACCTGCAATCTCGACTACTCCTGCCTCGAGGGCGATTGTCCGTCGTTCATGACGGTGACGCTGCCCGCGGCGCCGGCCGCGCCGAAGGCGGGAAGCGTCGCAGGGGCGGTCGGAGCGGCGAGCGGTGATGCGAACGCCCCGAAGCGGTCGCGGCGCGCCTTCCCGACTCCGCCCGAGTCGTTCCCGCCGATCGCGCGCCTCGTTCCCGACGACGAGTTCGCGACCCGCATCACCGGCATCGGCGGGACCGGCGTCGTCACCGTCGCCCAGGTCCTCGGCACCGCCGCCATGCTCGACGGCTACCACGTCCGTGGCCTCGACCAGATCGGCCTGTCGCAGAAGGCGGGGCCGGTCGTGAGCGACCTGCGCCTCTCGAAGAACGGTCCGACCGCGACCAACCGGATCGGGGAGGCCCAGGCCGATCTGCTGCTCGCCTTCGATCAGCTCGTCGCGGCCTCGGAGAAGGGGCTCCTCACGGCGGATCGCGAGCGCACGACGGTCGTCGGCTCGACGAGCGCGACCCCGACCGGTGACATGATCACGCATCCCGAGATCGCGATGCCCGAGGCCGAGCGCCTGATCAAGCGCATCGCCGAGGCGACCCGCAGCCAGGCCGGCTTCTGGGCCGACGCGGCGGCGACGACCGAGGATCTCTTCGGCTCGACCACGACGGCGAACTTCTTCGTGGTCGGCATGGCGGTTCAGGCGGGCTGCCTGCCGATCGACCCTGCGAAGGTCGAGCAGGCGATCCGGCTGAACGGTGTCTCGGTCGAGCCCAACGTCGCGGCCTTCCGCTGGGGTCGCGCGCAGATCGCCGATGCGGAGGCGGTCGCGCGCGCGCGGCGCGAGGCGAGGGTGGCCGCGCCCTCCGAGCTCGCCGTGACGGCGACCGTCCGTGCGGTCTCGGCCGCGGCGGCGCGGCGTCTCGAGGCGATCGTCCCGGTGTCTTCGGCGCTGGGGCTCGAGCTCGCTCGTTATGCGGCGGAGCTCGAGGCGTGGGGCGGGCTCGGTTCACAGGCGGTCGGGACGTGGCTCTCCGCGCTCGAGCGCGTCGCGGCTCGGGAGCGCGCGGTCGTACCGGAAGAGGCGGGCGGGCGCGATCGCCTGCTGGCGGCGGTCGGGGCTTCGCTCTTCAAGCTCCTCGCCTACAAGGACGAGTACGAGGTCGCGCGCCTCATGACCGACGCCGAGGGCACGGCGGCGGCACGCGCGCTCGCGGGCGCCCGCGGCAGGATCGCGTGGCGGCTCCATCCGCCGATCCTGCGCGCGCTCGGTCTGAAGCACAAGATCGCGATCCCCGCCTGGATGGCGCCCCTCGTCCGGCTCCTCGCATGGCTGCGATTCCTGCGTGGCACACCCTTCGACGTCTTCGGCCTGGCGGAGGTCCGGCGGCTCGAGCGCACGCTGCCCGGGGAGTACGTCGCCGTGATCGAGCGGATCCTGCCGCGCCTCACGCGCGAAAATCTCGCCGCCGCGATAGCGTTGGCCGAGCTGCCCGACCGCGTCCGCGGCTACGAGGCGATCAAGCTCTTCCAGATCGCCCGCTACCGCGAAGCCCTGGCGCGCGCCGAGACGGCGCTCGCGGGGGAGCGGCGGGGCGGCTGACGGAAAGCGAGAAGCGAGACGATGGCCGCGAGCGGGGCCCCGAACAACCTGGCGAAGCCCTTCCGACCGCTGCCCATCCGGGCGCTGAACGCCGTCGGGCGCGTGCTGCGGCGCGTCGGGGTCGTGCCGATCGATCTCTCGCTCGAGGGGTTGCTCGAGTCGGCCCGGAAGCAGAATCGGCTCGCCGACTTCGGCGATCCGAGCTTCCGACCAGGGCTCGGGAAGCTGCTCGAGGCCCTCGAGAGCGAGGGTCGGCTCAATCTCTTCGGCCGTTATTTCGCCCGCCGCCAGGCGATGGAGCTCCTGAACCACCGCCTGATCCTCGCCGACTGGCGGACCCGCCATCCCGAGGTCGCCCGGGAGACGATCCGCCGCCCGCTCTTCATCGTGGGGCTGCCGCGGACCGGGACGACGCTCCTCTACGGCCTGCTCGCCGAGGACCCGGCCCACCGCGCCCCGCTCTCCTGGGAGGTCGACGATCCCTGCCCGCCGGCCGAGACCGCGACCTATCCCACCGATCCCCGCATCGAGCGGACGCAGAAGCGCTTCGACCAGGTCAACCAGCTCGCCCCCGGCTTCCAGGCGATCCATCCCGTCGGTGCGCTGATGCCCCAGGAGTGCATCGTCACGACCGCCTCCGAGTTCATGAGCATCCGGTTCCAGATGTGCTTCGACGTCCCGTCCTACGACGAGTGGCTGCTCGAGCAGGACATGGAGCCGACCTATCGGCACCATCGCCGCTTCCTGCAGCACATGCAGTCCCGCCACGCGGGCGAGCGCTGGATCCTGAAGTCGCCGGGTCATCTCGGACCGCTCGACGCGCTCTTCGCGGTCTATCCGGACGCGATGGTGATCCAGACGCATCGCGATCCGATCCGGGTCATCCCCTCGGTCGCGAGCCTCGAGTACACGATGCGGATGGTCTCGTCGGACGAGGTCGATCCGGCCCGGGTCGGGCGGCAGATGCTGCGGACCTGGTCGACGCTGCTCGAGCAGGGCATGGCGGCGCGTGCGGCGATGCCCGAACGCGACGCGGGCATCGTCGACCTCGAGATGCGCGAGATCGTGTCGGCGCCGATGGCGACGGTCGAGAAGATCTACCGCCATTTCGGGCTCGAGCTCTCGGGCGAGGCGCGGCGGCGGATGCAGGCCTACCTCGCGAAGCATCCGAAGGACGAGTTCGGGAGCCATCGCTACAGCCTCGACGACTTCGCCCTCGACGCCGACGAGGTCGACGCGGCCTTCAAGGGCTATCGGGAGCGCTTCGGGATCGCGTCGGAGCCGTTCGGCAAGCGTTAGGCGTCGTCAGGCGGCCGGCGAAGCCGGCGGCAGCGGCCGCGACTTCGAGCGCGGCAGCTTGTAGACCCGCCGCAGCAGCGCGTCGAGCCCGCGCGCCGGCAGCATGCCGAGGAAGACCTTCTGCAGCAGCGCCGAGCGCGGAATGTAGTAGCGCGGCTTCGGTCGCCGCGCGGTCGCGGCTTCGACGATGACCTTGGCGACGTCGTCCGGCATCAGCGGATTCTCGAGGTTCTTCATCGCGAGCGCGTCGAGGTCGAACATCGTCTGGCGATAGGGATTGTTCGGGTCCGCGCGCAGGTCCTGCGCGCCGCTGCGGGCGTTCTCGTAGACGGCGGTGTCGACGAATCCGACGACGATCAGCGAGACGTCGATCCCGAAGCGGCCGATCTCGAGGCGCAGCGCGTCGGTCGCGGCGTGCATCGCGATCTTGGTCGCGCCGTAGGGGATCGCGAGGGGCGCCGGAACGACCGCGGCGAGGGATCCGACGTTGATGATCCGGCCGCCGCCCTGGGCCCGCATCAGCGGGGTCACGGCGCCGGTCAGCTGGAGCGCGGAGAGCAGGTTGACGTCGAAGATGTGACGCAGGCTCTCGCGCGAGAACTGCTCGATCGCGGCGCCCGGGCTGTAGCCCGCGTTGTTCACGAGCAGGTCGATCCGGCCGAGCGTCCCGTCGAGAAAGGCGATCGCCTCTCGGCCGGCGCGCCCCGTCGCCTCGTCGTCGGCGAGATCCGCGGCGATCGCGACCGCGCGGCCGCCGGCCTCCTCGATCTCCTTCACGAGCAGGTCGAGGCGATCCTTGCGGCGGGCGATCAGGGCGAGCGCATAACCCTTGCGGGCGAGAGCTCGGGCGGCCGCTTCCCCGATGCCGGAGGAGGCGCCGGTGATGAGGGCGGTGCGCGTGGGACTCGGGAGCGGCAGGTTCGGCATGGGGCCGGAGGATCGGGAATTCCAACCGACCATCAAGGCTCCGGAGGCCCGATCGTCAGACGATTTCCGGCCCGGCGTTGGGCAATGCCCCCTGTGGACGGGTGCGCACCGCCATCCGCTAAGGTTCGCAAGCGGGCCCGGGCAGGGCCGCGATCGGCCGGACGCTTTCGATCCTTTCCTGCGAGAGGAGGCCTTCGGGAGGGGATCCTTCCGAGGCGACCTCCGAATGGAGGTGAGCATGGCGACTGCGATCGACTACGCGAGCGATCCGCTCTCCGAGATCCTCGTGGCGACCGACTTCTCTCCGACGGCGACGCTCGTGCTCGATCGGGCGATCGATCTCGCCCGTCGCCACGGCAGCGAGCTCGCCCTCGTCCACGTCATGCAGACGGAGCTCCCCGCCTTCGCGTCGTCGGAGATGATCGTCGTGACCTCCGACTACGCCGACCGGTTGCGGGACGCCTCGAGCGAAGCGCTCGAGCACGAAGCCGAGCGCGCGCGCGCGGCGGGCATCACCGTCACGACCCATCTCGAGCACGGGATCCCCGCCCAGCGCATCACCGCCCAGGCCGATGCCCTCGGCGCCAATCTGATCGTGATCGGCGCCCGGGGCCACACGCGCTTCGAACATCTGCTGCTCGGGAGCGTCGTCGAGTCGGTCGTGCGGCAGGCGCATCAGCCGGTGCTCACGGTCCATCCGGGCGATCGGCGACCGGTCGAGCCCGTCGGCACGCTGCTCTTCCCGACCGACCTCTCGCGCGACTCCGAAGCAGCCCTCGACGCGGCGATCCATCTGCTCGCGCGAAGACCGCAGCATCGCATCCTGCTGGTCCACGCCTTCCATCTCGCCCCGAGCGTCGTTCCGTTCACCGGCTTCGGGGACGTCGTCCCGCCGACCTTCTCCGACGATGCCCAGGCGATCGCCGAGGCCGCGGCGAAGCCCGTCGTCGATCGCCTCCGACGGCGGGGCTTCGACGTCGAGGCGGTGATCCAGCGCGGGGACCCGGCGGAGGTCGTGCTCGGGCTGGCCGCGCGACGCGACGTCGACGTCATCGCGATCGCGACCCACGTGCGCTCGCCGCTCCGCCGCTTCCTGCTCGGGAGCACGACGCTGCGCGTCGTGGAATACGCCGCGTGCCCGGTCCTGACCGTCCACGCCCCGGCCCATTGAATTTCGCGCCCGGGCCCTCCATCGTAGGCGGTCTGCACCGAAGGAGGATCGGACATGGATCGACGCGAGTTCATGATGGGGATGGGCGCGGCCGGCGGCCTGGTCGCGGGGCTCACGGCGGTGAACGGTCTGGCGGCGGGCCCGGCCCAGGCCGGGCTCTTCGGCGGAGGAAACGCCACGGCCTCGCGCAAGGCGATGCACGCGATCCTCGACGCGATCCGCGTGGTCGAGACGACGCTGCTCTCGCCGAAGAACGGCTTCACCGACCCGGCCGAGCTCGCCGAGGCCGAGCGCGCGATCGGCCACATCCTCCATACGGGTCTCGAGTTCTGGCTCGAGGCCGACCTCGATCGCCCGGTCTTCAAGCCCTACGTCACGCCGACGCGCAAGCTCCTCGGCTGCAACCCCGACTCGCTCTACTACTTCGCGGCGATCCGCCCCGACAAGACCTATCGCATCAGCGGCAGCGTCGGCGCCGCGACCTTCACGTCCTTCACCGTCGAGGACGGCTCGGCCGAGGGCCACGCCGCGAAGGGCTCGTCGGCGGCGCTCGGCGACGACGAGATGGAGATCAGGAGCGACGGCTCCTACGAGATCATCGCGAGTCAGACGAAGCCGGCCCGGGGCAACTGGCTCAAGCTCGGACCGAGCTCGAGCCAGATCACGACGCGCCACTACCACGAGTCGCGTCAGAGCGTCGCGACGATCCCAGGCCGCGTGATCCCGATCTCGATCGAGGTCCTCGATCCCGCGCCGCTCGAGCCCAACGGCGGCGACGCCCGGAACGCGGCGCGCCTGCAGTGGGTCGCGAACTTCGTCCGCGACCATTCGGCGATGACCTTCCGCAAGACCTCGCCCGAGATGGCGAAGGCCCTCGGCTGGACCTCGCTCGTGCCGAACCAGTTCAATCCCGCCGGCCAGTGGCGCGGGACGGCGGGCCAGAACGCGTACGGCAACATGCACGCCTGGTATGCCTCGGCCAACTACGAGCTCGCCCCCGACGAGGCGCTCGTGATCCGCGGGCGCTTCCCCGAGTGTCGCTTCGCGAACATCGTGCTCTGGAACGCCTTCATGCAGAGCTACGACTTCGCCAATCGTCGCATCTCGCTCAACCGCAACCAGGTCGTCTACGAGAAGGACGGCAGCTATCGGATCGTGGTGGCCCACCGCGATCCCGGCGTCCCGAACTGGCTCGACACCGAGGGGCGTCCGAAGGGCCACATGTACTGGCGCTACCTCTTCCCGATCGGGGAGCCGGGCAAGCCCGACACGCAGGTCGTGAAGGTCGACTCGCTCGCCTAGCGCCTCGAACGGAAAGTCGCGCGAGGACCCGCGCGAGGAACCGCGCGGAGAGCCGAGCGGAGAACCGGGTGAAGCGCGGCGCGTCCGCGACGCGAAGAGAGGAGGACACGATGTCCCACGGCGATACGACGAGCTCCCGCTCGGTCCGCGCCCGGCTCGATCATCCGGTCATCGACGCGGATGGCCACATCATCGAGTTCCTCCCCGCCGTCCGCGACTTTCTGGTCGAGGAGGGCGGGCGCAAGCTCGCGCAGGAGTTCGACGCCGTCGTCGAGGCGGGGCGCCGCCTCGAGGCGTTGCCGATCGACGAGCAGCGGGCGCTCGGCGTCTTCAAGCTGACCTGGTGGCCCTATCCGACGAAGAACTCCCTCGACCGGGCGACCGGCATGCTCCCGCAGCTCCTCTACGAACGGCTCGACGAGTTCGGCATCGACTACTGCGTGCTCTATCCGACGATGGGTCTCACGGCGATGAGCCTCGACCAGAAGGAGCTGCGGGGCGCGTCGATCCGGGCGTTCAATCGCTGTGCGGCGGAGATGTTCGCGCCCTTCCGCGATCGGATGACGCCTGCGGCGATGATCCCCATGTACGACCCGGCCGAGGCGATCGCGGAGCTCGACTACTGCCGGAACGTCCTCGGCCTCAAGGTCGTGCTGCTCAACGGCCTCGTCTACCGCCCGATCGGGAAGGACCAGGTCCGCGGCGCGCGCTGGGTCGACGCCTTCGGTCCCGAGAGCCCGTACGACTACGATCCGGTCTGGGCGAAATGCGTCGAGCTCGGGGTCGCGCCGAACTTCCACTCGAGCGCGATGGGCTTCGGCAGCCGCATGTCGCCGACCAACTACGTCTTCAACCACATCGGCAACTTCGCGACCGCCGGCGAGGCGACCTGCCGCCAGATGCTGATGCACGGCGTACCCCACCGCTTCCCGAAGCTCCGCTGCGGCTTCCTCGAGGGCGGGGTCGGCTGGGCCAGCAATCTCTACGCCGACCTGATCGGCCATTTCGAGAAGCGCGGGATCCCCGGCATCCATCAATACGACCCCGACGCGATGGACCGCGGGCTGATCCGCGAGCTCTTCGAGAGCCACGGCTCCGAGCGCTTCAAGAAGCATCTCGACGAATTCGAAGCGGGCCTGCTCCACCTCTCGGGGCCCGGCCTCTTCCGCGACGATTTCGCGGGGACGGGGATCACGCAGGCCGAGGACGTCAAGACGATCTTCGAGCGCAATTTCCGCTTCGGCTGCGAGGCCGACGATCCCATCAACGCCCTCGGCTTCGATCGCGGCATCCTGCCGCTCGGTGCGCGCATGCGCGCGATCTTCAGCTCCGACATCGGCCATTGGGACGTGACCGACATGAGCGAGACGGTGCTCGAGGCCTGGGAGCTCGTCGAGCACGGCCTGATCGAGGAAGACGACTTCCGGGAGTTCGTCTTCGAGAACGCGGCGACGATGTGGGCCGAGGCGGATCCGGCGTTCTTCGACGGGACGGTCGTCGAGGGGGCCGTTCGGCGGCTCGTCGGTTAGCGCAGGCCGAGGGCTATTCCGAATCGCGCAGGTTCGTTCGCGCATCCAGCAGCTCGTGGGCGCAGCGGGCGGCCATCCGTCCAACGGCGGCGTCTTCGTGACGACCCGCGGATCGGCTCACCATCCAAGGCAGCAGGAAGAGCTGGACCCATTGCTGGTAGCGGTGGATCTGGACGCACGTCTTCGGCAGGTCGCCGTCCTGATCCCGCGTCATCTTCACGATCAGACGCAGGTGCAGTCGGGCCGGGATCAGGCCCGCCGTCAGGAGCGTGAAGATTCCGCTGGGTTGGAAATGACGCCAACGCTCCACGCGAAGGGTCCAGTCGCTGCCGTCCTCGACTTTCGATTCGACGACCGGAGCTCCTGGAACGCTCTCCCGAAGCGCGTCGAACGCGACGTCGATCTGATCCTCGGCGGGATAAGGCATCCAGTAGCCATCGCGTCGATTCGGATCATTGCCGCGGACGACGAAGACGGAGAGATCGCGACCTGCCTCGGCGGGCTCCCGGATTCGGGGTGCGGCCGGCGGAAGGTCGGTGAACGTGGCGCAACCGAATGACGATGGCAGAACCGACAGGATCGCCAGGACCGAGCAGAGATTTCTTGCCGGACGTCGCATCTACGCCGTCTCCCGCGCGCCTCAGAGCTTCGCGACGACCTGATCCTGATAGCGCCGGATGAAGTCGCGCTGGCCCTGGATGTCCGTCGTCATCGACTCGCCCTGGCTGACGACGACCCGGTCCGCCCCGCGGTCGACGTAGCTCTTCACGAAGTCGAGATCGAAGGTCTTCGTGAAGTCGAAGCTCGCGGGCCAGATCGTGATCCCGATCTGGCCCGGATCGCGTCCGGCGGCCTTCGCGGTCGCGCGGACCGTCTCGACGCCGCGGCCGAAATCCTCGGGCGAGATGACGTAGGGATACCAGCCGTCGCCGAGGCGGCCGGCGCGCTGGGCGGCGACCTCGGTGCTCCCGCCGATCAGGATCGGGACACCGTCCGCGCGGAACGGCTTCGTGTCCATGTGGACGTTCTCGAAGTCGACGTGCTTGCCTCGATAGGTCGCCCACTCGTCGCGCCAGAGGATCCGCATCGCCTCGATCGTCTCGTCGAGCCGCCGCCCGCGGTCGCGGTACGGGACACCGCACGCCCGGTACTCCTCGCGCTGCCAGCCGATGCCGACGCCGAGGCGCAGCCGACCGCCCGAGAGCGCGTCGAGGGTCGCGACGCGTTTGGCGAGGATGGCGGCACTGTGCTGCGAGGCGACGACGACCGACGTGCCCAGATTGATCCGGTCGGTCCGCGCGGCGGCGAAGGCGAGCCATTCGAGCGGATCGGGCATCAGCGTATCGGGGGCGGTCGGGGCCATGCCGTCCTTCGAATACGGATAGAGCGGGTCGTAGTTCCGGGCCATGACGACGTGCTCGACCGTCCAGACGGACTCGACGTTCTGCTCCTCGAGCATTTCGACGAGGCGGATGACGTAGCTGCGGTCGAGGGTCAGCCCCTTCGTCATGGGCGGGATGTATCCGAGCTGCATGGCCGGGTCCTTTCGTCGGGTGGCGTCGAGTCGCCCACGTTAATCATTCGAGGCGCAGCCCACCAGCCGACGAGGACGGGCGCGCCGCCGCATCGGTCGGGTCGGTCTCGGGGCCGGGTCGGGAGCCTGGGTTAGAATGCGGCCGCTCGAGACACCGCCGCGGCCGGGGAGGCCGGGCGCGGGCGGACGCGAGGGGGCGCATGGAGCGGTGGTCGGATCGAATGGCCCTCGCAGCGCTCCTGCTCCTCGGGCTCGCCTACCATCTCTGCCTGCTCGGCGAAGGCGTGGGCCTGATCGACGAGGGCCATCTCGCGAACGGCGCGCGCAGGCTCGTCGCCGGAGAGATCCTCTACCGCGACGTCTACACCGTCTATCCGCCCGCGAGCTTCCACGTCGCCGGGTGGCTCTTCGAGCTCTTCGGGACGAGCCTCTTCGTGACGCGCGGACTCCACGCCGCGATGACGCTGCTGCTCGCGGGCCTGGCGTTTGAGGCGAGTCGGCGGTGGATGCCCGTGCCCTTCGCGTTCCTGGCCGGAGCGCTCGTCGCCGCCACGGGCTGGTCCGTCGTCGCCGAAGGCTCGCATTACGCCTATCTCTACGGTGCGATTCCGATGGCGGCCCTCCTCGTGCTCGCGCGCGCCGATCAGTGCGCGGAGCAGCAGGCGGCCCGGGATGCTGATCCGTCGGGCGCCGTGCGGATCGAGCTCGGGCGGGGGGCGCTCGTGGGCGTGGGTGCGCTCGCGGGGCTCGCGCTCGCGTTCCGACTCGAGCCCTTCGTGGGGCTCGCTCTCGCGGGCGGTGTCGTCGTGCTGGTGCGTGCGGGTGTCGGCGGGCGCGGTCTGCGGCAGCTCGCGTGGCTCGTGCTCGGGACGCTGCTGGTGGCGGTGCCGATCGGGCTCTTCTATGCGGCGCACGGTGCCTTCGGCGAGCTCTTCCGGGCCGTCTTCTGGACGTCGTTCGGCCAGTATCTCCAGGGCGGCGAGTTCAACCTGCCGATGCCGCCCCTCGAGTGGCTGCCTGCCGATCCGAGCCGGCGGGCGCTGCGGCGGGCATTCATCAGCTGGGAGTTTCGGCTTCCTGTCCTCCTGTATGCCGCGGCGATCGTCGAGCTCGTCGTTGCCGGTTGGCGGCGGCGGGGGGCGGGGCCGACTGGAGCTTCGGCGACCGGTCGGACGCTCGCGCCGACGCCGAATCCGGCGCCGATTCCGACGGAGACACTCCAGCGCGGAGCGCTCGCGCTCTTCGGCTCGGTCCTCTATCTGCGGGCGACGGGCCGCTCCGACTACTACCACCTCGCGCCGATCCTGTTTCCCGCCTACGTGCTCGGCGCCGACGCGCTGGCGCGGGCCTGGCGCCGATTCGGCCCGGCGCGCGCGAAGATCCTCGCCTGGCCCCTGGTCGTCGTCGTCGTCGTGAGCTCGCTGTTTCTGCACGAGTTCGATCGCCCGCTTCGCCGCGCCCTCCACCACGCGGACGAGGTCCCGGTCGTGCCCGGCGGACCACGGATCGAGCGGGCCCATCAGCTCGACGATCTCGTGCGCGACGTGCGTGGGCGGACCCGGGAAGACGAGCCGATCGTCGTGCTGCCCTGGTATCCGATCGTCTACTTCCTGGCCGAACGATCGAACCCGACGCGCTTCGACTGGCTCTTTCCGGGCTATCTGAAGACCGAGGCGGAGGTCGGGGCCTTCATCGACGCGATCGATCGATCGGCGGCGCGCGTCGTCGTCTACTCGCCGATCTCGATCGACGACCGCGAAGATCGCTCGCTCGCTGCCTTCGCGCCGGAGATCGATCGTTTCCTGCTGCGGCGCTTCGAGCCGGTGAAGCGGTATGGACGCTTCTGGGTGCTGGTCCGGAGGAGCGGGAATGGGCCCGACTGAGGGGCAGGGGCCCGTCCGGAGCGCGAGCACGGACAGCCACGGTCGGCGTGGCGGGCGGGGTGGGCGCGTGCGGGTCGCGCTCGCACGGCTCGGCCTCGTTCTCGCCGCAACGGTCGTCGGTCTCGGTCTCGGCGAGGTCGCGCTGCGCTTCGCCGATCTTCCGAATGCCGGGCCCTTCCTCCAGGAGTTCCGCGGCGAGCGCTTCAAGCTGATGGCCTACGATTCGAACCCGAGCGGCGCCTTCGACCTCGATCTCCACGACGAAGCGCTGCGCGAGCAGCTGGCCGGGCGCCTCGCCGATCCGGACGAGCTCCGCGCCCACTGGCGGGCGACGCCCTACGCCGTCGCGTTCGAGCTCGATGCGCAGGGCTTCCGCGAAAAGACCCTCGAGCCGAAGCCCCCCGGCACGACACGGATCGCGATCCTCGGCGACAGCTTCACCGTCGGCCACGGCCTCCCGAACGCCCTCGCCTATCCCCGCCTCCTCGAAGCGCGCCTGCAGCGCCAGCTCGAGCACGATCGCGCCGAGCCGTCGCTCGCCCGCTCGGTCGAGGTCCTGAATCTCGGTCGCGGCAACACCGATCTCCCCGAGATCGTCCGCTCCGCCGATTTCGCGCTGACGCATCTCGACCCGGACGTGCTCGTCTACGGCTACTTCCTGAACGATCCGGTGCCGACGCTCGAGCGGGAGCAGGGCTCGCCCGTCCACGACATGCTCGACGCCGGCTGGGTGTCGGTCGGGGGCTCGAGGTCGATGACGCGGATCGGCGAGGTCGCGCGCGGGCGTTCCCGGGTCTTCGACCTCGTTCGGCGCTTCGTCGCCGATCGCCGTGTGACCGAGGCGACGATCGCCTGGTATCAGCGGCTCCACGAGCCCGAGGCCTGGACGCCGACGCGGCGGCGCATCGAGGCGATGGCGAAGGTCTCCCGGTCGCACGGCGCGCGCTTCGTGCTGCTGCTCCTGCCGCTGCCCTACGAGATCGCGCATTCGCCCTTCGCCGAGGCCCATCGCGCGATGCGGACGGCGGCGGAGGCATCCGGCATCGAGGTCGTCGACGCGCTGCCTGCGCTCGCGAAGTTCTCCGACGACGATCTGCGGCTCCATCCGCGCGATCGCCATCCGAGTCCGACCTACACGCGCGTCGTCGCCGAGCTGCTGGCGGACGTGCTGGCGGGCGCATTGCCCGGTTCGCCGGCCGATGATTCGTCCGACCCGCCGCCCGCGGCCGGGACTGCGTCGCCCGACGCGGGACGGGCGAGATCGCCCAGGTAGAGGCACGCGAGCAGCGCCCGCAGCAGCATCGTCGTGAAGGGCAGCGTGAACGCGAAGGCGAGCAGCGCCGGTCCATCGGCGCCCTTCTGGGCGGGATCCGAGAACAGGAAGAGCATCGCCGCCTGCTGCGTGCCGAGGCCCGCCGGCGAGATCGGCAGGCTGCCGACCGCCTGGAGCAGCGCCGTTCCGACCATCACGTGGAAGAACGACGGCGCGAGCCCGAAGGCGCGCAGGCCGAAGTAGTAGACGAGGACGAAGACGAGCTGATAGGCGGTCTTCAGCAGGCCGATCGTCGCGACGTCGGCGAGCTCGATCCGGCGGTGGGCCTGGAGCAGGGGAAGCGCGCGCAGCGCGTCGAGCAGGGCGAGTCGGGGCCAGCCGATCCGCAGCCCGACCAGCATGGCGCTCGTCCCGGCGGCGAGGGCGAACGAGGCGCCTGCGACCTCGATCGCGCCCGGCATGTCCGGGACCAGCAAGGCGCCGATGCCCGCGAAGACGGCGAGGATGACGATGCCGAGCATCTGATAGAGGAGGAGCGTGCTCGTCCCGGCCATCAGGCCGACGCCGTGGGTCGCCTGGAGGCGGAGCACGACGGCGGCCTTGGCGACGTGCCAATGGATCACGGTGAGCAGATAGGTCAGCGCGCGCAGCGAACGGGCGTCGCGCCAGCGCAGGCGGGTATTGAAGCGGGAGAAGAGGCGGGCGTAGGCGGCGGACTCGAGCAGGAACCAGAGCAGGACCGCGCTGGCCGCGAGCGGAAGGAAGAGCCCGACCCGCGCCTGGCGCAGGGCGGCGAGGCAGGCGCGGAACGGAACGATCTGGAAGGCGTAGCCGAGACAGAGCGCGGCGATCAGCCACGGGAGCACGCGTCGCGCGATCGCGGCTGCCCACGCGCGCCGCGCGAGCGTCGGCCCCGGGCTCATGCGTCGAGCTTCAGCACCCGCCGCGCGTTCTCGTAGAGGAACTTCGGCCAGACCTCGTCGCGGAAGGGCACCGACTTCATCTCGGTCATGATCCGCTCGAGCGAGAGCCCCATCGGGAAGTAGCCCGCGTACAGGACCTTCTCGGAGCCGCGGGTATTCGCGTAGTCGATGATCGCCCTGGGGTAGTGCTTGGGGGCGAAGGCGCTCGTGCAGTAGTAGAGGCCCGGCCACTTGAGCATCAGCTTGACCATCAGCGCCTCCCACGGCTCGCAGCCGTGGAAGGTCACGAGGCGCAGCTCGGGGAAGTCGTAACAGATGCGATCGAGGCGTTCGACGCGCTGGGGATCCATCGGGACCCGCGGACCGGGGACGCCCATGTTGAGGCCGACGGCGATGTCGAGCTCGACGCACTTCGCGTAGAGCGGATACATCTGCGGCCCGTCGACGGGGATCTGCGGGACGTTGCCCGCCGGGAACGTGCTCGCCATGCGCACGTTCAGCTCCTTGTGGGCCTGCTCGATCCGGCGCACCGCGCCCATGATGTCGTTGGGATCGACGTGGACGTTGCCGACGAAGCGATCCGGATGCTTCTTGATCGCGGCGTCCGCCTCCGGTCGACCGACGCCGACGAGCGCCGTCTTGACGCTCCACTTGTCCATCTCCTCGAGGGTCACCTCGATCGGGTCGCGGCCCTCGCCCCAGCCGTGGGGCACGCCCTTGAACATGTACTGGGCGGGGAACTTGAAGCCCTCCTTGGACTCCGCGTCGTTGGCGGCACGGCGCAGATTGCCGTAGGTCGCCTCGAGGTCGAGGATCGGGAAGGAGAGCATGAGATCGACGATCGGGGCATTCTGGGGCATCGGCATGCGTCCGACGCTATCACAACCGCCCTGAGCGGGGGACCACGGCCGAGCGACTCGCGGACCGGCCGACCGGCCGCCGGATCGACCGCTGGCGCGGGCCGCGCCGATGGTAAAGTCGACCTCGAACGACCCACTCGGAGTCCCCATGGAAATCGAAGGCTTCGGAACCCTCGTCGACACCAACGCCTTGAAATGGATCGAGACGCCGGGCGGCAACTCGCTCAAGATCCTGCGTGTGTCGGAGGAATCGGGCTCCTGGAGCGCGCTCTTCCGGGCGGCGAAGGGCACGACGAACCCGCCTCATATCCATCTCGGTCCGGCGGACTTCTACGTGCTCTCGGGCGTGATGGAGTACCGCGGTGGCGTCTCGCGCGCGGGCGATTGGATCTACGAGCCCAACGGGGCCGAGCACGAGGCGACCCATCATCCCGAGGAGACGATCTACCTCGCGAACGTCCATGGCGCGATCGCCTTCTACGGCGATCTGCCGGCGGGCTCGCCGGCCGGATCGCAGCGGCCGATCCTCGCGCTCTCCGATTGGCGCGGCATGAAGGCGCTGCAGGCGATGCAGCAGAGCTGAGCCCCGCTCAGGTGGATGCGAGCGGCATGATCGAGAGGCTGAAGCTGCGGGGAGTCGCACCGGTGGGGCGCTGCACGACGGGCCTCGACCGCCTTCGCGCTGCCCGCGCGTTTCGATGCCCGCGCGGGCTCAGCGTGCTGGACGGGGCCTTCGAATCCTGCGTGGTCCGGGGAACATCGATGACCGACTCTCGAAGAGGCATTGCGGATCCTCCGTTGGGGGGCAAGAGCGCGTCTCGGGAAACGCTAGGGCATTCCTCCATCGTGCCATCCGGAATAATCCTGATGGACCTACAGATTTTCATGTCGGGCGGCTCCGGGGCCGGGTGTCCGGGACCGCGGACGAGCGTCGGAGGCGCACGGAAGGGAAACGAAGGGGAAAGCAAGGGCGAAAGCGGCTGGGGGGAATGGGCGAGGGGGGAGAACGTGACGTCCCGGACCGACGCGAGAAGGTGTAGCGGGCGGCAGGAGCGGACGACGGCATGACGGAACGAATCGGAGAAGGCGCACTGGGCGATCTCCGCGTCCTCGACCTCGCGACCGAAGGCGCTGCCTACTGCGGCAAGCTGCTCGCCGATCTGGGCGCGGACGTCGTCAAGATCGAGCCGCCGGGCGGGGACGCCGGGCGTCGGCGCGACGAATCCGGACGCCTCGCCTTCGCCTACGCCAACGGAAACAAGCGGAGCATCGTCCTCGATCTCGACGTCGAAGCCGATCGGGAGCGCCTTCGTGCGCTCGCCGCGACGGCCGATCTCGTGCTCGAGAGCCAGGCGGACGGATTCCTCGAAGCGCGCGACCTCGCGTGGTCGGATCTCTCCCGCCCCAATCCGGGACTCGTCCTGACCTCGATCACCGGCTTCGGTCGAACGGGTCCCCAGCGCGGCTTCCGCTCGAACGACCTCGTCGCGAGCGCGCTCGGCGGCGCGATGATCTCGATCGGCGATCCCGCCGATCCGCCGGTCCGCCTCGCCAGCCATCAGGCCGACGTCATCACGGCGACCCTCGCTGCCGGAAGCAGCCTGGTCGCCCTGGCCCACCGCGACCGGACCGGCCTCGGTCAACACGTCGACGTGTCGAGCCTCGAGGCGATGGCCGCGATCACCCACATCGCCGGCGTCGGCAAATGGCTCGAAGACGACGTGGTTCCGAAACGCGTCGGCACCGGGCTCGTCGCGTCGGTGCCGTCGGGCGCCTATCGCTGCAAGGACGGCCTCGTCTACCTGATGGTCAATCGGCCGGCCCATTGGGAGGCGCTCGCGAAGTGGATCCACGAGCGGACGGGCAACGAAGAGGTCCTGCTCCCCGATTTCCGCGGCCCCTCCTCGAACCGCCTGCCCTTCCGCGAGCTCCTCGACGTCTTCATCGGCGACCTGACCGAGCAGCTCACCGTCGCCGAGGCCTATCACGAAGGTCAGCGTCGCCACATCGCCTTCACGCCGGTGAATACCGCCGCCCGCATCCTCGCCGACGAACATCTCGCGGCCCGCGCCTTCTTCGAGGAGCTCGAGCTCGAGGATGGCCGCCGCGTGCGCGTGCCGGGCGCGCCCTATCGCCTTTCGCACACGCCCTGGCGGATCGCGCGACCGGTGCCGAAGGCGGACGCGGACCGGCGCGCGGTGCTCGAGGAGCTCGAGCCGGGACCGCTTGCGGCGCGCAGGACTTCGATCGCCGCGGTGGACGCGAGGCGATCCGCCGGGGCGCGAGCGAGCGCGCCGACGGGCGCCGTCGGGCCTGCGTCTTCGCCGGCGTCGCCGGGCCTCGGCCTCGCCGCCCTCGCGGGCTTGCGCGTCGTCGAGTTCGGAACCGGCCTCGCGGCACCGTGGATCGGGCGCATCCTCGCCTGGGCTGGGGCCGACGTGATCAAGATCGAGTCCCACGCCCATCCGGACGTGCCCCGTCTCTTCGTCGCGCCGCGCCATCCCGAGCAGGGGACCCAGCCCGAATGCTCCCCCTGGTTCACCGACTGGAGCGCCGGCAAGCGCTTCGTCGCCCTCGATCTGCGCAAGCCCGAGGGTGCCGAGCTCGCGCGGCGGATCGTCGACCGGAGCGACGCGGTCATCGCGAACTACTCGACCGGCGTCCTCGACAAGCTCGGCGTCGGCTACGCGGCGCTCTCGGCCCGCAATCCCGGGCTCGTGATGCTCGAGTCGAACGGCTACGGCGAGTCCGGCCCGTTCGCGAAATACGTGACCTGGGGGCCCAACATCGAGGCGCTCTCGGGGCTCGGCAGCTTCTCGGGCTTTCCGCATCGCGAATGCACGATTTCCCACTTCGCCTATCCCGATCCGCTCTCGGCGCTCCACGGCCTCGTCGCGCTGATGGCGGGGCTGCGGGAGCGGGGGCGGAGCGGAAGAGGGCAGGTGATCCACATGTCCCAGTTCGAGACGGCGGTCGCGGCGATCGGGCCGCTCCTGCTCGAGAGCGCGCTGACGGGGCAGGAGCCGCCGCGGCTCGGCAACGGCGAGCGGGATCGCGCGCCCTACGGCTGCTTTCCTTGTCGCGGGGACGATCGCTGGTGCGTGATCGGCGTCGAGGACGAGGCGGATTGGCGGCGGCTCTGCGCCGAGATGGGCGAGCCCGCATGGACGCACGACGCACGCTTCGCGACGATGGCGGCGCGCGTCGTGCATGCGGCGGAGCTCGAGGCGAAGATCGCGGACTGGACGCGCGAGCAGGACGACTACGCGGTGATGGAGCGTTGTCAGCGCGCGGGCCTCGCTGCCGGCGTCGTCCAGAGCGCCGAAGATCTCTACCGCCGCGACCCGCAGCTCGCCGCGCGGAACTTCTTCGAAACGATCCCGCACTTCAAGCGAGGAACGGTCCACGCTTCGGGAATTCCGCTGGGGCTGACCGCGACCCCCGGCCGTACGCCCTTCTCGGGCTCGTCGATCGGCCACGACAACGAGGCCGTTTTGCGCGAGGTGGCCGGCCTAACGCAAACCGAATGGCAGGAGGGGCTGCGATCGGGGGCGATCGAGGCTCGGCGCTGAAGGCGAGCTCGTCGTCGAAGCCTGGCTGAGCCCACCATCAGGCTCGACTCGTTGCGGCTCGATGCGGAGTCGTCCTGGCCCCGCGGGAGGCTGCGTCGCGGAGTCCTCCGATCGAGTGCTGTACTTCGCGGGTCGTTCGTGTTAAGAACGAACGAGGCAGACATCCGGCTCCGTGTCGCCCGCCCGCGCAAGGAGCCTCATCACTGTGTCCGCTCGGCAGGCGGGTGATCACCCGCGATTCTCGCCGAAGTCCGGCCTGCCTGGGTAATCCTCCCGGAAAGTGCAACGAGCATGCAGATCCAGACCTTCGCTGAGGTCGGTGCGGATCCCGCGCTCGCGCGGACCGTTGCGCCCGTCTCTTTCAGGGCCTCGGTCGACACTCGTTCGACAGGCCCTCTCGGTCTCCTGCGCTACGCATCGGGTTGCTGGCCGACGCGGGTCCTGCTCGCGCTCCTGCTGGGCATGCTGTTATTCGCGAGCTCGACCGCCCGCTCCATCATCGTCGACGAGCGATTGAGCATGCCGCGCAACTACGTCGCGTACGACAGCGGCCAGTGGTCCTCGCCGACGACGCTCGTCAACGAGGCGGCGCTGATCGAGGGCACCCCGGGCGGCGGCGTCTTTTTCAGCGAATGTCTAGGCTTCGAGGAGTGGCATCCCCAGCACATCGTCCGGCTGCCGAACAAGAACGGCCGCGCCTACTTCATGTACTCCAACTCGAATTCGGGCACGCCGGTCGAGCTCTCGTTCGGCGGGGGCTGGATCAGCCTCATGGAGATCGACGAGAATCGCCTGGACGAGAACGACCTGGTGATCGTCGAGGGCTTCAATACGCCCGTCGGAAGTTTCATCTGGTCGGACGTCTATACGACCTCCAGCCCGGTCGGCCACTTCAACCACCCGGCGAAGATGGAGGTGATCGGCAACCTGCTGGTCGTGGCGGCGCAGAACTGGGTGCCGACCTTCCTCTGCGACGTCATTGGACAACCCAATACGATCGGGACGTCGCCGATGGCGCTGCTCTTCTACGACATCCGGGATCCCAGCAGGCCGAAATACTGGGGCAAGATCGAAGGCGGGCAGATCCGGCGCGAGTCGGCCCAGAGCGGCCTCCCGGAGATCAGCTCCGTCGGCATCTCGCGAATCGCGACCACCAACGGGGGAGTCCCGCTCGAAGAGTGGTTTCTGACTGCGTCCGGGGGGGACCCCCAAATAAGGAGGACCGTGAAGGCCCTGCCCGAGCAGCTGATCGATCTCGTCGATCCGACCCCCGCGGATCTCTGGATCTCGAAGGTCACGATCCCGCCGGGCGCGGGCGTGCCCTTCGACGTCGACGCCCGCCAACACGGCATGCTCTTCGACAGCTACGAGACCACGGCGCCCGGGGACGGCGGCAAAGAACGCAACATGTTCTTCGACAAGGTCGGCGACAGCGACACCTTCGCTTTCTGGGAGAACCGCTACTTCGACGACGCCGCGCCCGCCGCCCACGTCACGACCAGCCAGTTCTACCCGATGGCCCTGCCCCAGGCGGACCGCCACTGGAACAACGATTCGATCTACGTCACCGAGTTCGGCATGCCGGTGATTTATACGATGGAATCGAATTGGCGCCTGCCCAACTGGGACGGCGTCTTCTTCCAGGTCTACGATCCGAGGAATCTGGCGATGCCGATCGGCCAGATCGGCGACAAGATCGTCACGAACACGAACGATCGCGGACCGGGATCGCTACGCAACGCCATCGGCTACGGCGGCCACGTCACGTTCGACCTGCCGCCCGGCGACGATCGGATCGAGCTGACCGGCGGGCCGCTGGTCGTCTACCGCCATGACGTGACGATCGATGCTTCGAGCGTGCCGAACGGCCTGACGATCGATGCGCGCGGGCGCTCGCGCGTCGTCGAAGTCGCCGAGGGCCGTCAGGTCGTCCTGCGCAACCTCACGCTCACGGGCGGTTCCGCGCTCCAGGGCGGCGGCCTGCTCAACGATGGCGGCTCGGGCACGCTCGAAAACTGCGTGGTCACCGGCAACTCGACCGCCTTCAGCGCCGATCTGCGCGGCGACGGCGGCGGCATCCTGAACAACGTCTTGATGCGGGACAATGGGGACACGGAGCAGCGCTACTTCACCGGTCGCGACGTGGGCCTTCCGGCGGGCCACCCCGCTTTGAACGGCTATCTGAAGCTCGTGGAGTCGACCGTGAGCGACAACCACGCCGGCAATCACGGCGGTGGCATCGCGAACGTCGGGGGCACCCTCGTCCTCGAGCGATCGGCCGTCACGAACAACACGGCGGACTACAGCGGCGGGGCCATCGCGAACCGGGCGGGCCTCTACGACTTCACGTTCGGGGTTTCCTCGGGGCTCGTCCTGATCGAGAACTCGACGATCGCGCAGAACGAGGCGGCCCTGGTCGGCCACCAGCTGGATGTCGGGGCCGCGATCTTCAACGAGCATGCGCCCGAGAACTGCCTCTACGCGCAGGTCAATCCGCTCTTCTGCCAGAGCCAGAACACGGTCCTGATCAACCACTCGACCATCGCCGACAACTCGAACCTCTACCTCGCCGACGCCGAGAGCTCGGCCGGCGTCTTCAACGAAACAGGCGGCACCCTGATCCTCGAGAACAGCATCGTCTGGAACAACACGACGGGGGCGACCGGAGTCCGACGCGACTTGAAGGGGACCTATTCGACCCAGGGCATCTTCGGCGGGCTCTTCAACACGAACAACGTGGTTTCCAATCTGACGGGCGCCGTCCTGCAGAACGGCATCGATCCGATTGCAGGCAACCCGCGGCTCATGCCCCTCGCCAACTACGGTGGGCCGACCGAGACGATGCAACCGACGCAGGTCACCGCCGCGCGTGCCGCCTCGGGCTCGCGGAGCATTCTGGCCAGTCCCCCGACGAGCAATCTCACCCTCGACCAGCGCGGCGTCGCGCGCCCCGTCCCCCCGAAGAGCCTCGGCGCGTTCGAGGTCGTCCATGTCGTCACGGCGGTCGACTTCTCCACCACGGACCCCTTCTTTCTCCAGCCCGGCTTTTTCGCGCAGGGCGCGACGGACACGGTCACGTCGATCACTTCGGGCCCCGGAGGCTCGCAGCTGATGACGATCGACGTGCCGGCGTCTTCCCTGATCGTGACCCGCGCGAACAGCCAGCTCCTCTCCTCCGGGAGCAGCTTCGTCGCGGACGGAACCGACATCGGTCAGCTCTCGGAGGACTATCTGTTCCGGGTCGAGGCGGACGCCCATGTCGACATTCGGATCACCAACCTCCAGGCCCAACGATACGTGTTCGAGGGGTGGTTCTCGGATCTGTTCTACGGGCAGGGCGCCTTCCTGCAGAAGCTCGAGGTCTCGACGGACGGCGGCGCGAGCTTCAGGACGGTCGCCACCGACATCGGTGCGGGGGGTCTCAATCCGACGCCCGTGCGAACGGCCTTCACGCCGATCGTCGGCCAGGTCGTCGTGATTCGCGTGACGGAGAACAACCCGGAAGATCAGCTGCGAATCAATGGGTTTGCCCTCTCCCGGTCCGATCTCCCGTCGGTCTCGAATCTGGGCGACTCGACTCCCGGCTCCCTGCGACACGCCATCGCGACCAGCCTGGCGGGCGATCGGATCACCTTCGATTCCGCTCTCTCGGGCCAGTCGATTCCGCTCACCACGGGCGAGATCCTGATCGACAAGGACCTGACGATCGACGCCTCTGCGCTTCCGGCGGGCCTGGTGCTCGACGGGGGCGGGCTCGGCCGGATCTTCACGATCGCTGCGGGGGCGACGGTGAGCCTGATCGGGGTCGAGATCCGGAACGGTTCGGAGACCGTCGGGGGGGGCATCCTCAACAACGGCGATCTCACCCTCGTCGACTGCAGCTTCGAGGGCAACCACGCGGTCCTCGGCGCTGGTCTCATGAACGGCGCGACGACCCGGGTCGAACGTTGCACGTTCTCCGACAACGTCGCGACCTCGGTGGCCGGCGGCATCTGGAACAGCGCGAGCGCGGATCTGACCCTGATCAACACGACGATCTCCGGAAACCAGGCCAATCAGGGCGGCGCCCTGATCAACCTCCAGGGAAACGTCGCATTGATCCACTCGACGATCTCGGGCAATGCGGCCAGCTCGTCCGCCGGCGGGATCGGAAACGATGCGGGCACGGTCACGATCGAGAGCTCGATCGTGGCCGGCAACGGCGGTCCCGTCCCGATCTATGGGGCCGACTTCGCCAACTGGAATGGCGGCACGATCGTCTCGGTCGGTGCGAATCTCGTCGGGGACAACGACACGGTGTCCGTCGAGTTCCCGGCGGGCCCGCTGGTCGGCACGCAGGCCAGCCCGAAGGACCCGAGGCTGCTGCCGCTCGGCGACTACGGCGGACCGACGCGGACGCGGCATCCGCTGCTCGGCTCGCCCGTGATCGACGCGGCACTCACGACGGCCCAGAGCCCGACGACGGATCAGCGCCGATCGGCGCGGGGCTTCGATGGCGACGGCGATACGCTTGCCGAGAACGACCTCGGCGCGGTCGAGGTGCCCGAGCCGGGCGGGATGCTTCCGCTCATGAGCGGACTGTGGGTGCTTTGGCGCCTGGGAAGGAGAGGCCGCCGGGTCGGGGGTGGACGTATGGTCCGATTCGAACCGGATCGACACCCCTCCTCCGAGGCCATCCCACGCATCGGGCATGGCCGCGTCGAGCCCACGCGCTGACGTCTGCGCAGCGCGCTCATCCGCACGCGACGCTCGAGGCGATCCCCCACTTCGAGTGCGGCGCCAGGCGAGCCGAACCCGGGCCGTCGCACCGAACATCGGGCACGCGATGTCAGCCGGAATACGATGCCGATGCCGACATCGACGCCGCGCGCACCCGATGGGTCGCGCGCCGGGTTCCGTTCAAGGCGAGAATCCGGGTCCTCGGGAGGGAATTGAACTGGGTCGCGCTGGCGCTGGTGTAGGCGCCCATCATCTGCGCGACGACCAGGTCTCCGATCTCGAGCTCCGGGAGCTCGATGTCTTCGGCGACGACGTCGATGCTGTCGCAGGTGGGACCCGCCAGGACCGACGGGCGGGTCGGCCCTGGGCGAGCGACGGTGATCGGATAGCTCGTGTGATCGTAGATTCTTCCGCTGAAGGACCCGTACACGCCGTCATCCAGGAAGTACCAGGGCGTGCCGGAGCGCTCGGCCTTGCCGACGACCGTTGCGATGCCGGTCATCGAGGGCGCGGCCAGGAAGCGTCCGGGCTCCGCGAATACGTTGATGTGAGCCGGGAGCTTCGCGAGGGCCGCGCGAATCGGTGCACAGAAGGCGTCGATCGAAGGCGTGCTGCCGTCGTAGCTCACGGGGAACCCACCGCCGATGTCGAGGATCGAGAGGGCGTGTTCCCCCGATCCGGCCTGCAGGCGGATCATCTCGTTGCAGGCTTCGATCGCACGAACGTGGGCGTCGGGGGTCGCGGATTGCGAGCCGACGTGAAAGCAGAGTCCGACGACGCGCACGCCCAGGCTGGCCGCTCGAGCGAGCAGAGTCGGCACGTCTTCCGGCGCGCAGCCGAACTTTCTCGACAGGTCGCATCGCGCGTCGGGGCTGCGGAAGCAGACGCGCAACATCACTTCGGCCCGGTCGCGGAACGCCGCCAGCTTGTCGATCTCGTGCTGGTTGTCGACGACGAAGGTGGTCACGCCGAAGCGCAGCGCCGCGACGATGTCTCGCGGGCGTTTGATCGGGTGGGTGTGGATCACGCGCTCAGGACCGACGCCGGCCTGGCGCAACAAGTCGATCTCCCCCTCGCTCGCGATCTCGAAATGCGAGCCCATCTCCGACAGCGACTCGATGGCGGCGACCTCCGGGAGCGATTTGATCGCGAAATGCAGCCGCACGTCGGGGAGCGCGTTCGACAGGGCCCGGTATTGCGCGCGCAGCACGCCGCAGTCGAGCACGAGCAGGGGGGACCCGTGTCTCTCGACCAGGCGGGACCAGCTCGGACCCCGGTCGATCGCGGCGACGACGGCGGAAGGACGCGCTGAATCGGACGTGCTCATCAAACCCGGCTCCTCGATGTGCTAACGCTCGATGCGAGTCGAACGATCGCGTTTCGAGGTCAATCGGTGGACGAGCCGGAATCGGATCACGCGCCCGGACCCGTCCGGCATCCCTGTCCCGAGGTCGAGCGAATGCAGGGCCCGCCCAATCGGCGCTTCGGGCGCCTGCGTGCGTGGGCCCTTCGCTATGCACCGCTCGAAGCGGCGGCCCTGCTCTCGGCGCTCGGCGCCGGGCTGGCGGTCAGCGAGCTCACCGAGAGCCGCCTCGCGATCGGCTACGCCGGCGCCTGGGGCGAGAACCTCGGCTACTACCTGGTGGCCTTCGTCCGGGAGAGACGGGTGCGGGGCTCTTCGGCTCTCGCCCTGCGCGACCTCGTGCTGGAGTTCGGACTCGCCGAGGCGGTCGACAGCTTCGTCGTGCGACCCCTGTGCATGGGCTATGGAGTCGGCCAGCTCGGGGATGCGGCCGCGGGGGTCGTGATCGGAAAGTTCGTAGCCGACATCCCCTTCTACGGCTTCGCCATCCTCGGATACGAGCTTCGAAAGAAGCTCCGGCCCTAGCGCTTCCCGTCCCGGTCGCGCTCCTGGGGCCGCGACGGAAGGAATCAAACGTGATGAGTTCTTCGTCCGGTCGACTGCTTCGAGGGTGGCTCTGCGGGATCGTCTGCACGGGGATCACCGGCTGCTCGCTGGGCGGCGTCGACGGATCCTCTCCGGAATCGGGGCTCCATCCCCGCTCGTCCAGGGAAGCGTCGTCCGTGGAGGAACCGGGCGCGGGTGTGGACGCGGCGCGCATCGTCGCTGCCGACGCACATGCCGGCGAATGGCTGACGCACGGGCGCGACTACGCGGAGCAGCGCTTCAGCCCCCTCTCGCAGATCGACGAGCGGACCGTCTCGCGCCTCGGTCTGGCCTGGTATGCCGAGCTCCCGACGAATCGCGGGATCGAGACGACCCCGTTGATGTCGGACGGCCGCCTCTTCGTCACGGCGTCCTGGGGCCACGTCCTCGCCTACGACGCGCGCACGGGCCGGGCGCTCTGGCATTTCGATCCAAAGGTGGCCAAGGACTACGGGCGTTTTGCGTGCTGCGACGTCGTCAATCGAGGCGTCGCGCTCTGGGGCGATCGGGTCTATGCCGCGAGCCTCGACGGTCGGCTGCGGGCCCTCGATCGCGAGACGGGCGAAGTCGTCTGGACGGTCGACACGCGCCTCAACGACGTCGATGCGTACACGATCACTGGTGCGCCGCGGGTGGTGAACGGGAAGGTGATCATCGGCAATGGCGGTGCCGAGATGGCCGTGCGGGGATACGTCACGGCCTATGACGCGGAGACGGGGGCGCAGGTCTGGCGCTTCTTCACGGTTCCCGGCGATCCCGCCCTGGGCTTCGAGGACGAGACCCAGGCCTTCATCGCGAAGACCTGGACGGGCGAGTGGTGGAAGAACGGGAAAGGGGGCGGGACGGCCTGGGATTCCTTCGCCTTCGATCCCGCGCGCAACCTCCTCTACATCGGCGTCGGCAATGCGGCGAGCTGGAATCGCAAGGTCCGCAGCCCGGGTGGGGGCGACAATCTCTTCGTGTCCTCGATCGTCGCGGTCGACGCCGATACCGGTCGCTACGTCTGGCACTACCAGACGACGCCGGGAGATCACTGGGACTACACCGCGACGCAACACATGATCCTGGCCGAGCTCGAGATCGGCGGTGCTCCGCGCGACGTGATCATGCAGGCGCCCAAGAACGGCTTCTTCTACGTGCTCGATCGCGCGACGGGGGAGCTGCTGTCGGCCGATCCCTACATGCCGATCACGTGGGCGACCCATGTCGACAGGAAGACGGGTCGTCCGGTCGAGGCGCCCGGGATCCGCGACACCGAGGTGGATCGCCTGATCGTGCCGGGGCCGAGCGGCGCGCACAACTGGCATCCGATGAGCTTCGACCCCGACACGGGCTTCGTCTACGTCCCGGCCAAGGTTTCGAGCGGCGTCTACCGGGACGACTTCGCGACGCGCCGCCGCAATCTCATCTGGACGCCCAACTTCGACACGGAGAAGATGATCGCCGTGCCCGACGAGGTCCCCGCCGAAGCCCGGAAGGCCATCGGCGTACAGGCGGCATCGGGCGTGCTCCTCGCGTGGGACCCGGTCGCGAGGAAGGAAGTCTGGCGCGTCGATCGGGGGTTCTATTCCGGCAGCGGCGTGCTGTCGACGCGCGGCAATCTGGTCTTTCAGGGCGACCTCGCGGGTCGCTTCAAGGCCTTCGCGGCGGACTCCGGTCGGGAGCTCTGGTCGTATCCCGCCCAGGGCGGGATCATGGGCTCACCGATCAGCTATTCGCTCGATGGCGTGCAGTACGTCGCCGTCGCGCAGGGCTGGGGTGGCGAGAGCAGCCTGCCCTTCGGCGCCATCAGCGCGCCGCAAGGCATGGTGAACATCAGCCGCCTGCTGGTCTTCGCGCTCGACCGGCGCGAAACGCTTCCCGTCGTCGAGACGATCGAGCAGGCGCTGCCTGCGCATGGGCTCCCCAAGGCGACGATCGAATCCGTGAAGGCCGGGCGCGCGCTCTACAACCAGTACTGCGCCTTCTGCCATGGCGGCAACGCGATCAGCGGCGGCATCGTGCCCGACCTCCGCTACCGGATCGAAGCGCTCCACCCGATCTGGAATGCGATCGTGCTCGACGGCTCGCTCGCGACGAACGGCATGCCGGCCTGGAAGGAATTCCTGACCGCGCAGGAAGCAGCCGCGATCGAGGCCTACGTGGCCCACGAGGCGACCCTCGGCCACGCGCGGGGCGAACGCCGGGTCGTCCGGCGCTGACGGCGATCGCAATTCCGACGGAATTCGTCCGTTCTCGAGGCCCGACTCCGATCTGGACGAGTCGGGCTCGACGGGACCCCGCTCGTCCCGGCCGGCCGGGACGAGCGGGGTCGCTCGAGCTCGTCTCTACTGGTCGAGCACGTCCTTCGCGATCAGCTCCTCGAGATACGGTCCATCCCACCACGACAGCTGCAGCGCCTTGGCGCGGCGGAAGAACATCTGCTGGTCGTACTCGATCGTGAAGGCGACGCCGCCCCAGATCTGGGCACAGACCCGCGTCGTCTCGCGGTAGGTCTCGCAGCAGAAGAGCTTCGCCATCGGGCCGAAGCGCGCGATCGAGCGACCCTGGGCGTGGTTCCAGGCTGCCTCGTGGACCAGCACGCGGCCACCGTCGATGCGGGTCGACGCGTCGGCCATGTAGTGGGCGAGGGCCTGGAAGGCGCCGAGGGGCTTGTCGAACTGCACGCGCTGGTTGGCGTAGACGACGGTCTCCTCGAGGCAGCGGGCCGCTCCGCCGACGGCCGAGGCCGCGAGCAGGATGATCCCCTGCAGCATCACCGTGTTCCAGGTCTTCCAGCCCGAGCCGGGCGCGCCGATCCGATCCGCGGCCGCGACCTTCACGTCGGCGAAGTCGACCTGGTACTGGGCCTCTCGACCCTGGGCGAGGAGCTGCTTCATCTGCACGCCCTTCGCGCGCGGATCGACCAGGAAGAGGTCGACGCCGGCGTTGCTGCGCGCGAGCACGACGAGGCGCTCGGCCGAGCTGGCGTAGGCGACGAGGCGCTTGCGGCCGTTCAGCTTGAAGCCGTCGCCGTCGGCCGTCGCCTTCAGCGCGATGCCGGCCTCGCCGAAGCCACGCTCCGGCTCGAGCCAGGCGGGGGTCAGGATCGCGTCGCCGTTGGCGATGCGGCCGAGCCACGCCTTCTTCTGGTCTTCGCTGCCGGCCTCGAGCAGCACGCCCGCGCTCATCACGCACGAGACGAAATGCGGCGTCGGCGCCATCGCCCGGCCGATCTCCTCGTACACGAACGCGCCCTCGAGCAGCGTCTGGCCGCCGCCGCCGTAGGCCTCGGGGATCAGCAGGCCGTTGAGGCCGAGCTCGCTCATCTGCTTCCAGAGGGCGTCGGGATAGCCCTTCGGGTCGTCTTCCATGTCGCGCACGATCGCGGTCGTCGAATGCTCGGCGAGCATCCCCCGCGTCATGTCGATCACCATCTGCTGCTCTTCGGTCAGATCGAGATCCATCTTGGATCCTCCTAGAAATTCTTGGGAAGGCCCAGGTGTCGCCGGGCGATGATGTTCTTCTGGATCTCCGAGGAGCCGCCGCCGACCGTCTCGTTCATGGTCGCGCGATAGGCGCCCTCGAAGCGGCCCAGGATGGGCGCGTCTTCCTGGCCTTCCATCAACGTGCCTTCATGGCCCTGGATGTCGAGGGCGTCCTTGCAGACGCGCTGCGACAGCGTGGTCGTGAAGAGCTTGTACTGCGACGACTCGATCGTCGGCGGCTTCCCGCCCGACTTCGCCGCGCAGACGAAGCGGGTCGAGAGACCCTTCGCGACGGCCGTATCGGTCACGATCTGGGCGATCGTGCGGCGGACGTTCGGGTCGTCCTTGAGCGGCTTGTCGTCGCGTTTCGCCGTCTTCACCCAGTCGACGAGGACCTCGGTGCGATGGGCGATGGGCGAGAGGGTGAACATCGTGAAGCGCTCGAGATCGAGGGCCTCCGAGATCATGTGGAAGCCGCGGCCGCGTCGGCCTACGAGGTATTCGTCGGGGACGAACACGTTCTCGAAGAAGACCTGGTTGGTCGTGTCCTTGCCGATCGTCGGCAGGCTCTGGACCTCGAGGCCGGGGTGGTCCATCGGGATCAGGAAGAGCGAGAGGCCGTCGTGGCGCGGTTTGTCGGGGTCGGTGCGGGCGCCGACCCAGTACCAGTCGGCGAAATGCGCCGAGGTCGTCCACATCTTCTGGCCGTTCAGGAGATAGCCGCCTTCGACCTTCTCGGCCTTGAGCTGCATGTTCGCGGCGTCCGAGCCGGCTGCGGGCTCCGAATAACCGACCGCGAACTCGACGTCGGCGTCGAGGACCTTCGGCAGGAATTCCTTCTTCAGCTTGTCGCTGCCGTGGCGGATCAAGGTCTTGCCGATGATGCCGACGCCCTTGCCGATCTGCGGGGCGGCGTGCTTCGAGAGGGCCTCGTTGAGGATGTACTCGTAGACGCCCTCGATCTCCTTGCCGCCGTACTCCTTCGGCCACGACATGCCGAGCCAGCCCTTCGCGGCGAGCTTCTTCATGAAGGCGCGGCGCTCGGGGGTGTCGGAGAGCTGGGAGAAGTTCTCGCGGTGGTGATCCATGACGACGGGGTCGTGGTTCTCCACGAGCCAGGCGTCGACCTCGTCGGCGAAGGCTTGTTCAACGGGTGAGAAATCGAAATCCATCGGGTGACTCCTACGGCCTGGTCCGAGAGGCGGGAGGCCGGGTGGGAAGTGCTCGATCCGAGCGCACTGCACCATATACGATACGGAGCGTCTTGTATAGGCGCGGCGGGGCGCTGGACGGCTGCCGCAGAGGTAGGCGAACGCGATTGCAGATCGGCCGTCCTTGCCCCGCGGGTCGGTTGGTCGCGCCGCGCGAGCGGAGCGCTCGGGAGGCGACGGTGCCGCGGTCCAAGGTCGATCGAAGCGGGGGATCAGGGGAGCGGGAAGCCGTGGCGGTCGAGGGCGGCGCGGGTCTCGGCCAGGCCGCGGGCGCGCTCGGCGCGGAGGCCGGCGGCGCGGGCGCCGTCGACGTTGATCTGGTTGTCGTCGAGGAAGAGGATCTTCTGCGCCGGACAGCCGAGCCGGGCGACGACGTGGTCGTAGATCTCGCGGTCGGGCTTCACGAGGCCGAGCTCGTGGGACAGGAAGCGGTGATCGAAGAGGTCGTAGACGGCCTCCTCCGTCGAGTGGCGCTCGGCGTGGAGCGGATTCGTGTTGCTGAGGCAGCCGATCGCGACCTGGGCGCGGACGGCCGCCGCGAGCTCGCGGGCGCCGGGCAGGAGGCCGCGGGGCCAGCGCACGAAGGCCTCGAGGAAGGCCTCGGGCGGCGCCGTCATCGACCAGCTCTCGACCATGCCGCGGGCGAACTCGTCGGGCGGGCAGTGGCCGCGCTCGAAGCGGCGAACCCAGGGACAGGCGAGCCAGCGCTGCCAGACCGCCTCTTCGCTCGGCTCCGAAAAGAAACGCCCCATCGACTGGAGCGGCGAGAGCTCGATCAGGACGCCGCCCAGGTCGAAGAGCACGATCTCGATGGTCTGCATGTCGCTCCCGCCCGGTCCCCGACCACGAGTCTACGGCTCTTTGCTCGCGAGGTAGAGGCGGAGCTCTTCGTCGAGCTTCTCGGGCGTGACGAAGCCGAGACCCGCGATCACCTGACCGAGGGGCACGCGGGATTCGCGCTGGGACGTGAGCACGGCTTCGAGCTGCTCGGGCGTGAGGAAGCCGAGATCGACGGCAATCGCGCCGAACGGACGCGGGCTCTTCCTCTGGGCCTCGAGGACCTTCATGACCTGATCGAGGGTCATCAGCTTCATCTGATAGGCGAGCCGCCCGATCGAAACGCGCAGCGTCGCCTGCCGATCGAGCGCTTCGCGCAGATCGGCCTCACGCAGGAGACCGCGGTCGACCAGGTGCTTGCCGAACATCCCCCGGCGAATCGGCGGGCCGCGTCGTCGGATGAAGGCGCTTCCGGCCGACCGGACCGAGTCGGTCCACGATCCGGGGCTGAAGTGAATGCCGTCGGCAACCGATGTGCATGAGGAACGTCGGGCGGGCGGGGACTCGCTCCCCTCGTTCGGCACACTGCCTCGAATTCACCTCGCCTGATCGGAGAGGACCCGGTGGGATCCATGCGTCCGACGCGCGCCCTCACGAATGGACCCGAGCCGATCGACGGCCTGATCTTCGATTTCGACGGGGTGCTCGTCGACTCCGATCCGCTGCATGCCGAGGCCTATCGCCGGGCCTTCGAGGCCCACGGCATCCGCATGTCCCTGGCCGACTACGTCGAGCGCGCGAAGGGGCTCGGCCGCAGCGAGGTCGTCGCGCTCTTTGGCGCCGAGCTCGGTCCCCGGGAGCGGGAGGACGTGGCACGCATCAAGACGCTCGAGGCGCAGCGGCTGATCCGCGAAGGCGGCCTCGCGCCGGTCGAGGCGGTGATCCCGTTCCTGCGTTCGGCGCGCGCACGCGGCTTTGCCTGCGCCGTGGCGAGCACGAGCGAGATCGCCGGCTTCGCGGTCGAATCGCTGGGGCTCACGGCCCTCTTCGATTGCGTCTGCGCGAAGCGACCCGAGGACCGGGCCAAGCCCCATCCCGACGTCTTCCTGCGCGCGATCGCCGGCCTCGACCGCACACCGGCGCGCTGCCTCGTCGTCGAGGACACGCCCATCGGCGTCCGCGCGGCGCGCGCAGCCGGCGCTCGGGTCGTCGTCCGCGGTTGCGAGGCCGACTGGACGGACGGACCCCACGCGCAGGACGTCCTCGGCTACTTCAGCTGCTATCGCGCTCTGCACCGCGCCTTCGAATGGGGCCCGCTCGAGGAGACGGGGTCTTGAGCGCAGCTCCCCCGACGACCGCTCGCGCCGAGCGCGCGCCCGCCGAGGCCGCCCCGGCCGAGGCCAGCTCGCCGCGCCGCGCCGCCGATCGGCTCGTCGCGCTCGCCGCCGGACTCGCCTTGCTCGCTGCCCTCGGCCTCGCGTTCTCCCTCGCCTGGCATCGCGCCTATCAGGTCGACGAGGTCGAGAGCGTCCACGCCGCCTACGCGATCGCGACGGGCAAGCTCATCTACCGCGATTTCTGGCAAGGCCACCATCCGCTGCTCTACGGACTGCTCGCCCCGATCCTGCCCGTCGACGAGCCGGTCGCGGCGTTCCGGATCGCACGCGTCGTCGGCTTCGCGCTGCTGCTCGCGACGGTCGCGCTCTCCGGCTGGCTCACGCGTCGGCTCGGGGGCTGCGCCTGGCTCGCGATGATGCTGCTCCTGCTCCAGTCGACCTTCGTCGAGCGCGGCATGGAGGTCCGGCCCGACACGCTGATGACGCCGCTCCTGCTGCTCGCGCTCGTCGTCGGGACCTTCGAGGACACGCCCCGGCTGCGGCGCAACGCGCTTCAGGGGCTGCTCCTCGGCCTAGCCTTCCTCGCGACCCAGAAGGCGGCGATCGCGGCGTTCGCGTTCGGCTGCGTCTGGCTCGGGCAGGCGATCTCGGCGCGGAGCCCCCGACTCGTCCTCGTCCCGAGTCTCGTCTGGCTCATGCCCTTCGCGGGAATGCTCGGCGTGCTCGCCGCCCTCGGCGGGCTCGAGGCCTTCCTCGAGTACAACCTGTTCCATCCCGGGGAGAGCCTCCGCGGGCAGGGCGCCGCCGCGTCGGCGCGCTTCTCGGCGCTCGGGCCCCTCGTCGTGGAGGGGAGCCGCAACCTCGCGTTCGTCCTCGCCGCCGTGACCTCGCTCGTCCTGCTCGGGATCCGCTTCCTGCGCGGGGAACACCGACGGGTGTGGCCGACGGCGTGGCTCGCCGTCGTCTGGCTCGCGGGGCTCTTCGTGATGCCGTTTCCGTATCCGTACTCCCAGGTCGGCGGGCTGCCTCCCCTCGCGGTCGCGATCGCCGTGGCGCTCCCGATCGGGATCGAGCGATTCGCCGCCCGGCCGCGCCGGCTTTCGGCGATCCGGGCGGTTGCGCTCCTGCTCGTCGTGCTCGCGACGGCGACGGCGCTCCCGAGGCTCCTGCGCGAGCTCGGCCGGACCAACACCCCGCAGCACCACCTGCTCGAGCGGGTCCACGCCCTGACGGACGAGTCCGACCGGGTCCTCGACCTCGCGGGTCTCTACTTCCGCGCAGACGCCTACCCGATCTACGTGATGACCGGCGCACACTTCGCCCGCTATCAGCGCGGCGACTATCCCGCCCTCGCACCGTGGCTGCGCGAGCACGGCCTCGATCTCTTCGTCGTCAACTATCGGATGAAGTGGCTCACGGGCGCGGATCGCGAGTTCCTGCAGACGAACTTCGTGCGCGTCGAGCCGAACGTCTTCCTCTCGGGCCGGGATCTCGACGGGCTCGCGATCGGAGAGACCCGGCAGCTCGAGGTGACCCGGGCCGGGCTCTATCGCTTCGACGGTGAGGGCGTTCTGCTCGTCGACGGCGAGCCCTTCGTGGAGGGCTCCCTTCCGCGCGGGCTCCATGCGCTCACGTCGCCGACCGCCATCGCGCGGGGCCGCCTCGTCTCGTCGCGCGCGCCGGCCTACGACGCGGCTCCGATGACGGACGTCCCCGTCTTCTACGGCTTCGACTGACTCGCGGCCCGCACGGGCCGGACGACGCCGAGTTCGCCCGCGCCGCGCATAGGCCGCGGCGCCGCGCTCCGAGGCGCCTCGGCGGCCGACTCCCGGATCACCTTCTCCCGATAGGCGCAGACGCTGCGGTAGCCCCAGAACACGTCGCGCAGCGCGATGAGCACCGACTTCGGCCGGAAGGCCTTCGTCTGCCCGGTGGCGCGGCCCCGGGCCACGAACGGCGCCTCCGCGACCCGGAGATCGGGATTGCGCAGGATCGCCTTCGCGAGGAGCTCGGCGTTGAAGGCGTGGCCCGTCGAGATCACCTCGAGATCCTTGAAGATCCATGCCCGGTAGAGCTTCATGCCGTTCAGGTAGCGGTACGGAAAGCCATAGACGAAGCGCACGACCGAGGAGAAGAGCCCCGAGGCGACTCGGCGAACGGCCGTCCGGATCACCGGATTCTGCAGATAGCCGAGCACGAGGTCGTGGTCGTGGCGCAGCGCGAGCAGGTTCCGGATCGAGGCGAAGACGAGCTCGTTGTCGCCGGGGAGGACGGTGACCCAGTGGTCTTCGGGGATGTGGTGGTAGCTGCCGAGGACGGTGCGGCCGAGGCCGCGGTTGGTCTCGTGGACCAGCATGCGACACCAGGGGCGCTCGGCGCAGAGGCGCTGCATGACTTCCGAGGTGCCGTCGGTGCTGCCGTCGTCGACCATCAGGACGTCGACCTCGACGTCGAGCTCGGGCAGCATGGCCTCGATCGAATCGATCGTGCGCTCGAGGTTGGACGCCTCGTTCTTGCAGGGGACGACGACGGTGAGGTGCTCCATCTTCAGCGATCTCCTCGGATCTCGGGCTTGGGAAAGGGCGTGGGCCTGGGCTCGGGCGTCGACGCCGCGGCGATCTTCGACGTCGTCGACGAAGAGAAGGTGAACTCGCGGCAGACGAGGACGCCGGCTTCGTAGGCGAGCGGCCGGGGGCCGACCGGGGCGCCGGTGCAGACCTCGAGGAGCGCCTCGACGTAGGCGGGGCAGTAGGCGGCGGTGAAAGGGAAGCCGCCGCCGATGCGCGGATTGACGTCGATCGGATGCGCGACGCCGTCGCAGACCATCACGTCGACGTCGATCGAGCCGAACACGCCGAGCTCGTCGGCGAGGCGAGCGCCCAGGCGCACGAGCTCGGGCGAGTCGACCGAGACGGCGCGATCGGTCGATCCTCCCTGCATCGAGAGCTTCTGCTTGACGCTGACGGCGACGACGTCGCCTGCGCCGTCGCGCAGCACGTCGAGGTTGTACTCGGTGCCGACCAGACGCGGCTGGACGACCTTGCCCGCCGGAAGGGCGCCCGCCGGTCGGACGGCGTGATGGGCGAGACCGGCGCTGCCCTGTCCGAAGCGGTCCTTCTCGACGAGCCCGCGCGCGTCGGCGGCTTCGGGATAGTCGAGCCAGGTCTCCGGATACGCGAAGCCGCGGGCCAGCATCCATTCACGCAACGCGAACTTGTCGGCGACCCGGGCGACGACGTCGGGCTCGACGCCCGCGATCCGGATGCCGTCCTTCTCGAAGCGACGCCGCGCCGACGCCATCAGGAGGAGCTCGCGATCGTTCTGGGGCAGCACGCAGTCGATGTCCCACGCGCGGCAGAGCGCGTGGATGGCCTCGACGAAGCCCTCCGGATCGTCGAGCGTCGGCACGGCGGCGAAATGGTCGACGCGATGTCGGATCGGCGAGAGCGGATCGGAATCGACGGCGACGACCGCACCGCACTGGCGCGCCGCCTTGAAGATCCCCGCCAGATAGGACTTGCGCCCGGCCGTCGTGAGCAGGATGCGTGCGCGCTTCACGGCGCCTCCTCCTCGAACCGGAAGCCCGCGAAGAAGTCCTCGAAGCGCTGCTCGGGCAGGTCGAGCTCGAGCCGATTGCCGTCGATCGAGTGGACGGCGGGCATCGCCCGGATGAAGGTCGGCTTGAAGACCGCGGTGTAGGCGCCGACGTGGTCGATCTCGACGCGGTCGCCCCGCTCGAGGTGGGGCAACGCCTGGTCGATGGCGATGTAGTCGTCGTCCATGCAGGTGTAACCCACGAGATCGCAGGTCGTGCTCGGCCCCGACTTCGGTCGGCCTTCGGCGTCGTAGACGCGGGTCGGCAGATTGAGCCCGTGGCGCGTCGGCTTCACGGTCTGGATGCTCCCGTCGACGACGGCGATCGTGCGCCCGCCGATCTGCTTGACCGCTTCGACGCGGGTCACGAACCGGACCACGTCGTTGACCATCGCCATGCCGGGCTCGACCAGGAGCCGCTTCTCGACGAGCGCCGGCGACGAGCGCGCGAGGGCGCCGTGGATCACGTCGGCATACTCGTCGAAGGACGGATACGCGCGGCCCGCGCCGCCTGCCGGCGAGAAGCCGAAGCCGCCGCCGACGTCGATCGAGCTCAGGCGATCGATGCCCACGAGCTTCGCGGCCTCGCCGAGGGCCGTCGCGACGCCCTCGAAATGCGCGGCGCTCCGCTGTTTGGTGGCGAGGTGGGCGTGCAGGCCGGTGACCTCGACGCCCGCGTCCGCGAGGATCGCGACGGCCCGGTCGAGGGCTTCGAGCGGGAGGCCGAAGCGGCTGAAGGCGCGGTGTCCCTCGCCTTCGGGATGGGGCAGGTTGACGCGCAGGCCGACGCGCGGATCCGCCGCCGGATGCCGCCGCACGATCGCCGCGATCCGCTCGGCCTCCTCGAGGCCGTCGATGTGGACGAGGCTGCCGCCTGCCAGCGCGCGCTCGAGGGCCGCGTCCGATTTGATGGGCCCGTTGAACACGATCCGATTCGTGGGCACCCGCAGTCGCAGCGCGAGCGCGTACTCGAGCTCCGAGACGACCTCGGCCCAGGCGCCCTCGGCATGCACGGTGCGCAGCACGCTCGGGAAGTAGTTCGTCTTGTAGGAGTAGGCGACCGCCAGCTTCCGGAAGCGACGCTCGAAGGCCCCTCGCATGTCGCGGATGCGCGCTCGCAGCGCCGCACGATCGACGAGGTAGTAGGGCAGAGCGAGGCCGGCGAGTCGGGCGTCGAGGGTCGTCATCGGGCCTCCAGCGCCGACTGGAGGGCACGGAGCTCGGCGGGCTCGAGGGTGTTCTGGTTGCGCGCCTTGAAGGCCTGGCGAGCGAGCGCATCCGGGTCCCGGAGCGGGACACCGAGCGCCCGGGCGATCGGCGTGAGGGTCGCGACCGGATCGGCGGTCAGCGCCTCGTAGCGCACCGTCTGGAAGCGATCTGCAGGAAGCCGGCTCTGCGCACGCGCGAGCGCGGCCTCGATGTCGCGGATCTGGTGGGCGACCTGCTCGACGGCCGGGCGTCCCGTCCACGCCGCGACGTCGCGGGGCCGGACCGACCACCACCGCGCGGGATCGCCGTAGCGCCGGCGCCGGGCCTCGAGAATCGACTGGGCACAGTAGAGGGGCTCGCGGGTGATCCAGACGAAGCGGGCCTGGGGCAGATGCTTCGCCAGGATCTCGACCTGGTAGTTCGTGAAGTTCAGGCTCTTGAGCACGAGGGGCTTCGCGTGGAAGCCGGACAAGGCCGAGAGCCGCCGGGCGATGCCGCGCCAGTCGACGCGGTCGAGCTCGTCGCCGCGGAGGTCGTCGTGGGCGGCGAAGTCGCCGAAGGCGTGCCAGAACCAGGAGAATTCGTGGGGCCCGAAGGGATCGGGATCCCGGCCGAGCTCGGAGCGATAGCCCGGGCTCGGTCGCATCTCGCCGTGGCGGAGCGACAGCCAGGCCGCGCCGGCGAGGGGGGCGGACCAGAATCGCGCCAGCGGATTCGGGACGTAGGCGACGGGCAGATGGCTCGCGATCAGCTGATAGAGCAGGGTCGTGCCCGAGCGCGGCACGCCGACGAGGAAGAGGATCGCTCGCGAGCGGTCGGCGTACCGGCGTGTGAGGAGCGCGTCGAGGGGGCGGAGGAGCGCGTTGCGTCCGTAGCGAAGGACGTCGGGCAGCCGTCGTCGTCGCTCGGCGCGGGAGCGTGCTCCGTTGTCGGCGTAGACCGTCCTGAAGAAACGTCCGAGCTGCATCCCCTCGTCCTCGCGCGTCGGCGCTCCCGCCGATCGACGCCTCTTTCCTTCAGATGAGCGGCACCCGTGCATCCGCCGTCGCGCCGGCATGGTCCGCGTCGGGTCCGTCGTTCGCGCCGCGATCCGCAGCCCGCGGCGGCCGCGCGAGTCCCGCGCCGAGCAGCGCGAGGATGTCCCGGGCGACGAGCGGCGAGAGGAGCAGCGTGAACGGCACGAAGGCGACGGCGTGGCCGACGATCGAGAACGAGGTCGCGGCGGCGGACTCGACGTCGAAGAGGCCGAGCGCCAGGACCGCGAAGTAGTGATAGGTCCCGACGAATCCCGGCGCCGCCGGGATCACCGTCGCCAGCGACACGAAGACGAGGACCACGATCGCCGCATACCAGGGCACCTCGATCCCGCACGCATGCAGCCAGATGTAGACGGAGAGCGCCGAGGAGATCCAGTAGCCCGCGGTCAGCGCGACGAGCGTCGCGAAGACCCGGAGCGAAGCGAGCGCCGAGACGCCGCGAGCGAACTGGGCGGCGTGCTCGACGAGCCGCGTCGCCATCCGCTCTCCGAGCGGCCGGGACACGGCGGCCACGAGCCGGGCGAGCCGATCGGGAAAGCGCGCGGCCAGGAAGAGCACGACCAGCCCCGAGACGGCGATGGCGCAGAAGAGCGCGAGCGCGCTCGAGCCCGGGACGACGCGCGGAAACAGCAGGAGCCCCGCGGCGATGAAGAGCACGAGGAAGACCGAGTCGAGGATCCGCTCGAGAGCGGCGAAGCCGATGCAGGCGGTCGCCGACGCCGAGCCGGACCGCGTCATGAAGCCGATCTTGAGCGCCTCCCCCAGCCGCAGGGGCAGCAGGTTGTTCCCGACGAAGGCGATGCTCTGCGCGCGGAAGGCCCGGGAGAAGTCGAGGCGCGCCGACGACCGGCTCACCCGTTCGAGCCGCAGCGCCATCAGGAGCATGCCGGCCAGCTTCGTCACGAGCGAGAGCGCGAGCAGCGCGAAGTTCGCGGACGCGACGTGGGCCGCGATCGCGGCGACGTCGGTGCGGCGGAGCAGGAGATAGACGAAGGTCGTCGAGATCAGGATCTGCAGCGCGAACAGGGTGTGGCGCGAGGTCCACCTCATCGCGACTCCCGAAGCTCGGCTCGTTCGAGCAGGAAGCTCTGGAGCTCCGGGGCGCTCGAGGGCGAGTTGCCGAGACGGCCGATCTGGAGCGCCGAGAGGCAGCTCGAGAAGTAGAGCGCCAGCCGCGGGTCGAGTCCTGCGGCGTCGCAGAGGGCCGAGCCAGCGAGGAAGACGTCGCCCGCGCCGATGGCGTCGACGGCGTGGTCGGCGAGGGCGGGCAGGTAGTCGGTCGCCAGGCGGTCGCTGCCGGTCGTGCTCGGATGGAAGCGGATCGCGCCCCGGTCGCCGAGGGTCAACAGGAGCTCGCGGGTCTGCGTCGCGGCGAGGAAGCGCGCCGCGAGGTTCGAGAGCCCGCTTTCCCGGTCGCCGAGGGCAAAGCGGAGCTCCTGCTCCGTCGGCGTCGCGATTCGCGCACCGCGGTACTTCAGCAGGTTGCTGCTGCCGCGCTGGCTCACGTCGACGTAGTACCGGAGCTCCCGTTTCTGGACGAACTCGTTGATGTCGCGGATCAGGTCCTCGCCAAACATGCCGTAGCCGAAGTCGAGCAGGATCAGCCCGTCGAGGTCGTCGCCCTGGGCGACGAGCTTCTCCATGAACTCCCGCTGCTCGTTGCCCGAGAGGGGGGCGTGCTGACCGCGGTTGATCTTCACGACCTTCTGGCCGCCGACCAGCATGCGCTGCTTCTGGAACAGGGATCGACGCGGCGTCGAGATGAACTTCGCATGGACGCCGCCCGTCGCGAGCAGCGAATCGAAGGCCGCGGCATGGGTCTCTTCGTCGGCCCGCGTCGTGAGGAAGGTCGTGTCCGCACCGAGCTGCGCGAGCTGGAGCGCGACGAGCCCCGCTCCGCCGACGTAGCTCTCCTCGGAGAGCGGCGTCACGGAGATGATCGGAGCCTCCTCGGCGACCTCGGCCGTGGTGCAGTGGGTGTAGACGTCCATGATCGGATCGCCGACGACGAGGAAGCGCTTGTCCCAGAAGGCGCCCATCGCCTCGTTGATGCTCGCGAGCGTGATCCCGTGGCTCGAGCAGTAGAACTGCAGGCGCTGCGCGCGCTCGGAGAAGCGGTCGCGGAACTGGTTGATCAGCTGCGTCGAGGAGAAGACGACGTCGCCGGAGCTGAAGACGACCGTGCCGCCGTACTCCTCGACGATCTGCCGCTCCTTGAGGAAGCGGGGATCCTTGTGGCTCTCGTATTCCTTGCCCTTGATGTAGACGTCGGGCTCGACTTCCGACAGGATCGGGCCGGCCCAGTCGTGGTCGTCGACGTAGACGTAGTCGACGAACTCGAGCACGGCGAGATTCTCGGCGCGCAGACTCTCGTTGATGAACGGGCGGTCGTAGCCCTTGTTGACGTGGCGATCGCTGCTGACGGAGACCAGCAGGACGTCGCCCTGGGTCTTCGCGAAGGCGAGGTAGCGGATGTGGCCGGGGTGGACGATGTCGAAGCAGCCATGGCACTGCACGAGCACCTTGCCGTCCCGGCGGAGCCCTTCGCGGATCTCGAGCAGCCGATCGCGATCGACGATCTTGGGATGCATGGCGTCTACTCCAACTCGGCCTGGAGGCGTTCGATGACCCGGTCCCGCTGGTCCTCGGAGAGCTCGGGGGAGCAGGGCAGGCTGAGGATCGTCTCGACGAGTCGTTCGGTTGCGGGGAGCGGTCCGGTCGCGAAGCGTCGATAGGGCGCCTGGCGGTGGACCGGGATCGGGTAGTGGACGCGCGTGTCGATCCCGGCGTCGGCGAGGCGCTTGCGCAGGCCGTCGCGCCCCTCCTCGATCCGGAGGACGAAGGGCGTGTAGATCGCGCGGACGCTCGCCTCCTCGGGCGGCATCGTCGCGAGGCCGGCCAGGGCTTCGCGGTAGTGGCGCGCGTGATCGTTGCGACGGGCGATCCAGGTCTCGAGGTACGGGAGCTTCCCGAGCAGGATCGCCGCCTGCAACGTGTCGAGCCGGCTGTTGGTCGAGACGAGGGCCGCTTCGTCGCGGTTGCGCAGGCCGATGTTGCGCCGCTGCCGCAGGTCGTCGGCTCGCGCGTCGTCGTCGGTCGCGATGAAGCCGGCGTCGCCGCAGGCGCCCAGGACCTTCAAGGGGTGGAGCGAGAAGCAGCCGGTGCCGAAGGTGCCGGCCATGCGGCCGTCGCGCTTCGCGCCGAGGGCCTGCGCCGTGTCTTCGAGGACGACGAGATCACGCCGTCGGGCGAGCGCCATGATCGCGGGCATGTCGCAGGGAAAGCCGTTCAGGTGGACGGGAATCACCGCCCGCGTGCGCGGCGAGAGCACCGCTTCGAGGGTCTCCGCGCTGACGACCATGGTCCGCGGGTCGACGTCGGCGAAGACGGGCGTCGCACCGACCGCGCAGACGGCGCTCGCCGTCGCGAGGAAGGTGTGCGAGGGGGTCACGACCTCGTCGCCGGGGCCGATCCCGTGGCTCGCGAGGGCGAGGACGAGGGCATCCGTGCCGGAGTTGACGCCGATCACGTGCGCGACGCCGAGAACCCGCGCGAGGGCCGTCTCGAGCTCCGCCACCTCGGGTCCGAGGATGGACTGGCCGTGCTCGAGCACGCGCCGGATCCGTCCCATCAGATCGTCGATCAGGCCCGCGTTCTGCCGTGCGAGGTCGACGTACGCAATCGGGTCCGGGCTCGTCGTCACGCGAAGCGCCTCCAGAAATCGAGCTTCTCCGACATCAGCGCGACGTTCCGGTAGCGGGACGACTCGGGCTCCGGGACCCGGCCGTCGGCGAAGGCGGCGGCGAGGTCGCGCACCGCGTCCACGATGCCGCGTCCCGGCTTCCAGCCGAGCTGGCGCGTGACCTTGCTGGCGTCGAGGCGGTAGGAGCGGTTGTCGTTGGTCGGGGTGACCTCGATCGGGATGTTCCCGTCGATCTCGTCGCGGACGATCTCGGCGATCTCGCGCACCGTCGCGTTGCTCTCGGAGACGTTGAACGCCTCGCCGCTCACGCCGGGCGCGTCGAGCAGGAGGGTGTAGAAATCGACGAGATCGCGGACGTGGACGTTGGGCCGGACCTGATCGCCGCCGAAGACCGAGATCTTCCGACGGCAGATCGCCTGATGGGTCAGGATGTTGACCGTGAGGTCGAGCCGCAGGCGCGGCGACATCCCGCAGACCGTCGCCGAGCGGACGCTCACGCCCTCGAAGTCGCGTCCGACGAGACCCGACAGGATCTCCTCGCCCTCGCCCTTGTAGCGCGCATAGAGCGTGAGGGGCTGGAGCTCGAGGTCCTCGGTGACCCGGCTCTCCTCGCGGAGTCCGTAGACGCTGGCCGAGGAGGCGTAGAGGAAGCGCGCGACGCCCGCCTGGCGGGCGAGCTCCATGACGTTGCGCGTGCCTTCGAGATTGACCGAGCGCGTGATGTCCGCGTCGAGCTCCGAGCTCGGGTCGTTGCTCACGGCGGCGAGGTGGATGACGCGGTCGAAGGCGTGCGCGCGGAAGACCTGCTCGAGGCGACCGCGATCGCGGATGTCGCCTTCCTCGAGGCTGAACCCGGGCTTTTGCAGGAGGTCGGACACGGGCTTTCGCCCGAAGAAGAAGCCGTCGTAGACGCAGACCTCGTGCCCTTCCTGGACGAGCCGGGGGCAGAGGACGGATCCGATGTAGCCAGCGCCCCCGGTGACGAGGATGCGATGTCGGTTCATGTCTTCGGGTCGCTTTCTGGGGTGAATCCCGGGCAATCGCGTGTGTCGAGCGGGGCCGGCGCGGAGGGCGGCCTTCCCATGCCGTCGAGATCGGTCGAAGCGCGCGCAACTTGAAGGGAAAGAGCGCAATTTTCTCTAAGGCTGGGTCATGGAGTTGCCGCTCAAGGACGCGGTCCTGCGCGTCGCGGAGGAGCCGATTCGAACGGTCCGAAGCTCGATGAGAAAGGCCGCCAGCCCCGCGCGACGATGAACCCGACCCAACCGAATCTCGATCTGCCTGTCCTCCAGTCGGCGCTCGCGGGTTGGCCGCTCGATCCGCTCCTGCTGCTCACGCTGGTCACCCTCGTCGGTGCCTATCTCGCGATCGCCGTGCTGGTCGGACGGCTCGCGCGGCGACGCGGCGATCTGATCGTCGCGCTCGGCCCCGCGCTCGAGCCGGCGCGGGCCGTCGCGCTGCGGACGCATCGGACGGTGCTCGTCGTCTTCGCGCTCGCGTTCCTGAGTGGTCTGGCCAACGGCCTCGTCCGCTACCCGGTCCCCGCGGTCAACGACGAATTCGGCTACCTGCTCTCCGCCGACACCTTCGCCCACGGACGTCTCGCGAATCCGTCCCACCCGCTCTGGCAGCATTTCGAGACCATCGGCGTCTCCCACCAGCCCGCCTACATCGCGAAGTACCCGCCGGCGACGGCCGCCTTCCTCGCGATCGGTCAGGTCGTCTTCGGCCATCCGTGGTGGGGTCAGCTGCTCGCCTACGCCCTCGCCGCGGCCGCGACGGCCTGGATGCTTCGGGTCTGGGTCGGGCCGCGCTGGGCGCTCGTCGGCGGCGTCATGGTCGCGCTCCATCCGAATCTCCAGCGCTTCCAGTTCTACGACTACGGCTGGACGAACTACAGCTGGTCGCACAGCTACTGGGGCGGCGCGGTCGCGATGCTCGGCGCGGCCCTGGTCTTCGGCGGCGTGCGCCGGTTCGTGATCCGCCCCCGATTCGTCGACGGTCTCGCGACCGCGATCGGCGCCGCACTCCTGATGAACAGCCGACCCCTCGAAGGGCTGCTGATCTGTCTTCCGTTCGGCGTCGTCCTGCTGGCCCGGCTCCTCCGAGGCCGGATCGAGCCGGCGATCTTCCTGCGCCGGCTCGCGGCTCCGGGCGCTCTCGTGCTCCTGCCGCTGCTCGTCTTCATGTCGCTCAACAACACGGCCACGAGCGGCTCTCCGACGCGGCTCGTCCACCAGCATTATGCCGACCAGTATGGCGCCGCCGCGGAGTTCCTCTTCCAGACGCCGCGCACGCCGCCCGAGAGCTACCGCAACGTCGAGATGGCGCGCTTCTACCTCGAGTGGGTACGTCCGGCCTTCGATGCCCGTCGTTCCGATCCGGCGGAGTACTTCGAGAGCCGGATCCGGGCCTTCGGCAAGCTCTTCTGGACCTTCTTCTCGACGAGCTGGCCCGCGCTCCTCGCGTTCCCGCTGCTCCTGCGCGACCGCTGGTTCCGCCTCGCGGGCGTCTCGATCGCGGTCTCCCTCGCGCTCCTGCTCACGACCTTCGATTTCCACCCGCACTACGCGGCGCCCGCGGCGCCGCTCTTCTTCGCCGTCATGACGGCGAGTGCGGCGCAGCTCCTGCGCCTCGGACGCCGCGAGTCGCTCGTCGGCCGGTGCATCCTCGTCCCGGTCGTCGCGATCACGATCTGCATCCGGCTCTGGGCGCTGCCGCCGGCGCAGGAGTTCGAGGTCACACCGAAGAACGACTGGCCGCGCATGCGCCAGTTCGTCGTCGAGGAGCTCGGCCGCCTGCCGGAGAAGGATCTCGTGCTCGTGTCGACGCGCGCGGACCACCTCATGTTCCAGAACTGGGTCCACAACGGCGCCGATCTCGAGAACGGAGAGGTCCTCTTCGCGCGCGACCTCGGTCTGCCGCTCCGCGGGAATCCGATCGTCGACTACTACGCCGATCGGAAGCTCTGGCATCTCGACCTCAGCGCCGAGACCTGGACCTTCCGCTCGGTCGCCCCGGAAGAAAGACTGGCCGGACAATGATCTCGTTCAACCAGGTCCTGCTCGCCTTCACCGTCCTCGGCGCGGCCGTGCTGCTCGGGCTCACCCTGGCCTTCGGCGTGCTGCTGCCGCGCTCGGTCGAAGCCCACGAGGAGGAAGGGCCGCTTCGGCGCGCACGTCGGACGTTGCGTCGATGGGCGGTGAGTCCGCTCGCGAGCCTCGTCGCGATCTTCGCGATCGCCTTCGCCTGCGGGCTCTCGAACGGGATCCTGCGGATGCCGGTGCCCTCGGTGAACGACGAGTTCGCCTATCTGCTCGGCGCGGAGACCTTCGCGCAGGGACAGCTCGCGAATCCCCGACACCCGATGTGGCGTCATTTCGAGACCTTCTCGGTCTCGAGCGATCCGGTCTACGTCTCGAAGTATCCGCCGGCCGCGTCCGCCTTCCTCGCCGTCGGCCAGGCCTTCTTCGGCCATCCCTGGTACGGCCAGCTGCTCGCCTATGCGCTCGCCTGCGTGGCCTTCGCCTGGATGGCCCGGGCCTGGCTCGGGCCGCGCTGGGCGCTCGTCGGCGGCGTGCTGGTCGCGCTGCATCCGGTGATGCAGCACTTCGAGGAGTACGACTACAACTGGTCGAACTACAGCTGGTCCCACAGCTACTGGGGCGGCGCCGTCACGATGCTCGGCGCGTCGCTGCTCTTCGGGGGCGTCCGTCGATTCGTCCGCGATCAGCGTCCGCTCGATGCGACATGGATGGCGGTGGGCATCGTCGTGCTCGCCTGCTCCCGCCCCTTCGAGGGCGCGATCGCCGTCGTCGCGGTCGCCGCCGTGTTGCTGGGATCGCTCGTGCGACAGAGGATCGGCTTCGGCCGGGTCTTCGTCCGACTCGGACTCCCGATGCTCGCGATCGGCGTCCCGGCTCTTCTCTTCATGCTCCAGTACAACGAGTCGACGACCGGAAATCCGTGGCGGCTCGCGCATCAGCATTATGCGGATCAGTACGGCGCCGCCGCCGAGCTCCTGATCCTCGATCCGAAGGATCCGCCGGCGAGCTATCCGAACCGCGAGATGGGGCGCTTCTATCACGAGTGGGTGAGGCCGGCCTTTCTGGCCCAGAAGAGCTCCTGGGGCCACTACTGGAACTTCAAGGGCGAGGCCGTCGGACGCTTCGCCTGGTTCTACCTGAGCTTCGCGGCCCCCGCGTTGATCGGGACCTTCGCGATCGTCCGCAAGCGCTGGTGGCGCCTGGCGGCGGCGCTGTCGCTCGTGTCCTTCGGTCTCGTGTTCGTGACCTTCGAGTTCCATCCCCACTACGCCGCCACGGCGGCACCCCTGATCCATCTGCTGCTCGTCGCGGGCCTCGCCCGGCTATGGGCGGTCCATGGGCGATTCTGGATCCACGCGCGGTTGATCGCGATCCTCGTGATCCTCGCGGGCTCGATCACGCGTTTGTTCATGTTGCCGGTCCGCAGCGAGGTGATCGAACCGTCGGACTGGCCGAAGGCGAGGGCGCAGATCGAGCTCGAGCTCGAAGCGCTCCCCGGCGACGATCTCGTGCTGGTGCGGTATCGGCCGGACCATTCCGTCTTCCGGGAATGGGTCAAGAACGGAGCGGATCTCGACGGTGCACCGGTCGTCTGGGCCCGGGACCTGGGCGACGAGGCGTCCCGCACGGCGCTCCTCGACTACTACGCGGGTCGGCGCATCTGGGTCCTGCTCCCGGACGAGATGCCGCCGGTGATCACGCCCTTGAAGCTGGATCGCGCGGAAAGGTCCTCCCTCTCCGACGGAACCCGGGCCGACGCGTCCTCGTCGGCGGAGGCGCACGCTTCGCTATCGTCGGCTCGCTGATCGCGCTTCGCCCGCGAGCCCCCGATGGAGTACGTCGCCTTGAGCCAGCTGAAATTCGAGACCCGCGCCGTCCACGTCGGCCAGGAGCCCGAGCCCGCGACCGGAGCCGTCATGGCGCCGATCTACGCGACCTCGACCTTCGCCCAGATCCGCCCCGGCGAGACCCGCGGCTACGACTACACCCGTTCCGGCAATCCCAACTTCACGCGCCTCGGGCAGACCCTGGCCTCGCTGGAGAACGGGCGCTTCGCGACGGTCTTCGGCAGCGGCATGGCGGCGATCACCGCCGTGCTCTCGGGCCTCTCGTCGGGGGACCTGGTGCTGGCCGAGGAGAACGTCTACGGCTGCACGTTCCGGATCTTCGCGCGCGTCTTCGAGAAGTTCGGGCTCGCGGTCCGCTACGTCGATTTCGCGAACCCCGCGAGCTACGACGCGATCGGGCAGGCGAAGCCGGCGCTCGTCTGGCTCGAGTCGCCGACGAATCCGATGCTCAAGATCCTCGACATCGAGGCGATCTCGGCGCACGCGGCTCGGGTCGGATCGCCGGTGCTCGTCGACAACACCTTCGCCTCGCCGTATTTCCAGCGCCCCCTCGATCTCGGGGCCTCGCTCTCCCTCTCGAGCACCACGAAATACGTCAACGGCCATTCCGACAGCCTCGGCGGCGTCGTCGTCACGAACGACGCCCGAGTGGCAGGAGCGCATGATCTTCGCGCAGAAGGCGGTCGGCCTGAATCCCTCGCCGTTCGACGCCTGGCTCGTGTCGCGCGGGGTGAAGACGCTGGCCCTGCGGATGCGACAGCATCACGAGAACGCGCTGGAGCTCGCGACGAGGCTCGAGGATTGCCGAGCGGTGCGCTGGGTCCGCCATCCCTTCCTGCCCTCGCATCCCCACTACGCGGTCGCTCGGCGACAGATGACCGGCGGCTCGGGGATCGTGACGCTCGAGCTCGACGCCGATCTCGAAGCGACGAAGGATTTCGTGTCGGGCCTCGAGCTCTTCGCCCTGGCGGAGAGCCTGGGCGGCATCGAGTCGTTGGTCGATCATCCCGCCTCGATGACCCACGCGAGCATTCCGCGGCCGGAGCGGGAGAAGGTCGGCATCCTCGACGGGCTCGTCCGGCTCTCGGTCGGGATCGAGCACATCGACGATCTGGTCGCCGATCTCGACCGCGGTCTGCGCAAGGCCGGACTGCCGCCGCTCGTCTGAGCGGTCCGCAAACGCGTCGCGATTCGTCGCGGGCAGCCCGACGACTAATACGTCCGGCCCCGCCAGATCCGACTCGGGGTCACGCCGTCGCCGGTTGCGGATGGAAAGCCGATCCCTCAAGGTGTCGCGGCGCCCGCCACGAGAGGCGATCCCATGACGATCCTCCATTCGACCGCCGGCTGGCAGCCGAGCGCCTGCATCCTCTGCGAGTGCAACTGCGGCATCGAGGTCGAGCTCGGCGGGCGCGATGGACGCCGCTTCGAACGCGTCCGCGGGGACAAGGCCCATCCGAGCTCCCGGGGCTACGCCTGCGAGAAGCCGTCACGTCTCGACTACTATCAGAACGATCCGAGCCGCCTGACGACGCCGCTTCGCCGCCGCGCCGACGGTTCCTTCGAGGCGATCGACTGGCCGACCGCGATCCGCGAGGTCGCCGGGAAGCTCGCGGCGATTCGAGACCAGTACGGCGGCGACTCGATCTTCTACTACGGCGGCGGCGGGCAGGGGAACCATCTCCCGGGCGGCTACGCACGCTCGCTGCGTGCGGCGCTCGGCTCCCGCTATCGCTCGAACGCCCTGGCCCAGGAGAAGACGGGGGAGGCCTGGGTCGCCGCGCAGATGACGGGCGCCTTCACCCGAAGCGACTTCGAACACTGCGAGGTCGCCGTCTTCCTCGGCAAGAACCCCTGGTTCTCCCACGGCTTTCCGCGTGCACGGATCACGCTGCGCGAGATCGCGAGGGACCCCGAGCGCTGCCTGATCGTGATCGATCCGCGGCGGAGCGAGACGGCGGATCTCGCGGACATCCACCTCCAGGTCAGGCCGGGGGGCGATGCCTGGCTCCTGGCTGCGATCTTCGCGGTGCTCGTCCAGGAGGGTCGGCTCGCGGAGTCGTGGCTCGCGCTCCACGCGGACGGGCTCGAGACGGTGCGCCCGCATTTCGCGATGGTCCCGATCGCCGACTACTGCGAGCGGGCGGGGGTCGCCGAGGCGCTCGTGCGCCGGGCGGCGAACCGGATCGCTGACGCTTCGAGCGCGGCGTTCTTCGAGGACCTCGGCGTCCAGATGAACCGCCGCTCGACGCTCGTGAGCTACCTCCACAGGTTGATCGCCTACGGGACGGGGCACTACGGCCGACCCGGGACGGCCCATCCGGTGACCTCGATCCTGCCGCTGATCACGACGTCGACGATCACCCGCGACGTCCGATCTCCCGTCACGCATGCGCGCATCATCGGCGGGCTCGTGCCCTGCAACGTGATTCCCGACGAGATCCTGACCGACCATCCCAAACGCTTCCGGGCGATGTTCGTCGAGGCCGCGAATCCGGTTCATTCCCTCGCCGACGCGCCGCGAATGCGCGAAGCGTTCGCGGCGCTCGAGCTGGTGGTGGTGGTCGACGTCGCCTTGACCGAGACGGGTCGGCTGGCCGACTACGTCCTGCCGGTCGCGACCCAGTACGAGAAGGCGGAGGCGACCTTCTTCAACTTCGAGTTCCCGAAGAACGTCTTCCATCTGCGCGGCGCGCTGCTCGATCCGCCCGAAGGACTCTTCTCGGAGGCCGAGCTGCATGCGCGGCTCCTCGAGGCACTCGGGGCGCTGCCCCTCGCGGCGGTCGACACGCTGAAACGAGCGTGGTCGCTCGGTCGCCCGGCCTTTCGAGAGGCGTTCTTTCGATTGCTCGCGGCGGATCCCGGCTTCGTCTCGATGGCGCCCGTCGTGCTGTTCCGCGCGATCGGCGACGCGCTACCGAAAGCCAAGGCCGAGGGGGCCGTTCTCTGGGCCCTCGCCCAGATCGTCGCGACCCAGGTTCCGGCCTCGCTGCGCCGGGCCGGGATCGGGGCGGGCCCCGATGCGGACCCGGCGGAGCTCGGCGACGCGCTGTTCGACGCGATCCTCGCGGCGGATCGCGGGCTCGTCTTCGCCGTCGACGAGTGGAGCGAAGCCTTCGCCCGGATCGGGACGCCGAATGGTCGCATCCAGCTCGCCGTTGCGGAGCTCTTCGATGCGCTCGATGGCCTGGCCACGGAGGAGCGGATCCCGGTCGATGCCGAATATCCCCTCGTGCTCTCGGCGGGCGAGCGGCGGTCGTTCACGGCCAATACGATCCTGCGCGATCCGGCCTGGCGGAAGAAGGGCGCAGACGGTGCGTTGAGCATCTCGCCCGTCGATGCAGGCAAGCTCGGCCTGGCAGACGGCGGCCGCGCCCGTCTCACCACCCGTCGCGGCAGCGCGGTCGTCGCCGTCGAGATCTCGGACCGCATGCAACCTGGCCACGTCTCGCTGCCGAACGGCACGGGACTCGAGCATCCCGGCTCCCCGGGGCAGGGCGGCGTCGCGCCCAATGAGCTCACACGCGGAGAGGATTGCGATCCGATCGCCGGCACGCCCTGGCACAAGAGCACACCCGCCCGCGTCGAAGCGATCTGAGTCGGCGGTGGAGCGGCTGCTTCGGGGCGCGCTCGAATCCTGCCTCGTCAGTTCGCTCCGAGTCGTCGACAGGCGCGGGCGAGCGCCGCGCCGGCCGCGAATCCGAATCGTCCCTGCACGCGCCGCATGAAGGGTCGTCCCGCGCGCGTCCACCACTGGGCGGGGCGGGAGAAGGCGAGGATCTCGAGCTCGACGACGCCCGTCGCCGGATCGAGCCGCACGCTGAAGCGCTCCTCACCCGCGGCGACGTGGCCCTGAAGCGTCCCGTAGGCGAACGAGACGGCCTGGGCCTCGCCCGGCGGATCGACACGATCGACGACGCGACAAGGATTCAGGAACCACAGACCGAAGACGCGGGTCAGTGTGGCCACGATCTGGTCCGCGTGGACCGGCGCGCCGGCGCCCTCGAGCGAGAGCCACGGGATCTCGAAATGGCGCCAGTCGAAGAGCGCTAGGCGGGCCCGCTCGAAGACCTCGCGTCCGGTCCCGAGCGGGAAGCGCCTGCGATCGACGACGTACCCCCGAGCCAGGGATGCGAGGGCCTCCGGGCTCGCGGTCGCTCCCACCTCCGCATAGCTGAAGGCCGGATCGAAGCCTCGAAGCGCGGTCGCGATCGCGTCGGCATCCGGGCGCGTCAGTCGGATCATGATCTACTCCTCATCGCGCCGATGGTGCGGATCCCGACGAGGACTCAGCGAGGAACCTTCGAGCGTGCCAGCACCATCACCGGGATCGTCCGCCCCGTCGCCCGCTTCTGATAGGCCGCGAAGTTCGCGAAGCTCCCCGCCATCCGCGCGAAGAGCCGGTCGCGCTCGTCGCCGATCGCCTCGCGGGCGATCCGTTCCTCGATGCCGCCGCGATGCTGGACGACGACCCGCGGATCCGCCTTCATGTTGTGGTACCAGGCCGGATGCGCCGGCGAGCCGCCCTTCGAGGCGACGAGGATCATGTCGTCGCCCTCGAAGAGGAACGCGAGCGACGCCTTGCGCGTTCGCCCGCTCTTCGCGCCCCGGGTCGTGACGAGGACGGTCTGGCCGGGGGGCCCCATCGAGAGGCGCCCTTTCGAGAGCGGGATGAGGACGCTGTCGATCCGGCGGCAGACGACGAAGTAGAAGATGCCGCCGAGCTTCGAGGAGCTCGCCGCCACACCGACCCGCGAAAGCCAATCGGCGAACCCCGCCATGACCTCGTCTCCATCCGGGCTCGCCGGTCGCGTCAGTCCGTGCTCGCCGTCGGATCGCGCCGCTCCACCATGAAGCTCGACTGGAGCACCATCACCTCCTGCCCCGCGCGATTGACCATCGTCGCCCGGCTCTTCACGATCCCATAGCGCGGTCGCGAGCGCGACGGGCGCTTGTCGAGACAGGTCTCGAACATCGTGAGCTCGTCGTCCGGCCGGACGGGCGCGGGGAAGTTGACCTTCATGCCGAGCATCGCGGCCGTCTTCGACTTGAGCGCCGCCGCCCGCGAGAAGATCAGCGACGAGATCGAGTAGGTATGACAGGACGAGGCCGTGAGCTCGCCGAAGACCGAGTCCTTCGCGGCGGCCTCGTCGATGTGGAAGGGCTGGGGATCCCACTCCGAAGCGAAGCGGACGATCTCCTCCTTCGAGACGACGTGGCTTCCAATCTCGAGGGTCCGGCCGACTTCGATGTCTTCGAAATAACGCATGCAGGGTGGGTAGCGCGCGGGGAGAGGACGGAACAATCGGCGGGCTTCCCGCACGCCGGTTCGGTGGGCGTCACCGGGCCCGGCGAGCATTCAACGGTCGGGCACGAAGGGATTGCGTCGCCCCCGATTTCCTGGGAATCTCGACGGCCGGCGTCCCGCGCCACTCACGCGTCCGCTTCGTCTTCCCGTCCCGTTGCTCGAGGGAGCTCCCATCCATGTCCATCCCCCTCTGGAAGACCCGACCCGGTGCCCCCTATCCCGCGCGCTTCGGGACCCAGCCGATCGACGACTTCATCCATCTCTCCGAGGGGCTCTCGAACAGCTTCCTCGTCACGACGCCCGAAGGCAGCATCGTCGTCAACACGGGCATGTTCTTCGAGGCGCCCTACCACAAGAAGAACTACGAGAAGATCGACCCGCGCCCGCCGCGCTACATCGTGCTGACCCAGGGCCACGTCGACCACGTGGGCGGCGTCGATCATCTGCGCGGGCCCGGAACGCAGGTCGTCGCCCAGGCCGGCAACGCGGAGCACCAGGCCTACGACCGCCGCCTCGCGACCTTCCGCGCCGCGCGCTCGGCCTTCGCCTTCAAGAAGGACAATGCCCGCGCGGTCAAGCAGGCCCTCGCCGACCACGGCACGCTCCCCGCCCAGGCGATCCCGACCCCCGACATCACCTTCGACGGCCGCTTCTCGATCCTGCTCGGCGGCCTGCGCGTCGAGCTGATCGGCGTGAAGGGCGCCGAGACGAACGACTCGCTCGTGATGTGGCTGCCCGAGCAGCGCATCTGTTTCCCCGGCAACCTCTTCAGCTGCCTCTTCGGTCACTTCCCGAACCTCGTCACCGTCCGCGGCGATCGCTACCGCGACGCCTTGACCTGCGCCGCCGCCTTCGAGCTCGTCCGCGAGCTGCGGCCGAAGCGCCTGCTGGTCGGCCACCACCAGCCGATCGAGGGCGAGGCGCTCATCCAGAGCGAGATCGAGCGCATCCGCGACGCGACGCTCTGGGTCCACGACGAGACGGTGAAGGGGATGAACGCCGGGAAGACGCTCCATGCGCTGCTCGCCGAGATCCGGCTCCCGCCGCAGCTCGAGGTCGGCGAGGGCTACGGCATGGTCCGCTGGAGCGTGCAGGCGATCTGGGAGCACTACGCCGGCTGGTTCCATCACGAGTCGACGACCGAGCTCTACGCCGTCCCGCGCCGCGCGATCCACGGCGATCTCGTCGAGCTCGCGGGCGGGGCGCCGGCGCTGGTCGAGCGCGCGCGGTCGAAGCTCGAGGCGGGTCGGCACGAGGAGGCGATCCATCTGCTCGACGTCGTGCTGACCGAGACCTCGCCGCCGCCCGCCGCCTTCGAGGTCGCGATCGCGATCCACCGCGCGCTGGCGAAGCAGAGCGTCAATTTCTGGCTCTCCGCCTGGCTGAACGAGCAGATCGAGCGACTCGAGGCCCGCGCCCGAGAGGCCTGAGTCGAGGCGTTCGGATGCGACCACGTCGCTCGCGCAGACGCGAGCGAGCTTGAGACGAAACGAATCGAGACGATTCCGAGAACGGAAATGAGGGAGAGCGCAGCGATGGCGAAGGTCGATTTCGATTTCAGCGGGACCCAGGTCCTGGTCACCGGCGGCAGCAACGGCATCGGCCTCGGGATCGCCCGGGCGTTTCGCGCGGCGAACGCGAAGGTCGCGATCACGGGCCGCAAGGCGAAGGCCTCGGACTACACGACCGACCTCTCGGGCCTCGACTACTACCAGGCCGAGATGACGAGCGAGGCCGATCTCGAGCGCCTCGCGGGCTCGTTCGACCGCATGGACGTCCTCGTCAACAACGCCGGCGCCTCGCTGATGGCCGAGGACGAGTGGAAGCCCGAGGTCTTCGAGCGCGCGCTCTCGCTCCATCTCTTCGCCTCGTTCCGGCTCGCCGTCCGCTTCAAGGATCGGATCTCGAAGAGCCGCATCGAGGGCGGCGGCAGCGTCCTCAACATGTCGAGCATGTCCGCCTACCATGCCGTCACCGTCGTCCCCGGCTACGGCGCCGCGAAGGCCGCCGTCGTCCAGATGACGATGAACATGGGCGTGGCCTGGGCCCTCGAGAACGTGCGCGTGAACGCCGTCGCGCCGGGCCTGATTCGCAGCGAGATGACGAAGGGCATGGTCGGCACTCCGTTCGAGGAGCCCGAGATCCAGCGCACCCCGATGAAGCGCTGGGGCACCCCCGACGACATCGCCCCCCTCTACCTCTTCCTCGCGAGCCCCGCCGCGAAGTTCATCACCGGCCAGACGATCTGCGTCGACGGCGGGCAGTCGGTGGCGTGACGTCCTCACAAGACGCGACCGGCGCGGCGCTCGGGGCGCGAATGGCTCGCCCTTGGCACGCGATTTTTCGCTTCTCGACGTTCAATGCATCTGCATCCGACTGGATGGGGCGACCTTCAGGCTGCGCTTGACTTCGCGCCCCGAGCACCGCGCCGGTCGCTCGCATCGAGGCATCAGGCACCTTGCTTGATAGGGGGGCGAGGCGGGGCGACGCGTCGCGGCAATTCGTTCGCCCTGCCTAGCCCCCCCCATCCAACCCGAGATCCCGTTCGTCGCGGCCCCGACCGCATCCAGCGCAAAAGCGAGCGAGCGGCGCGGTGCTCGGGGCGCGAAGTCAAGCGCAGACGAAGCCCGCCCCACCAAGTCGGTCGCAGCATCGAAGAACGTCGAGAAGCGAAGAAGCCCGTGCCGAGGTCGAGCCATTCGCGCCCCGAGTGCCGCGCCGCTCGCGTCTTGTGAGCCCGAACGCGCAAGAAGGAGCGACTAGCGAGTCTCCGCCGACCAGCGGAGCCGCCACGACCGCAGCGCGCTGACGAGCCGGCGCGCGGTGCCGATGCGCTCGTCGGGGTCCTTCGCGATGCAGCGCATGCAGATGTCCTCGAGCTGCTTCGGGATCTCGCGATCGAGGGCGACGGCCGAGGGGCGCGGCGGGACGACGTTCTTCACCTGGTTGAGCAGGTCATGGATGTCGTCGCCCTCGAGCATCGGACGGCCGGCGAGGATCTCCCAGAGCACGACGCCCATGCTGTAGACGTCGGTCCGATGGTCGAGCTTGGGCGAGGCCTCGATCTGCTCGGGGGACATGTAGTGGAGCGTGCCCTGGAGCCGCCCCTGCGCGGTCAGCGACGCATCCTTCTGGAAGAGGAGCGGCAGGTCCGGGAGGGGCGCGGGCGTTTCGTTCCAGACCTTCGCGAGGCCCCAGTCGAGGAGCGTGACCTCGCCGAAGGGGCCGGTCAGGATGTTGGGCGGCTTGATGTCGCGGTGGACGACGCCGTGGGTATGGGCGTAGTCGAGGCAGTTCCCGACCTGGATCAGGATCGTCACCATGCGATGGAAGCCGTAGCCGTCGACCGGCGCGGTGCCGTCGGCCTTGCCCATGTCGAGGATCTCGCGGAGGGTGTAGCCCTCGACGAGCTTCATCGTGAAGAAATAGTGGCCGCGATTGTCGCGGGAGAGGTCGTAGACGGGGATCGTGTTGGGATGCTGGAGCATCGCCGTGACCCGGGCCTCGCGCAGGAAGCGCTTGCGCTCGAGGGGGTCGTCGGCGATTTCGGGGCGCAGGCTCTTGTGGGCGATGGTGCGGGAGAGGTGATAGTCCTTGCAGGATTGGATGATGCACTTGCCGCCGGTCGCGACGAGCTGGAAATGGGTGTAGCGGAGGCCGGTGTTGACGACGTGTTCCGGCAGCTCGACGTCCGTGTCCTCGAGGTAGACGACCGGATATTTATCTTGCGGATGGGGGAAAAACGGCTCCTGCGCCATGGACTCTCTCCTCGTACCGCGCGCCTCGGGCGGCTTCCCATCCCGCTCGGGCGCGAATCTGCGCGTCGACCCGCTCGTTCGGGTCGGGCGAGGCGCCCGGCTGGCTCGCGGGCCCGCTCGTCGACACGCTCTCCGGGCCGTTCGTCCGCCGCTTCGCGGATCGGGCGACCCCCCCACGCCTCGAGCGCGGCGCCGCGGAGCGGGCCCGATGCTAACCCAGATCGGTTCCGCCCCGATCGCGTGTCGCATGCGGCGCATGAGCGTTAATCTTCCGCTCGCCTTCGCCTGCATCCCGTCCGCCGACGCGATCAGGCTCGGGTCCGATTCCCGACCCGGCGACCCGGCGTCGTCCGAGGAACTCCAGCGCTTGCATTCGAGTCGTTTCACACCGCTCCTCCGTCGCCTGATCGCCGCCGCCGCGAGCGCGTCGATCGCGCACGCCGCCGTCGCATCGGCCGACGAGACGGGGCGGTCCCTCGGCCTGTCGCTCGCGCGGGACGGGCGCTGCGATGCGGCGCTCGCGGTGCTGGTCCCCCTGCGCGGGGGGCCCGGCGGTGACGCGGAGCTCGAACGGCTGACCGGGGAGTGTGCGCTCCGTGAAAAGCGCTTCGATCTCGCGATCGAGGCCCTCGAGGCGGCTCTCAAGCTCGAGCCGGGGGCCGATGGTCTCGATCTGCGGCTCGCCGAGGCCTACTACCACGCCGGTCGGCTCGCTGACGCCGAGGCTGCCCTCGAGCGCGCGGCCCCCGGCGACGCCGCCCGCCCGGAGCATCTCCTCTATTCGGGGCTCGTCGCCTTCGATCGCGGCGACACCGCGCGGGCCGTCGATCGCCTCGAGGCCGCCGTTGCGACGCGGGATCCCGGGATCGAGCCGCTGGCCTCCTTCCAGCTCGCCCGCGCCAAAGCCCGCGCCGACGATGGCGAGGGCGCCCGCGCCGGCTTCGGCCGCGTCGTCGAGGGCTGGTCGGGCACCGCCTGGGCAGATCAGGCAGCCCGCGCCCTCACCGCCCTCGACGAAGAGTCCGCGGTCCCCGTCTGGGCGTCCGCCGAGCTCGGCTTCGAGGCCGACGACAACGCGCTGATCCGCGGCCGAGGCGTCGGCCGGCCCGACGAAGTGTCGGGGCAGAGCGACGTGCGCGGCTACTGGTTCGTCGACACCGGCGCGCTCTGGCTCCGCCATGCCCCGTGGAGCGCGGGCACGGCGCTCCGCTACGGCGGCTCCGAGAATCGCCGCATCGAGCGCTTCAATACCCACGCCCCCGGCGCGACGCTCTGGCTCGATCGCGCGCTCGCCTGGCAGGGGAGCGCGCTGCGCTTGCAATACGACGTCGACGCCGCGTGGATCGGCGCCGATACCCGCGGCGACGACCCGTTCCTCGTGAGCCATCTCTGGTCGACCTCGCTCTTCAAGCCGTGGCAGTCGATCGGGGCGACGACGAGCCTGAGCGCGTCGCTCGGCCTCGACGACTACGGCTATCGGCGTCGCGGGCTCGACGTCCCCGACGTGGGGCTCCCCGGCGCGTGCAGTCCCTGCAGTCCGGACGGCATCGACGAGATCGGGGCGACGAATCGGGACGGCTTCGGACCGATCCTGTCCGTCGTCCACCGCCAGTCGCTCCCGCAGCCGCCGATCTCCGGATTCCTGCTGCCCTGGATCGAGGGCGGCTATCGCTGGCAGCTCTACGTTTCGCAGGGGCGCGAATACGACCACCAGCGCCATCAGATCGAGCTCGGCGCGGGCATCCGGCTGCCCCTCGCCATCGACTTCTCGATTCGCGGTCGTTATGCCTACGTCCCGTACGCGAACGCCTCGGTCTTCCCGGATCCGAAGGACGAGCTCGCGGCGGTGAACGCGGGGCCGGATACGGCCTACTTCCTCGACGGGAGCGCGCGGCGTGAGCACGAGACCAACGTGCGGATCGCGCTCCAACGTGCATTCGGCCGGCATGTGCTCGTCTCAGCCCGTTGGAGTCGCACGCGAAATCGCTCGACGGCGGACGTGTTCGACTACACCCGCGACCTCGTCGGCGTCTCGGTCCGGCTCGGCTGGGGCGGCTGAAGGGTCGAGCGCGCTGGGCGAAGGCGGGCTCGTGCGCGAGAATCCCGGCGCGCGGTCACGCCGAGCTGATAGGATGGAGTCATGAAGCGATCGATCTTCCTCGGATGGGCCGGGCTGTGCCTGGCGATGGCGCTGCCGGCTCTGGCGGACGAGCGCGCCGGAACGAGCGCCGACATGAGCGCGGACGAGCGCGCCGAAGAGGCGCGGCCGGCGGTGGCCCCGCCCGGACAATGCGCGGAGCCGCGGTCGGCGTCGGACGCGCGGGGCGGAGACGGCTTCTCGGTCGTCGGACCGGTTGCCGAGCTCTTCGATCCGATCGACGTCGCGGCCGGCCCGGGGATCGAGGGCGACTCGAGCCTGCGGCCGCCGGTGCCCGCAGCGCGCCCGATGGTGCGGCCCGGAGCATGCGATCAGCCTGGCTCGGGCTGCAGTGCCTCGTCGCCCTCCGGCATCGTGATCGAGCCGCCGGTGGGCGGGGGCAATCTGCCGCCCCAGGACCCGATCCAGACGGCGAACGGCACGTAGCGGCTTGCATATTGCTTTCCTGTCCCTGAATCCCCTCGGATCTGGATGGTCTCCCCGCGCATGAGCGACCCGGTGACGACCCTGGACGGCGAAGATTCGAGCTGGCTGCGGGCCGTAGCCCGCAACCGGGATGCAATCGCCCACCGCGCCCTCTTCGATCGTTACTTCGCGCGGGTCTACGTCTTTATCGAGAGGAGGGTCGACGACCGCGAGCTCGCGCGCGAGCTCACGAGCGACGTCTTCCTCGAGGTCTGGGAGCAGGCGAGCCGATTCCGGGGCGACGCGAAGGTCTCGACCTGGATCTTCGGCATCGCGCGCTTCAAGAGCCTCGAGGCGGTGCGTGGACAGCGGCGCTTTAAACGGTCGCGGGTCCTTTCGGGGGGAGACGAGCTGCTTTCACGAGTCCCGGAATCGCGTTCTTCGGCCACCCAGTTGGGGGCGCGTGAGACGCTTCGGCGCGTGGCCGAGGCGATGGACCGCCTGCCGCGGGATCAGCGGGAGGCGCTCTTGCTGGCGGTCGTCGAAGGGCTCGAGCCCGAGGAGATCGCGAGCCGACAGCAGATCTCGCGCGATACGGTCAAGACGCGGGTCTCGCGCGCACGGCGCGCGCTGCGGCGGATGCTGGGCGGCGGCGAGGCGCTTCGTTAGGCGCACGGGGTCGCGGCCGGACGGACCAGCGGAGCGAGTCGAGAGCGAGACGCGAGAGCGAGTCGAGAGAGCCGACGAGAGGAGCCCGGATTTGGCGCACGACACGACGAACGAAGCCCGGCGATCGCGCTGTCCCGAGGACGTGCTCGGCTGGATTCCGTGGTATGCCGACGGCGGGCTCACGGCGCGGGAGAAGGGGGCGGTCGAGGCCCACGCCGCGCTGTGCGGCGATTGTCGCGCCGAGATCGACATCGTCTCCGGGGCGCCCTGGGCCGTCGAGGGGATCGAGCTGCCCGACGCGGATCGGCTCTTCGACGAGATCACGGCGCGCATCGAGGCGGGGGATCGAGGGGAGACGGCGACGGTGATCCCGATCTCCCGGGGTCGCGCGCTCTCCGACGCCGACATGGCGCGGATCGAGCAGTGGGTCCGGGATCCGGAGTCCGAACGCGAGGCGGCCTCGCCCGCCGAGGCCGGTCCGCCCGTCCGCCCCCTGCACCGAAGGATCGGCACGAACGCGCTGCCGATCTGGGCGGCCGCGGCCGCGCTCGTGCTCTTCTTCGCCGGCGCCCTTTCCGGGACCTACTTCGCGGGGCCGCTCCTCGGCTTCGGCGGGGAGGATCGGGAGACGGCCGGAGAGGTCGACTATCAGCTCGCGAGCGCGGACCGGCTCGCGAGCACGGACTCGGCGACGGGCGCGAGTGGCGCGGCCCCGGCGATCGACGTCGTGTTCGGCGATGCGGTCTCGGTGCGCGAGGTCTCTCACGCGCTGCGCAACCTCGGCGTCGAGATCGTCTCGGGTCCGACGAAGCTCGGGGTCTACCGGCTTCGGCTCCTGCCCGCGGCGACGGAGGGCCGCGAGCCCACGGCGGCCGATGCCGCGGCGATCGCCGCGCGTCTGTCGGGGCCGGACACGCCGCTCGCGATCTTCGCGGAGCCCGTGCCGTGAGGCGCCCGGACGGCGCCGTGCGCCGCGTGACCGGAGACGCCGCCCGCTCCGTCGGGTCGGCGTTTCTGAATTTCGGGCCGTCGACGGCGGTCCGCGGTCCGCGGTATGCCGCGCACGCCCCGACGCCCGCTGCGCGCCGGGCCACGGCCCTCGCCGCGATCGCCTTCGCGTTCACGGGCGCGTTTGCCGCGCTCGCGGTCGCCGAGGAGGCGCCGCCCTGCGGTCCCTTCGAGGCCGGCGAGACGCGCATCGTGCAGCTCGCGGCGGATCGCACGCTGCGTGATCCCGGGGTCCAGGCGACGGGGGCGGCCGACGGTTCGAGCGCACAGGGCTCGATCGTTCCGCTGCCGGGCTCTCTGGCCGAGGAGCCGGGGACGGCCGACGAAAGCGAGGCCCTGCTCGCCCTCCCGAAGAACGCCGCCGGCGGCATTCCGACGGATTTCGAGCTCGGCCCCGACGCGAAGATCGCCCAGTCGTTCTTCTCGCCCGTCATCTGCGCGACGGTCGCCCGGGTCACCGGCCCCCCCGGCTCGACCCTCGACGAGCTCGTCACCGTCGTCCCCGAGACGGGCCTCGTCGTCCCGAACGACGTCTACGCGAGCGCCGCCGCCGAGGTCGTGCCCGCGCCCGCCGCGCCGACGGTCGCCGATCCCTACGCTCCGCTTCAGTACGGCCTCGCGGTCTCCGGCGTGCGCGCGGCGCGGTCGCTCGGCGCGGGGGAGGGGGTCCGGATCGCGCTGCTCGATTCGGCGCCCGAGGTGGCCCACCGCGATCTCGCGCCGAGCCGCATCGAGGCCCTCGCGACCGATCCGAAGAACGCGTCGAAAAAGAAGCCCGCCGTCCACGGCACGCTGATGGCCGGCGTGATCGGCGCCGCCGAGGACAACGGCTTCGGCATCGCCGGACTCGCGCCCCGGGCGCGCATCGTCTCGATCCCCGTCTGTACGGCGAAGAGCGGCGCCGGCGGGCAGTGCACGATCTACGAGATGCTCCAGGGCTTCGATCGCGCCTACGACGCGAAGGCCGTGCTCGTGAACCTCTCGCTGTCGGGGCCGCCGAACCCGCTGCTCGAGCGGGGCGTCGCGCGTCTCGAGGCCCTGGGCCTCGTCGTCGTCGCCGCCGCCGGCAACGAGGGGCGCAGCGACAAGCGCTATCCCGCGGCGTATCCGAGCGTGATCGGGGTCGGCGCCGTCGATCGCGACGGCAAGCGCTTCGCGACGAGCAACCACGGGCGCTGGGTCGAGCTCTACGCGCCGGGGGTCGAGGTTCTGTCGACGGTGCCCGGCAACGCCTTCGCCTTCGGCAGCGGGACGAGCCTCGCCGCTGCCCACGTGACGGGCTCCCTCGCCGTCCTGACCGGGATCACCGGCGACGTCCGCCGCGCGCGCAGCGAGCTCTTCCGGACCGTGAATGCGCGCACGAGCGGCGGGCTGCCGTTGCTGCCCGCGGCCTGCGACGTGCTCGGCCGGGCCGGGCGCGCGTGCAAGGCGCCGAAGCGTTAGGTCCGCGCTCGGGCGCTCAGGCGCTCGCGACTCGCGCAGTCCCCTCCGCGAAATGCGGATGGCTCGCGCGCAGCTCCCGCAGACCGCGCAGGACGCGCATCTTGACCGCGGCCTCGCTCTGGCCGCAGCGCTCGCCGATCTCCTGATAGGACAATCCGTCGAGCACCCGCAGCACGATGCAGTCCCGCGTGCGCGGATCGAGGGACGCGAAGGCCTCGGCGAGGGCGCCGCGCAGCAGCGGGTCGCCGTCGATCGCGGTCGTGGTCGGGCGCAGCGGGTCGCCGGTGAAGGCGTCGTGGCGGCGGACGCGGGCGGTGCGCCGTCGGAGCTCGATCCGGCAGGCGTTCAGCGTGATCACCGACAGCCAGTGGGCGAAGGGGCGGTCGGGGGTGAAGCGGTCGAGGAAGCGGTGGACGTTGGTGAACACGTCCTGGACGACGTCCTCGGCCTCGCTCTCGTCGCCGAGGATGCGGGCCGCGCGCCGGCGCAGGCGGGCGCCGTGGCGGGCCATCAGCTGGGCGAAGCATTGCCCCGCGTCCGGACCGCTCGATTTCAGGCGGCGGACGAGGTCGGCGTCGGGGTCGGCTGCGTAGAGTGAGTCGGCGTCTTCCATTTCCATCGGGCGATCTCCTCGAGCGGGTTCGCTGGATGGGTTTCTGCGGCGGGCGCGAGCGTGCCCGGTTTTTGCGGGAGGGCGCGCTCGGGGTCGTGACCGGCAGTCGCGGCGACGGAGCGGTCGAGGTCGCGGCCTCGGTCCGGGCCGCCGTCGAGGCCGTCCTGGGGTCGGCGCCGGGTTCGGCGTCGGATCGGGTCGCGCTGCGCCTCCGCGCACACAAGTGCTCGTGATGATTGGATTTTTCTGACGATCAGGGGGCTGCGGTCCGGGCCGCTCTCGGCGCGATCGAGGTCGGGTCCGAGGTCGGGTCCGGTTCCGGGTGGCGAGCCGGGTCGGGGCTCGGGATTGCGACGTCCGTGCTCGCTCGTTCGGTCTCGGTCGCGAGCGCCTCGAGATGGCGCTCGGCCCGCTCGACCCGCAGCCGATCCCCGCTCTTGCGCGCGAGGTCGAGGACGGCCTGCCAGCCGCGGATCGCCTCGTCGCGGCGGCCGGCGAGCTCGTAGGCGAGCGCGAGATTGTTGCGGGTCGAGATCGCGTTCGGGACCAGGCGCAGCGACGTCTGATAGGCGGCGATCGCCTCGTCCCAGCGCTCGAGCTCGCGGTACTGGTTGCCGAGGTTGTACCAGGCCATGTGCATCCGACCCGCCGACGACTCGAGCGGGAGATGGACGAAGACGGCGAGCAGCGCGAGGGCGATCATCGTCGGCGCGAGCCAGCGCGCTTCGCGTCGACGCACGGCGTCCGCGATGCGCACGACGGCGAAGCCGGCGAAGGGCAGGAGGAGCACCATCGCCGGGATCCGGTAGCGCGCGAGCACGAAGAAGAGCAGCGACGACGCGAGATAGGCGAGCATCCCGCCGTAGAGGACGACGAGCTCGCGCCAGCGTGCGAGCGAGAGCAGGAGGCCCGTGAGCCCGAGCGGCGCGACCAGGCCGAGGGTCGCGAGCGGCAGCCGCAGGACCCACGAAGACGCCTGCGAGATCTCGAAGGAACGGATGTTCCAGACCTCGTAGGCGTTGAAGTGGAGGGCCAGCTTGCGCAGCTCGAGCGCGACCCAGCGCAGCGGGTCCTTCCGGACCTCGTCGACGCCGCGCGCCATCCAGTAGGCGGAGACCTCGGAGGGCCGCAGCGCGCGCCCCTCCGCGCGCTCGGCGGCGGCCTCGAACTGGCGCTGCATCTCGTCGGGGTTGTCGGCGCGGTGGCGGAAGCCGAGGTCGGGGACCTGCCAGGTCCCGTCCGCCGCGGGCTGGTTGCCCATGTAGAAGTTCGGGCCGCCCATCGAGTTCAGGAGCACGAAGTCCCCGCCGCTCGTCGCGTTGTGGAGCGTGATCGGGAGGATGAACGCGAAGGTCCCGGCGAGGAAGCTCGTGGTAAAGCCCGCCCGGCGCGCGAGCGGCGCCGCGCCCGACGTCCCGAAGAGGATCCAGGGCGCCATCAGCAGCGCCCACGGCAGCGCCGTCTGCTGCACGAGCACCGCCATCCCGACGAGCGCCCCCGCCCCCGCGAAGCGCGCCGCCCCGGGCCGCCGCAGCGCCCGCACCAGCATCCAGGCGGCCCCGACGACCAGCGGAACCTTCAGGTTCACCGTCATCAGCGTCCCGCCGTAGAAGACGAGCATCGCATAACACGCGCAGAGCACGCCCGCGACCGCCGCCGCGCGCCGATCGAAGAGCTCGCGCGTCAGCCCGAAGACGAGCACGGGGGTCAACGCGCCGAGCCCGACCTGGACCGCCTTCACCGCCGGCAGGCTCGCCCCGAAGATCGCGTAGATCGCGGCCATGAAGATCGGATAGCCGGGGCCCAGGTAGAGGACGCCGTCGATCAGGCCGTCGCCTTCGGCGAGGCGCCGCGCCCAGGCGTCATACTGCACGTCGTCGACGGTCGGGAGCGCGTAGTAGGGATCGTGGAGCGCGACCTCGCGGAAGTGCAGGGCCCGCAGCGCGAGCGCGAGCAGAAAGATCGCCCCCGCGACGAGCGCGTCGCGCCGCCGCGCCGCCGCGGCCTCAGACATCGGCCGTCCGGGCGTCCCGGACCTCGACCATCATGCGCGAGATCATCGAGAGGACGGGCTCGCCCTGCTGGTTCAGGACGGCGTGCTCCATCGTGATGATCCCGCGGTCGGGGCGCTTCGCCGAAATGCGGCGATCGACGACGAGCATCCGGAGCGAGAGGACGTCCCCCGGTCGCACCGGCTTCGAGAGGTCCATCTTCTCGACGCCGAGGCCGGCGACCAGCGCCGGGCGGTCGGGCATCTGGTTGCCCAGCGCGGTGCGGATGGCGAAGGTCAGACAGCCGGGGGCGACGAGGCCGCCGAAATGGCTCTTCGCCGCCGCCTCCTTGTCGTTGTGGATGGGCTGCTTGTCGAAGCGCCGCCCGAACTCGAGGATCTCCGCCTCCGTGACGGGGTAGGCGCCGCCCTTCATCTCGAGACCGACGGTGTAGTCCTCGAAGTAGAGCTTGCGGGGGGCCGGCGAGGTCGCGGAGGCGGTCGTCGGCAATTTCGTCGATGTCGTCGCGGTCGTCGCGGTCGTCGTCGATGACGCCGTCGCGTCGATCGACGCGAAGGGCTCGGCGAAGAGCTCGGCCAGGAAGTCGCCGAGCGCCTGCCAGGAGCGGCGATCGGCCTTCGCGTCGTAGAGCGCGCCGATCTCGGGCTGGTTCGCGGAGGGCTTCGTGAACCCGTGCACCGTCCCGCCGTAGGCGACGAGCTGCCAGTCGGCCCGCCGCTCGCTCATCTCCCGGGCGAAGGCCGGCACCGTCTCGACGGGCACGAAGGGATCGTCCCAGCCGTGGAGCACGAGCACCCGCGGCTCGATCGCGCGGCCCGGCTCGGCGAGCTTCGCCTCGGCCGGAGGCGGCGTCAGGATCCCGTGGAAGCTCGCGACGCCGCGGACCGGCGCGTTCGCCCGCGCGAGGTCGAGGACGCACAGCCCGCCGAAGCAGTAGCCGATCGCCGCGAGTGCTCCGCCGTCGATCTCGGGCTGGGCGGCCGCCGCCGCGAGTCCGGCGCGGAGCCTTCGCTGGAGCGCCGCGCGATCGTTCTGGAAGGGCGTCATCAGGGCGAGGCTCTCGTCGAAGCTCCGGCCGTGGACGCCCTTGCCGTAGACGTCGAGGACGAAGCCCGCGTAGCCGAGACCCGCCAGCGCCGCGGCGCGGCCGTCTTCGAAATGCTCGAGGCTCTTCATGGCGTCGTGGACGATCACGACGCAGGGTCGCGGCCCCGTCCAGGCGTCGTCCCAGGCGAGCTCGCCTTGAGAGCGCGACGCCTCCCTCTTCGTATTCGATCGTTCGGATCCGGACCGTCATCCCGCGGCGCCTCCCGGCGGCGGATCATCGCCGAATCCGTCGGCGCTCGCCGCGGGCGACGAGCCCCGCGAAGCGATCAGGCCGACTCGCCCCCGACGCGCCGCAGATGGGGCGTCTCGCGCGGGTCGAGATCGTCGTCGTCGTCGATCGGATCGATCAGTGACAGGGTCGGCGTCTCGACGTCCTCCTCGTGCTCGCGGGTCACGACGAAGGCCTTCAGCCAGAGGAAGAAATGGCGCGCCGAGAGGGTCAGCTGGAGCTGGAGCCAGCGGACGCGGCGCAGGTCCCGGCCCTCGACGCGGGGCGCGAGGTTCGCGAGCAGCTCGAGGGCGAGCTCGCCCTGGCCCTGGGCCGAGTAGAGGCGGGCCAGGTCGAGGAGCACGAAGCCGTCCAACGGCTCGATCTCCCGCGCGCGGGTCAGCAGCGCGATCGCCTGGGCGCGGTGGCGCGCGTGGGTGAAGTGGGTCCGGCCGTCGAGCAGCGTCTCGAAGGCTTCGTCGTGGCGCTTCAGCTTGACCAGCAGGTCGGCGCAGAGTCTCCACGCCTCGAACTCGCCGGGGACGTAGCGGCAGGCCTCGCGATACACCGCGAGACACTCGAAGTACTGCTTGTCGCGCGCGTGCTCGAGGGCGACGCGGCGGTAGAGCTGCCAGGACTCGAAGAACTCGCCGTCGACGGCGAGCATCGGCGCGAGGCGGAGCGCCGCCTCGCGGTGGTTCGGGTTCTCGACGAGGAGCGTGCGATAGAGGCGGATCGCCTCGCGATGCTTGCCCTGGTTGCGGGCGCGGTTCGCATCGTTCCAGATCTGGTGTTCGCGGTCGCGGCTGCTCTGGTTCACGGACGTCGACAACTCACTTCTCCCGAGCTCGTTCGAAGCTCTTGTCGGATCGGTGGTCCCGAAGCGTGAAGGAGTGACCGGCATCACGGGTGCAACCTCGCTGCCGGATCGGCAACCGCCGTTGCCATCGCGTCGGAATCGAAGCGCCCCGGTGATGGACGGATCGCACTCGATTCCGGCGGCGGATGCGCGGGCTGTGCGTCAGCGATCGGCAAAGAACGAGAGTCGATGCTCGCGCAGCCAGGCGAAGGTCTCGTCGGTCGAGCGGCGCGGATCGCGGAACGGATCGATGCGCAGGCGCGCCGCCCGGCTCGCGGCCGCGACGTTTCCGCTCTGCCGGTAGGCTGCGACCCAGGCGCGCTTCTTCTGCGCGAGCTGCGTCATGAAGCGCTCCTCCATCGGGTGCATCGGGAAGCTCGCGTGCACGATCGCGGCGATCGCGACGGCGCCGAGGGCGAGGCGCAGGGGCCTTCGCGCGAGCCCGCAGACGGCGAAGTAGAGCCCCAGGAAGGCGGGGGCGACCAGGGGCACGTAGCGCGAGGACTGGGCCCCCGAGAGCCCGAACTGGATCCGGCCCACCGCGGTCGCGGCGCAGTAGAGGAGGGTGAAGGCCGTCAGCAGGAGCACGACGGCCGGGGTTGCGGCGTCGACCTCGGCGACCGCTCGGCCGCCCGGCCCGGGCACGAATTCGTCGGGTCCCGGGCGGCGCCACCCGAGGAGCCGGGCGAGCGACGCGACGCCGACGACGAGCGCGGCGAGGGCGACGCCGCCGCCGACGCCGAAGGCGAGCGCGCTGGGATCCTTCAGGCCGAGGACGTTCGAGAACATGAAGGCGACGTAGCGCGGGTAGCTCGACAGGGTCGGTGTGCGGACGACGGCGTCGAGGCCGTTGCGCCCCGTGTAGTCGATCAGGAAGACGCCGATCCACGCGAGGCAGAGGACCGCGCCGGCGAGGGCGATCGCCGCCTCCCGGCGGAGACCGGCGCGGTGGTCCTGCCACGCGGCGAGTGCGAGCAGGCCGGGGAGGATCGCACCGGCGAAGATCGCGAAGCCGGTATGGACCAGCACGAAGTCGAGGGCGGCGAGGCTCGCATAACGCGTCGCGCGGTCGCGGATCAGGAGCGCGTGGCAGGCGAGCAGGAGGAGCACGATCGGGCCGGCGCAGTGGGAGGCGTTCGGCGCGTGGAGGAAGATCCCGTACTGCGCGGGGGTGAGGAGCAGCAGCGGGATCGCGACGTCGGTCGCCTCGAAGGGGCCGAAGAGGCGTCGGCGCAGGGCGAGAGCGAGGCCCGTTGCGACGAGGACGTAGGCGAAGACCTGGAACGCGTCGGCGCGGGCGTTCCAGTCGGTGAGCCGGGCGAGGAGCCAGGTTCCGAGGAAGGGCAGGCCCTGGCGATGGGGACCATGTTGCCAGCGGAAGAGATCCCAGGCGCTCGGGTCGTCGAGGAAGGCCTCGTAGAGCTCGATCTGGTCGTAGAAGAGCAGGTCGACGGCGTTCGCGTCGATCATCCGGTAGAGGCGGAAGGCGAGCCCGGCGGAAACGATCAGGACCAGGAGCAGGACCAGGAGCGTGATCCCGCGCCGACCCTGCTGTGCGGAAATCGAGTCGGCGAGCGCGCGTTCGGACATCGGCGGAGGATCGCGCCGATCGCGCGGGCCCGCAAAGCAGGATACCGTCGCGAAAATGCTCGAGCCCCTCCGCTACAGCCCCTTCCTGCCCGAGGTCATGCGGGATCCCTTCCCCTTCTATCGCCGCCTGCGCGACGAGGCGCCCGCCTACCATCTCGCGGAGTACGACGCCTGGGCGCTCTCGCGCTTCGAGGACATCTGGCGGGCGACCGAGGACGACGGGACATACGTCACGGCGCGCGGGACGACGGCGGCGCAGGCCCTCTCGAAGGTCGAGTCGCCGGTGCCCAGCATCAATCAGATGGACGGCCCGGATCATACCCGCCTGCGCAAGGCGATCCGCGGCGTCTTCAGCCGGGCGAGCGCCCACGCCCTCGCCCCCGCGATCCGGCGCGAGGTCCGCGCGCGGCTGGCGGCGGGCCGCGAGCGGGGCGGGCTCGACGCGGTCCAGGAGCTCGCCGATCCGGTGGCGGCGAGCGTCGCCTGTCGCCTGCTCTCGCTGCCGGCCGAAGCCGGCCCGCTGCTCGTCGCCTGGGTCCACCGCTATGCAAATAACGCCCCCGGCGACGAGGGCCGCTCCGCGGATGCGCTGGCCGCCGCGATGGAGATGAACGCCTATCTCGCCGAGGTCGTCGCCGGTCGCCGCGTCGGCCGCGGCGAGCCCGGGGTCGCCGACGTGTTCCTCGCCCACGAGCTCGGCGGCCGCAAGCTCGCCGACCTCGAGATCGCCTCCCACATGCAGACGCTCGTGATCGGCGGAACCGACACGACGCCGAAGGTCATCTCCTCGGCCCTGCTGCGGCTCCATCGCGACCCCGCCCAGCGCGCCGACCTCGCCGCCCATCCCGAGGCGATCCCCGGCGCCTTCGTCGAAGCGCTCCGCCTCGACATGCCGACCCAGTTCATGGCGCGCACCGTCGCCCGGGAGACGACGCTCCACGGCCAGCGTCTGCGACCGGGCCAGGGCGTGCTCTTCCTCTACGCCTCCGCCAATCGCGACGAGCGCGAGTATGCGGACCCCGATCGCTACGACGCCCGTCGCAAGGCCCGCCGCCATCTCGGCTTCGGCCACGCCGCCCACGTCTGCATCGGCGCCCACGTCGCCGCCCTAGAAGGCCGGGTCGTGCTCGAGGAGATCCTCGCGGCGGCCCCCGACTACCGCATCGACGAGTCGAGGATCGCGTGGCGCAGCGCCGATCAGCTGCGCGGCATGACGTCCTTGCCGATCGAGATGCCAATCGAGCTGCCAATCGAGCTGCCCATCGGGGTCGGTGGTTCGCGATGAAGTCTGCGGAGTCTGCTCGGATGCGATCGGTCGTGGTGTCGAGGAGGATCGGAGTGGAGCGCGTGTTCACGGTCGGCGCGTCGCGCGCGGCGGGTCTCGGGATCGTGGTCGCGCTCGCGACCGCGCTGATCGCGGGTACCGGCGGCCGCGCGCTCGCGGAGACTCCGGCGGCGGCGTCCTCGGCCGCGGCGTCCGCTGAAATCTTCGACGGCTCCGACGCGTCCGACTCCCCGTACTCGCCCGGCGGCTGGTCGACGCTCCATCAAGGGCCCGACAACCGGAAGCTCGTCCGGAGCGCCCCGATCGCCGGCCCGTATCGGACCTGGACCGCACTCGCCGGCGCCTCGATCCTGACGGCGCCGACGCTGTCCCCCGACGGCCAGACCCTCTACGTCACGACGGGCCGGTCCATCGGCCATGCGAACCTCCACGCCTTCTCGATCGACGGGCAGCCGCTCTGGCAGTCGGAGCCGTGGCAGGACGCGGAACGGGGGGTCGACCCCTGCGCGATCCTCTCGAGCCCGATCGTCGACCGCGAGGGCGACGTCTACGTCGGCGATTGCAATCAGCTCTACGCCTACCATGCGAGCGGCGAGCTGAAATGGGTCGTATCCCTGCCGGCCCGCCGGGATGGCGATTGGCGGCCGTCGAAGAAGCTCCCGATCAATGCGTTCACGACGGCGGTCTTCACCCGCGAAGGCGACATCCTCGGGGTCACCAACTTCGGCGACGTCGCCGTCTACGACCGCGCGACCGGCCGACTGATCAACGAGCCGAAGCGACTCCCCGGTCTCCTCCCGCCTCCGACGGCCCTGAAGCTCGCGCGCTCGGCCTTCGGTCGCGGGCTCATCGACCCCGAGATCCGCGAGTGGGCCTGGCAGCTCCTGATGGGCGGCCGGATGCGCTCGACCAATACGCCCGCCGTCGATCTGGAAACGGGTCGGGTCTTCGTCGCCGCGACCTCGCGGACGAGGGGCAAGGGCGCGCTCTACGCCCTCGACGTGATCCACCATCGCACCGTCGCCGGGACCGGCGAATGGAGCGACGGGGAATCGTCGGATTTCGAGGGGCCCGAGGTCGAGCTCCGGCTCGCCTTCTCCGCCGAGATGGGGCCCGGCAGCGGCTCGAGCCCCGCGCTCTCGATCGAGCGCCATCGCGTCTACGTCTCCGACGAGCGGGGGATTCTCTACTCGGTCGACACGAAGACGGGGCAGGATCGCGGCTCGATCCAGACGAAGGCGGCCTCGGCGGCGGCGGCGGTGGCGACCAACGGCGACATGATCGTGCTGCAATCGGGCCCTCCGGCCCTCGCGGCGGTGACGCGCAAGGGCGCGCTCCGACGGCAGAGCGATCTCCCCGCGCTGCCGCGGCCCGGGCTCCCGAAGAGCCGGATGCTCGGCGAGCCGGTCGCGATGGGCAACGGCAATCCGACGGTCGTCGGGGAACGAGGTCCTCGTGCCGGTCGTGTACGGCTACCAGACCGGCTCCCGCAAGCGGCCCGTCCTGGGGCCCGTTCGCTCCTTTCTCGTCGCCATCGACGGCGAGACGGGCAAGGGACTCCGCAACGTCGTCGAGCTCGTCGACGACTCGACCGGCATCACGGCGGTCCCTGCCCGACGGCACGATCGTCAGCAGCCTCGGCGCGGGCATCACCTCCGCCGTCTCGCCGCTCGCGGGGCTCGCGCGCATGCTGTTGCCCGGCGAGCTCGAGCCGCTCCCTGCGGTGGGTGGCCTCCAGGTCAGCCGTCCCGCGTCCGAGCCCGCGCCCGCGCCGTGATCCGAACGCGCAGCGACCGTCGCGACGGGCGCGCGGAGTGTGTCAACATGGGCGAAGCGTGAACGCGAGAGCCTGAGAATACGGCGCACATCAGAAAGCGGGGCATGGCCAGCGTGAAGAAGAAGAACGCGAAGACCAGCAGGAAGACGAGCTCGAAGGCCAAGGGGACGAGCGGCAAGGCCAGCGCGGAAGAAGCCCGCAGCGAAGAAGGCTGCGGCGAAGAAATCGTCGACCAGGAAGTCGTCGGCGAAGAAGGCCCCCAAGAAGGCCGCCCCGAAAGTCGCGAAGAAGGCCACGAAGAAAGCGGCGAAGAAGGCGACGAAGCAAAAGGGCGCCGCGGCGAAGCCGAGCGCATCGACGCGCAAGGCCGCCGCCCCTGCCAAGGCCACGACGACGAAGAAGGCCGCCGCGAAGTCGACCACCTCGACCGCGCGGGCGGCGGGCCCGAAGGCCGCGGCGCCGAAGAACGTCCGCAGCGCGTCGATCCGGCGCGGGCCCTATCCCGACGTCGCGATCGTCGGCGCCTACAACACGGTCCAGGCCAAGAAGATCGCGATGACCGAGGCGGACCTCGTCCTCGATGCGGTGCGCGGGGGCGCTCGCCGATGCCGGGCCCACGCCCGCCGACGTCGACGGCAACAACGTGTCGAGCTGGGTCACGCGGATCAACCCGCGCAACGTCGTGCAGTGGTTCGGGGGCGCCCGTCCTGACGGGGACCTCGCATCCGGGCATCGAGAGCGTGCTCGAGGCGGCGCAGGCGATCCAGTCGGGGCAATGCGAGACGGTGGTGATCGCGTCGGCGCAGTGTGGCGAGTACACGGATCATTCCTCGACCGTGTCCTGGACGCGGCCGGAGAACGAGTTCGTCGAGACCTGGGGGCTCTACACGGCCGCCGAGTTCGCGCTCATGGCCCAGCGACACATGCATCTGTACGGCACGAAGCGCGAGGCCCTCTCGGAGGTCGCCTCGGCGATCCGCAGCAACGGCGCGGTCCATCCCGAGGCCGTGATGTACGGGCGGACCTGCACGCCCGCCGACGTCGAGGCCTCGCGCATGGTCGCCGATCCGTATCGGCTGCTCGACTGCTGCATCACGTCGGAGGGGGGCGCCGCGATGGTGCTCACGACGGCCGAGCGCGCGCGCGATCTCGACGTGACCCCGATCTACATCCTCGGCGGCTCCCTCGATCGCCAGGGCATGTCGTACGTCACGGCGCCGATCTGGGACAAGGTCGGCTGGGTCGGTCGGCGCGCGGCGCGGAACACCTTCGCGCAGTGTGGGCTCGGTCCGAAGGACGTCGACTTCGCGGAGCTCTACGACCCGTTCTCCTTCGAGATCATCCGCCAGCTCGAGGCCTTCGGGTTCTGCGGCGAGGGCGAGGGCGGCGACTTCGTCATGAACGGCCGCATCCGGATCGACGGCGAGCTGCCCGTCGCGACCAACGGCGGCACGATGTCCTTCAGCCATGCGGGCGTCGCGCAGCTGCTGCAGAAGCCGCTGAACGCGGTGCTCCAGCTGCGCGGCGAGCTGCCGCCGCAGCTGACGGTCCCCGACGCGAAGGTCGCCCTCGCGACCAACGGCGGCTCGGGGGCGCTCTTCTGCGACGTCATGGCGCTCGGAAAGGAGCCCGTCCGATGAACCATGATGAAGAGACCGCGACCCGGCATCCCGCTTCCCCATCCGACGCCGCTCTCGAAGCCCCATTGGGACGGCGCGCGCGAAGGCAGGCTGCGCGTCCAGAAATGCCTCGACTGCGGCATCCACGTCTTCATCCCCCAGCCCTGCTGCACGGGCTGCATGGGCTCGCGCCTCGAATGGGTCGTCAGCTCGGGCCGCGGCACGCTCTACAGCTACACCGTCGTGCACCGCCCGCAGCAGCCGGCCTTCGAGGTCCCGTACGCCGTCGCGGTCGTGCTCCTCGAAGAGGGCTGGCACATGCTCGACCTTGATCGACATCGAAGAGGACAAGATCGAGATCGATGCCGCTCGAGGTCGTGTTCCAGAAGATGAGCGACGAGATCACGCTGCCGCTGTTCCGGCCGCGGGCGTAGACGGCGCGGGGTAGTCGGCGCGGGCAGGCGGCAGGACGCGCGCGACGCCGCGAAGGCAGCACGCCGGCAGCACGCCGGGACGGCTCGCCTGGCTGGGCCTTCAGCGATCCCGACCGCTACGACTCGCTGCGATCTGCCCCAGGGCTTCGACGAGCGCCGCGCGGATGCGTTCCGGCGCGGCTCGAACCTGATAGTCGGCCGCCTGATCGATCCAGCGGACGACGTGGCTCGCGTCCGCGAGAATGGTCGTCGGGATCGGGAGCCCCGGCAGGCCGGGCGGCTTGACGGCGGGCGCCGCGTTCTCGAGGCCGAGCGCCCGGGTCACACGGAGGTCGGGGTCGGCGAGCAGAATCGCCCGCGCGCCGTGTTTGTCCTTGCCTGCGCGGATCTGCTCCGGCGAGTCCGTCGAGATCGCCACCATCCGGACGTCCCAGGCATCGAGCTCGCTGCGCAGCTCCTCCCATCGCCGCAACTCGGCGACGCAGTAGGGTCACCAATGCCCGCGGAAGAGCTTGATGAGCACCGGATGGCCGCGCAGGCTCGCGACGTCGAAGAGATCGCCGTGTTCGTCGAGCGCGACGATCGCAGGCAGGGCTTGCCCGACGACGACGTTCGGAATCTGTCGCGACTGCCGGGCCAACAGCCCGAGCCCGATCCAGACGAGCCCGAGCGCGAGCCCCGCGATCGCGAGCGCCCCGCCGAGCCAGCCCGGCTCCCGCCCGAGCGCGACCGCGCCGAGGGCGACCGCCGCTGCACACAGCGCGAAGGGCAGCGCGCGGCGATTCGCGAGCGCGACGCGTTGCATCCGCTGGGTCCAGAGCGCAAGCGCTCCGGCCGCCAGCGAGAAGGCGATCGCTCCGAGGATTCCTCCGCTCATTGCGCGCTGCTCCGTTCTTTTCGGTTCTTCTCGGTTCTTCGCTTCACGTCGCCCCGCTTCGGGGCACTGGGCAGTCTAGATCAGGTCCCACGACGCGGGGCATCCCGCTCCCCGCCCCGAATTTCCGTCAAAGCCATCCCGGACTCCAGCGGGTGCGATCGCTCAGCGTTCGCCGATCGATGACGTGTACACGTCCCGAGTAGATCGAGGTCAGCTCGACCTGCTCGTAGGGACGGTCGGGCGAACGCGGCGGCAGGATCCCCGTCACGACGAAGTGGAGCTCCCGATCGACCGGAGCGACGGCCGTCCACTTGCTCTGGAGGAGCTTCGCCGGACTCGCTCGACGACGGCGAGCACCGTGCGAGCTCACGAGCCCGATCCGACGAACCAGAGCGTCGCGATCCGCCTCCTGCGCTCCGACCGATTCGGTCCGCTGCCATGGGCCAGCCACGGTGAGAAGAAGATCGCATCCCCCGGCGCGAGCGCGGGCACGGCGCGGTGCGTCGTGTCGAAGCGGTGCTCGAGGGTCTGGGACGCGTCGTAGCGGTACTGCCCGGGGACGAGGCCGCTCGTATGCGTGCGCGCGAGGACGGTGAAGCCGCCGTTGTCCTCGTCGGCGGGGTCGAGGGCGACGACGACGTTCACGCCGCCGAACGCCTCGAGGTCGCGCAGGGCGACGCCGTGCAGGAAGGCGGCGTCCTGATGGAACGGGAATCCCGAGCCATGGACCGGAAGCTTCGGGTTGATCTGATCGACGACGCAGCGGGCCGAGGAAATTCCGAGGGCCGTGGCGAACTCGATGATGCGCTCGCTCCCCCGCAGCGCGTGGAACGCCGGGCTGGCCTTCGAAGGCGACGTGATCTTGCGCAGCGCGCCGGGGAAGATCGCCGGCTCGCGCTTGCGGCCGCTCGCGCTCTGGACCTCGAAGTAGACGCGGCCGACGGCCGCATCGCGAACGAAGGTCGCGGCCATCGCTTCGAGCTCGTCGGTCGCCTGCTGGAGCGCCTCGATCGTATTCGCGTCGAGGAGAGAACGGACGACGAGGAAGCCTTCGGTCGCGTAGGACGCCACGTCGACTTCGCTCCCGATCATTCGGCCGCTCCTCCGCGGAAACACGAGTCCGGTGCCCCGAATTCGAAGGCCCAGCGTAATCGTGGCGACCGCGGATCGGAACTCTATTGCCTCCGTTTCCCGCGGCGAGTCGGTCGGGAGCCCATGGAGCTCAGCCTGCTCGAGATTTCGTCGGTCGAAGGGCCCACCAGGCGGTGACGATCAGGGACAGGGCCAGCATCAGGGCCGCGAACGGCCACAGGACGGCACGGGGCCCCCGGACTGTCGTCGTCGTTGCTGAAATCACATCCCGCCGCGCAGCATCCGTCTCCGTCCGTGCAGGTGATCAGGGTGCCGGGATCGCAGACCCCGACGCTGCAGGTGTCCGAACGGTGCAGGCGTTGCCGTCGTCGCAGCTCGCCTCGATCGGATCCCCGCACACCCCCGCGCCGTTGCAGACGTCGTCGGTGCACACGTTGCCGTCCGCCGAGCACGCCGTTCGAACGGGTCCGCACACTGATTGCCGGCCCGTCGCAGGAGTCCGCGCGCACTCGCCGCCGCCCACGCAGGGATCGCCGGCTCCGACGCAGGCGCCGCCGTTGCAGGTGTCGAGCGCCGTTTGCAGAACTGTCCGTCGTCGCAGGGCGCGGTGTTGTTTCACGCCGCAGGCGCCGGCGCCGTTGCAGACGTCGTCGGTGCAGCCGTTGGCGTCCGGGGTGCACGTCGTCCCGAGCGGATCCGCACACTGGTTCCCGGCCTCGTCGCAGAAGTCCGCGCACTCGCCGCCCCCGCTGCACGGGTTCCCCGCGCTCACGCACGAGCCCCCGCTGCACACGTCCGCGCCGGTGCAGAACTGACCGTCGTCGCAGCTGGCTCCGTCGTTGGGCGCGCAGACCGAGGGGATCCTGCACAAGCCCAGCACGTCTCGATCTGACAGCTCGCCGAGCAGCCGTCGCCGCCGGTCGCGTCTCCGTCGTCGCAGGCTTCTCCAGCGCCGAGGAGGCCGTCTCCGCAAGCACCGGTCGAAGCGCCAGATCGGCCCCGTCGTCAGCGCGGTGCCGTCGTCGACGGTCGCGTACCACTCGTACGCTGCGCCGCTCGCGAGGCCGTTCCAGGTCATGCTCGCGTTCGTCTCCAAGCGACACCCGTCTGGCTCCCGATCTGGACGAAGCCGGCGCCGCCCATGTCGTAGTCGAGCGTAGAACGTGCTGCTGTCCCCGGCGCGGTACTGGTCGAGCCAGGGCGAGTAGGTCTCGACGACGATCTGGTTCTGCGCCGGTCGAAACGTCAGGATCGAAGCCAGCCATTGCCACCGGCCGGATCGCATTGGTAGTCGGAGAGCATGCTGTAGACGGTGCGGCCGTCGAACGTGTCCTGTCGTCGTCCCTCGGAGCAGACGTGTCCGGACAGCATCATGAACAGGTTCGGATTTCCCTTGAGCGCATCGTAGACCCTGCCGGGCCCTGGGTCCCGAAGCTCGCGGGATTGCCGGTATTGACGATGTGGTGGGCATAGACGATGGCGCGGCGATCCGGATGGTCTCTGGAGCAGGGCATTGGCCCAGCCGAGGACGGCCGCGTCGGGGGCCGTGTCGTACTCGAAGCTGATCGCGATGAAGTCCATTCCGCTCGCGCTGAACAGATCGTAATGGTTGTCGTTGGCCGGAAGTGGCCACCGTAATAGGACCGTCCCAGGAAGCGCGACTCGCCGAAGTAGGCGTTGTAGCTCGAGGTGGAGCTCCCGGGCGGGCTGCCCTCGGGATCGCCGATCGGAGATTGATCGTGATTGCCCACCGCGATCCCTGAATGGCTGCCGTCGACCAGCTGGGTCGTGACCGGATCTTCGAGCAGCGAGATGGCGGCGTCGGCGACCCCACTCGACGTCGTTGCCCCCCCGTTGTTGCCGTTCTGGACGCAGTCGAGCTGCGCCACGTAGGCGATGTTGCGGCTCGCGCGCTGGTCCACGATCCACTGCGTCTGGGCATCGAAGATCGCCGGACTGCCCCGTTCAGGCTCGAGCTGTGAACTGCGTGTCGGGGAGCGCGATCACCGTGAAGTCGGCGCCGCAGCGGCAACGGCGCGTCCATGAAAGCGGACCGTCGTTTCGTCCGCGTCGGGGTCGACGGCCGTCAGGCTGAGCTGCGGTGATTGCGCGACCCCGGTCGCCGCATCCGCCGGGTGACGAGTGCGGGTGAGGGGCGGCGTGTTCAGCCCAAACGGCGAGCCGACTTCCCAGCTCGCGCCCGTCCCGACGAGGGTGCCGGACTGGGGAACCGGAGCTGTCTCCGATCGCGGTCCCGGTTCCCTCGTCGAAGCCCAACGGCCCAACAGGTTCGGATCGCTCGTGATCTCCTGGTTGATCGCCGCCTGGATCGCGGCCTGACTCCGGGCGACGTTCCGACGCGGGTTCGTCGAGGCGGCCGTCGAATCCGCCCGACGCGACGCCGGTCGAATTCAAGGCCGTAGCGAGCGCCGCATGCTGGATGCTGTCGCTCGAACCGGCTGGCCGACGGCGAGCGTCGTCTCGAGGGCACCGTTCAGATAGAGGCGCCGGTCGTCCCGTCGTAGCTGGCCGCGGCGTGCGACCAGACACCGGTCGTGACGGGCGTCGTGCCCGCGACCGGATGATTCAGTCCGGGCGTCGCGCCCGCGGCTCCTCTTCGAAGTCGGCGACGAGCACGCCGTCCGAAGCTCGAATGCCGAGGAACCAGTTCATGTCGCGGATTGTTGCCGTCGGCCTCCCCGCGTCCCTTGGTGATCAGCGGAATCGCGGTCACGCCGCCGGTGCCCGTCGAAACACTCGCGCCGGTTCCATCACGGCGGAACCAGGTCTCGATCGTGAACCGCGAGGCCGAGGTCGGCGCGCTGCCGAAAGTCACGTACGCGCCGGAGCTGCCGAAGTCGAGCGAGCAATCCGGCGGCGTACAGGCGGCTTCTGCGGCGGCAAGAGGGACGAGGCTCAGCCCGATCGCACCGATCACGCCTCGCAGCCATCCCCTCGTCGGCCGCGAAAGTCGATCGATTCCAGCCCGTCCATGAACTCTCCGCATCCGTTTTCGGTTCAGCCTGCTCGAGATTTCGTCGGTCGAAGGGCCCACCAGGCGGTGACGATCAGGGACAGGGCCAGCATCAGGGCCGCGAACGGCCACAGGGACGGCACGGGGGCCCCCCCCGGACAGTCGTCGTCGTTGCTGAAATCACATCCCGCCGCGCAGCATCCGTCTCCGTCCGTGCAGGAAGTGATCAGGGTGCCGGGATCGCAGACCCCGACGCTGCAGGTGTCCGGAACGGTGCAGGCGTTGCCGTCGTCGCAGCTCGCCTCGATCGGATCCCCGCACACCCCCGCGCCGTTGCAGACGTCGTCGGTGCACACGTTGCCGTCCGCCGAGCACGCCGTTCCGAACGGGTCCGCACACTGATTGCCGGCCTCGTCGCAGGAGTCCGCGCACTCGCCGCCGCCCACGCAGGGATCGCCGGCTCCGACGCAGGCGCCGCCGTTGCAGGTGTCGAGCGCCGTGCAGAACTGTCCGTCGTCGCAGGGCGCGGTGTTGTTCACGCCGCAGGCGCCGGCGCCGTTGCAGACGTCGTCGGTGCAGCCGTTGGCGTCCGGGGTGCACGTCGTCCCGAGCGGATCCGCACACTGGTTCCCGGCCTCGTCGCAGAAGTCCGCGCTCGCCGCCCCCCGCTGCACGGGTTCCCCGCGCTCACGCAGCCCCGCTGCACACGTCCGCGCCGGTGCAGAACTGACCGTCGTCGCAGCTGGCTCCGTCGTTGGGCGCGCAGACCGAGGGGGATCCTGCACAAGCCCAGCACGTCTCGATCTGACAGCTCGCCGAGCAGCCGTCGCCGCCGGTCGCGTCTCCGTCGTCGCAGGCTTCTCCAGCGCCGAGGAGGCCGTCTCCGCAAGCACCGGTCGTGAAGCGCCAGATCGGCCCCGTCGTCAGCGCGGTGCCGTCGTCGACGGTCGCGTACCACTCGTACGCTGCGCCGCTCGCGAGGCCGTTCCAGGTCATGCTCGCGTTCGTTCCCGAAGCGACACCCGTCTGGCTCCCGATCTGGACGAAGCCGGCGCCGCCCATGTCGTAGTCGAGCGTGAACGTGCTGCTGTCCCCGGCGCGGTACTGGTCGAGCCAGGGCGAGTAGGTCTCGACGACGATCTGGTTCTGCGCCGGTCGAAACGTCAGGATCCGAAGCCAGCCATTGCCACCGGCCGGATCGCATTGGTAGTCGGAGAGCATGCTGTAGACGGTGCGGCCGTCGAACGTGTCCTGTCGTCGTCCCTCGGAGCAGACGTGTCCGGACAGCATCATGAACAGGTTCGGATTTCCCTTGAGCGCATCGTAGACCGCCTGGCCCTGGGTCCCGAAGCTCGCGGGATTGCCGGTATTGACGATGTGGTGGGCATAGACGATGGCGCGGCGATCCGGATGGCTCTGGAGCAGGGCATTGGCCCAGCCGAGGACGGCCGCGTCGGGGGCCGTGTCGTACTCGAAGCTGATCGCGATGAAGTCCATTCCGCTCGCGCTGAACAGATCGTAATGGTTGTCGTTGGCCGTCCCGAAGTGGCCACCGTAATAGGACCGTCCCAGGAAGCGCGACTCGCCGAAGTAGGCGTTGTAGCTCGAGGTGGAGCTCCCGGGCGGGCTGCCCTCGGGATCGCCGATCGGAGATTGATCGTGATTGCCCACCGCGATCCCGAATGGCATGCCGTCGACCAGCTGGGTCGTGACCGGATCTTCGAGCAGCGAGATGGCGGCGTCGGCGACCTCCCACTCGACGTCGTTGCCCCCGTTGTTGCCGTTCTGGACGCAGTCCCCGAGCTGCGCCACGTAGGCGATGTTGCGGCTCGCGCGCTGGTCCACGATCCACTGCGTCTGGGCATCGAAGATCGCCGGACTGCCCCCGTTCAGGCTCGAGCTGTAGAACTGCGTGTCGGGGAGCGCGATCACCGTGAAGTCGGGCGCCGCAGCGGCAACGGCGCGTCCATGAAAGCGGACCGTCGTTTCGTCCGCGTCGGGGTCGACGGCCGTCAGGCTGAGCTGCGGTGATTGCGCGACCCCGGTCGCTGCATCCGCCGGGGTGACGAGTGCGGGTGCGAGGGGCGGCGTGTTCAGCCCAAACGGCGAGCCGACTTCCCAGCTCGCGCCCGTCCCGACGAGGGTGCCGGACTCGGGGGAACCGGAGCTGTCTCCGATCGCGGTCCCGGTTCCCTCGTCGAAGCCCCAACGGCCCAACAGGTTCGGATCGCTCGTGATCTCCTGGTTGATCGCCGCCTGGATCGCGGCCTGACTCCGGGCGACGTTCCAGACGCGGGCTTCGTCGAGGCGGCCGTCGAATCCGCCCGACGCGACGCCGGTCGAATTCAAGGCCGTAGCGAGCGCCGCATGCTGGATGCTGTCGCTCCGAACCGGCTGGCCGACGGCGAGCGTCGTCTCGAGGGCACCGTTCAGATAGAGGCGCCAGGTCGTCCCGTCGTAGCTGGCCGCGGCGTGCGACCAGACACCGGTCGTGACGGGCGTCGTGCCCGCGACCGGATGATTCAGTCCGGGCGTCGCGCCCGCGGCTCCCTCTTCGAAGTCGGCGACGAGCACGCCGTCCGAAGCTCGAATGCCGAGGAACCAGTTCATGTCGCGGTTGTTGCCGTCGGCCTCCCGCGTCCCTTGGTGATCAGCGGAATCGCGGTCACGCCGCCGGTGCCCGTCGAAACACTCGCGCCGGTTCCATCACGGCGGAACCAGGTCTCGATCGTGAAGCTCGCGAGGCCGAGGGTCGGCGCGCTGCCGAAAGTCACGTACGCGCCGGAGCTGCCGAAGTCGAGCGAGCAATCCGGCGGCGTACAGGCGGCTTCTGCGGCGGCAAGAGGGACGAGGCTCAGCCCGATCGCACCGATCACGCCTCGCAGCCATCCCCCTCGTCGGCCGCGAAGTCCGATCGATTCCAGCCCGTCCATGTGAACTCTCCGCATCCGTTTCGGTTCAGCCTGCTCGAGATTTCGTCGGTCGAAGGGCCCACCAGGCGGTGACGATCAGGGACAGGGCCAGCATCAGGGCCGCGAACGGCCACAGGGACGGCACGGGGCCCCCGGACAGTCGTCGTCGTTGCTGAAATCACATCCCGCCGCGCAGCATCCGTCTCCGTCCGTGCAGGAAGTGATCAGGGTGCCGGGATCGCAGACCCCGACGCTGCAGGTGTCCGGAACGGTGCAGGCGTTGCCGTCGTCGCAGCTCGCCTCGATCGGATCCCCGCACACCCCCGCGCCGTTGCAGACGTCGTCGGTGCACACGTTGCCGTCCGCCGAGCACGCCGTTCCGAACGGGTCCGCACACTGATTGCCGGCCCCGTCGCAGGAGTCCCGCACTCGCCGCCGCCCACGCAGGGATCGCCGGCTCCGACGCAGGCGCCGCCGTTGCAGGTGTCGAGCGCCGTGCAGAACTGTCCGTCGTCGCAGGGCGCGGTGTTGTTCACGCCGCAGGCGCCGGCGCCGTTGCAGACGTCGTCGGTGCAGCCGTTGGCGTCCGGGGTGCACGTCGTCCCGAGCGGATCCGCACACTGGTTCCCGGCCTCGTCGCAGAAGTCCGCGCACTCGCCGCCCCCGCTGCACGGGTTCCCCGCGCTCACGCACGAGCCCCCGCTGCACACGTCCGCGCCGGTGCAGAACTGACCGTCGTCGCAGCTGGCCGTATTGTTCACGCCGCAGGCGCCCGCGCCGTTGCAGACGTCGTCGGTACAGGCGTTGCCGTCCGCAGCGCAGGGGGTCCCGATCGGGTCGGCGCAGACGTCCGTCGCCTCGTTGCAGACGTCGCCGCACTCCGATCCGCCCGCGCACGGATCGCCGACATGAACCTCGCATCGAAGCGTCGTCGCGTTGCACTGGTCGGCGCCGTTGCAGAAGAGAGCATCGTTGCACGCTGCCATCGCACTGAAGAGCGCGTTGCTCGTCAGCCAGGTCGGCCCGCCCGTGAGCGTGCCGGTCGAGAGCGCCGGACCCACCGAGTCGGCGGTGGTTGAGCCACTGCCCTCGCCGAGCCCCCAGCGCGCGACGAGACCAGGCCCGGAGGTGAGCTCCGTCCGGTAGCTCGCCTGGATCTCCGCCTGTGTCCGCGCGACGCTCCAGACCCGGACCTCGTCGATCATGCCGGCGAAAAAGCCCTGGGCGACCCCCGTCGAACGGAGCATCGTTCCGATGCCCGCGTGCTGGATGCTGTCGCTCCGAACCGGCTGATTGACGACGAGCGTCGCCTCGAGGGCGCCGTTCAGATACAGGCGCCAGCTGGAGCCATCGTAGGTGGCGGCCGCGTGGTACCAGGTGTTGTTGGCGATCGGCGTCGTGCCGCTGATCGGATGATTCAGACCGGGCGAGGTGCCCCCGGCACCTTCCTCGAAGTCGGCCGCCAGGACGTTGCCCGTCGTGTTGATGCCGAAGACGAAGTTGGCATCGACATTCGAGTTTTCGGCCTGAGCCGCGCCCTTGGCGATCAAGGGAACCACGGTGACGCCGCCGGTCCCCGTCGAGCTGCCCGTGCCGGCAGCCGTCCGATTGAACCAGGCCTCGACCGTGAAGGTCGCGAGCTTGAGCTCTGCGGCGTCGCCGAACGTGACGTAGTCGTCGGTTCCGTCGAAGCGGAGCATCGCGTTGTCCAGGTTCTCGCAGGCGGCCAGGTCGAAGGGCGCGCCGGCGACGAAGCTCGCCCCCGCGCCGACGATCGTTCCGTTCGCGCTGCCGACGGAATCGACCACCGTGACGCCAGGTCCGTCCTCGAATCCCCAGCGCGCGACGAGACCCGTCCCGCTGGTGAGCTGGGAATTCAGGTCGGCGCGAATCTGCGTCGCACTGCGCGCGACGTTCCAGATGCGAGCCTCATCGAGGGCCCCCTGGAAGAAGCCGGCCGGAACCCCGAGAGAGTCGATGTTCGTGCCGAGCCCTGCGTGCTGGATGCTGTCGCTCCGGACCGGTTGGCCGACCACGACCTGCGCCTCGAGTACGCCATTCAGATAGAGACGCCAGGTCGTGCCGTCGTAACTGACGGCCGCGTGGTACCAGATGCCGTCGACGATCGGCGTCACGCCCGAGATCGGATGATTGAGTCCGGGCGTCGCTCCGCCCGCGCCCTCCTCGAAGTCCGCCGCCAGGACGTTGCCCGCCGTGTTGATGCCCAGCATGTAGTTCGCGTCGACGTTCGAAGCGTCCGCCTCGGCATCGCCTTTCGAGACGAGGGGCAGGAAGGTCGCTATTCCGCCGGACCCCGTGCTGACCGCGACGCCCGGACCGTCGCGCCGAAGCCAGGTCTCCAACGTAAACGTCGACAGGCCGAGCGAAGACGCGTTCCCGAACGTCACGTACGTATTCGTCCCGTTCAGCGAGAGCGCATCGCGCGCAGAATCCGCTCCCAGGGCGACGAGAAGCAGCGCGGCCGCGCAGCCCGCCGAGACGACTGCGGAGCGGACGGTTCGAAGGGGGGAGCGCATGAAGATTCCTCCGCGTCCGTCCGGGAACGGGCGGATGCATCGTCGGGACGGATCGCATCCACCCGCTCGACGACCGGGATGGAGGTCGCCTAACTGCCAGTGGACACCATGGCCTGACCCGGTGTCAAGACAATTCGCCGGTGGCCTCGCTGCGCGCCGCCGAAGACGTCGGCGTCCGGCGTCGGGCATGCGATCGGGATTTCGCAATGGATGCAGACACTCGAAGGCGAAGCTGCATGTTCGTGGAGCATTGCCGTCGGGAGCAAACATCGGTTCGCGCGGCGAATTGACTTGACCGCTCGAGAGCATGGGATCAGGATCGTCGGATCAATCGTTGATTCGCGTCCCAACGTTCCAATGTCCCAGCGTCCCAACGTCCCAATGTCCCAGCGTCGAGGTCGAGCGATGTCGCGTCGTATCCGGTTTGCTTCAGATTCGATTTCGCAGGTGTCGACGCTCGCGCTCTCCGTGCTGACGCTCGCGACTCTGCTGGCCGCTCCGCCGGCGTGGTCCCAGACGATCCTTCATTACGACTTCGATCAGACCGGAACGTCCGTCAGCAGCGACGGCACGAGCAACGCGCCGCTCACGCTGCGCAACAGCGCGGGGACCGCGACGGACCTGCACAGCGCGGATGCCCGGGGCGTCAGCGGACGCGCGGGGGATCGTTCGTTCCAGAATACCGGGGCATCCGACCATGGAAGCGCCGCCAGCGCCGCGACGAACGGCTTTCGCGCGGACCAGCCGGACGACGCGGCCATCGACGGCCTCGCGACCTTCACCCTCTCCGGCTGGTTCAAGACCGGGGACTGGACGGGCTTGAGCGGCAAGACGCCGCGACTCGTCGAGAACCACGACGGCGCCAACGGATTCAACCTCCAGTTCCTGAGCGGCTCGGCCGGGGATCTGAAGCTCGAGATCGACTCGACGTCCGCTCCGGCACCACTCGAGGCGAGCTCGGGCACGACTGGTCTATACGCCGGAAAGTCCACCTGGATCTTCTTTGCAGTTCGTTACGACGGCACCTCGAGCACGGGCAACGTCGATTTCTATCGTGGCTTTCGGAACGACGCGGAAGCGGCGGAGCTGGGGGCCGCGTCGGCAGCCGTCGAGCTCGTGGCGTCCAGCAGCCTGGGCTGTACGACCTGCACGCTCGATCGGGGTGTGGTCGGCGACGACGGGTCGGGCCTCGTCATCGGCAACCGGGACGAGCTCGGGCGGCCCTTCGACGGCTTCATCGACGACGTGCGGATCGACGCCGGCCTGACGATCCCGGCGACGCTCGAGAGCTATCGGCAGGGAGCCCTCGCGACGGATCCGATCTCGATCGAGTGGTCGAGCTCGACGACGGTGGCCACGACGGTCGCGGACCAGAACCAGAACACGATCACGGTGAACGAGCTGAGCGCCATCGACTACGACGCCACCAGCGGGCGATTCTGGGGTGTGAGCGACAAGAGCGGCCGACTGCTGGAGCTCGACGTCGATTTCGATTCCGATGGCGCGATCGTCGGTGCCGCTTCGATCGATGCCGTGGTCGTCGCGAATGTGTCCGACTACGAGGGCATCGCGCTGCCCGCCGGCGCCCAGAGCGTGTTCGTGAGCGATGAGGCATCGCCGCCCCAGATCCGCGAGTTCGATCTCTCCGATGGATCGCTGCTCCAGAGCCTGGCCATTCCGAGCGTCTTCGCCTCGTCCCGCGCCAATCTGCGTTTCGAGAGTCTGTCGCGGAGCTACGACGAAACGGAGATGGTCGCCGCGGTCCAGCAAGCGCTCACGGTCGACGGACCCAGCGGAACCTCGACCACGATTCCGACGGTCGTGCGGATGTTGCGTCAGGTCGTCGCGGGTACCTCGGTGACCCCTGCCGAACAGTACGCGTACGTGGTCGAGCCGCTTCACGCGACCCCTCTGGGCGGAGACGGCAGCAGCCTTTCGGAGATCGAGCACCTGCCCGACGGTCGACTCCTCGGGATCGAGCGGTCGGAGAGCTCGAACGAGACGCTGATCCGGATCTTCGAGATCGTGCGTGTCGGGGCGACCGACGTCAGTCAAGGGGCGGCGGCCACTGGCCTGATCGGGCAGAGCTACACGCCGGTCGAAAAGACGTTGCTGTTCGCCGATCTGCTCGGAAAGCTCGAAGGGTTCGCGGTCGGCCCTCAGCTTCCGGATGGTCGGCTGGTCGCCCTCGCGGTCGAGGACAACAGCGGGTCCGGGCCGAACGTCCTGCACTCCTTCGTCATCGACGTTCCGGAGCCGGGGCTGGGCGCGCTGCTGACGGCCGGAGTCCTGGCGCTCGGGCTGCGGCATTCGTCCGCTGGGCCGCGGCGGAAGGTGCGCGAGAATCGCTAGTCGCGATCTTCCGCCGGAATGTCCTTCGCCTTCACGACCTTGAAGGTCGCTTCCATCGGCGGATTCGCGAGCAGCGTGCGGATCAGGATCTGGCCGTGGGCATAGCCCTGGGTCGAGATCCAGTTCTTCGTGCCGGGATCCCCGTTCGCTGCGTAGATCCGGAAGCTCCCGTCCGCGTCCTTCACGACGTGGCGATTCGAGATGCCGACCTTGTGGTGGCGGTAGTCGCCGCTCTCGAGGTAGCGGGTCAGGATCTGGAGGTTCCAGTAGCGGCAGGGCACGTCCTTGCCCGTCACGACGATGACCTCGTCGGGGGCGAGCTTGAAGGTCCCGCCGATGTACTGGATGCCCGGGCCGGGCAGGTTGTTGCGCACGAGCTTCGGGTCGATCATCGCCGCGAGCTCCTGCGGCGTGTACTGCTCCGATGAATCCTCGTCGAGGACGATCTCGCCGTCCTGGATCCGCGTCATGCTGCCCTTGCGCTCGCTCGAGCCGCCGTCGCCGGCGCCCTGGTACTCGATCCGGTTCAGGCCGATGAAGATCGAGAGGCCGAGGGAGACGTTGGTCGCGTCGTCGATGAAGTCGACGACGCGGCGCAGGCCCGCCTCGAGCTCCGCCTCGTCGTAGGGCGCAGGGGCGGGGACCTCGGACAGGCATTCGAGCTGCATCGCCATCGCGCGCTTGCGGCCCTGGTCGACGGAATCGACGAAATCGTCGAAGTACTCGCGCGTGAACAGGATCGGTCGGCGGCCCTTGAGCGCGATCCAGTTGCGGGCGCCGTCGGGCTTCTTCTCCGAGAGGTAGATCTCCGCGATCTTCTCGCCGAAGATGTCGTCCCAGACGACGTCCTGGTCGATCAGATGGTCGACGATGTAGTAGGTGTCGTTCTCGTCGTAGGCGTAGATCGTCGCAGAGAAGAAGAGCTCGTCGCCCCGGCGCAGCGAGAACTTGTAGACGAGGTTCTCGTCGAGCTTGGCTTCGCGGTAGAGGGTGTCCGTGCCGTCGCCCTTGAACTTGCGGATCGTCGTCATCATGCGGCGCAGCTCGGGGCGGTTGCGATCGGCCTCCATCTCGAGGTCGTGGCCCGCGGAGACGAGGCGCAGCAGATAGCGGTAGCCCTCGGCGCGCTCGCGGCGCCGCGGGCGCCGGTGGGCGCGACGATCTTCTCGCCGATCTTCTCGAGAGCGCGGGTGAATTCGTTCCAGGCGGCCTGGGAGCGCGAGAGCGAAGGCATCAGGGGACCTCGGTCGACGGGATCGCGCGGCGGCGCGATGGGCATTACTTATCGCGGGACGGGAACGCGCGCATCCCGGGATCCGACGGGACCGCCGAGCGGGTCGGCGTCTTCGTTCGGAAGCGGTTCCCTCGCGCTCTTCGGGCCCGCGGGTCGGAGGCTGCGTGCGGCCACGAGGGCGAGGGCGCCGGTGAGGACGACGCCCGGGAGGCTGCCGAGCGACGAGGCGGCGGGGCCGAGGAAGGGGCCTTCGACCTCGTAGGTCGTGCCGGGGCTGCGCTGACTGCTGAAATAGAGGCGGCGGCCATCCGGCGAGAGGGCGGGGCCGGCGATCTCGCTGCCGAGCTGGCCGGTGACCTGGACGATGGGCTTGACCTGCCCCGTCGTCGTCAGCGCGACGATCTGGAGATCGCCGGGATCCTCTGCGACGTAGAGATCGCCGATCGGGGTCGCGAGCAGATTGTCGACGCCCGAGAGTGCGTTCATCGAAGCGCTCGCGCGGTCGTAGCGGATCTCGATCCGATCGGTCGCCGTGCCGATCCGCCAGACGCGGTCGTCGCCCTTGGTCGTGAAGAAGATCTGGTCGGCGTGGTAGTCGATGCCTTCGCCGCCGTTGAAGCGCGTGGCGGCGGCGACCTGGAAGCGCGTCTGGGTCTGCGCGGCGAGGGGATCGGGGACGACGTGCCAGGCGAGGGGACGGCTCTGACCCGGGGCGATCGGTCCCTGACCGTTCGGATCGAGGATCTGCGCGGCCTCGAGGACGCCGCTCGCGAGGCTCGGGTAGGCCGCCGGTGTGAAGCGGTAGAGCAGGCTGTCCGGTCGGTCTTCCGTCAGGTAGAGCTTGCCCCGAACCGGATCGACCGCGACGGCCTCGTGCTGGAAGACACCCAGCACGGGGCGGGCCGTCCCCTGCGAATTCCGCGCGAGCGGATCACACTCGAAGACCCGCCCGGCCGGGATCTCCTCGCACGAGAGCCAGGTCTGCCAGGGCGTCCGCCCGCCTGCGCAGTTGCGGCTCGTTCCAGAGAGGATCCGATAGGCGTCGATCAGATTCGCGCTCGCGTCGAAGCGCAGGACTCCGACGCCGCCGGCCCCTGCGTCCGTCTCGGCGTTCGAGACGTAGACCCAGCCACCGGCGTCGGTCGCGAAGGTCGCGCCGCCGTCGGGGTTGGCATGCCAGACGAAGCCGGTGCTCCCGACGGCCTGATTCGAGCGCGCGACGATCCGCGATCGGAAGCCCGCCGGCAGCCGCAGGCCGTTCGCATCGGGGGTGAGCAGCGGCCCGAAATCGTCGGCGCCCCGCGCGCGAGCCGTCGTCGGCAGCAAGAGCGCCGCGAGGCCGGCGGCGCTGTTCGCGATGAAGGCGCGGCGCGACGTCCGGCTCGGCGTCACGATGCCACCATGCCCGGTTGGCCGACCGTCTCCGCGCCGCGTGCATCGAGCTCGCGGCGGATCCGCGCATGCTCCTCTTCCGAGAGCGAGAAGCGCGCGAAGGCGACGGCGCCGAGCAGATAACAGACGAGGGGGGCACCGCCCATCAGCGCGACCATCGTCGTCCGCACGAGCTCGCTCTGACTCGCCGCATGGCGGTCGAAGGCCGACCACTCGAGGGCCTGTCCGACGACGAAGATCATGAGCCCCGCTGCGAGCTTCTGGACGAAGGCCCAGCCTGCGAAGTAGGCGCCTTCCTTGCGTTCGCCGGTCCGGTATTCGTCGCAGTCGATGATCTCGCTCTTCAGCGTGTAGCCGAGGGTATTCGAGCAGCTGACGGCGATCCCGGACGCCAGCGCCGAGACCGCGACGAGGACCCAGTCGCCTTCGCCGACGAACAGGATCGAGCCGAAGGCGAGGCCGCTCGCGATCATCGCCCACAGCATGAGCCGGCGTTTCTCGAAGCGACGCGAGAGCCAGAGCCAGGCGGGAACCGAGAGCAGCGTCGCCAGGAAGTTCGCGCCGAGCAGCGCCTGGAGCAGCTCCTTGCGGCCGACGACGTGATCGATCACGAAGGGCGTGAGCACGGCGATTCCGCCGGTCCCGATCGAGTCGATGAAGATCACGGTCAGGAGCAGCCGCGCATGGGGATTGGCGAGCACGTCGCGCACCGCCCGGAACGGGTTCTGGCCGCCACGCCCGCGGAACGAAGCGCGCTCGGCCGGCAGCCACGACACGCCCGCATAGATGAAGGCGACGGTCAGGATCGAGACGACGAGGCTCATCGTCTGGGTCGTGTCGCGCCCCTGCTCGATCAGCTTGCTCCCGACCAGCGCGGCGACGAGCGACGCGAGCACGCGGACGACCTGTCGCCAGGCGAAGAGCCGATTGCGCCCGCCGGCATCGAGGCTGATCTCGGCTCCGAGCGCCATGTGGGGCACTTCGAAGATCGAGTAGGCCGTATAGAAGCCGATGATCGAGAGCGCGAGCCAACCGACCAGGCTCGACTCCGGGAGCGAGGTCGGCGGGGCCCAGGCCATGTAGCCGAAGATCGCGGCCAGCGGTCCGCCGACGAGGAGCCAGGGGCGACGCCGCCCCATCCGCGTCTCGGTCCGATCGGACCAGTTGCCGATCAGCGGATCACCGACTGCGTTGATCACCTTGGCGATCAGGAAGATGGTCCCGATGGCGGCGGGCGAGACGGCGAGGGTCTCGGTCGCGTACTTCAGATACATGACCATGAAGAGCAGGAAGCTGAAGCTCGTCGGCGCGGCCGAGAGGCTGTAGCCGAGCATCGTCCCCAGCGTGGGGGCCTCGTCCGTTCGTGCCTCGGCCATGACGTCTCCACCTCGCGCACTCCGACCTTCCGCGCGGCTTCGGCGATCCGCGGCGAGCGGTCCGAACGGGGCGCGGCGGAGCTGCGGCGACCAGCATAGACGTTTTCGAGCGCGCTACGCTGCCCGCGGCTTCCGATGCCTCGTCTCCACTGGAGGTTTCCCATGCGATCGATCGCGCCCGCCCTCGCGCCCCTCGTCCCCATCGCCGCCGTTCTTCGCGTCGTCCTCGCGGTCGTCGCCGGCGTCGCCCCGACGGCCGTCCTTCCGCGGACCGCGGACGCCGTCGAGGTCGAGTCCGACGTACCGGTGCGCGTCGACGATCTGCAATCCCTGAAGGTCTCCTCCGTGAAGATCACGCCCAACGTCTTCAAGATCGAGGGCGAAGGGGCGATCTTCCTCGTCAACACGCCGGAGGGCTCCGTCCTCGTCGACGTGGGCTACGACTCGCCGCAGGCCCTCGAGCAGAAGAAGCTGATCGAGAAGCTCGCGACCGGGCCGATCCGGAAGATCGTGCTCACCCACTCGCATATCGACCACGTCGGCGGCATCACCTACTGGCAGAAGGAGATCGACGGCGCGACCGAGACGATCGGGCATCACCGCTACGGCTACATGGCCCGCCACCAGGCGGAGCCGATGGCCTTCTTCAAGCGGCGGTACCACGTCCTCTACCCGACACGCGTCGACGTTTCGGACACGACCGTTCCGCTCGGCTGGAGGATCCGGCCCGAGCGGGAGGTGTATCCCGGCTCGAACTACGAGTTCGAGCTCGGCGGCACGAAGTTCGTCGTCATCGCCCCCGAGAACACCGGGGAGGGCGAGGACGGCATCCTCCTCTGGCTCCCCGAGGAGCGCGTCCTCTTCTCGGGCGATCTCTTCGGGACGCTCTATCCGATGTTTCCGAACCTCTACACCGTCCGCGGCGAGAAGTACCGCGATCCCCTCGACTACATCGACGCTCTCGACGTCGTCCTGGCGCTGAAGCCCCTCTACATCGGCCACAGCCATTTCCGCGTGGTCGAGGGGGAGGAGTACATCCAGGCCTCGGTGAAGAAGATGCGCGACGCCGTGCAGTACGTCTGGGACGAGACCATCGAGGGGATGAACGCGGGCAGGAGCGTCTGGGAGCTGATGCGGGACGTGCAGCTGCCGAAGGAGCTCGAGCTCTCCCAGGGCCACGGGCGGGTCTCGTGGAGCGTGCGGGGGATCTGGGAGATCGTGACGGGCTGGTATTCGTACGACACGATCGCGGACCTCTACCACGTCCCGCCGACGGCGGTGAACGGTGATCTGGTCGAGCTCGCCGGCGGCGCCGACGCGCTGGCCAAGCGCGCACGCGACTACTTGAAGAAGGGCCAGACCCTCGAGGCGCTGCGTCTCCTCGACGTCGCGAAGGGGCGGGAGACGAAGGCGGTCCTCGAGGCGCGCATCGAGGCCGTCGGGAAGCTCCTCGCCGGGGCGAAGAGCGGCTACGGCAACTACAGCGAGATCGGGCTCTTGAACGCGGATCTCGGCGCGGCGAAGGCGATGCTCGCGGGGCTGGGCGGGAAGAAGTAGCCGTCCACGGTCCGGACGATCGGTGGGGGGGCGCGGCCGGGGTCACGAGCGCGCGCCGACGGGCTGTTCGGGCGCTGCCGACGGCCCGGCCGGTGGCCCGTGCGCTAGGTCCGCGCCCGGAACCCGTCCTCGCGAATCGTTCCGCGTCCCGCGATCACCGGCAGGTCGAGCGCCGACAGGATCCCCGGCTTCGCCGCGCAGACCGCCGGGATCGCATTGAAGACCCGCATGCCCGTCGCGAGGCAGCCGCCGCCGTTGCCGTCGCCGGTATCCGCGTCGGAGATCACCGTCTCCTGCACGATGTTGGGCCGCCCGACGATCTCGACGCGGTTCGCGTGGACGAGGTCGAGCTTCGGTCGCGGCCAGTCGGGAGCGGCGTCGGGGTAGAGGCGGTGGATGTGGTCGATGAGGATGCGCGGACGCCCGGCGGCGATGCCCTGGAGCTCGATTCTGTGGGCGGCGCACTCGCCGGGCAGGACGCGACCCTGCTCGAACTCGACCGTCCGCGTCCCGGTCCAGCGTGAATAGTTCTCGACGGTCCGCTCGATCCGGATCCCGACCGCCTCCGCGATCATGTAGAGCGGTCCGCCCCAGATTCCCGTCATCATGCCGGGATTCGCGTCGAGGGGCGGCTTCTCGTCCATCTTCGAGTAGAGGCCCATGAAGCGAAGGCTCGCCTGATCGGGATAGCTCCCGCCGTCGATGAACTCGGTCGTCCGCACGCTCTCGACCTGACCGCAGAGGCCGAGCAGCGTCATCGGGAAGAGATCGTTCGCGAAGCCCGGGTCGATGCCGTTGCTGAGGAAGCTCGTCCCGCCGGCTTCGCAGGCCTTCGCGATCCGCTCCTTCATCGGCGCCGGGATCAGCGGCGGGTAGTGGAAGATCCCCATGCTCGTGTCGACGACGTTCTTGCCCGCCCGGAGCGAAGCCTCGATGTTCGCGAGGTTCGTCTCGGCGTGCATCATGTTGGGTCCGAAGTAGGCGACGGCATCGGCCGGCTTCGCGAGGAGGCTCTTCGCGTCCCGCGTCGCGCGGATCCCCGTCTTCGGCCCGCGTCCGATTCCATGAACGATGTCGCCGACGTCGAGCCCGTCCTTGGCCGGATCGTGGACGACGACGCCCGCGAGCTCGAACTCCGGATGCCCGATCAGGCTCTTGAGCACCGCCTTCCCGACGAAGCCCGTTCCCCAGACGATCACGCGATGCATGTCAGGCGAGCCCCGAGAAGTCGAGCTGTCCCGTCGTCATGAAGGCGTTGAAGCCCAGGTCGACGTTGAGGTTGACGCCGTTCACGTAGCGTGAAGCGTCCGACCCGAGGAAGGCGAGCGCCATCGCGATGTCCCGGGGCGAAGCGATCGTCCCGCCGATCTGCGAAATCGTCCAGTTCATCGTCTTCTCGGTCATCGTCTTGTTGAAGTCGGGGAGCAGCGGCGTATCGATCGGCGCCGGGCAGACACTGTTGGTCCGGACCTTCCGCGCGAGGGTCTGCTTCGCGCTCTTCATGGTGTAGACCTGGACGCACTCCTTCGAGAAGGCGTAGCCGTCGCCCACGAGCTGGGCGTGCTCGCGGGTCCAGCCGAAGAGCTCCTCGCGCGTCTCGAGCGAGATGCACTCGAGGACTTCCTGCAGATGCGCGGGCCACTGTCCGCCGGCGATCGAGGCGGTGTTCGCGATCGCGCCGCCCTCGCGCATCTTCGGGAGCATCAGCTCCGAGAGCTGGCGCAGGCCGAGCCAGTTGACGGCCATCACGTCTTCGAGGGGATGGGTCGCGGCGATGCCCGCGTTGTTGAAGAGCACGTCGATCGGACCCTTGATCTTGTCGGCCGCCGCCGCGACGGAGGAGGCCTTGCCCATGTTGGTCTCGATGTAGGTCGAGATCGGTCCCTCCGGTCTTCGGATGTCGAGGGCGATGACCTCGGGGCGCCCGAGCTCGGCGAGGACTTCGAGGAGCGCGGCGCCGACGCCGGAGAAGGCGCCGGTGATGACGACGCGCTTGTTCGAGTAGTCGAAGGGATGGGACATGGGGAGCTCCGTGGGGTGGACGTGGATTCGGTGAGTGGACCCGGCAGCCGAGCGGGGTCGATGGGCGCGGAGGCGGCGGAGATTAGAACGTCGCGGGAGACCTCGCCCGGCCGGTGCACGGCAGGGCGAGGGGGCCCCGTGTCCCCGTTCAGGCGACGTCGAGGCGGGCGACGGTGCGGCCGACGGTCTTGCGATCGCGCATCGCGGTCAGGGCGGCCGGGATGTCCTCGAAGCGGACGACCTGGCCGATGACCGGGCGGAGCTTCTTCGCGAGGACCAGCTCGACGACCTCGCGCATGATCGAGACGCCGAGGTCGCGGGCGCAGAAGTTCCAGCCCATTGCGTTCTTCATCATGGCGGCGACCGGCGGCTCGGCGTAGGCGAGGAGCGCGCCACAGAGCTTCATGTTCCCGGCAATGACGCGCCGCGGCACGATCAGCTTCTCGTCCGCATACTGCTTGTCCGAGGCGAAGCCCATCATGACGTAGCGCCCGTTGTAGGCGAGCGCCTTCATCGACTTCTCCATGACCCCCTCACCGACGTTGTCGAAGACGACCTCGACGCCCTTGCCGCCGGTCTCCTTGAGGAGGATCTCGGCGAAGTCCTCCTTCTCGTAGTTGATGGCGACGTCGGCGCCGAGCTCGCGACACAGTGCGACCTTCGCCTCGCTCCCCGCCGTCGCGAAGACCCGCGCCCCGCGCAGCTTCGCGAGCTGCACCGCCGCCGACCCCGATCCGCCCGCCGCGGCATGGATGAGGACGCTCTCGCCGGCGCGCAGATCCGCGCGGTCGACGAGGCCGAGCCAGGCGAGGTGGTAGGGGAAGTAGAGAGCGGCGGCGTCGGGCATCGGAATCGACGCCGGCATGTCGAAGGCCGAGACGGTCGGACAGATCGCGTACTCCGCGAAGCCGCCCGTCGCCTGCTTCGGCATCGCGGCGACGCGCTTGCCGAGCCACGCCTCGGTCCCGGGTCCGCAGGCGACGACGACGCCCATCGTCTCCATGCCCGGGATCACCGGCAGCGGCGGCCGCACCATCATGTTCTTGCCGTTGACGCGCTCCATGTCGTTCAGGTTGAGCGGGATGCCCTCCGCGCGCACGAGCAGCTCCCCCGCCGCCGGCACCGGCAGCGGGATCCGCTCGAGCTGCATCGCCGAGGTCGGCTCGGGCCCGAACTCGTGGACGCGGAAGGCGCGCATCGTCTCGGGCAGGCTCGGGAGGCGGGTGGCGGAGGCGGCTTCAGTCATGGGGGGACCTTTCGTGTGAGGCGGGTGGCTCGATCCGGATCATGGATGGAGATCATCGATGCAGGTCGTTCGGGGCTCGCTCAGCCGCGCTCGGGCTCTAGCCCGAAGCGCTGCATGTAGGGCCCGAAGGATTCGCGGACGGCGGCAGGATCGACGCCGAACTCCTCGGGCGAATAGCGGTGGATCCCGTGCTTGTCCTTGGGGTTGTCGGCGATGAAGAGCTTCATGCGTCGCCGGGCTTCTTCCGTCAGCGGGAGGCCGAACGCGCGGTAGATCTTCTCGACCTCGCCCATCTGGTCGCTCACGAAGTCCTGGAAGTACATGTCGTAGAACTGCGCGCGCGCAGCGACCGGCCGCGTCCGGACCTCGATCGCGTGCTCGAGGACGCGCTTGATGCGCGCCGTCCAGTCCCGGGCGATCTCCTTCGGATCGATCGTCTGGCTCCCGAGCGAGCGGACGAGCGCCGTGAGGCTCGCATACGAGGTCATCGTCTTCACCGGATCACGATGCGTGAACACGATCCGCGCGTCGGGGTAGCGGGCCAGCAGATGCTCGAGGCCCCACATGTGGGCGCCCGTCTTCAGGACCCAGCGATCGCGCTTCACGCGCCACTGCAGATGCTGGAGCTGCTGCTCGTGAAAGGCGTAGACGGGGGCGAAGTCGGCCTGCGTGTCGACCCAGTCCTGATAGGCGGTCACCCGGAACTGGTTGTGGAAGAGGGCCGAGACCATCGAGTCGGCCATGATGGTCACGCATTCCTGGGAGAGCCGGGCGCCCATCGGATGCATCGCCTTGAAGGCGGGAATCTGGGCGTCGACGCCGGGGAAGGTCGCGTCGCAGGCCTCGATCCGCGGGTCGGTCTCGAAGGTCGCGGGCTCGGGCGGCGGCGACGGAAACATGACCTCCCAGGTCAGCGGGGCGCGGCTGTCGGGATCCTGGGCGAGCAGGTCGTGGAGGATCGTCGAGCCCGTTCGCGGCATGCCGACGACGACGATGGGGGCGACGATCTTCTCGCGCGCGATCTCCGGATGGCGCTTGCGATCGCCGAGGTAGTCGAGGCGGTTCTTCGCGGAGTTGAGGATCCGCTCGCGGGCGATCATGCGGCCGATCGGCGTCAGGAACGCGTCGCGCTCGAGCGAGTCGACGAGGCGCTCGAGGCCCTGCATGAACTGCGGCTCGCCGAAGTCGCTGCGCCCGCCGGCGCGACGGCTCGCCTCGGCGAGCAGGTCGTCGATCTCGAGACTCGGGAGCGCATTCGTCATCGTCGTTTCGTCCTCTGCGTCTGCTCGCGTCGAATGGTGTTCGACCCGCGTTCGTCCCGATCCCGGCCCGCTCCGCGGCTCTCGCCCCCGTCCGCTCAGACGTTGCGATAGACGCCGCCGTTGACGGAGAGGATCTGGCCGGTGACCCAGCTCGCTTCGTCGGAGGCGAAGTAGACGACGGCGGGGCCGACGTCCTTCGGCACGCCGTGGCGGCCGAGCGGCGTGCCCTTCGGCGGGCCCATGTCCCAGTCGCCGGGGATCATGCCGAGGGAGACGGTGTTCACCGTGACCTGCGCCGGCCCGACCTCGCAGGCGAGCGAGCGCTGGAAGCCCATCGCCGCGGCCTTGCCGCCGCTGTAGACCGACATGCCCATCGCGAGGCCCTGACGGCCGGCGTCGGAGGCGATCGTGATGATCCGCCCGAAGCGCCGCTGGCACATGCCCGGCAGCACGGCGTGGATGCCGTTCAGGACGCCGTAGAAGTTGATGTCGACGTATTTCTTCCAGTCGCTCGGATCCATGTCGACGAACTGCGTCGGGATCGCGCGGGTCGCGCCGCTGTTGCCCGCGTTTGAGACGAGGATGTCGACCGGGCCGAGCGCCGCCTCGGTCTCGCGGACCATCGCCTCGACCGCCTCGAGATCCGTCACGTCCCCCGGCACCGCGATCGCCCGTCCGCCGCTCTTCACGATCGACTCGGCGACGTCCCGCGCCCGCGCCCCGATGAGATCGTTGACCGCGACCGCCGCACCCTGCCCGGCGAGCGCCTCGGCGATCGCGCGTCCCACGTGCTGCCCCGCGCCCGTCACGAAGGCCGTCCTGCTGCTCAGATCGAACATGCTGGCACTCCCGTAGTCCCGGGTCGCATGGGTGCTCGCCGGGCGAAATCCGATCTCCTGCCCAATCGCGCTCCTGCGCCGCGCCGCTCGCGCCGCCCCGCCTAACCCTGCAGGTCCCGCACGTGCGGCCACACCTCGCGCTCGAAGAGCCGGAGCCCCTGCCACGCGAGCGCCGGGTCGAGACCGCCGAGGAGCGGGGTCGTGATGAAGGTCCGGTCGCGGCCGAGCTCGCGGATCATGCGGATCGCCTCCTCCGGCCGCAGGCAGAGATAGCTCCCGCTCTTGCGCAGGTCATCGGGGTTCACGCCCTTCGCGAAGGGCCCGGCCGGGCGTCCGTAGGCCTCGGTCGTCCACTTCGAGTAGGACTCGACGACGTGCTTCGCGTGCGGCGCGATCTTCGCCCAGTCGCCGTCGGGATCGTTCGTCACGTGGGTATAGATGGGCCCCAGGGCCTTGAAGCGCTCGCCGGGATCGGGCTTGCCGAGGTCGAGGCAGGCCTGGCGGTAGATCTTCCAGTTCTCGCCGGCGGGCGGATAGAAGCCGTCGGCGATCCGGGCCGCGCGCTTCGCGACGGCGGGATGGGTTCCGCCGAGCAGCAGCTTCGGCGGCGGGTTCGGGATCGGGCGGACGGTGATGCTGCGGCCTTGATAGTCGAAGGTCTCGCCGGTCCAGGCGCGCTTCAGGACCTCGATCGCGTTCATGTAGAGCGCTTTGCGATCCTCGCGCCGCTTGCCGAACATCTGGAACTCGTAGGGGACGTAGCCCGCGCCGATCACGACCTCGAGCCGCCCGTCGCAGATGTACTGGAGCACTGCGAGATCCTCGGCGAGCTTGACCGGCTCGTAGAGCGGCGCGAGCAGCACGTTCGGCCGGATCGTGATCCGCTTCGTACGCGCCCCGATCGCGGCGGCCATCGGGATCGGCGACGGGAGATAGCCGTCGTCGGAGGCGTGGTGCTCGCCGAGGCCGATGTAGTCGAAGCCGACGTCGTCGGCCCAGGCGCACAGATCGAGGGTCGCGGCGTAGATCTCCCGCGTGGGCGTGCCGAAGGCGGGGGCGCGCAGGTCGAAGCAGAGCACGAATTCCACGAGCGGGACTCCTCTCCAGCGCTGGGGGCCGAGGCCGATCGGCGGGGGCCGGCAGGCGAGCGGCGAACGATCGAGCGCCGCGACGTTAGCCCGTCGCCGCGATCCAGTCCGCGATGATGCGAGCCGCCTCGGCCCCGTTGTCCTCCTGCCAGAAATGCCCCGCGCGGGCCTGGATCTGATGGGGTTGACCGCGGGCGCCGGGGACGCGCTCCACGAAGATCTCCTCCCAGCCGCGCGTCGCCGGGTCCGAGTCGGAGAAGAGCGTCAGGAAGGGACGGTCGAAGCGGGCGAGGGCCTGCCAGGTCTCGAGGTTGATCTGGCAACCGACGTCGGAGGCCGTGACCGGGATCAGGACCGAGAACTGGCGCATGCCCGCCTTGTGCCACTCGGTCGGGAAGGGCGCATCGTAGGCGGCGAGCTCTTCCTTCGAGACCCCGCGCACCGTCGAGCCCGCGATCGACGGGCTCGCGTCGAAGTCGACGAGGCGATGGGTCGTGTGCATCCAGTCGAGCAGCCGCGTGTCGACGGTCGAGGTGTGGTCGCCGCTCGCGTGGGCGGCCCAGTCGATGCGGCCGGCGAGTGCGGGCTCGGCGGTGTGGAGCATCGTATTCCCGGCGACGACCCGGGCGAAGCGGTCCATCTCCTTCGCGAGGACGCCCATCCCGATCGGGCCGCCCCAGTCCTGGCCGATCAGCGTGATCTCGCGCAGGTCGAGGCCGACGACGAGCTCTCGGACCCACTCGATGTGGCTCGCGAACGAATACTGCGAGGCCTTCGTCAGCTTGTCGGAGCGCCCGAAGCCGATCAGGTCGACGGCGATCGCGCGCAGTCCGGCGGCGGCGAACACGGGAATCATCTTGCGGTAGAGATAGGACCAGGACGGCTCGCCGTGGATCATGAGGACGACGGGGGCCGACTTCGGATCGCCGCTGGCCGGCCCTTCATCGACGTAGTGCATGCGCAGGCGTCCCTTCGCATGGGGATTCCCGACCTCGACATAATGCGGCGCGAACGGATAGCCGGGGAGGTTGCGGAAGCGCGCGTCGGCGGTGCGCACGACGGGCGGAATGGGCGGTCCCTCGGTGGGAATGCGAACGGTCTTGCGCGTGGAGCGGCGGGTCGAGAGGGCATTCGTCGTCTTCGTCTTCTTCGCCGCCCGCTTCTTCTTCATCCCCGTCTCCGGCGTGCCGACGCCGGCACCTTCATCAGATCCGCCGCCTGCGCCCCGCGCGCGAGCGGCCGCCCGACTTCGCGGCAGAGCTTCGCCGCGCGCTCGAGGATCTCGACGTTGGTCGGCTGACCAGGCCCGGCGTAGTCCTCGAGCCCGACGCGCAGATGGCCGCCGCGCTCGAGGGCGAGCCCCGCGACGTCGCTCGCGAGCAGATCGCCGCCCGGGATCGCGATCGACCAGGGCAGCGGACAGCCCTCGAGCATCTCGAGATAGGCGTCGAGGGCCTTCTCCGTCGCCGGGATCCCGAAGCTCGCGAAGGGCGAGCCGAAGAAGATCTTGACGATGCCGCCGTGGCGGGCGCGGCCCGCCCGGATGTAGGCCGCCGCCGTCCGCATGAAGCTCCCGTCGAAGATCGAGAAGTTGATCGGCACCGCGAGCGTGTCGCACGTCTCGATCATGTGGCGCACGTCGGCGTTCGAGTTCTGGTAGATCGTGTCGTGGGTCGAGGGCTGGCCGTCGGCGTCGAAGGTCCCGATGTTGACCGAGCCCGGATCGACGATCCCCATCGTGAGGCAGCCCGCCCGGGCGATCGCCGGCAGATGCCCGTAGCGCTGCTCGATCGTGGTATGCGGCCCGCCCCCCGTCATCGTCGGATACAGGAAGACGTCCGGATGCTTCGCGAGCACCGGCCGCCACGCCTCGACGTAGGGCGCCGGCGAATGGGCCGCCGTGACGCCGTCGAAGATCGGATCGTCGGTGTGGTTGTGGACGAGGGCGGCGCCGACGTCGATGCAGGCGAGGGCGTCGGCGGTGATCTCGGCGGGGGTGCGCGGGACGTTCGGGTTGCGGGCTTTCGTCGTCGTGCCGTTGATGGCGGCTTCGAGGATCACGGGGGTCGGCATGGGGGCCTCCGAGGAGGAGAGTGGATCGAGGCTTCGGAATGGGTCGAACGGCGCCATCGCGAGAACGTGCTAGGTGCTCGAGCCCACCCCGAACCGCCTCGCAAACCCCGCCATCTCCTCGAGCTTCTCCGCGAGCGAGGTCTTCGTCGCCTTGAGCCCGTCCGTCCACGGCGGCTTGAGATAGTCGGTGACCCCCCATTTCCGCAGCTGATCGAGCCGCTCCGGCGTCGGCTCCGTCGTGCCGACGACCATGCGCCAGCCTTCGAGGGGAAGGCCCGAGTCGATGCGCGCCTGCCGTGCGCCCATCACCTTGACCTCGACCTCGTCCCAGGGATAGATCGCGCCTTCCCAGCCGTCGAAGCGCGCGGCGCGCTTGAAGGCGGCAGGGGAGACGCCGCCGACGTAGATCGGGACCTTCGCGACGGGCGTCGGCAGCATGCGGATGCGGGGGAAGTCGTAGTACTTGCCGTGGTGCTCGACCATCTCGCCGGTCCAGAGCTTCTGCAGGACCTCGAGCTGCTCGTCGACGTGTTTGCCGCGCTCGTGGAAGGGTTGCCCGCTGAGGCCGAACTCGAGCTTCTGCCAGCCGACGCCGACGCCGAGATGGATGCGGCCGCGGGACCAGACGGAGGCGGTGCTGATCGCCTTCGCCGCGGTGAAGGCGTCGCGGATCGGCAGGATGTAGACGGTCGTCAGGAACTGGAGCGTCGTCGTCATGCCGGCCAGCACCGGGAACGTCACCCACGGATCCGGCCACGGGACGTCGTGCTGCCAGGGCGTCACGCCGTCCTTCGCGATCTCGTAGCGGTCGACCTGGGTCTCGGCGGTGACCCAGTGGTCGCCGAGGGAGATGCCGTAGAAGCCGAGGGCCTCGGCGTGACGCGCGAGGATCGGGAGCTCGTCGAGGGGCGTGTAGCCCATGCCGTGCCAGAAACGCATCGAGAAGGACTCCTGTGGATCGGATCGCCGGTATTTTGTTATTCGCGGCCGGAGATCCGGTCGAGACGGTCGAGGGTGTCGGCGTATTCGGAGACGAGCTCCTGCATGACGGTGCGCACCGACTTGACGTGGTTCATCGAGCCGACGATCTGGCCGACGAAGTAGTTGGCGAGCTCGGCCGCGCCCTTCGATTTGTGGGCCGTCCGCGAGATGCGCGCCTGGGCCTCGCGGACGAGGCGCGGCTGGAGCGGCATCGGGAGCGGCTTCGGATTCGCGGGATCGTCCCAGGCCTCCGTCCAGGCGCTCTTCAGCTGGCGCGCGGGCTTGCCGGTCAGGGAGCGGCTGCGGACGGTGTCCGAGGAGCTCGCCTTCAGGAATTTCTGCTTGACGACGGGATGGGTCTCGGCCTCCTCGGTCGTCAGCCAGAGGGAACCGAGCCAGACGCCCTGGGCGCCTAATGCCAGGGCCGCCGCGATCTGGCGGCCGCTGCCGATGCCGCCGGCGGCGAGGACCGGGACCGGAGCGACCGCGTCGACGACCTCGGGGACGAGCACCATCGTCGCGACCTCGCCCGTGTGTCCGCCCGCCTCGTAGCCCTGGGCGACGATGATGTCGGCGCCGGCTTCGGCGTGGCGCTTCGCGTGCTCGACGGTGCCGGCCAGCGCCGCGACCTTGACGCCCCGGGCGCGGCCCTGCTCGATCATCCAGGCGGGCGGCGGACCCAGCGCGCTCGCGATCAGCTTGATGTCGTACTCGAAGAGCAGCTCGATCACCTCGCGTTGCTTGTCGAGGCCGACCATCAGCTCGCCGCGCAGCTCGGTGTCGGGGGCCAGCGGGGGGACGTCGTAGCGGGCGAGCAGGTCGTCGACGAAGCGGCGGTGTTCGGCGGGAATGCGCGCGTCGAGCTCGCTCGCGCCGAAGCCGCCCGCGCGGTCGCTGCCGACGAATTTGGTCGGGAGCAGCAGGTCGACGCCGTAGGGCTTGCCGCCGACCTCCTTCTCGATCCACTCGAGCTCGGCGCGCAGGCCCTTGGGCGAGTGGGCGGCGACGCCGAGGATGCCCATGCCGCCGGCCTTCGTGACGGCGGCGGCGACGTCGCGGCAGTGGGTGAACGCGAAGATCGGGAACTCGAGGCCGAGCTCGCGGGCGAGCGGGGTATCCATGGCTTCTCCTCGCGCGGGGGCGTGCGGGACCGGGGTTTCCGTCCCCGTCGACTATGGCATTCTCGGGCGCGGCTGACCAAGGAGACGAAACATGACCCTGATCCTCTACGGCGCCCCGCTCTCGCCCTTCGTCCGCAAGGCCGAGGTCGTGATGCGCGAGAAGGGGATCGCCTTCGAGTCGGAGTCGGTGAACATCCTGCCGATGCCCGACTGGTTCAAGGCGATCAGCCCGGCGCGGCGGATCCCGGTCCTGCGCGACACGTCGATCGGAACGGAGGGTCGCGCGGGCACGCTCCCGGATTCGTCGGCGATCTGCGCCTTCCTCGAGAAGAAGCAGCCGAATCCGTCGCTCTACCCGAGCGAGCCCTTCGCCCACGGTCGCGCCATCTGGCTCGAGGAGTGGGCCGACAGCGAGCTCGCCTCGGTGATCGGCCTCGGCATCTTCCGCCCCCTCATGTTCCCGCGCTTTCAGGGCAAGCCACCCGAGGTCGAGGCCGCGAAGGCGACCTGGCACGACAAGCTGCCCCGCCTCTTCGACTATCTCGAGGAAGAGCTCGAGGGCGCCGGCGCCGCGAAGCCCGAGGACGCGCGCCATCTGCTCGGCGGCACGCTCTCGATCGCCGACGTCGCGATCGGCGTCCAGCTGGCCCAGCTCGAGATGGTCGCGGGCCTCCCCGACGTCCGCCGCTGGCCCCGCGCCGTGACCTACGCCGAGCGCCTGATGGCCCGCCCGAGCTTTGCGCCCAATCTCGCGATCTGCCGGAAGATCATCAAGGAGCGCGTCAACCTCGCGAAGTGAGTCGCGCGCGGCGGGCGGGGCGTGGGTGCGATGCCGTGCCAGGTGCCGCGGTCGTGGGGCGCGGGGCGCTCGGTGTCGGACCGGACGCGTCGGGACCGCTGACCAGAGATGCGGCGCCGTGCGGCGCGCCGGTCACTCCGATTTCGCACCCCACGCCCCACGACCCCGTCACTCGGGACGCCGTCGGATCCGGACCCCACTCATCGCAGTAGCGGGCCTCGGGACGAATACGGCGCAGTCCCCCGTACTCGAGTGCTCGACACGCGATTGCCTTGCCGAAAACCGCAAACGCCCCGAGTGCCCCGGCCGGACGCGGCCTGGCGCGAGATTGAGAACGGCACGCGCAGCAAGGCGCGCAGCGCAGCCGACCGGTCCCTCGACGCGTGCCGGACGAAGCCCGAGTGCCAGGTCGCGTCCGGCCGGGGCACCTGGCACGACCGCCATTCCGACCCGCGGACCGCTTGCTAGAGTGCCCAAGAACAGAAAGAACTCCGCCCCAGCCCCCTCCCGAGGACCCGTTGATGCAGTTCGACTTCACCCCCGACGACCTGATCGCCTCCAGGAACTACGGCGTCGCGGGCCAGCCCCACGAGGCCTGGACCCAGCTCCGAAAGCACGCCCCCGTCTGGTACTGCGAGAGCAGCGAGTTCCCGCCCTTCTACGCCATCACGCGTCACGCCGACATCGTGAAGATCTCGAGCAAGCCCGCGATCTTCAGCAACTCGAAGGGTCCGACGCTCGTCAGCTTCGAGCAGGAGGCGCGCCGGGTCGCCGAGTCGACCTCCTTCGGCAGCATGCGGACGATCATCGAGATGGATCCGCCCGAGCACCGCGACTTCCGCAAGGTCGCGAGCGCCTTCTTCACGCCGCGCAGCATCCGGCGCCTCGACGACATCGTGACCGAGTGTGCTCGGGAGCAGGTCGACAAGCTCGGCCGCGAGGGGGAATGCGATTTCGTCGAGGTGATCGCGCAACGCCATCCGCTGCGCGTGCTCGCGACGCTCCTCGGCGTCGAGCGCCACGAGGAAGAGACGATGCTGCGCCTGACCCAGGAGCTCTTCGGCTCCGAGGATCCGGACCTCCAGCGAAAGGGCGAGGACCGCAAGGCGGCGACCGCGGCGCTCGGTGCCGACTTCATCAACCTCTTCACGCGCATCATCCAGGACCGCCGCGCGCATCCCCGCGACGATCTCGCCAGCATGCTCGCGAACGCGAAGATGCCGAACGGCGAGCCGATGCCGCCGATCGAGACCTACGGCTACTTCCTGATCGTCTTCACCGCCGGCCACGACACGACCCGCAACGCGATCGCCTCGGGCATGCAGGCGCTGCTCGAGAACCCCGACCAGCTGAAGAAGCTCTGCGCCGACCCGTCGCTCGCGCGCAGCACGGTCGAGGAGGTCGTGCGCTGGGCGACGCCCGTCAACTACATGAAGCGCATCCTGCTGCAGGACGTCGAGCTCCATGGAAAGAAGCTCCGGGCCGGCGAGCAGCTCGCCATGTTCTACGCCTCGGCCAACCGCGACGAGGACGTCTTCGACGATCCCTTCACGTTCGACATCACCCGCGATCCGAACCCGCATCTCGGCTTCGGCACCGGCGAGCATTTCTGCCTGGGCGCTCACGTCGCCCGGCTCTCGTCGCGGGCGCTCTTCCTCGAGCTCGCGCGCCGCATCGAGTGGATGGAGCCGGCGGGGACGCCGTCGCACATCGCCTCGAGCTTCGTCGTCGGCCTCAAGACGCTCCCGATCCGCTACCGGCTGCGCCCGGCGGCCTAGACACCTCGAACGCCCCAACGCCCCAACGCCCCAACGCCCCAACGCGCTGCCGCGCCCGAGGACCCGACGCATGACGACGACCTTCGGATTCACCAAGCTCGTGGTCGGCGATCTCGAGAAGATGAAGTCGTTCTACACGAACGTCTTCGGGCTCAAGCAATTCGATCGCATCCGCGCGGACATCGGCATCGATCCGATCGACGAGATCATGCTCGGGCGCGACTCGGCCTTCGGGCCCGGGTCGCTCGTGCTGCTCCGCTTCCCGGAGCTCGCGCCGCCGCGGCCGGGGGCCGTCATTCTCGGCTTCATCACGGACGATCTGCAGGCGCTGCTCGATCGCATCGTCGCGAATGGCGGGCGCATCCATGCGGCGATCAAGGACATCCCGGAGATGAAGGTCCGGGTCGCGTTCGCGAAGGATCCCGAGGGCAACATCGCGGAGCTCGTCCAGCAGATCTGAGGCCGCGCGCCCGGGGCGCGCTGGCGGCCCCTCGGCGCGTCGCGCCCTCAGGCGTTCTTCGCCTCCAGGTCGCGCAGGTAGGTCCGCGCGCCGAGCAGGAAGTGGGCGGCCGCCCAGAACATGAAGACGATGAGCGCGAGCAGCGCCTTGCGCAGCTCGACGCCGCCCCCGAAGTAGTCGGAGAGCTCCCCGACGACGACCGGCCCGACCCCGAAGCCCACCGCGTTCATCGCGAAGAGCGCCGTCGCCGACATCACGGCCCGCATGCGCGGCTTGACGAGTCCCTGCAGCACGGCGTGGCCGAGGGCCGAGTACTGATGGTTGCCGAGGGTCGCGACGGCGAGCCACAGGACCGCCATGGTCCCGTCCTCGGCGGTGTAGGCGAGGACGGAGAACGGCAGCGAGATCAGGTTCCCGGCGGCGGCCAGCCAGTAGTGCCAGCGCAGATCGCGCCGCCCGAGGCGATCGGCGAAGAGCCCCGACGTGTAGACCGAGAGGCCGCCGGCGACGCCGGCGATCAGCCCGAGCCAGAGGCCCGCCTGGGTGACCGACATGCCGTGGACACGCACGAGGTAGGACGAGTGGAAGGCGGCGACGCCGGCCAGGAAGAGCGTCTGGACGGCGGAGCCGGCCAGCATGTGGCGGATCGCGGGGAGCGCCGCGATGAAGCGCAGCGTCGTCCCGACGGGCTCGATCGCCCGATCGCCCTGGGCGTCGAAGGTGCCGCGGACGGGCTCGTCGAGGGTGAAGTAGGTGATCGCGGCGAGCAGGAGACCCGGGGCGCCGACGACCATGAAGGCGGCCTGCCAGCCGAGCTGGTCGGCGAGGTAGCCGCCGAAGGCCAGGCCGAAGAGCATGCCGATCGGGCCGCCGAGGGAGTAGATCGAGATCGCGCTCGCGCGCTTCACGGTCGGGAAGGTGTCGGAGATCATCGAATGCGCAGGGGGCGTGCAGCCGGCCTCACCGACGCCGACACCGATGCGGGCGGCGAGCAGCTCCGGGAAGCTGCGGGCCATGCCGCATAGCATCGTCATGGCGCTCCAGACGAGCAGCGCGACGGCGATGATGTTGCGGCGGTTCGCGCGGTCCGCGAGGCGCGCGATCGGGAGGCCCGCGACGGTATAGAAGAGGGCAAAGGAGCCGCCGATCAGCCATCCGATCTGGCCGTCGGAGAGGCCGAGATCCTTCTTGACCGGCTCGACCAGGATGTTCATGACCTGGCGGTCGACGTTGTTGACGATGTAGATGACGAGCAGGAGGCCGAGCGAGTAAGCGGGCGCCTTCATCGGCCTTCGGACCTCCGTGGTCGGCCGACGTTAACAGAGCCGCGCCGGGGTCGCGCGGGCCCTGCCTCGGGCTCATCGACGCCGCGCGGGCCGCGTCGCGTCGAGCGCCTGGACGATGCCGCTCGATTCGAGTGTTTCGATCTCCGCGTCGCGAAAGCCGAACTGCCGGAGGATCGCCGACGAGTGCTGGCCGGCCGTCGGGGCCGGGCGCCGGATCGCCGGATCGTGGCCCGCGATCCGGGTCGCGTTGCGCAGGATCCGGATCGGCCCGCGGACGGGATCCTCGACCGGGACCGCCATCCCGAGATGGACGACCTGCGGATCGGCGAAGACCTGCCCGACGTCGTTCACCGGCCCGCACGGCACCCCGACCGCATGGAGCGCCTCGAGCCACTCCCCGGTCCCGCGCGCAAGGAGCCGCTCTGCGAGCAGGCGGTCGAGCGCGTCGCGATGGCGCGCCCGGTCGCGGATCGTCGCGAAGCGCGGGTCCGAGAGGCACTCCTCCAGGCCTAACGCCCGACAGCAGGCCTCCCAGAGCCTTCCCCACGGCGCCGCGAGGTTGATCGCGCCGTCCCGCGTCGGGTAGAGCCCCATCGGGCGCATCGTCGGATGGTGGTTGCCCTCCTGGCCCGGAACCTCGCCGGCGACGGTGAAGCGGGCGGCCTGGAAGTCGAGCATCCCGATCATCGACTCGAGCAGCGACGTATGGACGTAGCGGCCGCGGCCGGTCCGCGCGCGCTCGTGCAGCGCGGCGAGCAGGCCGACCGCGAGCTGGAGCCCCGCCGTCACGTCGGAGCTCGCGACGCCGGCGCGGACGGGGCCCTGGCCGGGGAGGCCGGTGATGCTCATGAGTCCGCCCATGCCCTGCACGATCTGATCGACGCCGCCGCGCTCGGCGTAGGGCCCGTCCTGACCGAAGCCCGAGATCGAGCCCATCACGAGGCGCGGATTCAGGCGCGAGAGCGTCGGCCAGTCGAACCCGAGGCGCGCCTTGACCGGCGGGCGGAGATTCTCGACGAGGACGTCGGCGTGGGGGACGAGGCGGTGGAGGACGGCGCGGCCTTCGGGCCGCTTGAGATCGAGGGCGAGGCTGCGCTTGTTGCGGTGGAGATTGAGATAGTCCGGCGAGTGGCGGTCCTCGCCGCTGGCCGACTCGTCCGGCGGCTCGATCCGGATGACGTCGGCCCCCTGGTCGGCGAGCTGGCGCACCGCCGTCGGCCCCGCCCGCGCGATCGTGAGATCGAGCACGACGACGTCGGCGAGGGGCAGCGGCTCGGGCGCGGGGCTCTCGGCGTCCATCGCGCGACGATTGCACGGCGCCGGTCGCCGGGCCAGCGATATGCTCCCGCGCACAGGAGGCATCCATGGAACGGATCGAAGGCAAGCGGATTCTCGTGACGGGATCGACGGGCCAGGTCGCGGGCGAGCTGACGGAGTCGCTCGCCGAGCGCAACACGGTCTTCGCCGCCGCCCGCTTCACCGACGCCCGGGCCCGTGCCGCGCTCGAGGCGAAGGGCATCGCGACGGTGCCCTTCTCGCTGGGCGACGCGGAGCTCGCGGGCCTCCCGGACGTCGACTACGTCTTCCACTGCGGCTGCAATACGCGGCCGCGCTCGCCGGAAGAGGGCCTCGCCGGGAACGCCGAGGGCACGGGCTTCCTGATGCAGCGCTACCGCAAGGCCCGCGCCTTCTTCCACATGTCGTCGTCGTCGGTCTACCGCGTCGCCTCGAACGATCCGCGGCCGACGAAGGAGACCGACATGCTGGGCGGTCTCGCCGCCTACGCCTCCGACTACTCGATGAGCAAGCTCGCGACGGAGGCGATCGTGCGCTTCCAGGCGCGGGCGCTCGGGCTGCCGACGGTGATCGCGCGGCTCGACGTCGCCTACGGTCGGCGGGGCCACGGCGGGGTGCCGATGCTGCTCTTCGATTTCCTGCAGCAGGGCGTCGCCTACACGAGTGCTGCCGCGGGGGACAGCTACTGCACGCCGATCCACGAGGACGACATCGCGGCGCTGTCGGAGCGGCTGATCCTGAAGGCTGCGGTGCCGGCGCCGATCGTGAACCTCGGGGGCGACGAGATCGTCCGCGTCGAGGAGCTGGTCGCCCACATGGAAGCCCTGACCGGGCGTACGCTCGAGCGCGCCGTCGCCGAGCAATCGACCTGGGGCACCATCCCCCTCGATCCGACGCTTCGGCGCTCGCTCGTGGGGCCGTGTCGCGTGCCCTGGAAGGAGGGCATGCGGCGCGCGCTCGCGGCGCGCCATCCCGACGCGGTCGTGAAGCCGGCCTAGCGTCGGCGCGGTTTGGTGCGGCTCGTCGCCGTCGTCTCGAGCATCGGCTCCGTCGGCTCGTCGTCGCGTCGCCGGCCCGGCTCAGGCGCTCGGGACGCCCTTCTGGTAGACGCCGGCCCAGAGGCCCGCGTCGACGACGAAGTCGGCGGCGGTACACGAGAGGCTCTCGTCGGACGCGAGGAAGAGCGCCATGCGCGCGACGTCCTCGAGCCGGCTCGCGGGCGTCGCATGGTCCGGGGCCTTCAGGATCGCCTGCATCATCTGATGGGGCACGTTCGCGATGTCGCTCATCTCCGGCAGGAAGGGCGCGCTCATGAACGGATTGCCGGCCTCGGGACAGATCGCATTGACGCGGATGCGGTAGCGGCCGAGCTCCATCGCGGCGCATTTGGTCAGCCCGCGCACACCCCATTTGCTCGAGGCGTAGGCCGCGACGCCGTTCATGCCCTTGATGCCGTCGCTCGACGAGATGTTGACGATCGAGCCGCCGCCGCCGGTCTTCATCGGCTCGAAGACCGCCTGGATCCCGAGGAAGGGACCGAGCTGGTTGACCTCGACGATCCGCAGGAAGTCTTCGCGCGAGGTCCCGGTCAGCGGCGCGAGCAGCAGGATCGCCGCGTTGTTGACGAGGACATGGACGCCGCCGAAGGCCGAGACGGTCGACGCGACGGCGGCCTTCCAGTCCTCGGGGCGCCGGACGTCGAGATGGACGAAGCGGGCCGCGTCGCCGAGCCCGCGCGCGACCTCGCGCCCCGGCTCGTCCTTCACGTCCGCGAGCACGACGCGTGCGCCCTCTTCGACGAAGAGCCGCGCGATCACCGCGCCGGTCCCCTGGGCCGCCCCCGTCACGATCGCCACCTTGCCCGCGAGCCGTCCCATCGATCGCCTCCTTCGCCGCACACCGCCCGCCATCGGGGGCCTCGGACGTCGGTCGATGATCGCGGCTCGGGGACGCTCCGGCCACGGGTCGCGCGGGCGGGCAGGGGTGTGTCACGCTGTCTCCGTCCCCGTTCGAACCAAGTCGCCGGACGAGCCGGCGAGAAGGAGGCCGCATGCGCATCTTCATCCTGGCCGCGATCGTCCTCGCCCTGGCCTGTGACTCTTCCCAGACGGAATCCCGGACGGACTCGCCGTCGGCGTCTCCGGTCGAGGTCCAGCCCGCTGCATCCGCGTCGGGCGCGGTGGCGGAGATCGCCCCGCAGACGCTGCTGAGCCAGCCGGCGGGCGAGAGTCTCGTGCTCGACGTCCGGACGCCGGAGGAGTACGCGGCGGGCCACGTCCCGAACGCGATCAACATCCCCCACGACGCGCTCGAGTCGCATCTGGCCGAGCTCGAGTCCCGCAAGGACGGCCCCGTCGTCGTCTACTGCAAGTCGGGTCGGCGGGCCGGCATGGCGGCGGAGGCCCTCACGCAGGCGGGCTTCACGAACCTGCTCCATCTGACGGGCGACATGGAGGCCTGGAGCGCGGCGGGGCTGCCCGTCGAGAAGGCGGGCTCGTAGCGAAGCGGCGCCCGCGTTCTGCGACCGCCGATCTCAGTCCTTCATCACCGCATCGCGGTGGATCGAGCGCAGCGCGGGGTCGAGCCGGGCCAGGGCGAGAAACGCGACGTTCAGGGCATGCAGAGCCCAGGGCAGGGGACGGCGCAGGTCGAGGAAGAGCACGGCGCGGGGCGAATCGGATTCGTTCGCGGCGTCGTGGAGGTAGGTGTCGTCGAAGACGATGCCCTCGCCCTCGTGCCAGTAGTACTTCGGGGTCTCCTCGATCACGCTGCGGATCCGCTTGTCGTAGGCGTTGCGGTCGTCGTTGACCCGCAGCCAGCAGCGCCCATCTCGATTGTCGTCGGGGACGACGAGGCCGAGGTGGTAGCGGAGAAAGCCCTTGTAGTAGCCCCAATGGGCGCGCAGATGCTGGTTCGGGCCGAGGATCGAGAAGAAGGCCGTCTCCACGCCGGGGATCCGTCGGAGCAGGCGCGCGGTCTCCGGGGCCCGCGCGCAGTTCTGCGGGAGGAAGCGGCCCGACTTCAGCATGAAGGTCTTCCACTCGACCTGGTGGATGCCGCGGGTCGTGTACTGACCGCCGGATTGCCGGATGTGGGGGATCCGGTCGGAGGCCGCCATCAGCTCGCGACATTCCTTCTGGATGACCTCGAAGTGGCGCTCGAGGATCGCGAGCTCGGGGTAGAGGCGATGGTAGTCGTGGACGAGGGCGGGGGTCTTCTCGACGAGGCCGCGCTCCTCGAGCCAGCGCCAGGCGTGGCGGAGGTGGCGCTTCAGCAGGAGCTTCTTGGCCTTGCGCGAGAGCCGGAAGAGGAGCCCGAGACCGACGAGCAGCGCGAGAACGAGGGCGATCGGGAGCGCCGATTCCAGCCGGTCGAGCCATCCGATCCCGCCCATTCGAGCTCCCCCTCGATCCATCGGGGAGTCTAACGGGTTCCCACGCAGCGCAGGGGGGCGTGCGTCGACCGAGCGGCCCCCTCAAACGAAACGGCCACCCCCTCGGCGAGGGGATGGCCGTCCGATCGGTCTGCGCCTGAACCGGCTTCTACTCGCGTCGGCCCCGCAGCGCGAGACCGGCGAGGCCGAGGCCCATGAGCAGCGCCGTGCCCGGCTCGGGAATCACGCTCAGCGTGTACGAGGCGTTGTCGAACGGGAGGTCGGTGCCGCCGGCTCCGATCGCCGAGTTGCCGAACTCGCCGATGCCGAACTTGAGCGTGTAGCTCGGGCCGGTGTTCCCGGTCAGGGACGTCGTCGCTCGGAAGGCCACGCGGAAGTGGACGTCGCCGCTACCGATCGTCCCGCCGCCGACGCCGGTGTCGAGGCTGCCGTTGCCGCTCGACGCGACCAGGGGCAGCGCCTTCGAAGAGCTGGATCCGGCTCGGATCGAAGAAGGGCGCCGGCCGGCCGATCAGGGTCGGGCCGCTGCGGATGTTGTCGAGACCCGCGGTCGACGTCCCCTCGAAGATCGAGGCCGCGACGGCGCCGCCGTCGAGCCGCAGGTTGTCGTTGTTGACGTTGCCGTCGTTGCCGACGTCGAAGCCCGTGATGCCGATCCCGAGCCCGAAGACGTTCGCGTTCGACGCGTTCTCCAGCACGAGGTCGAAGGTCAGGATGTCGCCGTTGCGGAGCTCCGTCAGGCTGCTGCCGGTGCTCGAGACGTTCACGATCGAGATGCCGAGGGCGCTCGCGGAGAGCGGTGCCAGCGACAGCAGCGCACCACAGGCGGCGAGGACCAGAGCCCCCTTCCTTCCGTTGAGAATCATTTCCTTCTACCTCTCCGTCCGCCGTCACGACGAGCGCCGTCACGCCGATGGGCCCGGCGACTGCTTCCAGTCGTCGAGCGGCATGATCGATCCCGCCACGACCTGTGACGGGTCAGCTCATGCAACCGATCCGGACCTGGTGACGGGTGTAGAGAGGAGAACGCGCCGATCGAGACCGCGCGGAGCGGCTTCCCACGGCCATGGCTTCCCATGGCCTGCTGGTCTTCCACGGCTTGCCGTGGAGGTCGCCGAACGCCGCGTCGAAGAGTCGAGCCCTGTCGAACCCGCGGCGCTTCCCAACACCGCGGCTCTTCGAAACGTCTCGATGGTTCGGCCCTTGCGAGCCGCGCGCACCGATATCCCCAGAGAGGGATGAGTCCATGCAGGACCGCTCCCTCTACCTTCCCAGGTCACGTGCATCTTATCCCCGGGCTTTCCGGAATCGGTGCAAAAAATCGTGACCCGCTGGTCATTTTGCTGCCCCATGGGTGATCATGCGGCGGGTGCATGCCGGGTTTGCCGGGCGGGCCCGGACGGCGGAAGATTGCGAATCGGGTCCCCTCATGGCCCGTTGCCTGGAGTCAGCATGAATTTCGGATTCACCGAGGAGCAGGGCTTCCTGCGCGAGGCCGTGCGGAAGTTCGTCGACGAGCGCTGCCCGATGGCCGAGGTGCGGCGCCTGATGAAGACCCGGGACGCCCACTCTCCCGAGCTCTGGCGCGCGCTCGCCGAGCAGGGGACGCTCGGTCTCCTGATTCCCGACGAATACGGCGGGGCCGGGCTCTCGTGGGTCGACTTCGTGGTCGTGCTCGAGGAGACCGGTCGCACGCTGCTGCCCTCGCCTCTCGTCTCGACGGCGCTCGCGACGATGGCGCTGCTCGAGGCCGGGAGTCCAGCGCAGCGCAGCCGCTGGCTGCCGCGCTTCGCCGACGGCCGCGCGGTCGGGACCCTCGCGCTGCTCGAGGCGAGCGATCGCCAGGGCGCGGCCGGCATCGCGCTCGCCGCCGTCCGCGACGGCGAGGTCGACGTGCTCCGCGGCGAGAAGCGCTTCGTGGCCGACGCGGGCGCGGCCGACGTCTTCGTCGTCGCCTATCGCGTGGGGACGGCGCTTCGCCTCGCCCTCGTCCCGAAGGAGGCGCCCGGTCTCCGCGTGGAGCTCGTCCCGACCCTCGACGAGACCCGGCGCAGCGGCACGCTCGTCCTCGACGGCGTGCGGGTCGGTCCCGAGGACCGCCTCGTCGCCGCGGATCCCGAGGCGACCCTCGAGCTGCTGCTCGATTGCGGCTGCGTCGCCGTCACGGCCGAGGGGCTCGGCGCCGCCGAGGGAGCGCTCGCGGTCACGGTGCGTTATGCGAACGACCGCGTCCAGTTCGGCTCGCCGATCGGGCGCTACCAGGGCGTCAAGCATCGCCTCGCCGACGCCTGGGTCGACACCGAATCGATCAAGTCGCTCCTCTATTACGCCGCCTGGACGATCGACGAGCGCCGCGCGGAGCTCCCGCGCTACGCGTCCCTCGCCAAGGCCTATCTCGCCGACGCCTTCACGCGCATCGGCGTCGACTGCGTCCAGCTCCATGGCGCCGTCGGCTACACGATCGAGTACGACATCCAGCTCTATCTCAAACGCTCGAAATGGCTGCGCCCGATGTTCGGCGACGGCGACTACCACCGCGACCGGCTCGCGGCGCTGACCCTGGGCTAGGGGAGGGAACTTCCGATGGACTTCAACTTCAGCCCCGAAGAGCAGGCCTTCCGCGAGGAGATCCGCGGCTTCCTCGACGCGAACCTCCCCGATCCCGTCCCGGACGAGGATCCCGCGTTCCTGCAGGCGTGGAACCGCAAGCTGCGCGAGAAGCGCTGGGTCGGCTTCAGCTGGCCGCGGGAATGGGGCGGCGGCGGCGGCGACCTGATCCGCCAGTTCATCCTGAAGGAGGAGATGTCGGCGCGCCGCGCGCCCGCCCTCGGCCTCGACTTCATGGGGCTGACCTGGGTCGGCCCCGCCGTCATCAAGCACGGTACGAAGGAGCAGAAGGCCGAGCATCTCGAGGCGATCCTCGACGGCAGGAGCCATTGGTGCACCGGCTACTCCGAGCCCGACGTCGGCAGCGACCTCGCGTCGCTCCAGTGCCGCGCCGTCCGCGACGGCGACGAGTACGTGATCCACGGGCAGAAGATCTGGACGACCTCCGCCCACTTCGCCTCCCACATCTTCCTGCTGGTGCGGACCGACCCGACCGTCTCGAAGTACAAGGGCATCACCTGCCTGCTCGTCCCCATGAGCACGCCCGGGATCACGGTCACGCCGATCGAGAACCTCTCGGGCAAGGCCTCCTTCAATCAGGTCTTCTTCGACGGGGCACGCACGCCCGTCGCGAATCGTCTGGGGGCCGAGGGCGAGGGCTGGAAGGTCGTGATGGGCGCGCTCGCGAACGAGCGCTCGGGCATCTCCGAGTCGACCGAGATGCAGCAGCATCTCGACGACATCCGCGCCCTCGCGAAGCGCGCCGTCCGCAATGGGCGGCCGGCGCTGCAGGACGATCGCGTCCGGCGGCGGCTCTCCGAGATGGAGATCCGCGTCGAGGCGATGCGGCTGACGGGGCTCCGCCATCTGACCGACCAGATCAACGGCAAGCCCTCGGGTAGCGAGACCGCCATCAACAAGCTCCAGCGCGGCATCCTCGAATTCGAGATGAGCGAGCTCTCCCTCGAGCTGCTCGGCAGCGAGGCGCTCCACCAGGGCGAGATCCAGCACGACGCCCTCGGCTGGCACGGCACCGTGATCGGTGGCGGCAGCCCCAACATCCAGCGCAACATCATCGCCGAGCGAATCCTCGGGCTGCCCAAGGACTGAGGGTCCGCGAGGGAATCGCGCCGGTCGCGACGCTCGCCGCGGCGGGCGAGGGGAGGTCGTCTTGACGTTCGATGTGGTGATCCGCGGCGGTCGCGTCGTCGATGGCTCGGGGCTCGGCGCCTATCGCGCCGACGTCGCGATCACGGGCGATCGCATCGCCGCGATCGGACGGATCGTCGAGCGCGGGCGCCGGGAGATCGACGCCGAAGGCCACGTCGTGACGCCCGGCTTCATCGATGGCCATACCCATTTCGACGCCCAGCTCTTCTGGGATCCGCAGGGCGCGAACTCCTGCTGGCACGGCGTCACGACCGCCGTCATGGGCAATTGCGGCTTCACCCTCGCCCCGGCCCACGCGAACGCCCGCGCCCTCGTCGTGCGCAATCTCGAGCGCGCAGAGGACCTCGACCCCGCGGCGCTGGCGGCCGGCATTCCCTGGAGCTGGGAGACCTTCCCCGAGTTCATGGACGCCGTGGACCGCACGCAGAAGGCGATCCATTACGCCGCCAACATCGGCCACTCGGCGCTGCGGACCTTCGCGATGGGCGAGCGCGCGTTCACGGAGCAGGCGAGCGAGGCCGACCTCGCGCGCATGGAGGCGGTGCTCGAGGACGCGCTGCGCGCCGGGGCGATCGGCTTCACGACGACCCGCAGCGAGCACCACGAGACCTCGGACGATCGCCCCGTCGCCTCGCGGCTGGCGAGCTGGGAGGAGCTCCATCGCCTGGCCGGCGTGATGGCGCGCCTCGGGACGGGGATCCTCGAAGGCGGGACCGAAGGCGTGCTCTCTTCCGATCCCGCCGTCGTCCTGGAGACCTGGCGACACATCCGTCGGATCGCCGTCGAGCAGGGGGTGCCCGTCACGGCGGGCCTCATCGCGACGAAGGCCGGGGGCCGCGCGATGCTCGAGCAGATCGACGCGATCGCGAAGGCGGGGGGGCGCATGTATGGCCAGAGCCATTGCCGCGGGATCTCGGTCCTGCTGTCGTTCAAGACGCGGCTGCCCTTCGACGTCCTGCCCTCCTGGAAGGCGCTGCGGTCGCTGACGGTCGAGGAGCAACGCCTTCGGCTCTCGGATCCGGCCGAGCGCGAGCGGTTCGCTGAGCTCGCGATGGAAGGTGACTACTCCGGCTGGCGCGGGCTCGGCGCGATGCCGCGCCCGCCGGACTACGACGGGATCCGGGTCTACGCGCGCGGGCTGCCGCCGAATCCGACGGTGCGCGAGGTCGCGAAGGCGCGGGGCGTCTCGCCGGCCCGGGCGATGATCGATCTCGCGGTCGAGAGCGACTTCGAGACGCTCTTCATCCAGCCGAGCCTCTATCCGCAGGACGAGGAGGTCCTCCTCGACGTGCTGCGCCATCCACGCACGATCATGACCTTCTCGGACTCCGGCGCGCATCTCTCGCAGATCGCCGACGCCTCGATCCATACGTATCTGCTCGGCTACTGGGTCCGCGAGCGGGGTCAGATCGGCCTCGAGGAAGCGGTCCGGATGCTCTCCTTCGAGCCGGCGCTCGCCTGGGGCTTCTCCGATCGCGGGCTCGTGCGCGAGGGACTCCAGGCGGATCTCAACGTCTTCGATCCGGCGACGGTCGCGCCGGCAGTGCCCCGGGTCGTCGACGATCTGCCGGCGGGGCGACCGCGGCTGTCACAGAAATCGACGGGATTCCGCGCGACGCTCGTCGCGGGGCGGGTCACGGTCGAGAATGGCGAGCCCACGGGCGCCTACCCGGGGCGCCTCTTCCGCAACCGGCTGGCGGCCGGTCGCCCGGGACCGCGGACGGCCTAGGCGCCGGACCCGGGTTGGACACGCATGCGTGATCCTCGAGCCGCCCCCTCCGGCCGCTCGGGCGGCCGAGTTGCCGCCTCCCTGCACAGTTGTTAGTCCGACGATCCCCGCAAGCAGGATCGAGTAAAAGCCCCAATCTGCGCGCGTAGGGATCCGACCGGATCAATTTCCCGGCAAGCGGCTCCGATCCCCCCGAAATGTCGTGTGCGCCTCGGCGCGCACGCGCGGAGGGGTCCAATGCAAGCGGGTTCCGACCTCTCACCGATCGATGCGGACTCCCGGAGCGCGGCGCTCTCGGGCGCCGCCTACCACCAACGTCCAGACTGGCCGTTGCAGAGCGAGTGTCGATCGTCGAGCACCGAGCCCGGCGCGCAGCGCGATCGCGACGCCGCCGTGGTCTCGCCGTCGGTCGCCGGCCCCGGCGTCGCACAGCCCGCCATCGCGACCAGCCCTGCACCCGCGACGAGCAGCGCGAGCACACCCGCGACGCGTCGCCCGAACCCGTTCCCGGAGCATCGAACCATGACCCGCGCATTCATTCGAAAGGCCCTCTTCTCGAGCTTCTCGCTCGACTCGTGCTTCGCGTCGGACGCGTGCTTCGCGCCCGCGCCGACCGGGATCGCCCGCCTGGACACCACGACGCCTCGAAGCCTCGCGCCGGCATCGCCCGGATCCTCGGAAGAGCAAGAAGAGTGCCATGCCTCCGCGAAGTGTGTCACGCCCGCAGAGGCATCCGTGGCCATCGCCCCGAGCGGCTCCGCATGGCGTGTGGGCGGACGATTTCCACTTAATGGGATCCGACTGCTCCTGCGCGTGGCCCTCGTGCTGCTCGGGTTCTCGATCGACCTCGTGGTCGTCGACCGCGCCGTTGCGCATCCGTTGCACGGCCACGGCCATCCCCGCCGCCCGGAAGGCATGATCGACGCCGTCCGGCCCCCGCGCGTCTCGGCCGAGGGCGAATCGGCCGTCGGCCGCTGGCTCGCGGGCGAGCGCCTGACCGGCGAATGGATGGGGGCCCGGAGCTGGCTGCGCGATCGGGGCGTCGAGTTCGAGGGCTCCTACACCGCGGATCTCTCCCGCCCGTTTCGCGGGGGCGTCCACCAGGACACCGCCTATCGCCACTGGGCCGATCTGAACGGGACCTTCGACCTCGAGAAGCTCGTCTCGCTGCCCGGTGCGACCGTCTTCTTCGACGCCTATTCGATCTGGGGCGACTTCGGCAGCCGCGATACCGGGGACTTCCAGTTCTACTCCAACATCGACAACCCGAACGACCGCAAGTTCCAGCTGGCGGAGCTCTGGTGGCAGCAGACGTTCTTCGACGGCCTGGTGCGCATCAAGCTCGGCAAGTTCGACGCGAACAGCGAGTTCGCCCTCGTCGACGCGGCCGGCGACTTCATCAACTCGTCGGCGGGCATGAGCCCGACGATCTTCACGATGGTGACCTATCCCGATCCGGGGACCGGTGCGCTCGCCTTCGTCGATCCCGAAGGCCCGTTCTATGCCGGCGTCGGCATCTTCGACGGCGCGACGGCGGCGACGGGCGCCAAGATCGGCAAGCGCGGCCCGAAGACCTTCTTTCAGGACTCGAGCGACCACTTCGTGATCGGCGAGCTCGGCGCGAACTGGCACGAGGACGCGCGCTTCGGCCCGGGTCGCATCGCGGCCGGGCCCTGGTACCACAGCGCCCAGTTCACGCGCTGGGACGGATCGTCGGCGGGGCAGACCGGCGGCTTCTTCGCGCTCTTCGAGCAGCGCATCTTCGACCTCGAGCCGGAGCGCGAGGAGAGCAGCCGCGACATCCGCGTCTTCGGCCAATACGGTTGGTCCGAGCCCGACGTCAGCCCGGCCCATCATCACGTGAGTCTGGGCTTCCTGGCGACGGGCCCGCTCGCCTTCCGCGGGAGCGACACGGCCGGCGTGATGGTCAACTGGGTCGACCTCGCCGACCCGGTCGCCGCGGGTACCACCGCCGACGAGACCTCGCTCGACTTCTTCTACCGGCTCCAGCTGACGCCCTTCTTCTCGCTGAAGCCCGATCTCCAGATGATCGACAACCCCGGCGGCGTCCACGCCGACACCGTCTGGGTCGGGACCATGCGCTTCGAGGTCGGGCTGTAGGAGGGCGCGAGGGCGCGGTCCGGGCGGCGTGCCAGGTGCCCCGGCCGGACGCGACCTGGCGCTCGGGCTTCGTACGGCACGCGTGGAGGGACCGGTCGGCTGCGTTGCGCGCGGTGCAGCGCGTGCCGTCCTCAATCTCGCGCCAGGCCGCGTCCGGCCGGGGCGCTCGGGGCTGCGTGCGGAGCGATCTTCGCGTCCTGCGTTCAGGGAGGGAGATGCGGAAGCCGGGACTCGCCGATCGGCCATGCCGGAGGCGTTCGGCTGTTCTCAGCGGCTCTCGGCTGAGGCCGCCGCCGCGCGCCGGGCGTCGAGGCCGCGGCGGATCTCGGCGTGCTTCGCAGCGTCGAGGCCGAAGCGGGCCAGGATGACGGCGCCGATCAGCATGCTGACGAGCGGGGCCAGGGCGTTGAGGCTCCGGATCGCGAGCTGAGCCGTCTCGCTCTGGGCGGGCTCGTTCGGGACGAAGCCGACGGCGGAGAGGGTGAAGCCGGTGATCATGGCCATGATGCCGCTCGAGGTCTTGTAGAGGAACGTGAAGGCCGCGTAGTAGGCCCCCTCCTTGCGCTCGCCAGTCTCGAGCTCGTCGGCGTCGATCACGTCGGCGAGCAGCGATTGTCCCAGCACCGTCCCGCAGGCCGAGCACGCGCCCGTCATGCTGACCACCATCTGCATCCAGCGCAGATCACCGTGGCCCACGAAGAAGAGGCAGGCGTAGCCCACGATCCCGAGCGCGAGGCCGACGAGCCAGGCCTCCTTCTTGCCGATCCGGCGCGAGAGGGCGACCCAGAGCGGAAGCGAGAGCAGCGATGAGCCGACGTAGAACAGGAAGATCGCGCCGATGCTCCCCGGCAGGCCGACGACGTACTTCATCAGGAAGGGCGCGACGACCATGCTGGCGCCGGAGCCGGTGTGCTCGATGAAGATCATGATCAGGAGCTGGCGCGAATGGCGATTGCGCCAGACGTCCCGGGCGACGCCGAGATTCGAGCTGCCGCCGCGGCGGCGGTTGCCCGCCGGCTCACGCAGGACGGCGGTCGAGATCGCGATCGAGACGACGACGGCCAGGCCGCAGACGATCGCGAAGGTCGTGGCCGCCGCCTTCGGATCCTCGGCCGTCATGAGGTGGGGCATTCCGAAGACGAGGCAGCCGACCATGCCGACATAGCCGGCCGCCTGGCGCCAGGCGAAGATGCGGGAGACGGCGTGGTGGTCGAGGGTCAGCTCCGCGCCGAGGGCCTGATGGGGTGTGTAGAAGATCGTCATCGCCAAATTGAAGGCGAAGACGGCGACCGTCATCCAGGCGATCAGTGCGGTCGGCGAGAGGGAATCCGGCGGCGCCCAGATCATCCAGCCCGAGAGTGCGATCGGGATCGCCGAGGCGGCGATCCAGGGGCGGCGGCGACCCCAGGCGTGCTCGGTGCGGTCGCTCCAGACGCCGGTGATCGGGTCGGTGACCGCGTCCCAGAGCCGGCCCGCACCGAAGATCGCCCCCATCGCCAAGGGCGGGACCAGCAGGACGTCGACGGCGTAGTTGTTGACGTAGCTCATGAAGAGCACGAGCGAGAAGTTGACCGCCACCATCGGCATGGAGTAGGCGAGCAGCGTCGCGACCGAGAGGGGCGCGATTGCGAGGGGCGCCCCGGCATGCGCCGCGTGCGTCGATCCAGTGGCGCGCGGGTCGAGGGTGCGGGGATCGGTCGCTTCGGTCGGAAGGGGCTCGGCCTGGGCCATGGCTCGCAGAATAGGGCAGCCGATCGCGAGGCGGGCGGGTATCGTTCGCCGCATGAAAAGCTGGTCGTCGTGGCTCGCCGCCGGTCCCTTCGCCCTCGCCTGCCTGCTCGGCTGCGGGCCGACGCTGCTGCTTCCGGGGGGGGAGCTGTCGGGGCCGATCGAGGCGGTGCCCGGGGACTGGGGCTTCTCCGACGAGATCTCGACGATCCAGCTCGAGACGCGCCCGGGCGACCCCTATTCGGTCAACATCTGGGCGGTCGGCCTCCGCGATCGCCTCTACGTCCACGCCGGCGCCAACCGCTCGCGCTGGGTCGAGAACCTGATCGCCGAGCCGTCGGCGCGGGTGCGAGTCGGGGGCAAGCTCTATCCGGTCGCGGCGGTGCGCGTCGAGGATCCGGCGGAGTTCGCGGCGTTCGCGGACGCCTACAAGAAGAAGTATGGCGTGCGTCCTCGCAACGAGAACGTGGCCGAAGTCTATCTCTATCGATTGGGTGCAAGATCATGAAGATCGGACTCTGTTTCCCGTATACCCAGGAAGGTCTGACCCGCGAGACGACGCTCGAGTGGTTCCGCCGCGTCGACGAGGGGCCGTTCTCGACGCTGTCCTGTGGCGAGCGCATGGTGGGCCCGTCGGTCGACATGATGGCGCTGCTCGCGGCGGCGGCGGCGACGACGAAGCGGGTCCAGATCGTGCCGACCCTCTACGTGCTCCCGATGCATCCGGCGATCAAGGTCGCGAAGCACGCCGCGACCCTCGACATGCTGGCGGGCGGACGGACGTCGATCGTCGTCGGGACCGGCGGCCGGCCCCAGGACTACCGCTGCATGGAGAAGCCGCGCGAGGGGCGTTATGCGCGCATGGACGCGCAGGTCGCCGAGATCCGCCGCATCTGGGCCGGCGAGCTGCCGTTCGAGGGCGCCGAGCCGATCGGCCCGAAGCCGGTCCAGAAAGGCGGGCCGAAGATCCTCGCCGGCTCGATGGGACCGAAGTCGATCGCGCGGGCCTCGAAGTGGGCGGACGGCGTCTACTCCTGGTCGGGCAACGGCGTCGGCGCCGAGATGAATGCGCAGTATCAGATGGTCAGCGAGGCCTGGGAGAAGGCCGGCCGCACGACCGCGCCGAAGCGGGTCGGCGGCTTCTGGTACTCGCTCGCCCCGAACGCCGACGAGAAGCTCAAGGCCTACGTCTACAAGTACATCAAGGTGACGAGCGAGCCCGGGGCGAAGGCGATGTCGCGCATGGTCGACCGCTCGACGCCCGAGCGCGTGCTCGAGTCCCTCGAGGCCTACGCCGAGCTCGGCTACGAGGAGTGCTGGCTCAACAGCGCGACCGCCGAGCTCGCCGAGATCGAGAACCTGATCACGCTCCTGCAGAAGCGCGGCTGGGCGTGAAGACGACGGGCATCTTCTCGATGCCCGTGATGAAGTTGTTGGGCCGCCGCTCGAGAGGCTCGTCGGAAGCGAGCCGGACGTCGGGCATGCGCGCCAGCAGCTCCTCGAAGAGGATCTTCAGCTCGAGGCGGGCGAGGCTCGCGCCGAGACAGTGGTGGACGCCGTAGCCGCCGAAGGCGACGTGGTAGTTCGGCCAGCGCTCGACGTCGAAGCGGTCCGGGTTCTCGAAGGCGCGCTCGTCGCGGTTCGCGGCGGGATAGAGGAGCAGCACGCGATCGCCTTCGCGCAGCTTCTCGCCGTGGAGGACGGTGTCCCGGGTCAGGGTCCGGTTCATGTTCACGATCGGCGAGACCCAGCGGATCATCTCCTCGACCGCGACCTCGATCTTGCCGGGATCGAGGGTCAGCTTGCGCTTCTGGTCCGGGTTCAGGATCAGCTGCTCGAGGCCGCCCGTCATGACGTGGCGCGTCGTCTCGTCGCCGCCGATCAGGATCAGCAGGCTCTCCTGCAGCAGCTCCTCGTCCGTCAACCCCTCGCCGTCGATCGTGCTCCCGACGAGGATCGAGACGAGATCGTTGCGCGGGCTCTTCCGCCGGTCCGCGATCACCGCCATCTGATAGGCGAAATACTCGTCGACGAACTTCCGCTGCGTCGCGCGGCGGACCTCGTCGTCCTCGATCTTCGCGATCTCGCCGCCGCCGAGCAGGCAGTCGCTCCAGTCGAGCAGCCGCGCGCGATCCTCGGGCTCGACACCGAGCATGTCGCCGATCGCGACCATCGGGATCCAGCGCGCGATGTCGGCGACGAAGTCGCACTCGCCACGCGGCGCGACCGCGTCGATCAGCTCCCGCGTCAGCTGGCGGAGCTTCGCCTCCTGGTCCTGGACGCGGCGCGGGGTGAAGCCGCGGTTGACGATCCCCCGGCGGCGCTTGTGGAGCGGCTCGTCGAGGTTGATCATCGTCGGGATCCAGCTGTCGCGTTCGGGGCGCGAGCTCTTGCCCGAGCAGAAGATCTCGGGTGTCTTCGCGATCGTCATGATGTCGTCGTAGCGCGTGACGCCCCAGAGGCCGCCGTCGGCGGAGGGGTCCCAGTAGACCGGCGCGTGGTCGCGCATCCAGCGGAAGCGCTCCCACGGATCCAGATAGAAGTGGCGGTCCAGCAGTCCGATGTCTTCGCGGATCGGATGGTCGGGCATGGTGGATGGGGCCTTCCGTTCATGGGCCATCGCGGGTCCTCTCGGGCCGGCGAAGGCGGGTCGGGGGCTCGGGCGCGGCCTGCCGCGCGGAGCGGGAGGCTGCCACGTCGCCACGGCCCCCGATCTTGCCGAGAAAGTGCGGTGAAGGCCAGCCGGGGCCGCGGCGGCGCGGGTGCCGTGATAAGTTGGCCCTTCGGCTCGGGTCGATCGCGGGCCGAGGGGACCGCTGATGCGAGGGGCGGACGGGCCGAAGCGCGATGTGCTCGGCCCGAGACGCGAGGCACGAGGCGAAGAACGGGAGTGGCGATGTTCGATCTGAGCGGACGGACGGCGTTGGTGACGGGGGCGGGGCAGGGCGTCGGCGCGGGGATCGCGCGGCTGCTCGCGGCGCAGGGGGCGAAGGTCGCGGTGAACGATCTGCGCGCGGTGCGCGCGATGGAGACGGTCCAGTCGATCGTCGCCGTCGGCGGGCGCGCGATGACGGCGGTCTTCGACGTCGCCGACTACGCCGCGGTCGCCGAGAACTTCGAGCGGATGGAGAAGCAGCTCGGACCCATCGACATCCTCGTCAACAACGCCGGGATTCCGGAGGGCATGGGGATCAAGCCCTTCCGCGAGACCGAGCCCGAAGCCTGGCGGCCCTACATCGACGTCAATCTCTACGGCGTGCTCAATTGCTGCCGGGCGGTGATCAACGGCATGAACGCGCGGCGGTTCGGGCGCATCGTCACGATCTCCTCGGGCGCCGGGACCATCGGCCTCGCCCTCGGCGTCTCGCCGTACGCGGCGGGCAAGGGCGGGGCGATCTCCTTCATGCGCCATCTCGCCCTCGAGAACGCGGGCTTCGGCGTCACCGCCAACACCGTCGCCCTCGGCCTGATGAACAACCAGAACGATCCCACCGTCACCGCCCACCTCGCGAAGACGATCCCGGTCGGCCGCCTCGGCGAGCCCGAGGACGTGGGGGCCCTCTGTGTGTTCCTCGCGTCGAACGAGTCGAGCTGGATGACGGGTCAGACGCTGCAGATCAACGGCGGCAACGTCACGACCTGACGGCCGCGGCCCGATGGCCGATCGAGTCGAGAGCCGCGCGTGCAGCGCCGCCCGCCCCCCGGATGACCCTGGTCGGGCGGCCAACGCAGGAACGGGAGGCCCCGATTGAGCGAGCCCGAGGCGACTGCGGCCATCCTCGCGGCCGTCGGGCTCCTGATCCTGCTCGCCGGTGTGGCGAGCCCGCTCTCGCGCCGGATGGGCGTTCCGGCGCTGCTGCTCTTCCTGCTGCTCGGGATGGTCGCGGGCTCCGAGGGGCTCGGCAGGATCGACTTCGGGGATTATGGCCTCGCCTATCGTCTCGGCACGATCGCCCTCGTGCTGATCCTGTTCGACGGCGGCCTCAATACCTCGCCCGGCGTCCTGCGCCGGGCGGCGCGGCCCGCCGGCTGGCTCGCGACCGTCTCGGTCGTCGCGACGGCGGCCTTGATGGCGGGCTTCGGGATCGCGCTCGGCCTCGAGCCGCGGCTCGCGCTGCTGGCGGGCGCGGTGGTCTCGTCGACCGACGCGGCTGCGGTCTTCTCGGTGCTGCGCGGAAGCGGTGTCCGGCTCAACGAGCGCACGGCCGCGATCCTCGAGGTCGAGTCCGGGCTCAACGATCCGATGGCGGTCTTCCTCACGATCGTCGCGACGGACTATGCCCTCGGCGAGCGCCTCGAACCGACCGCGATCGGTGGGCTCTTCGCGCAGCAGGTGCTGGTCGGCGCGGCGGTGGGCTTCGCCTGCGGTCGCGTCGCCCGCGCGATCCTTCCGCGGCTGCATCTGCCCGCCGCAGGCCTCTATCCCGTGGTGACCCTCGCGGCGGCGTTCCTCTCCTTCGGCGCCGCGACGCTGCTCGGGGGCAGCGGCTTCCTGTCGGTCTATCTGACGGGGATCCTGATCCCGGCCGGCGCGATGCCCTACCGCGCCGGGGTGCGCCGGGTCCACGACGCGCTCGCCTGGCTCGCACAGATCCTGATGTTCACGCTGCTCGGGCTGCTGGTCTTTCCGTCGCAGCTCGTGCCGGTCGCGGGGGTCGGGCTCGCCCTCGCGGTCCTGCTCGCCTGCGTGGCGCGACCGCTCGCGGTCTGGCCGGTGATGGCGGCGCTCGGGCTGCCGAGGCGGGAGCAGGGCTTCGTCGCGTGGGTGGGGCTACGGGGCGCGGTGCCGATCATCCTGGCGGCCTATCCGGTCGTGCGGGGCGTCGAGGGCGGGGCGGGACTCTTCCATCTCGTCTTCTTCGTCGTGCTCGTGAGCAGCCTCGTGCCGGGGGCGACCGTCGTCGGTCTCGCGCGGCGCCTCGGACTCGTCGCGTCCCACGCGCCGTCGCCCTCCGCCGACGTCGAGCTCGTGTCGCTCCACGACTTCCCCGGCGAGTTCGTCTGGTATTACGTCGATGCGTCGAGCGCGGTGGCCGGCGCCGATCTGCGCAGCCTCTCGCTGCCCGAGGGCTGCCTCGTCACGTTGATCGTGCGCGGCCACGAGCTCGTCGTGGCGAAGGGGAGCACCGCCCTGCGCCCCGGCGATCACGTCTGCGTCTTCGTCCCCCCCGCCGAGCGGGGCCTGCTCGACCTGCTCTTCGGCGGCTCGGTCGACGAGGTCGGCTGAGGGGCCGGAAAGCAGAACGGGGGGCCCAGAGGACCCCCCGTTCGCCGGGACTGCACCCGATGGCCGAGCCCGGGTCGGTTGCTATTCCGACTGGGCACCCGTGCCGTAGGCGTAGGCGCTCTCGCTGTGGGACGAGAGGTCGAGGCCGTTGAACTCCTCCTCGTCGCTGACCCGCAGCGAGCCGAAGATCAGCTTCAGGACCGTCAGGATGATGAAGGTCGCGAGCGGAGCGAGCACCGCGACGATCAGGACGCCCTCGAGCTGGATCATGATCTGCGCGGCCTTCGTCTCGGCGCCGAAGGTCGTCGCGAAGACGCCCGCGGCGATCGCGCCGAAGGTCCCGCCGACGCCGTGGACGCCGAAGGCGTCGAGGGAGTCGTCGTAGCCGAGCATCGGCTTGAGGAAGGTCACCGAGGCATAGCAGATCAGGGCGACGCCGAAGCCGATCGCGAGCGCGCCGCCGGGGGAGACGTTGCCGCAGGCCGGGGTGATCGCGACGAGACCCGCGACGGCGGCGGTCGCCGCGCCGAGGGCGGTCGGCTTGCCGCGGTGGAGGAACTCGATCACGGCCCAGGTCAGGGTCGCCATCGAGGCGGCGGTGCTGGTATTGATGAAGGCGAGGGCGGCCAGCGGGCTCGCGGACAACGCGCTTCCGGCGTTGAACCCGAACCATCCGGTCCAGAGCAGCCCGGCGCCGGTCAGACAGAGCGGCAGGCTGTGGGGGGCCATCGACTGCTTCCCGAAGCCCTTGCGCTTGCCGACCATGATCGCGGCGACCAGCGCCGAGATCCCGCTCGTCATGTGGACGACGAGACCGCCGGCGAAGTCGATCGCGCCCTTGCCGAAGAGGTAGCCGGGGCCGGACCAGACCATGTGGGCCACCGGGCAGTAGACGAAGACCATCCAGAGCAGCATGAACGCGACGAACACCGAGAAGCGCATGCGCTCGACGACGGCGCCGATGATCAGGGCCGGCGTGATGATCGCGAACATGCCCTGGAACATCACGAAGATGTACTCGGGGATGTTGCGCGGCGGCGAGGCGAAGTTCGCGGTCACCGAGTCGATCGTGACGTTCTGGAGCATCAGGTTCGACAGGTCGCCGAAGAAGGCGCCCGAGCCGCTGAAGGCCAGGCTGTAGCCGGCCACGATCCAGAAGACGCCGACGACGGCCGCCGCGGCGAAGCACTGGACCAGCACGTTCAACATGTTCTTCGCGCGGACGAGGCCGCCGTAGAAGAGCGCCAGTCCGGGGAGCGTCATCATCAGGACGAGGGCCGAGGCGGTCAACACCCAGGCGGTGTCGCCCGAGTCGATCACGGGGGGTGCGGGCGGCGCGTCCTGCGCCCACGCGGGCACCGACGCGACCAGCGCGGTCAAGAAGGAGAGGGCGACGGGGAATCGTCGGCGGAGCAGGGACATCGTGGCCTCCAGCGAGAGTGGGGATTCGAGATGCGAATCGCTCGCAGGCATGAGCAAGCCTTGTGCCACCGTCTGTGCGGCCCAGAGCGCCGGTTGAGCCGGTGAGTGCGCAGCCACTGGGCACGGACTGCCCTTCGCCTGTGCACGAATCGGATGGGCTGAGCCGATCGGGGCCCAGCTCGGGCGATTCAGGCCGATCGACGGGCGCCCGAAGCCGGGTCGGCGGTGACCCGGGCGGGCCGGGAACGGGACGGGGATGGGCACGAGCCGGCCCGGGCCCGGGCCGGGGCGAAGAATCGGGGAAAATCGGGGGGCGGGAGCGGGGTCCGGGGCGGCTCCGTGCCCCGATCGACGGGGGAGGTCGTGCTAAACACGCCCCCCATGTCGACCCAGAGCCTGCTGCCCGAGGACGAGGGCCTCGAGCTCGTCCATACCCGCCGCTACGAGACCCGTGTCTACCGCCTCTCGGACGAGGAGCTCCTCGTCCGCGCCGCGGTCTCGGACCTGAAGCCCCCGGGTCTCTACATCGCGGGGGATCCCGAGCCCCTCGAGATCCACCAGATGCAGCTCGAGCTGCGGGTGACCCGTCCGGACCTGCGCATCACCGCCGCGGCGGTCCGCTTCGCGACCCATCCCCACACGACCTGCCCCCTGATCGCCGCGCGCTACGAGCAGCTCGTCGGGCTCTCGATCCGCCGCGGATTCACGGCGAAGGTTCGCGAGCTCTTCGCCGGGTCTCGGGGCTGCACCCATACGAACGCGCTGATCCAGGCGATGGCCCCGGCCGTCGTGCAGTCGGTCTGGTCGCTGGCCGTCCGCGAAGGGACGACGCTCTCGGGCCGCGGGAGCAAGCTCACGCCCGAGGATCGGGAGCACCGCATCGCCGGCAACCTGAATACCTGCCACGTCTGGGCCGAGGGCGGGACCCACGTCGAGAAGCTCCGCCGCGGGGACACCTCGGAGTTCCCGCCGGTCCCGGTCAAGGAGCGGCTCCGCGCCCTCGGCCGCGACGACTCGAGCTGGTAGGCCGCGACACCGGCATCGGCGCCGGGCGCCGCCCGGGCCGCGAACCGCGTCCGTCCTGGCGCCCCGCCGCCTAACAGGTCTGGCCGCCGTCGATCCGGTAGGCGGAGCCGGTCACGTAGGCCGCCTCCTCCGACGCGAGGAACGCGACGACCCCGGCGATCTCCTCGGGCTTGCCGACGCGCGGGACGAGCGGCGCGATGCGCGCCATCAGCGACGCGTCGAGGTTCTCGACGTTGAAGCCGCCGAGCGTCATCGGCGTCAGCACCCCGCCCGGGCAGACGCAGTTGACCCGGACCCCCCGCTTCGCGTACTCGGCCGCGAGCGCCTGGGTCAGCCCGACGACGCCCGCCTTCGACGCACCGTAGGCCGCGTTGTAGGGCACGCCCTGCATGGCTGCGACCGAGGCGATGTTGACGATGGCGCCGCCGCCGTCGAGGAGCAGGGGCAGGGCCGAGCGGCACATGTAGTAGGTGCCCGAGAGATTGATCGCGATCGTCTGGTCGAAGAGCTTCGGATCCTGCTTGTCGGTATGGCCCGGGCGCAGGATGCCGGCGACGTTCGCCAGGATGTCGAGGCCGCCGAGGAAGCGGCCGGCGGCGGCGACGACGGCCTCGCAGGAGTCGAGCTTCGAGACGTCGACGGTGCCGCTCGCGGCGCGGCCGCCCTCCGCCGTGATCATCGAGACCGTCTCCTCGACGCCGGCGGCGACGATGTCGCAGCAGAAGACCGAAGCGCCCTCGGCCGCGAGCCGCAGCGAGGTCGCGCGGCCGATGCCCGAGGCTGCTCCGGTCACGAGGGCCCGCTTTCCCTTGAGTCGATCCTTGTCCATGGCGCGCGTTCCTTTCCTGGGATGGTTGGTTGGCTGGATGGGGAGCCCGGATGGGTCGCCGGAATGGGCGCGGAGCATACCGGCTGAGCGCGCTTTCGGGACGCTCGCTCGGGGCACGTCACGGCCGCCCTTCGCGCGACGAGGTCGGAGTCCTCGCAGCCCGCCCTCGAACGCGAGCCGTCCGGCTACACTCGCGATTCCCTCGTCGACCGGAGAGGACCCGCCATGGCCGAAGACGGACCGAAGCCGCTGCGCGGGCTCGCGATCCTCGCCGCTCCCCCCGCCGCGGCGGAAGACGCCGCACGGCCGCGCTACGGCGAGGGCGACAGCTCCTACCGCGCCGCCGGCGGGCGGCCCGGCATCACGCGCCTCGTCGACGCCTTCTACCGGATCATGGACGAGCTGCCCGAGGCCGCGATCATCCGCCGCATGCACGCCCGGGATCTCACCGAGTCGCGAGACAAATTGACCCGCTTTCTCTGCGGCTGGCTGAACGGCCCGAGCCTCTACGCCGAGAAGTACGGCCCGATCCGCATCCCCTCCGCCCACGCCCATCTGCGCATCGGCCCCCGCGAGCGCGACGCCTGGCTGCGCTGCATGGAGCTCGCGATCGACGAGCAGGGCTACGCCCCGGAATTCGCGGCCTATCTGCTGCGCGAGCTCCGGGTGCCGGCCGAGCGCGTGCGGGAGACGAGCCGCGATCCGCTCGGGTCGGAAGGCGCCTAGCATGGAGGTCGCCGGTCCGGACGTCGTGCCGGGCGAGCTCGCGGCCCGTCTGCTCGCCCCGCTGGCGGACTGGCTCGGCGATTGGTCGGCGCTCCTGCACGGGGCGCTGCTCCCCGTCGGCTGTGCGCTCGTCGCCGTCGCCGTCTGTACGTCGATCGAGCTCCTCGTGCCCGCGGAGCGAGGCCAGGGCCTCGCCGGTCGGATCCGCAATCTCGCCCATCTCGTGGTCTTCCAGTTCGCAGGGCTTGCGGGCCTCGCGCTCTGGCTGCGGCTCGGTCCCGCGCTCGGGCGCCACGCCCATGCCCCCGGCCCGGTCGAGTCGATCGTCCTCGTCGCCGTCAACCTCTTCACGATCGACTTCGTCTACTACTGGTACCACCGTGCCCAGCACCGCTTCCCGAGCCTCTGGGCGATCCACGAGCTCCATCACGCCGATACCGAGCTGAACGCGACCTCGAGCTTCCGGACCTTCTGGCTCGAGCTGCCTCTGCAGTCGATCGTCGTGATGTCGCCGTCGCTCGTGCTCTTCGGCGACCAGGGCGCTGGTCACGCCTTCGGCATGCTGATCGGCTCCTACGCGTTCCTGATCTTCTCCCACTGCAACTTCCGCCTGAGCCTCGGCCCCCTCTCGGGCCTCGTCTGCGGCCCGCAGGTCCACCGCATCCATCACTCGCGCCTGCCGCAGCACCGCGATCGCAACTTCGCCCAGTATTTCCCCTTCCTCGACCGCCTCTTCGGGACCTGGTATGCGCCAGCGCCCGGCGAGTTCCCGCCGACCGGCGCCGACGCGCTCGCCTCCGACGCGTCGCTCGCGACGGTCTTCGTGCGGCCGTTCCGGATCTGGCTCTCCGGGGCGGGCGCGGTGGCCCCGCCTGCGCGATCTTCGGGCGCCGCGCGCAGGCGCCCGTCGCGAAGGAGCTGAGATGGCCATGCTCGACCTCGTGATCCGCGGTGCGCGTGTCGTCGATGGAAGGGGAGCGCCGTCGTTTCGTGGCGACGTCGGACTGCGCGGGGGCCGGATCGCGGCGATCCGCGCCGACGACGCGAAGGGAGCCGGTGCGGGCCATTCGACGGCGAGGCTCGAGTCGGCGCGGGAGACGCTCGACGCCGATGGCCTCGTGCTCGCGCCGGGCTTCGTCGATCCGCATACGCATTACGACGCCCAGCTCTGCTGGGATCCCTCGGCGTCGCCGTCGAATCTCCACGGGGTCACGAGCATCGTCGGCGGCAACTGCGGCTTCTCGATCGCGCCGCTCGGAAGCGAGGCCGACGCCGACTACGTCCGCCGCATGCTGGCCGTCGTCGAGGGCATGCCCCTCGAAGCGCTCGAGCGCGGCCTCGACTGGCAATGGCGCTCCTTCGCCGATTTCCTGGCCCGGCTCGAGGGGCGCACCGCCGTCAACGCAGGCTTTCTCGTCGGCCACTGCGCCCTGCGCCGGACGGTGATGGGCGAGCGCGGCATCGCCGAGCCCGCGAGCGCGGACGAGATCGCGCGCATGGGCGCGCTGCTGCGCCGCTCGCTCGCCGAAGGCGGTCTCGGTCTCTCGAGCTCCCGCTCGTTCACGCATCGCGACGGCGAGGGCCGGCCGGTTCCCTCGCGGGCCGCGTCGGAGGAGGAGCTCCTCGCCCTCTGCGACGTGACGGGCCAGGTCGAGGGCACGACCCTCGAATTCATCACCGATGGCTGCCTTCAGGGCTTCAGCGACGCCGAGATCGACCTGATGGCGCGCATGTCGCTGCGGGCCGGGCGCCCGCTCAACTGGAACGTCTTCACGATCGACGCGCAGGAGAAGACGCGCTTCGCGAACCAGCTGCGCGCCTCGCAGGTCGCCGCCGAGCGCGGCGGGCGCGTCGTCGCGCTGACGATGCCGACCCAGGTCGGGCTGACGATGAGCTTCCTGACCTACTGTGCGCTGCATCAGATCCCCGGCTGGGGGAAGGTCATGGCGCTGCCGGTCGCCGAGCGGATGGCGGCGCTGCGCCGGCCCGAGGTCCGCCAGGCGCTGCTCGACGGGACCCGCTCCCCCGATGCCGGCGTCTTCGCGAGCCTCGGCCAGTTCGGGCGCTACCGGATCGGCGAGACCTTCAGCGAGGCCAATCGCGGGCTCACGGGTCGCATGCTGCGCGACGTCGCCGCCGAGCGCGGACAGAGCGAGCTCGACGCGATCCTCGACATCGTGCTCGCCGACGAGCTGCGCACCGTCCTCTGGCCGCAGGCGGCCGGGGCGGACGTCGAGGGCTGGTCGCTGCGGGCGACGGCCTGGGGCAGCGAGCATACGCTGCTCGGCGGCTCCGACGCGGGGGCCCATCTCGATCGCATGTGCGGCGCGCCCTACACGACGGATTTCCTCGCCGACTGCCTGCGCGGCCGGAAGCTCTGGCCCCTCGAGCGCGCGGTCGAGGCGCTCTCCGACGCGCCCGCGCGGCTCTTCGGGCTGAAGCAGCGTGGGCGGATCGCCGCCGACCATTGGGCCGACCTCGTGCTCTTCGATCCCGCGACGATCGGCTCCGGCGAGATCCACGCGCGCAGCGACCTGCCGGGTGGGACGGCGCGGCTCTTCGCGGAGTCGACGGGGATGCATCGCGTCTTCGTGAACGGCCAGACGATCGTCGTCGACGGCGCCGCGACGGAGGCGCTGCCGGGCCGCGTGCTGCGATCGGGGCGGGATACCGAGACGGTCGCGATCCCGGGCGCGGGGCGATCGCGTTAGTCGGTCGCGCCGCCCTCAGCTCTCGCTGGGCTTGCGGTAGCCGAACATGCCCCGCTCGCGGATCAGCGCCGCCACTGCATCCGGCACCATCTTCTCCCACGCGGGATCCCCGGCCCGGATCAGCCGGAGCACGTCGCGCGAGAAGATCGACAGGACCTCCTCGCGGTAGTGCGCGAGGGGCTTGATGCTCCCCTGGTCGACGAGAAAGCGGTAGAGCGACATCAGGCCCGGAGCGAGCTCGAGATTCGAGACGGTCGTCAGCTTGCCGGTCTTCGGATCCCGCAGCGGATAGACGTACATCGTGAGGCCGTTCTTGAAGAGCCGGCCGAAGGACTCGAGGATGCCGCCGTCGAGCTTCTCGTAGAAGCGCGGCTCGAAGAGCTGGGCCAGGCTGCCCGCGCCGAGCACGATCCCGATCGGACGGTCGGTGGCCGAGGCGAGGTAGCCGGCGAGGCGATAGAACTCGAAGTAGTCCGAGATGAGCACCGTCTGCCCGGTCGCCGCCAGCACGTCGACCCGGGCGAGGAAGTCCGAGAGGTCGAGCTCGCCCTCGGAGAGCAGGTTGTTCATCGTCAGCTCCATCAGGGCGAGCGGCTTCTCCTCGCCGCCGAGCTGCGCCTCGAACTGCTCGAGCGCGCTCGCGAGCATGTCGAGGTTGACGTGGGTGACGGGGCGGAAGCTCCCGCGCTCGACCAGCACCGGCCGCTTGCGCAGCGCCTCCGAAGGCTGGAGCACCGTCCCGTCCGCCGCGAACATGGCGGCCTCCGACAGCCCGAGCTGGACGAGCCGCAGGCTCATCACGCGGTTGTCGACGTGGCGGAACTCGATGCCCGAGAACTCGATCATGTCGATCTCGATGCGCGCCGTGCCGAGGCCGTCGAGCAGCGACTCGACCAGGACGTCGGGGTCGGAGAACAGGAAGAAGGCGCCGTAGAGCAGGTTGACGCCGACGATGCCGAGGGCCTCCTGCTGGAGCGTGGTCTCGCTGTCGAGCATGCGGACGTGGATCACGATCCGGCTCGCCTCGTCCCGGGGATGGGACTGGAAGGTCACGCCCATCCAGCCGTGGCACTCGTGGTTGCCGCGGAAGCTGCGCGCGACGACGGTGTCGGCGAAGGCGAAGAAGGCGGTCTGGTTGCCGCGGCGCTCGCGCAGGCGCTCGCAGTTCAGCTCGTACTCGTACGCGAGCATCTTCTCGAGCCGCTCGCGGCAGACGTAGCGCTCGCACGGGCCGTAGATGGCGTCGCTGACCGTCATGTCGTAGGCGGAGATGCTCTTCGCGATCGTGCCCGCGGCGCCGCCCGCCCGGAAGAACCAGCGGACCACCTCCTGGCCCGCCCCGATCTCGGCGAAGGTCCCGTAGCGCTTCTGGTCGAGATTGATCGCGAGCGCCTTCTCGCGCGCCTCGCGGGGTCGGGTCTGGAGCGGATTCGTCAGCATCGGATCTCCGTCTGTGTCGCGGGACGAGCCGCGGCGCCCCGGCGCGGCTCGCCCGGATCGGCTCCGTCTCCAGCGAGCAAGACACGTGCCGCTCCGGAGGAAGCCCGATCCGGCCTCCCGAGGCCTGGATCGGCTGGAATCCGCCCACGCCTGAGGCGAAGTCGTGCCGCGCGACGCGGCTACGCGATCACTTTCTCCGCATAGAAGTCGATCGCCCGGCGCAGGTCGGCCATGTTCCGGCCGCCGATCGGCGCGAGCACCCACGTCACCCCGATCGCCTCGAGCTCGGCGACGTGGTCGCGATAGGCGGCGAGGTCGAATCTGGGCGAGCCGACGGTGCCCCCGACCATGACCGGGAAGAAGACGTCGAAGGGGCCCTTGCGGTCGACCTTGCGGGCGTGGTCCTTCAGGTAGGCGATGCCCTGGCGCAGGTCGTCGACGCCGTCGATGTGGGCCGTGCGTCGGGCGCTGCCGAGGGAGCGGGGATTGGGCATCGGCATCCAGCCCTGGCAGCCCTCGGCGACGCGGCGGCGGGTCAGCTGGGAGTTGCCGCCGATCCAGATCGGAATGTCGGCCTGGATCGGGGTCGGGTTCGCGGTGTTCCCGACGGCTTCGAAGTGGCGGCCTTTGTGGACGACCGAGCCGCCCTTCCAGGTCTTGCGCAGGACGGCGAGGGACTCGTCGAAGAGCGCGTTGCGCTCGTCGAAGTCGACGCCCATCGCGTCGAACTCGGCCTTCAGGTAGCCCGTTCCGCAGCCCAGGATCAGGCGTCCCCCGGAGAGGCGGTCGAGGCTCGCCGCAGACTTCGCGAGCAGGAAGGGGTTGCGATACGGAACGACCGTGAGATTCGTCAGGACCTTGATCCGTTTCGTCGCGGCCGCCGCGAAGGAGAGCGAGACGAAGGGATCGAGGGCGTCGTGGCCGCCGGCGGCGAGCCACTCGTCGCTCGGGATCGGATGCTCGGTCACCGCGACGATGCCGAAGCCCGCGTCTTCGGCGGCCTTCGCGACCTCGCCGACGGCGTCCTGGGTCAGGAACTCGGGAATCAGGGGATGGATCATGAAGGGAAGACCGAGGGCGTGTTGCATGGCTGTCGTTTCCTGTGCGGTGGATCGGTGATGCGCGGGGTCACGTTATCGCGCAGGAGCGAAGCGCACCCGGCCCGTTTCGGGCAGGAGGCCCGCGCGCGGGTGCTCGAACGGATCCGGCGCGCGCTGGCCGCCGGCGACGACGCAGGCGCGCTGCAGATCGCGCGGGAGCTCGAGCGGCGCCTCGATCGGGCGAGCCGCTCGCTCGCGGGCCGTCAGGGATAGACGACGTCGCCGTCCTTCGGGACCAGGATCTCGCCCTCGAAGTCGTTGCCGACGAGCGAGCGGACCTGGAGATCGAAGAACGGCGGCGGGCGCAGGCGGACCAGGACGAGGCGCTTCGCCTGGGCCTCGCGGGCGAGATCGCCGACGTCGAGGATCGACGTATGGATCTTCGCCTCCTTGGCGAGGCGCTCGGGATGGGGGACCTCGGCGCCGGTCCCGGCGAGCTCTTCGGGGGTCGGGAGATAGGTGGCCTCGTGGACCAGGGCGTCCGCGTTCGCGGCGAAGCGCGTGAGCGCTTCGCGATCCCAGCCCGAGCCGCTGACGACGATGCGGTGCTCCCCTTGCTCGAAGCGCCAGGCGAGGGTCGGGAGCGGGCCGCCTTCGAGGGCGCGGGCCTCGATGTGAAGCGGACCGAGCTCGAGCGCATGACCATCTCCGACCTCTTCGACGACGGCGCGGGCGCCCTCCGCCGGCAGCTCGAGGGAGGCGCCGAGCGCGTCGCGACCGGCGGCGTGGGCCTGCTCGAGGGACTCGACGAGGGTCCGCGTGCCGACGGGCCCGACGATGCGGAGCGCCGTCGCGCGCGACGAGAGCCAGCCCGTGTAGAGCAGGTCGTCGAGGCCCATCGTGTTCTCGGGCAGGAGGTTCGTGAGCAGCACGAGCCCGGGCTGATCGACCGGGATCTTCGCGAGCCGCAGCGCCTCGGCGATGCCGCGGCCCGCGTCGACGAGCACGATCTGGTTGCCCTGCACGATGGCGGTCGTGGGTCCCAGGCGTTCGGGGTTCTCGTAGCCGTTGCCCGTGCCGACGGCGACGACCTCGATCCCGCTCGCCGTCCGCGGATCGAGGGGCGCCACGATCTCGGCGAGCTCGGCGGCTCGCCAGAGCACGCCCGCGCCGACCCAGGCGAGGATCAGCACCCCGATCACGAGCCCGAGGAAGATCAGCTTTCCGTCCATTGTGTCCGCTCACCCCATCAGTCGCTCAGTCGAAGACGACCGTCTTGTTGTCGTAGACGAGGACCCGGCCCTCGAGATGCCACGCGACCGCGCGCGAGAGCACGACCCGCTCGACGTCGCGGCCCTTGCGGACGAGGTCGTCCGGCGTGTCGCGGTGGGACACGCGGACGACGTCCTGCTCGATGATCGGGCCTTCGTCGAGCTCCGCGGTCGCGTAGTGGGCCGTCGCGCCGATGCGCTTCACGCCGCGGCCGTAGGCCTGGTGATAGGGCTTGCCGCCCTGGAAGGCGGGCAGGAAGGAGTGGTGGATGTTGATGATCCGGCCCGCGTAGGCGTCGAGCATCCGCGGCGAGAGGATCTGCATGTAGCGCGCGAGCACGACGAGGTCGATCGCGGAGCGCTCGAGCAGCGCGAGCTCGGCCGCCTCCTGCTCGGCCTTGTTCGCCTGCGTGATCGGGAAGACGTGGTAGTCGATGCCGAAGTGGCGGGCGATCGGCTCGAGGTCCGGATGATTGCTCACGATGAGCGGAATCTCGCAGACGAGCTCCCCCGAGCGATGGCGCAGCAGCAGGTCGTAGAGGCAGTGGTCCGTCTTCGAGACGAAGATCGCGACGCGCTGGGCATCCCGGTCGAGGCGCAGCGACCAGCGCATGGCGTGGCGGGCCGCGACGGCGGCGATCGCGCCCCGGAGCGTCTGCTCCCCGATCGCCTCGCTCGCGCCCTCGATCCGGGTATCGAAGCGGATGCGCTGGAAGAACTTGCCGGCAAACGGGTCCGTGTGCTGGGCGGCGTCGACGATGTTGAGACCGAGGGAGTAGAGCGCGTGGGAGAGCGCGGCGACCAGGCCGGGACGGTCGTCACAGGTCACGAGCAGCGTGGCCCGGGTCGAGGCTTCGCGAGGGGGCGTCATCGGGGATTCTCCGGCGCGCAGCGTAGCGGAGGCGGGACTGCCCGGATCGGCTTGCGTTCGCACTATGGCCCGCCGAGGCGCCGTCCGATACGTTCGTCGACAGGGGGAATCACTCATCTCCCGAGTTCGCCGCTGTCCATTCATGGGGGATGGAATGCGGGAGCGGCCCGGAGGGGCGGCGACGGCGGCCACCTGAGCCCGGGAACCTGGCAACCGCTTTGGGGCGGTTGCTCATCCATACCATGCCGACTTTGGGAGGTACGAATGGACCAACGTAGCACTACGACGAGTGAGGTGGTGGCGTCCTAGCAACGCTGAACCGTTTCCGTTTCGTCGAATACGCTAGGTGCTGCGTGGGACGCAGGTTCCCAACGCCGCCGACCCTGGGAACGCGGACGTCGTAGCCGCCATGGGGACATGGTTCGGGGAGCAATCCCGGGACGCATGCCCTGTTCCCAGGGCCCTTGCGTCTCTGGGGTCCGAGCGCCGCGGCGCGCGCCGCCGAAAGAGCGGCCCGACTAACGAATCGCCAGGGGATTGATCGGGGAGCCGACCGCGCCGGTGATCGGCAGCGGGGGCGCCGCGAAGAGGAAGGCCCAGCGCCGGTCCTCGGCGCAGGCGCGGGCGAGCTCGTCGAGTGCGAAGATCTCCCCGAAGAGGATTCCGCTGTTGCGCAGCGCGATCATGTGGAGCGGGCCGACGCAGTCCTCCGCCTCGGAGGGCAGGACCTCGACCGCCGCCGTATCCGAGCAGATCGCCGCGATCTCGCGCTCGTGGAGCCAGCCGGCGCAGTGGACCGAGAGGCCGGGCGCCGGCCCGTCGCAGTAGCCCGCCCACGACTTGCGCTCGAGACAGCGGGCCAGCATGCCGGTCCGGACGAGCAGGATGTCCCCCGATTCGATCGCGACGCCCTGCGCTTCGGCGCAGGCGTCGAGGTCCTCGGGGCGGATCGCATGGCCGTCCTCGAGCCAGGCAACGCCGAGATGACGCGGGAAGTCGAGCAGGATCCCGCGCCCGACGACGCCGTGGCGTGCGGCCTCGATGCCGTTCTTCGCGGCGCCGCGGCTCGTGACGAGCCGCATGTCCCGGTCGTTGTACATCCTGCCGTCGTAGTAGACGTGGGCGAGCGAGTCCCACTGCGTCCCGCACTGCAGCGGCATCGTCACCGCGTCATCCGCATAACGGAACCCGCCCGGCAGATAGTCCTGGGCGCCCGCGAGCGCGTCGCCGCCGTGGGACAGCATGTAGTGGATCGGATTGTGGCGGCCGCCGAATCCGTTCTGGGGTCCGTGCTCGTCGAAGGCGAGGGCGCAGGAGACGACCTGTCCGCGCCGGGGCAGGGCGGTCGCCGCGAGGATCCGGGCGGGCGTGATGAAGTTGAGGGCGCCCTTCTCGTCGTCCGGGCCCCAGCGGCCCCAGTTCGAATAACGCCGGCCCCATTCGCGGACCGTGTCCTGGGTGATGCGCGCGCTCATCGCGCGCGGCTCCGGTCCGCGCCGACGGTCCGCAGCGCCGCCTCGACCCGCGCCACGTCGGCGGGCACGTCGACCGGCACGCTCGTCCAGCCCTCGATCTCCGCGACACGGATGCGATGACCGTTCTCGAGGGCGCGCAGCTGCTCGAGCTCCTCGGCCTGCTCGGCGGGCGTGCGCGGCCACTGCACGAACTCGAGCAGGAAGGCCTTGCGATAGACGTAGAGCCCGACGTGCTGGAGCGGGGCGACGCCCGTGTCCTTGCGGCGATAGGGGATCGCGGCCCGGGAGAAGTAGAGCGCGAAGCCGTGCCGATCGACCGCGACCTTGACGCGGTTCGGGTCGTCGTAGGCTTCGGGCTCGGCGCGGTGGACGATCGTCGACATCGAGGCGGTCGGATGACCCATCGAGGCGGCCGGCGAAGAAGCCGCGGCCGAGGAAGACGACGGCGGCGAGAGCAGCGCGTCGACCGCGGCGTCGACGACGAAGCCCTCGATCAGCGGCTCGTCGCCCTGGACGTTGACGATGACGTCGTGGTCGCGGCGGGCGGCGACCTCGGCGAGGCGGTCGGTGCCCGTCGGATGATCGGAGGAGGTCATCTCGACCTCGGCGCCGAAGGCGAGACATGCGTCGCGGATGCGCTCGTCGTCGGTCGCGATCGCGACGGCGTCGACGCGCTTCGCCTGCCGCGTCCGCTCCCAGACGTGCTGGATCATGGGCTTGCCGGCGATCGGCGTGAGGGGCTTGCCCGGGAACCGGGTCGAGCCATAACGAGCGGGAAGAATGGCGAGCACCGTCATGGAGGCGATCCTACCCGAAACTCCGACCCGTGCCGCGCCAACCCGGCCGAGCCGCCCGCGCCCTCGCGCCCCGGCAGCCTCCGTCGGAAGGCCCGGTCTTCGCTCCCGTTTTCGCGCAGGCTTGCGCCGGGCGGGGCAATCCCTGCCCGATCGACCGGGAGGCCCGGGATTCGGCGCCGGCGATATCGGCCCGCCTCCGACCACGTCTTTCCATCGAGAATTCCCGGCCCGGGCGAGCGACACCCCGGGACGCCCCGATAGAATGGAATTCGCGAGAGGAGGCTGCCCCGATGCGAACCGCCCGGATGCGTGTGCGCCTGCTCGTCCTGCTCGTCGCGTGGGGGGCGCTCCCGCTCGTTCTCGCGCCTGCGGTGCGCGCCGCCGAGCCGCCCCTCGTCTACCACTCGACCAAACCGGACCACTCCGATACGGGCATCATCGGTCTCGCGAGCGGTCCGAGGACCCTCGATCTCTATCTCGAGATCGGGACGGTCGCGACCAACGTGGCCCAGGACGAGGTCTGCGTCGACGGCGAAGGCGACGAGATCTGCGGCTTCACCCTCGCGCTGCAGGCGAGCGGCGGGGTGTCGATCGTCGAGTTCCAACCGAACGGTGTCCCCGGCCTGATCCACCATCTCGATCCCGCGACGGGCATCCTGCGCATCAACCGCCTCGGTCCCGCGATCGATCAGGCGCAAACGCCCTTCTATCTCGGGAACGTGTCCCTTCTGGTGGGGGCCACGGCGGGGGACCTGAAGCTGCTCCCCGAGAGCCAGTCGGTCTCGGCGAAGCTGCAGGTCCTCTCGGTCCGGGACCACACGCCCATCGCGCTCGCGCTTCCCGAGCCGGGCTGGGGCGCGGGGCTGGCGAGCGGGCTCGCGATGCTGCTCGCGTTCGCGGCGCGTCGGCGCGTCGCGGGTCGCCGTTCGATCGGGGCGCTTCTGATCGCGTCGTCCGTGACGACGTGTGCGGTCGCCGCGGCGCCGCGGGGCGCCGTCGCGGGCCAGTTCACGGATCTCGCGACCTTCAGCTCCGCGGTGTCGGCGCTGGGCTCGCCGCCCGAGCGGCTCGGCTTCGAGGCGGTGCCCCGCTCGGCGCAGGGCTTCGCGGCGCTGCAGCAGGACGATCGGCTCGGCCCGCTCACCCTGCGCTCGCTCGCGCTCGTGGCCGACGTCGATCTCGCGTGGCTCGCGGGCGTGCCGCTCGGCCTGCCGGGGACGCTGCTCGTCGCGGATCCGGGGCTCGTCGGCGATCCGGCGCTGCATCCGGGCGGGACGCTCCAGGGCGCAGGCGCCCGGGGCAACGACGATCTGCGCATCGTCTTCGACGTGCCGATGCTGGCGGCGGGGCTCCGCATCCTCGGGAACGTGTCGGCGGCCGGAGAGACCGTCCGCTTCCTCGACGCGAAGGGCGGCGTCATCACGAGCTTCACGATGCCCGGCGGCGGGACGCCGCCCGGCTCGGACGGATTCGTGGGCTACGTGATCGAGGTCGGCGACGCGCCGATCAAGGCGATCGAGCTCGACGAGGACGCCGCCGACGGCGACGACATCGCCGTCGACGAGATCCTCTACGAGTCGTCGGCCGATTCCTTCGCCGACTCCGTCGCGGGCTTCACGCCGATCGTCGCCGGGGGCGAGCCTGCGACCGCGAATCTCGATCCGACCCGCAGCCTCGGGGCGCCGGATCTGCAGACCGTCTCCCTCGGCGCCGGCGGGAGGCTCACGGTCCGCTTCGACGACAACGTGCTGACCGGAAGCGGCGACGCGCTGCCGGATCTGCGCATCCATGAAGCCGATGCCGACCTCGAGGGCAGCTTCATCGCGGTCAGCGCCAACGGAACGGCCTTCACGAACGTCGGCGCCGTCGCGGGCGGAACGCAATCGATCGACCTCGACGCCTTCGGCTTCGATGAGAGCGATCGGCTCTTCTACGTCCGGATCAACGACGAGGTCGGCCAGGGGCCGACGAACGGTCCCGCGGTCGGGGCCGACATCGACGCCGTCGAAGCGCTGTCAGGGACCTGGCTTCCCCTCGACGGCGATGGCGACGGCGTCCCCGACGACTACGACGACTGCCCCGCGAAGTTCGACGCGGCCCAGCGCGACGACGATGCGGACGGCATCGGCAACGTCTGTGACAATTGCCGCTATGTCCCCAATCTGGACCAGCTGGACGCCGATGGCGACGGCGAGGGCAACGCCTGCGAGCCCGCCAGCCTCCGCTTGATCCGGGATTTCCAGCCCGTTCCGGACGAAGGCAAGGCGCAGCTCGCGACCCTCAGGCTCGATTGCGGCACCAAGGCCCTCCGCTCGATCATCGTCGGCATCTGGGTGCCGCCGGGCCCGACGGCCTTCGACTTCGGCGGCAATTGTCAGGCGCCCCCGCTCGTCGCCGCGCCTCCGGGTGCACCGACGGGCCCGGGCTGTACGGGTCCCGGGATCATGCTCGGCGCGAGTGTCGATGGCACGCGCTCCGGCGCATTCGGGGGGCCGCTTGGAGGCGTACCCCCCGGATCGTTTCGCTCCGACGTGATCTTCGTGTCGCTGCAGTCCCCTGAGAACGGCCCCCCGCTCTGTACGCCGTTCGAGACGAACGTCCCGCTCGGACGGGTTCGCGCCACGTTGCCGCTCGGAATGAGTCCGGGCGCCGTCGCGTCCTTCTCGCTCGAGGACGTGATCGACGAGGGCTGGTGTCAGGCCCAGGAAGCCGGCGGCGCCTGTGCCGACCAGACGAGCCTCGCCTATCGACTCGAGGGCCCGGTGCCCGTCGAGGCCGAGATCCGCCTGCAGCCCTCAGCCGGCGAGACCTCGACGACGGCGGTCGAATGGGACGTCTGCGTCGCGAATACGACGGATACCTACATGCACCGCATCACGCTCGGGCTGCTCGGCCCCGTCGCCGCAGACTATCCGACGCTCTTCCTCGACGATTGTCTCGACGGTCCGACGGGCAACGGGCGGCGCGACTGCGAGGGGGAGGTCGGTATCGATCCCGAGTGGGTCGACGAGAACGTGACCTTCACCCGGGGCCCCCCTCGCGGCGTCGTCCGGGGATCTCCTGGCCGACACGCTCTACACGCCGATCGAAGGCGGCGCACCGGGGACCAGCGGCGTCAACGTGCTGAACCCCTACATCAACCGCGACGCCTGCGTCGGCATCGTGACGAACGGCTCGCCGCCGGCGACGCCCGGGGCGCCGCCGATCCTCGTCCGCGACGGCTTCTTCGATCTCGCCTACCACGATGCGGCGTCGCCGATGGGCCCGCAGCCCTATCAGACGGCCGAGGCCGTGGTCGAGGCCCTCGACGGCGCGGCGGTCTACGAGACGATCGTCTTCAACTCGGGCGACGATCTCGATGGCGACGGCTTCACCGACCCCGTCGACAACTGTCCCTTCACCGCCAACGCCGACCAGTCCGACGACGGCGGCTTCGCCTCGACCGCGCCGAACGGCCACGGCAACGCCTGCGAATGCGGTGACGCGAATGGCTCGGGGCGGGTCCAGCCGGCGAGCACGCCAGAGTTTGGGAAGGGTGGGATCCCGCTGGTTCCCGACCTCCAGCTGATCCGCGAACATCTCGTCGGAATGCACGCCGACGACCCGAGCATCGAGAAGCTCTGCAGCGTGAACGGCGATACGGCCTGCGATGCCGCCGACGCCGTCGTGCTCGATCGCGCGCTGCAGGGGCTGAGCGCGAATCCCGTGCCGCGCTGCGATGCCGCAGTCGACTGAGTCGCGCCGCGGGACGGTGCGCGCGGGGCGGGCTCCGATCGTCGCGGGCTGCGAGCTCGCGCTCGCCGTGCTCGTCACGGGACTGCCCGGACCGACACGGGCCCAGGTCGTCTTCGACGACACGCTGACGGCGGCGGGCGAGGCGCCCCTCGATCCGGGCGGCACGACCTGGCAGATCGACCCGGATCGAGGGGCCACCGTCTCGAACGGGGGCCAGACGAACCTCTTCTACAGCTTCGAGCGCTTCGACGTCCCGGCCGCCCACGCCGCGGAGTTCCGCCCCGGCGCCGACGTCGACGCGATCGTCTCGCGGGTCACGGGCGGCGATCTCTCGCGCATCGACGGCGAGGTGCGCGTGAGCGCGATCGGTGGGGGCGCGGGGCCCGACTTGTTCCTCGTGAATCCGGCGGGCGTGCTCTTCGGCGGCGATACGCGCATCGACATGAACGGGGCCTTTCGGGTCTCGACCGCGAGCGGCGTCGGCTTCGCGGATGGCGGCTTCTTCTCGGCCCGCGACGCCGCGGCGCCGCTCCCGGCCGCAGCCTCCGCGCCGAGCCTGCTGCGCTTCGATGGGAGCCCGTCGGGCGACGTGCGGATCGAGGGACGATTGATCTCGGACGACGTCGGGGGCGCCCGCGACGCGTCGGTCGTGTCGCTCGTCGCCCGCGACGTCACGGCCCGCGGTCCGGGGCTGATCGCCGCGGAGCAGGCGACTCTCGAGCTCGGCGCCGTGGGGGCGCGGGCGATCGACGTGCCCCTCGATCTGCGCGACGCGGCGCTCGGGCCGGGCACGGCAGAGGGCGGGCGGATCGAGATCGATGCCGGCACGGCGGCCGCGTTCACCGTGACGACGCAGTCGCCGAATCCGGATCAGGGGCGGATCGTGATTCGCGGCGGGGAGCTCGTCGTCGTGAACGGTACTCTGCTCGCCGGCGGCGACGGCGCAGCGGGGGCCGATTCGATGGCGATCGACGTGGCGGTGGCCGATCGCGTATCCCTGACCGGCTCGTTCGCGAAGATCGAATCCTTGAGCGGGCGGACCTTCGGGCCCGGCTCGCTGCGGATCCGCGCCGGGCGCCTCGAGATCGCCGACGCGGGCAGTGTGGAGATCTCCAGCACGCGCGGCAGCGGGCTCCCGGGTCGCCTCGAGATCGACGTCGATTCCCTGCGGATCGAAGGCGCCAACAGCCGGATCCGATCGTTGACGCGGGCCGTGGGGGCGGGCGGCGACATCGACCTGCGCGCGCGGACGATTCGACTCGCCGACGGGGCGCTCGTCTTCAGCGAGTCGCAGGCGTCGACGGCGACCGCCATCGGCGCCGTCGGCGACGTCGCCGTCACGGCGGAATCGATCGAGCTCGTCGACGGCGCGCGGATCCTGAGCGTCACGAACGACGAGGGCGCCGGCGGCGACGTTACGATCGATGCCGGCTCGCTCTCGCTGCTCGGGCAGGCGAGCGTGACGGCGGGCTCGACGACGGACGCGGTCGGCGGCGATCTGCGGATCGAGGTCGGCCGCCTCGAGCTCGGCGGGAGCTCGGCGATCGGGACCGGCTCCGTCTCGCCCGTGCCGCAGGGCGCTGCGCCCATCACCGGCCCCGGCGGCGCAGTCGAGGTCGTCGCCGACTCCGTCCGCGTCGATGGCGGCTCGCAGATCTCGACCTCGACCGAGGGGGCGGGCGACGCCGGCGATCTCGTCCTCGACGTGCGCGACGAGCTCGTCCTGTCCGGCAGGCTCGGCCTCGATCAGCCCTCGGGCCTCTTCGCGCGCTCGGGCAGCGCCTTCGGCTCGGGCGCCACCGGCGACGGCGGTCGCATCGTCGTGCGCGCGGGCTCGCTCGTCGTCGACGACGGGGCGCAGATCAACTCGACGACAGTCGGCACCGGGCGCGCGGGCGGGATCGACGTCGAGACGGTCGGCGAGCTCGAGCTCGACGGCGGTCGCGTCTCGGCGATCGCATCGGACGTCGGCGAGACGGGCGACGTGCGCCTCGCGGCGGGCGGGCGGCTGCGCGTACGCGGCGGCGCCGAGATCGTCTCCGAGGCGCCGGTTCCGCTGCCGGGTCCGGGGCTCCCCGGCGATCCGCCGACGGCGGGGGGCATCGTGCTCGTCGCGGGGGATCGCGTGCTCGTCGAGGGCGCGCGGATCGCGACGGATTCGGCGCGGCCCGAGAGCGGCGACGTCCGGATCGAGGCGACCCGCGGCATCAGCCTCGTCGACTCGAGTGTGACGACCAACGTCGATGCCGCCTCGGGCCGCGGCGGCGACGTCGTGCTCGACACCCAGGCCCTCGTGCTCGCCGACGCGCTCGTGACGGCCAACGCCGACGGTACGAACGCCGACGCCGGCAATGTGACGCTGCGCGCCGGGGCGGGTCTGCTTCAATCGACGGACAGCGTCGTCGAAGCGCGGGCCGCCCTCGGCGTCTCGGGCGTCGTCGTGCGCGCGACGCCCGACACGAACCTCCCCGAAGAGCTCGGGCGTCTGGCCGCCGTGCCGCGGACCGACGACGGCATCGTCGTCGGCTCCTGCGTGGGGCCGCGCTCGACGGCCGGGACCTTCGCTCGGACCGCTGCGCCCGTCGCCGTCGATTCGCCCGAGCGGCTGCTCCCGGAGCCGGCGGAGGTCGATCCGGCTGAGGCGGCTCCGGCGGGCGGGCGCGGGCGCGCCGGCTTCGGGACAGGATCGCGATGCCTGTCCCGCGCGTTAGGTCCACCCCCGCGCAGCGGTTCGCGGCCAGCCTGCTGGTCGCCGTCGCGCTGATCCCCTCCTGTGCCGGCATTGCGTTCGGGGACGCGCCCGTACCTGAATCCACACCCGCCCCCGCTCCCCTCCCGCCCCCGCTCGCGATCGAGCCGAGCGACTTCGTGCTCGTCGGCTCGACGATCCTCGACGCCGATGCGCAGGCGGAGCTGCTGGCCCCCTTCCGCGGCCGCCCGCTCGCGACGGCGGATCTGCTCGAGCTGGTCGAGGCGGTCCGTACGCGTTATGCCGAGGCTGGCCATGGCGCCGCCGAGGTCGAGCTGCCGGACCAGGACCTCGCGGGCGGCCGGATCGAGCTGCGGATCCACGAAGGCTCGGTCGAGGCGATCGAGGTCCGCGGCGCCGTCTCGCGCTGGCCCGCGTACTACCGCGCTTTTCTCGCGCGGGCGACTGCATCGCCCCTCCACGTTCCGACGCTCTACCGTGCCCTCGAGCGGCTGCAGGCGGAGCCCGGCGTCGAGAAGATCTCGGCCGTTCTCGAGCGGATCGGCCCCGGCCGCCAGCGGCTCTTCCTCGAGGTCGAGGAGCGCTCGCCCTGGTCGGCCTCGGCCCGCTTCTCGAACCACCGCTCTCCGAGCGTCGGCAGCCCGGGCGGTCTCTTCTCCCTCGCGAACTCGAGCCTGACCGGCTTCGGCGATCGCCTCGTGCTCCAGGGCCAGGTCTCCGAGGGAATCCGCGACTTCGGGCTGCGCTGGGACGTGCCCTTCGTCGTCCGATCGACCCGGGCCTTCGTCGCCTATCGCCGGGGCGAGGCGGAGATCGTCGAAGGCGATTTCGAGGGGGCCGACATCGCGGGCCACTTCGAGTCGATCGCCCTCGGCCTCCACCAACCGCTCTACTGGTCCCCGGGTCTCGAGGCCTCCCTCGAGCTCGTGGGCGATTGGCGCCGAGGCGGCTCGCAGCTGCTCGGCGTCGACTACTGCTTCCAGGCGGACCTCGTCGACTGCGAGCCGACCGTCTCGGTCCTGCGCCTGAGCCAGGAGCTGGTCCACCGCGGCCGAAGCCGCGCGGCGGCCTGCGCTCGACGCTCTCCGTCGGCCTCGACGTCCTCGGCGCGACCGAGGAGCGTCGCACGAGCGACCGCGACGGCGAGTTCGTGAGCTGGCTGCTCCAGCTGCAATGGCTCGAGCGCCTGCCCCGGATCGAGCGGCTCCCGCTCCTCGACGATCTCCAGCTCGTCGGTCGCTTCGATCTCCAGCTCGCGAACGACCCGCTGGTCGCCGTCGAGCAATTCGCCGTCGGCGGGGGCCAGAGCGTCCGCGGCTACCGCGAGAACCAGCTCGTCCGCGACAACGGCTTCGCCGCCTCAGCAGAGCTGCGCATCCCCATCCTGCGCTCGCGCTTCGGCGAGCCCCGCACGACGCTCGCGCCCTTCGTCGATGTCGGGCGCGCCTGGGATCGGCGCCGGACGACGAGCCCCGACAAGACGCTCCCGAGTCTCGGCGTCGCGCTTCGCCATGCGATCACGCCCGCGCTCTCGGCGGAGATCTCCTGGGCCCATCGCTTCCGCAACGCCGAGCCGAAGGCCGGCGGATTGCAAGGAGAGGGCGTGTATTTCGAGGTGGTGTGGAATGTCTTCTGAACGGCGCTTTCTCGGGCCGCGGCGCGTCACGACGCTCGGCCGCTCGGGGCTTCGGATCGCGGTCCTGCTGGCGATCACGCCGGCGTTCCTGCTCTCGGCCGGCTCGCCCGCTCGCTCCGAATCCGAAGCCCCAACCGAAGTCGAGGGGGAAGCCCAAGTCGCAACCGCAACCGCAACCGAATCCGACGCCGCGGTCGCTTCGTCCGTCGTTCGGCGCGCCGCGAACGCCGCGCGCCGCGCCGTGCTCGAAGGGGACGGGGAGGCGGCGGTGCGCATCGAGGCGGCCCAGTCCCTCGTCGAAGCGCTGCCGCCTTCGGCGCCCGATCGGCTGGCCCTCGAGCTTCATGTCCTGCGCACGCGCATGCTGGCAGCGGGCGGGACGGCGCCGGAGAAGGCGTTGCCCGCTCGCGCGGGCGCTCGGATCGACGCGTCGGCGCCGACGCTCGCCACGGAATTCGCGCGGATCGCCGACGCGGCCGAGAAGCGCAAGCTGCCCGGTCCCCGCGCCTGGGCCCTCGTGTATGGCGCGGAGCTCGCCCTCGCGGGCGGGGCCTCGGCGCAGGTCGATGCGCTCGTCGACCAGGCCCGGCTCGTGCCCGAGAGCGCCGAGACCTGGGAGGCCCACCTCGCCGCGGAAGCGCTGCATGCGCGCGCGCGACTCGGCGACGAGCGCGAAGCGATTCGCAGTCTCTCGCGCGCCCGCCGGATCCTCGAGCGCTGGCGTTCCCAGCTCGACGCCGCCGACTATCTCTCTCGCGCGCGGCCGATCCACGAGCGGCTCGCGGGGCTGCTGCTCGCGCGCGGGGTCGGGCGCGACGCGTCCGACGGCGCTCCCGATGCGGAGGCGGACGCCGAGCAGGCGCGCCTGCGCGAGGTCCTCGAGCTGCTCGAGGCGCTCAAGCTCGCCGAGCTGAGCGTCTATTTCGGCGATGCCTGTCTGGCAGATCTCGCGACGACGACGCCCGAGCGCCTGCCTGGAACGCTGCTGCTCTATCCGGTGATCCTGGAGGATCGCGTCGAGCTGATCGTGGGCCAGAATGGTCGCCTCGCGCGCAGGATTGCGCCGATCCGACCGGCGGAGCTCGTGGCTTCGGTCCGCGCGCTGCGGGGCGCGCTCCAGGATCCGACGGGGCCGCGCCATCGGGCGGCGGCCGCCCGGCTCTTCGAGGCGCTGATCGCGCCCCTCGACGAAGCGCGCAGGGCGATGAACGGGGCGGCTCCGACGCTCGTCGTCGTACCGACCGGCGTGCTGCGCGAGATCCCGTTCGCGGCGCTCTTCGATGCGCGGGTCGGCCGCTTCCTCATCGAGGACGTCGCCCTCGCGACCCTGCCCTCGCTCCACATCCTGCCCCCCGAGCCGCTCGATCCGCGCCGGACACGGCTGCTCGCCGTCGGGCTGACGGAGGCCGTCGAAGATTTCTCGCCGCTGCCCTTCGCGGCGCGCGAGCTCGAGGCGGCGGCGGCGCGTTTTCCCGGGGCTCACCGCCTCGACGCCGCCTTCACGCGCTCGGTCCTCGCCGCCGAGCTCGAGGCCGCGCCCTACGACGTCGTCCACGTCGCCTCCCACGGCCGCTTCGATGCGCGGGCGAGCGAGAGCTTCCTGCTCGCCCAGGACGGGCGCATCGGCATGGCCGAGCTCGGCGAGTGGATCGGACGCACGCGGCCGCGCACGGGCCGGCCCCTCGAGCTGCTCGTGCTCTCGGCCTGCGAGACCGCGATCGGCGACGAGCGCGCGGTGCTCGGGCTCGCGGGCGTCGCGGTCCAGGCCGGGGCGCGCAGCGCGATCGCGAGCCTCTGGAAGGTCCACGACGAGGCGACGATGCAGCTCTTCGGGCATTTCTATCGCGAGCTCGGGCGGCCGGGGGTGAGCCGGGCCGAGGCGCTGCGCCGGGCCCAGCGCGCCCTGCTCGCCGAGCCGCGCTTCCGGCATCCGATCTACTGGTCGGCGTTCCTGCTGGTGAACGGCTGGCTCTGAGAAGTCGCGCGGGGCGTCACTCCCGGGCGAGGGCGGGATCGAAGCCGGCGCGGCGGGCGAGGGCCTCGACGGCGCGCTCGGGGGCCGGATCCTTCGGATGGCTCGCGCGCGCCCGGAGCGCCGCCTCGAGGGACTCCGCATAACAACCGAGCGCCGCATAGTCGGCGGAGCGGGACGCGTCGCCGCGGGTCGACGGGTCCGCCGCCGCGGCGTCCGGAACCTCGACGCGGAGCCAGCCGAAGTCGAAGGTCCCGGGCGGCGACGCCTCGTCCTCGCGCAGGGCGATCGACCAGCGAAGCGTTCCGCCGCTCGGGAGCGCGATCCCGAGCGCCGCGAGGTCCGTGCGCTGCAGACCCGGCCGAGCCGGGCGCGCGAGCCTGCGATCGAGGACGACGGGCTCGTCCTGCGCGTCGACGATCGTCAGGAAGAAATCGCCCGAGCCTGGCACGCGGTCGAGGGACCAGTGGAGGATCGGTCCGGGGCTGCACGCGCGGACGACGTGATCGGGCGCGAGCACCGTGATCCGCGCCGGCGCGTCGTCGCCCCCGCGCACGATCCATTCGCCCTGCGCCATCGACTCGACGCCATAGGCCGGTCGATAGTCGGGCATCGCCATCGCGAGCAGGATCTCGCCCTGCGCCGCGCTCGCGTCGGGGGCCGCCTCACCGCGCGGCGACGGCGTCGGGGTCGGCGCCGGATTCCTGGACTCGGTCGGGGCCTCGCTCGGCCGGCCCGCCGCTTCGGCGACGATCTGCGTCCCCGAGCCGTCACGGGCACCGCCGCTGGGGTCGATCTCGGTCGGCTCCGGGCCGGACTCCGCCGCCGGCTCGGGGGTGTTCTCGACGAGCTGCGGCGTCGTGTTCGTCGGATCGGCCGTCGGCGCGGTCGGCGCATCGCCGCGCTGGGCCTGGGCGAGCCAGAAGGTGAGCGCGAGGAGCGCCGCGGCAGCGGCCCAGACGGGCGGTCGCGCGAGCCAGCGGCGCACGAGGCCCGCGAGCCCGGCCGGCGAAGCGAGTCCGTCCGCGAGCGGGATGCCGGCGCTTTCGGTCCCGGGGCGCCGATCGGCGTCGAGCTTCGCGAAGTCGAAGCCGCGGAGCGTCGCGAGCTCGTCGGCGACGAGCGGCGAGGCGGCCAGTGCGCGCTCGACCGTCTGCTTCTCGAGCTCCGAGAGGCGATTGGGCTCGGTCGCATAACGCGCGAGCAGCTCGGGCGCGGGCCAGTCGGCTTCGTCGAGGTCCCGTTTCAATCGGCGCAGTCCTGCTTCGTCGCGCTCGCTCATGGCCGATCGCTCCCTCTCCCGGGTCGCCGCGGCATGCGGGCGAGCCAGCCCCCTGTCGGATCAGACGGAGCCGGGGCGTTTGCGATATCGCCGCTCGCTCGGAAATCCGCGCGCGTCATCGGTCCCCCGAGAGGAGCTGGGCCCGCAGGGCGAGGATCGCCTCGCGTTGGAGGCGGTTGATCGTGCCCCGGGGCCGATTGAGCGCGGCCGCGGTCTCGTCGTAGCTCAGGTTCTCGAGGTAGATGCGCTCGACGACCTCGCGATGGCGGTCGGAGAGGGTCGAGAGGGCGTTGCGCAGGGCCTGCTGGATGGCGGGGTCGAGGGGGCGCTCGCCCTGGGCGTCGGCGTTCGCGACGACGGCCTCGTCCGGGAGGTCGACTTCGCGGCCGTGCTTGCGGGTCCAGTCGATGAAGGCGTTGCGGGTCGTCGTGCGCACGAAGCCGGGAAGCGCGCTCGCCTCGCGGACCCGGCCGTCGCGATGGGCGCGCCAGACGCGGACGACGACCTCCTGGGCGAGATCGTCCCAGGCCTCGCGGGCCGCGTAGGCGCCCATGCGGGCGAGCTGGCTCGTCACGAGGCGGCGGATCCGGGCCAGCGCAGCGACGTCGCCGCGGCCGAGGGCCTCGAGCTCGGCGAACCAATCGACCTCCGCGACCGGCGCATCCGGTTCGGCGATGACGACCAGCCAGAGCTTCGAGAGGCTCGACATGCCCGCGAGTCTATCGCGGGGGGCGCCGGCGGGCGCCCGATCGGGAGACCGACGCAGCGGCCGCCTGCTCCGTGCGGCGCGGAGCAGGCGGCCGGGACTTCGCGTCGGCGCGCGGCGGCGGCGATCCGGTTCGGATCGCCGCCCCGGCCGCGTCAGGCCGAGCGCGAAGCCCGCCTCGTGAAGCCGAGCAGCCCGACGAGCCCCGCGGCCAGCCCCGCGGCCAGGCCCGGCTCGGGCACGGCGACCGGTGCACCGACCTCGCTCGTCTCGCTGAGCGCCGAGGTCGCCGTCGCGACGATGTTCTGCAGCCCGACCGGAATCGGGACGACCGGCGTGAACTGCACCCGCCGCTGCAGATGCGCCTCGGCCGCCGGGTAGCTGTCGCTGCCGAGATAGGTCAGCGGCTGCAGGCCCGTCGGGTCGGCCAGATAGAAGTCGATCGTGAGCGGATAGGCGGCGTTGCCCACGTCCGAGGTCACGCGGTACTCGACCAGGAGCTCGCCCGTCACCGGATCGACCCGCGTGCGGACCGGATCGAGCTCGGGCGAGTTCTGGAGCCGGTTCGCGCCGAGGTCGGCGTCGCCGAAGTCGTTGGGCGTGTTCCCGTTCTCGTTCAGGTCGATCGACAAGCTCCCGTTGTTCGTGATCCGGTTGCCGCGGATCGCCGCTTCGGTTCCGTCCTGCATCGAGATCGCATCGAGCACGTTGTAGGCGATCCGATTGGCGCGCTCCTCGAAATCGAGGGAGGAGGTCGTCAGGTCCGAGCCGATCACGGCCGGGAAGGTCCCGGCGCCCGCGCGCATCCGGATGCCGTGGTTCTCGTTCGGCATCGGGATGCCGTTCGGGTGGACGCCGATCTTGTTCGCGACGACGAGGTTCGCGTTCGCGGCCTGGTCCATCAGGATGCCGCTGCCGCCGTTCCAGCCGATCACGTTGCCCTTGCCGAGGGCGCCGATCTCGTTGCCGCCGACGGTGCTCGTCACGAGGATGCCGGCGCCGCTGTTGCCCTGGTCGCGGCCGAGGGCGTCGGTTCCGACGTAGTTCGAGAAGACGTCGATCAGGCTCGCGCCCTCGGCGATCGCGATGCCCGTCTGGCCGTTGCCGACGGAGTTGTCGCGGATCGTCACGTCGCCTTCCTCGACGCGAATGCCGGAGAGGCCGTTGGGCAGCGCGTCGCCGCTCTCGTTCATGCCGACGAAATTGCCGATCACGCGGACGGTCCCGACGCTCTGGAGCGGATCGTTGCCGATCAGGATGCCGTGATTGGGCGAATGGCCGACGACGTTGGCCTCGACGCGGACCGGATCGCCGCCGTCGAGGCGGATGCCCTGGAAGCCGTTCGGGAGCGGGCTGATGCCGTCCGCGGCGACGCCGACGAAGTTGCCCTCGATCACCGTATCGCCGACGCCGCCGAGCCCCGTCTCGATGCCGTCGCCGTCGTTGCCGGCGACGCGGTTCGCGCCGCCGGGCAGAAGGTTGCCGATCACGAGGTCCGCGGCGGCGTCGGAGACGTAGATGCCCGAGAGCGCGTTGCCGAAGTCGAGCAGGCCCGTCGTGTCGGTGCCGATCTGGTTCGCGACGATCGTCATGCCGGGCAGCGTCGGCTGATTCGAGGTCTCGACGATGTCGATGCCGTGGCCGCCGTTGTTCGAGATCAGGTTGCCCTTCGCGACGAAAGACAGGTTCGGCAGCGTGCCGGTCACGAGCACACGACCGATCTCGAGGCCGACGCCGTTTTCGACCCGAATGCCGTCGGCGGTATTGCCGAGGGTGAAGAGCTGGCCGAGGGCCCCGACGCGCGCCTCGCGGCGCGTCCCCGTCGGGTCCGTGCCGATCTTGTTGCCGACGACGTGGGTATTCGTCCCGGCGTTCTCGATCCCGACGCCGTTGCCGGAGATCGTGTTGCCGAGGCCGACGAAGGCGCCGTTCTGGACCTTGGCGCCGATCCAGGTATTGGTCGCCTGGATGTTCACGTGGATCCCGACGCCGTTCGCGTTGCGGAACATGTAGGGGTCGACGTGGTCGTGGACGCCGAAGGCGCAGCGATCGATCCAGACGCCGTCGGTCCCGTTCAGGTAGATGCCGTAGAAGAAGCCGCCGAAGGTCAGCCCGCGGATCGTCGAGCCATCCGCCGTCGGAAGCAGGTTCAGGCCGTAGGACCCGCCGTTCTCGACGAGGACCACGCGGGGCGTCCGAGCGGGGTCGTAGGACGGGGCGGTCGTGCCGTCGATCTCGATCGGTTCCGTGATGGGTTGGTAGTCGGTCGCGGGATTGAACCAGGCGACACCGTTCACGTCGTAGAGCAGGCTGCTCACGAAGCGGACCTCGTCGCGCCCCGGCCAGGCGTTCGCCTCCTCGATCGCCGCGCGCAGCGTGCACTCGGCCCGCGGCCCGAGGTTCGGGTCGACGACGATGGCGCCGGTCGAGCAGAGGCTGTCGCCCCAGTTGTTGTCGCTGGTATCGGCGATCGAGTTGACCTGGAGGACGACGGCGTCGGCGGTCGTGGCGAGGGCGAGGACCGCCATCAGGGCGGTGGCGGCCGTGACGAGCAGCTTTGTCGAGCGGCGCAGCGGCGGGAGGGGTTGCGGTCGGAGCCGGTCGGCGGAGTCGAGGGTCTTCATGTCGGGCTTCCTTCTTTCGGCTCGCGGGGCGAGCGATTGGGGCGCAGCGACACGGGCCCGGCCCGGGGCGTCGACGCCATCGGAAGTCCAGACGGGGCTCGGGGGCAGGGGATATCGGAACGTGTCGAGGTCGGAGCGCGGCCCGGCGGCGGGTCCGATCCGCGGCCCGCTTCGCTACGCTGGGCGCCCGTCGCGCCGGTCGGCGCTCGGCGCGAGAACGGAAGCAGGCATCACCCCGTCATGAATCCCGGACTGCTCTTCTGGACCGCGGCCCTCGTCAACCTCGGGGTCGTCTGCCTGGCGGCGATCGTCGGCGTGCGCTTCGCGCATCGCGGCGAGATCGCGCGTCATCGCCGGGCGATGAAGCTCGCCTCGTGGCTCGTCGTCGCGTTCCTGCTCTCCTACGTCGGGAAGCTCGTCCTCATCGGACGCGAGGACATGTCGGTCTGGGCGCAGGTCGACCTCTGGGTCCTGCGCTGCCACGAGCTCTGCGTGCTCGCGATGCTGGTCGCGGGGGCCGTCGCCTGGGTCCAGGCGGGGCGGCTCGAGGGGACGCGCATCGTGACCCGGGACGCGCGCGACCCCGACGCCGACCCGCAGGCCGTCCGCCTCCACCACCGCGCCGGCTGGATCGCCGTCGTCTCCGGCGTGCTCGGCTTCGTGCTCGCGATCGGCGTGCTCGTCGGGATGTACGCCCGGGCGGCCAGCTAGGCCAGGCTGCGCAGCGCCGGGATCATCTCCTTCGTCGCCCGCTCGAGGATCACGTCGGGATCCGAGAGCGCGGAGAGGACGAAGTGGCGGCAGCCCGCCCTGGCGAACTTGCGCAGCTGCTCGAGGCAGTCTTCCGGCTTGCCGAGCAGGCAGTAGCGCTTCGAGGCCTCGCGGAAGTCGGTGTTGTAGATCATGCCGAGGAGCTTCGCGGCGCGGTCGTGGGCGGCTTCGTAGGAGTCGTCGAGGACGGTGAAGAGCAGCGCCGCCGTGTGGAAGGGCTTGCCGGCCCGGTCCGCCGCGCGGGCGTGGCCCGCGATCGCGCGCAGGTTCGCCTCGTAGGTCGCGACGTCGCACATGTGGGAGATGTAGCCGTCGCCGAGCCGCCCGGCGCGGCGCATCGAGACGGCCTTGCGGCCGCCGACGAGGATCGGCGGGCCGCCGGGGCGCACCGGCTTCGGCTCGATCTTGACCGGCCCGAAGTCGTGGAAGCGGCCGTGGAACTCGACCTTCGACTCGGTCCAGTGGCGGCGGATGATCTCGATCGCCTCGTCCGTCCGGGGCCCGCGCTCGGCGATGTTCGCACCGACCGCCGCGAACTCCGGCGGATACTCGCCGCCGACCCCGACGCCGAGGATCAGGCGGCCGCCGGAGAGCATGTCGAGCGTCCCGGTGATCTTCGCCGTCAGCGTCGGATTGCGCAGCGGGAGCAGCAGCACGCCGGTCGCGAGCTCGACCCTTTCGGTCGCGGCGGCGATGAAGGAGAGGAGCGAGAGGCTCTCGACGACGGGGATATGGAACGCGATGTGGTCGCCGACCCAGAGCGAATCGAGGCCGCTCGCCTCGATCTTCTTCGCGCGGTCGAGGACCGACGCGCGATCGGATCCGGACATGACCATGCCCATCTTCACGTCGTCGACGATGTTCAGGCCTTCGAAGTCCATGCTGCTCCCCTGCGTGAGGTCGCTGCTCGCGAGCGCCGCCCGCTGCGGACCGCGCGGCCCGGCCCCTGCGGCCGCGACGCGAGACGGATGGGACGAGAGACGGCCGCGTCTAGAGCCGGATGCGGGACGAAGCCCGGCGCGAGCCGCTGCGGCTGTGGAGCCAGGCGCCGAGCAGCATGCCGCCGCCGAGCAGTCCCGCGCCGGTCAGCCATTCCTGATAACGCGAGACGGCCCGCAGCTGGAGGTTCTCGAGGGTCAGCGCCTCGAGCTCCTTCTTCTGGCCGTCGTCATTCGCCGTGAGCGCGCCGTTCGACTCGCGCAGCTGGGTCGTCTCGGTGCGCAGCTTCTCGAGCTCGCTCTTCAGCGCGGCGACGTCGGCCTCGGCGGTCGCGAGGCGGGCCGACGGGGGCGGGGTCGCTTCGACGTAGCCCGCCGGGATCCAGCCGACCTTCCCGTCCGGGGTCTGGACCTGGATCCAATCCGTTCCGCGGGCGAGGACCTTGACCGAGTCGCCGGTCGCGACCGTCCCGATGATCCGATACTCGTTGCCGCCGCCGGTCCGGACGTTGAGCCGCAGATCGCCCTTGATCCAACCCTGCTCGGCCGCGAACGCGTCCGTCGCGCAAAGCGTGCCCGTCGCGATCAGAAGCGTCGCGGTCAGGAGCAGGCTCGATCGGAAGGTCGTGAAGAGGGTCGTGAAGACGCTCTCCTGAAGGGTCACAAGAGCGCCGGAGTTCGGCGAGCCGGTCGAACGTGCGAGTCGAAAGTTCAAGTCCATCTCCCGGGTGAAAGGCACAGTGTGGCGAAGATCGACGGATCGAAAAGGGGCGAGCGGGGGCACGGCATTTGCACCGGACGAGCGTACCCCCTGCCGCGTCGCCTCGGATCGCCTCTCGCCCGTCCGTCTCGTTTCGATTCGAAACCATCCATTTCGAGTCGGGAAGGAGCATGACATCGGCGGGGGGCGGGCCCGTCGCCCGCTCGGATGCGAGAGGTCCCGATGTTCTTCCCGCCCTTCGCGCAGTCTGCCCCGCCCGGCCCCGCTCGTGTCGTTCGCACGCCACGGAGCATGCTCGAGGCGGAATCGTCCGCGCAGGCCGCGTCCGAAGCGACGCGCGTCACAATCGATGGCCTTCATGGTCCCGCCGAGCTCCGTGCTGCGGCGGGCGGCTACTGGGAGGTCTGGCCCCGGCCGACCCCCGAGTCCCAGCGCGCGCTCTACGGCGAGCAGTTCTACGCGCAGGACAAGGCGACCTATCTCGACGACGTCACCCGAGACCGCGCCTACTGGGACGCGATCTGGTCGATCCGCCGCGGGATGATCGAGGCGGCGCTCCCGAACGTCGCGGTCGGCGATCGGCGGATCCTCGACGTCGGCTGCTCGGGGGGCTTTCTGCTCGACCACTTCCAGCAGCACGGTTGGCAGGGCTTCGGCATCGAGCCCTCCCGCCAGGCCGCGCGCCACGCCCGCGAGCGCTTCGGCCTCGAGGTCTTCTGCGGCGGACTGCTCGACTTCGACCTCGAGACCGATCGTGAGTGGCGGACGGAGGGCGGCGAGCCCTTCGACGCGGTCCACTGCGCCCAGGTCCTCGAGCATGTCCTCGATCCCGAGGCCTGCGTCGCGCGCATGGCGGCGCTCCTCGCGCCCGGCGGCGTCGCCTTCGTCGAGGTCCCGAACGACTTCAACGTCCTGCAGGAGACGGCGCGGACGAAGCTCGGGAAATCCGCCTGGTGGGTCGCCTCCGACCACCATCTCAACTACTTCGACGCCACGAGCCTCGCGGCGCTGCTCGCGCGCCACGGCCTCGAGGAGGTCGACCGCGTCGCCTCCTTCCCGATCGAGATGTTCCTGCTGATGGGGGACGACTACGTCGGCCATCCCGAGGTCGGCAGCGCCTGCCACGGCCGTCGCATGGCCTTCGAGCGCGCGCTGATCGAGGCCGGTCGGATCGACGAGCTGGCGGGTCTCTACCGTGCGCTGGCGCAAGCGGGCGTCGGCCGGACCGCCGGGATCCTGGCGCGCAAGCGGCGCTGACGCGAGCGGGCCCGCGCCTACTCGACCACGAAGCGGACGCTCTGGTAGACGCGATCGATGCGGGCCTGGACCTCGGCGCGGTCGTCGCCGACGACGACGAAGACGCCGGCGCGCTCTGCGTGGCTCGTCGTCGGCGGGATCACGTCCCCGGCGCCGTAACGCACGACGAGCTTGACCAGCCACGGCTCGCCGCGGATCGCATCGACCCCCTCGATCCGGACGAGGCGACCCGGATCGGCGAAGAAATAACGATTCGCGACGCAGCGGTTGCGGGTCGGCACGAGCGCTCCGAGGTCGGGCTGCTCGCCGATCGCGATCCGGATCGCGGTCTCGACGTAGTTGATCCCCGTGCCGAGCGGGACCAGGCTCTCGCAGAAGTCGCCCCCCGAGAGCCGCGCTGCCATCTCGATCATCCTGGGGCCGTCGGGCGTCCACACGACGTCGCCCTTCGTGACGCCGTCGGTCACGCCGAGGGCGAGCGACGCGCGCACGACGAGGTCCTCGACCTGCCGGCGCTGCGCCGGCGTGACGCTGCTCGGCACCCAGCCGCCATTCTCCATGAACTGGGGACGGAAGCGCTCGAGCAGCTCGTAGTTGCGGTCGGCGAAGCCCGGGGTGATCCCGACGCCGCCGGAGAGGATCGTCTCCGTGCTGATCTGCGGCCCCGGCAGGTACTCCTCGACGAGACAGCGGCCGACGCGGGAGAACGCGAGCGAGCGCGCGAAGAGCGCCTCGAGATCGCAGCCCGCCTCGAGCAGGAAGACGCCGCGGGACCCCGAGCGATCGATCGGCTTGACGACGAGCGGGAGCCCGCGCTCGGCCACGATCTCGCGCAGGCGCTCGACGCGATCGATCTCCTCGAACCAGGGGATCGGGATGCCGCGCTCGCGGAAGCGGATCTTCATGCGCGTCTTGTCGGTGGCGATCCGGGCGGTCTCGCGGCTGGGACCCGGCAGGCCGAGCGCCGCGCAGAGCTCGGCGATCACGTCCGGGATGTCGCTCCCCATCGTCGTGACACCGACCAGCCGATGACCTCGCAGGCGCAGATCGTCGACCAGGTCGAGGATCGCGGGCACGTCGCGCGTGCTCACGACGGCGCTCTCGTCGGCGTGGGCGAAGCCTTCGGACTTCGGGTCCATGTCGATCGCGACGACCCGCAGGCCGAGGGCCCGGGCCGTATCGATCATGAAGATCTGGTCCCGGCTCGCGCCGAGGACGAGGAGGGTGCCGTCGATGCCCATGTCTTGAGTGCCTCTGCTCTCGCGCGGGGCGCGGGGGCGACTAGCCCAGGTAGCTTCCGCCGTTCACGTTCAGGACCTGCCCCGTCACGTAGTCGGCGTCGCCCGACGCGAGAAAGACCGCCGCGCCGGCGACGTCCTCGGGCAGCCCGATGCGATGCAGCGGGATCGTCGCGAGGATCGAGTCCTCGGACTCGCGGGTCAGGATGTCGGCGACCATGTCGGTCGCGATGAAGCCCGGCGAGATCGCGTTCACGCGGACACCGAAGGGCGCATAGAGCTTCGCGAGCGAGCGCGTCAGCGAGATCAGGCCCGCCTTCGCCGCGGCATAATGGGGCGCCTTGATGCCGCCGGTCTGGCCGCCGACCGAGGCGAGATGGATCAGGTTGCCCTTGCTTCGCGCCTCGAAATGGGGGCGGATCTCCTGGGCGAAGAGGAAGGCGCTCTTCAGGTTGGCGGCGAAGGTGTAGTCCCAGTCGTCGTCGGAGATCGTCGCGAAGGGCTTCTGCTCGAGGAAGCCCGCGTTGTGGACGAGGACGTCGAGCTGGCCGAAGCGCTCGATCGTCGCCGAGATCGCCCGGCGCACGCTGGCGCGGACGGTGACGTCGAGCTGGAGTGCGTGGGCGCGACCGCCTTCCTTTTCGATGCTCTCGACGACGGCCTGGGCGGCCTGCTCGCGCGCGTGCCAGGTCACGGCGACGCAGGCGCCTTCCCGGGCGAACCGCTCGGCGATGCCCCGTCCGATGCCACGCGACGAGCCCGAGACGAGGGCGACGCGACCCGCGAGTCGTCCGATCGTCGAGGCGCCAACGTTCGCGGCATTCGCGGCGTTCGCGCCGTTCGCCGGAGACATCGAGGTCTTCGAAGAAGTCGCCGTCATCGCGGCCAGCGCTCGTCGATCCGCGCGACGATCCCGTCGGCGTCGAGCCGGTAGATCCGGGCGAGCTCGTCGTTCGAGCCCGGCTCGACGAACTGACAGGGCACACCGACCCGCAGCAGCCGGCAATCGAGCTCGTGGTCCATCGCGAGGGCCGCGATCGCGGAGCCGATGCCGCCGTCGAGCACGCCCTCCTCGATCGTCACGACGCGCGGGACGCGCCGCATCCACTCGACGAGGCGCGCCTCGGGCAGCGGCTTCACGTAGCGGAGGTTCACGAGCCCCGCCGAGACCCCGCGCCGGCGCAGCCGCGCACAGGCCTCACGCGCCGCGCCGAAGCGCGGTCCGACCGCGACCAGCAGCAGATCATCCCCCGCCTCCACGAGCTCCGGCTCCGCGAACGCCGCCCGCGACTCGCGCAGGACGCCGTCGTCGATCGACTCGCCGGGGCCGTAGGGCATGGCGATCAGGGTCGGTCCCGAAAGATTCGCGAGCTCGTCGCGGACCATGCGCTCGAGCTCGAAGACGTCCTTCGGATACATCGTGCGCAGGTTCGGGAGTCCGCGCTGATAGGCGAAGTCGTAGATGCCGTGGTGGGTCGGGTTGTCGTAGCCCGCGAAGCCGGTGCGCACGGTCAGGATCAGGACCGGGAGATTCATGAAGCAGACGTCATGGATCAGCTGGTCGAAGGCGCGCTGCATGAAGGTCGACTGGTAGAACGCGACCGGCTTGCAGCCCTGGACGGCGAAGCCGACGGCGAGGCTCATGGCGTGCTGCTCGGTCATGCCGGGGTCGAAGCAGCGGTCGGGAAAGCGCTCGAAGACGGGCTGGAGGGCGGTCGCGTAGAGGGTCGAGGGCGTGATCGCGACGATCTTCTCGTCCCGGGCCATCGCCTCGCCGACCACGCGGGCGGCCGTGTCCTGGTAGGGCGCAGCGCCGGGTCGGGGCCTCGCGACGCCCGTCTCCGGATCGAAGGGGAAGGAGAAATGAAGCCGGAGCGGATGCGTGTCGGCGGGCGCGAAGCCCTCGCCCTTCTTCGTCTTGAGATGGACCAGGGCGACGCGATCGGAGCGGCGCGCGATGCAGAGGGCGTCCATCACCGCGGCGACGTCGTGGCCGTCGATCGGGCCCTGATAGTCGAGGCCGAGGGACGAGAAGACGAGCTCGGGCTCGCGGCGGCCCGGCTCGAGGGTCTCGAGATACTCGTGGAGCGCCCCGAAGCCCGGGCTGATGGCGTAGCCGTTGTCGTTGAGCACGAGGATCAGGCGCGTCCCGCGCTCGACGGCGGCGTGGTTCAGCGCCTCGAGGGCGAGGCCCTCGGCGAGGGAGCCGTCGCCGATCACGGCGATCGTGTAGTGATCGTTCGCGGCGAGGCGATTCGAGAGGGCGATGCCGAGGGCGATCGAGATCGAGGTGCCGGCGTGGGACGCCTCGATGACGTCGTGCTCGCTCTCGGCGCGGCTCACGAAGCGGTTCATGCCGCCGTAGGTGTCCAGGCTCGCGAACATCCCGGCGCGGCCGGTCACGATCTTGTGGGTGTAGCCCTGATGGCCGGTATCCCAGAGGATCTTGTCCCGCGGCGAATCGAAGCATGCGTGCAGCGCGAGCGTGAGCTCGACGGTGCCGAGGTTCGCGCCGATGTGGCCGCCGGTCTGCGAGGTCGTCTCGACCAGGAAGCGGCGGACCTCGCCGGCGAAGGACTGGAGCTCCCGCGGCGAGAGGGTTCGGAGATCGCTCGGCTTCGAGATGGATCGGGGTGTCGGCATACGCGCTGCGTATCGGCTGCGAGGGCGATGCGGATCAGCTTCCGATCGGTTGCTCAGGCAAAATGGGTCGGGGCTCGGGGTTGCCCTGGAGAGCTCGGCTCGTGATTTCCACGGAGAGGGACACGGCGGCCCTGTTCTCGAGCGCGGCTTGCACGTCAAGTGCCGTCGCACTGCGACCGAATCGGGGACAGGGTCGACTCGCGTCGGGGCGCCGACCGTTCCTCTCCTTCTTCTCCTCCTTCTTCCGTCTCGTCTTCGTCCGCCGTGAGACGGCTTGCCCGCAGGTCCCGGATGCTCGAAACGGCTCGAGACGCAAATCGGTCGATCGGCGAGGGAGAGCGCGGGGACCCGTGCGACGATCGCGCCGTCGGTCGCCGCAGCGATCGCGCCTTCGAAGGCGAAGCGCCGACGCTGCTCGTCTATGGCGCGGGCTGGAATCAGCTGCCCCTCATCGAAGCTTCGCGGCGTCATGGCTTTCGGGTCGTCGCCATCGATCGCGACGCGAACGCCCCCGGCGCCGCGCGCGCGGATCGCTTCCACTGCATCAGCCTGCGCGACCATGAAGCGATCGTCGCCGCGACCCGGGCGGAGTCGATCCGCGGCGTCGTCGCGCGGATCACCGACGCCGAAGGTCTCGCCTCCGCCCACACGCTCGCTCGCACACGCGGACTCCCGACGGCCTGTCCCGCTCTCGTCGAGGCCGCGACGAGCAAGCTCGCCCTTTCGCAGCACGCGCGCGCCGCGGGGCTCCCGATGCCGCCCCGTCTTCCTCCGAACGAGCCGCCCTCGCTCGCCGCCGGTCCGCTCCTCGTCCGACCGGACGTCACGCGCCGCGGCAAGGCCGGCATCCGCCGCGTCGTGCGGCCCGAGGATCTCGCGACGGCGTTGGCCGAGGCGGCGGCCAGCTCGGAGAACGGTCGCATCGACGTCGCGCGCTGGATCGAGGGCGAGGACGTCTCGGTCCTCGTCGAGCTCGACCGGGGGCGGGCGCATCGCCATGCGATCTGGGACGAGTGGGTCGCGCTCGATGCGGCGGGCGGCATCCGCGGCGTCGGCTGTGGCCTGCCTTCGCGCTTCGAGGCCGATCCCGATCGGATCGACGGACTGCTCGCGCGCCTCGCCGCGGCGTTCGCGGCGAGTCGGTGTCTCGTGGTCGTCTCGCTGCGGATCGACCCGGCCGGCGATCCGTTTCTGATCGAGATCCATCTCGGTCTCGGCGGCGACGGCATCGCGGATCGGCTGCTGCCCGCGGCCTGGCCGGAATGGGATGCGTTCGCGTGCTGGGTGCGGGTCGAGGCGGGCGAGTCGAACGAGCTTGCGCGCGGCGCGGCCCGCCCATGCGCGCTCGTCCGCGACGGGGAGGGCTGGCGATTGATCGAGGCTGCGAGCGTCGAAGCGCTCCACGCCCGGGTCCGGGCATCCATCCCATCGGACTGGGAGCGGCCCTTCGGATTGCGGGGGTCGGCGCATTCGAAGACCGAGGCGGAGCGGGAGGCCACGATGAAGGCAGAGAGGGAGGCCGCGATGAAGGCGGCGACGAACGACGCGACGAACGACGCGACGAAAGGAACGCCGAAATGAAGCGAGCCGTCCTCCAGCTCGGGGCCGGCCCGATCCAGCGCGCGCTGCTCGGCGAGATCGCGCGCCTCGGTCTGGTTCCGATCGTCGTCGATCGCAGCGAGCGGCCGCAGGGGCTCGTCCCCGGCGCGATCCATCTGCGCGCACCGATCGACGACGCCGACGCGATCCTCGCGGCGCTCCGCGATCGACCCCGGGAGCTCGAGCCCGTGGCCGTTCTGACGAGCACCGATCTCGGCGTCGCGAGCGTCCCCCGCGTCGCCCACGCTCTCGGCCTCCCGCACGCGAGCGCCGAGTCCGTCGCCGTCATGAACGACAAGCTCGAGGCGAAGCGGCGGCTCGCGCGGACGGGCGTGCGCGTACCGCAGGGCGAGGTGCTCGGCCGCGGCGACGCGCTGCCGGAGGGTCGTGAGGCCGTCGAGTGGATCGTCAAGCCGGTCGACTCGTCGGGCAGTCGCGGCGTCCGTCGCGTCCGGGGCCGAGCCGCGGTCGAAGAGGCGATCGCGAGCGCCTTCGGCTTCAGCGAGCGCGTGCTCGTCGAGGAGTGCATCGAAGGCCGTCACTACGACGTCAACGGCCTCGTGCGGGAAGGCCGCTTCGAGCTCGTCGCCGTGGGGCATCGCTTCTTCTCGAAGCCGCCCGCCTGTGTCCCGCTCTACGGCGGCATCCTGGCGCAACCCGATCCGGCGCTCGAGGCGCGCATCACCGCGTTGATGCAGCGTGCCGTCGAAGCCTTCGACTATCGACACGGCGCGATCAAGGCCGATCTGATCGAGGATGCCCGCGGCCCCGTCCTGATCGAGGCGGCGGCCCGCTTCCACGGCGACGTCTTCTCCGATCACACGATGCGCGCCGCCGGTCTCGCGCCGGCGGCGATCCACTGGCTCGCGCGCAGCGGCGCCGTCGCGCTGCCCGAACCGATCCGTCGGACCGGGGCCTGGCTCGCAATCTTCCCTCGCGCCGCCGGCACGATCGAAGCGATACGCGGCCTCGACGGGCTGCGCGCCCACACGGGCTTCCGGGAGTGGATCCCGCGCCTCGGGCGCGGCGATCGGGTCGGTGCGCCCGACGACAATCGCGCGCTCGTCGGATACGGGATCGTCGAGCTCGCCGAGGACGGCGACGTCTGGTCCGGTCTGGAACGTCTGCGCCGATCGATCTCGGTCGTGCTGCGAGAGGAAGGGGCCGGGATCCGATCTCCGGGGGCGTCCGTCGCTTGATCCCGCCGGAATGTGCCAGACTCCAGACATGATCCAGCACATCCATCACACCGGCCTGTCGACGCCCGACCTCGACCGCTCGATCCGCTTCTACCGCGACCTGTTCGGCTTCGAGGTCCTCGCGCGCTTCACGAAGCCGCCGGGCTCCCCCGGCATGGATGCGATGCTCGATCTGCCCGGGGTCGGCTTCGACGCGGCGCTCCTGCGCCTCGGTCCGAGCATGATCGAGGTCTTCGAATTCAGCGCGCCCGAGCCCGTCCGCGCGCCGGCGCGTCGCCGGGTCTGCGACCACGGGCTGACCCATCTCTGCTTCCAGGTCGACGACGTCCGGGCCGAATACGCGCGACTCTCCGCAGCGGGCATGGTCTTCCACTGCGCGCCCCAGGTCGGCGACGGGGCGACCTTCGTCTACGGCCGCGATCCCGACGGCAACGCCATCGAGCTGATCGAGTTCGACGGGCCGGACAACCCGCTCGCGAGCCGTTAGTCCGCACCGAACGCGAAGACGACGACCGGACGCTCGGATCAGTCGAGGTTGCGGTGTCGCTCGGCCAGGAGCTCGTAGGTCGACTTGCTGCGGGCATGCGTTCGCTCGCGCTCCATCGACTCGAGGGCCCGCATCAGGTCACGGCGGGCGATCAGGCCGACGAGGCGCCCCTGATCCACGACGAGCAGCCGCCGATGGCGGCCGTTCGTGAAGCGGGCGGAGAGCGACAGCACATCGTCGGCGGGCGAGACGGTCTCGAGCTCCTTCGTCATGTGGTCGCGGACGAGGCCGGAGGGCCAGCCCTCGGCGATCGCTTCGCAGAGGACTCGCACGCAGTCGTGCTCCGAGACGAGGCCGAGGAGCTTCCCGCTGGCATCGACCACCGGGGCCGCCGCATGGCCCTTCGCGAGCAGGAGCCGGACCGCGTCCTCGATCTTCGCGTCGGGGAGGACGGTCTGGAGATGGCGCTGCATGAGGTCGGCGGCGGTCGGGAGCGTCGGTCTCGTCATCGTTCGGTCTCCTCGGCGGGTTCGGCCAGGCTCGTGGTCACCGAAGTGCATCGCGCATGCCACCGCCGCGAGGCGTTTCGGCGGGCCGGACGACCCCGTGTCCGCCGAGACGCGGCGCGGCGCCTCGAAATCGGGGCCCTTCGCCCCGAGCCGAAATCGAACGGCGGGGCGTCGGTCAAGTCGCCCGGATCGCGGCCCGATCAGCAGCCCACGCCGGCGGATCGACGGGCGGCGATCGGACGTCGATCGGGCGATGCGAGCGAGGAACCATGGGCATTCGCAGGGGCACCGTCACGCGCTGGGTCGAGATCCCGTGCCCGCTCTGTGGCGGGCGGGAATCCGATCCGGCCTACGCGCGCGAGCACGAGACCGGCTCGGCCCTCGGCCGCATCCGCAAGATCGAGGTCCTGTGCCGGACCTGCGGCTTCATGTTCACCAATCCGCGGCCCTCGCCCGAGGACATGCGCCGCTACTACAGCGAAGCGAGCGGCGCCTCGGGCGACGTGTTCCACAGTCTCCAGCCGGGCTCGCGGCTCGAACGCCTGACGGCCGAGCGCGTGCGCTTCGCGAACCGGTTGCTCGAGGGGAGAGCTTCGACCGCTTCCGGCGCGATCCTCGACATCGGTTGCTCGACCGGTGACCTGCTCGTCGGCCTCGCGCGCGAAGGCTGGCGGCGATCGGGGCTCGAGCCCTCGCCGCGGGCCGCGGAGAAGGCGTGCGCGCGCGGGCTCGACGTCGCCGTCGGCGAGATCGAGCGCGCGGCGATTCCCGCCGGCGCCTTCGACCTCGTGACCTGCATCTCGGTCCTCGAGCACGTCTCGGACCTCGAGGCGGCGCTCGCGAAGATCGCGATCGCGCTGCGTCCGGGCGGGCTCGCGATCGTCGAGGTCCCGGACTCGACGCGCCCCGAGGCCCAGATCGCCGAGTTCTACTCCCTCGAGCATCTCTCGCATTTCACGCGCGGAACCCTGACTCGTGCGCTCGGCCTCGCGGGCCTCGCGCCGGTCGCCTTCGACGACGCGGTCGGGATTCCGAACCTGCGCGTGGCGGTCGGACGGAAGGGAGAGGTCGACGCGTCTTCGAGTGCCGACGTGATCGACGACCGCGCCGAGCTGCAGGCCGCTCTCGCTCGCTACGTCCGCGAGCGCCGGGCGCTCGAGCAGGGATTGATCGAGCGACTGTCGACGCGAACCATGTCCTGGCGCGCGAGCGGAGCCCGCGTCGCCGTCTACGGCGCGGGCATGCATACGCGCTTCCTGATGGATCTCTTCGATCTCGCGCCCTCCGTCGCCTGCGTGCTCGACAGCGATCCGGGCAAGGCCGGCAGCGCCTTCCTCGAGTGGCCAGTCCATGCGCCGGACGAGATCCCGCGCCTCGAGCTCGACGCGATCCTCATCTCGAGCAACGCCTTCGAGGCCGAGATCTACGCCGCGATCGCGCCGACCGCGGCGCAGCGAGGGATCGAGGTCGTTCGCTGCTACGGCTGAGAGCCGTTGCTCGGTAGCCGACCTGGGCGCCCTCCGCCGCTCGCGACCTCGCTGATCCGATTCCTCCCGCCCCGGCGATTCCCTGGCCACGGGGTCCTCCGAGATCCCGGAATCGCGCGAGCGGGAGGGCTTCATGGGCGACATCGTTTCGACGGGCTACGACGCGGCGGGCGACGATTCGGCGAGCGAGAACTCGCGGCGCAGCGATCCGATGGCAACCACCCCGGTCCTTCGCCGCACGCGCAGTCGATCGATCCTGCTGTGGACCGCTGCGGGTCTGCTCCTCGCCCCGGCCGTCTCGGCGAGCACGATCGAGGTCACCCACTTCCTCGACGACGCCAGCCTCGCGAACGGGACCTGCACCCTGCGCGAAGCGATCCGCGCGGCCAATGGCAACGTCGCCGTCGACGCCTGTCCGGCCGGACAGAGCACGGTCCGCGACGAGATCCTGGTTCCCCCCGGCGTCCACCGGATCAACCTCGCCGCCGGGGCGAACGAAGATCTCGGCGCGACCGGCGACCTCGATCTGCGCGGTCCCGTGCGGATCCGGGGCGCGGATGCGCGCTATTCGATCATCGACGGAGGAACGGACGCGATCGATCGGCTCCTCCACGTCCACGACCTCGCGGACGACGTCTCGATCGAGCGCGTCACGCTGCGCGGCGGGAACGCGAACGACGTGTCGAAGCGCGGTGGCGTGCTCTGGAATCTCGAGGCGGGGGCGAACGACGTCGAGCTCATCGAGGTCGACCTGACCGGCGGCCTCGCCGCGACCGGTGGCGGCGTCTTCAACGAGGGCAATCTCGCCGTCCTGCGAAGCCGGATCTTCGAAAACCGGACGACGGTGGCGGTAGGCACCGCCGGCAACCACGGCGGCGGGCTCGCGAGCTCCGGGCCCGCGGCGGCGCTGCGGGTCGAGGACAGCGGAATTCGCGCCAACACCGCCGAGGAGGACGGTGCGGGGCTCTGGATCGGCGGCGGCTCGTTCGTCGCGTTCCGCTCGCAGATCACCGACAACGTCGCCGGCAACGCCGGTGGCGGGATCTACGTCGCGAGCAACGGCTACGACGTCCAGTACGTCGAGCTCGCCCGCAACCGTGCGTCTTTCGGCGGCGGTGTCCACATGGCGGACCAGGGCGAGATCAAGCGCAGCGCCTTCGTCGCCAACGAAGCGAGCGTGCGGGGCGGCGGTCTGCACGACGTCGGCGGAGGCTTCGCCCGCTTCAGCACCTTCACCGCGAACGTGGCCCCGATCGGAGCCGGCGTCTACGCGGACACGAATCAGACCCTGCTCGACTCCGACACGATCGCCGGCAATCAGGGCGGAGGCGTCTTCAACCAGCGCGGCGTCTTCTTCGAGAACACGCTCCTCGCCCAGAACGTCGGCGGCAACTGCACGGGAAATCCCCCCAACTTCGGCGCCTTCAACCTCGACCACGCGAACGGCTGCGGCTTCGTCCCGACGCCGACGGGCCCGAACTTCCCGAATACCGATCCGAAGCTCGGCCCCCTCGCCGACAACGGCGGCCCGACGAAGACGATGGCGCTGCTCCCCGGCAGCCCCGCGATCGACGTCGTGACCTCCGAGATCCGGACCAACTGCCAGAACATGTTCGACCAGCGCGGCCATCCGCGCGGTCGGCCGCGGACGCAGAACGTGCCGGGCGAGGACGTCTTTCTCTGCGACATCGGCGCCTTCGAGACGACGACGCCCTTCGTCGTGAACAGCCCCGTCGACGCCGTCGACGCGAATCCCGACGACGACCGTTGTGAGACCGCGGGCGGTCTCTGCACGCTCCGCGCGGCGATCCAGCAGGCGAACGCCATCACGGGGATGAACGAGATCGTCCTCGGCACCGGCGTCCACGCTCTCTCGATCCCGGGCACGGGCGAATTCTCCGGGGCCACCGGCGACCTCAACGTCCACCCGCCGGCGCTGATCCGCGGCTCGGGCGTCGGGCTCACGACGGTGAACGGCGCCGGTCTCGACCGCGTGTTCGACGTCGGCAATCCGCCGCTCGAGATCGCCCCCGCGCCGATGCAGTCCTTCATCCGCGACCTCACGATCACCGGCGGCGACGCGCGGACGAACAACGGCGGCGGCATCGCCGCGCGCAGCGCTCTCCGCCTCGAGCGGGTCCGCATCACCGCCAACGACGCGAATCGCGGCTCCGCGATCAGCACGTCGCCGAGCGGATTCTTCCTCTCCGGCAGCTCGGCGCCCGTCGAGATCGTCGATTCGACGATCGACGCCAACCCGGGCGGCGGCGCGCTCTTCATCGCCGAGGCGCTGCTCGAGCGCAGCAGCCTCGTCCGCAACCTGGCCGACGGCGGCTTCAACGGCGGGGGCGGGGAGTTCCTCCGCGTGCGCCTCGAAAACAGCACGGTCAGCGGCAACCACTCCGTCTCGACCGGCGCCTTCTTCGCCCAGTCGGCCCTGATCGAGAACAGCACGATCTACGGCAACACGGCCGACTCGGGCTTCGATCCCGGCGGCGTCTTCCTGCTCGACCTCTCGGTCTTCCACAACTCGGTCATCGCGAACAACCGCGCGGGCGGCGTCCTGCGCAACTGCTCGCTGAACCCCGAGGCGGTCACGTCGTTCGGCTACAACCTGACCGACGGCAACGCCGTCGAATGCCTGCTCGACGACGCGACGGACCGGATCGGCACCGATCCGATCGTCGGGGCGCTCGCGAGCAACGGCGGTCCGACCGAGACCCATCTGCTCCTCGCCGGCAGTGCCGCGATCGACGGGGGCGATCCGGGCCTCTGCGCGAAGACCGATCAGCGCGGCGTGCCGCGTCCGCTCGACGGCGACGCGAACGGGAACGCCCGCTGCGACGTCGGGGCGGTCGAGGTCCCCGAGCCGGCGGGCATCGCCGCGCTGCTCGCGGGCGTCGTCGCGCTGGCGGGGGGGGCGCGGGCGCGGAATCGGGCGCCGAAGGCGCGGGCGGCGGGCGCTCCGGGGGAAGCGGCCGCCTGACTTCTCCCGGCACTGCGCGACCGGGTCGAGCATCGGCGCGGAGGCGACTTATCATGGGGCATCGCGGGCGTCGGTCGAGCCGACTCGTCGCCGAGAGGAGATCCCATGACGACCGACCCGAAGAGCCCCGAGCGCGCCGCCTTCCACCAGATGAAGGACGGCACGCAGGCCGACTGGGCGATCATCGGGCGGCATTTCCGTCCGCTGGTCGAGGGGCTTCCCGATCGGGTGCTGGCCCATCTCCGGCTGCTCTCGGGGGATCACGGGGGCTTCGCCGTCGATCGCCTGACCCACAGCCTCCAGACCGCGACCCTCGCCCTCGACGCGGGTCGCGATGACGAATACGTCGTCTGCGCCCTGCTGCACGATCTCGGCGACGTGCTCGCGCCGATGAATCATCCCGAGCTCGGGGCGGCGATCGTGAAGCCCTACGTCCGCGAGGAGCTCCACTGGATCGTGAAGCACCACGGCATCTTCCAGGGCTACTACTTCTGGCATCACATCGGCATGGACCGCGACGCCCGCGAGCAGTTCCGGGGCCATGCCTCCTTCGACGCCTGCGCCGAGTTCTGCGAGCTCTTCGATCAGGCCGCCTTCGATCCGCGCGGTCGGACGCTGCCTCTCGAAGTCTTCGAGCCGGTCCTGCGACGGGTCCTCGCGCCGGCCGGGATGGCCGTGCCGGGGGCAACGGCTTCGGATTGAGTGACCGCGCCCCCGACGCCACGCCCGAACCGGATCCTCGCGCGACCGACCGACTCTGGAATCGCCGCTTCGTCGTCCTGCTGCTGGCACAGATCGGCGTCGCCTACGCGAACTCGTCCTTCCTGATCCTGCCGAAGTTCCTGGCGACGCGTCTCGAGGCCGGCCCCGAGGCGATCGGACGTGTCGTCCTGATCTCGTCGCTCGCGCTCGTCGTCTCGCTGCTGCCGGCGGGATCGCTGGTCGACCGCCATGGACGCAAGCGCTTCCTGACCTGGGGTGCGGCCCTGATGGGGCTCGCCTGCGCGGCCCACGTCTTCGTCGACTCGGTCGGCCCGCTGCTCTACGGCCTGCGCGTCCTGCAGGCGCTCGCCTTCGCGTTCGCCTACGCCGCGGGGGCCGCCCTCGCGATCGACGCCGCCCCACCGGCACGCCTCGGTCAGGCTCTCGGCCTCTTCGGCCTCGTCTACGTCCTGACCGGCGCGCTCGCTCCCGCGGCCGTCGAGGGGATCGTCGCGATCCGGGGCTGGAGTCCCGCCTTCCTGCTGGCCGGCGGTGCCGCGGTCGGGAGCGCAGTGCTGTCAATTTCCGTCGCCGAGCCGCGGAGCGAATCGACCGGCACGCCCCACGTCGCGACGCGGACCATCCTCGCGCGCCCGAGGGTCCGCCGCGCGATGACCGTCGTCGGTCTGCTCGGCATCGGCTACGGCGGTGCCTTCAACTTCCATCAACCCTTCGCGCTCAGCCTCGGGATCACCGAGCTGCGCGACTTCTTCCTCGCGCATTCCCTCGCCGCCGGCGCGAGCCGCCTCGCGATGGGGCCCTTCGTCGATCGCATCGGGCTGCGCCGCATCAGCCTCGCGAGCCTCGCGCTCTACGCCCTCGCGGTGCTCGCGATCGCCTGGCTCGACCGGATCGGGCTCTTCGTGCTGGGCCTCGGGATCGGCGTCTCCCACGGCCTCTTCTATCCCGCCTTTACCGGCGTCGTCCTCGAGGGCTGTGCGCCCGCCGAACGCGGACGCCACATCGCGTTGCTCCAGGCGGGGCTCTATCTCGGAATCGGATTCGGCGGCGTCGCCCTCGGCGCGATCGCCGGGCGCTTCGGCTATCCGGCGATCTTCGCCCTCGGCTCGGCGATGCTGGTCGGGGCGTTCGCGTTGATCGCCCTCGAGCGACCGGAGGAGCGCGCGGGCTGAGCCTGCGGTCTCAGGGCTCGAGCACGACCTTCAGCGACGGCGTGTCGGACTCGACGAGGGCGAAGGCTTCGCGCGCGGCGTCGAGGGGAAAGCGGTGGCTGATGACGGCGGCCGCGATCTCCGGGCGGCGCGCGAGCAGGGCGGCGGCCCCGTCCGCATCACGGCCGGCGGCGTGGTGGCCGTAGTAGGTCCCGAAGACGACGGTCAGCTCCTTCGCGACGAAGGGGAGCATGCGGAACTGCTTGAACTCGGTGTAGTAGCCGGCGACCAGCAGGACCGTCCCGCCCGGCGTGCAGCGCTCCGCGGCCTTCGCGATCGATTCCTCGGACCCGTCGGCCTCGATCACGAGGTCGTAGAGCTCGCTCGGTCGGAGGCCGAGCCCGATCCGCTCCGCCGCCTCGAGGGCATGGGGGGCGCGCTCGTCGAGGTCGACCTCGCAGCCGCGGTCCAGAGCGGCGGCGCCGCCGAGGAGGCCGAAGCCCGTCCGGTTCGCGCCGACGACGCAGACGCGGTGGCGTCCGTCGAGGCGCGCGAGGACGAGGGCGTGGAGATGGACGGAGAGCGGCTCGATCAGGCAGGCGTTCCGCACGTCGAGGCTCGACGGGAGCGGCACGATCCCGCGCTTCGGCACGAGGACCTCTTCGGCCATGCCGCCGTTGCGGCCGATGCCGAGGACCATCGCGTGGCCCTTCTCGCAGAAGTGATAGTCGTTGCGGAGGCAGAACCGGCAGCGACCGCAGGGCGCGAGGGGCTCGACGCCGACCGGCGTTCCATCGTCGAGCAGTCCCGCGAACTCGTGGCCCAGCGTGAAGGGCAGGGCGCCCAGGCGCGCGAGGGCCATGTCGGTCTGGCAGATCGAGGCCGAGCGCGTGCGGACGCGAACGAGCGTCTCACCCGCATGCAGCGAGGGCGAGTCGGGGGCGAGCTGACAGGTTTCGATGCCGTGGATCGATCGGCGGACGGCGCGCATGGCGGGAGCATGCCATCCTCGGCACGGGAGCAACATGGCCGCCGATCGCCCGCGCAATCCCGTCGTCGCCGCCGTGCTCTCGGGCCTCGTCCCGGGGCTCGGCCAGCTCTACTGCCGCGAATGGGCGAAGGGGCTCGCCTATCTCGTCGCGACCACGCTCGTCGATGCCAGCGCCGGCGTCTCGCGCGGCCTGCTCGAGATCGCGACGACGCGAGCCCTGCCGGCGAGCCCGGGCCGCATGCTCATCGGAACGGCGATCATGGCCGCGCTCGCGGCGGCGAGCGTCTTCGGTGCCATCCGGTCCGCTCGACGCGCGAATGCATGATCGGCCGTGTCGGATCGGCGAGTCGCGCATGCCACGCGACGCGATCGGAACGAACATCTCCCCTAGGGAGTCATGCCCTCCCTCGCCCCCGTCTCGATACGGCGGGCACCGACGCGCATCGACCTCGAAGATCGGGCAAGGCCGCGGCGCGGAACGGGCAAACTTCCGGACTTTCGTATTCGGGATCGAGAAGGCGGTGGCGCTGCTGCGTTGATCAGGTCGCTTCCTGCACGACGACCCTGTCACGCTCGATACGCCCAGACGTCGAAGGCGGGTACGTGTAGGCGCAGGATCTCCTGCACGATCGACCAGTGCTCCGGCCGGACCTCGATCGGCGGTCGATCGGCCATTTCGCGCTTCGAGGCGTCGCAGCAGATCGCGGGCATCGACGATGAAGCGGAGCGTGCCCTCGTAGACCTGGCGGGCCTTGGTCTGGTCGTAGGTGCGCGCGGTGATGTTGCGAAGCAGCCGGTATTCGAACCACCGGTCCACCTCGGCGATCAGCCCCTTCTCCGCGGCGGCTCGCACGATGTCGCGGAAGCTCGACTCGTCGATCTCTTCCGGACTCGCCGCTTCGGCTTCGAGCTGGCGCCGGATCATCTTGATGCTGATCTCGTAGACGAACTCGAAGTTCTGGATCACGCCGGCGAGGAGGGTGTTCCTCACCTTCGCCGATTGCTGGTCGAACCAGGGGGCATCTCCGACGATTTCGAGCGCGGCTTCGAGAGAGGCGATCGAATTCCGCAGCGGAGTCAGGTCGAGGGGCATATTCGATCCGACGGGCATTCAGCGCGACCGGACGTGATCGCCGCGCGTCGAGTACGAATCAGAAGCCGTCGCGGGACAACTCGATGCCCGGTCGGGCGCACGTCCGTCCACGAATCGGAACGTACCCGCTCCCACGGCCCGGGAACGACGCGCAGTGCGCAGTCGGAGATCGACCAAGCGCCCGCGGCCCAGCGAAGCGCGCGTCCGCGCGCGGAGCGGAAAAAAGAGCGAATGGCTCCCCGGGCAGGACTCGAACCTGCGACAAGGCGGTTAACAGCCGCCTGCTCTACCAGCTGAGCTACCGGGGAACGGGATGCTCTGGGCGGGCGGAGTTTAGAGGTTCGCGATCCGTCCGCAACGCTCGCCGAGAGGCAGCTTCGGAGCGATTCGAGTGACTTCGCCGGGCCGGGAGCCCGCGCGGTCCGAGCCCGGGGCGAGGCCGACCCCGCCTCCGCCTGCCGAGGCCTCTCAGGCGTCCCCGAACGAGATCTGGACGACCTCGAGCTCGCGTCGGCCCTTGGGCACCTTCACGCTGACCTCGTCGCCGACCGACTTGTTCATCAGGGCCTGGGCGACCGGGGAGGTGATCGAGATGCGGCCCTGCTTGGCGTCGGCCTCGTCCTCGCCGACGATCGTGTAGCGGATCTGGTCGTCGTTCTCGGCGTCGCGGAGCAAGACCGTCGCCCCGAAGCGGACCTTGTCCGGGAGCTGGCCGTTCGTCTCGATGACCTGGGCCCGGGCGATCTTGTCGTCGAGCTGGGCGATGCGGGCGGCGATGTGGCCCTGCTTTTCCTTGGCGGCGTGGTACTCGGCGTTCTCGGAGAGGTCGCCGTGGGCGATGGCGGTCTCGATCTCCTTGACGTTCGCCGGGCGATCGACGCTCTTCAGGCGCTGGAGCTCGGCCTTCAGGGCTTCATAGCCGCGCTGGGTCATCGGCACGCGTTGCGACATGGTCTTCCTTCCGGATCGGGGGCTGGATTGCGGGCGCGTTCGGGAGATCGCTTCGGGCGAGGGTGGGGGTGGGGCGTCGCGGGCCGGTCGATCGGTGGACGACCGGGGCGCCTTTGCTCCGGGTTCGTGGCTCGCCCGTCGACTCGTCGGGCTTCGGGTCTGGCTCTGTTTGCGGCGCGGTCGAGGTTCGACCGGAGTCCGCGCAGGTTCGAGGGCAGCAGCGCGGCCGCCGCTCGCGATCCGCTCGCGAAATAGGCTACCCAGCACCCGCGAGCAGGGCAAGGAATTTGCCCTCTGGGGACCGCGAGGCGGACGATTGATCGGCCAACATGATGAAGAGCGGTCCGATTCCGACGCAGAAGCGGGTGGTCCGCCGCGGCCGCCGGGCTCGATCGTGCGGATGGGCCTCCTCTTTTATGGGGCGATGGGGGTCGCGGCGCTGCTCTGGCGGATGTCGACCCCGGGCGACTCGATCCTCCATCCCTCGCTCGAGGCGGAGGCCCGGGCCTGGTCGGTTCCGGCGGCGATCGGGGCGGGCATCGCGGCGGGCCTCGTCGCGATCGGGCTCTCGGAAGCGCTCACGCGCTGGACGGCGCTGGGTCGCGCCCTCTCGGATCTGCTCGCGGAGAGCATCGGTCCCCTCGATCGGAGCAACGCGTGGCTGCTCGCCTTCGCGAGCGGGCTCGCGGAGGAGATGTTCTTCCGCGGGGCGCTGCAGGCGAAGCTCGGGCTCGTCGGGGCGAGCCTGCTCTTCGGGGCGGCGCATTTCCTGCCGCGCCGGGAGCTCGTGCTCTGGAGCGTCTTCGCCGCCGCGATGGGGCTCGGGCTCGGCGGGCTCTACGAGTGGACCGGGCAGCTCGCGGCGCCGATCGCGGCCCACGTCGTCGTGAACGGGATCAATCTGCCGCGACTCGCGGCGCGTCAGGCGAAGGGCGGGGCGAGCGGCTCGTCCGAGGTTTGAAGCCGGCGCTCGCTCGGCGCGCCGCGGGCTCGGCGCGATCGCTCAGTCGCAGAGCGCGATCGCGTCGATCTCGACGCGGCTTCCGAGGGGCAGCGAGGCGACACCGACGGTGACCCGGGCGGGGGCGGGCTTCGCCGAGAAGAACTCGGCGTAGAGCGCGTTCACGCGCGGGAAGAGCGTCAGATCCGTCAGGTAGACCGTCGCCTTGACGACGCGATCGAGACTGCTGCCGCCCGCTTCGAGGACGGCGCGCAGGTTCGCGAGGACCTGGCGGGTCTCGTCCTCGATCTCGCCGGGCACGATCCTGCCCGTCGCCGGATCGAGCGGAATCTGGCCCGAGGCGAAGAGCCAGCCGCCCGCGCGGATGGCCTGCGAATAGGGGCCGACCGGGGCGGGGGCGCCCGTGGTCCGGATCTCTTCACGTTGCATGGAGGGTCCTCGTCCGATCCCGAGGCGCATCCCCGGGCTGTCCTCAGGCGAGCGGCTCGGTCACGAGGCGCTCTTCGAGGACGCGGATGAGATAGCCGAAGAGGAGCAGGTTCGGGAGTCGTCCGCGGGCGTCACCGACGATGCCCGCGCCGTCGGCGAAGGCCTCGGCGTAGCGGGCGAAGAACTCGATCGTCTCGAAGGGGACGTTCTTCGCGAGCATCTCGTTGACGCGCTCCGTCGAGAGCTCGTCGAAGATCTCGGCAAATTCGACTGCGATCTCTTCCGGGGTCATGTCGTCTCCGCACTTCATCATGAGCGGCATGCGCGAGCATGCTCGTTTGCGCGTTGCGCGATTTCGAGCGGCAAGATCTCCGAGGCGAGAGCTCGTCGAACGCGTCGATCTTCCCACCGGCGTCTCGCGCTGTCAACGGCGGATCGCGTCGAATAGCGCGGGAGAACGCGTTCGGCGCATGAATCGCGCCGCTCCGTCCGCGGGACTGCTCGCAACTTGCACGCGCTGCGCGCGACGAATGCCGAGACGCGGCGCGGTTCGGCGTGCGGAGTTGCCTATCGCGGCGCGAGCGCGCGCAGGCGTCGCAGCGCGTCGAAGAGAAACGTCCCGAGCCCGAGCCAGACGAGCCCGAAGCCGATCGCGGCGTCGCGCGTGAAGGGCTCGTGGTAAGCGATCGTCGCCAGCAGGAAGGTCAGCGTCGGCGCGATGTACTGGAACATGCCGACGACGACGAGCGGAAGGCGTCGCGTCGAGGCGTGGAACAGAAGCAGCGGGATCGCGGTGACGGGACCGGCGAGCGCGACGGCCAGATGGGTTCCGAGAGAAGCGGAGGCGAGCGCCGCGTCCGAGCGCGCGAAAACCCAGCCGAGCGCGAGCAATGCGAACGGCGCGATGACCAGCATCTCGCGCACGAGCCCGCCGAGCGCCGGCTGCGGCCGCAGCTTGTGGATCAGGCCGTAGAGGGCAAAGCTCGTCGCCAGCACGAGCGAGATCCAGGGCAGCTCGCCGGCCTCGATCGTCATCGCGACGACCCCCGCCGTCGCGATCGCGACGGAGATCCCCTGGAGCCGCGAGAGCCGCTCGCCGAGGAAGAGCATGCCGAGCAGCACGCTCATCAACGGGTTGATGTAGTAGCCGAGGCTCGTCGCGAGGACCTGATCGATCTGCACCGCATAGATGAACACGCCCCAGTTGAGGGCGAGCAGCGACGCGGCGACGAAGGTCGCCGATCGGCTTCGCCCCTCGCCGCCCCGAAGCTCGCTCGTCCGGCCCCCGACGAGCACGACGCCCGCCATCCAGACGAGGGTCCAGAGGATCCGCGCGATCAGGACCTCGTGGGCGGCGACGGTGTCGATCGCCTTCCAGTAGGCGGGCCCGATGCCCCAGATGACATAACAACTGACGGCGAGCAGGACGCCCTGGCTCGAGAGCCGGCCGGTCGGCAGGGGATTCGTCTCCACGGCTAGCTGAGCGCGCCCGAGGCCATCAGGTCGGCGATCCGATCGGTCTCGAAGCCGAGCTCGTCGGCCAGGATCTCGAAGGTCTCGCCGCCGAGCAGCGGCGCCGCGCCGCGCGGGCCGTTGTCGTAGCCGCTGATCCGGAAGGCGTGGCCCGAGTAGGGGACGCGGCCCATCTCGGGATGCTCGAAGACGCGGTGGAAGCGGCGATGGAGCAGCTGCGGGTCGCTCTGCAGGTCGCGGCTGCGCTGGACGTGGCCGGCGGGAATGCCCGCGTCGAGCAGGATCCGCATGACCTCCCGCGGCTCCCGGCTCGCCGTCCAGGAAGCGAGGCCGCGATCGATCGCGTCGTGGGCGGCCAGGCGGCCGGCGACGCCGTCGAGCGCGCTCGCCCGCGTCCACTCGGGATCGCCGAGCGCGCGGCGAAGCGCCTGCCATTGCGCGTCGCTCTCGACCGCCACGGCGCACCACGCGTCGTCGCCCGCGCATCGATAGACGCCCTGCGGCGCCGCGTCGACGGCGCGGTTCCCGCGGCGCTCGAAGGCGAGCTCGGTCGCCTGGCGCGCGAGCAGCTCGGGCGCCAGGAAATGGAGCGCCGCCTCGAGCTGGCCGACGTCGATGTGCTGACCCTCGCCCGTTCGGCGGCGATGGTCGAGGGCGGCGAGCAGGGTCGCGGTCAGGAAGCGCGGGGCGATCGTGTCGGTGTAGGCGTTCCAGGGGCCGACCGGCGCGCGGTCGGGCCAGCCCGTCAGGTCGTAGAAGCCGGCGATCGCGGCGGCGTGGTAGCCGTAGCCCGCGAGCTGCGCGAGGGGGCCGGTCTGGCCCATCAGGCAGGTGCTCACGAGGATGACCGAGGGATTCGCGCGGGAGGCCGCTTCGTAGCCGAAGCCGAGACGCGCGGCGGCGCCCGGGGTGAAGCTCTCGAGGATGACGTCGGCCCAGCGCACGAGGGGATCGACGACCTCGCGGGCGCGCGCGTGCTTCAGGTCGAGGGCGAGGCTTCGCTTCGAGGTGTTGAACTCGCCGTAGAACTGGGAGCGGTTCCAGCCGGGCTGGTCGTCCTTGTAGGGGCCGGCGGTGCGCAGGTTGTCGGCGCGGGTCGAGGACTCGATGCGGAGGACGTTGGCGCCGTGGTCGGCCAGATATTTGCCGGAGATGGGGCCGACGCCGACCCAGCTGAAGTCGGCGACGCGCAGGCCTTCGAACGGGAGCGCGCGCCGTTCGGCGGGATCCGAGCGGGTCGCGCGGGGGCGGGGCTTCTTCGCGAGCTCGGCGAGGATCGCGTCCGTGTGTTCGCCGGGGCGCGGTGCCCGGCGCATGATTTCGGCGCGGGATTCGGAAGAGCGGGAGTCGGACGCAGGCCCCTCCGACGCGGGTCCGTTCGACGCCGCGGAGCGCGCGAGCCGCGCGAAGGGGCCCGGGGCACGGACGGTAAGGCCGTTCGGCAGCGCGACGGGGACATAGTAGTCGCGGACCTTCAGCTGCTCGAACTCGAGCATGTCGTCGAGAGTCATGACCGGGGCGATCGTGACGCCGAGGGCGAGGGCGGGGAGGAAGAGCTCCTCGCGGGTCTTCGTCACGAAGAAGCGCCGGAGCGTCGCGACGAGCTCGTCGAAGGGGATCGAGAATTCCCCGCCACGGAAGATGCGGTAGTCGTAGGACTTCCATTCCTCGCGCTCGAGCCAGGCCTGATCGATCGTGCCGGCTTCGAGGAGCCAGGGCCGGAGCGCGCCGAGCAGACGGCCGCCGCAGAGCGCGACGACGTAGCCGTCCTTGCACGCATGCACGAGATGGAACTTCGTCGGCCCGATGTCGAGGCTCGCGCCGTCGCGCTCGAAGTCGCGGCCCTGGGTCGGGTAGGCCGTCATCGCGTTCAGCATGGTCCAGGTCATCGCCGACTGGGCCGAGACGTCGACGAAGACCGCTTCGCCCGTCGTTCGCGCCCGGGCGTGGCCGACGAGCGCCGCGACCGCCGCCTCGGCCCCCGCATGCCGCCAGGCCTGGGGCACCGAGATCCGCAGCGGTGCGCGATCCGGATCGCCCTGGACCGACATCGGCCCGCCGAGCGCCGCGAGCGTCAGATCGCTCGCGGGCCAGTCGGCGGCGGGGCCGTCGGCACCGAAAGGGCTGACGCGAATGTGGACGAGGAGGGGATTGGCTTCCCGCAGCCGGTCGAAGCCGAGGCCCGCTTCGTCGAGCAGGGCGGGGGGCCCCGAGTCGAGCACGATGTCCGAGCCCGAAACGAGCGCGAGCAGATCCCGGCGACCCCGCTCGTCGTCGAGATCGAGGACGACGGAGCGCTTGCTCCGGTTGTAGGCGGCGAAGGAGAGGCTGCGCTCGTCCTTCGGACCCGCGTCGAGGAAGGGCCCGACGCGCCGCGCCGCGCAGAGCGCTCGCGGCTCGACGCGGATCACGTCCGCGCCGAGCTCCGCGAGGATCTGGCCCGCGAGCTGACCGCGCTCGTCGGTCAGGTCGAGCACGCGATAGGGCGCGAGGAGATTCATCGGTCGACTCATGCGGTGATTCATGCGATGACGGCGACTCCGCGCCGTGCAGGCCGTCGGCGCCGCATGCCGAGGTCGCTCAGCCCTGGGCGTCCGGCGCGAAGATCCGTTTCGTGAAGCGCCAGCCCGCCGGCGTCTTCGCGAGCTCGTCCATGTAGCGGCCGGTCACGATGACCTTGTAGCCGCCCTTCGTGTCGTAGCCGATCAGGAAGGCCGAGCCCGTCGCACGATCGCCCGCGCCGTCGATCACGATGTTGGTCGCGTTGTGGCGCATGCCCGGCAGCGCCTTGTGGGTCCCGGCGGCGAAGCCGGCGATCGCCTCGTGGCCGTCGAGGACCTGGATGCCGGCGTCGAACTTGCCGTCGGCGACGAAGCACTGGGCGAAGCCCTTGCTGTCGCCGGTGTCGATCGCGGTGTTGTAGCGGGAATAGAGCTGGAGGATGTCGAGGGTGTCCTGGGTCGAGAGGCTCATGGCGAGGGCTCCATCTGGGGTTGTGCGGGGACTGGATCGGGAACCGTACGGGAAGGGGGACGGGGCGCAAGCGGCGGGGGGCACGGGCGGGGGATGCCCGCGAATCCCGTCGACGCCGGTCGATTGTTCGGGCCAAACGCGCCCTGCTATAACCCGCTCGAATCGGCTCGCGGGGGTCGTGGCCGCGGGCGGAGGCGGTCGACGAGCCCGCCCGGAAAAGGCGAATCAAAAGGCATGGCCCAATCGGACGTCCAGGCGGACGGAAATTCGAAGGCGAAGGCGAAGGCGAAGGCTAAGTCGAGAGCGAAGGCGAAGTCGAGCCCCGTCCTGGTCGGCATCGTCATGGGCTCGCGCTCGGATTGGCCGACCCTCGAGCACGCCGCGCAGACCCTCGAGGCCCTCGGCGTGCCCTTCGAGACCCGCGTCGTCTCGGCCCACCGGACCCCGGACCTGCTCTTCCAATACGCCGAGACCGCAGCCGACCGCGGCCTGCGCGCGATCATCGCCGGCGCGGGCGGGGCGGCCCACCTTCCGGGGATGCTCGCGGCGAAGACCTGGCTGCCGGTCCTCGGCGTGCCGGTCGAGAGCAAGGCGCTGTCGGGGCTCGACTCGCTCTTCTCGATCGTGCAGATGCCGGCGGGCATCCCGGTCGCGACCTTCGCGATCGGGCGCTCGGGGGCGATCAACGCGGCGCTCTATGCGGCGGCGATGCTCGGGACGACGGACGCGGCGCTGCGCGGTCGCCTCGAGGCCTGGCGCGCGCGACAGACCGAGGACGTGCTCGCCCATCCCGACCCGGCGAAGGCCGCGGTGAAGAAGAGCCCGAAGTCGAGAGGGCGATGAAGGTCGGGATCCTGGGCGGCGGCCAGCTCGGCTTGATGCTGGCCCAGGCGGCGAGCCGGCTCGGGGTCGAGACGCTCGTCGTCGATCCGGCGCGCGATGCGGTGGCCGGGCAGGTGACGCGGCATCTCGCGCTCGACTGGCTCGATCCGAGCGCCCTCGACGCGCTCGCGGCCTGCGACGTCGTGACCTACGAGTTCGAGAACGTTCCGACCGAGGCGGTCGAGAAGCTCGCTGGACGGGTCCCCGTCCATCCGGCGCCCGAGGCCCTCGTCGTCTCCGGCGATCGTCTGCTCGAGAAGAACTTCTTCCGCGAGCTCGGCCTCGAGCCCGCACCCTTCGCCCCGATCGCCTCCCGCGTCGAGCTCGGCTGCGCCGTCGCCGACGTCGGGCTCCCGGTCGTTCTGAAGACACGGCGCTTCGGATACGACGGCAAGGGGCAGCTCGTCGTGCGTGCGAACGACGGGCTCGATCTCGCGTGGTCGCGGCTCGGGGGCGAGGAGCTGATCCTCGAGGGCTTCGTGCCCTTCGAGCGCGAGCTCTCGATCGCGGCGGTGCGCGGGCGCGACGGCGAGATCCGCTTCTGGCCGCCCAGCGAGAACCACCACGTCGACGGCATCCTCCACGTCTCGCGCGCGCCCGCCGCGAACGTCCCCGACGCCCTCGTCCGCGAGGCCGAGCGCGGGCTGCGCGCGATCCTCGAGCGCCTCGACTACGTCGGTGTCCTCGTGGTCGAGCTCTTCGCGCTCTCCGATCGCTGGCTCGCGAACGAGATGGCCTGCCGCGTCCACAACTCCTACCACTGGACGATCGAAGGCGCGGAGACGAGCCAGTTCGAGAACCATATCCGCGCCGTCGCCGGCCTCCCGCTCGGGGACACCGCGATGCGTCGCGCGAAGCCCGCGCGCGCCGGCGGGCCGACCGATACGAGCGCGGAGCCCGCCGCCGGATTCGCCGCGATGGTGAACCTCGTCGGCGCGATGCCCGATCTGTCCGCCCTCGCGAGCGAGCCCGGCATCACGATCCACGACTACGGCAAGCAGCCCCGCGCCGGCCGCAAGCTCGGCCACGTGACGGCGGTCGCCGATTCCCGCGGCTTGCTCGAGACGCGCATCCGACGGATCCTCGCCGTCGCAGGCGATCGCGCGACCGGCGCCCCGCCGCGGCCGATGCCCGGCACCGACCGAGGAGGAAGCGCATGACCACCCCGCTCGAGCACCACAGCGCCCTCGCGAACGGCGTCCGCCTCCATTATGTCCGCGCCGGCCAGGGCGATCCCGTCGTCCTGCTCCACGGCTTCCCGCAGACCTGGTACATGTGGCGCAAGATCATCCCGGGCCTCGCCGAGCGCTACACCGTGATCGCCCCCGATCTGCGGGGCTTCGGCGAGTCGAGCAAGCCGATCGGCGGCTACGACAAGCGCACCGTCGCCGAGGACATCCATCAGCTCGTGCGCGGCCTCGGCTTCGAGAAGGTCTTCCTCGTCGGCCACGACCTCGGCGGCCCGACCGCCTACGCCTATGCGAGCGCCCATCCCGACGAGGTCCGCCGCCTCGTGCTGCTCGACATCGCGATCACCCTCGAGCGCGCCGAAGCCCTCGAATACTACGCCCGCCTCTTCCACCTCTCGTTCCACGCCGAGCCCGACATCGCCGTCGCCCTCGTCTCCGGTCGCGAGCGGACCTATCTGACCCACTTCTACCGCAAGTGCTACAACCCCGGCGCCTTCAGCCACGCCGACATCGACGAGTACATCGCCGCGTTCTCCGCCCCGGGCGCCCTGCGTGCGAGCATGGCCCATTACGGCGCGCTCTGGACGGATCTCGAGCACAACCGCGAGAACGCGAAGACGCTCCTCGAGATGCCGGTGCTCGGTCTCGGCGGCGAGCTCAGCTTCGGCGAGGGCGTCGTCAAGTCGGCGCGGCGGATCGCGAAGAACGTGCGCGGGCGCTCGATGCCGCGGTGTGCCCATTGGATCGCCGAGGAGGAGCCCGAGGCACTGCTCGAAGAGCTGCTCGCGTTCTTCGGCGAGGAGCCGCCGCTCGCGCGTCAGGCGGGGCAGCGCGTGGGCGACGCGGGGGACGGAGCCGCCTTCGATGCGGCGCACGAAGGCGGCGGCGAGATCGCGAGAGACGGGAGAGCATCGACGTGATGAAGAGCGGCAAGGGCGGCCGGGTCGATCCGACGGCGAACGGCGGGCGCGAGCTCGATCCGCTCGCCTTCGCGAAGCGTTGGCGGGCGGAAGGGCAGGGCGTCGCCGTCGCGACGGTCGTCGAGACCTGGGGCTCCTCGCCGTGCCCGCCCGGCAGCCAGCTCGCCGTCGACGCGCGCGGGCAGTTCGAGGGGTCGGTGTCGGGGGGCTGTGTCGAGGGGGCGGTGATCGAGCGGGCCCAGGCGGTGATCGAGAGCGGAAGGCCCGAGACCCTCGAGTTCGGGATCGCCGACGAGACGGCCTGGTCGGTCGGTCTCGCCTGCGGCGGCCGCGTCCGGATCTTCGTGGAGCGGCTCGAGGCATGAAGCACGAGACGCTCGAAGCGATTCTCGCCGCGCGAGCCGAACGCCGGCCGATCGTCCGGCTCGTCTGGCTCGAGTCGGGCGAGGAGAGACTTCTCACGAGCGCCGCCGAGCTGACGACCGCCGACCCGGCGCTCGCGGCCGCGATCGAGAGCGCCTTCGCCGACGACGACGGCGGCCTCGTCGAGACCGCGTCGGGGCCGGTCTTCGTCCAGCCCTTCAATCCGCCGCCGCGCCTCGCGATCGTCGGCGCGGTCCACATCGCCCAGTCCCTCGCCGTCCTCGCTCGCGACCTCGGGCACGCGGTGACCGTGATCGATCCGCGCCGCGGCTTCCTGACCGAGGCGCGCTTTCCCGGCGTCGCGATCTCCCACGCCTGGCCCGACGAGGCGCTCGAGAGCTTCGGCCTCGATCCCCGCAGCGCGGTCGTGACCCTGTCCCACGACTCGAAGCTCGACGACCCGGCGCTGCATACCGCGCTTCGCTCGAACGCCTACTACATCGGCGCGCTCGGCAGCCAGCGGACCCAGGTCAAGCGCCGCGCCCGCCTCGCCGAGGCCGGCTTCGACGCCGCGACGATCGCCCGCATCCACGGCCCCGTCGGCCTCGACATCGGCGCGGGCAGCCCCGCCGAGATCGCGCTCTCGATCGCGGCGGAGATCGTCGCGTGCCTGCGACGGAAGAAGTGACGATCGTTCGCGACGTCGCGGGGATCGTGCTCGCGGCGGGTCGGTCGTCCCGGATGGGAGAGGGCCGAAACAAGCTCCTCGAGGACGTCGCCGGTCGGCCGATCGTCGCTCGCGTCGTGGACGCGTTTCTCGAAGCGGAGATCGATCCGTTGATCGTCGTCACCGGCCATCAGGCCGACCGCGTGCGGTCGGTCCTCGAAGATCGTCGCGTCCGCTTCGTCGATCACGCGGGCTGGCGCGAGGGGATGGGGAGCTCGATCTCGGAAGGGATGGCCGAGCTTCGTCGCTCGGGCGCGCTTTGCGCTGCCGTGCTCGTTTGCGTCGGCGATCTGCCGGGGCTCCGAGCCGACCACGTCCGGGCGATCGTCCGGGCGGCGCGGGAGCCCAGTGGTGGAATCGATCCAGCCCGGATCGTCGTGCCGTCGCACCGGGGGCAACGAGGGCATCCCGTGCTATTCGGCGCGCGTCACTTTGCCGCCCTCGGCAATCTGACGGGCGACGAGGGGGCGCGCTCTGTCGTGAGGGGAAACGCCCCGAATGTCCACCTGCTCGAGTTCGAGGACGACGCCTGTTTGCGCGACGTCGACACCGTCGACGATCTCGCGGCGCTCCGGACGCGCATTTCGGGCTGACACATCGAATCGTTTCCGACCACGAACGTGTGTATCCCTCCTGGCGAGGGAGGGAGGTCGGGCTGGATGTCGAAGCAGTCGGATGGAAGATTCGGGTTCGGCGAGGGTGTTCTCGAAGCGCGGACGTGGGTCTTCGCGGGCGTCGTCGTCGCGTTTCTTGGTCTGGTCGCGCCGCTTTCCGCGCGGGCGGTCGGTTTCTCGCTCGAGATCGTCGGCGGGACGACGAACGGAAACGTCGGCCTGGTCGGCGACACGATTCGCGTCGGTGTCTCGCTCCATCTCGGCGAAGGCGAATACGTCACGTACGCGGATCCGAGTCTCCAATGGGACCTCGAGGGCGGCAACGTGCTCGATCTCGCGTCGGCCTCGCAGGCGACCGACGTAGCGGTCGGGTCGTTCGAGCTCAATCCGATCGTGACGGATCGCTGGCGGGTCGGCGATCCGACTCGGGTCGACGAGAACGGAAGGGGCGACGTGGGGACCTACTACGAGCCGACGGTTTCGGATTCCCGAGCCGGGCCGACCTTTCTCTGGGGCCTGGAGCAGGCTTCCATCGTGCTCGACAATGCCATCGTCGTCGACATCCTGGCGAATGGGGTGACCGGGGCGGGGGTCTACCCGATCGGCACGGTCGACTTCCTGCTGCGCGAGGTCGGGACGACGACCCTCTCCTACCTGGTCGACGATCGATTCGAGTTCCGGACGCTCGTGTTCGGAAGCCGAGGCACGATCTTTCCGAATGGAGAAGTGAGCCTGAGTCCCCTCTCGGTGTCGGCGACCGGACTCGAGGCGCTCCAGATCGTCGTGATCCCGGAGCCGGGAACCGCGCTCGGCATCGGTCTCGGGCTCGCGTTTCTGGCGAGCACTCGGCGGATCCGACCCGGGGCCTGATCTTCCCCGACTCGAGCGGGGCGCGTCGGAGCTCACAAGACGCGACCGGCGCGGCGCTCGGGGCGCGAATGGCTCGCCCTTGGCACGGGCTTGGGCGCTTCTCGGCATTAGTCGATCCTGCGACCGGCTGGACGAAGCGACCTTCGGGCTGCGCTTTACTTCGCGCCCCGAGCACCGCGCCGGTCGCTCGCATCGAGCCAGGACGGGTCGGTCAGGGGCGCGGCATCTCGGCTTTGACTCGATGTTCAAAGGGATGGGCGAACGCGATGCCCCATCGAACGACGCCCCCCACGCCGCTCCGGGTGCGACTTGCTGAGCCCCCGGAGCGAGCACGAGGCCCGCTCAAGCGCCGAAGGCTTGATCGACTTCTTCAGCTGCGCATAACCCTCGATGAACCCCGGCCGCTTCGGCGAGTAGATCGCGTCGAACTTCGCGAGCGCGTCGTCGAGGAAGGCCGCGACCTGCTCGTTGCCGGGATTCGCGTCGAGGTAGGCGTCGCGGATCAGCACGAAGTGGATGCGCGGGTCGTAGGGCTGCTTGGTGCCGCCCATCGACTCGTCGCCGTCGAGGAGCCGGAGCAGCATCGCGTCGGCGGAGCCGAGGGTCTGCTCGTGGATCGGCGGACCGCTCATGCGGTACATGACGGAGGTCATGTCGCGGCCGTTACCGGTCGTGTAGCCCATCTCGGTCCAGAGCTGGTTCATGTTCTTCTTCGTGCCCGTCTCTTTCCCGACATAGTCCAGCACGATCTGGCCGAACTTGCGCAGCGGGTCCGAGACGTCGGCGAGCAGATCCGTCAGGCGATCGCCGTCGAGGTCCGTCGCGAGCACGATGCAGTCGCGCTTCTCGATCAGGTCCCAGATCAGGAGGCCGAAGTTGGTGTCCGAGATGTGCTGCTCGATCTGGCCGGTCCAGCTCTCCATGCCGGCTTTGAAGTCCTTCGGCAGCAGGGCGATGATCTTGTCGACGTTCTCGCGGTGCTCGACGTAGCCGTCGACGGCGTACTTGCGGCCGACCTTGAACTTCGTGCCCTGGAGCAGCCACGAGAGCAGGCCGGCGTTGATGCCGTCCTCCTGCGCCTGCGTGGGCTTGAAGGCGACGCGGCCGAGCTTGCCGGTCTCGTTCACCATCTGCAGGAAGCGGCGGCAGGCGTAGGCCATCTGGACGCCGGGCGAGTTCATCTCCGAATGCACGATGCCGGTCTTCGCGTCGACCGTGAACTTCTTCTTGTCCTGGGAGTAGGGCAGACACGGCATGCAGCGCACGACCGTGATGCAGCCGTAGGGGCGGACGTTGCAGTAGACGCCGGCCTGGGTCCGCAGCGGCGCATTGCCCGACTTGCCCTTGACGACGACGCGACCGCCCTTGCCGTCGTTGACGTAGGCGTCACCGGCGGTCGACCACTTGATGGACGTACAGGGCATGTTGCCGAACCACGAGAGCGGCTCGAGGTCGAGGTCGTGTCGGTACTGGGCCCACATCGGGACCATGTAGAAGGGCAGCCCGAGCACGTCGGCCGCCATGACCGTCCCGAGCATCGCGTAGGCGTCGGTCAGCGCATGGGCCACCGGCTTCACGCCCCCGGCAAAAGTGCCGCCCTGCCAGATCACCGCGTTCGGGAAACCGGTCGGCCGCACGTCACTCGGCTTGTAGAGGCCTTCGAAGAGTCCCTTGAGGTCCCCACCGGCAGCTTCGGTACGGGCGATGTTGAGCAGGTCGAGCATGGCGATCGATCTCCAAGAGCGGTCGGGCCGGGGTCGGGCCGGGTTCGGGTCCGAGGTGGGCCGGGTTCGGGCCGGATTCGGGCGTGGGCTCGCATGGTAAGGAGCCCCGGCGATCATCGGCAAGGGCTTCCGGGCGACGGCTCTCCTTCGAGCGGGGAGGGCCGCGAATCGCTGCAGGTCCCGTCGCGCCGATCCGAGCACGGATGTCCCGATCGCGAGCGGGGAACGCCTGTGGTAGCAATGGGCCGGGCCCGTATTCGCCGGGCCCCGATCAGGAGACCCCCGCGTGGAAACGATCCGCTTCGACGACATCGCCGCCCTCCAGAAGCACGTCAGCGCCGACTTCGGCCCCTTCGGCGAGGCCTTCGAGGTCACCCAGGACGTGATCAACCGCTTCGCCGACGTGACCGGCGACCACCAGTGGATCCACGTCGACGTCGAGCGCGCGAAGAAGGAGAGCCCCTTCAAGACGACGATCGCCCACGGCTTCCTGACGCTCTCGCTGCTCCCGATGATGAACGCGAAGGGCAAGAGCCCCTTCCAGCTGACCGGCCAGGGCAACGCCGTCAACTACGGCTCCGACAAGCTTCGCTTCCTCTCGCCCGTCCCGTCGGGCTCGAAGATCCACGCGCGCAGCCGGCTCGTCTCGGTCGAGGCCGGGCCCAAGGGCACGCGCGTCGAGACCGAGGTCGCCGTCCATGTCGTCGGCAACGACCGGCCGGCGCTGCTCTACAGCATGATCGTGCTCTATCAGGGCAAGGTCGGCTGAATCGGATCGGCGCGAAGCGCGTGAGCCCCGCTCCCCATCCCGCGTTCTCCGGCTGGCGCATCTGCGGCGCCGCGGTCCTGACCCAGGCGGTCGCGATCGGCTTCACGCTGGGCAGCGTCGGCGTCTTCGCCGCGCCGCTGGCGAAGGATCTCGGCGCGACCGCGACCCAGTTCAACGTCGGGGTCAGCGTCTTCAGCCTGATGATGAACCTCTCGATGCCCTTCATCGGGAGCCAGCTCGATCGCGGGCGCATCCGCGGCGTGATGGTCGCGGGCGCGTGCCTGCTCGCGCTCTCGCTCGGGGCGATGTCCCAGGCGCGGACGCTCTGGCAGGTCGGCCTCTGCTTCGGCGTCGGCTGCGCGATCGGGATGGCGATGCTCGGCCCGATGTCGTCGTCGACGGCGATGGCCAACTGGTTCTCGCGCCTGCGCGGTCGCGCGCTCGGCATCGCCAACATGGGCGGGCCGGCGGGCCCGATCGTGATCGCGCCAGCGGCGGCCTGGGCGATCGGCGCGTTCGGATGGCGCGCGACGCTGCTGGGCTTCGCGGTGCTCGTGGTCGCGATCGGTGTGCCCTGTGTCCTGCTCGGCATCCTCGATCGGCCGAGCGACGTCGGGCAGTTCCCGGACGGGGAGGCGGCCGCGGACGCGGCGGGCGCCGCGAACGCATCGAGCATGGCGAGCGACGGGGCCGACCCGATCGCGTCGACGCTTGCGTCGACCTCCGGAATGGAGTCGCTCCTCGGCGCGGGGCCTGCGGCGGTCGCGTGGACGGGCGGCGGGCTCGCCCGCTGTCGCGACTTCTGGTTCCTCGCGCTCGCCGCGGCGCCCTTCGCGGCGACGGGCATCGTCATGAGCGCGAACGCGATTCCGTACATGACGCAGATCGGGGCATCGCCCGAGGCGGCGGCGCTCGTCGTCGTGCCGCAATCGATCGGCGCGGTGGCGGGGCCCGTCGTATTCGGGGCGCTCGCGGATCGCATCCATCCGCGGCTCCTGTTCGTCGGGCTGATCGCGGCGCTCTGCGCGGGGCTCTGCGGGCTCGTGCTCGAGCCGAGCTATGCGGTGGCGCTCGCGCTCTTCACGGTGATCGGGATCGTCGGCGGCTCGATGATGGCGGTCTACGGGGCGCTGGTCGCCCGCCTCTTCGGCGTCGCGGCCTTCGGTCAGGTCCTGGGGACGGCGGCGCTCGTCGGCATGCCGATCCTGTTCGCGATGCCGCTGCTCTTCGGCGCCGCGTTCGACGCGACGGGCAGCTATGCCCGCGGCTTCTTCATCCTGGTCGGCACGCTCACCGTCGCGGCGCTCCTCTTCGCCTCGCTCCCGAGTGGCGAGGCACGGCGCGCCCGCGCGGCCTGAATCGACCTCAGACGAAGAAGCGCTCGCGCAGCTCCGCGACCCCGAGCTTCGAGACGGCGGCGATCGCTTCCGCCGCGCGCGGCTCGTCGAAATCCGACGCCGCGAGGCGCGTCTGCAGCGCCATCGCCGAGGCGAAGCTCTCGGTCGCGGTGTCGAGCATGCGGATGCGCGTCTTGCCCGTCTTCGGATCGAGGATCTGGTCGAAGGGGATCGGCACGATCTTCTGGTTCTGGCGCGTGATCATGACGTTCGCATGGCCCGCGAGCAGCGACGCGACCGCCGCCGCCCCGAGCTCCCGCGTGTACTCCTGATCGAAGGCGTTCGGCGCGACGCAGCGCAGCTCGTAGCCCACGTCCTTCACGACCATCGTCGTCTTGATGCCGTGGAGCTTGAGCCCCTTCTCGACGCGATCGCGCACGAGGCGGCCGAGAGGAAGCTCCGCGAGTCGCAGATGGCCGTGCTCGTCGCGCGGCAAGTCCGGGAACGCCGCGAGGTCCGCGGGATCGAGGCATTCGCCGAGCCCTTCGGCGAGGACGACGACGCCGTGGGGGCGGCCTTCGGCGGTCGACTTCAGGATCGCGCCCTCGACGGTCCGCGCCATGCGATCGAGGGAGACCTTCGCGCCGCCGAACTCCTCGGCGACGAGCGTCATCGTCGCGTTCGCGGAGTGGCCGGCGCCGAGGGCGAGGTGGCCCGCGTTGCGGCCCATCATGACGACGACGTACCAGCGCCCCGCCGTCCGCGCGTCCTCGAGCAGGGTCCCGACGATGCCGGCGGCGGCGGCCCGGGCGGTCTCGAAGCCGAAGGTCGGGATGCCGGGCGGGAGCGGGAGGTCGTTGTCGATCGTCTTCGGCACGTGGGCCACGCGCAGGCGGTTGCCCGCCGCGGCGCCGACGGTCCGGGCGGAGAAGCAGGTGTCGTCGCCGCCGATCGAGATCAGATGATCGATGCCGAGGCGCCCGAGCGCGTCGACGACGCGGTCGAGGTTGGCGGGGTCCCTGGTCGGGTTCGCCCGCGAGGTCTTCAGGATCGAGCCGCCCTGCTCGTGGATCCGGGACACCGCATCGGCGTCGAGATCGACGATGTGGTCGATGTCGCCCTTCATCAGCCACTCGAAGCCCTGCAGGCATCCGATGACGCGCGCACCCCGGCGCCGGGCTGCGAGGGTCGCCGCGCTGATCACGCCGTTGATGCCGGGGGCGGGGCCGCCACCGACCAGGAGGCCGAACGTTGCCATGAGAGGGGAGCTCCTTTGGACCGATCGGGGCCGCGGCCAGGTCGGGTGGTCGCCGGGCGGGCCGGACGGATCGGAGATTTTCGATCGGATTTCGCCTGGACCGGACGAGCCGGGTCGCCGAGGGGGGCAAACGTAGCGGCGAGTGCGGGGAGGGGCAGGGGGCGATCCCCGAATCGATCGTCCGAGCGGACGCTCGCGGTATGGCCGAGGGACGGGGGATCTCCCGAGCGAGTGCCGAGCATGACCCGGCGTCGACGTCGACGCACGACGTCTCGCGGCGATTTCCGGTCTTTCGCGCCGACTAGCGCGATATGCTGGCGCCATGAGTCGGCTCGTCCCCGCGCGGTGTCCCGGTGAAGCGATCGGCTCCTCTCTTCCGACGCGCGGCCTGCGTGAGCGGAACGCGTGGCGCCCCGCCATCGCCGCGCTGGCCGCCGCGGTGCTGCTCATTTCCTGCGCGACGGCGCCTCCGCAAGCCGTGCCCCCGGGCCCCTTCGAGCCCCTGGCCGAGGGCGAGGGCTTCCTCGTGATCCATGTCGATACACGCTTCGCTGTCGAGAAGATCGACGCCGGTCGCGTCCCGATCGCGCGCGATCTCCAGCCCGGCGATTATCTCTGGCTCGTTCGCATCCAGGCGGGGCGCTATCGCTGGAGCACCGTTCGCCTCGCCGCCCAGACGGTCGGCAGCAGCTCGATTCGGCTCGAGGCGGTCGCGGAGACGAAGGAGAAGGAGTTCGAGTTCGCCGTCGAGCCCGGCCGGATCAACTATCCCGGCCATCTCGTGATCGGATCGCCGGACCATTCAGCGGGCATCGCCGCGGGTGTCGAGATCCGGAATCGGAACCATTCGGCGATGGCCGTCCGCAAGCTTCTGCGTTCCCACGCCGAGCTGATGGCGGCGCATCCCGTCCACTACGCCGGAACCAGCGACGACGAATTCCTCGACTTCTATACCCGAGAGCGGGATCGCCTCCGACGACCGACGCCGAAGGCCGCTGCCCGGTCCGAGGCGTCCCGATGAAGCTCGCAGCGCGCGCTCTCCTCCTCGCCCTCGCGTCGATCGTCGCACTCGCCTCGGCGACGGTCCGCGCCGGCGAATCGGCGGAGAACTTCTTCCCGCGATCCGGCCTGACCCTGGTCCGGGTCAGTCCCAACGGGCGCTGGATCGCCGCCGTCGCGCATCGCGGGGAGAAATGGCTCGTCGTCGTCCAGCAGGTCGGCAAGGGGCGCATCGCGAGCGTGCTCGAGGCCGACTGGGTCAGACAGCTGGTCTGGGAGGCTCCCGACACGCTCATGGCCGAAGCAGGGACGAAGTCCGGCAATCGACAGTACGTCGTCGCCCGTCTCAGGGACGCCGGCGCGACGATCGGGATCGACCGCAAGTCGATTCATGCGCCGGGCTGGCTCGTCGATTCCTTGCCGCTCGTCGCGGATCAGCTGCTCTGGGAGTTCGAGTACAACGGCTGGACGTCGCTCCATCGCATCTCGGTCCGGGAGCTGCTCGACTTCAATGCGTTGCATCGGACCTCCCCAAAATCCGTCGAGATCGCCGAGAAGCTCGCGATCGTCAATGGCTCCACGGTCACGGCGAGATGGGTGATCGATCGCGAGGGCAAGCCGCGAGCGGCGCTGCGCCGCGACAAGAGCGGCTTCGGCCTGATGATGCCTGCCCACGGGACCGGGCCCCTCGAGACGGTCTATCGCTGGAGCGATTCGGAGCCCGGGCGCGAGATCATGCCCGTGGGCCTGTCTCGGGACGGGACCCGGCTCATCGTGTCCGCCTACAACGAGCGCGACACGCGGGGACTCTGGGAATTCGATCCGAAGAAGGGGGGGGTCGGCGAGGAGGTCTTCGTCGATCCGGATTTCGACGTCGAGGCCATCGTCGAGGATCCATTGACGGGAGACCTCGTGGCGGCCGTCTACTACCGGAGCGGCGAGCTTCGATACCACTATTTCCCCGAGTATCGAGACCGGTTCCTCTCGAAGCTGCCCGACGTGTGGCGCTCAAAGCCGGTGCAGATCCTGAGCGGGACGGCGGATCGACAGGTCTTCGCGTTCCTGGATTCGAGCGACGAGAATCCCGGGGATTTCTACATCCGCGATCGCGCGGGCCAGGTCCATCTCGTGGGCCGACGGGGCGAGAACGTCGGTCGAGAGCGACTCGTTCCGGTCGAGAGCTTCCGGGTGAAGTCCCGGGACGGGACCGAGGTCGAAGGGTTTCTCACGCTGCCCCGCGGTCGCTCGGGCCCGGTCCCGCTCGTCGTGATGCCCCACGGCGGGCCGCAGGACGTCGCCGACGATCGCGAGTACGACGGCTTTCTTCAGTACCTCGCCCATTGGGGCTTCGCGGTCGTCCAGATCAACTACCGCGGCTCGAGCGGATACGGCCTCGAGTTCTCCGAGCTGGGCAAGAAGGAGTGGGCGCGCGGGATCGAGGACGACATCGATGCTGCCGTCGAGTACGTCATGGCGCTGCCGAGCGTCGACGAGGACAGGGTCTGCATCGAGGGCGGGAGCTACGGCGGCTTCTCGGCGCTGGCGAGCGTGATCCGCCATCGCGATCGATATCGCTGCGCCATCTCGTTGAACGGCGTGACCGACATCCCGTTCCTCGGGATCTCGAGCGACTACTCCGACTCGAAGTCCGCGATGAAGTCCTTCGAACGAGTCATCGGCGATCTGGAGACGGAGCGCGACAAGCTCATCGAGGCGTCGCCGGCCTACCACGTCGAGGACCTGAACGTGCCGATCCTCATCGTCTACGGCACGGACGACCGGCGCGTCGATTCCGATCACGCCCATCGCATGCTTCTGATGCTCGAGCTCCACGGCAAGCCGCATCAGTTTCTCGAGATCGAAGGCGCCGAGCACTCCCCGAACCGCGACGAGTGGATCATCTACGCCCGCGCCGTCCGGCGCTTCCTGAGCGAGCATCTGCTCGAGGACGACGAGTACGTCCCGGACCCCCGGTCCGAATACGACCGCTAGGGCGCGGCGATCCGATCAGCGATTGCAGTACTCCTCCATCCCGAAGTACGGGTAGAAGGCGACGCAGACGCCCTCGGCGAGATTCGACTCGTCCTGGAGGAGCGTCGGTCGGATCTCCATGATCTTCTTCTGCAGGTTGAACTGGAAGACCAGGTCGAGGCCGCCATAGCCCGAGAAGACGCGCGCGCCATCCGGGGCATGAAGCGCCACCTCGAGCGACGAGCCGGGCGACGTTCCGGTCGTCGCGCCGGCGCCCGCGGTCCGGTCGCGGCGGCGAACGCCGTCCCAGACGAGGGTGCTCCCCCCGTTCCATTCGCCCGTTCGCATGACGACGTTGGCGGACACGACGAGATCCGACCTCGTCTCCAGCTTCTCGACGATGCGGGGAACCACGTCGCCGAGCTCGATGCGGGACGAGACGACCCCGGAGGCGCCGGCTTTCCGCTCGGCCAGGACGGCTCGATAGGCTTCGTCGGCGACGTCGCGGAAGCGGGCAGGGTCGATGCGTTCGACGGTGATGCCCTTCGACTCGAGATGCGTGACGATCAGCGCGGCGATCTTCTCGTTCGAGACGTTCAATCCCTTGATCGGCTCGGAGTTGGCGTAGTCGAGGGGGATGAGAAGCGCTTTGGCGAGCCCCGCGTGGTGTTGTTGGCCGGGGGCCAGGCTGAACTCGTGGCGATATCGGAGGCGCGGGCCGCCGCCGCAGCCAGCGGCGAAAGCGACGAGCGCGATGCAGGTCGTGAGCATGGATACGAACGAGGCGACGCTCCGGATGCGCATCGTGGCCATGAAAATCCTCGCAAGTTGGTGTATTCGACGGCTCCGCTTCGGACTGGTGATGAAGCGGCTCGATCCTAACAAGGGGGTATGCCCATGGCGACACGGGAATTCGTCTTCGAGCTGACCGCGATTCTCGAAAGTCGTTCTGCCGAGGGGATGCGACGCGCGGGGCACGGCATGTTGGTCGGCCCGGAACGCGGGCTCGCGGCGTGTGCGCTCCTGCTCCTTGCGTTGCTCGGGATCGGATGTGGCGTTCGGGCCACCGCCCCCCTCCCGCCCCTCTCCGCCGCCGACCTCGTCTTCCTCGGCGACCACATCCTGACGATCGATCCCGCGACCGAAGGCGCGCAGGGCGTCGCCGTCCGCGGCGACACGATCGCCGCCGTCGGATCACGATCCGAGATCGAACGCCGGGTCGGCCCCGCGACCCGCGTCGTCGAGCTCGGCGAGCGCGCGCTGCTCCCGGGCTTCATCGATGCCCACGGCCATCTCGGCCTCGTCATGCTGCTCGTCGACGACCTGAACGCCTCGTCGCCGCCGGTCGGGCCGATGAAGTCGATCGAGGACATCGTGGCGGCGCTTCAGGTGCGGATCGCCGAGCGCCGGCCCGCGCCGGGCGAGTTCGTGGTCGGCTACGGCTACGACGACTCGCTGCTCGTGGAAGGACGGCATCCGACGCGGGACGACCTCGACCGCGCCTCGCGGACCCAGCCGATCGTGCTGCTCCACGTCTCGAGCCACCTCGCCGCGGCGAACTCCGCGGCGCTGGCCGCGATCGGGGTCGGGCCGGATACGCCCGATCCGGCGGGCGGCGTCATCCGCCGGCGCGAGGGAAGTCGCGAGCCGTCCGGCGTGCTCGAGGAGGCGGCGATCGGCCCCGCGCTGGCGAGCAAGGCCCAGGTCTTCTCGTCGCCCGAGCAGTTCGGGGCGGCCCTCGAGCAGGCGCTCGCCTACCACGCGCGCTTCGGGATCACGACCGTCCAGGACGGCGCGTCGTCGCCGGCGATGGTGAACGGGCTGCGCGCGATCGCGTCGAAGGCGCCCCTCGTCCTCGACGTCGCCGCCTATCTGCGCGAGGAGTCGACGACGACGGCGACCCCGATCGCCGAGATCGGCCATTCTCGGCGTTATGTCGGGGGCGTTCGCATCGCGGGCGTCAAGTTCGTGCTCGACGGCTCGCCCCAGGGCCGCACGGCCTGGATGACGCGGCCCTATCTCGCGGGGCCGCCGGGTCGCCCGGCCGACTATCGCGCCTACCCGACGATCGATCCCGCCTTCTATCGCGCGCGGGCGGCCGAGCTGATGGCCGCGGGCGTCCCCTTCCTCGCCCATGCGAACGGTGACGCGGCGATCGACCTGATGATCGGCGGCGTCGACGGCGCGGTCGCGAAGATTCGCCGCAGCGGCCAGCCGGTCCCCGACCACCGCTCCATCGCGATCCACGCCCAGCTCGCGCGCCCCGACCAGCTCGACGCGATGAAGCGCCTCGGCATCCTTCCTTCCTTCTTTGCGGCACATCCCTTCTTCTGGGGCGACTGGCACCGCAAGAGCTTCGGCGACGCGCGGGCGCTGGCGATCAGCCCGCTCCGCTCGGCCCACGCCCGCGGTCTGCGCTATTCGATCCACAACGATGCCCCGGTCGTGCCGCCCGACGTGCTGCGGCTCGTCGAGATCGCGGTGCGCCGGGAGACGCGCTCGGGCTTCGTGCTCGGCGCGAACGAGCGGGTCACGGTCGAGGAGGCGCTGCGGGCGGTGACCCTCGACGCGGCCTACGGGTACTTCGAGGAGGATCGGAAGGGCTCGCTCGCTCCCGGCAAGCGCGCGGACTTCGTCGTGCTCTCGGGCGACCCGCGGCGGGTTCCGACCGATCGGATCGACGAGCTCGAGATCCTCGAGACGTATTCACGCGGGCGGTCGGTCTACTCGGCGAGCGAGGCGGGGGCGGGTGGCGCCGCACGCTGAGGGCTTCCCGCGTGCGGGCAGGGCCCGGGGCGAGGTGCTACCGATCGGATTCCCGCGGAGGTCCCGATCGCTCCGGCCGTCTCGGCTCCCGCCGACGGCCGCGCGCGTCGGACGCCGCGCAAGCGAGGTCCCCCAGCATGTCCGTTCGTCCGATCCGTCTCGGTGTGTTCCTGGCGCCCTTCCATCCGGCGGACGAGAGCCCGACCGAGCAGATCCATCGCGATCTCGAGCTCGTCCGTCATCTCGACGCGATCGGCTACGACGAGGCCTGGATCGGGGAGCACCACTCGGGCGGCTACGAGATCATCGCGTCGCCGGAGCTCTTCATCGCCCACGCCGCGGCCCTGACCAAGCGCATCCGCCTCGGGACCGGCGTCGTCTCGCTCCCCTATCACAACCCGCTCATGGTCGCGGACCGCATCATGCAGCTCGACCATCAGACGCGCGGCCGCGTCATGCTCGGCTGCGGGCCGGGCCAGCTCGTGACCGATGCCTTCATGCTCGGCATCGATCCGAAGACGCAGCGCGATCGCATGCTCGAGGCCCTCGACGTGATCGTGCCGCTCCTACGCGGGCAGGTCGTCACGAAGAAGACCGACTGGTTCGATCTGCGCGAGGCGCAGATCCAGCTGCCGCCGGTGCAATGGCCCGGGCCCGAGATCGCGGTCGCCTCGGCGATCTCGCCGTCGGGCGCGCGGGCCGCGGGTCAGCACGGCCTCGGCCTCCTCTCGCTCGCGGCGAGCGGGCCCGAGGGCTACGAGCAGCTGCCGAAGCATTGGCAGGTCTGTGAGGAAAAGGCGAAGGAGTTCGGTCATTCGGTCGACCGCGCGAACTGGCGCTGCGTCGTCCCGATGCACATCGCCGAGACCCGCGAGCAGGCCCGCGCCGACATGGAGCACGGCACGCTGCGCCTCGCCGGCTACATGGAGGCGCTAGGCGGAACGAAGCCGCCCTTCGCGACCTCGACCGATCGCATGCTCGAGGAGTGGACCGGTCCGGGCCTTCCGATCTTCGGCAAGCTCACGCTCGGCACCCCCGAAGACGCCGTCCCGGTCCTCCAGAGCCTGCTCGAGAAATCGGGCGGCTTCGGGACGGTCCTGCTCCTCGGCCACAACTGCGCGAACCCCGAAGCGACCCGCAAGAGCTACGAGCTGATCGCGCGCCAGGTCATGCCGGCCCTCAACCGCGAGAACAATGCCCGCGCGCGCAGCATGGCCTGGGCGACGAAGAACGCCGGGACCTTCATGCCCGCGTTCTCGGTCGGCATCCAGAAGGCGATCGAGGACCACGAGCGCGAGCGCGCCCAGCGCGGCGGCCAGGGCACGCAGTGGGTCAAGGGCGCGTAGTCGGAGCGCGCAGGGCGTCGGTCCGCGCAAACCGCGCAAACTGAACGAGGAGAACGAACATGGCAGTCGACATCGAGAAGCTCGCCCGACAGGTGCAACGCCTCCAGGATCTCGAGGACATCAAGACCCTGAAGCACCGCTATTTCCGCGCCATGACCCACGGCGACCACGAGACGCTGAAGGACACGCTGACGGCCGACGTCGTCACGTCGTACTCCGACGGCCACTACGTCTTCAACGACCGCGAGAAGCTCCTGAAGTTCCTGATCGACTCCCACGATCCGAACGCGAAGATCATCGCCTGGTGGATGGCCGGCATGCCCGAGATCAGCTTCCAGAGCGACACGGAAGCGACCGGCATCTGGGCCATGTACCACTACTTCTTCAACCAGGGGAAGGGCTTCGTCGACGAGATGTTCGTCTACTACGACGACACCTATCGCAAGGAAGACGGCGTCTGGCGGTTCAGCAAGACGGGGTACAAGCGGGTCATCAACCAGATCCTGGATCGGAGCCGGATGCCCTACACGATCACGGCGCCGGAGTGGGCGGTGGAGAAGAAGTAGGGTGCCGCGAGCGATGAAGGAAATGGGTCAGGTCGACGCGCAGCATTGCGATCGCATCGCGCGCCTTCAGGCGGAGGATCGATGACCGCTCGTCCCGGTGGCTCCGACGAAGTCTCTCTCCCCTTCGGCCAGGGCCGCATCAGCGGCACCCTCGGCATCTTCCTCGGCGCCCTCTCGGTCCTCGCCGTCCTCTGCTTCCACTTCCCCGAGTACCTGACGACCCCCGAGCTGCGCCGCGCCTATCCCGTCGACGTGCTGCGCTGGGTCCTCCTCGCCGGCATGGTCCTCGCCGTCTTCTTCGGCGCGCTCTCGCTGCTGCTCAGCCCGTCGAAGCGCCTCGGCTTCGCGGGGATCGCCCTCGCGCTCGTCGCTCAGTGGCTCGGCGGGGCCCACGTCGAGGTCGACGCATTCGATGCGCCGGTCGTCTCGTTCGGGTTCGACTGGCTCGTCCTCGCGCTGCTCGCGAACTCGCTCGTCTTCGTCTTCATCGAGCGGGTCTGGCCGCTGCGAGCCGAGCAGCCGACGCTGCGGCGGGGCTGGCGCCTCGATCTCGCCTACTACGCGGTGAGCCATCTGGGCGTCGGCGTCGTGCTGTTGGCGACGACCTTCTTTTCCGAGTCGCTCTTCGGCTGGGCGGTGAACGACGATCTTCAGGGCGTGATCCGCTCCCAGCCCTTCCTGCTCCAGCTGATCGAGGTCCTCTTCGTCGCCGACCTGACCCAGTATGCGGGCCACCGCGCCATGCACGAGATCCCCTCCCTCTGGCGCTTCCACGCGGTCCATCATTGCCCCGAGGCGATGGACTGGCTCTCGGGCTCGCGCATGCACTTCGTCGAGCTGCTCCTGATCCGGGCCCTCGTGATCACGCCGGTCTATCTGCTGGGCTTCTCCGAGGCGGCGGTCAACGCGTACGTGATCTGGGTCGGCATCCAGGGGGTGCTCATCCATTCGAACACGCGGATCCCCTTCGGCTGGCTCGACCAGCTCGTCGTGACGCCGCATTTCCATCATTGGCACCACGCCGCCGACGCCGAGGCGATCGATCGCAACTACGCGGCGAACCTGCCCGTGATCGACCGGCTCTTCGGGACCTACGTCGGCAATCGCGGCCGCTGGCCCGAGCGCTACGGCGTCGTCGGGAAGCCGCTCCCCGAGAGCTTCTTCGGGCAGCTCCTCTATCCGTTCATGGGCGGGTCGGGCAAGAGCTAGCGTAGGGGCGTCGGCGTTGGAGGCGGTCTGCCTTCACGAGACCCGACCCCGTCCGGAGGCTGCCCCCGATGATCATCGACGCCTGGATCCAGCATCCGACGCTCCGGCAAGCGGCCGACCCGATGATGGAGTCGCTGCGGCGCTGGACGAAGACGCCGGTCCCGACGCAGGAGATGCCCGTCGCGAAGACCCTCGCGATCCTCGAGCGCGGCGGCGTCGATCTCGCCCTTACGTCGGCCTGGTCGGCGCCGCAGGGCGCGCTGATCTCGAACGAAGAGGTCGCGGGCTTCGTCGCCGAGGGGGGCGGGCGGCTGTTGGGCGTCGGTTCGGTCGACATCCGGCGACCGATGCAGGCCGTCCGCGAGATCCGCCGCTGCATCCTCGAGCTCGGGTTCAAGGCGATCCGGATCCTCCCCTGGCTCTGGGAGGTCCCGCCGACCGACCGGCGCTTCTATCCCATCTATACGGCGTGCGCCGATCTGCGCGTTCCGTTCTGCACGCAGATCGGCCATACGGGGCCGCTGATGCCGAGCGAGGTCGGTCGGCCGATCTACCTGGATCAGGTCGCGCTCGACTTCCCGGAGCTCACGATCGTCGCGGGCCACATCGGCTATCCCTGGACCGACGAGGCGGTCGCCGTCGCGACGAAGCACGAGAACGTCTTCATCGATACCTCCGCCTACACCGTGCGCCGCTATCCCGCGCCCCTCGTCGAGTTCCTGCGCGGCCACGGCCGCCACAAGGTCCTCTTCGGATCGAACTATCCGATGATCACGCCAGCGAAGGCCCTCGAAGACCTGGACACGCTGGCCCTCGACGCGGAGACGCGAGCGCTCTTCCTCGGCGGCAACGCGGCGCGGGTCTATGGGATCGAGAGCGGCGGCCTCAGTCGGGTCGCTCCATGCCTTCGTTGAGAATGGCGGCGTAGCGCGCATAGCTGAAGACGCGGCCGCGGCGTCTGCTCGTCAGCTCGCTCACGATTCCGAGCCGTTCGAGGTGGACCAGGGACTTGTTGACCGTGGCCTGGGTGAGGCCGGTCTCGGCAGCGAGCGACGCCGCCGTCCCGATCGGATTGGACTGCAGGACACGATGGACCGCCATGGCAGAAGCGGTGGCCCGCCCCAGTCCCTCGATGCGACGCACATCCTCCGAGGCCAGCTCCAGCAGCCGCTTCGCCGACGTGGCGGCCTCCGCGGCGCTCGCCACGACCGCATCCGCGAAGAACTCCAGCCAGGTCTCCCAATCCCCCGTCAGGCGGACCGCGTTCAGCAGTTCGTAGTAGGTTCGTCGGTGTTTTTTGAAATGGAGGCTCAAAAAGAGGAGGGGCTCGCGCATCAAGCCGTCCGCCGCGAGCTGGAGCGCGATCAGCAGGCGCCCGAGACGTCCGTTGCCGTCGAGGAACGGGTGGATCGTTTCGAATTGGACGTGGGCGAGGGCGGCCTTCACGAGCGGCGGCGTCGACTCGGGCTGGTCGTGGAGGAAACGTTCGAAGTGCTTCAAGCATTCGTCGAGCTCGTTGGCCGGCGGTGGCACGAACACCGCATTGCCCGGCCGGGTGCCCCCGATCCACACCTGACTGCGCCGGAACTCCCCCGGCGTGAGCCTGGCCCCGCGAGCTCGATCCTTCATCAAGACCTTGTGGACTTCGCGCATCAGGCGAAGCGAGAGCGGAAAGCCGCCGCGCAGCCGCTTCAGGCCATGTTCGAGCGCGGATACGTAGCGGCTGACTTCGCGCGCATCTTCGACGGGCACGCCCGGCTGCTCGTCGAGCTCGAAGAGCAGCAGGTCCGCGAGCGAGGATTGCGTTCCCTCGATCATCGAGGAGAGCACGGCTTCTTTGCGGACGAAGCTGTAGAGCAGCAATCCAGCGTTCGGCAGCAGGTCCGTCACCGCGTCGAGCCGGCCGACGGCCAGGAGAGCGGCGTCGAATCGGGCTCGGAGCGCCGGCGTCCATTCGATGGCCGGTCGCGGCGGGAGCGGTGCCGGGACGAACGCGCTGTAGGCTTCATCGCCGGAGGCGAGCTCGACGTAGTGGCCCTGCAGCGTGCGTTTCATGGGGGGTGGCATCCTAAAACAACGGCGCCTCTTATTTTAGGATGAGTTCGATTCGCGAATCAAGCCGGCTTTGAGGGCTCCCGACCCGAATTCCCAGGCCTCGAGCGGTCCTGGTCCGTTCACCGACCGCCCTCGAACGCGAGCACGTCGTCCTCGATCCCCGCCCGCCCGATCGCCGCCCGGTCCCGCGCGTAGTCCTGCGTGTTGAGCCAGGGCGCCCGGTCGCCCTGCTTCGGGAAGAGATGGATCACGCGCTGGATGTAGCTCGGCGTGAAGTCGTCGATCCAGGGGCGGGCCGCCATGCTCCGGTCCGCTTCGCGCAGCCGGGGCGTCACGCGCCGGGCGCCGCGTCGGTCCATCGCCGCGAGGAGCCGACAGGTCCACTCGGCGGTCAGATCCGCGCGCAGCGTCCAGGACGCGTTGATGTAGCCGAAGGTCTGGACGAGGTTCGGGACGTCGGAATACATCATGCCCTTGTAGGTCCAGGTCTCGGCGAAGTCGATGCGTCGGCCGTCGGCCGAGAATTCGACGCCGCCGAGCACCTCGAGCTCGAGACCGGTCGCCGAGACGATGACGTCGGCGTCGATCTTCCGACCCGACTCGAGCTCGATCCCCGTCTCGACGAAGCGCGCGATCCGATCCGTCACGACCGAGGCGCGGCCCGTGCGCAGGGCGCGGAAGAGATCCGCGTCGGGGACCAGGCAGAGGCGTTGATCCCAGGGGTCGTAGCGTGGGGTGAAGTCGCGCTCGACGTCGAAATCCGGCCCGAGATGACGTCGGACCTCGGCGAGCAGCTTCTTCCGGACAGCCGCCGGTCGGGTCCGCGTCTGGCGATAGAGGAAGCGCTGGATCGCCACGTTCTTCGCGCGCGTGAGCCGATAGGCGAGGCGCTCGGGCAGGATGCGTCGCAGGAAGAGCGCGATGCCGTCGATCGCGGGCATCGAGAAGATCCAGGAGGGCGAGCGCTGGATCATGGTCACGTGGGCCGCCGTCTTCGCCATCGCGGGGACGAGGGTGATCGCGGTCGCGCCGCTGCCGATGACGGCGACGCGCTGGCCCGCGTAGTCGAGGTCCGCGGGCCAGAACTGGGGATGGACGATCCGGCCGCGGAAGCGCTCCATGTCCTCGAAATACGGGGCATGGCCCCGGTCGTAGCGGTAGTAGCCGCTGCACATCGAGAGGAAGCGGCAGCGGAGCGTCGTCGTCGAGGCCGAGCCGGCGGTCGTGCCGCGCGCGGGGGCGGTTGCTGCGGCGGCGCGCGTCGCGGCACCCGTCGACGCGCCGGTTTCCGCGGCCTGCGCCGGCTCGCTCCGCTCGATCTCGAGGGTCCAGAGGTTCTCGGCGCTCGACCAGGCGGCGCGGCGCAGGCGGTGGCCGAAGCGGATCTGCTTCTCGAGGTCGTGCTCCCGGGCCGTCTCGCGGACGTAGTCGAGGATCGACTCGCCCTCGGCGATCGCGGCCCGGCCGCGCCAGGGCTTGAAGGCGTAGCCGAGGGTGTGCATGTCGCTGTCGGAGCGGACGCCGGGGTAGCGGAACAGGTCCCAGGTCCCGCCGATCCGCTCGCGGGCCTCGAGGATGGCGAAGGATTTGCCGGGGCAATGCGTGCGCAGATGGCAGGCCGCCCCGATGCCCGAGAGGCCACCGCCCACGATCACGACCTCGAGGATCTCGCCGTTCGAATCGCCCATCATTCGGGCACGATATCCAAGGACTGCGCCGGATGAAGCCCAGCCGCCCTGGCTCCGAGTCTCGAATCGAGCCCATCCCGGCGCAAACCTCGCTACGCTGCGGCTGTCCGAGGAGGACCTCCATGGTCGCGGTCACGCAGACGATCGAGCTCTCGCCGCAGATGCGCATGGCCGAGGCCCGCAGCTACGAAGAGTGGCGCGCTGCGGCCGAGGCCGAGGACGAGCGGACCGGTGCCGCGCGCTGGAAGGCCCGGGACGAGAGTCGCCGCTACGACTTCAAGGTCATCCGCCGGCGGCTCGAGGAGCTGCGTGAGGTGCGCGCCTCCGGCGATCCGCATCGGCTCCTCTTCTATCTGAACGAGGGGATCCACGGCAATACGGGCAACATGGGCTCGGCCTCCCTCTACCGCCGCGCGCGCTCCGGGACGAAGGATCTCGTGACGGCCTACTCCCGCGAGCTCGCCGGCGCGATCGAGCAGCTCGGGGCCCAGGACGACCCCGCGCTCTCCCGGGCGGACAAGAAGAAGTTCTTCCGTCGCGCGAGCCATTGCTTCGGCCGAACCGCCCTGATGTTCTCGGGCGGCGGCATCCTCGGCTTCTTCCATGTCGGCGTCGCGCGCGCGCTCGTCGAGCAGGGCCTGATGCCGAACGTGCTCTCGGGCTCGAGCGCGGGGGCGCTCGTTGCGGCGATCCTCGGGACCCACGACGAGGACGCGGTCCGCGGGCTCCTGCAGGGGCGGGTCCTCCACGACGCCTTCGAGGGGCTCTACGAAGCGAGCGTCGAGCCGAGCTCGAAGCGGCGGCGGGTCGGGGTCGAGGAGCTGCGGACCTTCGTCGAGACGCGGATCCCGGACCTGACCTTCGGCGAGGCCTTCGAGAAGACCGGTCGCCGCATCAACATCTCGGTCTCGCCGCGCGAGCTGCATCAGCAGGCGCGGCTGCTCAACGCGATCACGTCGCCGACGGTCCTGATCCGCGAGGCGGTGATCGCGTCGTGTGCGATTCCCGGGATCTTTCCGCCGGTGACCCTCGCTGCGCGCAATCGGGCGGGCGAGCGGGTTCCCTACGTCGCGTCGCGGCAGTGGGTCGACGGGTCGGTGACCAACGACCTGCCGGCGAGGCAGCTCTCGCGCCTCTACGGCGTCAATCATTTCGTGACGAGCCAGGTCAACCCGATCGTGCTCTGGACGCTCCGGGACACCGACGCCGAGGACACGCTCTTCGCGAAGTTCTTCGAGATCTCCTCGCAGGCGATGCGGCAGTCGGTGCGCGCGACCTATCCGCTCAGCATGAAGCTCGTCGAGCGCGCCTATCCGCTCAACATGGTCGTCCGCATGGCCTACGCCGTCGCGACCCAGGACTACACCGCCGACATCAACATCCTGCCGCGCCGCCGTCTCTGGAATCCCGGCAAGGCGCTGTCGCTCCTCTCGGCGAACGAGACCGAGTTCCTGATCGCCGAGGGCGAGGCCTCGACCTGGCCCCGGATCGAGCGCATCCGCAACTGCACCCGCGTGAGCCGCGCCCTCGACGCCGCGCTGGTGCGCCTCGAGGCGGAGAGGTGAAGCTCCGCCCGCCCCAGCCCGAGACGCCCGCGGCCGACGCCTTCCGGATCCACCGCGCGAAGGTCGACGGCGACCTCGAGCTCGGCTTCATCCGGGAGGGCATCGGCGGCTATCCGCTGCTCCTGGTCCACGGCTATCCCGAGACCAAGCGCATCTGGTGGCGCAACATCCGCGCGCTCGCCGAGGCCGGCTTCGAGGTCATCGTCCCCGACCTGCGCGGCTACGGCGACTCGGATCTGTCGAAGGACGACGCCTACGATCTCGTGCTCTACTCGCGCGACTGCCGGACCCTCGTCCACGACGTGCTCGGCCACCCGCGCTGCGGCGCCATCGCCGGTGACGTGGGCGGCGTCGTGATCTGCGATCTCGCGAACCGCTTCCCCGGCTTCGTCGAGCGCATGATCTTCTTCAACACCGTCCCGCCCACCGACTTCGCGAACCCCGGCTGGTACGCCGAGCGCGGGCTCTCCCTGATGCCGCTCCCCGACGGCCCGACCGGCGACTACCGCATCCGCCAGGGCCGCGACCCACAGGCGCTGATCGCCGAGCTCGACTCTCCCGACCGCTGCCGACGCTATCTCCGCGACTTCTACGAGCACCGCCTCTGGGCGTCCTCCGGCTCCTTCGACGACGCCGACATCGACTTCATGATCGAGCCCTTCGCCGACATCCGGAAGCTCGCCGCGTCCTGGGCGCCCTACCAGCTGCAGTACGGCCGGAAGATGAGCGAGATGCCGATGCTCGGGCCCGTCGAGACGCCGACCCTCGTGCTCTACGGCCCCGAGGACCGGGTCGTCCCGGACGATTTCGTGAAGCGCTGCGAGGCGGGCTTCCGCAATCGCGTCGGGCCGGTCGTCGTGCCGGAGGCGGGGCATTTCCTGCAGTGGGAGCGGGCCGACGTGCTCAACGGGCTCGCGATCCACTATTTCGAGGCCTTGAAGTCGAGGCGTTGAGCTCGAGGCGTCGAAGCTCGCGAGCTCGAAGCGAGCGGGATCGGGTCGGGACGCCGACCGTAGCCAGCGTCGAGCAAGCGATCCATCGACCGTCGCTAGGCCCGCTGCTCCCAGCCGTCGTCGAACAACGCCGCCTCGTACTCCGCGGGCAGGCCCGATTTTCCGTCCCGCCCGAGCGCGAGACCGCGCGCGACCGCCGGTCGGCTCCGCATCCGCGCATACCAGCGGGCGAGATTCGGGAGTCCATCCAGGCTCTCGATCGCGTGCAGCTCGAGCGGGACGGTCGAGCCGATCGCCGCGATGTCGGCGAGGGTCATCTCGCTTCCGCAGAGGAAGTCGCGGCCGGCGAGGCGGGCGTCGAGCTTGTGGTGGGCGGCGATGCTGGCTTCTGTGAAGAAGTCGTAGGTCGTCCGGCCGTAGTCGGTCTGTTTGTCGAGGCGGTAGCGCGGATCGCGGTGGAAGGCCGCGCCGCAGAGGCCGACGTCCTGGCCGAAGCTCGCGACGATCCAGAAGAACCAGGTCCAGTGCTCGGCGCGCTCGCGCGGGCCCGTCGGGATCAGACGGCCGGCCTTCTCCGCGAGATAGACGAGGATCGCTCCCGATTCGAAGACCGTGATCGGCGGTCCGCCCCCTTGCGGGTCGTGGTCGACGATCACCGGGACCTTCTGCATCGGGTTTCGCGCGGCGTGCTCGGGCGTGCGATGCTCGCCGCGTCCGAGGTGAAGGGAATGGAAGCGGTATGCGAGTCCCAGCTCCTCGAGGGCGATGCCGGCGCGCCAGCTCATGGTCGTGATGAAGCCGTAGAAGTCGATCATGGGAGACCTCCGCCGATGGATGGAGAATCGCGATGAAGGACCTGAAGGGCAAGCTCGCCGTCGTGACCGGCGGGGCGAGCGGGATCGGCGAGGCGATGGTCGAGGTCTTCGCCGAGGCCGGCATGGCCGTCGTCGTCGCCGACATCGAGGCGCAGAAGGCGGAGGCGGTCGCGGCGCGGTACGCGAAGCCCGGCGTGCGCTGCGTCGGGATGGGCGTCGACGTCGCGAGCGGTGACTCCGTCCGCGCGCTGGCCCTTCGCTGCGAGCGCGAGCTCGGCCCGGTCCACGTCCTCTGCAACAACGCCGGCGTTCTCCTGATGGGCCCCCAGGCGGACATGATCGCCGGGGACTGGCGCTGGACCTTCGACGTCAACGTCCTCGGCGTCGCCCACGGCCTCGAGCATTTCCTCCCCCGCATGCGCGCCCACAGCGAGAGGACGGGCGAGCAAGCCCACGTCGTCAACACGGCCTCGGTCACCGGCCTGCGCGGCTCCGCCGGGACCTTCATCTATTCCGCGACGAAGGCCGCCGTCCTCTCGATCTCCGAGTCCCTGCGCGACGAGCTGGCCGGGACCCCGATCGGCGTCTCGGTCGTCCTGCCGAGCGACATCCGCAGCCAGATCGTCGCCTCGCAGCGCAACCGACCGAGCGAGACCGGTCGCGCCTACAGACAGTCGGTCGATCCGGAGCTCGCGGCGAAGCACGGCCTCTCGCCCCGGGAGGTCGGCCTCCGCGTCCGCGACGCGATCCTGCGGAATCAGTTCTACGTCTTCACGATGCCGGCGAGCGTCGCCCCCGCGAACCGGGCCGTCATCGAGGGCCGCGCGAAGGAGCTCCTCGAGGCCCTCGAGGCGGGGATCGTCTAGGCGCGAAGCGCGCCGAGGATCGCACGCCGCCGCAGCCCCGGGTTCTCGAAGACGAGCTGGGCGGCCAGGTTGACGCGCTCGTGGAAGGCGCCCTCGCAGTAGGCGAGGTAGTAGTCCCAGGTCCGGAAGAAGCGCTCGTCCATGCCGAGGGCCGCGATCGCGTCGCGCTGCTCGAGGAAGCTCGCCCGCCAGCGGCGCAGGGTCTCGGCATAATGCGGCGTGATGTCCTCGTAGTGGACCAGGCGAAGGGCCGTGCCGGCCAGCGCCTGCGAGATCGCCCCGAGGCCGACGAGCTGGCCGCCCGGGAAGATGTAGCGCTTGATGAAGTCGACGCTCTGCTTCGAATGCGCCCACCAGCGCTCGGGGACGAGGATCGCCTGCAGCGCCATCGCGCCGTCCGACGCGAGGCGATTCGCGCAGACCTCGAAGAAGCGGGGGAGATGGCGGATGCCCCACGGCCTCGATCATCTCGATCGAGACGAGGCGATCGTAGGTCCCGGAGAGGTCGCGGTAGTCCTCGAGCAGGACCTCGACGCGGTCGGCGAGGCCGGCGCGCGCGATGCGCTCGCGGGCGAGGGCGTGCTGCTCCTTCGAGATCGTCGTCGTCGTGACGCGGCAGCCGCGGGTCCGGGCGGCGTGGAGCGCGAAGCCGCCCCAGCCGGTGCCGATCTCGAGGACGTGGTGGGCGGCTTCGAGCTCGAGCTTGCGGCAGAGGCGTTCGTACTTCGCGGTCTGGGCGGCCTCGAGGGACAGGGCCGGCTCGTCGAAGACGGCGGAGGAGTAGGTCATCGACGGGTCGAGGAAGGTCGCGAAGAAGGCGTTGCCGAGGTCGTAGTGGTCGTGGATGTTGCGGCGGCTGCCGGCGCGGTCGTTGTCGCGCAGCGCATGCAGCACGCGGAGCCACGGCCGCTGCCAGCGGCTGCCCTCGTCGACGGACCCGAAGAACCCGGCGTTGCGCGCGAAGACGCGGATGACCTCGACGAGATCGTCGGAGCGCCACCAGCCGTTCATGTAGGCCTCGGCCCCGCCGAGCACGCCGCGGAAGGCCAGCGCGCGATAGGCGCGCGAATCGGTGACCGTCACCGCCCCGCGCGGGCCTTCGCGCGGGCCGCAGAAGGCTCGGGTCCCGGAATCGTCGACGAGGGCGAGCTCGCCTTCCTCGAGGGCCTGCAGCGCGGCTTCGACGCGGCCACGGGCGAGGCGGTCGAGCCAGCCGGCCGGAGCGCGGCCGGCGTGCTCGATTCCGCCCGTCATCAGGTCGCCCAGCACGTCGTCGCTCAAGCCAGGGCCTCCGTCCGCTCGGCCGGGCCGGGATGCGGATGAAAGGGCGCGCCGAGGCGGTGGAGCCGCAGGGCCTGCCAGTAGATGCCGGCGACGACCTGGGCCGTCATGAAGGGGAAGCGGGCGAGGGTCCGCGCGAGGCTCGGCCCGTCGATCTCGTGTCGGACGAGGTCGAGGCGGGCGTCGAAGACGCGCTCGCCGCGGGCGAAGTTTTCGATGCTCGCCGAGAGCGCGCCGTTCGGCGCCGCGAAGCGGAATCGGTACTCGTGGTCCATCGGCAGGAAGGGCGAGACGTGGAAGGTCTTGCTCGTGCGGGCGTCGACGCGGCCGGCCTCGGCGGCCAGCACATAACAATGGCGCTCGTTCCAGGGCGTGTTGGCGACATCCGCGACGACGGCGTCGAGCCGGCCCTCGGGCGTGAAGGCGTAGTGGAACGTGACGGGGTTGAAGACGTAGCCCGCGGTGCGCAGCTGGGTCAGCGTCCGGATCGGGCCTTCGACCGCGCGACCCGTCCGCGCCCGGACGAGGTCGCGGACGGCGCGATCCAGGGGGACCGCCGGATCACCGAGATGGTCGGCGCGGCGGAACGAGACGAGGCGCCGTCGCTCGACGCCCCAGAGCCAGCGGCCCGCGAAGACGCGATCGAGCTCGGCGAGGTCGAGATAGACCATGAAGAGCCGCTTCGTGAAGCCGTGGGCCGGCGCGACGCGCCGCGTATGGCGGACGACGCCCTCGTAGATCGCGCTCTCCAGTCGCACCATCCCCGCCATCCCCGCCATCAGCCGATCGCCTCGATCGCCTGGACGACGCGCAGGGCGCTCGCGAGCCCGTCCTCGTGGAAGCCCCAGCGCCACCACGCGCCGCAGAAGTGGGTGCCCCCGACGCCGTCGATCCGCGCGTGCTCGCGCTGGGCGTCGATCGCGGGGCCGTCGAGGATCGGATGGGCGTAGTCGAAGCGGCCGAGGACGCGCGCGGGGTCGATGCGATCGGAGCCGTTCAGCGTGACGAGGAGCGGCTCGGCGGAGGGGATGCTCTGCAGCCGCGAGAGGTCGTAGGTCACGACGACGCGCTCGCGGCTCGCCCCCGAGACGAGCGAGTTCCAGCTCGCCCGCGCCGCCTCCCGCCGGGGCAGCAGCGAGACGTCGGTATGGAGCACCGTCTCGTTCCGGCTGAAGCGGATCGCGCCGAGGATCCGGCGCTGCTCGCGGGTCGGGGACTCGAGCAGCGCGAGCGCCGTATCGGCATGGACCGCGAAGACGACGCGATCGAAGCGCTCGGTCCCCGAGGCGAGCTGGACCGCGACGCCCTTCGGCTCCGAGCGCACGCCGAGGACCGGCGTCGAGAGCGCGATCCGGCCCCGGATGCGCCGGGCCAGCGCGTCGACGTAGCCCCGCGAGCCGCCGACGATCGTGCGCCAGCGGATGCCGCCGCCCCGGCCCAGCAGGCCGTGGTTGTGGAAGAAGCGCACGAAGCTCACGGCCGGCATGTCGAGCAGGGCGTCGGTCCCGGCGGACCAGATCGCAGCCCCCATCGGGGCGAGATAGTCGTCGCGAAAGCGATCGGAGTAGCCGCGCTTCGCGACGAGCTCGCGCAGGGTCGTCTTCGTATCGTGCTCGTCGAGCAGCGCCGGCGCCTCGCGGGCGAAGCGCAGGATCTCGAAGACCATTCGGAGGAAGGGCGGGCGGAAGGCGAGCTCGGGGGTCGCGAAGAGACCGCGCAGGCCCCGGCTCGACCATTCGAGGCCGGTCGGCTCGCAGGAGAGCCCGAAGCTCATCTCGGCCGGTCGGGTCGCGACCCCGAGCTCGTCGAGCAGGCGCGTCAGCTCGGGATAGGTCGTCTCGTTGTAGACGATGAAGCCGGTGTCGACGGCGTGGGTCGTGCCCGCGACCTCGACGTCGACCGTATGCGCATGGCCACCGAGGCGCGGCTCGGCCTCGAAGAGCGTGACGTCGTGGCGCGTGCCCAGGCGGTCGGCGCAGGCGAGGCCGGCGATCCCCGAGCCGAGGATGGCGATCTTCATCGCGCGCGCTCGCGGGGCCCCAGGACAGCATGGGTCACCCACCATTCCTGGCCGCCGCGGAAGCCGAAGAGCTCCGAGCAGGCCAGGAAGAAGATCCGCCAGCGCTGGAGCCAGAGCTCTTCCTGGCCCGCACCGTAGGTCGCGCGCAGGATCGGGAGCGCCTCGCGCCGCCTCCGGTCGAGATTCGCGAGCCAGGCGTCGCTCGTCTTCTGATAGTGGACGCCGCTCACGCAGAAGCGCCGCCGGACCGCGAGGTCGTCCTGGAAGGCGAGCAGCCAGTCGTCCGAGGGCATCATGCCGCCGGTGAAGAAATAGCGGCCCATCCAGTCGTCTTCGCCCTCGGTCGTGTAGGGATAGGCGGCGCTCTTGTGGGCGAAGTGGTGGACGAAGAGGAGCCCCTTCGGATCGAGCCAGCCGGCGATGCGGGCGAGCAGGGCGCCGTGGTTGCGGACGTGCTCGAACATCTCGACGGAGACGATCCGATCGAAGCGGCCCTCGGCGTCGAAGACGTTGACGTCGGCGGTCACGACCTCGAGGTTCCCGATCGCGTCGCGATCGGCTCGTCGCCGGATGAACTCGGCCTGGCTCTTCGAGTTCGAGACCGCGAGCAGCCGGCTCTTCGGATATCGCTTCGCCGCCCAGAGCGAGAAGGATCCCCAGCCACAGCCGAGATCGAGGATCCGCTGTCCGTCCTCGAGCGCCGCCCGCTCGGCCACGAGCGCGAGCATCCGCGCCTCGGCCTCGCCGAGATCGGTCGTCGAGGGTCCGAAATGCGCACAGCTGTATTTCAGGTGGGGGCCCAACACGAGCTCGAAGAGCTCCGCCGGGACCTCGTAGTGCTGCTCGTTCGCGGCGTCGGTCGCGAGCGCGATCGGCGCGCGGCGCGCCTCGGCGAGAAAGGCCTGATGGCGCTCCCGCTCGCGCTCGCAGTCGCCCGCCTCGATCTCGAGCAGGCGATCGCGCAGGATGCTGCGGATCCCCGCGCGCACGACGACGTCCGGGAGCAATCCGCGTTCGGCGAGGTCGAGTCCGAGCATGGCGTCGAGGTCCGATCGGCGGAAGAAGAAAAGCGATCCGCGTGCTCGGACCCTAGCCGCCCGAATCGACCGATCTAGTCCGCCGGAGGGGAGGGGACGATCGTCGCCGGGGCATCGAGGTCGGCCAGGCGCCGCCGATACCGCAGCTCGCGCCCCGCGAAGAGCGGGCTGTCGAGGGCAACCCACTCGCTGCCGTCTTGCGTATAGGCGAGATGGATCTCGAGATCCTCGCCCTCGATCACGTAGCGATCGACGGCGATCTCCCGGTCGCCGAGGCGAAGGGCGCCGCGGCCGAGAGCCTTCGTCGCGACCGCGAGATACTCGCCGGTCTGGGAGTTGAGGAGCTTCGTCTGCCGCAGCAGCTGCGCTTTGTCCCAGTAGGAGAACGTGCCGACGCAGGACGCGAGGCGCTGATGCCCCTCCTGACCTTCGACCGTGAAGCCCCCGGCGGTCGCCCGGCCCGTCACGCGGTAGTCCTTGCCGTTCTGGCGCGTCCGCGACTCGATCGAGTGCAGGCAGCCGCCGCGCCAGTGCTCGCGATCGTGGTGGTCGTAGTCGAGGGCCTTGATGCGCAGGAGGGTCAGCTCGAAGCGTGCGCGGGTCTCGACGGTCAGGCCCTCGGCGCCGGGCGCGAGTTCGAAGCGCTGGAAGCCGATCGGACGCTCGTCGAGGAAGACGTCGAAATGGAGCGCGCGCTTCGGCCCGGTCGTCTCTGCCGTGGGCCCCTCGGCCCCGGCCGCGAAGGCCCCGGTCCCGGCAGTCAGTCCGGCGGCGAGCCCGACGGCCGCTGCGAGGATCCCGCCGAAGCGCCGTCCCCGCGCCGTCGCGCTCGCCGGTCTCGGGTCCATCGTGCTCGCCGGGCTCGCTTCCATCATCCACCTGTCGGGGATGCGCCCGACTGCGACAAGACGTCGCACCCCGGCCGCCCTCGGCTTCGATAGTCTCGCGTCCCGACACCACCCGGGGACCCTCGGATCCCGCCGGTGTCCCGCCGAGGTCGACCCGCCCATGATCGCCCATCGTCCTGCCCTCGCCATCGCGCTCGTCCTCGCCCCGGCGATGGCGCTCTTCGTCGCGAGCCCGAGCCGGGCCGCGACGCGCTCGGGCTCACTCGGCGCCGCCGCCTCGGCGAGCGTCCTGATCGCCGTCGATTGCGCCGACTCGGGGAGCGGCGTCCCGGCCTCGCTCACGATCCAGATCGCAAATCTCGCGCCGATCTCGGGCGCGCTCGTCTCGGCCCAGATCCGCAAGGGCAATCTCGCGACCAACACGACCGACGCGCTCGACGACGACGGCAACGCGAGCCCGGCGGTCTTCGTGAACGGCGGCACGGGTCGCTACGACGTCTTCGTCGACAAGACGGCAGCGGGGGCCGAGGCCTTCCTGCTGACGGCCCAGTGTTGGACCGGCGCAGGGGGCACCGGCGTCCCCGCCGGCACCTCGATCGCCGCCGCGGAAGGCGGAAACGTCCCGACCGGATCTGGCTGGGGCGCGATCCTGCTCGGCCTCGCCCTCGTGGTCGCGGGGCTGTCGCCGCTGCGGGCTCGGGCCTCGCGCGCCGCGCGCTGAGTCCGCAGGTCGCGCGCGGGGGCGCCTACTTGCCGGGCGGCTGGGTCGCGAGCTTGCGCTGCAGCGTGCGGCGGTGCATGCCGAGCTGGCGAGCGGCCTCCGAGATGTTGCCACCGCAATCCGCGAGCACGCGCTGGATGTGCTCCCACTCGACGCGATGCAGGCTCGGGACCTGAACGCTCGGCGTCGCGGGGGCGGCGCCGCTGCTCGCCCGGGCGCCGAAGGCGAGCAGGATCTCGTCGGCATCGACGGGCTTCGTCAGATAGTCGATCGCGCCGTGGCGGACGGCTTCGACGGCGGTCGCGATGCTGCCGTAGCCCGTCAGCACGAGACACTCGAGGGCGGGGTCGATCGCGAGCAGCGCCTTCATCAGCTCGATGCCCGAGCCGTCGCCGAGGCGCAGGTCGAGGATCGCGCGCGCGGGGCGGAAGCTCTCGAGCTTCTCGATCGCCTCGGCGACGCTCGCTGCGCCCTCGACCTCGAGGCCGCGATCGCGCAGGGCGCGGACGAGCCGTGTCCGATAGGCGTCGTCGTCGTCGACGACGAGAATCCGATCGGAGGCTTCACGGGAATTCATGGCCGGATCCGAGGCTGGAAGACGAGATGGGCGAGAGCGGCCACTCGACGGTCGCCGTCGTGCCGAGACCCGGCGACGAGGCGAAGCGCAGCGAGCCGCCGAGCCGCTCGAGGTGGAGATTCACGACGAAGAGCCCGAGGCCCGTTCCCTGGCCCGGCGCGCGGGTCGTGAAGAAGGGCTCCCCGACGTGCTCGAGGGTCGCCGCGTCCATGCCGGCGCCGCGATCGCGCACGCTCGCCTGCAGTCGGCCCGCGTCGACGCGGAGCTCGAGCTCGACGGGCTCGCCCTTCGCGCCGGCATCGAGGGCGTTGCGCAGGATCGGCCCGATGACTTCGACGAGGTCGAAGCGCGGTCCGACCGGCATCGCCGGCGGCAGCAGGACGCGGACCTGCACGCGCGCGCGATCCTCCGGGTCGAGGCCCGCGAGCAGGGCCGTCTCGAGCTCGGCCGCGACGAGGGTGCTCTCCGAGGCGTGCAGCTCGTGGGCCGCGCGGGCGCGCATGCGGTCGAGGATGCCGCGGCATCGCTCGACCTCGGCGCGCAGGAGCTTCGCGTCCTCGGCGAGCCCGGCGGGCAGGGCGCTCGCGCCCATCCCCGCTCCGGTCACGGCGCCGGCCCCGGCCGCGGCGCTCGCGCGCTCGAGCTCCCGGGCGATCACGGCGATCGTGCCGAGGGGCGAGCCGAGCTCGTGAGCCGCGCCGGCGGCGAGCGTCGTCAGCGACGCGAGGCGCGCATTGCGCGCGGCGACCTCGGACAGCCCGCGCATCGCGCTCTCGCGCTCGGCGAGGGTCTCGATGATGCGCGTCATGAAGAACGTGATGACGACGGCGACGACGAGCACCGAGATCCACATGCCGAGGGCGTGCAGGCCGATCGACGAGCCCGGCCGGATCGGCGCGTGCCAGAAATGGGCCGGCGTCGACTGGACGAACACGAGGCCATAGAAGGCGGCGCACGCCAGCGCGACGACCCAGGTCGCGCGTCGGTGGCCCGTCATCGTCGCGAGCACGATCTGCACGACGTAGAGCGCGCTGAAGGGGCTGTCGGGTCCGCCGCTCCAATAGAGAAGCAGCGTGAAGAGGGCGACGTCGAAGACGAGGATCGGGACGACGAGGCGCGCCGCCTGGGCGGGCCGGCGCCTTCGGAGCGCCTCGAGGGCGCCATTGGTCGCCGCGACGACGATCGGGACGAGCCAGAGGCGCCCGTAGGGCAGGGGCAGCGCGAGCGTGCTGCGCGCGACCTCGATCGCCGCGACCTGTCCCGCCGCCGAGAGCCAGCGCAGGGGCACCAGCCAGCGCAGCACGGCCTCCGCCCGAGCCGGCGCGATCGCCGGGGCCTCGGCGGGGCGCGGCGGCAGGAGCGGCGGGGTCGAGGGGGTGGCGGCGGGGTCGGCCGACGACATCGATTCACGCTACTCGGAGGGGCGGAGGGCTGCAATTCCGGGACCCTCGCCGCCAGGGGACTGCGTCAATTTGTCGCGGGGACGTGGGTGGGACGGTGGGGAGTGCTATCGGCTCTTCCCCATGAGGCCGGGACGGGCGAGCGGATCTTCGGGCGGGATGAGCGGGTGTGGAGCGGGCCTCCGGGCCTCGCTCGCGGTCGCGCTCGGTCTCGCGCTGGGGCTCTCCGTCGGCTCGGGGCTCGCGCCCGGCGTCGCGCGCGCCGCGGAGGCGGGCATCGGCCTGCGCGCACCGGCCTGCGAGCTCACCCCGCTGCATGCCCCCGACCCCGCGTCTGCCGTCGAGCCGGTCACCTTCGTCCGCGCATTCGAGGGGCGGATCACGCTCGTCGACTTCTGGGCGTCGTGGTGCCCGACCTGCGAGCACGCCTTCGGCTACCTGAATGCGCTCGCCCGCGACTATCACGCCGCCGGCCTCGACGTCGTCGCCGTCAACCTCGACGCGAATCCGCGCGACGCCCTCGACTTCCTCGCCGATCGCTTCGCCGGTCGCCCCATCGCGTTCGAGCTCGCCCGCGACGCGACCGGCCGCTGTCCGCGGGGCTTCGGGCTCGTCGGCATGCCGCAGGCCTTCCTCGTCGACGCATCCGGTCGGGTTCAAGCCGTGACGCGCGGCTTCCGGGCGGGCGATGCCCGGGCCCTGCGCGATCGCATCGAGACGCTGCTCGAGGGCGGGCCGGCGGCGCTGCCGGCGGTGGCCGCCGGACCTGCGACGACGGAGCGCGCGACGAACGGATCCGCGGCCGATGGGCCGAGTCGGCCGACCGATCCGCATGCCGATCCGCATGCCGACCGGCGTGGCGACCCGAACGGCGGGAGCGCCGCCGCCGCGTCGCGGTGAATCGGGCTCCCCACGCCTCGCGACGAGGACGCGACGAGGCCGCGAACAGGACGCGACCAGGCTGCGACGAGGCCGCGAACAGGACGCGGCGATGAGACGACGATGGACCGAGCTCCGCTCATCATGTTAGTCCTACGGCGGGCGATCGCGCCGCTGCTGCTGGCGTCGATCGCCACCCTCGCCGGCGGCTGTCGCACCGTCGAGCCCTGGGAGCGCGGTGCGCTCGCCGCCCCGCGCATGCAGGACGAGCCCCACGGTCCCCACGCGGGCTTCGTCGACCACGTCCGCCAGAGCCGCGAGGCCTCGGCCGCGGGCAACGGCTCGAGCGGAGGGGGCTGTGGTTGTTACTAGGCGGCTGCTCGCCTGGCTGCGCGCCCTCGGCCGGCCCGTCCTCGCGCGGACGGCGAAGCGCCGCGGGCGACGCCGGCGTCCCGCGCAGCCGGGCCGGCTTCCGCTCGCCCGGAACGGCTCAGCGTCACGCGCTCCAGGTCGAGCCTGCCTCGAGGCACTGACCACGGCGGCCCTGGCGCTCCCGGGGCTCGCGGCCTCGGCCGAGCCGCGCGACGAGCTCCGCCTGCAATACGGCCGCTACGAGGAGGACGATCGCCGGCTGCCCGGAGTCCAGAGCCGCTTCGACCCGATCGACGTCGACTATCTGAATCTCGGGGCGACGGTCGGGCTCCTCGACCGCTGGAACTTCTCCCTCGACTATTTCCAGGACACCTGGTCCGGCGCGACGCCGATCGCGAGCGCCCCGCAGTCGCTCTTCGGCAATCGGGCGAGCGCGCCGGACGGCGTCTCCGGCGCGACGCCCTACGTCGTCGGCGATCTCTCCTTCGACGGCGATTTCCAGGTCCTCGAGTCGGATCTCTTCGGGACGCTCACCGGCCGCCCCGATCCGGGCCTCGTCCATACCCTGTCGTCGGCGTCGCCCGAGACGCGCAAGGAGGTCGATTTCGGCCTCGACTACGCCTGGGACGACGCGACGCTCGCCGGGAAGGGCGGGATCTCCGTGGAGCCCGACTATCTCTCGGGCTTCGCGCGTCTCGAGGGCGGGATCGACCTCGCGCGCAAGCGGACGCGGCTCGAGCTCGGGACGACGATCGCGCGGAGCGCCATCGACTCCCATCTCGACCACGACGCGGTGCCCTATCTCGACTTCTCGAGCTACGCGGGCGAGATCCACAATCGGCGATCGGGGAGCCCGGTGCTGCGCGAGACGCGCACGGACTGGACGCTCGACGCGGGGCTCCGCCAGATCCTGACGCCGACGACGCGGATCTCGACGTCGCTCCGGTACGAGCGGAGCCAGGGCTACCTCGCGAATCCCTACAAGGCCGTCGAGGTCGCCTTCATCGACCCGGAGCAGCAATTCCTGGCCCCGCCCGGCGGCTACTACGGCAGCGTCCACGCGCTCCTCGAGCGCCGGCCGGACGAGCGCAACCAGCTGATCTGGTCGACCCAGCTGCTGCAGGACGTCGCCGCGATCCACGGCGCCCTGAGTCTTCGTTATGCGCTCGCCCACGACGATTGGGGCATCGACGCGCACACGCTCGAGGCGCAATGGCGCCAGCAGCTCGGGACGACCTGGCTCGTCACACCGCGCTTCCGGTACACGAGCCAGGGCGCCGCCGACTTCTACCGCCCCTTTCTCGTCTCGCAGCAGGCCTACCAGACGGTCGTTTCGGACCCCGACGGCAACATCCTCTCCATCACGCCCTTCGATCCCGGCCTGCTTCCTGGCGACTACTCGGGGGATCATCGGCTCTCGGCCTTCGGAGTCGTCTCCGGCGGGATCGCGCTGCAGAAGCGGCTCTTCCGGGGCTTCGTGCTCGATCTCGGGTTCGAGTATTCGCGCTATGCAGGGAGCCTGCGGCTCGGGGGCGGAGGCGAGGCGAGCTTCACGCGCTACGACAGCTGGCTCGTGAACGCCTCCTTGCGCATCGATCTCGCGACGCTCGCCCTGGTCCGGGAAGGCGATCGCGAGCGCGGGCGAGCGCAGGGAAGCGCGGGCGTGGGCGCAGCCGGGAGCGAGGCCGACGGCCATGCGGGCGCTCACGCCGAGGGCCATGCCCGGGCCGAGGCCGGCGCCGCGAGCGTCCACGGCGCGGGGCACGCCCCCGCCGGCGTGATGTACGCCCACGCGCTGCCCCGGGCCGGCGACTTCATGATCGGCTACCGCACGATGTACATGCGCCGCGACGGCGACATCGTGAACGGCTCGAAGGCGCTCTCCGACGGCGAGATCATCGCCGGAGCCTGCGGTGCGGCGGCGTGCAGCTCGGCCGGCGAATCGATGGCCCACCAGATGCACATGCTCGATCTCATGGTCGCTCCGACCTCCTGGCTCACGCTCTTGCTGATGCCGAGCTACGTCGACCAGGAGATGCGCCTGCGCGCCCTCGACGGCGCCGTCCCCGACGTCCACGCGAATCACGATCATCACGCGACGGGCGGCTTCGGCGACACGCGCTTCGGCCCGATCGTAGGTCTGCTCCACCGCGACCACTACCAGGCGAATCTCGCCCTCATCGTGAGCGCGCCCTCCGGCGACACGAGCGTCCGCTTCCGGCGCGACCATCAGAGCGAGCGCGGCTTCGTCCACTACGACATGCAGCTCGGCAGCGGGACCTGGGACTTCGTGCCGGCGCTCTCGTTTCAGGGCGAGCACGGCCGCTTGCGCTTCGGCGCCCAGACGAGCGCCACGATCCGCATGGAGGAGGAGGGGCCAACGGGCTATGCGCTGGGCGACGAGGCCCAGCTCACCGCCTGGGGTGGCGCGCGGCTCACCGACTGGCTGGGCGTGACGCTGCGCGCGCTCTACACCCATCAGGGGCGCATCCACGGTCGCTACGACCGGCCCATCGTCGTCCGCACGCCCCACGACCTCCCGGGCAACTCCGGAGGCGAGCTCTTCGACCTCGGCTTCGGCGTCGCCGTCGGCATCCCGCGCGGCGCCTTCGAGGGCATGCAGCTCTCCCTCGAATGGATCCAGCCCGTCGCCGAGGATTTTCGCGGCGACCAGCTCGAGCGCACGGGCACGCTCGCCGCGACCTGGGGGATGGTCTTCTGACGCCGCCGAAGCCCAAGCCGAAGCTGCGGAGGCCGACTTCGACCGGGCACGACCTCGTCCGGCGCTTTCGCGCGATGGGTTCGCCCTGCGAGATCCGGATCGATCGCCCTGCCTCCGTCGACGGGGCGCGCGTCGAGCGGGCGCTCGACGACGCCGTCGCCGAGATCGAGCGGCTCGAAGCGCGTTATTCGCGCTACCGGGAATCGAGCTTTCTCTCGCAGATCAATCGGATCGCCGCGGCCGGCGGTGCCCTCGAGGTCGACCTCGAGACGGCGAGCCTGCTCGACTACGCGGCGACCTGTCATGTCCAGAGCGAGGGCCTCTTCGACGTCACGTCGGGGATCCTGCGGCGCGCGTGGCGCTTCGCCGAGGGAAGGCTCCCCGAGCCGGGGGCGATCGAGGCGCTGCTGCCGCGAGTCGGCTTCGAGAAGCTCCGCTGGCAGAGTCCGCGGCTCGCGTTCCCCGTGCCGGGGCTCGAGCTCGATTTCGGGGGCATCGTGAAGGAGTACGCCGCCGATCGCGTGGCGGGAGCACTTCAGGCCGCGGGGCTGCGACACGCTCTCGTCAATCTCGGCGGCGACGTGCGGGTCGCCGGGCCGCGGGCGGACGGTGGACCCTGGCGGATCGGGATCCGCCATCCGCGGCGGCCGGGTTCTCTCGTGCTCGACGTGCCGCTCTACGAGGGCGGGCTCTCGACGAGCGGCGACTACGAGCGCTGCATCGAGATCGACGGCGTGCGCTACGGCCACGTCCTCGATCCGCGCACGGGTTGGCCCGTGCGCTTCATGGCGTCGGCGAGCGTCGTCGCGCCGCTCTGCGTCGTCGCCGGGAGCGCCTCGACCATCGCGATGCTCCGGGGCGAGGGGGGCGCTGCCTGGCTCGAAGGGCTCGGGCTTCCCTGCCTCTGGATCGACGTCGAGGGCCGGATGGGCGGCTCCCTCGTCCGTTCCGAAGCGAATTCGGACTAGCAGGGGAGTCCCGTCCCCGAGCTTGCGCGTCCGCTTCCGATCGGCTGCCTGCGGACGACGATCTCGCTACCGGGATCCGATCGACCGACCGCTTCGCCCCGCATCGTTCCCTGACACAAGACCGGGTCGACGGGCCACTCATCGTCAGACGCGAACGAGGCCGCAGTCCCTGCGGTCGCTTCGTGCGGAGGTCGCAATGCCTTTCTTCGATGCCTTCACCCAGGATGTAGCCGTCGATCTCGGCTGTTCGACCGTGCGCGTCTACGTGCGGGGCAAGGGGCTCGTCGCGGTCGAGCCGAACCTGGTCGCGGCGCGCAAGAGCGGGCCGAATTGCGGCGAGGTGCTCTCGGTCGGTGTCGAGGCGGCTCACATGATCGGGCGGACGCCGCAGGAGGTCGCGGTCGTGCGGCCGGTGCGCGGCGGGGCGATCGCGGATCTCGATTGCATGGAGGCGATGCTCCGCCATCTCGCCCACGAGACGGGCTTTCTCGGCCGCCTGCGGCGGCCTCGGCTCACGATCCCGGTGCCCCTCGACCTGTCCTCGGTCGAGCGACGCGCGGTCCAGGAATGTGGCAAGCAGATCGGGGCCCGCGAGGTCCGGATGGTGCCGAAGGTCGTCGCGGCGGCGATCGGCCTCGGGCTCTCGGAGGAGCGGCCGCAGGGACATTTCATCCTCGACATCGGCGGCGGCACGACCGAGGCCGCGGTCGTCTCGATCTCGGGCGTGGTGACGTCGCGGACGCTGCGGCTCGGGGGAACGAGCCTGAACGATGCCCTCGTCAACTTCGTGCGCCGGAAGTTCAACCTCCTGATCGGCGACGAGACGGCGGAGCGGCTCAAGCTCATCCTCGGCAGCGCCTATCCCTCGGACCTGTCGCGCAAGCTCGAGATCCGGGGGCGGGACCTGATCTCCGGCGTGCCGAAGGCGGTCGAGATCGGGTCGGAGGAGACGCGCGAGGCCCTCGAGGAGTCGGTCTCCGAGATCGTGGCCGTCGTCTGCGAGCTGCTCGAGAACACCCCGCCCGAGGTCGCGAGCGACATCTTTTCCCAGGGCCTCGTCCTGATCGGGGGCGGCTCGCTCCTCGGCCAGCTCGACCTGCGGCTGCGCGAGGCGACGGGCCTCCTCGCCGTCCGCGCCGACGACGGCACCAACACGGTCGTGATGGGCGCGGGCAGGATCCTCGAGGATCCCGAAGGCTACTCCGGGCTCTTCTCGGCCTGAGCGTCGCGCGCATCGTCGGGCCCAGCTTCGGGCACTTCGCCCGACCATCCGCGCCTTGCGGTCGAACGTTCGCGGCGCGCGAGGCGTCGGCTCGTCTATCGTAGAGACATGTTCCTGCAACTCTTCGAAGGCCTTCCGTTCTACCTCCTCTGGCCCGCCCTCGCCGCGGTCGGCGTCGGCTGGTACCTGCTGATCTGCGGCGGGCTCTACCTGCTGCTCCATCGATCCCGCTACGCGGAGAAGGCCCGCCGCTGGAAGACCCAGATCCAGTCGACCCGCGCCGATCAGGTCCGGGGCGAGATCGTCGACGGCGTGCTCTCGATGTCGATGGTGATGGGCAGCATCGCGATCGCCTTCTGGTGCTCCTACCACGGCTACAACCGGCTCTACGCCTCGCCGACCGACTACCCGCTCTGGTACATCCCGATCAGCATCTTCGGCGTCTTCATCGTGATGGAGGTCTTCGAGTGGACGTTCCACTGGGCCTGTCATCGGAACGACCTCCTCTGGAAGGTCCACAAGCACCACCACCGCTACGCCAACCCGACGCCCTTCGGCGTGATGGCCGACCAGCCGATCGACATGTTCATCAAGTCGTCGCCGATCCTCTGGATCCCGCTCCTGTTCCCGATCTGGGATGTGGCCCTGATCGGCACCTTCGCGACCATGAACTTCCTCTACGGGACCTATCTCCACGCCGGCTTCGATCCGCCCTGGATGCCCTCGCCCCATAGCCGCTTCCTCGTCTCGGCCTGGCACCACAACGAGCACCACGCCGGCTCCCTCGACCACAACTACGGCTTCTTCACGGGCGCCCTCGACATCCTCTTCGGGACCCGCCTCACGCCCAACGACAAGGTCGAGAAGCGCCCGAGCTATCGCTGCACCGAGTGCCGCACGAGCGCGTGAGGCATGTGCCGCTTCCTCTTCTATCACGGCCCGCCGATCCGGATCGCGGAGCTCGTGACGGAGCCGCGGCACTCGCTGATCCGCCAGAGCGTCCAGAGCCGCGAGCGCGAGGAGCCGCTCAACGGGGACGGCTTCGGCATCGCCTGGTACGTCCCCCATCTCGATTCCCGGCCTGCGCTCTTCCGCTCGATCACCCCGGCCTGGAACAACGCGAATCTGCTCGAGCTCGCCCGGGTGATCGAGAGCCCCTGCATCCTCGCCCACGTCCGGGCGGCGACCCAGGTTCGCGCCGTTTCCGAGGTCAACTGCCATCCGTTCAAGCACGGCACGCTCTCGATGATGCACAACGGCGATCTCGGGGGATTCGAAGGACTGCGGCGTCGGCTCCAGGCCGGGCTCTCCGACGAGGCCTTCTCGCTGATCGCGGGCTCGACCGACTCGGAGCACCTCTTCGCAATGATGGTCGACGCCCTGCGCCAGGAGACGAGCGAGCCGGAGCGTGCCGACGGCGGAGCGCTGTCGCGGGCCCTCGTCCGGGCCTTCGCGGAGGTGCTCGCCCTCTCGGGAACGGCGGGCACCGAGGATTCCTACCTGAACGTCGTCTTCAGCAACGGTCGCGCCTCCGTCGTGTCGCGCTTCACGACGGAGCCCGGCTACGACGGCGAGAGCCTCCACCTCCACCGGGGCCTGCGCTATGTCTGTATCGACGGGGCGTGTCGGATGATCGCCCCGGACGAGCGGGGCGGGGCGGTGATCGTGTCTTCCGAGCCGCTCTCGGACGATCCGGGCTGGACGGTGGTGCCCCGCAATCATCTGGTCGTCGTCGACGCGGATCGGAGCGTCCGGCTGGAACCGATCGCGGTCTGAGCGGGCGGCGGGAGGATTCGCGATGGGTCGGTTTCCGTTCGGCATACCCTACGGCTGGTATCCCGTCGCATGGAGCTTCGAGCTCGAGCGGGGCGCGGTCGCGAAGCGCCGCTACTTCGCGCGCGAGCTCGTCCTGTTTCGCGGCGACTCGGGCGCGGTCTCGGTCCTCGATGCCCATTGTCCGCATCTCGGCGCCCATCTCGGGGTCGGCGGGAAGGTCGAGGGCGACACGCTGCGCTGTCCGTTCCATGGCTGGCGCTTCTCGGGCGACGGGCAGTGCGTCGAGATTCCGTATGCGAATCGCAAACCCGCGCAGGCGCGCGCCTTCGCCTATCCGGTCCGCGAGAGCGGGGGCGTCGTCTGGGCCTGGTACCACCCGAAGCGGGCGGAGCCCTGCTTCGAGCCTCCGGAGATCCCCGAGTACGGGGCCGACGACTGGATGGGGGAGTGGACGCCATACGAATGGACCGTGAAGACGCATCCCCAGGAGGTCGCCGAGAACAGCGTCGACTGGCCCCATTTCCACGAGATCCACCACATGGAGCCGCCGCCGGATCGCGACGTGCGCTTCGAGGGCCACGAGATCCGCTGGCATGCGGCGACGACGAAGAGCGTCTCGACCCTCGACGGGGCGGCGGATTCGATCCGGGTCGTGGGACGCAATCCCGGGCTCGGCTGCAGCTACGTGCGTTATTCGGGGATGGGCGATTCGGTCATCGTGATGGGAATGACGCCGATCGACGGTGAGGCGATGCACATGCGCTTCGGCGTGATCGGCAAGAAGAACGGCCGCAGCGATTCCGAGATGGCGTCCTTCCAGAAGGCCTATGCCGACGACATGGCGCTCGCCGTCGAGCAGGACTTCCCGATCTGGGAGAACAAGGTCTACCACGCGGCCCCGCGGCTGTGCGACGGCGACGGACCCGTGCCGGACTTCCGGCGGTGGGCGGCCCAGTTCTACGTGGCCGACGACGCGCGTTAGGCGGGCAGTCGCGGGCTGCGCGTCGCGACGCCCCGGCCACCGCCCGGTCACGCCCGGCTCAGTCCGTGATCGCCTGATAGACGCCGTTCTTGAACTCGGGAATGATCGGGATGCCGCCCGGCGGATAGAGCTGGATCATCAGGATCGCGACCAGGTCTTCCTGGGGATCGACCCAGAAATACGTCCCCGCCGCCCCGCCCCAGCCGTACTGGCCCTCGGAGCCGAGCGTCGCCCCCGGCGCCAGCTCTTCGACGACCGAGAATCCGAGCCCGAATCCCTGCCCGGGGAACCAGCCCGTCAGCATCGGCACGTCGCGCTCCTCGTCGCTCAGATGATTTACGGTCATCAGCTCGATCGACTTGCGGGACAGGAGCCGGTGGCCGCCCCACTCGCCCCCGCGCCGCAGCATCTCGCAGAAGCGGAGATAGTCGTCGATCGTCGAGACGAGGCCGCCGGCGCCCGACGGGAAGCTCGGCGCCGTCGCATAACGGCTCTTCTGCGGCGCGTCGACGAGCACGAGCTTGCCGTCGGGTCCGGGCCCATAGTTCGCCGCGAAGCGGGCGAGCTTCTCCGCCGGGACGTGGAAGTCCGTATCGACCATGCCGAGGGGCTCGAAGATCTCCCGGCGCAGGAACGTCTCGAAGGGCTGGCCGGAGACGACGGCGACGAGCTGGCCGAGGACGTCGGTCGAGACGCCGTAGAGAAACTTCGTCCCAGGCTGATGGACCAGGGGCACCGTCGCGAGTCGCCGGATCCACTCCTCCGGCGCGAGGCTCGTCTGTGAACCGCGCAGGTCCCCGGCTGCGTAGGCCTGCTCGATGGCCTTCGGTGTCCCGACGCCGGGGAGCGAGCTCGCGAGGCCGGAGGTGTGGGTCAGCAGGTCGCGGACGGTCATCTCGCGGCGCGCCGGGACGACGTCGTCGAGAGGCGAGTCCGGCGTGCGCAGCACCTTCATGCCGGCGAGCTCCGGGAGATGCTTCGAGATCGGATCGGAGAGCAGGAGCTCGCCGCGCTCGACGAGGATCAGGACGGCGACGCTCGTGATCGGCTTCGTCATCGAATAGATGCGGAAGATCGTGTCGCGGGTCAGGGGGAGACCGGCTTCGCGATCCCGAAGCCCGGTCGCATGGAAGTGGACGACCTCGCCACCCCGCGCGACCAGGCTCGAGACGCCGACCAGCTCGCCGCGCTCGACGTGCTCGCCGAGGGTCCGGGCGAGACGGGCAAAGCGCTCGCTCGAGGTCCCCGAGTCCCTCACGGCCTCGACGACCTCGCTCGAGGCGAGCGAGCCGCTCGAGTCGCTGCGCGACGAACTCGCGCAGCCGGCGGTCCAGCCCGAGGCGCAGAGTCCGGCGAGGGAGAAGACGAGAAGCGCGGCGGTACGCCGGGGGCGAGGAGGCGAGGCGGGGGGCATCGATGGGGCTCCGATCGGTCCTGCGCGCCGAGCGGGATGGGAGTTGCGCGCGGTCCAGCGCAGCATCTCCGACCCGAAGCGCCCTGTCCACGTCGAAAGCGTCATCGCCCCATGGGGGTCCGCTCGCAGAAAATCCCGATCATCCTGCGTTTGAAGTCATCTCGGGCCGCCGTGGCCTTGCGGATCTTCAGATCTTGGGATAAAAAAACCAAAAAATGATGTGGGCGAAGGCCCGACCCGACCGATGGGTCGATCGTGAATGCGGTCCCGGAGCTGAATTCGGTGCCGCTGGTGGAGAACGTCGTGATGGATGCCGAGTTCATGCCCGAAATCGTCGAGGTCCTTCCCGTGCGCATCGAGGAGGCGATTCGCGCCTATTCGACGCGTCGCGTGCCCGCAGACGCGATGCGGTCTCTGCGGAACGATCTCGCACCCTCTGCGGGCGATCTCGTCCTCGCGCGCGTCGAGTCGGTCGGACAGCACAAGCGACTCCATACGGTCGACGGCGGTCGCAAGAACCTCTTCGCCGGGGACCTCGTGATCGTCGCGTACGGCGATCGTTATGCGCCCAACCAGTACGAGGCGCTCGTGCCCTCCGATCTCCGCGACTGCGATCTCGCGGCAGGCGGTGGCATCGCAGGCCGGGTCGTCGCGCGCCACGAGAAGATGCGCGGCCCGACCCGGCTGCATCCGATCGGGCTCGTCGCGAGCGATCCCGACGGTCCGCCCCTCAATCTCGGCGGCTTCGGCCTCGAGCCCCCGACCTCGCGCGGGCCGATCCGCGTCCCCGTCGTGGCCGTCGTCGGGACGTCGATGGATGCGGGCAAGACGACGACCTCGGCCCATCTCGTCCGCGGCCTGCGCAACGCCGGCCAGCGTGTCGGCTACGCCAAGGTCACGGGGACGGCCGCCGCGGGCGACCCCGGCTTGCTCCGGGATGCCGGTGCCCAGCTCGTCCTCGACTTCACGGACGCGGGCTTTGCCTCGACCTACCGACTGCCGAGCTCGACGGTCGTCGCGATCTTCGAGGAGCTCGTCCTCCATCTCGTGGCGGCCGGGGCCGACGCGATCGTGATCGAGGTCGCGGACGGGTTGCTCCAGCGCGAGACCGAGGCGCTGCTGCAGAGTCGGACCTTCCGTTCGCGGGTGAACGGCGTGATCTTCACGGCGGCGGACTCGCTCGGAGCGGTCGGCGGTGTCCAGTGGCTCCGCGATCGCAAGCTCCCGGTCGCGGGGCTCTCGGGACGGCTGTTGACGTCGCCGCTCCAGGTCCGGGAAGCGACCACGGCGACCCGTCTCCCGGTCTACGGTCTGAAGGATCTGCTCGATCCCGCGACCGCCGCGAAGCTCGTGGCGGGGACCGCGAGCCTCGGGACCGTGGCATGAAGAAGAGCGCACGAGCGATCGAGAACGCCGGGTCCGATCGACCCGGCGAGCTCGCCTACCACGCCTTCGTTCCCGAGCAGGCGGCCCAGAGAGGCCGCGCCGCGCTCGTCGTCGCGGTCCACGGGATCTCGCGCAACGCCCTGGAGCAGATGGCGGGCTTCTCGACCTTCGCGGCCGAGCGGGGCCACGTCCTGATGGCGCCCTGCTTCGACACGCCGGAGGACGAGGACTATCAACGCCTGGGGCGTCGGGGACGCGGTCGACGCGCGGACCTCGCCCTCGACGATGCCATCCGCCGTCTCGCCGAGAAGACGAAGATCGAGTTCGGCCCCCGATTCTTCTTCGGCTATTCCGGCGGCGGCCAGTTCGTCCATCGCTATCTGATGAGCCATCCCGACCGCGTCACCGCCGCCGTCGTCGCCGCCGCCGGCTGGTACACCTTCCCCGACGCACACCAGGCCTACCCCCACGGCCTCCGGGTGGGCGGCGCGCTCGCGGGCGTGCGGATGGAGCCGTCGGAGTTCCTGCGCGTCCCGCTCCTCGTCACCGTCGGCGCCCTCGACGTCGATCGGGACGCCTCGGTCCGCACGACGCCGAAGGTCGACGAGGGGCAGGGCGGTGACCGCATCGAGCGCGCGAAGCGCTGGATCACGGCGATGCAGGCGGCCGCGCGCGCGCGCAGCCTCCCCGCCCGACACGAGCTCACGATTCTCGACGGCGCCGGCCACTCGTTCTCGGATTGCGTCGAGGCCGGTCTCGCGCGAGCAAGCTTTCGATTCTTCGACTCGGTCGATGCGGCGACGCCCGGCGTCTTCGGGTCGTGCCCAAACCCCAAGTGAGTACTCTTCCCGATGAACTTTCGTAGTTTCCTTCTCGCCCTGACCTTCGCTCTCTCATCCGGTGTCGCGACGGCGGCTCGCGTCGAGATCATCGACGGCGACAACGTCGACTTCGTCGCGTCGACGAGCCGCGGGCTCAAGCTGCAGTTCCGAAAGCCCGACCTGGTCTTCCGGATCGGCGGACGTCTCCAGGCGGACGCGGCGTTCTTCGACGCGGACGCGACCGATGCAGACGCCGATGGCAAGCTCCGTCGCGGGCGGCTCTATCTCTCCGGTCGGGTCCTCGACGACTTCGGCTTCAAGATCGAACGCGAGTTCGCTCCCGACCGTGGGGAGTTCCGGAATCTCTGGCTTTCGTACCGGTTGAACAGTCATGTCCGCTTCAAGGCGGGCAACTTCGTGTCGCCCTTCGGCCTCGAGCAGGTCGCGTCGTCGAACCTCCTGACCTTCATGGAGCGTGCGATGTCGGGGGCGATCGCGCCTTCGTTCCAGACCGGCGGTCGAGTCGACACGGCAGGTCGCTTCGCGAAGAAGAAGTCGCGCCACCGCTGGACCTGGGCCCTCGCGGTCGGCGCCGAGCCGATGGGCCAGGTCAGCGACGATACCCACCGCTCCGAACACTGGTCCGTCACTTCGCGGGCTACCTACGCGCCGATCGCGCGCAAGAAGCTCGTTCTTCATCTCGGCGGCTCCGCCGAGTATCGCGACGTGCTGGGGGACAGCGTCTATCGCATCGCGACCAGCCCGGAGTCGAGCCTCGGGCCGCGGTTCCTCAGCACGGGCGGACTTCAGGACGTTGATTCGGTCGTCTCTGCGGGCGCCGAGGCCGCGGCGCTCTTCGGCCCCGTCCTGCTCCAGGGCGAATATCAACGGGCCTTCCTTCAGCGCGAGACGGGCGGCGACGTCGACCTGGGCGGCGGCTACGTCCAGGCCAGCTGGGTCGTCACCGGCGAGCGCCGCGAATACAGCCGGCGATCCGGCACCTTCGGCAGCCTCGAGCCGCGCAGCGACTGGGGAGCCCTCGAGCTTGCAGCGCGCTACTCGGTCCTCGATCTGAACGATGCGGACGTGATCGGAGGCGAGGCCGAGAACTGGACGGTGGGCGCCAACTGGTACGTTCGACGGAATCTCCGATTCATGTTCAACTACGTTCGTGTCCACGGCAAACAGCGGATCACGGACACCTCCGACGATCCCCAGATCTTCCAGTTCAGAGCCCAGCTCTTCTTCTGAGCGCCGAGGTCGAACGCGATGAGCATGCCGAAGGTCTTCGCAGGCAGGCGCCGCCACTGGATCGGACTCCTGATCGCCAACGGCGTGGCGCAGGCGGTCGCGGGATTCGGGCTCGCCTTCTGTCTGCGGGAGCTGATGCGAGAGGCCGAGACGGGCGCCCTCGCGTGGGGCTGGCTCTCCGCGATGATCGTGCTCGGGATGCTCATCCTCGCCTTGCGGATTCGTGAGGCCAGCGACGCCGAGCGATTGGGACAGGACTACGTGACCCGGGTCCGGCTTCGGATCTTCGAGCGGGTCGCGTTCCGCCCGAGCTCGGCCGGAGGCGCGAAGCGGTTCGGGGTGACGATCACGCGTCTGACGGGCGACCTCAACTCGCTGCGAAACTGGGTCAGCCTCGGGGTCGCGCGGAGCGTCGTCGCGGGCTTCAGCATCCTGGGGCTGATCGCGGGTCTGGCCTACTTCAGCCCGGTGGCGGCGCTCTCGACTTCCGGTGTCGTGATCGCCTGCGGCCTTTCGTGGGCACTCGCGATCCCGAAGCTCCGGAGCTCGGTCCGCGAGGCGCGTCGTCGCCGGGGACGCCTCACGAACAACCTGAGCGAGAAGGTCCTCGCCGCGCGCGCGGTGGTGAAGCTCGGTCGAGCGGTGGACGAGAGCGAGCGGATCCGGCGGGACAGCGGGCGCTTGCGGGATGCGTTGATCCGCCGCGCCCGTTGGAGCTCGCTCGTGCGTTCCACGTCCGAGCTCGCGTGGCCCGTCGCGATTGTCGCCCTGCTGGCGAGCATGGTGGCGACGGCCCGGCCGACGTCGGAGCTCGTCGTCGCCGTCCTCCTGACGGGCATGATCGTGACCGCGATGGGCCAGGTCGCGCGCGCCTTCGATCATCGGATCGCGTTCGAGGAGGGCCGCCGCCGGATCGGCGAAGCGCTCTCCGAGCCGCGCCTGCGCGAGGCGCGCAACGCGGTCGAGCTGCCCGGCGCCGGTCCCCTGCGCCTCGAGCTCGATTCCGTCCTCGTCGCAGGGGCCTTCGGGAAGCTCGATCTCGTGGCTTCGGCCGGGGAGCGGATCCTCGTGGTCGGCCCGACGGGAGCGGGCAAATCCGTGCTGCTGGGCCTCGCCGTGCGACTGCGCGATCCCGATTCGGGCGAGCTTCGTCTCGACGGCATCCCGATCCAACGCCTCGAGCTCGACGCGCTGCACGACTCGGTTCAGCTCGTGAGCGGCGACATCCCGCTGTTGCGGGGAACGATCGGCGAGAACGTGGGCTACGGCGCGCCGGAAGAGGAAGCCGAATGGATCCAGAGCGTCGCGGACGCCTGTGGACTCATGGCGGATCCCGCCCTGGCCGAGCGGGGCCTCGAGACCCGGGTCGACGAGCAGGGCGCGAATCTGCCCCAGCGTCTGCGGCAGCGGATCCTGCTCGCCCGCGCGATCGCGACGCGGCCGCGCTTGATCCTGATCGACGAGCCCGGCCTCCTCGCGGACCCCGCCTCGATTCGGGATCTCGAAAGGGCGCTCGATCTCGTGGAATCCACGGCGCTGATCGTCGCGGACCGACCGAATGCGGCCATCGAGGTCGACTGGATCTGGACTCTTCCGGATGGACGGGCGGACCGTCCGATCCGCAATCCGAACGTGATCGAGGGAATCCGATGGAGCTGAAGTACTTCCGAAGGTTGAAATGCGATCTCGACGTGCGGCCGATCGCGGCGGAAATCGCCGCCCAGCCCGACGCATGGTTCCAGCAGACGGGGCGCCAGCGAGTCCGTGTGCAGGCGGAGGCCCTCGCCATTCCGCTCCGAGGGCTGCGGAAATCGAAGATGGTCGACGTCGAGCGGCGGGACGTCCAGGAGTCGCGGTACACGTCGCTTTCCCGCTCGTTTCCGGCCGCGCGCGAGTTCATCGAAGCGTTCGCCGCGGAGGTCGGCGGTCGCCTCGGCCGCGCCAAGATCGTGAATCTTCCGCCCGGCGGGCGCGTCCATCCCCACGTCGATCGCGGACAGTATTATGCGTCGCGCGATCGGTACCATCTGGTGGTCGACAGCGCGGGCTGCGGCATGTCGGCCGAGGACGAGCAGGTCGTGATGCGCCCCGGCGAGCTCTGGTGGTTCGACAACAAGGCGGAGCATGCCGCCTGGAACGATACGTCCGAGGCTCGGATCCATCTGATCTTCGACGTCAAGCCGCGGCGATCGGCCACGCGGCAGGCGTCGCGTTCGCAGGCTCCCAACCCCGCGCGGGCGGGCGGCATGGGCTGACGCGGCCGCGTCGATCGGACCGTTGACTCGAGACCGCCGTCGAGCGCATCATCGACCCCGCACCAGGTCGAGTGGGACGCGGTGACGCAGGGGAGGCCGGTCGGTCATGGCACTGAAGCTCGAGGAGCTCGAGCGCAAGCTCGAAGAGCTGCGCGACATCGAAGCGATCAAGCAGCTCAAGGCCGAATACTGCGACATCTGCGACGACGCCCACGATCCCGACCGGATCGTCGGAATCTTCACGGAGGACTGCGTCTGGGAAGGCGAGGGCGTCGCCACGGTCCGCGGCCACGCCGAGCTGCGCCGCCTCTTCGAGGACTTCGCCCGGCGCGTCAGCTTCTCACAGCACAACGTCTTCAATCCGCGGATCACGGTCGACGGCGATCGCGCCCACGGCATCTGGTACCTGCTCGGCCCCTTCACGTTCCGCGAGGGCAACCGCGCGCTCTGGGTCGCCGTGCGATACGAAGAGGACTACGTGAAGCGCGACGGCCGCTGGAAGATCGAGCGCCTGCGCGGGATCGGCCGCATGGCGGCGCCCCACGAGCTGGGCTGGGCGGCGGGGGTCGATCCGGGGGTGTTCTCGAAGGGCTGAGCGTCCCGAAGATCGACGTCGTTGGCCCTCAGCGCCCTCCCGCCTCCCGCCGCAGGTCGTGGGCCCGGAACGGGCAGTGCGCGACGGGCTCGCGCAGGATCGGGTAGGCGCGGCGCTCGAGCTCGCGCGGGCTCGGCAGCGGAAAACGATCCAGCAGTCTCGCCGCGACCCATTTCGCCTGCTGCTCGGCCATCGGCCAGATGCTGCAGAAGACGCGCATCACGCCGACCACGAAGAGCCGAGGATGCCGCGGATGGAGGATGCCCCGGTAGAGGCGCAGGTCCATCGGATCCGCGACGCCGAGGACCTCCGGCGCGAGATAGGGCAGCGAGAAGCGGTAGCCCGTCGCGAGGACCACGGCGTCGATCGCTTCGCGCGAGCCGTCCTCGAACTCGACTTCGCGGCCGTGATAGGCGCGCAGGCCGGGGCGCGCGGTGACCCGGCCCTCCGCGAGCAGGCGCAGGATCTCGTCGTTCACGATCGCCCGCTTCTGGAACGGATCGCTCGGTGCCGGCGGGAGGCCGACGGATTCGGGGCGCGGCAGCGCGCTCGTCATGCGGGCGAGGGCGCGGGGGAAGATCTTCGCGAAGAGGGCGTCGCGGATCCTGACCGGCAGCAGGCGGAACAGCGCGGGGATCGGCTCCGAGGGATGGGGCGGCGCCGGACGGCCCGGAGCGAGGCGCGGGAAGATGAAATTGCCGGAGCGCGCCGAGAGCAGGACGCGCGCCTCACGGGAGAGCTCGGCGGCGATCTCGCAGCCGCTGTTGCCGAGGCCGACGACGAGCACGCGGCGACCGCGCAGGTCGACCGGCGTCGTCGGATCGCGGTAGTCCTTCGAATGGAGGATCGGTCCGTCGAAGGATCCCGGCGTCGAGGGCCGGATGGGATCCCAGAGATTGCCCGTCGCGGCGACGACCGCATCGAAGCGCTCCTGCGCTCGCCCCGAGGCCGCGACGAGGAAGCCGCCGTCCGGCTCGGGCTCGACCCGCTCGACGCGGGTCTCGAGGGCGATGTGGTCGGCGAGCCCGAAATGGGCCGCATAACGTGCGAGCCAGTCGGCCATCTGCTCGTGGCTCGGATAGTCGGGGTAGTCGGCGGGGAAGGCGAAGTCGGTGAACCGGCTCATCGCCGGATTCGTGTTCGTCCGGAGCGAACGGTAGGCCGCGGAGGTCCCGCTCGGGTTGTCGAGGACCCACTGCCCACCGACGCGGGGGCCGGCTTCGAAGCCGCGGGCGTCGAGACCGGCCTCGCGCAGGGTCTTCAGGGTGGTCAGGCCGCTGGGCCCGGCGCCGATGACCGCGACCTTCACGAGCACGCCTCCAGCCCGCAGGCCCGGAGGGCTCCGACGCGCGGGCGGGCCCGAGCGGCTTCGGGGCGAAGAGATCGAAACGAGCGGAGCGAGCGAGCGCGAATCGAGAGAGGAGCGGGGACGAACGCATCATGGTCGGGGCGACTGGATTCGAACCAGCGACCTCTTCGTCCCGAACGAAGCGCGCTACCAGACTGCGCCACGCCCCGACCGAGCGGCGGAGTATGACGCCTCGGGAGGGTGGACTCAAGTCGAATTCACGTAGTCTTCATCCCGGATCGACCCACCCCGGGGACCGACGGTCGAGCGGGGCATTCACGCGGCCGGCTGGTCGAGCCCGACCCGGGCCGAGGAGGCAGGAAAGATGACTGGAATCGCTCTCGTCGCTCGACGGCTGCTCGGGGTCTGCGCGCTCGTCCCGCCGCTGCTCCTGGGTGGATGTTCGCAGGAGTCGGAGGTCGCCGGCGAGGCGTCCCCGGCGATGGAGGCGTTCGGGAGGCCGTCCGCGGAGGCGTCCGCATCACCGCCCGTCGTGGCCTCGTCCTCGACCCCGTCTGCGTCCGCGGCTGAGCCAACCGCCATTCCGGCGCCAGGCGCCGGTGCCGGGCGACGCGCCGTCCGGGTCAACGGTCAGCGGATCGGGGATGAGCAGCTCGCGCGGCTCGAGCACGACCACGGGATCGAGATCGTGGACGGCGCGTACTGGTACGACGCGACGAGCGGGGCCGCGGGGCCCATCGGCGGGCCGACGCGGACGTTCGTCAGCCCGGGCCTCGCGCTCGGCGGTCCGCTCGCCGTCGACGCCTCCGGCGGGCGCACGGGGATCCTGGTCAACGGCCGCGAGCTGCCCGCGGCGGAGCTCGCACTGCTCGAGCCGCTGGTCGGGCGGCTCGAGCCTGGACGCTATTTCGTCGACGGGTCGGGCAACGCAGGGCGGGAGGGCGAGCCGCCGACGGTGAACCTGCTCGTGCTCGCGAGCCAGGGGGGCGCTTCGGGCGGCGGCGACGGCTGGTACTCCCAGCGCATCGAGGCCGGGGGCAACGAGTCGGGCGGCTCGGGCTACGTCATGGGGCGCGACGCGTCGGGGAACGTCTGGAGCGCTTCGTACTGAGCCCGGTGCGTCCGCGCGAGCCCGCCGTCCGCCGGAGTCGACCGAATCCCGTCCGCGCCGTGACCTAACGTCCTTCGAGCCAGCGCCGGGCGGCCTCGAGGCGGCGTTCGAGCTGGACGAGGGTGGCCTCGGTGACGCGCTGGATGCCGACGCGGCGGTTCAGCTCGGCGTTGATCTCGGCGTGGCTGCGGCGCGTGCGGTGGGCCAGGCCGGCGACGATCGCGCTGTTCTGCTCGCGAAGCTTGCGCTTGCGGCTGCGGGGCGACGCCGTCGGCTCGCTCACCGGCTCGGGCTCGGGGGCCGGAACGGGCTCGTCGAAGATCTGGGCCGTGAGCTCGAAGGGAGCCTTCAGCCCGAAGGGAGCCTTCAGCCCAGGAGAAGCCGGCGCGCGACGCGGATCCTGCGGCGGAGGCGTCTCGTCGACGAGGCCGGGGATCGGCTCGAGGCCGGCGTTCACCGCGTCTTCGTCGACCGGGGCGATCTCGAGCGGCCTTCCCGACTCGTCGAGCGGAATCGCCGAGATCGCCGTGAAGAGCGAGATCTGCTCCTCGCCATCGGGATCCGCTTCGGCGTCGCGGGGCTCGGCCTCGCGATCTGCGAATTCGTGGGAGGCGCGATCGGGCTTGCGCAGGCTGTGACGCCGCTGCTCGGCGATGCCCGAAGCGAAGAGGCGCAGGCGCAGATCGTCGGGAATGAACATGTAGGCGCGATGCGACCGGACCGACTCGCTCGAACGGACGAGCCGGCCGACGGCCTGCCGGAAGAAGAGATCCGTCAGCGTGTTCGTCGCATAGACGCCGACGGCCAGCCGCGGGATGTCGACGCCCTCGGAGACCATGCGGACGGCCACGATCCACGGATCGTCGCCTGCGGCGAAGTCGGCGATCTTCTTCGAGGCGCCGGGATCGTCGGAGGTCGCCAGCGTCGCGCGAACGCCGAGCCGCTCCCTCAGGATCTTCGCGATGCCCTTCGCGTGATCCTGGTCCATCGCGATCACGAGGCCCGCGGCCCGGGGATCGGCGCGCCGCAGGTGGAGGACCTGGCGATGGGCCTTCGCGAGGACGGCGGGCAGCCATTCGCCTTCGATGTCGAGGGCCGTGCGCAGGCGTTGGCCGGCGAGATCGCGGGTCAGCGGATCCTCGAAGCCCGCCGTATGCGTCTCACCGTCGGGCGAGGTCCACTCCATGCGACCGTTGATGCGCGGAAAGTAGACGGGCCGCACGACGCGTCGGTCGCGCAGCGCCTCGCCGTAGCCGTACTCGTAATCCGCCTCCGCCTCTTCGCCGACGTAGCGGACGAAGGGAATCGCGCTCTGGTCCGAGCGGAAGGGCGTTCCCGAGAGACACAGCCGGACGGGCGCCGTCTCGAAGGCCCGCCGCACGCCGTCGCCCCAGGAGCGCGCGTCGGCGGCGTGGTGGACCTCGTCGAGGATCACGAAGGCCTGGGCGACGCGCCGCCGCAGCTCGCCGGGATTGGCGGCGACCTGTTGATACGTGACGACGACGCCGTGGACGTCGGAGGGCAGCAGCCCGTCGCCCGCCTTCCAGTCGGGATCGAGATGGATGTCGAAGCGCTCGGCCGCCGCGGCCCACTGCAGCTTCAGGTGTTGCGTCGGGACCACCACGACGCAGCGCCGCGCCTGGCGCGCGACGAGGGCGCGGCGGACCGCCGCGAGGGCGAAGGTCGTCTTGCCCGCGCCCGGCGTCGCGACCGCGAGGAAGTCCGGACGCACCCGCGCCTCGAATTTGGCGAGGGCTTCCTTCTGCCATGCACGAAAACGAAGCGGCGTCGCCAAGACTCGGGCAACCTCGCGGAACACCGGGACGCGCGCTCGCGTGCTGGGATCGCGTTCGGGGGGAGAGCGCGATCGTCGTTCGGGGCGCCGATCCTAGCGGCTCCGTCGGCGATCGGCCCGGGGTCGTCGCGAAAATCGCGGGCGCGAGCCCGAGACGGCGAAGCCTCGGTCGGGCCCGAGATGGCGTACGCTCGCGCCGTGCTCGAGGTCTTCGTCGGGGGCCCCCCGTGATTCGCATGCCGCTCCGACCCGCGCCGCTCGTGTTCGCGACGCTGCTTCCGCTCGGCGCGGCGATCCTGTTCCTGCCCGGCGAGCTGACTCATTACAAGCGCGCGCTCGCGCTCGCGCCCGGCGACACGGCGCTCCGAGTGGTCGTCCTGTCGGCTCTGCTCTCGAAGACGCTCGTCGCCCTCGGCGTCGGCATCGTCCCGCTTCTGCTAGGCGCTCGCGCCGTCCCGCCGCGCACGCTTCGGGGCCTCTCGCTCTCGATCGCATCGATCGTCCTCGGCCTGCTCGGCGTGGATCTCGAGGTCCAGCACAACACGGGCAATCACGTCCTCGACTATCTCCCCTACCTGATCGATCCCGAGACCTTCGTCTGGGCCGGGCCGGGCTTCGACGCGGCCCCGGGGCTTCGGCGCGTCGCGCGCGGCATCGTCGTCGCCGTCGGGCCTGCGCTCGCGATCGCGTGGCTCGTCGAGCGCCGGCTCGAGCGCGCGTCGGCACGCCTCGGCTGGCGGGTCCTGGCGGGCCTGGTCGCCTTCGCGCTGATCGCGTCGATGGCGCCCCTGATCCTGCCGTGGAGTCGCGGCGGAATGGGCACGCGACAGCGCCTGAACGAACGGATGCCCTGGGCGGGGCTCGCCGGCTTCGCGGGCCTGCCTGCTGAATCTTCCGACCTGAGCGCAGCCGAGCGCGTGGGTCGCGACCGGCTGGCCCGCGTCTGGCCGCGCCTCGTCGAGCCGCACAGCCCGCGCCCGCTCTTCGAGCGCGCGAGCACGGCGCCCCGCCCCGACATCCTGGTCGTCGTGGTCGAGAGCCTGCGCGCGGACGCGCTCGACGAGGAGACCATGCCGCGGCTCTGGTCCTGGTCGGAGCGGGGCCTGCGCCAGGGCGAGCACAGCGCGACCTCGAACGCCTCCCACTACGGCCTGTTCGCGCTTCTCTACGGGCGCAGCCCCCTCTTCTACTTCGAGACCCTGGATTCCGGGGAGCGCCCCACGTTGCCCACGCAGCTCGCGGCATGGGGCTACGAGCGCCACCACCTCGGCTGCAGCGACCTCGCCTGGCGCGGCATGGATCGCTTCATGGGGAGCGTCGACTTCACCGTCGAGCGCCTGCGCGGCGCGTCGCTCCCGGATTGCGATCGCGCGGTCGTCGAACGCGCGGCGGCCCTCCTCGCGCCCGGCGCGCGCGCGCCGCGCTTCGTGCTCGCCTTCCTGATGTCGACGCATTTCGGGTACCACTATCCCGCGGAGGCCGAGCGCTTCCGCCCCGCGCTGGCGCCGCCGAACGCCCTCGAGCTCGATCCCGAGCAGGATCGGATCGGCCTCGTCAATCGCTACCGCAACAGCGCCCATGCGATCGACGACCGGATCGGCGCGCTGCTCGCACGCGTCGACCCGGACGAGACGCTCGTCGTCGTCACGGGCGACCACGGCGAAGCGCTCTTCGACGACGGCACGATCGCGCATTCGAGCCGGCTCTCCGACGCCCAGACCCGGGTCCCCTTCGTCCTGACCGGACCGGGTGTTCCGCGCGGAGCCCGCGCTCGCAATCCGAGCGACCACACGGACGTGCTCCCGACCCTGCTCGCCCGGCTGGGCGTCGCGCCCGACGACCTGCGCGGCCTTTCCGGCCGGGATCTGGTCGCCGCATCGCCCCCGGTCTTCGTTCCGCTGGTCGCGGCGCGCGCGCGGCGCGGGGATGAGGCGCTCGTCGTCCTCGCCTCGGACGGACTGCGTTATGCGTGGCGCCTCGATCCGGAGCGGGTCGGGCTTCGCTTCCTCGGCCACTTCGGTCGCGACGGGCGCCCCGCCGAAGTGCCCGTCTCGAAGCGTGAGGGCGATGAGGCGGTCGACTGGCTCGAGGACTATCTCGAGTCGCTGGCAGGCCGCTGACCTTCACTCCTGCCTTGCATCGGTTCGGCGAAGCGATCCGTCGAGCAGGATCTCGTAGCGCGCGATCTCGCTCGTCCCGAGGCTCGCGAGAGCAGCGCTCGGCGGGACCGCCAGCAGCGAGATGCGCAGGTGGGCCGGCTCGCCCGTCGGCTCCGCGTCGGCAAAGCCATCGAGGCGGACGAAGCCGAGCTTCGCGGCGACGACATCGCCGTCGTCGATGCGGTACTCCGGGGCGCTCTGCAGGTCGACCTCGGAGCCCGAGCCGGCGACGACCGTCAGGACGGGCGCGTTCTGCCTGCCCCGGACCGCGACGAGTCCGTGGACGTGGCCGGCGAGATAGGCGTGAACGATGCGGCCCGACTGGCGCGAGGCGCGCTCGATCATCTTCGAGAGCTTGGGATGGCCGGTGATCGGGGGGCGATGGCCGACGATCACGCGCCAGGGGCCGCGGGCGGCCTCGAGTGCTCCGGCGAGCTCGGCGACCTCGGCGCCCCCCCACGGCCACTCGGTATCGAGGAAGACGAGGCTCAAGCCGCCCGGCAGCTCGCGGACGGCGGGGCTGCTCGGCGCCGGCAGCTCCCAGTTGAGGACATGGCGCGGCACCGCATCGCGTTCGAGCTCGATGCTTCCGGGCGTCTTCAGGTCGTGGTTGCCGAGGGCGACGAGGAGGCGCGGAACAGGGCCCGCGACCGGGGGACAATCGCCGCCGAGTCGGGACGCGAGCTCCGCCGATGGCTCGACGAAAGCACAGTAGGGCCGGGCCACGTTCTCGAGGATGCGCGGTACGAGCTCGTCCGCATGCAGGCCGTCGGGGTAGAAGTTGTCGCCGAGCAACACGACGGCGTCGACGGGGCTCACCCGATGGGCGCGCTGCATCGCGGCGCCGACGGCGATCTGTCCATCGAAGAGGAAGGGCAGGGCCCCGCGCGGCGATCCCGTATCGCCGACGGCGAGGAGCGAGACGGTGGGGCGTACGGACCCGCTCGCGGACCGTTCGGCCTCGTCGCCGCTGCAGCCCGGGCTGCCGAGCCCGGCGAGGCCGGCGCCGAGCACGACCAACGCGACTTTCGATGCGAACGACAAGCCCACTCCTCGTCCGGTCGGGTCCGGTCCGTCGGATCGACGCGTTGCTCCGGTGTTTTCCGCCGGGTCGACCGACCGGGGTCGGACGATCGCATGCGGGGACCCGCTCGGGCAATGGATCACCTCGCGTCGAACGAGGCCGGTTCGCGGCGGGTCCGTGTGCATCGAGAATGCGCGACGCCCGGAGAACGACGAGCTGCGCCCCTCCGAAACGCAGGGGGTCGGGATCCGGATATCCCCGAGCCCGACGTCGGATCGCCTCGCACTCGACTCCGCATCGGGTCGTTTCGACGGGGAGGCGCCGTGGATCGATCCGAGGCCACCGATGCGGAGGTCACTCGATCGGTCTGCATCCGGTGCAACCCCCATTCAGAATCGAGCGTGTCTTGCCGTCACAATATGGCGTCATCTCGCCCCGGGCAGGCTCGTCGACGGGCATCGGGCACGCCGACGACAGGAGGTCCAGATCGCATGACCGTGAAGAACAAGCTGTTGTTGCTGGCCGCCGTCGGTCTCGCGGGCGCACTGCTGATCTCGGGCGTCGGATTCCACGTGCAGCGCATCGCGGCGAGGGAGCGCGCGACCCAGGCCGTCGTCGAGACGGCGCTTCGCAACCACGTCGACGGCGACATGATGCACGACGCGATCCGGGCGGACGTGCTGGCGGCGCTGCTCGGTGCGCGAAGGGAAGATCGGCAGGCGATCCTCGACGCGCAGGCCGAGCTCGAGGAGCACGCGGCGCGCTTCCGCCGCAACCTGAAGGAGAACGCGGGTCTGTCGCTCGATCCCGAGGTCAAGAAGCTCGTCATGGACCTCGCCCCGGCGCTCGAGAACTACATCGCGAGCGGCCAGGCGATCACCGATCTCGCCCTGGTCGCGCCCGATCAGCTCGACGCGCGCCTGCCCGCCTTCCTGACGGCGTTCGGTGAGCTCGAGGACGCGGGCGAGACCCTGTCGACGGAGCTCGAGGCGGTCGCCGATTCGACCCATGCGACGCTCGCGGAGATCGAGTCCCGCTCGCGCCGTCTCCAGATCGGCGTCCTGATCGGGTTCGGCTGTCTCCAGGTCCTGCTCTCGGTCGCGTTGATCCGCTACGTGATCCGGACGATGAAGACGTCGATCGAGGTCGCGGACAAGGTCGCTTCGGGCGATCTCACGAGCGTGATCGCGACGGACGCCGCCGACGAGTTCGGCGAGCTGTTCACCGCCCTCGATCGCATGCAGCGCGGGCTCGCCGAACGCGACGCCCGCGACGGTCGCGTCGCCGCGGAGAACTTGCGGGTCCGCCGGGCGCTCGACATGGCCTCGGCACCGGTGATGCTCGTCGATGCGGACCACACCATCGTCTACCAGAACCAGGCTGCCGCGACGATGTGGCGCCAGGCCGAAGCCGACCTGCGCGCCGTCGATCCGGGCTTCGAAGCCCGCAGGCTCGACGGCGGACGGGTGCAGTGGATCGACGCGAGCCTCGATTTCCGGCGAACCGACACGACCGAGCGCCGCAAGCTCGCGAAGGGCGCACGCACGTTCCAGCTCTCGGCCGGTCCGGTGCTCGGCGCCGGTGGCGAGCGCCTGGGCACCGTCCTCGAGTGGCACGATCGGACCGCCGAGATCGCGGTCGAGGAGTCGATCGCGGCGCTGGTCGAAGCCGCCGCCCACGGCGACTTCACTCGTCGCGTCGACGTGTCGCACGAGGAGGGCTTCTTCAAGCTCTTCGGCGAGTCGATCAATCGCCTCGTCGAGACCTGTCAGACGGGCCTCGACGACGTGTTGCGCGTGCTCTCGGCCGTCGCGCGCGGCGATCTGACCGAGAAGATGACCCGCGACTACTCGGGCACCTTCGCGGCCTTGAAGCACAACACGAACCGGACGATCGATCATCTGCGCGCCCTGATCGGCGACATCCAGCGCGCGACCGATTCGATCGACGTCGCGGCCCGCGAGATCTCGGGCGGCAACGCCGACCTCGCCGAACGCACTCGGCAGCAGGCGGCATCGGTCGAGGAGACGGCGGCGAGCATGGTCGAGATCAACGCGACGCTGAAGAGCAACGAGGAGACCTCGCAGCAGGCCAACGAGTTCGCCGCCAGGGCCCGCGACGTCGCGATCCAGGGGGGGACGGTCGTCGGTCAGGTCGTCGCGACGATGGGCGACATCCATGAGGCGTCGCGCAAGATCACCGACATCATCGGCGTGATCGACGACATCGCCTTCCAGACCAACCTGCTGGCGCTCAACGCGGCGGTCGAGGCGGCGCGGGCGGGAGAGCAGGGCCGCGGCTTCGCGGTCGTCGCCAGCAACGTCCGCGTCCTCGCGCAGCGGACGGCCGAGTCGGCCCAGGAGATCAAGGCCCTGATCGGCGAATCGGTGGCCACCGTCGAGAGCGGGACCGAGCTCGTCGAGCGCGCGGGCCGTACGATGGAAGAGGTCGTCGGCAGCGTGAAGCGGATCAGCGAGATGATCGCGGAGCTCTCGGCCGCGTCCTCGGAGCAGAGCAAGGGGCTCTCGCAGATCGGAAACGCGATCACGCAGTTCGACGAGGCGACGCAGGAGAACGCGGCGCTGGTCGATCAGGCGACCTCGGCCGCGCAGTCGCTGCAGAAACAGTCGGGAATGCTGACGGAGAAGGTGAACGTCTTCCGGTTCGAAGGGGGGCGGTCGTCGTCCCGCTCGGTCGAGCGCAGCGGTCCGCGCGCCGTCGCGCGCCCGTCGCGCCCGTTCCCGTCCGCGACGGCCTGACGCCGACCGCCGTCAGGGTCGGGCGCTTCGACTAGCTCGCGGCCCGGCGCAGCGCCTCGATCGCGAGCTTGCGATCGCTCTCGCCGAAGACCGAGGTCCCGGCGACGAAGACGTTCGCCCCGGCCGAGGCCGCGCGGGCGATGTTCTTCGCCGTGATCCCGCCGTCGACCTCGAGATCGATCGCGAGGCCCCGCCGCTCGATCCAGCCGCGGATCTTCTCGATCTTCGGCAGCATCGCCTCGATGAACGACTGCCCTCCGAAGCCCGGGTTCACCGTCATGACGAGGATCTGGTCCATCTCCTCGAGCGCGTACTCGAGGGCCTCGGCCGGTGTCGACGGATTGAGGACGGCACACGAGCGTACGCGCCGCTGCTTCTGCTCGCCGAGCTTGCGGATCTGGCCGAGGGTGCCGTGGAGATGGGGACAGGCCTCGGCGTGGACGCCGAGGATGTCGGCGCCGGCGTCGATGTAGGCCTCGAGATACTGCTCGGGGCGCTCGATCATGAGATGCACGTCGAGGGGGCGCGGCGCGACCTTCTTGATCGCGGCGACGACCGGGGGTCCGATCGTCAGGTTCGGCACGAAATGACCGTCCATCACGTCGACGTGGATCAGGTCCGCCGATTCGATCGAGCGCAGCTCGCGGGCGAGCTCGACGAAGTTCGAAGCGAGGATCGAAGGGGCGATCTGGATCTCACGCGAGGGGCTCGGCATGCGGGTCTCCGGTTTCGGGTGCGGCGACGGGTGCGACGGTCGATTCTGCCCTGCGCGTCGCGCCGCCTCTCGAGTCTACTTCGGATTCGGCTGACCGCGGACGAGGCGGGCCGCGAAGAAGCCGTCGGTGTCGTGGCGATGGGGCAGCATGCGAAGGAAGCCGTCGTCGCCGATGAGCGAGCGGAGCGCCTCGGGGGCCTCGTCGCGGCCCGCGATCCGCCAGCTCGCGCGGGTCGCCATGAAGCCGCGGATCACGGCCTCGTTCTCTTCGGGCGTGACGGTGCAGGTCGAGTAGACGAGCGTCCCGCCGGGCTTCAGCACCGAGGCGGCGGACTCGACGAGCGCGCGCTGGGTCTTCGCGAGCTCGCCCAGATCTTCCGGGCGCACCCGCCAGCGCGCGTCGGGATTGCGGCGCAGGGCGCCGAGGCCCGAGCAGGGGGCGTCGACCAGGATCCGGTCGAAGGGGCCGCCGTGGGCCTGGAGATCGCCGAGGGATTTCGTCGCGTCGCGCTCGGCGACGGCGACACCGCCGAGCTCGAGGCGGCGCAGGCCGCGGCCGACGAGGCCGAGTCGACGCTCGTGGCGGTCGAGGGCGACGACCTGGCCCTGGCCGGCGAGGCGCTCGGCGATCGCCGCGGTCTTCGTGCCGGGGGCCGCACAGACGTCGAGAATGCGCTCGCCGGGCTGCGGATCGAGCCAGTGGACGACGAGCTGCGAGGCCTCGTCCTGGGGGCTGATCCGGCCGGCGAGGAAGGCGGGATCCTGACCGACGTCGCCGCGGCGCCCGAGCACGATGCCGTCGGGGGCGAAGCGACAGGGCTCCGCCTCGGGAAAGCGCTCGCGCAGCTCGGCCAGCATCGCCTCGCGCGTCGTCTTCGTGCGATTGACGCGCACGGTGACGGGGGCCGCCTCGTTCATCGAGCTCGCGAGGCGGGCGGCCTCCTCCGGTCCGTAGGCCGCGAGCCAGCGCACGGCGAGCCATTCGGGCATCGAGCAGGCATGCACGAGATGGCCCAGTGGATCGGTCTCGAGGGACGGGAGCTCGAAGCTCGCGCCCTCGCGCGCGATCCGCCGCAGCACGGCGTTCACGAGTCCCGTCGCGCGCTCGAGGCCGAGCGCGCGGACGCAGCGGACGGCCTCGTCGACGGCGGCGGTCGCCGGGATCCGATCCGAGAAGCAGAGCTGATAGGCGCCGACCCGCAGCGCGCTGATCACGAAGGGCTCGAGCTTCGAGAGGTCGCGCTCGAGGGCCTTCCCGAGCAGGTAGTCGAGGCGACCCCGCCAGCGCAGCGTCCCGTAGACGAGCTCCGTCGCGAGCGCGCGATCGCCGGCGGGCATGCGGCTCTGGACGAGGGCGTGATGGAGCGCGAGGTCGGCGTAGGCGCCGGCGCGCTGGACGCGCTCGACGACGCGGATCGCGACCATGCGCGGCGCGGTGGGCGCGCCCGCGCGCCGGGGCAGCACCTCGCGGGTCGGCCCCTTCGGACTCCGCGGCCCGCGCGGCCCGCGTCCGTCGCCGCCGATCTTGCCGCCGCCTTTGCCGCCGCTCTTGTCCCGGGGAGGGGTCGGGCTCATGCGGGCTCCGGTGCGCGCTCGAAGCGGGCGTCGGCTTCGATCGGAAATCCGCGCAGGAAGTCGGCGATCGCGAGGGGCTTGCCGCCGGGACGCTGCATCTCGAGGGGGACGAGCCAGCCCTCGCCGGTCGCGATGCGAAGCGGCAGGGCAGGGGCGCTGCGATCGACGGTCCCCGGCGCCGGGGCCTCGCCGCAGGCGAAGGGCAGGGCGTCGGCGCGCAGCAGCTTGAGCTCGGTGCGCGTCCCGCCCTGCACGAGCACGAGGCTCGCGCCGGGACGCGGGGCGAGGGCATGGATGCGGCGCGCGAGGGCCTGCGCGCGCTCGCGCGGATCGAGGATCGCGTCGCGCTTCTCGATCTTCGCGGCGTGGGTCGCGCGGCTCGCGTCCTGCTCGCTCCAGACGACGCGCTCGGCGTCGATCGCTTCGACGACGTCGAGGATCAGGTCGGCGGCGAGCGAGGCGAGACGGCTCGAGAGCTCGGCCGTGTTCTCGCGCGGCGCGATCGGCATGCGCGCGACGGCGGCGACCGGGCCCGCGTCCATCTCCTTCTCGATCCGCATGACCGAGATCCCCGTCTCGGCATCGCCTTCGAGGATCGCGCGCGCGATCGGCGCCGCGCCGCGGTGGCGCGGCAGGAGCGAGGCGTGGGCGTTGATCAGATACCCCTTCGCCGGCAGCTCGCGCACCGTCTTCGGCAGAAACTGCCCGAACGCGACCACCACGCCCAGATCCGGCCGCCAGGCGCGCATCGCCTCGACGCAGTCCGCAGCGCCCACCTTCTCCGGTCGCAGCAGCGGCACGCCCGCGCGCAGCGCGACCTCCGCGACCGGGGAAGGCGATTCCTTGCGCCCGCGTCCGCGTCCGCGATCGGGCTGGGAGACGACGCCGACCACCGGATGGCGCGAGGCGAGCAGGCGCTCGAGGGTCGGGACGGCGATCTCCGGCGTACCGAAGAAGACGAGGCGAAGCGGGCTCGATTCGCGCGGAGTCCGGCGCGGCTCGGCGCTCAACCGTGCCGCTCGGCGGCTTCTTCGGCGAGCTGCTTGCGGCGCTTCTTGACGTAGAGGCTTCGCTTCAGCCGGCTGATGCGATCGATGAAGAGGATCCCGTCGAGATGATCGACCTCGTGCTGGATGCAGACCGCGCGGAGTCCCTCGGCGCGCTCGACGATCGGCTTGCCCTCGAGATCGAGGCCGCGCAGGGTGATCTTCGCGTCGCGCTCGACGACGGCGTTGTAGTCGGGCACGGAGAGGCAGCCCTCGTCCCACGTAATGCGGCCTTCGCGCTCGCTGATCTCGGGGTTGAGGACGACCGTCGGGTGGCGGCCGACCTCGTCGTCGCTCCACTCCGTGTCGATCACGAACATCCGCACGCTCGCGCCGACCTGCGGCGCCGCGAGACCGATGCCCGGCTCGTCGTACATGACCTCGATCATGTCGGCGGCGAGCATTCGGATCTCGTCCGTGATCTCGCCGATCGGCTTCGAGACGAGCTTCAGCCTCGGGTCCGGGAACAGCACGACTTCGCGCAGGGGCATGGGGTCTCGGGTCGCTAACTAGTTGGAACCAATGGGGAAAACGCGCGGTTTATAGCATGCTGACGGGGCGGGCGTCGAGGCCGACCGCGACCGTGCGCGGAACCTTTCGCGCCGCGGCGAGCACGGCCTCGCAGGCCGCGCCCTGGGTGACCGGATCGCGGCCCTTGAAGAGCAGCATGAAGCGGAAGCGCCCGCGCAGCCGCGAGATCGGTGCCGGGGCGGGGCCGAGGATCTCGATCGGCGAAAGTGGCCGGTCGGCGACGACTTCGCTCGCGCGAGCGTGGGCCGCGACGGCCTCGCGCGCCGCGCTGGCCAGCGACTCGGCCGCGGCCAGGGCCTCGCCCTCGTCCTCGGCGTGGACGATCACCCGGGCGAGCAGGCCGAAGGGCGGGTAGCCGAGGGCCTGACGGTGCTCGAGCTCGGTCCGATAGAAGCTCTCGTAGTCGTGGGTCGCGACGGGGACGAGGGCGTAGTGGTCGGGGACGAAGGTCTGGACGACGACGTGGCCCGGCCGGGTCGCGCGGCCGGCGCGGCCGGCGACCTGGGTCAGGAGCTGGAAGGTCCGCTCGGCGGCCCGGAAATCCGGCAGGTGCAGGCCGAGATCGGCGGCGACGACGCCGACGAGCTGGACGCCGGGGAAGTCGTGGCCCTTCGCGACCATCTGGGTCCCGATCACGATGTCGACGGCCTCGTCGCGCAGCGCGCGCAGGACCTTCTCCGTGTGGCCCCGACGCGCTGCGGTGTCGCGGTCGAGGCGCAGGGTCCGGGCGTCGGGGAAGAGCGCGCGGACCTCTTCCTCGAGGCGCTCGGTGCCGACGCCGAGGAGTGCGGTCTCGGGATCCCCGCAGCCGCTGCAGCATTCGGGGACGGGGCGCGTGTGGTCGCAGTAGTGGCAGCGCAGGGCGTGCTCGCCGGCGTGGAAGACGAGCGCCACGTCGCAGTCGTTGCAGCGCTCGGCGTGGCCGCACTGGAAGCAGAAGATCCGCGTCGAGAATCCGCGGCGATTGAGGAACAGGATCGTCTGGCCGCCGGCGGCGAGCGCCGTCGCGATCGCGCGGCGAAGCGGGCGCGACAGGATCGCCTTGCGGCCGCGGGTCGCCTTCGCCTTCTCCTTCGCGAGATCGACGATCTCGACGGCGGGCAGCGGCCGGCCCCCGACGCGGCGCGGGAGCGAGAGGCGGCGCAGCTCGCCCTGCTCGGCGCGGAAGCGGGATTCGAGCGACGGCGTCGCCGAGCCGAGCACGAGCGGGCAGCGCGCATGGGCGGCGCGCCGCTCGGCGAGCTCGCGGGCGTGGTAGCGGAAGCCTTCTTCGTTCTTGTAGGCCCCGTCGTGCTCCTCGTCGATCACGACGAGGCCGAGCGCTTCGAGCGGCGCGAAGAGCGCGCTGCGCGCCCCGACCGCGATCGCCGTCTGGCGCGTGCGCAGCCGCTCCCACTGGGCGAGGCGCTCGCCCGGCTTGAGCCCGCTGTGGAGCACGGCGACCTCGTCGCCGAAGCGCGCCCGCAGGCGCGCCACGATCTGATGGGTCAGCGTGATCTCGGGGACGAGCACGAGGGCCTGCCGGCCCGCGGCGAGGGTCTCGGCGACGGCCTGGAGATAGACCTCGGTCTTGCCGCTGCCGGTGACGCCGTGGAGCAGGAAGCGGGTCGGGAGCTCGCGCTTGATCGCGTCGCAGATCGACGCGAGCGCGTCGCGCTGGTCGTCGGTCAGGGCGACCCGCCCGCCGCCGTCGAGCACGCAGTCCGTCGCCTCGAAGATCGACCGGCTCTCGATCGAAGCGAGCCCGCGCCGCACGAGGGCGCGGAGCGCGGCGGCGGCCGTCGCGTCGTCGGCGGTGAGGGCCTGGGCGGCGATGCCGGCGGGATGCTCGGCGAGGCGGCGAAGGCAGGTCGCCTGGGCGCTCGCCCGGGCGAGCGTCGTCGCGATCGTGCGCTCGAGATCGAGCCCCTCGGCCACCCGCGCGATCCGGACCGAGGGCACCCGCGCCCGCGGAACCTTCCGCTCGTGTCGCCGCTCGACGAGGCCGTCGCGGACGAGCGCCTCGAGGCGGGGGCCGACGGCGATCTTCGGGAGCGCCCGGGCGAGGGTGGTCCGCGTCGCCGGGCGCTCGGCCAGGCGCTCGAGGATCGGCCGCGCGTCGCCGCCGAGGGCACCGGCGCCGAGCGCGCCCTGGGCCAGCGCGCGCTCGCCGAGGCGCGTCAGCGCGTAGGGCCGCGACAAGCGCGGCGTCGCCCCGGGCGGCAGCGCATGGGCGATCGCCTGCCCGATCGGACAGAAGATCGCCCGCGCCTCCTCGGCGAGGACCCGGATGAGCGCCTCGGAGACGACGGGCTCCTCGTCGAGGAGCTCGTCGATCGCGGCGAGGCTTCGTCCACCACTCGGCTCGTCCTCGCTCCGCAGCTCGCCCGGGACCACGAGGCCGACCAGCTGCTGCCCGCCGAAGCCGACCCGCACGCGTCGGCCGACGAGCGGCGACTCGAGATCCGCCGCGAGCACCCCCGGATCGTCGGTCGTGTAGTCGAAGACGCGGTCGAGGGGGACCGGAAGCGCCACGCAGACGACGCGTCGGGCCCCGGACCCGCGCGAAGCGGCCTGCGCTCTGGCATCGTCCGCGGCGATCGGACCGAGACCATCGAAGAGGGGGGACGACATGGCGAGAGCGTATGCAGGCCGACCGCGACCGGAAAGGCCGCGGGCGCCGAAGCCCCGCGTGCGCGTCGAAGATCGCGACGGCGCGCGGACGCTCGTCGTCGACGAGACCTTCGCCTCGTTCTACCGGCCCGGCGAGCTCGCGACCCATTGCGTCTGGGATGCGATCGCGGCGCCGCTGGCCTGGCTCCCGCCCCACCGCCGGCGGAAGATCCTGATCCTCGGCCTCGGCGCCGGCTCCGTCGCGCGCCTCGCGCGGGCGATCGCGCCGGAGGCCGAGATCCGGGGCGTCGAGCTCGACGGCGAGGTCGTGCGGCTCGCGCGCCAGCACTTCGAGCTCGATGCTCTCGGCCTCTCGATCGAGCAGGCCGACGCCCGGGTCTGGCTCGAGCGCGCGATCTCCCGCGCCGAGCGCTACGACGCGATCCTCGAGGACGTGTTCATCGGGCGCGGCGATGCGGTGCACAAGCCGGACTGGATTCCGGAGCCGGCCCATCGCCAGGCGAGAGCGCTGCTCGTCCGCGGCGGTCTGCTCGTCAGCAACACGCTCGACGAGCACGCCCGGGTCGCGGCGGTCCTGCACGAGTCCTTCGCGAGCGTGGTCGAGATCCGGGTCGAGGACTACGACAACCGCGTGCTCGTCGGCGGGGGCGAGGGGCTCACGGGGCTCGCGCTGCGGCAGGCGGTTCAGGCGTCCGAGGTCCTGCGCGAGAGTTTGGACGTGCTCTCGTTCCGCACGCGCGGGGCCGGCGTCAGCTCGATCCCCGCTCCTCGTCGAGGAAGTTCAGCACGACCTGGTTGAAGCGCTCGGGCCGCTCGGCCATCACGGCGTGGCCGCTGTAGGCGAGGGCCAGGTCGCGGGCGTTCGGCATTGCCTCGGCGATCTCGCGGCTGAACTTCGAGGGCGTCAACGCGTCGCGGCGGCCGCAGATCGCGAGCGTCGGATGCTCGAGGCGGCCGAGGCGGTCGAGGGCGTCGTGGCCGATGCAGGCGTCGCATTGCCGGGCGAAGGCTTCGCCGGTCACCGGCGTCCGCCCGTCGTCGAGATGGGCCACCGCGGTCGTGACCAGCTCACGCTCCTCGAGCGATTCGTCCGAGAGCGTCCAGATGAGTCGATGCCGGACCATCGCCGAGGCCGGGGTCCCGGCCCGGCCGAGGGCGGCCCAGGACTCGAGCAGCATGCGCCGCTTCGCGTCGGGCCGCGCCCAGGTCCCGATCAGGACGAGATCGCGGAAGCGGTCGGGGGCTTCGAGGGCGGCCTCCTGGATCGTCATGCCGCCGAGGAAGTAGCCCGCGGCATCGACGCGCTCGAGGGCCAGGGCGTCGAGCAGATCGAGCAGGTCCCGGGCGAGGTCGGCGGTCGTGAAGGGTCGGCCCGGATCCTCGCTCTCACCGACGCCGCGATGGTCGTAGATCAGGACGTCGCGATGTTCGGAGAAGGTCGGGACCTGGAAGGGCAGCCAGCCGGCGCAGCGGCCGCCGATGCCCATCACGAGGACGATGGGCGGGAATTCGGGTCGCGGATCGCGGGCGCGGTGGAGCTCGTAGTAGAGGGCGTGATGGGCAAGCTTGGCGAGCGGCATGGCGCGAGTGTACCCGCTCACCGTCGCCGGCCAGACCTTCGCGGCGCCGATTCGGGACGCGCTTGCAATAATCGAACGACCGTTTAATTTCCCGCCCCATGCCCCCCCGAAAATCCAGACCGTCGCGCCCCCGAGCGGGGGCCGCGAAGAGCGCGCCCGCCCCGGTCGTGTCGGCGCGCGCCCGAGGTCGAGGCCGCAGCCCGAGGCGGCCCGGCCGGCCGCGGGCGACCGAGCTCGACGAGGCCGAGGTCCGCGAGCGATTGCTGCAGGCGGCGACGGAGCTCGCCGCGGCCCAGGGCTTCGAGACCTGCGGGCTGCGGGAGATCGCGGCACGGGCCCGGGTCAGCCCGGCCATGATCTCCTACTACTTCGGCGATCGGGAAGGTTTCGGCGAGGCGCTCTACAAGCGCGCCTTCGAGCGCGTGAGCGCACGGGTCAAGCTCCTCGTCGACGCGCCGGGCTTCGCCGAGCGCGACGGTCTCGACGAGCTCGTCTCCCTCCACGTCGCCGCGCTGACCGCGGATCCCTGGCTGCCGAAGCTGATCGCGAGCGAGCTGCTCGAGCACGGGGCGTCGCCGCTGCGCTCCCGGCTCTTCCGGGATCTGACGCGCGGGCCGCTGATGGCGATGATCGGCTGGCTCGAGGACGAGCAGGGCGCGGGGCGTCTGCGCCAAGACGTCGACGCGCGCTGGATGGCGATCTCGATCGCGAGTCTGTGCACCTTTCCCTTCCTGATCCTGCCCATCGTCGGCGAGGAGCTCGGCCTCGCGTCGGGCCCCGGCTTCGCCGAGAAGCTGGTGGCCCAGACCCGGCATTTCCTCGCCGATGGACTGCGTGCCCGTACGGAGGTCTCCCGATGAAGCCGGCGAATCCCGCCGACCGTCCCGACTGCTCGCCGCGCGCGGGCGTGCTCCGCCCGACGCGCCGTCGCTTCCGCGCGTCCGGTGCGTGCGCAGGCGAGAGCTTCGGTCCGGGGGTCGTCCCGATCGTCGCTCCGATCGTCGCCCTGGTCGTCGCCCTGACCGGGCTCGCCTGCAGCCCGGCCGATGCGACGCGCGACGCCGCCGAGCAGGCCGACGCTGCGCCGCCGGCGACGCGCGTGCGGGTCCAGGTCGAGCCGGTCCGGCTCGCCCGGCTCGAGGGCGCCGAGAGCGTGACGGGCACGATCCGCGCCTATCACCGCGCGACGATCACCGCCGAGGCGCAGGGCCGGGTGGTCGCGCGGGCGGCGCTGCCCGGCTCGCCCGTCGAAGCCGGTGGCCTCCTGATCGAGCTCGAGGATGCGCGGCAGGTCCTCGAGCTGCGCCGGGCCGAGGCCGCCCTCGGTACGGCCGAGACCGTCCTGCGCCACGCCGAGCGCGAGCTCGCCCGCGGCGAGCAGCTGCTCGCCCAGAAAGCCCTCAGCACCCAGCAGCACGACGATCTCCGCCTCGCCGTCGACCGCGCGCGCAACGAGAGCGAGGTCGCCCTCGTCGCCCGGGACACCGCGAAGCGCAGCCTCGCCGACACGAAGATCCGCGCTCCCTTCGCCGGCACCGTCGACTCCCTCGCCGTCGACGTCGGCGACTTCGTCTCGGTCGGCACCCCCGTCGCGACCCTCGTCGACCTCTCCCGTGTCCGCATCTTCGGCGGGGTCACCGCCCGCGAGGCCGCGCGCATGAAGTCCGGGATGAAGGCCCAGGTCGGCGTCGCCGACCTCGACGGCCGCCGCTTCGAGGCGACGCTCGTCAGTGTCGCGAACGTCGCCGGCCGGCTCGACGGGACCTACGAGTTCGAGCTCGGCATGGAGAACCCGGGCGGCCTGCGCGACGGCATGGTCGCGAGCATCGAGCTGCGCGAAGCGGGGGCGGCCCAGGCGCTGCTGGCGCCGCGCGCCGCGCTGCTGCGCCGCGGCGGCGAGCCCGGGGTCTTCGTCGTCGAGCGGACCACCGCGGGCCCGGTCGCCCGGGCCCGGAGCGTGCGGACCGGACGGGTCGAAGGCGAGCGGATCGAGATCCTCGCCGGGCTCGCCGACGGCGACGAGGTCGTCTTCGACGGGCATTTCGCCCTTCAGGACGGTTCGAGCGTCGTGGTCGACGGAGACCCGGCCGCGTCGGCTCCGGCATCTCCGCCGAGCGCGGTGGAGTAGGGCCGTTGGAACGCTTCATCCGCTTCTTCGTCGAGCGCCATCTGCTCGTTCACGTGATCACGGCGTCGATCGTCATGGTCGGACTGCGCTCGGCGAAGAACACCAACATCGAGGGCTTTCCGTCGACCCAGCTGCCGCGCTTCGTGGTGAACGCCCAGCTGCCCGGGGCCGCCGCGCGGGACGTCGAGACGAAGATCACGATCCCGATCGAGGACGAGCTGCGCGAGGTCGACGGCCTCGACAGCTACACGACCGTGATCACCGACAACCGCTCGGTCACCCAGATCGAGCTCGACGACGACACGCCGGACGCCGAGATCGCCGAAAAGGAGCGCGAGGTCCGCACCGCCCTCGACGCCGTCCGCGGATTCCCGGAAGACATGCGGGACGATCCGACGCTGGTCGTCATGAACCCCAACAAGCAGCCGATCCTCGAGGTCGCGCTCGCGGGGGAATCGAAGAGCCTGCCCGCCGCGGCGCTGCGCGTCGAGCGTGCGCTGCTCCGGGTCGAGGGCGTCGGCGAGATCGAGAAGGTCGGTCTGCCCGATCCCGAGCTCCGGGTCTACGTCGATCCCCAGGCCGCGCGCGCCCACGGCGTGACGCTCCTCGACGTCGTCCGGGCGATCGCGGGCCGCAACGTCTCCGATACGGGCGGCGTGCTCGAGTCGTCGAGCGATCGTCGCCAGGTCGTCTTGTGGGGGCGCTTCGAGAAGCCGGAAGAGGTCGGTGACGTCGTGCTGCGCTTCGAGGAGGAGGGGCCGCTCTACGTGCGCGACGTGGCGCGCCTCGAGCTCGGCCGGGAAGACGTCCAGCTCCTCGCCGGCACCAACGGCGAGCCCGGGCTCTCGCTGATCGTCGTGAAGCGCGCGGGGGCGGACGTGATCGAGACCCAGGCGCGGATCGTCGACGCCCTCGCCCGCCTCGAGCTCCCGAACGGCGTCACGACCTCGATCGTCAACGACATGTCCTACGAGATGCGCAACCGGATGAACGTGCTCTACAGCAACGGCATCATGGGCATCATCCTCGTGGTCGCGATCCTGTTCACGTTCCTCGCGCCCTCGGCGGCGATCTGGGTCGCGGCGGGGGTGCCGATCGTGATTCTCGGCGTGATCGCCGTGATGCCCTTCACGGGCATGACGATCAACTTCGTCTCGACGACGGCCTTCGTGATCGTGCTCGGCATGCTGGTCGACGATGCGGTCGTCGTCGCGGAGATGATCCTCGTGAAGCGGCAGGAGGGCCTGCCGCCCGCCGAGGCCGCCGTGCAGGGGGCGCTCGCCGTGTCGTCGCCGGTCTTCGCGTCGGCGGCGACGACGGTGCTCGCGTTCGCGCCGCTGCTCGCGATCGGGGGCATGTCGTCGCGGGTCGTCTGGATGATCCCGGCGGTCGTCTGTCTCTCGCTCCTGCTCTCGCTGGCGGAGAGCTTCGTCATCCTGCCGGCCCACATGGCGATCTCGGGCAGCAACGCGAAGCCGGCGCCCAAGCGCGCCTTCGTCCTGCGGCTCGAGGAGCGCTACCGGCGCGCGCTGCGCGTGACGCTCGCGAATCGCGGGCGGGTCATCGCGGGCTTCGCCGCCTTCTTCTTCCTGGTCGCATTCGGAGTCATCCCGCGGCTCGAGTTCGAGTTCTTTCCGCAGGAGTCGGCGCCGGGCTTCCACATCAAGGTCACGATGCCGCCCGGGACGCCGATCGAGCAGACGGAGGCCGTCGTCGACGTCGTGCAGGCACAGCTCCCGCCGATCATGGGCACGGATCTCCAGGCGCTCACGACCCGTGTCGGCCATCAGGATCGGGAGGGCTCGGGGCGCGAGTACGGCTCGGCCGAGAACGAGGGCATCGTCTCCGCCCATCTCGACCTCGACAAGAAGCGCAAGAGCGCGGCGGAGTGGATCGAGGCGCTGCGCGAGACGATCGCGGCGCCGCTCGACGCGAAGATCTCGTTCGAGGCGGACATCGACGGGCCGCCGGGGCTCGAGCCCGTCAACGTCTACGTCCTCGCCAACGACGACGCGATCCGCCGTCAGGTCGGCGTCGCCCTCGCCGAGTTCCTGCGCGGCATGCAGGGCGTCGTCGACGTCTCGATCGACGAACGCTTCGGGATCCGTCAGATCGACCTCAATCCCGACCCCGAGCGCCTCGCGCGGCACGGCCTCGACGCGCGCATGCTCGGTCAGACGCTGAAGGCCGCCTACTACGGAATCATCGCGACCGAGATGCGCGATCTCGAGGAGACGACCGATGTCCGGGTCACCCTCGAGCCCGAGGCGCGCCGGACGCTCCACGCGATCCTCGACACCCCCGTCCGCAACGAACGCGGCGAGCTCGTGCTCGTCCGCGACGTCGTCGATCCGGTCGAGATCCCGGCGCTCGCGAAGATCCAGCACCGCGACGGCCGCCGCTCCCTCAACGTGACGGCGGGCCTCGCGGCGGACGCGCCCAACACGGCCCTCACGATCGCGGAGCGCATCGAGCGCGAGTTCGTCCCCCGCTATGCGAACCGCGACGACGTCGAGATCGAGATCAGCGGCGAGGCGGTCCAGTCGCGCCGGGCGACGGGGGATCTCGCGGCGGTGGGCATCGTCGTCGTGTTCGGGATCGGGGCCGTGATCGCGATCATGCTGGGCTCGCTGCTCGAGGCGCTCTTCGTGATCGCGGTCGTGCCCTTCGCGATCGTGGCGGTCGCGCTCACGTTCTGGCTCCACGGCATGAACTTCAGCCTGCTGCCGGTGATCGGGACGATCGGGCTCTCGGGGGTCGTCGTGAACGCGTCGATCGTCATGGTCGACGCGGTCCACAACGCCCAGTCCCAGCTCTCGCGGGCCGCCAGCGAGGCCGAGCGGGAGGCGACGCTGATCGAGACGATCGTCTCGCGGCTGCGGCCGATCCTCGTGACCACGATGACGACCTTCGGCGGCGTCATCCCGACGGCCTACGGGATTGGCGGCTACGACGCCGTCATGTCGCCGATGTCGCTGGCCCTCGGCTGGGGCCTCGCCCTCTCGACCGTCGTCACGCTCTTCCTCGTGCCGTCGCTCTACGTGACCGCCAACGACATCAACCGCCGCATCGCGACCTGGCGGGGCAAGGGCGGCTCGGAGCTCGCGCACGCGGACTGATCGGGTTCAGGTCATCGGATCCAGGCGCATGAGCCGCGGCCGACGTGGAGCGCTTGGCGGTGAGTCCAGCCATGCGGCATCGCAACCGCCCACGAAACCCCGAACCGCGGACGAGACGGCGCAAAATCGAGCGAGCGGCGCGGGGCATGGGATGCGAAGTCAAGCGCAGCCTGAAGGCCGCTCCATCCAGTCGGTCGTAGCCGCGATGAAGTCCGAGAATCGACACAGGCCGCGCCAAGGGCGAGCCATTCGCGTCCCATGCCCCGCGCCGCTCGCGACTTGTGGGGCCGACTACCCGCCCATCTTCTTGAGATCCGTGAGCACCAGCTTCGCGACGGCCTTCAGCGTCTCGAAGACGCCCTGGCCCGTCGTCGCGCAGGCTTCGAACTCCGGCGCGCCCTGGGGATTCAGCAGGCGCCGCAGCTCGGCGAGCGGGGCCGCGTTCGGCACGTCCCGCTTGTTGTACTGGATCACGTAGGGAACCTTCGACAGGTCGTAGCCCTGCTCCTTCAGGTTCACCTTCAGGTTGTCCAGGCTCTCGATGTTGGCCTCCATCCGCTCGATCTGGCTGTCGGCGACGAAGACGACGCCGTCGACGCCCTTCAGGATCAGCTTGCGGGAGGCGTCGTAGAAGACCTGACCGGGGACGGTGTAGAGATGGAAGCGGGTCTTGAAGCCGCGGATCTCGCCGAGGGCCAGCGGCAGGAAGTCGAAGAAGAGCGTCCGCTCCGTCTCGGTCGCGAGCGAGATCATCTTCCCCTTCACGTCGGGGTTCGTCTTCTGGTAGATGTGCTGCAGGTTCGTCGTCTTGCCACACAGGCCGGGGCCGTAGTAGACGATCTTGCAGTTGATCTCGCGCGAGCTGTAGTTGATGAACGACATGCTTTGGGTGCCCGTCAGGAAAAGAGATTGTCGATGTCGTCGTCCGTGATCTCCGCGAAGGGGGAGCCGGCGCCCGGGGGCTGTGCCTCGGCCTTCTTGCGGATGTCCTCGAAGAGTTTCGCCAGCTCGCCGCCGGCCTTCTTGACGCGCAGACGGACCAGGCCGAGGGAGCTGCGCTCGTCGAACACGACGACGAGGATCATGCGCTCGCCCACGACCGTCATGTGGAGGTTGTCGCGCTCGCCCTGGTGGAAATGGATCGGGAACTCTTCCTCGCCGAGGATCTTCGCGAGGCCGCCGGTCGCGGCGATGCAGCCCGCCGTCAGGCTGGCGAGGCTGGTGCTGTCGATGCCGCGGAGCTCGCCGGCCTCGCCGATCAGCTGACCGGCCTTGTCGACGACGAAGACGCCCTTGGCGTTCGCGTCGCGGACGAGCCGCTGAATGATCCCGAGGACGCGATCGAAGTCCTCTTTCTGCATCACGAGCTGGGATTGAATCATCGGCATCTGCCTCTGTAAGCGTCCGGGAAATGGACTTTTTCGAGCTTAACTCGCGGCGTCCGAGAGGAGCAACCGCGAACACCGGCCATCGGATCGGAAGCGGGCCCCGACGACGGCCCCCGTGCCCGCTGGGCCGCCGGGGCGCGTCCCTGGCTCCGATCGGTCGCCAGGGGGTGGGTCTTGAGCCGGTCCTGCGCCGGGCGCGGAGGGATCTGGCCGGTGGCCGGTCCGCGGGCCAACGCGTCAGTCGGTCAGGGCGCGGCGATTCGCGATCGCACGGCTGACGGTGACGTGGTCGGCGTATTCGATGTCGCCGCCGAGGGGCATGCCGTAGGCGATGCGGGTGAGCCGCACGCCGGATGCCGCCAGGCGATCTGCCAGGAAATGGGCCGTCGCGTCGCCCTCGGCGGTCGGGTTCGTGGCGAGCACGACCTCCTTGATTCCGCCGGCGCGGACCCGCCGCTCGAGCTCGCCCACGCGCAGGGATTCCGGACCCATCCCGTCGATCGGCGAGAGCGCCCCGCCGAGCACGTGGTAGATCCCCTTGAAGCCGCCGCTGCGCTCGATCGCGGCCATGTCGGCCGGCTCTTCGACGACGCAGAGGATCCCGTGGTCCCGGCCCGGTCCGGCGCAGACGGGGCAGGGCGAGCGGTCGGAGAGGGTGAAGCACGACTCGCACACGACCGTGTCGATCTGCAGCCGCAGGATCGCGTCGGCGAGCTCGCGGGCGACCTCGGGGCGCGCGCTGAGCAGGAAGTAGGCGAGCCGCGTCGCGGACTTCTCGCCGATGCCGGGCAGCCGCTTCAGGCTGGTGACGAGCCGATCCATCGCCGGGGACGAGGAGGTCGCCATCTCAGAATCCGCTGCCGGTCGCGAGCTGTTGCTGCATGCGGAGGAACTCGGCCTGGGCTCCCTCCTGGGCCTTCACGAGGGCCGCATTGACGGCGGCGGCGGCGAGGTCCTGGATCATCTCGCGATCGCCCGTCTTGAAGAAGGCGTCCTCGATCTCGATCGAAACGACGCGCAGGGCGCCGGTCACCGTCGCGCGCACCATCCCGCCCCCGCTCGCCGCCTCGAAGCGCCGCGCGTTCAACGCCTTCTGGATCTCGGCGATGCGCTCCTGCATCACGCGGGCCTGCTCCATCATCTTCTCGGCATCGCTCGGGTTCAAAGGTTCTCTCCCAGGGGACGGATCTCGACGATCTCCGCATCGAGGATCTCGATCGCGAGATTGACGGACTCGCTGTTCAGGGCTTCCTGACGCCGCTTGCGCGAGCGCTCGCGCGACTGGGCCGTCGGGGCGGCCTCCTTGCGCACCGCCTGCTGCTCGATCTGGATCTGCATCGGCCGCCCGAAGAGCGCCTTCGCGATCGCCTCGAGCTCGCCGACCCGGGCCTTCAGGCGCTCGGCGTGGAACGAGGTCGAGGCGGCGATCCGCATGCGGTGGCCGTCGACGGCGGCGCAGTCCGCATGCTCGAGGCTCGCGTGGCGCGCGCGGTCGAGCCCGAGGGCCCGGGCGCGCAGGCGGTCGAAGAGGGCGCCGGGTGAGGCGCCGTGGGCGGGATCCGGTGCGGGCACGAGGGCCTGGAGATCGTCGTCGTCGTCGTCGCCGTCGTCGAAGCGGGCGTTCGCCGCGTCGTCGAAGCTCGACTCCGGCCCATCGCTCTCGTGCGCAGCGAGGTCATCGCTCCGGCCGTCGTCCGGCCCGAGATCGGCGCTCGACGGCTCGGCGTCGAAGCGATCCGGCTCCTCCGCTGGCGGCGCGTCGAAGGGATCGGGCTCGTCGGGCTCGTCGCGGGGGCTCGGCGGGACTTCGGTGAGCCGCGGGGGCCGGGGCGCGATGGGCTCGCGCTGCGTCTGGCCTCGCGGCGCTTCGCGCGGACCCTCGCGCATCGGAACCGGGCGCGGTCCGCGCCCGGCCGGCTCACGCTGCGGGCCTCGGCCCGGCTCGCGGGTCGCGTCGCGCGGCGCGTCGCGACGCGACGAGGGGGCGGATCCGATCGGCGTCACCCCGGTCGGGGGCCCGCTCTGCGCGCCCGGCGCCGGCGCGAGCTGAGGGGGGAGCGGGCGCTCCGTTCCGGCGAGTCGTCGCTCGAGGGCGTCGAGGCGCGCGAGCAGCTTTTCGACGTCGTCCCCGCTCGGCATCGTCGCGAGCCGGATCACCGCCATGTCGAGCACCGCCCGCGGCTGGGGCGCGAAGGCCAGGTCCTCGATCTCGCGCACGAGGGCGCGGAACATGCGCCGCAGCCGCGCGGGCTCGCAGCGGGCGGTCAACGCGCGGAGCTCGGCGCGCTCCTCGTCGGTGCCTTCGAAGACGCCCTCGGCGTCGGGGGCGATCTGGAGCACGGTCAGGTCGCGAAGCCACTCGAGCAGCGCCTCGGCGATGCGCGCCGGCTCGGAGCCGCCGGCGGTCGCCGTCGCGACGTGCTCGAGGGCGCGGCGCGGATCGCTCTCGAGGCAGGCCTCGAGGATCGCCTTGAGCACGTTGCGGTCGACGAGATCGAGGATCTCCTGCGGCGGCGGCTCTTCGAGGGTCTTCAGCAGCGCATTGAACGCGCTCGTCGACAGCATGTGGACTTCGTCGATGATGAAGATGCGATGGCGACCGGGGGCGGCGGCGTAGCGGATCGACTCGATGATCTCGCGCATGTCGTCGACGCCGGTCCGGCTCGCGGCGTCGATCTCCTGGACGTCCGTCGAGCGGCTCTCGGCGATCTCGATGCAGGAGGGGCAGACGCCGCAGGGCGTGTCCGTCGGGCCCTTCTCGCAGTTCAGGCAGCGGGCGACGAGGCGGGCGAGGGTCGTCTTGCCGACGCCGCGGGGGCCGGTGAACAGGATCGCGTGGGGGATCCGGCCGGAACGGACGGCGTTGCGCAGGGCGCGCGTGACGTGGGCCTGCCCCGAGACTTCCTCGAAGCTCTGCGGCCGCCATTTGCGCGCGATGACCTGGTAGCTCAAGGTCGGACCCTTCCGGCGTCGCCGGCGGCTTCGCTCCGAGGTGTCGCCGGAGGCGTTCTCCGAGGGGGCTTCGGAGGCCTGTCGAGCGTTGACCGCAGGGCTTGCCGATCGCAGCCAAGTCCCTGCTACGGCTGCTTCCTTCCGGATCTGACCGGGTTCACAGGATCCCGAACTCGAACGGGACCCTGCGGTCAACGCTCGGCATGCGCCATGCCGAGCTCGGACGGTACCCGGCGCGACCCCGAGTTTCAAACGGGCGGCCGGGTCGAGGTCCGGGCGGCTCGGGCCGTGCGCTTCGTCCGATCGCTCGCAGCGTCCGCTTCGTCCGGCTCGCTTTCGCGGGGCGGTGCGCTGGTATGCTCCGCGCCAGGAGGGAACCCATGTCGTCCGAAATGCTCTCGCCCCGCCGCGAGGACGAGCTCGCGATCCGCGACCTCGCCTTCCGTTACGCCCGCATCGTCGATCGCCGCGTCTACGACGAGATCCCGCAGGTCTTCATGCCCGACTGCGAGCTCACCGGGGTCGGCTTCCGGATGAAGGGCCATGCCGAGCTCGACGCGGGGCTGCGCAAGATCGAGATGTACTCGGCGACGCAGCACTGCGTCCACAATCAGGCGACCCGACTCGACGGCGATCGTGCGAGCGGCGAGTTCTACTGCGTCGCCTACCACATTCACGAACGCGACGGCGTTCCGTACAAGCTCGACATGGGGATCCGGTACGAGGACCGCTACGTGCGGACCGCGGAGGGCTGGCGGATCGCGCAGCGGACGCTCGTCCTGATCTGGCAGCAGGACCTGCCCCTCGACCTGTCGGTCGCGGCGCTGTCGAGACCGGCCCCGGCACGGGCGGCGAAGGCCCGCTCCGCGGGCGCGGGACGCGCGCGCGCTGCGGGTGGCGGGAGCAGGTCGGGCGGCTCGGCGAAGCGCGCGAAGGCGCGCGGGGCGAATGCGCGCGGGGCGAAGGCGCGAAAGTCTCCGGCCGGCGCGAAGGCCGGCAAGAAGAAGGCCGCAGGCGGAACGCGCAAGCGCGCTCGTCAGGTCCGCAGGCCCACCGGACCTGCGGGCTCGCGACCGGCGTGACCAGGAGGGGCGGCACGCCTTGCGGCCGCCCCGAGCCGGCGACCTACGCCAGCGCCGCCCCGTCGACCCGGATCTCGGTCCCCGTGATGAAGCGCGCTTCGTCGGAGGCGAGGAAGACGACGACGTCGGCGATCACTTCCGGGCCCGCCGCGCCCTGCAGCGACGCGAGCCGGTTCAAGAGCTCGAGCTTCGCCGCCTTCGGCAGCTTCGCGGTCCCGGACATGCCGGTCTGGATCGAGGCGGGGCAGATCGAGTTCGCCCGCAGGCCCTCCTCGGCGTACTCGACGGCGATCGCCCGGGTGAAGGCGTGGATCGCGCCCTTCGACGCGCTGTAGGCCGAGCCGTAGGCGAGCCCCGAGAGCCCGGCCGTCGAGCCGAGATTCACGATCGCGCCCTTCGTCTTCAGCAGATGCGGGATCGCCTCCCGCGTCATCAGGAAGGTCCCGTCGAGGTTCACCGAGAGGATCCGCCGCCAGAAGGCGAGCGACATCTCGTGGACCCGCTCGTAGGCGATGATGCCCGCGTTGTTGCAGAGGACGTCGAGCTTCTCGAAGCGCTCGACGCAGGCGGCGACGCTCGCGCGGGCCTGCTGCTCGTCGCTGATGTCGGCGGCCCGGAATTCGACCTCTGCGCCCTGCTCGGTCACGCGTTTGGCCGTCTCCTCGAGCCCCGCCGCGACGACGTCGGTCAGGAAGAGCCGCGCCCCTTCGCGCGCCGCCCGGATCGCCGACGCGCGGCCGATGCCCGAGGCGGCGCCCGTCAGGAGGAGAACCTTGTCGTCGAGTCGTCCCATCACTGCTCCCTTGCCGTGTTCGTATCCTGTGTCGCCGCCTCCGGTCCCGGGACCGGACGCAGGCCGACGCGGGGAAGCGCCGCTACGCGCCCGTCGAGTAGTAGTGCGGCCAGACGAGCGCGTCGAGGACCATCGTCTGGAGCCAGAAGAAGAAGAACGAGAAGACCGCGAGCCAGGCGAGCGGTCGGCCGCGCGCCGCGAGCCGCACGAGCATCGCCCCGAGCAGCGTCGCCGCGATCCCGACCGCGAGCAGCACGCCGCGGACCAGCAGCCAGACGAAGGGCGACGGGCTCTTCACGTAGAGCGCCGTCAGCGGGAGCCAGAGCGCCGAAGCCATCAGGATCGTCGCGTAGGCGATGAAGAGCGTCTCGAGGCCGAAGCCCGTCCGTTCGCGCAGGGCGCTCGCCGGGGTCGCGAAGACGAGCCACCAGGTCGCGGGAAAGAAGCCGAAGGCCGCGAGGAACATGTTGAGCGTGTAGAGCTCGCGGATCCGGCCTTCCGGAATTCCGCCCCAGAGCCCGGCGCTGATCGCGGGGTCGAGGGCGAGCAGATAGCTCGCGAGGACCCCCGAGCCGCCGATCGCGATCAGCCGGAGCAGGGCGCGTCGATAGGCGGTGTCGTCCGCCGGACTCGTATCGATCGCCGTCACGCGTCAGTCCTCCGCCGTCGCGGCCGCAGTCGCCGCGGCGCTCGCCCGGCCTCGCGCCTCCGCAGCGGCTGCGGCCGCCGCCTCGCCCGCCGGCCCGGCCATCGGGGGCGGCGGCGCACCGAGCGCGGGAGCGGGCTCGGTCCCCGTCGCGGATGCACCGCTCGCGGCGCCGTCCTTCGACGCGCCGGGCGCGCACGCCCCGCGATCGCCTGTCCAGGCGACGGCGTTCTCGAGCAGCGTCGCGTAGGGCACGTTCTCGTAGGCGCGGGCCCAGTGGCCCATCGTGGCGTAGAGCGCGCGGCCGCTCCCGACACAGCGCCACCACGCGACCGGATGGTCGCCCATGCGGATGCTCGTCTCGCTGCCGAAGATGCGGATCGCGGGGTCGTAGCTCGATTCGTCGACGGTGAGCAGAACGTGGAAGCCGAGCGTGCGCGGGCTCGCGTCCCACGAATACCACTCCTCCTCGTGCTCGAACTCCGCCGGCAGGCCCTGGGTCACCGGATGCGCGCGGTCCTCGACGATGACGCGTGCGGTCTGCGTCTGCGGACCTAGGATGTGGCCGATGAAGTTGCCCCCGATCAGGTTCTCCCGATACCAGGTCCACTCCGCGTGGGAGAGGTCGCCGGCGGAGTGGATCCCGAGCCAGCCGCCGCCCGCCGTGAGCCAGGCCTCGAAGGCCCGGTCCTGCTCGTCGGAGAGCATGTCGCCGGAGGCATTGCTGAAGACGACGACGTCGAAGCGCGCGAGGCCGGGGGCGCTGAAGAGCGCGCCGTTCTCGGAGTGGAAGAGCGCCCAGCCGCGGCGTTCGGCGATCGCGTCGAGGGCGCGGCGGGCGCCGGCGATGCCGTCTTCGTGGCGGAAGGAGTTGGTCTTCGAGAAGACGAGGACCCGGAGCGACTTGCCGGCGCCGAAGTCGGCGGGGAGCTCGGGAGGCGTCGTGTCGTGGTGGCGGCTCGGGAAGAGGAGGAACCAGGCGCCCGAGCGATGGATCATCGCGAGGCCCACGCCGACGAGCAGGACGAGGGCGAGGGCCGTGCCGAGCAGGAACTTCTTGAGGCGGGACATCGATCGGTCCTCCGTCCGGCGCGCACGGGCGCCGGGCGGAGGACACGATACGACAGATCAGGCGGCGCGCTCGGGGGTGAAGCGCACGTGCATGTGCTTCACGCTGCGGACCAGCGCCGAGGAGCCGAACTCCGGGCCGCCCGTCGCATAGCGCATGTCGGGGAGCCGTCTCAGGATCTCGGTCAGCGCGACGCGCAGCTCCATGCGGGCGAGGTTCGCGCCCATGCAGAAGTGGTTGCCGATGCCGAAGGCGAGATGGTGGGGGTTGCGATCGATGTCGAGCACGTCGGGGTTCTCGAAGGCCCGCTCGTCGCGATTCGCCGAGCCGTAGACCATCAGGACCTTCTGGCCCTTCGCGATCGGGACGCCGTGGAGCGCGGTGTCGCGGGTCGCCGTGCGGGCGAAGGAGAGGACGGGCGACGTCAAGCGCAGCATCTCCTCGATCGCGCCGGGGATCAGCGCGGGATTCCCGGCGAGGCGCTTCTGGACGTCGGGATTCTCGATCAGGAGCTGCATCGCGCCCGAGAGGCCGTTGCGCGTCGTCTCGTTGCCGGCGACCAGCAGCAGCACGCACATCTTGATGAGCTCGTCGTTGCTCATCGCGCGCTGCTCGTCGGTCGTCTCGACGCCGGCGTCGGCGCCCATGTCGTCGCGATAGCGACCGGCCTCGTGCTGGACCAGCACGCCGTCCTCCTTGGCGCGGACGAGGATGCTGATCAGGTCCTCCTTCGGGTTCTGGCGCCGGTCCGCGATGATGTCGACGAGATAGGTGTAGTACTCGAGGGCGGCCTTCCCGGCGGCGGCGGTGATCACCGGATTGTCGAGGTTGCCCTGCGCGCCGATCATCGCGTCGGACCATTGATGGAAGCGCAGCCGGTCCTCCTTGCGGATTCCGATCATCTCGGCGATCAGGATCAGCGGGATCGGGACGGCGACGTCCTCGACGAAGTCGCACTCGCCCTTGGCGGCGATCTTGTCGAGGGTCTCGTCGGTCAGGCGCTTGAACACCTCCTCCCAGCGCCGGACCATGCGCGGCGTGAATCCGCGGTTGATCAGGCTGCGCATCTCGCCGTGATGCGGCTCGTCCTCGTCGATCATGCCGATCTTGGCGTTCATGCGGCCCGGCAGGACGCCCTCGCCGGAGCAGAAGAGGTCGTGGTTCTTCGAGGCGAAGACCACGTCGTCGTAGCGGGAGAGGATGAAGGCCTGGGTCTTCTCGCTCCAGTAGACCGGCGCGTGCTCGCGCAGCCAGCGCGTGCGCTCGGGCATTTCCTGGTTCCAGCTCGAGGCGTGGGAGAAGTCGATGTCGATTTCCATCTGGGGGGAGGTCCTTTTCTGGCTTGGGCTTCGATTGCCCGGGACACGCCCGGGGCTCTTCGTCGCGTCCCGGGCCCGGGACGGGAAGTCTTCTCGTGCTAGGCGTCGCCGACCTTCGCCGGGCGCATCTGCAGGGTTTCGATCGCGAACTCCGCGGCGTCGGCGAGGCCCGTCTCGACGGGATAGTCGCGGTCGGCGAGCCAGCTCGTGATGACGGAATTCAGCATGCCGACGGCCATCTGCGCGAGGAACGCGGCCGTGCGATCGGTCCGGAACTCGCCGCGGGACTGACCCTCTGCGATCACCGCGACGAAGGGGCCGATCACGCGCTCGAGATAGGGATGCGGCTCGTCGGGGGTCGCGTCGCTCTTCAGGAACTCGAGGAACACGTCGCGGGCGACGCCCCGGCTCGAGGCGATCGATTCGCTGATCGACACGACGAAGCGACGCAGCTTCGCGACGCTCGTCCCCGGCCCCTCGAGATGCTGGGCCGTCATCGAATGCAGCGTCTCGAAGACCTCGCCCGCCATCAGGCCGAGCAGCGCCTGCTTGCTCTGGAAATGATTGAAGAAGGTCGCGGGGACGACGTCGGCGACCCGGGCGATCTCATCGACGGTGGTCGCCTCGAAGCCCTGCTTCGCGAAGAGCTCGCGGGCGACGGCGAGGATCCGCTCGCGGACCTCCTGCTTGCGCCTCTCGCGGCGGCCGGGAGCACGATTCGCAGGCGGGTGGAGACCAGCGCTCATGGCATTCCTTGTCGGCACTTCATTCATGGAGAAGACAACAAAGTTGGAGGCTACTCCAGCAGTGATGGGATCTCCAGGAAAGGTGACGGAGAAATGCCCTGAGCCCGCGGGGACGCGGGATGGGGCGTCGCTCATGGGAATGCGACCGTGATCGCAGGAGACGCCGGTCAGAGCGCGCTCGCGGCGGCGACGGACTAACGCGGGGCGGCGGCAGGCGGCCGCGGGACGTAGGTCTCGAGGGTGCGGCGGAAGTGGCGGATCCGGCTTTCCTGGTAGAGGGCGAGGGTGATGCCGGGCTTGCGCGCCGCGCGCAGGCCGCGCTGGACCCGCGGCATGATCGCCTGGTCCTCGTCGAGGACGGGACCGAAGAACGAGAGCTCCGGGACGTCGCTCCATTTTTCGTGGGGCTCGAGCCAGCGCTTGGGAAAGGGCGCCGGCTTCTCGGCGCCGGGAGCGACGGGCAGCAGCAGCATCACTTCGAAGAGACAGGACTCGGGATCGTGTCCGTCGGGCCGCGCGCGGTAGAAGAGGGGCGAGCCGAGCCCGCCGAAGAGCACCACGTTCGGGAACAGGCTGTACTGGATCACGTCCTGGACCTCGGCGTCGGAGAAGGCCCGCGTGTCGAAGCCGAGCCCGTGCTCGAGCCGCGCGCGCGAGGCCTCGACCAGCGCCGCCCGCGCCGTCCCGCCCGGCGCGAGCTTCGTCCCGGGGCGCGCCATGCCGAAGCGCGCGGCGACGTCGAGGACGCGCTGCTCGGAGAGCTCGTGTCGGACGTGGGGGCTCGGGACGCCCGAGGCGTTGAGCATGCGATTGACGTGCCGCTGACCGGGCCAGACGTCGTACTGCGAGTTGGCATCGCCGAAGAAGGGGAGATTCGCGGGATGGACGCCGACGATGTGATAGGTCTCGATGAAGGCCTCGACGGCGACCTTCCAGTTGCAGGCCACGCGCCGCTCGACCCGGGCGGCGACCCAGCGCTCGTCGAGGGGCCAGCGCTCGAAGTGTCGCGGGAGCGACTCGAGATGGGCTTCGAGCGGACCGCAAGCCGGGTCGAGGTTCACGAACACGAAGCCGCCCCAGGTCGCGACCTTCGCCTCCGGCAGCCGGAAGCGCGCGTCCTCGATCTGCGGGAAGTCCCACCGGCAGGGCACGTCGGCGAGCTCGCCGTCGAGGCTCCAGGTGAAGCCGTGGAAGGGACACCGGATCCGGTCGAGCCGCCCGGGCGCCTCGCGCAGTCGCGTTCCGCGGTGGAGGCAGGCGTTGTGATAGGCGCGCAGCGCGCCCGATTGCGTCCGCAGGACGACGAGCGAGTCGTCGGCGACGTCGTAGACGAAGGAGTCGCCGGGATTCGCCACGTCCTCGACCCGACCGGCGATCTGCCAGACGCGGCGCCAGAGGCCGTCGACCTCGCGGCGATGCTGCTCGGGAGAGAGGTAGACGTCGATCGGGAGATCCTCGTCGCCGAGGGGCTCGGCCGAGGTCTCGCGCAGGATCGCGGGCGGGGCGACGGCGTCGCGGTCGACGATCTCCTGGTACGACGGTCCCGGGCAGCGATTGCGCATCGTTCGGCCTTTCGTGGCGTTCGCTCCGCTCGTGGCGGTCTCCCGACGCGGCGAGTCATCGGCGTTGCAGGCTCTCGACGTTGCAGGCTCTCGACGTTGAGGGCTCTCGACGTTGCGGGCTCGCTGGCGCCGGGGCATCGGCGCGAGCGACGCGATCAAGCGGGCGATGCCACGGCGAGGACCTTCTCCGCGTACAGCTCGAGGCTACCCCACGCGCGCTCGACGGGAATGCCGCCGGCGAGGGGGTGGAGGCAGAGGGTGAGCCCGGGGCCGCTCGTCCGGATCCGCGCGAGACACTGCTCGGGCGTCAGGATCTCGTAGCGGCGCTGGGCGCGCAGGGCGAGGGTCGTCTCGACGGGCTCCTCGCCGGGCCGGGGGACCCCTTCGCGCCGCCACGATGCGTATTCGCGGGCCTCGCGCAGGAAGAAGGGCGCGAGCTCGTGCCAGGCGCGCTCCGGGTCCTCGTCGACGAAGAGCATCGCGTTGGCCTCGTCGGGGTAGACGACGAGGCCGCGCTTGCCGTGCTTCGCGAGCTCCTCGCGATAGACGACCTCGAGGTCGCGGAGTCCCATCGGCGGATAGAAGGGCAGGCCGAAGCGCGCGGCGCGGCGGGCGGCGGCCTTCGTCATGCCGCCGATCGCGAAGGGCGGATGGGGCTTCGTGAGCGGTGTCGGGGTCACGCGGATCATCGTCCCGTTGTACAGGAAGGGCTCGCCGCGCCAGGCCGTGAGCAGCGTCTCGAGCACGTGGTCCATGCGCGCGCCGCGCTCGTCCCAATCCCTGTCGAGGGCCGCGAACTCGAGCGGCCGGTAGCCCATCCCGGCGACGAAGCTGAAGCGGCCGCCGCTCACGAGGTCGAGGATCGCGATCTCCTCCGCGAGGCGGATCGGGTCGTAGAGCGGAACGAGCAGCGCCGTCACGTTGACCGCGATCCGCTGCGTCCGCGCCGCAATCATGCCGGCGAGCAGCAGGGGCGCGGGCAGCCAGCCGTTCTCGGCGCCGTGATGTTCCTCGACGCTGACGACCGAGAAGCCCCGGGCGTCGGCGAAGGCCGCCATCTCGATCGCGGCGCGGTAGCGCTTCGACTCCTCCCGCGGATCCGGGGAGAGCCCCGTCATGTTGATGCGAAGCGCCGTCGAGAATGTCACGGGGTCTCCTGTCGGGTCGGTCCGGATCGTCGGCGCTAGGCGAAGAAGCGCCGGATCGCCTCGAGGCGCCGCTCGAGCACGCGCGCCGCGAGCGGGCTCTCCGGGACCAGGTCGTAGCCGTGGATTCCGCCTTCCACGACGTGGAGCTCGACGGGGACCCCGGCCTGCTCGAGGGCGCGTGCGTAGGCGATGCCCTCGTCGCGCAGCGGATCGAACTCCGCGACCTCGACGAACGCGGGCGGGAGGCCGGCGAAGTCCTTGCGATGGAGGGGCGCGGCGTAGGGCGGCGGGGCGGCGGCGCCCCCGCTGCGCGCGTATTCGGTGTCGCGCAGGTAGAGCTTCCACATGTTGACGTTCGAGCCGCCGGTCCAGCCCGGGGTATCCACGAAACTCCGGACGGACTCCGTCTTCGACGCGTGGTCGGTGACGGGGTAGACGAGGATCTGGGCGCGAATCGCGGGGCCTCGCTGGTCGAGCACACGCTGCGCCACACCGGCCGCCAGCGCCCCGCCCGCGCTGTCGCCGATCAGGACGACCCGCTCGCGGTCGACGCCGAGGGCGCCGGCATTCGCATGGACCCACTCGAGGGTCGCGTACGCGTCGTCGAAGGCGGCGGGAAACGGATGGTCGAGGGAGAGGCGGTATTCGGGCACGAACACGCGACAGCGCGCACCGACCGCATAGCGCTCGGCGTAGTCGAGGTGGCCGCGCATGGCCGAGAGGAAGAAGGCGCCGCCGTGATAGTCGACGAGGGTCGGGGTCGCGCCGGTCGCATCCTTCGGCGAGACCTCGAGGACCTCGATCGGGCGGCCGCCGGCGATCGGCATGCGGTGCTTCCGGACGGCGACGGCGTCGCCGAACGGGAATCCGCGGCGCTGCCAGCGCAGGCCCGCGTCGATCAGGCGCAGGACGAATCGATTCGCCGGCAGCGTGAAGCCCTTCTGCTCGGCGAACTCGGGGGCGAGGGCGTATTTCGAGGGCATCGTCGTCTCCTTCAATCGATGGATCGATCGGCTCCCGGACCGATCCGTCGGGCTCACGCGCCGCGGCGCAATCCGGGCAGGACCTCGTGCTCGAAGAGCCGGAGCCCCTCCCACGCGAGCGCGGGCTCGATCCCGCCCATCAGCGGATGCAGCATGAGCGATTCGTCCCGGGCGGCCAGCGCGAGACACTCCTCCGGCGTCACGACGGCGAATCGTCCGCTCGCGCGCAGGTCCTGCCAGGTCGCGGCGCCGGGGACGGCGGTGTCCGAGACGACGCCGTCCTCCTGCCAGGCGGCGTAGGTCACGGCGTCGTGGACGGCGAGGGGGCCGATCGCACGCCAGGTCGCGTCGGGATCGCGCGTGACCATCACGAAGCCGGGGGCGGCCGGGGCGTTCGCGGGATGGCGCGCGCGATAGGCGTCGAAGCTGCGGCATCCGAAGACCTCGGCGTCGGTGAAGCCGATCCGATCCGACTCCGCGAAGTAGGCGGCGATGACTTCGTGCTTCGCGACCGCCGGGCTGTAGCCGCAGCGCAGGCGCGCCGCCCGCCGCGCGCTCGCGACCGTCTTGCCGCCGACGAAGATCGCGGGTCCCCCCGGCGTCGCGGGCGGCGGCGTCGCGAGCACCTCGCGGCCGCGATGGATGAAGGGCTTTCCCGAGAACGCGCCACGGAGCACCGCGACGCATTCCTCGACGCGCCGTCCCCGCTCCCGCCGGTCGATCCCCGCCATCTCGAACTCGGCGCTCCGATAGCCCGCGCCGAGGACGAGCTCGAGGCGACCCGGGGCCAGGCAGTCGATCGTATCGATCTGCTCCGCGAGGCGGACCGGGTCGTGGAGCGGGACGAGGGCGGCGGCGATCGACACGTGGACGTGCTCGGTCCGCGCGAGCACCGCTGCAGCGAGCGTCAGCGGCGCCGAGGTGAAGCCCGAGGGATCGCCGTGGTGCTCGGAGAGGCAGACGGCGTCGAAGCGGAGGCGATCGGCCCAGGCGACCATCTCGAGCATCGCGCGATGTTGGCCGGCGAAGGTCGTCTTCGCGAAGGCGGGGACGCGCAGATCGAAGCGGATCGAGAGTCGGGTCAAAGGCGCGCCTCGCCTCTTCCAGGAGGAGCCTCTCCAAAGCGAGCGTTCGACGCGGTCGGGGAGCAATGGCGGAGAGGGTGGGATTTGAACCCACGGTACCCTTACGGGTACGCCTGATTTCGAGTCAGGTACGTTCAGCCGGACTCCGCCACCTCTCCGCGGGCGGGCAGGCTAGCAAGACCCGGGGCGATTTGGGAAGCGAGGGGGGCCGCGATTCGTTCGCCCGCCCCGGACCCCCGTGCTAGCCTGCGCGCGCCCCAGGCCCCGAGTGATTTGCCCAGTGTGTTCCGGCGACGGCGAAGTGCCGGACCCGTCGCCGTGGCCCGACTCGGGAATCATCCCGGACCTGCGCGAGATCATCGCCTGGGCCGGTGACGGAAGGATCGATTCGATTTGGCGCGAGACGACCTGATTCAAGCGACGGGAAGCGTCGACAAGATCCTCGGCGGCGGTCGCTATCAGATCACGCTCGAAAACGGCCAGCAGGTCACGGCCCAGCTCTCGGGCCGCATGCGCCGCTTCCGGATCCGCGTGATCCCGGGCGATCGCGTGACCGTCGGCCTCTCGCCCTACGACCCGACCCACGGCTTCATCACCTTCCGCCTGAAGGACGGCCCGGCTGGACCCGGCGGCCAGAGCTGAGCCGGCCGAAAAGACGGCATTGCCCGGCCAACCTCCGCCCGGTCTGGCGACGCGCCTGATCCTCTCGACCATCCAGGCCGCCGATCGCTACCGGCTCCAGCGCCGGATTCGCCGTCATCCCGGCCTCTCGATCGCCCGGGATGCGAGCACGAATCTGGCCTCGTCGCATTTCGCGCTGGCCCCGGGTGCCGAGCTCGTGATCGGCGCGAGGGTCCATACCGAGCGGCGCGCCGGCGGAGTCCACATCTCCGTCGCCGAAGGGGCAAGGGTCGAGATCGGCCCCGGGACCTGGCTGCGCTCCGACCTCGGTCCGGTCCGGATCTTCGCCTTCCCGGGCGCGCGCATCACGATCGGCCGCGACGGCTTCCTGAACGGCTGCCATCTCTCGAGCAAGCGCTCGCTCTCGATCGGCGCGCGCGTCTGGATCGGACCGGGCTCGCGGGTCTTCGACGCCGATCAGCACGATCTCGACGATCGCCGCCGCGAGCAGATCGCGCCGGTCGTGATCGGCGATCATTGCTGGATTGCCGCCGATGTGACCATCCTGCGCGGCGTCGAGATCGGCGAGCAATCCGTCGTTGGCGCGCGCTCGCTGGTCGCGCGCTCGCTCCCTCCCCATTCCCTCGCCTACGGCCATCCCGCCGCGGTCCACGGCGCGATCGGCGACCGGAGCCGGGTCCCGATCTAGGCGGCGGGGCCTCGCCGGCGGCCGGGGTCGCCCTCCGGCCTCCGGGGCCGGCGTGTTATGGTGGCCGCATGTCGTTGCGCATCGCCGTCTTCGGGCAGGCGCCGTTCGGGCGCGACGTCGCCGTGCGCCTCGCGGAGGCCGGTCATGCGATCGTCGGCGTCCACGTCCCGCCCGACGCCGGGGCCCGCCCCGATCCCCTCGCCGAGGAGGCCCGCACCCGGGGCTGGTCGCTCTTCCGCTACAAGGGCTACCGCCGCGCCGGCCAGGCGATCGCGGAGCGCGTCGCGGAGTACCGCGCGCTCGGCGCCGAGCTGAACGTCCTGCCCTTCACGACGGTGCTCCTGCCGAGCGAGATCACGGACCATCCGAGACACCGCTCGGTGTGCTTCCACCCTTCGATCCTGCCCGCCTACCGCGGCGGGAGCGCGCTCGCCTGGCAGATCATCGACGGCGCCCGCGAGTCGGGGATCTCGATCTTCCAGCCCGACGCGGGGGTCGATACCGGCCCGCTCTATCGCCAGGATCGCGGCATCCCGATCGATCCCGGCGACACCGCCGCCTCCCTCTACTTCGACAAGCTCTATCCGCTCGGGGTCGACGCGCTGGTCGAGACCGTCGCGGCGATCGCGGCGGGGACGGCCCGGCTGAAAGCCCAGGCCGAGGAAGGCGCGAGCTTCCAGGGCCTGCTCGACGACGCCGGGGCGCGGCTCGACTTCGCGCGGGAGGACGCGGTCTCCCTCGATCGGAGGATCCGGGGCTGTGATCCCCAGCCCGGGGCCTGGGCCCGCCTGGGCGAGGAGATCGTCCGGCTCTTCGGCTGTCGGCTCGAGGCCGAGGGGCCCTCCGCGGGCGACGCCGCGCCCGGCACGGTCGTCGAGCTCGGCCCCTCCGGTCTTTGCCTGGCGGCTCGGGGCGGGCGGCTTCGGATCGCGAAGGTCCGGCGCGGCGAGGCGAAGCGGCCCGCGCACGAGGCGGGTCTCGCGCTCGGCGATCGCCTGACCTGAGACCGCGCGGGCTCGCCGGACTGGCCCATCGCGGGGCGGGCGGGCCGCGCCGGGGGAGCCGGCTCGACCTGCCTTTGGCAGGGGGCCGCGCGCGTCGAACGCCGTTCCTGCGGGGTCGTCACGCGATCGTGCGGATCGGGGCTCGATTTTCCCCCGGCATCCCGCTAATTTGCGCGCCCTGAACGGGACCGCCCCCCTCCATCGCCAGGTTCGAGTACGTGGAGCCCTGCGCTCGCGAGCGCTTCGATTCCGCGCCGCGGTGGAGATTGCTAGTCGAGCGCCGGACGGGGACGGCCGAAGAGGGGCCGGGCGGATGCCCTTCGGGCCGAGACCCGGTCGAGAGCTTGATCGCGGGCGAACCGCGATCAGATGTGTCCAGACAGTGTAGAGAGCCGCCGCACGCCGCGTGCGGAGTCCGCTCGACCAGAACGAGACAGCCAGCAGCCAGGGGACAAGACGATGCTCGGTGACATCACCAAGGTCCGGAATATCGGAATCAGCGCACACATCGACTCGGGGAAGACGACCCTGACCGAGCGCATTCTCTACTACACCGGACGCATCCACGCGATCCACGAGGTTCGCGGCAAGGACGAAGTCGGCGCCACGATGGACTCGATGGACCTCGAGCGCGAGCGCGGCATCACGATCGCGTCCGCGGCGACCTACTGTCAGTGGGGCGACAACCAGATCAACATCATCGACACCCCCGGCCACGTCGACTTCACCGTCGAGGTCGAGCGCTCCCTGCGCGTGCTCGACGGCGCGATCCTGGTGCTCTGCGGCGTCGCCGGCGTGCAGTCCCAGTCGATGACCGTCGACCGCCAGATGAAGCGCTACAAGGTCCCGCGCGTGGCCTTCATCAACAAGCTCGATCGCTCGGGCGCCGACCCGTTCAAGGTCACGCGCCAGCTGCGCGAGAAGCTCGGCCACAACGCCGTCATGACCCAGATCCCGATCGGCCTCGAGAACGATCTCCAGGGCGTCGTCGATCTCGTCCGCATGAAGGCCTTCTACTTCGACGGCAGCAACGGCGAGAAGATCCGCGAGGAGGAGATCCCGGAGAACCTGGCCGACCAGGCCCAGGAATACCGCGACATCATGCTCGACGCGGTCTCGATGTTCTCCGACGAGCTCATGGAGTCGATGCTCGAGGAGAGCGTCACCCGCGAGCAGATCCAGAAGGCCATTCGCGCGGGCACGCTCACGATGGAGCTGACGCCGGTCTTCCTCGGCTCGGCCTACAAGAACAAGGGCGTCCAGCTGCTGCTCGACGGCGTCAACGACTACCTGCCGAACCCGACCGAGGTCCACAACTTCGCCGTCGATCTCGGCAACGACGAGGCCGAGGTCGAGATCCCGACCGACCGGACGAAGCCGCTCGTGGCCCTCGCGTTCAAGCTCGAGGACGGCCGCTACGGCCAGCTGACCTACATCCGCGTGTACGAGGGGACGCTCAAGAAGGGCGACACCATCTACAACATGCGGACCAACAAGAAGCACAAGGTCGGCCGCCTGATCCGCATGCACGCCGCCGAGATGCAGGACATCGAGGACACCTGCGCGGGCGACATCGTCGCGCTGTTCGGCGTCGAGTGCGCCTCCGGCGACACGTTCACGGACGGCAACATCAACGTCGCCATGACGTCGATGCACATCCCCGAGCCGGTGATCTCGCTCTCGATCAAGCCGAAGGACCAGAAGTCGTCGGACAACATGGGCAAGGCGCTCGGCCGCTTCGTCCGCGAGGACCCGACCTTCCGCTCCGAGGTCGATCAGGAGAGCAACGAGACCGTCATCTCGGGCATGGGCGAGCTCCATCTCGAGGTCTACGTCGAGCGCATGAAGCGCGAGTACAACTGCGAGGTCGAGACGGGCCAGCCGCAGGTGGCCTATCGCGAGACGGTGACCCAGAAGGTCGACTTCACGTACACGCACAAGAAGCAGACCGGCGGCTCGGGCCAGTACGGCAAGGTCGGCGGCTACGTCGAGCCGATCCCGGCGGAAGACGAGGGCGACAAGGACTTTCAATTCGTCAATGCAGTTCGAGGCGGCTCGATCCCGACCGAGTACATCCCGGCCGTCGAGAAGGGCTTCAAGAGCTGTCTGCCGAAGGGACGCCTGATCGGCTTCCCGGTGATCGGCATGCGGATCGTCATCAACGACGGCGCGGCGCATAGCGTCGACTCGTCGGAAATGGCGTTCCAGGCGGCGGCCCGCGGCGCGTTCCGCGAGTTCTACCCCAGGGCCAAGCCTCAGATTCTCGAGCCGATCATGAAGCTCTCGGTCGAAGGGCCGTCCGAGTTCCAGGGCGCGATCCTGAAGACCATCATGCAGCGCCGCGGCCAGATCATCGGGTCGAGCGAGGAGGGCGGCTTCTCGACCGTCGACTCCGAGGTCCCGCTCTCGGAGATGTTCGGGTACGCGACGGATCTCCGCTCGATGACCCAGGGCAAGGCCGAGTTCACGATGGAGTTCTCGAAGTACCTCCCGGTCCCGTCGGACAAGCAGTCGGAGCTGAAGAAGAAGTACGAGTCGAAGATCGCGGACGACGACGAGTCGTAGGGCGGACGAGCGGGTCTCGCGCGAGTCGCGGCCGGGCGGGTCTCACAAGGCGCGCCCGGCGCGGCGCTCGCTTGGGTGCAAGGTCGGTGAGCGGCGTGCTGCGCGCGCGTCTCTGGCTCCCTGAATCCATCGCGGTAGTCATTCTTTCACGAGTCGCCGGGAATCTCCTGCTGCGACCGCTTGCCGCACGGTGCGTTGCGTCTCCTCGAGGCTCGTCCCCGCGGCGGCAACACCCGGGAGGTCGGGCGAATGCGCGGTATGACCGTTCACGGTCTCTTCGATGACGATCGGATGCTTCATGGCTCGATCTCCGCTTGTTTCACGATGCTCCGCATCGTTCCAACGGCCAGCTCGGCGTTCCTTCCGACCTTCGCGATGAAGGGTGCGAATCGCTTGCTCGTCGCATGGCGTGGGCGGAGCGACTGAAGCGCGTGTTCGAGGTCGACGCGCTCCGCTGTCCGGGTTGGGCCGGGCGGATGACGCTGATCGCGGCCATCACGGAGCCGGGCGTATCGCGTCGGATCCTTGCGTGTTCGTCGGATCCGCCTCGGGCTCCCCCGTTGACCCCCGTCAACGAAATCGACCTGGAGCCCGTCGAATGCGACGTCGCGTTCGAGTCGACGCAGGCGGATGTGGACACGCAATCGAGTCAGGGCTTCGGGTTCGACCAGACGCGATTCGACGACTGGGGCCCGGGCGACGAATCATGAACGGCGGGGGCCGCGGGCGAGGGCGACGGCGAGCCGAAGGGCGAGGCGGGCCGCGAGCCGGCCCACGGACTCAGTAGCTGCCTTCCGGATCGTCCTCGCCGAGCCACTGCACCCGGTAGAGATCCGTGCGGCGATCGGCCCAGGGCCGGACCGTTCCCGTGTGCAGATTGCGCTGGAGCAGCTCCGTGTCGACGTCGTGCGTCAGCACGGTCTCGATGTTGGGCGTGCTCTCCGCGGCGATCGCATCGCGCGCGAAACCGACGTCGGAGGGCGTGAAGATGCCGCACTGCGAGTAGTGGATGTCGGCATTCTCGACGGACGGCAGATTGCCGGCGCAGCCCGCGATCGAGACGTAGACCTGGTTCTCGATCGCGCGCGCCTGGGCGCAGCTGCGCACGCGCAGGTACCCGAGCCGATCGTTCGTGTTGAAGGGAACGAAGATCGACTTCGCGCCGCGCGCCACCGCCACGCGCGCGAGCTCGGGAAACTCGATGTCGTAGCAGATGAGGATCGCGATCTTGCCGCGATCCGTATCCATCACGTTGATGCGCCTGCCGGGCTGCACGCCCCACCATTGCCGCTCGTTCGGCGTGACGTGGATCTTGTACTGCTTGTCGATCGACCCGTCGCGGCGGAACAGGAACGCGACGTTGTAGAGATCGCCCTGCTCCTCGACGAAGGTCGACCCCGCGATGACGTTCACGTTGTATTTGAGGGCGAGGTCGGAGAAGAGCTCGAGATAGTGCGGCGTGAACTCGGCGAGGCGCCGTGCGGCGAGGCCGGGCTGCTTCTCGTCGACCAGCGAGAGCAGCTGCGTCGTGAAGAGCTCGGGCAGGAGCACGAAGTCGGAATGGTAGTCACCGGCCGTGTCGACGTAGAAGGTGCATTGGCGCGCGAATTCGTCGAAGGACTCGACACGGCGCATGAGGTACTGGACGAGGCTGATCCGCTGATTCCAGACCGAGCGCAGCTTGCGGCCCGGATTGGGGCGGTAGTCGAGATTGCTCCACTCGAGATAGGACGCGTAGCCGCGGGATTCGACGTCGGACGGGAGATAATCGGGGATCAGTCCCTGGAGTGCGAAGCCGTTGGAGAGCTGGGCGGTCAGGACCGGATCGTAGAGCTTGCGGGCGATGATCTGCTCGACGTATTCGGTCGCGGAGAGCTCGTCCGCATGGGTGCCGTATCCCGGGATCCGTCCGCCGATGATGATGCGGCGCAGATTTCTCTCTCGCGCGAGATTCTTGCGGGCCTCGTAGAGGCGGCGCGAGAGGCGATAGCCCCGGAATTCCGGGTCGACCATGATCTCGATGCCGTAGAGCGTGTCGCCCGAGGCTTCGTGATTCCGGATGAAGCCCTCGTCGGCGATCTGATGCCAGCTGTGCCAATCGTCGTAGTCGCCGAAATCGACGATCAGGCTCGACGAGGAAGCGACGATCTCGCCGTCGTATTCGATGCAGATCTGGCCTTCGGGAAAGATCGTGATCTGGCTCTCGAACTGCGCGCGGCTCCAGGATTTCTGGCCGGGGAAGCAGCGGGCTTCGAGCGCGGTGACCGCTTCGTAGTCCTGCTTCCGGAGCGGTCGCGAGACGAGCTTCGATTCGAATTCCGTGAGGTCGATCGCATCTTTCAAATGGGTTCCTCCAGATCGTCGGGCGGAGGGCGAGCGTAGCGCATCGAGCGTGGAGCCCGGTTCGATCTCCGCGGAAGTCCGCTCACGAGCGACTGCGACGGCGGGTAGGGCTCTGGCGCACGGGAATTTCAAGCAGCGATTTCTGCACCACCGCCAAGTGGACCTGAATCAACCTGGCGGCGGTGCAGGTGAGGCCACTTGAAGCGCCTGACCGCCACGCCGGGGGATCTCGATCCGAAGGCGAAATGGCGGTCGATGCAAGCTCCGGAGAACATGCCTCCGGGGCGCGATTCCAGGATACACAGAGGAGACTCAGGGGACTCCGCCGTCGAAAATCTTCGTCAGCGGAGATCGCGGCCGTGTTATTCTGATGGCGAACCGAACCGGGAGCCAGCGATTGCACGCCGATCCGCCGTCCCTGTCGTCTGTTCTCGCGCGATCCAGCGCGAGGCGCGTCCTCGTGACCGCGCTCGCGATACTCGTCTGGGCGGTGCCGGCGCAGCCGTTCTATCCGAACGAGGTCGCGGACGCCCACTCCGTCCTCGATGAGTTCTTTCCGGTCGACCTGAACGGAGATGGCATCACCGACTTCGCTTCGGGCAGCTCCAGTCAGAACGTCGGCGTGTACATCGGCGACGGGGACGGGACCTTCCAGGCCCCCGTCGTCTATCCGATCGGACGCGGGCTTCGGGTTCTGGATCTGGATGGAGACGGCGCGGTCGACTTCGTCGCGACGAACAGCTCGAGCGGCACCGTCTCCGTGCGCTTGGGAATCCCGGATGGAACCCTTGGGCCCGTCGCGACCTACCCGGCCGGGAATGCTCCCGACCTGGTCCTCGCGGCCCATCTGAACACCGACGCCCACGTCGATCTCGCGGTCTATTCCGTGTCGCACGATCAGATCGTTCTCCTCTTCGGCAACGGCGACGGGACGTTTCAGGACCCGACGTCGAACCCGGATGCATTCCTGCCGACCGGGGACGACCCCTCCGAGGTCGTCGCGAACGATCTCGACCTGGACGGGGACCTCGATCTGGTCCTCTACAGCTGGTCCTCGGACTCGATGCACGTCCTCCTCGGCAATGGCGACGGAACGTTCCAGCCGCCCGTCCATCACGCGACGGGCGACCGTCCGGATGATCTGGTCGTCGCCGACATCAGCGGCGACGGAATCCCCGACGTCCTCGTGTCGGGGCGAACCGACGACGTCGTCTTCATCTACCGCGGGGTGGGCGACGGCTCATTGCATCCGCCGACGGCGCTTCCGACCGGGCAAGCACCCGAATTTCTGGAAGTGCTCGACCTCGATGGGGACTCGGATCCCGACGTTCTGACGGTGAACGACGACTCGAGAGATGTCTGGGTCCATCTCGGCAACGGAGATGGCACGTTTCAGCCGCCGGGGGTCTACGCGGGTGCCGTGATCCTGCGGAACGCGAAGCTGATGGACGTCGACGGCGACTCGGCGGTCGACGTGCTGATCTCGGATTCGTACGGCCTGAACCGGTCCGTGAAGATCCTTCGTGGAAACGGGGACGGCACGTTCCAGACGAGGATCTCCATCGATGTCGGTCCCGATCCGGACGATTTCACCGTTTTCGACACCAACGGAGACGGCCTGCTCGACCTCGTCAGCGACACGAGTGGAGACTTCGGGTACGCCGTCGCCCTCAACAACGGCGACGGCACCTACGGCGGGACGATCCGGTCGAGAGGGGGGAGTGGGATCTACGGCGGGGGCCCCGTCGAGACCGGCGACTTCGATGGAGACGACGTGCTCGACGTCGCGGTCGGGACGACGACCGGCCGGCTCCACATCCTGACGGGCAACGGAGACGGGAGCTTCGGAGCGGGTTCCACGTCCTTCACGGTCTTCGTCGACGGGTCCGTGTGCGATTTGACGAGCGCGGACATCAATGGCGACGGCCACCTCGACGTTGTCACGATCAGCGATTCGACCCCCTGGGTTTCGGTCGTGCTCGGGAACGGAGACGGAACGTTCGAGCTCCCCGCGACCTACTCCATCGGCATCACCCCCGTCGCCATCCTCGCGGATCATCTCGACGCCGATGCCCAGCTCGATCTGGTGGTCGCCGATGCCTTCGGTGCAGTCTTCGTCCTGCGTGGCCTCGCCGCGGGCGGATTCATGCCTGCGATGGGCTTCGTGGCGGGAATGAGCCCCTCCGATGTCGCTGCCGGCGACTTCGACGAGGATGGCGGCCGGGACCTGGTGATCACGAACGCGAATTTCGCGGATCAGATCACGATCCTGCGAGGCAACGGCGATGGCACGTTCGAGCCGCCCGTGAGTCACCCGGTCGATCTGGAACCGCTGACCGTCGTCGTGGCGGACGTCAACGCGGATACCCACGACGACATCGTCATTGCCCATGATTTCGCGCGGGGGTTCAGCGTCCTGCTCGGGAAGGGCGACGGCACGTTCCAGCCCGAGACCGAGGTCTACGACGGCGGTTGGAGCGATCTCGAGGTCGCCGACGTCGACCTCGACGGCATGCTCGACGTGGTCAGCGTCGGCCGATACGTCCACGTCAGCCTCGGGAACGGTGACGGCACGTTTCAGGATCGAAGACGATTCCTGCCGTTTCCGGCCGTCGGGGAGATCGCGCTCGCGGACGTCGATGGCGACGGAATGCCGGACGTCGTCGCTCCGAACCCTCTGAGCGATTACGTGGGCGTGCTCCTTCCGGAGCCGGTGACGGGACTCGCGTGGCCGTTCGCGATCGCAATGCTCGCGGGGCTCGGTCGTCGCCGCGGAGCCAGAGCGCCGTCGTAGCGTATGCGCGAACGCGACGCGGTCGACTGCGGACGTGTCCTGCGCCGGCGGATTCGAGGGCGGTCGGCGATCGGAACACGATCCGCTGTGCATTGCGCGTCGTTCCCACGCCCGACACGAGAGGCCGACATCGCGAACGTTCCTCCGACGTCGCGTTCGATCAGCATCGGGTGGAGCTGTTCGCGTCCGGTGTGCACCGGTCGAACCTTCGCGGCGCATCCGATCAGCCCTGCACGACGAAGGGGACGAACGCCGCGCGGACTCCTGCGGAGAATCGCGTGTCCCCATCCGGGACTCAAGGACAGGTCGCGCTCCCGTTGCAGGCGTTGTTGCCGAGATTGACGAGCCCCGTCCCGCTCACCGTCCCCGCGGTGTTGTTCGTGATCACGTTCTCGCGGTAGCCGCACTGTACGCCGAGGTTCAGGCCGAAGCCCTTGTTGCTCCGAACGGTATTGCCCGTGATCGTCGAGCCCACGCCGGAAAAGATCCCGTCGCCCCCGTTTTCGAAGGCCGTGTTGCCCGAGATCGCCGAGCCGGTGCCGGTCGAGATCCCGCCGGTCCCGTTCAAGTAGGTCGTGTTGCCGAAGACCGTCGTGCCGTTGACGGTCGAGATCCCACGGAGCCCGTTCGCGTAGGCCGTGTTGTGCAAGACCGTCGAGCCGCTGCCGGCGAAGATCCCGTCGACACGATTCGATCGAACGCGCAGGTGCGTCACCTCCCCCTGAATGCCCGCGATGACTCCGTAGGCCCCCATTCCCCGGATGCTCCCATTGCGCACCGAGAGTCCCGAGAGCGACACCGAGGGAACTCGCACGCCCACCCCCGTCCCGGGGCCCGGCGTACACACGAGAGGCGAGCCGCTGCACACCACGACTCCCCGGATCTCGAATCCCGCGAGGTCGATGCCGACGTCGTCGCTGTCGGCCACGATCCCATCCGTATTTTCGTTCGGGACGACGAGGTCGCTGGTCAGCCGATAGCTGTGGCCGGAAGTGCCGTCGATCGTGACCGGAAACCCGGGGACGTCCCCCGCGAAGCAGCCCGTTTCGACCGCACAGGTCTGGTTGATTTCCAGCACGCCGTCGCCGGCCAGGGCCGGGAGCGCGGGGACCACGACGAGCAGCAGGAAGAGCAGTGAACAAAGAACGAGCCGGATCGGGCCGGGCTGGACGGGCATGACGTTCTCCCAACGAGGATGCACCCCGTCATCTTGCCCTCGGACGCCCCGACGGGTCAACGGCAAATCACAGGCGGCTGCGCGACCGGGGGAGGCCTCGCTTCCGCGACCGCTGCGCCTCCAGACGGAGCGGCCCCGTGAGGGGACTTCGCATGGGCTTTCGTTCCGGGACCCGACCCTGGCCGCCGATCCCGACTCCGGTGCGCCGAACCGCCGAGCCGCATCGATGGCGATAGGCGAGTCAATCCCGCTTTTTTGCGCAGCCGGCAGGGACCATTAGGTCCACTGTCCCTGTTCGGGGCCTCCTCTCCCACCGGAGTCCTCTTGAACTTGCAGCATCATTCGAGTACCACGCCGAGTGATGACGTCATGGATCACGTACGGCTGGGGCCTTCGCGCGGTCGCCGCCTCGCTCTTCCTGCTGCCGGCCCTGCTATTGGGATCGGCGATGGCACCGTCGTCGGCCGACGCGAGCTGCACGTGCAGTCTGCCCGCAGACGAGGCCTGCCCCGCCGCGTGCGGCAGCTGTGCATTCCAGTCGACCTCGTGCCAATGCACCACCGACTGCTTCGAATTCAGTTGTTCGTCGGGCTATGAAGAGATCGGCGAAGAGTTTGGCGGCCCTTTCTGCCCCATTCCCCGGCCGATCTGTCTGCGCACGGGTGCTCGACAGGTCGCCGTCTGCGCGAGCTGCGCACCCGGTCGCTACGGTCCGACGTGCGCCCAATGCCCGGGAGGGGCCTCCAGTCCGTGCAGCGGACAGGGTTTCTGCAGTCAGGGCATCGCCGGCTCCGGCGCCTGCACCTGCAATTTCGGCTTCACGGGCGCGGCCTGCCAGTACAGCAATGCCGTCACGTGCAATGGTCATGGGACCGTCTCCTTTACGGGAGTGTGCGCCTGCAGTGCGGGGTACGTGGGCTCGGCCTGTCAGTACAGCGACGCCGTCACGTGTAACGGTCATGGGACGGTCTCGGGAATCGGACAGTGCACGTGCAACGCGGGCTTCGCCGGCTCGGCCTGCCAGTACGGCAACGCGACGACCTGCAACGGCCACGGGGTCGTCTCGAGTATGGGGCAGTGCAGCTGCTTCGCAGGGTTCGTCGGCTCCGACTGCTCGCAGTGCGCGCCCGACCTCTACGGAGCGACCTGCGCCCAGAGCTGCCCCGGCGGCATCGGCAACGCCTGCAGCGGAAACGGGACCTGTGACGACGGCCTCACTGGGAGCGGCGCATGCAGCTGCCTCCCCGGCTTCACCGGAGCGGACTGCGCGACGGCGGTGCCTCAGGCGCCCACCGGCTCGATTCCGAGCCTCGTCCTGCTGGCCACGCTGCTGATGTTCGTCGGGGGCGTCGTCGCGATGTGTCGTCGGCAGGCTTAGTCGGCGGGCCCGGTTTTCTTCCGGGCGCCGACTGCGGCGAGCGCGCATCCACCCCGCTCGGACTTCCCCTGCCACTCGAGCACCCATGCGTTCGAACAGCGCCCCATGGCGGATTGCAGAACGCGGGCGGCCCATCGATGATGATCGCAACCGAGGCGTCGGCGTCTCGCAGGGATGCCATCCCGTGGTCCTGCGAATTCTTCGGTCGTTCATGCGGATGGCCGCGGTCACACCCGCCACGGCCTGTCCGCGTCCGCGCCCGGCTCGCCAATCCGTCGCGCCAGTCGCGATGGAATCCGGTCGCGCGTGACGATGGCTCGACGAAGCGGCCGAGAGCACGGCGAGCGAGATGACGACGAAGGCGACAGCGCGACGAATCGTGGCCTTGAGTAAGAGGAGTCGTCCGGTCGGGGTGGAGCGTGTCCGGGATGGAAGCTCGTCATCCCGTCGCCATCTCGCAGCGGATCTCCCATCGGAAATCCGTGCCGTTCGCGACCCATTGGGCCCGCGGGGTCCGCTTTCCCCCGGTCGGGTCGACCCGACTTGCCGTTCGCCTGCGCATCCTCAGGGCAGAGCCTCTCGCGTTTTTTCGATCGACGCGATCCGAATCGCCTAGCGCGAGCGATACTCTACGGTGGCGGAGCAGGCGTCCCATCGCGGGATCTCTCGCAGGCCGCGCCCCGATCGGAGTCGCCGCTTCCGCCATGCCCGCTCTACGCACGCTCTTCAGTCTGTACCTGGTCGTCCTGCTCTTCGCGATGGCCGACCCTGCCCATGCGACCTTCGGTGGCGGGGCGACCGACTCGTTCGCCTACCACGACGTCGACGGTCGCATGACGGACCTGAGCCGCCGCCAGTACGCGATCTTCGTCCATCCGTCGGGTCAGATCAGCTTCCCGCCGCTCGGACCGACCGACGTCCATCATCTGCAGCCGGAGTTCTCGCCGGACGGCCAGAAGATCGTGTTCGTCGAGGCCACGGCCGGCGTGAGCAACGCCTGCTGCGTCGCGACCCGGATCGAAGTCATGGACGCGAATGGTCAGAATGCCGCTCTGCTCGTCGACGATCTGGCCCTCGCCCAGGCCGTGTCCGCGATGGGCTTCACGAACTTCTCGACGCCCGAGCTCAGCGATCCCGCCTGGACCGCCGACGGGCAGCGCGTGGTCTTCGTCGTCAAGATCCACAACGCCTACGCCGCCGGAGGTCTCTGGTCCATCAAGGCCGACGGGACGGGTCTCGAGCGTTGGATCGCGAACTCTTCCACGAGCGAGCACCTGATCTTCGCGCCCGACTCCGCGCCCTACGGCCGGCGGATCGCCTTCAAATGTCGTTTTCGCGTCGCCCCGAATCTCTTCAGCCGCCTCGACGATCTCTGCGTGTTCGACGCGGCCAATGGCTCGGTCCGGCTCCTCCCCATCGAATGGCCTCATTATTTCACACAGAACATGGGCATGAGCGGACCAGAGTGGACCCCCAACGGATCGCGTCTGCTCTTTGGCCTGTTCTACGGCAGCCTCACTCCCATCGACGGTGCAGTCCAGGGCGAGATCTTCTCGATCCGTCCCGACGGGACCGACATCCGGGAGCTGACCCATTCGTCCCACGTCCGCAATGAATTCGGATGGGCGCCCTACCTCTCGCTCGCCCGTCCGGCCATGTCTCCTGACGGCGCAAGCATCGTCGCCTTCGGGACCGAGTTCGGAGTGGGATACGGCGGCTATTCGCTCGCCGCGAGCGGGGGCGGCGTCGGGCGGGCATTCGATGTCGCCCCCGGCTGGACCCACGTCTCGGTCAACAACGCCACGCTGCGGCTCGACTGGAAGCCCGGCGCGAACGGTCTGACGATCCGGATCGACGACGGACACGACCATCCGCTCTCGCGTCTGCAGGTCGAGCTCCGGACGCCGGCGGGCGCCGTCGTCGAAGCGCATCCGAACGAGCTCGGCGCCGGCCGTTACGGCTTCCCCGCCGTCGCGCCCGGCGACTATGTCGTCTACGCGAAGCTGATGGACGACGTCGCCTCGCCGATCTTCGGCGTATACCACGCGCCGGACCAGGACGCCGAGACCGTCTGGATCGAGAAGGACGTCGTCGTCGGTCCGGCATCCACCCAGCAGCTGAAGGTCGCCTTCGCCCAATCCGACGCGCTGATCGGCACCAACGTCGCCCTCGAGCATCGCGGTCGCCTCGACGACCTCGCCTTCCTCCATTTCCGGATCCAGCAGTACGTCGACTGGGTTCAGGCCAACGTGACCGAGACGACCGGGCGGCCGGTCGCCTTCAACGCCTTCTTCGAGGCCGATCTGGGCAACGGGCCCTACGCCCCGGACGGCGCTTCCTATTTCGCGGTCCCCGGCGAGGACCTCGCGATCGTCCTCCTCGGTTCGACGTTCTCCGAGTACGAAAATCGCGACGGCCTCTACGACCCCGCCCATGACGAAGATGCGCCGATGAACGGCGAGTGGCACGAATTCACCCATCACCTCCTCCACGAGCTCATCGACGCCAGCGCCTGCCCCGTCGTGAATCACGGCGGCTACTCGAACGCGAGCACCTGCGACTCGCTGAACGAGGGGTTCGCCGCCTTCCTGCCGACGCTCGCCGCACGCACGATCGAGGGGCAGCGACGGGGCGATCTACGCGGGCCGCTTCGACCTCGAAGGCGGGGGCTTCAAGGCCTGGTCCGCCGCGACGAGTTCGTCCGGCCTCCGGGCCCATTACGAAGACGTCGCCGTCGCCTCGCTGTTCTGGGATCTCGTCGATAGCGAGATCGACAGGTACGACACCCAGATCATCGACGAAGATGGAGTGCATCGGGCCGCGACCTTCCTCGACCTCGGGAACATGCCGCTGGCGGAGCTCTGGCTGAAGCTGACGACGCTGAAGCCCCACGACGTCCGCGAGCTCCGACTCGCGCTGGGCTCGCCCGCCCTCGACTACGACATCGAACCCGACAGTCGCAAGGACGTCTCGTGGATCGATCAGCTCTTCATCATGCAGGGCTTCTTCCCCGTCGACGTCGAGCAGAACACGCCGAATCATGCCTACCACTACGACGTCGGGCGCGCGCAGCATTTGAATCCGCTCCTGCCCCGCAACGACGCCGTCGGCTACACGGATCACGTCTACACCGACGGCATCGTGACCAACACCTACATCCCCCGCAGTCGAACGCCCTCGGCCTCCGGCGCGGCGCTCGACATCCAGGTTCGAGATGCCTCCGGGACGCCGCTCTCGGGCGCCACCGTCGAGCTCACGATCCAGCCTCCCGCGCCCCCGCCGCCCTGGACGGCGCCGGCGCGCACGTCGACGCATACCCTCGAGAGCGGCGTGGCGACGAAGATCCCCCTCGAGCTGCGGCCGTATTTCGACTTCTATCTGCCGATCGGCGCGCCGTTGCCGCCGTGTCCCCCGTCGAGCAGCGAGCTGACGACGGTGACGCTCCGCGTGAAGCTGAACGGCTACACCGCCGCCTCGACGCCCAGCTTCGACGACTGCGCCTATCAACAGGCGGTCGCGACGACGACGGGTCCGACTGCAATGGCCTTCACGCTGACGTTTCCCGAGGACTCGACCCCGCCGACGACGTCCGTCTGGAGGCAGGCCTCCGTGGCGCCCGTCGGCAACGGCACCTCCGGCTTCTGGATCCTCGAGCTCGATTGCCAGGACCCCGCGACGGGGGGCTTTGCTTCGGGGTGTCGACAGAGCGAATACCGCATCGACGGCGGCGCGCTGACGGTCGGCCGCGGTCCGATCCGCATCGACGAGATCGGATCCCATCTGATCGAGTTCCGCTCGACCGACGCCGCGGGCAACGAAGAGCCCTTCCGATCCAAGGTGGTCGCCGTCGGCGTCGATCCCGATTCGGATGGCGACGGCTTGACCGACAGCGTCGAGCTGGGCCTCGGGACGAACTACGAGAATGCGGACACGGACGGCGACGGCCTGAACGATGGCGGCGAGATCGCGTCGCAGACGAATCCTTTCGATCGCGACTCGGACGACGACTTGCTCGACGACGGCGAAGAGATCGCGCTCGGAACCGATCCGCTCTCGATCGACACGGACGGCGACGGCCTGACCGATAGCGACGAGGTCCGTACCCTCGGCACGAACCCGACCGCCGCCGACACCGACGGCGATGGACTCGGCGACGCGATCGAGATTCGGACGAGCCCCATCGCCTTCGATACGGACGGCGACGGACGCTCGGACCGAGTCGAGCTCGCCTCGGGGACGGACGCGCTCGTCGCCGACCTCGACTCGGACGACGACGGAGCGGCGGATCTCGTCGACAATTGTCTTCTGCTCGCGAATCCGACCCAGACCGATCGCGACGGCGATCACGCCGGTGACGCCTGTGACCACGAAGACGCGTATTCGAGCTGGCAGCTCGTCGGCGTCACGGGCGACTTCGCCGAGACGCCGGAATCGCTCTTCGCCATCGACCGCGTCGACGCCTCGACGACGTTCCTGATGGCGCTCGGCGATGGCGGCTCCGGCGACTCGATCGTGTTCCACCCGGGTGAAGGGCTGCTCTACTACGCCTCGGGCAACGCGGATCGCATCTGGGAGCGGATCGACCTCGGAACCCAGACGATCGAAACGCCCCGACCCTTTTGTTGCCAGGCGCTCGGCATGGCCTTCGATCCCACGTCGGGTCGGTTCCTGCTCACCGACTGGTCGAACGACGAATTCGAGCTCTGGCAAGTCGCTCCGAGCGGAGAAGCGAGCTTCTCCGGCCTGGGTCCCTCCTTTATCGGCGCGCTCGCCTTCATCGATGGCTCGCTCTACGCGGGGAGCATCTACTCGGATCTGGTCTATCTGATCGCACCCGGCACGGCGGACGTCCTCGGATGGATCCATGCGACCCTCGACGGCGCTCCGATCGAGGGAACGACGACGCTCGCGCGCGACCCGGCGACGGGCGCGCTCTATGGGATCTTCAGCCATCTGGGCCAGCAGATCCTGGGACGGCTGGACGTCACGACGGGCTCGATCACGGCCGTCGGGCCGATCTCCAGCGACATCGTCGCCGTCACGTTCGTCCCCGAGCCGTCCCTCGGGTCCACGATCGCCGCGGGCGTACTCTTCGCGAGCCTCGCTGCGAGGCGACGGTCCGGTCGAATGCCCCGACCGTGAAGCCGGCGGCCTCGAGCGGGCGAGCTCGATCCCGGGTTCGCGTCCCGTCCGCGACCGGCTTCGGCCTCGGATCCCCGCATCAGGCTGGGCGTAGTCGCGCGGTCCGTCCCTCGGACCCTTCGCGCCGCCCCGCTAGTCGTCCCACGGCACGACCCACCCGATGAGTGTGCTCGCCACGCTGATCACGAAGCTCGCGACGAGCGCCCGCAGCGTCTGCTCGAGGAATCCCCCGTCGATCGACAGCGCGTCGCCCGCGAGCCGGTCGGTCAGCATCAGCATCAGGGCGTTGATGACGAAGCTGAAGAGGCCGAGCGTCAGGAGCCGGACCGGGAGCGACAGGATCCGCGCGACCGGGCGGACGAAGGTGTTCACGAGGCCGAACACGCTGGCGACGATCAGGAAGCTCACGATCGAGGCCTGAACATGGATGCCGGGAACCAGCAGGGTCGCGACCCAGAAGGCCGCGGCGAGGATGAGCACCCGGACGAGAATCCTGGTCATCGGTCGGTCTCCAGTGACGTGGGGTATGCCGCGAAAGCGGCGACGGTGGTGCGCGCAGGGCTCAGGAAGGCTCTCGTTCTGGAGGATCCGCATCGACGAGCGCCGCGGCGAAGGCCGGTAGCTCGACGAGCCAGGGATGCGCGACGACGAATCGCGTCCACGTTCGGAACAACGGCTCGGCGAGGACTTCCAGGTTCTCCGCCATGACGCGCGAGCCTGGCCCGCAAGACGCTCGAGAATCGTCGTCGTCTCGGCCCATCACGCCACCGGTCCGACTTCGGGTCCGGGTGGCCCATCCCGATTCTCCGCGCGCGCCCCGATCTCATCGGGCCTCTCTGCCGGATCACAGATCGGGCGCGGAGCGGAGAACGCGGACTGCGATCAGGAGGTCCGCCTTCCTGTCAGGCGGTTCAGCCGAGCAGGCGCTTCAGCATGGCGGAGCGGGCGGGGTTGGTGTGGCTGATGCCGCCGGAGGCGGATTCGCCGGCGCCGGTCGTCGTCGGACCGAGCAGGCGCTTCGCGACGCCGAGCAGGCGGGTGTGCACGAGCTCGCCCGTTCCGGCCGGAGCGGGCCGGGCGGTCGTCGCCGACTTCACGGAGGTCGCCTTGCGCGGGGCGGCGGCCTTCTTCTTCGTCGTCTTCGCCGGCGCAGCCTTCGCGGACGTCTTCTTCGTGGCGCTCTTCTTCGCCGTCGTCTTCTTCGCGGCGGCCTTCTTCGTGGTCGACTTCGCAGCCGACTTCTTCGTCGAGGCGGCGGACTTCTTCGCGGGCTTCGCCTTCGCGGTCGCCTTCTTCGCCGTCCCGGCGGCGGACTTCTTCGTGCTCGACTTCCTGCCCGTCTTCTTGCTCGTCTTCTTGCTCGAAGCGCGTGCGGCCATCTGGAGTCTCCCTTTTGCGCTGCGCGCGTGATGGAACGCGCGCGAGCGTAGCGGCATCCGCGCTCGCGAGGAAGAGCCTTCAGCGTTCTCGGGGAAGAGCCTTCAGCGTTCTCGAGGAAGAGCCTTCAGCACGGCGAGGTGTTCGCGGAACTCCGCGCGCAGGGCGACGACGTCTTTTCGGCCGAGTCCGATCTCGGTGGCGATCTCGAAGATCTCGTTGTCCTCGACGGTCGTGATGCTCGCGTCGGCGGCGGCGACGGCGTAGAGGCAGCGGACGAGGAGCTTGCGCTCGTCGTCGCTCGACATCCCGCGGTAGGCGCGGGCGACGAGGTGGTCGTCGCTCGCGCTGTGGGTCTTGGCGGCGGCGATCGCCGCGTCGGCGAGCGTGGCGGCGCGGTCGGGCTCGAGGCCCGCGGCCGACTCGAGGCGCTGCGCCATCGTGTCGCGTTCGCGGCTCGCGGTGTCGAGATCGGCCCCGGCGACGCGGGCGAGCAGGTAGGCGAAGGCCGCGACGAAGCGGGCGTCCTCCGCCGGCAGGCTCGAGAGCCGGGCTGTGATTTCGCGCAGGCTCGCCGGCTCCCGGGCATCGGGGGCCGCTTCGGCCGCGAGGCCGAGGAATCGGAAGAGGGACACGGGACGGATCTCCGATCGGGTGGGCCCGATCCGGCGGCGCGATCGCGGCGGCCGGGGCGGGCGCTTCACCGCCGCTCAGGCTTCGTTGGCGTGGGGAATGACCTCGTCGGAGAGCAGCCGACTCTGCTCGTTCATCTCGGCCGCGTCGCGCGCGAGGGGGATGGCGATCAGCTTCGTGATCCCGCCGGCCCGGAACTCGCGGATCCGGTCGAGCACCGTCTTCGCATCGCCGAGCGCCTGCACGCTCTCGAAGCGCCGCCGCATCGCGGGATCGGCGATCCGGCCGAAGGGCGAGGGAAAGTCCGCGGCGCCGGGGCCCAGGCGGAACAGGAAGGTCGCCCCATAATGATCCTCGGGAATCGCGCGGCCCACGCGCGCGGTCTCTGCGCGGATCGCGGCGACGACCCTGGCAGCCTCCTGCGGCGACTGGAGCGGGGCGAGCCAACCGTGGCCGAAGCGGGCGGTGCGCCGGATCGCGCCCGGCGAGTCGCCGCCGATCCAGAGCGGCAGCGGCGATTGCTTCGGGCGCGGCGAGATCGAGGCCTCCCGCAGCGAATGGTATTTCCCCTCGAAGCTCGCGACCTCGTTCGACCAGAGCCGCGTCATGACCTCGAGCGCCTCGTCGACCTTCTCGCCGCGCCCCTTCGGACTGCGCCCGGTCGCGGCCCACTCCGGCGCGTCTTCGCGGCCGACGGCGACGGTCGGCAGCAGACGGCCATCGCTCAGGTGGTCGAGCGTGGCGCACTGCCGCGCGAAGCTGATGGGGTCATGGAACGGGAGCACGATGGCGTTGGTCCCGAGCTTGAGGCGTCGGGTCGCGCCGGCGACGACCGAGAGCAGGGTCAGCGGCTCGAGCGCCGGATCGCGGGAGACGACGCGATCGGATTGCCAGATCGAGTCGATCCGCGAGTCCTCGCAGCGGTCGAGCCAGGCGCGGAACTCGCCGATCGACGCGAAGGGAAACCCACCGATCCCGAGCCCGATTCCGATGCGTACGGCCATGGGGCGAGCCTACGCAAACGGCCGGCCGGGGTCGAGCGCGCGGGCGGGGGGGCGGCCGTTCCGCGCCGGGGACCGGGCCCGCCCCGTCCCCTTCCATCCCGTCCCGTCCTCTTCCGTTCCGACCTCGCAGCCGAGCTGCAGCTCGCCGGCAGCCGCTCGCAGGCCGATGGCGAATTGCGCTCGCGCGCGAGGATTCCGGTGGGCCCGGAGAGGCGCGCGCCGATCCGACTCCCCATGGACACGATGGGAATCGCCTTGTCGGGCATGCGGAGCGCGTCGACCCGGATCGCCGTCTCGGCCCACAACGTCGCGAATCTCCTGACGGACGGCTTCCGTCCGCAGCGCGCCACCCAGTCCGCCCAGGCCAGCGGGGGCTCGCAGGCGCTGGTCTCCACCGCCGACCAGCCCGAGGCCGTCGATCTCGATCGCGAGATCGTCGGCCAGATCGAGGCGAAGACCCAGTTCAAGGCCTCGCTCCGGGTCCTCGGCGCCGAGGCCGAGATGCGCGGCTCGCTGCTCGACATCCTCGCCTGAGCTCATTCGTTCGAGCTCGTTCGTTCGAGATCGCTCGCCCGTGCGGACTCGCCCGCGCCCCGATCGTCCGAGCCGCGGCTCAGCGCAGCGCGCCTCCGCAGCTCGAGCCCGCGCCCGCCGTACAGCCGAAGCAGTGGGCGCCGGTCGCGATCGCCGCGCCCTCGAGCGCGGCGAGATCCTCGACGTCGAAGATCGAGCGGGGCGGGCCCGGGGGTCGAAGTCCCAGGGCCTGATTGAAGTCGCAGTCGTAGAGCGCGCCGTCGTGGCCGACGCTGACGAGGCTCCGGCACATCACGCCGGCGAGATTCACCGCATCGAAATGATTCACGAGCAGCCCCATGTAGGCGGCGTATTCCCCGTCGCGCGCGAGGGCATGGGCGAAGCGCTGGATCGGCATGTTCGTGAGCGTGAGGAGGCGGTCGAAGACGATCCCGAAGTCCGCGGCGAGCCGTTCCCGGTACTCGGCCTCGAGCTCCCGCTGATCGGGGGGCAGGAACGCGCCGACCGGGTTGTAGACGAGATCGAGGCGAAGCGGCGCGCCGCCTCGGTCGCCCGCCCGGCCCTCCGCCTGTCCATAGCCGAGGGCGTTGAGCGTCTTCAGCGCCCGGATGCTGCCCTCGAAGACCCCGCGGCCGCGCTGCGCATCGACGTTCTCCGGGCCATAGCAGGGCAGGCTCGCCACGATGTCGACGCCCTCGCGCGCGAGGAACGCGGCGGTGTCGACCTGCCCCGGCTCTTCGAGGATCGTCAGGTTGCAGCGATCGATCACGCGGCGGCCCAGCGCCCGGGCGCCGCGCACGAGGTCGCGGAAGCCGGGATGGAGCTCCGGGGCGCCGCCGGTGATGTCGAGGGTCTCGATCTGCCAATTTCGGGCGAGCAGCTCGAGGATGCGGGCGAGGCCCCGATCGTCGAGGCGCTCCGTGCGCTTCGGGCCCGACTCGACGTGGCAATGGTGGCAGGCGAGGTTGCAGCGCAGGCCGATGTTGAGCTGGAGCGTCGTGATGCGGTCGCGGCGAAGCGCGGGCAGGCCCGACGCGGTGAGGTGTCGCTCGAAGGCCTTTGGGTCGGGACTCGGGGCCGTCTGCATCGTGGACTCCGGACGAGGGGAGGGTCGATCGTCGCGTCGGTCTGGACCGTCAGGGCCCGACCGAGGCACCGGCTTCAGCAACAGGCTCCCGGGGCACACGCCGCGTCCTGCCGGTATTCGCCGCCCTTCGTCTCCCGCGGATGCCGCGGGGCGCTGCGCAGGCAGTCGAAGACGGGCTGCTCGTCCGCGGGGATCGCGACGGCGGGCTCGATCCCGATCGTCGAGGCGGCGTAGGGCTCGCTCGTCATGATGCGGAAGGTCTTGGCACAGACGGCGGTGCGCACCCCGCGCCGGAAGGTATGGCCGTCGTCGTCGACGACCGCCTTCCAGGGGCCCCGGTAGACGACGGCCTGGCCGGCCTCCATGCAGGGCCCCTCCTTGCCCTTCTTCGCCGTGATCGTGACCGAGCGGAACTCGATGCCGTCGACGACGGCGAAGGGCGTCGACTCCCACTTCTCGATCGCGATGCCGTAGAAGCCCGCCGCCTCGAGCTGCTCGAGGAAGTCGAGCTCCTGGAAGGCCCCCGACACACAGCCGCTCCAGAGCTCGGGATCCCGCCGCAGGGCCTCCGGGACCTCCTCGTCGCTCACGATGTCGGAGATCGCGATGCGGCCGCCCGGCCGCAGCACGCGATGGATCTCGCGCAGGAGCTGTCGCTTGTCCTGCTCCCGGACGAGGTTGAGGACGCAGTTCGACACGACGAGGTCGACCGACGCGTCGGCGACGAGCGGCGTCTCCCGGGCGATCCGCACCCGCTCTTCTTCGAGGCTCGCGAGGTCCTCGACGCGCTTGACCGGGTTCACCGCGAGCCAGGCCTCGAGGCGATCGACGTCGAGGGCGAGGTCCTGGATCCGGCCGCGGCGGAACTCGACGTTGGCGTGGCCGATCCGCGCTGCGACTTCGGGGGCGGCCGAGCGCGCCAGCGCGAGCATCGCGTCGTTCATGTCGACCCCGATGACGCGGCCCGTCGGGCCGGTGATCTGGGAGGCGATGAAGCAGATCTTGCCGCCGCCGCTGCCGAGGTCGAGGACGGTGTCGCCGGGGCGGACGTGGCGGGACGGGTCGCCGCAGCCGTAGTCCCGCTCGATGACCTCCTTCGGGATCGCGGCGAGGAAGCGCGGGTCGTAGTCGACCGGGCAGCAGAGCGCCGCCTCCCGGACCCGGGCGGCCTCCGCGTAGCGCTGGCGCGTGGCGGCCTCGGCGTCGAGGGGGAGCGGGGCGTTCGGGGCGACGGTCGGAAGCGGGGCGGACATGGCGCGCATCTCCTGGCGAAGGGACGGCCGTGGCCGCCGGCCCCAAGTGGTACCACCGATCGGCCTCGTCGCGCGCGCCCGCCGCGGCGAGCCGCGGCCAGGCCGAAGCCGACCGGGCGTCTCCCCGGCCCCGGGTGGTCGCTGCTATGGTGCGCGCCGGCCGGATCCGGCCGGACCCCTGGCATCCATTCCGCCCGCCCCGCGTCGATCGCGGGTCACGCGGGCGACCCGAAGGAGACCCCATGAGCTCGATCCGCTTCGACAACCGCGTCGCCGTCATCACGGGGGCCGGCGGTGGCCTCGGCAAGACCTACGCCCTCGAGCTCGCCCGCCGCGGGGCGAAGGTCGTCGTCAACGACCTCGGCGGCGCCGCCGACGGGACGGGCAAGGGCTCGAGCATGGCCGACCAGGTCGTGGCCGAGATCGCGAAGGCGGGGGGCACGGCGGTCGCGAACTACGACTCCGTCGCGACGCCGCAGGGCGGGGAAGCGATCATCAAGACGGCGCTCGACAACTTCGGCCAGGTCGACATCGTCGTGAACAACGCGGGCATCCTGCGCGACAAGTCCTTCGCGAAGCTGACCCAGCAGGAGCTCGAGCTCGTCCTCGACGTCCATCTGAAGGGCGCCTTCTTCGTCTCCCAGCCGGCCTTCCGCGCGATGAAGGAGCGCAACTACGGTCGCTTCGTCCATACCGCGTCGGCCGCCGGCATCTTCGGCAACTTCGGCCAGACCAACTACGGCGCGGCCAAGATGGGCATGGTCGGCCTCTCGAACGTGCTCGCCGTCGAGGGCGCGAAGAACAACATCAAGAGCAACGTGATCGCGCCGATCGCCCGCACGCGGCTGACGGAAGAGCTGATGGGCAAGCTCGCCGATCTCGTGAAGCCCGAGCTCGTGACGCCGCTCGTCGTCTATCTCTGCTCGGAGGCGTGCGACGTGACCCACTCGATCTACTCGGTGGGCGGCGGACGCTATGCGCGGATCTTCATCGGCATGGCGAAGGGCTACTTCGCCGGGGCCGGCGCCAGCGTCTCGGCCGAGGACATCGCCGCGAACTGGGGCACGATCCACTCCGACAAGGACTACATCATCCCCGACTCGATCGCGGCCGAGATGCAGGCGCTGATGGCGGCGATGAAGGGGTAGTCGGCGCCGCGGCCAGACCTCAGAGCTTCTCGATCAGCTCGTCGAGGACGGGCCAGGCGATCGCGGTCTGGGCGCCGAAGGCCTTCAGCAGGAGGCCGCGGTCGTCGTCGCCGTCCTTGGCGAGGAAGCTCGCGACCTTCGCCCGCAGGTCCGCCTCGGACGGGCTCGTCACGACGTCGGACTTGAGGATCCCCTCTTCGTGCTCGAGGCCGACCTGGTCGAGCCACTCGGAGAGCAGGTCGAGCCGGCACTTCAGGAAGTAGACCGCGAGGAGCTCCTCGGCGAGCGCGTTGGCGCTCGTCCGCGAGAGCGCGCGGCGCACCGACGAGACGCGCATCTCGAGGGGCTGCTTCAGCAGGAATTGCGGCCGGAACTTCAGCGCGATCGCCGCGGCGGCGACCGTCTGCTTGACCGCCTCCGGCGACTGCTGCGCGATCTTCTCCATGATCTGGCCACACTTCTCCTGGCTCATCGCCGCGAAGATCTGATTCGGTCGCATCGGCTCTCCTCCGGCCCGGGTCCGCTCCTCGGGCGGCCGCTTTGTAGCATGATGCCCGCGGCCCCGCCGAGGGATCGCAGGGCGGCTCGTCTGCTCGCGGCGGGCGGAGCGCAGCGGGCGGCTCGCCGGTTCACGCCGTGCGGCGGGACCAGGCGGTGTCGACGGCGACGCCGAGGGTGCAGACGAGCGCCGCTGCGAGCGCCGAGTGGAGTGCCGTGATCTCGACGGGCAGCCGCAGGAGCACGTTGGCGACACCGACCGCGGCCTGACCGACGACGAGCACGCTCGCGAGCCCGAGGAGGCGAACGAGGGCACGGTCGGGGCGGGCCAGCAGGGCGGCGAGCGGCAGGGCGACGATCAGGGTGTAGGCCAGCGTGCGGTGGAGCACGTGCAGGCCCTGGATGCCCGAGAAGGTCGGGAAGAGCTCGCCGTTCATGCAGGCGGGCCAGTCCGGACAGACGAGCCCCGCGTAGCTCGACGAGACGAGGCCGCCGAGGGCGACCTGGGCGACGAGCAGCGCCGCGACGGCGCTGGTCGCGAGCCGGGCGAGGCCGCTCGCGGGAACGTCGGGGGCGGCGGCCGACGACGACCGGCGGCCCAGGGCGACGATCCGCCGGCCGATCAGGACGAGGGCCAGGGCGAAGGCGTTGCCCGTCAGCAGATGCGACGTGACCGTCCAGGTCGCGAGCAGCTTCAGGACGGTGAGCCCGCCCAGCACGATCTGCACCGCGAGCAGCAGGGCCGCGATCGCGAGCGGTCGTCGGAGCGCCGAAGCGAGCTCCTTCTGCCGGAGCGTCGCCACCGAGAGACCCACGAAGAGGATCGCGACGCTGCCTGCGACGACCCGATGGCCGAACTCGAAGGCGACCTTGAAGTCGAGCCGCGGGATCACTTCGCCGAAGCAGAGGGGCCAGTCCGGGCAGGAGAGGCCGGCACCATGGGCCCGCACGAGGGCGCCGAGCACGATCAGCGCGTAGGTCAGGCCCGCGAGGCCGAAGAAGGCCCGGCCGAGGCGCTCGGCGCTCGCCTGCATCACCGACCCGCTGGCCGCTGCCGTACCCGACCCGCCCGAGGCCCCCGCTGCGTGCGTCGCCATTCGATCCGTCCCCCCGCCTCGGGATCGCCGTGGATCCGAATCATCCCCATCGGCCTCGAAGAGGCACGGATCCCGAAGCGCGCCGACTCTAGAAGAGCACGCAGACGAGCAGAAGAGGCGCGATCGGGGCGCTCTAGATAAAAGAAGGAGTCCCCATGGGGCAGGGCGCCCCCGTCGAAGACCCGGGGCGGTTCTCGGATCGAGCCTTCAGATCTCGCGGACCGGAGTCGATAGGGAGCTTGTTATGGTCGAAGCCGAAATGACCCGTGACCGACACGACGACCCGCGCAAGCTCACCGCGATGATCGCCCGCGTTTCCGACCTCGCCGCCAACCATGCGGTCTGCTCGGTCGTGGTGGGCGTGGCGGCCGAAGAGGGCGACCTCTTCTTCCCCGACTACCTCGATTATCTGGTGAGCGCCCTGCGCGTGGAGGACCAGATCTTCCGCATGACCCGCGAGCGGGCGCTCCTCTATCTCTCCGACGTCGACGCGACCTGCGCCGCCGAGGTCCTCGTCCGGATCTACCCGAGTTCTGCAAGGAGTTCCCGGCGGCCTCCGAGCCCGAGTTCGATCAGCGCATGCTCGAGATCAAGCCGGGGAGCCCGCCGATCACGGTGCGCGACGTCCTGACGTCGGTCTTCGGGACGAAGCCGTCGGTCCACTGAGCGCGCTCGAACGCGAGCGGCCGGCGTCGAGCTCCGCTCCCCTCAGAGATACTGCGCCGTCGTGCCCCCGAGCGGCATCGCCGGGCCGCCGAGCTTGCGGTGGTCCCAGGAGCGGACGCGGACGGGATCGATCCGCACGATCACGCGCTTGTTGAGCATCATCTCGACGATCGGCTTCATCTGCTCCGTATACGGCCCGTTGTAGCGCTCGAAGACGCTGACGCCGGCGGCCCAGTATTCGGGATCCGTGTTGTCCTCGATGATGTGGGCCGTGCCCTCGACGGAGACGCCGCGCAGCTGGTCGTAGGTCAGGCCCGCCTCGATCATGCAGGCGATCTTCGGGTCGCGGCGGAGGTTCTTCACCTTCTGCGACTTCGTCTTCGTCTCGAAGTAGATCTTCCCGCCGACGAGCCCGTACCACATGGCCACCAGATGGGGCATGCCCTTCGGACCGATCGTCGCCATCGTCCCCGTCCGGCCCTGCTCGATGAAGGTCGTGATCTCCTCCGGCGACATCACGATCTGGCCCCGCTGATTGACTCCCAAGCGCGCTCTCCCCGGGTCGATCGCGCTGCCCGGCCCATGGCGGGGGACGGCGATCGGTTGCTCGTTGAAGGAAGGGGAGGAGCCTAACTCAAGCGCTCGGGGATGACCCGGCCCGTCGGGAAGACGACGCGCAAGCGCTGCGCCAGCGGCCCCGATCGCCCGTCGCCGACCGGGCTCCCGTCGAGCTCGACGATCGCGACCGCCCCGCGCACCGCGTTCACGGCGACGAGCTCCCGCGCGCGCGCGAGCGTACGGCGATCGATCCCGAGTGTCTCGACGATCGCGGGTACCGCCTCCCGCGCGAGCTCGAGCCCGAGCCCCTCGACCGGTCCGAGGCCGCGCGCCGGGGTCAGGCAGAGCCCCTCCTCCGTCACGACGACGAGGTTCGTCCGACTGCCCTCGACGAGCCGCCCCGCGCCGTCGAAGAGCAGGGATTCCTCGACGCCCGCGGCCGACCGCTCCGCTCGCGCGGCGTCCCAGGCGGGAACGTCGAGGGCCTTGGTGCCGGCGCGCGCCGCCGGTCCCGGGTGGAGGGCTCGCGCGGTGATCGCGCGCCAGGTCCCGGGCTCGGCACCGAGCGGACGCGTCGACGCGGAGAGTCGGGGCTCGGCGCCCGACCATTCGATTCGCACGATGCCGCCGCCCCGGCCGAGCTCGGCGCGCACCGCCGCCAGCGCGATCTCCTCGATCGCGGGGCGCTCGGGCCGCGCGAGGCCGAGCCGCCCGGCGTCCCGGCGCAGCCGCCCGGCGTGGCGCTCGATGCGCTCGATGCGCCCGCCCGTCACGCGCGCGGTCGTGTAGCAGCCGATGCGTTCCATCGATCCCCGTCCGCCGCGACGGTCCCGTCCGGAGCGGCCCCCCGCCCGATGCGGGGCGCCGTCGCCGGTGTCTCCGGCCGCCCCCGCCTAACGCCGATCGATCGGCGTATAGGGTGCGTTCGTCGGGCCCGTGTAGATCTGCCGCGGGCGTCCGATCTTGAAGGAGGGATCCTGGTGGAGCTCCTTCCACTGGGCGATCCAGCCCGGGAGCCGGCCGATCGCGAACATCGCCGTGAACATGTTGGCCGGGGTTCCGATCGCGTTGTAGATGACGCCCGAGTAGAAGTCGACGTTGGGGTAGAGCTTGCGCTGGACGAAGTAGTCGTCCTTCAGCGTGATCTCCTCGAGCTCCTTCGCGATCTCGAGCAGCTTGCTGTGGATGCCCATCCGCTCGAGCACCTCGTCGCACGCCTTCTTGATCACTCTTGCCCGCGGATCATGGTTCTTGTACACCCGGTGGCCGAAGCCCATGAGCCGCGCGCTCTCGTCGCCGCTCTTCGCGCGCTCGAGGTAGTCGCGGGCGCTCGTGCCCTCCTCGGCGATCGACTCCAGCATCTCGATCACCGCCTGGTTCGCCCCGCCGTGGAGCGGTCCCCAGAGCGCGTTGATCCCGGCCGAGATCGTCCCGAACAGATTCACCATCGAAGAGCCCACGAGCCGAACCGTCGAGGTCGAGCAGTTCTGCTCGTGGTCCGCGTGGAGGATGAAGAGCAGGTCGAGCGCCTTCTTGACGACCGGATCGACGTCGTACTCCTCGCACGGATTGCCGAACATCATCCGCAGGAAGTTCCCGACGTAGTCGAGGCTGTTCAGCGGATACAGGAAGGGCTGGCCGATCGAATGCTTGTAGGCGTAGGCCGCGAGGGTCGGCAGCTTCGCGATCAGGCGCTGGATCGAGATGTCGATCTGCGCGGGATCCCGGGGATCGAGGGAGTCCGGGTAGAAGGTCGCCAGCGCGCCGACCGTCGTCGAGCAGGCCGCCATCGGATGGGCGTCCTTCGGCAGGGCGGAATACATCCGCTTCAGGTCTTCGTGCAGCAGCGTATGGCGTCGGATCGAGGCCTCGAACTGCGCGAGCTCCGCAGCGCTCGGCAGCTTGCCGTAGATCAGCAGGTAGCTGACCTCCATGAAGCTCGACTGCTCTGCGAGCGTCTCGATGGGGATGCCGCGGTAGCGCAGGATGCCCTCTTCACCGTCGATGAACGTGACGGCGCTCGTGCAGGAGCCCGAGTTCGCATAGCCGGGATCGAGGGTGATGTGGCCGGTCTGCGCGCGCAGCTTCGTGATGTCGATCGCGCGCTCGCCCTCAGAGCCTTCGACGACGGGGAACTCCCAGGTCTTGTCGCCGATGCGCAGCTCGGCGTTCGGCAGTTTCTTGAGCTCGGTCTTGCTGGCCATCGGGTTCTCCTTCTTCGGGCGCATCCGGTCCGTCGCTCGGACCTTCGATCACGGCCTGCGCGGTCGTCCGCGCGGGGGACGTCCGCTCTTCGTACGATTCGACGCCGGTCTTGTGGCCGTTCTCCGACGGAATCGTCCCGTCGCCGTCTTCGCATTGCACACGCCCGAGAGCGTCTTCGCCGCGCACGACGGAAGCTCCGGCTTTCGCCGGAGTCGGAGCAGGGCCTTTCGATCGGACACCACAAGGGACCGCCGCGATGGCGACGAGCCCGGCGGAAAATAGCCGACGGAGCGAGGCGCTTCAGTGTGCTTCGTCGCTTCGATCGGGAGGCGGAGGTCGTGAAGCGGGTGGGCTGCGCCCCGGCGCGACGGCGTGCGGCGGGAGACCCGGAGGGGCTTTGCGCGGGTGCGCGAGAACGAGCGCACGGCGGCCGCTTCGAAAGCGCTCTACGGGCTCGAGGGCGAGACGTTCACCGAGCGCTTCGTAGTCGCTCGCGCGCAGCAGGATCAGGCGGTCTCCGCCGGCGAGAAAGGCTTGCGCCGCGTCTTCGCTCGCGAGGGAAGCGACGGCCCGCCTGCCGTAGTAGGGGATGGCGCCTTCGAGGGGGCGGAGGCGGTAGAGGCCGACCTGCGCCGCGGGCGCGCTGTGGCGCGCGATGGCGGCGGCGATCGGCCGCGGCGACTTCTCGCCGTCGAGTCGGGGCAGGACGAGCAGGGCGAGGGCGAGCTCGACGACGGCGACGAGGGCGATCGCGATCGCGAGGGGGCGCGCGCGCAAGGGCCCTCGTCGGGCGGGCGCGCCGTCGCGCGACCCGATCGACACGACGAGGCTGCTCACGAGCGCGAGGGCCGGATGGATCGGCAGGAGATAGAGGCCTCGCTTGCCCGCGGAGAGCGTGAAGAAGACGAGGGGAACGAGGCACCACGCGGCGAGGAAGCGCGCCGCCTTCGCGTCGATCGGGGATGCGGTCGACGCCGCAGCCGGTCGACGGTCGCGCGCCGCCCGCACGAGCGCGGGCAGGGCGATCGGCCAGAGCAGGCTCCAGGGCAGGCCGTCGAGGGGGAGCTGGTAGGCGTAGTAGTAGAAGGGGCGCGCGTGGGAGGTTCCGGCGAAGAAGCGCGCGAAGACGTTCGTGCCGATGGCGTCCCGGGCGAAGCCCTCCGGCGCGAGCGCCGTCGCGGCGGTGATCCAGAGACAGACCGGGCCGAGGGAGAGGAGCCAGGCCCACGCGGGCGCGATCTTCCAGAAGGCAGAGAGCCGGCCCTCCCAGGCGAGCCAGGCCGCGAAGACGAGGAGCGGGAGCCAGGCGACCGGACCCTTGACGAGGGCCGCTGCGCCGAGGGCCAGATGGAGGGCGGCGATCAGGCCCGGACGGCGCCGCGCCTGCTCGATCCCGCCCTGACGCCGATAGAGCACGAGGAAGAGGGCGATCGCCGCGAGCTCGAAGGCCGTCAGCAGGACGTCGAGCTGGGCGCGGCGGGCGGTGAAGGCGAAGCGGAAGCTCGTCGCGAGCAGCCCCGCCGCGAGCAAGGCCCCGACCGTCGGGCGGCCGAGCAGGCGCGCGATGGCGAAGGTCAGTCCGACGCTCGCGACGGCGGCCAGCGCCGAGGGCAGCCGGGCCGCGACCTCGTCGACGCGGCCGAAGGGGAGCCCGAAGGCCGCCGCGAGCCAGAAGTAGAGCGGCGGCTTCTGGTCGTAGGGCTGGTCGTTGAGATGGAGCAGGACGAGCCCGCCGGGCCCGTGGCGGCCGCTGCGCAGCGCCTCGGCGATCGCCCCGTAGCGCGGCTCGTCGGGGGCCCAGAGGTCGATCGTGCCCAGGCCCGTCAGGAAGAGCGCGCTGGCGAGGGCCAGCAGCGCGAAGATTGCAGGGCGATCGCTGGCTCGACACTCCGCTCGCGCGGCGCGGCGCTCCCCCGCCGCGGGCGCGTGCGCACGCGCCACCGGCGTGGTCGCCGGCGCGTGCGGGTTCGGAGCGACCGGGCGGTCGTCTTGAGCGGGTGGCTTCTTCACGATCGCCATCGACGGTACCCTCGTCGACGAGGAGGCGCCGTGTGTCGGAGATCGAGCGAATGAGCGGACGGGAGAGCCGGGGCGGAGCCCGGGCGGCGATCCCGGCGACGGGTCGGCCCGAGCGGCGGGAGGAATCCCCGCCCGTCTCCCGAGACGAGCGCGCGCTCGTATCCGAGCTCGAGTCCTTCGCCCTCGATCCCGCGGTCCGGCCGAGCGCGATCGCGGGCCAGCTCGACGCGCTGCCCGCGTCGCTGCGGACGGCCGTCGTGCGCGGGATCTCGCGCCGGGCCCAGCGCGGCCTCTACGAGAAGGTCCGGGGCTTCGGGGCGGTCGAGCTGCGCGATCTGGTCCCGCCGGAGCGTGGCGATCTCGAGACGGTGCGCCATCTCGGCCGCAACACGCTCCCGGCCTTCACGCTCTTCGAAAAGCATTTCTGTCGCCTGCCGGGCGCCTCGCGGACGGCGCCCCAGGCGCTCGCGGGCTTCAACTTCCAGGCGCTCTCGAGGCTGACGGGGCCGGGCTATTTCGTCGCGGTCGCGGATCTCGATCGGGCCGAGGTCCTCGTCGACTATCGCAGGCTGCCGACGGTGCGTCCGGCGAGCTGGCCCCCGATCCGATCGAACGAGACGGGGCTCGCGCGCTTCGTCTACGGCTTCATGGTCGATCGCCTGCGGCGCGTCGCGCGCGACGTGACGATCGGCTCGGCGGCCCGGCGCGGGCGCGAGCTCGGCAGCTATTTCGTCCTGAGCCGGGAGGCCTAGCATGGCTCCCCGGCTCTCGGTCGTGATCCCGTTCCGGGACGAGGCGCCCTCGCTCGCGGTGCTCCACGCAGAGCTCGCCGCGGTCCTCGATGCGCTCCCCTTCGGCGCCGAGATGATCTTCGTCGACGACGAGAGCCGCGACGACGGGGCCGCGATCGTGGCGCGGCTCGCGGCGGGCGATCCGCGCGTCCGGCTGCTCGCGCTCACGCCGCATGCGGGCCAGTCCGCGGCCCTCGAGGCGGGCTTCCGCGCGGCCCGCGGCGAGCTCGTCGCGACCATGGACGCGGATCTCCAGAACGATCCGGCGGATCTGCCCGCGCTGCTGGCCGGCCTCGCCGAGGCGGATTGCGTCTGCGGCGTGCGGGTCGCGCGACGCGACGCGCTGGGGACGCGGCTCGCATCGCGCGCCGCGAATGCGATCCGACGGCGGGTGCTCGGCGACGGGATCGAGGACATCGGCTGCTCGTTGCGCGTGATGCGGCGGAGCGGGCTCGAGCGGATCAAGCTCTTTCGGGGGGGACACCGCTTCCTGCCGGTGCTGCTCGCGCTCGAGGGCGCGCGCGTCGCGGAGCGGCCGGTCCGCCATCGGCCGAGACGCCACGGTCGCTCGAAGTACGGCGTATTGATGCGGCTGCGCGTCGTCTGGGCCGACCTGCTCGGGGTCGCCTGGCTCGCGCGGCGGGTCGCGCGCTACGAGGTCAAGGAGCTCAGCAGGCGCGCTTGACCTGGAAGCCGCGGGTCGAGAGCTCGCGCACGAGGCCGTCGACGTGCTCGCCCTGGATCTCGATCACGCCGTCCTTGACCGAGCCGCCGGTCCCGCATGCCCGCTTCAGCTCTGCCGCGAGCTGCTTGCGCGCTTCGTCGCCGCCCGGGACGCCGACGATCGTCGTCACGACCTTGCCGCCGCGCCCCTTCGTCGAGCGCCCGACGCGGACGACGCCGTCGCTCGTCTTCGCGGCCTCCTCCTCTTCGCGGGCGGCGATGCGCGCGCGGGCGCCCTTGCCGCGGCAATCGCAGACGGAGGTCTTGCGGCCACAGGCGGGACAGATCCGGCCGGCTTCGCTCGAGTAGACGAGCCGATCGCCGCGGCCGCTCGTCACGAGCCGGCCCGCGCGCCGAAGATGCGTTTGTGGTCGACCATGATGCAGCGGTCCTGGATGACCTCGATGCCGGCGTCGCGCAGGCGCTGCGCCGACGGGCCGTGGTGGATGCCGAGCTGCATCCAGACGACCTTCGGGAGGGGATCCATCTGCAGGATCTCGTCGACGTGCCCCGGCACGTGCTCCGAAGCGCGGAACAGGTTGACGATGTCGACCGGTTCCTCGACCTGCGAGAGGCTCGCGACGCAGTGCTCCCCGAGCACGGATTCGAGCTTGGGATTGACCGGCGCGATCCGGAATCCGGCCCGTTGCAGATATTGGGGGATGCGAAACGCGTCCTCGTTCTCGCGGTCCTTGATGCCGACCACGGCGACCGTCTTCGTCGCCGTGAACAGCGCCCTCAGCTTCTCGTCGCTCTCCATGCTCGCAAATCCCCTCTCGGCAACGGGCCGGACGTTAGCCATTTTTCAGGCCTTCCGACCGCCGGCCCATTCCCCGTCGACACCCCGGGGCACAGCGGATACGGTCCCGCCATGCAAAATGCCCGCCGCCTCACATCGACGTTCGGACCGGGGCTCCGCCCGGCTCGCGCGCTGCAGCTCGGACTCCTGCTCGGCCTGAGCCTCGGCCTCCAGCTCGGCCTGTACGTCGGGCCCGCCGTTTCGGTCGCGATCGCGTCCCCCGAGCTCGAGGATCCGGTCGACGGCCTCGTCTCGACGACGCTCGAGAACGGCCTGCGGGTCCACCTGCTCGAGGACCACCACACGCCGGTCGTCGCCTTCCAGGTCTGGGTCAACGCCGGCTCCGCCGACGAGTCCTTCTATACCGGCATCGCCCACCTCTTCGAGCACATGATGTTCAAGGGCTCGAAGCACGTCGGCGACGAGGTCCACGCCCAGCTGATCACCGAGCGCGGCGGCTCGATCAACGCCTACACGAGCCGCGACGTCACCGTCTACCACGAAGACGTGACGACCGAGACGCTGCCCCTCGTGATCGACCTCGAGGCCGAGCGCTTCGGCAACCTCGTGATCTCTCCCGAGATCCTCGAGCCCGAACGCGCCGTCGTCCTCGAGGAGCGGCGGCTGCGGACGGAGGACAGCCCGGACGGCCTCGCCTTCGAGGCCCTCGCGGCGCTCGCCTGGGATGCCCATCCCTATCGCTGGCCGACCATCGGCTGGCGCAGCAACGTCGAGCAGGTCCCCGTCGAGGAGTGCCGAAAGTTCTTCGACACCTACTATGCGGCGAACAACCTCTCGGTCGTGGTGGTCGGCGACTTCGAATCGGAGCCGACCCTCGCGCGGATCCGAAAGCGCTTCGGAAAGCTCGAGCCGGCGAAGGTGATCCCGCGCAACACGACGGCGGTCGGCCGGCAGCGCGGCGAGCGGCGGGCGGAGATCCGATTCGACGTCCAGTCGCCGATGCTGATGGCCGGCTGGCACACCCCCGCGACGGGCCATCCCGACGGCGAGGCCCTCGACGTCGCGAGCACGATCCTGTCGGGCGGTCGCACGGGCCGTCTCTATCGCAAGCTCGTGTACGAGCAGGAGAAGGCGCTCTACGCCGTCGGGGGCTACATGGAGATGAACCGCGCGGGGCTCTTCTATGCCCAGGCGCAGGCGCGGCCGGGCGTATCCATCGACGAGGTCGAGCGGCTCTTCATGGCCGAGATCGACGCGGTCGCGAAGAACGGCGTCAGCGAGGAAGAGGTCGCACGGGCGCGCCAGCAGATGGAGGTCTCCCTCGTCGACGGGCTCGGAACGAATCACGCGCTGGCGGCGCGCATCGGCCGCGAGATGGTGGCCTACGGGCGGGTCCGGCCCCTCGAAGAGCGCATCGCGGCGATCCGGGCGGTGACGCCGGCGGAGGTCCAGCGGGTCGTGCAGACCTATCTGCGGCCCGAGTCTCGGACGGTGATCCACGTCGTTGCGCCGCCGCCGACCGAGGTGGCGGCGCAGGCCGCGCCGAGCGCCGACGCTGGAGCCGGCACGAAGGCCGAAGGGGGGGCGCGATGATCCGCCAGGGAAGTCGACGGATCGGATCGATCGCCTCTTCGGGATCGCGAGCCTCTTTCGGATCGGTCACGCGACGGGGCGTGCTCGTCGTCGGCGTCGCGATTCTCGCCTCGGGCTGCAGCCTGCTCGGGTCGCGGCCCGCTTGGGAGGAGCCGCCGCCGCCGCCCTCCGTCGGGCCGATCGTGTCGGCGCAGGATCTCCACCGCACGGTGCTCGGCAACGGCATCGAGGTCCTCGTGCTCGAGGACGCGCGGCTGCCGCGCGTCGCGCTCGGGGTCACGCTGCGCAGCGGCGCGGGGAGCGTTCCGCCCGAGCAGGCCGGGGTCGCTGCGCTCGCGGCCGAAGTCCTGCAGCGCGGGGCCGGATCGCGGGATGCGCTCGCCCTCGCGAAGGTCATCGAGGACGCGGGCGCCTCGCTCTCGGTCTCGGCGGGCTGGGACGCGACGACCGTCTCGCTCGGGGGGCTGTCGAAGGATCAGGCGCTCTTCGACGCGATCCTCGCCGACGTCACGCTGCGGCCGCGCTTCGATCCGGCCGAGCTCGAGAAGGCCCGCGGTGAACATCTCGCGAGCCTCGCCGCTGCGGTCGACGAGCCGTCGACGCTCCTGCGCTGGAACTTCCTGCGAACGCTCTTCGCCGGCCATCGCTACGGGCTGCCGGAGGACGGCTCCGAGCAGACCGTCGCGAAGCTCTCCCTGGACGACGTGCGCGCCTACTGGCGCGATCGCTTCGTCGCGCGCAACGCGATCTTCTGGGCCGTGGGCGACGTCGATGCCGCCACGTTCACCCGCGAGATCGAGGCCCGCTACGGCGCGCTCCCCGCCGGCGCGACCGTCCCGACGACACCGCCTTCGCCCGCCCGCACGCCGGAGGCCCGCCGCATCGTCGTGGTCGACGAGCCCGAGCTCGTCCAGGCCCACATCCTGATCGGCCACGAGGGCATCGCGCGCAGCAACCCCGATCGCATCGCGATCGACCTGATGAACGACGCGCTCGGCGGCAGCGGGTTCTCCTCGCGCCTGATGAAGGTCGTCCGCGCGAAGAACGGCTTGACCTACAGCATCGGCTCGGGCTTCGGGCTGCGCAGCCAGCCGGGTCCCTTCCAGATCCAGACCTTCACGAAGGTCGAGAGCGTGCGAGCCGTCGTCGACCTCGTGCTCGAGGAGATGAGCGCGATCCGGGAGGCCCGCCCGATCGACGAAGAGGAGCTCGCGAAGTTCAAGAGCTACAGCGCCGGCGCCTTCGGCCTCTCGCTCGAGACCTCGCGCGCGGTCCTCTCGTCGCTCGTCGATCTCGAGGTCCACGGTCTGCCCGAGGACTCCCTCGACACCTTCCGGACGCGCGTCGGATCGACGACCCTCGACGAGGTCCGCGCCGCGGCGCTGGCGCGGCTCCATCCGGAGCGGGCGGCGATCGTCGTGCTCGGGCCCGCGGCGAAGCTCGTGCCCCAGCTCGAGAGCCTCGGGCCGGTCGAGGTCGTCAAGCCCTGAGACGTGGACCGAAGAATGCACCCGGCACGATCCCTGCGTAGTGGGAGTTCATGTCGAACCTCACCTTCCTCCGCCGGCCCCCCTTCTGCCCCAACCCCGACTGTGATTCCCGAACGGATCCAACCACCTGGCGCTTCCAGCGCAAAGGCTTCTACCCGCGCAGCCAGCCCCCCCACCGCATCCAGCGCTACCGCTGTTCACAGTGTGGCCGCTACTTCAGTTCACAGACCTTCGCGACGACCTACTGGCTGAAGCGCCCCAGGCTCCTCGAGCTCGTCTTCCATCGTCTCGTCGCCTGCTCCGCCCTGCGCCAGATCGCCCGCGAACACCGGGTCTCCCACTCGACCATCCGCACCCTCTCCGACCGCCTCGGCCGCCACTGTCTCCTCTTCCACGAACGCCTCCGCCCCAGGACCACGCCCACTGAGCCCCTCGTCCTCGACGGGTTCAGGACCTTCGAACACAGCCAGTACTGGCCCATGGACGTGAACCTCGTCGTCGGGCCTTCGCTCTTCGTCTACGGCTTCAACGACGTCGAGCTGCGACGGAGTGGGACGATGCGGCCCGCTCAGCGGATGAGGCGCGCTGTGCTCGAGAAGCGATTCGGCCGACCTGATCCGGATGCGACCCGCAAGCGAGTCGAGGCACTCCTGCGGCGGGTGCTTCCATCGCGAGGAGAGGTCGTCGTGCGAAGCGACGAGCACCCGGCCTACGTCCAGGCCATCGCGCGGCTTCGGGACCGGACGATTCTGCACGAGCAGACGAGCTCGAAGGCAGCGCGTACGACGCGCAATCCGCTCTTCCCGGTGAACTTGTCGGACCTGCTGATCCGACACAGCAGCGCGAACCACAAGCGGGAGACGATCGCGTTCTCGAAGCGGCGTCAGTCGGCGCTGTATCGGCTGGCGGTGGGGGGTGTGGCGCAACTACATGAAGGGGCGATCGGAGAACCGGCGGCTCGGGACGCCAGCGATGGCGTTGGGGCTGATTGGCGAGGCGCTCACGGCGCGGGCAATTCTTCAGGAGCGGTTGTTCCCGGAGCAGGTCCTGCCCGACCGGGGTTGGCTCTGGGAGTGCTACTTCGGTCGGATCCCGACGCGGGCGATCGCCCGCTGTGTGTCGCATCGGGCGAAGTATGCGGTCTAGGTAAATCGACGGGGGGATCAGCCGAACGGCGAACCGTTACGTCGGTAGGAGGTGCATTCTTCTGTCCACGTCTCACTGCCCGAAGAGGTCGAGGATGTCGCTACCCCGCACATAGCGCGAGGGATGAACGGTCTCGGCCAGCTCCTCGACGCTGATGCCGTCGGGCTGGATCTTCTCGAGCCAGCCGTGCTGGATCCGCTTGAATTCGCCGGGCGAGAGCCCGAGCCGGCGGTGGTAGCGGAAGAGCGCGTCGAGATCCTCGAGCGTCGTGTAGGCCTCGATCAGGGTGCTCGGCCGGTTCTTCACGAAGCGGCGCAGCTCGAAGCCGACCACGCGTTGCGCGCGGTGGATCTCGAGATACTGGTCGAGGGCGTTCTGCAGCACGGCCCGCACGTGGGCCGTCCGCTCGTCGCCCTCGCCGAAGAGCTTCGCGTAGAGCGCGATCGCCGCCTCCGAGTCCGTCGCGTCGAGGCGCGCCTCGCTGACGACGGCCGTCGTCGCGTCCACCGCTTCGCCCTGAGCGCTCGCCTGCGCGTCGGCTTGCGCGTCGGCTTGCGCATCGGCCTGTGCGGGGCTCGCCGAGAGATCCCGATCGTCGATCACCGCCGCCCCAGCGAGGCGCGCGAGGACGACCTCCTGCTGCGTCGGCCGCGACTCCACAGCGAGGGCGCGCAGGCGCTCGGGATTCGCGAGGCGCTTCGGATCGGCGATCTCCGTCCGGGAGGTCGGCACGCGCACCGGTCCGAAGGCGCCCGTGAGATCCGATCGCGAGGGCCCCGTCGGCACGAGGAACGGCACCCGCTCGGCGAGTGCCCCGGTCTGGTCGCTGAAACGGAAGTCGGCGGTCGTGAAAAGGCGACCGTCCGGGCGCAGGCCGAAGACCGGGTACTGGAAGTCCGTGCCGACCGCGAAGGGATCCGGGACACCGAAGCGCGTCGAGCGCTTCGAGCCGGGGATGACCGAGACCAGGAAGTTCAGGTCGAGCTCGTTCGCCGAGATCGCGGCACCGCCGTCGCCGTGGGTCTGCCCCTTGCCGTCCAGGTTCACGCCCGAGTCCCGCGACAGGAACTCGATCGCGAAGGTGAAGACCCGGAAGACGAGGGCCGAAACGTCGCTGAAGCGGGCCGAGGAGGTGGGCGTATTGATCGTGAACGTGCCGCCGACGGAGATCTTCTCGCCCGCCGAGGTCTCGAAGGAGCTCGTCAGGCTGTCGAAGCCGAGATTGCCGAGGGCCTTCGCGATCGTGGCGAAGTTCGCGGGGCGCTTGCGACCGGCGACGACGCCGGTGCCGTCGGCGTTCTCGCGGAAGGCCTTGATCTCGATCTCGTCGCGGGTGAAGACGGTCTGGTTCGAAGCGACGGGCGTCTCCTCGACGCCGTCCCCGTCGACGTCCGCCCGGCGGCCGAACTCGAGGGTCGGCGTGAGCGCGTCCTGGCCCGTGCCCGAGTCGCCGTCGAAGGCGATGCGGAGATGGGCCAGGCGGTCGGTGGCCGTGCCGACGTTGCCCGCGAAGCGGATGCGGCCGTTGATGCCGTGGGCGGAGGTGCCGACGGTGAGGCCCGCGTTCGGGGTTCCGTTCTGGACGACGTCGCCGTCGAAGTCGACGTCGCGTCCGGTCGTCACGAAGGAGCTCTCGAGGCTGGTGCGGCCGGCGAAGCGCTGATCGCCGAAGGTGTCGAGGGTGAGCGCTGCGATCGCGGCGTCGATCGTGAAGGGCGCGACCGTGATCGTGCCTGCGCCGCCGTTCGCCTCGATGTCGAGGGAGGTGAGCTGCCACGCGGCGTAGGCCGGATCGCCGTTCTCGTCGAGGATGTCCTCGTAGCCCGGCGTGAGGCCCGTCAGCGCGATCGCGACGTCGCCCGCCGAGCGCAGGATCAGGTTCGATCCGGTCGTCCGCGCGCGGATCGCGTCGTCGACGGTCAGCGTCGTGCCGGGCGTCGTCGACGTGAGCTCGATGTCGAGCGTCGCGAGGCTCGCCCGCGAGGTCGTGCCGTCGAGGGCGAGGATCGAGTACTGGTTCGGCCGCGGGAGCTCGGTGTTCGTGAACGGCGCCGCCTGCTCGATCCGCACGATCGGCCGGAGGATCTGGTCCGGGTCGTCGTCGAGGTCCCGGCGCAGCTTGCCGGCGGTCGCGTCGAGGGTCGTGCGGACGGTTCCGGCCGACGTGATGGTGGGCGTCGTCACGCCGCCCGTCGTGGCCGTCGTGACGAACGGAAGCGCCAGCGCCTGGGAGACGAGCACGAGCTTGTCCGTCGCCAGATTGATCGACGTTCCGGGATTGGTGCTCCGGAACTTGATGTCGTTCGAAACGATGCGCATGCCGTCGGCGAAGCCCTCGAAGGGCGCGGCCTGGTTCGGCACGTCGACGATGACACGGGAGTCCTCGCCGGTTCCCGTGCGCACGATCAGACGGCTCGTCTCGTCGGCGAGCAGGTCGAGCTCCGTCAGTCGGAGCTGGCCCTGGAGCGACGTGAGCTCGAGCTCGCTCCATTCGTCGCCGCCGGCGCCCGCCTCGGCAGCCCCGGCCTCGAGGCCCGTCAGGACGTCGCCGGCCCCGCCGCGCACGACGTCGAAGGCGGCGTTCTGGCGCAGGCGCAGGGACGAGGTCGTGGCATCCCCGGCGAGTGCGATCTCGTCGAGGCCCGCGAGGTCGAGCTTCGGCAGGAAGCTCGGATCGATGTCGTCGCGATCGCTGCCGGAGTCGTTGCCGTCGGGATTCGTGAGGACGAAGTTCGGGCCGGCGACGAGCGAGATCGTGTTGGCCTCGAGACGCGTGATCCCGTTGCCCGCCGTCGCGTTGCAGCTGGTGTCGGCGTTCGTGCAGAACTTGATCGTGCCGAGCGCGGCTTCCACCGTCTCGGTCGGTTGCGCGATGGCGCCGGCCAGCAACGAGATCGAGTCGGTCGCGACGAGCTTCGTGCCCGCGCGGACGACGATCGATTGCTCGGTACGCGCGTCGAGGCTCTCGAGCAGGAAGAGGCCGGGATTCGCGCCGGTGCCCGGGGCGAAGTCGATCGCGCCGTCGGTCGGATTCGCTGCGACGCCGGAGAGGAAGAGGCTGCTCCCGTTCACGTTCTCGGGCTCGACGGTCACCGTCCCGAGGCGGCTCGTGATCGTGTAGCCGGTCACGATCGGCTGGTCCTCGTCGTCATCGACGATCGTCCACGCGAGCCGGCCCGAGAACGAGTTGCGGTGTGCGAGATCGCTCGCGAGCACGCTTCCGTCCTGGGACAGCGCGATCGTGGTCGGCCCGCGGCCCGTCGCGAGATCGTAGAGGCCCGAGTCGTCGGGCTCTTCGGAGACGCTCGAGAGGTTGCCCGTCGTGACGAGCTCGCTGTCGGCGTCGAAGGCCTCGACGAGCAGCGACTCGCCGTCGAACTCGGCGTCGGTCCCCGTCGTGCGCTGCGTGTCCGAGGGACGGGCGCCCATCCGGACGCGCCCGCTCTCGGTGTCGTTGTCGTTCGAGACGAAGGCGAAGAGGTTCAGGAGGTTCGCGCGCAGGCGCAGGAAGAGGTTCGGGTTCGTCGTCAGCTCGAGGTCGTCCCCGTCCGACTGATTGAGCTCGATCGACACCGCCTCGAGCACGAGGCGCGACGGATCACTGCCGATGGCGATCGGGAGCTCGGCGGCGTCGAAGTCGTCGATCTTGATCGTGCCGGCGTCGTTGCGGATCGCGAGCACGTTCGGAAGCCCAGCTGCTCCGCCGACGAAGGCGTCGACGCCGGGCAGGTCCTGGACGCGGAAGCTGCCGTCCATCTGATAGGCGAAGGTCCGCGCGGCGCCGACCGGACCGGACAGATCGAAGGCGGCATTGCGCGTGTCGATCGTCGAGCCGGTGTCGCCGCCCGAGCCGTCGCCGGCGATCAGCTCGACGGTCGGTGCCTTGACGGTGACGGGCGATCCCGCGTCGGCGGCGAAGTCGAGGCGGCCGGGGGTGCCGAGGCCCGCGCGCAGCGTGAGGGACTCGGTGGCGTCGCTCCCGCTGCGATTGAAGACCCGCGCGAGGTCCGCGCCGAAGGTGAAGCCGCCGATGCCGCCGAGCTCGACCCGTCGACCGGCGAAGGCGGTGTCGGCGGAGACGAGGATCGCCGAGAGCGTGCCCGACTGGAGACCGACGAGGGAGAGCGATGCGTTGCGGAAGCGGTCGGCCTCGTTCGTCCCGGCGATCCCGTCGTCGAGATCGATGCGGCCCGCGTCGGAGCGCACGGCGTACTCGACGTCGCCGGCGGCGCGGAAGCCCGCCGTCGGTCCGACGTCGAGCAGTCCGAACTGGGCGAGGGTCGGCAGGTCGACGGCCGCGTCGACGCCGGCGGTCTGGCGGTAGCGGAACGCGGTCGCCGACGAGGTCGCGTCGCCGAAGACGGCGCCCGTCGCGTCGCGCAGCGTGACGGCCTGGCTCTGCAGCCCGACGATCCGCGAGAGATCCGCCGAGTCGTTGTTGCGCGAGGTCGTCGTCGAGCCCGCCGAGACGACGATCTCGTCCGCCTCGAGCCCCGTGCCGGTCCCGGCGAAGACGAGATCGCCGAAGCCGCTATGGCCGGCCTCGAGGGTGAGGCTGCGGGTCGCGGCGAGGCCGGTGTTGGCGGCGATCGTCATCGTGCCGCGGCCGGCGGCGCCGTCGATGCCGGTATCGCGGCCGGACTCGAAGAGGAGCTCGGCGACGGCGGCGATGCCGCTCGCGATCTGCTGCGTGACCGAGAGGTCGCCGGGGGTCGAGATCGTCAGGCTCTCGGTCGTGAAGGCCGTCGTGCCGTCGTCGCCGAGGCTCGCGATCCCGTCGCGGAAGACCACGCTGTTCGGGCTCGTCACCGTCTCGGGATCGGGATTCGTGCCCCCCGGCGAGTCCGGGAGCAGGAGTCCGCCGAGCAGCGTCACGAAGCTCTTGCCGGCGTCGCCCGAGCCGAGCGGGCCGGCGTTGTTGTTGAAGCCCGCCGCGTCGTCGATGCGCAGCACACCGTCGCTCGACTCGAGCGAGACCCGCATGCCGTCGAGGCCGATCGAGGCCCCGGCAAAGGCGCCCGCGAGGTCGAGCTCGCCGGTCGCGGTGGGCGAGGGCGCGCCCTGGGTGATCGTCAGATCGCCGTCCTGGCGGATCTCGATCACGCCGGGCCGCAGGATCCCGCTGCGATCGCGCAGCTGGAGGCCCTGATAGGCGCCGCGGGTCTGGCGCTGGATCGCGAGGTCGGTCGGCGACGCCAGGGTCCCGAGATCGTCGGCGAAGAGCGTGCTCGTGGGCGTCGAGCCGTCGCCGACCAGCAGATGGAGCTCGTCGGCGTTGATGCGGACGCCTGCGGACGCGCCCGAGCCGCCGCCGTTCGTGCCGCCGAAGACGAGGCGCGTCTCGCCGTCCTCGCGCTCGTCGTCCGTCAGCTCGAGGGGGCTCGCGGCGACGGTGAGGCGGAGGGTGTCGGCGGTGATCTCGGTGTTGCGGTTCAGGACGGCGGCGTGGCGGGCCTCGACGTCGAGCACGCCGATCGCCGGCGCGTCGCCGGTCCGTTCGTCGTTGCTGGGATCGGCGTCGAGGATGACGTCGAAGATCGTCGAAGACGAGCGCCCGCTGAGGACGATGTCGACCGCGTTCGCACCGCTGGCCGCACCGGTCGCGAGGTCCCGGGTCCGCAGCGTCAGGCCGGCGGTCTCGATCCGGGTCGCGCCGTTCGCGCCGAGCGTGATCCGGCCGCTGCCGAAGCTGCTCGTGTCGGAGTCGAGCGCCGTCGAGTCGCGGGCCACGAGCTTGATCAATCCGTTCTCGCGGACGTTCGTCGAGGTCGTGTCGAGCGTGCCGTCGACGTCGATCGATCGGGCGGTGTCGTTGCCGATCGCGAGGACGCCGCCGGCGGTGCGGATCGTGCCGTCGATCGCGATCTCGCCGCCTTCGCCGCGGGTCGGGTCCGTCGCCGGCGCGACCGACTTGATCGTGAAGTCCTGGCTGTCGGCTGCGGGATTGACGCGGTTGGCGCGGATCACGACGTCGCCGCCGTCGGAGTCGAGATTGCCCGTCAGCTCGACGTTGCCGGCGAACTCGCTCGTGGTCGAGTCCGTGGCGACGCCGCCGGAGAGGGCGATGTCGCCGCCGCCGGTGAAGACGTCGCCGACGACGCGCAGGAGGCCCGTCACGACCTCGATCGGATCCTTGCCGCTCGATACCGTGCCTGCGTTGGCGGAGCTCGCCGAGAGCGTGACCCGGCCGCCGTCTTCCCGGCCGTCGGCGGTGCGCGTGTCGATCAGGCCGAGGACCTCGAGGATCGGGTCGATGGACGTGAGCCCGTTCGTGTTCGTCGGATCGGTCTGCGGATCCGCGTCTTCGTCGTCGTCGAGGGTCGGTGCGTCGCTCGCGCGCGAGACGGTGAACGGCGTGCGGGTCGCGGAGATCGTGCCGGAGGCGAGGCGCACGTCGCCGCCTCGGGTGACGATCTCGCTCGTCGCCGCCTGCCGGATCGAGATGCCGGTCGCGGTCACGCTGCCGCCGCCGGTCGTGATGTTCGCGTTGATCTCGACGCCGCCGCGGACGAGATCGAGGTCGAAGTCGCGTCCGGCCTTCGTCTGGCCCGCGTCGTTCGCGTGCAGGTCGACCGAGAGGGCGAGATTCGAGCGCTGGCTCGGGCCCGCCCCGATCGGGACGACCTCGATGTTCGCGTTGACGAAGATGTTGCCGGCGGCGAGCAGCGTCAGGCGCGCGACCTTGCCCTCGAGGATCGCGAGGCTGTTGATCGAGATCGCGTCCGCGACCGTGATGTCGCCGGCGCCGTTGATCGGGTCGTCGCGGAAGGCCTGGGTCGAGAGCGTCACGTTCGTGCCCGTGCCGAGGGCGCGCTCGATCAGGTCGGCGGAGATGTAATTCGTCGAGCCGCCGTTGGTCCGCAGGATGCCGTCGAAGCCCGCGCTGTCGAAGTCGGGATCGAGGATCGCATCGATCGCGGCGTCGAGGCAGGTGATCGCCCGGGGCGCCGCGCATTCGGGTCGGCCGTTCCGGATCGTGATGTCGTAGGGATCGATCAGCCAGTCGCCCGAGCGGCCGCGCCGCGCCGACACGTCCGGCGCCGTCGCGATCGAGAAATGCTCGAGACCGGAGGTCTCGACGAAGCCGCCGTCGCCGCCCTTCGCGCCGCCGCGCGCCGAGATCGCGCCCTCGACCGACGTCAGGTCCTCGGAGAAGACGATCACCCTTCCGCCTTCCCCGCGCCCCGTCGCATCCGCGCGGATCCCGCTCGCCTCGTCGACGAGCACGGCCCGGGCGCGCTGCAGGTCGCCGCTGCCCTGCTGCTCTCCGCCGATGCGGATCTGGCCGCCGGCGCGCGTTCCGGAGGCGTCGACCGTCGCACCGACCAGCGCGATGATCGAGCCCGTCACGTCGATCGCGCCGCCGTGCCCCTTCTTCGAGCGATCGCTCGCGTCGAGCTCGCCCGAGAGCTGGACGCGGCCGTTCTCGCCGCCCTGGATCTCGATCGTCTTCGCGGCGATGCGCGCGGGGGCGCCAGCGCTCCCCGAGCCCTGTCGGATGCTGAAGCCCAGGGGATCGGCGGCGGCGAGGCGGACGTGGCCCCGACCGGCCTCGATCCGGCCCTGGTTCTCGATCGCATAACGAGCCGGCTCCCCGGCTGCGTCCTCGGCGGCCTCTGCACCGCCGGTCCCCACGCTGCCGCGGGGCAGGCGGATCAGGACCGGATCGTCGAAGCGGCGCAGGTAGACCGCATCCGCGCCGACCATGAGGAGCGATCCGTCCTCGATCTCGATCTCGCCGAGATTGACGACGTGATTGCCCGCCGTCACGGCATTCGCGGCCTCGACGCGGCCGGCATTCACGACCTCGCCCCCGCTCAAGTCGGCGCGCAGGCCCGCGTTGCCCGCGAGCCCCGTGCGCAGGGCGTCGATGTCGCCGAGCTCGACACGTTGGCCGCCGATCATCAGGACGTTGCCGTCGCCGGCCAGGATCTCGCCGGCGTTGAGCACGCTCGTCGCGAGCAGGGCGACGTTCTGGTCCGCGCGGATCAGGCCGTGGTTCTCGATCCGGCCCGTGAGCGGGACTTCGATCGAGCCGCCCTTCTGGAAGGCGTCGCGCGACAGGCCGCCGGCGATCGCGACGAGGGAGCCGACGTCGATCACCGCGGTGCCGTCGACGTAGACGCCGGTCTGGTTCGCGAAGCCGACGGTGCCGTTCGAGACGACCTGGCCGCTGATGCGGATCGGATTGATCGACTCGCTGTAGTTGAGGACCGAGGAGCGGCGGCCGCCATTCGTGAAGTTGAACTCGAGGCGGTTGTTCTCGGGCTGCTGGAGGTCCTGCCAGCCGATCGTCGTGTTGGTCGTGTCGATCGTGAAGATCGTCTGGCCGGCCTGCTGGTTGTCGAGCTGGACCTTGTCGTGGTCGTAGGTCGTGTTGTTGGCGTCGCCGAACTCGTCGCCGGCGACGGCCGAGAGCGGGTGGGTCCCGACGAGCGCGGCCACGAGCACGCGCGCGATGGCGCGCTCGAGCCCCGAATGGCGCGATGCGGTCCGGCTCGACGCGGCGGGCTTCGGGCCGGTCGCGCTAGTAGAGGAGGCTGACGAGGACATGGAGAGCGGAATCTCCCACCTTGGCCGGGTTGTTGATCTGGCCGTTCGTGTCTTTGAGGGCAAAGGCATAATCGGCCCGGAGCCGCAGGTTCGAGCGGAAGACGAGCTCGGCGCCGAAGCCGGCGCCGGCGAGCGTCTGGTCGAACTCGCCGAGCGGCGAGTCGTTGCGGACCGCGCGTCCCGCGTCGACGAAAGCGCGGAGCATGAGATCCCAGTCCGGCCGGCCATAGACCTGCTGCGGCGTGACCCGGAAGTCGCCGATCCCGGGGAGTCGGAGCGGCCGGCGCGAGACGGGCAGCGCCCGCGGCAGATGGAAGCGGTACTCGAAGGAGCTCACGATCACCGTGTCGCCGACCGCGACCGACTGGTCGTAGCCGCGCACGCTGTAGAGCCCGCCCAGGGTCTGGCTCGCCTGGGGAATCAAGCGGTAGTCGAAGGCGTACTGGCCGCGGATGCCGATGCTGAGCTCGTGGGCGAGGGTCGCGGCGAGCTCGTTCGAGGGATCGCGCCAGGCCTCGGGGCGAAGCAGCGGCTCGAGGAAGGCCGTGTAGCCGAAATTGAAGTCGACCAGGGCATACAGGTCGTCGGTATGCGCGCGGCCGAGGCTGTCGAGGTCGCCCGCCTTGATCTCGTGGACCTGGCCCTGGACCGAGGTGTCGAAGGTCAGGGTCGCGAGCTGATTGATGCGCTCGGCGTGGAGCCCCGCGCGCGGCTGGACGAGGATCGCCTCGCCGACGTTGCCGCTGATGCCGTTCTCGATCCGCAGGTCGCTGACGCCGAGGCCGCCCGTCAGGTCGACGAAGAAGTCGCGATGCTGGAAGACCTCGTAGCTGAGGCGCGCGCCGCCATCGATCTGGGTGCTGCGGACGGGATCGTTGTCGAGGCCGGTGAAGGTCGAGTCGCGACCGGCGGTCGAGTGGTTCCAGCCGAGGTCGACGCCCCAGCGCAGCCGGTCGACGCCCCACCACGGCAGCTTCTCGCGCGGGAACCAGGCGAGCCAGCCGGGATCGCCCTTGCGGCGATCCATCCATTCGGGCCGGCGCGAGCCGAAGAAGGGCGCGTCGTAGCGGGCGCTCAGGCCGTTCACGGCGTCGCCGCCGGCGTTCATCCACTCGAGCGCGAGGGTGTCGTCGTGGTTCGAGAGCTGGTTGTGGGTGAAGCCGAGGCGCGACTGCCAGGGGTTCGTGCGGTTGGTGCCGGTATTGGTCGCCTGGCCGTAGACGAACCAGGGCTTCGCCTCGAGCACGCGGTAGTCGAGCACGACGTCGCCGGGCGCTTCGCCGGGGGCGAGGGCCGCTTCGACCATGCGGCCGCCGTAGCGATTGAGGCGATGGAGATAGTCCTCGAGCCGGCGTCGGTCGAGCAGATCGGTCGTGCCCTCGCCGCCCTCGCCGGCGGGCTTGAGCGGCGAGTCCCGGCGGATCTTCTCGTGGATCGTGTTGTCGATCTTCCAATCGCTCTTGATCCGATCGCCGACGGCGATCGTGCGGATCTTCGCGATGTGGCCGGTATGGACGACGATCGCGAGGGCCGTCCGTTCGGCGGGGCGAAGGTCGCGCTCGCTCTCGAGATCGATGTCGCTCGCCGCCGGGCGGACGTCGACGCCGTAGAGGCCGAGGGCGTTGAGTCGGCCGACGAGGGCCGCGAGCACCCGCGCGAGCCCGCTCGCCTCGAGGTCGACGACCGGCCCGTCCTTCGCACCGATCACGAGCGTCTCGCTCGGCTCCCCTTCGCGCGGCGCCGCATAGCCCTGCTCCGTCGACCGCAATTCGACCTCGAGCGGGACGAGCCCGTCGAGGGCGGGCTGGTCCGGGTGGGGCGTCGCGTAGCCGAGCTCGAGGGCGCCGACCCGGAACACCGGGGCCGGCATGTCCTCGGGGTGGCGCAGGACCTGGGCGCCGGCGCCGCCGGCGAGGCCCACGACGATCGCGCAGAGCACGGCCGCGAAGAGCAGGACGGGAAGGGGGCGCAGTGCGGGCGGACGTTCGAAGCGGAAGGGCCGGCTCATCTGGAAGGTCACCCGTCGTCTCGCTGGAGTTCGATGTCGAGCGTCGGGCCACCGGGCTGCGTCTGCGCCCCCGGGCCCATCAAGGCCGTCCGGACCCGGTCGCGCGGGATCGACGCGACGCGTTCGGCCGTCCGCTCGCCGGCCTCGGCGGGCGGAGCCGGACGATAGCGGGATCCGCCGCTTCTCTCTGCATGCAAGCCCTCAAAAATGCAGCCGAATCGGGGTTTCTGGCGGCGCGCGGCGGGGCCTCGGTCGCGACCCCTTCGGACTTGGAGCCGCGCGCGCTCCAGCGGGTTCCCCGATTGGGCAGATTTCCGACCAGACCGGCCGCGATGGACCGTCGTCGTCGCGGCTCGAGGCCGGGTCAATCGCCGTCGGCGTCGCGAGAGACCCTCCCTGACGGCGCGTCGGGCGGGGGATCGGCCGCCGTCCCCACCGAGGCGTAGGCGTCGAGGGCCCGGGTGAGAGCGGTCGTCACGGCTTCACGCAGGCTCGCGGGCTCGAGCACCCGGGCGCCGTCGCCGAAGGAGAGGATCCAGCCCGTGAGCTCCTGCCCCGCGCCGACCTCCATCACGAGCTCGACGCCTCCGTCGATCCGGGGCGACACGGTCTGGCTCGCGTGCCACTCCCGCTCGCGAATCCAGGCGGCCCAGCGTCGATCGAAGCGGATGCGGACCCGGGTCGCCGGCTCGGCGACGACGCCGAAGCTCGTCGCCGTGTAGGCGTCGAAGTCGAAGTCGGCCCGGGGAACGAAGACGGCGTCGGTCTCCTCGAGGCCCTGGATCCGGTCGACGGCGAAGGTCCGGATCTCGCCGGAGCGGTGGTCGTGACCGATCACGTAGAGCGCGCCGCCGTGGTACCAGACCTTGTAGGGATCGATCCGGCGGACGGACTCCTCGCCGCTGCGCCCGCTGCGGTAGCGCAGCGAGAGCGTACGCCGATCGAGCACCGCCTCGTTGAGCGTCCGGATCGCGTCGCGGTATTCCGCATAACGTTTGTGCGGGCCCGGCAGCACGCGGAAGGCGCTGCGGAACTGCTCGAGATAGCGCGCGAGGTCGGGGCCGAGGCCGGCCTTGATCTTCGCCATCGCGGACTCGATCGAGTCGTGGAAGACGGTGCCCTCGAGGCTCTTCAGCAGATCGCTCGAGAAGGCGAGGGCGAGCAGCTCGTCGGGGGTGAAGGGGACCTGGCCGAGCTGGAAGCGGTCGAGGAAGCGGTAGAAGGCCTTGCCGTCGCGCTTCTCGCTCGTCACCGGGAAGCCCGCGTACATGAGGGCGTCGAGGTCCCGATAGACGGTTCGCCGGACGCAGCCGAGCTCCTCCGCGAGCTCGTCGAGGCCGACGCCGGCGCGGCTCTTCGCGAGGCGCTGGATCAGGAGCCACTGGCGCGCGAGCTGATCGCCTCGCATCTCAGTCCGAGAAGAAGGCCGCGAGATCGGATTCGCGCGCCTCGGCGTCCTTGTAGCCGATCTCGATCAGACGCCGCGTATAGCTCTCGTCGAAGAGCAGGTAGGACATCAGATCGGCTTCGTGGGCCGTCGTGCCTGCGCCCGTCGCCTTGCGCAGGAGGTCGAGGAACATGCCGAAGTCGAGCTTCGGATCCTCGCGGACGACGTTGGCGGCGAGCCGGCCGAGGTCTTCGGACGGTCGGATCACGAGGTCGTCGATGATCTTGAGCGGTGCCGCGCCCTTCGGCGCGAGCTGCTGGTTCAGTCGGTCGAGGAAGTCGGCGCCGTAGACGTCGCTGCCGGCCTGGATGATGCCGTTCACGAAATGCAACCGCGCGATGTCCGTCTCGATCGGCGAGAGCAGCAGCGCGTTCAGGACCTTGCCGAAGAGGTACATCGGATTGCCGAACTCGGCGGTCCGCTCCTGCTCGATCGTCTCGGAGACCGAGGGGCCGATGGGATGCGTCAATCCGATGACCAGCACACGATCCGCACCGAGCCGGACGGCCGGCGCCAGCGGCGTATTGAGGCGCAGGCCGCCGTCGGCGTAGTAGCGCGCGCCGACGCGCACCGAGGGAAAGAGCAGCGGGATCGCCGCGGAGGCCAGCGCGTGGAGGGGGGAGAGGCGGATGCGCTGCATGCGGACGTTCGCGACCGAGGCCCAGGGCGGGAGCGCCGGGCGATGGGAGTCGCAGAAGACGACGGCGCGGCCGGTCGCGACCTGGGTCGCGGCGATGCAGACGGTGTCGACCCGGCCGCTCTTCACGTTGCGGCGGATGCCGCGCCACGGGATCGACTGGAGCACCATGCGCTCGAGCGGCTCGGTATTGAGCAGGCCGTAGAGGCGGTCGGGGCGTTGGCCCTCGCGCAGGAGCTGGGCGACGCGCTTCACGCCGAGCATGCGCTTCGGCAGTCGCAGGAAGTCGCGGGCGGTGAAGCGGAAGACCTCGTGGACCTTCAGGTTCTGCCAGATCGAGGTCAGGCGCTCGCCGCGCGTCTCGGTCTCGTCGGCGGTCGCCGCGAGGAAGCAGGCGTGGATCGCGCCGACCGAGGTCCCGCAGATGATGTCGAAGTCGGGCTGAACGCCGGCTCGCTTCGGCAGCTCGTCGAGGATGAAGCGCAGCGCGCCTGCCTCGTAGGCGCCGCGCGCGCCACCGCCCGAAAGCACGATGGCTCGTCGGTGCGCACCGCGCGCCGGCGGGTGGGTGCTTCGGTCGGCCGTCATGTCCCCCCTGCCGCCGGCTCCACGCCGAAGGGAATAGGCGTCGCGCCTACTGGTTCACGCGCTCCGAGTACTCGCCCGTGCGCGTGTCGACGCGAACCATGTCGCCTTCCTTGATGAAGAGCGGGACCTGGACCGTCGCCCCGCACTCGATCGTCGCCGGCTTCGTCGCGCCCGAGCTCGTGTCGCCCTTCAGGCCGGGGTCGGACTTCACGACCTTCGCGACGATGTAGTTGGGCAGCTCGATGTTGACGGGCTTCCCGTTCCAGAAGAGGACGTCGACCTCCATGTTCTCGAGCATGAACTGGATCGAGTCGCCGATCACGTCGGGCGGGATCGGGACCTGGTCGTAGGTCTGCTGGTCCATGAAGACGAGGTTCTCGCCCTCCTGATAGAGGTACTGCATCGACTTTTCCTCGATGTCGGCGAGCTCGATCTTCTCGCCGGATCGGAACGTCCGCTCGATGGTCCGGCCGTTCAGCAGGTTCTTCACTTTCGTCCGCACGAAGGCGCCGCCCTTGCCGGGCTTCACGTGCTGGAAGTAGACCATCGTGAACGGATTGCCGTCGAGGATGACCTTCAGGCCATTCTTGAACTGCGACGTATCGGTCATGGATGCCATCGGGTCGTCCTGCTCTTCTTTTCTTGCGGTCTTTCGGCTGCTTTTCGGCCGGGCCGCCCCCTGCGCCGCGCGAGGCGCGAAGCGGGAGCGGGCGGCCTGGAAGGGATCTCGAGCGGTCTGTGCCGCGGCGAGGGCGCGGATCATAGCCCCCTCGCCCTTGCCCGCTAGAAGCGGGGGGGCGCCCGGTCGATCGGCCGAATGTCGAACGGGATTGAGCGCGGATCGCAAGCCGCGGCCCTCGCGGCGTGTCGCCTCGCCGACTAGGTTCGCGGCCGAGGGGGCGAAGTCATGGGCATCGATCCGGAGCGGACCCCGGTCGTCGTCGGGGTGGGGCAGGCGATCGAGCGCGAGGCGGTGGTCGGCGTCCTCGATCTGGCGGAGCGGGCCGTGCGGGCCGCTGCGCAGGACGCGCCGGGCCTGCTCGAACGCAGCCAGCGACTCTCCTTCGTCGTGCCTTCCTTCTCCCGCGCGAGCAGGCGGCCGGCGAGCGAGCTCGCGGAGCAAATCGGGCTCGGGGGGATCGCGTGTGAGGTCTCGACCGCCGGGGGCAACAGTCCTCAGTGGCTGATGAACCGGGCCTGCGCGGAGATCGCGGCGGGCCGGCTCGAGACGACCCTCCTCGTCGGCGCCGAGGCGACGCGGTCGCTGCGACTCGCCGAGCCCGGCGCGGATTTTCTCCGGGTCGCTGCCGTGGACACGGGCCCCGAAGCGGGGCCCGACGATCCGGTCGTGGGGACCCCCCTTCATGGGCTCCTCGAGCCGCCCGAGATCAAGGCCCGGCTGATCCGACCCGCCGATCTCTACCCGGTCTTCGAGAGCGCGATGGCGGCCCGGGCCGGCGCTAAGCCGGCCGATTGGCGGCGACATCTGGCCGGCTTCCTGAGTCGTGGCTCGCAGGTCGCCGCGGGCAATCCCTTCGCCTGGTTTCGTGAGCCGCTATCCCCCGACGCGATCGCGACCCCGGGCCCGGATAATCGCCTGACGGCCGAGCCCTATACGAAGCGCATGAACAGCTTCGCTCAGGTCGATCTCGGGAGCGCGCTGCTCGTGACGACCCTGGCCCGGGCCAGCGCGCTCGGTCTCCGGGATCACTGCGTCTTTCCCTGGGCCGGGGCGACGAACCTCGACGTCGCGCCGGCGCGCAGGCCCGATCTCGCTGCCTCACCGGCGATCCGCGCCGCGGCACGCGCGACCTTCGAGGCCGCGGGCGTCGGCCTCGACGACGTCGACTATCTCGATCTCTACTCGTGCTTTCCGATCGCCGTCGAAGTCGGGGCGGCGGAGATCGGCCTCGCCCTCGACGATCGTCGGGGCCTGACACAGACGGGGGGCATGTCGTTCTTCGGCGGCCCGGGCAACAACTACACGAGCCACGGCATCGCCGCGGTCGTGCTTCGGCTGCGCGAGCGCGGCCGGCTCGGCTACGTCTCCGGCAACGGCGGCTATCTCTCGAAACACTCGATCGGGCTCTACGCCGCCGCGCCGCGAGAAGCCGGCTCGGCCTTCGTGCTCGCCGACACGTCGAAGGCCCAGGCGGAGATCGAGGCGGCGGCGCGCCGCGTCACGCTCGAGGCCGAGGGGCGCGCACGGGTCGACGGCAGCAGCGTCATCTACGGACGGGACGGGTCGGTCGAGGCCGCACCGATCATCGCGACGCTCGAAGACGGGCGGCGGGTCGTGGCCCGGGCCGAGGACGAGCGGCTCGCCGGGTGTGCGGGGCGTTTCCTCGTGGGCGAGACCGTCGAGATCCGGGGCGCCAGCCCGCCGACCTATCGCTAGGCCGACTCGGCCGGCTCTGCGCCGGGGGCGGTCTTCCCGCCCGCCGGGACATCGACGCCGGTCTTCTCGGGGCCGGGCTTCTCGATGCGCTGTCGCGCGATGAAGCTCTTGCGGATGCTGTCGATCGCCTCACCGGACTCGGGATCGACCTCGACGAAGGCGACGCCGCCGACGGAGGTCGGCCCGGGATCGCCGATCTTCCAGGCGACGCGGCAGTCGAGGATGATCGGCCGGCCCTCGACCTCGAAGGAGACGCTGCCGACGTCGCCGATCTCGCCGAGATCCGCGCCGAGCAGACAGAGGCCGCCGAGACCGATGTCGCGAATCGTCGCCTCGCTCTTGCGCTCGCCGAATAGCGTGCGCGCGGGGAGCGAGGTCGGGACGCGCAGGTGGTAGCGGAGCTCGAAGGGATCGCGCTCGAAGAGCACGCTCGAGAGCACGAAGCGGATCGCCGCGTCGGAGGGCGTGTCCCAGAGATGCCAGCGGACTCCGTGGAAGGCGAGCGCCGCGATGACGCGATTCGCGGGCCGGGCGCCGACCGGCACCAGCCCCGACGGCTTGACGCCGAAGCGTGCCGCCATCGCCGATACGCGCTCGAGCGGGATCGCCGTCGAGAAGAGCACGGCCGTGATCTTGCCCCCGGCATCGCGGGCCATCAGCTGGGCCTCGGAGAGGTCGTTCGCATAATGGACGCCGAACTCGCTCCCCATGAGGTCGAGGGCCAGGCGTTGCAGCTCGCCGGCTGGGCTGTCGAGGATGAGGATGCGGCGTTCGATCTCCACGGCGGGTGCATCGGTTGGGCCGGGGCGGGTCCTGAGAGTGGGGCGGGGCCGGAGGAAGAGGGGGGAGGCGGAATCGGGGGAAGCCCTGAGCAGGTCGCGGCCTTGCGTGCGGTCAGGGCTCGACGGGCCCGAGCGGCGCTCGCGCGCGAAGAGGATCCACGTCTGGAGCGCAAACGGCTTCCGGCCGCATGCATTCAAGAGAACGCGCGCAGCCCGCGCTGCACGGCCGGCCGGGCCGACATGCGCTCGACCCATTCCTGCACGGCGGGGTAGTCCGCGAGCGGCACCCCCGCGTATTCGGGGGCACGCATCCATCCGACATGCATGATGTCGGCCACCGAGTAGGTGCTTCCGGCCAGCCACGGCGCGGCCCGCAAACGCGACTCCAGGACCGCCGTCAAGCGCCGCGCCTCGGTCTGGTACCGATCGATCGCGATCGGCACGGCGACGCTCTGGCGCGCGAACCAGCCTGCCTGGCCGAACATCGGCCCCACGCCGCCGACCTGGAAGAAGGTGTATTCGAGCGCGCGGACACGTTCGACGGGATCCGCAGGCATCAAGCCGGGATGTTTCTCGGCGAGGTACCAGAGGATGGCGCCGGACTCGAACACGCTCAGCGGCTTCCCGCCCGGCCCATCCGGGTCGACGATGGCCGGGATGCGGCCGTTCGGGTTCAGGCGCAGGAACTCGGGGCGCTTCTGCTCTTGCGCGCCGAGGTCGACGCGCAGCACGCGGTAGGGCACGCCCAGCTCCTCCAGGGCGATCGGCACCTTCACGCCGTTCGGCGTGTTGGCGGTGTAGACGTCGATCATCTTGCTCTCCCTGGTGTTTCGGATCCGGTGCCCGGCCGGCGCTGCACGGGGTCGTTCGATGCGTTCCGAGCCCGTCCGCAACGTGAAGGGCAGAGGTCGCAGCGCGCTGCGCGAGCATTCTTCGACGACCGGGTGATGAAAAGGGGCCAGGATCGCCCAGCCCGACCATGATACTCAGCGGCGGCGGGAAACGAGCCCCTTCGTTTCTCCGGACCCGCGCACCGTTCCGCCCGGCTTGCCTGAGATCCGTTTCTCGCGGGAGCCGGTCAGCCTGCGGAGGATCAGGCCGAAGGCTGCATTCGCGCGAGCGCGGGCCGAGGCGCTCCCGCCGAGACTCAGCGTCTGCGTCGCCGACCGCGAGACGCGGCGATCGCAGCCACGCATCCGAATAGCGAAGCGGGCGCGCCCGGCTCGGGCACCGGGAGCGGCACGGTCACGCACTGCGCGTCCTGACAGAAGGCGAGGGTCTCCGGATCGCCGTCGTCGCACGGCGAATCCTCCGGCAGGGCGAGGCACGAGGTCGGCAGCCCGTCCGGATCGCCGACACACTGCCCGCCGGCGCTGCAGACCGCGGCGGTGGCGGGGTCGTCGTCGTCGCAGGGCGAGCCGGCGCTCAGTCCGACACACGAGGCAGGCAGGCCCTGCAGCGGATCGGCTCGGGCGATCACGGCCTGGTCGCTCCCGTTCATCCCGAGAAAAGCGATCTGACCTTCGGCGTTGATGGCCCGCGTTCCGATCTGGACCGGCAGGATGCCATCGTTTTCGCACAGGACGCGATGGATGAAGTCGCCATCGGCCACGAAGACCCGTCGTGGCTCGAAGTCGCCGTCGCCCGCGACCAGCGCGACTTCGGCATAGGGATTGACCGACGTCGGGATGTCGCTCCCGGGAGAACTTTCGGCGACGAGCGCATCGTCGTCCGAGTCGACGTAGACGGACGTCGCCAGTCCCGACGCATACAGCCGGACCTCGAAGCCCGTCCCCTCGAAGCGACCGTACGAAACGAGCTCGAACGCGTTGGAAGCGACCGAGAGGCCGCTGATCGAGCCCGTCGTGGGCGGCACCGAATCGATCGGCAGCGTGCGGTGGTAGAGCTGCTGCTCGAGCGCTGGAAAGGTCCCGACCGTCTGAAGGAAGGCGAAGGCGCCCGAATCGCTGGCGTCGTACGCATACGCATCGACCGCCCCTTCGCGCACGAGCTGATCGTCCTGGAACAGCCCGGTTCGCTGCGGCGGGACACCGTTCTCGAAGTACGAGGCCGAGAAGAAAACGTCGCGCGTCCCGGCGAGGGGCGCGCCGAGGTTGCCGGTGAGCGGGCTCGTCGGATCGGACTCGCGGGTCTCGACGAGCGGAGTCGGGAGGGTGGTATCGATTGCGTAGAAGGGGACGCGGAAGAGGCCCAGGCCGAAAAAAGTCGGCAGGAACCCCTCGCCTACATACACGATCCGGCCGCTGTGATCGATCGATACGCCCCGGACCGAGAGGAACGGCGCGCCGCCGGAGATCGATCCGCGGGCGACGCGTCGGGTCTGGGGGACGCCGAAGCTCGTATCGCCCCAGCCGACGCGCACCTCGCTCTCCGGTCCGCCGAGCAGGTCGTTCGTCGCGAAGGCGACCTGTCCGAAGGCGTTGATCGCGGGCGTGGCGCTGAACGCGAGGGGCGCGATGTCCTGTCCGCGCGAGATCACGGTGCAGTGGTAGAGGCGATCGACGATCGGATGGGGGGCGGCCGTGCTCGGGGGCGCGCCGACGAGGGTCGCGAGCAGGACCATCGCTGCGGGCAGGGGGAATCGGGCGTCCGCGCTCGTCATTGCATTCTTCCCTCGTGCTCGCCCGGTGCCCGGGCGCCTCAGCGCGTGCCCGAGGGCCGTCGCAGGGCGACGAGCGCGAGGCCGAGGCCGAGCATCAGGGCCGTGCTCGGCTCGGGGATCACGGCCAGGTTCTGCACGAGGTCGGGCTGGCTGAAGGTCGCCGTCAGGGTCGAGTACGCGTCCGCCGCGCGGGCATCACCGGCGGCCCAGGCAGAGAGGCGCTGCCAGACGTAGAACTGCTCGCCGGGCACGACCGCGAAGGTCAGGGTCCGCTGCAACGTGATCGTATTGCCGGAGGTGTGGAGCGTGCGCAGGAGCGTCGTCTGGTCGACGGCCTTCGTGATGGGGAGGGGCGAGCCTTCGAAGCGCAGCGTGTCGAGGGAGGTCTCGAAGCGATAGTTCGTGTCGGCGAAGACGGCGACGGCGGCGGCGAGCAAGGTCTGGCCCGACGGGTCGCCGGGATTGTTCGCGAGGCTACCCGTCATCCGGAAGGTGATCGAGAGGTTGGTCGGCACGCTGCCCGTGTACTGGAAGAGGTCCGAGGCGAAGGCCGTCGAGAACGCGGTCGCGTCGGTCACCCCCGCCTGATCCGAGACGTTGCCCGTCAGGATCGCCCGGGCGCGCAGTGTCGCCGGCGCAGGGACCGCGCCTCCATTGATCGTCGCCGAGGCCTCGGCGAGGGCGCGGTCCCAGGGGCCGGTCCCGCGCGAGTCGAGCAGCGTCGAATCGTCGATCAGGCTGTGGCTCGTGAGGGCCCCGCCTTCGGGCGCATTCGTGATGGGATTGCGCGGGCCGTCGTCGACCACGGTGACGTTGTTCTGTCCGAAGTTGCTGAACATGTCCGCGACGCTGACGTTGGTATGCGTCCCCCAGAACGGCGCGGCGGTCGCGCTCGCGGTACAGACGGAAATGGCCAGGGCGACGAGCAGGGCGACGGAGGCCGGGCGGCGGAGCAGGGTCGGGATCGGGTTCGGCATGGGAGCATCTCCCGGGCGGATCCATCGGGGAGGGCTCGCGCGCGATCGGATCGGGGGCGAGGCCGGAGGCCGAGCGATGGAGGGCTCGACCCCGGTGCAGGCTAGGCGGTGCCGCTGTCGGCTCGCATCCCATGATCATGGGATCGAGGGGGCGTCGCCTGGCGACTTCTCGAGCCGGCCGATCCGCCCCGGATCGGAAATCGGAGCAGAGTCGTCTTCCCGGACGCTCGTGCAGCGCGCCGGCAACTTCGATTCGCCCGCGTGGATAATGAGGCGTTCCGTCGCCGAGAAGGGTTGTCGGAAGCGATCGCTCGACTAGGATCGCTCGGAGCTCCGGGTCGATCTCGACTCCTCCCCGTGGCGTCCCGGGAAGGGGTGAGCCCCTGATCGCGAGAGAAGCCGACCTCATGTTCCAGATGCCGAAGCGTGCCCGCGACCGGGTCGACCTCGTTCTTCGTGCGCTTCTTGCGCTTCGCGCTCTGCGCGCGTGTCCGGCCCTCGCGGGTTTGTCCGCTCTCGCCCTGGGGCTCGTCCTGCTGGCCCCGCCCGCCTCCGCTGGCAACCGCGTCGCGAGCTGCGGCGGTCTCAACCAGGTCCCCTGCAACATCTTCCAGGCCATCCCGTCCTGTGATACGACGATCCCCTGGCTCTACGAGAACTTCTCCGTCAACCGCTGCCTCGCGCTCGGCTGCGGCGGGGAGGGGCAGGCGCCGTGCTCGGTCGTGCAGCACATCCCGTCCTGCAATCCCGGGCTCTTCGAGATCCCCTTCGGCGTCCGCTGTACCGCGATCGACGGCGATGGCTTCCCGACCTTCTGCGGCGATACGGGCGAGCGCGCCTGCACCGTCGCCGAGCACATCCCCTCCTGCAAGCCGAACCGGATCGAGAACTTCGACGATGGGTTCTGTTATGCCTTCGACGGCGAGGGCTATCCGACCTACTGCGGCGATCCGGGTGAGCAGGCCTGCACGGTCGTCGAACACGTCCCGTCCTGCAAATCGAACGCGGTCGAGAACCTCTCCGAGGGCCAGTGCTACGGGATCGACGGGAACGGCTATCCGACGTACTGCGGAGATCAGTACGAGCAGGCCTGCACGGTCGACGTCCAGGCGCTGCTCGGGATCACCTCCTGCAAGCCCGGCCTGCTCGAGGACGTCGAGAACGGCACTTGTCATGGCTTCGACGGCGACGGTTATCCCGAGTTCTGCGGCGACCTGAACGAATCTGCGTGCGCGGTGACGCTCCAGGGGGCATACGTGCTGACGGCCTGCAAGCCGGGCCTCTTCGAGGAATTCGGCGTGCCGTTCGGGACCTGCCGCTACACGCCGGTCTCCGAGCCTGATCTCGCGACGACCGCGATCATCGCGCCTTCCCCCGGCGAGCCGATCTTCGGCGTCGCCGACCTGCATTCGCATGCCTTCGCGAACCTCGGCTTCGGCGGCCGCCTCTTCCACGGCAAGGCGCATTCGCCCTACGGCGTCGCCGGCGCGCTGCCCGAATGCTCGCTCGCGCATGGGCCGGACGGCCTGACCGACCTCGTCGGCAACGAGCTGAACGGAACCAACGGCCACGACGACGCCGGCTACCCGAGCTTCGTCGACTGGCCGAGCCGCGAGCAGGCCCACCATCAGCAGATGTATCACCGCTGGCTCGAGCGCGCCTACCGCGGCGGGCTGCGCCTGCTCGTCGTCCATGCCGTCAACAACGAGGTGCTCTGCTCGGTCTCGCTCCAGCGCGAGGGCTACGGCTGCGACGACATGCCCTCCGTCGATCGCCAGATCGATGCGGCCTGGGCGCTCAAGAGCGCGATCGACGCCGCGGCCGGCGGCCCCGGCCAGGGCTGGCTCGACATCGCCCTGTCCGCCGCCCACGCACGGCAGATCATGGAGGGGGGCAAACTCGCGATCGTCCTCGGCATCGAGGTCGATGCGCTCTTCGGTTGCAAGCCCGGCCAGTGTTCGGCGGGGACGGTGACGGCCGGACTCGACGCCTATCATGCGCGCGGCGTCCGCCACGTCTTCCCGGTCCACCTCTTCGAGAACGACTTCGGCGGCCCGGCGATCTACGACGATCTCTTCGACGTCGGTAGCTATCTCGCCACGGGCCAGCGCTATCCGACACGCGACTGTGCGCCGGAGGGATTCGACTTTCAACTCGATACGAACTCGATCGCGAGCTGGCTCTCGATCTTCGGGATCAGCCTCCCGCCCGCGGCGGCCCATGATGCCCATTGCAACGCGAGTGGCCTGAGCGCCCGCGGCGCGGAGCTCGTCCAGGGCCTCATGCAGCGCAAGATGATCATCGACGTCGACCACATGAGCGCCCGCATGGTCGAAGACGTCCTCGGCCTCGTCGAGCCCGCCTCCTATCCCGTCGTCGCCGGGCATACGGGCTTCCTCGAGACGTCCCTCGGCGCGAAGCGCTCGGAGGGCCAGCACACGCGTGACCATGTCGAGCGGATCCGCGATCTCGGGGGCCTCGTCGCGCCGATCCTCGAGCAGGGCAGGGCGAGCGAGATCGACTACGTCCCCGGCCATTTCCGCGTCGCCAACGACTGCGATCTCTCCTCGAAGTCCTGGGCCCAGGCCTATCTCTACGCCTCCGACGAGACCCGCGGTAGCGGCTTCCTGCATGCCGTCGGCCTCGGCTCCGATCTGAATGGATTCATCCATCTGCCGACCGCGCGCTTCGGTCCGAACGCCTGCGGCGGCAACGCGGCACAGGCGGCGCAGCAATCGCCTGCGAGCCAGATCGCCTATCCCTTCGCTGCGCATGGCGACGGTGCGACGGGCGCGTTCAGCGTCCTCTCGACGGGCACGAAGTCCTGGGACTACAACCAGACGGGCTTCGCCCATGTCGGCCTGCTGCCCGACTTCGTCGAGGATCTGAAGCAGGCGGGCCTCACGGATCGCCAGCTCGATCCGCTCTTCCGCTCGGCGGAGGCCTATGTCGCGATGTGGGAGCGGATCGATCGCGGGGCGGAGTGTGGCAACGGGATCGACGACGATCACGATGGGCTCGTCGACGCGCTCGACCCGGGCTGCACGAGCCCTTCGGACGTCTCGGAGCGCAGCGCCGCGATCGTCTGCGACGACGGCACCGACAACGATGACGACGGCCTGCTCGACGCCGAGGATCCCGAATGCGCCGATCCGGCGACGGGCGCGGAGACGACGGTTCCCGAGCCGGGGCTCGTGCTTGGGCTCGCGGTCGGGGCCGCGCTGCTCGTGGCGACGGGGTGTGCCCGACGGCGGTCCGCGGCGGGGCGGTGAACCGCTGGCCCTCCTCGCCGCGGCCGATGACGAGCGACCGCCGTGCCGTCGCTCTCGGGCGGGGGCGAGCAACAACGCATGCGAAGGGATCTTCGCCGGCTCCGGTTCGACGGGCTCGGGGTCGGGGCTCGCGGGGACCCCTTCCGATCCGCTCTCCGAGTCCCATGATCATGGGATGTTCCTCGACTCCCCCCACGCGTAGCCTGCGCGAAGGCCGAGTCCTCCGTCGCTCGGCTTCGCCTGCGATCCGATCCCACGCGAGCGATTCCCGGCGGCCCATTCAGGAATTCCCGATGCTGCCCTGGTCCCGTTCTCATCGCTTCGTCGTCGCCCTTGGAACCCTCGCCTTCGCGAGCCTTGTCTGGGCCACGGCTTCGGCCGCCGCGCCCTTCTGGGGCACGTACACGGACGCCAGCCTGTCGGACATGTTCCCGAGCGGTGGACAGAACAACGGGACGGTCGTCTTCGATGGAGCGCGCAATCCGACGACCGGGAATTTCGAAGGCGGCGGGCTCACGAGCCACAGCCTGATCGACGACGCCACCACACCCGATTTCCGCGGCACCGGCCCCTGGAATCGCGGCATCGCCGAAGCGTCCGCGACGATCAACGGGGGCGCCGTCCCTGCGCCGGCGACGCTGCGCGCCCGGGCGATCCTGACCGGCAACGTATCCGACCAGCCCGGCGTGACCGACGCGACGGCCTTCACGTCGGCCGTCGCCTCGGATCTCTTCCAGTACACCGGCAGCGTGCCGACCACGCTTTCCATCACCTTCCGCATGACGGGCAGCCTCGCGAACTCGCCGGCGGATCCGACCCTCCAGACCGTTCTCGCCGCCACGGTCGCCGTCGTCTCCGACGCGAACTATCGCTTCGAGAGATCTCTCGCCACGCTGCTCTTCGAGGGGGCGACTCCTCCGGTCGCGAAGGCCGTCGATCCGACGACGCTGCGCCGGACCCTCCACACTTCCGGCAACACGATCTCGCTCCAGCGCACACTCAGCTTCTCCGTCGTGCCGGGCGAGCAGTTCTACGTCTGGCAGCAGCTCGCCGCCTGGGCCGCCGGCGACGCCCGCTCGGCGGACGCCTACTCGACCCTGACGGCGACCTTCAGCCAGCCCGACCTGGTGCAGAACCTCGCCGTGATCCCCGAACCGAATACGGTGATCCTGCTGGGGCTCGGCCTCGCGCTGATCGCGTGCCGACGGTCGTCGGACGCGGACTCGCGATAGGGAGGGCGACGATCACGGAGCGGCTCAGGTCGGCTCGTTGGTGCTCGAACAGTCCGTTCGTTCCGGGCCCGCGGATCCGCCCGCCGAAATCCGGACGCGTCGAAGCCGCTGCCGAGCCGGTCGGAGTCTGTCGTCATTTCTGCTCGCTGTCGGGGGCTGCCGCCGTGTACCCTGCAACGGCCGATCGAGACGCAGGGCCTCCGGCGCAATCGCCGGGATTCCCGTCTCCGATCAAGGGCTCGGGGTCCCCTTCGAATCGCCCCGCGCGCGGACCGACTTCGGCCGGGAAAGGGTCGGCCCTCCGGAGTTCTCTTTATGATGTTCGTTCTCTCCCGCCGAGCCTCACGCTGCGAGTCGAAGCGAGGGCGTGGCATTCTGCGATTCCCGGTCATCCTGGCGCTTCTGCTCGTCCCGCTCCATCTCGCGTCGTGCGTCGACCATCACCACGGCTCGCCCCAGGCGCCCGTCGATTGGCAGCGTGACTTCACGACGTTCACCCACTCCGACGGTCGAATCGCCCACGAAGTGCTCGTGCGGGGCGAAGGGCCGCCGGTGCTCCTGCTGCACGAGATCCCCGGTGCGATGAACGAGACCCTCGCCCTGGCGATGCGCCTCGCGCGGGACGGCTTTCGCGTCTACCTGCCGATCCTCTTCGGGAAGCCGGGAGACGACGCGATGGTGCTCAACTCGATCCGCTCGTGTGTCACAGGGGATTTCGATTGCTTCTCGAAGGAGGGCAGCGGCGCGGTCGTCGGCTGGCTCCGCGATCTGAGCCGGACGATCCGCGATCGGGAAGGGGATCCTGCGCGTGGGATGGCCGCGATCGGCATGTGTCTCACGGGCTCGATTCCGATCGAGCTCGCGGCGGATCCCTGGATCGAAGGGCTCGTCATGAGCCAGCCGGGGCTTCCGCTCTTCGGAGGCGAGGCCGCGCTGGCCGTTTCGCCGAGCTCGCTCGAGTGCGTACGGGCTCGGGCGCTTCCGGTTCTCTACTTCCGTTATTCAGAGGACGGCATCTCGCCGCAGCAACGGCTCGACGCGCTCGAGTCGGCGCTCCCGGGGTTGGTTCGAGCCCGGGTGATCGACTCGAGCGACGGCAATCCGCACGGACTCGACGAAGGCGCCCATGCCGTGCTCTCTTCGGGCTACGTCGACCGGCCGGGCGATCCCGGCATGGAGGCCTACGCGACGCTCGTCGCCTTTCTCGAGGAGAGGATCGGCGTCGACGAGAACGGCTCGGTTCGGGCGCCACGGGATCGATCGCCCGGTCGCGAGGCCTGCCGCTAATCTCGGGTCGTGGGTGGATCGTCGGATCCGACGTGAGGTCGCTACGCGATGGATGACAGGCCGTGCCGAATCGCGGTGCTCGAGGACGACGAGGCGACTCGGCGCTATTTCGAGCAGTGCATCCGGGACAACGAGGCGCTCATGCTCGTGGCGTCCTTTCGAACCCTCGCCGAGGCGAACGCCTGGTTCGGGGCCCGGGACTCCCGGTCGGATCACGGGGCGGAGATCCTGCTGACCGATCTCGGGCTGCCCGACGGGCATGGCCTGGAGCTCATCCGAGCCCTGCGCACGACGCATCCGAGCTGCGAGATCCTCGTCATTTCGGTCTTCGGAGACGCCGAGACCGTCGTCGACTGCGTCGAGGCCGGCGCCGTCGGCTACATCCACAAGGACTCGCAGCCCGCGGACGTCGCGCAGGTGATCCTCGACGTTCGGCGGGGGGCGTCTCCGATCTCACCGATGATCGCCCGCAAGCTCCTCGAGCGGCTCCGGGGGACGTCTGCGGCGCTGCCCGCCGCCGACGTGAGTCTGACGACGGCGGAGTCGGAAGTCCTCGAATTGATCGCCCGGGGCTATTCGTACGCCGAGATCGCGCGGCTGCGGGGCGTCTCGATCCACACGGTGCAGACCCACGTGAAGAATCTATACCGCAAGCTCGCCGTCCACTCCCGCAGTGAGGCGGTCTACGAAGCGACTCAGCTCGGCCTGATCGGGCCGCTGCGCACGCCGTGAAGCGGGCCGTCGCGGCGATCGGCGTCGTGATTGCGGCGCTCGTCGTGCTCGGGTGGACGGAGGCCCCTCGAGCTGCGGGGGTCGAGCGTCTCGTCGAGGCGACCGTCGTCGTGGAGATCGATTCCGCGGCCGGCGTGGTCCGCCGGCCGCCTCAGGCGATCCGACTGCCGCTCCACTGGGACGTCGAGTTCCAGGGGGCCTCGGGTCGGGCGACCGTCACCGTTCCGTTTCGGATCGAGGGCGATGCGCCCTTCCCGTCCCGCGGTCTGCTGGTCGAGCGGCTGGGCGCCGCCTACGAGATCGCGCTCAACGGCGAGCCGCTCGTCGCCGCGGGCGACCTCTCGGGCGGCGATCGATTCTTCGCCAAGCGTCCGGTCCACCTGGTCCTGCCCGCTCGCCTGCTGCATCCGGGAGACAACACGCTGATCTTCCGACTGCGCGCCGATGCGGGCTATCGAGCCGGGCTCTCGCCGCCGTTCGTCGGCCCTGCGGCCGAGATCGACGCGCTGGCGGGCCACCATGTGTTCTGGCGGGTCGGGATTCCGATCGCGACGTCGGTCTTCAGCCTCTTCGTCGGCGGGTTCTGTCTGCTGCTGTGGTGGCAGCAGCGGGACGGGCTCTATTTCTGGGCCGGCGCCGGGGAGATGTTGTGGGCCGCGACGGTCACGGACGCGGTGATCGAGCATGCGCCGCTGCCCTGGCCGTGGTGGGGGTTCGTGCTCATCGTGCTCCGGGCCGCCTGGGCGTGGTCGCTCTACGCGATCGGGGAGCAGGTCTTCGGGCGCCGGCCGGCGATCGAGCGCCGGGCGATGGCCGTCGTCCAGTGGGGTGTCCTGCCGATCGCGCTGGCGATCGGATTCCTGCAGAGCACCCGGCCTCTGCTCGTCTGGTATGCCGTGAACTTCCCGCTCTGGTTCTTCGTGATCGCGCGTCTCGCACGCATCGCCTGGCGGGAGGCGAATGCGGAGCGGCTGCTCGTCGGGTCGGCGATCCTCATGGTCGTCGTCGCGACGCTTCGGGATGCGGTCGCCGCCCGGATCTCGGTCGCGGCGTATGCCGAATCGGCCTTCGCGAAATACCTCGCGCCGATGGTCGGGCTCGCGCTGCTGTGGATCGTGGCCAAGCGATTTCGCGTCGCTCGTCAGACGGTGCTCGATCTGAATGCGAGTCTCACCGATCGCCTGAACCAGCAGGAGGCCGAGCTCGTCGCGACCTTCGCGCAGCTCTCGGAGGTCGAGCGCGCGCGTGCGATCCTCGCGGAGCGCCAGCGCATCCTGCGCGACATGCACGACGGCGTCGGGTCCCATCTCGCGACGGCGGTGCGCCAGCTCGAGGGCGGCGAGGCGAGCCGCGGCGACGTCGCGAGCTCGCTGCGCGACTCGCTCACGCAGCTCAAGCTCTCGATCGACGCGATGGGATTGCCGCCGGGCGACGTCAACGCGCTGCTCGCGAATCTGCGCTTCCGACTCGAGCCGCGCATCGCGAAGGCGGGGCTCGTCCTGCGCTGGGACGTCGACGCGCTACCGGCCTGGACGCCCCGCTCGATCGGGGCCGACGAAGCGATGCGGCATCTGCAGTTTCTCCTGATGGAGGCGATCTCGAACGTCCTGCAACACGCGGGCGCGACGACGCTGAACCTCGAGGCGCGACCCGTCGGCGAGGCGGGCGCCGCAATCGAGATCTGCGTCGTCGACGACGGTCGCGGACCGGGGAAGGCGACCGAGGTTTTGCCGCGCTCGTTGCGGGAGCGCGCGCAGGCGATCGGCGCCTGCCTCGCCGTCGAGGCCATCACGAGCGATGGCCGGGGTACCCGCGTCCGGCTTGCGCTCTCGAGCGGCACGGGGCTCGAGGCCGAGCCGGGGTCGCGCGGCGCGAGCCGCGGGCCGCTCGGCTGAGGCCTCGAACCGATCCCGGTTCGCCGGCCGACGAGTCGAGCCCGGCCCCCCCGCGGAAGCGCCTGTTGCCGATGAAAATCTTGATCCATCTGAACCGCGTTCGGCGATGACTCCGGAAACGGAGGAATGGGAATGCACAGGATCCTGTCGGTTCTTCTTGGCCTGACATTTTCGGTCTCCGCCGCGGCCTCAGACGGGGTCCTCGAGATCAATCAGGCCTGCGCGACGCAGACCGGCTGTTTCGCGGGGGACACGGCCGGCTTTCCCGTGACGATCGTCGCCTCGGGCAGCTACAAGCTCTCGAGCAACCTCGCACTCAACGACGTCAATACGGACGGGATCGTCCTGTCGACGGATCATGTGAGCATCGACCTCGCCGGCTTCGAGATTCGCGGTCCCGTGACGTGCAGTGGCGAGATCGGGACGGCCAGCCTGACCTGCACGCCTTCCGGGGGGCAGGGCTCCGGCGTCGAGGTCTCGTCGCCGACCGTGATCGGGGCTTCTGTTCGAAGCGGAAGCATTCGCGGCATGGGCTCTCATGGCGTGAGCCTGGGAGTGCAATCCGAAGTGACGAACCTGCGGGTCCGATCGAATGCATCGAATGGCATCAATGTGATCTTCGGCGGAAACGTCTCGGCCAACACCGCCTACCAGAACGGGGGAAACGGGATGCATGCCCTGTCCGGGTCTTCGGTTTCGGGAAACACGGCCGTTCACAACGGGGGTTACGGGATCTTCGGCTCGAGCTATTCGACGGTTTCCGGCAATACGGCTGGATTCAACGTGAGCGATGGGATCTTCGTCTATGACGGCGCGACCGTCTCGAACAACACGGCATCGAACAACTTCGGGATCGGAATCCGGGCGTTCTCCGGTTCCATGGTCGCCGGCAATACGGTCCGGGGAAACGCAAGTTTCGGATTGTTCCTCCGCGAGCAATCCGCCTACCGCGACAACGTCGTTTCGAGCAATGCTGCGGGAGCCGTCTCGGGGCTCTCGTTCGTCAACCTGGGAAACAATGCTTGCGACGGATCGACGGTCTGTCCCTGACGTCGGTGGAGGGCGTTCCGCCAACCCGATGAGCCCACCCCGGATTGCGAGCAAATCGACTGGCTAAGTCGAAGCGAGCTTCTCCCATCGGAGCCCGTGGGCGACGAAGGCCCCGAAGTCCGAATCGAACGAGGCGAGCGTCGCACCGTGCGAGATGGCGATGGCGGCGAGGTGGGCATCGTCGATCGACCGGCGGAGCGTGCGCGGCGATGCGGCGACGAGCTCCGAGAGCAGCTCCCAGCCCACGTCCGCGTAGGAGATGATTTCGACGCCTGCCTCGAGCCACTCCTCGATCCCGCCGATGGCCTCGTCGTCGGACATGCAACCCGGAAACGCGGGATTCGTACCGAGCCGGAGAAACTGATGCAGCGTGGGCCAGGCCAGTCCCAAAGGCTCCCGCCCGTCGATGGAATCCTCGAGCCAGCGAGCCGCCGCCGCGTGGAGTCCCGCAGTCGGATCGATCGCGTAGAAGAGGATCTGAACGTCTGCGAGCTTCAAGGTTTCCCCGAGCAGAAGCCGGGTCGATCGCTCGGTCGTCGACGCGGCCCGCTCATCGCTTGAGACCCGACTTCAGCTTCGTGATCAATCGGTCATCGGACATCTGAGCGGCGAGCTGCTTTGCCTGGTCGACATCGAATCCGAAGCCGGTCTTGCGCGGTTTCAGTCGATACCGCCGTCGCCGGCTCGGCGTGGAGGCCTGGTCGGGGGCTTGCTGGAGAAGTCGATTGAGCGCCTCGTTGAGCGAGATGCCTTCGCGAGCAGCGCGTCGTTCCACCTTCCGGCGCGTCGCGGGGTCGAGTCGGATGGTCATGCGGGATTCGTTGGCCATTTCGTATCCCCTCACATGGCTGACAGCAAAGCTGTCGCCCTCTTGGCAGCAATCCTCAGATCTCTCCGACTTTCCCCGCCCGCGGGTCGAGCCCCGCGCGACGGCCGCAGCCATCACCCTGCGAACGGCCTCCCCGTCGCCCGCGCGATCGCCTCCGGAATCCGGAACACCCGCAGCGCGTTCTCGCGCAGGAACTTCGGCCAGACCTCGTCCTTGAACGGCACGTTCGGCATGTCCTGGAACTGGCGTTCGAGCGTCAGGCCCGCCGGGAAGTAGCCGCAGTACATGATCTTGTCGGCGCCGCGGGTATTCGCGTACTGGATGATGTCCTTCGGGTAGTGCTTGGGCGCGAACGCGCTCGTCATGTAATGCAGACCGGGCCACTTCAACATGAGCTTGACGGCGAGCGCGGTCCACGGCTCGCCGCCGTGCATCATCACGATCTTGAGCTCGGGGAAGTCGTAACAGACCTCGTCGAAATGCTCGACGTGCTGCGGCCAGCTCGGCATGCGCGGGCCGACGATGCCGCCGTTGATGCACATCGGGATGTCGAGCTCGATGCACTTCATGTAGACCGGGTAGAGCTTGCGGTCGTTGACTGCCGCTTGCGGCACGAGACCCGACGGGAAGATCGAGGCCGAGACGATGTCGTGCTCCGCCTTCTGCTTCTCGAGCTTGCGCAGGGCGTCGACGCCGTCGTTCGGGTTCACCGTCGCGCTCAGCACGAAGCGATCGGGATGCTCGCGCCGGGCCCGGATGCCGTGCTCGCTGACGCCCACCTTGGCGACGCGGATGCCGAACCGGTCCATGCGCTCGAGCACCCACGCGACGCGGTCGACCGAGGGGTCGACGATGTCGGGCACCTGCTTGAACATGTACTGCGCGGGGAACTCCATCTCGCGCAGGCTCTCGGCGTCCTTCAGGTTGGCGCGGAAGAAGTCGTAGGTCCGGACCTTCTCCTCGACCGAGCCGTAGGGGAAGCCGATGCCGAGGTCGATGATGCCGAGGTTGGTGGGCATGCCCATGCTTTCGTTCCTCCTGGTTCTCGCGGCGGCGGATCGTCGTGGTGGCGGGCGATTGTCCCGTGCCCATCGCCGGCGTGCCAGCGCGACGGCGTGCCGCCGCTCGACGGGACACCGGACGCAGACGGGGCGGGGAAGGGCGTCGAATGGCTCGCGACGATCGCGGTGAACGCAAACGACGACTCGTGGCGGAGCTCCTCGAGCGTCTGCGCGCGGACCACGCCGCGCTCGCCCGGGTGCAGCGCGCGACGGTCGCCGGCGCGACCTCCGAGGAAGCGAAATCCGAGCACAGCAAGGACACCCGTGCCCTCGAGCAGACCTATCTCGCCCGCGGCCAGGCGCAGCGCGTCGAGGAGGTCTACGAGGGGATCTCGCGGATCGCGGTGCTGCCGCTTCGTGTGTTTGCGGAGGTCGAGCCGGTCGCGGTCGGGGCGCTGGTCGAGATCGAAGAGGAGGGGGCCCCGAGCGCCCTGCTCCTCGTCCCTTTCGGCGGCGGCATCCGGCTGTCGGGGGGCGAGCAGGTCGTCACGCCGGCGTCCCCCCTCGGCCGCGTCCTGGTCGGCAGAACCGCAGGCGACACGGTCGAGCTCAAGGTCGCGGGCCGGACGCGCGTCCTCACGGTCCTCGGCGTCGAGTAGGCGGATCGGGTCGGGACACGGCGCGCCGCGCTCGCGGCGCAGGTCGCCGGCGACGGGCCGAGCCGATCGTGTCGGGCCTCAGAACTCTCCGGTGAAGCGCGTCGTCCAGACGATCTCGGCGTAGTCGCTCGGCTTGCCCGCGATGGCGAAGGTGAACCCGTTCTCGTCGCGGGAGACGACGACGACGTTGGGGTTGCCCTTGGCGTTCGCGAGCAGGGGCGTGAGCGTGATCGCGTAGTCGCGCGCATACGGAACGGCGAAGGTGACGGTCGCCCGGCCATCCCGCGTGAGCGAGGCGGCCTCGACCCGGCCGGCGCGCAGACCACCCGTGACGACGAGGTCGCCGTCGATGCGGAGGCTGCCGCCGACATGGAGCGTGGACTCCGGGTCGGTCGTGCCGAGGCCGAGCCGGCCGGTGGCGGCGAGGTAGAGCGAGTCGGTCGGGGCGCCGCCGGCGATCCGGAAGGGAATCGTCCCGCTGCTCAGGTCGTCGAAGGAGAACCAGTTCAGGCCGCCGCTGGCGGAGTCGTTGGCGGTGATCTGCCAGTCGCCGCCGGCGGACGAGTCGGGATCGCTGGCGTCCCGGATCGCGATCCGGAGATTGTTCTCCTTCAGGCGGATCATGTCGTACGGGAAGGGTTCGTCGTTCACGCAGTCGAAGCCGACGCAGAGGCTGCCCTGCACGATCAAGTCGTCTGCGAAGACCTGGTCGGCCCGTGCGGCCCCCGACATCACGAGAAGGAGGATCGCGGACGCCGCGAGGAGGTTTCCGACAGGTCTGATCTTCATGTTATTCGCCCACCGCCTGCGCGATCCAGTGGAGCTCCACGAGACGCTTCGAGGTCTTGCGGCCCACCGTGACCGTGAAGCCGTTCGTGTCCTGGGCGACGAGGGTCGGTCGGGTGTTCTTCGAGGCCTTGTCGGTCACGACGGTCAGCACGACGGCGTAGTCCCCGGCGAACGGCGCCGTGAACGCGACCGTCGCCTCGCCGTTCGTGAACAGCTCTGCCGGGATGATGCCTGCCTTCGCGCCGTTGCCGACCGATCCCGTGACCTCGATCGCCTCGTCGGCCCGGACACTGCCGGCGACGTCGAGGGTGAAGCCCGCGGTCGGCGTCGAGGTGCCGAGCCCGACGGAGCCGTCGTTCGCGACGTGGACCGAGCCGGTCGGGGCGCCCGCTTCGAGGGTGAAGGGCACGGTTCCGGCGTCGAGGTCTTCGATCGAGAAATGGCTCTCCGTCCCGACCGCGTCGTCGTCGTTGGCCGTGATCTGCCAGTCGGTGGTCGGGAAACCGGAGGTGCTGCTCGTGTCCGCGAACTGGATCCGCAGGACGTCGCCGCTGAGGAGGAGCGTGTCGAAGCCGAAGGCCACGTTGGGCGCGCAGCCGGTGCCCACGCAGTTGCTGCCCTGGACGATGATGTCGTCGGCGATCACCTGATCGGCGCCGGCGGGGGGAGCGGACGATACGAGGAGAGGGAATAACAGGAGGGTCGAACGGGTCGGACGATGCATGCGGATCTCCTTCGGCTGCGATGCCGTCTCGGCCGCGAGGGCAGGAGACTGAATCGGGATCGCGGGGTCGCGCGCGGAATCCGAGCAGGCCTTTCGACGAGAAGGCTTTCAATTCGAACGCCGAGTCCGTTGCGCGGCCGAACACGAACCCGGTGATCGATGGTTCCCCCCGGCGAGGCTTCGGGATCGACCCGATCCGGCGAACCCCCATCGGGCTTCGCAGGATCGACGGCGCTGGACTCGACCCGCCCCGATTCGTCTAGCATCCGGACCGGGTCCCCGTCCGCCAACCCCAGGAGCCGTCCGCCCATGCCGACCACCGTGCCCTCCGTCTGCCGCTTCTGCCACGCCGGCTGCGCCATCCTCGTCGACGTCGAGGACGGCCGTCCGCTTCGCGTCCGCGGCGACCGCGACAACCCCGCCTATCGCGGCTTCTGCTGCGTGAAGGGTCAGCAGCTCCCCGACCAGTGGGGGCATCCGGACCGATTGCTCCGGACCCAGAAGCGCATGCCCGACGGCTCCCATCGGCCGGTGCCCTGCGCGGAGGCGATCGAAGACATCGCCCTGCGACTCAGCGAGATCCTCGTGACGCGGGGGCCGCGCGCGATCGCGATGTACAGCGGGACCTACAGCATCGCGAATCCCGCGACGATGCCGATCGCGCTCTCGTTCATGGAGGCGATCGGCTCGTCGATGGTCTTCACGTCGAACTCGATCGACCAGCCCGGCAAGGCGGTGGCGCAGGCGCTGCACGGGACCTGGCTCGCGCCGCCGCCCGCCTTCGACGACCGGACTGTGGCGCTGCTCGTCGGGACGAATCCGACCGCCACGATGGCGGGCGGGCTGCCGCTCGCGAATCCGGGCCGCGAGCTGACCGACGCCGTCGGCCGCGGCATGCGCTTCATCGTGATCGATCCGCGGCGGACCGAGGTCGCCCGCCGCGCCCACGTCCATCTGCAGTGCCGACCGGGCGAGGACGTGCCGCTGCTCGCGGCGATGCTGAACGTGATCCTGCGCGAAGAGCGCCACGACGCCGCTTTCCTGCGCGACCACGTCGACGGGCTCGAAGCCCTGCGCGCCGCCGTCGCGCCCTTCGAGCCCGAGCGCGTCGCGCGCCGCGCGGACGTGCGCGCCGCCGATCTCGTGGAGGCGGCCCGGCTCTTCGCCGGCGGCCGCGGCGTCGCGACCGCCGGGACGGGGCCCAACTTCAACGGCCGCGGCACGCTCTTCGAATATCTGCTGCTCGCGCTCAATACCGTCTGCGGTCAGTGGAGCCGGGCTGGCGAGCGTGTCCCGAACCCGGGCACGCTCTCGCCGCCCTTTCCGGCGATCGCCCAGGCCGCGCCCCCGCGCAAGGGCTACGGCTACGGCGAGAAGCTCCGGGTCCGTGGCCTCGCGAACTGCGACGGCGGTCTTCAGGCTTCGGCCCTCGCCGAGGAGATCCTGCTCGAAGGCGAGGGGCAGGTTCGCGCGCTCCTCTCCGTCGGCGGAAATCCCGCGTCGGCGATCCCGGACCAGGCGCTGACCGTGCGCGCCCTCGAGCAGCTCGATCTGCTCGTGCAGATCGACATCAAGCGCTCGGCGACCGCGAGCCTCGCCGACTACGTGATCGCGCCGAAGGTGCCCCTCGAGATGCCGGGCATGACGCTGGTGCAGGACCAGCTGACCTTCTACGGCGCCGGCTTCGGCCACCGCGAGGCCCATGCCCAGTACACGCCGGCGATCGCGGATCCGCCCCGCGGCGCCGAGGTCGTCGAGGAATGGGTCTTCTTCTACGAGCTCGCCCGGCGCATGGGGCTACCGCTCTCGATTGCGCCCGCGACGGCGACCGGCGCCCCCGGCGATCCGGCGCAGCGTGTCGCCCTCGACATGAAGCGGCGTCCGACCCACGACGAGCTCTTCGCGATCCTGACCCGCAACGCCCGCGTGCCGCTCGACGAGGTCAAGCAGCATCCCCACGGTGCTTTCTTCCCGGCACCGGAGGTCGTGGTCGCCGAGCGCGAGCCCGGCTGGACGGGACGCCTCGACGTCGGCAACCCCGAGATGCTCGCGGACCTCGCCGCCGTGGCGTCGGCGCTCGACATCGTCGGCGAGGCCGACGGATTCCCGTACCGCCTCATCTGCCGGCGCATGATCCATACCTTCAACTCGAACGGGCAGGATCTCGACGGGCTGCGCAGCAAGTGGCCCTACAACCCGGCCTTCATGCATCCGGACGACCTCGATCGTGAAGGTCTCTCGAAGGGCGATCTCGTCGAGCTCGAGTCGAAGTCGGGCTCGATGCTCGCGATCGTCGAGCCGGACGAGACGCTTCGGCCCGGCCTCGTCTCGATGGTCGCCTCCTTCGGCGGACTGCCGGGGAATCAGGACAAACACGTCCGCGAGCGGGGCACGAACGCGGGCAGGCTCCTGCGCGTCGACCAGGACGTCGATCGCTATACGGGCCAGCCGCGCATGAGCAACGTGCCGGTGCGTGTGCGTGCGGCGGAGCCGGTGGGCTGAGGCGGGGCTGTTCGCGTTCGCGCCGGCGGACGCGATTTTCGTCGCGACGGGGCTGCTCGCGGCGCTTCGGCGGAGGCGTCGAGGGGTGAGGTTTCGCGGACGAGAGGCGCGCGTGGCGCCGGCGGCGCGAAATCTGGCCAAGACCGTGCTTCAGATCGTGCTCTTCTGGACCGTCTTTCTGTTCGTGCTGCCGTCGGCGCTCCTCCGGGCGGAGGATATGCTCCCCATCGCCGGGTGGCGGTTCGTCTTAGCGGGCCAGACAGGCATCGCCATGACGCTCTTCGCGCTCTGCGGATCCCTCGGTCTCGCGAGCAGCGCGACGATGGCGATCCACGGGCGCGGGACTCCGATTCCGCTCGACTACCCGCGCGAGCTCGTCGTGCTCGGTCCCTATCGGGTCCTCCGCAATCCGATGGTCGTCGCCGGCATCGGGCAGGGCGTCGCCGTCGGGCTCCTCCGACGTCGCAACCCGGATGAGCCCGGGACCGACCGAGATCGCCACCTTACGGATCGGGGTGGATCGCCTATACCCTGTCCAGGGCGAGTTGAGACGACGGAGGCTGAAATGAAGCGGCTGGACCGGATGATTGCGGTGATCGTGGGTTCGATTCTGGGGTTGGGCTTTTCCTCGGGCGCAGCGGCAGGGGACCTCGGCTGGTCCGGGACGCTGCTCCGGATCGAGTCCGACTCGGGCACGGGGATCTATTCCGGCGGCTCCGAGGGCTCGACGCCGTTCGGCGGCAGCCTTCATTTTCCGAACAGCTGTGGGGCCACCTGCACGGCGACGCCTTTTCCGCCGGAGGCGACGGTCTATTCGTTCTCCGATGGCGCCGGGAGCATCGCCGGGATCGGTGAGGTCACGCTCGGAGACACGTCGGCGGTCCTGGTCGTGGACGACGAGGTGTTGGATGAAGGCGGCGTCGAACGCGCCGCGCTCTTCGGCTTCGAGCGGACGATGGGCGACACCATCGACACGTGGACCGTGTCGAGCTCGACGACCACGGGAACCCCCGCCCGTTCCATCGAGTGGGGAATCCAGTACGTGTACATCACGAGCAACCCCTTCAACGACACGAGCTTCGTGTCGACGCCGCCGGCGAGTCCCGACGTGATCATCTGGGAGCTGTACGAAGAAGAGGGCGAGCGGTACGCCGTTCTCGGCGAAGTCGACAACGTGCCGGAGCCCGGCTTCGCGGCCGCGTTGGCGAGCGGAATCGGCGCGCTCTCGGGCTTCGCTGGCCGGCGTCGGCGAAGCGGGCGGTCGTCGACCGTGAGGGCGTGAAAGCGCCTCTTCGCGTCCGATCCGCTCATGTCCGGCCGAACAGGAGATCGAAGGTCCGCTTCGAGGGACTTCACTCCTGGAGGCGCTTGCGCTGGGCCGCCCGTCCGATCGCAGCGAGCGTGCCTTTGCACTCGGGCGAGATCTCGTCGTCCGCGAGCCCAGCGCCCCGCAGCGGACCCGAGAGGTCCATGTTTCGCATGATCTGGACGAGTCCCTTGCGGAGCTGATCCCGGTTCGGGATGTCCGGTCCCCCGGTCGCGATCTGGTTCCGGGTCGCATAGCGCAAGAGGATGTCGCCGCTGGCGGAATCCCGGAACTGCATGACGAGGATCAGATCCGCGATCTGCTTCGAGCGCTCCGACACGTCGATGAACATCCGGACGACGTCGAACTCGATCTCCATCACGCAGGGGCCGGGCTCGCTCACGATCGGGATCGAGGCGGCCTTCGTCGCATCGACGAGGGTCTGGTGGAGCACGGAGAGGAAGATCTCCCTGGCGTCGTAGGTCAGGCGCTGGGAATCCTGGCGGTAACGCAGGTTCGCCGGCGGAAGCATCAGGGCGTCGTAGCTTCCGATCCCGTGGTTCTCTCGCAGCTCGAGGACGCCGGGAACCGCGATTTCGACCCGTCTCAATCCGTCGATCGAATAGAGCGGGCGCATCGAGTCGCTCGACCCGGTCGGCGCCGGTGCACAGCCCGAAAGCACCCAGAGAGCCAGGATCGTCGCGCGCGGGATCCACTTCACGGTCATGCCCTCCGGTTCTCGTGCGTCGTACTCGGGGCCGAGAAGCCGATCTGAAGAGAGAATGACGGATTCGTGCCGAGAGCGGCACTGGGATCGAGCGCCTCGATCGGCGTACGACGTCGACCGGGGCGGGCGGCGCGCCCGGGAGGTGTGATGCGGTGCGACCCCAAAAGAGAGGGGCCCGGCGCCTGAGCGCCGAGCCCCTCCAGATCCTTCGACCGCTGCTCGGCCCGCTGGCCTAGCCCTTGGCCGCCTTCACCGCCGCGGTCAGCGCCGGCACGATCTCGAAGAGATCCGCGACGACGCCGATGTTCGCGACCTCGAAGATCGGGGCATCGGGATCCTTGTTGATCGCGATGATGAAGTTCGAGGCCTTCATGCCGACGAGGTGCTGGATCGCGCCCGAGATGCCCGCCGCGATGTAGAGCTTCGGCGCGACGACCTGGCCGGACGAGCCGACCTGGTAGGGATGGTCCAGCCAGCCCGCGTCGACCACCGGCCGCGAGGCGCCCATCGCGCCGCCGAGCGCGTCGGCCAGCGGCTGGATGACCTCCGGGAACTTCTCCGGCGCGCCGACACCGCGGCCACCCAGAGACGATCACGTCGGCCTTCGTCAGGTCGACGCCGGTCGACTGCGAGACCTTGATCTCGACGAACTTCGACTTCGCGCCGAGCTCGACCGACAGCGCTTCCGTCGCCCCGTCGCTCGAGCCGGCGAAGGCCGAGACCGCACCGGGCTGGATCGTCGCGACGGTCTGGCCCGAAGCCGTGACCTCCGCGTCGAGCTTGCCGTTGACCACGCGGCGCACGACCGAGAAGTCCGTGCCCGCGGCCGTCGCCTTGAAGCAGTCCGACACGAAGGCGCAGTCGAGGCCCGCGGCGACCCGCGGTGCCACGTCCCAGCCGGTCGGCGTGTTCGAGATCAGGACGAGCGACGCGCCCGCGGCCTTCGCCGCGGCCTTGATCGCCTTGCCGTACACCTCGGGGTTGAAGTTCGCGGCCGCCGCCGAATCGACGACGTAGGTCTTGCCCGCGCCCTTGCTCGCGAAGGCCTTGGCGAGGTCGCCCACGCCCGAGCCGATCACGAGACCATTGACCTGATGGCCACCCGCGGTGGCCAGCTCGCGCGCGATGGCCACGAGCTCGTAGGAAGCCTCGCGGATCGCGCCTTTCGAAATCTCTGCAACGACGAGGATGGTTCCCATCGCTTTCTCCTTGGTCGGGCCTCAGGCCCGGCTATGCGACTTCGGACTCCGCCTTCCAGACGGGGGCGCCTGTGGCGACCCCGTCGATCAGAGCAGGCCGAGCTCTTTGATCTTGGTGACGAGCTGGGCGACGATCTCGTCCGTCGATCCCTTCAGGATCTCGGCGGAATCGCCCTTCTTCGGCACGTAGATCTTCTTGATGGCCGTCTTGTTGTTGGCGCCGCCGACGCTGCCCGCGAGGCCGAGGTCGGCCAGGCTCTTCACGTCGACCGGCTTCTTCTTGGCCTGCATGATGCCCTTGAGCGACGCATAGCGGACCTGGTTGGCTCCGCTCTGGATCGCGATCAGGCACGGCTGCGGCATCTCGACGACCTCGAGAGCGCCGCCCTCGAGCTCGCGCTCGGCCTTGATCGTGCCGCCGTCCGCGTTCATCGCGAGCACGCCGGTCGCCGACGGGATGTCGAGCAGCTCGGCCACCATCGGCGGGATCGCGGCGCCGTTGCCGTCGTCGGCCATGAGGCCGGCGAAGATCACGTCGGCGCTCTCGGCCTTCGCGATCGCGGCGAGGATCTTGGCGGTCCCGAGCGCGTCGGCGCCGATCGCCGCGGGATCGTTGACGTGGATCGCGCGGTCCGCGCCCATGCCGAGGGCGGTGCGCAGGGCCTGGGTGACGCGGTCCGGACCGATCGACACGACGACGACTTCGGCCCCCGACTTATCCTTCATCCGGAGGGCTTCCTCGACGGCGTAGGTGTCGTAGCTGTTGATCTCGAACTTGATGTTGTCTTCCTGGATCCAGGAGCCATCGGCCTTCACGTCGAGACGTGCGTCCTGATGGGGCACCTGCTTCAGGCACACCATGACCTTCATGGGGGCGAGCCTCCGATAGGGAATTGAAGCGGTTATTCGCAAGTAACCCGACGCGGATGGCCGGGCTTTCGAACGCGGCGGACTCTACAGCCGGGGGGTGCCCATTTCAACGCAACGATTCGGGGCGCCGGGGCCGGAATCGGCGCGCCGCTGGCCGCCGCGGGCCGCCACGGCGCGGGCGTGACCCGATGTCCCGAGCGCCGCCGGCTCAGTACCCCATCAGCTCGAGGAAGTGCTCGACGCTGGTGGCGTTCAGGTAGGGATTCGTGCGCTTCTGGTTGCCCAGGGCGTCGTGGCCCTCGGGGGAGTAAAGATGGCCGGGGAAGAGCGTCGTGTCGTCGGGCAGCTTGCGCAGGGAGGCCAGGCTCTCGTACATCGCCCGCGGATCGCTGCCGGGGAGATCGACGCGTCCGCAGCTGTCGAGGAAGAGGGTGTCCCCGGCGACGAGCTGGCCCGCCTGCGGCCCGGCGGCGGAGCGCTCCGAGACGAGGAAGCACTGGCTGCCCGGCGTATGGCCCGGCGTATGGATCAGCTGGACGCGGACCGCGCCGAGCTCGAGCAGGTCGCCGCCCTCGTGGGCGACGAGATCCTTCGCCGAGGCCCCCGTCACCTGCATCACGCCCTTCGCCTCGTGCTTCTGGACGTGGATCGGCATCGGGGCGAGCTCGAGCAGCTTGGCCACGCCCTCGATGCGGTGGCCGAAGATCTCGCCGCCGACGTGGTCCTGGTGGTAGTGGGTGACGAGCGCGCCGACGATCTCGACGCCGTCCTTCGCAGCCCGGTCGAGCAGGCCCTGCACGTTCCAGGCGGGGTCGACGACGTAGGCCTGGCGCGCGCTCCGGCTGCCGATCAGGTAGGCGAAGTTCTGCATGTCGCCCACGAGCTGTTGCACGAAGTAGAGATCGTTCGCGGTCGTCATGCGGTCGTCCTCGGAGGGGCCGGCGGCCCGGGTCGATGCCTCGGCCCGAGTCTTTAGCCTACGCGCGCAGCCGGCGCGCCATCCAGTTCGCGAGCACGCCGAAGACCTCGGCGTGGATCTCTTCGTTCGTGCGGGTCGAGCGCCGCGGCACGCGGAAATTCGAATCGGCCTCCGCGACGTCGTAGAGCTCCATCGGGGCACCGACCCGCCGCAGGGCCTTCCGCAGCGCCGCGCCGTCGCAGCGCCGATCCCGCTCGCCCTGCACGAAGAGCATCGGCGAGGTCGTCCGGAACAACGCCTCGGGATCGGCGTGATCCGGCTTGTCCTGGGGATGGAGCGGAAAGCCGAGCAGGAAGAGGCCGTCGACATGGACCGGATCGGCGGCCAGGCTCGCCGCCGCCTTCGCGCCGAGACCGATGCCGCCGAGGAAGAGCCGCGCCGGCAGCGCCGACGGGTCGCGTCCGATCGCGGCGAGCGCCGCGCGGTAGCCGCGCTCGAGCACGCTCGGCGAGTCCGCGCTGCTGCGCATGCCGGCTTCGGCGAAGGGGAAGTTGAAGCGCAGGGTCAGAAAGCTGCGGGCCGTGAGCGCGCGACAGACGGCGACGATCAGCGGGTCGTCGAGGTCGCTCCCGCCGCCGTGGGCGAAGACGACGGCGACGCGCTCCCCGGTCGGCCACCACTCGGGCACGCCCATCACGCCGCGCACCTGGGACAGGCCGTGGACGGGCTCGGGGAGCGGGATCTGGATTTCCTGGAACGGGGCGGACGGCTCCATGGCGCAGCTTCTCTCGTTCGCGTTGTCCGTTCGCGTCGGCGCGTCGGACGGGCGCGGGGCCGACGCGGGCGGAAGTTAGGCGAGATCGCCGGCGCTGGCCCCCTTCGGCGCCATCCTGCGCACCGCCCCTCGCCCGAATTCCCGAAGCGGGACGCGGGGGAAGCCCGGACTCATGCTGGTCGGAGGTTCCTGTGTCATGGTCTCGCCTGCGCGCCCGGTCGCCGCGATTGCGGCCTCGTGCGGCGCCGGGGCCGGAACGGCCGCGGGGCACGGGGCGTCCGAGCCGGAGCGTGCCGTGAACGGACGGACCTTCGGGATCGGGTCGTCGAGAAGGAGCCGGATTGAAGACGGGTCTCGTGCTGATCGGGGCGTGCCTGGCGCTCGCCTGTGCCGGGGCCTCGCCGGAGAAGCGCGGGGCCTCGCCCGCGCCGCAGACCCGGCTGCGGGCGCTGCGCGAGGCGGGCGCGCCGAGTCGTGTCGTGCTGATCACGATCGCGGGGCTCGAATCCAGCGACTATCTCGGACCGGCGGGCTTCGCGCTCGGACCGGCGGGCTACGCGCTCGGATCGGCGGGCTTCGCAGTCGGGTCCGCGGACGCCGCTTCGGCGTCGGCGGACGCGTCGGTGCGCATGCCCGTGCTCGGGCGGCTCGCGGCGGAGGGCGTGACGGGGCTGCGGGCGTGGCCGCCGGCGCCGGGCTCAACCTACGCTTCGCATGCGACGCTCGTGACGGGGCTTCGCCCCGATCGACACGGCATCGTCGCCGACGAGGCCCTCGATCCAGCGGGTCAGCGTGCGTTGCCGTATCACGACAGTCGACTCCTGAAGGCGACGACGCTCTGGGATGCGGCTCTCGGCCGCGGCGTGCTCGCCTTCGGTTGGCCCACGACCGTCGGGGCGCGCGTCGAGCTGCTCGTCCCCGACGTCGAGCCCGATCCGTCGGCGGGGACCTGGCTCGGCCAGCTGCGCACGCGCTCGACCCCGCAGCTCGTCTCCGACCTCGAGGCGATCGCCCGCGAGCAGCTCGAGGCGACACCGAAGGACGCGGTCGGCACGAAGCGGACGCTCTCGAGCTGGCCCACCGTCGGCGAGCGCGATGCCGCCTTCGTCGAGCTCGGCTGCCGGGTCGCCGCTTCGGAGCGCAACCCCTCGCTCTGGCTGATCCGCCTGGTCGAGCCCGCCGCCGTCGTCGCCGCCCATGGCCAGGGCTCCCATGAGCACGCCCTCGCCCTCGCCCGGGCCGACGCCCGCATCGGGCGCCTCGTCGATTGCCTCGGCGCCGCCGAACGCCTCGTCGACACGGCGATCGTCGTCGTCGGCGACGTCGCCCACCGCCCCGTCCATACGGAGATCGCCCCCAACACCGCGCTCGTCCGCGAGAACCTGATCGGCCGCGATCCGCGCTCGAAGACGGGCGTGCGCAGCTGGCTCGCCCTCACGCGCTCCCACGGCCGCTCGGCCTATCTCTTCGCCAAGGACGCCGAGAGCGCCGTCGCCGCGCGCCGCGTGCTCGACGCCGAGGCGGCGCGCAGCGGGGCCTTCGAGGTCGTGCCGGCGGCCGAGCTCGCGGCGGGCGGTGCCGATCCCCAGGCCTGGTTCGGCCTCGCGGCGCGTCCGGGCTACGGCTTCGGCAACGCGTTGATGGGGCCGCTGCTCCGGCCCTCCGAGGTGCGCAGCGCCGCGGGGGGGCTGCCTTCGCGCGAAGCCGGCGATGGCGCCGTCGGCTTCGTCGCCTGGGGGCGGGGGGTGCGCGAGCAGATTCGGGTGCCGGAGCTCGCCCTCGTCGACGTCGCACCGACGATCGCTCGCCTGCTCGGCCTGCGCCTCGACGAGAAGCTCGACGGCCGGCCGCAGATCGGGCTGCTCCGCGCGAGCCAGCCGCTGCCGCCGCCGGGGCCGAAGCGGCTCGGGGTCGGTACCGACGGCGACGTCGAACGCACGCTGCGGGAGATGGGCGGCGGGCGCGAGCTCGGGAGCGACTGATGAGCGAGGGGCCGATCACGATCGAGCTCAATCCCCGCGAGCGCAGGCTCTACGACCGCCTGCGCGAACGGCTCGTGCCGGTGCGGGCGGGGGCGACGACCGGTGCAGGCGACGTGCTGCTCTTCCTGCCCGACCTGACGGTCCTGCTCGGACGGCTCCTGCGCGATCGGCGGGTCCCCCTGGTCGACAAGGCGATCGCCGTCGGCGGCATCGCCTACGTCCTTTCGCCGATCGATCTGCTGCCAGCGCTCGTGATCGGGCCGGTCGGGCTGCTCGACGATCTCTTCGTCGTCGCGGCGTGTCTGTCGCGCCTCGTGAACCACGTCCATCCCGACGTCGTGCGGGCGAACTGGTCGGGTCAGGGCGACGCCCTCGAGATCATCCAGTCGACGACCGCGTGGTTCGAGCGCGAGCTGCGGCTGCGCGTCGCGGATCTGACCCGATTCCTGCGCGGCGGCCGGACGCCCGGTCCGCGTTAGGCGCCGAGCGCCTTGCCGGCCAGACGCTCGCGATCCGCGCGCGGGATCCGCCGGACCCGGCCCTGCCCGTCGACCGAGGCGTGCTCGGTCCGGCCGAGGACGAGGATTTCGTCCCGACACCGGATCACGTACCCCATCGCGAGCGACGCCCCGCCGACCCGCTCGAGCCAGGTCGTGATCTCGATCCGGTCGTCGAAGCGAGCGGGTCTGCGATAGTCGACCTCGACGCGGGTCACGGCGAAGTGGAGATCGGCGCCGATCCACTCGGTGTAGGCGCGGTCGTGGGTCTCGAGCCAGGCGACCCGGGCGTTCTCGAAATGGCGCAGGTAGTTCGCGTGGTGGACGATGCCCATCGCATCGGTCTCGTGGAAGCCGACGCGATGGCCGACGATCGTCGTCGTCGCGCCGATCGGAATGCCGCGTGCGTCCGTCTTCATCTCCCGAACTCCCAGACGACGACGCCCTGCTTGACGACGAGGTCGACGCGCTCGAGGAAGTCGGGGTTCGCGAGCGGATCCGCGGCCACGACCACGAGGTCGGCCAGCTTGCCCGCTTCGATCGAGCCGAGCTCGTCGGCCTTCCCGACGAAGCGGGCGGCATTTCCCGTCGCGATCTCGAGGGACTGCGTCGGAGAGAAACCCGCCTCGCGCAGGCGGGCGAATTCGAGAGCGGCGGCCTCGCCCGGGCGGCGCATCGCCATGATGTCGGTGCCGAAGGCGAGGGGGATGCCGTGCTCGGCGAAGAGCCGCGCGTCGGCGGCGGCGGTCCGGATCGAGCCGGATTGCTCGAGGTAGGGCACGAGCTCGGTGCGGCCGAAGGGCAGATCGCGACGGACGCCCCAGGCGTCTTCGGTGAACCCCTGGATCGCGAGGGTCGTCGCGACGCCGACCTCGCGCCGGGCGAGCTCGTCGAGGAGCGCCTCGAGGCCCTCGGCGCTGCCACCGACCCGGATCAGTCCGGGGCCATGGACGAGGGCGTCGGCGCCCGCCTCGACCGCTTCCCGGGCGAAGGCGACGGGATAGGCGTGGACGCGGACGGGCAGATTCCGCGCGTGGGCCGCCTCGACGATCGCTGCGAGCACGCCGGGCGCGAAGCGGCCCATCTTCTCCTGCGTCGGATAGGCGATCTCGTTGCCGTCGTGGGCGATCTTGATCCCGTCGACGCCACCGTCCGCGAGCTCGGCGACGATCCGGCGCGCCTCCTCGACCGAGCCGACCGCCCGCGCGAAGCCGCGCTCGCGGCAGTAGGCGAGGGCGTGGCATTCGGGGAAGTCGATCGTGCCGTGGCCCCGCGGCGGCGTCAGGATCGGGCCCGATACGAGCACCCGCGGTGCGGGCTCGCCCGGCCGATTCGCCTGATCGCGCACGATGCGGATGCCCGGCCAGGCGTCGCCGACGGAGAGGATCGTCGTGAAGCCGTGGCGGACGTAGTCGGCGAGGAAGCGCCGGCCCTCGTTCGCGGCCCAGTGCGCATAGGCGTCCGCATCCGGGAACGCCGCGAGCTGGACATGGACATGGGCGTCGATCAGTCCCGGGATCACCGTCCGCCCGCGGCCGTCGACCCGTCGCACGGCCGCGATCGCGCCGGCGCGCCCGCCGTCCACGATCCGCTCGATCCGCCCGCCGCGCACGACGATCGCCGCGTCCTCGCGCACCGCGAGCGGCGGCGAGACGATCCGCACGTGCTCGATCACGAGCTCCGCGGCGGGCGCCGCGCCGACTCCCGATCCCTCCAGCGCCTCGCCCGTCGCCCCCGCACAAGCGACCGCAGCCGCGACCGCGAGCAGCCCCGCGAGCAGCGCGACCCGGGCAGCGCCGCGTTTCGCAGGCCATGCGCCGTCGGGCGCAGGGCCGATGGTGCCCTGGTCAGGCCATGCGCCGTCCGGCGCAGGGCCGATCAAAAGTTGTCCTTGAGCGTGCGCCGCCGTCCGAGCTCCGCCGCGTCTTCCGCGCGCATGAACGGATTCGTCGCCTTCTCGAGGGCGATCGTCGAGGGGATCGTCATCTCCGCGGGCGTCGCGTCGTGCCAGTCGCCGGCCGCCCGCGCGCGCAGCTCGCGCACCGCCTCGTAGCGCTCCTTGATCTCCGGATTCTCGGGCTCGACCGAGAGCGCGAAGCGCAGGTTGTTCTCGGTGTATTCGTGGCCGCAGTAGACGAGATAGTCGTTCGGCAGGGCGGCGAGCTTGCGACAGAGCGCGTCGTACATCATCTCCGCGTTGCCTTCGAAGAGCCGGCCGCAGCCGGCGGCGAAGAGCATGTCGCCCGTGAACACGGCGCGGGCCTGATCGAAGACGTAGGCGACGTGGCCCATCGTGTGGGACGGGATGTAGAGCACGCGGGCGACGTGGTTGCCGATGCGGATCTCGTCGCCCTCGTCGATGCCGTTGGTCTGGCCGGGCATCCGATTCGCGTCGGAGACGTGGCCGTAGACGGGGACGCCGTAGCGCGCGGCGAGCTCGGGATTCGCCATCGAGTGGTCGGGATGATGGTGGGTCGAGAGGATCAGCTTCACCTGCGCGCCGGTCTGGGCGACGCGCAGGGCGACGGGGCCTTCTTCGGGCGCATCGATGATCGCCGCGTGGCTCGTCTCGTCGCAGACCACGAGATAGGTGTAGTTGTCCGACAGCGTCGGGATGCGTTCGATTCGCAGCGTCATGCGATCACGCTAGCAGAGGCGATGCGGCGGATGGACGGGGTCCGGGGCCGAATTCCGGGCGGACTCCGGCCCGGCGCGTGACGCCCGTTACAACAGTCGGAGCTGATCGCCGTCGGCGGGCTCGGGGCGGGCCGCGGGGGTCGGGTCGGCGTCGACTACGGCGGCGGGCGGTGCGGGGACGGCGGGCATTTCGGGCATGGCGATCGACGCGGTCTCTGCCGTGTCCAGGATGGCCGCCGTCTCCACGGGGGCGGTCGCCGAGCCCCGGGGCGCCGCGCCGGCGACCGCGCCGGCGGGTCGCTCGGCCTCGAAGGCCGGACAGATCGCGCGGTACTCACACCAGCCGCACAGCGCCGACTTGCGCGGCGGATAGGCCGCCGCGCTCCGGATCTCGTCGATCCTCGCGATCGTCGTCCGCCGGAGCGCCTCGAGCGCCTCGGGCGTGCGCGTCGAAATGCGCGTCACGTCCTTTGCGACGTAATGCCAGACCAGCCGGAAGGGGCGGTCGAGACCGAGCTCCCGGGCGAGGCCGATCTGGTAGAGGGCGAGCTGGCGGTCCTCGTCGAGGGCGCGCTGCGTCGGAACGCGGGCCCCGGTCTTGTAGTCGTGGACCTCGATGGCCCCGTCCCGCGCCCGCGAGATCCGATCGATGATCCCCTGCATGCGGTATTCGCCCGCGTCGTCGAGGGGGAACAGGACGCGCTTCTCGAGCCCGAGGGTCTCACCGTCGTCGAAGGGGTAATGGCGCAGGTAATAGCCGCGCACACAACGCTCGCCGAGCGAGCGATAGAATCCGAGCGTCGCGCCCTCGCGGACGATCCGCACGCGCTGCGCGTCGTAGGCCTCTTCCCAGAGCTTGTGGTAGCGGTCGACGACCTTCTCGACGCCGGGGAGCTGGCCCCGGCCCGCGAATTCGTAGAGCCGTTCGAGGACCTCGTGCACCCGCTTGCCGACGAAGGCCTCGACCGATTCGCTCTCGCTCTCGATCTTCTGCACGTAGCGGAACTCGAACTGCTTGGGACAGTTCTCGAAGCTCGAGATCCGGGAGTGGCTGAAGATCGGACCCACGCGAGGCGCCCCCTGGATCGGGATCGGGGGCCGGCGCGGGGCCGCCCCGCATCGACCCGGCGCGAGGATAGGCGCTGAAGCTGCGCGTCGCCTTCCTCCGGGCGAGCCCCGGATCGGCGGGCTCGCGCGACCCGATCGCGCCGTTCCGACGTCGGTCCGAAAGCCGGTGGGGGAGCGGTCGGGGCCCGATGTCGCGCGCGGCGATGTGGGGCATTCTATGGCCCGCGCCCTTCCCGAGCGGTCGGGTCCGAATGCGTGGCCCCTGCGCGATCGATCCGAGGAGCGTCCCCATGGCGAGCGATCCGGTCCAGCCGAAATTGCGTGCAGCCGTTTCCCCCAGCGCGTCCCTGCCGAGCGTCGAGGACGCGCGCTTCGTCGTGCCCGACGACGTGCTCGACGAGGTGGTCGACGGGCTCGCGGGCTGCGAGGAGACGGTGCTCTCGGAGACGGTGTGCGGGGGGATTCTCGATCCCAACGAGGTCGAGGTCTGGGTCGATCGCGCGACGCGCCTGCTGCGCTTCCGGGTGGATCCCGAGGAGCTGCGCAGCGAGGTGCCCGCGGTCGCCGATGGGCTCTACCAGCTGCTGCTGCAGGTCACGCTCCCCGATCCCGCGAAGCCCGGGGCGATCGTGCTGCGCTTCCTGCATCGGCTGATCGAGCTGCGCCAGATGCTCTCCCTGGACGTCGAGGCGGCCTTCCACGGGGACCCGGCGGCCAAGGGCTACGACGAGATCGTCGTCGCCTATCCCTCGATCCGGGCGCTCGCGATCCACCGCATCGCCCACGAGCTCTACGGCTACGGGGTCCCGCTGCTCCCGCGTGTGATGAGCGAATACGCCCACGACCGGACCGGCATCGACATCCATCCCGGGGCGCAGATCGGCGAGCGCTTCTTCATCGACCACGGGACCGGCATCGTGATCGGCGAGACCGCCGTGATCGGTCATCGGGTCCGGCTCTACCAGAGCGTGACGATCGGGGCGACGTCGATCAAGAACGGCGCGGCGCTGCGCGGCAAGAAGCGCCATCCCACGATCGAGGACGACGTCACGGTCTACGCCGGGGCGACGATCCTCGGCGGGGATACGGTGATCGGTGCCGGCAGCGTGATCGGCGGCAACGTCTGGCTGACCCACAGCGTGCCCCCGGGCTCGCGGGTCATGTCCGAGGCGCCGCGCCTGCTCGTGAAGGGCAGCGAGGGCCGCGCGCTGGTCGACGAGTCGATGGACGTCGATTGGAACATCTGAGCAGGGCCAGGGTGGGGGATACGATGGAGCGTCGCAGCGAGAGGTTGATTCGGGCTCGCCGCTGGATCGCGATCCTCGGCCTCATGCTCGCGAGCGCGCCGGCGCTCGTCGCGGGCGCGGCGGACGAGCCCGCGACTTCGACCGCGGCGCGGGCTGCGCCGGCCGGGACGCCCTCGGCGCCGTCCGCTGCGACTTCGAGCTGGGCCTACGACCTCGCGGGCGAGCTGATGAGCCCCTTCTGTCCGGGGAGGACGCTCGCCTCCTGCCCGAGCCCGCAGGCGGGGGAGCTGATCCAGTGGATCGCGACCCAGGAGGCGGCGGGCGTCTCGCGCGACGAGGTGATCGCGATCCTGGTCGAGCGCCACGGCGAGGAGATCCTCGGCGCGCCGCCGGCGAAGGGCATCACGCTCTGGGCCTACGTGTTCCCGGTGCTCGGCTTCGTCGCCTTCGGCGGGATCGCGGCCGTCGTCCTCTCGCGCATCGTCGGGGGGAAGGACGGGGCGGCGAGCGGGCAGGCGGCTGCGCCGGCGGCTTCGGGCTCCACGTCGGTTTCGACCTCTTCGCCGGCATCGGCTTCGACATCCGTTTCGTCATCGTCGGCATCGCGCGCCGACGCGCGGACGCCCGCCGCCGACGAGCTCGCCCGCATCGTCGACGCGGAGCTCGCCGAGCGCGCCTAGCATCGCAGGCATTCGCGGTGCGCCGCGAATCCCGCTTCACTCTCGGGACGCATCGACGTCCCCCCGGCCGAGGAGCCAGGCTTGAAGATCTATACGCGTCGCGGGGATGCCGGCCAGACCGATCTGTTCGGAGGCGAGCGCGTCGGCAAGGACGCGCTGCGCGTCTCGGCCTACGGTGAAGTCGACGAGCTGAACGCGTCGCTCGGCGTCGCGATCGCCGCGGGCATCGACGCGGAGCTCGCTCCCCTCCTCGCGCGGATCCAGAGCGCGCTCTTCGATCTCGGCGCCTCGCTCGCGACGCCCGACGCCGCCCATCGCCGCAAGGCGAACGTCGCCGGCGTCGACGCCGGCGACATCGCGGCCCTCGAGGCCCTGATCGATCGCCTCGAGGCGGGGCTCGCACCGCTCACGACCTTCATCCTCCCGGGCGGCAGCCCGTCGGCCGCGGCCTTCCACGTCGCGCGCACCGTCTGCCGCCGGGCCGAGCGCGCGGTCGTCCATCTCGCGGCGACGCCGGGCGAGTCGGTCGAGGAGAACGCCACGCGGTACCTGAATCGGCTCTCGGATCTGCTCTTCGTGATCGCGCGCCACGAGAACGCGCGCCGCGGCGTCGCCGACGTCGCCTGGTCACGCCGGACGGTCTGATCCGACCTCGCTCGTCCGCTCGCCCAGATAGGGCAGGGATCGGGGCGTCGCCCGCTCGGCGGTGCAGCGCAGCCAGGTCCCGATGCCGAAGCCGACGGCGAAGGCGATGAGCAGCGCGCGCAGGACGGTGCGCAGGACGCGGATCAGGATGGGCGGCTGCGGCGCGTCCCCGGCCATGGTTCAGGGCTCCGACTTCGCGGCGAAGCCCGCCTCGAAGCGCGCGCCCAGCGCATCGATCACGCCCTCCGCCGAGCGCGCGGGATGGGCCGCGACGAAGGCTTCGAGCGCAGGTCGGCCGCCGAGTCGCGCGAGCCCGAAGCGCCCGTAGCGCCGCACGAGCGCGCTCTCGATGCGCGCGAGGCGGCCGGCCTCCCGCCGCCTGCGGAATTCGCCCGTGCGGTCCTGCTTCGCGTGATGCGCGTCGAGGGCGTCGATCAGGGCATCGATGCCGACGCCGTCGCGGGCGGAGCCCGAGAGCACCGGCGGCCGATCCGCCGGATCCTCGCCGCGGCCGAGATCGAGCCCGGCGCGCAGCTCGGTCGCCGTGCGCGTCGCGAGGCCTTCGAGATCCGACTTGTTCACGAAGAAGACGTCGGGCCACTCGAGGATGCCCGCCTTCATGAACTGGAGCAGATCGCCGGCCGCCGGCTGGGCCACGAAGACGAGGGTGTCGACGAAGTCCGCGACGCTGGCCTCCGACTGGCCGACGCCCACGGTCTCGACGAACACGACGTCGAAGGCCGCGGCGAGCACTTCGACGCTCGCCCCCGCGACCTCGGCGAGGCCGCCGAGCTGATCGCGCGCCGCGAGCGAGCGGAAGAAGACCCCGGCGTCCCGCGCCGAGGCGCCCATGCGGAAGCGATCGCCGAGCAGCGCGCCCCCGGACTTTCGACTCGAGGGGTCGACGGCGAGGATGCCGACGGTCCGGCCGCGGGCGCGCAGCCCCGTCGCGAGCGCGTCGAGCAGCGTCGACTTGCCGGCGCCGGGGGCGCCGGTGAGCCCGATGCGCCGACCGCGGCCCTGTCCTTCGAGGGCGTCGAGCAGGACGAGCGCGTCGGCGCGCCGCGCGCTTCGGCGATCGTCGACGAGGTTCAGCGCGCGGGCGACGGCACCGCGATCGCCCGCCTTCACCCGGGCCGCGAGCTCCGACGGCGATTCGGCGCCTTCGCTCATGCGGCTCGATTCGCCTCGGCGACGACGTCGACGATCTCGCCCATGATGCGGGCGAGGTCGAAGTCCTTCGGCGTGTAGACCCGGCGCACACCGGCCCGCTCGAGGGCCCGCGCGTCCTCCGGCGGGATGATGCCGCCGACGACGACGGGAATCGCCCCGAGCCCCGCCGCCTTCATGCGCTCGACGACGTCGACGACGAGCACGCCGTGGGAGCCCGAGAGGATCGAGAGGCCGACGACGTGGACGCCCTCGTCGCGGGCCGACTGCACGATCTCCTCGGGTGTGAGTCGGATGCCGTCGTAGACGACCTCCATGCCCGCGTCGCGCGCCTTGACGGCGATCTGCTCCGCGCCGTTGCTATGCCCGTCGAGGCCGGGCTTGCCGACCAGGATCTTGAGCCGCCGCCCGAGGCGCTGCGAGAGCGCGTCGACGCGCTCCCGGACCTGGCTGTCCGCCGGGCTCGCGGCCGCAGCGCTGCTCGCGGCGACGCCGGTCGGAGCGCGGTACTCGCCGAAGACGCGGCGCAGGACCTCGGTCCACTCGCCCGTCGTGACGCCGGCCTTCGCGGCGGCGATCGAGGGGGGCATGATGTTCTGGCCGGCGCGGATCGCGTCCTCGAGCTGGCGGATCGCCGTCGCGACCTCGGCGGCGTTGCGGCGGCTGCGGAAGGCGCGCAGCGACTCGATCTGGGCGCGCTCGGCCGACTCGTCGACCTTGAGAATCGACGACGTGCCGGCCTGGACCAGCGGCGACTCGACGGTTTCCCGATAGGCGTTGACGCCGACGACCGTGAGGGCGCCGGACTCGATCGCGCGGATCCGCGCGGTATGGCTCTCGACGAGCTTCTGCTTCATGTAGGCGTTCTCGACGGCGGCGACGGCGCCCCCCATGGCGAGGACGTTCTCGAGCTCGGCACGGGCCGCGTCCATCAGCTCGCGGGTTCGTCGCTCGACGACGTGGGAGCCGTCGAAGAGATCGTCGTACTCGAGCAGGTCGGTCTCGTAGGCGAGGATCTGCTGCGTGCGCAGCGAGAGCTGCTGATCCCAGGGCCGCGGCAGGCCGAGGGCCTCGTTCCACGCCGGCAGCTGGAGCGAGCGGGCGCGGGCGCGCTGGGACAGCGTCACGCCGAGGGCTTCGAGGGCGATGCGGACGATGTTGTTCTCGGGCTGGGCTTCGGTGAGCCCGAGGCTGTTGACCTGAACGCCGTAGCGCAGGCGCAGCATCTTCTCGTCCGTGATGCCGTAGCGCGTCCGCCCGATCTCCTCCCAGAGCGCCGTCATCGCGCGGCACTTGCACATCTCCTCGACGAAGCGGATGCCCGCGTTCAGGAAGAAGGAGATGCGCCCGAAGACCTTCGCGAGATCCGCGTCGCGCAGGTCGCCCGAGGCCCGCAGGTCGCCCGAGGCCCGTAGATCGCCCGAGGCCCGTAGATCGCCCGAGGCCCGTAGAGAGTCGAGCAGCGAGATCGCGTTCGCCATCGAGAACGCGATCTCCTGCACCGGCGTCGCCCCGGCCTCCTGCAGGTGGTAGGAGCAGACGTTGATCGGGTTCCAGTCCGGGACGTTCGCGACGGTGTAGGAGACGATCTCGCTGGTCAGGCGCATCGAGGCCTCGGGCGGGAAGCCGAAGGTCCCGCGCGAGAGATATTCCTTGATGATGTCGTTCTGGGTCGTGCCGCGGAGCTTGCGCGCGCTTCCGCCCTGGCGCTCGGCGGTCGCGACGTAGAGGGCGAGCAGCCAGGCCGCCGTCGCGTTGATCGTCATCGACGTGTTCATCTGCTCGAGCGGGATCGCGTCGAAGAGCGTCTGCATGTCGTCGATGTGGCAGATCGGAACGCCGACCTTGCCGACCTCGCCGCGGGCGAGGGGATGGTCCGAGTCGTACCCGGTCTGGGTCGGGAGATCGAAGGCGACCGAGAGGCCCGTCTGGCCCTTCGCGAGATTGCTGCGATAGAGCGCGTTGCTGGCGCGGGCGGAGGAGTGGCCGGAGTAGGTGCGGAAGAGCCAGGGCTTTTCCGGGCGGGAGACCGGGCGGGAGTCCGCGCGGGAGTCGGGACGAGGGGACACGGAGACGACCTCGAGCCTCGGCCGCCGGGCCGAGGGCTTTCTAAGTGCGCGAAAAAACTATCGAAACGATCTTCCGGGAGCAATCTTCGCCGGCTGGCAACGCGCCCCTGCGCGGTATGCTGCGCCGATGTCGACCCCCCGAAACGAGTCCTTCTTCCGCCTCTCGCCCGAGCGCGTGCTCGCCGCGGTCGCCGCCGGCGGCTTCGAACCGTCGGGCCACTGCTTCGCGCTGAACGCCCTCGAAAACCGGGTCTACGACGTGCGGCTCGACAGCGGCGAGCATCTCGTCGCCAAATTCTATCGGCCCGGCCGCTGGTCGCGGGAGGCGATTCTCGACGAGCACCGCCTGCTCGACGCCCTGCTTGCCGCCGAGATTCCGGTCTGCGCCCCGATCGCCTTTCCCGACGGCCAGACGCTGCATTCGACCCTCGACATGCATTACGCCCTCTGGCGGCGCACCGGCGGCCGCTCCCCCGACGAGCTCTCCGACGACCAGATCGGCGTGCTCGGGCGCCTGCTCGCCCGCATCCACGCGATCGCGGCGGACGTCGGAGCCCCGCATCGGCGGACGCTCGACGCGGAATCCGTGCCTCTCGAAGCGCTCGCGCTGCTCGAGCGGGGCAACTGGCTGCCCCCGTCCTGTCGCGAGCGCTATCGGCGGGCGGTCGAGTCGCTGGTCGAGACCTACCGTGAGCGGAGCCACGGGCTCGCGCTGCAACCCATCCACGGCGATTGCCACCGCGGGAACCTGCTGCTCGGCGAGGCGGGCTGGTTCTTCCTCGACTTCGACGACATGGTCGTCGGGCCGCCGGTGCAGGACGTCTGGATGCTGATCCCCGGTCGCGACGTCGAGGCGGACCGCCAGCGGCGATTGCTGGTCGACGCCTATCGGACCTTCCGGCCCTTCGACGAGCGGGGCTTCGATTTGATCGAGCCCCTGCGCGGATTCCGCTTCGTGTTCTACGCGGGCTGGATCGCCCGGCGTTGGGACGATCCGGCCTTCCCCGACGCGTTCCCCCATTTCGGGACCGACGACTACTGGGAGAACGAGACGCGGGATCTCGAGGAGCTCGTCGATCGGATCGAGAGCGGCGACGACCTGCTCTCGCCCGAGGAGCGCGAGGAGCGCGTCGCGAGCGACGAAGACGAAGGCCTCACGAACAAGGACTTCTTCTGGGATCTCTAGCGGCGCCGCCGCGCGACCGCGCCCCGACCGCCCGGCCGCGGCATCCGAGGCGTCACTCGAGCGGCGCTTCCGGGGGATCCGGATACGGATTGCGCGCGTCGCTCTGGAGCACGACCCGGTCGCGCAGATAGGCGTACTCGAGAGGGCGGAAGCGCAGCTCGCCGGCTTCACCTGCGCCGGCGAGCGCCTCGAAGGAGAGGCTGCGGCCGCGATCCATCAGCGAAGGCGCCGGGCTCGTCTCGCCGTCGGGGCCGACGGCGTGGGCGTATTCCTCGCCGACGGTGCCCCCGAAGAGGCCGAAGGCGGGGCGGCCGGGCGGCACGAGGCCCAGGGTATGGGCCGCTTCGTGGGCCATCAACGTTCCGAGCACGTCGCCGACGACCTCGATCGCCCGCGCGAGCTCTTCCGCTCGCGGACCCGGGGCGGCCGCATCGCCGGCGGGGCGCTCCGCATCGTCGCGGCCGAAGGGGACGCCTCCGATCGCCGGATCGAAGGGGCCGAGGACCTCGCGGTAGAGGGCCGCCTCGCGGTAGATCGCGAGCTCCGCGGGAAAGAGCCCGGCGGTCTGCTTGCCCATGCACTCGTCGCTCGAACGCCGCGCGTTGCGCGCATCGAAGCGGACGTGGCCGACGGAGCCCGGCTGAGCCGGGTCCCGGCCGCCGACACAGATGCGCGTCGTGTACGGGCGGTCCGCCATCCGCTCGGACGCGCCGAGCTGGAAACGCACGGCGACCGGGTCCCGCGGCAAACCCGTGCGGTTCGGATCGTCGCTCGCATCGTAGGCGCGCAGGACCCGGGCGAGGGCGCGTTCGGCGACGCGGGATGCGAGGTCGTGGGCCAGCTCCGGGCGGCCGGCCTCGCCGAGGCCCATCGCCTCGAGGTCGCGCTCGAAATCGGGGCGGCCGTCGCCATCGCGATCGACGCCGAAGTCGAAATGGGTGATCTGCCGCGCGCCGATCGGCGGCCCCCCGAAGAAGCCCCGGATCCGCAAACGGCGCCAATCCTCGGCCGAGGTCCCGTCGGCGAACGTCGCGCGCGCGCGCACCGCGATCAGGCCCTCGCGCACGCCGAGCGCCTCGGGGACCGCGAAGGTCGCGTAGCCGTCGCGGTAGATCAGGTCGTCCTGGATCTCGAGGGTCTTGCCGGTGCGCTCTTCGCGCAGCTCGACGACGAGGGCGGGGCGCCGGGCGGGGTCCGGCGGGGGCGTGAAGACGATCTGGAGCGTGAAGCCGTGGGTCGGGAGCTGGAGGTCGCGGGCCAGCCGGATGGGTACCCCGTTGACCGCGATCTCGATCCGCCGGTCGGTCCGGCGCAGGTCCTCCCGATGCGTGAAGAAGATGAGCCCGAGGCCGATCAGCGCGCCCGCGGCGATGGCGAGGACCCCTCTTCCGACCCCGCTGCGCCGCGGCACCCCCATCACGACGATCCTCCGGGCGGCCTCGGCCGATCCGCATGCTCGCCGGCCCGCCCGGCGATCGCGGACAGGGAATAGCGAAAAAGACGTGCGATGTTTGCCGCATGCTGATCGGGATCCACAGCGTCGTCGTCGAGGTCGGTGATTTCGAGGCCGCCGTCGACGCGTTCGCGCGGCTGCTCGACCGCCGGGCGCGGGTCGGGCCGGGCGCGCGCTGCGCCGTCTTCGGGCTGGGCAACGCCCGGCTCGCGGTGCGCGGCCGCGGGGCGCGCGGGACGAGCGGAGCACCGCTCGAGCCGGCCCGAGACGGCCTCGTCGGGCTTCGTCTCGCCATGCGATCCGAGGACGCTGGGCGCTTGGCGGCGGGCCCCCTCGAGAGCCCGACGGTGCCGATCGAGCTCGTCGCCGAGTCGGCTCGCGCCGCGGAAGACGGGACAGGCGCCGACGCGGGCGCGGACCGCGAGCCGGGTTTGGGCCGCGAGGCGGTCGAGCGGATCGAAGCGGGGATCATCGGCCTCGACCACGTCGTGATCGCGACCGGTGATCCCGAGCGGACGCGCGCCTTTCTCGCCGACGAGCTCGGCATCCGCCTCGCTCTCGACCGCGCGTTTCCCGAGCGGGGCCTGCGACTGCTCTTCTTCCGCCTGGGCGGCGTCACCCTCGAGCTCGCCGCCGCCCTCCCGCCGCAATCGACGAGCGGTGGACGCGTCGACGAGGAGCGGGATGCCTTGGCCCACGGCTCGCCCCGGGCCGCGAGGGCCGAGGCCGCGGACACCTTCCACGGACTCGCCTTCAAGGTGCGCGGTCTCGAGGCGACCCGCGCGCGCCTCGAGGGCGCAGGCTTCGCGCTCTCGGCGATCCGAGCGGGGCACAAGGCGGGGACCCGGGTCTGCAGCCTCCGCGCACCGCTCTGCGGGATCCCGACCCTGTTGATCGAGCATCCGCCGCGGCCGGGGGAAGGCGGATGAGCCGCGACCGGGACAATTGCGAGATGAGGTCTAATCTCTGGCCGCATCCGATTGGCGCCCGTGCAGGAGATCCCCGATGCCCCCCGAATCGATCCGCGTTCCGAGTCCGGCCCTGCCCGCGAACCTCGAAGAGGCGATCCGCGCGCTCAAGCGCGAGAAGGGCGCCGTCCTGCTCGCCCACTACTACCAGGAGTCGGAGGTCCAGGACCTGGCCGACGTGGTCGGCGACTCGCTCCAGCTCGCGCGCGCGGCGCAGAAGATCGAGTGCGAGCGGATCGTCTTCTGCGGCGTCCACTTCATGGCGGAGACGGCGGCGATCCTGAACCCGGGGATCCCGGTGATCGTGCCGGACATGAAGGCCGGCTGCTCGCTGGCGGACGGCTGCCCGGCGGACGAGTTCAAGGCGTTCGTCGCGGCCCATCCGGGCGCCAAGGTCCTGACCTACATCAATGCGTCGGCGGCGGTGAAGGCGATGAGCGACCTGATCTGTACCTCGTCGAACGCGGTCAAGATGGTCGAGCATTTCAAGGGTGAGAAGCTGATCTTTGCCCCGGATCGCCACCTCGCCCGCTGGGTCGCGCGGGAGACCGGTCGCAATGATCTGATCGTCTGGCCCGGGGCCTGCATCGTCCACGAGCAGTTCAGCGCCAAGGGCCTCGCGAAGCTCAAGCTCGCGCATCCGGACGCGGAGGTGCTGGCCCATCCCGAGTGCGAGCAGGCCGTGCTCGACCAGGCGGACTTCATCGCGAGCACGACGGGCATCATCGAGCGCGCGGTCGCGTTCCCCGATCGCCCGGCGATCATCGCGACCGAGGACGGCGTCTTCCACGCGATCCAGAAGCGGGTGCCGGACAAAGAGCTCTACCAGGCGCCGGGGCTCGACGAGAGCTGCGCCTGCAATCGCTGTCCCTACATGCGACTCAATACGCTCGAGAAGCTCTACCTCTGCCTCGTGAACGACGGCCCCCGGGTCACCGTCCCCGAGGAGCTCGCGAAGCAGGCGCGGATCCCGATCGAGAAGATGCTCGCGCTCTCGTAGCGAGGGCGAGCAGGCCGCAGCCGAAGGCGAGCGCGGTCGCGATCCCGGGCTCGGGGACCGAGACGATCAGCGTCACGTCCGGCGTGCGCACCGCGCCGACGCTCGCGCCGGGGCCGGTGCCGTCGAGGTATTCGCCGCGGGTCAGGACGACGAAGCCGGTGTTGCCGGTCAGGCCGATCGTCAGGAGATTCGCGGTAGCGGCGGTCGAGCCGGCGAGATCGTTGCCGGCGGTGACGCGGATGCGCTTGCCCGTCACGAAGGGCGAGGGCGAGAACAGGCACGGCACGGCCTGGCAGGCGAAGCCGGTCGGGCTCAGCACGAGATTGCCGGTCGCCTCGATCTCGAATTCGCTGATGCCATAGAGCTTTCCGCCCTCGGCGCTGATCGGCGCGTAGTCGATGTCGATCAGCGCATTGTTGACCGCGCCGACGATGACGCGGATGCGTCCGGCCCCGGCGGCGGCCTCGTAGACGCGGAGCGTTCCGGCCGTCGCGGCGCCCGCGGCGAGGGCGAGGGCCGTGAAGACGATGGACGTGAAGGCGATGGCGAGTCCGAATCGCGTCCTCGGACCCATGGGTCCCCTCTTCCTCCACGACGAGCGCGGTGCGTTTCGACTGGATTCCATCATGATGATCACGGCATCGCGTTCGGGCAGTGCTGCCCGAAGAGCGGGTTGAGGGTCCCGGCGGCGGCGTGGCGGATCAGGGTCGCATCGGTGCCATTGCAGGCTCCGTCGCCGGTTACGTCGCAGTTGTCGGGGACGAGGAACAAGGCCGCGCTGAGGCCGAGGGCGTGCCGCTTGATGAAGGCCGCGTCGGTGTCGTTGACCTGACCCTCGCCGGTCACGTCGCCGCATTGACAGGCGTTGCCGATGCCGTCGGGTGCGGTGCTCGAGCCGAGGCCGCCGTTGTCGAGCTGATTGGCGTTCGCGACCCAGGGGCAGTTGTCGAATTGATTCGCGATGCCGTCGCGATCGGTGTCCTCGGTCGACAGATCGATCAGGGTCGAGATCCAGCCGATGCGATCCGAGATGCGCGACGCGACGCCGACGCCCGGGACGTTGACCGGATTCTCCGGAATGAACACCGCATTGCCCGGCGCGCCGACCCAGAGCCCGCCGAGATCGAAGAGCGCGGCTTCGAAATACGAACCGCTCGGGGCGCCGGCCACGTCGAGCTGGTACGGGCCCGTCGCGCCGAAGCTGACGCCGATCAGGCGCATCAAGCCCTGGCCATCCGCGGCGAACCAGGGACCGCCCGAATCCCCGGCCGTGAGGCCGGCCTCCTGGGGCAGTCCGTTGATCTCGAAGCGGGCGTAGATCTGGTTGTTGTTGAGGGTGCCGGTGACGACGTTGCGGCCCCAGCTGATCGCGCCGTCGGGATTGGCGGCCGTCCAGCCCTTGAGCTCGGTGCCGACGAAGAGCTCGCTGTCCGGGGCGCCACCGCGACCGAAGATCGTCGCCGTCTTGCTCGCCTCGTAGCCCGAGCCGTTCAGCGGAACCCAGTCCTGGAAGGTTCCGGCGATCTCGACGATGCGCAGGTCGGAGCCGGGATCGTCGGTCCAGCCGACGATCGAGTAGGTCCCGACGTTCGGGCCGCCGGCGAACGTGATCGCATCGCCGGCGGCGATGCCGATGTGTTGGGCGGTGATGAAGTGGGTCGCGTCGATCGGCGTGCCGAGGAAGCCGCGGAATTGTCCGAGCAGGGCGTAGAGGGCGAGCTCGCTGGTCGTCAGACCCTGGGTCGTAGTCTGGCGCGTCGCCGTCGGGCTGCCGTCACTCGCGAGGATGGCCTGCGCTTCGCGCGGCGCGACGAGCAGCGGAAGCACGAGCCAGGACGCGAGCAGGGACAGCAGGGCCGGGAGGACGGCGAGTCGACGCGGGGCGGCGAGGCCCCCCGGACCGGATCGGGCGTTTCGGCGTCGCCTCGCCCGATCCCATCGCGCTGCACAGCCCGGCTGCCGGCTGTGCTCGTCGATTCGTGTCTTCATCACGTCCGATTCCTGCGATCCGTGGTCCGGGATGCCCGCCCTGCATCCCCAGGTTCCGTATCCATGGCCGGGAACGAATGGGGCGGGAGTCCCTTTGCAGGCCCCCCGCCCCGCTCCGATCCGGTTCGTCTTAGACGGTCGCGACTGCTCGCGCAGCGCACCCGTCGTCGGCGATTCAATTCCTTCGTCGGCGTCCCGCGAGCACGCCGAGGCCGCCCAGGATCAGGATGCCCGTCGAGGGCTCCGGGGTGCGCGCGATGGCGTCGACCGTGAGCGACACGAAATCAGCGTCGCGCTTGCGGATCAGGGCGAGGCCCCCCGAGCCGTCGTGGCTGGCCGTGAGCACGTTGCCGAACTGCACGTTCAATCGGGTCGCGTCGCCGATCCGACCGGCGGCGGCGACGATCGCGTCGATGTCGATCACGCCGCTGGTGCCGAGGATGACGCTGTTGGGCGGATTGATGCCGAAGCCGATGATCGAGAGCGTCCCCGACGGCGAGAACAGGACCGAGACGTTCGAGCTGATGCCGCTCACCGCCACGCCATCGAGCTCGACGACGCCGATCGTGAGCGTCGCCGTGACGCTCACCGTGGCCTGACCCGACGGATCGAAGGACTGCAGCGCGTAGTCGAGACCCTCGGTGATCTCGATCTGGGCGAGCTTCTTGCCGCTGACGGCCGCGATGTCGAGGCTCAGGGTGTCGGACGTCGTCGCGGTGCACTGGGTGCACGACGCCTGGAAGGTCGTCGGCGTGAAGTCGAGGCTGTCGAGGCTGACCGAAGGCGCCCCGAAGAGACCGTTCACGTCGCTCACGTTCAGGTACGAGACGGAGCCCGTCGGGTCCGTGTAGCTGCCGTAGGTCGCGGCGCTCGCGTTTCCGGCGAGGCCGAGCGAGGCGGCGGAGGCGAGGACCAGGAGGGTGAGGATTCTCTGCATGTTCGTTCCTTTGACGTCGAGCGGAGTGCAGGGGCGAGGCGAGGCGGGCCGGGGCGTCGTCGCGCGCCCGGCCCGCGATCATTCCTCAGCGGGCGGTCTTGCGGACGCGACCCGAAGCGAGGCCGAGCAGGCCGAGGCCCATCAGGAGCGCGGTGCCCGGCTCGGGGACCACCGTGATGGCGAGCCCGTCGATGTCCTTCTTCTCGATCCGCGCCGAAGCGCCGGAGTCCGCGAAGGCCGTCAACGTGTTCGACAGGCTGATGCGCACGAGCGTCGCCTGGCCCGAACCGCCGTCGCCGGCGATCACCGAGTCGACGTCGACCGAGAGCAGACCCGTCCAGATCTGGGTTCCGGTGAAGTCGTTCGTCGTGTACTGGCCGCCGTTCGTGAAGACCATCTGGGCGTTCTCATTGAGCCCATTGACCGCGACGCCGTCGATCTCGAGCACGTCGATGAAGACGTTGGCGACGACGGTCGTGGCGGCGAAGGCGTTGAGGAACGACGAGAGGGTCGTGTCACCGGCCTCGGTCAGGACGATGGTGTCGATGTACTGGCCGGCGTCCGCGTCGATGTCCATGACGAGGGTGTCGGAGACGCTCGCCGGGGTCGGCGGGCAGCCCGGGCTCGAGGCGCAATCCGCCTCGAAGGTGCTCGGGCTGAAGTCGAGCGAGTTGCCGCTGACGGTCGGGGCTCCGAAGAGGCCGTTCACGTCGGCGACGTTGTTGAACGAGACCGTGCCGGTCGGGCTGGCGAAGTTGCCGTAGGAGGCGGCGCTCGAAACCGAAGCCGAACCTGCGAGGACGACGGAGAACGCGAGCGCGAGCGTCCCCGTCGAGAACATATGCCGATGCATCCCCTTGCTCCCATGCTCGGCGACCGGTCTCCCGGAGCCGAGCGGCTGACTGCTCGGGCGCCTCGGACTCCGCGTCGGCCTCGATCTTCCGATCGTGCCGCCGGGATTCCTCGCTGCCCGACGGGGCCCCCCTCCCAAGAAGACCCGCTGCAGTGCTCTACTGTGTATTCGATCAGGAAATCGTCGAGCCTACCCCTGTCTGCTTCCGGTCTGCGTTCGGTCAGGTGGTGAGTCGTGAGGCGTCCGACGAGCGTCGGACGGGAGTCGAGGACTAGCGATCGCCGCGTCGGATCGAGGCGAGGCCGAGCAGGCCGAGGCCCATCAGGAGCGCCGTGCCGGGCTCGGGGACGACCGTGATCGCGAGGCCGTCGACGTCCTTCTTCTCGATCCGAGCTGCCGCGCCGCTCGCCGCGTAGGCGATCAGCGTGTTGTTCAGGTTGAGCTGGACGCGGGTGGCGCGGCCCGTGCCGCCGTTGGCCGCGATGATCGCGTCGAGATCGATCAGCAGGGAGCCGGTCCAGATGTGGGTGCCCGGGCCTTCGTCCGTCGTCTCGAACTGGCCGTTCTGCGTGAACGACATCTGGGCGTTCGCGTTGATGTTGTTGACCGAGACGTTGTCGATCTCGAAGATGTCGACGAACACCGTCGCGGTCACCTGCGTCGCGCCGAGCGCATTCAGGAAGCTCGCGAGCGTGGTGTCGCCGGCCTCGCTCAGCTGGATGTCGTCGAGGAAGGATCCACTATTGGCCTGGATCGTGATCGTCAGCGTGTCGTCGACGATGACCGGGCTCGGCGGGCAGCTCGCCGAGAGGGCGCAGTCCGCCTCGAAGGCGTTCGGGCTGAAGTCGAGCGAGTCGCCGCTCACCGTCGGCGCCCCGAACAAGCCGTTCTGGTCCGCGACGTCGAGGAACGTCACGGTCGTGCCGTTGAAGGGACCGGGGTACGAAGCCGCGTGGCTGGTCGACGAGAAGAGGAGCGTGGAGCAGATCGCGAACGCAGCAGGGGCGATGAAACGCATGTGTCGAATCCTTCCCAAGATTCTTGCCCGCAAAGCCACAGCCTCCCTCGACCGCAACTCACCGGCAAAACGATCCTATCACGGGGCTTTCGGTCTCGAACAATTATTTTGGGGTTTCCATCGCAATGCCTCGCCACATTCGCGCAGTCGTCACCACTACGACAATTCCTCGTCGCGCCGCGCTCAGCTTGTCGCCCGCGGGGAATCGTCGAGGGTGACCGGGGATGCGATGGCGGAGCGGGTAAGGAGCCGGCGGGGCAGCAGGCGGGTGGGGAGCCGGTAGAGCGCGGGTCGAGCGGGTCGTCGAGCCGCTCGCCGGGTCCGTTCAGCGCGTCGACCCCTGTCGACCGTAGATGTCCTCGAAGCGGACGATGTCGTCCTCGCCGAGGTAGGACCCGGACTGGACCTCGATCAGGATGAGCTCGGTCCTGCCCGGATTCTCGAGGCGATGGGACGCGCCGATCGGGATGTAGGTCGACTGGTTCTCGCCGAGGAGCATCTCCTGGTCGCCGTTGGTGATCCGGGCGGTGCCTGCGACGACGATCCAATGCTCCGCGCGGTGGTGGTGCATCTGCAGCGAGAGCTTGCCGCCCGGCTTCACCGAGATCCGCTTGACCTGGAAGCGATCGCCCTCGGCGACGCCCTCGTAGTGGCCCCAGGGCCGGAAGACCCGCGCGTTGTGCTCCGTCTCGCTCCGACGGCTGCGCTCGAGGCGCGCCACGACGTCCTTTACTTCCTGTGCGCGGTCGCGGGGCGCGACCAGGATCGCGTCGGCCGTCTCGACGATGACGAGATCGCGCACACCGATCGCCGTGACCAGCCGCTTGTCCGCGCGGACATAGCAGTTCTCGACGTCGACGAGCACGACGTCGCCGCTCGCGACGTTGCCCTTCTCGTCGTGCTCGCCGATCTCCCAGAGCGCGGTCCACGAGCCGACGTCGTTCCAGCCGATCCCGGCGGTGACGACCGCGGCGCGGGCGGTGTGCTCCATGAGGGCGTGATCGATCGAGATCGACGGGCAGGCGGCGAAGGACGCGGAGTCGAGGCGCGTGAAGGTGAGGTCGGTCGCTGCCCCCTCGACCGCGCGGCGGCAGCACGCGACGAGCTCGGGCTGCAGCCGCTCGAGCTCCTCGAGCAGCGGCGTCACGGGGAACACGAACATCCCGCTGTTCCAGGCGTACTCGCCGGAGGCCAGGAAGGCCGTCGCGCGCGCGAGGTCGGGCTTTTCCACGAACTCGGCGATCGCGTGCACCCCGCCGAGCGTCGCGTGGGGCGTCCCGCGGCGGATGTAGCCGAAGCCGGTCTCCGGGCGTTCGGGCACGATCCCGAAGGTCGTGAGGCGACCCTCGCGCGCGGCGGCGGCCGCCTTGTCGACGGCCTCGCGAAATGCCCGGACGTCGCGAATCACGTGGTCCGAGGGCAGCACGAGCAGGATCGCCTCCGGATCCCGCGCCGCGATCATGAGCGCCGCCGCCGCGATCGCGGGCGCCGTATTGCGCGCGACCGGCTCGAGGGCGATGGCAGCAGGCTCGATGCCGACCTCGCGGAGCTGCTCGGCGATGATGAAGCGATGGTCGTCGTTGCAGAGCAGGACGGGCGGCGCGAAGGCGGCGGGATCGTGGACGCGCAGCGCGGTCTCCTGCAGCAGCGTCTTCGGGCCGGCCAGCGGGAGCAGCTGCTTCGGGTAGGCGCGTCGGGACACGGGCCAGAGGCGGGTCCCCGAGCCGCCGGACAGGATCACGGGATGGATGAGGCGAGTCGGGGTCGTGGCCATGCTAGGTCGTCCTTCCGGCGCGCCGCAGGCGCAGCAGGCTCGGGAGGGCGAAGGCGACGCAGAGCAGGACGGAGATCCCGGCGACGGCGAACGCCGCCTGGTAGCCGGCGGCGGGACCGTGGGCGGCGCGGACGTGCTCGCTGACGAGGCCGCCGGTGAGGGGGCCCAGGATGAAGCCGAGGCTGCCGGCCGTATTGAAGGCCCCGAGCGCCGTCGAGCGCACCGCCGCCGGGGCGAGCTCCGCCGTCATCAGCATCGACGGCACGAACATCACCGCCGCCGAGACGCCGGTCGCCGCCATGCCGAACGGGATGAAGGCCGTCGGCCAGAATCCGAGGCTCGCGGTGAAGACGCCGTAGACGACGCTGCCGCCGCAGAGGAGCAGGGTCTTCGAGCGCCGATCGGCGAGCAGGCCGAACGGGAACGAGAGCAGCGCGAAGGGCAGCATGAAGGCCGAGATCCAGAGGCCGACCCGGGGCGGGGTCGCGCCGTGGAGGCCGGAGGCGAAGAGCGAGAAGGTCGTCGTATAGAAGCCGACGGTGAAGCGATCGATGAACGAGAAGAGCAGGGGGACGGCGAGGCTCCGGTTCTCGCGGAGCGTGGCGGCGATCGCCGCGAGACCCGGGCGCTCCTCGACCTCGTCGGGCTCGCGCAGGCTGATGGCGGCGAGGGCGGACGCGACGACGAGCAGGCCGGCTCCGGCCACGAGCGGCCGCAGCACGTCGACGCGGCCCAGCAGGCCGCCGATCGGTGCCCCGAGCGCGACGCCGAGCATCATGCCGGCCCCCGTCATGCCCATCACGAGCCCGCGCCGCTCGCTCCCGCCGAGGCTCGAGGCGACGGAGAGCGGCAGGGAGAGCGCGAAGATGTGGGCGCAGCCCTCGAAGAAGCGGATGCCGAGGAAGAGCGAGAAGGGGAGCTCGGCGGTCATCGCCAGGAAGCAGACGGCGTCGACGAGCAGCGCGGCGACGACCAGCGGTCGGCGCCGGCCGAAGCGATCGGCGAGGGCGCCGGCGACGGGCGCCGCGAGCGCCGCGCCGATCATGTTCACGACCATGAAGAGCGAGGTCAGCAGCTCGGAGACGAGAAAACGCTCCGCGACGAGCTTGCGGAGCACCGGGACCGGCAGCGTCACCGGCGCCATGATCGAGACGGCGACCAGGCCGAGCAGCGCGAGTCGACCGGCCGATACCCTCGTCGTCATCGCGCGTCCCTCATCGTCCCCCGTCGAGCCTAGAAGCCGTAGGCGCGGCGCAGCTCCGGGTCGTTCTCGGCGAGCATGCGCGCGAGGCCGACCATGACGCGACACTGCTTGACCGTCGCGTCGTCCTGCATCTTGCCGTCGATCATGACGGCGCCCGTTCCGTCGCCCATCTCGGCGATGACCTTCTTCGCCCAGAGCACCTCGTCGACCGGGGGCGAGAAGACCTTCTTCGCGATGTCGATCTGGACCGGGTGGAGGCTCCAGGCGCCGACGCAGCCCATCAGGAACGCGTTGCGGAACTGATCCTCGCAGGCGACCACGTCCTTGATGTCACCGAAGGGGCCGTAGTAGGGCAGGATGCCGTTCGCGGCGCAGGCGTCGACCATGCGCGCCATCGTGTAATGCCAGAGGTCCTGCTGCGCGGTCGCGCGCGGCGCGCTCTCGTTCGCCGGATTCGGGTCCTCGCGCACGAGGTAGCCCGGATGACCGCCGCCGACGCGCGTCGTCTTCATGCGGCGCGAGGCGGCGAGATCCGCGGGGCCGAGCGAGAGCCCCTGCATGCGCGGGGACGCGCTGCAGATCTCCTCGACGTTCGCGACGCCGAGCGCCGTCTCGAGGATCGCGTGGACCATGATCGGCTTCGTGAGCCCCGCGCGCGCCTCGAGCTGGGCCAGCAGGCGATCGACGTAGTGGATGTCCCAGGCGCCCTCGACCTTCGGGACCATGACGACGTCGAGCTTGTCGCCGATCTCGGTGACGAGCGTCGTCAGATCGTCGAGACACCACGGCGAGTCGAGGCTGTTGACGCGCGTCCAGAGCTGGCAGGTTCCGAAGTCCACCTCGCGCCCGATCTTCACGAGCCCCATGCGCGCGGCGACCTTGTTGTCGGCCTGGATCGCGTCCTCGAGGTTGCCGAGCATCACGTCGCATTTCTTCGCGATCTCCGGGACCTTCGCCGCCATCTTCGCGTTCGACGGGTCGAAGAAATGGATCATGCGCGAGGGCTTGAACGGGATCTCGCGCAGGGGCGTCGGCGCACCGAGCGCCAGGGGCTTGAAGAAATCTTTCGCGCTTCGCATCGGGTTCCTCGGTCGGGCCGCGCCGTTCGGACGCGCCTACTCGTAGAGCTTGACGATCTGGATCTTGCCCTCGGGCGCCGCCGGCAGACACAGGTCGCAGAGCACGCACTCGTCGAGGTTCGATTCGACGATGCGGACGCCGCCGGGCGTCGCCTCGAAGATCGAGACGGGGCAGATCTCCTCGAGCTTCTTCGCGATCTCGGGATCGCGGGCCACGCTCGCGTCGACGCGCACGTCGATGAATGTGCCGGGCATGCTGAATCTCCTTCGCGCTTCGAGCGGCGGCTGCCCGCCGCCTAGCGCTTTCGTTCCGCGAGCCGCTTGCGGATCAGCGCCGGGATCTCCTCGATCCGCTCGGCGACGGAGATGCCCGCCGCCTCCATGCGCTTGATCTTCTCGGCCGTCGTGTCTTCCTTGCCTTCGACGATCGTGCCGGCATGGCCGAAGCGCATGCCCTTCATCTCGTCCATGAAGCGACCGGCCATGAAGGCGACGATCGGGAGCCGCGAGCGGTGGGCGACGACCCACTCCGCGAGCTCGGCCTCCATCCGGCCGCCGGGCTCGGAGTAGATCGCGATCGCCTCGGTCTCGGGATCGGCCTCGAAGAAGGGCATCAGCTCGGCGTAGGTCGTCCCGACGATCGCGTCGCCGCCGATCGAGACGCAGGTCGATTGTCCGAGCCCCGCCGCCGTCAGCGTCGAGGCGATCTCCGTCGTCATGCCCCCCGAGCGCGACATCACGCCGATCGTGCCCTTCTTGTAGGCCTGGCGCGTATTCGCCGCCGGGCCGCCGACGCCGCCCATCTTGCACTCGTCGGGGGAGATGATGCCGAGGCAGTTGGGCCCGATGATGCGGGCGCCCTTCATCTCCGCGTACTCGACGGCCTGGGCCACCTGCTTGCGCGGCACGTTCTCCGTCACGACGACGATCAGCTCGATGCCGCTGTCGAGGGCCTCGAAGATCGCGTCCTGCGTGAAGTTCGGGGGCACCGACACGATCGAGCCCGTGACGCGGATGCCCTTCTCCGCGTTCTTTGCGACGGCTTCGCGGACCGTGTCGTAGACCGGTACGCCATAAATGTCGCGCCCCGCGCGCCCCGGGGTCACGCCGCCCACGATCTTCGTGCCGTAGGCGAGGTTCTCGCGGGTCAGGTTGATGGCTTCGCGGCCGGTGATGCCCTGGACGATGATCTGGGTGTCGCGGGTCAGGAGGATCGACATGGGATGCTTCGCTCCTAACGCCGCAGCTTCGCGACGGCGCGGCCGGCCGCGTCGTGCATCGACACGCTGCGATCGCAGAAATCGACGCCGTACTTCTTCAGGATCTTGAACCCTTCTTCCTCCCAGGCGCCGGGAATGCGGAAGATCGCGATCGTCTCGGCGGGATCCTTGCCGGCCTCGAGGCAGCCCTTGATCACGCCCCGGGCGACGATGTCGACCCGGGTATTCGAGACGACGTTCATCATGACGGCGATCTTCTCGACGCCCGGCTTCGAGAGGATCAGCTTCGTCAGCTCCTTCGCCTTGCTCATCGAGGGATTGCCGCCGATCTCGCAGTAGTTGGCGGGCTTGCCTCCGTGCTTGCGGACGGCGTCGAAGAGGGTCAACGAGCCGCCGCCGGCGCCGATCACGAGGCCGAGGTTGCCGTCGAACTCGACGACGTTGCCCGCGACGCCGCGGTGGTCCGCGGCGTTCACGCGGGCGCCGGCCAGCTCGAAGGCCGTCGGCGGCCGCGCCTGGCGCGTCTCGTCGTCGCCGATGCCGAGCTCGGTGAGCAGCTTCTTGTGCTGGCCGCGCGCTTCGGCCTCCATGTCGATGTGGCCGTCGAGGACGACGAAGCGGCCATCGGCGAGCTTCGCGAGGGGATTGATCTCGGCGAGGGTCAGGTCGTAGGCGAGGAAGATCTTCATCAGCTCGAAGACGATGGGGGCGAGCTTGTTGAGATCCGAGCCCGTCACGCCGGTCGCGGCGACGGCCTGCTTGGCGACGTGGGGCATCAGGGGAACGATCGTCGAGAAGTGGGTCTTCGAGACGTGGTCGGGATGGGTCAGGGCGACCTCTTCGATGTCGATCCCGCCCATGTCGCTGAAGACGCAGACGGGGCGCTTGGCGCGCCCGTCCCAGGTGATCGCCACGAAGTACTCCTTCGCGACCTTCGTCTTCTCCTCGACGAGGATCGAGCGGCATTCCTGGCCGTTCACGCGGATCGGGAAGATGGCCGTCGCCGCCGCCTCGGCGGCCGCCGCGTCGTCGGCGAAGCGCACGGCGCCCGCCTTCATGCGGCCGCCCGAGAGGACCTGGCTCTTGAGCACGACTGGCCCGCCGCCGAGCGCGGCAAAGGCGGACCGCGCCTCCTCGGGACGGTCGATCGTCTGGCTCTTGCCGAGGGGAAGGCCGTGGCGGCGAAAGAGGTCTTTCGCCTCGTATTCGTAGAAACGCATCGCGCGGGCTCCGGGTGGGGACGGCCGACTCTATTCATTCGGCTCTTCCGAGGCAAGAATTCGAGACCTGCTCCGGCCGCGACTCCCGGTCTTCGCGCACGAGCTGCGAGTCGGAGAGGGCCCGGTCGGGTCGTCGTCCGCCGAGCGGATGGGCCGCATCGGGGGCCGATCGGCGACGGGAAACGTGATCCGGGCGTGGGCCCGGCCGTGTTACGCTGGCGCGCATGGGAAACAACCGACCGGTGGTCGCCAGGCGATGAGTCAATCCGCTTACGGCAAGCCCCTCGACGAGAAGACGGCCGAGGCCGCGACCCTCGCGGCGACCGTGATCCTGCTCCGCGACGGCGAGGCAGGGCTCGAGACGCTGATGCTGCGGCGCAACTCGAAGATCGCGTTCGGCGGGATGTCGGTCTTTCCGGGCGGTCGCCTCGATCCCGCCGACTGGGAGGGACTCGCACCGGACGACGAGATCGGCGCCGCGCGACGGGCGGCGGCACGCGAGGCGTTCGAGGAGTGTGGCCTGCGGATCGACGCGGACACCGTGCTCCACTACTCCCACTGGACGCCCCCGATGGTCCAGATGCGGCGCTTCGTGACCTGGTTCTTCGTGGCCCGGGCCGGGGATGGCGAGGTCGAGATCGACCACGGCGAGATCCATGAGTCGACCTGGCTGCGGCCGACCGATGCGCTCGCGCGCCGGGAGGCCGGGGAGATCGAGCTCGCGCCGCCGACGCTCGTCACGCTGGTCGAGCTCGCGGTCCATGCGGACGTCGAGAGCGCGCTGGCGGCCATCTCGAAGCGCACGCCCGAGCGGTTCCAGACGGTGATCGCCCAGGGCGACGACGGGATGGTCGCGATGTGGCACGGCGACGCGGGCTACGCGACCTCCGACGCCCGTGCGAGCGGACCGCGGCACCGACTCGAGATGCCGAAATCCGGCCCCTGGCGCTACGAGCGGACCGACTAGCGAACGGCCCGCCTGGCTCGGCCCGCGGATTCAGACGTAATGGCTGCGCCGCTTGACGGCGAGGGTCCGGTCGAGCTCGAAGATCTGGACCTTCTTCCAGCCGGGCGGCGCGTCGGCGTTCTGCTCGCCCTCGGCCCGCACGAACTTGTGGCCGAAGAGGCGTGTCGAGACGAGGCCGAGATCGGGGCGCGTCGGGTGGTCCCGCTTCTCGAGGATCTCGGTGGCGGCGAAGACGGTGTCGCCGGCCTGGAGGGGCGCCGTATGGCGGCCGGTGGTGTAGACGACGTCGCCGAGGGCGTTGTCGCCGACGTCGGGGCACGAGAGCCCGAGGCAGAGCGTGAAGGGAATGCCGCCGAACACGATCAGCTGGCCCCCGACGTACTGCCTGGGATCGACGTCGATCATGAACTGGTTGCAGTGGACCTGACTCGTGTTGTCGAGGATCGCGGTGAGCGCGATGTGCTCGTCCTTGACCGTCCGGCCGCGGGAATGCTCGATCCGCGTCCCGGGCTCGAGGTCCTCGAAGAAGCTGTCCTGGCTCGAGAGATGGGCGAGCTTTGCCACCTTCGCCTTGCCCGGATAGGGCGGAATCACGAGCTCGCAGGGGATCGCGTCCGGGGCGACCTCGAAGCTCGTGACCTCGATCGACTCGTCGTTCTTGTAGACCTGGACCTTGCGCTGCCAGGTCGCGACGATCGCCTCGCTGGGCTCGCCGAGGTTCTTGCGCGCCGTCGATTGGACGTGGACGATGCCGAGGTTCGGCCGCGACGAAGAGGTCCGCACGCCGATCACCTTCGTCTCGACCTCGATCGTGTCGCCGACGTAGACGGGAGCGCCGAAGCGCATGTCGATGTATTCGAGGTTCGCGCGGGCGTTCTCCGAGACGTCCTCGACGGTCTGGCTGAAGGCGACGAGCATGACGAGGCCGGGCGGGCAGACGAGGCCCTCGAAGCCGTGGGCCCGCGCATAACGGGCGTTCTTGGCGAGGGGGTTGGTCGTCATCGCGAACTCGGTGAAGGTCGTGAAGAGGCCCTCGGTGATCGTCTTGCCGCCCTTGTGCCGGAAGAGCTGGCCGGGCTTGAAATCCTCGAGGAAATGGCCGGTCTGCTTGCGGATGATGCGGGGGCTGGCCTTCGGATCGCTCATCGGATGCTCCTTCACGGGGCGCGCGAGTCTAGACAGGGGCTATTCGGGCTGCCAGACGCGGCGGTCGGAGGACGGGGAGGGCGTAGCGTGACGAATGGGGCGAGTGGGAGCGGAGGCGAGGGCGGCGAGGGCGGTCGGTCCGGCCGGGCGTTGGAGGGCGCGGTGCGAGCAGGTGATCCGCCGAGCGCGACCTCGGAGCGGGAGATCGGATTCGGGCGGCTCCATCAGCCGGTGGGGATCGCGTCGTGTCCGGGCATCGTCCTGGTCCACGACGTCTGGGGCCGATCCGAGCACAGTCGCGCCCTCGCGACGAAGCTCGCCGGCCGGGGCTTCGCGGTCGTCGAGCTCGACCTCTATCGGGCGCTGGCCGAGCCCCGGGTCCGCGATGCCGGCGAGCGGATCCGATCCCTCGACGACGAGCGCGTCCTCGCGGACCTCGACGCGGCGGCGGAATGGCTCGCGGCCGAGGCGATCTGTCGGGGCCGGCGGATCGGGGTGATGGGCGTCTGCATGGGCGGAACCTACGCGCTGCTCGCGGCCTGTCGGCCGTCGAAGTTCGCCGCCGCGGCGCCGTTCTACGGCGTCCTGTCCTACGACCGGGCCATGTACCTCGGGCCGGAGGGGCGCGATCGCGTCCGCAAACCGGCCTCGCCGATCGAGCGGGCGCCGGCGCTCTGCATGCCGGTGATCGCCGCCTTCGGCTGCGAAGACGGCTTCGTGCCCCTCGCCGACGTCGATCTGCTCGAGGCGGGCTTCGCCCGGAGCGGCGCGATCCATCGGGTCGATCGCTACACCGGGGCGGGTCATGCCTTTCTCAACGAGACGCGCCCGGACGCCTACCGGCCCGAGATCGCGGCGAAGGCCCTGGCGCGGGCCGTCGACTTCCTCCACGCGCACCTCGACCCCTGATCAGACGAAGGGAAAGGCATCAGGCGAAGGGAAAGGCATCAGGCGAAGGGGCAGGATCAGGCGAGGGGGCGGGCGTCGACCAGCGCCTCGACCTTGTTGTCGGGGCGGGCGATCACGAGGGCGACCGGCCGATTCGTGCTGCGCAGGAAGCGCGTGGCCGAGACTTCGAGGCGGATCCGGCGCCCTTCCCGATCCTGCATCGTGGCGGCGAAGACGTGATGGTCCTGGCCTTCCGCGAGGCCGTCCAGCGAGGTCCACCAGGGTCCCTGGGCATCGCCGGGGACGAAGGCATTGAACTCGAGGCCGATCAGGGCGTCACGGGCGACACCGAGGGCCGCGCCCGCGGCGGGATTCGCATCGAGAATCTCGCCCGAGTCGACCTCGATCGCGAAGTACAGGTCGGCGATGCGATCGATCGCGGCCGCGATCGCGCGGCGGGACGCGCGGGGCGGGCCGCTCGTCTTGCGGGTCTGGCCCGTCGTGCGGATCGCGAAGCGGAAATGTTCGATCAGCGGACGCAGGGTCTCGATGACCAGTGTGCGATCGGGGCCCGCCATCTCGCTCGCGACCTCGGCCCAACATGCGAGCAGCGCCATCACGCGGCGTTCGTTCGGTCTCAGGCCCTCGAGGACCGGGCGCGGCGCTGCACCGCGCACCAGCGCGGTCGAGACGAAGGTCCGAAAGCGCCGCAGGGTTTCCGCTTCGGGGCCTGATGCCGCGGGTGCGGCTGCCCCGAGACGCGCCTGCATCACGCGTTCGATCTCGATCCGCTTGGCCATCAGCCAATTGGCGAGATCGCGGTTCACAATGCCTGAAACACCGTTGTCCACGCGCACAAGCTAGCAGGATGCGGCGAAAACCCCTGGATCCCGATCACATTTTGATCACCAAGTCAGGGAAATTTCTCAGAACCGAGGCGCCTTTCCCCGCAGGTCAAAACTTTGGTTCGAGGGATTCCGCCCTCAACTGAGACCATGGGCGGCCCGATCGGATCGCCATGCAAAGCGAAGCCCCGACTCCGACGGCGCCGACGGCCCCGACTCGAACCATCCTCATCCACGCGTCCCGCGACGCGCTCGGTCCGATGACCGACGTGATCCTGGCGAAGCTCGGTTATGCGATCGTGCAGCCCGATTCGTTCGAATCGCTGCGCAGCGAGAGCCCCGATCTCCGCCCGGATCTCCTGCTCGTCGACGAGCGACGACTCGTCGAGGCCGCCGCCTACGACGACGAGGGCGAAGGCGAGATCCCGATCATCCTCCTGACGGGTCAGCACGGCGCGACCGGCGCGGACTCCCGCATCGTCGGCGCGGTCAAGCGGCCCGCGGGCATGCACGACCTCTACCGCCTGCTCCAGCAGGTCTTCGAGGACACCCCGCGCTCGACCCCGCGCATCGCGACGCAGCTGCGCGCCCAGTGCAGTCGCGGCGATCGCAGCTGGGAGGGGCGGGTCCTGTCGCTGTCGCAGAACGGCTGTCTGATCCGCAGCCCGGAGACGATCCAGCTCGGCCAGAAGATCCAGCTCGCCGTCGAGCTGCCGAGAGCCGGCGAGATCGCCCTCGAGGCCGAGGCGTCCTACCAGCTCCTGCCCGACATCGGTCTGGTGTTCAGCGCCGTGCCCGCGGCCCAGCGACACACGATCGAGCGCTTCGTCGCCCAGGCGCTGCTCGGCTAGGTCGCTCGAGCCTCAGACCTTCGCGCGCGGCTCAGGCCTTCTTGCGCGGCTCAGGCCTTCTTGCGCGGCTCAGGCCTTCTTGCGCGGCTCAGGCCTTCTTGCGATAGGCGTCCATCACGGCGTGGAGCAGCTCGATCGCCTCGGCGCGCGGGCGCTGGAAGGCGTTGCGGCCCATGATGCTGCCGAAGCCGCCGCCGGCGGCGATCCCGCGGACCTCTTCGAGCACGCCTTCCGTCCCCTTCGCGGCGCCGCCGGAGAAGATCACGATCCGGCGGCCGGCAAAGGCGCTCTGCACGACGTGGGCGATCCGATCGGCCAGGGTCGCGACCTTGATGCCCTCGGCCTCGTAGACCTTCCTCGCGGCATCCTGCTCGATGTGCTCGGTCGGGGGCTTCACCTTGATGACGTGGGCCCCGAGCTGGGCCGCGATCTGGGCCGCGTAGGCGATGACGTCGATCGCGGTCTCGCCCTTGCTCGAGAGATCCTGGCCCCGCGGATAGCTCCAGAGCACGACGGCGAGGCCGGCGGCCTTCGCCTCCTCGGCGATCTCGCGGAACTCCATGTACATCTCGGTGCGCTCGGCCGAGCCCGGGTAGATCGTGAAGCCGACCGCCGCGCAGCCCAGCCGCAGGGCGTCGTTCACGGAGCCGGTGATCGCGGGCTTCGGGTTCTTGGTCGAGAAGAGGCTCTCGCTGTTGTTGAGCTTCAGGATGGTCGGGATCCGGCCCGCAAACTGGCGTGCACCGGCTTCGAGGAAGCCGAGCGGGGCGGCATAGGCGTTGCAGCCGGAGTCGATCGCGAGCTGGTAGTGGTAGAGCGGGTCGTAGCCCGGGGCGTTCTTCGCGAAGGAGCGGGCGGGGCCGTGCTCGAAGCCCTGGTCGACCGGGAGGATCACGAGCTTGCCCGTGCCGGCGAGGCGGCCGGTGTCGAGCATCCAGCGCAGGTTCTTGAGGACGCCGGGGTTGTCGGATCCGTACCAGCTCAGGATTTCGTCGACGCGTTGGCTCATGGCTTGGCTCTCCTGGTGACGACCGCGCGCTCGGCCGGGTCGGCGGGCGCGATGGAACGATCGTCGATGGGCTTTCGGCCGGGACCGGGGCTCGCTTGATGGGGGCCGCCGGCCGACCGGGCGCGCAGAATAGCGGCCTCGGGGCCCGGCTTCGATACGATGGCGGTCGCCTTGCTTCGGGTTCGGGCTCGACCCTTGCCACGCCCCCGGCCTGCCGGTAATCACGAGGCGCGAAAGGCCCCGCCGTGTCCATCGAACGCAGCCCCGAAGACGTCCGCCGCGAGATCGAGCGAAGGCGGACCTTCGCGATCATCTCCCATCCCGACGCCGGCAAGACGACTTTGACCGAGAAACTCCTCCTCTACGGCGGTGCCGTCCGGGAGGCCGGGGCGGTGCGTGCCCAGAAGGCGGCGCGGCACGCGACCAGCGACTGGCTCGAGCTCGAGAAGCAGCGCGGGATCTCGGTCTCGAGCTCGGTGCTCCATTTCGAGTTCGGGGGGCATCGGGTCAACATCCTCGACACCCCGGGCCACCGCGACTTCAGCGAGGACACCTACCGGACGCTGATGGCCGCCGACAGCGCCGTCATGCTGATCGACGCTGCCCGCGGCGTCGAGGCGCAGACGCGCAAGCTCGCCGAGGTCTGCCGCCTGCGCCGGATCCCGATCTTCACCTTCGTGAACAAGATGGACCGCCATGGCCGCGACCCCTTCGAGATCATGGCCGAGATCGAAGAGGTCCTCGGGATGGACTCGATCCCGATGAACTGGCCGGTCGGCGCGGGGAGCGATTTCCGCGGCATCTACGACCGCCTCGGCCGCAAGCTCATCCTCTTCTCGGGCGGCAAGCACGGGACCCACCGCGTCGAGGAGGAGGTGATCGAGGGCGAGGTCACGGAGCCGGCGCTGGCGGCGGCCATGGGGACCTTCGCGAAGGACGTCCAGGACGGTCTCGAGCTGCTCGAGGGCGCCGGCGCTTCGCTCGACCGAGAGCGTGTGGCGAGGGGCGACCAGACGCCGATGTTCTTCGGCAGCGCGCTCACGAATTTCGGCGTGCGCCCCTTCCTCGATTGCTACCTCGAGATGGCGCCCGGGCCGACGCCCCGCCAGAGCGCCGGCGTCGCCATCGATCCGGCCAAACATCCGTTCTCGGGCTTCGTCTTCAAGATCCAGGCGAACATGGATCCGGACCACCGCGACCGCGTCGCCTTCCTGCGCATCTGCTCGGGCCGCTTCCTGCGCGGCACCCAGACGACCCACGTCCGCACCGGCAAGACGATCCGGCTCTCCAACTCGACGCTGCTCATGGGCAAGGACCGCGCCGAGGTCGAAGAGGCCTTCGCCGGCGACGTGGTCGGCCTCTTCGATCCGGGCATCTTCCGCATCGGCGACACACTCTCCGACGAGCCCGGCATCGCCTACGCCGGCATCCCGATCTTCGCGCCCGAGGCCTTCATGCGGGTCGAGGTCGCCGGCGTCGAGAAGCGCAAGGCCCTCGAGAAGGGCATCGAGCAGCTGGTGCAGGAGGGCGTCGTCCAGCTCTTCCGCGAGCCCACCGGCGGCTCGGCCTCCTGGATCCTCGGCGCGATGGGCCCGCTGCAATTCGACGTCATGCAGCACCGCCTCAAGTCCGAGTACGGCGTCGAGCTCAAGCTCTCGAAGCTGCCTTACACGATCGCGCGTTGGCCGCTCGCGGGCTTCGATCCCGACGACTTCCGCTACTCGGAGCGCATCCGGGTCGTGCGCGATCGCGACGAGCGCTGGGCGCTGCTCGCGCCGAGCAGCTGGGACTTCGACCGCCTGCGGGATCGCAACGAGAAGATCGTGCTGTCGGAGACGCCGGATCCGACGCTCTTCGAGCGGGCGAGTTAGGCCTCGAGCGCCGCCCGGATCGCGCCCGTCAGGTCCTCGAGGCCAAAAGGCTTCTCGAGCACGCCGTCGATGCCGACCCGTGCCGCCTCGGCCTCGAGATCCGCGGTCGGGAAGCCCGTCATCAGCAGGATTCGCAGCTCGGGCCAGCGCTCGCGCAGGACCTCGCCGACCTCGATGCCGTGCATCTCGCAGCGCAGCATCCAGTCGGCGAGCAGGACGTCGGGGCCGAACTCGTGGGCGATCCGGATCGCGTCGCTGCCCGTCTCGGCCGTCCGGACGGACAAACCGTCGCGCGAGAGGAACCGCTCCAGGTACTCGCGATAGGTCGGCTCGTCGTCGACGATGAGCACGCGGACGGGCGTGCCGTCGGCGCGGTGCCAGGAGCGCGCCCGCCGCTCCCTCGAGGTCTCGGTGGTCGCGCTCATGCCGGCTTTGCTCCCGTGGGTTTCGCTTCCAGTCTCTCGATCACGGCCCGCACGATGATCGGCCAGGCGATCGTCGCGTCGGAATGGACCTCGACGTGGCGCCCGCCGTCGCTCTCGGGCACGAACTTGCCCCAGGATACGCCTTCGCTGTAGCTGCAGCCCGAGAGTCCGCCCCAGTGCTCCGGCTCGGGACAGATGCGCACTGCATAGCGATAGCGCCGGATCGGCTCGCCAGTCCCGAGTCGATTGGCGGTGATCTCGAGGAAGGGCGCCACCTGCTGCGCCCAGTTGCGAGGCACCCCGCCGCCGATCGTGAAGATGCCGAGGGTCTCGTGCTCCCGAACGCGGGCGGCGAAGTCCTCGAGGTCGAGGAAGGGGTCGAAGGGGAAGGGGCGCAGGCCGGCCATGCGGAGCCTTCGGTTGTGGATCGCGAAGTCGAGGCCGAGCTCGCTGTCGGTGAAGGCGGGGACGTAGACCGGCACCTTCATGCGGACGGCGCTGCGCAGGATCGCGCGCCCGGCGTCGTGCTCGTCGAGCATCTCGCCGACCTTCGTGAGCAGCGCGTGGCTGCAGAGCGTCGTCCCGGGCTCGATCTTCGCGAGCACCGCGTTGAGGATCGCCTCCGTGCTGTCGAGGTTCTTCTCGAGCTCGATCGTGTCGTAGACGCGGTTGTAACCGCGCTCGAAGAGCTGCGCGTCGTTCATCGTCGGGCGGTGCTTGAAGTGCATCATGCCGGCGCCTTCGACGACGCCGTGGGTCATCAGCGCGCCCGTCGCGACGACGGCCTGGACCCAGCCGCGGTCGATCATCTCGCAGAGCACGAGGCCCTGCTTCGCGATCGTCATCGCCCCGGAGATCGTGACGACCCGGAAGCAGTTCGGATCGCGCACCATCGCCTCGAGCGCGTTCGCCGCCTCGCCGAGACGCCGCCCGCCGAAGGCCGTCTTCGACATCGCCGAGACCAGCGCGTCGACCGACGCGAGCGACCCGACGTCCAGGGGGACGAGGGGCTCGAGTCCGTCGTCGAAGCCGGTGCCGTAGTTGTCTTCTTCGCGTTTGAACTTCATCGGGCATCCATCCTCGCTGGCGCGGGCCAGACGGGGCCGTCTCCTGCGATCAAGCGCCGGGCAAGAGCTCGGCTACCAGTTGCGCCGGCGTCTGGATGGGGAGCGAGCAGCTCGTCCCACGGCAGAGCCAGGCCGTCGCGCGTCCGTCCTTCGCTTCCCGTCCCGCGAACCACGCCGCGGCGACGCCCGCCGGTCGCGTTCCGCCGGGCGACGCGACGACGACCGCGTCCTCGGGGCGCAGCACCCGGCGCGCGCGCTCGGCGAGGGCCTGCGTGTCGTCCCGCCCAGCTTCGCCGATCACGATCGCCACGGCGAGCCCCCGGCTGCGCAGCGCCACGGCGCGCAGCCAGGTCGGAATCGCGTGGGGCGCCCGCTCGAGCAGCCACGCCGACTCCGCCAGGGCGAGTTCGACGAAGGCCTCGAGCTCGCTCGCGTGGGACAGGGCGGCGAGGCGCGTGAGGCCGAGGATCGCGAGGCCGCCGGGATCGGGCGTCGCGCCGTCGTGATCCGGGCGGGGGCGGTGGATCAGGGGGCTCCTGGCGTGGGCCCCGTCGGCCGCCGTCAGGTAGAGCGCGCCGGTCTCGCGGTCGGCGAAGCGCGCGAGGATCTCGCCGGCGAGCCAGACGGCGACGTCGAGGAAGCGGTCGCCGGCGCCCGCGCGCTGCAGGTCGAGGCAGGCGGCGAGCATCGCCGCATGGTCGTCGAGGAAGCCCTCGACGTGGGCCCGTCCGCCGTCGTGGACCCGCATGAGGCGACCGTCGACGACCATCGATCCGAGCACGAAGTCCGCCGCCCGGACGGCGTCCGCGAGGACGCCCTCGTCGGCGAGCACCGTCGCGGCCCGGGCGAGCCCCGAGATCACGTAGCCGTTCCAGGCGGCGACGTGCTTGCGATCGATCGCGGGCGCGACGCGCTTGCTGCGCGTCTCGAGCAGGCGCGCGCGGGCGGCCGCCTGCTCGCGGCGGGGCGCGCGGGCCTCGTCGACGAGCTGGGTCGTTCCCCGCTCGAAGTTGCCCTTCGTCCGGACGCCGTAGGTCAGGCAGAACGAGGCCGCGTCTTCGCCGAGCACGGCCTCGATCTCGGTCGGCGTCCAGACGAAGTAGCGGCCCTCTGCGCCTTCGCTGTCGGCGTCCTGGCTCGCATGATAGGCGCCGCCTGCCCCCGTCATCTCGCGGCGGAGGTAGCCGATCGTCTCGCGGATCGGCCAGACGAAGTCCGCCGCGGCATGGCTGCGCCGCGCCATCTCGGCGTAGAACGAGAGCAGCTGGCCCTGGTCGTAGAGCATCTTTTCGAAGTGGGGAATCGTGAAGCTCGCGTCGACGCAGTAGCGATGGAAGCCGCCGCCCAGCTGGTCGAAGAGGCCGCGGCGCGCCATCTCGTTCGCCGTCAGCGTCAGGAAGCGCGCGATGTTCGTCGCTTCGGCGGGGGGGACGAAGTCGAGGGCGGTGACGAGCAGCTCGAGGTTCGTCGGCGTCGGGAATTTCGAGCCCGACCCGAATCCGCCGTGGACCCCGTCCGCGCTGCGCATCACGAGCCGCGTCGCGTTCACGATCGTGTCGGGGCCGGCGGTGTATGCGGTGGCATGTCCGGCAGCATGTCCGGAGGCAGGGTCGGATCCGCCGCCGGGGCGGGCCGCGATCGCCTCGGCGATCTGGCCGGCGTTCTCCTCGACCTCGCGTCGCCGATTGCGCCAGGCGTCCGTCACCGCGTCGATCACGTCCGGGAAGCCGGGCATTCCGCCCCGGCGCGCCGGCGGGAAGTAGGTGCCGACGAAGAAGGGGCGGCCGTCGGGGGTGCAGATGGCGTTCAGGGGCCAGCCGCCGTGGCCGTTCAGCTTGAGCGAGGCGTCCATGTAGATCTGGTCGACGTCCGGCCGCTCCTCGCGGTCGACCTTGACGCAGACGAACGCGTCGTTGAGCCGCGCGGCGATCGCCGCGTCCTCGAAGCTCTCGCGCTCCATGACGTGGCACCAGTGGCAGGCGCTGTAGCCGATCGAGACGAAGAGCGGCTTGTCCTCCCGTCGCGCCCGCGCGAGGGCCTCGTCGCCCCAGGGCAGCCAATCGACGGGATTCTCCTGGTGCTGACGCAGGTAGGCGCTCGTCTCCGCGGCGAGCCGGTTCCGCTTGCGCCCGGGCGCCGCGGCGGGGCCGACGGAGGCGCCCTCGGTCGTCGGGCCCGGAGGATTGGCCGCCGACGAAGGGGCGAGCTGCGGAGAGAGAGCAGGGGTGGGCGCATCGCTCATGGGAAGGTCGAGAGTAGCCGTCCGTGTCCCGCCCGGCAGGAGGCGATGGGGCAGACGAGCGACTACTGTCCCCCGCGTGGACATCGTGCATCTCGATACGAGCGGAGGGCGGCGCGGCGCGGACGACGAGGCCGCCTATTTCCACGCGCTGCGACTTCGCGCGGCCGACGCGCTCGAGCGCGCATATCGCTTCCTCGAGGCGCAGGACGACGACTGGGCGCGGCTGCGCTCGCGCGTGCTCTGTGATGCGCTGCCGGGCTCGGCGCTCGCCCAGCGTCTGGCGGGCCATCTCGAGCCCGATGGCAGTGCCCGGCTCGGAACCCTCGTGTCGGGCGGCGGACTCGGCTTTCCGCCCCTCGAGCCCGCCCGCCTCGACGCGGACGGTCGGGCGATCGTGGGCACGCTCGAGGCGTTCCTCGTCGCCGCCGATGCCCGGCTGCTCCACGGGGCCTGGGTCGAGCGCGCGGCGCGCGCGCTCGAGGCGAGGCAGTCGAGCGACGGTGCGTTTCGGGTTCGGGGCCTCCCCGACGCCGACATTTTCTTCACGGGCATGGTCGCGGGCATGCTCGGCCGCACGCCGCTGTCGCGACCGGATGCGCTCGAGCACGCCGGGGTGTACCTCGCAGAGCGCTTCTCGCCCGATCTCGTCGAAGACGACGGCTATGCCGCGTTGATGGCCTGCTCGCTCTACTTCACCAACGTCGGCCACGAGCAGGCGGACGAAGCGCTGCAGTGGTGCGGGCGCGCTCTCGAGAAGGGCTTCCGCAGTCGCCGGCACGACGCCGTCGCGACGCTGCGCGTCCTGCTCGCCTGCGACGCCCAGGCGATGCCGGGCGCGACCTTCGACGTCGTCGAGCTGCTCGAGCGGGTCCTCGAGGAGCAGGCGCGCGACGGCGGCTTCGCGCAGCTCGCCCTCGGCGGAGCTGCGACGCGAACGACGCAGACCTTCGATGCGATGCTCGGGATCGTACGCCTGTGTGCGGCGCTCGAAGCGCAGAAGCCCGACGCGCCCGGGCGAAGGACGAAGACCTAGCGCATCGCCGCGAGGAAGCGTTCGATGCGCTTCGCGTTGGCGCCGAGATCGCCGCGCCCGTCCCGGGACTTCGAGCGCACGTCGATCCTCGCCCCCGAGCCCTCCTCTCGCACGCGGACCGTCACGTCGTCGACGAAACGGAAGAGCGCCGTCGCCTCCTGCGCGTCGAAGGTATGCGCGGCGTCGTCGCGGGCGGAGATCGTCCAGCCGAGGGACTCGGCGGTCGAGACGGCGCGCGCGAAGGTCGCGTCGACCGGCCCCGGGAGGAAGAGGGGCTTCAGGTCCGGATAGCTCGTGCGCACGATCTCGACGAAGTCGGGCGGGTAGCTCATGTCGCGGCCGGCGTAGGCCACGACCGTGCTCGCCGGGGCGAAGTCGGGCGGGCTCTCGAGATCCGTCGTGATGTCGTTGATCGGCGGGGCGTCTCCGCCCGTCGCGGCGGCGGCGAGCACGGCGAGCACGAGGCCGAGGCCGATCGCGAGGCCGAGCCAGGCATTCTGGCGTCCCCGCGGATCGCGGCCGCCGCGCGTCCGGACGATCGCGACTAGACTCAGGATCACGGCGACGAGACCGCCGAGCAGCGCGCCCCCGATGCAGAGCTGGAATCCGGTGAGCGGGGCCATGATCCCCTGATTGGCGCCGATCAGCCCGAGGATGGCGAGGCCGAAGGCGACGAGCGAGACGATGCGGGCGAACGAGGCCATGGAGACTCCTTTGCGGTCCGCACGGGGAACGAGTCGGCGAGCATATCACGCGCGAGTCGGCTGGCTGCCGCCGGTCTGGGCCACGCTCTGCCTCGCCGCTTCGCTCGTCGCGTGTCCGGAGGTCGAACGGGACGGATCCGTCGATCCGCGGACGCTCGCCGAGGCTCGGGTCGAGGTCCTGCCCGCGGACGGCGCCTCCGGCGTCGCGATCGGCGTCTGGCCCGAGCTGCGCGTCAGTCCGGAGGCCGCCGTCGACGCGATCGCGCAGCTCGACCTCGTCTGCGGCGACGCGCCGATCGAGGCGCGCGTCCACCGACTGCCCGGAGGCCGCCTCGTCGTCCAGCCCGAGCGGCGACTACCGACCGAGAGCGCCTGTCGCCTCGCCTGGACCCGGGCCGATCGCCGCGAGTCGTCGGGCTTCACGACCTTCCGCCCGAGCGAGGCCCCGGGCCGCGCGCTCGCGATCGTCTATCGCCGCGCGAATCCCGGCGAGGTCGCGCCGATCCCCGACGATTTCTTCACCGTCGCCGACCCGGGTCGGCCCACGGGTCTGCGCCTCGACCTGCCCGTCGCGCTGCGCAGCGATCTGCGCGAGGTCGTCGAGGGCCTGCGCGGCGAGCTCGCCCGCGCCGACGGCTGGAGCCCGATCGGCCCGATCGTGCTCCCGATCAGCGATCGCATCGACGGCCGTTCGATCCCGCGCACCGTCGCCGCCTCCCTCGATCCGACCTCGACGATCGCGCTGGTCGACGTCGACCCGGAGAGCCCCGAGCGCGGCGTGCGCTTCCCTTTCGAGACCGTGCTGCGCAAGGACCAGACCGCGATCGGCCTCGACGACCACGTCGTCTGGGTGCTGCCGGCGCGACCGCTTCGGCCCGGTGGACGTTATGCGCTGCTCGTGCGGCGGGGTGTCGCGACGAAGGTCGGCCGCGCGATGGTCGAGCCGGCCCAGCTGCGGCCGATCCTCACGCGCCGGGGCGAGCTCCGCTCCGTCGTGCAGGCCCATCTGGCCGCCCTGCTCGCCCCGTCGATCGAGGTCGCGACGACGGCACTCGCGATTCCGTGGACCCGGGACGATCTCGTCTTCGCGCTCTCGTTCACGGTGCGCAGTCTGGCGGAGCTCGAGCGCGATCCGCGGGCGCTGCAGGCGGCGGTCCGTGGACTCTCCGGCCCGCGCATCGAGATCGAGCGCGTCGAGACGGTCCGCGATCCGGGGCGCCCGCTCGCGGCCCTCGTCCACGGCCGCTTCGCGGTGCCGGTCTGGCGCGAGCGGCGACGACGCGCGTTGGCCCGCGACGCCGAGGGGCGGCCGCGCGTCGTCGGTCGCGACGCGCTGCGCTTCGTGCTCGCCGTGCCCGCCCGCGCATCTCGGACGCCGGCGCCGATCCTCGTCTACCAGCACGGCAATCCCGGCTCGGCGCGAGAGGAGATCGGCCATCGCCGCCAGGACGCCTATCTCGAAGCGGGCTTCGCCGTCATCGGGTTCACCGACCTCTGGAATCGCGGCCGCGCTCCCGCTAGCACGGATCGGCGGGAGCTGATCGTGCGGCAGGTGGCGGCGCTCGCCGACTCGGTGCGCCGCGACGGCGTCGTCCCGGACGATTGGCTCGTGACCCTCGGCGAGCAGCTCGCCCTCGTCGAGGCGCTGCCCGAGCTCGCGTCCCTCGACGTCCTGCCGACGTCGTCGCCCGACGGGCGACCGGAGCTCGACCCGTCGCTGCCGATCGTCTACGAGGGCATCAGCCAGGGCGCGATCCATGGCCAGGCCCTCGTCGCCTACAGCGATCGCATTCGCGCGGCGTCCCTCGTCGTCGGCGGCGCCCGTCTCGCGGAGCTCGCGCTTCATCAGGCCGCCTCGAGCATGGTCCGGGCGCTGCCCTTCCTGTTCGGCGATTTCCGCCCGATCGATCTCTGGGTCACCCTCGCGCTCTTCCAGACCGCGATCGATCGCCAGGACGCGCATCTCCACGCGATGCGGGTCTCGCGCGCCGGCCCCCCGCGGCCGAGCCTGCTCGTCACCGCCGGGCTCGGCGACGGCTACGTCCCGAATCGCGCGAGCCGCTCGCTGGCCTTCGTACTCGGCCCTCTGCCCTGGATCGACGCACCGGAGGAGGGCGTCCTGCTCCTGCCGCGGGCAGCGGCGCCGCTGCGCGGGAATCTCGCGGACGGGACGACGGGCGCGTATCTCGAGGTGGTGCCCTACGGTTCGACGCGGCCCACGGCGCCGGGCTGTCTGCCCGAGGCGCTACCGCTGCCCGAAGACGTGCTGCGCGAGGGGCATTTCTGCGCCCAGCTCGCCGACGAGAGCGTGCGTCGGCGGGTGGAGTTCCTGCGCTCGGCGGTCGACGACGCACCGCCGACGGTGATCGATCCGCTGCGGTGAAATGAACGAAATGAATCGAGGAGTGTCATGAGCGAGCTCGTCCGTCTGGAGAAGCAGGATCGCGTCGGCGTCGTGACGATCGACCGGCCGAAGGCGCTGAACGCGCTCGACCGGGGGGTGATCGAAGAGCTCGGGGGCGTGCTCGATCGGGTCGAGGGCGATCCGTCGCTCGGGGCGCTCGTCCTGACCGGGGCCGGGCGCGCGTTCGTCGCCGGGGCCGACGTCGCGGCGATGCGGACGATGACGCCGCTCGATGCCGAGGTCTTCTCGCTGCTGGCCCACCGCGTCTTCGCCCGTCTCGAAGGACTTCCGATCCCGACGATCGCCGCCGTGAACGGCTTCGCCCTCGGCGGCGGCTGCGAGCTGGCGCTCGCCTGCGACTTCATCTTCGCGGCGCGGGAGGCGAAGATCGGGCAGCCGGAGACGAAGCTCGGGCTCATCCCGGGCTTCGGTGGGACGAGCCGGCTGGTGCGGCGCGTGGGCATCGCCTGGGCGAAGCAGCTCGTGCTCGTCGGCGACCCGATCGACGCGGAGGAGGCGCTGCGGATCGGGCTCGTCAATCGGGTCTTCGAGGCGGCGGAGCTGATGCCGCAGACGCTCGCGACCGCGCGGGCGGCGGCGGCGCGGGCGCCGGTGGCGACGCGGCTCGCCAAGCAGATCATGCAGGAGGGCCAGGACGCCGACGTGCGGACCGCCCACGCCCTCGAGCAGCGGGCCTTCGGCCTCGTCTTCTCCACCGAGGACCGCGTCGAGGGGACGACGGCCTTCGTCGAGAAGCGGGACGCGAAGTTCCAGGGGCGTTAGGCGGGGCGCCCCGGGCCGCTACGCCTGGAAGTACGTGATCCCCTGCGCGGTCCGCTCGATCGCGTCGCCCGCCTCGAGCAGGACGCGGGTCGCGTCCCAGGTCCCTTCCGTGAGCTGCATCCGGACGCCGTCGGGAATCCCGGCCGCCATCGAGCCTGCCCGGGAGGTCACCGTCCGCGCCTCGAGATCGATCCGCACGCGCTGCGCCGGGTCGAGCTCGACCGAGTCCATCAGCTTCATCAGCTGATCGGAGGGCAGGGTCACGCAGGGGAGCCCGAGGCTCGTGCAGTTGCCCGCGAAGATCTCCGCGAACGAGCCGCCGACGAAGGCCTTGAAGCCGAAGCGCATGAGCGCCTGGGGCGCGTGCTCGCGGGACGAGCCGCAGCCGAAGTTGTTCCCGACGACGAGGATCTCGGCGCCCGAATAGCGCGGATCGTCGAGGGGATGCTTGCCCTTCGCGGCCTTGCGGGCGTCCTCGAAGGCGTGGCGGCCCATGTCGTCGAAGGTCACGACCTTCATGAAGCGGGCCGGGATGATGCGATCCGTGTCGATGTCGTCGCCGCGCACGACGCAGGCGCTGCCTTCGATCGAGGTGATGCGGACGAGGACGTCGTCGTTCTTCTTCTGGCTCATGCGTGGATCCTCTGCTCGATTCGGGGTCTCGCGCGCGCGGGGCGGCGAGGGCGTCAGCGCTTCGTCGCGGCGTCCGGTGCGATCTCGCGGACGTCGACGACCTTCCCGGCGATCGCCGCCGCGGCCACCATCGCCGGCGACATCAGGAGCGTCCGGCCCGAAGGCGAGCCCTGGCGGCCCTTGAAGTTGCGGTTCGACGACGAGGCGCAGACCTCGCGGCCCCGGAGCTTGTCGGGATTCATCGCGAGACACATCGAGCAGCCCGGCTCGCGCCACTCGAAGCCCGCCTTCCGGAAGATCTCGTGGAGCCCTTCCTTCTCGGCCTGCTCGCGCACCGCCATCGAGCCCGGCACGACGAGCGCGCGCACGCCCGGCTTGACGTGGCCCGTCTGCGCGATCTTCGCGGCCTCGCGCAGATCCGAGATGCGGCCATTCGTGCAGGAGCCGATGAAGGCGACGTCGATCGGTGTTCCCTCGATCGAGGCGCCGGCCGCGAAGTCCATGTACTCGAGCGCTTCCTCGACCTCCGCGCGCTCGTCGTCGGGGACGCCGTTCGGGGTCGGGATCGACTCGGAGACGCCGAGATTGTGGCCCGGATGGATGCCCCAGGTGATCGACGGCTCGATCGCGCCGCCGTCGATGCGGACGACGTCGTCGTAGACCGTCCCGGGATCGCTCGCGAGGGCGAGCCAGGCCTTCGCCTTCGCCTCGAAGGCCGCGTCGTTCGGCGTGTAGCGGCGGCCGCGGAGGTACTCGACGGTCGTCCGGTCCGGATTGACGTAGCCGCAGCGCGCGCCGCCCTCGATCGACATGTTGCAGACCGTCATGCGCTCTTCCATCGACATCGCATCGATGACCGCGCCCGCGTACTCGTACGCATAGCCCACGCCGCCGTTGACGCCGAGCTTGCGGATGATCGCGAGGATCACGTCTTTGGCATACACCCCATGCTGGAGCTTCCCCGTCACCTCGATCCGCCGGACCTTGAGCGGCGCGATCGCGAGACACTGCGAAGCGAGTACGTCGCGGACCTGGCTCGTCCCGATCCCGAACGCGATGGCGCCGAAGGCGCCGTGGGTCGAGGTATGCGAGTCGCCGCAGGCGATCGTCATGCCGGGCTGGGTCAGGCCCAGCTCGGGGCCGATCACGTGGACGATGCCCTGGGCGCCGGTCGCGGGGCCGAAGAACTGGATGTCGTAGTCGCGGCAGTTGCGCTCGAGCTCGCTCATCATCGCCTCGGCGAGGTCGTCGGCGAGGGGCCGCGACTGGTCGTCGGTCGGGATGATGTGGTCGACGGTCGCGAAGGTCCGTGCCGGGAAGCGAACAGGAAGGCCGAGCTCGCGCAGCATCGCGAAGGCCTGCGGGCTCGTGACCTCGTGGATCAGGTGGGTCCCGATCAGGAGCTGGGTCTGGCCCGAGGGCAGCTCGCGGACGCGGTGGGCGTCCCAGACTTTCGCAAAGAGGCTTCGGGGCTTCGCGGTCGACGTCATGAGAGGGGGCTCGCTGGCTTGGACGGTCTATAGATGGAGAAGGACGGGAGGATTCCAGGGCCGCATGGATAGCACGACCCGGACCCGCGTCTCATGCCGCGGGTCGCCGGGGACATTCAGCGCGCTCCGGGGCGCCGAACGGGGCTTCTCCGACCTTCGGCGCCGGAACCCCGCCCGGGCGCCTGGCTCGGGGGCGGCTTCGGGCTCTCGGTCGGGCTCGCCTCGGCGGCTTCGGCCATCGATCTGACCGGCACCTACACGGGCCGGCTCTCGTGCAGCGGTCTCGACGCCGCCGGCGAGGCGACGAAGTTCGTCGCCTCGGACAGCGAGATCCTGGTCTCCCAGGACGGAACCGATCTGCTTGCCACGATCGATGCGCTTCCCCTTCGCGGGCACGGTCGTGAGCTCGGTGCGCGGCACCGGCGGCGCGCTCGAGTGCTCGGGCAGCTTTCGACGCGTCGATGAGGTGGAGCCGGTCGTGTCAGCGTGTCCCGTCCTCTACGCCTGCATCTGCGCTGGCATCAGCGGCGGCGACTATGGTTGCGGCAACGGCGGTGCGGGCGGAAACCGGGGCGACGTCCAGGAGGACATCATCGAAAGCATCGTCGACCTGTACTACGTGAACGGCAACGAGACCGGCTGGGTCTGCGTCGCGCAGTAGGTGCGGGCGAAGGGCCGTAATCCCTTCTACCGTCGCGCTCCGAATGGATCGTTCGACGTCCCCGCCTCGTCCTCCGTCTTTCGCACGTCCCCGTCGGTGCTCGATCCGCGATCGAGTCTTCGCCTTCGTCGCTGCGCTCTGCCTGCTCGGCGTCCTGAACGCGGATGCGCAGGAACGACCGCTGCGGGTCGGCATCAATCGCGCCTGGCCGCCGCATCAGTTTCTCGACGAGAATGGGCGCGCGACGGGGTTCGACGTCGAGCTCTTCCGCGCCGTCGCCGAGGTGACGAAGCTCCGCTACGAGCTCGTCGTCGACGACTGGAAGGGGCTGCGCACGAAGCTCGAAGCGGGCGAGATCGACGTGATCCCCGGTGTCTTCGAGACCCCGCCTCGCGAGCCCGTGATGGATTTTTCGGTGCCGACCGTCTGGGTCCACCACACGGTCTTCGTCCGCATGGACTCGCCGGTCCGATCGATCGAAGACCTCGATCAGGGCAGCCGGGTCCTGATCCGCGAATCGGGTCCCCACGACGACGTCGCCGAGCACCTGCCCGAAGGACTCGATCGGATCCGCGTGCGTCGATCCTCGGATCTGCTGCGGCGCCTCGCCGATGGAGAGGGCGAGGCCGCGATCAGCCTCGACACCCTCGGCCTCTGGGCGATTCGCGACGGCCGGATCCCGGACGTGCGGTCGATCGGACGGCCCCTCGACACGATGAGGCTCCGCTTCGCGGTTCCGGAGGGGCGCGACGAGCTGCTCGGGACGTTGAACGATGGTCTCGCGGAGCTGCGGGAGAACGGCCGCTACGACCGGCTCTACGACGCCTGGTTCGGCGTGCTCCAGCCGAAGGGCCTGCCGACGGATCAGGTCCTCGCCGTCGTCGCCGGCATCGCAGCGCTGCTCGTTGCCGCGATCGCCTGGTCGGTGACGCTGCGGATCGAGGTCGCGCGCCGCACCGCGAAGCTCCTCGCCGCCGAGCAGCAGCAGCGCGAACTCGAGCGACGCCTGCTCGAGGGCGAGAAGATGGAGGCCCTCGGTCGCATGGCGACCGGCGTCGCCCACGACTTCAATAATCTGTTGACCGTGATCGGCGGCAACGTCGAGCTCGCTCGCGCGGATCTCGACCGGCCCGAGCGGGCGCGCGAGGCCCTCGCGGAGATCGACACGGCGACCCATTCGGCCGCCGCGATGGTCGTCCAGCTGCTCGCCTTCGGGCGCGGCGATCGAAGCGCGATCCGGCGCACCGCCTGGTCGACGATCGTGACCACGACCGATCCGCTCCTTCGGCGACTTCTGCCCGAGGCGATCTCGCTCCGCCACGACCTCGACCCGGAGGCGGGCGAGATCGAGATCGATCCGGCCCAGGCACAGCAGATCGTGATGAACCTCGTCCTGAACGCGCGCGATGCGCTCGTCGAACGGGGCACCATCACGATCCGCACGCGCGCCGTCGCCCGAGACGATCGATGCTGGTCCGAGCTCGCGGTCCTCGACGACGGCCCGGGCATCGACGAGACGACGCTCGCCCGGATCTTCGAGCCCTTCTACTCGACCCGCGGCAGCGGACGCGGCATCGGGCTCGCGACCGTGAAGGCGATCGCGGAGCGCCACGGCGGCTGCGTCGAGGTCGAGTCCCGAAGAGGCGAGGGCGCCTGCTTCCACGTCCGGCTCGCGCGATCGGCGGATGCCTAGCGGAAGGACTCGATACCGCGCCCAGGCAACCGGTCGCGTGGATTGCTTGCGAGTTGAGCCCGAGCCCCCCTACCACCGCGTCGGCACGTAATCCTTCAAGAACTGCCCCCAGCAGTGCTTCCCCGTGTTGAGCCCGCTGAAGATCGGGTCGAGGACCCGCGCGGCGCCGTCGATCGCGTCGAGGGGCGGCGCGAAGCGTTGGGAGGTCTCCTTCTCGACGGCCTTCGCGAAGGGATCCTCGTCGGTGACCCAGCCGGTATCGACGCTGTTCATGTGGATGCCGTCGCGCACGAAATCCGCCGCGGAAGTCCGCGTCATCATGTTGAGGGCGGCCTTCGCCATGTTGGTATGCGGGTGGCGGGTCGTCTTGAAGGTCCGGTAGAACTGGCCCTCCATCGCCGAGACGTGGACGATGTGTTTGTCGCGGGTCGGGACCGCGAGCATCAGGGGCTTCAGGCGCGCGTTCAGGACGTAGGGCGCGATCGCGTTCACGAGCTGGACCTCGAGCAGCTCGACGGTCGAGACCTCGTCGAGATCGAGCCGCCACGAGTTCTTCTCGCGCAGGTCGAGGGGCTGTCCTTCGCCGTCGCGCATGCCGCGCGGGAAGAGAGGGGCGAGCGCGGCCTCGTCGAGCAGGTCGAGGACCGAGAGCGCCGCGACGTCCCGCGGCGTCTCGCGCGGAACGATCGATCCCGTCGCTTCCCGCGCCTGCAGGTCGCCCGGCTCCGACTGCGCTCCGGGCCTTCCCATCGCTTCGGGCTTCGCCGGCGCCCTCGCGGCAGGCGCCCCGAGCAGCGCCCGCTCCCCCGGCGCGAGCCGCGCACGATCCTCCCTGGCCACCATCTCCTCGTAGTAGGCGGGTGGCCGGCGCACCGTCTGGCAGGCGTTGTGGACCAGGAAGTCGAGCCGCGACTCCTCGACGAGCAGACGCCGGCAGAAGGCCTCGACCGAGGGCGTGTTGCGCAGCTCGAGCGCCTCGATCCGAAGCCGCTCGCGCCAGACGGCGAAGTCGGGCTCGCGGCCGAAGCGCTCCGCCGCGTCGACCGCGAAGCGGGACGTCGCGATGACGCGCGCGCCGGCGCGCAGCAGCATGAGCGCCGCCTCGAAGCCGATCTTCACGCGCGCGCCGGTCACGAGGGCGACGCGACCGACGAGGTCGGCCGTCTGCTGGCGCTTCGCCCAGTTGAAGGCCGCGCAGTTCGGGCACATCGACTCGTAGTGAACATGGAGCTCGACGTAGGGCGCCTTGCAGACATAGCAGTCACGCGGGGCTCCGAGGCGGCGCGCGTCGGGGGCCTTCGCGCGCTCGCGGGCCTGATGGTCGAGCAGCCGGCGATGTTCCTCGGAGACGTCGAGATCGGGCGGCGGCGCTGGGAACGCGAGTGAACGCTTGCGGGCCCGGTTGCTCCGGCCCTCGAGCGCCTCGTCGTCGCGCAGGCGATCGGTCCGGCGGGCGTGCCGGCGCCGCGCACGGGCGAAGCGCCGCCGCGCCTCCGGCTCGGGGCGGGCGAAACGGCCCGCCGCGATGCGCAGGCGCCGATGGAGCGCCTCGTCGAGTCCTTCGATGGGGCCCTCCGCGGCGGCGAGCTTCTCGAGCAGCTCGATCAGCGCGACGAGCGCGGTCGCGCTCTCCCCGGTCGCCTCGCCTGCTTGCTGTTCGTCCCGGTCGTCCATCCGTACCCCGCATGCGCGGTCGCGGAGCGTAACCGAGGGGCTGGACGAAGGACGCGGCGATCCCGGTCGCGCCCTGCCCGTGAAGATTCGCGGTCGATCCTCGGGAGGCGAGAACCGGGCTCGCTGCGGGACGGGTCGGTTCTCTACTGTCGGCGCCCGACTGCCGCTTCCCGCGCCCCGCGGCGCCCGAAGGAGACCCGCTCGCCATGGATCTGCTCTACACCGCCCACATCCCCGCCGGCACTGGTCCCTTTCCGACGGTCCTGGCCCTCCACGGCTACGGCGCGAGCGCCCACGATCTGCTCGGTCTCGCGCCCCAGCTCCGCCGCGGCGAGGTCGTCTTTCTCTGTCCCCAGGGCCCGCTGACCCTCGAGATCGGCCCCGGCCAGCGGGGCTATGCCTGGTTCCCGATCGATCCCTCGGGTCAGGTCTCGTTGCCCGCGCTGGTCGGGGCGCGCGGTGTCCTCGAAGGCTTCCTCGACGACGCGCTCCGCGTCCATCCGATCGACCCTGAGCGGATCACCGTCATGGGCTTCAGCCAGGGCGGCGTCATGGCCTACGACCTGGCCCTCGGCCGCCCCGACCGCTTCAAGGGCCTCGTCGCCCTCTCGTCCTGGCTGCCCGACGCCGTCGTCCAGGGCCTGCGCCCCGACCCGGCGCGGGCGGCGCTGCCGACGCTCCTGATGCACGGCACCCGGGACCCGATGATCGCGATCGACAACGCCCGGCGGGCCAAGGCCCAGCTCGAGGCGATGGGGATGAAGGTCGCCTGGGGCGAGTACGAGATGGGCCACGAGATCAACCCTCAGGCGGCGCGGGATCTGCTCGGGTGGCTCTCGGCGGGACCGCTCGGCTGAGGGGCGGTCGCGCACCGCGACCCGCGCATGTCGGTTAGACTGCGGGCGTCGGGGTGTAGCTCAGTGGTAGAGCCTGAACTTTGGGGGTTCAGCGTCGTGGGTTCAAGTCCCACCACCCCGACCACTCGAATCTTCAGCCTCGCCGCGGGCGATCGCCCCTGCGCCCGACCCTGGGCCGCGATTGCGCCGCTCTGCGAGCGCATCGGACAATCGCGGGGGCTCCCCCCGGTTAGTTGCGTCCGTCTTGCGCGCATCCGCGAGGTCGCGCGAGGATACATCCTCATCAACCCGCCAAGGAGCCCCGATGGACGAGCCGATGCCGGGCACGCGATCGATCCCGCCCTTCGCTTTCTTGCCCCGTTTCTGCGCTGAACGCTCCGCGGCGATCGGTCGGTGTCCGCAAGAGGGCATGCGCGGCACGAAGGAGCAGCTCCCGCGGTCTTTCGTTCGAGCAACCCGCGCGCGCCGCGGCTTCGCCCTGGTAGGCACGATCGCGGCCGCCGGCGCGTGGTCCATGCCCGCGGCGGCCTCGGACGGCGTGCTGGAGATCAACCAGACCTGTGCGACGCAGACGGGCTGCTTCGCGGGGGACACGGCAGGCTTGCCGGTCACCATCAACGGCAGCGCCGGACGAAGCTATCGGCTGACCAGCGACCTCGTCGTCCCGACCGAGAATACGGACGGGATCCAGATCAGTACCGACACCATCCGGATCGACCTCGCCGGATTCGAGATCCGGGGCCCCGTCGTCTGCAGCGGCACGCCCCTCACGTGTGTGCCCAGTACGGGAACGGGGTCCGGCGTCGAAGCGAACGTGGCGACTTTGTCCGGGATCTCCGTGCGCAACGGAAGCATCCGGGGAATGGGAAGCTTCGGCGTGTTCCTCGGAATCCAGGCCGAGGTGACGGAGTTGCGGGTCAGCTCGAATCGGCAGTACGGAATCTACGCCAGCGTGGGTTCGACCGTATCGGGCAGCAAGGCCAACCTGAACGGGACCGTCGGGATCTACGCCGAATTCGGCTCGGTCGTCTCGGGCAATACGGCTCACCATAACGGTGTGAGCGGAATCTTCGTCAGCTCCGGCTCGACCGTCTCGGGCAATACGAGCTACCAGAACGGGGACGATGGGATCGTGACCGGATCGGGGTCGACCGTCTCGGGCAACGCGAGCACCCTGAACGGGGGGGACGGAATCAGCGCCAACGCCGGCTCGATCGTCTCCGGCAATACCGTCCGTTCGAACAACTTCTTCGGCCTCTTCCTCGGCACGCAGGCCGGCTACCGCGAGAACGTGGTGACGAACAATACGGGCGGGACCGTGAGCGGAGCGAGCGCCGTCAATCTCGGCAACAACGCCTGCAACGGATCGACGGTCTGCCCCTGAGCCGGTCGGGGACGACCTGAGGCTCCGAGACTCTGTTAGGATCGAACCGCCAGAGGATTCGATCTACCCCCATGCTGGAGCTGGACATGCTGCTGCGTCGCCTCGCCCCCTCTTCGTGTCGTAACGCCGTTCTCTGCCTTTTCTTCCTCGCCTCCGCCTCCTCGAGTCGAGCCGACCTTCACACCTACGAGATCACGGGATCGATCGACGGGACGACCGTCTCCGATCAGTTCGGTGGAAGCTATTTCGCGTCGGGATCCCTCCCGTTCGGCACGAGCGTGCCGTTCACGCTGACCTTCATCCTCGACGACGCAGCCCCGCTCTCCTCGTCGGGTCCCGGCTTCAGCCTCTACGACACGGCGATCGGGGGGCTCTCCCTCGAGATCGACGGCCAGCCCGATACGGTCGTCGCGGCGACCTCGACGCTGACCGCGACCACCTCGGCATTCTTTCATACCTGGGCGCCCGGGGCGTTCCAGGGATCGCCGGGCTATTCGGCCGCGATTCCGAGCTTCGACGTCGAGGACGGCGAGAATCCGCCGGTCACGGTGGACTTCACCGGCTTCGAGGCCGTGCTCTTCGATTCGGCGACGGCCTTGTATGCGGCGGATCCGCCGGAGCTCGTCGTCGCCGACCTCGCGGATGCGACCCAGACCTTGATGCTGTTGAGCTGGCAGGATCCGGGCGGAAACATCCGCATGGGCATGAGCGGAACGATCGATTCGATCACCGTCCCGGAGCCCGGTTCGGCGCTGCTGCTCGCGTGTGGCGCGTTCGCTCTCGCCGGGCTCGGGCGGATGCGCAGGGCGGTGTGCCCCGGTCGCTCCTGAATGCACGCAGCGTGCAGCGATCGCGCGCGCTTCAATCGCGCAGGGCATCGCGCCATTGGCGGGCCCAGAATCCGACGATCGGTTCGCTGCGACCGATGAAGAAGGGGAGGCGACGGGCGCTCAGCCCCTGCTGGGACTCGAGCGCCGCCGGGAGATCCTCCTTCTCGAAGGCCTCGAGGCCGAGGGCGTAGTTCGCGCGCAGGCTCTCCCGCTTCGACTCGTCGAAGTAGACGCCGAGGGAGTGGACCACGCAGCTCCCGGGCGTCGGGCCGGGCTCGGTGCGGATCAGCTGGGCGATCTCCCAGGTCGTGATCACGACGGTGCCGGGGAAGAGCTGGTGGTTGACCGCGCCCGGGAAGTGCGCGGGCCAGGTCGTGGGATCCTTCGCGCGCAGGGCCTCGGTTCCCTTCAATGCGAAGCACCACCGGCTGTGGCGACCGAAGAAGTCGACGATCGCGTTCGACGCGAACATCGTCGCGACGGTGTCGCGGTGGAGCGATGCAAAATGATCGCTCTCGTAGCTCAACATCGAGACGAGCTTCCAATTGGCGTCGACCGGATAGCGCCGGAGCTCGAGGGTCTTCGCCTTCTCGAGGTCGAGTCCCGCGAGCGGGCCCTCGATGTCGATCAGATGTTCGTCGACGCTCGCCTGGCTCGCGCCGGGTCGCAGGCCGACGACGATCAGCCCGGAGCGGACGCTGACCGGGAGCCGGGTCAGGTCGCAGCGCGGGTCGGCAGCGTCGAAGGCCGCGTCGCGGGGGCGCGAGGCGAGGCGGCCGTCGAGGGTGTAGGTCCAGGCGTGGAAGTGGCAGACGAGTCGACCCCCCTTGGCTTCGCCCTGGCCTTCGGCGATCCGCGCTCCGCGATGCCCGCAGGCGTTCAAGAAGGCGTGGAGCCTTCCCTCCCGATCGCGCGTCACGAGGATCGGAATGCCCATCGCCTCCCGCGCGACGAAGCTCCCCGGCGTCGCCACCTCGCCGGCAAATCCGATCACCTGGGGCATCTCGAGGAAGAACTGCCGTCGCTCGCGTTCGAAGCGATCCGGCGAGAGGAAATCCGTCGCATCCTCGATCCCCGGCGCATCGCTCTCGTCGGACGTCCCGGTCGCGATCCGCTCGGCGACGCGGCCGATCAGCCCCTGAAGCGCACGTGAATTCAAGCCCGAGCCCTCCTCGAGATCGACGGTAAAGGCGGAACGTCCGGCGCCGCGACCGGGCGTACGAGGACGAGGTCGCCCCGCAGGCTCGACCCGGCCGCGCAAACAATCAGCCTCGCGTCAGGCATCCGCCGACTGGGCTGCCGATCGAAGAATGCGGCGCATGTCGTGAGCATGCCCTTTCGCGCCTGTCCCA
>JADJOR010000010.1 GCA_016713665.1 Deltaproteobacteria bacterium
CGCCGGGCGACGACGCGTGGTGCGCAGCCCGAGCGCCGACGTCAGTTTCGGCCACGGATGCGGATGCGGATACGGTGAGCCGCCCCGGCCAGCTCGACCGCCGGCGGTGCTCCGAAGCGCAGGATCGATCGCGGCCGCGTCGCGCCAAATCGGTAGACGCGTTCGAGCGATCCCCGCGCCGCGACATGGGGATCGGCGAAGAGATTCCGCCATCGTGAAGACGACGCCGACCGGGACCCGTTCGGCCTCGCACTGCGCGACGAGCACGTCGCGCGTCCGGCTTCGCTGCCCGGAGTCGGCGAGGGTCTTCTCCACGATCGGACGGTGGGCGACGCGCGCCTCGTTTCGTCGCGAAGCGCTGGACCGTCGATCAGCTCCGAAGGCGGTTATCGCGCGATAGAGACAGTGGACGATCTCGTTCCCGTATTCCCCCGTAGACATCACGAAGCGACCGTCTCGGCAGCGCCCGGTCGCGCGCGGGACCTGTTCGGCCCGCTCTCCATTTGCCCGCGCGTTTCGTTCGGAAGCCCGTCTGCTGATGGAAGATCGGCGAACTCCGTAAAGGCGCAAGCACCGCCTCGTAACCCGCGACGTCGACCCGCTGCCCGCGCCGCCCTTCGCGTCGCGCTCCGGGCACCGCCGCGACGGCCGATCGCCGCGAAACGGCGCGGCCGCCGAGACGCCGATCAGAAAGCGAATGGAGCGGCGGCCGCCGCGGATCGCGAGGCAAAGACACGGCCGCCGAAGGCCCCTCGCTCGCGCGGCCGTGGCCCGGCTGCGAAACGGCGGGCGTCGGCGCCCGAAACGGGCTCGTCAGCACGACGACGAGATGGGGATGCGATTCGATGCGTTCCGCAGGTCAGGAGCGGCTCGACGTCCACGACGTCCGCCGTCTCCCGGGCGCGTGAGCTCGCGCGCCGAAGCGCGCAAAGCCACGCGTTTGTTGCGGATCGTCGCCGACAGAACGCGTCGAGGGCGCGGGCGCGAGTGAACGCCCCGACGCGGGCTCGACGAGCGTGACCTCGGCGCCGAGATCGGCGAGCAGCGTCGACGCCGTAGAAGTCGCGTCCAGCGTCTCCGTCAGGTCGACGCACAGGCCAGCGAGCGGAGACGAAGGGCTGGAGATCGAGAGCAACAGGGCGCTCCTGCTTTCGGATTGAGAAGCGGTCAGGGCGCGATGGGGCGATGGCATCGCCGCTCCGGCGTGGAGTGTGCCAGAAATCGGGGGCGCGGGAGCGCGGGCGGGGACGACCGGCGGGGAGGGGACGGGCGGGCGCCCTCTCCCGCAATCCGATCAGCGACGTCGAGGACGTTCGGCGCGCGGATCGTCGCTCCCGCCGGTCCGAGGATGCCGCCCTCCCAGATCGGGTCGACGAGGGGCTGTAGGCGGCATGCCCCGCGTCGACCAGCCGGACGAGCGCCGCCGCCTGGAGCAGCGCATCGAAATCGCCTTCGCTCGCCGGGCGGCCTCCGGGGGTCGTGATCTCGACGGAGCGCTCGCGAATCCACTCGCTCTCTGGAGCGCGTCGGACGCGTTGCCACGCGCGCGCGGACTCCCCTTCGCGATGGCCCGGGGCCGCGTCGGGAGCGCGTCCGCGAGGGCGACGGCATAACAAGCACTCCGGATGGGACTCCGCGACGGCGATACGGCGCGCGCCCGGAGCACCTCGGGTCTCGATTTCCCGAAGGGCCAGACGCGAAAGCGATCGGGCCCGCTCCCGTCTCGCCGCGAGCAGCCGCGCCAGAGGGCGATCGTGCCGCTGCCGACGGTCCCGGGGATGCCGCTGCGCTCGAAGACGGGCCTGGCGCCGGTCGCCCGTTCGAGCTGGCGATAGAGCATGGCGCGGGCCCCCGGGGCGGTCGAAGGAATCGGGTCAGCCCACCGGGCCGGCAGGCACGGCGAAGAAGGGCGACGCGGGCGACCAGTCGGCCCGCGCGCTTCCGAAGAACGCTCGAGCGCGCCCGACGCCTACGGAGCTCTTCGGCGACCGCCAGGAAGTGAGTGCCCTCGGCGCGCATCCCGAAGGCGCGCGGCAGACCGAGACGGCGTCGATCGCGACGAGCGCCGCGCCGTCGAAGGACTCGGCGATCCGATCCGCGAACATGGGACGTCCTCGAAGGCCCAGCCCGCTTCCGGCGGCGACGGCCGTTCGATGCGCCAGCCCCTCGCATCGGGCCGGAACCAGATAGAGCGCCCGGCCCGCGACGCGGCTCGCGAAATCGACGCTCACGATCGGTACGGGCGCCGGCAGCAGATTCGCGGCGAGTCCGCGATCGAGGACGCGCTGCAGCATCGAGAGGATCGGCCGATCGGCCTCAGGCCGATCAGGCGGCTCGATCTCGCGGGCCTCGATCGCGCAGCTGCGCGCACTCGCGTAAGCTCAGGCTCGCCGGCGACGAGCGTCGCCGCGTACCACGTCGAGCACGACCTCGCGCGCGCCCGCGTGCGACTCGCCGCGACCGAGCCGGGCGCCGACCCTCGATCGCGACACCGGGCTCTTCCCGGAGCTCGCGGATCAAACCCTCCTCAAGCGACTCGCGTGGCGCGACCTTTCCGCCCGGGAACTCCAGAGACCGGAAGGGACATGCCGGGGCCTCACTGGGCCACGAGACAGCGCCCGGACCCGGAGGGTCGCGGCCCCGGGGCGTGGAGCAGGGCCGTCCGCTCATCGGGGCCCCGGCGAGCCGCCATCCGCTCGCGGCCCGAAGCGGCGTCCGACGCCCCGACCGACTCGGACCCCGCCGCGGGCCGGTTCCAAGCGCCCGCCGCCGCTCCGGCACGAGGTGCTTTCCTGCGGCGGATACTCTTCATCACCTGCTCGTGGGGAGGTGGCCCATCTGCATCAGACACATGATCCGTCGACACCGAGCTCCGCACCACGCGCGAGCTTGCGCCGGCAGACCTCGACGTCGCCGATGATGACCGGGTCGATCGGCGCAGCGCCTCGTAGACCTCGACCGGATCGACGTCGAGCCCGGCGTGGAGCCGATTCATCAAGCGGATCACCGGCATCGGATCGTCGAGATCCCGCCCCTCGTCGTCGCTCGGTGCGACGGAAGATTGTTCGAGTTCGCGGCAGCGGCATGCTGCCGCGACAGGCCTCGAGCCAGTCGAGGCGCGGAATGCCGGAAGACCTTCGCCTGGGCGTTCATGAACCAGAGCGCCGCCTCGCCGGCCCCGCTCGCGATCATCCGGTCGACGGTCTCGCCGCAGTGGAAGAAGGACGCGCATGCCGCCTGGCGATTGACGAAGTCGCCGACAGGCTTTGCACTGCTCGAGGCCGCGGCGGTAGTAGCCGACATGTTCCCCGATCGTCTCGATCGGCGAGAACATGATCGTCGCCAGCACGCCGACGCCCATCCGCCCCGCGTTCTCAAGCCCCTCCGGCGTCGCGCCGGTCACCCAGAGCGGCGGATGCGGCTGCCTGAAGCGCTTCGGGACGACCTCGCGCTCCGGGATCCGAAGATGCTTGCCGTCGTAGCGGAACGCCCTTCCCGCCACATCTGCGGGATGATCCGGAGCGCCTCGGCGACCTCGTCGCGCGTCACGTCGGGATCGACGCAGAACGTCTCCCACTCGTAGGGCACAGAGCGGGCGATCCCGAGCTCGAGCCGCCCCCGCTCACGTTGTCGAGGAAGGCTGCGCGCTCGGCGATGCGCATCGGATGATTGATGTCAAAGGGCCCGAGACAGCCGGAGTGGCCGAGGCGGATTCGCTCGGTGTGCTGCGACAGGACGGCGAGCATGAGGTCGGGAGCGGACGAGTAGCTGAACTGCGGCGAGCCGTGATGCCTCGGCGGCCCACCAGCAGCCGAAGCCCATCTCGTCGGCGAGCCGCGCCTGCTCGATCGCCTCGAGGAAGATGCGGCGCTCGACGCCGTGTCGGCGGGGCGGGGTTCTGCAGCTCGGCGAAGATGTCGAGGATCATCGATGAGGGCTCCGGCTAGCAAGCGGATCAGGAACGGAGACGGCAGTCGCGCGAACCTCAGTGACGTCTGGGACCAGAGGATGAAGAATTTCGACACCCGCTCGACCGTGATGTCGATGAGCGCCTCGCGCCCGCCACCTCGAGCGCCTCGTCCATGGCGTCGGCCGTGTAGTTGCTGCCACTGACGGGGATCAACCCGAGCAGATTGACCTTGCAATCGCTCCGCTTCACCTCTCGCAGTCGCGTGTAGCCGTCCGGCGCGAGCAGAATGTTCGACGGCGCAATGCCACCGGGCATCCCGGTACAGCCCGGGATGGTGAGCAACACGACGGGCACGAGCCATTGGAAAGCAATCCTCGACATCGACGAACCTCCTCGGCGCAACGTGAACGATTCATTTTCATCCGGTCTCCACGCATCCCCACGAAGCTGCGGAGCAACCGGAGACACCCGGGCACTGCGAGCGTCGTCCATGCGAAGCATCCCCGCAACGACCGATCGCGCCCCATCTCGCACCCTCGAGGCGAACGCGCGAGAATCGGAGCGCCAGACAGTCCTCGCCGTGGCGAGCGTCGTACCGTCCCCGTCGAAAGGAGTCCCGCAGGAGCGCATCCGATCGAGACCCCGGCTTGCTGAGATCGTCCGCAGCCAACGCGCCCACCGCGCGCTCCCCTCCGACCCGATTCCCGAAGCGTGGATCGAGCAGATCCTCGAGGCGGGCTTTTCACGCCCGAGCGCGAAGAACTGCCAGCCCTGGCGTTTCGTCGTCGTCCAGGACGCGGCGCTCCGCAAGCAGATCAGCGACGGCGCGCGGGCCGCGTGGCTCGCCTTCGCCGTGACACGACCGAGGACCAGACGGATCCGGGCTTCCTCGACGTCGATCGCTGGGCGATGGGCGGCCCTCGCGGAGGCGCCGGTCGTCCTCGTGCTATGCGGGGACACGACGGTCCTCCCGCTCGACCAGATGGGATCTTCGATCTACCCGGCGGCCCAGAACATCCTGCTCGCGGCGGCGGCACTCGGACTCGGCTCGCTCATGAGCAGCCTGCCGCTCTACGCCCCGACGGAAGCTTCGCGAAGCTGCTCGGCCTGCCCGAACACGTCGTCCCCTCGCGACGCTTCCGATCGGTTTTCCGGCGCGCAAGCTCGGCCGGGCCGCGGCGTCGGCCGATCGCGGAGATCACGAGCCGGGATCGCCACGGCGTCGCCTGGAAGCGCTAGGCCTTCGAACGTCCCCACCGTCTCCCGCGCAGACCCGAAGACGCCCGCCGCCGAGCCGCGCCGCGCCGACCCCGACCACGCCCAGATCACCCACCACCCATCCGAGGTGCCCCAGACCATGATCCACCCGAAGCCGAGCGACGTCCCCGCGATCTCCGACTTCAACAAGCTCCTCGACGGCCGCGTCGCGGTCGTGACCGGTGGCGGCTCCCCAGGGCATCGGCGGCGCCATCGCGACGCTCTTCGCGCAGCACGGCGCGCTCGTCGAGATCGCCGACATCGACGCGAAGCGCGCGCAGGAGAGCGCCGCCACGATCACGGCCGCCGGTGGAAAAGCGCGCGCCCACGTCCTCGACGCTGCCCCGCCCTGACGAGGCCGATCGCCTCGCGCAGGCCGTCCTCTCCCATCACGGACGCTGCGACGTCCTCGTCAACAACGTCGGCGACTATCGGCCGCTCGTGCCCTTCGCGAAGTCGGGCCCGGAGTCGTGGAGGCGATGATCCGCATCAACCTGCTCCATTTCTATGCGGTGACCCATGCGTTCCTCGGCTCGATGATCGAGAAGCGGCGGGGATCGATCGTCAACGTCCACTCCGTCGAGGGCATGCGGGGCTACCCGTGCGAGCCCGTGTACGGCTCGCTCAAGGCGGCGAGCGCCCACTTCACGACCTGCCTCGCCGCCGAGCAGGGTCGCAACGGCATCCGCGTGAACGGCATCGGACCGGACCTGACCCAGACGCCTCAGGTCGACTACATCAGCGGATTCGAAGAAGCTTCCGACCTCTGGCCTTCGTGGGCCCCCGTCCGGTCGCCTCGGCTGGCCGAGGATCAGGCCCGCGTCGCGCTCTTCCTTGCGTCGGACATGTCGGCCTTCGTCACGGGACACAACATCCCCGTCGACGGCGGGACGCGGGCGGGGAGCGGCTGGATCTGGTCGCCGAAGGAAGGGCGCTTCGTCAATCGGCCGCGGCACAGCTGACGAACTGTCGCCCTCGTCGGCCGGTTCGACTCGAGCTTCCTCGAATCGCGCGATCACGAGGCAAGCCATTCCGGCGATCGCCGCTGCGATCGGGAGCGTCACGAGCCATGAAAGAACGATGCTGGCGATCGTCTTCGGGCTCGCCTGGCCCGTCGCGAAGCCGATCCCGGAAAGCGAGCCGACCGAGACGTGGGTCGTCGAAACGGGCAGGCCGAACGTGCTCGCCAGGATGACGAGGAACCCGGTCGCGAGATTCGAAGCAAAACCCTGGCCGTGGTTCATCGCCGTGATCCCGTGGCTCATCGTCTCCGCGACCCGTCGGGCCGCTGCGAGCCCCCCGACCGCCATCGCGATCCCCGTCCACCCCGCATCCGTCGCCGCCGAGAGACCGGGCACTAGAAGAAGGAGAGCCGCGATCTTCGGTGTGTCGTTCAGTCCCCGAGCGAAGGAGACGACGCCCGCGCTCAGGAAATGAACCGTGTCGATCACCCGCTGCGAATCGACGCCGACGATCGTTCCCGCATAGCGCTGCCGGCAGGTCACGACGTCGCAGCAGTCGAACTCGATGGCCGGGATGGTTGCCGCCCGCATCGCCCAGACCGAGCTCGCGCGCGGGATCGCCAGGATCTGCTCCTTCGTGCCGACACAGACACCACTCCCCTCGGCACGTCGAGCCCCAGCGCACGGCGTGCAGAAGCGCATAGAGACCGGCTCCCGCCAGGACCGCGACGAAAGGACTGAAGAGCAGCGGTGCGACGAAGCCCATTCCGAGTGCCGAGAGATCGACGCCGCCGGAGCCGAGGGATGCAGAGCCCGCGCCTACCAAGGCCCCGATCAGGCCATGGGTCGTCGACACCGGAAATCCGAACCGCGTCGCGAGGAGAACGGTCGTGCCGGCCCCGATCGCGACCGCCAGCAGGAATGCCTCGGACTCGACCAGTGAATCCGGCACCAGCCCACGCCCCGAAAACTTCTTCAGAAGCTCCGCCGCCAGGAAGACCGAGGCGACCGACCCCGCGAACGTCGTTGCAGTCGCCCAGGCGATCGCGGTCCTGTAGCTGGCCGTGCCGCTCCCGAAGAGCGTGGCGACGCCCTTGAAGTTGTCGTTGGCACCGTTGGCGAATGCCAGGAACAACGCGGCGACGAGCAGCAAGGCCAGAATCATCGGCGCAGAGCCGTCACGCTCGCTTCGCCGGCTCGAACGCGAACCCCTCGTAGCCCTTGTTCGCGACGTCCGCGATGCGCTGGTAGTAGATCGAGCCGCCCAGGTAGGCCGAGAAATAACGCGGCTTGCCGGTACGTTCGCGCCCGTCCACCACGAATCCGTTCGCGGAAAGAGCGTGAAGTTCGCGAGCGTCGTGACCTCGTTGCCCCAGACCTCTTCGCTCGACTTCGTGGGCTCGATCGCGCCGAGCTCGGTCTCGCGCAGATGGCGGATGCAGTCGCCGATCCAGCCGAGCTGCCGCTCGGCGCCGAGCGGCATGTTGTAGAACACGCCGGGCGACCCCGGGCCGTGGATCATGAACAGATTGGGAAGCCGCCGATCGTGAGGCCGAGGAAGTTGTGGAAGCGGTCCTTCCACCGCTCCTTCAGGCTGACTCCCCCGCGACCCTTCGGATTCAGGCGCAGCATCGTGCCGCTGATGGCGTCGAAGCCCGTCGCGAGGACGAGCATGTCGATCGGGTGCTCGCCGGACTTCGTGACGACGCTGTTGCGCGTGAAGCGCTCGATCGGGTCATTGCGCAGATCGACGAGCGTCACGTTGTCGCGGTTGTAGGTCTCGAAGTAGCCGTTCTCGAGGATCGGCCGCTTCGTCATCACGAAATGGTTCGGGATCAGCTTCTCGGCCGTCTTCGGGTCGCGCACGATCTTCCGGATCTTCGCCTTCACGAAGTCGGCCATCGTGGCGTTGGCCTCTTCGCTGACCGCGATGTCGACGTAGCTGTCGAGGAAGAACTTGAAGCTGCCGCGCTGCCACAGCTTCTCGTAGAGCGCCTCCCGCTCCTCCGGCGTCGCATCGAGGGCCTTGCGTCCGTGGGAGTCGACCGGGAAGCCGCCCGGATGGGCCATCATCTTCGCGCGGATCGAGTCCCAGTTCGCGCGCGCTTCCGCCATCTCTTCGGGCGACAGCGGCCGGTTGCCGGCGGGAAAGGCGTACTGCGCCGTGCGCTGGAGGACGGTGACGTGGTCGGCCTCCTTCGCGATCTCCGGGATCGCCTGGATGCCCGAAGAGCCCGTGCCGATCACGGCGACGCGCTTGCCCTTGAAGGAGATCGGCTCGTGGGGCCATTGGCCGGTGTGATAGGTCTCGCCGGCGAAGTCCTGGATGCCCGGGATGTCGGGCATGTTGGTCGTCGACAGGGCGCCGACGGCGCAGATCAGGAAGCGACCGGAGGCGCGGGCGCCCGTGCTCGTCTCGATCGTCCAGCGCTGCGTCGCCTCATCGTAGCGGGCGTCGGTCACCCAGGTGTCGAACTGGATGTCGCGGCGGAGATCGAAGCGATCGGCGACGTGCTCGAGATAGGCGAGCACCGCGGACTGCTCGGACTGGGTCTCCTCCCAATCCCACTCCTTCATGAGCTCGTCGGTGAACGTGTAGCAATAGAAGGGGCTGCCGGGACCGTCGACGCGGGCCCCCGGATAGCGGTTGTACCACCAGGTCCCCCCGACGTCGCTCGCCCCGTCGTACGCCCGGACCGAGAGGCCCATCTGGCGGAAGTGATGGATCGCGTACATGCCGCTCACGCCGGCGCCGATGACGAGGACGTCGTACTGCTCGACGGGGCGGGGGGATCGGGAGGGGGGGGACTGGGTCGTCATTCGGGTCTCCTGCATGAACCGGGAACGGGCAATTCGCTTCTGCGAGCTGCTCTAGCCGCAACTATGCCATCGGGGAGCGCTCGCGTCGCATCTGCGGCGAAAGCGTCGCTGGATACGGGAGCGTTGGACGAATCCGCATCCAGTTCGTTCCTTCGAATCTGGAATCCCAGGGTCCGACTGAACGGGTCCCTACGCCTCGGGACGAGTCCCTGGCCTTCGCGGAGACGCACCTGGGGATGGGCGAGAGACGCAGACTGAATGGCGAGAGACTTGAATTCGAATCTCCGGTAGTACGGTCTCTCCTGAGAGACAACCCATGACCCGCGGGTGAAGAGACGCCTCATGCCGCCGCCCACGCGGCGCGATAAGATGTGCATCATCTTGTACATCCAGGAGCCTCCCGAATGGCATCCACCAAAGTCTCCGTCGCCGAAGCCCGCCAGAACTTCGCTCGCCTGATCAAGCGCGCTGAGCACGGCAGCACCGTCGAGATCACGCGTCGAGGAGAGTCCGTCGCCGTGCTGGTGTCAGCCTCCGAGTACGCCGCGATCACGGGGGGACGTTCTTCGTTCATCGAGGCAGCCCGGCAGGTCCGCAGTCGCATGGGCGTCGAATCGCTCGGCATCGGAGACGCCGAGTTCGACGACCTGCGAGAAGAATCGCCGGGGCGAGAGATTCCGCTGTGACGATCCGGTACCTGCTCGACACGAACGTCCTCTCCGAGGCGATCAAGTCGCACCCGAACCAGAGGACACTCGAACGTCTCTCCGAGCACGATGGGGAGCTCGCGACCTGCTCCGTCGTCTGGCATGAGCTGTCGTATGGAGCTGCTCGACTGGCCGCTTCGAAGAAGCGACGGGCGATCGAGGCCTACCTGGAGGAGGCGGTGCGGAGCACGCTGCCGATCCTTCCCTACGATCAGGAAGCAGCGACCTGGCACGCCAAGGAACGGGCCCGCCTCTCGAGGAACGGTTTGCCGCCTTCGGCCGCAGACGGTCAAATCGCGGCCATTGCGCACGTGAACGACCTGGTTCTCGTGACCGCGAACGTCAAGGATTTCCGTCGATTCAAGGATCTCGTCGTCGAGGACTGGTCCCGCTGAAACCAGGGATCCTGCGGCCAAGACGAGAGGTTGTTCCGTCGGTCGACCATCGTCACGGAGACGAGCCTGCTCCTCTCCCCGCTCACTACGACGCAGCCGCTTCCGAAAAAACGATCAGTCTGCGCCTGAGGTCGGGATCGATTTTCGGCCGTCATTCGATCCAGATTCGGCTGTCATTCGCATCGGCCCGGTCGATGCACTCAGCGAATGCGCGAATGAAAGTCGAATGTCGAGCGGCGTGATCGGTACCCACGATCGCCGGTCCATGAGAACCGAACCGCCGCATGAGCGGCCAGAGACGAAGGCGACGAATGGAGCTTCGTGGGCGCGTTATTCGCGGTCTCTGGTTCGGATCCGATCGATCGGATCGCCCAACAGCCCGCGAATTCGTGGCATATTCCCGAATAACAAACGTCCCGACCGCGAGTTCGCGCGAGACGAAGACTTGGTGGCGGTGGGGGGAGTCCATCGCGAACCCGTCTCTGCGCCAGATTCCTGATCTACGGGAAAAAGCAGGAAACTGACGGATTCGGCCAATCTCGGCCAGAAAACGGCTCTGATTCCTCAGTGATTCCGCGAGCGTAGACCTGAATTCCCTGCGATCAGGAACAGGGAATTTCTCGGCAAACAGGGAAATGATCCTTGGGATCAGGAATCGATCTCGCAACCAGGGATTTCGCTCCTGCGTCTCGCGAGACTTCCCGCGCGCTGTCGTCGCAGCGAACGTTCCTTTCAAGAAGGGCGACACCGTGCCAGCGCGAACTTTGCGATGCACAATCGCCAGGTGAGCCCGGGGCTTGTAGCATCTGCCCGGGTTCGATCTCGCTCGAGGAACCGCGGTGTACCGGCCTCGGTGGGTTCATCGAAGACTTCGACGATGAGGAGCCAACCAAGTTGGAGACAGAGGAGCCAACATGGCCACCCGGCGGGGAAGCGCGATCGCCCGACCGCTTCGAGCCTACGTCGATACATCGGTCTTCGGCGGCGTTCACGATGAGGAGTTCCGGGTCGCGTCCGAGAATTTCTTCAGGGGCGTCCGCGACGGATGGTTCATCTTGCTCAGTAGCGAGCCGCTGGTGATCGAGATCGGGGGTGCCCCGAAGCGCGTCCAGGACGTCTACGCGAGGCATGAGGCCTACATGTAGCCGATCTTCACGACCGAGGAAGCGACCGGGCTCGCGGATGCCTATCTGCGGGCCAAAGTCGTTCCGGCCGCTTCCCACGTGGATGCCCTGCATGTCGCGCTGGCATCCGTGGCTCGGGCTGATGTCGTCGTCAGCTGGAATTTCAAACATCTCGTCCAACTCAGGCGGATCCGCGCGTTCCATGCCGTCAATCTATTGCGCGGGTATCCTCTGATCGAGATCCGATCCCCCCTGGAGGTCATCGATGGCGAAGACTGAGCGTGTCGACTGTGTCGAAGTGAAGCGAAAGGCCCAGCGCGGCCTTCTCGAGGCGCTCGCTGGACGGTCCCCGGCGGATCAGGTGGAAATCCTGCGGCGACTCGCAGAAGAGTCGCCCTTCTGGAAGAAGGTCTCCCGTTCGGAGCGCAAGCGGCCCGCCCAGTCGACCGCCCGCGCGACGCAGCGCAAGAAGACTGCGTAGGGCGACGAGCTTCGGTCGCTCCTGAACCGTGGCCATGCCAATGTCGAATGGTCCCGATCTTCGGCGTCGGATCGATCGCGAGACCCGGCGCATTGACCGACTCTCCGCGCTTCGTTCCGAAGCGGAGAGGCGTCTCTCCTCGCTGACGGATGAGCTACGGCGCATCGAATCAGATCCGCCAGCCGACCCCGATCGGTCCGCGAGCAGGACCGATCGATCGAATCAGGAAAAGATCGACCTGTTTCGGTCCCTTTTTCGCGGTCGCAGCGACGTCTTCCCTCGGCATTGGCGGAACGCGAAGACGGGGGCTCAGGGCTACTCGCCGGCATGCGGGAACGAATGGATTGCCGGAGTCTGCGAAAAGCCGCGCGTGAAATGCGGCGAGTGCCCCACCCAGGCCTTTCTTCCCTGACGGACAAGGTCGTGCTCGACCACCTCCAGGGGCGCCATGTGATCGGCCTTTATCCACTCCTCCCGGACGACACGTGCTGGCTTCTCGCCGGCGACTTCGACGAGGGCGATTGGATGGCCGACGTCACCGCATTTCGAGATGCCTGCGAGGAGGCGGGCGTCGATCCCGCCATCGAGCGATCGCGATCGGGCAACGGGGGCCACGCCTGGTTCTTCTTCTCCGCCCCGATTCCGGCCGGCGTCGCGCGGCGATTCGCGACTCAGCTCCTGACCGAAACGATGAATCGTCGTCATGGCCTCTCCTTGAGCTCCTACGACCGACTCTTCCCCAATCAGGACACGATGCCTCGAGGCGGATTCGGCAACCTGATCGCCCTGCCCCTCCAGCATGAAACAAGGCAGGTCGGGAACACGCTCTTCATCGACCGCGATGGCATCCCCCATCCCGATCAATGGGAGTATCTCGATTCGATCTCGCGGTCGACCCCGAAACCGTTGCCGCGATCGCCGGGGATGCGGCCGAGAATCGCAATGGAATCGGACTCCCCGGCTTCGACGAGCGCGACGACGACACCCATCAACCCTGGATCCCTCGACCACGGACCGGGGATCTCAAGGCGCGCCTCGCCGACACACGGCCGCCTCGCATCCAGGCCGTGCTCGCAGGTCGCATCTTCGTCGAGAAGGCAGGTATCCCGTCACCACTTCTCAACGCGATCAAGCGACTCGCCGCTTTCCAGAATCCCGACTTCTACCAGAAGCAATCGCTCAGGCTCTCGACCGCGCGCACTCCCCGCGTCATCGGATGCGCCGAAGATCTCGCTCACCATCTCGCTCTCCCCCGTGGCTGCCTCGCGCCCTTGTCGGAGCTCGTCCATTCGCTGGACATCGATCTCGACGTTCGTGACGAACGTTGCTCGGAGAGCCGATCGACGTCGAATTCCACGTGAGCTCGATCCCGAGCAACGAATCGCTTCCGACCGCGTCCTCCTTCACGACGTCGGCATCCTGGTCGCCCGCCCGGCCCGGCAAGACCGTCGTCGGCGTCCACCTGATCGCCCAGCGAGCGCGCAGCACGCTCGTGCTCGTCCATCGCACGCCTCTGCTCGAGCAGTGGCGTCAGCAGATCTCATCGTTTCCTCGGGCTTCCGATTCGCGAGATCGGAGCGGTCGGCGCCGGCAAGCGGCGCATCACCGGCCGGATCGACGTGGCGATGATCCAGAGTCTCGCGGGGCGACGATTCAGCCGAACTGCTGGCTCGTTATGGACACGTCATCGTCGACGAGTGCCACCACTTCCGGCCGTCTCGTTCGAGCGGGTGATGAACGCGGTGTCGGCCCAATTCGTGACGGGGCTGACGGCGACGCCGAAGCGAAGAGACGGCCACCATCCGATCCCCTCCACTACCAGCTGGGTCCCGTTCGCCATACCGCGAGCGATCGATCGCGCACCCGCCGGAGTCATCCTGCCCGGGTCCTCGAGGTCCGCGAGACCGACTTTCGGGTCGAGAGCATCGACGATCGCATGGGCATCCAGGAGATCCACTCGCCTTTTGCGCCGATGCAGACCGCAACCAGATGATCGTCCAGACGTCCTCGCCTCACTCGAACGGGGGTCCTGCCCGCTGGTTCTCACCGAGCGACGCGACCACCTCGAGATTCTCACCGATCACCTTCGTCACTCAGGCGCGAGAGTCGTCGTCCTCCGCGGCGGCATGACGGCCCGCGAGAGAAGGGCCGAGGAGACGCCGCCTCGAAAACTCGCCAACGGATCGCCTGGTCGTGCTGGCAACGGGCCGCTTCGCAGGAGAGGCTTCGACGATGCGCGGCTGGATCGGCTCTTCCTGACGATGCCCATCTCCTGGAAGGGGACGGTCGTTCAATATGCCGGGCGATTGCATCGCACATCCCGGAAAGACGGAAGTCCGGATCGTGGATTACCTGGATTCGGCCGTGCCGGTCCTCGCGCGGATGTTTCAGAAGCGCCTTCGAAGCTACGCGGCGCTGGAGTACTCGCGCACGATTGGATGAGATGATCCCTTGCGTAAACCCTTGCGTGAACGGAGCAGACGCGATTCGCTTTCGCGCGACCCCGAAGCGATGAGGAACGGCGCCTTGCGCACGAAGCCTGCTTCCCGTCTCACACTCCACGACCGTCTTTCCCATTTGAGCCATGCGCAGGCCTGCCGTCTTCTCGGCCCGCGCGGAGCGGCGCTACTGCGGGAAGGCGGAGCGTTCGAGATCGAAATCGACGAGCAGGTTCGGTTGGACGAGGAGCGCTTCGTCCTCGATCTACCGGGCGCTCGCGTCTCCATCACGCTGGCGAGTGACGGCCGCCTCGGCCTCGGCGCCGCATGCAGCGCTTGTCGGGACGCCTGTTTTCATGTCGGCGCTGCGTACTCGCTCATCCTCGAAGAGAAGCTGGCCCTTGGCCTCGCCGTCCCGCCTCCAGAACGGACGCCAGCGACACGCCTCTCGGAGAGCGAACTCGCAGCACGCGGGCGCGAAGAGCGGCGCGAGCGTGCCCTCCGCGAGCGAATGCGAGTCCGCGCCCTCGATGATTCCCGACCTTGGAGCGACTACACCGTCACGAGCGCTGCAACCGGTCGTACCTATCGGGTCGCGCTTCGGGGTCTCGAAGACGGCCTCTCGTACTGCACGTGTCCCGACTTCAGGAAGAACAGGCTCGGGACCTGCAAGCACATCTTGAAGGTCCAGGAGCGCGTGCGGCGGAAGTTCTCGAGCGCAGCACTGCGTCGGCCCTATCGACGCCGGGAATTTTCGGTCTACCTGAAGTACGGACCGAGCAGGGAGCTTCGGCTCGGATTGCCCGATCGGGATTTCGCGCCGGATGTCGAACGAATCGTCGCGCCCTTGCGCAGCCGCCCGAGTAAGGATGCCGCCGATCTGCTTCGGCGAATCCGACGGCTCGAGCAGCTCGGTCATCCGGTCACGGTGTATCCAGACGCGGAGGAGCATCTCCAGGAGCAGCTTCGGCGCTCACGCATCGCCAAGCTCGTCGTCGAGATCCGGGCGGATCCTGCAGGCCACCCCCTTCGCAAGAACCTCCTCGACGTCGAGCTCCTGCCCTATCAGCTCGACGGGATCGCCTTCGCTGCGGGAGCCGGGCGTGCCGTCCTTGCCGACGAGATGGGGCTCGGCAAGACGATGCAGGGCATCGGACTGGCCGAGCTGCTGCGGCGCGAGGCGGGAATCGAACGTGTGCTCATCGTCTGCCCGGCGAGCCTCAAGTCCCAGTGGCGCCGGGAGATCGAGCGCGCTTGCTCGGCATCCTGCCAGATCGTGCTGGGAGGCGCGCGCGAACGGATCGCGCAGTATCGGAGCGCCTGCTTCTTCACGATCGCGAACTACGAGCAGGTCGTCCGCGACGTCGAAGCGATCGAGTCGGCGCGATTCGACTTGATCGTGCTCGACGAAGCGCAGCGCATCAAGAACTGGGAGGCCAAGACCAGTCGTGCGCTGAAGGCCCTCCGCTCCCGCTTCGCCCTGGCACTCACCGGGACGCCTCTCGAGAACCGGATCGACGAGCTCTACTCCGTCGTCGAGTTCGTGGACGAGCACCGCCTCGGTCCTGCGCCGAATTTCTACAATCGCCACCGCACCCAGAGCGAAACGGGCCGAGTGATGGGCTACGAGGGCCTCGCGGAGCTTCGTCATGCGCTCGAACCGGTCCTGCTGCGGCGAACGCGTGCTTCGATCCGCCAGGAGCTGCCTCCCCGCACGACCGAGATCGTCCGCATCACGCCGACCGAACAGCAGTTGAGCCATCACCGCGGCTACATGCAGACCGTCGCGGCCGTCCTTCGCAAGCGCCACATCAGCGAGATGGACCTGTTGCGCCTCCGCAAGGCCCTGCTCGGCGCCCGACTTTCGGCCAACTCGACCGCGCTCGTCGACAAGCGACTGCCCGGTCATTCGAGCAAGCTCGACCGTCTCGAAGAGATCCTGCGCGAGCTCCTTCAGGAGAAGGACCGCAAGATCGTTCTCTTTTCCGAGTGGACGTCCATGTTGGACCTCATCGAGACACGCCTCCCCGAATCGAAGGACCGATTCGTCCGGCTCGACGGCCGGGTGCAGCAGCGTCGGCGCCAGGCCCTGGTCGACGCGTTTTCCACGGACCCGAATCGCTCGCTCTTCCTGACCACGAACGCCGGCGCGACCGGCCTCAATCTCCAGGCGGCGGATACCGTCATCAACGTCGACCTCCCTGGAATCCAGCGCTGCTCGAACAACGCATCGCCCGCGCGCACCGAATGGGTCAGAAGCGGCCCGTGCAAGTGTTCGTCCTCGTCAGCGAAGCGACGCTCGAGGAGCAGCTTCTCGGAACACTCGCCGCCAAACACGAGCTCGCCCAGGCGGTTCTCGACCCGGATTCGGAGGTCGAGGCCGTCGACCTGACGAGCAACGTCGAAGAGCTTCGAGGCCGACTCGAGGTGTTGATCGGCGCTCGGCCCGATGCCGCGGACGACGCGCGTGAGCGCACTCTGCGCGGAGGGGAGCGCGAGCGCGAGACCGAGGCACGGCGTCAGCGCATCGCCACGGCCGGTGGAGCGCTCGTCGGCGCGGCCTTCACGTTTCTCTCCGAGCTGCTCCCCGCCGACGACGCGCGGCCTGGCGCCAACGCCCTCACCGACCTCGTCCGCAAGCAGCTCGGCGAATGTCTCGAGGAGGACGCCTCGGGACGCCCGCGCCTCACCGTCGTCCTTCCCGACCACACCGCACTCGACGCCCTTGCGCGCTCGCTCGGTCAGCTCCTCGCGGAGCGAGGTTCGGCGTGAAGACGGTCGTGGCCCATCGCCGATTCTGGCATGGTCTAGCGACGTGAAGTCAGGCGCTTGGATCGAGAAACGGGGTCACCGATGCCTAGAGTCAAGACCACGCACGGGCAAAGGGCCGAGACGTCTACGACACCCCGAACTATTCCGTAGCCGAGGTCGCTGGTTTCCTTTTCATACCGACGGCGACGTTGCGGTCAGGGTCCGGAAGGAATTATCCCACCGCAGCCGGCACGAAGCGCTTTCGCCCCATCATCCGAACGTCATCCGACCGCCCCGTGCTTCTCAGCTTCCGAAACGTCGTCGAGGCGCACGTCCTGTCCGCGATCCGTCGCGAGCACGGCGTCGAGCTTCGCGAGGTCCGCAGCGCGCTGGACTACGTGGGCCGCGAGTTCGGCTCCGACCACCCGCTGGCCGATCACGAGTTCCAGACGGACGGAATCCATCTGTTCGTGGAAAGGTACGGCCGCCTCGTCAATGCATCCGAAGAAGGGCAGATCGCGATGCGCGAGCTGCTCCAGGCTCACCTGCGACGCGTCGATCGCAACCCGTCCGGCGTTCCGATTCGTCTGTACCCGTTCACTCGATTCCGGTCCACCGACGAGCCTCGCTCCGTCGCCATCGACCCGATGGTCGCATTCGGGCGCCCGGTGCTGATCGGGACGGGAATTCCCACTGAGGTCGTTGCCGATCGCTTCAATGCAGGCGAATCGATCGACGAGCTCGCAGCGGACTACGGACGGACCCGTGGCGAGATCGAGGAAGCGATCCGGTTCGAGCGACACGCCGAAGCCGCCTGATCGTCTGATCTATTTCATCGATCGTTGCCTCGGCAAACACGCGTTTCCACGTCCGTTGATCGACGCCGGCCTGCTGGTCGAGCTTCACGACGATCATTTCGCGCCGGACTGTCGGGACGAGGAATGGCTGGCTGAGGTCGGTCGCCGCGGCTGATCGTGATCACACGCGACTTGCGGATCCGATACCGAGTCGTGGAACGGAAGCCGTGCTCGCGAACGGCGTTCGGAATCACTCACAGCTCGCCGACGATCGGCGGAGGATCTGGGAAGGGCGTTTGCTGCCGCTGCCGGAACCTGCCGAGCGCTTCATCCAGCGTACGCCGTGACCCTTCATTGCGACGATGAGCGGCAGCGGAGAATTGAAACTCGTGGGGGAGCGGATCTAGCCTGGCAGGGCAGCGCTCTTCCGTGAGGGCCGCCTCAGCCGGGAAAGTCCGCGAGCATTGCACCGGGTCCAGCGAATCCGTGTTTTCGAATCCGTGAACCCGCTTCGCCTCTATCCCATAGCAATCCACATACTCGTCGAGCTTTAGTCGATCCACGCTTCGACTGATGATCGGAACTGATCGCGGGGACCGAGCTTGGCACCGTCCGAGATCAAGCTAGCTTCGTGATGATGCTGCCGCTCCCGATCCAGTTCCTCATGTTCACGCTTGCAGGCTGGGTGAGCCGACATCAGCAGCAGATGATCGAGTATCTCATGGCCGAGAACTACGCGCTTCGAGAGCGGCTCGGCGGAAGACGGATTCAATTCACGGACGCGCAACGCCGCCGGCTTGCCCGCGCGGCGAAGCCGCTCGGAAGGCGGCGTCTTCTCGAGCTGGCTCCGATCGTGACTCCCGATACGCTGCTCGGTGGTACCGAGAGCTTATCGCTCAGAAGTATGACGGAAGCGCGAGGCGAGCCGCGGGGCGTCCGCGCGTTGCCGGCGAGATTCAGGATCTCGTCGTGCGGATGGCGATCGAAAACCCGCGATGGGGCTATACGCGAATCCAGGGCGCCCTCTCGAATCTCGGATTCACGGTCGGTCGCAATACCATCCGACGGATTCTCATCGAACAGGGAATCGATCCGGCCGGCCATCGAACGACCACCTGGAGCATGTTTCTGAAGGCTCACTGGGGCGCGATTGCGGCCACGGACTTCTTCTCCATCGAAGTAATCACCGGCGGGGACTCGTCCGCCACATGGTGCTCTTCGTGACCGATCTGAAGACGCGCCGAATCGAGATCGCGGGCGTCATCGCCTGCACCGGATGGCCCTGGATGAGTCAGATTGCGCGCAACCTGACGGATTGCCGACGACGGATTCCTCCGAGAGAGCCGCTTCCTGATCCACGACCGCGACCCACTCTTCACGAGGCAGTTTCGGGCGACGCTACGGGAAGCGGGAACTGAACCGATCCGTCTTCCGAGCCACAGCCCGAACCTCAACGCGTATGCGGAGCGATTCGTCCGGTCGATCAAGTCGGAGTGCTTGGGACAGATCATTCCACTGGGAGAGCGACACCTTCGCCATCTCGTTCGCGAATACACCGAGCACTATCACCACGAACGGAATCATCAGGGGATCGGAAATCGTCTCATAACGCCTAGCGCCGGACACCCTGGTGGAGGGGCAAGATCAGGTGCAGGGAGCGGATTGGAGGGTTGCTTCGGTACACAGTCGAGCGGCGCAGTGCTCGGCTGAGTTTTGGAACACTACGCCCAGCTTCTTGGCGCGCTCGGCGAGGCGACGGCGCTGTACATCCGTGAAGCGAAGGCGCTTTCCACCCAGCTGCTCGCGAAGCGCTCTGTTCTCTTCCTGCAGATAGTCGATCACGTCCTGCTGGGCTCGATTCACCCAGCCAGCCAGAAGCAGCGCGAGAGCTTGAAGAGGGAGACTGACCATAGACCCAAGTTTAGGTGACTGAAATCCCTGAATCCTGCTCGAATTCGGTCTCCGTCACGTGCTCTAAGTATCTGGAATTGCTATAGATTCCGAACGACTTAGTTTTCGCACACTACGGGCTCGGGAATCGGCTCATAGACCCTCGCGCAGGCGACTTTGTCAGATTGGGCAAGATCAGGTGTAGAGAGCGGATTGGAGGATTGCTTCGGTACTACAGTCGAGCGGCATAGTGCTCGGCTGAGTTTTGGAACGCTACGGCGTACGTTCGTTGGACGGATACTTCTATTAGTTGTAGAACCGCGCTCGCCATTACCCCTACTGACACGCTCTGCGCGGCTCAAGAGGAAACCCATCTGGCTGGCCGTAATCGCTCGCGACGACAGGGGTCGCATCACCGGCGCGCACAGCAAACACGCGCTCGTCTTCCTGAAGTTGCAAGCTCAGCGCCGAGAGATGCCCGCGACCCTGATGAACTCTTCCGGCGGGACCCTCGGAGCGCATAGCTCAGCGTGCAGTTCTTGACTCGAATCTCGAACTCGGCACTTCCGAAGTCCAGCGATTTGCCGTGCTCGACCACGGTGGTCTTCATCCCCGTTCGTCCCTTATACGTCACCTCCACGCTTGCCATAGTGTTGTTATACAGGTGCAACTCGACCTTCAGGGAGCATGCGGATACATAAACAACTATCGCCGTTAGGACGACTCTTGAGACTGCGCGCATCGTTTTCTCTCCGAGAAGCTCTACGGCCATGGTCGGCGGGGGGACCCCTCTGGACCTAGCTCCATGAAATTTAAGGGGCCATGCAATGCCTGAAATGGCGACTGGCTCAAGAAGCCGCCCCGAGCGTACTGACGAGCGATGCGCCTATTCCAATCAAATTTGCCGGAAGGTAAAGTGGACCTAGCGCTTGGCCTCTGGGGAATATGTTGTATCTCATGTGGTTCAAGCGTACTTCGGTTTCCCGGACTGTAGTTTATGAACTGGCCAAGGTTATTCCGCCAAGAAATGCCAAAGCGTTTTCGACGTGCACGACAAGCCCGGACCGGTCGATCGAGAAACCTGAGTTAAGAAAATTTAGCGTTAGAATCCGACCCCGATGTCTACCGCGAAGCCAGCTAGCGCCAGCGCGCCTCCAACCACCGTCTGTGGTACCTGCCAGAGCGCAACCAGGAACTGACCAACACCACGCAGAAACTTCTTGCCACCCATCTCCCCTTGCGAAGCCTGCGAAGGCGCTGGGCCGGCGGGTACCATACCGCTACCGGTCACGGCACTGGCTGTTGCATGCGATGCACCAGAAGACGAAGTACTCTTAGCCGCTGATTTGCCATCGCGAATCCTTGTTCCGTCCGCTGCATAGGAGTAGGTCTTCGCCCCCCCCTCCCGAGGAAGAGCTCACCGTAGTTGAAATCTTCGTGAACCTGCCTGACGAGAAATTGAAGTTGTATTTTGTCGTCGTGACTTTCGTGACGGTACCCTGAAACCCATCCCAGCAAAAATCACACATGCCCGTTGGATCGTTCTTGTTCACGGGATTATTTACGACATAGCTATACGCGTTCTGAGCCTGAGGCGTCCTGAGATCGAGCACGGGATCTACGCTCATGAATCGCCCAGCCGAGGCGTCATACCACCGCGCGTTCATGTAGACGAGCTCGATCCCCTTTGGCGCTCGTGGCCAGCGTAAAAGGCCTGACCTCCACTGTCGCCAACATCCTGAACCGGTGTCCCAAAAGGTGAATACACCGTGTGCTGCGCGCGAAATCCGTCCTTATCGACCTCGACGAGTCCGCTGCCGACCTGGTCGGAAATCTCCCATCGATAGATCGCCGTCTCCGCCGGCGGATTACCTGCCCCCTGCAGCGGCCACCCCTGGCATTAGGATCAACTGAACGGAAATCACGAGAACCAGTGCGTTGGCCACGGGTCGACGGACGACAACTACGAATTGCTCTCTCCCGCCGAGCCACCACGCGAGGCCAACAACGAGCCCGCACGCGATCCACGGCAGCACAAATGGCGGGATCTTGAACGAGAGATCGGCCGCCGTAACGAGAGTTCCCTGGAGAATCTTCTTCGTTGCGATCCGCTGACCGAAGCCGTGAATCTCGATCCACGAAGTCACGAAATCAAGCTGCGGTCCAGAGATAAATGCGCGAAGTCAATTCCCGCGTAATACGTTCCGTTCTGGTAAACGCGTTCGCCATCCCCCGCGTACTTGACAAGCAGCTCATTGCATCCGCTGGCGCTAGAGCCCGCGAATGTCAATCGATTAGCGGAATCGTAATGGAAGTATTTGTTGACACCGGCCGCCCGCTGGAGGCTCTGGATGTTACCGCTGGCGTCGTACGTATACGTCTTCGTTCCAGCCAAGTTGAGAAGCTGGTGCGGCTTTGTCAGTGAGTAGTTTTGTTGAACACCTTCCTTATTGATCAAATTTCCTAGGGGATCGTAGCTATAGCTCAGCGTTGACTGGCCCGTTCTTGTCCAAGTCGAAAGTCGATTGTGATTGTCGTAGGTATAGGTTCCACCAAACTTAATTGCCGGATCCGAACTCGTCGCATCTACTTGGAGCAAATTCCCAACGGGGTCGTAGTACGGAACCCCGTTGGTCCCGCTTGCCTTGTATCGGAACTCGACCGCGTACCCCGCTGCGTTCGTTGGCGCAAATGCGTCACGCGTCCTGCGTTCGGTCGCCAAATCGTAATCAAATGACCGAATGCCCGGCGGAAGAGACACCCGCGTCACCTTCCCCGTCCCATCGTAGATAGCATCGATCACGAACTGATTGACTTGCCCAGCGCAGTTCGCCGACGCATCGGGGATCTCACAGACGCGCTTGAGATAGGCCCCTGCGTACTCATGCTTCACAATCGTTCGCAACCCCGCGACTTTGATGGGATATGCAGTTTGCGTCACGCGGCCTAAGAGATCACTCGTGTATCCCGTCGTCAGAAGCTGTCACTAATCGTACGGTCAATCCGTGTCACTTGACCAAGAGGATTGTACGAGATCACCTTGTTGACCGACGATGTATTCACGAACCCCATCTGCATGAGCGGAACCCGCCGGGCGCCATGCAACCGTAGTTGACGGTCTCCTCGCCGGACGGGACGATGGTCTGGGTCACCTGATTCAGCCTGTCGTAGATATTTGTACGCGTAAGGCCTCGCCCAGCGTCGTAGGTATCGCGTGGATTTCCGGCATCATCAAAGGTCACGAGGAGAGACCGGAATTGGGCTCCTTGGCTGAAATGAGCCGCCCCATCGTGTCGTACAAGCGAACGATGCGATGGGCCTGATCGGTATAGCTCCCCGCCGCCACCGCGACGGCGTCGTAGACGATCGATAGCTCGCCGGTTGGCTCGTAGACGTATTGCGTTGCTCGGGCAAATTCCCACACCCAACGCCCGAGAGATCGGTAGTGTTTGCTGTCGTTGAATTGCTGCACTCGTCGACCTCGAGATTTCGATCCCAGTCAACGAAGCGTCGGATCAAATCACCCTTCGGGTTCTTCTCGAGGACGACATCGACGTTAATTCCGCCATAGGTGCCGGGCGAATAGAGGGTTCGGGAGAATCCGTCGGGTTTTCCGCGTCTCGATTGGGCGGCCCATCGCATCGAACGTCGTCTTTCACTGCGGGTGTGGCCTCACTCGCTCCAGTCACCCAAGGCAGAGCCGAGTCGGGTCCGCTGGGTTCGCAACCGTCCGGCAAGCAATCGGAAGCGTGGTTCGCGTGAACGATGCCCCGGCGTCTGCGTAGGTAATCGTGCCAGCGTACCGACCTCCGTCGACGGCATAGAGACTTTTCCATGTGCCGCCAAATCCATCTTCGATCGCCGCAGACCAAACAGAGTCAGTCGCGCTACTGCTCGAAAACTTCTGCGTCTCGACCGCTCGAGGTGTCGTCGCATCGAAGTAGTTCGTATGACTCAGTCGAACACGCGTCGTGTCTGCGAGATCCGTATAGACCCAACAAATGGCGGCTCGTCCAAAGACATCGAAGTCGGTTTCGGTGGTGGGCTCATCGCCGTAGTCTGATTCGGAACGACGAATCAGCGGAAGCGCGTCGTGGGGGAATGGAGCGTCGCCAATTTGTCATCGGATCCTTCACGCCAACGACAAGGGAATGACTCCCCTGCTTGCAGAGCAGCCCGTGTCGCCGTCGTAGCAGATCTCCGTGACGCGATTAGCGTCTGCATCGGTCGGCCTTCGGTCTCGATCCGAATCAGATTTCCATAGCCGTCGTAATTGAAATTGCCCAGATCGTTTTGCCGGACGGGAGCATCCGACCGCCATTGCTGCGCGAACCTAAAGTGACCGGAGCCGACCGACTTTTCCGCGCGTCGAGGCACCGGTTGTCGAGACGTATTGATTGTCTGTGCGGGAGAGCGCCCCTGAGTCATCGACTGTCCTCTCGTCCAACGAGACTCAGAAGGTTATACGTGGCGTCTTCCGTTCGAGTGCCGGACGATATTGAGGCGCCACTGGGCTGTCTCGCGAATCGAGGTCGCGAAGTTGTAGCCAGCCGTTGGGCCATCGTAAGAATAGATCGTGGTGTGCTCGGCCCCGTGCTTGCGCCCACCGTCGTTCCGTACCGTTTCCCTCGTGGTCTGGGGAAAGCAAGCGTGGAATGCGCGCACCGTCAAAGGCTGGCGCAATTCCGCCCAACCCCCGAGCACGGTCGACGGATCGGCAAGGGCCCAGACTTGGTTTCCGTAGCGGATGGGTGGGGCGCTGGATGAATTCGATGAGTAGTGGATCTGCTCAGACGTGAGCCCCGATCGGCCCCGCCGCTGGTAGTGAAGCTCTTGACTACCGAGTTGTTGGGCAAGATCTCCTGACCGTGCGGTAGCCGAGACTCAATTGATGGTCACGGCTCCAACGTGGATGCGCATACATATGGGCGACGATGGGCGGCGCAGGCGTCGACCCCACTGCGGATACCCTCGCGACGACAGCATGCGGACGCCAGACGATGGCCTCCACGTTCGAGGTCAGGGGCTCGTTGATGGTGGGCTTGACCGCATGCGCACTGGCTTCAGCCTCAAGACCGATCGCTCCGTTATCTCGCTGGCCAATAGCACTAGCGTACTCGATGGAAACGGTGCCGCCTCTGCCGTTCTTGTGCTCAACGACCACATCCGGGAATGGACTCCGGCTTAGAAAGCTGTCGAATAGTGTCGATGTCTCGTCGCTGATCCCATAGGTATTCGTCTTGTCGGAAATAAGGTCGGTAACGCCATCTCCATTGGCGTCGAAAACAGTCTCCCAATCGGCCGGTCACCCCGAACAATACCGTGGTTGCCGTCGGCGGTTTGAATTCAGTGCGCAAGGCCCACACGTTCGTCGCAGAGGGAGTAGGCGAATCCATGCTCGCTGGTCCAATGCGTGCGACCATGTCTGAACGAGGTCTTGCCATCCATCGCCGTTCAGATCAGCAAAAGACAGTTCGCGGGACTTGCCAGCAAAAGTATCCGTGAACGCCACATCACTTGGTAGCTCGTAGCGTTGCGCTTCCGGACAGATTGGGACCACGTTGGGCGCTAGCCTAAATCACGCGAGGAACACCACGCCGAGGATCCGCCTCGGAGGTGCCACCTCGATTCAAAAGGACGCCACTGATGACCGACGGACCGGACTCACGTCCGGGGTTTCGAGTCGCAGACCAGTCGTACCAGATCACATCGGTCAAGCCGTCTCGATTCAGATCAACAATTCGAATGCCCGCGTCGAAAACATTGACGCCCGCCGATCCCGATCCCACATCATTGTTAATGCTGACGGTAGGAACCCCAGGGTCGCCTGGCTTTTGGTTAAGGTTTACGTGTGTAAATGGAAGAGCTAGATCGGATCGACGCACCCAGCGTGGCGCGTTCGGCGCAGCGTTGGGATTCTGCACATAGATCTGGAGGAAACGGTGGTCGATCGATAATTATTCAACGGCTCATTGGGGGCCACCCTCGTGCCATAGAGCGCATCCGCGTTTCCAGGGCTCAAGCACCGCAATGTCCACATAACCGTCGCCATTGAAATCTTGAAAGACCGGACGCAAGTCGAACGTTGCTCGACATACCCACTCTTCAAAAATCGGGCGGCGCATTCGGGGTCCACAGATTGCCGTTGGTGTACGTGTGCTTTTGCCGCGCTCCACCGAGCCCCCACTTGCATACAGGGATCATGCATGTCCTTGTCCTGTATCCAGGCCACAGCGTTCTCGTTCACCCCTTACATTGTCCACACCGGGGTCTACGCCGAACTTCTCGCCAACATAGTCCGCATCTTCGACATTCACGGCGGAAAATAGGGGCAGTCCGTTGGCAAGAGCCGTGTCCTGAAACCCACGGATTGCTATTGGGATTCGCTGAATCCACGATCCCCGTATTACGGAGTACGATTCTTACATCCTGGCCGGCGCTAAGGAGGGTGTCGTTTCCGTACCATTCTGCGAACGCCACCTCGTCATGCTCGACAGGTGAGCGGAGTAGACGAGATCGGCTAATCCATCCCGCGTCCACATCCATGACCTGAAAGGAGCCGAGGAGCTTGCACGTAATAGTGATGGTCGTTTGGAGCTACCGGGCCCTGCTCCCAAACATCATAAGCGGCCGGCGCTCTGCAACGTGGAATCCGAAATCCACAGGCTGCGGCGTGGTGATCTGGTCGACTTCATAAACGCCCCAGTTGGTGCCATTGAACGAAGCTCGTGCGTGAATTTGGGAAGATTCACACGAAGGCTGCGGAGCTTGTCCGTCCATCGCGCAGAATCATTCAAAGGCTGCGATCCCGACCAACTTGGCGTATCCCAGCCTGAACCATTATGGAGATAGATAGTCGGCGGATTATTCGGTGTGACCTGACCACCATTAAAGCTAAACAGGTCAACTTCGTCGTAGATGAAGTCGGGCAGGCCGTCGCCATTGACATCCGCAACTTGCGCATCGTTGATGCTGCGGTCTGTTTCGCCGTTCGGCGTATGAATCCTAAACGGAATTTTCCAGGCGGAAGACGCCTTCGCATGGACGTCCCAAATGCACCCGCGCCCAGCGGGCTACGGTACTTGAACTCGTGAGGAGGAAGCCGGCTGTCGCAGCTGGCGAGCGCGTGGATGGCGCGCAGTCGGTCCCGTACTGCTTGACGCGGCGCGGGAGAGATCGTTTCGTGAGACTCGCGTTCGGCCAGCGGCCATTGATCGTCATAGGTCAGAACGGAGTCGACTATGCGTCTTCTCGGGACTTGTGGTCGAAAGGACTTGGACCTCGAGGAGGCGTTTGGATCGCCTTTGCTCGACGCCGTTGGCGTAGTCGTAGGTTGGATCGGGCCGCACTCCGTACACGAAGTTGATCCTCCGGGTGCCCGTTGACCGTATTGAATCTGCTTCGGGTAGAGCGTTCCCACATCACTCTCGGTGCTGTAGGTGTACGTGATCTTGGCGAGGTCAAAATGGACTCCGCACCTCTGAAAGCAACCATCGCACGACGGTCGAACCATTCGAAATCCGACTCGCCGAGTCACCGCCGTAGATCGAAACCTGCCCATCGATCGACGTCACCTCCCACGAATTATCCGCGCGGTAAATGATTCGGCTGAACGACCTCGATGGATGTGTGATACTGATTTCCGTTCGTGGTCGTCGCCCCGACGAGGAGTTGTCCATTGAGCTCATAGCGATTGCATCCGCCTGTAGCGGGCACGCCGAATCGAGCGGCGCACGAAATCTCGCCGACAGGGAGGCTCCAGCCGACGCCCATCATCCCATTCTTGGTTTCGCTCGAATACGAGAGCGCAAGCGACGGCGCTTAGCCACCCGGTCCGGCGGGACGGCGATCGGAATGCTCATCTGCGCTGAGCCTGAGCTCACGTCGACCGTCGAGTCGACGGGTGTGGGCGTCAATTTTTCGAGCAGTACGTCATCGGGCATGCTCGACGCGGGCGGCGCGATCGCGAGGAGGATCAGGGCGACAATCCCCGACCTTTTCCCCACTGATCCCATGGTGATCTCTTCGTGAGGCCTACTCGCGGATCGCCCTCGCCATATCATTCAATCACCTCGCGCAACCAAAGTGAGGAGTCATGCTTGTTCCCTTCGTATCACTATTTGGCATACGGGGCAATTAATATTTGTCAGCGTGTGTAATGATCGAAAGATGCGACAGGATCAATTCGCGGGGATGCCCAGTCGCGTCGAGGCCGAACGCAGCGTCGGTGGGTTCGACACGTGGCTATTCCGGGTCGTGGCGGTATTGACGTCAGGAATCCTCCTTGGCGTCGCACAACCACCCATCCCTCTGGAATGGATTGGAGTTTTCGCGCTGATCCCCTGGATCCTTGCGGTTTGGCGGGCGCCTGGTGTCGGCGAGGTCGTGGCTCAGTCCGTCTTGCTGGTGGCGGCGTATGGGGCCGTAGTGATCTATTGGCTGCCGGCTGCATTGTTGGGCGTCGGCGCCCGGCCTTCTCCAGGTGTACTCACGGTCCTCGGCGCCTCGCTCTGGGCGCCTTTACCGATCTTCCTGCCAGCCGGAATCCTGTTGTATTTCGCGCGTGAGCGAGACGATGTCGTGAGCCTGCTCGCGATCGCCTTCGCCACCGCTGCCCTGGAGTGGGTGCATGGGCATGGGGTGCTCGGCATACCGTGGGCGCATCTCGGCCACACGCAGATCGATTCCGAGGGCGTGTCGCAACTGGCCCGGCTCGGCGGCGTCCCTCTGGTTTCGATGTTCGTGATGTCGATCAACGTCGCCGTCGCCCGATCCGTTTTGAGAATGGATCAGAGTCGGGTTCGGATAGCTCTGGCTTCGCTCTCGGCGTGGGCAGCCCTTCACTTCGCGGGACTCTCGATCGCTCAGTGGGGCGGCCCCATCGATCCGGCGCCGCCGTCCGTCCAACTTTTGGTCGTTCAGCCGAACATTCCCCGCGCCGAACGCTGGATCCCGTCGCTCCAGAGCTTCAACGTCGAACGGGCGGCATGGGTCATGAAGGCGGCGCTCCGCAATCGACAGGAAACGGTCAATGCCGTTCTCTGGCCCGAAAATCTGGTGACTTCTCGTGAGATCGAGAGGCCGCTCTCAGTCAAAAGATTCAGTTCGAGATCGACGCCTTGGGCGTGCCGGTGATCTTGGGCGCTGTCCGCAGCGCGCAAAAGCGAAGTCAAACCGTCTCTACCGAGCCTCTGTGCTGTGGTGGCGCCGCATCGAGGCATCGTCGCTTCCATGGACAAGGAGCGAGCCGTTCCGTTGATCGAGGAACGGCCGAGCCCTCCGTTCGCCAAGTGGCTTTCTCGCGCCTGATCGGCGGGAGATCCGAAGATCAGAGGGTAGAGGTCTCGACTTCAGGCCACGACCTCCGGGGAAGCTTCACCCTCACGCCCATTCTGTGTTGGGAAGCATTATTTTCGGACTTGGTGGACGCCCGACGCAGCTCCGAGAGTCGATTGCTCTTGAACCTGGCCGATGACAGCTGGGCGTCTGGAAACGTCGCCAGCGAGCAACTCACCGCCCATGCGCGTTTTCGGGCGATCGAGCAGCGACTGCCCTCATCCGGGTCGCCCACGGAGGCTTAACGGTTTCGGTCGACCGATTCGGCCTGGCCAGCGAATCGCTTCCAATGGATCGATATGCCTCTTTCGTCGTCAGACGTGCCGCAAGCGACAAAAGGCCACCCCAGGGAGAGTTCGTTCTGATTCTAGTTCCGCTTCTCGCCGGAATCGGTGTATGGTGGACATGGCCTCGACTGATCCCCAGACGTTCCGAACCGGAATGAGAGGTTGTTGAATCAAGGAGGAGACCTTGATGCGAGCGCCGAGCCTCCAAATCTGTTGCCCTAGCCATACTTGGTTCGATCGTTGCTGGACTCGCCCTTTCGCAGCCGGTGATGGCGCAAACGGCCACGTTGACCCTCGACTCGTTGTCCTTCGTTTCCTTCGAGGACCGGGTCACGATGTCAATCCCAACGGGCGGGACAGTTCAGTTTCAGTTTGGCGCTCCCAACCCCGACGGCTCCGTTCCCTTCCAGATCGAACCGGCCGAAGTCAACCTTCCCGCCGTGCCGAGCACCAATCTCGAAGCGACCATGAAGTACGCCCTCGCCAGTCAGGCAGGTGGTCTCCTCACGCTGACGCCGACAGGCCGGCAGCTTTCCTTCAATGCCCAGATCTCCGCGCGCGAACTCTCCACGGAAGATCCCAATCCGCGTGTCTGCCCAATGCTCTTCACGACCGAGCACGTGGCAGCGACGAGCGCGGATGGTGCGGACACCGTCAGCCGAGACGGCTTTCGCGCACCCTCTCCGCCGACTATGTCCAGCTTGTGGGCGCCACGGTCGCGAAGTCCGACGAGAAGGGATCCGCGGTCTACATCGTCCTGAGCAGGGGTATTCGATCAGCTTCCCCCTGGAGATTCGATTGAGGCCGAACGCCGCGAGGACGGACGCTCTCCGGCGTTGACCCCACAGTTTCGAGTCGCCCATCCTTTCGGGATCCAGCCGCGATCGAAGATCAGAGCGTGTGCGATCAAGAACGGATCGCTCACCGTCTGCAGATCAAGTGTGGCACGAATGGTCAAATGCATTCCCGTAGTGGCGACCCAGGCGATGGGTCGCGTGAAGGGATGCCAGATCAAGGCGAAGAACGAGAACTCAATTCCGAGGACCAGGTAAGTCAGACAGCTACCGCTGGCTCAGAAAGCTCATGAATGCCACTCGCCAGCGTGTCCCAGTATGCCATCGGGCTCATGAGCACAGTGCGAACGGCTGTCCCCCTCCCGCCAGCTCGGCTCGCGAGCTTGTCGACACCGCTCGCGAGGTACCCCTCGAGGACCAGCCACAACGCAGGAATCATGAACGGAGGCATCTCCCAGTCTTGCGATGCGCGGCTTGATGGACCAGGCTGCCACTTGGGACCAACGCGGAGAACAAGATCAGCCAGCCAATCAATCCCTCGCTGGGAACGCGCAGCACAGGCACACGACTGGTCAGGCAGGCGAGTCCGTACCAGAGGAGAATGCCGACTCCCGCCGCCGGTATCCGACCATGAATAGGAAAGCGAGGACTGCGAGCACGAACACGAAGATCTCGACCTGATCTTCGGACCGCAGGAGCGGAAGCACACTAGGAAACGTAACCGCCACGCTCGCGGGATACATCCCGGCGGTCCGTGAGTTCGGCCGAGAAAGGGATCAGCCGGAGCAGATAGGTCGAGAGAAAGAGGCCTGAGCGACCCGAAAGAGCGCGAACTGCACTGCCGAGCAGCTCAGTCGGGACACTTCACAACCAACGTCCACTCTCGCGGATCCTTCGGTCGACCGCTCCGAACATGAATCGCTGCAAGTGCGAGGTCTTCTGGATAGCCAAGATCCTGAGCCAGCGGTCCGTGATGGCAGAGACCGAAACCGCAGTGGACTCAAATAGAAGTCGGGGCCGGCGAGAACGCCGAGTCCGAGCGGCACCACGCAGGCGGCACGGCGCGTGTGGACCGCGGATTCGCGACACGACTTCCGGGTGATGGGGAGTTTCACTCATTGCGCGGATCGATCATGAAATTCGATTCGGTAGCTTTTTTTTTTTTTTTTTTTTTTTTTGGTTTGCCCAGAACTCGACGCCTCGATCTCATTGAAGACAAGGGGGCGTTGGATGCGAAGGTCAGTCGGCCGAGGTCACGCAGCCACGAGTTCGACGAAAGGAAGCCAACGGGCTCCAGGGTACCCAGTACAGCGAGCGCCGCGACGACAATCCGATGGGCCGCTGGCCTCATCTTGACCATCCTGGTGATTGAATCGGTAAGGCAGGATCAGAACGACGGGACATCATCGCTCGAATCCTACACCCGACTACGACATTCGTCTTGCATCGTGTGGACTGACCGTTTCGAATACATCTAATTCTCGCCACTCTCCGAAGCGCTCAGATTGTGATCCTCTTTCGCGATGGACATTCCTGACGGTACAAGGCCTCTCTCCCGGATCCACCGAGGGAGAGTTCTTGACGGGCGAACATCGTGACCACCAAGAAGAACCAAGATTTCCGAGTCGGCTCGATAAGGTATGACGTGATCGACTCGGGCGTGGTCAACGGCCTGCGAACTTCGATGCCTATTCAAATGCGAGCACCATGGCTCACAGAGGAGCGATGAACGCCGACCCCAAGACCCTACTACGAGCAGCGCTCCGAAAGGATCTCGCGTCCTTCATCCACCGCTGCTTCCTAACCGTCAGCCCCGGTGATGCCTTCCTCAACAACTGGCACATCGAGGCAATCGCTCATCAACTCGAACGGGTTCTCCGAGGCGAGAGCCAGCGTCTCATCATCAACATCCCCCCGCGGAACCTAAAGTCGATTTGTGTCTCCGTGGCACTGCCCGCCTTCCTGCTGGGCTTGGACCCGACCCAGCGAATCGTCTGCGTGAGCTACTCGATTGAACTCGCCAAGAAACATGCGCGCGACTGCCGGGCCATCATGGAGAGTGCCTGGTACCAGGAGCTTTTCCCAAAGACCCGAATCAACCCGAAGAAGAACACCGAGGTTGAGTTCGAGACGACCGCTCGAGGCGGCCGACTCGCTACATCCGTAAGCGGGACCCTGACCGGTCGGGGCGGCAATCTGATCATTATCGACGACCCGCTCAATCCCAAGGAAGCCATGTCCGAGTCCATGCGGACAGCCGTCAACGAATGGTTCGACTCGACTCTTTCCTCGCGCCTCGACCAAAAGACCGAGGGCGCCATCATCCTCGTGATGCAGCGCCTCCACTGCGACGACCTCGTCGGCCACCTGCTGGATCGAGATCCTTTGGCTTGGGATGTTCTCAGACTCCCTGCTATCGCCGAAGTATCCGAGGAGATTGAACTAGGCCATGGCGTCGTCCATCGCCGCGAAGCAGGCGAGGTCCTTCACCCTGAGCGGGAGCCGAAATCCGTCCTCGACCAGATCAAGCGGGATCAGACCAGCCTCACCTTCTCGGCGCAATATCAGCAAGCGCCCGTGCCGCCCGGTGGAGCGCTCATTCGACGGGATTGGTTCCGGTCGTACTCGACCATGCCCGCTCGTCAGCCGGGAGACATCATCGTGCAGAGCTGGGATACCGCCTCTCGAACCAATGACTCGAACGATTGGTCCGTGTGTACTACTTGGCTCGTTCGCGAACAGCAGTCGTACCTGCTGGATGTCCTCCGGGCTCGACTCGAGTTTCCCGACCTCCGAAGAGAGATCATCTCTCGATCCAAGTTGGCCGGCGCCGACTACGTCCTGATCGAGGATGCCGGGGCTGGCAGCCATTTGATTCAGGATCTCAATCGCGAAGGACACGTCCCGCTCATTCCGATCCGCCCGGTGGGGGAGAAGATCGTTCGACTTCAGGCGGCGACGGTTGTCATCGAGGGTAGGCGAATTTGGCTTCCTGAGTCGGCAGATTGGCTCGCGGACTTCTTGGTCGAAGTACTGGCTTTTCCGCGGGGTCGATTTGACGATCAAGTCGACAGCCTCTCTCAGTTTCTCAACTGGGCGGCGAATCGGAGCTGGGAAATCTCCTTCGAGATCATCAACCTCTAAATCCGCCCTCACGGGCGAGTTGGCCTTCGGGACTCGACCATGATGAGCCCAGCAGGGTTGCGCAAATTCCGCATCGGTCGGCGACCTCGGACTCGCTCCGGAGCGGGGCTGGAGCGTCTACGCTTTTCGACTTTCAGACCTCGGTGTATCCTGGTCAACACGGAGGGGTGTCTCATGCCGAGAGCGCTGGATTCGTTGAACCAGGGCGGGTACGTCGAGCCGATCGACGTCACGGATGCCGACCTCAATCCGGTCGTCGCCCTGCTGAAACTCACCGACCAAGCGGCGCGCGATCGAGCCCGTGAGCAGATCTACGGTCGTCTGGAGGACTTCAAGACGGCATGTGCCCGAACGGCGAAGGCGAAGCCCATCTCGGACGATCTTCGTGACCTTGAAACGGTCACGACCGCGATGGAACCGATGCGGGCCATCGACCAGCCGGACCTCGCGCTCGACGCGCTCGAGTCCCTCCGATCGAAGAATTTCGTTCTCTATCGACGCCTTCAGTGGCAGCTCGGCCCGCGCCGAATCCCCGATCTCATCCGGGCGGTCGACCAGGGGGCCGAGTCGATCGAGACGGTCGCTCGGGAGGTCTTGGCGGCGATTGCGGCACTGAGCGAGGTGATTGCGAAGGAAGATGGACGCGGCGCGCCCACGGACTACGCCGCGCGTTCGCTTGCCGTCGGTCTCTTTCGGATCTGGACCTCATTCACGCGGCGAGGCACGTCCCGGCATAATGGCACCACGGGACGCTTCCCCTTTGGGGAATTCGTCGAAGCAGCCGGGAAGCTCATCGAGCCGGACTTCAAGGGTCGCTATGTGGCCAGGCAGATCCACGAGGCCAGCCGAGAGGAGTCGTAGCGCGGCGGGCGACCCCGACAGCGACCGCCCAAATTAATTGTCGCCCCCTTATTTGCCCCGCCCGATGTGATTGATTGGGGCCATGCAAAAACATGGCCCGTCCTCTCGTCTCTCCAGTCTCCAAAACCTCAAGATCGAGCCCCGCCCGATCTCCTCGCTGACGCCCCGCCGCGGAAACCCGCGCACCCACAGCGAAAAACAGATCCGCCAGATCGCGCGATCGATCGAGACCTTCGGGTTCACGAACCCGATCCTGATCGATGCCGGCGGCAACGTCATCGCCGGCCACGGCCGCCTCCGTGCCGCGAAGCAGCTCGGCCTGGAGACGGTCCCGACCCTCCAGCTCGAGCACCTCTCCGAAGCCCAGGTCCGCGCCTACGTGATCGCCGACAACCGGCTCGCCGAGCTCGCCGGCTGGGATAGGGATCTCCTCGCGATCGAGCTCCAGGGCCTCGTCGAGATGGACCTCGATTTCGACCTCGAGGTGATCGGCTTCGAGACCGCGGAGATCGATCTCCGGATCGGCGGCAGCTCGGAGGGCGTCGAGTCGGATCCCGCCGACGAGACATCGGGCATCGATCCCAACGCTCCCACCATCTCCCGCCCCGGCGACCTCTGGCGGATCGGTCCCCACCGACTCCTCTGCGCCGACGCCCTCGACGGCGATTCCTACGCCTGCCTCCTCGGCGACCAGAAGGCAAGCCTCGTCTTCGTCGACCCGCCCTACAACGTCCCGATCGAGGGCCACGTCTCGGGCAAGGGCCGTGCTCGACACGGCGAGTTCTCGATGGCCAGCTGCGAGATGAGCGAGGCCGAGTTCACGGTCTTCCTCGAGAAGGCGCTCGGGCTGCATGCCGCCCACAGCGTCGACGGCGCCCTGCACTTCGTCTGCATGGACTGGCGCCACGGCGCTGAGCTCCATGCCGCGAGTCGCTCCGTCTACCGCGAGTGCAAGAACGTCTGCGTCTGGGTCAAGACGAATGCAGGGATGGGCTCCCTCTACCGTTCGCAACACGAGCTCGTCTACGTCTTCAAAGTCGGGACGGCCCCGCACGTGAACAATGTCGAGCTGGGCCGGCACGGGCGGACCCGCTCCAATGTCTGGCGCTACGCCGGCGTCAACAGCTTCGGTGCCGGGCGCGACGCCGCCCTCGCGATGCACCCGACCGTCAAACCCGTCCGTCTGGGGGCCGACGCCATCCTCGACTGCTCCCGGCGCGGCGACATCGTCCTCGACGGCTTCGCCGGCTCCGGGCACGACGCTCCTCGCCGCAGATCGGACCGGCCGCATTGGATACGGCCTCGAGCTCGAGCCCCGCTACGTCGACGCTGCCATCCGCCGCATGGCGGAGCACGCAGGCCTCGAGGCCGTCCTCGTCGAGACGGGACAACCCTTTGACGTCGTCGCGAAGCAGCGGATGAGCGAGGACCGCAGCAGCTCGCCCTCGGACGCACAACCCACGAATTCAAGGGAGGACTGACCGTGTCTGCTGACAAAGACCCGAAGGATGAGAACGAGGACACGTCCGAACTGCCTCACGACGACGAGGTCCATCGTGAAGCCCCCACCCCCGACTACGAGGTCGGATACGGCAAGCCACCGAAGGCGACTCGCTTCCAGCCAGGCCGGTCGGGCAATCCACGCGGTCGCCCCAAAGGCACCAAGAACCTGAAGACCGACCTGTTCGAAGAGCTTCAGGAGATGATCGAGATTCGTGAGGGCGGCCGAACGCGGAAGGTCACGAAGCAGAGAGCCTTCGTGATGGCGCTGGCCAACGGATCGATCAAGGGCAACGGACGGTCCGCGCGCATTCTGGTCTCCACCATGCTGCGAGTCCTCGACACCGGAGCCAACGACACCGAGATCGGCGACGAGCTCGAGGCCGACGAGGCCGAGATCCTGCGCGAGTTCGAGGAGCGGGTGAAGCGGCGCGCTGTCGCCTCCGCCAGCAGGCCGAACAAAGGGGACGGCGAGCCGCCCGAGGAGGAATCATGACGACGAATACCAAGACCCTGCTTCGAGCTGCTGCTCGCCAAGACCCTGGTGACCTTCATCGCCCGCTGCTTTCGGACGGTCGATCCCGGTCAGGTCTTCCGGCCCAACTGGCACATCGAGGCCATCGCCCATGAGCTCGAACAGGTCCTCCGTGGGAAGAACCAGCGGCTCATCATCAACATCCCGCCGCGGAACCTGAAATCGATCTGTGCCTCGGTGGCCTTTCCGGCCTTTGCGCTGGGATTCGATCCGACGTTACGGATCCTCTGCGTCAGCTACTCGATCGAGCTGGCTGCGAAGCACTCGCGCGATTGCCGGGCCGTGATGGAGAGTCCCTGGTACAAGGAGGCCTTCCCGAAGACCCGCCTCAGTCCTAAGCGGAACACCGAGCTCGAGTTCGAGACGACGGCCCGGGGCTCCCGGCTGGCGACCTCGGTGGGCGGCACCCTGACTGGTCGCGGCGGCAACCTGATCATCATCGATGATCCGCTCAAGCCCGAGGACGCCCAGTCGGAGACGCGCCGAGCGACCGTCAATGCCTGGTTCGACTCGACCCTCTCCTCACGCCTCGACCAGAAGACCGAGGACTCGATCGTCATCGTGATGCAGCGTCTCCACTGCGACGACCTGGTCGGCCACGTCCTCGAACGGGACCGGTCGTGGCGGGTCCTCAAACTCCCCGCAATCGCGGAAGAGCCCGCGGTGATCGACCTGGGCCATGGGCTCGTCCATCGCCGCGAGGTCGGTGACGTCCTGCATCCGGCGCGAGAGCCGAGAGTCATCCTCGAGCAGGTGAAGCTCCAGCAGTCGAGTCTCACGTTCTCGGCTCAGTACCAACAGGCGCCCGTCCCGCCTGGGGGTGCCCTCATCCAGGAGAAGTGGTTTCGGCGGTACGGGCGACGACCCGAACCCGAGAGCGGAGACCAGATCATCCAGAGCTGGGACATCGCCTCGAAGACCGGGGCGAACAACGACTACACGGTCTGCACCACCTGGCTCCATCGCGGAACCGATCTCTACCTCCTGCACGTGCTGCGTGAACGGCTCGAGTATCCGGATCTCCTGCGCCGGGTCGTGGCCTACCGGAAAGAATATCGACCTCGAAAGGTCTTGATCGAGGACGCGGGGACCGGGACGCCGCTCATCCAGGACGTCAATCGCAACGGGGGTTTTCGTGCGGAAGCGATTCAGCCGGTGCGAGACAAGCTGGTTCGGCTCGATGCGGTGACCGACCTGATCGAAGGGGGGTACGTGATCCTCCCCGAGTCGGCGAGCTGGCTCGGGGAATTCATGGCCGAGATCCTCGCCTTCCCGAACGGGCGTCACGACGATCAGATTGACAGCCTTTCGCAGTTCCTGGCCTGGACGAAGCGGCCGCGACCGAAGGTTCACGTCGGCTAAACCGGGGCGCTACGACGATCGCATCAAGGCACTCGTCGTAGCGGCTCGGCTGCCGCGGTCTTCCTTCTATCTATAGGGACGAGTGGCCACGATTCCCTCGGCGGCGGCGAGGGTAAATTTACCCCCGAGCACCTCGGCCGAATCGGCCCTTGACCGCCCCTTGCCTCGCGAATGACCGGCGAATGGTCCCCAGGAGACGGCGACTTCCGGCCCCATTCGCTTGACTCCTCCCCCACCCAGAGCGTCCATGGTTCGCGCGGACTGACTGCCCGCGATCACGAACCCCGGGGTCTCCCGCCGACCCGGTTTCCGCCCAATCGGGCACGGGCCGGACCGCGCGAGCCCCACCGAGAAAATGGACCGCTCATGAAACCCCGACCAAGAAGACCGAAGCCGCCGTCGCGGCCGAGCTCGAAGCCCTGCAATCGCTCACGCAGAAGAGCTGCGCGAGCGCTGGGTCGAGCTCTACAAGACCCCCTGCCCGCCCTTCATGCGGCGGCCTCTCTTGATCCTGGAGCCCTCGCCTACCGGATTCCAAGAGAACGCGTTCGGGGTCTCGATCGCGCAACCCGCCGACGCCTCGATCAAGCCGCGGCGGCCCTCCAAGGCCGGTCGGCCCCTCGTCCCCTCTCAACCGAAGGTCAAACCCGGGGACGCGCCTGCTGCGCGAATGGCAGGGCACGACCCACGAAGTGCTCGTGCTCGAGAAGGGGTCCAGTATCGCGATCGCGAGTGGCCTTCCCTCTCGGCCGTCGCCGAAGAGATCACCGGGGCCCACTGGTCGGGGCCTCGGTTCTTTGGTCTGAAGGAGAAGCGCCGTGGCCGCAAGTGAATCCCGGCGACGGCGATGCGCCATCTACACGCGCAAGTCCTCCGAGGAGGGGCTCGAGCAGGACTTCAACTCGCTCGATGCGCAGCGCGAGGCCTGCGAGGCCTACATCCGGAGTCAGAAGAGCGAGGGCTGGCTTCTCGTTCCCACCCGCTACGACGACGGCGGGTTCTCGGGGGGTACCCTCGCGCGCCCCGCCCTGACTCGACTCCTCGCCGACATCGACGCCGGCAAGATCGATACCGTCGTCGTCTACAAGGTCGATCGGCTAACCCGATCGCTCTCCGGACTTCGCCAGATCGTCGACGTCCTCGACGGGCACTCGGTCTCGTTCGTCTCGATCACGCAGCAGTTCAACACGACGACCTCCATGGGTCGCCTCACGCTCAACATGCTGCTCTCGTTTGCTCCAGTTCGAGCGCGAGGTCACCGGGAGAACGGATCCGGGACAAGATCGCGGCCTCGAAGCGGAAGGGGCTCTGGATGGGAGGGCCCGTGCCGCTCGGCTACGCACCAAACGGGAGGACGCCTCAACATCGTCGAGGCCGAGGCCAAAACCAATCGCACCGTCTTCCGGCTCTATCTCGAGCTGGGCTCGGTGCGGCAGCTCAAGGAAGAGGTCGATCGCCTGGGGGCTTCCTGAGCAAGCACCGCGAAGCTGGCGCTGGGAAAATGCGCGGCGGCCGTCCCCTTGGTCGCGGCTATCTCTACACCTGCTTAGCAACCCCTCTGCCATAGGACGCGTCCCCCACAAGGCCGACAGTTACGAGGCCAGCATTCGGCGATCGTTGATCCGGAGACATGGGACGCGGTGCAGAAGCAGCTCGCGACGCAGGGGCCGATTCGATCGGCCGGAACCAATGGACGCAGTCTCAGCCCCTCCAGGGAAAGCTCTCTTCGACGAATCCAGGGCGCTGCTCACGCCGAGCCACACGGTGAAGTCGGGTCGGTATCGGTACTACGTCTCGCGGAATGCGATCTTGAGGCACTGGTACGGC
>JADJOR010000011.1 GCA_016713665.1 Deltaproteobacteria bacterium
CGTCGACCGCCTGCTTGTAGCGGTATAACGTGTCTCTCGAATAGCCCATCACCTTGCAGGCTCGGGAGACGTTGCCGAGCTCCTCGGCCAGGTTCAGCAGGCCCAGCTTGTTCTTGATGATCTTCTGTTGTGTACTCGTCATGGGGTTACCCTTTTGGAGAACAGGTCTCCGGTTGTGTTGGTGCACAACCAGGGTAACCCCGCTTGATTTTCATCAAGGGTGTCAGATCAAGTCGGAACTGCAAATCAGCTTACTGGCGCAGGAACGCGCACCGTATTCATCGAGACGATGGACCTCAATGGCGATAGCCGAATCGACTATATCGATGCTCGCACCGCGCCATGGGTGGTGTATCCCGGTCGGTGCTTGATTCCTCCGGGTCCCAAACGTGCGGCTTCGGAGCACCGCAGAGCTGGCCTGCTCCTCAAGTGAACGTCGAGGAAACTCAGGAACAGAACTATCAGCGTACCTATAAGTTTCTTTCCGACATTAACGGCGACAACCTGCCCGACTATGTCGTCACAGGAGCGGCGGACAATGCACCATGGAGCGTGTACCTGAATAACGGCTCGGGGTTCTCGTCAGCAGCGGTCTCTTACGGGTCGATGGGGCCGATTCGGCGTCGATACGTCGGAAGCCTGGGAACGCCGAATCCAGCGCAGACCAATCAGGATCTTTTTGATTTCAATGGCGATGGTCTGCCTGATATCGTCTCCAATACCGACTACCAGGCCACGAATCCGTTCAATCCTGCACTTGGCGAAGCTCGTACCATTTACGCAGTTTTGAACTCATCGCTTGACGTCGTCCAGTACGTCCACATTGATGACCTTTACTGCAGCGAGACTCAGTTCTGTCCCGGAATCATTCCAGCAGGTGGCGGGCTCGTGAATGCGCTTGAGGTCTTCCTCAATAACGGACACGGCTTTGATCCGCCGGTCTACTCGCCTTTCCCCGGCGTGAACGACTTCGACCCGGGTCTCTCAGGGGGGTACGTTCGCTACTCCAACAGCCAGGGGGATGTGACTCAAGACTTCCTGGACGTGACGGGCGACGGCCTACCGGATCTTGTCACGACCGAAGATGGCGGCGCGACGTGGCGAGTTAGTGTCAACGTCGGGTCGGGTCGACTGGCAGACGACTCTCTTGAAATTCCGCCGGGCGGCCCAATCGGGCGGTCTCGGCCAACTTTGGTCTTGGCTGGTGCATCGGGCCCGATCCGCGACATGAGAAGCAGCGGAACGCTACAAGCCAGCGAGATGCAGGACTGGAACGGCGACGGTCTGCCGGACCGGATCACTGGCGCAAATGGCCCCTGGACGCTCCGACCGATGGAGTCGCTCTTCTCGACCGGCGCCACGAATCGTGCATGGCTCATGAAAAGAGCGAATGACGGAGTGGGAGGTGTATTCGAGGTCGAGTTCGTTCCCTCGACGGCCTTCGCCCACAATGGAAGCGATGCTGTGCCAGACCTGCCCTTCCCGCTATGGGTGGTGTCCGCATCGCGGCAGACGGATGGAACGTGTACTCCGGGAGCTGTCGACGTATTTGATCCGGTTGCGAACACGTGCATCAGCTCGGGACGCGAGCGAGTTCTTTACTACGAGTACGCAAATGGGCTCTACGACTGGGCAACGAAGCAGTTCCGAGGATTCGGGCAGGTCACGCAGCTTGACGTCTTCGGCAGCAAGACGGTCAATACGTTTTATCAAGACGAGCACCGACGCGGACGACTCTTTCGAACAGAAGTTAGAACGCCTGGCGACGAGTACGTCGTCCAGTCCGCGACGAACACATGGCTAGCGATTCCATCGAGTCTGGGGGATGGTCGAACGCAGGTCTACCTAGCCGAGAGCGTGACCATGAGAAGTGATCTGCTTGCGCAGGGTCTCCTGACGCCGTCTGCCTCGTCAATCGCAATCGGCCCCCTGATGCGTGGGGCCGAGTCACCCAAACATGCAGTCTCAGTTGCTCCGTGGACCCGGGAATGTCTCCATCTGGCTCGGATGCGTGCACCAACGTCGTGGCGGGTCAAATCAACACAACTACGGAGTTGGCAGACCCGCTCTCAAGCTCGTTTTGGGTGCGGGAGCGACCCAGCCGCGTGCGGACGGAGTACAAGGCAGCTGACGGTTCCATTCAGCTCCTGACAGGCACGGCGTTCTATTACGACGGAGTTCTTGCGGACCGCAATTCCAATGCCACATTCGGGAGAACTACGAGCGGTCTCGTCAAGCGGGTGGAGTCTGAGATTGGACCTTCGCACGTAGGAAGTGGGCTCAAGTCCATCACTCGAACCGCCTATGACAACCTCGGCAACGCGATTGAAATCGAGGAGCCGAGCGGCCTTCGTTCCACTGTCAGCTTCGATCCCCAGTTTGCTTTGTATCCCGAGACGCGAATCACGTACTTGGGTTCGACTCCAACCTACTCGTCGGCGACGGCCTTCGATCTGCGATTCGGAAAGGTCGCAACGAGTGTCGATCTAAACCTCCAAGTGACGACGTATCAATACGATTCTCGCGGACGGCTCATCTGCGAGACCCTTCCTGGAGACGATCCCGCCCACTGCCAGGAAAGCGGATGGCCGTTCACACGAACGACGGAGTACCACTACGTCGACGGCTCCGCAGGTGCGTCCTACCCAGATTCCCTGTCATACATCGAAACACGTCGCCGACACCCGAACGCACCCGGCGGATATCTTGCGGCGCGCCAGTACATCGATGCGTTAGGGCGGCAGCAGTTTTCGACGTCGAACCAGATCATTGAAGGAGCGGCGTCGCCGTCATTGGTTGTAAGCAATCAAGTTCGGTTTGATGCCATCGGGAGAATTTCTCATCAGTATCCGCCCTATGAACTCGCTGGAGCTGCGGTCACACAGTCCCCACCGGGTCTTCCGACGACGACAAGCTATCTGCTGAACGGAACCACATTCATCGATCCGTTAGGGCGCGTGGGGGTGGTGGACCCGCCGGATGCCACCCGTCAGGCAATCCGCTACGAAGGAAAGAGAACAACTACCCTTAACGCCAGAAACGATACAGCATTCGAGGTGACCAACGATTTCGGCCACGTCATCCGGCGCGAGTCGGGGGTCGGGTCGTCTAATCCGATGGTCTCCTCATTTACCCATGATGGCCTTGGGCACGTCCTCACCGAGACTTTCGGCGATTCGGCGTCTACGACGATAGTGCACGTGTACGACCTTCTGGGCCGGAGGATTACGACGACTGATCCCGACAGCGGCGTCTGGAAATTCGGATTCGACGTTGCGGGAAACATCGTTTACCAGGACACGCCGGCTGCCAATCAGAGCGTCTACATGTGCTACGACGCCATGAGCCGCATTCAGAGGCGCTGCATTTCGAGCGGACCTGATCTCTACAGCTCAACGATCTGCAGCTCTGCGTGCCAAGGGGCCGAGACGGAGTCCTCATACGTCTACGACAGCGTCGCCAATGGGAGCTTCGGAATCGGTCGCCTGGCCTCGGTCACGGACGCTTCCGGGTCAGCATTCTTTCGCTACGACTCTCGAGGCCGAATCCGATACGAATCAAAGACGATCCTCGAGCGGACTGCGACACTCGAGTACGGATTCAATGCGGGCGGGCAACCAGCGACCGTCAAGTATCCGGACGGCGACATCGTCACGTACAACTACCGCAGCGATGGGAGTCTCGGCGCGATCACCAGCGCCGATGCGACTTATGTCTCATCAATGCACTATGACCTCTACGGGAGGGCATCCCGAATTCAGAGAGGAAACGGTGTCGTCGACGACATCAACTTCTACAACGAGGGTCAGGGGGCACGTCTTCAGTCGGTTGCGGTGACGAAAGCTGGCATCTCTACGCCACACCTGAGCCTGGCCTATCAATACGATAGCCTCGGAAAGCTTCGGCAAGTCACTGATAACCGTAACGGCTCTGGCCAGCTCGCGAACAACGCTACCTTTGAATACGACGCGGTGGGCCGCCTCAAGTCACAGGCCGGAACGGCTGGCGGTCTGTTCAACTATTCCTACGGATACGATTCGATCGGTAACCTCATCCAGAACGGAGCCACGACTCTGGCGTATCGATCGGATCGACCACATCAATTGGAGACGATCGATAACGTTGGGGTCACGTATGATAGCAACGGCAATCGGAGAACCAGAGGTTCACATCCGACGGCTGGCCCAGCCGAGGTGTACAACTACGACGCCCTCAACCGAATAGTGGCCGTACACGATGCGGGATTGGTGAGCCATGCCACCTTCTTTGTGTATGACTACCAAAGTCGTTTGGTCGCAGATATCAGCTGGGAAGATTACGCGGAGACTCCCAAGGCGTTCTATTACTCGAAGCTCGCGCGCGCTGAAGATGGCGATCTCGTTAAGCGCGTTTTCGCAGGTAACTTGCTCGTCGCGGAGCGCCCCGTATGGGCCCCAGAGTTCTCAACCGGCGTCACCGGTGTTCCGGAACCGGTCCTCATCGTATTGCTCGTGTGTGGCGTGCTTGGGCTGTGCATGATAGCCACATTGCCGATTGGACCTCTGTCCACTGGGCGGCGCGGTATGGCCGCACGGGCGTGTGGGATCGCTCTCATCTATTTCGTGGGAACAGCCGCTCCGCTGGTGATATTGACGACTCCTGCCCAAGCGCAGCAGCAAGGGTCCGGGCCAGATCGAATCGTTCATCAGCATTTCGATCACCTAGGTTCCACCCAGGCGATTACGAGCCAGGCGGGCACTCTGAATCACCAGGTGCGATACGACCCGTACGGACGAATTCGGGGCGGTTCGATGGATCGGGCGTTGCCGTGGCGGCCGGGGTCGGGACACGCCAAGAATTCACTGGTTATACGACGGACGTCGGTTCGGGGTTACAGATCGCTGGCGTTCGCGTGTTTGATTCGTTAACGGGCCAGTTCCTGCAAGGGACCCCGCTGAAGAGTTTGCGAGTCCGTATGCCTACGGTCCGGGAGATCCGATCAATGGAACGGATCCGACCGGAGCTGCCTGGCAGTTGTTCGCATTCCTCGTGGGGTTGGCGCTCGTAGTTGCGAACTCGATCTATGTCGGGGTTACGACGGGAAGTGCAGATGCGGCTTTCGCGACCTTCTTCGCGGGCGCAGTGCAGCTCGTGGCGGGGGCGGCGCTCATCGCTCCAGCGATTTCTAGTACACTGGGAGCGATTAATAATCCAGCGGTCAGCTACGGCGTAGCGGCCGCCTCTCTTAACTACGGCGCTTACTCTACGGTTGACTCAGCGCGATCCGGAAACATCCTCGGCGCCGTTTCGGCGGGTGTAAATGTAGCGTTGTCAGCGTTCGCGATAGCGTCTTCCTTGTCGAAAACAACGTCGAGCGTGATCAGCGGCAACGCGATAGCTGAATACGAGGATCAGACCTTGGCTTCTTCGCCAGGTGACGTAAAGCGGGAGGCGCTCGATGGGTTGGTTTCTGCCGGGAAAGTTTCCGGAGGCGATGCAAAAGGGTCGTGTTTGATCCCCGTACTGTTGCGGTGATGGTTGATGCGGACGGTCGACCGATTCATGGAACTGAGCGGTATTTCAACACGCAACACGAGGGGATCGGATTCATGGAAAGGAATCCGGGGTACGGTCTATTGGGAGGCCGGGCAAACCCAGGATTCTTCGGCATCGGGCGCGAGGTAAGGATTTTCGATAGCGCGACCATTGCTGGGTTAACGAACAATGGGATAGCAGTTGTTCATATGACCCACCTTCAGTCGGCTCAGTTCGTAATTCTCCATGAGCTAGGTCACCTGAACGCGGGTATCTGGTACGGACCCGTGCTTTGGGAAACGTCAACTGAGGATCAGGCCCACGCTTATGCACGCGATCGGCTGTAACTTGTACAGAGTGATTGGATTCAGGCAAACGGTGCCGATCGGGCTCCTCTGTATTATCATGCTGCTCTCCGTTCAGGAGTCGCGGGGCGACACAGTTCTTCCGCTCCCGATGAGATCTTTGGTTAAGCAGACGTTGATCGCAGGTGTCGTCTCCGTGGCAACCGTGCGCGAAGCCTCATACCGTATCCTGGGTATTGAGACTTCATGCGGGTATGAGGCGGAGGTCGACGTGATCAATCATTATCGCGGTCCGCCAGGTCGGTGGACGGTTTGGATTGAGGCGGGTATTCCGCTTCCACACCGTGGGGCAACGTACTTCTTGATGGGGGTGCGTCCGCCTCGAGAGGAAGAGTTCGCCGCATGGTTTCCCTCTTTTGGGCGAGCCGTCCGCGATCGTTGTGCTTCGAAGACGGACGGAGTGATTCTGGGGTTTCCTCTTACGATGGTTGAGCTCATCACGAGAAGCGGAGCCACCTTTGCTGTGTCCAGCAAGCAACCTGCTGTGCCGTATGGAGAATGGCGATTAGAGGAAGGACGTTGGATCCTGGATTGGTCCGATCACGAGTTCGTCATTTCCGAGCTGCTTCGATAGTCGCCTTGGGAAGACGGGGTTGCTTTAAGAAACAAGCGCGTTCGGCGAGCTTGAGCTGTCGCAGCCGCACTGCGACGTTCTGCGCTGCACGTCGCGGACCGCGTGGAGTTCGCCGCCGTCCCAGAAGTTTGCCCACAGCGAGCCGACCAACTGCCGGGTTGCACCTTGTCTCTCACGTCATCATGCGGTCCGTTGAAGCGCAAGACTGTCACATACCGGCCCTTATGTATCTGATTCGCGGCTCGGCGCCGAGCTGACGGGGCTTACCCGGCGTGCGACCGCCCGGTCCAGCACCCTCGAATCATCAACATAAGGTCAGCTGGCCCATTCCGCCCTCCCCGTCCTCGTCGGCAAACCAGGAAGGTCAGCCCCGTCGACGCGATCGGGAGAGCTCCGCTCGGCTCAGGTAGCGCATCGTTGCGCCGGAATCGGAACGACATGCCCGGGATCCGAATAACGGGCCCGGCCCCTCGCGGGACGCCATCTCCCCAGCCGCTCAATCCAACCAGTTCTCGATCGACAGTCCGAGACGTCCGAAGGCGCGGTCGGCGGTGACCAGGGTGAGGCCGAAGACGAGCGCGTGCACTGCGATGGCCAGATCGAAGTCACTCATTCGCCGCCCCACCTTCTCGAGCTTGGCCTTCCGTTCTCCGAATCGCCGGCTGACCTCGTCGCTCCACGGCAGGCGGATCAACTCGGCTCCGACGGCGGACCACTGCGCCTCCAACGCCCGACGGCGCATGGACGCCGGCAGGTAGCGGAGACCGAACTCGATCTCGGCCGCCGTCACCTGCGAGATCGCGATGTCTTCACGGGGCGTTCCAGCAACCCGCACCGCAGCATGCGGCTCTCCGCGCATCAGCGCGGACACGGTATTCGTGTCGAGCAGGAATTTCACAGATCGCGCGCCGTGCTGCGCGAGCGGCGGGCTCGGATGGCATCCATCATCTCGTCCACGATCTGATCGAGGTCGGTACGCTGCGCGCCGATCGCCTTCAGGAATCCCGGCGACCATGAAGAGCGATCGTCGAGGGCCTGCTCGACCGCAGCCACGATGAGCTGGCTCCGCGTCATCCCGAGCGCTGCCGCCCGCTCGTCGAGCGCCGCAACGAGCTCGTCGGGAAGGCGAATGCTGGTGGTGCTCCTAGGCATGAATGAAACGTACTACGCACGTACTGCGTTGGCCAGACCGCGACCCGCGTCCGGCGGCGGGGGAGCGCCGCCGGACGCAGGGCGATCTGGAGCCGGATTGCCCGACCGGACCTCACCGCTTGACCGTGACCTCGCCCTTCGCGTCGATCCAGTCCTGGATCGTCTGATACACGTACTCGCAGTCCTCCCGCGTCATCGTCGGATGACACGGCAGCATGATCCCGTAGGCCATGATCTGGTCCGCCGTCGCGAGCCCGGCCGGCGCGATCCGAAACTCCTGGTTCTTCAGCATCGGCTGGCGCGTGATGTTGCCCGAGAAGATGACGCGGCTCGTGATGCCCGCGTCCTCGAGCTGGATCTGGAGCTTGGTGCGGCTCCAGCCCGTCTCGGGCCGGATCTGGAGCGGGTAGCAGAGCCAGGTCGTCTCGGTCTCGGGCAGGATCGTCGGGAGGATGAACTTGTCCTCGTGCTTCTTCAGGAAGTCCGTATGCCAGCGGAAGCGCTCTTCCCGGAGCTTCCAGAGCGTGTCGATCTTGTTCATCTGCTCGACGCCGAAGGCGGCGCCACACTCGTTGGGGATGAAGCCGTAGGCGTTCTCCTCGAAGATGAAGAGCGCGTCGTAGTCGATGCCGTCGACCTTCTCGAGGAAGCGGCCGTCGGAGCTGCCGGCCTTCGTTCCGTGCATCCACTTCTCCGACGAGCGGCCCCAGGCGCGTAGCGAGAGCGAGCGATCGAAGTACTTCTCGTCGTCGAAGAAGACCATGCCGCCGTTGCCGAGGGCGGTGATGATGTGGAAGATCGAGAAGCTCGTGATCGAGACGTCGGCGCGGCTCGCGGTATGGCGGCCGCGGAGCTTGCCGCCGAGGGTGTCGGCGCTGTCGTGGATGACGAAGAGGTCGTGCTTGTCGGCGATCTTGCGGACGATGTCCCAATCGCAGATGCCGCCGACGAGGTCGGGAATCAGGATCGCCTTCGTCTTCGGGCCGATCGCGGCCTCGATCTGGTCGACGCGGATCTGGTAGTCCGAGAGGCCGACGTCGACGAAGACGGGGGTGCAGTCGACGTGGTAGATCGCGGCGACGTCGGACGAGAAGGTCAGCACGGGTGTGATGACTTCGGAGCCGCGCGGCAGCTCCGCGAGCCGCATCGCGACCATCAGCGCCGACGAGCCCGAGTTGACCATCACGCCGTATTTCTTGCCCATGAATTCGGCGACGCGGGCCTCGAACTCGTGGACCTTCTTGCCGGGGATGAGACCGAGCGGGTCCTGCATCTGGGCCATCACGGCGTTGATCTCGGTCTGGTCGAACATGGCGCCGCCGTAGCGGACGGTGCGGGGCTGGATTCGCATGGATCTTTCCTTTCGTGGGGTGGGATCGGACGGAGTCAACGGACGGAGCGCATGCGCCGGGATTCGACGATGCGTCGGAGGTCGGAGACGTGCAAACGGGTCGCGCGTGCGCTCATGCGGGCTCCGACTCGAGCGGATCGGCCGGATCGTTCGGCGAATGCGCGGTCCTCGAGGACTGTGACCGCGGCGATGCGGGCGACGAAGGCGACTCGGGCGACGGCGCCAACGATCGGGGCGCCCGAGGCAGACGGGCGAGATCGCCGACGAGGCGCGTGACGAGGGTCGTGAGCGCCGCGCGATCGTCCTCGGGCCAGGTCGCGAGCACGCTCGTCAGCTGATCGAGCCGGTAGTCGACGATCCGCTCGTAGACGGCGCGGCCGTGCGCCGTCAGCAAGAGCTCGACCTGGCGCGCATCGCCTTCGACGCTGCGGCGCTCGACGAGGCCCTCCTCCACCAGTGGGAGGAGCTGGCGGCTCGCCGTCGCGGCGTCCATCGCGCAGGCGTCCGCCAATCGGCGAACCGAGAGCGGGCCCTGGTCGTAGAGGCTGCGGAGCGCGGCATAGCCCGCGCGGGTCACGACGGCGCCGACCGAGATCGATTGATGCTGGTTGAAGCGACGGTTGGCGCCCAGGCGGAAGAGCCCTTCGAGCGCGCGCTCGAGCTCGACGTCGACGGAGGATGCGGATCCGGGCATTGCGACGCGCCTCAGTGCGGTGCTAACAGTTGCATGACTTAGTCATGGATCTGTTTAACCCAGCCCCGCAGCGGCCGCCAGGCTTGGCGAGACGCGGCGCGGAGCGGAGTGGCGATCAGGAGCGACGACATGAACGGCAAGACCAGAGAATGCGAAGGACGCGTCGCGCTCGTGACGGGCGCGAGCCGGGGCATCGGGGCCGCCATCGCCGAGCGCCTCGCGTCGGCCGGCGCGAGCGTCGCCTGTGCCGCGCGCAGCCTCGAGGAGCCGCGGGGCAAGGAGCCGGGCTCGCTGCGCGAGACGGTGGAGCGCATTCGCGCCCAGGGCGGGCGGGCCGTCGCGATCCAGGCCGACGTGGCGAAGGCCGAGTCCCGGGCCGCGATGATCGAGCAGTGCACGGCGGAGCTCGGCCCGATCGACATCCTGATCCACAACGCCGCCGGCGGCCCCCACAAGACCTTCGACAAGCTGACGGCGAGCCATTTCGCGATCACCTTCGGCGTCAACGTCGAGGCGCCCTTCCACCTCGCCCGGCTCGTCGTCCCGTCGATGCGCGCGCGGGGGCGCGGCTGGATCCTGAACATCTCGTCGGCCAGCGCCGAGCTGCCGAAGGGGCCGCCCTTCGAGGCCTATCAAGTCAACGGCGGCGTCCATCTCTACGCCGCGAGCAAGGCGGCGCTCAATCGCATGACGCTGGGCCTCGCCGCCGAGCTCTCGGAGGCGGGCATCGCGGTCAATACGCTGGCGCCCGTCGCGGCGGTCATCACGGCGGCGGTGCGCATGACGGGCGCCGACAAGTGGATCCAGCCCGAGATGATCGAGCCCGTCGAAGCGATGGCCGAGGCCGCCCTCGCCCTCTCGTGCTGCGACGCGAAGACGACCGGGCGGATCGCCTACAGCCTCGAGCTCCTGCGCGAGCTCGGCCGCGAGATCCGGACCCTCGACGGAACCGCGCTCCTCGACCGGGAGAACGCGCAGACGCGCTGAGCGCGCTCTGAGGCCGCGCTCGAGCGAGCGAGCGCGTGCGTGCGCGGCGCGGCGCAATGGCATGCGTCATCATCGCCCTTCCTGAAACGAGGAGGGCGGAGATGGCGAAGAAGGCGGGGGCTCGGAAGGCGGTCGCGATCGCGGCGGGGATCGCGTCGGCGATCACGGCGACGGTCACGGCTCTCGCGATCGCGGTGGTTCTCACGCTCGCAATCGGGCTCGCCGGACCGGGCACGGCCCGCGCGGAGAACGCGAAGCCGACGTCCGCCGCACCGGGTCCGAAATCGCCGAACGTCGTCGTCGTGCTGCTCGACGACGTGGGCTTCGGCGCGGCGTCGACCTTCGGTGGACCGATCCCGACGCCGACCCTCGAGCGCCTCGCGAACGAAGGCCTCCGCTACAACCGCTTCCACACGACGGCCATCTGCTCGCCGACCCGCGCCGCGCTGCTGACCGGCCGCAATGCCCACGCCGTCGGCGTCGGCGCCGTCCTCAACTCGGCCTCGGACCATCCGGGCAAGCGCGGCGTCCTCGACGACGCGACGCCGACCCTCGCCGATCATCTGCGCTTCGCGGGCTATGCGACGGCGGCCTTCGGCAAATGGCATCTCACGCCCGACTGGGAGACCTCCCCCGCCGGCCCCTTCGACCATTGGCCGACCGGGCGCGGCTTCGATCATTTCTACGGCTTCCTCGGCGGCGAGACGCATCAGTTCGAGCCGACGCTCTACGAGGGCACGCGGCCCGTCTCGCGCCCGCCCGGCGCCGACTACCATCTCAGCGAGGACCTCGCGCGCCAGGCCTCGCGCTGGATGCAGCTCCAGCGCTCGATCCGCCCGGATCGCCCCTTCTTCGTCTACTTCGCGACGGGGGCGACGCATGCGCCGATCCACGCCCCCGAGTCCTGGATCCGCCGCTTCCGCGGCCAGTTCGACCAGGGCTGGGACGCGCAACGCGAGCGGACCTTCGCGAGCCAGAAGAAGCAGGGCGTGATCCCGGCCGACGCGCGCCTGACGCCGCGCCCCCACGTGCTCCCGGCCTGGGACTCGCTCTCGACCGACGAGAAGAAGGTCGCCGCGCGCCTGATGGAGGCGAACGCCGGCTTCCTCGCGCATACGGACGCCCAGATCGGCGAGCTCGTCGCGACCCTCGAGGCGATGGGCGAGCTCGACGACACGATCTTCGTCTACATCGTCGGCGACAACGGCGCGTCGGCCGAGGGCGGCGTCCTCGGCAGCTGGAACTACGTCGCCGGCCTGTATGGCCTACCCGAGGACATCGCGAAGGATCAGACGCGCCTCGACGCGATGGGCGGCACGACGTCCTTCCCGCACTATCCGTCGGGCTGGGCCTGGGCAATGAACACGCCCTTCCAGTGGGCGAAGACGATCGCGTCGCATCTCGGCGGCACGCGCAATCCGATGGTGATCCACTGGCCTGAGGGGATCGAGCGACCGGGCGGGCTCCGCAGCCAGTTCGCCCACGTCAACGACCTCACGCCGACGATCCTCGAGGCGATCGGGCGCAAGGGCGGCATGCCCCGCCGCGACGGAACCCCGGTCCCCTTCGACGGGACGAGCCTCGTCTACACCTTCGCCGACGCGAAAGCGAAGGAGCGCCACACGACCCAGTACTTCGAAGTCTTCGGCCACCGCTCGATCTACCACGATGGCTGGATGGCCTCCGCCTATCGCGGTCGCGCCCCCTGGCGCGTCCTCGATCCGTTCCCGCGTCCGACCGAGGAGGATCGCTGGGAGCTCTACGACCTCGCGCACGACTTCAGCCAGGCGAACGATCTCGCCGCCCGCGAGCCCGCGCGCCTGAAGGCGCTGCAGGCGCTCTTCCTCGAGGAGGCCGGGAAGAACCAGGTCCTCCCGATCGGAACCGATACGCCGGGCGCCGGCCTCCCGAAGCTCCACGGCGACCGCACGCACTTCGTCTACCACGAGGGCGCGATCGGCATCCCCGAATCCGGCGGCCCCCAGCTCGCCAACCGCTCGTACACGATCCGCGCCGAGATCGAGATCCCCGCGCAGGGCGCGTCCGGCGTGATCGCGACCGAAGGGGGCACCGTCGGCGGCTGGGCCCTCTACGTCGACGCGAAGGGACGCCCCGCCTTCCACTACGACTTCTTCGACGTCGAGCAGATGACGATCGTCGGGGGCGAGAAGCTTCCCGCCGGCCGCACGACCCTGCGCTACGCGTTCGAATCGGACGGCGGCATCGGCGCCGGCGGCCGCGGCCGGCTCTACGTCGGCGATCGGCTCGTCGGCGAGGGCCGCATCGGGCGCACGGTGCCGCGCTTCTTCTCGATCGACGAGACCTTCGACATCGGGACCGACACCGGCTCGCCCGCCGGCGACTACCCGCCGGGCTTCGACTTCGGGGGGAGGATCCACGCCGTCGAGATCACGCTCGCGCCGGTCGCGAAGCGTTAGGCGCCCGACTCGGGCGAGCGCGCGTCGCCGGGACGTCGCCGTCTGGCCGACGTCGCCTGGGCGATCCGCTCGGCCCGCCGGGCGCTCAGATCATGAGCGATTGCGGATCGAGGCCGAGCATCGCGCGCCCGACCTCGCCGTAGCCCTTCTCGTTTGCGAAGGCGTGCTGCGAGATCGTCGAGATGTCGCGCCAGAGGCGATCGAGGGGGGATTTGCGGTAGAGCGCGGTGCCCCCTGCGGCTTCGTACATGCCGGCGACGGCGGCCTTCGAGGCGCGGAAGGCATGGATGCCCGCGAGGCGGAAGGCGGCGCGCTGCGCGAGGGTCGGCGCATCGCCGGCGCAGACGGTCGCCCAGAGCTGGCCGGTCATGTCGACGAGGTAGCTGCGGGCGGAGCCGAGGGTCGCCTCGGATTGGGCGACGGCGCGCTGGACGAGGAGCTCGTCGCAGGGCTTGTGGTTGCCGGGCATGATGAGCTTGCTCGCGGCGACCTCGCAGAGGGCCTCGATCGAGGCGCGCGCGATCCCGAGCGAGGCGCCCGGGGCGTTGGCGACGATGAACCAGGGAAAGGCGTAGAGCGGCGCGGGATCCTTCGCGGGCTCGAAGAGCGAGAAGCTCATCTCGTCGGGCACGAACACGTCGGCGACGCGCCAGTCGTGGCTGCCGCTGCCGGCGAGGCCCGTCGTCTGCCAGGTATCGAGGATCTCGACGTCGGCGCGCGGGAAGAAGGTCATGCGGACCGTCGGATGCCCGTGCGGTCCCGCGACCGGCCCGTTCTCGTCGAAGACGACCGCGCCGCCGACGAACCAGTCGGCGTGGAGGCTCGAGCTGCCGAAGGGCCACTGCCCCGTCACCCGATATCCGCCCGGGACCCGCAGCGCCCGCCCCTTCGGCACGAGCACGCTCGCCGTGATCGCATCGCGGTCGGCGTAGATCCGGTTCGCGACCTCGCGCTCGAGATGGGCCGCGTAGAAGCCGCCGTCCGAGCCGATCATGACGATCCAGCCCGTCGAGCCGTCGGCGCGCGCGACCTCTTCGACGATCGCGAGCTGGGTGATCGGGTCGACCTCGGGACCGCCCATCGAGCGGGGCATCGTCATGCGGATGACGCCGGATTCCTTGAGCGCCGCGACGACCTTGTCCGTCAGGCGACCCGCCGCCTCGATCGCCTCCGCCTCGGCGCGGATCAACGGGCCGATCGCTCGGGCCGCGGCCAGGATGTCGGCCCCGGTCTCGTTCGCCCGCTCCGCGGGGGGGGGGGGGGGGGGGGGGGGGGGCCCGGAACGCGGGCACGGGGGGGGGGGGGGGGGGGGGGGGGGGGGGGGGGGGGGGGGGGGGGGGGGGGGGGGGGGGGGGGGCCACTCGATCCCCTCGACCATGCGTCTGACCGTATCGCCGCCGTCGATCGTGAAGTCGGCGCCCGTCATGTAGGCACTGTCGTCGCAGGCGAGGAAGAGCGCGAGCTTCGCGACCTCGCCCGCCTCGCCGGCGCGCGGGATCGGCAGGCTCGCCCAGAAGGCCTGCTGGTCGACGCCCGGGAACTCTTCGGGCGCGATCATCGGCGTCAAAATCGAGCCCGGACAGATCGCATTGACGCGGATCTTCGCGCGACCGAACTCCAGCGCCGCCGTCTTCGTCATGCCCCGGATCGCCCACTTGCTGGCGCCGTAGGCCGACGCGCCGGGAACGCCCTTGATCCCCGCCACCGACGCGATGTTCACGATCGACCCGCCGCCGCTCCGCTTGAGAAGCGGATAGCAGGCCTGCATGCCGAGGAAGCAGCCGACCTGGTTGACCTGGATGACGGCCTGATAGTCCGCGAGCGGCATCGAATGGATGAAGCCGCCGCGGAAGATGCCGGCGTTGTTCACGAGGACGTCGAGTCGCCCCTCCGCGGCCTCGATGCCCGCGACGACCCGCGCCCATTCCTCGGGCTTCGTCACGTCGAGATGGACGTAGCGCACCGCTGCGCCGAGCGACTTCGCGAGCTTCTCGCCGACGGGATCGAGGAGGTCGGCGACGACGACCCGCGCCCCCTCCGCCACGAAGAGCCGCGCCTCGGCCTCGCCCTGCCCGCGCGCCCCACCCGTGATCAGCGCGACCCGTCCGTCGAGCTTGCCCATGTCGTTCTCCTCAAACCGCGCCCCGTGGACCCGGCCCTGGGCGCACCCGAACGCTAGTCGCGCTTCGAGAGCGGCAGCATGATGTTGGATCCGGCGCCGACGACCTGGGGCGACACGCCGTTCCACTTCTCGACCATCTTGAGCTCGACCAGCGTCGGCGCCTTCTCGAGGGCCTCGCCCTGGATCTTGATCGCCTCGGCGTCGGCCGTGGCCTTGATGATCTGGGTCTCGGCGTCGGTTCGGGCCTGCTGCATCTTGAAGATCGCCTTCTCGGCCTCCTGCTGCTGGACCATCTTCGCCTCGATCGCCTGCTCGAGCTCGTTCGAGAGGGCCACGTCCTCGATCACGAGATCCTCGAGCACGAGCAGCGTCCCGACCTTCTCCCGCGCCGCGTCGAGCGCCGCGACCTTGATCTGCTCGCGCGTCTTCACGATGTCGGCCGCGGTCTTGAGCGCCGTCACCTCCTTCGTCGCCTCCTGGACCCGGGGCAGGATCAGCGAGTCGAAGGGATTGCCGGCGTAGTCGCGCAGGACCGAGACCACCGACGCCTCGGGAATCCGATAGAGGACCTTCAGCTGGATGTTGATCTGCTGGAGGTCGGACGAGAAGCACTGGGCCGCGACCTCCCGCGTGTCCTGCTGGACGTTCACGCGGCGGATCTGGGTGATGAAGGGGATCTTGAGGCCGAAGCCCGGCGCGAGGAAGTCGTTCGACATCGTCCCCAGCATGACGCGGACCCCGCGCTCGCCGGGCTCGACCACGTAGGTGCTGCCGAGCAGCGCCGAGAGCACGAAAAAGGCCACGACGAAAGTCCCGACGATGCGTCCACCCATGACTTCCCCCCAGCTCGAGCGCGCGGATGGAACGGGATGCTTCCCCTCTCGGCGCGAGCGGTCGGATCCTAGGCGAGCCCGAGCCCTTTACGCACCGCCCGTCCTTTCCGACAATCCGGCGTCGCCTTCGCCGCCGCCATCGCCCACCGCATGGAGAGCCACCCGATGAGCCAGATCACGCCGTTCACGATCGAGATCCCCCAGGCCCAGCTCGACGACCTGAAGGAGCGCCTCGCCCGCACGCGCTGGGCGGAGAAGGAGACGGTGAGCGACTGGTCCCAGGGCATCCCGCAGGCCTATCTGAAGGAGGTCTGCGAGTACTGGGCGACGAAGTACGACTGGCGCGAGCGCGAGCGGCAGCTGAACCGCTTCCCCCAGTTCAAGACGAAGATCGACGGCCTCGACATCCACTTCATCCACGTGAAGTCCCCCGTCGCGACGGCGACGCCGCTCGTGATGACCCACGGCTGGCCGGGCTCGGTCGTCGAGTTCCAGAAGGTCATCGCGAAGCTCGCGGATCCGGTCGCCCACGGCGGACGGGCCGAGGACGCGTTCCACGTCGTGTGTCCGTCGCTGCCGGGCTACGGCTTCTCCGAGAAGCCGAGCGCGACGGGCTGGGGACTCGCGAAGATCGCCGACGCCTGGGCCGAGCTGATGAAGCGCCTGGGCTACGGCCGCTACATCGCCCAGGGCGGCGACTGGGGCTCGATGGTGACGACCTGCATCGGGAGCCAGCATCCCGAGACCTGCATGGGCATCCATCTCAACATGGCGATCGCGCCGCCGACCGAGGCGTCGATGAAGGATCTCACGCCCCTCGAGCAGAGCGCGCTCGCGAGCATGGACAACTACGGCAAGTGGGACAGCGGCTACTCGAAGCAGCAATCGACCCGGCCCCAGACGCTCGGCTACGGCCTCGTCGACTCGCCGGCGGCCCAGGCCGGCTGGATCCTCGAGAAGTTCTGGAGCTGGACGGATTGCAACGGCCATCCCGAGAACGCGCTCTCCCGCGACGAGATGCTCGACAACGTGATGCTCTACTGGCTGCCCGCGACCGGGGCCTCCTCGGCGCGGCTCTACTGGGAGAGCTTCGCCTCGGTGCCGATGCAGCCGATCGAGGTCCCGGTCGGCGTCAGCGTCTTCCCCCACGAGATCTTCAAGGCGTCGCGGCGCTGGTGCGAGGCGCGCTATGCGAAGCTCGTCCACCACAACGTGCTCGCGAAGGGCGGCCATTTCGCCGCCTTCGAGCAGCCCGAGCTCTTCGTCGACGAGGTCCGCACCGCCGCCCGGGCGATCCGGGGTTGAGGAGCGCCACGATGATCCAACGACTCGCCAAGCCCTTCCCGTTCCGGCTCGTGGGCGCCGCGATGGCGCTCGCCCTCGGCGGCTGCTCGACGGCCTACTACAGCGCGATGGAGAAGGTCGGCCAGGACAAGCGCGACATCCTGAAGAGCCGGATCGAGTCCGGGCGCGAGGACCAGAAGGCCGCGCAGGAGCAGTTCAAGACGACCTACCAGCACTTCCAGGAGGCGACGGGCTACAAGGGCGGCGATCTCGAGTCGGTCTACGACCGGCTCAACGGCGAGTACGAGAGCAGCGAGGCCCGCGCGACGGACGTCCGGGAGCGGATCGCCTCGATCGAGCAGGTCGCGAAGGATCTCTTCTCCGAATGGCAGCAGGAGATCGGAACGATCCAGAAGGCGAGCATGCGGGCCGAGAGCACGAAGCTCATGACCGACACGAAGACGCGCTACGCGAAGGTCATCGCCGCCATGAAGAAGGCCGAGGCGAAGATGCCGCCGGTCCTCACCGCCTTCCACGATCAGGTGCTCTTCCTGAAGCACAACCTGAACGCCCGGGCGATCGCGTCGCTCTCGGGCAACCTCGGCGAGATCGAGAACGACGTCGAGCTCCTGATCCGCGACATCGACGCCTCGATCCGGGAGTCCGAGCGCTTCCTGGCCACGCTGGAGCCGGCGAGTTGAGCCGCGAGCGCGGAGCGAGAGCGAGGAGCGCGAGCCGCCCGCTCGACGCGAGCAGCCTTCCATCCGATGGGCGAAATGGCCTAGAGCGGGACCATCAGGTCGAGCAGCATCGCCAGAAAGACGGCGAAGAGGAAGACGAGGGAGACGCGGAACACGCCCTGCGCCGCCGCGTCGGTCCGCTCGCGGAAGAGCAGGACCGAGCGGTAGAGGAACCAGACGCCCATCGACCCCGCGACGGCGAAGTAGATCGGCCCGACGAGCCCGAGGAAGTACGGGGCCACCGTCACCGGCAGGAGCCCCGCCGTATACGCCACCACGCGCCGCCGGGTCGCCTCGTCGCCGATCACCGAGGGCGGCATCGGGATGCCGGCCGCCGCGTAGTCGGCCTTGCGATAGAGGGCGATCGCCCAGACGTGGGGCGGCTGCCAGAAGAAGACGATCGCGAAGAGCGACCAGCCGGCGACGCCGATCGAGCCGTTGACCGCCGCGTCGGCGATCAGCGGCGCCGCCGCCCCCGCCGCGCCGCCGATCACGGCGTTCCAGATCGAGCGCGGCTTCAGCCAGATCGTGTAGACGAAGACGTAGAAGAGGATGCTCGCGACGCCGACGAGCGCCGCCGGCGTTCCGCTCACGGCGTAGAGCAGCGCCGTCGAAGCGACGCCCAGGAAGAGCCCGAAGAGCAGGGCCTCGCGCGGGGCGATCAGGCCCGCCGGCAGGGGCCGCATCCGCGTGCGCTCCATCAGCGCGTCCTTGTCGCGCTCGAGGTAGGCGTTCAGCGTATTGGCGGACGCCGCGGCCAGCGCGATCCCGGTCAGGACCAGCGCCGCGAAGCGGAAGGACGGCCAGCCCCCGGCCGCCATGCCGAGCACGGGCAGGCCGGTGAAGAGCACCATCGGCAGCAGCCGCGGCTTCGTCAGGTCGAGGTAGTTGCGGGCGGTGGTGAGGACGGACGCGCTCATGTCTTCAATCGACCCTTGAATCGACCCTGCCTGCGAAGAGGGTCCGACCATCATGATCGGGCTGGGAAGCGATCCGGTTGGAAGCGATCCGGCCAGGGCGGCGCCCGGCGTGCGAACGGTCCCTCCGCGCAGGGAGGACCCGGCCGGGCCAACGGGTACCACAGCCCCCGGCCCCTCGCATCGCCAGCAACAACGCCCGCAACACATTGGCGCGCCGAGGGGCAGACGCGATGAACCGCCGTCTCGGACTCGCCCTTTTCGGCTGGCTCTCGGGCGTCCTGCTGCGCCTGCTGGGGGCGACCTGGCGCGTCGAGATCCGGGGCACCGACCCCCGCCGCCTCGCCTTCGACCCGAGCGCCGCGCCCTCCCCGGCCGCACGGCCCCGCCCGGTCCTCGCCGCCCTGCTCCACGAATCACTCGTCGTCTCGGCCTGGCTCTTCCGCGACGCCGGCTACTGCGTCGCCGTCAGCCAGAGCCGGGACGGGAGCCTCGTCGAGGCGACGCTGCGCGCCCTCGGCTTCGCGCAATCCGCCCGGGGCTCGAGCTCCCGCGGCGGCTCGGCGGCGTTCCTGGGGCTGCTCCGGCAGCTCGAGCTCGGGACGACGGTGGCCGTGCTGGTCGACGGGCCGCGGGGGCCCGCCGGCGTCGCCAAGCCCGGGATCGCCGCGCTCGCGCGGCATTCGGCCACACCGATCCAGCCCCTCGCCCTCGCCGCCCGCCCGGCGCTGCGACTCTCGAGCTGGGACCGGAGCCTCGTGCCGCTGCCCTTCGCGCGGGTGGTCTGCGTGTTCGGGGAGCCGATTGCGGCGGGCGACCCGGGGCGGGTTCGCCGGCGGGTGCGGGGTCTGGGGCTGCAGCCGCCGCGGGCCACCGAGGGCGCGGTGGCGGGGGCGGGGGGCGGGGGCGGGGGGGGGGCGCGCCCGGGGGGGGGGGGGGGCCAGGGCCCGGGCGTCTTGGCTCCTCGAATGAGCCCAGGCCGGGCGGTCCGCGCCTCCTGGGCTCAGCTCGGGATCTCGGGGGGATCGCCGCTGCTCGCGGTTGCGCTTCGCCAGGATCGCTGCTGGGGGGATCAGGCCCTCGGGGAGGCCACCGCGCCCCTTCCGTGATCCGCCTCGCAACTTCGGGGGTTCGTCGCTGAACCAGGTCTGGCAGCTCGGCGAGGGGCCCCGACGGCATCAGCGCCCGTCGACGCCGGCGTCGGCCAGCCCCGTCGAAAGCGCGCGCGCCTCGGCTGAGCGACCCCGTCGTCGTTGCGTCTGCCGGCGTCCCCTCGCTGGACGAGCCGCGGACCCGAGGGCGGGGGCGGGTGGCGGCGGGCAGAGGCTCCGCAGCGCCCGTCGGCGAATGAAGCACGAGCACCATGCAAAACGACGCGATCGAGACGCGCATCCGACTCTCCTCCTCCAGCTGCCGCCTTCGCGGGAAGCATGCGGCGCAGGCAGGGTCGAGCTTAATCGGACCTCGGCGGCGAGCCACGCGACAGCGGCTTGCGAAACACAGAATTCCCGAAGAATTCCGGAAGAAAAAGACGGGCTCGTCGGGGGTCTCCCACCCGATCGCCACGCCCTCGCCCTAACGCGCCGCCGGCGTCGCCTCGAGCAGCTGCGTCAGCCAGCTCCCGATGTCGGGATGCCCGACGAGCCCCGCGGCCCGCAGGCGGGCCGCGGAGATTTCGTGGACCTCCGCCGCGGTGCGCGCCTTGAGCGCCGCGCGGGCGTCGGCTTCGACGAGCGCCGAATCGAGGGCGCGCACGATCTCCTTCACGACCGGGATCGCGGCGGGCGTCCCCGACAGCTCGGTCAGCCCGAGGCCGATCAGGATCGGGACCGCCAGCGGATTGGTCGCCATCTCGCCGCAGACCGAGACCGGAATCCCCGCGTCGTTCGCCGCCCGGACGCTCAGATGGATCAGCTGGAGCACCGCCGGATGCAGCGAGTCGTACAGATGCGCGACGCGCTCGTTGCCGCGGTCGACGGCGAGGGTGTACTGGGTCAGATCGTTGGTGCCGATGCTGAAGAAATCGCATTCCGCGGCCAGCACCGACGCCGTCAACGCCGCCGACGGGACCTCGATCATGATCCCGATCCGCAGCGAATGGTCGAAGGGCGAGAGCTCGGCGTCGAGCTCGCAGCGCACGTCGTCGATCACCTTCTTCGCCGCCCGCAGCTCGTGCAGGCTGCCGATCATGGGCAGCAGCAGCCGCAGGTTGCCGAGGGTGCTCGCGCGCAGGATCGCCCGGAGCTGGGCGCGGAAGGCGCGGGGATTCTCGAGGGTGAGCCGGATCGAGCGGCAGCCGAGCTGGGGATTCTCCTCGTCGTCGAGGCCGATGTTCGGGATGCCCTTGTCGCCGCCGAGGTCGAGGGTCCGGATCGTGACGGGGCGCGGCTCGAGGGCTTCGACGACGCGCTGGTAGAGCTGCTGCTGCTCCTCTTCCGAGGGGAAGCCGCGATGGGCCAGCGCGAGCAGCTCGGTCCGGAACAGGCCGACGCCCTCGGCGCCGTGTTTGTCGACGAGGCGCAGGTCGGCGAGCAGGCCGGCGTTCGCGGTCAGCTTGATGCGGCGTCCGTCGAGGGTCTCCGCCGGGCGCTCGCGCAGGGCGTCGAGATGCTCGACGGCGACGGCGTGGCGATGCTGCGCCTGCTCGAACTCGCGCACGAGCGCGTCGTCGGGCGAGAGGTAGAGCGTCCCCGTCGCCCCGTCGACGATCGCCTGCTCGCCGCTGCGGGCGAGCCCGAGCAGCCCCGTCACGCCGGTCACCGCCGGGAGCTCGAGGGTCCGCGCGAAGATCACGCCGTGGGAGGTCAGACCGCCGTGCTCGGCGACGATCGCCGAGACCTTGTCCATCTCGAGCTGGGCGAAGATCGCGGGCAGCAGCTGGTCGACGACGACCACCGAGCCCCGCTGCATCGGCTCGAGATGGTCGCGAACGCCGAGCAGGCGCTGCATCACGCGCTGGCCGACGTCGGCGATGTCGGTCCCGCGCTCCCGGAAGTAGGGATCCTCGATCCGCTCGAAGGTCTTGCGATAGCTGTCGAGAACCTTCTTCAGGGCGTCGCGGGCGTTGCGCGTCTCGTCGATCGCCTGGGTCACGTTCTGGAGGAAGCCCTTGTCCTCGAGGATCTGGATCTGGGTATGGAAGACGGCGGCGAACTCCGGCCCGAAGCGCTCGCGGACCACGTCGCGCATCTCGGCGATCTCGCGCCGGGCCTCGGTCATCGCGGCCTCGAAGTCGGCGTGCTCCCTCGCGACGTCGGCGGCCGGGACGTACTCGATCCGATCGAGATCGGTCTGGCGGTCCATCCGGAAGACTGGCCCGATCGCGACGCCCCGGGCCGTCGCGAGGCCGCGCAGCGTGACGTTCTTGTCCTGCCGTTGCCCCCGCCGGACGCCGCCCCGCGCGCGGCGATCGCCCGCGTCGGCGATGCGGGCCACGATGTGGCCGCGGTGGTCCTCTCCGGAGGACATCAGGTCGAGGAGCTGGGCGTTGACGACGACCGGCGCGAGCAGCGAGGCACAGGTCTGCAGCAGCTCGATGTCGGGCTCGTCGAAGCGCCGCGCGTCGACCGTCTGGATCACGATCACGCCGATCACGGCGCTCTGGACGACGAGGGGGGCGGCCAGGAGCGACGTGTAGCGCTCCTCGCCGGTCTCGGGGAAATAGCGGTAGCTCGGATGCTCCCGGGCGTGCTCGATGGCGATCGGCTCCCCGCGCTGGGCCGCGAGGCCGACGAGCCCCTCGCCGATCGGCATCTCGACCGCGCCCACGGCATGGGCCTCGAGGCCGATCGTCGCCGCCAGGATCAGCTTCTGCTGCTCCACATCGATGGTGTAGATCGAGCAGACGTCCGCATCGAGGCGCTTGGCCACGAGCTCGGTCACGTTGGCCAGCGTCTCGGCGAGATCGTGGGAGCGGGAGACGATCTCGGCGACGTCGGCGAGAAGCGAGATTCGATCCGTGATGGGCAAGCCTCCCGGACGCATTCGACGCGTCGCGCGGCAGCCCGAGCTTAGCAACAGAAAGCGCCCGGGCCGGGGGGCCCGGGCGCTTCCGGTCGTGCGGGACGCGCCGCGTGGGCGTCGTCCCGTCCCGTCCCTCGCTCAGTGCGTGGACGGGAAGGTCATCGGCCGCTGGGCGGGCGGAAAGACCTGGTCCTTTTCCTCGAAGGACATGCCGAGCGCCAGCAGGATCTTGCGCTTGGTGTCCATCCGGCAGTTCATGCCCTTCTCGACGCTGTGGATCGTGCGCAGCGCCACCTTCGCCTTGCGGGCGAGCTGGGCCTGCGTCATCAGCTTGTTCTCGCGCAGCTCGCGGACCCGATTCGGCACCAACGGCTCGCCTGCTTCCATCTGTCCCATCAAAGTCACACCCCCATTCATCCGATGCTCCGGGAGTCACTCCCGGAGGACTGCTCTCGAACCGACTTGGGATTCGTCGAGCGCCGACCCTTTCTTGAGTCGAATCATGAAGTTGGAGCGATCTTGGGAAGTCCTTTCGCGCACGCCCTGCCGCCGCAGAAGAAACGCTGCAAAGCGGCGGGATGGGTGCCGTTCACGCGCATTGGAGAGGGCTTCGTGAAGCCAAATGAGGGTTCGTGCGCCGGCAACTCGGGGGGAATCCCGGTCGCGAAGCGGGCCGGTCGTCCGACTGCGCGCCCGGCGATCGGGGTCCGCCCCTTCGCCACGACCGGCTCTGCTAGGGTGGGCCCCACTTGAGCGGGGGGCGGGGGGTGCGTCGCAGCTGGCTGCGCCTGTTCTTGATGGGCGTCCTCGTGCTCGGCCTGGTCGCGGGCTACCTCGTCTGGTCCGGCACGGCGGCTCGACTCCTCCATCACGAGGTCGAGTCCGCCCTCTCCCGCCGCCTCGGGCGCGCCGTCGAGATCGCCTCGGTGGACCTTCGGCTCGAGCGCGGACTGCGCGTCTCCGTCCACAATCTCCGCATCCATCCGACCCCGACCGCGGAGGGCATCCCGCTCCTGCGCGCGGGGCGGGTCGTCGCCTGGATCGACATCCCGGCGCTCCTGATCGGGCGCCTCGCCCTCAGCACGATCGTTCTCGAGGGCCCGAGTCTCCGCATCGAGCGCGCCGCCGACGGCTCTTTCCCGGCGCTCGGGCTCCCGGCCCTCGATACCGGCGGGCGGGTCGCGCGCGAGGACGATTACGGCGAGGGCCTCGTGCGCGCCGTCGAAGGTCTCGAGCCCCTCGCGCAGGGCGCGGCCCTGCGACTTCGCTTCGCGAGCCGGCTCGAGCTGAGAGATGGGACGGTGACCTTCATCGATCGGATGCGGACGGGGGAGCCGGCGGAGCTCCGCCTCGAGCTCCTCCAGATCGAGGCGGAGCGCAACTGGCTCTCCGAGGCCGGCTCCCTCGAGCTCGAGGCGGTCGTCGTCGATGGTCGGACCTCCCCCTTCCCGATCTCGTTCGCGGTGCGCCGGGACGAGGACCAGCCCTTCATCTGGGACCTGACCTGGCAGGGCGTCTCGCTGTCGGCCGCTCGCCGGCTGGTGCCCTCGCTGCCGCTGCTCGCGGGGCTGAAGGGGCGCTGGTCGGCGAAGCTCCACGCCGATCGCAATCCGGCGGGCGAGATCCGCCTCGCCCTCGAGTCGACGGTCGAGCGGGCCTCCCTCGAGCTGCCTCGCTCGGGGCGGCGGATGGCCTGGGACGCCCTCGACTTCCAGGCCCGCATCGAGCTCGCTCGCGGCGAGGTCCGCCTGCGCGAAGGCCAGCTCGGGGGCAACCGCATCCGCAGCGATTTCGAGGCCACCGTCGAGCGGCCGCTCCGACCCGCCTCCGCCGCGCGCCTCGAGACCCGCCTGCTCGGCGTCGAGTTCGGCGACGTGCGCACGATCGTCGACTCCCTCGAGAGCGAGTTCGTGACGGCGCGCTCGATGGCGCGACTGATCGAACGCGTCGAGTCCGGCCGCATCCGCCACATCGAGGCGTCGGGCAGCGCCCCCCTCATGCGCTGGCAGGCCCTCTGGCGCGGACCCGAGCACGAGCTGCCGGCCGATCTGCTGCTCGCCGGCGCCTTCGACCAGGTCGACATCGCCGGGGAGCCCGAGGACGCGATTCGGGACCTCGAGGGCGAGGTCGATTGGGTCGGGGACAAGCTCGTCCTGCGCAAGGCCCGCGCTCGCTTTCGGGGCGCCTGGCTGCCGCAGATGGACCTCTCGATCGACGGCGTCTCGGAGCTCGTGCGCGCGACGCGCAAGGCGGGGCGGATCACCGCGACGCCGCCGCCGATCCCCGGCCTGCGCCCGCTCGCGCAGATCCTGCGGCCCCGGGATCCGAACGCGCTCCCCCCGGTCAAGGCGATCGGTCTCGCGATCGACCGGCTCGAGCATCCGCTGCTCGGTTGGCCGATCGTCGACGCGCGCGTGCTGGTCGAGCCCGTCCGTCGGGGCGTCCAGATCAACGTCCGGGAAGCCCGGATCGGCAGCGGAAACGTCGCCGGCGAAGTCGTCTGGTCGAGCGAGCCGGGGGACGGAAAGGTCATGGCGGACCTCCGCTTCACGCGGGCCGCCTCGAAATCGGACGAGGTCGCGGCGACGGACTCGAGCAGCTCCGCCCCGGACGGCACGCGCCCGCGCCGCGCGACCGCGTCCCAGGCCGAATGGCCCGCCGAGCGCTGGGGGGCCGGCGAGATCGAGATCGAGTTCCGACCGCGCCCCCGCCTGCCCTTCACCCGGGCGACCGGCTTCTTCCGTCTCGACGGCACGGACTTCGTCGCGCGGGAGGTCGAGATCGCCCTGGCCGACCAGGGGACGATCCAGACCCGCGGCGTGATCGGTCTCGAGGCCCCCGATTCGATCGGCCTCGAGCTCTCCTTCGCCCTGACCGACGGCCGCTTCGAGTCCCACAGCGAGTTCTTCGCACTGCCCGCGAAGCTGATCACCGGCGGCATGCAGGCGACGGGCTCCCTGGCCGGGCGGGTCAGACCCGACGCCGTCTTCATCGCCGAGCTCGACGGCTCGATCCGCGCCGAGGCGACCGAAGGCCGGGTCGCGCTCGGGGTCCCGCTGCTGCTGCGGCTCTCGAAAGCGACCGAGGGCTACAACCCCTTCGCCAACGAACGGGAGATCGGCTTCGAGAAGATGACCGCGACGATCGACCTGACCCACGGCCTGCTCGACTCCCAGGACTTCGAGCTCGAGGGTCCGCTCCGCGTCTACGCCAAGGCGCGCATCGACACCAACCCGCGGCCCGTCGACATCCGCGCCGTCGTCGGGATCTTCCTGTTTCGTGCCCCGAACCAGATCCTCTCGAACGTGCCGATCCTGCGTTCGCTGCTGCCGGGCTCGGAGCGCGGTCTGGTCGGCGCGTATTTCCGGGCCGACGGGGCGATCGGTGCGCCGGAGATCGAGGCGCTTCCGCTCGCGACGTTCCTGACGGCGGTGCCGAGCGCGATCAAGGCGCCGATGAAGGTTCTGCAATATCTGTTCAACCGCGACCGGGACGAGAAGCCGTGAGCGCGAAGCCCGTCCGCGCCCGCGACAAGATCCTGTCGCTCGAAGAAGTGATCCGCCGCGTTGCCCTCGCCCGCCGCCGCGGCGAGCGCATCGTCTTCACCAACGGCTGCTTCGACCTGCTCCACCGCGGCCACCTGCGCAGCCTCGAGCAGGCGCGGCGCCTCGGCGATCGGCTCGTGGTCGCCGTGAACGGCGACGCGAGCGTGCGCCGGGCGAAGGGCGCCGATCGGCCGATCCGCCGCCACCGCCCGCGCATGGAGCTCGTCGCCGGCCTCGCCTGCGTCGACTGGGTCGTGGGCTTCGTCGCCGACACCCCCATCCGCCTGATCGAAGCGATCCGACCCGACGTGCTCGTGAAGGGCGGTGACTGGGCGCTCGACGAGATCGTCGGCGCCGCCGAGGTCGCGGCGCAGGGAGGCCGGGTCGTCCGCCTCGCCCTCCTGCCCGGCGAGGGCACGACCGGCGAGCTCGCCCGGATCCGCCGCTCGCCGACGAAGCCGCCCGCCCCCCGGCGCGGACCTCGCCCCCGACGTTAGGCGCGCTTCAGACGAAGCGATCGACGCCGCGAGACGCAGCGTCGGGCTCGGGCGCGAGGCGGTATTCGGAATCGAGCAGCCCGTCGATCCGCTCGGTCACGAGCGCGGCGACCTGCGCGAACTCGGCGCCGAATCGCCGCTCGGCCCCGGCCGAGAACGGCGCGAAGTCCTCGGCCACCGGCGCGAAGCCCCCCGCCGCGAGGCAGGCCTGCACCTCGACCGGCTCGATCGGCTCGCCGATCCGATAGACGATGCGACCGCGGCGCGCGAAGGGCGAGGCGCCGGGATAGACGAGATCCGCGCCGTTGCAGCCGACGGGCACGATCGGGATCCGGAGGTGGAGCGCCATCTGGCCGATGCCGTCGTGGCCGGGGAGCAGACGCCGGGAGCGGGTGCCCTGCGGAAACACGAGCAGATCGAGGCCGATCGAGACGGCCTCCCGATTGAGGGCGACGAAGCGCGCCATCATCGCGGCGAAGAGGCGGCTGATGTAGTCGGCGTAGTCCCCGATCGCGGGATCGAAGGCCAGGCCCAGCGGACTCCGCCCCGGCCGATAGAGCGCCGGCGGGACCAGCGGCGGCGGCGGCAGGGGATCGCTCGCGCCCAGCACACGGGCATCGACGGCGCGGCGCAGCGCTTTGTACTCGGCCTCGCTCGGCCGGCGCCCGATCGCCGCCAGGAAATCCTTCGCGATCAGGTAGCCGCGCGAGACCGTCGGCAGCTGGAGCATGCTCTCCATGAAGCGCGCGAGCAGCGGCGACTCGTAGTATTTGCCCTTGACCCAGGTCGCCGTGAAGCGATCGCGATCCTGCCAGAGCCGGTATTGAAAGGGAAAGTAGTTGTAGCGGTCGGTGTGGTTCATCGCGAAGAGCACGGGCCGGTCGGGAATCCGCTCGGGATGCTCGACCTCGATCGCGACGCCGGGAAGCCAGCCGTAGTTGAGGCCCAGCAGCCGACCCATGAAGCGCTGCGAGCGCGGGCGGCGAACCAGACGCAGGCGTTGCAGCAGAGGCAGATCGAGCATCGGCTCAGCCCTCCTCTCCACCCCGGAGCCGCCCACTGGAGCCGCAGGGTGGGCGGCCCGGGCGACCGCCCTCGGCATCGCCGGGCGCCGGAAGCGGGATCCGCGCGAGAGCGCGCGGCACCTCCGCCGAAACGTTCGCGATCCGGGACGCCGTCATCGCGCTCAGAAGCCGCGATCGGGCCGATCGAAGAAGCCCGCATCGATGATCTGCACGTCGACCTCGCTGCCCGCGGCGAAGCTCTCGGCCTCGGCGGGAAAGATCGCGAGACCCTGGCCCCGGATCAGCGAGGTCAGCACGCCGGAGCTCTGGTTCGCCGTCGGCGTCGCGACCAGCGCATCGCCTTCCCGCTCGAGGCTCACGCGGACGAAATGGAGCCGGCCGCGGCCCTTCTTCATGGGCCGGGCGAGGCGCGCCTTCACGACGGGTCGGTGGAGCAGGCGATGTCCCATCAGCTTGCGCAGCGCGGGGCGGACGAATTGCTCGAAGGTGACGGCCGTCGAGACCGGGTTCCCGGGGAGGCCGAAGACCAGCGTCCCCGTCGCCTCGATCACGCCGAAGGCGAGCGGATAGCCGGGCTTCATCTTGACGCCCCAGAAGAGCAGCCGACAGCCGAGCTTCTCGAGCACGCCGCGCACGTGGTCGTGGTCGCCGACCGAGACCCCCGCCGAGCTCACGATCACGTCCGCCCGCAGCCCCGCCCGCAGCCTCGCCTCGATCGCCGCCGGGTCGTCCTCGGCGATCCCGAGGTAGATCGGCCGCGCACCGACCTCCCGGCACTGCGCCGCGAGCGTGTACGAGTTGGACGACGCGATGTGGCCGTCGTCGGTCAGGCGATCCGGCTCGACGAGCTCGTCGCCGCCGGAGAGGATCGCGACCGTGGGCCGCTGATGAACGGCGACGATCGAGCGGCCGAGCGACGCGAGCACGCCCAGATGGGCCGAACCTAACACGGTCCTCGACTCGATCAGCCGATCGCCGGCCTGGAAGTCCTCGCCCGCGTCGCGCACGTTCTCCCGCGGCTCGGGCTCGACGAGAAACGCGACCTGCCCGCCCTCGGCGCGCGTCTCTTCCTGCATCACGACGGCGTCGGCGCCCGGGGGAAGCGGAGCGCCCGTGAAGATGCGCGCCGACTCGCCCGCCCCGAGCGGCCGCGAGGCCTGGCCGCCGGCCGCGACCTCGTAGACGACGGGAAGCGTCCTCGGCTGCGTCTCGCTCGCGCCGAGCAGATCCGCCCGCCGCACGGCATAACCGTCCATCGCCGAGCAATCCGCCGGCGGATGCGGGCGCGTCGCCTCGATGGCCTCGGCGAGGACCCGGCCCGCCGCATTCCAGGCGCTCACCGTCTCCGCCCCGAGGATCCCCGTCGCCTCGAGGACGACCGACTCTGCTTCTGCGACCGTAAGACCTTCCCGCATGCTTCCACCCATTCGTTCGATTCGGCTCTACGGTACTGCCTCGACCCGATCCCGGGCAGGCCGTGGACGACCCGAATCCCGGTCCGCGCCCCCCGCCCCCTTCCGCTGCGTTTGCGGCGGGGTCGCCCCCCGCTAGATTGCCGGCCCACCGGCCCACGGACACCCTCCATGAACCTCGATCTCCAGGGCATCTTCGACGCGTTGCTCGAGGGGGTCATCGTCCTCGACGCGGCCGATCGGATCGAGCTGGTCAACCCCGAAGCCCGCCGGCTCCTCGGCGCGGCCCACGACGTCGCTCCCGGCAAGTCGTTAGGTGAGGCCCTGGGCGCGGATCATCCCGTCTGCGCGGTCGTGGCCCGCGTCCGCCGCTCGGGACGCGCCTCGATCCACGACGAGGTCGAGATCCCGCAGCGCTTCGAGAGCCCGATCCCGGTCGACGTCGCCGTCTCGAACATCGGCGACGCCCCGCGCGGCAGACCGGCGGCGATCGCCATCGCCATGCGCGACCGGAGCGCCGCGCGGACCCTGCGCGAGGAGATCAGCGAGCGCGAGCGCCAGGAGTCCTACGGTCACATCGCCGCCGGCATCGCCCACGAGGTCCGCAATCCCCTGGGCGGCATCCGGGGCGCTGCCGAGCTGATCGGCATGCGCTCGAAGGACGAACGCAGCCGCAAGGCCGCGAGCCTGATCGTCGGCGAGGTGGACCGCATCTCGGGCCTGGTCGACGAGCTGATGATCTTCGCCCGGGGCGACCGGCTCGAGCTCAAGAACGTGAACATCCATCGCCTGCTCGATACGCTCCTCGATCTGGCGCGCCTCGAGCGCGGCCACGAAATGATCAAGATCGTGCGGCGTTACGACCCGTCGCTTCCGGAGATCGAGGCCGACGAATCCCGTCTCCAGCAGGTCTTCCTGAACCTCGTGAGGAATGCGATGCAGGCGATGGAGCCGAAAGGCGGACGACTCACGGTCTCGACGGGCATGACCCTCGAGCATCGCCTCGTCGGCCTCGACGGTCGCGCGCAACCGACCGTCCGCATCCGCTTCCAGGACGAGGGCCCGGGCATTCCGGAGTCGATCCTGGGCCGGCTCTCGACGCCCTTCTTCACGACGAAGCCGAAGGGCACGGGCCTCGGACTCTCCGTCGCGCGCCATTGGGTGAGGTGCCACGGAGGCCGCCTCCGCATCGACTCGGTCCTCGGCGAGGGCACACGTGTCGACGTCGATCTCCCGCTTTACGCGCCCGCTCAGGATGCACCCGCCCAGGACGCGGCCGACCAGGAGACCCGGTCATGACCCTGCACGACGACCGCATGCGGGTCCTGGTCGCCGACGACGAGCCTTCGATCCGCTTCGTGCTCCAGGAGACCCTCGAGAGTCTGGGCCACGAGGTGAAGGCCGTCGAAGACGGCGAGGCGGCCCTGCGCGCACTGCAGCTCGAGCGCTTCGATCTCGCCTTCGTCGACATCCGCATGCCGGGCATGACGGGCCTCGAGGTCCTGAAGCAGAGCCGCGCCGCCGGCAACGACGTCGCCATCGTCCTCATCACGGCCCAGAACCTGCTCGAGAATGCCGTCGAATCCATGAAGGCCGGCGCCCTCGACTATCTCGTGAAGCCCTTCGCCCTGGCCCAGGTCAAGGCGCTCTCGGAGAAGGCCCTCGCGAACCGCGCGCTCAAGGACGAGGTCCGCTCGCTGCGCCGCGCGGTCGGCCGCGCCGTCGCGCCCGGCGGCGACCGGCTGGTCGGCTCGAGCAGCGCGCTGCTCGAGATCTTCAAGACCGTCGGCAAGGTCGCGCCGCGCAACGTCCCCGTGCTCATCACCGGCGAGAGCGGCACCGGCAAGGAGCTCGTCGCCCACGCGATCCACGCCGCGAGCCCCCGCGCCGAGGGCCCCTTCATCGCGGTCAACGCCGCGGCGATCCCGCGCGAGCTGCTCGAGAGCGAGCTCTTCGGCCACGAGCGCGGCGCCTTCACCGGTGCGACCAACTCCCGCGCCGGCCGCTTCCGCGAAGCCAGCGGGGGCACCCTCTTCCTCGACGAGATCGGCGACATGCCGATCGACCTGCAGGCGAAGCTATTGCGCGTGCTGCAGTCGGGCGAGGTCACGCCGGTCGGCGGGCGCAGCGCCGAGATCGTCGACGTCCGCATCGTCGCGGCGACCCATCGGGACCTCGACGAACGCGTCCGCGAGGGGGCCTTCCGCGAGGACCTGCTCTACCGGCTGCGGGTCGTGCCGATGTCGCTGCCGCCCCTGCGCGAGCGGATCGAGGACGTCCGGACCCTCGCCCTCCACTTCGTCGAGCGTTATGCGCCGGAGCTGGCGGAGGGGCCGGTGTCCCTGCCCGACGCGACGATCGCGCGGCTCGAGCGCCACGACTGGCCCGGCAACGTTCGCGAGCTCGAGAACGCGATCAAGCGGGCGCTGGTCCTGCTCTCGGGCGACGTGCTCGCGCCCTCGGCCTTCGACTTCCTGACCCGGGCTGCCGAATCGGGCGGGCGCGAGACGACCCTCGAGGAGCTCGTCGTGAAGGAGGTCGAGCGCCTCTTCGACCAGGGCGGCTCGCTGACGGACATCTATCACCGCATCCAGCAGCGCGTCGAGCGCCCCCTGCTCGAGGTCGTGCTCGACCGGACCCAGGGCAACCAGATCCGCGCCGCGGCCGTTCTCGGCATCAATCGCAACACGCTGCGCAAGAAGATCACCGACCTCCACCTCGAGCTCCCGAACCGGTCGTGAGCGCCTCCGGCGACGCCTATCGCGGTCTGCACGTGCTGGTCGACGACGATCCGCGCTGGGGGCGCGATCCGGTCGAGCAGGCGCGGGCCGCCTGCCGCGCGCGGGTGCCCGTCGTCCAGCTGCGCGCCAAGCGGGCGGGCGATCGCGTCGCCCTCGCCTGGGCGCGCGAGATCCGCGCGCTGACCCGCGCCGCGGGGAGCCGCTTCGTCGTCAACGACCGCTTCGATCTCGCGCTGCTCGCCGACGCCGACGCCGTCCACCTCGGCCAGGACGATCTGTCGCCTTCGGCGATCCCGCGCGCGGTCCGCGCGCGGCTCGCGGTCGGCCGCTCGACCCATACCCCCGAGCAGCTCGCGGCCGCCCGCGACGAAGACGTCGACTACGTCGCCTACGGTCCGGTCTTCGGCACGCGCTCGAAGGACTCGCCCTTCGCGGCCCGCGGCCTCGAGGCGCTCGCCGACGCGGTGCGCCTCGCCGCGCCGCGGCCGCTCGTCGCGATCGGCGGCCTCGAGCGCGATCATCTCCCGCTGCTCCGCGCCCTCGGCGTCGCCGGCGTCGCCGTCATCTCCGCGGTCGCAGCCGCCCCCGAGCCCGAGCAGGCCGCGGCGGCGCTGATCGACGCCTTCGACGCGAGGCCCGCATGAGCGACCTCGCGCTGCGCGGGCTTTCGGGGCTCGGATTCGTCGCGCTGCTCGGTCTCGCGTGGCTTCTCTCGAGCGATCGGCGCGCCGTCGATCGCCGCATGCTCGGCCGGGGCATCGCGATCCAGCTCGGCCTCGCGGCCGTGCTGCTCGGGACGCCGGTGGGCAGGAGCTTCTTCTCGATCGTCGAGCGTCCGGTCGCGATCCTGATCGACGTGAGCGAGGCCGGGGCGCGCTTCGTGTTCGGACCGCTGCTCGACGTCGGTCCGAGCTTCGCCCTCGGCGTGCTCCCGATCATCGTCGTCGTCGGCTCGCTCTTCGGCACGCTCTACTTCCTCGGCTGGATCCAGCCCCTCGTGCGCGCGATGGCGCGCCTCTTCACCCGGGCGATGCACGTCTCGGGCGCCGAGGCGCTGGCGGCCGTGGCCAACGTCTTCGTCGGGATGACGGAGGCGGGGCTCGTCGTGCGGCCCTATCTCGCGCGCATGACGCGCTCGGAGCTCTTCTCGTTCATGACGGTGGGCATGTCGACGATCGCGGGGTCGGTGCTCGTCGCCTACTCGATGATCCTCGGGCCGGGCTATGCGGGGCATCTCGTCGTGGCGAGCCTGCTTTCCGCGCCGGCCGGGCTCGTCGTGGCGAAGCTGATGGTGCCGGAGACGGAGGTGCCCGAGACCCGGGCGGGCGCCGACCTCGTCGATGCCTCGACCGCCCACAACCTCGTCGATGCCGCCGCCGAGGGCGGCCTCATGGGACTTCGGCTCGCCCTCAACATCGGCGCGCTGCTGGTCGCCTTCGTCGCATTGGTCGCCCTCGCGAACCACGCGATCGGCGCGGTCGGGGGACTCGTGGGCGCACCGGAGGCCACGCTCCAATCGATCCTCGGCTGGCTGCTCGCCCCGATCGCGTTCCTGATGGGCGTCCCGTGGAACGACGCGCGGGAGATCGGCGGGCTGATCGGGGTCAAGACGATCGTGAACGAGTTCATCGCCTATCAGGATCTGGCGGCCCTCGTGAAGGCGGGGGCGGTGTCGGAGCGCAGCGCCGTGATCGCGGCCTACGCCCTCTGCGGCTTCGCGAACTTCGGGTCGCTCGCGATCCTGCTCGGCGGCATCGACGGCATCGCCCCCGAGCGGCGGGCCGAGGCCGCGGCGCTTGGGGTACGCTCGATCGTCGCGGGCACGATCGCGACCTGCCTGACGGGCTGTCTCGCGGGCTTGTTCGTCTGAGCCGGATCGATTTCGAGAACTGGCCCGATCGCCGGACGTGCGCAGCGTCCGATGGAGAGCCCTCATGAAGAGAATCTCGGGCCGGGTGGCCGTCGTGACCGGCGCAGCCAGCGGCATCGGCCGCGCGACGGCCCTGCGCCTGGCCGAGCGCGGCTGCACGCTCGCGCTCGCCGACGTCGATCCGGTCGGCCTCGACGAGACGGCGGCGATCCTCGCCGCGCGCGGGGCGAAGGTCTCGACGGCCGTCGTCGACGTCGCCTCGGCCCCGGCGATGGAAGCCTTCGCCCGCCACGTCGAGACGACCCACGGCGGGGCCCAGATCCTCGTCAACAACGCCGGCGTCGTGATCGCCGGCCCCTTCGCCGAGCAGCGCCTCGCCGATCTCGAGTGGCTCTTCGGCGTCAACTACTGGGGCGTCGTCCACGGCTGCCACTTCTTCCTGCCGCTGCTCCGCCGCGCCGACGAGGGGCATATCGTGAACCTCTCGAGCATGTTCGGCTTCCTCGGGCTGCCGGCGCAGAGCGGCTACTGCGCGACGAAGGCGGCGGTGCGAGCCCTCTCCGAGAGCCTCTACGCGGAGCTGCGAAGCGAGCGGATCGGGGTCACCACCGTCCACCCGGGCTGCATCGACACGTCGATCGTGCGCTCGGGACGCATGGACGACGAGGTGATGCGGCGCGACGTGCAGGCGCTCTTCGATCGGCGCGGCGCCCCGCCCGAGACCGTCGCCCGCGCGATCGTGGGCGCGATCGAGAAGGACCGCCTCTTCGTGCGCGTGCGGCCCGAGTCGGTCGCGACGGACGTCCTGAAGCGCCTCTTCCCGGCGGCGATCCACCGCTTCCTCGCGGCCCGCTTCGCGCGCGAGCGGCGCGCCGGCGCCCCGTCTCCGCGATGACCGGCGAGCGGCCCGAATCCCCGGCCGGCCCGGCCGCTCCCGAGACGGCGGAGAAGGCCGACCGCGGCCGCGCGGCCCGGAGCACGCCGCGGCGCTTCGCGCGGCGCGCGGCGGGCATCGCGGCCGCGCTCTTCGTCGTGGCCTGGCTCGTGCTCGGGGTCGAGCTCGAGGGGCTCATCAATCGCGTCGAGCCGGTGGACCTGCCGGAGGTCTCCGAGCGCGCGCGGGCGCTCCACGCCGGGAGCTTCGTCGCCGATCTCCACGCCGACTCGCTGCTCTTCGAGCGCGATCTGCTCCGCCGCGGCCGCCTGGGGCACGTCGATCTCCCGCGGCTCCAGGAAGGCGGCGTGGCGCTCCAGGTCCTCGGCCTGCCGACGACCGTCTACTTCGGAACCAACATCGATCGCACCGAAGCCCGCGGCCTCGACCTGCTGACCGCAGCCGGCCTCGCGAAGCGCTCGCGGACCGCGCTGCAGAGCCCGATGGAGCGCGCGCTCTACCACGCCGCGCGCGCGGAGGCGTTCGCCCGCGCGTCGGAGGGGCAGCTCGTGCCGATCCTCGATCGCGCGGACCTCGCGCGACTGCTCGCCGCGCGCGCGAGGGGCGAAGCCGTCGTCGGGTACCTGCTCGCCCTCGAAGGCGCCCACGCCCTCGAGTCCGATCCCGCGAATCTGCGCCGCGCCTTCGACGCCGGCTACCGCATGATCGGGCTCAGCCATTTCTTCGACAACGACTACGCCGGCTCTTCCGCGGGCGTCGCCCGGAGCGGGCTCACGCCCCTCGGCCGCGCGACCCTCACCGAGATGGAGCGGCTCGGCATCGCCGCGGATCTCGCCCACCTCTCCCCCGCCGCCGTCGACGACGTGCTCGCCGTCGCGACGAAGCCCGTGGTCGTCTCGCATACGGGCGTCCGCGGAACCTGCGACAACGCGCGCAACCTCTCCGACGATCAGCTCCGGCGGATCGCGGCGCGCGGCGGCGTCATCGGCCTCGGCTTCTGGGGGATCGCCGCCTGCGGGACCCGGCCCGCCGACATCGCCCGCTCGATCGCCCACGTCGTCCGCATCGTCGGCGCGGACCACGCGGCGCTCGGCTCCGACTACGACGGGGCGACGACGGTCGGCTTCGACGTCCGTCGGCTCGCGTCGCTGACGCAGGCGCTGGTCGACGTCGGTCTGTCGGAGGCGCAGATCCGGAAGGTGCTCGGGGAGAACGCGCGGCGGCTGCTCGCGGCGACGCTGCCGGCGCCATCGCCTTCCGATCGAATCTCGCAGGCGCCTTCGCGCGCCGCTGCGGAGGGGGGCGTCGTTGCGTCCACGTCGAAGCGGGCGGGCTCCGACTAGGCGGACGTCCCGTTGCGCGCCTCGGACGCGACCGCCGGATCCCGCTCGGGCTCGGGCGACCCCGGCTCGGGCTCGAGGATCATCTGCAGCATCAGCAGGCCGACACCGACCACGATCCAGCAATCCGCCAGGTTGAAGGTCGGCCAGACGTAGCCCCCGATCAGCCGGAAATCGAGGAAGTCGACGACCTCGCCGTGGCGCAGGCGATCGACGAGATTCCCGATCGCGCCCCCGAGCACGCCTCCGATCGCCGTCGCCGCGAGCCCGTCCCGGGCGTCGATGCGCCGCAGGAAGACGAGCAGCAGCACGATCGCGAGGAGCCCGGTTCCGAGGAAGAACCCCTGGCGCAGCGCCTCGGGCAGCGTCGCGAGGAAGCTGAAGGCGCCGCCGGGATTGCGGACGTGGGTCAGGTTGAAGAAGCCGGGGATGACGACCTGCAGCTCGCCGTAGGAGAACCGATCCAGGATCCACTGCTTGGTCCACTGATCGAGCGCGAAGCTCACCAGGAAGACCGGCAGGAAGAGCTTCACTTTCAACGGGATCTGCGCCATCGGGCCCGCAGCGTATCACGAAGCCGGACCCCTGCCCCCTCGCTCGCCCTGCGCCGCGGGGAACGCGCCGGCCCGGCGGGCTCGACCCGCTCCGGACCCGGCGTCACCCCCTGCCCGCGGAGCGCCTCATGCGCGCGGCACGCCCCGACGACTAAGCTCTCGACATGGACGCGACGAACGCCGTCGAAGATCCGAGCGAGCGCCTCGCCCGCGCGAGCGAAGCGCACTGGAAGAGCCAGCTCACGAAGCCCGAGCTGCGCGCCGTCCTCGCCCTCGACGATCGCCGCAGCGCCTGGACGCTCGCGGTCAACTGGGGTCTCGTGTTCGCGAGCATCGCCCTGGTCGGGCTCTTCCCGAATCCGCTCACGATCGTCGTCGCGCTCTTCGTGATCGGGGGCCGTCAGCTCGGCTGCGCCATCGTCATGCACGAGGCCGCCCACCGCTCCCTCTTCTCGAATCGCGTCTGGAACGATCGCCTGGGCAACTGGCTCGGTGCCTATCCGGTCCTGGCGGCGGTCGAGCCCTATCGGCGCGTCCATCTCCTCCACCACGCGCATACCGGCACCGCCGCCGATCCCGACCTCGCCCTGACGGCCCCCTTCCCGATCACGCGCCAGAGCCTCGCCCGGAAGGTCTTCCGCGACCTGACGGGCCAGACCGGCTACCAGCAGATCGCCCCCGTGATCGCGGGCAACCTGCAGCGCGAAGGCGGCTGGCGCCGGCTCGTCCCCTTCGTCGTCACGAATCTCGCGATCGCCGCGGTGCCGATCGCCTTCGGCCGTCCGGCGCTCGCGCTGCTCTGGCCGATCGCCCTGCTCACGACCCACCGCCTGGCCTTGCGCATCCGCTCGATCGCCGAGCACGCGATGGCAGGCCCGGCGGAGGATCCGCTGCGCAACACGCGCACCACCCTCGTGCGGTGGTGGGAGCGCCTGCTCTTCGCGCCCGACTTCGTGAACTACCACCTCGAGCATCACCTGCTGATGACGGTGCCCCACTACCGATTGCCGCGGCTGCACGCACTGCTGCGCGACAAGGGCCTGCTCGCCGGCGCGCTGGTCACCGAAGGCGGCTACCGCGAGGTCCTGCGGCGCGCGACGTCGACCGGGACGTCGGCCGGGACGTCGGCCGTACCCGCCGCCTAATAGCGGACCGCGCTGCGACTCCCGTCGATCCGCAGGGCGGCATCCGAGGCCGCGAGCGCGAGCACGGGATCCGCCGCCTCCTTCGCGTCCCGCACTTCGAGCCAGCACGCGCAGGCGACCTTGATCGCGTGCTCCTCGATCGAGCAGGCGGCGCGGTAGCGGATCTCGTCCCAGCTCTCGGCCGTCTTCGCGACCTCGTCGTCGACGCCGCTCGCGCGCGGGGTTCCGCCGTAGAGCGCGTGCAGCGCGACCGCGGCCTGAAAGGCGAAGCCGGCTCCCGCGCGGGCATCGGCCGGCATGAGGAAACGCGCGAGCCAGCGCACCGCGGCGGGAATCGTGATCGCGTGGGCGTAGGCGATCCGCGCCTCGGGATGGTCGAGATAGAGGCGCGCCGACGCCCGGACCAGGGCCGCGAGGGCTTCGTCGATCTCGTCTTCGGCGGGCAGGCGCGTCGTCTCGACGAGCGCCCGGTAGGGCGCGAAGGCCTCGAGCCGCCCGACGGCTTCGACGAAGGACTCACCCCGCTCTGGACCGACCGGGACGACCGAAGCCCGAGCGAGGCCGTCGGCGAGCTCGCTCCCGCACGCTGCCGCCGCCGAGCCTGCCGCCGATGTCGACGCTCCCGCCCCCGCCCGCGCCCCGGGCACGCCAGGCAGCGGCCGATCCCGCACCACCCAGTACGCGAGCCCCCGGGCCAGCTCGCGCCGCGAGAGCGGGCTGTCCTCCCGCTCGAGGGCCCGCATCGCGTGCACCGTCCTCAGCAGCCCGTGCCCGGCTGCGGCGAAGAGCCCGGGCAGGAGCGACGGCACGACCTCGCGCACACACGCCCGCCAATCCGCCTGCTCGAGGCGCGCCTCGAAGGTCGCGACCCAGTCGGCCGCCCGGGCGAAGTCGCCGCGGGCCGCGCCCTGCTCGGTCGGCGCGAGCACGCGCCCCGGGCCCGCCGGCGGCAGCCGCGGCGCGTAGCGATCGACGAAGGCGGGGATCAGGGCCTGATGGCCGAGGTCGACGAGGGCCTGGGCGGCCATCGGGCCGTGATTCGCGAGGCCGCCCCCGTACTCGAGGTCGACGAGATGGAATCGCTCGAGGGCTTCGTCGAAATTGCTCATCGATCGGGATCCTGGCCGGGCGCCGGGCGCTCGCAGCACGGCGGATGGGGTGGGGCGAACGAGCGGAACGCGCGGGGGCGAGCGTAGCGGGCGGCGCGGCCGGCGTGCGCGTCGGGCCCGTTCCCAGCTGCTAACCTGCGGCCTCTCGAAAGGACATCCCCATGACCGAACCGCTGCGCCCGAGCCAGGTGCTCGACGCCCTGCGTCCCATCGTCGACCCCGATTTCCAGAAGAGCATCGTCGACCTCGGCTTCATCAAGGACCTGAAGATCGAGGACCGGCACGTCTCGTTCGCGATCGAGCTCACGACGCCGGCCTGCCCGGTCAAGGCCGAGTTCGAGCGCGCCGCCCGCGAGCGGGTCGGCGCGATCCCCGGCGTCGGGAACGTCGCGGTGACGATGACGGCCAATACCCGCCAGGCCGCCCGGGGCGCGGGCGGGGGCAGCCAGATGGCGAGCCTGCCCGGGGTCCGGAACATCATCGCCGTCGCCTCCGGCAAGGGCGGCGTCGGCAAGAGCACGACCGCGATCAACCTCGCGCTGACCCTGCGCGACCGTGGGGCCAAGGTCGGTGTCCTCGACGCCGACGTCTACGGCCCGTCGCTGGCGCTCCTGACGGGCGCCCACGGCCGCCCCGACACGACGCCCGATCGCAAGATCATGCCCCTCTACGCCCAGGGCCTGAAGCTGATGTCGATGGCCTTCTTCATGACCGACGACTCGCCGGTCATCTGGCGCGGCCCGATGGTCCACGGGCTCATCAAGCAGTTCCTGACCGACGTGAAATGGGGCGAGCTCGATTATCTCGTCGTCGACATGCCGCCCGGGACCGGCGACGCGGCGCTGACGTTGACCCAGATGGCGCCGCTCTCCGGGGCCGTGATCGTGACGACGGCGAACGATCTCTCGCTGATCGACGCGCGCAAGGGGCTCCAGATGTTCGAGAAGGTCGGCGTCCCGATCCTCGGCATCGTCGAGAACATGTCGTTCTTCACGCCCCCCGAGCTGCCCGATCGCAAGTACTACTTGTTCGGCCAGGGCGGCGGCGAGCGCGTGGCCAGGGAGCTCGGCGTCGAGTTCCTGGGCGAGGTCCCGATCGATCCGCGCGTCGCGACCGACGGCGACGTCGGGCGACCGATCGTCGTCAGCGAGCCCGACTCGCCGTCGGCGGTCGCGTTCCGGGACATCGCCGGGAAGATCGCGCGCAAGGTCGCACGGCTCGCGATCGAGAGCCCGCCCGTCGCCGACGCCAACATCACGTGGGTGAAGCACTGATCGCCGGCGCCGGGCGAGCGCGGAATCGCGCCGGCGCTCGCGCCTACTGCGGCTTCGAGCCGTGGAGCATGTCCGGATAGAGGATCGGCGCCGGACCGACCGGGCCCTCGGCGCTCTTCTTCGTGTAGTCGTCGTAGGAGAGCCGCTCGACCTCGAGACCGCCGGGCAACGCGAAGAACGCGTCCGGCATCTCGAGATTGAAGCCCCAGCTCGAGTAGTCGATCTTCACCGTCTGCGCCCCGCCGCGCACGAAGGTCTCGACCCGCAGCGGCACCCCGGGCTCGCCCTTCGAGACCCAGGCGGTCCGCCGGCCCGCGTCGTCGGTGACCCGCCAGACCTCGACGTCGACGCCCGAGAGCTTCGCGTCCTCGACCTTCTCGCCCCCCGCCTCGCGGATCTCGCGCTGCTCGAAGGCGAAGGGCCGCGCCCGGCCCGCGTCCTCGGCGAGCGCCCCCGGCGACCGCTCGACGTCGAGCGCCTGGCCCGTCAAACGATCGATCACGACATAACGATCGCCGTGGACGAGGGTCGCGACGGGATGGCCGCCGATCAGCGTCTCCGCCCGCATCGACGGGCCCTTCGACCAGTAGTGGATGATCCGGTAGCTCCCGATCCCCGAGACGAAGGCCGTCGCGTGCCAGGTCTCCGGCGTCCCGGACGCCGTCGCAGCCGCCGTGGCCGTCTTCCCGGGTTCGTCTGCCTTCGCGGCCTTGTCCTCGGACCGTTGCGCCTCCGCGGACTTCTGGGCCAGCTCGGAGTCTTCGGCGGCATCACACGCCGTCCCGGCGAGTCCGACGCCCAACACGAGCCCGATCAGGAGTCCCGTCCATCGAAGCCGTCCGCTCATCGTCCCTCCCCGCCGTCGTTTCTCTTCTTCTCGGGCCCGTCCGATTCCGGACGCGCGTCGCCGAGCTGTGTCAGTCCCTCGATCGGGACGCCCTTCATCTGCTCGGGCACCGGCAGCCCGAGCAGGCGCAGGACCGTCGGTGCGACCTGCAGCGCGGAGACCCGCCCGAGCGAGGTCCCGTTCCGCACGCCGCGCCCGTAGGCCACGAGCAGCGCCGCCATCTCGGGCTCGCTCGGCGCGTAGCCGTGGAAGCCCTCGATCAGGCTCGTCGAGGTCACGATCGCCGTGCCGATCGGCGCGCGCACGACGACGTCGCCGAAGCGCGGGTTCGCGACGTGCCAGTCGGCCGGGGCCCGATCGCGCCGCCAGGCCTCGAGCCCCGCCTCGCGCACGATCGCCACGATCCGATCGAGATCCCGGGGCGTGCGGCGCGAGGGTCCCGCCACGATCGACGCGAAGCCGCCGATCCCGAACGTCTTCGCCCGCACACCGCGCCGGCGCAGCTCGGTCCCGAGATTGACGCGGGTCTTCGCGCCGACCATGCCGTGATCCGACACGAAGATCAGCGTCGTCGACGCGAAGAGGCCGCGGGCCTCGAGCTCGCGGACGAGGCGTGCGATCTCGCGATCCTGGGGCGCGAGCGCCGCGGCGACGGAGGGCGCGCCGGGGCCGTCCTCGTGGCCGGCGTGGTCGGCGCCGTGGAACCAGCAGGTGATCAGACGCGGCCGCTTCGCCGGATCGCGCAGCGCGAGCCAGCGCAGGATCTGGTCGACCTTCGTCTTTTCGAGCGTCCGGGCCGAGAAGCGGCGCGTCTCCCGGGGCCCGGGTCCGCGCGCCCAGGGGCCTTCGGAGCCCACCCAGTAGAACGAAGCGGTCGGGAGCCCGGCGCGCTCGGCGATCGACCAGATCGGCTCCGACTCGATCCAGGCATGGATCGCCTTGCGATCGAAGGTCCCTCGCACGGGATCCTCGAAGTTGTTGTTCACGACGCCGTGGACCTCGGGATGGACGCCGGTCGCGAGGCTCACGTGGTTCGGGAACGTATTCGACGGGCTGACCGGCTCGAGCGCCTCGGCGCGAGCCCCGCGGCGCGCGAGCGCGAGCAGGCTCGGCAGCTGCGCCTCGGTCAGGTCGGCGGGGCGCGTGCCGTCGAGGGAGACGAGCACGACGGTCGGCGGCCCTTCGGCCGCGGCGATCGCCGCCGGGTCTGCCGCACTCTCCTCCGCCCGGGCGAAGCGCGCCCGCGCCGCGAGCAGTCCGAGCGCGAGCACGCCCAGCGCGAGGGCGAGCGATGCAGCCACACCGAGCTTCGAAATCGGGCGACGGGCGGGCGCGGGGCGATTCACGGGTGCGTTCTCCGGGGCGGGAACTTACCATGCGCGCTCCATGCAGAGTGTGCTTTCGATCGCAGGCTCGGATCCGACCGGCGGCGCCGGCTTCCAGGCCGATTGCCAGGTCGCGGCGGCCCTCGGCGTCCACGCCGCGGCGGTGCCGACGGCGCTCACGATCCAGGACGGGCTGCGGGTCAAGCGCGTGCTGCCGGTCTTCCCGACCCTCGTCCTCGAGCAGCTGCGCGCGACGCTCGAGGCGCTGCGCCCGGACGCGATCAAGATCGGCATGCTCGCGAGCGACGACGTCGTGCGGAACGTGCTGCTCGCCCTCGCGCCGTGGCCGGCCATCCCCGTCGTGATCGACCCCGTGCTCGCGGCGAGCGATGGGACGCTGCTGCTCGAGCGGCGGGCCTACGGTGCGCTGCGCGATCTGTTCCACGGGCGCACGCTGTTGACCCCGAACTGGCCCGAGGCGGAGATCCTGCTCGAGACGACGCTCCCGCGACGCGCCGACGGCGAGGCGGCGGCACGCGAGCTGCTCGTGCGCCACGACCTCGAGGCGGTCCTGCTGAAGGGCGGCCATCTCGAGGGCGACGCGAGCGACCTGCTCGTGCGGCGCGTCGATCGCGGCGGGCCGAGCAGCGGGGCGGCCGGCGGGACGAGCGGAGCGGACGGCGAGCGCAAGCGCGGCGAGATCGTCGCCGAGTGGCTGCCCGGGGAGCGAATCCCGGGGCCTGCGGTCCACGGCACCGGCTGCGCGCTCTCGGCCGCGATCGCCGCCCATCTCGCCCGGGGCGAAACCGTGAAGGGCGCCGTCGTCGCCTCGCGGCGCTATGTGCGCGAGGCGATCCGCCGGGCCCATGCGCTGCCGAACGGCGCCCGCCTGCTGGCGTTCCGATGACGAGCGAGTCCCCCGCCTCGGTCTACCGGATCGGCGAAGACGGCGCGAAGGTGCAGGTCGCGTTCTGGCGCGGTCGGGCGGCGCTCGTCTCGAACCTGCGGCTCGCCTGCTTCGCGGTGCTCGCCCTCGTCGCGTGGCTCGCCTTCGGGACGCGCTCGCTCGCGGCGGCCTGGCTCGTGCTGCCGGGCATCGCCTTCGTCGCGCTCGTCGTGATCCACGACCGCGTGCTCGGGCGGGCGGCGCGGGCGCTTCGCATGGAGCGCTTCCACGGCGACGGGCTCGCCCGCCTCGAGCACCGCTTCGCAGGCCGCGGCGATCCCGGGCTGCGCTACCTCGACGCCGCCCATCCCTACGCCCGCGATCTCGATCTCTTCGGCGTGGGCTCCCTGTTCGAGCTGCTCGCCACGACCCGCACGCGCGAAGGCGGCGATCGCCTCGCCGGCTGGCTCCTCGAGGCGGCGCCGCCGGCGACGATCCGGGCGCGTCAGCAGGCCGTCGCCGAGCTGCGCGAGCGACTCGATCTGCGCCTCGCCCTCGCGCTCGCCGGCGGCAACGGCAACGGCAATGGCGAGGTTGAGGATGCGAAGGCCGAGGCGGATCCGCTGCTCGAGAGCTGGGCCGGAACGGAACGGCGCACCCTGCCCCGCGCGCTCCCGTGGCTCGCGGCGGGCACCACCGCCCTGACACTCTCCGGCGTCGCCCTCTGGATCTGGAGCGGCTCGGGCCCGGTCCCGCTCGCCTTCGCGCTCGCACTCCAGGGCGGACTCGCGGCGGCGCTGCACGGGCGGGTCGGTCCGGTGCTGCGGGCGGCACGCACGCCGGTGCAGGCGCTCGCGCGGATCGAGACGGTGCTCGCGTGCTTCGAGCGCGAGCGCTTCGGGTCGCCGCTGCTCGTCGCCCTCGGCGAATCCCTCGCCTCGACCGGACGGCTGCCCTCCGAGGAGCTGCGCCGGCTGCGGAGCCTGATCGATCGCCGCGACGAGCGCGCGAACCAGTTCTTCGCCCCGATCGCCGCGCTGCTCTGCTGGGGCACCCACGTCGCCTGCGCCCTCGACCGCTGGCGGCTGCGCTGCGGTCCACGGCTCGCGAGCTGGGTCGCAGCGGCGGCGGAGCTCGAAGCGCTGTGTGCCCTCGCCGGCTTCGCCTGGGAGAATCCCGAAGCGCCCTTCCCGGAGATCCGCGACGCGGGGCCGAGCTACGAAGCGACGGCCCTCGGCCATCCGCTGATCGCCCGCGAGCGGCGCGTGCGCAACGATCTGCGCCTCGGCGCGCAGCCCCAGGCCCTCGTCATGAGCGGCTCGAACATGTCCGGCAAGAGCACCTTCCTGCGCACCGTCGGCGTGAACGCCGTCCTCGCCCAGGCCGGCGCCCCCGTCGTCGCGGATCGCCTCGTCCTCTCGCCGCTCCGCCTCGCCGCGTCGATCCGCATCGTCGACTCCCTCGAGAAGGGCGAATCGCATTTCATGGCGGAGATCCTGCGCCTGCGGCAAGTCGTCGAGGTCGCCCGCGAGAGTCCGCCGGCCCTCTTCCTGCTCGACGAGATCCTGCACGGCACCAACTCCCACGACCGCCGGATCGGCGCCGAGGCGGTGATCCGCGGCCTCATCGACCACGGCGCGCTCGGCATCGTCACGACCCACGACCTCGCGCTGACCGAGATCGTGCCGTCGAGCGGGGGCCGCCTCGCGAACTTCCACTTCGAGGATCATCTCGAGGACGGCGCCATGCGCTTCGACTACCGGCTCCGCGAGGGCGTCGTCGCGAAGAGCAACGCCGTCGCCCTGATGCGCTCGGTCGGCCTCGACGTCTAGGAGTCCCGTCCATGTCCGCGATCCGCCCGTGCCGTGACCTCGCGAGGCCCCTCGCTCCGACGCTCGCCCTGCTCGTCTCGCTCGCGCTCGGAGCCTGTGCGAAGCCCCCCGCGGCCCCGCCGAACGCTGCGCAGAGCGCCGCCGCGGACGACGCCGCAAGCGGCGCCGCCGGTCCCCGCCCGCACGGCGGCCCTCGCGACCCTCGCGAAGCGAATGCCTGGTTCGCCGACGGCCGGCGCACCGTCGCCCGGGCCGCCCGCTACGTCGCCGGCGAGGCCCCGGCCCGCAACGTGATCCTCTTCGTCGGCGACGGCATGGGCGTCGCGACGGTGACGGCGGCGCGCATCCTCGAAGGTCAACGCCGTGGAGAGTCCGGCGAGGAGAACCGACTCGCGTTCGAGAACCTGCCGCATCTCGCCCTCGCGAAGACCTATACGACGGACTCCCAGGTTCCCGACTCCGCCGGCACGATGACGGCCATGATGACCGGCGTGAAGACGAAGACCGGGGTCCTCGGCGTCGACGAGCGCGTCCGGCGCGGCCGTTTCGAGAGCGTGGCCGGGGCGCGTGTCCCGACGCTGCTCGAGGAGGCCGAGGACCGCGGCCTCGCGACCGGGATCGTGTCGACCGCGACGGTGACCCACGCGACGCCGGCCGGCTGTTATGCGCACGTCCCGTTCCGCTTCTGGGAGGACGACTCGCGCGTCTCGCCGGAGGCCCGGGCGGCGGGCTTCCCGGACATCGCGCGCCAGCTCCTCGAGATGCCCCACGGCGACGGCGTCGAGGTCGCCCTCGGCGGCGGGCGCAATCATTTCCGGCCGCCGAGCGAGCCCGATCCCGAGGATCCGACGGCGAAGGGCGGCCGCGTCGACGGCCGCGATCTCGTGCGCGAGTGGCAGACGGGGCGGCCGGGCTCGGCCTACGTCTGGAATCGCGACGGGCTCCGGCAGCTCGACCGCACGAAGACGACGCGACTGCTCGGCCTCTTCGAGCCCGGCGACATGAAGTGGGAGGCCGAGCGGGCGGCGGACCGCGGCGGCGAGCCTTCCCTCGCCGAGATGACGGAGATCGCGATCGAGCTGCTCTCCCGCGACCCCGACGGCTACTTCCTGATGGTCGAGGGCGGCCGCATCGACCACGGCCATCATGTCGGCAGCGCCTATCATGCCCTCACCGACACGATCGCCTTCTCCGACGCCGTCGCCGTCGCCCTCGCGAAGACGAGCCCGAAGGACACCCTCGTCGTCGTCACCGCCGACCACAGCCACACGCTCACGATCTCGGGCTATGCGAAGCGCGGCAATCCGATCCTCGGCAAGGTCGTCGCCGTCGACTGGCTCTCCGAGAGCGACGACGCCCCCGGCCTCGACGCCCTCGACCACCCCTACACGACCCTCTCCTACGCGAACGGCCCCGGCTACACGGGCGCCTCGAACGCCCAGCCCGAAGGGGCCCATCGCCTGCCCCACGAGCCCTGCGAAGAGCGCCCGCCCTACGCGTGTCACTACCGCGGCATCGCGAAAGGCCGACCGGACCTCTCCGCCGTCGACACCACGCGCCCCGACTATCTCCAGGAGGCGACGGTCCCGATGTCCCAGGAGACCCACGGCGGCGAGGACGTTCCGGTCTTCGCCGGCGGGGCGCGGGCCGGTCTCTTCCACGGCGTCCGCGAGCAGAGCTACCTCTACCATGCGATGGTCGAAGCGCTCGGCTGGACCCGGGGCGGCGTCCCGGTGGAGCGCTGACGCGCGGCTCGGTCGCGGACCCGGCGGACGACCGACGGGCGACGGACTTCGGAAGGAGTGGAATCGCATGACGCTCGCAGTCGGATTCATCGGCCTCGGCAACATGGGCGAGCCCATGGCGACCAACCTCGCGAAGGCGGGCTTCGCGCTCAGCGTCTACGACCTGCGCCCCGAGCCGCTGGCCCGCCTCGCGGCCCTCGGTGCCCACGTCGCGAGGTCGCCCCGCGAGGTCGGCGAGCGCAGCGAGATCGTCTCCTGCGTCGTCGTCGATGGCCGCCAGGTCGAGTCGGTCTTCCTCGGAGCCGGCGCAGGGGCCGGCGACCGCGACGGCCAGGGCAAGGGCGACGGCGTGCTCGACGGAGCGCGCGCGGACTCGATCTTCCTGATCCACAGCACCGTCAGCCCGCTCACCTGCCGCAAGCTCGCCGACGCCGCCCGGCCGAAGGGCGTGCACGTCGTCGATGCGTCGGTCAGCGGCGGCGAGGAGCGCTCGGCGGCCGGGACGCTCTCGCTCATGGTCGGCGGCGAGCCCGCGATCATCGATCGCTGTCGCCCGGTCTTCGACGTGATCGGCGAGCACGTCTACCACGTGGGCGGTCTCGGCCAGGGCCTCGCCGCGAAGCTGTGCAACAACCTGATCCTGCTCGCGACGATGCAGACCCTCGAAGAGGCGATCGAGCTCGCCGGCGCCGCGGGCGTCGACGCGAAGACGATGATCGAGATCGCCCGCACGAGCACCGGCGACAGCTGGGCGGTCCGCAACTACTTCGCGACCCGCGAGATGATGCAGCGCCATCCCCAGGGTCCCGCCGGCGCGCGGAAGATCGGCGTCAAGGATCTCGTCCTCGCGGCGAAGCTCGGCCACGAGCTCGGGATCGACGTCCCGGTCGCGGATTTCTTCGCCGCGCGGCCCTGGGACTGACACGGCGCACGGGGCGCAATCCGATCCTCGCGACGATCGAGAGGATGGCTTTCGGGTTCGCCCCGCAGGGCTGAAGGCGCCGTCCAGCCCGCTTCCGTGTCTCTCGGGCCGGAATATCCGGCCCGGGTCTTTACATGGTCAAACTTTCCCACTAATAAGAGGCCTGCGTTGCGGCAGGGAAGGCAAGTCGTCCTGAACTCGGCCGGGACCCCACTCGACCGGCTTGGATCAGGCATGACCACTCGACCTCTCGGCCTCGCTCTTCTCACGTTCCTGGCGCTCGTCCCGACGTCCGCCCCGATCACGGCCCGGGCGGCCTCGCTCGCGCCGGTCGTCGGCGCCCTCCAGTGGACCCAGACGGGAACGTCCGGCGTCATCACCGGCGACTACCAATCGACCGAGGAAGCGACCGACAGCGAGCTCGGCATCTCCCCGGTCGGAAGCCTCCGCTTCGGCTTCCTGAGCACGCTCGGGGGCATCACGCCCGACCCGGAAAACGGCGTCGCGAGCGTCTCGCCGCTGATCCTGAATCCCGATCCCCGCAGCGGGTTCACGCATACGAACGGCTCGAAGACGACCTCGACGCCCTTCGTCGCCCAGGCCGGGGACCAGCTGATCCTCTACTTCAACTACGTGTCGACGGATGGTCTCGACTACCGCGACTACGCCTGGGCTCGCCTCGTCGACAGCGCGACGAACGCGACGGCCGCCTGGCTCTTCCTCGCCCAGAGCGGCAACGCCCCCGACGGCGACGGCACGAGCGATTATGTCCACGACAAGGTCCTGAAGCTCCAGACCGACGAGATCCTCGCGGACCAGGATCAGGACGCGGTCTTGAACGACGGCCAGCCCGTGATCGGCATGCCGATGGGCGCGCTCTCGGTCTGGGCTCCCCTCGGCGAGTCCGCGGACGCCTGCTGGGCCAAGGATCCGACGACCAGCAGCTGCGGTGCGACCGCCTGGGTCAAGTCCGACTACACGCTGCCGGACGGCGGAACGTACTTTCTCGAGCTCGGCATCATGAATTGGGGCGACGAGCAGTATCAGTCCGCGCTGGCCTTCGACTTCGAGGGGCTCGCGTCGGAAAACCTCGGCCCGGGCATCACGGTCTACGACAACACGGACGTCCCGGAGCCGCACGCCGCGGGCGCGCTCGTCAGCGGCATCGGCGCGCTCGTCGTTCTCGCACGCCGACGCCGAATGCAGCCGGTCCGATAGCGGCGATCGCCGAGAGCGAAGTCGGCCACGCCGCACGCGAAGCGCCCGCCGCGGATCGCGGGTGAAGCGGGATCGCGGCGGCGCTGGCTTCGCTTCGTCGAACGGTGCATGCTGACCGCATGAGCCGAGCTCCGCAGCGTCCCGACCCTCCCGCGCTCGCCGGCCCCGAGCTCTTCGATCCCGAGGCCTACGCCCGCGACGGCTATCCCCTCGCGACCTGGGCGCGGCTTCGGCGCGAGGATCCCGTCCATTGGTACGAAGGACTTCCCGAGCTGCCGTTCTGGGCGCTCACGCGGCGCGCCGAGATCGTCGAGGTCGCGCGCGACCCCGCCCGCTTCTCCTCCGAGAAGCGCTTCCACATCGTCGCCGGCGGCGACTACGGCGATGATCCGCGGGAGACGCGGACGATCGTCCAGATGGATCCGCCGAAGCACCGCGACCGGCGCGGCCTGCTCTCGGCGCGCTTCACCCCCCGCGCGTTGCGCGGGCTCGAGGCCGACGTCGAGGCCATCACCGACCGGATGTTCGGCGCGCTCGCGGCGAACGGGGCGACGGGGGAATGCGATTTCGTCGAAGCGGTGGCCGCGCCGCTCGCGCTCGCGGTGATCGCGCATCTGATTGACCTGCCGGCGAACGACGGGCCGAGGCTCTTCCGCTGGACCAACGAGATGGCGGGCGCGACGGATCCCCAGTATCGCCAGGCCGGTGAGTCACCGACCGAGACGCGCCTGCGCGCGACGGCCGAGGTCTTCGCCTACTTCAGCGAGATCGTGGCGCGGCGTCGACGCGAGCCGGGCGAGGACCTCGTCTCGATCCTGGCCCAGGCGCGGCCCGACGGGGTCCCGCTCCCGGACCACGAGCTCCTGTCCTACTGCCTGCTGCTCATCGGCGGAGGCAACGAGACGACGCGCAACGCGATGTCGGGCGGTCTGCTCGCGCTGCTCGAGCATCCCGAGCAGTGGCGACGGCTGCGGGCCGAGCCCGGGCTCGCGGCCTCGGCCGGCGAAGAGTGCCTGCGCTGGACGACCCCCGTCATCCACAACGCGCGCACCGCCGTCGCCGATTGCGAGCTCGGCGGACGCACGATCCGCGCCGGCGAGACCGTCGCCCTCTTCTGGCCCTCCGCCAATCGGGATGAGGCGGTCTTCGACGCGCCCGATCAGTTCCGGATCGATCGCAGCCCGAATCCCCATCTCGCCTTCGGCATCGGCGAGCACATCTGCCTCGGAGCCCACCTCGCCCGGATGGAGATCCGGAGCGCCCTGCGCGCGCTCGCGACGCGCCTCGCCTTCGTCGAGCAGACCGGCCCCGTCGAGCGGCTCCAGTCGAGCTCGGTCGGCGGCGTCAAGCGCTTGCCGATCCGCTACCGACTCGCCTGACGCAACCACCGCTCATCGCTCGAGCACGAGCCCCTGCAGCGTCCCCTCGGCCCGCCAGGCCGCGAGCAGCTCGGCGAACTCGGTCGGCCCCCCGAAGAAGAAGTTGCGATCGAGGCTCTTCACGTCGGGCCGGCCCTCGTTGTTGTAGTAGCTCGGCGTGCACTGCTCGGCGAAGGTCCGGTCGAAGTGGGCGGCCCGCTCCGCGAGCGCCGCGCACCACGCGTCTTCCGCCGCCTCCGACGCCTCGACCGTCCGCGCGCCGCGGGCCATCGCCTCGCCGATCACGTAGGCGATGTGCTGCGCCTGCACGTCGATCATGTACGGGAAATTGAGCGTATAGCCCGACTGGGCGAGGCTCATCATGAAGCAGTTCGGGAAGTCGTGCAGATGGAGGCCGTGGAAGGTCCGGTAGCCGTCGCGCCACTTCTCGGAGATCGTGAGCCCCCCGCGCCCGGTCGTCTCGTAGCCGGCGCGGCGCACGTACTCGGTCGCGACCTCGAAGCCCGTCGCGTAGACCAGGCAATCGAGCTCGATCTCGACGCCGTCGACGACGACGCCCTTCTTCGTGATCCGCTCGACGCCCCGCCCCTTCGTGTCGACCAGCTTCACGTTGGGTCGATTGAAGGTCGGGAGATACTCGTCGTGGAAGCAGGGGCGCTTGCAGAACTGGTTGTAGTAGGGCTTCAGCGCCTCGGCCGTCGCAGGATCCCGGACGACCCGCGCGATGCGCGCGCGGACCTCCTCCATCGCCTCGTGGTCGATGCGCTCGGCGATCGCGGCGATCTCCTCCGGCGGGAGCGAGGCCTGCCCCGTCGCGACGGTCGCCGCGACGATCGCGTCGTGGACGCGCTTCGGGACGTCGGTCCAGCCGTCGGCCACGAGATCTTCCTCCTCGTAGCCGCCGCACGTCAGGGTCTGGAAGTTCTCGATCCGGCGCTTCTGCCAGCCCGGGGCGAGACGCTCCGCCCATTCCGGGTCGACGGGCCCGTTGTTGCGGACGCCGACCCCGGCCGGCGTGCGTTGGAAGACGAAGAGCTGCTGCGCGCTCGCGCCGAGATGCGGCACGCACTGCACCGCCGTCGCCCCAGTCCCGATCACGCCGACCCGCTTGTCGCGCAGGCCGGTCAGATTGCCGTTCGCGTCGCCGCCGGTATAGCCATAGTCCCAGCGCGACGTATGGAACGCCTTGCCCTCGAAGAGCTCGATGCCCGGAATGCCCGGCAGCTTCGGCTTCTCGAGGAAGCCGACGGCCATGCAGACGAAGCGGGCGCGGAGCGTGTCGCCGCGGTCGGTGCGCACGATCCAGCGCGAGACGGACTCGTCCCAGCGCAGATCGTTCACCTCGGTCCGGAACAGCGCCCCGCGATAGAGATCGAATTTGCGCGCGAGGGCGCGGCAATGCTCGAAGATCTCGGGGCCCGGGGGATACTTCGAGGTCGGCTTCGTGCCGACCTCTTCCATCATCGGCAGGTAGCAGAACGACTCGACGTCGCAGGCGACACCGGGGTAGCGGTTCCAGTACCAGGTCCCGCCGAAGTCCCCGCCCTTCTCGACGATGCGCAGGCTCTGGACGCCGCTCTGCCGCAAACGCGCGCCGGTGATGAGCCCGCCGAAGCCGCCGCCGATCAGGACGACGTCGACGTCGTCGGTGACGGGCGCCCGTGAAAGCTCGCCTTCGACCCAGGGATCGCGCTCGAAGTGGGCATGGATTCCGGCGATCTCGACGTACTGATCGGCCGCGTCGGCGCGCAGCCGCTTCTCGCGCTCCTCGCGATATTTCGCCCGCAGCGCCTCCGTGTCGACGGACGAGCCCGCCCGCCCATCGCGCTCGCCCGATTGATCCGATCGCTTCGTCACCGCTTCGACTCCCCTCGCTCCGCTCGGGCCCCAGCCTCGAGACCCGATGTGCGTTCCATCCGACCGATCCGCGTGCCGGCTTCAGGCGCGTACCAGATGGGCGAAGTCCACGCCCTTTCCTGGACGACGGGACGATGTCGCGGATCGCAGCACGGCGCGAGCCCCGGCGGAATCCTCTCCGGATGGGCGCAATCGACGGCGTGCTCGACGCAGACTCGTTGGCTCCAGCTGGCTCGGCCGGATCGAAGTCGGGATCGCGCCAGACCCGACAGAGACTGGCCGCCCCGGATCCGCTGGTCTCGCACGTCTTCGGATCGACGGAGCCCGCCCGCTCCGCCTCGACGACGGTCACGACCTTCTCGTGGAGCTGGTCGCCCTCGAGCCAACCCTTCACGATCTGGATCTCGCGCAGCGGGGTGCCCGGATCGCCGGGCGCTCCCGGATCCTGCATCGCGAGGACGGTGAAGGTCGGCGAACGCTTCGAATCCCGCGCAGCGGCGGCCAGCACGCCGCCCATCGGCACACCCGCCCGGTCCGCCTGCGCGACGCCATCGGCCGCGCGGCAGATTTCGTCGCCGAAATCCCAGCCCCCGAAGAAGCGCGCCACGATGCGCGGACCGCTCGTGCCGTAGACCTCGCGCCGCTTCATCGCCGCGAAGATCGAGGCGCGACTGTTCTCCTCGGCCCAGACGACGGCGAGGCCACCGGGGTTGTACTGGAGCAGGTCCGGCAGCCGCTCCTTCGGCCCCGCGCCGGCGCTCCAGATCGTATGGCCCGTGAAGCCGCGCTCCGATGCGCTGCCGGGGCGCGCGGTATGCGTGTCGGTGCTGCCGAGGATGCCGTAGCGGAAGGGATTGATGCCGAGCTCCGACTCGAGCACGAGCCCCTTCTTCAGCGCCTCCCGCACCGTATCCGAGCGGCGTGGCGGCAGGGACGGCCACGCCGACGGGTCCGACATGGCGCCCAGGAAGCTGTTGTAGGGCACCTTCTCGAACCCACACGCCTCGTCCCGCGTGTCGCCCCCCGGCAGACACTCGGAGTCGCCCTTGTGCTGCATGATCTCGACGAGCGGCTCGAGCCGTCGACGCCGCTCGGCCTCGGCCCGGGAGATGGGCAGACCCGCGTCCTCGGGTCGCTCGAGCTCGCCGCTCGTGAACATGAGGCCGTCGCTCAGGTTCGAGTTGTGCGGAATCGTGAGCACGTCACAGGGCTTCTTCGCCCGCAGGCATTGATCCTCGAGCGCGTCCCAGAGCGCCCGCGGCGAGGCGGCGTCGAGGTAGCTCGTCGGCAGCCGGGGCACGTTCGAGTCGGCGAACACCACGTTGCGGTGGAGATTGATGCCTCGCGCGGGCGTGCCGGTCCACTCGTAGGCGACGAAGGAGGTGAAGCGGCAGGCGTTCGTCTCGTCCTGGAAGGCATCGGCGGCGTCCCGCATGTCCTGCCACGCATTGCCCGCCGCCTTCACGCAATCGCGCGCGCCCGGACCGCAGAACTCGAAGCGCTGCTTGTGACGGACCGTACGCTCCGAGAGCAGATTGATGCCGGTCGGTCGCTGCTCGCGGTAGACCCAGCACAGGTCGGCTTCGTATCGGGGATGCTTCGGATCGGTGCAGATGCGGACCTCGCCGAGCCATTCGGCGTGATCCGTCACCGCGGCGAAATCGAGCGGGCGAGCTCCGCTGCGCGCGTATTCGTACGCGCTCCGCGGCGTCCCGCCGGCGGCGGCGTCGAGGGAGTAGGCGGTGTGGACGTGGAGATCCCCGAAGAGCGGCTGCCGCAGCGGATCGTGATGCGCACAGCGCGGCGCATCCCGGATCGGCTCCGCCGCCGACCAGGCGGTCGGCGTCCCGAGCAGAGCCAGACCGCACGCCGCGGCGATCCACCCTGCGCACGGGAGGTGTCTGCGAGGAAGACGGCGTCGCGCAAGCTTCGATCCGCCCATCACGCGACCGCCGGTCCGAGGCCGTACAGCCGCGCCGCGTTGTCGTGGAGCACCTTGCGCTTGAGCGCATCCGGCTGCGCCGCCAGCGCGCGCTCGACGTAGGCCGCCGGTCGCTCCGCGAGGCCGTTCACGAGCCCCGGATGCTGGCAGGTCGGATGCGGGAAATCGGTCTCCCAGAGCACGTTGTCCGGGTAGAGCGCGAGCATCTGTTCGAGACCGTGGCGCTCGAACCAGAAGCAGCCGTAGATCTGGCGGCGGAAGTACTCGCTCGGGCGCAGGTCGTACTCCGGATGCTCCTTCCGGACCTCCATGTTCGCCCATTGCCAGTCCGCCGCCTCGAGGAAGCCGGGCAGCCAGCCGACGCCGCTCTCGACCGAGACGAAGCGAAGCTTCGGAAAGCGGTGGCACACGCCGCCGAAGATCACCTCGGCGATGCAGTGGGCGTTGCCGACGAAGAGCAGCGTCGAGAAGCGCGCCATGTTGGCGCGGATCCCGGTCCCCGCACGATCGTCGACGACGCCGCTCGTGTCGCCGCCGCCGATGTGGAACGACACGGGCAGCCCCGTCTCGTCGATGGCCGACCAGAGCCGATCCCAGTGGCGATCGCGCAGGGGCTTTGCGCCGTGATCCTCGGGGCGCATGCAGAGATTGATGCCGCGGTGGCCGATCGAGGCCACGCGCTCGACCTCGCGCACCGACGCCGCGAGGTCCCAGAACGGCAGCGCCGCGACCGGGATCAGCCGCGCGGGATCGACCGACGACCACTCGACCAGGAAGTCGTTGTACGCGCGCAGGCACTCGAGGGCGAGCTCGGGGCTCCCGAGCTGGAGATAGGCCGCCGAGCCGAAGCCGCCGATGTTCGGGTAGAGGACCTGGGCATGGATGCCTTCGACGTCCATGTGCGCGAGACGCGCCTTCGCGTCGAAGCTGCTCGCCGGGATGTCGTCGTAGCCCTTGCGGTGGTCGGGCGGCGAGCCGTCGAAGCCCGCCATCGTGACGGCGGCCGGGCTGTAGAGGCGCTTGTCGCCGATGGTCCAGTAGTCCGCGCCGTCCTCCCGGACGATGTGGGGCACCGCCTTGCCGAAGCGCTTCGAGACGCGCGAGGTCCAGACGTCGGCGGGCTCGGTGATGTGGGTGTCGACGTCGATCGGGCGCCAGGCGCGGAAGGCTTCGATGTCCATGCGTTCCTCCTCGGGAGTCGTCGGACGGGGTCGGCCCCGTCCGGCGCGGCGTTCGTTGCGGCGCCGGGGCGGGACGCCGGCCGCGGCCAGCGAGCGCCTGGTCGCATGATACGAACTTCGAGGCCGCGCGGGGCCGCGCCGATCGGCATCCCGGGACGACCTCGGGGCGAGGGGGTCCGCCCCGCGACGGGGGCGAGACCGGCGGTGCATCTCGCTCGGGAGACCGAGCCCGAGGCCGACATGCCGTCGTCGGGCCGAGCCATGCGGTCGGCGTCGGAACCGGAGACCGGATTCGCCTAACATCGACGTCCGACGAGCTCGCTCCGGCCGCGCTTCCGGGGGCCGAACGACGACGCCATCGCGACGCGTGGCCCCCGACCCATCCGGGGTCGACCAACCCTGCAACGCCCGGCGCACCCCCCGGTCGCCCGGGCGATCGGTGCGTCGCGGAACGCGTCCGAGGATCCGACGGGGCGGGACCGCCCCGAACCACGGGTCGGCCTCGCCTAATCCATCGTCCAGAGCTCGCCCACGACGACACCATCGCGTGTGATCAGCTGTCGTCGGAGTCGAGGGCGATCGAGATCCCCTGCATCCGCAGGCCCCGTCGAGCTCAGGAGTCGCTCGAGCGCGGCGAGCCGCTCGGGCGGCGCGTGCAATTCCCCATCGAAGCGCACCCCGCGCTCGCGGGCGGCGAGTCGAGCGAGCTCGACCGTCGGCCGTCGAGCGAGATCCACCCCGAAGCGCCAGAGGCAGCCCTCGGCCGCTCGACCTAGCACGAATCGGGGCGGGAGCCCTTCGGAGCGCGATCGGACGATGCGCCCGTCGGCGTCGAACGTGTAATGCGCAGTCAACGTTTCGAGAACCGAAGCGAGACCCGTCCTGCTCGCGCCGCGCCCCGACTCGATTTCTTCAGGCATCGCCCAGATTTCTTCCCATCCGCGTTCCGTTGGTCGTATCATGGGCTCGCGCCCGCCCGGATCGGAGATCGTCGTGATCCAACACCCGAACGCCCTCCTCGTCCATCAATGCCTTCAGGCCGCGAACGTCGGCGATCGCCAGACGCTGCGCGCGCTCTGGGCGGACGACATCGTGTGGCGCGTGAAGGGGGCGGGCCCCTGGCATGGGGACATCAAGGGGCCCGACGAGATCTTCGAGTATCTCGGCTCCCTCGGCGAAGTCGGTCACGTCGGCTTCAATACCGCCGTCGAGGACGTGATGGTCAGCAACACGCGCGCCTCCGTCCTCTGTCAGGCGCGGGCGCAGATGGGCGACCGGATCCTCGACGCGAGCTATCTGCTGATCGCGTCGATCGCAGCGGGGCGCGTCCAGGAGATCGTCTCGGTCCCGATCGATCCGGAGCGGCTCGCGGAGTTCTGGACCTGACCGAGGGGGGGGGGGGGGGCGGGGGCGCCGCCCCCCGCGAACCCGACGTCTTCAGGCGGCACGCGCGAGGGCTTCGAGCAGCTTCTCCCAGATCCCGCCGAAGGCCCCGTTGCTCATGACGAGCACGACGTCGCCTTCCCGCCGACCGGCGACGACCCAGTCGATCATCGCCTCGATGCCTTCGAAGGCCGCCGCGTCGCGTCCGCGCTGGCGCAGCGCCTCGGCCACCTTCTTCGACGAGAGGATCTCGGTGACCTCGCCCGTGATGCTGTAGATCGGCTCGCTGCCGACCTCCGCGATCGCGACCCGACCCGCCGACATCAACGCCTCGACGTAGTCGTCCTGGAAGATCGCGCGCCGGCTCGTGTTGGTGCGCGGCTCGAGCAACGCGACGACGCGGCTGCCCGGGTGGCGCTGGGCGATGGCTTCGATCGTCCCCTTCACCGCCGTCGGATGGTGGGCGAAGTCGTCGATCACCGTGACCCCCGCCGCGACGCCGCGCACCTCCTGGCGACGCTTTACGCCGAGGTGCCGGGGCAGCGCCGCGATCGCCTGCTCGATCGGAACGCCGAGGGAGTCGAGGGCCGCGAGGACGCCGACCACGTTCTCGACGTTGTGGGCCCCGAAGAGCGGCGAGACGACCTCGTAGCTGCGCTGCTTCTCGCGATCCTCGAGGTTGAAGCGGAGACCGTTCTTCTCGGGACGCAGCCGGCTCGCGACCCAGCGCGCGGACCCGACCGCGTCGGCCGCCGGGCGCCCCGCCGACTCGTCCGAACCGACGCCCGTCGAGCGCTCCGCCTGCCCGCCTTCGCCGCCGCGCTCGACCGCATAACCGATCACGCGGCAAGGCGCCTGCGCCAGCACGTCGCGGACCCCGTCGTGGCCGACCGCCGCGACGATCGTCGCATCCTTCGCCATCTGGGCCACGAGCGCGCGGAAGGCCGACTTCACGTGGTCGAGATCGCGGTAGATGTCGGCGTGATCGAACTCGACGGAGGTCAGGATCAGCGTGTTCGGATGGTAGTGGAGGAATTTCGGGGTCTTGTCGAAGAAGGCCGTGTCGTACTCGTCGCCCTCGACGACGAAATGCGGCCCCTGCCCTTCGCGGAAGGAGCCGCCGAAATCGAGCGAGATGCCGCCGACCAGCAGCGACGGGTCGCGACCGGTCGCTTCGAGGAGCTGGGCCGCGAGATTCGTCGTCGTCGTCTTGCCGTGGGTGCCGGCGATCGTGAGGCAGTGGCGCTTCGAGATGGCGAGCTCGTAGAGCGCGTCGGAGAACGAGCGGAACGGCAGCCCCGCCTCGATCGCCGCGACGGCCTCCGGATTGTCCCGTCGGACCGCGTTGCCGATCACGACGAGATCCGGCCGCTCGCGCAGCACGTTCTCCGCCGCGAAGCCCTCGATGGGCACGATCCCCCAGTCTTCGAGCGCGGTGCTCATCGGCGGGTAGAGCTTCTTGTCCGAGCCGGTGACCCGGATGCCGCGGGCCTTCACGAGGCCGGCGAGCGAGCCCATGCCCGTCCCGCCGATCGCGATGAAATGAACGTGGCGCAGGCGCGCCGGGTCGTAGGGACGCTTCGCGTCGGCCGCGGCGCCGGAGACGCCCGGGGCGCCGGTCGCGGAGGGCTTCGACGCGCTCATTCGGCGGTCAGGCCTTCGAAGATCGCATCGTGGATCTTCGGGCGGAGATCGAAGCGGCTGCGCTTCGCGACCAGATGGATGCGGTTGGTCAGCATCACGACGATGAGCTCCCGCTCGAGATCGATCCAGAGGGAGGTCCCCGTGAAGCCGAGATGGCCGACGGAGCTCGCGGAGAAGTACTGGCCCGAGGACGAGGCGCCGGCCGTCGGCGTGTCCCAGCCGAGCGCCCAGTCGGAGTCGGCGGGCATGCGCTGGCGCGTCGAAAACTCGCGCACGCGCTCCGTCGGCAGCGAAGGATTGCGGCCGTGCCAGGCGTCGAGGAAGAGCTGAGCGAAGCGCATCACGTCGTCGGCGGTCGAGAAGAGGCCCGCGTGGCCCGCGACGCCCCCCATCGCCGAGGCGTTGGGATCGTGGACCTCGCCCCAGACGATCCGGTCGCGCCAGGGACAGTTCTCGGTCGCGGCGACGCGGCGACGCACGACCTCCGGCGAGGCGTTCGAGCCGTCGGTCGGGATCGGAAAGAAGCGCGTGTCGTGGAGGGCCAGGCGCGTGAAGATCCGCGACTCGCAGAACTCGTCGAGGGGCTGCTTCGAGACGGCCTCGACCAGGGCCCCGAGCACGATGAAATCGAGATCGCCGTAGACCGCCGCCGCCCCCGGCTCGTGGACCAGTGCCGAGCGCAGCACGCGGTCGATGATCCAGTCGCGCCCTTCCTTCGTCCCGATCAGCCGCTCGCCGGTCTTGCGCTCCTTCTCGATCAGGAGCTCGTGGAAGCCGCGCCAGGGCTTGAGGCCCGCGGCGTGGCAGAGCAGATGGCGGATCGTGACGTTCTCCTTGCCGCGATCGGCGAAGGCCGGCAGCGACTTGGCCACCGGATCGTCGAGGGAGATCGAGCCCTCCTCGACGAGCCATAGGATCGCGGTCGTCGTCGCGATCGGCTTCGTCAGCGAGGCGAGGTCGAAGATCGTGTCGCGCCGCATCGGCAGCCGTTCGGGCCGCGCGACGGCGAGGCCACGGACCCAGGCATAGTCGAGGATCTCGCCCTCCCGCGGCATCCGGGCCAGCACGACCGCGCCGGGGATCTCCTGCTTTTCGATCGCCTTGTCGAGGGTCCGCTCGACCTTCTGGAGCTTGCGCTCGATCAGACTCCGCTTCATCGCGTGGCTCCCCCCGAAGCACCAGCCGAAGGCCTCAACCCGGCCCGCAGACCCGAAACGGAGCCGCCGAGGCCCCGCCGCGGCCGCACGCTACCGCGCCCGGACCGCCGATTCCAACCACTCGAGCTCGCCGCGGTCGCCGTCGAGGGCTGCCCGCCCACCGAAGGGCCACGGCCGGTTCTGCCCCCCGTGGCCGAAGGGCAGATCGAGGACGACCGGGACGCCGAGCGGCCCGAACACCTCCCGGAAGAGCCGCTCGACGGGCCACTCCGGGTAGCGTGGATCCTCGCAATCCGTGAAGGCCCCGATCGCGACGCCGGCGAGCGTGGCGAGCTTCCCCGCGGCCCGCAGCTGCTGCAGCATGCGATCGACGCGATAGGGCAGCTCGGTCACGTCCTCGAGCATGAGGATCGCGCCCCGGGTATCGAGCTCCCAGGGCGTGCCGAGGCTCGCGACGCAGACGGTGAGCGAGCCGCCGACGAGGCGGCCCTCGGCCCAGCCGGCGACGAGCGTCCGACCCGCATAACGCGGGAGCGGACCGGTCCCCTGGAGCGTCCGGACGAGAGCCGACCCGCCCTCGCCTTCGAGCGACTCCTTCTTCTCGAGCATCGGGCCGTGGATGCCGAGGAGCCCCGCGTGCTTGCGCTGCCAGAGCAGCAGCGTCGTGACGTCGCTGTAGCCGACCAGGGGCTTCGCCGCCTCGCGGACGGCGGCGGCGTCGAGGCGCTCGACGATGCGATGGCAGCCGTAGCCGCCGCGGGCACACAGGATCGCGTCGACCTCGGGATCCCGGACGAACTCCATGAACTCCCGCGCACGGCGCTCGTCGCTGCCCGCGAGGTAGCCGTCGCGGGCGAGGATGTCGTCGCGGGCGACGGTCTCGAAGCCGAGGCGTTCGAGCGCCCGGCGATTCGCCTCGAATTTCGCCGGATCGAGGGGCCCGGCCGGGGCCACCAGGGCGATCCGGCCGCCGGGTCGCACGGCGCGGGGTCGGCGCAGACTTGCCACTAGAAGGCGCCCGGATCCGTGTCCGGACCGAAGCCGCCAGCACCCGCGCCGCCGAATTCGTAGTCGAAGTCGGCGGAGCGCTTGGCGCCCGGGCCCGAAGGCGCGCCCTCGTAGGGATTGTCCGAGAGCGGCCAATCGCGGAACTGCGCGAAGCGGCCCTCGAACTCGAGCTTGACCGTCCCCGTCGGCCCGTTGCGCTGCTTCGCGATGATCAGCTCGGCCAGGTTCTCGAACTCCGTCTCCTTGTTGTAGACGATGTCGCGATAGATGAAGGCGATCAGGTCCGCGTCCTGCTCGATGGCGCCCGACTCGCGCAGATCGGCCAGCATCGGGCGCTTGTCCTCCTTGCGCGTCTCGGGTCCGCGGTTCAGCTGGGACAGGGCGATCACCGGGATGTCGAGCTCCTTCGCGAGGCCCTTGAGACCGCGGCTGATCTCGGAGATCTCCTGCTCGCGGTGCTGCACGTTGCGATCGCCGCGGGCGAGCTGGAGGTAGTCGACGACGACGAGGTCGAGCCCCTTCTGGGAGTGGAGCCGTCGACATTTGGCACGGATCTCGAGGATCGACGACGCACCGGTATCGTCGATCCAGATGCCGGCCTCGGCGAGGCGCCCGGCGGCGGCCATCAGCCGCGAGTGCGCGTCGGTCGAGATCAGCCCGCTGCGGAAGAGACCGAAGTCGACCTGGGCCTCGGTCGAGAGCAGCCGCATGACGAGCGAGCGCGTCGTCATCTCGAGGGAGAAGATCGCGACGTTCTTGCCGTAGTCGACGGCGGCGTTGCGCGCGAGATTCAAGGCGAGGGCCGTCTTGCCCATCGACGGCCGCGCGGCCAGGATGAAGAGATCCCCGGGCTGCAGACCGCCGGTCATCTCGTCGAGCTTCGCATAGCCCGAGGAGAGCCCGGTCAGCTCGCCGCTGCGGTTCATCAGCATGTCGATGTGGTTGACGGCGTCGTGCATCTCGACGGAGATGGAGGAGAGGCTCGTGCTCGCCTTGGCGGTCGAGAGCGCGAAGATCTTGCTCTCCGCCTCGTCGAGCAGCGTATCCGCCGGCTCGCCCGGCTCGTAGCCGAGGGCGACGATCTCGGTCGCCGTCGAGATGATGCTCCGCTTGATCGCGCGATCGCGCACGATCTTCGCGTAGTGGACGATGTTGGCGGGCGTCGCGACGTAGTCCGCGATCTCGGCCAGGGCGACCGGACCGCCGATGCTGTCGAGCAGGCTCTCGCCCTTCAGGTAGGCGGCGAGCGTCGTGAGATCGACCGGCTGGTTCTCGTCCCGCAGCCGGACCATCGAGCGGAACAGCATCTGATGGGACGGGTGGTAGAAATCCTCTTCCCGGATCTCGGTGACCACCGAATGGATCGCGTCGTTGTCGAGCAGGATGGCCGAGAGGACGGCCTTCTCCGCCTCGATATCGTGGGGCGGCACGCGCCCCGCGACCATGTCGGACTCCCTCACACCCCACCCCCTCGATGGGCGCCCGAATCCGCCGCTGCCGGACCGCGCGGCGTCCGGATCGGACGCGCGGGGCCGGCGGGCGCTCGACGCCCGACGAGTATACGCGGGCACGTCGCGAAGCGGTCGATCGGTCGCGCGATCCGGCCTGCAAAAAAACGAGCGCCCACTCCGGGTCGTCCGCGTGGGACGGGGAGTGGGCGCTCGATCGGTCGGCGCGTCCCCGAAAACCCATCGGGCCCGCGGGGGCGCGGTGGGGCGGGCTGGGGGTCGCGCTGAGAGTCGCGTCAGCTCGCGGCGGTGACGGTCACCTTCAGGCTCGCCACGACGTCGTTGCGCAGGCGTACGGTGACCGTGTGCTCGCCCACCGACTTGATCGGCTCGACGAGCACGATCTTGCGTCGGTCGACCTCGACGCCCTGGGCCCCGAGCAGCTCGGCCAGGTTCGCCGACGTGACGGAGCCGAAGAGCTTGCCCTCTTCGCCGACCTGGGCCGAGATCGCGAGCGCGATCCCCTCGATGCGCGTCTTCACGCTCTCGAGATCCTTCAGCTCCTTGGACCGCTTCTCGGCGATCACGCGCCGCTTGTGCTCGACCTCGTGGACCCGGGCCGCCGTCGCCGGCAGCGCCTTGCCCTGCGGAATCAGGAAGTTGCGCGCAAACCCGGGCTTGACCTTCACGACGTCGCCGGCGTCGCCCAGATTGTGGACGTCTTCACTCAGGATGACTTGAACCAATGCCATGTTCACTTACTCCGTCGAACGATTCCGCCAACGACCCCCGCTGGCCTCTGGACCGCTACCCCTATTCAAGGCCAGGAAATCGGCCAAAGGCCGGTTTCCGATCAAACGTGCGAGGGCGCGTAGGGCAGCATCGCGAGATGCCGTGCGCGCTTGATCTCGAGGGAGAGCGGCCGCTGGTGCTTCGCGCAGGTTCCCGAGATCCGGCGCGGGGTCAGCTTGCCCGTCTCGGTGATGAAGAGCCGGAGCGTCTTCACGTCCTTGTACGAGATCGTGACGTTCTTGTCGGCGCAGAACCGGCACACCTTGCGCCGCTGGAACATGCCCTTGCGCTTGGCCTGCTTGCGGGCCTTCTTCCGCGCCGCAGCGCGGAGCTTGCCCTTGACCGTGAGCGGCGCGCGCGGCGCGCGATCGCCTCGATCTCCCCGGTCGCCGCGATCGCCGCGGTCGCCCCGGTCTTCCCGCGGCGGGCGCGGTCCCCGATCGAAGCCGCCCGGTCGCTCCGAGCGGTCGCCCATCGGCGGGCGATCGCCCATCGGCGGTCGATCTCCCATCGGCGGTCGATCGCGGTCGGCCTTGGGGCCGAGCGGCGGTCGCGGACCCGCGCCAGCGGGACCCGAGGGCCCGGCCGCCGGACCCGACGGCCCCGCAGCGGGACCCGTGGGCGGTCGTCTCGTCACACCGGCTCGCGGACCGGAGGGAATCGTCGTCTCGGTCTTCTCGTCGCTCATGCTCCCTCCTCCTCATCGTCGTCGAGCGGCGGACCGAAGCGGGCACGGTCGTCGCGCGGGCTGTATTCGTCGCGTTCTTCGCCGCCGAAATCGTCGTCGTCGCCGGTCAGGCCACGGCCCGACTCCTCGGCCTCGCGGCGGGCCTCGGCCTCTTCGGCCTCGCGGGCGGCGCGCTCGGCGGCGCGCTTCGCCTGCTCGACCTCGGCCTGGGCGGCGGCGGCCTTGCGGGCCTCCACGTCCGCCACGTCCTCGGCGGCCTGGACCGTGAGGAAGCGCAGGATCGACTCGTCGAGCCGCAGCGAACGCTCGAGCTCGGGCACGACCTTGCCCTTGTCGAGGTACATCAGCGTGTAGTAGTGGCCCTTGTGGAACTTCTTGATCTCGAAGGCGAGCTTGCGCTTGCCATGGTCCTCGCACATCAGGCGCGTGGCGCCGGCCGTGTCGAGCACCCCGTCGAGGCGGGCCAGGATGGCCTTCGCGCCCTCGTCGGAGATCTCCGGCTGGACGATGAACGTCGTTTCATATTCCCGAGGCAAGACATTCCTCCCGGTCGGATGCGCCCGCGGATCCGGGATCCGCGCCGCGACATCGGGGCACCCTGCTGGAATCCCCTCGGCGGGTTTCCGAGCTTGGATTCGAGGGCACCGAGGCTGGTGGTTGAAGGCCCGAAGGCCCGTTTTGGAAGCGCCCATGGGTAACACAGCCCCGCGGTCCGGGGCAAGGCCGTCCTCTCAGCCGTCCATTCCGCCGATCGGCCCGGCCTTCGCGAGCTCGAGCAGGGCCGCGTGGACCCGGACGTCGTCGGTCAGCTCGGGATGGAAGGTGCAGGCGAGCCGCCTGCCCTGGCGGACCAGGACGGGCTCGCTGTCGACGGTCGCCAGGACCTCGACCCCACGGCCCGGGTCGACGAGCCGGGGCGCCCGGATGAAGACGCACTCCATGCCCCGCCACGCCGGCCGGGAGCTCGCGTCGGCCGGGGCGACGAAGGAGTCGACCTGGGTCCCGTAGGCGTTGCGGAGCGCCTCGACGTCGAGGAGTCCGAGGGTCGGGACGGGATGGTTGCGGGAGCTCCGCGCCAGCAGGATCGCCCCGGCACAGGTCCCGAGCACCGCCCCCCCCGCCTTCGCGAAGGCGCGGATGGGCTCGACCAGCCCGTGCCGGTCGAGCCCCTTCGAGATCGTCGTGCTCTCGCCGCCGGGCAGGACGAGGGCGCTGAGTCCGACGAGATCGGCGGGTACGAGGACCCGACGCCCCGATGCCCCGCAGCGCTCGAGCGCCGCGAGGTGCTTCTCGACGTCGCCCTGGATCGCGAGCACACCGACCACCGGCCGAGCCCGATCGCCCCCCGTTCGCCGCTTGCGCTTCGCCGCCATCCGAACCCCGGCCTCCCGTCCCGCGCCCGCGCCTACCAGCCGCGGTTCGCGAGCTTCTCGTCCTCGGCGAGCGAGCTCATCTCGAGGCCTTCCATCGCGCTGCCGAGGCCGCGACAGGCGTTCAGCACCTCTTCCGGATCATCCCAATGCGTGCAGGCATGCACGATCGCCCGGGCGCGCGCCGCGGGATCCGCGCTCTTGAAGATGCCCGAGCCGACGAAGACCGCCTCGGCCCCGAGCGAGCGACACAGCGCCGCGTCGGGCGGCGTCGCGACGCCGCCGGCGGCGAAGTTCGGCACCGGCAGCTTGCCATGCTCGTGGACGTAGCGGACGAGGTCGTAGGGCGCGCCCATGTCCCGCGCCGTCGACATCAGCTCCTCGGCCGGCAGCGCCTGGATCGCGCGGATCTCGCCGATCACGCTGCGCAGATGGCGCACCGCCTCGACGATGTTGCCGCTGCCCGCCTCGCCCTTGGTGCGGATCATCGCCGCGCCCTCGCCGATCCGGCGCAGCGCCTCGCCGAGATTGCGCGCGCCGCAGACGAAGGGAACGCGGTAGTCGTGCTTCGCGATGTGGTGCTCGTCGTCGGCGGGCGTCAGGACCTCGCTCTCGTCGATGAAGTCGACGCCGAGGGCCTCGAGGACGCGCGCCTCGGCGATGTGGCCGATGCGGCACTTCGCCATGACCGGGATCGAGACCGAGCGCTGGATGCGCTCGATCATGTCGACGGCGCTCATGCGCGCGACGCCGCCGTCGCGGCGGATGTCCGCCGGCACCCGCTCGAGGGCCATCACCGCACACGCCCCGGCGTCCTCGGCGATCTTCGCCTGCTCGACGTCGGTCACGTCCATGATGACGCCGTTCTTCATCATCTCGGCGAGGCCGACCTTCAGCATGAACGCGTCCGCGCCCCGGCGCAGGGCGCCGCTCCCGTTCGCGGTCATGCCGTTCGCCCGGCTTCCGTTCGCACCGCCGACCTTCGCCTTCGCCGCGCGGCTCGCGCCCGCTGCGCCCTTCGCTCCCCGACCCCGTCCCGCCGTCGTCTTCGCCATGATCCGCCTCCTGGTTGCCCTTCCGACCCGACGTCCGGGCCCGTGACTCGCGCGGCGCTCGGGAAGCCGTCTGGCCCCCGCCCGCCGCGAACGAACGCTTCAGAGATGCATGCCCGCCGTGCGCCCCGCGCCCGGAGCGCGCCCTGCCCGCTCCCGCACGACCCGGCCCAGCGCCGCGACGCCCCGCGCGATCTCGGCCTCGTCGACGCTCGCGACGGAGAGCCGCATGCCCCGCGACGGTCGCGCGTCGGGCATGAAGAGCGTGCCCGGGGAGAAGACGACGCCCGCCCGCGCCGCGTCGGCGAGCAGATCCCGCGTGTCGACCTCGAAGGGCAGCTCGACCCAGCACTGATAGCCGCCCTCGGGCGCCGTCGCGGTCGTCCCGGCCGGCATCTCCGTCGAGAGCGCCGCGGCGAGCGCCGCGTGGCGCGCCGCAAGCACGCGCCGGATCCGCGCGAGGTGGCGATCGAAGGCCCCCGACTCGACGAAGCGCACGAGCGCCGCCTGCAGCGTCAACGCATCCGAGAGATCCGTCGCGTGCTTCAGCGCCACGAGTCCCTCGAGCACCCGCCCCCGCGCCGTCAGCGAGCCGACCCGCACGCCCGGAAAGAGCGACTTCGAGAACGAGTAGAGATGCACGACGAGGCCGACCTCGTCGAGGGCGGCGAGCGGGGCCACGTCCTGGCCCTTGAACCGCAGATCGAGCTCGAAGCCGTCCTCGACGACGGGCACCCCGTGGCGTGCCGCGATCTCGAGGATCTGGCGGCGGCGCGCGAGGCTCGTCGTCGTCCCGAGAGGGTTGTGGAAGGAAGGAATCGTGTAGAAGACCTTCACCTCGGGCCGGGCCAGCACGCGGTCGAGGGCGTCGGGATCGACGCCCTCCGCGTCCATCGCCACGGCGGCAGGCGAGAGACCGTGGCCCGCCAGCGCCGACAGCACGTTCGCGTAGGTCGGCACCTCGACCGCGACCTGGTCGCCGGGCTGGGTGAAGAGCCGGAGCGCCAGCGAGATGCCCTGGCTCGCGCCGTGGCACAACACGATCTCCTCCGGCGCTGCCCCGATGCCGTAGCGCCGGAAACGCTCGGCGATCGCGCGGCGAAGGCGCGGATCGCCCTCCGGCGAGGCGTACGAAAAGAGCGCCGGCCCCTCCTCCCGCAGCGCCGCCTCGAAGCAGGCGGCGAACTCGGCGACCGGATAGAGGCGCGGATCGGGGATCAGGCGGTGGAGCGCGACCACGTCGTCGCCGCTCGCATAACGCGGGCGCGTGTTCTCGAGGGCGATCAGCCGCTCGACCGGCGGCGCGAGGGCGAGCACGATGTCCCCGGCGCGGCCCGGGGCAGCGCCCGCCGCCGAGGCCTCGGTCCGCTCGGTCCCGCCCGCGTTCGCCGCCGCGCTCTCGTCGCGGCGGGCGCCGGTCGCGACCGGAGTCCGCAGCGTGCGGACGAAGGTGCCCGCGCCGGCGCGGGCCTCGACGTAGCCGGACTGGCCGAGCTGCTCGTAGGCGAGGGCCACGGTGTCGCGGTGGAGGCCGAGCTCCGCTGCGAGCGAGCGGATCGCGGGCAGGCGCTCACCGGGCGCACGCCTCCCCGCTTCGATCTCGGCCTGGAGCTGGGCCGCGATCTGCTGGTAGGCGGGCTCGTCCGATCGCTCGTCGATCCGCAGGCGGTGGGGGGATCCGTCGAAGGCCACGGCGGCACATTATCAGCCGGACAAAGGGCCGACAAGCTTGATTGTCCGGCCAATAAAAGGCGAATCGAGCCGGACAATCAGGCCATCGCGTTGAAGCGATCCATCGCGATCTTGAGCCCCTCCCCCACGACACAGGCCACGGCATCGGCAGCGCGCTCGACCGCCGCGGGCAGGACCTCGGCCTCTTCGGCTTCGGAGAACGGCTCGAGCACCCAGTCGACGACCTGCGCGGCCGAGCCCGGATGCCCGATGCCGAAGCGCAGGCGCGGGGTGGCCTGGGTCGCCAGCTCGCGGGCGATGTCGGCGAGACCGCGGTGACCGCCAGCGCCGCCGCTCGGGCGGAGCCGGAGTCGCCCCGGCGGCAGGTCGAGGTCGTCGAGGACGACGAGCAGATCGCGCTCGGGCGCGAGTGCGGGCCAGCGCTCGAGGGCGGCGCCGACACTCTCCCCCGAGCGGTTCATGAAGGTCAGGGGCTCGAGCAGGACGCAGTCGCGCCCGGCGATCCGTGCCCGCGCCAGCCGCCCCCGGAGCCCGGGATCGGCGACGAAGACCGCCCCCGCACGCCGAGCGAGGTGCTCGACGACGCGGAAGCCCACGTTGTGTCGCGTGGCCGCATACTCGGGGCCCGGATTGCCGAGCCCCACCACGAGCCGCTCGGGCGATTCGCCGTGCAGGCCGGCCATGGCGGTCTTCGCCTCGTCCGCTTCCGTGCCGGCTCGGTCCTCGGCCTACTCGGACTTCTCGGCCTTCGCCGGAGCCGCGGCCGGGGCACCCGCTGCCGCCTCCTGGGCCGCCGTCGCCTCGTCTCGCAGACCGCGCGGGATCAGCACGGTGGCGACCGTCAGCTCGGCTTCGGACATCACGTCGATGCCGTCGGGCACGACGAGATCGCTCACGTGGAGATTCGAGCCGAGATCGAGGGCGCTGACGTCGACCTCGATCGAGTCCGGGATCGCGTTCGGCAGACACATGATCTCGAGCTCGCGCAGCTGCTGATCGAGCACGCCGCCGTTGACGACGCCGACGGGCGTCCCGACGAGATGGATCGGGATCTCGACGTCGATCTTGGTCGTGAGGTCGACCTCGTAGAAGTCGACGTGGGTGATCCGGCCGCGCACCGCCTCGCGCTGCAGCTCCTTCGCGATCACCGTCTTGCCGGAGACCGCCGCGGGACCGGAGAGGTCGATGATCGTATTGTGGCCGCTGTGGCTCGTCGCGAGCAAGCGCTCGAACTTCGCGACATCGAAGGCGATCGGCGTCGCGGCCCGGCCGCCGCCGTACACGACGCCGGGCACGAGCCCGCGCTGTCGGAGTCGGCGATTGGCGCCCTTGCCCGTAGCTTCCCGACCTTCGACTGCAAACTGAACGTCACCCATGATCTCTCTCCCGAACCCTTTTAGAAGAGCGAGCTCACGCTCTCCTCGTTGTTGATGCGACGGATCGCCTCGCCGATCGGCCCGGCGACGGATACGACGTGGAGCTTCCCCATCTCGACGGCGTCGGGGCGCAGCGGAATCGTGTCGGTCACGATCACGTGCTGCAGCGGCGACTCCGCGATCCGCTTCACCGCCGGCCCCGAGAGCACCGGATGCGTGATCGCGGCATGGACCGAGGTCGCCCCGGCCTCCATCAGGCTGCGAGCCGCTTCGGTCAGCGTGCCGGCGGTATCGACCATGTCGTCGACGATGATGCAGGTCTGGTCGCGCACGTCGCCGATGATGTGCATGACCTCCGCGACGTTCGCGACCTCGCGGCGCTTGTCGATGATGGCGAGGCGGGCGGAGAGGCGCTTCGCGTAGGAGCGGGCGCGCTCGGTGCCCCCGGCGTCGGGCGAGATGACGGTCACGTCGGTCCCGATCCGGCGCTCGATCGAATCGAGCATCAGGCGCGTCGAATAGAGGTTGTCGACGGGGATGTCGAAGAAGCCCTGGATCTGGCCGGAGTGGAGGTCCATGCAGAGGATGCGGTGGGCGCCGGCGGTCTGGATCAGATCGGCCACGAGCTTCGCCGTGATCGGCACCCGGGGTCGGACCTTGCGATCCTGGCGCGCGTAGCCGTAGTAGGGCACCACGGCGGTGATGCGCCGGGCCGACGCGCGCTTGAGCGCGTCGATCATGATCAGGAGCTCCATCAGGTTGCTGTTCTGCGGCGCGCAGGTCGACTGGAGCACGAAGCAATCGAGACCGCGGACGTTCTCGCCGATCTCGACCGCACACTCGCCGTCGCTGAAGCTGCCGACCTCGGCGCGACCGAGCTCGACGTCGAGATAGCGCGCGACCGCGCGCGCGAGCGCCGCGTTGGCGTTGCCACTGAAGAGCTTGAGATCCTGCATCGCGACGCCTTTCTCGTTCTCGTGCCCGCGATCCTGCCCATCGACCCGATGCGCTCGCGAGGTGGGATCACCCATCTCCACCTCCGGACCTAGCCCCGGCCCTCGCTCGACAACCTGGTTGGGGCGGTAGGATTCGAACCTACAGATGGCGGCTCCAAAGGCCGCTGCCTTAACCGTTTGGCGACGCCCCAAGAAACTCTTCGAATCCGCCGACCGGCCCCGCACCGTGCGCGAGGACCCGCGTCGCCCGCACCCAGCAACGCTCGGACTCGCCCGGAACTCCGGCTTCCTCGGCGCGCAAGCGCTTCGCAGCGTCGTTCGCCGCCGCCTCGGAATCGAAGACGCCGAACACCGTCGCTCCGCTGCCGGTCATGCTGACCGCGAGCGCTCCGACCCGTTCGAGTCGGTCCGAGATCCGGCCGACGACTGGGCAGAGCTGGCGCGCGGCCGGCTCGAGATCGTTGATGAGGAGATCCCGGAGGGCGGGGACGGTGTCGCGGACGTTCTGGGTCAAGCCTGAAAGCGCCCGCATCGTAGAGCCCGACCTGTTCTTCGTCAACGCGGAAGCCAGTCGATCCGAGGTCCGGTAGACGTCCGCCGTCGCAAGGGTTTTGCCCGGATTCACGAGCACGATCGCGAGCGCCGGCAGCCCGGCGATCCGCTCGATGTGCTCGCCGATGCCGCTCACGAACGCGGGCTCGGGCGCGAGGAAGAAGGGGACGTCCGCCCCGAGCTCGAGGGCCCAGGCGGCGAGCTCGTCCGGCGAGATGGCGCGACCCGAGAGGGCCACCAACCCCCGCAGCACCGCCGCCGCGTCGCTCGATCCCCCTCCGAGACCCGCACCAGCGGGAATCCCCTTGCGCAGCCCGATCCGGATCGACGCGACGAAGCCCGCGCGCTCGCAGAAGAGCCGGGCGGCGCGCCAGACCAGATTGTCTGGCCCGCTCGGGACGAGACCGACCGCCTTCGGCAGGTCGGCGTCGAGGGCCGGGCCGCAGTCGAGGGCGATCGAGGCCGGCCCGGATTCGACCTGGAGCGTGACCGCGTCGAAGACCGCGATCGGAACGAAGACGCTCTCGAGCAGGTGGTAGCCGTCGGCCCGGGTCCCGACGAGGGCGAGCCCGAGGTTGATCTTGGCCGGAGCCTGGATCCGAAGGCCGGAGCTCACCGGGTCAGCTCCACGTAGCGCAGGCGCAAGTCGTAGAGCAGCGAGTCGATCAGCTTGCGCTCTTCTTCCGTGAGGTTGCCCTGGGTCTTCTCACGCAACATCTCGAGGGTCTCGAGGGTCTGCCGCGCCACCAGGGGATCCGCCTCGACCGCGCGTCCCGACACGGGATCCGGCAGCGCACCGAGCTGATAGAGGGCGGCGGTCGCCAGCGAGAGGACGAAGGTCGAGAAATCCACCTTCGGCAGGTCGCGCCCGCCTTCGGACGTTGCGGTCGACATGACAGAGACCTCCTCGTAGCCGAGCTCGCGGCCCGCCCTTCATTCCGGCAAGGACCCGGATGCCCGACCCGATAGCGCGCGCCGAGCGTAGAAGAAGCGCTGCCCGGCCGTCACCGTCGTCCCGATCGCGAGCAGCCAGAGCACCGGCGCGAGGGCCCCCGAGACCGCGCCGAGGGCGAGCAACCCGATCCGCTCGCCGCGCTCGAGCAGGCCCCCGGGCAGATGATCGATCTCGAGCTCCGCCCGCGCCTTGGCGTACGAGGTCAGGACCGATCCGACCAGGATGACTGCACACAGCCCCGCCGCGACCGGATCGCCCTGCTTCGTCGCGTGGGCAAAAAGGCCGAGCACGACCACGATGTCGACGACGCGATCGAGGCACGAATCCAGGAAGCCGCCGAAAGCGGTCGCCGTCCCGAAATGCCGCGCGACGACGCCGTCGACCAGATCGAAGAAGCCGCCTGCCAGGAGCAGCACACCGCCCAGGACGAACGCGCCGTCTGCGAACGCGAGGCCCGCCGCACCGGCGATCAAGGTCCCGATCACCGTCAGCAGGTCCGGCGGAATCGACCACCAGAACAGGAACGGAAAGATCGCGTGGATCCAGCCGTCGAGGCGGTGGCCCAGCTTTTCCTTGATCATGCCGGCTCACGCCCGGAACGCACGGCGGGAGCGCCGCGCGCGGACCTAGCTCGGGCCCGTGCCCGACGCCGGCTGGGCGGTCGAAGCCTCTGCTCCGGCGGCGCTCTCCTCGCCGGCGAGCTTGGTCAGCTTCTCGGCGACGTCCGGAAGGGTCTCCACGTGGCGCTCGAGCTCGCCGGGGGCGAGCCAACCGCGCCGGTTCTGCAGGCGGCGATCGAAGCGCAGTCGGTCGAGGGATTCCCGGTCCATCGGTGTCCACTCCTTGATTGATTCGAATGTGGGGTCGTTTGGGGGGCCGCAGGCTAGCAGCCTCGCCGGCAACCCGCCGCCCGCTCGTCGGCTCGAATTGACTGACGATCGCGCCGCCGATAGCGTGGCGCCCCGCGCGGGAGACCCCATTGCACCGATTGCCTTCGACGCTGCGACGCCGACCCGCCGCCCGCACGCCGGACGCGCGCCGATCCCCGTCGGCTCCCCTTCCCGACCAGATGCCCGACCAGATGCCCGACCAGATGCCCGACCGGATGCCCGACCCGTTGCCCGACCGGATGCCCGGCGCGCGCGGTCCGATCCGTCGGCTGCTCTCCTTCCGCTCGCTCCTCTTGCTGCTCTTGCTCGCCGGCCCCCTCGGCCTCTCCGGCTGCGGCAAGGAGGCGCCCCGCTTCGAGGACGTGAAGCCCGCCGACGAGCTCTATGCGGAGGGCCTCGAGAAGCTCAAGGGCCGCAAGATCCTCGGTCTCTTCCGGTACGTCGACTACGACGCCGCGATCGAGACGTTCCAGTCGATCATCGACAACTATCCCTTCAGCGAATTCGAGGAGAAGGCTCAGCTCAAGATCGCCGACGCCTACTTCGAGGACGAGCGCTACGAAGAGGCCCTCGCCTACTACCAGGAGTTCGCCGATCAACATTCGACGGATCCCCGGGCACCGGGGGCGCTGCTGCGTGTGGCGCAGTGCCACTACGAACAGGTCGAATCGATCGAGCGGGACCAGGGCGCCGCCCGCAAGGCGACCGAAGCCCTCGAGGTCCTGATCCAGACCCATCCCTACGCGGAGGAGACGCGCCAGGGCGAAGAAATGCTGGTCGAGCTCCGTACCCGCCTCGCCGGCAACATGCTCCACATCGCCGACTTCTACCTGAAGCGGGGCCACTGGCAGTCGGCGGCCTCGCGCTATCGACGGGTGCTCGACGAGTTCCCCGGGCTCGGACTCGACGCCCGCGCGCTCTACCGACTGGGGCTGTGTCTCGAGAACATGAAGCGCGACGACGAGGCGCTCCGGCTCTACCACGTCGTCGTCGAGAACTACGCCGATACCCCGTCCGCGCGCAATGCCCGCGCCCGCATCGCCCGGGCCGAATGAGCGCCGTCCCATCCGCATTCCAGGCCGGAGCGCCGATCCCGCGACACGCCTCGACGCCCCGCGCGAGCGATGCGATCCTCGCGCCCGTTCCACCATCGCTCGCAACACTTCGGGGGGAGGGTTCGAGATGGATTCCGATCAGCCCGTTTTCTACCGCGCGGCGACGCCGAGCCAGACCGACCGCCAGAACCTCGAGCAGGGGCGGCGCGCCTTCGAGCGCGGCGACGACGAGGGCGCCCTGGAAAGCCTCGAACGCGTCGTCGCCTCCGGACTGCGCTTCGCCGACGTCTACTACCGGATCGGCATCGTCCACGAGCGACGGGGCGAGCTCGAGTCGGCCGCGACGAGCCTGCGCGAGGCGATCCGCATCAATCCGGCCTACGTCGAGGCGCTGCTCGCCCTCGCCTCGGTCTGCGAACGCGGCGGCGACTACGACCAGGCCCGAGGCCTCGCCGAGCGGGCGGGCCAGCTCGCGCGACCGGGCGCCGGCGGTCTCGATCCGACGACCCGGGGCAAGCTCGCCAACCAGCAGGCCGCCCTCGCCGACGCGCTGGTCAGCGCCGGCCTCCACCGCGAGGCGATCGAGCACTACCGCCAGGCGCTCGATCGCTGCCCGATCTATCACGACATCCGCCACCGCCTCGGCGTCGCCCTGCGCGAAGCCGGCCTCCCGTTCCAGGCGGTCCTGGAGTTCGAGCGCATCCTCGACGTCCGCCCCGAGCTCGTCGAGAGCCGCATCCAGCTCGGCCTGACCTGCTATGCGATGGGCCGCTCCGACGAGGCGAGGAAGGCGTGGCGGCAGGTGCTCGCGGTCGATCCGACGCGGCGTGAAGCGGCCATGTACCTGCGGCTGGTCGGGGCCGCCGGTCCGACGGCGAGCTCGGATTGGACGACGACCCCGACGAGCGCCTGGTCGACGATTCCCCTCGCGACGGCCGCCGTCGACCGTCCCGTCGACGTGAGCGAGCTCGCAGACCCGGCCTTCGGAGCCTTTCTCGAATGAATCTCTCGGAGCTTCCGCTGATCGATGGGATCGCGCTCGCGATCATGGGATTGGCCTGCCTTCGCGGGCTCTGGATCGGCCTCATCCGCGAGGGCCTCTCCCTCGCCACGGTCGGTCTCGCGACGATCGCGACGCGACTCTACGTCGACCCGCTCGCCGTCTGGCTGAGCGAGAAGACGGCCAGCGAGCTGACCGGGCGAACCGCGCTCTGGATCGCCGGCGTCCTGATCGTCGTGGCGACGATCGCCGTGCTCGCGATCGCCGGTCGCCTGCTGCAACGCGGGGCCGAGGCCGCGGGGCTCGGCTGGGCGGATCGCATGGGCGGGGGCGCGCTCGGCATCGCCGAGGGCGGGATCGTCGCCTCGATCCTCGTCGTGATCGCGCTCTGGATCGTCGGACCCGATCACGCCGCGACCCGCGACGCTCGCAGCGTCGAGATCGTCGCGAAGCTGCGTTCGTGGCGCGAGAGCGGCGAGCTGCCCAGCGTGGCGGCGCCCGGCGAGTGGCCCTAGGCGTCGACCCAGCGGCCGTTCTGCTTGATCAGCTCGACCAGGCGGTCCGGCGCCTCGGCCTCGGGGACGGCGCGCTCGACGATCTGCTTCCCGACGTAGAGCGTGACCTGGCCGACGCCCGAGCCGACGTAGCCGAAATCGGCGTCCGCCATCTCGCCGGGGCCGTTCACGATGCAACCCATGACGGCGATCTTGACGCCGGAGAGATGATCCGTGCGCGCCTTGATGCGCGCCGTCGTCTCCTCGAGATCGAAGAGCGTCCGACCACAGGACGGACACGAGATGTACTCGGTGCGCGTCGTCCGCAGGCGGGCCCCCTGGAGGATCCGATAGGCGAGATCGACGACCGGGCCAGCCGGCCCGGCGGCCTCGAGGGACACGAGGTCCCCGATCCCGTCGCAGAGCGACGAGCCGAGGCGGACGGCGGCCTCGAGCAGGGCCGGCTCCGACACGCCCTGCACACCGCGCTCCCCCGCCCGCGTCACCGCCCCGCGCAGCACGACCGGCGCCGGCGCCGCGCCCGCATCCGCATCAGCGAGCGCCGAGACGAGCACGCGCACCGCCTGCGGTGAAGCGCCGGGCGCGAGGCTCAGCATCGGCCGGACTTCGTCGTCCTTCCCCGCCGCCTGCTTCGCGATCGCCGTCGCCTCGAGCGCGCGGCGCAGCAGATCGGGAATCGCCCCGGGATCCACCGCGAGCTCCCACTCGATCGGCGTCTCCGATCGCATGGCCGCTTCGGCGATCGAGCGCAGGCTCGCCATCGGCGTATCGCCGTCGACGCGGGCCACGAGGCGACCGAGGGTCGGCGCGGTCCCTCGAGCGAGGCCGTCGAGAACCGCCGCGACGACGTCGCCGGATTCGCCGGGCGCGGCCGCTTCGATCCGCAGCGAGATCGGCAGCGAGAGACCCAGCGAAGCGAGCTCGGCCCCGAGCTGCGCGACCCGGCCGAGGGGATCGACGCGCCCCGTCGATGCCTCGCCTTCGCGATCGCCTACCGCCCCGGTGTTCGCCGCCGTCACGAGCAGCGACTCGCAGGCGATGTCGCGCAGACCCGCGAGCTCGACCGCGAGCTGGGCCGCGGTCTCGGCGGGTCGGATCAGGGCGCCGGGCCGGTCGAGCTCGACGCGGACGGGGGCGTCGCCGCCGACGGTGAGTCCGACCGCGGGCGCGGCGAGGCTCTGCGTGCGGGTCGGGCGGCGGGTGTGGGCGAAAGGATCGGGAAACGGGGGAGCGCACAGGACAAGGGGCTCGCCGGCTTCGATGGGCTCGCGTCGCGGGGAATCCGGGGCCGGGGCCGCGACGGGATCACGGGGCCAGGCGCCCGTCTTCGTCCCGGCGATCCGCGCGATCTCCCGGGCGACCGGCACCTCGCGCACCGGATCCTCCGTCAGCGAGACGCGGATCGTGTCCCCGATCCCGTCCTCGAGCAGCGCGCCGATCCCGATCGCACTCTTGATGCGGCCATCTTCGGCGTCCCCCGCCTCCGTGACGCCGACGTGAAACGGATACGAGGGCTCGCCCGGCGCGCGCTCCTCGAGGCGCGCCGCGAGCAGGCGATAGGCGGCGATCGCGACCTGGGTATTGGACGACTTCATCGAGAAGACGACGTCGAAGAAGCCCTCGGCCTCGCAGACGTCGAGGAACTCGAGGGCGCTCTCGACCATGCCCTGCGGCGTGTCGCCGAAACGGTTCATGACGCGATCCGAGAGCGAGCCGTGATTGGTCCCGATCCGCATCGCGACGCCGTTCTGCTTGCAGCGCAGCACGAGCGGCCGGAAGCGCGCCGCCACCCGCTCGAGCTCCTCGGCGTACTCGGCGTCGTCGTACTCGCGGACCTCGAAGCGCTTCTTGTCGGCGTAGTTGCCCGGATTGATCCGGACCTTCTCGACGATCTCGGCGGCGATCATCGCGGCGTTGGGCGTGAAGTGGATGTCGGCGACGAGGGGCACCGAGACACCCCGCGCCGCGAGCGCGCGCTTGATCTCGCGCAGGTTCTCGGCGTCGCGGATCGATGGCGCCGTGATGCGCACGATCTCGCAGCCCGCCTCGGCCAGGCGCGCGGCCTGACGCACCGTCGCGTCGGTGTCGAGCGTGTTCGTGTTCGTCATCGACTGGATGCGGATCGGATGGTCGCCGCCGACGCCGACCGAGCCGACCATCACGACCCGCGTCGCGCGCCGGCGCGCGCGGAACGGATCGAAGGAGAGCCGCGGCGCGGGCATCAGCCCGCCACGAGCCGATCGAAGACGGCGAGCGCCTCGTCGATCCGGCTCGCGTCCTTGCCGCCCGCCTGGGCGAAGTCGGGCTTGCCGCCTCCGCTCCCGCCGACGACGGCCGCGACCTCGCGGATCAAGACGCCCGCCTGGAGTCGATCGGTGAGATCCTTCGTGACGCCGATCGCGAGCAGGACCTTGTCCTCCCCGGCCGCGGCGAGGCAGACGACGCCCGAGCCCAGCCGATTGCGCAGATCGTCGATCAGCATGCGCATCGCCTTGGCGTCGACGTCCTCGACGCGCCCCGAGATCGCCTTCGCGCCGGCGATCGCCGCGATCGGCCGGGCCGACCCGAAGAGATCCGTGGCGCCTCCGCCCTGCTTCTTCAGGCGCAGGTCGTCGATCTGCTTCTGCGCTTCCTTGCGCTCGTCGAGGAGCTTCCCGACCCGGGCCGGCAGCTCGGCGACCGGGACCTTGAGGCGCTCGGCGGCCTCCTGGGCGATCCGTTCCTGAGCGCGGATGTGTCGCAGGGCGCCGAGGCCGGTCAGCGCCTCGATGCGCCGGATGCCGGCAGCGATGCCCGACTCGGAGAGGATCTTGAGGAGCCCGATGTCGCCGGTCGCGCGGGCGTGGGTCCCGCCGCAGAGTTCGCGGCTGCAGTCGCCGAAGGAGACGACCCGGACCTCGTCGCCGTACTTCTCGTCGAAGATCGCGATCGCGCCCTTCGCGATGGCGGACTTGTAGTCCATCTCCCGGGTCTCGCCGGGCTGGTTGTCTACGATCCAGCCGTTGACGCGATCCTCGATCGCCTCGAGCTGGGCTCGGGTCAGGGGCGCGTCGTGGGTGAAGTCGAAGCGCAGGCGGTCGGGGCCGACCATCGAGCCCTTCTGCATGGCCTGGCCGCCGAGGACCTCGCGGAGCGCGGAATGGAGCAGATGCGTGCCCGAGTGGTTGCGCACCGTCGCCTGCCGCGACGCGCGATCGACCTCGAGCCGCGCGTCCTGATCGAGCTCGATGCGGCCCTTGCGGACGATGCCGTGGTGGACGAAGAGGCCGGCGACCGGCTTCTGGACGTCCTCGATCTCGACCTCACCGGTCGCCGTCGTCACGCGTCCACGGTCCCCGACCTGGCCGCCGCTCTCGCCGTAGAAGGGCGTCTCCTCGAAGACGATCTCGACCTTCTCGCCCGGACCGGCCTGGCCGACGAGCTCACCGCCCTGGAGCAGCGTCGCGATCTTCGCCTCGAGCGTCAGCGCCTCGTAGCCCCGAAACGTCGTCTGGAGATCCGACGCGATGCGCCCGTAGATCTCCTGCACCGACTTGTCCCCCGAGCCCTTCCACGACGCCCGCGCCCGGGTCTTCTGCTCGCTCATCGCCGAGTCGAAGCCCGACTGGTCGAGGGTCATCGACTGGCCGGCGAGGATGTCGGCGGTCAGGTCGACGGGGAAGCCGAAGGTGTCGTAGAGCTTGAACACCGTCGCGCCCGGGAGCTCCATTGCCCCTTTCGCGCGCAGCTCGCCGATCTCGCCCTCGAGCAGCGTGAGCCCCTTCGAGAGCGTCTCGAGGAAGCGTTCCTCCTCGCGGCGGATGCGGTCGGTGATGTAGGCGCGGCGATCCCCGAGCTCCGGATAGGCCTCCTTCATCTGATCGATGACGCGGTCGGCGACCGAGTGGATGAAGGGCGTGTCCTGACCGAGGAGCTTGCCGTGGCGCGAAGCCCTGCGCAGGATCCGGCGCAGCACATAGCCACGCCCCGCATTCGACGGCAGCACCCCGTCTCCGATCAGGAAGGCGAGCGCCCGGGCGTGGTCCGCGACGACCCGCAGCGAGACGTCGGTCTCGGCGCTCGAGCCCGGGACGACGTTCGCGAGCTCGGCCGCGCGGGCGACGAGCGGCGTAAAGCAATCCGATTCCCAGCTCGAGCGGACGCCCTGGAGCACCGCCGCCCAGCGCTCGAGACCCCCGCCCGTATCGATCGAGGGCTTCGGGAGCGGCGTCATCGCCCCCGATGCGTCCTTGTTGAACTGCATGAAGACGAGGTTCCAGATCTCCATGAAGCGGCCGGAATCGCTCGAGGGATCGTCGTCGGCTCGCCCGGGAATCGCGCCCCAGTCGAAATGGATCTCGGAGCACGGGCCGCAGGGACCCGTGTCCCCCATCGACCAGAAATTCTCCTTCTCGTCGAGGCGGAAGATCTTCGAGGTCGGGATGCCGATCCGATCCCGCCAGATGGCATAGGCCTCGTCGTCGTCGCGGAAGACCGAGACGACGAGATCCTGCGGCCGGAAGCCGACTCGCTGGGTCAGCAGCTCCCAGGCGTACTCGATCGCGGCTTCCTTGAAATAGTCGCCGAAGGAGAAGTTGCCGAGCATCTCGAAGAACGTGTGGTGGCGCGGCGTTCGGCCGACGTTCTCGAGGTCGTTGTGCTTGCCCGAGACCCGCATGCATTTCTGGGACGTCGTCGCGCGCGAGAAGTCGCGGGTCTCCTCGCCTAGGAAGAGCCGCTTGAAGGGGACCATGCCCGCGTTCACGAACATGAGGGTCGGATCCGAGTCCGGGACGAGCGGAGCGCTCGCGATCCGGCGGTGTCCCCGCTCCTCGAAGAAGCGGAGAAAAGTCTCTCGAATCTCCCGGGAAGGGAGCGACATGGCAAACCTCGTGGTCGTTGGGCGGCCGCAACTATAGCGGCACACGGCCATTTCAGAGGGATGCGGGACGTGGATGGGGGCGCCCAGCACGAACGCCCGAGCGCCCCGGCCGGACGCGGCCTGGCGCGAGATTGAGAACGGCACGCGCAGCACCTCGCCCGCCAACGCCGACCGGTCCCTCGACGCGTGCCGTGCGAAGCCCGAGTGCCAGGTCGCGTCCGGCCGGGGCACCTGGCACGGCCCCCGGAGAGCCCGATCCGCGTCCTGCTAGAACCGGTCGATGTTGAAGTCGTCGCCGTCCATCATGCCGCCGTCGTCGTCGACGTCGGGCTTCTCGTTCGGCTTGCTCGGGCCGTCGCCCGCGAACTCGTTCCATTCGGAGTCCGAGGTCGAGGCGATGCCGCGGAAGCGCAGGGCGAAGTCGTCGGCATTGGACACGTGCTTCAGCGCCTCTTCGTAGGAGACGAGGCCCGACTTCACGTGGCTCATCAGCGACTGATCGAAGGTCTGCATGCCGTAGGTCGTATGACCCTTGGCGATCACGTCGGGCAGCTCCTTCGTCCGATCCTTGTCGCCGATCAGCTCGCGGGTCAGCGCCGTCGAGATCAGGACCTCGAGCGCCGGCACACGACCCTTGCCATCGGCCCGCGGCACGAGGCGCTGACTGATGACGGCCTTCAGGATCGTCGAGAGCTGCAGGCGGACCTGCTTCTGCTGATAGGGTGGGAAGACGGAGATGATGCGGTTGATCGTCTCGGTCGCGTCGAGGGTATGCAGCGTGCTCATCACGAGATGGCCGGTCTCGGCGGCGGTGAGCGCCGTCTCGATCGTCTCGAAATCGCGCATCTCACCGACCAGGATCACGTCGGGATCCTGCCGCAGGGCCGCGCGGAGCGCGTTCGAGAAGGTATGCGTGTCGACGCCGATCTCGCGCTGGTTCACGATCGAGCGGCGATCGCGGATCAGGAACTCGATCGGGTCCTCGATCGTCATGATGTGGCAGGTCCGCTCGCTGTTGATGTGCTCGATCATGGCCGCGAGGGTCGTCGACTTGCCGGAGCCCGTCGTGCCCGTCACCAGGATCAGCCCGCGGTGCTCCGAGGCGATCTTCTCGATGACCTTGGGCAGGAAGAGCTGATCGATCGTCTTCACACCGAACGGAATCACGCGAAACACCGCGCCCACCGTCCCGCGCTGCTGGAACACGTTCACGCGGAAGCGGCCGAGCCCGGGGATGCCGTAGGCGAGATCGCATTCGCGCTTCTCGTCGAAGCGCGCCTTCTGGATCGGGTTCATGATCGAGAACACGATCTTCTGGAGCTCGTCGGGCAGGATCCGCTCACCGTTCTTCAGCGGCACGAGCGCCCCATCCACGCGGAACATCGGCGGCAGCCCCGACTTCAGGTGGATGTCGGACGCCCCGCCCTTGATGGCGACCTTCAGGATCTCGTTCAATTCCATTCCGTGCCTCGAAACTGCCCGACAATGCAGGGGAATCCAGCCCGGTCCGCGACCTTCGCCATGCCTCCTTTCGACCGCGGCGGGGGCTCGCTTGAGACACGCTCATGGCGCCACTCACGACCGGGCCACCGGATCCGGTCGGCCCCCGCATGCAGATCAACGGCGAAATCCCCGTTTCCGAACGAAAAACGCGGGCCCCAGGGGCCCGCGTTCGATTCGATCCCGACCGGTTTCCGACCGGATCTCACTCGTTTTCGAAGCCCTCGCTCTCGCTCGGGGACCGCGATTCCGCGACCCCCGCCCCCGCGACCCGCGGCACCGCCACCGGCCGCGCGAGCCCGGTCGCCGGCGCCGGCAGCTTCAGCCCCTTCGCGAGAAAGACCTCCTCCATCAGCCGCGCCGTGATGTCCGGGTTCTCCTTCAGGAAGGTCCTCGCCTTCTCCCGTCCCTGCCCGATCCGCTCACCGCCGTAGGAGAACCAGGACCCGCTCTTCTCGACGATCCCGGCATCGACACCGAGATCGATCAGATCCCCTTCGCGCGAGATCCCCTCGTTGTAGATGATGTCGAACTCGGCCTGCCGGAAGGGCGGCGCGACCTTGTTCTTCACGATCTTGACGCGAGTCCGGTTGCCCGTGACTTCCTCGCCCTCCTTGATCGCGGCGATGCGGCGCACGTCGATGCGGATCGACGAGTAGAACTTGAGCGCGTTGCCGCCGGTCGTCGTCTCCGGGCTGCCGAACATGACGCCGATCTTCATGCGGATCTGGTTGATGAAGATGATGGTCGCACCCGATTTCGACACGGTTCCCGTCAGCTTGCGCAGCGCCTGGCTCATGAGCCGAGCCTGCAGACCGACATGGGAATCGCCCATCTCGCCCTCGATCTCCGCCCGCGGCACGAGCGCCGCGACCGAGTCGATGACAACCAGATCGATCGCCCCCGACCGCAGCAGCACGTCGGCGATCTCGAGCGCCTCCTCGCCCGTATCCGGTTGGGAGACGAGCAGCTCGTCGATGTTCACGCCCAGACGCCGCGCGTAGTTCACGTCGAGGGCATGCTCCGCGTCGATGAAGGCGGCCACCCCACCCCGCTTCTGGACCTCGGCGATCGCATGCAGCGTCAGGGTCGTCTTGCCGCTCGACTCCGGCCCGTAGATCTCGACCACACGCCCACGCGGGTAGCCGCCGATCCCGAGCGCGATGTCGAGGCTCGGCGCCCCGCTCGAGAAGCAGGCGATCTCGTGATCCGCTGCGTCGTCGGTCATGCGTGTGATCGAGCCCTTGCCGAACTGCTTCTCGATGCTCGAGACCGCGAGCTCGATCGCCTTCGCCTTCGCCTCGTCGGCCACGCCGCCCCGCTCCACCTTTGCCTTCGTCGTCTCGCCGTCCTTGCCTCGCGCCATCTCGTTCGTCTCCCCTTCTTCTGGTTCTCGGCCCTGGTTCTCTAGCCTGTTTTTCAGTCCCGAATCTTCTCGCTGGATCTCGTCGTCCAGCTCATGCAATCCCGTTCAGCCCGGCGCCGAGCCGCCCCCCGCGCGCCGCATGAGACCCGGTCCCACCAACGGCGCGCCGAGGATCCGCCGCCGGACCCAGTCGAGGGCCAACTGGGCGGTCAGGCTGCGGTGGCGCGAGCGATCGACGGAAAAAACGAAGGAATCGGCATGAGTTCCGCCGGCCTCCGCGAGCGCGATCCATACGAGCCCGACGGGCTTCGTCGCCGTCCCACCGTCGGGCCCCGAAATTCCGCTCGTCGCCAGGGCGAAATCGCTCCCGAAGCGTGCTCTCGCGCCTTCGGCCATCGCCCGTACGACCGGCTCCGAGACCGCGCCCTCGCCCTCGATCAGCGCCGCCGGCACACCGAGCAGCGACGACTTGGCCTCGTTCGAGTAGGCCACCACGCTGCCGAGGAAATACCGAGACGAGCCCGGGACATCCGTCAATCGCTCGGCGACGAGCCCCCCGGTACACGATTCGGCGGTGGCCACCGTCTTGCCCGCTTCGACGAGCAGGCGGCCCACCACCCCCTCCATCGACTCCTCGCCCTCGCCGAACACGATCGGCCCGAGCTTCGCGCGGATCGCCGCCACCACGGCCGCGATGCGCCGATCGGCCTCCGCCGCCGACGCCGCACGGGCGACGGGGCGCAGAAAGTTGTCGGGAAAGGCCGTCCGGAAGCCGAGCTCGACGTCGCCGTCCCGGGCGAGATCGCGCAGCTCGGCCTCGAGCGTCGACTCCCCCATCCCGAAGGTCCGCAGCAACGCCGCCCGCACCACGCGCCGCGGCTCGAGCCCGTCGGCCTCGCCGACGGGCGATAAGTGCTGCGGCCCCAGCCTGTCGGTTTCGCCGACGGGCGATAAGCGCTGCGGCCCCAGCCTGTCGGTCTCGCCGACGGGCGATAAGCGCTGCGGCCCCAGCCCGTCGGCCTCGCCGACAGGCGATAAAAGCCGTTCGATTTGTGGCATCACCTGCTCGTCCATCATCTTGTCGAGCTCCCGCGGCACCCCCGGCATCGCGAAGAACACGGCCTCTCGACGGCCTCCCTTCACCCCATTGGCCCCATTGGCCCGCGGCACCGCGAGCGCGAATCCGGGCGCCGTCCCGATCGGATTCTCGAGGACCTCGGCGCCGGTCGGGAAATAGGCCTGCTTGCGATTGACGTCGGCCATCTCGCGCCCCACGCGCGCGAAGAAGGCTTCGATGGCCGCCAGCGACGGCGGATCGAGCTCGAGCTTTCGACCGAAGGTCTCGGCCAACACCTCGGTCGTCAGGTCGTCCCGCGTCGGCCCGAGCCCGCCCGAGACGAGCACGAGGTCGCTGCGATCCGCAGCCCGCAGAAATGCGTCCCGCATGTCGGCGCGATCGTCGAGGACCGAGACCTGATGACGACAATCGAGGTCGAGGAGCAGCAGGCGCTGCGCGAGGCGCGCCTTGTTCGAGTCGATGATCTCGCCCCGCATCAGCTCGTCGCCGATCGTGATGATCTCCGCCTTCAATCCGCACCTCCGCGGCACCGGGGCCACCGGGCTTCCGCCGTTCGAGTCGGATCAAAGCGCCTTGCTGCGACGGATCCGGTCACGGCCTCTTGGACCGGTCGCGCAGGCGCGCGATACCCGAACAGGCGATGCGCGAACAGAATGCCAACTCGTCGATCGAGGGTAAAAAACGCCAATGGCGATTCACCGATGGCCGACCGTCACGGGATCCAGAACGGTCGCGTCGTCGCGGGGGGGCGTCGAACGCTGGCCAAATTAGCCGCGGGCCCGGAAGAGCGTCAATCGAAAAGGCGAAAATTTGACGAAATTCCGAGATTCCCGGCTCCGGAACCGACCCTACAGGGCGCCACCCTGAAAGCCGAAGGATTGCCGCAGGCCATGCGCAATCTCGAACCGCAATCGAACGCCTCTTCCCCGGTTCCGGGCCCGTCGCCGGCCAGGCCGATTTCCATGGGCGTGCGCACGCTGGCCGATGCGACGAGCGTCCTGCTCGAGCTGGCCCGAGCCCTGCGTGGCTTCGCCACCTTCGGCGACGAGCGCGTGCGCCGGCGCGGGCTCGCCGAGCGTGCCTTCCAGGCCGTGCGCGCCGAGATCGGGCGTTCCGGGCCCCTCGAGATCGCGGTACGCGGCGAGACATTCTCGCTTTCGGAGCTGCCCGAGCGTCTCGACGCCCGGGGCGGACTCGCGATCCTTCGATCGGCGCTCGCCCATCACTCGGTCGAGCGATTGCGCCTCGACCCGAGCCTCTCCCTCGACGCCCTCCACGGCCTGCTCGAGCTGCTCGTGCAACCGAGCGGCACAGAACGCAGTGCGCAAGCGCTCTACACGGCGCTGTGCTCGCGGGATGCCCGAGGCGTCCACTTGAACGACCTCGAGCCCGCGCCCGTGCCTCCGCCGCGTGAGCTCGCCGCCACGGCGCCTCGCCCTTCCGTCAGCGTGACGACACCGCGCATCGAAGCGATGCCGCTCGTGGATCCGGTCTCGCGGCGCGGCTCGGCTCCGGCGGCAAGGCAGCACACGCTCGCGCACCCCGAGCCCTCGGTCCCGACTCCGCTCCCCGTCGAGGTCGTCGCGCCGCCCGCCCCCCCCGCACGCGAAGCCCTGGAAGAGCGCCTGCGAGCGCGCCTCGTCGAGCTCGACCACCTCGTCGAGGACGAGCCCTATGCGCGCCTCGCGGTCGAGATCGCCGGCTGGGCGCGCGAGCTCTTCGACGCGGGGCTGCGCGACGCGTGCCATCGTGCGATGACCGTGCTCGCCGACCACGCCGTCGGCTGCGGCGGCCGGGCCGAGTCCCAGGCGCGCATCGCTGCCGAATGTTATGCGGAGCTCGCATCCGGCGAGCGCCTCGAGGACCTGATCGATCGCGCGCTCGCGAGCGATGAAGCCGGCGTGCGCGCCGCCCAGCTCCTGCTCCAGCGACGCGAGGCGGCGGTCTGCGCGATCTTCGCGCGCCTGTGCGCGTCGGCCGATCCGCTCGAGCCTGGCCCGCTCCACGCCCTCGTGATCACGAGCGGCGAGGCCGCCGTGCCGACCCTGCTCGAGCACATCGCGAGCCCGGACGAGAATCGGGCCCGCCTGGCGCTCCGACTGGCCGGCGAGCTGCAGAACCCGGCGCTGCTCCCCGCCCTCGAGCGAGCCGCCCGAAGGGCGACGCTGCCCAGTCAGATCGAGGCGATCCGTTCGCTCTGCCTGCTCCCGGGCGAAGCCTCGCGCCAGGCCCTCGCCGACGCCCTCTCGAGTCAGCTCGATCAGATCGCGATCGCGGCGACCCAGGCGATCGCGACCCGCAACGGGATCGACGCGGTGCCCGCCCTGCTCGACGTCCTCGAGACCCACGTCCGCAGCAGTCGGACGCAGCTGTGTCGCGCCTTGATCGAGGTGCTCGGCCGCCTCGGGGACGAGCGTGCGGTGCCCCGGCTCGCGGCGATCCTCGAGCGCCGGCCCGTCCTGCGACGCGCCCACTGGCATGCCATCCAGCTCGCGGCGGTCGATGCCCTCGCGGTCCTGCCGACCCGGGAGGCCCGACGAGCCGTCGAGCGCGCGGCGAGCTTCGCGGCGGCCGCGGTCCGCGATCGCGCCCGCCAGCGCCTCTCGGACCTCGCCGGCGATTCCCAGGCGCGTTAGTCAGCGCCCCGCGCGCAGATCGCGGACGACGTCGGCCCAGTGCTCCGGATCGGGACAGCGGTTGTGCGTCAGGCTCACGCCCTCCGCGATCCCGTCGAGCCGGGCACGCAGCTTCGCGGCGATCTCCTTGCGTGGACCGACGACTGCGATCGCCTCGAGCACGTCGTCTCCGATCAGCCCGGTCATGTCGTCCCAGCGATTCAGCTTCGAGAGCCGATTGAGCTCGACGTGGAGATCGCCCCAGCCGTGGCAATCGAGGGTGCTGCGATAGGCGGGCGTCGAGCCGTAGAACGCGAGCTGCTTGCGGGCCGCGAGCTTCGCCTGCTCGAAGGCCTCCTCGCCGTCGGCGGTGACCGTCAGCGTCGCGCAGATGACGTCGAAGCGCGCCCGCGTCCGCCCCGAGCGGGCGAGGCCCTGCTCGATCCCGGGCAGCACGACCTTCTGGAGCGACTCGCGGGTGTTGAAGGGATGCGCGATCAGCCCGTCCGCGACCTCGCCGGCGACCGCCGTCATGCGCGGGCCGAAGCCGCCGAGGTAGACCGGCGGCGGCCCGAAGGGATTCGGGCCGGGATCGAAGGCCGGGATCATCAGCGTGTGGCGGTAGAACTGCCCTTCGAAGGCGAGCGGCGCGAGCCCTTCCCAGCGCGCGAAGATCGCCTTGATGGCGAGGATGATCTCGCGCATGCGCCTGGCCGGCTCGGACCAGGGCATGCTGAAGCGATTGCGGATGTGCGGCGCGACCTGGGAGCCGAGTCCGAGCAGGAAGCGCCCCTGGGAGAGGATCTGCAGCCCGTAGGCCAGGTTGGCCAGGTTAATCGGATTGCGCGCGAACGCGATGGCCACCGCGGTACCGAGCGCGAGATGCTTCGTGTGCTCGGCGGCGAGCACGAGGGGCAGAAAGGGATCGTGCTTCGCCTCGAAGCTGAAGGCGCCGTCGTAGCCGATCGCCTCGAGCTGGGGGTAGATGCGCTTCGCTTCGCGCGGGTCTTCGAGCGGGGCCGTCGTATAGATCTTCATGGCCCGAGGATAATCGCATCTCGCGGACCGCTACACTGGCCCCGTGCGCGTCCTCGGCATCGACCTCGGCAGCAAACGCATCGGCCTGGCCGTCTCGGATACCGAGGCGCGGCTCGCCTTTCCGGCCGGGGTCCTCGAGAGCCGCGGCCGCAAGCGCGACCTCGCCGCCCTGCGCGAGCTGGTCCGTGAGCGGGCGATCGGCCGGGCCGTGGTCGGTGTCCCGTTGCACATGAACGGACGTCGGGGGCCGGAGGCCGAGGCTGCCCTCCGCTTTGCCGGCGAGCTCGCGCGCTCGGCGGGGATCCCCGTCGATACCCTGGACGAGCGCTGGACCTCGGTCGAGGCCGAGCGGCTCCTGCGAACGACCGTCGCCGGCAGCCGCGCGGTCAAGCAGCGCACGGGCGCCGTCGATGAATTGGCAGCGGCGATCCTGCTCCGGACCTATCTCGAGCTCTCCCCGCCCGAAGCCCGCGAGCCCACCGCCCCATCGGAGAAGCGTCCTGCAGACGACCATGGCCCCCACGAAGACCACGACTGAGCCCCGGAGCCGTCGCGCGAGACAGGGCCTGATGCTCCTGCTCGCCCTCGGTATCGCCGGTGCGGCCGCCCTCGCGGGCTATTCGCGCTGGGCCCTCTCGCCCGTCTCCGCGCCGGCCGAGCCAGGCAGCGAGCCGGCCTACTTCGAGATCGTGCCCGGAGACGGATTCGCCGCGGTGGCCCGAAAGCTCGAGGCCCGCGGGCTCATCCGCAGCGCCCTGGCGATGCGCGCCCACGCACGACTCGCGGCCATCGAGTCGAAGCTCAAGGTCGGCGAGTACGAGCTCGCTCCCGGTCTCTCGACCCCGGAGATCGCGTCGATCCTCGCCTCCGGCCGCGTGCGCACCCGCGCCGTCGTGATCCCGGAAGGCTCGCGCGCAAGCGAGATCGCCGACCGTCTCGCCGCCGAGGACCTCGCCGACCGGGATGCCTTCCTGTCCGTCGCCTTCGACCCGACGGCGCCGGAGCGATTCGAAGTCCCGGGGCCGACTCTCGAGGGCTACCTCTTCCCCGACACCTATCGCTTCGCGAAGGGGCTCTCCGCCGAGGAGATCGCCCGGGCGATGGTCGGGGAGTTCCGCTCCGTCTACCGCGAGCTGCGCCGGGAAGCCCCAAAATCCACGCTCACGATGCGCGAGCTCGTGACCCTGGCCTCGATCGTCGAGAAGGAGACCGGCGCACCGCAGGAGCGGCCGCTCATCGCCGCCGTGTTCCTGAATCGCATGCGGCTCGGCATGCGCCTCGAGACCGACCCGACGGTGATCTACGGGATCGAGGGATTCGACGGCAATCTTCGGCGGGTCCATCTCGAGGACGAGGCGAATCCGTACAACACCTACCGGATCCCCGGACTGCCGCCCGGTCCGATCGCGAGCCCCGGTCGGGAGGCGATGCGGGCCGTGCTCGAGCCGGCCGACTCGCCCTATCTCTATTTCGTCTCGCGCAACGACGGGTCCCACATCTTTTCGAAGAGCTATCGCGACCACGCACGCGCCGTCGTCCAGTTCCAGAAACAGCGACGCCGGCGCTAGGCCGGCGTCGCACATCGAGTCTCTCACGTATCCGGGCTTCACGGCGCGCGCCCGCAGACGGCCGCTGCCGCCCGCCCGGCTCCCGCCTCAGGTCATCGCGACCTCGCGCAGGAGCGCGATGTTCTCGAGGGCCTTGCCGGCGCCATGGACGACCGCCGTATAGGGATCCTCGGAGCGCAGGATCGGCAGGCGCGTCTCCTGGCGCAGCAGGTGGTCGAGGTCGGTCAGCAGCGAGCCGCCGCCGACCAGCATGATGCCGCGATCGACGATGTCCGCGGCGAGCTCCGGCGGCGTCTTCTCGAGCGTCAGATGGACCGTCTCGACGATCGCGTGGATCGGCTCGAGCAGCGCCTCGCGCATCTCGTCGCTCGACGTCACGACGACCTTCGGGATCCCCGCCACGAGGTCGCGGCCCTTGATCTCCATCTCCGAGCGCTTCGTCTCGGTCGAGGCGGTTCCGATCGTCATCTTGACGAGCTCGGCCGTCCGCTCACCGATCAGCATGTTGTACTTGCGCTTGACGTAGTTGATGATCGCCTCGTCCATCTTGTCGCCGCCGATCCGGATCGAGCGAGACGTCACGATGCCCGACAGCGAGATCACGGCGACGTCCGTGGTCCCGCCGCCGATGTCGACGACCATGTTCCCGGTCGGCGCCGTCACGTCGAGACCGGCCCCGATCGCAGCCGCCATCGGCTCCTCGATCAGAAAGACCTCGCGCGCCCCGGCCGAGAGTGCCGACTCGCGGACGGCGCGCTTCTCGACGCTCGTGATGCACGGCGGCACGCAGATCACGATTCGCGGGCGCGCCAGCGTGCGGCGATTGTGCGCGCGCTGGATGAAGTAGCGGAGCATCGCCTCGGTGATCTCGAAGTCGGCGATGACACCGTCCTTGATCGGGCGGACGGCCTCGATGTTGCCGGGCGTTCGGCCTAGCATCTCCTTCGCCGCATGCCCGACGGCGCGCACGCGATGACCACGGTTGCCGTCCGTCGTGACCGCGACGACCGAAGGCTCGGAGCAGACGATGCCCCGGCCCTTGCTGTAGACGAGCGTGTTCGCGGTGCCGAGATCGATCGCGAGATCGTGGGAGAACATTCCGAAAACGGCGTCGAAGATCATCCGGGTCTCCAAGGAGGGCGGCATGCGTGGGGGGCATCGCGACGCCCACGCATGTCATCGGCATGAATGCGCAGGGGTTGAGCCAAAAGGAGACTTCGTGCGGGGAAATCGGGTCCATTGCCGGTGAATGGGCTCACAGCGCGAAGCGCGCAGACCGGGAGGCCGCCCGTCGCGATCGCCGCGACGGGCTGCGCGAATTCGTCGCATCGCGCGGCCCCTCCGATCGGGGGCCGGGCCGGACGTGGCGGGTCAGGGCTTCTCGGGAGTCGAGGGCGTGTCGAGCGCCGTCGTCGGAGGCTTTTGCGCCTCGGCGGTCGGATCCCGGTCGATCAGCACGCGCAGGCTCTCGAGCCGGGCCGAGAGATCGTGCACACCGGTCCGGATCTCGAGCAGATGGGTACGATGCGATTCGAGGCGGGACTCCGCCTTCGCGAGCGACTCTTCGAGGCGCAGGACTTCGGCCTCGAGCCGGCTCGCGTGATGGGTCTGGTAGCCGTAGCCGAGCAGGAACAGCACGAAGAGGACGCCGAACATCCAGAGGGGCAGCTGGCGACTCGTCTTGCCCTCGCCTCGGCCCGCAGGGGCTCCGGCCGGTCCGGTCGTCCCTTTCGCGGCACCGGGTGCCCCCGCCGTTCCAGGCACTCCGGGCGCGGTCCCTCCGGCTGCACCCATCGGCGCGCCGCGTTCGCTCACGAGCTTGAGCCCCGCCGCCGCAGCCTTGTCTGCCGCTCCGGCGGGCCCCCGATCGTCGCCGGAGAAGTTGGAATCGATCCCCATCGCCTTCGACCTGCGCCTTCCGCGTGAGCTTCGAACCTCGAACTAGGACTGGATCACGAGCTTCGAGAGACTCGTCTTGCGGAGGTTCGTCTTCTGGATCGTCCGCACGAGCTCCGCGACCTTCTCCGTATCGGTCTCGAACGGATTGTTGCAGATCACGCGGACGTTCAGGAGGTTGCCCAGCCGGATGTTCGACCAGTCGAGGTCGTACTGGATCGAGTTCTCACGTGCGAGCTTGATGAACTCGCCGCGCATCCGCGCACGGGTATCCTGGGGCGGATTCGACTTCGCCGCGTCGATCTCCTCGTCGTTGAAGAGCCGCTCGACCTGCCCCTTCCTCTCGAGCAGGTAGTAGAGGCTCCGCTCGCGTCGGATGTCGTGGTACTGCAGGTCGAGCATCAGGACCCGCGGATCGGTCCAGGTCGTCTTGTGCTTGTCGACCCAGGATTGGATCAGGCGTCGCTTGATCACCCAGTCGATCTGGCGATCGAGCTTGTCCGGATCCGTGTCGAGGCAGTCGAGCACGTGTTGCCACATGTAGACGGCCTTCTTGTGATCGTCGGTCACCGGATACTGCTCGATGTACTTCTGCGCCATCTCGCAATACTCGCGCTGGATCTCGATCGGCGAATATTCGCGGCCGTTGTCGAGGCGCAGGCGCCGCTTGCAGGTCGCGTCGTAGGTGATGTCCTTGATCGCCTTGACCGGATTGCGGAGCGTGAAGTCCTTGTTGATGTAGTTGTCCTCGATCATCTGGAGGACGACGGAGCAGGTCCCGACCTTGATGAAGTTCGTGTACTCGCTCATGTTCGAGTCGCCCACGATGACGTGGAGCCGTCGATACTTCTCGCGGTCCGCGTGGGGCTCGTCCCGCGTGTTGATGATCGAGCGATCGTTCGTCGTCGTGCCCGAGATCTTCTGATAGATGTGCTGGGCGCGCTGGGACACGCAGTAGTGGATGCCGTCCTGGGTCTGGAAGACCTTGCCCGCGCCGGTGTAGATCTGGCGGGTCACGAGGAACGGGATCAGCTGCTCGGCGAGGTAGTAGAAGTCGACGTCGCGGTCGACGAGGTAGTTCTCGTGGCAGCCGTAGCTGTTGCCCACGAAATCCGTGTTGTTCTTGAAGATCGAGAGCCGACCGCCGATGCGCTCCTCGCGGATCTTCTCCTCGGCGTAGAGCTGGAGATCCTCGAGGATCCGCTCACCGGCCTTGTCGAAGATGATCAGCTGCCCGGGCGAGGCGCACTCGGGCGTCGCGTACTCGGGATGGCAGCCCGTGTCCTGATAGAAGCGGGCGCCATTCTCGAGGAAGACGTTCAGGAAGTGCTCGGTCGTGATCAGCTTCTCGAAGAGAAAGCGGATCGCCTTCTCGACCGGCAGGGTCTTGCGACCCTCGGGAGTGAAGATGATCCCGTACTCGGTCTCGATGCCGTAGATGCGCTTCTGCACAACGCCGCCTGACCACGTGATCGACGCGCAGTCGGACGCGCGTTGCGTCCGACCTCAGCTATCGAGCATACCCTGAACTTCTTCGGTAGAAAGGCGGCAGAACTTGCGGCCGGGACGGCTGCGATCGAGCAGGCAGACTTCGAGGCTCGATGCGCCCAATTCCGAACTGCGTTCTGCCCCGGCGTTCAGCGCTCGGCGGCCGAGTCGGGCCGCATCCCCCGCGGGCATGTCGGGTCGATAGTCGTTCTTCAAGACCGTCTCGACCTCTTCGACCTTGCCCCCGATCACGCAGAAGCCCTTGTGATCGCTGATGAAGCCGTCGTACTTGATGCGGTAGAGCGAGTTCGAGCGGTGGTCCTCGTAACGATCGTCGCCGACCTCTGCGACGATGATCTCGACCTCGAGCGGCTTGATCTCCCGGGTGAATACTTCGCCCATCACCTGGGAGAAGGCATTCGCCATGCCGCGCCCGCGCACGTCTTCACGGCTGTAGGCATACCCCTTGGTGTCGGCGAAACGAACGCCGACCTTCCGGAGCTGGTCGAACTCGCTGAACTTTCCGACGCCCGCGAAGGCGAGCCGATCGTAGATCTCCCCGACCTTCGAGAGCGAGGTCGAGTTCTCGGCCATGAGCAGGATCCCACCCCGGAACTCGAGCGCGACGATCGATTTGCCGCGGGCGATGCCCTTCCGGGCGAACTCGGCCTTGTCGGCCATCACCTGTTCGGGCGAGACGTAGAACGGCATCGACATCAGAGATTCCCTCCCGCCGCGCGCGCCGCGAGGATCTCGCGATAGCAAGCCGCGATCTCGGCTTCCGTGGCGTCGGTGTGACCGCTCGCCGTACACATCTTGATGATCGGGAAGATCCCGCGCTCGAGATCGACACCGCCCGTCGCACGATCCTCGTCCGCCGCCGCCGTCAGCGCCGCCACCGCGGCCTTGATCGCCTGCTCCCGCGTCAGACTGCGGCTCCAGCCGTGCTTCAACGATTCGCGCGCGTAGAGACCACCGGAGCCCGTCGCATCGAACTCCGTCTCCTCGTAGCGTCCGCCGGTGATGTCGAATTTCCAGAGACGCCCGAGCTTGCGACGCGTATCGAAGCCGGCGAAGAGCGGGACCACCGCGAGCCCCTGCATCGCCGCGGGCAGGTTCGCGCGGATCATCTGCGAGAGCTTGTTGGCCTTGCCTTCGAGCTCGAGCCGCTCGCCCTCGATCTTCTCGTAGTGCTCGAGCTCGATCGACAGGATCCGCGCCATCTCGATGCACGGCCCGGCCGCACCCGAAATCGCCATCACCGAATACGGATCCGTCTCGAAGACCTTCACGACGTCGCGGGAAGCGACGGAATGACCGGCCGTCGCGAGGCGATCGCCCGCCACGAGGACGCCGTTCCCGAAGCGCATCGCGAGCACCGTCGTGCCGTGCGGCACCGCCTCCACGGCGCTGCGCCCCCAGGCTGCAAGGTCGGGAAGGAGATGACGCTTTTCAATCTGGAGAAGCTCGAAGAAGCTGGAGCCCTGATAGCTGCCTCGGAACGGCACTGTTTCCCCCTCAGAAAACGAGCGAATCGTCGACCGGCGGCGTCGTTCGACCGCCCGGTTGGCCATGCACGACGACGGACTATTGACCGCCGCGCTGCACGTAGTTCTTCACGAACTCCTCGGCATTCTCCTCGAGCACGGCGTCGATCTCGTCGAGGAGATTGTCCATCTCCTCCTTGAGCTCTTCGCCCTTCTCGGCGAGCTTCTGCGTGCCGTCGCCCTTGCCGGAGCCCTCGTCGCCCCCGCCACCCTTCTGCTTCTGCTTCTGCTGTTCGGCCGAGGAAGCCATGTAGAGCGGCATCGGATCCGCGCCCAGATCGATTCGAGCTCGCGACTCGTTCCCACGCTCGGACTGGTGATTCGTCTTCATCGTCTCGTCCTCCGACCTTTTCGTGAACCTGCCCTGGATTCCGCCCACGCTACGCCCATGTTCCGGCGATCATAGGATGCTTCACGACTGCATGTTCTCGAGCAGCTCTGCCGCCGTCTTCGACCGATCGAGCAGGGACTCGACGAACTGCTTGGTGCCCTTAAACGGCTCCGACATCATGACGCGTTTGATCGAGTCGTCCCCGAGCCCGAACGAGATCGAATCCCAGTTCACACCGAAGACCTCGCCCGGATAGCGTCTCAGACATTCGCCTCGGAAGTAGGCACGCGTATCGACGGGTGGATGATAGACCGCGTACTGGATCTCCTCGTCGGTCACGATCCGCTCGACCTTGCCCTGACGCTCCAGCAGGAAGTAGAGCCCCTTGTCGGGCCGCAGATCGTGATACTGCAGGTCGAGCATCTGGACCTGCGAATCGGACCAGTCGAGCTTCTTGCGCCCCATGTAGCTCTCGATCATCCGTTTCTTGATGATCCAGTCGATCTTCGTGTCGAGCTCCATCGGATTCCGGCCGAGCGACTCGATCACGCTCTCCCACTTCTGGAGGACGTCCTTCTGGATCGGATCGAGCGTCCGGGAGGCCGCATAGGCGAGCACCATGTCGAGGAAGCCCTTCTGGATCTCGAGGGCGGTTCGCTGGCCGCCGTCCTCCATCGGGAGCTTCACCCGCAGCGAGGGATCGTGGGAGACCTCCCGGATCGCGCGCACCGGATCCCGGAGCGACAGGGGCTTCGTGATCGCACCGTCCTCGATCATCGAGAGGATCAGCGCCGTGACCCCGTTGCGCAGGTAGATCGTGTACTCGCTCATGTTCGAGTCGCCCACGATGACGTGGAGTCGTCGATATTTCTCACGGTCGGCGTGGGGCTCGTCGCGGGTGTTCACGATCGGTCGCTTGACCATCGTATCGAGCGCCACCTCGGTCTCGAAGAAATCGGCACGCTGCGAGATCTGATAGTCGCACGGATGGCTGCGATTCTCGCTTCCGACCTTCCCGGCGCCACACCAGATCTGCCGCGTCGCGAAGAACGGCAGCAGCGGCTCGACGACCTGCTTGAACGAGGTCCGCCGATCCATCAGGTAGTTCTCGTGGCAACCGTAGCTGTTGCCCTTGCGATCGCTGTTGTTCTTGTAGACCAGCATCTCGGCGCCGGCGGGCAGCAACGTGTTGGCCTCTCGTCGACTCATCTCGACGATCCGCTCGCCCGCCTTCTCGTGGATCACGACGTCGCGCGCGTTGGTCACTTCGGGCCCTGAGTACTCGGGATGGGCGTGGTCGACGTAGTAGCGCGCGCCGTTGATCAGCGTCTTGTTGCGGGCGATGTTCTCCTGCTGATTGGGCGTGTACTTCTCGCCCTCGACCTGGAAGCCGCGCGCGTCGGCGAGCGGATTCTCCTGATCGTAGTCCCAGAGGATCCGACCTTCGGGATCTTCGCGATAGGCGTTCACGATCAGGACGCAGGAGGAGATCGGATCGAAATCAGGGTCGTTCTTGACCGTGATTCCGAACTCGATCTCGGTTCCCATGATCGTCGCAATCGCCATCGCGGTTTCGAATCTCCCTCGGGAGTCCGCGCCCCGACCGATCGGGGCGCGGACCCACCGAACTCGTTCCCCGGCCCGTACGGCCTAGAGGTACTGACCCTGACCACTCGAGACGTTCTCGATGGTCTGTTCCTTGCGCTCCATCCCGGTGATGAGCGTCCGGACGTTGATGATCCGCTCGCCCTTCCGACCGGAGATGCGCGCCCAGTCGTCGGGATTCGTGGTGTTCGGGAGATCTTCGTTCTCCTTGAACTCCTCGCGCACCGACTCGATCATGTCGTCGGCCGTGATGCCGTGCTCACCGCCTTCGAGGAATCGTTTCACGGCCTTCCGCTTGGCGCGCGCCACGATGTTCTCGAGCATGGCGCCCGACGAGAAGTCCTTGAAGTAGAAGATCTCGCGCTCGCCCTTGGCGTAGGTCACCTCGAGGAACTTGTTCTCGTCGCCGGTCGAGTACATGTTGTCGATGACCTCGTCGATCATCTTCTCGCATGCGACGGCCTTGTCGCCTCCGTACTTGGCGACCGAGTCCGCGTGGAGCGGCAGATCGGGCGTCAGGTACTTCTTGATGATCTCGCGGGCCGCCGGGCGGTCGGGGCGCGACACCTTGACCTTGAGATCGAGGCGTCCCGGTCGCAGCACGGCGGGATCGATCAGATCCTGCCGGTTGCTGGCCCCGATCACGATCACGTTCTCGAGCGCCTCGACGCCGTCGATCTCCGACAGGAACTGCGCGACCACCGTGGCTTCCATGTCCGACGAGATGCCCGAACCGCGCATCCGGAAGAGCGAGTCCATCTCGTCGAAGAAGACGACGACCGGCACGTCCTCGGAAGCCTTCTCCCGCGCCTTCTTGAACACGTCGCGGAGCTTGCTCTCCGTCTCGCCGACGTACTTGTTGAGGAGCTCGGGCCCCTTCACGTTCAAGAAGTAGGCAGTCGTCGCCTTTCCCGTGCGCTGCTCGATGCGCTTGGCGAGGCTGTTCGCGACGGCCTTGGCGATGAGGGTCTTGCCGCAGCCCGGCGGACCGTAGAGCAGGATGCCCTTCGGCGGCCGCAGCTTGTGCTCGAGGAAGACCTCGGGGTGCATGTAGGGCAGCTCGACCGAGTCGCGCAGGATCTCGATCTGGTCGCCGAGACCGCCGATGTCGTCGTACGTGACGTTCGGGATCTCCTCGAGCATCACCTCCTCGACCGACGACTTCGGCAGCTTCTCGAAGGCGTACTGCGTCCGCATGTCGACCAGGATCGGATCACCGACCTTCAGGTTCTCGCGTCGCAGCGGCTCCGACAGCGTGACGACCCGCTCTTCGTCGGTGTGACCCGAGACGATGACGCGGCTCTCCGAGATCGTGTCGACGATCTTGCAGACCTCGCCACGCTGGGTGTACTCGGCGCCCTCGATGATGTTGAACGCTTCGTTGAGGACGACGTACTGGCCCTCGGCGAGCCGGAACGGGTCCACGTTCGGGTGCACGTTCACCCGCATCGGGCGGCCGTCCATCAGGATCTCGGACGTCCCGTCCTTGTTCGCGCGAATGAACACCCCGTAGGTATTCGGCGGAGCGCAGAGCTTGTCGACCTCTTCCTTCAAGAGCTCGATCTGCTGCTTCGCCTCCTGGAGCATGGCGACGAGCTTCTCGTTCTGGCGCTCGGCGTCGTGGTGCTGGGTGCGAACCTGTTCGTAGCGCCGTCGCAGGGTCTCGAAGTCCGCGAGCATGCGGTCGAGCCGGTGGCGGAACTCGTTCGAATCGCTGCCGAAGAAACGCATGGCATCGTGAAGCCGCTCGGCCTCGCTGGCCGCGCGATCCTCGCCCGGCCGCCGCGGATCGATCTCCGGCTCGTCGCCCGGGCGCCCCGTCGACGGAGCGATGCGCCGCATGACGTCGCGGACGAAACCCTTGCGACCCGAGCCCGATCCCGATTCCGAATCATTTTCGCTCATCGCTTCTTCTCCTGGTTCCCAGAGACCGCAGCTGCCTGCGGCGAAGAACGTTCAACGCGATCCACGCCAGAGAATGTGTGCAAGGGCTGTGCCCGCAACGGACCGCCCCTTCTCCTCGAGTCCTTCGGGCACCGTCCCGGTCCGCGCGGTACGCGCGCCGCCGACCCCCCGCGCGAGGCGCTCCGAGCCAGCGGCCGGACTCGGGTCGAGCCCGGCCCGAGGCCGAATTCCGAGCCTCCGACGGAGCCAGAATTGCCTTCAACGTCGCGGACTTCAGGCTCAGAGATCGAGTCATTCCGAGAGCGGATATGCGGCCAGTGAATCGCCATCACCGTGCGCGCGCGCCCCGCGCTCAAGGCCTTCAGGCCCCCCTCGCTCAGGCTTGCCCAGGCACTCACCGCAGCCGCCCTCCCGCGTCGATCCGATCGTCTCGTCCCGTACGCGCCGAGCAGGTCGTCCGTGGCATCTTCGAGGGCCAGTCCCCTCGTAGCAAGCAGGACGACCCGGGCAGCCCGCCGCGGCCGCCCCATTCGTCGCCCCATCGAGCTCTCCGACCCCGGCATCGAACTCGACAAAAAATCGCGAAACCCATTGGTTTTTAAGTCTTTTTTGTCATTTCGCAGTGTATCTGCCGAGAAAGCCGTGTCAACCGAGCAGGACGGGCAGAGATTCGCGTAAACCCGTGTTTCATAACGACTTCGTCGTTCCATTGGGAACACCTCGGGTCCGAATGGTGCAGTCCGCGCTCCAATCCACCTCTTCGGCCTGGGTGGGTGAGAAAACCGGATCGGGCGCCCGTCCCGGATGGGTACCCCGATCCATTCGTGCGGTTTCGACGGGATGGGACTGCCATCCCCGGCGGCACTCGAGCCCCCTCCTGCGCCACGGATCAGCCCGGCACCGCCCCAGCGAGCGCACGCCGAGAATGCCGACAAGCTGCTCCGCAACGGATTGCCGTACGGGAGAAGGCACACCGCGCGGGGTGCGAACAATGCCCACGCGCGTCGGCCAGCCTGCGGCCCGAGATCAATGACGTCTTGATTCGGCGTAATCGATGACTTCCACACCTTCCGGGATTTTCAGCACGAAGGTGTCCGGTGCGGGATTGCGGTTCTCTTCCAGTCGGGCGAATCGGATGCGTGTGAGATTGCCGAACAGATCCGTCACCGAGGTCGCGAGGACGATTCCCGTCTCGCGATCGGCCACCAGCCCGAGCCGCTCGTAGCTCGCATCCTCGCGCGGAATCAGGTCGAGCGTGACCTGCTTCGCATCACACGCCGTCGCCGTCACCGAGAACGACGCCAGCACGTCGCCGTCGCCCATCAGGAACTGGAGCGCCGCGCCGCTCAGATAGCCCTCGGTCACCGCGAGCCGCGTGACCGTCTTCCCATCGAGGTCGTGGATCCAGAGCGTCTTGCCGTCCGAGACGACCACGCTGGCCTCCGGCGGCGCGTAGGTCCAGCGCATCCGCCCCGGCTTCGCAAAGACGACCTTGCCGTGTCGCGGCACCGGACTGATCAGGGCCTCGCCCTGGAAGGTCGCCGAGACGTTGGTCTGCTCGAAGTCCGCACGCAGATCCCGAATGCCTTCGTAACGCCGCTGGATCTTGCGAGCCGTCGCTTCGGCGAGGCTCGCATCGCAGGCCTGCGCCGGGGGCTCGGCGGAGGCGGTCGCGGTCGACATCCACGCGACGACGACGCATATCCGGGCCGCGCGCCCGAGAGCGCCGCGCAGGGCGGTGGAATGCGGCCTCGTCGCTCCGGCTCCGGGTCCCTGGCCTTCCACGCCGTCCCGCTCCCTGGTCGCCGAAGAAAGTCCGTGGGTCACGTCGTCTCGTTCCATGCGGGCTCGCCGGTGGACGAGCCGTGCCCCGTTGCCGCTAGTCTTCCTCGCGATCGGGCGCCGGCAGGTAGACCTCGCGCCCCTTCGCACCGATCTGGGGTCCGATCATACCGTCTTGTTCCATCTGCTCGATGATCCGGGCCGCGCGGTTGTATCCGATCTTGAGTCGACGCTGGACGTAGGAAATCGACGCATTGCGCGTCTCGGCCACGATCGACACCGCCTGGTCGAACATCTCGTCGACCTCTTCGCCGCGGCTCTCGACCTTCTCCGCCTCGGAATCGGCCTTGACGAGGTCCTCGTCGAAGACCGGCCGGCCCTGCCCCTTCAGGAAGGCGACGAGATCGTGGACCTCGGTCTCGGTCACGAAGGGCCCGTGGATGCGCTGGAGCACCGCCGAGCCCGGCGGCAGGAACAGCATGTCGCCCATGCCGAGCAGGTCGTCGGCGCCCTTCTGGTCGAGGATGGTTCGGCTGTCGGTGCCCGAGGAAACCTGGAAGGAAACGCGGGCGGGGAAGTTCGCCTTGATGACGCCGGTAAGGACGTCGACGCTCGGGCGCTGGGTCGCGAGCACGAGATGGATGCCCGACGCCCGGGCCATCTGGGCGAGGCGCTGGAGCGACTCCTCCACCTCCTTGGCCGAGGACATCATGAGATCGGCGAGCTCGTCGATCACGACGACGATGTAGGGCAGCTCCTGCCACTCGATCTCGTCACCTTCCGTCTGGCCGGGGCGCGGCTTCAGCTGGAAGGTCTCGTCGCCGGCGGCGATGCACTTGCGCGCCTTCTCGTTGAACTGATCGATGTTGCGCACGCCGGTCGCGCTCATCATCTGGTAGCGCTCTTCCATCTTCCGGACGACGCCCTGCAGCGCCGCCGCCGCCCGCTTCGGGCTCGTCACGACGTCCGCGATCAGATGCGGAATGCCGTCGTAGATCGAGAGCTCGAGCATCTTCGGGTCGACCATCAGGAGCTTGAGCTCGTTCGGCGTCGCGCGACACAGCAGCGAGCAGAGGAACGCGTTCAGGAACACGCTCTTGCCCGTCCCCGTCGAGCCCGCCACCAGCAGATGCGGCATCTTGGCGAGATCCGAGGTCACGGAATTGCCGAAGATGTCCTTCCCCATCGCGACGGTGAGCACACCGCGGCTCTTGCGGAAGCTCTCCGAATCCAGGATCTCGCGCAGGTAGACCGTCTCGCGCCGCGGATTCGGTACCTCGATGCCGACCACCGACTTGCCCGGCAGCGGCGCGATGATGCGGATCGAGATCGCACGCAACGCCATCGTGAGATCGTCGGTCAGCCCGACGATCTTGTTCACCTTGATGCCCGGCGCCGGCTCGTACTCGTACATCGTGATCACGGGCCCGGGATGCACCCGCACGACACGCCCCTGCACACCGAAGTCCGCGAGCTTCTTCTCGAGGATCTTCGAGTTCATGATCAGCGAATCGCGGTCGTAGGAGCGCTCCCCTTCCGGCGTCGCCGAGAAGATCGAGAGGTCGGGCAGCTTGAACGGGCCCTTGTGGCCGTCTTCGTTGAAGCGGAAGGCCTCCTGCTCGGGCTTTCGCTTCTTCCGCCGCTGCTCGTCGTGGTCGACGATGTCGGGCTCTTCCTGGGCTCGCAGCTTGCGCGGCGGTCGCGGGACCTCGGCCTCGGCGCCCTCCTCGTCCTCTTCGTCTTCGAGGACCGAGACCGGGTCGAGACTCTCCTCGGCGTCGCGCAGCTCGTCTTCGGGGGAGAATCCGGGTCCGCGTCGCTCCACCACCCTCGCCCGCCGCTCCTTCTGGGCGCGTCGGACGAGCAATCCGTTCATCGACTCACGGGCCCGCGCGCCTTCGTGAACGAGGCTCTCCCGCAGGACCGAAAGGCCGCGCCCGAGGGCATCGAGGGCGCGATCGAGCAAGGGGACCAGCTCGTCCGCCGCCCACAGGACCCGATCAAAGATCCAGGCGCCCACGCTGCCGATCGCGCCGAGCGTGGCCCCCACCGAGATTCCGGTCAGCGCCAGGACGCCGACCACGAGCAGCAGGCTCGTCAGGATCAAGGCTCCGGCGCTGCCGAAAAGCAGGGCCTGGAGTCGTGACCATTCCGTCCCGAGCCAGCCCGGCTCGATCCAGGGCAGCTGACCCGGCGCGAGCTCGAAGAGCAGCAGGGGAAGTGCCGCGGCGGTCGGAATCAGGGCCAGCATGCCGAGCCAGAAGCGGGAGAAGAGCCCGGGAAGGCCGAGGCTCATCAGCAATCGGCCGCCCAGGAACGCGGTGCCCGCGACGAGCACGAAGGCACCGCCGCCGAGCAGATGCATCAGGAGACCCGCGACCGTGGCGCCGACGGGGCCGGCACCGTTGGAAACGTCGACGAGGCTCGCGATCGGGTCGGAGGACGAATACGTGGCGAGCGCCAGGGTGGCGAGGAGCGAGAAGGCGATCAGGCCGAGCCCGAGCAGCTCGGAGCCCGCACCGACCATCACCGCGGACTCGTCCGCGTCGACCTCGACCTCTCGAGCGCCTCGACCCCCACCCCGCTTCGAACGCGATCGAGCCGACGCTCTAGCCATGCTGGACTTCCCGGCGCCGGGGCGCAGCACGGCGCGCACGCCCGTCCGAGAGGACGGCCGTCGGGTTCCGGACGAACCCGATCCGGGCATCCCGAGCGGATGCCATGATACGCACACGATGGATCTTCATTCCCTCACCCCCCGGAGAGGAGAATCGAAGCAAGATAACGTCCCCCCCCCTTCACGCAAAGGGTCCGCGCGTTCATGCCTTGACGCCCTCACACGGCGACGGGACACTTCGCGTTGCCTTTCCCCACCCCGTTTCCAGGCCAACCCGTCCCGGATGGAGCGTTCAGCATGGCAGGCGTCAACAAAGCCATTCTCGTCGGCAATCTCGGTCGGGATCCTGAACTGCGGAAGACGCAGAACGGTCAGACCGTCTGCAATTTCACGCTCGCGACCAGCGAGAACTGGACGGACAAGAACGGCGAGCGCGTCGAGCGGACCGAGTGGCATCGAATCGTCGCCTGGGGCCGGGTCGGCGAGCTGTGCCATCAGTACCTGGCCAAGGGCCGGACGGTCTACGTCGAGGGTCGGATCCAGACGCGCGAGTGGGAAGACAAGGATGGCAACAAGCGGTACACGACCGAGATCAACGCGACGACGGTGAATTTCATCGGCGCGCGCGGGGGCAGCGCCGGCGGCGAGGCCGGCTCGGGCGGCGGTTATTCGGAGGGCCCGAGCACGCGCGGGTCCGACGTGCCGCATTCGGCCAGCGCGCCCCCGATGGACGACGACATCCCGTTCTAGACGACATCCCGTTCTCGACGGGGGGACGACCGAGCCGTCCTAGCGTCCGCTGCTCGAGCGGAGCGCGCGGACGATTCGATCGATCTTCTTCCGGTCGTCGGGCTTCAGCTCATCGAACTCGATGCCCATGCCGGGCGGGACACCCGCGCCGCCGCGGGAGACTCGGACGACCCGGCCGACCGTCTCCACGACCTCGTCGCTGCCGGGCAGATGAAACTGCATCGACACTTCCGTACCGGGCAGATGCGGCTTTTCGGTTTCGATGAAGAGGCCACCCTCGTTGATGTCGCGGGTGAACTCCGAGAAGATCTCGTCGACCGTCGCGTAGTCGATCCGCACGGTCAGGTCGCTCCGATTCGCGCGTCGGCGATCGGACGACGCGGCATCGACGGGCGATCGGCCTTCTGCCATCCCGTCCCCGTCGAGGCTGATCTTCGACATCACTTGATCTCCCTGCCGATGGGCGGGTAGCCCGGACCCGACCGCGTCGACGCGGCGGACCGGCTCGTCCGTCTATCGTCCGATTCCCTGCGCGGTCTTGAGCCGTCCGATCACGACGCGGCCGGGAAATCGGATGTCCCGAGGGGCAGACTGGCCATTCGAGGCGGACCGACCAGGCCGCTCCGCCTGCATCAGCTCAGGGCGGATGCGTCCAGGCATCCCGCCTGTTGGAAGCTGTAGAAGCCTCCCTCCGCAACGATGACGTGATCCACCACGGCAATCCCGAGCAGGCGACCGGCGGCCGAAAGTCGGTCGGTGACCGAGCGGTCTTCGGGGCTCGGGCTCGGATCACCGCTCGGGTGGTGGTGGACCAGGAGCAGCGCCGCGGCCGCCTGCCGGATCGCCTCGCGGAAGACCTCCCGTGGATGGACGAGGCTCGCGGTCAAGGTTCCGACGGAGACCTCGTCGATCGACATCAGTCGGTGGCGGGCGTCGAGCAGCAGGACATGAAAGGACTCCTTCGGCCGCCCGCGAAAACGAGGCGCGAAATGACGCTGGACTTCGTCGGGCGAATGGATGGCCTGGCCTCGGACGAGAGGCACCGACGCAAGACGCCGGCCGAGCTCGAGAGCCGCCGCCAGACTCGCTGATTTCGCAGGCCCCACCCCGGGCACGGCTTCGAGCGCGCCCGGAGAGAGCTCGGCCAGCGCCGCGAGGCTGCCGCACCGGGCGAGGAGCTGCCGGGCCAGCGTCCAGGCGTCGCGGCTGCGATCCCCGGTCCGCAGCACGAGGGCGAGCAGATCGACCTCACCGAGGCCGCGCGGACCATCGCGATGCATGCGCTCCCGGGGCCATTCGGACCGGGCCCGCCGAGGGCAATCATCCCCTCGCCGATCGGTCCCGACATCCCTCACCGAGGGACAGGTCGGATCGTCCACCGGGCGTACTCCTCACATGGAGCACGCATTCTCCCGACTCGATCCATGCTGAGCCCGCAGCGTACGCGCGTTCACCGGGTATGAACGCGAGGAGGCATCTCGCCAACGGCCTTCTCGAGTGCAAGCTGGGCTCATCGACTCGATTCGGCGCCCGACTCGTCGACCTCCGCAGGCGCCGCACCCGATGCCGCATCACTCGCCTGAGCCGCGAAATCGTCGGCCAGCCAGGAAGCCTTCTCGTCCCCCGCCGAGCGCAGGGCCTCGATCAGCTCGCCGAGGAGTCCGCGCGACTCTGCCCGCTCGCCGAGTCGTTCGACCCAGAGCTCCTGCTCCGCGAGATTGTGGCGAGCGATGTAGCGTGCGAACTCCGCGGGATGTTCGAGGGCGCGCGCGAGCCAGACGTCGCGCGGATCCTCGCCGCCTGCGTCGGCGGCCAAAGTCGGATCCCCAGACGTGCGCCGCGAGAGCGTGACGGGCACGGCCGTCGCCCCGTCCCCCGATGAGCGAGTCGCAAACCCCGTCGCCGGCCCGGAGACATCGCTGGCGAAGCCCTGCGCGAGGCCCCCGTTTCCGAAGAATGCTTCCGCGCGCCGGCTCGGCGAGTTCGCAGGCCGACGTCGCGGCGATGCCCAAGGCAGGCCCGCCATCGGGTCGCGCGCCGCGAGCGCCGTCGCCGGCTCGGCATCGCCAGTCGATCGCTCGACCGAAGGCTCCTCGATCGGCATCGGCGCGGAAGCCGGAGTCGATGCCGCGACGGCCGATTCGCGCGAGGTCTCCAGCCGGTCGCGGACCCGAGGCGCCTCGTCGGTCTCCTCGACGGCCGAAGCGCCGAAGGTCCGATCGACCTCCTGTGCGGCGAGCTGCGCGCCCAGCTCCGCTTCCGCCGCGAGCCCGGCCATCTCGTCCTCCCGGACCACCACCGCCGCGGCGCCCTCTTCCGCGAGGAGTGAACGCGAGAGCGGCCCTCCGCCCTGGATCACGACGAACACCAGGGCGGCCACCGCGACGGCCGAAGCCGGCAGGACGAAGCTCGGCTCGAGCACGCCCCCGAAGATGCGCTGCGCGCGCTCGAAGAGGCTCGGCCGGGTCTCGCCCGCTCGAATCCGCCGCATCACGTTGGCGGCGATCATCGGCGGCACTTCGGGCTGGGGGAGCGCCCGCAACAGACGGATCGTCTGCTGCATCTCACGGACCTCTTGCGCGCAGATCTCGCAGCTGTCGAGATGCGCATCGACGAGCGCACGCTTGTCGAGGGCGAGGTCGCCCTCGAGGTAGTCGGCCAGGTGTTCGGTCAGCACGGCATGATTCACGTCAGATACCCTCGATCGCCGGACCGGAGCCCAGCAGTCCCTTCAGCTCTTCGCGCAGCGCCTGTCTCGCGCGATGGATCCGCGATTTGACGGTGCCCTCGGCGACGCCCAGCACCTTCGCGATCTCGCCGTAGGCGAGCCCCTCGATGTCGTACAGGACGACCGGCATCCGCAGCGCGGGCGAGAGCGTCTCGAGCGCCACTCGGACGTGCTCCGACAGCTCCCCCCCGAGCATCGCGTCCTCCGGATCACGCGGCGCACTCGGCAGGTCGTCTCCCGCGTCGTTGCGCGTCTTCAGCTTCTCGACCCGTGAGCGCCCCCGTCCGAGCGCGCGGCGTCGATTGAGCGCGGCATTCGCGGCCACGCGGTAGATGAAGGTCGAGAAGCGCGATTCGGAACGAAAGCGATGCCCATGGCGGTGGAGACTCAGGAAGGTCTCCTGGGTCAGATCCTCGGCATCTTCGCGGTTGCCCATCATGCGATAGAGAAGCCGGTAGACCCGCTGTTGATGGCGCTCGATCAGCTCTTCGAAGGCCTTCTCGTCGCCGCCCTGCCACCGGGCGACGCGCTCCCGCTCCCGATCCTCGACGACGACACGTGGACCGGAATGCTCGCGCGCCAATGGATTCGTGCCCCGTACCATGGTCCCTCGCTCGACGAATTCGTAGGTCATGGGTCGCCTCTCCGCCGACAGACCCCGCTTTTCGTGCGCGGGTTCCGGAGAGGGCTCGGCCGTTCCGACCGGAACATCCGATTGGGGTCCGCTCACGAAGCGCCACTCCCGAGGCGATGCAAGGAGCCGCGGCCCTTCGCCGGGTCCCCTTGGGATCGGCCGACGCCCGCGCCTGCCTGCCCGGGCAACCGGAAGGATCGCCCCTTTTCCCTGGCCCGACTACTCATGGCTCCCTCCTCGATCGCTCTCGAGCGCGACATCGGCTTCCCCGCTGCGCAGGAAGGTTCCGCTCTTGCCGCCCTGCTTCGCCACCAGGCGGATCCGATCGACGACCATCTCGCGGTCGATCGCCTTGCACATGTCGTAGACGGTCAGCCCCGCGGCCGAGACGGCGACGAGCGCCTCCATCTCGACCCCTGTGCGCCAATGCGCCTGGACGCGCGCTTCGATCCAGAGCGCATCCCCGGCCGGCGACGGCTCGAGCACGACCTCCACGGAATCGATCGGCATCGGGTGGGCGAGCGGAATCCATTCCGACGTCCGCTTCGCGGCCTGGATCCCGGCGATGCGCGCCGTCGCGAGCACGTCGCCCTTCGCGATGCGTCCCTCGACGATGCGGGCGAGTGTCGCCTTCGCCATCTGCACCGAACCGCGCGCGACACACACGCGCCGCGTGATCGCCTTGCCCCCCACGTCGACCATGCGCGCCCGACCCTGCGCGTCGAGATGCGTCAGCTCGTCCAACCCGGTCTCCTCATCCACCCCATGGTCCGTGTTCCATCCGACCTCTCGTCGTCGTCCCCCTCGAAGCGGGGGCGGGGAGCGCTCATTCGCCCATCCATTCGAGCACCTCGCGCCAGATCGCTTCGTGTTCGGGCTCGTTGAAGATCTCGTGGCGCAGCCCAGGATAGACCGAAAGCCGACTCCTGTTCGCGATCGCCGGATCGAGGCCGGCGTGGAAACGACGACTCCCCGAGACGGGACAGATCGGATCGTCGCCGCCATGCAGGACGAGAATGGGGCGCTCGACCCGGTCGGCCGAGCTCGCGACCCGCTCCACCATCCCGGCGAGCCCCGCCGCGAAGCGCGCGGACATCCGATCCTTCACGTACGGATCTTCGAGATAGCGGCGAACGACCTCGGGATCCCGCGAGAGCCCCGCTGCGTCGAGGCCCGTCGAGAGACCGATGCGCGGTGCGATCGCCGAGAGGAAGCGGGCGGCGAGGAGCCGGAGGCGGCGATCGAAGGAGCCCGCCGTCGGCATCTCGAGCAGGGCCCCGGACAGCACGATCCACTCGACTGCCGGGCGCCGGAACACGGCGGTCGCCGCCACGACGAGGCCGCCCATGCTGTGGCCGACGAGCGCGATCGGAAGGCCCGGATGGTCCGCGGCGATCTGCTCGACGAATCGCGAGAGCTCGTCGAGCAGGCGCTCGAATCGGTCGACATGGCCCCGAGGTCCACGTGTGCGGCCGTGGCCGGCCTGATCGTAGGCGTGGACGGCGAAGCCCCGGGCGGCGAACCACGTCGCCATCGCGTCGTATCGGCCCGCGTGCTCGGCGTAGCCGTGCACGAGGATCATCGCGCGCCGCGGGGCCGGCGGAAGCCACGCATAGCGGTAGCGCTCGCCGCGGTCGGAAAGCGCGATCCGACCCTCTCGGCGCAGGACGAAGTTTTCCATTCAGGAGGGGCTCGAATCGCGCACCCGCTCGCGCGCCCGCTCGACCTTCTCGAGATAGGCGTCGCCCCGGATGTGACGCCCCCAGAAATAGGAGGAGATCCCCTGCGCCTCCCCGAGCCGCCGGATGTTGTCGGCCAGGATGTAGCAGCCGGCCTCGACGTTGCTCTCGATCGTCGCGAGATTCCCGGCGAGCGGGAGCTTCTCCGCCATGTGCGGCATGACCTGCATCAGGCCGATCGCGCCCTTGCCACTCTCCGCCCAGGGCCGCGCATCGCTCTCGACCAGCAGCACCGCGGTCACGAGGTAGGGATCGAGCGCGTGGCGTCGGCTGCTGCGCAGCACCGCCTCGACCACCCGCCGTTGCTCCTCCCCGGACAGGGATCCGTTGCGACTGCGCAGGTGGTCGACCAGCGCCGCGGTCACCGCCGGCCGAGCCGCTTCGACCGGATCCGCCTCGGCCGCCGATTCGGCGCCCTGCTCGCCCGGTGCGCGGTCGAAGAGCAACAGCACCGCCAACACGACCAGTCCCCACGTGGCCACGTGGCGCAGGCCGAGCGAAGACGGTCTCCGGGATCGCGTGACGACGAACGGGCCCTCGTGTCGGTGGCTTCGCATGCCCTCTTGCCCCCGGGCCGGATGCCCTGCCTCGAGCGCGAGAATACAAGGCAGTGTCCATGCGAGCCACGCACCCGAGCGTGCGTTTGCCCGTGCGGGCCGGCTCGCGTACCGTGCGGCGCACGCGAGGCGCGATGTATCCGATTCTCTTCCATCTCCCGATCCTCGGTTGGCCGATCAGCAGCTTCGGCGTGATGATGGCGATCGGCTTCCTCGTCGGATACTGGATCGCCCTGCCCCGCATGCGCGAGGAGGGGCTCGATCCGGAGCACACCGCGAATCTCCTGATCTTCATCATGCTGGGCGGCGTTTTCGGCGCGAAGCTCTATTACGCGCTCGACTTCTGGTGGCGCGAAGGCGTGCCGTTCTGGGACTCGCTGCTCTCGCGCGGCGGGCTCGTCTTCTACGGCGGCCTGATGGGCGGCTATCTGGGCGGCTACATCGGGTGTCGCTCGCTGGGCGTTCCGGCCATTCCCTTCGCCAACGCCGCGGCGATCTCGCTCGCGGTCGGTCAGGCGCTCGGCCGGGTGGGCTGCTTCCTGGTCGGCGACGACTACGGTCGGGCGACCGACCTGCCGTGGGGCGTCGCCTTTCCCGAAGGTCTCCCCCCGGTCGACTACCCGGTCCATCCGACGATGCTCTACGAAGCAGCCTGGCTGACGGGCGTGAGCGGATGGCTCTGGTGGCGTCGGCGCCGCAGCCCGTCGTTGATGGGCGAGTATCTGATCCTGAACGGCATCGGACGGGCAGTCGTCGAGCACTGGCGGCTCAACGCGCGAGTCGCCCTCGATCTGTCGGAAGCCCAGTGGATCGGAATCGCGATCGTCGTCGTCGGGACGATCCTGTTCCTGCACGGGCGATCCCGCCGCCCGGTCGGCGCGGCGGCCTAGCCCTCCCGATCGGAGCCTCCCCCGTCCATGCGCTGTTGCAGCGCTCGAGCCCGAGCGATCCAGGTCGACGGATCCGGATCGTCGCGCAGGAGCGGCCCCAGGCGGCCGAGCACTGAGCCCGCGAGCCGCGCGAAATCCCGCTCGAGCAGATGGCCCTCCGAGTCGGCCCATTCGGTCAGGGCTTCGATCGAGCTCGCATAGCGACCGTCGAGCACGGCCTGCATGCCTTCGGCATACAGCTCGAGCTGGCGGATCTCCTGGAGCGGCGCCTCGACCTCGCTCTTCGCCCGCCGGAGCGTCGCGATCGCCTCGACGTAATAGGCGCTCTCGAGCAGAGCCCTCGCCCCCTCGACCAGGCCCGTCGCCGTGTTGCCGTGCATCGCCTTGAGCAGTCCGTCGAGCCCCTCCGCGAAGGTCGAGTCCACCTGCTCCCGGCGGCTCAGCAGGCAGCGCGTGACCCGCCGGTCGCCGGCGCGTTCGAGCAGGAGGCGGCGAAGCTGATCGCGGGTCTGTGCGAGCAGGACCCGGACCTCGGCCACCACCTCGTCGAGCCGTGCGACGCTCTTGCCGAGGATGCGATCGAATTCGACGATCAGCGCCTCGGACTGCTCGTCGGCCGCCTCGCGCAGCTGGGCGACGCGCGGCCCGTAGACCTCGCGCTGGTAGAGGCTCTCGCGCAGCTTCATCGCTTCGTGGAAGAGCGAGCCGAGGGCGAGGTCGAAGAGCGCTTCGTGCCGCACGACCTCGCTCGCGAACTCGTCCGTGCGGAAGAGCGCGTGGCTCTTCTCCTTCATCCGGAAGAGCACGGTCCCCTCGTCGTCACCGACGAGCTCCCGGATCCGGGCGAACGGGATCTCCTGACTGCCGCAGCGGGCGAACAGGTCCGCGAAGGCGGTGTACCCCGAAAGGAACTCGCGCAGGAGCTGGACGAAGTCGGCCGATCGACCTGCCGGATCGCGGCTCGCAGCACTCAATGCACCGTCCTCGGAGCCGAAGGGCACGTGACCGGACCGACCGGGTGGAGAGAAGCGGGCCGCCTGGGCACGCGGCCGCCCAGAATAGGAGACGGCGATCCGCAGGCCAATGGAAGAATCGGTTGTTCGGCCGCGCCCCGTCTCCTAAGTTCCGGTCCACCCGAATTCCCTCCGAAAGGAAGCTGTGCGATGACCCAACCCGAACGCGAGAGCATGGAGGTCGACATCCTCTTCGTGGGCGCCGGCCCGGCGACCCTCGCCTCCGCTTATCACCTCATGAAGCAGGTCGAAGCTCATAATGCCGCCTGTGCCACGACCGGAAAGGCGCCGATCGAGACGCCCTCGATCCTCGTGATCGAGAAGGCCGCCGGCGTCGGCGACCATCAGCTCTCCGGGGGCGTCATGAACCCGAAGGCGATCAAGGAGCTCATGCCCGACTACAAGGAGCAGGGCTTCCCGATCGAGTACACCTGCAGCCAGGACTATTTCTGGCTGTTCACCCGCAAGGGCACGATCAAGTCCCCCGTCACGCCGCCCATGTTCCAGAAGAAGGGCTACCACGTCGTCTCGCTCTCGAACGTCGTGAAATGGCTCGCGGCGAAGTGCGAGGAGGTCGGGGTCGAGATCTATCCCGGCTTCGCGGCCGCGGAGGTCCTGACCGAGGGCGACCGCGTGATCGGCGTCCGGACCGGCGACATGGGCATCGGCAAGGACGGCAAGCCGAAGGCGAACTACCAGCCCGGCATGGACATCTTCGCGGGCGTGACCGTGCTCGGCGAGGGCGTGCGCGGTTCGTGCACCAAGCAGCTGATCGAGCGCTTCGGACTCGAGGGCCAGAATCCGCAGACCTACGAGACCGGCATCAAGGAGATCTGGCGCGTCAAGCCGGAGAAGCATCAGCCCGGACGCGTCGTCCACGGCTCGATGTTCCCGGACTTCTTCAACCAGATCAACGGCATGTGGCTCTACGACATGAAGGACGACCTCGTGTCCTTCGGATACGTGACGTCGCTGTCGTCGGAAGATCCGACCAACGATCCGCACCGCGCCGCTCAGGAGTTCAAGCGCGATTCGCCCTTCATGCGCGACCTGCTCGACGGGGCGCGGAGCTCGTGCGCTACGGCGCGAAGTGCATCCCGACCGGTGGCCTGCATGCGATGCCGAAGCTCTACACGAACGGCGCGATGATCGTCGGAGACTCGGCCTCGATGCTCAACATCATGAAGCTGGCCGGCATCCACATGGCCATCAAATCGGGCATGCTCGCGGCGGAGACCCTGGTCGACGCCCTCGCGCAGCGCGACTACAGCGCGAAGACCCTCGGCGGCTACGCCGAGCGCTTCAAGCAGAGCTGGGCCTACGACGAGCATCTCGAGGGCCGCAACTTCACGGGCTCGAACGAGATCGCGCCGCTCTTCGGCATGGCGATCAACATCCCGCTGATGCTGATCACGAAGGGCCGCGGCCTCATCCCCTTCATCAAGACCCACCCCTCGCATGCGGCGATGAAGAAGATCTGGGAGATGCCGAAGGAGGTTCGCGATCGACCGCCCTTCGTCCCGGACGGCGTGCTGACCTTCTCGAAGGAGCATCTGGTCGGCTTCTCGGGGACGCAGCACGAGGCGGATCAGCAGCCCCATCTCAAGGTCGCCGACACGAACGTCTGCGCCACGAGCTGCCGGACCGATTACGGCAACCCGTGCGAGAAGTTCTGCCCGGCGGCGGTGTACGAGATGATCGACGTACCGGGCAAGCCCGGGGCGAAGGAGCTCTTCATCCACCACGAGAACTGCGTCCACTGCAAGACCTGCGACATCGCCGATCCCTACCAGATCATCACCTGGACGACGCCGCAGGGCGGCGAGGGGCCCGACTACACGCAGATGTGAGGCGCGGAATTGCCGCGGGCGGACTCGCCTCGCTCCCTGGTCCTTCGCGCAGGCGCGCGCGCCGCGGCGCGCCTGCGCGAGGAGGGCCTCCACGGCGGGCTCTTCGACACGCTCGTCGGCGCGTCGGGCGGGCCCAAATGGCTCGTGCTCCGACACCTCGACGACGTCCTGATCGAACGCGTCGTCCGACCGCGCAGGACGCCGCTCGATACCCTCGGCTCCTCGATCGGCAGCTTCCGTCACGCCTGCTTCGCGCAAGCCGATCCCCACGCCGCACTCGCGCGCTTCGCCTCGGGGTACGTCGAGCAGGCCTATGAAGGCGTCCCTTCGCCCGAGGCGATCTCGCGGGTCAGCGAGCGGATCCTCGCCGAGCTCCTCGGCGAAGCGGGCGCCTTCGAGATCGCCGCGAACCCGACGATCCGCTCGCATTTCGTCGCGTCCCGCCCCCGGCGCGAGACGGGCCGGGATCGGGGGGCGCGCTTCCAGATCGCCCTCGCCGTCGCGGCGGCCGCCAATGCGGTCTCGAGACGGGCGCTCGGACGCGCCTTCGAGCGCGTCCTGTTCGCGGCGGGCGAGGCCTCGGTCGAGTTCGTCGACCTGCCGACCCGGCCGATTCCGCTCACGCCGACGAACGTGGCGAAGGCCCTGCTCGCGAGCGGCTCGATCCCGCTCGTGATGGCCGGGGTCCGCGACGTCCCCGGCATCTCGGGCACGCTCTTCGACGGCGGATTGCTCGACTACCACTTCGACTTCGCCTTCCGGCGCCGATCGGGGCTCGTCCTCTACCCGCATTTCTTCGACCGGATCACGCCGGGCTGGTTCGATCAGCTCCTCCCGTGGCGCGCGCCGCGTGGCCGCGACCTCGACGACGTCGTGCTCGTCGCCCCGGGCGACGACTTCGTCACGAGCCTGCCCGGCGCGAAGGTGCCCGACCGCAACGACTTCCTGTCGCTGTCGACCGCCGACCGCATCCGGCGCTGGCGGGCCGTGCTCGCGCGGTCGAAGGTCCTCGCCGACGAGCTCGACGGCCTCTTCGAGACCCCCGGCGATCGCCTGCCGATCCGCCCCCTGCCGAAATGACGTCGCGCTCGCCTATGCTCGCGAGAGCCGCGGGAGCGGATGGACCGAACGCGCGGGTCTGACCCGCTCCGATTCGCAGTACGGGCGCGGGATCGCGCGGAAGGACGAGGGAGCGGGAGTGCTCGAGACCGCCGATCGCGATGCGATCTCGCCCGCCTACGGGCGCTACGTCCTCTTCGTACTCTTCCTGGTCGGCGTCTTCGCCCTCGTGGATCGACAGATCTTCGGGATGCTGATCGAGCCGATCAAGCAGGAGTTCGAGATCTCGGATACCTGGATGGGGCTCGCCTCCGGCCTCTCCTTCGCACTCTTCTTCGCCGCGGCCGGGATCCCGATCGCGCGCCTCGCCGACCGTGGGAGCCGGCGGACGATCCTCGCGGTCGGCCTCGGCGCCTGGAGCGTGCTGACCCTCGTCTCGGGCTTGACGACGACCTTCGCGCAGCTCGTGATCGCCCGCCTCGGCATCGGCGTCGGCGAGGCGGCGGGAACGCCGACGGCCCAGGCGCTCATCGCCGACTACTTCCCGCCCGAGCGGCGCGCGCGTGCCCTCGCGATCTATTCGGTCGGTGCGAGCGTCGGGGTCGTGCTCTCGTATCTGGTCGGCGGCTACATCCTCGAGCTCTGGGGTTGGCGCGGGGTCTTCGTGGCGCTCGGCGCGCCCGGCATCGCCCTCGCCGTCCTCGTCCGACTGACCATCCGCGAGCCGCGCCGGGGCCGGTTCGACGCGAGCCCGGCCGCGCCCGTCACGACGCGCGAAGCGATCCGCCAGCTCTTCTCCGAGCCCGCCTATCGCTTCGTGGTCACCGCCTTCGCGCTGCATTCCCTGTCGCACAGCGCCGCCGCGATGTGGAACCCCGCCTATCTCGCCCGCGTCCACCAGATGGCGCCACGCGAGGCCGGTACCCTGCTCGCCTTCGGGAGCGCCTCGTTCTCCGCCCTCGGCGTGATCGTCGGCGGATTCGTGACCGACCGCCTCGCGGCGAGCGATCGCCGCTGGCTGCTGCGCCTGCCCGGCGCCGCGAGCGTCGCCTATGCGCCGCTGTCGCTGCTCTTCCTGTTCGCGCCGTCGCGGACCCTCGCCCTCCTCGGACTCGCGACCTCGGCCTTCCTCTCGGGCATCGCCATCCCGGGCATGCACGCGGCGATCCAGGAGCTCGCGCGACCGTCGACCCGCGCCACCGCCGCCGCCCTGAACCTGATGGTCCTCACCCTCGTCGGACAGGGACTCGGTCCGACCCTCGTCGGCGTCGCGAACGACGTCCTCGCACCGCGGCTCGGCGACGGCGCCGTGCGCTGGTCTCTCGCCCTCGCCGCCCTCGTCTGCGCGGGGAGCGGCACCCAGGCCCTGCTCGGGGCTCGCCGCCTGCTCGCTTCGACGCGCACGGCGACGCCCGCAACCGCCCCTCCCTGATCCGGCGGGGCCGAAGTCCCGACCTCAACGCGATGCCGCCCACCGCGGGCGGCGACGCGCCATCGAGCGAGCGGGGCTTCCTCTGCGCCGACGCGTCCACTACAACTCAGGGCGCCCCCATCCGATCCCGTCGAGCCCACCCGATCATCGAGGTTCCCGATGCACAGACCGCCCGCTCCCGCCCTCTCGTATCGCCTAACAACCGGAGACCGCCCCGAACGTCGCCGCGGCGCCCTCGCCGCCCTCCTCGCCGCGCTCGCCACGGCGCTCCTGATCGGCTGCGAAAAGCCCGAGTCGGGCGCGCCACCGGCCGAGGAAGGCGCGACGGCGATGGCGGCGCCGGGACCGATCCTCGATTGCGTCGCGAAGGACAATGCCCGCCCGATCTGCAAGTTCCAGAGCCCGGAAGACATCGTCGCGCTGCCCGGCAACGAGGCGCTCCTGATCAGCGGCTACGGCGCGATGGGCAGCGACGGCGTCGTCCGCAAGCCGGGCAGCCTCGTCCTGTTCACCCTCGCCGACGAGAACCCGACTCCGATCTACTCGGGGGGCTCGGATGCCGACGTCGCCGAAGCGGGCTTCGGCGATCCGACCTGTCCCGCGCCGCCGAAGGACAAGTTCAACGCCCACGGCATCGACCTCGTCCGCCGCAGCGACGGCCGCCTCGCGCTGCTCGTCGTCCAGCATTTCGGCCGCGAAGCGATCGAGTTCTTCGAGGTCACGGGCGCCGGCCGGGATTGGCAGGTCGCCTGGAAGGGCTGCGTGCTGGCTCCGCCCGACGCGTCGCTCAACGAGGTCGTCGGCCTTCCGAACGGCGACTTCTTCACGTCGAAGATGGCTTCGATCTCCGGTGCCTCGGACTTCACGGAGTCGATCCCGACGACGCCGACGGGCAACGTCTTCGCGTGGACCGCGCAGGGCGGCTATCGCAAGGTCGACGGAACGGAGGGCGTGATGACCAACGGCATCGCCGCCTCCGCCGACGGCAAGACCTTGTTCGTGAACATCACGATGCAGAACGAGGTCCGGAAGGTCGACGCCGCCACGGGACAGGTCCTCGCGACCGCCCCCATCAAGATGCCCGACAACCTGACCTGGGCCCCGGACGGCAAGCGGCTGCTCGTCGCGTCGCTCCACGGCTTCGAGACGACGAATTTCAGCACCTGCGTCGACCTCGAGCAGGGCGCCTGTCCCGTCCCCTTCGCGATCCAGGCCCTCGATGCGGAGACGATGGCTCCGCTGGGAGCGGTCTACGAGAGCACGGGCGCGCCGATGGGCGGTGGCACCGTCGGTCTGCAGGTCGGCAGCGAGCTCTTCGTCGGCTCGTTCACCGGCGACCGCATCCTGCGCGTCGCCCTGCCTGCGAGCTGAGATCGAGCCGGCCGCCCGGTCGCGTCGCGACGCGCACCGGGCGGCCCGACGCCGCCGGGATCCCGCCTTGACGAAGCTCGAGCCCGAACACCCCCGCCCGCTCTCTTCGCTCGCCGAGCGAAGCCGGCGAGTCGTCGCGCCCGACCTGCTCCAGCGCTTCGTCGACACGTTCCTCTACGCCGAAGAGGCCTTCTTCGTCGACGAGCTCACCCGCGTCGACGACGCGACGCGCTCGCTCGAAGCGGTGCTCGAGACGACGCGGCCCTTCCCGCTCGCGCGAAGTCAGCGCACGAGCGCGCTCCACCCCGCCCACGTCTCCGCCGCCGAGCTCTTGATGGCGACCGGCAGCCTCGGCTGCCTGCACGCGTTCCTGTTCCACGGCTGTCGCTGGGACGAGGGCTGGGCGGGCTTCGGCAATCGCATTCATCGCGCGGACTTCAAGCGCGTCGCGCGGATCGGGCCGCCGATCGCCCTCGAATCGAGGGAGACGCGGACCCGCGTCGGCGCCCGGCGCATCATGCTCCGATACGAATTCCGCTTCCTGCAGTCCGGAGAGGTCGTCTACCTCGGCGACCAGTCGGCGATCTTCGTCAAGGACCGCGCCCTCGACGCGATCGGCGATTCGAGCCCCGACTAGCGGCTCCCCGGCCAGCCCACCCCTGGCCACCACACGTAGTGGAAGCCCGGCTCGCCGAAGAGGCGATCGAGGCGCTGGAGCGCCATCAGCTCGGCCGCCTCGCTCCCGAGCGCCGCGGAGCCCTCGATCCGGGGCACCGCTCCCGAGCGCGTATAGAGGTTCCGTCGGATCTCCCGGGGCCGGTGATAGGTCACGACCCGCGTCGGTCCGCCGCCGAGGCGCCGCTCGAGGTCACCGACCGCGTCGTCGAGATTGCCGATCCCGTCGACCAGCCCCGCCGCCAGGGCCTCCCGCGCGCTGAAGACCCGGCCGCTCGCGAGCTCTGCGATCTGCTCGGACGAGAGCTTCGGACGCCCCCGGCTCACGATCTCGCGGAAGCGTGCGTGCAGATCGTCGACGATGCCCTGGAGCTGGGCGCGCTCGGCCGGCGTCAGCCGACGGAACGGGGAGCCCGCGTCCTTGAACTCGCCGCCGGTGATCGTCTGGTCCTCGACGCCGAGCTTCTCCATCAGGCCGGCGAAGGAGAGGCTCGTGAAGATCACGCCGATCGAGCCCGTCACCGTCGTCGGATGGGCCTGGATCCGCTCGGCCGCCATCGCGACGTAGTAGGCGCCCGACGTCGCAGTGCCGAGGAACTGGGCCACGACCGGGACACGCCGCTCTTCCCGGAAGCGCAGGATCTCTTCATAAACCTGCTCGCTCTCGGTCGCGGTGCCGCCCGGGCTGTCGATGCGCAACAGGACGGCGGCGATCTCGTCGTCCTGGCGGGCCCGATCGAGGACCTCCGCGATCCGCGCCGCCGTCCCGAGCATCGGCCCACCGAAGAACGAGCCCGCGAGGTCGACCTCGCCGATCACCCCGTCGATGTCGAGCAGCAGGATCTTGCGACCCTCGCGGCCGCGGACGACGGTCTCGACCAGCGCGGCCTCTTCGCCGCCGCCGAGCACGTCGATCGTGATGCAGCCGCCCGCGCAGGCAACGACCGCGAACAGGAAGAGCGGGAGCCAGGCACGGGCGGACCGGCTTGCCCTCGCCTGGCTCTCGATTCTTCGCACGGAACCCCCTCGCCCGAGCTGCGCGCGGGCCTGCGCCTCGGCCCGCCGGGCGCATCCGTCTCGATCGGTCGTCAGCTGCAGCCGCTCGTGCTGCCGCAGTTCGGGCACTTGTAGCAAGCGCCGTTGCGGATCATGATCGAGCCGCAGTCCATGCAGGACGGTGCGTCGGCCTGGTTGACGAAGCTCGAAGCCTGGCGCGTCGACTGCGAGTGGCTCGCGTCCGTCGTGGCGCTCCCCGACCCCCCGGCGACCGCGCCGGCGGCCGCCGCGGGCGTGCCCGACGAGTGCGCCGAGACGAGGCTCGCCCGATTCGCCGTCGGCAATGCGATCGGCGCCAGCCCCGTCGAGTCGTCCGCGCCCTCGCTCGTCTCCTCGATCGCGAGATAGCGATCGCCGAGGTAGCGGAAGACGTAGTCCATCACGGACTTCGCGATCGGGATCTTCTTGTTGTTCGTGAAGCCCGAGGGCTCGAACCGCGTGTGGCTGAACTTGTCGACGAGCGCCTTCAGCGGAACCCCGTACTGGAGCGCGATCGACGTCATGGTCGCGATCGTGTCCATGAGGCCCGAGACCGTGCTCCCCTCCTTCGCCATCTTGAGGAAGATCTCGCCCGGCTGCCCGTCCTCGTAGAGGCCCGTCGTGAGATAGCCCTCGTGGCCCGCGATCGAGAACTTGTGGGTATAGGCCACGCGGTGTTCGTCGGCGAGCTTGCGGCGTCGCGGGCGGTACTGGTCGAGCTCGACCAGGTTCGTCGGCACGGCCGCCTTCTTCTCCGTCACGTCCCGGCCGGCGTTCAGCGGCTGGGTCCGCTTGCTGCCGTCGCGGTAGACGGCAAGCGCCTTCAAGCCGAGCTTCCAGCCCTCGCTGTAGGCCTGCATGACGTCGTCGACGGTCGCGTCGGTCGGCATGTTGACCGTCTTCGAGATCGCACCCGAGAGGAAGGGCTGGACAGCGCCCATCATGCGGATGTGGCCCATCCAGTCGATCGAGCGCACGCCGTTCTGGGCCCGGAAGGCGCAATCGAAGACCGGCAGATGCTCGGGCTTGAGACCCGGCGCGCCCTCGATCGTCTCCCGCGTGTCGATGTGGGCGATGATCGCGTCGACCTCGGCCGGGCCGTAGCCGAGCTTCGCGAGCGCCATCGGAACGGTCTGGTTCACGATCTTGAGGAAGCCGCCGCCGACGAGCTTCTTGTACTTCACGAGGGCGATGTCGGGCTCCACGCCGGTCGTGTCGCAGTCCATCATGAAGGCGATCGTGCCGGTCGGTGCGAGCACGGTGACCTGGCCGTTCTTGTACCCGTGCTGCTGGCCGAGCTCGAGCGCCTCGTCCCACGACCTTCGGGACAGCTTCATCAGGTCGCTCGGCACGCCCGACGGCGGCACCATGTAGGCCGCGTCGCGGTGCATCTCGATCACCTGCAGGAAGGGCTCGCGGTTCTCCGCATAGTGCAGGAACGGCCCCATCGCCGCCGCGATCTCGGCGCTCATGCGATACGCCTCGCCGCACATCAGAGAGGTCAGCGCAGCCGCGAGGTTGCGGCCCTGATCGCTGTCGTAGGGCAGGCCGAAGGCCATGAGCAGCGCGCCGAGGTTCGCGTAGCCGAGGCCGAGCGGTCGATACAGATGGCTGTTCTCGGCGATCTTCGGCGTCGGGTAGTCGGCGTAGTCGACCAGGATCTCCTGGCCGAGGATCGTGAGGCCGGCGGCGCGCCGGTAGTCCTCGACCTGGAAGCGCCCCTCGCCGTCGAGGAAGGTCATCAGGTTCAGGCTGGCGAGGTTGCAGGCCGTGTCGTCGAGGAACATGTACTCGGAGCAGGGATTGCTCGAGTGGATGCGCCCCGAGTTCTTGACCGGGTTCCAGCGGTTGATCGTCGAGTCGTACTGGATGCCCGGATCCCCGCAGACGTGGGCCGCCTCGGCCATCGTCCGCAGGACCTCCTCGGCCTGTAGCCGCTCGACGGGCTCGCCCGTCGTGACCGCCTTCGTCTGCCACGCGTCCTTGCGCCCCGCGCGCTCCATGAACTCGTCGGTGACGCGCACCGAGTGGTTCGCGTTCTGGAAGAAGACCGAGTCGTAGGCGCCGCCGGGCACGTTGAAGCCGCCGGCATAGCCCTCTTCGATCAGCGCCCAGGCCTTCTTCTCTTCCTCGGCCTTGCACTTGATGAACTCCATCACGTCGGGATGATCGACGTTCAGGATCACCATCTTGGCCGCGCGGCGCGTCTTGCCGCCCGACTTGATGACGCCCGCGAAGGCATCGAAGCCGCGCATGAACGAGACCGGGCCGGAAGCCACGCCCCCGCCGGCGAGCAGCTCCCGCGAGGAGCGGATCGACGAGAGGTTGCTGCCCGTCCCCGAGCCGCCCTTGAAGAGCATGGCCTCGGTCTTCGCGAGGTCCATGATCGACTCCATCGTGTCGTTCACCGAGTTGATGAAGCACGCGGAGGCCTGCTGGGGCGTGCCCTCGACGCCGAGGTTGAACCAGACGGGGCTGTTGAAGGCCATCTTCTGATGGACCAGGAGATAGGTCAGCTCGTCGCTGAAGGCGTCGGCATCGGCGGGGGTCGCGAAGTAGCCGCCCGTCTCGCCCCACTCGCGGATCTTGCGGACCACGCGGCCAATCAGCTGCTTGACGCTGCGCTCACGCTCGGGGGTCCCGACGTGGCCGCGGAAGTACTTCGACACGACGACGTTGGTCGCGAGCTGGGACCATTTCTTCGGGATCTCGACGTCGGTCTGCTCGAAGACGGTCTCGCCCTTCTCGTTGGCGATGCCGGCGGAGCGCAGCTCCCACTCGACCGTGTCGAAGGGGCTCGTTCGGCCATCCGTGAAGTGGCGCTCGATATGCAGGCCGCGCGCCTTCGGGCTCGCGCCGGCGCTTCGTCCGGTCTCCGATGCCCCGGTCGCCGCGTTCGCGCCGCGCTTCCTTCCGTCCTGCCCGTCCTGCCCGTCCTGCCCGACCTTCACGTCCGCCGCTCCGTCCTGCCGCCGATCCGTCTGCATCGTCCCCCCCGAAATCCGTCGACGTGTCTCCAGGTCGCACCCCCGCGACCCGGCCTGTCGGTGCATGTGTGGTCTAGATGAGTGGGGCGTCGGGAATCCTCCCGACGCCCCCCGAACCGTGAATGGTTCCCCGCCTGGTCTCGTCCCGGTCGGGACCCGGCACCGGATCGATCCGCCCGGCCCTCTGGCCGCGCCGCTCTCGCGTCTCCCCGCCTCCGCACCCCGGTCGCCCCGATCGTACGCAAGGCACGATCCGCGAACGAAGCCCGATTCGAAGCGTGGTCTGGATGCTCACCGGTCTGCCGCAACCCTTCCGACGACTGCGGCCCTGCGACGTTCCACTCGAGTTCGTGTTCCTCCCCGCAACTACCCAGTTGCGACCCCCCCAGGCTACAGGAGGAAACTCACATCCCCGTTGCTCGGCAACTTGCCCTTCGCCGCATCGTTCGTCAACCACAAAATCCACAAAATCTTGCGGCATCCGACCCTGAGGACCACAAGCCCTAGTGGGTCCGACCTCGCCCACTTCGTCCCGCGCGGGACCCAATCTCGCGTTTCTGAACGTGTTTCAGAGTGACCGCAAACGGCGTTCTCGGAAAGCCCCCGGGCCGATCGGATCACACGTCGGGTCCAGACCCGGCAGAGCGCCCCGCGACGAGGTACCCGGAGCCGGTCGGCGGCGGGACGGGCGGCTTCAGACGGTCAGGAAGCGCCGCACGACCTCGTCGTCGAGGGCCTCGATCGCCCCCTCGGCGACCGATCGACCTTTGTCGAGGATGTGGAACCGGTCCGCCACCCGCCGGGCCAGAGGCAGCTTCTGCTCGACGAGCAGGACGGTCATGCCGAGGTCCCGATTCAGGCGGCGGATGGTGTCCCCGATCTCGTGGACGATGTTCGGCTGGATGCCCTCGGTCGGCTCGTCGAGGATGAGCAGCTCGGGCTCGAGCACGAGGGCGCGGCCGACGGCCAATTGCTGCTGCTGGCCACCCGAGAGATCGCCGCCGCGCCGGTGCTTCATGTCCCGCAAGACCGGGAACGTGTCGAGCACGCGATCCAGCGCGCGGCGACCGCGCGCCCCGGGATTCGCGACCAGCCCGAGCCGGAGATTCTCTTCGACCGAGAGGCGCGGGAAGATCTCCCGCCCCTGCGGCACGTAGGCGATCCGGCGCGTCGCCCGGGACTCCGCAGGCTCCCGCGCGATCGATTCGCCGCGATAGAGGATCTCGCCGTCGCGGATCCGTTGGAGCCCCATGATGCAGCGCAGCGTCGTCGTCTTGCCGACGCCGTTGCGGCCCATGAGACAGAGACAGGCGCCCTCGTCGACCTCGAACGAGACGTCCCAGAGCGTATGGCTCTCGCCGTAGAACTGATTCACGCCGCGAAGACTCAGCACGCTGCCCAATGGCTAGGCCCCCAGATAGACTTCGATGACGCGGGGATCGTTCTGCACGTCGTCCATGCTGCCCTCGGCGAGCACGCGCCCTTCGTGCAGGACGGTCACCCGCCGTGCGATCGAACGCACGAAGGCCATGTCGTGCTCGACGACCACGACCGAATGCGTCCCGGCGAGGGAGACCAGCAGCTCCGCCGTACGCTCGGTCTCCTGATGCGTCATGCCAGCGACCGGCTCGTCGACCAGCAGCAGCTGCGGCTCCTGCATCAGCAGCATCCCGATCTCGAGCCACTGCTTCTGGCCGTGGGAGAGCGCACCCGCCCGGGCCCCGCGCTCGCCCGCGAGCCCGATCGTCCCGAGCATCGCATCGATGCGATCGCGCTCCTCGGAGCCCAGGCGTGCAAAGAGCGATGCGAAGACGCCGCGGCGCTTCTTCATGGCGAGCTCGAGATTCTCGAAGACCGGCAGGTTCTCGAAGACCGTCGGCTTCTGGAACTTCCGCCCGATGCCCGCCATCGCGATGTCGGGCTCCCGCAGCGCGAGGAGATCGACGTTGCGATCGAAGTAGACCTGCCCCTCGTCGGGTCGAGTCCGACCGGTCACGACGTCCATCATCGTCGTCTTTCCGGCGCCGTTCGGACCGATGATGCAGCGCAGCTCGCCCCGCTCGATCGAGAGGCTCAGCCGATCGAGGGCGCGGAAGCCGTCGAAGCTGAGCGTCACCCCGTCGAGGTAGAGGATCGCGCCGTGCAGGAGATCGGGCCCCGGAGCACCGGGCAGCACGACGGGCCCCGACCGGGGAGCGGATTCGCGATGCGGACTCACGACGAAGGCCTTTCGAGGATGCCGACGACACCGCGCGGCAGGAACAGGGTCCCGAGCACGAAGAGACTGCCGAGCACGAAGAGCCAGGCCTCCGGGAAGAGGCCGGTGAACCAGCTCTTCGCGAAGCTGACGAGCACCGCCCCGACGATGGCGCCGAAGAGGGTCCCTCGCCCGCCGATCGCGACCCAGATCACGACCTCGATCGAGCCCAGCGGCGCGAACTCCCCGGGATTGATGATGCCGACCTGGGGCACGTAGAGCGCGCCCGACACCGACGCAATGATCGCCGAGACGACGAAGATAAAGAGCTTGTAGTGCTCGACGCGATAGCCGAGGAAGCGCGCGCGGTCCTCCGCATCGCGGATCGCGACGACGACCCGCCCGAAGCGCGAGCGGACGATCGCGCGGCAGCCGACGTAGGCGCCGATCAGGCAGGCGACGGTCGTCACGAAGAGCGCCATGCGCGTCGCGTCGGACTGGAGATCGAAGCCGAGGAGCTCCTTGAAGTCGGTGAGGCCGTTGTTGCCGCCGAAGCCCATCTCGTTGCGGAAGAAGGCGAGCAGCAGCGCGTAGGTCAGCGCCTGCGTGATGATCGAGAGATAGACGCCGTTGACCCGCGCGCGGAAGGCGAAGAAGCCGAAGACGAGGGCGAGCAGCGCCGGGACGACCACGACCATCGCCATCGCGAAGGGAAAGCTCGAGAAGCCCCACCAGTACCAGGGCAGCGCGTCCCAGTTCAGGAACACCATGAAGTCCGGCAGCAGCGGATTGCCGTAGACCCCACGATCGCCGATCTGGCGCATCAGGTACATGCCCATCGCGTAGCCGCCGAGGGCGAAGAACGCCCCGTGGCCGAGGCTCAGGATGCCGCAGTAGCCCCAGACGAGGTCGACGGCGATCGCGAGCATCGCATAGCAGAAGTACTTGCCGAGCAGCGTGACCGTGAACGTGTCGACGTGGAGCAGAGCCGTCTCGGGCAGGGCGAGATTGAGCACAGGCACGCCCAGCATCAGCGCCAGGAGCCCCAGCACGACGAGGCGATCGGTCCGCCCGAGCTCCATCCGTTTCGAGAGCGGCATGATCCTCACGTCACCCCGGCAGAGCGCCCCTTCTGGGGGAACAATCCGCGGGGCCTTCTCTGGATGAACAGGATGATGAAGACGAGCACGACGATCTTCGCGAGCACCGCGCCGGCGAAGGGCTCGAGGAACTTGTTCGCGATGCCGAGGCCGAGGCCCGCCACGAGGGTGCCCCAGAGGTTCCCGACGCCGCCGAAGACGACGACCATGAAGGAGTCGACGATGTGGGCCTGACCGAGGTTCGGCCCCACGTTGGTCAGCTGGCTGAGCGCCACGCCGGCGAGCCCCGCGACCCCCGATCCGAGCCCGAAGGTCACCGCGTCGATCCGCGAGCCGCGTACGCCCATCGCGCGCGCCATGTCCCGATTCTGGGCGACCGCGCGGATCTGCAGCCCGAGCCCCGTCGCATGGAGCAGGCCGACGAGCGCCGCGAAGACCGCGATGCTGAACGCCACGATGAAGAGCCGGTTGTAGGTCAGGGAGAGCGCGTCGTTCACGACCCATTGCCCGCTCATCCAGCCCGGCGTCTCGACCGCCCGATTGAGCGGCGAGAAGAGCGTCCGCACCGCCTGCTGCAGGATCAGGCTGATGCCGAAGGTCGCGAGCAGCGTCTCGAGCGGTCGGCCGTAGAGGAACTGCACGACGCCCCGCTCGATCACGACACCGACCGCGCCGGAGACGAGGAACGCGCAGGGGATCGCGACGAAGATCGACGCGTCGATCGCGTCGGGCATCAGCTGCTGAACGCCCCAGGTCGTATAGGCCCCGAGCATCATGAGCTCGCCGTGGGCCATGTTGATCACGCCCATCACGCCGAAGGTGATCGCCAGGCCGATCGCCGCGAGCACGAGCACGAAGCCGAGCGAGAGACCGAAGAAGAGCGTCTCGACGAGCGCGAGTCCGCTGCGCTTGCGATCGATCGAGGCGATGGCCGCCTCCGCCGCCGCTCGAACGGCGCGCACCGCCTCCCCCTGCTCCGCCGGATCGCCCTGCGACCGCTCGATCAGCGCCGCGAGCGCATTGCGGACCTCGCCGTGGAGACTTCCGGCGAGCTCCCCGACCGCCCCGAGCTGGAGCTCCGGATCGTCGGACTCGAGCTCCGACAGCGCGAGCGCGACGCGCAGGGTCTCGCGGACGCCCGCGTCGCGCTCCTTCGAAAACGCCTCGCGCAGCAGCTCGAGCGTGCGCGGCGAGCGGTCGGCCATCATCGACTTCGCGGCGATCTCCCGGACCTCGGCGTCCGGCGACGCGAGCCGCAGGCGCGCGAGGGTGGTGCGCAGATCGGTGCGCATGCGATTGTTGACGATGATCTTCTTGAGCCCCGCCGCATCCGCGGCGTCGATCGCGAGGCCGGTCGCGGCGTCGAAGTAGGCGACGTCGTCGCCCTCGCCTTCGGCCCCGACGATCCGAGCGTCGGCAGCCCGCACGAAGAGGCGCGCGTCGAGCAGCGCCTCGAGGATCCGCGACACGCTCGGGTCCTCGCTCTCGGCGATCGCCGCGACCGCGGCGCCCTTCTCCCGGAAATCGCGGCTCGCGAGACCTGCGAGCGCGGCCTCGAGCCCCGCGTCCTCGGCGCGCACGCTCCAGGACGGGATCGCGGCGAAGAAGATCGCCAGCACGAGCGCGTACACCCTTCTCCGCCGGCTCCGGACGATCGGCGATCCCACTCCCATCGCGTCGTCACTCTCCATCCGAGCTTCCCAACCCGGACCGTTCCCGACCCTTCACTGCCCGCACGTCGATCCCGGCACCGATCGACACGCCGAGCATCGCGGCCCTCGGCCCCGGGCGGCGGCGACCGGATCGCCGCCGCCCTGGCCTGCTCGTCAGAAGTTCTGACCCGAGCACTTCTTGGTCACGGTGTTGTAGTTGCCGCAGTTGAGCTTGGCCGTCCAGTCGGCCTCGATGATCTTGCTCTCCGGCAGGAAGTCCGACCACGCGTCGCCGGGCACGAGCCCCTCCGTCTCCCAGACCGTCGCGAACTGACCGTCCTCCTGGATCTCGCCGATCAGGACCGGCTTCGTGATGTGATGATTCGGCAGCATCTTCGAGGTCCCGCCCGAGAGATTCGGGGCTTCGACGCCGATGATCGCCTTCTGCACCGCCGTCGGGTCCGTCGACTTCGCGGCCTGGACGGCCTTGACCCACATGTTGAAGCCGATGTACGTCGCCTCCATCGGATCGTTCGTCACGCGCTTCGGGTTCTTGATGTACGCCTTCCAGGACTTGATGAACGCGTCGTTCACGGGAGCAGACACGCTCTGGAAGTAGTTCCAGGCCGCGAGGTGGCCGACGAGCGGCTTCGTGTCGATGCCCGAGAGCTCCTCCTCACCGACCGAGAACGCGACGACCGGGATGTCCTCGGCGGACACGCCCTGGTTGCCGAGCTCCTTGTAGAACGGGACGTTGGCGTCGCCGTTGATCGTCGAGACGACCGCCGTCTTCTTGCCCGTGCTCCCGAACTTCTTGATCTCCGACACGATGCTCTGCCAGTCGGAGTGTCCGAACGGCGTGTAGTTGATCAGGATGTCCGCCTGGGCCACGCCCTTCGACTTGAGATAGGCCTCGAGGATCTTGTTCGTCGTGCGCGGATAGACGTAGTCCGTCCCCGCCAGGACCCAGCGCTTGACCCCGATCTCGTTCATCAGGTAGTCGACCGCCGGAATCGCCTGCTGATTCGGCGCCGCACCCGTATAGAAGACGTTCTTCGAGGACTCCTCCCCTTCGTACTGAACCGGGTAGAAGAGCAGCCCGTTCAGCTCCTCGAAGACCGGCAGCACCGACTTCCGGGACACCGACGTCCAGCACCCGAAGACGACGTCGACCTTGTCCTTGGCGAGCAGCTGCCGCGCCTTCTCGGCGAAGAGCGGCCAGTTCGACGCCGGGTCGACGACGACCGCCTCGAGCTTCTTGCCGAGCAGCCCGCCCTTCTTGTTCTGTTCCTCCACCATCATGAGGACGGTGTCCTTCAGCGTCGTCTCGCTGATCGCCATCGTGCCCGAGAGCGAGTGCAGGACACCGACCTTGATGGTGTCTGCGGCGGCGGCCGGGAGGGCGGCGCAGAAGGCGATCCCCGTGATCGCCAGCGACTTCTTCAACATTCGATGAATCTTCATTGGATTCGGACTCCTGGATTGTGGGCCGTTCGGATGACGCTCGACTCTCGATTCGCACCCGAGAGAGCCGGCTCTCAGATCTGGACCTGGATGGCGAGCTTGATGGCGCTCACGTCGTCTCCGGTCGCCGTCGGCGCGTAGTTGAGCCCCTTGGTCGCGATGTCGCCGTACTGATAGAAGAGGGAGATGCGCGCGTTGTGGCCGTCGATCACGTAGTTGACGCCCGCCTCGTACTCCTCGCGATCGCTGCTCTCGTTGGCGTAGACCCCCGTGTATCGGAAATAGGGCTGGAACTGACCGATCCAGACCTTCGGCTCGAGCAGGAAGAGCCCGACCACCGAGAACGAGTCGCCGTCGAACATCGTGAAGGCGTCGGGATCGGCGAAGGCCGCCACGTCGTAGTCGGCGTCGAAGAACTTGTACTCGCCGTTGAACGTGAAGACGCCCGCCCCCGAGATGACCTTCTCGAAGATCGCGTCGACCGAGAGGCCGAAGAAGTCGCCGGAGTTCGCGAGCGAGCCCGCCCCGTCCTCCTGGTACTGGAAGGCGGCCGCGAGCGTCAGGATGTCGCCGCCCGTCCCGTAGTAGGTCCCGCTCGTGTAGTAGCCGGGGTTCTTCTCGACGCTGAGGAAGTTGTAGGCGACCCGGCCCGCGAAGAGCGGGTTGTCGTCCTGGTTCGGCCCGGCGGTCGACGACGACTGGAGGCCCTGAAAGACGCCGAACACGTACTGGAACGCCCCTTCGGGCCCGAAGGCGCCCCAGATGTTGACGCCCTGATCGCGCGCGTAGACGCCGGCGCCGCCCGCGCCGAAGTCGACCGAGAAGTCGGACGGGTAGAAGGGGGTCTTGTACGCGTCGAAGGTGCTCGAGTAGAAGGGACCGTTCAGCTCCTGCCGCTCGGCTGGGACCAGCAGGCGGCCGGCCCAGATGTTGAAGTACGGGCTGAGCTCGATCTTGGCCACCGCATCGAGCAGCACGAACTCCTCGAGCGAGGAGTTCCCGCAGAACACGCATTCCGTGTTGAACTCGAACTTCACGTACTCGTGGACCTGGCCGTTGATGTAGATACGAGCGTTGTTGATGGTGAAGTCGTTGGTGAAGTCCGATCCGCTCGGGGCGGCGTCTTCGACCGCGGAGTACGCGGCACGTCCGCCGATCCCGAGACTGATCCATTTCGTTTCGTCGATCGAGATCTTCCCGCCGGCCTGAGCGGCCAGCGGCAGGACCAGCGAGAGCGCGAGAGCGACCGCGATGCCTTTTGTCTTCTTCATTTCTTCCTCTGGGTTGGTGGACCGAGCCACCGCATAACAGAGCAAGCGACGTGCCAGCTCGGCTCGCGACGCTCCCGTCGAACCCAGGCCATCGCCGTGACGGATCGGCGACGCCCGGAGCCCGGATCGGGTCGAGAGTGCACATTTCTCCGGCAGCGGACCGGCGCTCTGCTGGGCAGGAGCCGGCGCTTCGATTCCGCGGACGGCGCGCGTTCGTTAGGCTGACGTCGGTCCGGCTCGCGAGGGCGCGATGCGTCGACGAAGTGCGAGAGCGCGCAGTGAGGACGGCGGCCATCGGACGCGCAGATCCGTCGAGGACGGCGGCGCTTCCGGACACACGTGCGCAAGCGGGCCGAGCCCGGGCAAACGCCTGCCCGAGCGAGCCCGAGGACTCACGAATGGGAGAGGATCGGGTCGCATCCGGTCGTGGGCGGTGAGCGCCCTGCCCGACTCAGCGCGACGCCGGTGCCCAGTCGAGCGCGCCCTCCGTCCGGGCGAGGTGATAGCCCCGTTCGGTCATGCAGGCGTCGTAGGCCGCGTCGTCTTCGGCCTGCTCTCGACAGGCGACCTCGTCGCGCTGGATGTCCCCGGGCGAGGCCCCCGCCTTGAAGACCACGTCGGCGCAACCGGTGAGAGCGAGCGGGAGCAGGACGAAGGAGAGGATCGAGGAGAGTTTCACGGGGCCTCCGATGGGCATCGATTCCGATTCGGGCTCCGGGTCGCGCACATCGCGCCCGGGCATTCGCAATCGGCGGGCTCCAGTCGCTGCGTTCCGGACGACTGGAGCCCGCCGTGCGCTCCCACCCATCAGTGGGAGAGCATCCAGGGTCTACCTCCGGCGACCCGACCCGCTCGGGCCGGATGGGCATGGGCGCCCGAAGGCGAGGCCGGCGCACGGACGCGACGCGGCCGCTCCGCGCTCGACTCGGCGCGTCGATGCGCCGCGCGCAGCGCGCTCGAGCAGCCCGAGACGGCCGGCGCCGTGCGGATCACGCGCGGCGAGAGCCGCCGGCATTCGGGACAGGCCTGCTCGCGGCGGTAGTCCGCGATCGGGGCCAGGAACGTGAAGTCGCCGCAGCGACCGCATTCGTATTCGTAGACGGGCATCCTCGACTCTCCTTCGGCTCTTCGCCTTCGCCTTCGCCTCTTCACCTTCGCCTTCGCCTCTTCGACTCCGCTCCGGTCCGCGCCGCAGCCGCGTGGCACGCGGCCGCGGCGGGCCGTTCGCCGCTCAGCGATCGGGCGAGAGCGGGACGTCGACGTCGCCCTTCACGTGGCGGATCGGTCCGTCGACGCTCGGGTGGATGTCGAACTCGAAGACCTCGGTCGGAAGCCACAACGTCGCGCAGGCGTTCGGGATGTCGACGACGCCGCTGATGTGGCCCTGGCAGGGCGCGGTGCCGATGATCCCGTAGGCCTGGGCGCCGGAATAGCCGAACTTCTTGAGGTACTCGATCGCGTTCAGGCAGGCCTGGCGATAGGCGATGTGGACGTCGAGGTAGTGCTGCTTGCCCTTCTCGTCGACCGAGATGCCCTCGAAGATCAGGTAGTCCTTGTAGTTCGGCGTGATCGGCGACGGTTTGAAGATCGGGTTCTTGATGCCGTACTTGGCCATGCCGCCCTTGATCAGCGAGACCTTGAGATGGATCCAGCCCGCCATCTCGATGGCCCCGCAGAACGTGATCTCGCCGTCTCCCTGGCTGAAATGGATGTCGCCCATCGAGAGCCCGCCGCCCTTCACGTAGACCGGGAAGAAGCAGCGCGATCCCCGCGACAGATCCTTGATGTCGCAGTTGCCGCCGTGCTCGCGCGGCGGGACGGTGCGCGCGCCTTCGCTCGCCGCCTTCGTGACCCCCGAGCCGGCGAGTCGGCCCATGTGGGCGGTCTCGGCGTAGGGCAAGGTCGCGAGCGCGGGAACGCGAGCCGGGTCGGTGTCGAAGAGGGCCTTCTCGCGGACGTTCCATTCCTGGAGCAGCTCGGCCGAGGGCAGGCAGCCGATCAGGCCCGGATGGACGAGGCCCGCGAAGCGCACGCCGGGGATGTGGCGCGACTTCGTGAACATGCCCTCGAGATCCCAGATCGACTTCTGGGCCTCCGGGAAGTGGTCGGTCAGGAATCCGCCGCCGTTCTGCTTCGAGAAGAAGCCGTTGAAGCCCCAGAGACTGTCGGGCAGCGCGCCGAGGTCGAGGAAGTCGACGACCAGCAGGTCGCCGGGCTCCGCGCCGTTCACGCCGATCGGACCGGAGAGGAAGTGGACCTGCGAGAGATCGACGTCCCGGACGTCGTCGGCGCAGTCGTTGTTCGCGATCTGGCCGCCCGTCCAGTCGAAGCACTCGACGATGAAGTCGTCGCCGGGATCGACCATGGCGACCATCGGGATGTCGGGGTGCCAGCGGTTGTGGATGGTGTCGTGGTCGTAGGGCGACTTCGACAGGTCGATCTGGATGAGCTTTCGGGTCATGGCTTTTCCTTTCGAGGTTCTCTTGGGTGTGGCGGGCCGGGCGGACGCGAATCAGACGGCGAGCAGCGACGAGACCTTCTGCTCGTCGACCTCGGCACGGGTGGCTTCGAGGACGAGACGACCGTTCTCGATCACGACGACGCGATCGGCGACGTCGAGGGCAAAGCGCAGGACCTGCTCGGAGACGAGGATCCCGAGACCGCGCTCGTCGCGGATGCGGCGCAGCACGCGGCCGAGCTCCTGGATGATCGACGGCTGGATGCCGTCGGTCGGCTCGTCGAGCAGCAGATAGGCCGGCTGCGTCGCGAGCGCCCGCGCGATCGCGAGCTGCTGCTGCTGGCCACCGGACAGGTTGCCCCCGCGCCGGTCGGCCATCTCGCGAAGGACCGGAAAGAGCGCGTAGACGTCCTCGGGGATCGTCTTGTCGGCGACCGACGCGAGACCGACCTCGATGTTCTCGCGGACGCTGAGCGTGCCGAAGATCATCCGGCCCTGCGGCACGTAGCCGAGGCCCGCCGCGACGCGCTCGAAGGTCTTCATCTCGCCGAGCTCGCGTCCGTCGAGGCCGATGCGACCGGCCATCACCGTCGCGATCCCCATCAGCGCGCGCATCAGCGTCGACTTGCCCATCCCGTTGCGCCCGAGGACCGCGACGATCTCCCCCGGCGCGACGGCGAGGTCGACGCCGTGGAGCACCTGGCTCTTCCCGTAGCCCGCACACAATCCCTGGATCTCGAGCATGCGCTTCTTCCTCTGCTGCCCCGGCGCTCAGTGGCCGAGGTAGACCTCGACGACGCGGGGATCGGCCTTGATCTCGTCCATCGAGCCCTCCGCCAGGATCCTTCCCTGGTGGAGCACCGTGACCTTGTGCGCGATGTCCTCGACGAAGCCCATGTCGTGCTCGATCACGAGCACCGAGCGCCCCTTCGTGATCGTCTGCAGCAACGCGGCCGTCTTCTTGCGCTCGGAGGGGCTCATGCCGGCGACGGGCTCGTCGAGCATCAAGAGTTCCGGGTCCTGGATCAGCAGCATGCCGATCTCGAGCCACTGCTTCTGACCATGGGAGAGGAGTCCCGACGGTTCGTGGAGCACGTCGGCGAGGAAGACGGTCTCGGCGATCTCCTCGATCCGCTCGAGGATCGCCTTCGTCTTGCGGAAGGTGAGCGCGCCGAAGACCGAGCGCCCGGCGGGATACGAGATCTCGAGGTTCTCGAAGACCGTGAGGTCCTCGTAGATCGTGGGATTCTGGAACTTGCGCCCCACCCCCGCGTGGACGATCTGATGCTCCTTGAGCGCCGTCAGCTCGTGGTCCTTGAACCAGACCTGCCCCGCCGAAGCGCGGGTCCGGCCGCAGATCAGGTCGAGCACCGTCGTCTTCCCGGCCCCGTTCGGCCCGATGATGACCCGGATCTCCTCCTCGTCGACGTAGAAGGTCAGATCGTCGACGGCCTTGAAGCCGTCGAAGGAGACGGTCAGCCCTTCGACGTTCAGCAGGTAGTTCGAGGGACGTGAAGACGGCATCAGTTCGCTCCTCCTTCAGACACGGATTTCGCGAGCGTGTTCGTCCCGGGCGCCGCCGGGATCCGCGGCGGGCCCGGTGCACGCAGTCGCAGGCCCTGGGCACGCAGCGCGTGCCAGACGCCGGCGAGACCGCGCGGAAAGAAGAGCACGACGACGATGAAGAGCCCGCCCATCGCGAGCAGCCAGAGCTCGGGCATCGTCTCGGAGAAGGTCGTCTTCGCCCAGTTGACGAGCAGCGTCCCGTAGACCGCGCCGAGCAGCGAGAGCCGCCCGCCGACCGCGGCGAAGATCACCATCTCGATCGAAGGCACGATTCCGACGAAGGACGGCGACATGAAGCCGACCTGGAGCGTGAACATCGCGCCGCCCACCGCCGAGAGGGCCGCGGCCCAGCAGAACACGAAGATCTTGAAGTTCGCGACGTCGTAGCCCGAGAAGCGCACCCGATCCTCGCGATTGCGCATCGCGACCAGGATCCGACCGAGCTTGCTGCGCAGGATCGCCTGCGAGAGCACGACGGCGACGAGCAGCAGGATCACGTTGACGAAGTAGAGCACGAACTTCGCGTCGTCCGTGCGGATGTCCCAGCCCTTCAGGGTGCGCAGGTCGGTGATCCCGTTGACCCCGCCGATCAGTCCCTGCTGCCCGATGATCAGGATCGAGAGGATCGCGGCGACGGACTGGGTGATGATCGCGAAGTAGACTCCGCCGACCCGCCGCTTGAACATCGCGAAGGCGATCAGCGCCGCGAAGAGCGTCGGGACCGCGACGACCGCGACGATCGCGAAGCCGAGACTCTCGAAGGGCACCCAGAACCAGGGCAGCTCGGTCAGCTGGTTCCAGTCCATGAAGTCCGGGATGCCCGGCGTAGACTGGATCGGCGTCGACTCCGGATCCGAGGCCTCGAGCTTGAGGAACATCGCGAGGCAGTAGCCGCCGAGCCCGAAGAAGACCCCCTGCCCGAGCGAGAGGATGCCGCCGTAGCCCCAGCAGAGGACCAGCCCGACCGCGACGAAGGCGTAGGTCAGGTACTTCCCGAAGAGATTCAGCTGGAAGACCTCGAGCGTCGCCGGCAGGACCGCCAGCAGCAGGAACGCGAGCCCGCCGAAGGCCAGCAGCTCTCCTCTCGAAGCCATTCCCGATCGACTCTCGGCCGGCATGCGATTCGCCTCCCCCGCCTAGGACCGGATCCGCAGGGACATGAGGCCCTGCGGTCGGATCATGAGGATCGTGACCACCGTGAGCAGCGTGAGGACCTTGGCCATCGAGCCGCTCAGGAAGAACTCGAGCGTCGATTGCGATTGCGAGATGGCGAACGCGGACACGATCGTCCCGAGCAGGCTGTGGGCTCCGCCGAAGACGACGACCAGGAACGTGTCGACGATGTAGAGCTGGCCGGCGGTCGGTCCCGTCGAGCCGACCATCGTGAACGCGCTGCCGGCGATGCCGGCGATCCCGCAGCCGACGCCGAAGCTCATGCGGTCGATGCGTTCGGTATCGATCCCGACGGCCGCGGCCATCGTCCGGTTCTGGACCACCGCGCGCATCTGGGCGCCCCAGGCCGAGCGGTAGTTCCAGAGGTAGACCAGGCACGTGATGCCGAGGGTCAGCGCCATGACGAAGATGCCGTTGATCGGAACCTCGGTCGACTCGCCCAGGGCGAGCGATCCCATCATCCAGTCCGGGAGGCTCACGCCGACCTCACGCGCGCCGAAGATCGAGCGGAAGATCTGCTGGAGGATCAGCGAGAGCCCCCAGGTCGCGAGCAGCGTGTCGAGGGGACGCTTGTAGAGATGGCGGATGAGGAGCCACTCGACGACGACCCCGAGCGTCGCGGAGGCCAGGAATGCGGCCAGCATCGCGACGAAGAAGTAGCCGGGGAACAGGGCGGGGAGACTCTCGGAGAAGAAGTTCGAGCAGAGATAGGTCACGTAGGCGCCCAGGATCATGAACTCGCCGTGCGCCATGTTGATCACGCCCATCTGCCCGAAGATGATCGCGAGTCCCAGCGCCATCATGACCAGAACCGAGAACAGGATCAGACCGGCGAACCCCTGCATCACGAAGATCGAGCCCAGCTCGGCCCACGTATACCCTTCGAACATGCTCCACCTCCGATTTCGCTTCGACTTCGTTCCGACTTCGAGAGCGATCCCCGCCCTGCGCAGGTCGCTTCGCTCGCGGCCGCGAGCGCCGTCGCGGCCGCGAGCGACCGGCGACTACTGGTATCCCTTCGGAAACGGATCGGGCTCCATCAGCTCCTTGGTCTCGAAGATCAGCTTGTACTGACCGTCGGCCTGGGCGAGGCCGATGCGGGTCTTGCTCCAGAGATGATGGTTCTCGTGGATCCGGACGTAGCCCTCGGGCGCCGTCTTCAGCTCGATGCCGGGCGACGCCTTGCGCACCGCCGGAATGTCGAAGCTGCCCGCCTTCTCGACCGCCGCCTTCCACAGCCAGGGGCCGAGGTAGGCCGCCTGCGTGACGTCGCCGATCACGATGTCCTTGCCCCACATCGCCTTGAAGGCTTCGACGAACTTCTTGTTGTTCTCGTTGGGCAGGCTCTGGAAGTACTTCATCGCGGCGTAGGCCCCGACGATGTTCTCGCCGCCGATGCCCCGGATCTCGTCCTCGGTCACGCTGATGGTCAGCAGCGTCCACTTGCCCGACGCGAGATCGATGCCGGCCGCCTTGAGCTGCTTGTAGAAGGCGACGTTGCTGCCGCCGACGACGATCGCGTAGATGACGTCGGGCTTCTTCAGCTTGATCTTGTTGATGAGCGAGTTGAACTGGGTATGGCCGAGCGGGTAGTACTCCTCGCCGACGACCGTGAGGCCGAGCTTCTCGATGTGCTTGCGCGCGATCTTGTTGGACGTGCGCGGCCAGATGTAGTCGGAGCCGAGCAGGTAGAAGGTCTTGGCGCCCTTCTCCTTCACGACCCAGTCGATCCCGGCGATGATCTGCTGCGTGGCCTCCTGGCCCGTGTAGATCACGTTCGGCGACTGCTCGAGGCCCTCGTAGAAGGTCGGGTAGTAGAGCATGCCGTCGTACTGCTCGAAGACGGGCAGAACGGCCTTGCGCGAGGCCGACGTCCAGCAGCCGAAGACCGCGGCGACCTTGTCCTTCACGAGCAGCTTGCGCGACTTCTCGGCGAAGGTCGGCCAGTCGGAGGCGCCGTCTTCCTGGATGACCTCGATCTTCCGACCCAGAACGCCGCCCATGTCGTTGATCTGCTTGATCGCGAGCTTCTCGGCCTGGACCGAGCCCGTCTCGCTGATCGCCATCGTCCCCGTGACGGAATGGAGGATCCCGACGGTCACCGTCGTGTCCGTGACCGCGAGACCGGTCGTATTCACCTTCGCGGTCTCCGGCGCCGCCTGCGCGACCGAGGTCGCCAGGGCGGCCAGCACCAGGGCGATCCCCGCCCTCGCTCCGGATCGCGTCTTCTCGAGCTTCTTCATCATCGTGGGCTCCGTTCTCCCCGCCGATTCTGCTCGTCGTGCGAGCGATCGGGCCTAGTTGTTAGTCGGCGATCTACTTCGGGCGTCGAAGATCGGGAGTGCAACGGCCATGCCACGGGCGAGCCGGCGCGGCCCGAGCGCGCCGATCGCGACACGCGTGGGCCGGATGCGAGCGGGCCCCGCTCGAATCGGCTCAGCTGGGTGCATGAATGCCTCACGCGCGAAGGTCGACGTCGCGAGCCAGTGCCGCACGGGGCGGCAGCGCGAGCCCAGGGCGGGGGTAGTCGACGAGATGCGCGCGCGGGCTGACCGGGCGGCGGCCGCTGTGGCAGTCTTCGCGACGACTCGGAGATCCGTTGCCCGCCTCGCCTCTCCCGCCGCTCGAGCCGTCCTCGGAGACGGAATCCGTTTCGCGTCCGTGCGACGCGACGTCGCGCGTTCCGGCGTCCTTCGCGCGTTTCCGCGCGCACAGCCGCGTCGGGTTCGCCGGCGTAGAGAGCCGCCTCGACGGGCTCCGACAGGAATCGCCGATCCGCTTCCTGCATCCGGACGTCGAGCCGGGCGAGGTCCGCACGTCGGTGATCGCGAATACGGCGGGCGGGGTCGTCGGCGGCGATCGGCTCGCCTGCTCGGTCATGGCCCGCGACGAAGCGAGGATCCTCGTCACGGGGCAGGCGGCGGAGAAGATCTACCGATCCGCCGGCGAGGTCGCCGAGCTCGATTTCGCGTTCACGAGCCGGGGCGGCGCCGTACTCGAGGTGTTGCCGCAGGGGACGATCCTCTTCGAGGGCTCGAAGCTCGATCGGCGGACCGTGCTCGAGACGGCGGAGGGCGGCGTCCTGCTCTACGGCGAGCTGCTGCATTTCGGGCGCGTCGCGATGGGCGAGCCGTATCGGACCGGCCGCTTGAACGACCGGACCGAGATCCGGGTCGACGGACGTCTCGTCCTGGTCGACGTCCTGCGGCTCGCCGAAGACACCGCCTCGGCGATGGCCTCGCGCGCGGGGCTCGCCGGCGCGCGCTGCGCCGGCGTCGCGTATCTCGTGCATCCGGACGCGGCCCGCTTCGTAGGCGGGGTGCGCGAGGCGCTCGAGCTCGAGGCGACGCGCGCAGTGCGCGCGAGCGCGGGCTGCTTCGACGCTGGACCGCTCGTCGTGCGCTGGCTCGCCGAAGACGGCGCCGCGCTGCGCCGCTCCTTTGGCTCGATCTGGGCACACCTGCGCAGTCGCGTGCTCGACCGTCCTGCGCGACTGCCGAGAATCTGGTCGATCTGATCCGCAGGGTCGGCTAACCATCCGCGAGTGGGCGTTCGCGCGGAGAGCGCCGCTTCTCGGCGCGAAGGGCCGAGCGAACGCGATCGAAGGCGAGGACCCGGTCGATGAATCTCAGTGCGCGGGAGAAGGACAAGCTGCTCGTCTCGATGGCCGCGATGGTGGCGCGGCGTCGGCGCGAGCGGGGCGTCAAGCTCAACTATCCGGAGGCCGTCGCATTGATCACGGACTTCGTCATCGAGGGGGCGCGCGACGGGCGCAGCGTCGCCGATCTGATGGAGAGCGGCGCGCAGGTGATCGGCCGGGACGAGGTCATGGAAGGCATCGACGAGATGCTCGACGAGGTCCAGGTCGAGGCGACCTTCCCGGACGGCACGAAGCTCGTCACCGTCCATCGCCCGATCCGATGACGAGACCAGAGCGCGCAGGACGCGCGGGAGAAGCGATGCGACCCGGTGAGATCCTGGCCCAGGAAGGCGAGATCGTCCTGAACGAAGGCGCCCCGCGGATCGTGCTGCGGGTCGCGAATACGGGCGATCGGCCGATCCAGGTCGGCAGCCACTACCACTTCGCCGAGACGAATTCGGCCCTCGCCTTCGACCGCGAGGCGGCGCTCGGACGGCGGCTCGACATCCCCTCCGGCAGCGCCGTCCGCTTCGAGCCCGGCCAGGAGCGCGAGGTCGTGCTCGTGCCCTACGGCGGCGAGCAGCGCGTGATCGGATTCCAGGGCCGCGTCATGGACCGCGTGACGCCGGGCCGGGTCGGGACCGCGCGCTCCGCCGCGGCCGCGACCATGAGCCGACAGGCCTATGCGCGCATGTTCGGCCCGACGGTCGGCGACCGCATCCGGCTCGCGGACACGGAGCTCCTGATCGAGGTCGAAAAGGACTACACGCGCTACGGCGACGAGGTCAAGTTCGGCGGCGGCAAGGTCATTCGCGACGGGATGGGCCAGGGCCAGGCGACGCGCGCCGAGGGCGCCGTCGATACGGTGATCACGAACGCCGTGATCCTCGACTGGAGCGGCATCGTCAAGGCGGACATCGGCCTGCGCGACGGCCGCATCGTCGGCATCGGCAAGGCCGGCAATCCCGACGTCCAGTCCGGCGTCGATCTCGTGATCGGCCCCGGAACCGAGGTCATCGCCGGCGAGGGCAAGATCGTGACCGCCGGCGGGATCGACGTCCACATCCACTTCATCTGCCCGCAGCAGATCGACGAAGCCCTCGCCTCCGGCGTGACGACGATGATGGGCGGGGGCACCGGCCCCGCGACCGGCACCAACGCCACGACCTGCACCCCCGGCCCCTGGCACCTCGAGCGCATGCTCCAGGCCGCCGACGGCTTCCCGCTCAATCTCGGCTTCTTCGGCAAGGGCAACGCGTCGCTGCCCCACGCGCTGGTCGAGCAGATCGCGGCCGGCGCCTGCGGGCTCAAGCTCCACGAGGACTGGGGCACGACGCCCTCCGCGATCGACTGCTGCCTCTCGGTCGCCGACGACCACGACGTCCAGGTCATGATCCATACCGACACGCTCAACGAATCGGGCTTCGTCGAAGACTCGATCGCCGCCTTCAAGGGCCGCACGATCCACGCCTTCCACACGGAGGGCGCCGGCGGCGGCCATGCTCCCGACATCATCCGCGTCTGCGGCGAAGCGAACGTGCTGCCCTCCTCGACGAATCCGACCCGACCCTTCACCGTCAACACCGTCGACGAGCACCTCGACATGCTGATGGTCTGCCACCATCTCGACCCGCGGATCCCCGAGGACGTCGCCTTCGCCGAGAGTCGGATCCGCAAGGAGACGATCGCCGCCGAGGACATCCTGCACGACATCGGCGCCTTCTCGATCATGGCGTCGGACAGCCAGGCGATGGGCCGCGTCGGCGAGGTCGTGCTGCGGACCTGGCAGACGGCGGACAAGATGCGCCGGCAGTTCGGCCGGCTCGAGGCGGAGCGCGGGGCGAACGACAACCTGCGCGCCCGGCGCTACGTCGCGAAGTACACGATCAATCCCGCGATCGCCCAGGGCATCTCGAGCCACGTCGGGTCGGTCGAGGTCGGCAAGCGGGCGGACCTCGTCCTCTGGTCGCCGGCCTTCTTCGGCGTGAAGCCCGATCTCGTGCTCGTGGGCGGCATGATCGCCTCGGCCGCGATGGGCGATCCGAACGCATCGATCCCGACGCCGCAGCCGGTCCACCAGCGGCCGATGTTCGGCGCCTTCGGTCGCGCGCGGACGGCCTCGTCGCTCGTCTTCGTGAGTCAGGCCGCCCATGCCGCGGGCCTCGGCGCGCGACTCGGCCTCGCCAAGGCGACGGCGCCGGTCTCGAATACCCGCGGCGGCATCTCGAAGCTCGCGCTCAAGCTGAACGATCTGCTGCCCGTGATCCGCGTCGACCCCGAGACCTACGAGGTCCGCGCGGACGGGCGTCTCCTCACCTGCGAGCCCGCGCGCGTCCTGGCCATGGCGCAGCGCTACTTCCTGTTCTGATGCGCCGCCTGGTCCGCGCAGCCCCCGCTGGAGACTGGCCGTCGAGCGCGGCGGTCGCGACGGTGACCCTCGACTTCGACGCGCGCCATCGGCGGCGCATCCGGATCGACCTCGACGGCGGGGGCGGCGAGGCGCTGCTCGACCTCGAGCGCGCGGTCGCGCTGGCGGCGGGCGACGGGCTGCAGGCGGAGAGCGGCGAATGGGTCGCGGTCGTGGCGGCGCCCGAGCCGGTGCTCGAGATCGAGGCGGCCGACGCCCGATTGCGGATGCGCCTCGCCTGGCATCTCGGCAACCGGCACGTGCCCGCCGAGATCACCGCCGACGGGATCCGGATCCGCCCCGACCACGTGCTGCGCGCGATGCTCGAGCAGCTCGGGGCCCGCGTCCGCGAAGCCCACGCGGCCTTCCAGCCCGAGGGCGGCGCCTACGCCGAGACCCGCCGCGCCCACGTGCACGCCCACGGCGAGGCGGCTCCCGGCGAGCACGCCGATGCCCATGCCCATGCCCATGCCGACGCGCATTCCCATGCCCAGGCGCACGCGCATCCGCCGGGCGAGCCCCACTCGCATGCCCACGCCCCCGATCCGGAGCGAAGGCATGCCTAGCATCAGCGCCGATCCGAGCGCCCTCTTCCGCCTGCTCGGCTGGCTCTCGCCCGGCTTTCCCGTCGGCGCCTTCGCCTACAGCCACGGGCTCGAGGCGGCCTTCGAGCGGGGCGACGTCTCCGATCGCGGGAGCCTCGTCGAATGGCTCGAGGGGCTGCTCCGCTTCGGCAGCGCGCGCTGCGATGCCGGCCTCGCCGCGTGTGCCCATCGCGCGGTTTGCGACGACGACGACGCCGCGCTCTGCGCCGTCGCCGACTTCGCGGCGGCGCTCTTCGGGGCCCCCGAGCTCGCGCGGGAATCCTTCCAGCAGGGCGACGCCTTCTGGAAGACGATCGCGACGAGCTGGCCGCATCCGCGGCTCGCCGCGATCGCCGGATCGCTGCCGTCCGGACGCCTCGCCTACCCCGTCGCCGTCGGCGCCGCCGCCGCGGCCCATGGCGTCCCCCGCGACGCCACCTGCCTCGCCTATCTGCATGCCTTCGTGGCGAACGGCGTCTCCTCGGCGATCCGCCTCGGCATGCTCGGACAGACCGACGGCCAGCACGTGCTGCGCGCCTGCGAGGGCACCGTGGTCGCCGCCGCCGAGAGCGCCTGCTCGGCCGAGCTCGCCTCCCTGGGCAGCGCGTCGCTCGCCCTCGACCTGTTCGCCCTCGCCCACGAGACCCAGACCACGAGGTTGTTCCGCTCATGACGATTCCCGCGCGATCCGCATCCAGGAACGGCCCGCTGCGCGTCGGCGTCGGGGGCCCCGTCGGCTCCGGCAAGACGCGTCTCGTCGATTGTCTCTGCAAGTCGATGCGCGACGAGTACGACATCATCGTGATCACCAACGACATCTACACGCGCGAGGATCAGGAGATCCTGACCCGCGCCGGCGCGATGCCCCCCGAACGGATCATGGGCGTCGAGACCGGCGGCTGCCCGCATACGGCGATCCGCGAGGACGCCTCGATCAACCTCGCGGCGGTCGGCACGATGCAGGCGCGCTTTCCCTCGGCCGAGCTCTGCCTGATCGAGTCGGGCGGCGACAACCTGGCCGCGACCTTCAGCCCCGAGCTCGCGGACCTGACGCTCTACGTGATCGACGTCTCCGCCGGCGACAAGATCCCGCGCAAGGGCGGACCGGGCATCACGCGCTCGGATCTGCTCATCATCAACAAGACGGATCTCGCGCCGCTGGTCGGCGCGGATCTCGGCGTGATGGATCGCGATGCGAGGCGGATGCGCGGCGAGCGGCCCTTCGTCTTCTCGAACCTGAAGACGGGGGTCGGGCTCGACGAGATCCGGCGCTTCATCGAGCGCGAGGGCGGGCTCGCGCGCTGAGGGCCCTGACCGCGGGTATGAGCGCGGGTGTGAGCGCGGGGCTCAGAGGCCGGTGAACCGGATGCCGAGGCCCTCCGGACATTTGTGGCGGACGTTGAGCCCGATGATCAGCGCCGTCATCGATTCGACGATGCGCGCGTTCGAGAGCGGGCCACCGTCGAGGGCGCGGAGGCCTTCGACCAGCGGGCAGAGCGCCATGATCTTCTCCCGCGCCGCCTTCGCCCCCGAGACGACCACGTCGCATTCGACGGGCTCCTCGAGATGCTGGAGGCGATGGGAGGAGACGTTCTGGAAGGCCGAGACGACCTCGACGCCGGCGGGCACGAGGGACGCGACGAGCTCGGCCGCCGAGCCCTGCCAGATGCCGACGGTGCGGACGGCGCCGTCGCCGATCGCGGTCGCGAGCGGCACCGTCATCGACACCACGATCTGACCCGGGCGCAGCGACTCCTTGATCGCCTTCAACGTGCCGGCCGTATGCTCGAAGGGGACCGAGAGGATCACGATCTCGGCCTTGGCCGTCGCCTCTTCGTTGCCGTAGCCCTCGACCTGGGCCCCCGGCACCTTGGCGCGCACCTGCTCCGCCGCCTCGACCGCGCGCTCGGCCTTGCGCGACCCGATCAGGACCCGACGCCCCTTCTGGCAGAAGCGCAGCGCGAGCCCCAGTCCCTGATCTCCCGTCCCACCCAGAATTGCGATCGCTTGGCTGTTGTCCGTCATGGCGACCGACTCTAGCCTCGAATCCCGGGCCGGGAATGCCCGGGCGACCCGAACCCGACGAAGAATCCTATGCTCGCCCCATGTCCACCGCCCCCGAGCACACCCCCACCCGCATCGCCCAACACGACGCCCGCACCCTCGCCATCGACTGGGCCGACGGGGCGCGCTCGCTCTTCGACGTGCGCGCGCTGCGGCTGGCCTGCGCCTGCGCCGAATGCGTCGACGAGTGGGACGGAACGCCGCGGCTCGCGGCGGACGACGTGCCCGCGGACGTGGCCCCGATCGGTCTCCACGCCGTCGGCCGCTACGCGATCCAGATCGATTGGAGCGACGGCCATACCACGGGCATCTACCCCTTCGCGCGCCTGCGCGCCCTGCACGGAGAGGCGTCTCCCTCCGCCGCGAATGGGGATGGGAACGGAGAGAGGCTCCGCTCATGACGCCGGACGGTCCGAATGCGCGCGTGACCGAGCCGACGCCCCCCGGCGATTTCCGGGCCGCGACGCGATCGGCGCCCGGACTCGATCCGCGCGCCCTGCGCGACGCGCTCGCCGTCGCGGGCCGGGCCTGCGACGCGGCGCGGGCCGAGATCCTGCCCCGCTATCGCAAGACCGCGGTCGAGACCAAGCAGGATGGCTCCCCCGTCACGATCGCGGACCGCGAGGCCGAGCGCGCGATCCGGCGCGTGATCGGCGAGGCCTTCCCCGACGACGCGATCCTCGGCGAGGAGCTCGGCGCGACCGGATCGCGCGCCCGACGGCGCTGGGTCGTCGACCCGATCGACGGGACGATCGCCTTCACCCGCGGCATCCCGCTCTTCACGACGATCGTCGCTCTGCTCTACGACGACGAGCCCGTCGTCGGCATGATCGACCTCCCGGCCGTCGGCGATCGGATCGGCGGCTTCAGCGGCGGCGGCGTCTTTCGCGGCGACGAAAAGCTCGCAGTCTCGACGACGGAGCGCTTCGAGGACGCCCTCGTTTGTCACGGCGATCTCTTCTGCTTCGATCGGGCGGGGCTCCGAGGGCTCCACGAGAAGATGGCCCGGGTGATCCCGAAGCTGCGCGGCTACACCGACGCCTTCGGCCATCTGCTCGTCCTGTCGGGGGCCGCCGACGCGATGGTCGACTGCGATCTCAATCCCTGGGACGCCGCGGCGACCCGCGTGCTCGCGGTCGAGGCCGGCGGGGTCTGCTGGATGCGGGAACGGGAAGGCGGCCGGAAGCTCGACCTCGTGTTCGGCAATCGGTCGATCGTGGGCGAGATCGGCCGCCTCGTCTGACGCACGGGTCTTCCGGGGCGAGCGGGCGGAATCGAATCGAATCGAATCGAATCGAGGAGGAATCGCGATGCTGGATTGTGTCTTGCGCGGAAGCCGGGTCGTCGACGGCACGGGGGGCCCGGCCCGGACCGCGGACGTGGCGATCTCGTCGGGGCGGGTGGTGGAGGTCGGTCGGGTCGCGGGGTCCGCGCGCGTCGAGATCGATGCGGACGGGCTCGTCGTGTGTCCGGGCTTCGTCGATCCGCATACGCACTACGACGCGCAGCTCTTCTGGGATCCCTATGCGAATCCCTCGAGCCTCCACGGCGTCACGTCGGTCATCGCGGGCAACTGCTCCTTCGCCCTGGCGCCGATCCGCGCGGCCGACGCCGACTACACGCGGCGCATGATGGCCCGGGTCGAGGGCATGCCCCTCGACGCCCTCGAGCAGGGCCTGCCCTGGAGCTGGAGCTCGTTCGGCGAATACCTCGGCGCCCTCGACGGCCGCATCGCGGTGAACGCCGGGTTCATCGCCGGCCACTCGGCCCTGCGTCGCTATGTCCTCGGCGCCGACGCCAATCGCCGCGCCGCGTCGCCCGACGAGCTCGGGCAGCTGCGCGCCGCCCTCGACGAGGCCCTCGCCGCGGGCGCCCTCGGCTTCTCGACCGACATCTCCGAGTCCCACATGGACGGCGACGGCGCGCCCATCCCCGCGAAGGGCGCGACGCCCGAGGAGCGGCTCGCCCTCTGCGAGATCGTCGGCCGCCGGGAAGGGACGATGCTCTCGGGCATCTTCGAGGGCGGGAGCAACGGCTTCAGCGATTTCGAGCGCGAGCATCTCTCGCAGATGTCCGCCGTCGCGAACCGGGTCCTCAACTGGAACCTGATGGTCGTCGACGCGAACGAGCCCGACCGGGCGCGCCAACAGCTCGACCTCTCCCATCACGCTCGCGCGCGCGGCGGGCGGATCATCGCCCTGCTGATGCCCGTCATCGTCCCGATGAACATGAGCTTCGGCAACTACTGCGGCCTCTTCCTGATCCCGGGCTGGCGCGAGACGATGGCGCTGCCGCCCGCGGAGCGCATGGTCGCGCTGGCGGATCCGGAGACGCGACGGCGGCTCGAGGCGACGGCGACGAGCCCGAAGGCGGGGATGTTCCGCCGCCTCTCCGACTTCGCGGGCTACGTCATCGGCGACACCTGGTCTCCCGCGAACGCGGGGCTCACGGGCCGGACCGTCCGGGACATCGCCGCCGAGCGCGGGATCGCGCCCTTCGACGCGCTGCTCGACGTGGTCCTCGCCGACCAGCTCGGCACCGTCCTCTGGCCCTCGGCGCCGGACGACGACGACGCGCACTGGGCGCTGCGCGCGAGCCTCTGGGACGATCCCGACATCCTGCTCGCCGGATCCGATGCGGGGGCCCACCTCGATCGCATGTGCGGCGGCTCCTACCCGACCCAGTTCCTGGCGGATTGCCTGCGCGGGCGCCGCATGATGTCGCTCGAGCGCGCCGTCCACGAGCTGAGCGCGAAGCCCGCGAGGCTCTTCGGGCTGCGGGACCGGGGCGTCGTCGCGCCGGGCGCCTTCGCCGACCTCGTGGTGTTCGATCCGAGCTCGGTCGCCGCCGAGCCGGCCCGGCTCGTGCACGACCTGCCGGGCGGCTCCGCCCGCGTCACGTCGGACCCGATCGGGATGCGGCACGTGTTCGTGAACGGGGTCGAGATCGTCCGCGAGGGCAAGGTCACCGGCGCGACGCCCGGCACCGTCCTGCGATCCGGACGCGACACGGTCACCGTCACGGCCCGCTGAGCTCCGGGCGGCTATGGTCCGCCGGCCCACGGGCCAGCGTGCCTGGCCGAGGCCGAGAGGAGACCCGGACATGACGCAGAAGTACTTCGATCGATACAAGGTGATCGACGTCGATACCCACATCACGGAGCCCGGCGACGTCTGGACGACGCGCGTCTCGAGCAAATGGGGCGACAAGGTCCCCCACATCCGCCGCGTCGAGGGCCGGGACGTCTGGTTCATCGGCGACCAGCCCGCCGGCGGCCCCGGCTTCTACACCATGGCGGGTCACCACGACACCTTCCCGAACGTCCCGATGGGCTACGACGACATCCCGGCCGCGTCCTACGACGCCCACGCGCGCTTGAAGCTGATGGACGAAGAGGGCATCTACGCGATGGTCCTCTATCCGAATCTCGGCGGCTTCGGGTCGGGCGGCTTTCTGCGCCTCGGCGAGCCGGCGCTGATGCTCGAGTGCGTCCGGGCCTACAACGACTTCCAGGTCGACTGGGCGAGCGCCGATCCGAAGCGGCTGCTGCCCGTGACCGCGCTGCCCTTCTGGGACGTCGCGGCGTCGGTGAAGGAGATCGAGCGCTCGGCGGCGAAGGGCCACCGCGCCGTCCTCTTCGGCAGCCGACCCGAGACCTTCGGCCAGCCGCCGCTCGCCCACAAACACTGGGATCCCGTCTGGGCGGCGACCCAGGCCGCCGGCCTCTCGATCAGCTTCCACATCGGCTCGGGCGACATCAGCGACATCACGAACGACGCGGCGGGGATGGGGACGAAGGCCAACTTCTCCCGCGGCGGCTCGCTCGCGCTCCTCGACAACCAGAACTGCCTCGCGAACCTGCTCTTCGGCGGCGTCTGCGCCCGCTTCCCGAAGCTCGACTTCGTGTCGGTCGAGAGCGGCGTCGGCTGGCTCTCGTGCGTGCTCGAGATGTTCGACTGGCAGTGGACGAACGGCGGCGTGCGCAAGGAGCATCCGGAGTACGACCTGCTGCCCTCGGAGTATTTCAAGCGTCAGGTCTACGGCTCGTTCTGGTTCGAGAGGCGGGGCATCGAGGCGGCGCTGAAGGCGTTCCCGAACAACCTGATGTGGGAGACCGACTATCCCCATCCGACCTCCCAGTACCCGAGCCCGAACAGTACGGCGGTGCATCCGGCGGACTACGCACAGGCGGCACTCGCCGGCGTGGCGGAGGAGACGGTGCGGAAGGTCCTGCAGGACACGGCCGCACGGCTCTATCACGTCGAGGTCTGAGGCTCCGGGTCGGCGCGCGTCGCAGGCGGGCGCCGACCTTCGAAGACCGCGAGCGTAACGTAGGCGAGCGCCGCGGCGGCGAGCGAGGCGAGATACGGGGCCGCGACGAGGTCGCCCGATTCCGCGAGCGTCCAGACGACGGCACCGGCGACGAGCGACGCGCCGGCGCTCTTCGGACCGCCGAACCGCGTGAAGAGGCCGAAGCTCGCGGACACGAGCACGCCCGCGCTCGCGAAGGCCGAGGCCGATTCGATCAAGGCGTAGACACCGTCGGCTTCGCGGGCGAGCCCGTAGGCCACGACGCCGAACACGACGACGGCGCCGCGGGCGATGCGGAGCTTCGTCCGATCGGCGATCCCCGGCCTCAGCGGCGCGATCAGGTTGTGGGCGACGAGCGACGCGGCCGCGAGCAGCGCGCTGTCGACCGTCGACAGGATCGCCGAGATCAGCGCCCCCGCGAAGACCACGTAGAACCACGGCGGGAAATGCTCGAGGGCGAGGCGCGGCAGGATCTGCTCGGGATCCTCGAGGCCGGGCAGGACGCGCGCGCCGACGAGCGCGAGCCCGATCGGGACGATCCCGATCGCGAGATACAGCCCCCCCGCCGCGAACGCGCTCCCGCGCGCGACGCGACCCGAGCGGGCCGCGAGGATCCGCGCGACCTGCTCCTGCGCGAGCAGCGAGCCGAAGAGCGGAATCGCAAAGGCATCGGCGCGCTCGAGCAGGCTCCGCTCGACGGGCGCGAACGAGCGAGCCGTCTCGACGAGGGCCGACACCGACCCCTCGTCGCGCCCGAGAACGGCGAACGCGAGCACGACCAGTCCGACCGCGAGCAGGCCCCCCTGGACCACGTCGGTCACCGCGTCCGCGAGCAGACCGCCCGCCGTCGTGTAGACGATCACGACGGCGGCCGACACGGCGAGCGCCAGCTCGAGCTCGACGTCGGAGGTCGTCGCGATGACCTGCCCGAACGCCCGGATCTGCGCCGCCGCCCACAGCACCGAGGTCGGTGCCATCAGCACGACCGCGAGCCGCTCGATCCGCCGCCCGAAGCGCACGGCGAAGAGATCGCCGAGCGTCGTGAGTCTCCGCCGCCAGAGCGGGACGGCGAACACCGCGCCCAGAAGCAGGAGACAGCCGGCATAGCCGAACGGATCGGCCGTCGCCCCGTCGAGTCCGAGCGCGTAGACCGCGCCCGCGGCGCCGATGCAGGTCTCGGCGCCGAACCAGGTCGCGAACATCGAGAACGTGACGAGCACGGGACCGAGGCGCCGACCGGCGATCAGGTAGTCCGACTCCGTCACGACGCGGCGGGACACGATCAGCCCCACCCCGAGCTGGAGCCCGACGTACGCGATCAGCGCGACGAGCAGCCAACTCATCCCGAGCGTCCCCGCCTTCCTGCGATCCGGACCTCGAGGCGGGCCCGTGCCCCGTCGATTCTGGCAGCTTCGGAGCCCCCGATCCATCGTCGAAATCGGGGGGGAGGATCGGAGTCGACAGCGGTAGGATCCCGGCGCGGGTAGTCGGCCGGTCGGATCTTCGAGCCAGCCCTCTCGAAGGAGTGGCGACATGACGGGACGGAGCGCGGCCGCGATGCATCCGCGCGTTTCGATCAACACGATCAGCTCGCTCGCCTGGCCGCTCGCGGACGACCTCGCCCTGCTCGACCGCCTCGGTGCGCCCGCGTTCGGCTTCCCGCTGCTCAAGCTCGAAGCCGATCTCGAGGCCGGCATCGAGGCGATCCGCAGGACCGGCCGCAAGGTCTCCTGCGTCGCCGCGTCGAGCGCCGACGCGTCGCTGCTCGACGCCGACGACGCGCTCGCAGCCCTGCGTCCGGCCATCGACACCGCCCAGTCCCTCGGCAGCCCGCTCTGCTATTTCACTTCGGGTCGTACGCCGGCGCGGATGAACACCGACGACGCGTGTGCAGCGCTCGTCGCCGCCCTGCCCCGCTCGGTCGCCTACGCGACGGAGCGAGGCGTGCAGCTCGCGGTCGAGAACAACAGCATGACGACGCGCAAGACGGGCTTCGTCCACACCTTCGCCGATTCGGTCTGGCTGGCGGAGGAATCGGACCTGCAGATCTGCCTCGAGCTGCAGAACTGCTGGTACGAGCGCGACCTCGCCCGGCTCTTCCGTCGTCACGTCGGCCGCATCGGCATCGTCCAGGTCAGCGACTTCCGGGTCGGCGAGCCCCTGCGCCTCAATCGCTGCGTCCCGGGCGACGGCTCGATGCCGCTCGCCTGGCTGATCGAACGACTGCTCGAGGCGGGCTATGCGGGCTGCTTCGATCTCGAGCTGATCGGCCCGAGCATCGACGCCGAGGGACCGGAGGCGGCGCTGCGGCGCGCCGCGACGTGGCTGAGCGAATTGCTGACGGAGTACGGGGCATGAACGGTGAATATCCCTCCGCGCAGGAGCTGATGGATCGGGCCCGGGCGCAGACCGGTCTCGAGGACTTCGGGGCGACGGGCTTCCTCGAAGGGCTCGAGACGATGCGCGAGAGCCTCGCCGCCGACGTGCCCTACGGACCGGCGGACCGGCAGCGGGCGATCGATCTGATCGGGCGGCGGCTCGCGAACCGCCTGAAGATCGAGGCCTGGCTCGCGGCGCATCCCGAGACCCTGCAGGCGCCGATCGATCGCCCCCTCTCGATCGTCGGTCTGCCGCGCACGGGCACGACCGCGCTCGGCAACATGATGTCCCTCGACGTGCGCTTCCGGCCGCTGCGCCCCTGGGAGCAGGAGGAGCCCTGCCCGCCGCCGCGGCTCGAGAACGAAGAGCTCGACCCCCGGCGCGTCGCCTACTGCGAGCGGGTCGCGAAGCTGCTGCGCGACCAGCCCGAGCAGGCGGCGATGCATCTCTGGGACACCGACGCGACGATGGAGGACACCGAGGTCCTCGGCCTCGAGTTCCGCTCACAGCAGATGACGATGCCCGTCTGGCGCTACCACGCCTGGTGGCGGAAGGGCGACATGCGCTCGACCTTCCTCCAGCACGCGCGGGTCGCGCGGCTCCTGCAATCGCATCGCCCGCCGAACCGCTGGCTCTTCAAGGCGCCCCACCACAAGTTCCACCTCGATCACATGCTCGAGGCCTACCCCGACATCCGCTTCGTCTTCACCCATCGCGACCCGGCGAAGGCGGTGCCCTCCTACGCGAGCTTCATCGCCGCCCTGTTCCCGCCGGAGGTCGTCGCGAAGATCGGCAAGCCCCGGATCGGGCGCGAGATCCACGAGCACCTGCGGACCGGCATGGAGCAGGCGATGGCCGCCCGCGCGAAGCTCGGCCCCGATCGCTTCCTCGACGTCCACCACACCGCCTTCGTCACGAACCCGATCGCCGAGCTCGAGCGCATCTACGCCTGGCTCGGGATGGAGCTCTCCGACGGGCTCCGCGCCCGATTCGAACGCTGGCGCGCGGAGAACGGCTCCGGGGCCCACGGCGCCCATCGCTATACGGCGGCCGAGTACGGCCTGTCCGTCGAATCGATCCGGGAGGAGTACGCGGACTACATCCGCGCCTACGACGTCGCAGTCGAGCGCTCGAAGGAGCCCCGATGACGAAGAGCGTGAGGCTCGAGGGGCGCAAGATCCTGGTGACCGGACCGGCGGGCCAGATCGCCTTTCCGATGGCGCGGGCGCTGGCACGCTCGAACGAGGTCTGGGGCATCGCCCGGTTCGGCGATCCCGCTTCGAAACAGGAGGTCGAAGCCGCGGGCATCCGAACCCTCGTCGTCGATCTCGAAGAGCCCGACTTCTCGAAGCTGCCGCGCGATTTCGACTACCTGCTCCATCTGGCGGCGACGGTCCGCGGCGACGACTACGACGGCTCGATCCGGGTGAACGCCGAGGGCACGGGGCTCCTGCTCTCCCATTGCCGGGACGTCGAGGCGGCGATCGTGATGTCGACCGTCTCGGTCTACAAGCCGCATCCCGATCCCTGGCATGCGTTCACGGAGGGCGATCCGCTGGGCGACATCATGCTGCCCTTCGCCCCGGCCTACAGCGTGAGCAAGATCGCCGAGGAAGGCGTCGCCCGGTTCTGCGCCCGGGAGTTCGGGATCCCGCTCACGATCGCGCGCATGGGCGCCTCGTATGGCCCCCGCGGCGGGCTGCCGATCTTCGCGCTCCAGGCCCTGATGACGAGCGGCAAGGTCACGACGCGCTTCGATCCCTGCCCGTACAGCCCGATCCACGACGACGACATGCTCGCCCACGTCGCCCCGCTGCTCTCCGCGGCGAGCGTGCCGGCGACGATCGTCAACTGGGCGGGCGACGAGGCCGTCAGCCTGCAGGACATCGTCGCCTACGGCGCCGAGCTGCTCGGGCTCGAGCCGCGCGTCGAAGTTCTGCCGGTCCCCGGCGCCTCGATCGGCTCGGTCGCGGATCCGACGCGACGCCGGGCGATCACGGGACCGTGTCGCGTCGCCTGGCGCGACGGCATGCGCCGCGCCCTCGAAACGCTCTACCCCGACCGCGTCCGCGATGCTGCGGCCGGCCGAGAAAGGCAACGATCATGAGCTCCTCCCGCCTCGAGATGCCCGAATGGGCCGCCCTGCTGCGCAACCTCGCGCCGGTCGGCGATCAGCTGATCCACCGCTGGGGCCGCGCGAATCCCTCCGCCGACGACCGCCGCGACCTCTTCCGCCTCGCGCTCTCGGCCGTCGCGAACGGCTACCTCTCCCACATCGCGCTCGATCCGCGGCGGCCGACCTGGACGCCCTGCTGGAACATCTCGATGAACATGGGCGGACCCTGCCCCGACTACACCTACCGCACGACCGACGTCGATCCGAAGGGCAGCTACCGCATCAGCGGCTTCCGGGGCACCAACCGCTTCGTCGAGATCGGTCAGCAGAGCTACGAGCTGCTCGGTCACGAAGGCCCGACCTCCGTCGCGCCGATGCAGCACAGCCTCGACGAGCTCAGCCTCGGCGCGAAGGGCGCCTTCAGCGTGATCCTGAGCCCCGAGCGGCCTGCCGGATACGCCGGCGACTGGTGGCCGCTCCAGCCCTCGACCGTGCGGCTCCTGATGCGCCAGTGTGCCGTCGACTGGATCGAGGAGGTTGACGCCCGCGTCGCGATCGAGCGACTCGACGACGCCCCGCCCACGACGAACGCCGAGATCGACCGGCGCATCGCGAACCTCGGCCCCTGGGCGGAGGGCATGGTCCGCTTCGACATCGATCTCGCGCGCTGGTACCGCGACCACCACGGCGTCAACGTGCTGACCCGCTCGAAGAAGATCGAGTCGATCGGCGGCATGCCGAACCAGATCTACTACGACGGCGCCTACGAGATCGACGACGACGAGGCGCTCGTGATCGAGACCGCGCTGCCGCGGCAGTGTCTCTACTGGTCGCTGCTCGTCGCCGACGACCGCTTCGCGACGGTCGACTGGGCGAACCACCAGTCGAGCCTCAACGCGTCGCAGGCGCGGCTCGATCGCGACGGCAAGGTCCGCGCGGTCATCTCGAAGCGGGATCCGGGGGTCCAGAACTGGCTCGACAAGGCGGACAATCCCTGGGGCATCATCCAGCTGCGCTGGAAGCTCCCGAGCGACGCGCCCGATCCCGTCGTGACCCGCTGCAAGGTCGCCGACGTGCGCAAGCATCTCCCGGCCGAGACGCCCGCCTGCTCGCGCGAAGAGCGCGAGGAGGCGCTCCGCCGGCGGCGGGTCGGGTATCAGATGCGGCAGCACTGGTGAGCGGCGGAGCGGCAAGTCGCGATCCTCGACCTCGCGGGACGCGAACGCCCGAGAGTTGCCGAACCAACGCCTGACAAACGCCAGACGATGACCTGGAATCCCTTTCGCACGCGAACCGGCGGCCCCGGACGCACATCGAACTCGCGTCGAATTGCGGCGCGGGACGCCACGTCTACAATGGGCTCATGCGGAGGTCTTGTCCATCATGCAGCTCGACGTGACGGCCTTGAGAGACGCGATCGGCGCTCTCGAGAAGAGCGTTGCCTATCTCCGCTCCGACCTCGCGCGAGATCGTGACCTTCGCGACCAGTTCCGCGCCGCCTCGATCCAGGGCTTCGAGTTCACCTACGAAGTCGCCCACAAGATGATCAAGCGACAGCTCGAGCAGATCGCCGCGAGCCCCGCACTGATCGACACGATGACCTACATGCAGCTGATCCGCTCCGCCGCGGAAGCCGGGCTGATCGCCGACGTGTCCCGATTCCGGGACTACCGGGACAAGCGCAACATCACGAGCCACACCTACAACCCCGCGAAAGCAGAAGAGATCGTCGGAATCCTCGACGGATTCCTGATCGACGTTCGGTTTCTGCTCGACGAGCTGGAGCGCCGCAATCGTGTCCCGGATTGACGCGCGCCCGGAGGACTTGAGAACGGTTCGCGACATCTTGCAAAGGCATCTGCCGACCCGGCGGGTGATCGCCTTCGGCTCGCGAACGACGGGACGCAGCAAGCCGTTTTCCGACCTCGACCTGGCCATCCTGGGCGAGGTCGCCGTTCCGTCCGCCATCCTTGCCGCTCTCGCAGACGACTTCGACGAATCGAGTCTTCCGTTCAAGGTCGACGTCGTCGACTGGGCGACGACGGCGCCGTCCTTTCGGGAGATCATCACCCGCGATGCCGTGACGTTGCAGGAGGGGTCGGCGACCGGCGAGGCGTCTTGAGGAAGGAGTGGATTCCATGAACTCCGGTATCAAACCGCGCATCGTCTCGACCATCGCCGAGCTCGAGAAGCTCTATGGCGTGCCGGGAGAAACCTCGGCGCGGGGGCTCGGCGCCCGAGGCGATTCGAGCTCGACCGCCTCACGTTCGAAAGCTCCTTCCTTTCGGGGCTGATTCGAGGGGGAACCGGCTGCCTCGCAAACGCCCGATTCGTCCTCGAAGCGGGGTCGAGACTCCTCTACGGCCGAAGGGCTTCGCCTCCGGCGCAGGCCGACCTACCCGAATACGACGGGCAACGAGAGCGCCGTGCGGAAGCTTCCGCCCGTGATCCTGGGCGGCGGCGCTTCGGGGTCCCGACGCAGGTCGGGCAGGCGCTCGAGCAGGGTCGCGAGCGCGGTCTCGAGCTCGAGCGTCGCGAGGTGCATGCCGAGGCAGGTATGCGCGCCCTGCGCGAACGCGATGTGCGACCGCACCGGTCGGTGGATGTCGAACGCGTCGGGGTTCTCCCAGCGCGCCGGGTCGCGGTTCGCGGCGCCCACCACCACCACGACGGAAGCGCCCGCCTTCACGGGCACGCCGCACAGCTCGGTCTCGCGCGTCGCCGTGCGCGCGAACGCCACCAGCGGCGGCTCCCAGCGCAGACCTTCCTGAACCGCCTGGGGGATCAGCCGCCGATCACGGGCCACCGCCTCGACCTGCTCGGGATGGCTCAGCAAGCCACACATCAGGTTGGAGAACGCGCGCGCCGTCGTCTCGAAAGCCGCCGGCGAGAGCAGGCGGACGAACGGCAGGATCTCCTCGGTCGCGAGCCGAGAGCCGTCGAGCTCGGCGTTCGCGAGCAGCGTGATCAGGTCGTCCCCCTTGCGGCCGCGGGCGTTCTCGATGCGCGGCGCGAAATAGTCCCCCAACGACCTGGCGGCGTTCATCGCGACGCTCGCCGTCATCTGGCCGGACAGGATCTCGACGGCCCAGCGCATGTAGCGCCCGTGGTCGGCCTCGGGGACGTCGAGCATGCCGGCGATGATCGCGAGCGGGAAGGGAAAGGCGAACTCGCGCGTGAGGTCCGCTCGACCGCGGGGAGCGAAGTCGTCGATCAAGGACTGCGCGTACGGGATCACCAGCCGGTCGCGCCATGATTCGAGCGCTCGACGCGAGAACGCCTGCTGAACGAGCGCGCGATAGCGCGTGTGCTCGGGCGGGTCCATCTCGAGGATGCTGTGGCCGAAGATCGCGCCGACGACCTTCGCATAGCCTGCGGACGAATAGCTGCGCGCGTCGCGAAAGACCTCGGAGACCGCATCGAACCCGAGCGCGATTACGCTGCCGTCGCCGACCGGGCTCGGCACCACGGGACCGCTCTCGCGCATCTTGCGAAAGAGCGCGTGGGGCTCGGGCGGCCCCATCGAGCCGATTCGACCGAACTCCTCGAACAGTTCGTCCATCCCGCTCGCCATGGGCATGCTTCCTCCGGAATTCCCGTCGCATCCGAGTCTGCTCGACGACGCCCGACGGCTCGCGGACGCCGCTTCGGACGCCGGCCCCCCGCCCGACACCAGGCCGTGCCCGCATAGTCTACGCCGTGCGCGCGAGAACGAACGGGAACGATCGGCTGGCGAACGAAAGCTCCCTCCCCTCGAGGTGGATCCGAGGCCGACCTTCCCGCCTCGGCTCGATGGGATTCCTCGCTCGGCCCCCGCCCACCTGCGCGCTATGGTGCGGCCGCCCGAAATCCGCCCACGACCCGACCACGATCCGACCACGCCTCCCTTGGATCCGACCGCAATCCCGACTCCGGGCGAGATTCTTGCCTGCATGAGCGACCGCCGCGTCGGGGGCGCCGAGTACGACCAGGCATGGCCGGAGCGGGCGCGAAAGAGTCTGTGGTGATTCCGGGGAATCGCTCTGCGCAAGACGATTCTTTCGCCGGCCTGCGAACCGCAGCGGCCGACCGCGCTCCCGGGTAGCCCGCCCCTCCTGATCGGGCTGCTCGTCGCGACCGCTACGGCGCGGATGCGAGGACGTCGAAGGCGCCGACCCCACCGGACGGGCGGCATTCGTCCGGAAGCTTCGTGGGCAGAAATCCGGGCGGACGTTTCGCAGTCGTCCGTGCGTCGAGCGCTGCGCCGCGCCCCTCGGCGCCTCAGGCGTCGCGCCGCCCTCCGCGAAAGCGTCGTCCGCCCCCTCGGCCGCCTCCCCCTCGACCGCCGCTCCCCTGCGAGCGCTCCGCCCCGCGGCGGAAGGCCGGAAGATGCCGCTCCTGCGACGCTTCCTGGAGATTGCGCAACACGGACAGGATCTCCGCGCGCTGCGTCCCCGCGATCAACCGGTCGTACATCTCGCCGTTCGCGATCTCGGCCGCGACGCCTGCCTCGCATGCCGCCTGCAGGCTCGGATAGCGCTCGACCTGCCCGATCCAGGGATTTCGGGGGACGGGAACGTCGTAGAGCTCGAACAAGCGTCGGATCGCATCGATGTGTCGGGACTCGGATTCCCGGATGTTCACGAACGGACGGACGTCTCCGAAATCGGCGAGGACCTGATCGTAGGTCGCCCAGGCGCGGTACTCGTCGTCGAGTGCCTCGTGCAGGATCTCGAGCTCGCGCGGCGTCAGATTGGACATGGCTCACGGCCCTCGGTGGAAGAGAAGAATCGTACCGATCCCCGCCAGCAGCAGGATCAGCTGGCGCAAGCTCGCCCCGAAGCTCACCTGCCGATGAAGCCCTGGGATGAGATCTGCCGTCGCAATGTAGAGAAAGCTCGCGGCGGAAAGCGCGAGGATGAAGGGCACGGATTCCCGGATCGATTCGAGCCCGATGTAGGCGACTACGCCCCCGATCAGGGTCGTCATCGAAGAGAGCCCGTTCCACAACAAAGCCTCGCGCCGACCGTAACCGCTCTCGAGCAGGATCGCGAAATCGCCGAGCTCCTGCGGGATCTCGTGCGCGATCACGGCGAGCGCGGTGGCGATTCCGAGCGAAAGATCGGTCATGAACGCAGCGGTGATCACGACGCCGTCGACGAAATTGTGGAACGCATCGCCGATCAGGATCAGCGGCCCGGCGCTGCCGTGGACCTCGCAATGATCCTCATGGCAATGGTGCCAACGCACGCCTTTTTCGAGCACGAAGAAGAGCACCATTCCTGCAAGCAGCGTCGACGAGACGCTGCGAGCCGGGGCCCCGGCCAGGGCCGCGGGGATCATGCCGAGGAAGGCGGCGCCGAGGAGCGTTCCCGCCGCGTAGCTCGTCAGCGACGGCACGAGCACGCGACGGATCCGGTCTGGAAGCATCAACATCGAGGCCGAGCCCGCGACGGCGCCGAGGCCGAGGAGACAGAACCCGACGATCCAGAGCAGCATCGTCCCTCCTCGACCAGAACGGAAGGTCGAATTCGCCCTCCGCATCCATCGTCGTACGGGATCGGCGACTCCGCGAAGGGACGCGCACCCGACGGATCCCGTCGGCCAGCGCTCGTCACGGGTCGGTGACGCGGCCCTCGACGGAGCGAGTCGAACAGTGGGCCACCTCGACACGCACGTCGATGCCTCGAGACGACGCACTGCGGGCGAAGGTCACCGAATCACGCCATGCCCGATCGCGGAGGACGACGACCTGACCGAGTCCCCGGGCTCGACGGCGATCCGGAGGCGGGCCCGGCCAGCCGACCTCGCGACGCGAACTCACCGGTTTCCGGTCGGTGCGACGCCTGCGCCCCCGATCCGCCCGCGCGCGCTATGGTCCGGCCGCCCGAAAACCGGCCGCGGTCGCGTCAAGCCCCGACTACGCCCCAGCCACGTGCGGGCCATGGCCCGTGCAAGATCCCGCCCACAGGAGAATTCCGCCGATGACCGCCAGCCTCGCCGACGCCCGACTCGTCCTCGAAGCCGGATCGAGGCTCCTCGCCGACTCCGTCGAGAGCGCGAAGCGCCTCACGCAGGGCGGCGCCGACATCGACGACCACCAGGTCGTGACCGAGCGCGTGGCCTATGCGGCGACCGAGGCCGTCGCCGCCCACGAAGTCCTGGCCGAGCTCGAGCGCTGGCGCGCCGAGGGCAAGGCGACGGCGATCCGCGAGAAGACGGCGATCGCGGCGGTGGGGGAGCTGATGACCAACCTCAGCTTCCGGCTCTCCGGCGTCGCCGACGAGCTCGGGCTCGGAGACGCGGCGGTCGAGCGGAGCTTCCCGGCTGCCGTGCGCAATGCGCTTCGGCGGACGACGGCCGAGAGCCTGCTGCGGGAGCTCGGGGCGAACGTCGCGGCGACGCGCGGCGCAAACGACTGGGCCCTCGACGAGACCCACGAGCAGGTCCGCGACCAGGTCCGCCAGTTCGCCGCCGAAGAGATCGCGCCCCACGCCGAGCACATCCACCGCAGCGACGAGACGATCCCCGAGTCGTTCATCGAAAAGATGGCCGAGCTCGGCTTCTTCGGGCTCTCGATCCCCGAGGCCTATGGCGGCGTCGAGATGGGCAATCTCGCGATGATCCTGACGACCGAGGAGCTCTCGCGTGCCTCGCTCGCGGCCGCGGGCTCGCTGATCACGCGCCCCGAGATCCTGACCAAGGCGCTGATGGGCGGCGGAACCGAGGCGCAGAAGAAGTTCTGGCTGCCGAAGCTCGCGAGCGGCGAGATCATGGCCGGCATCTCGGTGACCGAGCCCGACATCGGCTCCGACGTGGCGAGCGTGAAGTGCCGCGCGAGCCGCGCGACGGTCGGCGGCGTCGAAGGCTGGCTGATCGACGGCCCGAAGGCGTGGTGCACCTTCGCCGGCCGCGCGAACGTCCTCGCCGTCCTGCTGCGCACCGACGCCGACGTCTCGAAGGGGGCGAAGGGCCTCTCGCTCTTCGTCGTGCCCAAGCCCGCGACCCGCGAGCACACGTTCGAGTTCACGCAGCCCGGCGGCGGCCGCCTCGTCGGCAAGGCCGATGCGACGCCGGGCTATCGCGGCATGCACTCCTACACGCTCAACTTCGAGCGCTGGTTCGTCCCCGCCGATCATCTCGTCGGCGAGGCTGCGGGCGAAGGGCGCGGCTTCTATCTCCAGATGGCGGGCTTCGCCGCCGGCCGCCTCCAGACCGGCGGGCGCGGCTGCGGCCTCGCGCAGGCCGCGCTCGAGGAGACCGCGAAATACGTCGTCGATCGCAAGCAGTTCGAGCAGCCGATCTCCGAGTTCCAGCTCACCCAGTACACGCTCGGCAAGATGACGGCCCAGATCGCCGGTGCCCGCGCGATCACCTACGCCGCGGCCCGCGCCTTCGACGAGGACGAGCGCGCGGCGGCGCCGCTCGCGGCCCAGGCGAAGCTGCTCGCCTGCGACGTCGCCGTCTCGACGACCCAGTCGGGCCAGCTGATGCACGGCGGCTGGGGCTACGCCGAGGAGTATCCGATCAGCCGCTACGTCGTCGACGCGACGGTGCTCCCGATCTTCGAGGGCGTGAAGCCGATCCTCGAGCTCAAGGTCATCGGCAAGGCGATCCTCGGGGCCTGAACGCGGCGACGCAGCCGAGGGCGGCCCAGGGGGTCAGCAGGGCCGAGCAGAGTCGAGCGCGACGCTAGGTCGGCGGTCGGAGCTCGCTCGCGAAGAAGGCGCGCAGGACGTCGATCATCGGCGCGACGTCGGCCGCCGCCGCCATCTCCCGGCACGAATGCATCGAGAGCATGGGATTGCCGACGTCGACGGTCCGGATGCCGACCCGGGCCGCGCTGATCGGTCCGATCGTCGAGCCGCAGCCGAGATCACTGCGGGCGACGAAGTGCTGGGGCGTGATCCCGACCTCGCCGCAGAGGGCCGCGAAGAGCCCGGCGCTCTCGGCATCCGTCGCGTAGGACTGGTTGACGTTGCGCTTGAGCACCGGCCCCCGGCCCAGCACCGGGCGATGGCCGGGCTCGTGGCGATCCGCGTAGTTCGGGTGGACCGCGTGGGCCATGTCGGCCGAGACGAGCCAGGAGCGCGCCGCCGCCCGCTCGAAGGCCTGCTCCGGGGTCCGCCCCTTCGCACCCGGCGCAGCGAAGGCGCCGGCCGCCCGCGTGAGCACGTCGGCGAGAAAGCTCCCCGCCGCCCCCGCCTGGCTGCGACTCCCGACCTCCTCGTGGTCGTAGAACACGATCGCCCGGGTCGACGCCGCACGACCGACCGCCGCCGAACGCCGCGACGCGAGCAGCGCGCGGAGCGCCGCGTGGCAGGAGGCCAGGTTGTCGAGGCGGGGCGCGAGAACGAGCTCCCCCTCGGCCCCGGCGCGCGCCGCCGGCTGGGTGTCGTAGGTCATGAGGTCGTAGGCGAGGACCTCGACCGGCTTCGTCGCCTTGCGGGCTCGCTTGCCCGACAGCGCATCCCCGACGAGTCGCGCGAGCGAGATCTTCTCCGACAGGCCCACGACCGGGGCCATGTGTTGCTGGGCGTTGAGCTTGAGGCCTTCCTGGTTGAGCTCGCGATTGAGATGGATCGCGAGGCTCGGCACGCGCAGGACGGGGCGCTCGAGATCGACGAGCTCCGTCTTGAGGCCCGCGCCGTCCCGCACGACGACGCGCCCGGCCAGCGAGAGATCACGGTCGAGCCAGGTATGCAGCAGGACGCCGCCATAGGGCTCGACGGCGAGCTGGCTGTAGCCGTGGGCGCGCACGTCGGCCGCGGGCTTCACGCGCAGGTTGGGCGAGTCGGTATGGGCCCCCACGATCCGGAAGCCCGCCTCCGCCGGCGGAGCGGTCCCGACCTCGAAGGCCGCGAGGCTGCCGCCGCGCACGACATAGCGACGATCGCCGGGCGCGACGGACCAGACGTCGGACTCCTCGAGGCGCATGAAGCCCGCGTCCTCGAGGAGGGCGACGGCGGTCGCGACCGCGTGATAGGGCGTAGGCGAACGATCGATGAACGACAGGAGATCGGCGACCGGGTCTTGCATGACGCCGGAGCATAGCCGGCGTCCTGCTCGAGCCCTACGCGCTAGAAGCGCAGCTCGACCGCCATCGCGTCGCGGGTCTTCGCGCGCAGCCGCAGGCGCAGGAGCATCTCCTGGTTGCCGAGCTGCACGGCCCGCTGGGTCCGGAAGAGATCGTTGTTCTTCTTGCGGAAGCCCGACTTCTTCTCGAGCTCCTTCGCCTGTCCGCGCGCGACGGCCGCCGCGATCGCGGCATCCGTCTGCTGGGCCGTGATGCGCGAGGTCCGCGCACGCACCGCGAGCAGCGCGTCGAGCTCGCGCACCCGGCGGATCATCGAGCCGTCGGCGACCGCCGGGACCCGGGCCGCATCGGTCGTCGTGTTCAGGACGAGGGACGTCGTCGAGTTGCCCCGCCCCGCCCCGCCCCCGACCGAGCCGGTCTGGGCCAGGCCCTCGCGGCTCGCGCAGAGAAGCAGCACGACGAGGGTCGCGGTGGCGAGGCTGCTCGAGGCCAGACGCAGGTCGGCTTCGAGCCCCAGCAGCGCCGGGAGGATCGATTCCACACTCTCACGGACCTCGAAACGTTCCATGGCAGAACCTCCGGCCCCGTTTGGATGGGCCGACGCTCTGCCGTGTTGGAGTGCAAATCCCACGCCACGGTTCGAGCGGACCTCCGGGGGCCCCGCATGCCCCTGTCGTCGAGGGCGAGGCGGAGCATTCCCGCGCGGCACCGCAAAACGGGACCGGCTACGAAAAGCGCTGGATTGCCGAGGGAAATTTGCCGGCTCCCCGAGGGATCATGCAGTCCGTTGCAGGGCCGGCGCTTCAGGCCGGACCGGGCGGCGTCCGGGCGAGCCAGCGGGCCGCCTTGCGGGCCATCCGCGCGAGGCTCTCCTCGGAGAAGCGCGCCTCGATGCCGGCCGCGGGAAACCAGCGGAGCGCCTTCGATTCTGCTTGCTGCCGCTCGAGGGGGGCATGCTCGGAGGTCTCGAGCAGGAAGCGGATGTCGTGGTGCTCGTGGGCCGGCTCGTCGCCGCGCGCCGGAATGGCATGGACGTCGACGTCGAGCACGACGGGCCCACCCTCGCCGGGGATCACGCCGAAATCGCCGAGGCCCGACTCCTCCCGTGCCTCGCGCAGGGCCGAGGCGAGGACGTCGACCTCGCCGTCGGTATGGCCGCCGAGCTGGAGCCAGCGGTCGAGCTTGCGGTGATGGGTGAGGAGCACGGCGCGGGATTCGCGCGAGACGATCCAGGCGGAGGCCGTGATGTGGCCCGGGTGGAACGCGTCGCGCTCGAAGCAGCGCGGCTCGGCCTCGAGCAGCGCGAGCACGCGGTTCGTCGTCGCGTCCTCCCCGGGATGGCGCAGCGCATAACGCCGCAGCAGGGCGATCAGCTCGGGGCGCGTCACGGCGAGCAGTCCATCGCGGAATCGACCCTCAGAACGACAGGCCGAAGCCGGCGGAGAAGTTGAAGCCCTCGCCCGAGAAGCCGAAGTCGGCGCGGAAGATCGCCGCGCGCTCGACGGTGACCCGGGCGCTCACGCCGTAGCTCTGGATCAGGCTCTCGTGGAAGAGCGCCGAGCCGTTCTCGCCGACCCCACCGACCTCGTAGAAGACGGCCGCGCCGAGGCGCTCGACGCGGATGTGGCGCCAGACGGTGAAGCCGCGGGCCAGGAGCCAGAAGCGGTATTCGGCCGCCGCGGTCCAGACGGCGTCGTCGCGCCAGCGGCCCTCGATGTAGCCGCGCTGGATCTCGGAGCCGCCGAGCGTCGGGCGCGCGAAGAAGGGCAGATCGCCCGAGGACAGGCGCGACTCGAAGTGGAGCGCGAGCGTATCGGTCGGCGGATTCTCCTCGTCCTTCGTCCCGCCGTCGTGGAAGATCGGCCAGATCGGAAAGACCTGATCGGCGAAGATCAGATACGTCGCACCGACCTCGCCGTCGGTCTGGACGACCGCCGCGTCGACGGCGCCGCCGATCGCCGTCCCGCGATAGGGATTGCGCTGGCTGTCGCGCGTATCCCAGCGCAGGCCGCCGCCGATCCAGCCGAGCGCGACCTCTTCGGCCTCGCCGAACAGGAACGGAAAGCTCGGGTCGTTGGCCGGACTCTCCATCGAAGGATGCCCTCCCACCCGCCCGTGATCGAGCCAATGCCCCTCGCCGCGCACGGCCAGCTCGACCACGAAGTCGTCGAGCTTCCCGGGCAGCGAGCTCGAGAGGCCGAGATCGGCGAAGCCGACCTCGTCCGTGTAGCTCGTCTGGTCGTCTTCGTTGGTCGCCGGACCGATGCCGTAGAAGCGGCGCGTCAGCGTCTTGCGATAGCCGCCGCCCGCCGAGACGAAGCTGCGCTCTTCCTGGAGCACCCCGCCCCCCGGCACGTCCATGTGCTTGAGCCAGCGCCGCCAGCGCGCCGTGTAGCTCTGCTGACCTTCAGTGGTGTAGGAGAAGAAGCCGCCCAGGAACTCGCGGCGGCGCTGCTGGCGGAAGTCGATGTCGGTGATCCCGAGGCCGCCGCCGGTCCCCACGTCCGCGTTGTGGAAGAAGAGCGGGACGGCGAAGCTCGAGACGAGAAACCGCTCGAAGAAGTTCCCCGGCTTGATGCGGCCTTCCGGGATGTAGCGCCAGCGCTCGGGGTGGTCGACGTACTTCGCCTTGTCGACCTCGGGAATGCGGCCATCCTTGTCCATGCCGCGATAGGGATCGTAGACGGACTCGAGCTCGGGGGTCGCAGGCTGGGGCTTGCTCGTCTCTTCCGCGTCGGCACGGTCGGGCGCGATCAGGACCGCGAGCAGGAGACCCGCGATCACCGCGCCCGTGCGGGCTCCGTCGCCCGGACGGGCGATCGTCTTCCATCCGAGCGGGGTCCGCGCCGTGCGCGAGGCGTACTGCATGGTCCTGGCTCGGGCTCTCGCTGTCGCGCTCAGCCGGCGACCGGCGTACGCATCGTGACGAATTCTTCGGCCGCCGTCGGATGGATGCCGAGCGTCGCATCGAAATCGGCCTTCGTCGCGCCCGACTTGATGGCGACGGCGAAGCCCTGGACGATCTCGCCCGCGTCCGCCCCGACCATGTGCAGCCCCACCACGCGATCGCTCTTGCGATCGACGATCAGCTTCATGAGCGTGCGCTCGTGGCCGTGGGTGAGCGTGTGTTTCAGGGCACGGAAGGTCGTGCGGTAGACGTCGATCTCGCCGTAGCGCTGGCGGGCGGCGGCCTCCGTCAGGCCGACGGTGCCGATCGGGGGCTGGGAGAAGACGGCGGCCGGGACGTTCTCGTGGTCGGGGGAACGCGGGGCCTTGCCGAAGAGCGTCTCCGACAGACAGACGCCCTCGTGGATCGCGACGGGCGTCAGGTTCAACCGATTCGTGACGTCGCCGATCGCCCAGATCGAAGGCACGCTCGATCGCGAGTAGGCGTCGACCACGACCGACCCGTCCGGCGCGAGGGCCACGCCGGCCTCTTCGAGCCCGAGATCGGCCGAGTTCGGATGGCGACCGGTCGCGAAGAGCACGAGATCGGTCTCGAGCTGCGAGCCGTCCGAGAGCGTCGCTCTCAATCCCGACCGGGCCTTCGCGAGGGCCGTCAGGTTGGTCGCGAGGCGCAGATCGATGCCGCGACCCTGCATCTGTTCGGCCAGATGGCGGCGCACGTCGTCGTCGAAGCCGCGCAGGAAGAGCGGTCCGCGGTAGAGCTGCGTCACGTCGACGCCGAGCCCGTTGAAGATGCCCGCGAACTCGACGGCGATGTAGCCCCCGCCGACGATCATCGCCCGGCGCGGCAGCGAATCGAGGTAGAAGAGCTCGTTCGAGGTGACCCCGAGCTCGGCACCCGGGATGTCGGGGCGGGTCGGCCAGCCGCCGGTCGCGACGAGGATGTTCTCCGCGGTGAAGCGCTCGCCAGCGACCTCGACGGCGTGGGGGCCGACGATGCGCGCACGCCCCTCGATGTGGCGCACGCCGGCATCCCGGAGCAGCCCCGCGTAGATTCCGTTGAGTCGTTCGATCTCGCGCGTCTTGTTGTCGCGCAGCGTCGGCCAGTCGAAGCCCGCCTGGCCGACCGTCCAGCCGTAGCCCGCGACGGCCTCGCTCATCTCGTCCCGGAAATGCGACGCATAGACGAAGAGCTTCTTCGGAATGCAGCCGACGTTGACGCAGGTCCCGCCGAGAGCCCCCTCTTCCGCGACGGCCACCCGCGCACCGCGCGCCGCCGAGAAGCGCGAGGCCCGCACACCCCCCGACCCCGCCCCGATCACGAACAGATCGAAATCACGCTCCGCCACGCCCACTCCTCGTCCGTGCTGGATCGCCGGCGCCAACGATAGCCTGCCCGGCCCCGAGCGGAGCGCTGCGGCGGGACGGCCCCGAGCCCGACGCGAGTGCGTGGTCCGAGGGGCGATGGACTACGGTCTGCTCCGTGGCCGTCCAGACCCCCACGCCCCCTGCCCCGCCCGATGGTGCCGATGACCGTCCCTCGACGCCGCCGCGCCGGATCCCGGCCCTCGTCCTCTCGGGCTTCCTCGGGTCCGGCAAGACGACGCTCGTCCAACGCCTGCTCCTCGACGCCCGCCGCAGAGGGCTGCGCATCGCCCTCGTCTCGAACGAGCTCGGAGCCCTCGGCATCGACCGCGCGTTGCTCGGCGCCGGCGAGCAGGCCTACGTCGAGCTCGAGGGCGGCTGCGTCTGCTGCGAGCTCTCCGACGATCTGGTCGAGACCCTGACCCGGCTCCAGCGCGAGGTCGATCCGGATCGCTTCGTGATCGAGACCTCGGGTGTGGCGCTGCCCTACGACACCCAGCTCAACTTCTTCCGGCCGCCGGTGCGCGACTTCATCGGCGACGACATCGCCGTCGTCGTCGTGAACGCGGAGCAGCTCGTCGAGGGCCGGGACCTCGAAGGGACCTTCGAGGATCAGGTCCAGTCCGCAGACCTGCTCGTGTTGAACAAGCTCGATCTCGTCCCCGAAGCCGAGTGGGACGCGCTCGAGGCGCGGCTGCGGACGATCGAGCCCGACGCGCCGATCGTGCGGGCGGTGCGCGGCGACGTCGATCCAGAGCTCCTCTTCCCGCCCGATCTCGGCGAGCGCGACCGCCGCGGCGCGGCCCCCGCCGCGGCGCCCCATCACCACACGCATTTCGTGACCAGCGAGTGGCGCCCGACGCCGGGGCTCTCGAGCGAGGCGCTGCGCGCGGAGCTCGGGCGACGCGATCTGCTGCGGGCGAAGGGCTTCGTCGAGACCGACGAGGGCCTGCGTCTCGTCCAGGTCGTGGGCCGCCGCGTCGAGATCGAAGCGCCCCCGGCGCCGCCGCCCCGGGCGCTGATCGGGCGGGTCGTCACGATCCGGCGCGCGACGCCGGACGAGCTCGCCGAGGCCCACGTTTCGCCTTCGGCTTGATCCGCTCCCGCGATCGCGGCCCGCCGCCCCCCGTCTTGCGCTCCTCCACCATGCGCTTGCGCGTCGCCGCGAAGCAGCAGATCGGGCACGCCGCGAGATCGTGGCCGCGCGCCGGACAGACTTCGCGGCCGAAGAGGATGATCGCGAGGTGGAGCCAGCTCCAGCTCGACTCGGGGAAGAGCGCCTTCAGGTCGCGCTCGGTGCGCTCGACGCTCGAGCCATCGGAGAGGCCCCAACGTGCAGCCAGGCGATGGATATGGGTGTCGACGGGAAACGCGGGGTGGCCGAAGGCCTGGGCCCGGACGACGCTCGCGGTCTTGTGCCCCACCCCGGGCAGCGCTTCGAGGGCGGCCTGATCGTCGGGGACGCGGCCGCCATGCTCGCGCACGAGGATCTCCGAGAGGGCCCGGATGTTCTTCGCCTTGGCGGGGGCGAGGCCGCAGGAGCGGATCTCGTGGAGGATCGCGGCGACCGGCAGCCTGGCCATCGCCTCCGGCGTGCGCGCCCGGGCGAAGAGCCCCGGGGTCACCTGATTGACCCGCTCGTCCGTGGTCTGGGCCGACAGCACGACGGCGACGAGCAGCGTGAAGGCATCGTCGTGGTGGAGCGGGATCGGCGGATCGGGATAGCGCTCGGCGAGCAACGCGGTGATCCGCCGGGCCTTCTCGGCGCGGGTCATGGGTCGGCAGATTATCAGACGGCGATTGAGACGGCGCCGGGACCGACTACTCTCCCGCCGACGCCCCTCCACCTCCCATCCACTGCGGGAATCCCGTGTCCCTCGACCCCTCCAATTCCGTTCGGAACACGGCCTGGGGCATCGGGGAGCCGGCGATCGCGGGGGCGACCCACGTCGGCGTCGTGCGGCGCGTCAACCAGGACGCCTTCTTCCGCTGGGACGACGCACAGCGGGGCGAGATCCTGCTGGTCGTGGCCGACGGGCTCGGGGGCCACCGCGGCGGCGAGGTCGCGAGCCAGATGGCGACGCAGATGATCGGTCCCCTCGTCGCGATGGGCGATCGCCGCCCGCCCGAACGCCTCGTCCACGCGATCGGCGAGGCCAACCGGATGATCCACGAAGCCGCCCGCAAGGACGACACGCTCGAGGGCATGGGGACGACGGTCGTGTGTCTGCTGCTCAGCCGCGACGGCCCCGCGTGGGTCGCGCATGTCGGCGACAGCCGCCTCTACCGCCTGCGCGACGAAGCCTTCGAGCCCCTGACCGAGGACCACTCCCTCGTCGCGACCCTCGTGCGCGAGGGCGTGCTCCGCCCCGAAGAGGCCCGCACCGACCCGCGCAAGAACCAGATCCTGCGCGCGCTCGGCGTCCGCAAGGAGGTCGAGGTCGACGTGGTGCCCCTCGAGCCGATGCCGGGGGACGCCTATCTGCTCTGTACCGATGGTCTGCACGGCCTGGTCGACGAGCGCGACATCCAGACCCTCGCCCTCGAGCCGGGCGAGCCCGGGCTCGCGATCGAGAAGCTGATCGAGGCCGCGAATCGAGCCGGCGGGACCGACAACGTGACCTGCATGCTCGCGCGCTTCCCCGAGTCGGCGACCGGGCCGGCGTCGCGGCAGGACCTGCTGCGCAGGCTGAATGCCGCGCGCGCGTCCGAGCGCCCGCGCGATCCCGAATGAGCTCGACGCGGCGGCGACTGATCGACTGGGTGCCCGAAGGCGCCCGCCTCGGCTCCGACGTGATCTTCGATCGCTTCACGCGCTACTGCACCGACGCCGGCCTCGAGCTCTATCCCGCCCAGGAAGAGGCGCTGCTCGAGTGCTTCACGAACCACCACGTGGTCCTCAACACGCCGACCGGCTCCGGCAAATCGCTGGTCGCCCTCGGCCTGCACTTCAAGGCGCTCTGCGAAGGTCGCCGCTCGTTCTACACCGCGCCCATCAAGGCGCTCGTCAGCGAGAAGTTCTTCGCGTTATGCGAGACCCTCGGCCCCGAGAACGTCGGCATGCTGACCGGCGACGCGTCGATCAACTGGGCCGCGCCGGTCGTCTGCTGCACCGCCGAGGTCCTCGCCAACATGGCCCTGCGCCAGGGTGACGCGACGGACGCGCCCTACGTCGCGATGGACGAGTTCCACTACTTCGCCGACCGCGACCGCGGCTGGGCCTGGCAGGTCCCGCTGCTCACCCTGCGCAAGACGCGCTTCCTCCTGATGTCGGCGACCCTCGGCAATACGGCGCCCATCGAGGAGAAGCTCGCGCGCCTCACCGACCGCCGCGTCGCCCACGTCTTCAGCGACGAACGACCGGTCCCCCTCGACTTCAGCTACCGCGAGACGCCGATCGTCGAGACGGTCGAGACGCTGCTCGCCTCCGGCCGCGGCCCGATCTACATCGTGCATTTCACGCAGCGCGAGGCGGCCGAGCAGGCCCAGGGCCTCACCGGCGCCCAGATCACAGACCGCGACGAGAAGCGCGCGCTCGCCGCCGCGATGGAGGGCTTCCGCTTCGACTCGCCCTACGGCAAGGACGTCCAGCGCTTCCTGCGCTTCGGCGTCGGCATCCACCATGCGGGCCTGCTGCCCAAGTACCGCCTGCTCGTCGAGCAGCTCGCCCAGAAGGGCCTCCTCAAGGTCATCTGCGGGACCGACACCCTCGGCGTCGGCGTGAACATCCCCATCCGCACCGTTCTCTTCACCAAACTCTCGAAATTCGATGGCGAGAAGGTCGGCATCCTCTCGGTCCGCGAGTTCAAGCAGATCGCCGGCCGCGCGGGCCGGCGCGGCTTCGACACCGCCGGCAGCATCGTCTGCCAGGCCCCCGAGCACGTGATCGAGAACCAGCGCGCAGCGACTCGCGCCGCCGAGAAGGGCAAGTCGAAGAAGCCCGAGAAGAAGGCGCCGCCCCGAGGCTTCGTCGGCTGGACCCGCGAGACCTTCGAGCAGCTGATCGAGCGGCCGCCGGAGATGCTGCGCTCCCAGTTCGCCCTCTCCCACGGCACGCTGGTCGCGCTGCTCCAGCGCGGCGCCGATCAGGCGCTGCGGGGCTCGGGCTACCGGGAGCTCGTGGCGCTGATCGACGACAGCTTCGAGACGCCGGTGCGCAAGCGAAGGCTGCGGCGGGAGGCGGCGGTCCTGTTCCGCTCGCTGCGCCGCGCCGGCATCGTCCGCGTCGAGAAGGTCGCGGGGGCGGGCGGCTCGACGGCCCGCGTCGACGCGAATCTCCAGCGCGACTTCGGGCTCCACCACACGCTCTCGCTCTACCTGGTCGACGCGGTCACGGCCCTCGATCCAGGCTCCCCCGACTACGCCCTCGACGTCATCTCCGTCGCCGAGGCGATCCTCGAGAATCCCCGGGCCCTGCTCGAGGCCCAGCTGCGCGTGCGCAAGGACGAGCTGATCGCGCAGTGGAAGGCCGAGGGCGTGCCCTTCGAGGAGCGCATCGCGCGGCTCGAGACGGTGAGCTGGGACAAGCCGATCGCGCCGTTCCTCTACGCGACCTTCGATCTCTTCTGCGAGCATCATCCCTGGGTCGGCGGCGACTCGATCCGGCCGAAATCGATCGCGCGGGAGCTCTGGGAGGGCTTCCTCTCCTTCGAGGACTACGTGCGCCGCTACGGCATCGCGCGCCTCGAAGGCGTCCTGCTGCGTTATTTGAGCCAGCTCCATTCGACCCTCGCGCGCAACCTCCCCGAGTCGGCGCGCAACGACGAGGTCATCGAGGTCATCGCCTATCTGCGGGCCATGCTCGCGCGGGTCGACTCGAGCCTCGTCGAGGAATGGGAGAGCCTGGTCGATCCCGGCCGGGAGCCTGCCCCGAGCAAGGCCGAGGCCCTGCCCGAGCGCGCCCCCCGGCGCCTCGATCGCAAGTCCTTCGAGGCCCGGATCCGGGCCGAGATGCACCAGCTGCTGCGCGCGCTGTCCCATGGCGACTTCGAGGCGGCGGCTGCCTCGATCGCGAACACGGACTGGGACGCCGAGACGATCGAGCGCGAGCTCGCCCCCCTCTTCGAAGGCGGCCGCGCCCCGCGCGCCGATCCCGACGCCCGCAAGGCCCACTGGACGCGGATCGAGGAGCGGGAGCCGCTGCGCTTCGACGTCGTCCAGACCTTGATCGACGCCGAGGGCGAAGGCGATGCCCAGATCGAGGCCGAGGTCGTGCTCGAATCGACGCGCCTGCCGGCGGGTCCGATGCTGCGGGTGGTCGGGCTGCAACGTTAGTCGGTCGCCGATCGGCCCGATCTTCGGCGCGATCGGCCCGTCCGGCCGACTCGACGCGCGGCGCGCGGCTCGACCGTCGCGGACTTCAGGCGACGAGGGCGGCGCGGTGGAGCCGGGACTCCTCGACGGGATCGCTCGTCCGGCTCGACTCGACGCGGGCGGACACGACGAGCGGGCCGCCGTCCAGGCCCTCGACGCGCAGGTCGAGGGGGCTGCGGGCGGCGGTGCTCGCGAGGCGGACCAGCAGAGCGCCGAGCAACGCCTTCAAGGCGGGGCTCGCCGAAGCGGGGCCCCGAAGGCCGAGCTCGAAACCGTCGCGGCCCCCGCGATAGGACCAGTCCGGCGCCTGCACGAGCCACGTCGCCGCCTGGCTGGCGACGAAGCCCGGTCCATCGACCAGCGATCGGGACGCTCGGAGGATTGCGTCCACCGGCGGGCGGGCGAGCCAGTTCGACGCGATCCCGCCGGCGAGATCGGAGAGCGCCGCCTCACCACCGAGCTGGCTCGCGATCAGGGCGACCAGGCTCTCGACGTCCTCGGCCGGGATCGGCGCGCTCGCCTCGCAGACCCCGTCGACCCAGGCTCGCGCCCGGGCCGAGAGCGCGCGGTCGAGGTCGTCCTCGCCGAGCTTGCCGTCCGCCTGCCAGTCGCGGACCAGCAGGGCGAGCGGCTCGACGAAGGGCGCGAGGTAGGCAGTCGTGGTCATGGCGGGCTCCGGGGCGTGGGACTCGGAGGCGCCATCGGCGGCGGCGGAGAGGGACTTGATGGGTCAGTCCTCGGAATAGCCCCGCAGCGCCGCGTCGTACTCGGGAAAGCCGACGAGCGCCTGGAGCGCCGCGAACGAGAGCCTCCGCGGCGCGGGCTCGCCCGCCGCGAGCGCCGCCAGCGCCTCCTGCATCGCGCGGACCCCCGACGAGAGCAGCGTCAGGGGATAGGCGGCGATCCGGAAGCCCATCTCGGCCAGGCGCGCATGGGGCAGATTCGGCGTGTCCCCGTCCTCGACCAGGTTCACCATCTTCGGCCGATCCGGGAAGGCCCGGCCGAAGGCCTCGAGCTCGGCCTCGCTCCGAGGCGCCTCGAGAAACAGGATGTCCGCGCCGAGCTCCGCGAAGATCCGGCAGCGCTCGAGCGCCTCGTCGAGGCCGTGCTCGGCGCGGGCGTCGGTGCGCGCGAGGATCAGGCAATCGCTCCCGGCCTCCCGCGCGTCGACGGCGGCCCGGATGCGCAACGCCGCCTCCGCGCGCGAGACGACCTGCTTGCCGCGGGTATGGCCGCAGCGCTTCGGCGCGAGCTGGTCCTCGATCATCACGGCGGCGAAGCCGGCCCGCGCATAGCCCTCGATGGTGCGCCGCACGTTGAGCGGATTGCCGTAGCCGGTGTCGCCGTCGCCGATCACCGGGATCCCGACCGCGCCGCAGATGCCGCGCCCCTGATCGAGCATCTCGCCGAAGGAGATCAGGCCCGTATCGGGCGCCGCGAGCCGGGTCGCCGAGACGGCGAAGCCGCTCATGAACGTCAGCGGGAAGCCGGCGCGCTCGACCAGCCGCGCCGAGAGCGCGTCGTAACAGCACGGCATCACCCGGAGCGTCGGCTCGGCGAGCAGCGCGCGCAGGCGCTCGGCCGGAGACTGCTTCTTCGCCATCGATCCTCCTGTGGTTCAAAGCGGGCCATCACGCCGCGCCGGGCGGCCGGGCCCGCCCACCGTATCGCATCGGGCGGCGCGATCGCGGCGCGCGGATCGTCTAGCATCCCCCGATTCCGCGCCCCGGGAGCAAGCCCTTCTCGATGTCGACCGCCCCGCCCGCCCCGTCTGCGCTCGCCGCCCTGGTCGAGCTGCTCGATCTCGAGCGCATCGAGCTGAACCTCTTCCGCGGCAAGCAGCCCGACGAGAAGCGCCAGCGCGTCTTCGGCGGCCTCGTCGCCGGCCAGGCCCTGATCGCCGCCGGCCGCACGGTCGAGGCGCGCGCCGTCCACTCGCTCCACGCCTACTTCCTGCGCCCCGGCGACCCGACGATCCCGATCGTCTACCAGGTCGAGCGGACCCGGGACGGCAGGAGCTTCTCGACCCGCCGGGTCACCGCCATCCAGCACGGCCGCGCGATCTTCACCCTCTCCGCCTCCTTCCACATCGAGGAGTCGACCTTCGACCACCAGCGCGCGATGCCCGACGTTCCCGGCCCCGAGGCGCTCGTCGACTGGCAGGACGCGATGCGCCAGGTCCTCGCGGAGCGCGCCCCGCAGCATGCGCGCGAGGACCGCCATCTCGTGGCCTGGGTCGACCGCGAGCGCCCGATCGAGAGCCGCCACGTCGAGCTGATGGATTATTTCGGGGGTCGCCAGGAGCCGCAGGCCTCGATCTGGATCCGCGCGCGGGGAACGCTCCCGGACGATCCGCTGCTCCATCGCTGCGTGGTCGCCTACGCCTCCGACATGACGCTGCTCGACACCGCGGCGCGTCCCCACCCGATCCAGCTCCTCTCCGACGAGAGCGAGAACGCGAGCCTCGACCACGCCATGTGGTTCCACCGTCCCTTCCGCGCCGACGAGTGGCTGCTCTACGCGCAGGAGAGCCCGAACCTCTCCGGCGCCCGCGGCCTCACGACGGGCCACTTCTACCGCCGCGACGGGACACTCGTCGCGTCGGTGGTCCAGGAAGGTCTGTTCCGGATCCGGCCGCGCGCTGCCCAGATGCTGGGCAGCGCCTGACGGCGGAGCGTGCACGGCCGCGCGCACCGTGGCCCTTGCTCGCACGCTGTCGTGCCGATTTCAGCCCAGATTCGGCCGCGACGCCGCGCAGACGGCGAGAGACGGGCCTCCGGCCGCCGGGCTTTGCGCGTCTCGTCGCTTGGCACGCCCATTGCTCTGTCCCCTTTCGAACCGGAGATCGGCGCGCCAGGTGTCGGGGACGCAAATCGCCTCGATCTCCATCGGATCAACGGCCCCTCGTACCTCCGACACCATTCCCCGATAGGAGAACAAGACGATGAAACGACGACCCCTCGTCCGCAAAGCCCTCGGCACTGCGGCCCTCATGCTGGCGGCGTGGCTCGCGCCGAGCGACGCACACGCGGAGGAATTCGACACCGCGCTCTTCACCGCGAACAACGTCTGGATGATGCTGTCGGCAGGCCTGGTCTTCGTGATGCATCTGGGCTTCGCGATGGTCGAGTCCGGTCTCACGCGCGCGAAGAACACGACCAACATCCTCTTCAAGAACACCGTCATTCCCTGCCTGGGCATCCTGACCTACTTCCTGGTCGGCTTCAATCTGATGTACCCGGGCGAGTTCAACGGATTCCTGGGCTTCGCCGGCTTCGGGCTGAGCGCGGGCTTCGCCGAAGGCGCGAACGGGCCGGGCTACGCGAGCGGCGGCTACACCTACTGGACCGACTTCCTGTTCCAGGCCATGTTCGCCGCGACCTGCGCGACGATCGTGTCGGGCGCCGTCGCCGAGCGCGTCAAGCTCGGATCGTTCATGGTGTTCTCGACGATCTTCGTCGCCTTCGTCTACCCGATCGCGGGCTCGTGGAAGTGGGGCAAGGGCTTCCTCGACGCAGCCGGCTTCTACGACTTCGCCGGCTCGACGCTCGTCCACTCCGTCGGCGGCTGGGCGGCGCTCGTCGGCACCATCGTGCTCGGCGCTCGCCTCGGGAAGTACGGCAAGGGCGGCGACGTCCACCCGATGCCGGGCCACTCGATGCCGCTCGCGACGATCGGCGTCTTCATGCTCTGGCTGGGCTGGTTCGGATTCAACGGCGGGTCCGTGCTCTCGGCGGATCCGGCGTTGACCTCGTTCGTGCTCGTCACGACCTGTCTCGCGGCGGCCGCAGGCTGCATCGGCGCGATCCTGGCCTACAGCTTCGTCGGCTCGAAGCCCGACCTCTCGATGGCGTTGAACGGGATCCTCGCCGGCCTCGTCGGCATCACGGCGGGCGCGGACGTCATCAACCCCGCCAACGCGATCCTGGTCGGCTTCATCGCCGGCATGATCGTCGTCGGTTCGGTGCTGCTCGTGGACAAGATCAAGATCGACGATCCGGTCGGTGCGATCTCGGTCCACCTCGTCTGTGGCATCTGGGGCACGCTCGCGGTCGGCATCTTCTCGACCAATCCGGACCACAGCCTCGCGATCCAGGCCTACGGCGTCGTCTGCTACGGGATCTTCACCGTCGCCAGCGCGGCGATCCTCTTCCTCGGCATCAAGGCGACGATCGGCCTGCGCGTGTCGGAGGAGGAGGAGCTCGAAGGTCTCGACCTCGGCGAGCACGGCATGCGCGCCTACGACCTCACTGGATCGCCGGGCTTCATGGAGGAGCCGGCGGGCGCGATGGCGAAGGTGTCCCTCGCCTCGACCAAGCTGGTCCGCAACGAGAACTAACTTTCGAATACGGCGCCCCGCCCGGCCGACCTGGCCGGGCGGGCATGCCGGGGAGAGACGAGATGAAGAAGATCGAAGCGATCATCAAACCGTTCAAGCTCGACGACGCGAAGGACGGTCTCGCGAAGATGGGCGTCCAGGGCCTCACGGTCTCCGAAGTCAAGGGATTCGGACGACAGAAGGGCCACACCGAGCTGTACCGCGGGGCCGAGTACGTGGTCGACTTCCTCCCGAAGCTGAAGCTCGAGATCGTCGTCCCGGACGACGAGGCCGAGAAGGTGGTGCTGGCCCTCGAAGAAGCCTGCAGGACGGGCAAGATCGGCGACGGCAAGATCTTCGTGCTGCCGGTGGACGACGCGGTGCGCATCCGGACGGGTGAGCACGGCGACGCCGCGATCACGAGCAGCTAGTCGAGGCGTCTAGTCGAGCGAGGAGAGGCCGAACGATCGAGAGCCGATCGCCGGTCCAGGGCCCGGCCGCGTGGGGCGGTCGGGCCCGTTGCTTTTCGGGGCCCCGTCAGGGCACCAGCACGACCTTCCCCACCGTCTCCCGCGCCCCGAGCGCGACGAGCGCCTCGCCCGCCCGCTCGAGCGGATGGCGCGCCGAGACGAGCGGCTCGATCCCGCCCCGGGCCGCGAGCGCGAAGAGCCCCTCGAAACACTCGGCGATCCGCGCCGGCTCCCGCTCGGGATAGGCGCTCCAGTGGAATCCGACGAGCGAGACGTTCTTCAGCATCACACGGTTGAGCTTCACGCTCGGGATCTCGCCCGAGGCGAAGCCGATCACGAGCAGGCGGCCGTTCCAGGCGATGCATTTGAGCGAGCGATCGGTCGTCTCGCCCCCGACCGAGTCGTAGATCACGTCCGCTCCGCGGCCCCCCGTCGCCTCGAGCACCCGCTCGACGAAATCGCCTTCGCGAGAGTCGACGACGAGCTCGGCCCCGGCTCGCCGCGCGATCTCGCATTTCTCGCGCCCGCCCGCCGTCGCGAGCACCCGGGCCCCGAGCGCCCGGGCGATCTGGACCGCCGCGAGCCCGACGCCCCCGGCGGCCGCATGCACGAGGACCGTCTCCCCCGCCGCGAGCCCGGCCCGCCAGACCAGCGCCGCGTACGAAGTCGGATAGACCGTCGAGAGCGCGGCGCCCGCCTCGAAGCTCATCGAGCCCGGGAGCTTCACCGCCGCCGCCGCCGGCACGACGACCTCCTCCGCGAAACCCCCGGTCCCGCAGCGCGCGAGCACGCGGTCCCCCACCGCGAAGCCCGCGACGCCGGCGCCGAGGGCGGCGACGACACCCGCCACCTCGCTGCCCGGGACGAAGGGAAAGGGCGGCTTGACCTGGTACTCGCCCTTCAACATCAGGAGATCGGAGAAATTGCAGCCCGCCGCGCGCACCGCGAGGCCGAGCTCGCCCGGTCCCGGGCACGGCCGCGGGACCTCCGAGACGCGCAGCGCCTCGGGCGCCATGAATCGATCGACGACGACGGCCCGCATGACCCATCCCTAGCAGATGCAGGCGACGGGCGGATAGACTGCGCCGCGGGGGGATCGCTTCGATGAATCGCGCCGCGGCCCGGGCCGCCCGTCTGCTCTGGATCGCGCTCCTCCTGCTGCTCGCGCCGGCCTGTGCCGAGCACGCCCCGGGCGCAGGAAGCGCGGCCACGGACCGTGCGACCGCGCAGTCGAGCTCGGACGCCTCACGCGCCGCGGCACCCCCCTTCTACCGCATCGAGGGCGGCGCCGGCGCGGACCTGCTCCTGCTCGGCACGGTGCACTTCGGCCCGCCGACGGGCTGGGCGCTCTCCCCGGCCCTCGAGGCGGGCATCGCGCAGGCCGACCGCTTCGTCTTCGAGATCGATCTGCGCCAGGCGACGGCGGAGCGGGTCGGCGATCTGCTGGCGGAGCTCGCGGTGCTCGAGCCGGGGCGCCGACTGCCGGACCTCGTCGCGCCGGAGACGGTGCGGCTGCTCGACGAACGCGATGCCGAGCTGACTCGGCTCGGCTTCCCGCGCGGCGCCCGGGACGGGCGCGAGCCCTGGTACGTCGCCGTGAGCCTCGTCGAGCTGCCGGTCGAGGCGAACGGCTGGTCGCTCGCGGCGTCGGTCGAGAGCCAGCTCTTCGCCGCCGTCGGGCCGCGTCCGATCACCGGCCTCGAGACCCTCGAAGGACAGCTTCGCATGCTCGACGGGCTGCCCCATCCCCTGCAGGACCTGATGCTGCGCGACACCCTCGCCCGCCTCGACGAGTCCGCCGACTCCCTCGAAGCCATGGCGACGGCCTGGCGCACCGGCGACGAAGCAGCGCTCGAGGATCTCGCCCGCGAAGGCGTCGACGAGCTGCCGGGGCTCGCGGGCGTCTACGACGTGCTCCTCGGCGAGCGCAATCGGCGCTGGGTCACGCAGCTGCGGCCGATCCTCGAGGACGCCTCTCGCGCGGACGAGACCGTCTTCGTCGCCGTCGGCGCGCTCCACCTCGTCGGCGACGAAGGTCTCGTCGCGCTGCTGCGCGAGGCGGGCTACCGGGCGGAGTCGATCGATCAGCGGGGCGCGGCCGAGGCGCGGAAGGAGTGATCGGCGGGATGAACGAACGGGAAGAGCCCTTGATCCACGCGAGCGTCTTCGTCGCTCCCTCGGCGCAGGTCTACGGCCGCGTCGAGATCGGCGCCGAGTCCTCGATCTGGCCGAACGTCGTGATCCGCGCCGAGGCCCATCACGTGAAGGTCGGCCGCTACACGAACCTGCAGGACTTCGTGATGATCCACGTCGGCTACGGACACCCGACGGAGATCGGCGACTTCTGCTCGATCACCCACCACGCGACCGTCCACGGCTGTCGGATCGAGGACGATTGCCTCGTCGGGATCAACGCCGTCGTGATGGACGGCGCCGTGATCGGGCGCGGCTCGATCGTCGCGGGAGGGGCGATGGTGCGCGAGGACAGCGTCTTCCCCCCCGGCTCGATCATCGCCGGCGTCCCGGCGAAGAAGCTCGCCGAGCGCGACAGCGCCCGGGCGAATCGCCGCAACGCCTGGCAATACCACTGGAACGCCCGCGCCTATCGCCGCGGCGATCACCGCGCCTGGACCGGCCCCGAGTACGAGGCCTGGATCCGCGCGATCGCCGAGAAGATCGAGCGCGACGAGGACCTCGAAGCCGCCCCGCGCTGACCGCGCTAGCCGCGCTCCTCGAAGACGGGCCAGAAGTCGACGATCTGCCCGCCCCGCACGAGCGCCAGGTCGCCGAACTGCAGCATCACCGACTCGCTCTGGGTCGGCCGGTAGAAGACGTAGTCGTCGACCTCGAGCTCGACGCCCGCCGACCCGTTCAACATCTCCTGATTCGAGCTGCGACCGAAGACGGGATTCTCCTCGAGGCCCGGCGGCGAGACCGGTCGCGCCTTCCAGTAGCCGCCGTAGACGAAGAAGGTCCGCTCGCGGTTCGGGTCCCAGAGCTGCCAGAGCCGGTTGAGCGCCCCGAGCCCGGGGATCGAGAGGGCGTCGCTCGCCTTGAGGACGGGGGTCGCGATCCACGCCGCGGGGGTGTGGACCTCGAGCGAGGGAATGTCGAAGTCGAGGGGCTTGACCAGGGCCGATCCGACGGCGAGCTCGTTGGCGACGCCGTCGATCTCGTTCCAGAGGCGATAGGTCGGGCTGCCGGCGGCGTTGAGGGTGAGCGCTTCGCCGCGCCGCGCGCGGAGGACGTCGAGGAAGGCGCGGTAGCGCTGCTCGACCCGACCGAGCTCGCGCGCCTGCTCGCCGGCGACGGAGGCGAGCTTCGCGACGTGGGCGTCGTAGCCCATCAGGCCGGCGAGCTCGATCCGCGGATCTTCGTCGACGGCGGCGAGCAGGCGCGCGAGCTCCGCCGGCTCGGCGAGCCCGCCGCGGTGGAGGCCGACATCGATCTCGACGTTGATGCGGAGCGACAGCTCGCGGCCGGCGGCGAGCTCCCGATACTGCCGGAGCCGCTCGGGGCCGTCGATCAGCCACTGCAGCTGGCGGCCCGGATCGAAGCCGCCCGGCGCGAGCGCGCGATAGAAGCGATCGGCGGCGACGACGGGCATCGGCTTGCCGAGCAGGACGTCGGTCGCCGGCAGCTCGCGGGCGACCTGGTTCAGGAAGGGCTGATGGAAGGACATCAGGCGGTCGCTGCCCGCCCGGCGCATCGCGTACTCGAGCAGCCGTGGGCTCGGGAGCGACTTCGCGACGATCCGGAAATGCCGCGGCGCAAGCTCTCGGACCAGCACGTCGAGATTGCGATCGAAGCGGTCGAGGTCGACGAGCAGCGTCGGCCGGGCGAGCCCGTGTTCACGCAGGTCGCGTTCGAGCTGGGCAAAATAGCTCGGGTGGCCTCCCTCGGCGCGATTCGCGGGCCGCGAGGCGAGCACCGCGACCCCCGCGGCGCTGCACGCCGCCGCGAACAGGAATTGCCGCCGGTTCACGTCGGCCCGCGCGCGCCCGCCGAGATGCCGCGGAAGATCAGATCGACCGCCTGGTGGATCGATGCGCGGCAGGCCTCGTCCTTCAGCATCCCGTTGGCCCACGGGATCCGGGCGCCGTTGGTCACGTGGAAGAGCACCCGCGCCGCCTCGAGCACGTCGACGTCCTTCGCGAGGTCGTTGCGCATGCGACCCCGCTGGAGGATCTCCATCAGGAGTCCGATCGTGCGGTCATAGAGCTGGAGCACCCGGCGCGCGACCCGGGCCTCGGTCTTCGTCGTCGCGCGCAGCGCGATCGTCGTCAGGTCCCGGTCGGCGACGTAGAGCCCGTGCTGGACGTCGAGGAAGTCGCGCACGCGCTCGGCGGTCGGTCGGTTGCGATCGTCCTTCGCCCGGAAGCGGGTCCACGCCTCCTCCTGCAGCTCGAAGAGCTCCTCGATCAGGAGCTCCTCCTTGCTCTGGACATGGCGATAGATCGAGCTCGCCCCCATGCCCGCCCGCTCGCCGATCGCCCGCAGCGTCGCGCCGTCGAAGCCGCGCTCCTCGAAGAGCGATCGGGCCGCGGCCCGGATGCGGGCGCGACTGCGGCGGCCCCGAACGAGACGGCCGTCGTCCGGGCGCAGGCGCGGGCGCGCGGCCGCGGCAGGCGGGCTCGCATCGGCATGGGTCGGGAGGTTCGAGGACAGGGGCACGGGCGGCGAGGCGGGCGGCGAAAGAGGCGTGCTCATGTCGCGACTTCCGATCGGGCGGCCCTATGCGCCGCGACAGTGGGAGAGAACTCGTCGAACGCCGAGCGGCGGGCGACAGCATTGCATAGATCCGATGCCTCGCCAGACGATCGGGGCTCGGGATCCCATCCGAGTCGCCAGCACGCGACGTCGAGGGGGCGGAGCTCGCCCAGGGTCTCGAAGCCGCGTGCGCGATAGAACGCGACGCTCTCGGGTCGATCGGATTCGAGATAGATCGGAAGCGATTCCGTGTGCGCGAGCGCGCGCAGACCATCGATCAGCTGCGTCCCGATGCCCCGCCCCTGATATTCGGGATCGACGCCGAGCACGGCGAGATACCAATGCGGCTCGAGCGGATGCTCGCGCACGAGCGACTCGCTCACGAAGCCCCAGCGATCCATCGCCCGCGCGCCCTGCCAGAAGAGGCAGCCGAGCTGCCGCCGCAGCGACGCCCCCGGCAAGGGGAAACAGCCCGGCGGCACGGCGACGAAGCCGCCGACGACGCGCCCCTCGTTGTGAATCACCCTCGCTTCGGTCCACGAATGGAGATCGAGCACGAGCGCTCGCAGCCCTGCCCGGTTCGCCCGGACCCGCCGCGCCGGGTCGGGCCCATGGATCGCCCGATTCATCGGGTTGTCGCGGAAGGCGCGCGCGAGGACGTCGACGAGCGTGCGCCGCGCGGATCGATCGGGCCTTTCGAGGGGGAGCCGGGGCATCGGGCTCGGAGCCTACCGGGCGCCGCCCGGGCCCGCCCCGGGCGCGGGCCCGGGCACGGACCCGACTGCGACTTGAGACGGCTCGACCCTTCGCCGATAGATTCCCGGAAGTCCGCCGCGGTCCATCGATCGAATGCCGGCCGATCCATCGGGAAGACTCGACGCTTGAAGCCCCGCGATCGCATCGTCTGTCGCCTCCGCATCCAGGAGGACAACCGGGAGCGCCTGTTCACCGTCGGCGACCGACCGATCGTGATCGGCCGCGCCCCCGACTGCGACCTGCATCTGCCCCACGAGAGCATCTCGCGCCAGCACGCCCGCATCGCCCGCGAAGACGACGGCTGGGTCCTGCGCGACCTCGGCAGCAAGAACGGTTGTCGGGTCAACACCTTCCACGTGAACGAGCAGGTCCTGCAGCACGGCGACCGCCTCGATCTCGGGACGCTGCGCCTCTACGTCGAGATCGGCCCCGAGTCGATGGCCTCCCGCGCGCGGGTCATCTTCGAGGAGAAGAAGGCCCCCGGCCTCCACACCGAGGTCCTCGATCTCCAGGACCTCGACCATCTGCTGCAGGGCGCCGAGCGCGGCCCCCACCTCTCGCTCTTCAGCGAGAAGCGCGCGCTGACCCTCGGCACCGACGACCCGCGCCCGAGCGCCGAGACCGCCGGCGAGCTCATGCGCCTCGTCTCCGGGGCCGCCGAGAGCCTGCTCTCCTGCACCACCCTGCCCGAGACCCTCGACCGCATCCTCTCGCTGGTCTTCGACAACATCCCCGTCGAGCGCGGCGTGATCTGTCTGCTCGATCCCGAGAGCGGCTCGATCGAGCCGATGGCGATGCGCAATCGCGAGGGCGTGCCCGACGTCCCGATGACGATCAGCACCAACATCACCGGCGCCGCGATCTCCGACAAGCAGGCGATCCTGATCCGCGACACCGCGATGGACGAGCGCTTCGGCGGCGCCGAGAGCGTGATCCTGCTGGAGATCCACTCGGCGATGTGCGCGCCGCTGCTGCGCGACGGAAAGGTCAGCGGCTACCTCTACGTCGATCGCCAGTCGGCGAGCCGCGCCTTCGAGATGCCCCAGCTCGAGGCGCTCTCGATCCTCGCCCTGCTCTCCGCGATCGCCGTCGAGCAGGCGGCGCTGCGCGACGACATCCGCCGCGAGCAGGAGCGCCGCGTCCGCCTCGCCCGCTACAGCTCGCCCGCCGTCGTCGAGCGGATCCTCGAGGCTCCCGGCGCCGGCACCTCCGGCATGGTCGCCGACGAAGGCGTCGTCTCGATCCTGTTCGCCGACCTCGCCGGCTTCACCGACCTCGCCGAGCGCCTCCCGCCCTCGGAGGTGATCCTGATCCTCAACGAGATCTTCGAGCGGCTGACGAGCGCGGTCTTCGCCCTCGACGGCACCCTCGACAAATACAGCGGCGATGGAATGATGGCGTTCTTCGGCGCCCCGCTCGCGATGCCCGACCACGCCGAGCGCGCCGTCGAAGCGGCGCTCCGGATGCAGGAGGCGCTCGCGGAGCTCAACGCCGCGCGTGGCGCGCAGCACTCGATCGCCATGCGCATCGGCGTCAACTCGGGCACCGTCGTCGTCGGCGACATCGGCACCCCCCAGCGCAAGGACTACACCGTGATCGGCGACGTCGTGAACATCGCGAGCCGCCTCGAGTCCTCCGTCGCACAGCCCGGCCAGGTCGTGATCGGCGAAGCGACCTGGCAGGCGGCCCGCCACGCCTTCGCGTGCGATCCGCTCGAGCCGGTGAAGCTGAAGGGCAAGCAGCAATCGGTGGAGCCCTACCTGGTCCGCGGGCGCATCGACGATCCCGAGCGGGCGCCGGACGCTTAGGCTGTACCGACACTTCTCACAAGTCGCGACCGCTGCGGCGCACGGGGACGCGAATGGCTCGGCACCGTCTGCGAACGGCGGGGCTCTTCGGGCGGCGTTGCGAGGGCGATCGCTACGCTAGGTCGCGCTCCGGCGCTGCGCTTGACTTCGCGTCCCCGTACACCGCAGCGATCGCTCGTTGGGGTGCTGATCGATTCAGTCTCGTGTGCGGATGCCGGATCGAACATCACGACTCGGACGGCCGGTCGAGGTGTGGCCTGCTCTTGCGCGAGTGGTCGGCGCGGTGCTCGGGGCGCGAAGTCAAGCGCAGCGCCGGAGCGCGACCTTGCGTAGCCGTCGAATCAGCGAATCAAGCCGAGTATCCAAGCCGGCCGTGCCAGGGGCCGAGCCATTCGCGCCCCGAGCGCCGCGTCGGCCACGCCTTGTGAGACAGGGCTGACGCGATCGACCGCTTCGACTAGCCTTGCGCCTCGCGCCCGAACGCGGTTGAACGCCGCGCCCGAGAGAGGCTCCTGCCATGACGACCAACGCCGAGATCGCCGAACGGGGCAAGAAGGTCCTCGTTCCCAACTACGCCCCCCAGCCGATCAGCATCGTGCGCGGCGAGGGCTGCTGGCTCTTCGACGCCGAGGGGCGCCGCTATCTCGACCTGATGGGCGGCATCGCGACGGCGACCCTGGGCCATGCCCATCCGAAGCTGCGCGCCGCCCTCGAGGCCCAGGCCGCGCTGCTCTGGCACGTCTCGAACCTCTTCACGACCGAGCCCCAGATCCGGCTGGCCGAGCGGCTGACCGCCTGCTGCTTCGCCGAGGCGATCTTCTTCTGCAACTCGGGCGCCGAGGCGAACGAGGCGGCGCTGAAGCTCGCCCGCAAATGGCATCGGGACCAGGGCGAGGACCGCTTCGAGATCATCGCCTTCGAGAACGCCTTCCACGGCCGGACGCTCTTCACCGTCTCCGCGACGGGAACCCCCGCCTACTGGAAGGGCTTCGAGCCGATGGTGCCCGGCATCTACCACGCGAAGTACAACGATCTCGAGAGCGTCGAGGCGCTGACGTCGCCGCGCACGGCCGCGATCCTCGTCGAACCGATCCAGGGCGAAGGCGGGATCCGGACCCCCGACCGCGGCTTCCTCGCGGGCCTGCGGCGGCTCGCGGACCAGAACGGCTGTCTGCTGCTCTTCGACGAGGTCCAGACGGGCATGGGCCGGACGGGGACGATGTTCGCCCACCAGCAGGAGGGTGTGGTCCCCGACGTGATGACCCTCGCGAAGGCACTGGGCGGCGGGATCCCGATCGGCGCGATGTGTACGACGCGCAAGCTCGCCTCGGCCCTCGTGCCCGGAACCCACGCCTCGACCTTCGGCGGCAATCCGCTCGCCTGCGCCGTCGCGGCCGCGGTCGTCGACGAATTGCTCGAGGGCGGCGTGCTCGACCACGCGAAGGCGATGGGCGAGCGCCTCGGCGACGGGCTCGATGCGATCGCGGCCGCGCTCGGACCGGACAAGGTGCTCGCGTCGCGAGGCCGGGGCCTCCTGCGCGGGCTCGCGCTGGTCAAGCCGGTGGCGGGCATCGTCGACGCCTGCCGCGCGCGGGGCCTGCTCGTGATCTCGGCCGGCGGTAACGTGCTGCGCATGGCGCCGCCGCTCGTGATCGCCCCGGAAGAGATCGACCACGGGCTCGCCATCCTGCGCGAGGTGATCGCGGAGCTGGGTTAGGCGCTTAGCGCCCCTGCCACTTCGGCGGCCGCTTCTGCGCGAAGGCGAGCGGTCCCTCGACGAAGTCCTGGCTGCCCAGGAGCTCGCCGATCGCCGAATAGCGTTCGTTCATCGCCTCTTCGATCGAGGAATGCGTCAGCCCCTGCAGCGCCGCCTGCTTCGTCGCGCGCACCGAGAGCGGCGAGCATTCGAGGATCTGCGCGGCCCAGCGCCGCGCCGCCGCCATCAGCTCGGACGGCTCCACGACCTCGTTGACGAAGCCCAGGCGCTGCCCCTCCTCGGCCGAGACACGCCGGCCGGTCAGCAGCATGCCCATCGCCTGTTTGAGGCCGATCTGGCGCGGGAGGCGGTGGAGCCCGCCGGCCAGGGCGGCGAGGCCGACGCGCGGCTCGGGGAGCGCGAAGACCGCGTTCGTCGACGCGACGATCAGGTCGCAGGCGAGCGCGATCTCGAACCCGCCGCCCATCGCGACACCGTTCACGGCGGCGATCACGGGCTTGGTCAGGCCGTAGCGGGCGGTGAGACCGGCGAAGCCCGAGGCCGGGCCGGCCCGCAGCTCGCCCTTCGCCTCGGTCGCCTGGTACTTGAGGTCGTTGCCGGCGGAGAACGCGCGATCGCCCGCGCCCGTCAGGATCGCGACCCAGAGCTCGGGGTCGGCCTCGAACGCGTCGAAGATCCCCGCGAGCTCCTCGTTCGCCATCCAGTGGAGCGCGTTCATGCGCTCGGGGCGATCGATCGTGACGAGGAGCAGCCGGCCCTCCCGCTCGCTCCGGCAGAACTGAAGCTTCTTCCCGATCGACATCGTTTCCTCCCGGCGCGGTCCGGCGGGGCGCCTAACGCCCGCGGCGCTTGCGGACCGCCTCCGCGAGGCGCTCGAAGAGCGGGAGCGTCCGCTCCCAGCTCATGCATTTGTCCGTGATGCTCTGGCCGTAGACGAGCCCCGCGTCGCCCTTCTCCTGGGAGTGCGGCTGGTTCCCGTCGACGAGGAAGCTCTCCATCATGATCCCGAAGATCGAGGCGCTGCCCGCGGCGACCTGGTCCGCCACCGACTCGGCGACGGCGGCCTGCTTCAGATGGTCCTTGCCGCTGTTGGCGTGGCTCGCGTCGACCATGATGCGCCTGGGAAGGCTCGCGGCCTCGAGCTGGCTCTCGACCTTCGCGATCGACTCGGCATCGTAGTTCGGGCCCGACGAGCCCCCGCGCAGGATCACGTGGCAATACGGATTGCCGCCGGTCGCGACGATCGCCGCGATCCCCTGCTTCGTCACGGACAGGAAATGGTGCGCCCCCTTCGCCGCGCCGATCGCGTCGATCGCGATCTGCACCGTCCCGTAGGTCCCGTTCTTGAATCCGACCGGCATCGAGAGGCCGGAGGCGAGCTCGCGGTGGACCTGGCTCTCGGTCGTGCGCGCGCCGATGGCGCCCCAGGAGATCAGATCGGCGAAGAACTGGGGCGTGATCGGATCGAGGAACTCGGTGCCGGCCGGCAGCCCGAGCTCGGTCACGCCGAGCAGGAAGCGGCGGGCACGGTAGAGGCCCTCGCGGATCGCGAAGCTGCCGTCGAGGCGGGGATCGTTGATGAGCCCCTTCCAGCCGACGGTCGTGCGCGGCTTCTCGAAGTAGACGCGCATCACGACGCAGAGCTCGCGGGCGTATTGCGCCTGGACGAGCGCGAGTCGGCGCGCGTACTCGAGCCCCGCCTCGGGATCGTGGATCGAGCAGGGCCCGACGACCGCGACCAGGCGGTCGTCCTCGCCGCGCAGAATCCGCTCGATCGCCGCGCGTCCGCCCCAGATCGTCTCGTTCTGGGCCGCCGAGACCGGCAGATCCTCGATCAGGATCTCCGGGGCGATCAGGGGGCGAATCTCCCGGATCCGGACGTCGTCGAGCTCGTGGGTCATCGTGGGTCCCTCGCGGCGCGTGCGGCACGGCCAGCACGGCGCTCGCCTCGAGCCGTCGGCGCGCCCGCGACTCGGAGGCCCGGTTATACCGACGGCCGTCGGGAGGGACAAGCCCGCCGCCTGCTAAGCCCCGTCCCGGACCGGCGCGAGCGCCCCGATCGGGCGCGTGCGTGCGGCGCGATAGGCAGCTCCGATGCTGATCCCGTGCAACACGAGCCCCGGGAAGAAGACGGCCCAATAGCCGACCAGGATCGCGACAAACCAGCCCAGGGCCGCCCGGAAGCGACCGAGATAGAGATGGCCCGCTCCGGGCAGGAGGATGGCCAGCACCGCCGCGAGATCCGGGCTCCGTCGCAGGGCCGAAAGGCGCGAGCGCCGCGCGCCGCGGCCGACCGCCGGAGCTCCGGTCGCGTCCTCCCGAAGCGCGTCGTTCATGGCTCCCCCCGCCGGCCGATCGCTCTCTGCGACCCGCGGAGCTTGCCCGAGATCCGCCCGCTCGGCTGCCCGAGCGGTCCGGGCGCTTCGGCGAGCAGCGCGGCCAGGCGGGCGATGCCTTCACGGATCGCCTCCGGCGCGAGCCGGGCGAAGCCCATCACGAAGGCGAGATGCCCGGGCGGCCGCGCGAGGTGGCAGGGCGCGACCGGATAGAGCCCGAGCCCCCTCGCCCGCCCCGCCGAGACCCAGTCGAAGGGGCGATCGCCGGCGACGTTCGAGAGATGGAGCAGCAGATGAAGCCCGGCGCGGCTGTCGGGATGGGACGCGCCGTGCGGGCCCAGCTCCCGATCGATCGCCTCGACGAGTGCGGCGCGACTTGCCGCATAGGTCGTGCGTGCCCGCCGCAGATGGCGCTCGAAGTCGCCGCTCGCGAGCTGGCGGGCGAGCACGGCCTGCTCGAAGCCCGGGGCGGACCAGTCCGCGAGCCACTTCGCCGTGCGGAAGCTCTCGTGGAGCGCCGCGGGCAGGACGACGTAGGCGATCCGCAGGCTCGGGAGCAGGGTCTTCGAGAACGTCCCGACGTAGAGCACGCGGTCCCGCGCGTCGAGGCTCTTCAGCGCGGGAATGGCGCGCCCCGCATAACGAAACTCCGAGTCGTAGTCGTCCTCGAGCACGTAGGCACCGGCGCGCGCCGCCCAGGCGAGCAGGGCCTGTCGCCGCGCGAGGGACAGGACGGTGCCGGTCGGAAACTGGTGGGACGGCGTGACGTAGGCGAGGCGACAGCGCGCGAGGCGCGCGCGCGGGACGCCGGCGGGATCGAGGCCCTCTGCGTCGACCGGCGCCCCGACGAGCCGGGCGCCTGCGGCCTCGAAGACGCGTCGCGCCCCGAGATAATGGGGATCCTCGACGAGCACCGAATCCCCGGGATCGACGAGCAGCCGCGTCGCGAGATCGAGGGCCTGGGCGACGCCCCCCACGATCACGATCGACTCGGCCCCGCAATCGACGCCGCGGGCGCGGCCGAGATAGGCCGCGATCTCGCGCCGCAGATCGAGGGAGCCCGACGGATCCCCGTAGTCGAAGGTCGAGACCGGCACCGACCAGGCCGCCCGGGCGAGGCTCCGCCGCCAGGGCTCGTAGGGGAGGCGCTCGAGATCCGGCACGCAGGGCCGAAAATCGTACGGCAGGACGGTGGTCGCTTCGGCGGCATCGTAGAGACGGCGCGGGGCCTGGCGGACGAGGGCCCGGCCGTAGCGCGAGAGGCGGGCGCGCACGACGGGTCCCGCCTCGGCGACGCGATCGGGTGTCGGCGTCGATGTCGATGTCGATGTCGATGTCGGCGAAGCATCGGGTCGCACCGAGCGCCCGCCCGTCCGAGCCGGGGCGGACGACGATCCGGCGCGCCGAGCGCCGAGCTCGCCGCGGGTCGAGACCTGGGGAGCGACGAAGGTCCCGGCGCCGATGCGGGCCGCGACATAGCCCTCGGCGCGCAGCGCCTCGAAGGCCTCGACCACGGTGTTGCGCGAGAGGCCGAGCTCGGCGGCGAGGGCGCGGGTCGTCGGGAGGCGCATCCCGGCGACGGCGCGGCCGGACAGGATCGCGTCGCGCAGGGCGCGATAGATCTGCGCGTGAAGGGCCCCGCCCCCGTCGAGGACGAGATCGCGCAGGGCGAACGGCCGGTTCAGGGGACGCGAAACACGCATCGCTCATGGGCCTCGAATTGGACCCTCGAAAAAGGTCTGGATTGGACCAGGCGACAGTACCAGAAGGCTCTACGCTCGGGACCCGGGATGGCGGTGGCAGCCCGGTGACCCGCCCTCTTCCGGGAGAATCGAAACGACATGACCGCCTCGCTCACCCACCGCGCCTGCACCCTCTGCGAAGCGACCTGCGGCATCCGCGTCACGACCGAGGGCCGACGCGTCCTGCGCATCGAGGGCGATCCCGACGACCCCTTTTCGCGTGGACACGTCTGCCCGAAGGCCCACGCCCTCGGCGAGATCCAGTCGGATCCGGATCGCCTGCGGACGCCTGTGCGCCGGACGCCGGCGGGCTTCGTCCCGATCGGATGGGACGAGGCCCTCGACCTCGCCGCCGAGCGGCTCGGCGCGATCCGGGCGGCGCACGGCGTCGACTCGATCGCGCTCTACCGCGGCAATCCGACGGTCCACGATGCCCAGTCGCTCCTCTACTGGAACGTGCTGCAGAAGGCGCTCCCGACGCGCAGCCAGTTCTCGGCGGGCTCCCTCGACACCTGGCCGCGCTGGGTCCAGGCGGGCCTCATGTACGGCGGCTTCCTCCACACGCCGATCCCCGACCTCGAGCGCTGCGACTACCTGCTGATCCTGGGCGCCAATCCGCTCGTCTCGAACGGCAGCCTCATGACGGCGCCGGGCATCAAGAAGCGACTGCAGGCCCTGCGCGCCCGCGGCGGAAAGCTCGTCGTCGTCGATCCGCGGCGGAGCGAGACGGCGGAGATCGCCGACCTCCATCTCGCGATCCGCCCCGGCGGCGACGCCGCCTTCGTGCTCGCCCTGCTCCACGTCGTCTTCGCGGAGGACCGCATCGCGCTCGGGGCCTGCGCCGGCCGGATCGCCGGCCTCGAGCGGGTCCGCGAGATCGTCTCGTGTTATGCGCCCGAGCGCGTCGCGGCGGCCTGCGGCCTCGACGCCGGGACGATCCGCCGGGTCGCCCGTGAGTTCGCGAGCGCGCCCCGCGCCGCCGCCTACGGCCGCATGGGCGCGAGCGTCCAGCGCTTCGGCACCCTCGCCCACTGGGCGATCGACCTGCTCGACATCACGACCGGCAATCTCGACCGCGAGGGCGGCGTGCTCTTCCCGAAGCCCGCCGTCTCCCTCGCCTTCGTCGGGCCGAAGCCCGGCGAGCCGACGCCCCTCGGCCGCGCGAAGAGCCCCGTCGGTGGCTTCGACGAGATCCTCGGCGAGTGGCCCATGGCCGCCTTCGCCGAGGAGATCGAGTCGACGCGGGCCGATCGCATCCGCGCCCTCGTCATGATCGCCGGCAATCCCGCCCTCTCGGCACCGAACGCCGCGCGCATCGAGCGCGCCCTCGAGCGCCTCGAGTTCATGGTCGCCTTCGACTACTACGTCAACGAGTCGACCCGCTACGCGGACCTGATCCTGCCCCCGACCGCAGTGCTCGAGAACGAGAGCTACGACGTGGCGCTGCTCCACTTCGCCGTCGAGAACGTCGCCAAATGGTCCCCCGCCGCGCTCGCGCCGGAGCCCGGCATGCGGCCGATCTGGCGGACGCTGCTCGGCCTGTCGAAGCGCCTGATGGGCCTCGGCGCCCTCGGCGACGAGCAGGTCGACGGCCTCGTCGTGCGCCAGCTCGCGCCCGCGCTCCTCGAGCAGAGCCCCTTCGCCGGTCGGCTCGGGCTCGACGCGATCGTCGCAGCGCTCGGCGATGCGCCGGGACCGCGGCGCCTCGTCGATCTGATGCTGCGCCTCGGCCAGGCCGGGGACGGCTTCGGCCTCGTCCCCGGCGGCCTTTCGCTCGCCCGGCTCGAGGCGAGCCCCCACGGCCTCGAGCTGGGCCGGCTCGCGCCTTCGCTGCCGGAGTCGATCCGGACCCCGAGCGGACGCATCGAGCTCGCGCCCGAACGCATCGTCGCCGACCTGCCGCGCCTCGATGCCTGGCTCGCCGCCGGCCCGGAGCCTGCGCTCGCGCTGATCGGGCGGCGCGACATCCGCTCGATGAACTCCTGGCTCCACAATCTCCCCTCGATGGCGAAGGGCCGCGATCGCTGCACCCTCGAGGTCTCCCCGGCCGACGCCGCGCGGCTCGGCCTGCGCGAAGGGGAAGGCGCGCGCATCGAGAGCCGCATCGGAACCCTCGTCGCCCCGGTCGCGATCAGCGACCGGATGCTCCCCGGCGTCGTGAGCCTCCCCCACGGCTTCGGCCACGACCGACCCGATACCCGCCTCTCGGTCGCGGCCCGGCGGCCGGGCGTGAACGCGAATCGCGTGGTCGACGACGCGCTCGTCGACGGGCCTTCGGGCACGAGCGTGCTGAACGGGATTCCGGTGCGCGTCTCGCCGGCTTGAAGGATGACTCGAACGGCGGCGCGAAGGGGACCGTCGGCGGTGCCTGCTGGCGGCTAGAGTGAGGAGCGAGCGAGCACCCGATGGGCTCGCACCCGAGCGCCCGCGCCCCGAGGAGTCCCCATGCATCGATCCGTTCTCGCGACCTCTGTCCGAGCGTCCGCACCGCAGCCTGCAGGATCTCTCCGAATCGCCCTCACCACGATCCTCGTGGCCGCCGCCCTCGCCGTCGCCGCCCCAGCCCTCGCCGCCGATCTCGCCGTCGGCGATCCCGCACCGGACTTCGCGCTCGCGGGCTCCGACGGCAAGACCTACCGCCTCGCGGACTTCCGCGGACGGCAGGCGGTCGTGATCGCCTGGTTCCCGATGGCCTTCACGTCGGGCTGCACGATCGAGTGCAAATCACTTGCAGACGATGGCGGGCAGATCGAGCAATACGACGTGACCTACTTCATGGCGAGCGTCGATCCCGTCGAGGGCGAGAAGGGCAATCGCGCCTTCGCGAAGGCCCACGCCGCGCGCTTCCCGATCCTCTCGGACCCGACGAAGCAGACCGCCACCGCCTACGGCGTCCTGTCGGCGGGGGGCTATGCGAATCGCTGGACCTTCTACGTCGCGAAGGACGGCCGCATCGCCCACATCGACAAGGACGTCTCGAGCCGGCTCGCGACCTCCGCCCTCGACATGGCGAAGAAGCTCGGCGAGCTCGGGGTTCCGAAGAAGACCGCGAAGTAGGCGGCGCGCGGTGGATCGCTTCCAGGAGATGCAGGTCTTCCAGGCCGTCGCCGAGGAGCAGAGCTTCAATCGGGCGGCGCGCCGGCTCGCGCTCTCGGCGCCGAGCGTGACCCGCGCCGTCGCCGCCCTCGAAAAGCGGATCGGGACGGAGCTCTTCCATCGCACGACCCGGGGTGTTCGGCTGAGCGACTCGGGCGAGCGCTTCCTCGCCGATTGTCGACGCATCCTTGCGGACCTCGAGGAAGCCGAAGGGGCCGCCGCGAGCAGCCAATCCCAGGCACGCGGAGAGCTCGTCGTGACCGCGCCAGTCCTCTTCGGCGAGCTCGTCGTGGCGCCCCTGATGCTCGAGTTCCTCGAGCGCGAGCCCGGCGTCACGATCCGCGCGGTCTTCGCGGATCGTGTCGTCTCGCTGGTCGAGGAAGGCGTCGACGTCGCGGTCCGGATCGGTCCGCTGCCGGACAGCGGGCTCGCGGCGAAGCGGGTCGGGCACGTTCGCCGCGTGGTGTGCGCCTCGCCCGCGTTCCTCGCGGCCCACGGGCGCCCGACGCATCCGCGCGAGCTCGCCTCGGCGCGCACGGTGGCTTCGTCGGCGAGCGCGCTGCTCTCCGATTGGACCTTCCAGGAAGACGACGAGCCGATCCGGGTCCGACCGGCGCCGCGCCTCGTCGTCTCGTCGAATCAGGCCGCGATCGACGCCGCGCGCCGAGGGGCGGGCCTGACGCGCGTGCTCTCCTACCAGGTCGATGCGCTCGTCGGCGCGGGCGAGCTCGAGCGCGTGCTCGAGGCCTTCGAGCTGCCGCCGCTCCCGGTCCACCTCGTCTACCCGGGCGGACGGAAGCTGCCCGCCAAGATCCGCGCCTTCGTCGATCACTGTGGCCGCGCCTTGCGCCGCCACCCCGCCCTGCGCTGATCGTTTCACGCGGTGAAAGACGACCTTCCACGCCCCGTCGATTCCGCCGGGCCGCCTGCCCGCCGATGATGGGCCGCGTCCGAACGACCCATCCCACCTCCGGCCGGGGCCCCACGAAGGGCGCCATCCGAGCCCGGAATCGAAGGAGGAGCCCATCATGTCCCGCCCGCCGATCCGACTCGAACGCCATCCCCTCTCCGGTCATTCCCATCGCGTCGAGCTGATGCTCTCGCTGCTCGGCCTCGTCTCCGAGCGCATCGACGTCGACCTGATGCAGGGCGCCCACAAGCGCCCCGAGTTCCTCGCCCGCAATCCCTTCGGTCAGGTTCCCGTGATCGAGGACGACGGCTTCGTGCTCGCCGACTCGAACGCGATCCTCGTCTACCTGGCCCGGCAATACGGCGCGGAGCACTGGCTGCCGAGCGAGCCCGCCGCCGCCGCGGCCGTCCAGCGCTGGCTCTCGGTCGCCGCCGGCCCGCTCGCCTCGGGCCCGGCCACCGCGCGGCTGATCACCGTCTTCGGCGCGAGCTACGACCCCGAGCCCGTCATCGCCCGCGCCCACGCCCTGCTCGGGATCCTCGAGGCCGAGCTCGCGCGCAGCGCCTACCTCGTCGGCGACGAGATCACGATCGCGGACATCGCCCTCTACACCTACGTCGCCCACGCACCGGAGGGCAACGTCTCGCTCGAGGCCTATCCCCGCATCCGGGCCTGGCTCGAGCGGATCGAGAAGCAGCCGGGCTTCGTGCCGATGCAGCAGACCGCCGTCGGATTGCGTGCCGGCCTCTGAGGGTGCGGGTCGTCGCGCCTTCGTTTCCCCACCCCTGATCGATCGGAGCCCCGAAATGACGAACGAGCCCAGGACCGCCCCTCTCTGGCATGCCGGCGAGCGTCGCTTGCAGGCTGCCCACGGTGTGGCCGAGCGGATGGCGGTGGTCGGTCCGCGCGTGATCCGCGATTTCATGCCCGACCAGCACCGCACGTTCTATTCGGCGCTCCCGTTCCTCGTGCTCGGGAGCGTCGACGGCGAGGGACGGCCGTGGGCGAGCCTGGTCGAAGGCCCGCCCGGCTTCGTCCGCTCGCCGGACCCGCGCGCGCTCGAGATCGACCGCGCGCTCGATCCCGACGATCCTGCCTCGGCGGGCCTCGCATCCGGCGCGGCCGTCGGCCTGCTCGGGATCGAGCTCGCGACCCGCCGGCGCAATCGCATGAACGGACGCGTGACGCGCCTCGACGAGGCCGGCTTCGCGGTCGCCGTCGAGCAGGCCTTCGGAAACTGCCCGCAGTACATCCAGCGCCGCGAGCTCGTCCCCGCCACCGCGCACGCGCCGAACGGAGCGAGCGCCACGTCCGCCGAGGCGCTTTCGGACCTCGACGATGCCGCCCGCGCGACCCTGGCAGCCGCCGATACGTTCTTCGTCGCGAGCTACGTCGACGGCGACGGCGACGGCGACGAGGACGGAGCAGGCTTGCCGACCGATCCGAGCCTCGGCGAAGCCCGAAGCGGAGCCGATGCGGCGATCGATCGCCCCCACCGCGCCGTCGACGTCTCCCATCGCGGGGGCCGCCCCGGCTTCGTGCGCGTCGAGGGCAATCGGCTGACGATCCCCGACTTCGCCGGCAATCTCCACTTCAACACCCTCGGCAATCTGATCGCGAACCCGCGCGCAGGCCTGCTCTTCGTCGACTTCGACTCCGGGGATCTGCTCCAGCTGAGCGGCCGGACGGGGATCGTGACCGACGCGCGCGCGGTCGCGTCGCATCCCGGAGCGGAGCGGCTCTGGTGGCTCGAGGTCGAGCGCGCGGTGCGCCGGCGGAGCGCGCTCGGGCTCCGCTTCGCGCTGCGCGACTTCTCGCCGAAGACGTTGTCGACGGGGCCCTGGAGCGAGACGCCGAACCGCCTTTGACGGCGCATTTCCGGGAGACCACACTCGCACCATGCAAACCGACGCCCCGCGCCCGCCGCTTCCGCCCTTCACCCGGGAGACCGCCGCCCAGAAGGTCCGCCTCGCCGAGGACGCCTGGAACAGCCGCGATCCCAGGCGCGTCGCCCTCGCCTACACCGCCGACAGCCGCTGGCGCAATCGCGCCGAGTTCCCCGTCGGCCGGGCGGAGATCGAGACGTTCCTCGAACGCAAGTGGCGGAGCGAGCTCGACTACCGCCTCGTGAAGGAGCTCTGGGCATACGAGGGCGATCGCATCGCGGTGCGCTTCGCCTACGAATGGCACGACGACTCGGGCCGGTGGTTCCGGTCCTACGGCAACGAGAACTGGGAGTTCGACGAGCGGGGCCTGATGCGCCTGCGCTTCGCGAGCATCAACGATCTCCCGATCGAAGAGAGCGAGCGCAAGCTCCGCTGGCCCGCGGGCCGGCGGCCCGACGATCATCCCGGCCTCTCCGAGCTCGGCCTCTAGCGAGATGGCCGGGCGCAGCGCGCGACCGATGCGCGTCGCGTCTTCGGGCCACCGCCCGCTCGAACCCGCTCAGCGCACCGTCCCCGACCCGCCGTCGACCCACATCGTCTGAGCCGTCACGTAGGCCGAGTCGTCGCTCGCGAGGAACACCGCGACCCGTCCGACGTCGTCTTCGCAGTCCCCGACCCGCCGCAGCGGAATCTGCTCGAGCTGCGCCGCGTAGGCCACCGGATCGAGCTTCGACCATTCGACCATCCCGGGCGAGTTCGCGAACGGACAGATCACGTTGACCCGGATCCCATCCGGCCCCCACTCCCGGGCCGCGACCCGCGACAATCCGCGGATGCCCTCCTTCGCCGCGGCGTAGGCGCCCTGGGTCTCCTGGCCGCGGGTCCCCGAGCCGCTCGCAAAATTGATGATCGAGCCCTTCCCGCGGCGCAGGAAATGCGGCCGCGCGGTCTGCATGCACCAGAACGTCGCCCAGAGATTGGTCTCGAGAACGCGGGCGAAGGTCCGGTCGTCGAAGTCGGCGAGCAGAAGGCCCGGCGTCGGCGTCCAGGCCGCATTGTTGACGAGAACGTCGAGGCCACCGAAGGTCTCGACGGTCCGCGCGATGGCCGCCTCGCAGGTCGCGCGCGTCGTGACGTCGCCCTCGATCGGCAGGCATTTCGCGCCCTGGCCCTCGAGGTGCTTCGCGGTCTCGGCGAGCAGCGCGCCGTCGACCTCGAGGAGCCCGACGCTCGCGCCCTCGCGCGCGAAGGCGAGCGCGATCCCGCGCCCGATGCCGCGCCCGGCTCCGGTGATGAATGCGACCCGTCCCTGCAGCTTGCCCACGCTCGCCATCCCCTATGCTCCGAAGATCGGAGGCCGTTTCATGTTCGACCATCTGCGCTCGCCCGTCACCCTCGGCACGCTCCAGCTCCGCAATCGCATCGCGATGGCCGCGATGGGCGTCGAGATCGCCGGAGAGGACGGCCGCGCGGGCGAGCCGATCATCGCCTATTACGAGGAGCGCGCCCGGGGCGGCGTCGGCCTCGTGATCACCGAAGTCTGCGCCGTCGCCTACCCCCGCGGCGCCACCGCCCATCGCCAGCTCGCCATCTCGAGCGACGATTACCTGCCCGGCCTCTTCGAGCTGACCGACCGCGTGCATCGCCACGGCGCGAAGATCGCGCTCCAGCTCGTCCACCACGGCAAGGTCTCCCGGGTCGACGTGCAGGACGGCCGGCCGGTCCTGATGCCCTCGCTGCCGCGCTTCAAAGGCGCGAACGACATGGCGAACGATCTGTCGCGGGAGGAGATCGGTCTCCTGATGAAGGCCGCCGGGACCGGCACGCGCAAGCCCGAGATCAAGGTCGCGGACGAGCAGGACATCGCCTGGGTGATCGACGCCTTCGCGAGCGCGGCGCTGCGTGCGCGGCGCGCGGGCTTCGATGCCGTCGAGCTCCACGCCGCCCACGGCTATCTCCTCTCGGAATTCCTGTCGCCCGCCTGGAACTTCCGCGAGGATGCCTACGGCGGGAGCCGCGAGAACCGGGCGCGCCTGCTCTGCGAGGTGATTCGCGCCGCGAAGGCCCGCGCGGGTCGGGACTTCCCGATCTGGGCCCGGATCGATTGCCGCGAGTTCCGAACGCCCGGCGGGATCACCGTCGAGGACGCCGAGCGGACCGCCGAGCTCGCCGCAGAGGCCGGCGCCGACGCCATTCATGTCTCGGCCTACTCCGACTCGACCTCCGCCGCGGGCTTCACCGAGGCCCCTCTCGTCCACGCGGAGGCGGGCTACGTCGAGGAGACGGCGCGCATCAAGGCGAGGATCAAGGTGCCCGTGATCGCCGTCGGCCGGATCGAGCCCGAGCTCGGTGAGCGCCTGATCCGCGAGGGCAAGGCCGATGTGATCGCGATGGCGCGCAAGCTCCTCGCCGATCCGGCGCTGGCCCGGAAGATCGAAGAGGGTCGCCCGGAGGACATCCGCCCCTGCATCTATTGTTATACGTGCGTGGCGCAGCCCTTCTTCGATCGCCCCGTGCGCTGCGCCGTCAACCCGATGACCGGGCGCGAGGACCGCCTCGGATCGAGCGAACGCGAGCAGGCCGCTCGGCCGCGGCGCCTGCTGGTCGTCGGCGGCGGGCCGTCGGGCCTCGAGGCCGCGCGGGTGGCCCGGCTGCGTGGACACGACGTCGTGTTGTGCGAGAAGTCGTCCCAGCTCGGCGGCACGCTGCGCTTCGCGTCCCTCGTCTACGAGCCGAACGAGCGGCTGCTCGACTGGCTCGAGGGGCAGGTCCGGAAGCTCGGCGTCGAGATCCGGCTCGAGACCGAGGTCACGCCCGAGCTGATCCGGGCGCTCGCCCCCGACGAGGTGCTCGTCGCTGCGGGCGCCGCGCGGGAGAAGCCGTCGATTCTCGGCGTCGAGCGCGAGCACGTCTTCGACGGCGACGACCTGCGCGCCCTGCTGACGGGCCAGGGCGACGGCTCGGCCGCGAAGAAGCTCTCGCTGGTCGGGCGCCTCGCCGTCCGCGCCGGCCGCGCGACGGGGATCACGGGCAAGCCCTCGCTCCTGCGCGAGGCATCGAAGGCCTGGATGCCGCTCGGCAAGGAGGTCGTCGTGATCGGCGGCGGCCTCGTCGGCCTCGAGCTCGCGGAGTTCCTGGCCGAGCGCGGGCGGAGGGTCGTCGTGCTCGAGGCGGGGCCGAAGCTCGGGCTCGAGCTCGCGCATCCGCGGCGCTGGCGGGTGCTCCACGAGCTGCGCGAGCTCGGGGTCGAGCTCGTGACGAACGCGGTCGTCCGGGAGATCGGCGAACGCGAGGTCGCGTACGAGATCCGAAGCTCGCCCTCCGAGGGCCGACTCGCCTCGGCCCACGCCGACAACGTGATCCTCGCCGTCGGTCTCGGCGCGAACCCGGCGATCGCGGCGCGCCTCAAAGAGGCCGGGGTGCCGATCCGCGAGATCGGCGACGTGACGGGCGTGGGCTATCTCGAGGGTGCGATCCGCGACGGCTTCGAAGCCGCGCTCGCCCTCGGTTAGCTCGGAGGAGACCACGGGTGCGATTTCGGGAAAGCAGGACGGCTCGGAGCTCCGGACTCGCCCGGGCGATCGTGGTCACGCTCTCGACCCTCGTCTTCGTGAACGGCTGTCGCACCGCCCCGCCGAGGCCCGAGTCCGCCGCGCCCGCCCTCACGTCGCCGCTCCTCTACCACGACGCCCGCCCCCTCACCTTCGCGGGCCGCCGGACGGGCGAAGGCTATTTCAGCGCCGACGGCCGCCAGCTCGTCTTCCAGAGCGAGCGCGAGCCGGGCAATCCCTTCTACCAGATCTATCGCATGCGGTTCGCGACCGGCGAGACGACGCGGGTCTCGCCGGGCATCGGACGGGCGACCTGCGGCTTCTTCCATCCCGACGGCCGGCGCATCCTGTTCGCGTCGACCCACGAGGATCCCGATGCCGAGCTCGCCCAGGCGATCGAGCTCGAGCAGCGAGAAAAGGGCGAGACCCATCGCTACAGCTGGGACTTCGACCCCCACTACGACCTCTATCTGGCGGAGCCCGACGGCCGCTGGACGGCCCTCGCGAAGGCCGAGGGCTACGACGCCGAGGGCTCGATCTCCCCGGACGGACGGCTCGTCGTCTTCGCCTCCAATCGCCACGCCTATCACGACGCGCTCTCCGCCGCCGACCGCGATCGCCTCGCGAGCGAGCCCGCCTTTTTCGTCGATCTCCATCTGCTCGAGCTCGCGACCGGGCGGGTCCGGCAGCTCACGACCGCACGAGGCTATGACGGCGGGCCCTTCTTCTCGGCGGACGGCCGCCGGATCGTCTTCCGCCGCTTCAGCGAGGACGGGGCGCGGGCGGAGATCCTCACGATCGACGTCGATGGCGAGAACGAGCGCACGCTCACGCAGCTCGGTGCGATGTCCTGGGCGCCCTACTTCCACCCGTCGGGCGACTACGTGATCTTCGCGACCAATCGCCACGGCTTCGACAACTTCGAGCTCTATCTGGTCGACGCGGACGGGGCGCGAGCGCCGGTGCGCGTGACCGATCGACCGGGCTTCGACGGGCTGCCGGTCTTCTCGCCGGCGGGCGACCTGCTCGTCTGGACGAGCAATCGGACGGCGGGCAAGAAGGGCCAGCTCTTCCGTGCGGACTGGGACGACGCGGCGGCGCGCGCAGCGCTGGGTCTCCCGCCCCGGGCGACCGACCCGGCGACGTCGCAGAGCTCTTCGGCCGCGACCGCTCGAGCCGACGCGCCGACCGCCGCTCCGCTCCCGCTCGCCGCCAGCGAGCCCGGGATCCGCGCCAACGACTTCCGCAACCACGTCGCCGCGCTGACCGATCCCCGCACCGAAGGCCGCGGCACCCGCTCCCCCGGCGAGCGCCTCGCCGCCGACTACGTCGCCCGCACGATGGGCGCGATCGGCCTCGAGCCTGCCGGTGAACGCGGGACGTTCCGACATCCGTTCGAGTACAGCGCCGGCATCGCCCTCGGCCCGGACAATCGCCTCGCGGCCCAGGCCGAAGCACCCCTCGCTCTCGACGTCGACTGGCGTCCGCTCGCGTTCTCGAAGAGCGGGGAGCTCCCGGAGGCGCCCGTCGTCTTCGCGGGCTACGGCCTGGTGGCCCCGGCGGAGGGCGCCTTCGCGGCGGTCGACGAGTATGCGGGGCTCGACGTCGCGGGGCGCTGGGTGATGGTGCTCCGGGATCTGCCGACGGAGCTCGAGCCGGCGGGACGCCAGGCGCTCCAGCGTTATGCGAGCCTGCGCCACAAGGCGATGATCGCCCGCGATCGCGGCGCCGTCGGCATCCTGTTCGTGAACGGGCCGCGCAGCGGCTTCCGCGAGCCGATGGCCGCGCTGCGCTCCGACGCGGCCTTCGCGGGATCGGGCCTCGCGGTCCTCGCGCTGCGCGATGCCGTCGCCGACCGCTGGCTCGCCGCGAGCGGCCGGACCCTCGCGGCGCTCCAGCAGCGGATCGACGAATCGTGGGCAGCGGCCTCGAAGAAGGCCGACGGCGAGCCCGCGCGCTTCGAGCTGCCAACGCTCCGCGTCGCGGCCCGCGTCGATCTCGAGACCCTGCGCAGCGAGTCCGCGAACGTCGTCGGCCGGCTCCAGGTCGGGGCGAAGCCGAGCGCGCAGACGATCGTCCTCGGCGCCCATCTCGACCATCTCGGACGCGGCGAGGGCTCGGGCTCGCTCGCGACCGCGGAGGAAGCGGGCCAGATCCATTTCGGCGCCGACGACAACGCGTCGGGGGTCGCGGTGCTGCTCGAGATCGCCGAGTCCCTCGCGGCGCGGCGCTCCGCGGGGGAGGACCTCGGGCGGCGCGACTTCGTCTTCGCCGCCTGGTCGGGCGAGGAGCTCGGGCTGCTCGGCTCCGATCGCTGGGTCGACGAGCACGTGAACCCCCATACCCATGACACGGGCCCCGTCGCCTATCTCAACTTCGACATGGTCGGCCGCCTCGACGAGGAGCTCGTCCTGCACGGCGCCGGATCGAGTCCCGAGTGGGCCGCGCAGATCGAGCGCGCCGCCCTGCCCGGCAAGCTCGCCCTCGCCCTCAACGACGACGCCTATCTCCCCACCGACTCGACGAGCTTCTACACCCGCGGCCTCCCGATCCTGTCCGCCTTCACCGGCATCCACCCCGAATATCACACCCCCCGCGATCGCCCCGAGCTCCTCGATGCGGAGGGCGCCGCCGAGATCGCGGGCCTCTTCGCGCGGCTCGCCGTCGAGCTCTCCCGGGCCGAGGCGCCCCCGGAGTTCGTGGCCCAGCCCCTGCCCGCGAACCAGCCGAACCGCGGCGGTCTGCGCGTCTTCCTCGGGACGATCCCCGACTACAGCGAGACCGACGTCCGCGGCGTCCTCCTCTCGGGCGTCAGCCCGGGTGGCCCGGCCGACGCGGCGGGCCTCCAGCGCGGGGATACGATCGTCGAGGTCGATGGCCAGCCGATCGAGAATCTCTACGACTTCACCTACGCCCTCGAGGCCCTCCGGGTCGATGTGACGGCCCGGATCACGGTCCTGCGCGACGGCGAGCCCCGCGTCTACGAGGTGGTCCCCCGCTCCCGGGATTGAGTAGGCTCCGGGCCGTGAACAGCGAAATCTCCGACCGCTTCCGCGCGCTGGCGCGCCATCCGGAGGGCCAGGCCGGCCTGGCCGAAGGTGCCCTCGTTCTCGCGGCCGAGGCGCGCGTCGGGGTCGACATCGACGGGGCGCTGCGCCGACTCGCGGAGCTGGTCGATCGCATCCGACCGCAGATCGAGCAGACGGCGAGCCCCGCCCGCGCCGTGTCCCACCTGAACCACTGCCTCTTCGAGGTCGAGGGCTTCCGCGGCAATCAGGAGCACTACGACGACCTGCGCAACAGCTTTCTCGACCAGGTCCTGGTCCGGCGGCGCGGTCTCCCGATCACCCTCTCGATTCTCTACGTCGAGATCGCCCGCCAGCTCGGCCTCGAGGCCTACGGCATCGGCTTCCCGGGTCATTTCCTCGCCAAGGTCGTCGGGACCGGCGACGCGATCGGGGAAGGCATGGGCGAGATCATCGTCGACCCCTTCTTCGGCCGCGTCCTGTCGGTCGACGACTGCATGGAGCGCCTGCGGGCGGCGACGGGGGAGCACGTCCCCTTCGATCCGCAGTGGGTCCGCCCGGCGACGGCCCGCGAGATCTGGGTCCGGATGCTCAACAACCTGAAGCTGCTCTACCTGCGCCAGGGCGACGGCCTGTCCGCCCTCGGCTGCTTCGACCGGATCCTGATGCTCGAGCCGATGGCCGCCCACGAGCTGCGGGACCGAGGGCTCCTGCTCGAGCGCCTCGACTGCATCCACGCCGCCGTCGAGGACCTGTCGGCCTACCTCGAGCTCTCGAAGCACGGCGAAGACGCGGCGGCGATCCGCCTGCGCCGGGACGCCCTCGCCCGCCGACGCCCGGCTCTCAACTGAGGGCCGCGCTGGAAAGACAACGGGCGCCCCGGCTTCCCGGGACGCCCGCGCCCTCATTCGCACGCAAAGGCACTCGCCTTCATGGCTTCACCATGGCTCGACCATCATTGTGCGGGTGCGGGGTAGATCGAGAGGCTCGTATCGGCGCTCGTCACGAAGCCGCCATTCGAGCCGATCGGGCGCAGCATGTTCCCGAGGTCGTCGAAGACCTGGACCTCGTGGTCGCCGTTGCGCATGAAGCCCACGACCAGCTCGTCAACCCCATCGCCGTCGACGTCGCCCAGAGCCGGCCGCGTAGCGCCGTCTCGCGACTGGTAGCCCGAGCGACCCGTCGTCATGATCAGCACGCCCGCCGGATCCGTCGGCCAGCCGCCGACCGCGTCCTCGAGGATCGCGATGCGTCCGCGGCTTCCGCTGCCGAAGCCGACCACGACCTCGTCGAGGCCATCGCCGTCGATATCGCCCATGGCCGGGATGGTGAGTCCGCCGCTCATCGAGCGGGTCGTCGAGGGCTCGACCGCAAAGGAGGACCTGCCCGTTCGATTGACGGCATGCAGCGCGAAGCCGGCGACCGAGTCGTCGAGGACGACGATCATGCCCGAGCGGACGTTCGACATGCCGACCACCACCTCGCCCTTGCCGTCGCCGTCGATGTCGCCGATGGCGGGAAAGATCGTGCCCTTGAACCGCGAGGGGACCGGGATCTGCATGTAGCCCTCGGCGTTGCTGCGGGCCGTCGCGAGCGGGGCGAAGTTGGTCGAGACGTCGTCGAAGACCTGCACGACGCCCCGCATCCCCGCGCCGAAGCCCACGAGGATCTCCGCGCGCCCGTCGCCATCGAGGTCACCACAGGTCGGCAGCGTCCGGCCCGCGGACGAGCGATAGCTCGGCGTTCCCGCCTGGAGCGAGCGAGCGCCCGTCACCGCACCGTTCTCGAGCGTCAGGATCGAGAGCGTCCCGTTGCTCCCGTCCCCGAATCCGAGCACGAGATCGAGATCGCCATCGTCGTCGAGATCGCAGCTCGCCGGCCGCACGTCGCCGCGCGAGGCCAGTGAGTCCATCGAGAGCGAGGCGAGACTCTGGGTCGGCAGCAAGCGCGAGATCGTCGCCGTCGTGCTCTTGCTCGCGACGCCGAGCGCGAGCGTCGGATCGAGGGTGCCCGGCGGATTCGTCGTCGTACCCCCGGTTCCGCCCGTCGAGCCACCGGTTCCACCGGTCGAGCCACCGGTTCCGCCCGTCGAGCCGCCGGTTCCGCCGGTAGAGCCACCCGTGCCGCCGGTCGGTGCCGGGATGGCCGCGAGATGGACCTCCGAGGAGAAGCTCGAGACCGCCCCCGTCGCGCTGTACGCGCGCAGCGCGACGTAGAGATCGACCGAGTCCTCGAGGTCGAGGGCGTAATTGATCGTCCCGCCCGAGGCCGGCGGCATGCCGAGATCGAACTGGGACACGTAGGTCCCGCTCCGGGTCCCGAGATGCATCGTGTAGCCCGCGACGCCCGTAGTCGGGCTGGGCTGGAATTGCATCCGGTACTCGCGCAGGGCCGCGGCGGCCGGCGACGCGACGAGCGCCGCGAGCGCACCGGCCACGAACGTGCGTGCGGCGCGCCCGCCGAGGGAGGACCGCGCCGCAGGGGTCCCGTAATCGGCCAGGAGGAGCGTTTCGTCGAAGCGGGATTTCGCGTGTTCCATGGCCGGACTCTTCGGGCCCGGCTCCGGCAGCGCCGGTGATCGAACTCACCCCGCCTGAAAATCGACACATGACACGAAACTTTTTCGGTGGGCAGGCAGGCGATGCGCGACTCGGCGGTGAGTCCGCTCACCGAAGACGAGCGCCGCAGATGCGGGGCGCGAGCAGGGACACGCGAATGCGGGAGCGATCCGGCGTCCCCGACGCAAACTCACGGCATCGAGACGACGGCGGCCACGTCCTCGACGAGGCGGCCGACGGCGGGGTCGAGCTCGGTGAATCGGATGGCGAACGATCGGCCGTCGCACCGCACGACCTCACCGACGAGCTCGAAGGGCGAGACCGGCTGGATGAAGACGTAGAGCCGGACCTTCGTCCCCGGCTCGGGACAGAACGAAGCCCCCGAGAGCCGTGCGCCCGAGCGCGAGAGATCGGAGAGGGTCCCGGCCCCTTCGCGCTCGCCGGCCGAGCAGAGCGCATCGAAGCGGGTGCGGAAACGGGGATTGCGTCGGCGATTCACACGGGACTCCGATTCGCTCGGGATGATTTTCCCGACTCGAGGCTCGATCGGTGCAGGCGCGCGCGCGCTTGAGCATCGCGCGCAGAGGTCGGCGACGATGCCGGTCTGCCACCGCGCCCGACGACGACCCCCGCGCAGGCGATCGGCAAGGCCCAGGCAGCGGACTGCGGGCAGCGCGCTTCGACGAGGCTCATCGCCGACGCGGCGGGCGCCACCACCAGGTCGCGAGGACGGCCAGGCCGAACGCGCTGTACGCGACGGTGAAGACCCATTCGGGCGCGTCGTAATAGAGCAGACGCGAGAGCGCGTGGCCGATGAAGCTCTCGCCCTCGCCGAGGGTCGGCGCGCCGGCGCCCGTGCGCAGCTCCCGTTCGAGCGCAGTCAGCGGACACACGACGCCGAGCCAGGACTCGGCGACGACGACGGCGATCGCCGCGAGATGGGCGAGCCGGAAGCCGAGGCGACGCGTGAAGCGCCACCCGGCGCGATCGCCGAGCCAGACCGCGACGAGCCCACCGATCACGAACAGGACGAACGCGACGTGGAGGACGAGCACGAGGTCGGCCCAGAGCGCGGGGCCGGCCGGACGCATCGCCCAGTCGCTCACGGTCGGACTTTCAACCCGGGCTCGCAGTCGCCGCGAGCCCCGCCACCGCCGAATAATGCGAGACCGTCGGAAACGGATCGTAGAAATGATGCAGGAGCGCCTTCCACTCGAGATAGCGCGGCGAGCCCCGGAATCCCTGCTCGTGGGCCTCGAGGGAGTCCCAACGTACGAGCAGGAGATACTCGCCCGGGCGCTCGAGACAGCGGTGCAGCTCGTGGGAGCGATGGCCGGGCATCGAAGAGAGAATGGCGCGTGCCGTCGAGAATGCCGCCTCGAAGGCCGCCTCCTGCCCGGCACGAATCTGGAGCGGAGCGGCTTCGAGGATCACGTTGAACAGCCTTCGCGCGCATCGTGGCTCGCCCCGTAGGCGCCGCTCACGCCTGCCAGCCGATGACGGCCTTCGTCTCGAGGAATTCCTCGAACCCGAAGATGCCCCACTCGCGTCCGTTGCCCGACTGCTTGTAGCCGCCGAAGGGCGCCGAGAAGTCGGGTTCGAGCGAGCCGCGCGCCGCGCGCGGATCGCTAGGCCTTCGCCGGCAGGATGATCGACTGGTACTCGGTGTAGGGACCGATGCCCTCGGGCCCGAGCTCGCGGCCGATGCCCGATTTCTTGAAGCCGCCGAAGGGCGCGTGGAAGTCGAGGATCGTCGCCGAGTTGACGGCGACGCAGCCCGTCCGGACGCGGACCGCGATCTGCGCCGCGTGCTCGACGTCCTTCGTCCAGACCGAGCCGCAGAGCCCGTAGGGCGAGTCGTTCGCGATCGCGACGGCCTCGTCCTCGCTGCCGTACGGGATCACCGACAGGACCGGCCCGAAGATCTCCTCCTGGGCGATCTTCATCGAGTTGTCGACGTCCGCGAAGACGGTCGGCTCGATGAAATAGCCCTTGGCGAGCGACTTCGGCACGTTGCCACCGCAGACCGCCCGCGCGCCCTGCTCCTTGCCCGACGCGAGGTAGCCCGCGATCCGATCGCGCTGGCGCGCGGAGACGACCGGCCCGACGTTCGTCGCCGGATCCATCGCGTCGCCGAGCTTCATGCCGCCCACCGCGGCGCCGAGGGCCTCGACGATCTCCTTGTAGCGCGAGCGCGGCGCGAGGATGCGCGTCTGCGCGCCGCAGGCCTGGCCGTTGTTGAGGAGCGCCGAGCCGAGCAGCGGCTGGAGCGCCGCCCCGAGATCGACGTCCTCGAGCACGATCGCCGCCGACTTGCCCCCGAGCTCGAGGGTGCAGCGCTTGATCTGCTCGCCGCAGATGCCGCCGACGCGGCCGCCGGTCACGGTGCTCCCCGTGAAGCTGACCTTGTCGATGCCGGGATGGCGGACCAGGTACTCGCTCGTCTCGCGGCCCGCCGCCACGATGTTGATGACGCCGGGCGGGAGCCCGATCTCGGCGACGGCCTCGGCGAGCAGGTAGGCGTCGAGCGCCGTCTCCGGCGACGCCTTGAGCACCATCGTGCAGCCCGCGGCCAGCGCCGGCCCGAGCTTCATCGCGGCAATGAAGAGCGGCACGTTCCAGGGAATGATCCCGGCGCACACGCCCACCGGCGCCCGCCGGACCCGCACCCGCGCGCCGAACGCCCCGGCCCGCTCGTCGACGAAGGCGAACTCGCCCGCGAGCCGCGCGTAGACGTCGAGCACCATCGTCGCCGCGAAGACCTGGACCCCCATCGACTGCTGCGAGGGACAGCCCGTCTCCTGGGAGATCAGCGCCGCGAGCGGGCCGCTGCGGGCCTTCAGGGCGTTCGACAGCTTCGCGATCGCCTCGCCGCGCTCCTTGGGCGACCAGTGCGGGAACGGGCCGGAATCGAAGGCCGTCCGGGCCGCCGAGACCGCGGCGTCGATGTCGGCGGTCGAGGCATCGGGGACCCGGCCCAGGGCGACCTCGCTCGAGGAGGAACGGACCTCGATCGTGCCGCCTGCGCGAGAGGGTTGGAATCCGCCGCCGATGAAGAGATCCCGCCGCTCGATGAAGTCCGTTGCTGCGCTCAAACCGTGTCTCCTTCGGGTCGTTTCTGGACCCCCGGGCGAGTCACTATAGCCAGCCCGTCTCGGGCTCGGCGAACGTGCGTCCGGGGCCGCCCGGGACGGGCATGCACCCCTCGAATCAGCGGTTATGTTTCCGCGCCGAATGTCGAGCGTTGCGTCCCCGCGCGAGAGAACGACCCCGACTTCCATGGACTCGTCCGTCCGGGCGGTCGCCCCGCTCGCGTTTCTAAGGCGGCTCGCCGAGCTGACCCACGTCCCCAAGGATCCGGCGGCCCTGTCCGCCCAGGACGAGCTCTTCGCCGCACAGCCGACCTGGCAACAGACCCTCGCGCTGCAATGCGCGCCGCTCGGCATGCGGACCGAGCGGATCATCTGGTCGCTGCGCGAGGCCTTCGGCGCCGCGACCCGTGGCTGCGCCCTCGTCTCGACGCGCAGCGACCCGAGCGGACGCGCCGAGCTCTTCGCGATCGACGGCTTCTCGATGCTGCGCGCGCGCGTCTCCTTCGAGGACGGTCGAAGCCGGTCCTTCGACCTCGAGGCGCTGATGACATGGCTCGGCGTCACGGACGCCGACGCGCCGCGCAGCTTCCTGCTCGTCGAGAGCCGCCATCCCGCATCCGTGCCGTCCGCGACCGCTGCAACCGGACACGGCGGCGCCGCGGGCGCCGCACACGGGGCAGCCGGTGCCCACGGCAGCGATGCCCACGGCGGCCACGGCCACGCCGGCCCGCCGCCCTTCGAGCGGCTGCTCGCCCTGCTGCGACCCGATCGCCGCGATCTCTGGGCGATCGTGGCCTATGCCGCCGCGATCGGCGGCGTCAGCCTCGCGACCCCGATCGCGGTGCAGCAGCTCGTGAACTCGATCGCCTTCGGCGGGCTGATCCAGCCGGTCGTGGTCCTCGCGCTGCTCCTGCTCGGGGCGCTCGCGATCTCGGCCGTGCTGTCGGTGGTCCAGAACTGGGTGACCGAGCTGATCCAGCAGCGGATCTTCGTGCGCGTCGTGATCGACGTCGCCGAGCGCATTCCGCGGGTCCAGACGAAGGCCTTCGACCAGCACCACGGCCCCGAGCTCGTCAACCGGGTCTTCGACGTCGTCACGGTGCAGAAATCGCTCTCGATGCTGCTGCTCGAAGGCACCTCGGTCGTGCTCCAGACCGGGGTCGGGTTGATCATCCTCTCCTTCTATCATCCGCTGATGCTGGGCTTCAGCCTCCTGCTCGTGGCCGGCATCTTCTTCGTGGTCGTCGTGCTCGGGCGCGGCGCGGTGCCGACGGCGATCGCCGAATCGAAGGCGAAATACGACGTCGTCGGCTGGCTGCAGGAGCTCTCGCGCCATCCCTCGACCTTCCGCGACGCCGATCAGCGCCGCTTCGCCCGACTCCACGCGGACACCCTCGCGACGGCCTGGGTGGGGGCCCGCAGCGGGCATTTCAAGATCGTGTTGCGCCAGCACGCGGGGACCCTCGTCCTGCAGGGGCTCGCGAGCAGCACGCTCCTCGCCCTCGGCGGCATGCTCGTCGTGCAGGGCCAGCTGACCCTCGGCCAGCTCGTCGCTTCCGAGCTCATCATCACGCTGATCGTCTCGACCGTCGCGAAGTTCGGCAAGCAGCTCGAGAGGTACTACGACCTGCTCGCGGCGATGGACAAGCTCTCGGTCCTGCTCGATCTCCCGCTCGAGCGCGAGGGCGGGGCGGAGCTCGCTCCGAATCCGTCGCCGGCGTCGATCGAGATGGCCGGCGTTCGCTTCGGCTACGGACGCGATCCCCTGCTCTCGAACCTCGACCTGCGGATCGAGCCCGGCGAGCGCATCGCCCTCGAAGGTCCGATGGGCAGCGGCAAGAGCTCGCTGATCGATCTGCTCGTCGGCCTGCGCGAGCCCGCCGCGGGCCACGTCGCGATCGACGATCGCGACTATCGCGACCTCTCGCTCGAGAGCCTGCGCGACGTCGTCGCCCTCGTGCGCGGCAGCGAGACCTTCGCCGGAACGATCCGCGAGAACGTCCGGGTCGGTCGACACGGATTCGACGACACCGAGATGCTCCAGGTCCTCGACGGCGTCGGCCTCGTCGAGGAGATCCGCCAGCTGCCCCAGGGCCTCGACACCCGCCTCTCGACGGACGGACGGCCCCTCTCCCAGGTCCAGCTGACGCGGCTCATGATCGCGCGCGCGTTGTTGACGCGGCCGCGGCTCCTGTTGATCGACCGCGCGCTCGAGGACTTCGATCCGCCGGCGCGCGAGCGGATCTCGGATCTGCTCTTCGCCCCCGATGCGCCCTGGACGCTCGTCGTGGTGAGCGAGCGCGAGGACGTGCTCGCCCGCTGCAGCCGGCGCATCACCCTCGGCGATCCCGAGACCTGGAACTCCACGCCTGCCGCGAAGGAGCAGCCGCGATGAGCAGCGTCACCCCGCGCCGCCATCGCGAGGTCTCGTCGCTCCTCCTCGTGCGGGGGCCCGACGCACTCCAGCTCTTCACGCGGATCCTCTACTTCGCGATCGGCGCGACCGGCCTCGCGCTCGTCGTCGTACCCTGGCAGCAGAACGTCCCGGCGGCCGGCCACGTCTCGGCCCTCGATCCCTTCGACCGCATCCAGACGATCGCCGCGCCGGTCTCGGGTCGCGTCCTGAAATCCTGGGTCCAGGAGGGAACCCGTGTCCGGGAGGGCGACCCGCTGCTCGAGATCGTCGATCTCGATCCCGAGATGCTCCCGCGCCTCGGGCAGCAACGCGAAGCGCTCGAGAGCCAGCTCGCCGCCGCGCGCGAGAAGGTCGAGATCTACCAGTCCCAGGTCGAGGCGTTGTCCCGCGCCCAGGATCTCTCGGTCCAGGCCGCGCAGAATCTCGTCGAGGTCGCCGGCGCCAAGGTCCGCTCGGCGGAGCACGGCGTCGAGGCTGCCCTGGCCGCGGTCGCCCAGGCGAAGCTCAACTTCGAGCGCCAGCAGCAGCTCGTCGACGAAGGTCTCGCCTCGACCCTCGAGTTCGAGGTCGCCGATCGCCTCTACAAGCAGGCGAAGGCCGAGCTCTCCCAGGACCGACAGGCGCTCAACGCGAGCCTCGAGGAAGAGAAGGCTCGCCGCGCCGAGCTCGGCCGGGTCCAGACCGAGGCGCAGGCGCGGATCGAGTCGGCGCGCGCCGAGGTCCAGGTCGCCGAGGCCGAGTCCGCCGCCAAACAACAGGATCTCGCGACCCTCTCCGTCCGGATCGCGCAGCAGAACGCGCAGCGCATGACGGCCCCCCGCTCGGGCACCGTCTTCCGACTCTACGCGAGCCCCGGCGCCGAGCTCGTGAAGGCGGGCGATCCGCTCGTCGCGCTCCTGCCCGACGCCCAATCCCAGGCCGTCGAGCTCTGGGTCGACGGCAACGACGTCCCGCTGATCCACGAGGGACGCAGCGTTCGGCTGCAATTCGAGGGCTGGCCCGGCGTGCAGTTCGGCGGCTGGCCTTCGGTCGCGGTCGGCACCTTCGGCGGTCGCGTCGCCGTCGTCGACTCGAGCGGCGATGGACGGGGGCGCTTCCGCATCCTCGTCATCCCCGATCCCGAAGACGAGCCGTGGCCGAGCCCGCAATACCTGCGTCAGGGCGCGCGCGCGAACGGCTTCGTGCTGCTCGATCAGGTCGCTCTCGGCTACGAGCTCTGGCGTCAGGTCAACGGATTCCCCCCGACGGTCGCGATGGAGACCTACGGCGCCCCCGGTGCCGCGAAGAGCGCGGCGAAGGACACCTCCGCCGGCGCCGCCGGCGGGGCGACCGCGACCACGGGCGGCGCGAAGGCGGGGGCGGCGAAGTGATGCGCCCTGTGCTCTTCGTCGGACACGGTCGCGACGGCCGTCGTCGCAGACCCGGCGCACCCCGTCGGCTCGGCGTGCTCGCGATCGCGTTCGCGGCGTGGTCCGGCGAGGCGGCTCCGGCCGCGGGGGAGGATTCGGCTCGATCCGCTGTACGCGCTCGCGTGACGCCCACAGCAGCCGCGATGGCAACAGCCGCGGATGCGGAGGCCGCACCGAGCGCGGAGACCCTCGTCGTCCCGGGCGCACGGGTCCCCGAGCCGTCCGAACCCCACTCGCCCGTGTCTGCCGAGCTCCTCGAGGAAGCGACCGGCGAGCCCGCCGACACGCCGGCGCCGCCGGCCTACGGCGACGACTGGATCCCGGGTGAGGCGCGACGACCGCTCGAGCTCGCCGAGGTGCTGGCCTCGGTCGACGAGACCTATCCGCTCCTGATCGCGGTGCGCCAGGAGCTCGAGCTCGCCGGCGGCGAGCTCCTCTCCGCCCGCGGCGGCTTCGACTCCCGACTCTACGCCCGCGGCGAGGCGGCGCCGACCGGCTATTACGATCGCTTCACGAGCGATCTCGGCATCGAGCAGCCGACCCGGCTCTGGGGCAGCCGCCTCTACGCCGGCTACCGGATGGGGCGCGGCGACTTTCCGGCGGATCTCGGCAGCGCCAAGACGAACGAGGACGGCGAGGTTCGGGCCGGCCTCGAGATCCCGCTTCTCAAGGATGGCCCGATCGACGCCGCGCGTACGAGCCTCCGCGCGAGCGAGATCAAGCGCCGCGCGGCCGAGCCGAAGATCGAGCTGAGGCGCCTCGAGATCGTGCGCCAGGCTTCGGAGGCCTACTGGAACTGGATCGCGATGGGGCTCAACGTCGACGTCGAACGGCATCTGCTGCGCGCCGCCGAGGATCGCCGCCGCCAGCTCGAGGGCCGCGCGGCGCGGGGCGCCATCCCGGCGATCCAGGTCGTCGACAACGAGCGCTTGATCGTCGATCGCGCGATCCGGCTGCGCGGGGCCGAGCGGGATGCCCTCGAGGCGGCGGTGACGTTGTCGCTCTTTCTTCGCGACGCGCAGGGCGCGATGAAGATCCCGAGCCACGACCGCATGCCCCGGGACTTCCCCGCCGAGCGCGGCTGGGACGCCGCCCGCCTGTCGGGCGACATCGCGCGCGCGTCCGAGCGCCATCCGATCCTGCGCGAGCTCGGGCTGCGCCGCGAGGGCCTGCTCGCGAGCCTCGCGCTCAATCGAAACGCCCTGCTTCCCGATCTGCGCGTCGGTGTCGAAGGCTCGCAGGATCTGGGCAGGAGCTCGGCCGGCATCGACTCGATCGGCTCGTTCTCGAACAACCCGAAGGACGATACCGAGGTCAAGGCCACCGTCCGCTTCGAGGTCCCCGCCCTCCAGCGCGCCGCCCGCGGCCGCGTCGCCACCAATCGCGCCGAGCTGATCCGGATCGAGCAGGAGACCCGTTATGCGCGGGACTCGATCGAGGCCGAGATCCGCCGCGCGCTGGCCTTCGTCGAGGCCGCCTACGACCAGACGCGACTCGCCCGCGAGAACTACGCGCTGGCCGCGAAGCTCCAGCGCGGCGAGGAACGGAAGTTCGAGCTCGGCTCGTCGAACCTGATCGACGTCAACATCCGCGAGATCCAGACCGCCGACGCCGCCCGCGCCCTCGTCTTCGCCCAGGCCGCCTATTTCCGCGCGATCGCCCGCTACGAGGCGGCGATCGCGGAGCGGGTCGAGTGAGCGCGGCGAGCCCGCCGACCACACCGACCACGCCGACCACGCCGACCGAACAGACCGCGCCGACCGCCCGCCGACCGCGCGACCGTCGTCGCGAACGTCATTTCGATGCGGAGGACGGCGCCCCCGGCGCCCCCGCCGGTGCCAGCGCGATCAGCGCGTTGCCCGGTCGCTGCGCCTGTCCGTAGCCCGAGCTGATGAAGAGCCGGCCGTTGGCGACCATCGGCCCCGCCGTGCCCTGGATCCCGCCGCCTCGGGTCGTGCCGCCGCGGAGCGTCGTGAATTCCATCGCCGTATCGAGCTGCCAGAGGACGTCGCCGTTCGCGCGATCGAGGGCGTAGACGACCCCGTCGACGCCGGCGGCGAAGACGACGCCGCCGGTCGCGAGCGGCGGTGCGCCGACGATGCCGACGCAGGGCGAGCGCTCCGCACACAGCTCCGCCCCGTTCGCCTGCCAGACGACCGCACCGTCCTTCGCCGAGAGCGCCTGGAGACCGGGCAGCGCGTCGCGCCCCTCGCCCTGCTCGTCGCCCTCGACCATGGCGGGCACGAAGAGGATGCCGCCGTCGCTCGCCATGCCGTAGCGGATGCCGCCCTGCGGTCCTCCGCGCACGATCGTCTTCTTCCAGACGAGCCGGCCCGTCGCCGCGTCGAGGGCGTGGAGGATGCCGGCCTTCTGTCCCGCGAAGACGAGATCCCGCCCTCCGACGTCGACGAGCATCGTCGTGCCCCCGAAATCCGTGTCCGGACCTTCGGGATCGGGGCAGCTCGAACGGGTCCCGAACGAGCACGCCGCGTTCCAGGCATCCTCCGCCTGGGCTTGATAGGTCCAGACGACGCGCCCCGTCGCGAGCTCGAGGGCGAGGATCGAATCGCTCATCGCCGTCGCGGGGCGGCTGTGGTTGTTGCCCGTGCCGACGAAGAGCAGGCCGCGCTTCTCGTCGAGGGTCGGCGTATTCCAGATGCTGGCGCCGGAGGGACCGCGGATCTCGGTCCCGACCGCGGTCCTGCCCGTCGTGCGCGGCGCCTCGGGGATGGTCGGCGTCCGCCAGAGGATCGCGCCCGTCCGGGCGTCGAGGGCGACGACGGCGCCCGAGTGGGTGCAGCAGGGGAAACCCGGGTCCATCGAGTTGATGTCGTCGTTCGAAGAGACCGGGACGAAGAGCCTGCCCGCATGCGCCGTGATCGAGCCGGTGATCGACGCGTTCGGATGCGGATCGACGGACTGCTTCCAGAGTCGCGCGCCGGTCTCCGCATCCAGCGCGTACACGTTCGCCGCGCGATCGCCGAAGACGGCGCGCACGACGGGCTTCGCGCCGGCGCCGCCCGAGCCGGCATCCACGTCGATCGTGACCGCAGAACGGACCTCGGTCCCCGCCTTGAAATGCCAGCGCGTGCAGCCCGTCGCCTGATCGAGGGCGTAGACCGAGCCGTCGTGGCTCCCGACGAAGAGCGCTCCGCCGGCCGCCGTCGCCTGGGAGCGCAGCTGCGAGGACTCCGGAAACGCGACGACCCAGGCCACCGCGAGCTTCGAGACCCGGTCGCGCGGGATCCCTTCGCCGTCCGGCAGCGCGCGCAGATTGCGCGGCGTGCGCCCCCAGCTCGGATACGCGAGGTCGCTCCAGTCGAAGGCGCCCTGCCCGGGCTCGCAGCGCGGCGAGACCTGGTAGTCCCGCTCGGCCGCCGGCGAATCGAAGCGGACGCCCGTGAAGAACTCCGCCACCGCCCGGCGGCTCGCGTCGTCGAGCGGGCTCCCCATGCGGCGCATGTTGCCGACCGTGAGCGCGTCGTAGACGAAGCCCGGCGGCCGCCCGCGATTCTGCTCGAGCAGCGAGCCGAGGATCGGCAGGCTGTGGCAGACGGAGCAGTGCTCGGCGAAGACGGCGGCGCCATCGGGGGTGGGGGCGGAGGAGCGCGCGGCGCTAGTCGACCCGGCCGCGGCCGTCGAGGCCGATGAAGAAGGGGACGCCGGTGCATCCGAGGGTTCGGACACAAACGGTCGTCGATCCGCGCAGGCCGGCACGAGAGCCAGCGCGAACACCAACGCGAGAACGGTCGCGACTGCGATCGCTGTCACGCGGGGGGAGGACCCGGCGGCTCCCTGCTCGCGACCAGAAAACTTCGGGGACACCCACGACTTCACGGATCTCACGAACACACTCCTCCCCATCGGTCGATGCACCAGGCCATCGTCCGCTCCATCGACCGGTCCATCGTCGAGCGAACCACTCGCGGACGACCGTTCGATCGAGCCGGGGGACGAGCGCGGAGGTCGCAGTGGCGCCCCGGGCAGGAATCGAACCTGCGGCCCACTGCTTAGAAGGCAGTTGCTCTATCCGCTGAGCTACCGGGGCGACGGGGGGAAACGTACCGGAAAACTCAAGACCGGCTCAGATCCGTCCGAGGCCGCCCGACCTCCCCGGCCCGCCCCCGTCCCCGTCCCCGTCCCCGCCAGCGCGGCACGAAGAGCGGCGTCCGTGCGCGCCAGGCCCGGTAGTCCGCGCCGAAATGCGCGAGCAGGTCGCGCTCCTCGAAGACGATCGCGACGAGGATGTAGGCGGTCGTCCCGGCGGCCATCAGGAGATGGCCGACGCTCATCTGCGGCGTCGCCCAGAAGAACAGGAACCAGCCGAGGTAGAGGGGGTGGCGCACGTGGCGATAGAGCCCGGGCGTCGCGAAGGGGCGATGGGTATAGGGCATGGCGCGCAGTGCGAGCCAGGCCTGCCGGAGGCCGAACAGGTCGAAGTGGTCGATCAGGAAGGTCGCGTAGAGGATCGTGCCGATGCCCAGCAGGAACGCGCCCTGCGCGAGCCCGCGGGCGAACGGGCTCGCGACGGCAAAGACGCTCGCCGGCATCGGCTGCCAGAATGCGAAGAGCGCGATCATCGCGAGGCTGCTCGCGAAGACATAGACGCTGCGCTCGGCCTCGGCGGGGGACGATCCGGGTCCAGACCCGCTTGAAGCCGGGGCGCGCCATCACGCTGTGCTGCAGCGCAAAGAGGCCGAGCAGGGCCAGGTTGCCGAGCAGTGCGCGCGTCATCCCCGGCGCGGATCCCGAATCGATCGACTTCGGCACGATCCAGCCCGTCATGAAGCCGGCCGCATAGAGGAAGACGCCCAGGAAGAGCGAATAAGCGAACAGGCCGAACAGAGAAGACCAGGATTCGACGGGTCATGGCTCTCTCCGATCCGAGGCGCGCCCGGGCGCGGACGGCTTCGACTCGGGGCGGAGATCGCCGCAGGACCGCGGATCGGATCAACGTCGTTTCGGACGCCTAGGCCTGCTCGACCTCCATCCCATCGATCTTCGCGAGGCGCACGATCAGGTCCTCGACCCGCGAGCTGTAGCCCCACTCGTTGTCGTACCAGGCGATCACCTTCGCCATGCGCCCGTCGATCACCTGGGTGAGCGGCGCATCGAAGATCGAGGAGTGGCTGTTGCCGATGATGTCCGAGGAGACGATCGGGTCGGTCGTGTACTCGAGGATTCCCCGCAGCGGCCCCTCAGCCGCGCGCTTCATGGCGGCGTTGATCGACGCCTGCGTCGCGTCGCGCTCGAGCTCGACCGTCAGGTCGACGACGCTGCCGTCGGCGACCGGGACGCGCATCGCGAGACCGTCGAGTCGCCCCTTCAGCGCCGGGATGACCTCGCCGATCGCGATCGCCGCCCCGGTCGAGGTCGGGACGATGTTGGTCGCAGCGTTGCGCGAACGGCGCAGGTCGCTCTTGTGGGGGGCGTCGATCAGCCGCTGGTCGGAGGTGTAGGCGTGGACGGTGCTCAGCAGACCGCGCTTCACGCCGAATGCGTCGTGGAGGACCTTGACGACCGGAGCGGCACAGTTCGTCGTGCAGCTCGCGTTGCTGATGATGCGGGAGTCGGCGGTCACGACGTGATCGTTCACGCCCATCACGAGGGTCGCCGCGAGCGGATCCTTGCAGGGGACCGTCAGGATCACGCGCTTCGCCCCCGCCACGAGATGCTGCTCGAGCTGGGCGAGCTTGCGGAAGACGCCCGTCGCCTCGACGACGTAGTCGACCTTGAGCTCCTTCCACGGAAGCTTCGCGGGGTCCTTCTCGGAGAGGATCAGGAACGGATCGCCGTCGATGTTCATGGTGCCGTCCGAGAGCCCGACCTGGCCCGGGTAGCGGCCGTGGATGCTGTCGAAGCGGAATGCGTAGAGCAGCGCCTCGGGCGGGGCGACGTCGTTGACGGCGACCAGGTCGAAATGGCGTCGGAGCTTGGCGATGCGGGTGATCGTGCGTCCGATCCGGCCGAATCCGTTGATCGCGATCCTCGGAATGCTCATCTGGACTCCTCCCATCGAATCAGGCTCGCAACCTAGCAGATGCGGCGTGCCGACACGGATCGGGTTCGGCCCGAGATCCAAGCGAATCGCGTGGACAGATGGGATCCGGCGAGCGACCATGAGCTCGTCCGGGACGCTCCATCGCAATCTCGCTTCGGATTCCTCGAGAGGGAGAACGAATGTCGCTCTTCGCCTCACCCCGACTCGTCGGCGTGGTCGACTCGCTGCTGCCGAGCTGGGTGACCGGCGATTGCGATCGGCTGACCCTCAATCGGGCTCGCCTGATCGTCGGGACCGTGCTCGGCGCGATCGTCTTCGCCCTCGTGAGCGGGACCTTTCATGCGTTCACCGACACCCGCCAGCGGGCCCTCTTCAATTTCGCCTGCGCCCCGCTCGGTCTCCTCGTGATCGCCTTTCCCCATTGGATGGGCCGTCTTGCGCAGAGCCGCGCTCGACGCGGCCTTCCTGCCGGTCCGCTCGCCGTCCGAGCGATGCTCGACGTCTTCCTCGGCATCCTCCTGATCGCCATGCTGATCGGTCCCCTTCTCTCGGCCAATCCCTTCAACGTCCCGGTCGCGATCGCGACCCTGCCGTTTCTGGCCGCGACCCTCGGCGGCCTGCGCTCGGGCTTTTTCTGGACGGCGATCACGCTGACGGCGCTGTCCGGGATGACGGCCGCGGTCTGGGGAGATCCGGTCCGGGAGCTGGTCGGCTGGAACGCGGTCGTCGTGGCCTGTGTGGTCGGCATCGGGGGCTGCGTCGCCGAGGCGGCACGCGAGCAGGCGCGGCGGGATGCGGACGCCTCGAGCCTCGAGGCGTCGGATCTCGCACGCTCGCGTGACGAAGCCCACGCCGAGCTCCGGGCGAGCCGTGAGCTCCTGGCTCACGCCTTCCGCCGCATGCCCGCGATGCTGATCCTTTCGGACCTCGCCACCGGTCGCATCATCGACGTCAACGAATGCTTCGAGCGGCTCTCCGGCTGGAAGCTCGACGAGGCGCGGGGCCGCACCCTTTCGGACCTCGATGCCTGGGTCTCTCCCGACGATCGGGAGCGGCTGATCGCCGTCATGCTCGACGGCGGTCAGTCGAAGGACATCGAGATCCTCCTTCGGACGCGCTCCGGGGGCGAGGTCTGGCTGCTCGCCGCCGCCGATGTCCTCGAGATGAACGGCCGCGCCCACGTGCTGGCCCAGGGCATCGACATCACCGACCGCAAGCGCGCCGAGCAGGCCCTCGCCACCTCGCGCAAGCAGCTCGAGGAGCGCGTGGTCGAGGGGGACGAGCAGCTGCGCGCCTCCCGGCGCGAGCTGCGTCATCAACGGCAGCTCGCCTCGATCGGCACCCTCGCCGCCGGCATCGCCCATCAGATCAACAACCCGATCGCGTCGATCATGGCCTCTGCGGAGTTCGCCTTGATCGCCGCGCAGGACGACGAGTCGAAGGGGACGGCGATCCGGGAGGAGGCGCTGCGCGCGGCGATCTCCGAGGCGACGCGTTGCGGTCAGATCGTGAAGAACGTGCTGCGCTTCGCACGCCAGCAGCCGACGGCGCGCTGGGTCGAGAGCATCGGACCGGTCGTCCTGCGGGCGGTCACGATCTGCCGCGACTACGTCGGCGAGCACGGAGGCGAGCTGCGCGTCGAGATCGAGGACGCGCGGTTGCCGGTGCTCATGAGCCCGATCGAGATCGAGCAGGTCCTCGTCAATCTGATCCGCAACGCGGCCGAGGCACTCGATGGCGGCGGATCCATCGGCGTGCGCGTCGACCGACGTCAGGATCGGGTCGAGATCGCGATCGACGACGATGGCCGGGGGATGCCGAAGGCGCTCCTCGACCGCGTCTTCGAGCCCTTCTACACGACCCGCGTGCAGGAGGGCGGAACGGGCCTCGGCCTCGCCGTCGCCCACGGCGTGATCGTCGATCACGGCGGCGAGATCCACGTCGAGAGCGAGGTCGGCAAGGGCACGTGGGTCCGCATCCTGCTACCCCTCGCTCCGTCCTGAGCGGCCGCACGCGACGCAAGCATCAGACCGGGAGACCAGGCCAAGGAGCAGACGATGTCGGACCTGATCGTGACGGGCGGGACGTTGATCGACGGAAGCGGGAGCCCGGCTCGGCGCGCAGACGTGCGCGTCCGGGGCGGCGTCATCGCCGAGGTCGGACCGGATCTCGCGCCGCAGGGCGAGGTCGTGGTCGACGCACGCGGGGCGTACGTGACCCCCGGCTTCATCGACAGTCATACCCACCTCGACCCGACGATGTTCTGGGATCCGGCCTGCGATCCGATGCCGCAGCACGGCGTCACGACGGCGCTGCTCGGCAACTGCTCGCTCTCCCTCGCCCCCGTCCGCCCCGAGCATCTCGAGGAGGTCATGGACGTCTTCTGCTTCATCGAGGACATGCCCATCGAGGAGTTCCGGAGCGGCATCCCCTGGACCTGGCAGACCTGGCGCGAGTACCGCGACGCGATGAACGCGAAGGGGGCCGCGCTCAACATGGCCTCGCTGATCGGCCACTCGATGCTGCGCATCTTCGTGATGGGCCCGGACGCCTGGACGCGGGCGGCGACCGAGGCGGAGATCCGGGCGATGTGCGCTGAGCTCGGCGATGCCCTCGCCGGCGGCTGTTACGGGCTCTCGACCTCCTTCTTCGACGTCGATCGCGCGGCGCGCCCCGTGCCGAGCCGCCTCGCCGATCAGGCCGAGCTCACGGCCCTGGCCGACACCCTCGGCCGCGCGGGCCACGGCTTCGTCGAGTACATCCCGAACCAGACCGGCGACGATCCCCTCGGCGAGATGAAGCGCATGGCCGAGCTGCTCGGCCCGCGCGGCGTCCGCTCGATCTGGAACGGCCTGCTCCATACGGATCTCAACCCCGCCCGCGCCCGCGAGCTGATCGAGTACACCGCCTCCCTCGCGCAGTACGGCGCGCCCGTCTGGCCGATCGTCTCACCGCGAACGATCGATTTCAACGTCGACTGGGACCAGACCATGGTCTTCATGATGCTGCCGAAGGGCTGGAACCAGGTCATGCTCGTGAAGGGCGAAGCGCGCGGCGCACGCCTGCGCGATCCCGCCTGGCGCGCAGTCGCCAGAGAAGAGTGGGACGCCGTCGACAAGTCGCTCTTCCCGAATACGCGGATCGAGCACGTGCGCTTCACGTCGGTCACGCGGCGCGAGAACGAGCCTTGGCTCGGCAAGAGCCTGGCGGATCTGGTCGCCGCGCGCGGAGGTCATCCCTCCGACGTGTTCGCCGACTGGCTGCTCGAGAACGATCTCGAGCCGGGGGTCGTCGCGATGGGGGTCGGGAACGGCAACGTCGAAGGCGTCGCCGAGATGCTCCGTGACGAGCGGACCCTCGTCAGCGCGAGCGATGCCGGGGCCCACGTCCAGATGATGTGCGCCGCGGGGGACACCACCCTCTTCCTGACCCGCCACGTCCGCGAACGCGGCGACTTCACCCTCGAGCGCGCGATCTACGAGCTGACCGGCCGCCAGTCGGAGAGTCTCGGCTTCCACGACCGGGGCTTCCTCCGACCCGGCTACGCAGGCGACCTCACGGTCTTCGAGCTCGAGCGGCTCGCCTGGGAGAAGGACGTGTTCGTGCGCGACCTGCCCTCCGGCGGAAGACGGCTGCGACGGCCCGAGGGCGGCTACCGGGCCACGGCGGTCAACGGGGTCCTGACCCAGCGCGACGGGAAGCTGACCGGGGCGATACCGGGTCGGGTCCTCGACTCACGGGTCCGTCCGCCGCGCTGAGATCGATCTCACGAACCATCCGAAGGCTAAAGGACCCGATTCGTCGCCAGGACTGGGACCCCCTTCTCCGCAATCTCCCCGAAGGGCCTCGATTTCCAGCGCCCCCGGCATTCGACCAGAATCAAAAACCCCGAAGGGAATCAAGCACTTGCACTGAAAAGCGGGCGCCGGCGGGGACACCGGACGCTATGCTGACTCGCGTTCCAGGCTTGGCCTCCAACTCCGCGAGAGATCCCGATGAACCGCATTCGTGCTGCACGACAAGCCCTCGGCTGGACCCAGAACGATCTCGCAGAGCGCGCGAACGTCAGCCCGCGCACGATCCACGCCGTCGAAAAGGGTCGACCGTGTCGCCAGGCCACGAAGCGACACATCCTCAACGCACTCGGCGTGCCCTGGGAAATGCGCGACGAGTATTTCGTGCGTGTGCGCAGTGTCCGACCCACGCCGGCCGTGGCCGTCGAGGTTCGCAGCGCCTAACAGCTCCCGATCGAGCGGCCTCCTCCCGACGCCGCACACGTCGAAGCGGCTCGTCGACCGTCGACGGTGATCCCCGCCGAGCTCCCCTTCTCCCCTCGCCTCGGAGGATGAATCCTGGACTTCGCTCCCCGCCTCGGACGCCCCGCGACCGGCGTCATCGTCACCGGCGGCGCCTCGGGTCTCGGACGCGCGAGCGCAGAGGCCCTGGCGGCCGTCGGTCGTCCGGTCGCGATCTGGGACCTCGACGCCGGACGCTGCCTCGAGATCGCCGACGGAATCCGCGATCGATACGGCGTCTCGACCTCGGGCCTCGCCGTCGACGTGCGCGATCCGGCGACCCTCGCGGCCGCCTGCGACGCGACCCGACGCGCGCTGCCGTCGATCGGCGGCTTCGTCCACGCCGCCGGCATCGTCGATACGGAATCCCTCGATGGCCTCACCGCCGAGCGCTTCGACAACGGCCTCGCAATCCATCTTCGACCGGTCGCGCTCCTCGCAAAGCTCCTCCTCCCCGACCTCGCCGCGAATCCCGGCTCGGCGATCGTCGCCTTCGCGTCGATCAACGCCACCCTCGGCAATGCGATGAACCCCATCTACAGCGCGGCGAAGGGCGGCGTCCTTTCCCTCGTGCGATCCCTCGCCGACCGCCTGGCCCGGGACGGGGTCCGCATCAACGCCATCTCGCCCGGTCAGATCCGGACCCCGATGATGAAGCCGGCGCTGGACAACCTGGGCGACGCGGCCTTTACCCGTCGCATCCTGCTCGGCCGGATCGGCGAGCCGGCCGAGATCGGACGGACCGTGAGATTCCTCCTGTCAGAGGAAGCGAGCTACATCACGGCCAGCGAATTCGTCGTGGACGGCGGCAACATCTCGTCTCAACGGATGTAATATGGGCCGGGCCGATCGACCTCGATCGGACGCTTGTGAACGGGAGATCCAATGACTGCGATTCGCTTCGGTTTGTTTGCCCTGGGCCTCGCCGCCTGCCTCGCTCCTTCTACGGGCCGCGCCGTGGACCTCGGCCTCGCCCCCTACGTCGAATACGACGCCGGCGTCACGTTCATGCGCAATCAGAACCTGACCCGCGCGAACCCGATCGGCCTGAACGGCAGCGTCCAGTCGAATACGGGCTTCAACGTCGGAGGGGCCGTCGGGACTCGCTTCCTCGAGCATTTCCGCAGCGAGATCAACGTCGGCTACCGGGAGAACCGGGTCGACGAGATCGGGATCCAGGCCGGCAACAACGACGGCAAGGGGACGCTGTCGATGATCCACGTCCTGTTCAACGCCTACGCCGAGTACGACTTCGATCTCGGTGTGATCCCCTACTTCGGGCTCGGCTTGGGCTACGGCCAGGTGCGCATCGACGCCCACAACAAGGCCGATTCGCTCCAGATGGACGCGACGGACGACGCCTTCCTCTGGAACATCATGACCGGCATCAGCGTGCCGTTCTCGGACGTGACGGCGTTCAGCCTCGGCTATCGCTATCTCGCAACCGAGGACCTGAACTTCCGCGGCGACATCGCCGGGATCGGCGGTCGCCAGATCGACAGCGAGTACGACGCCCACGAGCTCGTCTTCGGCATCCGCTACTCCTTCTGAGACGTGGACAGAAGAATGCACCTCCTACCGACGTAACGGTTCGCCGTTCGGCTGATCCACCCGTCGATTTACCTAGACCGCATACTTCGCCCGATGCGACACAGCGGGCGATCGCCCGCGTCGGGATCCGACCGAAGTAGCACTCCCAGAGCCAACCCCGGTCGGGCAGGACCTGCTCCGGGAACAACCGCTCCTGAAGAATTGCCCGCGCCGTGAGCGCCTCGCCAATCAGCCCCAACGCCATCGCTGGCGTCCCGAGCCGCCGGTTCTCCGATCGCCCCTTCATGTAGTTGCGCCACACCCCCCACACCGCCAGCCGATACAGCGCCGACTGACGCCGCTTCGAGAACGCGATCGTCTCCCGCTTGTGGTTCGCGCTGCTGTGTCGGATCAGCAGGTCCGACAAGTTCACCGGGAAGAGCGGATTGCGCGTCGTACGCGCCGCCTTCGAGCTCGTCCGCTCGTGCAGAATCGTCCGGTCCCGAAGCCGCGCGATGGCCCGGACGTAGGCCGGGTGCTCGTCGCTTCGCAGCACGACCTCCGCTCGCGATGGAATCACCCGCCGCAGGAGTGCCTCGACTCGCTTGCGGGTCGCATCCGGATCAGGTCGGCCGAATCGCCTCTCGAGCACAGCGCGCCTCATCCGCTGAGCGGGCCGCATCGTCCCACTCCGTCGCAGCTCGACGTCGTTGAAGCCGTAGACGAAGAGCGAAGGCCCGACGACGAGGTTCACGTCCATGGGCCAGTACTGGCTGTGTTCGAAGGTCCTGAACCCGTCGAGGACGAGGGGCTCAGTGGGCGTGGTCCTGGGGCGGAGGCGTTCGTGGAAGAGGAGACAGTGGCGGCCGAGGCGGTCGGAGAGGGTGCGGATGGTCGAGTGGGAGACTCGGTGTTCGCGGGCGATCTGGCGCAGGGCGGAGCAGGCGACGAGACGATGGAAGACGAGCTCGAGGAGCCTGGGGCGCTTCAGCCAGTAGGTCGTCGCGAAGGTCTGTGAACTGAAGTAGCGGCCACACTGTGAACAGCGGTAGCGCTGGATGCGGTGGGGGGGCTGGCTGCGCGGGTAGAAGCCTTTGCGCTGGAAGCGCCAGGTGGTTGGATCCGTTCGGGAATCACAGTCGGGGTTGGGACAGAAGGGGGGCCGGCGGAGGAAGGTGAGGTTCGACATGAACTCCGACTACGCAGGGATCGTGCCGGGTGCATTCTTCGGTCCACGTCTCAGAAGCGGAAAGTCCAGCGCAGCTTCGCCACGGGCCGCGTCCTGCGGACACGAAAGTCGCCCGGCGTCGCGTCGAAGTCCTGGCCGACCACGACGAAGAACTCCCGGCCGGGCGTGATGATCCATCGCAGCCGCGACTGGGCCGAGAGCCCGTTCGAGAGGTTGTCGTACTGGGCCAGGGTGCTCCACGAGATCTCTGTGTTGAAGGCGATCTGGAGCCGCACGCGGACGAGCCGCGTGTTGAAGTTCGTGTGCCGGCGGAAGGGTTCGTCCGCATCGGCCGTGCAATCCGCCGTCCCGATCGTCGAGCCCTTGCAGGCATCGAAGCCCCAGAAGAAGCGCTCGTCGTACTCGACCGACATCAGCCAGTGCTTGTTGGGCCGCCACTCGATGAGCGGCGCGATCCGTGCCCCCGCGCCGTCGTAGAAGCTGCCGACCGCCGTCGTCCACTTGACGCGGAACGGGCGGGCCAGGCTCATCGTGTATTCCACGAGACCGCTGTAGCCGTGGTATTCGTCGGGCACGACGCCGATGTGGCTCGTCAGGAAGAATGGGCGCGGCACGTTGTCGAAGAGATAGATGAACTTGACCTCGAAGAGGTCTTCGACCTGGGACGTGATCTTGATCGGTGAGAAGTTGAAGGCCGCCGTTTCCGGGACGTCGTCGCGGTCGGTGAAGAGATTCGCCGTCGTCAGGATGTCCCAGGTCCGGAATGCCCCGGTTTGCCTCCGGAAGCGGTAGCGATATTCGCCCTCGTAGCCCCGCACGTCGGTCCGGTTGACGAAGGCGAGGGCCGGGTCGTAGCCCTTCTGGAACTCCTTGTACTTGAGCTTCCAGTTGATCCGATCGTTGGGATAGACGATCGAGCCGCCGAACGCCGACGAGCGATCGCCGTACTCGTTGCCCTTGAAGTCCTGCTGGATCCAGCCGTTGACCGAGAACGAGCGATCCTTGATCAGCCGGCTGCTGCGGAAGTTGAAGTCGGCGCCGGCGAGCAGGTTCTCGTCGTCGGAGGCGGGATCGCCGTGGGTCACGATCATGCCGACCGCCGACTCGTTGAAGACGGTGCGCGAGACGCGGGCGACGGCGAGATTCGTGTCGCCGAAGCCCTCGTTGCCGTCCTGCTGAACGTCGAGGAGCCCGATCCGGTAGCGGCCGACGCGGCCCGTGACCCGGCCGCCGCCGAGCAGGCGGATCCCCTGAACGTCGTCATCGAGGCCGACCCGGCGCGAGAAGAACGGAATGCCGTTCTCGTTCTCGAGGCCGCCGAAATCGAAGAGCCCCTTCTCGCGCAGGAAGAACTCCCGCTTTTCGGGGAAGAAGAGCGCGAAGCGCGTCAGGTTGACCTGCGTGTCGTCGACCTCGGTCTGGGCGAAGTCGGTATTGGCCGTGACCGACGCGGTCACCGAAGGCAGCACCCGGTAGAAGGCATCGAAGGACGGCTCGGTGATCAGCTTGTCGCGGTTCTCGAGCTCGTCGTGGAGGCCGCCGACCGACATCGACGGCACCGCGTCGAGGCCGATGCCCGTCCGCGCGACGCTCATGCCATGGAGGTCGCCGGCCTGCGCGACGTTGACCGACAGACGCTGCACCGTCGGGTCCGCCCAGCGATCGTCCTCGTTGTTGCGCCGGATGCGCCGGGAGAGGTTGAGCCCCCAGGTATCCTGGCCCTCGACGAAGCCCAGGGTCTTGAACGGGATCGCCAGCTCCGCTCGCCAGCCGGTCTCGTCGATCACCGCCGCCGCATACCAGATCCCGTCCCAGTTCTCCTCGAAGAGGTCGCCCTCGAAGGTCCCGTCGCGGCGGCCGCCGACCGGATTGACCTGGAAGAAGTAGCCGCTGCGATGGTCGTGGAAGGTGTCGAGGATGACGTTGAAGTTGTCGTCGTAGAAGAACATCTCCGAGCGCGCCATCCGATTGACGACGATCTCGTCGGGCTCGGGATCGAAGGCGTGGACCGACACGAAGAGCGTGTCGCCGTCGGTCAGGATGCGGATCTCGGTCCGGAAGCTCGGCGGGGCGCCCATCTTGGGCTCGACCTGGGTCAGGTCCGAGATGACCTCGGCCCGCTGCCAGACCGCGTCGGAGAGATCCGCGTCGACGACCGGGGCCTCCTCGACGAGCACGGCGGTCGTCTCGGGCACGATGCCGAGCTCAACCGCCCGTGCCGCCCGCGGCAGCAGCCCGGCGACGAGGCCGAAGAGCAGGATGCATGCGACGGATGAGACGGCACCCAAGGAGGCGGCCATGGATGCGGCCATGGATGCGGCGAGAATCGACGCTCGCTGCGCTCGAAGCCCGGCGCGGGACCGCGCGGCGGTATGCCCCGCGCGATGATTCGAATCCCGCCCCCGCCGCAACGCCTTCCCCTTCCGCACCGTCGAAACGCGACGCCTCTCGCCGTCCGACGGTATCGCGCAGGGGGACGCGCGCCATCGCGGCGCGTGGCGTCATCCGCCGACGAGCACCTTCCGGGCGTGCTCCGTATCCATGTACTCCTTCCACTCGAGGACCTTGCCGTCCCGGGCGCGCATCAGGAAATGGTATTCCTGGCGGTATTCGTCGCCGCGAAAGGTCGTCCCGCGGCTCGTCGCCTCGATCGCGACCCGATCGCCCTCGGCCGTCATGGCCTTGATCTCGAAGCGCAGGCCCTTCGGAAACAGATCGAGCACCGCCGGCATGCCCGCGACCGCCGCGGCCTTGTCCCCGGTCCCGCTGAACGGCAACGAGCCCGTCACCCAGATCTGGAAATCGTCCGCGTAATTCGCCTTCACCCACGCCACGTCGGCGCGGGTCAACGCATCCACCATCTGGCGCGCGAGCGCCTTGTTCTCTTCTTCCTGCTTGCCCATGCGTGCTCGTCCCTTCCTCGTCCTGCTCTCGTTTCCGCCCGTGCCCGCGCCGCGCGGGCTAGCTCGCGGTCGCGCCGCGGCGCAGCAGCCGTCCCGGCAGCGCCCCGGTGTGGACCCCGTCGCGCAGCAGGATCTCGCCGGCGACCACCGTCGCCGCGATGCCCCGCGCCTTCTGGACGAGCCTTCGCGCTCCGCCCGGCAGGTCGTACTCCATGCGCGGAATCTCCGGGCCGACCGTCTTCGGATCGAAGACGACGAGGTCGGCGGCGAAGCCTTCTCGCACCCGTCCGCGATTCTCGAAACCGAACGCGGCCGCCGGCCGGCCCGTCAGCCAGTGGACGGCCTCCTCGAGTCCGACCTTCTGTTCGCGACGGACCCAATGCCCCAGCAGATGGGTCGCGATCGAGCAGTCCGAGATCTGCGAGACGTGGGCACCCGCGTCGGAGAAGGTCGTCAAGGCGTTCGGGTGTCTCATCAGCGCGAGCACGTTGTCGGAGTCCTCGTTCGCGATCGCCTGCAGGAAGATCTGCGAGAAGTCCGACGCGAGGGCGATCTCGATCATGAGCGCGACCGGATCCTTGCCCTGCGCCCGAGCGAGCTCGCCGAGACAGCGATGCGGCCCCATCGGGTCCTCCATCAGGAAGACCCAGTCGAAATCGGGCTTGCGGGCCTCGGCGCCGATGGCATTGCCGTAGGGGCCATGGTGGGCCTCATGGACGAGCTTCGCGACGAACGCCGGGTCGCGCAGCGCCTGCTTCTGCTCGGCCAGGGATTTCGCGCGCAGCTGCGACCAGAGCGGAAGCCGATCGAAGGGCAGCTGACCCGTGAACGAGAGGATCACGTCGAAACGCCGGGAGTGGACCTGCGCGAAGAAGCGGCCGCCCGCCGCATTCACGCGCTCGACCGCGCCCGTCATCGAGCGCCAGCCTTCGGGGTTCTTCCGCCAGCTGCCGACGCCGAACATGAAGGTCGCGCCGGACTCGACGGCGAGCTTCTCGATGCGGCCGAAATACTCGGCCTGCTCCTCGAGCGTTCCCTGGGACTTCTCCTCGTTCGTGAGCTCGAAGATCCCGCCGGACTCGCCGGCGACCTTCACCAGCGCGCAGACCTCGTCCCAGCGCGCGAGCCGGCTCGCGACCGGTCGATCGTCGGAGGTCTGATGGTTGATCGAGCGCGAGGTCGTGAAGCCCATCGCCCCAGCCCGCATCCCCGCGCGCAGCTCGCGCTCCATGGCCTCGAGGTCGGCGGGCGTCGCCGGATCGGTGAACGCGCGCTCGCCCATCACGTAGGTCCGCAGCGCCGAATGGCCGACATAGCCCGAGTAGTTGATGCCCTTCGGCAGGCGATCGACGACGTCGAAGTATTCCGGGAACGTCTCGAATCCCCAGTGGATCCCCTTCGCCATCGCCGCGGGCGAGATGTCCTCGGCGCGCTCGAGATTGCGCACGACGAGCTCCCGGGCATCGGGGCGGGAGGGCGCCAGCGTGAAGCCGCAATTGCCCATCACGACGGTCGTGATGCCGTGATACGAGCTGCAGGTCCCGAGCGCGTCCCAGTAGATCTGGGCGTCCATGTGGGTATGGCCGTCGATGAAGCCGGGGGCGACGACGTGGCCCTCGGCGTCGAGGCTCTCCCGGGTCGCCTGCCCCGAAAGCGATCCGATTGCGGCGATCCGGCCGTCGGCGACGGCGACGTCCGCCCGTCGCGCCGCCGATCCCGTCCCGTCGACCAGCAGCCCGTTCCGAATCACGAGGTCGAAAGCCATGGCCCGTTCCTCCGCCGCGGTCGCCCTGCACGGAGAAGGAGTCTCGGCGGGCACCGCCTGGGCATGTTCTCGCGCGCGGGGCCCGCTGTCGAGGCGTCGAGCCTCTGCTAGCTTCCGCCCGCTCTCAGGCATCCGCCTCCCAGGCGGAACCGCCCCGCGCGCCGGTAGCTCAGCTGGATAGAGCATCAGGCTTCGAACCTGAGGGTCGGGGGTTCGAATCCCTCCCGGCGCGCCACTGGATCCAATCCGTCGATCCGCGTCCCGACCGCCCTGCGGCGCCCCGCACCCGAGCCTGTCCCCCGTGCGTCGCCCGGATGTTAGGGCGAAGGCTCCGCGCTCCGAAGCCGCCGGGACCCGGCTCCCGCGAAGTCGCCGAAGAGCCCTGCCCAGCCGGGAAGTGACGCCGAGCCGTTGCGTCTCGCGGGACCGACGCCAAACTGTCCCAGTCCAAAGCCCCCGACGTTCTGGCCCCGGGACCTTCGTGCCAGCGCCCTTCCCTCCCCGCCTCATCCCTCGCGACGGACCCCGAACCATGACCCTCCCGCCCCGCTCGTCCTCGATCGTGCGCGCGCTCGCGCGGCTCGTCTCCTCCCTCTTCCTGCTGCTCACGATCGCCCTCCCCGCCACCGCCCAGACCACGGGCCCGATCGCGTCCTGGGCCTTCAACGACGGCGTCGGCCTGAGCCTCGCCGACAGCTCGGGCAGCCGGACCGGGTCGATCGTCGGTGCGACCTGGACGGTCGGCCGCGCGGGCTCGGCCCTCGACTTCGCCGGCAGCGCCTGGGTCGATCTCGGCGATCTCGATCTGCCGGGATCGTTCACGGTCATGGCGTGGATCCAGACCCGGAGCCTCGAGACCGGAACCTGCGCCTCCCTCGTCATGAAGGCGCGCGATTACGGCTTCGAAGTCTGCGACGGGCGCCTCTATGCCGGCGTCGGCGACGGCAACGCGTTCACCGCCTACGTCTCCATCCCCCTGACCGCCGCGGATCTCGGCGTCTGGAAGCACGTCGCGCTGACCTACGACGGGACGACGCTGCGCTTCTACGTGAACGGCGTGCTCGCTGCCTCGGCGCCGGGGGCCCACGTCCCGACGAACAATCCGCTCTACTTCGGTCGCTGGCCCTTCGACCAGTTCCTGGACGGCCTGATCGACGAGGTCCGCCTCTACGATCGTGCGCTCGCCGTCGCGGCGATCCAGACCGACATGGTGACGCCGGTACCGCCGCCGAGCGCCTCGGGCGACCAGTTCACGAACGAGGTCGTCGTCGCCGGCCTGAACCTCCCGACCAACATCGTCTTCCTGCCCGACGGCAGCCTGCTGATCGGGGAGCTCGGCGGGACGATCCGGGTGCTCGCGCCCGGAGCCACGGCCCTCGAGCCGACGCCCTTCCTCGCGCTCACGAACGTCGGCTCGACCAACGGCCAGCAGGGCCTGATGGACATCGAGCTCGATCCGGACTTCGCGACGAACGGCTTCTATTACGTCTTCTATACGCTGGGCACACCCAATCGCGACCGCGTCTCGCGTTTCACGGCCAATGGCCGGTCGACGAGCCTCGCGACCGAGCTCGTGATCTACCAGGATCCGCTCGCGGCGAACGCGGAGCACCACGGTGGCGCGCTCGCCTTCCTGCCCGACGGCAAGCTCTACATCGCGACGGGCGAGCATTTCGATTCCGCCGCCGCCCAGGATCTCGCGAGTCCCCGCGGCAAGATCCTGCGCATCGACAAGGACGGCACGATCCCGACGGACAATCCGTTCTACGACGGCGCCGGTCCGAATCGCGACGACGTCTGGGCCCTCGGCCTTCGCAATCCCTACCGCGCCTCCTACGACGCGCTCTCGAACTCGCTCCTCATCGGAGACGTCGGCGGCAACGACTTCGCGACCGCCGTCGAGGAGGTCAACCGCGCTGCCGCCGGTGCGAATTTCGGCTGGCCGCTCTGCGAGGGTCCCTGCTCGCTGCCCGGCGTGACGAGCCCGCTCTACTCGTATCCCCATCTCGGACGGGACTCCGCGATCACGGGCGGCTTCATCTACCGCGGGACCCAGTTCCCCCCCGCCTATCGGGGCAACTACTTCTACGCCGACTACGCCCAGAACTGGATCCGCCGTCTGACCTTCGACGGGAACGGCAACGTCGTCCAGGCCCTCTTCTTCGAGCCTGCGGACGGCACGAACGACGGGCCCTACGGCGACATCGTGCATCTGACCGAGGGCCCGGACGGCGCGCTCTACTACGTCGACCTCGGTTATTCCGACACGACCGGGACCTTCGGCATCAGCCGGATCCGCCGGATCCGCTACATCCCGCCCGGCAACCAGCCGCCGGTCGTTGCCGCGAGCGCCTCGCCGACCTCGGGCCTCGCGCCGCTCGCCGTCGACTTCTCGAGCGTCGGCACCTCGGATCCCGAAGGTCAACCCCTGAGCTACCTCTGGAGCTTCGGCGACGGCTCGACCGCGGATACCCCCACCGCCGCCCATACCTACACGAGCTCCGGTCGCTACAGCGCGACCCTGACCGCCTCGGACGGGACGCTTTCGACGACCTCGACGACGATCCCGATCACCGTCGGCCAGCCCCCCGTCCCGACCATCAGCTTCCCCGCGACCAACTCGACCTTCCGCGCCGGTCAACAGGTCCTCTTCGGCGGCACCGCCACCGACGCCGAGGACGGCGTCCTGCCCCCGAGCGCCTTCAGCTGGTCGATCAACTTCCTCCACGCCGAGCACGTCCACCCCGCGACCCCCGAAAACGGAGTCACCGAGGGCTCCTTCGTCGTCCCGACCTCCGGCCACGACTACTCGGGCGCGACGCGTTACGAGATCCGCCTGACCGTCACCGACTCGGACGGGCTGCAGTCGACCACCGCCGTGCTCGTCTATCCGGAAAAGGTCGACCTGACCTTCACGACCCAGCCGACCGGGCTCGCGATCGACCTCGACGGCATCCGCCGCACGACGCCCTTCGTCCACGACTCGCTGATCGGCTTCGTGCATACCGTCGCGGCGGTCGATCAGACCGTGGGCGCGACGACCTACGCCTTCAGCGGCTGGTCCGACGGCGGCGCGCGCAGCCACGACGTCACGGTCCCGGCGACGCCCGGGACCTTCACGGCCTCGTTCGACACCACGACCGCCCAACAACCTCTCGGCTTCGCCCGCAGTCAGGGCGCGTCGAACGACGCGAACGGGACGACGCTCTCCGTCCCGCTCACGAACGTGCGGGCGGGTAGCCTGATCGTCGCCTACGCGAAGTGGGAGGGCGCCGCCGCGGGCTCGACGGTGACCCTCAGCGACGGAACCAACACATTCACGGCCGACGCGGTCGGGAGCGCCGCGAACGGCGATCTCCACGGGCGCTTCTTCTACCTGCCGGCCTCGACCGCCTCGGGCAACGTGACCTATACGGCGACCTGGAGCGCGGCGCGCCCCTATCGCCGCCTGCTCGTCTACGAGTACGCCTACAGCGGGGGCAGCGTCGGCTTCGACGCGTCGAGCCGTGCCACCGGAACCTCGGGCACACTGAACAGTGGCAGCATCACGACGACCGGAACCGACGAGGTGGTCTTCGGCGCGTACGGTGAGTACAGCGCGTCGAACACGACGACCGAGCGGATCGGTGGCCTCGCCGCGGATCAGGTCGTGCGCTCGGGCTTCAGTTCGATGTGGAGCAAGACGTTCACGGCGCCGTTCACCGGTGCGGCCACCGCGACCGGCCACAGCGCGACCTGGATTGGAAGCGTCATCGCCTTCAAGCGCAGCGGCGTCGCGAACACGCCGCCCACGATCACGAACCTCGCCGACGCGACCCTCGCCGAGGACACGACCCTCGGCCCGATCGCCTTCACCGTCGGCGACGGCGAGACCGCCGCCGGCAGCCTCACGCTGACGGCCGTCTCCTCGAACCCGAGCGTGATCCCGGCGACGGGTCTCCTGCTCGGTGGAACCGGCGCGGCGCGCACGCTGACCCTCGTGCCCGCCGCCGACGCGAACGGAAGCGCCACGATCACCGTCCGCGTGAGCGACGGCACCGCAACGACGAGCGACACCTTCGTCGCGACCGTCACCGCCACGAACGACACGCCCACGATCTCGAGCTTCGCGAACCAGGTGACGGCCTCTGGCGTGGCGACCGTGCCGCTCCCGATCACGCTCGGCGACGTCGAGACCGCGGTCGCCAGCCTGACCCTCTCCGGCAGCTCCTCGAATCCCGCCCTCGTGCCGGTCGCGAACATCGTCTTCGGCGGCGCCGGCGCGAGCCGCACCGTGACCGTCACCCCCGCCCTCGGCCAGACGGGCAACGCGCTCATCACGGTCACCGTGAGCGACGGGGCCGCGAGCGCGCCGTCGAGCTTCACGCTGACCGTGACCGCCTCGAATGCGCCGCCCACGATCTCCGACATCACGGATTGGATCACCGCCGAGGACACCTCGACGGGCGCGATCTCCTTCACCGTCGGCGACAACGAGACCGCGGCCACGAGCCTGACCGTGACCGCCACGTCCTCGGCCCAGACCGTCGTCGCGACCAGCGGTCTCGTGCTCGGCGGGACCGGCGCGAACCGCACGCTGACCGTCACGCCGGTCGCGAACGCGAGCGGGACCTCGACGATCACCGTCTCGGTCAGCGACGGCGCCTCGATCACGAGCGATGCGTTCGTCGTGACGGTCGTCGCCGTGAACGATCTCCCAACGATCTCGAGCGTGGCCGACCGGACCACCCCGACGGGCGTCGCCGTCGGCCCGCTCGCCGTCACGCTCGGCGATCTCGAGACCGCGGCGACGGCGCTCACCCTCTCGGGCAGCTCCTCGAACCCGACGCTGCTGCCGAGCGCGAACATCGTCTTCGGCGGGTCCGGCGCGAATCGCACGGTGACCGTGACCCCAGTCGCCGGCCAGACCGGCTCGGCGCTCGTGACGCTCACGGTCGGCGACGGCACCGCTTCGGCGACCACGAGCTTCACGCTCACCGTCACCGCCGTCACCACGACGCCGATGGCCTTCGCCCGGAGCGGTGGCACCTTCGCCGACGCGAGCGGAACTTCGCTCTCCGTGCCGCTCACGAGCGTGCGCGCCGGCAGCCTGATCGTCGCGTACGTGAAGTGGGAGGGCGCCGCCGGCTCGAACGTCACGTTCAGCGACGGCACCAGCAGCTTCACCGGGGATCCGGTGGCGAGCGCCGCCAACGGCGATCTCCACGGGCGCTTCTTCTACCTGCCCGTCTCGAGCGCCTCAGGCAACGTGACCTACACCGCGACCTGGAGCGCCGCGCGCGCCTACCGCCGGTTGCTGATCTTCGAATACGCCTACACCGGGGGCAGCGTCGTCTTCGACGGCTCGAATCGTGCGACCGGAACGTCGGGCGCGCTGAACAGTGGCAACATCACGACGAGCGGGAGCGACGAGGTCGTCTTCGGCGCCTACGGCGAGTACAGCGCCCTCGACACCACGACGGAACGGATTGGCGGACTCGCCGCAGATCAGGTCGTGCGCTCGGGCTTCGCCTCGATGTGGAGCCGGTCGTTCGCGGCGCCCTTCACCGGCGCCGCGACCGCGACCGGCCACAGCGCGACCTGGATCGGAAGCGTCATCGCCTTCAAGCGCAGCGGCGGAACCGCCAATACGCCCCCCACGCTCTCGGACGTGACCGACTGGATCACCGCCGAAGACACCTCGACCGGCGCGATCCCCTTCACCATCGGCGACGCCGAGACGGCGGCGACGAGCCTGACCGTCACCGCCACCTCCTCGAACCCGGCCGTCGTCGCGGCGAGCGGCCTCGTCCTCGGCGGCAGCAGCGCGAGCCGCACGCTGACCGTGAACCCGGTCGCGAATGCGAGCGGGACCGCGACCATCACGCTCTCCGTGAGCGACGGCTCGGCGACGGCGACCGACAGCTTCGTCGTGACGGTCCTCGCGACGAACGATCCCCCGACGATCTCGACCGTCGCCAGCCAGACGACGACGCCCGGCGTCGCCGTCGGCCCGCTCGCCGTCACGCTCGATGATCTCGAGACCGCCGCGACCGCGCTCATCCTCTCCGGAAGCTCCTCGAACCCGACGCTGCTGCCGAACGCGAACATCGGTTTCGGCGGGTCCGGCGCGAATCGCACGCTGACCGTGACGCCTGCCGCGGGCCAGACCGGCTCGGCCGTCGTGACGCTGACCGTCGGCGATGGCACGACGACGACGAGTTCGAGCTTCACGCTGACGGTCTCGACCGTCACCGGGACGCCCCTCGCCTTCGCCCGCAGCGGTGGCAACACGTCCAACGGCAACGGGACCACGCTGGCGGTCACGCTCACGAACGTGCGCGCCGGCAGTCTGATCGTCGCCTTCGTGAAGTGGGAGGGTGCCGCCGGCTCGACGGTCAGCTTCCGGGACGGGACGAGCACCTTCACCGCCGACACGCTGAACAGCGCCGCCAACGGCGACCTCCACGGGCGATTCTTCTACCTGCCCGCCTCGACCGCGTCGGGGACCGTGACCTACACCGCGACCTGGAGCAATGCGCGCCCCTGGCGACGCGTGCTCGTCTACGAGTACACCCAGACAGGCGGTCTCGTCAGCCTCGACGGCTCGAACCGCGCGACCGGGACGTCGGGCACGCTGAACAGCGGGAGCCTCACGACGACCGGGAGCGACGAGGTCGTCTTCGGCGCCTACGGTGAGTACAGCTCGGCGAACACGACGACCGAGCGGATCGGCGGTCTCGCCGCCGATCAGGTCGTGCGATCGGGCTTCGCCTCGATGTGGAGCAAGCGCTTCACGGCCCCCCTCACGGGCGGCGCGACCGCCAGCGGCCACAGCGCGATCTGGATCGGCAACGTGATCGCGTTCAAGCGGACGGCGAGCCCGTGAACGGGCGCCGGAGCGCAGGACTCGCGTCGCCCGCGCCCGGTCCTCGTCATCCCACCGGCGGCCGATCGAGGCGCGGGGGCTTGGGAGACGCCGCGATCACGTCGTCGAGCGACCGTTCGATGTCGAGCCGCCAGGTCCGGAAGCGCTCGGCGTCGTGGGCGTGGGTGAAGATCGCGAACTGCTTCTTCAGGACGGCCTCGGCGACGATCTCGCCGACCGCCTCGGGCGCGATCGCGTCGCGCATCTCCTCGGGGAAGTAGAGCCACTCCGCGCGCCGCTCGGCGGGAACACCGGAGAAACGCGCCGTCTCGCCGAGATTCGTGCTGACGAGCCCCGGGCAGAGCACGGAGACGCCGACGCCGTGCGGTCGCAGGGACCGCGCCAGCACCTCGGAATAGCCGTAGGCCGCGAACTTCGACGTGATGTAGGGGCCCGCATCCCAGGAGTAGGCCCAGATGCCCGCGACCGAAGCCGTGTTCACGACATGGCCGGCGCCGCGCTCGACCATCGCCGGCACGAAGGCCCGCACGCCGCGGACGAGGCCGAGCACGTTGACGTCGAGGATCCACTGCCAGTCCGCCATCTCGACCCGCTCGCAGGGCCCGAGCACCGACACCCCGGCGTTGTTGCAGAGCAGATCGACGCGGCCGAAGCGCGCGAGGGTCGCGTCCCGGAATCCCTCGACCTCGGCGTCGCTCGTGACGTCGCAGCGCAGACCCAGCGCCTTCCCGCCGAGGGCCTCGATTGCCGCGACCGTCTCGGCGAGGCGCGCCTCGTGGAGATCCGCGAGGGCGACGTGGGCCCCGCGCCCGGCGAGCGCGAGCGCGATGCCGCGGCCGATGCCGCTGGCGCCTCCGGTGACGACCGCGACCTGATTCTCGAACGACTTCATGGCTTCTCTCCCGGCCGCAGGTCGACTGCAGCCCCTCGTTCCCGGGCGTTTCGAAGAGGACGGCGCACCGACCGGCCGTCTAGCTGTAACGCGCTTCCTTGCCCCGAGACGTTCCGTGGGTCTCGACCGATTCGCGCAGGTCGACCAGGAAGGCGTCGGCCACCTTCTCGTGCTCGGGCGAGACCATCATGTGGAGCGCATCCGGCCCCGTCTGGCGATCGAGACACCAGCCGCGATCGTCCATGGCGTCCGCGATCGCGAAGAGATCGTGGCGCGCCGAGCCGAAGGCGAAGAGGCTCATCTCCGGGCGCCCGTGGACGAAGAGCCCGTCGATCGCGGCGACGCCGTCGCGCAGCTTGCGGGTCGTGTCGCGGATCTTCCGGGCGAGGCGGACGTAGCCGTCTCGGCCGAGCCAGTGGAGGATCGCCCAGGCCGCTGCGATCGGGGCCGCCGGGCGGGCGCCCGCCATCGCGAACGACGCATAGCCGCCCCCCGGCCAGTCGCGGTAGACGAACATCTGATGGCGCCGGAGATGCTCGCCGTCGCGATGGCTGATCGTCGAGGCGCCCTTGGTCGCATAGCCGTATTTGTGGACGTCGGCCGAGATCGTGGTCACCCCCTCCACGCGGAAGTCGAAGGGCGGCACCGATTCCCCGAGCGCCTCCCAGAACGGCCAGAGGAAGCCCCCGAGACATGCGTCGGTATGGAAGCTCGCGCCCCGATCCCGGGCCAGCGCCGCGAGCTCCGGGATCGGATCGACGACACCGAAGGGATAACAAGGCGCCGATCCGACGACGACGGCCGTGCGATCGTCGACGAGCTTCGCCGCCGCCGCGACGTCGGCGCGCAGATCTTCCCGGAGCGGAATCGCGACGAGCTCCATGCGGAGGTAGCTCGCCGCCTTGGCGAAGGCCGGATGCGCCGAATACGGCGCCACGATCGTCGGATGCTCGACGCCCCGCTCGGCGCGGGCTCGCTCGCGGGCGGTCTTCATCGCCATGATGATCGACTCGGTCCCGCCCGAGGTCATGCAGCCGTCGGCCGCCGGCGGCGCATGCAGCAGCGAGAGCGCGATGCCGACGACGTCGACCTCCATCTGCCGCACGCTCGGAAAGCGGAAGGGATTGAGTGCGTTCTCGTAGAGGTAGAGCTGATTCGCCTCGGCGAGGACGGAGTCGACCTCTTCGCCCGCCGGATAACAGAGGCTCCAGGTCCGCGCACCGCGCCAGTCGGCATCCTGCCGCTTGCGCTCTCGCATCGACGCGAAGAGTGCCTCGCGTTCGATCCCCTTCGACGGCAACGTCGCTCGGCTCATGTCGGTCCCTCCCGATCGATCTCGACCCGGCCCCTCGCGTGCATCGCGCAGGCCCGCGGCCCCTCGAGAAAAGCGCCGCCGCGGCCGGCCTCAGCGCCAGGCCATCGCCATCCCGAAACGCTCGGACATGGGGATCTGCGACGCGATGGGCGCGAAATAACGTTGATGCAGCTCCTCCCGGGTCGGCAGGTCGGCACGCGCAAAGCCCGCGACGCCGATGGCTTCGCGGAGCTCCGCCGGACGATAGCGGTTGACCTGGGGCTCCCCGGACCGCAGCAGATAGGCCGACTGCTGCGCGAAGATGTCGTGGTAGCGCTGCGGGAGATCGACGAGGGGAAGCTGATAGTCGAGAACGACCGCACTGCCCGGCGCGAGGAGGCCCGCGAGCTCGGCGAGCGCGCGGCGCACGGTCTCCTTCTCGAGGTAGTAGACGACCCCCATCCAGCTCACGATCGCCGGCGCCTGGGGCCGGAAGCCCGAGCTCCGGAGCGCCTCGGAGATCGAGGTCGTTTCGAAGTCGCATTCGACGAACTCGAGCTCTTCGGGCTCGGCGATTGCGCACTCGGCGAGCCGCCGCCGCTTCCAGCCCTGGGTCGCCGGGTGATCGATCTCGAAGATCCGCAGCCCCCCGAGCTCGGGCGGGCGGCGCAGGGCGAACGAGTCGAGACCGGCCCCGAGGATCACGAGCTGTCGCACGCCCGCCGCATGCGCCTCGGCGATCCGATCCTCGCCGAAGCGCCCGCGAAAGGGCAGGAAGAGCCGATTCTCGAGCAGGATCCAGCTCCCGCCGTCGGCATAGCTCGTGATCAGGCGCTCGGCGTCGGCACCGAGCAGCTTCTCCGCGAATCGATCCTCGAGCAGATGGGGCGCCGGGTCGAACCGCAGATGGGCCGCCCGACAGGCGGCGACCTGGATCGCGGTATGACTCGGCTCGCCGACGTTCATGCCGCGTCGCTCGCGATGAGCCGGCCGAGCTTGCGCAGCTGCTGCGTCGTGCCGCCGAGCGTCAGCTCGAGCTGTCGCGCGTAGACGTAGTAGCGGTGGAGCGGGTATTCGCGATCGACGCCGACGCCGCCGTGCAGATGCTGCGCCGCGCGCACGACCCGCGAGCCGCCCTGGGCGGCCCAGTATTTGGCGGCGGCGACCGCGGCCGCGGCCGGCAGGTCGGCCTCGATGCGCCAGGCCGCCTGCAGCGCGGTCAGGCGGACGGCCTCGGTATCGATGAAGGCGTCCGCTGCGCGCTGCGCCACGGCCTGAAAGGTCGCGATCGGCTGGTCGAATTGCTTGCGCGTCTTCGTGTACTCCGCGGTCAGCCGGAGCGCCTCGGCGCAGACGCCGGTCGCGAGGGCACAGAGCGCCGCGGTCGCCCGCAGCTCCATCCACTCCACGATCTCGCGCCCCGCTCCGGCGCCGCCGAGGAGCTCACCCGGTGCTCCGTCGAGCTCGAGCAGCGTCTCCGGTTGCTGACTCGTCGTGTCGAGCGCCGTCTGGCGGACCCCGGCAGCACTCGCCTCCACGAGGAAGACGCCGAGCCCGCTCTCGTGCATCGCCGGCACCAGGAACAGATCGGCGATCCCGCCGGCCGGCACGCAGAGCTTGCGACCCGTGAGGCGATGGCCCGCGCCGTCCTTCGTCGCGCGGGTATCGGGCGCGAAAACCTCGCGGTGGGGCTCGACGAGGGCCGCCGTCAGGATCGCCTGCCCGGTCGCCGCCTTCGGCAGCCATCGCTCCTTCTGCGCAGCCGTTCCGAAACGGGCGAGCGGAAGCGCCCCCAGCACCATCGTCTCGAGCAGCGGCACCGGCGCCGCCGTCCTCCCGACCTGCTCGACGATGCCGGCGATCGTGAGAAATCCGAGATCCGCCCCGCCCTGGGCCTCGGGCACCGCCGCCGCGAGCAGCCCCGCCTCCGCGAGCTTGCCCCAGAGCTCGCGGTCGAAGCGCGGCTTGCCCGAGAGCTCGAGGGCGCGCAGACGCTGCGGCGTGCAGTGGTCGGCGAGGATCTGGCGGGCGAGCTCGATGGCGGCCTGCTGTTCGTCGGAATAGGAGAAGTCCATGGCGGTCGATGCCTCTCGATATTCAGTGTCGCGGAATGCGCGGAAGACCGAGGCCGAAGAGCGCGATCAGATCGCGCTGGACCTCGTTCACGCCGCCGCCGAAGGTCAGGATCATCAGGCTCCGGTAGAGCCCCTCGAGATGCCCGGCCGCGACCGCCTCGGGCGAGCCCCGCTTCAGGTACGAGCGCGGGCCGAGGACCTCCATCAGGAGCTGGAAGGCGTCGAGGTAGAACTCGGTCCCGAAGACCTTCGTCGCCGAGGCGTCCGCGGGCGAGAGTGCCCCCTTCTTCGCCGACGAAGCGACCTTCCAGTTGAGCAGGCGCAGGTACTCGGTCCCGGCGTAGACCTTCGCGAGGTTGACCTGGACCCACTCCTCGTCGAGCAGCCGGCGGCCGTCGGCGAGCCGCGTCGCCTTCGCGTAGTCGAGGGTCACTCCGTAGGCGCGCTCCATGATGCCCGACGAGCAGAGCGTCACGCGCTCGTGGTTCAGCTGGTTCGTGATGAGCTTCCAGCCCTTGTTCTCGCCGCCGACGAGGTTCCTCGCCGGCACTCGCACGTCGTCGAAGAAGACCTGATTGATGTCGTGCTCGGAGAGCAGATGGAGCGGATCGACCCGGATGCCCTTCGACTTCATGTCGACGATCAGCACCGAGATGCCCGCGTGCTTCGAGACCGTCGGATCCGTCCGCACCGCGAGCCAGCAGTAGTCCGCACCCCCGGCGAGGCTGGTCCAGATCTTCTGCCCGTTGACGACGTAGTCGTCCCCGTCGCGCACGGCCCGACACTGGAGCGAGGCGAGATCCGTCCCCGAGTTGGGCTCCGAGTAGCCGATGCAGAACTCGAGGTCCCCGGTCGCGATCTTCGGCAGGAAGAACTGCTTCTGCTCGTCGGTTCCGTAGCGCATGATGGTCGGACCGACGGTGTTGACGGTCAGCATCGGCACCGGCGCGGCCGCCCGCATCGATTCGTCGAAGAAGAGGAAGTGGTCGACCTCGTCGGCCCCGCGCCCCCCGAACTCCTTCGGCCAGCCGAAGCAGAGCCAGCCGTCCTTCGCCATCTGCTGGCGGATCGCCTTCGTCTTCGGGCCGATCCCGTGCTCGCGCAGCAGATCTTCGCGCACGGCGGGTGTGAGCAGCTTCTCGTAGTAGGCGCGCAGGTCCTGGCGCAGCTTCTCCTGCTCGGCGGTCAGTCCGATGTACATCGATGCTCCTCTTCCCTTCCTCTTCCCGATCGCCCCGCGCCCTAGAGCGGGCTCCACTCGGGCTTGCGCCCCTCGCGGAAGGCCGCGAAGGCGGCGTTCAGCTCGCCGGTCGCCGTGCACAGGATCTGGGTCCGATTCTCGAGGTCGAGCGCGTGGCGCAGGCTCGGCGAATCGACCGTCTGCCACATCGTCTCCTTGGTCATCCACACGGCGAGCGGGCTGTTCTCCGCGATCTCGCGCGCCTTCGCGAGCGCACGCTCGACGACCGTCCCGTCCTCGACCACTTCGATCACGAGCCCGATCCGCTCCGCCTCGGCCGCATCGAAGACACGGCCGGTGAGGAGCAGCTCGGCCGACCGCGATGCCCCGACGAGTCGCGGAAGGTAGTAGCTCGTCCCCATGTCGCAGGCCGACACGCCGCGTTTGATGAACACCGCACCGAACGTCGCGCTGCGCGCAGCGAAACGAATGTCGCAGGCGAGGGCCAGCGCGAAGCCACCACCGTGGGCGGTCCCGTTGACGGCGGCGATCACCGGCTGGCGCAGCCGATGGATCTTCTCGAAGAGCCCCGCCATCAGCTCCTGCATGACGAAGTTGCGCGTCAGCGGTCCCTTCACGCGACCCATCAGCTCCCCCGTCGCGGTCCCCTCGAGCGCGTCCATGTCCTCGGCGCCGGATTTCATGTCGGCCCCCGAGCAGAAGGAGACCCCGGCACCGGTCACGACGACGGCGCGCAGATCGGGCCGCGCCGCGATCGAGTCGAAGGTGCGGTGGAGGGCGGCCAGGGCATTGCCCGAGAGAGCGTTGCGGCGCTCCGGGCGGTCGATCGTCAGGAGAGCGATCCCGTCCGGGGTCTCGGTCAGTGTGACGATCGACATGGCAGGTCTTCCCTGCCCCGGGTCGACTCGGCGCGCACGCGCAGGACGGGGCGTTTGGGGGGGGTCGGGCCGGACCGGACGATAACACGCCCTGCGGCCCGGAAAACCCACCCGCAGACCCCGAGCGGCCCGCTGCCTAGCCCGTGATCCGCTTGCGCCAGCGACCTTCGCGAAAAGCCGCGAGCAGCTTTCGCGCGCGTCCGTCCTGGTCGCCGGCCCCCGCGTGTGCGATCCGCAGGAAGTCGTTCAGGCCGACGATCCGCGCGATGTCCTGCCGCGTCGCCTGGTAGAAGCCCATCGTCCAATCCTGGAAGCTGCGCTCCTTGATCGGCTCGCGGATGAGCTTCGTCATCGCGACGTGTCGCGGGTCGAGCTCGATCCGCCGGTAGAGCGCGTCCACGACCTCCGCGGGCCCTTCGAGGACCTGGAAGAAGCTGCCTTCGGCGTACAGGAGCATCCCGGTGAGCCCGTTCGCCTGGTTGTGGGCGCGCGCTCGGGTGAGCAGCGCTTCGAGCTCGTCGGCCTCGAAGGGCTGCGCAGCCGCGCTCGCATAGATGCACTGCACGAGCTCGATCGGCTCGGCCTCGCTCGCGTCGTCCGTCGACATGGCCTGTTGCACGCTCTCCACGATCCCATCCTCGTTCCAGGGTCCGGAGCCCTCTTCGGGTCGATGGCCCCATCCTTGAGACGGGAGACCGGGACCGCGGGACACGTGCGACCTTCGCGCAACCGCCCCAGGCGGAATTCGAGCCTCATCGATCGCCCACTGCCCGGGCAAGCCGCGGCCGGTCGCGTCGCGATCCTCAGTACCAGGCACGCAGGGAGCAGATCCGACCGGCATCTTCGACCCGCAGCACGTAGATCACGTCCATCCCACCTGCTCCCGTCACGCTCGCGAGTCGCGCTTTCACGTGGAATGCGAGCTCTTCGCCTCCGACGAGGACCTCACCGATCCGCTCGAAGACGAGCGGGCCGTTTCGGGCATGGGTCTCGCGATAGAAGGCCCGGATCGCGTCTCGACCCCGAAGGATTCGAGATCCCACCGGATCCTCGAGGCTCGCGTCCTCCGCGAAGAGCGCGACGACGCCTTCGAGATCGGTCGCGCCGTGGCGAGCGAGATAGGCGGACGCGAGCTGCTCGGCGGTCTCGGGATCGAGCCGCGGGCGCGTCGAGTCCGCCACCTCCTCGCCCCACCCCGTCACGACGATGCGAGGAGACGTCGAGCCTCCCCTTCCACCGCCGTCCCCTCGAAGAAGCGGGGATTCGTATCCGTGTAGAAGCGCACGGGATTCTCGAAGGCGAAGGCGCGGACGTCGTCCGCCGTGAGCCAGCCCTTCTCGATCGGCTCGAGGAGCTCGCCTACGACCTCGCGCATGTCGGGGACGTCCCAATGGCCGATATCGGAGCCGAGCATCGCGCGCAGCCGGGTGCCGAAGGGGTTCACGCGGGTATTGAATGCGGTGCCCGTCATGGGGTCGTCCGCCTCGCAGCCGAAATAGAACCGCGGCACGAAGAGCTCGACGAGATCGGCCTCGTCCTTCACGTCGAGGGCCGCCCAATCGTCGACCGGCGCCGACCCGGCACCGCGCATGACCCAGCCCGTCCCCTCGGTCTTCCATCGACGCGAGCCCGCATGCTGCGCGAAGAGCGCGTCGAGACCGTCCCGATCGAGCGCGGCCGGATCGTAGTTGCCGAGCATGGTGGGATTGCGCTTGCGCCAGTGGGAGAGCTGATCGGCGAGCAGCGTGCAGGCCCAGGCGACCCCGCCCTCGAGGAAGGCGAAGCGGAGCTTCGGGAAACGACGCGTGACTCCCCCCATGAAGAGGGACTTCGCGAGCGCCTCGCCGACCGACGCGAAGTGACCGATCTGGTTGTACATGTAGTTGGAGATCGATCGACGACTGCTCCAGCCCATGCCCGAGCCATGCGTCGCGAGCGAGACCCCGAGCTCCTGGCAGCGGCGCCAGAAGGGATCGTAGTCGTAGGCGCTGTCGAGGCCGTAGGTATCGATCCACTGGGCGTAGGGAGCGAGCTCGGGTGCGCGCTCGGCGACGGCGGCGATCGGTCGGCTCACGTACGAAGCGATCATGATGGCGCGCAGGGAGAGCTCCCCGACCGCATGTTCGAGGGCGGCGATCGCCTCTTGTGGCGTATGCATCGGGATCAACGCGACGGGCGTGATGCGGCGGTGATGCTCGGCGTAGAGATCGGCGTGATACGCGTTGAGCGCGCGGCAGGCGGCGAGGCGCAGCTCGTCGTTCTGGATGCTCGGAAAGCCGAGGGCGAGCGTCGGATAGACCACTCCGAAATCGATCCCGAGCTCGTCCATCCGGCTCTCGAGCAGCCCCGGGATCGTCGCGGTCGCGAAGTCCAGGGTGTTCTTCGTCGGCATCGCCCACCACGGCGGACGCAGGGCGCGCACGCTCGCTCGTTCCTGCGACGAGAGCGTGGCCCAGCGATGGGCATCCGGACCGAGGAGTCCCGTGATGAGCTCATGAACGCCGACGTCGATGCCCTGCTTGCGCAGGTAGGCGTCGATCGCGGGGACGTACTCCTGCGAGTGTCCGTCGGCATCGACGACGGGATGGCTGAGCTGCGCCCGCGCGCGGGCACCCGGGGATCGGTTCGTCATGGTTCGATTATCAACCCATCGCGTCGCGAGCGTCAAGTCGCGGCGCCGCGAGATCCGCCTCGAGCGAGCGCCCCGCCCAGCCCAGGAAGCCCGCCGAAACGAGCACCATGCTCATCGCGGCCAGGAGCGAATAGCGGATCGACTCCGCGCCGAAGCGGGCCGCGCCGACGTCGTTGAGCCAGCCGACGAGCGGCGGGCCGATGCCCAGGCCGAGAATCGTGTTGCTCGTGATCACGAGGGCGGCCGAGAGTGCCCGCATGCGCGGGGGAACCACCGTCTGCACGACGCTGTAGAAGGGTCCGAGACAGCTCCCCGTCAGCACCGAGACCGGCGCGAGCAGCCACATCGCGGCGGAAGCCGAGTGGGCGAACAGGAATCCCACCGCGAAGGGAAACGCGAGCAGGAGCGCGATCGCCGGCTGCCAGACGAGCCAGCGTCGATCGCGCTGGCCCAGCCGGTCCGCGAGCGCGCCGCCGACGAGTGTGCCGAGGGCCGAGAGCAGGCCCGAGGCGACGGCGAGGCGCGCGCCCGCCTCGGTCGTCGAGATGCCGTGGACGCGCGTCAGGTAGGGCACGCTCCAGCCGAGCACGGCGTAGACGGCGGTCGCGTGCAGCCCCGAGGCGAACAGGACCGAGCGGATCGACGAGACGGTGAACACGAAGCGGAGTCCGACGAGGAAGGGGATCGTATGCGTGTCGTGGATGCCGCGGGCGGGCTCGGGGACGCTGAAGCGGATCAGGGCCGCGAGCAGGAGGCCGGGCGCACCGAAGACCATGAAGGCGACGCGCCAGCCGTAGGCATCGGCCAGCCAGCCGCCGAGGGCGAAGACGAGCACCGAGCCGAGGGGGCCCCCGATCGCGAGGATCGAGAGGGCCGTCGCCCGGCGCTCGGGCGGAAAGACGTCGGCGAGCAGCGACTGGGAGGGCGCCCCGCCCGCGGCCTCGCCGATGCCGACGCCGACCCGGATCGCGAAGATCTCGGCATAGCTGCGCGCGAAGCCGGTCAGCAGGGTGAGCAGGCTCCAGATCGCGAGGCCGGTCGAGACGATCGTGCGCCGCACACCGCGGTCGGCGGCGAGACCGATCGGAATGCCGGCCGTGCCATGGAGGACCGCGAAGGCGGTGCCCGTCAGGAGACCCATCGCGCCATCGGAGACCCCGAACTCGGCCTTGATCGGGTCGATCAGGACCGAGAGCAGCTGGCGATCCATGACGTTGAGCGCCGTCATGCATGAAAACAGGAAGAGGATGTAGTGGGGACGGACGGGGACGGCCGATTCGTCGCTCGCGCTCTTCGAATCCAGGATCCGCCCCCTTCCGCGGTCTGCGCGGCTCCACGACCTCGGCCCAGTCGCTAGCATAGTCGGGACGGCTCGCGCCCGAGTCCGCCGCGTCGAGCTGCGATGCGGGTCGGAATCGGTGGTGCGCGACCGGTCCGGCGCAGGTCGCCCGAGCTCAGGAGATCCCGATCGTGCATGCCTCCCTCATCACGGGCCGGGGACGGATCGAGCCGCGCGAGTTTCCCGAGCCGAAGCTCGCCGCCGGCGGTGCGATCGTCGACGTCGCCTACTGCGGCATCTGTGGAACCGACGTGCACGCCTTCCAATCGGGGGATCCGTATCCGCCGGGCCTGTGCGGTCACGAATGGATGGGGCGCGTCCGCGACGTCGCGGACGACGTCGCGACCTTCGCTCCCGGGGACCGCGTCAGCGTCGGCATCCTCCCGCCCTGTGGTGCGTGCGCGCAGTGCCGCGCCGGCCAGGGCGCCTGGTGCTACCCGGCGATGATGTCCCTCGGCGGCGGGGATCCCCGCGGCTCGGCCCACGGCGCCTTCGCCCCCCGGATCGCGGCGAGCGCGGCGCGCCTCGTGCGGGTGCCCGACGCGATCAGCGATGCCGCCGCGGCCCTGATCGAGCCTGCGACCGTCGCCTATCACGGCGTACGCCTCGGTCGGATCCGGCTCGGGGACTTCGCCGTCGTCCAGGGCGCGGGGCCGATCGGGCTCTTCGCGCTGCAGTGGGTGCGACATGCCGGCGCCCGCGAGATCGTGGTCGTCGAGCCCTCCCCCGTTCGAGCGGCGCTCGCGCGCTCGCTCGGCGCGACGCTGACCTGCACGCCGTCGGAGGTCGCGGAGCTCGTCCAGGACGGGACCGGCGGGCTCGGGGCCGACGCGGTCGTCGAGTGCGCGGGGCGGCCCGAGACGATCCAATCGGCGGTGGACCTGGCGCGGCGCGGCGGGGCGGTGACGCTGATCGGACTCTCGGACAAGGACGCGACCATCCGTCCCGGCATCTGGCTGATGAAGGAGGTGACGGTCCGCTGCTCGATCGCCTACGAGCAGCGCGATTTTCCGCCCGTCGTCGAGATGCTCGCCGATGGGCGCGTGCGCGCCGAGCCGCTCCACACGCGAACCGTCGGCCTCTCCCGACTCGCCGACGCGATGGCCGAGCTCGCCGCCGGCGGCTCGCGCGACGTGAAGGTCCTCGTCGATCCCACGAACTGAGCGTCGCCCCGGCGCGGGGCACGCCGCCCCACCGGCGTCGCTTCGCGCCCCAGCTCGACGGTGCGAGCACGTGGCTGCACCAATCGGCTGCGCCGAAGGCGTACGCGCATGCCCGCATGCTCGCCTATCGTCGAAGAACCGGTTCGGGCTGCGCGGCTCGATCCGAAATCGAGGAGCCCGAGCGCACATGGGACTCGCCGGAGACGCCGCGATCGTGGGCCTGGCCGACTGGAAGCCCGCGCGCAAGTACGCGGGCGCGCCGCGCTTCACGATCGAGCAGTTCGCCGAGCTCGCCCGTCTCGCCCTCGAGGACGCCGGGCTCGAGGCGGCCGAGGTCGACGGTCTCGTCACGGCCCGCATCGGCGAGTCCTCGAATTTCGTGCCGGCGACGGTCGCCGAGTACTGCGGCTTCGCCGTGAACTTCGCCGAGCTCGTCGATCTCGGGGGCGCGAACTCGGTCGGCATGGTCTGGCGCGCCGCCGCCGCGATCGAGCTCGGCCTCGCGAACGTGGTCGTCTGCGCGATTCCCGGTCGCCCGACGCCGATCCGGCCGGGGAGCGAGCGCGTCCTCGATCCCCGCTGGTTCTACGGCGCGTCCTCGCCGGAGTACGGCTCGCCGCAAGCCGAGTTCGAGATCCCCTACGGCCACCTCGCCCAGAATGCGGGCTACGCGATGATCGCGAACCGTTATGCCGCGGTGCACGGCTACGACCCGCGCGCGATGGCGAAGATCGCCGTCGACCAGCGCACGAACGCCTGCGCGAACCCCGACGCGGTCTTCCACGGCCAGCCGATCACGGTCGACGACGTCCTCGCGAGCAAGCTGATCGCCGACCCGCTCCACCTGCTCGAGATCGTGATGCCCGTCCACGGCGGCCATGCCGTCGTCGTCGCCCGCCGCGACCGCAAGCCGCGCTGGCCCCATCGCCCGGCGCGCGTCGTGGGCTGCGGCGAGCACCTCGCCATCAAGTCCCCCGCCTATGCGAAGGATCTCCTCTCGACCCCGGTCGGCCCGGCGAGCGAGCTCGCGTTCCGCATGGCGGGGGTCCGCCGCGACGAGATCGACCTCGCCTGCGTCTACGATTGCTACACGATCACCGTCCTGCTGACCCTCGAGGACGCCGGCTTCTGCAAGAAGGGCGAAGGGCTCGCCTTCGTCCGGGACCACGACCTGACCTTCCGCGGCGACTTCCCGCTCAACACCCACGGCGGCCAGCTCTCGTACGGGCAGGCCGGCGGCGGGGGCGGCATGTCCCAGGTCACCGAAGCCGTGCGTCAGCTCCGCCACGACGCGGGGGTCCGTCAGCTCCGCCGCTGCGACACGGTCTACGTCTCGGGGACCGGTGGCGTCATGAGCGAGCAATCGGCGCTGATCCTGCGAGGCGAAGCATGACGACCCGAAGCTCCGACCCTGCCTTCGCGAAGCCGCTCCCGCTGGCGACGCAGACGAGCGCGCCCTTCTGGGAGGGCCTGCGTCGCGGCGAGGTCTGCCTCCAGCGCTGTGAGGCCTGCGAGGCCTGGGTCTTTCATCCGCGCTCGAATTGTCCTCGCTGCCTCTCGACGAAGCTCGCCTGGCGGAAGGTCGCGGGGACGGGACGGCTCCATACCTTCACGATCACGCGGGTCCCGACGGCCCCCTTCTTCGCCGACGAGGTTCCGCAGATGCTCGCCGTCGTCGAGCTCGACGAGGGCGTGCGGATCCCGTCGACCCTCGTCGGCGTCGCCGAGGACGAGATCGTGATCGGCATGCGCGTCGCCCCCGTCTTCGAGCCGACGGTGGGCGGCGAGTCGGTGCTCCTGCGCTTCACGAAGGCTTGGGCGCCGGGTCCACGATGATCCGCGAGGCATCGCCCGGCCTCGCTGCCACGCGCCGGGTCAGAACTCGAAGGTCAGGCTCGTCGTCGCCTCGCCGCGGGTGTAGATGTTGCCGATCCGGGTGAAGCTCGTATCGAGGGACCAGTAGATCGAATCGCGCAGATAGAGCACGTAGGCGAGCCGCGCGTGACCGCCGAGCTCGAAGCGCATCGAGCCGCTGGAATCGTTCACGAACTGTGCCGCGGGTCCCCCCTCGAGCGTGAACACGTGGCTCTTCCCCCAATGACCCTCGATGCGCAGACCCGGGACCTGCTCCGCGTAGAACTGCGGGCTGAAGTAGCCGCCGGCTTCGGGCGTATCCACGGCCGGATCGACCCCGAACGCGTCGTTCTCGTAGTGGAGCACGTTTGCCCGGTAGTAGGGCCAGAGCTCGAGAATGCCGAGCTCCCCGAGCTTCGCGCGGACCTCGCCGCGGATTCCGACCAGCGGGTTCTCGTCGATGCCGCGGGCGTCGACCCACCCGGCATAGGGCTCGATCGACGCGACCACCCGCTCGCCCTCGCGCTCGAGTCGGCCGTAGAAGCGGTTCTCCCGAGCCGCACCGATCGACTGGCCGTCGACCGACTCGCCCGCCAACGCCGCGAAGGAATCGAACCGGAGCTTGCGCTCGAAGCCGACCCGCCAGTCGAACCTCTCTCCGTCGCTCGCGAAAGCGGCCCGCCCGAGCACGTCGCGGCCGGTCTGCGTGAGCGAGTGGTAGCCGAGGCCGAGCTCGACGCGGCGCTCGGGGCTCAGACGGTACTCGCCGTCGATCTCGAGATAGCCCGCTGCCTGGTTGTTGCTCGACTGCTCCCCGATCCCCGCCTCGAAGCCGGACGATCGGAAGTAGTCCTCGAACCCGACCTCTCCGCCGAGCGAGAGAAAGGGTGTGACGTCTCCGCGTCCACGCGCGCCCAAGACGACCCCGCGCAGCTCGGTCTTCGAGCCGCCCTCCTGCACGAGCCCGCGCACGATCGGGCCGACGAATCGCTCACGACCTTCGAGGAGATCGCCGCGCAGCCGCGCGCTCTGCCGCGCCTCGGCGCCATGGCGCAGGGCGAGATTCGAGTGGTGGAGCGCCCGATCGCGGTCGCCGAGCCAGGCCCAGGCCTGCGAGAGCCCCTCGTGGGCCTCGGCGTTCCCGGGATCGCGGACGAGGACGGCCTCGTACTCGGCGATCGCAGCCCGCGTATCCTGGCGCTTCGCCGCGAGCAGGCTCGCGAGCTTCAGACGAACGCCGACGTCCGCCGGCTTCTCCCGCAGCAGGACGCGGTACTGCATCACCGCCTCGGACCGACGATCCGGGTCCGACGAGAGGAGATCCGCGTAGGTCTCCCGGACCGCGTAGCGGGGATCGCGATCGACCGCCTCGCGATAGGCCTCGATCGCCCGCTCGCGCTTGCGCGGATCGGACCCGAGCAGCTCGGCGTAGACGAGTCGGAGCTTCGCGTCCTCCGGGCGACGAGCCACGAGGGACGCATAGCGCCGGGCCGCTTCGTCGCTCCGGGGATCCTTGCGCGCGATCAGCTCCGCGAGCGTCCGTTCGACCTCGAAGTCGCCGGGGCGCTCCTTCTCGACCTTGCGGTACTCGGTGATCGCCTCGTCGAGGTGGCTCGGGTCCCAGAGCAGGAGCTCCCGGTATTCGGTGCGCCAGTTCGGCTCCGAGGGTCGCGCGGCGAGGAGCTTGCGGTACTCGGCGAGGGCGGGCGCGAGCTGGGCGCGATCCTGGGCCAGGAGACGGGCGAGCTTGTGGCGACGTTCGAGGTCCTCGCGCTTCGCGAGCCCCATCCGGTAGTAGCGGATCGCGTCGGCGCGGCGATACGCATACCGCTCCCAGCCGAGGATGTCGGCCTGCTGGAAGGCGATCTCGGGATCGTCGTCGAAGCGCGAGAGATAGCGATCGTAGGCCTCGATCGCCTTCGTCGTGAGGCCCTGCTTCTCGTTCGCGACCCCGAGCTGCTTCAGGGCTTCGCGATTGTCGGGGTTCAGCTCGGCCGCCTTCTCGTACGACTCGATCGCTGCGCGATAGTTGCCGATCTTCATGTTGGCCCGCGCGCGCAATACGTACCACCATTCGCTGCCGGACTCGGGCGTCTCGCTCTCTGCCGAGACCGCCGTCGTCGCCCCGAAGACGAGGGCGAGGATCACCGCCAGTCCCATCCGCCAATCAAGAGATCGCAAGCTCGTCTACTCCCATTCCAGGATCCGCGGGCTCCGAGTCGAACTCGATCCCGACACGCCAGAAGAAATGCGCCCAACGCCGGACGTAGACCGTCCGCCCCGAGCGCGAAGCCCGATCCGCTCCACCGATCCGCCAGCGTCCGTCCGGCTGCGGCGGCTCACCTCGGACCAGCAGGCCCAGGCCCCGCGGCGACCCGTCCCGCAGCCACGCTCGCCGCTCGAGCCCGGCGACCCGCACGCGGGCCCGACTGAGCACGAGGCGGCGGGGATGACGGCGGCGAGCGGGGCGCAGGGCCCGGAAATAGCCCGCGAGCGAAGCGAAGAACGCGAAGGCCGCGCCGAGAAAGCTGCGCGCCTCCCCCGCATGCGCCTCGGCCCAGGTCTTCGGATCGGCGAAGATCCCGAGCAGGAGCGCATGGGTCGATGCTTCGTCGAGCTCGACGAAGCGCAGCCCGGCCCGCGTTCGCCGTCCGCGCCGCTCCTGATAGACGAGCTCCGCCGTGAGCCGCAGGCTCTTCTCGAGTCCGAGCTCGAGCTCGAAGCGCGCCGGCAGCTCGATCGCCCGGTCGAGCGCGATCGCACATCCGCCGATCCCGACGTCGACCGTCCACGCCGCGACCGACGCGCGCTCGTCTCCCGCTTCGCCGCCGACGAAGAGCCGGACCGCGAATGCGCGCCCGACGCGCTCCTCCTCGCGTCGCTGGGGCCGCTCCCAGGCGATCATCAGGCCGCCGAGCAGGAAGAGCAGATTCAGCCCCGACCAGGCGAGATTGAAGTAGTAGGCGTCGCGTTCGACCCCGAACTGGGTCAGCTCGAACAAGCCTTTCGCCATCGCGACGGCCATGAGGCCGGCGAGCACCAGCGTCCAGCGCGCCGAGTGCCAATCGAAGCGATGGGTCTGGCTCGTGATGCCCTTCGGCGTCACCTGGAAGCCGAGCGACTTCGGCAGGAGCAGGTCGAAGATCGAGCGCACGAGCGGGGCGCTGACCGCGCTCTCGTAGAAGGAGCCCCAGAACGGCCGCGACCAGCCGGGGATCAGGACCGCGGAGATCATCGGCAGGACGACGAGATAGGGGATCAGCAGCGCCGTCAGCACGGCGACGTCCGAGAGGATCGGATGCAGATGGAAGAGCAGGTAGTAGAGGGGCGTGACCCAGAAGACGAGGCGCGGGATCGGGTAGAAGAAGTGGTAGAGCGAGGCGAAGTAGCCCAGACGCTGTCGCAGCGAGAGCCCCCGGCAGAAGAGCGGATTGTCGCGGAAGAAGATCTGGAGGCAGCCGAGCATCCAGCGCCGTCGCTGCACGATGTAGGAGGCGAGATTCTCGGCCGAGAGACCGACGGCGACGTCGCGGTCGACGAAGGCCGACTTCCAGCCCGCCGCGTGGACGTACTGGCTCGTATGGATGTCCTCCGTGATCGAGAGGAGCTTGAAGCCGCCGACGGACTCGAGGGCCTTGCGGCGGAAGACCGCGCCGCTGCCGACGAAGAAGGCGCCGCCCCAGCGATCGCGCTGGGACTGGATGCCGTGGTTGAACATGTCCTGCTCGTTCGGGACGCGCCCGTGCGAGCGGAACGCGTGCTGGAAGACGTCGGGATTGCGGAAGTGGTGGGGCGTCTGGACGAAGCCCATCTGCGGATCGACGAAGTACGGCACCGTCTCCTCGAGGAAGTTCGTCGTCGGGACGTGATCCGTGTCGAAGATGACGATCAGCTCGCCGTCGGTCTGGCCGATCGCGTGATTGAGGTTGCCGGCCTTCGCGTGCTGGCGCGGTCCCTGGAAGTAGCCCGCGCCGAGCCGAGTGGCGAGCTCGCGGACCGCGTCGCGGTGGCCGTCGTCGAGGACGTGGATGCGGAGGTTCGGGTGCTTCATGGCTCGGGCGGCCACGAGCGTCCGCTCGAGGATCCCGAGCGGCTCCTTGAAGATCGGGATCAGGACGTCGACGCTCGGCGCGAAGCCCGGCGCGTCGGGCCGTCCTTCGACGGGTCGCCCCCCGAAGCCCGTCTGGACCACGAGCAGGACCACCGACCCGAAGCAGTAGAGCTCGGCCAGCCAGAGCGTGCCCGAGATGAAGGGGCCGGCGGGCTCGATGAAGTTGAGCGAGCTGTGCCCCCGCCAGACGAGGTAGAGGCCGCAGACGGAGAACGCTGCCGCGAGGAAAGCGAACCGCAGGGGCGGCTCGAAGCGGGTCCCGCGCGCGAGCAGCACGAGGGGAAAGAGCACGAGACAGGCGAGGAAGAGCCGCTTCGGAAAGCTCGCCTCGAAGGCGCGCGCGTCGAAGGGCAGCATGAAGCCGAGCTTCTCGTCGAAGGTCCGGGCGAGGCCGAGGGAGAGAGTTTCGTCGAAGGCGAGCCAGTTGTGGAGGTAGTAGGGGGTGTCGCGACCGACGAGAGCCTTCTTCCAGAGCGGGACGAGCTTCTCGTTCCGCAGACGCTCCGCGAACTCGGGGTCGACGACGTCGGCGAGGGCGTGGAGCGTGGCGTAGAGGGGTAGCGCTTCGAACTTCGACTTCGCCGTGCCGTCGGGGCGATAGCGGTCGAACAGGCGCCCACCGTCGCGAAGATACGCCTCGCGCAACGGGGCCAGCATGCGCTCGCGCAGCAGGCCCTCCATGCGCCAGCTCCAGCGCCAGTCGGCCGCCATGCGCCAGTAGATCGGAAAGACGTCGTAGCCGAAATCGCCGATCGCGAGGGTCTTCGGATGCTCGAGGCGCACGATCCCGTTCTTGCGGTCGAAGTAGACGCGCTCCGGCGGGAAGTCGAGCGCCTTCTCGACGAAGATGAGCCGCAGGACGTCGTAGGCGGTCCGCGCGACGCAGCCCCAGTCGTGCTCCCGATCGATCTTCGCGAACTCGTGGTAGGCGTAGGGCGCGAAATACCCGACGTGGAGGACCGGGACGCGTTCGCGCTTCGACCAGTCGCCCGCCGTCAGGAGACACTGCTCGCCGACGACCAGGACCTCCTGATCCCAGATGTCCCGGACGATCTTCCGGGCCTCCGTCGCATAGCGCGGCTCGTCGAAGCGCCGGGACGCGAGCAGCAGCGCGAGGGCGATGTCCGTATCGGCGTCGGTCGCCGCGTTCCGATCGAGGACCCTGCCCTTCCATTTCCAGCTGAAGAGGGCGTCGCCCCGCCCTTGCAGATGGGCCTTCGTCCAGCCGAAGACCGCGTCGAAGGTCTCGCGGTCATCCCCCCAGACGGCGCGGAGCATCGCGTAGCTCTGCCCCTCGGAGGTCGTGATGCGATCCTCGTCGAGGGACACGACCCGCCCGCGCTCGACCCCGTCTTCGATGATGTAGTGGTAGCGGTAGTAGCTCCAGAGGGCGGTCAGGGCGTCGGTGCGCTCGATGCGCGGATTCGGGGGGGCAGCCGGGTCGACGACCGCAGGACGCGTGCAGGCACACACCAGGACCAGCGTCCCCACCAGTCCGAGCAGGAATGCGAAGCGCTCGCTGGATCCGGCCCGCAACACGACTCACCCGCCTCTCGATCCCCAGACGAACGTTCAGGACCCGATCCCGACGCGCCGCACGAACTGGATCGGTCTGTGCCGAGCGGTCCGCCGCACGAGGGGCCTTGCCCCCGAGCGGCGCGGAGTCTAGCCGCAGCCGGCTTCTCTGCCCCGCGCCCCACGGCTGCGGCAGATCCCGGAGGTCTCCTCGGATCCAGACCGGAGGCACCGGACCGCCGGCAGCGGCCGCCTCAAGGGCCTGGGGCCCCCTGCCGACCCGGAGGGTCCGATGCCCACCCCCCTTTCCCGAACCCGATGGCTCTCGCTCTACTACGCCCTCGCAGGTTTCGACCTGTTGATGGTCGGGGGCAGTCTCCATCTCAACCACCGCATCATGGACCTGTACGCGTCCTCCGGCGCGGAGAACGTCGCGTGGGCGACGCGCCTCGACGGCTATGCCGAGCTCGGCCAGTGGGCCGCCGCCGCGAACGCGCCGGGCAACGACGTGTTCGACTCGCGGGACGTCGCCGGAGAGCGCAAGCGCCTCGAAGCGGCTCGCCGACGCTTCGAAGATCGCCTGGTCGCAGCGCGCGCCGAGCTCGAACGGGAGGGCGACCTCGTCGCCGCCCGGGCACTCGCGGCCGAGCTCGCCCGCGCCGGCGACGCCATGAATGCGATGGCGGACGAAGCCGCCCGCATCTTCGCCTACTTCGAGTCCGGCCAGCCCGAACGAGCCGGCGAGCGCATGGCCACCATGGATCGCAGATACGCGGAGCTGACGCAGACGCTCGCGGATCTGAACGGCCTGGTCCGCGGCATCCAGCACGCGCGCTTCGAGGCCCAGCTGGGCCGCGCCGACGCGCTGCGCCATCTCGAGTGGAGCGTCTCCGCCCTCGTGCTCGCGATGATCGCCGGTGCGCTCTTCTTCGGACGACGGATCCGAGCCCAGATGGAGGCCACCGAACGGGAGCGCGAGGCCCACCAGGCCGGCATCGAGCGCGCAAAGGCCGCGGCGGAGGCCGCCAACGAAGCCAAGTCGCGCTTCCTCGCGACGATGAGCCACGAGATCCGCACACCCCTGAACGGCGTGCTCGGCATGACGGAGCTGCTGCTCGGGACGGAGCTCCAGGAGGAGCAGCGGGACTTCGCCGCGACGATCCAGCAATCGGGGATCCACCTCCACGAAGTCATCAACGACATCCTCGACTTCTCGAAGATCGAGGCCGATCGGATCGAGCTCGAATCGGCCCCGCTCGATCTCGTCGAGCTGATCGAAGACGTGGCGGTCGCCTGCGCCGAACGCGCCCACCGCAAGGGTCTCGAGCTCGTCCACGAGGTCGACGATCAGCTTCCGACGCGGGTGCTCGGCGACCGCGTCCGGATCCGACAGGTCCTCCTCAACCTGGTCTCGAACGCGATCAAGTTCACCGAGCGCGGCGAGGTCGCGATCCGCGCGACGCCCGTCGCGTCGACGGAGTTCGATGGTCGTGCGCGCCTGCGCATCGCCGTGAGCGACACCGGAATCGGTATCCGGGAGGAGGATCGCGCGCGGATCTTCTCGCCCTTCACGCAGGCCGACGAATCGACGACCCGCCGCTTCGGGGGCACCGGCCTCGGCCTCGCGATCTCGAAGCGCCTGGTCGAGTGCATGGGCGGCACGCTCGAGCTCGAGAGCATCGTCGAGGTCGGCTCGCGCTTCGCCTTCGACCTTTGCTTGCCGGTCGCGAGCACCGAGGCAGGGCGTTCTCGCGCCCCCGCGGCACCGCAGCTTTCAGGCGTCCGTGTGCTCGTCGTCGACGACAACGAGACCAATCGCCGGATCCTGTTGCGACAGATCGCGAGCTTCGGTGCCCGCGGTGTCGCGTGCGCGAGCGGCGCCGAGGCACTCGTCGTGCTCGCGCGCGCGGGCCTCCAGGAACGCTCGGATCCATTCGAGCTCGGGATCTTCGATCTCGCGATGCCGGACATGGACGGGATCGACCTCGCCGACGCGATCGCCGCCGACGCTGCGATCTCGGACTTCCCGATCGTGCTCCTGACCTCGATGGATGTTTCGGCCGAGCGCATGGCGGGGCGTCGGAGCCGGATCGTGCGACAGCTCTGCAAGCCGGTGCGCAAGGCGCAGCTTCAGCACGTCCTCGCGCAGGCCATCGGTCGCACCTCGACGATGCCCGGGAGCCAGCCTGCCGCGAAGCCCCCCGACCGACCGGCCCTCGAGCTCGAGGTCCTCCTCGTCGAGGACAATCCGGTCAACCAGAAGGTCTGTCTTGCCCTGCTCGAACGCCTCCGATGCGGGTCGCAGGTCGCGAGCACGGGCAACGAGGCAATGACCCTCGCCCGCGCGACGCACCACGACCTGATCCTGATGGACTGCGAGCTGCCCGACGTCGACGGCCTCGAGGTGACGCGCCGGATTCGCGCAGCCGAGGCTCGCGACCGGGGCCCGCGCGTCCCGATCCTCGCCTTGACGGCCCACGCGACCGAGACCCAGCGGCAGGCCTGCCTCGCGGCCGGGATGGACGGATTCGTGACGAAGCCCGTCTCGGTCGACGCGCTGGTCGGCGCGATCCGCGACCTCGGCCTCGCCCCCAAGCGCGGCGATCAGTCCGACCCCGCCTGATCGATCGCTCCGGCCCTTCGCCGGGGAACGCGACAGCTCGCGAGCAGATCGAGGCAATCCGATCCCGCCTCGCCGACGGGATAGTCGGCCGCGAGGACCTCGCCCTCGCCTCTTCCCGGCCGGATCAGGCGGCGCACGAGCAGCGAGAGCCGGGCAAACCCCCACTCGACGACGGACCTCGGCAGGATCCGTCGAAGCCCGAACGGGTCGAGGCGGGTCAGGCGCCGGATCTGCCGCAGACGCGCAGCCTGATGGCGAGCGGCCGCCCCGACGGCATGCACGCCCCGCAGCTCGACCTGCTCGAAATGCACGGCCAGCAGCGCGGCGAGCTCCGCCGCTTCGTACTCGTGGAGGTGGTAGGGATTCTCGCCGTCGGATTGCAGCCGGTTCGGCGTGCTCACGAGGAGCAGACCGCCGGGCGCGAGGATGCGCGCGAGCTCCGCCAGATAAGGACGTGGATCCGCGAAATGCTCGATGACCTGGAAGCTGACGACGGCCTCGACCGAGGCGTCGGCGAAGGGGAGCCGTGTGAGGTCCCCGACGACGAAGTCCGCACCGGCTCCTCGGGCCCGCGCCGCTGGCCGGACGCGATCGAGCCCGATCACGCGCAGGCCGCCCGCCGCGAGCTCGGCGGCGCCGTAGCCGGTGCCACACCCGAGATCGAGCAGGACGCTTCCGCCCGCCCACTGCCCGCCGCCGCCCTCGCCGCCCCTTATGCGAGCCTGCGCGAAGCGATAGGCCGCGCGATGGCGCTCGAGGTCGGCGCGGTAGAGCGCGCTCGCGTCGTCGAGGCGCTCGCCCGTCACGGGCTCCATCGATCCCCCCGTCGCGACGCGAGGCGGTCGGGCCGATCCCCGACCCCCGAAGCCTCGCCTAACGGAACTTCGGGATCACCCGCTCGCCGAGGTTCTTGATGGTCTCGAGCGCAGCCCACTGGGGCACCGTCCCCATCTGGATCAGGAACATCACCTCGTCGGCCCCCGCGTCCTTCAACCGCTGGACGTAGGCGATGGCGTCCTCGACGCGGCCGTAGGCGTGGTTGGTGTTGAACATGCCGGTCGACTCGGTGCCGGCCGTGATCTTCTCCTCGTGGAGATAGGCGACGAGCGCCTCACCCTCGGCCTTGAGCACCTCCTCGTCCGTCATGTCCGCGATCTCCGCCCGCGGCGGCGGCATCTCGACGCCGGGGCTGTACCAGTGGCGGATCGCCTCGGTGAAGTAGCGCTGACCGCGGTAGCCGATGGCGCGGGCCTTCTTCTCGTCGTCGAGCACGATCGCCGGGCACAGCGCCGCGAGGTGCTCATTCGGGAAGTCGGGGATCTGGCTCTCCTTCGTCCTGCGCTTGACCGCGGCGCGGTAGACCCGGTTCTTCTGCGCGATGTCGTCCGGACCCGCGAAGCCGAGGACGAGCGCGCCGAGGCCCCACTCGCCGGCCTGGTTGAGCGTCTCCTCGCGCGTGCAGGCGAGGTACATCGGCGGATGGGGATCCTGGTAGGGCTTCGGGAAGATCGGACGGCGCGGGATCTTCATGGTCGGGCTGTCGTGCTCGAAAACCTCCTCGCGCCACATGCGCGGGATCATGCGCGCCGACTCCTCGAGCTGGGCCGGAATCTCGTCCATCTCGGTCTGGAAGGCGCCCGCCTCCTGCGGCGTCCCGCCCTTGCCGATGCCGAAATCGACGCGGCCCTTGGTCAGCATGTCGAGCATGCCGATGCGCTCGGCGACCTTCACGGGATGGTTCATCTTGAAGGGCAGGCAGACGACGCCGTGGCCGATGCGGATCCGCTCGGTCTTGCCGGCGACGTAGGCGAGGAAGGTCTCCGGCGCGCTCATGTGCGCATACCACTTGAGGCAGTGGTGCTCGACGGCCCAGATCCGGTCGAAGCCGACCTTCTCGCCGAGCACCGCCTGCTCGACCGACTCCTGCATGATCTCGTATTCGCCCTTGCGCGACGTGTCGACGATCTGGGCCTCGAAAATCATGGAGAACTTCACGGGCGAACCTCCTGCTCGCGGACCGTCTGTCCACGGACCGTCAATGGAGCGACTCTAACCAAACGGTCTCGAGCGAGGCAACGGGCCACAGGGGGGCGCCGCGGGGCCCGTCGACCACCTCGTCAGAACCAGCTGATCCCGTCCGTCGAGTTGCGGATGACGGTGTTGCGGCCGACGACGACGAACTGGCCGTCGGCGAAGGTGATGCCTTCGAGATGCTTGCCCGTCTGGGGATCGCGGAGCGTGAAGGTCAGGGCGTCGGGGGAGCTCAGGACGGTCCCGAAGTCGCCGACGACGACGAAGAGCCCGGCCCCGAACGCGACCTCGGCGAGACTGTCTGCGACGCCCGAGGAGCTCGCCGTCCAGGCGATGCCGTCGGGCGAAGTCAGGATGCGCCCCGCGTTGCCGACGGCGACGAAGAGATCGTTGCCCCATCCGATGCCGCGCAGATCGTCGCCGATGCCCGAAGTCCGAGCGGTCCAGACCTCGCCATCGGGGGAGGTCCGGATCGTCCCGTCGTCCCCGACCGCAACGAAGAGCCCCTCGGCGAAGACCACGCCGTTCAAGTCGAGCGACGTGCCGCTCGTCTCGACGGCCCACGCCCCCGCGTTGGCGGAGGTCAGGATCCGGCCATCGTCTCCGACGAGCAGGTAGAGCCCGACGCCGAAGGCGGCCCCGCGCATCGAGCGCGAGGTCGGCAGGAACTGGAAGAACCAGTTGGCGCTGTCGGTCGACGTGTACACGACGCCCTGATCGCCGGCCGCGACCCATTTGCCGTTGCCGTAGGTCAGCGCGTGGAGCGAGCCGCAGCAGTCGAGGCTCTGTCGCGTGAAGATCTCGCCGTCGGCGGAGTTCGCGAGGGTGTAGTCCTGGCCGACGGTGACGTAGGCCGAGTCGGCGAAGGCGACGGCGAACAGATGCGGATCGTCGACGAAGCCGTGGCCGTAGCTCCAACCGCCGCTGCTGCAATCGCCGGCGACGAGCGCCAGGGCGAGCAGTCCGAGGGAAGCGACGAAGGGAAGCTTGCTCGCGATCGGCATGGGGTCTCCAGGATCAGTCGGGCCCGGGCATCCGGTCGAGCCGCCTTTCGCGGACGCGACCGGACCCCGAGCATGGTCCGTGCCCGGGGGACCGCAAGGCGGTCTGCGCGTGCGAGCTTGCCCGGAGCGATGAGGCCCGCCATCGTCGCAGGGCGCGGCAGCGGCTCGTCGACGGGGGACGGTGACGATGAAATGGTCCTTCCAGATCGCCGAATATCGCGGAATCGCGGTCTACGTCCACGCCACCTTCCTGATCCTGATCGGGATGGTGGTGCTCTCGCACTGGGCCGTGGGTCACGACCTCATGAAGGCGCTCGAGGGCGCCGCCTTCATGCTGGCCCTCTTCGCCTGCATCGTGCTGCACGAGTTCGGCCATGCGCTGACGGCCCTGCACTTCGGCATCCGGACGAAGGACATCACGCTCTACCCGATCGGCGGGGTGGCGCGCCTCGAACGGATGCCGGAAGAGCCGATCCACGAGCTCCAGGTCGCCTTCGCCGGGCCCGCGGTGAACGTCGCGATCGCTTTCGCGCTCTTCCTGGGACTGCGCCTCTCGGGCTCGCTCGGCCCGATCGAGAGCCTGAACATGACGAGCGGCCCGCTGCTCGTGCGGATCATGCTCGCCAACGCGGGCCTCGCCGCCTTCAACCTGCTGCCGGCCTTCCCGATGGACGGCGGACGCGTGCTGCGTGCCGCGCTCGCGACCCGTCTCGACTACGCCCGCGCGACGCGCATCGCGGCGACGGCGGGCCAGGCGATGGCCCTGCTCTTCGGACTGGTCGGCTTCTTCGCGAATCCCTTCCTGATGTTCATCGCGCTCTTCGTCTGGATCGGCGCCGCCCAGGAGGCGGGCCAGGTCGAGATGCGCTCCGCCCTCCAGGGCCTCTCCGTCGCCCGGGCGATGGAGACGGCCTACCGCTCGCTCTCGCCCGACGACCCGCTCACGCTCGCCGTCGACGCGACGCTCGCCTCTTCGCAGCAGGACTTCCCGGTCGTCGTGGCCAATCAGGTCGTCGGGCTGCTGACCCGCCATGACCTGCTCGAGGGCCTCGCCCGCCGCGGCGCGAGCTCGCCGGTCGCCGATTCGATGCGCCGCGAATTCGTCACCGCCGACGCCAGTGAAACGCTCGAGGCCGCGCTTCGAAAGCTCGAGGGCGGCAACGTGCGCAGCGTGCCCGTGCTCTCCGACGGGCGCCTTGCCGGCCTCGTGACCCTCGACAACGTCGGCGATCTGCTGGCGATCCGGGCGGCGCTCGCGCGCAGGCCCGGATCGGGCGCGTAGGGCGGGCGGACTCCGGCCGCGCGGCGACGTCGCTCGACGCCGCTCAGCGCGGCCCGCGCTTGCGCCGGACCGTCGCCATCAGGATCGCGAGATCGACGGGCTCGCCTTCCGCCGGGATCTCGACGCGCGGTGCGCGCGGGGGCTTCGCTGTCGTTCGCGCGGCCGCCGCCTCGAGCTCGGCCAGGACCTCAGCGAGCCGATCGGCGAAGAGCCACGGATCCGGCACCAGCCGCGGATCGACGAGGAATCCGACGTCGACCTGGTCGTCGTGGGAGACCGCCGTCACGTTCATGCCGCTGCCGACCTGCAGCATCGACATCGGATAGAGCTCCTCGACGCGGGCCCCGGCCATGTAGGTCGGGATCGGCAGCCCGCGCACGTTCGAGCAGACGAGGTTGCCGGGCATCGGGGCGATGCGCGGGGCGCGGTGGGCCGTCTGCATGACGAAATGCAGGGCGGCCGGGGCGAGGGACTCGCCGAGGGCGGTGATGAACTCGAAGGCGCCTTCGCGCGTGCGCTGCTTCGCGCCGTCGGCGCTCTCGTGGATCGCCCGGAGCCGCTCGACGGGATCGGCGAGATGGGTGGCGAGGCGGACGGGCATGCTGGTCAGCTGATTGCCCATGCTCTGGTCTCCCGCCTCCCGCAACGAGACCGGACAGAGCGCCACCAGCGAAGCCTCGGGCAGCTCGCCCCGCTCGAGCAGCACGCTGCGCAGCGCGCCGCCGACCAGCGCCAGCAGCACGTCGTTCAGCTTGACCCCGAAATGCTTCTTCAGCTCGCGGAGCGGAGAGAGCGGCAGCTTCGTGAACGCGAAGTCCCGATGGCGCGACAGTCGACTGGCGTTCCAGGAAACCCGGGGCACGATCTCTTCGTCGCCCGCGAACAGCGATTGCGGCAACGCCCGCACCAGCGCGCCGGGCAGCGCCGTCGGCACCCGCGCGAACGCCCGCAGCGCCCGGCCGGCGTGCATCGCCATCCGCGCCTGCCGGCGAAGTCCGTTCTCGACGACGCGTCGGCCCATCTCCCAGGGCTTCGGGGCACGGGGCAGCCCCTCCTCCGCGCCGGTCGCCGCGATCGGCGTCTGGCCGGGCTCGGGCGAGAGATCCATCAGGATCTCGGTGAGACCCATGCCCGATTGGCCGTCGACGAGGCAATGATGGAGCTTGATCAGGACGGCGATGCGGCCGCTCTCGAGGCCTTCGATCCACCAGCACTCCCAGAGCGGCCGCGCGCGATCGAGGGGCTGGGCGTGGAGGAAGCTCGAGAGGCGCGCGAGCGTCGTGCGATCACCGGGGGCCGCGAGGGCGACGCGGCGGACGTGCTCGCGCACGTCGAAGGCCGGGTCTTCGATCCAGTAGGCGCAGTCGAGCCCCAGCGGCACCTCGCGCAGCTTCCAGCGCAGGCGCGGGATCAGGGCGATGCGTTGCGACAGGACCTCGAGGAAGGTCTCGAAGCCGAAGTCGGCGCGGGTCGCAGGATCCAGGATCGAGAGCCCCGCGATGTGGCAGGGCGCTTCGGCGGTCTCCATCGCGACGAACACGGCATCGCCATCGGCGAGCTGATGGATCACGCGACCGTCGGACGTCGTCATCGCGGGATCGCTCCATGGCATGTCGTGCCGCGAGCAACGCGCATCGCGAGCTCTCCAGCTGGACGGTGTGGACCGATCGAAAGCGGGGGGATCGGGTCGGAGCGTAACGGCAATCCCGACGGATTGCAGCCCTCGCGGATCAATCGTCACACCGTCGTCGACGAGGTGTCGACTCCCGTCGAGCCGGTGCCGCGTACGAGCACGGGTCCCGGGTCGGCTTCTAGAAGCGGAGCGTGGCGTGGAAACCCTGACGTCGATCGTCGAGGGCGAGTCCCCAATCGAAGCTCGGCTTCGGCTTGCGGGCCCCGATCGCCCCGCCCTCCATCCGCAGGCGATGCATCTCGAGACGCAGCTCGCGCCGCGCCTGCAACCGTTCGGAGAGACGCGGTCCCATGATCACGAGGGTGATCGCCCCGACGACGATGGCCGCACCGGAGCCGGCGGTGAGCCCCCAGCGCGTCTCGTCGGAGCAGTTCCAGTAGCCCGGGCAGTTGTACTGGGCCGAGACGATCGTCGAGAGGCCCCCCTGCAGAATCAGGACGCCTGCGGCGACCCCGAAGACGGAGCCCGTCAGCGAGATCCGATCCCGCTCGTCCTCGAGCGCCTGGATCCGGGCCTCGAGCGCCGCGTCCTGCATGGGCGCTTCTTCCGCGCGCACCGGCCGCCCTGGCCCGACCAGCCCCAGCGCGCAAGCGAGCGCGAAGCCGAGGACCCTGCGTCGCACGGGCGAGCGCCACGAACGCTCCGCCATCCTGACCATGAGCCCCGTCCCCCCATCCTGCGGACCGACCCGTTGGACCGTAACCCATCGCCTGGGCGGACGGACCGTCCCGTGACAGACTCCCTGCCATGAACCCGACCCCGCTCGCCGCCGGAAGCATCTCCCTTCGACTCTATGCCGCCGCCCTCGACGCCGAGGCGATCCTCGAGGAGCTCTGCGCCCAGGCGGCGACCGGCGCCCGCGCGGGCTTCGACGGCGTGATGTTCGCGGAGCACCACGGCGGCTTCGCCCACTACCTCCCGAACCCGATGCAGCTCGCGGCCTTCGCCCTCGACGCGATGGAGACGGGCTGGGCCGCCGCTTGTCCGATCCTGCTACCGCTTCGCCACTGGACGCAGACCGCCGAGGACATCGCCTGGCTCGCGGCACGCCATCCGGGCCGCGTCGGCGCGGGCTTCGGGGTCGGCGGGCTCGCGCAGGACTTCGAGATGGCGGACCTCGACTGGGCCGCGCGCTTTCGATGTTATGTGGACGCGCTGCCGCGGGTCGTGGCCGCGCTGCGCGGGCAGGCGCCGGATCCGCTCGGGCGCGACGTCGCGATCCGGCGCTGTGCGCAGGCGCCGGTGCCCGTCGTCGTGGCGGCGCAGGCGCCGAAGGCGGTGCAGCGGGCGGCAGCCCTCGGCGTCGGCCTGCTCTACGACTCGCTGCAGACGCCGGAGCATCTGGCCGACCTCTCGCGGATCCACGACGAAGCGGGGGGCCCCGCGCAGCGCATCCTGATCCGCCGCGTCTGGCTGGGCCGCCCGCCCGACGAGGCGGCCGAGGGTCAGCTCGCCTTCTACAAGAGCTACACGTCGGAGAAGACCCAGTCGAGCTGGGGCGGCAACGAGCTCGTCGCCGACGAGAGCGCCGAGCGCCTCGCGGAGCGGCTTGTCGAGGCCGCCCGCCAGACCGGCTCCCAGGCGCTCAACCTGCGGGTCCACCAGATGGGCGTCGACCACGCGGCGATCCGCGACCAGATCGAGCGCCTGGGCCGCGAGATGCTGCCGCATCTGCGCGCACGGCTTTGAAGGGCTCAGGCGCCCCCCGTCATCGCCTTCGTGAACTGGGCCAGGTCGAAGTAGTCGCGCCAGGCCTTGATCTTGTCGCCCTCGAACTCGAAGACGCCCATCACGCCGGCCTCGACCCAGCGGCCGCCGATCTTGAAGCGATCGGTCCGCTCGTTGAGCACGGTGCCGTTCGGCGACTCGCCCTGATGGTGCACCCGGAACTCGATCGCCTCGGCCATGCCGGCGAAGCCCTCGATCGTCTTGCGGATCATCTCGAGCCCGACGTTCGGGGGATCGATCGGGACGTTGGTGTAGACGGCGTCGGGCGTGAAGAACGACATGATCAGGTCGACGTCCTTCGTGGTCCAGGCGGCGATGAAGCGGTCGACGATCTCGGCGTGGCGTGCCATGGCGGGGGTCTCCTCTCGATTCGAATCGGGAATCGGATGGGGGAAGCAGATCGGGCACCATCGGTCCCCGGACGGCAGACGCGTAGCGAAGCCGCGCGGGTTTCCCCATGCCGCGCTCGGTGCCATGCTTGCCGCCGAACCCGGGCCGGCCTGCGCAGCCGCCCGCTCCGAGAGCGAGGATCCGCCCCATGCGCGAAGCGATTCCGGTCCTCCCGATGGCCGATCCCGACTACTGGCAGGATCCCTATCCCGTCTTCCGCGCCCTGCGCGAGCAGCACCGAGTTGCCCAGAACGAGCAGGGCCACGTCGTGCCCCTCCATTGGCAGGACGCCGCCTGGGCGGTCAAGGGCACCGACTTCATCGCCGAGGGCATCGAGGTCCTCGAGCGCCGCGGCTTCAAGCCCGGCGATCCGATGCACACCTGGCGCAGCAACGCGATCGGCGTGATGGAGGGCGAGAGCCACCGCCGCGTCCGCTCCTTCGCGACCGGCGCGCTCTCGAAGCGCAACATGGACTCGATCCGCCCCCTGATCCGCAAGCACGCCCACGCCCTGCTCGACCGCGCGTCCGGCGAAGCCGAGCTCGACGTCCACCGCGACTTCGCCTCCCCCCTCCCCCGCCTCGTCATGATGGATTTCCTCGGCATCGGGCCCGACGAGCTCTCGGGCTCCTTCGCCGCCATGTCCCGGGTCAACATCGTCGACTGCTTCGGCCCGCGCGTGACGCCCGAGCTGCGCACCGCGGCGAACGAGGCGATCCAGAAGTCGATGGACCACGTCGCCGGTCTCTACGCGAAGCGACGCGTCGAGCCCCGCGACGATCTGCTGACCCATCTCGTGCAGGCGAAGGACGAGCAGGGCGCGCTCTCCCACGGCGAGCTGATCACCCTCTTCTCGACCATCTTCGGCTCGGGCGCCAGCACGACCAGCGTGCTCGCGAGCGGCATCCTCGAGCTCGCCCGCCACCCCGAGCAGGCCGCGCTCTTCCGCAGCGATCCCGAGCGCTGGAAGCGGGGCGTCACCGAGGAGACCCTGCGCTTCCGGCCGGCCATCATCGCGATCGGCCAGAAATCCGCCGTCGCACAGACCGCCTTCGGCATCCCCTTCGCGAAGGAGGAGCCGATCGCCGTCGTGCTGGGCGCCGCCAATCGCGACCCGGTGCGCTGGGACGATCCCGAACGCTTCGACATCCGCCGCGACCCGAGCAACATGTCGCTCACCTTCGGCATGGGTGCCCATTTCTGCCTCGGCCACGCGATGGCCCGGGCGACCCTCGACGAGGCGCTCGCGTGCTTCATCGAGCGCTGCGAGGAAATCGCGCTCGCGAACGAGCCGCGCTGGATCCCCTTCGTGATGGAGAACAAGCTCGATCGGCTGGTGATCCGACGGAGGACGCCGAGCGCCTGAGCCGACGCGCGCTGCGCGCCGCCCCGTCCCGGGACGCGCGATCGAGTGACTCGCCCATCGGGCTCACCTACCCTGCGGCGGTGCCCAGCCACGAGAGCGCACTCTTCCTGCTCGCGATCGGCGTCCTGCTCGCCAGCGCCAGGGCGTGCGGGACGCTCGCGCGGCGCTTCAAGCAGCCGGCGGTGGTCGGCGAGCTCGCCGCCGGCGTCCTGCTCGGCCCGACGCTGCTCGGACGCCTCGCCCCCGAGCTGCAGCACGCGCTCTTCCCGATGGCCGGCGAGCGGGCCCATCTGCTCGACGGCCTCAACGAGGTCGGCGTCGTCGTCTTCCTGTTCATGGCGGGCGCCGAGATCGACGTCGCCGGTGTGACGCGCAGAGCGGGCCATGCCGTCGCCGTCGCTGCCGGCGGCATGATCGTCCCGATGATCGTGGGCGCGAGCCTCGCCTGGCTCGCACCGGACGCCCTCGGCTGGGAGGGGCATCACCCGCGCTGGCTCTTCGCGCTCTTCCTCGGCACGGCGCTCTGCATCTCGGCGCTGCCGGTGATCGCGAAGACGCTGCTCGATCTCGGCGTCTACCGCAGCGATCTCGGCATGACCGTGATGGCGGCGGCGGTCCTGAACGACGTCGCCGGCTGGACGCTCTTCGCGTTCATCCTCGGCAACCTGACCTCGGGCGGAACGGAGCCGAGCCTGCTCGACGGCCTCCTCGTCATGGGCCTCGCCCTCGTGCTCTGGGCCGCCGGCCGACCCCTGGTCCACTACCTGCTCTCGTTCGTCCACAAGCGCACGCGCAATCCCGCGAGCGCGCTGGCCGTGATGATGCCGATGCTCTTCTGCGGTGCGGCGGCGAGCGCCTGGTTCGACCTCCACTCGATGTTCGGCGCCTTCCTCGTCGGCGCGACGGCCGCCGGCTCACCGCATTTCCGCGAGCAGACGCGGGGCGCGATGCAGGACTTCGTGTCGGTCCTCTTCGCGCCGCTCTTCTTCGCGTCGATCGGCCTCAAGGCGGATTTCATCGCCGACTTCGATCCGCCGCTGGTCGGCCTGCTCTTCACGATCGCCTGCATCGGCAAGATCGTCGGCTGCGGCGTCAGCGCGCGGCTCGCGGGGATCGCCTCGCGTGAGGCCTGGGCGATCGGATTCGCCATGAACGCCCGCGGCGCCATGGAGATCGTCTTCGCGCTGGTGGCCCGCGAGGCCGGGCTGATCGGCCCGACGACCTTCGTCGGTCTCGTCATCATGGCCGTCGCGACTTCGATGCTCTCGGGTCCGATGATCAACCGCCTCTTCCCGCGCCAGGGCCGCCTGCGCCTGGTCGACGCCTTCGCCCCCGACCGCTTCGTCGCCGAGCTCGACGCGCGCGATCCGCAGCAGGCGATCCGCGAGCTCGTGCGCGTCTCGGCGAAGGCGACGGGTCTCGAGGAAGCCCTGGTCGTCGGCGCCGCCTTCGAGCGCGAGCAGCTGGTGTCGACCGCGCTCGGCGGCGGCGTCGCGGCGCCTCATGCACGACTGCTGGGCCTCGCCCGGCCGGTCGTCGCCGTCGGGATCTCGCCGACCGGCGTCGACTTCGACTCCCCGGACGGCGCCCCGGTCCGGGTCGTGTTCCTGATCCTGACGCCCCGGTCGGAAGACGGTGCGCAGCTCGAGCTCCTCTCCGACATCGCGCGGACCTTCTCGAGCGAGGACGCCGTCGAGCGCCTCTGCGCCGATCCGCGCCCCGCGACCCTCGTCGGCCTGATGAATCGGACGTGACGGGCAGACGCAACGGCACCACCCCGCCGCAGCCGGGGTCAAGCTCGCGCGGTTGACGACCGAAATCGCCTCCGGTAGGAGTTTTCCGATGCTTCGACGTCGCTCCCTCGCCGTGCTCGCCCTGATGGTGGTGCTCACCATCGCGCCGAGCCTCGCGTGGGCGGCGTCGGTGTGTGCGTCCCAATGCTGCCCGGCGATGCTCGCCTCCGGGCCCGGCGGGGCGGACTCCGCGGCCGAGGATTGCCGCGGCGGCTTCGCGAATCGCAGCTGCTGCAGCGAGTCCGCCGCCCCGGTCCCGCTCCCGAGCCCGACTCTCTCCGACGCCCCCGCCCTGCCCGCGCGCCTGCCCGCTCTCGAGCCGGTCGCGGCGGCTTCGCTGCGCGCGCCCTCCGGTCGCGCCGATGCGCATCGCGCGCTGCGCGCCTCGCCACTGCGCCTCTCCGTCGTTCTCCTGATCTGAGATCTCGCGCCGCATTCCTTGGCCCCGGCCGGTCTCCGCGCGTGCGGAGGCCGCTCGAATCCGCTTGCGCGCGAGGTGATCGCCCATGCGTGCCGCCGTCCGGCCGCGTCCTCCCGTCCATCGCTCGAGTCCTTGCACGACTCGTCGCCCGAAACACCCGAGTCGTCCGAATCGCCCGAGGCCCGACCGCCTCGCGGGGCTCCTCGCACTGGCGAGCGCGGCGCTCGCGTGCGTCTCCCCGAGCGGCGCCCGCTATCGGAGCCTCTCCGAGGACCTGCGCTCGAGCCCCTCCGCGGCCGAGCACACGCTCGACTCGGGCGCGCGGCTCTTCGCCGGCGAGCCGATCCTCGATCGACGCCGCCTCGTCGCCGCCGTGCTCGAGCGCAATCCGAGCCTCGCGGTCGCGCGCCAGGCCTATCGTGCGGCCCTCGCCCGTTACCCCCAGGCGAGCGGCCTCGACGATCCGATGCTCGGGATGGGCGTCGCGCCGCTCTCGTTCGGCTCGAGGCGGGTCGACAGGGCGGGGCGCGTCGACCTCTCGCAGCGCCTGCCCTTTCCCGGCAAGCGGCGCCTGCGCGGCGAGGCGGCCCTTGCCGAGGCCGAGGCGGTCGGACGCGACCTCGAGTCCATGCGCCTCGAGCTCGCGACCCTCGCCTCGAAGCTCTTCGACGACTGGACCCTCGCCGCCCGCGCCCTCGAGATCAACCGGGAGCACGCGACCCTGCTCGGCGAGCTCCATCGCGTCGCTCTCGCTCGTTATGCGGCCGGAGAGGACTCGAAGCCGAGCGTGCTCAAGGCCGAGCTCGCGTGCTCCCGGGCGATGGTCGAGCAGAGCGAGCTCGAGAGTGAAGCGCGCGTCGTCGCCGAGCAGATCAACGCCCTCCTCCACCGCGCCGCCGGCCTGTCGATCCCTGCGGCCCCACCGAGCTCCGGCCACGCAGCCCGCCTCGCCGAGCTCGGCTCCGACGACGAAGCGGTCGACGGGAACGCGCCCGTCCACGCCGACGGCGATTTCATCGGAGCTGCGCGCGGCGGCGGGATCGACGCGAAGCTCCTCGACGAAGCCCTCGCGGCGCGGCCGGAGCTCGCGGCCGCCGCCGCTCGCGAGCAGGCGGCGCACGCGCGGGTCGATCTCGCGGTGCGCGAGTTCCTGCCCGACTTCACGGTGATGGGCGCCTACGATCGGCTCTGGCAGGAGAGCCCGCTCGTGCCCTACGTCGGGGTCCAGCTGAACGTCCCGCTCCAGCTCGGCCGTCGAAGGGCCGCCCTCGAAGAGTCCCGGGCCGAGCTCGAGGGCTCGCGCCAGCGGCGACTCGCCCTCGAGGACGATGTCCGGCTCGCCGTCGAGAGTGCGGGGCTCCGCCTCGCCCAGGCCCGGCGCGCCGAGCGCCTCGTGCGGGATCGGCTGCTCCCGGCGGCGAGCGAGCAGGTCAGCGCCACCCGCTCGGCCTACGCCTCGGGCGGCTCGCGCTTCTTCGATCTGATCGACGCCCTGCGCGAGCTCCACGAGCTCGAGCTCGAGCACGAGACCACCCTCGCCCGGATCGCGCAGCGCCGCGCCGAGCTCGACCGCGCCCTCGGCCGCATGCCGGGGCTGTCATGGTGAACACGATGAATCGATCGACGAATGGACCGACCCGACGACTCGGATTCGAGTCCCATGCCCGGCTCCGCCGTCCCCCCGCCGCCGATGCAACCCGGGCCGTCGCCGCGCCCGGCCCGTGGCTTCCGCCCGTCCCTCGCATCGTGCCCTTCCTCTTCGTCGCGCTCGCCGCGGCGATCGCCGGGGTCGCAGCGATCGCGGCGTGCGGCGGGCCCGGCGTCGACGTCGTTCGACTCGAGCAGGGCGGCCTCGTGCTCGAGATCTCCCTCGAGCCGCGAGCACCGCGGGTCGGAGCCAATGCGCTCACGCTCGCGCTCCGCGACGCCGCGGGCGCTGCGATCGACGGCGCACACGTCGAGGCGAGCGTTCGCATGCCTGCGATGGGCGCCATGGCCGCGATGGGCGGACCGGCCGCGATCGAGCCCCTCGGCGACGGGCGCTATCGCGCCGACTTCGAGCTCGCCATGGGCAGCACCTGGCAGGTCGAGATCGCGATTCGAACGGCGCCGGCCCGGAGTCTCCGCGCCGAGGGCAGCCTGACGGTCGGCTCCCCGGGCCTTCGGCTCGCAGCCCTCCCCGCGCGCGGGGCGGCACGGGAGCCCGCCGCCACGAGCACGCATCCCGGCGAGGTCGTGCTGACGCCGGATCGACTGCAGCGCAGCGGCATCGGCCTCGCCCGCGCCGAGAAGATGTCCTTGTCCTCGACGCTGCGCGTCGTCGGCCGGGTCGTCGCGCCGGAGTCCGAGCTGGTCGACGTCTCGCTCAAGCTGCGGGGCTGGGCCGCGCGGGTCCTGGCCGATGCGGTCGGGGTCGCCGTCCGTCGGGGCGATGTCCTCTTCGAGGTCGACAGCCCCGAGCTGACCGCTGCCGCGAGCGAGTACGTCGAAGCGCTGCGCAGCCAGGCCCGAGCCCGGGACACCTCGGCGCCCGACCGCGCCGACGCCCTCGCAAGCGCCGCGCGCAGCCGGCTGACGCGTTTCGGTGTCGACGACCGCGAGCTCGAACGCCTCGCCCGCACGCTCGAGGTCGGCCCGACGCTCCCGATCCGCGCCCCGATCTCGGGCTTCGTCGTCGAGAAGAACCTCGTCCGGGGTAGCGCCTTCGAGGCCGGTGAAAGGCTCTACCGCCTCGCGCCCCTCACCACCGTCTGGGTCGAGGCCGAGGTCTACGAAGCCGATCTCGCCCGGGTCGACGTCGGCCTCTCCGCGCGCATCACCCCCGCCCACGACCGCGGCCACGTCTTCGAAGCTCCCGTCACGCTGCTCTCGCCGGGGCTCGACCCCGACTCCCGCACCACGCGCGTGCGGATCGCGGTCGCCAACCCCGAGCTCACCCTGCGGCCGGATCAATTCGTCGACGTCGAGCTCGCGCTGCCGGGCGCCGAGGCGATCGTCGTCCCCCTCTCCGCCGTCCTGCAGGCCGGAACACGCAGCTTCGTCTTCCTCGCCCTCGGCGACGGCCGCTTCCGACCCCAGCCGGTCGAGCCCGGCCGCCGCGTCGGCGAGGCGATCGAGATCCGCTCGGGTCTCGCCGACGGCGACACGATCGTGCGCTCCGGGACCTTCCTGATCGCCGCGGAGAGCCGGCTGCGCGCGGCGCTGGAGCAGTGGTGATGACGGACGCCGGACCGCCCGGAAATCCCGCGACACCTGCAGAGACGACCTCGCAGCCGACGACGCAGCGGGCGTCGCAGCCGGAATCGCAGCCGGAATCGCCGTCGGCATCGCCGCCGACCGGCTCGATCGCCCGCTTGATGGCCGTCTGCGCCGGCCGCCCCGGGCTCACCGTGCTCGCCGTCCTCGCCGCCTTCGCCGTCGGCGTCGCCTCGATGCGCGCGACCCCGCTCGATGCGATCCCGGATCTCTCCGACACGCAGGTCATCGTCTCGACCGAGTGGCGCAGCCAGAGCCCCGACCGGATCGAGGACCAGCTGACCTATCCGATCTCGGCGCGGATGCTCGCGACGCCCGGCGTGCGCAGCGTCCGCGGCCTCTCGATGTTCGGCCTTTCGCTCGTCTACGTGATCTTCGAGGACGGCACCGATCTCTATTGGGCTCGCACCCGCGTGCTCGAGCGCCTGAACGGCCTCACGGGCCGCCTGCCCGAGGGCGCGCTCCCGACCCTCGGCCCCGACGCGACCGGCGTCGGCTGGATCTTCGAGTACGCCCTCGTCGACCGCAGCGGGCAGCTCGACCTCTCGGCGCTGCGGAGCCTCCAGGACTGGACGCTGCGTTATGCCCTCGAGAGCGTGCCCGGGGTCGCCGAGGTCGCGAGCGTCGGGGGCTTCGTCCGGCAATACCAGATCGAGGTCGATCCGAACGCCCTGATCGCCTACGGCATCGCTCTCGAAGACGTCGTCGGCGCCGTCGAGGCGTCGAACGAGGAAGCCGGCGGGGGCACCCTCGAGCAGGGCGACCACGAGTACACGATCCGCGCCCGGGGCTCGGTGAAGACCCTCGACGACCTGCGCGGGATCCCGCTGCGCGCGACCGCGTCGGGGACGCCCGTCCGGCTCGAGCAGGTCGCGACGCTCCAGCTCGGGCCCGAGCTGCGGCGCGGGCTCGCGGAGCTCGACGGCGAGGGCGAGGTCGTCGGCGGGATCGTCGTCATGCGCCACGGGGAGAACGCGCTCGCGGTCATCGATTCCGTGAAGACGCGGCTCGCGGCCCTCGCGCCCTCGCTGCCTGAAGGCGTCGAGGTCGTCGTGACCTACGACCGCTCGACCCTGATCGAGGCCTCGATCGATACCCTGCGCCGCACGCTCGTCGAAGAGATGCTCGTCGTCTCGCTCGTGATCTTCGTCTTCCTGCTCCACGCCCGCAGCGCGCTCGTCCCGATCCTGACGATCCCGATCGGGGTCGTGCTCGCCTTCGTGCCGATGGTCGCCCAGGGTCTCACCGCGAACATCATGTCCCTCGGCGGCATCGCCGTCGCGATCGGCGCGATGGTCGACGCCTCGATCATCCTGGTCGAGAACGTCCACAAGCGTCTCGGCGACTGGGAGGCCGGCGGAGGCGGTCGCGGGGGCGACGGCGGAGCGGGGGGCGACGGCGGTGAACGATCCCGGGTCGTGTTGCGCGCGATGCAGGAGGTCGGTCCCTCGGTCTTCTTCGCGCTGCTCGTGATCACGGTCTCGTTCCTCCCGATCTTCGCCCTCGAAGCGGTCGAGGGGCGACTCTTCCATCCCCTCGCCTACACGAAGAGCTATGCGATGGGCTTCGCCGCGATCCTCTCGGTGACGCTGACGCCGGCGCTGGCCGCGCTCTTCGTCCGCGGCCGCATCCACCGCGAAGAGGCCCATCCGCTGCAGCGCGCCCTGGGCCGCGTCTACGCGCCGATCGTGCGGCGCGTCGTGCGCCATCGCGTCGCGGTCGTGTTCGGCGCTGCGCTCCTGCTCGCGACGACGGTGCCCGTCGCCCTCCGGCTCGGGAGCGAGTTCATGCCGCCCCTCGACGAGGGGACGATCCTCTACATGCCGGCGGCGCCGGAGGGCATCTCGATGACCGAGGCGCAGGCGGTGCTCCAGCGCATGGATCGGGCGCTGGCGGCGGTGCCGGAGGTCGCGCGCGTGTTCGGGAAGATCGGGCGCGCGGAGACCGCGACCGACCCCGCGCCGCTCTCGATGGTCGAGACCGTGATCGAGCTCGCGCCGCGCAGCCGCTGGCGCCCGGGCCTCACGCCCGACGCCCTCGTCCGGGAGCTCGACGCGAAGCTCGACTTCCCGGGCTTCCGCAACCTCTTCTGGATGCCGATCCAGACGCGCACCGAGATGCTCGCCACGGGCTTTCGCAGCCCGCTCGGCCTCGAGGTCTTCGGCCCCGATGTCGCCTCGATCGAGCAGGCCTCGACCGGGCTCGAGAAGCTCCTCGGCGCGCTTCCCGGGACCCGCAGTGCCGTCGCCGAGCGGCTCTCGGGCGGCTTCTTCCTCGACATCCACACCGACCGCGAGGCGGCAGCCCGCCACGGCCTGCGCATCCGCGACGTCCATGCCGTCGTCGAGACGGCGATCGGCGGGCGGATCGTCTCGCAGGTCGTCGACGGCCGCGAGCGCTACGGGATCACGGTCCGTTATGCGCGGGACTTCCGCGAGGACGTCGAGGCCCTCGCCCGGATCCCGATCGCGACGCCGTCGGGGGCCCAGGTTCCCCTCGGCCAGGTCGCGCGCTTCGAGCTCGCGATGGACCGGCCCTTCGTGCGCAGCGAGGCCGGGCAGCTCGTCGGCTTCGTCACCGTCGACGCCGGCGCGCGCGCGATCGTCGACTACGTCGCCGATGCGAATCGCGCGATCGACGCGCAGCTCACGCTGCCGACCGGCGTCCGACTCGAGTGGGTCGGGCAGCACGCGAGCTTCGAGCGGGCCCGGGCGCGCCTCGCCTGGGTCGTCCCGCTCACCCTCGCGATCGTGGCGCTGCTGCTCCTTCTCAACACGGGCTCGCTGGTCGAGACGGCGATCGTGCTCTGCGCGGTCCCGTTCTCGCTGATCGGCGCCTTCTGGCTCCTGTGGGCCCTCGACTACCACCTCTCCGTCGGCGTCGGCGTCGGACTGATCGCCCTCGCCGGCCTCGACGCCCAGACCGGCGTCGTGATGCTGCTCTACCTCAAGCTCGCCCATGCCGAGCGTCTCGCGGCGGGTCGACTCACGAACGAAGCGGACCTCGAGGACGCGATCGTCGAGGGGGCGGCGCGTCGGATCCGGCCCAAGCTGATGACGGTCGCCGCGATGACGGCGGGCCTGCTCCCGCTGCTTCTGAGCGACGGGACCGGCGCCGACCTCATGAAGCGGATCGCCGCCCCGATGGTCGGCGGCCTCGCGAGCTCCTTCGCCCTCGAGCTGCTGGTCTACCCTGCGCTCTTCGCCATCTGGAAACGACGGCTTCTCGCGCCCCGCTCACGCCTTTCGCCCACCGGCCCATCCGGCCCATCAGGAGACCCTCGATGACCCGTCGCCTCTCGCTCCGTCCTTTCCGGCTCGCGCTGCTCGCGCTCCTCGCCCTGCCCCTCGCCTGCTCGCCCGCGGCGCCCACCGACCACGCGGGCCACGGCATCGCCGTCGACCTCGATCCGACGGCGCGCACGGTGACCCTCGAGCACGGCGATATTCCGGGTCTGATGAAGGCGATGACGATGACGTTTCCGGTGGCGCCCGAGGTCGATCTCGCCGCCGTCGAGAAGGGCGCGGCCGTCGACTTCGAGGTGGGCAGCGAGGGCAGCACCCTCACCGTGACGGCGATCGAGCAGGCCGCACCGCCGACGCCCTGAGCGCCGACTCGCGCGCAGCTTTCGTGTGGGGCGCGGCCCTGCGCCGCGCATCGCGTCGCGCCCGGGGCGCATCCGCGCCGCGCCCGGCGCACGTCGCCCCTCAGATCGGCGCGATGCGATCGCGCCAGGGTGCCGCCTCTTCGAGCTGACTCGCGAGACGGAAGAGCGTCGCCTCGTCGGCGAAGCGCGCGGCGAACTGGACGCCGATCGGCACGCCGGCGGGGGCGTCGGTGTCGGGCGCGGTCCAGTGGAGCGGCACGCTCATCGCCGGCTGGCCCGTGATGTTGAAGAGCGACGTGAAGCAGGAGGCCGCCGTCGCAGGGCCGACGAACTGCTCCGTCGGCTGCGACAGCGAGAGCGCCCCGAGCTTCGCCGGAATCATCGCCATCGTCGGCGACAGGATGACGTCGTAGCGCTCCATGAAGCGGCCGAGGACTCGGCTCGCGCCGTGGATCGCGTCCCGCGCCCGGGCGTAGTCCATGCCGCTCGCGGCCTTCCCGCTCGCGACCGTGGTCCAGCTGACGGCCTCGAGCTCGTCGGCTCGGACCGCGCGGCCGAGCACCTTCTCCCGCGCCGCGACCTTCGCCGCGATGCCGACGCTCGAGAGCAGACCGAATCCGCGGTAGACCGCCTCGACGTCGAGCTCGGGGCTCGCCTCCTCGACCACGTGGCCGAGGGACGTGCATAACGCGGCCGCGCGGGCCGCCGCCGCCTCGCATGCCGGATCGACCGGCACGGGGACGACCGCCTGCTTCATCCAGGCGATGCGCAGACGGGCGGGCTTGCGACCGACCTCTTCGATGAAGGGCCGCTCCCGGGGCGGCGCAGCATAGGCGTCCCCCGTCGCCGGCCCCTGCACGGCGTCGAGCAGCGCCGCGCTGTCGCGCACGCTGCGGCTCACGCAGTGGGCCGCCGACATGCCGCCCCAGCCTTCGTAGATCGTCGGGCCGAGCGGGACGCGGCCGCGGCTCGGCTTCAGCCCGAAGAGACCGCAGGCCGAGGCCGGGATCCGGATCGAGCCGCCGCCATCGGTCGCGTGGGCGGCGGGCACGATGCCCGCCGCGACCGCCGCCGCCGAGCCGCCCGAAGAGCCGCCGGCGCTGCGGGTCGGATCCCAGGGATTGCGGGTGCGGCCGTGGAGCGCCGACTCGCTCGAAGGCGAGCCGCCGAACTCCGGGCTGTGGGTCTTCCCGAAGACGACGAGGCCGGCTTCGCGGTAGCGCTCGGTCAGGGTCGAGTCCCGCTCGTGCTTCGCATCGGCGAAGAGCCGCGAGCCTTCGGTCGTGATGGTGCCGGCCATCGCGATGGCGAGATCCTTCAGCAGGTAGGGCACGCCGGCGAACGGGCCGTCCGGGAGCTTTCGTTTCACGGCCTCGCGGGCGAGCTCGAAATGGCGGACGACCAGCGCCGTCACCTTCGGGTCGACGGCTTCGGCGCGGGCGATCGCGAGCTCGAGCAGCTCCGCCGGGCTCGCGTCGCCGCGGCGCACGAGGGCCGCGAGCGACAGGGCGTCGTGGCCGCGGTATTCGGCGAAGCGCGTCGAGGCCGAAGCCTTCGTCCTGGAACCTGCGTCGGCCGCGAGGGCCGGCACGCTGGCAGCGGCCGCCGCGAATGCGCTCGCCTCGAGGAAGCGGCGGCGGGTCATGGCAAGGTCCATGGCGATCCTCCTGACGATGCGAACCGGGACCCGTCCGCCCGGCTCGGCGTGCCCCGCGATCGATTCCGATGACGATGTCCGTGCCGTTGCGGATGCATCGCTCGACGCCCCGTCGCGGGCAGAATCCTCACCGCGGCTCGGTGACGACCACGGTCGCGAGGCCCCCTGGCGCGACGTTCACCTGGAACTGTCGCGGCAGCGCCCCCGCCTCGCCGAAGCCGATCTCGACGGTATGGGCCCCGGCGCGCACGGGCATCCGCATCGCGAGCACGCGCCCCGGCAGCATCGTCCACGATCGCGTATCCGGCCGGTCCGCCGCGACGAGCGCCGCCTCCGTCGCGAGACCGAGCAGCGCGCCGATCAGGTTGCCGCTGTCACCGCCCGCCTGGCTCCCGGCGATGCGCGCGCCCTCGGCGACCGCCGCCCGCGCGACCAGTCGACTGATCCCCGCCGCGATGATCCTGGGCTTGTTCCCCTCGAACTCCTGAGCGACCGACGCCCCGAGATTCGTCACCAGCTCGAGGGGCGCCGCCTCGCCGTCGACCGCGACTGCGACGCTCGAGAGCCCCGAGCCGACGGGCTGGAGCGCCGGAATGACGAGCACCTTGAAGACGCTGTGCTGCAGGACCGACAGATCATCGGTCAGGATCGTCCCGGCGATCCCGACCGCGGCGCCGATCGGCATGCGCTCGGGGACCTTGCGCGGCACCCGCCCGACCGCCGTGACGACGAGGATCTCGCCCATCGCGGGCTTCTTCGAGCTCGTCTTGCTCCCGGCCCCCGCAGCCGATCCGGCCGGCGCCCCGGTCGGCGCGCCCTGCGCGAGCAGCGCCTCGATCCGCGGCCCGCGATAGGGATGCGATTTCGCGAGCCGGTTCACCGGCTCGCGCAGCGACTCGAGGGGCCCCGCGCCGGCCATCGCCTCCTCGTAGTAGCGAAGCGCCCGGTCGCCCTCGCCGAGCTTCTCGAAGACGACACCGGCCAGATAGGCCCCGAGGCTCGCCGGGCCCGGCGCGTCGACCCCGTTGTTCGAGAGGTACTCGCGCTGGGTCTGGAAGCGACGCGCCTCGACGGCGGCGCCCTCGAGATCGCCCCGGGCGAGATAGTTGAGGAGATTGATCGCGTTGAGGGCGAGGCGCTCGGACGGCGGCGCTTTGTACTTTCCCGCGGCGTCGCTGTAGAGATATTTGCCGAGGGCCCCGACCGCTCCGACCCGCATGTCGAGGAGCTCGATCTCCTGCTCCGCCGCCTGCAGATCGTGGCTGCTCTCGGCGTAGCGCCCGAGGCTCTGCAGGACGATGCCGCGCTCGAGCACGGTCAGCGGATCGTTCGAGCGCCAACGCTCGGGCAGCTCCTGCTCGGAATCGACGCGCAGCGCCTTGTTCAGGGCCGTGAGCCCGTCGGCGTAGGCCCCCGACTCGACCGCCGTGGTCGCGGCCTGCATGCGGTCGCTGTAGGTCGCGCAGCCCACTCCGACCCACGCCACTCCGACCCAGGCGAGGGCGGCGAAGAGAAGCGAGCGCGCGGGCCGCGACACGTCGACTAGCGCTCGATCGCCTTGGTGCGGTCGACCTGGTCCTGGAACCGGATCAGGCCGTTCTGGATCTCGAGGACCTGCAGGAAGAGCGAGTACTGCACGCGCCGCATCTTGTTGAGCTTCTCGTCGTTGCCGGTGATCTTGCCCGTGAAGAAGTACTGGGCGCCGAGCATGTGGCCGAGCTTCTGGGCCGAGGACGGATCGAAGATCTCGCCCTGCTGGATCCCGATCTCGCGGGCGAGCTCCTCCTGGCGCGAGCGGTCGACGACGCGGACGGAGCCCGTGTTGACCAGCGCCGTCTCGATCGCCGAGAGCAGCATCAGCATCTGGTCGTCGAGATGCTGGGTCGTCGCGTTGCGGATCGGCCAGATCGCGACGACGGGCGGGGTCCGGCTCGTCTTCACCGTCTGCTGCCAGAAGGCCGATGCCTCGAGGCGCTGGAGATAGCCGTCGACCATGAACGTGATGTCGTCGCGGTCGAGGCCCGTGGACATGGCCGGCCGATCGAGGTCGGGGTTGGCCGTCCCCTCGCCGCCCCGCATCGCGCGCGGCGCGCAGCCGCCCACGACGAGCAGGGTCAGCGCCAGAGAAGAGAGAAGGAGGGCGAATCGCACACGCTTCGATTGCATCCGGGTCATCCGAAGAAGCCTCCGATCAGGGCGAAGGGCAGAAAGGCGATGTCGAGGGGAACCGTGAAGAGGAAGAGCGGGGCCTTGCCGGCGGGCACGATGGTCGACCGCACGAGCGAGCGCGTGATCCCGAAGACGTAGTCGCTGTTCCAGACCTCGCGCTCCTGCTCGTTGTAGGGCCCGGGCCGTCCCGGATCCGGCGCCGGGTAGCGGGGCTCGAGCTCGCGCGGGGTCGTACCGCCATCCTGGGCGAGGAGGATCGGCTCGGCGCTGGGATCGGCGACCGGCGCTGCACTCTGCGCGACGGCTGCATCCGCAGAGGCAGCCGCCTCGGGCTCCGCGACCGCGATTCCCGCCCCGCTCGTCGAGGCGAGTACGAGCAGGATCGAAAGGCCGAGGGCCACGCTTCGACGAGCCGGCCGGGCGACGGCGGCGGCGCCTCGGATCGACCGGGCGGACCGGCATACGCTTCGAGAACTCATCGTGATTCCTCCCCATTCTGGACGGGACGCGCCCAATCTAGCCGGCTTCGACCCGCGCTCGCCATGCCGCGGCGTCGCGCGTGGGCCGTCGCGCCCGACCGGACCGCCGGGCGGCGCGTGAATGCCTCCCCCATTCGTACCCGCATCGCGTAATCTGGGTCCCACGCCCGAGCCCGGTTCCGAGGGTCGGCGACGCGGAGGAGCTCATCCATGGCGACGGTCCACGATTCCTTCTGTCGGTTCTGTCACGCGGGCTGCGCGATCAAGGTCACGGTCGAGAATGGCCGGGCCGTCTCCGTGATCGGCGCCAAGGACAACCCGATCTACCACGGTTACACCTGCGCGAAGGGCCGCGCCCTGCCCGAGCAGCACGCGCATCCGGAAAGACTCCTCCACTCCCAGAAACGCGGCGCCGACGGGCGCCACCGCCCGATCGCCTCGGGTCAGGCGATGGACGAGATCGCGGAGAAGATCGGGCGCATCGTCGAGCGCCACGGCCCCCGCTCCGTCGCGCTCTATACGGGCACCTTCTCGCTCCCCTACCCCGCCGCCACGCCGCTGGCCCACGCCTGGCTCGGCTCCCTCGGCTCGCCGATGCTCTTCACGAGCGCGACGATCGACCAGCCCGGCAAGATGATCGCGCCGGCGCTCCACGGCGTCTGGCAGGGCGGCGCGCGCGACTTCGACACGGCGGACGTGTGGATGTTCGTCGGCGCGAATCCGACGATCTCGAAATCGATCGGCATCCCCTGCATGAATCCCGGCAAGCATCTGCACGACGCGGTGCAGCGGGGCATCCAGCTCGTCATCATCGACCCGCGGCGCAGCGAGCTCGCCCGCGTCGCCGCCGTCCACCTCCAGCCGAAGCCGGGCGAGGATCCGACGATCCTCGCCGGCATGCTGCGCATCATCCTCGACGAGGGCCTCGGCGATCGCGCCTTCCTCGCCGAGAACGCCCGCGGCCACGAGGCCCTGCGCCGGGCGATCGAGCCCTTCACCCCCGAATACGTCGAGCGCCGCGCCGACGTCCCGCGCGCCGATCTGCTGCGGGCGGCGCGACTCTACGCATCGTCGAAGAATGGCGGGGCCAACGCGGGGACGGGACCCAACATGGCGCCCCGTGGCGCGCTGACGGAATACCTGCTGCTCGCTCTCAAGACGGTCTGCGGGCATTACAAGCGCGCCGGCGAGCGGATCTCGAATCCGAACGTCTTCCAGCCCCGCGCGCGGGCGAAGGCCCAGCCCTCGAGCCCGACGCCCGGCTGGGGATTCGGCGAGAAGATCCGCGTCCGCAACCTGACCAACACCGCCTCGGGCCTCCCGACCGCGGCGCTCGCCGACGAGATCCTGCTCCCCGGCGACGGTCAGGTCCGCGTGCTGATCAGCGTCGGCGGCAACCCGATGGCCGCCTGGCCGGATCAGCGCAAGACCTACGAAGCGATGAAGGCCCTCGAGCTCAACATCACCCTCGACATCAAGATGTCGGCGACGGCCAAGGTCGCCGACTACGTGATCGCCCCGAAGCTGTCCCTCGAGGTTCCGAGCATCACGCTGCCGACCGAATCGCTGACCCCCTACGCGATGGGCTATCCCGCGCCCTACGGCCAGTACAGCCCCGCGATCGTCGCGCCGCCCGCAGGCTCGGACCTGCTCGAAGAATGGGAGTTCTTCTACGGCCTCGCGCAGCGCATGAACCTGCCGCTCTCGCTGGCTGCCGCCTACGAATGGGGCCCCGATCATGCGGACCCGATCCGAACCCAGCTCGACCTCGAGAAGAAGCCCACGACCGACGAGCTGCTCGAGATCCTGACGAAGGGCGCGCGCGTCCCCCTCGCCGAGGTCAAGCGCCATCCCGAGGGCCGGATCTTCGAAGACCCGACGGCCCTCGTCGAGCCGCGCGACGCGAACTGCACCGCCCGCCTCGAGCTCGCCGACGCGACGATGCTCGGCGAGCTCGCCGAGATCGCCACCGAGCCGATCGCCCGCGAGACCGAGTACGCCTTCCGCCTCGTGAGCCGCAGGCTCCCCGACGTCCACAACTCCGCCGGTCGCGACATCGCGAAGCTCGTGCGCAAGTACAACTACAACCCGGCCTTCATGAATCCCACCGACCTCGAGAAGCTCGGCCTCGTCCGCGGCGACGTCGTCGAGATCAGCTCCGACTACGACACCATCCTCGGCGTCGTCGAGCCCGAGGCCGACATCCGCCTCGGCGTCGTGTCGATGCCGCATTGCTTCGGCGATCTCCCGACCCAGGAGAACGAGCTCAAGGTCCGCGAGATCGGCAGCAACACGGGACGGCTCTCGCCGGTCGATCGCGACTTCGATCCGTATACGGGGATTCCGCGGATGAGCGCGATTCCGGTCAACGTGGCGCGGGCGCAGGTCTGAGGGATCGCTGCAGCCGTGGCGTTGGAGAGCCCATGATCGACTGCGATTCTCGCCGGGGTTTCGCCGGCGCAATCAGCGGGCAGTAGTCGACCAGCAATCGGAGCGAGCCCGTCGTCGAGCTCGGCCTGACGATGCCCGAGTCACCTTCGTCGTCTGGTCGGCTTCGGCGACCAGACGCGCAAGGAGCAGTGCCGCGCGGCGAGCTTGAAGTCATTGTCCGTGCTCAACATCGTGAGATCATGGCGAACGCAGAGCTGCGCGAGAACGGCATCGATCGTGCCGACCTGGACACCGGCGCGGCGGCACGCATTTCGCAGCAGGGCAGCCGCAATGTGGTCGTCCCGGTCGGGCTGGATCAGGGGCAACGCGGCAAATCGCTCGATGATCTGCGCGCTGGCCTTCGCGCCCGAGAAACCCTGCAGCAATTCCTGAAGCACCAGCCCGGCCGTCACGACGACGTTCGCGCCCGACAGCGCATCCCTCAGTTCCCCCACTTCGGGCACGGCCGAATCGGCGTCGCGCCGTAACGCGAGAGACCACACGCTCGTATCGACGAACAGGGTCACTTGCGCGAACGCTCAGACTTGTAATCGAACGAATCGTCCCACTCGAGCTTGCCCATCAGATCGATGATCTTCCGCTGCTGACGACGAGCGATGAACTCCTGGAGGGCTTTGGTGACGACGGCCTTCTTCGTTCGCTCTCCGCTGACGGCGACGGCGCGTTCGAGCAGATCCGGATCGATCGCCAGATTGGTTGCCATGTGCGACTCCTTGCACACGAGTCTACACACCCGAGCCGAACCTGTCAGCGCGGATTCCTCGACGAGATCCGCTCGGAGGGCCCGAGGAGCGGGCCGTTGCGGAACGAGGCGAATCTGCGCCCCGCCTCAATCCCCCGGCGCGTACACCGGCGCGAGCCCGAGCTCCTTCGCCACCTCCGTCGCACAGCCCGCCCCGGGCAGGAACGTGACGCCCGGACCCGGATGGCACGAAGAGCCGCAGAGGTAGAGGCCCGGGATCGGCGTGCGATGGGCCGATCCCGGAACGAGCGCGCGGCGGCCGAGCATCTGGTCGGCGTGCAGCAGGCCGTGGGTGAAGTCGCCGCCGGTCGCGCCCTGCATCGTCGCGAAGTGGTCCGAGGAGAAGATCGCGGCCTCGACGATCAGCTTGCGGATGCCGGGATAGACCTGCTCGATCCGGTTCAGGATCCGCTCCTTCATCTCGTCGCGGAGCTTGCCGCGCAGCTCCTTCGGCGCCTCGCAGGGGAAGTAGAAGCCGTAGATCGTGGCGATGTGCTGGCCGTCGGGCGCGACGCTCGGGTCGATCACGCTCGGGATCTGCATCGCGAAGGGCGGCTGATTCGGGAGATCGCCCGCCGCGCAGGCCTCGAAGCTCTTCTGCAGCTCGCGCGGATTCGTGAAGCTCCCGATGCTGAAGCGCGTGAGCGGGTCGGCGTTCAGCGCGCCGTAGGCCGGCGCGAAGCGCGGGAGACCGCTCAGCTTGAGCAGCATGTGGACGTAGGCGCCGCGATGGTCGATCGCGGCGATCTCCCGGCGCGTCGCGTCGGGGACGTGGTCGGCTTCGACGAGGCGCAGCAGCGTCGACGTCTTGTCGAGGTTCGAGAGGACGGTGCGCGCCCGGATCGTCTCGCCGTTGCGGAGGACCACCCCCGTCGCGCGCCCTTCCTCGACGAGAATCCGGGCGACCTGAGCCCCGAGCCGGACCTCACCGCCCTTGTCCTCGATCGAGCGCTGCAGCGCCTCCGACAGCGCGCCGATGCCCCCGCGCACGCGCTTCATGAGGCCGCCGGCGTCGTTGGGCGAGAGGGTGTAGATGAGGCAGAAGGCGCTGCCCGGCGTGTAGGGGCCCTTGTAGGTCGACTGCACGGCGGCGAAGGCGAGCTGACTGCGCAGCGGTCGATGCCGGACCTCGTCGGGGAAGAAGCGATCGATCAGGTCCATCGCGCTCCCGCGGAAGGTCAGCTCGAGCTGCTCGCGGCGCTTCGCGTCGGGCGCGTTCGCGATCAGCGTGTCGAGATCCTCGGGCAGCGTCCCGGCGCGGTAGCGCGCGATCACCCGCGCGGGGTAGCGCGTGAAGGCGACGAGGCGCGCGAAGCCGACGAGCGCGCGCGTCCCGCAGCGTCGCCAGACGTTCCAGGCCATCCGCGCCGGATTCGCGAAGAAGGGCACGGCCGGATCGCCGGGATCGGCGATCGTCACCGACATGATCGGCAGGTCGAGCAGCTCGACGCCGTAGCGCTCGAGCTCGAGCGCCTCCTTGAGCCCCTTGGCCAGGGGAAACAGGAGCGAGGCCCCGACGTCGTTGCGGCAGCCGTTCAGGATCTCCCGCGTCCCCGCCATGCCCCCGACGAAGCGGTTCTTCTCGAGCACCACGACCCGCAGCCCCTGCCTCGCGAGCAGGGCGCCGGCGGCGAGGCCGTTGTGGCCGGCACCGACGATCACGACATCGGGATTCGACATGGAGACTCCTCCTCGGGCCAGGGCGGTCCGTGCGCGACGCACGGGCGCTGCACGGGCGCTACACGGGCTTCGGTCCACGGGGGTCGCCCTTCCGCGATCCACACGACCGAAGCCGATGCTCCACCGGTAGCAACCGTTGAAACAAGAGACAAGATTCGTATCTTGTTCGCCAGCGTGGATCCGATCGGACGGGCGGAATCGCGTAGAGTCGACGGCATCCTCGGGGTCGATCGAGGCGGTGGACGCAGTGGACGAAGGGGGGACGGGCGACATGTCGGAGGGGCTCGAACGCGATCCGCAACGCGAGCGCCTGCTCGATGCGGCCGAGGCCTGCCTCGCGCGCTTCGGGCTCGCGAAGACGACGGCCGAGGACGTCGCCCGGGCGGCCGGCCTCTCGCGGGCGACGGTGTACCGGCAGTTCGGGAGCCGCGACGGGCTGATCGCGGCGGTGACCACGCGCGAGGCCGAGCGCTGTGCCGCGGCGGCGATCGATCATCTCCGGCGCTTCGACGACATCGGCGACTGGGTCGTCGAGGGCATCCTCTTCTGCCTGCGCGACATCCCCGCGCGGCCGCTCTTGGTCCAGCTCGGCGGACGCGAGGCGTTCGTCACGGCGAGCCGCGTCGTGCTCCGCTCCGAACGCATGCGCACCCTCGGCTCCGACATCCTGCGGCCGCTCTTCGAGCGCGCTCGCGAGCGCGGTCGGCTCATCGACGACTTCGACCTCGACGAGTTCAGCGAGTGGGTGCTGCGGGCGCTGATGTCGTTCCTCGTGGTCCGTTCTTCGGTCCATCGGGACGAGGAAGCGCTGCGCGGGATGCTGCGGCGGATGCTGCTGCCGGCGATCCTGAAGCCCGCAGGCGCGGGGACGATCGAACCGGGCGGGGCGAGCATCGCAGTCGACGCAGTCGACGCGGCGGACGCGACGGACGCGACGGACGCAACGGACTCGGCGGGCGCGGCGAACGCGAGCGGGGCCCGCTGATGGACGGACGGCTCGCTCTCGGCGTGCGCGTGCTCGGGGCGGCCTCGCGCATCGCCGTCGATCGCGTGCAGGAGGCCTTCGGCGGCGGACTGCCGCGGACGCCGGAGCAGCTCGTCGAGCGCGAGGTTCTCGATGCGCTCCTGCACGCCCATGCGCCGGAGGGCGCCGAGCCCCTCCCGCCCCTGCGATCCGCGCGCCTGCCCGGCGTCGCGTTCGAGAGCAGCAACTGCACGAACTTCCTGATCGAGCCCGACTTCGAGCCCCTCGCTCCGCGCGCCGGGGCGACCGGTGTGACGGCGTCGCCTGCCCTGCCCCGCACGCTCTATGCGAAGCTCCCCTGCCGCGATCTCGCGACCCGGACCTTCGCGAACGCCATCGGCTTCTGGGAGACCGAGGTCGCCTTCTGTCGGAACCTCGCCCACCGCGTCCCGATCCGCGTTCCGAAGGTGCATGCCGTCGCCCAGCAGGGCTCGCGCTTCGTGCTGCTGCTCGAGAACCTCCACGAGCTCGAGGGCGCGACCCTCTTCATCAACCGCGACATGGCCCGCGGCACGACGATCGAGCGCGCCCGCCGCGTCGTGCAGACCTTCGCGGCGCTCCACGCCGCCTTCTGGGGCCTTTCCGAGGCCGAACGCGAGCCGCTCCTGCCGCGGCGCCTTCATCCCTATCTCGCGCCCGGCGGCCGCGAGACGATGCGGGCGCTCAACGCCTCGGCCATCGATCGGGCCCACCGCGCCGCCCCCGCCCTCTTCACGCGGAGCCATGCCGCGATCGCGCACGCCGCCATCGGGAAGTGGGACGCCCTGATGGACGTCTGGTATGCGGAGCCCCTGACGCTGATCCACGGCGACAGCCACCTCGGCAACTGCTTCGAGTACGCGACGCCCGAGGGCCCGCGCATGGGCATGCTCGACTTCCAGGGCGTGCAGTGGTGTCGCGGGATCCGCGACGTGCAGTACTTCCTCATCAATTCGCTCGAGCCCGAGCTCCTCGCGGCGCACGAGCCGGCGCTGATCGATCTCTACGTCGCGGAGCTCGGAGCGCGGGGCGTGGCTCTCGACGCGGCCGAGGCGCGCATGCAGTACCGCGCCTTCGCGTTCCAGACGCTGATGGTGGCTGTCGTCTCCCTCGGCGTCGGCGGGATGGTCGAGCGCTCGGAGACCGTCGAAGCGGTCCTGCGCCGCAGTGTCGCCGCGATCGACCGGCTCGGATTCGGAGAGTGGCTCGCGAAGATCGATTAGAGATGCCGCAGGATCCAGCTCTGCCGCTTGCGCATGTACGCCGACGGATTCGCGGGATTCGAGCGCAGCGGGCTCGGCAGGGCCGCCGCGAGCAGCGCGGACTCGTGGGGCACGAGCTTCGCAGCCGAATGCTTGAAATAACGTCGCGACGCCGCCTCCGCGCCGAAGACCCCGTCTCCGAGCTCGGCGATGTTGAGATAGACCTCGAGGATCCGCTGCTTCGGCCAGATCCACTCGATCCAGATCGTGAACCAGGCCTCGAAGACCTTGCGCAGGAAGCTGCGCCCGGGCCAGAGGAAGAGGTTCTTCGCGACCTGCTGGCTGATCGTCGACGCCCCGCGCAGCGAGCCGCCGTCGCGCCACTCGTCGAGCGCGTTCTGCAGCTCCTTCCAGTCGAAGCCGGCGTGGTCGTAGAAGCGCTGGTCCTCGGAAGCGACGACCGCCCGGCGCAGAGAACGCGCGATCTCCTCTCGCGGCGTCCAGTCGTAGTCGAGGTCGAAGACGCGCCCCTCGATCCGGGCGTCGACCCAGCGCTTCAGCATCATCGCCGACGCCGGCGGAGGGACGAAGCGGAACAGCGTCACGGGCACCGCCGGCATCACGATCAGGAAGAGCGCCGTGTAGGCGAAGAGACGACCCAGTCGTCGCCGCGGACTCGCGCTCTCTGCCCGAGCCACGGACCCGGGCTCGACCAGACCGCTCTTCGAGACCGGACCAGCCCCTCCGCGTCGCTGCAAGTCCTTCGGACCGGACCCGGCCGACCGCGTCGCCCGCTTCGTCCGTTGCGTCTTCCTCGACCTGGGCCTGGGCCGCGGCTCCCCCGCCACGATCCGGTCCCCATCCGGTCCACGCGGTGCGTGCGAGAGCGGGGCGAGATCGTCGGATTCGAAAGCATCGCTGGATGTGCCCTCCCCGTCGCGCGGCGGATCGGATGCGGCGTCGACAGGATCGGCGGTCTCTTCGCCCGTGGTGTCGTCCGGGTCACCGAGCTCCTGCTCGAGCAGGGCGAAGGGATTCGCATCGGTCGGGCTCGCTTGCCCGCCGTTCCGCCTGTCCCCCCGACCTCGACCGCGCGCACGCGAACGGAATCTCATCCCGCGCTGATCCCACCCCCCGGCTGGATCGCGCAAACGTGGCACAGGCCGACGGGCGCGGCGACCCGCGCGGGCCGCGCCCCGCCGCCCGTCGAGTCCGCGCGTTCACGGCCCGTCTCCGCCGCGACACACGGTGCAGCCGATCCGGGCCTCTGGCATGCTCGACCTCCCAAGCGAGTCGCGCGCGCCTCGACGCGACCCCGCACGACACCTCGGAACCTCGGAACCTCGGACCTCAGGAGACCCCCGCAATCATGTCGATCGAAGAAGGCAAGAAGGCCCCCGCATTCACGCTGACGGACGAGAACGGCAAGAAGCATTCGCTCAAGGACTACGCCGGCAAGCACGTCCTCGTCTACTTCTATCCCAAGGACGACACGCCCGGCTGCACGAAGGAGGCCTGCGGCTTCCGCGACCTCTTCGCCGACCTCAAGAAGCGCGGCATGGTCATCCTCGGCGTCTCTCCGGACGGCGCCGCGGCCCATCAGAAGTTCATCGCGAAGTACGAGCTGCCCTTCACGCTGCTCTCGGATCCCGACAAGGAGCTGATGACGAACTACGGCGCCTACGGCGAGAAGATGATGTACGGCAAGAAGGTGACCGGCGTGATCCGATCGAGCGTCTGGATCGGGCCGGACGGCAAGGTCATCAAGCATTGGAAGAAGGTCCCGAAGGCGGAGACCCATCCGGCGTCGGTGCTCGCGGAGCTCGAGGCGTACGAAAAGGGCTGAGGGCGACAGCCAGGTCTTCGCGAGGGGGCGGCTCCCGACAGTCCGGGTGGTCTACGAGCGGACATGCGAGCCCGGCTCTGCGGTCCGGCTTGGAACGGCGGCCTTTTCCGAGAACGAGACTCACCGTGGGGAGAGCATCGGCATGAAGGTCTGCTATCGCGTCGAGATCGAGCGTGAGGACGACGGTCGCTTCCTCGCCGAAGTGATGGAGCTCCCCGGCGCCATGGCTTATGGCCGCTCCGCCGAGGAAGCGCTCGCCCACGTCCAGGCCCTTGCCCTTCGCGTGCTGGCCGACCAGCTCGAGCACGATGAGGGGCCACGGGGACCGGTCGATGTCCAGTTCGAGACTTCGGCCGCCGCCTGAGGCCGGCGGACTGAAGCGCGACCAAGGCGTCGCGGGTCTTTACTGCACTGCTTCGCATCGGCTGGAGCGTCAAACGGGAGGCGCACGGATCCCACAAGGTCCTCGCCCGAGAAGGCTTCCCGAGCTTCGTGTGGTCCTTCCACGATCGCGATGAAGTCGGCCCGCGGAAGCTGGCCCGAATCTCGAAGCGAACAGGTCTGCGTCCAGAAGACCTCTGATCGCCTCACGGGTCGCGTCCCCTGCCCCTACGCCAGCCCGAATTGCGGGAGCGAGCCCTCCGCGATCAGAGTCAGGCTGCCCGTCCCTTCGCCATCGAGGCCGGCGCCGCGGACTGTCAGCGCGACGGGCTGGATGCGGTGGATCGGCCGGACGCGCGCGCCGTCCGGGCGCACGACCTCGCAGGGATGGGAGACGTCCCAGGTATCGCTCTCGAGGTGGTCGTCGCCGCGCCAGACGCCGAGCCCGCGGCCGTCCTGGTAGCCGCCGCTGTACCCGAGGCCCTGCATGTCGACCGCGGGACACAGCGCCCGGGCCTCGATCACGACCTCGCGGCCGTCGCGGGTCGAAGCCTCGAAGCGCGCGCGCTTCACGCGGCGAGGGCGCGCGTCGTCGTGGAACTCGAGGATGGGCTTCGCGTCCTTCAGATGGATGTGCTGGAGCGGGGCGGACCCGTCCCCACGTGCGGCGATCTCGGCCGTGAAGTAGCTCGGCCGACCCGAGAACTGCGCGATCTGCAGGTGGCCACCGATCGACGTGCTCGACGAGCTCGAAGAGAAGAAGAGGAACGCGAAGAAGGAGCCCGAAGAGGGCGCCGGCGGCGGACCCGTGACCGGTTCGGGGATGCCCATCATCTCGCGCACGCCCCAGGAGTGGTCCCGTGTCGCCCACCAGCGGTCGAGGACGATGCGCTCGCCGGCGAGCTCGAGGGTTCCGGTGCAGTGGCCGACCTGGTCGAAGCGGCGCGACTCCTCGACGACGCGGCCGCGCACGCGGGTGAAGCGGGCGGATTCCTCCTGCGCAGGAAACTCCCCGACCCACTCGAGATCGGCCGCGACGCCATCGGCGCCGGTCCGCGCGAGCCGCAGGCGCGCGCGCCGCAGCGGGTCGAGGATCTCGACCGAGAACGGACCGACCGCGGTCTCGAAGCGCGGGCGCAGCGAGCGCGAGGCGCGGACGTTGAACTGTCGGCCGTTGCGAATCGCGATGAAGCCGGCGTCGACCACGTTCATGTTGTTGTAGACGCCGAGAGTGAGCTGGAGCGTGCCTCCACCGCGGGGATCCGATGCGGCGAACCAGTAGCGATCGAAGAAGCGCGGATCGCTCGTGCCGACGTGGTCGAAGGTCGTCGGATGGGTGTGCCAGAGGGTGTCGTCCATGGGTGTGAGCATGATGGGCTCACACTATCATGGCGCCCCGGGCTGTCGAGCGGGCTCGAGAGGGGTTGGGCGAGCGCGCGGCGGGACGGATGGCGCGGGGAAGAAGGCGCGAGGCATGAGGCGATGAGCGAGCGGTCGACGAAGGACGGGGCGCCGCCGGATCGAGACGATGCGGGCGAATTCGAAGCGCGTCTGCTCGCCTGGCTCGCGCAGCGGATGCCCGAGGCGCGCGAGCTGCGGCTCTCGGGCCTGCGCAAGCCCGGCGCGGGCATGTCGAGCGATACGCATCTCTTCACGATCCACTGGTCGGAGGGCGGCGGGGCGCAGTCGCTCGACGCAGTACTGCGCTGTGCACCGCGGGCCGACGGTCCGTTTCCCGAGTACGACCTCGCGATGCAGTTCGGGATCATGCGCCAGCTCGGGCGACACACGGACGTGCCGGTCCCCGAGGTGCTCTGGCAGGAGAACGATCCGGCCTGGCTCGGCGTGCCGTTCCTCACGATGAAGGCCGTCGCCGGCGAGCCGCCCCTCGACTGGCCGTCCTATCACGCGAGCGGCTTCTACGCCGAGCTCTCGGAAGCGGATCGGCGAACGCTCTGGCGCAACACGATCGACGCCCTCGCGAAGCTCCACCGCGCGGACTGGCGCGCCGTCGGCCTCGACTTCGTGCCGGGCGGGCGCCCGGGCGACGATCCCGCGCGCTACATGCTGCAGTACTGGCGCCGCTATCTCGACGAGTGGATCAAGGACGACCCGCGCGAGGTCGTCCCGGTCTACGACGAGGCCCTCGACTGGCTCGAGCGGAACCAGCCGGCCTGCCCCCGCCAGAGCCTCGTCTGGGGCGACGCGAAGCTCGGCAACGTGCTCTATCGCGTCACGCCCGACGCATCGACGGGGGTCGAGGTCGCCGCCGTCATCGACTGGGAGATCGCGATGATCGGCGACCCCGAGGTCGATCTCGCGTCGCTGCGCATCTCGGACCTGCGGGCCCAGCAGTCGGCGGGGCAATGCCTGCCCGGGACGCCCTCCGAGGCGGAGCTGATCGCGCTCTACGAGCAGGCGACCGGCAAGCCGCTGCGGGACTACCGGTGGGCGCTCCTCTACTCAGCCTTCTGGCGAGGGGCCGTCACGATCAAGGTCATGCGGCGCATGAAGGCCCAGGGCCATCCGATCAGCGACGAAATGCTGGCGAACCACTTCCCGGTGCCCCTCATGCGGGAGCTGCTTTCGCGCTAGCGTTCGAGAGCAGGCCCCGCTGCCCCGCGCGCCGCCATCCAGGTTGCCCTCCACGCAGGCATCCGCGCTGGCACGCGCTCCGACATCCAGACCGCCTGCAAGGAGGATTCGCAATGGGCCTCGCTCATCCGATCGCCGGCTACTCCCACGTCAACATCCTGGTCGACGACCTCGCCGCCGCCCACGACTTCTACATCAACAAGCTCGGCTTCAGCGTGCTCCCGCGGCCCGACTTCGGCGGCTTCGCCGGCGCCTGGTACCGGATCGGCGATCTCCAGCTCCATCTCTCGGTGGTCAAGGAGATGCCGGATCTGAAGGGCGGCTTCCCCCATCTGGCCCTCCACGTCGAGTCCGCGCATTTCGAGCAGACGATCGACGCGCTGAAGAGCATGGGCGTCCCCTTCGTGATGAACACGATGTCGCGGGAGGACTTCGGCGTGCCGGTGCGCGCCGCCTTCTGCAAGGATCCGGCGGGCAACGTCGTCGAGCTGACGGACGTCGGGCCGCTGGCCTAACGCGACGGCGCGATCGACCAGAGGCGGGCCGCCGTCCCGCCGAGACAGGCCGCCTGCTCGCGCGCCGGGAGCCCGCCGAACGCGCGCCGTCCGAGCGCCACGAGCTCCGCGTAGCTGCGATCGTGGGTCTGGCTGAAATCCGAGCCCCACATCATGCGCTCGGCCCCGAACTCCCGCGCGATGCGCGCGACGAAGGGCTCGGGCTCGCCGTGATGTTCGACGCCGGAATCGATCACGTGGGTCGTGACCTTGAGATGGAGCTTCGGAAAGCGCGCGAGCGCGAACAGCGACTCGGGCTTGGCCGCGTCGGGGAATCCGCAGTGGTCGAGGGAGATGGGAGCGTCGCGGAAGGCCTCGAGGAAGGCGATCAGCTCGGCGAGCTGATGCGGCCCCATGATCGTCACGATGAGATGTGCCCCGAGCGAGAGCGCATGCTCCCAGAGCGGAAACGTCGCCGGATCCCCGAGCCACGAGGTCGTTCGCGAGACCGCGAAGATCCGCAGCCCCTGCATCCCGCGCTCCCCGATCCAGCGCTCGAGCTCGGCCGGCGGCGCGGGCCCCATCGGATCGATGCAGGCCGCCGACAGGAACTTCCCGGGGCGCGCCGCCGCACTGTCCGCGGCATAGGCATTGTCGAACGAGTACGCCCCGACGGCCTGGACGAGGACCGCCCGATCGACGCCCGACGCCGCCATCTCGTCCTCGAAGCGCTCGGCCGAGCACGGCGCGTCGAGGTACCACTGGCCCGAGAGCGAGCGGGGCGTGAACGGATAGCGCGCGGGATCCGGCGCGATCACGTGGACGTGGCTGTCGACGATCACGGCTCCCTCCCTTCGCTCACTTCCTCTTCCTCGCCCCGCCCTCGGCGGCATGCCTTTCGGGCCCTCAGCGACGTCGTATTGCAGGGTTGCGCCCGCGCGTCGGCGGACCGAAGCTAGGGTTCCCGATCGCATCCACGCAAGCGATTCCGAGTGACGGCTGCGGGCCGCCGTTCGGCCCGATGGCGCGAGTCGCGGGCGATCGGACGAGGTAGCCATGCTCGACATCCAGCCCGTGAATCCCACCCTCGGCGCGAACGTCTCCGGCGTCGATCTCCGCAAGCCCCTGTCGCCGGCGGATCGCGACGCGATCGAGGCGGCGCTGGTCGAGTACGGCGTGCTCTTCTTCCGCAAGCAGGACATCACGCCCGAGCAGCACATCGCCTTCGCCCGCCAGTTCGGCGAGCTCGACGTGCCGCCGCTGCAGACGAAGTACAGCGCGAATCCCGAGATGACCGTCCTCGACCAGGACTCGCCGAAGGGCGAAGGCGCCGACGAGTGGCACAGCGACAATACCTTCGCCGCCATTCCGCCGATGGGCTCGGTCCTGCGCGCGGTCATGATCCCGCCGCTCGGCGGCGACACCTGCTGGGCCAACATGCATGCCGCCTACGACGCCCTGTCCGGCCCCCTGCGCCGCATGGTCGACGAGCTCTCCGCCGTCCACGACATCACGAAGCCGATGCGCAAGGCGATCGCCGCGGGCCACAGCGTCGAGTCCCTCGCCGACATCCAGGCGCAGTGGCCGCCCGTCGTCCATCCCGTCGCGCGGACGCATCCCGTGACGAAGAAGAAGGCCCTCTTCGTGAACGGCAACTCGACGACCCAGCTCGTCGGCATGAGCGAGCGCGAGAGCGAGACGATCCTGCGCCTGCTGATCGACCACGTCCGCGACCCGCTCTTCCAGGTCCGCTTCTCGTGGGATCTCCACTCGATGGCCTTCTGGGACAACCGCTCGGTCCAGCACTACGCGGTCCCCGACTACGACCAGCGCCGCATCATGAATCGGGTGACGATCGTCGGCGATCGGCCGTACTGATACCGGAACGCGAAGCGATCGATGCGGCGAACGACCCGAGCGGGCGCTCGCGCCGCGAAGCCCAACCCCGACGAACACGAAGAAATGACGAGGTCCGACATGCCCGAGCTCCGATTCCGACATCTCGACGGCGAGAAATGGCAGGAGGTCCGCGCTCTCGAGATCGACGGCCGACGGGCCAGCGTCCGGGAGAAGTGGCTCGACTTCACGCCGTCGTTCCTCTCACTCTACGCCGAGTGGGATCCCGGCATGATGGTCCACAAGCACGGTCACAACAGCGACCACGTCGTCTACGTCATCAAGGGCGAGATGACCTGCGGCGACGTCGTCTGCAAGGCCGGCATGCACATCACGCTCGAGAAGGGCGCCGCCTTCGGCCCCTTCGTCGCCGGTCCGGAGGGCGTCGTGCTCTTCGAGGTCATGATGGGCGATCCCCGCTCGTTCGCCGCCGATCCCGAGGGCTGGAAGAAGCTCCTCGCCTCGAAGAACGCGAAGCAGCTCCCCAACCCGCCGATCGACATGCCGGACTGGCTCGTCGACACGCGCTCGAAGTAGGTCGTTCCGATGAGCAAGAAGTTCCGCCGACTGCACGAGGTCCTCGACTACCAGGCGCTGATGCGGGCCCACGTTCCGCCGCCGGAGTATTTCGAGAGCGACTATCTGATCGGCCCCGAGGCGATCGAGAAGCGCCAGCTCGAGCGCCTGAAGAAGAAGGTCGCCGCCGCCTACCAGGTCCCCTTCTACAAGCGACGCTTCGATGCGGCGGGCTTCCATCCCGACCAGGTGAAGTCGCTCGCGGACCTCTCGCGGGCCCCCGCCTACCGCGTCGACGACATCCGCAAGAGCATCGAGGCGAACCCGCCCCTCGGCGACTATCAAGGGGCGTCGCTCGAGAACGCCGCCGAGGAGCCGCTGCGCGTCTACATGTCGGGCGCTACGACGGGCGCGGCCCGACCGACCCTCTACACCCACTGGGACCGCGAGGCGGGTGCCATCCTCACGGCCCGCGCCCTCTACGCCCAGGGCATCCGGCCGGGCGACGTCGTCATCAACGCCTGGGCCTACTCGACCCACAACGGCGCCTTCTCGATGGACGAAGCGCTCCACCGCTGGCTCTCCTGCGTCGTGCTGACGACCGGGACCGGCAACGTGACGAGCAGCCGCCGCCAGGTCGAGCTCGCCCGCCAGTACAAGGCGACGGCGATCCTGACGACGGGCGACTATCTGCTCCATCTCGCCGACGTGGCCCGCGAGATGGGCCTCGATCCGAAGAAGGACTTCAATTTGAAGGCGCTCCCCAACATCGGGGACCGCGAGAAGCTCGAGGAGACCTTCGGGCTGCCGGTGTACCAGTCGTACGGCTTCCATGAGGTCCAGTGGGTCGCGATCGAATGTCCGGCGCGCCAGGGACTCCACGTCTTCGAGGATGCCTTCATCGCCGAGGTCGTCGACAAGGAGACGGGCGAGCCGGTGCCGGAGGGAACGCTCGGCAGCCTCTGCATCACCGACCTCTACAAGACCGGCAGCTCCCAGGTCCGCTACAACATCCAGGACCTGTCGGCGCTGATGCCGCGCGAGAAGTGCGCCTGCGGCTCCTGGCTGCGGCGGATCGCGCCCTTCGCCGGCCGCGCCGACAACATGGTGAAGCTGCGCGGGGTCAACATCTGGCCCGAGGCGATCGGCGAGGTCGCGCTCCAGGACCATCGGCTCGAGAACGAGTACTTCGTGCGCGCGGTGCGCCAGGCCGAGCGGGACGAGATGATCGCCCACGTGACGACGCGCGCGCCGGCGTCGCAGTACGAGGAGATCGCGCGCTCGACCGAGGGCCGGCTGAAGGAGCGCTTCGGCGTCCGGATCCTGGTCGAGGTCTCCGCGGTCGACTCGCTCGACGCATGGACCGAGGTCAAGACGGCGCCCAAGCCGAAGCGGTTCAAGGACGAGCGCTGAGCGACGCGGCGATTTCCATCGACACGGGGAGCCGGAGAAGAGCCATGGGTGCGATCGACGTCTGGTGCAACGGGTTCACGCTCGAGCACAAGGCCCGCTGGGAGAAGGTGATCGAGGCTCAAGGCCTGGCGCTCCGGATCCGCAAGGGCGACGACGATTCGTTCGTCGAGCCCGAGGGCATGGTCGCCCGACTCGACGCGATCGGGTTCTCGACGCTGCTGCTCGCCGCCTGCGAGGTCCCGGAGCACGCCCTGCCCTTCGCCTACGAACGCTACGCAAGCACGCCCGCCCTCGTGACGCAGCTCGCCCGCGCCCATCCCGGACGCTTCTACGGGCTCTTCAGCGTCGATCCGACGACCGGCCAGGAAGGCGTCGAGGAGGCCGCCCGCGCCCTCGCGCAGAAGGAGTTCGTCGGCCTCCACTGCCATACCCACAGCTGGGACCGTCCCTTCGACCACCGCGACTACTACCCCTACTACGCCCTCTGCGCCGACCACGACGTCCCCTTCATCATGCAGGCGGGGACGTCGGGTGGCATCATGCCGTCGGAGTGCGGCAAGCCGATCGGCATCGATCGCCCCGCGCTCTACTTCGGGCGAGTCCGCTTCGTGCTCTCCCATCTCGGCTGGCCCTGGACCGAAGAGGCGATCGCGATGGCGATGAAGTTCCCGAACGTCTTCATGGGCACCGCCGCCTGGCCCGCCCACCGCTGGCCCGCCGCCTTCGTCGACTTCGTGAAGGGTCAGGGCCGCGGCAAATGCATGCTGGGCACGAGCTTCCCGACCGTGGGCCATCGCCACGCCCTGTCGCGCCTCGACGGCCTCGGCCTCGATCCCGAGGTCCGCTTCGAGTATCTCGAGGGCGCCGCGCGCCGCGTCTTCACCCGGATCGCCTGAGCGGCCACGGGCGCAGGCCCCGAGCGGTCTCAACCCGCCCCGGCCCGATCCGGCAGGATCGGCAGAACGCGTGCGTGGAATCGGCAGCGCAACCGCAGATCGACGAAGCCGGGCAATCTCCGGGACCAGGCCCAGACCCCGCGGTCACGCCCCCGTCCGCGGGGATCGCGGCGACTCGGGCTCGGCCGCCCGCGACGACCCGAGCTGGCCACAGATTGCCATGTCTGCTGAGTGGGCTATTCCGTAAAAGGACGTGAGCTCCAGACCTCGACGCGCCGATCCGCGCCACCCGGGAGGTGAGCAATGGCTGGTGTATGGTCCCGGGAACGGACCGCCGAAACCCTCGACGTGACCGTCGCTCTCGACGCAACGAACGAACGTCGTCGGAAGGCTCGACGCCTCGAGAGCGTCTCACGACTCGCCGGACTCCTGTCGCTCTCCTGCATGATCGCGCTCGTGCTCGTGCTCGTGCTCGCGGGCGCCGCCGAGGCGCGAACGCGAAACTTCTGCAAGTACGAGCCCTGGTACGGCGGCAAGGCCGTCAGCTGCGGTCGCCATCTCCAGCCGGCCTGCAGCAGCGCGCCGGCCTGTGACGCGGGCTTCAACGGCTACAGCGGGAGCCCCTTCCCCGTCACGATCAGCTGTCCGACGATCGACCTGCCCTTTCCGCTCTCCGACGTCAACATCCCCGACGTCAAGCTCAATTCGGGTTGCTACGACCGGCGGCCGACCTGCGAGAGCTGCGGCGGCCAGGGCGAACCGCCGTGTCCGCCGCAGGTGGCGGGCGTCTGTGCGGTCGGATGTGAAGCGGGGCTCGAAGTGAACACGAGCTCGCTGACCTGCGAGGAGCCGGCGCCCGTCGGAATCCCCTGCGTTCCGGGTCTCGGCAATTGCCCCAGCGGGCTCGTCTGCTCCCTCGCCGGTCAATGCTCCCACAAGCCGGCGATCGAGGGGGAAACCTGCGACATCACCGCCCCGTGCGGTCCCGACCTGACCTGTACCGCCGGCATCCCCCAGCGCTGCAACGTTCGCGGTGACGTCGGCGACGCCTGTCACCTCACGCTTCCCTGCAAGGATGGCCTCTTCTGCCAGGCCTTCAGCCAGGTCTGCCAGGCCTATCGCAAGCCGGGCCAGGGCTGCAGCGCGCTCAATCCCTGCATCGACGGCGCTTCGTGCGAGGCCTGCTTCACGTCGAAGTGCAACGCGCCGCTCCAATGCTTCTGGAACGACAACAACGGGCTGATCACCGAGCAGCAGTGTCGCAAGCTCTACGATTCGGGCAGCAGCCAGTTCGCGTCGAGCATCGGCGCGACGGTGACCTACGGGGCGGGCAACGGCCTGGCGATCGGCGGCGGTGAGTCCCAATCGGTCGGCGTCGCCTATGGCCAGAACGGCGAGTACGGCTGCTTCACGACCTTCTGCTACGGAGTCGATCTCGACGTGTCCGTCGAGCATTTCGTCTCCGTCGGCATCGGGACGGATTTCGACTCCACGGATGGGAAATCCTTCGCGGTCTTCGAAGAGGCCCAGACCCCGATCAACCTGCTGAACTTCTCGACCAGCCAGATCTTCGAGCGCTTCGGCGAGGGTGTCGCCGATCTCCAGGTGGGCGCGCTGAACGGGACCGAGGACGCCTTGTCCTTCGGCCTCGGTCCCAACATCTCTCCGGTCTCGGCCGGCGCGATGCTCTGCGAGACGGAGCTCGACCCGATCTACACCCTCGACGGGGATCCGGTCTTCGACGGCGACGGCCCCCCGCCCGCGATCTCGAACGAGCTGCTCAACCCGAACTTCGACTCGAGCCTCGAGACCTGGAGCTGTACGAACCTCGGCGTGTGCAGCTGGGTCGCGGACGATCCCGACGCGTCGACGATCTCGGGATCCGGTCAGGTGACGAGCCCGCCGAGCGGCAGCCTCTCGGTCGAAGGCTGGCTCGAGTCGGGCTGTGTGGCGGTCGAGGCGGGCGAGTACTACGAGCTCTCCGCCTATCTCCGCACCGAGGGCGCCCTCCCGGGCTACCTCCTCGGCCTCTGGAGCTCGTCGACGAGCTGCGTCGGGGGGGTCCTGCGGATCGACCTCCTCGGAACGAGCCCGCCCGACCGCACCTGGCGCAGGCTCGGGGGCGGCGCCTCGCTCGCCCCGCCCGGAGCGCAATCGGTCAAGGTCTTCGTCTCGGCCACCCGCGACGACGCGACCGGAGCTGCCTCGTCGACCCAGATCGACCAGGCCTATGTCCCGGAGCCGACCGGCGCGCTGCCGCTCGCGGCTCCCCTCCTCCTGATCTGGACGCTCGAACGAAGGCGCCGGGTTCGGGGCCGGCGCGGAGACTGACGCCTCGGGACGTCCAGCCCGCCGCTGAATCATCGCGACGCCACGAAGCGACTCCCATCGCGCGAGCGAATCTCTATCCTCCAGCGGGACGGCGACGCCGGATCCCTCCGGAACCACTTCCCCTGCAATGCCCGAGCCCCTGGAGCCTCATCGATGCGCAACGGATTCAAGGTCTTCGACGCCGACGCCCACGTCGTCTATCCCCGCGATCTCTGGTTCAAATACCTCGACAAGAAGCACGTCTCCCGGATCGAGGTCCGCGATCCCGCCGGCCTGCAGCACTACAACCCGGTGATGGTCGACGGCCGCTACACGCAGCATCCGACCTCCCTCTACGGCCAGTTCCAGAAGGCGATCGACTGGACCCACGAGGACATGGTCGAACAGTACGGCGACCTCATCACGAAGGGCTTCAGCGGCGAGCGCGTCGCAAAGGCTCTGGCCCGGGAGGGCATCGACCTCGCCGTCATCTACGGCCCCGAGTACGACCTCTGGTTCGACGGCATCGACCCGGACCTGCAGGCGGCCATGGTGCGCGCCTACAACCGCTGGGGCCAGGAGATGCGCGAGACCTCCGGCGGCCGCGTGCTCACCGCCTCGCCGATCGCGCTGGGCGACGTCAAGCGCGCGATCGAGGAGATCGAGTACGCCTACCACGTGCTCGGCCACCGCAGCTTCTGGGCCCGCCCGAACTTCCTGAACGGGCGCAACCTCGGCGACCGCTACTACGACCCGATCTACGCGCTGATCGAGAGCCTCGACTGTGCCTTCGCGACCCACGAGTTCATGGGCTTCGCGACCGAGAGCGAGGGCTCGAACCGCTTCTTCACCTTCACCGAGTGGCACACCGTGGTCCATCCCCACGAGGCCATGAATGCCATGCTCTCGATGCTCGTCCACGGCGTCTTCGAGCGCTTCCCGAAGCTCCGCTGCGGCTACCTCGAGGCCGGCTGCGGCTGGGTCCCCTCCTGGCTCCACCGCATCGACGAGCAGCTCGAGCTGGCCGGCGCCAAGGAGTTCCCCGAGCTGACGATGAGCGCGACCGAATACTTCAAGCGCAACTGCTGGACGACGACCGAATGCGAGGACCCCTTCGTCGCCGACGTGATCCGCTGGCTCGGCAACGACCACATCGTCTTCGAGAGCGACTTCCCCCATCCGGACTCGAAGTACCCGGAGGCGACGAAGCACTTCCTCGAGCTGCCGAAGGACCTGCTCTCGGACGAAAGCAAGCGCAAGATCCTCTGGGACAACGCGATCGACTTCTACCGGCTGCCGGAGTCGTATCTGCCGACCGAGTACGTCGAGGCGGGGTCCGATTAGGGCGTCTCACAAGGCACGACCGACGCGGCACTCGGGGCGCGAATGGCTCGCCCTTGGCACGGCCATCATCGCTTCTCGGTTGTGGTCGCGTCTGCGACCGACTGGATGGGGCGAACTTCAGGCTGCGCTTTACTTCGCGCCCCGAGCACCGCGCCGGTCGCTCGCTGGGGTGCTGATCGGATTCGGGCACGGGGATCGGTGGGCGATTCGAGTCCAGGAGAAGGACACGTCGCTCGCGCTCTCGCCCTACCAGAGTGGGTCTTCGCGCTTCGAAGCGGCTTCGGCTGAGTCCTCTCCGGCGACTCGATGAACCCGCGAGGGCTGTCGTCGGTGGCGATCCGGGCGGGCACGTCCCAACATTGGGAGATCTCGAAGCCGGGAGAACGCGATGGGCGACCGAATGGCCAGGCTGAATCAGCGCCCGATTCCGCCTGCTGCGCTGGAGGATCCCGACGCGGTCGAAATGTTGCGCGTCTGGATCGCAAGCGAAGGGCTGCACTGCTCGATCAAGGTCGGGATGTACGTCGAGTCGACGGACGTCCCCGAGGAAGCGGCCTGGGGCAAGATCCTCGCCGACACGGCACGACACGTCGCTCGCGCTCTGTCGACGGGCTACGCGCAGGACCCCGAGACCATCCTCGAAGGCATCCGCGCCCGATTCCTCGAGGAGCTCGACTCCCCCACCTCCGATGTCGAAGGCGACTTCTTCATCTCGAACTGATCCCTACCCCGCCCGGCTCGAACCACTCCGTCCCATAGCGAGCGGGTCGGAGCACGGCGATTCGCCAGACAAACCGATACTCACAAGGCGCGACCGACGCGGCACTCGGGGCGCGAAGTAAAGCGCAGCCCGAAGCCCGATCTGCCGAGTCGGTCGCAACATTGCCTGACGTCGAGAAGCAACGCCGACCGTGCCAAGGGCGAGCCATTCGCGCCCCGAGTGCCGCGCCGGTCGCGCCTTGTGAGACCGCGGTGATCGAACAATCGCGTTCAGAACGCGTCAGGATTCGCCACGATCTCCGCCGGGACCGGGTGCCGGAACAATTCGGACGCGTTGCGCCACGCGATCCGCTCGATCTCGGCCGCGGGAAACTTCCCGATCTGGCTCCAGACGATCGACTGGGTGTCGGGCCAGGTGCCGTCCTGATGCGGATAGTCCGACTCGAGGAGCAGATGGTCGACGCCGATGTGGTGGCGCTGCTCGAGGCCGGCGAGATCGTCGATGGTGCAGAACCAGAAGTTGCGCTGCATGACCTCGCGCGGCGTCATCGCGATGCCCTCCCATGTCCCGAAGATCCGCTGGTAGCGCGCGACGTGGTCGAGGCGATCGAGGAGCCCGGCGACCCAACCGATGCCGCCCTCGGAGAGACAGATCTTGATGTTCGGGAAGCGCACCGGGATCTTCGAGTAGAGCCAGTCGATCGCCGCGAACATGGCCCAGCCGAAGAAGAGCACGCCCACCGTGTCCGAAGGCGCGCCGGAGGAGGTCGTCGGCGCCGTCGAGGACGAGCCGACGTGGAGGCAGATCACGGTGCCGGTCTCCTCGCAGGCGGCCATGAAGGGATCCCAGTAGCCCGTATGGAGCGACGGGAGGCCGAGGCGCTCGGGGAGCTCCGGGAAGGTCACGGCGGAGAAGCCCCGCTTCGCGTTGGCGCGGATCTCGGCGGCGCCCTCCTTCGGATCGAGCAGCCACGGGAGCTGCAGCGGGATGATCCGACCGGGATAGGTCCCGGCCCACTCCTCGTGGTGCCAATCGTTCGCGGCGCGCACGACGGCGCGGGCGAGCTCGCGGTCGGGGACGTCGAGCTGGTAGCGCTGGCCGGCGAAGCCGGGGAGCGACGACGGGAAGCAGACCGAGGCGTAGACGCCGTTGAGGTCCATGTCGCGGACGCGCGCGTGGATATCCCATGCGCCGCGGCGCATCTCGTCGAAGCGGGCGGGATCGAAGGTCCGCTGGTGGAGCGGCTTTCCCACGACGGCGTTGAGGCCGACCTTGTGATGCTTCTTGCCGTTCCAGAGCCAGTACTCGCTGCGGCCGTCGTCCTCGGTCTGGACCCGCGGCGCCTGGTCGGCGAAGCGCTTCTCGACCCGGCCCTCGAACATATGGGGCGGCTCGACGAGGTGGTCGTCGACGGAGATGAGCGTCGTATGGCGCGTCTGGCGCGGCGGATCGGGGAGCCAGTCGATCTTCTCGGGCTTGGCGCTGGCCTTGAAGAAGCCCTCTTTCGTCTCGATCTCGTCGAAGGTGATGGAGCCCGCCATGGACCGATCTCCTCGCGCGCGGCGCCCCTTGCTGGAGCTACGCAGCGCCTCTCGCTGAAGTCAAAGAACGATCACGCCGCGGGTGACGCGGCCGTGATGGAGGTCGTCGAGGGCGCGCGGTGCCTCGTCGAGGGAATAACGGGTGTCGAGGATGCCCGCGAGATTCAGGCGGCCCTGCATGCAGAGCTCGACGAACTCGGGCAGGTGGCGGCGGGGATGGATCGAGCCGCCGAAGGTGCCCGTGAGCGTCCGGTGGCGCAGCAGCGCCGAGGTCTCGACCCGGAGCTCGACCGAGCCCATCGCGCGGCCGATCACGACGACCGTCGCCCCGGGCCGGGTCGCGGCGATCGTCTGCTCGAGGGTTCCCGGGACGCCGACCGCGTCGAAGCCGTAGTCGGCACCGCGTCCGGCGGTCAGGTCCTGGACCGCCTTCACGACGTCGGTCGAGGACGCGTCGATCGCGTGGGTCGCGAAGCCGAGCTCGACCGCCTTCTTCGCCTTGTGGGCGAGCTTGTCGACGGCGACGACGGTCGTCGCCCCGCGAAAACGCGCGCCCATCATCGTCGAGAGGCCGACCCCGCCCGAACCGATCACGACGGCGCTCGAGCCGGGCAGGACCTTCGCGCGGTGGATCGCCGCGCCGAGCCCCGTCGACACGCCGCAGGCGAGGCCGCAGACGATCTCGAGCGGCGCGTCGTCGCGGATCTTCGTCACGAAGCGCTCGGGGACGACGGCGTACTCGGCGTACGAGCCTTGATAGTGGAGCGTGTGGATCGCCTCGCCGGCCTTCGAGAGCCGCGTCGTGCCGTCGAGCATCTTGCCCGTGAACATCGGCGCGCCCTCGCAGAGCGCGGGCTCGTCGTGGAGACACTGGAAGCAGGCGTCGCAGGGCCCGATGATCGAGCAGAGGACGTGGTCTCCGACGCGGATCCCGCGGACTTCGGGGCCGACCTCGACGACGACGCCCGCCCCTTCGTGGCCGAGCACGATCGGGAACGGGACGGGCACGTTGCCCGAGGTGAAGTTCAGATCCGTATGGCAGACGCCGACGGCGGCGATGCGGATCTTGACCTCGCCGCTTTTCGGCTTCGGATCGTCGATCTGCTCGACGGCGACCTTCCCGGGCCCACGACAGACGACGGCCTTCATGATGCGCTCCTGCCCATTCGACTCGCCGAGCTCCCGGCCGATCCGTTCGCCCCGGGTCCCCCGGCTCTCAGGATCTGCCCGGGCCGGCTCGCGAGCTCGCCGACCAGCGAGCGGCCATCCTGCGTGATCGCGACACCGTTCACGAAGACGTGCTCGATGCCCTTCGGCTGATCGGCGATGAGCCGCTCCTCGTCCCCCGGCAGATCGCGCACCCGCCGCAGCGGCCCGGGATCGATGGTCTCGAGGTCGAACACGACGAGATCCGCCGCCGCCCCCGGCACGATGCGACCGCGGTCGGCGATGCCGTAGAAATCGGCGAGCTCGCTCGTGAGCTTCTGGATCGCGCGCTCGAGGGTGAAGACCTTTCGATCGCGGACCCAGTAGGCGAGCAGCTCGGTCGGCATGTTGGCGTCGCAGAGCTGTGCGACGTGGGCCCCGGCGTCCGACTGGCCGAAGACCGCGCCGGGCTGGGTCATCAGCTCCGCGACCGGTCCGTCCTCGTCGTTCGAGAGCACGACGAGGAAGCGCGTCTCGAGATCGTCGTCCAGGGAGAGATCGCAGAGGACGTCGATCTCGCTGCAGCCCCGCTCCTTCGCGAGCGAGGCGACGTCGCGCCCGACGAGCGCGGCATGCTTCTTCGTCTCGGCGACGACGAACTTCTCCCAGACGACCGGCGGCTTCACGTCCGGAACCTGGCGCACCGCCTCGGCCCGCCACTTCGGATCCCGGTAGAAGCGCGGGAACTCGCTCGGCGGATGGCCGAGCAGCTCGAGGAAGATCGGCACCGTCCGGAAGTAGTACGGGTTGTCCATCCGGAACTGGAGCTTGAGGGGCAGGCACGTGATCTGGGGATGGACGTCGGCGCCGCGCGCGAGGCCCTCGGCGTGGGTCTTCATCATCTGGCGGTAGTCGCGCTCGGGATAGGTCGTGAGCATCGGCGTCCAGGAGAGCGGGCGCCCGATCGCGGGCTGGATCGCGTAGCTGTCGCGCCAGGAGACGGGCACGCCCGGGGCGTACGAGACGGCGCCGTAGCCGAGCTCGCCGAGCACGCTCGCGAGCGCCACGAACTCTTCCTTCGTCCCGTTGCGCGACGGGACAGGGAGGCCGCGATCCCCGCGGTGGTTCGCCGAGAAGCTCGACGCGAAGCCCAGGGCGCCTGCGCGCATGCTCTCCGCGACGACCTCGCGCATCCGCGCGATCTCCGCGTCGGTCGCCTCGCGCTCGTAGCCCGCGTCGCCCATCACGAAGAGGCGGACGGGGCTGTGGCCGACATAGCAGCCGTAGTTGAGGATCGTGCCGCGGTCCTCGATCAGCGCGAGATACTCGCCGAAGGTCTCGAAGCGCCAGTCGATGCCGGCGTCGAGCATCTTCTCCGACATGTCCTCGACGGCCTGGAGCGTCCGGACCATCGCCTGGCGCTGCGCGGGCCGGGTCGGGGCGAGGGAGAAGCCGCAGTTGCCGGCGACGACGGAGGTGACGCCGTGCCAGCAGGAGGACGTGAGTCCCGGATCCCAGAAGACCTGGGCGTCGTAATGCGTATGCATGTCGAAGAAGCCCGGGGCGACGACGCGGCCGCGGGCGTCGACGACGCGCTCGCCCTCGAGGTCCGGCCCGACGGCGACGATGCGGCCGCCGGTGACGGCGACGTCGGCGATCCGGCCCGGCGTACCGAGACCGTCGACGACGAGACCGCCGCGGATCACGAGCTCGGCGCGCATGCTCACCACTTCTCCGGGTCGGCCGCGACCCGATCCGGCACCGCATGCCGGAACAGCTTCGCCGCGTTGCGCCAGGCGACCTTCTCGGCGTCGGCTCGCGGCAGCTTCGAGAGATGCCGCCAGATGACGGCCTGCGAGTCGGGCCAGGTCCCGTCGAGGTGGGGATAGTCGGTCTCGAGGGTCACGTGATCGACCCCGATGTGCGAGAGCACGTCGTAGGCGGACGCCTCTTCGAGCGAGCAGAACCAGAAATTGCGCTGCAGGACCTCGCGCGGCGTCAGCGGGATGTTCTCCCAGGTCCCGTAGATCGCCTGGTACTTCCCGACGTGGTCGAGGCGATCCATCAGGCCCGCGACCCAGCCGACGCCGCCCTCGGAGAGGCAGATCTTGATGTTCGGGAAGCGCACCGGGATCTTCGAGTAGAGCCAGTCGACCGCGGAGAACATCGCGTAGCCGAAGAAGAGGACGCCGATGCAATCGCCGGGGGCGTCGCTCGAGGTGTTGGGCGTCGAGCCCGAAGAGCCGACGTGGAGGCAGACGACGGTGTCCGTCTCCTCGCAGGCGGCGAGCAGCGGGTCCCAGTAGCCCGTGTGGATCGACGGGAGGCCGAGCGGCTCGGGATTCTCGCTGAACGAGATCGCCTTGAAGCCCCGCGCCGCGTTGCGCCGGACCTCCTCCGCCGCGAGCTTCGGATCGAGCAGCCAGGGGATCTGACAGGGGATGAAGCGCTCGGGATACGCCCCGGCCCACGCCTCGAGATGCCAGTCGTTGAACGCGCGCACCGTCGCCAGCGCGAGCGCCGGATCCTTCACGCCGAGCTGCAGCCGGTGGCCACAGAAGCCCGCCATCGCCGACGGGAAGCAGACCGAGGCGTAGACGCCGTCGAGGTCCATGTCGCGGATGCGCGCGTGGACGTCGAAGGAGGCGCGGCGCATCTCGTCGAAGCGGACGGGCTCGTAGGAGCATTCCTCGATCGGCCGCCCCGCGACGGCTGCGAGGCCGATCTGGGGATTCAGCTTTCCGTCGTAGAGCCAGGCCTGGCCGCCGGAGGGATTCTCGACGACCCGCGGCGCCTGCTCGGCGAATTTCGTCGGCAGCCGCCCCTCGAACATCTCCGGCGGCTCGACGAGATGGTCGTCGGTCGAGATGATCGGGAGATGCCGCTTCGCCCGGGGCGGATCGGGGAGCAGCGTCACCTTCTCGGGCTTCTTGCCCTTCATGAAGCCCGACCGGGTCTCCATCTCCTCGAGCTTGATACCCGCCATGCGGCACTCCTCTCGTTGGGACCGGCTCGCATTCGGAGCCGCTCGCTCCCGGACCGACTCGCCTAACGCGCGGCGGGCGCGAGCGACCAGCCCGGCAGGAGCCCGAGCTCGCTGCACAGCTCCTGGCCCTGGATCGTCTCGCCGTTGCGCTTCGGCGCGTCGGGCGACTCGAGCAGCCAGCGGCAGACCTTGCCGATCACCGCCGCCGGCGCCCCCGTCGACGCGTCGAAGCCGAAGGCCTTCATGTCCTGGGCGATCCGCTCGGTCGCGACGTAGCCGGGCTGGATGTTGTAGGCACGGACGCCGGTCTCGCGCAGCTCGACGGCGAGGATGCCGGCGATGCGGTGGAGCGCGGCCTTGCTGAAGCCGTAGCCGAGGCCCCAGCCGCCCTTGCCCGCCGGCTCGCTCGGATCTTCGTAGGCGACGGTCGAGGTGATGTTGATGACGGTCCCCTGCTTGCGCTTCACCATGTGGGGCACGACGGTCTTGATCAGCACGAGCGGGGCGAGGGCGTTGCCCTCGAGGTGGTCGCGCAGGACGCGGATCGGCGTATCGACGATCAGGTCCATGTGGCCCGGGCCGATGTAGCGGGCGTTGTTGATGAGGACGTCGATCTGGCCCCACTCCGCGATCACGCGGTCGACGGCCGAGACGAGCGACGGATGATCGAGGATGTCCGCCGGCACGCTCATGCAGCGCACGCCCGCCGCCTCGATCAGCGCCGCGGTCGAGTCGAGGGAGCCGGGCAGCGGCGTCGTGTCCGAGCGCTTGATCGTCGAGCTGTGCTCCCGGGATTCGCCTTCGTGGACGGTCCGCGCCGTGATCGCGACGTCGTAGCCCGCGTGGGCGAGCTCGACGGCGATCGCCTTGCCGATGCCGCGGCTCGCGCCGGACACGAACGCGACCTTCCGGTCGGCAGGGCGATGGGAATTCGAACCTCGGGCAGCAGTCGACACGCAGGATCTCCGTTTTCGGCCCCGAAGATCCGCCCAGGGGAGTGTCGCGGACGGGGGGGGCAGACCCGACGCTATCGACCACCCCCGCGCGTCGCAAGCGCGCCGAGCGGGCTGCCTCGCGCGCTACGCTGCGGCCGCCCCTGTGCGAGAAGAGGCGCCCCGATGCTCTCCGACGAACGCCAGATCCTGAATCTGATCCACCGCTACGCGGAGCTCCAGGACGCGGCCGACTTCGAGGCCGTTGCCGCGCTCTTCCGCGACGCGGCCTTCCGCATCGCGAACGGACCCACGGCCCACGGCTTCGACGCCGTCCTCGCCCTGAAGCGCCGCCATGATCGGGTCCACGAGGACGGCACGCTGCGCACGAAGCACGTCACCACGAACACCTTCCTCGAGCTCGCGCCCGACGGACAGCGCGCGCGAGCGCGCTCCTACTTCGTCGTCTACCAGGCGACCACGCGACTGCCGCTCCAGTGCATCGCCGCGGGCCGCTACCACGACGCGTTCGAGCGGCCCGACGGCGCGTGGCGCTTCACGGATCGCCTGATCCAGGTCGACCTGATCGGCGACATGTCGGAGCACACCCGCGACAATCCGCTCGCCTCGACTTGACACCCGCCCCGGGAAGTCGTTTTCTGGCTCCGACGAAGGGAGGCCCGATGCACGCCGACGAACGCGAGATCCTGAACCTCCTCCATCTCTACTGCGAGCTGCAGGACGCCGCCGACTTCGTCGCCGTCTCCGAGCTCTTCCGGCATTCGGGCTATCGCGTGCAGGGCGGCCAGTCGCTGTTCGGCTACGACGAGGTCTACGCCCTCAAGACCCGCCACGACAAGATCCACGAGGACGGCACGCTGCGGACCAAGCACGTCACGACCAACACGATCCTCGAGCTCGATCCCGACGGTCGCCGCGCCCGCACCCGCTCCTACTTCACCGTCTACCAGGGCACGAGCAGCCTGCCCCTGCAATGCGTGATCGCCGGCCGCTACCACGACAGCTTCGAGAGAATCGAGGGCGCCTGGTGCTTCACCGACCGCCTCATCCTCGGCGATCTTCAGGGCAACCTGACGCACCACCTGCGCGACAATCCCCTCGAAAAGACGTCGCACGCGCCAAAGGAGCCCTGATCGAAGCGATCTCGAGCTCCCCCACCCCATCCCCCCACAGTCCCGAGCCGAGGTCCCCATGCGCATGCAGCTCGATCCCACGACGCCCAACTCGGTCTTCGTCGTCTTCGCGAACCCGACGCCCGAGCACGAGTCGGAGTTCAACCGCTGGTACGACGAGATCCACGGCCCCGACGCCCTCGAGAACGGCTCCTTCCTCGCCGTCCATCGCTTCCGCGCCGTCGGTCCGGGCCACCGCCCCGCCCCCTATCTCGCGCTCTGGGAGGCGCGCTTCGGCTCCGAGACCGAGGCCTGGGCCTACATCGGACCGCGGGCCCAGGCCCTGCGCGAGGCGGGTCGCGCCGGCAGCGAGGTCGCCTCGGTGCGCTTCGCGATCATGCTGGTCGGGGTGGCGAGCGTGCGCGGGGCCCTGCTCGAGGAGGTCGGCTCGCTCACGACGATCCAGAACGATTGGCGCTCGCCCGCGAGCGCGCCGCCGGCACGGACGTGGTGGACCGACCTGCCCAACGACGCGATCGGGGCCCCGGTGCGCTGGCTCGCGACGAGCGACGCCGCAGGGCGCGGTGCGGGCCACCATCTCGCCGTCTTCGCGACCGCCGAGAAGACGCCACCCGGCGCCGGTCTGCTCAAGGCTTCGCCGACTCGCGTCGCCGCCGGCATGTCGCCGCTGCCGCCCTATCAGACGATCTTCGGGACGACCGTCGGGGCGGACGAGGCACGCGCGCTCGAGCCGGCAGACGCCTGGCTGATGACCTGGGAGCCGGTCGTCAGCCAGCGCGCCTGAGCGCGGGCGCTTTCGCGCGCCTCCGGACGCCTCCCGACGCCTCCCGACGCCTCCCGACACAAGAGCATCGATCCGTTCGACGGCCCTGCCGGACTAACGCTTTGCGCCGGCCCGTCGGGCCTCCGCGGCGGCCTTCGAGACGGAGACCTTCGTGACCTTCGGCAGCGGCGCCTTCGTGTCGCGCTCGCCGACCCAGCGGAACGTCATGAAGCCGCGGCGATGACCGGCCGTCTCGAGGTAGTTCGGGTGGTCGGTCCGCGCGTGGGCGATCACGAAGCGGACCTTGCCGTCGGGATCGACCGTGACGTCGTCGTGGGTCCGGGCGGTCTTGCGTTGCGCGTAGTCGACGGACTCGTGCCAGGGATTCTCGATCGCGAAGTTCCAGTAGCGGACGTCGAGGCGCTCGACCTCGACGACGAGGGCCTCGTCCTCTTCGATCTCGTAGGTCCCGATCACGTAGAGGTTGTCGATGCTGCTGATGTCGGCGCCGAAATCATCGCTGTTCATCAATCGGAACTGGTTCGGCGACTCGCCCAGTCGCGGCGTCACGTAGTGGTGCAGCCGTCCGAGGCCGTTCATCGCCGAGAGCGTCATGCGGATGCCGTGGGCGACCTCGGCGTCCGTCGAGGGCGGGAGCGGATCCAGGGGCTCGCGGCCCACGACCTCGACCCGATAGGTCGCCAACGCCTCCTTTCCCCGGTCGCCGACGTACTGGCGCACGAGCACCGAGCCGTCTCCGGGCCCGGTCTTGATCCAGACGCCGGGCTGCGTCGGCTTCTTCGCCGTGAGCCAGAGCGTGAAGCTTCCATCCGGGGCGGCTTCGAGCTGGCGCTCGTTCACGTACCCGAGCGCCCGGCTGCGGCCATTCTCGCCGCGCAGCAGGACGGTGAACGAGAGGTGGTCGAGGGTTCCTCGATTGCCGGTGATCCGGTAGTCGTAGGCGCCGTTCCAGGCGAAGTTGTCGTACTCGGCGTTCGGGTTGTCGCCGCCGAGCTTGCGCCGCGGCGTGTCCATGCGCGCGAAGTGCGGGGCGCGGGGATAGCCGTCGCCCGAGACGTCCTGGGACATCGCGAGCGTGCGGAGCAGGAAGCGCATGCCCTCGGCGGCTTCCCGTTCGCTCGTCGCGTCGGTGAGGATCATCGTGCGCATCTCGCCGAGGGTGGCCATCAGCGCGTCGAAGGCCTGCACGCTCTCGAGCTTCTCGAAGCGGGCGCCCATCGGGGCCGCCTGCGCGGCCCCGGCCGCAGGAGCGGTCGGCGCAGCCGAAACCGCGGGGGCCGTCGGAGCCGCGGCGACGACCTCGGCGGCGCGACTCGGCCCGGGAGCCATGACGAGCACCCCGAGCGCGACGACGGCAGCCCCGAATCCGCTCCGCACCGCGCGACGCGATTCGTCCGTCCGCCGGCCCGAAACCATGCCCCCGAGCTCGCCTGCGACTTCGCCCGAACCGTCCTTCCGACGCATGTGGTCTCCTCCCCGTCTGGTGTCCGAAGCGATGCTACGCGAGGCGCTCCCCATTGCCAGCGCGATCACACGGCGCGAAGCTCGCCGGGAGCTTTCGCCCCCTCGATCCCGATCCGAAGGAAGCAAACCGATGACGCCGAACGACGAGGATCCGCTGCGCGCGAGCCTCGAGCCCTGGATCGGCAAGCCGATGAGCAGCGGCGGTCCGGCCATCGCACCGGATCCCGTGAATCTCCCGATGATCCGCCATTGGGTCGACGCCCTCGACGACCACAATCCGATCTACCTCGACGAAGAGCGCGCCCGAGCGAGTCGCTTCGGCGGCCTCGTCGCGCCGCCCGCCATGCTGCAGACCTGGACGATGGGGCGCCCGCGGCTCGAGGGCATCGCCGAGCGCGGCGGCTCCTCCTCCGAGATGGACCCGGGGAGTCCCTTCGTCGCGCTCGCGCAGGCCGGACTGCCCGGCACGCTCGCGACCAATTCCGAGCTCGAGTTCCTCCGCTACCTGAGGCCGGGGGACCAGCTGCATTCGACCTCGGCCCTCGAGTCGATCTCCGAGCGCAAGACGACCGGACTCGGCACCGGTTATTTCGTCACCTGGATGACGAGCTATTTCGCGGGGCGCGACGAGCTCGTCGGCCGCCAGCGCTTCCGCATCTTCAAGTTCGCCCCGGGCCGGCCTGCGGCGGAAGCGGGCGGGGCCGGAAAGGAGCGATCGGCGGCGGCTTCCGCCTCGCCCGCCGCCGCGGCCCCCACGGCTCCGGGCGCGGTGCTCCCGAGCTTCGCTCTACCCGTCACGACGACGCGGATCGTCGCCGGCGCGATCGCGACGCGGGACTTCATGCCCGTCCATCACGACCGCGACTACGCCCGCAAGCAGGGAGCCCCCGACGTCTTCATGAACATCCTGACGACGAACGGCTACGTCGCGCGCTACGTGACCGACTGGGCCGGGAGCGAGGCCCGGCTCCGCCGCATCCAGATCCGGCTCGGGGGGCCCGCCACGCCGGGAACGACGCTGCGCTTCGACGGTCGGGTCGCGAGCGAGCGCATCGAAGACCGCGAGCGGGTGCTCGAGGTCGCATTGCAGGCGGTCAACGAGCTCGGCCTTCACGCGAGCGGCACGGTCGAGCTGACGCTGCCGACCGCCTAGCAGACAATTCGGCGCACGCCCGCCGACGCGTTCCGTTCGGACGCGCGAGGGCTCGGGCGGGCATGCTTCGGAATCGGAAAGGAGCGGGCATGAAGGGTTGGGTCGTCCGGGACAAGGGGCTGCCGAGAGACGTCTTCCGCTGGGAGGAGTTCGAGCAACCGAGCCACGCGGCCCTCGGTCGCATGGCGATGGACATCGAAGGTCTGCGTCCGCGACGCGACGGCGAGCCCGCCGTCGACCACTACGCCTTCGTGCGTGTGCTCGCGGCGGCCCTCGCGACCCCCGACCACACGATGGCGACCGGCCACTACCCGGCTCCGGTCGTGCGGCCCTACATCTCGGGCCAGGAGGCGGTCGGGATCGTCGAGGACGCGACCCCCTCCCTGTGCCATCTGATCGGAAAGCGCGTGATGGGCTTCACGCCGCAGCCCTTCGGCAGCTTCGCATCCCATACCGTGATGGCGCTGCCGACGATCTGGGAGGTCCCCGCGTCGATGAGCGACGAGGACGCAGCGGGCTTCGTGATCCCGGCGCATACCGCCTATCACGCGGTCCACCGCCGTGGCCGGGTCCAGGCGGGGGAGACGGTGCTCGTGCTCGGGGCGGCGGGCGGCGTGCCCTCGTCGGCGGTCCAGCTCTGCGCGGCGGCGGGCTGCCGCGTGATCGCGGTCGCGCGGGGCCCGGAGAAGGTCGGATTCGCGCGCAAGCTGGGCGCCGAGCTCGCGATCGACTCCGGGCAGGAGGACTTCGTCGCCGCGGTGAAGCGCGCCGTCGGCGAGAACGCCATCGACGTCATCGTCGACTTCGTCCAGGGCGAGCCGGGCCGCCTCGCGCGACCGCTCCTGCGCGTCGAAGGGCGCCATCTGCTCTGCGGCCACGCCGGCGGCCTGATCCCGATCCATCCGACCGAGTTCTACGTCCAGAACTGGACCCTCGTCGGCGTCTGCATGGGCTCGGGCTACGGCCCCAGGCTGATGGAGATCGAACAGAAGGCCCACGACGACCTGATGGCCCTCGTCGCGAGCGGCCGCTACCACGCGACGACGAGCCGCGTCATCTCCTTCGCCGAGATCCCCGCGGCCCTCGAAGACCTCGCCGACCGCAAGACCTTCGGCCGCGTAGTCGCGAAGCCGTGACCGAGCCCCGAAACCCGGAGGGCGCAGGCGCACCGAGTGGCCGGGCGGGGCCTCGTGGCGCGAGATCGGAGTGACCGGCGCGCAGCACGTCGGTCGTACTTTGGTCAGCGTTCCCGACGCGTCCGGTCCGACATTCGAGTGCCGCGAGGCCCCGCCCGGGCACCTGGTACGGCCTCGCTCCTCCGGACCTCAGCCCCCTGCTAGGCGTCGCGCTGAGCGAAGACTTCCGTCGCGATCTGGAAGCCGCTGACGGCCGCCGGCATGCCGGCGTAGATGCCGAGCTGCAGGATGACCTCGCAGATCTCGAGGCGCGTGAGGCCGTTGTCGAGGGCCATGCCGACGTGGACGCGGAACTGGTCCCAGCGACCGAGGGCGCCCAGCGTCGAGAGCGACATGAGGCTGCGCCTGTCCTGGGAGAGCCCGGGTCGCTGCCAGACAGCGCCCGCCGAGCGCGCGATCAGCGCCTCGGCGTCGGCGCGGATCTCGGCGGGGATCTTCAGGGCGGACAGGATGTCCGGACGCGAGACGGAATCAGCCATTTTCGCTCCTTTCGGGCGCTCGCGCGCCCGCGCGCTCAGCGCTTGTCCGCGCTGGGATCGGGCATCTCGTCCGCGATCTCGCGCAGCTTGTTCTTCGCGACCTTCTCGAGGGTCGCCGTCGGGAACTCGTCACGGAAGTAGACCGCGCGCGGGCGCTTGAAGTCGGCGAGCTTCGCGTTGCACTGGGCCAGGATCGCCGCCGCGTGCTCCTCCTCCGAGCGCTTCTCGCCCGGCGCGCGGATCACGAAGACGACCGGGACCTGATCGAGCATCTCGTGCTTGCGACCGACGACGGCGACGTCGGCGATGCCGCCGACCTCGCGACAGCAGTCCTCGACCTCGCGAGCCGAGACGTTCTCGCCGCCGACCTTGAGCGCATCCTTGTCGCGCTCCTTGTAGAAGAAGTTGCCCTCGGCCCCGAGCACGACCCGATCGCCGGTCTTGAACCAGCCGTCCTCGGTGAACGACTTCTTCATGGCGTCGGGGTTGTCGAAGTATTCGAGGAAGAGCTGGATGCCGCGGCGGCCGCGGATCCAGAGCTCGCCGACCTCCCCGGCGCGACACGGGCGCTCGGTGTCGGGATCGACGATCGCGAACTCGTAGCCGGGGGTCGGCTTGCCCATCGAGCCGATCGGGTAGGTCTGGAGCCAGTCGTTGCGCGTCGCGTGGATCACCGTCTCGGTCATGCCCCAGGCCGCCATCACGCGGCAACCCATCATCTTCTCGAGGTCGGGCATGATCAGGCCGAAGACGCCGACCTTGAGCTTGTGCTTCGGCATCGCCTGGCCCGCGACCGCCTTGAAGACGAAGGGGATCAGCGAGATGTGGGTCACGCCGTGCTTCATCACGACCTCCCAGAAGCGGGAGGCGGAGAATTTCGGCTGGAGCACGACGGTGCCCCCGGCGCCCAGCGTCGTCCAGAACGACCAGCTCTGGGCATTCACGTGGAAGAACGGCAGGTAGACGAGGTAGGTGTCGTCGGTCTTCATGTCGATGTTGGCGGGGCCCATGCGGCTCGCCCAGAGCGCGTTCGCGTGGGTATGGACGACGGCCTTGGGGCGCGAGGTCGTGCCGGACGTGAACATGATGCCGGCCGGCGCCATCGGATCGGCGGGGCGCGTCGGGAGCGCAGCCCCGTCGCCGCGCAGCGCCGAGAAGGACTCGAGCCCGTGGGCCTTCTCGTCGGCGGTCGCAGCCTCGCCCGAGTTGTCTTCGGTCACGACGAGGAAGCGGAGCTTCTTCGCGTTCTCCTTCACGACCTTCGCGAATTGCGGCTGGGTGATGCCCCCGACGCAGCGGGTATGCTCGGCGAAGTATTCGATCTCGGCGCCGGCGCTGCGGGTATTCGTCGTGACGCCGACGGCGCCGAGGCGCGCGCAGGCATACCAGGACAGGACCGCCTCCGGACAGTTCTCGGCATGGATCAGGATCTTGTCGCCCTTCTCGACACCGCGGGCGGCGAGCCCGGCCGCGACGTTCGCGACCTCACGCTCGAACTCGGCGTAGGTCCAGGTCCGACTCGCCCCGCCCTTCGGCTCCCAGATCAGGAAGGGATGGTCCGGCTTGTACTTCGCCCAGTGGGAGACGAGCCAGGGGATGTCCTGGCCGGCGAACTGGAAGTCGTCGACGGTTTTCGGATCCAACATGGGGGTTCATTCCTTTGCGATCGAGCGCCGCGGGGTTCGGACTCGATCCCGCTTCGGGTCGAATCGCGACCGGAGTTTGCCGAAGGCACGGGGCCCGGTCGACCACTTTTCGACGTCGGCATCCCGCCGTGGTCCTGCGCCGAGGAGCCGGCCTGCGATATGGTGCGGCCGCCCGCAAGGAGGGGCCCCTCATGTCCGGATTCGCTTCCCGTTCCCGCTCATTCTGCCTGTGCGTTGCCGGCGTCGCGTCGATCATCGCCCTCTCCGGCTGCGCCGCCGACAAGCCGCCGACGCTGGCCGAACGCGTCGCTGCCGCTGGCGAGTCCCATGCCGAGCTCGCCAAGCTGATCGCCGAAGCGACCGATCTCAAGAACGAAGCCGAGGACGACGTGCGGGCCGCCAAGAAGGCGATCAAGAAGGCGCAGAAGGACCTGGATCAGGCCAACGAGGACCTCGAGAAGGCCAACGAGCGGGTCGTCGAGACCCGGCGCGCGCTCGCCGACGCGGAGGCCGAGGCCCATCGCCGCGGATTCGTCCCGGCCCCGCCCCCCGAGAGCTGATCGCCGGCCCGGCCCCGGGCCGGGCTCAACCCTCCGAGACGTAGCTCTGATGCAGCTGCACGGGCTCCTTCCTGGGGCGCCGGATGCGGATGTTCAGGATCTCGACGAAGAGCGAGAAGGCCATCGAGAAGTAGATGTAGCCCTTCGAGACGTGCTGTCCGAAGCCGTCGGCGATGAGCACGACGCCGATCAGCAGCAGGAACGAGAGCGCGAGCATCTTCATCGTCGGGTGGCGCTCGATGAAGGCACTGATCGCCCCGGCGAAGACGAGCATGACGCCGACCGCGACGACGACCGCCGCGATCATGATCTCGACGTGGCGCGCCATGCCGACGGCGGTGATCACCGAGTCGAGCGAGAACACCATGTCGAGCAGCAGGATCTGCAGCAGGATCCGACCGAAGGAGACGCGCGGCCGCGCCGTCCCGGCCGCGTCGTGCTCGTCGCCCTCGAGCTTGTCGTGGATCTCCCAGGTCGCCTTGGCGACGAGGAAGAGCCCGCCGCCGAGCAGGATCAGGTCGCGGCCCGTGAAGGCATGCTCCAGGACCGAAACGAGCGGCTTCGTCAGCCCCATGACCCAGCTGATCGCGAGCAGGAGCGCGATCCGCATGCCCATCGCGAGCAGCAGCCCCAGGCGTCGCGCACGCGCCTGCTCGACCTGCGGCAGCTTCGCGACGAGGATCGAGATGAACACGATGTTGTCGATCCCGAGCACGATCTCGAGCGCCGAGAGGGTGAGGAGCGCGATCAGGCTTTCCGTGGTCAGAAGCTCGGCCATCTGCGTTCTAGTTCTCCTGCAATGATTCGGGCGTGTTCGGGATCTTCCAGCGCTCGCCGACGGCCAGGACGCGGACTCGTTCATCCGCGCCGCGCCGCCGCGCAATTACCTCTTCGAGCTCTCGCGGCGGCCGATCCAGGGGCTCGTCCGTCAGATCGAAGGTCCCCCAGTGCATCGGCAACATCACCCGCGCGCCCAGATCGAGAAAGGCCTGATAGGCCTGCTCCGGATCCATGTGCTGGTAGGCCATGAACCAGCGCGGCGCGTAGGCACCGATGGGCAACATCGCGACGTCGATCGGCGCGAAGCGCCGCCCGTACTCCGCGAAGCCCTCGAAGTAGCCCGTATCGCCGGCAAAGAAGTAGCGGTAGTCGCCGGAATCGACGAGCCAGGCGCACCAGAGCGTCTCGCCTTCCCCCTGGCCGAGGCGTCGACTCCAGTGCTGGGACGGCAGGCAGGTGATCGTGAAGCGCCCGCGACGGGCGCTCTCCCACCAGTCGAGCTCCGTCACGTCCTCGCGTCCCCGCGCGTGAAACCAGTCGGCGAGCCCCTTCGGCACGTACCAGCCGACACTCGCCGGGAGCCCCGTCACCGTCCCCTCGTCGAGGTGGTCGTAATGGTTGTGGGAGACGACCGCGAAGGCGTCCGCGGGAATCGATTCCAGCGGGATGCCCGGCGGCACCGCGCGAGCCGGAATCAGCGCACGCTTCGTGAAATGCGGATCGGTCAGGAAGACGTCGCCGCGATCGTGGACCGCGAAGGTCGCGTGTCCGACCCAGGTCACGGTCGCGGAATGCTCGACGCCCGCCAGATAGCGCCCGTCGTTCCCGATCCGGGGCAGGACCGGCTCGCGATCCTCGTCGTACGGATCGGCCGAGAGCTTCCAGGCGAGCAGATCGCGCACCGTCGGCCGCGAGAAGCGGCGCCAGGGATTGAAGAAGCCCGCGTCGTCGCGATGGGGCGCGTAGAGCGCGCTCGCGTCGCCCGGCACGCCTGCCGCGTCCCCCTCCCCGGCCGCCGTCGATGCGCCGAACGCGAGCGAGATCGTCGCCGTCAACGCCAACCCCACCTGCCTCGCCGCGGCCGCCCGCTCGCGCGCCGAGCCCATCAACCCGACCCGCCCGGGGGTGCGGGCGGGCTCTTCGAGAGCGTCGCGTCGATCGGCTCGGCGGGCGCTTCGGACTCGAGCGGCTCGATGGGCAAACCCGCCGCGAGCCAGGCATCGAATCCACCGTTGAGTGGCCGAACCCGTTCGATCCCGCGCTTCTTCAGCAAGAGCGCCACACGGGCGCTCGAGGCTTCGTTCGGTCAAGCACAATAGAGAATGATCTCCCGATCGCGCGGAATCTCCGCGTGACGCGCCTCGAGCTCGTCGATGCGAATGACCCGGGCTCCGGGGACACGACCCTGCTGGCTCTCGAGGGTGAACCGATCGCGCAGGTCGTAGACGGCGGGCGGCGAGTCGCCCGCCATCAGACGATCGAGCGCATCGACGTCGATCCGAGCGATCCGCAGCAGACGCAGGAAGCGGCGGCGCTGGAGATATTTCCAGGCGATCCAGACCGCGATCGAGACCACGATTACCGACGCGAGCCGCGTTCCGAAGACCGAGAGCAGCGCGAGGAAGCCCTCGATCTGGGTCTTCAAGACGTAGCCGGCGGCCAGGAAGGTCAGATTGAAGATGAACGCGCCGATGGCGTCGAAGGCGAGGAAGCGCGCGATGCCCATGCCGCCGGCGCCGGCGAGGGGCGGTGCGACGGTCTGGAGTCCGGGGACGAACTTCGCGAACAAGAGCGTCCCGGGCCCGCGTTTCTCGAAGCTCTCCCGCGTCGTGCGAACGCAGGAGTCGGGCTCGAGCGAGATGCGACACAGCAACCCGAGCACCGCCGCCCCCCGCCTGCGCCCGAGCTCGAACCAGAGCAGATCCGGGGGAAGCGATGCGAGGGTGGCCGCGGCCAGGGTGCCCGGCCCGGAGAGCTCGCCCGACGCGATCATGCTGCCGGCGAGCATCAGCGTCGGCGCCGACGGGATCGGGATGCCGAGCTGGTCGAGGGCGACGGCGAAGGCGATGATCCAGGGGCCGTAGCTCGCCAGCAGGAGCGGAAGGTCCGGCATCGCGACTCAAGCCTTCCCGGCAGCGAGGGCAGCCGTCCGCAAGCAGGCGGCGACGTCGGCCAGCAGTGTTTCTCCATCGCGCTCGAGCTCGAGCGAGATCGCCCTCTCTGGCCCCGCCAAGTCGGATCCGAAGCCGATCTCGCGCAACGCGCGGAAGCAGGCCACCAGATCGAGCCGGCCCTCGCCGAGCAGGCAACCCGATGCGAAGAAGCCGGACTCGACGTGGTCCTTGAGATGGATGCCGTGGACCCGCTCGCCGAGGCGGCGGAGCGCCTCGACCGGATCCTCGCCCGACCGGATGAAATGGCCCGTATCGACGCAGGCCCCGAAATTCGGCGCCCTTCCGGCCAGCGAAGCCTCGACGTCGGCGATCGTGTCGTAGCGGGTGTAAGGCCCGTGGTTGTGGATCCCGACGCGGATTCCGGGCCGCTCGCGACAGAGTCGGTCGATCGCGTCGAGGGCATCGTCGTCGGGCGAGATCGTGAGCAGGGGGATCCCCGCGCGTCCGGCAAAATCGAAGAGGCGCCGAGCCTCCGCCTCGTCGGGAATCGAATGCACGCCGCTGGCCGAGATCGAGATCCCCCGCGCCGCCAGGGCCTCGCGGGCTTTGGCGATCGCCGCCGCATCGTCGGTGACCGGGAGATGGGAGCCGAAGCGATAGAAGAAGACCGCGAGCTCCGGGATCAGCTCGACGCGCCGCACGCCGAGGGAGACGAGCACGTCGAGCATCGGCTCGAACGCATAGCGCCGCAGCGTGAAGCTCTGGACGCCGATCTCGAAGGGCGGCGCCGGGAGCTCGGTCGCGGTGCCGACCGCGACGGCGGGCATCGCCCAGCGCGGAAGCGCCGCGTTCGCGAGGCAGGCCACCGCCCCGGCGACGAAGGCTCGCCGGGTCGTCCCGATGCGCGGCGCCGCGAAAGGGGCTCGGTCCGTCACGCGATCACGCCTTCAGCGCGCCGGAGGCCCTGGCCGTGTGGGTCGCGATCGCGTCCATCAACGCGGGAGACAGGCAGTCGTAGGGCGTCAGGCCGAGCTCGCCGAGGCGCTTTCGGACGGCGCTCATGCCACCCGGATCGGCCCCCGACTCGATGATCGAGGAGACGAAGGCCGCGAACTCCGGAGCCGCCCAGCCCTTCTCCGGGGAGAGCTCGACGTGGATGAAGTCGAGGCCGTAGAAGGGATGCGCCTTGTTCTCGATGCGCCCGACCATGTGAACGCCGCAGCCCTTGCAGGCATGCCGCTGGATCGGCGCCTTCGGATCGACGACGGAGAGCTTCGACTCGTTCGCGACGACCTTCAGCTGATCGCGCGGGACCACCGCGACCTGCGAGAAGAGCGCGCCTGCCGGCTTCCAGCACTTGGTGCAGCCGCAGACGTGATTGTGGGCGCATTGCGCCGAGACCTGGACCGTGACCGGCTCGCTCCGGCAATGGCAGAGGAGGCGGCCCCCCGCGAACTTCGGATCCGCCGCCTGGAGACCTCGGTCGACGCTCGGATGGATCGGCACGGATTGGCTCACGGCGGGTCCCTCGCGCTGGAAGGGTCGCGCGACGCATCCCCGCCGTTCGACGTGGCACGCCCGGACCCGGCTCGCCGCCGAGTATAGAGCCCGCGTCCCCGCCGTCAGCCCGCTTCCGACCGCGGCCGGACGAAAACGACGAGGCCGCCGTCGCGATCGTCACCCCCGCGACGGCGCCGTCGCCGGCTTATCAGTTCTGGACCACGGTCTCGAGCTCGACCTCGTCCGACTCCGTGAGGGCCGAGAGGTTCGCCGCGTCCTCGTCCCGGGCGCGAACGATGTCGTCGAGCGCCACGTCGCCGGGATTGCGGAAGAACTCCTCCTCGCTGCGAGACTGATCGTTCTCGTCGCGATACTGCGTCCCCCCGTCGAGGGGCACCGACTGCCCCAGGATCGAGAGCGACGGCGCGTTCGGATCGAGAGCCGTCACGGGGCCCTCGAGTCGCACGTCGTCGTCACCCGCATCCGCATCATCGCGCTCGATCTTGAGCGCCCGCGCCGTGTTCGTTCCGGTCGAGACCGCCTCGATCCGGAGATACTGGCCGGCCTGGAGCTCCGAGAAGGCGAGATTGTCGTCGTCGAGATCGCTCTTGTCCTCGAGCCGCGTGTTGCCGTCCGCGCTGATCGTCACGCCGAGAATCACGAGCGTCCGTGCGGTCCCGTTGACGCTCGTCGCTGCCGCATCGATCCGGACGTTGCGAGCCGAGTGGTCGTCGTCCTCGGCCCGGATCCGGGTCGCCACGAGCACGCCGGCCACGAGGCTCCCCTCCGCCTCGCAGAGATCACCGGGCATCGGCGTGTACCCGATCGGATCGAAGGTCGCGCCATTGTCGTCGATCGGAACGCCGTCGATGCAATAGTCGGGGGACTCGACGCAGAGGACCACGATGCCCTCGACCTTCGCGTCGTCGAGATCACCGCTGCCGAAGCCGACCGTCTCGAGCTCGATGCGCTCCGCGTCGACCTCGTCCGAGTCGAGAATCGTGGCCTTGACCTCGACCAGATCGCCCGTCGCGAGGGAGGCCCGCGTCAGGTCCTTGAAGGTGGTCGAGCTCTCGTAACGGACGATGATCGTCCCGAGATCGAAGATCCCGCTGCCGTCCTGATTCTTCACGAGGTTCGCGACGCGGCCGCGGAGCTCGACGTCGTCGACCGTCGGGAAGACGCCCTTGCGCTGGATGCGCGTCGCGTGGATCGCACCCGTCGCATCGACGAAGCCGCTCACCTCGACGACGTCGTTGGCCGCGAGCCCCGCGTAGGTCGCGCCATCGTCGAAGGCCGTCTGGTCCGACCGCGCGATGACCGAGGTTCCGAGCACCGAGAAGGTCTTCTCGAGACCCGCCACCGTCTCGATCGGCGCCGCCTCGATCGGCCCCTCGATCGAATCATCGAAGGTGACCCGATCGGCATCGCCCGAGAGTCCGTCGGTCGAGTAGGTCCCGTCGACGCGAACGACCATGCCGACGCGCAGGTCGGATTCGTTTCGGCGCACGCCGTCGAGCTCGATCGTCGCCCCGGCGACGTTCCACTCCACGCCGTTCACGAAGATGCTTCCGAAGGAGTTGATCGAGCCCTGGCTGATGCCGGTCCCGCTCATGCCACCACTGTCGGAGGCCGAGCACCCGAGACCGAGGACCGCGACCGCGAGGAGCGCGGCACGCACGCAGGCGCGCCATCCGGTCCGCGAGGCCAGGATGGATGCGACGGACTCGAACGGAGTGCACTCCTCCGGGTTCATCGCTCGAGCTCGGTCATGCATCGTCATCGGTTTCATCCTCGAAATAATAAATTCCGACCATCGCGCGACGGCGCGGTCCGTCCACGGCCACACCGGAGAGATCGCGATCGTGTCGGGCCATGTCGTCGTTGAGGGTCTCGAGCAGAGCCTGCCCCTTCTGGGCGAGCAGGTCGCGGAGCGCCGGGAGGTAGTCCGGCGGCAGGTTGTCGTAGGCGACCTTCCGCTGGAAATAGCGCACGGACGCATCCACATCGAGGTTGTGCTCGATCGACGCGATCAGGTCGGCGACGTCGGTCCCCAGGATGTCGAGCTTCGCCGCCTCGTCGCCGGCCGGGATGTACGCGCGTTCGACGAGATGGATGAGCCCGTCGTCGCGCCGCACCACGGCGCCGACCCGGATCAGCTCGTCGAGCACCGCGCGCGGCGGCACGTCCGCACCATGTTGGGCGACGAGCCGCCCGAAGGTCGGCCCCTCGCTCGCGTCGAAGGGCAGATCAAGCGGGTTTCCGCCTCCGTCCTGGAACGTCGGATCGACCGCCCAGGCCGAGACGACGCGAGCCGCGCGATTCACACGCCTTCTCGCCTGCGACTCGGAGACGGCCGGCTCTTCCTGCATCAACCGACTGGCTTCTTTGCGCGTGAGGCCGGTCAGAACCGCGACGCGGGAGATCGTCAGCTTGCGGCCGGGGACCGTGAAGTCCTCCTCGGCTGCCTCCACGTAGGCGTGCTTCACGAGCTCGGCAAACTGCCCGAAGGCCATGCCCCGCTTCAAGACGAGCCGCACCAGCGGTCGCAGCAGGGCGACCACGGCTCGTTCGAGCGAATCCGAGCTCTTCTTCGGCAACTTCGTCATCACCTTCCGGTGGGCAGGGAGGCGGGGGGTCCTCACTTCGCCACCGAAGCGTCCCGATCGGGACGCCCGCCTTCTCTAGCCCAACCCGCTCAGGCTGTCGCCCGGCTCACGTCGCGAACCACACGCGGAGCCGGGTCACCCGACCTGGGCCGATCCATCCTCGGGGCCCGCTTCCGTCATCCGGCCCAATCTCGCCCCTTGTCGGCCACGAGCGTAGTCGACTTGGTAATTTTCGACCAGCCTAAGAGCGAATGCCCCCTGGGCGGGTCGATCCGTGTGTCGACGTTTCGCCTTGTCCAACTCCATGTCGCCGACGCGAACAAGGGGATGTGGTCGTCCGGGTCGGTTTTGGGTTAAAAACAACCCGAATAAAATCGACTTCGGCGTCGAGCCCGCAGCTCGACCGCACCCGATTCGCCTCATGCGGGCAGCCGATCCGCAGGTCCTGGAACCAGGACCGCCTAGCGCGGGCCGGCCTGGGGTCCCCGCAGCAGACGCCCCGGCGTCCGGCCGGTGGGCTCTCCGTCCTCCATCACGATCTCGCCGCGGACGATCTTCTTCTCGTAGCCCGAGGCGCGCTGGATCAGCCGCCGGGCGCCGCCGGGAAGGTCGAAGGCCATCTGCGGCCGATGGAGCGTGAGCCGGTCGAAGTCGATCACGTTGAGGTCTGCCTTGTAGCCCGGCGCGACGACGCCGCGATCGAGCAGCCCGTAGAGGCGCGCGGTGTGCTGGGTCATGCGGTGGACCGCGTGCTCGAGCCGGATCTTCGGCCCGCGCTTCCGATCGCGCACCCAGTGGGTCAGCATGAAGGTCTGGAGCGATGCGTCGCAGATGACCCCGCAATGCGCGCCCCCGTCGCCGAGGGAGAGCACGGTCTGATCGCTGTCGAGCATCTCGCGGAAGGGCTCGAGATCGCCGTCTGCGTAGTTGAAGAACGGCAAAAGCAGGAGCTCGCGGCCCTCGTCCTTCAGCATGTGCTCGTAGAGCAGCTCCTCGACCGGGCGTCCCTCGCGCTGCGCGATCGCCGCGAGGCTCTGCTCGGGCGTCGGCTCGTAGTCCGGCGGATCGCCCATCGGGAAGAGCCGCGCATAGATGCCCGGGTTGTCGAGCATGCTGCCCCAGCCCGGCTCGCCGACGCGCTCCGCCGACAGGATGCGCGCCTTGACCTGCGGATCGCGCAGCCGCTTCACGCGCTCGGGCAACGGAAGACTCGCGATCTCGACGTAGGCGGGCCGGCTCATCAGTGGATTCGCCGTCGTCTGATGACCGACGAGGATCCCGAACGGGCGGGCGGCGAACTGGGCGATCACGTTGCCCCCCTGCTTCGCGCTCTGCTCGCAGGTCCGCATCAGGTCGCGCCACTGATTCGGCCGCGAGTCGAATTGCAGCACGGCGAACGAGACCGGCCGCCCGGTCTCGACGGAGAGCCGCTGCATCCAGTCGATCTCCTTCAGCGCATCGTCCGGGCCGTCGCCGCCGGAATCGCCCGCGGCGCCGGCGCCGGCGAGCTCGAAGACACCGAGCCCCGTGTCCTTGAGCGCGCGGCCGATCCCGAAGAGCTCGTCCTCCTGGGCGAAGGTCCCGGGAACGGGCTCCCCGTCGAGAGCGCGGTGGCCCATCGTGCGCGAGGTCGAGAATCCGAGCGCGCCGGCGAGCAGTCCCTCCTTCACGATCGCGTACATCTGCTCGATGTCCTGCGCCGATGCCGCCTCGTTGCGCGCGCCGCGTTCGCCCATCACGTAGGCGCGCACGGCGCCGTGGGGGACGTGGGTCCCGAGATCGATGGCGAGCGACGACTTCTCGAGGGCGTCGAGATACTCGGGGAAGGTCTCCCAGTTCCAGCGGATGCCCTCGGCGAGGGCCGCTCCGGGAATGTCCTCGACCCCTTCCATGAGGGCGATCAGCCACTCGTGTCGGTCGGGCGCGGCTGGCGCGAATCCTACGCCACAATTGCCGGCGACGACGGTCGTCACGCCGTGCCAGCCGGAGGGGAGCAGATGCGGATCCCAGGTCGCCTGGGCGTCGTAGTGGGTATGGATGTCGACGAAGCCCGGGGTCACGAGCCGGCCCGCGGCGTCGATCGTCTGGCGCGCGGGTCCGCTCACGCGGCCGACCTCGGTGATGATGCCGTTCGAGATCGCCACGTCGGCCTGGACCGCGGGGCGGCCGGTGCCGTCGATGAGCTTGCCGTTCTTGATCACGAGATCGTGCATGGGATGCGCCTCCGTTGGTCGTCTGCTTCGAGCAATGCGGTCGTTTCGGGAATCCGGCTCAAGCCGATCGCTTCGGTCCGCCGCGCGTCCCCGGCCAGCGCGAGCTGCCGATCGTGTCGACATGGGGCCAGAAGGCGTCCGGATCGAGCGGGCCTTCGAGGGTGATCGAGCGCGAGAGCGGCTGGTCGAGCGTCAGCTGGGCGCGCACCGGGCCCCGGATCGGGAGCCGCTCGGCGATCGGATCCCAGGGGCTCTCGAGCAGGCGGAGCTCGCCGCTCACGTCCTCGCGGTGGATCGGCTGATATTCGGCCTGGACCAGCACGACGTGGGGCGGGAAGTCGTAGGCCTTCTCCGCGAAGCCGACCGCGCGCGAGACCTTGATCCAGTAGTCGCGATCGCTGAACGGGCGGGGCAACGGGGCTGCGCCCGTCGTCCTGCCCCGGAACTCGAGGAACGTGTAGCCGTGGTGGGTGCAGCGGGCCCGGACGACGTCGCCGTACCGGAAGTACTCGATCTCCGCGAGGAATTTCGGCTGGCCGTTCGTCTCCTTGCTGATGTAGACCGCCGACTCCTGGTCGATGCCGTAGGCGACCGCATAACCGCCCTTCACCCCGCGGTAGCACGCGTCGACCTTGACGACGACGCCGTATTCGGGCTCGTCGGAGACCGGGACGTTGTAGATCGAGAGATGGACGTTCGACGTGTCGGCGGGCTCGATTCCGGGAGGCAGCAGGTCCGCGATCCGCTCCGGATCGGTCGGATACTCGATGCGCAGGATCGGCCAGCCGCCGATCTCGCCGGGATCGATGCGGAGCTTCTCGGGATCAGTGGCCATGGGAAACCTCCATGCGTCTCGCGTCGACCCGGGCCGGCGCGACGAGGCCTTGCTCGCCGTCGCCTCGAATCAACGTCTGCGCGAGGAAGCGCGCGGCCTTCGTCGCGCGCTCGCGCAGCGGATAGTCCTCGAAGTGGACCCAGCTGAAGAACATCGAATACCAGGCGCCGACCACGACCTCGAGCAACGTCTCGAGGTCGACGTCGCGGCGAAGCTCGCCTCGGTCGACGCCGTCCTCGAGCACGCGTCCGAACGCCTGCCGGATGCGGCGATCGTCGTTTCCGGCCGTCTCCGGAAACGCGAGCGCCATCATCGCGCCGATCAGCTCGCGCATCTGCGGGCCCTTCTCGAGGGTGCGCTCGGCCGATCGCTCGAAGAGCAGGACGAGATGGGCGGCGAAGTCCCCGGGCTGCTTGCGGACCTCCTCGACGTTCTCGAAGAGATCCCGCATCGAGTGATCCGCCACCTCGCGCAGCAGATGGAGCTTCGACGGGAAGTGGTTGAAGAAGGTCCCGTAGGCGATGTCCGAGCGACGCACGATCTCGGCGACCGTCGTCGACTCGTATCCCTGGCTCTCGAAGAGCGCGAGCGCCGCGTCGACGATCCGATCGCGCACCTCGAGCCTCCGCCGCTCCCGGCGCGTCGGGGGCTCGGCCGCGAGCAGCGCGTCGACGGCCGCCATCTCAGGCCGCCTCGCCGCGGACCTGTTCGACGGTCGGACCGATCCGGTCCGCGATCTTCCGCATCGCCGGGACGTCGAAGCCGTAGACGCGAGCCGCGTTCTCCCCGAGGATCGCGCGGATCTCCTGCTCCTCGAAGTCGAAGAAGGTCTTGTTGAGGGCCTTCATCGTGTTCGGCCAGGTCCCCTCGAGATGGGGATAGTCGGAGCCCCAGAGCAGCTTGTCGGCCCCCATCTGGTGGCGGAAATGCGCCTCGTGGCGCGGCAGGAACGAGGCGCCGATGTAGCACTGGCGCTCGAAGTAGCCCGTCGGGCCGAGGGTGAGGCTCTTCGTGAAGTGCTTGAAGATCGGGTCGTTGGCCTTGAACTCGAGCACGCGGAGCTTCTCGGTGATCCAGCCGCAGCCCGCTTCGGTGAAGACGTACTTGAGCCGCGGATGGCGCTCGAAGACCCCCGCCCAGAGCAGCGCCGTGAAGGGCCGCTGCGCCCACATGTCGACCTCGCTGATGAACATCGCCGTCGCGCACTCGACGTCGCCGTAGTCCGGCGACCACCCCGAATGCGACTGGAGCGGCATCTCGAGCTCTTCGAGCACGGCCCAGAGCGGCTCGTAGCGCGGGTGGTGGTAGAAGGGATGGACGCCCGTGCTGGTCGGCAGCAGCACGCCGCCCCAGAGCCCCATCGCGCGCGCCTCGCGCACTTCCTTCACCGTCGTCTCGATGTCGTCGACGTTGATCAGCGCGACGCCCGCGTGGCGCAGCGGGTTCGTCCTGCAGAGATCCGCGAGCCAGCGGTTGTAGGCGCGGCAGCCCTCGAGGTTCTGCTCCGGCGAGACCGCATAGCGATACTGCATCAGACCGGCGCCGAAGGGCGCCATCTGCGGAAAGATGATCTCGCCGGCGACGCCGTCGTCGTCGAGCTCTTGCGTACGCACGGCCGGATCGAACTCGCCCCGCCGCGGCGCGAACGGGCTCCGCTCGTCGCAGAGCATCCGCATGATCTCGTCGTCGGAGAGACGCGTGCCGGGATCCGACATCGCCTTCATGCGCTGGCCGCCCTCGCCCGCCTTCGCGGCATAGGCGTCGACGGCCTCCTGATCGAAGAAAGTCCCGGCCCGGGACATCATCTCGCGCGCGTGGGCCAGCCACCAGGCGTTGGCTGCGTCGCGATACGGGCGCGGCAGGTATTCGTTGTAGGTCGCGGGGAGCGCCCCGGCGTGACAATCCGAGCTGATGATCATGACCTTCGACGACATGACTGGAACCTTCCCCCTCCGGCGTCGGGCCTCGCGACCGCGCCCTCCTGGATCCAAAACGCCCGCTCCCGGCTCGCCGAGACGGACGCGTTGCGCGATGCCGGCTGCGAGGCAATCGGCCCCATCCGGTCCGGCGGGCCGACGATAGACGGCCCCGACTGCGGATGGCAATCAGAAAATGACAATCGTCCAGAAACTTCGAGCCGGCACCGGGCTCCGGACCGATCAGGCCCCCGAGCGGGGCGCCAGCGCCGTTCCGGGGCGCGCACCGGTCGCCCGGCCATCCTCGAAGGTCGCGACCCCGTCGACCAGGGTGAGTCGAACCGGCGCCGCGTCCCGCGTCCAGCGCCAGGTCGTGCCCCCGTCGCCGTCGGGGACGTCGAAGACCTTGCGCTTCGGCCGGCGCTCGAGCTCCTCGAGGGCGAAGACCGTGAGGTCCGCGCGCCGGCCGACCGCGACCTCGCCGCGATCGGCGAGGCCGAAGAAGCGGGCGAGCTTCCCGGTCTGGACGTGGACCGCCTGCTCGACGCTGAGCACGCCCCGCTCGCGGACGAACTCCGTGAAGAGGACGACGTTGTCCCCGGCGCCGCAGAACATCTGCCCGTGGGCCCCCGCGTCGCTGATGTTGCCGACGGAGCGGGGATCGAGGAGCAGCCGCTCGACCATCTCGAGGTCGCGATCCCAGTCGGGCGCGGTCACCGTCGAGTCGACGCCGTTCGCGAGCAGCCAGTCCGCGAGGGCGTCGGACGGATGGCATCCCCGGCCCTCGGCCTGGGCGTCCGCATGCTCGCCGAGGGTCAGCCCGACGGGCCCCACCCCGTTCGCCGAATGGTCGAGCAGGATCGGCCGCGGCCGGCGGAAGGGACAGGTCGGCAGCGCCAGCTCGTCCCACGAATGCCGCGCCCGGGCCCGCCAGGCGGGATCGCGCAGCAGGGCCTGCTTCGCGTCGGCCCCGACCGCCGTCACGACCTCGTGCCAGACGTACTCGTTCGACTGGGCGAAGAGCAGCGACCGGTCGAAGCTGACGACCGTCGTGACCGGCACGTGGGCATAGCCCGTCCAGAAGTCGCGGCCCTCCCGCGCATAACGCTCGTGCAGCTCGAGCAGCGGCTTCTGGATGCCGTGCTCCTTCTGCCAGCGCAGCGTCGGGAGCCCCGCCCACTGCAACCGGATCGGAAGATCCCCGATCAGGCGCTCGACCCGCAGCAGCGCCTCGACCGCCGTCATGCGCATCACCGTGTCGATCACGACCTGGAGCGTCGCCCCGCGGTGGCGCGCGAGCACTTCGAGGAGGGCCCGCAGCTCCGCGTCGTCGGCGTGGAGGGTCGGAACCGGCCGATCGCGGCCGTCGTGATCCATCAGGTTGGTCGAGAGGCCGAGCGCGCCCGCCGCGAGCGCGTCGTCGAGATCCCGCGCCATCCGCTCGATCTCGACGGCCGTCGCGGGCCGCGTCCACGCGTCCATGCCCATCGCCGCCAGGCGGATCGCGATGTGGCCGACGAAGGTCGCGTAATGGGTCGGGACCGCGACCTTCGCGGCGACCGAGTCCCGATATTCACGCCAGCTCTGCCAGTCCCAGGGCAGATTGTCGAAAAAGGGCCGCTCGGGAATGTCCTCGAAGAACGAGAAGATCTTCACGACCTCGGCCCGCGACGCCGGGTCTTCCGGGAGCGGCGCGAGGGCGAAGCCGCAATTGCCGTTGACGATCGTCGTGACGCCGTAGCCCGGGAGCGGGTCGAGATCGGACTGCCACCACATCGTGCCGTCGAAATGGGTATGGCTCTCGATGAAGCCGGGGGCGACGAAGCAGCCGCGGGCCTCGTGGACGAGCTCGCCCGCCGCGGGCGCGAGCCCCTGCCCGATCTCGACGATCACGCCGTTTCGGATCCGGACGTCGGCCGGGTAGGCGGGCGCACCGGTTCCGTCGACGATGGTGCCGTGTCGGATCAGTCGATCGGCGCTCGAAGCCTTCATCGGTCCTCCTTTGCGGATGTCGGCGCGTCCGGGACGACGCGGGGCAGTCGGACGCGGAAGCAGCTGCCCGAGCCGGCGGTGGCGACCAGGTCGATCTCGCCGCCATGGGTCGCCAGGATCCCATGGACGACCGAGAGCCCGAGGCCGCTGCCGCCCTCCCGGAGCTTCGTCGTGTAGAAGGGCTCGAAGAGCCGTTGGCGGGTCTCCTCGGACAACCCCTGACCATTGTCTTCGACGTAGAGTGTTGCATGCGCCGGCGAAGCGTCGACGCGGACGGAGACGCGCGCATCGCTCGCCCGCGACTCGATGCCGTTGCGGATCAGATTGACGACGACCTGCTCGAGCTCGACCTCGTTCGCGCGGACGAGCAACCTGCCCTGGCCGGGCTCGAGCTCGATCGTCGCCCCACGCAGTCGCGCGTATTCCGCAGTCGCGCTCCGCGCGGACTCGACGATCGCGTTCAGATCGTGCTCGGCGACGCGGCCGGGGTCGGTGCGCGCGAAGACGAGGACGCTGCGCACGATGCGCGCGCAGCGCAGCGCTTCGCGCTCGATCGTCTCGAGCGTCGAGCGGACGCTCCCATCCTGCCATTTCTCCTCGACCGGATCGGAAAGCTCGAACTGGGCCGCGGCGAGGATCGCGCCGACGGGATTGTTGATCTGGTGGGCGATGCCGGCCGCCAGCGTTCCGACCGTCGCGAGCCGCTCGGCCGATCGCGCGCGTACGAGCGAATCCTCGAGCTCCCCCTCGCGCTCGATCAGCCGCGCCTCGAGCCCCTGGCGCAGCAACGTCTCGTCGCGGACGAGACGAGCCGTGAGGGCCAGGAGCAGGATCGCGGCCAGCGTCGTCAGGCCGATCGCGATCACGACCGTCGGCCAGGCCGGCCCGGCGCCGAGGCTTCGACTGATCTGCCCGTAGAGATCGAGCGGTAGGAAGATGAGAAAGCCGAGCGGGAGCACCCGCGCCGTCCGCATCGGGCGAAGCTCGCCCCGGGGCCAGCCCCAGTACGCCGCGAGGCCGAGCGCCCAGGTATCGGAGAGAGCCATGCCGGCGTAGCCGGGTCCGGTCCCCGCGATGGCGGTCAAGCCCCCGAGCAGGATCGGTACGGCGATGGTCACGCCGACGACGAGGCGGGAGCACGAGCGACCTCCGTACGCGCGGGCACCCGTCGCGAACAGCATCGCCGAGCCCGAGCCCAGCACGACGGCGATCGGCTGAAGGGCCGGCCCGAATTGGTCCGCCAGCCCTGCCAGCCAGCTCGCTCCGATCGCGAAGACCCACTGGATCGCTCCGTAGCGGCGGACGTAGAGGGCCAGCAGCACGAACATGATCGCGAGCGGCGCCGAGAGCAGGACGACGATCTCGTTCGGCGCCGTCAAGCCCGATTCTCCGCCCGATCACGCGCCATGCCGGCCCTCCCGATGCGGGAGAGACCCTAGCAGTCGGAAGCGGAGCCCGGTGCGGGAATCGCCGCGAGCTCGGGCTCGTGGCCCGCGCGGACGATCACCATGTGGTTCGGCGGGATCTCCCGCCAGGCGGGATCCTCCGTGAGCCGCTCGGAGCTCACGATCACCGACCGCGCGACGCGACCATCGAGCGACGGATAGATCCCGCCCGAGTAGTAGTAGAGCGACTCGGGCGCCTCGTTCGGATCGTTGGAGAAGCGCGACACGACGGCGTTCTGGCCGTCGGAGAGCGCGCAGTTCAGGTAGGACGGCTCGTTCCGGCCGTGCTTCTCGACGATCTCGACGACCCGTCGGATCGCCGCCTGAAGCGCCCCGGCGAGGCGCTCGCCCGCGTCGACCCAGGCGGGTGCGCGCAGGATCTCGTCGATCACGAGAGCGAAGACGTGCTCGGAGTCGGTGCTGCCGTAGACGTTGTCGAAGGCCTCGTCGTGGACCGAGGCCAGCATGTGCCGCCGCACCTGTCGGAAGTTTCCGACGTCGCCGTTGTGCATGAAGAGATGGGAGCGGAACCGGAAGGGGTGACAGTTGGCCTCGTTGACCCCGCTCGACTGGGTCGCGGCCCGGACGTGGGCCAGGATGCAGCCGGACGAGACCACCCGAGCGAGGTTGATCAGATTGCGGTTGTTCCAGGCGGGCGTGATCGAGCGGAAGACGGCGGGCTCGAGGCGCAGATCGGCGGCATACCATCCGACGCCGAAGCCGTCGCCGTTGAGCGGCTCCTCGCGCTCGCGGCTGTGGGTGCTCTGGCGGATCAGCGAGTGCTCGGGCTCGACGAGCAGCGACGCGAGCCGGATCGGCTCGCCCATGTAAAGCGTGAATCGACACATCGATGGATCCCCCGTCGCCAGACGTCGCGCTCAGCGAGCGCCGGGCCGGCCGATCTCCGATCGGTCGATCGCCGCTCGGACTCGATGCCCGACCCCGCACGCGCCCGATCCCCGCGAAACCCCCGACCCGCTGCTCGATGATTCGACGGGGGGCCGATGCCGTCTCGGAGCGCCGGATCTCCGGCAGCCCGACTCGCCACGCGGGCCGGCGTCCGCTATTCCGACCGACATCATGCTGACCTCCCCTCCCGTCCGCACGCCGAGGCCGCCTCGAGCGCCTCGCCCGCAGCGCGAGCGCCCGATCCGCGCCGAGGCCGCCCTCCTCCTTCCGCTCTCGTCGCTCGCCCCGCGTGCTCCCGCCCTGCTCGCCGCCCTCACCGTCGCGATCGCCCTCGCCTGCGCCGTGCCCGGCCGACCCGAACGCATCCTGCCCGAGATCACGGGCGTGATCGCCCACGACGGCGCAACCGCCGAGGTCGCCGGACGCGGCCGGCTCACGCTCGTCGTGATCCACAGCCGGACGCCCTCCGTCCACGATCGACGCGAGGTCCCGCTCGCCGCGGATGATCGATTCCGCTTCGACCCGCTGCTCCTCGACGTCGCCGGACACGAGTTCGGCCACCACTACCGGATCTATCTCCATCTTTCGCAGGGCGGGGCCGACCGCGTGATCTGGCGCGCCCAGCTCTCGCGCCTCGAAGACGCGACGCCGATCCGACTCGACTGCGACCTCGACCGGGAGATCGCCCTCGGCGAGCCGTGCCGCGTCGTCGACCCCCTCGGCCAGCCCTGGCTGCTCGACGAAGGCAAGCGCCATTTCGGGCGGCTCTGCGCAGATTGCCACGGGAAGGACGCGCGCGGCGGGCGCATGTCCCAGGCCCGATCGGGCTCCGCGGGTTCGTCGGCGGAGACGACCGCGATCCGCGCCCCGGATCTGACCCGCCTCGCGAGCCGCCACGGCGGCCGCTTCGATCGCGACGCGGTCGTCGCCTGGATCGAGGGGCGAAGCCTCGCCGAGGGTCACGCCCGGGGCGGCATGCCGGTCTGGGGCGAGCGGCTCTCGAGCGAGTTCGAGCGGTATGCGGAGGGCGAGGAGCTGATCGGTGCGACGCTCGATCGGATCGTCGCCTATCTCGAGAGCCTGCAACGCAGCGACGACTAATCGGCCGGCGGCGTCTTGCCCGGCATCTCCCTGGGCATCAGGATCGCGAGCGGAAACAGCACGAGAAAGAGCACGGCGATGAACGCGAAGGCGTCGTAGAAGGCCTCCATCATCGCCTGCGCCTCGAGCATGCGGTCGAGGGCGTGGCGCGCGGCGAGCGCGGCGGCCTCGGGATCGAGGCCGCGGTCGGTGAAGCCGTCGATCAGCCGCTCGAGACCGGCGACGGTCCCCGAGTCGACCGGGGAGAGGTGGCGCGCGAGCTCCGCCTCGTGGAGGTCGCTTCGGCGATCGAGGATCGACGCGAGGGTCGCGATGCCGAAGGAGCCGCCGAGCTGGCGGAACAGGTTGTAGAGCCCGGCCCCCTTCGCGACCTCGGTCGGCGGGAGCGAGCGCAGCGTCGCCGCGGAGAGCGGGACGAAGAGCATTCCGCTCGCCATCCCACGCAGCCCCTGGATGAAGAGGACCTCGTTCCAGCCCGAGGCCAGGGTCAAGCGGCTCATCACCCAGAGCGTGAAGAGCATGAGGACCATGCCCGCGACGAAGGGCCCCCGCGGCCCCACCCGCCAGATGAGATTGCCGAGTACGGCCATCACGAGCGCCGTCGTGATGCTCGACGGGAGCGACGACAGCCCCGACTGCCAGGCGGTCCAGCCGAGCAGCGTCTGGGTGTAGACCGGCATCAGGAAGATCACGCCGTAGAGGGCGAGACCGCCGAGCGCGGTGAAGGTGCAGCCGACGGCGAAGTCGCGGTGGAGCAGGACGCGGAAGTCGACGACCGGATCGTCGGTCGTCGTCTCCCGCCAGACGAGGCCGATCAATCCGACCGCCGTGGCGACGGCGAGCAGCACGATCTCGGCGCTGTCGAACCAGTCCTTCTTGTTCCCGCGCTCGAGCAGCGTCTGGAGACAACCGATCCCGACGACGAGGAAGGTGATGCCCGGCCAGTCGACGCGTCCGTGGGGATTGCGGACGAGGTGGGGCGGATCCTCGATGTTCGCGGCGCACAGCGTCGCCGCGAGCAGCCCGAGCGGCACGTTGATCAGGAAGCACCAATGCCACGAGTAGTTGTCGGTGAGCCAGCCGCCGAGGGTCGGACCGAGCGCCGGGCCGATCATCGCGCCGACACCGAAGATCGCCTGGCCGACGCCCTGCTTCGAGGGCGGGAAGGACTCGACCAGGATCGCCTGGGCGGTCGCCATCAGCGCCCCGCCTCCGAGCCCCTGGACGACGCGCCAGAAGATGAGCGCGTCGATCGTCTGGGAGGCGCCACACATGGCCGAGGCGGCGGTGAAGATCAGGATCGAGGTCACGAAATAACGCTTGCGGCCGAAGCGATTCGACATCCAGCCGGTCAGCGGCAGCATGATCACGATCGCGACGATGTAGGACGTGACGACCCAGTCGATCTCGTCGAGAGTCGCGCCGAGATTGCCCATCATCGTCGGCACCGCGACGTTGATGATGCTCGTGTCGATGATCTCGAGCAGGACGGCGAGCATCACCGAGAACACGATCACGAGCCGGGTGAAGTCGAGTCGGTACTCGGCTTCGGAGGTCAGCGAGTAGACGCTCGTCGGGCCCGCTCGCCCGGGCGCCGGCGGATCGGCGGCCCCACCGCCCTCATCGGACATCGACGGTCACGACCGCGGAGAGCCCGACCGCGAGCTCGGGCGCGTCGGCGTCCGCTTCGAGCGGTCGGCGTCCGTCGGCATCTTCGATCTCGTCGAGCACGATCTTGACCGGCACGCGCTGGACGACCTTCGTGAAGTTGCCGACCGCCGGCTCGGGGGGGATCAGCGCGTACTTGGCCCCGCTCGCGGGCGAGAACGAGTCGACGTGGCCGTGGAAGACGACCGCGTCCCGGGCGTCGACCTCGACCTCGACGGGCTGACCGACCCGCATCCGCTCGAGCTGCGTCTCCTTGAAGTTGGCGACGACCCAGCGCGGCTCGATCTTCGCGAGGGCGACGAGTGACTCGCCGACCTTCACGATGTCGCCCGGCTCGACGTTCTTGCGCCCGACCACCGCGTCGAAGGGCGCCTCGAGCACCGTCCGGTCGAGCGAGAGCTGCGCATCCCGCAGCTCCGCCTCCGCCTGCCGAACCGGCGCCTCGCTCCCGAGCACGCCGCGCTCGGCCTCCGCGCGGAGCGAGAGCGCCTTGACGGTCGCCTCCGCCGCGTCGTGGGCCGCGCGCGCGGCATCGAGCTGCTGATCGCTCGCGGCGCCCCGCGACGCGAGGGATTCGGCCCGGTCGAGCTCGCGGCCCGTCCGCCAGCGCTCGACGGTGGCCGCCTTGCCCTCCGCATCGGCCGAAGCCGCCGCGGCCTCGGCCGAGATCATGCGATTGCGGGCGGCCGCGAGATTCGCCTCGGCGCGGGCGACCCGGATCCCCGACTCCTCGCGGTCGAGGCGGACGAGGACGTCGCCCTTCCGGACGCGCTGGTTCTCGACCACGGCGACCTCGATGACCCGCCCCTGGATCTCCGGTGCGAGATAGACGAGCGTCCCCTCGACGAAGGCGTCCTCGGTCGATTCGAAGCCGCGATTCGCCAGCCAGGCGTAGACGCCGATCGCCGCCATGACCGCGATGGCGGCAAGGCCGGCGAAGCGCGCGAGCGCGATCCCCTGCCGCCGGCGATCCCCGCCCCGCGGCCCGCGAGGCACCGTCGAACGTCGGCCCCGGGACGTCGAGGCCCCCCCGGCCGCACTCGAGCCCATGTCCACCGTTCGACTTGCCACGATCGCCCGACGATAGGCCGACCGGCGCCGCCGATCGACCCCGCGACGAGCGGAGAGCGGACGCGAATCGGACGCGCGGCGGAGGGCCGCCGCGCGCACCGCGGCCCGCGACCGGGCGAGCGAGCCTCGCGCGCAGGGCGACTTGAAGCGAGGGGATCCCGATCCCTAGAGTGGGGCGCGAGGTCGCGCGCCTCGCGCCCGGCCGTCCGACCTCGCGATCATCCCCCACCCGTACCAGGAGAACCGACATGGCGATCAAGGAAGGCGACAAGATCCCGAACGTGAAGGTCAAGGCGACCGACATGAGCGACCTCACGACCGAGCAGCTCTTCGCGGGCAAGAAGGTCGTGCTCTTCGCGGTCCCCGGTGCTTTCACGCCGACGTGCTCCGCCAAGCATCTGCCGGGCTTCATCGAGAAGGCCGACGAGCTCCGCAAGAAGGGCGTCGACGACATCGTCTGCATGTCGGTCAACGACGCCTTCGTGATGAAGGCCTGGGGCGAGGACCGCGGCGCGGGCGACAAGGTCCGCCTCGTCGCCGACGGCAACGGCGACCTGACGAAGGCCCTCGGCCTCGAGTTCGACGGCTCCGGCATCGGCTTCGGCCTGCGCTCGCAGCGCTTCGCCGCGATCGTCGAGAACGGCGTCGTCAAGAAGCTCGCGGTCGACGCGGGGGGCAAGTTCGAAGTGTCGAGCGCGGAGGCGATCCTGAAGGCGCTCTGAACCGGATTGCTCCGGCGGCCGCAGTGGCCTCACAAGTCGCGACCGGCGCGGCGCGCGGGCGGCGAATGGCTCGCCCTTGGCACGGCCGTCGTGGCTTCTCGACGTGGGTCGCTACTGCTGCCGACTGGACGAAGCGGCCTTCGGGCTGCGCTTTACTTCGCCGCCCGCGCGCCGCGCCGGTCGCTCGCCTGGGTGCAGGGCGATCGGCGGGGCGATGCGGTGAGTTCGAAAATGGCTCGTCACACGTGCGGAAGTGGTTTTCGGACGGCTTCTGCGCGAGCGACCGGCGCGGTGCTCGGGGCGCGAAGTCAAGCGCAGCCTGAAGCTCGATCCATCCAGCCGGTTGCAGGATCGCCTTCGTCCGGGAAGCAACGCTCGCCGTGCCAAGGGCGAGCCATTCGCGCCCCGAGCGCCGCGTCGGTCGCGTCTTGTGAGACCGCGGCCCGACGACCGCGGAATCAGCTCGTGCGCATGCCCGGGGCTTCGTGTCCGCTCGCGACGACGTACTCGGAATAGCTTCCCGGATAGACGTGGGGTCCCGCCGGCCCGAGCTCGAGCACGCGATTGGTCAGCTTCGAGAGGAAGTGCCGATCGTGGGAGACGAGCAGCAGCGTCCCCTCGTAGCTCGCGAGCGAACGGATCAGCATGTCCTTCGTCGCGAGATCGAGATGGTTCGTCGGCTCGTCGAGGACGAGGAAGTTCGGCGGGTCGTAGAGCATGCGCGCCATCACGAGGCGGACCTTCTCGCCCCCCGAGAGCAGCCCGCAGCGCTTCTCGATGTCGTCGCCCGGAAATCCGAAGCAGGCCGCGAGCGAACGCAACACGCCGAGGCTCGCCTGGGGGAAGGCGTTCTCGAGGGTCTGATAGACGGTCTCGTCGGCGTTCAGGAGATCCATCGAGTGCTGCGCGAAGTAGCCGAGCTTCACGTTGGCCCCGACCGTGACCGCGCCCGCGTCCGGCGGATTCGCGCCGGCCACGATCTTGAGCAGCGTCGACTTGCCGGCGCCGTTCGCCCCCATCACGCACCAGCGCTCGCCGCGCCGGATCAATAGATCGAAGCCGTCGAAGACCTTCCGCTCACCGTACGCCTTCCGGATCCCGGCGAGCCGCAGCACGTCGTCCCCCGAGCGCGGCGGCGCCCGGAAATCGAACTCGAGGGTCTGGGCGCGCTTCGGCGGCTCGACCTTCTCGATCTTGTCGATCTTCTTGATGCGCGACTGGACCTGGGAGGCGTGACTCGCCCGCGCCTTGAAGCGGGCGATGAAGGCCTCTTCCTTCGCGAGCATCGCCTGCTGGCGCGCGTACTGCGCCTCCTGCTCCCGCTCGGCGAGCCGGCGCTGGCTCTCGTAGAAGTCGTAGTTGCCCGAGTAGCTCGTGATTTCGCCGCCATCGATCGCGATGATCTTGGTGATGATGCGGTTCATGAACTCGCGGTCGTGGGTCGTGAGGATCAGCGCGCCGTCGAAGTCGCGGAGCCACTGCTCGAGCCAGAGGATCGACTCGAGGTCGAGATGGTTCGTGGGCTCGTCGAGGAGCAGCGCGTCGGGCCGCATCACGAGGATGCGCGCGAGCCCGACCCGGGTCTTCCAGCCGCCCGAGAGCAGACCGACGTCGCCGGCCACCTGCTCGGCGGAGAAGCCGAGGCCCGCGAGCACTTCGTGGGCCCGCGCCTCGAGGCCGTAGCCGCCGAGCGACTCGAAGAGCACCTGCGCCTCGCCGTAGCGCTCGATCAGCTTGTCCATCTGCTCGGCCTGCGCCGGATCCGCCAGCGCGAGCTCGAGCTCGTGGAGCCGATGGGCCGCGTCGGAGACGGCCCCGGCGCCAGCGATCGTCGCCTCGAGGACCGACTGGCCCTTCATCTCGCCGATCGTCTGGCTGAAATAGCCGAGCGTCACCCCGCGATCGATCGAGATGCGGCCGTCGTCGGGCTCCTCCTCCTTCATGAGGAGACGGAAGATGGTCGACTTGCCCGCGCCGTTCGGGCCGACGAGGCCGACCTTCTCGCCGCGCTGGACCGCCGCCGACGCTTCGAGGAAGAGGATCTGGCCCCCATGACGTTTCGAGATCGAATCGAGCTGAAGCATTACCCCGTGTCCTAGCGCGCGCCCGTTCGGGGCGCTCCCGGCTTGCCCGCCCCCGACCGCACGACCCCGTCGCGTGCCGCGCGCTTCGACTCCCGCGCCCGGCGCAGGACCTCCGCCGCGTCGAGGTGGTCCTCGCCCGCGCCGGCGAGATACTCGTCGTAGGTCCCCTGGAAGTCGCGGACCCCCTCCGGCGTGATCTCGACGATCCGCGTCGCGAGCTCGTTCACGAACCAGCGGTCGTGGGAGACGAAGACGAGGGTCCCGTCGAACTCGCGCACCGCCGCGACGAGCGCCTCGATCGCCTCGAGGTCGAGATGATTGGTCGGCTCGTCGAGCACGAGCACGTTCGGCTTCGCCACCGCCTGCCGCGCGAAGAGCAGCCGCGCCGCCTCGCCGCCCGAGAGCGCACCGAGCCGCTTCTTGCCCTCCTCGCCCGAGAAGAGCACCGCCGCGAGCTGCCCCTTCACGAAGCCGATCGGCTCCCCCGGACAGAAGCCGCCGAGCCAGTCCTCGAGGGTCTGGCGCTCGGTGCCGGGCTCGGAGACGAGCTGCGACTTGTGGTCCTGGGCGACGTAGCCGGGATGGGTCTCGTAGCCCCATTCGACGGTGCCCCGGTCGGGCTGCTTCGCGCCCATCATGATCTCGAGCAGGGTCGACTTTCCGATTCCGTTCGGGCCGATGACGGCGATGCGATCACCGCGCTGGATCACGAGGTCGATCCCGTCGAGCACGGTCTTCGCGCCGTAGGCCTTGGCGATCCCCTTGATCTCGACCACCTGCCGGCCGCTCTGCCGTCGCTGCTGGAAGCGGAAGCGCGGATAGCGGCGGGAGCTCTCGGGCAGGCGCTCGATCTCGATGCGATCGATCATCTTGAGCTTGCTCTGGGCCTGGCGCGCCTTGGTCGCCTTCGAGCGGAAGCGCTCGACGAAGGCCTTGTGCTCGGCGATCACGGCCTCGCGCTTTTCGATCTCGGATTCCTTGCGCTCGCGCTCCTCGCGCTTGGCGCGGACGAAGTCGGCGTAGTTGCCGGGGTAGGCCTTGATGCCGCCGTAGTCGACGTCGACGATGGTCGTCGCGACGGTGTCGAGGAAGCGGTGGTCGTGGGAGATCAGGAGCGCGACGCCCTTGTAGCCCTGGAGGAACTCCTCGAGCCAGCGGATCGAGAGGATGTCGAGGTGGTTCGTCGGCTCGTCGAGCAGCAGCACGTCGGGCGAGGAAGCGAGCACCTGCGCGAGCAGGACGCGCAGCTTGAAGCCGCCCGAGAGGGTCGAGAGCGGCTGGTCGTGGTGGCGCGTCGCGATGCCGAGGCCCTCGAGGATCTCCCCCGCCCGGGCCTCGAGGCCGTAGCCGTCGCCCTGGAGGATCAGGTCCTCGACCGCTGCATAACGTTCGGCATCGAAATGATCCGAGGCGCGGGCGAGGATCTTCTCCTTCTCCTCCATCGCCGCCCAGACGACCTCGTTGCCCATCATGACGACGTCGAGGATGCGCTCGTCCTCGTACTGGAAATGATCCTGCTCGAGGACACCGACGACGGCCCGCTTCGGGATCGAGACGTCGCCGTCCGAGGCCGAGTCCTGGCCCGCCAGGATGCGCAGGAAGGTCGACTTGCCGGACCCGTTCGCGCCGACGATGCCGTAGCGCTCGCCGCGGTTGAACTGCATCGAGGCGCCGGAGAAGAGCGTCCGCCCACCGAAGGATTTCGCGAGATTGGCGATCGAGATCATGGGAAGCGGGGTCCTGCCGGGGGCGATGCGGGCGCCTACCTTAGCGGAGAACGCGCCGAAACGACGGATTCAGGATCGGAGGACCCCGTGCAGAGCTTTCCGCATCAATACAGAGTCGCCGCCCGGGCCGGATCGGAGGGTGAGGTCGCCCTCGACAGCGCAGGCCTCCCGCCCCTCGCGAGCGCAGGACCGGCCGAGTTCGGCGGACCCGGCGACCGCTGGTCCCCCGAGACCCTGCTCGTCGGCGCCGTCGCCGATTGTTACGTCCTGTCGTTGCGGGCGGTGGCGGAGGCCTCCAAGGTCGCCTGGACTTCGATCGACTGCCGGGCGGAGGGCACGCTCGACCGCGTCGAACGAACGACCCGCTTCACGCAGGTCGCCCTGCACGTCGAGCTGGTCGTGCCCCCCGAGACCGAGCTCGCGAAGGCCGAGCGGGTGCTCGAGAAGGCCAAGTCCGCCTGCCTGATCTCGAACTCCCTCGCCTGCCCCGTCACGCTCGAGAAGAGTGTGCGGCAGGCCTGAGGGCGCCAAGCGGGACGAGAACCGGTCGCGGATGCGGCCCGGTCCGAGAGCCCGAGCGGAGCCCCGGGCTCGGGCAGATCGATCGCGGCCCTCAGTCCCGCCGCCAGCGGCCTCGCGCCGGCGAGGAGCGATCCGCGGTCGTGGCGGGCAGCTCGAGCTTTCCGTCGTAGGCCCGCTCGAGGGCATGGCCGAGCTGGATCACGAGCTTCGGGTCCGTCAGCCGGACGACGACCTCGTCCTCCTCGTCCCGGATCGACATGATCCGCTTGAGCGGGTGCTCCCGCTTCTCGCGCGCCTCGACGTTGCGCAGGCAGGCCTCGATCTCCGCGCGATGGGCGGCGAGGAAGGCGCCGGCCAGATGGAGCTCGCCGCCGGCGTCGTCCTTCGCGATCTGATCGCACGCGGGACAGACGTGGGCATAGGATCCGATCGGCGGGGTCTCCCACGTCCAGCGGCCATTGCGGTAGCTCGCCTGACAGGTCGGGCAGCCGGCGAGCTCCCGGAGCTTCCCGGCCGGCTCCTCGTGGATGCGACGCGTGGGGCGGGGGGTGGAAGCGGCAGCGTGATCGGACGTTCGGTGGCGACGCATGAAAGCTCCTCCGCGGATCGAATGGCCGTCGGACGGGCTCGACAGTCGCGAGCTCGTCCCGACACGGGGACGGGGTCGAATCCGATCGGGAGCAAGCGCCGTGCCGTCTCGGGATGAGCCCGGCCTCCGCCTGCCCCGCGTCGCGACGGATACGCGCGCCGATCTGTGAACGAGCGGCGCACGGCGAGGCGACACGTCCCAGCGTAGCGCGGACGATCCGAGCGCTCGACGGCCCTGCCCACCGACGCAGCCCGGTGTGGTCGGCGGCGAGCAAGCCCAGGCAGGTCGCAATCAAGAGCTGAGCTCCGCCGCGATGCACCCGGCGCAGGAGCGCCGGGTGCACGGGCTGGGTCGGAGCATGCGGGAGTCGGCGCGTCGCAGCGCCGGAGCCGCTGGCCGCTAGGCCGTCGCGCTCGAGCGGCTCCGGGATCGGCCTCCCCGCGAACGGGGTCGGCCACCCGATCCGGCGCGACCGCCGGCTCCGGAGTCCGAGCGACCGCTCGGGCGAGAGCCCGACCGGGAGCGCGAGCGCGATCGGTCACCGCCCTCGGGCCGCGGGCCGCGATCGCGATCGATCGCGGGCTGGGTCGCGAGCCCTTCCGCCACGAGGCGGGGGATCTTCGAGCCGAGCACGCGCTCGGTGTCGCGGACCCAGAGCCGGTCCTCGCCGGTCACGAAGGTGACGGCGCGGCCGGTGGCCTCGGAGCGGCCAGTGCGGCCGATGCGATGGGTGTAGGTATCGGGCGTCGCCGGCGGATCGAAGTTGATCACGTAGTCGATGTCCGCGACGTCGATGCCGCGGGCCGCGATGTCGGTCGCGACCAGCACGTCGAAGCGACGCTCGCGGAAGCCCTGCATCGCGCGGTCGCGCTGGACCTGGGACATGTTGCCCTGGAGCGCCACGGCCTTGAGGCCCCGCGCTTCGAGCTGCTGCGCCATGCGCTTCGCGCGGTGCTTGGTCCGCGTGAAGACGATCGCCGTCTTGCAGTCCTCCTGGTCGAGCACGCGGTCGAGGAGCGCGCGCTTCTGGCCTTCGCCGACCTCGTAGAGGAAGTGCTCGATCTGGGCCGCCGGCCGCGTGTTCGCGAGCTCGACGACGTGGGGCTGCTCGAGGATCTTGTTCGCGAGCGATCGGATCGAGCTCGGCATCGTCGCCGAGAAGAGCAGGTTCTGGCGATCCTTCGGCAGCTTCTCGAGGATGCGGGTCACGTCGGGCAGGAAGCCCATGTCGAACATGTGATCCGCTTCGTCGAGGACGAGCGTGTCGATGAAGGACGGGTCGAAGACCCGCTGCTTGATCAGGTCGAGGACGCGCCCGGGACAGCCGATCACGATCTCGGGCCGCCGGCGCAGCGCCTCCATCTGGACCCGCGGCGAGACGCCGCCGAAGACCGTCGCGGTCTTGATGTCGGTGTAGCGGGCGAGGCGCCGGAACTCGGCGTCGATCTGGATCGCGAGCTCACGCGTCGGCGCGAGCACGAGGACGAGCGGCCCGCGGCCCGGCTCTTCGATCAGGCGCTGCAGGATCGGCAAGGCGAAGGCCGCCGTCTTGCCCGTGCCCGTCTGGGCGAGGCCCAGCACGTCGTCGCCCTCGAGGCAGGCGGGGATGGTCTCGGCCTGGATCGGCCGGGGCTCCGTGAAGCCGGCCTCGTTCAGGGCACGGATGAGGGTGGAATCGAGCTCGAAACGGGAAAAGCCGCTCTCGGCGAGAGCGGTAGGTTGCGCAAGAGCGCTGGACAATTGGATTCTCCGCCGCGTCCGGAGACTCGCTCCGGGAAAATGCGGCCGTCGATTTCTGACCCAGACAACAAGAAGGGAAAGAAGGGATTTCGTGCGGCGCCGCCTCGACGAGGGGGAGGTTCGAGGCGCTGTTGCTTGCCGCTGCTGGCTCGCGGCCGGCTCGCTTTTCGCGGGCCCGCCGGCTCAGCCGATCATCGTCGCATCCACAGGACGCGACCGGATCATCGATCCGATGGCGGCTGTGTAGCCCGTTTGATCGGTCGACGCCAATCGAACTGAAGCAGAGATTCGCGGAAGGCCGCGAAATCCCGGGCTTCCGCGCCGCCACTCACCCCGCTCGGCGACGGCCTCTCGCGGCCCCGAGCAGCCCGCAGAGACCGACCCCGAGCCCCACCGAGAGCCCCGGCTCCGGCAGCCCGATCGCGAGCATCTCGGGCTTCCAGAGACCGTCGACCGTCTGCAGCCCCGAGCAGGGCCACGCATTGAGTAGTGCCTGGATCGAAGGCTCGAGGGCCCCCGACTCCGCGGTCCAGGTCCCGAGCGGTGGGTCGATCGGCTCCGCCAGGGTCCGCCGCGCGAGACACGCGCCCCCCGCATTCCAGTCCGCGACGGAGAACGCGCGCAGCTCGGGCGTCTCGCTCGCGACGCGCCGCATCTCGAGCCCGTCCGGATAGAAGGAGAGCGCGAGCACGTCGAGGCGACCGCCCTGCTCGAGGGCGTCGATCGCCGAGCGGTCGACGGGATAGCAGGCGGCGATCGAGGCGGGCGCGGCCGGCGGTGCCGGCGGGCCTCCGCAGGTCGTGAACGCCGCGGTCGGATGACAGGCAGCGTGGTCGTAGGCGAGCAGCTCTGGCAGCGTCAGCGTCGCGAACAGGCGCGGTCCGCTCCCGAGCTCGGCCTCGACCTGGTCGTGGAGCCAGCGATAGAGCGAATAGAGCCCCGCGGCCCGCGTCGGGCAGGTTCGCCCGATCAGATTGACCTCGACCATGAGGGCCAGGTAGTCGGGACCGAGCTTGCGCGCGAGGTAGAGGACGAAGTTGCGGTAGCTGCGGGCGAGGTCGAAGGCGACGGGGCCCGTGCCCGGATCGACCGTGATCTGCGAGCCCGGCGTGAAGTCCGGGCAGCGCGTCGTGAAGCGCCGCTCGACGCCAGCGCCGAGATGGAGCGCCGAGAGGCGATCGCGCTCGCCGTCGAGGAGCGAGACCGCGAGATAGCCCGGCTCCATCGCCGCGAACTGCGCCGCGAAGGCGTCGAGCCAGGCGACCGTCGGCGCGTCGAGGCGAGCGTCGTAGTAGGCGACGCGGTCGCTGCCGGGCGGCGGATCGACGTCGAAGACGAGCCAGGGGACCGCGCGATCCCAATGGAGCGTCGCGAGATCGCTCGCCGCCCGGATCTGCGAGAGCCAGCCCGCCGGATCGGCCTCCTCCTCGAGCCGCAGGAAGCAGCTTCCGGTCGCGAGGCAGGCCGGGGTCTCGAGATTGTGCTCGATCTTGAACTGGAGGAGGCCGAAGGCGGGCGCGGCGAAGGCGGGCCCGGGCAGGAGGCTCGTCGCGAGGGCGGCGATGGCGGCGAAGACGAGCCCGCGGAGCCCGGCGGGCGGCGCGAGCACGACGGACGAGGCGAGCAAGCGAGGGTTCCGCGACATGGGGCGAGCTCCGTCCATGAGAAGTGGCTCCTCCAGCGCCTGCGTGTCAAATCGCGCTAGCGTGGCGGGCATGGCAGCCCATCCGCCCCGCCTCGGCGACCTCGAGGGGCGCGTCCTCGAATGGCTCTGGGGACGCGAGTGGGTCGACGTGCGCGCAGCCCACGCGGCCCACGCGAGCACGACGCGCCGCTCGCCCAACACGCTCCACAGCACCCTGGAGCGCCTCGTCCGCAAGGGACTCGTCGAGCGCCGACGCGCGGGCCGCGCGTTCACCTATCGCGCGATCGTCTCCCGCGAAGCCTTCGTCGGCCGCGCTCTCGCCGGTGCGATCGAGCAGATGCCCGGGAGCGACCCGAAATCGCTGCTGGCGGCCTTCGTCGATCTCGCGGCGCGGATGGACGAGGCAGGGCTCGAGGAGCTCGAGCGGCTCGTCGCCGAGCGCCGGCGGACGGGATCGGAAGGCGGCGGAGACGAAGCATGACTCGACACCTCGCCGCGCTCGGTGTCCTCGCCGGTCTCTGGCTCGCCCTGGCCGTGCTGACCGCCCTCGCGACCGCCCTGATCTGGCCTCGACTCGCCTTCGCCCTGCGTGCCGCCCGCCCCGAGCTCCGCGCGCGGCTCGCGTGGCTCGCGGCCGTCGGCCCCGTCGCGATCCCCACCGCGCTGACCCTGCTCTGCACCCTGCCCGGCCTCGTCGGCGCGCTCGCCGGCGTCGGCGATCACTGCATCGCCCACGGCGACCATCCGCATTTCTGTCCGATCCACGCGACCGCACCGCTCACGCCGTGGGTCGTCACCTCGCTGTTCGCATGCACGGCGATCCTCGCCGCCCTCGCCCACGTTTCGTTCTCCGCGATCCGCACCGAGCGCCGTGAAACACGCTGGCTCGCCCGACGGCGCTCCGATCGCGTGGCATCCGACGTTCGGCTCCTCGATACCCACGAGCCGATCGCGCTCACCCACGGGCTGCACGCGCCGGCGATCTGGATCGCCCGTCCGCTCCACGAGGCGCTCTCCGACGAGGAGCGCGTCGTCGTGTTCGCCCACGAGCGCGCCCACGCCGAGCGCCGCGATCCCGCGCGCCTGCTCGCGGCGTCGATCGCCTCGCGACTCCATCTGCCGGCGATGCGCCGTCGCTTGCTATTCGACCTGCGGCTGGCTTCCGAGCAGGCCTGCGACGCCCAGGCGGCGCGACGGGTCGGTGATCCCTTGCGCGTGGCCGACGCTTTGCTCCATGTCGAACGCCTGATGCGGGGCATCGCGAGCCCCCTTCCCTCCGCGACCGCGCTGGTCGACACGAGCCTGCCGGCCCGGATCGAGGCGCTGCTCGGCGCAGGAACGATCCCCCCGCGCCCGTGCGCCGAACGCGAAACGGCTGGATTTTCGCCCCCGCCGCGCTCCTGCTCGCGAGCCCGCTCCACCACCTCGCGGAGCACGTGCTCGAAGTCGTGATCCGATCCATGGTCGGAGTTCGCGGGCTCTTTTAGCGTGCGGCGCCATGAGCGCGACACACCCGTCTTCCTTCCGACGCTCCGACCCGAATGCGATCCGATGCCTGCTCGCGGGGACGGCGATGCTCCTCGCCTGCGCGGGCTCCCGAATCGCCTTCGCGGCGGACACGACGTCGCCGACCGGGGAGGCCACGAAGGCAGAGCAGGAGGCGACGGCAGCGAACGAGTCGATCGACGCGGAGATGCCCGAAGAGGTGATCGTCTTCGGACGTGCGGCGCAACAGATCGGATTCGCCGCGGCGGGCTCCGAGGGACGCGTCGGCCACGCGGATCTCGCGCTGCGACCGATCGGCCGCGTCGGCGAGCTGCTCGAGTCGGTTCCCGGCCTGATCGCGACGCAGCATTCGGGTACGGGCAAGGCGAATCAATTCTTCCTGCGCGGCTTCAACCTCGACCACGGGACGGACTTCGCGACCTTCTTCGACGGCGTTCCGGTCAACTTCCGGAGCCATGGCCACGGCCAGGGCTACACGGACCTGAACTTCGTGATCCCGGAGCTCGTCGAATCGATCGACTATCGCAAGGGGCCCTACCGCGCGGACGTCGGCGACTTCGGCTCGGCCGGCGCCTCGTTCCTGAAGACCTACGATCGCCTCCCCGACTCTTTCGCCCTCACGACCTACGGCCAATACGACTACGTCCGCGGGCTCGCCGCCTCGAGCGTCGAGGCAGGCGACGGCGACCTGATCTTCGCGCTCGAGGGGCGGACGAACCAGGATCCCTACGCCCTCGACGCAAAGCTTCTCCACCTGAACGGCTTCACGAAGTGGACGGGCGAGCTCGGCAGCGGCACGCTGCGCGCGTCGGCCCTCGGCTACCACGCAAAATGGAACTCGACCGACCAGATTCCGGACCGGGCGATCGGGAGCCCGGACCCGGCGATCCACGTCTCCCGGCTGGGCTACATCGACCCGGACCTCGGCGGCGACACGACGCGCGTCGGTGCGACCCTGGACTGGCGCGAGGACGACGAAACCCCGCTCAGCGCCTCGACCTACTTCCTCTACTACGACTTCCAGCTCTTCTCGAACTTCACCTACTTCCTCGACAACCCCGTCAACGGCGACCAGTTCGAGCAGGGGACAGGCGCATCGCGGGGGGCAAAAGCGCGCAGGCCTTCCTGCCCGAGCTCTTCGGACGTGCGCTCGAGCTCGAGACCGGCTTCCAGACCCATCTCGACCGCATCCCGGATCTCGGCCTGTTCCGGACCAACGCCCGCCAGCGCGTCTCGATCGTCCGCCGCGATGCAGTGACCGAGTGGTCGGGGGCGCTGTTCGGGGAGGCGCGTCATGCGCCGCTCGACTGGCTGAGCGTCGTCGCGGGTCTGCGCGGGGACCTCTTCGCGTTCGACGTGGATACCCGCGGCGGGGCCTCGGCCGGGGTCGACTCGGGGGGCGAAGTCGATGCGCTCCTGAGTCCGAAGCTCGCGGTGATCGTGCGGCCCCACGAGCAGGTCGAGCTCTATCTCAACGGCGGTGGCGGCTACCACTCGAACGATGCCCGGGGCACGACCGCGCAGGTCGACCCGGTCGATCCGCTGGTCCGGCAATGGGGCACCGAGGCGGGGGCCCGCTGGCAGCCGGACAGCCGGTTCCACGTCACGAGCGTCTTCTGGTTCCTCGACTCCGACTCCGAGCTCGTGTTCGTCGGCGACGCCGGGTCGACGGAGGCGAAGGGCAGCAGCCGGCGCTTCGGCGTCGAGCTGACGGGCTTCGTGCGACCGGTCCCGTGGCTCGCGCTCGATGCCGCCTACAGCTGGTCCGATGCCCGCTTCGACACGCTGCCCGACGGCGCCGACAAGATCCCCGGCGGCCTCGAGCACGTCGTCTCCGCCGGAGCGACGGTCACGCTGGGCTCCTTTTCGACCAGCCTGCGCCTTCGCCACTTCGCGGCCTATCCCCTCATCGAGGACGACACCCAGCGCGCCGGCTCGACGACCCTCGTCCAATTCGGAACCGCCTACACCTGGCGCCGCGTGACCCTCGACCTCGCCGTCGTCAATCTCTTCGACTCGAAGGACAACGACATCCAGTACTTCTACGCCTCGCGCTTGAATCTGGCGGAGCCGGTCGGGGGCATCGACGACACCCATCGGCATCCCGTCGAGCCGCGCCAGCTGCGGGGGACGGTCGAAGATCGCGTTCTAGCGGCCGCGCCCGCCTTCCGGGCCGACGGTCCCTGACCCGGCAAAAGTCGACCCTTGATCGCGATCTCCGATTGACATAGACCTCTCCGACGACCCGCCAGAGGAGAGCCCCCCATGAAGCTCGACCTGCTCTACGAAATCGACGCCCCGAAGCCCTGGACCGACGGCCCGCATCCCTACGGCCAGCGCCGCCGCGAGCAGCGCGCCTATCGCGAGGCGATCGAGCAGATCAAGCTCGCCGACCGGCTCGGCTTCCACACGATCTGGGCCGTCGAGCATCATTTCCGGGAGGGCCGCTCGCATTGCCCCGCGCCGGAGGTCCTGCTGGGCGCGCTGTCGCAGGTGACCGAACGGATCCGGCTCGGCTTCGGCGTGACCCTGACCCCCTTCGGCTTCACCCATCCCGCCCGCATCGCGGAGAAGGTCGCGACCCTCGACATCCTCTCGAACGGCCGGGCCGAATGGGGCACGGGCCGCTCGACCCCGATGGAGCAGACCGCCTTCGGCGTCGACCGCGAGCGGTCCCGCGAGCATTGGAAGGAGGCGATCGAGATCGTCTGCGGCATGTGGCGCGACGAGCGCTTCGCCTGGGACTCGCCGAATTTCAAGTTCCCCGAGCGCGTCGTGACGCCCAAGCCCTTCCAGGATCCGCATCCGCCCTGCTGGATGGCCGCGACCTCCGAGGGCTCGGCGGAGGTCGCCGGCGCGAACGGCCTCGGCATGCTCTCGTTCTCGATCATGCAGCCCCTCGAGCAGATGGCGCGCCAGGTCGTCGCCTATCGCAAGGCCGCGCAGACCGCGAAGCCGCTGACCGACGTGACGACCAACAAGGTCGCCGCCTACACGCTGGTCCACTGCGCGGACTCGCTCGCGCAGGCCGAGGCGAACGGGATCTGGGGCTCGGTCGCCTGGTGGTACCAGAACCTCGCCCAGTTCACCCTCGACTGGGAGCTCGTCCATCTCTCGGAAGCAGAGAAGGCCTCGACCTTCCCGCTCATGAAGCCCCTGCTCGAGGGCAACATCCCGATCCAGCACTTCCACGATGCCGACATGCTGGTCGTCGGCGATCCGGAGCGCTGCCTCCAGAAGATGAAGCACTACGCCGACCTCGGGGTCGACCAGCTCATCTGCTACGTGCAGTTCGGCCATCATTCCCACGAGTCGGTGATGAAGACGATCGAGCTGCTCGGCAAGGAGGTCCGCCCCGAGCTCGAGCACTACGTCCCGCGCAAGGGGGTCCTCGAAGAGACCGCCGCCCGCCGGAGCGCGTGATGGAGTTCGCCGCGGTCTGCTCGGCGACGGTCGGTCCCCGGCCGTGGGAGGAGTCGGAGCCCCGACGCCTGCGCGAGGACCTCGAGATCGGCGTCGCCGCCGAGCAGGCGGGCTTCGACGCCTTCTGGGCCCCGGAGCACCACTTCCTGGAGGAGTACTCGCATAACGCTGCCTCCCACCTGACCTGCCTCGCCGTCGGCATGCGCACGAGCCGGATCCGCCTCGTGACGGGCATCATGAATCTGTGCGCGCCGATCAATCATCCCGTCCGCGTCGCCGAGCAGATCGCGATGATCGACATCTACACCCACGGCCGGATCGAGCTCGGCACCGGTCGCGGCAGCGGCTCGACGGAGGTCAACGCCTTCGGACTCCGCAACGAGGAGACCAAGAGCTACTGGGAAGAGGCGATCCGCGCGATCCCGAAGATGTGGACGCAGGATCTCTTCTCCTGGAGCGGGAAGCACTTTTCCCTGCCCGAGCGCAACGTCCTGCCCAAGCCCGTCCAGAAGCCCCACCCGCCGCTCTGGGTCACCGCGACGAATCCCGATACGATCGAGACCGCAGGGCGCATGGGCCTGGGCGTCGCGGTCTTCAGCTTCCAGAGCGCCCTCGATCTCGCGCCCCTGGTCGAGCGCTACAAGAACGCGATCGCGAAGCCGGAGCCCGTCTCCGACGTGATCCACGACCGCTTCCTCACCGTCGCTCCCCTCCTCTGCCTCGACGACGGCGACGAGGCGCGCCTCTGGAACACGCGCCGCGGCCGCGCAACCGCCGCCCACACCGCCGTCTATTTCGACACGATCCCTGCCATTGCCGCACGCATGGCCTCCGAGCCCCGGCCGATTCCCCAGCGACGCCTGCGCGAACTGATCGCCGAGGCGGCGAGCGATCCCCGCGTCGGCCCCGCATTTCCCGTCGAGGAGCAGGATCCCGAGAAGCTGATCGAGAGCGGACTCTGTGTCGGAACGCCCGACGAGGTCCGGCGCGCCGTCGCGAAATACCAGGCCGTCGGGGTCGACGTCCTCGGCCTGGTTCCGCGCACGAGCTGGATCGAGCCCCAGGAGGTCGTGCTGCGGTCGATGGCGACGACCGGGCGCTCGGTCCTGCCGGCCTTCCGGAGCTGAAGAAGACCCGATGAAATTCGGTCTGCTCTACGAGATCGCCTCCGCCGCGCGCGGCGGAGCGCCGGAACGGGGCGCCCCTCCCGACTCCGGCCGAAATGCGCCAATCTGGCTGCGCACTCCCGAGGAGAAGGCCCATGAACCGCAGCCCCTTCGATCCGAGCAAGCACCGCTGGCGCGTCGTCACCGTCCCCGACGGCGTCTCGTCCTTCAAGATCCACCACGAGTACACGATCCTCGGCCACGACCTCGAAGGGGGAACCCTCGACATGGTCGTGCGCTGGTATGGCGACGGCGGCCACTGCCCGATCCATCGCCACGTCGGCACGACGACCGTCCTCGTGCTCGAGGGGGAGCAGCATCTGCGCGACGTACTGCCCGACGGAAGCCGCGGCGCCGGGAAGGTCCGCAAGGCGGGCGACTACCATCTCTCGACCGGCGACAAGCATCCCCACCTCGAGTGCGGCGGGCCCGAGGGCGCCCTCGTCTTCTTCGGCTGCCACGCGAAGCAGGACGGTGTGCTCTACGAGATCCAGGACGAGCAGGGCAACGTCGTGAATCTCACGACGGTCGCGAGCCTGGTCGAGGATTGGAACGCTTCCACGGGCGCGTGAGCGCCGAGCGCCCGCGCGACGAGGAGCAGCATGGCCGTCGAGAACGCCCGCAGCGACGCGAGTCGAACCGTCCCGGCCGGGAGCCTCGAGGCCATCCGCGCCAAGTATCGTCAGGAGCGCGACAAGCGCCTGCGCCGCGACGGCAATGCCCAGTACCAGGCCTTCGAGGGCGATTTCGAGCGATTCCTCGAGGATCCCTTCGTCGAGCCGGGCTTCACGCGCGATCCGATCCGGGAAGAGCTCGACGTGGTCGTGATCGGCGGCGGCTTCAGCGGCCTCTGCACCGGCGCACGGCTGCGCCAGGTCGGGATCGAGAGCCTCCGCATGATCGAGACCGGCGGCGATTTCGGCGGGACCTGGTACTGGAATCGCTACCCCGGCGCCCAGTGCGACATCGAGTCCTACATCTATCTCCCGATGCTGGAAGAGCTCGGGACGATGCCGAGCCTCAAGTACGCCTACGGACCCGAGATCTACGCCCACGCCCAGAACATCGCCCGGCATCACGATCTCTACCGCGGCGCGCTCTTCCAGACCCACGTCACGGCGATCGAATGGGACGAGCCTTCCGCCCGTTGGCGGATCGGGACGAGCCGCGGCGACGATCTGCGCGCGCGCTTCGTCGTCCTCGCGAACGGGCCGCTCTCGCGCCCGAAGCTGCCGGGCATCCCGGGCATCGAGACCTTCGAGGGCAAGCTCTTCCACACGAGCCGCTGGGACTACGGCTATACCGGAGGCGACACGACCGGCGGCCTCGTGAAGCTCCGCGACAAGCGCGTCGGCATCATCGGAACCGGGGCGACGGCGATCCAGTGCGTCCCGCATCTGGGCGAATGGGCGGCGCATCTCTTCGTCTTCCAGCGAACGCCCTCGTCCGTCGATGCCCGCAAGAACACGCCGACCGATCCCGCCTGGGTCGCATCGCTGCGCCCGGGCTGGCAGGCCGAACGCGTCGCCAACTTCAGCACGTTGATCGGCGGCGGCTACACGGACCGGGATCTCGTCTCCGACGGCTGGACCGACATCATCCGCAACCTCTCGGGCATCGCGGCGGCCTCCGACCTCGCGAAGATGTCGCCCGAGGAGCTCTCGACGAAGGTCGAGCTCGCGGATCTCCAGAAGATGAACGAGATCCGTGCCCGGGTGGACGCCGTGGTTCGGGATCGGAAGACCGCCGAGGCGCTGAAGCCCTGGTACCGCCAGTTCTGCAAGCGACCGTGCTTCCACGACGACTACCTCGAGACCTTCAACCGGGCGAACGTGACCCTCGTCGACACCGACGGCCGCGGGGTCGAGCGCATCACGAAGACCGGCGTCGTCGTCGCCGGTCGCGAATACCCGCTCGATTGCCTCGTCCTCGCGACGGGCTTCGAGGTCGGGACCGACTACGCGCGGCGCGCCGACTGCGAGATCGTGGGGCGGGGCCGCCTATCGTTGACGGAGAAATGGTCGAAGGGCGTCCGCACCTTCCACGGCATGACGACCCACGGCTTTCCCAACTGCTTCCTGCTGGGCGGCATGCAATCGGGCGTCACGCCCAACTTCACCGAGCTCTACGATCAGCAGAGCCAGCACATCGCCTACCTGATCTCGGAGACGATGAGGCGGGGCGCCCGACGCTTCGAGGCCTCCGAGGCCGCCGAAGATCGCTGGGTCCGGATCATCGAGGGTTCGCAGATGGGCAACCCCGACTTCGCGCGGAGCTGCACCCCCGGCTACTACAACAACGAGGGCAAGCCCGGTGAAGGCCCCGGCTGGTTCGGCGGCAGCTTCGGCGGCGGTGCCCAGGAATTCTTCGCCCTGCTGCGGGCTTGGCGCGAGGGCGGAGACCTCGATGGACTCGAGCTTGCCGAGCGAGGGGCATGAGCCCGCGTTCGCCGTCGAGCCTCGCGTGCTCGTCGAACCCTGAGGAGCTTTCCATGCAGGATTTCCGGGACAAGGTCGCCGTCATCACCGGGGGCGGCAGCGGCATCGGCCTCGGCATCGCCCGCGCCCTCGCGCAGGCGGGCGCGAAGCTCGTGATCGCCGACCTCGACGAGGGCGCGGCGAAGCGCGCGGCAGAGGCGCTCCGCGGCCTCGGCGCCGAGAGCCTCGCCGTCGCGACCGACGTGCGCCGGAGCGAGTCGGTCGAGGCGCTCGCCGACCGGGTCGACCGGGAGCTCGGGGGGGCCGACCTGCTCTTCAACAACGCCGGCGTGTATCTCGGCGGCCCGATGCGGCGGGCGACCGAAGACGATTGGCGCTTCGTGATGGACGTGAACCTCGACGGCGTCTTCCGCGTCGGCCGGACCTTCACGAAGCGGATGCTCGATCGCGGCCGCGGCGGCTACGTCGTGAACACCGCGTCGGTCGGCGGCTTCCTCTCGTATGGACCGGGGGTCGCCTACTCGGCGAGCAAGTACGCCGTCGTCGCCTACAGCGAGGCGATGCGGATGGATCTCGAGCCCGACGGGATCGGCGTCTCGACGCTGTGTCCCGGACCGATCGACACGAACCTTCCCGCCTCGGATCGGATCCGGGGCGCAGCCGAGCGCGCCGGCGGATTCTCGGAGGCGCTCGCGCCGCTGACCCGGGGCGGGATGAAGCCCGACCAGGTCGGCCCGATCGTGCTCGCGGGCATCCGCAATCGGCTGCCCTACATCTTCACCCACGACGACCTGCGCGAGGCCTTCGCGGCGCGCTTCCAGACGGTGATGGACTGCTTCGACCGGATCGGGGCGCCGCCCGGAAGCTGAAAACCGTCATCAACCTGCCCTGATTCTGTGCTCGATTGCCCAAACTTTCGGTTAGGATGAGGCAGCCCACCTCATTCACGAAGGAATCGAGCCGATGCACCGCCCGTCTCCCGCACGTCCCCACTCGCCTCGCTTCGCGCCCTCGCACAGGCCGGGTCGTCGGCTCGCGACCGTCGTCGCCCTGGTCGCCCTCGTCGCCGCGCTTCTCCCCTCCTCGACCGAAGCGATCACCGCGGGTCAGATCGACGACTACCAGAGCGGAACGACCCAGAGCTGGGTCGAGGGACTGAGCGGCGCCCTGCCCCCCGTCCCGCCCGCCGTCGTCGCGAACGCCGGTCCCGAGGGTGCGGGCGATTTCGCGCTGCGCCTCACGGCGATCGGCGTCGCCGTCGGCCCGGGCGGCAAGCTCGTCGTCAACAACAACCAGCCGCGCTGGGCCGGGAGCTATTCCGCCGCCGGGGTGAACGGGATCATCCTCGACGTCCGCAACCCGAATGCCTTCCCCGTGACGATCCGGGTCGGCGTCGACGGACCGACCCCGCCCGCCGCGACGGGCGGACGCTGGATCACCCACGGCGTCGTGCTCCCCGCCTCGAGCGGCTGGCAGACGCTCACCTTCGCCCTGCGCCCGCAGGACCTCCTGCCCGGCGACGCCGGCGCGACGAGCGCCGCGACGACGCTCGCGAACGTCGCGGTGATCCGGATCATGCACGCGCCCACCGCGACCTGGCAGGGCGCCGTCGTGACCGGCCAGCTCGAGCTCGACGACGTCGAGGCCCTCCCGGAGCCGTCCCTCGCGCTCGGCATGCTGGCGGGCACCTTCCTGCTCCGGTCGCTGGCCTCGTGCCGAAGACGCTGAGCGCCGCGTCCCTGCGACCGCGTGACCCGATCGAGCGCGCGGCAGCCCTGCTCGCCGTGATGCTGCTCGGCGCCGCCTGCTCCCAGCTCGGCTCCGAGTCGACGAGTGCCTCCTCGGCCGCCCGCGGCGGCACCGCGCGCGCCGCGCCCTTCCGCGCCGACGACGAAGGCTTCGTCGGCCTCGAGGTCTGCCAGGGCTGCCATCGCGTCGAGACCGAGCACTGGTCCGACACGATCCACGCCGAGGTCTTCCTGAAGAACCCGCGCACCGCCCTCGAGCGCCGGACCTGCGAGGCCTGCCACGGCCCCGGCGCGCGCCACCTCGCCGACCCGAGCGATCGCAGCGCGATCGTCGCCTTCACCCGCGAGGCCGATCGGCTCCCCGAGCAGCAGAACGCGGTCTGTCTGCAATGTCATGCGGACGGCGCGCGCCTGCACTGGCCGGGCTCGGCCCACGACGGCGAGGCGCTCGCCTGCAGCGACTGCCACAACCCGATGAGCCGCCTGTCGACGACGGGCCTGCTGCGCGAGAAGGACGTGAACACGACCTGCTTCGCCTGCCACCCGACGCAGCGCACCGACTTCCGCAAGCGCTCCCACATGCCGCTCTTCGAGGGCAAGCTGTCCTGCGTCGACTGCCACCAGCCCCACGGCTCGTCGACGGACCCGCTCCTGCGTGCGGGCTCGACCTTCGAGCTGTGTACGAGCTGCCATGCCGACAAGCGCGGCCCCTTCCTCTGGGAGCACGCGCCCGTGACCGAGGGCTGCACCTCCTGCCATCTGCCCCATGGCTCGAATCGCGACAGCCTGCTCGTGACCTCGCCGCCCTTCCTCTGCCAGCAATGCCACGCCCAGATCGGCGTCGCGAATCATCCGATCGAGCTCCAGACGCCAGGCAACCTCGCGACCGGCATCGACGGGAATCGCGACCCGCGCTTCATCGGGCGCGGCTGTGTCACGTGTCATTCGCAGATCCACGGCTCGAACCACCCGTCGGGGGCGCGCTTCCATCGTTAGGCGGACCATGGACCGGACGAAGCTCGAAAGGCGCATGCACGGAGGCGGAAGGCGGGCCCGCGTGGCCGCCGTCGTCACGGTCTTCGCCGCGGCGTTCACCGCCGCCTTCGCCCCGCCGCGCGCGCTCGCGGCCGAGGAGCGCCAGTCCGTTCTCGCGGGCCCGCTCCTCGCCGGGATCCGCGACGTCGACCCGCGCGGTCTGACGACGCTCGTGCCGTTCCGGCGCCGGACCCCGAGCGGCTTCCTCTACCCGTACCCGCTCCTGCCCCAGCCCTTCCACGGCGACCGCTTCCTCCTGCGCGCGAGCGTCGAGGCGGGCTGGCTCTTCGAACGCGGCGACGACCACGAGGCCCGCTACACGGAGTACGCCGACCTCCGCGACGGCCCGCTGCTGCGGCGCTTCTCGTTCGAAGGCAAGCAGAGAGAGGGCCTCTTCCACTTCCTGCTCGAGGGCGGCTCCGTCGGTCGCGCCGACGGCTTCTACCGCGCGGAGCTCGGCCAGACGGGCCGCTTCCGCCTGCGCGCCCGCTACGACGCCCTGCCCCACGTCTACGGCGACGACGCGCGCATCCTGTTCCGCGGCGTCGGCAGCGAGACCCTCTCGCTGCCCGCCGGCCTCGTCCCCGGCGCGAATCCGGCGGGCGACGTCGCGGCCGCCCTCGCCGGGGTCGGCGAGCGCCGAATCGTGCAGTCGCGCAACGACTCGACGGTGGACCTGCGCGTGTCGCTCCGGCCCGAGCTCACCTGGCTCTCCGCCTATCACCTCGATCGGCGCCACGGCGAGCGCCCCTTCGGCGGCACGCTCGGCCTCCCCTTCGGCACGACCAACTCGGGCAGCGTCACCGAGCTGCTCGAGCCGATCGAGTCCCGAACCCACGAGGTCTCGACCGCCCTCGAGTGGGCCACGACGGGGCTGCAGGCGAACCTCCGCTACCGCGCGTCGCTCTACGACAACCGCCGCGAATCCCTGACCTGGGAGAATCCGTTCGCCGCCTCGGATCTCGGATTCCTCCTCGTCCCCGGCCCACCCGCCGGCCGCGCGGCCCTGGCTCCCGACAACGCGAGCCATCAGCTCCAGGGCGAGCTCGCCGCCGCGCTCCCGTGGCAGGGCCGTTTCGTCGCGTCGGGGGCCTGGACGCGCATGCAGCAGGACGAGACGCTGCTGCCCGCCACGATCAACGGCAACATCACGAGCTTCTCGAACCTGCCGCGCCGCCACGCCGGGGCGCGGGTCGATACCTGGATGCTGCAATCGAAGCTCCGCCTGCGACCGGTTCGGCCCGTCGACCTCCAGCTCGACTTCCGCCTCTTCGATCGCGACGGCGACACCAACTACACCGCCCTCGATCCCGCGACCGGCGCATACGGCTACGTCGTCGAGGACCTCGGCCCGACGAACCGGGTGGGCGCCCCGCCCTTCAGCCATCGACGCTGGCACGTCGGCGCCGGCGCCGACTGGCGCATCACGCGCAGGACGAAGCTCGGGCTCGCCTACACCCACGAGGAAACGCGGCGCGCCAACCGGGCGCGCCAACTGACCCGGGACGACCGCCTGCGCGCGCATCTGTCGTCCCGCCTGTTCCAGGCCGGCAACACACGCTTCTCCTACGAGTTCCTGAAGCGGACCGGCAGCGACTACGACCCCACCCGCGACGCCGCCTACTATGCGAGCTCGCCCCTGAGCGTGGCGCTCGCCGGGCCCGCCCGGAGCCTCCAGCCCTTCCGTCAGTACGACCTCGCCCGCAGCCAGGGCCACGAGCTCGAGTGGCGCACGAACTGGGGGATCGGCCAGAGCGGCGACCTCGCCTTCACGACGCGCTATCGCGAGCGCGACTACGGATCGGACTACGGTGTCCGCGACGAGCGGGGCGCCGAGGCCAGCCTCGACGCGAGCTGGCTCCCCTCGCCCCGGGTCGAGGTCCACGGCTCCGCCGGCATCGACTGGCGCGACCGCCGGATGCGGACGATCGACTCGAGCTTCGGCCCCCCGAACGACCTGAGGGCCGGGGGGCCGACCTTTCCGTTCCCCAACACCTGGTCCTGGCAATCGGTCGTGACGACCCTCTCGACGGGAACCGGCCTGACCCTCCACCCGCTGCGCACGATCGATCTCGTCGTCGACTATCGACTGCTCTACTCCCGCGAGCGCGTCGACACCGACTTCGACCGCGCGGGCGGCGCCCTGCCCTTCGGCATCGATCCCGCGACCGCCGTCCGACGCTACGCGCCGCAGCGGCTGGTCGACCACGTGCTCTCGATCTCCGGCACGAAGCACTGGACGGACCAGCTCGCGCTGACCCTGCTCTACCGCCTCTACGACTCGACGATCGTCGACGCCCAGCAGACCGGGCTCGCGCCCCTGATCAACCAGAACCTCTACCTCGCCTCGATCGACGACGACTTCCGCGTCCATCTCGTCGCGCTGACCGCCCGATTCCGCTACTGACCCGAGCCCCGGGCCCACCGAACCCCGACGATCGATTCACGCCCGGCGCCCGATCGACCAGGCTCGCCCGCTCCTGCTCAGCCGATGCGGCTCGCGCGCGCCGCGCTAGCGTCGAGCGGGAACTCGATCCGCAGCGCGGGGGGCCAGCCATGAAGAACGACTTCGACGTGATCGTGATCGGCGCGGGCTTCGCGGGGCTCTACGCGCTCTACCGCCTGCGCGACGTGCAGGGCCTCTCCGTGCGCGTCTTCGAGGCGGGCGACGGCGTCGGCGGGACCTGGTACTGGAATCGCTATCCCGGCGCCCGCTGTGACTCCGAGAGCTTCATCTACAGCTATTCGTTCTCGCGCGAGCTCGAGCAGGAATGGAAATGGTCGTCGAAGTACCCCGAGCAGCCGGAGATCCTGCGCTATCTGAACCACGTCGCGGACCGCTTCGACCTTCGGCGCGACATCGCGCTGTCGACGCGCGTCGTCGGCGCACAGGCGAGCGAGGACGGGCGGGGCTGGAGCGTCGAGACCTCGAGCGGTGAACGCGTGACGGCCCAGTTCCTGGTGACCGCGGTCGGCTGTCTCTCGGCGGCGAACGTGCCGAAGATCCCCGGGCTCGAGAAGTTCCAGGGGCGCTGGGTGCACACGGGGCAATGGCCGACCGAGGGCGTCGACTTCCGCGCAAAGCGGGTCGGTCTCGTCGGGACCGGCTCGACCGGCATCCAGGCGACGCCCCGGATCGCGGCCGAGGCGAGCCAGCTCACCGTCTTCCAGCGAACGCCGAACTACACGATCCCCGCCCGCAACGCGCCCTTCACCGCCGAGCAATGGGCCGAGATCCAGGCGACCTATCCCGAGATCCGCAAGCGGGCGCGCGACGGCAGCGCCGGCTTTCCCTTCACCCTCGCCGGCGAGCGCGCCCTCGACTTCACGGAAGAGGAGCGCAATCGCGTCTACGAGGCGCTCTGGCAGGAGGGCGGCTTCAAGTTCCTCTACGCCTCGTTCGGCGACATCCTGCGCGACAAGACGGCCAACGAGACCGCTTCGGCCTTCATCCGCGCGAAGATCCGCTCGATCGTGAAGAACCCCGACACCGCGCGCCGCCTCACGCCGACCGACCATCCCTACGGCTCGAAGCGCCCGCCGATCGACTCCGACTACTTCGAGACGTTCAACCGCGAGAACGTGACGCTCGTCGACCTGCGCGAGACGCCGCTCGTCGGGATCACCGAGAAGGGTCTGCGGACGAGCGCCGCGGAATACCCCGTCGACGTGATCGTCTTCGCGACGGGCTTCGACGCGATGACCGGCGCGCTCCTGCGCATGGATCTTCGCGGCCTCCGCGGTCTGCGCCTGGCCGACGCCTGGGAATTCGGCCCGAGGACCTATCTCGGGCTCCAGACCGCCGGCTTCCCGAACCTCTTCACGATCACCGGCCCCGGCAGCCCCTCGGTTCTCGTCAACATGCCCGTCACGATCGAGCAGCACGTCGACTGGATCGGCGACTGCATCGGCCACATGCGCAGCCAGGGCCTGGCGCGGATCGAGGCGATCCCCGAGGCCCAGGACGCCTGGGTCGAGCACGTCAACGAGGTCGCCCGGGGCACGCTCTTCTACGAAGCGAAGTCCTGGTACCTCGGCTGCAACATCCCGGGCAAGCCGGAGGTCTTCATGCCCTACGCCGGCGGCCAGCCCACCTATCGCAAGCGCTGCGACGAGGTCGCCCGCGCCGGTTACGAGGGGTTCCGTCTCTCCGCCTAACGCAGCTCGTAGTTCGCGAGCACGGGGCGCGCCATCTCCTCGGTGAATCGCTGATAGGTGAAGGGCCAGACGGCCGGAACGCCGCGCGAGTCGAGGTACCAGCTGCGGCAGCCGGTGGCCCAGATCGTGTTGCGGGCGGCCCGATCGAACTCCTCGCTGAAGCGCTGCATCGCGGGCTCCGATGCCGAGATCTCGCGGCCTCGGCCGGCGCGCAGCTCCTCGACGAGCTGCAGGACGTAGTGGAGCTGCATGTCGGCGATCGTGATCAGGGAGAAGTTCCCGACCGGGCCGTTCGGCCCGTTCAGCATGAAGAGGTTCGGGAAGCCCGGGATCGAGATCGAGAGATAGGCGTTCGGCCGATCCTTCCAGACGTCCTCGAGGTCGACGCCGTCGCGCCCCCGGACCTTCATCGGCCGCAGGAAGCGGTCGACCCGAAAGCCCGTCGCCAGAACCAGCACGTCGAGCTCGTGGAGCCGCCCGTCCTTCGTCCGGACGCCCTTCGGCTCGATCCGCTCGATGCCCTCGGTGACGAGCTCGGCGTTCGGCTGCTGGATCGCGTCGTAGAAGTCCCCCGACATGATGAGCCGCTTGCAGGCCGCGCGATAGTTCGGACGCAGCTTCTCGCGCAGGACCGGATCCTTCACCGACTTGTCGAGGTTCTTCCGGCAGAGCGCCTCGAGGTTCTTCATCTGCTCGGACTGGGCATCGACGACGCCGTTCGAGAACGTCTCGTGGAAGCCGCGGGTCAGGTCGTCGGCCATCTTGCGGAAGGCGACCCGGTCCCGACGGAAGGACGCCTTCTCGGCGTCGGTGTAGTCCGCGTTCTGCTGGGGCGCGATCCACTGCGGCGTGCGCTGGAAGAGCGAGAACTTCGCGGTCGAGGGAACCAGGGCGCTGGTGATCTGGATCGCGGTCGAGCCCGTCCCGATCACGCCGACGCGCTTGCCCTCGGTCGGGACCGAGTGGTCCCAGCGCGCGCTGTGGAAGCAGGCGCCCGCGAACGAGTCGAGGCCCGGGATCTCCGGGACCATCGGATGATGCAGGACGCCCGTCGCCGCGATCACGACGTCGGCCTCGTCGCGCTTCCCGCTCTTCAAGGTGATGCGCCAACGGCCCTGCTCGAACTCGAGCCGATCGACCTCTTCGTTGAAGCGGATGCGCGGCAGGATGCCGTACTTGTCCGCGACGCCCTCGAAGTAGCGGCGGATCTCCGATCCCGGTGAGAAGCGCTGGCTCCAGTCGGGATTGGGCTCGAAGGCGTAGCTGTAGATGTGGGAGGGGACGTCGCAGGAGAGGCCGGGATAGGTGTTCTCGCGCCAGGTGCCTCCGACCGAGTCGCCCTTCTCGTAGACGATCCAGTCCTCGTAGCCCGCCTGGCGAAGTCGAATGCCCGAGAGCACGCCGGCCATGCCGGCCCCGATCACGACGAAACGCATGGTCCCATCCTTTCCGGGGCCTGCTCGGGCGGCGTACGCCCGCGCCCCTCAGTCGAAATTCACCGCCGCGAACGGCGAGAGCGGCGTCACCTTCACCTCCGCCACGATCTCGGCGAGGCTCGCCGACATGTGCTTGAAGGGCGCGCTCGCGCAGTGGAGCTCGAACGCTTTCTGGTCCGCATACACGTCGAAGTACCAGAACTCGTCGGGGTTCTCGCTCGACTGGCTCATCACGTAGACCAGCGTTCCCGGCTCCTTGCGCGACTCGGCGCAGACGGATTCGTTGAGCTGCTTCAGCGCTTCGCGCTGGCCGGGCTTGGCGACGATCTTCGTGATCCAGGCGGGTCGGGACATGGTTCTCTCCTCGAAGGTTGGACCGGGAGTCCACCCGACTCCGGTCCATCGGTAAAGCCCCGAAGACCCGCTTCGAGCGGACCTTCGATCAATCTAGACAACCTGTCAACAAGGGACACCGGGCCCCGGCGGCGTGGCCGGGTGTCCCGCCTCGCCTCCCGCCGAGCGCCGCGCGGCGAGCCGTCCGGAGCCCCGCCCGACGCCCCCGCCCGACCGCGCATCACGGCGTCACGATTGGGAAATTCCCGTCGGCGCCATCGAGCAGGCCGAAGAACGCGACGAGCGCCGTCGGGCTGCCCTCGAGGTCGAGCTCGCCCGAGAGGAGGACCTCCTTCAGGCCGACCTGCCCGGTCACGAGGCGCAGGAAGAAGTCCCGCGTGAGACGGACGGTGGCGACCGCGGCGGGGTCGGCGGCGCGCCGGGCGTGGTGGAGGACGCCGTTCTCGACGGTGAGGACGTGGGTCTCGCCGAGGTCGGTGAAGTCGAAGTTCAGCGTGAAGGGATCGCGGGCAGCCGCCTTCGCGCCGTCGAGGCGGGTCGCCATCGCCGTGAAGAAGAGCTCGAGCGGGACACGGCCGAGGATCGCCGCGGCCTGACGCGCATCGAGGGCCTGGGCGGTGATGCCGTTTCGCAGCTCGCTCGACGCGGAGAGATAGACCGAGCGCCAGACCCCCGACTCGGCGCGATAGGCGAGCTGATCGTAGGCGGATGCGAGCAGCACGCGGGCCTCGGCGTCCTCGGGATCGGCGAAGACGAGGTGATCGAGCAGCGTCACCGCCCAGCGCTCGTCGCCCTCCCCGATCGCCGCCCGCGCCTTCTGCTTGACCGCCGCCGCCCCGCCCATCGCCTCGACATAACGCGCCCCGAGCGGCGCCGGCGGCAGCGGATCGAGGTTCGCCGGATTCCCGTCGTACCAGCCGAAGTAGAACTCGTACACCGCCTTCGCATTGTGCCGCAGCGTCCCGTAGTAGCCGCGATTCGCGAAGTGCCGCGCCAGCGTCGGGGGCAGCTCGAGCGTCTCGGCGATCTCCCGGGGCGTGGCGCCCTGGTTCGCGAGGCGCAGGGTCTGGTCGTGGATGAACCGGTAGGTGTCGCGCTGGCCCTTCAGGAACTCGAGCGAGCGGGCATGGCCGAAGACCGGCCAGTGGTGGCTCATGAAGACGAGCTCGACGTCCGGAAAACGCTCGATCGCCTCGTCGATGTAGCCGCTCCACTTGCGCGCGTCCCGGGCCTTCGTCCCCCGCAGCGTGTAGAGGTTGTGCATCGTGCGGCTCACGATCTCGGCACCGCAGAAGGCCCTCTGCTTCGGCAGGTAGAAGGCGAGCTCGGCCGTCGCCTCGGACTCCGGCGTGTACTGGAAGATCATCTCGACGCCGTCGATCGTCATCGGCTGCGGCGTATGGTCGATCGCGTCGGTCGGCACCGCGAAGCTCGAGCTGCCGGTCAGGGGCTGCTTGCCGAGACCCGAGTCGACGTAGCCCCGCGCGCCGACGGGGAGCCCGAAGCCGAATTGATAGGTCGCTCGACGACCCATCGCGATCCCGGCCAGCACGTTCTCGCTGGTCACCTCCTCGACGAAGCGCGCAGGAGCGATGATGCGCACGGTTTCGACGGCCGCCGCCGCGGACCCGGTCCCCGTCTCGGGCAGCACGGCCGCGACGCCCTGGAAATGGTCGACGTGGCTGTGGGTGAAGACGACGGCGACGATCGGGTCGTCGCCCAGGTGCTTGCGCGCGAGGGAGACGGCGGCCGCGGCCGACTCCACGCTCGAGAGCGGGTCGACGACGATCCAGCCCGTCTCGCCGCGGATCCACGACATGTTGGAGACGTCGTAGCCCCGAACCTGGTAGATCCCCTCCGCGACCTGGTAGAGGCCGTGGCGACCGTTCAGCTTCGCCTGGCGCCAGAGGCTCGGGTTGACCGAGGCCGGCGCTTCGCCCTCGACGAAGGCGAACTGCGACGGGCTCCATCGGCGCCCCGTCGCCGAGCGGATCTCGAGCTCGGGCTCCCGCGCGACGAGGCCTCGATCCGCCTCCTCGAAGTCGATCGGATCCTCGAGCGGGAGCGCGGCCTCGAAGGCTGCGTTCGCCGCGCGCGTGGCTTCGCTCGGCGCGCTGAAGCCGGCGGCGTCGGCCCCCGCCTCGCCCGCGGCCTCGCCGCCCCCGCTCTGCCCGTCGCGACAACTCCCGAGCAGCGCGACCGCGGCGATCAGTGCGAGACCGAGTCCGGGCCCGGAGCGGCGCGCGGAGATCAAGCCGTTCGCCGCCCGCGCACGAGACGCCCGGGGCGCGCGCCGGTCGCGACGCCGTCGCGGAAGGTGATCTCCCCGGCCACGATCGTCGCCGCATAACCCTTCCCGCGCTGGAGCACGCGGCAGGCGCCGGTCGGGAGATCGGGGGTGATCTCGGGCAGCTCGAGCTCGATGCGGTCGAGGTCGATCAGGTTGAGATCGGCGCGCTTGCCGACGGCGACGGTGCCCCGGTCGCCCAGGCCGTAGAGATCGGCGGGGCCCTTCGAGAGCAGGCGGACCGCCTCTTCGAGGGGGAGCTTCGGGCCGCGCGTCCGATCCCGGACCCAGTGGGCGAGCATGAAGGTCGGCATCGAGGCGTCGCAGATCATGCTGCAGTGGGCCCCGCCGTCGGCGAGGCCGGCGACCGTCAGGTCGCTCGCGAGCATCTCGCCGATGTCGCCGAGATCGCCGTGGGCGTAGCCGCTGAAGTAGACGTGGAGCATGCGGGTCTTGCCGTCGGCGGAGGCCTCGGCGAGGTCGCAGAGCGTGTCGAAGAGCATCGCGATCGGGTCGACCCCCGCGCGCTCGGCCCGCGCCGCGATCGACTCGGACGGATCGGGCTCGAAGACGACGCCGCGATCCATCGCGAAGGCGCTGCGCAGGCTGTGGCGCATGATGCCCATGCCCGCGTTGTCGTACTGCCCTTCGGAGAGGAGCCGCGCGCGGCGCTCGGGCTCGCGCAGGCGCTTCACGCGCTCGGCCATCGGCAGCGCCGCGACCTCCTGATAGGCGGGGCGGTTCGCGAAGGGATTGAAGGTCTCGAACGACGCGAGCAGCCCCGCCGGCCGCGCGAGCACCTGCGGCACGAGCCGCGCCCCCGCCGCGTTCGCCGCCCGACTGCGCATGAGCATCTCCCGCCACTGGCCGGGATTCGCGTGGACCTGGACCGTCGAGAACGTGAACGCGGCGCCCGTCGCGAGGCTGATCTCGCGGTAGAGCTCGACGTCGCGCACCGGCCCGTCCCGGTCCTCGCCCATCGAGCCCGCCGGCACCGTCTGTACGAGTTCCCCACCTCCGTCGATCACCGCCTGCGCCATCGCCTGCAGCTCCTCGCGATCGGCGAAGGTCCCGGGGACCGGCTCACCGTGGATCGAGGTGTGCAGCGGGAGCCGATTGGTCGAGAAGGCGAGCGCCCCGGCGCGGATGCCCTCGCGCACGAGCTTCGACATCGTCGCGAGATCGTCCGCGGTGGCGCGCTCCTGCGCCGCGCCGCGCTTGCCCATCGCGTAGACACGCAGCGCGCCGTGGGGGATCTGGGTCCCGACCTCGATCGTCCGCGGCATGCGCTCGACGGCGTCGAGATATTCGGGGAACGACTCCCACTCCCAGCGGATGCCTTCGTGGAGCGCGGTGCCCGGGAATGTCTTCGACGCCTTCCATCAGCTCGATCAGCCAGCCGCGCTCGTCCGGCTTCGCCGGCGCGAAGCCGACGCCGCAATTGCCCATGACGACGGTCGTGACGCCGTGCCAGGAAGAAGGCGCGAGGATCGGATCCCAGGTGACCTGGCCGTCGTAGTGGGTATGCGGATCGACGAAGCCGGGCGTCAGGAGCCGGCCGTCGGCGTCGATCGTCTCGGCGCGGCCGGACGAGAGCGAGCCGGCCGCGGCGATCTCGGCGATGCGACCGTTCTCCGTGCGTACGTCGGCCATCTGGGCCGGAGCGCCCGTCCCGTCGACGAGCTTCGCGTTGCGGATCAAGAGATCGGACATCGGAGATCCTCCTTCTCTGTCATGCGTTCATGCGAGGTCTCGGCTCTCGCCGACCCGGTCGTCGCAGGCTAGCCGATTGCGACCGACCGGCCCCTCGGCGAGACTGGCCGCAGGGCCGCTGCCGGGATCGCTCGATCGCACGGCGCGGACGAGCGGGAAGGGAGCGAACGGTTTGGCGGTGATCCTCCCGAGCGCGCGCTCGTCGACCCCTCGCAGCCTGCGGACGGCCTTTCTCGTCGGCGCGCCCCGCTGCGGCACGACCTTCCTCGCGAAGACCCTGGCCGCCCATCCGGACGTCTGCTTCTCGAAGCCCAAGGAGACGCATTTCTTCGTCCGCGACGCGATCGCGCTCCCCACGGATGAGGGGCGCCACGCGTTCCTCTCGCGCTATTTCGGCCACCTCGGCGACGCCGAGACGCTGCTCGTCGAAGGCTCGCCGCTTCAGCTCCGCGATCCGGCCGCCATCGACCGGCTGCAGGCCTTCGATCCCGAGACCCGCTTCGTCGTCGCGATCCGGAGTCCCATCGCCATGATCCACTCCTTCCACGCGCGCCTCGTCTTCCTGCTCGACGAGGACGAGCGCGACTTCGCGCGCGCCTGGGATCTGCAGGCCGCGCGCGCCCGGGGCGAGCAGCTCCCGAAGCGCTGCCGCGACGTCGCCTCGCTCCAGTACCGCTCGATGGCCTCGCTCGGGACCCAGCTCGCCCGCCTGATCGATCAGGTCGGCCGCGCGCGGGTCCACGTCGTCGTCTTCGACGACGTCGCGGCCGATCCGGTGAAGGCCTATCGCGCCCTGCTCGAGTTCCTCGAGCTCCCCGACGATGGACGGACGCGCTTCTCGAAGAAGAACGAGAACCGCGAGTTCCGCCACGCCTGGGCCCAGACCTGGGTCATGAATCCGCCGCGCTTCGTCACGGCCTGGCTCGAGGCGCGGCAGCGCCGGGGCAGGAACCGACCCGAGTGGATCCGGAATCTGCGCCGGCGCCTCAAGCGCTGGAACACGCAGAGCACGCAGCGCGAGGCGCTCTCGCCCGCGATGCGCGCGCGCCTCGCCGCGGAGCTCGAGCCCGAGATCGAGCAGCTCGAGGCGCTGCTCGGACGGGATTTTTCGAGCTGGCGGTGACGATCGCGAGGGAAGTCAGGGCGTCGTCGGCGTCTCGAGCTCGACCCACACGAGCCCGCGGAAGTCCCCGGCGCGGAAGCCGATCGCCTGGTCCTCGGGATAGAGCGCGCGCAGCTTCTCGGCGACCGCCGGCGCGATCGCCTCGCCGTGGCAGGTCAGGCAGAGCGGCGCCGTCGCGATCGGCTCGAGGTAGCCGCCCCGACCGCCCCCGAGCGGGACCACCGTCGCCTCGCCCGCCTTTTCCCCGGCGACATAACGCGCGAGCCAGGGCTCGACCCAGTCGGGCGGCGCGTTGGCAGGATTGCGGAGCTTGTGGCTCGTCCGGCCGACGCGGATTCCCGGCGCGCCCGCCTGCCGCGCGAGCTCGGGCGCGCGCGTCCGACAGACTTCGATCTCCGCCTCGGGCGGGCCCTCGGCGAGCGCCGTCGAGAGGGCCTGCATCAGCGTCGTCTTGAGCCGACCGGAGGCCTCCGCGCCGCGCTCGCGCCAGGCGGCCTCCTCCTGCGGCGAGGCGGCGGGCGTGTCCGCGCCGGCCGGTGCGCGCGAGACGATCCGGATCCGCTCGCCCTCGCGCAGGCCGCTCAGGACCTCGACGCGCCCGTCGGCGAGCCGCTCGCCGGTCGTGATCGCGCGCAGCTCGGCCGCGCCGCTCGCGTCGGCCATGAAGACCTGCTCGAGCTGGCCCTCGCGCATCACCGCCGTCTCCGGAACCAGGATGCGCGTGCGTTCACCGGCCGGGATCGCGACGCGGGCGAAGAGCCCGGCGTACAGACGCGAATCTGCCGGGAGCCGGACCTTGACGAGCAGCGTGCGCGCGCCCGCCTCGGCGAAGGGCACGATCTCGTCGACGGCGCCCTCCACGCGCAGCGCGAGGGACTCGACCTCGACGAGCAGCATCTCGCCGAGATGAAGCTTCACGGCGAGCGACTCGCGGACCGGCGCCTCGACCCGCAAGACGCTCGGGTCGTAGATCCGGAGGAGCGGCTTGCCCGGCGTCGCGGTGTCCCCGGGCTCGGCCAGGCGATCGACGACGCGCCCCTTCACCGGCGAGCGGATCTCCGCATGGGAGCGGGCGACGCGCGCGGCCTCGACTGCCTGCTCCGTTCGCGCGGTCTCCGCCCGGGCGACGCGCAGCTTGGAGGTGGCCCGGTCGCTCTCCTGCAGAGTGCCGACGCCCTCCGCGAGCAGATGCGCCTGGCGCTCCGCCTCCCGCTCGGCGAGGGCCTGCTCCTCCAGCGCGGCGGCGTGGGCCTGCTCCGCCTCCTCCGTGCGCGCCGCGAGGTCCCGGGCATCGAGCACGACGAGCACGTCGTCGACCGCGACGTCGGCTCCGGCCCGCACGCGGACCTCCTCGATCGTCGCGAGCACCCGCGACGCGACGACCGTGTGATGCGCCGACGCGACGGCCCCGCTCGACCACTCGAAGACCGGCCCGCGCTCCGCGACGACCACGGCGACCTCGCCTTCACGCGCGACCGCGGCCGGCCCACCGGGCTCGCGCTCGTCGCCACAGCCGAGCGCCAGCAGGACGCACGCCCATCCGACCCGGAAGCTCCGCCCCCGACTCCACCCGGGCTCAATCATCGTCGTCCTCCCTCTCCCGCCGCGCGGGTAGACCGTGGCCCGGTCGATCGCGATAGACCCGGTCGTAGACCACCGGGACGACCAGCAGCGTGAAGGCCGTCGACACGACCAGCCCGAAGATGAACGCCCACGCGAGTCCGGCGAAGATCGGATCGAAGGTGATCGGCACGGCGGCGAGCAGCGCGGCGCCGGCGGTGAGCGCGATCGGTCGGAGCCGGACCGCGCCCGCTTCGATCAGGGCCTCGCGAAGCGAAGCGCCGCCAGCGAGCGCGCGATGCAGGAACTCGATCAGCAGGATCGCGTTGCGCACCGCGATCCCCGAGAGCGCGATGACCCCGATCATCGCCGTCGCCGTGAAGAAGACCGGATTCGCGCTGCCGGCGACGTCGGGCCGGAACAGCCCGAGCAGCCAGAAGCCCGGCAGGATCCCGATCAACGTCAGCGGGATCGAGATCATGAGCACGAGCGGCATCGCGGCGCTGCGGGTCTGAAAAACGAGGAGCCCGTAGATCCCGAGCAGCGCGACACCGAAGGCCGCTCCGAGATCGCGGAACACGTCGCGCGTGATCGCGAGCTCGCCCTCCCCGAGCCACTCGACATGCACGCCTTCGGGCAGGCTCCACGGGAGCCCGCCGCCGTTCGTGAAGAAGGTGCGGCGACCGAGCGGGCGCGGCTCGGCCGCGCCTGCTTCCGCGTTCGTCTCCGCCCGATCTGCGGCCGGAACGGCGGATCGATCGGCCGCGAGATCGGCGGCGACGTCGGCCACGACCTCGGCCGGCGGACGGCCGACCGGCTCGGCGTAGACGAACGCGACGCGGCGGAGATCCTTGCGGTAGATCGCCCGCTCGCGGGCCTTCCAGGCGAGCTCGCCGAGCTCGCCGAGGCGCACGGTCGGCGCGGGCGCGGCGCGCAGCCCGCCGTTCGGATCGACCTCCTTCGCGATGCCGGGCCGACCCTGGAGCGGGAGCGAGGCGATGCCCTCGCTGCCCGAGCGCCGCGATCGGGCGACCCGCAGGCGGATCGGCAGCGGGTTGACCTCGCCGGGGCGGTGGATCTCGCCGACGTCGAGGCCGTCGAGGGCGAGGGAGACGGTGCGCGCGATGTCTTCGGTCGAGACGCCGGAGAGCGCCGCCTTCGTCCGGTGGGTCTCGAAGACGAGGCGCTCCGACGGATCTTCGACGGTCGTGTCGACGTCCGAGACCGCGGGCTCGCGGTCGAGCCGTGCGGCCACGCGGACCGCGCCGTCGCGCAGCGCCTCGTAGGGGACGCCGGGATCGCCGTAGACCTCGGCCGTGATCGTCGCGAGCACCGGTGGCCCGGGCGGGACCTCGACGATCGCGATGCGCGCGCCCGCTTCGCGCGCCACCGCCTCGAGCTCCGGTCGCAGCCGCAGCGCGAGCTCGTGGGAGCCCTCCGCGCGCGCGTCCTTCGGGACGAGCCCGATCTGCAGATCGGCGACGTTCGGACCGCGGCGGAGGAAGGAATGGCGGACGAGCCCGTTGAAGTCCATCGGCGAGGCCAGCCCGACGAAGCCCGCGACCTCCTCGACCTCGGGTCTGCGCTGCAGCACCGCGGCGAGCGCGCGGGCGACGGATTCCGTCCGCTCGAGCGTCGCGCTCTCGGGCAGGTCGATCACGACCGCGAGCTCGTTCTTGTCGTCGAAGGGCAGCATCTTGAGCGGCACCGCGCGAACCGCCGCGAGCACGAGCGAAAAGACGAAGAGCGCGCCGAGCAGCCAGAGGAAGCGCGTCCCCTTGCGGCGATCGTCGAGCAGCGGCGAGAGCATCCGCGCATAGATCCGCCGGACCGGATCGTCGGCCGCGGCCTCGGCGTCTCCCGCATGCGTCGTTCCCGTCGCAACGCCTGCCTCCATCCCGGCCGCCGGCGCAGGGGCCGCGCCCCGCCCGGCCGCGGGCGCCCGCAGCAGCTTCCACGCGAGAAACGGCGTCACGCAGAACGCGACGGCCATCGAGACCGCCATCGCGACCGGCACGTTGATCGCCATCGGGCGCATGTACGGGCCCATCATGCCGGTGATGAAGAGTATTGGGACGAAGGAGATGACGACCGCCGCCGTCGCGAGCAGGATCGGCGGGCGGACCTCGTTGACGGCGCGCCGGATGACGCTGCGCGGGATCGCCCCGCCCGGGCGGGCGCGGTGGACGTGGCGATGGATGTTCTCGACGTCGACGATCGGATCGTCGACGACGAGGCCGAGGGAGAGGATCAGCGCGAAGAGCGTGACCCGGTTGATCGTGAAGCCGAAGGCCCAGTTGATGGCGAGGGTCAGGCCGAAGGTCAGCGGGACGGCGAGCGCGACGACGAGGCTCTCGCGCCAGCCGAGAGTGAGAACCAGCAGCGCAACGACGATGACCATCGCCTCGAGCAGCGAGCGCAACAGCTCGTTGACCTTGTCGTTCGCGGTCTCGCCGTAGTTGCGGAGGACCCGGACGTGGACGCCCTTCGGCAGATGGCTCGGCGCGAGCGCGGCGAGGCGCTCGTCGAGGGCGCGGGCGACGGAGACCGCGTTGGTCCCCCGCTGCTTGGCGACGGCGAGATGGACCGCGGGAAAGGCCTGGCCGGTCTTCGCACCGACGGAATCCGCAGGACCGAAGGCGATCCACGTGGCATCGCGCCTCTCGTCGGGACCATCCGTCACGCGCGCCACGTCGCGCAATGGCACCGGCGTCGCGTCGACGACGTTCACGACCGCGTCGCGGAGCGCTTCGGCCGACGCGAAGCGGGCGCCGGCCTCGACGACGACGTGGCGGTCGGCCTGATCGAAGCCCGCCGTCGTCTGGCGCGTGTTCGAGACTGAGAGCGCCCAGGCGACGTCGAGGGGCGAGGTCTTGCGCGCCGCCAGGGCCTCGGGGTCGAGCTCGACCGACACGACGCGCGGCCGCCCGCCGACGACCGAGGTCGCATTCGTCCCCACCACCTCCTTGAGGGCGATCTCGAGCTCCTCGGCGACGCGGCGGAGCGTGTAGTCGTCGACCGTCGGATCGTCGCTCCAGAGCGTCGCGATCCAGATCGGCACGTCGTCGATCTCGACCGGCTTGACGACCCAGCCCGCCACGCTCCGCGGGATGCGGTCGACGTTCGCGTGGAGCTTCGTCTGGAGCTCGAGGAGGCTCTCCTCGCGATCCTCGCCGACGAAGAAGCGCACGGTCACGATCGCCCGCCCGGGCTGCGAGATCGAGTAGACGTGCTCGACGCCGTCGATCTCCGCGACGAGCTTCTCGACCCGCGTCGCGACGTGGCGCTCGACCTGCCCCGCCGAGAGCCCCGGCGCCTCGACGAACACGTCGGCCAGGGGCACGACGATCTGCGGCTCCTCCTCGCGCGGCGTCGAGAGGAGCGCGACGAGGCCCGCGAGGGTCGCGAAGGCCATCGCGAGGCCCGCCAGCTCCGGACGGAGGAACAGCGAGACGACGCGGGAGAGCCACGAGTCGTCGGGGACGGCGGGCTCCATGTCGATCCTCCTGCCGGGCGGACCGCGCCGGGATTCCTTCGTTCACCACACTCGGCGGATCGTCTTTCATTCTCCGTCCGAAGTCCGGTTTCGAACCTCCGACTTCTGACGACCGACTTCCGACGACCGACTTCCTACGACCGATCTCCTACGACCGATTTCCTACGCACGATCCGTGCCGAAACAAAGCCCGGGCGAGCGAGCCCCCGCGAGCCCGCTCAATCCGACGCCCTCCCCGTCCGCCGCGCGAGCTCCGCATGCATCCGTCGAAGCAGCGTCTCGCTCCTGCCGAGTACGAGGCGGAAGCCGGGCGGGGCATGCACGAGGCTCTGCCAGGCCTCGCGCGCGATCCAGTAGTCCTCGTCGCCGACGATCGCGAGCACGGTGCGGTGCATCGCCGCGACCTGCTCCGCCGGTGCCGCGTCGGCCCCCGGCCGGCGATAGGTCGTGGCGAGCGTGATCGCCTCGCCGACGGACTCGCCGGGAAAGAGCTGAAACATCGAGACGACCGGCGTCGCGCCGTCGAGGGCGTGGGTGAACGCGAAGGTCGTGTTCGGAAACAGCGCGTGCACCGCCTGGTAGTGCATCTCCGGCCACTCGGATTCCGGTCGTTCGAGCAGCGCCTGATAGTCGAGGCCGGCGCCGCTGTAGCGATGGTGGAGCCCGTAGTGGTCGAAGATCGCGACCTGCGGATACAGGTTGCGCGAGAGCGAATCGCGATGGAGAACCGCGACGTGGTAGACCTCGCAGAAGGTGTCGAGGGCGAGCTTCCAGTTCGAGGCGACCGGCAGCACGTCCTGCGCGACGCGCTCGAGGCGGCCGAGCTCGAGGGCCGCGAAGAGCGGCGCTGCGGGGCCGAGGAAATCGACGACGTCGATCTCCGCCTCGACGCCGGGGCCGACCGGCCGGGCGCGCACGAAGATCATCCCGCCCCACTCCCCCGCCGGCACCCGCACGAGCCCATGCCCCTCGCGGGCCAGCCCCTCGAAGGCCCGGGCGAAGGGCATGCCCTGGAGCCGCCCCTCGAGATCGAAGCTCCAGGCATGGAACGGACAGACGAGGCGGCGCGCAGGCTCGCAGTCGTGGACCAGGCGCGAGCCGCGGTGGGGACAGAGATTGAGAAAGGCGCGGACCTCTCCGGCCTCGCTGCGGACGACGAGGATCGGCGGCCCCGCCGCGTCGAAGAGGATCCGGTCGCCCGGGCGCGCGAGCTCGCCGGAGAAGCCGACGAGCAGCGGGACGTCGCGGAAGACGTGCTCGCGCTCGGCCTCGAGCCGGGCGGGGTCGGTGAAGGCACGGGCCTCGATCTCGCTCGGCTCGGGGTCGAGATCGCAGAGCGTGCCCGCGCGGATGTGCTCGACCAGCCGGCGCTGCATCGAGCGCCATTCCGCGGCGAGGTCCAGGGGCGGGGGCCCGACGGCCGAGGGCTCGCGCGAATGCGTCATGGACGGACGATCCTCCCCACGACAGCCGCTCGCCGTCATCCGCGGATGAAGCGTTCAGCGAAGGCGCCGATGCGGTCGATCTTCGCGCCGAGCGAGGCGCTGCTGCGATCGCCGTAGGGCCAGGCCGAGCCCATCGTCGCCGTGACGCCGCGCTTCGCGAGGCCTTCGTAGAGCGCCTCCGAGGGCTCGGCGTTCGGGATCACGAAGACCTCGAAATCGGCCTTCGCCTCGCCGGTCGCGTCGCGATGGCGCGCGAGCCTTCGCTGCAGGTCCTCGAGCAGCGCGTGGATCTCCGGCAGGTCGTAGTTCATGCCGAGCCAGCCTTCGTGGCGGACGGCGCGGGCGAGCGCCGCGGGGCTCTTGCCGCCGACCCAGATCGGGACCGGCGCGAGCGGCCGCGGCGAGATGCCCGAGGCGGCGAAGTCGAAGAACTTCCCGTGGTATTCGAAGGCGTCGTCGCTCCAGAAGCCGCGCAGGATCTCGAGCATCTCGTCCATCCGCCGGCCGCGATCGCGGATGGGATGGCCGAGCATCGCGATCTCCTCTTCGAGCCAGCCGGCGCCGACGCCGAAGCGGAAGCGGCTCTGCGAGAGCCGGTCGAGGGTCGCGACCTGGCTCGCGACCGAGAAGGGCTCGCGCGCGGGCAGCACGTAGACGTAGGTCATGGCGAGGAAGCGCGTCGTCGAAGCGAGCACGCTGGCGGCCGTGACGAGCGGGTCCGGGAAGGGCGTGCGGTGGTCGAAGGGGGTCGGGCCGCCGGAGGGATGCTGCGAGCCGTAGGCGAGCGGGACGACGACGTGGTCCGCCAGCGCGATGCCCGTGAAGCCGGCGCGCTCGGCGGCGCGCGCGACCTCGATCGCCTGGTCGGGATCCTCGTCGATGTAGGAGAGCCAGTAGTCCATCAACTTCTCCGATTCAGAGGCGCCAGCGCCTCGAGCGACGGCCAGTGGGGCTCGCTCTTCGCCTCGGGATGCAGGGGATGGATGCAGACGTGGTCGGCGCCGGCGTCGACGTGCTCGCGCAGGCGGCGCTCGATCGCGTCCGCATCGCCCAGCGCGACCAGCGCCTCGATCAGGCGATCCGAGAGGCCGGGCTCGAAGTCGCTCGCGGCGAAGCCCTGGCGGATCAGGCTGTTGCGATAGTTCGGGAGCGAGAGTCCCATCGCGAGGGCGGGCGTCGCGCGGGCGATGCCCCGGCCCTTCGCGAGGTCGGGCTCGAGGTGGACCTTGTGCTCGACGCAGAGCAGGCGTTCCGGGCCGAGGACGCGGCGCGCCTCCCGCGTGTGCGCCGGCGTGACCATGTAGGGATGGGCACCGTCGGCCTGCTCGCGGGCGAGCTCGAGCATCTTCGGCCCGAGGGCCGCGAGCAGGAGCTTCGGCCGCTCCGCCGGCTGGACCGCGCCGAAGCCCGCCGCCGCATAGCGCGCGAGGAAGGCCCTCATGGCGGCGAGCGGCGGGCCGTAGTGATGGCCCCGGATGTCTTCGACGAGCAGTTGGTGGGAGACGCCGATGCCGAGCAGGAAGCGGCCGCCCGATTGCTCGGCGAGGGTGTACTGGGCGGCCTTCATCGCCATCGCGTCGCGGGCGTAGATGTTGGCGATGCCCGTCGCGACGACGAGGGTGTCGGTATGGTCGAGGATGCGCGCGGCGGTGACGAAGGGATCGCGACCGCCGGCCTCGGGCAGCCAGAGCGCCGAGTAGCCCAGGGCCTCGAGCCGGCGCGCGAAGGCGACGACCTCCCGGCTCGTGAGCCCGTCGGGATAGAAGAAGACGCCTCGCCCACCGATCCGCATCGCCCCTCGCCTCCCCCTCGCCCGGATTCACCGGCGTCCCGCGCCGACGCGATCCGCACAGCTTGTGAAGCCCCGTCCCTCGCGTCAACCCGCCGGCGCGCAGCCGCCCTCTCGAGCGGTATCGTCCCCGCGACGAGCGAGCGCTCGCGGGAGGCGACGGCCATGGCGGATCGGAAGACAGATGCGAAGACGGACCCGATGACGGACCCGAAGAAGGCGTTCGACCGCCGCGAGCGCTGGCAGCCGGCGCCGCGCCCCGAATGGGTCGCGCGCATCAACGCCGAGGGCGAGCTCTTCGACAAGAGGTCGATCGTTCCCCTCGACGAGAACTCGCTGCTCGCCGCGGCGCGCGAGAACACCGGCCTCTCCGACTTCGGCGACGACGGCTGGATCGAGCATTTCCGCGTCCTGATCCGCGCCATCGAGGAGGAGGCCCGGCTCAACCTGATGGGCCGCATCCTGACGCGCATCGACTTCGTCTCCTATCTCGAGACGCGCCTGCGCATCCAGGACGCCTATCGCCGCCATCCCGAGATCGAAGACGAGGTCATCCACGAGCCCGTCATGATCCTGGGCCACGGCCGGACGGGCACGACCATCCTCCACGAGGTCCTCTCGACGGACCCCCGCTTCCGCATCGTGAAGCGCTGGGAGGCGATGTTCCCCTGCCCGCCGCCCGAGGAGAAGACCTACCTCTCCGACCCGCGCATCGCCGTCGCCGACGCGCGCATCAAGGTCTTCGACCGCGTCACGCCCGAGTGGACCGCGATGCACGCCTTCGGCGGCGAGCTCCCGGTCGAGTGCGCCGAGTATCTCTACGCCTGCTTCCTCTCGAACGTCTTCGTCTTCTCGTTCCAGATCCCGAGCTATGCCGAGCATCTCGCGAAGCAGGACGTCGGCTACACGATCCGCTGGCACCAGCGCTTCCTGAAGCTGCTCCAGTGGAAGTTCAAGCGGAAGCACTGGCTGCTCAAGAACCCGCTCTGGATCGACGAGATCCCGCGCGTCCTCGAGACCTACCCCGACGCCAAGATCGTGCTCACCCATCGCGACCCGATCACCGTCGGCGACTCCTTCGTCAACGTGATGGGCACGATCTTCTGGTGGCGCACCGACGATCCCTGGGGCGGCGGCATGCTCGACGCCCTCGTGATGGCCGACGGCCGCGCCGCGACGCAGCAGAACCTGATGCGCTGGATGGAGGACGGGACGCTGCGCCCGGGCTTCGTCTCGAACGTCCTCTACGCCGACTTCATGCGCGACCCCGTCGACACGACCCGCCGGATGTACGCCGACCTGCGCCTGCCCTGGGACGAGAGCATCGGCCGCCGCGTGCGCGACTATCTCGACGCCAAACCCAAGGGCAGCCACGGCAAATTCGAGTACGCGAAGGCGGACGCCGTGCAGATCGCCCACGAGCGACGGCAGTTCCAGGCGTACCAGGACTACTTCGGGGTGCCGAACGAAGTCTGATCGCGCGGGTCCCGCGTGGGACTAACACGTCGAGACCGGCGCGGCACTCGGGGCGCGCATGGGTCGGCGACCGGGTTGCTCGGCCCCCCGTCGGAGGGGCACAACGTCGCGTCCGGCGTGGCGCGGGTCGGCGCGAATGGCTCGCCCTTGGCACGGGCGTGGTGGATTCTCGGCGTTCGTCGACGCTGCGACCGGCTGGATGGGGCGGGCTTCAGGCTGCGCTTTACTTCGCGCCGACCCACACCACGCCGGACGCTCGGCTCTGCGTACAACCGGGAGGCGAGCGCCTCGGTCGTCTCCCTGAGCTCGACGACGGCTCGGCGATCTCCCCGCATTGCACCAGAACGAAATCGGACGCAGGGGGAGTCGGTGGGGTCCGTGGCCATCCCGCCAGCGGAGGCTCCATCATTCTCGACATTCAAGACGAGATCCGAGCGCGACAGCTCGTACTCGACCTCGAATCGATTCAGCGACCCGCATCGCACGCCCGACCGACTCGCCCCCCCCGTCTCTGAGCCGGCCTACTCGAATGCGAGCGACCGGCGCGGTGCTCGGGGCGCGAAGTAAAGCGCAGACGAAGCCCGCTCCACCAAGTTGGTCGCAAGATCCAAGGATGTCGAGAAGCGAAGACGGCCGTGCCGAGGTCGAGCCATTCGCGCCCCGAGCGCCGCGTCGGTCGCGCCTTGTGAGAACTCCGACTCCGGAAACGAGTGACCGACTCGCTCAGCGCCCGACGAGCCTCATGGCCTCGGCACACGCCGCCTCGAGCCGTCCCAACTCGTCTGCCGGCAGTTCGGGGGCTCGCTGCTTCGGCATGCCATGCGAGAGCGCCGCCGCCCGCTCGATCCAGGCGCCCGGGCCCGTGCCGTCGTCGCGCGGGAGGTCGAGGAACTCGGTGATCCGACTCAAGACCTCGACGGGCTTCGTCACGAGCTCCTCGAAGCGCACGTCGAGGAAGACTTCGGGGGGAAGCTTGCGGCGCGCCTTTTCGCCGCTCTTGATCTGGTCGGCCCAGTACTGGCCGTAGAGCTCGATCGGCGACCGCGTCGCGAGCAGGCGATCGATCGCGGCCCCGTCCTCGCGCTCGAGGCGGTGGAGCGCCTCGTGGGTGTACTCGATCTCGCCGGCGAGGCCGTTCATGACGGCGACGGCGACGCGCAGGACCGCATACTCCCGCATCGAGAGCGCGGCCTCGAGGCCGTCGCGGTGGATGTGGACGAAGCGGGCCTCGGGGAAGAAGCGCACGAGATCGCCGAGATAGTCGATCGACGTTCCGGACCGCTCGATCCAGCAGGTCCGGCCCGAGCGCTCGGCGAGCCAGTCGAAGAGATCGCGGTAGTGCTTCGAGAGAGGCTGGGCCGGCGTCGCTTCGACGCGGGCGAGGATCTCGTCGAAGAGCGCGTCCGGATCGTCGCTGATGCGGGGGATCGCGATGCCGAGGGCCCAGGGGATCGGATCGCCGAGCCGGTAGCGGAAACCCGGCTCGCCGAAGGGATAGACGACCTCGGGGACCTCCCCGCCGCGCTTCATCACCATCGTCAGCATCGGATGATCGAGGCGCAGATGGTGGGCGAGCTCGGGGCCGGGGACGGGGCGGTCGGTGAAGCGGAACGAGGTATCGAGGCCCGAGAAGAGCTCGAAGACGTTCAGGATCTTCGCGTTCGTCGCGAGCATCCGGGAGAGCAGCGTCGAGCCGCAGCGGCCGGTGCCGACGACGAAGCGGGCGGGGGCGCCCATCACAGGCTCCGCCACGGCACGAGCTCGCAGCGGATCTCGGGGATCGGATCGATCGGGCGCGACCAGCGGAAGACCATCGTGCCTTCGCGGTGGCCCTTGGGATCGAGCCAGTTCGGGATGCCGGCGGAGGCCGGGGGCTTCGAATGGGCGAGCACGAGTCGGACCGTGCCATCGCGGTCGGCGACGGCGGTCCCGGAGTTGAGATGGGTGGTCGGATCGCCGTAGCCGATCGTCTCGTACCAGTAGTTCGACAGCCCGAGGCTCCAGTAGGCGGCGCGGCCCGGCCGGAACTCGATCCGCAGCGCCGCGTCGGGCTCGACGTCGAAATAGCCGCAGGAGAAGTGGTGGCCGGAGGGGGGCGCGATGTCGGTGCGCGCGTCGGCCTCGACCTGGGGCAGGAAGCGGTTCACGACGTTCCCGGCCCAGTAGTCGGAGATCCCGGCCCAGAGCATCGGATTGCGCTCGGCGAAGGCCGCCGTGCCGAGCAGCGCGTCGCGGATCGCCTCGGGCGCGACGGGGGGTCGACCGGGGACTCCGCCCACGCGCTCGAGCGCGAAGCGGCCCGCCGTCCGTCGGCTCCAGTCTGCGGCGTATTGCCGGATCATCACGTAGCGCGTCTGCTCGTCCGTCCGGATCCAGTTGCCGGGATGCGGATCGGGGCCGAGGACGATCTCGACGCCGCCGTCGGGTCCGACCTCGAGCGTCTGCTCCGTGATCGAGGCGATCAGATGACTCGGCTCGTGCATGCCGTGCTTGCCGGTGTAGGTCCCGATCTCGAAGAGCGGCGCCTCGCCGCGGGTGCCCCGGATGCGATGGGTCGCGCGGCCGTCGATCAGGGCGTGGAGGTAGCGGGCATCCGAGGTGATGCCCTCGTATTGAAGCAGCCGTCCGACCATCGGCACGAGCTGCGGATGGTCGAGATCGGCGAGCTCGAAGTGGTTCTCGAATCCGACGCGCACCATCCGCATCAGGAAGCGGTAGCCCTCCGCCAGCGTCTGGGGATCGCTCGGCGTCTCCGGCCGGCGCAGCACATCGCCCGCGCGCTTCAACGCTTCGCAGAACTCGTCCCAGAGCAGCCCCGGATCCGGCTCGACCGCGTCCCCGACCAACTCGTTCGACATGTTCTCCTCGCCACTCTCGTCGCCGTTCCCCTCGCCGATCTGGAGCGCCCCTGCGACCCCGTCCCGGAAACACTAGCCCCGATGGGGCGCGGGCTGCCGATCGCGTTCGAGGTTGATAGCTTCCCTCTTCCATGCCGCCTTCGCCCTCGACCCATACCCCGAAGCTTCCGGCCCCGGCTCGCGCCGGTGCCCGACGCCTCGCCTTCGCCCGCTTCACCGCCTCGACCGCCTCGACCGCCCTCTCCCCGCTCGTCGCGCTCGTCGCGCTCGCGGGGCTGCTCGCCTGCGGCGACGGCGCCGACGCAGGCGCGGGCCATACGCGCCCACCGACCCCGGTCGTCGTCTCCTCCCCCTTCGAGCACGAGTTCTCCGATCGACTCGAGGCGATCGGCACCGCCAACGCCAACGAGTCCGTCGAGATCACCGCGCGGGTCACGAAGATGGTCCACCGCGTCCTGTTCGAGGACGGTCAGGCAATCCGCGCCGGAGAGACGCTCGTCGAGCTCGAGAGCACCGAGGAGGTCGCCCAGCTCGCGCAGGCCCGCGCCGCTCAATCCGACGCGAAGCTCCGCTTCGACCGCGTCGCCGATCTCGCGAAGAGCGGAACCGAATCGCAGTCGCGCTACGACGAGGTCCGCACGGCCCTCGACGCCGCCAACGCCCGCGTCGAGGAGATCGAGGCGCGCATCGCCGACCTGAACATCCGGGCGCCCTTCTCCGGCGTGCTCGGCCTGCGGGAGGTGAGCCCGGGGACCCTCGTCAAGCCGGGCGATCGGATCACGACCCTCGACGACGTCGAGAAGATCAAGCTCGACTTCTCGGTGCCCGAGACGTTCCTCTCGCTGCTGACGCCGGGGCTTCCGGTCACGACCCAGAACGCGGCCTATCCGGGGCGGGTCTTCGAGGGCCGCGTCGCCGCGGTCGACAGCCGCATCGATCCGGAAACGCGCGCGGTCCGCGTGCGGGCGGAGATCGAGAACGTCGACCACGCGATCCGGCCGGGCATGCTGCTCTCGCTGGTGCTCGAGGCCCATCCCGAGAAGAGCCTCGCCCTCGCCGAGCAGGCCCTGGTCCCGGCCGGGACGAAGCAGTTCGTGGTCCTGCTCGATGCCGACAACAAGCCCTCGCGCGTCGAGGTCGAGATCGGCCGCCGCGTCCCCGGGCTCGTCGAGATCCGCTCGGGGCTCTCGAAGACGTCGCGCGTCGTGATCGACGGCGCGACGATGATTCCGCCGGGCGGCATGGTCGAGGTCCTGCGCGAAGAGAAGCCCGGTCCGGCCTAGCGGCCTCGCGAGGGTACGGGCCACCGCCCGTGCCGGGAGTGCGCCAGCATGTGGTTGTCCGATACGTCGGTGAGGCGCCCCGTCCTCTCGATGGTGATGTCGCTCCTGCTGATGGCCTTCGGCGCGCTCTCGTTCCGGAACCTGCCGCTGCGCGAGCTGCCCGACGTCGATCCGCCGATCGTCTCGGTCGAGACGACCTACATCGGCGCCTCCGCCGCCGTCGTCGAGAACCGCGTGACCAAGCCGATCGAGGATCGCCTCGCCGGCCTCGAGGGCATCCACAAGATCGTCTCCGAGAGCAGCGAGGGCATCTCGCGGATCACCGTCGAGTTCGAGCTCTCCCGCGACATCGACAGCGCCGCGAACGACGTCCGGGATCGGGTCTCCCAGGCCCGCGACGACATCCCCGACGACGCCGACGCGCCGGAGATCTACAAGGCCCAGTCGGGCGCCAGCCCGATCATGTGGATCAACCTCTCCGGCGATCAGGGTCCGCTCGAGCTGACGGACTACGCCGAGCGCCATCTCGTCGACAGCTTCTCGGTCGTCGACGGCGTGGCGCGCGTCATCCTCTCGGGCGCCAAGCACTACTCGATGCGGATCTGGCTCGACCGCGTGGCGCTCGCCGCGCGAAACCTGACCGTCGCCGACGTCGAGCAGGCCCTGCGGACCCAGAACGTCGAGCTTCCCGCCGGCCGGATCGAGTCGGAGAGCCGTGACCTCACCGTCCGCGTCGAGCGCGGCTACGTCACCCCCGAAGACTTCCGCCAGCTCGTCCTCGCCCGCGGCGACGACGGCCATCTCGTCCGCCTCGGCGAGGTCGCGCAGATCGAGGTCGGGGCCCTCGAGAGCGCCGGCGAGTTCCTCGGCAACGGCGCGACGCGCGTCGGCATCGGCATCATCAAGCAATCGACCGCGAACACCGTCGGCGTCGCCGAGGGCGTGATCGCCGAGGTCGCCCGGCTGACCCCGACGCTGCCCGCCGGCATGGTCCTCGAGACCGGCTGGAACAGCGCCGAGTTCGTGCAGGCCTCGGTCGACGAGGTCTACGAGACCCTCGTGATCGCGATGGTGCTCGTCGTCTTCGTCATCTACCTCTTCCTCGGGACGAAGCGGGCGGCGGTGATCCCGGCGGTGACGGTGCCCATCTGTCTGGTCGCGACCTTCGCCGGGCTCTACGCCTTCGATCTCTCGATCAACCTGCTGACGCTGCTCGCCCTGATCCTCTCGATCGGCCTCGTCGTCGACGACTCGATCGTCGTGCTCGAGAACGTGCAGCGCCGGATCGAGCTCGGAGAGCCGCCCCTGATGGCGGCGCTGCGGGGCTCGCGGGAGGTCGCCTTCGCGGTGATCGCGACGACGCTCGTCGTGATCGCGGTCTTCGTGCCGATCGTCTTCCTCGACGGCACGACGGGCCGGATCTTCCGGGAGCTCGCGGTGACGGTCTCGGTCGCCGTCGCGGTCTCGGCCTTCGTCGCCCTCACGCTCTCGGCCATGATGTGCTCGAAGATCCTGGTGGCGACCGAGCCCGACGCGGGCCTCGCGCGCCTCGCCAACCGCGTCGTCGAGCAGTCCCAGACCGTCTACTCGCGGATCCTCGAGGCGGCGCTGCGGCGCAAGGGCGTCGTCGTCGCGATCGTCGCCTTCTCGTTCGTCGCGGCGGCCTGGCTCTTCATGACGGTGCCCCGGGAGCTCGAGCCGAAGGAGGACCGCGGCGCCTTCATGGTCATGATGCAGGCGCCCGAGGGCGCTTCATTCGACTACACCTCGGCCCACATGCGGGAGCTCGAGAACAAGGTGCTCTTCCCGCTCGTCGACGAAGGCATCGCGCAGTTCGTCCTCTCGCGCGTCCCCTTCGGCTTCAGCGCGAACACGTCCATGAACTCGGGCATGGTCATCATGGTGCTGCAGCCCTGGGACGAGCGATCGATGTCGGCCGACGCCGTGATGGGCCGCATCGCGAGGGAGGCGAGCCGACTGCCGGGGGTCGTGTCCTTTCCGATCAGCCCCTCGACCCTCGGCCGCGCGACCTCGAGCCGGCCGGTCCAGCTCGTGATCGGCGGCTCGCGCCACGAGGAGGTCGGCGAGTGGCAGGCGGAGGTGGTCGGTGCGGCCTCGCAGCTGCCCGAGCTCGCGGGCGTTCTCGGGACCTATCGCCCGACCCAGCCCCAGCTGCGCATCGAGGTCGACCGCGAGCGCGCCGCCGATCTCGGCGTCCCGGTCTCGGTCGTCGGCCGCACCCTCGAGACGATGCTCGGCTCGGCCCGCGTCACGAAGTACCAGGATCGCGGCGAGGAGTACGACGTCGTGCTGCAGGCGATCGACGACCAGCGCTCCTCGCCCCAGGATCTCACGAACCTCTACGTCCGCTCGGATCGGACTGGCGAGCTGATCCCGCTCTCGAATCTCGTGAAGATCCGCGAGCAGGCGGACGCCGGGACCCTGCGCCGCTTCAACCGCCTGCCCGCCGCGACGATCGAGGCGAGCCTCGCCCCGGGCGTGAGCCTCGGCGAGGGTCTCGGCGCCCTCGAGGACCTCGCGCGTGGACTGCTCCCCGAGACGGCCCACTTCGACTACGACGGCGACTCGCTCGAGTTCGTCGAGTCGAGCGGGGCCGCCTACTTCACCTTCGTGCTCGCCCTGCTGATCGTCTTCCTCGTGCTCGCGGCGCAGTTCGAGAGCTTCGTGCATCCGATGGTGATCATGCTGACCGTCCCGCTCGCCGTCTCGGGCGGACTCGCGGGCCTCTGGTTGACGAATGTCGGCGGCGAGACCTTCGGCCTCTGGGAGACGCGGGGCACGCTCAACATCTACAGCCAGATCGGCATGACGATCCTGATCGGACTCGCCGCGAAGAACGGCATCCTGCTCGTCGAGTTCACGAATCAGCTGCGCGCCCAGGGCCGAGACTTCGAGACGGCGATCCGCGAGGCCGCCCGTGCGCGCCTGCGGCCGATCCTGATGACGAGCATCTCGACGGCGCTCGGCGCGTTCCCGCTCGTGGTCGGGTCCGGCCCCGGCTCGGGCGGCCGCAGGGCGATCGGCATCGTCGTCTTCGCCGGCGTCGTCGTCGCGACCTTCCTCACGCTCTTCGTCATCCCCGTCGCCTACTCGATCTTCGCGCGCAAGACCGCCGTCCCGGGCGAGCTCGACCGCGAGGTCGACGCGATCGAGGCCCGGATCTCGACCGCGGCGTGAAGTGCCGCGCGCGCGTCGAGTCGATCGTCAACCCGGAGGAGCTCCCCATCGATCCGAAGCAGCGTGCTCTCGATCCCTTTTGCGGCTCGCCCGCCCGTTCGGCGTCGCCCGCCGGCCTTCGGTCGTCCCGTCGGCCGTCGATCGGCTCGACCGGCCTGATCGCCTCTCTCGTCGCGGCGGTCCTCGCATGCGATCGCGGCGGCGACGTCGACGCAGGGACGGAGGGGAACGCGTCGAGCCCGATGGCGGCGGAGTCGCCGCGAGACGCCTCGGGCGAGGGGGCCCCCGCCCGCGATCCGCTCAAGCAGGCCTACTACGGCGATCTCCACGTCCACACGAGCTGGTCCCTCGACGCCTTCGCCTTCGGCGTGCGCGTCGGCCCCGAGGACGCCTATCGCTTCGCCCGCGGCGGCGAGATCGACCACATCTCGGGCGTCCGGACGAAGCTCGCGGGCCCGCCGCTGGACTTCATCGCCGTGACCGAGCACGCGAACTACCTCGGCGTCGCGTCCCAGGCGATGAGCCCCGAAAGCGAGGCGCGGGCGATCCCGCTCCTGCGCGACTTCCTCTCGGCCGACGCGAAGACGAGCGGCGCCGCGATGGCGCAGATCTTCGCCCACCTCTCCTCGGACGAGCTGATCCCCGAGCTGAACCGCTCCGACTGGGCCCAGTCGACCTGGCAGGAGCTGATCCGCCTCGCCGACCAGCACAACCGCCCGGGCGAGTTCACGGCGCTCGTCGGCTACGAGTACACGCCAATGCCCGAGGGCCAGAACCTGCATCGCAACGTGATCTTCCGCGGCAGCAACGTCCCGGTCCGCCCCTTCTCCGATCTCGACAGCAAGCATCCCGAAGATCTCTGGGCCTGGATGGAGAAGGCCCGGGCGACGGGCGACGACGTGCTCGCGATCCCCCACAACGCGAACGGCAGCAACGGTCTCATGTACGAACGCGTGGATTCCGCGGGCAAGCCGATCGACGCCCGGCATGCGGAGATCCGCCTGCGCAACGAGCCGATCTCCGAGATCTACCAGATCAAGGGCCAGTCCGAGGCCCATCCCGCGCTCTCGCCCGCCGACGAATGGGCCGGCTTCGAGATGCTCGAGGGCCTGCTCGGGCGACCGGCGGTGAAGAGCCGGCCCCATGGAAGCTACGTCCGGCGCGCCCTGATGGACGGCCTCGAGCTCGAGGCCGCCGGGCTGCCGAACCCCTATCGCATGGGCATGATCGGCGCCTCCGACAGCCACAATGCGACGAGCCCCGTCGAGGAGGACAACTTCACCGGCAAGCTCGGGACCCTCGACGGCACGCCCGAGGCGCGGCTCCAGCTCGGCGACGGGAACGCCGCGGGCCTCGCGGTCGGGAGCGCGAAGACCGGCTCGCCCTTCGGCTCCGGCGGGCTCGCCGGAGTCTGGGCGCATTCGAATACGCGCGAGGATCTCTTCGACGCGATGCGGGCGCGGGAGGTCTTCGCGACGTCGGGGCCGCGGATCGCGGTGCGCCTGTTCGGGGGCTTCGACCTCGAAGGCGCCGACCTCGAGTCGGGGATCGCGGCCGCAGGCTACGAGCGGGGCGTCCCGATGGGCGGCGTGCTCGAGGCGAAGGCGGGCGATGCGCGGCCCGCGACCTTCCTCGTCGAGGCGATCCAGGACCCGCGCGAAGCGCCCCTCGAGCGCATCCAGATCGTGAAGGCCTGGGTCGGCCCCGACGGCAAGGCGCAGGAGAAGCTCTACGACGTCGCCTGCGCCGGCGGAGCCGCGCCCGATCCCACGACCCATCGCTGTGCGATCGCGAGCCGGCCGCCCGACCCCGCGACCTGTCGGATCGCCCCGGATCAGGGCCAGGCCGAGCTCTCGGCCGCCTTCACCGCCCCCGACTACCAGCCCGGCGAGCGCAGCTTCTACTACGCGCGCGTCCTGCAGGTCCCGACCTGTCGCTGGAGCAGCTGGGACGCGCTTCGGCTGAAGGTCCCGCCGCTCCCCGGCGCCGTCGCGTTCCTCCAGGAGCGCGCCGTGACCTCGCCGATCTGGATCGAGCCCCCCGGCCGCGGCGCCGAGTGGGAATCGACCGAGGATGGCGAGGGCGATCCGTCGGCGAAGACCGCGGCGGAGCACGCCTCGGGCAAGCGCGCCTTCGAGCACTGAACGCGAACGTCGCCGGGGCGGAGCCGGCGCAGGGCCGGCGCAGGGCCGGCGAGGGAGATCGCCCGAGCGACAAGCGCGCGAACGCGCCTATGCTCTGCGCCGTATGTCCTCACCGCCCCAAGTCGTGATCTTCGGTGCGAGCGGTGATCTCACCCGCCGCAAGCTGATTCCGGCCTTTGCCCGCCTGGACGCGGACCCTCGCCTGCCGTCGGGCTTCTCGATCCTCGGCGTCTCGCGGACCGAGCTGAATACCGAGCAGTTCCGCAATCAGCTCGCCGAGAGCCTCAAGCCCGAGCAGCGCCCCGCCTTCGATCGCCTCGCGCCGCGCATCTTCTATCACACGGCCGATACCAGCGAGCCCGGCGTCATGCAGGCCCTCGGCACGCGCCTCGACGAGCTCCCCGGCGGCCGGGCCGCGGGGCGCCTCTTCTATCTCTCGCTCAAGCCGCAGCTCTTCCCGGTCGTCGCCGAGGGGCTCGGCGCCGCGGGCCTGCTCCGCCGCTGGGGTCGCGGCGAGGGCTTCCGCCGCATCGTCGTCGAGAAGCCCTTCGGCAACGACCTCAAGAGCGCGCGCACGCTCAATCACGAGCTCTATCGCACGCTCCAGGAAGACCAGATCTACCGGATCGACCACTACCTCGGGAAGGAGACGGTCCAGAACCTGCTCGGCTTCCGCTTCCACAACGCGATCTTCGAGCCCCTCTGGAACCGCCACCACGTCGAGCTCGTCCAGATCACCGTCGCCGAGACCCTCGGCGTCGAAAACGGCCGCGGCGCCTACTACGACGAGACGGGCGCCCTGCGCGACATGGTCCAGAACCACATGCTGCAGGTCCTCGCGCTGATCGCGATGGAGCCGCCCTCGACGCTGGCCGCCGACGCGATCCGCGGCCAGAAGGTCGAGGTCCTGCGAGCGCTGCGGCATCCGAGCGGAAGCAACGGCGATCCGGTCTCGGTCCGCGCGCGTTATGCCGCGGGCCGCGTCGGCGGGCAGAGCGTGAAGGGCTACCTCGAGGAGGCCGACGTCTCGCCCCGTTCGACGACGGAGACCTACGTCGCCCTGCGCGCCCACGTCGAGAACTGGCGCTGGAGCGGGGTCCCCTTCCTGCTGCGCCACGGCAAGCGCCTCGCGTCGCGCTTCACCGAGGTCAAGGTCCAGTTCCATACGCCGCCGCTCCAGCTCTTCAACAAGCCCGTCGAGCTCGATACGGCGGACGGACCGCAGCTGCTGTTCCGGGCGGATCCGTGCCTGACGCGACCCAACGTGCTCACGCTGCGGATCCAGCCCGAGGAGTCGATCGAGCTCTCCTTCGGCGTCAAGCATCCGGGCAACTCGATGGACATGGAGCCCGCGCGGCTGCGCTTCGACTATCGCGAGCATTTCGGAACCCAGTCGGCGGACGCCTACGAGCGGCTCCTCGCCGACGCCCTCGTCGGGGACCAGACGCTCTTCCTGCGCGGCGACGAGATCGAGGCGTCCTGGGAGTATGCGGATGCGATCCGCGCGTCGTGGCAGAGAGCCGGTGCGCCCCCCATCCTCGACTATCCGGCCGGGACCTGGGGTCCGGCGGAGGCCGAGGGGCTCTTCGGCGCCTGCCAGGGCGGCTGGTCGCCTGGCTAGCGGCGGGGCGGGGGCGGGCCACGCAGGCGCGGGCAGCGCGGAGGGCACGGGGAGCTCCAGCGCCCCGAGCCTGATCGTCGCGCAGGATCCCGTCGTGTGCGCTTCGGAGCGGCTCGTCGATTGGCTGCGTGCACTGGCGGCCGAGCGGCCCTCCGCCGCCGCGCTTCGCCTCGCGATCTCCGGCGGCTCGGCGCTCGAGGTCGTGCTGCGCGCCGCGCCCCGGGCCGGCGCGCTCTGGCGACGGGTCGCCCTCACCTGGGTCGACGAGCGCTGTGTGCCGCTGGCGGATCCCGACTCGAATCGCGGCGAGGCGATGCGGCGCGGCCTGCTCGCGCCCGGGCGCATCGTGCCGCTCCTCGAGGACGGGGAGTCGCCCTCCGCGGCCATCGCCCGCTACGACCGCTGTCATGCAGAAGAGCTCGGGGGCGGGCTCGATCTGGTCGTGCTCGGCCTGGGCCCCGACGGACACGTCGCGTCGCTGTTCCCCGGGCGGGCCTGGCCGGCGTCGGGCGTCGCCGCCTTCGTCGCCGATTCGCCGAAGCCCCCGGCCCGGCGTCTCACGCTCACGCGCGGCGCGCTCGCAGGCGCGCGCCACGTCCTTCTCTTCGCGACCGGCGAGAGCAAGCGCGAGGCCCTCGAGCGCGTGCTGCGCGGCGATCCAACGCTGCCGGCGACGGGCTTGCCGGGGCTCGTGGTCGTGACGGATCTCGAGGTGAGCGCGGATGCCCCGCCCGCATCGCGCCGCGTCGCGCCCGATCCGGTCGACGCCCGGTGAGTCGACGCTTCCCCGAACCCGGACTGGAGAGCACGCCCCCCATGGAATCCAACGTCCCCCGCTGTGATCTCGCGCTGGTCGGCCTCGGCGTCATGGGCGCGAATCTCGCGCTCAACTTCGCCGACCACGGCCGCCGCGTCGCCCTCTTCGACCGCGAGCCGAAGCGGGCGAGCGCGCTCGCGGCGCGCCATCCCGACGCGGGCTTCGTCGCCTGCGAATCGATCGAGGCCCTGACCACCGCCCTCGTCCGGCCGCGGGTCGTCGTGCTGCTCGTGCCGGCGGGCGATCCCGTCGACGACGCGCTGGCCGCCCTCTCCGGCTGGCTCGATCGCGGGGACGTCGTCGTCGACGCCGGCAACAGCCTCTTCCGCGACACCGATCGGCGTCTCGCCGCCACCGCCGATCGCCCCTGGCACTTCGTCGGCATGGGCATCTCGGGCGGAAGCGAGGGCGCGCGGACGGGCCCGGCGATGATGCCCGGCGGCTCCCCCGAAGCATGGGAGCGGCTCCGGCCGCTGCTCGAGCCCGTCGCGGCGAGCGCGGACGGGACGCCCTGCGTCGCGTGGTGTGGCCGCGGCAGCGCCGGCCATTTCGTCAAGATGGTCCACAACGGCATCGAGTACGGCGACATGCAGCTGATCGCCGAGATCGCCTCGCTGATGCGACACGGGCTCGGTTGGGAAGCCTCGCGCTGTGCCGATGCCTTCGACGCCTGGAACGCGGCCGAGCTCGAGAGCTACCTGATCGGGATCACCGCCCGGATCCTGCGCACCGCCGACCCCGAGCAGCCCGGCGCGCTGCTCCTCGACGCCGTCCTCGACCGCGCCGGCCAGAAGGGCACCGGTCGCTGGACGATCGAGGCCGCCCTCGAGCTCGGCGTCGCGATCCCGACGATCACCGCCGCCGTCGATGCCCGCATCCAGAGCGCCGCCCTCGAGCGCCGCATCGAAGCGCACGCGCTCTTCGCCCCGACGGCGGCCGGATCGAACGCGGGCGGCTCCCGTCGCGACGACGATCCCGGTCGCCACGGCGTCGGCGCGCTCGGCGGCTTCGACGGTCCCGACGCGAACGATCTGCGCGACGCCCTCTACGCCGCCAAGATCGCGAGCTACAGCCAGGGCTTCGAGCTGCTCGCGCGCGGGAGCGAGGTCCATCGCTTCGGGACCGATCTCGCGAGCGTGGCCCGCATCTGGAAGGCGGGCTGCATCATCCGCGCGCGCTTCCTCGACGAGGTCGCAGGAGCCTTCGCGGGCGCGCCTTCGGCGCCGCTGCTCGCCCTGAGCCCCGCCTTCGCCGAAGCGCTGCGCGCGCGCCTGCCCGGCTGGCGCCGCGTCGTCGCTGCGGCGACGCGCGCGGGCCTGCCGATCCCCGGCCTCGCCGCGTCGCTCGCCTGGTTCGACGGCCTCGTGACCCGCCGCGGCAGCGCCGACCTGATCCAGGCGCAACGCGACTACTTCGGCGCCCACGGCTACGAGCGCGTCGATGCCCCCGGACGCCCGGTCCACACCGACTGGGCGAACGCGCGCCGGCTTTCCTGATCGCGACGAGCCGAGCGCCGTCGCGTCCGCGCCCGCTCAACGCAGCCCGATCGGCACCGCCTGCCACGCCCGCACCCAGAGCGACGGCAGCCGCTCGAGCGCCGGCAGCTCGATTTCGTGCGCGGGCCAGCGCGCGAGAATCTCCTCGAAGGCGATCCGCGCCTCGAGGCGCGCGAGGCCGGCGCCGAGGCAGAAATGGATGCCGTGGCCGAAGGCCAGATGGCGGCGGATCGTGCGCCCGACGTCGAACACGTCGGCCCGATCGAACTCGCGGTCGTCGCGATTCGCGGCGCCCCAGAGCAGGCGCACCTCCGCGCCGGCGGGGATCGGAACGCCGTGCAGCTCGACCGCGCGCAGCGTGCGCCGCGCCAGCGACTGGACCGGCGACTCGAAGCGCAGCATCTCCTCGATCGCCGCCGGGATGCGCGCCGGCTCGGCGAGGAGGCGCGCCCGGGCGTCGCGGTGACGCGCGAGCAGGACGAGGCCGTTGCCGATCAGGTTCGTGACGGTGTCGGTGCCGGCGAGGACGAGGTTGCTGAAGACGCCGCCGCGTTCGTCGGCGGAGAGTGCATCTCGTCCCGCCTCGCGGGCGAGGAGCGGGAGCAGGCCCGACTCGGAGGTGGCATCGATCGCCTCGGGACGCCGCGTCTCGGCGACGAAGGCCTGCATGCGGGCGGCGAGCGCCTCGGGATCCCGTGCGGCGCCGATCTCGAGAGCGGCCCTCCGGATCGGTTCGTCGAGGGCCGCCGCGACCCCGAGCAGGCGGTGGATCACGCGGCTCGGAAGGATCGCCGCGAAATCCTCGACGAGATCGACGCGCTCCCCGTCCCGCAGGCGCGTGTCGACGGCGTCGAGGAGCCCCCGCGCGATCGCGCGCACCGCCGGCTCGAGGGCAGCGATCTTCGACGGCGCGAAGAAGCGGGCGACGCGCCCGCGCAGGCGGTCGTGGCCCGGCGGATCCATCGAGGCCATGTGCAGGAGGCGCGCGACCGGGCTCGCCGAGGAGTAGGTCGCCCAGTCGGCGGTCGCCTCCCAGACGTCTTCGAAGCGCGAGAGCAGATAGGCGCCCGCGCCGGCGTGGCGATGAACGGGGGCCTCGTCGCGCAGCCAGCGGTAGTAGTCGGCGGGATCGGAGCGGAACTGCGGATCGGCGGGATCGTAGGCGAGCTGTGTGATGCGGTCGGCACCGTCCGCCTGGCGCTCCGCCCCCGTTCGCGCCGCGTCCCTCCTCTCCGGCGACCCCTCCGAGTCGACCCGCGTCACGCGCCGCGGCTCGCGTCGGCGCGCAGCGGCGCCACGATCTCCCGGGCGAGGCGCTCGATCGCCGCGACGTAGTCGTCGGCGCGCTCCGGACGCGAGGCCGGCCAGAGGGCGACATGCGCGACGCCGAGCGCGCGGTAGCGGCGCAGGTCGGCGAGCACGACGTCGACCGGTCCCGTCAACGGGACCATGCGCTCGGCTTCCGGCACGGGGCGGGCGGTCAGCGCGATCTGTGAACGGATCGAGGTCGACACGCTTCCGGGGAGCCGCCCCGCGGCGTGGCACTCGATCGCGAGCGCCCCGATCCCCGCCTCGAGCTCCGCCATCGGCACGTCGATCACGTGCCAGCCGTCGCCGAGGCGCGCGGCGCGGCGCCGCGCCGCCGGGCTGTTGCCGCCGACCCAGATCGGGACGTCGCGCTGGAGCGGCTTCGGCTCGAAGCCGATGCCGTCGAAGCGGTAGTGCTCGCCGGCGTAGCGCGGCGCTTCGTCGCGCCAGAGACTGCGCATCGCCTCGATGTGCTCGTCGAGGAAGCGGCCGCGCTCGGCGAAGGGGATGCCGAGGGTCGCGTACTCCTCGGGGATCCAGCCCGCCCCGACGCCCAGGATCATGCGGCCGTTCGAGAGCCGATCGAGGGAGGCGACCTGCTTCGCGACGGCGATCGGATGGCGCAGGGCCGCGAGGTAGACGCTGACGCCGAGGCGGATCCGCGTCGTCTTCGTCGCGACCGCCGCGAGCGCGATCAATGGCTCGAAGAAGGCGTGGCTCGGGTCGAGGCGGATCTTCGCCCCGCGCACGTAGGGATAGTTCGTCTGCGTCTCGATCGGCAGGACGAGGTGGTCGGCGGTCCAGAGCGCGTCGTAGCCGAGACCCTCCGCCGCCTCGGCGACGGCGAGGATCGCCTGCGGATCCGCGAAGGCTCCCGAGTTCGGGAGGATGACGCCCAGCTCCACGACGAACCTCCGCGCCCGGACGCTAGTCCGTGACCTCGCCGCTCGCGATGCCCGGCCGCTTCGCGATCCCGGCGAGCCCCTCGCGCCGAAGCTCGGCGACGGGCACGCGGTGGATCGTGATGGCGGGCCCGCCCTCGGTCTTGATCAGGCGCAGGCTGAAGATGCCCTTCTCGTGGCGGAACGAGTCGATCCAGTTGCCCCCGACGCCGGGATCCTCGTCCGCGACGACCGCGACGACCGAGCCGTCGGCCTCGAATTTCGCATTGAACTTCGTGATGTAGCCCTGGCCGTCCTCGTAGACGTCGAGGTTCTCCTGCCAGAGGTTGCAGATCTGCAGGATCCAGTATTCGCAGGCCGTCGGCGTGAAACGGATGACGAGCGCTTCGGAGGGCTTCTTTTCCCAGCAGCCGAAGCCGTGGAGCCGGTCGCGCACGCCGCCGTTCGAGAGATAGGTCGCCTCCGAGAAGACGATCTGGTTCGGTCGCAGGGAGAGATTGTTCGCCCACCACGCGCGCACGAGCTCGGCATAGCCCAGCACGAGCTGCCCCGTCTTCGCGAGCCCCGCCGCGACCTCGTCGGGCTGGACGGGCCGGGGCCGCGGCCGATCGATCCGTTCGATCGCGAACTGCGGCGGGACCGTCTTCGACCGATCGTGGTAGACGAGGCGGATCAGGACGCCCGTCGAGTCGGGCGTGAGCAGCAGCCCATTGCGCGCCGGGGGACGTTGCGAGAGCACGACCTCGAAGCGGCCCTCGGCGTCGAAGTCGATGTCGTCGCTCTTGAGGAACGCCGTCGTCTTCAGGTTCGAGGGATCGAACTCGCCGAGGCCCGCGATCCCGCGCGCGACCCAGCTGCGGGCGGCGAGATCCACCGGCTGCGGCGCCGACCAGACGGCCATCACGAAATAGGGCAGCGTGCCGCGGGTTCCGGTGATGCGGTAGTCGAACTCGCCGCTCTCGAACTCGCACATCAGATGGTCCTGGTCGGGACACTGGACGTTGATGCTGCAGCGCCAGGGCGCGTCTCGCAGCCGCGGCCGCTCGGGCTCGCAGTTCTCGACGAAGCGCTCGCAGCCGTTGCGCACGAGGCGCGCCAGGAAGCGATACCACTCGGCGCGATCCTGCTCCGAAGGCAGATCGCCGAACGTGTCCACCATCCGCCCGGCCACCTTCAGCGACTCGCAGAAATCCTCCCAGGACTCCCCGCGCAGCAGGCGCTCGGCGGCGCGGCGCTCGATCTCGTCGGCTCCCATGGCATCGCTCCTTCCGGATCCCGATTGCGTTCCGGACCTGCGCGGACGGTGCGCGCGCGGCCGGCCAGCGCGGTCTGCGTCTTCGCGAGGGATACGGCGGTGGACAGGCGAAGTCAACTCGACGAGCCGGCGCCCGCCACGCGTCCACGCCCCATCGCGCGTCCGCCGCCGACCGGACTAGACTCGCGCCCGGTCCGAACTCCGCCGGCAAGGAGACCCCGTCCATGGATTTCTCGAAGCTCGACGACAAGCGCGTCTTCGTGACCGGTGCCGCGGACGGGATCGGCGCGGCGCTCGCCCGCGCGTTTCGCGCCGCCGGGGCCCGCGTCTTCCTCTCCGACGTCGCCGAAGAGCGGCTGCGCGAGACGGCGACCGCCCTCGACGCGCCGGGCGTCGCCTGCGACGTGCGCAACCCGACCTCGCTCGCGCGGGTCGTCGAGCGGGCCTGGCGCGAGCTCGGCGGCCTCGACCTCGTCTGCGCGAACGCCGGCGTCGTCGTCCAGGGCCCGCTGCTCGAGGCCTCGCGCGAGGAGCTCGACTTCATCTTCGGGATCAACGCCTGGGGCGCCCTCGACACCTGCCGCCCCTTCGTCCGCCTGCTTCGCGAGAACAAGAAGCCGGGCCACATCCTGCTGACGGGCTCCGAAGCCGCCCTCTCCTACCCCGAGCTGATCCGCGACATGCAGATCGGCGCCTATCTCATGACCAAACACAGCGTGCTCGCGATGGCCGACGGTCTGCGGGCCGACCTGCGCGGCGACGGCATCGGCGTCAGCGTGCTCTGCCCCGGTCCCGTCGCGACGAGCCTGTCCCAGAACTCGAGCGCCCTGCGAGCCGGTCGCGCCGCCGTCGGCCCGGTCGTCCCGACCGCGGGGCTCGGCCCGGAGGCCCAGGCCCGGGTCGGCGCCCTCTCGGTCTCGCCCGATCAGATCGCCGCCCGGGCCCTCGAGGGCCTGCGCCGCGGCCTCTTCGTGATCCCGACCCATCCCCACATCGCGGCCGACGTCGAGGCCCGCCACGCGGAGATCCGCGCCGGCCTCGACGCCCTCGCCGCGCGCGCCTAGCCAGGAGCCCATCATGCTGAAAGGCCGCAAGATCCTGATCACCGGCGCCACCGGCGAGGTCGCCCGCGCGATCGCCGAGAGCCTCGCCGCCGCCAACGAGGTCTGGGCCGCCGCGCGCTTCACGAACGCGGCGCTCCGGCAGCGCCTCGAAGCGCAGAAGATCCGGACCTGCACATGGACCCTCGGCGACGACGACTTCACGGGTCTGCCCGACGACTTCGACCACGTGATCCACGCCGCCTGCAACATCTTCCCCGTCGCGAACGACTACGACGCCTCGATCCGCGACAACGCCGAGGGGACGGGGCTGCTCATGACCCACGTCCGGCGCGCGAAGTCGTTCCTGTACGTCTCGTCGCTCGCCGCCTACTCGGAGGTCCCGGACAACGGGACTCCGCGCAAGGAGACCGATCCCCAGGGCTGCCATCAGCGCTTCGCGCCGAGCTACGGCATCGGCAAGACCGCGACCGAGGCCGTCGTCCGGACCCTCGCGCGGATCCATCGGCTTCCGACCCTGATCGGGCGTCTCGGCATGAACTACGGGATCGGCTGCTCGGGCGCGCCCGACTTCTATTTCAGGGACATGATGGCGGGCAAGCCGATCGTCGTCCCGCCGCGGGGCGTCTCGTATTGCTCTCTCGTCCACAACAGCGACGTCGTCGAGTGGGTCGAGCCGCTGCTCGCGGCGGCCAGCGTCCCGGCGAACATCGTCAACTGGACCGGCGACGACTGGGTCGACGAGCGCGAGATGGTCGAGTTCATGGCGCGCATCGCGCGGCTCTCTCCGAAGCTCGTCGAGGACCCGAAGGCCGGCTACTACGGCGGCGTCGCCGACCCGACGAAACGCCGCGCGATCACCGGCCCCGCCCGCCCCTGGAAGCAGAGCTTCCTCGAGATGCTGCGCGCGAACTACCCGGACCACGTCTTCGTCGACGTCGACTGAGGGGGACGGCGAAGCCGGCAAACGTCCACGCCGACTCGATCCGCCGCGCCGCCGCTTCGCCGCCCGGGCTCAGTGGAACAGCCCCCAGCTCCCGTCCGGGTTCCGGGTCCAGCCGCTCGAGGCGAAGGTCCCGCCGTCGACGGAGAGCGTCACGCCCGTCACGTAGCTCGCCATCGCCGAGGCGAGGAAGATGCAGGCGTTCGCGCAGTCCTCGATCGTGCCGGCGCGGCGCAGCGGAACGCCGCGCTCGCGGGCCTCTCGGCTGCCGCCGGTGGCGCTGCCCTCGAAGGCCTGCAGATGGGGCGTGTCGACGATGTCGGGGGCGATCGCGTTGACGCGGATGCCGTGGTCGGCGAGCTCGAGGGCGAGGGAGCGGGTGAAGTTGACCATGCCCGCCTTGCAGGCGGCGTAGACCGAGAACATCGGCGCGGCGCGCAGGGCCTCGATGCTCGCCACGTTCAGCACGACGCCACCCCGGCCGCCGGCGATCATCGCGCGGACGGCCGCGTCGGTCGGTCCGAAGAGGCCGTCGAAGTTGAGGCGCGTGTGGGTCCCCCAGCCCTTCTGACCGAGATCCAGGAAGCTCGCATAACGCACGCCACCGACGTTGTTGACCAGGATGTCGAGGCGGCCGAAATGCTTCACGGTCTGGTCGACCATCGCCTTGACCTGCTCGAACTCGCGCACGTCGGTCGGGATCGAGAGCGCATCGCCGCCCGATTCGCGAATCGCCGCGGCCGTGCGCTCGCCGGTCTCGGCGTTCTTGTCGGCGACGACGACGCGGGCGCCGAAGCGCGCGAAGCCGCGGGCGATGCCTTCGCCGATGCCCTGGCCGGCGCCGGTCACGATGGCGACGCGGTCGGTGAGCAGGATGTCCGACGGGTCCATGGGATCCTCCGATTCGATGACGATGCGACGTCTCGGCGGGCGAGCGTAGCGCGGCGCGATTCTGGTAGAGTGCGAAGATGGCCGACCTCGAGACCTACGAAGCGATCCGCCGACTGATGGCGATCTACGCCCAGCTGCTCGACTCGAAGCGCCTCGCCGAGTGGGGCGAGCTCTTCGCCCCGGACGCGGTCTTCCAGGTCTGGGGCCAGGTCTGGCGCGGGCGCGACGCGATCGTCGCCGGGATCGGCGGCATGCAGCCCGATCTCCCCGGCAAGCACATCATCCTGACCCCGGTCGTCGATCTGAAGGGCCCCGATCGCGCGCTCGCCTGGACCGATCTCTCGGCCTTCGCGACGACCGACGAGGGCATCTCGATCGCGACGATCGGACGCTACTACGACGAGCTCGTCTGCCAGGACGGTCGCTGGCGCTTTGCGCGACGGACCGTCGTGATGGCGCGCGAGGCCCTGCCGGAAGGCGTCGAGCCGTCGCCGGCCTGGTGAGCGGACGAGGCGCCGGGCGCGGCGGCCCGAGAGGAATCAAGCCATGGCGCGCAGCATCCGGGACTCGATCCGCGGCAAGGTCGCGATCGCCGGCGTCGGCGAGTCGACCTACTACAAACGGGGTCAGGCGAAGGAGCCGGAGTACGTCCTGACCCTCCAGGCCATCCTCGCCGCCTGCCGCGACGCGGGTCTCGATCCGCGGGAGGTCGACGGCTTCGCCTCCTTCAGCAACGACCAGAACGATCCGGCGCGCATCGCCGCAGCCCTCGGCCTGCCCGAGCTGCGCTTCGCCAACATGGTCTTCGGCGGCGGGGGCGGCGGCGGCTCGGCGGCCGTCGGAAACGCCGCGGCGGCGATCGCCGCGGGCTATGCGGACTGCGTGGTCGTCTACCGCGGCCTCGCCCAGGGCCAGACCTATCGCTTCGGCCAGGGCAACTATCCGGCCGCCGTCTCCGGCGGCATGGCCTATCTGGCGCCCTACGGCGTCCTCTCGCCGGCCCAGATGTTCGCCTTCCGCACCACGCGCCTGATGCACGACCACGGCATCGAGCGCGGGACGCTGCGCGCCATCGCGATGGCCTCGTACCACCACGCCCAGGCCAATCCCCGCGCCGTGATGCGCGGCCGCCCCCTCGACGAGGCGGGCTACGACGCGGCGCGCTGGATCGTCGAGCCCTTCGGCCTCTTCGATTGCTGTCTCGAGAACGACGGTGCCGCGGCGATGGTGCTGGTCCCCGCCGAGCGCGCCCGGGATCTCGCGCAGCCGCCGGTCTACCTGCTCGGCGCGGCCCAGGGCTCGGGCTACCGCGACGGCGCCAGCATCCAGAACCCGCCGGATCTGGCGACCTCGAGCTTCAAGACGCTGGCGCCGCGGCTCTACGCGATGGCCGGTGTGAAGCCCTCCGACGTCGACGTGGTCCAGAGCTACGAGAACTTCACCGGTGGCGTCGTCATGAGCCTGATCGAGCACGGCTTCTGCGGCTATGAGAACGCCAACGAGTTCATCACGTTCGAGAATCTGATCGCGCCCTCCGGCAAGCTCCCCCTCAATACCAGCGGGGGCAATCTCGCCGAGTGCTACATGCACGGCCTCGAGCTCAACATCGAGGCGGTGCGCCAGATCCGCGGGCAGTCGACCTCCCAGGTCCCGGGCGCGGAGGTCGCGCTCGTGAACTCGGGGCCGATGGTGCCGGTGGCGAGCAACATGATCGTGGGGGCGGCGAGCACGCGATGAGCGATTCGGCTTCTTCGACGCGTTCCCCGACCCTGCTGCCGAAAGGTCTGCCCGCGCCGCGTCCGTCGATCGACGGCCTCGACGCGCCGTTCTGGGAGGCGGCCCGGCGCCACGCGCTCGTAGCCCAGCGCTGTCGCGCGTGTCGGACCTGGCAGTGGGGACCCGAGTGGCTGTGCCACCGCTGCCTGTCCTTCGACGTCGGCTTCGAGCCCGTGCAGGGGAACGGGCGCATCTTCAGCTGGGAGCGCGTCTGGCATCCGGTCCACCCCGCTCTCAAGACCGGACTGCCCTACGTCCCCGTGATCGTCGAGCTTCCCGGCGCGGGCGGGATCCGCATGCTCGGCAATCTCGCCGGCGACCCGGAGGCGAAGGTCGAGATCGGCGCCGAGGTCGAGCCCCTCTTCGAGGACCATCTCGAGGGCGAGTCGCCGTACACGCTGGTCCAGTGGCGGCGGACGGGTCGCTGAACGGCCGAGTCTCCCGCCCCGGGGCCCTCGCGAAGGTGTAGAGTGGAGCTCGACCGGGAGGATCCGCCATGACCGCGAGAGAGAGACCGCCATCGAATACGGCCACATCGACTTCGCCAACGACGAGGTCCCGCAGCTCCACGACGTCCTCGCCGACCTGCGCACGCGCCACGCCGTCGCCCCCGTCCAGTACCACGGCGAGATCAGCTACATGATCACGCGCTTCCAGGCGCTGCAGGACGCGATGTCCGACGACGAGCGCTTCCCCTCCTCCGCCGCCTATCTCCGCCAGTCGGCGCCCTCGATGGGCAAGACGATCCAGTGCATGGGCGGCCAGGAGCATCGCCGCAACCGAGCGCTCGTCTCGGTCGGCTTCCGCCCGCGCATCATGAAGGAGTTCGTCGAGGCCTTCCTGACGCCCGTCGCCCACGAGCTCGTCGATCGCTTCATCGCGAAGGGCCAGGCCGACCTCGTCCAGGACTACACCATGCGTTATGCGTTCACCGTCATCACGCGCCTGCTCGACTTCCCGCCGACCGACTTCGAGCAGCTGAAGCGCTGGGGCGACGGCCTGATCTCGTTTCCCTGGGACCCCGAATTCGCCATGCAGTCGAAGCGCGAGTTCGACGCCTATCTGAAGCCCCTGATCGAAGCCCGCCGCCGCGAGCCCGGCGAGGACCTGCTCTCCTCGCTCTGCCATGCCGAGCTCGACGGCGAGCGCCTCGACGACGAGGAGATCTACTCCTTCATCCGGCTGCTCTTCCCGGCCGGCGCCGATACGACCTATCGCGGGCTCGGCAGCATGATGTTCGGCGTGCTGACCCATCCCGAGGTCTTCGAGGCGGTGCGCGCGGACGAGGCCTTCGTCCCCACGGTCGTCCACGAGTCCCTGCGCTGGGAGCCGCCGACGGCGCTCTTGCCGCGCTTCGCGCCGAAGGAGGTCGAGTGGGCGGGCACGACGATCCCCGCCGGCTCCCAGGTCAACTTCGCGATCACCTCCGCGAACCGAGATCCCGAGGTCTTCGCCTCCCCCGAGAAGTTCGATCCCTGGCGCAAGGAGAAGGAGTTCCTGACCTTCGGCCACGGCCTGCATTTCTGCCTGGGCTCCCACCTCGCCCGGCGCGAGATGGAGGTCAGCCTGAAGGTCCTCTCCGAGCGGCTGCCGGCGATGCAGCTCGTCGACCCGGATCGGATCGCGATCACGGGGACGGTCTTGCGGGGCCCGAAGAGCCTGCCGGTCCGCTTCTGACCCCTTCGGACCTCAATCGAGCCCTCCTGCCGACCGAATAGCCTGCCGATGCCGCCCTTTCGTACCCCGCTCGCCCTCTTCGCCCTGCTGCTCGCGCTCCTCCTCGGCGACGCTGGGGGCCGACCCGGCTTCGGCCCAGTGCGTCAACGGGACGGCCTGCAACGACAACAGCGTCTGCACGACCAACGACACCTGCGTCGACAACGTCTGCGTCGGCACCGCGATCACCTGCACCGACGACGCCAATGTCTGCACGACCGCGGTCTGCAACCCGACGCTCGGCTGTCAGCAGGTCAACAACAGCGCGCCCTGCAACGACGGCGATCTCTGCACGACCAACGATTTCTGCAACGCAGGCGTCTGCCGATCCGGCAGCCCGCTGAACTGCAGCGACTCGAACCCCTGCACCGACGACGCCTGCAACTCCACTACCGGCGCCTGCTTCCATGCCAGCAACACCGCCTCCTGCAGCGACGGCAATGCGTGCACGACGGGCGATGTCTGTGCGGGCGGTGCCTGCCAGTCGGGCTCGGGCCAGCTCGCCTGCAACGACGGCAACGGGTGCACGACCGATTCGTGCAACCCCGCGACCGGCTGCGTCCATCCGGCCGTCCCCAACGGCACGACCTGCTCGGACAGCTCGCTCTGCACCACGGGCGACAGCTGCAGCAACGGGACCTGCACGGGCACGCTCGTCACCTGCCCCGACGACGGGAACGCCTGCACGACGGCCAGCTGCAATCCGGCCCTCGGCTGTCTACAGGCCAACAACACCAACCCCTGCGACGACGGCAACCTCTGCACCCTCGGCGACGCCTGCAGCGGCGGCAGCTGTCAGTCGGGCGCCCTCAAGAACTGCAGCGACGCCAACGCCTGCACCGACGACGTCTGCGCGATCGCGACCGGCGCCTGCGTCCACACCGACAACACGGCCGTCTGCAACGACGGCAATGTCTGCACGACGGGGGACGTCTGCGCGAGCGGCGCCTGCCAGCCCGGCGCAGGCCAGCTCGCCTGCAGCGACGGCAACGCCTGCACGACGGATTCCTGCAACCCGGCCTCGGGCTGCATTTTCCCGGCGGCCCCGAACGGAACCCGGTGCTCGGACGATTCGCTCTGCACGACGGGCGACGCTTGCAGCAACGGGACCTGCACGGGCGCGGCGATCACCTGCCCCGAAGACGGCGAGCCCTGCACGACGTCGACCTGCAATCCGGCGACCGGTTGCAGCCAGACCGCCAACACGGCCCCCTGCGACGACGCGAATCCCTGCAGCGTGGGCGACGTCTGCAGCAACGGGGTCTGCCAGCCGGGAACGCCGAGGGACTGCAACGACGGCAACGTCTGCACGACCGACCAGTGCAACCTCACTGACGGCAGCTGCATCCACGCCAGCAATACCCTCGCCTGCAACGACGGTGACCCCTGCACACCGAACGACGCCTGCAGCAACGGCGCCTGCCTGCCGGGGGGCCCCGCCCTGAACTGCGACATCGGCAACAACCCGTGCCAGATCGGCAGCTGCGACGCCGTGCTCGGATGTGTGTTCACGAACGCGCCGTCCGGCACGACCTGCTCGGACGGCAACGTCTGCACGTCGAGCGATGCCTGCTCGAACGGTCTCTGCGTCGGCACGCCGATCGGCGGCTGCAATCCCGCGCAAGTCCCGACGATGACCGATTGGGGTCGGATCGCGCTCGTCGTCCTGCTCGCCCTGACGGCACTCGTCACGGGCGCTCGCTGGCCGCGGCGATCGGGCGTCTAGAGCCCGCGCCGCGGATCGACCTCGCCGAGCGGTCGCAGGTTGCGCGCGTCCATCGTGGGCCGTGGCCCGCCCCAGGTCTTCTGCAGGGCCGGGCGCTCGGCGAGGCGCTCGAGCCAGCCCGAAACGTGTCGATGTCCCGCAAGATCGACGCCCGCCGGCATCAGCCAGAACATCCCGTGGCTCACGTTGAGATCGGCCACCGAGATCGATGCGCCGAGCAGATAGGGCCGGTCGGCCAGGGCGTCATCGAGGATGCGCAGCGGCTTCTCGAGCTGGGACGCCGCCAGATCGCCCAGCGCCCGATCGCGATCCGGCTCCGGCACGAAAAGGCGATTGCGCAACAGCGGCCGCAAGAGGTTCTCGACCTCGTTGCTCCCCCAGAAGCTCCACATCAAGGCGCGGGCGGCCGCCTTCGGCCCGATGGGGCGCAGGCCGCCATCGTACCGCTCCGCCAGGTAGTGGTTGATCGCCATCGACTCGAAGAGCACGAGCTCGCCGTCGACCAGCGTCGGAATGCGCTCGTTCGGGTTGAGCGCGCGGTACGCCGGGGTACGGGTGCTGCCATCATTGAAGTGGATCGGCTCGTGGCGATACGGAACGCCGAGCTCCTCGAGCATCCACAGGCAGCGGCCCGCGCGCGACGTGGCGATCCCGTAGAGCGTGATCCCGTCGCGCACGCTCAGCCTTCCGACTTCGTCTTCGGGACCGGCCGCGTGCTCGCGTGGATCGTCTCGACGCCCATCAGGATCGCGGCGAAGTCGTTCGAGACCCAGTCCGCATAATGGACGATCGTCCCCTCGACGGTCCCGGGCAGGCCCTGGGACGCGAAGGCGCTGTGGTGGCGCACCATCTCGGCGATCTCGAGCGGGATCCCCTGCTCGACGGCGAGCTCGGCACCGAGCGCCCCGTGGTCCCGCAGCGTGCGACCTTCGGCGTAGCTGAACGTCTTCCCGTCGAAGCGGTAGATCATCGGCTTGTCGACGTCGTGGAGGATGGCCGTCGCGAGCGCGACGTCGGAGTCGACCTGCAGGCCGTACTCGCGCCGGGCGACGTCGATCAGATCGAGGGCGCGCGCGTTGACCTCGTTCACGTGGTGGAGCAGCGGCCGCGCGGGCATGTGAGGCGCCTGCGGCGAGCGGGCGAGATTCTCGTAGGGCGAGCGCGCGAGGGAGCTCGCCCAGGTCCGCAGCACGGCCGTGCGGAGCGCCGGGCTCTCGAGGCGCTGGGTTGCGGGGATGGCGTCGGCGAGGGCATGGACGAGGGCGTCGATGGATTCCATGCGGCGAGTCTACACCCGTCGACGGGCGCCGCGAGCGCACTAGAGTGGACGGGGCGCCCGACGCGATCCCGCGCGGGCCGAGCGTGTATCGGAGGTTTTCGCATGGCTCCCCACGGCGTCGTCTCCGCAGACTCCCACGTGACCGAGCCCGCCGACCTCTGGCAGGAGCGCATCGATCGCCGGCTGCGCGACCGCGCGCCCTACGTCACGAAGAACCCGGGACCGGGACCGGCCTGGCTCTTCATCGCCGAAGGCACGGCCCCCTTCCCCGTCTCCGGCGGCTTCGCCGCCGGGCGCTCGGGCAAGGCCCTCGCCGAGTTCCAGCAGGCGGGCTATGCCGACGCGCGGCCCTCGGGCTGGGATCCCGTCGCGCGCATCGCCGATCAGGAGCTCGACGGCATCGACGCCGAGGTCCTGTATCCCTCGCTCGCGATGAAGCTCTTCGCGATCGCCGACGGCGAGCTCCAGCGCGCCTGCTTCGCGGCCTACAACGACTGGCTCGCCGAATACTGCAGCCACGATCGCAAGCGCCTCTACGGCGCCGGTCTCGTTTCGCTCGAGGACGTGGCCCAGGGCGTCCGCGACCTCGAGGCGATCGCGAAGCAGGGCATGCGGGCGGCGATGATCTGGGGGGCGCCCCCGGAAGATCGTCCCTACGACGACCCCGCCTACGATCCCTTCTGGCGCGCCGCCGAGGCGCTCGAGCTCCCGGTCTCGCTCCACATCATCGCCGGCCGCGGACGCGTCAGCAACGCCGTCAGCAGCGCGGTCCAGGGCCGGACGCATTCCGGCGTCTGGTACATGAGCGTGCTCCACGAGATCCAGGACTCGCTCGCGCGGATCACCTTCGGCGGCGTGCTCCACCGCTTCCCGGGCCTGCGCATCGTCTCCGCGGAGAACGACGTCGGCTGGATCCCGCATTTCATGTATCGGATGGACCACTGCCACGAGAAGTACTGCGCGCTCTGGTCGAACGCGACGCCCGAGCCGCCGAGCTTCTACCTCCGCCGTCAGCTCTTCGCGACCTTCCAGGACGATCCGATCGGGCCCGCGACCCACCAGATCTTCGGCCGCGAGAACTACATGTGGGCCTCGGACTTCCCGCACTCGGACTCGACCTTCCCCGAGTCGCGCCAATGGCTCGACAAGAACTTCGCCGGCGTGCCGGCGGAGGTTCGGCGGCGGATCGTCCGCGACAACGCAGTCGAGCTCTACCGGATGGAGGTGGCATGAGCTTTTCCCGACGTCGTCCCCGGCATTCGCTCGCGCGCGCGTGCTCTCTCGCAGGACGGCTGTGCGGCTTCGCCCTCGTCCTGACCTGCGCCTTGCCCGTCGCGGGCGGCGAATCGACATCGGACCGCGTCGCGCGGGGCGCGGCGATGCAGCAGCGGGTCTACGACGCGAAGATGCCCGCCGACGATCCCTGGCTCCAGATGAGCCAGGACCAGGTCTTCGCCCAGATCTGGACGCGTCCCGGGCTCACGATGCGCGACCGGCGGCTCATCTCGCTGACGGCCGCCGCCTACGCCGCGTCCCCTCCCGGCTACATCTCCCACATCGAGGGCGCCCTCGACAACGGCGACCTGACGCCGGCCGAGCTCTGGGAGTGGCTGATCCACTTCACGAACTACGCGGGCTACCCGAAAGCGGCGCCGGTCTGGGCCGAGATCCGGATCGCGCTCGCCCGGCGCGGCGTCCTGCCGCTGCCCGCGAATCTCGGGCCCGGCCGGGATCCCGAGCTCGATCGCCGGCGCGCGACGCCCGTCGAGCCCGGCCCGAAACGTTAGGTCTCGGGCGTGCCAATGGGCGCAGCGGCGCCGACGATCGGGCTCGCGACCGCCCTCGCAACGGCGGCCGTCTTCGCCGTCTCGGCCCTGCGGACGCCGACGCTCTGGATCGAGCGCCCGCTCGCGCTCTGGGCGCTCGTCTGGCTCGGCCTGCTCGCTGTGGCTTCGCTCCGGCGCGAGCGGCCCGCCAAGCCGACCCGCGCCGACGCGCCGATGCCGCCGATGCCGCCGGGTCGGCCGATCTGCGCTCCGGTCGGCGGTCCGCAGGACGCTTCGGCCGAAGGCGGCCTCCGCAGCCGACTCGGCGGTCTCCTGGTCGGCCTCGCGATCGGCCTGCTCGGCTTCGCGGTCTGCGCGCGCCTCGGGTGGTCGACCCTCGGGCTCTCGCCCGGCATGCACGACGAGTGGAGCTACCTGTTCCAGGCGAAGACCTTCCTGCTCGGCCGGTTCTGGCTGCCCAGCCAGAACGCGATCCCCGGCCTCTTCGACCAGATCCACGTCCTCAACGAAGGTCACTTCGCGAGTCGTTATTTCCCAGGCACCGGCCTCTGGCTCGCCCCCTTCGTCGCCCTCGGCATTTCGTATCCGGGACAGTGGCTCGCCGCCGGCCTCGCGGCCTTCCTGATCCACGACACCGGCCGCACCCTCGGCGGGCCGCGCGTCGGCCTCGTCGCCGGTGCGCTCGTCGCGCTCTCGCCCGGGGTCGCCGAGCTCTGCAATGCGCTCGTCGCCCACGCGCCGACGCTGCTCGGCCTCGCGCTCTTTCTCGCGGGCTTCGCCCGCGCGCGGGCGACCGCGACGCCGGCGCGCGCCCGATTCGGCTGGGGCCTCGCCGCTGGAGTCGGCCTCGCCCTCGCCATGCTCTGCCGACCGCTGACCGCCGCCGCCGTCGGTCTGCCCTTCGGCCTCCTGCTCGTCGGCGAAGCGCTCACGAGCCTGCGCGTCGCTGCCCAGCCGCACGCAGCCGACCCCGGACCGCGCGCGCGTTCGGCCTGGACGCGCGCACCCCTCGCCGCGCGCCTGCTGATCGCGACCGGCCTGCCCCTCGCCGCGGGTCTCACCTTCCTTGCCGCCCACGACCACGCGATCACGGGCAGCGTCTGGAAGACGCCCTACGGCCTCTACAACGACCTCTACACCCCGCGCCACGTCTACGGCTTCGCGAACGGGACGCGAGGTGATGCGGTCGAGGCCCCGAAGCGTCACGTCGACTACGACCGCTGGGCGCGCAACCTGACCTGGCCGGGCGCCCTGCGCAATGGACGGGCGCGCCTCAAGTACAGCCTGCGCGCATCGGTCGGCACGATTCCATTCGCGGTCGGCCTGATCGCGCTGACGGGGGCGCTCGCAGCGAAGCGACCACCCCGGCGCGACGATCCTCGCGAAGACCCGCGAGCCGGCGCCGGCCCCGACCCGGCACGGGGCTTCTGGATCGCATGCATCGGGGCGATCGCCGTGCTCCATCTGGCCCATCTGCCCTACTGGTTCGTCGGCATCCACGCCTATCACTACGTCTTCGAGTCGATTCCCCTCTACGCCCTCGTCGTCGCCGGCGGGGTCGGGGCCGTCGAGGCCCTCGGGCGCCGAACGCATCGGCCGCGGCTCGGCCCCGCCTTTTCACTGCTCGCCCTCGCGCCGGCGCTCTGGCAATGGCTGCCCGTCGACGGGCCGCTGCAGACCGGGAGCGGACGCGCGCTCCGACAGGGCTCGTCGTTCGCGCCCTCGCGAAGGCAACATCAGCGATTCCTCGACCTCGTCGACGCGCGCGTCGAGGACCGCCCGGCCCTCGTCCTCGTGAAGCAGCCGCCGCGCAACTTCCACCTCGACTACGTCGTGAACGAGCCCACCCTCGACGGCCCGGTCCTCTACGGCCGCTTCGATCCGACTCGGATGAAGCTCGAGGTGATCGCCGAGGCTTTCCCCGATCGCGCGCTCTACCTCTTCGACGAGCGCAGCGGACGGCTCGAACGGGTGCCGCTCGACCCGGCCGGACGAGGCCCGGTTTCCCACCCGGGCCCGACGTGAGACAATCGGGCCGCCCGCTCACCGCCCGCCAGGAAACCGAATGACCGCTACCGCCCGTGCCCCCGAAGCTTCCGAAGTCGAGTCCGTCTCGAACCCCCGCCACTACCGCTACTACGACCTCGTGATGGCGGGCTTCGTCACGGTGCTGCTCTGCTCGAATCTGATCGGGCCGGGGAAGACCTGCATCCTGTTCGGACTGACCTTCGGCGCCGGCAATCTCTTCTTCCCGATCTCCTACATCTTCGGCGACGTGCTGACCGAGGTCTACGGCTACGCGCGCACGCGCAAGGTCATCTGGGCGGGGTTCATCTCGATGATCTTCGCCACGGTCATGGGGCTCTTCGTGATCCACATGCCGGCGGATCCGGACGAGCCCTTCAACGCAGTGATCCAGCCGGCGCTCGAGGTCGTGTTCGGGAACACCGGGCGGATCGTCGTCGCGTCGATGGTCGCGTTCTGGTGTGGCGACTTCATGAACAGCTACGTGCTCGCGAAGATGAAGGTCTGGACCGAGGGGCGTCATCTCTGGTCGCGCACGATCGGCTCGACGGCCGTCGGCCAGGCCGTCGACAGCGCCCTCTTCTATCCGATCGCGTTCTTCGGGACCTGGCAGCCGGGGACGATGTTGAAGGTGATCGCCTTCAACTGGGCCTTCAAGGTCTCCGTCGAGGTCCTCTTCACGCCGCTGACCTACGCCATCGTGAACTGGCTGAAGCGCCAGGAGAACGAAGACTGGTTCGACCGCAAGACCGACTTCACGCCGTTCTCGCTGCGCGACTAGCGCCGACGGATCCCGCCCCCGTCGGCGGATCGCCCGAAGCCCCTCTACCCGCGATCGTAGCCGCGCTGCCGCCGGTAGCGCGCGTAGGCCTGCTCGAGGCCGGCGCGCGTGAGCCGAAATCCTCGATCCGGTAGTGATGGGGCTTGCGGCGATCGCGGGGGTTCTCGGCGCGATAGCGCGCGAAGGCCGCGCGCGTCCCGGCCTCGATCGGCCAGCCGAGGAAGGCGTAGATCCGCTCGAGGACCTCGTCCTGCCTGCGCATCAGGTCCTCGTACTCGAGCTCGCAGAAGCGCTCGGGCTCGCGGATCGCACCGGCCGCGGCCCGCTCGAGGGCGGCCCCGTAGTAGTGGGCGCAGTAGCGGCCGCACGCGGCGGGGTCCGGGGCGACCGAGTAGATCTTCCACTGCTCGAGGTACATGCTGCTGATCGAGGGGATGCAGGCGAGCGGATCGCGGTGGGACATGATGAAGCGGGCGCCGGGATAGGTCGTCCGGAACGCCTCGTAGATGTGCATGTGGGAGGGCGCCTTCAGGAGCCACGGCTTGCCGTCGACGGCATGGCCCGCGCGGCGGCGCTGCCACTGCAGGAAGCGGAGCAGGCGGCGGTGGTAGCGGGTCGAGACGGCGCCGTCGTTCGCCTCATAGTAGGCGTTGTAGCTCGGGAGGTTCGCCTGGGAGCCCGGGACGGTCGAGAGGAAGGCGCCTTCGAGCAGCATCAGGTCCTCGTCGGGGGCCATCGCGTCCAGCGGATGGATCGAGAGCAGCTCGGGGTTGGCCTCGATCATGGCGGCGATCTCGGCCTTCGCGACCGGGATGCGCGCGTCGTGGGCGTCGTCGAAGTCCCAGTCGAGCTCGGGGACCGGGAAGCGGACCTCGTACCAGCGCGTCGGGATGAAGCGCGTGTCGCTCGAGAGCAGACGCTGGAGCATCGTCGTCCCGGTCCGCGGCAGCCCGAGGATGACGACCGGCGGCTCGAGGGGCTCGTCGGCGATCTCGGGATGCCGCAGCTCGAAGGCGCGCAGACGCAGGCGGTTCTTCAGGAGCTCGACGAGCCGTGTCCGCTGCAGGGCCACGCCCGTCGGGTTGAGATCCGCCTCGCGCTCGAGGGAGTCGACGAGGGCCGCGAGCGGCGGGAGATGATCGTCGTCGCCGAACTCGCCGAGGCCCGTCTCGGCGCGCGCCTGGGCGAGGAGCTCAGCGACGGTCGGAAATCGTCGCGCCGTCATGCCGGCGCTCTTCATGCGGGCGCTCTTCATGCCGGCGCTCTTCATGCGGGCGGGTGATGGACGTCGCCGAGCAGCTCGCCGCCGTCGGCGACCAGCGTCGCGCCGTAGATCCAGGCGCCGAGATCCGACGCCATCATCAGCACGACCTTGCCGAGGTCGTCGGGCAATCCGATGCGCCCAGCCGGCAGCTTGCGGCCGCGCGCGCTGATCTTCGCGTCGTCGAGCCACTCGCGCAGCGAGTCCGTATCGACCATGCCCGGCGCGACGCCGCAGACGCGGATGCGATGGGGCGCGAGCTCGAGGGCGAGCGTCCCGGTCGCCTGGATCAGCCCCGCCTTCGAGGCCCCGTACGGCGCGAGATTCGGCGACGCGTGGAAGGCCGCGACCGACGCGACGTTGACGACGACGCCCGGCCGCTTTGCCGCGATGAGATGACGGGCGAAGGCTTGTGTGCAGCTGAAGACGGAGACGAGGTTGCACTCGAGGGTGCCCCGCCAGTATTCGGGGCCGCTCTCGAGCAGCGAGCCTTCGGGCTTGCCGCGGCGACCGCCGACGTTGTTCACGAGGATGTCGGCCCGCCCGAAATTCTTCTGGGCCGCATCGATCACCTTCGCGAACTCCTCGGGGTTCTCGGCGTCGGCGACGACGGCGACGACCTTCCGGCCCGAGGCGCGCAGCTCAGTGGCGGCCTTCTCGAGAGGGGCAGCGCGGCGGCAGGTGATCACGACGTCGGCGCCGGCCTGCACGAACTGGCGCGCACAGCCGAGGCCCACGCCCTGGGAAGCGCCCGTCACGATCGCGACCTTGCCGTCGAGACCCAGAATCGAATTGCTCATCGTCGATGACTCCATGAAAGCCGCGGGCGCGAGGCGCCGCGGGCGAAGAGGCCGGGCCGGCTTCAGTCTTTTCCGCCGCGGATCTGGCGCCGGACGACCGGATCGCGGACGAAGACCGGCAGGCCCTCCTCGTCGAGATAGCCGGGGCGGATGCTCGCGCCGCCGTCGACGGGGATCAGCTGGCCCGTGACCCAGGCGGCGAGATCCGAGAGCAGGTAGAGCACGGCCCCCGCGATGTCTTCGGGCCTGCCGCGGCGGCCCATCGGGATCACCGCCCGATCCTGCGCCGTCTCGCCGCTGCCCGCGTTCTTCGGGACCTGGATCGTGCCCGGCGCGACGGCGTTCACGCGGATGCCGAGGGGGCCCCACTCGAGGGCCATCGTGCGCGCGAGGGCGAGCAGCGCCGCCTTCGACGTCGCATAACCCGCGCCGTAGGGCATGCCCTGGAGCGCTGCGATCGTCGCGATCTGGACGATGCTGCCGGGCTGCTTGCTCGCGGACAGCGCGCGGGCGAAGGCCTGGGAGGTCTGGAACGCGACCTTCAGGTTCGAGCGCAACAGCGCGTCGAGGTTCTCTTCCGTGTAGTCGAGCAGCGAGGACCAGCGATCGGAGGGCAGCCCGCCGACGACGTTGACGAGGCCGTGGAGCGGGGCCCCGCCGCGGGCCGCGACCGCCATGATCTCGCGGGCGCCCTCGGCGGTCCCCGCGTCGAGCAGACAACGCTGACCGCGGGCGCCCACCGCCTCGACCGCGGCCATCGCCTGATCGAGGGCCGCCGCATCCCGATCGACGGCCGTCACGAAGGCGCCTTCCGAGGCGACCATCCGCACGATCGCCGTCCCGATCCCGCCGCCGCCGGCCCCGACGACGACCACACTCCGACCTGCGAGAGAGAGCTTCGACATGGCTCGGACGTTAACCCAGAAGCGAGCCGTGCAAGGGGCCCGATCGGTGCGGTGGCAATCCGCCGGCGCGGCGCGCAGACTCCGACCCGGAGGTGTCCCATGAGCCGAGCCACGGGTCTGATCCTGCAATTCGTCCGCTGCAACGCCGCGCCGCGCACCGGCGAATGGCAGCGCTTCCTCGAAGACGTCCTGCTCCCCGAGCAGCGCGCCGTCGACGGCGTGCGCGCCGCGACGCTCTTCGCGCTGCGCGTCCAGCCCGCGCCCTGGATGCCTTCGGTCGGCTTCACCCACGCGATCCTGATCGAGGTCGCGGGCGGACTCGCCGAGACGCTCGAGCGTCTGCGCGCCCGGGAGGCGGCGCTGCGCGAGGCCGGTCGCATCGATCGCAATCATTGCCTGATGGTCGAGGACGCGCTGCGTGCCCACGGCCGCCATGCGAACAAGCCGCTCCCCGGCCCCGAGCTCCACGGCCACATCCTCGCCTACGTGCACTGCAACGATCCCCGCGTCGAGCGCGAGTGGGACGCGTGGAACGACGACGTCCACATGCCCGACATGCTCGACTCGGGCGCCTTCACCGGCGTCAGCCGCTGGGTCCGCGAGCCGCGCGTCGTGCGCGGCACGAACTTCCTCACCCTCTACGACGTCGGTCCCCACGGCGTCGACGTCGCGGTCGAGAAGTCCGCCGCCGTGATGCCGGGCCTCGTCGCCTCGGGCCGCAAGCACGAGAGCCATATCGGCGGGCTCACGGTCACGCTGGTCCGGCCGTGAGGCGGCGCGCCGGGCGCGCGGCGATCGCACTCGCCCTCGCTCTCGTCCTCGCCCTCTCGGCCCCTGCGTGCAGCCGACCGCCGGTGGCCCCGGACGCATCCGCCGCCGACGTCGGCTGGACCGCGCACGGCCGCACCCCCGACGAGCAGCGCTACAGCCCCCTCGCCCGGATCGACGAGACGAACGTCGCGTCGCTCGGCCTGGCCTGGAGCTTCGATCTCGAAACGCGCCACGGCGTCGAGGCGACGCCGCTCGTGATCGACGGCGTGATGTTCGTCTCGGCGCCCTGGAGTGTCGTGCATGCCCTCGATGCGAAGACGGGCCGGCCGCTCTGGCAATTCGATCCCGCGGTCCCGCGCGCGACCGCGAGGAAGGCCTGCTGCGGCATCGTGAATCGCGGCGTCGCCGCCGACGCCGGCCGCCTCTTCGTCGGCACCCTCGATGGCCGCCTCGTCGCCCTCGACGCGAAGAGCGGAGCGAAGCGCTGGGAGACGCAGACCGTCGACCCGAGCCAGCCCTACACGATCACCGGCGCCCCCCGCGTCGTCGCGGGCCTCGTCGTGATCGGCAACGGCGGCGCCGAGCTCGGCGTGCGCGGCTACGTCTCCGCCTATCATGTCGAGACGGGGGAGCTCGCCTGGCGGACGTACACGGTGCCCGGGGATCCGGCGAAGGGCTTCGAATCGCCCGCGCTCGAGCGGGCGGCGGCGACCTGGTCGGGCGAGTGGTGGATGATGGGCGGGGGCGGAACGGCCTGGGACGCCTTCGCCTGGGATCCCGAGCTCGATCTGCTCTACGTCGGGACCGGCAACGGCGGCCCGTTTCCGATCTGGACGCGCAGCCCCGGCGCCGGAGGCGACAACCTCTATCTCTCGTCGATCCTCGCGCTGCGCCCGAAGACGGGCGAGCTCGTCTGGCATTTTCAGACGACCCCCGGCGACTCCTGGGACTACACCGCGACGCAGCACATGATCCTCGCCGACCTCGAGATCGGAGGCCGCCTTCGCAAGGTTCTGATGCAGGCGCCGAAGAACGGTTATTTCTGGGTGATCGACCGCGAGACGGGCGAGTTCATCTCGGCGGCGCCGTACACGACCGTGACCTGGTCGAAGGGCGTCGATGCGAAGGGGCGGCCAATCGTCGACCCGGCCCTCGACTACCGCGAGCAGCCGAAGCTCGTCCATCCGGGGCCCGCCGGCGGCCACAACTGGCAGCCGATGTCGTTCCATCCGGGGACCGGCCTCGTCTACATCCCCGCCTTCGACGTTCCGATGGTCTTCACCGCGAAGCCCGATTTCCGCTTCCGCCCCGGCTTCGAGAACACGGGCCTCGACTTCCGCAACTTCATCGCCTTCGACGAGGGTCAGAAGATCGAGATCGACGCCTTCCTGCTCGCCTGGGATCCCATCGCCCAGCGCGAGGTCTGGCGCGTCCCCCACGTCACGACCAACAACGGCGGCGTGCTGTCGACCGGCGGCAACCTCGTCTTCCAGGGCACCGCCGACGGCCGCCTCGTCGCCTATCGTGCGAGCGACGGCGAGAAGCTCTGGGAGGCGCCGGCCGGAACGGGCGTGATCGCTGCGCCGATCACCTATCAGATCGATGGCGTGCAGTACGTCTCGGTCGCCGCGGGCTGGGGCGGGAGCTTCGCCCTCTCGGGCGGACCGGCGGCGCTGCTCGCCGGCGTGTGGGGCGGAGGACGGGTCCTCACCTATGCCCTCGGCGCCCATGCCGAGCCCCCGCCGAAAGCGATGCCGCCCCCGCCGACGGGCCACGCCCCGAAGCCGCCCGCGTCGCCGCCCTCCGCCGACCTGCTCGCGCGCGGAAGCTTCCTCTACCACGACCACTGCATGGCCTGTCACGGCCCGAAGGCGATCAGCGGGGGCACCGTCGTCGACCTGCGCGACGCCTCGGCGGAGACCCTCGACCGGCTCGAAGCGATCGTGCTCGGGGGCGAGCGCGAGCCCCTCGGCATGCCGCGCTTCGACGACCGGCTGAAGGCCGACGAGGTCGAGGCGATCCGGGTCTACCTCCTGAGTCGCAATCGCCGGACGGACCTGCGGAGCGCGACGACCCCCGCGAATTGACACGCGGCGGCCCGGTAGTAGCGTGAGGCCAGCCCGAGGAGGATCCGATGCCGAGCCAGCAGCCGAGCCAGCAGCAACGCCAGGCGCATGACCAGACGACGAGCGTGAGCGGCGGGGGACGCGGGGCCGTCCTTCGCTTCGCCCCCGCGGCCGCGACCGCGCTCGACGATGCCGAGGCGATCGCCTGGCGCCGCGTCGACCCGGATCTCCTCGACCTCGTGGCGCGCCTGGTCTCGGCGATCCACCACGTGCCCGCCCTCGCGCGCCCGGCCGAATGCGGCGCGAGCCCGTGGCAGGGGCGCGATGCGGCCGAGTGGCGCTCGTTCTCCGACTTGAGCGCGGGCCAGAAGAGCGCCCTCGCCTTCGCCGAGCAGTTCACCCTCGACGTCTCGTCCGTCGACGACGCGCTGCGCCAGGGGCTTCTCGCGGCCCTCGGCGAGAAGGCGGCGGAGTTCGCTCAGGCGGTCTACGTCGTCGACGTCCTCGCGCGCGCGCGCTTCGTCCTCGATCGGCTCTTCGGTCCGAGCAGCGCGACCGCCACGACGAAGACCCGGGCCCTCAAGCCCGACGCAAACGTCTGGAACGGGATCGAGGAGATCATCCGGGTGATCCCCGGGCTGCAGGGGCTCGACGCCGTGATGACGGAGCTCGTGCGGCTGCGGGGCGCGCGGGCCCATCAGTGCCGGTTCTGCAAGTCGGTGCGCAGCCGCTCGGCGATGGTGGCCGGCGCCAACGACGACATGTTCGCCGCGGTCGACTTCTATCGCACGAGCGATCTGCCCGACGCGGTCAAGGCGGCGCTCGCGGTGACGGATGCCTTCATCTGGACGCCGGGGCGCCTCTCCGACGAGGAGATCGCCGGGCTCGAAAAGCACTTCACGCCGGCGCAACGGGTCGAGCTGATCCTCGACGTCGCCCGCAACGCCTCGAACAAGTTCGCGGTCTCGATGGCCGCGGACGGGGCGAACGTGAGCGAAGGCTACGAGGTCTACGACGTGAAGCCCGACGGCTCGATCGTCTATGGGCTCACGGCGCCCTGATCCGGTCGGATCGCCCGCCACGCCCCTGCGACCGCTCTGGGAAGATCGACGATGAAGTTCTGGCAAGCGCTGACCTGGATCGAGGCGGACCAGCTCGTCGAAGCGGCCCGCTTCGCCGAGGAGGTCGGCTTCGACGGCTGCATGCTGGCGGATCACGGCGTCTTTCCCCGGGACATCCGCTCGGCCTATCCCTACGCGACGGACGGCGCGCCGCCGATGGATCCGGACGCCCATTATCCCGACTGTTGGGCGACGCTCGGCGCGCTCGCCGTCGCGACGAAGAAGCTCCGCTTCTCGATCAGCGTCTACGTGCTGCCCCTGCGCAACGTCTTCGAGGTCGCCCGCGCGACCGGCACGATCGCGCTCCTCTCCGGCAACCGCCTCGCCCTCGGCGCCGGCATCGGCTGGATGAAGGAGGAGTTCGACATCTACGGCGTCGACTTCAAGACCCGGGGCAAGCGCACGGACGAGATGATCGAGGTCCTCCACGAGCTCTGGCGGGGCGGCATGGTCGAGCACCACGGCCGCTTCTTCGACTTCCCCGCGCTGCAGATCGCGCCCGCGCCGACGAAGCCCGTCCCGATCTGGATGGGCGGCGCGAGCGAGCCCGCGCTGCGCCGGACGGCGAACCTCTGCGACGGCTGGCTCGGCGCCGGCAATACGCCCGAGGAGGTCCCCGGCATCCTCTCGAAGCTCGAGCGCATGCGCGCCGAGGCGGGCCGCGCCCACCTCCCCTTCGAGACGATCGTCGGACTCAAGACCCCGCCCGACGTCGAGACCTTCAAGCGCCTCGGCGATCAGGGCATGACGACGGGCATCAGCTACCCGTTCAAGTTCGCCCTCGGTGATCGCTCGACCCTCGACCAGAAGAAGCGCCTGATGGAAGACTTCGCCGAGAAGATCATCCGCCAGGTCCGTTAGGTCCATCGGGCCCGGAGGCCCGTGCCCCGCGAACGAAGAGCGAGGAAGCCCATGGACGTCGGTCTCCTGATGCTCGGCCATCCCGGCAAGGCCCGGGAGATCGCGCGCCGGACCGAGGCCGCCGGATTCAGCCATCTCGCCCTCGGCGACACCCAGAACCTCGGCCCCGAGACCTGGAGCCAGCTCATGCTGGTCGCCGGCGCCTGCGAGCGGATCCGGATCGGCACCGGCGTGACCAATACGACGACCCGCGACGTCGCCGTCACCGCGAGCGCCGCCCTCGCCCTCCAGCTCGAGAGCGGCGGCCGCGCCTTCTGCGGCATCGGCCGCGGCGACTCGGCCCTCGCGAAGATCGGCCGGAGGCCGGCCCCGCCCGACGCGTTCGAGCGGGACCTCACGAGCCTGCGCGCCTACCTCGCGGGCGAGGCGACACCGCGGGGACCGGCCGCGAGCCGGATCGAGTGGAGCCGGGGCCTGTCGATTCCGCGCGTCCCGATCGAGGTCGCCGTCTCCGGACCTCGCGTACTCGAGATCGCGGCCCGCCACGCCGACGCCTTCATCTTCTGCCTGGGCGCCGATCCGAAGACCCTCGAGCGCGCGATGCGCGCCGCGCGTGAGGCAGTCGCCCGGGCGGGACGGGATCCGAAGTCCCTGCGCTACGGCGCCTTCGTCAACTGCGTCGTCGACGACGACGTCGCCCGGGCGCGGGCGATCGCGCGGGGCGGGGTCTCGGTCTTCGCGCGCTTCGCCGGCTGGTCGTCGGGAGCGGGCGAGCTCGGGGATCCCGAGCTGAGACGCGAGGGCCGCAGCGTCGCCGAGCGCTACGAGATGGATCGCCACGCCGAGGCGGCCGGCGAAGGCGCCCGCGCCCTCGAGGATGCCCACATCGATCGCTTCGCGATCGTCGGCCCCGTCCGCCACGCCGCCGCGCGCCTGCGCGAACTCGCGGCGATCGGGCTCGATTTCGTGACGGTCGCGCCGGGCTCGAGCGACATGGACTGGGAGGCGGGCTGGCGCTCGATCGAACGGATCGGGAACGAGGTGGTGCCGCAGGTCGGATGAGCCGCACCTCGGTCGAGGCGCGGCAGGAGACTTCCATGCAGATCATTTCCGCCGACGAACACATCGTCGAGCCCTTCGAGTTCTGGCAGGACTGGCTTCCGGCGGCGCTCCCGGAGCGAATGCGCGATCGCGCGCCGCGGCGCATCGGGGCGGGGTCGCCCTCGACGGGACGACGGTGCTGCGGACGTTCACGCTCTTTCCCGAGCTCGCGCAGGTCTCGGACGATGCGCCGGGCGCGGGCGACGTCGGCGGGCGGATCGCGGTCCAGGACGCCGAGGGCATCGACGCGGCCATCGTGTATCCGCAGCGGGCGATGACGTTATGGGGGCTCGACGATCCCGAGCTGCGCGACGCCTGTTTCGATGCGTACAACGACTGGCTCGCGGCGCAGTGTGCACAGAGCGGGGGCCGCATCATCGGCGTCCCGATCCTCCCGACGGTCCATCGACCGGAGCAAACGGCGGACGCAATCGCGCGCCTGCGCGATCAGGGCTTCCGGACGATGATGCTGCCCAACTATCCCCGAGGCGTCCGCTACGGCGAAGAGTCGATGCGACCCCTCTGGTCGGCGATCGAGGCGGGCGGGCTCCCGCTCTCGTTCCACATCAGCGAGGCGCCGGACGGCAACGGCCCGGGCGAGCTCGGCAGCTACCTGATGGTGTCGTTCCAGCCCTTCCGGAAGCTCTGGTCGTATCTCGTCTTCGCGGGGATCTTCGATCGCCATCCCGGACTGCGCATCGTCTTCGCGGAGGGCGGCATCTCGTGGATTCCGTCGGCCCTCGATCATGCCGACCGCATCGCCCGCCGCTTCCGGGACCACCTCTCGCCCCGCCTCGCCCGCGCGCCGAGCGACTACTGGCGCGAGCACTGCTGGGCGACCTTCATGGACGATCCCCGCGGCCTCGATCAGCTCGACTGCATCGGCCTCGAGCGCGTCCTCTGGAGCAGCGACTATCCCCATCCGGAGGGAACCCACGGCGAGACGCAGCGGATCCTCGCGGACCTCGAAGAACGCGTCGGCCCGCAGGCCTGCGCCGCGATCGCGGGCGGCAACGCACGCGCCGTGTACGGACTCGCCTGATCCGACTCGGCCGCTACGTCGGCTGCGTCGGCCTCTCCTCAGATCCGAAAGTCCGAAATCTGGACCTCCGCGCCCTGATCTGCGTAGTCGCCGGCGGCGCGCAGCGCGCGGAACTCGGACCAGCGGATCGGCCGGTAGCGCGCCGGATGCGCCGGGCTGCACTGGGCGCCGAGCGGCGCGTACACGCAGTCGTACGACGGATTCAGGAAGTACGGGGCGCTGTAGCGATCGCGATCGGCGCGGGCGACGACGCGGTGGAGCGGGGCGCGCCAGCGGTCGTTGGACCAGACCTGGACCACGTCGCCGAGCACCACGAGCAGCGCGTCCTCGCGCGGCTCGATCAACGACCACCCCTCGCCTCGGCGCAGCTGCATCCCGGGCTCCGCGTCGTGCAGGAGCAGGGTCAGCGCCCCCGAGTCCGTGTGGTGGCGGATGCCGAGATGACCCTCGGCGTCGAGCGGAAGATCGTGGGGAGCGGGAGTCGGGCAGCGGGGATACCAGTTCAGGCGCAGAAAGCTGCTATGCGCGGCCTCGAAATCGCCGCGGAGCTCGGCCCCGGTTGCCCCGAGCCCGCGTTCGAGGACGTCGAGCAGGCGGAGCGCCAGGGCGTGGCAGAGCGCGAACCACCCCTCCATCGCGCCGCGGAACTCGGGCATTCCGTCCGGAAACTGCGCAATGCTGCCCGCCATCGGGCCCTCGCGGTCGGCGGGACCGAAGTCCCAGATCTCCTTCCAATCCCGCCGGTTCTTCGTGAGCTCCCGGTCGAAGAAGCCCCAGGCGTTCGTCGCGGTGCGCGAGAGCGCGCGCTTCTCTGCGCCCGGGAGCGCGAAGAAGCGGCGGATCTCGGCCAGCGTCGCGCTGCGCGTGCGGGCGTCGATTCCGTGGCCGGTGAGCTGGAACGCGCCCCACGTCGAACAGATGCGATCGAGCTCCGCGAGCGCACGCGGCTCGTGCTCGAGCGTCTCGAGGTCGAGGGTCGGGAGTGCTTCGGTCTGCACGCCCGGCAGTCTAGCCCGACGCGTCCGAGGCGGGGCCCGGGCGGACGAGACAGCCCGATCACGCGCGCGCCCTCTGCCGTCGGATCGCACGTCCGGCCGCGAGGCCTCCGAGCGCGAGGAGCCCCGTCACGAGCTGGCCCGCGAGCGACGGCTCCGGAACCGGCACGGGGATCGGGATCTCGAGCGGCTGGAAGTTCCAGTTGACGACGTTGAAGACGGTCACCGTCTCGAATACCACGCCGTCATTCGAGCCCTCGACGACGACCTGCTTCGGGAACTGCGGCAGGAAGGACGCCGAGAGGATGCCGCCCTGGCGGTGGAGCCGGATGGCTTCGAGGGGCGTCGGCTGCTCGAAGTCGACCTGGAGGTAGACGGGGCCGCTCGAGACCGTGTAGGGCGCCGTCGTCCGGAAGCTGCCGTTCGGCGACGTCCAGCCGGTCCCGAACGAAGCGTCGAAGGCGTTGACGGCGCTCCCGCCGGGCACGCTCGCGATGTCCGCCTCGAACGAGCCGATCGTTCCCTCGGTCAGGCTCGTCATCCGGTTCTCGAGCACGAGGTCGTCGACGATCAGCTCGACGGCGTTCATGCCCGCGCGCCCGACGCTGCCGTGGATCTCCGTGACCTGGAAGCGATACGTCTGGTAGCCGCGGGGCGGGCGCACGTCGAGCCCGACGACCGAGGCCCTCGCGTCGCCGAGCTTCGCCTCGATCGTCGCCGCGCCCGGGAGCGTCGACGCGCGGACGAGCCCCTTGTCGAAGCCGTTCGAGACGTCGAGCACGTTCGGATCGGAGCTCGTCCAGGTGACGCGGTCGGTGACGTCGACGACGCGGCCGTCGGCGAGGGTCGCCAGGGCCTGGAGCTGGGCATCGAGCCCTTCCGCGACGGTCGGCCCGGCGCCCGGGATCGAGATCGAAGTCACGAAGGAGGTCGCGGGATCGTCCGCCGGAACGAGGGCGACGGGCAACGCCGCGCCGCAGCTTCCCGTGACGGGATTCCCGCTTCCGCTCGGATCCGCGATGAACGTCCCGGGCACGTCCTCGAGCCAGCGCGCCGAATCGCCCGGGGCGAGACCCGACGCGAGCGCCGGCGACGAGGCCGGTCGCGCAGCGAGGAGCGCCTCCGTGATCGGGATCTCGATCCGATCGACGCGATCGCAGACGATCGCGCCGCAGAAGCCCGAGGGCACCTGGGCATTGCCCCGCTCGACCGGAATCCGGATCACGCCGTTGATGTCGCGCTCGAGCAGCGCCGGATCGACGGGCGCGCTCGCGCCGGCGTAGTAGACCTCGAGCATGTCGGCCTCGAGGGGCAGCGTCCGGGTCACGACCAGGCCGAGCTCCGCATCGAAGAAGCCGAGGGTGATCGACGGGGCCTGAACGTAGATCGAGTCGTAGTTGAGGCCGCCGCCCCAGGTCGGACGCAGGACGAGGGCGTCGAAGGGCGTCGCTTCCTCGTTCCAGGCGATCATGCCCGGCAGCGGGACCGAGCCCGCATTCGCGAGTCGGACCTCCGCGCTGAAGCCCCCCTCGACGACCGACCCGTCCGGTCGGCGAAGCTCGAGCGCGAAGGCGAGATCGCCCGCGAAGCTCAGCGCCGGGCCCCAGGCCGAGACCGGATCGAGGGCGATCGTGGCGAGGGACGCCGGGTTCGCGACGCCGCTCCCCGTCGTCGACTCGACGACGATGCCGGCCACGCCGCGCAGGCCGGTGCCGTTTGCCGCGGTGACGTAGGCGGTGTAGGTCCCGGGCTCGGCGTAGACGTGACTCGCGGAATTCGAAGGGAGGCTCGCATCGTAGACGAGCTCCGTCCGGCTCCCGTCGCCCCAGTCGACGATCACGGGGTAGAGCGTGTCGATCGCCCGCGCGGCCTCGGGATCGTCGATCCCGATCGCGATCCGCGTCTCGCCCGGATCCGCGCAGTCGAGGGCGAGCGAGACCGAGGGCGCTCGGCCGAGCTCGAAGCCCTCATAGGTCCGCAGCGCGATCGGCGCCTCGTTCGGCGCCGGGACCGCGAGCAGGCGCCAATCCTGGATCGGAATCGCCTTCAGCGTCTCGAGCACGATCGGGCCCATCGTCTTGCGCAGCTCGGCCTCCGGATCGACGCCGGCCAGGTATTCGTTCTTCTCCTCATCCGTCCAGTAGCGCGACTCCACGTAGGCGAGCCGATCGAGCACGTTGGGCACCGCGCCGAGCAGCCCGAGCTGCGCGTGGTAGAGGATCCCGAGCTGATGGCTCTCGTCGGGGAGCAGATTCCCGTTCGCATCCTCCACCCGGAACACCGAGTACTGCCCGCTGTAGGGCTCGACGTTCTGCATCGCCTTGCGCCAGTCCCGCGTGCCGCGCGCGGTCACGAAGTCGACGTAGTCGCGCAGGGCGGTTCCCGGCGGTCGGCTCTTCACGTTCTCGGTGAAGTGGTGGAGCATGTTCTTCGTGAAGGCCTTCGCGCGCGAACCGATGGCGCCAGGCAGCGTCATGTCGGGATGCGGCGGCGGCGAGCTCGAGGCGGCCTGCGGCGCAGTCTCGGAGGAGTCGGCGCCCGCTTCCGAGCTCGCCCTCGCGAATCCGTCGCCCCCGGCCATCCGCGCTTGCGTCGCGGCAGCGGCTTCTCCCGCGGACTCCGGTCCCGCGGCGGCCGATGCCGGGGCGGTCGCGCCCGCGGTGCAGACCGGGAGATGAGTGCAGACCTGTTGGACGGCCAGGCAGACGCCGGTGCCCGTCGGATCGCCGGTGACCAGCGCCTCGCCGGCGATCGTGGTCCCGGGTCCATAGATGTCGGAGCAGTTGATGGGCGGATTGCCCAGGTCGTTGTAGTCGAAGCTCGTATGGCAGCTACCGCTCGTCGGGACATAGCAGCACATGAAGCAGCCGCCGTCGCAGTAGTAGTTCCGGAAGAGATTCGTCAGCCCGAGCTTCTGGAAGAGGTCCTCGGTGTGATCGAGCACCTCGTCGCGCAGGGCGCAGAGCGCCTCCCGACCGCCGGGCGGGAGCGCCGGCGGCGTCAGCACCGTCGGCGGTGCGGCGGGCTGGGAAACGCCCCCGCCCGGAAACGACATCCCCGCCGAGGCGAGGTCGGCGGCGAGGACCGCGACGAGGAGCGCCGCGATTCGCGCGAGGTGGGCCGCGGGACGAATCCTCCGGGATCCGATCGGCGACGGGCATCGGGACGTGGCAGCTCGGGACATGATTGGGCCTCCCCTGGGTCGATGGAAGAGAGACGACCGGATCCGGCGATCGATATCGCGACCCCGGTCGAAGAATGGGGGCGGGAACGCCCCTCCGCCGGGCCGGACTCGGAGGGGCGTCGCGGGGGGCCCCGCCCCGCCCCCCACCCCGGGCCGGATCGGAGATTCCACGGCTCAGATCCGACTCGCCGATTCGATCGCGAAGTCCGGCGCCGGACGCGGCGGCTCCCGGCGCGCGAGGGCGGCCCCGATCGCCGGGCCGAGGCGGCTCGCCTTCGCGCGCTGGCGCGCGGGCTCGCCGTCCCGGAACTCGGGCATCACCTCCTGTGCGAAGAGCTCGAGGGAGGCACAGATGTCCGCATGGCCCAGGCGGCCGCCGTGGATCATGAACAGGACCTGGTCGACGCCGGCCTCCGCGTAGCCTCGCATGAGCCGTCGGATCTGGTCGGGGGTCCCCACGGCCCCGCGATGGGACTCGATGCCGGCGCGCTTCATCTCGTCACCGACCAGGGGCCGCGTCGAGAGGAAGAGGCTCCGACTCGCCTCCGGCTTCGCGTGCTCGGCCTCGAAGGCCCGCCAGAGATCGGTCGACCCAGGTCGGTGCACGCCGGCCGCATAGTAGTGCAGGCCCGAATAACGGAAGAAGTCGAAGCCGACGAGCCCGCGCTCGATCGCCGTCGCCTCGTCGCGATGGCAGAGGAAGGGCGCGACGACGCCGAAGCTCGGATTGACGGCGAAGCCGACCGGCACGCAGGCTTCGGAGGCGAGCGTCGCGTGGTAGCCCGCGACCCAGCCCCGGGCCTCCTCCGGCGAGACGAAGTTGAAGGACAGGACACCGATTCCGAGGCGTGCGGCGAGCTGGATCGAATCCTCGCGGGTGCACGCCATCCAGAGTGGCGGATGAGGCTTCTGGCGCGGCTTGGGGATCACGTTGCGCGGCGGTGCATCGACGAAGCGCCCCTTGTACCCGGCGAAGGGCGCCTCGACGAACATGCGGGTGATCGCCTCGAGCGACTCCCGCCATTGATCGCGCTTCTCGGCGCGCCCGACACCGAAGGCGTCGAGCTCGACGTTCGAGGTCGACTCGCCCGTGCCGAACTCGACCCGGCCGTTCGAGATCAGGTCGAGGGTCGCGATCCGCTCGGCGACCCGGAACGGATGGTTGATCCGGGGCGGGAGCTGCACGACGCCATGGCCCAGACGGATCCGCTTCGTCCGCTGGCTCGCCGCCGCGAGGAAGACCTCGGCGCCGCCGAATGGGAATACTCTTCGAGGAAGTGATGCTCGACGACCCAGATGGCGTCGTAGCCCAGCCGATCGGCGAGCTCGACCTGGGCCAGGGACTCCTCGATAATCCGGTATTCGTCGTCCTCCGACCACGGCCGCGGCAGGTTCTGCTCGATGAAGATTCCGAATTGCATGGGGAGGACTCCTCGACCCGAACGCTAAGACAGGCGGGCGCGCCTGCCGAGGCGGCAGGGAGCGTGGGCCATCGACCGCGGCGGGGAGACGGCGGGCCAACGGAGCATGTGCACGCGGACCCACGGCAAACCGGTCTCATCGCAGGCCCGCGTTCGACCGAGAACCGAAGCGTGGCCGGCAGCACCTCAGGAGATGCCATGAGCGAAGCCCCCAATCCGACTCTCGATGCGATCCTCGAACGACGACGCCGCAAGCGAACGCTCCTGACGCTGCTCGCAGTCGGCGTCGCAGTGGCCGGCATCGGCGCCTTCTTCTGGCTGCGCGGCCCCGGCGAGGACGCTTCCCCGATCGCCCCGCCGGCGCCGGCCCCCGCCGCGGCCGCACCCGACACGCAGCCCGAATCCATTGCACCGGGCCCGGAGCTCGTCGAGTCGCCGGCGGCCACGGCTCTCCCGACGCAGCCGCTCCCTCCCCTCGCAAAGAGCGATTCGCGCGTGCGCGAGCTCGCCGCGCGCTGGTCGAGCCGCCCCGAGCTCCTCCAATGGCTCGCGTCGGACGAGCTCATCCGTCGGGTCGTCGCCGCGGTCGACGCGACCGCGCGCGGCGAGTCGCCGACCGATCAGGCTCCGGCCTCGATGCGGCTGAAGGGTCGTTTCGAAGTCGTCGAGTCCGGGGCGGCCTGGGTCGCCGCACCGAGCGCCTACGCCCGCTACGACCTCCTGACCGAGATCGTGAGCGGCCTCGACAGCGAGGCGCTCGTGCTCGCCTACCGCGAGCTCGAGCCGCTCTTCGAAGAAGCCCATCGCGCGCTCGGGTCCTCGCTCGGCTCCTTCGACGCTGCGCTCCGCCAGGCGATCCGGGAGCTGCTCTCGACGCCGAAGATCCCGGGGCAGCCGCTGCTCGAGCCGCTGCTTCCGGGCCATGGCTACGTCGATCCGGCGCTCGAAGGGCTCTCTGCGGCGCAGAAGCAGCTGCTCCGCTTCGGCCCGACCAACGCCCCTCGCGTCCAGCATAAGGTCCGGGAGATCGCGCTCCGGCTCGGCATGCCGGAGTCCGAGCTGCCGCCGCTCGCCGACTAGCCTCGCTCGACGAGCGTCCCGCCGGCGACGGCCGACCGCCGATCGACCAATGGACCGATCGACCGATCGCGCGGGCCCCGCGATCCCAGCGCCGGGCCCGGCGCGCCGGCTCCGGCGCTGGGCTATCCATCCCGCCCTATGTCGAATCCCGGCCCGATCCCGGCCCAGAGCACGCCATCGAGCAGCGCGTTCCCCCTTCGATCGCTCTGGGCCCTCGCGCTCCTGACCGCCGCCTACATCGTCAACTTTCTCGACCGCCAGCTGCTCGCGATCGTCGCGCGGGACGTGAAGGCCGAGCTCTCGCTCAGCGACACGGAGCTCGCGATCCTGCTCGGCCCCGCCTTCGTGCTCTGCTTCACGCTCGCGAGCTTCGTGCTCGCCCGGGTCGCGGACCGCGGCTCGCGCAAATGGGTGCTGACGCTCGGGCTCGCGGCCTGGAGCCTCTTCACGGCGGGCTGCGGCATGGCGACGACCTTCGCCCAGCTCGCCTGCATGCGCTTCGCGGTCGGCATCGGCGAGGCGGCGGGCGCGCCGCCCTCCCAGTCGATGATCGCCGACTACTTCCGTCCCGAGCAGCGCGCCCGGGCGATGGCCGTCTTCGGTCTCGGCATCTACTTCGGTACAGCCCTCGGTGCCGCCGGCGGCGGCCTCATCGCCGACCGCTTCGACTGGCGCACCGCCTTCCTCGCCGCCGGCGCCCTCGGCCTCCCGCTCGCCCTCGCGATCGGTTGGAGCGTGCGCGAGCCTGCGCGCACGGTCGCGACCGAGGACGTGCCGGAGGCCTCGATCCTGGCTCGCGTCGGCGCCGTCCTCGCGCGGCCGACCTATCGCTGGCTGATGGCGGCCGCCGCGTGCCAGTCGTTCATCGGCTACGCCGCGCTCTCGTGGAGCGCGCTCTACCTGCAGCGCGTCTTCGGCATGAGCCTTTCGGAGTCGGGCGTCGCGTTCGGCCTGCTGGCGGGCGGCACCGGCGCCCTCGGCAGCTTCGCCGGCGGCATCCTCGCCGACCGCTTTGGCGCGCGCGATCCGCGCTGGTACGGCCGCATCTCGGGCACCGCCTGCCTCGCCGCCGCCCCCTTCTTCGCGCTCTTCGCCCTCGCGCCGAGCGCGGTCGCCGCCCTCGCCTGCTTCGGCGTCTTCTACTTCCTGAACAACGTCTATCTGCCGATCCTCTGGATGCTGGTCCAGAGCCTCGTCCACCCCCGGCTGCGCGCGACCTCGGCCGCGACCCAGTTCGCCGTCACGAACCTCTTCGGCTACGGCGTCGGATCGCTCACGATCGGCCTGCTCAACGACGGCTTCACCGCGCGCTTCGGCGACGAGGCGATCCGCTATTCGCTGCTCGTGGCCGCGGCGGTCGGGGCGCTGTCGGGGCCGTGCCTGTACGCGATCTCGCGCAACATCCGCCGGGATCTCGCGGAGGTCGGAGCGGAGGGGCGGGACTGATCCCGATCCCGATTCACTTTCGACGCAGTCGACCCGCCACGCCCTGTCCCGGCCTTCCCGAATCTCGAGTGATCGGGCCCCGATCGACTTCTGTTCGGACCTGCGATCAGGCCTGGTCCCGAGCGACCATCAGTCGCGACGCCTGACGCCCATCCGTCGGCGCGCCAGCGACACGAAGGTCCCGAACGCAGCCGCGAGCGCTGCTGCGCCGCCGGACTCCGGCACGGGCGTGAGACCCGCGACGCCATGCCAGGCGGCCAGAGTCGCGTTGGGCGACGAGATCTCGACCTCGATCGGGCTCGATGTGCGCGCATCGAGCGCACAGGCCATCGCGCCCTCGCAGCGCGAATCCGTCGAGGTCACCACGAAGAGCTGCACCCATTCGTTCGTCGGGATCTGGGCCTGGAGCTGCGCCGCTCCGGGCAGGGCGCCGGTGTCGCTCGGGATCAGCTCGAGCCCAGTCGCGCAATTGCCGGTCGTCATCTCCCGAGTGCGGCCGACGGTCTGAGTCCCGAGCAGGGTCTCGACCCACTCATCGCTGCAGATCGGTTCGCCGCCCTCTCCCTCTTCTTCGCAGACCTCTTCGAAGGTCCAGCGCGACAGCTCGAAATCGAGCCGGAAGCGCGTGAACTGGAGCACGTTGGGCTCGATCGGCGAGTTGCAGCCGAGGGTGAGCAGGTCGCCGCTGCCCTGCGTGACCCAGTCCGACGGGCCGCCGTTGCCGACGACGGCGTCCGGCTCGTCGAGCACGACGGGAAGCGTCGCGTCGACGACCACCGTCGCCGTCGCGCCGGGGCCCGTCGCGTAGATCCAGTCGCCGAGCCGAGCCGACGCGGTCGACGAGATCGAGTGGTAGAGATCGCGGGTATCGTCCGTGACGCCGTAGTCCGGCGTCTCGACGCCGGCGTCGAGCTCGAGCGTGCCGGCCACGTGGGCGTAGCTCGACTCCGCGCGGCTCTCGATCGGTCCCTCGATGAACTGATGGCAGATGCTGCCGCCGCAGCGGATCGAGTAGTCGAAAGTGCCGACCTCGAGATACGGAGCCAGCGGTCCCGGCGTCACGTTCGGCTCCTCGCGCACCACGAAGAAACCGGAGCCGTCCTCCGTGATCTCCGTGGGGAGCACGGGGCCATTGACGGTGAACAGCGCCGTCCAGGCGACGCCGGTCGGAAACATGACGAGCCGGCCCGTCCCGCCGAGGCCGTTCTCCTGCCGGCGGTTCAACGTCGCCTGGAACGGCGACCTCGCTTCGACCTCGGTATCCGTCGACGCAGGCTCTTCGTGATCGAGCAGACCGAGCAACATCCGCACCACCTGCACGGACTTGCTGGCTTCGCCGTCCAGCTCGAAGGGCGGAGCGCCCTGTGCGAGCGCGCTCGTCGAGGAGAACAATCCAGCGAGAAGGAAGAGCAAGGGTCGCAACGGCCGCAGCGTGTACATGAAGTCCTTCTGTCCGTGCAGGGCGGCCGTCCGCTCCATGCGTCGCAACGACGTGGACGCGGCTGGCCATGCCGGCGCATCCTGCGCCTGAGAGCGGGGAACTTCAAGCAGTTTTTTGATTTTGCGTACGACCTACTCGTTCAGGCTCTTCGTGGGATCGCGCTGCTCTGGCCGGTCCCGAGTCGGAACGCGTCCGAGGGACCCGAAGACGGCCCGAGCGCGACCGAAGTCCGACCGGCAGCACGGACTCGCATACTGCCTCAAAGCTGCGCGCTGGCGCCCCCTACCGATGCACCCTCTTGATGTTCTCCCCGCTCCGCGTCCTGCCCCCCGCCTTGACCCAGGCCTTGAAGACCCCCGCCGAGTCGCGCGCCGGGTCGTATCGGCCGCGACCCGGTTCGCCGTCACGAACCTCTTCGGCTCCGGTGTCGGATCGCTCACGATCGGCCTGCTCAACGACGGCTTCCGCGCGCTTCGGCGACGAGGCGCTCCGCTATTCGCTGCTCGTGGCCGCGGCGGTCGGGGCGCTGTCGGGGCGCTGTCGGGGCCGTGCCTGTACGCGATCTCGCGCAACATCCGCCGGGATCTCGCGGAGGTCGGAGTCGGGAATCCGTAGCGGACCGAAGGGTCGAGCGGTGCGCGTCTCCCGACCTCCTGCCTCTCCCGCGATGCCACACGGGCGGTACGGCCGTCAGCCCGGACCGCGAGGGGAACTCGATCAGGCCGTCACGATGTCCTTGGGAAGCCTTAGCCCGGCCATCCCGGCGTGGAACGAACCCCAGAGATTGGTCACGACGATCAGGCAGAGCGAGTACCGGACCGCGAGCTCACCGAGCTGTGGGGCGAGCAGGTCGTTCGCCGCACCGACCGCGAACGGCGCGAGGCCGCCGGAGAGTGCGCTGATCCCGAGATGGATGATCGAATACGAGGTCGCGCGCATGCGCAGCGGTGAGATCGCCTGATTCGCCGTCCAGAGCGGCGCGATCGCCGTCGCGTTCAGGAACACGGCCGGACACAGCAGGCCGAGCGCCAGCCACGGATCGGGCGCGAGCAGAAAGCCCGCCTGAAACGGCACCGCGACGAGCGTCGCGACCGCCGGAAGCCACGCATACCAGCGCCGATCACGGCGCGCGAGACGATCGGAGAGAAGCCCACCGGCGATCGACCCGATCCCGCCCCCGACCCCCACGATCAACCCGAACCAGAGCCCGATCTCGGCTTTCGAGAGTCCGTGAACGCGGATCAGGAAGGCGGGACCCCAGATGTTCAGGACATAGGCTGCACATACGAAGAGCGGCAGCGCCATCGTGAGATGGCGAAACGTGGGCTTGCCGACCAGGACGCCCGCCAGCTCGCGCCAGGGCACCGCGTCCCCCGGATCGTCCTGACCATCGATCGCCCCGCGCTTCGGCTCGCGCACGCTGATGCGGAAGATCAGCGCGAGGAGAATGCCCGGGAAGCCCACGGCGACGAGCGCCGCTCGCCAGCCGTAGGCGTGACTCAGCCACCCGCCGACGAGGAAGGCGACCCAGACGCCGAGATGACCGCCGATCGTATAGAGCGAAATCGCAGTCGCCCGCTGGCGGAGCGGGAAATAGTCGGAGATCAGCGAATGGGCCGACGGACCCGTCGAGGCCTCGCCGATTCCGACACCGATCCGCGCCACCATCAGCGTCCCGAAGCTGCGCGTCAGCCCCTGCCCCACCGTCAGGATCGACCACGCAAACAACCCCCAGGCGACGACGTTTCGCCGCGACCAGCGGTCCGCGGCGCGAGCGAGCGGGACGCCCGCGATCGCATTGGTCACCGCGAATGCGGGCCCGGTCAACAGCCCGAGCTGCGTGTCCGAGATCGCGAGGTCCTTCTTGATGTCCTCGAGCAGGATGCCGAGCACGTTCCGATCGATCAGGCTCATGGCGAGTACGAGGAACAGCATCGAGAGGACGTAATAGGCGTACGGCCCCGGATCTCCTGACCTCGCATCGGAGCTCTTCATGCGGTCGACACTAACACAACGAGCTCGCTACCCGTGCAGGAACGCAGGAACGCGGTCGGCCGTTGGGGGCGACGCCGACTCGAACCGGGAAGGGGAATCGCCACGTGATCGGGCCCGGTGTGCCGGCTGCGCCCGTGATGATACAGTCGACACCGGCCGATCCGACCGGACGGAAGCGGCGCCGTCGGGTCGCTTCGACCGACGCGCGCCGCATCGAGGGAGACGTCGATGACTTCAGCCGAGCGGGTAGTCGTTCATCTGGCCTATCCGGGACTCGAGAAGCTCGTCGACGTCGCCCGGGTCTCCGCTCTCGATCCGCGGATCGAGACCGTGCTCTGTCCGTACATGGACGACATGGATCTGCGGACCGCGAAGCGCCTTCAGCCCGCGAGCCGCGAGCTTCGCGCGCGCGCGCCGAAGCTCACCCCCGAGCAGTCGGCAGCGTTCGCACGGGCCGAGATCCTGCTCGGACTCGACGCGCCCTTCGACGTCGCCGAGGTCGCGCCGGGACTTCGCTGGATCCAGGCGATGGGCTCGGGCGTCGGACAGTTCGCAGCGAGCCGGCTGCGCGAGAGCGGCATCCTCCTCACGAACGCGGCCGGCGTCGGCGCGCCGTCGATCGCCGAGTTCGTGATCGGGCGCATCCTCGCCATCTGGAAGGACTTCGCGGCGCTCGACGCGCTCCAGCGCGAGCGGCGCTGGACGCGACATCAGGGCCGCCTGCTGTCGGGCGCGACGATCGGCATCGTCGGACTCGGCGCGATCGGGGCCGCGGTCGCACGACGCGCGAAGGCATTCGATCTCAGGGTGATCGCCAATCGTCGGAGCTGGCGTCCCGGAGCGACGGCTCCCTGCGTCGACGAGCTCCTCGGTCCCGACCGCCTGCACGAGCTGCTCGGCCGGAGTGACGTCGTGGTCCTCGCCGCGGCGGGAACGCCCGAGACCGAGAATCTGATGAACGCCGCCGCGTTCCACGCCATGAAGCCAGGCTCGGTCTTCATCAACGTCGCCCGCGGCAACATGGTCGACGAAAAGGCGCTCGCCGAGGCGCTCCGCAGCGAGCATCTCTCGGCCGCGGCGACGGACGTGGCGCTCGAGGAGCCTCTGCCGCCCGAGAGCCCCCTCTGGGACGTCCCGAACCTGCTCATCTCGCCCCACTCGTCGGCTTCGCAGGATCGTTATTTCGAGATGATCTTCGAGATCTTCCTCGCCAACCTGGAGGCCTACCTCGCAGGTCGCCCGCTCGCGAATCTCTGCGATCTCGCGAAGGGATACTGAAGGGCGATGACGCCCTGGTGCGCCTCGATCATGCCGTTCGGGGTTGTCCGCGGTGCAGGGGACCGGCGCTCAGCCGATCCTACCGATGCACCATCTTGATCTTCTCCCCGCTCCGCGTCCGGCCCCCCGCCTTGACCCACGCCTTGAAGACCCGCGCCGAGTCGCGCGCCGGGTTGTAGATGTCCTCCTCCGACTTCCACTTCATGATCCCGCCGACCTTCCCCGCGTAGACGAGGCGCGACCAGTTCGGGAACGAGTACGGCGTTCCGTCGGGCTGATAGGGCTCGGGGAAGGCGTTCTGCACGCCCCAGACGATCGCCCCGTTCTCCTCGTCGACGCAGAGCCAGTCGATCGGGAAGGTCATCGTCGGAAACGGCGCCATCACGTCGCAGATCCATTTGCGGATCGCGGGGCCGCCGTGGATGTCGCCGTAGGCGTGCTCGACGTATTCGGCGTCGTCGGTGAAGCAGTCGGCCCAGACGTTCCAATCGCCCGTCTGCGAGGCGATGTCGCGGCGGCGCTTGTAGTCTTCGAAGGCCTCGAGGAGCTCGGCCTTGCTGTACTTGCCCATGGGAGGTTCTCCTTTCGATCGGACAGGCGATCGTTTGGGGGACGCCGGGCTTCGGCCCAGCCTGGCTTCGTCGGTTCGCACCGCATCCGCGCCATGACGGCGTCGGCGGCGGGGCTAGCATAGACGAATTCGCGACCCCGCCGAGCCGCTCGGTCGAGGCCCTCGATGCGGGCGCGAGTGAGGGATCACACGAGAACGAAGGGGAGCGCTCCATGGAAATCGGCGTCGGTCTGCCCACCAATCTGCGGGGCACGAACAAGGAGCTCGTGCTGCGCTGGGCCGCGACGGCCGAGGCCGCGGGCTTCGCCTCGCTCTGCATGGGCGAGCGGCTCACGTATTCGGGCTACGACTGGGTGCTCGCGCTCACGGCGGCGGCCGCGGTGACCCAGAAGATCCGGCTTCTCTCGAACGTGATCATCCTGCCGATCCATCCGCCGGGCGTCGTCGCCAAGCAGGCGCTCTCCCTCGACGACTTCTCGGGCGGCCGCTTCTCCCTCGGCGTCGGCCTCGGAACCCCGCTCGACGACTACGACGTCGCGCCCTCGCCGCGGGCCGGCCGGGGCAAGCGCTTCGAGGAGAGCCTCCGGACGATCCGCGAGCTCTTCAAGGGCGAGTCGCTTCTGCCGGGGACGCGTGCGATCGGGCCCGCTCCCGTGCGCAAGGGCGGCCCCGAGATCCTGCTCGGCTCGAACGGACCGAAGGCGCTGCGGCGGGCGGGCGCGTTCACGGACGGCGCGGTGACCTGGAGCTTCAGCGCCGACCCGGCCGAGGCGCGCCGCATGTTCGACGTCGTCGAGGATTCATGGCGCGAGCACGGACGCACGGGCCGGCCGCGGCTCGTCTGCGGTTGCTACTACTCGGCGGGCCCACGGGCTCGGGAAGATCTCACGGCCTATTTCCGCGAGTACTACCCGAACGTGCTGCCCGGCCAGGTCGAGCAGCTGCTCGCCGCCGTGCGGACGGTGACGCCGGAAGCGATCCGCGACACGGTGAAGCGCATGGAAGACGTCGGCTGCGACGAGTTCATCTTCGTGCCGGTGAAGCCCGACATGGTGCATCTCGAGGGGCTCGCGGAGATCGTCTTCCGGGCGTGACGCGTGAGGACGCTTCGTCCCGGTCGCACGAGCGCTTCAACGCGGCGTTGACGAGGCCCATCCTCGAGCAGGACTGAGGAAGCTGGCCCCAGAGCTCAATCGTCGCCGGCGGGAGGTCCTGCGCGAGAAGACCCGCGCGGAAGGGCTTGGCTCGACTCGATTCCCGGGTCGCTCGTGCCATAGATCGTCTGCGAGGGGAAGGCGAAGGCGGTCCCGCATTGCGCCACCGCATCCATGATCGAGAGCAGGATCTCCTCGCGGATCTCGAGGAACTCGTCGAAGTCGCTGGTCTTGATGTACGCGAAGACCTCGAGATCGAGGCTGTACGCCCCGAAGCCCACGAAGCGGACCCGCGCGGGATCCGGGTCGACGCGCGGATGGTCCCGCAGCAGCTTGCGCAGCGCATCCAGTACCGCGCGCATCTGCTCTGCATCGGTCTCGTAGCGCAAGCCCAGCATCAGCTTCAGCCAGATCCGGTCGCGCGCGGCGTAGTTCTCGAGCTGGAGGCTCGAGAACTCGGCGTTCGGGACGGTCACGATCGTGCGATCGAGGGTCCGAACGCGCGTCGAGCGCAGGCCGATCGTCTCGATCGTTCCCAACCGGTCCCCGAAGCGACAGAAGTCGCCCACCTGAACCGGCCGATCCGCGACGAGCGTGACGCCGCCGAAGAGATTCTCGACGGTCTTCTGGGCAGCGAGCGCCACCGCGAGCCCGCCGACCCCGAGCCCCGCGAGCAGACCCGTCACGTTGAAGCCGAGATTCTGGGCCAGCAGGACGGCGACCACGGCCGCCAGGAGGAGCTTGCCGATCCGCGAGGCGGTCGGAATCAGCCCGGCGGCATCGAGCCGCCCCCCGGCGCGCATTCGCGCGACGGCGCGGCGCGCCACGACGTCCATCGCCCGCGAGCCCAGCCAGACGAAGCCGAGCGCGATGGCGACGATCCCGAGCTTCCGACTCACCGTGAAGGCCGGCATCGAGAGCGCGAGGGCCGGCAGGAGCAGCACGAAGAAGATCGCCGACGAGAGCATGCGCGCCGGGGGGCGGGTGAGCTCCACGATCTCGCCCGCCTCCGCGGTCGCGAGGCCCATCAGCGCGACCAGGGGGCGCCGAACCAATCGTGTGAAGAGAAGACCGAGCGCCATCGCAAACATCACCAGCAGCGGGAGCGCGAGCCACTGCCAGAGGGCCACCTCGAAGAGGCGCGTGCGCGTCCAGAACGGCGGGAGATGCTCCTCGACCCACGGAACCTCGTCGAGCAGCGGCTGGACCGCCGACAGCGTGGCGGCCGAGAACCGCCAGTCGGGGCGATCGACCCTGGACGCATCGCGCACGAGGGCGAGAGGAATCGATTTTCCGGCCACGTCGAGCGAGCCCACGTGCTCGGCGCTCGGAGCAAGACCATCCTCGAGATCACCCTCGGGCTTCGCGCTCAAGCCCTCGACGTCGACCCAGAGCTGCCGGTCGAGCACCGATTTCAGCCGCCGGGCGATCGCGGGTCCGGTGGACGCTCGCTCGTCGGCGGGCAGCGCACGCAGATCGAGATACGCCCCGGCCGCCTCGAAATCGCCGCGGCGACAGGCGGAGAGAAACTCGTACATCGCGTCTCGCGGGCTCGCTCCGGACGCGTCGGTCTGCGCCGACGCAGAGACGCAGAGCAGCGAGGTCGCGACGAGCAGCACGGCGATTCCGGCTCGTAGTCCGCGCATCCATTTCCTCCAGGGTGATCGATTCCCGGACGAAGCGGGCTCATGACCGAAAGACCCGGCCGCCCAGGCGGAACGATCGCGACGGAAGTCTCAACCTTCGACGAAGTATCTGGGTAACACACTCGTCGCAGATCGCGAGTGTGGCGATGCGAACGCACACATCCGGTGCATCGCGGGGGCGACTTCAGCGACGCAGACGCCCTCACCACGCGACGCGCAGCCGGGCCAGCCCGTGGAGATGGAGCTGCGGCTTGTACTCGATCGCCTCGTCGGCGAGGCGGAGGTCGGGCAGGCGGCGGATCAGCGAGAGGACCGCGTGCTCGATCTCGAGGCGCGCGAGCGAGGCCCCGAGACAGTAGTTGGGACCCATGCCGAAGCTGAAGTGATCCCGATTCGTCCGCTCGAAATCGAGCCGATGGGGATCCGGGAAATGCGCCGGATCGCGGTTGATCGCGCCCCAGACGAAGGTGACGGCGTCGCCCTCGCGGATCGTCTCGTCGTGGAAGGGGATGTCGCGCGCGGCGTATTTCGTGCTGATCTGGACGGCGGTATCGAAGCGCAGCAATTCCTCGACGGCTGCTTCGATGGCCTCGGGATGGGCGCGCAGCCAGTCGATCCGATCGGGCTGGCGAAGGAGCGCGAGGACGCCCTTCGCGATCAGGTTGGTCGTCGTCTCGTGGCCCGCCTGGAAGAGCAGGATCGTCGTCGCCGCGATGTCGTCGTCCGAGAGCTCCGGAGCCTCGCGCTGGATCGCGACGAGGCGCGAGACGAGATCGTCCGCCGGCTCCGCCCGCCGCGCCGCGATCAGCGCCTTCACGTACGCGACGAAGGCCAGGGTCGCATCGTCGCCGCGCTTCTCCATCTCGGGCGTGAGCGCCTCCGCGGGGTCCGCGCGCCGGGCGAAGGTCGTCGAATAGCCCTCGATGCGCGGCACGTCCTCGACCGGTGCGCCGAGCAGGCGACAGATCACCGTCACCGGCAACGGAAACGCGAAGTCCGCCACGAGATCCATCTCGCCCCGCGGCTCGACGCGGTCGAGGAGCCCGTCGACGAGGGCCTGGACCGCGGGCCGGAGCTTCTCGATCGAGCGCGGCGTGAAGCCGCGGTTCACGAGCGAGCGCATGCGCTGATGCCGGGCCGGCGCCTGGAACGCGAACATCCGCCGCATGACGTCGATGAACGGGCCGCCGGCGCCGACGCCGGCGAGGCCGAGCAGCCGCTCGTCCTTGATCAAGGCCGAGCTTCGGACGAGGGCCGAGGCGTCGGCGTGGCGCGTGATGATCCAGGGGCGGCCGAGGCGATCGACGGGCGCGCGCCAGACCGGCGCCACCGCGCGCAGCTGATCGTAGAGCCGCGGCAGCTCGTCGCCTCGCCGATCGAGGGCGAGGATGCGTTCGAAGATCCGGGCGGGATCGCCGGGGAGATCGGGATGGGGCAGCATCGCTCGCGAGAGTCCCCGATCCGGCCCCGCGACGTCAAGCACTTCTTTCGCGACCGCCCCTCGCCGACGGGCCCGGTCCTTGCCAGTCTCTTGGCGGCCCTGCGAAGCGCCCGAGCGCGCGTCGCACCGCGCGCGACCGGAGTCCCGAAAGCCAACGAGAGGAAGCCATCTCGCCATGAGCACGCCTGCGCCCACGCCCTTCCGCATCGAGATCCCCGAAGACCGTCTCCACGATCTGCGCCGCCGACTCGCGAGCATCCGCTGGGCCCCGGACTTCGCGAACGACGACTGGCGCTACGGCACGAACGGGAAATATCTCCGTGAGCTCGTCGCCTACTGGCACGACGGCTACGACTGGCGCGCGCGGGAGAAGCGGATCAACGCCTACCCGCAGTTCAAGGTCGAGATCGACGGCATGCCGATCCACTTCCTCCACGTGAAGGCAAAGCATCCGGAGAAGTGCGCGGGCGGCCGTCCCCTGCCCCTGCTGCTGACCCATGGCTGGCCCTGGACCTTCTGGGACTTCGAGAAGGTGATCGGCCCGCTGACCGATCCCGGCGCTTTCGGCGGCGATCCGAAGGATGCCTTCGACGTCGTCGTTCCGTCACTTCCGGGCTTCGGCTTCTCGACGCCGCTCACGACGCCGGGCATCAACTGGTGGAGGACTGCGGATCTGTGGGCGACGCTGATGCGCGACGTGCTCGGCCATGAGCGCTTCTGCGCCCATGGCGGCGACTGGGGCGCCCTCGTGACGCTCCAGCTGGGCCATCGTTATGCCGACCGCGTCCACGGCGTCCACATCACCGGCATCGCGCCCCTCGAATTCTTCTCCGGCGATCGCCCGTGGTCGATCGGCGGCAGCCTCGACACGATCGCGAAGGGCACGGGGGAGAAGGAGGCGCTGCTCGCCTGGGAGCGCAAGTTCGCGAGCCACGTCGCGGTGCAGCATCTCGATCCGCAGTCGCTGGCCTTCGCGATGCACGACTCGCCGATGGGACTGTGCGCCTGGATCCTCGAGCGGAGGCGCAGCTGGGGCGACACCCACGGCGACGTCGAGAGCCGCTTCACGAAGGACGAGCTGCTCGACACGATGTCGATCTACTGGCTCACCGACAGCTTCGTGACCTCGGTCCGCTACTACGCCGAGGCCGGCCGCAATCCCTGGAAGCCCGACTATACCCGGGAGAGCGCGAACAAACCCATCGTGGCCGCACCGACCGGCATCACGCTCTTCAAGCCCGACATGGCCCCCGGCGACATGAGCTGGAGCGAGACCTACTTCAATCGCGTCCAGTTCCGGGTCCACGAGAAGGGCGGCCACTTCGCGCCCGCCGAGGAGCCCGCCGTCCTGGTCACCGACATCCGCGACATGTTCCGTCGAAACCGGGGGTGAGCACACGATGACCGATCTGCTGGGACTCTCGGGCAGGAACGCGATCGTCGTCGGCGCCGGCCGCGGCGCGGGGCGGGCGATGGCGATCCTGTTTGCGAAGGCGGGCATGCACGTCGCCGTCGTCGACCAGGACCGCTCGACGGCGGCGGAGACGGTGCGCGCGATCGAGGCCGAGGGCGTGCGCGGGCTCGCGCTGGTCGCGAACGCGATCGACGAGAACGAGCTCGACCGGGCCGTCGGCGACGCGCGCTCGGCCCTCGGACCGCTGCGGGTCGGGGTCAACAACGTCGGCAACTTCGGGGCCCACGCCTCCTCGCCGGTCCTCGAGCACGGCTGGGATTTCTGGCAGACCGCGATCGACCAGAACCTGCATACCTGCTTCAACGTCTCGCGGACCGTCGCCCGCCGCATGATCGACGACGGCGTCCCCGGCGCCCTCGTCTTCATCGCCTCGCTCGCGGGGCTCCGCGGCTCGCCCAATCTCGCGCCCTACGGCGCGGTCAAGGCCGGCGTCATCCAATTCACGATGACGATGGCCCTCGAGCTCGCGCCCCATCGCATCCGGGTCAACTGCGTCGGCCCGACCGCGATCGACAGCCCGATGCTGCGCGAGCGGCTGACCGACGAGTCGATCGCGAAGCGCGCGGCCTCGATTCCGTTGGGGCGAATCGCCTCGCCCGAGGACATCGGGGGCGCAGTCCTCATGCTGGCGAGCGATCTCGCGGGATTCGTGACGGGTCAGACCGTCATGGCCGACGGCGGGGTCAGCTGTACGAGCCAGCGCCCGTCGATGAATCCGGGCGAGGCGCGGGTTCGCTGAAAGCATGGAATCATGAAGGGGCACGACGAACGCGAGATCCCCGAGGAGGAGAATTCGAGATGCCGAACCTGCGCAAGCCGATCGCGCGCGAGACCCGAGCGATTCTCCGCTCGCGCGGTGTCCGGGTCGCCCCGATCGTCCTGATTCCGCTCCTCGTCGCCTGTCGCGAAGCCCCGGTCCCGCCGACCGGACAAGGGCTCTTCCTCCAGCACTGCGCCTCCTGCCACGGCGAGTCCGGCGAGGGAACGGGCCCCATCGCGGCCTCGCTCGCGCGTCCGCCCTCGGACCTCACGCGCATCGCGGAGCGCAACGGAGGCCGCTTCGACGAGGCCGACGTGATGCACGTCATCGACGGGCGACGCGCCGTCACGGAGCACGGTCCCCGGGAGATGCCCGTCTGGGGCGCGGTCTTCGAGGAGCAGGGCCGCCCCGGCCACTATCCCGCCTATACGTCGCTGCTCCACTCGCGGGCGCTGACGGACTACCTCCGCTCGATCCAGAAGTAGAGGTCGTCCCCACCGCCCGTGGCGCGACCGGCACGCGTCGTCTGGGAAGACTACGTCGGCATCGCGTCCGTCGCTCCCGCGACGGCGGTCGCTGCCGTTGCCGTCGCCGACGATCGCAACAGGCTCGGCACCGCATCGGGCAGGTCATGGCCTCTCGATCCGATGCGGGCGGTCTGCTTGCGCGCATTGCGCTCGATCGACTCCGGCCCCCGCACGCACGCGCCGAGGAAGACCGCGAGATAGCTCGCGTCGACGATCGCGCCCGACGCCGCGAGCTCCGGCCGGAGCGCCAGATGGAGCTGCTTCAGGTTGTACCAGGGCACGCCCGGATGGACGTGGTGGCCGATGTGATAGTTGATGTTGTTCCAGAAGAAGCGATTCGCGGAATTGCTCAGGATCGTGCGCGTCCCGAGCAGCTGCCCCTCGTCCCAGGGCGTCTCGTAGTGCTCGGCGAGAAAACGGACGCTGTTGAGCAGCGTGAAGAGGAAGGCCGGGACCAGCCAGATCGCGAGGACCCGACCCAGGACGGCATGATGCGCCGAGAGCGCGAGCAGCCCGCCGATCACGGCGACCCGCAGCAGCAGCTCGGCGCCGTGGATCAGCCAGCGGCGGCGGTCGAAATGCTGGAACGGGTAGATGAAGGTGAACTGGACGACGGTCAGGAGTCCGCCGATCAGGATGTAGGCGTAGAAGAGCACGAAGTCGAGGAGACCACGCCGCCCCATCGTGAAGGCGTCGGGATCCCGGGGACTCCGGTTGAAGCGATGATGGGCGAGATGATCGTCCTTGAAGGAGATGAAGGTCACGAGCAGCGGAATCATCGAGAAGATCCCGAAGGCCCAGTTCTTCCAGCGCTTTTCGAAGAGCGTGTTGTGGGTGCAGTCGTGCATGAACGTCACGATGCCCATCCAGAGATAACCCATGGCGGCGTAGAAGACCCAGCGCAGGAGCTCGCTCGAAGTCGTCCAGGCCCCGACGCCCGCGGCGACGAGCAGACCGTAGAAGAGCGGGATCTTCAGGTTGGGGAGCCGGCGATGGAGATGCAGCCGCTTGAGCTCGGCGATCGGAATCCGATGGGTCCCCGCGCGTGCGGTCATCCTGCCCCTCCCCTTCGCCTGGAATCGTCGTGATTCCCGAGAGCGCTGGATGCCGCAATCGCAAGCCCACGGTAGCGGACCGGGGGCCGACGGCGTCGGAAGGCACGTTCGAGAACGATGGGGGCGACTCTGGGAACCCGGTCGGGGGGAATCGTTCCGTGTGCCGGAAGCAGCCGATTCGGGCACGGATCCGGTGGCGCGCTCGGGCCGAGGGAGATCGATCGAGGGCGATCGAAGGGGTACGGCGGGGAGGATCCCCACCCGCGTCGTGGAGGCTCGCCCCCCGCCCTACCGCCCGCTCATCCGCGCGACGACTGCCCCCATCGTCTCCATCGCGTGCTCGGGCACGATCCAGTAGCTGACCCCGAATCGCTCCCGCTTCGCCTCGAGCCCGTCGCAGATCTCGTCGACGCTGCCGACCCAGGCGTAGGGGACCTGGCGGGCCTCTTCGAGGGAGAACGCATAACGGGCGGCGAGGATCCGGTCGCCCTCGGCCCGGCTCGAGACGAGCCCGTCCGCGTAGACCTGCATGCAGAGCTCGAGCGCGTCCATCCGCGCGCCCGCCGCCTCGGCGATCCAGCGGAGCTTCTCGTCCGTCACGTCCGCCTTCGAGTCGAGATCGGTCTCCGCGTCGTGGGCCCCCGAGCGCGCCGCCGGGTTGATGCCGACGATGTCGGCGGTCTCGGCTGCGAGCGACAGGACCTTGCGTCCCCCGCCGCCGATCAGGATCGGCAGCGGATCCTGCACCGGCCGCGGATGCCCCTCGATCTCGCCGATCGTGTAGTGCTCGCCCTTCGACGCATGGGGCTTCCCCGACCAGAAGCCGCGCAGGATCCCGATCGCTTCGCGCAGGCGCTCGATCCGGCGACTCGCCGCGTCGAACTCGAGCCCCATCGCCTCGTACTCGGCCTTCTTCCAGCCCGTCCCGATCCCGAGCTCGACGCGCCCCCCGGAGAGCGAGTCCAGGGTCGCGATCTCCTTCGCGAGCACGATCGGATGGCGGAAGTCGTTGGCGAGCACGCTCGAGCCGACGCGCAATCGCGTCGTCGCGCAGGCGAGCGCCGTCGCCGCGACGAGCGGGCCGAGCTGGGGATGGGTGGGGTGGTCGGAGACGAGGATCGTCGAATAGCCCAGCGCCTCCGACCGACGCGCCATGTCGGCGAGGGTCGCCCCGTCCTTCGCCGTCCGGAACTTGAGCCCGAACCGGAATCGCCGCGGATGCTTCATCGAGAGTCCACTCCGTCAGGCCGTCGCGCGCAGGATGCGCCCGGGGAAGCGCTCGAGAGACTCGAGGAGCGAGGCCCCGTCGCTGCGGATCGGGACCCCGTTCACGAGCACGTGATCGATGCCCCCCGGCCGATCGGCGATCAGGCGATCGCCTCCCGCCGGCATGTCGACGACGCGGCGGATGGGCCCGGGCGCGACCTTCTGCCAGTCGAGGACGACGACGTCGGCCGGTCGCCCGACCGCCAGCACGCCGCGATCGAGGGCGAGGACGTGGGCGATCTCGCCGGTCAGCTTGTGGATCCCGCGCTCGATCGACATGAGGCCGCGATCGCGGACCCAGTTCGCGAGGAAGTCGGTCGGCATGACGGCGTCGCAGATCTGGCCGACGTGGGCCCCGGCGTCGGAGAGGCCGAGGATGCAGCCGTCGGCGGCGAGCAGACGACCGACGCCCTCGACGTCGTCGTTCGCGAAGACGATCTCGAAGCGCGTCAGCAGGCCGTCGTCGAGGGAGACGTCGGAGACGACGTCGAAGGGCGTGACCCCGCGCTCGTCGGCCAGCGACTGGACCGAGCGCCCGACGAGCTCGGGATGGCTCGCCGACTCGGAGATCGTGACCGTCTTCCAGCCGGGATCGATCCATTTGCGCGAGTCGAACTGCTCCGTCACGCGTGCGCGCCAGGCGCGATCGGCGAAGAGCTTCGGGCGATCCGCGTGCGGGAGCGCCGCGAGCTCGGCGAAGGCGGGCATCTGATAGAAGGAGGTCGGCTCGCGCATCATGATCTGTTGCACGATCGGCCGACAGGTCACCTGCGCCCAGACGTCGGCGCCGGCCTTCCGCTCCGCGACATGGCGCGCGAGCTTCTCCTGATAGGGCGCGCGCGACGACCACGACGCGGGATAGGTCAGGATCGCGGACCAGTTGAGCCGCCGCCCCATCTTCTTCTGGAATTCGTAGATCCAGGCGAACTCCTCGCCCGCCGCGAGGTGGACGACGCCGAGCCCGATCTCCCCGGGCACCATCGCCAGCGCCTCGAGCTCCGCCTGGCTCGACATGACCGAGGGGACGGGGCGCCCGCCGTCGCCGATGTGGAACCCCGCGCGATCCGACGAGAAGCCGAGCGCCCCGCCGCGGATCGAGTCCGCGACGAGCTGCTTCATCTGCGCGACCTCCGCGTCCGTCGCCTTGCGCTCGTAGGCGTCGTCGCCCAGCACGTAGGCGCGCACCGGCGTATGGCCGACATAACCCCCGAAGTTGATCGCGACGCCCGCCCGCTCGACCGCGTCGAGATATTGCGGATAGGACTCGAAATCCCAGCGCACCCCCGCCTCGAGCGTCTCGAGCCGCATGTCCTCGACCTTGTCGAGGGTCCGCATCAGCGAGCCGCGCTCCGCGGCCTTCGTCGGCGCGATGCTGTAGCCGCAATTGCCCGCGACGACGCTCGTCACGCCCTGCCACGAGGACGGCGTCAGCGCGCGATCCCAGAGGACCTGCGGATCGTAGTGGGTATGGATGTCGATGAAGCCCGGCACGACGAGCCGACCGGACGCGTCGATCTCACGGCGACCACGGACCGTCGGCGCCAGCTCGGCGATGCGACCCCCTTCGATTCCGACGTCGAGCCGCGCCGGCTTCGCCCCGGTCCCGTCGACCACCGTCCCGCCTCGAATCGCGATCTCGTGCATGGCCGTCTCCTCCTGGGCTGGAATCGAGCCCCGGGGCTCGCGAGAGTGGTAGACGACGGGGTCGGGCCGCGCCAGATCGCTCGCCGACGCTCGGCGCGCCCTCAGCCTCCGTCGTCGAGGGCCAGCGGGACGAAGACGGCCTCGCTCGCGCCGTCGATGCGGAAGTCGCGGATTCGCGTCTGGGCGCGGTTCGAGAGGAGGAATTGCTCGAGGGCGAAGGCCGCCTCGTCGTGGATCGACCGGCTGTCCACGCGGTCGGCATCGAGCCGCAGGACCGAATAGACCTGGCGCAGCCCCGCAGCCGGTTGCGAGAGCGCCGCGAGTCCCGTGCGCTCCCGGGCGAGCAGGAACGACGCCAGATCGGCGAGCACGTAGGCGGGCTTGCGCCCCGCGACCTCGAGCGCGTCGACCATGCCCGCCGTCCGCTCGACCATCGTCTCCCAGCGCTTCTCGGGATCGAGCCCGGCGGCGACGAACAAGTCCCGCTCGCGCGCGCGCACGTCGGAGTCGTCGGCCCGTCGCACGAAGGCCGCCCGCAGCCGGAAGATCTGCGTGATCGCCAGCTCCGGGGTCTTCGCCTTCGCGACGCCGGCGGGGTCGGCTTTCGGTCCGGCGATCACGAAGCGACTCTCGAGGAAGGGCTTGCGCGAGAAGGCAACGCCCGACTCGAGCAACGCGCGCTCTTCGGGGGATGCGGGGGAGAGCACGATGTCCGCCTCACCGCGCCGCCCGATCGCCATCGCCTCGGCGGTGCCCCGACCGATGATGCGGACCGAGTGGCCGCTCTGCGCGACGAAGTCCTTCAGCAGAACGTTGAGCAGCCCGGATCGCTCGAGGCTGACGGTCGTCGCGATGCGAAGCGGCCTTTCCTCCGCGCCGACCGGCCGCGCGGCCGGGAGGAACGCGAGGCAGACCAGAATCCCGACCAGCCGATGGCCGACCCTCCCGACGAATCCGCTGACCATTCGACGCAATCGATCCCCTCCCCCGCGCGCGCGGCGCGTCGCGCGCTTCGTGCCGTGCCCTCAGCGCCGCGCCATCAGCCCCGCGAGCGCGTCCCAGGTCCGGACGACCGAGCGCTGCGGATCCGCGCCGACGCCCACCGGCAGGAACGCCATCTCGTCGACCCCCGCCGCCTCGTAGGCGCGCATCGACGCCTCGAGCGCCGCCTCGTCGCCGTGGGGCACGACGGCGTCGATCATCGCGTCGGTCCAGCCGTCGGCGAGCGCGCGATCCGCATCCGGCACGCCGCAGCGCTGCAGCAGCGCCGCATACGCCTCGAGCCGCGGATAGATCGAGAGATACGAGTGGACCCCCGCCCGCACTTCGTCGCGATTCGTCGACAGGATGCACGGCATGATCATGACGACCGGGGGCATCGCCCTCCCCGCCTTCGCGGCGCTCGCCCGCAGCGTCGGCACGATCGTGTCCCGGACGTAGGCCGGGGGCGCGAGCCAGGGCAGGATCCCGTCGGCGACGCGGCCCGCGAGGCGCAGCATCTGCTCGCCCAGCGACGCGATCAGGATCGGCACGTCGGGCGCCTCGACGTCGATCTGCCAGTCGACCCGGAAGGTCTCGCCGTCGAGCTTCGCCTGCCCCTTCGAAAAGCATTGGCGCAGGACCTCGACGTATTCCTCCGTGTGTCGGATCAGCCGCTCGAAGCGCAGGCCGAAGCAGCCCTCGATGATCGAGGCATGCCCGGGCCCGAGACCGAGACGGAGGCGCCCGCCGAGCGCGGCCTGGGCCGTCCGCGCGCCCATCGCCATGACGAGGGGATGGCGCGTGAAGGTCGGCATGATGTTGGTCGTGAGCAGGATCCGCTCGGTCCGCTCGCGCGCGAGGGCGAAGACCATGAGCGGATCCATGTGATGCCCGCAGCCGAGCATCGCCGAATGGAAGCCCTGCGCCTCCGCCTTCTCGAGCCAACCGAGAGCCTGACCGAGGTCGCGGACCTCCGGCGGCAGCACGATCGATCGCTTCATCGCGTTCTCCCCTCTTCGCCCCGGCTCGCCTCGCCGGATCTGCTCCCGACGGTCGCGCGCGTCAGCGCCCCGCCCAGCGGCTCTGGAAGACCGCCGGCTTCTCGAAGGGCCGGATCTCGACGTAGATCCGCTCGTAACCGGTCTTCGAGATCTGCCACTGGCCGTCGCGCTTCACGTACTCGTCGCTGTAGTAGGCGGTGCCGAAGAGGATCGAGTGGGCGGGCATCTCGGGGAGCTTCGGGCCGTCGTTGATCACGCGGTCCTCGAGGTACCAGGTGCCGCGGGCCGTCGTCGGACTCGTGAGCTCGATCTCCGGGTGGTGGACCTGGTGCATCGTCACGACCTGGTTCTCCATCGCATTGCGGAGCCAGGCGACGATCGCGTCGCGGCCGACGTAGGCGTTCTTGCCGCTGTCGTAGGCGGAGACGGCGTCGACGGCAAAGGTGCTCGCGAGCAGGTCCCAGAGCTTGCAATCGACCGCGCGCAGGTAGCGGTACTTGAGCTGGCGGATGGCTTCGACTTCTTCGAGAACGTTCATGGCAACCTCGAGGGCGGAGAGGACGGGCGGATGGGAGCAGATCCGGACCGCTCGCATGGTCCGCGAGAACGGGCGCCTCCGCCAGAGCCCGCAGCGGGGTCCGCGGCGGCGCGGAGGGCGCGCGGAAATCGCCGATGGGCGACGGGGCGGGCGAGCTGCCTTCAGTCGGTGAGCTCGAATCGGATGGCGGCGGCAGACTTTTCGACGATCGCTCGCTCGGCCGGCGAGAGCCCCAGGGCCGCGTCGAAGCCCTCGACACCGAATTGCCTGGCCATCCACGGCGTCGCCCGGATCGTCTTCTCGACGAGTTCGAGGAAGGCCTGCGATCCGGGCGGGACCAGGCTCCCCATCGCCGTCCGCTCCCGCCCCGCCAGCAGGAGATCGGCCGGCCAGGGCGAGCGGAAATTCTTCCACCAGCTCTTCACGCCGGGTCGCGTCAGCAGGACGATCACGTCGTCCCCGTCCCGCTGGTAGCCGACCGGAATCGAGAATCGCCGTCCCGACGTCCGCCCCGACCACGACACGACGAGCAGCGCGCCCGACGCGAGACCGTGGAAGCGCGAGCGCAGCAGCGCCATCACGAACGGATTGACGGGTCGGATGAGCGCGTCGACGGACGCCAAGCTTCTCTCCTCTGGTCCGATGCGAGCCGCGCTAATCGATCACCGCGAACGCACTGATCTCGACGAGCATCCCCTCCCCCGCCAGCGACTGGACGCCGATCATGGTCGACGCGTTCGGGGGAAACGGCTTGCCGTCGAGGGCGACGGCCATCGCCTTCTGGAAGATCTCGACCTTCTGCGCGTCGAGGCCGACGATGTACATGTTCGTGCTGACGATCTGCTCGACGGTCCCCCCGATCGATTCGACCGCGGTCCGCAGGTTGCGAAACGCCTGCACGACCTGGGCGAAGAGATCGCCGGCGCCGATCAGGTTGAAGCGCTCGTCGAACCCGCCCTGCCCCGCGATGAAGGCGAGACGCCCGCCCTTCGTCCGCACGATCTGCGTGAAGGCATCGAGGACGAAGAGGCCCTTCGGGTTGATGCGCTCGATTTCCATGCTGCTCTCCTTTTCACGTTCTCGCGTTCCCGCGTCCCCGCGTCCTCGTCGCCCCCTGGCCGCAAGAGCTCGCTTCGGCGCGGTCTTCCGCCCGTGCGCGACTCATGCGTCCGCGAGGCGGATCGGATCGCCGACGCGGACGTGGCCCGGGCACAGGACGGTGACCCCGACGCCGAGGTTCATGCTGCAGTCGCGGACCAGGGCGCGCATGATGCGCGGATCCTTCGGGAGCCCGGGCTGGGCGTGGGTCGTCATGCTGCAGCGCATCATCGGCATCGTGAATGCGAGGCGGACTTCGCCGATCGAGACGATGTGGCCGACCCAGGCGAGCTCGGGCCAGGGCGTCTCGCCGGGCCCCGGTCCGTCGAGCTCGACGACGAGGTTCGGCCGGAAGCGCCGGGGCTCGATGGTCGAATCGGGGACGAGGGCAGCGAAGTGGGCGAGCGATTGGTGGGAGAGGAGATGGAGGTCGAAGAAATCGAAGTAGGTCCCGGGCGGCGAGACGTACTCACCGACGACCGAAAGATCGACCGGCGGCTCGCCCATCGCCGGGATCGACTCGCTCGGGAGCAGCTCGCTCGCGGCGCGGATCTCGGACTCCGGATCGGTGATCGGACGCGCGCGGCGGTAGTGGGCCTTCGCGTTGGCCGGGAGGCGGGGACACAGCTCGACCGACCGGCCGAGGCACCGCGACAATCGGGACGCGAGCTCGGGATCGTCGGACCGGATCGTGCTTCCGTCGCCCAGCGCGAGCTCGACGCGGGCTGAGCCCTCGACCTCCGGCGACTCGACATAACGCGCGCCGAGGCCGAGCAGCGCGGGCAGCTTCTTCGCCCCGCGGATCTCGCCTGCGCCGACGTCCCGGATCGCCCAGGCGCGGTCCCCGACGACGCCGAAGCGCATCGCCACGTCCGACGCTGCGATCGACTCCCCGGCCATCGACTTGACCGGATGGCGATGGATCTCGCGCAGGCAACCGATCGTCCGTCCGATCGTCATCGTCGCTCCGTTCAGGTCGGCCCCGCGCCGGCCGCCTTGCGCTCGGCTTCGACGACCTGCCTCGCCTCCGCCTCGACCCGCGTGCCCTCGAAGAAGCGCGGGTTCATGCGCGTGTAGAAGCGGATCGGATTGGTGCAGACGAAGTCGCGGAAATCGCCCTCGTCGAGGTGGTCGTGCTCGACGAGCTCGAAGGCCTCGCTGAGGATCCCTTCCATGTCGGGCACGTCCCAGTGGCCCATGTCCGAGCTGAACATCGCCCGGAGCTTCGCGCCGTGGGGATTCGATTTCGCGCTGAAGGCCCAGGCGACGGTCGGATCGTCGGCCTCGCAGCCGAAGTAGAAGGCCGGGATGAACTGTCGGACGATGTCCTCCTCCCGATCGATGCCGCACTGGACCCACTCGTCGGTGAAGGGCGGCTCGGGCTCGAGGCTCGCGAGACTCTCGACGAGACCGGGAACGCCCGGATGGAAGCGCGCGTCGCGGTACCGCTCGAAGAGCGAGAGCACGAGCGCGCGGTCGAGACGCTTCGGATCGAGATGGCCGATCGTCTTGCGATTGCGCTTCTGCCAATGCGAGACGATGTCGGCGAACAGGATGCAGGCCCAGCCGACGCCCCCCTCGAGCAGACCGAAGGCGAGCTCGGGAAAGCGGTGGGGAACGCCGCCCATGAAGATCGAGCGGCAGAAGGCCTCGGCGCTCGCGGCGAACGAGCCGATGTGGTTCGCCATGTAGTTCGAGACCGAGCGCCGGCTGCCCCAGCCCATGCCCGGCGTGTGCGAGGCGGGCGCGGCGCCGAGCTCGATGCAGCGGCGCCAGAACGGGTCGTAGTCGTATTCGGCGTCGAGGCCGAGGGCGTCGAGCCGTTCCCCGCTGCCGGAGCCCCAGTTCGGGAGCTTCGGATCGTGCGCGGCACCGCCCTGCGAGCCGCCGGCCGCTCCGCCGTTCGCGCCACCGATCGGGCGATGCACCACGCCGTTGATCATGATCGCCTTCAGTCCCAGCCTTCCGACCGCGTGCTCGAGCTCGGCGATCGCCTCCTGCGGCGTATGCGTCGGGATCTGGGCTGCGGGGGTCATGCGATCGGCGTAGGGCGCGTAGACCTCGGCGTTGAAGGCGTTGAGGGCACGGCAGGCGACCTGGCGGATCTCGGCGTCGCGGATCGCCGTCGTCGTCAGCGTCCGGCTGCCGTAGAGGACGGCGAAGTCGATCCCGAAATCGTCGAGGCGCTCGTACATCAGCTTCGGGATGTGGCTCGTCGCGCGATCGAGGCTGTTCGCCGCCGGCAGCGACCACCACGAGGGCCGCGTCGCCCAGACCCGGCGCCGATCCTCCCAGGAGAGCGCGCTCCAGGGCCGGAGCACCATGTCGTCGAAGTCCATGCCGCCGACGGCGCGGAAGCGCTTCACCATGTCGCCGCCCGCGATGTCGCGGACGTAATCCTCGAAGAACGGCATGAAGACGGGCGGCGTCTCGATGACGTGTCCGTCGGCGTCGATCACCGGATGCCCGAGCCGCGCCCGCAGCCGCGCCGCCTCCGTGTCCCCGCGTCCGATCGTCTTCATCGTGTCCCTTTCAACGCCGCGCGCCGGCCCGCAGGGCCTCGGCATGGAGCGCCAGCTCGTCGTGCTGCGCGAAGCGCAGGCGGAAGGCCGTCTCCGCGATCCGCGGGAGCAGGGCATCGACCGCCGGCACGTCGACCTGCTTCGCCACGTCCGCCGCGCCCGCGCGGATCAGCATCGGCAGCAATCGCGAGCGCAAGCGATCCAGGGCCCAGGCGAGCGGGTCGCCGTCGGCGATCGGATCGAGGTGGATCATCTCGTTGCTCTTCGCGCGCCACGAGACGTAGTGGTAGTGGGGATCTTCCTGGAAGCAGTCGAAGCGCAGGAACTCGCGCTCCTCGCCGTCCTGCCGCCCGAAGACGTGGAGCGAGACGCCGCGATCGTCGACCGGGCCGTCGGTCTCGACGCCCGGCACGTCGCCGTTCGCGGACTCGAGCTCGACCGCTGCGGCGATCGCGTCGGTCAGCAATCGATACTCGACGCCGATCTTGAGCCCCCCGGCCTCGAACCAGTGGGTATGGGCCTCGAGCGGCGGGATCGGCATCAGGCTGTAGCGGGTGATGTGGGACATGGTCGAACCCTAGCGAATGAAGCGCTCCCGGTACTCGCGATAGCGGGCCTTCAAGCCGGCTTCCGTGTAGCCGAAGGTCGAGGGCTCGTACTCGTGAGGCGGCCGCTGGTCGCGCCGGTTGGCGGCGAGCCAGGCCGCCTGGGCCTCGCGAGCCGCCTGCGTGTGCTCCCAGCCGACGAACTCGCAGATCCGGGCGGCGACGCCGAGGGGGTCGCGGGCGGTGTCCCGGTAGTCGACGTCGAAGAACTTGTCGGCGTTCCCGGCGTCCCGGACCTGCATGCAGCGGCGGATGCCGCGGGCCATCTTCTCGTCCCAGTAGGTTCCGCAGACGACCGGATCGGCGGTGTCGCTGTTCTGCTGCCAGAGCGAATAGCAGAGGCTCGCCCAGGACGGGATCGTCTCGAGCGGATCGCGGTGGGTCTGGACGATCTTCGCACCCGGGAAGACCTTCAGCACGACGTCGCAGTTGTGGATGTGCTGCGGCGACTTCAGGATCCAGCGCTCGGCGACGAGGCCCCGCTTGCGCTTCTGCCACTGCAGGAATTGCAGCAGCCGCCGCAGATGCTCGTAGCCCGGCGTCTGGTCGAGGGACTCGCGCCAGGGACCGAAGCCGAGGAGCTTCGCGAAGGACTCGGGCGAATCGCTGTAGAAGGACTGCTCGAGGAGCAGGATCTCCTCGTCGGCCTGCATCGCGTCGAGGGGATGGATCGACTCGAGCCCCGGGACCGTCGCGTACATCATCTCGACTTCGGCGAGGGCCGCCTTGATCCGTTGCTCGGGGTTCTCGACCGTCTCCCCGGCAAAGGGCACCGGGAAGCGCCCCTCCCACCAGAGCGGCGCGTGGGCCCGCGGATCGGCGGCGAGCAGCCGCTGGAGCAGCGTCGAGCCCGTCCGCCCGAAGCCCACGATCACGATCGGGTCGACGATCCGCTCGCGCGCGATCTCCGGGTATTGCGCCCAGTAGGACTCGAAGCGCAGATTCGTCGCGAGCAGCCCGACGATCCGCTCCCGCTGGATCGCGCGGCCCATCGCGTTGAGATTCGACTCCTTCTCGAAGCCCTCGAGCAGGCGCCGCAGGACCGGCAGATAGAACTCGTTCGAGAAATCGCCGACCCCGGCCCGGGTCTTCGCGTCGCGCAGGATGGCGTCGTAATCGAGATCGACCATTGCTTCGGACATCGTCGTCCTCTCCTCGCCTGCCTGCTCGGCGCCCAGCCCCGGCCGGGGTCGCACGGGACGGGCACCGCCTTTGGCGCCCGTCGGGGCTTCACGCTTGCCGCACGGCGAGATCGCCTTCGAGATTGTCGGGCCCCCAGTAGGCGCGCATCGAGACGATCTTCCCGCCGCGCCCGAAGTCGAAGACGTCGATCACGTGGAGCTTCGAGGAGGGCGAGCTCGCGATCAGCGGGAAAGCCACCGAGTTGCCCGCGCAGCGGACGGCACCGTCGTGGGCGATCGTGACGTTCATGTCGAAGCCCATCTGGTAGAGCCCGGCGATCGCCTTGTGGCCCACCGCCGGCGGCAGCCCGAGCGGATCCTCCATCGTGGCCTTCGGCGCGTAGAGAGAGAGGATCGTCGCCGTGTCGCGGCCGTTGTAGGCCGCGATGTAGCGCTCGACGATCGCGAGCTTCTCGGGCCCCGAGAGCACCGGCACGAAGGGCTTCGGCGCCGACTTCTTCGTCGCGCCCTTTGCGGCCGCGCGCTTCTTCGTCGTCCCGGCCTTCGCCTTCGAGGCCTTCTTCGCCGTGCCCTTGCCCGCGGCGCTCTTCCGGGCGCTGCCCTTCTTCGCGACCGACTTGCCCGTCGTCCGCCCCTTCCGACTGCTCATCGCTGCTTCCCTTCCGGCGCATGGTCCGCCTGGATCGTCACCGCCTCCCACTCGTCGAGGGCGGTCCGGATGGTCTCGAGCTTCGCACGATACGTGTCGAGGACGAGCTTGCCCAGCAGCAGCTGCCGCGGCGGGTTCGCCGCCCGGACGACCTCGAGCAGCGCCCACGCCGCGCCGCGCGGGTCGCCCGGCTGCTGGCCGTCCATGTCGGCGATCATCTGGGCCCGGGCATGGACCGCGGCGTAGTCGTCGATCCGGGTCTTCGAGCGCTTCATCGAGCGCCCCGCCCAGTCCGTCCGATAGGGCCCGGCCTCGAGCGCCGAGACCCGGATGCCGAAAGGCGCGACCTCCTCGACGAGCGCCTCGGTCAGCGCCTCGACCGCCCACTTGGTCGTGCTGTAGTAACCCGTCCCCGGCTTCGACATGAGACCGGCCTGGGAGGAGTTCTGGATGATGTGCCCGCTCTTCTGGCGCCGCATGTGCGGGAGCACCGCGCGGGTCATGGCGAGCAGCCCCCAGAAATTCGTCTCGAACATCGCCCGCACGTCCGCCTCGTCGCCCTCTTCGATGGCGGCGAGGTAGCCGTAGGCGGCGTTGTTGACGAGCACGTCGATGCGCCCGAACTCGGCGATCGTCGCCGCGACGGACGCCTCGACCTGACGCTTGTCCGTCACGTCGAGGGCGAGCGCCCTCGCCCGCTCGGGATGCGCCTCGACGAACTCGCGCAACGTCTTCGGGTCGCGCGCCGTCGTGACGACGCGGTAGCCCGCGGCGAGCGCGGCGAAGGCGAACTCGCGGCCCATGCCCGACGAGCAGCCGGTGATCAACCAGACCTTGTCTTCTTCGGCCATCGGTTTCGCGCCTCAGTTCTCGGCGATGCGCCAGTCGTAGCTGGCCGCCCGTTCGGCGAGCTGCGCCTTGCGCTCGGCGGCGGTCACGAAGCGCGTCCCGGCCGGGACATGGCTCCGGACCTCGGCCAGCGCAACGACCTTGCCCGTCGCGCGCAGGCTCGGCCCGGGCTTCCCGCCCTTGAACTCGGCCCAGCGCAGCGTCAGCGTGCCTTCCTTCATGTCGCAGGGATCGATCCAGTTCCAGACCCCCGGATCCTTCGGCGAGAGGACGAAGGTCAGCGTTCCATCGGCATTCGCCACCGACTGGGCGCGATTCATGCTCCCGTTTCGATGATGGATGTCGTTGGTCGTGCCCCAGACGTTCGTGATCGGCGCGATGAAGTAGTCGGCCCCGCCGAGGTCGACGTCGATCACGAGGGCCTGGTCCGGGGTGTTGTCGTTCGAGGGCAGCTTGAAGCGGCCCATGATGTAGATCTGGTTGCGGAGCGCGCCGTCGCTGTCGCGGTCGATGGTGAAGGCGAAGCTGTTGTCGGGCTTGCCCGCCGTCTGCGCCTCCCAGCGATCGGTCTCCTTCGCCCACTTCCACATGTATTCGACCGCGCGGTCGAGCTCCTCCTGCGGCGTGAACGGCGGCCGCGAGGGCTTGCCGCCGAGGCGCTCGATCGAGAGGTCGTTGATCATCTCCGTCTTCCAGTCCATCACGACGTCGCGGATGTAGAACTCGTGGGCGTGGGGCGCCGAGCGGACGTGGTTCTTGCGGTTGCCCTTCGGGTCGCTGTCGACCTCGATCTCGAAGGTCCGGTCGGGATTCATGACGATCGTCTTGCCGTCGAGGACGTCGACCGTCCCCATCTTCGGATCCCAGAGCGTGAAGTAGTTCTCGGTCACCCGATTCTCCGGGATCCGCCCGCGGATCACGTACTTCTCCGCCCCGCTGATCGGGATCACGCGGTAGACCGAGTCCGGATTGTCGATGCCCCAGCGCGTCCCGGGCACGCGCTTGCCACCCATCTGATGGGGCAGGCGCGTGATCGTGACGACCTTCGGGTAGAGCGGATCCTGGTTCAGCGACCAGACGATCGAGGCGAACATGACCTCTTCGAAGGCGCGATCGAAGCAGGACAGCATGTCCGCGCTGCGCGGCACGGATTTCAGCCAGTACTCCCGGATCTCCTTCACGGCCCCGACGATCCGCGGATGCTCGAAGAGCTCGAGGGCACGGCGCTCGACGGCGCGCTGGTCTTCGGTGTCGATCGGGTTGCGCAGGCTGCTGGTCATGGGGGCTTCCTTTCGGATGCGAGGGGCGGTTGCGGGCGGCGGCTTCGGGCGGAAGACCGGAATCGATGCCGCCCGGGTCGCCTCGCAGTATGGATGGCTCGATCTACAAAAGCAACCTAGAGTTGCTTTTGTGACGACCCGGAAGAAACAGGCCAGCGCGGGCACGGGGCGGGAGGGAACGGCGCCCGGGGATCGCCGCGCGAAGCAGCGGCGCCCCGGCGGGCGCAACGCCGAGGTCCGCGACGCCGTCCGCCGCGCGACGCTCGAGCTGCTCACGCACGAAGGCTTCGGCGCGGTGACGCTGCCCGCCGTCGCGCGCCGGGCCGGGGTCCACAAGACGACGGTCTATCGCAGCTGGTCCTCGCCGGCGGCGCTGCTCGACGACGCGCTCTCCGAGCTCGAAGCCCTCGCCCTCCCCGATCTCGACACCGGGAGCCTCGCGAGCGACATCGAGGCCTTCGTCGACGCGCGCCTGAAGCTGATCCGGGAGCCGCATGCCGAGGCGATCCTGCGCGCGGTGATCGGGGCGCAGGCTCCTCATCCCGCTCTGTATGGCTGGGTCGAGACGTTCTGGAAGGCGCGCCGCAAGGAGTGGCGCTCGCCGATCGAGCGCGCGATCGAGCGCGGCGAGCTCGCGCCGTCGGCGCGGGCGGTGCCGCTCATCGAGATGGTGGCGGGCCCGCTGCTCCTCGCTCGTCTGGCGACGCGACGTCGGATCCCGCGTGCGGAGGTCCGGACGATCGTGGACGTCCTGGTGGCGGGCGTACGAGCGGCTCATCCGCCGAAGCCCTGATCAGACCGTCAGCGCTCCTCGCATCGCCGCACCGCGACCGCGATCCCGCTCATGCGCGGCATGGCATTGATCGTCTCCCGCGAGCCCGGCTCGAGGCTGAGCAGCAGGTTCACCGCGACGCCCCACTCCTCGTAGGCCGCCGATCGAGACGGCAGCTGCCCGAATCCGTGGACCAGGCTCACGACACCACGGCGGAGACTCGGATCGGCCTCGGCCCGGACCTCGACGCGGCCGTGGGCCGACGCGACGGCGACGCGGTGGCCCTCGCCGATGCCCTCGGCCGCCATGTCCTCGGGATTCATGTAGACGGGATTGAAGGGCAGCCGCTTGCGGATCGACGGCAGCGAGAGCCCCGCCGAGTTGAGCCCGTCGCGCAGCCGGCGAACGGCGAGCCGATAGGGGAAGTCGCCGGCCGCGCCGGGCGCGAGCCCGGCGGCGACCGAGGCGAGCTCGGCCGCGACGTCCGGCGGGACGAGCGAAAAGCGATGCGGACTGTCCGGGTCCCCCGGCTCGACGAAGACCGGCTCGTCGTCGAGCACGACGCCGCGGGGCGCCGCCTGCAGCGCGTCGAACGCGATCGGCGCGTGGCGCGCCGCGATCGCGAGCAACTCGTCGGTCGTGGGCGGCCGGTCGCCGCCGAGCTCGACCCCGAAATGGTTGAGCCGGACGCCGAGCCGCTTCGCGAGCTCCCAGAAATAGAGATGGTCGTCGCAGACCTTCGCCCCCGGCGGCGGCGAGGCGATGGCCGGCGTGTAGCGCGTGAACGGCACCGGCGAGAGCAGGTTCTCGTAGATGAAGAGCGGCAGATCGGCGCGCTCGTACTGCAGCGTCGGCGGCAGGATGTAATGCGCGAGCTCCGCCGTCATGCTCATGAAGGGCTCGATCGCGACCAGCAGCTCGAGGGACTCGAGGGCGCGCACGACCTTCTTCGTGTCGGGGATCGCCGAGGCGGGATTGCCGCCGTGGACCAGCAGCGCGCGGACCCGCCCCTTCCCCGGCATCAGGATCTCGTCCGCCAGGATCCCGGTCGGAAGCTCGCCGTCCATGCGCCCGAATGCGCCGACCCGGCTCTTGTATCCCTTCTCCCACCAGCGCGGCGCCGGCATCACCTCGGCCTTGCGCGGGTAGCGCGCACCGATCGCGCCCGGATGATCGATCCGATCCCCCGCGCGCAGGAGCCGCCCGCAGACGACGTTCAGGCATTCGACGAGATGCTCGGCCAGGTTGCCGTGGGGCGACATGTCGGGGCCCGTCGCGCTCGTCGCGGCACCGGTTCGACTCTCTCGGGCAAAGAGCTCGGCGACGGCGACGAGCTCCGCCTCCGCGACGCCGGCCCGCGCCGCGACGGCCTTCGGCGTGAAGCCGGCGACGGCGCGGCGCAGCGCCTCGACGTCGTCCGCATGGCGGTCGCAGAAATCGCGGTCGATCCAGCCCCGCTCGAGAATGACGTGGAGCAGGCCTGCCAGGATCGCGGCGTCTTCGCCGGGGAGCGGCTGGAGATGGAGATCGGCGTGCTTCGCCGTCTCGCTCCGGCGCGGATCGATCACGATCAGCTTCATGCCCCGGGCCTTCGCCTCCTTGAGCCGCTTCAGCGGATTGCGCGTGTCGAAGCCGTTGGTCGAGACCGAGACGAGGGGGTTGCCGCCGACGATCAGGAAGACGTCGCCGCGGTGGAAGGGCGTGCGGCCGGGGGGCCAGATGCCGATGCGGCCGACGGCGACGGCCTTCGCCGACTGATCGATCGTGACCGAGGAGAAGGCCTTCGGCGAGCCGATCGCCTCGAGGAAGGCGTTCAACATCTTGAGCGAGCTCGACGTGAAGAAGGCGCCGCCGCCCTTGTAGCCGCCGATCGCCTCCGGGCCGTCTTCGGCGAGGATCGCCGCGAGCTTCGCTGCGATCTCGTCGAGGGCGACCTCGAGCGGGAGCTCGACGAAGCGCCCGTCGGGCATGCGCTTGCGCGGCGTCAGAACGCGGTCGGGGCTGCGATGCGCCTCGGGCGCGTTCAGGCCCTTGAAGCAGGCGTAGCCCAGGGTCTGGGGATCGTCGTGATCGCCCCGGATGCGCAGCAGCCCGCCCGCTTCGTCGAGGGTCGCGACGACGCCGCAATGGCCCATGCAGAGGCGACAGAACGAGAGCGCCTCGCGCTCGGATCCCGGGACAGATCGATCGGCGGCTCGATCGGTCGATTGCGTGTTCGGCTTCGGACTCGGCTTGGGGCTCGACATCGTGGGGCGGACCTCCTGGACCCGCGCCCAGCATAGGTCCCCGTCACGACTCCCGGCGAGGTCGCGGGGTCGGTGTGAGCGCGCTCGCTTCGGCCTCGTCCCCGCGCTCGCCGGCGCGGCGCTCCGTCGCCAGCTGGATCAGGCGGGCGCGGATCTCGTCGCGCGCCACCCGGAAATGCTGCAGCCGCTCCTCCTCGCGCAGATCTTCCTGGGGACGGTCGGGATCGGCGATCGGCCAGTGGAGCCGCGGAGCGCCGGACAGGAAGACTGGACAGACCTCCTCGGCGCAGAGCGTGACGACGAGATCGACGCTCGCGGGATCGATCGTCTCGACCGACTTCGAGAACTGGCCGGCCATCGGGATCCCGATCTCCCGGAGGACCACGACGGCGAACGGATTGACCCGGGAGGGCCGTGACCCCGCGGACTGGACGAGCACGTCCGACCCGAAGATCGAGCGCGCGAGGCCCTCCGCCATCTGGGAGCGCGCCGAGTTCGCGACGCAGAGGAAGAGCAGCCGCTCGTATCGCATCACCGCCCCCCACCCTGTCGCCGCCTCAGCGCGCATCCGCCGCGACCGGGAACCAGCCGCGCGTCCGATTGGCAAAGGCCACCAGCGAGAGCATGACGGGCACCTCGATCAGGACCCCGACCACCGTCGCCAGCGCCGCGCCCGAGCCGAGACCGAAGAGGCTGATCGCGACGGCGACGGCGAGCTCGAAGAAGTTCGACGTGCCGATCATCGCGGCCGGCGCCGCGACCTCGAAGGGCAGCTTCAAGACCCGGGCGAGGCCGTAGCCGATCGCGAAGATCCCGTAGCTCTGGATCAGGAGCGGAATCGCGATGAGCACGACGCGACCCGGGCTCTCGACGATCGTCTGCGCCTGGAAGCCGAACAGGAGCACGACCGTCAGCAGCAGCCCGACGATCGAGCTCGGCTTGAGCCGCCGGCCGAGCGCGTCGAGTCGCGCCGCCGTCGTCGAGGCCCGCGTCGCCATGCCCGCCGCCAGCGGGATCACGACGAAGATCACGACCGACGCGAAGAGCGTCTCCCAGGGGACCTCGATCGACGTGACCCCGAGCAGGAGCCCCGCGATCGGCGCGAAGGCGAAGATCATGACGAGGTCGTTGACCGAGACCTGGACCAGGGTGTAGTTCGGGTCCCCCTCGGTCAGCTGGCTCCAGACGAAGACCATCGCCGTACACGGCGCGACGCCCAGCAGGATCATGCCGGCGACGTACTGCTCGGCGTCCGCCGGCGGGACGAGCCCCGCGAAGACGCGGTCGAAGAAGAAGACGCCGAGGGCCGCCATCGTGAACGGCTTCACGAGCCAGTTGACGATCAGCGTCAGCGCGAGGCCCTTCGGCCGACGGCCGACGTCGCGCAGGCAGGACGGCTCGATCTTCAACATCATCGGGTAGACCATCAGCCAGATGAGCACCGCGACGACGAGGTTGACCCGCGCCCACTCGAGGCCGGCGACCGCCGCGAACACACCCGGCAGGACGAGCCCGAGCGCGACCCCCGCGCCGATCGCGAGCGCCACCCATACCGAGAGATACCGCTCGAAGACGCCCATCGCGCGCATGCTCCCCTGTCCCGTGGATTTCCGAGGAGCGAGGAGCTTGCCAGCTCCGCAACGGCGGCGCCGGAGCCCCCGCGCCGAAGGCCTGTGACGTTTCGGCGAAGTTTGGGCCCTGCGCGGGGGGCGGTGCGTCGGGGACGAACGCGCTCAGCGCTCTTCGGGCACGCCGAAATGCGCACAGTAGGCCCCGAAGCGCGCGCGCAGGTCGCCTCGATCGAGGCCGAGCGCCGCGAGGTCGTAGGCGTGGTCGCCGTGCTCCTGGCGCGTACGCCGGTCGATCTCGGCCCGGAGCGCCGCCTCGAAGGCGGGCGAGAATTCCTGTCCGCAGGCGGCGTAGAGCGCGCGGACCCGATCGTACGGATCCTCGATGAGGTCCGCATAACGCAGATGATGGCGCGCGAGGGCGGCGGGCGACCGCGCGAGATCGTCCCGACGGACCCGCTCGAGGGAGGTCGCATAGCGCTCGACGTGGTCGCGGGCGAGGGCCTCGGCGTCGACCCGATCGCTGTGGGCCCAGCGGATGTGGGCGACGAGGCTCGTGAGCGACGCCAGCATCGTGGCGGGGTCGCGGTGGGTGAGCACGACGCGGGCGTCGGGATAGGTCGCCTCGAGGGCCGGCAGCGAATGGAGATGGACGGGGGATTTCAGCGTCCAGCGGGTCCGGCCGGTCCGGCGCTGGAGGATCTGGAGCACGAGGCGGTGCATCGCGTAGGCGGGTCGCGGATCGGCCTCGAGGAAGAGCCAGCGCTCGAAGCTCGGGACGTGGTAGCGGGTCGTGAGCTCCTCGGAGCGGAACGCGAAGCTCATCGCCGAGAGGCATTCCTTGGGGCGGCTCGCACCGAAGACGTGGATCGCGAGCAGCCCGGAGACGACGGTCTGCGGCAGGGTCAGCTCGCGCTCGGTCATCTCGATCCGCGGGTCGACGGCGCGCTTCCCGGGATCGGGATCCGGCGGCGGCACCGGGCGCAGGAGCTCCCAGCCGAGCGGCGCGCGGCGCGCGGGATCGACGGCGAGCAGCGCGTGGAGCAGCGTCGTCCCCGTGCGCGGCGCGCCGGCGACGAAGATCGGGGCCGTGATCTCCTCGTCGAGGACGCCGGGATCGGCCCGCAGATGGGCCATCAGCTGCAGGCGAACCTCGAGCAGCCGCAGCAGGAAGCGCCGCGTCATGAAGCGGCCCATCGGATTCAGCTCGGCCTCGCTCTCGATCGCCGCGAGCGCGCGATCGAGGGCCTCGAGCATCTCGTCGACGGGGAAGAGCGGATGCCCGAAGTCGGCGAAGCCGCCGTCCGGGAGGCCCAGCCGCGCCCGGGCCTCGGCCATCAACGCGTCGCGCGCGAGGGGCAACCGGGCGACCGCGGTGATCGGCAGGACCTCGTTCGCGTTGATCGCGCGGACCCAGTCGGGCCGCGGCGGCGGCTGCCAGCTCATGCCGCCCTCGCCCGCCCGCTCACGAGCGGAACCGCCAGGCAAGGTGCTCGATGCGTCGGCGGATCTCGGCGCGGCGTGCTGCGGCATCGACTCGTGGCGTTTCCTGCGGGAGCGCCCCCGCGACCGACGCGAACGGGACGACCCGGGTCGTCGGGCTCGGGTCGGCGTTCGGCCAGAACCAGCGCAGCGTCAGCAGGCCCTCGGGATGACCCGCGGTGTCGAGCCAGTTCGGGCAGCCGGGATCGGCGCGCGACACCACGAAGCGGACGCGGCCGTCGGTGTCGATGTGGGCTTGACGTTGATTGATCGAGGAGATGCGGTGGACCGGATCGGGCTGCTCGTACCAGCCCATCGTCGCGAGCTGGAGGTTCCAGTAGCGCGCGTCGGGGACGTCCGACTCGATGACGAGGGCTTCGTCGTCGGCCAGCGCGTAGAAGAGGAACGCATAACGGGCGGCGCCGAGGCCCTTCTTGAGGGCCATGGGCGGGGCGAACGCGTTGTCGACGCCCTTGGCGCGGTGCTCGTTCAGGTAGTCGTTCCAGAAGACGACCGAGCGCTCGGTCTGGGCGAGCGCCGTCGCGAGGCGGGCCGCGACGCCTTCGCCGTCGATCCGAGGCGGGGCTGCGACGTCGTCGAGACATTCGATCGTGAAGACGGCCGGCTCCTTCGGCCGCCAGTCGAGGTAGTACTCGCGCAGCGAGACCGTCGAGACGCGCTCCGGGATGGGAAAGAACGCCGGATCGCTGCCGTCGCCGCCGAGCAGGATCTCGAAGTCGTCGCCGGGGCCGATGCCGCGGTCGGCGGCGTGGATCGTCGCGAGGGTGCCCCACTCGGGCATGTGCATGAAGTCGACCCGCAGCGTGATCACGAAGTCTTCGCAGGCGTGCATGCGGCCGCGGATCCGGTAGCGGCGCCTCGGGTCGATGCGCGCATGGAGGTAGACGTTGTCCTGGTTCGGCCCGCCCCACTGCGAGACGAGGTCGTTCGAGCGATGGAAGAAGGGCGCCGTCGTGTCGAAGGAGCCCGTCGCATAGGCGAGCCAGCAGGCGACCTGCTCCGCCAGGTGGGCGATCGCCTCGGGCCCGTCGCCCGGGAGCCCGGGATAGGGCGGCCGCAACACCGACTCGCCGAGCGTCTCGATGCGCCGGCAGAACTGCCGCCAGGCGACGAGCTCGACGGGCTCGCGCGCTTCTCCGCGCTCGGCCTGCCCGGCGCCCGGCTTCGATTCGGATCGACTCACGCGGCCCTCCCCTCCTCCTCCGATCGTCCCGCGGCGCACGGCGCGAGCCGGCCGATCGACCGATCGCAGCGCGCCGACCGACCGGCTCTCTCACGCGCGCAGGATGCCCCCGCCGTCGACCATCAGCGTCTGGCCCGTCAGGTACTGGCTCGCGTCCGAGAGCAGGAACGCGACGACCGGCGCGATGTCGGCGAGCGGATCGCCGTCTCGCCCGAGCGGATGATCCTTGTACATCGCGGCGAAGGCGCGGGCGCGGGGATCGTCGCCGTCGAGATTCGTCGGCAGGCGGTGGGACGCGGAGGCGGGACAGATGCAGTTCACCGTGATCCCGAAGCGGCCCCACTCGCGAGCGGCGGTCCGCGTCAGCGAACGGACCGCCTCCTTCGCAGCGGAGTACGGTCCGTAGCCCGGGGCGCCCGTCTGCCCCATCGAGGAGCCGAACGTGACGATGCGGCCGCGGCCGCGGGCCTGCATCGCGGGGACGACCGCCTGCATCAGCCAGAGCGTCCCGCGCGGCCCCGTGTCGAGGACGAGGTCGAAGTCCTCGGGCGTGATCTCGAGCAGGGGCTTCACGTTGATGTAGGACTGGGCGTTGGCCACGAGCGCGTCGATCGTGCCGAAGGCGGCGAGCGTCTCGTCGACCAGGCGGCGGCTCGCGTCGCGGTCGGCGACGTCGGAGACGCGGGTCTCGAACTCGGCGCCCAGCTTCGCCAGCTCGTCGGCGACGCGTTCGAGGCGGTGGGCCTTGCGGCCGGTGATCATGAGACGCGCGCCGGACCGGGCGAGCAGGCGCACGATGCCGAGGCCGATGCCGCGGGTTCCGCCGGTCACGACGACGACCTGGCCCGCGAGCTCGGCGAAGCGCGGAGCCTCGTCGGGCGGTGTCTTCTCGGTCGGGATCGGGTTCGTCATCGCCTCGACGCTAGCGCGCCGGTGCGATCTGCAGGAACGCCGTCGCCGTCACCCGATCCTCGCGGCCACAGTCCCGCAGCTCGACCCGCAGCACGCCGTCGGCGGGGTCGCCGAGGAAGAAGGCCCGGGAGCGAACGGGCCCGACCTTCGCGGTCGTGAGGTATCGCAGGTCGAGCCCGACGACGGATTGCGGCTCGCCCAGGCGGGACTCGCCGAGGACCTCCCCGGCGCGCTCGACGAGGAGCGCCACGAGCGCGCCCTGCAGCGTCGCCTCTCGGTTCAGGACCGCTCGGCGCAGCACGAGCTCGACCTCGCCCCGCGCCGCATCGACGACGCCGACTCCGACCTCGTCTTCGAGGGGCTGCGCGAGCGGATTCGACGCGAAGACGTTCGGCAAGGCGAGATCCGCGGCCGTGACGCTGGCCCCCTCGGCGCGGGCCACCCGCGCGAAGCTCGTCTCGCCGTAGGCCCAGGCCGCACCGTCGCGGGCCGCGCCCGCGCCACCCGTGCCGGCATCGCTCCGGGTCTCGAGCGCCACCGCCGTCGTGACCCCGGTCCGCCCGCTGCGCAGGATCCGGCCGCGGGCGACGAGCCCCTGCGGCGGTGGCGTCCTCGGCATGCGGACCGAGAGGTCCGTCGTGAAGAGGATGTCGTTGCCCGCGCGCTCGCGCGTAAAGAGACTGCCGACGATGTCGACCGCCGCCGCGAGCACGGTCATGCGGAGCCGACCCGCGCGACAGACCTCGGGATAGGGCGTGATCGCGAGCGGTGCCTCGCGCTCGCCCGTCCGCGCGATGCCGTAGCGCGTATAGAAAGGCGCCGCGGGCTCGACTTCGCTCGAACGGGGATCGGGCTTCGTTTCCAATCGGAGGACTCCGCGGCGTCGCTGCCGCGCTAGGCTCGCGAGCGTACAGGAAGCCCAGCCATCCATGAACCCGGCAGCCCCGCCCTCGGACCCCGTGAAGCCGCGATCCCGCCCCGGGCGTGGGCAGATCGCCGGCCCCCTGCTCGTCGCGCTGCTGGCTTCCGGGCTGCTCCTCGGCTGTGGACCGGAGCTGGAACAGGAGCAGGCGTGGCCGGCCTCCGCGCGCGCGAACGCCGGTGCGCGCAAGATCGCGTCCCTCTCCCCCGTCGCCACGAGCCTGCTGCTCGAGCTCGAGCACGGCGACCGGTTGATCGCCGTCGATGCGGAGTCGGCGAAGCGCCCCGGCCTCGGCCATCGCCCGCGCGTCCCCGAGACGGACGACGAAGCCTTCCTGCTGCTGACCTCCCTCGAGACGGATCTCGTCGTGCTGCCCGCATCGCGCATCGCCCTGTCCCAGCGGCTCGACTCGGCCAGCATCCGCACGCTCGTGGTCCTGATCCGGAGCTTCGAGGACGGCTTCACCTTCTTCGGCGAGCTCGCCGGGCGCGTCGGCGCCGCCGCGATGGCGCGCGAGCGCATCGCCGCGGTCTCGCGTCCCCTCGCCGCGATCGCGGCGGAGTCGGTCGGATCCGAGGAATCCGTGGACGCTGCGCGGCCGCGCGTCGCGGTCGTCGAGTCCTTCGAGCCCCTGGTCCTGGTCGGTGACGATCAGCTGGCGACCGCCCTGGTCGGGATCGCCGGCGGCGAGAACGTGACCGGGGGACGCGGTCCCTCATCGATCCCGATCGGGCGCGACGCGCTCGTCGCCCTGCGCCCCGCCCTGCTCTTCCACGCCCGCCCGACGCCGCCGAGCGAAAGCGAGCGCGAAGCCCTCGCCGCCTCGGTTGCCGACATCGCCCCGCTCGTCGTCGCCGAATTCGACCCCGACCGCTTCTACGCCCCCGAGTCCGCGACCGCAGCCCGAACCCTGCGCACCGCGATCATCGCGCTCGAGCGACCTGGCGAGCCCCGCTAGCTCTTCCAGACCAGCGGCATCGCCGAATAGCCCTTCACGAACTCCGTCGCGTAGGTCTCGAGCCGCGTCGCGTCGACCTCGTACTTCGGGAAGCGGGCGAGGATCTCCTGGATCGCGATCTCGCCTTCCTTGCGCGCGACGTGCAGGCCGATGCAGGCGTGGTGGCCGTGGCTGAAGGAGAGCGAGCGCGGCGGGTTGCGGTGGAGGTCGTAGCGGTCGGGGTCGGGGAACTCGCGGTGATCCCGGTTGGCCGACGTGTAGAGCAGGACGATCACCTGCCCCGCGTGCAGCTTGATCCCGTGTCGCTCGACGTCCCGCGTGATCAGCCGGCACATGTTGTTGGTCGGCATGTCGATCCGGACGGCTTCGTTGAAGGCGCCGATCGCGAGCTCGGGCTTCGCCGCGAGCTCGGCGCGCTGATCCGGGTTCTGCTGGAGCCGGAGCATCAGGTTGGCGAGGACCTTGGGCAGCGTGTCGGTGCCCCCGATCAGGAGCAGCGACAGATGCGAGCCGATGGCGTCGTCGTCGAGAGCGCCCCCCTTCGAGTCCCGGTACTCGCGCAGGACGGTGATCGCGTTGGGCTCGGCGGGAGGATTCGCGCGCTGCTCGGCCGAGATCCGGCGCAGGTAGTCGTTCATCTCCATCATCGCCGCGAGACCCTCTTCGGACATGCCCGGCTGGCCGGGCACCCGGGCGAAGAAGCGGGAGACGAGGCTGCGCAGGAGGATCTCGTCCTCGACCGGCAGACCGATCACCTTGCAGCCGACCTGCATCGCGAGGCGCTGCGCGAAGTCCTCGACGAATTCGGCGGCGTCGCCGCTCGAATACTGGTCGAGCAGCCCGTCGACGACGTCGCGGATCCAGGGATCGAGCGAGCGCATGCGGGCGGGCATGAAATGCTTGCGCAGCCCGCCGCGCAGCTTCGTATGGTCCGGCGGATCCATGTTGTTGAGCAGCGGGAGGACGGGCTGGACCTTCGTCAGCAGATGGGCCGACGTGCCGCCTCGGCCGTTCGAGACGAAATCCCCTTCGCACGCCCACCACACGTCCTCGAAGCGCGAGAGCGCGAAGGCGTCCCAGCGCGGCATGTAGTAGACGGGCGCCTCTTCGCGCAGGCGCTTGTAGATGCCGTGGTTGTCGCCGTGGATGACATCGTTGGAAAAGGGATCGTATTCGACGGTCATGATGGCGTGCCTTCTCGTTTTCGGGGCGTTTCCCGGTCGTTTCGACCCGGTCAGCGCGTCCGCTCGCCTGGTCCATCGGCCGGGCCGGGACGACGCTCGAGCGGTCGGGGTGTCGGCCCGGCATGGTACGCAGCCCGGGGCCGAGCGTCGATCGGCGGGGGCCCGAAATTCCGGCGGGGCGCGGCGGATGGACGCGGTGATCCGGGCTCGGCCGCGGCCCGCTGCGTGATAGGATGACCCGAAGCTGCCAGAGGAGGTTCGGCATGGATCGACTCACGATCGTCTCCTGCGATTGCCACGCGGCGGCGCGGCCCGAGGTCTACCGCGAGTATCTCGAGGCCGACCTTCGGACGCGTTACGACGCGATGATCGCGAGCCCCGAGGCGGTGGCGCGGCGGGCGGCCCAGGTGATCGGGCCCTTCGCACCGACGGGCGACGGCGAAGGCGAACGCGAGCCGCTCTCGGCCCGCTGGGATCCGGTGCGCCGCCTGGCCGAGCTCGACCGGGACGGCATCGCGGCGGAGGTCCTGTTTCCCCAGCCCGCCGGCCGCAACGCGCCGCCCTTCTACAACGTCTTCGGCCATCCCTTCGACCCGAATGATCCCGCGGCGGCCGCCGCCGGCTGCCGCGCCCACAACCGCTGGCTCGCGGATTTCGTGAAGAGCTCGCCCGCCCCCGAGCGCCACGCGGGGCTCGCGTTGATCGGCCTCGTCGACGACGTGCCGGCGGTGGTCCGCGAGATCGCGTGGGCGAAGCAGGCCGGATTGCGCGGGGTGATCCTGCGCAGCCAGCCGCTCTCCGGGCCGGGCTGGCACGATCCGCGCTTCGAGCCGATCTGGGCCGTCTGCGAAGACCTCGCGATGCCGATCCATACCCACGGCGGCGAGGGCCTCGAGACCGGCGATCTCCCGGGCGCCACCTCGATCTTCTTCACCGAGGTCTGCTGGTTCGCCCATCGCCTCTTCTGGCATCTGCTCTGGTCGGGCGTGCTCGAACGACACCCGCGCCTGCGCCTGGTCTTCACCGAGCAATTCGCCGACTGGGTCCCCGGCATGCTGAAGCGACTCGACATGCAGTACGCGGGCACCGTCTCGGCGGCGACGCGAACGTCGGCGCTCCCGATGTCGCCCTCCGCCTACTGGGCGCGCCAGTGCAGCGTCGGCGCGTCGTTCATGACCCGGGAGGAGTGCGAGATGCGCCACGCGATCGGCGTCCCGAGCATCCTCTGGGGCTCCGACTTCCCCCACGAAGAGGGCACCTGGCCCGCCACCCCCGAAGCCCTCCACGCGACCTTCGACGGCGTGCCCCCGGCCGAGCTGCGGGCGATGCTCGGCGAGAACGCGATGGCGATCTACGGCTTCGACCCGCGCAGCCTCGCCGCGATCGCAGCGCGGATCGGCCCGACGCTCGCGAGCTTCGCGCGAGCCTGCTAGGCGCCCGCCAGCGGCGGGAAGAGCAGCTTGAGCCCGGCGGCGATCGTCTCGATCGCGATCGCCGCGAGGATCAGCCCGAAGAGCCGGACGATCACGTTGAGCCCGATCGGCCCGATCGCGCGCCCGACCCGCTCGGCGTGGCGGAAGACGAACCAGCAGCCGAGCGCGACCAGCACGATGCCGCCGAGGACGAGCAGGCCGTGGACCGGGCCCGAGCCGCGGTCCATCTGGATCACGACGGCGCTGATGGCGCCGGGTCCGGCGAGCAGCGGAATCCCGAGCGGGACCACCGCGATGCCCGTCTTGTCGCCGGAGGCCTGGACCTCCTCCTGCGTCTGGCGCAGGGGCGTCGTCTGGGCCTCGAGCATCGAGATCGCCATCAGCAGCATCACGATGCCGCCCCCGACCCGGAAGGCCGGGAGGCTCGTCCCCATGATCCGCAGCAGCGTGTCGCCGGTCATCGCCGCGACCACGAGGACGACGGCGACGACGAGCGCGGCGGTTCGCGCGGTCCGGCGGCGCTCTTCGGGCGTGTAGCGCTCGGTCAGCTGGAGGAAGAAGGGGATCGCGGCCAGCGGATCGATGATCGCGGCGAGGGCGACGACGAAGCGGGTGGTGTCGGTGATCCAGGCGTCGGTCACGTCGGGCCTCGCTCCCGGAGGCGATGGGCATTCCGGACGCGCATTGTGCTTGAATGGGCGGGGCTCGGAAAGACTCGGGAGCCGGGAGAGGGACGTGGGGATGAAGCTCGCGGGACGCGTGGCCCTGGTGACGGCGGGCAGCAAGGGCATCGGGCGCGCGACGGCGCTGCGCCTCGCGCAGGACGGCGCCGACGTCGCGATCAGCTACGCGAGCGACGAGGTGGCGGCCGCGGCCTGTGTCGCCGCGATCGAAGCGCTCGGGCGCCGCGCCTTCGCCCTGCGCGCCCCGGCCGAGGACCTCGAGGCAGGCCGGCGCCTCGTCGCGCGCACGCAGGAGACCCTCGGCCCGATCGGCATCCTCGTGAACAACGCCGGCGTCGACTGGGACGGCACGCCCGTCGCCGAGACGAAGCCCGAGGAGCTGCTGCGCGTGATGACGATCAACGCGCTCGCGCCCCACCACCTCTCGCGCCTCGTGCTGCCCGCGATGCGCGGCCTCGGCCGCGGCGACATCGTGATGGTCTCGAGCATGGTCACCGAGGTGAAAGGCGCGGGCTATGCGCCCTACTGCATGAGCAAGGCGGCCCTCGAGGCGCTGGCCACCGTGCTCGGCAAGGAAGAGCGAGCCCACGGCATCCACGTCAACACCGTCGCCCCGGGTCTCGTCGAGACGCCCCTCGGCATGCGCTACGTGACGGCGCTCGGCGGCAAGGCGATGCGCGACTTCGACGCGGTCGTCCCCTACGGCCGGGTCTGCCAGCCCGAGCAGGTCGCGAGCGTGATCGCGTTCCTCGTGTCCGAGGACGCCTCCTACCTGAACGGCCAGCGCATCTACGTCCACGGCGGCGGCCAGTAGGCCGACCGGGCGCCGTCCCGACCCGAAGCGGCCCGGCGCCGACGAGGCAGACCGGTCGACACGGGCGGACGCGGCTCGCCCCCGCCCGAAATCGAGAGTTGACGCGCCCGTCCACGCCGCATTAGGATGGCGGAATCGGATTCTGGAAAACAGAATTTCCGGACCCGGGAGCGGGCGACGATCGGGGCCGGCTCGACGGCCGAGGGGAGAGGCGAGTGCGCTCGGATTCCGCCGTGAGCTCCGAGGGATGGACGCGCGCTCAGATCTATACCCTCGCCGTGCTCTCCGGCGCCTACATGCTGAACTTCGCCGATCGGCATCTGCTCGCCGTGCTGATCGAGCCGATGAAGCGCGACCTCGGCACGAGCGATACCCAGATGGGCCTCCTCTCGGGCATCGCCTTCGCGATCTTCTACGCCGTCTTCGGCATCCCGATCGCACGCTATGCCGACCGCGGCAATCGCCGGACGCTGCTCGCGGTGGGCATCGCCGTCTGGAGCCTGATGACGGCGGTGACCGGGGCGAGCCGGAGCTTCTTCCAGGTCCTGCTGACGCGGATCGGGGTCGGGGTCGGCGAGACGTCGGCCGGTGCGCCGGTCCACTCGCTGCTCTCGGACGTCTTTCCGCCGCATCAGCGCGCGACCGCCCTCGCGATCTATACCGCCGGCGCCCAGCTCGGGGGCGTCCTCGGCCTGACCCTCGGCGGCTGGCTCGAGCAGCGCTACGGCTGGCGCATGGCCTTCGTCGGCATGGGGCTGCCGGGGCTGGCCGTCGCCCTGCTCGTGCGCGCGACGATCGACGAGCCGCCGCGCGGGCGCTTCGACGGTCCGCGGGTGCGCGCGGCGGTCTCCTTCGGCGAGACGACGCGCTTCCTGGTCGGTCGCCGCTCCTTCGTGTTGATGGCGCTCGGGCTCTCCTGCTGCATCTTCGGCAGCTACGGCGCGAGCTCCTGGCATCCGACGCTGCTGCGCCGCGTCCACGCCATGAGCGGCACGGAGGTCGGCCTCTGGCTGGGCTTCGCCGCCGGCTCCGCCTCGATGCTCGGTGGGATCGCCTCGGCGGCCCTGACCGACCGCCTCGCCCGGCGCGACGCGCGCTGGTATCTCTGGCTGCCGGCGCTCAATACGCTGCTCGCGGTCCCGCTGAGCGTCGTGATCCCCTTCATCGAAGACGCGTCGCTCGCCGTCCGACTGATCCCAATCTGGTCCTTCCTCGTCGGCAGCATCGGCGGCCCGATCTTCGCCATGATCCAGGGCGTCGCGCGCCCCGAGATGCGCGCCGTCGCCGCCGCCCTCAACATGTTCGTCATGACCCTCGTCGGGATGGGCCTCGGCCCGACCTTCGTCGGCTTCGCGAGCGACCAGCTCGCGTCGGCCCACGCCGACGACTCGATCCGCTTCGCCCTCGCCCTGATCGCGCCCGTCCAGATCGCGGGCGCGCTGCTCTGGCTCTTCGCCGCGCGAGCCCTGCGCGGCGACCTGGAACACGCCACGACCTGAAAGCCGTCCCGATCTCGATCGCGAGCTCGGATTCGAAAGCGACCCCAACCCGAAACGCTTCGGAGGACCCCGGATGGACAAGCAGGATCTCTTCCACGAAATCGCCTCGATCGACTACCCGATCATCGACGCCGACGCCCACGTCAACGAGCCGCCGGATCTCTGGCAGAAGCGAGTCCCGAAGAACCTCCTCGACCGGGCACCGAAGGTCGTCTCGACGAAGGACGGCGACTTCTGGTCCTTCGACAACGGCAAGCGCATGCGGCCCCTCGGCCTGACCGCGACGGCGGGCCTCAACCCCGTCGACTACCGACCGACCGGGCGAACCTACGCCGACATCCGCCCCGGCAGCTTCGATACGGCCTCCCGCCTGCAGGACATGGACATCGACGGCATCGACCACGCCGTGCTCTATCCGAGCGTGACGCTGACCGGCGCCGCGACCTACGCCGAGGATCGCCCGCTGCAGCTCGCCTGCGTCCGGGCCTACAACGAGTGGCTGCTCGAGTTCGCCGTCCCGTCCGACGACCGCCTCATCCCCCTCGCCATCATCCCGACGACGAGCACGAAGGACGCGACGGAAGAGCTCCGCTGGGCGATCGACCACCGCCACCGCGGCGTGATCATCTCGGCCTTCCCGAATGGCAGCCTCGACCCGAAGGAGGAGGACGCGGAGTTCTGGGAGGCGGTCGCCGCCACGAAGACGCCCGTCTCGATCCACATCGGCAGCTTCACCGCCAACACCTCCGGCGGAAAGCATCCGGCCTACGACTCGCGGGAGTTCCTCGCGGGCGCCGGCGCGACGAAGGCCGGCATGCACGCGATGGCGACGGCCTCGCAGCTGATCCACTGCGGCGTGCTCGAGCGCTACCCCGACCTGAAGATCGTGCTGGTCGAGTCGAACATCGGCTGGATCCCGACCTTCCTCGAGCAGGCCGACGACATGTTCCGCCGGTATCGCTTCTTCACGGAGGTGCTCCACCAGATGAAGCGCATGCCGAGCGACCTCTTCTCGCGCAACATCTGGGCGACCTTCATGATCGACACCGTCGGCCTCGAGCTGCGCCACCGGCTCAACATCGACCACATGATGTTCTCGACCGACTACCCCCACTCGGGCTGCGACTGGCCGATGTCGCGGGGGGTCATCGAGAAGGACTTCCGGGGCATCCAGAAGACGCAGGTCCGCAAGATGCTCTGCGACAACGCCGCGGCGCTCTACGGGATCCGGATTCCGCGTTAGGCGGGGCCGCGCGCTTCCGGGGCGACGCCCTCCGACGGAGTCATTCCGGATCGGTTCCTTCCGGCTCGAGCGTGGGCACCGTCCAGCCGCGGATCGAGCGGCAGCTCTTCCCCGGCAGCTGCTTGCCGCCCTGGGCGCGGATCTTGTCGAAGTGCTGGATCGGGAGCGCGTCGGAGGCGCTCGGGAGCTTCGAGCCGCCGGCGGGGCCCCAGCCCTTGTCGTAGGGCGCGAGGATGTGCTCGTGGATGCAGCGGTTGCGCTTGAAGCGCCAGCCCGCCGCCTCGCGCGCATACTCGTACTCGAGGGTCGCGAAGGCCCAGGCCGGCTTCTGCGTGTCGGGATCGATCAGGAAGGTCAGCAGGAACCAGCGTCCGTAGCCGGCGTCGCCCTCGACCGTCAGGATCGGATTCGAGAGGACGTCGTAGGACCAGCCCCCCGCGCCCTCGAAGGCCGGCATGAACTGCGTATAGAAGGTCCGCAGGTCCTGCTTTCCCCGCAGCTCGCCGAGCACGCCGTGGTCGTACTCGGCGTCGTCGGCGAAGCAATCGACGGCGTCTTCCCAGCGCGCGTCGTGCATGGCCTGCATGTAGCGGTGGGTGAGCTCGCGGATCGCCTCGCGGTCTTCGAGCTCCTGGAGGCGCTTCTTCATGGCGCCCACGTCCGCGCGCAGCGCGGCGATCTCGGATTCGAGGCTTCCCATCGTCTCAGGCTCCTCGACCGATGGCGTCGGCCGAGCCCGGGGCGGAACCCGACTCGACGACGTCGACGACGACGCCCTCGATCTCCGGCGCCTGGTCCTGCAGCATGTCGAGCATCATCTGGCCGAGCGCGTCCGGCTCCATGACGCAGGTCGGACAATCGGGATTGACGCCCGGCGCATAGCCGATGCGCAGCTGCCCCCGCTCGATCGCGATGAAGGACACGCGCCCTCCATCCGGCTGGACGATGCCGTCGAAGGCCTCGATGACCCGCGCGATCGCTTCGTCGGTCGCCGCCGGAATCGCCCCGTTCGGATGCGCTCCCATGTCTCCCCCCTCCTCGACGGGCTCTCCCCGAAGACGATTCCCGAAGGCTATCCCCGAACGAAGCGCTCGATCACCTGGGGAGCGACGCGCCGCGCCAGCGTCCGCACCTCGTCGTCGGTCCAGACGGCGGTCGGGATCCACGGATAGTCGACCAGGATGAATCCATAGTCGGGGAAGCCCGATAGCCGCGCCATCGACTCCGCCGAGCCGCGCACGGCTTCGTGGATGATCGCGAGACTCGGAACCCCTGCCCACTCGAGCTCGATCGCGTCGCGCAAACTGCGCGCACTGCAGGACCCTCAACCCCCGAAGCCGGTGATCGCGACCGAGGCCTCCGAGGTCAGCCGCGCCCAGTCCGCTCGCTCGGGCGCGATCGACACGCTGTTCTTCACGACGTGGAGGAAGCCGCCCGGCCGGATGATCTGCGCGATCTCTTCGGAGAGCGCCGTCATGAACTCCTGACTGCGCCCGAGCCCGTTCGTGACGAGGCCGATCACCTGCCCATCCATCGTCTTCGGTCGCACCGCCAGGCTGCGCCCGGTCGGCCTCTCGAGGGGACCGCTCGTCGGGTCGAGTCCCACGATGCCCCTGTCCTGCTTCGTCGTCATCGTCACGTCCTCCGCTCGTCGTTCGCCGATTCGATCCGCTGGGTGATCGCCCAGGCGAGGTGGGGAAAGAACAGCCAGGTCGTCGCATGGCCCGGCCCACCCGCGCCCACGACGAGAAATCCCTCGGGCCCGCCGAGCATGATGCGCTTCGCATTCTCGCCCGATGCCTGACATCGCTGCCAGAGATGGTTGCGCAGGTCGGCCTTGGACCAGCCGGCCTGATTGAAGTAGCGCTGATGCTCCGCAGAGACGACGATCAGGATGTTCGCCTGCGCGACGAACCGATCGGCGAAGATCCCCCGCCGCAGGATCTCGGCGAGCCAGCCTTCGCAGATCGCCTCGGGCGTGCGGCTCGTGTAGTCCATGACCTCGCAGACCTGCATGGTCGAATGAACGGTGGCGGTGCTCTCCTGCGGCGAGAATCCGCGCTCGACGTGGAGCGGAAGCCAGTCGTTGGCCTCTTCGTCCTCCCCGAAGCAGAATGCATACCGCATGGGCGTCGAGAGGCTCGCCCGATCGAAGACGCCCGGCACCGCGCGGCAGACGTTGCGGATCACCAGCCTCAGCGCGCGGCCGATCGTCGCATTCGCCCGGAAGCCGGGCCCGAAGCAGGCCCCACGACACTCGACCCCGATCTCGCCCCGGACCGGACCGTTCACGACGACGATCTGGCTCGCGCCGGAGAGCGTTCCGGTCGTGCTGTGGCAGTTGCCCATCTCGTGCAGATGGGCGCGAATCGCGGCCACGACGGTCGGGAAGTACTCCGGTCTACAGCCTGCCATCACGGCATTGATGGCGGCATGCTCCGCCGTGACGACAACTTCGCGGGTCGGTACCGCGCCGAGGACCCGATCGGGTTCGAGTCCCGCCCGGTCGAGGAAGAGCTCCACGCTCTCGGGTGTCGGCGGCACGACGGGGAGTCCGTCGGTCCAGCCCCGCTCGTAGTAGTCTTCGAGCAGGCTCGAATAATCGCGGTACTCGTGACGGGCGGCACGCAACATCGTCCCGGCACGCTAGCCGAGACGGCCGCCCCCGCAATCCCGCGCGGCCGCCCGCGCCCGCAGCAGGTCGAGGATCTTCGCGATCGGCTGGGGCTTGCTGACGAGATAGCCCTGCATCGCGTCGCAGCCCTCCTGCCGCACGAGCGCCTCCTGCGCCTCGTCCTCGACGCCTTCGGCGACGACGTGCAGGCCGAAGGTCCGTCCGATCGCGGTGACCGCCGAGACGATCGCCCGGTCTCCGGCGTCGACGCAGATGTCGCGGACGAAGGAGCGATCGATCTTCAGCGAGTCGAAGGCGACCCGCTTGAGATACGAGAGCGACGCATAGCCCGTCCCGAAGTCGTCGAGGGCGAGCCGGATCCCCATCTCGCGCAGCTGCTCGAGGTTCCGGATGACGGTGCTCGTATGCTCGAGCAGCGCGGACTCGGTCAGCTCGAGCTCGAGCGCGCTCGGCGCGAGGCCCGTCTCCTCGAGGCAACCGGCGATCTGGGCGACGATGTCGGCGCGCCGCAGCTGGAGCGGCGACAGGTTCACCGCGACCCGCAGATCCGGAAATCCCGCCTGCTGCCAGTCCCGGCAGTCGCGACAGGCGCGCCGTAGCACCCAGGCGCCGAGCCCCTGGATCAGACCGGACTCCTCCGCGATCGGGATGAACTCGACCGGCGAGATCGGCCCGCGGCCCGGGACGTTCCAGCGCACGAGGGCCTCGAGTCCCAGGGCCGCGCCCGTTCGAACGTCGATCTGCGGCTGGTATTCGAGGTCGAAGGCGTCCTCCTCGACCGCGCGCCGCAGGCCCGTCTGGATCGAGAGGGCGCGCTCGGCGGCCTCGCCGAGATCCGGGGTGTAGAACTGGTAGCGATTGCGGCCGAGCGTCTTCGCGTTGTACATCGCCGCGTCGGCCTGGCGCATGAGCGCGTCGACGTCCAGGCCGTCGGAGGGATAGAGGGCGATTCCGATGCTCGCGGTCACCGCGATCTCGCGGCCCTCGATCACGACGGGCTCGGCGAGGCGTCCGAGGATCCGGCGCGCGACCTTCGAGGCGTTGCCGACACCGTCCTTCAGGAGGAGGCTGATCACGAACTCGTCGCCGCCGATGCGCGAGAGGATCCGGTGGCTCTCCGGCGACTCGCGTCGGAAGACGCCGTCCTCGGTGCGCAGCGAGTCGACGAGCCGTGCTGCGACCTCCGAGAGCAGCTGGTCGCCGACGGAATGGCCGAGGGAGTCGTTGACCCACTTGAAGCGGTCGATGTCGACGAACATCAACGCGACCTCGAGGCTTCGATCCGTCGCATAGCGAAGCGTCTTCTCGAGCCGCTCCCGCAGCATGCGCCGATTGGGCAGACCCGTCAGGCTGTCGTAGAAGGCGAGCTGCCGGATCTTCTCTTCGGTCTGACGCCTCTCGGTGACGTCCTGGAGCGTGCCGAGCACGCGGAGCTCGTTCGAGGTCTCGTCGACGTCGACCGCGCCCTGATGCTGGACGAAGCGGATCCGGCCATCGGGGGAGCAGAGGCGATGCTCGATGCTCCAGCCCGCCCGCGAGGCGAGCGCGTCGCCGAGCGCCTTCTCGAAGAGCGCACGATCGTCGGGATGGATCGCGGCGCGCAGGACCTCGAGGCTCGGCTCGAGATCTCCGGGATAGTGACCCAGGATCCGGAAGGCCTCCTCGGACCAGAGCATCCGGTCGGACTCCGAGAGCCACTCCCAGTTCCCGACGTGGGCGAGACGCTGGGCATCGGAGAGGCGCTGCTCGCTGCGCGAGAGTCCGTCGAGGGCGCCCTGCAGGCGCCGGAAGGTCTGACCGGCGCGCACGATGAAGCGCGCGCGATGCCGCAGCAGCCGCCAGTGGATCGGTTTGGTCGCGAAGTCCGTCGCCCCGGACTGGAAGGCGGACTCGACCGCCTCGAGGTCGTCGGAGGCCGTCACCATCAGGATCGAGACGTCCTGGCCCGACGGCAGCGCGCGGATCGCACGACAGGTCTCGAACCCGTCGAGACCGGGCAGCTGGACGTCGAGGATCACGAGATCCGGCCGCGCCTCGGCGACCTGGCGGATGCCCTCCTCGCCGCTCGCCGCCTCCACGACCCGCAGCCCCGCGGCCATCAGCTCGAAGCGGGCGCGCGTGCGCAGGCTCGCGTCGTCGTCGATGACCAGGACGAGGGGCGCCTTTTCCGGAGTCGCGCTGCGCTGGCTCATGACTTCTCCCCGACCACCCGCGCGAGCGCTTCGTCGACCGCGACGTAGGCCACGCGACACTGTGCGACGAGCGGGGCGATCCGATCGCCGCGCTCCGCGCGCGCCTCGGCCTCGATCTCGCGAGCGAGATCCCGGACGACGCTGGCACCGATCTGCGCGCTCGAGCCCTTCAGCGTATGCGCCGCGCGGGCGAGCGCGTCGAAGACCCGGCCGCCGACGGCCTCTTCGAGGGCGACGAGCAGCTCCGGCGCGACCTTCCGATAGGCGGTCACGACCTCGCCGAGCACGTCCTGCTCGAGCTCGCGAGAAAGCTCGCGCAGCTCGTTCAAGACGGCCTCGTCGAGCAGGCTGGATGATTCACTCATGCTTCCCCCTCCGGTCGCCGCGGCGGAAAGGCCTGCGGCAGCCAACGTTCGAGTCGCGCGGCGAGCTGGTCGACGCCGAAGGGCTTCGTCAGCCAGTCGTCCATGCCGGCGGCGAGGCAATCCTCACGATCTTCCTTCGCCCCGTGTGCGGTCACCGCGATGATCGGAAGCCGACCGCCCTCGGCCCTCCAGAGCCGGCTCCGCCCGGCGCGCCCGGATCCGCCGCGTGACCTCGAGCCCGTCCATGCCCGGGAGCATCACGTCCATCAGGACCAGATCGAAGCGGCCCGCGTCGAAGAGCTCGAGTGCCGCTTCGCCGTCGTCGGCGAGGACGGCCTCGCAGCCGAGCTTCGCGAGCATCGCCCGGGCGACACGCTGATTGACGGGGTTGTCCTCGACGACGAGCACGCGCAGGGATCGGAGCGCCTTCGCCCGCGCGGGCCCCCTGCCCCGCATCTTCGCCGGTTCGGACGCAGGGGCCGACGCAGACTGCGTGCTCGCCGAAGCCGCGAGCTGCCCCGTCGGTCCGACTTCCGTCCCGACGAGCGAATCGACGAGCGCGCGATAGAGGTCGACGCGTTTCAGGGGCTTCGTGAGACGCGCGGTGACGCCGAGCCCTTCGACGTCGGATTCCTTCACCCGCGCAGAGGTCAACAGGATGATGGGAATCGGCGCGATCGCCGCGTCCGCCCGCATCGACCGGGCGACCTCGAGGCCGTCCATCCCGGGCATCATCAGGTCGAGCACGACCGCATCGAATCGCTCGCCTTCGGCGTCGCTCCCGCGAAGGATCTCGAGGGCCTGCGGTCCCCCCTCGCATTCACCGGCCGTCATGCGCCAATGGCCGAGGTGGCGGCGCACGACCTCGCGGTTCGTGGCGTTGTCGTCGACGACGAGGACGCGCCGACCGGCGAGACGCGCCGCTTCTTCGAAAGCGTCGACCCCGCTGCTCTCCACCACCGGCAGCGTCACCTCGAACCAGAACGTCGAGCCCGATCCGACCACGCTGTCGACGCCGATCACGCCGCCCATCTTCTCGACGATCTGCCGGCAGATCGCGAGTCCGAGCCCCGTGCCCTCGAAGCGGCGCGTCGTCGTTCCGTCGACCTGCGTGAAGGCCTCGAAGACCTTTCGGCGCTGAGTCTCGGGAATGCCGATCCCCGTGTCGCGGACGGACACGCGCAGTCGCTGGCAACCTGTCTCGGCGCTCGGCCCGGCCGCCGGACCGAGCTCGACGACGACCTCGCCTGCGTCGGTGAACTTGATCGCGTTGCCGACCAGATTCACCACGATCTGCTTGAGGCGCGTCGTGTCGGTCAGGAAGGCATCGGCCAGACCGTCGCGCTCGACGAAGGTCAGCTCGAGTCCCTTGCGATGGGCGAGCTCGGAGAGCAGCGCGACCGACTCCTCGAGAGCGGAGCGCAGATCGCACGGAGCGACGTCGAGCTCGAAGCGGCCTGCCTCGCCGCGGGAGAAGTCGAGGATCTGATTGATCACGTGGAGCAGATGGCGACCGGAGTCGTGGATCGCCAGGGCGAACTGGCGCTGCTCCCGGTCGAGCTCCGTCTCGAGCAGCAGCTCGGTCATGCCGAGCACGCCGTTCATCGGCGTCCGGATCTCGTGGCTCATCGTCGCGAGGAACTCGGCCTTCGCGCGCTGACCGGCCCGCGCATCCTCGACGGCGGCACGCAGCTCGATCTCCGTCTGCTCGCGTCGCTCGATGTCGGATCGCGATCGCGCGATCCACACGAGCCACACGAAGAAGAGCAGCTGGAAGACGCCGAAGCGGGTATAGACCGCGATGCGGGCCTGCTGGGCCGCCGTCAGCCAGTCCGATGCGTGATAGTCGACGCCACAGGCGGCCTCGACCCGCCCCTGCTCGTCGTAGATCGGCACGAACGCGCTGACCCAGGTTCCCCAGCGGTCGACCGCCGGCTCGCCGAGAAACGACGGGCGGCCCGCGAGGGCCTCGAGCATCTGGGGCTCGACCTCGTCGTAGATCTCGCCGATCCGGGTCCTCGCTTCGCGCTCGTCGTCGATTCTTCCGTCGCGGTCGTAGTCCGTCTCGGAGTCGACGATCAGCGCAATTCGACCGTCTGCGAGTCGCCGGAAGGTGTAGACGTCGGCGACGGCGGGATTCGCGGCGAGCCAGTGGCGCTGCATCTCGATCAGCTCGAGGTAGACGGGATCGAGGGGCGAGGTGCCGAGATCGATCCGCGCATGCCCCTCGCGGCCCAGCTCGTAGGCGTAGGTCGGCGCGATCCCTTCGACCATCTCGCGAAGCTGTCCCTGGCGCTTCTCGACCTCGCCCTCGCCGAGCCACGCGCCGAAGGCGAGGACCGCGACGAGGCCGACCGCCAGGACCGCCTGGAGATCCCGCGTGGAAGGCGCGCGCGAGAGCCGATGGAGGACGACGAGTCCGACCAGGCCGCTGCCGATCCACCAGATGATCAGGACCGTCGCCACGTTGTCTCCGCCGGCCCCAGATCCGCGAAGGAGTCGCGTGGCCGCATCAGATCATCGGATGGGTACAAGGGCGGCTGAAGGTTCCGACGTCATGGGAACTCCGAGCCTTCCCGAATCGGAAACGGTGCCAAGCGCATCGTCCGAGTCGTGCAGGATGGCTTGCGGCGCGTCGCCTCGGCGTTTCAGATTGAACGCCCGTTCCGTCGAACGCGCGCTCGAGCCGCCTCGAGCCTCTCGCCGACCTCTCGTCGCATGAAGCCGTCCCGGATCCAGTCCCGGCGGCGATCACCCGATGGCCCGGATCATGGCCGCCTCGAGCCCCTCGATCCTGTCGATGACCATGACCGTCGCGATCACCGCCGTCGTCGCTCTCGCCACCCGCGTGGCCTACCGGGCGTCGCAAAGGCGTCGGACCGCGAGGTCGCCCGGAGCGATTGCCCCGACGGCAGACTCCGCAATTCGCCTCGCTTCGACGATCCCGGCCACGCAGTCGGGGGGGCCGACGACCACACCGCCGATCACATCGCTCCGCATGCTCCGCACCGCGGCAGGAACGATCTCGCCGTCCGCTCTTCCGGCCCGCTCCGCGGCGCGCGATCGAACCGCTCGCCCCGACGGCCCGATCGGGGCCCTGCTCGCCGAGGACAACGACGTCAATGCCCTCGTGCTGACACGTCACCTCGAGAAGCTCGGATGCCGCGTCACGCGCGCCGCCACCGGCGCAGACGCGGTGACGGCCGCCGGCAAGGGCGCCTTCGAGATCATCTTCATGGATTGGCGCATGCCGGAGATGGACGGCCTCGAGGCGATCCGCCACATCCGGCGGATCGAACGTTATGCACTGGTGCCGATCGTCGCGGTGACCGCGAACGCGCTGCCGGGCGATCGGGAGACGTGTCTCGGAGCCGGCGCCGACGAATACGTCACGAAGCCGGTCGATGCGTCCGTGCTCCGTGCCACGCTCGAACGCTTCGGGCTCGGCCCGCAGCCCACCGAACCCGCCTGAGCGCGCAGGTCCGCTACAGCCAGCGATCCAGCAGCGCGCTGAGCGCGGCCCGGGTGAAGGGCTTGCTCAGATAGTCGTCCATGCCGGCGGCGAGGCAATGTTCCCGGTCGCCCGTCATCGCATGGGCGGTGAGGGCGACGACGGGGACACGCTGGCCGGATCGTCCAGTCTGCTGCTCCCGTTCGCGGATCGCCCGCGTCGCCGCAAAGCCGTCCATCTCGGGCATCTGACAATCCATGAGGACGAGGTCGAAGCTTCGAAGCCCCGAGACCTCGACCGCCGCACGCCCGTTGGCCACCGACTCGACCTCGTGGCCGAGCAGTCGAAGCATCGCGGTCACGACCTCCGTGTTGACGGGATTGTCCTCGGCCACGAGGACCCGGCATCCGGTCCGCCGCGCGGGCCGCGTGGCCTTCGCTTCTTGCACGGGGACGAACGACGCTGAGCCCTCGTCGCGGGACGCGGCGGGTGCGAGCCGGGCGGTGAAAGAGAAGACGGAGCCCTGCCCCGGCTCGCTATCCACGGCGACATCGCCGCCCATCAAGCCGACGATCCGCTTCACGATCGCGAGCCCGAGGCCAGTCCCCCCGAACTGGCGCGTCGTCGATCCGTCGGCCTGAGCGAAGGCGTCGAAGATGTGGGCCTTTACGCCGGACGGGACGCCGATGCCGGTATCACGGACCCGGGCCTCGAGAACTGCGCCGTCCGCGTCGGCGTCGACGAGCACGATCTCGATCGCGACCGAGCCCTGCTCGGTGAACTTGATCGCGTTGCCGACGAGGTTCACGAGGACCTGTCGCAGACGTACGGGATCGCCCCGCAGTACGGCCGGGACGTCTTCGTCGACGTGGACGGAGAGACCGATGCCCTTGCGACTCGCCGCCTCTGCGAAGAGGTCCGCGAGCTCCTTGACGAGGCTCCGCATCGAGAGCTCGACCGACTCGAGCTCGAGCTTGCCCGCCTCCATCTTCGAGAAGTCGAGGATGTCGTTGATGATCGAGAGCAGACTCGTCGCGGAGCCGCGAACCGTCTCGACGAGGTGGCGCTGCCGATCGTCGAGCGGCGTCGTCGCGAGCAGCTCCGTCATCCCGAGCACGCCGTTCATCGGCGTCCGGATCTCGTGGCTCATGTTGGCCAGGAACTGGGACTTCGCGACGTTCGCGGCCTCCGCCGCCTCCTTCGCTCGCTTGAGATCGGTCTCGGCACGTTTTCGGTCCGTGATGTCCTCGGAGATGCCGAGCAGATACGCCGGTTCCCCCGACGAGCCGAGGATCGGGACCTTGCGCGTGTGCAGGATCCTCGTCCCGTTCGTCCGGGTCTCGATCGTCTCCTCGCCGAGGTCGACCAGAACGCCCCGCGCAGGATTTCGCGATCGATCCCGACATGGGCCTCGGCCGCGCTCGGTTCGTAGAGGTCGTGGTGGTTCTTTCCGATCAGATCCCGTCTGGAGACGCCGAGGAGCTCTTCCGCGTGCCGGTTCCAGCGCACGAAGCGAAGCGATTCGGACTCCTTCACGAAGACCATGATCGGAAGATTCTCGAAGACCGAGTCGAGGAAGCGATTCGTGCGGAAGGCCTCCTCCTGCATCGATCGCCGCTCCTCCGCATCGAGAGCGAGGGAGACGACGCCGGCGATCGACGTCCCGAACGCGATCTCCTCGACGCTCCAGGAGCGGGTCGGTCCAACGTGCTCGCAGCACAGGATTCCGACCATTTCCCCGCGACGGCGGATGGGAACGTCGAGCATCGAGGTGATGCCGAAGGGAACGAGATAGCTCTCGGTGAACTCGCAGGTGCGCGGGTCGCTGCGCGCATCGTCGGCTGCGATCGGCTCCTCCGTCGCGATCGCGCGGAAGTATTCCGGGAAGGAGGCGACGGGTATCTCGTTGCCCGAGTCATGGCGCGCTTCGCCCCGGTCGAACAGATCGATGCAGCGCAGGACGCTGGCCTCCCGATCGATGATCCACGCGCCGACGCGGGCGACTCCGAGGGTCCGGCTGGCCGTCTCCGTGATCTCGTGCAGCGCGACCGGGAGGTCGCCGGCATGGAGGGCCTCGCTCTTGCTCAGGGCGAGGACCGCCTCCTGTTGCCGGCGAAGCGCCTCGTCGTGGGAGGCCTGGAGCCGCTCGTGCAGCCGCTGCATCTCCTCCGACGTGAGGGCGAGCGAGCGCTCGAGGAGCAGTCGGGCGGCGTCGGCATCTTCGTAGGCGCGGCCGATCCGCTCGAGGAAGAGCTGCCAGGACTCGAGCTGAGCCGGCAGCTCCTCCGCGCAGAGCTCGAGGCGCTTCAGTTGGCGACGCAGCAGGGCGTGCAAGGCGACCTCAGTCTTCCGCGATCGTCGTGAGCGTCATCGTCTGGTTGTGGAGGTCGCAGCGTCCGGAGGCGTAGGGCGAGAGCTCGCCGTAGGAATAGAAGCCGATCTGCTTCGTCCCGGGAGGAAGCACGTCGAGCGTGGCTTCGATCTCCTCTTCCGTTCGCTCGCCGAGGACGAGCCGCCGCCCGACGCAGCTGATCGCGATCGAGAGCGTATCGCCGGCCCCGATCCGGGAGGGATCGATGCTCGATGCGGCGTCGGAAGCGCCCTGGATCAGGCGATCGAAGTTCGCGAGCATCAGCTGGGCGAAGGCACCTTCGGGAATGTCGCCCGCGAACGTCAGGGACTGCGTCGCATCGTCGACCGCGAGGATCGTCCGAACGAGCCGCTTGTCGCTCGTGCTCCCGACCCGGATCGAGAGCGGAAACAGGAGCCCGGTGGCCGGCAGGCCCTTCGCCCGCTCCCCGAGATAGCCCTTGTACAGCTCGAGCGCCGGAGCGTGGTCGAGCTCGTAGAGCACGTTGCCGCGCGCGCGGGTGACGACCCGCTCGGGGCCGAACTGATCCCAGCCGCCCTTCGAGCCGTGGCCGACGCGGACATGGTCCCCGTACAGACCGACCGCGGTCACGCATCGCTCGACCGGCCGACCGTCGTTCACGACCCAGGTCCGCTGGAACTTGTCGCCGTCGCCTGCGAGGCCACCCGTCACGACGACCGACTCCGGCAGCACGCCATTCAGACCGCGGATCAGCTCGCTGCCATTGACGTGCAGACCGTCGGAGAGGACGATCACGGCCCGCAGATCCGGCGAGAGGAGCGCGCGCCCGATCGATTCCCCTGCCGCACGGGAATCCGCCGTCGCCCCGACGGCGGCGCTCGCCGAGCGAACGGTCGACCTCTCGAAATCGAGGACCGCCCCGACGATCGACTCGTCCCGGACCTGATCGCCGAAGATCTCCCCGGACGTCGAGCAGCCCAGGAAGGCGCTACCGGGATGGGCTGCCGCGATGCGTGCGAGGCAGGCCGGATCGTCGGCGATGGCCGAGGCCCCGAAGACGATCACGAGCCGGCTGCCCGCTCGCGCCGGTGCTTCGACCTCGATCGGAGAATCGTCCGACGCCTCGCGAACGAAGGTTCGGAGCTTCATGCGGCGCCTCCTCGCCCGGGGAAAGTTGTGTCCCGCGCGCACTCTGCATCGGAGGGCGATCGACGCGCCTTGACCCGGACCGCTCGGGGATGCAAAGGAACGGGAGCCCGAGGCGCGCCCGGAGCGGACGCGTCCGCAGAACACCCGAGCCTCGGCCGTCCTTCACACGACGGCGCCGGCGCTCGTATGGATCGTCTGGCCCGTGATCTGCCGGCTGCCCGGCAGGCAGAGATAGACGATGGCGTCGGCCACGTCCTCGGGCTTCGACGCCCGCCCGAGCAGATTCGCGAGCGGCCCCTCGGCGATGACCTTCGCGAACTCGGCCTCGTCGCCGATCGTCGCCGTCATCGGCGTCATGGTCACCCCGGGCGCGACGGCGTTGACGTTGATGTCGTGGCGGCCGAGATCGGCGGCCGCCGTGCGCGTCAGCTGGGCGAGCCCCGCCTTCGCCGCGCCGTAGGGCGCCATCACGCGCCGCGCACGGTGGGCCGAGCTCGAGGTCACGTTGACGATCCGCCCCCCGCCGCCGCGCGCGACCATGTGGCGACCGACCTCCTGGATCAGGCGGAAGGGCGCCTTCAGGTTGATCGTGATCACGCGATCGAAGTTGGCCTCGGACTGGGTGAGGACGTCGGCCTCCTCGCCGGAGATGCCTGCGGCGTTGACGAGGATGTCGATGCGGCCGTGGACCCGGAGCACCTCCGCGACCGCCGCGGGGATCGAATCGGTCTGCGCGAGATCGACGCGGTGGGCCGTCGCCTGGGCGCCCGTCTTGTGGAGCGCCGAGACGACGCGCTCGAGCCCGGCGGCCTCGCGATCGAGCACCGCGACGGCGGCGCCGTGGCCCGCGAGCATCTTCGCGGTCGCTTCTCCGATTCCCGAGGCCCCGCCCGTCACGAGCGCCACCTTCCCGGCCAGCAGCATTGCGTCTCCCATGTCGTCCTCCTTCTCTTTCGTTCCGCTCGCTCAGTCGTCCCGCTTGAACTGGGCCACGTCGCCCGGCGGCAGGCGGTGGCCGTGGGTCGCGAGGTAGCTGAACGTCACGTTCGGCATCTCGACGATCGTCTCCGAGATCTCCCAGACGCGCTCGAACTCCGAGCGCTGGATGCGCCACTTCCCGTCGCGCTCCTTGACGTAGGTGTCGCGGTAGAAGGCGGAGCCCATGATGTGCTGCTTGCGGCGGAACTCCTGGACGTAGTCGCTCAGATACCAGAGGCCCCGGGCCGTCCGATCGTCCTCGAGGTCGATCTCGGGATGATGCCCGTTGTGCTGGGTCACCATCTCGGCGTGGGCCCCGTCGCGCACCATCGCGAGATAGTTGTCGCGGCCCGAGAGCTCGAACTTGTAGACGCCGCCCACCACCGTCAGGACGACGTCCTCGGTGAAGACGTCGGCGATCTCGGCGACGTTCGCCGTATCGAAGCAACGGAAGTACTTGTACTTCACGCGCTTGATCGCCTCGATGTCCTCGAGTCGCTGGATCCGCTTCGCCAGAGCCTGCCAATCGTTCCCGTCGCTCACTTCCATCCTCCAGGGGCTCCGTTCTTCGCGCCCCGCCTTCGATTCATCCGGTCCGCGCGCTACGCCGTGCGCGCTTGCGCGCCGGACCAGAGCCGGTCGGCCGGCGTCTCGACTGCGTCGAGCACGACGACCGCGTCGGGCTCGATCGCGCCCTTCCACGGCATCCGCGCGGGCGGGCGTCCCGGCGCCGACCCGATCGACACGATCACCGCGAGCTGCTCCGGCCGCACGCCGGCGGTCGCGCGCCGGTCGATCGAAAGCCAGGTCCCCGCTTCGAGGTCGTCGGCCGCGAGCCGGCGCAGCTCGGCTTCGATCCCCCGCGCGAAGACGTCGGGATCGATCGAATCGGGCCGAGCGAAGATCGCCGAGACGCGCCGGCTCCCGGGCGGCTGGAAGGCCGGCCGCTCCCCCGCCACGAGCCGTTCTTCCTGCTCGAAGGAGAGCCGCTTCGAGACGTCGAGAAAGCGCGGATCGTCCTCGTCGAGCACCGCAAACTCGGGCGCGGTCGCGAAGCTGCGCGTCGACGCCTGATCGTCGCGACTCGCGAACCAGAACTCGGTCAGACAGTCGAAGTCGACGCGGCCCGCCCGGACCTCGAGCACGTGGTTGCGGACGTACTTGCACCATCGGAAGCGATCGATGAACCCGAGGCCGAGCGGGACGTGGCGCTCTTCGTAGTGGCGCCGGAAGGCCTCGCGGGTCGAGCCTTCGCGCCGGGTCTTCACGGAGAGGAGCTTGATCATCGGAATCGGCCTTCGCAGGGCACAGCACTCGGCGGTGCGCCCGCTTCGTGCGGGATCTATCGTGGTGGCGCAGCTCGCGCGGAATCGGCGCCCGCTGCGACGGTGGCGCATTCCCGACGGCGCAGCAATCCACGCGACGCGTGCGAAACGAGAGAGGGTCGCGAGTGTCCCCCCATCCGAAGGATCCGACTTCCCCGCGCGACCCGGCGCTGCGAGACCTGCTCGAGCGCCGGGCGATCGTCGAGCTCGTCGAATGCTATTCGCGGGCCGTCGATCGGCGCGACTACGCGCTGCTCGAGAGCCTCTATACCGAGGACGGGATCGACGACCACGCGGGCCTCTACTGCGGGCCGGCCGCGGGCTTCGTCGCCTGGCTCGAAGGGGCCCTCGCGGGCGTCGACGCCACGACCCACCACGTCCACAACGTGACGCTCGCCCTCGATCTCGACCTCGGAGGCGACCGCGGCGACGATCTCGACGGCAAAATCGACGACCGCGAGCGGGCCGAGGGCGAGGTCTACGTCTCCGCCTACAACCGGATCCGCAACCCCGACGGCTCGCTCGCCGAGCTCGAGCAGGGCCTTCGCTATCTCGATCACTATCGCCGCGACGCCTCGGGCTGGCGCTTCGCTCGTCGCACCGTCGTATGCGACTGGGCCCGCCTCGGCCCCGCCTTCTGGGACCCCGCCCATCCGCTCCTCGCCGGCAAACGCTTCGGCCGGGATGGCGCTGACGATGCGTCGTACGCAGTCCTCACGAGCCCCATCTTCGCGCGTGGACCGCGCCGCGCCGCAGGGAGCCGACGCCCATGATCCGCCCCTCGCCGATCGCTCCGGGCTTCCGCCCGGGCCACCATGCCGTCCGGCCCGGCGCGCCGGCCTCGTCGCCCGAGCGGAAGTCGCCGCCCCTCGAGGCGCTCTACCCCGAGAAGGACGCCTATCTCCGCCTCCCGCCCGAGCGATACACGTCGAGAACGTTCATGCAGCAGGAATGGGACGCGATCTGGTCCCGGACCTGGACCTGCGCGGGGCTCGTCTCCGACCTGGTCCGACCGGGCGACTTCGTCCGCTACGACCTCGGTCACGAATCGATCGTCGTCGTGCGCGGCCGCGACGGCGCTCTGCGTGCCTTCTACAACGTCTGTCGCCACCGCGGCCGCCAGCTCGTCGCGAAGGCATGCGGCAGCGGCTCGAGCTTCGTCTGCTCGTTCCACGGCTGGATCTACGACGTCGACGGCCGAAATCGCCGCGTCACCGACCGCGAGCTCTTCGATCCGCGCACCCTCGAGGGCGGCGTCGATCTCCGACCCGTGCGCTGTGAGACCTGGGGCCCCTTCGTCTTCGTGGCTCTCGACCCGGACGCGCCGCCGCTGCTCGAGCATCTCGCGCCGATGCCCGAGCTCTTCGAGGCCTACGCCCTCGACGAGCTCAAGCTCGTGAAGGACGTCGCCGTCGCGGTCGACTGCAACTGGAAGGTCGCGAGCGAGGCCTTCCTCGAGCCCTACCATACCCACGCGACCCATCCCCAGATCGTCGACTCGATCGACGAGCTCCACAACCAGTACGACTACTATCCCCGCGGCCACAGCCGCGTCATCAGCCCGCTCTCGATCCCGAGCCCGCGCCTCGCCGACCGCACGACGCTGACCCCCGCGATGAAGCAGATCCTCGCCGTCGCGGGTGTCGATCCCGAACGATTCCAGGGGACGGCCCTCGACGTCCGCGACGCGCTCCGCGCCGCCAAGCGCCGGGCCGACAATCCCTTCGGCGTCGACTACCGCTGCTTCAGCGACGACCAGCTCGTCGACAACTGGAACCCGTCGATCTTTCCGAACCTCGCGATGAATGCCCTGCCCGAGGCGGTCCAGGTCATGCGCTTCCTGCCGGATGCCGTCGATCCCGGCCGCTCGACGTTCCACGTCTGGACGCTCGTCCGCGCGACCCGCCCCGGCATCCGACCGACCCCGTTCTTCGGCGTCGAGCCGGACGCCGACCTGACCGGGGCGACCCGGCCCCCGCGGCGGCGCACGACCGAGGCGGCGCCGGAGCTCGGCGAGGTGCTCGAGCAGGACGTGGCCAACATGTCGCTGGTCCAGCGCGGGCTCGCTTCGGCCGGCTGCGACGTCATCCGGCTCTCCGAGCAGGAAGGCCGCATCCAGCAGCTCCATGCCGAGATCGACCGCCGGATCGCGGCGCGGCAGGCTGCCTAGCGCCGATTCGATTCCGATCGCGCCGAACAGAAGCGGCCGGCGTCAGAGCTCCGCCCAGGGAGCGGTCAGTCGCTCGAGCTCGTCGCGGTGCTCCCCGTCGATCTGCTCGGGACTCATGTGCTCGGCGGCGTAGTGGAGATGAACCTTCTCGCGCAGCATGATCGCGAGCAGCTCGCCGTCGATGTGGCCGTCGGCGACCATCGCCTCGAGGATCCGGAGGGTCTGGGAGAGGGTCCGCCCTGCCTTGTAGGGGCGGTCCTTCGCGGTGAGCGCCTCGAAGACGTCGGCGAGGCCGAGGATCCGCGACTGGAGATCCAGCTGTTCGTGGGCGAGGCCCTTCGGATAGCCGCTGCCATCGATGTGTTCGTGGTGGGCACCGGCGATGTGGGGGACGCGGGCCATCTCGGGCGGGAACGGGAGGCGCTCGAGCAGTCGGATGGTCGTGCTGACGTGGCCCTCGATGACCGAGCGCTCTTCGGGATTGAGCGTGCCGCGGCCGATCTTCAGGTTCTCGCGGTCGCTCTCGGTGATGAGGCTCCGAGTCTCTCCAGCGCGGTCGAGCCAGACATGGCGCACCGCAATCGCGTCGATCCGCTCCCGGGCCTTCGGGTCGATGAACTCGCCCCCGGCATTGGATTTCTCCAGAAAGGAGAGGTCGTCCTCGAGCCGCGCGATCGAGTCCTGCAGATCGGGATCGTCGAAGCTCCCCGATCCCCCGAGCGATTCCAGACGTGTTCGCAGTCGGGCGAGCTCGAGGTCTCGGCGCAGGATCTCGCCCCGGTCGCGAACGACTTCGATCCTGTCCATGATGGTCTCGAGCTTCGTCGCCTTGTCCATCACGTGGACCGGCGTCGCGACCTTGCCGCAATCGTGGAGCAGCGCGGCGATCCGCAGCTCGTAACGTTGCTCGGGGGAGAGCATGAAGTCCTTGAACGGACCCGTCTCGGTCCGGTCGACGGCATCGGCGATCTGCTCGGTCAGGATCGGCACACGCCTGCAGTGATCGCCCGTGTAGGGCGACTTCTCGTCGATCGCCTGGACCGTCAGATGAATCACGCCCTCGAAGAGGCCCCGGAGATTCGTCACGAGATCGGCGACGCGGAGCGCGACGGCGGCCTGGTCGGCGAGGATGCGGACCGAGTGATAGCGACGACCGCTGAAGGGCACCTCGGAGGGCGGTCGCGTCGTCGCGAGCACGAGCTGGGTCGTGATCGGGCCGACGCCGGTGCGCAAGGGAAGGATCAGAAGCCCCTCGACCGGCGCGCCGACCACGCGCTCGAACGTCTCCCAGACATCGAGGTACTCCGAGCGGTGGGGAGCACGCTGAAGCATCAGGGGCGCCCCGCTCTCGGCGTTCTGCACCGCGAGCGACACGCCCGCGAGCTCCTCGGGCCAGACGACCTCCCCGCCGCGCCGCGCAACGCTGGTCACCCGAGTCGGTGTCGTGGTCCCGCGCCCCTCTTCCGAGTCGTCCGCGTCGACGCGGAAGAGGACGCCGAGGTCGGCGCCCGCGATCTCGACGGCCTGGCTCACCAGGTGGGCGGCGACGGCGCCATGGGAGGGATCCCGCAGCATCTCGCCGCCGGCGCCGGTCAGCCTGCGGAGATTCGCGACGTGGTCCGCGACCTCGCTCGTCATGGCATTGAACGCCCGCCCGAGCTCGTCGAACTCGTCGTCCGATCGGATCACCGCGCGCGCATCGTAGTCGCCGGCCGCGACGGAGCGGGCCATCCGGATCAGCTCGTCGAGCGGCTCGATCCGGCGCCGGATCTGATGCAAGGCGATCGCGACGCTGCCGAGGAAGCCCAGGGCGACGGCCGCCAGGAAGGCCTTCTCGAAATCCTCGAGCGGCGCGAGGACGACCTCGCGCGGAATCGCGGTCCCGACGCGAAGACCGTCGTGTTCGAGATGTCCACGCAGAAACGCCGGCCAGATCATCGCGATCTCGTGGTCGCCCCGCTCCTCCAGATCGATGCGTTCGCGCACCGCGCGATGCGGATGCGGCGCGACCAACGACCGCGTCCGACCATCCGAGTCCGCCGCATAGAGAAGCTCCCCGGCTTCGGTTTCGATCCAGTAGCGCTGGACCGCGTGATTTCGGTCGGGGGACAGGAGCGCTTCGAATCGAACGGCCCCGACGAGGACCTCGTCTTCGCCGGACAAGAGGATCAGCTTCAAGGGGTGGACGGGATCCCCCGCGTCGTCGATCAGGACCGGCACGCCCCGCTCGAAATCGGCGCGCTGCTCCCGGTTCAGAACGAGGCCAGCGACCTCGCGTCGCACGACCGAGTCGAAGGACGCGTCGAGCTGCTCAGTCGGTTCATCCCGATGGCCGGCCGCGTGGCTCAGGACATCGGAGGCGACGACCAACCTCTCGATCAAGCGCATCGCGACGTCCTTCGTCTCGCGGCGGAGAGCCTGGACGGCGTTCGCTTCGAGCTGATTGCGGGTACGCGCATACGCGAAGGCGGCGAAGACGAGGATCGGGACCAGGGCGCAAGCGGTGAAGACCGCGATGATCCGCAGGCCGAAGCGACTCTGCGCGGCGCTTCGAGGGCCGCCCATCGGGCTAGAATTCCTCGGCCACGCCGTAGTAGGCGCCATCGTTCGCGCGAATGACGTCGTCGCGGCTCACCGACGCGCTGAGGGGCCCCCGCGACTCGCCATCGGGCCCCGAGCTGTAGAGGTCGAAGTCGCTGTTGATCGGGACCTGGAAGCGGTCCTTGCGGACCTCCCCCATGATGGAGCCGCCGCCGCCCCGTCCCCCGCCGCCGGTCGCGCCACCCTGTGCACCGCCGGCGCCGCTTCCCCCTGCGCTGCCACCATTCCCGCCCGAGCTGCCGTTGCTCCCGCCGTTCCCGCCAGCCGCGCCGCCGCCGCTCCCTCCACCCGGCGCCGCGACCGCGGGCAGCCCGTCCGTCGCATCCGAGAGCCCGCGCGGCAGGTTCCCGCTGATCAGGAGATAGCGATAGGGATTGCCCCAGGGATCGAGCATCGTCACGCCGACGTCCGCGAGCGAGGCCGGATAGGTCCAGTCCTCGTCCGGGAGCGGCTCGAGCTGCTTCGCGATGGCCTGCAGCTCGGCGATCGCCCGCGCCGTACGCGCCCGATCGAGATAGCTCGCATATTGACTGCCGCCGACGGCCGCGAGGATCCCCACGATCGAGAGCACGATCGCGAGCTCGACGATCGTGTAGCCCCGATCGCCGCGGAAGCGACGATTTTCAGCGCGTCGACGCAGGTCGTCCGGTCGGAGCGGCCGACAGGCGTTTGGCGATGTCCTGGAGCTCCGAGAGAACTTGTTCGGAGCCTTCGCGAGCCGCGAGATCTGCGACGGCCTCATGAAGTCGCCCGACCGCCTCGATGCGAACGGCCTGCTGCAGCCGAAGGGACGCGATCATCGCATTGAGCGCGTCGGTCTCCTCGGCGAGATAGTCCGCCGCCCGAATCGTCAGCTGGGCGGGAATCGTTCCGTTCGCGATCGATTCGTAGCAGCGCACGTAGCGGACGAGCGGCTCCTTCATCCGCTGGAACAGGACGTTCGCGGTCACGACCGAAGCGATCAGCGAGAGCAGCACCAGGGGCCAGAGCGCCGAGTGCAGAAAGAGGAAATGCTGCGCGAGACCATAGGCCTCGGCGCTTCGCAGGTCGGTCCGGCCCAGCTGCATCGCGATGGGCAGGAAGATCGAGAGCGCGAGCACGATGGCGAAACAGAGCGTCGCGAAGCTCCCCGAGATCCAGAGATGACCGCGAAAGGTTCGCAGCGTGCGCCGGTTGCGTGACGGATCCTGCTCAGCCATCGCCCCTCTCCCTCACCATCCAGTCGTCGGTCCAGCTCTTCTTCGGCGCTTCGATCGCCTTCGTCGGGTCCGGAATCGCGCCCTCGGGTCGCCAGATCTCGGTCCGATTGCGCAGGCGCAGCTCGGGCGTCGCGCCGACGCGATAGGCGAGCTCCAGCGTCGCGACTTCGGCGTCGGACTCGCGAAACGAGAATCGATAGGGCGTCCAGCCTTCGTTCGGCTCGAGGGCCTCGACCGCGACCAGCGAATGTCGGTCGGTCGTGAGCGGGCCGGTCCCGAAGACGACGGCATCCGGGCGGAGCACGAGCGTGCGCTCCTGGTAGCGCGGATCGTCGGTCACCCAGGTGCCGAGAAGCTCCTTCGGCATGTCCATGGGGGGCGGCGAGCAGGCGGTGAGCAGGAGGGCCAGGAGTCCGAATCGCACTCCTCGCGATCGCGACGGCGCGCGCGGAGTCATCGGTCGGCCTGATCGGATTCGGGGATTCGGGTCCATCGTGCTGCGCATATCGTGCAGCACGGCCGCAAGCTGAAGCGGAACCGAAAGCGCCCGCCCGCGCGAAGAAGCGCCCGACCGGGTCACGGGGGATTCCCCGAGACCACTCGCCCTGAATGGGGCAGAGGCCCCTCGCCAATCTCGTCCCGACTACGATCCGACTCGGAGCCAGGGAAAGGCGGGGCCGCTCACGCGCCGATCCGAAGCCTTCTTCGCGACTCCCTCAGCGCTTCCCGCGCACCGCCTCCGGCGTCAGCGCGAGGAAACGCTGCCAGACCGCGTCCATCTTCGGCGCCCATTTCTCGAGGATCGGTGAGCGGGCCCGTTCCGGCGGCAGCCCCTGCTCGAGCGTCAGGTAATGGAACATGAAGGCGGACACGCGCATGTTCATCGCGCAGTGGACGAAGATCTTCTCGCCCTCGAAGGCGCGCATCGTCCGGAGGAAGCGCTGGAGGTCGGCGAGCGTCGGGTCCTCCCACTTCACGGGGATGTTGACGTAGGTCATCCCCGTGGCGGTCACGAGGCTCCCTTCGTTCGCGACGGCGTTATGCGAGTCGGGGACCGCGAGGTTCACGACGACCGAGTAGCCCGCCGCCGCGATGTCGCGGAACTGTTCGGCCGTCGGCTGGCCGGCGGTGCCGATCGAATCCGTCAGCTGCACGAAGTTCAGGATCTGGTCCATCGCCCGCTCCGTTTCCGGCGCCTGCGCGCCGCGCTCAGATCCCCGCCGATCCGACGGCCTCGAAGAAGGCCTCCGCCTCGCGCTCGAGATCGTCCCCCGACGGCACGAAGAGCAGCTCCGTCGTCCCGGCCGCCTTCGCCTGGCGCGCGCGGGCGCGGATCGCCTCGGCCTCGTCGACCCAGCCGTTCCAGGGGATCTGGCCGCCGAAGGTCGCGAGCGCCTTGCGATCGGCCTGCGAGAGATGGGTGACGTGGCCCCGATGGACGGCGAGATGGCGCTCGCGCTCGGGCCGCTCCGCCGCGATCGCGTCGAGCCAGACCTGCCCGCCCGGAAGCGAGGGGACGGCCGCCGGATTCCACTCCCAGGTCGCGTGGTACATGCCGACCTGCCACGGACCGAAGGCTTCGACGACCCGCTCGGACTGGGGCGACTCGCCCGGATCGAGCACGGTGCCCGTCACCATCTGCACCGCCCAGTCGAAGCGCTCCGGCGGCGCCGCGAAGCCCATCCAGCCGTCGGCGATCTCGCGCGTGATCGCGAGGCCATTCGGCCCGAAGGCGGAGAGCAGCAGCGGGACGTCGATCGGCCGCGGCAGCGCGAGCTCGGGGCGATGGATCATCTGACAGGGGCGCCCCTCGATCTCGACGACGCGACCGGCGAGCAGGCCCCGCAGCTGCTCGAGATAGGTCCGCGTGAATTTCCAGGACAGCGCCTTCTGGCCGAGGACGGCGCGCGCGGTGAAGCCGGTGCCGAAGGCGCAGGCGAGGCGGCCGGGGGCGAGGCGCGCGACGGTCGCGATCGCGGAGGCGGTCGTCATGACGTGTCGCAGGTTCGGGACGAGGACGGACGTGCCGAGACCGATCCGGCTCGTCGCCTCGGCGATCTGCGCGAGATGGATGAAGACGTCTTCGTAGAGCGCAGCCGAGTCGAAGAGCCAGATGCGGTCGTAGCCGAGCGCTTCGGCTCGCTCGGCCAGGGCGCGCGTCTGCGGGCCCGGTGCGCAGGCGATCGAGATCTTCATTCGGCTCTCCACTCGGCGCTCCATTTTCGTTGCGGCCCGGGGCCTCGCCGTCCGGTTGCCCCGTCGGAACCGGGCCCCTAGTCTGCGGCAGACGAGGCGAGGAGGCCATCATGGGCGTATACGACTTCCAGGCGAAGACGATCGACGGCAGGGACGAGCGCCTCGAGGCCTACCGCGGCAAGGTGCTCCTGATCGTGAACGTCGCGAGCAAATGCGGGTTCACGCCGCAGTACACGGGCCTCGAGGCCCTGTATCGCCGGCTGCACGACCGGGGGCTCGAGATCCTCGGCTTCCCCTGCGACCAGTTCGGCCATCAGGAGCCCGGCGACGAGAGCGAGATCCAGACCTTCTGCTCGACGAAATACGACGTGACCTTTCCGATGTTCGCGAAGATCGAAGTCAACGGCGAAGGCGCGCATCCCCTCTACAAATTCCTGAAGAAGGAATCCCCCGGCATCCTCGGCACCGAGGGGATCAAGTGGAACTTCACGAAGTTCCTGCTCGATCGGGACGGCCAGATCGTGAAGCGCTACGGCTCGGTGGATACCCCGGAGAAGATCGAGAAGGACGTCGAAGCGCTGCTCTGAGTCGGCGGCGGGCGCGAGCGGCGCAGGCCCCCGGGCGAGTGACGCGGGGGCTCCGGGCGCGCTGGAAGGAGGCATGCGATGTCGGGCGGAGATCTCGTCGAACGGGTGCGCGCGATTCGGGCCGGACTCACGCATCCGGTGATCGATGCGGACGGTCATTACGTCGAGTATGCGCCGGCGCTGGCGACCTTTCTCGCCGACGAAGGCATCGCCGACGTGATCGAGCTCTACGCCGACGCGGCCTGTGGAACGGGGACGCTCGCCGTCGAGCGGCTGCCGGCGTCGGAGCGCGATCGGGGCCAGGCGGTGCGCGGGCCCTGGTGGGCGATCCCGGCGGACAACGCGCGGGACATCGCGACGGCGATGGCGCCCGGCCTGCTCTACGAGCGGCTCGACGAGATCGGCCTCGACTTCGCCGTCATGTACGGGAGCGCGGGCCTCGTCTTCCCCCACGTGCGCGACGAGAAGAATCGGCGCGGCGCCTGTCGCGCCCTCAATCGCTATGCGGCGGAAATCTTCGCGCCCTACGCCGACCGGCTGACCCCCGCCGCCGTGGTCCCGCTCCATACGCCGCAGGAGGGCATCGAGGCCCTCGAGCACGCGGTCCTCGAGCTCGGCCTCAAGACGGTGCTCATCCCGAGCTTCGCCGAGCGCGTCGTCCCCGATCGGCCGGGCCTGCCCTATCGCGTCTGGTTCGATACCTACGGCCTCGACAGCGCCTACGACTACGATCCCTTCTGGCGAAGGGCGATCGAGCTCGGCGTCTCGCTGGCCGCCCACTCCTCGACCATGGGGATCGGCTTCCGCCGCTCGCCCACGAACTACGCCCACAACCACATCGGCCATTTCGCGGCCTCCGGCGAAGCCCTCGCGAAGTCGCTGGTGATGGGCGGCGTGACGCGGCGCTTCCCCGCGCTGCGACTCGCGCTGCTCGAGGGCGGGGTCCACTGGGCCGTCGGGCTCCTCGGCGATCTCCTCTCCCATTGGGAGAAGCGCAACATCGAGTCGGTCCACCGCTACGACCCGAAGCGCATCGACGTCGCCGAGGTCGGTCGCCTGCTCGAGCAGTACGGCAAGCCGCTCGTCGCCCGCGGCGGCGTCCAGATCGGCGTCGCCGCCGGCGCCTTCGCCCAGGCGGGCCCCTTCGACGACTTCGAGCGGATGCAGATCCGGAGCGCCGAGGAGCTCGTCGAGCTCTACGTCCCGAGCTTCGCCTTCGGCTGCGAGGCCGACGATCCGCTGACGAGCATGGCCTTCGACCGCGCGCGCACGCCCCATGGCCGCCCGCTCCGCGCGATGTTCAGCTCCGACATCGGCCACTGGGACGTCCCCGACATGCGCGAGGTCCTCGTCGAGGCCTACGAGAACGTCGAGAAGGGCTGGCTCTCCCGCGAGGACTTCAAGGCCTTCGCGTTCGGGAACGCCGCACGCTTCTACACCGACTCGAATCCCGCCTTCTTCGCGGGGACCGTCGTCGAGAAAGGCCGTCGCGCAGGAATGCGCGGGCGTGTGAGCGGGACCGTCCTCGTCACCGGCTGCTCCTCGGGCATCGGCGCCGCCACGGCCCGCCGCTTCGCCGCCGCCGGCTTCCGCGTCTTCGCGACCGCCCGACGACCCGAGGCCCTGGCGGACCTGGTCGCCGCCGGCTGCGTCGCGCGCGCCCTCGACGTGACCGACCCGCAGACCATCGAAGCCGTCGTCGGCGAGATCGAGCGCGACCACGGCGGCCTCGACGTCCTCGTCAACAACGCGGGCTACGGACAGCAGGGCGCCTTCGAAGAGCTCTCCCTCGACGATTTCCGCGCCCAGCTCGAGACGAACCTGATCGGGACGATCGCCGTGACCCAGCGCGTGCTGCCGCGCATGCGCGAGCGGCGGCGGGGCCGCATCCTGATGATCTCGAGCATGGGCGGTCGGATCACTTTCCCGGGCGGCGCCGCCTATCACGCCTCGAAGTACGCCCTCGAAGCGGTCTGCGACGTGCTGCGCTTCGAGGTCGCCCGCTTCGGGATCGACGTCGTCGTCCTCGAGCCGGGGCTCGTCGCGAGCGGCTACGGCTCGACGGCCCTGGCGAAGCTCGTGGGGCGACCGACGGGCGCCTACGCCGCCTTCACGGCGGGCCTCGAGGCGGCGCTCTCCGGCAGCTTCTCGGGCGAGGTCCCGGGCGCCTCGACGGTCGAGGAGATCGCGCAGGCCTGCCTCGACGCCGCGACGCGAGTCCCTGCCCCGACCCGCGTCGTGATCGGCGACATGGCCCGGGAGCTGATCCGACTGCGGACGACGGAGGACGACGACGCCTGGGACACGCTGCTCGAGACGATGTACCCACGGCCGCAGCCCGACTGACGCGCGTCGGGCGCGTCGAGCGCAGCGCTCGCGCCTAACGCTTCGGCAGCGGCGCGCGCCCCGCGGCGAGCCAGGCGCTGCGGGACCAGACGTCGTGGTTCTCGCCGAGGACGTCGCGCGAAGGCGAGCCCTCGACCTGCCAGTCGACCTGGTTGAGGACCGCGTAGACGTCGTGACCGGCGTCGACGGCCTGGCGGTTGACGCAGCGCCCCTCGGCGCAGAGCGCGCGACCGAGGGCGTCCCGCGCGTCGATCCGCAGCGCCCTCGGATGATTGCCATCCCATTCGGTGAAGCGCAGCCCTTCGACGATCCGCGCGGCGCGCCCGTCGCGCAGCAGATAGCCGCTCGTGATCCGCTCGATGCCCCGGGCATCGGGATTCACGTAGACGAAGAAGGCTTCGCCCGTGCGCGAGGTGCCGTGGGCGTTGCCGAGGCGCAGGTCGCTCCGCGCCTCGCGCGGCCCCCAGGAGCGGTCGCGCACGCTGCCGCAATCGACCGCGAAGCGTCGTGGGCCGATGCGGATCGCTCCCGACGACGTGCCCGGGCTGCTCGAGGTGGCCCGCGAACATGCCGGGCGACTCCTCGGGCGGAACGGGATTGGGCTCCATGCGCGCCGTGAAGACGACGTCGACGTCGAGGTCGCGGCTCGCGTGGAGGACGCGGTAGCGCGTGAGCGGCTCGAGGCAGACGAGCCGGAAGCCGCTCGGGAGCGCGAGATCGCGCAGGTCGCCGAAGCCGGCGAAGCGCTCGGTCCAGCCGTCGTAGGCGAGGATCTGCGAGGTGCCTCGCCAGGCGTGGACCGCCCCGCCCTGCTCGCCGGCGTTGGGTCGGAACCAGATGCGGGCGTAGACGCTGATGCCCTCCTCCGGAATCCAGAACGGAAACCAGACGGTCTCGAGCCAGCGGGGATCGGCGGAGGTCGGGCGGTGGAAATCGTCGTCGGCAGACGAGACGACGAGCCGGGGATCGATGCCCGTGATCATGCTGGGACGAGCCTCTGCGGAAGGCGGTGGAGGAATTCGCCGAGGCGGTCCGCATCCGCCCGGGCGCGCGCGTGCAGGTCGAGGGCGAAGCCGCGGACGAGCGCGGCGTCGTCGGCGTGCGGCGCGTCCGGCGAGGACGAGTCGGATGCAGCAGGCGCGACGGCGTCCGACGCGGGGGTTCCGACGGAGCGGCCTCCTCGGCGGGATCGGCCTCCGGTCGCGAGATGCCGACGACGTCGCAGAGGCAGAGGGCGAGCGCGCGGAGCAGCAGGAGCTGGAAGCGCTCGAGGGGCGCCCGCGAGGCCGGCTCGAGGGCACGGCGCAGCCCGAGGGCGATCAAGGTCGTGTTGCGCGCGAGAATGAACACCCGATACCAGGCGATGCTCGCGAGATCGGGCTTCGGGCCGCCCGCGGCCGCGTACTCCGCATAACGAACGGCGAGCGGCCCGATCGGCGTCGCCATGTCGCGCACCGCGATCGCGGCCAGATCCTCCATCGGATCGCCCCAATGGGCGACCTCCCAGTCGAGCAGCCCGGTGACGCGGCCGCCCTGGTAGAGGAAGTTGCCGGGGCCCATGTCGCTGTGGACGAGACTCGTCCGTTCGGCCCGGGGCGGACGACGCTCGAGCCAGGTCGCCGCGAAGCGCTGGAGCGGGAGCGCGTCGTCGCCGAGGGTCGCGAGCAGCCCGGCGAGCTGAGCGAGCTGGGCGCGGGCGGGGTCGGCGCCGGCAGCGGGGCGGCCGAGATGGGGGATGTCGAGGGTCGCGGGATCGAGGGCATGGAGACGCGCCGTGAGCCGCATCAGATCGCGGGCGGTCGGCTCGCGCTCCGACTCGAGGTCGACGGCCGGGAAATCGCTGCGGCCGGGGAGCCGCTCGAGCAGCAGCGCCGAGAGCTCGGGGCTCGCGGCGCGCACGCGCGGCACCGGAATTTCCGTCGTCGCCAGCGCGCCGAGGATCGCGGCGTCCTTCATCGAGCCGCCGGAGCCCCCGGCCGCGTCGCGCAGGCAGAAGAGCGCCTCGTCGCCCGCCGGCCCTGCGAGATCGACGGCCCAGGCCTGGCGACTCGCGCCCTCCCCGGCCCGCTTCGCGCAGACGATGCGTCCGCCGGTCGCCGCCTCGATCCACGCGGCGAGCTCCCCCGGAATTTCCGCGATCATGCTATGGGACACCGCGACCCCGCTCCGGATGCTCGCTTCCGGTCATCGCTTCCGGCCATCGCTTCCGGCCATCGCCAGAGAGAGGAACCCATGGATCGCGTCCATTCGCTCGCCGAGATCAACGACCGCTTCGCCATCGCCGACCTCTACGACCGCCAGCTCGCCGCGGCCGAGGCCTGGGACTTCGCGCTCTACGATACGACATTCGCGGCCGATGCCGAGATCGATCTCTCGGACTTCGGTGTCCCGAAGCAGGGCTATCCGGCGTATCGCGCGTGGCTCGCGTCCCTCGCGCCCTCGATGCCCCGGGCTCAACGCATCACCGGCGGCCTGCGCCTCGAGCTCCGCGGCGACGAGGCGACGACGCGGGTCCCGGTCGTCTGCTACGTGACCGTCGAGCGCGGCGGCGTCCGTACGCTGACGACGACGGGCCTCTTCTACGACGATCGGCTGTGCCGCACGGCGGAGGGCTGGCGCATCGTGGCACGGCGCGAGGAGCTCGCCTGGTCAGGCGCTTAGCGTCGGGCCGACCGGACGCGCGAGCTCGGCGCCGGCGCCCGGTCCGTAGCCGTAGGCCGGATCGAGACGGGCCACCGCCGCGTCGAGCCACGCGACCGAGGCCGGATCGAGCTCGTCGCGGTAGCCGCCGACCTGGCCACGCCGGACCTTGAAGGAGTCCGGTCGCGCGGGATCTCCGGGTCGCAGCCGCATGTCGGCGTGGTCCCCCGACGCCTCCGCCGCCTTCATGCGATCGAAGCGCGCGAACTCGACGGCGCCGCGGATGGCCTCGGGACCGACCGGGACCTCGATCGCCGCGAAGAGCCGCGCGAGCTCGCGGTCCGCGTCCCGCTTCAGATCCTCGTAGCGGACCCAGTGACAGCGCGGATGATCCGCGAACCGGACCCGCCAGCGGTTCAGGACCCGGACGAGCCCCTCGATGCCGAAGCGCGGATGCCGGACGAACTCCGCCATGGCGATCGACGTCTTCTTCGAGCGCTCGGTCTTGTGGTGGTAGCTCGAGACGACGACGTCCCGGGGATCCCGGGCCAGCACGACGAGGCGCTTCTCGCGAGCGATCGAGCTCGGCAGGATCGACTTGCCGACGAGCTGGCTGCCGAGGGGTGCCTGCCGGAGATGGGTCGCGAGCTCGTGGCTGTAGACGATCCGCGGCGCACCGCTCGCCCCGGGCTCGAGCCGGATCGGATCGAAGGGAATGCCGAGCTCTCGCGAGAGCGCCTGGTGGAGCATCACGCGGAGCCAGGTCCGACCACTCTTCCCGAGCGAAAGCACGATCACGTCCGCTTCCCGGAAGCGATCGGCCTTGCGGGTGAGATTCCAGGAGATCCGATCGAGCATGGGTCCACTCCGATGCGTTAGCTTAAACCCGTCCGTCGTCTGGCGCCGGGCGTTTTCGGTGGCGATTGATCCATCGAACGCCGACTCGAGGAGGATGCGTGACCGGCTCAGAACTCGACCGAGAACGCGGCATGGACCGCGGCCTCGACCTCGACGCGCTCACGATCGCGATCGAATGGGAGAACCCCCGAGACGTCGGGACGAGCTGGACCGACCGGGCGTTGACCGCCCTCGACGCCGAGCTCGCCCGCGAGCAGGCGACGGGCCGTGGCAGACCGACGGTCCTCTATCTCTACGACGCGAACGCGATCGACCCCGAATCGATCCGCCGCGGCCTCGCCCGGAGCGCGCCCGAGCTCGAGCAGCGCGCGACGCTCCGTCTGGTCGCGACGGATGGATTGACCTACTACCGGCTCAAGAACCGCGGCGTCGAGCTCTCGACGACGCCCTTCACGATCCTGCTCGACAGCGACGCCTCGCCCCAGCCGGGCTGGCTGCGTGGCCTGCTCGCGCCCTTCGTCGATCCGACCCTGATGGTGGTCGCGGGGGTCACCTCCCTCGCCCACTTCGACCTGCTCTCGCGCACGATGGCGATGGTCTGGATCTTCGACCTGCCGAGCGAGCACACGCGCTCCCGCGGCCGCGTCCAGATGCACGCCAACAACTTCGCCGTGCGGACCGCGTTCTTCCAGGCGAATCCCTTCCCGAACACGGCCGCCTTCAAGAAGCAGTGCGGCATCTGGCTCGCCGACATCGTCGCGCGGGGCTTCGGCTTCCTGCGGACGCCCGATGCGCTCGTCCTCCACGCGCCCCATGCCGGCTTCGTCTTCATCCTCTGGCGCGCGGTCCAGGCGGGCCTCGATCGCGACGCGAAGGCCCGCTACGAAGGCGCGGGCCGGCTCGCCCGGCTGGGCTACGCGGGTCAGGTCTTCTTCAAGAAGAACTACCGCTCGACCCGCCGCATCCTGGGCCATTTCAGGGAGGTCGGCCTCCCGGTCTGGCAGGTCCCGGCCTCGCTCGCCGTCGCCTGGATCTACTACTCGACCCTGGCCGGTGCACAGCTGACGTCGGCCGTCCTCGATGGACTGCCGGACTCGGCGCGGCTGCGCTGGATCCTCGCCGGCGCCGAGGACCGCGACACCCTCGAATCGACCAGCAGTCGCGCGAGCGAATAGTCGAAGGGCGCGAAGCGCGCATAGCGCTGGGCATCCCGCGCGAAGCTGCGCCAATGCCCCCTCTTCGCGAGCCACGCGAAATGGCTGCGCAGGTCGCGGTAGAGCGTGGCGCCGTGGTCCCTCAGGTATTCCGGGTGACGCACGCAGATGTCGATCGACGCCTGCAGGAAGAGGCCGTGGTCGCGGGAGATCGCGTCCGCGCTCTCGTGCTTCTCCCAGAGGATCCGATCCGTCGAGCGGCAGACGTGCTCGCGGGCGAGGCGCAGGACGAGGTCGAGGTCCTGGCGCCGGCGGAGCTTCTCGTCGAAGAGGCCGACGTCGAAGAGCGCCCGGCGCCGGATCGAGAGCGCCGTCGTCGCCTTCGCGATCCTCCGCTCGAAGAGCGCGGCGCGGAAGGCGGCGCCCGTCAGGTCGGGCGGGTTGCGCTTGGCCTTCGTCCGGCGCTTCGACGCGACCGCCTTGTGGCACATGAAGGAGTCCACGAGCAGGTCGAGCTCGGGGCTCCGCGCGAAATGGTCCCAGACGACCGCGAGCTTGTCGGGGCGGTAGACGTCGTCGCTGTCGAGCAGACAGACGACCTCGCCCCGGGCGGCCTCGATGCCGCGATTGCGCGCCGCGCAGGCGCCGCGATTCTGCGGCATCGAGATCAGACGGATACGGGGATCGAGGAACCCCGCGACCAGCTCTACCGTCCCGTCGGTGGAGCCGTCGTCGACGACGATCAGCTCGAAGTCCTCGAACGACTGATCGAGCACGCTGTCCACCGCGCGGGCGACGACCTGCACTCGATTGAAGACGGGAAGCACGATGGTGACGGCGGGCACACCGCAACTTATCGGGCAACCCGCCGGACCGAAAGAGGGAAAATGCGAGGAACTATGGTCGGCATGCTTCGGTCCGCGCTCCACGCTGGGTGATGGGAGATCGGTGAGATCGGTGATCGGCGTTCGCCGTAGATCGAGGGTCGATCGATGCTCAGTGATTGGGAAACGAAACCCAGTCTTGCGGCGCATGCGCCGTCGGCGCGTCGCCGATCAGAAATCCGGACCGATGGCCTGCTTGAAGCGTTCGAGCTCGCGGAGCCGCTTTTCGACGCCGCTCCACGCCTTTCCCTCGACCCGGACTCCGGTTTCCTCCGGACCGAGCTCGGCCCAGGGCGCCGTCACCCAGAAACGATCCGCCCCGAACGCCTTCCACCACTTCGCATACTCGACACACTCTTCGAGGGCGTGCGGCGGCTTGCGGCCATCCTTCGGCATCGGGAAGCGCGCGTCCTCGAAGTAGATCGCGCCCTCGATGCCGATGTCGGAAGGCTTGCGCCCCGCGGCCTTCGCGGCCTTCTCGATGACTTCGCGGTCGGCGCGGACCTGTGATTCGCTGAAGTAGGGGTAATAGGGGAACCAGCCGTCCCCGAGGCGCCCCGTCCGCTTCAGGACGACGGGCGACTGCCCACCGACCCAGAGCGGGACTCTTCGCCCCGGCGGCAGGGGATTGATGCCGGCGGCGGTCACCGTGTGGTGGTGGCCGTTGAAGTTCACGATCTCCTTGCTCCAGAGCTCGCGCATCAGGACGAACTGCTCCTCCATGATCTTGCCGCGCTTCTTGAAGTCGACGTTCAGCGCCTCGTACTCGACGTCGTTCCAGCCCGCGGCGATCACGAAGCGGATCCGCCCACCCGAGAGCACCGCCGCCTCGGCGGCCTGCTTGGCCAGCAGCGCCGTCTGGCGCTGCGGGCTGATCAGGATGCCGGTGCACAGCTCGAGGGTCCGGGTCAGGGCGGCGAGGTAGCCGAAGAGGACGAGGGGCTCGTGCCAGACCATGCGGTGGTCGTAGAGGGGCGGATGGCCATGGAAGGGCTTCCAGTCGGGGCGGACGCTGGTGTCGGCGCCGAGCACGTGGTCGCCGATCGTGACGTAGCCGTAGCCCAGGCTCTCGAGGCCCGAGAGGAACTCGACGAGCGCCCCCTGGTCCGTCCCGATCAGATGTTCCGGAAGATTCGTCCCCAGCTTCACCATCACACCGCCCTCCCCTTCGAAGAGACGCGAGTCTGGCACAAAGCCACGCCCCGCTCCCACCCCCTCGAGCGCCCGGCCGACCGCCTTCGCGAGCGTCGACCGACATCGCACGAGACCGGTCGCCCGGCGCCCGCCGCGTGGTAGATTCGCTCGATGGGAAACCGACTGGCAGGCAAGATCGCGATCATCACCGGCGCCGGCAGCGGCATCGGCGCCGCCGGCGCGCGCCTCTTTGCGGGACAGGGCGCCACCGTCGTCGTCAACGACGTCCGCGCCGACACGGCCCGGGCCGTCGCCGCCGAGATCGTCGCGGCGGGCGGCCGCGCGGTCGACCACGTCGCCGACGTGACGAAGCCCGACGAGGTCGACGAGCTCGTCGCCCGCACGCGGCGCGACCTGGGTCGACTCGACGTCTTCTGGAGCAACGCGGGGGGGGCGGTGCCCGAGCCGACGGAGTCGGTCTCCCTCGCCGAGTACCAGCGCCTGATCGCGCTCAACCTCGACTCGGTCTTCTACGGGACCCAGTCGGCGCTGCGCGTGATGCTCGAGCAGCAGAGCGGCTCGATCCTGATGACGACGTCGGGGGCGGGGCTGCGGGCGGTGCGCCATCTCGCGGTCTACGGGATGGCGAAGGCGGGGGTGATCTCGCTGGCGCGCAGCATCGCCGCCGACTACGGGCGCTTCGGAATCCGCGCCAACGCGATCTCCCCGGGGCCGATGGCGACGCCGCAATTCCTGGCCTGGCTCGCGACCGTCCGCGACGGGCTGCGGCGCTTCGAGGCCCAGGTCCCCGTCGGCCGGCTCGGGACGCCGGAAGACATCGCCCACGCCGCGGTCTTCCTCGCGTCGGACGAGGCGAGCTTCGTCAACGGCGTGACGCTGCCCGTCGATGGCGGCGTCCACGCGGTCTTCGCGGCGCCGCCGGTCGAGGGCACGGCGAAGAGCGACTAGACCGGACCGCTCGGTCCCCGGTTCGATTCGCGCCGATCAGGCCTTCGCACCGAGCGCCGCGAGACCCGCTTCGGCACAGCGCGCGTCGTCGCCGCCCGTCGCCGCGCCGGAGACGCCGACGCCGCCGATCAGCTGGCCCGCCTCGAAGATCGGGAGCCCGCCCTCGGTCCCGACGTAGCCCTCGGCCCGGAGCACGATCTCGCGCTCGTTCTGCGGCATCTGGTCCATGATCGCCTTCCACGCCGCCGAGCTCATGCCGGTCATCGCCGCGGTGAAGGCCTTGTCGCGGGCGACGGCATGGGAGATCCGCGGCGAGCCCTGCTCCGCCACGAACGCGACGAGCACGCCGCTCGGATCGAAGACCGCGACGACGACCGCATGGCCCTCGGCGCGCGCCTTCGCGAGCGCCGCGTCGCAGACGCGCAGGGCCGCCTCGCCGGTGATGTGCGGTCGCAGGATGGAAGTCTTCATGGCATCGCCCTCTCGAACTCGATCGGATATCGCAGCCAGCCGCGCACGTACTCCGTGCGGGCGAATCGGGCCTCGTCGGGAATCGGCGCGTACTCGGGGATGCGCGCCAGGAGCTCCTCGAGGGCGATGCGCGCCTCGAGCAGCGCGAGCGGTCTCCCGAGGCAGAGATGGATGCCGTTGCCGAAGGCGAGGGTCCGCGGCGGATTGCGGCGGATGTCGAAGCGATCGGGCGCGTCGAACTCCCGCGGATCACGGTTGGCCGCGGGAAACAGGAAGCAGACCCGCTCGCCGGAGCGAAGCGTGCGCCCACCGAACTCGATCGGTTCGAGGACCGTCCGCCCCTGGAACTGCGTCGGCGTATCGATCCGCACCGACTCGAGGAACGCCCCCGGCACGAGCCCCGGATCCGCCACGACCGCGCGCCGCTGATCGGGCGCCTCGGCCAGTCGCGCGACGGCGCCCGCCAGGGCCTTCGGAAAGCTGTCGGAGGCCGCGATCAGGAGATTCACGACGGCATGGACCAGATCGTCGTCGTCGAGGGCTCGCCCCTCGACGCGACAGGCGATCAGATCCGCCGCAATCCCCGTCGCCCGCGCAGGCTCCGCCCGCAGTCCGGCCACGAAATCGCCGACCCAGGCGTAGAGCGCAGCCGCCGCCTCCGCCGCCTTCTCCGTCTCGCCGCGCTGGCCCGCGCGCCGATGGAAGAAGGCGTTCACGCGCTGGGAGAGCGCCGAGGCGCGCTCGATCGGAAAGCCGACGACGCGACACGCCACATGCGCCGAGATCGGCGCACCGAGCTCCGCCGCGACGTCGAGGCGCCCGGTCGGGAGCGCCGCTTCGATGCGCGCGCGGGCGAGCGCACGGATCTCGCCTTCGAGGCGGGCGACGGCACCCGGGCGGAAATGGGGCGAGAGGACGGAGCGCATCGCGGTATGCCGCGGCGGATCCATCTGGCTCGGCATCTTCGGGTTGGCCGGCGCTCCGAGCAGGAGCTGCGAGGGCGTGATCCCGCCGGCGACGGAGAGCTTGCGGCTCTGGGTCGCGGCCCAGACGTCGTCGAAGCGCGAGAGGAAGGTCGCCCCGAAGCGCTCGACGAAATGGACCGGGCTCTCCTCGCGCAGGCGCGCGTAGACCACATGGGGATCGTCGAGAAACGCGTCGCCGTAGGGATCGAAGTCGATCACGGCGCGCGTCAGTTCCCGAAACGGATCTGGACGTGGCGGCGGCGGGCGGCGATCGCCGACGCCCGGGCAGCCGGCGAGAAGTCGGGCGTGTCCTGCGGCAGCTTCGCCCGGACCTCGGCGAGCTTCACCTTCTCGACCGCCGGCGCCTTCGCCTTCGGAAACGATTTCAGCGGGGACCCGTCGAAGCGGATCAGCATCGCGCCTCTCGGCAGCCCGGCCGTGTCGAGCCAGTTCTTCACGCCCGGGTCCCGGGACGAGACGACGAAGCGATAGGCGCCGTCGCGGCTGCGATGGGCCTGATCGGCCGAGAGGCTCGTCTGGCGATTCGCATACTCGAGGGACGAGAACCAGGGATCGGCGAGCTGGATGCCCTGGTAGCGGGCGTCGATCGGCCAGAGCGTCACGATCAGGGCCTCGTCTTCGGCGAGCTCGAAATGGCCGGTGCTCATGTAGCGGCCGGTGACACCGCCGACGGCGGTCGGATCGGCGGGGAGCGAGAGCGTATTCGCCGGGCGGGACGCCATGTAGCCGTGGAGGACGAAGTCGGGCCAGGTCGCGACCGAGCGCGTCAGGTCGGCCGCCGCCCGCTCGAGGCGCGCCGCCATCTCGGCGCGGGTCGCGACGGGCTTCGTCCGGCCCTCGAAGCCGACGCGATCGATGTGGACCTCGCCGGGCGTCTCCTTCTCCCAGTCGCTGAAGACCTGGCGGACGATCAGGTCCGTCGCGTCCGACGCGTTGGCGAGCCAGTTCGCGCCCTGCTTCTCGGGCGAGAGGAAGATTTCGAAGCGCCCATCCGCGTCGAAGCGGATGTCGCCAAACGTCAGCGTCGAGACCGAGCGCCCGCCGCCCTTGCGCCAGGGCTCGCCGGCGTAGACCTGGAGCTCGAGACCGCGCTCGCCGCCGAGCCGGCCCCAGATCCGATAGGTCGCGTCGCCGCGGATGCGGGTGAACGCATAACGCTGGTCCGGGTTGTCGCCGCCCTCCCGGATCCGGAAGTCGAGGATGCGAAAGAGCGGGAAGTCCGGATCCTGGATCACGCTCTCCTCGAGCGCCGCGATCAGCATGCTCGAGAGGAACGCGAAGCCGCTCGCCCGGTTCAACGGATCCCGATAGAAGGGATGCCGCATCACGATCTCGCCCGCCTCGGCCACCGCCTGCACGAGGCGTTGGTGAGCCGCCTCGAGCCGGCGATCCTCGTCGTCCCGGACGAACGCGACATCGGGCTCGCCGCTCGCGCTCGGCGCGGCGGCCGCGCTCGCCGTCGGGGCCTGGCCCGCAGCGGCCGCCTTCCCCGCCGCGCGCTCATCGGCCGCGAGCGACGCCCCGGGCACGCTCAGCGCGACGAGCGCAACGAGCGCGACGAACTGCGCGGACGGGACGCACGCCCGACTGCTGGAAGTAGACCGGTCACTGCGCCGCGTCATCGAGACCTCCCTCCGTCCGTCCGCCGTCCGTCCGCCGTCCGTCCGTCGTCCGTCCGTCGGCGATCCGCCCTTCGATCCGCCGGTCAATCCGCCCGTCGACCCAGGGCGAGCTCGATCTCTCCGTGGGCCCGTGCCCAGCGCGAGTGGACCCACCCGGGCTCGCGCACGAGCGCGTAGTCCGGGTAGCGCGCCAGCAGCTCCTCGAAGGCGATGCGCGCTTCCATCCGGGCGAGCGAGGCGCCGAGGCAGAAGTGGACGCCGTGGCCGAAGGCGAGATGGCGCGTGATCTTGCGGGTCACGTCGAATCGCTCCGGCGCCTCGAACTCCCGCTCGTCGAGGTTCGCCGCCGCCCAGACGAGCAGCACGCGCTGGTCGGCGGGGATCGTGCGGCCGTGGAGCTGGAGCGGTTTTCGTGATTGACGCGGCAGCGCCTGGGCCGGCGGCTCGAAGCGCAGCGCCTCCTCGACGGCGTTCGGGATCCGACCCGGCTCGCGGACGAGCAGCGCCTGCTGCTCCGGATGCTGCGCGAAGAGCACCGTGCCGTTCCCGATCAAGGACGTCGTGGTGTCGTTGCCCGCGACGATCAGCTGGTAGCAGAACCCGAGGATCTCCTCGTCGGCGAGCTTCTCGCCGTCGATCTCCGCGGCGACGAGCGCGCTCATCAGATCCGAAGCCGGCTTGCTCCGCCGTTCGTCGAGGAGCAGCGCGAACTCCTCGTAGATGCGCCTCGACGGCTCCTCGATCGACTCCGTGATCGTCTTCGACGGATCGGTCGTCAGCATGCAGCGGGTATGGGAGAGGAACGTCTCGCGGCGCTCCGGCGGGACACCGATCATCTCGGCGATGATCTGGCCGGGCAGCGGCTCGGCGAAGGCCCGGACGAACTCGCAGACATCACGTCCGTCGAGCGCGTCGAGCAGCTCGCGGGCGAGCGCCCGCACCCTGCCCTCCATCTCGTTCACCCGCCGATAGGTGAACGCCCGGGAGACCAGCGCGCGCAGCCGATCGTGGCGCGGCGGGTCCATGAAGTTCAGCATCGGGAGCAGCGTCTGCATCTCTTCGATGCCCTCGGTCGAGAGCGTCTCGAGATCGAGCGTCGCGTTCCAGACGTCTTCGAAGCGGGAGATCGCCCAGATGCCGCGCTCGGGATGGTGGTAGATGGGCGCTTCGTCACGCAGGCGGCGATAGATGGCATGGGAGCGATCCTGATGCTCCGCGAGATAGGGGTCGTAGAAGCAATCGGCTCGTCCGCTCAACTCGTCCTCCTCGATCGGCGCCCCGCCCCGAGCCGTTCACCCGCGTCGACCGCGGCGTTCGCGTGACCGTACGGACGGAGAGAGCCGGGCCGGCGAGCCCTTAACATGAAAGACGCACGCGACGACCCCGCGCATCCTATCACGCGCCCATGGGGCAGACCATCGACTTTCGCGCCAAGCGGGGCTCCGGACGGGTGCCCGCCGGCCTCTCCCGGTCGGAACCCGGATTCGATGCTAAACAGCACGAAGCGGAGCAGCGGGCGTCGCGCAAGCACGCGAGAAGCGCCGACCGTGACCGACGCGCGGGGCGCGCGGAACGATGGGAACGATGGGAACGAGAGGAGTACCATGCGGGTCGATTTCTCGGGCAAGGTCGCGATCGTGACGGGGGCGGGCCGCGGCATCGGGCGCGAGATCGCCCGGTCGTGGGCGGGCTGCGGCGCGTCGGTGGTGTGTGCGGCGCGCTCCGCGGATCAGATCGAAGCGGTCGCGGCCGAGATCCGCGCGGCGGGCGGTGCGGCACGGGCCTTCGCCTGCGACGCCCGCGTCGAGTCCGAGCTGAAGGCCCTCGTCGCGTCGACGATCGAATCGTTCGGTCGCATCGATCTCGTCGCGAACAACGCCGGCGCCGGCGGCGCCTACTCGACTCTGCAATCGAGCGACGAGGAGATCGTCGACTGCTTCCGGCTCAACGCGATCGCGCCGCTCCATCTCTCGCGTTTCGCGCTGCCCCACATGCAGCAGGTCGGCGGCGGGGCGATCGTCAACATCTCCTCGGGCATGGCGATCCTCGCCGACTACGGCGGCGTCGCCTACGGCGCGGCGAAGGCGGCGCTCGAGCAGATCACGAACATGCTCGCCCTCGAGTTCGCCCCGAAGGTCCGCGTCAACGCGATCCGCAGCGGGTCGATCCGGACCTCGATGCTCGAGGACGGCCTCTTCCGCGCCCATCCCGAGATGGAGTCGGAGATCCTGCGCTGGACCCCCGGCGCCCGACTCGGCACGCCGCGGGACATCGCCGCCGCTGCGACCTTCCTCTGCTCCGACCACGCGCCGTACATCACGGGGGCGATCCTCGACGTCGACGGCGGCCTCAATTCCCCGAAATCGCCGCTCGCCCTCTCCGCCATGGCCAACCAGAAGCTGGCTTCCTGGTAGTCGCCGTGGCCCGCGCCGCCGCGCCCACCTCGAAGCGGAAGCCGCAACGGAAGCCTGATCGGAATCCGAAACGGAAGACCAGGCGGAGCCCCGCCCGCAAGCGCGACGTCCGTCGCGACTCGATGGACTTCCGCGACCTGATCTACCGCCCGGCGCTGATCCCGCTCGCTCCCCGATTGATGCCCGATCCCCGACGCCTCGCGATCCTCGACCAGGGAAGCGAAGGCGCTTGCACCGGCTTCGGCCTCGCCGCCGTGATCGACTATCTCGCATCGGAGAGGCTCGCATCGGAGAGGCTCCCATCGGAGAGGTTGGCCTCTGGAAAGCGCCCGACCGCGCGGCGCTCGCCGTCGCATGGGCGTGTCAGCCCGCGGATGCTCTTCGAGATGGCGAAGCGCCACGACCAGTGGCCGGGCCAGCGCTACGACTGGAGCAGCGCCCGGGGCGCGATGAAGGGCTGGCACAAGAACGGCGTCTGCTCCGAAGCGGCGTGGCCCTGGGATCCCGAGGATCCGGGCTTCCTCACCGCCGAGCGCCAGCAGGACGCCCTCGCCGTCCGACTCGGCGCCTACTATCGGATCCTGCCCCGCCGCACCGACGTCCACGCGGCGCTCGGCGAGGTCGGCGCCGTCTTCGCGTCGGCCGCAGTCCACGCCGGCTGGCAGGATCCCGTTGGCGGCATCATCCCGTTCGATCCGGCCGCCGACGAAGAAGGCGGCCACGCCTTCGCCCTCGTCGGCTACACCGAGCACGGCTTCCTCGTCCAGAACTCCTGGGGCCCCGACTGGGGCGGGTTCCGATCCGGGAAGAGGCGCTATCGCGGCGTCGCCCTCTGGCGCTACGACGACTTCGACCGCAACGTCTGGGACCTCTGGGTCGCCCGCCTCGCGCTGCCGCTCGAGCCCGAGAGCCACCCCGTCTCGAGCAAGTACACGCTCTCCGCCGGCGGGACGCGGCTCTCGACCTCGGGACCGCCACGGCACGCGATCCGCGACCACTACCTCCACGTCGACGACGGTCTCTACGAATCGCAAGGGGATTATCCGAGCGGGCCGCGCGAGGCCGAGGACATCCTGCGGCGCGCCGTCCAGGGCGAGGCGAAGGGCAAGCCTCCGGCCCACCTCCTGCTCTACGCCCACGGCGGCCTCAACGACGTGAAGGATGCGGCCCGCCGCGTCGCACGCTGGCGCCCGGTCTTCGACGCGAACGACGTCCACGCGCTTCATTTCATCTGGGAGACGGGCCTCGCCGAGGAGCTGCGCGATCTGCTGGTCGGCAAGCGCCCGCAGGTCGAGGCGCGCGTCGGCGCCGCGAGCGATTGGTGGGATCGGGTGCTCGAACGGCTGACCCGGCCGGTCGGCGCGGCGCTCTGGCGGGAGATGCAACGCGACGCCGAGCGCGCCTTCGAGGCGAAGGACCGGGCCGGCTCCCACGCGCTCGCGACCCTGGCGGGGCTGCTCGCGGCGATGCCGGTGAAGCAGCGCCCGCGCCTGCATCTCGTGGGCCACAGCGCCGGCTCGATCTGGCATGCCCACGCGCTCACCCGCTGGGCGGCCCTCGGCGGGCCGGTGATCGAGAACCTGATCCTCTTCGCGCCGGCCTGCACCCACGCCCTCTTCGACGCGGCGATCCGTCCGGCCCTCGCCTCGGGACGGGTCGCGGCGCTCCACCACTATCTGCTCGACGACGCGACCGAGGCCGGCGACGACGTCGCGAAGATCTACCGCAAGTCGCTGCTCTATCTCGTCTCGAACGCCTATCAGCGCCGCGACGCGGTCGAGCCGATCCTCGGGATGGCGAAGTTCCTGGACCGGCTCCCGGCCGCCGGTCTCGAGGGACGCATCACGCATCACGTGAGCCCTCGCGACGCCGCCTGGACCGCCGCCCGAACCCACGGCGCCTTCGATCAGGACGAGGCGACGATGAACTCGATGCTCGCCCTCGTGCTGGGTCGCCAGCCCGAGCCGCGCTTCACGGCGTCGGCTCTGTCCTGACGGACGGAAGAGCGGACTCCGCCTCGCGAATCGCAGCTCCGGAGTCCGAGACCGCCGTCGGATCGACGGGCGGTCCCGCGCCCACCGGCGCCGGCGACGGCCCGGCCGCGGCGATCGCCGCGCCCGATCCCGCGGCCCCGACACCGTCGGGCAGGCCACCGCCCACCGCCGGCGCGCCGGGCACCCCGGCGGCGATCGCGGGCGCGACGGCCTCTTCCTCGGGCCAGGGCGAAGGAACGAAGCGAGCGCGCCGGACCTTGCGATCCGCGGCCACCGGGACCCAGCCCGGGTAGGGCACCGTGCTGCGCACCCACTCCCCGGTCTCCGAGCTCACGCCCGCGAAGCGCAAGCCGTCGGGCACCGCGAATTCCCCGGGCTTCCGGCCCGCGAGCGCCTGATCCATGAAGGCCGTCCAGATCGGGAGCGCTGCCCCGGCGCCGGTGCGATGGCGGGCCATCGGGGTCCGGTCGTCGTGGCCGACCCAGACGCCCGTCACGATCTCCGGCGTGTAGCCCAGAAACCAGGCGTCGCGGTTCTCGTTGGTCGAGCCGGTCTTGCCGGCGACGCCGGTCCCGAGGCGGGCGGCACCGTGGCCCGTTCCATACCAGGCGCGCACGGCCTCCTTCATCAGGTAGGTCGTGAGATAGGCGTCGATCGAGCCGATGCGCTTCTTCGATTGGCGTGGCGGCAGGTCCGCGGCCTTCACGTCCTCGAGCAGGACCTTGCCGTCGGCGTCGACGACGCGGCGCACGACGCGCGGATCGCGATTGCGCCCGCCCCGGGCGAAGGTCCCGTAGGCGGAGGTCAGCTCGAGCAGCGTGACCTCGTTCGTCCCGAGGCCGAGCCCGAGATCGCGGGAGAGCTTCGAGCGGATGCCGGCCCGGCGCGCGTAGTCGATCACTCGATCGACGCCGACCTCCTCGACCAGGCGGATCGTCGGATTGTTGAGCGAGCGCGCAAAGGCCTCCGTCATGCTGACGGGCCCGCGGAACTCGCCGTTGTAGTTCTTCGGCCTCCACCACTTTCCGGTCTTGCGATCGCGGAACTCGACTTGATAATCGTAGAGCGTCGCGTTCGGCGGATAGCCGAGCTCGAGGGCGGCCCCGTAGGCGAAGGGCTTGAAGGCGGAGCCCGGCTGGCGCTTCGCCTGCACCGCGCGATTGAAGCGACTCCGGCCGAAGTCGGAGCCGCCCACCATCGCGAGCACGTCGCCCGACTTCACGTCGAGGGCCACGAGCGCGCCCTCCGCCGGCCGGCCCTGCCGGTCGCGCACACCGTCCTTCTTCATCGCTTCGAGCCCGCGCCGCACCGCAGCCACCGCCTCGCGCTGCATGCGCGCATCGAGGGTCGATTCGATGCGCAGCCCGCCGCGCAGGACGAGCTCGGAGCCGAGCGCCTCGAAGACCTGCTGGCGCACCTCCTCGACGAAGTAGGCGGCGTCGGTGAACTGCTCGCGATCGACGAGCTCGACGATCTCCGGCTTGTCGCCGAGGGCGACCGAGGTCGCGCCCCGGGCGAGGCGGCCGGTGTCCCGCATGCGCAGGAGGACGGCGCGTCGATTGTCCTCGGCGGCCCGGGGATCGCGATGGGGCGAGCGGCGCGACGGCGCCGGCGGCAGCCCCGCGAGCAGCGCCGCCTCCGAGACCGAGAGCGACCCGACGGGCTTCCCGAAATAGGTCATCGCCGCCTCGGCGATGCCGTAGGCCCCGCTCCCGAAGTAGATCTGGTTGAGATAGATCTCGAGGATCTCGTCCTTGCTGAGCGTCCACTCGATCTCGAGGGCGAGCGCCACGTCGCGCAGCTTGCGCATGTAGGTCCGCTCGGGATTCAGGTAGATGTTCTTCGCGACCTGCTGCGTGATCGTGCTGGCGCCCTGCTCGATGCGACCCGCGCGCAGGTTCGCGAACGCGGCGCGCAGCATCCCGAAGACGTCGATGCCGGAGTGGCGGTAGAAGCCATCGTCCTCGGCGGCGAGGATCGCGTCGACGACGTGGGGGGGAATGTCTCGCAGGGCGACCATCTGCCTTCGCTGCTCGACGAAGCGACCGATCGGGACGCCGTGGCGATCGACGACGACGCTCGGGAGCGGCGGCCGGTAGCGATCGAGGTCGCCGACGTCGGGCAGCCCGGACCAGACGACGGAGGTGAAGAGCAGCCCGCCTCCCACCAGGCCGAGCAGGAGCAGCGCGGCGACGAGCAGAGCCGTGCGGCGAAGCGTGAGCGTGGGGAGGCGACGAGCGAATCGGCGAAGCATGGATGGGGGCACCGTCTCCGGGCTCCCAACGATAGGTGACCCCCGCAGCCGGGTCACCCTTGCACGTCCGAGCTTGGCGGATCGGAAACGGAATTGTCACGCGGCCCGATGGCGCGGCGGGCCGGCAGGCCGAGCGCAACTCGGCCGCCCGGTCGCCGCATGGCGCCCGGCTCAGCCGCGCAGCCCGGGCAGCACGGACTCGCCGAGCGTCCGGATGCTGTTCAGGATGCGCGCGGGCTCGAGCGGACCGAACTGCATCAGGCAGAGCAGTCGATCGACCCCGAGCGCCTGGATCGCCTGGAGCTTGCGGCGACACGTGTCGATGTCGCCGATCACCGCCGTCGGAATCGCCTCGATCGTCGCGAGCGCCTCCTCGGGATCGATCGGCAACCCCGCGCGCTGGCGATGCAGCAGGCGGATCGTGGGATTCGGATCGGCGAGCTCCTCGGGCGTCGGCGGCGGCTCGGGACCTTCGAGGGCGGGGCTGCCGGCGGCGCTCTGGCTCTCGTGGCCGCGGACGATCGTGAACCAGTTGTCGCGCTGGACGCGGAACGTGAAGGGCGCGGCGTTCATGAACCAGAGCGCGGCCTCGGCGGCGCGGGACTCGACGACCTCCCGGCGGGTCTCGGCGCAGTGGACCAGGACGAAGACCGCGCGCTGCGCATTGATCGAGGCACCGGCGGGATTCTCACAGGCGGCGAGGCCGCGATCGTAGGCCTCGAGCTGGAGCCGGATGTAGTCGAGCGTCGCGAGGGGGGCGGCCGCGAGCAGCCCGACGCCGAGGCGGCCGGCGCGTTCCGAGGAGGTCGGCGTGCTGACCGTCTGCCAGAGCGGCGGATGCGGCTGCTGCAGCGGCTTCGGCGCGAACTCCCGCCGCGGGATCTTCGCGAGCTCGCTCTTCCACTCGAACTCCCCGGGCGCCCAGATGCGCGGGAGCATGCGCAGCGCCTCCTCGAGGGAGGCGGTCGTCGTCTCGGGGTCGACCTCGAAGGTCTCCCACTCGGCCCCGCCCGAGCGCGCGAGGCCGAGCTCGAGGCGACCGCCCGAGAGCACGTCGATCCAGGCCGCCCGCTCGGCGACGCGGACCGGGTGATTGATCTCGAAGGGCGAGAGGATGCCCGCGGTGCCGAGGCGGATGCGGCGGGTGTGCTGGGAGAGCACCGCGAGCCAGAGGTCGGGGGCCGAGCTCATGCTGAACTCGGGGGAGGTGTGGTGCTCGACGGACCACCAGCAGCCGTAGCCGAGCTCGTCGGCGAGGCGGGCCTGGTCGAGGGTGTCGGCGATCAGCCGGCGGGGGTCGAGCCGGGACGAGTCGAGCGCGCTCTGCAGCTCGTTGAAGATGTCGAGAATCACGCGCTTCTCCTCGGAGTCAATTCATCACTGCGGCGATGCGCCGCTTCACCTCGAGCCGCAGCGCCGGCGGGAGCGGGCCCCGGCTCGCCGCCGCCACGTTCGCCGTCAGGTGCTCGAGCTTCGAGGTCCCGACGATCGTCGTATGGAGATCCTCGTGGCCCAGCACGAAGCGCAGCAGGAGCTCGGTCTTGCCCATGTCGACCGCGAGCTCGTCGAGCTTCGCCGCCGCCCACAGGTCGCGCTTGCTCTTCACGAAGGTCTGCCAGAAGGCCTGCATCTGCTTGCGATCGGGGTCCTGATCGGGCGCCCCGCGCGCGACGCCGCCGCGGATGATCGTCCCCGCCCCCGCCCGTGCAGCCTCGCGCACGACCTCTTCGTGCTCCGGCTGGAGCGCCGAGTACGGAATCTGGAACACGTCGAAGACGCCCATCGCGATGTGGTCCCGCAGATCGGGGAGCACGCTCGACATGCCGAGGAAGCGGACCTTCCCCTCGCGCTGCAGCGCCTGCATCGCCTCGACCGTCCCGTTCGCCTCGAGCACCGCGCGGGACGGACTCGAATGGACCTGGACGAGATCGAGATGGTCCGTGTTCAAGCGACGCAGGCTCTGCTCGACCCCCGCCCGGACGTTCTCCGGGCTGAAGTCGTGCTCGAGCTTGCCGTCGCGGAGCGTCGGCGTCCGGCCGACGAGGCAGCCGCACTTGCTCGCGAGGAAGTACTCGTCGCGCCGCTTCGCGAGGAAGCGACCGATCCGCTCCTCGGACGCTTGATAGTCGGGGACGTGTCGATCAGGTTGATGCCGGCGTCGAGGACGCCGTGGAGCAGACGCTCCACCTGGGCCTCGGGCAACGGGCCGGCGATGCCGCCGAGCTCCATCGCCCCGAAGCCCAGGCGGGTCGTCGCATGGCCCGTGCGTCCGAGCGTCGCGGTCGCGAGTCCGGCCATCTCAGCCGAGTCCGTGGACCATGACGACGTTCGACTTCGTGGCCTTCCAGCGGATCGCCGCCGCCGCCTGATACCCCGGCGATTCGTACCACTTGCGGAACTTCTCCTCGTTCTCGAACTCGAGCAGCACCGTCTTCGGCCCCGCCCACGTCCCCTCGACGACCTCGGGCTTGTCGTCCATCGCGAGCACCTTCACGCCCTCGAAGGGCGCCTTCGCCGCGGCCTCTTGATAGGCCTGGTAGCCGGCGGGATCGTTGATCTGGACCTGGGCGATGAAGTAGACGGGCATGGGGGTTCCTTTCTCTCGGGAGGTCTGTCGGAAGGTTTCTCGTCGGAGCGTGGACGCGCGTCGGTGCGCCTGCGGATCGAACCCGATCCGACGCGCGCCCGCAAGCGCGCACGGGACGCGCCGGCCCTCGGGCGCTTCCCGGCGTGTCGCGACGCGCTACGCGCGCTGGTCGAGCTGGACGATGTTGCCGTCGGGATCGCGCAGGAAGGCGGTGCGCACCGTCCCCCCCGCCGGCTCCCCGTACGCGAGCGTGTCGCCGTTCGCGGGTCGCACGACGATCGGCACGCCTGCCGCCTCGGCGCGGGCGACCATGCCCTCGACGTCGTCGACCCAGAGGCCCCAGTGATGCGTCCCGACCTGGAAGGTCTTCGGCGGCTCGCCGAAGGGCGGTTGCGAGAGTTGCTGGTCGAGCACGATGAAGCTCTCGTCGGCGCCCTCGCGCCAGCGAAGGTAGACGCCGCGGCGCCGGAGCGGCGGTGCACCGGCGATCGAGGGCAGCTCCTCGATCGCGTCGAGGGAGACGTGGAGACCGAGCACGTCGCGGTAGAACGCGAGCGAGCGGTCCATGTCGCGGACGCCGACGGCGATGTGGGACACGTTGCGGATCTTCATGGGGGACTCCATTTCGAGAGCGGGCGGGAGCGGGTCGAGAGCGGACAGGAGCGGGTCGAAGGTTCGACGCGGCGCGGGCGGGCGCCGATCTTCGGACCTCAGCGCGGGGCCTTCACCCAGTAGTAGAGGACGAAGTGGCGATGCAGGAACTTCCAGACGCCGTCCTCGCGGCGGTAGCGGTCGTGGTAGTGGCCGGCGATGTCGTAGGCCACGCCGTCCTCGACGGCGCGGATCTCGACCGAGCAGATGCCCCGGGCCTCGTCGCGCCCGAAACCCGCGAGGGCGCCGGACGCGCCGGTCGGCGGGTCGGCGGGGCCGAGCTCGACCACGTGATTGTGGATGAACGGGCGCAGCGAAAGCCGGGTCGTGAACTCGCCGTAGACGCGGATCAGCTCGGCGCGCCCCCGCGTCTCGCTCGCTGGTCGGCCGATCGCGGGGATCGCGTCGCCCTGCATGCAGCCGTCGACGGTGAAGAGATCGACGAGCGGCATGCCGCCGCCGGCGACGACCGCGTGGCAATAGCGCGCCGCGAGCGCGCGGATCGCCTCGCGATCGAGGGCGTCGGCGAGCTGCCGCTCGAGCCGAGCGACGCGCTCTTCCAGGGATTCCATGCACCGCCTCCCGCGTCCGTCGGACTGCCGTCTTCGGGCCGACTCCGCCCGCGCCGTCGCGTCAGGCCTTCTTCGTGAGCGCGCTCCCGAAGAGCGCGAGCAGCCGGCTCCAGGCGCGCTCGGCCTTCTCCTCGTCGTAGACCGGCATGTCCGGCGGACACCAGCCGTGGAGCGCCCCCGCGTAGACCTCGATCTCGGCCGTCAGATGGCTCTTCGCGAAGCTCTCGCGCAGCACGTCCTTGACCTTCGGTTCCTGCTCGTCGTCGTTCGCCGCGATCGCGATCAGGAAGTCGGCCTTCATCTCCGGGATCGACCGATGGGGGCTGTCGGGCTTGTCGGTGACGAGGCCGCCGCCGTGGAACGAGGCGGCGGCGCCGATGCGATCGGGGCGGGAGGCGGCGGTGCGCAGGGTGATCGGGCCGCCCATGCAGTAGCCCATCGTGCCGATGCGACGGGCGCGATCGACGGAGGGCTGTTCGTCGAGCCAGTCGACGAAGGTCTTCGCGTCCGCCCTGTGGGTCGCGGCGGAGAGCGAGCCCATCATCGCCATGATCTTCTCGCGGGTCTCGGGATCCGCGAAGCTCGCGCCCTCGGGCAGGAAGGGCGCCTTCGTCTTGCGGTAGTAGGGGTTCACGACGAGCACCGCATAACCCGAGGTCGCGAGCCGCTTGCCCATCTGCCGCATCGAGGTCCGCAGCCCGAAGGCGTCGGGCCAGAGGATGACGCCGGGATGCTTCCCGCTCTTCGGGCGCACGAAATGGCAATCCGCCTGGCCGTCGGGCGTCGTGACGACGACCTCCTCGCCGACGACCTCGGCCGCCGCGGCGGAGGTCCCCGCCGCGCTCGCGAACTCGGGCCAGAGCATCGCCGCACCGACCCCGGCCGACAGGACGCCGAACTCGCGCCGCGTCAGCGCGCCCGACTGCCGAACGAACTCGTCGTGATCCGCGAATGCCCTCTCGTCACACATGCGTCGCCCTCCTCGCCTGTTGGTATCCCGTGCCGATCCGACGGCGAGCTCCCGGGACGGGACACTACGCGTAGATCACGTCGTTCTCGTCCTGCTTCTCGTGGAGCCGCCAGAAGACCTCGGCGATCCGGTCGGGATCGCATTTCGTCCCGTTGCGCTCGACCTGGACCCCGATCGCCACCGTCGCCACGAAGACGCCCCGCGGCGCGAGCTCCTGCGCCAGACACAGCGCGTAGTTGCGCACGCCCGCGTTCGAGATGCCCATCGAGGTCACGAAGGGATGCGGGCGGTGGGCCGAGGTCCCCGTCGCGAAGAGCAGCGTCCCCTGCCCCCGCGCGAGCATGTCGGGGAGCACCGCCTCCACCGCCGTGATCGCGCCGAGCACGAGCAGCTTGAAATGGCCGAGCGCCGTCCCGGTCGTCGTCTCGAGCGGCGGATAGAGCTTGCCGTTGCCCCATTCGGTCGGGCTGTACTCGAGCACGTCGATGGGCCCCATCTCCGCCCGGATCGCGGCGAACGCCGCCCGAAGCTGCGCCTGATCGCTCGCGTCCGCCGGATAGGCCCGCGCCTCGATGCCCTCGGCCGCGAGCGTCTTCGCGAAGTCCTCGAGCGCATTCTTGCGCCGCGCGATCATCGCGACGCGATGACCGCGGCGCCCGAACTCGCGGGCGAGCGAGAGGCCGACGAGGGGACCCATGCCGACGATGGCGAGCGTGCTCATGGGGCCAGTCTGGCGCGCGCGGATCGACCTCGCCAACATCGATTCCATGCAGCATCCGCCCGACGCCTTCGCCCCGGCCCGCCTCGGTCCGCTCACGCTCCGCAACCGCATCCTGAAGGCCGCGACCTTCGAGGGCATGACGGGCGACCAGACCGTCTCACCGCGCCTGGTCGAGTTCCATCGCCGGATGGCGAAGGGCGGCGTCGGCCTCACGACCGTCGCCTTCTGCGCCGTGTCACCGGAGGGCATGGGCACGCCGAACGAGCTCGTGCTCAGCGACGCCGCCGTGCCTGGACTGCGCCGCGTCGCCGACGCCGTCCACGCCGAGGGCGGCGCGATCTCCGCCCAGATCGGGCATGCGGGCGCGGTCGCCGCGGCAGCCGGGCTCCCCGCGACGACGCCCTCGGCGCTCTTCAGCCCGCTCGCGATGAAGCGGACGAAGGCGGCCAGCGAGGCCGACATCCGCCGCATCATCGCCGACTTCGGCGCCGCGACGCGACGGCTGCGCGAGGCGGGCTTCGACGCCGTCGAGGTCCATCTCGGCCACGGCTATCTCGCGAGCGAGTTCCTCTCGCCGCGCCTCAACAAGCGCCGGGACGACTGGGGCGGGCCGCTCGTGAATCGCGCGCGCTTCGCCCGCGAGGTCGTGCAGGCGGCGAAGGCGGCGGCCGGCGATCGGATGGCGGTCGTCGCGAAGCTCAACATGGACGACGGGGTCGCCGGCGGCTTCTGGCTCGACGAGAGCATCGAGGTCGGTCGCATGCTCGAGGCGGATGGGGCCCTCGATGCCCTCGAGCTCACGGGCGGGAGCTCCTTCGAGAATCCGATGTACCTCTTCCGGGGCGAGGCCCCGATCCACGAGATGGCGCGCTCGATGCCCCGGGCCGTCGCCCTCGGCCTCAAGCTCTTCGGCCGCTTCTTCTTCCGCGCCTATCCCTTCGAAGAGGCCTACTTCCGGCGCCACGCGCGCCAGTTCCGCGCCGCGCTCCGCATGCCGGTCGTGCTGCTCGGCGGCATCAACCGCCGGGACACGATCGAGCAGGCGATGGCCGACGGCTTCGACTTCGTCGCGATGGGCCGGGGGCTCCTGCGCGACCCCGAGCTCGTGAACCGCATGGCCCGCCGCGAAGCGTCCGAGTCGCTCTGCGTCCACTGCAACAAGTGCATGGCGACGATCTACGCCGGCACCCACTGCGTGCTCGTCGAGCCGTCCCAGCGCGCCTGACGCGCGCCGGGGCGGCCCTGCTCGAGCCGACGGTGGCGCCGCCCCTCAGAACACGACGGGCAGCGTCGCGAGGCCGCGCAGGAAGAGACTGTCTCGAAAGGCCGGCGGCTTCGTCTCGTCGAGGCGCATGTTCGGAAAGCGCTCGAGCAGGATGTCGAAGGCCTCGAGCAATTCCTTGCGCGCCTGGGATTGGCCGAGGCAGGTATGCCGCCCGAGCCCGAACGAGAGATGGGGATTCGGATTGCGCCTTACGTCGAGCTTGTCCGGCTCGTGGAAGACCTCGGGATCCCGGTTCACCGCGCCGTTGAAGATCACGCAGACCTCGCCTGCCGGGATTCGCACGCCCGAGAGCTCGATCGGAACGTCGGCGACGCGCTGGCTGATCTGGACCGACGTGTCGTAGCGCAGCAGCTCCTCGACGGCGGTCGGGAGCGCCGAAGGGTGCTTGCGCAGGAACTCGAGCTGATCGGGGTGGCGCAGCAGCGCGAGCATGCCCATGCCGAGCAGGTCCTGGGTCGTGCCGTGGCCCGCCTGGAGCAGGATGTAGCAGCTGCCGACGAGCTCCTCGTCGGACAGCCCGCGGCCCTCTTCGTCGCGGGCGTCGATCAGGGCGCTCATCAGGTCGCGGCGGGGCTTTCGGCGATGATCCTCGATCAGCTCGCGGAAGTAGGCCGCATAACCGAGGGTTGCCTCCTCGCCCTCTCGGATGGTCCGTTCGGTGACCTGTCCGATCTCGCCGCGGGCCGTCGATTGATGGGCCCAGTCGTAGAAGCGCGGCAGGTCCTCGGTCGGGACGCCCAGCATCTCGCAGATCACGATCACCGGCAGCAGGAACGCGAAGTCCGGCACGAGATCCATGCGGCCCTTCGGCTCGACGCGATCGAGCAGCTCGTGGATCACCTCGCGGATGCGCCCGTCGCGCTGCTCGACCGAGCGCGGCGTGAAGGCCTTCGAGATGAGCGCACGGACCTGGTCGTGCTTGTCCGGCGGGAGGAAGAGCAGCGTGTTGCGCTGCATCTCGACGAAGTGGCGGCCGGCCGGTCCCACGTCGAAGACGTCGACGCCCCGGGCGTCGCTGCGGACGTCGGGATTGCGGAGGTTCTCGCGGACGTCGATGTGGCGGGTCAGGACCCAGGTCGGCTTGCCGGAGAGCGCCTCGGTCCGATGGGCCGGGGCGAGGGCGCGCAGGCGGTGGAGGAAGGGGTAGAGCGAGCCTCTCCGGCGCGGGTCGAGGATGGCCTCGAGGACCTGCTCGGGGCGGTCCATCTCGCGGGCGAGCGCGGTGTCGCGGGCGAAGTCGCGCTCGTCGTCACGCTGCGGGGACGAGAAGCGGGGCGATGCCGTCGTCATGGGATCCTCCTGGCCCGTGGGGCCGTACGCTAGGCGTTCGCTAGCATGGAATCATGGTCGTCGCTGCAGACACACCGGTGCGCGAACGAAGACGCGCGGAGATCCTGGCCGCCGCCGGTCGCCTCTTCGCCGCGCGGGGCGTCCGCGAGACGACGGTACGCCAGATCGCGGAAGAGGTCGGCGTCCTGGCCGGGAGCCTCTACTACTACTTCGACACGAAGGAAGGCATCCTCGACGCGTTGATGCGGCCCTACGTCGACGCCCTGCTCGAGCGCTATCGGCGCTGTGCGGCGCGGGAGGGCGACGCGCGCTCGAAGCTGCAATGGCTGGTCGAGGCGAGCCTGCTCGCGTTGCTCGAGCATCCCGACGAGAACGCGATCCTGCAGGCCGAGCTCAACCGGAGCTTTCGCGAAGAGCACTATCTCTACCTCCGCGACGCCGTCGCCGAGATCGAACGCATCTACATCGAGGTCATCGAGGCCGGCATCGCGGCCGGCCGGATCCGCTCCGATATCGAGGCCCGCTTCCTGTTCCGGACGCTGATGGACATCGTGAAGGGCACCCCGTACTGGTTCGATCCCGAGACCCACCGCGTCCCCGAGCTGATGGCCGGCTGGTGGCGGGTCGTCGGAGAAGGCGTCTTTCCGTCGCGGTGACCGGCACGAGCCCCCTGCCCCTCGGCGCCCGGGCCGTCGACCGGGGCGCCCTGCCCCGAACCGAGACCCGATTGCCCTTCGGCTCGCGCCATTATATTGTGGGAGCCGCTCGTTGAACAAATGTTTGATCAAAAATATCGAGCGCCCACGGATCGCGGCCTGACCGAGACCGCCTGGACCCGACCGACCCTCAACCCGGCGACCCCCGCCTTCGGGCGGCTGCGAGAGGAGAGCCCGCCATGACCCAGCCCCGCTACACGATCATCGACTCCGATACCCACGTGACCGAGCCCGCCGACCTCTGGACGAGCCGGGTCCCGGCCTCGATGAAGATGCGCGTGCCGCGCGTCGAGTGGGATCCGGAGAAGCAGGCGGAGTGCTGGTACATCGGCGACCAGTGGATCAACTCGGTCGGCGTGACCGCGATCGCCGGCTGGAAGGAACCCTACCCGTCCTATCCGCCGCGCTACGAGCAGATGCATCCCGGCTCGTACGACTCGCATGCGCGCCTCAAGTACATGGACGAGATGGGGATCTGGGCGATGGTCCTCTATCCGAACGTCGGCGGCTTCGGCAACCAGGTCTTCGGTCGCCTCAACGATCCCGAGGCGAAGCTCGCCTGCGTGCGCGCCTACAACGACTTCCTGATCGACTGGTCCTCGGCCGACAAGCGCCGGCTCGTTCCCGTCATGACGCTCCCGATCTGGGACGTCTCGGCGGCCGTCAAGGAGCTCGAGCGCTGCGCGAAGATGGGCCACCGCGGCGTCCTCTTCACCGGCGAGCCCCAGAGCTTCGGCCTGCCCCTGATGGCCCACAAGCACTGGGATCCGATCTGGGCCGCGGCGGAGGCACACGACCTGCCCGTCAGCTTCCACATCGGCTCGGGCGATTTCGGCGACGAGTTCTCCGACGACCGCGTCGAGGTCGAAGGCTATGCGGCGACCTCTGCCCGCGCCGGCGCGAAGCTCTTCATGCAGAACGGGGCCCACGTCCTCGACCTGCTCTTCAGCGGCATCCTGACGCGCTACCCGAAGCTCCGCTTCATCTCGGTCGAGAGCGGGATCGGCTGGCTGCCCTTCCTGCTCCAGTCCGCCGACTACCAGTACAAGGCGATGGCCGTGAAGAACGCGCGCAACGACCTGCCGCTGCTCCCGTCGGAGTACTTCCGCCGCCAGGTCTACGCCTGCTGCTGGTTCGAGTCGATCCCGGACGACGCGATGCTCGAGTTCGTCGGGAAGGACAACATCATGTTCGAGACCGACTTCCCGCATCCGACGTCGATCTACGGCAAGGAGGTCCAGCGCACGATCGACGAGAGCCTGGGCAGCCTTTCGGTCGACATGCGCCGGCGCGTGCTCTGGGACAACGCGAAGAAGCTCTACGAGATCGAGACGCCGAAGGCGGGCTGAGCAGACGAACGGGCGGGCTGAAGGACTCTTCCCGGTTCGATGAAGGCGCCGGAAGAGCGCAAGCGTTGTGAGGAGCGGGGGTACCAACGACCGGCGCGAGCAATCCCGTGTCCAATCGGGAGCGCTGCTTTCGGTCGGTGGCCCCCCGCTGATTTCATCGGGGAGGGATTCGCCGGCAGGGAGTGCCATAGCCTGCTCGAGGCCGCCCCTCCCGACTCGCGCGACCCTGCCCCGCTCGTCTCCGTCGCTCCGTCAGCCCGAGCCGAATTCCTTCAATCCGTTCGAGAGGTCGGATCGGCTACCGACTTCTCGCCCGCCGAAGCCGACGAACGCGACGGCTCGTACCAGATCGGGGACGACCAGGCCCGCTCGCGAATCGATTCCGGCTGGTCCTTCGGCCGAGGCAGATTTGCCGAACGCGCGAGCAGCGTCGACCACCGCGGGGTCGGCATCTCGAGGACGCGAACGTAGTAGAGCGAAGGCTCCGTGGCGTCGAAGTCGGGATCCTGCCAGATCGCCTCCAGCGTTCGTGCCCCGTCCTGGGCCACTTCGACGTCGAATACCTTCTCCGACGGCTCCCCTTTCCGAACCCAGACCTTGATGATCTGAAGGCGCTCGAGCCGTGCTCCCTTCGCGTCCTGTTGTGCGAGGATCAGGAACCGCGGAGAACGGCCCGTCGCTGCGTCGGTCAAGGTGCCGCCCATCGCGACCCCGCCCGCCTCCGCCCTCGCGATCATGTCGGATCGCCGGAGAAGGTCGGGACCATAGTTCCATCCCGCGAACACGCGAAGCGAGATCCGGGTCCCCGACGTCGCGAACGTCTCGCTGCGACGCAAGGCGTCGTAGAGCGCCTCGCGCGTGTTTTCCTCGGCCCAGATGCCCGTCAGGCCCCCGCTTCCGGTCGCGATGAGGGGGATGACCGGATTCGGTATCTCCGAGGTTCCGAGCAGCGTCTTCACGACGTCGGTCGGAAGATCGCCCGCCAGCCCGGGACCGCGATAGGTCGCCTCCCGGGTGTCGGCGAGCCCATTGTGGAGATCGGTGGCGCCGACGACGCCGAATCGAAACGGGTTGGCGCCGATCCGTTCGGAAAGGGCGAGCCCACGCCCCCAGGCTTCGCGAAAGTAGCTACCCGACACTTGACCGCGTTGCGGCCGGCCGGGTCCGCCCATCAGATGCTCGAACAGCTCGAACCCGGCGAGCTCGTCGCTCGGCGACAAGAGGGGGTGGGTCTCGGACTGTCCCTTGCTCTGATAGATCTCCCCGATCGGTTCGTTGAGCGCACGACGTCGCGCGTATTCCGCGTCGATCGGCTTCCCGTCGGAATCCGTGAGCGCGTACATCAATCCGTTGCTCACGTCCGCATTGTGGGGGATCGCCAGGGCCTCGATTCCTCGGGCACGATTCCGTTCGAGGTAGGTCCAGAGATCCTCCGGACGCGGCGAGTCGTTCGAGCTGAAGGGGAGCGGTGCCTCGTTGCCGCGGAAGATCACGTTGCGATGGAGGTTCTGACTCTTCGGCGACGAGCTCCACTCGTAGCCCAGGAAGGTGGTGAAGGTGCCCGGGCGATGGTGCCGATCGACCGCCTCCTTCTCTTCGCGCCAGGCGCCTTCGAGAATCGGCAGGACGTCCACTCCGGCGATCGGCTGCTTCGATTGAAACAATCGCCCGACCTCTTCGATCGGCGCGTGTCGACCGGCGCGAAGGGCCTTGCTCATCTCGGTTTGCGCGAGCGGACCGTCGGCTTCGAAGAGCGCCCGACCGACGCCCATCTGCTCGGCGTGATCGGTCACCGCGATGAAATCGAGCGGCTCGGCGCGCCGAAGCGACTGACCCGAGTAATCCACCGCCTCACCGCGCGCGAAGCGATAGGCGTCGTCGAGCCCGATCCGGATGCCGCTCAGGAAGACCGCATCCGTCGAGTACGACGTGTGGAGATGGAGATCGCCGTAGTAGACGTTCCGCTCGTGCTTTTCCGCGGTCGCGACCGTCGGAATCGTCGACAGGATTGCGGCCACGAAAAGCTCGATCATCCGATCGCGCGGCTTCATCATCGCCTCATCCCCCGCTTCTGGCCCGAAGGCCGGCACTTCCGATCGCTTGAAGCCGATCCGAGCTTGGTGATCGATCGCTGCCTCTTCTATCGTGTCTCGCATCGTGGGGGTCGCCGGATTGGCACCGCGAATCGGAGTCCACGTCGTCCACATCGAGCAATGCGGCCTGTCTGAATAAATCCATTCATTGAAATTATTCACTGAGTTATCTCATCAAAATCGACTGATGTCAATGAGGCGATCGTTCGGAGAGCGGGGCGACGGATCGACGCCGCCTGCATTGAGGGATCAAAGCTGCATGACCGGGTCCGGCGGATTCGAGAACGAGCCCAGAGCGACGTCGCGCGTTCAGCAGCGACTCGATACGCGCGAGCGCGTCTTCCAGGCCGCCCTGGCGGAATTCGCGCGGGTGGGCGTCGCCCAGACACAGATCGAGCGCATCGTTCAACTCGCGGGCGTCTCGGTCGGTACGTTCTATCGCTATTTCCCGGGAAAGGACGCCGTGCTCCTCGAGCTCGAGCAGCGTCTCGTCCGAGACGTGGTCCAGGCGTTCAACGACCGGGCGGGGGATGCCAGGAATCTTCGAGAGCTCCTGCACGTGTTCGTCGAGTCGGTCCTCGCGGCTCCCGACGACGTGGCGCTCGACCTGCAGCGGGAGGCCGTTGCGCTGATCGTGCGGACGAACTGGCCCGTCCCGGACTGGTGGCGTCATCCGTTATTCGGACCGCTCACTTCGGCGTTGGCCCGGGCCCAGGAGACGGGTGAGATCAACCGGGAGCTCGCGCCGGAAAAGCTCATGCAGATCCTCTCGACGAGCGTCTTCGGATTCTCGGCGGGCGTCGTGGCTCCATCGGCCGAGCGGGTGAGCGACGCTCGGCTCCTGGTCGACTTGCTCCTGACGGCGCTCCATCCCGAGCGCAGCGGCGGAACCCGGGGCGAGTAGGAGCGCGAGATCGCCCTCCGCCCTCGCCCACGGGCTGCGCATCGGGATTCGCCGCCGACTCAGCCCCGCCCCGCGAAAGACTGCCGCCTGCGGGCCAGCGCGCCCAGCACGCCGATGCTGCTCGCCAGCGCGGCAGCCATACCGGGCTCCGGCGTGAACTTGAGATTCAGTCCGAGCATCTGCGCGTTGATCTGGGTGTCCAGCGAAGAACGAATCGTGTAGCCCCCGGCCACGAGACCGACGTTGCGCTGGACGCCGCCCATCGCCGAGACACCGACCGTGTCGTAGCCCATGCCGGTGATCGTATCGCTGAAGTGGATGTTCCCCGGTTGGCGCAGGGCGACACGAACGATCGAGACCGTACCCGTCGTGAGCGCGAACATGTGTTTCACCGACGTCGCCTTCGGCAGCAGGGCGAACGTGCCGCCCGGCGGGAGCGGCGCCATGCCGCTCATGTAGGTGTCGAAGCCGTTGATCTCGTTGCAGCCGATCGGGAGCAGGTTCAGCGGATCGGCCGTCTGCGTGCAGAGCGGGGCGACGCGCGGAGCACCCATCGGCGTGTTGGCGTGGCCCTGGAAACCCTTGAACCGGCCCGCCAGCTGGAATGCCGGCGCGGTCAGATCCCAACCGGCCGCATCGCGTCGGCGATAGCCGGGGTCGTTGTCGCCGATCGGCTGCGTCGCCGCCGCCGGCTTGAACGAGGCCGGCACCATGCCCGTCAACTGCGGTCCCGCCAGATTGACGCGACCCGTGCCATCGAGGAGCAGGGCCATCGTACCGCCGAACTGGCGCGGACCCGCGATGTAGCGGACGCGCACCTTCTCGTTGCCACCCGCCTGGGTATTGATGTGTGTCGTGTTGGCGTTGGCGCGGGCCGCGAAGCCGACGGCCAGGCCGTTGTTCTGGCCGTTGCCCGGGTTCTGCCAGTTCATCTGGGAGAACATGCGGGTCAGTGCAGGGACCGGTGCGAGCTGCATCGCCGTCTTGATCGTGTACGAGCCGGCCGGCAGCGGACCCGGGTTCGGGCCGTTGCGGTCGATGCCCGGCATCGCCGCGATGAAGGTCGTATCGAGCTGGCGGGTCACGTTGTTCAGCACGATGCCGATCTGCGGACCGAGCTGCTGCTGGAACGCGAATGCGGGAATCGTGAAGGGATCGCCGACGGCGAGGCCGCCAGCCGGATTCACGACGTTGCGTGCGCCCTTGCTGCCGACGCGGGGCTTGTTGAATACGCCCATCGCGCTGGTGTTGAAGTTGATGTGCTGCTCGCGATCGTGGCAGCGCGCATCGTTCACGCCCGTCGGGCGCAGATCGAGATGCTGGAAGGTCTGTCCACCACCCGCCGTCAGATGCGACGGCGGGAGGACCGTCAGCTTCGGCGGTACGCAGCCGACGGTCGGTGGATTCTGGGGAATGTTCACGATGATGCCGCTGCTTCCGTGGTACTCGCCGTACATCGCCACGGTCTGCGCGTCGCTCGTTGTCGCCCACAAGGTGCTGGCCAGGAATACGATCGAGACTCGAATCCAACCGGACATCGACGGCTCCCTTTACACCGGACCGCGCAATTCGATCCCGACTACGCAGACCGGCATGGAATCCGCCCCCGGTCGACCGGCCCGGTCCTCTCCCCTTCGCCGGGCGCATGGGGGCGGACGGTGGCGTCGATCGTGTTCTGCCCGTCCTCCGATTTGGAGGATTGGAGGGAGGATTCTCACTGAATATCTTCAGTGAGATATCTCATCAAAAATTCCCCCTGTCAATCGAAATTGTGGGGGGCGCCCAGATTCGGGCGAACGCCTCGAAGGCATCGCCGTGGGACCAGACGCGGGGCGTCGACTCGCGGGCCCGGTCGCTGGGTCCCGAGGGGAGAACGTGGGCGCGTTGGGCATGAGACGAGATCGGTCCGCCCGGCCTTCGCGCAGGACGCTCGAACCGGACCGGCCTCCGATCCGCGTCGGCAGCATGCGACGGCCGCCCCGTCGTGCGCAGGGAACGAACGGATTCTCTAGGAGAGCACGAAGTCCCCGAAATCCGGCGCCTTCTGCATCGCGTACAGGTCCGCCGTCTCGAAGGGCGTGTTGACCTGCAGGCGGCCGGACGAGTTCAGGTAGTAGTTGCGCGCCGCGGAGCCCGTGTCCTTCCCGAAGGCCATGGCCGCGGCCTCGGCGTCGAGCCGCTCGTTGTAGGTCCGGAAGGCCGACTCGCGGACCGCCATCGAGACGTGGCCGCCCTCGAACATCCGGACCAGGCATTGCGCGACGTAGGCGGCCCAGATCTGGTACCAGGACGGCAGCGAGATGCCGCCGGAGACCGGCTGCGAGTTCGGTCCGTAGAGCATGAACAGGTTCGGAAAGTGGGGCACCAGCATGCCCAGGTAGGCCCGCGCGTCGTCGCCCCAGAACGCGCGCAGGCTCCGCCCGCCCTGCCCCTGGTAGTCGGCGGGCCAGAGGTACTTGATGACGTCGAAGCCCGTCGCGAAGACGACGAAGTCGAGCTCACGATGCTTGCCGTCGACGGTCTCGATGCCCGTCGGCGTGAGCCGCGCGATGGGGTCGGTGACCAGCTCCACGTCGTCGCGCGTCAGCGCCGCATACCAGCCATTGTCGACGACCGGCCGTCGCAGCATCGGCGCGTAGTCGGGCACGAGCTTCGCGATCAGATCGGGTCGATCGCCGACCTGCTGCCGGATGTAGCCGATCAGGATCTCGCGCAGATCGTCGCTCTTCTTCGTGATGTGGCCCCCCTGCCGCTCCCATTCGGGATCCGGGACCAGGAAGTCCTCGTGCCAGGTGAAGAGCCCGATCGCCGACGTGTAGCGGGCCCAGTTCCAGTAGCCGGGCACGTTCTCGAGCAGCCAGCGGACCTCCGGCTCGACTACCCGGCCATAGTTGGCGCGCGGGCTGATCCACTGCGGCGTGCGCTGGAAGACCGTCACGTGCTCCGCCTGCTCGGCGACCGGCCCGAGCAGCTGCACCCCCGTCGACCCGTTGCCGACGACCGCGACGCGCTTGCCCCGGACGTCGTGCTCGCTCGTCCACTGGGTCGGGTGGACGATCGTCCCGCGGAACGACTCGACGCCCGGGATGTCGGGGAGTTTCGGCGTCGAGAAGAGCCCGGCCGCGCTGATGACGACCGGTACCGTCCGCTCGAGCCGCGAGCCGTCCCCGCGCCGGAGCGTCAGGTTCCAGACCGAGCGCTCCTCGTCGAAGCGCGCGTGCTCGAGGTCGTGCTCGTAGCGGATGTGCGGGGCGACGCCGTACTTGCGCGCCACGAACTCGAGATAGCCCCGGACGTCCTCCCCCCGCGCGAAGTACTCGCGCCAGGGGTACTGGTCTTCGAAGGTGTACTCGTAGGTGATGCTCAGCGTGTCGACGCGGATGTCGGGATATTTGTGGACGCTCCAGACCCCGCCGAGCTCGCTTCGGCGCTCGTAGACGACGTAGGGAATGCCGAGCTTCTCGAGCTGGACGGCCATCGCGATGCCGGCGAGGCCCGCGCCGATGATCGCGACCTCGAAGCCCTCCGGAACCTTCGGCCGTGCGCCACCCGGCCGGAAGGAGAACGGGAACTTCTCGAAGCCGAGCATCCCCTTGCGGACCTCGAAGTGCTCGTCGCGGGTGGGGACGCCGAGGACGAGGTCCATCAGCTTGCGCAGCTCCACGTCGGAGGGCACGCGCATTGCGTAGCCGGGGAGCTCCGTCTCGAGCAGATGGGCCGCCCGCGCGATCAGGCGCGCCCGCTCCTCCGGCCCGAGCTTCGCCACCGGTCCGAGCGCTTCGAGCTCCGAGTCGCCGGACGCCTGGTAGAGCGCGGCGCGCAGCGCGGCGAGATCGGACGCTTCGACTGCACGGCGGATGAAGGCAGAGTCGACTTTCGGAGTCATCGATGAGTTCCTCGGTTGCGTTCGGCCGCATGCTAATTCAGTCGACCCGTTGCGCTAGAGTCGCCGCCCGAGCGTCCCCACGACGCGAGGGAGACGTCTTCATGGGCACCGCCGTGATCACGGGCGCCGGGCGCGGGCTCGGCAGGGCGACGGCCATCCGGCTCGCCGCCGACGGCCACCGGATCGTGGCCGTCGACCTCGATGGCGAGGCCGCCGAGCGCACCGCCGCCGCCGTCGGCGGCGAGGCCCGGCGCTGCGACGTCGCCGACTGGGCCTCGGTCGACGCCCTGGCCGCGAGCCTCGAGTCCTGCGACGTCCTCGTCAACAACGCCGGGATCTGGCATTTCCATTCTTTGCTCGAGACGACTCCCGAGAGCGTTGCCGCCGTGCTCGGTGTCAACGTCGTCGGCGTCCTGCTCTGCAGCCGTGCGCTCGCGCCGAAGATGATCGCCGCCGGAGGCGGATCGATCGTGAACCTCGCCTCGGCGGCCGCCTGGACCAACTCGCCCGGGACCGGCATCTACCCGGCGACGAAGGCCGCCGTGATCTCCCTGACCAAACAGATGGCCATCGAGTGGGGCGAGCACGGCATCCGCGCCAACGCCGTCGGCCCGGGCCTCATCGTCACCGAAGGCACCGCCGACCGGCACAGCGGCGACCGCAGCCGCGAGCGCAGCAGGAACATCCCGCTCCGACGCGTCGGCGAGCCCCGCGACATCGCGGACGTCGTCTCGTTCCTCGCGAGCGATGCCGCCCGCTACGTGACGGGCCAGACGATCTTCGTCGATGGCGGGATCACCGCCGGCCGCGCCGCGCTCTGAGCGACACCATCATGCGGGCGACGTCGCCCGCCGAGCGGCCTCCCCTGAAGGCGCCCCGTGCTCGGCGTGCGCCGCCCGCACGCCCCGAAGACATCAGTCGCGCGGAGGATGGACCGCCGCCGCCCGCGCGAGCACGTCGCGGGTCGTCGTCGCGACCTGCTGGACGTAGTCCTCGAGCTCGAGCTTGCGCAGGTCCTCGTTCATGACCTCGGGCGACACGACGCCCCCGAAGCCGAGCGCGTTCCAGGCCGCCATGAACCCGACGAGGTCGAGCTTCCCCTTCCCGGGGAGCGTCCGCCGATTGAGCGTGTCGAAGCGACTGTCGGGCCCCGGCTCGAGCGCGTCGTCGAGCTGGAGGTAGCCGAAGAGCGCCGGGTCGAAGTCGCGCAGGCGATCGAGCGTGTCGCCGCACTGAAAGAAGTGCCACGAGTCGATCATCATCGCCTGACGGGGGAAGCGCTGTGCCAGCCCGGAGACGAAGTCGCTCGCCTGGCGCAGCGACCGGATCGGCACGAAGGAGCTGTACTCGAAGGCGAGGCCGTAGCCCGCCGACGTGACGCGGTCGGCGACCTCGGCGTAGATCGCGCGCGAGGTCGCGTTGTCGACCGGCATGCGCGACTGGATCCAGGTGGCGCCGAGCGCGTCGGCGAAGGCGAGGAACTCGTCGAGCTCGGCCAGGGTCTTCGCGCGGTCGTCGGTGACCGTGATGCCGGTCAGGTCGTAGACGGCGAGCCCCGTCGCGTCGAGGGCCTCGCGGACGCGGTGGACGCCGCCGTGGGCATCGCGATGGACGCGCAGGCTGAAGAGATCGAGGCTCATCCGCTCGAAGCCGGCGGCGGCCGCGGCGCGGGTCTGGCGTTCGAGGGTCTCGGGCATCCCGAACATCGTCGAGCGATCGAGGGTGCAGTAGCTGAGCGTCCAGGTCACCTAACGGCCCGTGAACCGCGGCGCGCGCTTCTCGGCGAACGCCTTCGGTCCCTCCTTCGCGTCCTCCGACGCGAAGACCTTCGCGCCGATCGACTTCTCGAGGATGAAGGGCGTCGCCTGCTGGAGCGCCTTCACGGCGATCTCCTTGGCGGTGCGCACCGCGAGCGGCCCGTTCTTGCAGATCTTCTCGGCCCACTCGATCGCCGCCGGCATCAGCGCGCCGGGCTCGACGATGCGGTTCACGAGGCCGACCTCGTAGGCGCGCTGCGCCGTGATGGTCTGGGCCGTGAGCAGGAGCTCCATCGCGACGGCCCACGGGATCTGCTGCGGGAGACGCACGTGGGAGCCGCCGGTCGGAATGACGCCCCAGCGCGTCTCGGCCAGCGCGAAGGTCGCGTGGGGGACGGCGAGGCGCAGATCGGTGCCCAGCATGAACTCGACGCCGCCGGCGATGCAGGCGCCGTTGACCGCGGCGATGATCGGCTTGTAGACGTCGGAGAAGGGGCGCTTCGTATGGTCCTCGTAGCCCATCTCGTCGCCGCCCGTGATCTGGGGCAGCGCGTCCTTGAGATCCATCCCGGCGCAGAAGGCGCGCTCGCCGCGGCCCGTCAGGATCGCGACCCAGAGATCGGAGTCGGCCTGGAACTCGGCGAAGCCCGCGTCCATGCCGACCAGCATCTCGCGGGTGAAGGCGTTCAGCGCCTCGGGGCGGTCGATCGTGAAGATCGCGACGTGGCCCCGCTTCTCGAAGGCGATCGTCTTCGGCAGACACTCCATCATCACCGGGCTCCCTTCGCCTTGCCCGAAGGACCGCCCGCGGTCCGTCGGAAGCGGGGCAGCACGCGGTCGCCCCATCGATCGCTCCGTTCGAAGACCACCTCGACCGGCATCTCCATCTCGAGCGCCTCGATCGGGCAGTCGACCATGCCCGACACGATGCGCGGCCCCTCGTCGAGCTCGACGACGACGACGGCATAGGGCACGTCGCCCATGAAGGCCGGATGCATGGCGCGGTGGACCACCGTCCAGGTGTAGAGCCGGCCCGTCCCCTTCACGGGCTCCCAGGTCCAGTCGGTCGACGCGCAGTCCGGACACGTCACCCGCGGCACGTGACACCACTCGCGGCACGCGTTGCAGCGCCGCAGCCGCAGCTCCCCGCGCGCACACCAGGCGTAGAACTCGTCGCCCGTCCCCTTCGATCCGATCTCGTCGGCGCCGACCGCCGTGAGCGATGCCATCTCGACCTGCTCCTTCGTGCTTCAGCCGCGCGCGAGGATCGCGACGCTGCCGTCTCCGAAATCGCCCCAGCCCGTCACGACGCCGAGCTCGGCATTCGCGACCTGCCTCGCGCCGCAATCCCCGCGCAGCTGGCGAACGGCTTCGACGACGTGGTTCATGCCGACGACGTGGGCCTCGGACAGGAGGCCGCCGTGGGTGTTGATGGGCAGCTCGCCGCCGAGCTCGATGCGCCCGCCCTCGACGAAGGGGCCGCCCTCGCCTCGCTTGCAGAGGCCGAGCTCCTCGATCTGATGGATCAGCTCGAAGGTGAAGCAGTCGTAGATCATCGCGAAGTCGAGATCGGCGTGGCGCACACCGGCACGGCCGAAGGCCTCGGGCGCCGCGCGGCCGAGGCCGGTCTCGAAGATGTTCTTGCGGTTCGTGATCTCGTCGGCGGGATGGGGCTGGGCCGCCGCCGCCGCCTCGACCCGCACGATCGGCTTGCCGAGATCGCGCGCCCGCTCCTCGGTCGTCACGACGAAGGCCGCGGCGCCGTCGGTCTCGATGCAGCAGTCGAGCATCTTGTACGGGTCGGCGAGCATCGGCGAGGCGAGGTAGTCGGCCATCGTCATCGGGCGCCCGCGCATGACGGCGTTCGGGTTCAGCTGCGCGTGCTTGCGCATCGCGACGGCGACCGCGCCGAGGTGCTCGCGCTTCGTCCCGAACTCGTACATGTGGCGCTGGGCCATGACCGCGTACCACTGCATCGGCGCGGTGTAGCCATGGGGGAAGTAGTAGTCGTTGGCGATCACGCCTCCGGGCAGCCGGGCGGGGTCGAGCACGAGCTCTCTCGTCCGGGGGCCGGAGAAGGCGGCCCAGCCCGCCGGGATGAGGATCGCGTTCGCGCGCCCCGCTGCGAGCACGTCGGCCGCGAGCGCGAGCGAGCCGACCGGCGAGGCGCCGCCCATCGCGACGGTCGCCGCGAAGCGGACCTTGTCGCAGCCGAGATTCGCGACGATCTCCTCGGCGTTCGCGAGCCCCTGGAACGGCATGACGCCATCGATGTCGCGGCGCGTGAGACCGGCGTCCGAGATGGCCTTGATCGACGCCTCGAGCTGGAGGCCGAGATTGGTATGGGCCGCGCCCTTGTCGCGTCCGTACTTCGTCTCCCCGATGCCCACGATGCAGGCGCGCTTGCGCCCCGGATCCGCCATCTCTTCGACTCCTCTCCGACTCACCGACCTCGCCGGCTGGGTTATCGTAGCCTCGCCGCGCGGGGCCAACAGGGCGAAGTCCGGCTTTTCGGAGGGACGGCATGGACGAGCGGACTTCGATCGATCGCATCCTCGACGGGCGCGCCTGGGACGATTTCTGCGAGTCCTTGAAGGACGCACGCGGCGCCCTCTTCCGCGAGACCTCGCCGGCGAATGCCTTCGACCGCGCCGAGGGCTACCGCCATCTCTCGCGCCTGCTGCGCGTCGCCCTCGAGCGCTTCGTCGAGCACGCCGACCCCGAGCACCCGCGCTTCTACCAGATGGCCCGCGCCGACGCGAAGCTCGGCGCCGACAATCCGGATTGCCGCTACCAGAACTGCGCCCTCGACGGCAGCCGCGAGTACCGCATCCGCGGCCGGCGCGGGACCTCGACCTATCTCGGCATCGGGACCTACTACGGGAGCTACGGCGACGGCCAGCCCTCGGGCTGCAGCGGCTACATGGACTCGGCGGATCTCGTCTGCGACGCCGAGGGCCGCTTCGAGATCCTGCTCTCGCAGAAGCCGCAGCCCGGCAACTGGATCCCGATGGAGCCGCGGACCGGGAGCCTGATCGTGCGCGAGTTCTTCCTCGATCGCGCGACGGAGATCCCGGTCGAGCTCGAGATCGACTGCCTCGGCGTCGAAGGACCGCCGGCGCCCCTCGATCCCGCCGCCCTCGACCGCGCCTTCCAGGCCGCCTCGGTCTTCGTGAAGGGCTCGGTCGACCTCTTCACGGGCTGGTCCGCGGGATTCGCGAAGCGCCCCAACGAGCTCCACGCGCCGCCCGACGCCCTGCGCGGCCCGGCCCACAAGGCCGAGAACCAGGTCTTCTACCACGGCTACTGGAAGCTCGACCCCGACGAGGCGCTCCTGATCACGGCGAAGCCGCCCGTCTGCCGCTACTGGAACTTCCAGCTCAACAACTACTGGCTCGAATCCCTCGACTACCGCTACCACCCGATCACCGTCAACAAACACAGCGTGAAGCTCGAGCCCGACGGCTCGTTCCGGATCGTCGTCTCGGCCCGGGATCCCGGCTTCGGCAACTGGATGGACAGCGCCGGCCATGCCCACGGCACGATGGGCCTGCGCTGGAACATGGCCGTCGATCCGCCGCAGCCCGTCTGCCGGGTCGTGCGCTTCGACGATCTCGTGGCGGGACGTTAGGCGGTGCCCTCCAACGCGACCGCAGCGCCCGCGCCCGACGGGCGCCTCGACGAGGCGTCGCTCCTCGCCGAAGCGCGGGCGAAGACGGGCCTCCGGGACTTCGGCGACGAGTCCTTCCTCGAGCCGATGCGACGCCTCCTCTGGAGCCTCGAGCACGAGGCGCGCCTCACGCCCGCCGGCCGCGCCGGCCACCGCACGCGCATCGTCGGGCTCCTGCTCGCGCGCCTGCAGACGAACGACTGGCTCGTGCGCCATCCGGAGATCGAGCGCGAGCCCGTCGACGTGCGCTTCGTCGTCGTCGGCTTTCCGCGGACGGGGACGACGCTGCTGCAGCGCATCCTCGCCCGCGACCCGCGCGCGGGCTCCCTCGCCTGGTGGGAGTGTCGCCATCCGGCGCCGCTCCCCGGGTGGGATCCCGCCACCGCCCGAGACGTCCCCGACCCGCGCATCGAGCGCGCGAAGGCCGAGGTCGCGGGCATGCTCGCCTTCAATCCCGCCCTCGCCGCGCAGCATCCCCTCGACGCGATGGCGCCCGACGAGGACATGATGCTCCTCGAGCACGCCTTCCAGGCCTCGGCGCCCTGCGGCTCGAACAACGTGCCCTCCTACATGCGCTGGCATCTGCTCGAGGACGGCATCGCGAGCTATCGCGACCATGCGCGCCTGCTGCGCTTCCTCGCCTGGCAGAAGCGGATGCGCGGCGAGCCCGTCGGACCCTATGTCCTCAAGGCGCCCCACCACATGCTCCACGTCGACCGCCTGCTCGAGCATTTCCCGAACGCGACGATCGTCCAGACCCACCGCGACCTGCTCGACACCCTGCCCTCCCTCGCGAGCCTCTCCCTCGAGCTGCGCCGGCTCACGAGCGATACCGCCCATCCCAGCGAATGCGCCGAGTACGCGCTGGCGACGGCCCGCGCGCGACTCGCCGGCCTCGAGCGCGTGCGCGCGGCGACGCCCGTGAAGAAGTGGATCGACATCTGGTTCGGCGACGTCGTCGCGAAGCCGCTCGCCGTCGTCGAGCGGATCTACGACCGGATCGGCCTCGAGCTCCCGGGGCCGGTGCGCGAGGAGATGGGGCGATTCATCGCCGAGAACGGCCGCGATCGCCGCCCGCCCCACGGCTATACCCTCGAGCAGTTCGGGCTCGACGCGGCGTCGGTCGAACGCGAGTTCGCCGACTACCGCGCGCGGTACGTGCTGCCGACGATCGCCGCGCGCCGGGCGACCGACTAGACCAGCCACTCCGGATGCAGCTTCTCGATCATCCGGCGGATGCCGTCGCGCCAGTCGACGCGGCAGGGCCCCGTGAGCGCGAGCCGGCGCGTCGGGTCGGACGGGCGATTGCCCGAGACTTCGGGCGTGACGACGAAGCGCGGCTCGCAGCCCGTGAGCCGACCCATGTACTCGCAGAGCTCGCGCATCGGGACCGGCTCGTCCCCCGCCCAGTTGACGATCGTCGCGGGCACCGTCGCCCCGGCGATCAGCCCCGGCAGCTGATCGAAGAGATCGTCGTGATGGATCGGCGCGGCGCGCGTCGCGCCGTGGGGACCGAGCGGGATCGGCAGGCCGGCCTTCATCCGCTCGAGCAGCATCGCCGGCAGGCCGCCGTTGTCGCCGTAGACGACGTTGAGGCGCGCGAGGATCGTCGGCAGACCGAGCTCCTCGGCCCAGAAGCTCGCGACCGCCTCCTGGGCGAGCTTCGAGACGCGATAGGTCGGGGAGTACGGGAGCGGCGCGTCGCCGCCCAGGGGATCGTCCTCGTGCTGGAGGCGGTCGGGGTCGACGGGCTCGGCGTAGACCGCGCGGCTCGAGGCGACGAGGCAGGCGCGGGCGCTGCGGAAGCGGTTCATCAGGCGGCCGGTGCCGTCGCCGTTGATGCGGATCGCGTCGGCGAAGGAGAGCGTCGTGCCGATGGCGGCGGCGAAATGCAGGACGAGGGTGAAGTCGGTGGGCAGGTCGGCCCAGTCCGGTGCGGCGAGGTCGACGCGGCGCGTACGGATGCCGGCCGCCTCGACCTGCTCGCGTTCGCCGGATTGGCCGAAGCGGGCGATGCCCCAGACTTCGTTGTCCCGGGCGAGGCGGGACGCCAGGGGAAAGGCGACTCGACCGGCGGGGCCGGTGATCAGGATCTTCTCGCCCGCGAGCGGTCGGCGGGTCTCTCCGGGGGCCATCGGACCGTCTCCTTCCTTCCCGAGCGGGGATCATATGGAGCTGGTGAGTCTTCGTGCACAGCGGGCACCCGCGATTCGGGCTTACCAGGAGGACTGACCGAACACGATTGTTCAACTCTCGCAAACGGGTAATCTGATCCCATCGGCCTCGTGGACGCGTTCGGGCCTTCGGCTCGACGACGCGGAAAGTCCAACTAAACCGATTCCCAGGAACAGTGAGACTCCAGGCTCCGGGATCACCGCCACGAATGCCTCATTGTGGCCAATTGGGTTGATCGCCCTACCAACGACCGTACGACCGTCCGCTGAAATGTCGTTGACAGAAAGCAGCTGCCAGCCGGCTAGATCGACGCCGCTCATCGTGAGGATAGCTTCGAGCGATTGCATGCCGGATACTGCATCCCAGAGGAATGCTTTCAGGGTCGGGCCGACGCGTCCATGACCACCGATGACCGACCCATCCGCCGAAACACTGCTAGCGGCCGCGTCGTGAAGCCCGCTTGGCAAGTCACCGAGACCGACCATGCCGGTCCCGGCGGTCCATCGAAATGGCTCGAATCCTCCATCGGATCCCGCCTTTCCTACGATCGTAGTCCCGTCGGCGGAAACTCCATTCGCCCAGCTGTAGACGGATCCGCCCGGCAGATCGCCTAGACCGCGCATTCCGCTAGCCTCATCCCAGATGAACGCTTCCCATCCTGAATCGGTACTGCCTGCTCCAACTACGATGGTGCCATCAGCGGAAATTGCATTGGGCTGACTCGTGGCCTCGCCGCCAGGAAGATCGCCCAACCCGCGCATGCCATTGGTGGCATCCCAAATGAATGTCTCTCCGTACGGCGCTGTGGTCGAATCGCTCACACCAACGATGATTGCGCCGTCGCCGGATACTGCAGTAGCTGCGCCGGTGCTCGGCCAGGGGCTAGGTCCTGGAAGATCTCCGAGTGAATGAATAGCTCCGCTCGCATCCCATCGAACGGCATACCCTGCAGACCCAACGATAGTCGACCCATCGTCGGAGATCCCCAGCGCATAGCTATAGGGCGCTCCCCCTGGCAGAAAGCCTAATCCGCGAACGCCTATCGAAGCATCCCAAACAATTGCTTCCAGATTGCCTGAATTGACATAGCCAACCCCCACTACTCGCGATCCATCAGCGGATACGGAGCGGGCCATGCTATAGGCGCTAAGGCCCGGCGAATACTGACCGAGGTGCGTGAACGATGCGGCTGACCCCGAACGACCGATCAAGATCGTCACGACGCTCAAGATCAGAAAATGCAGTGAATCTCGAACCAATTTCATCCCCCCCCACCCCTAACACGAGTGGTGACACTGAGGAAAACTCCCTGACGGATCACGCGAGTTCGATCTAAGAGCCTATGCCAAAACCCCGGCTTGCTGAAGGGCGATGAGCGCGGAAGCGAAGGGAGCATGGCTTCGTAGTGCGCGGCCTTCTTCTCCCAACGAACCAGGATGCGACGAAAGCGATTGAACCTCGAGTGACCGCGTTCGACCACCCACGTCGAGCCCGGAATCGCGGATTCGACCTTCGCTCGCACGACTCTTGCCCTTGCGACTTGATATGAAGCGTGGAGCCGAAGCGGCGGACCGGAGCGCGCGTCTCGGCATAGTCGTAGCCCTTGTCCCCGCAGAAGTGCTGACGACGACCTCCCGGCTTCGGTCGCGGCCGTCGGATCGAAAAACCCTTCAGTGTCGACTCGACCAGACGCATGTCATGGCCTCCGGGCTCGCGGCCTGGCAGCAGATCGCGCATGCCGCCGGCGCAGACTCGCCCTGATTTCTTCGCCGCGTTCGGGCTCGAATCGATCGCGACGGGAGCGACGAAGGCCGGGCTCCGTCTTCGTGTCGAAAAAGTGCACGACGATCGTCGCCCGACCGGGATTCGCAACGAAATCAGCGCGCCTCGACCGGATCGCGACAAAGATGATGATCGATGTACGATCCTTCCGCGACCATTACGAATAGCCAGGGTTAGGCACATGCGGCTGTCTCGTCGGTGATGAGAGCAAGGCGACTCCGGCGATCCTGGAGCAGCTCACGCCATGGGCTACCCGGCGGCAGGCCGTGATTCTAGCCCGCCAATTGCCAACTCAGGAGCACAACCGGCGTAGCAGTACTGCCAGCGCGGAAACCATGATCGGCACGGCGAACATCAGCGCAAAGATGAACCACCAGAATTGCCCCTCTCGCTTCATCGCCTATTGCTCCACAACTTACAGACTTCCGCCGTGTGGTCGAGGGGCGTAGATCATTAGTGGCGAATCATCGCCGACTGTGTCCGGATCACAAGTGAACTGAGACTCGCTGCTCATGTCTGAATTGGTTGTGACGTTGAATCCCCAGCTAATTGGAAGAGGGAGTCCGTTCTTCCACATGCTGGGTGGCGGCACCGAGACACTGAACCCGCCCTCTTCATTGAACCCGACGTCGGCATTCAGCGCAAAATCCAATGCAATCGCGGCGTACGCAGCCGCAGCGATGAATGGGAGAAACGCAATTTCCCCAGTCGGGTCGGTCAGACTGGCAGGGTTGCTATGCGCATACTCGTAGAGATTGACTCCTCCCCTCTGCCCAATGGGATCCGCCGAGATGTATCTCCCGATTGAGGGATCATAGAACCGATGCCAGTTGTAATGCAGATTCGTCGCTCCATCGAATAGCTGCCCCGGAAACCTCCCCCGCTGCGTCACGCTGGTCCCCGACGGCGACACGCCGAACGTCTCGCCGAACGGCCGACTCCGAATCTTCCACGCCACCTCGCGCGTGGTCGTCGTGAGCATCTCTGGCGTCCCGAGGTGACTGGTGTGGACCCAGTACCGACCCGTGTTCCCGGCGCCGTGCAGCTGCGCGATCGGCTCGCCCTCGAGATAGACGTATTCGACGACCGGGGAGCCATCCGCGTTGAGCTCGGACAGGATCTCGCCCGAGGGACCGTAGACGTAGATCCGCTCGAGGGTGGGTGTCTTCTCCAGGACCCGCTGACTCGCCGAGTCGTACGTATTGTTCTGCTGCTCCGCGTAGTACTCGACGACCTCGGCATCCATCCGGAACGAGTTCGAGTTCGTCGCGATCAGCACGACGTTCGTCGTCTCCTCGATCGAGAAAGTCGCCGAGCCTGACGGCGAGACGCTGCCGAACGGTTCGATGCGGACCTCCTCGGCATGCGACGTCGACCAGGTCACGGTGATCTGCCCGGGTCCGGTCTGAAGCAAGAGATGCTTGTCGATGGAGAAGGAGTTCACGATCGGGTGACAGAGCGTCCCGCACGCCAGCGGGTCGCGAAACTCCCACGCCGCTGAGTTGTTCTGATACTCGACGAGATTGATGACGCCATCGAGGTCGAAATCCATCTGGGCGTCGTTCGGAACGGTCTTGTCGAGATCGAGGGTCTGGGTGTTCCCGTCGATCGTCGAATCCTCATAGGCGTCTGGGATGCCGTCGGAATCCATGTCTTGCGCAGCGCCCTGCGCGGCGACCAGACCGCTTCCGGCCAGCAGGACCACGAGGACGATGAAGATTGAGCGCGCCCGCGAGAACCCTCTGCCCCCGATCCATTCGATCGATTCGAATCCGGGGCTGGACGCTCGTCGCTTCGCTCTCCTCGCGATCCATGCCAGCATCCCGGCACCGACTGCAATCATGCTTGAGCTGTCGGGCTCGGGAATCACCTTCCGTCCGAGCTGCTGCCCCGTCCCCCGCGTCACCTTTCCCTTCCGGGACCAGGCCAACGATGCGAAGCTCTGCTGGTCACTCATGAACCACCCCCCGCCTCCGTTTTAACATAACGGGCGGGTTTTGCAGGGGTTCCCCTAGCGCTTCTTCGTCTTCATCACGTCGGGAAACGTGAGCATGAAGGGATACCCCTCATCAGGCGTATCCACGACCAGCACCATCCAGTCCCCGTGTGGATGCACCGAAATCAGCGGCTTCTTGCTCTCGTACCAGAAGACGAACTTGCTCACGGTCTCCGTGCAGCCGACGATCCCGTCACGATGGCAGTCCACGTCTCGAGCGACGAGCAGGTCCCCTCGCCTCGAGAACACGACGATCTGATAGGGATTCGAATGTCGAATCTCCGAGAGGCCGACGATATAGTCCCCGGTCGGCGAAACCCAAAGGAAATTCAGGGGAGGACACGGGCCTTCATACAGATTCTCGCCGCCAACCTTCGTAATCCGAATTCTCGAGAATCGGTTCTTGGGATCGAACTGGTCCGTGCGACGATCGAATTCTTCCCAAATCACAGCGTGATTTCGCTCGCCGTAGTCGTGATGATGCCGGGCGATCACGCCACCCCCTTGCGCCTCTAGACGGACGGCGGAACTGTAGGGACCATCAGCTGCTACCTGGGTCGGCAACCCCCACAAGGAAAGAACGATCATCGAGCAGAGCGCAGCCGCCTCCTTTTTCATCTCATCTCCGACATGAACGGTCGGCGGCATGTCACGCACGAAACTGGCGCGTATTCGCCCTCGTAGAAGTCCCGCCCAGGTTCTCCCGCCTTAGCTGCCGCCGTGGCTTCTGGCCCTGTCGTAACCGCCCATTCCTCCTCGTCTGGAAAGGCACCGCCAGCGTGAGGACGCCTCTTGCTTCCGGCGTAGCTGCCGTTCATGTCGTTCCTCGCGTGCTCCCCTTCGTGAAGCAGTCCCATTGCCGGCGACTGATATTCCCCTCCACTCTCACTGCAGATCAACGGGCCGAGCGCCGCGCCCGGATCCCAGAAAATGTGATTCTCCCTATATCCATTATTCATCGAACTATTCGTGCTGATATAGAAAACGTCGCCGCTCGCCTCGAGTGCCGCGAACGGATCATCGATGCCGTTCCCGGCATAGTACGCGCGAGCTTCGTTCACAGCCGCTTTTGATCCGTCGGTCAAGAACTCGAGTCTAAGTCCAGCCTGATCTATCAATGAGATCGGATTGTTCGCGACGTATGAATAGAGATTGACTCCTCCCCTCTGCCCAATGGGATCCGCCGAGATGTATCTCCCGATTGAGGGATCATAGAACCGATGCCAGTTGTAAAGAACTCGCCCCGACGATCTCCGTCGTACCGGGAGCCGCTTTCTCCTGGTGCTTCGCATCGTTGCAACACGTCGGGCCGGATGCACTCGTTGGCCTCTCCGTTTTTTCCCTAGATGCGGTTTTCAGTTGCGCGCCGAGCGGCTTGGAGACGGCGCCAGCATAGCAGCGCATCGCCTGGGTCGAGCAGGTTTGCTCGATCCGAGCCGCTCCAGGACAGCAGCTAAAGATTAGAAGTCGAGGAGGATCGAGAGCCCGGGACCCGCCGATCCGCCGGGTGCGTCAGCGCCTGCACCTCTTTCAGCTTCCGGATCGAGACCTGGGTATAGATCTCCGTCGTCGAGAGCTGGCTGTGGCCCAGGATGGCCTGGATGTGGCGGATGTCTGCCCCGTTATCGAGCATCAGCGTCGCCATCGTATGACGGAAGATGTGGCAGCCCCCGCTCTTCTCGACCCCCGACGCCGCGATGTACTTCTTCACCAGGTCCGTGAGCCGGTTCTTCCGGAACGGCTCGCCGAACTCGTGCAAGAACAGCCAGCCCTCGTCGGGCTCGACCACCAGCGACGGACGGATCTCCTCCGTGTATTTCGCGATCCATTGTCCAGCTCGCTCCCCCAGCGGCACCATGCGATCCTTCTTGCCCTTGCCCTCTCGCACCATCAGCGTCCCGTTCCGAACGTCGACGTCGTAGAGCCGCAGATTCGCGAGCTCGCTGCGACGGATCCCCGTCGAGTAGAGCGTCTCCAGCATCGCCCGGTCCCGCACGCCCAGGTCCCCGTGCAGCGCCGTCTGCGCCAGGATCCGCTCCACCTCATCAGCGGTGAGCACGTGCTTCGGGAGCCGACGATGGACCCGCGGCAGCTCCATCTCGGAAGCCGGGTTCGAGAGGATGAAGTTCTCCCGGGCGAGCCACTTGAAGAACGCCTTCACCGGGATGAGGCGCTGCTGTTGCGTCGAGAACGACAGCGACTCCCCGTTCGCCTTGCGTCGATGGAACAGGTGCCGCCGGTAGCGCTCCAGGATCGGCCGAGTGACGTCCTGCGGCCGATCGAGGTCCCGCTCCCCGCACCAGAACACGAACCGCCGTAGCGCCATCGCCCGGATCTCGACCGTCCTCTGCGCCAGGCCCTTCGCCAGCGACGTCTCGAGGAACTGCGCCAGATACGGCGCCATCCCGCTCGCCGCGATCGGATACGGATCCGACTTCGGCTCGCTCGCTCGACGCTTCTTGCGCGGCATTAGTCGGCGGCCCGCGCCAGGAGCTCAGCTCCATGGCTACGGTACGACCCGTTCGAGCACGGTGGCCGACGAAGCGCGTCTTCCAGCGCTTCGTCCTCGATCGACGAAGAAGCCGTTTCCGGTTCAGCACTTGCCGCGTTTTCACGACCCGGACCCACCCCGGACCACGGGCGGACCAGGCCCGGACCGGACCCGGCCAACCCCTCGCCTTGCCCGGACTTCTTTTCGTCGTAACCCAGCTTCGAGGCCGGGATCAGACCCATCAGGAACGACTCGCCCCGGTCCCCTTCGCCCCCGTACAGCAGCTCGTACGTATAAGACTGGCCCCGGCTCCCGCGATGCACGAGCAGGTATTCCATCTCGGCGAGCCGCCCCAGATGCACCTTGAGTGGCGTGTCGCTCCACTGCGTCGCGTCGCGGATATCCCGGCGGCTGAACCGGAAGTCCGCTCGCTCGATCTCGAGCGCCTTGCACCGCTCCCGCACCCACGCATCCAGCTTGCGAAGCAGCTCCCGCGTCTTCGGCGGCAGCTCGTCGAGGGTTCGGCCGAGGACCTCATGCGCGAGCCGGTTCGCCGTCTCGATGTCCGAAGGCGCCACCTCGATGTAGCGGAGCGTCTTTCCCTCGTGCTCGACGGCCTGGATCTTCCGCTGGTGCTGATGCAAGAGCGCGATCGAGTCGATCAGCGTGAGATATTTCTCGTGGTCGCGCCGCGTCCGCGTCCGGTCGTCCACGAACGTCAGCCGCTCCCCGTACGGGTTCACGACGGCCAGCGGCTGCAACAGACGCTGCGCATTGCGATGCAGCCGAAGCACCTCCTCCCGACCCGCCTTCGCGAGCAGCCCCGAGAGCGTCCTCTTCCTGCGCTGGCTCGCATGGATGGCACGGGTCTGCTCCCGACCCTCGTCGACGGTCAACACCACGCAACGATTGAGGAGCTCCTCGTCGACGTCGATCGCCGTCGTCGTCAGCATGATCATCACCGGGCCCTTGACCGAGTACTCCTGCGTCCGCAGCGCCCCCGTCTCCGGGTCCTTCCCCGTGCTCGCGATCGTGAGCTCGCCCTCGGATTGCAGGAGCTTCAACGCGTACGAGGCGGTGCTCGCCCCTTCCTCCTCGACGATCGCGAGCACCTTGTGCTGAAGGTCCCGCTCCCCCATGTAGAACAGCGACTGGCCCGTCAGGGCGGAGTATTTCGTGCGCTCTTCCTCGGGGATGAACGCCAAGACCGCATCCATCAGCGCCGACTTTCCTGCCGCACTCGTCGACTGCACCACGATCGCGAGCGGTGCGTCGAGCTTCCTCGAGATCCCGGCCAGGTAACCCACGAGCTTGTTCGTTCCCTCGCCGACCACCCCGCAGCGCTCGAAGTCCCCCTCGATGCGAGCCAGCAGCCTCGGATCCCGCAGCAGCTCGAGCGCCGCTTGCCGATCCTCGTCGCCCAGCTCCAGGTTCTTCTCTTTAGCCGCTCTCTCTGTCTCGATCCGCTCCGTCTGCAGCGCTTCCAGCTTGAGCAGGATCTTCCCCAGGTCGCCCCGGATCACCTCCTCCTGCACGCCCAGCTCGACGGCCGCTTGCTCCGTAAAAGCCTTCCGGGGCCGCTGCTGGTAGAGATCGAACGTGTCGACGTGCATCGCGTGCCCACCGCCGCCCTCGAACGCCGTCCCCGTCACGAGCACGTTGACGCGCAGGCTCTCGAGGCTCGCGTTCTTCGCCACACCCCGGATCCGGTAACGGCGATCGCCCAGGCCGATCACGATCTCGTCGCCGGCGATCTCGGCCGCCACCAGCGCCTTCGGCGCCGGCGGCAGCACGACGGCCGGAAGCGCCTCGATCTCTTCCCCTTTCCCAGCCTCTTCCGCGGCCTCCAGGACAGCAGCTAAAGAGGGACTGGGCTCAGTCTCTCGACGTTCCTCTCGTCCCCGTTCGGCTGGCCCGGGACGCGATGCGGCGCCCACAGGAGGCTTCGAGGGAAGGGATGGAGGAACGGACGCCGGAGCTCGGACCACGGCGTCGTTCGCGACGGATTCGGCGGAGGGCGCCATCGGCGCCGGCGCCGTCGTCGTGATCGCCTTCGCACTGCCCTTGCCCAGCCACAAGGCCGAGCGGATCGCGATGCCCAAGCTCTTCGACGCCGGCCTCACCTCCAGCGCGTACTCGTTCGCGTCCATCCCCTTCGCGAACTGGATTCGGTAGCAGTCGAGACCTTCCCCCTGCAGCTGTTTTGCCAGCTTCTCCGCTGCCCCGTCCCCCGCCGCGTCCCGGTCATACGCGATCAACACCCGCTCCGTCCCGTACTGCTTGAACGCCGCCAGATGATCCTTGGTAAAACCCTCGACGCCGTAGCTCGCCGTCACGTTGCGGAACCCCGCGCACCAGAACGTCAGCGCGTCGATCAACGACTCGCACAGGATGATTTCCTTCGAGGCCGCGAGCGCCGATCGATTCCAGATCCCCCGATGCGGCCCCGGCAGGTACAGGTGAAGCGGCGTCCCCTCCCGAAGACCCGGCGTGATCTTCCGCCCGTAGACCTCCGTCACCTCGCCCCGCTCGCCGAAGATCGGGATCACGAGGGACCCGTTGAAGTGCTCGTGGCCCGAAGGGCGAAGCAACCCGATCCGCTGCAGCGCCCCCGGATCGCCGCCCCCCTCCCGTCGGTTCTTCGCCGGCAGCCGGTAGCCCAAGGTCCGGTTCGCGAACCCCAGCTTGAACTTCGCGATCGCCTCGCTCGAAGCGATCCCCCGCTTCTCCAGATACGCCAGCGCCTCCGGCGACTGCAGCAGCTGCTCGTGGTAGTACTCGATCACCTGGCCCGCGAGCCGCTCGTCCTCGGCGCTCGCCTCCAGCGCCGTCGGCAGCTTCTGCACCGTCGAACGCTTTCCCAGCGTCTTCGGCGACGACGTCGGCTGATAGTCCGCTTGCAAGAGCTCGACGGCGTGCCGGAACGACACGCCCTCGGCCCGCATCACCCAGTCGACGACCGAGCCCCCGGCCTGACACGCCCCCAGGCAGTGCCACAGGTTCTTCGACGGCGTGATCACCAGACTCGGCTCGTGATCCTCGTGGAACGGGCACAGCCCGACCCGATCCTGGCCGCGCCGCTCGAGCACGATCCCCTGGCTCTCGGCGAGCCGCTCGAGCGAGACCTCCACCTTCAGCCGCTCGAGCTCGCCCTCCGGGATGCGCGCCATCGGATTCCTCCCTCGCGCCCAACCCTGTCAAGACCCGCTGCAAAAAAACGGGCCGCTGGTGGACTCGACCCCTTGTTACAAGTAATCTTGTCTACATGCAAGCCGCCCCCGCCCTGGAACCCGGTTTCGACAGAACCCGCCCGTACACTTCCTCCATGCCCAGGAAGCTCCAACGCACTCGACCCAAGCAGGGCAGTCGGCTCGCCGCGCTCCGACGCGCCGCCGGACTCACCCAGACCGAGCTCGCCCAGCTCGTCGGCGAGACCCAGCAGAACATCGCCTATTGGGAGCAGAGCTAGCGGCCACCCCGATCCGACGTCCTCCCGAAGCTGGCCCGCGTCCTCGGGATCCAGATCGATCACCTCCTCGACGGCACCGCCGATCTCCCCAAGACCCGACGCGCCGGCCCCGTCGGCCGCGTCCAGAAGGTCTTCGAAGAGGTCGCCGCGCTCCCCCGGAAGCAGCAGGAGCGCATCGTCGAGACCGTCTCCGCCCTCGTCGAGCAGTACAGGCGAAGAGCCTGATCGCTCGATACGGTCCTCCAGATTCGAGACCGCCCAGGAGCGCACCATGTCGACGCCGGCCCGTTCCGAGAAGCAGCTGATCGAGAAGATCCGACGCCTGCCGGCCCACCGGGTCGCTGAGGTCGAGGATTTCGTCGACTTCCTGCGAAGCCGTGAAGACGGCGACCCGCCCCTCGGCCAGGCCGTCACGAAGCTCTCCGAGGCCGCCTTCGCCCAGGTCTGGGACAACCCCGACGACGCCGACTATGACCGGCTCTAAGGGGACCCGCTCTGAGACGACCCCCTCGGACTCGAACCGTTCGGAGAACGCCCGCTGAGATGGCCCGAGCCAAGATCGATGCCGAGTTCGGGGACGTGCTGCTCGTGCCGTTTCCGTTTACCGATCAGACCGCCGTCAAGCAGCGACCCGCCGTCGTCGTCAGCAGCAACGCCTACCACCGCGATCGGCCCGATCTCATCATCCTCGCCGTCACCAGTCAGACCCGGCCCGGCGACGGCAAGATCGGCGAGGCCGCCATCGACCACTGGGAAGAGGCGGGCCTCCTCAAGCCCTCCGTCCTCAAGCCGCTGCTCGCGACCCTCGAGCGAGGGCTCGTGCGCCGCAAGCTCGGACACCTCGGCCAGGATGATCGCCACACCCTTCGACGCCTGCTCGACGAGATCCTCGGCGAGTAGAGGATTTTTTCCTTTAGCCGCTCTCCTCGCCGCGGCGGCGCAGCCGCCGTGGGCGGCGCGGCCGAAGGCCGCACCGCGCCTCCGGCGCGGCCGTCGAGACGCGCATCCATTCGGACCCGGGCTCCGAGCCCGGCCCTGGACCGCAACGGCAGAAGCGGCCGACCCGGCACGGCGGAGCCCCAAGTTGACATAACGTACGTTATGTCAAGTCTCCCGCAGCGAAGCGGAGGGAGACCCAGGCGGGCCCCGGACAGGGGCAGCGCGGATAACGCAGCGTTATCGGCGAGGGCATGCATCGCGACGTGAACGGCTGGGGAGCGAAGCGGACCAGACGGGCGCGGCGCTTGCTCGCCCGCCTGCCCCGGGGAGGAGCGGAGCGGGACGCCGCCCGGCGGCGGCTCGCGCAGCGACGAGGGGAGGGGCTCGACGCAGCTTGGGGCGGGGGACGAGCGAGGCGGCAACTCATCAGCAACTCATGTACATGATTGACGATCACCTTCTCAAGCATTTGACGCATGCGCCCGATTTCTAGTCCTATGACCTGCGTACGCGCAGAGACTGGAGGATTAGATGAGCACTGGCACGTTGCGTCGCTGGGTCGTCTTTTCAATAACCGGCGCTGTCGTCGTCTCGACGGGGTGTTCGAATAGGATCTCAGCCTCGTCGGCAAAGGAAAGTCTCGCCAGTTGCGGGCGCGATAACAAGCTCGTCTGGGCCACGGGCGCCGTCCCCGGTCATGCCTCAGAGGTTCTCGACGTTGGGTGTATTGGCGCATCCGGAAAGCGAGATGGGCCCGCAGTTCGCATTGTGGAGGGCCGTGCGGTCAGCTTCGCCAACTTTTCCGACGGGGTGCAAGACGGCCCCAGCGTCGTATTGGCAGCTGACGGATCCCTCCAGGCGGTGACGGTTTCGAAACGCGGTGTGCCGCGGAGGGCGTACTTCATGAGTCCAGAGGGCTGGATCCACCATTCGGCGGAGATCGACATCACGACCGCTTCGACTACTCATACGTATTGGCACGAAACCGGCTTCATGAAGAATAGGTTCACCACGATTCGCCCCGATCACTCGACGGATCCAAATTCCGCCGTACTGAACGGGCCATTCTTCGCGTGGCACAGCGACGGAGGCCTTCTCGCAAGAGGCAGCTATCAGAACGGAGAGAAGACCGGTCCTTGGCGGTGCCACGCTGATCCGTTACTCAAGGAAGTTTCGATCAGTCTTCCCGATTTTGGGACGCTAGCCGAGGGCGATGAGGCCAGAGAAGCGCTCGACAGATGTGTCGCTTCGCTCTTCCAGCAGGAACACGCCATGCCCGTCGCATCTACCGCTCGCTGATGGTGCCATCGGCGGGAGTCGTCAGAGCGCCTCGCCTAGACCCTTTCGAATCGCGTCGAGCATTCTCGACGCGCTCTCCGCGCCGTCTTTCGCCGCCTCCTGAAACTTGTCGAGTGTCGACCTCGGAGGACTAGGAAAGTCCGGTGCGCCCTCAACTAGCAGTTCTCCAGTTGCGCCGCCCAGTTCAAAGCCCGCTGCTGTGGTGCACTCCGCTCGGACAGCCTCGCACGCTTCCGGGGATCCTACTTCGGGCTCACAGAGTCCTGACTTCTCGCTAGCTCGAGCTTCTCCCACGCCCCCCAAGAAACTCTTCAGCCGGGCTAGGAAACGAGCTCCTGCCCCCGTGGCGTCATTGAGCCCGAACGGGTCAATCAAGTTTGAAGGATTATTCGACGCAGCTGTAGACGTTGATCCCGCCCATCTGCCCGATGGGATCCGCCGAGATGTACCGCCCGATGCTCGGGTCATAATATCTGTGCCAGTTGTAATGAACTCGCCCCGACGACCTCCGTCGTACCGGGAGCCGTTTTCTCCTGGCGCTTCGCATCGTTGCAACACGCTGGGCCGGATGCACTCGTTGGCCTCTCCGTTTTTTCCCTAGATGCGGTTTTCAGTTGCGCGCCGAGCGACGAGAACGGCGCCAGCATAGCAGCGCATCGCCCAGGTCGAGCAGCCTTGCTCGATCCGAGCCGCTCCAGGACAGCAGCTAAAGATTAGAAGTCGAGGAGGATCGAGAGCCCGGGACCCGTCGATCCGCCGGGTGCGTCAGCGCCTGCACCTCTTTGAGCTTCCGGATCGAGACCTGGGTGTAGATCTCCGTCGTCGAGAGCTGGCTGTGGCCGAGGATCGCCTGGATGTGACGGATGTCTGCCCCGTTGTCGAGCATCAGGGTCGCCATCGTGTGACGGAAGATGTGGCAGCCCCCGCTCTTCTCGACCCCCGACGCCGCGATGTACTTCTTCACCAGGTCCGTCAGCCGGTTCTTCCGGAACGGCTCGCCGAACTCGTGCAGGAACAGCCAACCCTCGTCGGGCTCGATCACCAGCGAGGGACGGATCTCCTCCGTGTATCTCGCGATCCAGATCCCGGCCCGCTCGCCCAGCGGCACCATCCGATCCTTCTTGCCTTTGCCCTCCCGCACCATCAGCGTCCCGTTCCGAACGTCGACGTCGTAGAGTCTCAAGTTCGCGAGCTCGCTGCGACGGATCCCCGTCGAGTAGAGCGTCTCGAGCATCGCCCGGTCTCGCACGCCCAGGTCCCCGTGCAGCGCCGTCTGCGCCAGGATCCGCTCCACCTCCTCGACGGTGAGCACGTGTTTCGGGAGCCGACGATGGACCCGAGGCAGATCCATCTCAGAAGCCGGGTTCGAGAGGATGAAGTTCTCCCGGGCTAACCACTTGAAGAACGCCTTCACCGGGATGAGCCGCTGCTGCTGCGTCGAGAACGAGAGCGAGTCCCCATTCGCCTTGCGTCGATGGAACAGGTGCCGCCGGTAGCGCTCCATGATCGGCCGAGTGACATCCTGCGGCCGCTCGAGATCCCGCTCCCCGCACCAGAACACGAACCGCCGCAGCGCCATCTCGCGGATCTCGACCGTCCTCGGCGCCAGGCCCTTCGCCAGCGACGTCTCGAGGAACTGCGCCAGATACGGCGCCATCCCGCTCGCCGCGATCGGATACGGATCCGGTCTCGGCTCGCTCGCTCGACGCTTCTTGCGCGGCATTAGTCCGCAGCCTGAGCGAGGAGTCCCTCAGCATGCCTACGGTACGACCCGTTCGAGGAGAGCGGCCTGCGAAGTGCGTTTTCGGCATTGGAGATGTCGATCGTCGAAGAACCCTTTGCCCGTTCGGCACTTGCCGCGTTTTCGAGCCCCGGACCGACCCCGGACCGCGGGCCGACCACGGGCTGACCAGACCCGGGCCGCTCCCCGTTTCGCCCGGACCGCCGATCGTCGTAGCTCGACCCCGAGCCCAACTCCGCCACGTCGATCAGCCCCATCAGGAACGACTCGCCTCGCTCGCCCTCGCCCTGGTAGAGCAGCTCGTACGCGAACGACTGCCCGCGGCCGCTTCGATGCACGAGCAGATATTCCATCTCGGCGAGCCGCCCCAGATGCACCTTCAACGACGTGTCGCTCCACTGCGTCGCGTCGCGGATATCCCGGCGGCTAAAGCGGAAGTCCGCTCGCTCGATCGCGAGCACCCGGCACCGCTCCCGCACCCACGTATCGAGTTTTCCCAGCAGCTCCCGCGTCTTCGGCGGCAGCTCGTCGAGGGTTCGGCCGAGGACCTCATGAGCGAGCCGATTCGCCGTCTCGATGTCCGAGGGCACCACCTCCACGTACCGGAGCGTCTTTCCCTCGTGCTCCACCGCCTGGATCTTCCGCTGGTGCTGATGCAAGAGCGCGATCGCGTCGATCAACGTGAGGTACTTCTCGTGATCCCGACGCGTCCGCGTCCGGTCGTCCACGAACGTGAGGCGCTCGCCGTACGGGTTCACGACGGCCAGCGGCTGCAACAGGCGCTGCGCATTGCGATGCAGCCGCAGCACATCCTCCCGCCCCGCCTTCGCCAGCAGCCCCGAGAGCGTCCGCTTGCGACGCTGGATCGCATGGATCGCCCGCGTCTGCTCCCGACCCTCGTCGACGGTCAGCACCACGCACCGGTTGAGCAGCTCCTCGTCCACGTCGATCGCCGTCGTCGTCAGCATGATCATCACCGGGCCCTTCACCGAGTACTCCTGCGTGCGAAGTGCCCCCGTCTCCGGATCCTTCCCCGTGCTCGCGATCGTGAGCTCACCCTCGGATTGCAGGAGCTTGAGCGCATACGAGGCCGTGCTCGCCCCTTCCTCCTCGACGATCGCGAGCACCTTGTGCTGCAGGTCCCGCTCCCCCATGTAGAACAGCGACTGGCCCGTCAGGGCAGAGTATTTCGTGCGCTCTTCCTCGGGGATGAACGCCAGCACCGCGTCCATCAGCGCCGACTTCCCCGCCGCACTCGTCGACTGCACCACGATCGCGAGCGGCGCGTCGAGCTTCCTCGAGATCCCGGCCAGGTAGCCGACGAGCTTGTTCGTCCCCTCGCCGACCACCCCGCACCGCTCGAAGTCCCGCTTGATGCGGGCGAGCAGGTTCGGGTCGCGCAGCAACTCGAGCGCCGCCTGCCGATCCTCGTCGCCCAGCTCGAGTGTTTTCCCTTTAGCCGCTCTCTCCCCCTCGATCCGCTCCGTCTGCAGCGCTTCCAGCTTGAGAAGGATCTTGCCCAGGTCGCCCCGGATCACGTCCTCCTGTACGCCCAGCTCGACCGCCGCTTGCTCAGTAAACGCCTTGCGCGGCCGCTGCTGGTACAGATCGAACGTGTCGACGTGCATCGCCTGGCCGCTGCCCTCGAACGCCGTCCCCGTCACGAGCACGTTGACGCGCAGGCTCTCGAGGCTCGCGTTCTTCGCCACACCCCGGATCCGGTAGCGGCGATCGCCCAGCCCGATCACGATCTCGTCGCCGTGAACCCCCGCCGCGACCAGCGACCTCGGCGCCGGCGGCAAGACCGACGCCGGCAACCCCGCAGCCACCGCATCGGCCTCGATCTCTTCCCTTCCCCAGCCTCTTCCGCGGCCACCAAGACAGCAGCTAAAGAAGGATTCGGCTCGGTCTCTCGACGTTCCTCTCGTCCCCACTCGGCTGGCCCGGGGCGCGATGGGGCGCCAACAGGAGGCTTCGAGGGAAGGGATGGAGGAACGGACGCCGGAGCAGGGACCACGGCGTCGTTCGCGATGGATTCGGCGGAGGGCGCCATCGGCGCCGTCGCCGTCGTCGTGATCGGCTTCGCACTGCCCTTGCCCAGCCATAGGGCCGAGCGGATCGCGATCCCGAGGCTCTTCGACGCCGGCCGCACCTCGAGCGCGTACTCGTTCGCGTCCATCCCCTTCGCGAACTGGATTCGGTAGCAGTCGAGGCCTTCTGTCTGGAGCTGCTTCGAGAGCTTCTCCGCTGCCGCATCCCCCGCCGCGTCCCGGTCGTACGCGATGAGCACCCGCTCGGTCTCGTACTGCTTGAACGCGGCGAGGTGGTCCTTGGTAAAACCCTCGACGCCGTAGCTCGTCGTCACGTTGCGGTACCCCGCGCACCAGAACGTCAGCGCGTCGATCAACGACTCGCACAAGATGATTTCCTTCGAGGTTTTCAGCGCCGATCGATTCCAGATCCCCCGATGCGGCCCGGGCAGGTACAGATGCAGCGGCGTCCCCTCTCGAAGACCCGGCGTGATCTTTCGCCCATACACCTCCGTCACCTGGCCGTCCTCGCCGAAGATCGGGATCACGAGCGAGCCGTTGAAGTGCTCGTGGCCCGAGGGTCGAAGCAGGCCGATCCGCTGCAGCGCCCCCCGGATCGCCGCGCCCTCTCGCCGGTTCTTCGCCGGCAGCCGGTAGCCCAAGGTCCGGTTCGCGAACCCCAGCTTGAACTTCGCGATCGCCTCGCTCGATGCGATCCCCCGCTTCTCCAGATACGCCAGCGCCTCCGGCGACTGCAGCAGCGACTCGTGGTAGTACTCGATCACCTGACCCGCGAGCCGCTCGTCCTCGGCGCTCGCCTCCAGCGCCGTCGGCAGCTTCTGCACCGTCGAACGCTTCCCCAGCGTCTTCGGCGACGACGTCGGCTGATAGTCCGCTTGCAAGAGCTCGACGGCGTGCCGGAACGACACCCCCTCCGCTCGCATCACCCAGTCGACCACCGAGCCCCCCGCCTGGCAAGCGCCCAAGCAGTGCCACAGATTCTTCGCCGGCGTGATCACAAGAGAGGGCTCGTGATCGTCGTGGAACGGGCACAGCCCGACCCGATCCTGGCCGCGGCGCTCGAGCACGATCCCCTGGCTCTCGGCGAGCCGCTCGACCGACACCTCCGCCTTCAGCCGCTCGAGCTCGCCCTCCGGGATGCGCGCCATCGGATTCCTCCCCTGCGCCCAACCCTGTCAAGACCCGCTGCAAAAAAACGGGCCGCTGGTGGACTCGGCCGATTGTTACCAGTAAGCTGGTCACCATGCAAGCCGCACCCGCTCAAGAACCCGGTTTCGACGCAACCCGCCCGTACACTTCCCCCATGCCCAGGAAGCTCCAACGCACTCGACCCAAGCAGGGAAGCAGGCTTGCCGCGCTCCGACGCGCCGCCGGCCTCACCCAGACCGAGCTCGCCCAGCTCGTCGGCGAGCCCCAACAGAACATCGCCTTCTGGGAAGCCAGCGAGAAGCCGCCCCGATCCGACGTCCTCCCCAAGCTCGCCCGCGTCCTCGGCGTCCAGATCGATCACCTCCTCGACGGCAACACCGATCTTCCCAAGACCCGGCGAGCCGGGCCCGTCGGCCGCGTCCAGAAGGTCTTCGAAGAGGTCGCAGCACTCCCCCGGAAGCAGCAAGAACGCATCGTCGAGACCGTCTCCGCCCTCGTCGAGCAGTTCAAGCGGAGGGCCTGATCTCCGTGAGCGGTGCGCTTCCCGATGATCGGATCCGGCACCTCGAGATGCTGCAAGCCGCCATCACTCGCATGGCCGGCGCCGCCGCCTCGATCAAGAGCCTCGGCCTGGTCATCGCCGCCGGCGCACTCGCCTTCCTCGCCACTTCGCCCGAGCCCCGCATCGCTCTCGCCGCCGCCGGTCTGATGCTCGCCTTCTGGCTTCTCGATGCGCGCTATCTCCAGCAAGAGAAGTGGTTTCGGGACATGTTCGATCTCGAGCAAAGCCTCGACGCCACCACGCCCGCCTCCTTCGTCATGACGCCCAGCGCCGACATCCGCGCCAGGACCTCGATCCGCTACGGCCTCATCAGCTGGTCCACCTGGGCCCTCTACGGATCCCTCATCGCCTTCCTCTTGATCCTCGCCTCCGTCATGGCCGCATCGAGCTCCTCGGCGGCCAGAGCGTGTCCGCATGGCTAGGCGGGTCTTCTACAGCTTCCACTACGCGCCCGACTGCCAACGAGCGGCGCTCGTTCGCAACATGGGCATGATCGAGGGCGATCCGCCCGTTTCCGACAACGACTGGGAGAGCGTCAAGCGCGGCGGCGACGCGGCCATCCAGCGGTGGATCGCTGGACAGATCGCCGGCAAGTCCTGCGCCGTCGTGCTGATCGGATCCCAGACCGCGAGCCGCAAGTGGGTCCGATACGAGATCATCGAAGCCTGGAAGGCCAGGAAGGGCGTCGTCGGGATCTACATCCACAAGCTGAAGAACCTCGCCGGCGAGCAAGCCACCAAGGGACCCAACCCCTTCGACGCGATCGATTTCGGGCCGCCGCGCAAGCTCTCGAGCGTCGTCAAGGCCTACGACCCGGGCGGCCTCTCCAGCCAGGAAGCCTACGCCTGGATCAACCAGCACCTGGCCAACGCGGTCGAGGAGGCGATCCAGATTCGGGAGCGGTTCTGAGGCGGAGACGCGGGCGCTTTCCCTTTAGCAGCTCTCCTCTGCGGCCCAGCGGCGGCGAAGCCGCCGCGGGCGGGGCGGCCGCAGGCCGCACCGCCCCTCCGGCGCGGCCGTCGCGACGCGCATCCGCTCGGACCCGGGCTCCGAGCCCGGCCCTGGACCGCAACGGCAGAAGCGGCCGCCCCGGCACGGCGGAGCCCCAAGTTGACATAACGAACGTTATGTCAAGTCTCCCGCAGCGAAGCGGAGGGAGACCCAGTCGGGCCCCGGACAGGGGCAGCGCGGATAACGCAGCGTTATCGGCGAGGGCATGCACGCGACGTGAACGGCGACGTAGCGAAGCGGAGTCGACGGGCGCGGGGCTTGCTCGCCCGCCTGCCCCGGTGAGGAGCGGAGAGAGACGACGCGAAGCGGCGGCTCGCGCAGCGACGAGGGGAGGGGCTCGACGCAGCTTGGGGCGGGGGACGAGCTCGTCATCAGGGCGCCCATCCGACCATTTTGACTAGCGCCGTCACATAGCTGCGACCGGCTGGTCCAAAGCCAATGCTCTTTGAAGCCTGATCAAATTTCAATCGAAGAAGATCAAGCCCGCCCGCAGCCTCCAGGAAGACTTCGAAGGTCGCTGGATTCGCGGAAAAGATCGAGAAGTTCTCATGAGAGACCACAAGGCCCCACTGGCCCGATTCGCCGAAGATATGGCTGATGGTGTGGCCAAGAAAGGAGTTGTACTCGATCTCCTCAAGGTCACCCTGCGACAGCTCGAATGTGCGTGCGGGTTCGTCCGCCCATTCTCCTTCCCCATCGCAGATAATCGCTTTGGAATCGCCATTCGCCGTTGTAGCTGCCTTGATCGATAGAAGATCAGATGTATCGATCGATAGTCCGCCAGCAAGGAGGGCCATAGGCCAAGTACTCGACGCAAACGGCTTCTCGTCGGCGGCTCGCCCCGAGAAGATTCGATCATGAATTGGTCGCCACCGGCGAGTGAATTCATCGCGGTCGATCATTCGAATCATTCGAAAGTTCCTCTCAGTATCTTCCGAATCGGACCTTGATTCTTCGCCCTCCACGATTCACCTGAACGGTTGGTCCTCCAGTTTTCGAATCTGGTCGAACGGACGCTGAACCGCCGCCAGGCAGGTCAATCACCGTCACCTTGCCATCTGCCGAAACTCTCGGTTCCGCGCCAACCTTTTCGGCGAGCTCATTGAACGCATCTCTTGCGCTTTCATCGGTGCCCCTCTTATCGACGTTCGAACCGTCTGCAATCCCGCCCTTCTGCAGATCGGCGATCGCGGAATCGCACTCGTCAGGCTCGACCCGATCGTTCGCTGTCGCCAACCCAACGATTGCTGCAGTGTTCCCGAGCGCTTGGAGCGCCTCGGACGGCGTCAGTCCTGCGGCCGCACACCCAGATGGCGAACCTGCCGCACAGCTTGCGGTGACGGAGTCAATCAGTCCGAGCGGATCGATATTTCCGACCGGGTTGTTCGATGCATACGTGTATACGTTGATCCCGCCGAGTTGGCCGATCGGATCCGCCGAGATGTATCTCCCGATTGAGGGATCATAGAACCGATGCCAGTTGTAATGCAGATTCGTCGCTCCATCGAATAGCTGCCCCGGAAACCTCCCCCGCTGCGTCACGCTGGTCCCCGACGGCGACACGCCGAACGTCTCGCCGAACGGCCGACTCCGAATCTTCCACGCCACCTCGCGCGTGGTCGTCGTGAGCATCTCTGGCGTCCCGAGGTGACTGGTGTGGACCCAGTACCGACCCGTGTTCCCGGCGCCGTGCAGCTGCGCAGATCGGCTCGCCCTCGAGATAGACGTATTCGACGACCGGGGAGCCATCCGCGTTGAGCTCGGACAGGATCTCGCCCGAGGGACCGTAGACGTAGATCCGCTCGAGGGTGGGTGTCTTCTCCAGGACCCGCTGACTCGCCGAGTCGTACGTATTGTTCTGCTGCTCCGCGTAGTACTCGACGACCTCGGCATCCATCCGGAACGAGTTCGAGTTCGTCGCGATCAGCACGACGTTCGTCGTCTCCTCGATCGAGAAAGTCGCCGAGCCTGACGGCGAGACGCTGCCGAACGGTTCGATGCGGACCTCCTCGGCATGCGACGTCGACCAGGTCACGGTGATCTGCCCGGGTCCGGTCTGAAGCAAGAGATGCTTGTCGATGGAGAAGGAGTTCACGATCGGGTGACAGAGCGTCCCGCACGCCAGCGGGTCGCGAAACTCCCACGCCGCTGAGTTGTTCTGATACTCGACGAGATTGATGACGCCATCGAGGTCGAAATCCATCTGGGCGTCGTTCGGAACGGTCTTGTCGAGATCGAGGGTCTGGGTGTTCCCGTCGATCGTCGAATCCTCATAGGCGTCTGGGATGCCGTCGGAATCCATGTCTTGCGCAGCGCCCTGCGCGGCGACCAGACCGCTTCCGGCCAGCAGGACCACGAGGACGATGAAGATTGAGCGCGCCCGCGAGAACCCTCTGCCCCCGATCCATTCGATCGATTCGAATCCGGGGCTGGACGCTCGTCGCTTCGCTCTCCTCGCGATCCATGCCAGCATCCCGGCACCGACTGCAATCATGCTTGAGCTGTCGGGCTCGGGAATCACCTTCCGTCCGAGCTGTTTCATCTGATTTCGCTCGTCGTACGCCAGCTTCACGATTTCGACCGGCGATCGCAGATCGTCCGTCACGTTTCCTCGCGTGTCGTATTGGAACGGCCTCACGTAATTCGGCACGCTCAGGTTGGAATTCGTGATCGCGACCGAATTCAGGCGATTGCTGTTCGAGGCGATCGAATACACCTCGGAGATCGTCGAGCTCGCGCCGCCCGGGGCCAGAGTCAGCGAATTGCGATTGCCGTTGGCGTCGTAGCCGAAGTCGTACGTCCCGTAGGGTCCGATTGCCTTCTTGAGTCTCGAGCGCGGATCGTACTCGAACGTCTGATTGTCCGGAGGCGCGACGCTGTCGGCGATCGATGCGAGCGTATCGAGCGGCGAATACCCATAACTTCGATTGAGAATCAACCCCGGCGGGTTGGCCCCCAAGTCATCTCGCAACTGGTACGAATCGACTCGCCCGCTCTCGTCGCGTTCCCTCGTCAGCGTGATCCCGTTTCCGAACCGGATGTTTCTAAGCGGTCCCGCCCCAAACGCCCAGTAGGTGATCTGATCCGCTAGAACCGAGGGGGTTGCCCCGACGCTTTCCCGCAGGTTGACTTCTGATGCGCGGCCCGCGGAGCGGTCATACTCGACGACGCGCCCCGTCGGATAGGTGATGGACGTGAGGTCTCCCGCCACACTGTACTCGTAGGCCAGCGTGAGCGGCCTCGGCCCGATGCTCGTGTTGACGCTCTTTCCGATCCGGTTGACGTTCCCGTACGCGTCGTATCCGAAATCGGTCGATCCCGAGCCATCGACGACCCGACTCAGTCTTCCTTCTCGATTCTGAAAAACCCCCGAGTCGGGCGCGTCATAGGTCCAGGACTCGAGCACGTTCGTCGGGGAGGTCGACTCGGTCAGAATCCGATTCGCCGCATCATAGGTGCGCGTCGCGCGAACGTTCGTCCCGCCTGCGAGCGATTGCGTGCTCTCCCGGAGATTTCCAGCCGGATCGTATTCGTAATCCGTCGTGCCGGAGTCGGGGCTGACGACGCGGACAAGGTCCCCGAATCCGTCGATGACGTAGTCGGTGGCGAGGTTGCGTGCGTCGATCAGCTGAGTCACCTGGTTTCGAGTGTTGTAGGAGAGCTCGTCCTCCTCGAGGACCCCTGTCCCCCCGGTTTGCGGCACATCGTGCGTGACTCGGGTGATTCGATCGATTCCGTCGTAGGCCAGCGTCGTCGTGAGCAATCCGTTTTCGGGAGGCCCGTCTCGCACGATTTTTGCCAGTCGCTCGCCAAGCTCATAGTTGTACGTCGTCTTCTGGCCAGCCGGCCCCGTCTCCTCGAAGAGCCGGCCGCGGGTGTCGAAGCGCTGCGTGGAGGTCCCGACCGTCGAGCCATTGCGCTTCGTGGTCGTGTCGACGCGCAAGACTCCGCTATTGAGGTCCCCCGACCCGAACGACCGGGAAAAGCTGATCTCGTCGTTGAAGTTGTTCTTGACCCATTTGAGCTTTCTGGCTTCGTCGTAGTTGCAGTAGTTCCGACTTGATCTGACACCCTTGATGAAAATCAGCGGGTTACCCTGGTTGTGCACCAACACAACCGGAGACCTGTTCTCCAAAGGGTAACCCCATGACGAGTACACAACAGAAGATCATCAAGAACAAGCTGGGCCTGCTGAACCTGGCCGAGGAGCTCGGCAACGTCTCCCGAGCCTGCAAGGTGATGGGCTATTCGAGAGACACGTTCTACCGCTACAAGCAGGCGGTCGACGAGGGCGGCCTCGAGGCCCTGGTGGATCGATCGAAGCGGAAGCCCAACCTCCGCAATCGAGTTGCTCAGGAGATCGAAGACGCGATCGTCGATCTCGCCATCAACGAACCTGCCCTTGGGCAGGTTCGCGTCGCGAACGAGCTCCGGCATCGAGGCTTCTCGATCTCCGGCGCCGGAGTTCGGGGCGTCTGGATGCGGCATGGACTCCAGACCTTCAAGCATCGACTCAAGGCCCTGGAGAAGAAGGTCGCCGAGGAAGGGATCCTGCTGACCGAAGGGCAGATCCAGGCACTCGAACGCAAGAAGGTTGACGACGAGACGTTCGGTGAGATCGAGACCGAACATCCCGGCTACCTGGGCTCCCAGGACACGTTCTACGTCGGGACGATGAAGGGCGTGGGCCGGATCTATCAGCAGACGTTCGTCGACACCTACTCGAAGGTGGCCTTCGCCAAGCTGTATACGGCGAAGACGGCGATCACGGCGGCCGACCTGCTGAACGATCGAGTCCTTCCGTTCTTCGAAGCCAAGGGCGGCCAGCTGCTCCGAGTGCTGACGGATCGAGGGACCGAGTTCTGCGGCCGCATGGACGAGCATCCCTACCAGCTCTTCCTGGCGATCAACGACATCGATCACACGAAGACGAGGGTCAAGAGCCCGCAGACGAATGGGATCTGCGAGCGCTTCCACAAGACGATCCTGCAGGAGTTCTATCAAGTCACGTTCCGCAAGAAGCTGTATCGTGATCTCGAGGAGCTGCAGCAGGATCTCGACGCCTGGATCGTTCGCTATAACGAGGAGCGGACGCACCAGGGCAAGATGTGCTGCGGAAGGACGCCGATGGCGACGTTCGAGGACGGCATGAAGATCTGGGCGGAGAAGTCGATCGGCGAAGTCGCCGCTTAGACTCGATCCGACAGACGGTGCGCAACCGGGGTAACTGTCAGATCAGATCGCGACTACTACATCGTAGTCGAGCTCGATGGTCTCACCGGCCGGAATGGCAATCGACTTTAACAATCCATTCGGCCAGTACTGGAAATTCCAAATTGCAGATCCCGTGGCGTACTGCTTGATCCACCCTCGCGGGTAATACGTAAAATTGTGTGTTGTCCCATCTGGATCGGTTCGCATCTGCGGCTGCCCTCGGCCGTTGTGACCCGACCAGGTCGTCGTGTTTCCCTCAGCGTCTACGACGCTTTCCAGGTAGCCCGACGTCGTGAAGTTGTAGGTCGTCGTATCCGCCACGTCGGTCCGCGGTCCGTCGATCTCGATCTGCTTGAGCCTCGTTTTTCCATCATTTGGATCGTGATATTCGTAGCTGTAATCGACCGTCCGCGTACGGCCGGTGGTCGAGAACGGAGCGTAGGGAAGAGATTTGCTCGTCAAATCCTCGACCGTGATCAGATCGATCCGGCCTTGGGCCGTGTAGGCGTAGGTGATCTTGAATTCTCGACTCGTCGGCGTTTCGTCACGGGACACGATGATCTCGCTCGGCTGTCTCAGCGCCATGTCCCACTTGTAGTCCGTGACTCGCGTGGGCGTATTGCTGGTTCCCGTCGACTCGGTCTTCCTACTGATGAGGCGATCCGGAACGCCGTTTCCGTTTCCATTGTTGTCGCTGTCACGGTGGTAGTCGTATTCGACGCGCTTCTGAACGACCTCCGGGGCCTGTCAGCTTTTCTGTGTGTGAGCCGGTTTCCTTGATCAGTCTTCGAGATTGAACCGTTCTCCGAACTGGATTGCCAGCTGCGCCTTCGCAGCCTGCCATGCGATGGGTGGCCGCTTCCAAGTCGCCTCCGCATTGCGAAGCGATAGCCAGATCAGCTTCGTCGCCGCCTGATCGTTCGGGAAGTGGCCCTTGCTCCGCACGCTGCGACGGACTGTGCTGTTGAGGCTCTCGATCGCATTGGTCGTGTACACGATCCGTCGGACCTCGGCCGAGAACGCGAAGAACGGGATCACCGCCGTCCAGTTGCGCCGCCAGCTCGTCGCGATGTTCGGGTACTTCCGTCCCCAGGCGCCGGCATCGAACGCCTCGAGGGCGTCGGCGGCCGCCTCCGCGCTGTCGGCGCGGTAGATCGGCTTGAGCGCCGCGGCGATCGCCTTGCGCTCCTTCCACGACGCGAACGACATCGAGTAGCGGATCAGGTGCACGATGCAGGTCTGGACCACCGTCTGCGGGAACACGGCCTGGATCGCGTCCGGGAAGCCCTTCAGGCCATCGACGACGGCGATCAGGATGTCCTGCGTCCCGCGGCTCTTCAGCTCGTTCATCACGCGCAGCCAGAACTTCGCCCCCTCGCTCTGCTCGATCCAGAGCCCGAGGACTTCCTTGTAGCCCGACGCGCGCATCCCGATCGCGAGATAGACGGCTTTGTTGCTGACGAGGCCCTCGTCCCGGATCTTGACCCGCACTGCGTCGAAGAACACGATCGCGTAGGTCGTCTCGAGCGGCCGGTTCTGCCAGGCCGAGACCTCGTCGAGCACGGCATCGGTCACGGCCGAGACCAGGTCCGGCGAGATCGTGATCCCGTAGAGCTCGCCGACGTGCTTCTGGATGTCGCGGGTGCTCATGCCCCGGGCGTAGAGCGCGATGATCTTCTCGTCGAAGCCAGGGAAGCGGCGCTTGTACTTCGCGATCAGCGCCGGATCGAAGCGGCCGTGTCGATCGCGTGGGATCGAGAGCGTCATCGCCCCGTCGTCGGACAGGACCGTCTTCTCGGAGGAACCGTTGCGATGGTTCCCCGACGCCTGCTCGGCTTCGCTGCCGAGATGGACGTCCATCTCGGCCTGCAGCATGCGCTCAGCCAGCGCCTTCTTCAAATCCCCGATCAGCCCTTGGCTGCTCAGGACGGTTGCGGGATCCTGCCCAGCCAGGAGCTGGTCCACCACGGTCGGATCGATCGAACTCTTCGTTGCACGCTTCGCCATACGGATCTCCTTCCCCGTACCCGGGGATCGTATGGCTCACGGACACAAAATTCCCGACAGTCCCGACCTCCGTCCCCGTCAGCCCAGTCCCCGTCGTCGTAATGGACTTGAGCAGTCCCTGGCGATCGTCGATGTCCTCGAAATTCGACCCACCCACCAGGGTTCCGTCCTGTTTTCGGTCCTCCGTCCGTTTGTAGTAGGCGTAGAATGTGCCCACCCGCTCGATGTTGGCGCGATAAGGACGCTGGGTATCCCAGTCGTGGATGTCCTGGACCGCCCCGACTCGCGGCGTGAAGCACCGGGTCTCGAGCGGCCCGTCGGCATCGGGGTCCTCGCAGTGATCTACGTCGTAGACGTCCTCGACGCCCCGTTGACGCGTGACGATGAACTTGTCGTTCCAAGATGCTGGCTGCGGAGCCGGAAGGGGGACGTCGAGCTGCGAGAATTCGACCCAGTCCTCCTTCTTGTAACTTGGGCCATGCCAGCTCTCTTTTGCCCATCCCCCGTGGCGTGGACCGACATCTCCCGCGACCTCCGGCAAATGTCGAAAGTAGGTCCACGATGCCCACCGCATCCCACGCTCATCATCGATTGCCGTGAGCGCAGTTGGATATGCCCACAGACCATTCAGGTCCCATTGATTCCCATCGTCGAGCTGGTATCGGAAGTTCCGCACGGGCTCATTCCCGTTGGGTGTGTCGGCCGGGAACACGATCTGATCGATGATTCGCTGGCTGCAGCAGCCGGTACCCCCAGGATTGACATGATTGAACGTCCACACGTGCGCATCGGGCGAGGTGAAGCTTACGGGACAGTGGAAACACGAGTCGTCGGAGCTCCCGGCTGGGTCCTCCGTGTAGACGAGCGTCATCGAGCCGCCCATGGACCGGTCTATCGTCGCAGTGATCGTCCCATTTGCTGGAGCCGATCTCGAAATCGTGATCTTCGGTCCCTGTCGAGAGCGAATCTCGACGAGCAACCCTGCTCCGTCGTATCGCTCGACCATTCCGTCGGGCCGCTCGTACTCGTAGGCCGAGTAGGCATACCCTCCCTGCCCCGTCATGGGCCCAAAGGTGCGAAAGAACCCGACATCGGCCCCGGGCTCGACGCTCGGCAGGTAACCAATGGTGGCGCTTCCCGGCTCCTGAAAATAGACCGACTGACCGTCCGCGCGGCGCACCACGAATTTTCGCCCGAAAGACTCGTCTGGAAAATTCGCACTCAGGTTGACGCGCAGGTGTCCCCAGAAAGTATGCGTCCACTGGCCCTTGATCGTCCGGGGCTGGGGATCATTGGCACTGCCTGGGGTCGTCATGTGTTTGCTGTTGTAGAAGAGCTCGAGCTCGAGCGGCATCTCCCCGCCACCGGCGTAGATGGTCTCGCGGTGGAATTTGTTTCCGCTGAAGATGTCGATCGGATTGCCCATCGAGTGGGGAGGACAGCTCGGCTTGTCGGCGGTCGCGGGCTCGGCTGGACCGCCGCTGCCGCCTTTAGCCCCCCCGGACTGCCCGCCCGCGGCCGGACAGGGGCAGGATTCACATCCGGGATTGCCGTTCGTGCGGTTGTCGACGTTACTCGAAGTGATGTCGCCGGCGCGAGCAGAGCCCGTTACCAACACGAGGCCCACCAGGGCAATCCTGAAGACTCCCACTCCTTGCTCTCCCTCACGGCGTCCGTGGTTTCCCGTCGCCGCATTCCGGAATTGACGAGTGCCCCGTACGAGCGTCGCACCAGCGAGGCCGAGATCCGCCGCTCTTCTTCAATTCTTCGCTCATTTTCCCTTCACGGCTGCGCAGCGGGGAATGCTCCCGCTCATTCGCGTCGCATCGAAGACGGAAAATACAGATCGATCCGCGCTACAAACCGGAACGGGCATCGACGCTGCCGAGCGCGGGAAAGCCGAAGAGATCCCGTCCCAGACCACCGCCCACCCCGACGCGTCCCGCCACGTCTCCCCGCGTTTCTGCACGATCGAACGGTCTTCGATGAACGAGTTCCCCGACAACCGATTATCGATCAGGTCGGGCATGAAGTACGGATCGGGCTGGCTGATTCTCAGTCCGAGGCTGAGGTAGTTGAGAAATACGGCGTGGGAGCTCCGATGTTCCTCGAATCGATTCCCTTCGATCACAGTCTTGGAAGACGATATGACCATCAGGCCTCTTCCATCTCCGAGAACTGCCAGGTGGCTCGTCTTTTCCGCGAAGTTCTCTCGATTGTTGCCCGCGATCCGGTTGTCGCCAATGCGATTGCCATGGCTGCGCGGTTGAAATAGGTTCGGCCTCGCCGAGACGACGATCCCGACGCTATTGTCGCGAACCTGATTTCCCTCGACTTGGATCTCGTGGGAATTCTCGATGTCGATCCCGACCACGTTCTTCTCGACGCGATTGTCGCGCACCATGCCACGCAACGTCTGACCGACGTAGATGCCCGCTTCCCGGGCGCCCTGCACGAAGCTGCGCTCGATCGTGACGTCGGAGCAGTTGATCGGGTAGATCCCGTACCCGCCACGGGTCGAAATCTCGCGTGTGATCCATTCGACCGACACGTCGGAGACCGTGATACGACCCGAATTTCTCGCCACGAGCCCGTCCGCAAGCGGATCGACGATCGCGAGCCCCTCGACGGCTATTCCGGCGCCCATCACCAGCAGACTCTGAGCGCCGCTCTCCTGGCGGGAAAAATCGAGCCGCGTACGGCTCGATCCCTGCCCTCTCAGGACCAGGTCTCGGGTCGTCAGCGTCAGTGGCCGCTCGAGCGTGAACTTCCCTGCCGGAAGCTCGATGACATCCCCCGGCCGAGCTCGAGCGATCCGCTCCTGGACGTACTCTTCGAAGCCTTCCGCCGAGACCTCATGGGCCTTGGCTTCCATGGCGGCGCCATTCGAGGAGAGGGCACTACTCACCAAGAGGGCGACTCCCGTCGCGATCCGAGCAGTCGCGATACGAACAGCTCTCTTCCGCACGGGCGTCGACTGCTCGCGCCCCCGGCGGACCGTCCTACCCAGCATGATCCTACCCATCAAGACCCTCCGACGACGAATCCGGCCGATCGCTACCCCTGACGACATCGTCACATGAACCCTGCAGCTCGGAAATCCAGCCGGATACGATCGCCACCCCGCGCACATCGATCGAGCTTCGACCCAGCTCGGGCATCGCGAACAGGGGATCCATGCTCATCATGCGCCGCACAACGAGCGACCGCGAAGGCTCGCGTGGCTCGATGTCGAAAACGCCCCATTCCTCGGGCATCGGGGCCGCAACCGGCGTCTTGCAGAATCCCAGGCGTCTTTCGTTCATCTCCCGCAAATCGAGATGGAGACCGGAGCTCGCCGCGAAGCCATTCGGGTTGTGGCAATAGCCGCAATTCGCGTCGAGGTACTTGCGCGCAGCAGACTCTTTCGAGTCGGAGAAATTTCCGGCGGCGGGCTTCGTGCCAATCGATCCCCGTCGTCCCCCGCCGAGCTGCCTCCCGCCGAGCATCGCATGAGCTGAATCCGAGCACAGTCGGCCCGTCAACAGCCCAATTGGCCCGAATCCGGGATCATCCCGTCGCCCCGAATGGCATACGCGACACTCCCCGAGACTCGGAATCGAATAACCCAATTCTCCGTCTGGCAGATCACCCGCGGAGGCTACGCGAAAGGCCATCCTGCGCCCACCCGGGATCGGGCTCCATGCTCGATCGTCGGACCATTCGAACACGAACGGGTACCAGAGCCCGTCGACACGGACGAGGACTCGGAGCTCCACCCTGCAGTAGCGATCGTCTTGCCATCGGGAATTGGCATCGCCGCCTCTACCCGTCAAAGAAACGCGGGAGCAGGCGCCGCTCTCTTTCGACGGACCGGCCGAGACGAATGCGAACTCTTTCGAGACGATCGATCCATTCGGAAGGATCAGTCTCCCCGACTCGGAGACCTCGACGGTTCCAGGATCTCCGATCGACCATCGAGTCACGACCCGCGTTCCGTTCGAGAACTCGACCGGCTCGAGGCGCTCGTAAGGTTGGTGGGACGCGAGAAAAAGCCGAGCCTTGGAATCCCAGATCTCTGCGAGGAGAGCGCGCTCGTCCAGTGCCTCGACCGCCCCGGAGCCTCGAGCCCAACACGCCAGCAACAGGACAATGCCGCTCGCCGCGATCCAATCGCGAATCGTCTGCCGTCTCCGCATTGGCCGGCCGTTCCGTTCCGCCACGGATTGGCCGTAGCAGTCTTCAATGTTGCGCCGGCATCTCATGCTCCGCCAGGAGCTCCCCAATCTCCCGCTGATCTCCTCACCGCGTCGGGGCTCGGATCGATCGCGGCAAAGAAGAACATGATCGATGTACGATCCTTGCGTGACCCTCACGAATAGTCCGGGCTAGAGTCGCGGGAGTCCCGGCGCCGGGGATCGCCGACCCGGGGACGCAAGAGGAGCCTTCCCCACGATGTTGAACCCCGGCGGCAGGCGCCTTCTCGAGGGACTCACGGTGGTCGAGCTCGGCGATCGCGTCGCGGCGCCGTACTGCGGAAGACTCTTCGCCGAGTCGGGCGCCCGCGTGATCAAGGTCGAGGCGCCCGGCGGCGACGTCGCGCGGCACTGGGGGCCCTTCGCCGGTGATCGACCGGATCCCGAGCGCGGCGGCCTCTTCCACTTCCTGAACGCCGAGAAGGCGTCGATCGTCCTCGACCTCGAGCGACCGGCGGACCGCGATCGCTTCCGCACCCTCGTCGCGAGCGCGGATCTCCTGATCGAGAGCCGGCCCCCCGGCGAGCTCGCCCGTCTCGGCCTCGACTTCCCGACGCTCGCCGCCGACTCGCCGCAGCTCGTCCTGCTCTCGCTCTCGCCCTTCGGCCAGACCGGCCCCTACCGCGACTGGAAGGGCTACGACCACAACGACTATCACCTCTCGGGCAGCGGCCATCGCTACTGCGGCCGCCCCGACCAGATGCCCCTCGAGCAGGGGACCTTCCTCGCCGACTTCTACGGCGCGATCGCCGGCGCCGCCTGGGCGTTAGGCGCGATCTACGGCCGCGCGGTCGCGGGCGGCGGGCAATGGCTCGACCTCTCGACCGCCGAGCTGCTCGCGACGACGATGGTCGGCGGCTGGAACGTCCCGGGCTTCCGGCGCCATGGCTACGTCAACAAGCGGACCGGCATCGGCCTCTCCGGCGCCCCCGCCTCGATCCTGAAGTGCACCGACGGCCACGCCTGGGTCTTCGCCCTCGAGCCCGGCCAGTGGAAGGGCCTCGCGAAGGTCATGGGCGATCCCGAATGGATGGGCCTCGAGATCTTCGACGACGTCTGGAAGCGCGGCGCCGAGCGCGACGTCGTCTATCCGTTGATCGAGGAATGGACGAAGCAGCACAGCAAGTGGGAGGTCATGGAGCTCTGCCAGGCGGCCGGCTCGCCGTCGACGGCGGTCATGACCGTCGCCGAGTTCGCGAAGCATCCCCACATCGTCGGTCGCGGCTTCATCGGCCAGACCGGCGGGCAGGACGGCGAAGCGCCGATGCCCGATCTCGGCGCCCCTTTCCGCCCGTCGAAGGGTCGGGTCGGACTCGCGCGGCGCGCGCCGCATCTCGGCGAACATACACAGGCGGCCCTCGCGGAGGCCGAACGCGTGCAGGTCGTGCGCGAGCCCGCGCGGCGTGGGGCGGTCGCGCTCGGTGCGGCGAGCAGCGCGGGCGCGACCGGCGTCTCGGCGGGCACGGCCGCGGGCGCGAGCGGGCGGCTGCCCCTCGAAGGCGTGCGGGTCGCGAATTTCGGCTGGGTCTGGGCGGGGCCGATGGTGGGCCAGGTGCTGGGCTTCCTCGGCGCCGACGTCATCAAGGTCGAGAGCCGCGCGCGGATCGACATCATCCGCCACGTCCCGCCCTTCGAGGATCCGAAGCCCCATCCCGAGCGCTCGCTGACGCAGCACAACATGTGGGCTGGCAACGGCAGCGTCAGCCTGGATCTGGCGAAGCCCGAGGGCCGCGAGCTCGCCCACGCGCTGGTCCGACAGTGCGACATCGCCCTCGAGAACTTCGGCCCCGGCGTCGCCGAGCGCTTCGAGCTCCGTTATGCGGATCTCTGCAAGGTCCGCCCGGACCTCGTCATGCTCTCGATGCCCGCGGCGGGCCACAGCGGTCCGCTCAAGAACGTCCGGACCTACGGCAACGCGCTCGCGAGCCTGACGGGCCTCGACAGCCTGACGGGCTACGGGCCAGGGGACGTGATCCCCTTCGAGCAGCCGATGGCCGACGCGCACAACGGCGTCCTCGGCGCCTACGCGCTGCTCGCCGCCCTCTACCAGCGCCGGGCGACCGGCGAGGGCCAGCTGATCGAGCTCTCGCAGCAGGAGGGCCTCTCCCATCTGATCGCCCCGGCCTTCATGGACTACATGTTGAACGGCCGCGTCGGCGGGCCCCTGGGCAATCGCCATCCCCTCGCGCAGGCGGCGCCCCACGGCGTGTTTCCGTGCGATGGCGACGATCAGTGGATCGCGATCGTCGTCGAGGACGACGCCGAGTGGCGCGCGCTCGCAGCGGCGATCGACGCGGACTGGGCCCGGGCCGACGCCTTCGCAACCCGCGCGGGTCGAATTGCGGAGCTCGATGCACTTCACGCGCGGCTCGCCGACTGGACGCGCCCCCAGGTCATGCGCCCGCTCTGCGAGAAGCTCCAGGCCCGGGGCGTCGCGGCGACGCCGGTCCTCGACGTCCCCGGCCTCGCGAACGACCCGCATTTCGCCGCCCGCGGCACCTTCGTCGAGCTCGAGAATCCGCAGGGCTTCCGCGAGACACTCTACGCGCCCTACGTGAAGATGAGCCGGAGCGCGACCCGCGCGCGGCCCGGCCCGATGATCGGCCAGGACAACGACCGGATCCTGAAGGGACTGCTCGGGCTGTCGGAGTCGCGTTATGCGGAGCTCGTCGAGAAGCAGGTCATCTACTGACGAGCTTCGTCGGGGCGTGGAAGCGATGGCGGCGGACGGACACGATGGCCGCGCTCGCGCCGGCCGCGACCGTCAACCTTCCCGATCCGCCTCCGCCACATAGCTCCGCGGCCCCGCCGCTGCGTCTCCGCGCACGGGCAGCGGCCGCGTCGAGTCGATGCGATCGAGATAGCCGCCGTAGGTGAAGCCCGTCTGGGCCGGGCTCGAGAGCATCGCGTGGGGCCAGGCCTGCTCGACCCGGCTCGCGCGCTCGAGGCGCTCGAACTGCGCGTCGGGGAGCACGAGGTCGATCGCACCGAGGCTGTCCTCGAGCTGGCGCCGCGTGCGCGCCCCGACGATCGGGATCGCCCGCGGCGAGCGCCGCCGGATGAAGCGCAGCGCGAGCGCGGCGGGGCTGCAACCGAGCTCCTCCGCGACGGCGACGAGCTCGGCGACGATCGGCGCTTTCGCCGCAGGGATCGTCTCGCCGTGGAGCGCGCTGCGGCGTGACTCGCCGGCGAGCCGACCGCTCGGCGCATACTTGCCGGTGAGCAGTCCTTGATCGAGGGGCGACCAGCAGCAGATCGCGAGATCGAGGGTCTCGGCGAGCGCGAAGTAGTCGGCCTCGACGCGGCGCTCGGTCAGGCTGTACTGGATCTGGACGCTCGCGAGGCGCGTCGCGCCGTGGACCTCCGCGAGGGTCTGACCGCGGGCGACGACCCAGGCGGGCGTATCAGAGAGGCCCACGTAGAGGACCTTGCCGCTGCGCACGAGATCGTCGAAGGCCCGCATGACCTCCTCGATCGGCGTCAGGTAGTCCCAGACGTGGACCCAGTAGACGTCGATGTAGTCGGTCCCGAGGCGCGCGAGACTGCCTTCGAGGGAGCGCATCATGTGCTTGCGGGAGTTGCCCGCGGCGTTGGGATCGCGGGCGCCCGGTCCGGCACTGAACTTCGTCGACACGACGAAGCGATCGCGCTCGGATCCCATCAGCTCGCCGAGGATCCGCTCGCTGCTGCCGCCGGTGTATACGTCGGCCGTGTCGATGAAGTTGCCGCCCGCGGCAGCGAAGCCCTCGAAGACCGCGCGGCTCTCGGCCCGCGAGCTGCCCCAGCCCCACTCTTCGCCAAAGGTCATCGCGCCGAGGGCGAGCTCGGAGACCTTGAGACCGGTATTGCCGAAGATCGGATATCGCATGGGAAAACCTCGAGCGGCGGACGGCGCGGGGGCCGGTGGGGCGCTCCCGCCCGGGCGCGCCCAGCGTAGGCGAAAAGCCCGCTCCGCGAGAGCCGGATGACGAGCCGCACTCCGAGCCGGGGTGGCTGCTCGCGCCCGGACGGTCCCCCGACCTATCAAGCCGGGCCTGGACGGCCGCTCTTGGCGACCCGGGACTCGCATTTTCGCGCTCGAAACGCACGAATCCTGATAGAGTGGTCGAGCTGCGGGGGGCGGGAGCAGGCTACGGACGAGGCGAACGGGAGCGCTTCCCTCGCCCGAGGTTCGAGATGCCCGAGTGGTTCGACACCGACGTCGACCGATCGCCGGCGCGGGGGCCCACTTCCCGTCGGCTATTCGCCCTGCTGCTCGCGCTCACTTTCGCCGTCTGCTTCGCCGCCCGAGCCCGGGCCTGGCTCGCCGTCGAGGCGCAGCCCGAGCAGCTCTTCGCGCGCGGGGTCGCCGCCTCGGGCAGCGACTCCTATCTCTGGTTTCGCCTCGCCCGCGAGCTGCGCGCGGGGGGCGAAATCGGCGGCATCGATCGACTCAGGGCCTGGCCCGACGGCATCGACCGGAAGGCGGTGCCCGCGCTTCCGTGGTTGATCGCGCAGACGGCGCGCGCCTTCGAGACCGACGTCTACCGCGCGGGCATCGCCTGGAACGTCGCCCTCTCCGGCTTGTTCGTTCTCCCGCTCGGCCTCCATCTGCGCACCGCGGGCTACCCGCTCGCGGGCCTGCTCGGCGGCTATGTCGGCGGCCTCGCCCCCGCCTACGTCGAGCGCTCCTCGGTCCAGCGCGTCGACACCGACGGCGGCACGCTCCTCTTCCTCTGCCTGCTCGCTCTCGCGATCGGCGCATTGCGTCCGACGGCCTCCCCGCGGCGCAACACGCTCGTGGCCGCCGGCGCGGGCCTCGTGCTCGCGGCCTTCTGTCGCTGGTACGGACAGCCCTGGTTCTGGCTCGTCTATCTCGGGACCCTCGGCCTCCATCTCGCGACGAGCGGCTTCGGACTCCGCGCGAGCCTGCCCCTGGTCCTCGCCTTCGGCCTCTGCGCGAACCCGGCCTCGGCGATCGGCGGCGCCGAGGGCCTCTTCCATTTCCTGCGCTTCTACGTGATGTCCGGGGCGACGGCGTCCCCCGGCCCCTTCGACTACGCGAGCATCACCGCCGACATCGCCGAGCTTCAGGCGCTGCCGCTCCGCGAGACCCTCGCGCGTACCGTTGCGATCCCGGCGGTCGCGGGCGTGGGCCTCGTCGGCTTCGCTGCGTTCTGCATCGTCGGCTTCCGCGCGCTGATCCCGCTGCTGCCGCTCGTGCTGCTCGGCCTCTATGCGCTGATCGGGCCCGAGCGCTTCGACCTCTTCCTGGCCCCGCTCGTCGGCATCGGGCTCGGCTTCGGCCTCCATGCGCTCGCGCGGGCCGCGCGGCGCTCGCGGCACGACGCCCGGCGTTTCGCCGAGCCCGCCGCCCAGCTCGCCGCCGTCGTCGGCGCGCTCGTCCTGCTTCCGCACACGGGCTTCGCCCTCGCGCCCCGGCCGACGGTGCCGGTCCGCCTGGTCGAGAGCCTGCAGCGCCTCCGCGAGTCGCTCCCGCCCGATCCCGCCATCCTCGCAAGCTGGGGCGCCGGCTATCTGATCAGCGACGTGACCGGTGCTGCCACGTTCAACGACGGCGAGGCCCCGGATCCCCTCGTCCATTATCTCTTCGCCCGCGCGATCGCGAGCAGTGATCCCCGAGACCTCCCCCGCATCGTCGAGATCCTCTCGAGCACGAGTCGCCGCGCGCTTCACGAGGCACTCGACGGCCAGCCCGATCCGGAGGCCGCCGTCGAGGCGCTGCTGCGGCGCGAGGCGCGGACCGCGGGCAACGTCGTCCTCGTGCTCACCGAGCGCGACGTCGTCGCCTTCCCGTCGTTCTTCCGGACCGGTCGCTGGCGCTTCGCCGAGGACACGGGTCCGGAGGACGCCTACTACACGCGCACGTGCCGGCGATCGCCGCGCGAGCGGCTGCGCTGCGAGACGGAGGGCGGATCCGACGGCGTGATCGACCTCGAGCGGGGGCGCCTCGGCGACGGCCAGCGCCTCCGTCGCGTCGTCGAGCTGCGCGACGGCCGCGTCGTCCGCGAGACCGAGCACGGCGCGACTGCCCGCTTCAGCCTCGAGCTCGTCCCGGCCGGCGCCGACGGAACCTACACCGCGCATCTCGTCTCCGAGCCCGTCTTCCGCAGCAACTTCAATCAACTCTTCGTCCTCGGCCGCTTCGATCCCGACGCGCTCGAGGAGCTCGCCGGCACGCCGCCGACCCTGCGCGCCTACCGGATCCGATCCACGGAGGAGCGCCGATGAAGGCCCTCGCCGTCGACTCCCTCGAGCGCCTCGTCCCGGACGCACTCGAGCCCGGCGACGCCACCGGGCGGGAGACCCTCGAGCTCCACCTCGAGCGCTATCGCTTCGCCGCCCGCCACCTGCGCCCCGGCCGCGTCCTCGATCTCGCCTGCGGCGTCGGCTACGGCGCAGCGCTGCTCGCCGAGCACGCCGGCGTCCGGGTCGTCGGCGTCGACCTCGACGAAGCCGCGATCGCGTACGCGCGACGGAGACATCCGGGGACGGCCCTCGAATTCCGCGTCGCCGATGCCCTCCGCTTCGACGACGCCCAGGGATTCGACACGATCGTCTCCCTCGAGACGGTCGAGCACGTCGACGCTCCGGGAGCGCTGATCGAGCGGCTCGCGGGGCTGCTCCGCCCGGGTGGCCATCTCGTCTGCTCGGTGCCGACGACGCCCTCCGTCGATCTCAACCCCCACCATCGCCACGACTTCAGCGAGCGTTCCTTCCGCCGGCTCGTCGCGGCCCGCGCGCCGCGGCTGCGCGAGCTCGCGGCGCTGCGACAGATCCAGCCCGTGTCGCCGTGGCGGGTCCTCTCGCGGGGCGAGCGGCGGATGCGGGATCGCCGGGAGGGCCTGCCCGCCTACTACCTCGCCCATCCCGACGCCCTCGCGCGAAGACTCGCCGCGACGCTGCGCTTCGGCTTCTCGAACCGCTACCTGACCCTCGTCTGGCGAGCGCCCTCGGACGGGTCCGGAACATGAAGCGCCTCGTCGTCATCCCTGCATTCGACGAGGCCGAGCGGATCGGCGCGGTGATCGAGTGCGTGCGGCGCTGTCTGCCGGAGTTCGAGATCGTCGTGGTCGACGACGGCTCGCGTGACGCGACCGCGGCCGTCGCGCGGGCCGCGGGGGCGCGGGTCCTGCGCCATCCCTTCAATCTCGGCTATGGCTCGGCGCTCCAGACCGGCTACAAGTTCGCCCATCGCGCCGGGGCCGAGGTCGTCGTCCAGATGGATGCCGATGGCCAGCACGACCCCGCCGAGGCGCGCGCGCTCGCCGCGCCGGTCGAGGCGGGCGAGCTCGATCTCGTGATCGGCTCCCGCTTCCTCGGCGTCGGGGACTACCAGATGGAGCCCCTGCGCAACGCGGGACGCGCGCTCTTCCGCGGCATCCTGCGCGGCTTTGCCCTGCGCGTGAGCGACCCGACCTCGGGCTTCCAGGCCCTCTCGCGCCGGGTGCTCGAGCTCTATGTCGGCGACGCCTTTCCGGCGGACTATCCCGACGTCGACGTGCTGCTGATCGCGCATCGCCACGGGCTGCGGATCGGCGAGCGACCGGTCCACATGACCGCGAGCCCGCGCGCCTCGCTGCTCCACTCCGGGCTCGCCCCCGTCTACTACGTCTACAAGATGCTGCTGTCCGTCTGGGCGGCCTCGGCCCGGCCGCGGGATCGCCGCAGCGCGTGAGGTGACCATGAAGCTGGATCCCCGCCTGATCGAGCTGCGCGAGCTGCTCCTCTCGGCGCCCGAGTCGACCTCGACGCGGGTGCTCTTCGTCTCGCTCTCGCTGCTGCTGGCGGCGACGGTGCTCCTGCTGGTCAAGCGGCGGACGCTGCGCGAGGAGTACACGCCGATCTGGCTGGCGGTCGCCGCCGCCATCACGCTGCTCTCGCTGTCGCGGCCCCTGCTCTACTTCGTGACGCGCTCGATCGGTGCCTGGACACCGAGCTCGGCGCTCTTCTTCTTCGGCGAGCTCTTCCTCGTCGCGATCTGCCTGAACTATGCCGTGCGACTGTCGCGCCTCGCCCTCGAGGTCAAGAATCTCGCCCAGGAGCTCGCCGTGCTTCGCGCGGAGCTCGAACGCCGCGGCGCGGACTAGCGCTTGATCGGAGCGCAGGGGGAGCGGAGGGGCGGATCGACGTTTGCGACGGTCGCAGGGGGTGCGGCGGTGGCGGGGGGAGTGGCGCTGCTGACGGTGCCGCTCACGCTCGCGCGCTGGTGGCTGTCGCAGGATGCGGTCGAGCACCTCGCGATCGCGCAGGCCTGGGTCCACGGCGCGGGCTTCGTCGACCCGGTCAAGTGGATCCTCCCGGCGGGCGGGCCTTCTCCCACGCCGGCGCTCGCGCTGCGCGCCCCGGCCATCTCCCTGCTCGCGGCGATTCCGCTCGGTCTGGGCGCGAGCCTGACGACGACGGGCGTGCTCCACGCCGTCTGGGCGAGCGGCGTGGCCGGACTCGTCGTGCCCGCGGCGCGGCGCTGCGGCATGCGCGGTCCGGCGGCCTTCGCCGCGGCGCTGTTGCTCGCGACGTCGCCTGCCTGGCTCGCCCTCGCGCGCCACGTCTGGACGGAGGCGACCGCGTTGCTGGCCTTTCTGGCCGTGCTGGCGACGGCGCGGGGCACCGTCACGTCTGCGCGCGGGTCCCTCCTTTGCGCGGTCACGACCTTCCTTGCTTCCCTCTGTCGCCCCAACCTGATCGCTCTCGCACTCGCCGTGCTGGTCGCGGGGGCGGCACAGTCGGGCGTGCAACGGGCCGCACGTGTGCGCGGCCTCGCGATCTATGCGCTCGCCCTCGCCGGATTCGTGTTTGCCTATCGCGCCTGCGTCGTGCACGCGATCGGCGAGGCGCCCTACGCGCGCTACCAGACGCTCTTCCAGGTCGAGACGACTGCCGAGGTCTGGCAGTACGCGCGGGCGGACCATGGCGTCCTGGCCTATGTGGCGAGCCACGGCGATCTCCTCGCGACGCGCGCGGCGCGGACGTTCGCGGACCTCGTGCGGGTCCTCTTTCTCGAGCCGACCTATCACGGGATCGGCTGGCTCGCGCTGCCGGGCTTCGCCTTCGCGCTGCGCAGCGGCGAGCGCGCGCTCGAGCGGCGCTTCCTCGCGCTCTCGGGCCTGGGACTCGCGTTCGTCGCGCTCCTCTACGTCGACTTCGACCGCGCTCGCTTTCCGCTCTTCACGGCCGCCGCCGCCTCGCTCAGCGGCTTCGCCTGGCTGGACGCGCGGGCGCAAGCGCTCGAGCGCGGGCTCTCGGTCCGGCATGGAATCGCCGCACGCGCGCTCGGATGGGCGCCGCTCGTGCTCGCGTGCGGCCCGCTCGCCATCTCGCTTCCGGGCTCCCTCCGCCACGCCGCCGAAGGAATCGCCTTCTACCGCGAGCAGGGCACCCAGGAGCGGCTCTGGCCCGAGCTGGACGTGCGCATGCGTCCGCTCTGCTGCGCGTTCGCCCCCGGCGAGCGGATCGCGAGCGTCGATCCCTGGACGACGCATCTCTGGTGCGGCCACGCGACGACGATGTTGCCCTCGGACCTCGCGGAGCCGGGGGTGCTCGAGGTGTTCCTCGCGCAGGAGCAGCCGGACTGGCTCATCGCCGCGGCCGAAGAGCCCGCCCTGCGTCGCTCGCCCCGCCTGCGCTTGCGTCATCGCCGCGACGGTCTCGTCCTCTACCAGGTCGAGGCACCGCCCGGTCCGGGGCGTTCCCGCGCACGCGCGTGGAACGCGCCACCGCCGCTCGCCTGCGCGGGCCGCGTCGAGCGATGCGCGGAGGCGATCGACGCGCGTGCCCGCCCTCGCCCGCGCCCCGCCCGCCCCGCCCGCGCCACATCGGATTTCCGGTAGAGTCGCCGGATCGTCGCTCCCGAAAGCCGCCCCGGAGATCCGCCATGACCGCCGCCGCCCCGCGCATCCCCGAGCGGGACCCGCTGCTCGAAGCCGTCGACAAGATGCGTCCCGTGATCGAGGCCGGCGCGAGCGAGTCCGAGTCGCTGCGACGTCTGCCCGACGCGACGGTGCGTGCGCTCGCGGATTCGGGCCTCTTCCGGATGCTGCTGCCGCGTGAGATGGAAGGCCTCGAGGCGGATCCGGTGACCCAGAGCGAGGTGATCGAGCGCGTCGCCTACCTCGACGGTTCGACGGCCTGGTGTGCTTTCATCGGGGCGAGCTCGTCGGGCTTCGTCGCCGCCCAGCTCCCCGACGCGGGCATTCGCGAGGTCGTCGCCGGCAGCGGCGGTGTCTGGCCCGTCTTCGCCGGCTCCCCCTCGACCGGCGGGAGCGCGACCCGCGTCCCGGGCGGCTATCGCGTCTCGGGTCGCTGGGCCTGGGCATCCGGCATCGGCCACGCGACCTGGCTGCAGGCGGGCTTCGTGGTGATGGAGGACGGCGCACCCGCCCGCGACGCGAACGGCGCGCCGATGATGCGCACGGCGATCTTCCCGGTCGCCGACGTCGAGGTCGAGGACAGCTGGCATACCATGGGCCTGCGCGGCACCGGCAGCGCGCACTTCAACAGCGCGGGCCTCGTCGTCCCGGAAGAGCGCACCTACCCCTTCCTCGACACGACGCCTCAGCGCGGCGGCGTGCTCTTCCAGCTCCCCGTGCTCGGGTTCTTCGGACCGGCCTTCTCGGGCTTCTTCCAGGGCCTCGGCCGGCGCGCCCTCGACGAGGTCGCGCGGATCGCCCAGACGAAGACCCGCGTGCTCGCGGGGTCGCGGCTCGCCGAGCGTGCCGTCTTCCAGCGCGACCTCGCGCTCGCCGACGGCAGACTGCGCGCCGCGCGCCTGCTCCTGCACCACGAGCTCGAAGCCCTCTGGCAGCGCCTCCACGAAGGCCGCCCGGCGAGCGCGCTCGAGAACAACCGGCTGCTCTTCGCCTTCACGCATAACGCCCAGACCGCCGTCGAGGCAGCCGAAATGGCGTTCCGCTATGGCGGCGGCGAGGCGATCTTCCTCGAGAGCCCGCTCCAGCGGATCAAGCGCGACGTCGAAGCCGGGGCCCAGCACGTCCTGGTGAGCGAGCAGAACTTCGAGCTGCTCGGGAAGGCGATGCTCGGCGTCGACGGCGCATCGCCGGGTATCGCGCCCGTAACGCCGCCGCCGAGCGCTCCGCGCTGAGCGTCGAGCTCAGTACGGCTTCCCGTGGTCCCGCCACTGCTCGACCTCGTCCCAGTGGTCGGCGAGCCGCTCGACCTCGGGGAGCGGGCCCGAGAGCTCGGCATACTGGATGATCTCGATCCAGTTGCCGCCGGGATCCTTGACCCAGGAGAAGAGACAGCGATCCATCAGGCGCAGGACCCGGGCGCTGTGCTCCGCGCCGGCGGCGAGAAGCGCCGCGTGGGCCGCGCGGCAATCGTTCACGATCAACGTGATGTAGACGAAGCCACGGCGGCAGGTCGGCGTCGTCGGGCGCGCGTTCGCGTCCTCTTCGACGAAGACCTGCGTGTCGCCGACGCGAAATCCGCCCTCGTGGCGGCGGGCGCCCATGCCCTCGATCAGGAAGCGCTCCTGGGCGTCGACGTCGCGGACGCCGACGGTGATCCCGGCGCTCGTCACGCCCCGCGTGCCGCGCGGCACGAGGGTCACGCCGAGGCCATCGGGATCACGCAGCGAGCGCGCCGCGGCGAGCCCGTCGCGGGCGATCGTGAGGCCGCGGTAGCCGGTGACGGCCGGACCCATCGGTGTGTCGAAGGACTGGACCTTGAGCTTGCCGGGCGGGAGGGTAAAGAAGACTTCTTGATAGGTCGGGCTGTGGCGGAGGTTCTCGAGGCGCGGCAGGCCGACCATGTCCTCGTAGAAGGACCACATCGCCGGCGCGTTGTCCGAGAAGAGACCGGGATCGAGGAGACCGCGGGCGAGCTCGAAGCGGGGCATGTCGGATTCCCTTTCAGCCGAGGTAGGTGCCGGAGTCGACGACGAGCAGCTGGCCCGTGATCTTCGAAGAGAGATCGGAGAGGAAGAAGACGACCGAGTCGGCGATGTCGTCGTCGCTCGCGAGCACGCCGAGGGCCGTCTCGCGCTCGAGCCCTTCGACGACGTCCCGAACGGAAATCCCGCGGCTCGCCGCCTGTCCCTCGGCCCAGCCCTCGACGACGGGCCCCCACTTGAACCCCGGCGCGATCGTGTTGACCCGGATGCGATGGCGGCCGAGCTCGCGGGCCAGGTAGCGCACCCCCGTCAGCAGCGCGCCCTTCGACATGGCGTAGACGAAGCGCAGGACCTCGATCCGCGGCCGGTAGACGCCGTTGGTCCCGATCACGACGACCGAGCCCCCCGCGCTCCGAAAGCAGCGGGACGGCCGCCTTCGTCATGCGCATCGTGCCCTTCACGTTGATCTCGGCCGTGCGATCCCAGTCGTCGAGGCCGCCTCCCATCAGGCCGCCCACGACGTGGTCGAGGGCGGCGACGTGGACGACGCCGTCGAGGCGGCCGAAGCGCGCGCGGGCCAGCTCGACGAGCGCATCGCACGAGTCGCCGGAGGTGATGTCGAGCGCGGCGACCGCGCTCCGCGTCTCGCCGGGATCGAGCTCGCGGCGGATCTCCGCGGCGCGCGCGCCGTCGAGATCGCCGAGCGCGACCGAGCCGCCCTCCCGCAGCACCGCCTTCGCGACCGATCGCCCGAGCCCCGGCCCGACCCCCGACACCAGCACCACGCGTCCCTCGAGCAACCCCATCCCGACTCCGCTCCCTCCCGGCGATGCGTTCGGCGATCGCCCGTTCGACGCCGGCGCCCGTTCTGCGCCTTTCATCTGGCCGATCTCGGCGGATCATCGCTCCGACCGATCGCGCCCCGACCCGGCCGGAAGATCACTCCGGACGATGACACACCGCCTCGATGTTATGCCCCTCCGGCGCGATCACGAAGGCGCCGTAGTAGCTCGGGTGGTAGATCGCCCGCACGCCCGGCCCGCCGTTGTCCCGGCCGCCGGCGGCGAGGGCCGCGGCATGGAACGCGTCGACCTCGGCCCGGGTCGCGGCGGCGAAGGCGATGTGCATCGGCCGCTGCGGCTCGCCGGGGCGAGCCAGAGCTCGCCCTTGCCGTCCCGGCCGAAGGCGGTGACCTCGCCGAGCTCGACGACGATGCCGATCCCGAGCGGCGCGAGCGCACGCAGGTAGAAGGCCCGGCTCGTCGCCGGGTCGGCGACCTGGAGCGTCAAATGGTCGAGAATCATCGCCGTCCGTCCCCATCGTCCGGGTGGAGCCGCTCGCCGTGCGCCGGAAGCTCGCATCGCCGTGAACCCGCGCCGTGCGGCCGCCGTCGAACCGAGCGTGGCCGAAGATAGGGCGCGATTCGACGGGCGCCTCCCGCGCATCGGCCGCACGCGGCGCGCATCGGCAGCGAGTGCCGGATCGGAGAACGGCCGTCTGCCGGTGGCGAGTTGCCCGGGATCGCCCTTCCAAGGCATGCTGCCGCGGATCGCAATCGGGGGGAGAAGCGAATCATGATCCATCGCGCGCGCGGGGCCCGTCTCGCCACCGCCGTCCTGACCCTGCTCACCGCCGCCTGGGCGGTCTCGCTGGACGCGCTCCGAGCCCGACCGGGCACGGCCGCCGAGGCCGCCACACAGGCGGCCGGGCAGGCGGCCAGGCAGGCGGCCGGGGGGCCGGTGGCCAGACCCGCGGCCCTGCAAGCCGCCCTCGCCGCCGAGGCGCTTCGCATCGTCGGCGCCGGTCAGGGGCGTCCACGTCGAGACCGCGGATGGAACCGTACTCGTGTCGCAGGCGTCGGCGCGCGCGGTCCATCCGGCCTCGGTGTCGAAGATCCCGACGACGCTCGCGCTGCTGCGCAAGCTCGGCCCCGACCACCGCTTCGAGACGCGCTTCCTGGCCCGGGGTCCGATCCGCGCCGGCGCCGTCGAAGGTCCGCTCGTCGTGCGTGCGAACGGCGATCCCTACTTCGTCGACGAGAACGCGCTGCTCGTGGCGCGCGCGCTGCGGGATCTCGGAGTGCGGAAGGTCGACGGCGATCTCCGCGTCGAGGGGAAGCTCCTCTTCGACTGGAAGGCCGA
>JADJOR010000012.1 GCA_016713665.1 Deltaproteobacteria bacterium
CTCGCAGGCGGCATCGCGAGCGAAAACTCACGTAGGCGGCGAAAGGAGCGCGTCGAGAGTCGGCGGAGAGGCCGACGCTTCGGCAGGCCGGGGGCCGGTCGCAACGAAGTCGGCGGGGGCAGGCAAGCCGCTGCCCAGGTTGAGCCCGCGGATCTGGCTCTCGAAGTCCCTGGATCTCGTCGAAGTTACGGTCCAGTAGGCACGACAAATGGCGTTCCCCTTGCGCGCAGGTCGATCGTGTTGCGAGTCCCTCGCCGTAACCGCCGAGATCCCCGAACGCAGCCGTCTCCATCGCCGTCGTTGTGGCACGAAGAGCGCGGCTCATAGTCGTCGAGGGCGATGCCGATCGTCGGCGGCGTCGTAGAAGAGCTGCTTGCCCAGCAGGATCGTCGGCAGGGCTCCTCGACGGACCGTCTGGATCGGCGGCAACAGGTTCGTGGCCGGCAGGTCGTCTCGAGCATCTGGGTCAAATCAAGCGCAGGATCTGGCGATCCATGGGAAGTCGTGGACTAGGCCGTCCGCCGCGTCGCTCGAGCTCGACGCTCTGGGCACCCGGCCGGTCGGGAGAGCTCATCAGCGGATGAACCTCGCGAAGTGCCGAGACCACGCGAGCTGCCGGCTCGTCTCGGGAGTCTGGCGACAGGTAGCGGTCGTCGCCCGGGAGGCGCGGCGCCGGTCGTCGAAGGCTCAGTTGTCGTGGTCGTCAAGCGTCGGATCCCTCCGTCGCCGGCGTCGCTGAGGACGATACGCGGAACGCGCGCGCACCGTCGAGTCGAAAGCCCATACCCGCGACACCCCGCAGTCGCCACCGCGGACGTTGTCCTACTTAGGCGGGACGGCAGGCGTGCTGGCCCGCGAAATCCGGCGACAGCAGCCGGGCCGAGATAGTTCGGCATGCCCGGCCGGCTCTCAGACTGCGCGCGGCCGTCATGGGTCAAGCCGATCTCGTCCGGCGAGGTCATCGTGGCCCGGATCGATCGAAGCTTACCGCGCCACAGCAGCGACGTCGACGGTAAGCGTGCTCTCTGCCGGGGATCGGCGGGGTGATGAAAGTTGCTGACCAGCAGCCACCCGTCATCGTTCCCAGATCAGACGTGCTCGCGGGGGGCCCGGAAAGCTGGAGGCTCCCCGACGAGCGCCCGCATCGGTGCGGCGAGACCAACTCGACCCAGGCTGCGGCCTCCGAGGACGACGTAATAGGTCGAAGCGTCGGCGGCGAGGGCGAGGCCGTGGGGCTCGGCTTCCCGCGCGGGAGCGCGATCGTGCGGTCGACGGTGAGCTGCGGCGGCGTCGATCCCACGCTGATCCGAAGAGCTGCCCTTGTTGACGACGTAGACGCGCCTGGCCCGGCTCGCGGGCGATCGACCAGGGACGATCGCCGACGAGGATCTCGGCGAGGAGGGTGCCCAGGCGCTCGAGACTGATCACGGAGTCGTTGTCCGGGTTCACGTTCAAGATGCGATCAGCGCCGCTGCTCTTCTCGACGAAGAGCAGCGTCGGGGCGGCCCCGAAAGGGCAGCGGCATGATGGGCACCACGGTCACGATCGGCGGATCGGGCGTCGACGCTCCGGAGCCAGCGGCGTCGGGAACAATCAGCAGTAGGCGATCGTCAGCATTCCAGGATGGCGCGCCGTGCTGCTCACCTCAACAGCCAGCGAACGGGATCGCGCTCCGGCGCGTCGCTCGCCGTCGTGAGGACGTAGGCGTCGATCTCGACACAGGCGCCCATGTCGTAGGCGAGGTCGCCGCGATTGAAGTCGCGCCACTGCGTGCCGGCGTCGGCGTCGTCCGCGTCGGCCCGCCTGGCCCGGCCGGGGTTGTTGCCGCCGGGATTCGTCACGAAGAGCGCATGGCGGCGAACACCCTGCTCGAAAAGAGGCGAAAGCTCCGCAAAGCTGGATGCCGCTCGCCGTCGCGTCGTTTCGCAGCTTCGTCGGGCGGAAGCGGTAGTAGCGGAAGCCCGGCGCGGGCTTCGGGACGAGGCGTGCGTCGGCCCAGTCGCCGCGGTCGCCGCAGGCATCACCGAGGGTGAAGATTCGAAGCGTCAGGGCATGTTCGCAGTTCCGACGTCGAGGTCGGACTCGGTCGGCGTCGTGTCGACGAAAGGCTGCTCGTGCCAAAGGGCGGCGACGCCGTCGAGCGACCTCGAACTGGACCATGCCTCGCCGCAGAGGTTCCTGGGCGTCGTCGAGACCGATCTGGGCACGGAAGCGGTCGTATCGGCCGTCGAGGGCGACCGAGATCTCGGAGAACGCATGGACCGACGCCCTGCCTTCGTGGGGTCCACGCCGCCGGAAGTCCCGGATGGGAGCGCCGTCGCCCGCCGCCCATCCCCGTTGCTGCGATCGCGCTCGGCGGGCCCGGACCGTTGGTCGGCGTCGTCCACGGCAGATCGGAGACGTAGACCGAGGTCGGATCGGGACCGACTGGACGTCGCGCACGACCTGGATCGTCTCACCGATCGAGGCGTGCCGTCGGCATCGAGGCGAAAGGAAGTAGGGACCGACGATCAGGTGTGTTGAGATTCGCCGGGAACTGGAGCGTGAATGTTCCGTCACCGTTCGCGACGGCCGGGATCGGGAGGAAGCGGCGATCGGTGTTGACGTGGTGGGTCACGGCCGAGAGCCGGACGACCGAGAAGGCCGTCGTCGTCGATCGCCGTGGCGACAGACGATCCCCGCCCACACCTGCGCCGGCGCCGGAACCACCAGCATCGGTCGGACCGCCAGCGAGCCGTCACTCTCGAAGAGGTAGGGCGGCGAGAAGATCTGGCCGTCGAGGTGGTTCGCCGGGTGTCCGCTCCAGCGGCCACCGCCGCCCATCGCGATCACGCGGCCATCCTTCATCAGGAGCGCCGTCGAAGTGGTAGTTGCGCGGGACGTCCGAGGTTGTCGGTGGTGCGCCAGCTGTCGGTCGGGCGAGTAGATCTCGGTGTGGAGGACCAGAGCCCGTGTCGTCGAAATATCAAGGGCGACGGTATTGCCGCCGATCACTGGCTTCTCGCCGTTCACGAGCGTGACCGTGTTGGGCAGCGTCCGCGGATACCGCATGGGGGGCACCCAGCGTCACCGTCGGCGCCGGCCCGGTGAGATCGACGCGGTAGACGAAATTCCTCGACGTCGGAGGATCCGAGTCGCAGATCGGCGCCGCCGACCAGCAGGACCTTGCCCTCGCCGTAGGTCACCGCGCGTTTCCGTAGGAGCGCGCCACGTCGCCGATCGGCTGGCCGAGGCGACGGTCGCGGCCACGCCCATCAGGTCGTAGCGGTGCCAGGTCGGCGTCGGACCGCCCTGGGAAGACGTCGCCCTGCGGCGTCACCGCGATGTGGGAGTTCAGGCGTGTCGATCGCGCCCGTCGGGTTCGGCGCGGCGTTGATGACGTTCTGCTCGAAGAGCTGGGTGTCGGCATCGGCGTTGTACCGTGGCGACCGGGTATTGGTCGCCGGGTTGGAGACCTCGGTCCGGCTGCCGGCGTACTTCGCGAAGCTCGCGAAGACCGTGTTGTCGGGCAAGGTCGCCGCCAGCCCATACCAGCGCAGATCGATCATGTCGGCGAGCGGTGACCAGGTCTGCGTCGCCGGATCGATCGAAGACACGCGTCGATCGCTCCGGATTGCCGCCCGCCGAAACGATCGTGCCGTTCTCGAGGTCGCGACGCCCCGCGCAGAACATGTCGTGGAAGTCGTTGTCGACCAGGACGAAGGTCCCGGTCGCGGGATCGAAGACCGAGGCGCGAGGGAGCTCGCTGAACTCAGGAAAGCCGTCGATCTCGGTCGAGGACCGGGTCAGGATCTTCCCGTCCGGGAGGTACCGCCGCCGAGATCGCGATCTCCGGCCACGGGATCACCGGCCCCGACCCGATCAAGCCGGATTCGAGCTCGCGAACGTCAGTCGGCCGTCGACCGGAATCGGCTCCGAAGACCGGGATGCCGGTCAATACCCGACCTCAAGGTCGCCCGCTCGGCGTCGCGAAATACTCGATCGGATCAGTGGTCGCCGACGTCGAGGACGCGCCAACCCTCGACCGTCGTCGGCGGATGGAGCCCGTCGTTGTCGACGACGACCTGGCCGTCGATCAGGAGCCAGGAGCCCGCGTCCGGGCGCGTATAAAGGTGTACGTCCCGGCAGTCCGGGACGTTGATGGTATTCGTGATGACGAGCCCGTACTCGCCGCCGACCGCGCCCGGGTCAGGACCGATCACGTCGATCAGCGCCGAGGAAACCGGCGTCAGGGGCAGGAAATCCGGCAGCGAGGTCCAGGCGCCTCAGCCAGCGTTGATGGAGGAAGGTCGCGCCGGCGGGCGACGCCAGGGCGAGAAGGCCAGGACGCCTGCGAACAGGGCGAGCGAGGTTAAACGGAGACGGATTCAGGGCCCGGATCGCATGGTTCCCCGCTGCCGTATCGGCGGTGTGCGCCCCTCGGCCAAGGCGTCTGAGCGAGTGGGTCACCGAATGCTTGCGATCGGGGACCGGGGCGGCGTGCCACGCGACGCCCCTTACGCCGCCTCCTCCATCCGCTGCCCACACGCGGTTGCCGGATCCAAGTTCCAGCCGGCTGCCGCAAGCCTCCATTCTCGAGATCGAAAGTCCGTTCCTAGACTCCGTCGACAAACGTTCGGGACTTCGAGCTCGAGCCGGGGAACGACATGGAGAGAATGCCGGGTCGCGGCGGTGCAGGCGGCACCGGTCTGGATGGATCGCGGGGCCACCGTCGCGAAGGTGTGTCGGCTGATCGAGCAGGCGGCGCAGGGCGGAGCCCGGGTCGTCGCCTTCTCCGAGACCTTCGTCGGGCTATCCGTGGTGGACGAGCTCAAGATCGCCTCGATCTGAAGGCGCTCGACGTCGTGACGGCGCGGCAATCCGTCCTATCTGCGCCAGGGCGTCGACCTCGCCCGCGGCGATCTCGATCCCGTCGTCCGAAGCCGGCGCAAGTCCGCCTCTTCGTGGCCCGCGGCATCGCCGAGCGCGCGGCGACCGGCGGATCACTCTACTACTCGCTCGTCCTGATCGATCCGACGCGCGGCATCGTGCGGCGATCCACCTGCAAGCTCAAGCCGGCCTACACCAGGCGTCGCCTGGGCCGACGGCGGACGCCCTGACCCACGCGTCCACGAGTGCGCGGCTGGCGGATCAGGGGCCTCAATGGCTACAGAACTGGATCCCGCTCCCGAAGTTCGCGCTCTACGGACAGGGCGAACAGCTCCACGTCGCGACCTGGCCCGGCGGACGCGCGCATCACCCTCGACGCGAGCCGCCTGGTCGCGATCGGGGCGGCGTCTTCGACGTCTCGGTCTCCGGGCTCTTCGACGCGAGCCTCGTCCCCGACGACTTCCCGGAGGCCCGCGCGCTGCGCTATCGCTCGAGGGGATCGCGCTCGGCGACGGCGGAACGCTGATCGTCGATCCCAACGGCGTCGTCCCGGCCGAAGCCGCAACGAACGCCGAGAGATCCTCTACGCGGACCTCGATCTCGACGTCGCACTCGCCGCACGCACCCTGCGCGACCAGGGCGGTCACTATCGCCGTCGGTGCTCTTTGAGCTCCGGATCGACGAACGCCGGAGCGGCGCCCGTCGTCGCGCGAACCGGCGATGGCAAAGATCGCCTCGCCAGAGAAGGACGGGGAGCTGCAGCCGGCGGACCGCGGAAACTCCCGACCCCGGCGGGACCCGGGCTTCGAGCCTCAGCCGACGAGCGCCTGGAGCGCACCACACCGAATCAGGTCGTCGAGGGCGGCCATGGCGCGGGCGCGGGGAAGTTCGTCGTGAACATGCGCCGCGCTTCGGTGTTGTAGGGCGGGACGAGGGAAAGGAACGAAGCGATCACGCTATAGGCCGCCTCGATGCGATGGGCACCCAGACCTCGTCGAAGGCGATCGGACTGCCGCCGAGGCGCTTCCGGCGGCGTCGAGATAGTGCCGGATGAGCGCGCGCTCTTCGCGCGGCGATCCTCCGACTCGAGGCCCATCGTCAGGAAGAAGCCGAGATCGCGCATCGGCGTCCCAATCTTCGCCATGCCCCAATCGAGGAAGCCGACGCGATCGCCGTCGATGAAGAGATTGCCGATGTGGGCGTCGCCGTGGATCAGCGTCTGCGGGCCGCGCGCCCAGGCTGCTTCGATCGCGTCGTGATGGTCGATGTAGAGGCGGGCGACCTCGAGATAGCCGTCGCTGAGCCGGTCCGCGCAATGATCGATCACGTAGCGAAGGGTGCGGACACGAATTCGGGCGCCCTGCCCGGCGTGGAGGTCGCCCAAGGCGGGACCTCCGCGAGGCGCTCGGTCCTCCCAGCGCACGTGCAGCTCCGCGAGCTCTTCGACGCCGGCCCGGCGCCGACCGGGGATCGCCCACGAGCCATCCGAGATCGCGCAGCCGCGCGCCGCGAGATCCTCGAGCAGCATCAGGAAGCGCTCCGTCGGCGCGGGCGCCGCGAAATGGCATTCCGGGACGCGCATCGAGATCGTCGGCGCGACCGCTCGATAGAACTCGACCTCGCGCGTCCCCATCCCGGCGGCGCCGATGCGCGCACGGTGCTCCGGGTCCCGCGGCGGGAGCTTGCAGAAAAGCGTATCCGGGGCGCCGGCCCGTACGTCGTAGGCGAGGCCGAGGAGCAGATGATGATTGGTGCGCTCGGTCGCGTCGAGAACCTCGACCGCCGCGACCCGGACGCCCGGATGTCGGTGGGAGAGCGCGGGGGTGAGCCAGGCGGGGGTGAGCCCCGTGGCGTCGGTCGGTGTGGGCAGGCTGTTCCGAAGCCGCGCCGGATCACGGCGCGCTGAGCGCCCGGCCTGTCGGAGGACCCGACAGGCCGGGGCCGCATCGGCTCCGCTCAACCCGGCTGCAGGCCCTGCAGCCGCTCCGTCGCCTCGACGTAGCCCTCGGCGATCTCGTAGATGACGTCGCGAACGGCCTTGCGCTCCTTCAGCATGCCGACCACCTGGCCGACCGGATTGAAGGCGACCCGCTGGGTCTCCGCGACGCCCGCATAACGACTCGTCCGCGAGATCGCGTCGGCCGTCACCATGCCCTGCAGCGGCATGCCGAGGGGCTTCGGGTTTTCGGGGCCTTCTCCCACGCCTCGGTCCAATCGTTGCGGAGCATGCGGCAGGGCTTGCCGGTATACGAGCAGGAGCGGACCGCGTCCTCGCTCGTCGCCGTCAGGTAGGATTCGATCTGCGCCGGCTCGGACTCCGGCCTCCTCGACCGTCAGCCAGAGCGAGCCCGTCCAACGCCCTGCGCCCGAGCGCGAGGGCCGCCGCGACCTGCGCACCGGTCCCGATGCCGCCCGCCGCGAGGACGGGCGTCGGGGCGACGGCCGCGACCACCTGGGGCCAGAGGACGACGCTGCCGATGTCTCCGTATGGCCGCCGCCCTCCGTGCCCTGGGCGATGATGATGTCGACCCCGGCCTCCTTGTGGCGCTTCGCCTGATGCAGCCGGCCGCAGAGGGCCGCGACGAGGCGCCCGCTCCCGTGGACCCGCGCTGGATGACGTCGGCGGGCGGCGTGCCGAGGGCGTTCGCGATCAGGCTGACCTTCGGATGCGCCAGCGCGACGTCGAGCAGCGGATTCGCGGTCGTCGCGGTCCAGCCGAGCAGCTCGCGCGCGTGCTGGTCCCCCGGCAGCTCGGGGACGCCGTGATCCGCGAGGAGCTTCGACGCGAAGCTGCGATGCTCCGCCGGAATCAGCTTGCGCAGCTGCTCTTCGAGGGCCTTCGGATCGAGATCCGAGCCCTTGCCCTCGTACTTCTCGGGAATCACGAGATCCACGCCGTAGCGCGCGCCTTCGACGAGATGCTCGTCGATCCAGCGGCACTCGACCTCGAGCTGCTCGGGCGTGAAGCCCACCGCGCCGAGCACGCCGAAGCCGCCGGCGTTCGAGACGGCGACGACGACGTCGCGGCAATGGGTGAAGGCGAAAATCGGGAATTCGATGTCGAGCTGATCGCAGAGGGGGGTATGCATGACTGGTTTCTCCATGGAGCCGGCCGCGCCGGCGGTTCAGGTTGGGGTTCAACGGGTTGAACTCTTCCTGCTCGCGGGACGCCGCGAGAGCGCTGCCTCCGACGAGCTCGCGGACGGCTTCGAGCGCCGCCTTCAAGCCCTTCGCCGGGCGAGCGCTTCGCGCCGTCCGCGAGCCATCGTTCGTTGGCCATCCGCACCGCGGAGACGATCGTCGCCGCCAGCAGCCGCGCGTGCAGCGCGCGCCGGGGCCCGGCCGCCAGACGCGCCTCGATCGTGCCAGGCGAGCAACGACTCCCAGGCCACCTGCTGGCCGAGGGAGCGGACCTTCACCTGCGCCGAAACCGCCCGGATTCCGGCCTCGAGCTGCATCAGCTCCCGCTGCTCCCGCCAATCCGCATAGACCTCGAGGAAGCCGTTCGCGAGCGCGGTCAGCGCATCCTCGGCATCGGGGCGGCGAGCACGTCGCCTCGACGACGGCATCGAGTCGTCCCTGATGGATGCCGGCCACGAAGGCCGCCTCCTTCGAGTCGAAATACCGAAAGAAGGTCGAGCGCCCGACCTCGGCCGCGCCGCAGACGTCCTCGACGCGCACCGCATCGAAGCCCCGCTCGACGACGAGCTCGACGGTCGCCGACGCGATCGCCTCCCAGGTCTTCCGCTTCTTGCGATCGCGCAGGGACACCGCCTCGCCGCGATCGCCGCCCCGTCCGCCCGAGGCGACCCGCAGTCGGGCGGCCCGCCCGCGCTCGAACCGGTCGAACGCTTCGCGCCGACGCTCTTCCGCTCCGCCGCCTCTCGATTGACCGCTCGCGCCATGGAATTCCTTCGTGTCCCGCACCGGCTCGGCCCGGGCTCGACCTGACGCGTCGAATCCCTGGGCCACAATCTGGCACAACGTCCCATTTGGAGCAACGTGCCGACCAGCAGCAGGACGCGGGCGGTCCGAAGCCCGACAGGAGCGAGGTCTGTCCTTCAAGTCCTCGCGACGATTCGAGGCGGACTGATCCCGGGGATGCGCGACCGGGCTGCGCGTGGGAGGCGGCGCGTGGGGTCGGCGCCCGAGCCGAGCGTTCGGGGCGAGCGCCGCGCGTTCTTCGGGCGAGCGCCGCCCCTAATCCAGCAGCGACGTCATCTGGTCCGGATCGAATCCCCGGATCCTGGAGCCGTCGATCTCGACGAGGGGGATCGCGTTGCCGCCGGTCTTCTCGCGGAGCTCCTCGGCCCAGCGGACGTCGGCCTCGATGTCCTGTAGACGTATTCGACACCGGCCTCGTCCAGGAACGCGAGCGTCTTGCGACACCAGCCACACCAGGGCGCCGTGCTAGACCGTGACGTCGTGGGCCGGCTGCTCGGCGGCGACCTCGACGGCGCCGCGCGCACCGCCCGAGCTCGCCGCCGGTGCGGCGGTCGTCCGCGAGAGCACGGAGGCGTCGAGCTCGATCTGGCCGGCGCGCGAGCGCCAGTCCGCCGGGACCTCGTCGAGGGAACCGGCGAAATGAACCGAGCCCCGGTCGTCGACCCACTGATACACGACGGGCGTCGACGACGCGGCTGCCACGGCCGCCACCCCGCCTCCGCGTCCGCGACTTCTGCTTGTGCTTCTGCTTCGCTTCTTCTGCTTCAGGCGAACCCGCGGCGCTCGCGGTCCGCCCGCCATCGCCCCTTCCAGGCGTACCCCGTCGCGCCGACGAGAGCCAGAACGACGACTACGATCGACCAGACGCATGCTGGACTCCGGGATGCGAGGCCTCGGCTCGGGGCCGACGACGGACCTCACGGAGGCGGATGGATCCGAAGGCCGAATCGGCACGGCGGGCGCCGGGACTTGAGCGTCGGCGTCGAGCGCGGCCCCGCCCCACCGCGGAGCGGCACCTCATCGGTAGAATGAGCGCCGTGCCAGGCAACGCGCCCCGGCTCGGACTACGGCGCAGGAGGCTCCGATGATCTCGCAGGATCGCATGAAGGCCGTGCTCAGGCCTACGTCGACGGACTGAACGCCGGCGACGCCGACGCTGTGATCGCGCTGTTCGCGCCCGACGCGGTGATCGAGGATCCGGTCGGCACGCCGGAGAAGCGCGGCGCCGAGATCGCCGCCTGGTTCCGGCGCGCAGCCGAGATGCGCGCCCGACTCGAGCTCTCGACACCGATCCGTGGATCCCACGGTCTGGCGGCCGCCATGGCCTTCACCGTCATCACCCGCTTCGACGGAAAGCTCCGCAAGACCCGCTCGCTCGATACCGTGCGCCTCGACGAGCAGGGGTCGCATCATCCGCCTCGAAGGTTATTGGGGCCCCGAGGACGTCGAGGTCCGGGCGGATCCGGAGGGAGACGCGCGATGAAGCCGATGGGACCCGTTTCGGGGGGCGTTCGAGGCTGGCCGTTCGCGGCTGCCGCCTTCGATCTCGCAGCCGTCGGCTATGCCGAAGAGGAGTGGTTCTTCGAGGGCGCGGCCGCCACCTATCGCCATCGGAGCGGATCCGATCGCACGTGGGACGGCCGCTGGGAAGCCGAGGTCGCGGGGTGCTCCGTTCCGGTCGCGGATGCTCGTCCGTCGTCCGATCGATCCGGCACGCTGGAACGGCAGCGCATGCCTGCTCTGGAACAACGTGTCCCACGGCTTCGATCTGATCGTCGGCGAGAGCGCCGAGCTCTACGACGGAGGCTTCGCGCTCGTCGCGGTCAGCGCGCAGGCGCACGGTGTCCACGGCTATCCCGGCGGCGCGACACCGGGACTCGTCGTCTGGGATCCCGAGCGATACGGCACGCTCTCGATTCCCGGGGACGAGGCGTCCTACGACATCTATACGCAGGCCGCGCGGATCGCCCGCAGCGGTGCGCTCGGCTTCGCGGCCCGCCGCGTGATCGGCGTCGGCGCGTCGCAGTCGGCGGTGTATCTCGCGACCTACCTGAACGCGATCCAGCCCCTCTCCCGCGCCCTCGATGCGTGCATCCTCGACATCTACTTCGGGAACGGATCCGCGTTGCAGCCCCCGCCGTCGACCGTGCGCGATCCATCGCAGATCGCCGCTGCCGTGACGCAGATGCCGCCCGGATCGCATCTCCTCCGCGACGACCTCGGAATTCCGGTCTTCGTGCTGAACTCCGAGTCGGAAGCGACCCTCTACCATCCGGTTCGCCAGGCCGACACCGATCGCTTTCGCCATTGGGAGGTCGCCGGCGTCGCCCACTCGTCGCGCGTCCGGGGTACCGAACGGATCCCGTCGAGCTGGCCGCGGGACCTCGGGACCCACGAGAGCCGGATCGGGACACCACCCGACGCGAACGTGCTCCGCCTCGACGAGGTGCGCTCGTCGGTGCTTCGACACGTCCAGCGCTGGCTCGTCGACGGGATCGCGCCGCCGATCCAGCCACGGATCGAGTTCGACCGGACGCCCGACGGGGCCCCCGTGATCCGCCGCGACGAGCTCGGCCTCGCCCTCGGCGGGGCTCGCCTGCCCGACGTCGACGTCCCCCTCGCGCGCCACTCGGGCCTCGCCGCCGACGGCACGCTCTCCCTCTCGGGCTCGACGATCCCTTTCGACGCCGCGCTCCTGCGGCAGCTCCATCCCGACGAGGCGACCCATCAGGCGCGGCGCGCCGCGCCGCGACGGCGCGCCGTCGAGGCCGGCGTGCTGAGACCGGAGGATGCGGCCATCGAGCAGACGCGCTGGCCGCTGCCCCTGCAATGACGGCATACTCGGCGCTCCACCCAAGGAGATCGCCATGCGCGCCGCCGTCCTCACCGAAGTCGGAAAGCCCCTCGAGATTCTCGAGGTCCAGGTCGACAAACCGGGTCCGGACGAGGTCCTGATCCGGACCGTCGCCTCGGGCATCTGCCACAGCGACCTCCACTTCCAGGAAGGCAAATTCCCTGCGCCTGTCCGACGGTCCTCAGGCACGAGGCGTCGGGGTCGTCGAGGCGGTCGGCTCGAACGTGCGTTATGTCGCGCCGGGCGATCACGTCGTGACGTGCGTCTCGATGGCCTGCGGCTCCTGCCGGCAATGCCTGCGCGGGCGCTCGCATCTCTGCGCCCACGAAGGCCTCGTGCGCGGCCCCGGCAGAGAGCCGAGGCTCAGCCGCGACGGCGCGACGGTCCACCAGTACTTCGAGCTCTCCTGCTATGCGGAGCAGATGCTGGTCCACGAGAAGGCCGTCGTGAAGATCACGAAGGAGCTCCCGCTCGAGAAGGCGGCGCTGCTCGGCTGCAGCGTCGTGACCGGCGTCGGCGCCGCGCAGAACACCGCGAAGGTCGGCCCCGGCGACACCGTCGCCGTCGTCGGCTGCGGCGGCATCGGCCTCAACGCGATCCAGGGCGCGCGCCTCGCCGGCGCCGAGCGCATCATCGCCGTCGATCGCCTCCGCGGGAAGCTCTCGAGCTCGCGACCCTCTTCGGCGCGACCGACACGATCGACGCGAGCGCCTCCGATCCCGTCGCCCAGGTCGTCGGGCTGACCAAGGGCGGCGTCGACCACGCCATCGAGGCCGTCGGGCTCAAGCAGACCGCCGAGCAATGCTTCCGCATGCTGGGCGTCGGGGACGGCGACGGTGATCGGCATGATCCCGATCGGGACCCAGCTCGAGCTCCACGCCGTCGAGCTGCTCTCCGAGCGGCGCATCCAGGGCTCGTCGATGGGCTCGACCTGCTTCCGCATCGACATGCCGACCTACGCGAACCTCTACCTCCAGGGCCGGCTCAAGCTCGATGAGCTCGTTTCGCGCTGGATCCGGCTCGACGAGATCAACGACGGTTTCGAAGCGCTGCGATCCGGATCGGTCGCGCGGAGCGTCATCCGGATGGACGGGGGCAACTGACGCACGGCCCGAAGAACGTCCGGCAGCCGGGCCGCCGTGCAGAGCCCGGGACGGCGTCGTCCGAGGCCTCGCGACTCGGCGATCGGGTCAGCGCCCGGTCTCGACAGCCTCGACCGCGTCCCACGCGCCGCGGATCGCGCCTTCGATGTACTTGACCTCGAGGCCGTCGCCGGCCTCGACGACGGCGAAGCCGGCGGCGCGCAGAGCTTCGGCGAGCGTGCGATCCTCGTGCGTCCCCTTGGCGACGATGACCTGGTCTGCGGCGAAGCGTTGGCGGCGACCGTCGGCGTCGACGAAGAGGACGCCGTCGGACTCGATCTGGATCTGCGAGGCGCCCGGGAAGAGCGCGACGCCGTGCTCGCGCAGCTCGGCCACGATGCGCATGCGACGGACGACGGTCAGCCCGGCGCCGAGCATCGGCTCGTCGTCGATCACCGTGACCTGGCGACCGCGCTCGGTCAGGAACTCCGCGAGCTCGAGACCGACGAGCTCACCGCCGAGGATCACGATCTGCTTGCCGAGCGGCATGTAGGCGCGCGTCGCCGTTCGCAGCATCTCGGGGCTGCCCGAAAGGCCCGTCGCGGCGCCGACCCTGCTCGACACACGATCGAGCCACGAAGTCTTCCGCTTCAGATCCTCCGTCATGCGGCCCGAGAGCATCGCGCGCAGATCGTCGCCGCTGAAGACGATCGGCTGGTCCTGCCCGGAATATCGGGCAGCGCGCGGACAGCGCCGGTCGCGACGACGACGACGTCGGGGGCGAGCGCGCGGATCGTCTCCGGGCGTCGCCTGCGTCGAGAGGCGGACATCGACCGCGCTCTTCCCGACCTCGGCGATCAGCCAGTCGAGGAGCCGGTTGTTCGGCTCGTAGGGCAGCGACGCGACGCGCAGCGTCCCGCCGAGCCGCTCGTCCTTTTCGAGGGCACGACATCGTGGCCGCGTTCGTCGAGGCGGCGCGCGGCCTCGAGACCCGCCGGACCGCTGCCGACCACGACGACGCGCCGTCGCGGGCGGCGGGGCGGGCCTGCTCGACGAACTCGAAGCCGGTCTCGGGATTGACGGCGCAGCGCCCCTTCTGGCGCAGGTAGATCGCGCTGACGCAGGTATAACAGTAGATGCAGGGCCGGACGTCCTCGGCGGAGCCCTGCGGCCAGCTTCTTCGGAAACGCGGGATCCGCCAGGATCTTGCGGCCGAAGGCCACGAAGTCGCAGGCCTTCTCCGCGATGCTCCGATCGGCGTCGTCGAACTCGATGCGGCCCGAGGCGATGACGGGGATCCCGACGGCGCGCTTCACCGTCGCGGCGCCGGGGACGTTCGTGTTCGGGACGTGGGGGATGTTCGATTCAGGAGTGGAGCTTCCCGACGCCGACGTCGTGATAGGCGCTCGCCGTGATCGCGTCGGCCCCGGCCTGCTCGAGCAGGCGCGCGGTCTCGACCGCGATCTCGAAGGTGACGCCGTCGTGCTTTCCGACCTCGCGTGCATTGAGCTTGCAGATGATCGGGAAGTCGGGCCCGACCGCCTTGCGTACAGCCGCCAGGATCTCGAGGTAGAGCCGCGCGCGGCCGGCGAGATTGCCGCCGTAGCCGTCGGTGCGTGTATTCGACGAAGACGAGAGGAAGGCGTCGATCAGGTAGCCGTGGCCGCCGTGGATCTCGACGGCGTCGATCCCGGCCTCCTGGGCGCGGCGCGCCGCGGCCGCGAACTGACCGACGACGACCGCGATGTCCTCCTCCGTCATGACCTTCAGGGTCGGTCGCTCGCCGCCCATGAACGAGGCGAGCTCTTCGGGAAAGAAGAGCGTGCCGAAATCCCCGGAAGGCGCCTTCGGCATGGCCGGCGTCCAGAGGGACTGGCCCAGGCGCGTCGAGTACCCGGCGACGACGCCGCCGTGGTGGAGCTGGACCGCGACCTTCGCGCCGTGGCGATGAGCGACCTCGGCGATGCGCCGCAGGCCGGGGATGAAGCGATCCTGGGAGAGGCTCGTCTGGTTCGGGATGACGGCACCGACCGGATGCGCGACGCCGGTGACCCCGACGACGACGAGGCCGGCGCCGCCTTCGGCGTGGCGCTCGTGATAGGCAACGAGGCGATCGCCCGCCGAGCCGTCCTCCTCGGCGAAGCTCACGCCCATGGCGGTCACCACGATGCGGTTCTTCGTCGTCATGCTGCCGATGCGGCCGGGGGCGAGGAGATGGCGGGGGATGGTCGTCACGTCGGGACTCCTTCGGCGAGACATGCGGGGTCGATTCTCGCGCGGCGCGGCGACGCGCGGGGCCCGATCGGACGTCGATCGGTGCACGAGATCAGCCTCGAGGGGCAATGCTATAGGAATCCGCTGCACGAGGGAGGGACCGGAGCGATGGGGCTCTCGGGACGTCGGGGGCCGGTCGACCACTCCAGGGTCGCGCGGACGCATCGGCGGCGCAGATCATTCGCAACTTTCCTGCGCCCGAATGTTCATTCTGGCCGTCGAATGGCCTGTGTGCTGTATTCGACGATCGAGGAAGAAGCAGATGCTTCATAATGGGACGATGTCGAAGTACAAGAGTGGTAGGTCGCTCCTTTCTCCGGCCACACTGATTCTCGCCGGGGCACTCCTGATCGATTCCCTCGCAGGGGTGGGCGCTGCCCACGCGCAGACCCACTACGGCCGCACCGACCCGCTGACCGAGGGCTTCATCACGGAGCCCGGCGACGGTACGGCCGGCGCCTCGCCGATCGGAGCCGACCCCGAATTTCCCGGTGTCGCGGCCTGGCAGGTCGAGAACATCGGCGCGCGCAATCGCTACCGCCTCGCGGGTCCCGGCCCGGGCATGTCGTGGACGCTCGCGGCGCGCTGTGCGCGTCGTCGATCTCGCGGACGCCGTCGACGCGAACATCGTCCTCGAGGTGGCGGACGGGACGAACCGCTGGTTCGTGAGCTTCGGGTCGAACGCCGTGGGCGGTACGCTGATGTCGTTTTCGGGCGCTGGATCGGCGACGCTGCCGCCGCTTCAGACGGGCCGAACCGACTACTTCCTGATCGAGATCGCGGGCGACGGCACGACGGCGGACGTCTTCGTCGATGGCGTCGAGGTGGCGAGCGATTGGAGCGGCATCGTGTCGCCGCTCCAGCGCGTCAACTTCGGCGATGGGCAGACCTCGAGCGTCGGTCGGGGCCGCTATCCGTACGTACGCTTCGCGATCGGGCCGCAGGCCTGTCGCGACGGCATCGACAACGACGGCGATGGCCTCGTCGACTTCGCCGGCGGCGACGGCGGCTGCAGCCAGGCGAACGATCCGAGCGAGGACGACGTCGACCGCGATGGCGACGGCCTGGCGGACCTCGTCGAAATCGCGGCCCGAACGGATCTCGGCGACGTCGATAGCGACGGCGATGGACTGACGGACGCTGCGGAGCAGGGAAGGGGGACCTTCGGTGCGCCGCGGGTCGTCACGACACTCGCCGACTTCGTCGAGGCCGTGTTCGCGTCCGACCTGGACGGCGACGGGGACATGGACGTGCTCTCCGCTTCGGTCGCCAACGACGAGATCGCCTGGTACGCGAATACGGACGGACTGGGGAGCTTCGGGCCGAAGCAGACGATCTCGACGCTCGCCGACGGCCCGCAAACGCTCATCTCCGCCGACGTCGACGGAGACGGCGACTTCGACGTGCTCTCGGCTTCGGCGACCGACGACGAGATCGCCTGGTACGAAAATACGAACGGGGCGGGGAGCTTCGGGCCGCAGCGGATCATCTCGACGCTGGCTGATTTTCCGTTTGCGATCGCCACCGCCGACGTCGACGGAGACGGCGACGTCGACGTCCTTTCGGCCTCGCGACTCGACGACGAGATCGCGTGGTACGAGAACACGGACGGGGCGGGGAGCTTCGGGCCGCAGCAGATCATTTCCACGTTGGCCGACAGTGCGCGATCCGTCTTCGCTGCCGATGTCGACGGGGACGGCGACGTCGACGTGCTGTCGGCGTCGCTCATCGACGACGAGATCGCGTGGTACGCGAACACGGATGGCGCGGGAAGCTTCGGGCCGCAGCAGATCATCACGACGCTGGCCGATGCTGCGCGATCCGTCTCCGCCGCCGACCTGGATGGGGACGGAGACGTCGATGTCTTGTCGGCGTCGGAAAACGACGACGAGATCGCGTGGTATGCCAACACGGACGGGCTCGGGAGCTTCGGCCCGCAGCAGATCATCACGACGCTCGCCGACCGGGCCCAATCCGTCGTCGCTGTCGACATGGACGGCGACGGCGACCTGGACGTGCTTTCGAGCTCGGTCGCGACCGGACCCATCGCCTGGTACGAGAACACGGACGGCGCGGGGAGCTTCGGGCCGCAGCGGGCGATCGCGATGCCGGCGTTCGACGTTGCGCCTGCCATCGCGTCGGATCTCGACGGCGACGGCGACGTGGACGTGCTCTCGGCCTCGAGCTGGACGGATGAAGTCGCCTGGTACGAGAACCGTAATCTGGCCGACCCGCTCGATGCCGACAGCGACGAAGACGGGCTCCTCGACGCGGCCGAGGTGAACACCCACGCCACGGACCCGCGCGATCCGGACAGCGACGACGACGGTCTCTCGGACGGCGCCGAGGTGAACACACACGATACGGACCCGCTCGACCCGGACAGCGATGATGATGGACTCTCGGACGCCGCCGAGGTGAATGTGCACGCGACGGACCCCCTCGCGGTGGACAGCGACGGGGATGGTCTGCTCGACAACTTCGAGGTGGCGAACGGATTTGCGCCGACCCTTCGAGACGAGAACGCCAACGGGAAGGTCGACGGCGCCGACGATGCGGACGCCGATGGGCTCGGCAACGCCTTCGAACAGGCGGTCGGGACGGCAGTGAACGATCCCGACAGCGACGACGATGGGCTCCTCGATGGCGAGGAGATCGCAAGCGGTGTCTTCGGTCCGCAGCAGCTGATCTCGACGCTCGCCGACCAGGCCGTCGCCGTCTCGACGGGTGACCTCGACGGGGACGGCGACCTCGACGTCCTCACGGCGTCGCTCGTCGACGACGAGGTTGCCTGGCACGCCAACACGAACGGGCTCGGGAGCTTCGGTCCGCAGCGGATCATCACGACGCTGGCCGATGGCGCAGCGTCGGTCATCGCGACCGACGTGGATGGCGACGGCGATGCGGACGCGCTCTCGGCCTCGCGGGACGACGACCGGATCGCCTGGTACGAGAACCCGAACGGACTCGGGAGCTTCGGGCCGCAGCAGACGATCACGACACTCGCCGACGGTGCCACATCGGTCTTCGCCGCCGATGTCGACGGGGACGGGGACGTCGATGTGCTCTCGGCTTCCGAGAGCGACGACGAGATCGCGTGGTATGCCAACACCGACGGCCTCGGGAGCTTCGGGCCGCAGCAGATCATCACGACGCTCGCCGACGGTGCCACATCGGTCTTCGCCGTCGACGTGGACGGGGACGGGGACGTCGACGTGCTCTCTGCGTCCGCGCTCGACGACGAGATCGCCTGGTATGCGAACACGGACGGATCAGGGAGCTTCGGTCCGCAGCAGATCATCACGACGCTCGCCGATTCGGCACGCTCGGTCTTCGCTGCGGATGTGGACGGGGACGGGGACGTCGATGTGCTCTCCGCGTCCGCGCTCGACGACGAGATCGCCTGGTACGAAAACACGGACGGGCTCGGGAGCTTCGGGCCGCAGCAGATCATCACGACGCTCGCCATCGCTGCCACATCGGTCTTCGCCTCCGACGTGGATGGGGACGGGGATGTCGACGTGCTCTCTGCGTCGGCGGGGACGACGAGATCGCCTGGTATGCGAACACGGACGGATCAGGGAGCTTCGGTCCGCAGCAGGTCATCACGGCGTTGGCTGACGACGCCCAGTCGGTGTTCGCTGCCGACCTGGATGGGGACGGGGACGTCGACGTGCTCTCTGCGTCGGCGGGGGACGACGAGATCGCCTGGTACGAGAACCGCAACGTCGCCGATCCACTCGACCCGGACAGCGACAACGACGGACGTCTCGACGGCGACGAAGTCGCCTTCGGCAGCGATCCGCTCGACACGTGGAGCTTCGAAGTCGTGATCGACTTCGCAGAGGTCGCGAACCCGGCCAACCCGCCCGAAGGGACCGGCTTCGGCGCGGTCGCGAACGTCTACTCGATCGCGCCCCATGAAGTCACCCATCGGCAGTATGCAGCGTTCCTGAATGCCGTCGCGGACGACGATCCGAATGGGCTCTTTCATGCGACGTCCGAAGTTCTCTACTTCATCCGGCGGACGGGCGATCCCGGCAGCTATCACTACACGGTGTTTGCCTCGCGCGACGCGCGTCCCATCAACTTCGTCTCCCTCTACGATGCGATGCGCTTCGCGAATTGGCTGCACAACGGTCAACCAACGGGGCCGCAGGACGTCACGACGACCGAGGATGGCGCCTACGATCACGGCGGAGGGCGTCGTCGCGAACGTGATCGTGCGCAACGCGGGCGCGCGCCACTCGCTTCCGACTGAAGACGAGTGGTACAAGGCTGCCTACTTCGATCCCGTGACGGGCGGCTATTTCGATTCGCCGGCGGGCAGTGCGAATCCGATCTTGTGCATCGCGTCGAACGTGTTCCCGGACTCGGCCAACTGCGAAAACGTGCGGACGTTCCCGATTAACGTCGGTTCCTACACCGCTAGCCCGAGCCCGTACGGAACGTTCGATCAGGGCGGAAACGTCGCAGAGTGGACGGAGTCGATCGCGGGAGCGAATCGGCGCGTGCGCGGTGGCTCGTACACGAGTCCCGCGGCCAGCCTCGAGGCCGCGGGCTCCGGGACCGCGGCGGATCCATTCGCCGAGACGCACGACGTGGGGATCCGGATCGTCCCCGAGCCGGGCTCGGCGCTCGGGCTCGCGCTCGGAGCCGGGTTGCTATTCGCCCTGCGGGGAGATGGCGGGTTCCGCCTCTCCCCGGGTCCAGGTCGCCGAACCTCGCGCAGATCACGGGCCGGTCGCGCGTTCGTGCCGCGCGATCTCGATCGCGAAGCTCCGTCCCGATTCGGCTCTCGATCAAACGTTCGTTCGTTCCTCAGTCGAGATCCTGCTCGGCGTTCGGCGCTTCATCGATGCCCGTACACGCTATCGTGGCGCGATTCCAGACATGCGTTCGCGCCGCTCGGCGGGTGGATTGCCCCGGACCCCCAGTACCCGGATCTGCCCGCAGGCCGCGGAGCGAACGCCGCTCGAGAGTGAGTGATCATGGTCCAGGCTGCGAGCGCAATTCCGGGGGAGCTTCCCGTCCCGCCGAAGGGGATCCTGCGCGTCGTGTATCTGCTCGATGCGGCGAGCTCCTTCGAGGAGAAGCTGCTTCGCGACCGGGTCGCGTGCCACGCGACCGAGCCCGGTACGAGCGTGCAGGCGATCTCGATCCCGGCGTCGCGCCGACGTCGCGGCGTCGTCGGATCGGAGCTCGAGGCGGCGCTCGCAGCCGGGGACGACGCGCTCGTCGCGCCGCTGCGGGTCGCATGGCTCGCCCGCGGCGACAAGGCCGAGCAGAGCGTTCCGTTCCGCGAGCTGCTCTGGCGCGGCGATCCCCGCGATCCGAACCGGCTCCACGCCTGGTGGATCGGGCGGTTCGCGCGCGATCGCCGGAGAATCGTCGCCGGCGAGCCTGCGCTCGCATCGGAGCTCCGCGATCGTTGGCGACAGCGAATGGAGAGCGACGCGGGTGCGACCCTCGGATTCGCGGAGTTCGTCGCGCGCCAGGCCGCACTCGCCCTCGAGCGCGCGGAGCGCAAGCTGCGCGGGGCCCGCTACAAGATTCCGCTCTTCGTGCGCGAGGAGATCCTGGCTCGTCCGAGCTTCCGGGGCGAGCTGAGCGTGATCGCGGGCCGCCTCGGACGCGAGCCGGCGGGTGTCCTGCGCGAGGCCGAGCGCGACCTGGTCGAGATCGCCGCGACCCATCGGCCGACGATGGTCGACCAGGTCGTGGCCCAGTTCCGTCGCGTGATCACCCGCGGCTATCCCGGCGTGCTCCAGTTCGATCGCGACGCGCTCGAGCGCGTCCGTGCGCTCGCGCAGCACCACACCGTCGTCTTCCTTCCGACCCACAAATCGAATCTCGACCACTGCGTCGTCAGCGTCCTGCTCCACGACAATGGCCTCCCGCAGAACCACACCGCGGGCGGCGCCAACATGAACTTCTTCCCTGTCGGCCCGATCGTGCGGCGCGCAGGCATCTTCTTCATCCGACGCAGCTTCAAGGACGACGAGATCTACAAATGCGTCCTGCGTCACTACATCGACTACCTGGTCGAGAAGCGTTTTCCGCTCGAGTGGTACATCGAAGGCGGGCGCTCCCGTTCCGGCAAGCTGCTGCCGCCGCGCTTCGGATTGCTGGCGTACGTCGTCGATGCCTATCGTCGCGGGCGGGCGGAAGACGTCGTCCTGCTCCCGATTTCGATCGCCTACGACCAGATCTCCGACGTCAGCGACTACACGGCGGAGCAGCGGGGCGGGGAGAAGGAGCGCGAGGGGCTCGGCTGGGTCGTCCGGTTCATCCGCAGACTGGGGCGCCGCTACGGCCATGTCTACGTTCGTTTCGGCGAAGAGATCTCCCTCGCGAAGGTGCTCGGCACACCGGATCCGAGCGCCCCTCCGAACCCCGAGGACCGCAGCCTGGAGCTCCAAAAGCTCGCGTTCGAGGTCTGCGTCCGGATCAATCGGGCGACGCCGATCACGCCGATCTCGCTCGTCTGCCTGGCCCTCCTCGGCCATGGCGATCGTGCGCTCTCGCTCGGCGAGCTTGCGGGATCGCTTCGCAACCTGGTCGACTACGTGCGGCGCCGGAACCTGCCCGTGACCGAAGAGATCCTGCTCGAGACCCCGGAGGTCCTTGAGCCGGTTCTCGATCCGCTCGTCGCGAACGGCCTGCTGCTGCGCCACGAGGATGGACTCGAGGTCGTCTACGGCATCGCGCCCGAGCACCATCTCGCGGCCGCCTACTACCGCAACACCGTCATCCACTACTTCGTGACGGGTGCGATCGCCGAAGTCGCGCTGCTGCGTGCGGCGGAGCCCGACGTCGGAAATCGAACGGAGGAGTTCTGGCACGAGGCCCTCGCCCTGCGCGACCTGCTCAAGTTCGAGTTCTTCTTCCCGGAACGCGAGCAGTTCGTCTCCGAGCTGCGATCCGAGCTGGATCGGCAGGCATCGGGATTCGAGAGCGCGCTCGAGCGGGGACCGGACGCGATCTCGGCCTACCTCGCCCAGCTGCGCCCGTTTCATGCGCACCGGATCCTGCGCCCCTTCCTCGAGGCCTATCGAGTCGTCGGGCTGGCGCTCGCTCGGCGGCCGACCGAAACCCCCATCGACGAGAAGGATCTTCTGCGCGAATGCCTGGCGCTCGGGCGTCAGCACGTCCTGCAGCGCCGCATCCAGCGTCAGGAGTCCGTCTCGCGCACCCTCTTCGCGACGGCGACCAAGCTGGCGCGACACCGGGGTCTGACGGAGACCGGCGGCACGGAGCTCGCCCTGCAACGGCAGCGCTTCGCCGAGGAGCTGCTGAGCACGATCCGCAGGATCGACGCCGTCGAGGCGCTCGTGCGCGCACGCCAGGCCGGCATTCTCGATTGAGCCGCCGAGGGCGTGGCTGACCGCCCGACGTGCGCGCCGGAACGTGCGGCGGGGGGGTATGCCTGCCGTCGACCCACGCAGAGAACGAAACGAAGGAGTCCGAATCCATGTCGAACCCGTCGAACGAACCGATCGCGCTCCCGAACGCGCTGAGCCCACTCGATTACATCATGTTCCGCATGGACGAATTCCCGGCGGCCCGCGCTTCGGGAATCGGCGTCTTCGTCCTCGATCGCGCGCCGGATTGGGATCGCCTCTGCCGTGTCTTCGAGCGCGGCAGTCGCCTGTTTGCACGCCTGCGCCAGCGGGTGGTGGAGCCCGTGCTGCCCGTGACGGGGGCCCGATGGGCGGTCGATCCGGATTTCGATCTCGGATTCCACGTCCGCCGGGTGAGAGTGTCTGCACCGGGCTCCGTGCGTCAGCTCCTCGATCTCGGCGAGCGGCAGATGATGCTTCCCTACGACCGCGCGCGACCGCTCTGGGACGTGCTGCTCGTGGAAGGCCTCGAGGACGGGCGCGCCGGCCTGATCGCGCGCTGGCACCATTGCCTGACCGATGGGCTCGGCGCGATCCAGCTCGCGAACCTCCTCTACGACACCGAGCGCGACGCCGAGCCGGGACCCATGCCGCCGCTGCCGGTCCCCGAAGACCTGACGCCCGAGGGCCTGACCCGCAGCGCGCTCCGCAGACTTCCCGAGACGCTCGGGCGCGGACTGTTCGATCGGCTCGGAGACCTGCGCGATCGCGTCGGCGAAGTCGTTCGCGCGCCGGGAGAATCGTTCGCCACGGCGAGCGAGTTCGTCGAGTCGGCTCGGCGCATGATGCGACCGCCGCCCGTCGAACCGTCGCCGATCCTGCGTCGACGGGGCCTGGTCCGCCATTTCGAGGTGATCGATTTCGCGCTCGCGGATCTCAAGCAGGCGGCGAAGGCCACTGACGGATCCGTGAACGACGTCTACCTCGCCGGGCTGGCGGGCGTGCTCCGGCGCTATCACGAAGCGCTCGGAGTGGAGATCGATGCGCTGCCGGCCGGCATCCCGATCAGCACGCGCCGCGACGACGATCCCGCGGCAGGCAATCATTTCGCCGGCGCCCTGCTCGCGCTCCCGATCGGTGAGCGGGATCCGAGGGCCCGGGTGAAGGCGATCCGGGAGCTCGTTCTCGCGGCCCGGAGCGAACCCGCGATCGGGGCGACCAACATCACCTCGCCCCTGTTCCAGCACTTCCCGCAGGCCGCCCTGCGTGCGGTTTCTCAGCTCCAGCGCGGCATCGACGTGCAGGCGAGCAACGTTCCCGGACCGCGCGAGCCCTGGTTCGTCGCGGGGGCCGAGATCCTGCGCAACTACCCCTTCGGACCGCTCCCGGGCCCGGCCATGATGACCGTCCTCTACTCACAGGCGGGCCAGTGCACGATCGGTGTCAACTGCGACGCGGCGGCCATCGCCGATCGCGCGCTCTTCGTGAAATGCCTCGAGGAGGGCTTCGACGAGATGCTGGAGCTCGGACGCGAGCGCCCGGGCGATGCGGTGCAGACGCGAGCCCGGCGTCCGCGGAGGGGCGAGGCGAAGTCCTCCGATGCGAGTGGGCAGGCGCCGCGTGCCGCCGGCGCCGCGCGCGAGCGCTCGTCCCGAAGGCCGGGGACGGTCGAGGAGATCGAGGCCTCGCCGGCGGGCCCGCAGACCGCAGCCTTCTTCGACTTCGATGGCACCCTGATCGAAGGTTATTCCGGCGAGGTATTCGCGCGCGATCGCTTCCGGCGCCGGGACGTCAGCGTGGCCGAGCTCCAATCGACCGCCCGTTCGGGGCTCGACGCCGCCCTCGGTCGTTCCGGGTTCGCCGAGTTCCTGAAGAGCAGCATCTCGCTCTCGCGCGGCCGCCCGCTCGCGGAGTTCGTCGACCTCGGCGAGCGGCTCTATGCCGAGACGATCTCGAAGCGGGTCTACGCGGAGGCGCGCGCGCTCGTCGAGGCGCATCGGCGGCGCGGACACACGATCGTGATCACGACCTCGGCGGTCCGATATCAGGTGGCGGCGGCCGCCGCCGATCTCGGCATCGACCATGTCCTGTGCAACGAGCTCGTCGCGGAGCAGGGGCTGCTGACGGGCGCGGTCGTCGAGCCCATTCTCTGGGGGCCGGGCAAGGCGAGGGCGGCCCAGCGCTTTGCCGCCGAGCACAAGATCGACCTCACGCGCAGCTATTTCTACGCCGACGGCGACGAGGATGCGGCGCTGATGCACGTCGTCGGGAATCCGAGACCGACGAACCCGCATTCGGGATTGCGAAAGCTGGCCCAGCAGCGGGGTTGGCCCGTGCTCGAATTCGAGAAGCGGCCGAAGATCGGGCTCTCCGGAGCGATCCGGGCCGTGGCCGGAACCGCGAGCCTGCTGCCGGCGGCCCTCGGCGGCATCGTGGTCGCGGCGGCGCGGGGCGACGTCCGAACCGGCGTCGAGTACGCGTCGACCCGCTGGTTCGACACGATGTTCGCGGTCAACGGCGTGCGCTTCCGCGTCCAGGGCGAGCGCCATCTGCGGGACCCCCGACCGGCGATCTTCATCTGGAACCACGTGAACGGATTCGATCCCCTGATGGCTTCGAAGCTCGTCCGGGAGAATTTCACGGGGGTCGCGAAGCAGGAGATCAGTCGGGATCCTCTTATGGGGACCCTGGGTCGTCTCGGCGGCGGGGCCTTCGTCGACCGCGCGGATTCGAAGAAGGCCGTCGCGGCGCTCGAGCCCCTCGAACGCGCGCTCTCCGAGGGTATCTCCGTGCTGATCGCGCCCGAAGGCACGCGGCATGGCAGCGGGGAGCTCGGGCCCTTCAAGAAGGGTGCGTTTCGCATGGCCATGAAGGCCGAAGTCCCGATCATCCCGATCGTCTTCCGCAATGCGCTCGACGTCGCCAAGCGCGACGAGCGCGTGATGCGGGCAGCGACGGTAGACGTCGCGGTGCTCGATCCCATCTCGGTTGCGGAGTGGAGTGCAGACGAGCTCGAAGAGCGGATCGAGTCGGTGCGTCGGCGCTTCCTCGAAACCCTCTCCGACTGGCCGGACGAGCCGTTCGTCGAGCTCTAGCCGGTCGTCCATGCGCCGGCGATGGCCACAGCAGGCTTGCGTCGAGGGTCTTCCGACCGTGCCGGATCCGCCTCTGCCGTTGGAGCCCGAGGTTCAGATCAAGGCGCCCCTGGAAAGACTCGAACTTGCGACCCTGAGGTCCGCAAGCTGGGAAGGGGCCAGGCAAATCACGGGGGTACAGGCGCGACGCGGCATACGGCGGCACTGAGCGGCACCGGACGGCACCTGAGGCGTCGCTGGAGGGGCCGCGCGTCGCTTACCGTCGCCGTTCCCCGCCCGAGGCTCCGCAAGCGCACTCTTTCAAATCCAATGCTTCGTATTAGTTTCGCACAATGTTGGACCGTCGCATCCTCCCGAGAATCCTGAACGACCTTTCGGCCCAGGCGGCCGTCGTGCTGGACTTCTCGCTGGCTTGCTGACACCCATCATCGCGTGGTGGGCTCTGGCTTCTGCCTCTGACGTTCGTTCCGAACGACTGACCCAACGCTGATCAGCAGGTCCCGACCCCGACCGATCGTTCGAGTACGCCCGTCGCCCTGAGCGGTCGATGAAAACCGCTTCATCGACGACGTCCACCCCCGCACCGACATAGATCATCCCACCACGCCTTATCGAGTCATTCTCTGGACCACGGGACGGATCGGGGCGGTCGCACTGACCGGAATCATCGAGCACCCGGAACTCGAACTCGTAGGCGTCTACGCCTGTTCGTCATCCAAAGACGGTGTCGATGCTGCGTCGTCGTGCCATCGCGACCGCTCGATCGAACGGGCGGACCCCGGAAGACTTCCGCTCCGGTTTGCATCTTCGGGCGGATTCCACCAAAATGGAGGCAAAGTGGAGGCTTGCATGGCAACTCTGAACATCAAGGGTCTTCCGGAGCGGCTCTACAAGAAGCTCCGGGCGCGTGCGAAGCGCAATCACCGCTCGATCGCCCAGGAAGTGACCCAGATCTTGAGTGGAGCGCTCGAAGAGCCGCAGCCCCGTTCGATCCTGGAGCTCCAGGGGCTCGGGAAGGAGCTCTGGTCGCATCGCCCTGCGACGGAGCACGTCGACGAGGAGCGACGGACTTGGGATTGATCGAGGACATCGGGGAAGGCCCCGTCGCGCTCGACACGGCTCCCTTCATCTACTGGATCGAGGAGCATCCTGACTACCTGGGGGTCGTCGGTCCGGTCTTCCGAGCGGCGGACGCCGGGGACGTCGAGGTCGTTTCCTCGAAGCTCACACTTCTCGAAGTGATGGTCGTTCCGTACCGGGTCGGGCAGCTCCAGCTGGCCGAGCGGTACGAACTGCTCCTGACGGGATCGCGTCACATCCGACTTCTCGACATCGACCTCGACTTGCTCCGCGCGGCTGCGTATCTGCGAGCGCTGCACGGAGTCAGGACACCCGATGCCTTGCAGCTCGCTGCAGCCCTCGCTGCGCGAGCGACGGTGTTCGTGACGAACGATCGGAGGCTGCCGACTCTACCGGGCCTCGAGATTCTGCAGCTCGCCGACTATCTCCAGCCATTCAGTTGGCAGAGGACCGTCGGAAGTCTGCGGGGACGATCTGCTTGACATGACGAGTCCCGACCAGTCCTCGAGGGTGGCAGACTTGATCGGCTTCCGTATCGCGATTTTTTCGTGAGCGACTGTTTGGAAGAATGGCGCGCCCGGCAAGACTCGAACTTGCGACCCTCAGCTCCGCAAGCTGATGCTCTATCCATCTGAGCTACGGGCGCGCTGCCATTCTCGGACGGCGGTCGGTGGAGAACCGGGACCGCCGGAGGCGGGACCGTAGCGGGTCCTCGCGGCGAAGCCTAGTCCTCGGGGCCGACTTCGAGCCGGTGCGTCCGACCCCGGCGCCGGGCGAGCGGGCCGATCGCGATCGCAACCTGGATCGCGCCTCCGATCGCCGAGCGTCGGGAGCGTGCGGCTTGGAACGGGACGCTCGGTTCGAGCGCCGCCACGCGGTCCGTCACCCCCGGATCCTCGACCGGCGCTCCCGCGCCCTGCCTGGTGGCCCGATCAGGAAGGAACCCCCACAGGGAAATCGGGGAGCCGACCGATTCGGCCGAACCGGACTCGCTCCCTCGGGCCGTCGATCCCTCGGCCCGTCGGTCCCGTCTGTCCCGCCTCCCCGATCGCCGTCGAAGCGCCCCTCCCCGCCTGCAGGGTCCCGCGCCTTCGATCCCGCTCTCGCTTCGTGAAGGCCTTCACACGACGCCCGCGATTTCTCCCGATCGACGGCGCCTCGCCGACCCCCACCACCCGAGCCCGTCGATTCCTCCTGCATCGGGCGATTGCAAGCCAGCCCCCGGATCGCCACGGAGGAGAGACGACATGGACCGAAGCGAGCGATGGATCCATCCGGCGCGACGAATGGCGGGGCTCCTGGCCTGCGCCCGCCGCACACTCGTGCGAATGGGCGAGCCGCTGCTCGTCGCTTTCGCGATCGCGATGCAGGTGCTCGCTCCCGATACGGCGCGCGCGATGGCGCAGCGCACGGGCGACTTCGAGCTCGAGATGGACGCGCCCTGGCGCATCGAGCCGCGCGGCGGCGCGAATCCCTATGGCGCGATCCCGATCCAGGTCAGCATCCACGACGCGGACCAACCCGCGACCGGCGCCGATGCGATGCTTCAGAAGATCATCTCCGTCATGCGGGGCCATACGGAGATCGACGCGCTCTTCGCCTTCCTCGAAGGACCGATCGACACGATCCTCGGTCCGACAGACGAGATCCTCGGGTGGTTCGGAATCGACATCGTGCCCCATGGCGAGCTGCCGCCGCTCGTGATCCTCGATCGTTTCGAGTATCTGAAGATCGAAGAGGAGATCAATGGTCAGTTCCACGAGCGCCGTACCTTCACGATCGCCGACATCCACGAGGTCGAACGCACGATCGGTCTCTGGAAGCACAGCGCTGCACAGTGGGGCCCCGAAGCCGGCGGGACGCCGCCGGCGCGCCCGAGCCACTCGATCTGTCGCCGCTGGCAGGGCCAGGACTGCTCGAGCTTCGCAACGCTGCGCCCGACGAGCGAATGGCATATGACGGCCTTCTATACGCCCTCGAACCCGTCCCCGGGTCGCAATCTCCGCCTGCGGACGACACTTCGACTGACGGGGACGAAGGACGGCGTCGCGTCGCTCAAGACCTATCAGCGATACCTCACGATCCACCTCGCCGCGCAGCCGCTCCCGAAATTCGACTCGGAGTGGGCCTACGGCGATCTCCACTACCACTCCCAGGGCACCGACAACGACGGCGAGTCCGGCTACTCCTACCGCGGCACGGTCCACGCGATGAACGCGATGGGCCTCGACTTCGCCTTCGCGACCGATCACGCCTCGAACAGCCAGCAGATCGGCTCGGCGAAGCCGAAGTTCAGCGATGAGCTGGTCGAGCCGATCATCCGCGGTCTGCGCGACATGAGCCCCGATCGCTTCGCCTTCGGGATCGATCTGCTGAATGGCTCGGTCGGCGCGAATCGTCAGGTCGTCTCCCACGCGCGACCCTCGGGCGCGTCGAATGGCGCCGCGGCGCAGCTCTTCCTCGGCGCCGAGGTCGACGTCGCCCCCGAGGCGAAGCCCGGCGAGGTCCACTCCTCGTTCTTCTGCTTCTTCGTGCCCAAGTTCCTCAAGGCGCTCGATCAGAAGACGTTCTGGCCCGAGAGTACTGGTGCGACTCGATGTCGGTCCCGACCGGCGACGGCCGCGAGCTGCTGCTCGACGTGCAGGGCCGAACGCGGGAAAGCTCCTGTCGACCGACTTCTACGCCCGCCAGCATCTGCTCCATCTGCCCGTCGACCCGCAGCGCAGGACCGCGTTCATCGCGAGCAATACCAGCAAGTACGGCGGCGGTACGCGCCGCCTCGGCGAGATCCTCGACGTCGAGCTCGGTCAGCGCCAGAAGGGCTATGCCTTCCTCGCCCATCCCTTCTCGCAGGGCAAGGGCGACGGCGTCGGCTCGCTCGGACCCGATCTCATCTCCTACACGCGTGCCCAGCTCGACGATGCATTCGCCTCGCCCTACATCCTGGGCTTGCAGATCTGGAACGAGAACCCGGTCTCCTCGGCCGAGGCCAACGACGCCGAGCCCTTCCAGTCGCCGCATTGGGAGAGCCAGGAACAACCCTTCCTCTTCGCGGACTTCCAGAAATGGGATCTGCTCCAGCTGCGCGGTCTCGACAAGAACCGGACCGCCTCGCTGTCCTGGCTCCCGAGCGGCACCCCGCGGCGGATCTTCGCGGCAGGCGGCTCGGACGCCCACGGCGACTTCAACTATCGCCGCAAGGGCTTCTTCCTCGGCATGAACGAGGCGACCGACACCGCGATCGGCAAGCCCCGCAACCTCGTCCACGTCGGGCCGGCCGCCGGCACGCCGCTCGCGAGCGCCCTCGGCACGGCCGTGCCGCTCTCCCAGTCGCAGGTCGTCGACGGCCTGCGGAGCGGGAACTTCGCGATCACCGACGGCCCGGCGGTGCAGATCATGGTCGACGCGAACAAGAACGGCACGATCGACTCGGGGGACGTCCCGATGGGCGGGATCCACAAGCACACCCTCGACGGGCCCTTCCAGGTCATCGTCGAGTGGAAGTCGACGCCGGAGTTCGCTCCGGTCCAGTCGATCAACCTGCTGCTCGGCGTGTGGGCGGAAGAGGTGCCGGAGGGCATGGTCTATACCGTTCATGACGGGGGCCCCCACGTCGATCCCGACTTCAACTACCGCCATCCGGACGGCCGGACCTTCACGGCCTCGGTCAACATCCCCTACTGGTTCGACCCGAATCCGGGCAATCCGTTTTCCATCGTGCCCGGCCCGACCGAGGGCTACGCAGGGCGTCGGGTCGTGACGATCGATCCGGCGAAGTACCCGGTCGGTCGGCGGATGTGCATCCAGCCGAACGTCGGCCGAACGACGACGACCGCGACCGGATCGACCACGAGCACGGCCTCGCTCACCGCCAGCACGACCCTCGCGAGTGCGAAGACCGGGACGACGACCGGCGGGACGACGACGTCGACCGGCGGAACGGCGGTTCCCTTGCAGCAATCCCTCGACAATCAGCTCCAGGATCTGCTCAATGGCGTCGTGGACGTGTTCCCGCCCTGTACGGATCGCGTGTTCGCGAATCCCACGCGTCCCGACCGCGTGTTCGTCCGCGCGGAGGTCCGCAACAAGATCGCGCCCGATTCGAGCGCGCTCTGCTCGACGATCCCGAGCAGCGCCCTTCCGCCCTGCGTCCGCCGGATCGCCTACACGAACCCGGTCTGGGTCAAGGTCGAGCCGTGCACGAACGTGCTGAGCTGCTCCGCGAACGTGGCCGTGACGGGGACGCTCACGCCCAGTCGGACCGACGGGACGACGACGAGTCCCACGACCGGCACGACGACGGGCACGACGACGGGTGTCGGCACGACCACGTCGCTCGGGGCGACGAAGTTGGCGACGACGCCCACTCGCTAGGCAAGGATCGGAGCGATCCGCTCGCGGAAGGGCCGTACGGCGATGGCCGTGCGGCCTTTCCGTCGTCTACGCAGGGAGCGCCCGGTTCGTCCCGGTCCTCCGTGCCGCCCCGTCAGCGCCCGACGAGCCGCGCCGGAACCGGCTGATGCCCGAGGCTCCCCGGCAGCGGCGGATAGATCACGCCGGGGACCCGCTCGAGCGCCTTCGCGCGGTCGAGCAGCACGCGCACCGCCGTCGCCCCCTCGAGCCGCGCCAGCATCGCGCCGGGGCAGACGTGGGAGCCCGCACCAAACGCGAGATGCCCGCGCGGATCGCTCCGGTCGAGGCGGAACTCGGCCGGCGCTCCGTGCTGGCCCTCGTCCCGATTCGCGGAGCCGATGCCCATCTCGACGGTCTCGCCCTTCCGGATGAGGACGCCGCTGATCTCGACGTCGCGGGTCGCGATGCGCGTCGTGCGCTGAACGGGCGCGTCGTGGCGCAGGGATTCCTCGAGGTAGAGCGGGATCTGCTCGCGGTCGGCGTCGAGGCGCGCAAAGAGCGCGGGATCCTGGACGAGCCGGTTGACGAGATGGGCCAGGAACGAACGCGTCGTATGGACCCCCGCCTGGACCATGAAATGGAGCTGCGTCGTGAGCTCTTGATCGGAGAGCGGTCGCCCGTCGATCTCGGCGCCGAGCAAAACCTTGAAGACGTGGTTCGTCGGCTCGGGAAGTGCGCGCTGCTCGGCGATGCGCGCGCGGAAGTAGACGTGGCTCGCCGGGCCCTCGGGCGCAACGCCGGGCGTCGCCGGGCGCGTCATCATCGTCCCGTCCATCGACCACTGCATGAAGAGCCCGACCGCCTCGCGCCCGAGCCCCATGATGTGGGCCATCGCGAAGGCCGGGATCGAAGCGCGTACTCGCCGTGGAGATCGGGCGCGCGCCCCGCAGCGCAGGCCGCGAAGAGCCCGTCGACCAATCGGTTGCACTCCGCCTCGAGGATCGGCTCGAGCTGTCGCACGCGGTGCCACGCGAAGATCGCGTTGAACAGGCGGCGGATGCGGCCGTGGCGCGGCTCGGGGATCTCGAGAGGAAATGCTGCTCTTCGGGGATCGTGGCGCAGCCGGCAGGAATGCCGGTGATCGGGCCGAGCTCCGCGCGGAAGGTGTCGACGTCGACGAGCGGCCTCGACGTCTGCGTGGCGCGAGAGATACCAGGCCCCGGACGGCGTGCGATAGACGGGCTGCTCGCGGCGGATCCGCGCGAGCACGTCGAAGGGAACGCCGTCCTCGACGAAGCGGCGGTCGTGGGGTCGAACGAGAGCGTCAGGTCGACGGACGCGGCGGGGCTTCGCGCATGGAAGAACTCTCCCGCCCGGGACGATCGATCAAATGGGCACGGGGCGCCAGCGGGCGGGTCGAGGTCCGTCGATCGACGATCCGCGGTGCACCCATCGACCCGGCGAATCGGGATCCGATGCGCCCCGCGCTTTCGCGGCCCTCGCCGGCGACTCCAATTCCGGTACCGTAGATCTCGGAGCGACGAGGAGGCGCGCGTGAGCGAGATCGATTTCACGGCCGGCGGATTTCCCGGCCAGCGATACCACGACCTCCTCGACGAGCTTCGCGCGAGGCGCCCGTCGTGCCGGTTCGCTTCGGCGGCGAGCCGGCGTGGCTGATCACGCGGCATGCGGCGCTCGACGGGCGCTCCGTGACAGCGAGCGTTTTCCGCAGGGTCCCGCCTATCGTCGCCATACCGAGCCGCCGATCGGCCGCAGCTTCATCTCGATGGACGAGCCCGAGCATCAGATCTATCGAAGGCTCGCGACGCCGACCTTCCGGCCGATCGCCGTCGCCCGCGCCGATCGCGGGCCGATGATCGAGCTGGCCCACGAGCTGATCGACGTCTTCGAGAGCAGGCCCGTCGTCGACCTGATGGAGGGCTTCGCCCGTCGCTTCCCGCTCGCGATCATCTGCAGCATGCTCGGCATTCCGCGCGAGGCGGAGCGCGACTTCCAGCGCTGGGCGAACGGGCTCCTCTCGTTCCCCTTCGATCCGGAGGGCGCGCGCCGGGCAGGTCAGGAGTTCACGACCTACCTCGAGCCCCTCGTGCGCGAGCGGCGGCGGGCGCCGCGGGGCGACGTCCTCTCCCAGCTCCTGCTCGCGGAGGTCGAAGGCCGGCGGCTCACCGACGACGAGGTCCTGTCGCACATCCGGCTGCTCTTTCCGACCGGCGCGGAGACGACCTCGAGCGCGATCGGAAGCCTGCTCTACGCGCCCTGCTCGTCGACGCCGAACGCTGGAAGCATGCCGTCGAGAAGCCCGGCTCGCGGGAGGACTCGATCGAGGAGCTGCTTCGCTGGGAGAGCCCGGTCGCCATCACGCCTCGAGTCTCGGCATCGGAGCCGATCGAGTTCGAAGGCGTGCAGATCCCCAACCGATGCCTGGGTCCTCTTCTGCTACGCCGCGGCCAATCGCGATCCCCGCGCCTACCGCGACCCCACCGCTTCGATCCGACCCGCGATCCCGGCCATCTGCTGACCTTCGGCCCGGGGCGCGCCAATGCCCCATGCACATCGCGCGCAAGGAGCTCGCGGTGACCCTCGACGTCTTCTGCGAGCGGCTGCCGAAGATGCGGCTCGTCGACGAGGCGGCGTCCCGGCCGACAAGGGACGGTGCTGCGCCGGCCGGACTCGCTGCGCGTCGAGCTGCGGAGGCGCTGAGCCGAGCGGCGGGGCGAGCCCGCCGCGCGCAAGTCCACTGCCGATCGAAAGAAGACGAAGGAGTCCGAACCATCATGACCCGCGCCGACGACACTCCGATTGCCGATTACGCGAACATGCTGCGCCTCGACGGACGGCGATACGTCGTGATCGGCGCCGGCAGAGATGGGCCGACAGACCGCCCACGCGCTGGTCCAGAACGGTGCTCGCATCGTCTGTGTCGACATCGAGCGCGAGCGGGCGGGAGGACATCGCTAGGAATGCGGGAACGACTCGATCGCCTGGACCGGCGATGCGACCGATCGCGCGAGCGTCGCGCGCCTGTTCCAGGACGTGGGCGACGCCTTCGGTGGAAGCTCGACGGGTTCATCGACATCGTCGGCATGGCCCGTTATGCGACCCTGCTCGAGCTCGACGACGCGCTCTGGGACTGGCATTTCGCCATGAACCTGCGCCATGCCTGGCTCGCGATCCAGCACGCGACGCCGCTGCTCGAAGCCAACGGCGGCGGCACGATGACCTTCGTCGCATCCGCCTCCGGGATCACCTCCGCCCCGCGCCACGGCGCCTACGGCGCCGCGAAGGCCGGGCTGATGTCCCTCGTGCGCACGGCCTCGGTCGAGCTCGGTCCGAAGGGCATCCGCGTCAACGCGATCGCCCCGGGCGTCGTCTGGACGCCGCGCATCGGCGCGCTGCTCGGCGAGAGGGCCGCGCCCGCAACGCGGCGAACGCGCCGCTTCGCCGCGTCGCCCAGCCCTCGAACATCGCCTCGACGCTGCTCTTCCTCGCCTCGGACATGGCGGCCTACGTCTCCGGTCAGTTCCTGTCCGTCGACGGCGCCGTCGGCGCGAAGTTCCCCTTCCCGATGGGCGAGATCTAGACCTCCGACGAGAGCGGACGCTCAGGGCACGGTCTGCAGCCGAGGACCCGGCCTGGGCGCCGACGGAAACTCCCCCGCGAAAGCGGCCGCGACCGTCCCCGGTCGCTGCAGCGTGAACTCGACGCGGATCGGACAGCCGCGATCGTCTTGCGGCGGATCCGCATCCTCGAGGGCCGCGGTCAGCTCGAGGGGCGTCCTCGCCCCCGGCCCAGTCGATCGTTCCTTCGAGGGTCTGGATGCAGCGGCCGGTGACCGCGTAGACGAGCGTCGCCGGCCTCGAACTCGGGCGCGCCGGAGGGATCCCAGACGACGTAGTGGGGGTGGCGCTGCTGCGTGAGAAGAAGCGCGGAGCCGGGGTCAGGGCGACCGGATCGCTCACCCACTGCAGCGCGAAGGGCGAAGCAGGGTCACCGACGAGCCATTCGCATCAGTCTGGCCCTGGAGGCGCTGCGGTCGGAAGTCGATCTCGATTTGCGTGTCCTGCTCGCCGGTCTGGAAATTCGCGCCGTAGCTCGTTTCGACGTGGTCGTCGTGCTCGACCATCACGCGATCATTCCCATCGATGGATCCGGGATCGCGCTTCGTCGCGATCAGTCGATCCCCGCCGTTCAGGTCGACGTTCTCGAGGACGAGATCGCCGGGGACGAGCAGCTCGGCCACGATCTTCGTCACGCCCGAGGCGTTCGCGCGGGCGACGAAGCGGGCGGTCATCTCGGCGGTCCCGACGGTCGAGCTATCCCGATCCGAATCGCAAGCGCCCCCGACAAGACCAGAACGCCCAGGATGGCCGGGACGAATCGAACGACTCCGTTCGGATGCATGAACTCTCCTCGTTTTCTCGCCTGCGCCTGCTCCGGATCGCAACGCGATCGCGGCGGGGACCTCCACGCCACGATCGCGAATCCGGCGACGAGCTCCGTGACGGTCGGACCTCGCATGCACGCGTCGACGCACGCCCGGCATGTTAATCGGAGTCGCGCATCGATCCTCGACGAATCCCTGACCTCGAGTTCGAAAAACCTTCCATTCAGAGTCCGAGCGCAACGCCTCCCGCAGGCGTGTCCGTCAGCGCGGACGAGAGCGCTCGCATGGAGCAGGATCACCGCGTGTGCAAGACTCGCACGCGCGACGCCATCATCCGCAGGAGCGCCCGATTCATGAGCGAGAACGTCCTTCGACCTGGTCAGCGTCGCCGTCGTGACCGGCGCGGCGAAGCGGCATCGGTGCGGCCCTGGCGGCCGCGTTCGGGAGCTGGGCATGCGCGTCGTGCTCGCCGATGTCGAGGCCGAGGCGCTCGAGCGGGTCACGAGCATGCTCCGCGCGAAGGGCGTCGACGCGCTCGCACTCCCCGACCGACGTGGCCGATGCCGAGGCCGTCGATCGCCTCGCGCGCACGAGCGTCGAGCGCTTCGGCCGCGTCGACGTCCTCTGCAACAACGCCGGGGTCTCGACCTTCAATGCGCTCGCCGACCAGACCCTCGCCGACTGGCGCTGGGTCCTCGACGTCAATCTCTGGGGCGTCGTCCACGGGATCCGGGCTTCATGCCGATCCTGCGCGCCCAGGGGCCGACACGGCCCACATCGTGAGCACGTCCTCCGTCGCGGGCCTCTCGAGCGGTGTCCCGTTCATCGGGCCCTACGCCGTCAGCAAGGTCGGCGTCGTCTCGCTCTCGGAGACGCTGCGCGACGAGCTCCAGGCGGAGGGGAGCGCGGTCCGGGTCAGCGTGCTCTGTCCGGGGTCGGTGACGACGAACGTGATGGAGGCGGAGCGCAATCGACCGGCGGCGCTCGGCAGCGAATCGCGCACGCCGGTCGCCGAGCAGGTCCGATTGATGATCCGCGACGGCCTGTCGGGCCCGGACGGCAAGTCGCCGGAGCAGGTCGCGGCGATCGTGCTCGAGGGATCCGCCGCGATCGGTTCTGGATCCTGACCCATGCCACGACGCGCGCGGCGCTCGAAGCGCGCTTCGCGGCGATCCTGGCGGCGATTCCCGAAGACTGACAGGCTGCGAAGACATCGTCGACGGAGCGACGCGCAGCGCCGCGGCCGAAACGAGGTCGATACCGCCTCTCAGCGCAGCTCGAGCCCTTCGAGGCCGCCTTGCTCGCGCCAATCGCGCAGGATCGCGAAGTAGGCCTGGGGGCCACCGCCATAGGTCCCACCGAACCAGCCCGGCCCCTCGGTGGGGCGACCCTCGTTGTTGTAGTAGCCAGGGGTGCAGGCGTTCGCGAACTCGACACCGGCGGGATTCGGCTGCTGGATCAGATCGACCCAGGCCGCTTCGCCCTGCTCCGTCGGCTCGACGCGGCTGAAGCCGCGACGGACCGCGGTGGCGAGGACGTAGGCCACGTGGGCGCTCTGCTCGAGGAAGAGCTCGGTGAAGTTGGGCGTGAGCCCCGACTGGAGCCCACCCATCAGGATGCAGTTCGGGAACTCGCGCGTGAAGAGGCCGTGCTGGGTCCGCACGCCGTTCGACCAGCGCTCGGTCAATGAGCGACCGCCGCGGCCCACGATCTCGCAGGCGGCGCGGCTCGCGTAGTCGGTGCCGACCTCGAAGCCCGTCGCGAAGACGAGGCAGTCGAGCGGATGCTCGCGGCCCGCGACGACCGCGCCGCTCTTCGTGATCGACTCGACGCCGCGGCCGTCGGTGTCGACGAGCTCTACGTTCTCCCGATTGAAGGTCTCGAGATAGTCGTCGTGGAAGCAGGGGCGCTTGCAGAACTGGCGGTACCAGGGCTTGAGCGCCGCGGCCGTCTTCGGATCCCGGACGATCCGGTCCACCCGCGCGCGGATCTCCTCCATCTTCTGGCAATCGACGAGCTCGACCTCCGCCATGATCTGCTCGGGGAGAGGGCAGAGCCGTCGCGGCGCGCCATCGAGCCGGCAGGATTGCGCATGATGTCGGTCCATCCGTCGGCGACGAGGTCGCGCTTGAGCTGGCCGCCGGAGAGCGCCGTGCTGAAATTCCAGATCCGCTCGGCCTGCCAGCCCGGCTTCTGCGAGCGGAACCAGGCGGCGTCCGTCGGCGTGTTGCGGCGCGCGTCGACCGACGACGGGCGTACGCTGGAAGACGCAGAGCGAGCGGGGACCATTCGCCGAGATGCGGGATGACCTGGATCGCGGTCGCGCCGGTGCCGATCACGCCGACGCGTTTGTCGCGCAGGCCGACGAGACCGCCATTCGTGTCGCC
>JADJOR010000013.1 GCA_016713665.1 Deltaproteobacteria bacterium
CGACGACGAGCGGCGCGCGCTCGACCTGCGGACGAAGATCGGGATCGAGCAGGATCTTCTCGCGCGCCGGCCGCTCTCCTGGGCCCTCGGCCTCGCGGTGCTCGCGGTCTTCTTCGCGATTGCCGCTCTTCTTCGGCGGCGCGCAGTCGTCCTGGAATTCCGGCGACGTGAGCCGCGGGGCATGCCTTCAGGCGATTGCGGCGCCTGCCATACGGGTTCTTCCGCGGGGTGCGCAACGCGGACGCATGGCGTGTCATCACGACATCGGTCGCCACGCACCGCCCGCGCTCGCGATGGCGGAGCTCGACGAGGCCGCCTGCGCGAGCTGCCATCTCGAGCATCGCGGCCGCGACATCGACCTCGCCGACCTCGGCCTGGGCTGCCCGAATCGTCATGCCGATCTCGCGGCGCGCCTGCCCGAGACGACGCTGCGCGATACGAGCGATTTCGGAACCGATCATCCCGCCTTCAAGCTCAGCGTGATCAAGGACCCGACCCGGCCCGCCGAGTCCTCGACGACCCCCCGAGCTCGTCGAAGGATGGGCCTCGTCTTCGATCATCTCCACCACGTCGGACGCGCCGTCTCCGGTCGCGCGGTTTCCGGCGGCAGCGGGGAGAAGCAGTACCTGCAGTGCGGCGCCTGCCATCAGCCCGACGCGGGCGGGCTCTGCGAAGCCGATCGAGTTCGAGCGGCATTGCCAGGACTGCCATCGCCTCGACTTCGACCCGGCCGTGCCCTCGACCTTCACGCCCCACGGCGATCCGGCCGTCGGGCGCGCGCATTCGCGGGCTGTATTCGGAGCGCGTGCTGGCGGGGACGTGAAGGATCCGCGGCGCCGCCGCGGCTTCGGCTGCGAAGGCCGGGCTCGGTGCTCACGCCCGAGGCGGAGCTCTCGCGGCGCTGGGTCCAGAGCAAGGTCGACGCGGCGGAGCGGCGCTTCTACGACCGGCCCGGGACCTGCGCGACCTGTCATGCGCTGCGACCCGGCGAGGCGAGCGACGGCGGAATGGGCGTCGCGCCGGTCCAGCTCCAGACCGTCTGGGTGCCGGGCTCGACCTTCAGCCATGCGAGCCACGCGCCCTTCGCCTGCGTGAAATGTCATCCCGCGGCGGGCGTCTTCGATCCCGATCCCGAGACGGCGCTCGCGCGTCCCGGCTGGTCGCAGCCCGACGCGATCCGTATGGGCTGATCGATCGCGATGGCAGGACGCCGACCGCGGAGCGTTCGGCCGACATCCTGATCCCGTCGATCGAGACCTGCCGCGAGTGTCATGCGGGGGCAGGTGAGCGCGGGGCGCGAGGGTTCCGTCGCCCGCTCGATGTGTCATCCGTTCCACGTCCGCGCCCACGGTCCGATGCCGGGGTCGCCGGCCTCGATGGGTCGCCTTCGGGCGTGCCCGGGACGCCGGAGCAGCCCGATGCCGAGAGGCCCTCGATCTCTCCCGAGCGGGCCCCGCCGATCGGGCGCCGGCGCAGGCCGCCCGCTTCGTTCCGCTTCGCTCGGCTTCGTGATCGACCTGCCGGGGTCGGGCCGCTCGCCGCAGTGATCGGATCGAGCGCAGACCTAAAGGGGAAACGGCCGCGTCGGTCCGCGGCGTGTGCGTGACGCCTGTCCGGATTCTTCGAGCCGCCTTGGCAGGCCGATGCGCGTGTGCAACTGTCACATTTCGCAGGCGAAGCGGAGGCCGTCGATGAGCGTTTCGGATCGGGCCGGTGATCGGGCGCGTGGATGGACGGCGAAGCGCTCCCCGGCTCGTCCGGCGCTCGCGCTGCTCGGGGCGATGGCGCTCGGGGCGGCGGGTTGTCTGCAGGACGACACGAGCGACGCGGGCCAGGTCTGCGCGTTCCAATGTGACTACACCGACGCGAATGCCGTCCTGACCGTCGCCGACGTCGTCCAGATCCTTGCGAACGCGATCACCGAAGCGCGCGCCAACGGCATCACCGACGTCACGATCTCCGTCAACGACCACCTGAACAACGTGCTCGCCGTCTACGACACCGACGCGTCGACGATCGACTTCTCCTGATCACGTCGACGGGAGATCCCGGCTCGGAGGACGCGACGCTCTTCGAGGCCTTCGGCGGGACGCTGAGCACGAACTTCGCCCCCGGCCCCTCCCGGCGACGCTCGGGACACCGCCCTCGACGGCGTCTTCATCCCGAGCGGCTATGCGGCGATCAGCAAGGCAGGCACCGCCAACTACTTCTCGACCCAGGGCAACGCTTTCACGACGCGGACCGCGAACACGCTGATCCAGCAGAACTTCGTCCCCGGCGAGACCGATCGCCCGGGCGGCCCGCTCTTCGGCGTCCAGATCGCCCAGCTCGTCTGCAGCGACATCAACACGCGCCAGAGCGTCGACCAGGTCACCGACACGACCCTCGCGCCGAACCCGAACGACCTGATCGGTCCGCGCCGCCTGCCGGTCGGCTTCGCCGCGGATCCCGGCGGCGTCCCGCTCTACAAGGACGGCATCCCCGAGCTCGAGGGCGGGCTCCCGACCGGTCGCACGGGCAAGGTCGTGGTCGGCGCCGTCGGCATCGAGTTCAACCACATCTACGCCCTCGACAAGAATGCCCTGAACAGCGATCGCAACCTCGAGGAGCGGATCGCCGTCGCCGCGACCCGGGGCTTCGAGGCCGACATCGAGCGTCAGGCGCCACGCATCACCGTCGCCGGCCGCGCGCTGCGCTTCACCGACGACGGCCAGCTCCGAAGCCGCCCGACCGACGTCCCGACGCCGACCGCGGGCAATCTCGCGAGCACGGCTGCCATCCAGGCCTTCCTCGACGGCATCAGCGGCGAGACCGGCGACTTCGTCAACGACGAGTTCTTCTTCCCCTTCGACGCGCCGCGCCAGGAGTCCGCCTGCTCGATCCGGCGTCGGGTGTCGTCTCGGCGACGCTGCTCGCCCCGGCCGCCGCGGCAGCCCAGGGCCTCGCGAACGCGAACGGCGAGATCCTCGTCGATCGCAACGGCACCCCGCGCTTCCCGGCGATCGCCGGGTCGAATCCGAACGTCGGAGCCGGTGGTCTCTCGGCGGACGACGTCCAGGAGCTGCTCGTCAACTCGCTGCTGCTCGCCGAGCGCACGCGCGCCCAGACGCGCACGCCCCTCGGCGGCCAGGCGCGCATCGACGTCGCCGTCGTCGACCTCGACGGCAACGTGCTCGGCTTCGCGCGCTCGCAGGACGCGCTGCTCGACGGCATCGACGTCACGATCGCGAAGACGCGCCAGGCCGCATTCTTCTCGAAGAACGATGCGCGGACCCAGCTCGAGGACGCCTTCGATCTTCCCGGCAACGCCGGCGCCCCAGGTGCGCGACCGCTCAACGTCCGCCCCCTCGACGACTACGTCGACACGGCGGCTGCCTTCCTCGGCTTCCCCGCCCCCGTGATCGACGACCGATCCGCCCTTCAACGGCGACTTCGCCTGGTCGTCGATCGCGCTCGGCGCGATCTCGAACCCGGACTTCCCGCCCGGTGTGCTCGACGCCGGCGAGGGACCGCTGAGCCGTCGCGAAGGCGAGTGGAGCATCTTCAGCACCGGCCTCCAGACGGAGGTCGTCCTGCCCGGCATCGCACCCGGGCTGTGCGAGACGGTGCCCGACCTCGCGAGCCAGCTGGACGCGCTCGGCCTCGTCGCGCCGCCGGCCTCGACGTGTTCCGTGTCGACGCGGCGGGCAACGCGAGCCGCCGCGCGTTCTGTCAGAACCTCCGCAACTTTCTCATCGGGAGCACCGATCCCGGTCGCCAGCTCGACTGCCTGCAGGGTGTCCAGGATTTCCCGGTCGGCGCGATCACCGGCCTCCAGAACGGCTTCCACATCTTCCAGGGCGCCGTACCCATCTACCGCGGCAACACCCTCGTCGGCGCGATCGGCGTGTCGGGCGACGGCGCAGCGCAGGACGACTTCGTGCCCTTCGTCGCCCTCGACGAGGTCCGGCAGAGGATCAGCAACGCCGCGGCGTCCCGACGCCGATCGGCAACGCGCCCGGGACGATCCGGGCGAACCGCATCTCGGTCCAGAACGTGAACCTGCGTTATGTCGTCTGCCCGACGGCGCCATTCCTGACCAGCAACGAGCAGAATGGGTGTGAAGGTCGATGAAGACACGCGCCCTCGTCGCAGCCTCGCTCGCCGTCGTCGCCCTGCCGACCCCGGCCGTGATCGCGGGGCCGCGACCGCGCCGGGGGCGAGTGCCGGGCGATCGATGGCCAGCGCCGCGGATCGCGAGGCCATCCTCGTGGCGCAGGTCGAAGAGGACGCGCCGCGGCGCGGCGTCGAAGGCGGCCGAGCTTCGTCCGGCCCGGCGGCGGGCGCGGACCCGACGCGGGCCGACCGGCGGAGGCGACGCAGCCCGCGCCCGATCCGACGACCGCTCCCGAATCCGAGGCGAGCCGTCGACACCGGCGGGCGAGGGAAGCCCGACGGCGACGCCCGGGGCTGCGCCGGTCGTTCCGGCGGACGGTGCGACGGGCCCGTACCCGCGCCGACGGGCGGGCCGCGGGATCCGGTGCGCCCACGCCGCCGCGATCGCCTTCGCCGACGCCTTCGATTCGGGCGTGCCGGTCGGTCGGCCGGTCCGTCAGGATGCGCCCGTCTACGAGAACGAGCTGCCGAGCTACGAGCTCGCGCCGGTGCCGGATCGCTGGCGCATCATCGAGAACCTCGGCGTCAACGAGAAGTGGTACGACCCGTACAACCAGAACACGCTGAAGGCCGATCGCCCGCTGCCGGGGACGAAGGACTGGTTCCTCAACCTGAACGTGATCTACGACGCGATCGTCGAGGCGCGGCGGATCCCGACGCCGACCGGCGCCGCCGGAGATCAGAGCGGTGAGCTCGTCTCTTCGGCGACGGCAGCCAGTTCGTCACGGCCCATACGCTGATCGGGAGCATCTCGTTGCTCCAGGGCGACACGACCTTCCGCCCGCCGGACTGGGAGTTCCGGCTGACGGCGGCCGCCAACGTCAACGTCGCGCAGATCAACCAGCTCGGCGCACTGCGCGTCGATCCGCGCGAGAACGATCAGCGCGTCGACACGTTCGTCGCGATCCAGGAAGCCTTCGTCGACAAGCATCTCTGGAACCGGAGCGAGCGCTACGACTTCGACAGCGTCCGGATCGGGATCCAGCCCTTCAACGCCGACTTCCGCGGCTTCCTGTTCGCGAGCCAGGAGCCGGGCGTCCGCTTCTTCGGGAACTTCTTCAACAACCGCGCCCAGTACAACGTCGCCTGGTTCCGGCGCCTGAACAAGGACACGAACTCGGCGCTCAACAACATCCAGTCGCTGCGCGACGACGATACGGTCATCGCGAACTTCTACTACCAGGACTTCCCGGTCCTCGGCCTGAACATCGAGGCGCTCTTCGCGGCCAACATCAACCGCGAGGCCCATCGCCGGGACTTCGACGACAACAGCAATCTCGTGATCCCCTCGCCGGTCGGTCTCGGGCGGGGCCACGACTACGAGGTCTACTACATCGGCCTCGCCGGCGACGGTCACATCGACCGCCTGAATCTTTCGTTCCAGCTCTACGGCGCGCTGGGCCACGACGACTTCAACTCGATCGCCCAGAGCACGCAGGACATCCAGTCCTTCTTCACGGCCATCGAGGCGTCCTACGACGTCGACTGGATGCGCTTCAAGGCCTTCATGCTCTACGCGATGGGCGACGAGGACCCCTACGACGGCAAGGCGACGGGCTTCGACACGATCCTCGACAACCCGAACTTCGCCGGCGGCACGACCTCGTTCTGGCAGCGCCAGCAGATTCCCTTCGTCTTCGGCGGCGGCGTCGCGCTCTCGGGCGTGAACTCGATCGTGCCCTCGCTGCGCAGCTCGAAGACCGAGGGCCAGTCGAATTTCGTGAACCGGGGCTCTGGCAGGCGGGCTTCGGCGCGGACTTCGACGTGCTGCCCGAGCTCAAGCTGATCAGCAACGTCTCGTATCTCGCCTGGGACTCCGTCGAGGTCCTCGAGATCCTGCGCCAGCAGGAGCGCATCAGCCGCGACATCGGCTGGGACGTCTCCGCGGGCCTGATCTATCGCCCGTTCTTCTCGAACAACGTGATCTTCCGCGCGTCGGGCGCCGTGCTGCTCCCCGGCAGCGGCTACGAAGAGCTCTTCGACGACCGCACCGACGAGCCGCCGTACTCCGTCCTGTTGAACCTGACCTTGACCTACTGACCCATTGACCTGCGACCGCCCGACGACCGCGCGACGATCTCCCGCTTCCGTCCCTTCCATCGAGGCCTCGACATGAAAGCCGCTCGACCGATCCAGGCGCTCCTCCTCGCGATGTCCGTGGCGATCGCGATCGTGGCGATGGCCCCGGGAAGCGTCTCCTTCGCGTCCGAGGGCGAGCATCCGCGCGAGATCGACTACCCGGTCTACCCGCCGGCACCGCCGGACCAGACCGAGGAGGCAGCCGCGGCGAAGAGCGCGGGCTGCCAGTCCTGCCATCTGAAGACCGACCAGGCGACGATGCACCCGCAACGCTCGGTCGTCCTCGGCTGCACCGACTGCCATGGCGGCGACGCGACCGTGGCCGTCGCCGAGGGCGCGGCTCTCGATGCGAAGAGCGAGTCGAAGGACTATGCGAAGGCGAAGGCGCGCGCCCACGTCCAGCCGACGTTGCCCGAGACCTGGGAGGCGCGCCGCAACGAGGTCCGGACCTACGCGCTGCTGAACCGCGAGAGCCCCGAGTACGTCCGCTTCGTGAATCCATCCGACTACCGCGTCGTCGAGGAGTCCTGCGGCGCCTGCCACGGAACGATCGTGCAGAAGGCGAAGCGCTCGATCATGGCGACCGGGGCGATGCTCCTGGGGGGGCGTCGTACAACAACGGCATCGTGCCCTACAAGCGCTACATCCTCGGCGAGGCCTATACGCGAGACGGACTCCCCGCGGCGATCCGCGCCCAGTTCGAGGTCACGCGGCGGCAATCCGACATGGGCGTCATGGCGATGGCGCTGCCGCTGCCGACCTGGGAGACGGTGGCTTCTGCCCCGAGACGGGCCTCCCGAATCCGCAGGAGGAGCCCGGCAAGCCCGACGTGCGCGCGTCGTTCCGCGGGCCGGGGACGGGCAACCGCATCTCGGTGCCCGTGCTCAACGTCCACAAGACGCGGCTCAACGATCCCAACATGTGGTTCATGGGGACGAAGGACCAGCCCGGCGACTTCCGCTCGTCGGGCTGCGCCGCCTGCCACGTCGTCTACGCGAACGATCGCGACTGGCACAGCTCGGGCTCGTACTCGAAGTACGGCAATCGCGGCCAGACGGCGACCGTCGACCCGACGATCGCGGGGCTCCGCAACGCGAAGGGCGAGAAGGAGTGGGGCCACCCGATAAAGCACGCCTTCTCGCGCGCGATCCCGACGGCGCAGTGCATGAACTGCCACATGCACCAGCCCAACATGTTCGTGAACTCCTACCTCGGCTACACGATGTGGGACTACGAGTCCGACGCGCCGCTCATGTGGCCCGAGGAGCAGAGATACGCCTCGATCAAGGAGATCCGCGAGACCCTCGACCGCAATCCCGAGGAGGCCTCGTACAAGGGCAGATGGGCCGACGTCGAGTTCCTGGCCGACGTCTGGAAGAACGTGAACCCGAAGGCGAAGGACACCCAGTTCGCCGACTACCACGGCCACGGCTGGAACTTCCGCGCGATCTTCAAGCGCTCGCGCGACGGGACGCTGCTCGACAAGGACGGCAAGCCCGTCGCCGACGACCTCCCGGCGAAGGAAAAGTTCGAGCGCGCGGTCCACATGCGTGACATCCATGCGGACATCGGCATGCAGTGCGCCGACTGCCATTTCGGCGACGATGCCCACGGCAACGGCGAGCTCCACGGCGAGGTCGCGGCCGAGGTCCACATCCGCTGCCAGGACTGCCACGGCACCGCCGACGCCTACGCCTCGCTGAAGGCCTCCGGGCCGGCCGCGCCGGCGCAGGGCCGCGACCTCTCGCGCCTCAAGAACGCCGACAACCGCAACCGCTTCGAGTGGCGCGGCGGCAAGCTCTATCAGCGCCTGATCCTGCCGCCGCACGCCGAGTTCGCGGTCTCGCAGGTCAAGGACAGCGTCACCCCGGGCAACCCCGAGTACAACGCGAAGTCGGCCCGCGCGAAGCTGATGGCGAAGGGCACGGGCCAGCAATTCGGCCTCGGCGTCGCGAAGGGCAACCGCGCCCACGGCGACGAGGAGATCGCCTGCTTCTCCTGCCACAGCGCCTGGGTGACGTCCTGCGGCGGCTGCCATCTCACGATCCAGGCGAACTGGAAGACCGAGAGCCACCACTACGACGGCAAGGTCGCCCGCAACTACGCCACCTACAATCCGCAGGTCGCCCGCGACGAGATGTTCCAGCTCGGCAAGCACGGCACGGTCAAGAACGGGATCATCGCCCCGGTCCGCTCGAGCTCGGCCCTCGTGCTCTCCTCGACCGATATCAACCGCAATCGCATCTACATCCAGCAGCAGCCGGTCTCCGCCGGCGGCTACAGCGCCCAGGCCTTCGCGCCGCATTTCCCGCACACGGTACGCAAGACGGAGACGAAGACCTGCTCGGATTGCCACGTCTCGGAGGCGAACGACAACAACGCGATCATGGCCCAGCTGATGCTGCTCGGGACGAACTTCGTCTCCTTCATGGGCTACAACGCCTGGGTCGGGACCGAGCACGAGGTCGCGGCGGTCCAGGTCACGGAGTGGGACGAGCCGCAGGCCGTCATCGGCAGCTATCTCCATCAATACGCCTACCCCGACTACTTCAAGCAGCATCTCGACCGCGGTCGCGAGCTCTCGAACGTCGATCCCGGCCAGCAGGACATGGATCCGGGCTGGGTGAAGGGGCTGCGAGGCTTCTTCGGCAATGGCCTCACGAGCTGGCTCGGCAACCGCGACAAGATCAACGACGCCGAGTTCGTCCACCATTCGGGCCGCGTCGGCTGTCTGCAGCTTCGGGGCGAGTACCTCTACGTCGCGGAGGGCGAGGAGGGCATGCAGGCCTTCGACGTCTCGTCGATCGGGACGAAGGGCTTCTCCGAGCGCTTCGTGACGGCGCCCTTCTCGCCGCTCGGACAGAACGTGCGGATCAAGTCGAAGGACGCGACCTGCGTCGCGCTGCCGACGACCCAGCTGCTGCGCCCCGAGCGCAATCGGACGGAGCTCGCGCGCGAGGTCAACCTCGAGCAGCCGATGCATCCGATCTACAGCTACGCCGCGATCACCGACGCCGAGGAGGGCCTCATCCTCGTCGACGTCGAGACCCTGGCCGACTTCGAGCCGCGCAACAACTTCTTCGAGCGCGCCATCACCTGGAATCCCGACGGCCTCCTCGACGGCGCGAACTTCGCGACCTTCGCCGGCCATCTGCTCTACGTCTCGGCGAAGAGCGGGATCGTCGTCGTCGACCTCGACGACCCGAAGAGCCCGAAGGTCCTCGCGAAGATCCCGCTCTCGAACCCGCGCGGCTCGATGGTCCAGTTCCGCTATCTGTTCGCCGTCGACGACGAGGGTCTGAAGGTCGTCGACGTGACCCTGCCCGAGAAGCCGCGCATCGTCCCCGGCGCCCTCGTCCCGCTGGCCGACGCGAACCGGGTCACCGTCTCGCGGACCTACGCCTACGTCGCCGCCGGCGCCGAAGGCCTCGTCATCGTCGACGTCGCGAAGCCCGAGCAGCCCCGCTTGAAGCTCCGCTACACCGCCGACGGCGCGCTCTCCGACGCGAAGGACGTCGCCATCGCGACGACCAACGCCTCGCTCTTCGCCTACGTCGCCGATGGGAAGAACGGCCTCAAGGTCCTGCAGCTGACCTCGCCCGAGCTCAACCCGAAGTTCTACGGCTTCAGCCCGACCCCGAATCCGCGGCTGATCGCCTGGCGCAAGACGGCCTCGCCGGCGCTCGCGGTGTCCCGGCCCCTCGAGCGCGATCGCGCGGTCGACGAGACGGGGCACCAGATCGCGGTGCTCGGCCGGCTGGGCTCGCGTCCGTTTACGCTCGAAGAGATGCGGAGGATGTACCTCGGTCGGGACGGGCAGGTCTGGAAGGTCAAGGACTGAGGCGCGAGGGCGGGCCGTACGGCCGTTCGTCCGGTCTTCCGCCCCGTTCCCGTCCGATGCCTGTCTCGCCGCGGCGGGGCCCGGCGGCGAGGCGGGCCAGCCCGGACGGCCTCCAGACCGGCACCCGCGACGCAAATCCCGCGCCTCGACCTGCAGTCCGGAGAAAGCGGGTCACGGCGGCCTCCACCCGGGCACTCTCCAGGTCCATGGATAGACGAAATCCCTCTGAAATCCGCCAGGATGCAGCTCGCCCGGGTCGCCTCGAGCACAGCCCCGTCGCCCTCACCGCCGCCGCGCCCGCACACGACTCTCCGGGCGCTTCTCCGCCTCCGACGATTCGGGCTTTCGAGCCTTCGGCTCCGCCGCAGCCCGTCAACTCGCGATATCGTTCCGGCCCACCCGGATTTGAACCGGGGTGCCTCTCAGCTGGGAGAACGAGCTCCATGCCGCAGAACGCGCCAACGAAACACCAGAGGCTCCTCGCCTGGGTCGATGAGATCCGAAGCCTGACGGAGCCCGTGGAGGTCGTCTGGTGCGACGGCTCCCAGGCGGAATACGACCGGATGTTCGAGCGGATGCTCGCCTCCGGGACCGCCGAGCGCCTCGATCCCGCCCGCCGACCGAATAGCTACCTCGTCCTCTCGGATCCCGCCGACGTCGCGCGGGTCGAAGACCGGACCTTCATCTGCTGCGAGCGCGTCGAGGACGCCGGGCCGACCAACAACTGGCGCGACCCGGTGACGATGCGCGCGACGCTCTCCGAGCTCTTCCGGGGCTCGATGCGCGGTCGCACGATGTACGTCATCCCGTTCAGCATGGGGCCGATCGGCTCGCCCATCGCCCACATCGGCGTCCAGATCTCGGACAGCCCCTACGTCGTCGCGAGCATGCGCATCATGACTCGGATGGGGAAGCGCGTGCTCGACGTGCTCGGCGACGAAGGCGAGTTCGTCCCGTGTCTCCACTCCGTCGGTCATCCGCTCTCGCCCGGGCAGAAGGACGTGCCCTGGCCCTGCAACGCCGACAACAAGTACATCGTCCATTTCCCGGAGACGCGGGAGATCTGGAGCTACGGCTCGGGCTACGGCGGCAACGCGCTGCTCGGCAAGAAATGCTTCGCGCTTCGGATCGCGTCGGCGATGGCGCGGGACGAGGGCTGGCTCGCCGAGCACATGCTGATCCTCAAGCTGACCTCGCCCGCCGGCGATGCGAGGTACGTCGCCGCCGCGTTCCCGAGCGCCTGCGGCAAGACGAATCTCGCGATGATGGACCCGACGCTCGACGGCTGGAAGATCGAGACGATCGGCGACGACATCTGCTGGATGAAGTTCGGCGAGGACGGTCGCCTCTACGCGATCAACCCCGAGGCCGGCTTCTTCGGCGTCGCCCCCGGCACGAGCCAGAAGTCGAACCCCCACGCGATGGACAGCCTGCGCGAGAACTGCATCTTCACCAACGTCGCCCGGACCGAGGACGGCGACGTCTGGTGGGAGGAGATGTCGAGCGAGAAGCCGGCCCGGCTACGCGACTGGCAGGGCCGCGACTGGACGCCGACCTCGAAATCCCCCGCCGCCCATCCGAACGCGCGATTCACCGCTCCGGCGCGCCAATGCCCCGTGATCGCTGCCGAGTGGGAGGATCCGCAGGGCGTGCCGATCTCCGCGATCCTGTTCGGCGGACGTCGGGCGACGGTGGTCCCGCTGGTCCACGAGGCCCGCGACTGGGCCCACGGGACCTTCCTCGGCTCGATCATCTCCTCGGAGAAGACCGCGGCCGCCGTCGGGACCGTCGGCGAGCTGCGCCGCGATCCGATGGCGATGCTGCCCTTCTGCGGATACAACATGGCCGACTACTGGTCGCATTGGCTCCGCATCGGCGAGCGGCCGGGTGCCTTGCTGCCGCGCATCTTCTACGTGAACTGGTTCCGCAAGGGCGATCGGGGCGAGTACCTCTGGCCCGGCTACGGCGAGAACAGCCGCGTGCTCAAGTGGATCCACGAGCGCTGCGACGAGAAGATCCGGGGACGCGAGACGGCGATCGGGGTCCTGCCCGCGCCGGGCGAGCTCGACCTGTCGGGGCTCTCGCTCGACCAGGCCGCCCTCGAGACGCTGACGCGCGTCGAGGTCGAAGGCTGGCTCTCCGAGATCCCGAAGATCCGCGCGTTCTACGCGGAGTTCGGAGATCGGGTGCCGAAGTCGCTGCTCGCCGAGCTCGACGAGCTCGAGGTGCGGCTCCGGAAAGGGTGAGCCGGGGTTGCACGGGGGCGTTGGGGGCACAACGTCGCGCCCGGCACGGCACGGGTGGGCGCGAATGGCTCGCCCTTGGCACGGCCTCCGACGCTTCGCAACGTTAGGCGCCTCTGCGGCCGGCTGGATGGAGCGACCTTCGGGCTGCGCTCGACTTCGCGCCCACCCGCACCGCACCGGGCGCTCAACCGTACGGACAACGTCGCAGGCGCGCGCCGGAGTCTCGGGCCAACGTCAACACGCCTCACAACTGGGCTGTGATGTCGTGTCGTGCGTAATCGGGCGCAGAGCCTCGGCCGTGCCTCGTTTCAATGCCGGACAGCACCCAGGCGAGCGATCGGTCCGGCGCAGGGGGCGCGAAGTCAAGCGCAGCCCGAAGGTCGCCCCGTCCAGCCGGTTGCAGATTCCTCTGATATCGCGAAGCGCCGAAGTCCGTGCCGAGGGCGAGCCATTCGCGCCCCCTGCGTCGGACCGGTCGCGTCTTGTGGGTCCTGACCCGCCCGACGCGCGGCCCGGCGCTACCAGCTCGGGGCGACGATCTGTCCGGCGCGGGCGAGGGCGACCGCCTCGACCTTCTGGATCTCGACGTAGCCCTGGCTGCTGGTCGGGTTGAGGCCCTCGGAGGCTTCCATCGAGGCGTCCGCCTGGTTGTAGAGGGAGCCCGCGACGTCGGTCATCTGCTGGAAGAAGACGTTGCCCTTGTACAGGCCGAACTCGACCCGGCCCGAGGCCTTCGCCGCCATCAGGTCGATCGCCGCGAGCGCGGCGCGAGGCGCGGGATCGAATATGCGGCCGTCGTAGATCGAGTCGGCGACGAGCTTCGAGAGATCGCGGAACAAGAGGGCCGCCCGTCGGTCGAGCACCGCCTGGTAGATCGACTCGAGCCCGCGACCGAGCAGCTCCATGCCGGGCGCCTCGTAGACGCCGCGGCTCTTCGTCCCGATGATGCGGTTCTCGAGGGCGCTCGTGATGCCGACGCCGTTGCGGCCCGCGACCGTGTTGGCCTCGAGCAGCATCTCGACCGGGCCGAGGCGCTTGCCGTTCAGCTCGACGCAGACGCCCTTCTCGTAGCGGAGCGAGACCGTCTCGATCCTGTCCGGCGCATCCTGCGGCCAGACGCCCATCGTCGGCGTCACGATCGTCGCCGGCGTCTCGAGGGACTCGAGATCCTCGGCCTCATGCGAGAGGCCCGCGAGGTTCGCGTCCGTCGAATAACGCTTGGCCGGGCCGGTCGAGGCCTCGATCCCCTTCGCCCGGAGATAGGCGACCATCTCCTTGCGGCCGGGGAACTGGGTCAGGAGGCCCGGGTCGCGCCAAGGCGCGTAGACCTTCATGTCCGGGGCGAGGACGTTCGTGTAGCGCTCGAAGCGCAGCTGGTCGTTGCCGCGGCCGGTGGCGCCGTGGGCGAGGACGGTGCAGCCCTCGGCCTGCATCGCGCCGAGCAGACCGTGGACCTTGACCGCCCGGGCGATGCCCGTCGTGTTCCAGTAGCCGCCGTCGTAGCGGGCCTGGGCCTTCACGACCATCATCGCGGCCTTCGCCATCGACTCCTTCAGGTCGACGACGCGGGTCGGAGCGCCGGTCGGCGCCATGCGGCGCGGGATGTCGTGGACGTCGCTCTCGTCGGGTTGTGCGAGATCGGCGATGAAGGCGATCACGTCGAGGCCTTCCTCGCGCAGCCGCGTCGTCACCGACTTGCTGTCGAGCCCGCCCGACGCACAGATTCCAATCTTCCGACCCTCGAGATCACCGATCCGCATCGCGACTGCGCTCCGTTCCTTGCATTCTTGGGCCCGGTCTGGACGAGGACCGGGAGGGGCCGCGGAAGCGCGGCCGGCTCACGCCGGAGGGGGCGGAGCGAGCGGGACGATAGCAGCCCGGGCCGGGCCGAAAACGGCGCCCCGCGGCCGCCGCCGACACGCTCGAACGACTCCGATGCCCGCGCCCGCGAAGGCTCCGCGGCCGCGCCGATGCCGGGCGCCGATGGGCGCGGGGGGCGTCGATTGAGCGTCGGCTCAGGCGGAGCGCTTGCGTCAGGCGGTCCGTCGGCCGGTCTTGCCCGCCTTGCCCGCCCGGGCGGAGGGCTTGCCGGCGGCGCCGCCCGCCTTGCCCGCCTTGCCCCGCGCCGCCTTCCCGCGGCCGCGGACCCGGCCGATCGCGCTCTCGAGGCCCTGGCGAAGGCGCGTCGCGTCCTTCTTCAGCTTGCCCTCGGCGATCCGCCAGCGCTTCTCACCGTCCGCCCGTGCGCGGTCGACCTGGGTCTGCAGCTCGCGCACGTTGCTGCGCAGCTGGCGCAGCAGTCGCGGAATGTCCCGCTCGAGGCGCGCCAGCGCTTCGTCGATGGGATTCGTCTTCCGCGTGCCCCGCCGCGTGCCGGCCTTCGTCTTGCTCGCCCTGCTCGCCATCCGACGTCCTCCTTCGTTTCAGGTCGCGTATCGGCCTCCCGAGAGGAAGTACCGCATCGAAGGGCGGGTCACATCGCCGCGGATCGATGCGGCGCCGTGTTCGCCCCCGAATCTCCGTCCCCCGGCGCGCCGCCCCTAACGTCCCGCGAGCTTCGCCTTGAGCTGCTTGAAGCTCTGTTGGGCGCGCGCGGGCACGTAGGTATCCGGGTTCTCGACGGCGGCGAGCATGCGCGCGAGCTCGCCGCGCTCGAGCGCATCATAGGTCGGGTCGTCGATCAGGCCGAAGACCAGGTAGTTGTAGACGACCGTCTGGATCGCCATCGCCGCCTGCTCGGAAGCGGCGTAGTCCGCGAACTCGCCGGCCTCGGCCTGGGCGAGCAGGCGCGCCGAGAGCTTGCGCAGGACGTTCGCATCGACCTTCCAGGCCGAGAGCTTCGGGAGCCAGGCGGCGATGCGGCCGCGGAGGCCCTTCGCGATCGCGGCGGCGTCGCCCTTGCCGTCGCTCGCGGCCTGATGGAGCGCGCGGAGGTCGGTGCGCAGCTGGGCTGCCTCGCCGGTCGCGACCAGCTCGAGCGCCTGCATCAGCATCAGGAAGCTCGCGTCGTTGAGGCGCGCGACACCGGGGCCGAGGCCGGTCGACTGGCGCGGCTTCCAGCGGCGCTGCTCGTCCATGTTGTGATGACAGGCATGGCAGTCGTAGAGCACGAACTCGGGGAAGAGGCCGAGCCGATTGCGGTTCGGATCGAGCATCGCGTCGAGGACTTCGTCGATCGCCACCGCCTGGCCGATCGCCCAGAGCTTGATGTCGCTCGGCGCCTGCTTGCCGCGCTTCGAGTAGTCGTCGTCCGGCTCCCAGTGATAGGGCTGGAGGATCGAGAAGAGGGCGAGCTCGAAGCTCTGGCGTGGATGGCCGGCGCCCATCAGGCGGTGGTTCACGAACTTCTTGCGATCCCCGAAATGACACGAGAGACAGAGCCGTGCACGGGCGATCGGATCGTCGGTCGGGTAGAGGCCGAGCTCGATGTTCTTCGCGTGGGTGCTTCCGCTGTCGTGGGGGCGCAGCCAGCGCTCGGCACCGCCGTGGCAGGCCTCGCAGCCGACGCCGTCGTCGACGCGAAATGCGCCGTTCTCGGTCCGTCGCTTCGCAGCGGGCGGATTGTCGCTGTGGCAGTCGAGGCAGAGGTCGTCCTGGTGGGGCTTCGCCTTGCGTCCGAGGTTGCGCGAGATCGCGATCGATTCGGGATTCAAGAGGACCTTGTAGGCGCGCGTGTGGTGGCGGTCGTCGTTGATCCAGGTCGTGAACTCGTTCTGGAGCACGCTGCGGTCGTTGCGCGGGCCCGCCGAGCCGTGACACGTGCTGCCGTCGCAGCTCGAGACGCCCTCGTGTTTGTCGTTCGCATACTGGGGCAGGACAGGGGGCCCGGCCTGCGCGCTTCCGCCGGTCGCGATCGCCGCGAGCACGACGAACATGCCGGCCGTGCGGGCCCGGCGGGGGTTCTTGCGCCACGGAACCATCTCGAGCATCCCCCTTCACGCGACCGCTGCGATCGACCTAGCTCGCATGGTACCCGTCGCTCGCGGATGCGTCGCTCGAAATCGCACAGGCTTGCGGTCCGGTATTCCGATGGCCGTGCAGGTCGCGCGCGTTAGAATGGGCGGGCCGGAAATGCGCGGCCGGTGTCCTGGTCGAAGATCGGCTCCAGGGCCGGCTCGGCGGCCCGTTGCGAGGTCGGCGCATCTTCTCCTGCAAGCACGCGAGGTCCAACCGAGCCATGCCCATTCCCGTCCCGATCTGGCGCACAGCATCGTTTCCGACGTCGATCCTCCGGATGCCCGGGCGCCGAGTCTGCGGGTTCTTCGCCGGCGTGGCCCTGGCGGCGATCTCCGGGCTCGTGCCCGTCGGCCTGGCGGAGGCGGCCGAGCCGGCGATCCCGCGCACGAAGCGGCCCGAGCAGGCGCAGGTGTATTTCATCAGCCCCGAAAACGGCGCGACCCTCACGTCGCCGATCGTCGTGCGCTTCGGCCTGCGCGAGATGGGCGTCGCCCCGGCCGGGGTGGCCCAGCCGCAGACGGGTCATCACCACCTGATCGTCGACGCGGAGGTCCCGCCTTCCGGGCTCCCGATCCCGAAGAACGACCACTATCTCCACTTCGGCGGCGGCCAGACCGAGGTCTCGCTCCCCCTCGCCCCGGGCAAGCACACCCTTCAGCTCCTGCTCGGCGACCACAATCACGTCCCCCACGATCCGCCCGTCGTCTCGGAGCGGATCACGATCGAGGTCCGGAAGTGATTCGAGGGGCGTTCGCGGGAGCGGGTCGATGAGCGACGAGGATCGGCGAACTCCGGACCCGGATCGGCCGGGAGACGTCGCGCCGGCGGATCTCGCCGACGCGGCGACCCGGGTCTTCGATCCGAACGCAGGGCCCGCCGAGCGCGAGACGCGGGTGCTTTCGGACGAGGCTTCGGAGTCCGAACGGGCGACGCGGGTGCTCAGCGGGGACGATGAGCCCGACGTCGCGAGCGCGGCGACGGTGGTCGCGACCGAGATCTCGGGCGTCGAGGGGCTGGCGGCGACGCGGGTGATCGAGGAAGAGGACAAGACCTCGCCTCCGCCCGTTGCCGCGGCTGCGCCCGCCGTGGCTCCACCGCGGGCTGCGCCCGCGGCGCCCCCGCGACCGGCGGCGGCTCCGAAGGCGCGTGAGGAAGATCGCGGTCTGCGGCCCGGGACGATCCTGTTCGGCGAGTACGAGATCGTCTCCGTGCTCGGCGCCGGCGGCATGGGCGAGGTCTACCGTGCCCGGCATCGCCGTCTCGACGAGCACCGCGCGATCAAGGTCATGCACGCCGAGATGTCGAAGCGGCGCGGTGCCTCGGAGTTCTTCTATCGCGAGGCGAAGGCACTGCTCGCCGTGCGTCATCCGGCGGTCGTCCACTGCCACGACCTGCTCTCCGACGACGCCGGCCGCGTCTACCTGATCATGGAGATGATCGAGGGGATCCCGCTCTCGAAGAAGCTGAACGAGGGACCGCTCTCGCCCGACGACGTCGCGATCCTCGGTGCGCGGGTGGCCCACGGGCTCGCGGCGGCGCATCGCAAGGGTGTGATCCATCGCGATCTCTCGCCCGACAACATCGTCCTGCCCGGCGGCCGGGTCCAGGAAGCGAAGATCATCGATTTCGGCATCGCGAAGCTCCTCGAGCAGGGCGAGGGCACGATCGTCGACGGCTTCAAGGGCAAGCTCTCCTACGCCTCTCCGGAGCAGCTCGGCTTCTTCGGGGGCAAGATCGACGGGCGCTCCGATCTCTACAGCCTCGGTCTCGTCCTGGCGGCGTCGGCTCTCGGACGGCCGATGGTCATGGGCACGACCGTCATGGAGGCCGTCGACGCGCGGCGCAATTTGAAGGGGCTGCCGGACGGGATCCCGATGGGCCTGCGCTCGGCGATCCAGCCGCTGCTCGCGCTCAATCCCGAGGATCGACCGAAATACGTCGATCGGCTGTTCGTGGTGCCGGGCGCGCTGGACTCCGTCTCCGAATCGGGGCTCTACGGGAAGCCGGCCCCGAAGCCCGCGGGTGGCGCCTGGTCGGCCGGGGCGGCTGCCGCTGCACCGAGCAACCGGACCGGGCTCGTGCTCGGCGCGGTGGGCGCGGGCGCGGTCGTCATCGCCGGGCTCCTCTATCTCGGCTCGATGCTGGGCGGATCCGCGGATTCCGGCCTGACTTCTCCCGCTGGCAGCGCAACGTCGACTGCGTCGCCGACCCAGGACTCACCGGCCGCCGCCGTGAGCGAGGCCGGCGTGATCTCGGCCGACGCGGCCGGCGGCTCGGGCTCGGGCACGGCGACGCTCGCGGCCCAGCCGGCCGCGGCGGGACCCGCTGCCAACCCGATTTCGGCGAGCGGCGCGGCGAGCGACCGGGCGGCGGAGCGTGATGCGCGCGCCGCCGCGATCGCGGCGGCCGCTCAGCAAGAGCAGGAGAAGTCGCCTGCGAAGGTCGCCCGCGTCGCGCCGGCGCCCGCGAAGAAATCGGGCCCCTCGGCCAGCGAGCGGATCAAGATCGTCGGCATGCTGACGAGCGCGAAGCTCGCCCTCGGCGAGGGCAACCTGATGTCGCCCCCCGGCGACAACGCCTACGACAAGTACCGCGCGGTCCTCAACCTCGATCCGCGCAATGCCGCCGCCCGCAGCGGCCTGCGCGAGGTCGCTTCGCGCTTCGTCCAGCGTGCCCAGAAGGACATCGAGAAGGGCGACAAAGCCGCCGCCAAAGAGAATCTCCGCCGCGCCCGCCAGGCCGACGCGAGCTTCCCCGGCATCCGGGCCACCGAAGCCCGCCTGGCAGGCAGCTAGCGGATCGACGCGAGAGCTCACGCTCTCGTCGCCCGGATCGCGACTCCCGCGGCCAGGGGTCTAGAGCCGCTGGGCCTGCATCGCGTAGGCGCGGAGCGATTCGCGCAGCTTGCCGACGTCCTTCGACTTCGCCTCCCGCAGCGCGATCGCGTAGGCGATCTTGCGGGCGGCTCCAGCGTAGTCCCCTTCCGCGACGAGCTGCTTCGCCTCGGCCTCGTACTGGACCTCGGGATTCTCGAGGAAGCCGACGAGCTTCTGTCCGATCTCCTCCGAGATCTTGTCCGCGAGGCCGTCGTCGCCGGAGAGGATCTCGATGTCGGGCGGGAGCTCGATGAAGTCGGTCTCCTGCTTGAAGTCGCCGAGCTGGACGCCCTGGCGGCCCTCGTCCTGGAACTCCTGGCGCGTCTGCAGCGAGTCGGTGAAGACGACCCGGCCGGAGCTCGCGTCGACCACGCGGTAGGAGACGGAGATGATGCCGACCTTGCGGACCGCCGTGACGTCGAACTTCACGTCCTCGGTGATGTCGCGGCTGATCGTGGCCGGGGGCTCGGGCTGCTTCTTCCGATCGCGCTCCTTGAGGGCGAGCCAGGCCGCGTGATCGGGGTTGGTGACCGTCTCCTTGCCGGTGACGACGCGGCGGGTCTCGGTTCCCGTCTTCTCGGTCGTCTCGACCTTGGCGTCGTTGATCGTTCCCTGGACGATGTAGTCGGCGGTCGAGAGCTCGTTGCAGTTCCCGGTGCGCTTGCACTCGTCGAGGATGCGCTCGAGCTGCTCGCGCTCGACGATGCGGACGTCGGAGGGGATCGTGCTGAAGATGTGCTGCACGACCTTCGAGGCGACGGCGTCGCCGACCTCCGTCGCGGTGGACTTGGGATCTTCGAAGGGGTAGGCGGTGAGGCCGCGTACGGCGCGGCGATCGATCTCGTCCCGGGTCATGCGCAGATGCTGACGCATCTGGGGCGTCGTCGTGCCGTACTCCGTCATGACGTCGAGCAGCCCCCAGGCGACGCCGTACTCGTTCGCCGCGAAGGACTTCTCGTAGAGCCCGCCGAGCTGGCCGATCAGGTTCTCGACGCCGGGCAGCGCCGCCCCGCGCGAGAGGAGCAGCTTCGAGATCGTCTGGGCGAGGCTGTAGTAGTGATAGGCGAGGCCGAGGTTCTGGGCCGCCGTGGCCTCGGCGCCGAGGGCACCGAACGCCTCGACGAGCTGGGGCGCGGTGTCCTGGAGCGCCGACTTGATCTCCTTGAAGCACTCGCCGTCGGACGCATCGGAGAGCGTCTTCATCGCGCGATCGCCGCTGCCGGTCTCGAGGGCCTGGCTGATCTGCTTGAGGATGACCTTGCCGTCGACCTCGCACTTCTTGCGGCGCGCCTGCTCGTCGTCCGGGTCGACCTCCTGGACGATGCCGAGCAGGCCCTGGGCCGTCTCGAAGTCCTCGTTGCGGATCGCCTCCTCGGCCTCCTTCGAGAGGTTGGCGAGCAGCTGCTCGCGCTGGGCCGCATAACGCTTCTGCTCGGCGTTTCCGTCGCCGGTGAGGGCGACGAGGCCCGAGAGCAGCTTGAGCCGCTCGAGCAGGTCCTTGTTGCCGAGGCCCGCGAGCTTGCGATCGCGCTCGCGGATCGCTCGCGCCGTCTTCTCGCGCTCGGGCTCGATCTCGGCGACGAGCGCGTCGTGGGTCGGGGTGTCGAAGCGCGCGAGGGGCGCCGCCGCGGCGAGCTCCTTCTCGATCGCGGCGAGCGGGATCATCTCCTCGACCGTCGGGGCCTCGGCGAGGCTCCTGCGAATGCCGTCGGCTGCTCGCGACGCGAGCTCGCCGCCCACGATCTTCTTCTGGCTGGCGAGCTCGACGGCGCGGCTGCTGCCGGGCTTCGCCTGGGCCAGCCCCGCCTCGATCTGGCCGAAGACCGATTCGAGCGTCGCCTGGCTCGCCGCCTTCGGATCGGGGGGCAGCTCGATCGCCGGGCCACCGCCGCCGCAGCCGACGAGGAGGGCCAGGGCGATCAGGGCAGTGAGGAGGAAGGAGGCGGAGGGCTTCGGAAGATGCATGGACTGGGCTCGCTCCAGATGTTCGGGGGCTTGCGCCCGGATGCTGGGCTGTCGGGAGGCTATTCGAGATGAACAATTTGGGCCATTGAATCGGCACGAAGTGTGAACCGCTTCACAGGCTCGCACACGAATTCGACCGAAGACGGGCGAAGGTCCGCGGGAGATCGTGCCGGACGGTCCGGATTCCGGGGGTGGATCGACGCGGTGGGCCGATTCATGGACCGCGGCAAAAGGTTCGGCCATCATCGCGCCGAAGCGACCGACGCGGGTCGAGGGCGGTCGGACGCGGCGACGGACCGGGACCGGTGGGAGAAGGGGGGGCGTGTGAGCCGATTCGTGATCCATGGCGGGCGACCGCTCTCGGGCGAGATCCGGGCTTCGGGGAGCAAGAACGCCGTCCTGCCGATGATCGCGGCGGCGCTGCTGACCGACGAGGAGGTCGTTCTCGAGAACGTCCCCTCGATCCGCGACGTCGACGTGATGCTCGAGATCGCCGGGGTGATCGGCGCGCAGGTGACCCGGCTGGGCGATCGGGTCACGATCCGGGCCGCCGACGTCCGGGACACACCGCTGCCCCCCGAGCTCTGCGAGCGCGTGCGGACCTCGCTCCTCTTCGTCGCGCCGCTGCTCCACCGCCTCGGCCGCGCGAAGCTCCATCCCCCCGGCGGCGACGGCATCGGCCGCCGCCGGCTCGACACCCACTTCTATGGCCTGCGCCAGCTCGGGGCCCAGATCGACGAGACCGAGTTCGAGTTCCGGGCCCCGGTCGGCGGGCTCTCCGGCGCCATCATCTTCTTCGACGAGGCGAGCGTCACCGCGACCGAGCACATCCTGATGGCCGCCGCCGTCGCGAAGGGCACGACCACGATCCTGAACGCCGCGAGCGAGCCCCACGTGATGGACCTCGCCCGCCTGCTCGTCTCGATGGGCGCCCAGATCGAGGGGCTCCAGACCAACACCCTGACGATCACCGGCGTCGAGCGTCTGCGCGGCGCGACCCATCGCGTCGTCTCCGACCACATCGAGGCCGGCTCGTATCTCGCGCTCGCCGCGGCGACCCGGGGCGGCATCACGGTCCACGAGACCGTCCGCGGCCACTACTGGATGATGCACCGCGTCTTCGAGCGCTTCGGCGTCGACATCGAGATCAAGAGCGATCGCATCGTGCTCGCGAGCGGCCAGGTCCCGCGCATCCGGCCCGACGCCGGCGGGAAGATTCCGCAGGTCGACGACGGGCCGTGGCCGCAGTTCCCGACCGACATGATGAGCCCCTTCCTCGTGCTCGCGACGCAGAGCGAGGGGACGATCCTGTTCTTCGAGAAGATGTTCGAGGGGCGGATGTACTTCGTCGATCCGCTGATCCAGATGGGCGCGAACGCGATCATCTGCGATCCGCATCGCGTCATCATCTCGGGGCCGTCGCAGCTGCGCGGGCAGACGGTGCGCAGCCCCGACATCCGCGCAGGCATGGCGATGATCATCGCGGCGTGCTGCGCGACGAAGCGGCCCTGCATCGTGCAGAACGCGGAGATCGTCGATCGCGGCTACGAGAAGATCGAGGAGAAGCTCCGCGCGCTCGGCGTCGACATCGAGCGGCTCCCGGACTGAGTCGCCGACGCGCCTAGCAGGGCTCGACGATGGGCGCGAACCCGAGCGCGTCCTCCGGCCCCGGGTCCGCGCCGGTCTCCGTCGCGAAGGTCGGCTGGGGCAGGCGCACCGCCCGGCCGAGCCCCTCGTGCGCCGGCCGCGCGATCTCGAGCGTCCCGCCCAGCAGCCGTGCGGCATCGCCCGCCAGCGCGAGCGAGAGCCCCGCGTCGTCGTCGGCGGGCTGCGATGGCGTCGAGACGCCCGCTCCGCCAGCGCCGGCCGACGCCTCGGCGCCCGTCGGGCCGTGGCCGCCGGCCGAGCCGTCGATCGATTCGATCGCGACGGCGATGCGGACGGCGTGCTCTTCTCCGGCGACGACGGGCTGGGACTCGATCGAGAGCAGCAGCCCCGAAAGTCCGGCCCGTGCGGGATCCCGCCGCACCCGCTCCCGTCCCCATTCGACCAGTCCGGCGACACAGGTCTCGAGCAGCGATTCCGCGCCGAAGATCTCGGCCGGGCTCCGCGACAGCTCGATCCGGAGGGGCAATGCCCGCGGCTCCGCCCGGTCCGACGGCTCGTCGCGCAGGCGGTCGACGAGCTTGCGCGTCTCGATCCACTGGCCCCGCTCGGCATTGCCGAGCTCCCCGAGCAGCGCATGCTCGACGATGCGCGTCATGCGGCGGGTCGCTTCGTGCATGCGATCGACCCGTGCCGGGGCGGTGCCCCGCTCGAGGCCTTCGAGCAGCGCGACCAGTCGCGCGAGAGAATGTTCGAGGGGATGCCCGCCGTGGCGCGCGGAGAGCTCGATCAGGCTCTCCTCCAGGCCTTCGAAGCGCGCCGCCTGCGGTGTCACGTCGCGGAAGATCGCGACGGCCCGCCATTCGCCCTCGACGCCGCGGTACGAGCGGACGGAAGCCTCCGCCAGGACGCGGCGACCGTGGGCGGCATGCAGCTCGATCGTCTGACGCGCGATCGCCGTCCCGATCGGCGCCGCGCGCAGCGCCTCGAAGCGGGCGGTCGCGAGGGCGTGGCCGCCGGTCGGAATCCAGAGCCGGTAGTGGCTGCCGATGACCTGCGCTGGCGAATAACCCATCAGCTCGCGGACCGAGGCGCTCACGAAGACGAGCCGGCCGGCCTGGTCGAGCTCGCATAGCATGTCGACCGACGCGTCGGACAGCGCGCGCATGCGCGCCTCGTTCGCGATCGCCGCCTCGTGGGCACGGACGAGGGCCGCGTGGCGGGCGTTGAGCTCGAGCTGGCGATTCTCGAGCTGGCGCAGGATCGAGCCGGGGACGAACAGCGAGCGGAGGAAGCGGCGCAGGCGCGCGAGGCCCGTCCGCGAAGAGGGGACCGTGATCGCGTAGTGGGCGCGATGGGCCTCGACGTGGCTCTCGACGACCGCGTCGGGCAGGCCGAGCAGGCGCGGGAGCGTCCGGAAGATGCCCGTCGCGACGTGGAGCACCGACGTACACGGGCCGAGCGGGTCGGGCACGCGCACGTCGATCGCGAGGTGGTTCGGAGAGGGCGCGATCACGTCGATCACGACGCCGGGCATCGCGCGCGGTGCCGCCCAGATCGCGGCTGCGCGATAGAGGGAGAGCGGCGAGGTCGCGAGCGCGATCAAGGCGCGGAAGGCGTGGGTCGTGCGACCGCGGCCGATCCACTCGCCGCAGCGTTCGAGACCTTCGGGCCCGCCGACGTGTCGCTCGAGGCGCTGCAGGAAGAGGTTGAAATGGTCCCAGTGGACGGGGGCCTTCACGAGGCCCTTCTCGTCGACCTCGATCGGGAGGTCGCCTAACAGCTCGCTCGCGGCGATGCCGTGGCGTGCCAGGGCGAGCCAGAGCTCCGAGAGCAGACGGCTCGAGACCCGGCCGAGGCCGTCCGCGGGATCCACGAGAGGCGATTCGGGGCGAGCGGGCATGATCATTCCTTGCGCCGTGCCGTGGCCGTGCCGTGTGCGGGGAGTCGACCGGACGGTGCCACAGGCTACCTGCCTGTCGGTGACTCGTATCACAGCTGACCCCCATGGGGCAATCGGGTCGACCCTCGGGCCGGGAATTCGAGGAATGGACGGGGTCGAACCCACCCGGTTCGCCCGTCGGGGCGCCCTTTCCGAGGCCTTCCGCGCCGCGGAGCTCGCGGGGCACTCGGGCGGAGGCCTGACCGTCGATCGTGGGCCGCGCGCTATGCTGCGGCCGGTCTTTTCGCCCCCCTAGCATGTGATCGAGCAGCTCCGCCCGGGCTCCCGGGGCGGGCTCGTGGGGGTGCATGACGGGAGGGGGCGTGCGGCCGATTCTCGAGCTCCGGAGACGCAGGCGAGGACGCCGCTTCGGACCCCTGTTCCAGGGGGCCGTAGCGCTGTGCCTGGTGCTCGCGCCGGACCTCGACGCGATCGCCGCACGGCCCGCGGCTTCGGATCCGGCGGCGGCGCTTCGCCTCGACCAGGCGCTCCAGGGGCCGCTGCGTTGGCTCGAACCCGAGCTGACTGCGCCGACCCAGGCGAGCGCTCTCTTCATCGGGCCCTGGCTCGAGCCTGCGATCACCCTCGATCCCGACCGACGTCTCGCCGCCATCGCCCGTCTCGCTCTCCCGCCGCCGCCACCGCCGCCGACCGTCGTACCCGCCCCGCCGCCGCCGGGCTCGCCCGAAGCGCCGGCCGAGCTCGCGCCGACCGCCGCCGAAGAAGAGCAGCCAGCCCGCGCACCGATCCTGCGGCAGGCCGCACTCGAGTCGGCGCGCCTGCTCGAGGCAGCCAACGAGTCCGCGGCGGCCGCCGAGGCCTACGCCGGGGTCATCGAGGCCGCGGGTCAGGACGGTGAAGAGATCGAGGTCGATGTCTGGCACGGCCTCGCGATCAGCCTCGCCCGCGCCGGCAACGCGGCGGGCGCGGAGCGTGCGTTCCTCTCGGGACTCGAGGCCTCGGGCAACGCCGCCGAGCAGATCCGCTTCCGCTACGACCTGGCGGGCTTCTATCGCTCGCAGGGGCGCCTGCTCGAGGCGATCGCCGTCGTCGACGCGCTGCTCGCCCACGCACCGGAGTCCCTCGAGATCGCGGCCGCGAGCGCGGCGCTCGCCTCGTCGATCGAGTGGACGGCCCTCGCGCTGCCGCGGGGCGGGTCGACTCGATGGCCCGCGCCGCCCTCGGAGCCGGGCTTCGAGGCGGTCGATCCGACGGTGCAGCAGGCGCTCTCCTGGGTCCCCGATCCGCTCCGGCGTTACGCACTCGTCGTGAGCCGGCTCGCCTCCCTGCACGTCGGGACTCGCGGCATGGCCTATCTCGTCGGCGCGCTCGTCGTCCTGACGGGGCTGCTCGTGCTGCTGCGCCAGCGCGGCGACATCGCGGTCGCGATCGAATATCCCGAGGAGCTGCGCGGCATCTTCCGGGTGCGCTGGCGGGGCAGCACGCGGCGGCTGCCCGACGCGACGACGGAAGAGCAGATCCGCAAGGGCGGAGCCTCGACCCGCCGCCAGCATCACATGGTCGCCCGCGAGACGCAGTTCCAGCGCCTCTTCACCGGCCGCTACCAGATCATCATCGACGGCCTGCTGATCGATCCGGCGAGCGACGAGGTCCTCGGCAAGATCCACGAGGAGAAGCTCGTCCGCGTGCGTCATCGGCGGACGGTGCGCGTCGAGTTCGACGTGCATCCGTCGACCTGTCCCGTCGATCTCTCGGTCGTCTGGGGCGATCGCCCGGCGCACGAGGCCCAGGTCGCCGTGCCGGGACTCGTCGACAAGCCCCGGGCTGCTTCCGGTGGCTCGATCCGGATCCTGCTGCCGAAGGGGACGCATCATCTGCTCGTCGGCTGTGGCGATCGCGTCTTCGATCATACGCTGGCGGTGACCTCGTTCCGGCCGACCTCGGTGCTGATCGACGTGCTGGCGGCGGACGCGGTCTTCAAGGGCTGTCCGCCGGCGGTGTACCCGTATCTGACGGGCGACCTGCCGTCCGCGGCGCGCGCGCTCGAGCGCGACGGGCAGGCGGAGCTCGGCTACCGGCTGCTCGCGATCAAGTACGAGCGCGAGGGCGAGCACGCCCGGGCCTCGGATTTCTACGAGTCGGCGGGCGACCCGCTGGCGGCGGCACGACTTCGCTTCGCCCAGGGCGAGTTCGGGCGAGCGGCCTCGCTCTTCGAGAAGGGCGAGTCCTGGCTCGAGGCGGCCGAGGCGCATCTCAAGGATGGCCAGATCCTGCGGGCGGGAGAATGCTACGAGCGCGTGCTCGACTACGAGCGCGCGATCCGCTGCTACCGCGATTGCGGGGCGATCGATCGCTGGCTGACGGCCCTCGAGCGCTACGGCCGCGTCTTCGAGGCGGCCCAGCTCGCGATCGAGCACGGCCAGCGGCCGCGGGCGATCCGCCTGCTCCAGCTCGTCGACGCGACCGATCCGGATTTCCGCGAGGCCTGCGGCCTGCTCGCCGACGCCTTCGAGACCGAGGGCCATTTCGATCTCGCCGCCGCGAAGCTCGACGAACACATCGCGACGTTCCGCCCGGCCTATGCGCCGGCCGATACCTACGCGCGTCTCGCCGGCTGCTGGGAGCAGGCGGGCCATACCGAGCGCGCCCTCGGCATCCTCGAGGATCTGCGGCGGCGCGAGCCGACGTATCCCAACATCGCCTCGCGCATCGAGCTGCTGCGCAAGCAGCGCAGCGCGTCGGGCCATGTCTTCGGACCCGCCCGCGACCGCATCAGCGACCGGACCCAGGACGGCGCCTCGACCGCCTTCGTCGGCGAGGTCCGCTACGAGCTGCTCGAGGAGATCGGCCGGGGCGGCATGGGCGTCGTCTACCGCGCGCGGGATACCCGCCTCGGTCGCATCGTCGCGCTCAAACGCCTGCCCGAAGGCCTGCGCCGCCATCATCCCCGGGCGCTCCAGTTCTTCCTGCGAGAGGCCCAGTCCGCCGCGCGTCTCAACCATCCCAACATCGTGACCGTCTTCGACGCGGACCAGCAGGACGGTCAGTTCTTCATCACGATGGAGCTGCTCGAGGGCCAGCCGCTTCACGTCATCCTGCGCGAGCGCGGCCAGCTCTCCGCCGCCAACGTCGTCGGCATCGCTCGTCAGGCCTGCCGCGGTCTCGACTACGCCCACGGCCAGGGCATCGTCCACCGCGACGTCAAGACCGCGAACCTCTTCGCGACGACGGACCGCGTCATCAAGATCATGGACTTCGGCCTCGCGAAGGTCCTCGAAGAGGTCCGGGGCGCCACGACCCTCGTCTCGGGTACGCCCTATTACATGTCCCCCGAGCAGGTCCTCGGCCACGACGTCGACCACCGCACCGACCTCTACTCCCTCGGCGTCACGCTCTTCGAGCTCGCAGTCGGCCGCGTCCCCTTCGACTCCGGCGAGGTCGCCTATCATCATCGCCACACGCCGGCCCCCGATCCGCGCAGCCTGCGGCCCGATCTGCCCGAGTCCCTCGCGCGCCTGATCACGAACCTGCTCGCGAAGGAGCCCGCCGATCGCCATCCGACCGCCGCCGCCGTGCTCGACGCGTTGATGGAGATCGAGGTCGAGTAGCGCTCCGGTGAAACATCCAGTCTTCATCTGACGGTCGATCAATGTTCGAGCGTGTGTGTAGGGTCACTTCCCCGCCTGCGCGACTCGGGCAAGCTGCGCGGCGATGAAGACGCCCGACGCACTCGAGGTTCGAAACGAAGCCGGTGTTGATGTCGATGTCGAGCTCGACGCGCTCGTGCATCAGTTCGCCCACCGCGTGCGCTACTTCGCGCAGCGCATCGAGCGCCGATATGGGCTCGAGCCTTCCTGGCGCGACGAGCTGATCTCCGCCGGCTACTTCGGCCTGCTGAAGGCCCTGCGCAATCGGCGCGCGGAGGCCCACGAGCACGAGCTCTCGGCCTACGTCTCGAAGCGCATCGAAGGCGCCGTCCTCGACGAGGCGCGCCAGATCCTCGAGCGCGCCTCGACCCGGGCGGACTTCGATCCCGCCGATCTCGAGGACGGGATCCACGTCGACCTGGCCGCCCTCGACTGGATGGGTCGCAATCCGCGGGACCCCGAGGACGAGGTCGACGGCCGTGATCGCTGGCGTCGGATCGAGGGCTCCTTCGAGCATCTCGAGGAGGCCCAGCGGGCGTGGCTCTTCGCCGTGGCCTCCGGTCATTCGCTCGCCGAGATCGCGCGCCACGACGGGGCGAGCCCCGCCCGGCTCCAGAACCAGATGTCGCGGATCACCCGCTCGGTCCGGGCCCATACGCCCGAGCTGCGGCGGCTCCTGCGGCGGGAGATCTGAGCCCCCGTCGCGGCAGGCCTCGATCGGAACGACCATGCGCCTTAATCTACGCCCCGATCGAAACGGTCGGGCGGCGGACCGGATCCCGTGACGGGATCGGCCTGGCCCGGGGAGGTACGGCGTGTCGGAGAATTCGAACGGGCGGTCGGTGATCGTGGCGGCAGTGCTGGTCAGCCTGTCGGTCATCGGGGGGAGCTTCTTCGTCGCGGATTCCCTCGATCGGGCGACGGCGCAGCTCGAGCGCGCGACCGAGGTCCTCGAAGACATGCCCCTGGCGGCGGCGCCGGGGGGACAGCCGGGGCGACCGTCGGGCCCCGATCCGCGCAAGCAGTACGAGGTCGAGCTCGGCACCGCGCCCGTCCGCGGCGAGAAGAACGCCAAGGTCACGATCGTCGAGTGGTCCGACTTCCAGTGTCCCTTCTGCAACCGCGTCGTGCCGACCCTCGATCAGATCGAGAAGGAATACGGCGATTCGGTTCAGATCGTCTTCAAGCATCTGCCCCTCGACATCCATCCCGACGCTCGCGCGGCCCACGCCGCCGCCGAAGCGGCCCATCGCCAGGGCAAGTTCTGGGCGATGCACGACCGGATCTTCCAGAACCAGCGCGACATGCGGGCGGAGACGCTCGAGGGCTATGCGAAGGCGATCGGCCTCGACATGGACCGCTACCGCAAGGACGTCGTGTCGGACGACGTGAAGCAGCGGATCGAAGAGGACCTCGCCCAGGCCCAGAAGCTGGGCGTGACGGGGACGCCTGCCTTCTTCATCAATGGCCGCAATCTCTCCGGGGCGCAGCCCTTCCCGAACTTCAAGCGCATGATCGACGAAGCGCTCGGGGCGAAGGGCTAGTGCTCCCGTCGGAGCACGGGCGAACGGAGCGCCGGTGATCCGCGGCATCGTCTTCGATCTCTTCGATACCCTGGTCGATCAGAACCACCGCCGGCTCGCGCCGATCGAGGTCGACGGCCGTCGCATGGCGGCGACCGTGCCGGAGCTCCACGCCTTCGCGCGATCCCACGCGGGCATCGATCACGACCTCGCCGGATTCGTGGCGCTGCTCGAGACGGTCGACGCCGAGCTGCGGCGGGACACGCTCGACGTCGGGGTCGAGCTCTCGACCGTCGATCGCTTCCGGGCGCTGGCTGCGCGCCTGGGCTGCGCGGATCCCGACGCCGTCGCCGCCGGGCTGACGCGGGTCCACATGGGGGCGTTGCGGGATGCGGTCAGCGTCCCCGACCACCACGAGCCGGTCCTGATCGCCCTCGCGCGCGGCTACCGCCTCGGGCTCTGCTCGAACTTCTCCGATGCCGGGACGGCGCGCGCCGTGCTCGGCGACGCGGGCTTCGTGCCGCATCTGCGCTCGATCGTGATCTCCGAGGAGGTCGGGATCCGCAAGCCCCGACCGGAGATCTTCGAGGCCGCCGCCGCGGGGCTCGACCTCGAGCCCCGGGAGATCCTCCACGTCGGCGACAGCCTCTCGGCCGACGTGGCCGGCGCGAGCGCCTTCGGCATGAAGACCGTCTGGCTCACCCGCCGCATCCGCGAGCCCGAGGCCGAGCTCGCGCGCCACCGCGGTCCGCGGCCGGACTTCGCCCTCGACGATCTGCGCGACCTGCCGGTCCTGATGGCGCGCTTCGGAGCCGGGCCGGGATGAAGAGCGGGTCGAGCCGAAGAGTCCGTCGAGAGCGAGGCCAGGTCCCGATGAAGAACGGGGCGCGGATTCGAGCGGGGGCCTGGGGCGAGGCCCGCTGCCTAATGAATCGAGCCGGGCTGGATCAGCTGGAAGATCGCGACCTCGGCGTCGAACTGGGTCCCGTCGCGGCGGACCATCTCGAAGGTTCCCGCCATCGAGCCGAAGGGGGTCGGCAGCGGGCAGCCGGAGGTGTATTCGAAGCTCTGCCCGGGCTCGAGGACGGGCTGCTCGCCGACGACGCCGGGACCATGGACCTCTTCCGTATGGCCGGTCGCGTCGACGATCGTCCAGTGGCGATTGATCAGCTGGACCGTCGTGTCGCCCTCGTTCGAGATCGTGATCGTGTAGAGGAAGAACCAGCGGCTCGCGGGCGGGCTGCTGTGCTCCGCCGAATAACGCGCGCGGACCTGGACGCGAACGCCCGCCGTCAGCGCTTCGGACTGGGTTTCGAAGAGGTCGGGATCGTGCACGGCGTGGACTCTAGCAGTCGGGAACGTCGCTCGGCGCGGCAGGGGGCGGGCCGATGAACTGCCTGCTCCTCGAGCCCGGCGAATGGGATCCGGCGACGGGTCGCGCGCGCCTTGCGGGGCGCCGCTGCCAGCATGCCCGGGAGATCCTGCGCGCGCAGGTCGGGGACCGCCTGCGGGTGGGCCTGGTCGGCGGGCGGATGGGGCAGGGGCGGATCGTCGCCCTCGACGAGGCCTTGCTCGAGCTCGAGCTCGCGTTCGATGCGGAGCCGCCGCCGAAGCGGCCGGTCGAGCTGGTACTGGCCCTGCCGAGGATGCCGGTCTTCCGTCGCCTGCTCTCGACGGCGGCCAGCCTCGGGGTCGAGCGGATCCTCGTCGTCGCCACCGCGCGCACCGAGAAGAGCTTCTGGCAGAGCCACGACGTCGCCCCCGACGCGATCCGCGAGCGCCTGCTCCTCGGCCTCGAGCAGGCCCGGGACACGATCCTCCCCGAGGTCTCGCTCCACCGTCATTTCGGCTCGCTCGTCGGGGAGATCCTGCCGCCGCGCCTCGCCGGCCGTCGCGCGATCGTCGCCCACCCCGCGGCAGCGAGCCCCTGCCCACACCGCGTGTCCGGGCCGATCACGCTCTTCGTCGGACCCGAGGGCGGGCTCCTCGAGGACGAGATCGAGCGGCTCGCGGCGATCGGATTCGAGCCGGTTCACCTCGGCGCGCGGATCCTGCGCGTCGAGCCCGTCATTCCGTTGCTGTTCGGTCGACTGCTCGATTGAAGAGCGTGACGGCGCCGCCCGCCCCGTCCCCCGGCGGCGGCTCGACCTCGAACGCGACGATCCCGAAGTGCACGATCAGGAGTGCCGAGTAGACCGCGAGCGACGCGTAGAGCCCGATCTTCGCGAATCGGAAGTTCTTGTGGACGAGCAGCAGGATCAGCCAGAAGCCGACGACGAGGCATTTCTGGGCGAGGAACGCGGCCGGTCCGAAATCGAGGAAGAAATCCATGACCGGGTTGGCCTCGCGGCCGCCCCGGTGGAGCCAGAGCATCGTCATGAAGGCATCGGCGACGTTCAGCAGGAAGATCGCGAGCAGGAGCCCGACGTCCTGCTTCGAATAGCGATCGACGTAGCCGGCCTGATCTGCCGCGCGCCGTCCCCGCGCGCGGCGAAGCGGGGAGAAGAGATCCAGCCAGGGGCGCGTCGGGCGGGATCGCCGATCGGCCCGGCGTCGATCCGACTCGCGGCGCGACTTCGAGCTCGACGGGGCATCCGCGGCATTCATCGCACCACGCGCCGTGCCCGGAATCTTGCGGCTCTCCTGCACCCGGCCTGCTCCCTGCCATCGTCCGATGGCGGACGACTCGGGTCGCTATCGGCCCGGTCGCAGCCCGAGCTGAGCATTAGAAGGCGAGGGCCCGCTCGACCAGCCAGAAACAACCGAGGCCGCAGAGCCCGGCGACCGCGAGGTCCCGCGTCCAGCGCTTCCCCTCCCCGGTGACGACGCGACCGGCGAGGAGGAGGGCCGGCCAGGCGAGGGCGACGACCGCGAGCTGGCCGAGCTCGACGCCGAGGTTGAAGCCGGCGAGGGCGGGGACGAGCCGGTCGGGCGGGAGCTCGAGCTCGACGAGGATGCCGGCGAAGCCGAAGCCATGGACGAGGCCGAAGGCGAAGGTCAGGGCGACGCGCGTCCAGTCCGCCTCGAGGCGCGCCGCCAGGGCGAAATAACAAGCGGTGAACGTGATCAGCCCGACGACGCTGATCAGGGGCAGCGCCGATGCGCCCGCGATCGCCGCCGCAGCGAGCCCCGCGAGCCCGCCGAGCACGACGCCGGGAATCGCCCGGCCGCGCCCCGCGACGAGCCATCCCTTCTCGATCGCGACGAGGGCCACCGAGAACGCAATCACCGCCTCGACCGCGGCGGCGCGCGGATGGACGAGGCCCGCGACGGTGAGGGCGAGGGTCAGGCTGTGGGCGAGGGTGAAGCCGGTGACGAGGCGGGCGATCGAGGCGGCGCGATCGGCGAGCAGCATCAGGCCGAACAGGAAGGCGAGATGGTCCCAGCCCGAGAGGATGTGTCGGACGCCGAGCGCGAGATAGTCGACGAAGTCGCTCCCGGCCGGCCCGTCGGCGCGCTCGGCGGGCCGTGCGCCGTCCGACGCGCCCGCGCGGACGACGAAGACCGGCGAGGCCTCCGTCAGGACCCGCTCGCGCACCTTCTCGGGCGCCGTCGCGAAGCGCACGCGGGCGAAGTGGAGATGGGAGGGCGCGACGTCGAGCAGGACACCGCTCCGGATCGAGAGCGCGCCCGTTGCGGTCGGACAGTCGACGCGCCAGGCATAACGGACCCAGCCTTCGCGCTCCGCCCGGCGTCGGATCGCGCCGCGCCGCGGGCAGGGCCTGCCGTCTTCCGAGAGCGCGAGCGAGCGGGACAAGGCCTCGCCGCCGGGATCCGGACGTTGCGCGCCGTCTGCACCGCGGCCCGGCTCGAAGCTCTCCGGCGGCAGGGCCTCGGGGCCGAGTCGGCTCAGCTCGAGGAGCGAGAGCCGGAGCGTCACGTCCGCGCCGCCCTCGTCGATCTCGAAGCTCGAGTACGAGACGCTGCGGCCATGGGCGCAGACGTCGTTCGGAGCGAGGAGCGCCGCGATGGCGAGGAGCATCGCGACGGGGAGCCCGGGATTCGGAGAGCGGCGCGCCGGCGACATCGCGCGCGACGGTAGCGCGGCCCCGCGATCAGAGGACGATCGACGCACCGACCTCTCGGACCACGTGGTCGGGGGCGCCCGCGCTGGCGAACTCGGCGTGGGCCCGCAGCGCGAGGTGGGTCCGGGTTCGCGTGCCTTCGACGTGGGTCGACGCGCTGCAGGTGACGACGACGCTGAAGCCCGAGAGCGCACCCTCGGCGAGGGAGAGGGTCGTCGACGCGGCGGGGCAGGTTCCCGCGGCGATCGCCGAGCGCAAGCCCCACTCGATGCCGCTGCGCGCCGCGAAGTGGGCGCGGCTCCCGAGGATCGCGGTCGAGGAGCCGGCCTGCTGGATGCCGGTCAGGCGCAGCATCATCGAGCCGATCGACGCGAGCAGGACGAGCACGGCGAGGGCCGCGACGAGGGCGAAGCCCCGTCGACGTCGAGGCGGCGGCGAAGACGACGGTTCAGGGCGCATTGGGGATCGGGACCTGGTGGAGGAGCCGGACGCGCTCGCCTTCGCTCGCGATCACGACCTCGAGAGTCACGAGCCCGGAGCGCGACGGCGTCCCCGGGTCGTAGTCGAAGGCGCAGCGCTCGACCCGATCGGCGGCGCGGGCCGCCGATCCGGCGGCGAGGGGGGCCGCGGCGAGGCTCGTCGGCTGGACCGCCGAAACGGCATAGCCATCGACGCGCCAGAGCGCCTCCGCCGTCGGATCGCAGAGAAAGGTCAAAGGCCCGTCGACCAGATAGAGGCGACCCTGCGGCGAGGCCAGGCTGAAGCGGTGGGCGCTCGCGAGCGTGAGCCGGTCCTCGTCGCCGTCGTCGAAGAGGGTCACGCTATTCGTCGAAGCCGAGATGATCGAGGGACTCGTGTTGCCCGCCGCCGCGCTCCATACGTCGCTCCCGGTCGGATAGATCGCGACCCGGGTGCCCGCGGCGAGGGGGGCTCCGTAGGCGAACGAGAGACCGCTCACGCGGCCGATCAGATTCCAGCTCGTGTCGCCGCCGAAGGAGAGCCAGTCGCTCGTGCCGGTGTGGTCCTGGCCGCTCGCGTTCAGGCCCGGCTCCGCCCGGTAGCGTGCACCGGCGACGGTGTGGAGCAGCTCGAGGACGGTCCCGTCGTCGCTCACGCGGACGCTGTTCGGCAGCGCCATCCGCAGGTCCCGGCTCATCCGCAGGATCGCGAGATCTGCGAGGTCGACGAGCTCGCTGCGCCGCGAGACGGCGGCATAGCCCTGCATCGGATGGCGCAGGATGCCCGCGAGCCCGACCGACAGGATCCCGGTCACGGCGATCACCGTGACCATCTCGATCGTCGAGATGCCGGAGCGCGTGCGCGAGCGATGGGGCGCCGTGTCGTTGCTCATGCGTTGGTCCGGTAGGCGGAGAGGCGGACCGGTCGCCCGATCGGATCCGTCACGGTCACGTCGATCCGCAGGACCACCGACTCCCCGGAGAGGTCGCCGAGGCTCGCCTTCGGGTCGATGGCGACCTCGACGCGATAGCTTTCGAGGCCCGCGACGGCTTCACCCTGCTGGCTCCGGGCGCCCGCCTCGACGAGGCCCGAGTAGTCGCAGACGTTGTCGAAGAGCGTGCGATCCGCCTCCGCCGCCGGGCAGACTTCGCCATCGTCGGGATCGACGTAGGACTGCTGAAGGATTTCTTCGAGGTAGGCCTCGGCGATCGAGGTCGCCTGCCGTTCGAGCATCGGGTCGGCGCTGCGGCGCGTGGTCGTGTCGACGAGGGCGAAGGCGCCGGTCAGGCAGATTGCGACGACGACGATCGCGACCACGAGCTCGATCAGGCTCATGCCGGCCGCGGATCGACGCCGTTCACGGGACACGGAACAGCCCCGTTTCGCCGACCCCTTCGAGGGCGAGGCCGCCGATCCGGACGGTGACCGAGGTCGTCGAGCCGTCGCTGCGGGTGATGCGACCGAGGGCGTCGAGGACGATCGGGTCGACCGAGCTCGAGAGCGAGACGCCTTCGGGCAGGGTGACGGCATAGGGGCTCGTCTGTACGACCGGATCGACGAGCTCGAGCGCGAAGGCGCCCGTCCGACAACCGGAGCGCTGCCGCAGCCGATAGCCGGCGGCGTCGAAGTCGACCTCGACGGGGCAGCCGGATCCCGCCGCCCGACGCTGGGCATGGCGCAGATCCGCGAGGGCCTGGCGATGGGCGCGCGCGCCGTCGAGCTCGCGGAGGGACAGGAATCTCGGCGCAGCGACGCCGCCGAGGATGCCGAGGATGGCGATCAGGACGACGGCCTCGACGAGAGTGAAGCCGCAGCCGCGATGCGCGTCGATTCGCCTGTCGGGTTGCCGGCCCATGCCGCGTCGTCGCGCGCTCCGGTCGATCAGGGCACGGTGACCGTGAGCGCCCCGGTGCTCGTGTTGTAGTCGAAATAGCGACCGGAGGCGGCGTTGTAGGTGTAGCGGCACGTCACCTTGTCGTCGCTCGAGGCGAGCCAATCGGCCGCACCGGCCGTGGCGGAGACCGACGGAGCCGAATTCAGGAGCGCGGACCAGAGGGCCACGCACTCGGCAGCCGTCGCCGCGCCGTCGCCGCCGGTCGAGACGGCGTTCTCGGGCCAACCGGAGTCGTTGACGCCGACGCTGCCGCCGCCCTCGACGGTGACCGCGTTGACGCCCGCCGTCGCGCCCTGGGCGACCCAGCCGGCGTGCACGAGGTTGATGCCGCTCTGGAAGGAGCTGCTCATCGACTGGACGCTCGCGCTGTGGGCGTCGTCCGCGAGGTTCACGAAGCGCGGGAGCGCCGTCGCCGCGAGGATGCCGATGATGACGATCACGACCACGAGCTCGATGATCGTGAAGCCCCGCGCGTTCCGTCCTGCCTGTCGATCCGTCATGATCCGTCCTCGCCTGTCTTCGCGATCGGTCTGCGTCTTCGGGTCCGTCTCGCGAGCCCGAACTCCGGGCTCGTCTGGTCGCGTGCGTCCGGCATTCTCTCTGCCGACCCGGCCAATCCTTCGGCGGCCGAACGTCCTCGCTTGATGCGTGAGTGGAGTCGCCGCGTGTCCGAGTCGGTGCTCGCGGCGCGCGGCGTCCGCGTTCTCCGGACTAACCCCGAGAAGCGGAAGCGAGCTCCCACATCGGCAGGTAGACGCCGAGCGCGAGCCCGAGCACGAGGATGCCCACGACCACGATCATGACGGGCTCGATCAGGTCCGAGATGTGTTTCAGATCGAAATCCACTTCGCGTTCGTAGTAGGCCGCGACCTCCGCCAGCGTCGACTCGACGGCGCCCGTCTCCTCGCCGACGGCGATCATCTGGAGCACGAGGGGCGTGAAGAGCCTGCTCGCGTGGGCCGCGCCCGTCAGCGACTCGCCGGACTCGATGTCCGCGCGCATCTCGCCGATCCGCTTCGCGACCCAGTCGTTGTCGACGGCCCGGGCCGCGATGGCGAGACATTGCGTGACCGGGAGCCCGGCGCGGAGCGTGACGGCGAGCGTCCGGCAGAAGCGGGCCAGCAGGGCGCGCTCGAGGATGCCGCCGAAGCGCGGCAGGCTGAGCTGCCAGCGGTGCCAGGCCATCCGGCCCTCGGCGGTCCGGACGTAGCTCCGGACCCACCAGCCGATCCCGAGGCAGACGACGAGCGCGACGTGCCAGTACTCGGAGGAGAGGCGCGAGCTCGTCATCAGGATGCGGGTCGGCAGCGGAAGATCCGATCCGAAGCTCGCGAAGAGCTTCGAGAAGGGCGGAATCACGAAGACGTTGATCACCCCGATCGCGATCACGATCGCGAAGAGCACCATCGTCGGATACCGCATCGCGCTCTTGACCCGCTTGCGCGTCTCCTCCTCGAGCGAGAGGTAGCCGTGGAGCCGCTCGAAGGCGTCGTCGAGCTTGCCCGAGGTCTCCCCGATGTGGACCACGGCGACGAAGAGGTTCGAGAAGATCCGCGGATGGCGCTGCAGGATGCCGGCCAGCTCGTGGCCGCGCTCGATCTCGTCGGCGATCTCGTGGAGGATCCGGCCGAACTCCGGATTGCGCATGGTCTCGGCGAGACCGCGCAGGCCCCGGGTGATCGGCACGCCCGCGCGGACGAGGGTCGCCATCTGGCGACAGAACATGATGACGTCGGAGAGCGAGATCTTCCGCTCGTTCCACCAGCGCTCGATCCCGGCGAAGAGCTCCGTCTGCGCACCGCCCCCGGCGATCGTGCCCGCCGGCACGATCCGGAGCGGGATGATGCCTTTGCCCGCGAGCTCGGTCGCGACGCCGGCGCTCGAGGCCGCCTCCATGCGGCCCTGGATCGCGGCGCCCGCCGGGTTCCTGCCCGTGTAGTCGAAGATCGCCATGGCGTGGCACCCGTTCCCGCCGCCGTCAGCCGGCGGGCGCGACCTTCGCCGCGCGCGTCTTCAGGTTGCCGCCGGTGTCTTCCTGCTCGCCGGCGATGCGGAGGACCTCGTCGAGGCTCGTGATGCCCTTCGAGGCGTATTCGAGGGCGCAGATCGCGAGCGGGCGGAAGCCGGCCGAGCGCGCCGCCGCCTCGATGTAGGCGTTGGTGTCGCTGCGGCGGAGCGCGTCGGCCATCGCTTCGTCGATCTCGAGCAGCTCGTAGACGCCGGTGCGGCCGCGGTAGCCGGTGCCGCTGCAGCGGGGACAGCCGCGGGGCTTCAGGAAGTTCAGGAACTCGGCGCTCTCGCCCGCGTTCGCCCGGAGCCACATCTTCTCCTGGCTCGTGAGGGCGTGGGGCTCGGTGCAGGCGTCGCAGACCCGGCGCACGAGGCGCTGCGCGAGGACGGCCGAGAGGGCGGTCGCGACGAGGAAGCCCTCGGCGCCCATGTCGAGCAGGCGCGCGGCGCTGCCGGCGGCGCTGTTGGTGTGCAGCGTCGAGAAGACGAGGTGGCCCGTCATGGCGGCGCGCAGGCCGATCTCCGCCGTCTCCTGATCGCGCATCTCGCCGATCATGACGATGTCGGGATCCTGGCGCAGCGCCGAGCGCAGGACCGACGCGAAGGTCAGCCCGATCTTGACGTTGACCTGGACCTGCTGGATGCGGGGCAGGCGGTATTCGACCGGATCCTCGCAGGAGATGATCTTCTTGGTCGGCTCGTTCAGCTCGGAGAGCGCGCCGTAGAGCGTCGTCGTCTTGCCGCTGCCCGTCGGTCCCGTCACGAGGACGAGGCCGTGGGGCTGATGGATGAAGTGGCGGAAGCGGCGCAGGATGCGACCGGGCATCCCGATCTTGTCGAGACCGAGCGCGCCCTGGCTCTGGTCGAGGAGCCGCATCACGACCGACTCGCCCCATTGCACCGGCATCGTCGAGAGCCGGATGTCGATCCCGCGATCGCCGACCCGGATGTTGAAGCGTCCGTCCTGCGGCAGCCGTCGCTCCGAGATGTTGAGCCCCGCCATGAGCTTCAGCCGCAGCACGAGCGCCGCCGAGATGCGGGCCTCCTTCATGACCTGCTCGTGCAGCATGCCGTCGATCCGCTGGCGGATGCGCAGGCACAGCTCGTCGGGCTCGATGTGGATGTCGGAGGTGCCGGAACGCACGGCGTCCTCGAAGATCGACTTCAGCAGGCGGACGACCGCGGCCTCGCTCTCGCCGACGTTCGCGTCGAGCTGGGAGAGGTCGAAGTCGCTGCCCGAATCGAGCTCTTCGTGGAGCTCCTCGGCGAGGCTGTGGATCTCGCTCGCCCGGGAGTAGGTCCGGTCGATCGCGGCGAGCAGCTCCGATTCGCGGACGATGGCGGGCTCGACCGTGAGCTTCAGGATCCGCTCGATCTCGTCCATCGCGAAGATGTTGGTCGGGTCCGCCATGCCCACGGTCGCGGTCCCGTTCTTGACGTCGAGCACGATCGCGCGGAAGCGGCGGGCGTAGGTCTCGGGCAGCAGCTCGGCCGTCGCCTTGCGGATCTCGTAACGGGCGAGATCGACGTGGGGGATCTCGAGCTGTTGCGAGAGGAACTCGTGGAAGCGGTCTTCCGTGACGTAGCCGGCCTCGATCAGCTGGCGCCCGAGCTTGAGTCCGGTCTTCTTCTGGGTCTCGAGGGCCGTGCGGAGCTGGACCTCGCTGATGACCTTGTTCTCGACCAGCAGCTCGCCGATGCGGATCTTCTTTCGCGCCACGGCGTCAGCCCTCCTCGCCGAGGGCGGCGAGCCGAGCCGTCAGCCAGCGCCTCGCTCCGCCGGGGAGCTCGCCGACGGTCAGCGCGATCCGGTAGACGTCGCGGGCCTCGTCGCTTCGGCCCACGGCCTCGAGGGAGATGCCGAGGCCGAGCCAGCCGCGGGACTCCTCGGGGAAGCGGCGCAGGATCTGCTCGTAGCGGCCGATCGCGGCCTCGTGACGTCCGGCGCGCTGTTCGTAGGCGGCGGCGAGCGCGTGGACGTCGGGGGCCTCGGTCAACGCGAGACCGCTCCCGTCGAGGAGCGCCACGGCGCCGACGGCGTCGCCGGTCTGCTCGAGCAGGCGGGCCTTCGCGATGAGGAGCGCCTGATCGCGGGGCGCGCGCTCGCGGGCGGAGTCGATCAGGGCGAGCGCGTCCGGGACCCGGCCCTGCTCGACGAGGACCTCGGACCATTCGGTGATCGGCGTCGGATCGTTCGGGGCGATCGATACGATCTCGGCGTAGCGCGCATCCGCGTCGTCGAGGCGCCCGGCCTTGCGGGCATGACGGGCCGAGGCCAGCAATCCCTCGCGCTTCACCCGCCGGGCCGCCCGCTCTTCTCTTTCGCGCTCGCGCTGGGACGGCTCGATGCGCATCGCGGTCGGATCGCCGAGCGAAGGCGAATAGACGTGATCCGCCTCGTCCGCCGGATACGAATCGATCAGCGCCTCGACGGACGGGACCGCGTCGTCATCGCTCGGCGCGAGGGCGGCAGGCGGCGCGTCGAGGGATGTCTCGTCCGCTGCCGCCTCGATCAGCGCGGGGGTTGCCGGGTTCATCTCGGCGCTCTCGGCGCGTGCCGCGCCGACGGGAGCCGGTCCGTCGAGGCGGCGCGGCTCGCTCGGCCGCGACGTCGGCGTAGTCTGCCGCGCGGTCGGCACGGCCGTCTGCAGATCGACGACGAGGGCCGCACCGTGGTCGAGGTCGAGCCAGCGCGTCTGGGTATGGACCTCGGCGTCGAGGGCGAGTCGAAGGCGCAGATCCGGGGTCTCGGCGCGCAGCTCGAGGCTTCGGATCGGCGTGTCGAGCAGGTCGATCGGCGCCGTCGGCTCCGTCAGGGCGGCGTTCGCGAGGAGGAGCTCGAGGCGGCCGTTCGCGGCGTCGTGCTCGAGGGAATGGGCCACACGGCCGTCGGCTACGATGCGCAGCCGCGTCGTCCCCGGCCGTCGCTCGAGCGAGATCGATTCGATGCGCACCGGCCGCTCGATCGTCGAATCGAGCGCCGTCGCCGCCGCCGGAGCGGAGGCGACCGCGCGCCGCGCGGCGACGGCCGGCGGTGCCGCGTTCGCGCGAACGTCCTTGCCCGCGTAGGGTCCGGCGATCGAGCCGAGATAGGCGGCTCCACCGACCACGAGACCCGCGAACGCGGCGAGGCCGAAGAAGGCCAGGCGAGCGCGGCGCTCTCCGCTCCGAGCCGTCGCGCGCGGGCGCGTCGGGACGAGGTCTTCGAGGCGCGCCGTGCGCGGTCGGCCATGGAGGCTTCGGCGGCGCTCGGCTTCGATCAGGAGGTCGTTCACGAGGCTCATGCGCGCGGCTCCTGCCAGGTCGTGCGCGAAGCACTCGGGCGGCGGGCGGCGAGGCTGCTCGGCGCGAGGGCGGAGCGGAGCCGGGCGAGGGGCCGGATGCGCCAGCGGCCGAGGCCTTCGCTCGCGGCGATCGCCCGGACGACGTGGCGGCGCTCGACGCGAAGCTCGTCCTCCGAGAAGGCCGCCATCAACGACTTGTGACACAACGCATTGATCAGGCGCGGGATGCCGCCGCTCTCGCGATGGATCGCGGAGAGGGCTGGCGTCGTGAAGAGTCCGGGATCCCGGGCGCCGGACTCGATCAGCCGGCGCTGGACGTAGACGCGACAGGCGTCGGCCGCGAGCGGCGCGAGTCGCGTCGAGAACGCGATCCGCTGCTCGAGCGGGCGCAGGTCGTAGCGGGCGAGGCGGGCGTCGAGCTCGGGCTGACCGAGGAGCACGATCTGGACGAGCTTCCCGGCGCTGGTCTCGAGATTCGAGAGCAGGCGCAGGGCCTCGAAGGTCGCCCCCGGCATCGTCTGGGCCTCGTCGATGAAGAGCGCCACGCGCTGATCCGAGCGCGCGATGTCGAGCAGGACCTCGCGCAGGCGTTGCTTCAGGACGTGGACCGGCGTGCGCGGGGGCACGACGACGCCGAGCTCGTCGGCGACCGTCGCCAGGAACGCGATCGGTCGCAGCGCCGGATCGGGCAGGAAGACGGGGACGAGCCCGTCGCCGAGGCGCGCGAGGGCGGCGCGACAGAGCGCCGTCTTGCCGGTGCCGACCTCGCCCACGACCTTGATGAAGCCCTCGCCCGAGCGCAGGCCGAAGAGGATCACGTTGAGCGCTTCGCGGTGCTCCGGAAGATCGACGTAGAGCGACCCGTTCGAGGTCGCTTCGAAGGGAAGACGCGCAAGGCCGAAATGCTCGAGGTACATCGGGTCTCCCGCAGCTTCAGTAATCGTCGCCCGATTGGCCGACGGGCGGCGTCGGGGGCAGCCAGCCCTCGAGGCGGAGCTCTTCGCTGCGCGCCTTGCGCCCCCGGCTCCAGACCGAGTCGATGCGCTCCGAGGTCTCGCGCAGGTCGTTCGCCCAGAGCTCGCCGTCGGCCACGATCGGCCGCAGCAGGATCACGAGCTCCGTCCGGCTGTTCGAGAGCTTCGAGTGGGAGAAGAGCCGGCCGAGCCAGGGGATGCGCGACAGCCACGGGACTCCGTAGCGCGCATCGCGCGAATCGTTCTGGATCAGCCCGCCGATCACGACGACCTGCCCGCTCTTCGCCCGTACGATGCTGTCCGACTCGCGGATGGTCGAGAACGCGAGCGGCAGCTCCTGCTCCTGGTCGGAGATGGTGAAGGTCTTCGTCTGGTCCTCGACCTCGGTGACGGCGGGATGGACGTGGAGGATCACGTCGCCGGCGTCGCTGATCTGCGGCGTCACGTCGAGGGCGATGCCCGAGAAGAAGGGCGTGAGCGTCACGTTGGGGGTCGAGGTCGTCGCCGTGCCGGTCACGACCGTCGTCGAGACGTTGGTCACGAAGAATTCGTCGCTGCCGACCTTGATGACCGCCTTTTGATTGTTGACGGTCGAGATGCGCGGATTCGAGAGGGTGCGGACCTTGCCCTGGCTCTCGAGCAGCTCGATGAAGACGCTGAACTTGTCGGCCTGGATGGCGAGGGAGAAGACGCCGCCGAAGGCACTGCTCGCGGTGCCCGCGAAGAGATCCGAGAGCGGTGGGCCGATGTCGGGCTCGCCGCCGCGGCTGTCGGAGTACCCCGAATCGTGGACGCTGCCGCCGCCGGTCTGGCCGATGACGCCGTCGGTCCCGTCGACGCTCGAGAGCTTCGCCCAGTTGATGCCCGACTGGAATCCGTCGTTGAGCGTCACCTCGAGGATCTTCGCCTCGAGGATCACGACGCGATTGAGCGAGAGCTCGGCCGAACGCAGATAGGCGGCGACGCGATCGAGCTCGTCGGGGAACGCACGGACGACGAGCAGTCCGGCGTGGGGGCTCGTCACGACCTCGCGGCCGCCGGCCTCGCCGACGATCGCCGTCACGCTGGTCACGATCTCGTTCCAGAGGTCCGAGTCGCTCTGGGTCTGGACGCGGCTCCCGGTCATCGAGCCGCGAGCGTTCCCGCCCATCACGGTCGGACCGTTCGTCCCGTTTCCGAACCCGTTGCCTCCGGCGTTGCCGCCGTTGTTGAAGTTGCCCGAGCCCGACCCGCCGTTGTTGGCCTGGTCGGAGATCTGCCCCGAGCTGACGCGGGTATCGGAGGTCCCGATGCGGCGCAGGTTCAGGTAGTCGAGCTGGAACACGCGGGAGCGCAGGCCGGCGGGCAGGACGAGGAAGCCGGTGCGCGTTCGCTCGTAGCCGTAGCCGTAGGCCTGTTGGACGGTGTCGAGGACCTCCTCGACCGTGACGTCGCGCAGCGACAGGGAGATCTCGCCGTCGACGCCGGGGGCGAGGGTGATGGACTGGTCGGTGCCCTCGACGAGGCTCATGAAGAACGGGCGGGCCGGCGCGCGATCGACGGTCACGTCGAAGCGCGGCTCCTCGCTGCGAAGCGGCGCCGCCTCGTCGGTCGCGCGATCGGGCAGCAACGCCTCCTCGATCTCGGGCGGGAGGCTCGGCGTCGTCGTCGCGGCGGCCCCGCCTTCGCGCTCGCGGTCCGCGACCCCGGGCTTCGCCCGCGAAGCGCAGCCGGCGGGCGCGAGGCCGAGGCCAGGACGAGGCCGAGGGCGACCAGCCGTCTCAGGTTCGAATTCATCGCATGGCTCCTCGAAGGGCGTCGGGCTCCGCGGCGCCCGTTCGGTCGGGGCGCCGGGAAGCGGAAGGCAGGCCCGTCTGGCGGGCGTTCTTGAAGGCGGGGGCGACGAGCTCGAGCTCGACGATCTCCCCGTCGCGGCGCAGCCGGACGCGATCGACCTCGATCGCGAGGACCTCGGCCCCCGCGATGCGGTCGGCGGTCTGGACGCGCCGGCCATTGATGACGGCGAAGCGCCGATCTTCGGCATGGAAGATCGCGCGCAGCTCGAGCTTCTCGTTCGTGTCCTGCGCGGCGGGCGCGGCGATCAGGCTCGCCGCCGGCGGCCGGGTCGGATCGGGCAGTGACTCCGCCGCGTGACCGAGCAGTGCCCCGAAGAGCAGCAACGCTCCGCTCGCGATCGTCCCGCCGATCATGGGACTGGTTCTAGACACCGACCCACTCCTCCTTCTCGGAGAGCGTGTGGAGCTCGATCGTGACCCGAGCCTCGGGGTAGCTCTCGACGCGGTAGTCGAGGCGGTCCCAGAGCAGCTGCCAGTCCGAGCCCTCGATCCGGCGCAGGTAGTCGAGGGTCGACGCGAAGTCGCCCTGGATCTCGAGGGTGAGGCCGTGCTGATAGAGGGTGCTCGTCCCGCGCGTCTCTTCCGGGCCGAGGCGCCGGGGCGGCGCGCTCGTCAACCGGACGAGCTCGAGGCGGTCGTCGTGGGCGAGGAGCTCTTCGAGGATCGCGACGGCGGACTCCGGGGGGACGAGGCGCGAGACGGCCGTGCGAATGCCCTCGTCGATCTCGGCGATCTGGTGCTCGAGCTGACGGAGTTCGTCGCGGCGGTGTCGCTCGGCTTCGTCGAGGATCGGATTGCGGATCGCCTCGAGGCGGGCCTCGAGGGTCTCGAGCGCTTCACGCCGCGCGGTCGTCTCGCCGGCGATCCGATGTCGCTCGGCCTCGAGCGGACGCAGCAGGAGGCCGTCGAGGGCGAATACCGCGACCGCGAGGATCATCGCCGAGAGGAAGATCCGCTCGCGCGGCGTCCGCGCGCGAAAACGCGCGTCGAGGGCCTCGAACGCGGGTCGGAGCTGCGCGAAGAGCGGGCTCGTCATCGGTCGCCTCCGGCGGCGACGTCGAGGGGACCGCGGGTCGCGACGTGGAATTGCAGACCGGCGGCGGGATCCTTCGTCCGCTCGATCGCGAGGGTGCCGAACTTGCGGCCGGCGAAGGCGGGCTCGTCGCGCAGGCCGCGAAGCAGCTTCGGAACGTCCTCGGCTTCGAGCGTCCGGCCGGTCAGGGAGAGCGCCTCACCGCTCTCGCTGAGCTCGATCCGCTCGAGCCAGACGCCGTCGAGATCCTGGCGGGCGAGGCCGACGAGGAGGCTCGAGAAGCTCGAGGCGGTTCCCGGTCGTTGCTGACCGAGATCCCGCAGCAGGGCGAGGCGCGCATCGCGATGGGCGCGGAGCGCGGTCGGGTCGGCGGGGGCTGCGTTCGCGAGCCCCGCCTGTTCGGCCTCCGCAGCGGCGCTCGCCAGCGTCTGCTCGAGCTCGCGCTCCTCGACGATCATCGCGCCGAGGGCCTGGCGATCGCCATAGAGCCGGAAGCCTTCATAGGCGCAGTAGGCGACGACCAGGAGGCCGAGCACGGCGGCCGCCTGCAGCACGCGACCGAGGCCGAAGGTGCCTTCCCGAGCCCGGAGCCGGGCGGGCACGAGCGCGCGGCCGAGCGCCAGATCGCCGGCGACGGCGGCACCGGCGGCGAGGGAGAGGCCGGCGTGGGATCGCGTCGGAGGCGGGGTCTCGAAGTCGAAAGCCCGCTCGAGAGCGTAGGCCTCGACACGCAACGGGCGAAGCATCTCGCCGAGCGCCGGGGCGAGGGGGCTCAAGTCGACCGAGCCGGGCAACAGGGTCAGGCGCGTGGCCGGTGCCCGGCCATATTCGCTCTCGTAGTAGTCGAGGGATCGCTGGACGTCGAGCAGCAGCGGCTCGAGGGCGGAGACGAGTTCGGCCTCGCCGGGCCCCGCCGAGCTCAACGCCCGCTCCGCGGCCTCGTCCATCGCTGCCGCGTCGACCCGGAGATGCCGCGCGAGAACGAGGCGGCGCTCGGTCGCCAGGGTCAGGACGCTCGACTTCGCGTCGATGCGGACCATCGCCCCGCCGACGACCTCTTCCGGGAGGCTCGCCTCGAGGGCGAGCATCGCGGTCTCCATGACCTCGAAGCCGCCACAGACGAGCCCGGTCTGATCGAGGGCGCGGGCCATCGCGGTGACGGTCTCGTCGCGGGTCGCGACGACGAACATGTGGGGTGTGCGCGCGCGACCCTTCTGATCCGGAATCGTGAGCACCCCGATCGCCGCCGTCTCCACGTCCATCTCGACGAGGTCGCGGATCAGCCAGCGGGTCGCGTCGGCGAGCTCCGCCTCGGGGACGTTGGTCGGTCGCTCGACGAGCTTGAGCTCGTAGTCGCCGGGGGCGAGGGTCACGCGGGCGGTGGCGCCGCGCAGGCCATGGGTCTCGACGAAGCGGTGAAGGGCCTGCTCGAGTCCGCCGGCCTCGTTCGTCGCGAAGGACTCCCAGGCCAGGACGCTCGGCGGGCCCTCGGCCCCGGCCGGCGAGAGGGCGAGAATCGTCGCCTCGCCGCCTTCGAGCGCGATGCCGACGCGGATCGAGTCCGCGCGTCGCCGGCGAAGCGATCTCAATCCGAGCACGGATCGCCTCCTTCGCCCGGAAGCGGACTGTTGCGCTGACTCAAGGCTCCGATCCTCTCGAGAAGGCTTGCGCCACGGCGGGCGCGGGGCGGCCCGTGCCGAGCTGCGCGTTGCCGTGGGGCTCGATGCTTCTCGTGTTAACGGAAGCTGCGCGTGAAAGTTGAGACGACGTGCAGGGGCTGCGGCCGACTTGCCGGAATCGACCCGGCCGCGGGGGGCCGCGAGCGGAGTCCCCCGAATCGTCGGACTCCTCGCCCGCCCGCCGATCATTCGCCCCCTGGGGTGAACGGCCGGGCTGCCGATCGAAATCTTCGGGAAACCCGGACTCAGTCCTTGAAAATGGTTTTCAATTTCGTTTCTATGCGCACCGCGGACGATCGAGGTCCGCCTGCGCTCCACGATGGGCGCAGGTGTGCAGGAGGATTCACGCGTGCTGAAGTGCAATCGGGGTCGGGTCGCTGCGTTGATCGCGGTGGGGTGCTGGATGGGCGTCGCGCCGACTGCGCGCGCCGAAGGGGAGGCGCCGAAGGCCGAGGCGACCGCCGAGTCGCAGGCGACGCCGGCCGCCGCCGTCGATCCTGCCGCCCCCGCCGCCCCGCCGGCGAGCGACACCGCGCGGATCGACGACCTCGAGGAGAAGGTCGACATCCTCGCGGAGGAGATCGGTCGCCTCGAGTCGGTCTTTGCGGTCCCCGAGGAGCTGGCGCTCGTCTCCTACCACGGCCTCGGTCCCGCGGCCTCGAAGGTCTACAAGAAGGACGGGGGTCTCTCGATCGGCGGCTACGGCGAGAACCGCATCCGCACCTTCCACAACACCGGCGACGACGACCGCGACAACGTCTACGACCAGCTGCGTGCCGTGCTCTATGTCGGTTACAAGTTCAACGAGAACTGGGTGCTCAACTCGGAGATCGAGTACGAGCACGGCGGCAACGAAGTCGCCGTCGAGTTCCTGACGGTCGACTATCTCTGGCTCGACGAGCTCAATTTCCGCGCCGGCAACCTGCTCGTGCCGATGGGCTTCGTCAACGAGATCCACGAGCCGAACTTCTTCTTCGGCGCCGAGCGGCCCGAGGTCGAGCGGACGATCCTGCCCTCGACCTGGCACGAGAACGGCGCGGGCATCTGGGGGACGATCGCGGGTCGCATCGAATACCGCGCCTATGCGATCAACGGCTTCGACGGTCAGAGCTTCACGTCGAGCGGGCTGCGGGGCGGTCGACAGGGTGGGGCCGAGGCGATCGCGAACGACTTCGCCTTCGTCGGTCGCGTCGACGTCGACGTCGTCACGGGTCTGATGATCGGCGGCTCCGTCTACACCGGCCAGTCCGGCCAGGAGCAGACCTCCGACGCGAGCGGGACCGAGCGCGACGTCCCCGACGCGCAGACCACGATCTACGAGCTCCACGCCCAGTACAAGGGCTACGGCGCGAGCCTGCGCGCGCTCTGGACCGAGGCCTTCGTCGACGAGGCGGGCCGTCTGTCGCGCGTCCTCGACCTGGGCGCGACCTCCGCGATCGCCCAGCAGATGCGCGGCTGGTATCTCGAGGCGGCGTACAACGTCATGCCGCTCTTTTTCGAGGCCCCGCGCATGAGCCTCGAGCCCTACTTCCGGTTCGAGCGCTACGACACCCAGCGTGAGGTCTCGGACCTCGGCTTCGACCGCGACCGGACCAAAGACGTCGATCTGTACGTCGCGGGCATCCAGTTCAAACCGATCCCGCAGATCGTCTTCAAGCTCGACTTCCGCCACTTCGACCTGGCCCGCACGACGGCGGCGGGCTCTCGCGACCGAGCCGATGAGGTTCAGGGGCTGGTGGGCTACGTGTTCTAGCCTTCCGTGCTCCGGGGAGATCGAATCGCGCATGGGCTCGACGGGTTCGCAGGGATCGCATTCGGGCTCGAGCTCGCCGCGTCGCGAGGGTCGGCGGCTCGTGGGACGCGCTTCGGCGAGCCGTGCGGTCCTCGTCCTGCTGCTCCTGGGTGGTCTGCTCGCGACGTTCTCGGTCGCGGCGCCCGCCGCGCGGGCGAAGGTCTTCGCGAGCCAGAAGCAGGCCCTGGCCGAGGCCTTCCCCGATGCGACCCGGATCGAACGCAAGACCTTCGTGCTGCGCCGCGAGCAATCCGCCCGGATCGGCGAGCTCCTCGGCGTCCGCGCCGACGCCAAGGTCGTGGTGATCCACGTCGCCTACCAGGGCGAGACGGTCGTCGGCTTCGCGGAGATCGCGGTCCACAAGGTGAGGACCCAGCCCGAGGCGCTGCTGCTCGTGCTCTCGCCGCAGGGTCGGGTCCGCAGCGTGCGGATCATCGCCTTCCACGAGCCCCTCGACTACATGCCGACCGATCGCTGGTACGCCCAGTTCGTCGGGAAGGGCAAGGGGGACGGGCTCGGCCTCGATCGCGAGATCCATGGCGTCGTCGGGGCGACTCTCTCCGCGCAGGCCGCCGTGGACGCCGTCCGCCGCATCCTCGCCTACTGGGAGGTCCTGCTGCTCCCCGCTTACGGACCCGGCGAGGCGCCCTAGACTCCCGACGCGACCGGCCGCTCGGCCGGCCGCGCGGCTCCGTGGTCGTCCCGCAATGCGCCGGACCGGCCTGGCGCCCCCGCTTCAGGACACCGCATTGCGATTCACCGTCACGGGCGAGTGGGACCACAACCGGCTGCTCCAGGTCGTCGTCGTCCTCTACTGCTTCTTCGTCGTGCTGCTCTGGCTGACGAACTGGATGCTCTACTTCGACGAGATGGATTTCACGACCGCCTCGGTCGTTGAGCACTACCTCGGCAACGAGGAGGAGTTCCGATCGCCGCGCAGCTATCGCGGCATGCTCGAGCTCGCTCATTTCCATCTCTTCGCGATGGGGATGCTGATGATGGTCCTGACCCATCTCGCGCTGTTCGTGCCCGTCGCGCCGAAGTGGAAGATCGCCCTGATCGTCGTGCCCTTCGTGTCGGCGCTCGCCTCCGAAGGGGCCGGCTGGCTCGTCCGCTTCGCCGGAGCGGGTTATGCGTGGACGAAGATCGCGGGGATCCTGATGCTGCAGGGGAGCCTCGCCGCGCTGGTCGCGATCGCGCTCTGGTCCGTCTTCGCGGGGAAGCAGGCGGCCAACTACACCGGCACCGGCGACGAGGCCCTCGACGGGGAGCAATGGGATTGAGCCGCGGCGCGCGCCTCGCCGGCTCGACGATGGGAAGCGCGCGCGCGCAGCTCCTGGTCCAGCGCATGGTCCTGCTCGTCGGCCTCGCCGCCTTCGGCTGTACGAAGGGGGCAGGCCAGCCCGCAGCGAAAGACGCGCGCGTCCCGCTCTCCGACGGCTGGCTCGCGATGGGGACCTTCTTCGAGGCGGATCTGCGGGTCCGGGAGAGCGAGCTCCCGATCGCGAAGACCTGGCTCGACTGGGCGCGCGTCGAGCTCGTGCGCCTCGAGGCGGTCTACTCGCGCCACGATGCGGCTTCGCAGCTCTCGAGCCTGAATCGCGCCCTCGCCCGGACCGAAGCCATGGGCGAGGGGACGGCGGTCGCGCCGGCCCTCGAATCCGTGCTCGCGGAGTCGGTCGGTCTCTGGGAGGCGACGGGCGGCGCCTTCGACGTCACGGTCGGCCCCCTCGTCGAAGTCTGGCGCCGCGCGGCCGAGCGCGACTCGTGGCCCACGCTCGAGGCGCTTCGCAAGGCGAAGGGCCGGGTCGGGAGCGATCGGCTGCGGCTCGCCGGCGGTGGTCGACTCGACGTGACGGCGAGCCGGGTTCGAATCGACCTCGACGCGATCTCGAAGGGCGCGGCCCTCGACGTCCTCGCTGCGGCCTTCGAGCGCGCGTTGCCGGAGGCGGCGGCGCTGCTCTCCCTGGGGCAGAGCAGCACGCGGGCGATCGGGGATCCCGACGGCGGGGGCTGGGTCGTGGCGGTCCGCTCGAGTCATCCCGACGGCGGCGAGCTCGCGACGCTCCGGCTGCGGGATCGGGCGGTCTCGGTCAGCTCGAGCCTCGGCAGCACGAGCGAGATCGCGGGGCAGACGGTGTCCCACATCATCGATCCGCGGACGGGCTCGACCGTCGACGGGACCGTCGAGGCGGTCGTGATCGGCGACAGCGCCCTGCGCGCCGACGGCTGGAGCACCGGGCTGCTCGTGCTCGGGGCACAGCGCTCGTCCATAAGGCTGGTCGAGAAGGCCGGCTTCGAGGCGTACGTCTTCGATTCGTCGGGTCGGACGGTGAGCAGCGCGGGCTGGGAGACCTTCCTCGCGGCGAGCGAGCCCGGCGCGGGCGAAGGCGACGCGACGCGCGAGGCGCGGGCGAGATAGACGCTAGTCGGCGCTAGTCGGCGTGGTGCTCCGCGGCGAGGGCGCAATCACGCCGCGCCTCTTCGCTGCAGGGGCACTCCCGCCCGCAGGATCCCTTCAGGCGGCGCCCCGAGAGCATGACTCCGATCGCCATCGCCGCCATCACGAGCCCGAGCACCACGATCGTCGCGAGGATGGTCTGCATGCGACCTCCGGGTGGGCGCTCGCTCCCGAGGCTAGCCCGTGACCCGCCGAGCCGCCCACGTCGATGCGCCCGGCGTCCGACTCGCTGCCCGACCGAGCACCCGCCCCACCGACTCACCGCCCGCCGCGCGTGCGCGAAGCCGCCAGCGACGCGATCGCGACGGAGAAGAGCTCGACGGCGATCTTGTCGATCGCGAACGGGGCGCCGTGAAGCGCCCAGGCGGCGACGCGGAAGGCGGCCGCTCCGCCCACGAAGAGCGCGGCCGCCGCGAACCACTGCCGTTCGAGGCGGATCGCGCCGAGCAGGTAGCAGGCCGAGACCCCGAGGAAGAAGGCGCCGGTATCTCCGATCTGCGTGCTGCGCGCGGCGCCGCGCAGGAGCGGCAGGTCGAGGACGGCGGCGGCCCCGGCGGGATCGAAGAGCCACTGGAGCGCGATCACGCCGAAGAGCAGGCCCGGCAGGGCCGCGAGGAGGCGAAGCGGGAGGGGCATGGAATTCCTTTCCGGAATGCGGGGAGGACCGGGTCGAGCCCGGGTCCGTCCCGGGTCAGGCGGGGAGCAGGGCTGCGATTCTCGGTCCGAAGACGAGCAGCGCGACCCCGAGCGCCGTGCACGCCGCCAACAGGACGGCGCCGGCGGCGACGTCCTTCGCGCGCGCGACGAGCGGATGTCGCCCGGGGGAGGCGACGTCGCAGAGCGCTTCGAAGGCCGTGTTGAATCCTTCGGCTGCCCAGACGCCACCGATCGCCAGCACGACGGCGAGCCACTCGCTCCGCTCGATTCCGAACGCGAAGCCCGCCGCGACGACGACGAGCGTCGCGACCGCATGGATCCGCGCGTTGGGCTCGCTGCGCAGCATCGTCGCGATGCCCCGGGCGGCGTAGCCGAAGGACGCGAGGCGCCGGCGCAGCGGAGATTCGAGCGTCATGGTCGTGCGGGCTCCTCCGGCGTGATCGGCTCGGGGTAGAGACCGTTGCGCGCTTCCTCGAAGCCGCCGTCGGCGGTGCGTCGGAGGGTCATGGCGCCGAGCTTCCACTGCTCCGCGAGGGCCAGGCCCTGCTCCGGTCCGAGCACCATGAGCGCCGTCGCGAAGCCGTCGGCCTGGGTCGCGGTCGGCGCGACGACCGTCGCCGACGCCATGCCGTTCGCGATCGGGCGGCCGGTGCGCGGGTCGATCGTATGCGAGATGCGCTCGCCGTCTTCGACGTAGAAGGCGCGGTAGTCGCCCGAGGTCGCGAGGCCCTGATCCGAGAGCTCGACGATCTGACGGATCTTGCGGAGGTCTTCGAAGGGCTCCTCGATGGCGACGCGCCAGGGCTTGCCGTCGCTGCGGTGGCCCGCGGCGTAGAGCTCGCCGCCGATCTCGACCAGGAAGTCCTCGCGTTCGAGCTCGTAGAGGCCGCCGGCGACGTGGTCCGCGGCATAGCCCGGGGCGATCGCCGAGAGATCGATCTCGACCTCGGGATCGGCCTTGAGGAGGAAGCCGCCGCGGGTCGGATTGCCGCGGCCGACGTGGATGATCTCGGCGCCCGTATGGTCGAGATAGTCCTCGATCTCCGCCTCGCTGGGCGGGGCACCGACCTGCGCTCCGTGGCCGAAGCCCCAGCGCGCGACGAGCGGTGCGACCGTGATGTCGAAGGCGCCGCCGCTCCATTTGCAGAGCTCGATCGAGAACGCGACGAGCTCGGCCGTCGGGGACGACACGTCGAAGGGCTCGCTCCCGCGATCGGCGTTGAAGCGCGAGACCTCGCTGTCGGGTCGCCAGGTCGAGAACCAGAGATCGATCTCGGCGAGGCGCGTCTCGATCACGTCCTGCGCCCGGGCCCGCAGCGCCTCATCGAGGCCCGGGCCCGCGATCCGGACCTCCCAGGTCGTGCCCATCGTGTCGCCGGAGAGGACGAGCTCGTCGACGGCGGGGCCGGGCGGAGTCGCGAAGAAGAGCCGATGGATCGTGAAGGCCGAGAGCAGGACGAAGGCGATCGCCATCGCCCGCAGCGTCTTGCGATCGAGCTCGAGTCCGGGCGGGGGCATGACGGGTCGGTCTCCGGCGCACCGCTCGCGCGCCGCCCGATTCTAGTCGGAGCCGACCGGGCCGCACAGGGCGCCGCCCGGTCGGGTTCGATCAGCCGCCGAAGTCGTCGAAGAGGATGTTCTCGGGCTCGACGCCGAGGTTGGTCAGCATCTTGATGATCGCGGAGTTCATCATCGGCGGACCGCAGATGTAGTACTCGCAATCCTCGGGCGCCGGGTGGTCCTTCAGATAGTTGTCGAAGAGGACCTGATGGATGAAGCCCTTCATGCCCGTCCAGTTGTCTTCCGGGAGCGGCTCGGACAGGGCGAGATGCCACTGGAAGTTCTCGTTCTCCGACTGGATGGCGTTGAAGTCGTCGACGTAGAACGCCTCGCGCAGGCTCCGGGCGCCGTACCAGAAGCTGACCTTGCGGTCGGTATGGAGCCGTCGGAACTGGTCGAAGATGTGGGAGCGCATCGGGGCCATGCCCGCGCCGCCGCCGATGAAGATCATCTCGTTCTTCGTGTCCTTGGCGAAGAACTCGCCGAAGGGGCCGGAGATCGTCACCTCGTCGCCGGGCTTCAGGTTGAAGATGTAGGACGACATCTTCCCGGGCGGCACGTCGGGCATGCGCGGCGGCGGCGACGCGATGCGGACGTTCAGCATGATGATCCCGAGCTCCTCGGGATAGTTGGCCATCGAGTAGGCGCGGTTGACCTTCTCGGTCACCGTCGACGTGTAGCGCCAGATGTTGAACTGGTTCCAGTCGCCGTGGTACTCGGGCTCGACCGCGAAATCCTTGTAGTTCACGGTATGCGGCGGGCACTCGATCTGGATGTAGCCGCCCGCGCGGAACGGGACGCTCTCGCCGGCGGGCAGCTCGAGCACGAGCTCCTTGATGAAGGTCGCCACGTTGTGGTTCGAGCGGACCTTGCACTTCCACTTCTTCACGCCGAAGACTTCGTGGGGGATCTCGATCTTGAGGTCCTGCTTGACCTTGACCTGGCAGCTGAGGCGGTAGCCCTCGCGCTCCTCGCCCCGGCTGATGTGGCCCTTCTCGGTCGGCAGGATCGAGCCGCCGCCCTCGTGGACCTTCACGCGACAGACGCCGCAGGTTCCCTGACCGCCGCAGGCGGAGGGGATGAAGATCTGCTGGGCTGCCAGGGTCGAGAGCAGGGTCGATCCGGCCGGGGCGGTGACGGCCTTCGAGGGGTCGTCGTTGATCAGGATCTCGACGTTGCCCGTCGCGACGAGCCGCGACTTGGCGAGCATCAGGATCAGGACCAGCGCGAGAATCACGCTGGTGAACGCGACGACGCCGAAGACGATGGTCTGGAGGGCGAGCGATTCCATCAGAGCTGGATCCCCGCGAACGCCATGAAGGCGACCGACATCAGGCCGACCGTGATGAACGTGATCGGCAGCCCGCGGAGCGCCGGGGGCACGTTGTTGTAGCGGAGCTTCTCCCGCACGGCGGCCAGCGTCACGATCGCGAGCGCCCAGCCGATCCCCGAGCCGAATCCGAAGACCGTCGCCTCGGCGAGGTTGTATTCACGCTCCTGCATGAAGAGCGAGGCGCCGAGGATCGCGCAGTTGACGGCGATCAGCGGCAGGAAGATGCCGAGGGCGTTGTAGAGGCTCGGGGAAAAGCGCTCGAGCGTCATCTCGACGACCTGGACCACCGCCGCGATCGTGCCGATCAGGGTGATGAAGCTCAGGAAGCCGAGGTCGATGTCCGGCAGCCCCGCCCATTCCAGCGAGCCGGGCTTCAGCAGGACGGTGATCAGCATCTGGTTCAACGGCGTACAGATGCCGAGAACGAAGATGACGGCCATGCCGAGCCCGATCGCGGTTTCGACCTTCTTGGAGACGGCGATCAGCGAGCACATCCCCAGGAAGAAGGCCAGGGCCATGTTCTCAACGAAGATGGCCTTCGTTGCCAAGCTCAAGTAGTGCTCCAACGTGGAACTCCTCTTCGACGTGTTCGGGCTTCCAGTACGTGCGCAGGATCCAGATGAAGGATCCGATCAGGAAGAATGCGGCGGGGGCGAGCAGCATGAGGCCGTTCGGGACGTACCAGCCGCCCTGGGAAACCGGCTTCAGGATGGTGAAGCCGAGCAGTGAGCCCGAACCGATCAGCTCCCGGAAGAACGCGACGACGATCAGGATCAGCGAGTAGCCGATGCCGTTGCCGAGGCCGTCGACGAACGAGATCCAGGGCTTGTTCTGCATCGCGAAGGCGTCGGCGCGGCCCATCACGATGCAGTTCGTGATGATGAGGCCGACGAAGACCGAGAGCTCCTTGGCGGTCGCATAGACGTAGGCCTGCAGGATCTGATCGGTCACGATCACGAGCGACGCGATCACGGTCAGCTGCACGATGATCCGGATGCTGCTCGGGATCCATCGTCGAAGCAGCGAGACCGCGAGGTTCGAGAACGCGGTCACGACCGTCACGGCGACGGCCATGACGAGGGCCGTCGACATCTTGGTCGTGACGGCGAGCGCCGAGCAGATGCCGAGGATCTGCAGCGCGATCGGGTTGTTGTTGATGATGGGATCGACGAATGCGTCTCGTGTGGTGGCTTCGGCCATGTCTGATTCTCCTCGTCTCGCGTTCGTCGCAACCGCTCGGTCTCAGCCGCTCTGTCCCGGGCGCCCGCGCTAGACGCCCGCCTGGGCGCGGTACTTCTCGAGATAGGGTCCGAAGCCGTTTTCGCCCAGCCAGAAGCGCAGCAGGTTCGTCACGCCGCGCGAGGTCAGGGTCGCGCCGGACAGGCCGTCGACCTGGTACGGATCCTCGGCCGGCGGTCCGGCCGGCCCCTTCTTCACGGAGATCGTCGGAACGCCCCGTTCGTTGAAGGCCATCCGGCCGGGCCAGAGGGCCTTCCAGCGCGGATTGTCGACCTCGCCGCCGAGGCCGGGGGTTTCCTTGTGGCTGTAGAACGTGATGCCGACGATCGTCCGCGCGTCGGGGGCGAGGGCGAGGTAGCCGTACAGGGTTCCCCAGAGTCCGTAGCCCTCGATCGGGATGATCAGGGCCTTGAGCTCGCCGTCCTTCTTCACGTCGAAGACGAGCGCCTGATTCGGCAGCCGCATGACCTTGGCGAGGTTCTCCGGCGCGACCCGGCTCGTCGCGGGGTCCTTCGAGGCCTTCCGCTGGTCGAACTTGCGGGCGTCGACGGCCGGATCGAGCTCGCCCGTCTCGAGGTCGATGATCTTCTGCTCGATCGAGGATTCGTAGAGCGAGGTGATCTCCGCGGGGGCGAGCGAAGCGCCCTCCTCGATCAGGCCGGCGACGGTGAGCACCTTCTGCTGGCGGTCGAGCAGCCGATTCGTCTCCTGCCTGTCCTTGAGCCCGACCGCGGCGCCGGCGACGAAGACCGCGCAGACGGCGCAGACGGCCGCCGCGAAGCCGACGATGTAGCCGTTGCTATGCTGCATAACGCGCTTCCCTCCGGCGGACGTTCGCCCGGACGACGAAGTAGTCGATCAACGGCGCGACCATGTTCATGAACAGGATCGCGAGCATCATGCCCTCGGGATACGCGGGGTTCACGACGCGGATCAGCACGACGAACACGCCGATCAGCGCGCCGTAGACGAGCTTGCCGACGTTCGTGAACGCCGAGGAGACGGGGTCCGTCGCCATGTAGACGAGGCCGAAGGCCCAGCCGCCCATCACCGCGTGCCAGTACCACGGCACCGCGAACATCGGATTCGTGTCCGAGCCGACGACGTTCAGGAAGCCCGCCGTCGCGATGGTGCCGAGCACGACGCCCGCCATCGTCCGCCACGACCCGATGCCGGTCCAGACGAGGAGGATCGCGCCGAGCAGGCAGGCGAGCGCCGAGGTCTCGCCCATCGAGCCGGCCTCGAAGCCGAGGAAGGAATCCATCCAGCTCGCGTGGGCGAGGGCCGACTCGCCCGAGGTCGCGGCCTGCGCGAGCAGCGTCGCCCCCGAGTAGGAGTCGACGTTCGCGAAGTCGGCGGCGACCCAGGCGGAGTCGCCGCTCATCGCCGCCGGATAGGCGAAGAAGAGGAACGCGCGGGCGGTCAGCGCGGGGTTCAGGAAGTTCATGCCCGTCCCGCCGAAGATCTCCTTCGCGAAGACGATGCCGAAGGCCGTCCCGAGGACGACCATCCAGAGCGGGATCGTGGCGGGGAGCGTCAGCGGGATCAGCATGCCCGTCACGAGGAAGCCCTCGTTGATTTCGTGCTTGCGGATCATGGCGACGAGCGGCTCGAGGATGCCGCCGGTCAGCATCGAGGCGATCACGACCGGGACGTAGTGGAGCGCGCCGTAGATCGCGCAGGCGAGAGGATTCCGGAAGTCGAAGGGAAGGCCGATCGCCTGCGCGAGGGAGGCCTGCCAGGTGTCGAGGGGCGTCGCACCGTGGGCGATCGCGAGGAAGGCCTGATAGCCCGTGTTGTAGATCGCCATGATCATGCAGGGCAGCAGCGCCAGGACGACCGTGATCATCAGGCGCTTGTTGTCGATGCCGTCGCGGACGTGGGAGGCCGTGCGGGTCACGTCTCCGGGGGTGAAGAGGCCGGTGAACTGGGCTTCCCAGAGCGGATAGAAGAACTCGAGCTTGCCACCCTTCTCGAAGTGGTGCTTGACGTTCAGATGGAGGTCCTTCAAGAACTGCATGCCATCTCCATAAAAGGGGGCCTAGCCTTCCTTCTCCATCGTCTCGAGGTTGCGACGCAGGATCGGTCCGAAATTGGTCTTGCCGGGATCGACGAACGTACAGAGGGCGAGATCTTCTTCCTCGAGCTCGAGGACGCCGAGCCGCTCCGCCGACTCGAGGTCGCCGACGATCAGCGAGCGCAGCAGGAAGGTCGGCAGGATGTCCATCGGCATGACCTTCTCGTAGAGGCCGATCGGGACCATCGCGCGCTGGGAGCCGTTCGTGCTGGTCGTGAACTTGAACTGCTTCGGAGCGAAGAGCTTCGACAGGTAGATGCGCGTCACGGAGAAGAGGTTCGGGCCCGGCGAGAGCCAGCCCATGAAGACCTGCTCGCGGTCCTCCTCGAGCAGGCTCACCTGCCGCTCGTAGCGGCCGAGGAAGTCGAGGATCTCGCCGTGGGTCCGCTTGCCCGAGAGGACCGAGCCGGAGATCGTCCGGATCTCCTTCCCCGGGTTCGAGCTCTTCGCGCGGGCCACGTCCGCGGCGACGATCTCGCTGACGCAGGCGCCGACGCGGCTGCGCTCGAGGCGCGGATCCGCGACGGGGGCGCCGGCGATCGAGATGACGCGCGAGACGTCGAGGCGGCCGGTGCGGAAGAGGTGGCCGATCGCGGCGACGTCCTGGTAGCCGAGGTGCCAGACCTTCCGGCTGCGGTTCACCGGGCGCAGGGCATGGATGTGGACGCCGACCGTGCCGGCGGGATGGGGGCCGGCGAAGTGCTCGACGCGGACGCCCTTCGGCGCGCCTTCCGCGAGCTCCGAATGTTCGGCGACGCAGAGGAAGGTCGGTCCGTCGATCAGCTTCGAGACGATCCCGGTCCCGAGGCGGAAGTCGTCGAGCTTGCCTGCGAGCGCGACCTCGGGGAGCGGCGCGTGGGGATTCGTATCGATGGCCGTGATGAAGAGGGCGTCGGCATCGCCTTCGGGCGACGGGATGCGGCCGAAGGGGCGCTGGCGGATCGCGGTCCACATCCCCGATTCGGCGAGCAGCGCGCGGATCTGGGCGCGGGAGAGGGAGGCGGGATTCGCGCCCGTGTAGCTCTCGAAGCGGGCGAACTCGTCGTCGCCGGGGTTGCCGCGGCGTTCGCCGTCCGAAAGGTCGATCACGACGGCCTGGAGCGCGCGCTTGTCGCCGCGATGGATCCCGATCACACGCCCCGCACCGGGCGCCGTATGCCGCACACCGGGCTGCTTGCGGTCCTCGAACAGGAGCTGTCCGCGCTGCACGACCTGCCCCTCGACCACGTGCATCCCCGGCTTCATGCCCGGGTAGTCGTCCGCCAGCAGCGCGACGCGCGTACAGGGCGAGGCTCCGCGAACGACCTGCGTGGGTTTGCCGGGGAGCGGGAGATCGAGGCCCTTATCGAACTTGTGCAGTGCCATGCTCGCTCGGTATCGATGCTAGGCCGAGGCGACGGATTCGAGGCATTCGATCCATCCGGTCCGCGGCGGGTGATTCGTTCTCCGGTTCAGGACGAGCACCACCGGACCGCCTTCCAGCTCGCCCCCCATGCGCTGCTTCGGGGGGATCTTCGAGGTGGAAAGAGATCTCGCTTGGATTCAGGCCTGGTCGAAACGCGGCAGAGATTACGCCCCGGACGGGCGATTTTCAATCTGTTAGGTAGTCGCCGCCCTCATCGAACGCGCGCGCGGGGGACCTGAGGCGAATCTGCGCGGGAGAGCGTCGCGCGCGCGGTCCACGAAGGCCGTCGAATTGGGCGAGATTTCGTGGCGGAGGGTGGGATCGGGCGAGCGTACGATAGGAATCGCTCGATGGGACGGCAAGCTCGCGGGCGACCGCGCCTGCCCGACTCGCGCTCCGATCGCGAGAGCGACGCACCCGCCATCGTCCGCGATCGTACGCCGGCCGGCGGTGCACTCGAATCGCCGACGATCCCGATGGATCCGATCGATGGGTTGACTCGGCATCAGACGTCGCGTCGGACGCGGGGGCGTCGATCGCGTCGGACGGTGAGCGGAAAGTGTGGATCGGCGGCGCGGGTTTCTACCGAGCGAGCGGGGCGAGCTCATCGGTCGGGTCCCGAAACTGCGGGACTCGGATGGCTTCGCATCGATGGAGGGGGGCGGCGGACGGCGAACGGCGGCGTTGGAGCCGGGCCGCCTGCGCGGGAACCGGCTCGCGTCGGCGTGGACCGTGCCCGGAGGCATGCTCGACGGCCCAGACCCGAATGCCCATATGCGAAGAAGCTCGTCCCTCGTCGGAAAAGGACGCGGAATGATCGGGTCGAAAATGCATCGGGTCGGGAGGGGCTCTCGGCTCGGGGTCGAGCCGCTCCCGCCTCTCCGGGTCCCGCTCGGAACGCGGAGCGCGCTTGACCGGACTCGGAAGGCCGGGCACGGATGGCCGGATGCTGGAAGGCGCAGATGCGCTCCGCCCGGCGGTCGCGTCAGGCCGGCAGGGTGACGACGACCTTGCCCGTCACGTGATCGCCGAGTCGGTTGTGGCCGCGGAGCGAGATCTCGACGGTGCCCGCGGTCTCGTCCTTCGCCGTGACGGAGCCTTCGAGGGTCATCGTGTCGCCGGGGTAGTTCGGGGCGCCGAGGCGGATGTCGATCTTGCGGATGAGCGCGTCGGGTCCGGTCCAGTCGGTCACGTAGCGGCCGACGAAGCCGTTGGTCGTCAGGATGTTCATGAAGATGTCGGGCGAGCCGCGCTTCTTCGCGAGATCCGGGTCGTGGTGGACGTCCTGGTAGTCCCGCGACGCGATCGCCGTCGCGACGATCAGGGTCCGCGTCAGCGGGATCGGGAGCGGCGGGAGCGCGTCGCCGACGGCGACGGATCCGAGTCGTCGGGTCGGGATCACGTTCAGCACGGCTGGAGCACCTCGCCCGCGTGCTTGCCCGCGCGTGCCTGGTCCGCCATCAGCCCGCCGAGCAGGGCCAGCTGCTCGTTCGCGCCGCCGAGGGTCATGGCGACGTGCTTGAGGCGGAGGAAGAAGCGGTGGATCGGGTAGTCGACGTCGGCACCGATGCCGCCGTGGAGATGCTGGCAGGTATGGGAGACGCGGTGGCCGCCCATGCAGGCCCACCACTTCGCGACGGCGGCCGCCTTCGCGGCGTCGTCGCCGTTGTCGATCCGCCAGGCCGCCTGCCACATGGTCGAGCGCATCGCCTCGACGTCGATGTAGGCGTCGGCCGCGCGCAGCGAGACGCCCTGGAACGAGCCGATCTCGCGGCCGAACTGCTTGCGGGTGCTGGTGTACTCCGCGGTCTGGCGCAGGCCTTCGGCGGCGGCGCCGACGCCGAGGGCGGCGAGCGCCGTCGACGCGCGGGGGGTGAGCCAGTCGAGGATCTCTTCGCCGCGGCCCGGGAGCGCGACGACGTCGTCGCCCGTGACGACCACGCGGTCGAGGGAGAGCAGGAACTGGCGCTCGTGGGCCGTCGTCTTCTGCGCGGCGAGCGTGACGCCCTTCGCGTTCGGCGAGACCAGGAAGAGGCCGAGGCCCGCGTCGCCCGACGCGCTGACGAGGATCTTCGTCGCACCGCTGGCGTAGGGCACGCAGAGCTTCTGCCCCGTGAGCTCGAAGCCCTCGGCCGTCCGCGAGGCCCGCGTGCGCGCCTTGCGGGCGAGCGGCGGATCGCCGAGCTCGGCGAAGGCCGCCGTCAGGACCACCTCGCCGGACACGACCTTCGGCACGAGGCCCTTCTTGAGCGAGTCGCTGCCGAACTTCTCGATCGGCATCAGCGAGAGCACGACCGACTCGAGCAGCGGAATCGGGGCCAGCGTCCGCCCGGCCTCTTCGAAGAGCAGGCAGAGCGCGAGGAAGCTGAAGCCCTGGCCGCCGAGGCCCTCCGAGACGGAGAGCCCGATCAGGTTCGACTCGGCGAGCTTCTGCCAGAGCTCGCGGTCGAAGCCCGGGCCCGCCGCGTCGCGCTCGACCTGGCGCAGGCGATCGAAGCTCGTATTGCCGCCCAGGATCTGGGCGGCGAGCTCCTTCGTGATCTCTTCTTCTTCGGTGAACTTGAAGTTCATGACTGACTCCTGGGCTTGAACTTGAGGATCCGGAAGCGCATCGTGCCGACGACGGCGCCCCGGGCATCCCGGAATGTGTAGAGCTGGGTCACGAAGCGACCGACACCGAGGCCTGTCGTCTTCTCGGCGGAGACGGACTCGACCTCGACCGTGTGGGTCAGCTGATCGCCGGGCTCGAGGTAGCGGAAGTATTCCTGCTCGCAGTTGGTCGCGACGACCGACGTGTAGCCCGCCTCGTCGAGGACCTGGAGCACCGACTTGCGATCCCCGGCTTCCTTCTTCGCCGCGGCCTCCGCCGCCGTGTCCGGGCGCAGGCCGCGCATCGTCCATGCCTGCAGCATCGCGGGGGGTGCGACGAGCCGGCCGTGGGCCGACTTCTGCGCGAGCTCGCGATCGAGGTAGACGGGATTGCGGTCGCCGATCGCGTCGCACCAATGGTGGATCATCGGCTCGTTGACGGGATACGGGCAGGACCCCGGCGCGCCGTCGCTCGTTCCTGCGAACGAGGCGAGGATCGCGTCGAGGTCGGCGCCCGCGGCCGTGGAGCTCTTCTCGTCGCCCATGTCGGCCTCCGACTAACGCGGCACGCGCGGCATGCGGAGCCCGGCCATCGAGACGATCTCGCGCTGGATCTCGTTGACGCCGCCGCCGAACGTGTTGATCGTGCCCATGCGCGCCTCGAGCTCGATGTCGCCGTCGACCTGGGCGCCGGGGGAGCTGCTCTCGACCAGCGACGCGGGCCCGACGATCTCCTGGAGCAGGCGGTAGACCTCGAGGACGACCTCGGTGCCGTAGACCTTGACCGCGGAGGCGTCGGCGGGGTTCACGAAGCCCGTCTCGAGGGCCGCAGCCATGCGCCAGTTGAGGAGCTTCATCGCCTCGATGCGCGCGAAGACCTCGGCCAGGTTGTGCTGGACCCAGGGCAGGTCGATCATCTTGCGGCCGTCGGAGGTCTCCGTCGAGCGCGCCCAGTCGATGACCTTCTCGGTCCGCGAATAACAGGCCGAGCCGAAGGCCGCGAGGCCGACGCGCTCGTGGTTCAGCTGGGTCGTGATGAGCTTCCAGCCGCCGTTGACGCCGCCGACGACGGCGTCCTCGGGGACGCGGACGTTCTCGTAGTAGCTCATCGCCGTCGCCCCATCGCCGACGGTGTGGATCGGCGAGGCGCTGAAGCCCTTCGCGTCGGCGGGCACGATGAACATCGTGATGCCCTTGTGCTTCGGGGCGTTCGGGTCCGTCCGGGCGGCGAGCCAGATGTAGTCGGTGTCCGTCGCACCGCTCGTGAACATCTTCGTCCCGTTGATGACCCACTCCTTGCCGTCCTTCACGGCGGAGGTCGTGAGGCTCGCGAGGTCGGTGCCCGCGTTGGGCTCGCTGTAGCCGATCGAGAAATGGCACTCGCCGGCGAGGATGCGCGGGAGGAACTCGCGCTTCTGCGCTTCGCTGCCGAAGTCCATCAGCGCGGGGCCGACGGTCGAGACCGTCACGAAGGGAAACGGCGCGTTCGCGCGGCGCTGCTCTTCGAGGAAGATCATCTGCTCGACCATCGTCATGCCGCCGCCGCCGTACTCCTTCGGCCAGCCGACGCCGAGCCAGCCGTCCTTGCCGATCTGGCTGATCAGCTCGCGGTAGAGCTTGCCGCCCTCCATGCCGCGCACGCTGCGACGTCGCTCCGGTGTCATCAGCTCGTTGAAGTAGTTGCGCAGCGTCGTGCGCAGGGTCTTCTGCTCGGGCGTGAGGTCGATGTACATGGCTGCCTCGTTCGGTCGACGCGCCGCGCCGGTTGGCTCCGGTCGATCGACGTCGGAAGGGAGATGGGCTGGATCCCGCCAGCCGCCGCGGGGCGGGGCTGGTCTGGCGGGACGATAGCGGCGGCGGCGGGCTGGTGGAACGCGTTCTACAGGCGGACGGGCTCGAGCCGGCAGGCTCGACCCGGGGCATTCGAGCAGACGGACCCGAGGAGTCGATCCCGAGGACTCGACCCCACGGGGCATGTGACGAATCGCGAGGGGGCTGCATTTCCGAGGGGCGGGGTCGATTGCCAATGAGAACCATTTTCGGGGTTCTGGGCAGCGGCTCCCACTTCCCGTCCCGCCGGCGGGTATTCTCGGCGAAGCAGCAGGGGGTAGGCCGGTTTTGGACGAGGACCTGAAGCGGATTGCGGCTCGGATTCGGACCTGGCGAAACGATGCGCGACTGACCCTGCAGCAGCTGGGCGACCGATCCGGCGTCTCGGCGAGCACGATCCACAAGATCGAGAACCTCCAGACCGTGCCGACCATCGCGGTGCTGTTGAAGGTCGCCCACGGCCTGGCCCGCCGGCCGAGCGAGCTGCTGGCCGAGATCGAGGCGGGGGAGCAGGTCGCGATCCTGCGCCGCGACGATCGCCCGCGGGCGCAGCTCGGCGAGGGGGGCGAGATCGAGCACCTGATCGGGATGATCCCGCGCAGCCAGCTCGACGTCTGGCGCATCCGCCTCGAGCCGGGCATCGGCGTCGGCATGCCGGGCACCGAGCCCTGGCAATTCCACGGCGAAGTCGCGCTCATCGTCGAGGAGGGCGCTCTCGAGGCGGTCGTCGGGGAGGAGACCTACGAGCTCGCCCGGGGCGACTCGCTGCACTTCGATCCGAGCGTTCCCCACCGCTGGTTCGCGAGCGACGGCAAGCCCGCGATGGTCCTCGTGACGGCGATCCTGCCCGACCGGATCCACGCGGATCTCGCGACCCGGATCGCTCGGGCCGGCGCGAATCACGAAGATCCCTACTGCCTGAACGCGTAGACTCTCCGGGCCGGGCCTTCGCCCGGACCGGAGGTACGCGCCATGAAGACCCTGCTCCGCGGTGGCCTCGTCGTCGACGGCACGCTCGCCCCGGCCCGCGCGGCCGACGTCCTGCTCGAGGGGGACCGGATCGAAGCCGTCGGCGCGATCGCGCCCTCCGACGCCCGGGACGCGAGAGTCGTCGACTGCACGGGCCAGGTCGTCGCCCCCGGCTTCATCGACGTCCATACCCATTACGACGCGCAGGTCTTCTGGGATCCGGATCTCACGCCTTCCTCCTGGCACGGCGTCACGACCGTCGTCATGGGCAATTGCGGCTTCGGCATCGCGCCGACGCGGCCGAAGGATCGCGGCACGATCGCGCGCATCCTCGAGAACGTGGAGGGCATGACGCTCGAGGCCCTCGAGGCCGGCATTCCGTGGGGCTTCGAGACGTTTCCCGAGTATCTCGCCGCCGTGTCGCGTCTGCCGTTACGACTCAACGTCGCCGCCTACGTGGGTCACACACCGGTGCGTCAGTATGTCCTCGGCGACGCCGCCACCGAGCGGGCCGCGACGCCCGACGAGGTCGACGCGATGCGGCGGATCGTCGGCGAGGCGATCGACGCGGGCGCCATCGGCTTCTCGACCTCGCACGCGGCGTCCCACGTCGGCGCCTACGGCCGGCCGATCCCGAGCCGCCTCGCGGAGATCTCGGAGATCCGCGCGCTCGCCGGCGAGCTCGGCCGCCGCGGGGTCGGCGTCGTGGAGGCGACCTGGGGCCCCGATCTCTTCGTCGACGAGTTCGCGGCGCTGGCGAAGGAGATCGATCGCCCCGTCTCCTGGGCCGCGATCATGGCGACGCGCCGTCAGCCCGAGTACGCGCCGGACGTCGTGCGGCGGACCGCCGCCGCGGGTGGTCTCGTCCGACCGCAGATCGCGGGGCGCGCGATCGTCGTGCAGATCATGCTGACCGATCCCGGCCCGTTCGGGAACGTGCCGAGCTTCGTCGAGGTCCTGGCGCTGCCGCATGCGGAGCGGCCGGCGCGCTACCGCGACGCCGCCTGGCGCGCGCGCGCCGAGCGCGAGATCACGGCGTCCTGGGGCGACATCGTCGATCGCGCCCGCGTGTCCGAGAGCGAGCGCCACAAGGAGCTCGTCTGGGGCCCGACGCTCGGCGAGCTCGCCCGCGCCCGGGGCGGGACGAGCGCCTTCGCGCTCATGATCGATCTCGCCCTCGAAGAGGAGCTCGCGACCCGCTTCCATGTTCCGATGACGAACGACAACGAAGAGCAGATCGGCTGGATGCTGAACGAGGACCATCTGCTGCTCGGCCTCTCGGATGCCGGCGCCCACACGAGCCAGCTCTGCGACGCCGACTTCGCGACCTATCTGCTCCAGCACTGGTGGCGCGAGACGAAGACGATCTCGCTCGAGCGCGCGATCTGGCGACTGACGGGCCAGCCGGCGGAGTTCCTCGGCCTGCCCGACCGCGGGCGCGTCGCCCCCGGCGCCGTCGCCGACGTCGTCGTCTTCGATCCCGAGACCGTCGGGTCGACGGCCCTCGAGCGGCTCCACGATCTGCCGACGGGCGCCGATCGCCTGGTCGCCCGCAGCCGCGGCATCGAGCACGTCTTCGTCGCGGGCCAGGCGATCCGCCGCGGCGGGCGCGATCTCCCGGCGGGCGGTGCCGGACGCGTCCTGAGGCCGACGAAGCGCTGACGAGCAACCGCACGGAGACCGTGCGCCGACCCCATGTCGACCGCGCGTCGTTGCGCGTCGTCGCGCATCCCTGCGCGAAGCCGATCAACCGCCGCGTTCAGCTCCCCGCCAGCTCGCCGACCGCCGGCCCCGCCGCGCCCGCGCCGGTCTCCGCGGTGCCTTCGCGCGCGCCGGCCCCGGAGCGCCAGCGCAGCAGATCGTCGAGCACGACATAGCCGACCGGCACGAGGAAGAGCGTCATGATCGCTGCGTAGAGGACCCCGCAGCCCAGCGAGATCGCCATCGGCACGAAGGGCAGCGCGGGCACCGCCGTCTCGAACATCAACGACAGGAGGCCGAAGAACGTCGTCGCGGTCGTGAGCACGATCGGCCGGAAGCGCATGATCGCCGCGTCGTGGATCGCCTCGTCGAAGCCCTTCCCCGTGGCGGTCTGGGTGTTGATCGTATGGACCATCACGAGGGATGCGTTCACGACGACCCCCGAGAGCGCCACGATCCCGAGGATCGAGAAGAAGATCAGGTCCCAGCCGAGCAGCCAATGTCCGAGCACGGCACCGACGAAGCCGAAGGGGATCACGCTCATGATGATGAACGGCTGGAGATAGGACCCGAGCGGGATCGCGAGCAGGACGTAGATGAGCAGGAGCGCCATCACGAAGCCGCGGATCACGCTGCCCGCCGCGTCCGCCTGCTCGCGCTGCTCGCCACCCAGGCGATAGGAGACGTTCGGGTAGCGTTCGGAGAGGGTCGGCGACCAGGCGTGATAGGCGGCCAGGACCTGCTCGGGGGTCGAGACGCTCCGGTCCACCTCGGCCGTGACGGTCACGACGCGCTGGCGATCGGTGCGACGGATCGCGGAGAAGCCGCGCTCGATCGTCGCGTCGGCGACGGCGCCGAAGGGGACCTCGACGCCCTCCCGCGTCCGGATCCGCATGTCTTCGAGCGAGCCGAGCGAGCGCCGCTCCGACTCCGGATACCGGATCATGACGCGCACGTCGTCGCGACCGCGCTGGACGCGCTGGGCCTCCTCGCCGTAGAACGCCTGGCGGACCTGACGCGCGAGATCGTTCTGGGTCAGGCCGAGGGGCAGGGCGCTCGGGCGGACGGCGAGCTGGACCTCCTGCTTGCCCGAGCGGAACGAGTCGGCGACGTCGTTGATGCCCGCGAAGGTCGCGAGGAACTGCTTGGTCATGGCCGCCGCGCCGGTCAGCTCGTCGAGATCCTCGCTGCCGAAGAGCTCGATGTTGATCGCGTCGCCGACCTTGAAGGCATCGGAGCCGAAGACGAGCTCGACGGCATCCGGAACCGCGCCCGTCTTCTCGCGCCAGCGCGAGAGGACCTCGTCGGTCGTGATCTCGCGCTCCATCGCCGGAACGAGCTCCATGCCGACCTCGGCGAGATGGGAGCCGCCCATCTGCCCGGGCTCGACCGGTCCGTCGCGGGCGAGCTGTTCGCCGATCGACCCGAAGGTATGGACGACGACCTGCTGGTCGGGATATTCCGCCTCGATCTCGGCGCGCAGCTCGTCCGCTGCCTGCTGGATCTGGGCGACGGCGATCTCGGTCCGATCGAGCGGGATGCCGCGCTCCATCGTGAGCGTCGCGTACACGACGTTGCCCGCGACCTGGGGAAAGAACTGGTAGCGGAGGCGACCGCTGATCATCAGCGCCGTCGTCAGGACCAGCACGCCGACGCAGGCCGTGAGCACCGCATAACGCCACTCGATCGCCTGCTCGATCATCCGTCGATAGTGGACGTTCCCGAGCCGCTCGAGCCATCCGATCGTCCGGTCCTGGAACGCGAGCCAGCGTCGGACGAACGCGTTCGGCGGGGCGCTGCCCTTGGGCGTGAGCTTGCGGTGGGCGAGGTGGGCCGGGAGGACGAGCTGGGACTCGATCAGGGAGAAGACGAGGGTCAGGATCGCCACGTGGCCCACGACGCCGATGAAGCTCCCCATCCGGCCCTCGACGAGCAGGATCGGCAGGAAGGCGGCCATCGTCGTCAGTACGCCGAATACGACCGGGACGCTCATGGCCTGGGTCCCTCGGATCGCGGCCTCGACCTGGTCGCCGGTCTCCTCTTCGATGCTCTGCACCGATTCCCCGATCACGACCGCATCGTCCGTCAGGATGCCCAGCACCAGGATGAAGGCCATCAACGTCATCGTATTGATCGTGAGCCCGAAGAACGGGAACAACATGAGCGCGCCGAGCAGGGAGATCGGGACCCCCGCCGCGACCCAGAGCGCGAGCCGGAAGCGCAGGAAGAGCGTCAGGACCACGACGACGAGCAGGAGGCCCTGCCAGGCGTTCTTGCCCATCACGGCGAGGCGCGTGACGAGATCCATCGACTCGTCGTTGAAGATCGTGATCGAGACGCCCTCGGGCAGCTTCGCGCGGAAGCGCGGGACCCAGGCCTTGAGCGCGTCGGCGGCCTTGCGGACGTCCTCCTCGCCGATCAGCTGGACGCGGATCACGACCGAGGGGTCGCCGTTGAAGAGGCCGCGCAGGTCGGTGTCCTCGAAGCCATCGACGACGCGGCCGAGCTCGCCGAGGCGGACGATCGTGCCGTCGGTGCGCGTCAGCACGACGATCTTCTCGAACTCCTCGCCGCGATAGGCCTGGCCCTTCGCGCGCAGCAGGATCTCGCCGCCCTCGGTCTTGACCGATCCGCCGGGCAGGTCGAGCGATGCGTTGCGGACGGCGGCGGCGACGGCTTCGAGGGTCAGGCCGTGGCGGCGCAGCGTCTCCTCGGAGACCTCGACGGAGATCTCGTAGGGGCGGTCGTAGCGCAGCTCGGCCTGCGAGACCTCGGGTAGCTCTGCGATCTCGTCCCGCGCGCGTTGCCCGAGCTCCTTCAGATCGCGCTCGCCGATGCGCCCGGACAGGGCGATCTTCATGACGCCCCGGCGGACTTCGTACTTCGAGACCGTCGGCTTCTCGGCCTCGATCGGGAAGGTGTCGATCGCGTCGACCCGGTTCTTGATCTCGGCGTCGCGGCGTCGACGTCGCTGCCGACGAGCAGCTCGACCGTCACGTTGCACGCGCCTTCGACGGCGATCGTGTTGATGCGATCGAGGTTGGGCGTGCCCTCGATCGCTTCCTCGACGCGGAGGCAGATCGATTCCTCGACCTCCTCGGGCGAGGCGCCGCGGTACTCGACGGTGACGCGGACGGCCTCGGGCTCGATCGCCGGGAACTCCTCCTGCCGGACGGAGGTCGCGCCGAGCAGGCCTCCGACGACCATGACGAGCATCAGCAGGTTGGCGGCGACGGGATTGTGGACGAACCACGCGATCGCGCGATTCATGCGCCGCTCCATTCGGAGCCGGCCGGCGCGGCGGGGGACGGGGGCGCGCTCGCTGCGGCGGGATCGGCGGGCGCGCCGGGCGCCGCGACGGCCGCGGGTGCGGCGGGCGAGCCGGGCAGGACCGCCGGCGGGTCGTCGACGGTCCGGACGGGGCCGTTCTCGACCACGACCTGGATCGGCGAGACGCAGATGCGCTCGCCGGGGTCGAGCGGGCCCTGGATCAGGACCTCGTCGCGGTCGATGCGGAGGACCTGGACCGGGCGGGTATGGATCCGGCTCTCCGCGTCGACGACGAGGATCTTCGAGCCTTCGCGCATCGCATAACGCGGGACCACGACCACGTTCTTCGCCTCGGGGCCGACGATCTCGGCCTCGACGAAGAGGCCGACCGCGAGGGGCGGCCGGCTCTCTGCATCGCTCGCCGAATAGGGATCGTCGACGCGGGCGACGACGTTCATCATGCGGCTCTTCTCGTCGATCTCGCCTTCCGTCCGCACGATGCGGCCGGTCCACTCGAAGGGACGGCCGGCAAAGACGGCGCGCAGGAGGACCTCGGGACCTTCGCCCGGCGCGTCGGGCGGGGCGACCCGGGGATCGGGCAGATCGAGGAAGGCGATCTCGTGGTCCGGGATCGGGAGGCGGATCTCGGCGTAGTCGGTCGCGTAGAGCCGGCCGATCAGGTTGCCGCGGGTCACGAACTGGCCGATGTCGACGTGCTCCTCCCGGACGCGGCCGTCGAAGGGCGCGCGGATCTGGCTGCGCTCGAGGTCGCGCCGCGCCTGCTCGTGGGCGGCGCGCGCGTCGATCACGGCGGCCTCGGCGACGGACGCCGCGCGGCGCGCGTCGGCGAGCTGGGACGCGCTCGCGACGCCGGCCTTCGAGAGGCCCTCGCGGCGCTCGAGCTCCGAGGCGGCGAACTCGTACTCGCTCTCGGCGCGCTGCAGCGCCGCGCGCTGGCGCTCGACGGCGAGCTCGAAGTCGCGGGTCTCGATCCGGATCAGGGCGTCGCCCTTCTTGAAGAAGCCGCCGGGGGCGAAGGTCGGCGAGAGCCAGACGACGCGGCCGGGGACCTCGGCGACGAGGTCCGCTTCGGTGCGGGGGGCGACGGTGCCCTGGGTGCGGACGCGATGGCGCAGCGTCGTCGCCTTGCCCTCGATGGTGCGCACCGTCGGAATCGCCCGCTCGGGCTCCTTGAATTCGACGGAGGGCGCGGTCGCGACGATGACGAACGCGCCGAGCAGCGACAGCGCGGCGAGGGCGAGGGGCACGAGCGCCTTGCGCGGCAGCGACTTCAACGAGATCGGCTTCACGAGCGGGCTCCCTTCGCGACGTGCTCCGGCTCCTGCGCCTGCTCGCGCAGGCTGCGGCGAAAGAGTCGCGACAGATCGTAGATGGCCTCGGCTGCGAGAGCGCCGTCGCTCGCTTCGATCGCGCGGCCGAGTCGGACGAGCAGCGCGTCGGCCTCGGCGCGTGACGTCGGATCGTCGAAGACGTCGTAGCCGGCCCGCATCTGCCCAGGCTGCATGCGCAGGCCCTTCGCCATCAGCCGGAGGACCATATTGCCGCTCGCCTCGACGAAGCAATCGCCGAGGGCGTAGACGAGCTCGGCGCGATCGGCGTGGGAGAGCTCGGGGCGCGTCATCGACTCGAGGATCGCGAGCATCTGCGCGCGCTGCTCGGGCTTCGCGCGCTCGGTGCCGAGGCGGGCGGCCATCGAGCGGAAGCCGGAGAGCGCCTCGATCGCCTGGTCGACGATGTCGGGATCCGACGGATCGTCGAGGGCGAGCAGATGCTCGACGACGTCGAGGCTCGCCTCTTCGATCGGGGCGACCCGCGCTCCGCCCGGCGCGATGCGGGCGACCCCGAGCTGGGCCAGGCGCTTGAAGGCTTCGCGGATCGTGCTGCGGTGGACCCCGAAGCGCAGGGCGAGATCCCGCTCCGAGGGGAGCCTCTCGCCGCATCGGTAATGGCCACGGAGGATGTCGTCGCGCAGGCTCGCTGCGACCTTCGAGTCCTGGGTCGTCGTCGGCACGTTCGGGGCTCCAGCAGGGGGCGCGCGGGAGATCTGGTCCGACCATGATGGCACGGCCAGGCCGGGCTTGTCGAGGTCGGAAGACGAGATGGGGCCCTGCCGGCATTCGCCCGACCGGCCCTCGGGCCATCCCTCCATTTTCCTGGGCCGCCTCAAGCGGGGCCGCGGGCCCGTCGCAGAGCGGAGCATGCGGCCCGCCCATCCGGGCGATCGGCCGCGCTGACTCGAATCCATTCCGGATCGGCGGGGAGCGTTCATGCGGAGCTCGATCCTCTCTCGTCTCGCAATCCCGGCCTTCGGCCTCGGCCTGTCGGTCGCCCTAGCGCCGACCCCCGCCGCCGCCGTCACGTTCGAGGTCAGCGAGCTCGGCGGCTGCACCCTCGCGACCGGCGAGACCGACTGCATCGGCGAGCTCGTCACGATCGGCCTGCGCATCGGCTCCGAGCCCGACGAGCAGGTCTACGGGATCGGGGCCTCGATCTACGGCTACGACGAATCCGTCGCCGACTTCGAGAGCGGCGAGGTCGTCGGCTCGATCTTCCACGGGCTGGCCTTGCCCGCGATCGGCGCCTTCGACGGGCTGCGCAATCTCGTCCTGCCCGAGCTGGTGGAGAGCGAGCTCGGCGGCGCGGGTCGTCGCGTCGCGTTCCTGGATGCCTTCGATCTCCGCCCTCATACGGCCAACGCCAACGATCCGGGCCTCGACGGCATCGTCGGCGGAGGCGATGCCCAGCTCCGGATCCGCTTCCGCATCCTCGGCCTCGGGCAGACGATCCTCTCGATCGGGACGCGTTATGCGGGGGATGCCGTCGTCTACCAGACCGGGACCACGGGCCATGCGGGCACGCTGCAGATCCTGCTGCGCAGCGACGGCGCACCGGTCGTCGTGCCCGAGCCGGGCGAGGCGCTCCTGCTCGCCCTCGGCCTCGCGGGCCTCGCCTGCGTGCGGGATCAGCGCGCGAGTCGCTCCGCGACCGCTTCGGCGATCGCCCGGTAGCCGATCGCGTTCGGATGCCCGTCCCGGCCGACGGGATAGGGCTGAAGGCCTTCGGCCAGCGCCCCGCGCAGCGGCGTCGTCGCATCCAGGAAGTCGATGTTCCGTTCGCGAAGATGAGCTTCGACGAGGGCCATCGCGCGGCGCTCGTTCTCGGCGAGGCGCTCGAAGGCGGGCGTCGGCGTCGCCCAGCGCTCCCGGAAGACCGCCTCCTTGGTCGGAATCACGACGACGAGAAACCGGCGACTGCGCGCCGCGGCCCGCTCGCTCATGCGATCGATGGCGCGCAGCGCGATCGCGAGCCCCTCGGCGATCCGGACGTCGTCCTGATCGAGCGCATGCAACCGGTACTCGCTCATGAAGACCGTCCGGAACCGATCGTCGCTGAAGACCTGACAATATTCCAAATGGTCCGCGGCGAAGGCCTGGGCGGCCGCCCAGCTCTCCGCCGCCGGCTCGCTTCCCGCCCCCATCCGGCGCGCACCCTCGAAGCGCAGCCGCCGCAGCAGGCCGTAGATCTTCGAATGCGCCGAGACGCCTCGCGCGAGGGACGCGGCCGAGAGACCCCCGTTCGTCGCTTCCGCCGTGGCGGCCCCCTCGGCCTCGTCGACCTTCGGATCCTGCCCCATATAAAGGAGCTTGTTGACCCGGTCGGCGAGCCGCTCGGTCTGCTCGGCCTGCTCGATCGCCGCGCCGACCGCCGGATCCGCGCTCCGGAGCTCCGGCAGCTGATCATGGCCGTAGACGAGATCGAAGGAATCGAAGAGATCGTTGCCCAGGTAGAAGGCTTCGATCACGACCTCGGGCTCGAGAGCCATCGCCTCGTCCCAGAGCAGCAGGCTATGCGGCGGGCCGTAGCCGCCGAAGCCCATGCCGTACCAGGACTGGCCCGTGATGGCCTCGAGCTGGCGCGGCCAGGCGTCCTCGGGGCGGACGCCGGTTCCGTAGGTCTGCGAGTCGCCGAGCGCGACCCCGTGGGCCCGGGCCACGGCTTCGGGATTGCGGAAGCCGCGGGCGTCGTGCTCGGGGAAGGCAGGATTGCCGCGATGGCGCAGGCGCGGGTCGGGGATCGTCGGGGCGACCCAGGGCGACCCGAGCAATCGATCGACCGTCGGCGAGACGAAGGCGGCGGCCGCGAGGGCGAGCTCGAGCAGAACGGCGGACAGGAGCGCGAGAGCGGCCGTGAAGAGCGCGAGCTTCGCGAAGGATCTCGGGGGTCGTCCGGGCTCGGACACGGACGTCGCTCCTTTCGGGTCGGGCTGCGCCGGGCTCAGACGAACTCGACCCCGCCGTCTTCGAGCGGCAGCGAACGGATGCGCTTGCCGGTCAACGCGAAGACGCCGTTCGCCAGCGCCGGGGCGACGAGCGGTGTCCCGACCTCGCCGATGCCGCCGGGCGTCTCCTCGTTCTCGAGGCGGACGACGTGGATCGGCGGGACGTCGCTCATGCGCGGGATCGGGTGGTCGTCGAAGTTGCTCTGCTCGACGCGGCCGTTCTGGACGGTCACCTTCGTCCGCAGCGCGCCCATGAGCCCCGTCACCGCCGCCCCCTCGATCTGGGCGAGGACCTGATCCGGATGGATCGCGATGCCGCAATCGACGGCGAAGGTCAGGCGCTCGAGCTTGATCGCCGCCGCGGTCCCCGAGAGCTCGGCGACGAGCGCCACGTGGCTGCCGTAACATTCCATCGACGCGACACCGAAGGCGCGCCCCGGCCCCGTCTTCGTCGCATAGCCCGCCTCCTTCGCGGCTCGCTCGAGCACCGCGGCCTGGCGCGGCATCTCGGCGAGCATCGCGAGGCGGAAGCCGACCGGATCGCGACCCGCGGCTCGCGCCAGCTCGTCGACGAAGGACTCGATCGCGAACGCGTTCTGGGCATGGGAGACCGAGCGCCAGTAGCCGACCCGGATCCCGACCTCCTGGATGACCGAGCGCAGATCGAGATTCGGGATCGAATACGACAGGTTGACGGTTCCCTCCGTCATGAAGGGATCGATGCCGTCCTTCACGACGCCGGGGAAGGCGCGGTTCGTGATCGAGGGCGAGACGAGCTTGTGCTCGAGGGCCGCGATGCGACCGCCCTCGACCGCGCCGCGCACGACGTGGAGGCTCGGCGGGCGGTAGAAGTCGTGGGTCACGTCGTCTTCGCGCGTCCAGAGGAGCTTTACCGGCGTCCCCGGAACCGCCATCGCGATCTTCACCGCCTGCCCGACGAAGTCGACGTCGAGGCGCCGGCCGAAGCCGCCGCCGATCGGCTGGGCATGGATCTTCACCCGGGCCGGATCGACACCCGCCGCCGCCGCCGCGATGCCCTGGGCACCCTGCGGAAACTGCGTGCTCGCCCAGATCTCGACGCCGTCCTGGCCCGGGGTCTTCGTCTCGCCGTTCGGGCGGACGAGCGCGACGCAGCTCTGGGGCTCGAGCGTCATGTGGGAGAGCATCTGGGTCGAATAACGCGCGGAGAGGACGCCGCTTCGCCGGCGCGCCAGCGTGCCGGCCGCGTCGCCGGCCTGGCGCACGACGGCGCCCGGCGAAGACGCCGCATGCTCGAGGGAGGCCAGGATCGTGCCCGTATCGAGCTTGGCCGCGGGGCCCTCGTCCCAGCGGATGTCGAGATCGGCGAGCGCCTGGCGCGCGGTGAAATAATGGTCCGCGACGACGGCGACGCCTTCGCCGAGGTCGACGACGGCGCGCACGCCTTTGCGGCTCTTCGCCTTCGCGGCGTCGAAGGAGACGACCTTCCCGCCGAGGACGGGGCAGGCGGCGAGCGCCGCGCGGAGCATGCCCGGGAGCACGACGTCGATGCCGTAGCGCGTGCGGCCGCGGGCCTTGTCGGCGCCGTCGAGGCGATCGAGGGGCTTCCCGATCACGCGGAAGGCGCTCGCGGGCTTGAGGGCGACGTCGGCCGGCAGGGGCTGATGGGCGGCTTCGTCGGCGAGCTCGGCATAACGAAGGCTGCCGTGCGTCGCGTGGTGGACCGCGGCATTCTCGGCGCGGCATTCCGAGACCGGGACCTTCCAGCGGGCGGCGGCCGTCGCGACGAGCAGCGTGCGCGCGGTCGCGCCGGCGCGGCGGAGGGGCTCCCAGGCGTCGCGGATGCTCGTGCTGCCGCCGGTGATCTGGCCGCCGAGCAGGGCGTTGATGTAATGCGTCGGATCGACCGGGGCCTGGACGATCGTGACCTCGCGCGGATCGACCTCGAGCTCCTCGGCGAGGAGCATCGCGAGGGAGGTGTGCACGTCCTGGCCCATCTCGTTGCGATGGCAGGTGAACGTGATCGTCCCGTTCGAGGCGATGGAGATCCAGGCGTTCGGCTCGAAGGGCGTCGTCGACGGCTTGCGCGCCGCCATGATCTCGGGCGAGGGGCCCTTCTGGATCTGGCAGCCGACGACGAGGCCGCCGCCGACGAGGGTCGTGACTTCGAGGAAGCGGCGGCGAGTCAGCGTGGTGTCGTTGCTCATGCCCGACCTCCGAGGTTCTTCGCGGCGGACTGGATCGCGAGCTTCACGCGGCCATAGGTCCCGCAGCGGCAGAGATGACCGGACATCGCGTCCTGGATCGCCGCCTCGTCGGGCGCGGCGTTGGCCGTGAGCAGCGCCGTCGCCGTCATGACCTGGCCCGACTGGCAGTAGCCACACTGGGGGACCTGATGCGCGTCCCAGGCGCTCTGGACCGCTTCGGCGATCGGCCCCGAGAGGCCTTCGATCGTCGTGATGCGCTTGTCCGCGACGCTCGAGGGGGGTCTGGCAGGAGCGGGTCGGCGTGCCTTCGAGGTGGACCGTGCAGGCGCCGCAGAGCGATTTTCCGCAGCCGAACTTCGTTCCGGTCAGCCCCAGATGATCCCGGAGGACCCAGAGCAGCGGCGTATCGCCCGGCGCGTCGACCTCGATGCGCTTCCCGTTGAGCTCGAACTTCGTCATGCGGCCCCCCTTCGCCCATCCGCAGACGGGCATCGAGGCGCATCATACCGCCGAGCGCGGTTCGTGGGAGGCGAAATCTTCGGCGGGAGACGATCGGCCCTCGCGCGATACGACTCTTCCCCTCGCGATGAAGCTGAAAGGGGTCGAGTCGGATTGCCTGCGGCGGAATCCCGCCGCGCCTAACGGGGCCTCGCCCCCTATCGCGCCGGCGTCTGACTCGCGGGCGGCGGAGCCGCGCCGTCCGAGTAGAGGATGCGCTTCGACTGGGAGTAGCCGGCGACCGACTCGCCGTTCTCGTCGACGGCGACGATGACCCTCTCCTCGACGTTTCCCCGCTCGAAGTGGGAGCGGTAGAGGACCGTGAAGTAGCGGCCGGGGGGGAGCTCGGGGACGGTCTCGGAGTAGCCGTAGGCGAAGGCGCTGCGCTTCTCGAAGGCGCCCGTCCAGCTCCGGAATCCGTTGAACATCGCGTCGAGGGCATCATCGGTCGCCTGCTCGCGCAGGGAGGCGGCGAGCATCGGGGTGATCCGCTCGCCCCGATCGAGGGTCTCGACGAACTTCGCAGCGAGGGTCAGCGCCGCTCGCCGCTCCTTCTCGGGTCCACCGTTGCCGCCGATCACGTTCGCGGGCTCGGCGATCCCGCCGCCGAGGTCGCAGGCGGTCGAAAGGCCGAGGAGGAGGACGGCGGCGATCGCGAACAGGCGCCTCATGAATGCCCCATGCCGGATCACGCAGCGAGGGCGAGTCCGCGTCGAGAAGACGGGTCGAGCGTATCGCGACAGACCGAGGGCGGATAGGCTGCGGGCGCTGCGAGCAGGGCGCGGCGATGGAACGAGAGGAGGTAGGCTCCGGCGACTGCCCGCCTTCGACCCGGTTCACGCTTCGAGTCCGACGGGATGACCGGGGGCCCGGCAGCCTCGGGTCGTCACGGCGTCGGCGAGCCCTCCGATTCGGCCTCGAGCTCGGCGGCGCGCGCTCGAATCATCGATTGCAGCTTGCCCATGTTCGCCGTGGCGGCCTTGTTCCCGATCTCGGCACCTCGGTTCATCAACTCCGGCATGACCCGGATGCTCTTTTGTCCCGACGGCGAGCGGTAGAATGCGATCAGATCGCGCAGCTCGCCTTCCGAAAGCGCGTCGACATACAGCTCGACGAAGGCGTCGCGATGTGTGGACCAGCTCATCGTCTCGTTCGACCAGGCGATGACCACGTCGCGGTAGGGCGCCATCTTCGGGTTCTGCTTGACCATCGCGTCCGCCATCAGTCCGGACATGTTCGTCATGGTCTGCTCGACCTGCATGAGCTCGAGAAATTCCGCAGCGGCCTCGCGATGGGAATCCAGCGACGGCGTGCTCGTCGCGCAGGCCGTGAACGTGATGAAGACGAGGAGCAGGCGATGCATGTCGGTCTCCTTTGAAGGGAGTAATTCGATGCGCAACGATGCGGAGCGGCAATGCACCGATGGACTCGAAAGTAGGGCGGACGAAGCGGAGGCGCACGCCGCGACGGGCGGCCTCCGATTCGAATGCACCGAGAGCCTAGAGCCCGGCGAAGGCCTCGTGATACCGAACCCAGCCCGTCACGCCGACGAGGGCCCCGCGGCGAATCTCGCGGCATTGAAAAGCGTGATCGAAGGCATGGCTCTCGTAATGCAAGCCGCGCGGCGCGGCGACCTCGAAGCCGAAGCGGGCATAATAGAGAGGCTCGCCCAGCAGGAAGACCGCCTCCCAGCCGATCGATGAACATTCCGAGAGGGCTGCCTTCATCAAGGCGGCCCCGATGCCATGTCGCTGGGTCTCCGGGAGGACGCTCAGCGGCGCGAGGCCAGCCGAAATCGGACCGGCCCGCGGGCCCTCGATCGCGACGGGTGAGAGCGCGACATGGCCGACGACGTGATCGCCGTGCAGGGCAACCAGGCTGAGAAAGGGCGAGGCGCTGCGCCGGAGGGCGTTCACGAGCTGGGCTTCGTCGGGGCGACCGAACGCCCGACGTACGACCCCTTCGATCTGGGAGAGGTCCGCGGGGCCCTCGAGTCGGATGGTGAGGGAAGGTTGCATTACGCGTCGAATGAGAGTCGAGGGGTAGGGTGGAGCGGAACGCGCGATCGAACGAGAGGAAGCGTGTCAGACCCAGGTTGCACGCGAGTTCCGTACTTCCGACGGGCTGAGGATCGTCGCGCTGTCCGAAGTTCAAGACCTGGAATCATCGAGCGACCGTAGCGGTCGGGCTATTCGATCCGAATCAACCCGTCTGGTTCAGAGAGATTCGAGGGCTCATGAACCCTCGCCGCGCTGCAATCGGCCTGTTCCCATTCGTCGAAGACGGAGCCAGGTTGGGACTCGGCGATGGACCACGAATCCGACGATTTCACGGGGCAGGGATGGGTGTAAACCATGTCCCCGGACTTCTGTTAACCATGTCCCCGACTGGTCAGCGACCGGCGCTCGTTTAAATGAACCGGGCAACTTTAAGTCGATCAAAGAGTTGTCGCCCGACATCAGCGCACGACTCCGGGGAAAAGGAGACCGGATCAAACGCTCGACCAAAAATCGCCGAGATCGCTTGCGCAGCTCCGCTTTCGCTTCGGATTCTGGGAATCGAGCCGACGAGTTCCGCGATCTCGTGATCGAACTCGTCTTTCGGAGCCCCACTCGCAAGGAGGCAATACGGATCCCACTCGGAGATGACCTCTCGAACAAGAGCGAATGCCTGGTTGTAGTCCGACGTCGTTTGCAAAGGCACCGCATTTCCTGCTGCCGCATAACGGATCGCGGATCAGCGGCGAGCCGTTGCTAAAGAGTTTCGGCGAGGGTACAGAATCCGACGCCAGCCGCCCTATCCGGAGCGCGAAGCGCGGAGGATCGAGGGCCGCGGAGACCGCGACGGACTCGTCCAAGGATCGTCTGACCTTGCCCCGATAAGTGGACACCCAACCGGTCTATCATGACCGAGAGAGGTGTTCATGTCGAAGAGAGCATCAGCCCGCGTCCGAAGGACGTTCACTCCCAGTTCAAGAAGGACGCCGTGGCGATGGTTCGCCGCGGTGAGACGCTGACGGAAGTCGCCAGCTCATTAGGGATCGCGCGGAGCCTGCTCCAGTACTGGAGACATCAAGCTCGAGGGCGAGTCGCCTGAGCCGTTCCCCGGCAAGGGGAAGGCGAGAGCCGAGACCGACGAAATCCGGGAGCTCAAGGCTCGACTCAAGGATGTCACCGAGGAACGGGACATCTTGAAAAAAGCACTGGCCTACTTTGCGGACGACCAGAAGTGAAGTTCAGGTTCGTCCAGGAGCACCGGGAGACCTTCCGGGTAGGCAAGATGTGCGAAGTCCTGAAGGTCTCCCGCAGCGGGTTCTACGCCTGGCAGGGTCGTCCGCCAAGTCGTCGCATCGTCGAGGACGAGGCGATCTCGGTCCAGGTGCGAAGGGCCCATCGTGAAGCCCACGGCATCTATGGATCGCCGCGGATCTATCGACTGCTTCGTCGACAGGGCCAGTCCTGGGGCCGGCATCGGATCGCGCGAATCATGCGAGAGGAAGGCCTCAGAGCGCGTTGCATGAAGCAGTTCCGCTGGATCTCGACGACCCGGAGCGAGCACCCGGCGGCGCCCGACCTGCTTCAGAGAGAGTTCTCTTCGACCCGAAGGGATCGCGTCTGGGTAGGCGACGTAACCCAGCTCCGAACGGGTGAGGGTTGGCTGTATCTGGCGATGCTGATGGACTTGCACTCGCGGAAGATCGTCGGCTGGTCGACCTCGAGTACGCCTCAGCAGGAGATCACTCTCGAGGCCTTGACCATGGCGGTCGAGACGCGACGACCTCGCCCCGGCCTGATCCACCATACGGACCGCGGAAGCCAGTACAGCTCCGCAGCCTACCAGGACCTTCTCGATGAGTACGGGAAGCGATGCAGCATGAGTCGTCCGGGGCAGTGTCTCGACAACGCCGCGGCGGAGAGCTTCTTCCACACGCTGAAGACCGAATGGATCTACCACGCCCACTACAAGACGAGGAGAGAAGCGAGGCTCGCGATCTTCGAGTACATCGAGAGCTTCTACAACACGATCCGGCTGCACTCTTCGCTTGACTATCGTTCGCCCGAGGAGTACGAAAGACTACGATCTGCCGCTTAACTTCGTGTCCACTTTACCGGGGCAAGATCATCCGTCTGCAGCCGCTGGTTATGCGGCGCGCAATGCGCGATTTCTGATTTAGGAATCAAACGATTTTATCCAACGAATGATCCACGGGAGAGTCATTAAGGATACGGCGGTCCCTGCACAAGCTAGGTAGTAGGACCAGATAACCCAGCTTCGATGACGATTGCAGAAATCGATCTCGGAAGGGATTCCACGCTCCTCGTATCGACGGAGCGAGAGATAGTCGATGGTCTCTTTTGCGGAGCTCAAGTGCATGTCCGTCCAGATGGTCCGTCTCCCGGTATGCTCCCAAAGGTCAGGGAAGTCGCGTCTCAACGCTCGCAAGCAGCGCCCGGAGAACCACCTCTCCAGCGAGAGGGTTACGATCAATACAGTCAATCCGACTAGCACGATTTGCATGGCAACCGAGCGCGCCGCATAACGGATCGCGGATCAGCGGCGAGCCGTTGCTAAAGAGTTTCGGCGAGGGTACATAAGTAGTCGCCAGCCAGCACGAGCCGCCCTTTCCGGAGCGCGAAGCGCGGAGGAACTAGGGCGGCGGAGTTCGAGACGGGCTCGTCCAAGGCTCGTCCGTCTGCATTCGCTCTTATTGCAAACTCTCCCCCGAAACGAAGTAGCCGACAGGGAGTAGGCGCTCCCTGCCGGCCTTCATTCGGAGTCGGTAGACCGAAATTCGCTGGGTCCCGCAAGGAGACCGTTAACTAGCTCGGTTCACCGCTCCACTCGACGACATCAGCTCGAACGGTTGCCAGGGCCCGAGAGCCCGTATCCAAGAGCGCGAGTGCGTCGATCGGGAGACCATAACATGGCCGGCTGTGCGGGGATCGACGTCTCTAAGGATCACTTGGATTGGACGCTGGACTCGGGAGGCGAGGTTCGGCAGGTCCCCAACACCCCAGCCGGCGTACGCCGGCTGGTTCGAAAGCTTCGCTCGCTCGAGCTCGATCGGGTCGTGCTCGAGGCCACGGGCGGCTACGAGAGGCTGCTCTTCCAGGCTCTGAGCGATGCGGGCGTTCCGGTCGTCCGGATCAACCCGAAGCGAGCTCGAGACTTTGGCAAAGGCATGGGCGTGCTGGCGAAGAACGACGCCATCGATGCGCGACTGCTGGCCCTATACGGGGCAAAGGTGGAGCCGAAGCTGGTTCCGGCTCGAAGCGAGCGTGAACGCCGCATGGGCGAATTAGCTGCACGGCGTCGACAGCTGATTCAGATGATCACGATGGAAAAGAACCGCCGGGAGCAGATGCCCCGTTGGCTTCGCGCCGATCAGGAAAGCCTCATCCGGATCCTCGAGAATCGGGTTGAGAAGATCGATTCGCTCCTGGACGCGGCGATCGCCGAGGATGCCGAACAGAAGACTCGCTTCGACCGGCTGCAAACCGTCCCGGGGTCGGAGCCAAAACGGCCCGGGCGCTTTTGGCGGACCTCCCCGAGCTCGGGAAGCTGGACCGCCGCAAGGTCGCGGCCCTGGCCGGGCTGGCGCCGTTCGCCAAGGACAGTGGGCGCAAGAGCGGAAAGCGAAGCATCTACGGAGGCCGCGCTGCCCCTCGCACGGCGCTCTACCTGGCCGCTCTCATCGCCTCCCGGTTCAACCCGACGCTCAAAGTCGTCTACGACCGACTGAAGGCAGCCGGCAAACCAGGCAAGGTCGCCCTCATCGCCGTGGCTCGAAAGCTGCTCACAATCCTCAACGCAATCGTTCGGGATGGGTCCGAGTGGAGGGCTGCTCAACAGGCTTGAACAACGGTTGCTGGTTATGCGGCGCCTACTTCTCGTTTAGAAGCGTTCGAAGTTCCTCGAAGGAATAGAACGAAACCGAGCTCATTGAGGAGGCATTACCGTCAATCAATTCCGATGAGAACTCCAGAATTGGGCCGTACATGTAGTCGTCGACACCCCCGAGAGTCGTCAAGGCTTTTACGACGGTCACCTGGTAGCCGGCACCAGACCAATACGTGGTTCCTCCGTCGGCCGGAAGCGGGCGCGAGACATCGAGCTTCGCATTTAGAGGAGTTCTTCCCGATTGCACCGCCCGGAAGTCCTCCGCGGCTGCGCTCAAGGTCTTCTGAACGTTGGATGGGAGTCGCCTTGCGGTTCCGGGGACCAAATGCAGGAAGTTGTCCAGTTTAGGGGGCTCAGGACTCGACCCACCCAGCGTTGAGACAACAACCAGAAGCACCGTCACTCGTCGTAGCGCGACGGGTATCCTTTGGACTGTCGAATGCATCTCGTCGGTCGACCAATGCAATTTGAGGCCTCACGTCTTGGCTCGGGGCGCGCCGCATAAATCACCGATCAGCGGCGATTCGCGCTGTAAAGGTTTGACGAGGGTACAGCGGTCGCCGCGAAGCCGCACGAGCCGGCCTACGCGGAGGGCGAAGCCCGGAGCGTCGAGGTCGGCGCAGCATGCGACGGCCTCGACCACGAATCGTCCGTCTGCATTGGTTGGTTATGCGGCGGATTGAGACGATCATTTCCAAGAGATCGCACTTGGTGCTTTCCCCTGGGCGTCGCGCATCGCCGCATCGACACTCGATCGTCCGGGGGAATCGACCCATGTAGGCTCGGTAGGGTCTCCGGCGAGCCGGAATCTGACGTAGTAGAGGAACCCTTCGGGAGACAGCGCCTCGGGCTCTTCGCCGGGTTCGAGTTGGTCATCTGCTTTTCCTATTTGATACCAGAAATCGTAGTCGAGGCCGATGATGTCGACTGGCATATCGACAGAACCGTCGTACAGCCACGTTCCTGTTCGTACAACTACAAGGGTCACGTCCGCCGCCTAACGGACCAACGCTCAGCGGCGAGTCCGCGCTAGAAGTTGTCGGCGAGAGTACAGCGGCCGGCGCCAGACCGCACAAGCCGCCCTCCGGCCGAAGGCCGGCCTGGGCGGCGTCCCCGAGACGGGCTCCACGCGGGCTCGTCCGTCTGCAGCGTTTTGTTATGCGGCCGCGCGTCATTTCTCTTCGTCCTTGGAAGACAATTCATATGAAATGCTTTCCACCTGAGCTCGAATACAGGGATTGCTTGGAAGAGGGACAGGGCTCGCGGCGGCTAGGGCTGCTTCAATCGTCTGGGGAGTCTCACATTCCTCAACGGTATGTCCGATGACGTTTCCGCGAGGATCTGTCTGAATCTTGATCTTGCACCGCGCGGTCGGATTGTCTGCAACCGCTCTCCAACCCTCTTGGAGCGCACGACCGACAGTTACGAGTCCCTTCGCGAATTCGTCCTTGTCGCCGCAGAAGAAGGCTTGCTCAAAGACTTCAGCTGCCGTGCTCGTCGGCGCGACGGGGGTCGGAAGCGATTCTCCCGACGCGCATGCCATAACGGCTGCGGCAGCGAGAAAGATCGCACCTAGTAAAGGAGTCTGCATGGAGCGGCCGCACCAACGTATCGCCGATCAGCGGCGAGCCGCGCTATAAGAGGTTGACGATAGGAAAGCGGTCGCCGCCCGGCGGCGCAAGCCGCCCTCCAGCCGAAGGCTGGTTTGGGCGGCGTCTGCGAGACGGCCTCGGCCTACGGCTCGTCCGTCTGCATTGGCTGGTTATGCGGCGGTTGGCACTCGCGAACGAATTGGGCCGGAACGTCCTGGTAGCCGTCGTTCGTCAAGTACTTGAAGGTCGACTTGCCGAGAGACTTCAAGAAGCTTACGGACTGACAGAATAGATTGGACTTGAAATCGGGTCGGCCGAGCATTCGATAGGTTTCTCCACCGATGATCGCCCTCATGTCGACCGTCTTTGGCTCGTCGAGATAGCTTCGAGCGAATATAGACTCCTCGTTCAGCGAGAGGAGGAAGTCTTCGTATTCATAGTGGATGTCGCGCCCGGAATCGCGGCACCGCTTGTGGTCGACTCGGAGCGACAGTCGAGGCACTGCGACTTGATCGCATTTTGAGTCGACGGCAACTGGGCCGGACTCAGTAATCGCGAGAAGTTCGTTCTCTTCGTACTCGGCGCACGCGACTGACATCGCCGAGATCAGCAACGCGGCTGCCGCTCGCACAGTTGTTCCCGCCGCATAACGGATCGCGGATAACCTGCGATTCCGCGCTAGAAGGTTTCGGCGAGAGTACATCGGCCGGCGCAAAGCCGCACAAGCCGCCCCTGGGCAGCCGAAGGCTGCCACGCTCTACGCGGGCGGCGGAGGCCGCCCGCGCAAGGCAGCGGACTCGTCTGGTTCAGCCGCTGGTTATGCGGCGTGTCTAGGCACGTCGCGCCTGATCACCTGGGACCAGAAATTGCGGAAGCGGGCTGCTCGAGCCGCGATGAGGCCTCAGCGACGTCTTCGTCAAGTCGTCCCTGAGCTGCTTGAAGTTGTCTAGCGAGGACTAAATCGAGAAGAGCTGTTGGCTCCGGGATGCCTGAGGGGATCGCGAAGCCGTCCCCAGGTCCGTTGCAGTCCAGGTAATTCAGGCGTCGTTCCTCGGCGCGAACTTGCTCGCAGGACTCCCAACCTCGGGGAGATGGAACGAGGCAGACTGCGGAACCACCCATCAGAAGGGTTGCGAGCCAAACCTGTCGCGGTGGGGTCTTGCGCATCTGGACATGCCGCATAACGGATCGCGGATCAGCGGCGAGCCGTTGCTAAAGAGTTTCGCCGAGTACACAGTCTGGCGCCAGGCGGCACGAGCCGCCCTTTCCGGAGCGCGAAGCGCGGAGGAACTAGGGCGGCGGAACCCGAGACGGGCTCGTCCGAGGCTCGTCCGTCTGCATTCGCTTGTTATGCGGCGTCTGGCTACAAGCTGGCGGCTGACCTCTTCCTCGACACCGTATAGCCCAGAGCCTTGAGCGCCGACTCAAGACGATCTGCATCCATAGTCCAAAAGATCAAGGGTTTCGGCACATCATCCCTCGCATGGGCAATCTCAAGCCCGATCGAGAAAGGCGATCGTCCAAGGATCAGCGAAATCAGCTCCTCTCGCCTTATAGAATATCGGCCTCCGGGAACGCGAAGCGCGATTCCGAAGTCATCAGCGCGGAATGACGCGAAGGGCCATGTCCAGTTCCAACCGAGACCTATTCGGGCACCGCCGAATACACGGAATTCGCGTTCTTGCGCCAAGGCTCGTCCGATGCCGCATAACGTATCGCGGATCAGCGGCGAGCCGCGCTAAAGGGTTTGACGAGGAAAGCGGTCGCCGCCCTGCAGGCGCAAGCCGCCCTCCAGCCGAAGGCTGGTTAGGGGCGGACGTCTGCGGGACGGACTCGACCTACGGCTCGTCCGTCTGCATTGGCTAGTTATGCGGCGGGTTGGCGCTCGGCGAACAGGGCCGGGAACGTCCTGGTAGCCATCGTTCGTCCAGTCTCGAAGGTCGACTTGCAGAGACAGACGCTTCACGAGAGACTCAAGATCAGATTGGACTTAAAATCAGGTCGGCCGAGCATTCGATAGGTTCTCCACCGATTGATCGCCCTCATGTCGACCGTCCTTGGCTCGTCGAGATAGCTTCGAAGCGAATATAGGACTCCTCGTTCAGCGAGGAGGAAGTCTTCGTATTCATAGTGGATGTCGCGCCCGGAATCGCGGTAATCGCGAGAAGTTCGTTCTCTTCGTACTCGGCGCACGCGACTGACATCGCCGAGATCAGCAACGCGGCTGCCGCTCGCACAGTTGTTCCCGCCGCATAACGGATCGCGGATCAGCGGCGAGCCGTTGCTAAAGAGTTTTGGCGAGGGTACATAAGTAGTCGCCAGCCAGCACGAGCCGCCCTTTCCGGAGCGCGAAGCGCGGAGGAACTAGGGCGGCGGAGTTCGAGACGGGCTCGTCCGAGGCTCGTCCGTCTGCATTCGCTTGTTATGCGGCGTCCTCTTCTCTACGAGGCGTAAGAACTTCTCAACTGAACGAATCTGGTACGCCTCGCAGCTTAGATTCTCCGCAGGCGGGTTAGAGCAGCGGTATTGGACGGTAAATCCTATATCGAATTGCTCGGGTTGATAGCTTGCGCTGACAGATGGGGATCCTCCATCCGGAGGAACGCCGACGGGGTAGTCGGCGGATGTTCCAAAGAAGTCCTTGTTTTCCGGTCTGTTAGGAAGACTTGGACGCGAACAGCTGTCTTATTTCCAGGCAACGTTCGGGGAAAGGCGAGGACCACGTCCCGCTCCCCTTCGTTCGAGTATGGAAGAACCGAGACGGAAAAGCCGAGCGCGTCGGCGCGATCGACGGTCACGGCAATCATCTTGGGCACGTCGTATGCGCTTGCGGATTCAGCGAGCAGGCTCAGGACCGCGAATGTGATCTGCCATGCGCGTCGCGTCATTGGATGCCGCATAACGGACCGCCGATCAGCGGCGAGTCCGCGCTAGAAGGTTTCGTCCAACCTACACCGGCCGGCGCGAAGCCGCACGAGCCGCCCCCTCGGCAGCCGAAGGCTGCCACGCCCTACGCGGGCGGCGGAGGCCGCCCGCGCACGCCCTAGGACTCGTCCGTCTGCAGCGGCTGGTTGTACGGCGCGCAGCAGAGGCTCCGTTGCCCGCGGAGTCCAGCCACCCGGAGGACCTTGGCGCGACATCGACCCTGCCTCGGCGCCTCGAGTCTTCGCACAGGGTCGCACGAGCTCGCTCCCGACCAGGGGAAAGAGTTGGCTTTCCACCCGGGGAGAGATCGAAGGACAAGGTCGCAGAGCGACGCACGCCTACAGCCGACTGGCTACTAAGCCGAGTTCGGGAGCCCGATTGAATCGCCGCGGATCTCGTTCGTCGATCGAAGCTCAGCTCGATTCGGCCTGCTCGATGCCGCGTCGCCTACAACGCTCGCACGAAACTCAGCGCCTTCGACAGCCTTCTCTTCGCTCGATTAGACCGAACCGGATGCGCGCCGTACAACGGATCGCGGATCAGCGGCGAGCCGTCGCTAAAGAGTTTCGACGATTGTACTCGGGCCGGCGCCAGCCGGCACGAGCCGTTCTACGCGGAGGCCGAAGGCCGCAGCGTCGAGGGCGGCGAAGCCCGAGACGGGCTCGTCCAACGGATCGTCCGTCTGCAGCCGCTGGTTATGCGGCGCCGGCGCAGACGGGCGCGCCCGCAGAGATCCCGCCGCGAGAACCGGCGACAGGCAGATCCAGATCCCAAGGCCGAACCGCGGCGGCAATTCGCTCGGGAGTCGGAGCTGAGGCTCTGCCCGGAGATGAGGCGAGGCGAAGCTCATCCAGTTCATCGCGGCCGAGAATCCCCATCCTGTCGAAAGGATCAGACGCGATCGGAGGTTCGCCGGCGCATCGTCGAAGCGCAGCCAAGATCAGCGCGCGACGATCGCGCCCAGGAAGCATCAATTGGCCGGTCGGCCGACCACGTCAGCCAGCAGCATCGACCTGGTCGCTCACAAGCCGGCCAACCTTCTCTTCGCGCTCCATGGACGCCGATGCGTCGGATGCGCGCCAGTCCACGGCTGCCGCATAACGGACTGCCGCTCAGCGGCGAGTCCGCGCTAGGAAGTTTTGGCCAAGCTACATCGGTCGGCGCGAAGCCGCACGAGCCGCCCCCTCGGCAGCCGAAGGCTGCCACGCCCTACGCGGGCGGCGGAGGCCGCCCGCGCACCCCCTCGGACTCGTCCGTCTGCAGCGGCTTGTTGTACGGCGCGCAGCACAAGCTCCCTCGCCCGCGGAGTCCAGCCACCCGGAGATGCACGGCGCGACATCGACCCTGCTTCGGCGGCGCGGCTCACTCACTCAGGCCGCACGATCTCGCTAACGGCCAGGGGAAAGCGTTGGCTCATCACCCGGGGAGAGATCGACGGACAAGGTCGCAGCGAGACGCACGCTTACGGCCGACGAGCTAAGGAATTGAGTTCGGGCAATGGGTTGAAGCGCGGCGAGGTTCGAGCTTCGATCGAAGCTCAGCTTGATTCGGCCAGCTCGACACCGCGAGGTCTACACGGCTCGCTCGAAACTCAGCGCCTTCGTCAGCCTTCTCTTCGCTCGATTACACCGAACCGGATGCGCGCCGTACAACGGATCGCCGATCAGCGGCGAGCCGCGCTAAAGAGTTTCGACGAGAGGAAAGCCGGTCGGCGCCAGGCCGCACGAGCCGCCCTCCAGGCCGAAGCGCAGGGCTAGGGCGGCGTCCCGAGACGGGCTCGGCCACGGCTCGTCCGTCTGCATCGGCTTGTTATGCGGCGGGCCGGCATCGCACCAGCTCGACCCGCGATCGCCTCGTCAGTTCTTCGAGGTCACGTCGGAAGATCGATCCGTTCGACCGAGGCAAAGATCCGAGCGGACTGCATACCTGGGGAGAAGGCGCGATCCAACTGGCCCAGAGCGAAGCATCCGACATCGGCGCTTCGCCGGACTGATCGCAAGACTCGTACAAGCAACCCCAGGAACAGCACCGGAGGCCGCTCAAGCGCGGGGTTGGTCGTGGCCTACAACGAGCTCGATCATCAGCGCTCAGGGTCCGGACGTCTTGGCGATTGCAGACCGCAATCGGCATGGATCCGCGCCTGCCGCATAACGGACCAACGCTCAGCGGCGAGTCCGCGCTAGAAGTTGTCGGCGAGAGTACAGCGGCCGGCGCCAGGCCGCACAAGCCGCCCTCCGGCCGAAGGCCGGTCTGGGCGGCGTCCCCGAGACGGACTCGACCGCGGGCTCGTCCGTCTGCAGCGTTTAGTTATGCGGCGCGAATCGCGTCCTACCTCGGCAGAGCGAAGACGATCGAGACTTCGACGGGGAACGGATAGTCCGGGTCTCTGTCATCGAGCGGGCAGTATCGCCACTGAAGGAAGGCCTTGAGCGCTGCAGCATCGAATAGACCCGGGGGATCGCCAGCCTTGACATGAGCTTCGAGCACTCGCCCGTCACGCCCGACTCGTGCGTCGATCAGGACCCGACCTTCGATTCCTTCACTTACTGCCGCCTCGGGATACATAGGCGGGTCTCGATGGATTGGCATGAGAGGACGGTTCCGAGAGTCTTGCGTCGCGCACCACTCGGGGACTGCACTGGTCTGACAACCCACGGCCAGGATCGCGGTCCATGCAAGCAACCCTCGCATCGGCAATGCACTTTCACGGCCCGATTCGCGCCGCATAACGGACCGCCGCTCAGCGGCGAGTCCGCGCTAGGAAGTTTTGGCCAAGCTACATCGGTCGGCGCGAAGCCGCACGAGCCGCCCCCTCGGCAGCCGAAGGCTGCCACGCCCTACGCGGGCGGCGGAGGCCGCCCGCGCACGCCCTCGGACTCGTCCGTCTGCAGCGGCTTGTTGTACGGCGCGCAGCACAAGCTCCCTCGCCCGCGGAGTCCAGCCACCCGGAGATGCACGGCGCGACATCGACCCTGCCTCGGCGGCGCGGCTCACTCACTCAGGCCGCACGATCTCGCTAACGGCCAGGGAAAGCGTTGGCTCATCACCCGGGGAGAGATCGACGGACAAGGTCGCAGCGAGACGCACGCTTACGGCCGACGAGCTAAGGAATTGAGTTCGGGCAATGGGTTGAAGCGCGGCGAGGTTCGAGCTTCGATCGAAGCTCTAACCTGCGATTCCGCGCTAGAAGGTTTCGGCGAGAGTACATCGGCCGGCGCAAAGCCGCACAAGCCGCCTTCCGGCCGAAGGCCGGTTTAGGCGGCGCAGCCGCTACGGCTTCGGCTGCGGAATCGTCTGGTTCATTCGCTGGTTATGCGGCGCGCTTTTCACTCAAAGGCTTTCGAGGAATTCTTTCGGATCAGCAACGAATCGTGCGGCCGTGGATTCTGACATTGCTTCACGAAGAGATCTTCTCGTAGGGCTGCAGACGCGACCTGTCTCACATGCGACGAGAACGAATTTGCGCGTCCTCGCGAATTCGAGGAGGTTCTCAGTAAAGAACGACCAGCCGCATCGAGCGTCGACGCGCACGAAGATTCCGCGACACGATCGGCTTCTCGCCACGTCCTCGATTTCCATCGTCGCTGCCGAAGACCAAGAGATCTTCATGCCAGCTCTTCGATTCAGGCAGAATTGCTTGGAGTCGTTGATTCAGGTCGGATGGCGGCTGGATGGAGTTCCACCATGCGCTTGAGCCGATGGCGTCCGGCGGAAGGGTTGTTCCGGGAGCGGCCACGGAGTCGGGGAGCG
>JADJOR010000014.1 GCA_016713665.1 Deltaproteobacteria bacterium
CGTCATCCGGTCCGGATGCAGCGCACCGCTGCTGGCCTCGGCGCTGCTCGTGCCGCCCGCCGTGATCGTGCTGCTCGAGGTCAGGGTGCTCGCCCGCGACAGCCTCGCCGCGGTCGAAGAACTCTCGCTCTGCATCTGCCGATCCTGCTCGTGACGCTCCCACGCGCGGCGCCGGGCGCAGGCTCATGAAGGCGGTGGGCGCGATCCCGTCGCCGCGGTGCTGGCTCGCCGCGTGGGCGGGCAACTCGCGGGCTGCAACGATCAGAGCCGGTCACGGGACGGGCCATCGATGTTGGGCATCGCGCTCGCGTTCGTCTGGTTCGCCGCGATCTCGCTGGCGCTCGTCTGACTCCCAATGCGGCGATCAGGCGGAAGGCGCAGATCTCAACTCCACGCGGACCGGCCGGGCTTCGGGCCCCAGCGCGCGCTCTGGGAGCGGCGGGCTCGAATGGCCGCCCGGCCGCCTCGATGGTGGCCCGGGCGCTGGCCGCCCGGGCGCGCATCGTCCGCGCCGCGATCGTCTCCGAACGCGCCCGCGGTCTGCCGCTTCACCGCCCGGGCCGCCGCCTGCATCGCCCGGCGAGCGGCCTCGCCCTCGTGCCCTTCGCCCACGGCCGCCTCGGCTCGGGCCCGGACGCGCTCCCCTCGTCGTCGTCGACCTCGGGGCACGGCCTCATCGCGTTGATCCTCTTCGTCCTGCTCCCTGGCGATCGCCCAGGTCGCGGTCGGCCTCTCGGGTCCGAGCGTCTGCGCGCAGCTCGCCTGCGTGCGGCTCGCGGGCGCGTGCTCGCGCCAGTGGCGACCTTCGCGGTCGTGCTCGCGCCGCTCGCCCTCGACGCGGGCTCGCTGCGGATCCCGCGCGATCGCGATCGATCAGCAGGCGCTCTTCGCGCCGCTCGCTCCCTCGTCGGTCTCGCCGAAGCGGGGGCGACCGGCCCACGACCGCGTTCGCCGAACGCTGCGCCTGCCGGCCTGGTTCGTGTTCCGTCAGCCGCTGACGGCGCCGCTCGCCAGGGCCCGTGCTCGGCCTCCTGGCCCGTCGCCCGCTCGCCCTCGTCTCCGGTCGGCGGAAGCGTGCGGCTCTCGGCCTCCGGCCCGACGACGACGAGGCGAGCTCTACTGCGGCGCGCGCGGAAAGCGTCTCGCCGCCGTGCTGGGGCCGCCCTGTTCGTCGCCCTCTTTCTCCGCGCGGGCGCGATTCCGTACCTCCCGAGCGAGCGGATCGTGGCGCCGCTCGTGCCGCTCTTCGGTGTCCGGGCTGCCGGCGCTGCTGGCCGCCGTGATCGAGATCGGGGTCTTCGTCGTGAAGCTGGCGCTCGTGCTGGCGCTGGTCGCGCAGGCGGCGCGGGCGACGCCCGCGCTCCGCGACGATCAGTGGATCCGGATCGTGACGCGGCGGATGCTCCGCTCGCCTTCTCGAACCCGCTGCTCGTCGCGGCCTTCTCCCTGCTCGCCGAAGCGGCGCGAAGAGGCGGCATGAGTCTCCTCGTCGAGATCGCTCTCGTCGCGCTCGTAGGCGCGCTCTGGCGGTCGTGCTCAGGCAGGTCCTGGCGCTCGGTGCTCGCGGGCCATGCGGCGATGGCGGCCCTCCGGGCTCCTTTTCTCGCGGCGGGGGCGGAGTGCTCGCGCTCTGCTTCGTGTCTCTTCGGGCTGGTCTGGCTCGCGATCCTGCAGCTCTTCGGCTGGATGCTCGTCGACGTCGACCGCGACCATCTCGCGGCGCCGGCCCGGCGGACGATCGCGGCGCCCTCGCCGGCGCTCACGATCTTCAGGGGCGGGCCTCGCCTGATCGCGCGCCGCGCTCTCGCACCGGACAGCTCGACGACCGCCTCCGCCGGGGGGCACGGCCCGGCGATCGATCCGACTGCCCTCGGCAGGCTCTCCTTCTCGCGCGCGGGCAACGGCTCCGCGCTGCTCGTCGGCATCCTCCTCGCGGCGGGGCTCCTGACGGCGCTCTGGCTGCTGCGCGACGAAGGTCGGGAGGCGGGATGAGATGACGATCGCGACGACCGACCCGCAATGGCTCGTCTTCGGCGCCCTCGCGCTCTTCTGGATCGGATTGCTCCGGGCTCGTGCTGCGGCGCAACCTCGTCAGCATGCTGGTCGGGCTCGGGCTGGCGTGGGCCTCGGTGTCGGCGCTCTCGATCGCCTCCGGGCTGCTCTCGGGGAGGCGGGGCAGGCGGTGAAGGCGGGCAGGCTCGCGCTCTGCGTCGCGGTCGTGGGTTGTCTGCAGATCGTGGTCGGTCTCGCCCTCGTCTTCGCCCGCGTCGCGCGCAAGGGCTCGATCGACGCCGAGAGCACGGCTGCTCGAGGGTTAGGCAGGACGCGGACCGGGACCGCGGACCCGAGCCGCAGAGGTCGGGGTCGCACGGGACAGTCCGCCCGGGATGGGGCGCTGGGGGCGCGAAAGTGGTCAGATGGGACGAGGACTGACGGCTTCGCCGATCCGCTGGATCGCGTTGCTCCCGCTCCCCGCGGCCCTGCTGCATGCGGCGATGATCAGTCTGCTGCGCCTCCAGATCGCCCCGCGCACCGTCTGGCTCCTCTCACGACCCTCGCCGTCGGCATCTCGTTCGTGCTCTCCGCCGCCTCGGTCTTCGACCTCGTCGGACAGGAGGCCCACGCGCCATCGTCGACCGCGTCGGCCCCTGGCTCGGCGGCGGCGTCGGGAGCGCGCAACTTCCCGCGCCGACCTCTGTCGTTGCGCCTCGACCGCTCTCCGCGGTCTGCTGCGTCGTCGTGACCTCGATCGCGCTCGCGGTCTATCTCTACGTGCTCGGCCGGATCCAGGGCGGCGCCCTGGCCAGCGATCAGGTCCACCGGCTCTTCGCGCTGCTCGACCTGCTGGTCGGCTCGACGCTCGTCCTCTTGCTCGCCGACAACCTGATCCTGTTCTTCTTCGGTTGGGCCGGGGTCGGTGTCGCGACGCAGCTCGTTTCCTCTTTCAACTTCGAATCGAAGAAGGCGGCCCGCGCCGGGCGACGACCTTCGTCGTCGGTCGCGTCGGCGACCTCGCGCTGCTCGCCTCCATCCTGCTGCTCTTCGACGGACTCGCGCGTTCGGGCGCACCGACGCTCTCCTTCGAGGGCGTGCTCGCGGCGTTCCGCCTGCTCGAGGGCTCGCAGGTCGAGCTGCCGCGCTGGCTCGGCGGCGGCGGCTTCCCCTTGCTCGAGCTGATCGTCGGCGGCGTCGTCGTCGCGGCGATCTGACGAAAATGCGCCCAGGTGCCGCTCCATTTCTGGCTGGCCGATCCGCCCAGGGCCGGCGTCGGCGACGGCGTTGATCCAGTCGTCGACGACGGTGGTGGCGGGATGTTATGGGCTCCTTCGGCTCTCCTTCCTGCTCGACCAGGGCCGGTCTCGATGACGATCCTGGTCTGGGTCGGCGCCTGCAGCGTCGTGCTCGGCGGGCTCGCGGCGGCGACACAGCTCGACCTGCAACGGCTCGTGGCCGCGTCGACGACGGCGAGTCTCGGCTTCGTCCTGATCGGCATCGGGCTCGGTGCCCCGTCGACGGCGACGTTCCTGCTGCTCTCGCACGCCTACGCCAAGGCCCATTGGGTGCTGGTGCTCGGCGTCGTCCAGGCGGAGCGCAAAGGGGACACCGACCTGCGCAAGCCCGGCGGCCTCGCGCGCTCGATGCGCTGGACCCATGCGATGGCGGCGATCTCCGGGCTCGCGGTCGTCGGCCTGTTCCCGCTCGGGACCTTCTTCGCGCAGGAGGAGCTGCTCGCCTGGATCGACGCCGTCGGGCATCCGGTGATCTTCGCGGCGAGCCTCGTCGGGATGACCGCGCTCGCCTTCGCCCTCGGCCGGGCCCACGGCCTGCTCTTCTTCGGGCCCGCGCCGAGGATCCTCGACGGCGAGGAGCCCGACGTGCGCGTCGCCCACGATCCGGTGCGCGCGATCCAGTATGCGCTGACGTTGCTCGCGATCCTGTCGATCAGCGTCGGCATGCTCTCGCCCGCCCAGTTCTGGGGCGATCTGCTCGGCATCGAGCGGATCGACACCGTCGGCGGCTTCCTCGCCCGGACGCTCAGCGGCCCCGCGGATCCGCCCCTCGATGGCGCGCTGCGCTGGCGCACGATCGGGGCCTGCTTCGTGTCGACCGCCGTCGGTCTCGCCTTCGCCGCGCGTCGCTATCTCCGGGGCGGCGTGCGCAGCGCCGCCCCGGACGCGCACCTCGGCCGATCCTCGACGCGGCGACGGGCTGGGCTGCGCGAGACGCTCTACCTCGAGCGGGGCATCGACCGCTTGCTGGTCCGGCCGCTGCGGGGCTTCTCGCGTCTGCTGCTCGCGGGCGTCGTCGAGGCGCGGCTGCTCGACCGCGGCGTCGTGTCGGGGAGCGCCGGGATCGCGCGGCGGATGGTGTGGAGCGGGCTTCGACGGCTGCAGAACGGCCGGGTCCAGAGCTATGCGATGTTGGGCGTGATCGCATTGCTCCTGTCCGTCGCCTGGCTGGCGGACTAGTCCCATGGAATGGCTCTTCGATCGGATCCTGCTCGTCGTCGTCGCCCTGCCTGCGCTGGTCGCGCTCTCGCTCGCGGGGCTCGGCACGCTGCAGACGCTGTTCGGCATCGCTCATCTGCCCGAGCGCGTCTGGCGCGACGCCGGCCTCGCGACCGGCTTCGCGACCTTCGTGCTCGCGGTCTTCGGCATCGCCCTGCGCTTCGATCCCGAGCGCCTGGGCCCACAGTTCGTCGCGACGGTCGGCGGCGCGCTGTCCCAGGAGCCGCGGCTGCTGCTCGGCGTCGACGGCATCGGGCTCTGCTTCCTGATCTCGACGGTCGGGCTCGTGCCGATCGCGCTGCTCGTCGCGGCGCGAGACCGAGGAGTCGGTCCGCAGCTGGATCTTCGTCGTGCTGATGCTCGAGTCGGAGCCTGCTCGGCGCGATCACGTCGCTGAACCTGCACGGCTTCCTCTACTTCTGGGCCCAGAGCCTGCCGCCGATCCTCGTCTGGCTCGGCCGCTGGGGCGGCGAGGGACGCGCCCGGGTCGCGACCCGCGTCTGGGCGACCGAGTCCGTCGGCCTCGCCGGTCTGCTCTTCGTCGTCTTCGCCCTCGCCGAGATGAGCGGGGCCCAGCTCGGTCAGGCGAGCCTCGATCTCGTGCGGCCCTCCGGCGACCGGGCCGGGGGCACGCTCCTCGATCTCGAGATCGGCCTCGCCGATCAGCGCATGCTCTTCTGGATCCTCACCCTCGCCCTCGTGACGCGGCTCCCGATCGTGCCGCTCCATTTCTGGCTGCCGGCGGCCCACGCCGCCTCGCCGACGGGGCTCTCGATCCTGCTCGTCACGGGCTTCGCCCAGACCGCGGCGATCGGCCTCCTGCGCTTCGCGCTCCCGCTCTTCCCCGACGCGGCCTTCGAGGCGCGCACGATCCTCGCGCTGATCGGGATCGTCGCCCTGGGCTATGCGTCGCTGGTCGCGCTGGTCCAGAAGGAGATGAAGCGCCTGATGGCCTACCTGTCGGTCGGTTACGCGGGCTTCGCGATGTTCGGCATCGCGACCATGAACGTGCAGGGCCTGACCGGCGCCGTCGTCCAGCTCCTGACCCACGGCCTCGCGACGGCGGCGATCTTCGTGATGATCGGCGCGCTGGCGCGACGGCGGGGGACGACGGAGGTCGCGGCCTTCGGCGGGCTCGCGCGGCCGATGCCGGTCTGCGCGGCCTTCTTCGGGCTGATGGTCTTCTCGCTGATGGGCTTCCCGCTGCTCGGCGGCTTCATCGGCGATCTCTTCGTCCTGCTCGGCAGCCTCGACCTCTCCCGCGAGCTCTCGGTCGCGGCGCTCGGGGCGATGGGCGTCGCGGCGGCCTACCTGCTCTGGGTCCAGCGCCGCGTCTTCTTCGGCCCCGTCGACGAGCCCGCCAATCGCGGGCTGATCGACCTCGACGGCGTCGAGCGCGCGGTGCTCGTCGCAATCGCGATTCCGATCCTCGCGATCGGCACCTACCCGAATCCGCTGCTGCGCCGGATCGAGCCGGCGGTGCTCGAGATCCTGCATCAGATGGGGCGCGGATGAGCCCGGTCTTCCTCCCCGCTCTCGGCGCTCTCGTCGTGTTGTTCGTCGATGCCCTCGCGCGCCCGCGCGCGGCCGGGCAGGCGACGCGGGACTCGGCGGTCTCGGGGATCCGGCTCGGCGTGATCGCGGTCCTGTCGCTGGTCGGCGTGTTCCTCGCGCTGGCCGGTCGTGTCGGGGGCTCGGCGCCGGGGCCCTTCGCGATCGATGCCTTCGCCGCCGTCGGGATCGTGTCGATCCTGGTCGTCAGCTTCCTCGTGCTCGCGCTCTCGTTGACGCATTTCGGCATGGCGCGGTCGCGGGCGGGCGAGCCGATCGCGCTGCTGCTCTTCTCGCTGTCGGGGCTGCTCGCGGCGATCGCGAGCCGAAACCTCCTCGTCACGTTCCTGTGTCTCGAGCTCGCCTGGCTGCCCGCGGTCGCGCTCGTGGCGAGCGACCCGCGCCGGCTCTCGTCCTCGGAATCGAGCGTGAAGCTCCTGTTCGCCCACGCGCTCGCGAGCCTCGCCTTCGCCCTCGGCGTCGCGTTCCTGTTCTTCGCCACGGGTCGCTTCGATCTCGCGCTGCTCACGGAGCCCTCGGCAGCGCGACCACTCTTCTTCGAGCTCGGCTCGGCGCTCGTCGTCGTCGGCCTGATCGCGCGCTGCGGGCTCGCCCCCTTCCATCCCTGGGTGCCCGACCTGCACGAGGGCGCACCGGCCTACGTCACCGCCCACATGGCGACCGCCGCGCAGACCGCCTGCTTCCTCGTGCTCCTGCGCGTGCTGTTCGCGCTGCTCCCCGCCGATCCGGAGCTCGCCTCAGACGTCGCACGACGGATTCCGGAGTGGCTGGGCTTCCTCGCGTGTCTGACCCTCGTCTGGGGCCATGCGATGGCGCTCGTGCAGGTGGGGCTGCGAAGGCTCGTCGGCTGGCTCGCAGTGGGCCAGGCGGGATTCCTGGCGCTCGCGCTCGTCGATACGCGGGCGGAGGGAGGGCCCGCCCTCGTGCTGGCGCTCGTCGCGACGAGCATCGCGATCGTCGGTGTGTCGACGACGCTCTCCTCGTTCTCCCATCACGAGCGCGCCTGCGAGCACGTCGGCGATCTCGCGGGCATGGCCGGCGAGAGCCCCGCGCGCGCGACGCTGCTCGCGCTCTTCCTGCTCTCGCTGGCGGGCTTCCCGGGCACGATCGGCTTCGTCGCCCGCCGCGACGTGCTGACGGCCGTCGAGCACGCGGGGCATCGCGGCTTCCTGTTGATCGGCGTCGTCGCGACGGTCCTCGCGTTGACGGCCGTCGGCCGACCTCTGGTCGCCCTGCTGCGCCCCGCCGAGGGCCGCCGTGCGGCGAGCGCCGCGCTCACGAACGAGCAGGTCGTGCTCGCGGTCTGCGGTGCGCTGGTGCTGTTCCTCGGCACGGCGCCGCTCTTCGGCGAGCGCGCCCTCTCGGGCTGGCTCGAGGCGTGGATCGCGGCGGGCATCGCGAGTCTTTCGGGCTAGTCGCTGCGGCCGCGGGGGAAGCGGGGCTCGCGGTGGAGCAGGCGGCGGATGCTGCCGTCGCGGCGCGTGATCTGCAGATCGTCGAGCAGCGCCATCAGGGGCATCGCCGTCCTTCGGCTCGCCCCGATCAGGGTCTTCAGCGTCTGCGTGTCGAGCTCGGGCGAGTGCGCGAAATGCTCGAGCACCCGGGCGATCAGGGCATCGACGCTGGCGCGCGCGAAAAAGAGCTCTTCCGGGGCAGCGACGAGCTCGCCCTGGCGCTCGAGGTGGTGGGCGAGCGCGCGCAGGCGCGCGGGGTCGGCGCCGAGCGCCTCGGCGAGGCTGCGCAGGGCGGGCGCCTCGAGGCCGGCGTCTTCGATGCGGCGCAGGAGGGCCTTCGCGAGGCGTTCCTGCTCGGGGTCGAGGCTCGAGCGGAAATCCGCGCGCCGGACGAGCTGCTCGTCGACGACGAGCCAGCCCGTCGCGGCCTCCCGTGCGATCAGCGCGCTCGCGACCTCGCTCGGGACGTTGTCCGGCAGCCGGCCGGCGAGTGTCGCCCGGGGCATGCCGGCGGCAAGCGGATCCTTGACATGGAATTCGTCGAGGATGACCCGCAGCGTGGCCGAGAGCCGGGCGGCCGCGGCGGCCGACAAACATCGCTCGGCGCCGAGCCGGACGATGGTGTGGCCCTCGGTGCCGCCCGCGGCGAGGCGATCGAGAGCCGCGTCGAGGGCACCCGCCGCGAAGCCCGTCTCGCGCGCGAGGCGGCTGCGCGTCGTGCCGACGAGGCCGGCGCGCTCGATGCGGACGAGCAGGGCCTCCTCCTGCAAGCCGTGCGAGTCGTGAGACCCGTGCCCGACGGAATCGCCGTGGCGGCCGAGCTCGCCCCGATCGCTCCGGGCAAGGCGTTCGAGCTCGGCCGCGAGCTTCGGATCCGAGCGACGGCGATGGGGCGGGTCGACGTCGAGGATGCGGCCTCCGCCCTGGGTCGCCCCGACGCCCGCCTCCCGCGCGAAGCCGCGCACGACGAAGCGATCGCCGGGCAGGAGATGGAGCGGCTCGCCCTCGACGTGGATGCGCACGAAGCCGCGCTCGCCGGGGCCGATCGGATCGGCACCGATGGGGGCGATGCGGGCGCGCCGCTCGGTGGTGCCCACGAGCAGCTCGACGGAGGTCGCCTCCTCGAGGAAGCGCTCGCTTGCGAGCCAGTGGAGCTCCGCGTCGAAGAGCGTCGACGCGAGCAGCGCGCCCTCCTCGCAGACGAGATCGCCGCGCGCGACCTGATCGAGCGCGAGCCCCTGCAGGTTCACCGCGATCCGCGCCCCCGACTCCGCCGCCGCGACCGCCTCGCCATGGCGCTCGAGCCCGCGGATCCGCGCCCGCCGCCCGCCCGGCTCGACGGAGACCGACCGGCCCGTCTCGAGGCTCCGCCCCGACCAGGTCCCCGTCGCGATCGTCCCGAAGCCGTGCTTCTCGAAGACGCGATCGACGAAGAGCCGTGCGGGGCGCTCGTCGTCCGCGCGGCCGGGGCGACCCTCGACCGCGCTCGCGACGGATCCCGCGACCCCGCCCTCGACCCGCGCTTCGACTCCTCCTCCACTCACCTCTTCGACCAGCGCTTCGATCGCCGCCCGGACGGCGTCGATGCCCTCGCCGGTCCGCGCGCTCGCCGCGAGGATCGGCGCGTCGGCAAAGGGCCCCGGGCGCAGCAGGTCGCGGACCTCCTCCTCCGCGAGCGCGCGCATCTCGGCGTCCGCCTGATCGCATTTGTTGAGGACGACGAGCCCGCGTGTCAGGCCCAACAGCTCGCAGATCGCGAGGTGCTCCCGGGTCTGGGGCATCACGCCTTCGTCGGCGGCGACGACGAGCAGCACGAGGTCGAGGCCCGAGGCGCCGGCCACCATCGTGCGCACGAAGCGCTCGTGGCCCGGCACGTCGACGACGGCGAGGCGCGCCCCGCTCGCGAGCTCGAGGGTCGCGAAGCCGAGCTCGATCGTGATGCCGCGGGCCTTCTCCTCGGGGAGGCGGTCGGTGTCCTGGCCCGTCAGCGCGCGGACGAGCGCCGTCTTGCCGTGGTCGATGTGGCCGGCGGTGCCGAGGACGAGGTTCGAGCGGGTCGGCGCGCTCACGGAAGGGCTCGCCGTTCGGGGGTCGCGCGCGCCATTCCGGCTCGGGCCGCCTAACGCGGACCGATGTGATCCGTGCCGAGGTAGGGGACGAGGGCCTTCGGGATCCGGATGCTCCCGTCCTTCTGCTGGTGGTTCTCGAGGATGGCGACGAGCGCGCGGGCGTTCGCGATGGCGGTGCCGTTCAGCGTATGGACGAGCTCGTTCTTCTTGCCGTCGCCGCCGTCCTTCGTCCTTCGGAAGCGGACCTTCAGGCGACGGGCCTGGAAGTCGGTGCAGTTCGAGGTGCTCGTGATCTCGCCGAAGTCGCCCGACTCGCCGCGGGAGGGCATCCAGGCTTCGAGGTCGAACTTGCGATAGGCGGGGGCGCCGAGGTCGGCGCTCGCGATGTCGATCACGCGGTAGGGGATCTCGAGGGCGTCCCAGATCTTGCGCTCGAGGCGGAGCAGCTCCTGATGCTGCGCCTCCGAGTCTTCGGGGCGGCAGAAGACGAACATCTCGACCTTGCTGAATTGATGGACGCGGTAGAGCCCGCGGCTCTCCCGGCCATGGGCGCCGGCCTCGGTCCGGAAGCAGTGGGAGATGCCGGCGAGCTTCAGCGGCAGCTCTTCTTCGGAGAAGATCGAGTCGGCGTACATGCCGCCGAGGGTGATCTCGGCGGTGCCGATCAGGCAGAGCTCGTGGCCGGCGACGGAGTAGATCTGGCTCTCCTCGCCGCGGGGGCTGAAGCCGAGCCCCTCGATCACGTCGGGCCGCGCCAGATCCGGCGTCACGATCGGCACGAAGCCCTCGGGCACGATCTGGTCGAGGGCGAAGCGCTGGAGCGCGAGCTCGAGCAGCGCGGCCTCACGCTTCAGGTAGTAGAACTTCTGGCCCGCGACCTTTGCCGCGCGCTCGAAGTCGACGAGATCGAGGGCGGTCGCGAGTTTCAGGTGATCCGCGGGTGGGAAGTCGAATTTCCGCGGGGTCCCCGAGGTCGCGAGGACCTTGAAGTCGGCTTCGCCGCCGCGGGGCGATTCGGGATGCAGGAAGTTCGGGAGCCCGCGCAGCGCCGCCTCGAGCTCGGTCTCGGCGAGGCGCAGCGTTTCTTCCTGGGCCGCGACCTCATCCTTGAGGCGGCGACCCTCGACGGTATGCGCATCGCGCGCGGCGGGGTCGAGCTTCTGCTTGCCGGCCTTCTGATGCTCGTTGCGCTGGCGATTCGTCTCGTTGAGGGCGGTCCGCAGGGCGTTCGTCCGGCGGTTGAGCGCGATCGTGCCGTCGACATCGGCCGGGAAATGACGCGCCTGGCAGCTCTCGACGATCTCGTCGCGGCGTTCTTCGAGGAGGCGGGGATCGATCATGGGGCGTAGGGAAGCACACGCTCTCTCTGGCGGCGAGGGGATGGGACGACTCGATGCATGTCGAGGAAGCGAGGGGATGCTTCCCATCGCGGGCAGGGCCATTCGGATCGACCGCTGCGTCTCGTCCGGACTCGCGGGCGTGCGACACGCCGGCTCTCCGAGCCGCCGGGTCGAGTCTCCCCGGGTGCGCGATTGCGCATCTCGCGTGGCGGCTGGCCGTGGAGGAGCGTTCACGACTCGATCAGGACGCCGCGTGCCGGAATGCTCCTGAGCGGCCGACGCACGGCCCCGTCCCGGTCCCGGCGGATGATTCGCCTTCGCCGACTACGCCCGCCACGAGCCCGAGAAGACGCTCCTCCACGAAGTGGTTCGTGGAGAGCTCGAGCCGTTCATGGCGCGGGCTCGCTCCGCGGGCGCGCCGGTCGCCCGCTTCGTCGAGCGCGAGATCCGCGCCTATCTCGAGTGCGGCATCCTCGCGCACGGGTTCATCCGGGTCCATTGTGATGGATGTGGATGCGACCGCGTGGTCGCCTTCTCGTGCAAAGGCCGCGGCTTTTGCCCGTCCTGCGGCGGTCGCCGCATGGCCGACACCGCGGCCCACCTCGTCGATCGCGTTCTGCCCGAGGTCCCGATCCGGCAGTGGGTCCTCACGCTTCCCTATCCGCTCCGGTATCGCTGCGCCTGGAATGCGAAGCTCACGACCGAGGTCCTGCGATGCTTCCTGCGTTCCACTTTCGCCGATCAGCGACGCCGGGCGAGAGCGCTATGCGGGATCCGCAGGGGCCAATGCGGCTCGGTCACGTTCATCCAGCGCTTCGGGTCGGCGCTCAACCTGGCGCCGCATTTCCATACCCTCGTGCTGGATGGCGTCTATCCGGGTCCTTCGCATCGCCCGGGCGACTTCGTGGCCCTGCCGCCTCCGGAGACCGAGGACGTCGCGCGTATTGGCGGGGACTGCCATCCGGATCCGGCAACGGCTCGAGCGAACCGGGGCGGGGGATGACGCCGATCCGCTTGCGGAGGACGATCCCCTGATGGCCGCGCTCGGAGCGGCCTCGATCCGCTCCCGCATCGCGACGGGACCCGAGGCAGGCGAGCCGTGGCGACGCCTCGGCGATCGGGTCGAGCCGGTCGGAGAAGAAGAGGCGGGCGTCGAGGCGAGGGCCCAGGTTCCGCCCCGCTGCGTTCGCCAGGGCGGCATGAGCCTGCACGCCGACGTCGCCGTTCCGGCTCGGGATCGACAGCGCCTCGAGCGGCTCTGTCGTTATGTCGCCCGCCCGCCGCTGGCGCTCGGCCGACTCGAGGAGATGACGGACGGACGGATCGCCTATCGCCTCAAGACACCCTGGCGAGACGGGACGACCCACGTCGTGATGGAGCGGCGGGAGCTGCTCGAGCGATTGGCGCCGCTGATCCCGCCGCCGAGGGCGCATCAGGTCCGGTATCACGGCGTGCTCGCACCGTGTGCGAGCGGGCGGGATCGGGTCGTGGCGGCGGGGAGCGGCACCGAGGAGATGACGTCGAGCGCCTGGTCCGCTGCAGAATCGGAGGCCGGGTCGACCGTCGCCCGGACCGTCGTCGTCGGCCCGGGTGATGGGGGAGGGGAGAGCGAGGTGTTCGTCGATCGTGCCGTCTCCCTCTTAGAGACTCAGGAAGAGGGGCATGCACAGCGAGAGGAATTGCGACCTCGCCGGATCGCCTGGGCGGAACTGCTGAAACGCGTCTTCGAGGTCGACGCGCTTCGCTGTCCGAAATGTGGCGGACGGATGCGACTCCTCGCCGCCATCACGGAGGCGAGCGTCGCGCAAAGGATCCTCGAGCGTCTGGCGCTCCCACCTCGGGCTCCGCCGCTCGCGACAGCCGACGCGATCGAAAAGGGGCCTGAGCCGGACGATCGGGCGTCCGAGGGGACGTTTGTCGAGAGACAATCCGATCCGGGGTGGGAGTTCGACCAATCGGCCGACGAACCTCCGATCGAGGACGAGGGCGCCTGATCGGCATGGCCGAGTCGGGGACTCATCGAATCCCGGATCCGGTAGGTCGGGGATTCCATTGCTCGCGATAGGGATGTCCCGGGGGCGGCGCAGGATCGGTAGCTCGTTGGCCGGCGGGAAAGCTTGAATTCGCCCCGGACCGAGTCCAGTTGACCTAATGACCCTTACCGGCGGCAGGAAAAGGCCTCTTGTACATCCTACGCGCTACGTCCAAATCGTGGGTGCAACCGTTGCGAAGTCCGAAAACGAGCACGGTTCGGCCGTCTATCTCGTGTTGAGTGGATCATTCGACCAACTGCCTTGACTTGACCGCAACTGGTCACGCTCGGGAGATCAAATTCTCCCCACCCCAATCTCACGACGATCGCCGACGACTGGTCGCCACGGATGTCGCTTTCGTGCAGAATCCGCGCATTCACGCCTGGGACGTCATCGATTGCCTGAGCTGGACAGCGTTCGATCACCTACGGACTCATGAAGACGTCAATTCATCCGTTGGAGGCAATAACGACACCAACGAGACATGCGTCTCGCGCGAGCGCGGAGCGTAGCTCCTGAACGATGCCAGGCCGAGCATCCCGAGTGCAATCAGAATTGCCGCCGAGGGCTCAGGGACAATCGCGAGTCGATAGAATCCGGTCGCCGTTGCGGTCTGCAGACTGGGGGAGGGCTCGTCAAGTAATCTCGAGTAGTACTGCAGCCGATACGATCGCCCCGGTAACAGAGTTCCAGTCATCGTGCCGACCAAGATGTTGTCGAAATCACCACCCTGTTCACCGAGTACGAAGTGCTCGTTTGGTGTTGAGTGACTGAGCTGAGAATTGTTGAATACGATCGCACCGTTCTGAAAAAGCCTTAGCCACTGAGTCGTGTTTCGGCCCTCTGAATCGACGACTGTCATCTCCGCCGACAGGACATACTGAACGACCTCGTCGACCGTAAAATCGACATATCCGTCAGCCAGCGCCATTTCGAGCGGCGGTAGCGGTTGGGTTGGTGGACGAGAAAGGTCATAGGAGATGCTGATCTGGGAGGCAGAAACCTGATAGCTGCCACTCACGCTCGCTCCATTTATGGGATTGACAGCAGAATACGATGCGGCAAATGGCACGGTGAATGACTGGAACTGCAGGCCCCCGGGCGGCCCGTCCCCGGGATACAACTCGTGGTAGCCGGATTCGGTGATGATCGAGGCACTCAATGCCTGGATATCGAATAACAGCACGAGGTTAAAAATGGCGATAACACCGAGTCCTAGGCGCGAATCAGGGCGCAAGATCGACCTGCTGATTGAGCGAAGGACTGAGATAGACCCAATGAGCGGGGCGCGGCCTTCTTGTCCGGAGCCGAACAGACGCGTCATCAACTACAGCCTCCCTCGATCACTAACAAGCCAATAGGCGTGAATTCGGTTGACCGCTGCTTCCCAGAGCCTGTTCGCCACGCAACTACTCAGTGACGCCGCTCGATATCCACATAATGGACGGATTCGACCGGTCGATCAAGAAGATTTCACGCGGCCGACAAACGCCCCGAAGGGAATACGGCTGCAGCCGACCGCAAAGGTCGATTGTCCCGGATATACGGGGCATCGGATCGATTAGCTCGACAATCGATTCTGCGAGCGCGAGAAGAACCACGATACGTCAAACGTCAAGATCTGAGCCACGAGGAACGGGTCCGTGACGGTGTGGAGGCTGAGCGTCGCCCAGATAGCGACATGCATCGTAGTTGCGGCCGCCCATGCAAGCGGCCTCGTCCAAGGACTCCAGATAAGCCAGAAGTACCCGACCTCGAGCATGAGAACGAACCAGCTCAGAGCATGAATTAGGCTATACGGCAGCTGCCTCACCCCGCTCGCGACGAAGTCCCAATAGGCAATCGGGCTATTCAGCACCGTCCGAACAGCCGACCCATCGCGCCAACTCGGACCCGGACCGAGTCCAGTTGACCTAGTGACCCTTACCGGCGGCAGGAAAAGGCCTCTTGTACATCCTACGCGCCACGATCATGCGCTCCAGGGCTTCGAGGCCGGCCCGAGCAAGCGCGGATGCCTCGCCAATGTGACCAGTTGCTATCTGCAAACGGGCAAGGCGGTCGCGGTCAACCCTGACGTGGAGGTCGATGGCGTTTCTGGACATGGGGTCGTTTCCTAGTTGTGGCTGGTTCTGGGCGGGATCAGACCGAGCCCCAAGGGGCAAGGCAGGGATCCAAACGGCGGCAGCTTGCGGCGGCTGCGAAGCGCAGGGGGGGGAGGTTTCTCTTCTGATGGGGGGCTATTTAGAAGGGAGCAGGCTTCTCCTCCTAAATTGATGGGGACTCCCTTGCGGCCCACCCCCTCCGATTCGATGACCTCGTCGGCCGGACTAGCCTCGACAATCTGCTTCCCAGCGAGCGACAGGTTGGGCTCCTAAGGTCAGGGATTTTGAAGGGGCCCCACCTCTCCTTGGAGCCCCCTCACTCAGATAACCTCGTCCGCCAGTCCAGCCTCGACGATCCATTGACCTCGCTACTGGGCGCTCGCTCGGGAAGTCACGCGGTCCTCAGCTGCCCGCCGGGGACAAGTCGATGGCAGGTCGAGTCGGCCAGCCCGATCGGACCGGACTGACGCGGGTACTTCTCCTTTGGTCAGCGATTCAAAAGCAACAGCTGGGGCTCCTATGGTGGGCAGTTGCAGGGAGCCCTACTGGTGAGCAGGACTCCCTCAAGCTCAGACGACCTCGTCCGCCAGTCCAGCTTCGACGATCTGCCTGCCGCCGAGCAGCATCCCGACCTTCAGCCGTTCCGGTCCCCAGTCGTTCACCCCTTGCCCGGATACGCAAGGGCCTCCGCGGGCCGTCCGGGTCGGCCATGATGAGAACTCGACAGGCCCCAAGTGCCAGCGGATCGACCCGTCGGGGAACACCTCACGGCCCCATCGAACAGGGCCGCAAGCGTCCTGGATCGCAAAGGAGCGTCGTCGGATCTTGAGGGTCAGGTCGAGAGTCCAGATCATCGCTGAAGTCCTCCGGTTAGTTTCGCAGAGCCCTGCAAGCAGCCGAAAGCTCCAACACGGACGTGGACTTGTGCAAGCCTGCCAGTCTCCGCCACGGGTTCAGCGGAAGCGATCCCGTGCCGATTGGCACCGATTAGTCGGGCAGCGGTCGGCCTGCTCAAGCGCCCCGTCACATGTCCAGGGGCGACCGTCTAGCACGCTCAAAGTCCGCCCAGAGCCTTGCCACCCGGTCGCGCGATCAAGGATCGCGTGAGCCCGCCGGCGGCCCATCTAGAACTATCATTTTTGAGCTGTACTTCACGGCGTCGCCCGGTGTATGTTGGTCAGACCACTGATTTCCTTGGGAAGGGAAACGTCATGCGCCGTAATCTGAACCTGTTAGGCCTTGCCACGGTCGCGCTCTTGCTAGCGACCTCTTCCGCTTCGTACGCAGCAACGTTCTCAGGCTTAGGTGATCTCTCTGGAGGGATTTTCTACTCCCGTATGGTAGATGCCTCAGACGACGGATCAGTGGTCGTCGGGGAAGGCAACTCGACCTCCGGGGTAGAGGCTTTCCGCTGGACGCAAGGTGAAGGAATCGTTGGTCTTGGTGATCTTCCAGGTAGCTCGTTTACCAGTTTTGCGAATGGAGTATCAGGAGACGGTTTAGTCGTCACGGGTATTGGCCGGTCGACATTGGGCTTCGAGGCATTTCGCTGGACCCAGGACGGCGGCATGATCGCGCTCGGCGATTTGCCCGGAGGTGCCTTTAGCAGCAACGTCGCCGGAGTTTCTCGTGATGGATCGATCCTCGCTGGCTCGGGCAGTTCAGCATTAGGCCAAGAAGCGTTTCGGTGGACGCCCGCCGGGGGCATGGTCGGACTCGGAGATCTGCCTGGTGGCGCCTTCAGAAGTTCCTCCGTCCGTATCTCCAGCGACGGATCGGTGATCGCCGGTACGGGGACTTCGGCCTTCGGAGACCAGGCGTTTCGCTGGACCTCAGCTAGCGGGATGATTGGCCTCGGAGACCTCGCCGGCGGGAGCGTCTACAGCGCTGCCCACGGAATATCGGGCGACGGTTCAGCGATCGTGGGGCAGAGCGTCTCGGCCGCTGGGTTAGAAGCATTCCGCTGGACGATTTCGGATGGCATGGTCGGGCTTGGTGACCTCACAGGAGGGAGTTTTCAGAGCTTTGCCGCGGATGCCTCCTGGGATGGGTCGATCGTTGTCGGTGCGGCCAGCAACGCATTGGGATTTCGCGCAATGATTTGGGACGCCACCAACGGAATGCGAGACCTTCAATCGGTGCTGTCGACAACCTATGGCCTCGACCTCACTGGCTGGACGCTGGAGGAAGCCCGGGCGATCTCCGCGAATGGCTTAGTTTTCGTCGGTAACGGCAAGAATCCATCCGGCCAAAGTGAAGGTTGGATCGCAGTCATCCCCGAGCCTTCCACAGCCCTCTTGATGCTCCTCGGTCTAGCAGGACTGAGCTTGCGTCGCGGTCAGAATTGAGGCTCGACCTGTCCTGCACACACAGGGCCGGGTCGCCGGCCCGGACCGAGTCCAGTTGACCTAATGACCCTTACCGGCGGCAGGGAAAAGGCCTCTTGTACATCCTACGCGCCACCCGCTACGGGCAGCTCGCCACCCCATTGCAGGCGTTCGCGCCCTGGTTCACCGCCGGGGCGACGACCGAGACCGTCCCCGCCGCGTTCCCGTTGATCGTATTGCCGCGATAGGCCAGGCGATTGCCGGTCGCCCGCAGTCCAAATCCCGTATTCGCACGCACGACGTTGTCGAGGATCGCCGATTCGCTCGAGACCTGGATCCCGTCTCCGCTGTTGCCGCTGGCGATATTGCTCTCGACCTGGGATCCGATCCGGCCTGTGATCCCGTCGCCGGCGTTCAGGGTCGAGACGTTCCCGGAAGCGAGCAGCGTCCCGAGTGCCAGGATTCCGCTGTCTTCATTCGCGCGCACGGCGTTGTTCCGCGCCGTCCCCGTAGTCCCCGCCGAGCCACTGTAGAAGAGACCCGCCTTTCCGTTGTCCTGACTGATGCTCCCGGAGACGGTTCCACTGGAGATCGAGATGCCTGCATTGCCGTTCTGGTAGGAGAGAACGCTCTCGACCTTCGCGTCGCCGAGCGCCTTGACTCCTTCCAGGCTATTCGATCGCACCCGCAGTTCGCGCACGACCGCCCGATTCCCGAGCGAGACGCCCACCCCCATGCCGACGACACTGCCCCCGTGGACCGACACGCCGTTGAATAGCCCCGAGTTGCTCACGCCTACTCCGGATGCGCTCGACGGGGTGCAGTCGATCGGATCGCCGCTGCAGCTCACGGGGCCGCGGATCGAGAAGCCCGCGAGATCGAGATCCACGTCCGACGCGCTGATCGAGATCGCGTCGACCGTCGCCGTGGCGAGGAGGAGATCGCTCGTCAGGCGGAAGGCGCGCCCGGCCGAGCCGCCGATGGTCACCGGGAAGCCGGCCGCATCCCCCGAGAAGCAGCCCGTCTGGACCGCGCAGGTCTGATTGATCTCGCGCACCCCGTCGCCGGCGCGCGCCGGCGGCGCATGAATGATCGCCGAGAGCAGCAAAGCGCCGACCGCGAACAGGCCGCCGCACGTCGCGACACTGCCTCGGCGGCTCCGAACGATCGAAACCCATTCGCACATGAATGAGCGCTTGGCGGCCCCGTCGATCATGGACATGTCGCGACTCCATTGCAGCTGTTGGCACCGAGATCGAGGCCGCCGGCATTCGCGACAGTCTTCGCGCCCGCCGACGCGACCGTGTTCTCGCGAAAGCTCGAGCCCGCGGCCAGCCGGATTCCGAAGCCGCCGTTGCCCCGCGCGACGTTCCCGATCAGCGATGCCCCGGCCCCCGTCTCGATCCCGTCCTGGAGATTGCCGTTGACGGCATTGCGGAGGATCAACGAACCGCCCGCATCGAGCACCCCGTCGAGGGTGTTGGCCTCGATCGTGTTGCTTCGGACGACCGCCGCCCTCACGGCCAGGCCCACGCCCCCGTTTCGAACGACCTGGTTTCCCTCGAGCGTGCCGAAGTCCGAATGGATCCCGTCGCCGCCGTTCGCCGCCACGAGCGCGTCCGCGACCCGCGAGGCGTCCGCTCGGATCCCGCCGCCGCCGTTGGACGAGACGACGACATCGAGCACGACCGAGCCGTCGGCGACGTCGACGCCGACGCCCCCGTTCGACCGGACGCGAAGCACGCGCAGGATCGTCCCGTCGCCGAGCCGGATACCGGCCTCGCCCTGCCCCGAGATCGACCCATCATGGACCGACACGCCTCGGATCGAAGCGCTCGCCGCCGAGATGCCGATGCCCGTGCCGCCGCTCGGCGTACACACGATCGGGGATCCAGTGCAGTCGACGGACCCGAGCACAGCGAAGCCGCCGAGATCGATCTCGATACCGTCCGCCGCGACGACGATGCCGTTCGTGCTGCCGTCGGGAACCGTGAGATCGCTGGACAGCCGGTAGTGTCGCCCCGCACTGCCGTCGACCATCACCGGAAATCCTGGGTTGTCGCCGGGAAAGCAGCCCGTCAACGTCGCACAGATCTGATTGATCTCGACGAAGCCGTCGGTCGCATGCGCGCCGCTCGCGGCCAGCGTCCAGGCCGCCGCCCCGATCACGCTCATCGCCCGCCGCCGGATCACGGACATGACGCCGTGCTCTCGTCGCATGCGTTCTCTCCCATGTTGAGGAACAGGCTGCCCCCGACCGGGTCGGCCGTCGCGAGCGTCGCGGCGACGACGTTCTCGCGATAGGTGGTCCCAGGACCCAGCGTGAGCGCGAAGCTCGGGCTGCCGCCGGACTCCAACAGAATCGCGTTGCCCTGCACCTGGCCGCTACCGGCGACCACGACGTCGCCTTGAACGACGTTTCGAACGAGCATCGCCCCGATCTCCGCATCGACGCCAATGCTCGGGGAGATCTCTTTCACCCGGTTCGTCTCGAGCCGGCAATCGGCCTCGGCCCGGATCCCGCGCCTCGGCAGGAGGGGGTCCGCGATCAGTGGAACGAAGATCCCGTTGGAAAGCACCAGCGAGCCGGCTTCGACGCGGAGAGCGCCCCCCGCCAGACCGAGCCCGAAGCCCGAGTGCCGAACGATCGAACCCGGGCCCGCCACGGCGAGGAACGGCTGGGCGGGACTCGAAGTCGTCGTCGTCGTGCCGACGCCAAGGTCCTCGAGGATCGACCCGGGGCCTACGAGGATGGACTCGAAGACTGGAATCGCATCGAGGTCCACCCGCTGGATCAGGGCCTGACCGGCGGGGAGCCGGATCCCGTAGTTGAGAAAACGGGTCACGCGTCCATCGCGAATCGCGATCCCAGGCCCGCTGCCGAGGATCCCGGCGCTCGCGGTGTTCACGTTCTGACAGAGCGCCGCGAGGCAGCTCGCGACCGAGTAGCCGTTCAGGTCGATCGTCACGTCCGAGGTCGTGATGTCGATGATCGCCGCGACCGAGGGGGCGAAGGGGGCCTGGGTGAGATCGGTGGTCAGGCGATAGCTGCGGCCGGCGGAGCCGTCGATCGTGACCGGGAGACCCGGCGCGTCGCCCGAGAAGCATCCCGGTCCGAGCGCGCACGCGCTGTCGATCTCGCGGACTCCGTCCGAGGCCAGGACCGGCCCTGTCTGCAACACGATCGCAGCGCCGACGACCACGCCGAGCAGAATCCTCGAGACCCGTCCGACACTCGAGCGACGTCGACTCATGGACACACCGCCCCGCCGTTGCAGGCGTTGGCGCCGAGGTCGACGACACCGAGGGGCGCGTAGAGGGTCGGTCCTGTGCCCGAGGTCACGGCATTCTCTCGATACGCAGACTTCGACCCGAGGCGAAGGCCGAAGCCCGCATTGCCCTCTACGAGATTGCGGTGGATCAAGCTCCTGACCAAGGATTCGTCCGCGTCGATTCCATCCGACGCATTCGACGCGGAATGGTTGGCGAAGACCAGGCTCGGACTCGCGTGGCTCGCGATGCCGTCGCCGGCGTTCTGTCGGACCGAGTTGTCCGCGACGATCCCAGCACTTCCACCGAGGAGCCGGATCCCCGCTCCGCCATTGTCTTCGACGGAGTTGCCCGTAACGAGTCCATCGACGATCTCGATGCCTCCCGCTCCATTCGCGTGCACCGCGCTATCGCGCACGACCGACGTGCCGATGCTCGACGCCAAACCCTGTCCGAGGTTCCCGCTGAGCAAACAGCGCGCGAGTCTCAGACTCTGACCCTCGACGCCGTTGCCGGCGTTGGATTCGATCCGGAGGTCCGAAAGCGAGGACGAGTCGACGAGCACACCTCGGGAACCCATGCCTCGAATGGTTCCCCCCCAGATCCGATACCCCCCCAGACGGATCCCGAATCCGGGAAACGCGGGATCGAGCGCCGCCTCGATTCCCGAGCCGGTTCCGCTTCCGGGCGTGCAGCTCGTGACGGGCCTTCCCGTGCAGACGACCGGACCCTCGATCGAATGGCCCGCAAGGTGGAGCCGGACGCGTGGCGTCTGGAGCAGGATCGCCGACACGTCGACGAACGGCACGACGAGATCGCTGGTCAGCCGGTAGCTCATGCCGGCGCTGCCATCGATCGTGACGGGGAAGCCCGGCGCGTCGCCGGAGAAGCAGCCCGTGGCGGTCGCGCAGGCCTGGTTGATCTCGGCTACGCCATCCCGTGCCGTGGCCTGAGTCGCGAAGCCCAGCGAGATCATCAGCCCGAGGCCGAGCGCCAGGACACTGGCGGTGAGCGGAACCGTCATCTGCCCGACGCCGTTCGCGCGCCGACGGCTCCGTCGCGCGTCAGCTCGCCCCATTGAACCGAGCAGCGCGACGAACGCCACGGCGATCATCCACGTCGATGCGGCTTCGGGCTCCGGCACCTCGAACGCGTCGAGGTCCGCCGCCCCCCAATCCGTATCGAGGCTCGAGCCATCGACCTCGAGACTGAAGATCCCGTTCGCGTATCGCAGGACGTCCTCGTCCTGGAAAGGAAGCGGCGAATTCAGCGCATCGACCGTGGCGCCCCCCGTATCGAAGGAGACGAGGAATCGCCCGCCACCGAGATCCTGGGCGCCGTCGACGTCGAGCCGGCGATCGAGGCCGGCCGCCGAGCCGTCGAAGACGAGGCTGAACGCCGATCCGTTCCAGCGCACGAGGTCCTCGTCCGCGACGCCGAGGGGACCGGGAAGCAGGACGTCCGTGTCGAACGAGAGCAGCAGCCCGCCGGGCGACTGCGACACCGCATCCGTGCGAACGCCGGGCGGTAGGCCGGCTGCGGCGGCCGAAAATACGATCGAGTGGCTGGCTCCGTTCCAGCTGACGACGTCCCCGGGTCGAGCGACCACGCCGGCCGTCAGCGAGACCGCCGTGTCGAAGGACAGCAGTCGCTCGGCGCCCGGCCCCTGCCCGTAGCCGATCACGTCCGCGTTCTGGGCAATCACACCGATCGACTCGAGCGCCACGACGCCGAGCTGGTTGTCGACGGCGACCTGATCGTCCCGGACGACGACATTGCCGGCGCCAAGCGGGATCGTCACGTCGGCCGAGCCCGCAACGACCGATTGAGCACCAGCCAGAGACGTCGCAGCGATCCCGCAGACGATGACCAACAGATAGGTCGCGCCGACCCGAGTACCGGAGCAGCCGAAGTACCCCCGCCACCGCCCCAGGCCTTCGCAAAGCAGGTCCGCGGAGAGCCTCGATCGATCCTGTGGCGTCGCCGATCCGAACATCTCAAGCTCCACTCGGCGCCCCCATCACCCTGGCGACGCGCCGCGATCGGCCGACTACGCGACCCTGGCAGCGAGTTCATCATCCCACGCTGTCCTCGCCGACTCTATCCCCTGTTCAAGGGATGCAGCAGCGGGCCATCCGAGCCCAGCGGGTAGCGGCCGCGCGGGCCTCGCCGGCAGCCTGGCGGGCAGGCCGGGCCGCGCGACGATACGGCCCCGGACGTGGCTCGGAAATTCAAGCTCCCTTTTTCTCCACCGCTGGTAAGCCCATTTAGGTCAACCGGCCCGCCGCGGGGCCCGTCCGGGCTCTTCTTCATCGCCGGCCTGCAGGGCCGACGCGGGCGGGTCGGGTCTGCTCGTCTACGAAGGGCGCAAGCCGAAGGGGCATGAGTAGCGACGGCTCGTCCGTGCGCCTATCTGAATGAGAACTTCATGCCGTGATGTCCCAAAGCCTCGCCTTCGGCAGTCGGGTGACTCCGGTGGGCCGTCGGGTCAGAGTCCATCCGAGCAGTCCGTCGGGAAATGGGCTTTAAATTGCCTGCGTGCTCCGTGCCACAGAAGGTGCGAGGCGACCGGGATGTACATGTCGTCGAGCCCTTGCCCATGCGCGAGGGTCGCTTCGTCATGGACCGCGTGCTCTTCGCTGTCGCACAGGCAGTTGAACGATTCGTTGATGTTCATCCCAGGGACTTCGCGAGACCGTGCTTCCGCAAGAACCGCCGCACCTCCACCGCCTGGACGGGCGCGCTCGGGCTCGTCGTGGTGCTGCTCGTCGCCCTCTTGCTCGCCTTGCCGGCGACCGCTCTGGCCACGGCTCGCGCCGGGAGCCGTCTGATGTCGATTCTAAAAGGTGGCCTGGCGCTGGCAGCGGTTCCGGAGCTCAGGGACACGCTCCGTCGAAAAGCTGCTGCTGGGCGAACAGGCTCGGCGAGCCCTCGTTGTAGGACGCGTTGACCTGCTGCAGCACGGGATACAGCTCGGCGATCGAGTTGGGCCCGGACCGAGTCCAGTTTGCCTAATGACCCTTACCGGCGGCAGGGAAAAGGCCTCTCGTACATCCTACGCGCCGAGCTGAATCAACTGTTCGCGATCGAGGCGCAGGATGAATACGGGGTAGGCGAGGCCTATGCGGCGGTGGGCCGGGACGGCAGCGGCGTCGCGACGCGACTGGCGTAGCGGCATTCGACTCGCGCCCTGTTCGACCGTTCCAAGGACGTCGAGAGCTGGAACGTCCGCCTGAGACATGGGCTCGCTCGCCAGACACACTTGCGCTTGGGCGGCGTGACCGACGAGCGACCTGCCGAGTCGATCTCGTCGACACCGGATTCCTACCTCCTGCTCGTCGTCCGGCGCGCGGACGATTGGATGCCGGTGTGCCGGGAGTGGGTCGGAAAAATCGGGGCCGAGGCTGGCAATCGCGTTCGTCCTGATCGGCGAGGAAGATGGGGCACTGGAGACACTCGAGTCCCTGGGTTGGAAATCGATCTCGAAATGAGCGCTAGAGAATCACGCGCACGCCCCCGAGCTCCGCGACGCGATAGGGGAAGCGGTCGCCCGGGGTGCCGATGAACATCGCGTTCCTCGGGATCTGGAGTCGCTCGGAGAGTTGGGCGATCAGATCCGGGCCGAAGCGACCACGAACCGCGAGAAAATCGATGCGCAGCTGCGGATAGAGGTGATCGATCGTCGAAAGCGCCTGCGCCAACTCCGGGGGCAGCTCCGTCTCCTGATCGTAGACTCGGACGACCTTCAAGTTGTTGGTCTGCTCGTTCTCGAGCACGTAGAGCGCCGCGCGATTCAGGACGGCGACGTCGTCGCCCTTGGAGAAGTAGACGACGGCGCGCGAATTGATCTCCTCGATGCGCGACCGGACGGCACTGCGAATCCACTCGTTGATGGAGACGACGCGGTCCATCGCACCGCGGATCACGAACAGCACGACTTTCAGGATCTGCACGCGAAGAAACATCCCGGCCACCACGGATACGGCGATCAAAGTGTAGACCGCGAAGACCTTCACGTTCTCCGGATCGAGCACGATGTTCCCCGCGATCGCGACGAGCATGGCGACCAACGCCACGACGACAGCTGGCCAGCTCGCCCGGACGATGCGCGGAAGCCGGGCGCGAGTCCTCTTCAGCAACATGTCGCCGACGGCAAATAGCGCCATGACGGAGAGGAAGGACAGCGTGTAGACGCCGGCCAGGCGCTCGAGATGGCCGCCCGTCACGACCAGGATCGACACGCAGAGCGCGAAGAAGCCGAGGATGATCCAGTGGTTGGTCCGTCGCCATTGATTCTGGCTCAACAGGAACTGGGGCAGACACCGGTCGAGACTCATGCGGCGGACCAGCCCCGTCACACCCACATAGCTCGTGAGCACCGCGCCAGACAGGACGAGAACGGCGTCGATGCTGACCCAGCTGCGGAGCAGCTCGCCGAGTGATCGGTGCCCCATCAGCGCGAGCAGGTCGGGCGGCACCCGTTCGATCTCCGCGAGTGGCAGCAGGCCGAGCGAGAGCAGGCTGATCAGCGGGTTGAAGATCAGCACCACCAGCCACATGTTGCGCAGAGTGATCGGAAAGACGCCGGGCTTCTGCTCCTCGATGAAGTTGGCCGAGCTCTCGAATCCGCTGATTCCGAGCATTGCCGCTGAGAATCCGAGGAAGAGCGACGCTCCCAGACCGTGCGTTGGCGGCAGCGACCAGTTCGCCACCAGGAGCGAGGGATCGCCCGCGATGCGGACCGCTCCGGCGACAGACAGCACCACGAGCGTCAGCAGATGGAGCAGGAAGATCACGAGCGCGACGACCGCGGATTCGGCGATCCCGATCAGGTTGAGCAGGGCGAACCCGGCGAGGAGCGCGATGGTCGCCGACATCACATCCAGCCCTGGAGCAAGATTCGCGGCGTAGTGCATTGCCTCGCCCGCACTGATCACTGCCGTTGCCATGTAGGAGAGGAGCGTGAGGCAGGCTGCAGCGGCCGCCACCTTCTTGTTCGTCGTGTTGAGGAGAACCGTGTAGGTGCCGCCGTTCAGTCGCAGCGCAGACCCCACCTCGGCGTAGATCGTGCGGAACAGGTAGAGCACGCCGGCGACGAGGAGCAGCGACAGCGGCGCATAGACGCCAGCGTGCGATGCCGAGAGCGCGGAGACGTAGAGCACGCTCGAGCTGATGTCGTTTCCGCAGATCGCGGTCGACCGCCAGGGCCCGAGCTGAGCCGCGACCTCGCTGATCGGACGCGAGCCCGGGGCAGTCCCGTCTCCGAGATCGACGATCCGATCGGCGCGGCCCCAGCCCGCGAACTCCCAGCTCTCTCTTTCAGGGGCCTGAATCGCCATCTCCGCCTGACTCTCCGCGCGTTCGCGCTTCTCCCCCCGGCGCTCGTTCGGCATCGGCCGTGGCCCCGGAAGCTCGGGTTTCGCGGAGTCGCGCGCTCGATTCCAGCGAGACCTTGAGCGGGGCAGCTTCGACCAGGTGGAAGGTCGCGGACGCCATCGCCAGCTTCCCATCGGACTCTTCGATCATCCGCAGGATGCGCGAAAAAAGCTGATCTTTGGCGATTCGGCGTTCGCGGTGGTCGACTACATAGCGCATCGTGAATTCGACCCAATTGTCATTCGCGACCATCGTCACGAGCGGTTCGACCCGCGCGTCCTCTATCCGGTACGACTTGACGAGATCCACCCACTCGCGGCGAGCCGGCTCGACGAAACGACCCACGACTTCGCGCGCGACGGATCCGAGGACCTCGCGTGCGAGGTCGTAATCGGAGCCATATCTGATCGGAATCACGATCTCGTCCCAGACGAAGGAGAATCGGCCCGAATAGTTGAACACGGGCTCCTTGAACACGAAGCTGTTCGCGACTCGCACGATTCGCCCATTGTAGAGATCGCCGTTCACCCAGCCCCCGATCTCCATGATCGTCGTGCGGATGAGCCCGATGTCGATGACGTCGCCCTTGATTCCACCCAGCTGGACCCGGTCGCCGACCTTGTAGAAGCCGCCTAGCGCGACCGCCAGCCAGCCAGCGAAGCTCGCGATCACCTCCTGCAGGGCGAAAGCGATGCCCGCGCTGGCCGCCCCGATCGCCACGGTGAAGGCCGACAGGCGGCCGCCGAGCTGTGTGAGCAGGACGATGACCACGACGAGATTCCCGATGACGCTCGCGACCTTCGCCGCGCGGTAGCGAAGATCGTTGTCGGCGATATTCGCGATCAGCGTACGCCGGACGAATCCCACGAGAACCGCGACCAGCAGGGCGACGATTGCGATCGTGGCAATGGAACGGACCACGGGGTTCGGGAGGATCTCTTCGAGGGCGATCAAGACCTGCTCCTCCCGCTCGAGTTCGATCAAGCCTGGACGGCTCGATGGAGCACGGCCGGCGGTGAGATCCCGCGCTCGCGAAAGGCCTCGAGCACCCGGAAGGGGACGTCCTCCCGGACCGAGCCGCCGCGAGTCTACCTAATGACCTATACCGGCGGCAGGGGAAAGGCCTCTTGTCCGTCCTACGCGCCATCGCCACGCGTGGAGCGCAGCGGCGTGATCAGCCGCAGAATCCCGCCGCGTGGATGGGCAGGTCCGGATAGTTGAGAATGCCGGGTGCCGCGCGGCAGACCGCGGGCACCGCGTTCACCGCAGGACAGGCGGTCGCGATCATTCCGAGATCCATCACGCGGCGGATGTCCTGAATGTTGGATCCGAGCCCGGACGGATTCCGAAGTGGAGCGTCATCGCGGGATCCCTCGACGTCGATCGAGTAGCCGTGTCGCGCCTTCCATTTCGGCTCGACCGCGTCGCCCATCGCCCACGACAAGCGACTCGTGACGACGGCTTTGCCCCTGGACTTGACGACGTAGGTGGTGCGAAGCCCGGCAACCGTGCCTTTTGCGTAGGTGGTCCAGAGGGTCTTGACCGGCTCCGTCGCGACGGCGACCTCCTCGATCCGCTCGTGTCCGTCGACCTGGATGCCGAGCGCATGCGCGACCGCATAGCAGGACTCCAGATAGGGAATGCCGTCGAGCGAATGAGGCGTCCCGGGCGCCGCTCCCTCGCTCCCGACCAGCTTCGCGCGCTCTTCCGGAGTGAGACCGAAGCCGAGCATCTTCCACATCTCCGGTGCGTTGTAGAAGCCGACGTTCGCGCACTCCTCCCAGGACACGGAGCGGACCTCCCGCATCGGGATCGTCATGATCATCGCCAGCATGTGCACGAATCCCGGGTTGAGGCCCGTGCCGAGAAGGGACGCATGACCCCTGCGTGCCGCGGCCTCGATCTTCGCGTAGAAATCCGCTCCCCTCGGACCGTTGGGCACGGAGATGTAGCCGGAGGTGGTCACGACGTTGATGCCCGCTTCGAGGAAGCGTACGACGGTCTCGTCGTCTCCATAGGCCGGCGTGTAGACGACGCAGTCGGGCGCGAGTGCGATCAGCGCGTCGACGTCGTTCGTCGCCGTGACACCGACCGGATCCCGGCCGCAGAGCTCGCCCGCGTCCTGGCCGGCCTTCCCCGATCGAAGGCGAACAAGCCGACCAGCTCGAGATCAGGATGGTCGAGAATGGCCGCCAGCGCCTGGCGCCCGACGTTGCCGGTAGACCACTGAACCACTCGAAACCGACTCATGGAATCACGCCCTCCCCATTCCCGAGCACCCAGCATTGCGCAGACTTATATTGCTGGCTACATAAAATGGATCGCGGGCGAGCAATCACGCCACGGGAGATGGAGGAGCCATGTCGGACGCCGATTCGAGGGAGGTACGGGAGGCCTATCGTCGCTTCGTCGCCGCGCGCGACGAGGCCGAAGCGCAGCGGCTTCCCTGGCGCGAGCTCGCCGACTTCTACACCCCGGACGGGGTCACGATCGATGCCGTCTGGGGTCGCATCGAGGGCGAGAGAACATCGCCACCTACTGTGAGCAATCGATGTCCGGACTCACCGGCTATGGCTAGTGGAGCCGCGAAAACTGGACGATGTGCGAGGGCCCCGAGTGGTCAGTCGGTGGGATCAAATCCTCGGTACCAGGCCCGACGGCACCCACTGGACGGTGCCCGGCCTGTCGATCCTCTACTACGCGGGCGACGGGCTCTTCTGTTACGAGTACCAGATGGTCAACGCCGCCCACATCAATGCGACCTTGAAGAAGATGGGATGGCGGCCGAATGCCGAGTTGAAGCCTGTGCCGCGCGACCCGAACCGCGACTTCTCCTCCCCCGGGCCTGGGCGCACCTCGAGCCGAGTTTGGGCGCCGGGCGTTTCGGCATGACCCACTCGCCTCGGTTCCCGGTACCGGGCCACATCAGCCCGGAGGCTCAGGCGGTGCTGTCCCAGCCGGTCGACATGGCGCCCGCGCAGGCGGCGCCGACAAACGCGGACGAGTGGCGTTCCTGGCCGGGCCACCGAGGCGATGTTCCGACCGGCGATCGAGCAGGCGGTCGCGGCTTCCGGCGTGCGAATCGTGAAAGCGGCGAGAGCAGGCGTTCCCGTGCGCGAGCTCACCCCTCCTCTACCCCGCGCCCCCCATCCGGACCGAGTGCTGATGAATCTCCACGGCGGCGGCTACACGATCATGGGGGCGACCTCAGCGTGATCGAGGGCCTATCGCTGTCCATGGCGGGATACCGCGTCGTCTCGGTCGACTATCGCATGGCCGCCCGATCACCCGTTCCCAGCCGCGGTCGATGATGGCGTGTCGGTCTACCGCGATCTGCTCGACACCTACGGTCCAGGCCAGATCGCCCTCTTCGGCTCCTCCGCCGGCGGTGGCCTGACCGCGGCCGTCATCGTGGCAGCGCGCGATGCTGGACTTCCTCTGCCCGCTGCTGCCGTGATGCACACGCTCCCGGTGCGACCTCTCTCGAAGATCGGAGACAGCTACTACACGAACGAGGGCGTCGACCCCATGCTGACGACCTACGACGGGGGCCTCGAGGCGGGCGCCAGGGCCTATGCTGGCGGCGCCGGATTGAGTCATCCGCTCGTCTCCCCCATCTACGCCGATCTCTCGAAGGGCTTTCCGCCGTCATTCCTTTCGACGGGTACCCGTGATCTATTGCTGAGCTGTACCGTGCCTGCACCGTGCCCTGCGCGCAGTCGGCGTCCGAGGCCGAGCTGCACGTCTTCGAGGCCATGTGGCACGGCCCGGCCATGCCCGAGGGCCGCGAGCTCGAGCGCGAAAGTATGCGCATTCCTCGAGAACCATCTGAATCGGTGACAGGGCCGCAATGAGTCGTTTCGATCGTCCGAAAGCGCTCAGTCGCCAGCTTCGAGCGGCCGCGGAGGTCTGAGAGACCGTTTCGAAGACGTCGATGCGACCGGCATCGAGATCTTCGGAAGGCTCGATGCCGTCACGCAGTGCTGGTCTTCACTCTGCAGGGACATCCTCGCGCCATACATTGATGTCGCGCCAGAATGACGTCCTCACCACGCTCGGGGTCGACGGAATCGACACGATGCGCGTCGCGCTCGACACGCTGCTTGCCGGATTCGCCGACGCGCGCGATCGCGACCGCGGGCTCGACGACGACGAGAACGACTAGACATGCAGCCGTCGCGACGGATCGTTGCAGCGGCGGCGCTCGAGGCTTCGAGGCCCGCACGGAATGGCTCGACGCGGACGCCTCGGCGCAATGCGCGCCCGAAGCGGCGCCTCGCGGACGGGAGGGCGCGCGGATGAGCGTCCGGTCGGCATGGGGATGGCTCTTCGCCACATTCGTGCTCGTGCTCCCCTTTCCGGTCCTCGGGCCGTTTGGCGGCATGGTTCCGCCCGCGAATCACCTGATTCTCCTGGCAGCGACGAGCGCCGTCGCCGCGAAGCGAAGGGCTGCCGGCCCCGTGCCGGGCCTCCTGGTGCTCTTCGCCCTGCACGCGGTCGTGACGCTGCTGGCTGCGCTCGCGCTCGCCTGGGTCGCCTCGCGATTGCTGGGAGGGCTGCAGCCCGGCGTACGGCGGTCCCTCGTGTGGGTCGCAATCGCGCTCATGCTGGCCATCGCGTTGAGCTTCGAGCTCTACACGCCCCCTTTGGTCGTGCGCCGACGGCGAACCTGCTCAGGTCCTCTCTTGACGCGCAGCACCCTCGGTTTCGCCATGACGCTCGCTATCGCGTTGGCTTCCACCGCCGAAACGCGCGATCCGTCGTGGACTCGAACGGAGGTGCGTCCGGAATGCGCCGAATACGATCCCGTGCGAGACGCCCCACTTCCGGGGACACGCACGTCCATACCCGCGCTCTCCTTCGATGCCTGGGGACAGGGCACGCTGGCGCGACCCGAAGATGCCTATCGCTTCGCGAAAGGCGAGCCGATCGGCCTTCAGCCCTACGACGAAGCGGGCGTTCCCCCAGGCCCACATCCAGCTCCGTCGTCCACTGGACTTTGCCGTCGTCACGGACCACAGTGATCTCCTCGGAGAGACGCGCATCTGCGGCAATGACTCGCTTCCCGAAGCGATTCGATCGTGTGTCGCGTCGTTCGCCGATTCCCGAGACTGGGTTATGTGCTCGTCAACGGGCACGTCCACTCGGACGAGTCGCCTGCCCGCTACTCGTTCTGTGGCAAGGACGGGCGCTCTTTGCATCGAGGCCGGACGCAAACCGTGGCGCGAGATTCAGGACGCCGCCGAGTCGCACTACGATCGCACGGACCGCTGCGCCTTCACGACCTTCGTCGGCCACGAGTGGACCGCCATGCCCGGCGGCGGCAACGCCCACCGCAACGTCGTCTTCCGCAACGCGACGGTCCAGGGGACTACCCGACCACCTTCATCGAGACGCCCACCCAGGAGGGCCTCCGGACGCGCGCTCGAACGCGAGTGC
>JADJOR010000015.1 GCA_016713665.1 Deltaproteobacteria bacterium
GGATCGACGAGTCGGGCTTCTTCTTTCTCCCGATCGATCCTCGCTGGCCCTCCGCCTGAGCCTCGTGAATTGCGATCACAGCTCGAGCTGTCTCTTGCGAAAGGCCCCACGCTCGATCCTGAGTTGCTGCCGGCCGCCGAGCCGCCGGTCGCGCCGATCTCCGGGGAGCGCCTGTCTTCGATGGAATCGACGATTGCCGTGGGCGGACTCGGCGCGACGCAGATCGCCGCCCTCACGGTCTCGGGGCGCTGACGCTCGAGGCCTGATCTCGCCGGGACGCGGCCGGCGCTTCTGGGCCTGATCTCCACCAAGGAGGGCGAGAGTACGAGCTCGGCCTGGATCGATGGCGAGCTCTCGTGGGCGATCGCGAACGCATCGCCGGGCTTGGCCCGGCAGGGGAGCGGCTTCTTCCTGCCTGCGAACGAATGGTCTCACGTCGCTTCGTCTACGACCCGGCTGGATCTCGTCACGGTCTACGTCGACGGAATCCGATCCTCCGGGTCTTATCCCGCTTCGGGGCCGATCAGCGGATCTTCTGAACCGCTCGACGACTTCGGATCGGCTATCGCGAGCGGGAGATCGGTGACCTTTTCGACGGACGTCTCGGACGATATCCGGTCTGGAAGCGCGCGCTCGACGGCGACCCTCGGCGCGAACTCCGCGGCGACGCGTCGACACCGCCGATCCTGATCTGCTCGGCTGGTGGCGCTTCGGACGAGGGCGCAGGCACGCAGCTCTTCGATCGCAGCGCCTACGGCCACCATTCTCTCGCCTGCCGCGCTTGGTGCGAGCGCGGCGCTGTTCGCCGATCCGAGGATCGAAAGCGCGCGGGCGGCGCGATGTACTTCGACGGCGTCGACGATTTCGTGAGCATCGCCGATCCCTGCCGCGTTCTCGGCGCTCCGAGATGTCCGACGCGCTCACGATTGAGCAGCCTGGCTCCATCTCGCGTGGCCTCGGCGGCTCGGTCTGGCGGCGTCGTCCTGAACAAGGAAGGCGCGAGTATTGCGCTCACGCGCCCGGTCGACGGCAGGATCGCGTTCTTCCTGGGGCGAATGGCGGTCCCGGCTGGGTCACCGTTCGACGTATATTACGGCGCCCGTCCACGTCTGGACGCACGTCGCGCTCGTCTACCGCCACGGCACGCCGGGCTCCGTCGAGACCTACCAGAACGGTGCCCTCGTCGACACGCTCGTCGCGAGCGGCCTGATCGGCGATTCCTCGCCCGCGCAGGACGAGCTTCCGATCGGCGGCCGTGCGACCGGGAACAACCAATGGTTCCACGGCCTGCCTGACGAGGTCCGCCTCTGGAACGTCGCCCGCACGTCCGTCCGAGCGTTGCCGACTTCGACCGGATCCTGAGCGGTCTGTCGCAGTCTGACCTACGGGCAATTGGCGCTTCGATCAGCGCACTGGCTCCCTGCGTCGCCGACGCCTGAGCGCGGGCCACCCCCGCGAAGCGCGGGTGCGCCGACGGCGATCACGACGCCGGTGGCCTGCCTGGGCCCCGCCTTGCCGGATCATCCGGCTGGGCCTCGCCGTCCCTGAGCCCGGACTCGGCGTCTCGCTCGCGACGGGTCTTCTCGCTCTCGCGCGCGCGCGCGCGCGGCGGTGACGTCGGCTCTAGACTTCGTCCGTCCAGACCCGAAAGGCGCGCGCAGCGTATGGACGCCGAAAAGCTCGTCGTCATCGCGCGACGTCGGCGGCGTCGCGTCCCCGGGCGACGAGCACGCGTGCCGATGCGCGGCACGTTGTTGCGGGGATCGAAGGTATGCCAGCGACCACCGAGATAGGCCTCGAACCAAGCGGCGAAATCCCCGGGCGGGTAGGGCGGCGGCATTCCGACGTCTGCCGAGGTAGCGCAGTAGCGCGCGGGAATGTTGAGGGCTCGGCAGAACGCGACGGCGAGATGGGCGAAGTCGCGACAGACGCCGCGGCGCTCCTGATAGGCCTCCGAGGCCGTCCGCGTGACGCGGGCGTGCTCGTAGCCGAACGCGATATGGCGATGGGTGAAGTCGCAGATCGCCTGGACGTGGGACAGTTCGGCACCGCGGTCCCGAACAGCTTCACGCGAGGTCGAGCAGCCGGTCGCTGTCGCAGAAGTGGCTCGCGAGCAGGAAGACGAGGGTCTCTAGGCAGCGCTTCGACCGGGACCGTTGGCCCTCCGAGGACCACCGGATCGGCGACGCCGGAGGCGCGAACGACCGCGTCGGTCGACAGGGTCCGCGGACCGGCGGGCGTTACGAAGCGGCTGCACCAGTTGCCGAAGCCGTCGCGGTAGGCGAGAGTGGAACGGTCGGATCGGGGAGGCGGATGTGATCAGCCACGAGATCCGAGGAGCGCGTGAAGTGGACGTTGAGCGCCGCGATGACGGGCGTCGGCAGCGGGAATTCGTACTGGATCTCGTAGCCGATCCGAGCTTCAAGGGTCGCCCCGCGGGGGCCGCGGGCGCGGGCCCGGAAGCGATCAACCGGCGCAATGATAGGCGACTTCGGGGCGCGGTGGACCGCAGCCCGATGGCTCGTCCCCGGAATGGCCGAGGAGGGCTGAAAGTGGCGGCGCTCAGCGGCGACCGAGGCCGTGCAGGCCCGACTGCTTCCGAGCTTTTTCGACCCGCCCGCGATATTTCCGACCTGGGACCTGCCGTCTCGAAGGACGGCCACGGGCCCGTCGGCCCGATTCCCGGGTCGAACCTGGCGCCCAGGAGGCTCCCCTTCATGTCTGGACTTCGGACCCCGCAGCCGCTGAACGCATTCGCTCCTCGGTCTTCGCCCTGGCGGGCGCGGACCACGCGACCGCAGCGCCGCCCGTTCTCGCCGCGTCTCGTCCGATACGAGCATCAGCCGACCGGGCGACGAACCTCGTCGCCGGCGACCATCAGATCGCGCTCGACAACCTGTCGGGCACGTGGTGCCGGGGACACCGGGGGCCGCTTCGGGAGTCGAGTGATCCGTCGGAATCGCGCGAACCCTCTCCGGCGCGAGCCTGCTCGTCGTCGATACCACGATCGCGCTGACTGGCGGGCTCGCCGCTCCGGCCGGGAGACGTCGTCGCGTGGGACGGCACGCGTCATGCGCGGGTCTTCGATGCGATCGCGGCCGGAGTCCCTCGCGGCGTTCGGATCGATCCGTCTCGCCTGCGTTCGAAGGTCTGCTGCTTTCCTTCGATACGGATGTCTCGCTCGACGCGGCGCTCGCGGTCGCTGACGAAGATCTCGTGCGCTGGGACGGCTCCGCCGTCCACCTTTGGCCTCTGACTGCCTGGCCCATGGTCTCGACTCCTTTCCTCGACGTCGACGGAGCCCAGACCAGGGCGGCGGGACCTTCCTGCTCTCCTTCGACACGAGCGGTCTGGCCGGCGACGTGGATCTTCGCGGACGAAGACGTGGTGGTCCTCGAGGGGACGACCTTCACACAGGCCTTCGACGGCTCGGCGTCCGTCGCCGACTGGGTTGCCGCCGACCTCGATGCCTTCACCGTCCCCGAGCTCGTGAGATTTCCGACGCTGGCCGCGGCCGGCCTCGCCTCGTCGGCCTCGTCCGGCGACGTCGCCCGACGGAAGACGCCGGCGATTGGATCCCGGACGGGCTTCGACTCCGCCGCGAAGCGTGCTTCGAAGAGCCAAGGCGACGGTCGCCCGAGGGTTCGCGTCGGCGTTCGGCGCGGCGATCGCGCCGACGTTTCGCGAGGCCTCTCCGTCGCTTGCTCTGACGGGGTCCTCGAGATCAACCAGACCTGCGCGACCCTGAGCGGTTGCTTCGCCGGCGACTGCCCGGATTTCCCGTGACGATCGATGGCTCCGCCGGCTCGAGCTATCTGCTGACGGGCGATCTCGAGGTTCCGAACGCGAATACCGACGGGCATCGTCATCTCCACTAATCGGATCGCCCTCGACCCTCAATGGATCCGGCCTCCGGGGACCCCACGATCTGCAACGGTTCGCCGAATACCTGTGCGCCCGTCGGCTCGGGCGTCGGGATCGGGCGATGACGCCGCCGTTGGCCTCACGGCCCGGGGGAGACGACGGTGACGAACGGAAGAGTGAAGGGCTTCGGGTCCTATGGCCTGAGCCCGTGTGACGGGGCGCTCGTCGAGCACGTGACGGCGACCGAGAATGGCGCCATTGGCATCCTCGAGGACGATGCCGGCGTTCTTCGCGCGAGCATCGGCGGACGCAACGGGGCCGACGGCATCCGGGCGTTGACGAGCACGAGCGATCTCCGGCTGCACCCGCGGTCGCCAACGGCGGTCGCGGTCTCCGCGGCCGGTCCGCTCCTGGACGATCCTCGGGAGCACGGCCTATCTGAACGGCGGGATCGGCATCTACGGTGGCGACGGGTCGATCGGGGCGATCGTGCGTGGCGATCGCCGACAACGCCTCCCGGTCGAATGGGCTCGACGGCATCTTTCCCCGCGGGCGGCGGCATCGCACGGGGCAATACCGTGAATCTGAACGGCGACGACGGTATCGAGCCGCCGGCGACGGCGCGCTCGTCCGCGACAATGCCGTTCTCGAGAACGGGGCGATGCCGCAGCCGACGATGGCATCGAGTGCGACGCGGGCGGTTCGATCCAGGGCAACGTCGTCCGCAGCAACGACGGCTTCGGCCTCAACCCGGTGCGGCAGTGTCATAACGGCAATACCGTTACGATCAACGGCGTCGGGACGGTCAACGGAGGCGTTACCGCGCAGCGACAACCACTGCGATGGCGCCGCGGCACCGACCTGTCCGTGAGGAGGCGGATCCGCTTCCGAGCGGGGAGGCCGGAAGAAGCCGGGGGCAGGGCGCGAGGTTCGGCCGATCCCCTGATCCCCGGCGCATCGGGAAATCGTCGAATGGTAAGAACCGATCCGGCGGCTCCGGTCGATCCTTCCTCGTGTGGACCCCAGTCCACCTCCGAGGAGTCGCCCCGCCATGGAACAGCCTTCGACGACCCGCCCGTTTCCCGACCTTCACCGACGGCGGGTCTGCGCCTTCCCCTCTCGCCGAGCCCGAGTGGGCTCCCAGCGGGCGAGGAGGGCGATGGGGCGTCGACTGCGCCGCGTTGCCTCGATCCCGGCACTCCTGACCCTCGTGCTCGGGGCGGCACCGGTCCGCGCGGCAGACCTCCGGTTCGGGGCCGTGATGCCGAGCGTCTCGATCCTGCCGCTGCCTGGTCACGCTGTCGTTGACCACGACGGGCCACTTCACGGACGGGACCACGACGATTGAGTCCCGCGACGATCGCCGCAGGCGGCAATCACGCCTGCGTGCTCGAGAGGAATGGCGAGATCCGCTGCTGGGGCGAAGCGGATCTGGTCAGCTTCGGCAACGGGGCAACCGCCGATTCCTCCCTTCCGGTGACCGTCGCGAGTCTCGCCGATGAAGTCGCGCCTCGCTGCGGGTGGAGATATCGAGCTGTGCCCTGATGGCTGACGGAAGCCTGCGATGCTGGGGACCGAACTCTTCTGGTCAGCTGGGCAATGGATCGACGACGGCTTCGTCGGTCCTCGTGACGGTCCCGGGCGTCCCGGCGACGGCTATCTCCGCTGGCTTTCGCGCACGCCTGCGCCGCATTGACGAGCGACGAGGTCGCCCGCTGGGGCGCCAATACGGCGGGTCAGCCTTGCAACGGGAGCATGGTCGGCTCGTCGAGCCCCGTCCTCGTGAGCGGCATCAGCACGGCGGCCGGGCCGCCGCCGGCGGCGATCACAGCCGCGCGCTGCTCGCGACGGGCGAGGTGGAAATGCTGGGCGCCGGCGGCTCGGGCCAGCTGGGCCACGGCGTCTTCGCGAGGCTCCCTGACGCCCGTCAGCGTCTCCGGTATCGACGACGCCGTCGCGATCGACGCCGGCTTCGACCATGCCTGCGCGCTCATCGCGGGCGGAGCGCTGCAGTGCTGGGGGCGGGGCAGCGAGGGTCAGCTCGGCAACGGCCAATTCCTCGGCTTGCCCGCGCCCGTGGACGTGGTTGTCGGCAGCGAGCGCGTGGTCGCGCTCGGTGTCGGCAACACGCACGGCTGCGCGGTGCTCGAGAGCGGGTCCCTGAAATGCTGGGGCCGGAATGCGAATGGCCAGCTCGGCAACGGCACGACGGCCGTGGGACGTTCCCGACGCCCGTCGCCGTCGTCGGGATCTCGACCGCCGTCGCCGTCGAAGCGGGCTTCGAGCAGACCTGCGCGTCCTCGCCGATGGCAATGCGACCTGCTTCGGTCTCAATGATTCGGGCCAGCTCGCGCGGGCACGGCCGGTGGCGCCAACCAGCGATCGGGCGTTCCGCTCAAAGTCAGCGGCCCGGTCCTGGCCGTCGACGCCGGCGCCAACCACACCTGTGCGGCGACCCCGACCGGCATCGCGAACTGCTGGGGCTACGGCTTCTACGGCCAGCTCGGCCACGACGCCGTCTCGACTCGTCCGTGCCGACGACGGTCGTCCGTCTCGACAACAGCGTGGGCTCCGCGGCCGAGAACGCCATTGGCCTCGCCCTCGGCTTCGATCACAGCTGCGCGATCCTGCAGAGCGGCGGGGCGAAGTGCTGGGGCCGGAACAACCTGGTCCAGCTCGGGACCAATTCGATCGACCCGCCTCAGCTCACGACCCCCGATGACGTCTACCAGGTCTCGACCGCGTCGAGGATCGCTTCGGGCGCATTTCATAGCTGCATCGTGCTGCAGAGCGGCGCCGTTCAGTGCTGGGGGGGCAACGAATTCGGGGCGCTCGGCAACAGCGATCCCGCCCACAGCTCCTTCCCGAGGACGGTTGCGGGCATCACGACGGCGACCCGCGTGTCGGCCGGCCTCAACCACACCTGTGCTCTTCTCGCGTCGGGCATCGTGCAGTGCTGGGGCCGTGGTAACGAAGGGCAGCTCGGCAACGGCTCGTTCGCAAATTCGTCCTCGCCGGTGACCGTCGCCGGGATCACGACCGCGACGTCGATCGGCGTCGGCAACTCGCATAGCTGCGCGCGGCTCGTCGGCGGGACGGTCCGCTGCTGGGGGCGCAACGTCGAAGGTCAGCTCGGCAACTCGTCGACGGTCGGTTCGGCCGTGCCGGTCAACGTGACTGGCTTGACGAGCGCGACCGGGGTGACGAGCGGGGGCTTCCACAGCTGTGTGACGCTCTCGAGCGGCGGCGTGAACTGCTGGGGCGGGGCGATTCGGCCAGCTCGGCAACGGATTCCGCTTCAACATCTTGTCGCCCGTCGTCGTCAGCGGTCTCGCGGGCGCCGTCGCGGTCGACGCGGGCCGATCGCATACCTGCGCCGTCCTGATCGGCGGCCGGCTGCGGTGCTGGGGGTACGGCGAATTCGGACAGCTCGGCCACGGCGCGAGCGGCGCCGGCGTCATCGCGGACACGCCGGTCGTCGTAACGGCATCAACATGGACGCAGCGGCGTTGACCTGGACCAGCTCGGATCCCTCGATCGCGACCGTCGATGCGAGCGGCCGGGTGCATGGGGTCGGCATCGGCACGACGACCCTGACCTGGGAATACGACTCGCGACGGGGCTTCGTCTCGATCGAGGTGCCGGAGCCGGGGCTGGCGGTCGGGGGTGCTGGCGGGCGCGCTCGGCCTATCGACCTTGGCGCGGCGGCGCCGGCCTGGCAGATGACCTCCGTCGCCCTGTGTTTCGAGGAAAGCGGCGTTAGCCGGCCGAGCGACTCCACCCGCGCTACAGCGCGCGATACAGCACACCGGCGAGAGCCATGAACGCGTAGAAAACGAGGATTCCGACGGCCAACTTCGCCAGGATCGGCAGCGTGTGCCAGCGCTCGCCGAATAGCTGCCGCGGAGCCGTTCGAAGCAGGGCTCGTCGAATTCGGGCGCGTCGGGATGGAGGCCCGTCTGGCGACGCGCGAAGTCGATCGGCAGGTCGAACACGAGATCGACGCCGGCCGTCGCGCCGCCTTCCGCGCGCTGCTGCTCGAGGACCGCGGACTCGAGTGCGGCGAATTCGGCCGGCAGGCTCCCGTCGGTCCGTAGATCGAGCGCGGAGTCTTCGCCGCGATGCGCGACCGACCAGATCTTGCCGCCGCGCTCCCACCGCTCGGCGGCGCCCACATCACGTGCTCTTCGAGCGCGCAGAACGTGAAGGGCGCGAGTCTCGCGAGCGACTCGAGCTTGCGGCGCGCGAACGCGGGATGATCCACGCTCCCGGCAACGATCAGGTAGCGGCCGTCGTCGAGCATCCGCCCCGCGAGCGGCATCTGGCGGCGTCCTGACCGGCTCCCCGTTCGATGGACCGAGAGCGCGTACGCGATGGCGTCGACATCATCGCTCTCGACGACGATCCATGAAATCGATCTCCCCATGGACGAGAGATTAACCGCATACAGGGCAATGTTCTTCCGACGCGCTCCATCGGTTCGCGCGCTCCGGGAATACGAGCCTCGGCGTCGGCTCGAGCGCGATCGGGGCCGGCGCCATGATCGCGAGCGCGGTTCTGCGACGCCCTAGTCGACGTAGGAGAGGTCCACGGGAAAGGAAGCGTTTCGGGCCTGCCAGGCCCGGAACGCGGTCTCGTCCTCATCCGTGTACGTGTCGACCATCTCGACGAGGAGCCCGTCGCGAAATCGAACGAGCGAAGACCCGCAGAGCGTGAGCGCCTCGACGCCCGGCTTCTGGTAGTGCGCCTTCCAGGCGATCCGGCAGCCATCGTCGAAGATCTCTGGACGCCCGATCGGCTCCAGGCGACGGGCATCGAAACGCCGATCGAAGCCGTCGAGCGATCGGCGGATTCCTGTGCAAATCGCGTCCGGTCCGACACAGCCTCGCGCCGACGAGGCGCGACTCGATCCGGTAGACGGCCATCGGGTCGAAGAACGGTTTGATTCGCTCCCAGTCGTCGTCGACGACGGTCCGTTCGAAGGCAGCCGCGTACTGTAGGAAGAGTGCGAGGGCGTTCATGTTCGACTCTCCGCGGGCGGCGCAGGCGCGAGCATACCGTCCGCGCGGTGTGGACGGACGGGACGCAGGGCCCCAGATCATCACGCTCTGAGCGACCGACAGGCGGGCAAAGCCCGAGTGATGAGGGGTCGTCCCGTCGGGGAGGCGACGCGCGGGTCGTCCGATGATCACCGAACGGTAAGAATTTTCGACATTCCCCTGGCGTAGTGTGATCCCGGGAATGGGGATCGCTGCGCTGCAGCGACTCGCGCGACCTTCTCCTCGTTCCCGCAAACGGGCTCCGGTTCGGCCGGGCCCAGGAGGGGAAGGCCATGAGCAGGGGGAATCCGGTCGGGCGTCCGCAGGGAGGATCACGCAGCTTCGTCTCGAGGGTGGCGTTGCTTCTCGCGTTGATCGCCGGCTCCGATGTGGCGACCGCGAGCTACCCGGGCTGACGGAGAAATTGCCTACTCGGACGTCGTCGATCGGGGCACCGAAACCGAACGCACGGCGATCTTCATCGCGAAACAGGGCCAGCTGACCCAGCCCGTCGCCCGCATCGCATTCCAGAGCGACAACGACAGCTCGCCCGCCTGGTCGCCGGACGGCGAGCTCCTCGCCTCGTTCGGCGCGCCGCGAACGGACCGAGCGAGATCTACGTCGTCCGGCCCGACGGCACCGACCTGCGTCGCGTCTTTTCGACGAGCCAGTTCCAGGGTTCGAACGCGAACCTCCTGCTCGTTCCGATGCAGTCCATTCGCTGGCTGGCGAGCGGTGACGCGATCCGCTTCAAGCTCGTCAACATCGTGCAGTCCTTCGTCGTCGGAGGCGTGCGGACCGGCACGGATCGACCGGCCGGCGCCAGCCAACAGGTTGCCGAGGGTTTCGACGAGGGTCCCTCCGGCACCGTGACAGGATGCCCGCTGAACGCGAGTCAGCTCTGCGAGCTGATCGAAGGCGGCGGGACCCGGACATGGGAGCTTCGATTCGAGGGCCAGCCGCTGATCGTCTCCGGCGGATTCGCCTGGTGGCCCAAGAAGAATCGCAACAAGGTCGCTTTCCGCGCTTTCCTGTCGGGGTCGAGCGGCCCCGCGCTCTACTCGGCCACCTGGGATCCGACGGAGCGCTTCATCGCACCGAAGGTCGAGCGCCTCGACCCGCTGACCCCGGGTACCGTCACCTGCGTCGACCCGCAGACGTTGGCCGTGAGCAATAGCCCGAAATACATCTTCGGCGCGATCGCGCCGTCCCCGAGCGGCCGCTTCCTCACGATCGCCCGAACCGAGCTCACGCCCCAGACCGACGACCAGGACTGCGTCTTCGTCGAATCGAGCACCCTGCTCGTCCTGCGCGAGACGGGCTTTAGCCAGGGCGAGATGGCCAGTGGATCGAAGATCGGGGGCATTGCGTGGCAGCCCGATCCCGCGAACCTGGAAGTGATCGTCATCCAGGATGCCGATCGTTCCCTCGATGGTCTGAAGGTCGAGCTTCGCGACTTCACAGACCGGGAGTCGATCGTCGCCGGCTCTCCCCAACGCGGCATCGACGGACGCTATTTCTTCGAAGTGCTCCCGGGCACCTATGTCGTGCGCGCGACCTCGAAGATGCGGAGGGTGTGGAGCGGGGCTCGGCAAGGCGTTCGAGGTCATTCATGGCGGCGCCGGAGAAGAGGCCGCTTGGATCGAGTTCCGGGTCGACGTCGAGGCCGGTGATTTCGGTCAGAGCCGAGATCTTCGTGTTCGGCTTCGGGGCGCCGGACTTCGTTCGGTCCAACCTCTCGGGGGATCTGACGGCGGAGCTGACGCTGAACGAGCTGGCCCTCATCTACTTCCACAGCCACCGATTCGTCGACTGGGCGAGGTCGAATCTGGTTTCGACCCGGATCCCCACGGTCCAGATCCGCCCTTTCACGGGGGAGTTCCGCGGAGAACCCTTCGATGCAGCGAAGTCGTCGTATCGGCGGTTCCCCGTGCCGACGGTGCTCATCGGAACATTGGATGCGCTCGGAATCCTGCGTGACGATGAAGGCGATTCGTTCCCCGAGAACGGCGAATGGCACGAGCTCAGCCACCATCTCATTGCGGAGTTCGTGAACGAATACGCGTGTCCTCCCGGCGCGAACCATGGCGGGTTCGCCCGGGAATCCACTTGCGATTCGCTGCAAGAGGGACTCGCCGCGTTCTTCGCGTCCCGAGTTCTAGGAGACGGGAACTATGCCGGAGTGTTCGATCTCGAGGAGAACGTGAAATCGTGGGGCATCCGGTTCGTCAACGGTCGATTCGTCAGCACGGAAGATCTCGCGGTCGCTGCGCTGCTCTGGGATCTCGTCGATACCGACCGCGACAGGGAGGTTTCTCAATCATTCGACCTCGATGGCGATCGCGTCTTCACGACCTACACCGACCGCGTATCGATGCCGTTGCGGACGCTGTGGGATTTTCTGGTCGAGGAGAAACCCAGGTACGTACGGCACCTCGTCGTTTCACTGGAAGCGGACCTGGCGAACCGCCAGTCGGGAATCGACATCGACGAGGATGGCGATCTCGACGCGTACGACTTCGAAATGCTCTTCCTCATGCACGGGTTCTTTCCCATCATTGCGAGCCAGACGGTGGACGGGAATCGGCCGCCCTTCTCCCTTCTCGCTCCTCGACGGGCGTGCGCCATTTGGCGGATCACCTCGAGAATCGGCCGTTCGGATCGACTCGAATTCGACTTCCATGGCGTGCGAGGGGAGTTCGTTGACGTCCGTTTCAGGGCTCCCTCGAGCCCCAACTCGCAGATCGACGTCCGCGTAGTCGACGCCTCGGGGACGCCGCTCGACCGCGCAGAGATCGAATGGACGCTCGAACATCCCGATGCGACCCGCACGCGCAGACAATCGCTCGTCGGCGCCGCTCGCGATCCGATCCCGTTCGAGCTCCCGATCCATTTCCAGGGCGCGGGATATACCGCCAGCGAGATCCCCCCTGCGATCCTGCCAACGACTACGTCGTCGACGTCACGCTGCGTGGATCCGTCAACGGATTTCCGTCCGCTGACGCGCCGACGTTCGACAACTGCACCTATCTCCACGCCGTCGTGAACGCGACGGCCCCGCCCGCGCTGACGTTGACGTTGCAGTTCCCCGAAGACTCGGCGCCTCCCGTCACGACGCCGATCGCGCATTCCCTGGCCCCGAAGCGCCTCTACGGCCCGATTCTCGGCGATTGGGCGCTCGGGACCCAGTCGCTCGGCATCGGATTCATCCCCGCGAGCTGGACCCTCGAGCTCGCGTGCACGGACCCCGTCGTCGGCGGATTCGCGGCGGGCTGCTCGCGCATCGAATACAGCCTCGATGGCGCACCCTTCGTGACCTATGACGAGGAGCTCGACATCACGACGACAGGGCTCCATTCACTCGCGGTCCGCTCGGTCGACGGCGCTGGAAACGTGGAGTCTCCGCAGACCTTCCGGTACGGAATTTCACCGGGGCTCGAGTCCAACCCGCCCGTCACGACCGCGACGCCGACCGCTTCGGTCCCGCCGGTCGGCAACGTCACGGTCGGTCGATGGAACGTGACCCTCACGTGCGCGGACGCCTTCCAGGGCACGCCCGGCTCGGGCTGCCTGCGGACGGAGTTCAGCGTCGATGGAGCGGCGTTCAGCGATTATGCCGCGCCGGTCGTGATCGCGAGCGTCGGGACGCACGTCCTGCGATACCGATCCCACGACGTGGCGGGCAACGTCGAGTCGATTCGCCAGCAGACCCTCGTCGTGGCGATCGGAGAGGCGGATACGACACCCCTCGGACCAGCATCGGTTGGCGGGAGCTCGGCCCGGTGTCGATCGCCGATTCGAACACGGCCATGGGAGGTTTCACGATCCATCAAGTCGCGTGCGTCGATCCCGGTGTCGCTGGACAGATCGTGTCGGGCTGTGCCCGGACCGAATATCGGCTCGACGGCGGCCCGCTCCAGCCTTTCGTGCCCCCGATCTCGATCACGACGCCTGGGATCCACACCCTGGACTTTGGCTCCGTCGACGTCGCGGGGAACGATGAGGTGGTCAAAACTGAAATCCTGACGGTCGTGGCGCCCTCGGATCTCGACGGAGACGGGCTCCTCGGCTTCGGCGACAACTGTGATCGCGCGGCGAATCCCGACCAGCGCGATACCGATCGCGATTGCATCGGGAATCGCTGCGACGCCGACTTCAACCAGAACGGCGTCGTCGATTCGAGCGATGCATCGCTGCTCAAGGCACGCCTCGGTCAGTCCGCCGCCTCGTTCCCCGACCAGGATCTCGACGGGGACGGCACGGTCGGCGTCGGCGATACGACCATCTTGCGCGCGTTGTTCCGCCAGCCCCCCGGTCCCAGCTGGGGTCTCCCCTACGACGTCGTCATCCAATGGTGCGAATAGAGAATCGCAATGAAAACGAGGAAGCCCCCGATGCACCGACTCGAGTTGAAATGGCTCACGCTCCTTCCGATCCTGATCGCATCTCCCCTGATCCTGGAGCATGACGTTCGCGCCGCGACGATTGCGCTCGAGTCGAGCACGCCGTCCGTCGAGAGCGGCGGGCTCGTCGAGATCCGGATCTACGGGAGCGGCTTCGACGAAGGCACCGACGGGGGCGATTTCGCTCTGTCGTGGCCATCGAACCTGTCCTTCGTCGCGCTCTCGATCGAAGATCCGCCCTGGGATCTCTCGGCCTACGACGCGGCAGGCGCGGTGACGGGATCCCTCTCGTTCGTCGATGTCTTCTCGTTCATCGACACCCCCGGAACGGCAGGCGTCCGCTTCGAGATCGCGACGTTGACGTTGCTTGCCGGCGCCGTCGGCACTTCCCAGATCGCGATCGGCCCGGCCACGGTCGGCTGGAGCCTCGCCGGTAGCGACCTCGACGCCGGATACGGAGCACCGGTCTCGATCGAGATCCTCGCCGTGCCCGAACCGACGACGGGGTGCCTCTTCGGGCTCGGACTCGCGCTGCTCTGCGGCCGCGGGCAGCGACGGCCGATCTAGCCCGTTCGTTCCTCGTGTCTTTGCCGTGCGTCGATCGCGTCGGCACAGCTCGGGATCGCCCCGGCGCGCAGCACGAGCAGCATGGAGTCGATCGAGAGAGCCCCTGGACGGGCGCCGGATCGGGCGATGTGGACCCGAATGAGCTCAGCGGTGGCGTAGAAGACGCTTCTCGTTCTTCCTGTCCGCGACGACGGCGAGTCATTCGCTGGTCCCGTGACTCTCGGGAGAACGAGCATGCGCTCCGACGCAGAATGCGGAGCGACCCGGTTCTGCCGGCGGGCGCGGTCGCCGACCCGCGAGTGGCACGCTCGAGCCGCACGCGGGGTCGGGAGTCGTCCCAATCCCTTCGATGACCCGGAACGGGGGAGGGATCGATTGGGTCGAAGCCCTGGAGACGGGTCAGCTGATCACGAACTGGACGATCGGGTCCGAGTCGGGGGAGCGATGATTCCCGACCGGTCGGCCTCGCTCAAGCGCCCTGGTCTTGCGGATCGCGGTGGCGTCCTTCGCTCGACGATTCCGGAAGCCCTCGCCGCCGAGGTGGAAGACTCAGGGCAGATCCAACCCGCTCGCGGATGCGTCAGGTCGCTGTAGTAGGGGCAGGGCGGAAGCGTGGCTCGCTCCTCATTGCGCAGTCGGTGTCCGCAATCGGCACAAGCGACCGGGGAGCCCTCGAAGCAGAACGATCCGTAGGCGTGGACGACCGGGCTCTTTTCGTCCGCCGCTTTCAAATCCGGCCCAATACGACCAGCAGGACGACGATCGCCAGGACGAAGCCGAGTCCGCCCGACGGTCCATAGCCCCAGGCGCGGCTATGGGGCCAGGTCGGAAAGGCGCCGAAGAGCATCAACAGCAGCAGGATGATGAGAATCGTACCGATCATGTCGGAGTCTCCCTGTTCGGGGACGGTTGCAGAGGCAGCCGGGCCGTCCGAGGCGGGCTCAACGAGCCGCTCTGGATTGGATGTCGTCGACGACCGACTTCACCCCGGGCGTGTTCCGGGCCACGGTCAGTGCCGTCAGGCGATCGCCCGCTTCGTCGACACGTCCCGTCAGCCGCACGACACCGTTCGCGGCTTCGATCTCGAGGGCCGAGTCCGAAAGCGAGTTCCGCTCGTCGAGCCGTTCACGAACGGCGTTCGTGACCCGGCGGAGCTCCCTGCCTTCGAGTCGCTCGCTTCGTCTCATTTGTTCAGCCCCCGCGCGAATTCGTTCAGCTGCTCTTCGGCCTTCTCCTTCGTGATGCCATGACGTTCCTGGATCTTCCCGATCAGCTCGATTCGCTTGCCGTCGATGAAGTCGAGGTCGTCGTCCGTCAGCTTGCCCCACGTCTGCTTGATGCGGCCCTTGAGTTGCTTCCAGTTGCCTTCGACCTGGTCCCAGTTCATTTTCGCTCCTCCTGCGAGCGCATCACGCGCTGCGTTGGCACGGTGAGGGAGCACGATCCATGCCAAGCGGTCTCCTTGCGGGGAGACGGGGAGATCGAGCTTTCCTGAGAAGGCGCGATTCCGGATTCGAACATCCCACCGTCTCGTCCGCGCTTTGTAGAAAATTCAGGATGGGATCGCGTCGATTGCAATCCAGATCGACGGGCGCCGCTCCGTGTGTGGCATGTCGATTGCTTTGTCTCTCGGCATGACGAAGCCGACGCGCGATCCCACGACGAACATGGCCGACGCGCTCGAGCGTGTCGTCGACGCGGGCCAATCGCTGTTCCTGCGGCGTGTGGAGCTCGTCTTCGTCGAGGGGATTCACGCGCTGCGAGCCGAGGGCTGGGTTCTGATGGTCGTGCCATTCGCGATCCTCGGCTGGCTCTTCGTCGTGAACGGCGCGCGGTCGGGTCTTGCGATGCAACTCCCGCCATTCGCGGTGGACGTCGGGATCGGCCTGTTCCATCTCGCGATCGCAGCGCTTCTCCTGCGTCGCTCGCGCGCGGCGGAACGATCGCGATGAGCGCGCAGAGCGAGCGATGCGATCGACTCCGTGAGGCGATTGCCCGGGACGAGACGGATCTGCGTTCGGCCCTGCGCAATCTGGGACGTGTCTCGAAGCGGGCGATCGACCCGTTGAATCGCGTTGCGGGCCACGAATGGATCCTGCTCTCCGGGGCATTCGCCCTCGGATACTGGCTCGGTCGCCCCGAGCGATCGCACTCCATGAAGAGGAGATAGAGGGATGTCGAATGCGCATGCGTTGGAGCTCGAGGGGCGAGGCACGCCGGCGGATGAGTCGGACCGAACCTCGTCGTTGGTCGAGCTCGTACAGCAGCGGCCCTGGGCCGCGGTCCTGGGCGTGGCCTTCGCGGGATTCGTGCTGGCTCGGATCGTCCGGAGCCTGCGATGAGGCGGTGCGCGACGCCGCGACGGCGCTCCCTGCGATCCGATCTCCACCGGATCTCGGGCCAAGCCGGAGATCTCTCGGCGCGGGCCGACGCCGCACTGCACGAGATCGTCCGGTCGGATCCCGCGCTGGCCATCGGGGCCGCGGCTGGGCTGGGCTTCCTGCTCGGCGGTGGAGTGCCGCGCGGTGCCGTCACCGTTCTGCTGGGCGTCGGCACGCGCATGGCCGGCAGCTGGCTCCAGGATCTCGTTCTCGAAACCCTTCAGGACAAGGAGCAGGAATCATGATGAATCGACGAAACGACGGGCGCGGCTGGATCGGATCGCTGACGAGCCTCGCCGCGCAGACCCCGGATTTCTACAGGATCGCGAATGCCGTCGGGCGGCATCGCCGGCGCAAGCGGGCAGAGCGCATCGCCCGCCGTGCGGGATGGCTCGGTGCGGGCGCCCTCATCGGCGCGGGCGTCACCGCGCTCTGTACGCCGGAGACCGGCGCAGCGATCCGGCGCAGGATCTCGGACCAGGCCTCCCGGGTTCGTGACTACGTCCGAGGACCGATCGTCCGGGGACCGATCTCCAACGGAGAAGACGGGGCTGCTCGGTCGACGAGGAATTGAGAGAAGTATCGAGAAGAGGTCCAGGGGCTCGAAGGCCTCTGGACGTCGACCCGGTCGCAGCGGCGCGACCGGGTCGTGCGTACTCGTTCGTCGTATGCGCATCGCGCCGCCTCTAGACCGGGGGCCGACCGCGTACGGCGCCGACCACCGCGGAGATCACGAGCAGGACGAGGAAGACGACGAAGAGAATCCAGGCGATGTGCGCCGAGGCGCCGGCGATCCCGGAGAAGCCGAACAGCCCGGCGATCAGAGCGAGAATCAGAAACGTGATGGACCATCTCAACATGATCGATCCCCCTTGCGCTGATGGGTTGCACCATTCGTGCCCGGCGCTGGATCGACGTTCCGGCGGGCAAGACGGTTGGAGAACGGCTCTGGGGGAGACTCGGGAAGGAGCGTTCGGCGACTTTGTACAAACGACACGAATCGGCGGGGGGGTCGGCCCGGGCGGGCGATCCGGCCCGCGTCCCGGAGCGCGACTGCGCGGCGCTTCGATCCGCCCGCTCCCGCCGTCGGCATCGACTTCACGACGACGGCTCGCTCGAGCCGTCGGGCCCTGGCGAGCGGAGGTGTGCGCCCGCGATGTCGGGGGTCGTGCCCTCTCGCCTCCGAGTCGCGAGATCGACGGCCTCCACGTCGTCGTCGACGCTCGAGGCGCTCCCGGTGCCGGGTGAGCGTACGGTCAGGACCGGGCAGGTCGCGCGGCGGAGCGTGCGTTCTGCGACGCTGCCCATCAGAAGATGGGCCAGCCCGGTTCTTCCATGCGTCCCCATGACGAGCAGGTCGGCACCGATCTCGCGGATGAAATCCGCGAGTGCCACGTCGACCGCGGAGCCCTCGAGGACGTGGGTTCGGACGCGATGGACGCCCCGTCGCAGGTGTGCGGTCTCCTCGTCGAGCGTCTCGAGCGCTTCCTTCCGTACGGATTCCGGGATCAGGGGCGGAGCGAAGCTGCCGAGCTCGATCGTCGGATACGCGAGTCGAGGCTCCGGCACGACGTGGACGACGTGAAGCTCGGCGCCCAGCTTCGTCGCCAGAGTCTCGGCGACGGCCAGGGCGTGCAACGCGTTCGGTGAGAAGTCGTAGGCCGCGACGATTCGGTCGAAGTGGTCCATGCGGGTCTCCTTTGTCCGGGCGTGGGATCATTCGAGCGCAATCAGTTCAAGAAGCGTGCCGCGACGGACTGACCGTGCTTAGGCCCATGACGCGCGAGCCACGCGGACGCCTGCGAGGACGGACCGCGTCGAGATCGGGAGGCGGGCGGGCGATTCGGCACGAAGGTTGCGTCGAGAGATCGCAGTCGGAGAGACGACCGGCCGAAGCGGATCGGTCGACTCGACGGAGTCTTCAGCACGGGGCGGATCGCCGCCCCGAAGGCGCGCAGTCGCCGGAGGAAGAACATGAACGGATCCCAGGACGACGCATCGGACGACGAATCCTCGCGCAGGATGGAAACCCTCCGCCAGGCGATCGAACGCCTCGCCGAACGCGGATACTCGAGATCGTTTCGCGCCAACCGCGACGGAACGCTGTCGGTCGGAGACACCGTCTTCGAGTCGGAAGCGCTGGTGGTCGATGAAGTCGTCCGGTTCGAGGGTGCCAGCGATCCGGCGGATGCCTCGATCCTCTTCGCGCTGAGCACGTCCGATGGAGCGATTCGCGGCACTTTCAACGCCGCATACGGACCGGCGGCCGACGCGCGCAGCGCTTCGGTGATCCATCGACTCCGCGACGAGAACGAACGGCGCGATGGCGCCTCATGAGGCGACGAGGTCGAAGCCGCGTCGGGGGCGCGATCCGGAAGACCGAAACCGGGACGGGGGGCGGCGCGCCGATCCCCGCTCCGGATCGCCGCAGGCTCCGCCGAGGCGAGATCAGAGACGGCCGCGACGAGGTCCCAGTTGAGCAGGTGCTCGACGAAGCCGTCGACGTAGCGGTTCCGCTCGTTCTGGTAGTCGAGATAATAGGCGTGCTCCCAGACGTCGATCGTCAGAAGGGGAGTCTTGTCCCGCTGGAGCGGATTCTCGGCGTCGGAGCTGTTGACGATATCGAGCTTCCCGCTGCCTTCCCGAACGAGCCAGGCCCAGCCGGAGCCGAACTCGCCGTTGGCGGCGTCGGCGAATTCCTTTCGGAACCCGTCGAGGGATCCGAAGCGATCGACGATCGCGCTGCGCACGACGGGCTTCGGATCGCAGGGCTGGTCGGCCGGCTTCATGCTGCGCCAGTAGAAATCGTGATTCCAGACCTGGGCTGCGTTGTTGTAGAGCGTCCCGGACTCCGATCGGATCAGCGCTTCGAGGCTCAGCTCGGCGCGCTCCGTGCCTTCGATCCGCGCGCGCAGCTTCTTCATGTAGCCCTTGTGGTGCTTTTCGTAGTGGATCTCCACGGTTCGGGCGCTGATGTAGGGCTCGAGCGCGTTCTTGGCGAAAGGTAGGGGCGAGACTTCGAATTCCATCGTCATTCTCCTTCCGGGGCGGGTTCGATGGGAGGCGATCGGAGCGAAGAGCCCGATCGCGGGTCGTGGGGGAATGCTATTCGTATGACTCGCCTGCGATCGGTCCCTCGCGGAACAGGAACTTCCGGAGGAGCTCGTCGAATTTCGGATCACGCCTGCGGATCCATTCGATCGTCAAGCAGGCGTGCTCCTTCTCCTCGTCGCGATTGTGGACGAGGATTCCGCGCAGCTCGTCGTCTTCGCAGGCATCGACGCGTTGTCCATACCAATCGACCGCTTCGAGCTCCTCCATCAGGGACGTCAAAGCGCGATGGAGCTCGACGGTCTCGTTCGAGAGGACTTCGCGCGATTCGTGCAGCGTGTCTGAAGCCATTTCGTTTCGGTTCCTCCCTTTGCATTCGGACAAAGCAAGCGCCGTGCCACGCCGACTCGCTGCACTGCGCCTCACGCGCGGCGCTCGCCGACGCCGAGCGCGTCGGATGCGTTCGGGCGCAGACGCGTCGGGACGCGCGCGAAGCCGTTTTCGCACGATTGCAATTTCTACAACTCGACCCGCTCAGCCGGCTCCCGGTGAGCGCGATCCGGCCCGAGCGGGGCGTGCCCTGGTCCGTCCTCCTCCGTGCTTCCCGAAGGAAGCTTGGCACGAGGTGTGCTTTGGGAGAGCGAAATCTGCGAGACGGATCTCGACAGATCGGCCTGAACGCGGCGGAGGAAAACCGCCAGAGGAGAAGATGGATGAATCGAGACGAGCCTGGAAAGAAGCATGCGACCGGATCGGAGCGCGACGGCGTCGAGAAGCGCGCGTGGGTCTCGAAGAGGCTCCTGGCCCTCATGGTCGTTGCCGCGACCGGTTCGGGTCTGATGTCGATGTCCGGGTGTCGCGAGCAGAGCGACATGGACGAGGCGATGGAAGAGATCGGAGACGAGATCGACGACTCGAAGAAGGAGATCCAGGACGAGATCGACGACCATACGTGAAACAGGTGAGGTGACTTCGGTGCGTCGGGAGCCCATGCCCGGCCGGGGGTGCGCCCCCGGCTGGCGTACTAGACTGGGACGAGCCTGCCGTTCCCGGTGGTCATCGATCCAAGAGGCGTCTTCAGCGCCGCGGAGGCGATCCTTGTCGCAAGCGAGTTCGCAAGGAGAGCCGAGCGCGCGAGGGCGAGGAACGACCGTCTCGGTGGCGAGTCGTCTGGGGCTCGGGGTGTCCGCGCTGGCCCTGATCGTGCTGATCGGCTGGGGACTGGATCTGGATCTGCTGAAGCAGGTCATCCCCGGGTTGGTCGAGATGAAGCTCGTCACGGCCGTCGGCTTCGCGCTCGCTGGCGCCGCTCTTCGGATGCGCGCGTCGGCGCACGCGGATGCGAAGCGCATCGGTGTCGGCCTGGCAGCGCTTCTGCTGGTCTGGAGCGCGGGCCAGCTCGGGCTGGCTTTCTCCGCCTACGACTTCGATTTCGGAAGCGAGCTTTTCGGTTCGAGAGGCCACTTCGCTTCAGGGTCGAGCGGAACGCCGGAGATGTCGCCCGCCACCGCCATCGCGTTCTGCCTCGTCGCGATCGCGACGATGGTCGACCGGCGCTGGCCCAGGCTCGGCCATGCCGTCGCGATCGGCGCCTTCGTCGTCGCCCTGGTCGAGTTTCTGGCCTTCCTCTACGAGATCGAGCCCCTTCAGCGCTTCGGGCGTTTCGAAGGCATGCCCTTCCATACCTCCCTGGGGCTGCTCGCCGCATCGCTCGGCGCGCTCTTTCTGAGGCCGGACGTCGGCCTGCCGTCGGCGCTGGTCGACGATTCGATCGCCGGCCGGGAGCTTCGTCGCGTTCTTCCTGTCTCGATCGGCGTTCCGCTCGTGCTCGGCGCGCTGGCGCGGGTCGGCGATCGCGAGGGTCTCTGGTCCGACGCCTACGACATGGCGATCCTCGCGAGCGCCACGATGATCGCGTTGTTGACGTTGACGGTCGTTCTGTATCGATCCTTGCGGGACCCGAAGGCGCGAAGGACGGGGCGCTCGCGTCGCTTCGCGCCAGCGCGCATCAATATCGGACGACCTTCGAGCACGCGACGATCGGGATCGCCCATCTCTCGGCAGAGGACGCTGGCTCGCGCGAACGCGCGCCTCTGCGAGATCCTCGGCTACGAAGAGGTCGAGCTGCTCGAGCTGACCTACGCCGCCGTGAGCCATCTCGACGATCTCGACGTCGACGTCAAGCAGTGGGAGCTGCTGTGTCGCGGCGAGATCGACGCCTATGGCGTCGAGCGTCGTTTCCGGTCCAAGTCGGGCGAGGAGATCATCGCCGAGGTCCGTCTGGTTCGCGACGAGGATGCCGACGGAAATCTGGTCCACTTCATCGCCGTCATCCAGGACATCACCGGACGCAAGATCTCCGAGGGGACGATGCGCGTCTATCAGCGTGCGCTGGCCGCCGCTCGGAACGGAATCGTGATCACCGACGCAACCCGGCCGGATCATCCCATCAACTACGTGAACGACGCGTTTCTCGAGATCACGGGCTACGAAGCGTCGGAGGTCCTCGGCAAGAATTGTCGGTTCCTGAACGAAAAGGCGCGCGACCAGGCGGCGCTCGAGGAGATCCGCGAGGCGATCGCGCAGGGCGAAGCCTGCTCGGTCCTCATGCGGAACCATCGCAAGGACGGCACCGGGTTCTGGAATCAGCTCTCCATCGCCCCCGTCGAGAATGCGGACGGCAAGGTCGCCCATTTCGTCGGAATCATGACCGACGCGACGGAGAGCGTGCGTGCGGGCGCGGAGCGCGACGATCTCCTGCGCGTCGCCGAGAACGCGAACCGGGCCAAGGATCGTTTTCTCGCGATCGTCTCGCACGAGCTCCGCTCTCCCCTGAACGCGATCCTCGCCTGGTCGTCGATCCTCGAGGACGAGGGTGGGGACGAGGTCGTGGGACGCGCCGCGTCCGCGATCTCCGCCGCCGTTCGAAGCCAGACCAGGCTCATCGACGATCTGCTCGACGTCTCCCGCATCCGCGGACAGCGGCTCGAGGTCGACATGGCGCGCATCGAGCTCGCGAGCGCGATCCGTGACGTCGTCGAGCAGATGCGGCCCATCGCCGAGGAGCACGCCATCGAGCTCGCGTTCGAGTCCCCGAGCGCAGTGGTCTTCGTCGACGCAGACCCCGAGCGGATCACCCAGATCGTCCGGAACCTGGTCGACAACGCGCTCAAGTTCACCCCGGCGCAGGGGCGGATCGAGGTCGTCCTCGCCGTCGGAGAACGATCGGTCGAGCTCACGATCACCGATACGGGGCCCGGACTGGATCCCGCCGATCTCGATCGCATCTTCGACGAGTTCTGGCAGGGCTCCGCCCCCGGCGCAGCGGGCACGAAGGGGCTCGGGCTCGGATTGCCGATCGTTCGCTATCTCGTCGAGCGACACGCGGGCAGCATCGAAGCGAAGAGCGAGGGCGCGGGCCGCGGTCTCTCCATGATCGTCCGGCTCCCGCGATCCGACGCACCGAGCGGCGAGGCGCGGCGAAGTCAGCCCGTCGAGATCGCCGCGAGCGATTCGCCCCCGAAGACCGAGTCCCCGGACCACGATCTCACGGGACTCGAGATCGTGGTCGTCGACGACGATCCCGCGTGGGTCGAGGCCACGTCGGCGGCCTTGACGAAGCGCAAGGCGATCGTCCGCACGGCCCATTCGGTCGCGGAGGCGCAGCGACACTTCGAACGCGGAGCGCCCGATCTGCTCGTCAGCGACATCGGTCTGCCGGATCGAAGCGGACTCGACCTGATCGGCGCCGTTCGTCGGCTTCCGCAGCCCACCGCATCCGTCCTCGCGATCGCCGTGACGGGAATGACCGACGCGGAATCCCGCGCGCGCGTCCGCCGCGCGGGGTTCGACGCCTGTCTCGGCAAGCCGATTCCGCCGGACGTCGTGCTCGAGGAGATCGGGCGGCTCCGCGGCCTGCTCGCGGCCCCGAGCGCCCCCGAGCGTCGCGTGCTCGTCGTCGCCGATTCACAGGGCTCGGCGGATCCGATCGTCGAAGCGCCCGGACCGAAGGACATCAAGTCGAGGTTGCGCGCAGCAAAGAGGCCTCGACCGCGCGGATTCGCGCGTACCAACCCCGGTTCGTCGTGGTCAGGGGCCGCTCGACGACCTCGAGGCGGATACGATCGCGGAGCGTGCGTTCTCCGTCGACGCGCATGTCGTCGTCGCTGATCGCCAGCGGTGACTACGAGATCGATTCCGAAGCCTTCGACCTCGTCCTCTCCGGGTCCGCCGCCTGAGACACTGAGTCGCTTCCTTCGATTCGCGAACCCCGTCGTCGACGAAGAGGAAGCCTGAAGCCGTGGCACCACTCTCCCAACCGATCTCCGTCCTCGTCGTCGAAGACGACGCCAACCTCCGCTCGGCCATGACGGCGCTCGTCTCCCGCGAGCGGGAGGGAAACCGCTGCAGCGAAGCGGCGTCGCTCGGTGCAGCGAAGACGAAGCTCGAGACCGAGCGATTCGACGCCGTCCTCGTGGACCTCAGCCTGCCGGATGGAAGCGGGCTCGAGCTCATCGGTTATCCGGAAGCGCTCGAGGCCACCGAGTACATCGTCGTCACGGGCGACGCCTCGGCGGAGACGGCCGTGCAGGCCCTGCGGCGAGGGGCGCTCGACTACCTGACGAAGCCCGTCGATCGAACGCGGCTTCGGAGCGTGCTGGCCAACGTCGCGCGCACTCGCATGCTCAAATCCGAGCTCCATGGCCTGCGCGGTCAGCTGCGCGACCTCGGGCGTTTCGGATCGATGGTCGGGCGCTCCGATGCGATGCAGAAGGTCTACGAGCTGATCGAGCGGGTGGGGCCGACCGACGCGAGCGTCTTCGTCACGGGCGAGCGGAAACGGGCAAGGAGCTCGTCGCGGAGACGGTCCACCGGCTCAGCCGCCGGGCCTCAAAAGCCCCTGCTGGCCGTCAATTGCGGGGCGATGTCGCCGACGCTCATCGAGAGCGAGCTCTTCGGGCACGAGAAGGGCGCCTTCACCGGCGCCGATCGACGCCGCGAGGGCTATTTCGAGCGGGCCAACGGCGGGACGCTCTTCCTCGACGAGTTGACGGAGATGCCGCTCGATCTGCAGATCAAGCTGCTGCGGGTCCTCGAAGCCGGTCGTCGTGACGCGGGTCGGGGCGACGGGGGCCGATCGCGGTCAACGTCCGCGTCATCGCGGCCTCAGTCGCGACCCGATGGCCGTCGTCGCGGACGAGGAACCTCGAGAGGTCCTCTTCCACTTCGCCTGAACGTGTTCCCGATCGCCCTGCCGCCCCTGGGCGAGCGCGGTGCAGGCGTCGCGTTGCTCGCCGAGCATTTCCTCGCGGCGCTGAATGCGCGGGAGGATCCGATTAAGTATTTCACGGCGGCGGCGCTCGACCGCCTGCGAACGCGATGGCGTTTCCGGGCAACGTCCGCGAGCTCAAGAACGTCGTGGAGCGCTCGGCCATCCTCGCGGACGAGGCGATCGGCGTCGACGCGTGCCGAGCGCCGCCGGTGCCGCCGCTCTCGAGTCCCCGGAGCCGTCGACCCTGCAGGTCCGGTCCGGGACGTCGCTCAACGAGGCGGAGCGGCGCCTCATCCT
>JADJOR010000016.1 GCA_016713665.1 Deltaproteobacteria bacterium
CTCTTCGAGGGTCTCGATCAGCCTCCTCGCCATGGGCGAGCTCGTCGTCGCCCACTCGTAGCAAAGCGCGTCGAGGTCAAGATGGCAGCTTCCTCAGAAGGAGACGAAGAAAGCCGATGCGGCGAAAATACAGGAGAGATGATGGCGCGTGAACAGGGCAGGGACTTCCGGTAGCTGGCGCGCAGTGAATATGTAGGTCACGAAGAGCTTGATGCGGAAAAGGACGGGCCGGCCTTCTGCCGAAGTACAACTCCGCATGCGGCAAGGCCTGACAACAGGCTGTCGCGCGATCCCGAAGGAGAAGGTCGGGCTGTCGCCAGGGAACTGACGGCGTCGAGCTCGTCGGCCACTCGAGAAGGCCTCTTCCGGGTGACGGTGGTCTTGAAGGCGGGAAGCCCGAGGGAACGGTGAACGCGCGCGTGAAGGCGCTCTTCCTGGGCGCGGCGACGATCGCCGTCTGGACGATCGCCGCAGCCGAGTCGTGATAGAAGCAAAGATCCCCAGGACATTCGGCGCCACGTCGATCGGGTCTCCTAGCTCGATTTCGCCATCAGGGCTCGATCGTCCGAGCAGCCGAGCGGGCCAGGACCTCGTGCGCCGAAGGCGTCAATGGCAATCGACCTCGAACCCGGTAGGTTCGGCGCTCCGCCCGGGAACTTGGTGAAAATCCCCGAGCGGGTCGTGGATCCGGCCCGGGGCGGCGCGTCAGCTCCGGAAGGGCCTGATAGGCCTTCGGCGAGGCGGTCTCCTCGATGTATTGATAGAGGGGGATGGGGCAGATGACTGGGGCCCGGCATCTCGCTCGTCGGCAGCGGGTCAGGATCGCCTTCGCGAGGAGCCAGCCGGGGTCGTTCGGTCGGTCGTAGGCCGGCGGCGGATACCGCGCGTCCAGCGCTGGAGCCGCTCCTTCACGTCCGGCCCGAAGCTTCGCGACGAGGCGGCGCAGCCCCTCGAAGCGTCCGCCGCGATCGACGTGGGCGGCTCCGTCGCCCGCGAGCTCGGATTCGGTCAGGGGCTCCCTCGGCACGGGAACGTTGTGGAGAGAGAGGTCCCCGGATCGTTCGAGCGTGAAGTACGGCTTCGCGAGCAGGACGGGTTTTCCGTCGGGGGTCTCGTAGGGGCGATAGCGTGCGACGATGCGACGGATGTTCTCGACGAGCACGCCGATCACGACGAGATCGTGCTCGATCTCTCGCGCGATCTCCCGCCAGATCAGGTACTGCTGGTCCGTCCCCGATCCCGAGAGGCCGAAGTTGTAGACCTCGAGGCCCGGGATCAGGCTCTCGAGGACATCCCCGTAGCGGAATCGATCGCTGACGCCGTCCCCCGCCGTATACGAATCGCCGAATAGCAGAACGCGAAATTTGCCCGGCGCCCGCTTCTTCTCGAACGCGTGGCGGCACCGTGGAACCTCTCGGTTGGTCCACAGCAGGTAGCCACCCGCCTCGTGCTCGACGCGGGCCTTGATGCCAGGACGAAGAGGTGGCGATCGTGTCGCCTGATGACGGAAGAGTTGACGGTTCATGGATACCGAGCCGGTCGCTCCGGCGAGCAGAATGCGCGGCCGACGGTATGGCCCCGCCACGGGTCGTCAATATCGCGATCCGGGCGCGAATCGGAATCACCGATTCGACATCGCATCGCCCTCTTCGGGCGACGGGATGCCGAGCAGGGACTCGAGGATCCGGGCGTAACGCTCAGCCACGACGGGCCACGCGAAGCGGCGGCTGCGCTCGAGTCCGCGTCGCTGGAGGTCCTGCCAGTCCGCGGGATTCGACAGGAGTCGTTCGAGCTGCTGAGCCAGGGCACGCCGGTCGCCTCGCGCTCGCAATGGTCCGCGCCATCTCCGCAGACCTCGGGGACCGCACTCTCTGCGCAGGCCACGACCGGCAGCCCGCAGGCCATCGCCTCGATCGGAGTCAGTCCGAAGGTCTCGAGGCGGCTCGATGATCAGGCGAAGACCCGAGACGCATAGCTCGATCAGGCGTTCGCGCCAGGGCGTATCCGAGAATCCCGACGCGCTCGTGGAGCCGCTCCGCCTGATCCGGGTCGACGAGGCGGCGTGATAGTTCCAAGCATCGAGGATCCGACCGGCGATCCGGAGCTCGATTCCGGCGCTGCGCTCCGAGCGCAGCGAGGGCATCGATGGCGAGCTCGAATCGTTTGTGTGCATAGACGTCGCCCACGGCGAGCAGATAGGGATCACGTCGGGCGAATGGAGGCGGGGGGGCGGTGTTCGCGTAGAAGTGCGCGTCGATGCCGATCGGAGCGATGTCGACGGAAGTCTCGGGCAGGTCGATCGATCGTCGGGCCCGATCGGCCGAATCCTTCGAGAGAAAGACGTTGCGTTCGACGCGCGATACCGTCGCGCGCATCACGATCTTCTGGAGCGCGATGTAGGCGGAGAGCCTCCAGCCTTGAGACGCGACGGGCGGCGTCCAGATGTGGGCGTTCTGCCAGACGGCCGCCTGTGGGCAGTCACTCGCGAAGATCTTGAAGCCGCCGAGCAGCAGGACCGCGCCGACGTCGTGCCGCGAGAGAACGCGAGGCAGCGCCACCTGCTCGAAGTGCCAGCGGCGGAGGGTGGAACGCGCGGACGCGGGGCGTATGGGTTCGACGTTGGCGGGGACAGGAGACGGGAGCGCGCCGTCGTGGGACGCAATCATGAGCAGCGTCCAGGTTGGCCGCGCGACCGCCAGGCTCTCGCAGAGCCCGCGGGCCACCGACAGCCCTCCGCCCGAGATCGCGCTGAGCGCGTCGATGGCGACGATGGGGTTGGTCAAGGGGCGACTCGCCATGCTCTCCCCGGGCCGTCAGGCGGGTCCAACCGCCGGTAGATCCGCGAGCTTCCAGAGGGCGAGATGCTTGAAGTGGGTGATGCCGTCGGCCGAGAGCTCGGGCACCTCGGCCAGGCTCCAGAGCGGCGGCGGGAAGCCGAAGGGCGCGAGCTCGAGGTCGAGCGGCCGCCATTCTCCGATCGAAATGTCGATGTTCGCCCGACCGGTCTTCGGAAACGTGGTCGTCAGCAGATAGGTCGCCCCGCTCTGCTGGAAGTTCGCGATCGCCTGCTTCGCCATCGCGAGCGGGAGATGGACCAGACAATCCCGGCAGTGGATCAAGTCCACGCGCGGGATCGGATCCCGGACGATGTCGAGCACTTCGAAGCGGCGCCCGGGGTCTGCATACTTCGATCGATTTCCTTCGATCAGCGCGGGAACGATGTCTCCGCCGACGTAGCTCGCCGGCAATCCAGCGACCTCGCGCATCCAGAAGAAGTCTCCGCACGGCGCATCGAGCATCGACTCGATGCCGAGACGGGCGAACAGCTCGGGACTTCCGCGCGCCAGCGCCTGGTCTGCTCGAGGAGGATCCATCCCCCGAGACGGACGGGCCGTCTCCCCAGGTCCGGGACTCGTAGATCTTCGTGAATACCTCGCTCGCGGGCCGCGCGGGCCGGAGCTGGCGGATGAGCCACCGCGCTACAGCCGGAATGCCCGAGCGCTTGACGAGCGTCCGCAGCCTCGCGGCGGGTGTGGGATTCGAGGACGAATGGGGCGACATTTCGATTTCCCTCACGGTTGGCTCCGATCGATGAGCTCCTGGACGAACGGGGTCGCGACCTCCGCCACGACTCGATTGCCGTACGGTGTGAAGTGGATGTCGAGCCAGTAGTAGAGGCGGTGATCCGAGGCCGCCTTCATGAGAGGCGGAAGCGTATCGAGGATCGGGAGTCCCCGGGCCGTGACCGCTTCGACGCCGGCCGCGATGCGCTCGCGCGTGATCGGAACGTCCTCGGGCGTCAGTCCGGGAAAGCGGACGATGTCGTCGGGATGCACCGCGAAGCTGTACGGAAGATAGATGAAGGCGACCTGCGTCCGTTCGCCGAGCAGGTGCTTCAGGAAGTCGACATGGCCTGCGTAGGTATCGGCGAGGGCCTCGAAGCTCGTCTCGCTGCCGGAAGCGGTCTCGCCCTTGGCGTACAGAGATCGCGTCGCGTCGGGAACGGGCTCGGGCTTCGCGACCGCGTTCCAGGCGTAATAGCCATAGAAGACGAGGGCGAAGCGCTTCACGAAGGCCTTCGCCCGGGCGACCGAGTCGACCCCCGCCGGCACGAGCTGTCCATCCTCGATCGTCGGGCATTCGAGCTCCGCTCGGGTCGGGCAATCCATCGCGACGGGATTGACCTCGTTCCCATATGAAACGTGCAACACCATGTCCGGCTGATAGGCGTACCCGACCTCCTTCATCCAGCACAGCTGATGGGCCGATCCCTGGGACGGCGTGCCGAGGTTCATGACCTCGACCCGCTTGCCGGGGACACTCAGGCCCCGCTCGATCAGGGTCGGAAAGATCTCCTCGTAGTTCGCACCCCATCCGAAGGCAAAGGAGGGGCCCGTCACGAGGATGCGGTAGACGTCGTCGGGCTTGGGCTTCGCGTACTCGCGATGGCTCGCGTCGGTCCGTAGGCCGAGGGAATTGGTGTAGATCTGGATCTCGAACTCGTTGGTGCGATGGACGTAGTCGAGGTCCGAGGCGACGCGGTAGCAGCGGACCGGATCCGCCGCGTAGATCGGCGGCAGGGCGCGTCGGAACAGGAAGTCACCGACCGACGCGAAGTAGAAGATCTGCAGGAAGATCTCGAGATAGATCACGACGAGCGCGGCGAGAATCGAGGTGAACAGGATCCGGCGAACGGGGGAGAGGCGAGCGGGGGGCATCGTCGGGAATTCCATCGTCGGCGCGCGGACGCTTGTTGGGGACGAACGGCAGGGGTACACCTCCGGTCGTCTTCCCGATTCTACCCCGACGGAGCCCCGTTCGTGACCCTCGCATCCCTGATCCGCACGATTCCCGACCACCCGAAGCCGGGCATCCAGTTTCGCGACGTGACGACCCTGCTGCTCGATCCCGAAGGCCTGCGGCTCGCCGTCGATGGCCTCGCCGACCGGCATCATGGCGGCAAGATCGACCTCGTCGCCGGCATCGAGGCTCGCGGATTCATCTTCGGCACAGCGGTCGCCTATCGCCTCGGCTGCGGCTTCGTTCCGCTCCGGAAGCCGGGGAAGCTGCCCGGCGAGAAGATCTCGCGGAGCTTCGAGCTCGAATACGGGAGCGACCGGATCGAGCTGCACGTCGGCGCCGTGGGCGCCGGGGCGCGGGTCCTGCTCGTCGACGATCTGATCGCGACGGGCGGGACGGCGGAGGCGGCGGTCTCGTTGTTGCGGGAGGTGGGGGCCCGCGTCGTCGAGTGTGCCTTCGTCGTCGCATTGCCGGAGCTCGGGGGCATCGTCCGGCTCGAGCGTGCGGGCTGCGCGGTGCGCTGGCTCTGCGAATTCGCGGGCGAGTGAGCGGAAGTGCTCGTCGGCGGACGTCACTACCGCTCGATCTGGCTCGACGAGGTCTCGGGACTGCCGCGGATCATCGATCAGACGCGTCTTCCCTTCGAGTTCGCGCTTCGGACCCTCGCGCGTGTCGACGATGTCGCCGAGGCCATCGCGTCGATGCGCGTGCGGGGGGCTCCGCTGATCGGCGCTGCGGCGGCGCACGGCCTCGCCGTCGCGCTCTCGGTCGATCCCTCCGATACGGGGCTCGCGGCGGCCGTCCGGCAGCTGGCCGAGACGCGTCCGACCGCGATCAATCTGCGCTGGGCGCTCGAGCGGGTCGTGCGCGTCGTCGCGCCGATTCCGGCGCGCGACCGGGCCGCGCGCGCCCGGGCCGAGGCGATCGCGATCTGCGACGAGGACGTCGAGACCTGCGCGGCGATCGGGGAGCACGGCGCCGCGCTGCTCGAGCGGATGTCGGCGGAGCGCCCCGGTCGGCCGCTGCAGGTCCTGACCCATTGCAACGCCGGCTGGCTCGCGACCGTCGACTGGGGCACCGCCCTCGCGCCCCTCTACAAGGCCCACGATGCCGGGATTCCGCTCCACGTCTGGGTCGACGAGACCCGGCCGCGCAATCAGGGCGCCGCGCTGACGGCCTTCGAGCTGCGCGAGCACGGCGTGGCGCATACGGTCGTAGCCGACAACGCCGGCGGCCACCTGATGCAGCGCGGTCAGGTGGATCTCGTGCTGGTGGGGAGCGATCGGACGACGGCCACCGGCGACGTCTGCAACAAGATCGGGACCTATCTGAAGGCCCTGGCGGCGAAGGCCCACGCGATCCCGTTCTACGTCGCGCTGCCGCTCTCGACGGTCGACTGGTCGATCGCGGACGGGCTGCGTGAGATCCCGATCGAGGAGCGCAGCGGCGACGAGGTCCGCACGATCTCGGGTCGCACGCCGGGCGGGCGGATCGAGCGGGTCGAGCTATTCAGTGCGCAGAGCCCGGCGGCGAATCCGGCCTTCGACGTGACGCCGGCCGCGCTCGTCACGGGGCTCGTGACCGAACGGGGCATCGTCGCGGCGACGCGCGAGGCGCTCGCCTCGCTGCGGAAGGAACGTTGAGGCGAGTTCGAAGCCGGGGTGACGACGAAGGCGGCGGCGGAGAGGGAGATCGCGTGGGGTTCAATGAGCGGGTCCGCAGCTGGCTCGACCGCGGGCGCTATCGCGCCTTCGAGACGCGCTGGGACGATCGACTGTTGCGGGCGGCGGTGCTGGCGGAGCTCGGGCCGCAGAAGGATCTGCTCGATCTCGGCGCGGGTGCCGGGATCGTCTCGGAGATGAACTTCAAGGGAAAGGCGCGGCGGGTCTGCGGCGTCGATCCGGATCCGCGCGTCGCCGTCAATCCGAATCTCGACGAGGGGCGCGAGGGCGTCGGAGAGAAGATCCCGTACGCGGACGAGAGCTTCGACGTGGTCGTGAGCGACAACGTGCTCGAGCATCTCGACGATCCGGTGGCGGTCTTTCGCGAGGTGGCCCGGGTGATGCGGCCGGGCGGAGTCTTCCTCGCGAAGACGCCGAACCGCTGGCACTACGTCGCGATCGGGGCGTCGATCACGCCCCACGAATTCCACCGCCGCTTCAACGCGGCGCGCGGACGGGCCGCGGTCGACACGTTTCCGACGCGATACCGTGCGAACTCCCGCAGCCAGCTCGCGGCGATCGCGCGAGCGGCCGGGCTCGAGCTCGTCTCCGTCGACTTCTACGAGGGCCGTCCGGAGTACCTGCGGCGCTGGGGCGCGCTGTATCTGCTCGGGGCTGCGTACGAGGCGCTCGTCAACGCCACGCGTCTGCTCGCGCCGTTCCGGGTCGTGCTGATCGCGAAGCTGCGCAAGCCGGGCCCTCAGATCCCGTAATACCCCCGATACCACCCCACGAACCGCTCCATTCCCTCCTCGAGCCCGACCCTCGGCCGATACCCCACCGCCTCGGCCAGCGCCGAGACGTCCGCGTAGGTCGCCCGCACGTCCCCCGGCTGCATCGGCAGCATCCGCTTGATCGCCTTCTTCCCCGTGCACGCCTCGATGACCTCGATGTACCGCAGCAGCTCGACCGGCCGCTCGCAGCCGATGTTGAAGATCCGCCAGGGCGCGCTCGAGCGCGACGCATCGGGTCGTGCGGGATCGTAGTCGGGGTCGGGCTCGGCGGGGCGGTCGTTCGTGCGGATGACGCCTTCGACGACGTCGTCGACGTAGGTGAAGTCGCGCTGGTGGTCGCCGTGGTTGAAGACGTCGATCGGTCGACCCTCGAGGATCTGCTTCACGAACAGGAAGGGCGACATGTCGGGGCGGCCCCAGGGTCCGTAGACCGTGAAGAAGCGCAGGCCAGTCGTGGGCAGGGCGAAGAGATGGGAGTAGGTGTGGGCCATCAATTCGTTGGCGCGCTTGGTCGCGGCGTAGAGCGAGACGGGATGGTCGACGGGATCGCGTTCGGAGAAGGGCGTCTTCGTGTTGCCACCGTAGACCGAGCTGCTCGAGGCGTAGGTCAGATGCTCGACCCGGCCGTGGCGGCAGCCTTCGAGGACGTTCAGGAAGGCCGCGAGATTGGCGTCGCCATAGGCGAGGGGTTCGTGATCGAGTACCGGACGCCGGCCTGGGCGGCCAGATGGATCACGCGCTCGGGTCGGGCGCTCTCGAAGAGCGCCTGGGTACGCGGCGCGTCGGCCAGGTCGAACTCGTGATGGTGATAGCGGGGGTGGTCGACGAAGCGGGCGAGGCGGGCGCGCTTGAGCGCGGGGTCGTAGTAGTCGTTCAGACTGTCGACGCCGACGACTTCGTCGCCACGGCCGAGCAGCGCCTCGGCGACCGCTGCGCCGATGAAGCCCGCCGTTCCGGTGACCAGGATCTTCGCCACGGCGCGGATTCTCGACTAGATCTCGATCCGTCGCCACGCGCCGGAGCGGAACCGGAGATAGAGGACGACGGCGAGCGTCGCCGATGAGAAGACGCCGCCGATCCATGCGCCCGTGAGGCCCATGTCGAGGTGGAAGGCGAAGAACCAGGCGGCCGGCAGGAAGATCAGCCACGAGCCCAGGCAGCGCGCGACGAAGGGCCAATGGGTATCGCCGGCACCGCGCAGCGCGCCGTCGGACAGGACCGAGAAGGCGTCGAAGAGCTGGTAGAACGCGCCGATCGCGAGCAGCGGGATGCCCAGGGCGATGACCTCCGGATCGCTCGAGAACATCTCGACGAGGAGCTCCGGGAAGGCGACGAAGGCGAGTGCGAGCAGCGCACCGGTCGAGCCGCCGAGCACGAGGGAGCTGCGAAATCGCTGGGCGGCGCGATCGGGCTCGCCCGCGCCGATGTAGCGCCCGACCAGCGTCGCCGTCGCCGTTCCGATGCCGGCGGCGACCATGAACGAGATGCTCGCGAGCTGTCCGAAGGCATGGGAAGCGGCGAGCGCTGCGTCGCCCATGCGGGCGACCAGCGTCATGAAGATCGAGAACGCGAGCATCTCGATGACCCACTGCCCGCCGACCGGCAGCCCGACGCGCCAGAGCCGTCGGACCGGCGCGAGGTCGGGCCGACGCCAGCCGGTGTCGAAGCGCGCGCGAAGCGTCGGCCGGAGGAAGGCGGCCAGCATGATCGCGAAGTAGAGCCATTCGGCGATCGACGTCGCGATGCCGGCGCCGAGGACGCCGAGGGCCGGGAAGCCGAACCAGCCGTACACGAGGCCGAGGGCCAGGAGGACGTTCGCGCCGTTCGCGACGATCGTCGCGATGAGTGGCGTGCGCGCGTCGCCGATGCCGCGAAAGAACGACGAGATCGCGATCGCGGCCGTGAGTCCGACGACGCCGAAGGCGCGCGCTCTCAAATAGCCCGAGGCGAGCGGTGCGATCGAGTTGTCGGGCACGATCGCTTCGACGAACGCGTCCGCGCCGAGGAAGAGCCCGATCGCTGCGACGACGGCGAAGGGCAAAGCGCCCCCGAGCCCATGCCAGGCCCAGGGCCCGCAGGCGCGCTCGTCCGCCGCCCCGTGGCTCTGGGCGACGAAGGTCTGCACGACGCTCGAAGCGCCGATGAAGAACGAGGTCAGCGTCCAGAGCCACGTGCCCGAGAGGCCGACGGCGGCGAGCTCCGTCGCACCGAGGCGACCGACGATCGCCGCGTCGACGAGCCCCATCGTCGTGAACAGGATCTGGGTCAGGACGAAGGGCACCGCCAGCACGGCAACCTCGCGCAGGCCCACGAGCATGCCTTCGCCTTCGTCCTCGCTCTCGTTCGATTCGCGGGGATGTTTCATGGCGGGTCGTCGGCCGATCGGGGGCGGTGTCGAAGCGGAGGAGAAACGGGGAGGTCGCCGTCACGGCGCCCGGCCGGGCATCGGGGGCCACGGCGCTGCGAATTCGGGGCCCGATCTCGACCGAAATGAGCCTGAATCGTGCTCGAGTTCCGACGCGTCTTGTTACCATGGGGCGGGATCACGACCAAGCCGCGCGGCCTGCGCGACCGCGTTCAGGACGGAGGGCTCGAGGCGTCGGCGACGCGTCTATGGGGCCCGCCGGTCGGCGTCGGGACGAGTGGAGCGCGATGATTCGCAGTGGTTCGACGGGGGCTTTCGGGGCGAATTCGCTCGTGCTCGGCACGGCGTTCCTCGCGTTCGCGTTCGTCGCCTGCGCCGGGTCGACGCCGGTGCGGGCGGTGCGCGCCGCGCGGTATTATGCGGCGGGCACGAGAGCGCTCGATCGGGGCGAGTCGCGAGCGGCGATCGACGCGCTCGAGCTCGCCGTCGGTCTGATGCCGAACGCATCCGAGATCCACAATCATCTCGGCCTGGCCTACTGGTCCGAGGGACGATCGGAAGCGGCGCTTCGGGAGCTCGAGCGGGCGGTCGAGCTCGACTGCGAGAACGAGGCGGCTCGCGTGAATCTCGCCCGACTGCGTGCGGGAATGGGCGCCGCGCATCGCGGCGCCGGGTTCGATGGTGAAGAGCGGAGCGCACGGCCGCTTCGGGACACCGTCGAGGGGAGTGTTGTGCATGGCGGATGATGGTCGGAAGCTTTCCTACAGCGAGCGGGATCGCATGCGGCGCGAGGGCAAGGGCGCCGGGCGCAGCGAGAGACCGCAGAGCGGCCACGATCGCGCACTCGAGGAGAAGCGCTCGCGGCTCGCGCTCGCGGCGGCCGAGGAGCTCTTCACCGACGAGAAGGGCGGCCAGCTCGGCAAGACCCTCGCCAACGCGGTCCGCGAGGCCCATGGAAGCAAGGGGCTCGCCGCCGCCTGTCAGGCCTATCTCGAGAAGGTCGGTCCGCCGTCGACGGGCGAGCTCGCGTCGATCTTCCTCGATGCGGGGAGAAATCGATCAGCGTGCAGGTGCTCGAGCGCGCTGCTCCAGCAGAAGGGCCAGGGCAAGCTCGGGAGCTCGAGGGCGGCCTGGCGGCAGATCCGGCTGCTCGGAGGATTTCGACGACGAGGCTCGCCCTCGCGCGCCGAGGATCTGCTGGCTTAGCTCGAATCGAATCCGGTCCGGGGCGACCGGACGGGATGGCGCGAGAATGTGGCGTCCTGCCTGGCGCTGCGCGCATGGCGCACGAAGTCGAGATGCGAGCGCTCGCGGAGTTCCTCGGGCAGCACAACCTCAAGCACACGAAGCAGCGCTGACTCGCGCTGCGCCTTCCTCGAGGCATCGCCGCCATGTCTCCTCCGAGGATCTCTACCAGGTCGTCCGTGAGAAGTATCCCAACGTCGGGTACACGACCGTCTACCGGACGATGAAGCTGCTCGTCGAGGCGGGGCTCGCTGACCGAGCACATTTCGACGGCGGATCACGCTACGAGATCGAGCACGAGCACCACGATCATCGCATTGGCCATCAAAGTGCGGAAGATCCAGGAATTCCAGTGCCGCATGATCGAGGAGAGCCAGCGCGAGATCGCCGCGCGCTACGGCTTCCGCATCCTGCGCCATCGCCACGACTCTATGGCCACTGCACGGAGTGCAGCCGAGATCGCCGACCGCGCCTGATCCGCGTGCCCGCCTCAGGCCGCTCCACGACCGCCTGGCCCGGAAAATGCGGCAGCTCGTCCTCGGCGAATTGCGCGAGGCTTCGGGCCGAGCGGTCCTTGGCGGAGAGCAGGGGCGGGCCGAATGGCCTGGCCACGGATCCTAGGCGGATCGTCCCAGGCGATCGTGGTCCGCTCGAGGGTCGTAAGAAGTCTGTGCACTTATACTGGATCTCGGCGTCCTCGGAGAGCACGCAGAAGCCGTGGGCGAAGCCTTCGGGGATCAGAGCTGGCGGAAGCTCTCCGCGGAGAGGACGACGCCGACGCTGCGGCCGAAGCGGGGCGAGCCGCGGCGGATGTCGACGGCGACGTCGAAGATCCCGCCGAGGAGGCGCGGACGAGCTTGCCCTGGGGTCGGGCGAGCTGGGCGTGGAGGCCGCGGGCGTGCCCGCCGCGAGCGGCTGTGATTGTCCTGGACAAAGCGGGCGGGCAGGCCGGCGTCCGCGAATTTCTGCGCGTGCCAGGTCTCGAGGAAGAAGCCAACAATCGTCGCGGTGGACGGTCGGCTCGATGATCAGGACCTGGGCAGCTCGGGCCGGGATGATCCGCAAACCCACGCCTCCTCCGCGAGGAGTGGATGCCGCGAATCGCCGCAGAGCGTCGCGACCTGGGGCTCTTCGTAAACGCCCTGGAGCTTGACGGCGCCCGTGCGCGAGCATGCTGCCATCACCGTCCGCCACGACCTCCGCTCGGAGTCGCTGTGACTCGGCGACCGCTTCCACGAGCTCGCGGAGGGTCACCTCGTCCCGGATCGGCCCACATTCGGCCTCGATCACCTGCACCCGGCGGCGGCTCGATCGGAATCGAGACGCTGTTCGGCTGGGTCATTTTCGAGATCTCCTCTCGCCCACACCTGCCCCTGGTCGGCCCCCCATCAAGGCTCCCTTCGGCCCTGACCCGGTCGGTCCCGGGTCGAGCTGGCCAGACGTCCCCGGACAGCCCATCTTCTCGATCGGTCGAATCCCGGTCTTCTGAATCGCGTTCCGTCCCGTTTCTGCCCGGGTCCGCCGTCCCCTCGGACGGCGCGCCGCGGCGCTCGAATCGACATCGTTGCATCCCGCATGCCGGCTCGTTTGTTGCCTGTTCAAATCGTTGGCACCGCCGATCGGATCCCGGATCGGGCCGCCGGATACACAGAATGGGCCTAAACTGACGGCAATTCTGCCGCAGTGCCGATAGGGGGGGGCGCATGGTCGGACGGCGTGAACGCGCGGTGGCGCGCGGATGGGCAACGGCTGTTCGCAATTCCGTCATCTCCGACTACCCCGACTACCCCGACGACCGCAGCTGTCGAAGCATCAACGCCTCGGCGACCGCTTCCGGCCCCGTCGTCGGGTCGCCCGCGAGATCCGCGATGGTCCGGGCGACGCGCAGCAGACGCCGGGCGACCCGCGCCGAGAGGTGCATCCGCTCGACGGCGCGTCCGAGCAGGTCGAGGGCAGGGGGCTCGGCACGCACGAGCTCGTCGAGGCGTGCGTCGGGAATCTCGGCGTTGCGTTTGACACGCTGCGCGCTGGATCGCCCGCGCGCGGCATCACGCGCGCGCGCGCACCGCCTCCGTCAGTCTGGCCCTTCGGCCGGTCCGCGTAGCACCGACCACGGGACCTCGCCGACCGCGACCACGAGATCGACGCGGTCGACGAGCGGACCCGAAAGGCGCCGGCGATAGCGCGCGAGCGCCGCGTCGTCACAGCGACAATCCCGACCCGGACAGCCGTAATCGCCGCACGGACACGGATTCGCGGCTGCGATGAGCTGGAAGCGCGCCGGGAGCTCGCAGGAGACGTTCGCCCGCGCGATCCGCACGGCGCCTGCTCGAGAGACCTCGCGAGCGCACTCGGGAACAGCGCCGGTCGAACTCCGGCAGCTCGTCGAGGAAGAGCACGCCATGGTGGGCGAGGGAGACTTCGCCGGGGCGCACCGGACTCCCGCCGCCGAGGAGGCCCGCCGCGCTCATAAGTGTGGTGGGGCGCGCGAAACGGCGCCTGATCCGGGATCAGCTGATCCGGCGCGAGGACGCCCGCCGCATCGAGTATGCAGGCGGCCTCGAGCTGGTTCTCGAGCGCGGTAATGGCAGCAGGCCAGCAGGAGGCGGCGGGCGGCTGGGGTCACTTGCCGGTGCCGGGGGGCCAGTCGGGAGCAGGCCGTCAGCCGCCCGCGGCGGCGACGCCTCGAGCGCGCTTGCGAGGTTGCCCGCGGATCTCGCTGAGGCAGGGCGGATCGGTCTGGACTCGCGTGCGATCTTCGGCCCCGTCTCCGGCCGGCCTTCCGTCCCGGGCGTTCAGCCGCCCTTCCGTCCGGACAGGCTCGGCGTCCAGGGCAGATCCGACCGTCTCGGCGAGGAAGGCGCTCGGCCTCGAGGATGGGTCGCGACGGCGCGCAGGTCTTCTGACGGCGCGGACGGCGAGGTCCGGCGCGTGTCAGGCGCGCGGGGCGCTCGCGGCGGGACGATCGCACCGTCGACGCGGCCGCGCCGCAGGGCGAGCAGGCAGGCCAGGATCCCCCGCGTCGCGCCGAGGCATCCGTCGAGGCAGGCGCTCGCCGAGGGCGCGCCCGGCGATCGCCTCGGCCGGGATCGTTCCTGCCACATGGCGAGAATCGCGACGGCGACCAGCAGATCGAGCTACCCCGTTCTTGCACGCAGCTCCGCCGGCTGGGTTCACGTCACCCGCCGATCGAGGCAAGAAACCCCAAGCGGCGATCGCTACGGATCCGCGAGATGCTCTGCTTTTACCACCCCATCCGACAGCCCGAGCCCGTCGACACACGGCAGCTGGGAGGAGATGCGGACTTCGACTTCGACGGGCACGCCCGTCACACCGACGACAGTGGCGCTCCAGAC
>JADJOR010000017.1 GCA_016713665.1 Deltaproteobacteria bacterium
GACATCCCGGCCGTGCTGCCCTACACGCGGGAGATCATCTCACTAGGACGGCGACTTCGCGATCCTCGCCGAGGATCTGGTCCAAAAAGTCGTCGACTCGGAGGGTCGGATCCTCGACCGCGAGTTCCAGACGGTGGCAGTGGGATCCGGTCTCCGCCGAGAAGTAGCGGCTTCGACCACTTCATGCAGAAGGAGATCTTCGAGCAGCCTCAGTGCCGTCACCGACACGATCAGGACGCGCATCCAACGAGTTCGAGATGAACGTCGACCTCGACGGAATCGAGTTCACGAAGGCGGAGCTCGACGATCTCACGGGCATCACCCTCGTCGCCTGCGGCACTGCTCCACTACGCCTCGCTGCTCGGCAAGTACATGATCGAGCAGATCGCCGGATCCCCTGCGAGGTCGATCTCGCGAGCGAGTTCCGCTATCGGCGCGCCCGATCGTCTCGGCAACCGGCGCATCGTGATCCCGGTCTCCCAATCCGGCGAGACCGCCGGACACGCTCGCGGCCCCCTCGAGGAGGGCAAGCGCCAGGGCGCCCGCGTGTCTCGCGATCTGCAACGTCCGCGAGTCGACGATCGCACACTTGCGGCGCGACGTCACGCCTCTATACGCAGGCGGGTCGGAGATCGGCGTCGCGTCGACGAAGGCCTTCGTGACCCAGGCGATCGCGATGTACCTCGTCGCCCTGAAGCTCGGCATCGTGCGCGAGCGGCTCTCGCGCGACGAGATCCGGACGCGTCTCCACGACGCCATGCGGCTGCCGCGGATGATCGAGACCGTGCTCGGCCTCGACAAGGAGATCCAGGGCATTGCGCGCAAGTCTCCCAGGCCCAGGACTTTACCACCTCTTCCTCGGACGCGGATCGAGTATCGATCGCGCTCGAGGGCGCGCAAGCTGAAGGAGATCTCGTACATCCACGCCGAGGCCACGCCGCCGGCGGATGAAGCACGGCCCGGTCGCGCTGATCGACGAGAAGATGCCCGTGGTCGTCTTCATCGCGACGAAGGGCGAGCTCCACGATTTCAAGCCTCGTCTCGAACCTCGAGCAGGTCCGCGCCCGCGACGGCCAGGTCATCGCGATCGCCTCGAAGGGCGACGCCGAGATCGCGGAAAGGCCAACGAGGTCATCCACATCGAGGACCTCGGCGAGTACCTGACTTCTCGATCCTCGCCGTCGTTCCCCTCCAGCTCCCTCGCGTACCACATCGCGACGCTGAAGGGCACGGACGTCGACCAGCCGAGGAATCTCGCGAAGAGCGTGACGGTCGAGTGAGGGTCGAGTCGGGGGAGGCGGTCTCGCCAGTCGAGCGGCGGACTGCCTCGGGGCTCCGGTTTCATCTCGGCTCTCCATCGCTGTCGACGTTTGTTCACGAGTCGCCCGGCATTTTTGGCCGCGGCAGGCTCTGGATCGATTCGCTCGTCTCGCCGTTGCGGTCCCGGCGGGTGACCGATCGTCGCTGGCTACGCCCGTCACGAACCCGAGAAGACGCTGCTCCACGAAGTGGTTCGTGGAGAGCTCGTCCCCTTCCTCGTCCGCGCGGGATTGCAGGGCGCCCCGGTGCCCGCTTTGTCGAGCGAGATCCGCGCGTACCTCGCCTGCGGCGTGCTGGCCCCATGGGTTCCTGCGGGGTCCACCTGACGGTTGCGGCGACTTCGGCTCGTGGCCTTCGCATGTAAGGGGCGCGGTTTCTGTCCCTGTTGCGGCGGTCGCCGCATGGCCGACACCGCTGCCCATCTCGTCGAGCGCGTGCTCCCCAGGCCCCGATCCGGCGCGTGGTCCTCCACGCTGCCCTATCCGCTCCGATACCGATGTGCCTGGAACGCGCGCGGCTGACGAGCGAGGTCCTGCGTTGCTTTCTGCGATCCATCTTTGCGGACCAGCGGCGCCGAGCGAGAGCGCTCTTCGGCATCCGTAAGGGGGAGTGTGGGGCCGTTACCTTCATCCAGCGCTTCGGCTCGGCCCTGAACCTGACGCCGCACTTCCACACGCTCGTGCTCGACGGCGTCTACGCCGGCCCGTCGCACCGCCCCGGAGATTTCGCAGCTCTTCCGCCGCCGCAGACCGAGGATGTGGCACGGGTCCTGGCAGGGACGGCGAAGCGCATCTTGCGCCTGCTCGAGCGAAGGGGAATCGACGAGGAGGCCGAGCCGATCGCGTGCGATGATCCCCTGATGGCGATGCTCGGCGCGGCGTCGATCCACTCGCGGATCGCGTTGGGTCCCGAGGCGGGCCAGCCGTGGCGAAGGCTCGGGGATCGGGTCGAGTCCATCGAGGAAGACGAGTCGGGCGTTGAGCTCCAGGCGACCGCTTCGCCTCGCTGCGTTCGTCAGGGCGGCATGAGCCTCCACGCCGACGTAGCCGTCCCGGCCCGGGATCGACAACGGCTCGAGCGGCTCTGTCGCTACGTCGCTCGCCCGCCCCTGGCCTTGGGCCGGCTCGAAGCGTTGGCCGACGGTCGGCTCGCCTATCGCCTCAAGACGCCCTGGCGAGACGGGACGACGCATGTCGTGATGGAGCGACGGGAGCTGCTCGAAAGGTTGGCACCCCTGATCCCGCCTCCGCGTGCGCATCAAGTCCGATATCACGGGATACTTGCGCCTTGCGCGAGCGGCCGGGACTACGTGGTCCCGGCGGGGGCAGGGGCGATGAAGGCCGCGAGGCCCGGCTCGTCTTCGCCGTGCTCGGTTGACGGGTCGTCTGGCGTCGTCGATGCGGGCGGAGAATTCGACACGCTCGTTGCGAGCGCTCCATCCGACCTTCGAGACGAAGGGTGCGAGTCGCTCGCTCGTCGAATGGCGTGGGCGGATTCTACTGAAGCGCGTCTTCGAGGTCGACGCGCTTCGTTGTCCGGTGTGGGCAGCGGATGAAGCTCGTCGCCGCCATCACGGAGCCGAGCGTGGCGCGTCGGATCCTGGAGTGTTTGTCGTTTCCGCCTCAGGCTCCCGTTGGCGCTCGCCAACGAAATCGTCCCGGGCTCGTCGAATGCAACCACGCGTTCGAACGGTCGCAGACGGACGCGGACGCAATGGAATCCGGGCTTCGAATTCGACCAGACGCGGTTTGACGACTCGGACCCAGACGACGAATCATGAACGGCGGGACCGCGACGATTGGGAACTCTCGTCCTCGAATCGGCGATCCCGCGGGCGTCGGGGGCTTGCCGGGGCAGAGCAGCGCGGGAAAGCTTGAATCCGCCCCCGGACGGGGCCCCGGACGGGGTAGGTTGACCTAAATGGACTTACCGGCGCCGTGAAAACGCTCCTTATTCTTCCTACCCGCGCTGCGCGTAGCGAACGTCAGCATCTCTCCCGTGTCCGGGGCAGAACTTCAGGTGGGCGGTGAAGGGGCGGGTCAGCTTGCCACTGAAGGTGTACGCGCCCATCGTCTCGAGCTCGGGTGTCAGCTCGTAGGGGAAGGATCCCTCCTCGAGCGCCAGGATCTTGCCCGCGTGGTCGACGACGTGGGCATTGGCCGCTGACACGACGTGATTGAAGGTGAACCGCTCCGGGTCGAGGGCCAGCTTGAGTCGATCGATGCCGGGATTCTCGAATATCGGCGTGCGCACCCAGCGGTTCCGGTACCAGTTGGCCTTGCCGTCCCGCAGCTCCTCGCAGCGCAGCATGCCGTCGCCGATGAACCAGTGCTCGGTGAAGCCGGTCTGGGGATTCGCGGTGTTGCGGAAGTAGCGCCCATCGAGCTCGCGCAGAATCTCTCCCTTCACCTCGAGCTTGATGAGTGTCGCCTCGTCGACGACCGGCTTGCGGCTGCCGATCAGGTGCCACGGCGCGCGGACCCTCACCGCACCGATCGCGCGCAACCTGCTTCGGACCGCTCTTCGAAAGGTTGCTGAGCTTGCCCGGCGCACTCATGTCGGGTCTCCCCGGGTTGCGAGTTCGGGAGCGAAGCTAACGTGCAGGCCTCGCGCGGAGGATCTGAAGTCCGATCGCTCTTTGTCCAAATCCGCGCGCGGAACAGCACGAAGAGGTGTCGTCTTCGCACCTCGCGAGGCCTCTGATTCGTCCGCGGCGGCCGATGCGAGTTGGATCAGTCGGCCCGTGAGAGATCGGCGAGGCTCGTGGATTCGAGAAAGTCCGACACCTCGTCGGCGAGGTGACGCCAGCGATCGTGGGCCACGCACGGATCGGTGTCGCTGCAACTCGGTCGGCCGAGCAGGCAGCTGCGCTCGGTGAAGGCCGGTTCGAGCGGCGCAACCACTTCGACGAGTCGTATCGTTCGCGGTGCCCGAGCGAGTCGGAAACCACCCCTGGGCCCGCGTTCGGAGACAGGATCCCCTGACGCGCCAGCAGGTGCAGAGTCTTCGAGGAGGTAGTTGCGCGGCACATCGACCGCGTCGGCGATCTCTCCGACCGGCACCGAGCGGTCTTCGGCGAAGCATTCGCCGAGGTAGGCAACGGCCCGCAGTGCGTATCGACTCGTCTGGGACAGCAGCATCGGTGGCGATTCCTGGCGGCCGGAACTTTGGCCCCTTGCATAAACATCATATAGACATGAGAATAGCGCTGAAGACACGTAGCGCCGAACCGGACGGGCCGCAGGCCAGCCAGGGCAGGACCGGACCCGGGCTCGGCGGCACCGGTACGGCCCTGCGTAGCAAAGCAACGAAGGAAAAGGACCCGACGATGCTCACCAAGGGACAGGCGCGACTTTTCTTCCTCGGCGGCACGATCTTCTTCTCCGCGATCTTTCTCGTACTCACCGTCGACACGCTGCGACAGATCCCCGAGCGGCAGAACTCCGGACCTCGACGCCATCGGTGGTGCGCGGCAAGATGATCTGGGAGAGCCAGAACTGCATGGGTTGCCACACGCTGCTCGGCGAGGGCGCCTACTACGCGCCCGAGCTGACTCAGGTGGTGGACCGCCGCGGCGAGGACTGGATCCGCATCTTCCTGCGCGATCCGCAGGCCATATATCCCGGCCAGCGCAAAATGGTGCAGTACGACTTCAGCGAGGATCAGATCACCGATGTGATCGCCTTCCTCGGTTGGATCGGGCAGATCGACACCAACGGCTTTCCGCCCGAGCCCGACATGGCACCGACGGTCGTCGTGGTGGCTGCGGATCCGGCGAGTTCCCGGCCGCTCGCCCTGCGTATTTCGACACGGTCTGCGTCGTGTGCCATGCCGTTGGCGGCAAGGGGGAGCTGTCGGACCGGCCTCGATGGAGTGGCCAGTCGCATCGCCCCGACGCTCTCGACCGCTGGCTCGCCGACCCGAATGCGGTGAAGCCGGGGACGGCGATGCCGAACCTCGGTCTGTCCGACGACCAGCGCGCGGAGCTCGTCGCATGGCTCAGCACTCTTCAATAGGACAGCAGGAGAACTGACATGAGATTCCGATCCCAGCGCGTTTCCTATCTCTTCTTCGCCACTTCTTTGCTGTTGCTGGTCCTGCAGATCTGCTTCGGGTTCATCATGGGCTTCGCCCACATGGGCTTCGACGTGCTTCACGACATCATTCCCTTCAACGCGGCCAGGACCTCCCACATCAACCTGCTGGTCTTCTGGCTGCTATCGGGATTCATGGGCGCCGCCTACTACATCGTGCCCGAAGAGGCCGATCGCGAACTGGTGAGCGAGAAGCTCGCCGTCGTGCAGTGGGCGGGGCTGGTGATCGTGGGCGTGACGGCAATCATCGGCTTCCAGTTTGGCTGGTGGGAGGGGCGGAAGTTCCTCGAGATCCCGAGGCCCCTCGACTACCTGGTGGTCGTCGACGTCCTGCTCTTCATCTACATCGTCGGTCGCACCGCGCTCAGCGCGCCGCGCTTCACCACCACGGGAAGTGTCCTGCTGCTCGGCCTCACGTCGGCAGCCCTTCTCTATCTGCCCGGCATGATCACCTTCGAGAGCCAGGTGATCGATTCGTACTTCCGATGGTGGGTCGTGCACCTCTGGGTCGAGGGCGTCTGGGAACTGATCATGGGCGGAATGCTCTCGTTCCTGCTGATCAAGCTGACTGGCGTGGACCGTGAGCTGATCGAGAAGTGGCTCTACGTGATCGTCGGCTTCACGTTCCTGTCGGGCATCCTCGGCACCGGTCATCACTACTACTTCATCGGCGCGCCCGAGTATTGGTTGCTGATCGGCGGCGCGTTCTCGGCCCTCGAGCCGCTGGCTTTCCTCGGCATGGCGATGTACGCGGTCACGATGGCGCGTCGCGGCGGTATGGGTCATCCCAACAAGATCGCGCTCCTCTGGACGGTCGGATGCAGCGTGATGGCCTTCGTGGGTGCCGGCTTCCTCGGGTTCTCCCACACCCTTCCGCAGGTGAACATCTGGACCCACGGCACCATCATCACGGCAATGCATGGTCACATGGCCTTCTGGGGCGCGTATGCGATGCTGGTGCTCGCGATGATCACCTACGCGATGCCGAACCTGACCGGCCGCAAGCTCTTCCAGGGGCCGCTGCCCGAGTGGGCGTTCTGGACCGCCAACGTCGGCATGATCGGGATGACCGGTGCCTTCGCGGTGGCGGGGATCGCACAGGTCTACATGGAGCGTCGGATCGGCATGGACTTCCTACCGTCCAGGAGGCTGTCGAAGTGCACTTTCTCGGCGTCGTCCTGGCCGCACTGCTGCTCACCTTCGGAGTCGTGCTCTTCATCTGGAACTTCATCCAGTACGGCTTGCCGAGCGACGAAGCACTCGAGCGTGGCTGATCGGTCGATGACGTCGCTCGAGCCGGCCCGGATCGAGGTGCCCTGGTACCGGCCCATCGCCGACGAGTGTCAGCTGTTCGAGCGCGCCTGGTCGCTCAGGACGCCGCTCCTCCTGAAGGGGCCGACGGGGTGCGGCAAGTCGCGATTCGTCGAGCACATGGCCGCGCGACTCGGTCGACCGCTCGTCACGGTGGCGTGCCACGACGAGACGTCCGCGGTGGATCTGACCGGTCGGCATCTGCTCGAAGGGGGTGAGACGGTCTGGCAGGATGGACCCGTGACGCGGGCCGTGCGCAGCGGCGCGATCCTGTATCTCGACGAGTTCGCCGAGGCACGCAGTGACGTGGTGGTCGTCATCCATCCGCTCACCGACCACCGGCGGACGCTGTTCCTCGACCGGCACGACGAGACCCTGATCGCCCCGGACGAGTTCATGCTGGTGGTCAGTTTCAATCCCGGCTATCAGCGGGGTCTCAAGGAGCTGAAGCCATCGACGCGCCAGCGTTTCCTCGCGCTCTCCTTCGACTATCCGGCCGCGGACGTCGAATGCGAGATCGTGATCGGTGAGACCGGTGTCGATGCGAAGCAGGCGCGCCGGCTCGTGGCGCTGGCTGCGAGGCTGCGCGAGATCGAGGCACTCGGGCTTGCCGAGTGTCCGTCGACGCGGCTCCTGGTGAACGCGGCGCGACTGCTGCAGGCCGGCCTTGCGCCCCGCGCCGCCTGCGACCACGCAATCGTGCAGGCGCTGACCGACGACGTCGAGATCGCGGCCGGGTTGCGGGATCTCGTCGCGCTGGCGTTCTGAGCATGGGCTGGCGCGACTGGCTGGACTGGGAGGAAAGCATCTTCCGGGTGTTCGTCCGCCTCGGGCGTCGTCTTCGCTCGGGAAGTCCGAAAGCCGCGGAACCTCCTGGCACCGTCGTCTTCGAGGACGAGTTCGCGAGGCTCTCCGTGCTGGCACAATTGCTGGCCGGCGAGCCGGTGCGGGTCCGGCGCGGGCCCGGCATTGGAGGCGTACGCGGCGGCGATCTGATCCTGCCGACTCAGGTCTGCCTGGGAGAAGACCCCGAACTCGCACGCGAGGCCTATCGCGTGCAGATCGTCGTCGCATCGGGGCTCGCGCGCTGGTCGCGCGACCAACGGCCGCCGCAGACCGACCGCTACGAGGGTGCGCTCGACGCCCTGCGAGTGGTCCGCGAGATCGTCGAGTTGCAGTGTCGCGAGTGGCCGCGCCTGCGTGAGATGCACGACCGCGTGATGGCGCGGGTTCTCGAGCTTCGGCCGGCAGGTGATGCCATGCGTCTGCCGCGCCTCGAAGCCGAACTCGAAGCGGCTCGCCGCCTGGCGCTAGCGGGTGGACGACCGTGGGAGGACGGCGAAACCCGCGCGCGACTCGTGGGTCCGCGCACCGCTCGGCGCCGCAGTGCGCCGATCCCGATCTGGGGCGAATGGCTTTCGGGTGCGGGCGAGGCCCAGGTCGCGTCGCCCGCCGGTGATGCCGATCCCGCGCAGAGCGAAGCTCCGATGACCGAGCGGGAAGCGCCGGATGTCGGAGATCTGCGCAGGGTCTCGCTCGAGGCCGAGGACGCTGAATCGTCCCCTCCGAACGTGGCCGTGGAGCGCGCCGAGACGTTGGATCGCTATCGCGGGGGGCGACGTGACATCGATGCCGCAGACGAACTCGACGCCCATCTCGACGCCCTCGAGCAGGCCGATCTCGGTGATCTGCTTCGCAGCAATCAGACCGCACATTCGTTGTTGAAGGCCGATCTCGAACTCGGACTCGAGGTCGCGGATGCGCGATCCGACGAACAAGCCGCCAAGGGCATTGCGTACGACGAGTGGGACGCCCGCCGAGGTGCCTACCGCGCGGGCTGGTGCACGGTGCATCCGGGGATCTCGCCGCCCGGCGACGCGGCCTGGTCGGTGAAGACACTGCGCGATCGCCGTCAGCTCGTCCGGCGGCTGCGACTGCGGCTCGAAGCGCATCGCGCGGGCCTGCGTGCCACGGCGCGCCAGCTCGACGGCGAGGACGTCGATCTGACGGCCGCGATCGACGATCACGTGGCGCGCTTGGCGGGAAGAGGGGATGACCCACGTCTGTACGTGCGACGCCAGAAGCGTCGGCGGGACTTCGTCACGACGGTGCTGATCGATGTGTCGATGTCGACGGATTCGTGGGTGGATGGGCGGCGCATTCTCGACGTCGCGCGCGAGGCCAGTCTCGTGCTCGGCGAAGTCGCCGATCAGCTGGGCGACCGATTGCGGATCCTCGCGTTCGCATCGGAGACCCGGAACCGCTGCCACGTCTGGCAGGTGTTCGCCGCGGGCGAGAGCTGGCAGAAGGGACGGCTGCGACTCGCGGGCCTCGCGCCCAGGGATATACCCGCCTCGGGCCGGCGCTCCGTCACCCCACGGCGCTGCTCGACGCCGAACCGGCCGCGCGTCGACTGCTGCTGCTGATCAGCGACGGAAAACCCACCGACTACGACCGCTACGAAGGTCGCTACGGAATCGCGGACGTGCGACAGGCGATCCGCGAGGCGCATCAGCGCGAGATCCAGACCCATGCACTCGCGATCGACGCGGTGGCGCGCGACTACCTGCCCGCGTTGTTCGGGCAGGGCGGATGGCACATCCTGCCGAAACCCGACCAGCTGGTGGAGGTGCTCACGAAGGTCTACGGGCAGCTGACCGCTCGCTGAGGTCCTGGCCATCGGGATCGGCCGATGCGGTCGATCCGGTGGCCGGTCGCCCACGTCGCGGCGCAGTCGTTGCGGCCAGCCCCTATCGTCGTTGCCGTGCCGAAGTCGCGTGGGGCATAGGAAGAATAAGAAGCGTTCTCCTCACCCCCGGTAAAGGCCATTACGTAAACCAGACCCCGTTCGGGATCCCAGAGCCGGGCAACGCCCTGCTCGTCGGCCTCGGGCTCGCCGGCCTAGCGGCGCGCTGCCGGGCCTGATCACGCGCGGCTCGTGGAGGCGCGGGGCCGCTTCAGCCGCGCGCCTTCTCGATGCGCCTCGTATTCGTTCGCTGCTCGACGTGTCGGAAGGCTTCGAGCAGGATCGGAATAAACCTATCAGGCCGCGAAACGCAGGTGCTGTGGTCCCGTCGATCTCGAAGAGCACGGCGCCGAGAATGGCCGCGGCGAGGCAGCGTTGCCGGCTCGCGGGAACGATGCCGCCGCGGGTAGTAACGATGCAGGCCGTCGGGACGTCGATCTCGCCGATCCCACGCGTGCGCCGAAGTCGCTGAGCGCACGGGCGACCGAGGCCGGATGAGCGGAACATGCCCGGCGCCCTCCGGGCGGACGCTTAGCCTTCGCGCGCCAGGCCGGGCGCGATGCGCGCGAGGCCGACGCCCGCCGGATAGGCGACCTGGACGGCGCGCCGCGGACTTCTCGAAGAAGCCCCGACAGATCGCGCATGACACGAGGCCGGCGACCCGACGGCGAAGCTCCGTTCCGCGCCGCGGGCCGCGGCGATCGCGATGGCGTCGTCGGCGCATTGCTCGAGGCTGAAGTGCGGCGTCGGAAGCCCGCGGCCATGTCCGCGGTGAGCGATGCCGAGCACGCGGACATGTGCGGGGAGCCGGCCGAAGCAGGGCCCCAAGTTCATCGCCGCGGTCGCGCCCAGCCCGTGGAGCAGCCGCACGGTCGCGGCGTCAGGGGCCCGGGGACGTCGCGGACGATGGTCTTTCCCCGCCCCTCCAGGTGCACCAGGCGTCGCCGAATCGAGCTTTGCCCACGTCGTTGGGGGGAATTCGAGAGCTGGTGCGATTCGATCGGGCAGAGCCTTTCGGACATCATCGATCGATTGTGCCCATCGTGTGTCGATACGCGATCTTTTCGATGTAGATGAAGAGGAAAATGAAGGACTCATTTTCACATGAACGCCATCGAGTCGATCGGTCGTGCCGGGTGAACGACACGGCGATTCGCGATTTCATGCTCGATGACTCTTCGGATCGTAACGCCCGTCGATTCCCGCGCCGCAGCTTCCCTTGTTTTCCATTTCACACGCTAACTTCGCGAGCAAAGCGTCGTGCCCGCCTCACTCGCACCCGAACGCGGCGCGAATCCGGCCTCCAGTAAGGGGAATTCCCGTGCCGATTCTCTGGTACTCGATCGAGAAGAGGACCTTCGCCTACCCGGTCCCCTTCCGAACACCGCTCTCCGCCCTCGATGAGGGCGCGCGCTCACGCATCGCGGAGCTCTGCGCCGCGGAATATCACGACCTTCACGACGGTAGCTCGCACGGCTGGCCCATCGTCGTCGAGCTCCATGAACAGAACGGCGGCCCCGTCGTGTCCCGCCACCGCGTCGAGCGCCGCTCCGCGCCGGTCTTTTCCGCGATCACGGTCTCCGCCGCCTGAACGCCGACGATGATCGATTGCGAATTCTCGGCCATGCGTCGATGGGAGCTGTCGTGGATGTCCTGAGCCTGTTCAAAACGGAGAGCGAAAAGCAGTCGCACTCAGCGGGGGCAATCGTCTTTCGAAAAGGAGACGAAGCACGGGCGATGTACGTCGTTCTCGAGGGAGAGGTCGACATCGTCCTCGACGGCCGCGTGCTCTCGACGGAAGGGGCGGGATCGCTCTTCGGGGAAATGGCCCTGATCGGGGACCATCGGCGCAGCGCGGATGCCGTCGCCAAATCGAACTGCGTGCTCGCCTGCATCGACGAACGCCGGTTCGCCTTCCTGGTCGGCGAAACGCCCTATTTCGCGCTGCACGTCATGCGTCTTCTGGTCGAGCGCATCCGCCGCAAGGAACGAGCCGACTGAGCGACCGCAGCGGAGCGGGTCTGTCGGTCACTCGTACCCCCCTTTCGCTGCCCGCGAGTGATCGAACGTCACCTCACGGCCACGTCAGCGGGACCGGGGCGACGGGGAAGAGTCCCGACGGTCACGATGTCGCAAAGAACGCCAGTCGGAACGTCGTGGCCGTGTGTTCATCGGGCACGACATTCCCGACGGTTCGGTACAAGTCGCCACCGATCAGAATGGCGAGGCTGGCAAGAATTGATATTCCGGATCTCGGCTCCGTCGCCAGACGCCACGCCGCGGATTCGCTGTGACATCCGAGCGATTGCGCGGGCTCCGTTGCGGGCCTCTGGCGGTAAACAACTCACGGGGAAAGCCGAACGGTGCCTAGCCCCTCGAGAACTCGCCGAAATTCATCCCCAGGGATGAAGCACGAAGTTCGATACTCGGACACGAAGGGGAGCCATTCATTCCTGACCGCCCAGCGCGTCAGTCGCCTTCCGGCATCAGCTCTGTCCGTCAGATTGGCCCCGGACGGGGCCCCGGACGGGGTAGGTTGACCTAAATGGACTTACCGGCGCCGTGAAAACGCTCCTTATTCTTCCTACCCGCACCGTCCGCGCGGTGTGGACGGACGGGACGCAGGGCCCCAGATCATCTCGCTCTGAGCGACCGACAGGCGGCCAATGCCCGAGTGATGAGGGGTTGTCCCGTCGGGGAGGCGACGCGCGGGTCGTCCGATGATCACCGAACGGTAAGAATTTTCGACATTCCCCTGGCGTAGTGTGATCCCGGAATGGGGATCGCTGCGCTGCAGCGACTCGCGCGACCTTCTCCTCGTTCCCACAAACGGGCTTCGGTTCGGCCGGGCCCAGGAGGGGAAGGCCATGAGCAGGGGGAATCGGGTCGGGTGTCCGCAGGGAGGATTGCGCGGCTTCGTCTCGAGGGTGGCGTTGCTTCTCGCGTTGATCGCCGGCTCCGATGTGGCGACCGCGAGCCCCCGGACGGGGCCCCGGACGCGGTAGGTTGACCTAAATGGACATACCGGCGGCGTGAAAACGCTCCTTATTCTTCCTACCCGCACGCACCGCCTCGGGGAACCGACAGCGGATTCTGAGCGGGTTTCAGCAGTTGGCCAGTCGAGAGTCGGCGATCAGGATCTTCGGATCCGGTAGGGCGCCGATATTTCTCTGGACTTCGACAGGGGTGCTGTCACGATCGATTCTATCTTCGTCGCGAGGAGGGCCAGGCCGTGAAGGGGTTCCTTTTCCCGGTTGTCGTTGCGGGAGTTCTTTCGCTCAATGCAGGAATCACTGGCGCTGTCTGCGCGGACGCGGATAGCGATCTCGTCTGTGATGCGGTCGACAATTGTTTTGTGAAGCCCAATGGACCAAATCAGCTATCGAATCAGGTCGATACCGATCTCGACGGGTACGGCAATCGCTGCGATGCCGACTTCAACAACGATGATCTGACGACGGGGTCTGATCTGGCCCAGATCTTAGGTCAGATCGGCTGTGGTCTCGGCTCCGGGCCGTGCCCCGATGCGTGCGAGTTCGATCTCGATGGCGACTCGATGACGACGGGGGATGCGGACCTGAACTTCACCAGTACGAACCCGAATCCGACCGTGGGCGACTGGGCGATTTTCATCAATGAGAAGTTCAGTCAGGGCGGGCCCTTGAGTCACCCCGGCCCGTCGGGATTGGCGTGTGCAGGGACAGTCCCTTGTGCCGCGCACGTGCCGATCACCACGACACCAGGCGGTCTGGTGACCGTGGCGGACGGCGGCAATCTCGCGGACACCACGGGCTTTGGGGCCGTGGCGACGTCGTAGCGGATCGCCGCGACCGAGATCACCAATGTCCAGTACGTGGATTTCCTGAATTCGGTGGCCGTGGACGATCTGCACGACCTCTACAACACCGACATGGCAGGGACGTCAGGGGGGATCACGCGCTCCGGCAGCTCGGGAAGCTACGAATATGTCGCGATCCCCGGTCGGGAGAACATGCCGGTGAACTACGTCAGCTTCTACGACGCCCTTCGCTTCGCGAACTGGCTGCACAATCGACAGCTCGACGGAATCCAGAACGCCATAACCACCGAGGACGGCGCCTATACGATCACGGCGCAGGGAACCGCCCAAAACACGATCACGAGAATGCCCGGGGCAATGATCTTCCTACCGTCCGAGGACGAATGGTATAAAGCGGCGTATTACGATCCAGGGACTTCGCAGTACAACCTCTACCCGACGGGATCGACTTCGACCACGTGCACGCAACCCCCGCCCTCGCCCGTCCCAAACACCGCAAACTGCGCGACTGCAGATCTGAGCGACGCGGGCGCCTACGCCAGCTCGGAGAGTCCGTACGGCACGTTCGATCAGGGCGGCAACGTCCGGGAGTGGAACGAGGCCGTCGTCAGCACGACCCAGCGCGGCGTGCGGGGGGGGTCATTTCTCAGTGACGTGAGCGCGCTCGAATCTGGCAGTGCGGAGAGCCTCGATCCGGCAATCGAGGTGTCCGACGTGGGCTTCCGCGTCGCGACGTGGAGCGGCTGTCTTTGATCAGCGAGCCGTCGATTCATTTTCGACGGTTTCGAGTCCGAGCGACGAGCGGACGGTGCACGGCCAACAGTCACACTCCGTCGCGTCGAGCTGTCCCGGGCGATCACGAGCGCCCGAATCCAAGGAGCGATTCAGTGTCGAACACGATACGTGCAATCCAGATCCGCCGAATCAGTCCCTGTCGAAGACCGCTGACTGTGTCCACGAAGGTATTCGGCCTGCTGTCGCTGGCGTGCGCGATGGTCGCCGCGTCCAACGCACGGGCGGTCGTATTCCAGGTGGACGGAATCAGCGTGAGTTCAGGCGTCCTCGTCGGTACCCACGCGTTCATCCCGGTGGGCGGGACTGTGACGATCGGAGCGCGAATGGCAGATCCGACCGCCACGACGGTGACGGGCGTCGGGGCGTCCTATTCCGGTTGGAATCCGAGCATTCTGTCGTTCGTCTCTGGAAGCACCGTGGATTCGATCTTCCATGCGCAGTGTCCCAACGGATCGGGTGGATCCGATGGCATGACCAATCTGGTTCCGAACCCGCTGGTCGAGTCGAAGGCTGCGATCGGCGGACCCGTTCCGGGTGCCCCCCGCGTCCGTACGATCGTGGCCCTCTCAGTCGATCCAAGGGCCGCGCACGTCGACGATCCCGGCCTGGATGGTCAATGCGGCGGCGGCGATGCGCAGATGCGACTCACGTTCCAGGCTGTCGCAGACGGCGAGACCACTTTGACGATTGGAACGGGAGAAGACCTCGGTAGCGTCGTCTCGGTGTCGAACGGAACGATCGCGCAGGCGACCAATGCGACCGTGACCGTCACCGTCCCGGAGCCCGCTGGGGTCGCATCGATCGCGGCGGGGCTATTGCTTCTCGGTGCACTCTTTCTCAGACCTTCAGCCCCTTCGGCGGATTGGCGAAATAGCAGCGCTCTTCCCCGGACGGGGCCCCGGACGGGGTAGGTTGACCTAAATGGACTTCCCGGCGGCGTGAAAACGGTCCTTCTTCTTCCTTCTTCCTACCCGCTACCGAAGCCGATCGCGGTGCAAACATCGTCGAGATCATCTCGAGCGAGGTCGGGACCGGACCGCTCCGCTGGACCGCGCGACCTCAAGCCGTCACGATCCGGGACTGTGAAATCATCGGGTCGGCTCGAATCTGGCCAGTCAATCTCTGGGTCGAGGGAAATCTCGAGCGGCAAGCCGCAATGTCCAGACAGCCCGACTACGTCTCCACGCTTCGAGCGAACACACTCCGAGGCATCCGCTTCCAGCAGGTGGTCTTCCAAGCGCAGGGGTACACCCCGCTCTACATCGGCCCGGGTGTCACCGAGGCGGAAATGGTCGATACCATTTTTTCTCGGAGGAGCCGACGGAGTCATCATCTATCTCGATGCCGAGTCGTCGCGCAATTTGATTTGCGGCAATCAGTCCCAAGCAGAGAGCGATCTCGGAGTCGATTCAAGGGAGATCATTGCAATCGACGGATCCGATTACAATCGGATCATCGGCAACTGCTTCTCAGCGCTCGACCATGGAGGAATCTACCTCTATCGCAACTGCGGGCCGGTGACCCTGCTCGAGAAAGCGGACCCACAAGAGGAAGCTAGTCGTCATCACGGCGGAGTCCTCGGTTCCAACGCGGAAGACGAGGAGACGGCTCTCGGATGAGCTCGAGGCCGAGGTCGTGTAAAGGGGAGATGCAGGGCCAACACTCGATGGCTGACATCGCGATGAAGCTGGGGATCGACGCGAAGTCGATCGGGGAGTGGGTCGGACGGGCCGAGGAGGCCGGCCAGGCGATCGGCGAGGACGAGCGGGGACGCGAGGACGAGGTGGCGTAGCGCGACCGCGAAGCGACGTGAGTCCTCGCCAAGGAACCGGCCGTCGAGTACGATCGCGCAAACCCGTCGGACTCGCCGTGGAACCGCTCGCCCAAGACTCCCTCGCCAGCTCCATCTTCGCCGGCCTGAACCCCGAGCAGCGCGCCGCCGTCGAGACGACGGAGGGGCCGCTCCTCATCCTCGCGGGCGCGGGCAGCGGAAAGACCCGCGTGCTGACGTCGCGGATCGCCTATCTGATCGGCGTCTGCGGGATCCCCGCCGACCAGATCCTCGCGGTGACCTTCACGAACAAGGCCGCCGGCGAGATGAAGGAGCGGGTCGAAAAGCTGCTCGGGCCGGTCGCCCATCAGTGCACGATCGGGACCTTCCACTCCGTCGGCGTCCGGATCCTCCGCAAGGAGATCGGCCATCTGGGTCGCAGCCGCGGCTTCGTGATCTACGACGACGCGGACACGATCTCGGTCGTGAAGGAGGTCCTGAAGAGCGAGGGCCTCGACCCGAAGGTCCACGACCCGCGCCGGATCCGCTGGCAGATCGATCAGTGGAAGAACGCGGGACTCCTGCCCGCCGCCGCCGAGGAGCAGGCGAACGATCTCGATGCCCAGCTCTGCGCGCGGCTCTACGCGAAATATCAGCGGAAGCTCGCCGAGAGCGAGGCCCTCGACTTCGGCGATCTCCTGCTGCTGACGGCGGAGCTCTTCCGGCGCCATCCGCGGGTCCTCCAGTACTACCAGCAGAAATGGACCTACATCCTCGTCGACGAGTATCAGGACACGAACGGCGTGCAGTACGGCATCGTGAGCCAGCTCGCCGCGGCCCATCGCAATCTCTGCGTCGTCGGCGATCCGGATCAATCGATCTACGCCTGGCGCGGCGCGGACATCCGCAACATCCTCGACTTCGAGAACGACTACGCGGATACGCGCGTCATCAAGCTCGAGCAGAACTACCGCTCGACGCAACCGATCCTGGCCGCCGCCTCCGCCGTCATCGCGAACAACCGCGACCGCAAGGACAAGCGCCTCTTCACCGACCGCGAGGGCGGAACCCCGATCCGCTTCTTCGAGGCCGAGGACGATCGCGAGGAGGCGCAATTCGTCGTCCGCAACATGCTGACCGCGAATCGCCAGAACCACATCCGCTACGGCCATCAGGCGATCCTCTACCGGACCAACGCCCAGTCCCGTGTCTTCGAAGAAGAGCTGATGAAGTACGACGTCCCGTACACGATCGTCGGCGGTCAGCGCTTCTACGACCGCGCCGAGATCAAGGACGTGATGGCGTACCTGCGCCTGCTCGTGAATCCCAAGGACGACGCGGCGCTGCGGCGGATCGTGAACAAGCCGACCCGCGGCATCGGCAAGGCCTCCTTCGACAAGGTCGAGGAGCTCGCGGCGCGCCAGGGCATCTCGCTGCTCGAGGCGATGAAGATGGCCTGCGGCCTCCAGCTCGTCGGCCGCTCGACCGCGAAGCTCGCCGACTTCGTCGCGCTGCATGCGGGTCTCGCGCATCTGCGCACCGGCCACGCCCTCGAAGACCTGATCGCCGAGGTCCTCGCGAAGACGGGCTACCTGCGCGCTCTCGAGCAGGAGGACACCCCGGAGTCCGAGGCGCGCCTCGACAATCTCCGCGAGCTCCTCTCGAGCGCCCGGGACTTCCATTCCGCGAACGAGGACGAGCTCGAGGGCGAGGAGCGGACCGAGCTCGAGCTCTACCTCGACCAGGTCGCGCTCATCTCCGACCTCGACGGCTACGAGGATCGGGCGGACCGCGTCTCGCTCATGACGGTCCACTCCGCGAAGGGCCTCGAGTTCCCGATCGTCTTCCTGGTCGGCAGGGAGGAGCGGATCTTCCCCCACGCCTCGTCCTCCCGCGACGAAGGCGGCCTCGAGGAGGAGCGTCGACTCTGTTATGTCGCGATGACCCGTGCGATGGAGCATCTCTTTCTATCGTGCGCCTCCCAGCGCATGCAATGGGGCGAGCGCAGCTACCAGTCCCCGAGCCGCTTCCTGCAGGAGATCCCGGACGAATGGGTCGAGACGCTCGGCTCCGCCGCCCGCGGCCCCCGCACGCGGACCGGCTCCCCCGAAGCGGCTCGCAATTCGACTACAGCTATGCGCAGGACGTGCCGGCGGACGATTCGCCCGGCGAGGGCGGCGTCGCGGTCGGGACGCTGGTGCGCCATCCGGTCTTCGGGCGCGGGCAGGTCCTCGCCGTGATCGGGACGGATCTCAACCAGAAGCTGCGAATCAAGTTCGAGCGGGCGGGGGTCAAGACGGTGATGGTGCGGTTCGCGAATCTGGAGCTCGCCTAGCGCGATCGTCGGGACGACGGGGGGACGGCGAGATGAAGATCCGCACCGAACGCCGCGACGATCTCTTCCTCGTGACGATCACCCGACCTGAAGTCCGCAACTGCGTCGACCGCGAGACGGCGGCCCTTCTCGCCACGGCTTTTCGGGAGTTCGAAGCGGACGACTCGCTTTGCGTCGCGATCCTGGCGGGCGAGGACGGCTGCTTCTGCGCGGGCGCCGACCTCAAGGAGGTCAGCCGCGGAGCGCCCGGCGCTCATCGCGTGGCCGGTCTCGAAAAAGGTGACGGCCCCCTCGGCCCGACGCGCATGCTGCTCTCGAAGCCGGTCGTTGCCGCCGTCGAAGGCTTCGCCGTCGCGGGCGGCCTCGAACTCGCGCTCTGGTGTGACCTGCGCGTCGCCGCGCGCGACGCCGTCTTCGGCGTCTATTGCCGGCGCTGGGGTGTCCCGCTGATCGACGGGGGCACCGTCCGCCTCCCGCGTCTCATCGGCCAGAGCCGCGCGATGGACATGATCCTCACCGGGCGCGGCGTCTCGGGAGACGAGGCGCTCGCCTTCGGGCTCGCGAACCGGCTGGTCGAGCCGGGCGAAGCGCTGTCGGGCGCGCTCGAGCTCGCGCGCCAGCTCGCGGATTTCCCGAAGCTCTGTCTACGCGCGGATCGGTCGTCGGCTTTGACGCAATGGGGGGAGCCGCTCGACGAGGCGTTGCGCGCGGAGGCGAAGCGGGGGATCGAGGTCGTTCGATCGGGCGAGACGCAGGCCGGCGCGCTGAGGTTCGCGCAGGGCAAGGGGCGGCACGGGAGCTTCGAATAGCGGCGATGTGGGCTCAGAATCGACCGCGGACGCCTGTGGCGCATGAGACGTACGAGCGGCCTCGCCGCCGCCCATCTCCATGACGGATGAGCCCGTCCGCATGCCGCCCTCGCTCTGCTGGCGCATCGCGAGCTCATGCTCCTGCTCGTCGCGAATTCGTTCGTGACCGCGGGCAGCGGCATGCGCGGCGCGGTCAATGCCTTTCAGGTCTACCAGATCACCGGCGACGCGCGCCTGCTCGGCCTCACCTTCCTGATCCAGGGACTGCCCTCGCTCGTGATCGGCCTGTTCGGCGGCACGCTCGCCGACGTGATGGACCGGCGCCTGCTGCTCCGCTTCGCCGTCGGCGCGCAGATCGTGATCGCCCTCGGGCTCGCCTGGCTGACCGGTACGGATCGCATCGAGGTCTGGCACATCTTCGTCGCGACCTTCGTCGGCGCCGGCCTGCAGAGCCTCGCCAGTCCCGCGCAGCAGGCGCTGGTGCCGGCGACCGTGCCCGGCGCGGAGCTGATGAACGCGATGGCGCTCCTTTCCGCCGGCGGACAGGCGGCGATGCTGCTCGGGCCGATCCTCGGCGGGGCGCTGCTCGATTTCTCGGGCGCGGCGATCGCCTACCTCGTCGATGCCCTGCTGATCCTGCCCGCGCTGCTCGCGCTCGCGCTGCTGCGCATTCGAGACGAGCCGACGCGGCGTCAGGTCAAGCTCAACCTCGAATCGATCTTCGAGGGGCTCGTCTTCGTCTTTCGAACCCGCGTCCTGCTCGCCTTCCTCCTGCTCGACACCGTGACGATGGTGATCGGCTACTACCCGGCGATGATGCCGGTCATCGCGAAGGACGTGCTCGCCGTCGGCGCGACCGGCCTCGGCGCACTGCTGGCCGCCCCGGCCGTGGGGGCGCTGCTCGGCTTCGTCGGCGTGCTCCTGCTCGGCAACATCCGACGCAAGGGCGCCGTGATCGTCGCCGTGAGCGTGGCCCATGGCATCGTCCTCGCCGCCTTCGCCTGGACCCCTGGTTCCCCGCGTCCTGGCTCCTCGCCGCGACCCTCGGCTTCCTCGATTCCCTGAGCGTCTCGGTCCGCATCACCTGCTTCCAGCAGCTCGCGCCGGAGGCGCTGCGGGGCGGTGATGAGCGTGCTCTTCATCGCCGCGGTCAGCGCCAACGCGCTCGGCGGCGCGACGCTGGGGCTCGCGACGGCGTGGGTCGGGCCCCAGATGGCGCTGGCGGCGGGTGGATTGATCGCGGCGGCCTTCAGCGTCGTGGTCGGTCTGAGCTGGAAGAGCGTGCGGACGTTCCGGTTGTAGTGGGGCGGGTTGCGGTGGTCGAGGCGGGTCTGCGCGGCAGCGGTTGGGGCGGGCGCGCTCGTTCTGCCATGAGCCGTCGAGCTCAATCCGAGGTCCGCGCAGCGCCGGGTCCGATCGTTCGCCGCAGTGAACGGTCGATCCTCAGTCCGAGACCGAGCAGGAGCGATCCTGCGGCAAGCGACGTGGAGAGCGCGGGCTCCGGAAGGTAGAAGGTCCGGATCGCTCCACTGGCGTCCCCGGCGACGACGTCGAGTTGGCCGTCGCGGTTGAGGTCGACGAGAGCAGGGGCCGAGTGGGACCCGATGTCGATTCCGTCCATCGGGTTCGCCGGGCCCGAGCGTTCTACGAATGCGGGCGAGGCGGCGTCTCCCGTATTCTCGAGGTAATGAAATCGGCCGTCGACCGCGCCGATCAACAGGTCGAGATCGCCATCGCGGTCGATGTCTCCACTGGCAGGCTTCGTCTCGGCTCCGAGTGCGGAAGCCGCTGAACGGACCTGGTGCGGAAGGTCCGCCTGGAAGTCAGGCTCTCCGAGCGAGCCGACGTGCCAGTAGTACCGAAGCGTTCCGGTCTGTGAGCCGGACACGAAATCTGTCCTCGCGCGGCGGTGTAGATCGGCCAACGCGGGCGACGAGCTTGAGCCGACGTCCTCGCCGGAGAGCGGGCTATTGGTTCCCGACACGATCACGGGCAGGAAGGTTTTTGCATCTCCGTCGTTGCGTGAGTAGAAGAACCTTCCATCGGGCTCGCCCGAGACGACGTCGAGATCGCCATCGTGGTCGAGGTCTCCGAGCGCCGGGGCCGTCACCCATTGTTCCAGGTGCGCGTCGACCATGGAGACGAGCGAAGCGAAGCGCGGATTTCGGGCATTGCCAGTGTTCTCTGAGCCGTAGAGCTCGCCGATCAAGCCGAGGCGGAAACCCGCGACGAGATCGGGATCCCCATCCCCATCCCAATCGCCGAAGCTCGGCGTCGCGTACCGACGTCCAATCCGGCGAAGGGGTTGGCCGAGCTTGTGGCTTCCCAGGCCGAGATCGGGGGCGGCAGTGGGTCACCCGTCGGGTTGCGCTTGAGAAGAAACTGGCCGGCGCGACGCGCCGTCACGAGGTCCAAGTCTCCATCCGAGTCGATGTCGCCCAATGCGAACCCCAGAAATCGCTCATGGGAAGCCCCGCGATCGGTTCCGGCTTGGCGGTTCGAAGGACGAAGCTCGCGGCCGAGGAGGTGCCGGTGTTTTCGTAGAACCAGAAGTGACGGTCATCGGTGTTGGCGACGATGTCGAGATCCCCATCGGCATCCACGTCTACAAACGACGGCACCGAACCGAAGGTGTATGAGTCGGGGAGCGGATCGCTGTAAGAGGGACGCAGGTGGAAGGCCGCCGAAGTCGGGGCTGCCCGTGTTTTCGAGATAGAGGTATCCATCCTCGTATGTCAGAACGAGGTCGAGGTCTCCGTCCGTATCGAGATCGACGAGCGTTGCGGAGTGCTGCGGGGAGTAGAAGAGGTCGTCCGACAGGGGGTTCGCCGAACCCGTCCTCTCGACGAACGCGGGAGCTTCGGTTCCGCCGGTGTTCTCGAAATAGCCGAAGCTCTCGAACGTTCCCTTCCCGACGACCACATCGAGGTCACCATCTAGGTCCAGGTCGCCAAAGGCCATCGGACCGAAATGGACGGCCAACGGCGCGAAGGGGTTGGTCCCCCCGGTCCGCACGATGAAGGAAGGGCAGGACTTCGTTCCCGTATTCTCGTAATGGTCGAGTCGCCAGATGCCCGCCTGGTACGAGTGCGTCAGCAGGTCGAGATCTTCGTCTCCGTCGAAGTCGGCGAGGGTCGGTTTGCCCCAGTGAAGTGGATCCGAGGAATGGCTGGGATCGAGTACCCCCTCGAGATTCCGGAGGTTCGATGGGTCGTCGACGTAGTACGCCAATCGTCCGGAGGCCTGGCTTGCGAGCAGGTCCGGATCACCGTCGGCATCGAGGTCGCCCAGCGTGGGATGCGAGTCTTCCCGAGATCGATGCCGCGGAACGGGTCGCTCTCTCCAGTCCTCGCCATGAACGCAGGCGCAACTGCAGTGCCCGTGTTTTCGAAGTAGGAGAACGTCCCATCGCCTGGGGCCGGACACGAGGTCGAGATCGCCGTCGCCTTCGAGATCACTCAAGACGGGCGTCGACCGCGAGGCCGTCGAGAGCAGGCGGAGAGGATTGGACGGGCCGGCCCGCTCGATGAAGGCGGGGGCGATCGCGCTTCCTGGTGTTCTCGTAGAATCCCAGACTCCCGTCGACCCGTCCGATTACGAGATCGAGGTCGCCGTCGGTGTCGAGATCGCCGAAAGCGGGAGAAGGGTCGGTCGTCGCGACGGGAAGGGCGAAGGGGCTTGCCGCTCCGGTCCGTTCCAGGAATCTCGGCGATGAGGGACCGCCGGTGTTCTCGAAATAGAGCAGGTCAGCGGGGGTGTTGCTCGGGTCGGCCGCGACAAGATCGAGATCGCCGTCGGCATCGAGGTCGACGAACTGCGGCGCCGTCACCTCGCCAGCAATCGCGCCCGGCAGGCCCTCGAATGGATTCTGCGGGCCCGTCACCAAGCTGAAGACGGGTTCGCCGGGAGTTCCACCGTTTCGGTAGAAGGCAAAGGACGTTCCTGCGTCAGGCTCGGCCCGCACGACGAGATCGAGCAGCCCATTGCTGTCCAGATCCGCGATGGTCGGCGTGAATGCGGTCGGCAGGCCATTCGGGAACAGCCTCGACTCGCCGAAGGTGACGAACATGGGGCCTTCGGCACATCCTGCATGCGCCTCGCGCTGGAGCAGCGCGAAGAGGACTGCGGCGTTACGTGTGGCGACAACGAGCGTCCGTCGAAGTGTGGAGGCGTCGTGTCGGTGGCGCCTCACGAAGAGACGCGCTCGACGTCGCCGATCGAATCGAGCTCCGACTCCGGACGCCTTTCCCCAGGAGACGAGCGCACGAACGCAAGCGGAATGAAGTCGATGATGGACGCGACACTTCATTGAATCGTGAGCGTACGTCGAGAACGCCACGCGGTCCACGGCGTTTCAAGAAGCGCAGGCGGCATTCTTCGCGTACCGAGGACGACGATTGGACGAACGACCTGCCGGAGGTTGGAATCGGTCCCCGATATCGCCTCAATCCAGTCGCTCGAGCCCCGCCCCCCTCCCAGCCACCGCACCGTCGATCAGCGGCGCGCTCCGCCTCCAACCCCCGCCGAGCCGCCCCGGTCGGCGCCAGACCGCAGGGCCTGCGCACGACCGGGGCTCCGGAGAGCGCGTCCGTCTGCAGCGACGGCCACCAGTGCTATTTCAGGATCTCGCCGGCGTTCACGAGCAGCGTCTCGCCCGTGACCATGCGCGAATAATCCGAGCAGAAGAACATGCAGGCGTTGGCGACGTCGTCGTCCTTCGGGATCTCGCCGAGCGGCATGTTCTTCGTGATCGACTGGATGATCACGTCCTCCGAGACGCCCTGGCGCTTCGCCTCGCCCTTGACGAATCCCTCGACCGGCGGCCCCCACATCCAGGTCGGGATGACCATGTTGACGCGGATCTTCTGCGGTCCGAGCTCGTGGACCATGTGGTACATGGCCGAGAGCAGCCCACCCTTCGACGCGGCGTAGGCGATCTGCGGGGCCATCGGCGGGTACCACATCGACTGGGAGCCGATCAGCACGAGCGAGCCGCCGCCCGTCTTCTTCATCTGCTTCGAAGCGGCGCGGCAGATGAAGGCCGCGCCCATCACGTTGACCGAGACACAGGTCGCCCAGTCCGCCGGGTTCGTGTTCTCGAGGCCGCCGAAGGCGCGGTCCATGGCTGCGACCAGCACGACCGCGTCGAGGCGGCCGAACTTGACCGCCGCCTCCATCAGCGCGTTGCACTGCGCGTCGTCGGTCACGTCCGTCGGCACCGCGAGGATCCGCTTGCCGGACGGGTCGAGGCTCTTCGCGGCCTCCGCGAGCTCGTCCTTGCGGCGGGCGGCGACGACGACGTTGGCTCCGTCGCGCAATGCGGCGGCGGCGACCTCGCTGCCGAGACCGGGTCCGACACCGACGACGACGACGGTCTTGTCCTTGACGAGCATGGGAAATCTCTCTTTCTCTTCGTTCGAGTTTTCTGTGGGTTCCGTGGGCGCGGCCGCCGTCGGGGCGACCCGGGATGAGCGATCGATCGGTTCGATCTGGACGCGGCGCCGGATCGGGCGCGCGGATCCCGACGAAATCGCGCGGGGCGGTCGCTGTCAACCTCCGTCGGGGAGGGTCCGCTCGCGGCGGGGCATCGGGTCCGCTGGTCGACAGCTCCCGCCGCGATTCTTAGGCTGTCGGAAAGGGGTCGCCGGTGGCGAAGGGTTGTGTGCTCGTGAGCGGGGCGACGGGGCTGGTCGGACGTCGGCTCGTGCCCCGGCTCGCCGAGCGTTTCGCGACGGTTCGGGTCCTCGCGCTCGGGGGCGGTTCCGGGGTGGGCAACGTCGGTCCGGAGGGCGGCGCCGACGCCGCGGCCGGCGGCGTCCTCGAGGGCGGCCGAAGCCGCGAAGTCGCCGGAGACGGCGCGGGTCGCGCTGGCGTGATCGAGCGCCGCAGCTGGGATGGCGTCGATCCCGGGGCGGCGGCGATCACGGAGCTCGACGCGGTCGTCCATCTGGCGGGCGGGCCGATCTTCGGTGGCCTCCCGACGGCCGCGCGGCGCGCGCGCCTGCGCGAGCCGGGTCGCTTCGACGCGGCGGATCGTCGAGCGCATCGCCGCCCTCGCGCCGGGCGCGCGGCCCCGGGTCCTCGTCTGCGCTTCGGCGGTCGGGTTCTACGGCGATCGCGGGGAAGAGATCCTTGCCGAGACGGCGGCCCCGGGCTCGGGCTTTCTCGCGGAGCTCTGCCGCGATTGGGAGGAGGCCGCGACCGCCGCGGAGGCGCTCGGGCTGCGCGTCGTGCGCGTGCGGATCGGCGTCGTGCTGGCGCGGGAGGGCGGGGCGCTCGCGCTCATGCGGATTCCGTTCTCGCTGGGGGTCGGCGGGCGGCTCGGCAGCGGGCGCCAGGGCTTTCCGTGGATCCACATCGACGATCTCGTCGAGGTCCTCCTCGCGGCCCTCGAGCGCGAGGATCTCTCGGGCGCGATCAATGCCGTCGCGCCGGAGAGCGTCCGCAATCTCGACCTGACGACGGCGCTCGCGGGGGCTCGGACGACCGGCCCGGATCCCCGTGCCGGGCTTCGCCCTGCGTGCGCTGCTCGGGCCGCTCGCCGGGGAGCTGCTCGGGAGTCGGCGCGTCGTCCCGAAGCGGCTGCTCGAGACGGGCTTCGTGTTCCGCCATCCGACCCTCGAGTCGGCGCTCGCGGCGGAGCTCTCGCGTTAGGCAGGATCGGGCGCGCTCAGCTCCGCCCGCGCCGCCGCCGCGCGAGATAGGCCGCGCGGAACTCGGCGCGGATCGCTTCGGGCAGCGGGGTCGGTGTCCCGAGGCGCTCGGCGCCGGCCATGATCCGCGCGGCGCGCTCGACGAGCTTCGTGAGCCCGATCGCTTCGGCGGGCGACTCGGCGACGACGACGAGGCCGTGGTTCGCGAGCAGCGCGGCGGCGCGGTCGTGGAGCAGGGGGGCGACGGCCTCTCCGAGCACGGCCGTGCCCGTTCGATGATAGGCGGCGATCGGGACGTCGCCGCCCGTGTAGAGCTCGAGCTCCTCGATCGCGCAGGGGATCGGCCGTCCACAGACGGCGAACATCGTGGCGTGGATCGGATGGGTGTGGGCGACGGCGCCGATCTCGGGGTGGCGCCGCAGGCAGGCGAGGTGGAGGGCGAGCTCGGTCGTGGGCGGGCGGGTGCCTTCGAGGATGCGGCCTGCCAGGTCGGTGACGACGAGATCGTCCTCGCTCATCTCCGCATAACGCATCGCGGTCGGGGTCAGGACGATCTCGCCCGCCGCGCTCCGGGCGGAGAGATTACCGGCGGTGCCCTCGGTCAGGCCGGCGCGGTCCATCTCCCGGGCGGCTTCGAGGAGCGCGCGGCGGGTGGCGCGGCGGGCGGTGATCGGATCGGTGGGATCGATGGGTTGCGAGTCGAGCCCGCGCGTCGCGGGGCCCTTCAGCTCGACGGTATTGCCGTCGGGATCCGTCAGGTAGATCGAGGGGGCCGAAGCCGCCGGCGCCGTAGCGCTCGGCGGTCTCGCTCGCCGGCATGTCGTGGCGGGCGAAGCGGGCGCGCAGGCGCGGCTCGTCGAAGTCCGCGAGGGCGAGCGCGAAAGGATCGACGTTGCGGGCGTTCGGGGCGGGCGGTCCGCCGCCCGCCCGACCGAGGGGCGAGTCGACGGGACGAGATCGATCAGCGAGGCACCGGCGCGCAGCTGCACGAGGCCGAGCGCGTCGAGCCGCCGCTCGATCACGAAGCCCAGCCCGTCGCGGTAGAAGGCGAGGGCACGGTCGAGATCGCGGACGCGGACGACGACGTGGTCGAGGCGAGCGCTGCGATCGGCTGCGATTCGTCGTGCGGCTTTCGATCCAAGCGGACCTCCGGGTCGTGCGCCGGCCACGATCCCTCGGGCTCGCTCGGCGCGCTCAGGCCTTGTTCGGCTTCCCCACCGCCGAGCCGCCCGGAGAGCGGCGGCGGCGCGTGGGTCTCGAGCTTCGAGCGCCGGTCGTGGCGCTCGAGGGCGAGCCTCGATCAGGCGATCGAGGAGCTTCGCATAGGGCAGGCCCGATGCCTCCCAGAGCTTGGGATACATCGAGACGCTCGTGAAGCCGGGCAGGCTGTTCAGCTCGTTGACCCAGGCGCGCCGCGTCTTGCGATCGAAGAGGAAGTCGACCCGAGCCATGCCCTCGCCGTCCAGCGCGCGGAAGGCCGCGATCGCCATCGCGCGCAGCTGCTCGCTCTCCGCGGGCTCGAGGTCGGCGGGGATGAAGAGGCTCGGTCGAGTCGTCGTGGTATTTGGCTTCGTAGTCGTAGAACTTGCGGTGGGACCGGATCTCGCCGCAGACCGACGCCTCGGGCTCGTCGTTGCCGAGGACGGCGACCTCGATCTCCCGCGCGTCGATCGCGGTCTCGACGAGAACCTTGCGGTCGTAGCGCTGGGCCATCGAGATCGCGGCCACGAGATCGGCGAGCGTCTCGGCCCGGGAGATGCCGATCGACGAGCCGGAGTTCGCGGGCTTGGCGAAGGCGGGCAGGCCGAGCTCGGCCTCGGCGCGCTCCGCCGCGCCGCGCGGTCCGATGCGGGCGAGAGTCGACCCGCTGAAGGTCACCCACGGCGTCACCGGCAGCCCGCGCCCGCGAGCAGCCGCTTCGCGAAGTCCTTGTCCATCTGCAGCGCCGAGGAGAGCACGCCCGATCCGACGTAGGGCACGTCGGCCAGCTCGAACAGGCCCTGAGCGAGCCGTCCTCGCCGCCGCGTCCGTGGATGATCGGGAAGACGACGTCGAGGCACGCCGCGGCGCCGAGGGCATTCTTCGCGGAGGCCGCGTCGCTCGGGCGGAGCATCGTCTCGCCCGGGACCGCCGGCAGGAAGACGCCCGGCTCCCGCAGCACCGCCGCGAGCTCGCGCGCATCGGCCGCGAGGTGCCAGCGGCCGTCGGGATCGACGCCGATCAGCGAAACGTCGTAGCGGGAGCGGTCGAGGGCGTTGAGGATGGAGGTCGCGGAGACGATCGACACGTCGTGCTCGACCGAGCGGCCCCCGAACAAGAGTCCCACACGCAGCTTTCCCATGCTCCCCCCCGACTCCAATCCAGCACGCTTCCAGCTCGGGATCCATCGGCCGGCTCGAGCGCGCGGCTGATGATACGCCCGTGTCCCCGGGCTCGCTTGACCCTGTCCCTCCCCATTCGTAACCTCGACGTGAGCTTGACCCCCCGACCGCAACGCCGTCGCTTCATTCGCCGTCCCGGGCGATGCCTCGGCCAATTTCCCGGCCTATGCCTCGGTCAAGCAGGACGCCCTCCTCGCGCGGCTCGCCTCCGCCGGGCGCCTGCTGGTCGCGTTCTCGGGGGGCGTCGACTCGAGCTATCTGGCCTGGGCGGCGAAGCGGGCGCTCGGGGAAGACAGCCTGTGTGTGACGGCCGTCTCGCCTTCGTATCCGGAGAGCCATCGGGCGAT
>JADJOR010000018.1 GCA_016713665.1 Deltaproteobacteria bacterium
ACTGCGACGACGCGAGCGTGTAGGCGAGATCGCGCAGATCGAGCTCGGGCCGTGCGACGAGCAGGTCGCGAGCTTCTCGGCGGTCTCCTGGAGCGCGTTCGGGTCGTGGGGCCGTGATCGGCAGCAGGACGGGCCCGTCGAGCGCGGGGCGCGGGCGCGGGGCGGGCTCCGGCGGGGCCTCGAGGATGAAGTGGGCGTTGGTGCCGCTGATGCCGAAGGAGTTGACGCCGACGAGCGGCTTCTCGGGATGGGGCCAGGGCGCGAGCTCGCGCTGGACCTGGATCGGGACCTCGTCCCAGGGAATCGCGGGGCTCGGGGTCTCGAAATGGAGCTGCGGCGGGAGCGTTCGGTTCCGGATCGCGAGGCAGGCGTTGATCAGGCCGGCCACGCCGGAGGCGGAGCTCGGTGTGGCCGAGATTGCCCTTGATGGAAGCGACGCGCAGCGGGCGGTCGGGCGAGCGGCCGGGACCCATCACGTCGGCGAGCGCGCCGATCTCGACCGGGTCGCCGATCATCGTGCCCGTGCCGTGGGTCTCGACATAATGGACGTCGGCGGGGGAGACGCCGGCCATCGCGTAGGCGTCGCGCATGGCCTGGGCCTGGCCCTTGCGACCGGGGGCCATCATGTGGCCTCCGTCGCGGCCGTCGGCGCTGATGCCGCTGCCTCGGATCACCGCGTAGATCGGGTTGCCCGCGGCGAGCGCGTCGGAGAGCGGCCGCAGCACGACGACCCCGCCCCTCGGCGCGGACGAAGCCGTCGGCCGACGCATCGAAGGCCTTGCACCCGACATCGAGAGCATGCCGCTCCTCGAGAGCGCGATGTTGCCCTCCGGCGAGGAAGAGATTCGCCCCGCCGGCGATCGCCATCTTCGCCTGGCGCAGGCTCTCGCAGGCGAGATGGGCGGCGTAGAGCGAGGACGAGCAGGCGGTGTCGGGGTCAGGCTCGGGCCGGTCACCCCGAGCAGGAAGGAGATGCGGCCCGAGAGGACGGCGTGGGACATGCCGCCGACGGTGAAGACGTCGTGGCCCCGGTAGACGGCGGCCTCGCCGAGGACGCCGGCGCGTCTCGCGGGAATAATCCTCGGCCATGTAGCCGAGGATCACGGCGACGTTCGCCGGCGACCGACTCGATCGGGATCCCGGCATCGTCCAGGGCGTCCCAGGTCACCTCGATCATCAGCCGCTGCTGCGCTCCATCGTCAGCGCGTCGCGGGGCGATGCCGAAGGCATCCGGGTCGAAGAGCTCGGGATGCTCGAGGAAGCCGCCCTTCTTCGAGAGATCTTGCCCGGGATGCGGGGCCGCGGGTCGTAGAAATGATCGATGTCGTACCCGAGCTCGACACGGTGGCGCGGCGCCTCGCGGACCGTATTGCGCCGACCGCGCACGATCTCGTAGAACTCGGCCGGCCCCGGACGTCCGCGTAGCGGCATCCGATGCCGACGACCGCGATCGGTTCGGAGTCGCGCTCACGCGGCGGAGGGAGTGCGCTTCACGCGGTGCCAGACGAGGCGCCCGACCGGCGCGTGCTGCCCACCGTCAGGGCTGGGTCAAGAGCTCGAGGCGGTCGCCGTCGATCTTGAACCAGCGCTCCTGGACCGTCCCGTTCCAGACTTCCAGGGAGGCGACCTCGACGAAATGCCGGATCTGGTCGCCGTCACTTCGAAGCCACCGGTATAGGCCATGAACTGGTCGTAGGAGCTCGACTTCGCGGCGGCCTCGAGATCGTTGCCCTGGATCCGACCGCGCGCGGCGTTCATGAAGGCCGCCGACATGTAGCCATCGGCGTTGTAGAAGAGGTAGCCGGCCAGCTCCTGGCCCCAGGGATGGAGGATCTTCCCATCCTTCGTCTGGAGCTCGAACGAATCGAGCTGCCAGGAACCGATCAACGGATGCTCGCCCTGCATGGTCACCCCCCGGTTGCCCCAGGTGCGCAGCCTAGGTGAGGGAGCCCGGACGGCCATGGCAACCATCGGACTCGACCGCACGCGTGGTCTGAGATCGTACTTCCGGGGCCCTCGAGTCGGACGATGCGGGACAGCGCCCCTCGACGATTCCCCGCCCCGTCCCGCTGACGCCTCCCACCTGGAGCGCGGCTCGCCCGTCTCCGGCTACGAGCAATACGGAGACGATGAGCAGCCTCGAGCAATGGGATCGGATGCGAATCTTCGAGCACGCCCACGGCACGCTGAATCCTCCCCGACTCACGGTCGTTCGGTCGATTCGATCCACAGGGCAACGGCGAAGCCGGTCGCGCGCATGAAGTCGAGCTCCGGAAGAGCCCAGACGGCCGCGACCTCGGTCGGCACGACATCCCGCGTGACCAGGTAGGTCACGTCTTCGGAATCGCGCACGGAGATCTTGCCATTCTCCGATCGTCGCACGCGCAGGGCGGGCTCGTCTCGTCCGTCGACGACCTTGAAACCATAGTCTCGAGCCTTGAGCTCGTAGACCGTCTCTCCCTCAGCGTCTTCGAGCTCGAGGTCACCGTCGGTCTCCCGCTCGAGCCCGAAACCCGGCGTCCCATCGGGCGCCAGCCACAGCAAGCGGAAGTCCTCGTCATCCGGTCGTTCGACGACCCGACCCAGGGGCCGGTTCCGATCGTCGAGGACCAGGAGCGCCTCCCGCTCGCGCGCGAGACTCGCGAGCAACCTGCCTTCCGCGTCCAGCACCTCGATCGCGTCTCCGTTGGAGCGGGCCTCGAAGGCGGGACGGCCGATGCCGGACTCGAATCGGATCGCGTAGGACCGGTCGCGTTCTCCCCCGGTCGAGGCACACCCGACGAGCCAGGCGGTCCCGAGCACGGCCCAGCGCGGCGACACCCGTGTCATCGTCTCCCCGACACGCGATCTCCCGGCAGCGCGGAACGCGCACGCCGCGCCGACCTGCGCAGCAGCGAGAGAGTCGCGCCCCCGAGCATCAGCCCCGCCCCGAAGCCCGGCTCCGGAACCGAGAAGACCTCGAGGAACTCGGCCTCGCGCGTCCCGCTCCCGTCGACCACGTAGACGCGATCGATCGTCTGGACACCGAGTGCGGTGCCGAGCGGCTCGAGATCGACGTAGACCAGCGAGGTCATCGTGCCGCCGGGCGGCAGATTGAGGCTGTCGACGTCCGCGCCCTGGAGCCCGCCCATCATGCTCAGGAAGACGAACTCCCCCGCGACGATCGGCGAGCCGGGCGAAACCTGAGCCGCGCGCACGACCAGCCCGAAATCGTCCGTCTCCCCGTCCTCCAGGACACCCGTCGGGCCGAGATGCGTCTCGACCAGCATCAACTCGAAATCACGCTGCGTCTCCACGTTCGAGAGTCCCGAGTTCGGGCTCCCGATCTGCCCTGCACCGTCCGCGTAGTGAACTCGTTCCGTCGGTACGAATCCGCCGCCGGTCGTCCGCGCCGGCTGCGCGAGGACGAACTCCCTCGCCTTGACGCGGGTCTGTGTCCCATTGAAGCCGTCGTCATAGGTGCCCGCGCCGCTCTGCTGCTCGGCCGAACCGGCGACCGTCGCGGTCAGGTCCGGCCGACCCGGGGGTCCGGCCACGTTGATGTAGTTCGCGGGCAGATCGGGAAGGGTCGCGATGAGCGGGTCGACGACCGCCGGGTTCGAGAGATCGGTCGTGGGTGCGAGCAACGTCGCCCCGTTTCCTCGCGCCGAGAAGAGGAGCGTCCCGAGACGGGGCGCGGCCCATCCGGCGAAGCTCGTCGTGGCGAGCTCGTTCGCGACGCCCGGCACGTTGCGGAGGCCATGCGCGGCGACGAAGGCCGTCGCCTGGAACGGCTGACCGAGCGCCGTCAGGCCCTGGACCGGATCGATCACGCGATAGGTCGCCGTCACCGCCCCGGACGGATTTCCGACGGGCGGATCACCGGGCCCGGCCGCGGCCGCAGAGACCGATACCGGGATCGTCTCCGTCAGACCGTTCGGCGCGTTCCGCGCGATCGAGGCTCGCACGGAGGGCCCGATGATCGCCTGACCCGTCGCCGGCGAAGTCGACACGTCGGAGGAGAATCCGACGAGAGCGGGTGTCGACGAAGGTCCGGGCGACGTCGTCGTGGTGATCCCGAAATTTCCGCCGAGATTCGCCGCAACGAGCCCCGCATGCGCCGTCGTTCCAGCGAGCAGGTCGAAGAGCTGAACGGAAGAATCGGCCAGGCCGAGCCGCGCAGCGGACGTCGTGAGAGGCGAGATCCCCGGAGTCGGAGAGAAGGGCCCGACGCTCTGCACGTCCCGATAGGCCGTCAGCGCGTCGACCACGGGGTCGTCGTTCGCGCTCGGAACGTCCTCCGTGGTCTTGGCCCAGTCGACGAAGACCCGCTGATGGCCTTCTCCGCGCTCCACGAGCTGCGGTGCCCGGAGCGAGAAGGCGCCGCCCAGCGGCAGGATGAACTCGAGGTCGATGTTGTCGCCCGTCGGCGCATCGTAGGGCTGCTTGTCGACACGGAAGTCGGCATCGTCGTTCGTCGCGAAAGCATCGAGCAGACAGGACACGCGCAACACGAGACCGCTCGCGAGATCCGGGAAGGCGTTGCACGCGCTCGGATCGGAATTGCCGCAGATCGCGACGTAGCCGGTCGCGGTCCGATCGACGAGCAGATAGACCGCGGCGCCCTCCTCGATCTTGCCGACGGACGGGGCCGTCACGAGGTCCAGATGGGAGACGGCCACCGGCACGGGGAAGTTCGTCGTCCCTCCGAACTGGCCTCCGTTGATCGCGATGAACGTGTAGTCCGTCGCGCTCGTGATGCCCCCGTTGACGAGACCGACACGGGTGCCGGGCGTGCCCGCGAGCGCGGTCGGCGGGCTCCCGACGTAGTCGACCCAGCCGAGCACGACGATGCCGCTCGGCGGTCGCGGGCGGCCGGTCAGGCCATTGCTGGGATCGAGATCGAAGGCCGGGAGATCGATGCGGTAGCTCGCGGTCCCCAGCCCGGCGCTGGACGAGTCTCCCTCGACCTCGAAGAACGTCAGCTGGAGCGAATCCTTCTTCGCCGCCAGGGCCGGCGACAGACTCGCGAGCGGGGGGATGTAGATCTCGATGAACTCCTGGTGGAGATTCGCGGGATTCCGACCGACCGGGCCGTCGTTGCCGGGCGCATCGCGATAGACCTCGGTGATCACCGGGTGATTCGGCACGACGCCCAGCGAGGCGGTCGCCGAGAACAACGTGAGAAAGAGCACGCCCCAGACCGGGATCGAAGCGGACGGGACCGAGCGACGGGACATGAGCGGTACTCCTTGTCCCATGCCGGATTGCAATCCGCGTGCCCCGAGATGGAGGCGCCCTCGATGGCCTCGTCCGCGGCCCGGATCGCCGTGCGGCCACGCAACTGAGTGATCTCACGCGCGCCTGGGGATATGACGCAAGGCCCGCCCGAAGCCCCGTCCGGGCGGCCGCCAGGCGACTGCGACAGGGAGCCGGGATGGCACCGCGGTTGCAACCGTGCCTTCGATGCCTTCGGACCGATCCCTGTACCTGCTGCGCACGCTGCAACGTTCATCCGCGCGACGTCGGTCGACCGAATGGACCGTCACGCCACGACGACCGACGACGATCGAGATCGTTCTGCTCGCGATCCTTGCGCTTTCGATCGCCTCCCCGACGCGAGCCGAGACGGACCCGGCCGTCCCGACGACGACGCCCGATCCGCGCCGGACCGCGCACGCGGAATCCCACGACCCCGACGCGAGCGCGTCTTCGAATGGCTCCGGTCTGATCGCCCGGCGCGATCGACGTCGTTTGAGGCGCCCTCTCGCCGTCCCGGTCTTCGGGCGCGAGCTGCGACTCAGCGGACGAGTCACTGCCGCCAACGAAGCCTTCATCGATCGGCTCCGGCGCTTCGACGTCCGCGACCCCGAAGGCGAGCCCGAGAGGGGGCGTCGCCCGTTCGCCGACGAGGTCGATCTCGACCAACGCATCGAGGTCGACGTCTTCTATACGTTCACCGACCGCATCGCCCTCTATCTCGCCGGCCAGGTCGAGTGGCAGAACCTCGTCTATTCGGATTTTTCTCCGGAGATCCAGAGATCTTCGATCGCACGCAAGGAGGCCTGGGTCTACGTCGGCGACCCCTTCATCGACCCGCTCGGGATCCAGGTCGGCGCGCAGCGCTTCTCCGACGATCATCAATGGTGGTGGGACTTCGACCTCGACGCCGCACGGCTTCGCTGGGACGGAAGACGATTCTCCGCCTTCCTCTCGGTCGCCGAGCAGCTGCTGCCCCGCCAGGTCGGAACCGATCGGATCGCCGCTTTCGAGCAGGACGTCTTCCGCATCCTGGCGGAGGGATACTGGACCCTGCCCGACGACCACGTCGTGGCGCTTCGCGTCCTCCATCACGACGACGGCTCACCGAACTACCGCGTCGGCGAGTGCGTTCCGTCCGCGCCCGGTCTCTTCTTCCGGTTCGGCTGCATCGATCCCAAACGCGAAGATCCGAGCGACGCGCGTCTGACCTGGATCGGCGGCCACGCCGCGGGACGGATCAAGCTTCGCCGCTTCGGGCAGATCCATTACCGCGTGGACGGCGCCTATCTCTTCGGCGACGAGACCTCGTACGACCTCGCGGGCCCCGATCCCGAGACGGGCGAGGCGCGCCGCGCAGCCGCCGCCGATCGGCACGGGGTCCACGGCCATGGATTCGACGTCGGGCTCCAATGGGAGCTCGACCTTCCGGGACACCCGACCTGGATCGCGAGCTACGCATTCGGATCCGGGCATCCGAACGACGACGCGGACAAGCAGCGCGGGTTCCGTCAAACGGGCATTCACGACAATGGCGACAAATACCGTGGGGTGGCGACCCTCGACTACTACGGAGAGCTGCTCGGGCCCGAGCTCTCGAACCTCGAGATCTGGACGGCAGGCGTCGGCGTTCGGCTCTTCGACTCGAGCTCGCTCGATTTCCTCTACCACCACTACCGTCAGGACGAAACCGCCGACTTCCTCCGCGACACGAGCATCCGCAGACGGCCCTACGGAGAGAACAAGCACATCGGCGACGAGTTCGACGCGATCCTGGGCATCGAGGAATGGGAGCGCTTCGAGATCAAGGCCGTGTTCGGCGTCTTCCGCAGCGGCCGCGCCTTCCGACCCGGCGACGGCGACTTCAGCTACCTCGCCTCACTTCGCTTTCGCATGAACTTCTAGCGCTTCGCATTCGGCCAGGATCTCGGCGAGGAAGCGCCGCCGCTCCGGAATTCGCCAGGCGATGTGGAGGTGCCGGACGAACGAGAGGAAGATCCAGGCGGCGACCGGTTCGTCCGCGAGCGACCGTCCCGACGCGGACTCGTAGCCGGCGAGGAATTCTCGCTCGAAGTCCGGATTCCCCCTCGGATCCCCAGCTCTCGCAGCGCCTGCTCGCGCAGATGGGCCACGAAGTTGGCGACGTCGAGCAGGGGATCGCCGAACGCGTAGAGATCGAGGTCGAGCAGGACGAGTCGATCGTCCTCGACCAGGACCTGGTCCGGATGGAAATCGCGATGAACCGGGCAGACGCGTCGGTCGGCGAGCCTCGGCGCGAGCGAACGTGCGGTATCGAGCAGCGCCCCGAGCCGTTCCGACCAGATCGGCTCCCCTCGCGCCACGATTTGGAGGTCGCGCTCGAGCACCGCGAGCTCGTCCCCGACGCGGTGGATCCGCTCCGCGTCGACGCCGTGCCGGTGCAGTCGGGCGAGCGCGGAACCGACGCGATGGGCGAGCTCCGAGGTCGAGTCGTCCCGACCGATCTCTTGGGAAATGGGAACACCGCCATGCCCCTCCTGGAGATGGAGTGCGAGCGCGGGGACGCATCCGAAGGATCGCGGCACGACGAACCCCATCGCGCCCGCGTCGGTGAAGCCTCGCTCACGCAGGGACCGTGCGATGCGATCGACGCGGCGATCGGCTCCCTTCGCGCGGATCTTCCCGATCAGGACGAACGGACTCGCGCGATCCCCTTCCGGCGCGAAGACGAATCGAAGCACTGCACGACGCCCGGCCCGGATCTTGATCGTCTCGACCCGCTCGAGCCGGCCCGCGCCTGTGGGCCAGGCATTGCCCAGGGCCGCACGGAGGGCGCCCTCCGCGAACGACGGGTCCAGCGCCAGCGGGAGCGTCGGCAGACCGAGCTCTTCGAGGGACGTGTTCCTCGCCGGCCTCGTCGAATGACTCCCGAGATCCGGTTCCATTCGAATCACGACCCGAGAAGCGTGTGCACGCGTTCGAGCAGACACACGATCTTCGCCGACCATTCGGGGCTTCGCGTCCGGAACGGGTGCTGACTCAGGCGATACAACGCGGCCGCCGTGAAGACCGGAAGCCCGACGAGGCGACTCGAGGAAGCTTCCCGGTAGGATTCGCCGAGCGCTTCGCCGATCCCGCCCACGGCGGCGTCGAGGTCGCCGAGGGCGCGATCGCGCTCCCAATGCGCCAGGAAGAGGCCGAGATCCTGGCGAGGATCTCCGATCCCGAGCTCGTCGAGATCGACCAGGCCGACCCCCTCGGCCGAGATCACGATCTGCTTGTCGTACAGGTCGCCGTGGATGAGCGCCTCCGACGTCGGGATGCGCGCGAGGCTCGACTCGATCCGTGCACGCAGCGCGGTCGCGACACCGGCATGAGAAGGAACGAGCCAGGCGAGCTCGCGCTCCGCCTCGACGAGCCCCTCCGTCGCGCCACGACGGGGCAACGTTTCGCCATCGACCAGCTTCGTCTGATGGAGCTCGGCCACGGCGCGTGCGACGACCGAGATCGTGCCCTCGAGCTCGGCGGGGCGCCCGCGAACGGCATCGCGAAGCGGCGCACCCGGAATCCAATCGACCGCCGCCGCGCGATGGCGCTTCGAGCCCCCGACACGACGGGCGACGCGGAGCACGTCGCCGTCCACCAGGGATCGCGGAATCCGCAAGGCGCGCGCCCGCTCCAGGTTCGCATAGAGGCGCACGACGGCAGGCCGCCCGTCGGACCGGGTGACGCGCCCGACGAAGCGCCTGCCCGGCTTGTACGCGAGCCGATGGACCTCGTTGCGCGGTCCGATCGCGTCGTCGCGGAAGATTCGCGCGAGCAGGGCCGCGCGGGCGTCCGCGTCCGCGAGTCGGACCATCGAGGGGAGGTCGGCGTCAAAGGGATGGAATGCAACCGCCGCCCGAACGCCTTCGAGATACAGACATCCCCCGCCCGGGAGCCCTCGATCTCCGTTCGCCGCCCTGAGCGCCCGCTCCCCGGCCTTGCCGACCTTGTCCTGAAGACCGTCGGCATAGGTCGTCGCGTGCAGGAAGACGACGCCGTCTCCGGGGTTGGCGCGGTAACCGACGAGACAGCTGGTTCCCGGCTTGTATCGGACATAGCACGGCACGATCTCGCCGAGCCCCCGAATTCCCTGGGATGCCAGTGCGTCCGCCATCGCCTCGCCATCGAGGACCGTCGCGAGCCCCGGGAGCGCCCGATCCCGCGCGATCAGCGACTCGTCATCTCGCGACGACATGGCCCACCTCCGACGCCCCGTCGACCTCGGGCCGGCTTTCGTTCCCCCGGAACAGTCGTGCGAAGGCGCCCTCCCGATCGAGCAGCGCGGAGGGCGCACCGAGCTCGGCCACGGTTCCCCCGTCGATCACGAGCACGAGATCCGCGCGACATGCCTCGCCGAGATCGTGGGTCGCGTGGAGCGTGGTGCGCCCGGCGATCGAGCGTGCAAGCGCCTCCGTGACCAGGCGTTGATTCTCGGGATCGAGGCTCGAGAGCGGCTCGTCGAGGATCACGATCGGGGCACGACTCAGGCTCGCGCGGGCGATCGACAGCCGGCGTCGCTGTCCGACCGAGAGGTCGGCTCCCCGCTCCCCGATCGGCTCCGAATAGCCTCGAGGCAGGGACATCACGAACTCGTGGGCGCCCGCGTCCCGCGCCGCGGCCTCGATCTCCTCGGCGCTCGCATCGGCACGACCGAAAGCCAGATTCTCGGCGACGGTGCCACTGAACAACAGCGTCTGCTGGGGAACGACCGCGATCTGACGTCGCAAGGATTCGATCGTGAGTCCGCGCAGGTCGAGCCCGTCGATGCGGACGCAGCCCGAGACGGGATCGATCAGTCTCAGGACCGCAGCGAGCAACGTCGACTTGCCGGCTCCGGACGAACCGACCAGCGCGACGTGCGCGCCGGCCGGGATCACGACGTCGACGTCGGTCAGGACAGCAGGGCCACGGTCGTAGGAGAAGCTCGCATGCTCGAACCGGATCTCGCCGCGCAGTCCAGGCGCGGGGGATGCGTCCGCCCGGTTCCGGATCTCGGGGACGGCGTCCAACACGTCCAGCACCCGTTCCGCCGATGCGCTCGCCTTGGCCAGGCGGGCCGTGTACTTCGCCAGATCCCGAACGGGCCCGATCGAGGTCTTGAGATACGACAGGAAGATCACGAGCTCGCCGGGCCGGATCTCCCCGCGAATCACCGCTCTCGCGCCGAAGTACAGCACGAGACTCGTCGACAGCGCCGCGAGCGCGTCGACCGTGCGCTCGAGCCTCGCCGAGAGACGCTTCGCCCGCACACCCTCACGCAGGCTCCCGTCGTTCTGGCTGACGAACGCCCGGGCGAATCGCTCGTCGAGCGCGAGCGCCTGGACCGTCTCGATCCCGACGAGCGATTCAGCAGCCGTGCTGGCGAGCCGACCTTCCTGGCGACGCTGCTTCCGGGACACCGTCTGGATCCGACGTCCGAGCCGGACCAGGGAAAGCCAGAAGAGCGGGACCGTGACGAGGGCGATCGCCGTCAAGCGAAGATCCATGAAGCCCATCACGGCAAGCATTCCGACGAGAACGAGCAGATTCGCCGCAAGCGGCAACAGCGCCGTGATCGTCACGTCCCGAACGGTTCCGACGTCGCTGATCACCCGCATCACGTGGTCGCCGCTCCGCGCTCGACTGTGATAAGCGAGCGAGAGCGACTGGAGATGGCGAAAGAGCGTCTCGCGAACGCTCGTGAGCACCATGCTGCCCACGAGTGCGAAGCCGACCGTGCTCGCGTATCCCGCGAGTGCACGCAGGAGGGCGATCACGAAGACCGCGCCCGCCGCGACGAGCAGCAGCGTCCCGGTGGAGAGCCCGGAACCGATCAGCGGAGACGGTGCTCCAGCCTCGCCGTCTTCGACCAACCGATCGATGACGAGCCCGAGCGGCCACGGCTCGACCAACCGCAGCAGGGTCTGCGAGATCAGCGCCACGAACGAAGCGATAAGCAGCGGTCGCTGCCGGGCGACCTCGGGCTCGAATCGCGCGAGCAGCTTGCGGCCGACCGCCAGGATCCCCGGCGCGGGGGGTGTACTACCCATTCCCGATCTCCGCGCGGCGCGACGGACCGCGGTTGACGGTCTCCGGCCGAATCGTTTCTCGCAGGGCATCCAGAATCCGCGCGAGAACGGCGTCCCAGGTTCGAGTCGCGAGAACGTGCTCGCGGCCTCGCGAGCCCATCGTACGAGCGCCGTCCGGATCGGCACGAAGCCGCGCCACGCGATCGGCGAGCGTCCGTGCATCGCCCGGCGCGACGAGCCAGCCGTCGATCCCGTCGCGGACGAGGTCGCGAACCTGCCCCGCACCGGAAGCGACGACGGGCAGTCCGGCAGCCTGGTACTCGACGATCTTGAGCGGCGAGAAGTAGTGGCCTTCGTTTCTCGCGTAGGGAGCCGTTCCGACGTCCATGCGCGCCAACCACCGCGGGACTTCCGCAGGATCGACGGCTCCGGTCAGCTCGGCGCGATCGCGCAATCCTTCCCGGTCGAGACGCGTCTCGAGCGCCTCTCGCATGGGCCCGTCGCCGACGATCAACAGTCGATAGCCCGGATCGATTCCCGCCAGGCGCGCAAACGCGTCGAGCAGGACGTCGAGGCCGTGCCACGGCTTCAGGGTCCCGAGGAATCCGACCGTGAACGAGTCGGCTCTCGGCGGCCGTCGATCCGATGCGCCTCCCTCGCCCGTCGACACCTCGAGTCCCGATCGGATCGCGAATCGCTCGGGGTCGACGCCGTTCGGGCAGATCAAGAAATCGTCGAGGGAGAAGCCAAAGTCCGCATGTCGCCGAGCGACTTCTTCGGAGACCGCGACGCGCAGCTTTGCCGCCTCCAGCGCCTTCCCGACGATCGCGCGCGCGCGATCCGGATCCAGGAGCCGACGATGCGTGAGCTGCTCTTCGACCAGCGGGGCGTTGATCTCCAGAATGGCCGGCACGTCGCGAACGCGAGCGAGCCGCATCGCGCTCGACGACCAGAGGGAATGACGCTCGTAGACGAGATCGTACGAGCGGATCTGCTCCGCGAGCGTGGCGGCGACCAGCTCGTCGATGAGATGCGCGTCAGCCGCATTCGCTTCGAGCCGACGGGCGTTCGGACGGGATTGAAGCGGATGGATGCCGATCGTTCGGAAGCCAGCGGGCACGTCCCCGCCGATGCGGGCCGCGTAGAGGTCCACTCGATCGCCCCGACGCACGAACGCTCGCAGGATCGCCTGGACGTGGACCGAAGCCCCCTTCGTCCCGAACACCGGAATCCCCGCATCGGCGCAGACGTAGGCGACCCTCAAGACGCGACTCCCTCGCAGACCGACTCGAGCGAGCGGGCAGACTGCGCACGAGCGAAGACCTGACGCAGGAGCGCGGTGTTCTTTCGCGCATCGAAACGCTCTTCGACGAGCGCTCGTCCCCTGCGCGAGAGGTCCCGCCCGAGCGAAGGCGTGTCGAACACCCGATCGATCATCGCCGCGAGGGCCTTCGGATCGCGCTCGGGCACGATCATCCCGGTCTCGCCATCGACGATCACTTCGGGGATCCCGGTGACGTCGGTCGAGATGCTCGGGACACCGAGTGCGAGCGCCTCGAGCAGCGTCGTCGGAACGCCGTCCCGATCCCCGTCCTCTGCGATGCGGCACGGAGCGGCGAAGACCGCAGCCGTAGCCAGAATGCGACGTGTCTCCTCCTGCGGACGCGCGCCGAGCAGCCGGACGCGATCCCCGAGTCCGAGCGCTGCCACGCGTCGAGCGAAGCGAATCGCCGAGCGGTCCCTGTCCGACGGCCGCAAGCCTCGATCAGATCGTCGAAGCCCTTCTTCTCGACCAGACGCCCGACGGCCACGATGCGCCGCGGCCGATCGACCGGGAGCTGATGGGGAAAGCGATCGAGCTCGAGGCCGTTGTAGATGCGGACCACCCGACGCGGGTCGAACCCGCACTCTTCGACGAGGAAGCGGCGATTGAAGTCGCTGACGGTGACGACCGTGGCGCCCTCGCCGTGGCGGGCGAGCAGCGCCGCGCGGTCGACGTCTTCGTGGTAGAGGTCCTTGGCATGGGCCGTGAAGCTGTAGGAGATGCCTGCGAAGCGAGCCGCGAGACGAGCGACCGTGGCAGGCGAAGAACCGAAATGCGCATGCAGATGCTCGATGCCGCGCTCGACGAGCGCTCGAGCCAGCACGCTCGCCTGATGGACCATGACCACGTCTTCCGAGAGGGCATCGGTCATCGCAGCCCGAATGGCCGGAAGCTTCTTCGACGCGGTCGAGAGCTCCTGCCAGAACGATTCGACCTTGAGGCCCTTGTGCGGAAGGACCTGGACCGGAGCCCGGACTCGCGCGATCGAATCCTGGAAATGAGTATCCGTCGAGTGACTCAACGCGAAGATGTCGAGGGTCGCGCCGGCCGCCTCGTGAGCCAGCACCTCGTTGACGATGAACGTCTCCGAGAATCGGGGATAGCGCTTGACGAGATACGCCGTTCGCGGCCCCGACCGCATCTCCGTTTCCGTTTCCATCGGACGACTCATGTCCGCGATCCTCGCGAATCGCGCGACGGACGATCGGCGACGCCGCGAAAGAGCGCGCGCAGGCGATGAATGCCGCCCATGTCGACGCGAGACGCGCCAGTCGGCCTGCGGCTCGATCCCTTTTCGATCCATTCCTCGAGACGCTCGGGGCTGAGCTCCTCGGGCTCGCAGACGTCGACGACGCCTCGTCCGGCGAGGCGGTGGGCGCGGATCCACTGCTCGCGTCTCGGAACGACGCGCGGGACGATGAGCGCGGGCTTCTCGTAGGACAGGATCTCGGAGATCGAGTTGTGACCACCCATGGAAATCACGGCCCGGGCTTCGGCGATCAGGACGGTCGGGTCGTCGGCGAAGTCGAGGATCGTCAGACTCCGGTCGAGACTCGCGCGGCGGTGCAGCTCCGCGCGAACGACCTCGGGCATGAAGGGACCGAGCAGGATGACGCGCGCGAGTCCGCCGCACCGATCAGGCGAGACGCGGGTGAAGGCGTCGGCCAGCCGACCTCCATCCTCGCCTCCTCCGACGAGGCAGAGAACGAAGGGCCGACCGGGCAGCGCGACGAGGGGGCTCCGCGCGGGTCGCGAAGGCCCGCTCGTGGCATCGAGGTCCGTCATCGGTCGACGATCGAGATAGCCGACGTAGTGGAGCTTTCGCCGAACGTCGTTCGAGAAGTCGTACTCGACGCCCAGCTCGACCACGGAGGGGTCCCCGTAGACCCAGACCCCCCGCGGCACGTTGTCCACAACGAACACGTCGGGACCAAAGCTGGCCGCGGCGGCCCGGATGGTCTGGGATCGGAGCGCAATCATGTCCTCGATCGCGACGCCGAGCGAACGGGAGACGTATCGGGAGCGCTCGAGCTTCGCCAGCGCGGGCAGCGTGATGACGTCGACGCCGTCGGGCTTCGGAAACCGGCCCGCCTCCATCGCTCCAGAAATCATCAGGACGTGGGGTCGAGGCTCCATCGAGGGAGCGCGCGAGCAATCATCAAGTTCCTGCGGAAATGCCCCAGACCGACCGTATCGTGCGAGTAGAGCATCACACGGAGCGGTCGCCCGCCGTCGACCCCTCGTCGCTGACGCCCCACGACCCCTTCCTCGGGCGACTGCCCGCTCGACTCGACTCGGACGTCGTGACAGCTCGCCGAGGGCACGGACGACCGGGACAGCGGGCCGGTTCGCCCGACGTCGGGCGGTTTATTCGCGCCCAGCCCGATGTCGAATAACATCCGAGTGATCACGTCGAGATCGATCGGCTTCGGCAGCACGTGACGAACCCCTGCGGCGGCGAGACGATCCGGATCCGGCGTCGCGGTGATCACGATCGAGCGGTCGATCGGGACGACGTCGAGCAGGCTGAGTCCGTCTCCGTCTGGAAGACCCAGGTCCAGGAGACAGGCGTCGTAGGCTTCCCGGCCGAGACAGCCCCGCCCCTCGGCGACGCTGCCGGCGATCGTCACGTCGACGCCGAGGGCGGCGAAGTGACGACGCAGACAGGCGGAGAGGACGCGCTCGTCCTCGACGATCAGGAGGGAGGCTCCATGATGCAGGCCGAGATTCATGCCGACTCCTGACTCGACCCGAGGAGGCAACCGAAGCGGCGCGACTCGTTCGAGCGATCGAGTCGGGTTGTGCAACCTCCATGCCGCTGCAGGTCGAGCCGAAGGTCGCCACCGCGCGCCGGACACGAGCCGGACACGAGCTGGTGGGGCATATCACGCGGCAACCGCGCGATTTCCCCCGAAGTCCGGAGCGTGCGACTCGGGGTGTTAGAGTTGCCTCATGGCATCGATCCTGATCGTCGACGACGAAGCTCTGCTCGCGAGGCAGGTGGCACGCTCCCTCTCGTCTTCGGACCACGTCGTCCGGGTCGCCAACTCGGGCCGCGAAGCCCTCGAGCTCGTCAAGGAAGCGACGCCCGATCTGATGCTCATCGACCTCCGCCTGCCCGATGCGTCGGGGCTCGACGTCCTGAAGACGGCCCACGAGCTCGACGATTCGATCCAGGCGATCCTGATGACGGCCTACGGCTCGGTGGCGAACGCGGTGGAAGCGATGCAGCAGGGCGCCGCCGACTACATCCAGAAGCCCCTCGACCTCGACGAGCTTCGACTGCTCGTCGCGCGAACGCTCGCCCAGCGGTCCCGCGATCGCGAGCTCGCGTATCACCGCGGCCTCGCGCGGGCTTCCCGCTCCGAGATCATCGGCGACGATCCGAAGCTGCTCGAGATCTTCGAGCAGATCGAACGCCTGTCGGTGGTCGGCCTGCCGCCGTCGAAACGACCGACGATCGTGATCACCGGGGAGACGGGCACCGGCAAGGGCATGTTCGCACGCGCGATCCACGAGCTGCTCGGCGGCGGCCCGTTCATCGCGGCGAACTGCACGGCGATGCCGGAGACCTTGATCGAAGCCGAGCTCTTCGGTCACGAGCGCGGCTCCTTCACGGACGCCAAGGCGGCGCGCAGCGGGCTTTTCGAGGCCGCCGAGGGTGGCTCGATCTTTCTCGACGAAGTCGGACACGCCAGCCTCGAAATGCAGGCCAAGCTGCTGAAGGTGCTCGAGGAGAAGCGCATTCGACGCATCGGATCGACTCGCGACCGCGAGGTCGACGTCCACGTCATCGCCGCGACCAACCGCGATCTCGACGAAGCCGTCGACTCCGGTCACTTCCGGCGGGACCTGCTCCACCGTCTGCGCGTGATTTCCTTCGAGGTCCCGCCGCTGCGCGAGCGACCCGGCGATATCGCCGCGCTCGCCGACCACTTTTGCGAGAGCGTGGCCCGGCTCTATGGGCGCGACATCCGACTCTCGCCAGCGGCTCATCGGCGGCTCGGCGAATATCCGTGGCCGGGCAACGTCCGTGAGCTGCGCAATGTGATCGAGCGTGCAGTCCTGCTCGAGCGGCGGGACGAATTGTCGGGGGAGACGCTGGAGCGATTGCTGGATCCGGCGACGCCGCAAGGCAAGGAGCGCGACCCCTTCCTGCTCCCCGTGGGCGGGATCGATTTGGGCCAGCTCGAAAGAAGTCTGATCCAGCAAGCCCTTCAGCTGACGGGCGGAAACCAGACTCGGGCTGCCAGGCTCCTGGGCCTGACCCGGGACACTCTGCGGTACCGCCTCGAGAAATTCGAGATTCCGCGCTGACTTTCGTAGCTCCGTGACTCGACAAGATCGTGCAGGTCGGGAATATTTTGGGCAATGCATCCCAAAAAAAATAGAACTGCGTCGATTTCCCTGCTCGTGATCCTCGGGTCGAGCTTCCTGACGATCGCCGCTCCGTCCGCCCGGGGTGGCGAGACCGATCCGACCCTCCTCATCGTTCGCGCCGTCGCGAGTGATACGCCGAACGGAACGCTCGTCCGGGTCGATGGCCAATTCCCCTGGAACGCGCTGCTCCAATCGGGTTATCCCCTCGAGCTCGTCGTATGGCGCACAACCGGACAGATCGAGTTCGTCGCGTTCGACCTCGCCGGCGCCGCTCGCAGCGGCACCCACGGCGCGCTCGTCGACGGACTCTCGACGAGCGAGGTCGCGACCTTTGCGGCCCAGGGGCAGCCCGATTCAGGCCCTGTCCTCACCCACGTCGAGAATGGTCGACTCGAAGCCGTCCTCGATGCGCGCTTCGCCGGCGCACCTCTCGCGGCGCAGCTCTACGTGATCGACCACGGAACGCCCTTCGTCTCGAACCCCGCTCCCATCACCCGAGGTCTGCCGTGATCCCCGAGCAAACCGGAACGAACGAGCGCCCCGCGTTCGAGCGAGCGTCCGCTCGTCGGATGCCCGTACGAATCCTGGTCGGTATCGCGGGTCTCGCGAGTCTCGCGGCGTATTGCGAGGGACGCTATTTCGCGCCCGAGGATCCCGTCCTCCACTTCGACGTACTCGATCATTTCACCGGTCGCATCGCCGAGGCGCCTCCCGGGCGTCCCCTGGTTCTGCCGGGTCCCGATGGCGTCCTGGGCACGGAAGACGATTTCCCCATCCCCTTGCTCCGCGGGGACGTCGATCTCGTCGTCCGTGCCGGAACGAGCGAGCTCGTCGGCCCCATTCCGACCGGACCGTCGAGCGTGCAGGCCTTGGCCGCGAACAACGGACTCGGCTCCGAGGTCGACTTCGTCGTCCGCGCCGTCCCCGGCTGGCAGACTTCACCCTTCGACCAGCCCGTCGAGTGGTCGCCTTCGCTCGAAGGCAATCCGGTGCTCGTGCTCGCCTTCGCCGATTTCGACGGGGACGGGCGCATCGGCCCGAGCGCGCGAGACGCGATCGCCCTCGACGACGAGGCGGAGGCGGCCGAGCTGGTTCCGGTCGGCATGCAGATGGTGTCGCTCGAGAATGCCCGCGCTTCCGGCCGCCTGCGCCTGTTGGCCGGGGGGCCGAGCGCTCGTCCATTCCGCATCGCCTTGACCGCCATCGCATTCACCGGCGGAACGGAGCCCGGATTCCTCGGCGGTGTCGTTCCGACGGGTCCCGCGCTGATGACGGCGATGCCGTTCATTCCGCCGAACGATCGACGCGAGATCGTCGACGCCGGCCCCGCCGGCCCGGAGCCCGCGACACCGGACCGCCCGCTCGGACTCGAGATCCGGCACGCCTTCGACCCCGCGCCGTCGGACCCCGTCTGGGGCGGCGAGCTGGATCTCGCGCTCGACGGGACGGAGACCTCCATCGACGTCGTCGAGGTCGTCTCCGGCCCCGCGACGCATTTCGGCGTCGCGGTCTCGGCCCGCAATGCAGACTATCTGCAGCTCGATCGACGGCCGGTTCGACTCGGGCTCGACGACATCGGGAGCTCCCACCCCTACGAGATTGCGGGCCGGATCCACGTGGCGGACGACGGCGGGGATTCCGAGGTGGCTCTCCAGATCGTGCCCCTCGACCCGCTCGGCAGCATCACCGACCTCCCCGCTCCCGCGTCGGTCACGCTGTCGACGAGCGGAAACGTCGCGATCCGGTGGCCCGATCTCGACGGCGATCCGTTCCGGGAAACGATCGTCGTTTCGTCCGCCGCGGGCACGCCCGTGGTGCTCGACGACCGTGGCGGTCCGCACGACGATCGATTGACGGATCGACTCGTGCTGACCTCCTCCGGCGGCGGAAGCCAGGTCGATCTCGTCTCGCCCGATCCGGACGTGGACGACTCGGGAACGGTGGACGCAGCCGACGCACAGGCGATCGCCTTGCGCACCGGACTCAGCGTCGGCGACCTCGTCTTCGAGGATCGCCACGACGTCGACGGCAATGGGCGCATCGAACGAGCCGACGAGCTCGCCGCGCAGGCCCGGATCGGATCGACCGTCAGCGTGCCTTGAGCGCGCCGCGCGCTACGCCGGCAATCAATAGTCGGATCGTGAAGGTGGCGCCGGCGCCGGGAATCAGTGAACGCTCACGCCGCCGCCGAGGGCTTCGACGATCCTCTTGACCGTCGCAAGCCCCATCCCGGTCCCGTCCGCCCGCGTGGTGAAGAAGACGTCGAAGATCCGCGGCTGGATCTCGACAGAATTCCCGGCCCCGAATCGGCGACGCGAAACGCGAGCTCGTTCCCTTCGCGCCGCACCGTCATCTCGAGACGACCGCCGCCCCGCGGCTCCAGGATCCGCAGCGCGTTCCCGACCAGCTCGAGCAGAGCCTCCTCGAGAAGTTTCCGTCACAGGCCGCGAGCGAGTCGTGCGATTCGATCGAGACGCCGATTTCGACGCCGAGGCGGTTCGCACGGGGCTCGATTGCACGCCGCACGGCAGACACGACCTCGGCCGGAACGAGCGGACCGAGCCGCGGCTGGAACGGGCGCGAGAAATCGAGGAGGGCCCGAACTCGATTCTCCAGGCGATCCGATTCAGAGATGATCCCAGCCAGGGATTCGCGCAGGTCCTCGTCGTTCGTCTGCTGACGTGCGATCTGGGCCGAGGCCCGGATGCCCGCCAACGGGTTGCGGACGCCGTGAGCCACCGAACCCGCCAGCTCGCCCATCGTCGCGAGCCGTTCGCTGCGAACGAGCCCCGCTTGAGCGACCGTCAACTCCGCCATCGATCGTGCATTGCGAAGTGCGATCCCGGCCTGAGCCGAGACCCCGGCGACGAGGTCACGATCGGATCGCGAGAACGGGGCCCCCGATCTCTTCTGGCCGCACACGATCTCCCCCATCGGCTCCGTTCGGAACACGACGGGCACGACCAGCTCTCCCTCCCGACTCCGCCGTCCCGTAGTCTCGAGCTCGAACCGGACGGACTCGAGTCCGAGGGCTTCGGCGAGACTCTGCTCGACGCGCGCCCGGATGGATTCGGCCGTCACGCATTCTGCGAGGTCCATGCCGATCTCCTCGAGGACCTTCGCGGGGTCGACGACCGAGCGATGAGAAGCGGCGATCGATCGCCTTCTGGGTCCGCGCAAGGGCGGGTTGAAGGTCAGGGCGAGCACGAACACGAAGATCAGGGCCGAGGAAGGTCCGTGCACGGCCTCGGAGAGGATCGTGAAGTCGAGCAGGAAGAGCGCGAGGGCGAAGATCGACGTCGCAGCGACCGAGGCAACGGCGTACCCGAGCGAGAGACGGATGAATCGCTCGGCCTCGAAGAGATCGTGACGCACGACCGCGTACACGATCGCGATGGGGAAGAAGAAGACCGGCGCGAAGATCAGGCTCCAGGAGACACCCAGGCCGAGCACGAAGAACGCGGGCACCGCCACCGCCGGCACGACACAGGCCGTCACCGCGCCTGCGAAGACGATCGCCGCACGGAGTCGATGGACGCTCGAGGACTCGGTCAAGACCGAATGCGCCAAGGCGACGAGGGCGAGCAGGAGCGCCAGGGCGATCGTCAGATAGGCGGCATCGTTGAAGCGGCGCGAGAACTCCGGCGCATCGTAGAAATAGGCCGCCCCCACCGCCCCGCACATCAATGCGCCGGCGTAGCCGACCACGAGCAGGAGCAGGCGACGGCGCGGAGGGACGCGAGGCCTCGGGAAGACCGAAACGAAGTGGAGAATCGCGATCGGGGTCACGGCTTCTGCGAGGGCGAGGCTTCGCCCGAAACGGGAGGTCCCGATCAGGTCGACGGCGAGGACGAGGGTCAGCCCGACCAGATAGAGCATCACCGCGACCCCGCGCGCATCCACGCCCTCTCCCCGCAGATAGAGCAGGCCGAGCGTGGTCAGCCAGCAGATCGCCCCGCCGAAGAGGTAGATGCCGAAAGTGCTGAGATGACCGTCGATCCGGAAGGTCATCGTCGGGACCGAAAATGAGCGCTCGGTTCCGTCCTCGAGGATCGTGTACGAGACGTCGCTCCCGCTCGGGTGTGAGCGCACCGTCTCCAGAAGCGTCGCGCGATCGACGAAGGGCTCGCCGTCGACCGCGATCACGCGACCATAAGTCGGCAGCCCGGCGGCGACACCGGTCCAGCTCGAATCATGAAAGGCCAACAACATCCCATTGTCCCAGATCAGGAAGCCCGGGAACGCGCGCCCGACGAGCCGAACACTGTCGACCACGATGACGACGAAGAGGACGGCCGAAACGAGGCCGAGGACGAGGAGCAGGGAACGACGCCGGTCCATTCAGGTTCCCGTGTCGGCGAGCTCGTGGCCCGCTCCGTTACGCTTCGCTCTGGACATGGACGCAATCATCGCATGACCGACTCGGCCGATCGATCTCGAGAGGGGATCATGACCCGCGAAATCGCATGGACCGTCGTGGCGGGCGGGCTCCTCGGTCTCGCCTGGCCGGGCTCATCGATCCGCCTTTCGCGATCTTGTTTCTGGTCCCCTATCTCGCCGCGGTCCGGGGCCTCGACCCGGCGCCGAATCGGTCTCGCCGGGTTGACCGGGACCCTCGCCGTCGGCCTCGCGACCGGCGAGACGACCGCCGCGACCCTGTCGTCCTATTTCGGCCTGGGCGGCGCAGGCCTGGCGGTCGCCTGGCTCGTCGCCCAACAGATCCTCGGCGTGCTGCCGATCGCGGTCTTCGCGCTGCTGACCGGCGGGGTCGAGCGTGAATCGCCGATCCGCGCCTTCTTCAGCGTGGGCGCGGCGTGGGTGGTGGGCGAAACGCTTCGATCCCTGCTGTTTCCCGGGGCATGGCTTTCGCTGGCGAGCGCGCTCTCGACGACGCCGGATCTGCTCGGCTCGGCGGCGTGGGTCGGGGAATCAGGGGTTTCGTTCTGGCTCGCGGGACTCGGTGCCCTCGCCTATCGGGGGTCGTTCGGACCGGACCGGCGGCGGGCCTGGATGGCCGCGGGGGGGGTGATCGCGGTGCTCGTCGCGCAGGGGGCCTGGAATCGTTTCGGGGCGATGGCTCCCGACTCCGGATGGGTCCGGGGGCACGAATTTCCGGATGCAGCCGGCCTCGACGTGGCCCTCGTCCAGAGCGGCGTGGACTCGCGCCACCGGCCCGAGATCCCGTCCGATGCCGAGGATCTCGACCGCCTGATCGCCCTCTCGCTCGAACGCGGGCGTGGTGCAGACCTGCTGGTCTGGCCGGAAGGCGCGCTGCGTGGGATCTGGCCCGCCAACGCGGGCTTGCTCGATCGGGAGCTGCTTCGGAGCCTCGGGGTGGGCCATCTGCTGTTTGGCGCGCCCTGGCTGGAAGATCCGATGGCAGGCGGGAGCCTCGCCGTCGCTGCGATCCTCGTCGACAGCGAGGCGCGCGTCGTCGGCCGTCATCTGAAGACACGCCTGGTTCCGTTGGCCGAAGACCGGAACGTCGTCCCGTGGCCGGGTCGGGATCGATCGAAGCTCGGCTATTCGCCTTCGCCATCCGCTGATCTCCTCGAGATCGGCCCGCTCCGACTCGGCGTCGCGATCTGTTACGAGGCTCTCTTTCCGTCGATCACGCGAGGGCAATCCCGAGCAGGGGCAGGCATCCTCGTCGATCTCTCGAACGAAAGCTGGCTCGGATCCGACTCGCAGGGTCGGGCGCACATGCTCGCGGCCTCCGTCCTACGCACGATCGAGGTCCATCGTCCGACGCTGCGCGCGACGGCGACCGGATTCACGACGGCGCTCGATGCCACGGGGCGGATCACCGCCCGTCTTCCCGAGAATGGACCGGGCGTACTTCGGGTTCGAGTCCAGGCACCGACCGGATCGACGCCATTCGCCCTGCTCGGACCGCTGCCCATCCTCGCAGCGTGCTTCGGGTGGACGGCCCTCAGGCTCGGACGGGACCGGGAGTGGCGTCGCACGGACCTCGCCGTCACCCCCGATCGACCATCCGTCCGATCGCCGAGCTAGCGCCGCTCGATCGGCACGTACCGGGCGTCCATCGGCCCGATGTAGCGCGCCCGCGGCCGGTAGATCCGGTTGTTCTGGTACTGCTCCATGATGTGGGCACACCAGCCGGCGATCCGGCTCGCCGCGAAGATCGGCGTGAACAGGTCGTCCGGGATCCCGAGGGCGTTGTAGACCGTCGCCGAGTGAAATCGACGTTCGGGATCAGCCCCTTCTTCTCGCTCATGAGCTTCTCGAGCTTCTGGCTCATGCGGTAGAACTCGGGGCGGCCGATCTCGCTGGTCAGCCGCTCGCTCATCGTGCGCAGGATCTTGGCCCAGGGATCGCCGTTCTTGTAGACGCGATGGCCGAAGCCCATGATCTTGTCGCCGCTCGCGAAGGCGTTGGCGAGGAACGAGTCGATCTTGTCCTCGCTCCCGATCTGGCACAAGCATCGCCATGACCGCGGCGTTGGCGCCGCCGTGCAACAGGCCCCCCAGGCGTCCCGATCGCGGCGAGCACCGACAGTACATGCCGAGCGTGCTCGCCGTGACCCGCGCAGAGAAGGCCGAAGCGTGAGCTCGTGGTCCGCGTGCAGGATCAGGCAGACGTCGAAGTCGCGCTCCTGGGCCGGCGTCGGGGCCTTGCCCGTGATGCCGCGCAGGATGTTCCAGGAGATCGACTTCGTCGGGTCCGCTTCGATCGGCCAGCGCCCGTTTGCGCGCCTGCTCGTAGGCGCCGACGACAAAGGCCGATGCGCGCCGTCAGGCGCACCGCCTTCCGACGGCCGCGGTGATGTTCATGATGTTCGCCTCCGGGATCGTGGGCGTGAGCCCCGCGACGACGGCGGACAGGAAGTCCATCGGATGGACCTTCTTGGGCATCCCGAGCAACCAGACGCGCATCTCTTCCGGCAGCGTCATGCTGCGCGCGGACGGCCGCAAATCCCCTCGAGCTCGCCCGCAGTCGGCAACGCGCCGAACCAGAGCAGGTAGATCACCTCCTCGAAGGTCGCGTTCTCCGCCAGGTCCTCGATCGTGTGACCGCGGTAGATCAGCGTCGTACCGTCGATCGTGCTGATCGCGCTCGAGCAGGCGATGATGCCTTCGAGCCCTCGATCGATGGCGCCCTCGTACTCGTTCTCTTTCGGCGCGTTGGCCGTATTCGCCATGACAGGACTTCCGCGAGCCCGACGGGCTCTCTCCAGCTATTCGCAGGGCGGCCGCGACCGTGCGGTGCCCTGGATCGCGCGAGCGCGCGGCGCTGGGCGGGAGCTTACCCGGCTTCCCCCAGGTTTGCCGTCCAGCGGAACTCGCCCTGCTCCCGTCAGGACCGGCCGATGCTCGCCGCCCGAGGCCGGTCGGACCGAGGCGCCCGCATCGGCGGCGGCTCGCCCGGATCGGCCAGCTCGGGCACCCGTCGCAGGAATCCGAGCATCGCGACCCGGGCCCCGTCGAGACGACGAAGATCGCCACGAAGCCCGCCGGTCCCTCCCGAATCCGCGCAGCAGGAGGCCGCCGATCGCGCTCCCCGTCGACGGCGGTCGCGTTGGCCAGGTTGTAGAGCGTCAGCACGCTCGTCTGGCCCCAGGGCGGGATGCGCTCGAAGAAGGACAGCAGCGAGGCCAGCTCGAAGGCCGCCCAACCGATGCCCGAAGGACGACCTGGAGGACGAAGAGCCAGGCGAAATGGTCGGTGACGAGCCAGAGGATCGGGAAGGTCGAGATCGCGAGGCCCGCGCGCCAGAAGGACGGTCTTCGTTCCGACGCGGCGAACAACAGACCGAGGAAGAACGGCGCGAGGACACGTGCACCGAAGGCGGTGGCCGTCAGCACGGTGAACTCGAGATAGGAGAGCTCGAGCTCCGCCAGCATGCAGGGCGTGAAGTAGGGGACGCGACCATCACGCCGGCCTGGAACGTGAGCAGGAAGAAGAGCAGTCGGCCGTGGCCGCCGGTGCAGACGTGGCGGCTGATGACGGCAGGGGAGATGCTGGTCTCGCCAACCTCGAGGCTGCGCGGCTCGCGCTGCGAAATGAAGGCTCGCCGACACCACACGCGCGACGAACGCGATCCCGAAGGTCGCCGCAAAGGCGGCGAACTCCGCCCGCGCCCCTTGCCGAGCTGGAGGATCAGGCCGCCGACGACGAGGGCAGGACCAGGGGCCAACTGCGAAGCCCGTGCCCGGTTCGCGAAGGCCGGGCGCATCCGCTTCGGAACCAGCGAGCTCGCCAGGTCGTCAGGCGGGCCGGTCGACATCCGAAGCCCCAGTAGACGGACGCGACCGCATAGAGCAGGAGATCCATCTCGTGGGCCAGGGCCGAGACGACCAGAGGTACGAAGCAGAGCGCCTGGAGCCCCGCGCAGAGCACGACCCAGCGCCGATGGGAATCGAGGATCCCGACCGCAGCCGGGAGGCGAAGCTGGATCAACGCCCCGCCAGCATCGGCACCATCGCCACCAGCCCGGAAACGACGTCGCCGTGGCCGAGCGCGAGGGCGAAGCGGACCGGATAGGACTCCCCGACCCGACCCATGACGCTGAAGGCCACACCATCGCCGAGCATCGCGCGCAGATCCCGGCGCAGCTGGGAGCCGCCGATGGGTCGGCGTAGGGAATCGAGACGGTCGCCATCGCTCAGTCGAGAGGATGGGCCCGCTGGACGATCTCGTCGCGATCGCCGGCCTCCCGGGTAGCGGTCTCGCGAGCATCGCGCCGCAGCGTTCGACAGCGCGCACGATCCCCCTCCGCGGCCTGCCCCTTCCGGATGCCCTCAGGCACCCGATCGACGACCGCCGCCCAGGACTCGCCTTCGCCGAGGGCGCGATCGACGGCCTCGTCGCCCAGCGACGACGCGGTGCTCGAGGGGCGAGACGTAGATCAGGATGCCCGTCCGAGGACGCGGGCGCGATCCAATCCGCAGCGAGCAGGACCAGCGCCGCGAGCAGGACCGCGAATCGCCAGGACGAGACCGCGAAATCCTCCGAGCGCCGCACGACCTGGACGACGATCTCGCCCGAGGTTCCGGCCTCCGCCGCCCGGACCGCCGCCTCGATCCGCTCGCGATCCGCCGGCCGATCAGGTTCGAGGCCGCATCTACCAGCTCCCCGAGGCGCCACCGCCACCAAAGCCGCCGCCCCCACCGCCGAACCTGCCGCCTCCGCCGCCAAAGCCTCCCCCACCGAAGCCGCCGCCCCAGCCGCCGTACCCGCCGGTCCGCATGCCGCCGGGGCCGCGCCCGCGCATCCGGGCTCGTCGGTGCGATCGAGAAGAGCAACGCCGAGGCGAACCCCGCGACGCCCGCGAGGGCGAGGCCGAGAGGAGCGCCGTCAGCAGGAAGGCGACGAACCCGGCGAGCGAGCCGCCGACGAGCGAGCCCACGACCGCGACAGCCGCCGAGATTGCCGCCGATGAAAGCACCGACGAGCACCGCGACCAGCACGGCCTGGGCCGTCGACAGCGCCCCTCGCCCCGCCCGCGCCGATCGGCCGGGGCCGGCGACCTCGCCGCAGGCGGCCAGCATCAACGCCTCGACCCCGCCCGCAAGCCCTGCCCCATCTCGTCGCGCTTGAACCAGGGGATCATCTGCTCGCGCAGGATGCGCCGGCGGCGCGTCAGGATCACCCCTCGAGGCCAGGCCGACCTCGATGCGCGCCTCGCGATCCTCGGAGGGCGACGACGAGGAGGGACGCCGTCGTCGCTTCGCATCGCCGAGCTTCCAGACCTCGGCGACCCGCAGCGCGAACGACTCGACCGCCTCGCCTTCGAGGGGTCTTCACCGTCAGCACCGCAATCTGGTGGCCCGTCTCGCCCTCGTAGGCCGTGAGCTCGGCCTCGAAACCCTGGGCGTCTGCGGGCGCGAAGGCCCCGTCGTCGTTGACCCGCGCGGCGAGCGGACGAACTTCGAGCAGGGCCCGGCCCGGCGGCGCGAAACGCAGCCCGAGCGCGCCAGGACCAGGACGCCGGCGGCGGCGCGGATCAGAACTGGACCTTCGGCGGCTGGTCGCCGACGTCGGCGCAGGCCTCGAAGGTCGGCTTCAGCGCGGCGCCGATCACACCTTCACGCCGTCAGCACGGCCGGGAACAAGTGGACCAGCGTGTTGTGGCTCTGAGACGGACCGGACTTAATGGCGGCCGCGGGCGACAGTGATGCAGTTCTCCGGTGCCCTCGATCTGGGCCTGCAGATCGCCGGAACGCCTCCGGTCGCCTTGAGCTGCGGATACGCCCTCGGCGACGGCGAAGAACCGAGGCGCGCTCAAGAGCTGGCCCCTGGGCGTCACTTCACTTCTGGAGCGCCACCGGATCGTTCGTTCACGAGCTCGGGCGTCACCTCATTGCTCGTCCCTTCGAGCACGCGCGGCGACGACGGCCTCGAGCGTCTGCTTCTCGAAGTCGGCGGCGCCCTTCACGGTGTTGACCAAATTCAGGATCAGGTCGGCGCGGGCTAAACACTGATTCCACGAGATCTCCGAAGGCGGCCTTGACCGCCTCGTCACCGGCTCTGGATCTGGTTGCACAGCCGCAGCCGGTCAGGCCGAGCGAAACGCGAAAGGCGAGAGACAGGCCGAGAACGAGCCTCTGCATGCTGCGCGCAATCTTCGACACGGCGAACCTCCTGTGCGTCATTGAATCGGACGGCAGACTAGCGCAGGGCGCGACGCGCTCGCGTTCTTGCCGGCATCGGAAACATCGCGCGGGACTCGCCGCTCAGGATCGTAGGCGTCGAGCAGCACGGCCACGACCTGCTCGTCGGGCGGCTGCGTAGCCGGTTCAGATGGGGACCGTCGAAGCGGAAAAGTCGGCGCTCGGAACCCGTCGCTTTTCCCAGCAGGACCGTCCCGACATGCGAGGTAGTGCAGGCGCGGGTCCTCCTCCGCGAGCGCCCGGATGCGCGCGCGTTCGCCTTCGCCATCTCAGGCCAGAGGCTCGCGCGCGAACGCGAGGACGCCCGATCGACGGGAACCAGACGTCGACCTCCGGGGAGCGGGGCCCGCAGCAGCACGACGAGCGCCTCCGAAGTCGGCGACGACCCTCTCGGCGCTCTTCCGGCGCCGATGTCATTATCGCCGGCAGCAAAGCGTGACGGCACTTTTTTTTGCGCGCTAGGATCCACGATCCGCAGGCCTCGTGGACGGCTGGGAAACTATGTGCACCGCCGAAGCCGCGGCGCGATCGGAAACGGCGCCATGTCCTGCTCGAGCGTCGTCCGAAGCGGATGCTCAAACTGCGCGACGAGACGATCTGCCCCGGGCGCAGGCAGCGCCCGTGCGATCAACCTCGACGAAGACCTCTCGATCTCCGACGCGAAGAAAGCCCCGGATCCTTCGGCCGCCCCGCTCATGTAGCGGGAGAGATAGAAGGCCGACAGCGCAGGCGCGAGAACGCGATCCCTTAATCGAACGCGAGCTTCTTCAAGCGTGCTCCTCTGCGATGACTCGCCTACATCTCACAGCGTCTCCAGCCGAGAAGAGCCATCGGGCCCTCAGCAGGATCGTCGGGATCGCTCCGAAGAGTCCGAGGGCCAGCTGGTCTCCGACCGCGTCCGCGAGGGCGCCGACCGCCGAAAGGATCCGCGAGCGAAGCCAGGCTGGGCCAGCGGCCGAAACCACGCTGAGACGCGCCCCACGCATCGCCTCAGGCACCGGACTGAAGCCCGCGACCGCGACCACGTTCCAAGCTGGCCGGTGAACCGAGCCAGACCTCGACGCCGAGGGCCCAGCCGAAGGAGAAGCCGAAGGCGTGGGGACGGGCCGGCGGCGTAACCGAAGCATGCGTTCCCGCGATCAAGCCCGACGTGGCGCGGATGCGGCAGGCGGAGGCACCATGACGCAGGGCCGCGACGAAGGTTCCCCACCCGTGCCGGGCCGCCGACAGCATGCAGAAGCCCCGACGCGCCG
>JADJOR010000019.1 GCA_016713665.1 Deltaproteobacteria bacterium
ACACGAAGAACGCCGTCGCCGGCATGGAAGAGACGATTCGCGCGAATGGTCCGCGCTGCGCTGCTCCGGCCGCTGGCGGAGCGAGGGCCGCTTCCGACGTCTACAGCGACCTCGCGGATCCGCTCGTGGTCTCGGTGATCGCGGACCTGATCGGGATCCCGAACGACGAGGCGCTCGCGATGCGGGAGCGGATCGCGCGTTATTCGACCGCAGGCCCGGGCAGCTCGGGACGCGCCCGGAGAGCGAGGTCGAGCGGATCTCCATCCGCTGACCCGGATCGCCGAGCTCGTCGCGGGCGTGCAGGCGGGCGATTCCGGCGGCGTGACGACCACATCTCCGTCACGTGCTGCGCACGCTTCCCCGAGGGCTTGCCCTCCTCGGACCTCGATGGATGCGACGGTCTATACCCTGGCTCCTGACCGGCGTCGAGGTCGTCCCGCTCCGGTCGCCAACACGATCCCTCTACCTCGGCCGGAGCCCCGATCAGCGCCGCACCGTCGTCCTCGACCCGTCCCTGATTCCCCGCCTTACGACGAGTCGCTCCGCTTCGACCAGCCGACGAACCTGCTCCGGCCGCTTCGTGAAGGAGCCGGTCGTGATCCGGCAGGAAGCTCGAGAGCGGCTGGGGGTCATGTTCCTCTGGGCCTCGGGCAATCGCGACGAGGAGGAGTTCGAGCGGGCTGACCAGTTCGACATCGCCCGCCGTCCGGCCCGCAGCCTCTCTTTGGCCACGGCGCCCACAAATGCATCGGCGAGCACCTCGGCCGCCTCGAAGGCCGGATCCTGCTCGAGGAGATCCTCGCCCTCGCCCGGAGTACGCGGTCGACGAGAGCGGCGTCCGGCGGACCTAGCGAGTTCCTCCACGGCCATCACGCGGTCCCGATCGAGTTCCGGGCGAGGACGCTGTAGAGTGCGACCGTGGCATGATGCCTCGCGCCCAACCCCGATCCATTTGGAGAACCCGCATGAGCCAGGCCCTCTACGACATTCCGCTCCAGAAGATCGACGGCACGAAGGCGACCTCGCCGAGCACAAGGGCGACGTGCTGCTCGTCGTCAACGTCGCCTCGAAATGCGGGCTCACGCCCCAGTACAAGGGCCTCGAGCAGCTCCACGAGCAATACCGCGGTCGCGGCTTCAGGTCCTCGGCTTTCCCGCCAACGATTTCGGGGCCCAGGAGCCCGGCACGAACGCCGAGATCCAGCAATTCTGGACGAACTTCGGCATCGAGTTTCCGATGTACTCGAAGATCCAGGTCACGGGCGCCGACAAGCATCCGCTCTATCAGACGCTGACCAGTGCCCAGCCGAAGACCGAGAATCGCGACACCATGGAGAAGCAGCTCAAGGGCTACGGCATGACGCCGACCAGCGCCCGAGGTCCTCTGGAACTTGAGAAGTTCCTGATCGACCGCAGCGGCCGCGTCGTCGGCCGCTTCGCCTCCGACACCGCCCCCGACGCCGCCCCGCTCGTGAAGGCGATCGAAGGCGAGCTCGCCAAGCAAGCCTGAGGACGTCTACACGAGCCCGGATCGGTGCCGCCATCGACATGGAGGGCGACGCCGGTCAGGTAGTTGGCGGGCTCCGAGCACAGGAAGGCAGCGACCTTCCCGAAGTCGCCCGAGCCCCGCCGCGCCGGGCCGGCAGCGCCGAGGTAGCCGTCCATCCCCGCGCCGACGAGGGACTCGAGGCGCTTCGTGACTCTCGGTTGCTCGGCAGGATCGAATTGACGGTCACGCCGTCGACGATGACCTCGCGCGCGAGGGTCTTGAGATAGGCCGTGAGGCCAGCGCGGGACGTATTCGAGTAGACCATGTTGGGCAGCGGCGCGCGCACGCCCCCCGACGTGATGGCGAGGATCCGGCCCCAGCGCCGCTCGCGCATCCCGGGCAGGAAGCCCTGACACAGCGCGATCATCGCGAGCAGGCAGCGATCGAGGGCGGCCTCGAGCGTCGCGAGTTCGGTCGCGTGGGCAGGACCCGGCGGCGGTCCGCCGACGTTGGCGACGACGATGTCGACCCGGACCGAGGCGCGAGCCCGCGGCGGACCAGGGGAATTGCGCGCCTTCGACGGCGCTGAGGTCGACCGGAATTCCCTCGAGGCGGGCGTCGGGAACCGCGGTGCGGATCGACTCGATCGCCGCGGAGACGCGGCCCTGCTCCCGCCCCGTGACGCAGACGCGCACCCCCTCTTCCGCGAGCGCCCGCGCCGTCGCGAGCCCGAGCCCGTCGGTCGAGGCGCCGACGATCGCCGTGCGACCGCGCAGTCCGAGATCCATCAGAAGTCTCCTTCTTCCGTCGACCGCCGCGAGCGAGGCGATTCCTTGCGGGCCGCCTAGCTCTTCGGCTTCAGCGACTCGGCGACGAGGCCGTGATGACCCCAATCGTCCCCGCCCGCGAACTCGCGCTCGCTCCAGTCTCGCCGCACAGGACGCCGTCCTCAACCGATCCGACGTCGAAGCCGCTCGGCCCGTGCATGTAGAAGGAGACGATGCCGTCGTTGCGGTGGCGGCCGAGATCCGAGCTGATCGGCACCTTCCCGCGCGCGGGCCCGGTCGAGGGCGCGCCCGACGCCGTCGAGGCTCGTCGTCTCGAACATCAGATGCTGGAGACCGGCGGGCGGGCGATCTGGAGCAGCGCCAGGCTGTGATGGCGCGGCGTGCAGCGCAGGAAGTGGATCCCCATGCCATTCGGCCCGAAGACCATGTAGTCGCTGCGCTGGAAGCCGAGCACGTCGCGGTAGAACGCGAGCGCCCGCTCCATGTCGGCGACGAAGAGCACCGCATGGCCCATGCCGAGATCGCCCGTCCGGAACTCGATCCCCGTCGGCGAGGAGAAGGCCGCGTCGATGATCGCCCCCTGGAAGAGCTCGAGCCGGTGGCCGAAGGGATCCTCGACGACCGCGAGCCGCGCCACCCCCCGCGCCTCGCGCTCCGCTGCCGTGCCCGTCCGCACCGCGATCCCGCGCTCATTCACGCGCGCGACGACGCGCTCGAGATCCTCGGCGCTGCGCAGCTCGAAGCCGAGATAGGCGAGCCCGGGCTTCTCGCCGGGATGCACCGCGAGCCGCCACTGCCGGCGATCGAGCTTGAGGAAGCAGGTCCCGTCGGCCGCGATGCCGCCGGCCTGGCGTCGGGATCGCGAGCCCCGTCGGCCGCAGACCGGGCAGGATCGCGCTCAGGATGAGCCCCCGCAAACCTCCGTCGCGAAGCTCCGCCAGCGCGCGGATCCGGCGCGACGACGCCCGCATAACCGAGACCCTTCCACGCGATCCGATCGAGACCCATTCCGATTCCTTTCCATCGACCCGACTCGACCGAGGGACCCCGATCGACGGACGGCCACACGCTTCGCTGCGAGCGTAACCCGCCCGCCGAGCGGCCGGGAGACCTTGCTTCTCATGGCAATCCGCTCCATTCTCTGGCCCGAACGTCCTCCGAAGAGCCACGGGGCCAGATCGAGCGCATGCATCCTCCGAAGCCTTCTCCGGCCCCCGTCGCCGCGTCGCCACGGCGGCGCTCGCGATCCTCGTCGCCGTCAACGTGATGAGCCAGCTCGATCGGCAGATCATGAACGTGCTGCTGCCGAAGGTGCAGGCGGATCTGTCGCTCTCGGACGCCCAGTCGGGCTGGCTCGCCGGGTTCGCCTTCGCGATCTGCTATTCGATCGCGGGCCTCCCGCTCGCCCGCTTCGCCGACCGCGGAAGCCGCAGCGGCCTGATCACCGTCGCCCTCGCCGTCTGGAGCGCCATGACGGCGGCCTGCGGCCTCGCCCGCAGCTTCGTCGAGCTCTTCGTCGCGCGGATCGGGGTCGGGATCGGCGAGGCGGGCTGTGCACCGGCGGCCCACTCCCTGATCTCCGATCATTTCCCGCGGAGCCATCGCGGCCGCGCGCTCGCGACCTATCAGCTCGGCGTGCCCGCCGGCATCCTGCTCGGCTCGATCGTCGGCGGCACGCTCTCGGACCACCTCTCCTGGCGCTCGGTCTTCTTCCTGTTCGGCGTCCCCGGCATCGCCCTCGCGCTGGTCGTTCGCGCCGTGCTGAAGGAGCCCGTCCGCGGCGGCTTCGAGGGCCAGGTCGACCCGGGCGTCGAGCCGATCAGCGAGATCGCGCTTCTTCGTGCGGACGCCGGCGATGCGCCAGATCCTCTTCGCCGCGACGCTGCATACCCTCGCCGTGGGCGCCCAGGTGACCTTCAACTTCACCTTCCTGACGCGCGTGCACGATCTCTCCGGCACCCAGGCCGGCATCGTGATCGGCCTCTGACCGGCATCTTCCGGCGGGGTCGGCACCTACCTCGGCGGCTGGCTCGGCGATCGCTTCGGCGCCCGCGACGCGCGCTGGGTCCTCTGGTGGATCGCGCTCGGCGGCCTCGCCTCGATCCCCTTCTCGCTGACGGCCTATCTCGTCCCCTCGGCACCGATCGCGATCCTCGCCCTCTCGGTCAGCGTCATCGGGAGCTATTTCTACACGGGCGCCTGTCACGTGATCGCCCAGTCGCTCGCCCGGCCGCGCATGCGCGCGATCACCGCCTCGATCATGCTCTTCTCGATGAACCTGCTGGGCTACGGCCTCGGCCCCCCGATCGCCGGCGCCATCAGCGACGCCCTCGGCGGCGACGAGGCGCTGCGTTATGCGCTCGCGGCGATGAACGCGGTGCTCGTCTGGGCCTGCGTCCATTACGCGCTGGCGGCCCGGACCTATCGCGAGGATCTTCAGGCGGCAACGATCTTCACGAGCGCGCCCGATCCAGCCGGAAGCTGATCGTCGTGCGGAGGCCGGGCTGGGGGACGGCCCGCCCCCGGTCGATGCGCGGATTGTACTTCCACTGCTTGACCGCCTCGATCGCCTCGCGATCGAAGAGCCCCGGCGGCTCGGCGGCGACGACCCGTGCCGCCTCGACGGAGCCCGTCCGCCCGATCGTGAACTCGACGAGGACGCGACCTTCGCGCCCCTGCCGCATCGCCTGCGCGGGGTAACGCGGCTCGACCCGCACGAGCGGGATGGCCTCGCCATCGAGGCTCGGGGGAGCGAGCTCATCATCTCGGAAGACGTCCCGTCCCCCGCCGTCCGAGGCGCCGTCGCGTACTGCGAATCCGTCCTGGTCGACGACTCGCGCGGGCGTCGTCGGCAGGCTCGGCAGCGGCGGGGGCGGCGAATCGTGGGCGACGCGGCGAATCGCGCGCGGCTCGGGCGTCTCCGTTCTTCGACTGATCATGACCTTCACGATCTCGACCCAGGACGTCGAGGCCGTTTCAGGACGCATCGCAGCCTCGACGCTGATGAGCGACTGCATGAGATGGAAGAGTCCGAAGGTGACGAGCCAGGCGGGCACGATCGAGAAGAGCAGGCGCGTTGCAATCATGATCCACGAACCTCCCGTGCGTCCGAAGCCAACGGCCCGGACAGCCTTCGCCCGGGCTACACCGATGCGTCGCCCCCGCCGCACGGTCGTTCCCCGCCGAGGCGAAGTTCGCGAACTCCACGCGGCGTCAGAATGCGTGGACATCGGGCGCAAGGTCGCTGCGCGACGGACCGCCGACAGGACTCGCTCCGAGTGAAGGCCCGAGAGTCCGGCTGCGGTCGGCGCAGGGCGACGACCCGACGGAGGGATCTCGAGGTGTCTTCCAGCCAGGGCGTCGACGAGCGGGACGGGAACGGGGACGGAGACGTCGCACGGCGACTTCCTGCGCGCGGCACGGGTTCCCCTGCGCCTCGGCATCCTCGACGAAGACGGCGGGCCCCGCGTGGTCTCGCTCTGGTATCTCTGGCGGGACGGCGCGCTCTGGTGTGCGACGTCGCCGAAGGCCTGGGCCGTCGAGCGGCTGCGGGCCGATCCGCGCTGCGGCTTCGAGGTCGCCGGCGACTCGCCGCCCTACCGCGGCGTCCGGGGCCGGGGCCGCGCGACGCTCGATCCGGGTCCGCGGCGAAGCGATCCTGGGCGCCCTGGTCGATCGCTATCTCGGAACCCGCGACTCCCGCTTCGCCCGCTGGCTCCTCGCCCGGAGCGCCGGCGAGATCGCGATCCGGATCGTCCCGGAGAAGCTCTCCCATTGGGACTACTCGAGGCGCATGACTTGATCCTGCTGACCGGCGCGACGGGCTACGTCGGCGGACGGCTCCTGCGACAGTTCGAGGCGGAGGGCCGGGCGCTTCGCTGCCCGGTCCGGCGCCCCTAGCAGTTCCGGGGCCATGCAGTCGCGACGACCGAGCTCTGCGCCGGCGACGCGACCGATCGCGCGTCCGTCGCCCGGGCGCTCGCCGGCGTCGAGACCGCCTACTACCTCATGCATTCGATGGGGGGCACCGGAGGACTTCGAGGTCCGCGACCGCCTCGCCGCCTCGATCTTCGCGGAAGAAGCCGCCCGGGCCGGCGTCCGACGCATCGTCTATCTCGGCGGCCTGGGCGATTCGCAGGCCGAGCTCTCGGCCCATCTGCGCAGCCGCCACGAGGTCGGCCGGCTCCTCGCCGAGTCCGGTGTGACCACGATCGAGTTGCGGGCCTCGATCGTGATCGGCTCGGGGAGCCTCTCCTTCGAGCTGATCCGTTCGCTCGTCGAACGGCTGCCCGCGATGATCACCCCGCGCTGGGTCGGCGTGCTCGCTCCAGCCGATCGCGATCGACGACGTGCTCGACTACCTCGTCGCGGCGAAGGACATCCCCCGGACGGCGAGCCGGATCTACGGGATCGGCGGGACCCGACCGGTCTCCCTACGGCGACCTGATGCGCGAGTATGCGCGCCAGCGCGGGCTGCGGCGGGTCATGATCTCGGTCCCGGTCCTGACGCCCGCCTATCGAGCCTCTGGCTGCGCATCGTGACGCCGATCTACGCCGAGGTCGGGCGCAAGCTGATCGACAGCATCTGCCATCCGACCTGCGTCGAAGACGAGACGGCGCTCCGCGACTTTGCGATCCGGCCCCTCGGCGTGCGCGACGCGATCGCCCGGGCGCTGCAGAACGAGGACCGCGAGCTCGCCGAGACGCGCTGGTCCGACGCGCTCTCCGCCGCGCCCCCGAAGCCGAGCTGGGGCGGCCAACGCCTCGGCAATCGCCTGGTCGACTCCCGAACCGCCACGGTCGACGTGCCGCTCGATCGGGCCTTCGCGCCGATCCGGCGCATCGGCGGCGCCGCCGGCTGGTATGCCTTCGACGGCCTCTGGCAGCTTCGCGGCCTGCTCGACCTCCTGATCGGTGGGGTCGGCTTGCGCCGGGGCCGACGCGATCCCGGGCGGCTCCACGTCGGCGACGCCCTCGATTGGTGGCGCGTCGAGGCGTACGAGCCCGATGCGCGCCTGCGCCTCGTCGCGGAGATGAAGCTCAGGACGGGCCTGGCTCGAGTTCACCGTCGAGCCGGGCGAAGGCGGGACGCGCATCCGCCAGACCGCGACCTTCGATCCCGCCGGCCTCGCGGGCCTCGCCTACTGGTACGGCGTCTACCCGCTCCACGCGCTGGTCTTCCGCGGCATGATTCGCGAGCTCGCGCGCCGCGCGCGTTGACGCGCCAGCGCGCGGACGCCCCAGCCCTCAGGAGGCCACCGACTCGTCTTCGTGCGAGAGCACGAAGAAGGCCGTGATCGCGATGACGAGGCTCGTCGTCACGGCGAGCACTGGGGGCCACGCCACGGCCCAGACGGCTGCGTTCCAGAGCTGAAGGGCCGAGGTGATCAGGGCCAGGATTCGCAGGACTCGAGCCACGGGATTCGGTGCGAACGAGAGTCGCCGGGCCTGGCGATCCCGAAAGACGAGGAGGCCGATCTGGGACAGCGCCCAGCCCGCGCTCGAACCCCGCCAGACGAAGCCCGGATCCATCGCCGTCGTCAACAACACCAGGGGAATGACGGACCATACGATCACCGAGGCGGACGCCGTGATCAGGACGCTCCGATCACCCCGCAGCGCAGACTGCGCTGGCTCGCCCTGCTTCAGGGCAGCCGCCACGCCATTGAAGCCGGCGATGGCGACCCCGAGCTGAGCCATCATCAACAAGACGTCTTCCGGCGGCATCATCCCCCTCGTCGCGATCCGGAGGCGGCGCTCCACGCCGCCGACGCGCCGCCTCGCCGGACGCTCTTCGCGACGCGCATCCCGTCGATCGCCTGGGAAATCCGCCGTAGGATCGCGAGAGTGACTCTTCCTCGATCTCGACCTGGGTGACGCCGTGATTCAGCGCCCCCTGCAGATGGATCTCGGACCGTGGACCGTGTTCAGCGCCGCGAGCACGGAGACGACGAAGAGACTCGGTCCCGGCGCGAGCGGCGGCGTCCAGACGTCGCCAAACGCATAATCCATCACGAAGTTTCGCCACATCGCGCCCTGGGACGCGAGGATCTGCTGCTCGGTCGTCTTCGTCTGTCCCGAGGTCCGAAGCCCGAGCAGCGGCTCGATTCCCAAACAGCTCGAGGCCGTCGGCGCGCCGGCGCGCCGGGTCCTTCCTTCGAGGGAGGCCGGCTTCACCGTCTTGCCGCACCGCCCCGCCCTCGCGCTGCGCGAGAGGACCTCGTTTGCGATCCCGGCGCCGGCCAGCGAAGGGCAGCCCCGCATAGGCTCCGATCTGCACGAAGAGCAAGTCCGATTTCTTCGGGGCACGAGGCGTGATGGAGCCCCCGGCGACGTGGGCCTAGCAGCTCGACCTCGCGCCTGACGCGTCAGGAAGGAGATCACGACGAGACCCCAGTCCGGCGGGAGAGGGCGGTTTTGCGCGCCTAGACCTCCCCGGCCCCGACCCGCAGCGCGATCGCCCGACGGCGCCGAGAGGCTCGAAGTGGTGATCGGCCGGCCCTTCGCCGCCTCGGGCGATCCGCCGAGGGTCCGCAGGACGTCGAGGCCTCGCTCGGTCCGCGTCTTCGCGTCCTCCCTCGTGCTTGCTCCCCCATGGGCCGGAGCTGGCGTCGTCGGGTGCCTCGTCCGCCGCGACGTGCGCGGATCCGGTCCGCCAGACACGGCTCAGGCCACTGCGCGCGGGACCGGAGCGGAGGCGATGGATCGCCGAGACGTGCAGGTCCGTACGCGCTCGGCGGGCCGTGAGTCGGCATCTTCCGGGAGCACCGGGATCAGCGCCTGGCGCGCCGCCTGTGAGCCCAGCGCGCGGTTCGCGCCGAGAAAGAAATGCGCGCC
>JADJOR010000020.1 GCA_016713665.1 Deltaproteobacteria bacterium
AGCCTTCCCGCAGACCTTCCGCCCGATTTCGGATCCGCCTTCGGCCGACTCCTCGGGCTCGAAAAGCTCGGTGTCGAAGACATGAAGCTCATGATTCTGCTCGAGACGGCGGGCGAGCCGCTCTATTTCGGGCTCGCCGAGGGTCTGTCGTCGGAGGAGGCCCGAACCCTGCTCCGGCAGAATGGTCGCGAGGAGACGGCTCACGCCCATCGCCTGAAGAAGGCGATCGAGATCCTGACCGGTGAGCCCTACACGATTCCGACGCTGGACGAGAATCCCTATGGAACGCCGCCGGCGATGGGGCCGGTCACGCCCGAGCTTCTCCGCGGCTTGATCCAGGCCGAATTCGGTGGCGACAAGCTCTATCAGACGTATGCCGCCCACGAGCCCAACGCCGAAGTCGCCGCGCTGCTCCTGCAGAACGGTCGCGAGGAGACGCGTCATGGGCAGCGGGTCGAGCAGGTGATCGAACTGCTCGGCGGTTGAACGACGTTCGCGAGGGCCGTCCGACCGAAGCACCGAGTGGAGGACCCGCTGTGCGACCTGCGGGTTGCCGGTTGGCGAGGGAGGGGCGATGGGCTGGATCGCGGGCAGGCATGCGACCGCTCTCGGTTTCCTGTTGCTTCTGCCGAGGTTCGTGGGGGCGGCATCCTTCACGGTGATCGACGTGCCGCCCGGCGTGCCCTTCATCGACAACGCAATGAGTCTCTCGGCCGACGGCACGACCGTCGTGGGAAGCGTGCGCGAGAGCACGTTCACGAGCCGAGCGTTCGTCTGGAATGCAAGGGTCGGGTTCCGTCTGATCGACGGATTGCCGGACGTGCAGTTCGGAAGTGTCGCCTTCGACGTCTCGGCGAACGGACGAACGATCCTGGGGAGTGCACTCGATCCGAATGGACGACCGCAGGCCTTCCTTGCAGTCATTCCCGAACCGGGGACTGGCCTCTTGATCGGCCTCGGGCTCGGGCTTCTGGCCTGGAGCGTCGAGCGTGGAAGTCGTCCCGGACGGACCCCATTGAGGAGTGGCTCCCGACGGCCGAGTGAATCGTTCGGGTTCGAGACGCCCGTCCCCGCGAGCCCGACGAGCTACGGTCTCCGAAAACCGGAGGTCCCTTCATGCGCATCCCCCTCTATTTCGACTACGCCTGTCCCTGGGCCTATCTCGGGAGCCATCGCGCCGAGGCCTATTTCGGCGAGATCGGCGTCGAGATCGACTTCCGGCCGATCCACCTCGCGACCGCCCGCGAGCCTGCCTCCGGACCGATGCCCGAGTCCGGACCGCGCAAGAGCAGGTGGTATATGGGCGACTTGATGGCCTGGTCCGAGATGATCGGAGGCGACGTCGACACGAGCCCGCGCCATCTGATCCAGCGATCGACGCGCCTTGCGCTGAAGGCGGCGCTCGTCGCGAAGGATGCGGGCCGCTTCCGCGAATACCACTACCCGACCTATCGCGCGCGCTGGGCACAGGCGAAGGACGTCTCCGAGCGGGAGGTCGTGCGCGGGCTGCTGGCCGGTGCCGGCCTCGATGCCGACTCGGCGCTGGCTCGCGCCGAGTCGCCGGAGCTCGAAGCGCGGCTCGAGCAGGAGACGAAGGAGGCCATCGAGCGCGGTGTCTTCGGGGTGCCCACGGTCTTCGTCGACGACCGCATGTTCTGGGGCAACGATCGCTTCGAGCTCGCGCGACACTTCGCCGCGAAGGCGCGCTGAGGCGGGTCCCGACACGGCGGTCGGTTCGTCGTAAGGGGCCTCCCCTCAAGCTGACTCGGAGTCCGCACGAGGCAGTTTCCGGCCGTCGGGAATCACGATGCCGATCAGGTCGCCTATCGACGGTGGAATCGGTCTGCTATGCGTGATGCATGGCCGGAATCCCCCTGTCGTCCCGTCATGAACTCGTCCTGGCTCTGATCCTCGTCGTGGGGGCCGTCGGCTGCGCGGGGGGTGGTCCGAAGACCCCGACGGCCGCAGAGCTCGCGGGGACCAACGCGAAGGTCGTCGTCGTCGCGCCGCTCAACGTCGCGAGCGCCCTTCCCATCGAGATCGAGGGATCGTCCGAGATCGTCGCGACGACGCTGGTCGCCTATCTCGAGGAACACGGGAAGACGGTCCGAAAGCTCGGGTTTCGGGGCGGGCGCGATCTCTGGGTGGCCGCGACCAGGCAGGTGGATCAATCCGGACAGCGGAAGACGTTCGAGAACGCGGCGAGCGTCTATGCGCGCGAGATCGCGAAGCATGTCGAATACGACGTCCTGATCGTTCCGACGCTCTACATCCAGAACGCGCAGGTCCGTTCGAGGTTCGTCCGATGGGACGGAACCCGGGAGCTCGTCCGGATCGAAGGGCGTCGCGTCCTGTCCAAGCGGAGGACGATTTTCGATTCCATGCATGCGGGGATGAGGGCGGCTTCCATGATGGCCGCGGTCTTCGCGGCGGACGGCACTGTGCTTCAGACCGGGAATCGCGGCCTGCAGGCGATCGAGCACGTCCAGCTGTCGGACGGAAAGGGCGTCGATCGAGACGAGAGCTTCTTCTCCATCGAGCCGAACTCGCCGCCCCTGGACGATCCGGTGAAGATCCGGGCGGGGATCGCTGCGGCGTTGTCGCCCTTCTTGCCGGAGCTCGCGCCTGTCGAGGAGACGATCGAGGCGAGAGGCGGTGGGACGGAGTGAGTCGGAGTCGTCGGTTTCCGAACGGCGCGTCGGAGGCCGAGCGGGCGCTCGGGCGCTCGCGGGCGCGTCCCGTGCGATTCGCATGCTTCGTCGTCTGCGTCGCCGTCGCGCTCGGAGGTTGTGCGCATCCCGGCTCCGAAACCCGCCATGCCGCTCGAGCAGTGGGCTCCGCATCCTGGCACGAGCTGCGCGCCGAGCGATTCACCCTGCTGACGGACGGCTCGGCAGCCACGCTCGAGGTCTTCGCGCGAGACCTCGCGAGGTTCATCGCGGTGGTCGATCGGGTCGTCCAGGCGCCGGCGCCCAACGTCCCGGCCCGATTCGTGCTCCTGACCCGGGAGACGCAGGCGAGCTTCCTCCAGCCCTGGATGGAGGGTGTCATTCTCTCCGGCGTCTCCGGGTTCTACAGCTTCGTCCGTGCCGACGAGCATTCTCCGATCCACCGACACACGCTGCTCCACGAGTTCACGCACTATCTCACGCTCCGGGACAACGCCATCGCGTATCCGCACTGGTATGTCGAGGGCTTCGCGGAGCTGCTCGGATCGACGCGTACCCGAGAGGACGTGATGGAGGTGGGCGCGGCCCCGCCTCATCGAATCGAAGAGCTCGAGATCCGCCGAGCGCGGCGCTGGAAGCTCGAGATCGAGCCGCTTCTCGCGTTCGATCCGGGTCGTGGCGACCACGTCGCGACGCTCGACTACGCATCGGCCTGGGCGCTGGTTCATTTCCTTCACACCTCCGGCGAACGGAAGGCGCAGCTGTCCGAGTTCCTCCGGCTTCAGATCGCAGGCCAATCCTGGGAGGAGGCCTTTGCAGAGGCGTTTCCGGAATCACCTGCGGAGCTCGCCCAGGCCGTCGACGATCATACGCGCCGAATCGCTCGCGGCGTGCCGGATTCCTTCCTCTTCCTCGAGCTGGCGCAGCTGTCCGTCGATTCGGAATGGAAGATCCGGAAGCTCACACGTTCCGAGGCGGACGTCGTGCTCGGCGAGACGGTGATGGTGTATGGAAACGACGCGTTCGCGGAGGCCATCTTCCGCGACGCGGTCGCGCACGCGCCCGACGACATGCGGGCCCGGACGGCTTTGATCGCGGCGCTCGCCGCGCAAGGCCGATTCGACGCCGTCCGGGAGCTGATCGCGAAGATCGACTCCTCGACGCTCTCCGACGCGGACTCCCTCGCCCATCTCGCGTCGGCTCTCCGTGCGGAAGCGGAAAGGATGAGCCCCGCCGACGAGCAGACATCGATGGCCGACCGGGACGACCTCTTCGCGAGGGCCCAATCGCTCTACGAGCGTGCGACCGAGATCGATCCCCGATCCCCCGTCGCCTGGGCTGGCGTGGCCCGAAGTCGGGTCGCCCGAGGCAATCCGAACGGGGCGCTCGACGCGTTCGAGAAGGCGTCGCAGACGGGGGAGCTGGACGGGGAGCTGATGCTCGACTGGGGGCTTGCGGAGAAGCTGGCGGGGAGGGAGATGGAAGCCCGGATCCGATGGAGCTTCGTCCTGCGACAAGGAACGAAGAGCCAACGCAAGCGCGCTGCCAAGCTGATCGCAGAGCTCATGACGGTCGAAGAGAAGTCGGCGACGGGCGACGCTGCGTCCTGAGGTCTTCGCCGTCCTCCGTGATCGAAGTGGGCGCAGGCATACGGAAGACGATCTTTGCGGCGGCGGCGGCGGCGGCGGCTCGGCTCCGGCGGAGGCGGCGTCCCCGCCTCACGCCCGCGCGACGTCCCGCAGCTTCACGACGCGACAGCGCGGATCGTCCGGCGTCGCCGTCCCGACCTGGCGCAGGATGATGCAGCCGCGGCGGTGGCCCGCCGTGTCGAGCCAGTTCGGCACGCCCGGATCCGCGTGGGCGATCACGATCCGGACCGAGCCGTCGCTCTGCTTGACCGCGCTCGCGTGGTTCACGCTCACGGTGTGCCGCGTGAAGTCGAGGGACTCGAGCCAGTGGTTGCAGAGCTGGAGGTTCCAGTACTCGCACGCAGGCGGCGTCAGCTCGGCGATCATCGCCTCGTCGGGGGCGATCGCGTAGTAGCCGCTGTAATAGTGGGTGAACGGATCGCCGCGGGCGCCCGAGGCGAGGCGCTCGTCGAGGCGATCGATCCGGTTCGGCCGCGACGCGAAGTCCTTCGTCCACTCGAGGAACTGGGTGATCGCGCCCTCGACGTAGGCGCCGGCCCGGGCCATCTGGCTCGCGTGGAAGGCAGCGTAGTCCGCGGCGTGCGACGGCGTCGCCGCGCCGATCCGCTCGATCGAGAAGGTCGCGGAGCGCTGGTTGCGCCGGTCGAGGAGCAGCTCGCGGATCATGAGCTGCGAGGTCTCGGGCTTCATCGGGAGCCAGTTGCCCGGGCGCTTCTCGCAGGCGAGGGTGATCTCGAAGCGGCCGTCGCCGTCGAAGCTCATGTCCTTGCCGGCGAGATAGCCCGAGACCTGCAGGCCCTGCGCCGTGCCGACGCCGCCGTGATAGGTCCCGAGTCCGAGATAGGACGAGTCGCCGAGGCGCCCGCGCAGGCGGTATTCGCAGGCGCCCGAGAGGGCGGCGACCGAGTAGACGTAGTCGGGATTGTCGCCGCCGAGCTTCGGCAGGCTGTGGGTCACGACCGGATGCGCCGGGTCGCTCTCCTCGATGAAGCTCTGGAGGCCGTGCTGCGCGATGCGGCCGACGTAGCGCAGGCCCTCGGCGCGATCGAAGGGATCGTCGGGCGCGGCGGCGAGGACGAGTCGGGCGGCGTTCTCCGTATGGCGGCAGAAGGCGGACCAGGTCTCGAGGTCGGGGACGAGGCGGGGCGGGGTCGGCTGCGTCATCGGTTCTCCTGTCGGGACGGCGGCGCGCCACCGTGCGAGCGTGCTCGGGTCGGGCCTTCTGCTCTCGCCGCGCGGTGATTGGCGTGGCCGTCCCCGGAAGACTATTGCTCTGGCGCCGATCCAACAGGGGGGGCGACGATCGAGCCCGTCTTCGATCCGTTCTTTGCTCCAGTCGGGCTCGCGCAGCGTCCGGGCAGCTTGCCGGTCGAGATCGCGCGCTAGTCGAAGAAGCGGAGAATTCGCGTGGAAGATCGACTGCAGGACTTCGAGGACGTGTCGCTCTACACGATCGATGACGCGGCGCGGGACGCGCTGCTCGCGCGCCATCGCGAGGCGGCGGTCGTGTGGACCACCCGCGAGGGCTGGCCCGTCGGTGTGATGCACATCTATCTCTGGCGCGAGGGGCGCTTCTTCGTGACCTGCACGGCCCGTCGCAAGCGCGTCTCGGCCCTGCGCGACCGGCCGCGGAGCTGCGTCGTCGTGCCCTTCGCCGACGAACGGACCGTCACCGCGCGAACCCTCGCGACGATCCACCCCGCCGGCAGCGAAGCGACGCGCTGGTTCTACCCCGAGCTCGCTCGCGCGGTCCTCGCCGAGCAGCCGGAGGAGGTCCGCCGCGAGGGCGTCGAGGGCTTCGTCGGCCGCCTCGAGAGCGACGATCGCGTCGTGATCGAGCTCGTGCCCCAGAAGTGGATCAGCTTCGACGGCCGCAAGGTCAAGGCCCACGCCGCGGGGAGCTGGCGGCCGGGGGAGCCGTGGCGGATGGAGTGAAGGGCTGCCTATCGTCCGCGGAGCACGTATGCCCGAATCGCGGCCCCGATTTGCACTGGGCGCCCCGCGCCCGAGAGGAAAGCCTTGCAGTTCTGGCAATCCCTGATCTTCTGTGAGCCCGATCAGCTGACCACGTTGGCGCCGATCGCCGAGCGCCTGGGCTTCACGGGCGTCGTGCTTCCGGACCACGTCGCGCTGCCCGAGGCGGCCGAGTCCTCGTATCCGTACTCCGAATACGAGCTCGATCCCCGGGCCGCCTTTCTCGATCCGTGGCCCGCGATCACGGCCATGGCCGCGGTCACGACGCGCCTGCGCTTCGCGACCTACGTCTACATCCTGCCGATGCGCGATCCGTTCAGCGTCGCGAAGAGCCTCGCGACGACCTCGATCCTGTCCCAGGGCCGGGTCGCCCTCGGCCTCGGCGTGGGCTGGCTCGCGGAGGAAATGGAGGTCCTCGGCCATTCCTTCGCCGGCCGTGGCGCGCGCAGCGACGAGATGATCGAGATCATGCGGCGGCTCTGGCGCGACGGCAGCGCCGAGTTCCACGGGCGCCATTTCGATTTCGCGCGGGTCTTTGCCGAGCCCCGACCGACGCATCCGATTCCGCTCTACGTCGGCGGGCATACCGAGGCGGCGATCCGACGGGCGGCGCGGTGTGAAGGCTGGATGGGGCTCGACTTCGCCGTCGACGCGATCCCGGCGGTCGTCGAGCGGATCCGGAAGGCGCGCGAAGGCGCGGGGACGGCGGACGCCCCCTTCGAGATCATCCTCTCGCCCCGGGCCGAGCCGAGCCGCGAGCTCCATGGCCGCCTCGAGGACATGGGGGTCACCGGCGTCATCCTGCCGGCCTGGAGCCTGATGCCCGGCGACTACCGGAGCGTCGATGCGAAGCGACGGCAGATGGAGGACTTCGCGAGCCGGTTCATCTAGGCGCATCGCGTAGGCCGCCCGAGCCCGAACGTCGGGACTTCACACAACTTTACAATCGCTCGACGTTCCGGAGAGACGCGGGACCTAGCTTCCGGTTGCGCCCCGAACCGGAGGCACCGCCCGTCGGATGCCCCCCCGAGGAGAATCCGCCCATGAACGCCCAGGAATCCACCGACCGGGACCGACGTCCCTGGCTCGGTCGCCCGCTCTTCTGGTGGCCCTTCACCCTCTTCACGTTGACGGTGGCCCTGTTGCTCGTCGCCGATCGCGTCTCCGCGTGGCACCGGCCGCCCGACACGGACGAACACGCCTGGCGCCGCCATGCCGACCGCATGCTCGACCGGCTGCTCGTCGAGCTCGATGCGACCGACGACCAGTCCGAGCGGATCCGCGCGATCGGCGAGGAGACCTTCACGTTGCTGTCGAACGCCCACGCCGGGCGCGAAGCGGATGCCGATACGCTTCGCGCAGCCATCTCGGGGGAGTCCCTCGACCGTGCCGCCCTCGAGACGCTGCGCCGCGTTCATCTCGAGCGCGCCGAGGTCTTGAGCGAGGCGCTCGCCGCGCGCTTCGCCGACGCGCTCGAAGTCCTGACGCCGGACCAGCGCCGACTCCTGATCGCCCGGGTCGATGAATTTCGAGCCCATCACCGCGATCATGGGGGTCCCTTCGGCCGTCACGGACATCCCGGCCACCACGGTCGCTGGCGCGAGCGACCCGAGCCCGCGGAACGCTCCGGCGCCGGGGCGAGTCCCGCGAACGGAGCCTGATTGACGACCCGCGTCCTGATCATCGACGACGACGAGGCCCTGGCCGCGATGGTCTGCGAGTTCCTCGCGGCCCGGGGTCTCGTCGTCGAGATGGAGGCCCGCGCGCGGCCGGGGCTCGAGCGGGTCGTGCGGGGCGGCTTCGATGCGGTGATCCTCGACGTCATGCTGCCGGATCTCGATGGCTTCGAAGTCTGTCGTCGGATCCGGGAGCGATCGAGTGTCCCGGTCCTGATGCTGACGGCCCGGGGCGAGGAGACGGATCGCATCGTCGGCCTCGAGCTCGGGGCCGACGACTACCTTCCGAAGCCCTTCAGTCTGCACGAGCTCCTCGCTCGGCTTCGGGCGATCCTGCGCCGGACGCGGCCGGGTGGCGAGCGCGATAACGCGCCCCTGCGCTTCGGTCGCCTCGAGATCGATCGCGCTGCCCGCGTCGTCGCGGTCGCGGGCGAGGTCCGCTCGCTCACCAGCCATCAATTCGAGCTGCTCTGCGTGCTGGCCGAGAGCGCGGGCCGCGTGCTGTCCCGCGATCAGCTGATGCAGCGACTGCGGGGTCATGTCCTCGAGGCCTTCGATCGCAGCATCGACAATCACGTCTCCCGGATCCGCGCCGCGATCGAGGACGATCCTCGCCATCCGCGCCGGCTCATCACGGTCCGCGGCGCGGGCTACGTCTTCGCTCGCAGCCAGGACGGCGATCTGGACGTCTGAGATGCGAAGGCTCTACCTCCATATCTACTTCGCCCTCGTCTGCGTGCTCGTGCTCTACGCGGTCCTGCTCGGTGGCGCGATGTGGCACATGGACTTTCGCGATCGCGAGCAGGGATGGCTGGGTCCGCTCACGTCCTTCGCCGACGCATCGATCCCGCCGAGCGACGCGCCCCCGGAGCGCCTCGAACGATGGGCGCGGGCGCTCGCGCAGCCCTTCGATCTCGAGCTGACGATCTACGACGCTTCCGGGCGGACGCTGATTCGTGTCGGCCGTCCGCTCCCGGCGCCCCCCGGCGAGCGGGGGAGTCGCTTCCTCACACGAGGTGGCCACGACCACCGCACCGTCGCGCTCTCGCTCGCCGACGGCCGCTGGATCGTGGCCCGGGGCGATCGACCGGGTCGCTTCGGGCCGCCCTTTCTCGCAGCGACCGTCCTGCTCGCCGTCGCGACCGGCATCGCCGCCTATCCCGTCGCGCGTCGGCTGACGCGGCGGCTCGAGGCGTTGAAGAGCCACGTCGACGCCTTCGGAGAGGGTCGTCTCGCGCTGCGGGTCCCCGTCGAGGGCCACGACGAGATCGCGCGTCTGGCCCTCGCGTTCAACGGGACGGCGGACCGGATCGAGCGACTCGTCGCCGACAAGTCGAGACTCCTCGCGAATACCTCCCACGAGCTGCGGACGCCGCTCGCCCGCCTGCGCGCTGCCCTCGAGCTGTTGCGCGCGGGTCCTCGTCCCGAATTGATCGAGCGAGCCGAGCAGGATCTGAAGGAGCTCGACGGCTTGATCGGCGAGCTGCTCGTCGCGAGTCGGCTCGACGCGCCCGAGCGCGTCCTCGAGCGCGAGGCGGTCGACTGTCTGGCGCTCGCCGCGGAAGAGGCGGCGCGTGTTTCCGGCGTCGAGGTCGGTGGCCATGCCCGGGTGGCTTTCGGGGATCCGCGGCTCCTGCGCCGCGCGCTTCGGAATCTCATCGAGAACGCGATTCGCCACGGCGAGCCCCCGATCTGCGTCGAGATCGGCGATGCACCGACTCCGGGACGGCTGCAGCTCGTCGTGTCGGATGGCGGTCCCGGCGTGCCCGAGGCCGAGCGGGAGCGGATCTTCGAGGCCTACTATCGGCCTCCGGGTCGCTCGAGCGCGCTCGGCGGCGTCGGTCTCGGCCTCGCCCTCGTGCGCCAGATCGCCGAGCGCCACGGCGGGAGCGTCGTGTGCGAGCCACGGCCCGGAGGTGGGACGCGTTTCGTCCTCGAGCTCCCGGCGGCTCCCGCCTGAGCTGTCGGCACCTCCATTGCGCCCGCTATCGTCCGAATTCATGCGCACCGCCCTCGTCACCGGCGCCGCCACCGGCATCGGCTCCGCCATCGCCACCCGCCTCGCTGCCGACGGCTTCGCGCTCGCCGTCGCCGACGTCGATCGCGCGGGAGCCGAAGCGAAGGCTGCGGCGCTGCGCGACGCCGGCCACGAAGCCGCGGCGTTCGTCGCCGACATCGCGGACGAGGCCGACGTCGACCGCCTGGCGCGGGAGGTCCTGGCGCGCTTCGGCCAGATCGACGTCCTCGTGAACAACGCCGGGATCACCGGCCCCCACGGCCCCTTCGCGACCTACGACCGCGCGACCCTGCGCCGCGTGATCGAGGTCGATCTCGTCGGCACGCTCCTCTGTACCCAGGCCGTCCTGCCCTCGATGCTCGAGCGCCGCGAGGGCCGGATCGTCAACCTCGCCTCGATCGCCGGCAAGGACGGCAATCCGAACCTCGCGCCCTACGCCGCCGCCAAGGCCGGTGTCATCGCCTTCACGAAGTCCCTCGCCCGCGAGCTCGCGTCTTCCGGCATCCTCGTCCACGCGATCGCCCCCGGCGGCGTCGGGGGAACCTCGATCACGAAGTCGGCGGGCACGCCGCTGCGCGACCTCGGCGCCCAGCGCACGAGCGTTCTCGCGACGACGCCGCTCGGTCGGCTCGCGACCCCGGAAGAGGTCGCGGCCCTGGCGAGCTGGCTCTGCTCGCCGGACTGCAGCTACACGACGGGCGCGGTCCACGACATCAGCGGGGGGCGTGCGACCTACTGAGGCCGCAGGACCTTCGCGTCCCGCGCGCTCGGTGGTGCGTGTCTTCCGACGGAGGCGTAACGTCGGTCCAAAGTGGAGGAGAGAGCGTGGCCCAGGCGCTTCCGAACGTTGCGCGCGATCCGAGTGTCGGCACCTTCCATTCGGTCGGTCTCCCCGCCGTCGACTTCGACGCGTTCCATCGCCACGAGCTCCCGCGCCGCCTCGCCGACGGCGGGAATCGACGCATCGCCTGGGACGTCGCTGAAGCCGCCCCCTTCGCGTTCCGACTGCCCGAAGGATCCGCCTACAGCTATGTGCCTCGCCGGGATCGTGTCGACGTCGTGCCGGGGGTCGTCGAAGACGCGGCGCTTGTCCTCGAGATCGAGCGCGAGGCCTGGCAGGACTACGTCCACGAGCTCCGCACGCGCATCGGCCTCCTGTATTCGCGCGCAGTTCGATTCGTCCGCGGCGACTACGACGACTGGGACGTCTGGGAGCCCGCGCTGCGCTGTCTCTACTCGGGAACGCCCATCTACGATCCGGATCATCTCGGGCTCGTCGGTCTCGACGGCAAGCCCCTCGCCCTCGACCAGAAGTTCCGCCTCGACGAGGATCCCCGCGTTCTCGCCCACTACCTGCGGACGATGGGCTATCTCGTCGTCGCCGACGTCTTCTCGAAGGACCATCTCGCGCGCTTGTCCGACGAGACCGATCGACTGCGGCGAGAGGCGACCGAGGGCGGGCTTCATTCCTGGTGGACTCGCGACGAGGACACGGGCGAGAAGTATCCCTTCCACCTTCATTACATGGGGCTCCAGTCCGCGCTCGTCCATGCCCTCGAAGACGATCCGAACGTGCGCTTCCTGGCGAATCTGTCGGGGGCGGAGCTGAAGCCGGTCTCCGAGCGGGACACGGGAACCCACGCGATCCTCAAGGAGTATCCGGCCCACGGCACGATGACCTCCTTCGCCAATCTGCCCTGGCACAAGGACTGTGGTCTCGGCGGATGTCCCATCACCTGTCCGCGCGTCCACGTCGCCGTCCAGCTCGACGCCGCCAACGCGGACAGCTCGCAGCTCTTCATGCTCGCCGGATCCGCCGGGCGCGTCTGTCATCAGCCGACGCGGCCGGAGGACTGGGCGGACCTGCCCGTCGTCGGGCTCGAGACCGAGCCCGGGGACGCGACGGTCCACCTCGGCTGCGGACTTCATGCAGGCCCGCGACCGACGGGCCCCAATCGACGCCGGACGATCTACGTCCGCTTCGATAATCCCCGCGTCTTCGAGGTGACGGCGCCCTTCGAGACCTACGATCAGGTCATTCCGGGCTACGGCACCGGCCTGCTTCCGAGCGTCGACGAGATGAAGCGACAGGTCTGACGGCGTCCTCGATCGCTTCGACCCGAGCTAGGCCGAAGCTCGCGTCGCGACCATGCTCGGCCGCCGTGCGCAGCGCTCGAGCCAGCGCCGGAGATTCCCGCAATCCCCCGGAATCGCGAACCCCGCCGCCGCCGTCCCCTCGAGGCTCGTCGCGAGGGTGATGTCGGCGAAGCTGAAGACTTCCCCGGCGAGAAACGACCGATCCGCGAGATCGCGGTCGAGCAGCCGCAGCTGATCCTCCGCCTTCCGCTTCTGGAGCTCGCCCCAGGCCGGGATCTGCTCGGGCTCGAGCGCGCGGGCGAAGGGCGAAGTCTGTCGGTACCAGTCGCGAATCGCGGCGTAGACGCCGAACTCGATCCGTCTGGACCACATGTCGAGATGCGCACGCTCGAAGGGATCCCGGCCCAGGAACGGCGGATCGGGATGGAGCTCCTCGAGGTAGCGCGCGATCGACAGCGTCTCGGAGAGGCAGCGTCCATCGTCGAGCTCGAGGACCGGGACGAGGGCGACGGGATTGCGGGCGAAGAAGGCCGGCGTGCGGTGCTCGCCCTGGCGCAGATCGACGGGGATGAAGGGGATCGGGAGGCCCTTCTCCTCGAGGTAGACGGCGAGGCGGCGCGGGCTGCCTTGTGTGCGGGTGCCCCAGATCTTCATGCTCATTTCCCCTCGCTCACCGCGCCCGCGCGAGTCGCCCCGGCCGCGCACCGGTCTCCGCCCCGTCCGCCCGCCTCTGCACGCCCGCGACGGAGGTCGCGACATAGCCCCGCGCGCCCTGGACGAGGCGCCGCGCGCCCGCCGGCAGATCCCGGGCGATGCGCGGAGGGAGCAGGGCGAGCGCCGAAGGATCGATCACGTTGACGTCGGCGCGCAGGCCCGGCGCGAGGCGTCCGCGATCGCCGAGCCCGAAGACGGCGGCGGGCTCGCCCGAGAGGCGCCGCACGACCTCCGCCATCGGGAAGCGGGGGCCGCGGGCGCGATCGCGGCCCCAATGGGTCAGCAGAAAGGTCGGCTGCCCGGTATCGCAGATCATGCCGGAGTGGGCGCCCCCGTCGGCGAGCCCGACCAGCGACGCGGGATGGGCCAGCATCGCGTGCGCGACGGCATGATCCCCGCCGTGGTAGTTGGCGACGGCGAAGAAGAAGAGCCGACGACCCTCTTCCTCGAGCAGGAGGTCGTAGAAGAGCTCGAGCGGCGGCCGCCCCTGAGCCCGGGCGAGGGCCGCGAGGCTCTTCTCGGGGCCGGGCTCGTAGTCGGGCGTCGCCTCGATCGGGAAGATCCGCTCCGGCGCATAGCTGAAGAGCCCCGAGTACGGATCGTCCGCCGAGGGCTGCCCCGACTCCTCGCGCAGGATCCGCCCGCGCAGCTCCGGATCGCGCATCCGCGCGACCCGCTCGCCGAGGGGGAGCCCCATGATCGCCCGATAGCTCGGTCGATAGGCGAACGGATGCACCGTCTCGAGCCCGATCAGGATCGTCTGCATCCGCCCGAGCGTCTGCGGCCGCAGGGCGAGGCCTTCGTTCCGGGCCTCGCCCGCGACCTCGAAGACGCGCTGCCAGCGCTCGGGGATCGCGTCGAGCTGGGCGAGGCCGAAGGTGACCGGGCGGCGCGTCGACGCAGCGAGGCGGCGCATGAAGGCGAGCTCCTCCTCGAGGCGTTCGGGCTCGTCGCCGGCGGCGCCGCGAAAGACGAGCTGGAAGACGCCGCGGCCCGAGGCAGCGAGGACGCCGCCGAGCGCCTCCGTCTCGCGGTCGGTCGCGAAGCAGGTCGGCGTCGTGCGCCCCTCGAAGTCGCGGTCGAGACGGCTGCGCGAGGTCGAGAAGCCGAGCGCGCCGGCGGCGAGCCCCGCCGCGAGCATCTGCCCCATCGCCGCGATCTCGGCGTCGTTTGCCGCCTCGGCGAAGGCGCGCTCCGGTCCCATCGCGTAGAGCCGCAGGGCCGCGTGGCCCACGAGGGCGGCGACGTCGACCGAGCGCGGCTCCTCGTCGATCGCCTTCAAATAGCCCGGATAGTCCTCCCAACGGATCGAGAGACCGGCGTCGAGCGCGCTCTGCGGGATGTCCTCGACCCCGCCGAGCAGACCCTGGAGCGCCCGGCGATCGCCCGGCCGAACGGGCGCGAGCCCGAGACCGCAATTGCCGACGACGAGGGTCGTGACGCCGTGCTCGCTCGACGGCGAGACGAGCGGATCCCAGTGGACCTGGGCGTCGTAGTGGGTATGCACGTCGACGAAGCCCGGCGTCACCAGCGCCCCCTCGGCGTCGAGCTCGCGCCGGGCCGAGTCGGTTCCGCGCGGTCCGACGGAGACGATCCGACCGTCTGCGATGCCGAGGTCTCCGACGATCGGCTCCCCGCCGCTGCCGTCGATGAGGGTGCCGCCCCGGATCAGGAGATCGAGCATGGATACCTCGTCCGGCTCGTGAAGCGCCGGGATCGGGCCGGCGCCGCGCGGGCCCGCTTCGAATCAGTCGATGAGCCCCTGCATGCGGAACGACCTCGTCGCCGCCGCCCGCGCCGCGTTGGCGGCGGGGAATCCGGCATAGGCCGTCGCCTGATAGATGATCTCTTCGATCTCCTGGATCGTGCAGCCATTGGCGAGGGCGATCGGAAAATGGACCTCGAGCTCGTCCGTCGCGCGCAGCGCGATCAGGATGCCGAGGGTCACGAGACTCCGGGAGCGGACGTCGAGCCCCGGTCGGACCCAGAGCTTCGCGAAGACGTTGTCGAAGGCGAGCTTCCCCATCTCGGTCGCGAAGCTCGGGCTCTGGGTCGCCTGCAGCTCGGTCATCGCCTTCGAGGTCCACTTCGCGAACAGGGCCTGGGCGGCTTGCGTGCGTTCTTCGTCGGTCATGGGGCTCCTCGGGGTGGGCGAACTGGCCGGCGTGCGAGGCGCGCGGCCGGTGGCTCCGATCCGCATGCGTTAGCACGCGGGGGCCGATTCGACATGCAGGCGCGAGAATTGCGTGGGGCGATCGTCGCGGTGAGTATCCGGTCGGGCGCGCGCGTTCGCGCGAGTCGAAGGAGCCGACGGGTGACGCGAGATCGATTGCGGGGCAAGGTGGCGATCGTGACGGGCGCGGCCGGCGGCATCGGCTCGGCCACCGCGCGGCTCTTCGTCGCCGAGGGCGCTTCGGTCGTCCTCGCGGATCTCGACGGTGCCGGCGCGCGGCGCGTCGCCGGGGAGCTCGGGGCCGCCGCCGCGGCGATCGAGGCCGACGTGACGCGGGAGTCCGACGTCGCGGGGCTCGTGGCGCTCGCGCTCTCGAAGTTCGGCCGCCTCGACGTCCTCCACAACAACGCGGTGACGGCCTTCCCCGACGACGGCGATCCGGTCGGGACACCGAACGCCGTCTGGCAGCAGACCTTCGAGGTCGTCGTGATGGCGGCGGTCTACGGCTGCCGCCACGCGATCCCCGCCATGCTGCGGAGCGGCGGCGGCTCGATCGTCACGATGTCCTCCGGTGCGGCGCATCATCCGACGGGCAGCCGGATCGCCTACGGAACCTGCAAGGCCGCGATCGAGACGCTCTCCGCCTACACGGCGTCGATGTACGGCGTCCAGGGCATCCGCAGCAACGTCGTGTCGCCGGGATTCGTGCTGACGCCGGCGACGCGCGGCCTGTTCGACGAGGGCCAGCTCGCGGCCTTCTCCGCGACGGCGGCGGCGGGTCGCGTCGCGACGCCGCAGGACGTAGCGCAGGTCGTCGCCTATCTCGCCTCGGACGACGCGGCCTACGTGAGCGGCCAGGTCGTGAAGGTCGACGGCGGTGGAGCGCGGGGGCTCAAGTGGTAGGCGGGCGGGAGGATCGATCGTGAAGGTCAAGGGATTCAATCGGGTCGAGCTGATCGTGCGCGAGGACCAGATCCAGGACGCGGTGCGGCAGTTCAACGAGCTGCTCGGGCTGAAGCTGCCGAAGCCGATCTCGATCCAGGGCCAGCCCGTCTGGTCGTCGACGGACTTCGACGGCGGTCTCGAATTCGTCGCACCGGTGGACGGGAAGGGGCCCTTCGCAACGCGACTGGCGGAGCACGGTGCGGGCCAGATCGGGCCGCTCGTCTGGGAGATCGAGGACGCGAACGCTGCGAGGGAATGGCTCGTCGCCCGGGGCTACCGGATCTTCTTCGAGTACGACAGCACGCAGGGGAACGCGGCGGAGGCGAGCACGCCCGTCCATCAGCTCGTGCTCGATCCGGAGCAGTGGTTCGGGTTCCACGTGACGTTGATGCAGCGGGGTCGGCGTTAGGCCGATGGGCCCGGAACGACCCGGGCTCGATCGCGGATCGGCATCGGCCGTGTCATCCGCGCTTTTTCCGCCCGAGCACCTTCTTCCGGAACGCCCGGATGATCGGCAGCGCCTCGAGCCAGGGCGACGCATCCGCCTTGTTCGGATCGTGGGCGCACGGCCGGCCCGCATAGCCCTTCGGGATCTGGCTGTAGAGAGCCGGCGGATCCGCGTACTCGTCGAAGTAGTGATATTCGTAGCCGGGGATGAAGAGGTCCTCGTCGGCGACGACGTCGACGAGCCGAAGGCCAAAGGTCGAGAGCTCGGTCGTCAGCGCCTGCGGCGGGATGATCCAGACCTGGCGCTTGCCGGCGATGAAGAGATATTGGATCGCGCGGTTCTTCGAGAGGATCCGGTAGCGGCGCAGGACGCCGTGGTAGAGATTGCTCTTCGTGCGGTTCGTCTCGACGATGCCGCGGGCGAGATCGGGCTCGAAGCCCGGCGCGAACTCGAGGGACGCGGGATCGCCCCGGCGGCGGAAGCGCGCGATCGAGCGGCCGCCGTGGATGCGGTTCGCGGGGTTCGCCCGGGCGCGGGCGCGCGGGCGGGTGAACTCGGGGAAGGGCTCGACACGAGAAGGCGGCGCCTGCTGGAGGACCATGCGCAGGATCGCCGCGTCGGCGCGGGTCTTCTTCGTGGCGCGGGAGCAGTCTTCGAGGGCGGTCTGGATCTCGAGGGGGAGATCGGTCGTCGACTCGATCGACTCGACCATCACATGGCCATCGGCGCGGAACTCGCGCACGTCGCCCTTGCCGATCCAGATCGAGCCGTCGCGGTCGTAGGCGACGTGGGACGCGGCGCGCCAGACGAGCGAGAGATCCTTGTAGAAGATGCGGGCGTAGGCGATCGGCGGGCCTGCGCGGCGCGGCGGCGGAATGACGTAGGCGACACAGAAGCGCAGCTCCGGATTCTGGCGCACGACCGAGACGAAGAAGCGCGTGCCGAAGAGCGTGAAGCTCTGGCGCGGGGTGTAGCCGCGGGTGAGGAGCTGCTTCGGGCGGTGCTTGGCAGCGCCGGCGACGCGGATCGTCATGCCCTGCGCGAGCAGCGCGCGGAACGCGCGACCGACCTGGGCCGGTGTCCGATCGTCGCAGACCACGCTCTTCACGACCTCGTGCATCCCCCGGCTCGGCATCGACTCATTCTCCCTTCTGGACGCGCGGGTCCTGCGAGATCGGTTCTTCCTGTGCGCCCGATTCATCCTGCGCCGCGAAGATCGGGCTCGACCAGGCGACGCCCCCGTCGGCCTGGAGGATGCGGACGTAATGGAACTCGCCCGGACCGAGGCGCGGGATGCGGCGCTCGAGGTCGAGGCGATAGACGGGGCGATCGGCGGGCGCGCCGGTCGCGGCGAGCAGGTCGACGACGGCGCGGTGGCCGGTGCGGATGAGCTCGACGCGCTCGATCGGGGCGGTCGCTTCGTAGCGGATCTGGAGGCGGTGGTCGCGGGCACCCGTGGCCGAGGGGCGCGCGGCGAGCGCATCGGCCGCGGCGGGCGCATTCGTCGGGGCGGCTCCGTTCGACGATCCGTCCGGGAGCGCGCCGCCCATCTCGACGCCGTCGAGGGTCACGTCGAGCCAGGGTCGGATGCCGTTGGTCGCGAAGGTGTGGCGACGCTTCAGCGCGGCGTGGATCGCGTCGCGGTCGAGGGACTCGACGAAGAGGCCCGCGAGACCGCTCTGGCCCGAGGCGATCTGCGCGAGGCCGGGATGACCGTCGTGGGAGTCGCCGCTGCCGATGAAGCCGAGGCGGGCCCCGTGGAGCAGCACGTCCCGGACGAAGTTGCCCGGCACCGCGCCGCCGATCGGGGCGGAGGCATCGAGGGCCTCGCTCATGCCGTGGACGGACGCGATCTCGGTCACCGGCTCGAGCTCGGGGTCCGGCGCGTAATGCCAGTTGGTCGCGATCGGATCGCCGGCGGAGTGGTGGGCGAAGGTCAGGGCGGGCTTCCCGCGCAGGGCCGCCCAGAGCTCGTCGGGGCGGTCGGTCGCGGAGGCGAGCGAGGAGTGGATCTCGAGCCGGTCGTCGAAAGAGAGGACGTGGCGATGGCCGTGGAGCCAGCTCGTCCACTCGTAGCCCGGGAGCGTCACGAATCGGCCCGGCGCATGCCAGGTCTTCGCGAGGGCGAGGATCTCCGCCTGGCGCGCGGGGGACTCGTCGAGGGCCTCGATGCCCCAGTGGTCGTGGTCCGTCAGGGCGACGACGTCGAGGCGGGCGACGTCGCGGGCATAGCGGAAGTAGGCGTCGGGGGAGCCCGTGCCGTCGGAATAACGGGTGTGGCCGTGGAGATCGCCGAAGACGAGGCGGCGCGGCGCGCGGCGGACGACGATCGGCGGGAGCTCGGCCTCGAAGCGGGCGAGGGCGCCCTCGCCGCGGACGTGAAGGCGGAGCGTGCCCTCGGCGGTCGGCGCGACGAGCTGGATGCGATGGGGATCGCTCGCGGCGATTTCGCTCTTCTGGCGCCCGAGGCCCCGAGCGGGCACGGCGCTCGCGTGATCGAGCGATGCGAGGTGGAACGTCGCGCGCGCGCGGCCGTTCGGACCCGGCGCCGCGTCGGGCCAGCTCGCGCGGTTGCCCGCGTCGTCGACCAGGGAGAGCGAGAGCGTGGGGGCCTCGCCGGGCGCGACCTCCGCCGGACCGAAGGCGACGAGCTCGGCGGGCTCGCCCGCGACGACGTCGACGGCGACCGCCGGCGGAATCCACGCGCGCCGGCCGTCGGCGTCGCCGTCGAGCCCGAGGCGGATCTCGGCCCCGACCTCCGCATAACGATCGACCTTCGCCCCCGCCGCACCGGCGCCGTAGACGAGCTCGATCTGCTCGCCCGCCGCGAGGGCGCGGCCCTCGACGCGGAACGCACCGGGCACATCGGACGGAACGAGGCGCGGGACGGGGCCGGTCGCCTTCGTCGACGGGCTCGCTCGCAGCGCCGCCGTCGTGTAGCCCGCGGCGGCGGGATCGTTCGTCTGGACCTCGGACCAGAACCAGAACGGATCGGCCAGCAGGAAGAGGCTTCCGCCGTCGGCGATGCCCGGCGGCCCGACCTCGAAGACGAGTCGGAAGCGCTGGCGGCTGCTCGCGCGCAGGACGGGCCGCTCGCCGGTCTTCGCCGCGGTCCCGCCGGCATCGTCCCCGCCGCCGACGGCCTCGACCGACTCGAGCCAGAAGCGACCCGCGAGGTCGGCGGGCGTGTCGGCGAGCTGCTGCTCGGCGAGGGCGGCAGCGTGGACCTCGAGGTGGGCGTTCGGGGAGAGGGTCGGATGCTGCGCGTCCCAGTCGGCGGGGAGCTCGAACCACGGGGCGTCGGGGAGGATCGGCGGTCGATCGGTGGCCGGGGGCCCGTCGGCGCGACGCTCGACCGGATCGCTCGGGCTCGCGCTCGGGTCTTCACCCCGGTCGCAAGCGGCGTTCGAGCCGAGGCCGAGCGCCAGGGCGAGGACGATCGCGGCGCGCTTCTTCCCGAAGGGGGCGAGGCGCAGGAGGGCCAGGTCCTCTTCTTGCGCACTTCTTGCTAAGGCGAGTGCCGGATCCGGCCGTTGAGACGGGGAGCGTCTCGCGCAGGGGCGGGCGTCCGTTCGGGACCCGGAACAGGAAGGGAGTTCGGCGCATTGGATTGGCTGAAGACGACGCCGATCGTGACCGTGCTGCTCGCCGTGGCTTTCGCGGCGGCGCCCCTCGTGATCGATCCCGCGCAGACCTGGGGCGACCGCTACGACCGCGCGATCCAGGACGCGCGGGCTCTGCTGATGCGCAATCCGCGCCTCGCCGTCGATGCCGAGGGCGAGCGCGTCCTCGATCCGGAGTGGTTGGCCGAGCTGCGCGAGAAGGCGGAGGAGATGGGCTCCGGCGCCGAGGTCGAGCTGCCCGAGCGCATGGTCGCCCGCTCCCAGAACGAGCTCGACGCTCATCTCGCCCGGGCCTACGAAGCGCGCCGGCTCGCGGCGCCCGCCTGGCGCCTCGGCGTGCTCGATGGCGACACGCCGCCGCGCAACTACTGGACCCACGCCTTCGTCCACGAAGGCTGGACGGCGCTCGGCCTCCTGCTCGCGGTCCTGCTCATCGCAGGCGCACCCCTCGAGCGCAGCTGGGGCTCGCTTCTCTACGGCCTCTTCGTGCTGCTCGCGATCCCGATCTCCGCCCAGGGCTATCGCCTCCTCGACGCGTCGAGTGGTGTCCCGTGGTCGGGCTCGTCGGGTCTCGCTGCGGCGCTCGTCGGAGCCTACTTCATCCGCGGGCTCGGTGGACAATTCATCGTGCCGAGCTTCGTCGTGCTGCCGGTCTGGCTCGGGCTCGAGGCCTTCGTCGTGCGCGGCTTCTGGCTCGACGATCTCGGGAGCGTGCCCTGGGCGACGTTGTGTGGCGCGATCGCGATCGGGGCGACCCAGGCCGCGGCGCTGCGCCTCTTCGGGATCGAAGCGAAGCTCGATTCGGTCGTCGCGAAGCGCGCGAAGACCGGTCCGAATCCCGTCGTGATCCGCGCCGCGCGCTTGCGCTCGGACGGGGATCCCCATCAGGCCTTCGACCTGATGCAGGCCGCCTGGCGCGAGCATCGCGGGGACGAGGAGATCGCCGAGGTCTTCTTCTCGATCGCGGTCGAGCTCGGGCAGCCCGAGGCCGCGGCGGAGGCGATCCTGCCGGTGCTCCGCAGCGCGCTCAAGAAGGGCCAGATCGATCGGGCCCTGTCCCACTGGCTTCCGCTCGCGACGCGCCGATGCGAGGTCCGCCTCGAGCCGACCGCCGCCGTCCGTCTCGGCGAGGCACTCCTCGATGCGGGCCACCCCGACGAGGCGCTCTTCTCCCTGCGCTCGGCGCTCGATGCCGGCGCGTCGACGGCCCATGCGGTGCGCATCCTGAACATCGCCCGGGACCTCGATCCCGGGCTGACCCGCCGCGCGGCTTCGATCGCGCTCGCGGACCCGAGCCTCGACGCGCCGACCCGCGCCCGCCTCGAGCCTCTGGCCGAGCTCGCCGAGGGCGACGAGCCCGCGGCCTCGACGGCCGCTTCGTCCCGCGCCGTCGCCGCCCGCGCGGCCCGCCCGCAATCCATCGCCGAGTCGCCCCTCGAGCGCCGCGTCGAAGCCGAGCACCACGCCGTCGAGCAGACCCAGTTCCCGAGCGATCCCCACGAGTCCCAGCTCGCGGACCAGTCGCTCTTTGGGAGCGCCCTCTCGGAGGAGAACCTCGCCGACGAGCTCGCCGCCGAGCCGGCGGGCGAGGCGCTCGCCGGGGCTGAACCGTCGGACGTGCTCTCCCATTGGAACGATCGCGGCGCCCTCGATGCCGGCGCTCTCGCCGACGCGGGGCCCTCGCGCTCGAGCGCCGCCGCCGACCGGGAGGCGGACGTCCTCGAGACCCGCGGCCTGCTCTTCGGCGACGACGATCTCGATTTCCTCGACGCCGACGACGACCTGAGCGACGGCGACCAGACGCCGCTGCTCGAGGACTCGACCGACGAGCTGACGAGCCCGATGGGCCGCGGTGCCGCGGCGACGGCGATGGGCGACGCCGACGGCGAGGCGACGGTCATGATGTCGGCGGCGACGCTGGCCGGTGCGGTCCTCCCGAGCGCGCGCGCACCGCGCCCGGCCACGCCGTCCTCGACCGCGCCCACGACGCCGACAGCGCCCGTTGCGGAGAAAGCGCCCGCCGAAAAGGGCTCCGCTGCCCCCCGCTCGGGCGCGTTCCTGCGCGCCCTGCGCACGATCGAAGCCGTGCCCGTCGAGGTCGGCGCCGACGCGATCGAGATCGACACCGACGGCCGCGGCAAGTCGCGGCTGCCCTTCCCCCGGATCGAGGCGATCGCCGTCGGCGTCGTGCGCGGACTCGGGCCGCGGCCGGTCGTCGTCGTCGACTGCATCCTCAACTGGCGCGACGACATCGGCTCGCCGCTCAAGCTGATCCGCTTCCGCAGCGACCGCTTCGAGCCCGGTGTCGTGGGGGAGACCGCGCCGGGGACGAGCCCGGTCGCCGCCCTCGGCGCCTTCGCCGGCCAGCTCCAGCGCGCGTCGGGCGCGGCGTGCCTCCCCTCCGAGGCCATCCTCGCCGGGAGCTATGCGAGCTTCGCCTGCCTCGAGGACTACGAGCGCGAGGTGCTCGGCGCGGAGCGCGAGCTCGGGGGCTGAGGACTTCGACGTCCCGTCTCAGCCGAAGATCGCCGGATCGACCTCGACCCCGATCGGACAATGATCCGATCCCATCACCTGCGGATGGATGAAGGCATGTCGGACGTGCTCCATCGCCGAGGGCGAGGCGAGCACGTAGTCGATCCGCCAGCCGATGTTCTTCGCGCGGACCCCGAAGCGCTGGCTCCACCACGAATAATGCCCCGGCCCCGGCTCGAAGGCGCGGAACGTGTCGATCCAGCCCGCCGCGATCCAGCGGTCGAGCTCCTCGCACTCCTCGGGCAGGAAGCCCGAGGTCTTGCGGTTGTCCTTCGGCCGCGCGAGGTCGATCTCGCGATGGGCCGTGTTGAAGTCGCCCATCACGAGGACGTGGAGGCCGTCGCGCCGCAGCGCCTCGATCCGCTCGAAGAGCGCGCGGTACCAGTCGAGCTTGTAGGGGACGCGGTCGTTGCTGCGATCGGTCCCCGAGCCGTTCGGGAAGTAGCCGTTCGCGACGACGAGGCGGCCGAAGCGCGCGAGCTGGAGGCGGCCCTCGTCGTCGAAACGGGGCGAGCCGAGCGACGTCTCGATCGCGTCGGGCTTGCGGCGCGCGAGGAGCCCGACGCCCGAGTAGCCCTTCTTCGCGGCGGCGACGTAGTGCTGATGGTAGTCGGAGAGGCCCTGCAGCTCGGCCGGGATCGCGTCGAGCGAGGCGCGGACCTCCTGCAGGCCGACGATCTCGCCCCCGGACTGGCCGAGCCAGTCGACGAAGCCCTTCGAGACCGCCGAGCGGATCCCGTTCACGTTCCAGGAGTAGACGCGCACCGGCTTGCGGGCGGCCTTCCGTGCCGGCAAGGGCCTAGCTCTCGTCTTTGAGGTAGGTGTAGTCGGCGAGGCCCTGGTCGTAGCGGCGGCGGAGCAGGGCGGATTCCTCGAGGCTGATCCGGCCCTCGGCCATCGCCTTCTCGATCGTGCGGCGGACGCGCTCGGAGAGCACGCCCCGGTCGTACTGGACGTAGGCGAGCACCTCGCTGACGGCGTCGCCCTCGACCAGGTGCTTCACGGCGTAGCCGCGGTCGCCGTCGAGGCGGACGTGGACGGCGTCGGTGTCGCCGAAGAGGTTGTGGAGGTCGCCGAGGATCTCCTGGTAGGCGCCGATCAGGAAGACGCCGAGCAGGTAGGCGCCGCCGTTCCAGGGATGCATGCGCAGCGTCCCGGCCTCGGCGCCCTCGGAGATGAAGTGGTCGAGGCGGCCGTCGGAGTCGCAGGTCAGGTCGACGATGACGCCGCGGCGGGTCGGCTCCTCGCCGAGCCGGTGGATCGGCATGACGGGGAAGACCTGGCTGACGGCCCAGGCGTCGGGCATCGACTGGAACAGCGAGAAGTTCCCGAAGTAGGTGTCGGTCAGGAGCTTGCGCAGGTCCTCGAACTCCTCGGGGGCCTCGCCCATCTGCTCGAGGATCGCGCCGATCTTGACGCAGCCGAGATGGAAGAGGCGCTCGCTCTTGGCACGGCCGCGCAGGTCGAGATAGCCGAGCGAGAAGAGAGAGGCGGCCTCGTCCCGGCCGTGGGTCAGGTCGTGGTAGGACTCGGAGAGGTTGTCCGGGGCGATCGTCTCGACGGTCTCCTGCAGCGCGTGCAGGACGAGGTGGTCGTCGTCGTCGCAGGGATCGATCTTCGCGGGCGACGGGTCGCGGTTCACGCCGATCACGTCGAAGATCAGCATCGAGTGGTGGGCGACCATCGCGCGTCCGGATTCCGTGATGATGTCGGGCGGCGGGATCTCGGCCTCGAGGCAGGCCTGCTGCGCCGCGTAGATCACGTCGTTCGCGTATTCCTGGGTCGTGTAGTTCATCGACGACGGGTCGTCGGTCCCGGCGCCCACGTAGTCGACGCCGAGGCCACCGCCGACGTCGAGCAGATGGATCTTCGTCGCGCCGAGGCGGTGGAGGCCGACGTAGATGCGCATCGCCTCGCGCAGGGCGTCCTTGTGGGCGCGGATGGCGGTGATCTGGGAGCCGATGTGGAAATGGAGCAGCTCGACGCAGTCGAGCATGTCGACGCCGCGCAGGCGGTCGATGGCCCGGACCAGCTCGTCGGCGGAGAGGCCGAACTTCGAGTGGTCGCCCGAGGACTCGACCCAGCGGCCGGCGCCGACGGTCGAGAGCCGGGAGCGCAGCCCGATATGGGGCCGGATCCCGAGATCCGCCGCCGCCTTGATGATGAGCTCGATCTCGTGGTAGCGGTCGACGACGATGACCGGGGTCCGACCGAGGCGCTGCGCGAGGAGCGCCGTCTCGATGTAGGCGCGGTCCTTGTAGCCGTTGCAGATCAGCAGCGCGTCGGGCGTCTCGAGCAGGGCGAGCGCGATCAGGAGCTCGGGCTTGCTGCCCGCCTCGAGGCCGACGCCGAAGGGGGCACCGAACTCGACGATCTCCTCGACGACGTGGGCCTGCTGGTTGACCTTGATCGGGAAGACGCCGCGCCAGCGCCCGCCGTACTCGTGCTCGGCGATGGCGTTGGAGAAGCAGCCGGCCAGGCCCTCGATCCGGGCGGCCAGGATGTCCGAGAAGCGGATCAGCATCGGCCGGCGCAGACCGCGCCGCTCGAGCTCGCCGACGAGCTTCGGCAGGTCGATGCACTCGCCGTCCAGATCGCCCCGCGGATGGATGCAGACGTTCCCGTCTTCGTTGACGGAGAAGAAGCCAGCGCCCCAATCAGTGACCTGGTAGAGCGCCTGACTCTGGCTGGGAGTCCATTCGCTCATCGAGCCCTCCGGAGAGTGGCCGCGTTGAGGCGCGGGTAGGGGGGAGGAGGAAGGGTGGAGCGGGCCGAGGGGATCTGCGGAGCCGTCCGGGGAAAGGGATGAAGCCGGGAGCGAGGTCCTGTCGTTCGTCGCGGCTTTCTGCTTGCCGCGGGATCGGGCCGCTTTATAGCGTTTCGGTGACAAAGGTCAGCCCTTCAACGGCTCTTCGTGCTCCATTTTTTTCGCGAGGTCGCGCACCTTGACCACGCCCCGCGCCCGCTCGTCCTCTCCGATCAGCCAGACTCGCTCGACGCCGGCCTTGTCGGCGTCGCCGAGCACGCGCTTGAGCTTCGCCGTGCCCAGCGCGAGCTCGACCCTGCGTCCGGCGGCGCGCAGCCGCGTCGCGACCGCGATCGCCGCGGGCTTCTCCGCGCTCGAAAAGGCGTAGACGACGTCCTGCACGTCCCGCGCGAGCGCCGGCCAGAGCCCCTCGTCCTCGAGCAGCTCGCCGATCACCGCGTCGCCGAACCCGAACCCGACCGCGGGCACCGGCTTTCCACCCAGCGTCTCCGCCAGCCGGTCGTAGCGCCCGCCGCCGGCGATCGCGCGCAGGCTGCCCGCGGCGTCGAAGGCCTCGAAGACGACGCCGGTGTAGTAGGCGAGGCCGCGGACGACGGAGGCGTCGAAGGGGACCTGGTCGGCGATCCCGTAGGCCTCGAGGAGCGCGTAGAGCCGGCGCAGATCCGCCAGCGCCGCCGAATCCGGGGCCGCGAAGCGCGCCGCCTCGTCGAGCGAGCGCGCCGCCAGCATCGCGAGCACGCTCTCCGCCTCCCCCGCCGAGAGCCCGACCGCGCCCGCCGGATCGCAGAGCAGCTCGGTCACGGCCTCGGCCCCGATCTTGTCGAGCTTGTCGATCACGACGCAGAGCGGCGCGAAGACCTCCGGCCGCTTCGCGAGGACGCCGGTTCGGAGCGACTCCTCGAGCAGCGCCCGGCTGTTGAGCCGGACCTTGACCTTGCCCCGGGCGAGGCCGAGGGCGTCGAGGACGGTGAACATCGCCGAGAGGAGCTCCGCCTCGGCCTCGACCGAGGGCTCGCCCCAGATGTCCATGTTCCATTGATAGTGCTCGCGGCGCCGGCCGCGGGTCATCCGCTCGTAGCGCCAGTTCTGGGTCACCGTGAACCAGCGGATCGGGAAGCGCATCGCCCCCTGGCGCGCGATCACCATGCGGGCCAGCGACGGCGTCATCTCGGGGCGCAGGGCCAGATGCCGGTCGTGGAGCACGAAGTGGTAGAGCTGGTGGACGATCTCCTCGCCGGCCTTCCGGGTAAAGAGGGAGGCGTGCTCGACCATCGGCGCGTCGACCTCCTCGAAGCCGAAGCGGCCGGCGGTCTCGCGGAAGAGGCCGAAGAGCCAGTTCCGGCGGCGCATCTCGTCGGGGTAGAAGTCGCGGGTGCCGCGGGGGGGCTGGAGATCGAGCTCTTCGGACGGGGCCGGGGCGGACGCAGGGGCAGATCCGGGCGCGGCACCGGGCGTCTGCTCGGCGCTCGGGTTCTTCTCGATGTGCTTTCGGCCCTGGCTCACGTTCGGATCTCCTGGTCGGTCTCGGCGGTCGTCAGTCGGTCTCGGCGGTCCGGTCGGTACGGCGCGAGCAAGCGGTCCAATCGCGCGCAGCAGGGAAATACCACGCTGGTCGTGGGATGCGAGGGGCGGGCGTCGGGGTTCCCGCGGGCCGGCTGGGCGGTGGTGCGTCGGGCGGTGGAGGAGGTGCGGGAGCCGGGGTGAGGGGCGGGGGCGGGAAGCGACGACACCCAGCGTGGGCTCGCTCCGCCCGCGCTCCGGTCGCCCGCTTCGTCGAGCGGGTCCTGCCCGTGGTCTCGATCCGGCAATGGGTGCCTCGCGCCTCCCCCCCGCTTCGGTCGCGCTGCGCCGGGAACGCGAGGCTCACGAGCGAGGTGCTCGGCGACTCCCTGTGGTCGGTCTTCGCCGATCAGCGGCTTCGGGCGCGGCGGCTGTTAGGCATTCGCGAGGAGCCATGCGGCGCGCTGACCCTCCTCCAGCGCTTCCGGGTGGCTTGGAATCCCGCGCCGCGTTCCGATCCGCGCTCGGAGCGGCCTCGCCCTCGCCGGCACTCTTCGAATAGAATGACGCCATCATGAAGGTCCTCGTCCTCGTCGGCTCGATGCGCACCGGTTCCCTCAATCGCCAGCTCGCCGCGATCGCGGCGGGGATGGCCGAGCGGGCGGGGGCAACGGTCGTGCGTGCGGATCCGCGCGCGATCGCCCTTCCCCTCTACGACGGCGACGTCGAGGCAGCGGGGGGTCTGCCGCCCGCGGCGCTCGCCCTCGCGGCGCAGATCGAGGCCTGCGACGGCCTGCTGATCGCCTCGCCCGAGTACAACTACTCGGTCCCGGGTGTGCTCAAGAACGCGATCGACTGGGTCTCCCGTGCGAAGCCCTCGCCGCTGCGTGGCAAGCGGGCGCTGCTGCTCTCGGCTTCACCTTCGCTCGTCGGCGGAAATCGGGGGCTCTGGGCGCTGCGGATGCCGCTCGAAGCGCTCGGGGTCCACGTCTTCCCCGACATGTTCTCGCTCGCCTCCGCCCACGCCGTGCTCGCGGACGGCGCGCTCGCGGATGCCGCCCTCGCGACCCGTCTCGAGGAGCTGATCGGGCGCTGGATCGGCGAGGGCAGGCGGCTCACGACGTCCGCCTAGCAATACGAGCCGAGCGGATCGCCCGGCTTCGCGATTTTCGCGCGGTCGAAGGGGGATGCCCCGGATGGCGATCGAAATCGAGATCGAAGATGGAGGACGAGACCATGATCGATGCCCGACCCCGCCAGCGTCTTCGCGGCCTTCCGACCGTGGCGGATGCGATCGCCCGTGTGCTCGTTCTCCTTCTGCTCGCGGCGCCGACCGGCTCCCGTGCCGAGCCGTCGAAGCGTCCGTATCCGATCACCGAAGAGCGCGAGCCCTGTCGCGACTACGAGCCCCTGCGCCGCCCCTTGTTCGGCGACACCCACGTCCATACCGCCTACTCCCACGACGCGAGTACCCAGGACACCCGCAACACGCCGCGCGAGGCCTATCGATTCGCGCGAGGCGAGCGGGTCGGCATCCAGCCCTACGACGCCGAGGGCAGGGCGACTCGCCACGTACGGCTCGATCGTCCCCTCGACTGGACCGCGATCTCCGACCATTCCGAGATGTTCGGCGAAGTCCGGATCTGCTCCGATCCGAAGCATCCCGAGTACGACAGCGACGTCTGCTGGAACAAGCGCAACGCGCCCTTCGCCCTGATGGGATTCCTCGCCAGGATCAGTGCGACGAACGAGCGCCACAAGATGTGTGGTCCCGCCGCGCAGCTCTGCCGGGACGCGGCGCGCGACGTCTGGGGCGACATCCAGGCCGCGGCCGAGGCGGCCTACGATCGAAGCGCCGCCTGCCGATTCACCAGCGTGATCGGCTACGAGTGGACCTCGAGCATTGCGAGCAACCTCCATCGCAACGTGTTGTTCCGCAACCACGTCGTCCCCGACGAGGCGATCTCGTCCGTCGACACCATCAGCGCCTTCCGGCTCTTCGAGCGCCTCGAGCAGGCGTGTACGAAGGGTCGACCGGGTTGCGACGTCGTCGTGATCCCGCACAACTCGAACATCAGCATGGACGGCGTGATGTTCCAGACGACGCGGCTGACCTCCGTGGCGGGGGCGAATGGCGAGGTCGACCGCGAGGAGGCGCAGCTGCGCAACCGCTTCGAGCGGCTGATCGAGATCATGCAGCACAAGGGCGACTCGGAATGCCTGCTCGGCGCCGAGACGACCGACGAGGCCTGCAGCTTCGAGAAGCTTCCCTACGACGCGATGTCCGGAGCCCTGCGTGCGCCGACGAATCCGCCGAAGCGCTCGGCGATGGTTCGTGAAGGTCTGAAGAAGGGACTGCTTCTCGAGCAGCGGCTCGGCATCAATCCCCTCAAGTTCGGCATCCTCGCGAGCACCGATACCCACATGGCGACGCCCGGACTCGTCGCCGAGCAGAGCTGGATCGGACACGGCGGCGCGTCGCGCGTGCTCTCGCCCGCGGTGCCGCAGGGGCTGCCCGACAACATCGAGTTCAACCCGGGCGGGCTGGCCGTCGTCTGGGCGGAGGAGAACGCGCGCGACTCGATCTTCGAGGCGCTCTCGCGGCGCGAGGTCTACGGCACGAGCGGGACCCGCCCCGAGGTCCGGTTCTTCGGGGGCTGGCGCTATCCCGACGATCTCTGCCGGGCGCGCGATCTCGTCGCGCGCGGCTATGCGGAGGGTGTACCGATGGGCCAGGACCTGCCGCGGCGATTGCAGCCCGAGCAAACGGGCGGGGCCGCCGCGCCGGTCTTCGTCGTTTCGGCGATGCAGGACCCGGGCACGAAGTCGCGGCCGGGAACCCCGCTCCAGCGCATCCAGATCGTGAAGGGCTGGACGGAGAAGGGGGCGACCCACGAGCGGGTCTTCGACGTGGCGGGCGGTCCGAACGACGCGTCCGTCGATCCGACGACCTGCGAGCCGAAGGGCGAGGGCGCGCGCAGCCTCTGCGCCGTCTGGCGCGATCCCGGCTTCGATCCGGAGGAGAACGCCTTCTATTATGCGCGGGTGCTCGAGAATCCGACCTGTCGCTGGCATCGCCATCTCTGCGTCGCCGCGAAGGTCGACTGCGCGAAGCCGGAGTCGATCGGCAAGGGCTTCGAGGCCTGCTGCGAAGCGAGCCAGCCGAGCACGGTCCAGGAGCGCGCCTGGACGAGTCCGATCTGGTACGAGGCGGACGGCGGCGCACACGCGAATTGAACGAGCGGCTCCGCGACGCGCCTCGCTCGATCGGGGGACGAGCCGCTTCGCCGCCCTGAGACGCGCCCTCGAGCGCTGAGCGGGGGCGCGTTCGCCGATCTGGGCGCGCTCGGCCTCGTCAAGCGCCATCGCGTCGAGGTCCGGATGCGAACTGCGAACGCGGCCTTCGGGAAGCTCGGAATCCGAGGCCCCGCCGATCGACCATCGCCCCGCGAGCGGGCCTCGCCTGTCGTCATCGGCTCGGGGGCGATTCCGATCGCCCGCCGATGCGACAGCCGCGGGTGTCGCCATGACGCGCGGCGATTTGGCGTTATGCTCCGATGGGTCCCGTCTTCCCTTCGCCTCGGCGCATCCCTCCGAAAGGAGATCCCATGCCCCGAACGATTCCTCGCCCGGCCAGAGCCCTCCCGCGCGAGCGGGACGGCCGAGCCGCTTCCCGGACGCGCTCCGGCTGCGTAGCCCGCTGCTTCTCGAGCCGACCGAAGCGATCGGATCGAAACGGAGGGTCCTGAACGCGATGAGCTGGCGCGGCCGGCGTCGCGCGTCGAGGGCGCGTGCGCCACCGCGGCTCGGGTCGCACACCACGGAGGAGCCGAGAATGACCGCATTCTGGATCGTCGTCGCCTTCACGGCGGCCATCGGACTCGCCTTCGCCGGCCGGGGGCGCGCGGCCTGGGTCGCCCCGGGCGCAGGCCTGATGTTCGTCTGGCTGCTCTCCGGTCCCGCCTCCTGGCCCTTCTTCCTGACCGTCGCGCTCCTGTTCGCGGCGGGGATCGCGCTGCTCGGCTCTCCGCCGCGCCGCGCCGCCTTCGTTACGCGCCGCCTAGCCCCCTTCGTCGCCCGGATGCTCCCGAAGCTCGGCGCGACCGAACGTGAAGCGCTCGAAGCCGGGACCGTCTGGTGGGACCGCGAGCTCTTCTCGGGGCGTCCCGACTGGAACGAGCTGCTCGGCTTCCATCCGAAGCCGCTCTCCGCGCCGGAGCAGGCCTTCCTCGACGGTCCGGTCGAGCAGCTCTGCCGGATGCTCGACGACTGGGCCGTGGTCCAGCGCGGCGATCTGCCGGAGGAGGTCTGGACGTTCCTGAAGAGGCAGCGTTTCTTCGGAATGATCATCCCCGAGGAATTCGGTGGCCTCGGATTTTCGGCGCAGGCCCATTCGCGCGTCGTCGAGAAGATCGCGAGCCGCAGCGTGACTGCCGCCGTGACCGTCATGGTCCCGAACTCGCTCGGGCCGGGCGAGCTGCTGGTCCACTACGGCACCGCGGAACAGAAGGCCTACTACCTCCCGCGCCTGGCCCGGGGCGAGGAGATCCCGTGCTTCGCGCTGACCGGCCCCGAAGCCGGCAGCGACGCCGCCGCGACGCAATCGATCGGTGTCGTCTGTCGGGGTAGCTTCGAAGGCCAGGAGCTGCTCGGAATCCGGCTCTCCTGGCGCAAGCGCTACATCACGCTCTCCTCGGTTTCGACGCTGATCGGTGTCGCCTTCCGACTGAGCGATCCCGATCGCCTGCTCGGCGGCGACGAGGAGCTCGGGATCACCTGCGCCCTCGTGCCCGCGCAGCTGCCCGGCATCGAGATCGGTCGACGACACGACCCGATGGGCGTGCCCTTCCACAACGGTCCGACCGAAGGACACGACGTATTCGTGCCGCTCGACGCCGTGATCGGCGGCCGCGCCGGGGCCGGGCGCGGCTGGACGATGTTGATGCAGAGCCTCGCGGTCGGGCGATCCATCTCGCTCCCCTCATTGTCGACGGGAGGCGCCAAGCTCGCGGCCCGGCTCGTCAGCGCCTACGCGATGGTGCGCGAGCAGTTCGATACGCCGATCGGTCGCTTCGAGGGCGTTCAGGAGCCGCTCGCCCGGATCGCCGGCCTGACCTACCTGATGGACGCGACGCGGGCGCTGACCTGCGCAGCCATCGACGCGGGCGAGAAGCCCGCCGTCCTCTCCGCGATCGCGAAGGCCTGGCTGACGGAAGCGATGCGCGACGTCGTCGCCGACGCGATGGACATCCGGGCGGGCGCCGCGATCCAGCGTGGCCCGCGCAACGTCCTCGCGCGCGCCTGGGCCTCGGTGCCGATCGGCATCACCGTCGAAGGGGCCAACATCCTGACGCGCTCGATGATCATCTATGGCCAGGGCGCCATCCGCTGCCATCCCTTCGCCCTCGAGGAGATCGTCGCCGTCGAGAACGGCGACATCCCGCGCCTCGACCGCGCGCTCTTCGGCCACGTCGGCCACGTCGTGCGGACCGCCATCCGTGCCCCGCTGCTCGCGCTGACCCGAGGACGCCTCGAGACCGGCGTGCCGGACGGCCCCCTGCGGCGCGAGCTGCAGCGTCTGTCGCGCCTCTCGGCGGCGTTCGCCCTGGTCTCGGAGGGCGCGATGGTGACTCTCGGCGGCGCGCTGAAGCGGCGCGAGTCGATCACGGGACGACTCGCCGATGCGCTCGCCTGGATGTACCTCGCATCGGCCGCCGCCCACCGCTTCGAGCACGACGGCCAGCCCGAAGGCGACGCCTCCTTCGCTCGGTGGGGAATCGAGCACGCGCTCGCGCAGGCCGAGGGCGCCCTCGACGGCGTGCTGCGCAACCTGCCCGCGCGGCCCGTCGCCGGCGTGCTGCGCGCGCTCGTCCTTCCGATCGGTCGCAGCGAGCCCGGACCGGACGATGCGCGCGGCAGCGAGGTCGCGCGCGCACTGCTCGACGATCCCGCCGCGCGCGACCGGCTCACGGCGGGCATCTTTCATCCACCGGCGGACGAGCTCGGTCTCGGTCGGCTCGAGGCCGCGCTGGCGAAGGCGACTACCGCGCTGAGCGTCGAAGCGCGGCTGCGTGCGGCCGTCCGCGACGCACGCCTCGAGCATGCACCGGGCGACGACCTCGCACGCGCGGGTCTCGCCGCCGGCGTGATCTCCGAGGTCGATCTGAAGGCGCTCGAGGCGGCGGACGCGGCGCGCGACGAGGTCATCCGCGTCGACGATTTCGACGAGGTGCAATACGCCGGGTTGCGCGGCTGAGCGGTCGTCGTGGTCGCCGAACCGGTGATCGTCCCGACGTTCGGAGCCTCGGGATCGAGCGGCGCCGGGGCCGATTGCGCCCGGGCGCGTGCGTAGCTTACCGTGCGATGAGCCGGCGAGGACTCCGTGGGGGTACCTCAGGAGCCCGCCGCATGAGACCGGGGAGTCGATGCTCATGAAGGCTTTCACCGCTGCCCTCTTCGCGTCTTCTGCACTGGCGTCCGGGCCGGTGGAGGCGGTCGAGTTGACCTTCTCGTTTCGGGTCGACCTGGTACAGCTGCAGTGTGGGGGCGGCTTCAATACGACCTTGCCCTTCTGCGGGACGCCCGACCCGAACGCGGCCGTCGTGGTGAAGGTCGATCTGGCGGATCCCCGGGCCGATCAAGACTGGTCCTCCGCCGCCACGTTCTCAGCGCCCTTTCCCACATGGAGTTTGCCGGGGGGATCCGGGTCTGCGACGGGCAGCTATGTCTACGATCCCATCACGGGGATCGGGACGGCCACCCTCTCCTCGTACGGTGGCGCTGGCAGCCACGACTATCCTGGGGAGCTCTTTCATTCGTTCTCCGTCGGTCCGTCCCAATGGCAGTACACGCTGAACAACTCGGTGACCGGCCGGATCGCGAGATATTCCGCCGGAACGCCGCAGTCTGCCGCTGCCTTCGTTGGACCGGCTACGGCCCCTCCGCCCGTTCCCATGACGTCGCGCGGACTGATCGCGGTGTTGGCGCTGGCGCTGATGGCGGTCGTCGTCGCGGCGACTGCGCCCCGATACGGGCTTCGGCGCGCCTTTTCCGATCGGCTCCCGTTCGCGGTGCTGGCGCAATCCAGGCGCGCCATCCGCCCAGCACGTCAGCGCTCGATCGCGTCATAGACGGCCTTCTGGAACGCCCACCGCGTCGCCGTCGCGTCCCCGCCCGGCACCATGAAGACGAGGATCAGGTCCTTCGCCCGGTCGGCCTGCCACCAGGTTCCGAACACACCGGGCCATCCGAAGGAGCCGACCGACGCCATGCCGAGCTCCGACGCGTGGACCGTCGGACTCCGCTTCACCGCGACACCCAGGCCGAAGCCTTGTCCGTTCCAGAAGTCCCGGTGCCCGGCGAAGGGCTCCCCCTTCCGCTGCTCGGCGGTCAGATGGTCGGTGGTCATCGCATCGACGGTCTCGGGGGCGAGGATCCGGACGCCACCCAGCTCACCGCGATTGAAGAGCATGCGCGCGAAGGCCAGGTAGTCGTCGACGGTCGAATACAACCCGCCCGCTCCAGCCGGGAAGCCAGGCACCGTCTCCTCCGATGGAATCCAGGAGGCCGGCACGCGGCCGAGGGATTGAAGTCGCGCGAATCGAGCCCGCTTCTCGGGCGGGACCCGGAACGCGGTGTCGTTCATGCCGAGGGGCTCGAAGATGCGCTCGCGGAGGAAGTCCGGGTACTTCATCCCCGACACGCGCTCGACCAGGATGCCGAGGACGTCGAAGGAGTTTCCGTAGGCGTAGGTGCTGCCCGGGACGTGGGCGAGGGGCAGCTCGCCGATCCATCCGATCCATCGGTCGTAGCCCGCGGCGTTGGCGGAATCGGCTCGAGTGAGCGCGTCGCGAAGGGGACCTTCGGGATCGCGAGGCGTCACGATGCCCGAGCGATGGGTGAGCAGGTCGATCACCCGGATCGGTCGCGGCGACGGCGTCGCTGAATCGAGCGGCGCCGCCGGATCGCTGAGCACCTTCGGATGGGCCAGCTCCGGAAGCCAGCGATCGACCGGATCGTCGAGTGCGATCTTGCCCTCGTCGACGAGGATCAGCGTGGCCACCGCCGTGATCGGCTTGGTCATCGACGCGATGCGAAAGATCGAGTCCCTCGTCATCGGGGTCCGCGCGACCGGATCCTGAACCCCGACGGCGTCGACCTGCGCGACTTCGCCGTCCCGAAAAATGAGTGTCACGACGCCACCGAGATCGCCGCGATCGACGGCGGCTTGCAGCGTCGTCGTGACCTCTTCGAGGCCGCTCGCGGAGAAGCGCTCGTGCGGCGAGTCGGACGGCGAGGCGAGACAACCCGCGACGAGCACGAACGCTGCCCCGACCGCGAGGACGGCAGGAAGGCGACGTCCGCGCGGGGCTCTGCGGCGGGGATCGCGATGGTCGGACGTGGACGTGGACGTGGAAGGGGATCTCAAGGGGCGAGTCCTTTCTCGGCGAATCGTCACCGGGACTTTGCCGCGATGGAGGAGGCGAAGGAAGACGAAGGCCCAGCTTTCGGATCGACGATCGGGTCGACTCTAACCCGACGACCCGGTCGGATTCACCCTGCGTCCTGCCGACGGCTCTCTCATCTCAGGTTGGGTCCATCACGCGGCTTGCTCTCCGACTTTCCTGCCAATCCCAGCCCCGGGCGGGTCACCAAGCGGCGGAGGGGCGGCTGCAGAACCCGAAGTCGTATGAGCGAAGGCGGACCGGTAGCCTTGTCCCGGCTCGAAGAGCAGGTCCCGATCGGGACATTCGACGGGAACCAACCTACGAGGACATATCAATGAAATCCTTCATCAAGATCCTGGGGGGCTTCGTCATCCTCGTGATCTCCGGCGTCGCCCTCGCCTTCATCGGGGCTCGATTCGCCGACGGCCCGATCGAAATCCTGGCCGGCGGGCCCTTTCGGACGGGTGAGCTCCAGCCGGGGCCGGAGCCCGACTGGTCGTTCCTCGCCGATCGCCCGACGGTCGAGTTCCAGCTCGAAGAGCCCGCGCGATCGCGAACGACCTTCGTGATCGTCCATGCGGGACGGCTCTTCATCCCGTCGGGATACATGACGACGTGGTGGGGCCGGATCTGGAAGCACTGGCCCTACGACGCCGAGTCGAATCCGAACGCGCTCCTGCGCGTCGATGGGAAGCTCTACGAGCGGACGCTCCGCCGCATCGAGAGCGGGTCGGACGTCGCCCCCGTGCTGGCGGAGCTGGGCCGGAAATACGGGGGAGGCGATCCGGTTCCCCAGGATGCGCTCGATTCCGGATATCTCTGGCTCTTCGAGCTCGCACCGCGGCGCTGAGTGCGCGGGACGCGATCGACTCGGACGGCCCCCGGACGGCCAGCCGTCGCAATGGTTCCTGGCGGAGACGCGAACGGGCTTGAATCGCCCCATCCGCGTGCCTCCGGCATCGACCCGGCTCCCGCGCGCGCCTCGACACGGCGCGCACGATTCACACGCGCCGCAAGCGCCTCCGACTCTCGCCCGAGTTCGAGAAGTCGCGACTCTGCCGACCGAGCACATCATCGGGCGCGGCGCTTCGCTTTCCGTTTGCCCGTCCCCTTCGCCGTCCTCGCGCTCCCCCGAGCCGCATCGTTCGCGATGTCCTGTGCACGACGCGCTTTCGCGATCTTCGTGATGAGCGCGTACGGAATCGGTCGGTCGAGCGGGAATTGCAGATTCCCCTTCGGTCCCGCGTACGGCGCGATCGCCTTCATCAAGGCCGCGTCGCTCTTCACGGGCGGATAGAGGCCGATGTGATTCTTGAATGCCGCGAAATAGACGAGCACTCCGCTTCGCTTGAACGCGGGCATGCGATAGGAGATCACCTCTGCGGCATCCGGCGCCGCGCGGCGAATGGCGTCGCGAACCTTCCCGAGGATCGTCTGGACATGGGGTTCGAAGTCGGCGATGTAGGCGTCGATCGCCGTGGGCGGGGTCGGCTTCGTCTCGTCGATCAGCACGAGCTCTTCGGCGAGGAAGATCGTCGAACGCGACCAGTCGATGAAGTTCCTCTCGTCCTCCATGAGCCTCTTCATCGTCGCCTCGCCCTCCGGCGAAGCCCAGGCCCGCTCGTAGGCTTCGACGCTGTCGAGCCAGACCTCCGCGATGCCGTCGAACTCGGGCTCGAGGCCCGGCCGGCCGTTCGCGACCCGGCGGTTCACGGACTCGGGCAGGGCGCGGACCTGGACGTATCGCCGCATGCCCAGCGCGCGCGCGGCCTCGGGACCGGCTGCGCGCGGATGCATGCGACTCCAGTAGGTCAGGAACTCTTCGCGCGAGAGGTGGGGCAGGCGGCGGATGCAGAAGCAGAGCTTGACCATGGCGTCCTTCGCGCTCCCGCCTAGATGATGAGATCCCGCTTGTTGTACCCGCGGATCGCCTCGCGCGCGGCCTCGTCCCAGACGAACGTCTCGCCTGAATCCGCGTGTGGCTTGTAGACGAAGGCCTCCTCGTCGGGCCGGTGGCGTCGGCGAGCGTCGATCGCATAGCCAATCCAGGCACATCGCTCGCGAATCATGGCCTCGTCGTACCGGACCTCGTGCTCGCGGATCATGCCGGCCCCCGACGCGCCGAGCACGGCTTTTCGGATCAGGGCACCCATGTTGAACGTGACGCGCCAATCGGGACTGACGTTGGCGAAGGAGCCGTGGACGATCTGCCGATTGCTGACGCACACGTCGCCGGCCTCGCAGACGAGCGGCACCGCGTCGGGCAGCCGCTCGGTCCCGGCCGCGTCCACCATCGCCTTGATGTCGAGCTTGCCGAGTCGATGCGAGCCGGGCAGGTACCAGACACCGTTGGCCGCCGTCGAGCGATAGAGCTGCGGCATGAAGTTGAAGCCGTGGATCTCCGGATGCCAGTCGGGGCTGTCCCAATGGGTCATCCCGTCCTGATGCCACGCGATGCTCGGGCCCTCGCCCGGCTTCTTGATCGCGACCGCTTCGACGAGGGGCGTGAAGTCGTCGCCGTTGAGGGCGGCGGCGATGCGCAACAGATCCGGATGGGCGTGCAGGCGCAGTGCGGCGTCCATGTACTGCATCGTGCCGAGAACGCCGGCGACGATCTTCTCCGGCAGGGCCGCGGCGGCCTTCGGCTCGTGCATCTTGACGGGATGGCGGCTCTTCGAGACCGCGGTGCCCCCGAACGGATCGCCGAGCGGCTTCGACCAGACGATGCACGGCGCATCGTGATCGGTGCCGATGGCGGGGCGGCCTTCGGGGTCGACCAGGGCGCCGGGCTCCGTCGGGAAGCGGTCGACCATGGCGAAGAAGTCGGCCTCCATCTCGGCGAGCTCTTCCGCCGAGATCACGTCTTCGAAGACGTAGAAGCCGCAGCGGCGATAGGCGTCCAGGATGGCGGGATGGAGCTTTCCGTCGGCTGTGAAGCGGAGCGGCCCGCGATTGCCGAGGTTCATGGCCTTTCGCGCGCCTTCGCGGCAGTAGGCTTCCATGCTTTCGTCTTCGTACCCGACACCGGACGCCGCGGTCATCGCCGTCCTCCTCCTGGACCCGACGCCCAGGCGGCGTCGCGTCAATGGGGGTGGGGGGGGGGTTTGGGGGGGGGGTTGGGGGGGGGGGGGGGGGGGGGGGGGGGGGGGGGGGGGGGGGGGGGGGGGGGGGGGGGGGGGGGGGGCGGGGGGGGGGGGGGGGGGAGGGGGGGGGCGCTCGAGCTGCACTATAGACCGTAGACCGGGGCTCGAGGCATGGGAGGGCATGCCGGGAACCTCGACGTCGGGCCCTTCACCGACGGTCGATTTCGCGCCCTGCCTGGCCGATCGCCGCGAAGGGCGACATGCTGTCGCAATGCATCGTGATCGCCACGCGGATCCGGCCGGGGATCAGAGCCTCTCGTTCGGGGCCCGCCCCCTCGGCCCCCACATCGGGGTCGCGATCGAGGGGCTCGACCTGGGCGCCCCGATCGACGAAGCGACCGGCATGCGCCTGCGCGCACTCCTCGCGGAATACCACCTGCTCGTCTTCCACGCCCCCGCGCTCACGTCCGAGCAGCAGCTCCGGCTCGGCGCCGTCTTCGGCGAGCCCGTCGACGAGGGCGGGGACGGGCGGCGCCACGTCCATCTCTCGAACGCGCGCGAAGGCGGTGTGCTCGCCCATGGCCGGAGGCTGCTCTTCCACTCCGACAACGTCTTCACGCCCGCGCCGCTCGCCGTGATCAGCCTCTACATGGAGCGCCTCGACGGGGAGAACGCGCCCACCTGCTTCGCGAATACCGCGCGCGCCGCGGCGGGGCTCGACGCGGCGCTGCGGGAAGAGCTTGTGGCGGCCTCCGCGCTCTTTCTCTCGGGCTTCGCCGGCGGCCATCTCCGCTACCGCGACGCCGACGTCGAGTCGCATCATCCGCGGGCGATCCATCCGGTCCTGCCGATCCAGCCGCGCACGGGGCGCCCCGTCCTGCTCGTGAGCGAGCAGCAGACGGACCGCATCCTCGACTGGGCGCCGGAGCGAAGCGAGTCGACGCTTCAGCGGTTGTTCGCCGCGCTCTACGCCCCCGACAACGTCTACGTCCACGCCTGGCGCGAGGGCGATCTATGCCTCTGGGACAACCTCGCGCTCCAGCACGGTCGCCCCGCTCTCGGATCAGGCGAGCGCACCCTCCGGCGGGTCGCGATGGTCGACGGGAACGTCGAGGCCCAGCGCGCGTGGACGCGCGTCTCCCGGGATGCCGAGGAGCGGGAGCGTGCGAAGAACGCGTCGGTTGTCTGAGTTCGCCTCAGCCCATCTTCAGGTCGCCATGGGGGCGGCGGGTTCCCGCGTCGAAGGAGCGCGCCGATGTTCCGGGCCCGAATCGTCACCGCCTGCCTGTTCGTCGCAACCGCGACGTCGGCGGCCATGGGCACGGCAGCGCCACACGCGGACGACGTCGACGCCCTCGAATACTCACCCTCCGTCGCCGACGACTTCCCGACGCGCGTCTTCTGGGGCGACACCCACGTCCATACCGCCTTCAGCATGGATGCGAACGCCATGGGCGACACGCGACTCACGCCGGAGGAGGCCTATCGCTTCGCCCGCGGCGAGGCGGTGCGGGCGAACAATGGGATGACGGCCCGGCTCGAGGTCCCGCTCGATTTCCTCGTCGTGGCCGACCATTCCGAGTACATGGGCCTGCTTCCCCGCCTGCGCGAAGGCGATCCGACGATCCTCGCCGATCCGGCCGGTCGACGTCTGACCGAGAGCTTGAAGGCGGACGGACCGAACGGGCGAACGACGCTCCGGGCTCTGTCGCAATCGAAGCGCGACCGGAAGAAGCTGATCGACAATGGACCGTTCGAGAAGAGCATGTGGGAGCAGATCACGGCGCTCGCCGATCGCTTCGACGAACCCGGGCGCTTCACGACCCTGATCGGCTTCGAGTGGACCCCGATGCCGCAAGGCGACAATCTTCATCGGGTCGTGATCTACGCAGACGGGGCCGAACGGGCGAAGCAGACGGTCCCCATCTCCTCCTTCGACAGCGAGCGCCCCGAAGACCTCTGGACTTTTCTCGAGACCTACGAGCGCGAGACCGGGGGACGGATCCTCGCGATCCCCCACAACTCCAACGCGAGCAACGGCCTCATGTTCGCGCTCCGCGACTCCGAGGGCGCCCCATTCGATCGCGACTACGCGGCGCGGCGGGCACGCCACGAGCCCCTCGTCGAGGTCACGCAGATGAAGGGCGACAGCGAGACGCATCCTCTGCTGTCTCCCGACGACGAGTTCGCCGACTTCGAGACCTGGGATTTCGGCAACCTCGCGACGCCGCCGCTGCCGAAGAAGCCCGACATGCTCCAGTGGGAATACGTCCGTTCGGCGCTGAAGCTCGGCCTCGCCGAGCAGGCGCGGATCGGCGTCAATCCGTTCAAATTCGGCCTGATCGGGTCGACGGATACACACACGTCCTTCGCGACGGCGGACGAGAGCAACTTCTGGGGCAAGATGTCTTCGATGGAGCCCGGGCCCCGGCGATACGACGCGCCCGTCTTCGACGATCCGAAGACAGGGATCCGCGTGATGAACTGGGACTTCGCGGCCTCGGGCTATGTGGCGGTCTGGGCTCGCGAGAATACGCGCGCCGCGATCTTCGATGCCCTGGTTCGCAAGGAGGTCTACGCGACCACCGGCTCGCGCATCGCGCTGCGCTTCTTCGGTGGTTGGCAGCTCGCGCGCGCCGACGCCCATCGGTCGGACTCGGTCCGGCACGCCTACCGGACGGGCGTGCCGATGGGCGGCGATCTCTCTCCAGCACGCGGGAAGGGCGCGCCCTGCTTCATCGTCCACGCATTGAAGGATCCGCTGGGCGCGAACCTCGACCGCATCCAGATCGTCAAGGGCTGGCACGATGCGAAGGGCGGGCTCCACGAGCGGGTCTACGACGTGGCACTCGCAGGTGATCGCCGCCGGGACGATCGGGGAAACGCCCGGCGCATCGCCTCGACCGTCGATCTCGAGAAGGCGACCTATTCGAACGAGGTCGGCGCGGCGGAGCTCGTCGTCTGGTGGCAGGACCCGGATTTCGACCCGAAGCAGCACGCTTTCTGGTATGTGCGCGTCCTCGAGATTCCGACGCCTCGCTGGACGGCCTACGACGAGGCGCGGTTCGGCATCGAGCTGCCGGCCGACGTGCCGCGAGTCGTGCAGGACCGGGCTTATTCGTCGCCGATCTGGTTCGCGCCGAAGTGATCGGCGCGTCGGCGAGCGCGCCGGGTAGTCGTGTGGGGCGGATTTCCGGCTCCTTGATGCGATCGCGACGACGCCAAAAATTCCGGCCTCTCGTCGCCGCGTCATGTCATACTGGCCATGCGAGCCGTCGGGCGCCCTCGGAAGAACCGCAGCCGCGCAACGGTCGGCGATGCCCAGGAGGTGGTGCATGCGTAGGCTCGGAATCGGTTGGAGATCAGGGCTCGCTCTGGCGGCGATGATGCTTTCGAGTCCGGCTGCAGGGGCGACGGAGCCGGAGCGGGTGTTCCTGCAGCAGGTCGGGTCGCATTCGGCGATCGTGAAGTGGCGGGGCGGCGACGCGGATCGGGTCTGTTGGTCCCGTGCATCCTTTTTCCTTCGGATCGCCCACTGGCCGCTCTGCGTTCGGGCCGTCGAGACCGAGGGCGGCCACAAGGAGGCGCGGCTCTTCCCGCTTTCTCCAGACCAGGAGTTCCACTACATCGTGGGCCGGCCGGGTCGCGATGCGGTGATCGATCCGGACCAACGCTTCCGGACAGCGCCCGTCCGCAACCGGACGCCGCGCGACGGCAATACCCACATCTGGATCGTCGGGGACTCGGGGACGGCGACCGAGACGCAGCTCAAGCCGCCGCTCGGCGACGGCGTCAGCTTGACCCATCCCGGCGAGGCGCTGGCCGTCAAGCAGGGCTTCCTCACCTACAACCAGGGCAAGGAGCCGGTCGATCTGTTCCTTCTGCTCGGGGACAACGCCTATCTCGATGGCACCGACGCCCAGTGGCAGGGAGCCTTCTTCGACATCTATCCGGAGATCATGAAGGGCGCCCAGGTCGTGCCGACGATCGGCAATCACGAAATGGGCGGCACGCTCTTCGATCTCGGTCCGTTGCTCGGAATTCCGCCCGGCCGGTTGATCACCTTCCTCGGCGGGACGAGCTTCTCCTCGGATCCGCTCTCGTGGGACGACGGCAATCCGGCGACGGTCGACAATGGTCCGCCCTACCTCGACATCTTCACGCTTCCGGGCGAAGGCGAGCAGGGCGGAGTTCCGAGCGGGACCGAGCAGTACTACTCGATCGCCTACGCCAACGTACACGTCGTCAGCCTCGATTCGCAGCTCTCGAACCGCGACGATGCCCAACGCCAGGCGATGGCGGACTGGCTGGCCGCGGATCTGTCGGCGAACGACCGGGACTGGACCGTCGTGATCTTCCACCATCCGCCCTACTCGAAGGGCGAGAATCACGATTCGGACGTGGAAGACGCCGAGATCGACATGCGCGAGGTCTTCACGCCGATCTTCGACGACTACGGTGTCGACGTCGTCTACAACGGCCACTCGCATTCCTACGAGCGCTCCTTTTACATGACGGGCCATACGGGGCTCTCTCCCAGCTTCGATCTCGAGACCCACGTGGAGCTCGACGCAGAGGGCAACGGGGCCTCGGGCCAGGGGACCGAGATCTACCGGCAGGTCAGCGCCGGCAGCGGCTACGACGACAAGGTCGTCTACACCGTGGCCGGAAGCTCCGGCAAGGCGGACGAGCTCAACCCGTGCGTGCCGCCTCGGACGCTCGGTTGCACGCCGCCCGACTGGCTGCAGCATCCTGCCCACTACTTCAGCGTTCCGCTGAAGGGCTCGGTCGTGCTCGACGCGTCGCGCAAGACCTTGACCTCGCGCTTCATCGACGAGCACGGTGCCGTGATCGACTCCTTCACGATCCGGCGCTGATGGGGCGGGGGCTTCCTTTGCTCCACGGCACGACGGGGACGGACTTCGGTCCGTCCCCGTCCTGCATCAGGATCCGTCTCTCGCGCTTCCCGGCGACAGGGCTCGCCATCGCAGGGCTCGTGATCGCCGGTCTCGTCACGCTCGCGCCGCGGGTGGACGGGCATCCGAGCGCGCTGGCGCAGGTCGAAATGCTCTCGGCCGAGATCCGCGCGCGTCCCGACGATCCCGTGGCCTACATCCGCCGCGGGCAGGCGTATTCCGAGGAGGGACATTTCGCCGAGGCGCTCGCCGACTTCGAGAAGGCCGAGGGGCTCGGTGATTCGGTGAGCGTCGCCTACGACCTCGGGGTCGTGCACTACCGGATGGGCGCGCTGATCGAGGCGCGACGGGATTTCGATCGTTGGCTCGAGCGTCATCCCGATCACGGTCCGGCGCTCCAGTATCGCGCGCGGGTGCTCCGGGACTCGGGCGAGCGGGATGCCGCATTCGCGGACTATCGCGCCTATCTCGATCGCCATCCCAATCCGAATCCAGGAGACTACCTGGCGGCCGCGGAGCTCCTCGCCGAAGACGGCGAGGGCGACGTCGAGGGCGCGCTCGCGATGCTCGATGCCGGGATGCGACGCCTCGGGCTGGCACCCCAGCTCCAGAAGAGGGCCATCGCGCTCGAACGCGGTCGCGGCGAAGTCGATGCCGCCCTGAACCGACTCGATGCGCTGGCCCCGAGCTTGGGAGCGACGCCCGACTGGCAGATCGACCGGGCCGAGCTGCTGCTCCTCCTGGGGCGACGGAAGGAGGCGACGGCCGCCCTCGATCGCGCCGCCGAGGCGCTCGTGGGCAAGCGGTCGACGGCCGCCAGGCGAACGCTGCACGACCGCATCGAGGCCCTGCGTGTTTCGGTCGAGGCCGAGACGATTCCCCGGACGGGGGCCCGAATGGATCCCGTCCGGCGCGATGAAGAGCGCGTCGACTAGCGTCTCGCCGGGCGACAGGCCGGGATCCGAGAGTTCGACGCTAAACGATGGGCTGCCCCGGGAGGCGGAGAAATCCGCTCCTGTCGATCCGAGCCCTCAGCGCGAGGCGCATGATTCCCCGCGAGCCGGACGCTCTTCTCTTGGGCGGATCTTCGCACGCCCCGCGCTTCGCCGCGCGAGCCACGCGAAGGCGGCGATCGCCGGAACGAGACCGCCGCTCGGTTCGGGTACCGGCGTCAGCCCCGCGATCCCCTGCCAGGCGACGAGCGTTCCATCCGGGGACGTGACCGAGACGTGGGCCGGCGCGGACGCGTCGAGATCGCAGAAGAAGGGCCCCTCGCAGAGCGCGTGGCTCGTCGCGTCGATCGAGACGTGCGCCCACTGATTGGTCGGGACGACGCGCTGGACCGAGATCGAGGACGCGGGCGAACCGACGGAGCTGGTCGTGACCTCGGCGACGTCGTCGGAGCAGTCCGGAAAGCCCTCCGAGTCGGCCCAGTGGAGATCGGCGCTCCGCTCGACGGCCAGCGCCGATGCGCCGGAGATCGAGGGCACCCATTCCGGTCCCTGCAGCGCATAGCCTGCGGAGATCTGGACGGCGACTTCGAGCTCCGTCTTCCGCAGCCCGCTCGGGCGCAGCACTTCATTGCTCGTGAGGACCTCGTCGGTACACGGATTCGTCGTCCGGATGTCGCCGTAGATCGAGGTGATCCAGTCGGACGGGTTGACCGGCGCGAAGGGCGTATCGAGCGTCCCGCTGACGGACGCGGAGACGACCAGCGTCGCGGTCGCGCCGCTCCCCGTCACGTAGACCCAATCCTGCAGATTCGCCGCGCCGGTCGCCTCGACGACGTGGTTGTAGATGTCGCCGCCGCTCGGACTCGCGTCGAAGTAGCGTCGACCGTAGGCGGGCGTGCTCGCTTCGGCGCGCGCGGAGACCGTTCCGGACGGGAGATTGAAGCTCGATTCGGCCTCGCTTCGGATCGCACCCCCCGTATTGCTGAGGCCGCCGTCGAGGTAGCCGCAGGTCGCCGTCGAGCACTGCGCGTCGAAGACGTGCTGCCCGAGCAGGCGGAACGGCGCGGTCGGTCCGGGGACCGCGACAGGATCCTCGAAGACGAGAAAGGAACGGAAGCCGGTATCGTTCGGGAGCGGCGCCGAGCCGAACTCGTTCGCGCCGCCCGGAAAGGCGATGTACGCGACCGAGCCGGGAATCGTCCACAGCCGTCCCGTCTTCGCATACGTGCTCGCCTGGCTGCGGGCCTCGCCCGGGTAGTCGGAGGGAAAGACTTCGATTTCGTGGCTGCCGTCGTCACTCTTCGCAGACGGCACGATGACGACGCTCTGGCTCGAGCTTCCCGGGCTCCCGAGCGCGAACGGCGGGGCGCCCTGAGCCCGGGCCGGACCTGCGAGCAGCTCCGAGACCCCGATCAACACCACGAAAAACAGCAGGATCTTCGGCATCTTCGAGCGCTCCTCGTTCGGATCGGGAGATGATCAGTGGCCCGGGGCGATGGGGCAATAGGGCAGCCGGGCACCCGATCGGCGCCGGATCGCAGCCGACCCGCAATCCGTGGGCAACGGTGGCCGAACACGTTCGACTTGATGGGTCGGGCGAGCATCGCCCGTTCGCTCGAGGTGGGATAAAGGTTCTTCGTGGGCTGCAACAAGCGGCCCATCGCCCGACGACCGGGGCCCCTCGAAGGCGGGTCCCGCTCCAGGTCGAAGAAGGTAGGCTGGATGTGGTTCCGAAGAGGAAGAGATCTCCAGGAGCGCGTCGCAGCGAGCGTCGTCCGATCGTCGGCGGGCGTCCTCGTGAAGGTCGGAACGCGTCAGTTCTCCATTGCGAGCAAGGAGATCGCCCGGGGCGCGGAGATCGCGGACTTCGCGCTCTACGGGCTGGCGGCGATCGGGATGTCGCATGGCGTCGAGATCGATCTCGACGCCCCGGTCACCGAATCGGCCCTCGCGCAGGTGAACGAGCTCGGCGAGATGTGGGCGCTCTGGAGCACGCGGCTGCCGCGAAGGATCCATCCCCTGCGACTCCACGCGTCGGAGGTCGTGACGAGCCCGTGTGCATCCGGGTCGGGCGACGGTCTGCTCTGCATGAGCGGCGGAGTCGACTCGACCTATGCCGGAATCACGGCTTCGACACGGCTGAACCTGACCGCGGGAATGCTGATCGCCGGGGCCGACTATCCCTCCGAAGACGATCCGAGGTTCCTCGCGCTCAGGGCGAGAGTCAGTCGGCTCTCGGACCGCATCGGTCTCGAGCTGTTCACGGTCACGACGGACATCCAACGCTTGAAGATCGAGTATCGGATGTTCCATCCACTCGTGCTCGCGATGTGCCTGCACTTCGCGAGCGATCGATTCTCCCGTGGTGCCTTCGCTTCCGACTTCTGCGGCGCACAGGAATTCCACGTCCATCCCTGGGGCAACAACTCGCTCGTGGCCGCGAAGCTCGGATCCGAACGATTCCCGGTATTTCATGTCGGCGCGGACGTCCGACGGACGGAGAAGGTGCGTGCGATCGCCCAGCACGAAAACGGGCTGATCCCTCATCTGTCCGTCTGCTCGGCGGACATCTCTTCGTCGGGCAATTGCGGTGTCTGCGCGAAGTGCGTCCGGACGAAGCTCAGTCTGATGTCGCTGGGATGCGACCATTCGGCGGGGTTCGCCGATGGCGCGTCGCCTCTGCAGCTCCTCGACCGGGTTCCGATCGAGCGCTCGACCCTGAAGCTGCTCAGGACGGAGGTCTTCCTGATGGAGCTCATCGGGGACCTTCGCGACGAGGCGGCGCGTGAGGTCGTCCGTCGATATCTGGACCGCGTTCGACGATCTCATCGGCAACGACCCGCCGAAAGGCGAAGGTTGTCGTTCGCCTAGCGTCTGGCGTTCGTGATCGGCGAGCGGTCTGCGGCGTCCACGTCGGGATGTCGAAGCGCATGCGGCGTCATTCGGGCCCTGTTTCCCGAGGAGCTGGCTCCGAGTCTCACGCCTCACGCCGATAGTCGAGCTCGTGTGGGTTCCTCCATCCGTGGTAGGGATGACGGTCGACGAGCGCCTTCTTCCGGAAGATCGGAACGAGCACCGCGCCCGCGACGAACCCCCCGACGTGGGCCCAGAACGCGACGCCACCGGCTCGCGCGCCGAGGGACCCGAGGCCGCCGACGAGCTGGACGACGAGCCAGTAGCCGAGCATCCAGATCGCCGGGACGGCGAACGTCGTCACGTAGAAGCCGAGCCAGATGAGCAGGTGGACCCGCACCCGGGGATAGAGCATCACGTAGGCGCCCATCACGCCGCCGATCGCGCCGGAGGCACCGACCATCGGGATGCCCGAGCTCGGATCCGAGAGGATCTGCGCACCGGCCGCGGCGAGCCCGCAGAGCAGATAGAAGAGCAGGAAGCGGACGTGCCCCATCGAGTCCTCGACGTTGTTGCCGAAGATCCAGAGGAACCACATGTTGCCCAGCAGATGCATCCAGCCGCCGTGGAGGAACATGTGGGTCAGCAGCGTGATCGGATGCGACATCCCGGTCACCGCGCAGGAGACGTCGTCGCCGATCGGGAAGCTCGCGCCGACGGGGGCAGTCTGGAGGAGCTCGCCGGCGACGAGCCCGAGCTGACACACGGAGCGCGCGAGCGCCGAATCGCTTCCGAATCCCTGGACGAGACCCCAGGCGAGCCCATTGGCCGCGACGAGCGAAAAGGTCGTCCACGGCGTGAGGAAATGCGGATTGTCGTCGCGGATCGGGAACACGCCGCCTCCGGGCTCGGGCCTGTCAGCCCTCGGTCTGGACGTTCATCGGACTAGAAGTCCATCGGAAGCGGCAGATGGCGCTCGAAGATCCGGTCGCGATGCGCGAGCAGGCTCGGGCGCGCGGCCTTCAGGCATTCGAAAGGGGCCGTGAAGCCGGCGCGCATCGCCTCGGGCATGGGGCAGAGCGCGTGGGGCAGGGGATCGACCATGACCGCGACCAGCACGGCGGAGTAGAGATCGAGGGCGGTGAGCGCGCGCCCGACATAGTAGTCGGAGCCGGCGGCGTGCTGGGCCTCGAGCAGGTCGCTGCAGAGGGACAGCACCTGCGAGACGCGAAGCTTCGAGGTCTCGACCTCGGCGGCGCTGTAGCCGTATTTGCTCGCGAGCCGGGCGAGGACGGGGCTCGCCGAAGGGCCACCCGCCGCGGCGATCGATTGGAGCCGTCGGTCCCAGGCGAGTCCGCACTCCCCCGCCAGCTCGCGCAGCACGCCGAACATGCGGGCGCGGGCGTGGGCGTCCTTCGGGATGAGCGGCGGATCGGGCGCCAGCTGCTCCGCCTGCCAGAGCATGTTTTCCCAGCTGATCCGGATGCGTTCGTCGTCGTAGGCGGCGACCGGCGCGCTCGTTTGTCCGGTCCAGTCCCGGAGGTCCTCGTTGGGCTCCCCCATCTTCTGCGCCACCGGTCGGTAGTCGAGTCCCTTCACGTGGTAGACGGCCTTGATGCACTCGCCCCAGGCCCCCGGCGTTCCGGCCACGAGGACCAGGCGCAGGCCGCGGGCCTTTCGGCCCTCTTCGATGCTCAGATACTGCACGGCGCTTCTCCCGGATGGAATCGCAGGGTAGTCGGTGGAGATGGATCTGGCCGGGGGCGATGACCCACTCCGGTTGATTCGTGCTCCCTATCGCTCTGATCGAGCAAATCCATTTCCCCGTTCGTCGACGAGAGCCTAGGGTCACCTTCGTCCGGCCCCTCGATTCGCCGGACAGGAGGTGAGCGATATGAAGCGAAGCAGCGTGATTGCCCTGATGCTGGCCGTCGTGACGGCCGGTGCCATCGGGCCGGCGGCGTCGGTCGGCGCCGAAGAGCGCGGGATGTCGAACCAGGATTGGTGGCCCGAGAGGCTGGACCTCCAGCCGCTCCGGCAGCATGCGGTCGAGTCGAACCCCCTCGGACCGGACTTCGACTATGCCGCCGAGTTCGCGAAGCTCGATCTGGAGGCCGTGAAGTCGGACCTCCGCGCGCTCATGACCGAATCCCAGGCCTGGTGGCCGGCGGACTTCGGCCACTACGGGCCCTTCTTCATCCGCATGGCCTGGCATAGCGCCGGGACCTATCGCATCGCCGATGGGCGCGGGGGAGCCGGCGGTGGTCAGCAGCGCTTCGAGCCGCTGAACAGCTGGCCCGACAACGTCAGCCTCGACAAGGCGAGACGCCTGCTCTGGCCGATCAAGCAGAAGTACGGGAGCAAGCTCTCCTGGGCCGATCTGATGGTCCTGACGGGCAACGTCGCCCTCGAGTCGATGGGCTTCGAGACCTTCGGCTTCGCGGGCGGCCGCGAGGACGACTGGGAAGCGGACCTCACGAACTGGGGTCCCGAGAAGGAGTTCCTCGGCGACGCGCGCTACCACGGCGATCGCCAGCTCGAGAATCCGCTCGCGGCCGTGCAGATGGGCCTCATCTACGTCAATCCGGAAGGTCCGAACGGCAAGCCGGATCCGCTCGCGGCGGCGCGTGACATCCGGGAGACGTTCGGCCGCATGGCGATGAACGACGAGGAGACGGTCGCCCTGATCGCGGGGGGCCACACCTTCGGCAAGGCGCACGGGGCCCACGCGCCGTCGAAATGCGTCGGCCCCGATCCCGCCGCGGCAGGGCTCGAGGAGCAGGGCCTCGGCTGGCGTAATCGCTGCGGCTCCGGCGCCGGGTCCGACACCGTCACCAGCGGACTCGAGGGCGCCTGGTCCGCCAACCCGATCGCCTGGACGACGCAATATCTCGACAATCTCTTCGCCTTCGATTGGGTCCAGACCCGCAGCCCGGCCGGAGCGATCCAGTGGACGCCGTCCGATCCGAACGCGGCGAAGCTCGCTCCGGATGCCCACGACCGGAGCAAGCGCCATGCACCGATCATGTTCACGACGGACCTCGCCCTCAAGCAGGACCCCGCCTATCGCAAGATCGCCGAACGCTTCCGCAAGAATCCCGACGCGTTCGCCGACGCCTTCGCGCGTGCCTGGTTCAAGCTGACCCATCGCGACATGGGGCCGCGGGCGCGCTATCTCGGCGCGCTCGTTCCTCAGGAGAGCTTGATCTGGCAGGACCCGGTGCCGCCGGCTTCGCATCCGCTCGTCGAGGCGAGCGACGTCGAGCAGCTCGAGGCAAAGGTCCTTGCGACCGGAGTTTCCATCTCCGACCTCGTGCGGACTGCCTGGGCGTCTGCTGCGACCTATCGCGGCAGCGACGGGCGCGGCGGCGCGAACGGCGCGCGCATCCGACTCGCGCCCCAGAAGGACTGGGCGGTCAACGATCCCAAGCGCCTCGCGAAGGTGCTCGGGAAGCTCGAGCGGGTCCAGAAGGACTTCAACCGCGCGAACAAGGGCGGGAAGCAGGTTTCGCTGGCCGACCTGATCGTGATCGCGGGCAACGCGGCGATCGAGCAGGCGGCGAAGCAGGGGGGACACGACGTCGACGTTCCGTTCACGCCGGGGCGCACCGACGCCGCGCAGGAACAGACCGACGTCCGCTCGTTCGCGGTGCTCGAGCCGACCGCGGACGGCTTCCGCAACTACTACGGATCCGGGAACCGGCTCCCGCCTGCGCAGATGCTGGTCGAGCGGGCGGATCTCCTGACGCTGACGGTGCCCGAGACGACCGTCCTCGTCGGGGGGATGCGCGCGCTCGACGCCAACGCGAACGGCCTTCGCCACGGCGTCTTCACCGAACGTCCCGGCACCCTCGGCAACGACTACTTCGTCCATCTGCTCGACATGTCGACGCGCTGGGCGAAGTCGGAGAAGGATCCGGGGCTCTACGAGGGCTACGACCGGCAGAGCGGCAAGCTCGTGTGGACGGCGACCCCGGTCGACCTGATCTTCGGGTCCCATTCGGAGCTGCGCGCGGTGGCGGAGGTCTACGCAGCAAACGATGGCGGCGAACGATTCGTGAACGACTTCGTCCGCGCGTGGACGAAGGTCATGAACCTCGGCCGCTGAGGCGTTCGGACCGGGCTTCTGGACGGCGGTGCACCGGGACCACGGTGGGCCGCCGTCCCCATCTCCGGCACGAGACGCATCGTGTCGTCGCAGCGTCTCGGTCGTCGGATCGCATCAGGACCCGGTCGAGCGCGCCGGGACCGGATCGACCGATTCGGGCAGCTCCGACCGGATCAGCTGCGTGAGCCGGACGAAGCCTTCGGCGCGCGGGCTGCCCCGGCGATGGGCGAGCACGATCTCGCGGCCGGGAGCGGGCGCCGTGAAGGGGCGAATGGCGGTCGATTTGCGGCGTCGATCCTCGTCGGTGAGCGCCATGGCGGGCATCAGGGTCAGGCCGAGCCCTGCGATCACCATCTGGCGGATCGTCTCGAGGCTCGTGGCCCGGTAGTCGCCTTCGGGTGACGATCCGCGCGAGCGCTGCGTGCGACAGATCTCGAGGGCCTGGTCGCGCAGGCAGTGGCCCTCGGTCAGCAACAGCACGCGCTCGCCCTCGAGCGCGTGCTCGGGGACGCGCTTGCGGCGTGCGAAGGCGTGGTCGGCGGGGCAGAGCAGCAGGAAAGGCTCGTGGAAGAGGGAGTGGACCACGAGTCCGCTCTCCTCGAAGGGGCGCGCGAGCACGATCGCGTCCAGGGAATGCTCGCGCAGCCGCTCCAGGATCTGATGCGTCATGCCCTCCTGCAGGATCGGCTCGAGCGCGGGCAATCTCTTCGCGAGGGCCGGGATCAGCCACGGCAGCAGGTAGGGCGCGAGCGTCGGGATCACGCCGATGCGGAGCGTGCCCGCGAGCGGATCGAGCGCGCCGACCGCCTGGTCGAGGAGTCTGTGCGCTTCGTCGAGCACCGCGCGCGCGCGAACGAGGATGAGCTCGCCCTGCTGGGTCGGGCGGACCTGCTTGCTCGATCGCTCGAAGATCTGGACGCCGAGAATGTCCTCGAGCTTGCGGAGCCCGGCCGAGAGCGTCGGTTGACTGACGTGGCAGGCGGCGGCGGCCCGCCCGAAGTGGAGGGTCTCCCCGACGGCGATCGCATAACGCAGCTCGGTCAGGGTGAATCCGGGCTCGGAGGGGATTCGCGCGTTCGGGTCCGACACCTGATCTCCCTTCTCGCGACGGGCGGCCGCCATGAGCCCGACGTCTGCAGGTCTCAGGGGTGGGCCGGGTCCGGCGACGCGGTCGATGCTCGACGGGATGCCGAACCCGCGTCAGCATCCGCGGTCGACGTCCAGCCAAGCGAGGATATCCGAATGCGCCTGCTCCGTGTCGTCCTGATCGCCGTCCTTGTCTCGCCGATCGCGCTCGCGCTTCTCGTCGCTTCGTCTTTCGCCCAGTCGGAACACCCCCGACATCCTCCGTCGCCGGGCGGGTCGGGCCATGGCCCCGAACACAGCCCGGAACACAGCCCGGACCACCTCGCGCACGACTTCGACGACGTCGAAGCCCATGCGAAGCGGTTCGACGATCCGGCCCGCGACGCCTGGCAGAAGCCCGACGAGGTGATCGCGGCGCTCCGGCTCGTGAAGGGCATGCAGATCGCCGACATCGGGGCGGGAACCGGCTACTTCGCGATCCGCCTCGCCCGGACGCCCGAGGCGCCGACCGTTCATGCCGTCGACGTCGCGCCCGCGATGGTCGCCCATCTGAAGAGTCGCGCCGAGCGGGAGGGCCTGAAGAACGTCGTCCCGGTTCTCGCCGCCGCCGACTCCCCGAACCTGTCGACCCCGGTCGACCTCGTCCTCGTCGTCGATACCTATCACCACATCGGCGATCGCGTCGCGTACTTCCGGCGACTGCAGGCGTCGATGACCCCGGGCGCGCGACTCGCGATCATCGACTTCCGGAAGGATTCTCCGGAGGGGCCGCCCGTCGAGTTCCGCTTCGAGCCCGAGCAGATCACGCGAGAGCTCACGGACGCGGGGTACACCCTCGACGCCCGTCACGACTTCCTGCCGCGTCAGCATTTTCTCGTCTATCGCCGAGCGCGCTGACTACTGGAACGCGTCTCCGCGCAGTGCGTAGGACCGCTCTCCGTCCGGTCCGATCGGCAGGTCGCCGGCGATCGTGATGCGCTGGACGCAGCGGCGTGCGCCCGGCGGGATGTCGGTCGGCACGATGTGGGCCGTCGCCCGGTTGTCCCAGAAGGCGAGGCTGCCGGGCTCCCAGCGAAGGCGCGTGGTGAACTCGTGATCGGTCATGTGTTCGAAGAGCATCGCGAGCAGATGGCGGCTCTCGAGCCGCGAGAGCTCGAGGATATGGCTCGTGAAGTTCGGGTTCACGAACAGGATCTTCTCGCCGGTCTCGGGATGGACGCGGACGACCGGATGCACCGCGCGAAGATCCTGGGAGCGGAACCGCTTTTCGTACTCGCCGGGAAGCTCGCCACGCTTCACGTTGATGCGATTGCAATGGACGGCGTGGAGCCCGTCGATCAGGCTCTTGATCTCGGGTGAGAGCCGCTCGTAGGCGACGGCGAGGTTCAGCCATTGCGTGTCCCCGCCATGGCTCGGGATCACGACGCCGTGGAGGATCGCGCCCATGGGCGGATTCGGCACGTAGGTCACGTCCGTATGCCAGAGGCTCGCGATCTCGGCCCCGCCCATCGCGTTCGCCTCCTCCCAGTCGAGCAACAGGATTTCGGGATGATCCGGAAACGCGGCGGGCAGGGTCGGGTGGGCGCGCGTGACCTCGCCGAAGCGACGCCCGAGTTCGACGTGCTGCGCTTGTGAGAGCCGTTGGCCGTGGAAGAAGAGCACCTTCCAGCGCAGCAGGGCCGCGCGCAGATCCGCGACGACGGCGTCGGAGAGGGACAGGGACAGGTCGATGCCGCGGATCTCGGCGCCGATATGGCCCGAGGTCGGGCGGATGTCGAGCGAAGTCTGCGGGGCCGTCGCGAAGCGCAGCTCCGACTGCGGGGTCGTTTCCATCGATTCTCTCCCGTGGTGGCCCGAGGGCGCGTCGCAGTTCGAGCGGGCCGACCGAACCGTCCGCGCCCCTGCTCGACTGCATGCTACGGCGCGGATGGCACGATGCCAGTGTCGTCGGGAGCGGTTCGTGCCGTCTCGGCCGTCCGCCTTCCACGATGAGCGGGATGCTCCGAACGTGCGATGCCGCCGGCGCCCGATCCCGCCGACGTCGGTCTCCGCGAGATCGCACGCGCCCGGCTCGCGAACGGGCAAGGCTCCCCGATCGATCGGCGAGTACGTCGCGGTTACGAACGCTCGCCCCGATTCCCCGGCCGCACCGCCCATCCCAGGACCGCGCCGTAGATCAGATGGATCGCCAGGCTCGGGTAGACGGTCTCGAAGCCGAGCGCCCACGGCGTCGGATCCCCGAACGCGAGCGGGAGCGCGAGGGAGTTCATGACGACGTAGAAGCCGGCACCGTAGGCGGCTCCGACGAGGATTCGCGTGCGCCGCTCGCCGCTCGCTCCGAAGAACCGCTCGAACACGAGGATCAGCGGGAGCGCGGCGAGCACGCTGATGACGAGGTGCTGCACGAAGGTCAGGCTGAAATGGAGAGCGGGCGCGACGTCGCCGACCAGGAGCTCCAGGGTCTTCCGGCCGTACTCGTTGACCCGCAGACCCCGGGCGCGGAAGATCGCGGCGACGGGGATCATGGCGAGCCCCGCGAGCGATCCCGCGCGAATCGCCTCGCGCAGCATGGACCCCGACGTCATATGCCGGCTCCATCCGAGAAGACGCGCTCGGCGAGGGGATCGGCGCCGCCCGCGCGGGAGACTCGCCCCGCGGCGACCCCGATCAGCAGGACGAAGAGTACGAAGACGAGCTGCGGAATCGAGGACGGCGCCGCGGACCGGGCGGCGTCGAGCCAGGCGTCGGTCTCGCGCACGAAGATGACGACCGCCATCGCGAGGACGAAGCCCGCGAAGGCGCGTCGCATCGAGGCGGGGTCGATCCGGCTCGCGAGCCGGGCGCCGACGAAGGATCCCGCGATCGCGGCCCCGGCGACGGAGGCGACGAGGGCGTAGTCGACGGCGACGTGGGCGAGGTAGCCGGAGAAGCCCGCGAGGGAATTGAGGACGATGATGACGAGGGAGGTCCCGACGGCAGCGGGCATCGAGAGCCCGGCCCAGAGCGCGAGGGCGGGCACGATCAGGAAGCCCCCGCCCGCGCCGATCAAGCCCGTGAAGAGGCCGACCCCGAATCCCTGAGCGAGGAGGCGCGCGATCGCACGCTCACCGGATCCCGCGACGGAGGCATCGGCGCGAGCGCTCGCCGGCGCCCGCCGCCCGCGCCACATCGCCACGGCGGTCAGCATCATCATCGCCGCGAACAGGAGCAGGAGGAGCTCGCCGTCGACGAACGCGCCGGCGCGGGCGCCGAGATAGGCACCGGCCATGCCGGCCGAGCCGAAGAGGAGCGCGGTCCGGAGCTCGACGTGGCCGGCGCGTCCGTGCTGATAGGCGCCGGTCGAGCTCGCCGCCGCGACGACGAGCAACGAGCTCGCGATCGCCTCTCGCGGCTCGAGGCCGAAGACGTAGACGAGGAGCGGCACGGTCAGGATCGAGCCGCCGCCCCCGAAGAAGCCGAGCGAGATCCCGATCAGGATGCTCAGCCCGAGGCCCAGCGCGAGCATCGACTCGCTCAAAGGCCCGCGAGCCAGCGGCGATAGGAGGCCAGGCTGAGCTCGAGATCGGGGGGCGCGCCCTTCGCGCGAAACGAAGCTTCGACGAGCTCGAGCGCACGCGCGACGCCCGCGCGGCTCGGCGCGTCGAGGGCGAGCGTTGCGGCCGCGAGCCCCGTCCGGAGCTCGTCGCGGACCTCGGTCTGCGGGCGCGCTCCGACCTGCGCGGCCCAGGCGACGAGCCCATCGACCAGCGCCGCGAGGGAGACGGGCTCCGTCTGCTCGATCGGCAGGCCGGCCTCGTTCCAGGCGATCATGCCGCCGGTGAGATTGACGACGGGCTCGAAGCCGCGGGCCGCGAGGGCGTCGCAGGCCTTGCCCGAACGAACGCCCGATCGACAGACGAGCAGGAGCGCGCGGCCCCTCGGCAGCTCGTCCGCCCGGGCCTCGAGCTCGGGGAGCGGGAGCAGCGTCGCCCCGCGCACGCGACCGAGGGGGCCGTGGTATTCATGGGCACCGCGTACGTCGACGACCTGGAAGTCGCCGAGCTGCGCGTGGGCCTCCGAGGGCGAGAGGGCCTGTCGGGTCGTCATCGTCCGCAACCTCCGAGCTTGTCGAGGGGAATCTTGAGATAGGCGGTCCCGTTCGCGGCGGGCTCGGGGAGCTCCCCTGCGCGGATGTTGACCTGGATCGAGGGCAGGATCAGCGCCGGGGCCTCGAGCTCGGCGTCTTTTTTTTCGCGGAAGGCGACGTACTGCTCGCGGGTCGTGTGCGCATCGATCTGGACGTTCTTCCGCTTCTGCTCGCCGACGCTCGTCTGATGCTCGACGGGTCGACCGCCGGGACGATAGTCGTGGCAGACGAAGAGCCGCGTCGCCTCGGGCATCGCGTAGAGACGCTGGATCGAGTCGTAGAGCGTCGAGGCCGAGCCGCCGGGGAAGTCGCAGCGCGCGGTGCCGTAGTCGGGCATGAAGAGCGTGTCGCCGAGGAAGACCGCGTCGCCGATCTTCCAGGACATGTGAGCCGGCGTATGGCCCGGGGTATGGAGCGCCTCGACCTCGAGCGAGCCGAAGCGGAGCCGCATGCCCTCGTCGATCAGGACGTCGAATGGACGACCGTCGACGGGGAACGCGTCGCCGAGATCGAAGATGTCGCGGAAGACGCGCTGGATCTCGCCGACCCGGGAGCCGGTGACGGAGCGCGCGCCGTAGCGGGCCTTGAAGAAGGGGAGACCCGTCATGTGGTCGGCGTGGGCATGGGTATCGATGACGTAGGGAACGGAGAGCCCCTCCCGATCGAGATGCGCGGCGACCTCTTCCGCCGAACGCCAGGACGTCCGCGCGCTCTTCGGATCGTAATTGCGCACGGGGTCGATGACGACGGCGAACCGTCCGTCGTGGACGACGTACGTCAGCGTCGAGGTCTGCTCGTCGAAGAAGGGCTGGATCTCCACTCGACTTGTCCTTCCGTCCAGGGGCGTGCCCGAGCGAGGTTGCAGGCAACGTGCCGACCGATGCGGCGGCGGGTCTGCGTGTCTCTTCGAGCAGATCCGGCTTTCGATGTTGCGGGTCAGAGATCGATCGAACGTAGTGCGTTTCATTCGATGCGGAAAATGAAGCCATCTGGCGCAAGCGCAAAGAGCTCGAGCGCTCTCGCCGGAGCCCGATCGATCACTCCACGTCGGCGCGGATCAGCAGGATCATCTCGTCGCTCGATGCGGTCGACGTGAACCGCGCGCCGGAATCCGCGCGCCGCTGCGTGCCCTCTGCGCCCAGTCCGGCGATCGCGACGACGACACCGCGCTCGAGCGTGACGACGTTCGAGCCGATCGTCTCGCCGATCAGGCCTCCCGGCAGGCGCTCCCGGGCGCCGGCGCGGGATCCGACCGGGTCCGTGCCCGGGGCTCGAGGAGGAGCGAGGCCGTTCGGGACGCCGTCTACGCGCTCGGTTCCGTCCGCCGGCCCTCCTTCGCCGCTCCGACGAGCGACCACACGATCGGCAGCAGCGGCCGAACGACCGGCCAGATCATCAGCGCGCGGCCCGCGAGCTGGATGACTCGGCTCGGCCGGACGAGGACGATCATCAGTCCGCCTGCGACGACCGCGGGCAGCATCCACCGCGAGCGCGCGAACGCAATCCCGCGGTCGAGGGTCTGCCAGCCCCGCTCGAGCGCGTGGGTCGAATCGCGCAGGTCGCGGCGCAGCCGCTCGCTCCGCAACACCAGCTGCTCCCTCCGCGCGGCGAGCTGCTTCGCGCGTGCGCTCATCGCTCGCTTCCCAGCGCCCGCGCGTCGCGCTCGAGCTCGCCGATCGTCGCAGACAGGAACCGCGGCCGCGTGCGCAGCCGGTAGCGCACGACGAGGCCTGCGGCGATCGCGACGAGGGCGAAGAGCAGCGCCACGAGCCCGGCGGCCAGCAGGCGGTGACCATCCCAGAACGCGATCACGATCGTGAGCGCGATCATCAGCACCGCGAGCGCGCCGCAGAAGAGGCCCACGATCGTCCAGATCACGAGGCCGGCGAGGCGCCCGCCTTCCTGCTCGAGCTCGACCGTGACGAGCTCGAGCCGTGTGTGGGCGAGGGTGACGAGCGTCGCGAGCATCGCACGCAGCGAATCGAACAAGCCGCTTCCGTCGCGCAGCGCCGACATCGTCGTTCAGCGTCGACCGATCAGGACGCCGAGCACCAGGCCGACCGCGGCGGCGATGCCGATCGATTGCCAGGGGTTCGCGTGGACGTAGACGTCGGCGTCGCCGAGCGCGGCCTTTGCATGCACCTTCAGCTCGTCCTCGATCGACTCGAGCCGGGCTCGTGCCTGATCGAGCGACTCGCCCGCCCGAGCCCGCGCCTCCCGAACTCCGGCGCCGGCCGTTTCCGCGGTCGCCGCCATCAGCGCCTCGGCGTCGGCGATCACGGTGCGCAGATCATCCATCAACTTCTGGGTGCTGGCTTCGTGCATGGCGTTCTCCTGGCCGATGGCCTCGGCTCGGCGCGCGCGGCGCGGGCCGTCGCGATTGGGGATGAGCCAGCGTAGCCAGGGGCGGTGCGGTGTGCCGGAGCCCGGCTCGCATCGAAGCCCCGTCGAGTCCGTGCTGGCCTTCCATCCAGGACTGGGTGGAAATTCCCTGGCTCGCGCGAGCTCGACTCGAGAACGGCGGAAAGGCCGCACGGATTCCGGTCCGTGCGGCCTTCGCTTTTCGAGGCGGAGCGCGTCCGAGCCCGACCCGCCTACTTCGAGACCGTCATGAGCTTCGAGGTCCCCGTCACGGCCGTGATGCCGAGGGTCGGCGTCGTGGTCGTCGTCCCGCTCGTCGGGCTCGTCTGGAGCGTCGTCGAGAAGGCGCCGACGGTGCCGAGCGTCGGGTTCGTGGTCGGCCCGGTCGAGCCTCCACCGGCGCCGCCACTCGCGCCGCCGTCGGTGGCGAGGAGGTCGGTGACCCCGGCCGTCGTATCGGCCTGGATGCAGGAGAGCGGGGTCGTGCACGGCTCGATGTTCACCCAGACGGGATTCGAGTACGCGCTGCGGCGCACGCACTGGGGTCGCGGATCGTCGGGCAAGGGCGCATCGAGGCACAACGCAGCGGAGTCGGGCGCCACGGCATTGCGGACCGTGGCGCGGACGAACATGCGATCCGGTCGGGTCGCCTTCTGGAACTCGCGGCGGATGCAGGGCGGCGGCGGGTTGTCGACGACCCCGTTCAAGAGATCCTCAAGGGTCCTGTCGAGCGACTTCTTCAGGTACACGACCGTCCCCGTGGACCCGCCGGTCGTGCCGCCCGTCGTCGTGCCCGTCGTCGTCTTCGCGGCCGCGGCGACGCTCGTCCGGCTCGCGAGGGTCGTCGTCGTCCCCGTGAGCGCCTTCGTCGTCGTGCTCGTCGTCTTCGCCGGGACGGGCTCCGAGTGGATGCAGGCGCCGGTGCCGACCGGGTATTGCGCCGGATCGATCGTGACGACGTACTGGCCGGCGTAGGCCTGGGCCGGGGTCGGTCGCACGAAGAGCGCGTTCTGCGGGTTCGGATCGTACCAGTAGGGCATGTTCGGCGTCTCGACGAAGACCTTCCCCGTACCGGGCTGGATGTAGCTGTTGTCGAAGTTGGCGATCGGGAGGTCCCAGGCGCGCGTGTAGATCATGCCCTCGCTGACCGCCGCGGCCCAAACGCCGACCATGAGATCGATCTCCTCGACCGGCGCGAACTCCGGCGACGACTTCCACTCGACGATGATCTGGAAGGGACCGTCGTGGACCTGCTTGTACACGCTGCCCATCGGCACGTCGGAGCCGTCGACCACGCCGTTCTTGTTGACGTCGACCATCACGCGCACCGCCGGGCCGTTGGTGATCGAGAAGTTGCCGCTGCGCAGTCCATCGACGACCTGCGTCTGCGAGACGGGGCGCCCCGTGCCCGAGCCGTTCGTGATCGGCGCGCCGGCCGGGACTCCCACGTGGACGAGGTTGCGCGGCTTGCCGATCGCGGTCGAGGTCACGTTCTCGGTCCCGAAGAAGTAGCCCTCGCGGCGATAGTTGAAGTCGCCGTGGGCATCGGAGCCGCCCGCAGCGAAGATCCGCCGCGGCTGGCCCGCGGGCAGCCAGGAGAGCGAGGCCGTCCGGGCCTTGTCGAGCCCGCGCAGCTGCAGGAGGTCCCACTTCTGGAAGTCGCTGAAATGGAAGGGCTGATGCTGGTCCTCCCAGAGCGGCGACGGGAAGGGCGACGCATCGTTGGCCTTGGCCGTGAAGGCCGAGTCTTCGTTCCAGATCTGGAGGCCGAGGACGTAGGGCGAGTCGAACGCGTCGTTGAGCTGGGCCGACGTGTAGGAGATGAGGTCCGGACCGAGGCTCCCCATGCCCTCGCCGCGGCCCTGCGCGAAGGGATGCGCCAGGAACACATAACCCTTCTGGCGCTGGGCGAGCTCGACGTTCAGGATCTCGCCGAGCCGCCGCGTGCCGCCGCCGTACTTGCTGGTGTTGCTCGCGATGAACGCGCCCTTGCGCTGGCCGTCGACCGGGAGATGGAGCAGGTGCTGGCGGGCGTAGAAGCGATTCGAGAGCAGATTGCCGCCGGCCGGTCCCTGCACGTCGAAGAGGAGCTCGCGGCCATCGGGCTGCGGGTTCGACATCGACGGACACCAACCCTGAATCGGGAACAAGGTCTGCTGGTCGAGGGCGCGCAGGATCTCGGGGACGTTCATGCAGAAGAAGTAGGAGCTCGTCTCGCCGGGAAGCGTCTCGGGGACGATGTCGACTTCGGCGCCGAGGAAGAGCTGCGGAGCCACGAGGTCGAATCCGTTGCCCGCGCTGCGGGGATGGGAGGTGACCTGGCGATTGGCGCCGAATGGGCCGTTCAGGAGATCGATGCCGAACGCGAAGCGATCCGGGCTCATGTCGCGCAGGCCGCGAGTCAGGGGCTGGACGAGCTCGTCGGTGAAGATCGGGCGCGCCGAGCCGATCTGCGGGCTGTTCGAGGCGTGGTCCGTCGCGAAGGCGAAGTCGAGCCCCAGCGCGCCCATCGCCTGCACGGTCCCGCGATAGGAGTATCCCGACTCGCCGTCGTTGTCCGTTCCCTGCGAGTGGTAGTGGAGATCGCCATAGCTCCACTCCGAATCGAATTTCGGCAGCGGCTCCTCGCCGAGATGGACCGTCAGGATGCGCTGATAGTTCTGGATCGCGGCGACGCCGTTGCGCACCGTCGTCACGCGCAGCACCGTCCGCAGCCGCACGTCCCGACCGGGTGTCGCGCTCGACGGTGTGTACAGGGCCGTGAGATGCCACTCGCTCGTGGTCCGAAGCGGCGCGAAGGCCGAGCAGTCCTGACCCTGCCATCGCCGGCAGAGGGAGTAGGCGGGGCGCGCGGGCGGCGTCGTCCCGACTTCGGGGCCCGATTGCGTTGGGTCGTGCTGCCAGAGTCCGATGGTGCGCTCGACCTCGTGGATGTTCGCGAGGGTGAAGGTCTGGCGGCGCACGAACTGGCCGTTGATCTCTTCGTCGATGCCGAGCCACTCGAAGCGATCGAGAGTCAGGACCGGCGGCAGCTCGCCGTGGGGCACGACGTCGACCCCGAACCATCCGAGGATCTCGTCGATCGGACCCATCAGCGCGTCGATCGGCCCTTCGAGATAGGCGAAGACCACCTGCATGGCCGGATAGCCCTGCATCACCGAGATGATCTGCTGCAATCGCCGATCGTGGGCGGTCCTCGGTTGGTCCGCGTCGTGGATGCTGACCTGGATCGGGATCGCACCGTACTGCTTGTTCGCGCCGCGGGGCTCCATGCGCCAGGGGGCGTCCATCTCGAGCTCGAAGTCGCCGGTCCGCTGCGACATGGCGCGGGCCGAGTCCGGGGCGACGAACGGGAGCAGGAGCGCGAGCAGGGCCGCCGCTGCGCGGCGCAGGCAGCCGGATCGGCGAAGGATTGCACGGGCGAGGGTCGCGGGGCGAAGGAGTCGTTGCATCTCGTTCTTCCTGGCTGGATTCGGGACCGGATTGGCCCGACACAGTCAGGAATCGGCGGAGGTCGAGCGATCGGCTCGCGCCCGGAGGTGGCGGAGCGCGGGAAAGCGCCCGTCGTGTGAAGTCCTTCACACGAGGCGTTCGCGCGAACGATCCTCAGTAGCCGTCGAACGTCGAAGGCCGCGCCCCGATCGGGATCGCCTCGGGATAGAACTCGGCAAGGGCGTCCTTGAGGCCGGGGTCGGCGATGCGTGCGAGGTCGATCCGAAGATCGACGCCCCGCGCAGCGAGGTCCGCGTCGAAGATCCGTGCGACGTCCTCGAGGGAGAGCGTGTCCTGCTCGAGGCGCCGGCGCTCGTCCTCGGTCGGATGGATGTCGGCCTTCCAGAGCACGCTCACGCGGAATCGATCGAGGGGGGCGCGCAGCTTCACCACGCCGCGATCGCGCACGGCCCACTCGCCGCTGCCGTCGCCGACGGGGGCGAGCTCGGCGCGGGGGGTGACGCGGATCGGCTCCTTCGCGAAGGGCCCGACCGGCTCGACCTGGTGGAACATGCCGTGGTTGTCGCCGACGAGCGCGGTGTTGGCCATCGCGTCGGCGTGGCGATGGGGCGGCTTGTCCGGGCCCTCGGGCCAGTAGAGCAGGCCGCCCTCTTCGACGTCGTTCATCCACCAGATCGAGGTCGCCTGCACGATCGACCAGCGATCGAAGAGGCCCGACCAGAGCATCGCCCGCAGCAGGAACATCGGCGTGTTGGCCCGGTCGCGGCCGCGGAACTTCGGGTTGTCGGTATGCGCCGGGCCGCTCCGCTCGATCGACGTCATCAGGTTGACGTAGAGGGTATGCGGGACGACGACCTCCGCGTCGTAGAAGCGCTTCGCCGCCTCGATCACGCGGGCGTGCCAGAGAAAGAGGTCGGAGCCCGGGACCGCGAGGTCCGCATGGACCCAGTCCTTCTGGAACCAGAGCGTGCTCGTCGGGCGGTCGGCCTCGACGCCCGGCCGGAACCATCCGCCGAGGGGATGGTAGGGCGCATTGCGCTCGAGCATCCCGACGACCGCATCGAGGTCGTCGACCACGTCGTGCAGCAGGATGGGCGGGTCGGCGTAGTGGATCATGGACGGGATTCCTCCTCATCTCGGGCGTTCGGGTTCATGCCCCCTCAATACCGCGCCCACTCGAGACAACACGCGGCGACCCGCTGGGACGTCGTCGGGATCGACGAGAACGCATCCGTCGTGCACGCGGAGATCGCCCCCGCCGTCGAGGCGCCGGTCTGCGCGTTGGTCCAGGACGCGCCCGGACTCGAGAGCCCGGAGATGCAGACCGCGTCGCGCCACTGCTGCGGGCTGCAGAGATGGGCGCGGTAGCTGTCCCAGCAGTAGCTCGCCGCCTGATCCCAGCTGGCGACCGGTCCGTTGGCGCGGCAGAGGATGGCGTAGGGCATCTCGATCCGGGTCATGCCCACCGGACAGCTCGCGACGTCGAGGGCGTTCGTGATCGCCGAGAAGTTGGCGTTGACCTCGTCCGCGTCGGCGATCGTTCCGTTCGTGAAGACATGCGGCAGGGCGAACGCGGCGACCGAGAGCGGCACGACGAGCAGGATCGCCGCGGCGACGGAGCCGCGTCGGGACTTCGAGCCCGGTCGCAGGAAATAGCCGCCGGCGGCGAAGCAGCATCCCATCAAGATCAGCAGCATGCCGACGGAGAGACCCGGGACGGCGTGGCCTCCCCAGATCAGCTCGCCCCAGTTCTCCAATCCCCACATATCGCCTCCTCGGGCCGCGTTCCCGGGCCACGTCCTGTCTGGAGCTCGTGTCATTCTATCCCCCGCCCCCCATTCCGTGCGCGGAAAATCGCCACGGGCGCGCCAGGTCACCGATTGCCGGGAATCCGGGCTTTCGGGCCTTCAGGCGCTCCGAATGACATACTCGGCAGCCGCGGCGGTGCGCGGTCGACCCTCGGCACGCGATCCGGATCGCGACAGGAGTGAATCATGGGACGGATGATCCGGATCGCAGGGCTGTTGCTTCTTTCCTGGACGATCGGCACGCCGGCCCGCGCCGAGCTGCCCGCCGCCGCGGCCCTGCTCGCCGATCTCGGGCTCTCGGCGGGGGAGATCGCGCAGGTCCAGGAAGGCCAGATCGTCGCGCGGAGGGTGGCTGCGACCCATGAGCGGGACCTCGCGACCTCCTTCGCCTTTTTTGCCCCGGTCACGCCGGCGATCCTCGTCAAGGACCTTCAGCAGGGCCTCCTCCTGAAGGTCGATTCGAACACGATCGCCGGGGGAACGATCTCGGCGGCGGGGACGATCGATGATTTCAAGGGGCTCGTCCTCTCGCCGGGCGGGGCTGTGCGGGCCCGTCGATACACGGGAACCGTCGACCCGAGCCTCAACCTCTCGACCGAGGAGCGTTCGGCCTTCGGCCGGCTGCCGGTGACGGCGCCGGTCGCGGAGGTGGAGTCGCACGTCCGGCAGGCGCTCCTCGCGCGCTACCAGGCCTACCATGCGAAGGGGCTCGCGGGCATCGCACCCTTCGCGCGCGGGGCCGCGACGCGGTCCGCGGCCGACGACCTGCGCGTCTCGCTCGAGAGCCTGAAGAACCTCCAGAAGCACGCGCCGAACGCCTATGCGGCGATGCTCGGCTATCCGAAGGCTCAGCCGGCCGGCAGCGTGAGCACCTTCAAGTGGGTCCACCTGATGGCCCACGGTGCGCCGACGATCGTGCTCGTCCACGGCCTCGTCGTTCCGGACGGCGAGGCGTTTCTCGTGATGCAGCGGCAGTACTACGTCAGCGAGGGCTTCAACGGCGAGCAGGCGGTGGCGGGCATCCTGCCGGCCCAGGGTGGCTCGATCGTGATCTACGCGAACCATACTTCGACCGACCAGGTGGCGGGCTTCGGGGGCGGCGCGAAGCGCTCGATCGGGAGCAAGCTGATGGCCTCCGAGCTCGAGGGGATCTTCGCGAAGCTGCAGAAATCGGCGCACTGAGCGCGGCATCGCGCCCGTTTGCAGCAGGGCGTCCGCGCGACTAGGGTGGGCCGATGCGATGCGCCCGACCCATGGTGTTGTTCTCGGTTCTCGTGCCGTGGATGATGCTGGCGGTGTGGGCGAGGCCGGGGCTCGGCCTGCCGACGGTCACACGGTTCGAGGTCGACGCCCAGCGTGCGCTCGAGAATCTTCGCCGCGAGCTGGCTTCGAGCCCGCTCGAAGGGGTGCAGCGCGACGCCGCGACCGCCCACCTCGATGCCGCATCGGCGAGCGAACGCGGGGCGACGGAGCTGCGCGAGCAGATCGCGTCCCTGCGCGCCGAGGCGGCGGAGTCGTCGAGTCGTCGCGACGAAGGGTCCCCGACGCTCGAGCTGGATCCCGCGCAGGCCCTGGCGGAGTGGAGCGCGCGGCTTTCTGCGGACGCCGATTCGGAAGCCCTCGAAGATCTGCTCGATCGCCAGCGTGACGTCGATGCCGGCCTCACGGAGGAGCTCGAGCTTTCCGAGGCCGAGCTCGCCGGAATCCTCATGCGACCGATCGAGACGGCGCGCCAGATGGCCGAGCTGAGGCGTCAGATCGATGCGTTCTCCGAGCCGCTCGCGTCGTCCGAGGAGGAGCCGGCGCTGCTGACCGAAGCCCGTCGGCTCCGCGCGATGGGCGAGCTCCACCGCGCGCAGGCGGAGCTCGAGCTGCACCGGGTCGAGCAGGAGACGAGCCTCGAACGCCAGCGCCTGTACGAGCGGAAGATCCACGACCTCCGGCTTCGACGGACGCTCTCGTTCGACCGGATCCGATGGCTGCAGGCCCGTGTCGCCGAGAAGGCCCGCGTCGAGCTCGAGCATCGCGTCCGCCGGCTGACGGAGACGCCGACGGAGAAGGTCACGGGCGAGACGATCGAAGCGACGTTCGAGCGGAACAACCGAGCCCTCGGCGACGAGATCCTCGAGCAGAGCGATCGTCTCGCTTCGGACCGCGAGAAGCGATCGAGTGCGAAGCTCGCGCGGGAGCGGGTCGCGACGGCGCTCGAGGACAGTCGAACGCGGATCGAGCTCGGCGGCGCCAGCGCGGGCGTCGGACGTTGGCTCTGGAGCGAACGTCGTCGACTCGAGCCGACGGCCCGGGTTCGCCGCCGGCTCGAGGATATCCAGGGGGAGCTCGCGGAGCTGCGTCTGCGCCGTGTGGTGCAGAGCGAGGATCAGCGCCGGCTCGCGGACATCCCCGACGCGGCGCGCGCCCTGCGGGAGTCGAGCGAGGTTCAGGCGGCCGACGAGGGGCGGCTGGCCACCGGCGGCGATGCGCTCGAGCCCCTGCTTCGAAGGCGCGTCGAGCTCTTCGCGCTCTACGAGCCGATCCTGCAGCGACGCATCGAGACGCTCGAGGAGATCGAGCTCGCGGTACAGGAGCAGCTCGACCTGACGCAGACGCTGCGCCAGCTCCTCGATCGCCATCTGCTCTGGATTCCGAGTCATCCGCCGATGGACTCGTCCTGGCTCGGCCGAGCTCCGGAGGGCTTGTCCGATCTCTTGAAGACCTCCCGCTGGATCACGACCGCCGGTCTCGTGCGCGACGAGATCGTCGCCCACCCCGTCGTCACGGTCGCCGGCGTGCTCCTCCTGCTGCTCCTGCTCGAGCTCAGGCGACGGGCCCCGGAGCGCATCCTGGCTCAGGCCGCCATCACCCGTCAGATCGGCGAGGATCACATCGGTGTGACGCTGACGGCGTTCGCGTGGACGCTGCTCGCGGCGCTGCCCGGTCCTGCGGTGCTCACCGCGGTGGGCGAGCTGCTCCAGCGCGCGGGGACGCCCGGGCGCTACAGCGATTCGCTCGGGCGCGCCTGTGCGGCGCTCGTCCTGCCCCTGCTCTCGGTCCAGCTGCTCGGCTGGACCGCCATCGAGAACGGCCTCGGCCACGCGCATTTCCGCTGGATGCGGGCGCGTCGAGAGGCCATCCGTCACGTCCTGCCGCGCGCCGCGGCGATCGTGCTGCCATTGTTCTTCGTGACGGCGCTCGCGTTCATCCGCAATCTCGACCTGCCCAACGACGTGCAGGCGCGCCTGGCCGTCGTCCTCTCGTGCGTCGTGCTCGCATGGGCGTTCTGGCGCCTGCTCGACGTCGGCCAGATCTGGGTCCAACGCGGCGTCGAGACCGAGCCCTCGATGATCCGCCGACTCCTGCGCGTGGCGCTGCCCTTCGGCGCGGCCGTCGTCGCCGTGCTGGCCGTCGCGGGCTACGTCTACTCCGCCGACGTGCTCTTCCACGCGACGCTCGCGAGCATCGGCGTGCTCATCGCCGTCTCGCTCGCCGTCGGTGTGCTCGGCCGCTGGTTCCTGCTCGGCGAGCGTCGCCTGGCGCTCCGGCAGGCCGAGGAGCGCCGGAGCCTGGCCGGGCAGAACGCCTCGGCGGAGGGCGGCGCGCCGCGCGAGATCGCGCCGGAGATCACCCTCGAGCAGGTGAGCGCGCAGACCCGGAGCCTCCTGCGCGCGCTCCGGATCGGCCTGCTCGTCGTCGGCCTCGTCTGGGTCTGGGCCACCGTCCTGCCCGCGATCACGCGGCTCGACGAGGTCACGCTCTGGTCCTTCGGCGAGATGGGGCCCGACGGCGTTCCGATCGACCGACCGGTCAGCCTGATGGCGGTGCTCTTCGGGCTGACGACCCTGGCGCTCACCGTCATCGGCTCGCGCAATCTCCCCGGATTGATCGAGCTCGGCCTGCTCTCCCAGACGCGCATCGACGCGGCCTCGCGCTATGCGATCTCGAGCCTGCTCCGATACGCGATCGCCATCACGGGCACGGTGGTCGGGGTGCAGCTGCTCGGCATGCGCTGGTCGCAGGTCCAGTGGATGGCTGCGGCGCTGACGGTCGGCCTCGGATTCGGACTGCAGGAGATCTTCGCGAACTTCGTCTCGGGCCTGATCCTGCTCATCGAGCGACCGTTCCGGGTGGGCGACGTGATCAGCGTGGGCGATCTGTCGGGACGGGTGACACGCATCCGGACGCGGGCGACGACGATCCTCGACTTCGACGCCAAGGAGATCGTGGTCCCGAACAAGAACTTCATCACGGGGCTGCTCCTCAACTGGACGCTCTCCGACACGACGACCCGCATCGTCGCGAAGGTCGGCGTCGCCTACGGCACCGATCCCGATCGCGTCCACGCGCTGCTGCTCGAGGTCGCCTCGGCCAATCCGCGCATCCTGCGCGAGCCGGTGCCGCAATCCCAGTTCGTCGCCTTCGGCGCCAGCGCCCTCGAGTTCGAGCTCCGCGTCTTCGTGGGCACGCTTCCCGATCGGCAGCTGGCGCAGAACGAGCTCCATCGCGACATCGCCCGCGTCTTCGCCGAAAATCAGATCGAGATCGCGTTCCCGCAGCTGGACGTGCACGTGCGGGACCGGACGCAGGAGACGCCGCCCGCGGCCCCGCCGACCCGGGGTTGATGGCGGAGCAGGCTCCCGCGGATCGAAGCGATCCGCTCGCGAAGATGCGCGCTAGTCTCGTCCTTCCAGAATTCCGCCAATCCGGAGACCCCATGCCGCTCGGACCGATGGACGATTTCCTGGCCCACCAGACCCCCGAGACCTTCGATCACGTCTACACCGGCGACCGCGCCTTCTACGACCGCTACTACTTCAACTGCCATTCCTGCAGCGACGAGATCTTCCTGATCACGGGCATGGGGCAGTACCCGAACCTCGGCGTGCTCGATGCCTTCGTGACGGTCTCGCTGGGCGACAAGCACTACTGCGTGCGCGCGTCGCGCGAGCTGGGCCATGACCGGCTGAACACGTCGGTCGGCCCGTTCTCGGTCGAGGTCGTGAAGGGGCTCGAGACGCTGCGGGTCCGGTGTGCGCCCAACGAGTGGAACCTCGACTTCGATCTGACCTGGAACGGCTTCGTCCCCGCCCTCGAGGAGCCCGTGACCTACCGTCGGGTCGGCAATCGCCTGACCGAGCACACGACGCGCTTCGCCCAGGTCGGCAACTGGTCGGGCCGGATCCGGGTCGACGGTCGGACCTTCGACGTCACGCCGGATCGCTGGAAGGGCGCGCGGGATCATTCCTGGGGCGTGCGGCCGAATACGGGGGAGCCCGAGCCGCCGGGCATCCTCGCGAAGTACCGCCCCGCCGGCGAGTTCGGGCATTTCCACAACTGGATCCCGATGCAGTTCGACGACTTCATGATCAAGGTCTACTTCGACGAGGACGCCCACGGCCGCCGTCACATGGAGGAGGCCGTGAAGGTCCCGAAGCTCGGCTCGGACGAGCCGATCATCCACCTCGGCAGCCCGAAGCACGAGATCACGTTCAAGCCCGGCACGCGCGAGATCGCGCGCACGCGCCTCTCCTTCGCGCATACGGACCTGACCGTCGTCGGGACGCCGCTCCGGACCAACTATCTGCTCGGCGGCTCGGGCTATCGCCCCGACGGGCGCTGGGGCCTCGGCCACTACCGGGGTCCGCTCGCGGTCGAGGGCCTCGTCTGGGATCTGCGCGACCCGAAGCAGTTCGCCGAGATCCAGGGGCTCAACGAGATGCTCTGCCGCTGGGAGCTCTCGACCGGCGAGATCGGCTACGGCATGCACGAGAACGCCTGCTTCGGCGTGTACCACCCCTACGGCTTCGATTCGATGACGGCCGTCGCGCCCTGAGCGGCGGTCGCCTCAGCGCGGGCGATCGTCCGGCAGGTTCACCGTCAGGATCTCCCCCGCCCACGACGCGTCGAAGGCCGGGAGCCCGATCCGGAGCCACTGGTTCATCGCCCGCTTGGTATGCCGAAGCGCCGAGCGCGGCATCGCCGCGAGGCGATTCGCCCAGTGCATCGCCCGCGCGACGGCCTCGCCGCGCTCGACGACCTCGGTCACGAGGCCCAGGGCGAGGGCCTCGTCGGCCGGGAGCGGATCGCCCGTATAGAGGAAGCGCTTCGCGCGCAGCAGGCCGAGGGCGAGGGGCCAGATCAGGACGCCGCCGTCCCCGGCCGCCACGCCCGCCGGCACGTGGGGATCCGAGAGCACGACGTGGCGCTCGGCGACGACGATGTCGGCGAAGAGCGCGAAGGCGAGCGCGCCCCCCGACGTCGTCCCGTTCAGCGCGGTGACCACCGGCTTGTCGAGGTCGATGTGGCTCTGGACGATCGCCCGCACGTCGCGCATCAGATGCTGGACGAAGGCCGGATCGTTCGCGCGCACGCGATCCATGAACTCCTGCGTCGGACCGACGCAGAACTCGTCGCCCGCGCCGCGCAGCACGATGGCGTCGACGCGGTCGTCGCGGCCGAGGCGCGGCAGGATCTCGGAGAGCTCCGTGTGGCCCTCGACCGAGAGCGCGTTGCCCGCGCGCCCGCCGGCCATGGAGACGACGGCGATGCCGGCTTCGAGTCGGACGTCGAGATAGGTCAGGTCGCGATAGGGGTTCACGGGTTCTCCTCGGGGCGGACGCTAGCGGTCCCATCGCGGCCGGCGAGAGAGCGCGGCCAATCCGAGCATCATCAGCAGGCTCGTCGAAGGCTCGGGAACCGGCTGGTACGGCCCCATCGTCCACGCCGTCCAATCCGCATCGCCGACCTCCAGCCGGGCGACGCTGCCGTCTCCCTCGGCGAAGGCGAACAGGACGGTCCCGAGCTGCATCCGGACGCGCGTGGCGAGTCCGATTTCGCCGGATTCGTCGACGAGAGCGCGGAGATCGACGAGCCCCGTCGAGCCGACGAGGACGCCCTGCGCCATGCCGGATCCGAGCACGCTCGCGACCGACGACGGTTGGAATTCGACGAAGTAGGCCTTGCTCGGGAGATCGACGGCGCGGCCATCGATCTCGGTGATGGCGATCCGGATCGTGACGAAGGCCTGGACTGCCGCGAAGCCGTCGGGATCGAAGGACTGGAGCGTGTAGTCGAGGGCCTCGCGGACTTTGACGTAGCCGATTCTTCGATCTCCGCGGGCCTGGATGTCGAGGGTCAGGGAATCTCTCGAAACGCCCTGGTCGGGACACGACGCGCATCGAGCCTCGAAGTCGCGCGGGCTGAAATCGAGGCTGTCGGCGCTGGCATGGGCGGAGCCGAAGAGTCCATGCTCGTCGCGAACGTTCAGGAACGAGACCGTGCCCGACGGGTCGGCGAAGTCCCCATCGGTCGCGGCGGCGGCCCGGTCGGGAGACAGGGGCGTGAGGCCAACGGCCAGGACGAGCTTCGCGAGTACGACCCACCGCACGGCATCCCCTTCTCTCGATCCGGGATCGAGGTCCGAGCCAGTCGACGATAGGCAACTGGGGCCGTCTCGCGACCGTCGAATCCGATCGCGGCCTGTCGGCACGACATCGCTCTCCGTGTTTGACCGGACGACACGGTTCGTCGCCCCTGCTATTCGAGGCCACTCTCATTCGGGGCATCGAGTCGATGGCGGGCAGCCGACGACGCAAGCTCGGTCTTCGTGCGAGTCGGATCGTCCGGGTCGGGATCCTCCTGGCGCTGGTCGGCCCGGTCTCGGCACCGTCGGCTGCCGGGGGCCGCGTCGATCGCCCGACGCGTCGAATCGACGTCGTCGTCAACCTCGATCCGGACGCGAGCTCGACCTGGTACGAGTTCTTTCGCGGCGGATCGACGCCTCTTCCCTCGCCCACCCTCGTTCCGGCTGCGACGCTCTCGACGTCGATCCGGGATCCGCGCGGGCGATCTCGTCGGATCGAGATCCACTGGGCGCGGCGGGGCGGATTGGAGTGGGTCGTCGCCGTCACGCCGCCCGTCGTCCCTGCGACGCCGTCGATCTTTGGGAAGCTGCCGTTGGGCTTCGGGGTGCCGCCCGGCGCCTGGACGGTCTTCCGCTTCGACGCCCGCGGCGAGCTGATCGGTCCCGAGACGGTCGAGGTCGTCGTGCCCGCGGAGCCATCGCCGGGCTTCGGATCCGGGGATCCGAACGAGATCCATCCCGAACAACGACTCGCGCTTCGACTGCGAAACGGACACGACGCGACCACGCTGTTCGCGAGCTCCTTTTCCGTCGAGCGATTCGAGTCGGGAGACCGCCAGATCTCGCCGCCGAAGCGACGGACGCGGGCCTGTCTGCTCGACCCGCGGCTGCGAGGCGATCCGATCGGAGGCGAAGGCGTCCTGCCCTTCGTCGACGCGAGCGGGCGGCTCGTTCCGAATGCCCGACAACGCTTTCTGGGCCACCGGATCGATCCGGTGAGCGGCCTGCAGGACGCGAAGCGCTCCGACGCGCGGATCCCCATGCGGATGATGCCGCCCCGCGCGACGACGGAGGTCACCCTCGAGCTCGAGCGCGCGGCGACGGAGGCCATCGTCGAGCTCCCCCCGGACGCGATCCGAGCTCCCGACGGCGTCGGCCCCTCCGTCTGGATCAGCGTCTTCGATTCGCTCGGTCGCATGGACGGTCTCGAGCTGCGCCTGGTGCGCAGCGGCCCGGACCTCTGGAGCTGGTTCGTCGTCGAAGATCCGAGCAGGCGGGTTGCGTCGCCCCGGGTCTCCGTGAGCATGGACGGCGAGGTGAGCGTCCTGGCCAGCTTGAGCAACGCGCTGGGATGGGTCGGGGCGGTACCGACGGAATGGACGACGGGCTCGACGACGGAGCCCGGATTCGAGTTTGCGCCTGGGAGTCCACCGCCCGTCGCCCTCGAGATTTCCGAGAATCTCGTCGGTGTCTTCTCGAACTTCGGGGGCCCGGTCTGGGCGGGGCCGCCCCTCGGCCGGGGTCGTCTGCGTTTCGATGCCGAGGGCATGCTCGCGGCCGTCGAGCAGGATGGGGACTGGCTCGCGCCTCACGAGACACCCGTGCTGATTCGATATGCGCGCGAGTACGGGGAGAGCGACCAACGCATCGCGATCGACTTCGGTGTCGGCCGGTCCCGCCTCGCGGAGCAGGCGGCTGTCCTGCGCCTCGAGCAGGACGGACATGGCCCGGGCACGCTGACCTCCCTGCGCGTCTCGCGCGACTTCGTGTTCGAGGGCATCGCGTCGAACGGCGTCGTCGTGCCTCTCTCGGCGCTCGCCTTCGCGGTGCCGGGCGAGCGGGTCTGCGAGCTCGCGTGCTCGAACGGACGCGACGACGACCGCGACGGCCGGATCGACTTCGGGGAGGACGCGGGCTGTCTCTCCGCCTTCGACGCAAGCGAGCGATCGGCGATCCTCGCCTGCGACGACGGGCTCGACGGCGATGGGGATGGACTCGTCGACTTTCCGGCGGATCCGAGCTGTGTCGAGCCGGAGGACGAGGACGAATCACCGCCGGACTCGATCCCTGCCGATTGAACCGCCGCCAGGGACCGCCGCGGAGTCGACGGGCTTCCGGGCGCCGGCCCTCAGGCGCTCACGCGCGCGCGGCGGCGAAGGACGGTCGCGCGCGAATTGCTTCGGCATAGCGCGCGACGCGCGGCCAGCGCTTCCCGTCGATCTCGATCCCGCCGGCCTCGAGCCAGCCGAGGTGGGCGCCGATGGCGACGTCCGCGATGCCGAAGCGGGGGAGGAGGGTGTCCCGGTCCTTCGGGATCTGCGACTCGAGGTAGTCGAAGACGGCGGGGATGGGACTCCCGCCGGCGGAGCGGGGCGAGCCCATCCAGCGCTCGCGGACCACGTCCTGCAGCTTTGCGAGACGCGCCTCGTCCGTCTTCTGCCCGAGCATCTGCGGCTTCACGATCCGTTCGAGCACGACCTCGCCCCAGCCCTCGGCCATGCCCGCGTCGCCGTACTCCTCGAGGAAGAGCGCGCGTCCGAGCTCGGCCGGATCGTCGGGATAGAGGGCCGGCGCCGGAAACCTGCGCTCGAGATAGGCGCAGATCGCCGACGAGTCGGGAATCACGACGTCGCCGTCACGCAGCACGGGCATCTTCCCGAGCGGATGGAGCGTCGGCGCCGGCGGCTCGACGGTGTACGCGACCTGCTTTTCTTCGAGCGCGACGATCACCTTCGCGACGAAGGGCGAAAACTTCACGCCATGGACGATCATGATCGGTCTCCTCATGTCCGACGCGACGAGCGCTGGTCTAGGAGCGCACCAGCTCGTTCGCGTCCGTATGCGCGAAGCGCGGGTTGCCGTAGATCTCGAGGGTCGTCGTCTCGGCGTAGGCGAGGCGATCTCCATCGACGGTCAATTTGTGCTCGAAGGCGACGGTGCTCGCATGGTCCCGCATGAATGGGGATTGCGCGACGGGCCAGTCGCGATCGCCGAGGGCGGCGCGGACCTCGAGCACGACGGGGCCCGGCGCCGTCCCCGTCGCCTTCCCGCCCGCCGTCACGCAGACTCCGCGCGGGATCGTCAGCGTCTGCATCACCGTCTTCGACGCCGGATCCCAGAGCCAGTAGCCGAGCTGGTCGTGGAAGACCTCGCCATTGCTCTTGCGCATCACGGTCTGGTGGTAGCGGACGATCGCGAGACGCTGCACGACGTAGTTCTCGACGTCGCCCGCGGCCTCGAAGACGATCACCTCGTAGTACGGCGTCTTCTCGACGCCGTCGGGCTCGGGCGCGACGTCGAGTCCCTTGTCCCCCTTCCAGGTTCCAATCAGGCCCGCGAGGGGGCCGTAGTCGATCTCCATTTTCCTCTTCCTCTCATTCGGGTTCGATGGCTTCTGGTTCCATCGGGCGTGAAACCTCTCCAGACTAGAACAGGCCGGCCCGATCGACCTCGCATCGGGTGGCTTGTGGCTATGTTCCGCCGCGCAGCGTCGAGGGGGGCTCGCATTGGACCTGATCCTGTTGCTCAAGGCCGTCGTGATGGGGATCGTCGAGGGGCTGACGGAGTTCCTGCCGATCTCCTCGACCGGTCATCTGATCCTGGCGGGCTCGCTGCTCGGATTCTCCGATGACAAGGCCAAGGTCTTCGACATCGCGATCCAGACCGGCGCGATCTTCGCCGTGATCCTCGTCTATTGGACGCGGCTCTGGGAGACGCTGACCGGGCTCGGTCGCAGCCCGGCGGCCCGGCGCTTCGCGATCAACGTCGCGATCGGCTTCCTGCCGGCGGTGGTGCTCGGTCTCGCCCTCGGCAGCGCGATCCAGGCCCATCTCTTCAATGCGCCGGTCGTCGCCGTCGCGTTCATCGTGGGCGGTTTCGTGATCCTCTGGGCCGAGGCCCGCCCGGCATCAGCGGTGCGCATCGACTCCGTCGACGAGATGACGCCGGTCGACGCGCTCAAGGTCGGCCTCGTCCAGTGTCTCGCGATGATCCCGGGGACCAGCCGATCGGGGGCGACCATCATCGGCGGCATGCTGCTCGGGCTGTCGCGCCAGGCGGCCACGGACTTCAGCTTCTACCTCGCGATTCCGACGCTCGTCGGCGCGGGGGTCTACAGCCTCTACAAGGAGCGCGCGCTGCTCTCGATTCAGGACCTGCCGCTCTTCGGGGTCGGGCTCGTCGTGTCGTTCTTCGCCGCCTGGGCCTGTGTCCGCTGGCTGCTTCGCTACATCGCGAGCCATACCTTCGTGCCCTTCGCGTGGTATCGCATCGCGTTCGGGCTCGTCGTGCTGGCGACGGCGTGGAGCGGGCTCGTGGAGTGGCGGGAGTAGGGCGAGCCGGTGCGGGCCTGGCGCGGAGGGAGTCGAGGCGAAGTGCGACCCCGTGCCGGTCGAAGCCGACTACCGGGCGAACCGCCCGCCGTACAAGACCGGGCTCGAGACCTGCTCGGGATGGATCCGGATGACGAAGCGCCGCTCGTTCGGCGGGTCGAGGTCGGGCGGGGCTCCCTGGCCTCCGGATTGTCGCCGGAACTGGCGATCGAGGAAGCTGCGATCGGGATCGGGCTCGAGCGTGGCCCAGCCGCGGAGCTCGACGTAGCGCGTGTGGTCCGCCTGGTCGACGACGCAGAAGGCGATCGTCGGATTGGCGAGGAGGTTCTTGTACTTGACGCGGCTCGCGATCGTCGAGATCCCGACCGACTCGCCGTCCCAGACGTAGCCGACGGGATTGGTCGACGGCAGGCCGTCCTTCGCGCGGATCGTCGTCAGGATGCCCAGGGCGTTGGCGGCGAGGATCTGGCGGCTCGCCTCCGGGATCTCGACGACTTTGCCTCGGGACATGGGGCTCCTTTTGCGGCCGAGAGCGCGACCGATGCGGCGACGATATCGGCTCCCGGGCCCGATGCCGAGCGGGACTTCGTGATCGCCCGATCCGAATCGATCGTCTCCGACGATCTCCGGAGGGGAGGCAGATCAAGATGCGACCTCGACGCGCGACGCGGCTCGTTCCGGACCGACGAGGAGAGAATCCCGACTCATCGGGGCGAGGTCGACTCGGATCGATCCGGCGCGGACGCTTCGGGCGGTCGGGGCTGATTGGCTTTCTGCTCTCGGTCTTCCTCGGGGCGGCGGGCGCCCGGGCCGACGTGGTGCGTTATGCCTGGACGGGCTTCGTCGAAGCCACGGCGGCCTCGGGCAATCCCTGGGCGCTCCAGGGCGACGGGCTCGCCGTGACGTCCACCGACGGGACGCCGTTCTCCCTCGTGGCCTTCGTCGAGACGGATGCCGGCGATCTCGACGGGAGCCTGAATCCCAATCTCGCACGGTTCCCGGCCAGCGGGGCCACTCTCACGATCGGCGGCCACGTCGCGAAGCTCGGGGTGGTCCAGCTCGAATTCTCGAACGACAACTTCAGCGGCCTGTTCGACTCAGTCCGATTCGCGACGGTCGCCGAGCTCTTCGGAGCGCCGCTCTCCTTCTCGGCCGATGTCCGACTCGCGCCCTCGAGCTTCGCCCTCGCGAATCCCGCCGCGCCCGACGCCCCGCCGCGCTTCACCGATCGTCTGCCGATTCAGTTCGGCGGCTCAGTCTCGACGGCCCTCGTGACGTTCCCTGCGAACGCGGCGGTGAGCGCCCGGCTCGAGTCCTGTCCCGGTCCCCGATCCGTCACTTGGAGTGCGCCCGGGGTCGGCGTCGCGGACGGGATCGCCGTCACGGTCGCGAACCTCGCTAGCCCCGGCCTCGACACCTTCCCGCTCCGCGGGCCGGACTTCGCTGCCCAGGAGCAGTGCTCGAACGCGCGGTCGCTGACCTATGCGACGGGCTCCGACTGGACGCTCACGCTCTCGCCGGCGACGGGGACCTTGCTGCTCTACCTGAAGTACTGGCGGGGCGTGGGAGCCGGGTCGACTGCGGTGACCTATCAGTTCGACAGGCCGTTCACGATCGCGTCCGGACTGGTCGGCGCGACGGTCTCCAACGCCAATACCCGACTGACCCTCCCGTCTTCGGGCTTCTTCGACGGCATCTTGCGGTTCGACGGTCCGATCGCGAGTCTTCATGTCGATAGCGACTCGGCATCGATCGCGGAGCAGGCGATGAGCTTCGCGGTGGTCCCCGAGCCGGGGCTCGCGGCGGGGCTCGGGGTCGGGCTCGCGATGGTCGCGGGGCTCGGGCGCGGCCGGGCTCGAGGGCGAGCCGGGGCGCCCGTGCGAGCCGAGGGATGCGCGGCCGGCGGGCGGTGAACGAGTCGGGGAGGTCCGTGTGCAATTCGAGCGATCCAATCGCGACGAGATGGTGAATCGCTTCGTCGCGCCCGAAGGACGCCGCGTCGTCGATGTCGGCTGCGGCTCCGGCGAGCTCGTGCGCTGGCTGCGCAGTCAGGGCGCCGATGGGATCGGCGTCGAGTGTGGGGAGGAGATGCTGCGCCTCGCTCGCGAAGCCGATCCGACCCATCCCGAGGCCTATCTCGAGGGTGTCGGGCAGGACCTGCCCCTGCCGGATGCGAGCGCCGACGCGGTCACGATGTCGTTCTCGCTCCACCACGTGCCGCGCGAGGCGATGCTCGACGCCCTGCGCGAGGCCCGCCGGGTCCTGCGCCCGGGCGGCACGCTCTACGTCGCCGAGCCGCTCTGTCTCGGCGCGGGGCACGAGGTCGTCAGCCTGATCGACGACGAGACCGAGGTCCGGGCGCACGCGCAGGAGGCGCTCGATCGTGCACCTTCGCTCGGCTTCGAGCCGGTCGACGAGACGAATTACACGACCCGCATGCTGCTCGATTCGGCCGAGGGATTCGCGAAGCGTATCGTCGGCATCGACCCGCGGCGGGCGGCGCGCATGGCGGAGCGGCGCGACGAGTTCATCGAGCGCTTCGAGCGCCTGGCCGAGCGGGTCGACGGGAAGTTCGCCTTCGACCAGTACGTCCGGGTTCGGGTGCTGAAGAAGGCCTGACGCAGGTTTCCGGAGCGTCAGGCGTCTGCCGTTCTCTCGTCGTCCGGTCGTGCTCCGGAGGAGATCAGCGCGCGGATCTCGTCGATCAGCTCCGGATCGATCAGTCGGATCCCGCCCAGATAGATCAGCGCGCCGAGGGGGATGCCGAGCGCGAGCAGCAGCTCCGGGCTCCCGGGAAAGAGCGTCCCGACGCCGGTGACGGCGCCGACCAGCAGCAATCCGGCCGCGACGCTCGACATGCAGGCCCTCCGGACGTCGACGAGGGAGACGTCGAGCGCCCGCAGCGCCCGCGCCTGGGTGATCAGGAAGACGATCGGATAGGCCAGCAGCCAGGCCCAGCTGGCTCCCTCGAGACCGTGTCTCGCGCCGACGAAGAAGGCCCCGGCCATGACGACGAGGGACACGATCAGGTTCGAGATGTTCAGGTCGACCCGGCCAGTCCCGAACAGCGCGGGCGTGACGAGGACGCTGAGCGCACGCAGCGGCAGGACGATGCAGAGCATCTGGAAGGGCAGCACGATGTCGCCCCAGGTCTCACCGAGCACGATCGGGAGGGCCGCGGGCGCGATGAGCGCGGCGCCCCAGGACAGGGGAATGAAGGCGAAGGCGCCGAAGCGCAGGCTCGTGACGACCGATCGGCGGACCAGACGGGGGTCGCCCTGGATCTGTGCGAAGGCCGAGAACGAGACCTGGGTGATCAGGGGCGCGATCTTCTCGAGGGGGAGCGACGCGAGCGTCAACGCCACGACGTACTCCCCGAGGATCTCCTCGCCACACAGCCGACCGAGGATCAGGAGATCGACGCTCGTCAGAAGGAACCAGATCAATCGATCGACCGAGGCGAGCATTCCGAAACGCACGAACTGGAAGGCGCCCGCGATCGACCAGGAGGGCCAGATCCAGGTCCTTTGGAGCACCGCATAGCTCGCGATCCGCGCGACGTGGCCGCCCATCACGCCGCCGACGAGCGCCCAGACGCCCGCGCCTTGGAGGGCGAGGCCGAGGGTGAAGGCGGCGGTGACGAGCGCCGCGGAGACGTCTGCGATCGCCTTCTGGTCGAAGCTCAGATCTCGCAGGGCCAGAGACTGGGGCAGCATGTAGAGCGCTGCGAGCGGCAGCGTCAGGGCGAGGGCCGGAGCCAGCTCGGCCAGGCGCGGCTCCGAGAAGAAGCGCGCGAGCGCAGGACCGCAGGCGGCGGTGACCAGCGCCCCGCCGAAGGCGAGGATCAGGACGAGGGTCTGGAGATCACGCAGGCGAGTGCGATCCAGCTCGCGCGCCTGGACTACGGCAGCGCCGACGCCGAGCTCGGAGATTGCGGCGATCAGGCCGAGGAGAACGCCGGCGCTGGCCATCAGGCCGTAGTCGGTGGGATCCAGGAGGCGGATCACGACCACGGAGGCGGCCCACGAGAGCATCTGCCCGGCGAGGGTCGCCTGGCCCTGCCACGCCAGCGATCGGATCACTCGCATCCGAAGATTCAATGGGCCCTCGCGCGCTCGACCGAGCCGGCGCCCATCGCGCCGGCCCCCCGGCACCCTCGCCGTGGATGGGACCGCCCCCGATCATCCGACTGGATCACCGCCCCGGGGAGATCATCGAGGATTCGTCGGCGTTTCACGAGGCACGGCAGGAAATATGCGTCGATTCTGCGCGCCCATGGCGCACCCCGAGGCCTCGTGAATCCCGCCGCCGAAGCGCTGCCCCATCCGGGCGCACGTCGGCTCCTGGAGAGCCTCGGGCCGGAGATCGGAGCGCGAGAGGGCTAGGCCGCCGTCCGGTCGAGCCAGGCCGTCGCGCGCGCCGCGTCGAACTCGACCGGGACCGAGCCGAGGGAGCGCAGCCAGACGCTCGCCCAGCGCCGCGGCGGCGCCGAGAGCACGAGCTCGGGCATCGCGCCGAGCAGCGCTTCGAAGGCGATCCTCGATTCGACGCGAGCGAGCGACGAGCCGATGCAGAAATGCAGCCCATGGCCGAAGCCCAGATGTCGATTCGGCGAGCGGGTCACGTCGAAGCGCTCGGGGGCATCGAAGCGGCGCTCGTCGTGGTTGGCGGCCATCCAGACCAGCAGGACGGGCGAGCCCTTCGGAATGACCCGGCCGTGGAGCTCGACGTCGCAGGTCGTGATGCGCGGCGGCGATTGGACGGTCGGGGCGTCGTAGCGCGCCATCTCCTCGACCGCGTCGACGATCCGCTCCGGCGATTCGACGAGCAGTCGGAGCTGGTCGGGGTTCTCCGCGAGGCGCAGCGTGCCGTTCGAGATCAGCGAAGCCGTCGTGTCGTTGCCGGCGACCATGAGCTGGTAGCCCATGCCGACGACCTGCTCGTCGCTGAGCCGAAGGCCTTCGACCTCGGCGGCGAGCAGTCCGCTCAAGAGATCGTCCTGCGGCGCGCGGCGGCGCTCCGCGACGAGCTGCCCGAGATAGGCGTGGATCGACGCGATCGCCTCGGCCTGGTCCCGGAGGGCCTGCTCCGCCGGGACCGAATCGTCGTGCTGCTCGATCTTCTCGGCCCACAGGCGGAACTGCCAGCGATCCCGCTCGGGCACCCCGAGCAGCGCCCCGATCACCTGGGTCGCGAGAGGCGCCGCGAAATCGTGGAGCAGCTCGCAGGCGCCTTTTTCGGCAAACTCCGCGATCAGCCGGCGGCAGAGATCGCGGACGATCGGCTCGAGGGCGGCCACCCGCCGCGGCGTGAAGGCCTTCGACAGCAGCCGCCGCATGCGGTCGTGGCGCGGCGGATCGAGGTAGAAGATCCCGAAGTCCATCATCGCCCGGGGCATCAGGAGCGTCGGCTCGTCGGGGCGCGGGCCATAATGGTCGGGGTGGCTCGCGAAGCGCTCCCAGTCGCTCGCGGCATTCCAGACGTCGTCGAAGCGGGTGAGCGCCCAGAAGCGCAGGCGCTCGTTGTGATAGGCGGGATGCTCGTTGCGCAGGGTCCGGAAGACCGGGAGCGGATCGACCTGGAACGCGAGCGTCGTCGGGTCGTACTCGAATGCGGACATCGATGGGCCTCCATTCCACATGCCCTGCGTCCAGCCGGGGCACGCTCCGGTCGACTTCGACGCTAGCGCCAGGGTCCGGGCGCCGCGAACGGATTCATCGGTTAGGATCCGCCCCCTCGAGTCGCCGCGGATCGGCGCACGGCGGGAGAGGACTCCGCGATGGGGGCGAAGAGCGAGCTGCGCCGCCGCGCCGTCCTCTACTCGGGCGGACAGGTGCGGCGCAATGCGCGGCTCCACGAGGCCGTGCTCGACCTCGCGCGGCGCGGCCCCGCCCGCGGTCGTCGTCTGGTTCGAATGGCGTACGTGCCGTTCACGGTCGAGGGCGCGGCGCCTTTCTTCCGGCGCTTCGAGCGGCGCTATCGGGCGTTCGGTGGGACGCATTTCCGCTGCGTGCCGGCGGATCTGCCGGAGCTCTCCCGGCCAGGACCCGCCCGGCGTCGCGCCGAAGCGGCGCTGCTCGAGAGCGACGTCGTGTATCTGGCCGGCGGCAATACCTTCTACTTCCTCGCACATCTTCGGCGCTCGGGGCTGCTCGAGGTCCTGCAGCGCTTCGCCGCGCGCGGCGGCGTCCTTGCCGGCATGTCGGCCGGGGCCCACCTGATCACGCCCCACATCCGCCTCGCGGGCTACCCGCCCTTCGACTGCGACGTGAACGAGGTCGGCCTGCCGCGTCGCGAGCTCGGTGCCCTCGACCTCGTCGATCTCGAGTTCTTTCCCCACTACCGGCATTCGCCGCGCTACCGCCGCGCGCTGGCCGACTACTCGCGTCGCGAGCGGCGGCCGCTCTATGCCTGTCGGGACGGCAGCGGGCTGGTCATCGAGGGCGATCGCGTGACACCCCTCGGCGACGTCTGGGTCTTCGAGCGCGGGATCGAGCGCCGGATCGGGCGCTGGCCTTGAGCGCCCTGACGGAATCGACGGATCCGTGCTCTCCTCCCCGCCACGATGCGTGAGCCGAGCCAGCCGATCGAGCCGCGGGCGGATTGCCGGCGCTGCGGGCGACCCGTGGTGGCCTGCTATTGCGCCCACGTTTCGCCGATTCCGACCAGGACGCGGGTGGTCGTGCTCCAGCATCCGCGCGAGCGCCACAAGGCGATCGGGACGGCGCGCATCGCGGCGCTCTGCCTCCCGGGGCTCGAGCTCGCGGTCGGCGTCGAGTTCGAGCAGGACGCGCGGGTTCGCAGGCTCCTCTCCGACCCGCAGGCGCCCGCCGTGCTGCTCTATCCGTCGGCGGATGCGCGGGACCTGAGGAAGGACCCGCCGCCGGGGCCCGTCACGCTGGTCGTGCTCGACGGGACCTGGAATCAGGCGAAGAGCCTGCTGCGCGACAATCCCGCTCTGCAGGCGCTTCCGCGCGTGGCCTTCACGCCGGACGCGCCGAGCGAGTATCGGATCCGCCGCGAGCCGCGCGAAGACTACGTCTCGACGATCGAGGCCCTCGTGCACGCACTCGGTCTGCTCGAGGGCGGGGATCCCGCGCGCTTCCAGGCCTTGATGGCGCCGTTTCGTGCGATGGTCGACCTGCAGGTTCGGTACGCAGCGGGCGACGCGGAGCCGCGTTGGCGACGGCGGCGGCAGACGCTCGAGCCGGCCGGCTCGCGGTTGCCGCGGGCGCTGCTCGAGCCGCGGCTGCTCTGCGTGGTCGGCGAGGCCAATGCCTGGCCGTACGACCGCGCGCTCGCAGCGCCGCCCCATCCCCACGAGCTCGTCCAGTGCCTCGCCGCCGGACTCGATGGCGAACGCGTCTTCGAGCGGCTGATCGCGCCGCGGCTTCCTCTCTCGCGCTCGCCGATGGAGCACGCGCTCCTGGATGAAGCGGAGCTGATGCGCGGCGATTCGCTCGTCCAGGCGCGCTCGGTCTGGGCATCGTTCGTGCGCCCCGAGGACGTCCTCTGCGTCTGGGGCCATCACGCCCTCGGCCTCATGCAGCGCGACGCGATGGTGCTGCCCGAGCGGCGCATCGACGTCCGCGAGGTCGCGCGCGACCACCTGAAGTCGCGAGCGGGAACGCCAGAGCAGCTCGTCGAGCGCCTCGGTCTCGCGTGGCAGCCGATCGGCCGGGGGCGCGGCGGAAGGCGCCTGGGCATGCTCGTCGCGATCTGTCGCTGGCTCGTCGAGGAGGCGAAGCGCGCTCCGGAAATCGGTTAGCGTTTCGAAGCCGGCCGTCTCGACCCGAGCGGGGTGGTCCGCCGGAGCGCGCGGGCGATTCGGGCGCGCAGGAGGAGATCGCGATGACGCGGGCGAGCTTCCGGACGAACGCAGGCGGCGAAGCCATCGGGTACGACCCGTTCTCGGCGACGGTGCGCGCGAATCCCTTCCCCTACTACGCGCAGCTGCGCGAGCAGGCGCCGGTCCACCGCCTGCCCGGCGGCCTCTGGGTCCTCTCGCGCTACGAGGACTGCGCCTTCGCGCTGCGCAATCCCGACCTCTTCTCGTCCTCGGGAACGCGCCTCATGATGATGGGCGGCCTGCAGGCGGGCATGATGGCCGACATCGAGACGCTCCGCGAAGCGCGGCGCAGGAAGCAGCGCGAGCTCGGGCTGCCGCCCCTGCTCGGGACCGACGAGGGCTGGAACGAGAACTCGCTGATCGCCCTCGATCCGCCCGCCCACGAGAAGATCCGCCACATCGTCAACCGCGGCTTCACGCCGCGGCAGATCCAGCGCCTGGCCCCGCGCGTCCAGGCGATCACCGACCGCACGATCGACCGCATTCTCGCGCGCGGCGACCGCTTCGACCTGACCGCCGACTTCTCCATGCCGATCCCGCTCGAGGTCATGGCGGAATTGCTCGGCGTCGACGCGGCGGATGGCGCGAATTTCCGGCGCTGGTCGGAGATGGTGATCCAGGGGATCACGGGGAGCGTCGCGGTCGAAGGGCCGGATCCGCTGCTGCGGACGCTGCACGAGGTCGCCGAATACTTCCTCGCCGTGATCGAGGATCGAAGGAAGCATCCGAAAGACGACCTGATCAGCCTGCTCGTCGCCGCGGAGGAGAGCGAGAGGCTCTCGCCGGTCGAGACCGTCAACTTCGCGATCCTGCTGCTCGCCGCAGGCAACGAGACGACGACGCATCTGATCGACAACGCGATCGCGACGATCCTCGATCATCCGGATCAGCTCGCGAGCCTGCGGGCGGATCCGAGCCTCGTCGAGGGCTGGGTCGAGGAGACGCTGCGCTACGAGGGCCCGGTCCAGCTCGCCTTCCGACAGGCGACCCGCGACGTCGAGCTCCATGGCCACACGATCGCGAAGGGCGACGTCGTGATCGTGCTCTTCGGCGCGGCCAATCGAGACCCGGCGATGTTCCCCGATCCCGAGCGCTATGACATCCGACGCGACGCCCAGGGCCACATGGGCTTCGGCTTCGGCGTCCACTTCTGCCTCGGCGCCTCGCTCGCGCGCCTCGAGGCGAACGTCGCCCTCGAGACTTTGCTGCGCAGGCTCCCCGGCCTCGAGCGGACTCGGGCGACGGTCGACCGCTTCGACTCTTTCCTGGTGCGCGGGCCGACCTGTCTGCCGCTTCGCTACGAGCGGAAGGCGGCGCGCTGAGGGCGGGCGGGTCGCCGGGCGATCCGCTCGGCAGTGAGTTCGAGAGAGAGCCCGGCGACCCCTCGCGGGAATCGCCGGGCTCCTTCGTCCTCGGGGGCCTAGCGAGTCGTCGTCGATCGGTCCTCGAGCGAGCCGATCGGCGTGCCCACCGCCTGTCCCGGAGCAGCCTCGCGCGCTGCGGTCTCGTGGGCGAGGGCCCGCGCTTCGAAGGCGTAGGCCTGCTCGCGGAGCGCGTTGGCGCGCTAGGCCCGCCGCGTCTGCTGGTGGCGCTGCTGCCCGGCATTGCCCGAGACGTAGAGGAAGGATCGGCCCATCCGCTCCTGCTGGTCCGCGTTCGCGCGCGCGAGGGCGGCCCGGGATCGGTAGTAGCGGCCGAGCGCGGCATGCTCGGTCGCGGTCTCGGCGGACTCGGCGATCAGCGTCTCGAGGGCCTCGGTGTCGGGTGAGGGGCTCGCCGAGGCCGGGGCAGCGAGCAGGATGCCGGCGAGCGCGGTCATGAGAAGTCGTCGCATTCTGGTGTCCTCCAGGGGAGCCCGGATCCTCGGCGGATGCCTCGGAATCCTGGGTTCGAGGGCTCCGATGACGAGAGGATCGCCACGCCGCCTGCCCGAGGACATGAGCACAACTACCCATGTCGCCCCGGAAAGATTGCCCGGATCATCCCCGTGAACCCGACGTCCTGCGTCGGCGTCTCGACGCGGCGGGGATCCGGTATGGTCGAAAGAGGAGGGGGCATGGTCACGCGCGTGGCGGTCGTCGACGACCAGACGGTGTTCCGGGAGCTGCTCGTCGAGCTGCTCTCGGTCGATCCCGCCTACGAAGTCGTCGGGCAATTCGGCTCGGGCGCCGAGGCGATCGCCGCGCTGCCTGCGCTCTCGCCCGATCTGCTCGTGCTCGACGCCGTCCTGCCCGATCAGAGCGGCCTCGAGGTCCTGCGCGCCGTCAAGCGGAAGCTCCCGCGCACCGCCGTCCTCCTCGTCACCGCCCACGAGAAGCCCGCGCTCGTGCGCGAGGCCGTCGAGCAGGGCGCCCGCGGCATCGTGATGAAGGGGACGCCGCTGCAGGCGCTGCGCGAGGCGATGGCGCGGGTCGCCGCCGGGGCGACCTACTTCTGTCCGAGCACGTCGGCGCTCCTGCGCGACAGTCTCCGCACGCCGCGCAGCGAGAGGCGACTGAGCCCGCGCGAGCGCCAGATCCTGCAGAAGGTCGCGGAGGGACTGTCGAGCAAGGAGATCGCGCAGGCGCTCGGTCTCGGTGAGAAGACGGTCAGCAACCACCGTGCCCACATCCGCAGCAAGCTCGGCCTGCGCGACGTCGCGAGCTTCACGCGCTATGCGATCGAGCACGGCCTGATCGAGCCGCGCTCGTGACGGCGCGCGGCGTGGGGCGGGATCCCGAGCCGGCCGCGTCGATTCCGTTCAGACGGATCGCCGACGCGACCTACGACTGGGAGAGCTGGCTCAGCCCGGAGGGGGACCTTCTCTGGGTGAATCCGGCCGTCGAGCGCATCACGGGCTACGACGTCGCGGAGTCCATCGCGATGGCGCGTTATCCGCTGCCGATGGTGGCGCCCGAGGATCGGATGCGGATCGAGCAGGTCCTGCAGACGGCCCGCTCGGGCTCCTCGGGCAACGACGTCGAGTTCCGCGTGCTCCGCAAGGACGGCGGACTGCGCTGGGCGGCGATCTCGTGGCAGTCCTTCGGCGACGACACGGGCCGGAGCCTCGGCTTCCGCACGAGCATCCGGGACATCCACGAGCGCAAGCTCGCCGAGAAGCGGCTCCACGACGCGCTCGCGATCGCCGAGCAGTCCGCCGCCGCCCGCCAGGCCTTCCTCGCCAACACGAGCCACGAGCTGCGGACGCCGCTGCAATCCATCCTCGGCTACGCCCAGCTGCTCGCCGCGGGCGAGCTCGAGGTCGACGAGCGGCGCAAGCTCGACATCATCGTCCAGCAGACCGAGTCGCTGCTCTCGATCGTGAGCAACGTCCTCGAGATGGCCGCGCTCCAGGTCAAGGCGCCCGAGATCGTCGAGGAGGAGTTCGATCTCCGGCGGAAGGTCGCCGACGTGATCGAGGCGGTGCGTCCGCTGACGACCGGCAAGGCGCTCGCGCTTCATTTCGAAGTCGCGCCCCGCGCCCCGCGTCCCGCGACGCGTGCGCGGCGATCGGCTCCGCGTCCGCCAGGTTTTGACGAACCTCATCGCCAACGCCGTCAAGTTCACCGAGCGCGGCTGCGTCGACGTCCGCGTGACCCGGACCGCCGCGGGCCGGATCCGCTTCGTCATCGAGGACACCGGCATCGGCATCGCCCGCGAAGACCTCGCGCGGCTCTTCCTCCCCTTCGAGCGGGCCGCCGACGCCGCTCGCCGGGGCTACGGCGGGACGGGCCTCGGGCTCTCGATCGCGAAGGCCCTGACGGACGCGATGGGCGGGACCCTGACCGCGGCCTCTCGCCGCCAGGGCGGATCCCGATTCACCCTCGAGCTCCCGCTCCCCGCGGTCGAGCCCGTCGAGTCGAGCGGCGTCGCCCCGCCGTCGCCGCACCGCCGCACCCATCGGCCGACGGTGCTCGTCGTCGATGATAGTCCGGTCGGGCGCGAGCTCGTCTGCGAGATGCTGCGCGGGCTCGGCGCGGAGGTCCGCTCGGCCGCGACCGGCGAGCAGGCCGTCGCCGAAGTCATGGCTGCTCCGCCCGAGCTCGTCCTGATGGATCTCCAGATGCCGGATCTCGACGGTGCGACGACGACCCAGCTGATCCGTGCGCAGACGCTCCCCGGCGCGCCCCGACCCCGCATCGTCGCTTTGACGGCGAACGCGTTCGGACGCGCCCAGGCCCTCGGCTCTTCGGGCGGCATGGATGGCTACCTCGTGAAGCCGGCCCGGATCGCCGATCTGCGCGCGCTGCTCGACCGGATCGCGGACGAGACCGACGTGGATCGGGTACCGAGCGTCGTGGCCGGGGGGCAGCCCCTGTTCGAGCCGTCGGGTCTCGACGCCGCGGTCGTCCGGGATCTGTCTTCGGCGAAGACCCGCGAGGGCCGGTCGCTGCTCGAGGTCGCCGGACTGCGCGTCCTCGAGGACACGCCGGCGTGTCTCGCTCAGATCGACGCCGCGATCCGCGGGAAGCACCTGCCTCCGGCGGCCCACGTCGCCCATCGCGTCAAGGGCAATTGCCTGATGGTCGGCGCGTCGACCGCGGCCGCCTGCGCGCAGCGCCTCGACGATGCCCTCGCGCAAGACGACGCGAAGGCGGCGCGTGTCCAGTTTCGTACTCTCTCGCGGGCCTTCGACGAGCTCGAGCGGACGCTTCGAGCGATGATCGGGATGCGCTGAGGGAGTCGAACGAGGATGCAGGATCTGGTTCTCCCCGGGCGCTTCCGCGCGAACCTCGCCCGGCTCGCGGCCCGCGAGCCCTTTCGTCTTCCCGTCGAAGAGATCCCGCCCGGCTTCCGCAACTCGGCCGTGCTCGTCGCGTTCTGGCCCGAGGAGCGCGACGTCTGCGTCGTGCTGACGCGCCGCTCGCCGAAGCTCGCGCAGCATGCGGGGCAGACCGCGTTTCCCGGTGGCCGTCTCGACGCGGACGAGAGCTTTCCCGAAGCAGCGCTGCGCGAGGCCCAGGAGGAGATCGGTCTCGATCCGCGCGTGGTGGAGATCGTCGGTCCTCTCGACGACGCCTGGAGCGGTGCGGGCCATGTCGTCGTCCCCGTCGTCGGCTGGCTCGAGCAGGCGCCCGCGCTTCGCGCGAATCCGGCGGAGGTCGCCGAGATCCTCGTCGCCCGCGTCTCCGAGCTCCTTCGCCCCGAGTCGCGGGGCACGATCGAGGTCGTCCACCGCGGCGTCCACTACCGCAACCCGACGCTCCGCTTTCGAGGTGGCGACGTGAACGGCCTCTCGGCGGATCTCCTGCTCGAGGCGATCGGCTGGGGCATGGGCGAGCGACCCGATCCCGGGCCGCAGCGGCTGGCGCATCTGCGGACCTATTTCGGGGGCGGTTGAGCGAAGAGACGACGACGCGAGCGCCCGGATCGCCGCGCGGGGCGCCCGACCCGAGGTCGGCAGACCGGCGTCGCGCGTGCCATCTTCGCGCCGGCGCCCAGGGGAGAGCGGTCATCGAACGCGGGCCGTTCCGGACGGGGGTCGAGGAGGTCGCGATGTCGGGTCAGGGTTTGCAGTCCGCGGGACGCAGCGGCGCCGCCGCGCCCGCCTCCGATCGGCCGATGAAGTCCGAGGAGCTCGTCGCCGCGGCGAAGCGGATCGCGCCGATCCTGATCGAGGACGCCGAGGCGGGCGAGTTGGCGCGCAGCGTGACGCCCCGGGTCGTGCGCGCGATGCAGGACGCGGGCGCGTTCCGCATGACGATGCCGAAGGCGCTCGGCGGGATCGAGGCGGATCCGGTGACCCAGTACGAGGTCATCGAGGCGCTCTCGGTCGCCGATGGCGCGGCGGGCTGGGTCGCGATGATCGGATCGGATGCGGGCTATTTCGCCGGGCGGATCCCCTTCGATCTGGCGAAGGAGCTCTTCCCGGATCCCGATCTTCTGTCGGCGGGCGTCGCGACGCCGTCGGGGACGGCGGAGCGCGTACCGGGCGGCTATCGCGTGAAGGGGCGCTGGGCCTTCGCGAGCTGCTGTCGGCATGCGGCCTGGTTCAAGGGGCTGTGCATCGTGACGGAGAACGGGCAGCCTTTGATGGGGCCCGGCGGGCGGCCGCTCACGCGGACGGCGGTCCTCCCGATGAACGAGGTCGAGGTCGTCGACAACTGGCACGTGACCGGGCTCTGCGGGAGTAGCAGCAACGACATCGCGGTCCACGACGTCTTCGTCCCCGAGCGCCGAGCCGTCGGCGACGCGATGAGCGGCGCCGAGGCAGTCGAGCCGCCGGGTCCGCTCTACGTCTACTGGATGATGCTGATGTGCAACGTCGCCGGCGTGCCGATGGGGATCGCGCGGCGGGCGATCGACGAGGTCTGCGGCATCGCGAATACGAAGCTCGCCTACGGGACGCGCAATCTCGTCCGTGACGATCTGCTCGTCCAGGCGCGGATCGGCCGGGCCGAGACCGCCTGGCAGGCCGCGCGCGCCTTCATCGTCGCGACGGTCGACGAGCTCTGGCAGACACTGCTCGCCGGCAACGAGCTCCCGCTCGAGCTGAAGAGCCGCTTCCGGCAATGCAACCTCCACGGCTTCCACGTGGCGCTCGAGATCACGCAGTCGATGTACGGCCTCGGCGGATCGACGGCGCTCCACCGCCCGCATCCCCTCGAGCGCGCGCTGCGCGACCAGAGCGTCGCCGCGAACCATCTGCTCGTCCGCGAGAATGCCTACGCCGAGATCGGGCGCGTCGCCCTCGGCATCGATCCGCAGAGCTTCGTGCTCGCGGGCTGAAGGAGAAACGTTCATGGCCGACGTCGAGAACCGGATCGCGCGCCTCGAGGCGCGCTTTGCGATCCAGGACGTGATGTACCGCTATGCGGAGTGCGTCGACCTCGCCCGCTTCGGCGAGCTCGGCGAGCTCTTCCGGCACGGCTCGATCTACGCGGCAGGCGAAGAGCCGATGCGCGGCGCGGAGACGGTCCGCCGCTTCTACGCGGCGACCAACAAGGTCCACGCCGACGGGACCCTCCGCACGCGCCATCTCGCGAGCAATCCCATCATCGAGATCGAGCCGGGATGCGCGCGAGCGACGGCCCGATCCTACTTCGTCGTGCTGCAGGCGACCGACGCCGTGCCGCTCCAGCCGATCGTCGCCGGGCGCTACCACGACCGCTTCCATGTCGTCGACGGCGCGTGGTCTTTCGCGGAGCGGGTCGTCCTCGTCGATCAGATCGGGAACATGAAGGACCATCTGAGCTTCGACCTCGCCCGCGATCCGATTCCGCGCGTCGGGGATTGAGCTCTGCAGAGCGCTTCAACCGGAGGTTCGTCATGACCCAGCCCCTCTCCTTCGTCGACGCCGACGGCCACGTCCTCGAACATCCGAGCGCGATGCAGGACTACGCCCCGCGCACGCTGCGCGAGCGCATCTGGCACATCGAGACCGACGCCGGGGGCGTCGAGTGGTGCGTCTTCGACGGCCGGCGCATGCGCGCGGCGGGGATGTCGATGGCGGGTGTCGCGGGCATGGGCGCCGAGGCGCGGGCGCGGGCGAGGCGCGGCGAGATCCCGTACACGCAGGTCCGTCCCGCGGCGTGGAATGCCGGGCCTCGGGTCGTCGACATGGAGAGCGAGGGCATCGCCGTCTCGGTCCTCTATCCGACGCTGCTGCTCGGCATCCAGGCGCTCGCGGACGCCGAGTTCGCGGAGATCCAGTGTCGCGCCTACAACGATTGGCTCGCCGACCACGTCCGCGAGGTCCCGGGCCGGCTGCACGGCGTCGCGATCGTGCCGCAACAGGACCCCGAGCGGGCCGCGCGGGAGATCGCGCGCGTGGGCCGGCTGCCCGGCATCGTCGGCGTGCTGCTGCGCCCGAATCCGGTTCTCGACTGGAAGCCGGTGCACCATCCGGCCTACGACCCGCTCTGGCGCGCCGCCTCCGATGCGGGCCTCGCCGTCGGCTTCCATCCCTATCAGGCGGCGGATCTGCCGGGCGCGTGCCGCGGGCTGCGACTCGACCGTGTCGGCGTCCGAGAGACCGCCGCGATCGACGAGGCCCTCGAGGCGATCGGCGTCGACAACATCTTCTTCAGCCAGGCCGTCGCCAATCCCATCGACATGATGAACACCGTCGCGTCGACCGTCGCCGGGGGCGTCTGCGCGCGCTTCCCGGCGCTGCGCCTCGTCTTCCTCGAGGCGAGCGGGGGCTGGATCGTCCCCTGGCTCGAACGCCTCGATCATCAGGCCGCGCATTTTTCCTGGGACCTGCCGGATCTGAAGCAGGAGCCCTCGGCCTACTTCCGGCGCCAGTGCTGGATCAGCTTCGATGCCGACGAGTCGACGCTCGCCTTCTCGGCGGCCTCGCCCCTGTGTGGCGCGGATCGGATCGTGTGGGCGTCGGATTATCCGCACGCCGACGCGGTCTTCCCCGGCGTGACGAAGGCTCTCGAGCAGGGTCTCGCGCCGCTGCATCCCGATCAGCGCCGCGCGATCGCGGGGGGCAACGCGCGGGCGCTCTACGGGATCTGATCCGCCGCCGCCGCTTTGTGGCATGCGGCCCCTGAAGGACGAAGAGGCGCCCCATCCCGGCTCGTGGAGCGAGAGGATGGGGCGCCTTCGTTTTGGCGACCGGGAGGGCCGCGGCGTTCGGTCCGCGGCCCTCGGTTCGCGAGGGTTGGTCAGCGGCGAACGCGTCGCGCCCTCTTGCCGCCGAGACCGGCGACGAGCAGCGCACCCGAGGCGAGGTCCGCGAGGCCCATCGGCTCGGCCACCGGGAACCTCACGCCTTCGAGGGACGTGAAGCACTGCGCGTGGGCGAAATCGGTCTGGGCCGCCACGACGACCTCGCCCGTCGGCTGGATGAACAGGCGACCCTTGTTCGCATTGCACAGGTCGATGGGCACGAACACGTTCGAGGGCGGGCGCATGAGCGGCGGGAGCGTGAAGGCGCCTCCGATCGCGCCGCCGCCGATCGCGCCCTTCAGGTACACCGTGTCGCCGAGGATCGACGCGCCCGGGGCTCTCGTCGCAAACGGTCCTCCGATCCAGCCGTTCGCGAGGCCGAGCGGCGAGAACCCGTTCGCCGAGGGCACGAACGAGATGCCGTCGAGGGACGTGAAGCACTGCGCTTCCGCGAACGAGTTCAGCGAGATGACGGTCACCGCGCCGTTCGACTGGATGAGCAGGCGTCCCTTCGCGGTGTTGCAGAGGCCGATCGGGATGTAGACGTCCGCCTCCGGTCGCATCGCGGGGGGAAGCGTGAACGCGAAGCCTTCCGTTCCGTTTCCGATCGCGCCCTTCAGATGGACGACGCCGTCGATCAGCGCGGCGGCCGGGGGACTCGTCCCGAACGGGCTGCCGGTCCAGCCATTCACGAGCGCGATCGGCGTGAATCCGGTCGCGGAGAGCGCGAACTTCGCGCCCTCGAGCGAGATGAAGCACTGGGCCGCGGCGAAGTCCGTCGCCGATTGGATCGTGACGGTCCCGCTCGGCTGGATGACCAGGCGTCCCGGCACGGCATTGCAGAGATCGACCGCGACGTAGGTGATCGTCTCCGGTCTCAGGCCGACGGGCAGGGTGAAGAGCAGGTCGGCCGTGCCGTTGGAGACGGCGCCCTTGAGGGTGACGATCCCGTTGCGCACGACGGCGGTGGCCGAGCGGGTTGCGAAGGGGGCGCCGCCCCAGCCGTTCACGAGCGGCATCGAAGCCGTCCCGTCCCCGAGGTAGACGAAGGCGACGCCGTCGAGGGAGAAGACCGCGCCCGTATTGTCGATGCCCGGCGAGCCGACCACGATGTCGGGGAGGCCGTCGTCGTTCCAGTCGCCGATCGAGGCGACGGATTCGCCGTAGGACTCGGCGTGGGGCGTGTTCGGGATGCCCTGCTCCGCGAAGAAGACGTCGGTCGCCGGGTTCGGTCCCCAGGAGGCCGTCGCGCGGCCGAGCAGCAGGTGGGCTCGCCCATGCAGCGTGGCGTCGGCGTTGTTGCGCGGCTCGCCCATCAGGTAGTCGTCGAGTCCGTCTCCGTTGACGTCGCCCGCTCCGGCCACCGACCAGCCGAGCCAGCCCCTGTCCTGACCGAAATGGGTCCAGCTGTAGATGTCGGTCACGGGAGCCGGGGAGGCGCCGCGGGTCACGACGACGGTGCCTTCCTGGGTCCCCAGCGTGAAGGGATTGTCGTAGTAGGGGGCACCGGCCAGGATGTCCCCGAAGCCGTCGCCATCGACGTCGCCCGCGACGGCGACCGACCAGCCGAGCCGCGCGTTCTGCTCGCCGATCTGGAGGCTCCAGGCCGCGTTGGCGACCGTCCCGTCCGCATCCGAAGCGAGCGTCGCCGAGCCTCGCCACATGAGCGCGATGCCCGAGTCGGTCGAGTTCGGAAGCGTGCCGTCCCAATCGGGCGCGCCCGCGATGATGTCCTCCCGCCCATCGGCGTCGACGTCGCCGCTCGCGACGCTGAAGCCGAGCTTCGCGCCGACCTGGTTGCTCTCGGCGATCCAGTCCGGGTTGGCCGGCGCATCGACGACGTTCGCGAGATTCGGTCCGCCGAGCCAGACGAAGACGGCGCCCTCTTCGAGCTGACCGAAGCTCGCGTCGGGCACGCCGACGAGGATGTCGTCGGTTCCGTCGCCGTTCACGTCGCCCGTCGCGACGTCGCCCTGGCCGGAGTAGGCGAAGGGGAGCACCGCGCCGAACGCGGGGATCGTCCGCCGCCAATCGAAATTCGTGTCCGGGCCGCCGGCGGCGCCGAAGTAGGCGCGCACGTTCGCGGCGGTCCCGGCCGGGGTAGCCGGATTGCCGACGAGCAGGTCGTCGCAGCCATCGCCGTTCACGTCGCCTCCGGCGACCATCCAGCCGAGCTCGGACTCGGAGGGGAGCGCCGCGCCGTTGCCCCATACGAACCAGTCCGGCGGCTCGTTCGGCTGAGGCGGAAGGGTCGGATCTCCGTACCAGACGCCGACCCAGCCCGCGTGGAAGGCGGTGAGCGTTCCGCTCGGCGTCGTCCCGGCGAAGGGGGCGCCGACCGCGAGGTCCGCGATCCCGTCGCAGTTGAAATCGCCCGCCGATCCGACCGCCGATCCGACCATCTGCGCCGTGAGCCCGTTGCGCCGCCAGGACGGCGCGCTCGCCGGCTCGGCCGACGACTCCAGCGCCGCCGAGAGGATCCATCCCGAACAAAGCAAGCCACCCAGGGCCATTCCCGACCGCAACTTCGAGGCTCGACTCATCTCTACTGCTCCTTTGAATGCGCGTTCGATCGCGCACATGACCTGCCGCCGACGCTCAACCGAGCTTCACATCCCCCCCATCGCCGCAGGTCGAAGAATCGGATCAAGCCTTCCGAGAAATTTCGACCGGATGCCGGGAGGGGCGGTCTGGGGGGGCGATCGCTGTTCCGCGGATGAAACGAAGCGATCCCGGGGGCCCGCTGGAATCCCCCGGCCGACCGGCGCATGCTCAGGTCGGGCCTCCCGGGTGCGCGCCATGCCGGCTCCCCCGTCCGCCCCGAGGAGAGCCGCCATGCCCGTCGACTACGTCCCGTTCGAAGAAGCGCGGGCCGCGAAGGGCCTGCGCATGACCGTCGTCCCGGGCATTCCGAGCCCGTGGAGCGAGGCGGCGAAGGGGATCTTCCACGTGAAGCGGCTTCCGTGGCAGGCAGTGCGCCTCGACGCGCGCAGCGACGCGATGGCCGACTGGGCGAAGGAGCGCAGCGCGCCCGTCGCATTCTTCGACGACGAGGCGCCGCGCGGGAGCTGGCCGCAGATCCTGCTGCTCGCCGAGCGCCTCGCGCCGGCGCCGGCGCTGCTGCCTTCGGATCCGCTCGAGCGCGCCCGCGCCTTCGGGATCGCCCACGAGATCTGCGGTGAAGGCGGGCTCGTCTGGGACCGGCGGCTGCAGGGGGTGCAGGCCGGATTGCGGGGGGAGCCGGGCGGCTTTCCCGAGCCCGTCGCGCAATACCTGGCCGGCAAATACGGCTACCACGCCGAGGCGGGCGCGCGCTACGGCCCGCGCGTCGTGGCGCTGCTCGGCATGCTCGCGGGCCTGCTCCACGCCCAGCGGCGCGCGGGCAGCCGCTTCTATCTCGGCGATCGTTTGACCGCGGTCGACGTCTACAGCGCGACCGCGATGGCGATGTTCAAGCCGCTGCCGAAGGAGCTCTGCCCGATGATGGACCTCATCCGCCCGACCCTCGAGGCGATGGACGAGGCGACCGCGAAGGCCCTCGACCCGATCCTGCTCGAGCATCGCGACTTCGTCTACCGCGAGTTTCTCGAGCTGCCGCTCACGCTGTAGCCGCCCGCGGCGCCTCGCTTCCGACCGCGACGCGGATCAGGCGGCGGCGATGGGGCTGGTAGTCCGTCGGCGCGAGGTGGATCGTCGAGCGCTCGTCCCACGCGATCAGATCGTCGGGCGACCAGTGGTGGCGCAGCGCGAAGCGCGGCTGCGTCAGATGGCGGAAGAGGAAGGCGAGCAGGGCCTCGCTCTCCCCGGGCTCGAGCCCCTCGATGCGGACCGTGTAGGACGGGTTCACGAAGAGCGCGCGCCGCCCGCTCTCGGGATGCCGGAGGACGACGGGATGACGATGCGGCGGGAACGCCGCCTCGAAGCGGGCCACCGCCTCCGTTCCCTGCTTCTCGATCCCGAAGTTCCGCGCGAAATGCGGGCCGTGCCAGTGGACCGCCTCGAGGCCTTCGAGCCAGCCCTGCAGCTTCGGCGAGAGCGCGTCCCAGGCCGCGATCGTGCTCGCCCAGAGCGTGTCGCCGCCGACCGGGGGCACGATCTCGGCGCGCAGCGTCGCGAAGGTCGGGATCTCGGGGTTGAAGGTGTAGTCGGTATGCCAGGCGCCATGGGCCGCGAGATGATCGAGATGCGGCGCCGCGGCGAGATCGGGAGGCGCGATCAGCTCGTTGTCGATCCGGACGATCGTCGCGTCGCCTCCGAGATGGCGGGTCACCGGATGCGGCTCGGGTCGTCCGAGCCTGGATGCGAAGGCGTGCTGCTGCTCGGCATCGAGGCGCTGACCCGGGAAGAGCAGCACGAGATGCTCGACCAGCGCCGCGCGGATCGCCTTCATCGTCGCGTCGTCGATGGGCGCTTCGAGGGAGACGCCTTCGACGCGGGCGCCCAGCACGCTCGTCAGGGGAGTGATCCGAAGGGGGCGCTCATCGAAATTCCTCGCGTTTGGGACCGTTCGCGACGTTACCATCGCGGGAGCGAGCCGCGAGCACGGTCGCGAGACCGCGCAGCAGGAGGAGGAGTCCCGGCATGAAATTCTGGCAGAGCGTACACGGCGTCGAGCCCGAGCAGCTGATCGACGTCGCGAAGCTCGCCGACGCGCTCGGCTTCGAGGGAATCACCTGCGGCGATCATCTCGTCAAGCCCGCCGACTACGGGAAGAGCTACCTCTATTCGGAGGACGGCAAGCCGCCCTGGGATCCGGGACCCGATTGGACGCCGCCTTATGCCGATCCGTGGATCCTCGGCGCCGTGCTCGCGCAGGCGACGACGCGGCTGCGCTTCATGCCCTACGTCTACGTGCTTCCCATGCGCGATCCCGTCATGGTCGCCAAGCAGACGGCGACGGCCGCCTTCTTCTCGAACGATCGCATCGTGATGGGCGTCGGTTCGGGCTGGCTCGAGGAGGAGTTCCGGCTCGTCGGCGCCGACTGGAAGACCCGCGGCGCGCGCATGGACGAGATGCTCGAGATCATCGCGCGGCTCCACGGCGGTCGCGACGTCGAGTTCCATGGCCGCCACTACCAGATCCCGGCCTGTCGCATGCGCCCCGTCCCCCGCCGGCGCGTCCCCGTGATGATCGGGGGCCACAGCGACGCCGCCCTGCGGCGCGCTGCGTGCCACGACGGCTGGCTCGGCGTCGACTACGAATTCGACGAGCTCGTGCCCATCGTGAAGAAGCTCCTCGCGCTGCGGCGCGAGGCGATCGACGCGGGGCGGTGTGCGGCGGGAGCGGAGGCGGGGCCCTTCGAGGTCTTCGCGGTCTTGAAGCGCTTCCCCGACCTCGACGGGCTCCGGCGGATGGCGGAGCTCGGCGTCACGATGACCCAGGACTACGCGTGGTTCTACAAGGGGGAGCGGACCTCGACGCTCGCGCGCAAGCGGGAGACGATGGAGCGGTTCGCGCAGGACGTGATCGCGGGGTTCGGACGGGCGGCGGGGTAGCGCGAGGAGCGCGAAACGAGCGGGCCAGTCATTCGTCGCCTGGCACGATCCAGCCGATCAGCGTGCTCGCGATGCTGACGACGATGCTCGCGACGAACGCGCGCAGGAGTCGCGCCAGGAGGCCGCCCTCGATCGTGAGCGCGTCGCCGGCGAGCGTATCGGTCAGCATGAACATCAACGCATTGATCACGAAGCTGAAGAGCCCGAGGGTCAGCAGACGGATCGGCAGCGAGATCAGCCGCGCGATCGGTCGGAGGAAGGCGTTCACGAGCCCGAAGACGACGGCCACCATCAGGAAGCCCCCGATCGATGCCTCGATGTGGATTCCGGGAACGACGAGAGTCGCAATCCAGAGAGCAGCGACGCTGATCAGGAAGTTGACGAAGATCTTCATGAGGGCCCCTTTCCTGCGAGCGTACCCCGTCACCGCTCTTCTTCGAGAGCCTCCTTATTCGCGACCCGAGGACCGAGTTCACGGAAGATCGCCAGGATCGGCATGGGGTCCAGTTGGAACGAACCGCTATGGGACCGCTCGGTGGAGGTCGCCATCAGCGCGTCACGCACGCGAGCGAGATCATCCGCCTCGATCTCGTAGGCGCACAGGAGTCGCCGGCCGAGCGCATCGGCTCCGCCCGGCTGCATCTGGTCCGGATCGAGCTCGTAGCGGGTTGCGGCGCGAACACCCGGAACGCGCAGCACTTCGTGGACGTGCACGTCGTCGTACCACCAGTGGAACTCGGGGATTTCATCCCCCGAAGTCGCGTTGCTGAAGACGAGAAAGAGACCTCGTTCGGGCCGATCGGTCTTCATGGAGAGCTCCCTTCGATACGTTCGACTCGAAGCTTGCCCCGAACCGGGGAACCGCGCGAGCGGGCGAAGTGGACACCGGATGGGATTCGCGGTCGCGACCGGCGATCGAGCGGCCGCCGTCCGATGATAGGCGAGGATCGAGAGTGCGCCTTCCGGGGCCGGTGTGCTCGAACACGACGAGCGCATTCGCGAGAATTGGGTCAACCTCTCGTGCCGATGACATGCCGCCGTTCCACCTCGCCCGATCCGTGCCACTGCGCGGTCGTCGTCGTCCTTCTCTCGGCTTTCGTGATGGGGACGTTCTCCGCGGCCGCGGCGCGCGCGGGAGATCCGCGCGAAGGAAGCCAAATCTGGGCGGCCGCCCTCGTCCAGGGCGGACTCGGATTCGCCCATCCGAAGCTCGACCGCGTTCGGAGCTGGATCGAGTTCCAGGGGCGCTGGAGAAGCTTCGGCGAGTCCTATGAGCTCGGCATGCTCCCGCGGTTCGGGCTCGGCTACGCGATCACCGATCGCATGACCTTGACGGCGGGATTCGCGGTGATCGAGACCGATCCCGCCCGGGCGAAGCCCTTCACCGAGCTGCGCCCCTGGCAGCAGCTCGTCTGGACCGTCCCGGCCGGCGGGTTCACCTTCCAGTCTCGAACTCGCCTCGAGCAGCGAATCCTCGAGCACAACCTCGGCTGGCGGCTCCGCCAGCTCGTCCGGATGAACGCGCCGCTTCCCGGGACCGATCGGGTCTACTTCGCACTCTTCGACGAGCTCCTCTTCGATCTCGACGATACGACCTGGGGCCAGCGTCGCGGCTTCCGACAGAATCGCTTGTTCGCCGGACCGGGCTTCCGGCTCGATGCCGATCGCCGCGTCGTGCTCGAGGCGGGCTATCAGAACCAGTGGATCGATCGAAGGCGTGAGGACCGCTCGAACCACGTCCTCCTCCTGACGCTCCTCGTCAACTACTGAGGCCTCGTCGCCGCAGCTCGCGGCCTGGTCGACGCCCGCGAAGAGAAAGATGAAGCGCTCCGGCTCCGTCGAGCCGTTCCGCTCGCGTCCGTCCCCGTAGTCCGGAGCTGCGCCGATCGAGCCGGCCGCCACGAAGTGGGGCCGAGGCTCGTTCGACGTGATCCGGCCGAATCATTCGAGATCGTCTCGGGTCAAGTCCCGATTTTCGCCCGCGGCGATCTCATTTCTCGACACATTCATGCGCCGCTCTCCACCCCGGATCACCCCCGTCCAACGGGGAGATCCACGTGCAGCGCTCGACGTCCATCGCTTCGCTCCTGACCGGCCTGATCCTCACTTTCCTCCCGGCCGACCCGACTCGCGCCGCCCAGATCCTCGAGCTCGATCGCCGCGTCCTCGTGTCGAGCTTCGTCGAGGCCTACGTGATCGGCAGCGACGCCGACGCGCTCGGCTTCCGATCCGCCGATCCCGGCACGTTCCTCGAGGCCGCCGTCGACGGCAGCCTGATCGGCGACATCACGAACGCCTTCGGCGAAGCCTTCCAGGAGACCGACGTCCGCTTCGGGCCCGGCGACGGCTTCCGGATCGCGGGGTCCGGCGGATCCGGCTTCGGGATCGACGTCCGGGATCCCGGCTATCCGTCGCGCGCCCAGGGTCAGTCGGACACGAGTCTGACGATCACGTTCGCGGTCACGTCGCCGCTCGAGTTCGCCCTCGGCCTCGCGCTCTCCGCCGAGCTCGTCCAGCTCGACATCCACTCCGGCGAAGGTCCCGTCTCGAGCACCGTCTCGGCCTTCGCGCGTCTCTACGGCTTGACGAGCGGGTTCCTCCTGGATTTCGCGATCGAGGATCCGGCGGAGGGCGACCTCCCCGTCGAGGCGTCCCGCGTCCTGTCCGGCGTGCTCGCGCCCGACCTCTACGTCCTCGAGGTCGGTACGCTCACGTCGCTGCGCGGCTTCGAGGATTCGATCGGCCTCGCCCAGGCGGGATTCGGCATCGACTTCGTCGCCGTCCCCGTTCCCGAGCCGGGCACGGCGCTGCTCGTCGCGCTGGGGCTCGGCGTTCTCTCGTCTGGGCGTCGGCGCCATACGGATCGCCGCACGACTCCGCGAACGGTCTGAGATGTGCCATCTCGGGCTCCGGAGCGGTCGAGCGATCGGATAGGCTCCCGGTCGATCGAGCCGGTTTGGGGAGACATGATGGATGATCGGTGGGATCGGCGATTCAAGCTGATCTGGCAAATCAACGGCGTACTTCTGCTCGTGATCACCTCATTGGGCGCGATCGGTCTGGCAGTGCTCTTCGTCGCGGTCTTGTCGGACTTCGCCGAGGGCAAGTCGTCCCCGAAGCTGTCGGAGATTGCCGGCGCCGTGCTGGAGTCGGAAGATCTCGAGCTCGGCGCGTTTCACGTCGTGCAGGGAACCGAGTATCTCGTCGCGAGCCTGAACGCCCCATCCGGATCTCGGCGAATCGCCTCCGGATCGTACGGAAAGCGGGCGGAGGCGAGGAATCTCCTCTTCTACGATGCCAAGTCCCACAAAGCGCGTTGGCTGTTCCCCGGAAACGATCAGCTGATCCGCTCGCATTCGTTTCTATTCGATCCGCCGAGGCCGGACCGATACGACGAAGGTGGATCCCATTCCGTCGTCGCGCTGCTTCTCGAAGTCGAGGAGCGAACGCACGGAGACGAGGCTCCTGCGTCACGTCGCGTCCTGCTCGCAGGCCCGGACGGATCCGTCCCGACCAGCCTCATCGAGGGAGCGGACGAAGTCCTGGGTCACCATCACATCGCGCTCGGGCAACTCCTGATCTTCTATGTCCGGGGCGGCGTCGCGCGTATTCTCGAGGTGGACCCGACCACACGCGCGGTTCTGATCGAATCGGATCTGGAGGTCATGCGTTGACCCGGATTTGTCGTCGATCCCGCTCAGGCACTGCGAGGTTCGAGTGCAGATCACGACGGCCGACCGAGATTTGATCACCCGCCGATGCCGGCTCGCTCCATGTCTCGTTCGGCTCGCGGAGCGCCCCTAGAGCTCCGCCCGGTCGCCCACGCAAAGCGCCCCGCCGCTCGTGATGCGACAGACGACGCCCGCCCGGCGCGCGAGGGCGAGGCGGACGTCGCGGCCGAAGGCGTCGTCGAGCAGCTTGCAGGGCGCAGCGTCCCGCACGACCTCGAGCTCGACCTCGCCGATCCGGATGATATGTCCGGGCGTCCGCGTGAGCCGACCGGTGGAGAGCGTGACGTTGCGGCGGGTCTTGCCGGGATCGATCGTGCGATCGTGCAGGCGCGCCGCCTCCTCGAGCTCCTCGAGCGACTGCACCGTCACGTGACGCACGCGCGAGCCGTGGTATCGATCGCCGACCAGCCCCTTGCCCGCCTCGGCTTGCACCGACGCCACGGCGCGCATCGGCAGCCGTCTCCCCTTCGCGACGTGGATCGCGACGACGACGGGCTCGGCGCCGGGCGCGCTCTTCGCTGCAGAAGTCGCTTCATCGCCCGGTTCGTCACGCATGGGGCGCCTCCGGCGGGCGCGAGATCCACACCAAGAGCGCCGACGTCTGGCCGAGCGTCGAGGGGGTCGGGAGGACGGGGTCGAAGAAGATCTTGGAAGCCAACGCGCAGATGTCCTCGAATGGGGCGCCGTCTCGGTCCGGATGGAATGATGGAGCGTACCCGACGCGCGAGGGTCTTCGCCGCAGGCACGGCATCACGCGGGTCTCCGGCCGGACCGATACGGCCTTCCTCTCGATGAGCACGCCGGTCGACGAGGAGCATCTCGAGCTGCGCGGGTCGTTCCGGGTTCCGTGTGAACTGATGGCGTCGTGAACGAGTGGATTCCGATGCGTGGGAGCGGTGGAGCCGCTAGTCGCGTCTCAATCCGACGTTCCGAGACGCATCCCCGATCTCGCACGTCAGCGTTCCCGTGCCGCGGCCGCGGATCACCGCCTCCTCGTCGTCGTTGACGTAGTCGATGTAGAGGTTGCCCGACGAGAGCGACAAGCTCCAGTCGCATCGGGCTCCCAGGACCCGCGTGTCTCCGGCGAAGGCGCTGGCGCGCACGACGATCCGGTCGTCGTAGGGCTCCTTCTGCAGCTTGATCCCGGTGACGGCGTCGTCGTCGACGAGGTCGAGGGGAACGGATGCGACTGCGCCCGAGGCCGCCTCGATCTCGAGAGATCCGGCCCCGACGTCGATCGCCGAGATCCGGACACACTCTTCGTACTGCGCGGACAGGAATTGCTCGCATCGGTCGGACACCGAGAGCTGCCCTTGATCGAGCGAGGGAGACGGCGCATAACCGAGCGCCCCGATCCCGACGAGCCTCCGATTGCGCGCGTCGAACATGGACGGCTCGAGCTCCGTCGAGCCGTGGATGGCGAGGAAGAGTCGTTTGCCCGCCTCGATGCGATGGACGTCCGAGACGGTCACGACGAACTCGTCGATGAGGAGACCGCTCGGGTCTTCTTCGAGCAGGATGCGAACCTCGCCTGCGCGAAGCCCCTCGATCTCGATGGGCGACGTACCCGTGACCAGGGCGATCGTCGGATCGTCGCTGCGCACGGTGAAGGGGAGGAGCGCGCCGGCGTTCGCGACGCGGAGCGTCGCGGTCGCGCCGGTCGCGATCGGGGCCGCTGCGTTGCAGCCGAAGAGGCACGCAAAGAGGCCGTTCTCCTCCCAGGAGAACTCGGCGACGCCGAGCGCCCCGTTCGAGGAATCCGTCCCCAGCTCGAACGAGTCGCCGCCGCCGCACCCGACGGCCAGCGCCGCCACCGAGAGGAATCCGACCGTGCATCGCATTCGAGCGTTCATCGTGGCCCTCCGGATACGAGAATCTGGGCTCAGCATGCCGGGTCATCGGGCATCGGTCTGTCGATCTTCCTGATGTTTTTCTTAAGCCTTCCCGGCCACCCAGGGGGACCCGGGTGTCGTGACGGCCGGCGGCCCGCCATCGAGTAGAATGCGCGCGTTTTTCGACCCGAGCCGACCCAGATCGGTCGCCAACTCCAGGGAGATCCCATGCCCGTCCCGCTCGACGAATATCCGATCCACCAGGGTCCGGAGTCGATGAAGCGCTTCCTGACCAGCGATCGGAACGTCTACGACCGCTGCATCATGCACGCCCTCGACCGAACCGGCGAGACGCAGGTCGCCGCCGGGCTCGGAGTCTATCCGGGCGTCGGGGTGATCGACTGCTATGTCGCGATCCGGCAGGGGCGCCGGCTGACGTCGCTGCGCACCTCGGGCTCGCTCTCCGACGATCGGATGCAGCAGCGCGTCGGCCCGATGTCGATCGACGTCGTGAAGGGGCTCGAGACCGTGGCCTTCCGCTGCGCGGGCGCGGAGCACGGGATCGAGGTCGACCTCACGTGGCAGGCGGCGGTCCCCGCGACCGACGAGCCGCGCCACATCCGCCGCCAGGGCGAGATCACGATCCTCGACGCGTTCCGCTTCGTGCAGGCGGCCGACGTGAAGGGTCGCGTCCGCGTCGACGGGCGGACGCTCGACGCTTCGGACTGGGTCGGGGTCCGGGATCGATCCTGGGGGATCCGCCCGGTCGGCAACGCGACGAGCCCGCAGCGGCCCTTCGGCGAGCATGCGATGTGGTGGTGCTGGATCCCGCTGCGCTTCGAGGACTTCGCGCTGATGTTCGTCCTCGAGGAGGAGCCCGACGGTCACCGCACGATCAACCACGCGATCCGGATCCGACCCGACGGGCGGATCGAGCAGCTCGGCTGGCCCGAGGTCGAGATCCAGTATGCGAAGGGGACTCGCTATCCGGTCCGCGTGCGGATCGCCGTGAAGGAGCGCGGCGGCCGCAGGCTCGAGCTCGACATCGAGCCGCTCGGGCCGATGCCGCTCGGCGTCGGCCTCGGCTACGGGCCGGAGGACGACGGCTGGAACCACGGGCGCTGGATGGGCGAGCAGTGGATCCAGCGGGTCGACCACGACCTCGACGCGGCGGCGACCAGGCAGCGCGTCGCCTGGACCATGATCGACCATGCGGCCCGCGCGACCTTCGACGGCCAGACGGGCTACGGGATCTTCGAGCACGTCTGCATCGGGCGACACGACCCCTCCGGCTTTCCGGACCTGATGACGATGGCCTGAGCGGCCCTGAAGGGATCGTTCCGGTCGCGGCGAGGTCGGCCCTAACGCCGTGCGTCCGGGCAGACGTGGTCGCCCTTCCGTCCGATTCGACCGCCTGCCGACGCGGGCCGCTGGCCTATGCTCGCCGGATGAACTGGGTGTTCGGCGATTGCGTGTTGCGTGAGGATCTCTTCCGGCTCGAGCGCGCCGGCCGGGTCGTCAAGCTCGAGCCCAAAGTCTTCCACGTCTTCCGCTTCCTGATCGAGAATCGGGAGCGCGTCGTCTCGAAGGCGGAGATCCTGGACCACGTCTGGCCCGGGGAGGCGATCAGCGAGTCCGTCCTGCCGCGCAGCATCGCCCTCGTCCGTCGGGCGGTGGGCGATAGCCGCGCGCAGCCGAAGGTCATCGAGACCGTCCACGGTCATGGATACCGCTTCATCGCCGCGATCGAGGCGCCCGCGCCCGTGTCCACATCGCCGCCTTCGGTCGGGACCGACGTCCCGGCTGCGCGCAGGAGCGTCGATCGATCCACCGAGCCCGACGCGCCGAGCGAAGCGAGCGACTTCGTCGGACGCGAAAACGTGCTGGAGCGCCTCGCCGCGGCCTTCGACGTCGCGATCTCCGGTCGCGGCCGGATCGTCGTCCTGGTCGGAGATCCCGGGATCGGCAAGACCCGAACCGTCGAGCGCGCGCTCGACGGCGTGGGCGGGCGCACAGGCGTGCATGCCGGTTACTGCTTCGAAGGCGAGGGCGCGCCTTCGTACTGGCCCTTCGTCCAGATCTTCCGCTCGCTTCTCGACGAGACCGGGGACGAGGAACTGGCGGAGACGTTTCGCATCGGGGGCGCCGAGCTGCTCCCGTTGGTGCCCGAGCTGGGGGAACGGCTCCCGGGGCTCGCCGAGTCGGAGCCCCTCGAAGGCGAGCAGGCGCGCTTCCGATTCTTCGACAGCGTGGCCGGCTGCTTGCGCCGCAGCGCGAAGCGGCGCCCGCTGGTGCTCGTCCTCGAGGACCTGCACTGGGCCGATCGGGACTCGATGCGGCTCATGAGCTTTCTCGCGGGCGCACTGCGCGACTCGGCCGTGCTGATCGTCGGGACGGCTCGAGACCTCGACGTTCGGCGGGAGCATCCGCTCGCGGCCCTGCTCCGAGATCTGTCGCGTGTCCCGCATTGCGAACGGATCGCGCTCAAGGGGCTCGCGCCCGATCACGTGATCGAGCTCCTTCGTCGAACGGCCGGACGGGAGATCGAGGCTCGTGTCGGCGCGGTCGTCGTCGAGATGACGGACGGCAATCCGTTCTTCGTGCGCGAGCTCGCCCTGCTCGTGGCCGAGGGGGGGAGCCTCGAGGTCGACGAGCGACGAAGGCTTCCCCTCGAGCTCCCGCAAGGGATTCGTGATGCAGTCGGATTGAGACTCGCGTCCCTGTCGACCACCTGCCGCGAGCTGCTCGGCCGCGCGGCGGTGATCGGCCGCACGTTCAACGGTCGGATCCTCCTCGAGCTCGGTGGGGAATCCCATGAAGCGCAGCTCGAGCTGTTGGGCGAGGCGCTCGCCTCGGGGCTCGTGAAGGAGCAACCGAGCGCCGGAAGCTACGCATTCACACACGCCCTCGTCCGACAGGCGCTCTATGAAGACCTGAGCCTCGCCGAGCGCGTGCTCGCCCACCGCGACACGGCCGCGGCCCTCGAGCGCATCCATGGCGACGACTCGCCGGAGCACCTGTCGGAGCTCGCCTTCCATCTCTTCGCGTCGGCGGTCGGCGGCGAGCCGCTCCGCTCGGTCGAGGTCAGTCTGCGCGCGGCGGCGCTCGCTCATCGTCAATGCGCCTACGACGAGTCGGTCCGCCATCTCGAGCGCGCGCTGGAAGCCTTCGACCTCACGGATCAGGCCGACGCCTCGCGGCGCTGCGAGCTGATCCTCGCCCAGGCCGAAGCGAGATGGGATGCCGGCCAACGGGACCTCGCCCACGAGCAGCTCCGCCGCGCCGCCGGGATCGCGCGCGAGCTCGCCCGCCCTGAGCTCCTCGCCCGCGCGGCCATCGGAATGCGCAGCTACGGCGACAATACGCGGCCCGACGCCGAGACCGTTCGGCTCCTCGAGGAGGCACTCGCGGCCGTCGGCGACGCGTTCCCCGTCTGGCGGGCGCGCATCCTGTCCCGGCTCACCTGCTGCGATCCCCATACGCGTTCGATGGCGAACCGACGACGGTTCGCCGACGAGGCCGCCGCGCTGACCGCCGATTCGACGGATCCAGCCGTCGTGTTCGACGTCTTCGTCGGTCGTTATTGGGCCACGCTGGGCCCCGACGCGCTCGATCAGCGGGTCGTCGTCGGGCGGGAAGCCGCCGAGGCGGGCCGGCGGCTGGGCGATCCCCGACTCGGGCTGCTCGGCCACGACATCCTCGTCGGGGCGCATCTGGTTCTCGGCAACTTCGACGTCGTCGGTCGCCACGTCGAGGCCTTCGGCGAGATCGCGACCGCGCTCCGTCAGCCCTTCTTCGAGTTCCATGGGCTCATCCTGCAGATCGTCCACGCGATGAACTGCGGCCGATTCGACGAAGCACAGATCCGTCTCGAGCAGGCCACACGGCGGGGCGTCGGCTTCGTCCAGGACGCCGAAGCGCTCTCCGCGGGGATCTCGTTCTGGCTGCGCGACATGCGTGGAGAGACCACGGATCCGGCCGACGCCGCGAAGATCCTGCAGAGCGTCGGCAGCCGTCTCCTGTCCAGCACGGGGACCGATCAGATCTTCAAGGCGAGCATCATCGAAGTCTGTCTTACGGTCGGGCAGCGCGACGAGGCGCGTCGTCAGCTGCACGAGCTCTTCGAGAACGACATCGAAGAGCTCAGCCGGAACGAGAACTGGCTGGTCACGATGTCGCTCGCCTGCTCCGCCGCGATCGCGCTCGAAGAGCCCGGGATCGCGGAGCGGCTCTACCGGCTGCTGGTTCCCTACGAGAGCCTGATGTTCGTCCACGACCACCTCCACGTGAGCCGCGGTAGCGTCGCGTCCTCCCTCGGCGCGCTGGCGGGCGTCGTCGGTCGACACGACGAAGCCATCGTTCGGCTCCGTGCCGCCATCGCCCGCGAAGAGGCGCTCGGGGCAAAGCCTGCCGCGCTGGACACGCGCATCCTGCTGGTGCAGCAATTCGAGCGGATGGGCCGGGCGAAGGCCGCGCGGGACGAGCTCGTGGCGGCCCGGCAGGCCGCCGAGCGCTTCGGCTCGCGACGCATCTACCGCGTCCTTCCCGAGCTGCGCGATTGAGCCCACGCCTCGCGCGTCGCGAGCGATGGCCGGGCGACGCGGTGCTGCGGGATCAGCTCTTCTGGAAGAGGATCGTCGCGTATCGGATGCGCGCTCGGAAGCGATCGGGGTCCGTCTTGCGCCGCAGCTTCTTGAGGGCGCGTCGGATCGCGTCGTGGTCTCTGGCAAGAAAGACGCGGAAGAGCCTCGTCTTCCACGGCGCGCGCGCCGCGGCGTAGGCTTCGGCGAAGCGAAGCGTCGGCTCGAGGATCTCCGTGACCGCGCGATCGATCATTTCGACCGTCGGGAGGACGTTGGGTGTGATGTCCGAGATCTGCACGGTCTCGAATCCGGCTTCGGCGGCCATTCGGACGTAGGGATGTTCGGAGACGTCGAAATCGCTCGCATAGGCCGTCCCGTCCTCGCTCCGGAACATCCCGCTGACCAGGAGTCGACCGCTCGGGCGGAGCAGGTCGTGGGCCTTCCTCAGCCCGAAGCGCCGATCGAAGTAGTTGTGGGACTCGCTGAAGAGGACGAGGTCGAAGCGTTCGGCGGTCTCGAAGGTCTCGAAGGTCGTGCGCCGGAACGAGACGTTCGGATCGTCGCAGGCGGCGAAGTAGCGCTCGTGGTTGCGATCGGGGGAGAGCGCAGTCACGCGATGGCCCGCGCGCGAGAGGGCGCGGGCGTTGTCTCCGATGCCGGCGCCGACGTCGAGCACGCTCTTGACGTCGGGAGGGACGAGCTCGAGGAGTCTCTCCGTGAAGCGCGCCTGGCCTCGTCCCATCTCCTCGAGATCGACGCGATCGATCGTTTTCGGCTCGTCCCAGTAGCCATAGTGGAGCGAGCGGAGCCCGAGGACCTCCGTCACGAAGTAGAGCTCGAAGTTCAGCTCGGTTTGGGGTGCCCGGAATCGTTCGATGGGCGTCATCGGAAGGATGCTCCGTTCGTCGGTCACGCTGTCGGGCGGTGGATCTGGGCCCAGGTCGGGAAGTGGCTGAGGAGCCCGCCGTCGACCTTGATGACCTGACCGGTCACGAACGAGGCCTCGTCGGACGCGAGGAATGCGACCACCCGGGCGACCTCGTCGGGGGTGCCGAGGGTCGGCGTGAGGTGGTTGCTCTCGTAGATCTCGAGCAGCGCCGGATCGAAGTGCTCGCGGGCGTTCGGGGTGGCGACCAGGCCCGGGGCCACGGCGTTGCAGCGGATGCCTCGCTTGCCGTACATCGTCGCGACGTAGGCGGTGAACGCGTTGACGCCGCCCTTCGAGGCGCCGTAGGCGCCGTACACACCGTCGCCGACGAAGCCGGCCGTCGACGACGTGTTCACGATCGAGCCGCGCCCCCGGGCGAGCATCGGGGGCAGCGCGTGCTTCACGCCGAGCATCGGTCCGCGCAGGTTGACGCGCATCGTGAGGTCCCAGAGCTCGGTGTCGAGATCCTCGATTGCGGCGTCGCCGGCCAGCAGCTCGGCGCTGGTGACGGCGGCATTGTTATGCAGGACGTCGATTTGACCGAACGTGTCGAGCGCGGCGGCGATCATGCGGGCGATGTCGGCCTCTTCGCCGACGTCGGTCCGGACCGAAATCGCCTCGCCGCCCGCGGCTCGCGCCTCGCCGGCGACCGCCTCGGCGCCCGCGCCATTCAGGTCGGCTACGACCAATCGCGCCCCCTCGGCCGCCATGCAGAGCACGGTCGCGCGTCCGATGCCCGACGCACCGCCGGTCACCACGGCCACCTTGCCCTCGAGTCTTCCTGCACGTTCGGCCATGATCTTCTCATCCCTCCCTTGCGATCACTTCATCTCCGTACCGCCGCAGATGATCGAGCTTCTGCGCGAGCGTCGAGCTCGGCCCGAGCGTATACGGGAACGGGTAGCTGACGACCGCGGTCATGCCGAGCTCGATCAACTCGGCGCGCTGGTCGGGCGTCGGCTGCTCGCGGAACGGCACGAGCGCGTCGAAGGGAACTCCGCTCCGACCGGCCTCGCGCCGATGCCGAGCGAGCGTCTCGAGCACGACCTTCGCATCCGCATAGCGCTGACCCGAGCCCGACCAGCCGTCCGCATAACGCCCCGCGCGCCGAAGCGCCGCCGCGTTCTGGCCGCCCATCCAGACGGGGACGGGCCGGGTCGGCGCCGGCCGCATCTGGAGCGCAGGAAAGGGGTAGTGGGGTCCCGCGTGCTCGACGACTTCGCCCGTCAGGAGCTTGCGGATGATCTCGACCTGCTCGTCGATCCGCTCGCCGCGCTTCTCGAAGACGCGGCCGAGGACGTCGAACTCGTCCTTCATCCAGCCCGCACCGACGCCGAGTACGACGCGGTTCTTCGAGTAGACGGCGGCCGTCCCGAGGAGCTTCGCGACCTCGATCGGATGGCGCAGCGGCAGGATGTAGACGTTGGTGGCGAAGCGCAGCCGCGTCGTGTGCTGTGCGAGCACGGCCATCGTCAGGAAGGGATCGGCGAACGGGGAAGTGCCCTGGAAGTCGGGATCGCCGGTCGGGCTGTAGGGATACTTCGAGTGGCGCTCCATCGGGACGAAGACGTGGTCGGAGAGGAGCAGGCCCGTGAAGCCGACCGACTCGGCGAGCTTCGCGATCTCGACGAGCTCGTCGGGATGGGTGTAGCCGAGGGCCTGCCAGTGCTGGATGCGGGGCATGTCGATCGTCCTCTTCGTCGTCTTCTTCTTCGTCTTCGTGGCTGCGACTGCGGTCGCGGGGTCGCGCTCGAGTGGCGCGGCGGTCGGGCGGAAGCCTACGTCGCCCCGGTTGGCCCGCCCACCCGGAACTTCGTAGACTCGACCGATGCCCGAAGCCCGGACCTTCTGGGAGCTGCTCGAGCGCCGCGTCGCCGCGACGCCCGACGCGCTCATGCTGATCGACGAGCACGACGAGCGGATCACCTTCTCGGCCTATCAGGAGGCCGCGCGTCGCGTCGCGGCCGGGCTCTTCGTGCAGGGCATCGGTCCGGGGAGCCGCGTCTCGTTCCAGCTCCCGACCCGCGTCGCGACGGTCGTCCTGATGGGCGCGCTCGCGCGTCTCGGGGCGGTGCAGAACCCGATCGTGCCCGTCTACCGCGAGAGCGAGACGGCCTTCTGTCTCGACGAAACGCGGGCGGATTGGCTGATCGCGCCCGAAATCGGCTGGCGACTCGACGAGGCGGATCTGCGCGCACGGGTCGCGCGGCCGTTCCGGCTCCTGCGCTTCGAGCCCGATCCCGCGCGCTTGCCCTTGGGTGACCCGAAGACGCTCCCCGCGCCGCCGGCCGAGCCCGATGCCGTCCGCTGGATCTACTATACGTCGGGGACGACCTCGCGACCGAAGGGCGCCCAGCAGACCGACTACGCCGTCTCGCTGACCGCGACGGCGCTGGTCGAGCGCCATCGCATCACCGCCGCCGACCGCTTCGGCATGGCCTTCCCGTTCACCCACGTGGGCGGCCTCATCAACCTGCTCGCGACGTTCCTCGCTGGCCACCCGCTCGTCCTGCTCGAGGCCTTCGACGCGAAGCGGGCGACCGAGCACTTCGCGAAGCACGGCGTCACGGTCGTCGGCGGGGGCCCCGTCTTCTACGCCGCGATCCTCGACGAGCAGCGGCGGAGCCCCGATCGCAAGGTCCTGCCGAGCTTCCGCGCCTTCAGCGGCGGCGGCGCCCCGATGAACTCCGAGCTCCACTACGAGGTCCTGCGCGAGATGGGCGGACGCGGCTGTCTGCACGGCTTCGGCATGACCGAGTGCGGGATCATCTGCGCGAACGACGTCGACGACGCCGACGATCGCCTCGCGGAGACGGAGGGGCGACCGATCCCGTGGATCGAGCTGCGCGTGATTCGGACGGACGGGATCGCGGCGGCGACGGCGGAGGTCGGCGAGGTCCAGCTGCGCGGTCCCGCGCTCTGCCGCGGCTACGTCGATCCCGCGGCCCACGCCGCCGCCTTCGACGCGCAGGGCTGGTTCAAGACCGGCGATCTCGGCTTCGTCGACGCGCGCGGCTACCTGACGATCACGGGGCGCCTCAAGGACGTGATCATCCGCAAGGGCGAGAACGTCTCGGCGGTCGAGATCGAAGACATCCTGTACGCGCATCCGCGGGTCGCCGACGTCGCGGTCGTGGGGCTGCCGGATGCGGAGCGGGGCGAGCTCGTCTGCGCGGTCGTGACGGCGAAGCCCGGTGAGGAGCCGATCGGCTTCGACGAGATGGTCGAGCATTTCCGGAGCGCGCGCGTGATGGCGCAGAAGATCCCCGAGCGCCTCGAGGTCGTCGATGCGATCCCGCGCAACGCGACCGGGAAGATCCTGAAGCAAGTCCTGCGACAGCAGCTTTCCTGAGCGCGCCCGGGCTGCGCTCAGCCGAGCGCCTCGCCCACGAAGCGCGCCATGCGCGCGACCGACTCGCCGGCCTCGGGCAGATGGGGATGCAGCGGCCAGACGTGGGTCAGGCCCTCACCGACGAAGAGCTCGACGGGGACGCCGGCCTTGCGCGCGGCCTCGGCGACGCGGATCGCGTCGTCGAGCAGGATCTCGCGGGTGCCGACCTCGATCAGGAGCGGCGGGAAGCCGGTGTAGTCGGCATGGACCGGCGAGGCGCGGGGATCGCGCGCGCTCGTTCCGCCCTTCAAGTAGGCGGCCGCCATCAGCTCGGTTCCGTCGACGGTGACCATCGGGTCGTCGATGCCGCGATGGGCCGAGGCGCCCGTCAGCTCGAGGTCGGCCAGCGGCGAGAGCGCGATGGCGGCGGCGGGCAGCACGTCCCCCGCATCGCGCAGGGCGACGAGGCTTCCGAGCACGAGCCCACCGCCCGCGGAGTCGCCGGCGAAGACGATGCGCGACGCCGGGATCCCGCGGTCCTGAAGCCATTGGTAGGCGGCGCAGACGTCGTCGATCGCTGCGGGAAACGGATGCTCCGGCGCGAGGCGATAGTCGAGGGCGAGGACGCGCAGGCCCGTCGCGAGGGCCAGGCGCGCGATCAGCGAGCGATGGGTCGCGACGGAGCCCATGACGTAGCCGCCGCCGTGGAGATAGAGGATCGCGCGATCGCCGGGGGACTTCGCCGGGAGGAACCAGAAGCCGGGCACACCGCCCGCCGAGACGGACTCCTGCGTGACGCCGGGCGGGAACGGGATGCCCTCGAAGACGCTCGCCAGGCTCGCGAGCCCCGCGCGCATCTCCTCGATCGTGGCGGGAGCCGGGCCCTGGGGCTGGCTCTTCAGGGACGCGACCAGGGCTTCGTGCTCGGCGCTCGGCATGCGATCTCCTCAGCGGTAGTTCATGCCCGGGGACTTCGCGAAGAGGATCAGGATCTTCGCGTCCTCGAGCACCGTGTAGCCGTAGGTCGTCCCGGCCTCGACGAAGGTCAGCGTGCCGGCACCGTATTCGACGGGCGGCTTGCCGTGCTCGCGCCACTCGATCCGGCCCTCGACGACGAACTCGGTCCGGTCGGCGTTGTGGGCATGGTCGGGGGTGACGTCGCCGGCGGGGCGCTCGATGAAGTAGGCGTAAGGCGGCTTCGTCGGGAGGACGAAGTCCTGGTCCGGCAGGCCGAGGAAGCGGGTCGACTTCCTGCCGAGGGCGGGCTTCTGTCCCGGGCGGACGATGCTCGCCTCGAGGTTGGGCAGGTCGTTCAGGTTGACGACGTGGGCAGCCACGGAATTCCTCCGATCACCGGTCGGTCGGGCGAGCGCGAAAGCGCGACCGGCCGCGACGACGCTACTCCCATCGCCGTCGCCACGCCAAGCGCGCCGGATCGCGAGGCGTCGGGATGCGAGCGTCCGAAGCGGACTGCTACAAAGCGGGCCGACATCCGGTCGCTGCGCGCTGGGCGAGCCGAGCCGGACCCGCTTCGGAAGGAATCCACCCTATGCATCCCTTCGCCCTTCGATCTGTCCCGGAACCCCGGCTCGACGTGCTGGGCTCGGTCGGCTCCCCACGGGTGGAGCTTCTATCTATAGCCGCCCAGTCCAAGGCGACCCCGGCGGTCGCGAGCCGCGGGGTCGCGGCGGGGGGGATCGTCGGGACGCCGCGATCTCCGAAGCGGGTCGGTCTGGCCGGGCTCGCGTCGTCGCTCGTCCTCGGGGCGATGCTCGTCGGCTGCAGCGACGAGGGGGCGCAGCCTGCGGCGTCGGCGAAGAGCGATTCCGCGGCGAGCGCGAGCGCGACGGCCGGTGGCGAGAGTACGCCGGCGATCGGCGTCCCAGCGCTGCCCGACGATCTGCCGAATGCGCTCGTGCTCGCGCTCTCGGCCTTCGATGCCCGCAAGCCCGGCGACCAGGGGCCGCCGGTTCCGCTGCCGGCAGAGCTCGAGCTCATCGTCCGCCGCGGAGGCCAGTGGATCGCGACGCGCATGACCGATCCCGAGAGCAACGTCTTCCACAAGGCCCTCGCCTACACGACACCCGAAGGCGAACAGGTCCTGCTGACCGGCGGCGGCACGAAGGCGCTGCTCAAGCTCTGGCGCAAGCAGGCCGGACAGCTCGTCTCGCAGACGATCTGGGAGAAGGACTTCGGCGGGAAGTTCTCGCGCATGCGCGACATCGAGGTCGGCGACGTCGACGGCGACGGCTCGCGCGTGATCGCCGTCGCGACCCACGACCAGGGCGTCGTCGCCGTCGTACGGCCCAAGGAAGGCGGTTATTCGGTCGAGGAGCTCGATCACGAGAAGAACACCTTCGTCCACGAGATCGAGCTCGGCGACGTCGACGGGGACGGCGTCCTCGAGATCTACGCGACGCCCTCCGAGCCCAACCGCCTCGACGGCTCCGAGCAGGAGGGCCACGTCGTCCGTTATGTCCCGAAGAAGGGCGAGGGCCGCAAGATCGTCGCCGACCTCGGCAAGCGACACGCGAAGGAGATCCTGGTCCACGACGTCGACGGCAACGGCAAGGACGAGCTCTACGTCCTCGTCGAGGGTCAGAAAGCCCCGTCGGGCGAGGGCCTGCTGCATCGCACCGAGATCTGGCGCTACGAAGCGGACACGCCGCCGGACCAGGGTGTCCCGATCGCCGAGTTCGAGGATCGGCTGGGCCGCTTCCTGACGCCCGCCGATCTCGACGGCGACGGCAGGAAGGAGATCGTGGCGGCGCTCTACCAGAAGGGCGTCTGGTGGCTCGAGCCCGGAGAGGACGTCTCGAAGCCCTGGACCAAGCGCGTCGTCGACCGCGACTCGAAGAGCTTCGAGCACGCCGCGATCGCGACCGATCTCGACGGCGACGGACGGCAGGAACTCTACGTCGCGAACGACGACGGCAAGTCGATCCGACGTTATGTCTGGAACGGCCGCCGCCTCGTCAAGGAGGAGATCTACGCGCGCCAGGACGACCGCAGCATCCTGACCTGGAACATCATGCCGATCCCGGTCGCGCTGGTGCCGGATGCGGCCGCGGCGGCGCCGTCCGCGTCGGCGCAGTAGCCGGATCGCACGCCGATCCGGCGGGAGAGGGGGCCGTTGGCGGCGCGAGAGGCGACGGGACATCGGGTCGGAGAGCATTTCATGCTGGGCTTCCGGGGGCTCTCGCTCCCGGCGTGGCTCGGTGAGTTCGCCCGTGCGTACGGACTCGGGGGGGTGATCCTCTTCGATCGGGATCTGCAGCAGGGCGGAGTCCGCAACGTCGAGTCGCCCGAGCAGGTCGCAGCGCTCACCGCCGAGGTCCACGCGCTCCCGGGACGTCCCCTCGTCTTCGTCGACCAGGAGGGCGGGCGGGTCCGCCGACTCAAGGCGGCGGCGGGCTTCTGCGAGCTGCCGAGCGCGCGTGACTTCGCCGCGCTCCCCGAGGTCGAGGCGCGCGCGCTCGCGAACGCGAGCTGTGCGGAGATGAAGCGGCTCGGCATCGACTTCGATCTCGCGCCCGTCGTCGACCTCGATACGAATCCCGACAATCCGAACATCGGCCGGATCGAGCGGTCCTTCTCGGCCGATCCCGTCGAGGTCGATCGCTGTGCGCGGATCTTCGGCGACGCGGCCCGCGCTGCGGGTCTCGGTCTCTGCGTCAAGCACTATCCCGGCCTCGGCGGCGCGCGCACCGACAGCCACCTCGCGCTGACCGACATCTCGGGCCTCGTCTCGATGGAGCAGGAGGCGCTCTTCTACGCCCTCGCCGCGGCGCTCCCCGGCCAAGCCGCGCTCTTCTCCCACGGCTTCGTGCGCGAGTGGGACGCGGAGCGGCCGGTCTCGATCTCGCCGGCCGCAGTGGCGCGCTTCCGGGCGCAGCAGCCCGGGACCCTGCTCGTCACCGACGATCTCCAGATGCAGGGCCTCCAGGGCGCGTCGACGACGGCGGAGGCGGTCTTCACCGCGCTCGAGGCGGGTCTCGATCTCCTCTGCATCGGGAACAATCTGCTGGCCCAGAGCGGCGAATGTCTCGAGATCGCGCGTGCGCTCGCCGAGCGGGCCGAGCGGGACGCGGTCTTCGCGGCCCGGCTCGACGGCGCGCAGGCGCGGATCGAGGCTCGCAAGCGATTCGCGGCGGGCACGTGAGCGCGAGGAGGAACGAGATGGTGCGCCTCGGGATCGTCGATCGCGTCGCCGGGCTGCTCGCGATCGTGCTCGGCGCGTCGCTCTTCGGAGCGGCGGGATGTGCCCCGCACGCGGGCGTCGCGACCGCCGCGCGCGAGCGCTTCGATCCCCACGCGTCTTCTCCTGCGCAGCGCGCGCGCCTCGACGCGCTGCGGGCGGCGCTGGCGCCGGTCGTCGCGAGCCGGAAGGATCCCGAGGCGCTGCTCCTGCTCGACCACGACGCGCTCTACGCGCCCCTCGACGCCGAGCAGCGCGCGCTGCTCGACGAGATCCGCCATCAGCCCGGCGCCGATCCGTCGGTCTCGATTCCGGAGGACGTCGTCTGGACGCGCCTCGAGGGCCAGGTCGTCCACGGGCCGACGGGCGACCAGCCGATCCCGCTCCAGCTCGTGACGGAGCCCGTCGGGCGGGCGCTTCGCGAGCTCGATCGTGCCATGCGCCGGGATCTCGGCCGCGGGCTCCTCGTCGGCTCCGCCTATCGTTCCCCCGCCTATCAGCTCCAGCTGATCGTCGATCTGCTGCCGCGATTCGGGTATTCGCTCGAGCAGACGATCGTCCACGTCTCGCTGCCCGGCGCGAGCGACCACAATCGGGTGGATCGGCTCGGGGTCGATTTCGTGAGCGAGAGCGGCATCGACCTCGCCTGGGCCGACGCCGCGGCGTTCCGGGCGCTCCCCGAATACGCCTGGCTGGTCGAGCATGCGAAGAGCTTTGGCTTCGAGGCGGATCCCGCGAAGCCGGGGGAGCTGCCGACCTCGCCGTGGCATTGGCGGTACGCGGACGAGCGCTAGCGAGGCGTACCCGCCGGGACCGACACTTTTCTGTCCGGCTCGAGCCGAATTTGGAGTAGGATCGAAGAGCTCGGATCGCGAGCGCCTCCTGGCTCGCCGCGAGCACCGCGGCGTGTCGGCTTCATCCCCGGTCATGCTCTCGCCGATCCAGGCATCGAAACGGATTCGCCGGGTCGCGATGGAGACGGAGGAGTCCGAAGATGTCCACCCTCCTGCGCACGGCCCTCCTGATCTCGCTGGTCTCGATCGTGGCACGTGGGAGCGAAGCGCAGACGGTCGCGATGTACGGCGAATACCACGAGAGCAACGGCCTCATCGTCAACATCCCCCAGAATCCACCGTCGATTGTCTGCGTTCCTCCGCCTCTGCTCGCGGCTCCGCCTCCCCATCTCACGGCGATGGGTGGTCAGTCGTTCCAGCACCTCGATCTGCGACCGACCGGCGTGAACGACGCGCGCTGCCATGGCCGCGAGCAGCACGTCAATTTCAGCGTCAGCGCGATGGGGGTCTTCAAGAAGCCCCGCGTCGGTGTCCGAGGGGCCCGCAACATCGTGAATCCCGCCGGCGGCCTCGCCGTCGGCGATCCGTTCACGATCCCGCCGTTCGCGTTCCATCAGAACCTCGGTCCGCAGATCGCCATCGTGCTGAAGAACGTCACCCGCCAGCTCGACACGACCTTCATCGCCGCGATGCCGGGCGTCGACCGCAACGGTCCGAGCCCGGGCCCGCCGCCGGCCGGCTCGTACACGATCAAGACCCCCATGCAGCTCGCGCCCGTCCCGGCCCTGACGCGCATGTTCTCGCAGATGAACTGGCAGAACCCGGGCAACGGCCAGAACAACGGCCTCGCGGTCGGCTTCGCGGCGCGCGCCAACGCCGACACGACCCACGTCCATACCCAGGCGGGTGGCAACGAGAAGGTCCGTGTTCGCTATGTCGCGGGTCCGCGCCAGTTCGGGGGCACGATGGCATTGCTGCTCGATGGCCAGGGCCGGCTGAACATCTGCTGCCCCCAGCTCGACGGCAACATTCCGTTCAGCCTCAGGCCGACGGCGGCCACGCAGCCGCTCGTGCTCGGCGACGACCAGCCGGGCTACCGGCGCCGCAGCGGGGCGGGTTGGGACCTGACGGCTCCGGGCATCCAGCCGGCGGGCAAGATCAAATCTTTTCAGCGCAACTTCTTCACGCCGATGGGCGCGCCGCGCGTCGCTCCGACCTGCACGCAGACGGCCGATCCGCTGAATCTGCTGCCCGTCGGCTGCAACGAGATCAACGGCTTCGATACCTACATGAGCGGCTTCGCGCCGCTTCCGCCGGGCGGCACGCTCGCTCCGCTGCCGAAGGCGACCTCGGTGAAGCACATGTTCCCGCTCACGACGGGGACGGTTTCGATCGTCCGCGTCGCCCTGCGCCAGTTCGGGGCCTTCCACTTCAGCGATACGATCACCGGCATGGGCTACGACACGGTCGGCGTCTCGTCGATGGGGGGTGTCCAGCGCAACGTCGGTCTGGTCGCCGGCTCCTACTCGGTGCGCGTCTCCCAGGACACCCAGATCAACGCCCAGCTCCTCGGCCTGAATCTCGAGTTCACGCCGGAGCCGGAAGCGATGGCCGCGCTCCTGAGCGGCCTCGGTGTGCTGGGTCTGCTCGCCCACCGGCGGCGGGACTGACATCCTCCGACCGATGCCGCCTCGTGTATCGTCCTCGTCGGTCGGGCCGCGTGTCGCGCGTCCGCCGGCTCGTCGGAGGGCGTGAGGGGCGCGATGGAGAAGCTGATCTACGTGGTGACGGGGCCCGTCGATGCGATCGAAGGGCGGCTCGAGCGGATCGAGCGCGGCGTGATCCCGGTGGCGCGCCGGGTCGGGGGCGAGCGGATGGCGATCCTCGTGCCCGATCAGGCCGATCTGATCCGCAAGCGCTGCCCCGCGCGCATCGCGGGGGACTTCGACGCCATCTCGGCGATCTTCGAGTGCTGGCTCCCGACCGTCGACGCCCGCGCGCCGATCGAGGCGGCGCTCGCTTCCTGTGGCCGCACGCTCTGGGGCTACCTCGTCACCGAGTCGACGATGGCGCCGTGTCCCCACTTCGTCTCCGAAGGGGGGCGCGTTCCCGGCGTCACGCAGTGGGCGATCAACGACAAGCCGGCGAAGGTCGCTCTCGACGATTTCTACCGCGAGTGGGCGGTCCACTCGAAGCTCTCGTTCGATCTCCACCCGACGCGCCAGTCCTACATCCGCAACGCCGTCGCGCGTCGCTTGACCGCGGCATCTCCGACCTATCTCGGCATCGTCCTCGAGCGCTTCCCGTCCCTCGACGACTTCACCGACGAATCGATCTACTTCGGCGACCGCGCGATCGTCAAGAAGATGTTCGAGCACGTGCCGAGCTTCTACGCCTTCGAGACCGCGATCACCGGCGGACTCAGCGAGTACCGCTGGTCCTGAGCGCGGATCAGGCGCTTCGCGGGTCGCGCGTCGACGTGCTCTGACGCCGGCGCCCGCGCACGAGCCAGCGCCGCGAGACCGGCGGCGCCCGCCGCGAGGGCGAGGCCGCTCGCGGGCTCCGGCACGTAGGTCCGGAACGCGAAGTCGAGATTCGTGAACACGATCCAGCTCGGCGGCGCGATGCCGGGCTCGCAGAACGGGTCGAGCGTGCAGAAGATGATGCCGCCCGGGTCGTAGCGGACGGCATCGCCGAAGGCGTAGAGGGCGGGGTTGCCGAACCAGGCGACGCCGCCGGCGCCGCCGTCTCCACCCGAGTCCTTCTGGAGCACGAGGGCCAGCGTCTCGCCGGCGGTGATCGCGACCGGCACGTCGAGATCGATCGTGACCCAGCCGGGTCCAGTCCCGCCGGCGGAGGAGCTCGGCAGGGCCAAGAGCGGAATGCTCCCGGTCGCGATCGGCACCGAGCCCCCCGGCAGCGCCAGCACGCCGTCCACCACCGGATGGATCGAGACGAGCAGATTGCCGATCGGGCTCAGCTGGGACGCGAAGACTTCAATCGTCTCGAGCTGTCCCGACAGGCCGACGTCGAAGCGCTGGGCGACGGGCCGCTCGTTGAACTGTGTGAAGCCCGATTGGAACGGGCTCTCCTGATCGAGCTCGGCCGCGATCGCCGGCGGCGCGCCGGCGACGAGCGCGACGAGCGCGAGCCCCGAGCCGAAGCTACGCGAGGCGACGCCGACCGTGGCGCGTGCGAGGCGAACGGCGAATCCAGCGAGATGGGAATCGGGAGCGGAGCGCGTCGGGATCGGCGAGATCGGTTGGTCCATTGGACGAGCCTAGCATCGAAGGCCCGGGCGATGGACGCGGGAAGAGCGCACCGTGGTGCAGCGTCGGGTTGCGATGCGTCGGATGGCCGCGTGGAGACCTGCGCGTCAGCTGCTCGTTCGCAGCAGGCGGTGCGTCGGGCCGCGCCACGTTCTGTGTCTTCCCGCCACAGGCAGGTCCCGATCCCATTCCGGCTCCGGGCCGAGCTCTTCGACGAGCCAATCGATCAGCGCGCGGACCTTCGGCGAGGGGTGTCGATTTTCCGGATCGACGGCGAAGACCGACGTGCCGGGATGCATGGTCGAGGAGCAGGGGACGAGGCGTCCCTCGCGCACGTCGTCGCCGCAGAGATAGGTCGGCAGCGTGACGAGGCCGAGGCCCGCGATCCCGGCGACGCGCAGGGCGTCGCCGTTGTCGAAGGTGAGCGGGCCGCGGACGGCGATCTCCTCGCCGGTCGAGAAGCGCCAGAGCTCGCTCGCACCGCGATAGGTCAGGCAGGGATGGTCCGCGACCTCGGCGGGCGTTCGCGGTGCGCCGTGGCGTTCGAGATAGTCCGGCGACGCGCAGAGCAGGCCGCGGATCGGGCAGATGCGCCGGATCACGTAGCTTGGCTCGCGCGGTCGCTTGATCCGGATCGCGACGTCGATGCGCTCGTAGACGAGGTCGACGACGCGATCCGTCGCCTCGATCTCGACCTTGAGGCTCGGGTAGCGCGCGAGGAAGCGCTCGATGCGGGGCGCGATCTCGTGGACGCCGAAGGACATCGGGACGGTCAGGCGGAGCGTGCCGTGGGGCTCGGCCTGGAGCTGCAGGATCGAGCGCTCGGCATCCTCCGCCTCCTCGACGACCCGCCGGCAGCGCTCGTAGAAGACGCTGCCCGCCTCGGTCAGGCTCATGCGCCGGGTCGTCCGGACCAGCAGCTGGGCGCCCAGGCGGGCTTCGAGGGCGGCGAGCTCCCGGCTGATCGAGGCCTTCGAGACGCCGAGACGCCGGGCGGTGGTCGTGAAGCTCCCGGTCTCGACCAGGTGAGCGAAGATGACCATGCCTGCCACACTGGGGAAGTGCTGATTGTTACTCATGTGGAACGATCATATCCAGATTCTCCCATTGTTGGAAAGTGGCCGCCGCCCGATGTTTCGACTGCGCGCCCCTGAAAGGGGCATTCCGTGTCCAACCTGCCGATCCTCCTCCTGGGCTTGACCCTGACCGGGCTGATGGCGTCGCTGGCCTGCGCCAGCCCGTCCCCGATGGGCGCGGCGCCCGCTGCCCTCGTCTCCGTCCGGACCGCCGGGGTGGATCATTCCGTCTACCCGTCGATCGACGCGGCCGTCGAGGCCGCCTTCACCGCCGCCGAGGAAGGGGCGGGGCCGGCCGAGCGCGATCGCCTGCGGATCGGGACGATTCGCCGGGTCGCCGGGGGCTTCGCCTGGGTCGAGCCCGCCGTCTCGTCGAGCGCCATCCACGCGATGACCCCGATGCAGGTCCGGCTGCGCCTCGGGCCCGAGGACGTGGCGATCTATGGCCTCCACCCGCGCTCGGGTCTCGCCGACCTCGACCGCGCCAACGAGAGCGTGA
>JADJOR010000021.1 GCA_016713665.1 Deltaproteobacteria bacterium
GGCCGGGCGCGTATCGGGCGAAGGTGGCGGCGCTCGCCGTGCTGGGCTTCGCCGTGCTGTTCTGGTGCTCAGCTCGGCGGGACTGGCACTCGCGATCCTCGCCCGCGGCGTCGCGGCGCTCGCCTGCGCGAGGCTCGACCGCCGCGGCTCTTCCTGCTCAAGGCGGGCAAGCTGCTCTTCGTCCTCGCGGTGCCGCTCTTCCTGCTCGTGAAGTCGTCCGTGAAGGCGCTCTTCGTGCGACTACCGGCGCCGGAGGGCCGTGAGGTCAGGCGATCCGATGCGCCGGCCCTGTTCGACGCCCTCGACGACATGCAGGCCCGGATGAAGGGTCCCGCCTTCCATCAGGTCCCTGATCGTCGACGACGTCAACGCCGCCGTCGTCCAGCGGCCCGCCTTCGGGCTGGTGGGCTTCCCGAAGAATCATCTTCTGCTGGGACTTCCACGCTGCTCGAGCCTTTCGAGCCGCGAGGCCCTGGCCCGTCGTAGCCCACGAGTACGGTCATCTCGCCGGATCCCACGGCCGCTTCTCCGCGTTCATCTACCGACTGCGGCATACCTTCAGAACGAATTGCGAGCGCCCACGGAGGAGCTCGAGGGCTGGGTCGCGCGCCTCGTAGCGCCGTTGATGAACGGCTATGCGCCCTACTTCGCGCTATACCTTCGCCCTGGCGCGTGCGAACGAGTTCGAGGCGGATGCGGCCTCGGTCGAGCTGGTGGGGCGGCGGATGCAGCCAATGCGCTCAAGCGGGTGAACCTGGTCGATCCGCGACACCACCGTTTCCTGGCGCAGACCTTCCAGTCGGATCGCCGTCGATCGCGAGCCGCCGGGCGACGTGATGCAGCGCTGGGCCAGGCAGGCGACGCTGCGACCACTTCGAAAGGAGGGCCGAGGCCGTTCGATGGCTACGCGAGGCCCTCGACCGGGAGGGCCCGTATGCGGACACGCATCCGATCCTGCGGGCGCAGCTCCCGGCGATGCCCGGGCAGGGCGACCGCAACGCCGAGCTTCCCCGCCTCCCGCTCGAGGGCGGATCCGCGGCCGAGGCCTGGTTCGGCGACGCGCTGCCGGGCCTGCGCGCGGCGCTGCGAATCGCGCTGGTCGAGGCGATCCGCGCAGCCTGGGTCGAAACGACGTGAGATCCGCCGCGATCGGGCGCCCCTCGACGTCCTGCAGGCCCTCGAGACCCGGAGCCGAGGAGGGAGATCGAGACATTCCAGAAGACGATGGGCTCGAGCCGGAGGTCGATCTGCGCGAAGGCCTCGCCGAGTTCAATCGACGCGAGCCGAGTCATTCCCGTCGGCCACTATCTCGGGGGCGTCGAATGTCTGAAGCGCGACGACAGAGACAGGGATCGCGCTGCTCAGGCGACTGATCGGCGCTCGATCCCGAGACGATCCTCCCGGCCTGCGAAACGGATCCATCCGTTCCCTGCTCGGACAAGGGCAGGGCGGAGGCGCAGCGCTATGCGAGATCGGTGGCAGACGCGGCGGCAGCTCGAGCAGGCGCGGAGCCATGCGCTCGGCAATCTCGTCCCGCAGAATGACCTGGCCGCGCACAGGCTCGCGCCGGCCGCGCTCGCGGCGTTGCGCGCTCAGCTGACGGGGCCGGTCGTCGCTTCGGTCGCCGGCTCCACCTCGCGCGTCAGGTACTCGCGGCGGATGCCTCGGTCGTGGCCTACGCGGTCGGGGTCGGTTTCGTCCTGACGTGTCGCTCGAGCGCAAGCGCCGAGCCGCCATCGACGGCCTCGTGGCCCTCGACTGGCCCAGGCCCGTCATGATCGTCGAGCTGCGCCGGGCTATCACGGCGAGGGGGAAGTTCGCGCGACTCGCCGACGCCCCGCTCTGGCCGGGACCCGCATGACCGGAGATGCGCGCGAGATCGCCGCGCAGATCCGTGGCCGCAACACGTTCGGCCCCGGACGTCGTCGGGAAGCGATCCGCCGGATCGAAGCGCTCGATCCCGCGCTGAATGCCGTCGTCCACCCGCGCTTCGAGAGGCCCTCGACGAGGCCTCGGCGCTCGATCGCGCGCTCGCTCGGGATCTCGAAGTCGCGGCGACGTCCGAGCGCTCCGCTCGCCGGGGTCGCGATCCTGCTGAAGGACCTTGCCTCGATCACGCAAATGGGAGAGCCCTGGCACGAGGGGCCTCGAAGCGGCGCCGCGCGCGTGTCGACTTCGCCAGGACGGCGACGTCGCCTTCCTGACTGGCGGCGGTGAGCGATGCCAGCTGCATCGTTCTCCATGCACCAACGTCCGGGAGCTCTGCACCTATCCCCGACCGAGGCCGTGGCCTGCAGGCCGACCCGCAACCCTGGCACCTCGACTACAGCGCCCGGCAGCCGAGCGGTGGCTCGGGGGCGGCGGTCGCGGCGGGGATGGTGCCGATCGCGCACAGCTTCCGCCGGCGGCGGGTCGGTGCGGAGTGCCGGCTTCCCTCTGCGGGGTGGTCCGGGCTGAAGCCGACTCGGGGGCGATTCTCGGCCGAGCCCGAGCACGACGAGCATTGGGGCGGGATCTCGACTGACGGCTTCTCGCGCGGACCGTCGGCGATCGCCGCCGTCTTCGATGCGGTCGCCGGGCCACACGCGAGCGATCCGGTCCGGAACCCTCGAGCGGCCCGTTTCGGCGATGCTCGCGTCGCCGATGCGACGCCGCGCGGATCAGCCTGCAGAGCCCGCGCGCCTGCGGCAACGATCCCGCCCATCCGTCGTCGACGCGATCACGCGCGAGACTGCACGCCGGCTCGCGGCGGCGGGACACGTCGTCGCCCCGGCCTCGCCTGGGGCGCTCGAGGAGGAGAGGGCGGCGTATGGCCCAGCGGGGGACGGTCGTCGCCGCCTGTATCTCGCAGCAGAGGCTCGCGGCGTGGTCGCGGCGCATCGTACCGCGAGATCGCCCTCGACGCGTTTTCGCGCCCCTGCAATCGCATGAGTGTCGCCGGCGGGCGCGCGGTCACAGGCCTCAATTCGTCGAGGCGCGCGGGGGCTCTTCGCCTGGTCGCGCCGGCTCGTCGCCTGGTTCGACGACTACGATCTGCTGCTGACGCCCGTCCTGACCCAGCCCGCGATCCGGATCGGCGAGCTCCCGCTCGACCCGACAGCGGCGGGCTCGATGCGATGCGCAGGCGGCTCGGCTGGCTGCCCGGTCCCTGGAACGTGACGGGTCAGCCCGCGATCAACGTGCCGGCGGGGGCGGACGCCGGAGGAGACTGCCGGTCGGGATCCAGCTCGTGGCGGCGTGGGGTCAGGAGGATCTGCTCCTGCGCGTCGCCGCCTGGCTCGAGGCAGCCCAGCCCATAACCGCATTGGTCAGGATCGACCCGCGCCTAGCATCCCGATCCAGGATGGATCCGCTGCCGCCTGGCGGAACGACTGGATCTTCATGTGGCGCGTCATCGCCGATCCGGCCGGGCCGAGGGCCCGTGCGCCCGCAGATGGCGCTTGTGGAAGAGGCGATCAGCTCGACGTCGTAGCGCCCTTCCGTTGCATCGGCGAAGCACTGAGCTGCTCGGCTGCTCCTCGCCCTCGAAGAGCCAGGTCGCCGGGCGCCGCGCAGGAGCCGATGCGAATCGTCGAGGTCGGCCTGAGAGACAGCCTCGCCGATCTCGTCCGCCCGGGCGATGTGGCGCGCCATACGGAACATCGTGCGCCAGCTGGTACTGGACGAACTCGTCGGCGATCGGGAGCGAGCGCAGCTTGTGGACAAAGGTGGTCGATCGCGACAGCCGCAGGAGATCCTCGGCTCCGGGCATCTCGACGCTCGGGGCTCGATCTCGTAGATCTCGGCCCGGGCCTCGGTCGCGAAAGGATTCGCCTCGTAGCACCACTGCATGTTCGTCGTCATCAGGTCGGAGTCCGGCGCCGGATGGCTCAGCGCGCCGCTGAAGAGCGAGGGCTCGTTCAGGAGCGTGAACGCGAAGTGGTGGCGCATCAGGGCGTCGAGGTCGACAGGTCTTCCGCTGAGGCTCTTCGTAGCGGGCGTAGAGCGCCCGGAAGTCGCCCCGCCGATGATCGTGTCGCGCTGGCGCCAGGCGGCGAGGTCCATCATCGGGTCGCCGACTTGGCCGATCTCGACGTCGAGGACGGCGACGATGCAGCCGCACCGGTGTGGAACTGCCGCGAGTCCCAGACGATCGCCGACTCGCGACCGTGGGAGAGGGGCGGATTGCGCTTCAACCGGGCGAGGGAGAACTCGATGAAGGGATTCCGGGAGCTGCCCGACCGAACGGAGGAGCCGCTCATGGCAGCGGATGCCGAAGGTTCCGGACTCGGCGGGCGTCGCCGCGCACCATCACACCCGCCCGGACGAAGGGCTCGATCGGCAGCGCGTGGAGGCGCGCCAGGATCTGGAGATGCTCGTCGACTGGCGCCGCAACGCTTCGGTCGATTCCACGAAGTCGTTGCGGCCGCGGACCCGGTCCATCACGTAGGCGAGGGGTGACTCGATCAGCCCGTAGACCCGGGCGTCAGGATGCCCTGCTCGTGCATCGTGCGCTGGAGATTCATCTCGTGCTCGAGCAGGAAGACGAGTGGCATGTCGGTCCGGTCGCCGCGCACTGGAGACCGAGGATCGCCGTCGCGTTCGACGTCAGCGAACCAGACCGGTCGCCAGCGCGGCTGACGGGCGATGCGGACGACGATCGCCGACGTTCCAACTCGAGCCAGTCGATCTTCGCGGTCGCCGCCTCGTCGTGGGGCTCGCTCTGCAATGGGACTCCTCTCTCGGGGGCGGATCAAGCGCGTACGTCGTGTCCGGTCCCGGCCCGCCCGTTCGATCGCGGTGCCCGCCTCGCCCGGCCGGAGTCTATCCCGGCCATCCCCGCATCACACCGCCCGCCGCGCCGCGGATCTCGGCCGCAGCAGCAGGGCCTCCATCGCGATCGACCGCTCGGTCCAGTGCTCCCTGTAGGCCATCCACGGGCCGAGGTCAGCCTGACGACACCGTCCTCGGCGAGCCAGCGGATCCTGCTCCTGCTGGGCAGATTGCCGATCGACCAGGTGGCGTGATCCTCCGCATAGCTGAACTGCTGTCCCCGATAGACCGCGCCCGCCAGCCCGCCGAAGATGAAGCCGACGTCGCGTTCGGCGACCCGCGCGCGAAGATCACGGACCGGATCCCGAGACCGCGAGACGCCGCGCCATCGCCCATAGAAGGCGCTCGACGTCGGCTCCTCCGATGCCGCGACCGGCGAGGCCCTTCCAGCTCGTGAGCTCGACGGCGAGCATGCGCGCAAAGGCGGCATCGGACTCGGCGGCGGTGCGCGGGACGAAGCGCTCGAAGCGCAGACCGTTCGCGTCGGCATGGCGCGCCGCCCCGGCGCAGGCGCTTGCCGAAACGGGCGCGAGCGGCGCGCAGTGGAACCGTCGAGGCCGCCCTCGAGCGAAGCGCAGACCTGGATCGTCTTGACCCGGAAGATCTCGAAGTCCGGCAGGAATCGTTCGAGCAGCGCTTCGCGCAGGCGCTGCCGGCATCAAACCCGAGACGAGGCCGTCGCCGGCTCGCGCGCCGATGCCGCTCGGCGAGCAGAGGGCGCCGAGCAGCTCGAGGGCGTCAGGCCGAGCAGCGGACTGCCGAACATCCAGAGCGAATCCGGAGGCTCCCGAGAATCGGGCCGAGATCGGATACCGGCGCTCGGCCAACGCCAGCAGGCTCGTGGCGTTGCGGCGAAAAACGAGACGCCGTCTCGGAAAATACATTCCTGGAGTGAGAGCTGCCACTCGGTGCGGCAACAGAAGGGATCGCCCTGGTCAGTGGGCGGCCGCCCCGGTTCCAGAACGAAGCGGGATGGTCGAGCTCTGCGGCGGAACGATGCATGGTGGCCGCCGACCCCAGGGTGATCGCCGGCGATCGGGGGCCGACGGGGTTTCCCGTCGACGCGCGCACACGGGACGAGCAGGGCCCCTCGGGCGGTCGCCGATCGGGATTCTGGGGCCAACGCTCCCCAAGACGAGCCGGCACATCAACCGCGTCGACCTCGACGGGACGGCCCGAAGGGACGCTGGCGTTGATCCGTGCGGGGGCCGTGCCGAGGCCGGATGCGCGCCGGACCGCGCCGGGTGGGTCTTCGGGGATTCCCGATCGCCGCCGCGCTCGGGCTTCCGGGCGGGTCGTCGCAGGCGGATCGGAGCGGCGTGGCCGGGTCACGAAAATGCATCTCCGGTCTGAGTCGATCCCGCTCCGTGGCGTACCATGCGCGGCACATGGGTGGGCTCGGGCACGCCGATGTCGGCGTCTGCGCGATCTCCACCGGCTCGGATCCGGCTGGTCGGATCCAACCTCAGAAGAGTGTTTCGTGAAGAAGGTCGTCATGACGGTTCTGGCTCTGGCTCTGTTGGCTCCGATGTTCGGCTGCGCCGGGGCCGCTTCGCCCGTCGCGGGCTCGATCTGGGCCGACGTCCACGGCCCGCTCGATGCGGAAGGCGCGATCGGCGGCAAGAAGGGCGAGGCGTGCGCGACGTCGTACGTCGGCGTGGTCGGCGTGGGCGATGCGAGCATCGCGACGGCGGCGGCGAACGGCGGCATCAAGAACGTGACCGCGTCGATCACCACACGACGAACATAACCGGCATCATCGCCAAGTTCTGCACGATCGTGTACGGCAACTAGCTTTCGTCTTTCGTGACTTGGACGGGGCTCCGGGCAGCGAGCCCGGGGTCCCGTTCGATTTTCGGAGGAGCGTTCGTGTCCTCGAGTCCGGTCCCGTCCTCGTTCCCGTTCCCGAATTCCTCATCCGATGCCGGCCCGGCGGGGCCCATCGAGGCGCCATCGTCGGCTTCCGAGCTCGCGCGCCTCGAGTCGACCCTCCGCGACCACCTGATCCCGGGCGATCGAACGGACGCCCCTCGAGACCGATCCTTTCCTACGTCTTCATCCGGGGCTGCTTTCCGATGGCGCTCTACGAGGGCTCCTCGCGGCGCTTCCTCCGGACGATTTCTGAGCCGCTGTTCCACAAGGACTCCGTCCGCGAGGACAGCTCGAGCCCGCACGCATCCAGGCCCCGCTCTCCGAGGATCGCCTGCCGCTCCTGCCCGCCGGGCGTCAGCGGGATCTGTGGACGGCGGCCACGCGCGCGACCCAGGACGACCGCGTGAAGATGGCGCTCCTGCGCAAGCTCGAGCCGGGCATCCGCGAGGCGCTATTCGGAGCCGCTCGAGGCGATCGGGCGTATGCGCGGCCCGCGCTCAACCGTGACGTGTCCGGCTACAAGATCCTGCCCCATCCCGATACGAAGGCAAAGGTCCTGTCGGGGCTGATCTATTTTCCGAGGAGCCGCGAGCAGGTCGGGCTCAGGACGAACTCTACGTCCCGAGCTTCCGCGTGCCGGGACTCCGGCCGCGCTTCCCGAGCGTGAAGACGGTGCCCTTCGAAGCCAATTGCGGGCTCCTGTTCGCCGTGACCAAACGGAGCTTCCATGGGCGCGAGCCCTTGCCCGGAGGCTGCGGGGTCCGGGACTACTTCGCGCTGACCTACTACAACGATCCCACGTCGCGGGATACTGAGCCGCCGGTGGGCCTGCATCCTCCGGGTCGTCGCCGGCAATCTGGTCGTCTTCCTGCTCTTCGTCCTGATCGCGAATGCGATCACGGCGGGCATCTACGATCTCTCCGACTGGTGGAGCGACCGCAAGGAGAAGTCCGACGAGCGCGTCGACCTGCCGAACTACGTCGACAAGGACCATTCCCGGAAGATCTTCGCCGAGACCCGCAAGCTCAGGACGCGCTACGTCCCGTTCGTCGAGTGGAAGCGCAAGGCGTTCCGCGGCAGACGGTGAACATCGACGAGGCGGGAGATCGCGTCCATCGCGCGCCGGGGCAGGGCGAAGCGGGGGGGTCGTCCGCTTCTTCGGCGGCTCGACGACCTGGGGGCACCGGCGTCGACGACGACACACGATCCCCGCGCTCTTCAACGCGCTGCATCCCGCCTGGACCGTCCACAACCACGGCGAGTCCGGCTACTACAGCCGCCAGGGAACCAGCGCCTCGAGAGCCTCGTGCATCTCGGGGGAGCCGGTCGATCTCGTGGTCTTCTACGACGGCTCCACAACGACGTCCGCGAAGCTCTGTCGCCGCGACGTCGACCTGACGGGCCACGGGCAGCAAGGCCGGCTCGCGGCCCTCGTCGAGCCAGGCCCCCCTCGTCGTCGAGGTCTTCACGAGCGGGCTGCGTCTGCTCGTCCAGGACCTACGCAAGGCCGTCGGTCGCCTCACGGTCGAGACCTCGCGCTGCATGGAGGACCCGACCTACGGCGATCGCGTGGCGGCCATGACCCTCGCCAACTGGCGGACGGCCCGCGCGGTCGCCGCGCTCGCCCGGGGCAGACTTCGTCGCGATCCTGCAGCCCGTCGCCGCCATCGGCAGCCCGAACCTCGCATCTCGCCGACGACAGCTTCTCCCTCGACGACTACGCGACGGCCCAGTCGAATCGAACAAGCTCGGCCGCGGCATCGACCACAAGCTCGTCTACCCGAAGTTGAAGCAGGCGATCGCCGCGTCCAGCGCCGACTGGATCCACGACGCGACCGACGCCTTCGACGGCGACGAGCTCATCTACACAGGCCCTGTCACGTCACCGAGAACAGGAACGCTCGCATGGCGGAGCGGATCGGCCGGATCGTGGCGCCGATCCTCGCGCGACGAGCAGGCGCGGGCGATCGAGGAATCCCGGGCGCCGAAGTCGGCGCGGGGAGCGCCCGGGCCGGGGCCCGGTCGAGCTCGAGCACTGATGCGCCCGGGGCGTCAGCGCGCCCGGGCCTTCTTCGTCTCGGCGCGCGAGCGCCGGTGATCGCGTCGGCCGCCTTCGGATTCGCCTGACACTCGAGCAGCGCCTGGAGCATGAGCGGGGCGACGATCGTCGCGTCCGACTCGACGACGAACATCAGCGTGTCCTCGGTCAGCTTGTCGGTGATCTTCTCGTTGGGCGTCGCGCCGGAGGTAAGACCGTAGGACGTCGTCGAGTCCGGGATCTGGCGAAATAAGGCCCAGGGCTTCACCGGCTGCTGCAGGTCGTACTTGATCGACGGCACGACGCAGATCGGGAAGTCGCCGGCGATCCCGCCGCCGATCTGGAAGAAGCCGACGCCCTTGCCTTTTGAACCAGCTTTGGAGAGCTTTCCGTAGTCGTCATAGAGCTGGGCCATGTACTCGATGCCCGACTTCACGATGCGCGCGTCGCACTCGCCGGTCTTCACGTGGGACGCGAAGATGTTGCCGAAGGTCGAGTCCTCGTGGCCGGGGACGACGATCAGGAGCTTCGCCTCGGCGGCGGCGAGCAGCCAGCACGCCTCGGGGTTGCCTTCGTAGAGCTTCTTCGGGAGCCGCAGCACGAGGTCGTAAGAAGTACTCGTGCCAGAAGCGGCGATCGCCCTTCTTCGTCGCCTCCGAGCCACATCGGGACCAGGATCTTCTCGACGACGCGGAAGGCCTCGTCCTCCGGGATGCTCGTGTCGGTGACCCGCCGCATGCGGTCTTCGAGGATCTTCGTGTCGTCCGACTTCTGGAAGTAGCGGTAGTCAGGGAAGTCCGCCCTTAGCTGTGGTGCGCGACGAGGCGAAAGAGCGACTCCTCGAGGTTCGCGCCGGTGACCGAAAGCCCGTGAATCAGCCCCCTTGCCGGATCGCCGGGGCGGGGCTGATGCCAAGCTGCGCCGAGGACATCGCCCCGACCACGGCCCGGTACATGCGGCCGCCGCTCTTCATGTGGTCCCAGTAGGCGAAGAGCGCGTCGCGGGTCGCCCGCGAGTTGAAGTTGCGGAAGTTCCGGGCGACGAATTCGAGGATCGGGAGGTCGTTTTTGGCCATGCGGCGGCGGACTGTACCGCGTCGTCCGGGATCGGTCCGCCCCTTCCGATCAGGGCCCCGCGATCGGGGAGAGCATCCGCCCGGGTCGGGCCTGTGTGAACGCGCCGTTCTCGAAGGTCGGAACCCCTTCGACGAGGGTCAGGCGCACCGGCGCCGGATCCCGGGTCCAGCGCCAGGTCGTCCCCGGCCCCGTCCGGCACGTCGTAGATCTTCTTCTGGGCGCGGATCTCGACCTCGTCGAGATCGAAGACGGTCACGTCGGCCTTCATTCCGACGGCGAGCACGCCGCGATCGCCGAGGCCGAAGTGGCGGGCGAGCTTGCCGGTCTGGACGTGGACCGCCTCCTCGATCGAGAGGGCGCCCGTCTTCCGGACGAAGTGACTGAAGAGCATGATGTTGTAGCCGATGCCGCAGAACATCTGGCCGTGGGCCCCGGCGTCGCTGATGTTGCCGACCGACATGGGATCCTTGAGCAATCGGACGACCATCTCCTCGTCCTTCGGCCAGGGCGGCATCGTCACCGTCGACGTCACGCCGTTGCGGACGAACCATTCCGCCAGGGCGTCCGAGCAGTGGACGCCGAGCTGCTCCGCGTACGCGCCGAGGGTGATCCCGATCGGGCCGACGTCGTTGGCCGAGTTGTCGAGGATCGTGCCCTGGGGCGCCGGGAAGAACGAGATCTTGATCGCGTCGTGGTCCCAGGAATGGCGCGCGCGCCGGCGCCACTCGGGATCGCGCAGGAGGGCGAGCTTCGCCTCCTCGGTCTCGGCCGTCACGACCTCGTGCCAGACGTATTCGTTCGACTGGGCGAAGAGCAGCGAGTGCTGGATGCTCGCGACCGTCGTGATCGGCACGTGCATGAAGCCCGTCCAGAAGTCCCGCTTTTCGGCGGCGAAGCGCTCGTGGAGGGCGGTCAGCGGCTGTTGGATGCCCATGTCGCGCTGCCAGGCGAGGGTCGGGACGCCGACCCATTGCATGCGCACCGGGAGTCCGTCGGCCAGGCGCGCGAGCCGCTCCGTCGACGGGACGGAAGTCATCCGCATCAAGCTGTCGACCCGACCTGGAGGCTCGTCCGGATGACGCGCGAGGACCTCGAGCAGCGCGCGCAGCTCGGCGTCGTCGGCCTTCAGCGAGGGCACGGCGCGGTTCTGTCCGTCGTGATCCATCAGATTCGTCGAGAGCCCGAGGGCGCCCGCGCGGCACGCCTCGTCGAGCAGCGCCGCCATGCGCGCGATCTCGTCGGCGGTCGCGGCGCGCTCCCAGGCGGCGAGCCCGAGGACCGCGAGACGCAGGGCGATGTGGCCCACGAAGGACGCGAAATGGATCGGCGTCTTCACGTTCCGCTCGACGGACGCGCGGTACTCCGACCAGGTCCGCCAGTCCCAGGGCAGATGAGACCGGAAGGGGCCCTCCGGAAAATCCTCGAAGAACGAGAAGATCCCGATGATCTCGTCGCGGACCTTCGGATCCGGATGGGTCGGGGCGAGGGCGAAGCCGCAATTGCCGCCGACGACCGTCGTGACGCCATTGCCCGGCAGCGGCACGAGATCCGGCTGCCACCACATCACGCCGTCGAGATGCGTATGGCTCTCGATGAAGCCGGGAGCGACATGGCAGCCCGCGGCGTCGAAGACGCGCTCGCCCGCGACCGGCTCGAGCGCCGGCGCGATCTCGGCGATCCGTCCGTCGCGCAGACGCACGTCGGCGCGGCGGGCGGGGGCGAGGGTGCCGTCGACGACGGTGCCGCCGCGGATCAACAGGTCGGGGGCGCGTTCGCTCATGGGGTCTCCCTCGTCGGCCCGGCGTTCCTGCGAGTCGGGCCGCCCGGCTTGGGTTTCTGCACCGCGCCCGGTTGCTCGTTCCGGGGCGCCGTCTCGTAGGCCTCGGGATCGGGCTTGTGCGCGCGCTCCCGGAATGCGCTCATCGAATGGGGCCATTGCGTCACGACCCGGCCCGTCCCGCTCCGGTAGTACCCGTTGCAGGCCTCGTTCCAGACGCGGACTTCCGCGATCGCCTGCTGGATCTCGTCGTTGTAGCGGGCCATCACGTCCGGCCGGACGTCGAGCCAGGCGAGATCCTCGTCGACGATCCGCGCGATCTGACGCAGCACGTAGTCGACCTGGTACTCGATCATCGTGAGGATCGAGCCGTTGTTGGTATTCGGGCCATAGAGCATGAAGAGATTCGGGAAGCCGGCCGTCGTGACGCCCAGGTAGGCCTGGGCGCCGTCGCGCCAGGCCTCGCCGATGTGGATCCCGTCGCGGCCGGTCGCGTCGATGGCCGAGAGATACTTGTTGGCGGCGAAGCCGGTGGCGAGGATCAGCGTGTCACAGGCGCGCAGGGCGCCGTCTCGTGTGAGGACACCCTCTCGCGTGATGCGTTCGATGGGCTCGGTCACGAGCTCGAGCTCGGGCCGATTGAAGGCGGGCAGATAGTCGTTCGAGTAGAGGGGGCGCTTGCAGCCCCAGGCGTGGGTCGGGCGCAGCTTCGCCCGGGTCCCGGGATCCCGGACGACCTCGAGCGCGGCGAGGCCCGCCGCTTCACACTCGGCGACGAGCTTCGGATCCGAGAACGTCATGCCGCCGTCGACCCGGCGATAGACCTCGTCGCGCTCCTCGAGGGCCGCCGTCGGATGGCTGCGCCGATGTTCGAGCTCCTCGGGCGTGTAGGGCGTGTCCTGCTTCGGGAGGATCCAGTTGGCCGTCCGCTGGAAGAGGAAGAGCCGACCCGCCTGCTTCGCGATCTCGGGAACGAACTGCACCGCGCTCGCAGCGCTGCCGACGACCGCGACGCGCCGACCCGCGAGATCGTGGTCCCAGCGCCAGCGCGCCGAGTGGAAGCAGGTTCCGGCGAAATCCGACAGACCCGGGAGATCGGGCATCGCGAGCTCGTTGAACATGCCGAGCGCGCTCACGACGATCTCGGCCTCGACGTGATCGCCCGAGGCCAGCGCGAGCGTCCAGCACGAGCGGCTCTCGTCCCAGGTCGCGCGCGTCACTTCGGCGCCGAAGCGGACGTGTCGCAATAGGTCGTACTTGCGCGCGAGGTCCTCCATGTAGCGGAGAATCTCGGGCTGGCTCGCGTAGGGGCGCGTCCAGTCCTTCTTGATCTCGAAGGAGAACGAATAGAGCGCGGACTGGATGTCGCAGGCGCAGCCGGGATAGCGGTTGTGATGCCAGGTTCCGCCGACGCCGTCGCCCTTCTCGAGGAGCACGAAGTCCTCGAAGCCGGCCTGGCGCAGGCGCACGCCCATGCAGAGCGCACCCGGGCCGGCGCCGATGATCGCGATGCGGGGCTTGCGCGCGAGGCCTCGAGTCGGGGGCAAGGGGGACTCCGTGGATCGGCAGGACTTCGTCTCTTGTAAACCAGTCATGACGAGTTTGTCAACCAAGATTGACCGCGCCGCTTCCGGCAGCGTATCGTCGGGCGATGCTGGAGCCGATGCTGGGGCAGAGGGAGCCCGTCACCCATCCGCTGATCGGGATCGCCCGCGCTCTGCACGGGCAGATGGTGACGCGTCTGCGGAGGAATCCAGCTACACGGGCCTGCGTCCGGAGCCTCAGGCCCCTTCCCTCTCCCTCGTCTGGCTCCGAGGCCCGTCCGCTCGGACTGCTCGCCCAGAGCCTGGCCATCTCGAAGCAGGGCGCGAGTCAGCTGGCCGGGCTGGCGGAGGCGTCGGGCTATCTCGAACGCGTGACGGACGGGGAGGGCGGTCGGTCGAAGCTCGTCGGACTCTCCGCGCGAGGACGTCGCCTCGTGGACGATGCGATCCGCATCCTGCGCGACGCCGAGTCGCGCTATGTCGAGCAGATCGGAGCGGCCCGCTTCGGACGCTTCGCCGAGGCGTGCGGGACGCTCTACGTCGCGCTCGGCGTGCATCCTCGGATCGATGCCGGGAGGTCCGGCGTCGACCGTCCGGCCCTCGGCGGACTGCCGCAGCTGGCCCTCGAGATCCAGCGGCGAATCATCGCCGCGACGAGTGCCCTCGGTCATCGCGGCCTCAAGCTCTCGCAGGCTCAAATCCTCCCGCGCATCGGACCCGCCGGCATGCGCGTGCGCGACCTGTCGAGCTGCCATGGCGTGAGTCGACAGGCGGTGAGCGCGACGTGCCGGGAGCTCGAGAGCCTCGGCTATCTGAAGCGCGAAGGGGATCCCGCCGATCGGCGAGGGGCGATCCTGCGCGTCACGCCCCGCGGCGAGCGGCTGCTCGCCGACTCGATCGAAGCGTCGCGTGCCCTCGAGCGTGAGTTCGCCGCGATCCTCGGTCGCGACGGGCTGCGCGAGCTCCGCGAGACGGCCCATGCGCTCTTTCTTCCGATGCGAGAGGGCGGGCGCGATTTCATGGCCTTCCCGATGGCCGCAACCGCAACCGCGGGCGCCGTCCATCCCAGAAGGACACCTGCGGAGCGGACGAAGCGAAGCGCTCGTGCGCTCGCCTCTCCGTCTCCGCAGACGCTCGGGGCGCGGGATGCGGCACTGCCCTCAGGAAGATCACTGCAGACCCGGGGCGAGGCGGCTCGAGCCACCGGATCCGCCCGCGCCACGAGGAGGTCCCGAGCATGAGGATTCCGGCCGACGACGCAGCGCTCCGCGCGCATCTCGAGCATGCGAACCTGCCTTCGCTGCTGCCGGCGATCGCGCAGCTGACCGGCGACCTCGGCCTGCTCGCGCGCTTCCCTCCGCCGAGCAGTCCCATGATGGGGGCGGTCGACGGCAACTTCTCGCCCGAGGACCAGACGGCGATCCGCGC
>JADJOR010000022.1 GCA_016713665.1 Deltaproteobacteria bacterium
TGACCAGGAGAACTGGACTCGGCTGGCCGAGCAACTCCTTACGATTGCGCGAGAGCGCGATGCGCAGGAAGTGGAATCGCCGTTCGGGCGAAAGTTTTCTATCGTGGCGACATTGATCGGGCCGAATGGCCGGTCAGCCTCGATCATTTCGATCTGGGTTCTTGGTCGCAACGATTCCAAACCTCGGTTTGTGACGGCCTATCCCGCGGAGTGACCATGGCATTCAGGACCTGGAGACTGTGGTCCTGGACCAAGACCTTCCGACTATGGCTTGCGCAAGGGCGACCTCGGCGCAGTCGTCCACGTTTATGAAAACGGTGGGCTCGAGGTTGAATTCGTGACGGCAGCAGGTCGCTCGGGCGCGGTCGTGAGCCTCCGCGACTCTGACGTGCGTGCGGTGGCAGATTCCGATCTTGTCTCAGTTCGCCCGTTCCGCCGCTCCGCGTAGGAAGTGCCTCGGGCTGCATAACCAGCGGCTGCAGCGGACGATCCTTGGACGAGTCCGTCGCGATCTCCGCGGCCCTCGATCCTCCGCCCTTCGGGCTCCGGATAGGGCGGCTGGCGTCGGATTCTGTACCCTCGCCGAAACTCTTCAGCAACGGCTCGCCGCTGATCCGCGATCCGTTATGCGGCATCCAAGTTGCGCCCTGCCTGCCGGTCCCTTCGTGCTCAGCTCTTCTCTTCGTTGAGCCGACCAACTCCGCATGGCGCAGGCGATACCGTCCGTTGGAAGTCTGCTGGTCCGATGGCTTCTCTGGACAATTCCGATCTCGGCTCTAGCCGGACCCGTTTCAGTGGCGATGGTCGTGGTTCTCTCTACTCCCGACTCCGCCCATATCGGCGAGCAGCTCCGCTAGCTCCTCTCTTGGGACTATCTTCCAGGCCTCCTAGCCCCGATCCGTCATTAGATCCGGCGTTCCGAGGTAGTCGGCAGCGGATCAGGCCGCGATGGCGTCGAGGACCGGATTGATGCGACCCCTCTGGCCTCGGAGCAGCGGCGACTTCGAAGCTCGCTCCGTCCCTGAGGCCGAGCGATCCCGCTTTGGCAGGTGGATCCGCAGGAACCGAAGCGTCCGCATCGATCGGAAGCGTAGCGATAGGTCCGCTTTCGAGAGTTCTGGCGCGGAGCGGCGAGGCCCGCCTTCAGCTGGAAGTCCCGAACGAGGTTATGCGTGAGCGCCGACAGCAACTGCCAGGTGCTGTTCGCATCCCAGTCGTTCGTGACGACGCTGCCGAACCGCGAAGTTCTGCTTCAGCTCGCCCAGTGTCTTCTCGTGGGCTCCACGACCCGCCATGAAGTGCCAGATCGTCGCGCGGAGTCGGTCTTGTTCGTTACCACCATCGAGTACTCGGAGTACCCGTCGTCGGGCTGGAACAGCTGGAGCTGGAAGTCCTTCGCCGGCTTGCCTCGAGATCTTCTTGCGGAAACACAACGACCCGCTCCGTCCGCTTCCAGGGCTTCAAGCGAAGCGACAGCGAGAAGCCGTCGACCGACGCATGAACCTTCGTCCAGCTCTTCCGATCCCGGATCCGATCTCGAACGTCGAGCCACTTCCACATCGGCATCTTCCTATTCGCGAACCGACGCCGAGGCCGTCAGAAGCTCGAGAACGGCGCCCCTGACAGAAGGCCGCCATCAAACCGGACCTCGATTGGGACCCGATCCGAGTCGATCCCGAACCTCGTCGATCAAAGCGAAGCCGATCAGCGGCTTCCTCCGAGTCGTTGACTCGCCCTGGCCGATTGATCACATCGAGGATCTGACCCGTCTGCGCCAGAGCGCCGTCAGCGGGAAGTACGAAGGATCCTTCGGATGATGCGGGTTGTAGCCGCGCTCGGCGCCATCGACGCAGTTTCCCGTGCGGACCACGGTGCCGTCGAGATCGATCGTCACCCGACGAAGCTGTCCGTGAGCCCAGGTCGAGAACGCTACGTCGCGAAGGAACTCTCGCAGTTCATCCCGATAGCCCTCGCTGATGTCCTTTAACCAGCGCGACAAGAAGGAGCCTGGTAACTACTTCATTCCACAACCACAGGGCTATTTCAATATCTGGGGCCTGATTCGTTATGACGGATCGGGGCTAGTAGCCGGGCTGTTCTTCGTGCCGGTCTTCGGCGTGGCAATCCTCGTCTGGGCCGGACTGGTGGGCTTCAACCCCGACCTCGACCGGTCTTGGTGGGCCATCTCGCTGTTGCTGCCCTCCGCGTTTCTCCTGGCTTCGGCCTCATACTCTCTGGCGACTGAAGGCGTGCGTGAGATGGAACTCCTATCCCTCCCCGTTCCCTTCCTCGTCGGGTGCCTGGCATTGCTCCCAAGGCGAATCGACCCTCAGCTTCGTCCTGGCGCAATCTGTCATGAGGAGCCGATGGACGCCGCATAACAAGCTAGTTAACGGTCTCCTTGCGGGACCCAGCGAATTTCGGTCTACCGACTCTCGAATGAAGGCCGGCAGGAGCGTCTACTCCCTGTCGGCTACTTCGTTTCAGGAGAGTTTGCAATAAGAGCAAATGAACCTGACGAATCCGTAGCCGTGACCGTCTCGGGCTCCGACGCCCTCGATCCTCCGCGCTTCGCGCTCCGGAAAGGGCGGCTCGTGCGGCCTCGCGGCGATCGCTGTACTCTCGCCAGACCTCTTTAGCGCGGACTCGCAGGTTATCTGCGATCCGTTATGCGGCACGGGTCGTTGATGAAGCTCACTCTAGCCTTGGTAGCGTTGACCGCGGTTGCGATCGTGCTGTTCGCCCTTTTGCGAAAGAATCCGGATCGCGAAGAGACTCAACTTGCTCGACCCAATCCGACCTAAGCTGTCAACGAACTTCGCATGCTACTTCTCCGAGGATCCCCTCAGCAGTTCTCGATCCAAACCAATTCATCAGTTTGGGAAGTCCTGATGGAGACGGGCTATCCGGAAGCCGCAGCGACCCTCGCTACTTTGGCGGACGGAAGCGCCAGCCTCTATCTCAGCTCCGGCGGAGGTGTAATTGGGGGTGGGTCTGATGAATCGATCAATTCCGCCGCTCGCGCATTTGTGGGGCGCGCACAGGGGCATCTTAATACTCTCGAGGCGACAACCGAGTTCCCCCTTCCGAAACTGGGACACGTTAAGTTCTATCTGCTTACAACTGAAGGTGTCCTGACGGCTGAGGCAGATGAAGAGCAACTTCGGAGCCGGTGCGCATCCACTTTCGCCGTTGTTCTACTCCGCCACGACGTCATTTCTGCGCTAAGAGCGAAGAGTGATCCGTCGAACCAGCCGCGCGCCGCATAACCAACCAATGCAGACGGACGATTCGCGGTCGAGGCCGTCGCATGCTGCGCCGACCTCGACGCTCCGCCCTTCGGGCTCCGTGTAGGCCGGCTCGTGCGGCTCCGCGGCGAGCGCTGTACTCTCGCCAGACCTCTATAGCGCGAATCGCCGCTGATCGATGATTCGTTTTGCGGCGGCGACGATGTTGCCTCGCGGCACAAAAACGTCGATCTGCGCGCTACTCTTATCAATAATTGTCGCGTGTCAATCCGAACCCCAGAAAGGATCCGAGATTGGGGCCTCTCGAATCGCTCAGGGAGCGCCCGAACCGCCGAGACCGTCCGAAACGTTTCTAATCCGCTCGTATGGAGATCATAGAATTCGGCTTGAGCGTGTCTGTGGTCTGGATCATTGCAGAACGCTTGCATTCCTCGAGTATCTTCCGTGAAGATTTCCCCGATCAGTTCAGAGTTCGGCCGAGATCGAGGAGGTCGCGCGCGGAGTCGCCGTATTCATCGACGAGGTCCTGGTTGTAAAGCAGGAGCCGTACGCGTTCGATCTGTATCTGCACCAGCCACGAAACGCGATCTGGCGGGTGACCCCACGTGCCGGAGATGGGTACCTATTCGAGGTCGTAGAGCCCGACGAGATTGGAGTGAAGCGCCGAGGCCGCCGCCGCATAACAAGCAAATGAACCTGACGAATCCTAGGCTGTGACCGTCTCGGGCTCCGCCGCCCTCGATCCTCCGCGCTTCGCGCTCCGGAAAGGGCGGCTCGTGCGGCTTCGCGGCGATCGCTGTACCCTCGCCAGAACTCTTTAGCGCGGACTCGCAGGTTATCTGCGATCCGTTATGCGGCGTGAAGCGTCCGCATAGCCCATCCGAATTGCGAAGCATCAACGATGCTGTCCCCATTACCTCATCGGGGGTGCGAACCAAGTCGGGGGCTCATGTGCGGAAAACCCACGGCAACCCAGGCTCAGGTGCCCCTGGTCATGGCTTGGCCGGAGTGAGATCCAAGGCCAGGTCGAGCTCGAGAGCCTCCGAGCCCGAGAACTCCGTGGGCCTATGCCCCGACTCCCGCTTCACGCCGCATAACAAGCCGATGCAGACGGACGATCCGCAGCAGAGCCCGTCCCGGGCTCCGCTGTCCTAGACGCTCCGCCCTTCGGGCTCCGCGTAGAACAGCTCGTGCCGCTGGGCGCCACGAGCTGTACTATCGATCCGAACTACTAGCGCGGTTCGCCGCTGGACGGCGATCCGTTATGCGGCATCCGAGGCTTCTAATGACGAGTGGCGACGAATCCCTCATGCGAAGCTTGGTGCTCTTGGCGGTCGTGATTCTTTCAGCGGTTTGCTTCGGTCGGATCGCAAAGAAGCTGGGTCGCAATCCCATTCTGTTTGGGATTGGATTCGTAGTGCCGGGTGTGAATCTGATCGTCCTGGCCGTTCTGGCATTCGGACGAGAACCGCGGTCGTTGAGCTTGACCGTTCGGACGCCGCATAACCAACCAATGCAGACCAACGATTCCTGATCGAGGCCGTCGCATGCTGCGCCGACCTCGACGCTCCGGGCCGCGCCCTCCGCGTAGGACGGCTCGTGCGGCTTCGCGGCGACCATTGTACTCTCGCCAGACCTATATAGAGCGCATCGCCGCTGATCGTTGATTCGTTATGCGGCATCAGACGAGCCGTGATCGAGCTTCTCAACCCAATCATCATCTTCGCGCTCGTGTTCTTCGGTCTTGCCGTGCGGGGGCTCCTCGAAGCGCGGCTCGAACGTAGACACGCCGACGTCCTCAAGGATCTTGGAGGTGGGCTGATCCTGGTACCGCCGGCGGCGCCGTCGGGGCGCCGCGAATGGGCCTGGGCCAAGTTCATGGCGTGGAAGCATTTGGGTCCGAGACCCGGTCCTATCGATCTTCTGTCTCTTGGAATCGACAACTTCCCTCTTGATCATTCTCATGATGGTCGGCCTGGTCAGGTTCCCTTGACGCCGCCTAACCAAACGCTGCAGACGGACGACACCGTGGCCTAGCCCCGATCCGTCATTAGATCCGGCGTTCCGAGGGTAGTCGGCAGCGGATCAGGCCGCGATGGCGTCGAGGACCGATTCGATGCGACCTCTGGCCTCGGGAGCAGCGGCGATTCGAAGCTCGCTCCGTCCCTGAGGCCGAGCGATCCGCCCCGGCAGGTGGATCAGCAGGAACCGAAGCGTCCGCATCGATCGGAAGCCGTAGCGATAGGTCCGCTTTCGAGAGTTCTGGCGCGGAGCGGCGAGGCCCGCCTTCAGCTGGAAGTCCCGAACGAGGTTATGCGTGAGCGCCGACAGCAACTGCCAGGTGCTGTTCGCATCCCAGTCGTTCGTGACGACGCTGCCGAACGCGAAGTTCTGCTTCAGCTCGCCCAGTGTCTTCTCGTGGGCTCCACGACCCGCCATGAAGTGCCAGATCGTCGCGACGGAGTCGGTCTTGTTCGTTACCACCATCGAGTACTCAAGTACCCGTCGTCGGGCTGGAACAGCTGGAGCTGGAAGTCCTTCGCCGGCTTGCCCGAGATCTTCTTGCGGAACACAACGACCCGCTCCGTCCGCTTCCAGGGCTTCAAGCGAAGCGACAGCGAGAAGCCGTCGACCGACGCATGAACCTTCGTCCAGCTCTTCCGATCCCGGATCCGATCTCGAACGTCGAGCCACTTCCACATCGGCATCTTCATCGCGAACTCGACGCCAGAGGCCGTCAGAAGCTCGAGAACGGCCCCCTGACAGAAGGCGCCATCCAACCGAACCTCGATTGGGACCGATCCGAGTCGATCCCGAACCTCGTCGATCAAAAAGCGAAGCCGATCAACGGCTCCCTCCGAGTCGTTGACTCGCCCCGGCCGATTGATCACATCGAGGATCTGACCCGTCTGCGCCAGATGCGCCGTCAGCGGGAAGTACGAAGGATCCTTCGGATGATGCGGGTTGTAGCCGCGCTCGGCGCCATCGACGCAGTTTCCCGTGCGGACCACGGTGCCGTCGAGGGGGTTGCCCCGACCGCTGTTGATCTTCTCCGAGCGGCGGCTCCTCTGAGCGATCTTAGGCGACGCGCTCTGCAGTCGCCTCCTCGGTCGATTCGAGAGCGGTGAGGGCTCGGATAAGCTTCTGGATGTCCTTCCATCCCGTGACGCGACGGAACTTCTTCTCGGCCTCGAGGATTGCCGAGCTGACCCAGCGAACCACCATCGAGCCGCTCTGCCAGCGCTTCACGTTCTTCGAGTACCACGCGATCCCGCTGTTCAGATTCTCGATCGCGTTCGTCGTGCGCAGCTTCACGTACAGGCGCCCATCGACGCCAAGCTCCTGGAGCGTCAGGGTCTCGTCGAGGCCCTCCCGCACCGACGCGGCTGCGCCCGGATGATCGGCCTCGAGAGACGAGGCCAGCCGCTCCAAGCGACGCTTGGCAACGGTCGCGTCGCCCAGTTTCCAGGCCTCTCGCAGCACCGCCGTCACGTTCGCGTGCAGGTGGTCCGGGAGATGGCCCAGAATGTTGCGCTGCTTGTGGATCTGGCAGCGTTGGATCTTCGCCAGCGAACCGAAGGTGGCCTTGATCGCCGAGATCAGAGCCGGGCTCCGTCGATCACGAACAGCCGTCCCCGCTCCGGATCGAGCCCTCGGCTCACCAGGTCCCGCAGCAACGATCGGACCACCTGGCCGTTCTCCGTGTTGCCCTCCCGAAGCCCCAGAACCTGCTTCTTCCCCTCGACATCGATGCCCAGAGCGATCAGGACGAGATGGTCGCCGAGATGGATCCCGTCGATCATCACGATCGGGAAGTGACGCTCCCCGAGCGGCTTCGTCACCCAGTTCGTCAACTGCCGGGCCGTCATCGCGACGTAGCGACGCGAGACCGAGCTCTTCGACGTCGACCGCTCCTCGATCGATTCCGGGAGTCGGTCAAGGCTTCGGGCGTACTTCCGAGTCGAGATGCCGCAGGCCACGGCGTTCAGCGTGTGGCGATCCATCGGATCCCGGCTCGCGGCGAAGGCGAAGCTCGGCAGCTCGACCTCTTCGCCCTCCGTGCTCCGCACTCGGGGCCGCGGGATCGGGATCCGGCGACCTCCCAGCGTCACCTCGCTTCGCGTCGTCCCGGCTCGGCCGGCACTCCGATCCGGGTTCCGTTTCCAGCGAGGACCGCAGAGCTCCTCCCGGTCCTGTTCCATCATCGCGAACAGCACCTGCTGGCCCGCGTCGACGCAGAGTTCGAAGAACGAATTCTGGATGTTTGCGAAGGCTCCCAACAGGGGGAGCGGGATTTCCACGCTCGTCGTCCTCGGCCGATCGACGAGTTGGAGCTGTGCGGACTTCTTGGCATGCTTGGTCATGGCGGTTCCTTCGTGGTGTAGTGACCCCCTCCGTACCACACGGAGGGTGAAGGAGCCGCCGCTCGATTTTTCTAGAAGATCAACTGAATCTGGGACATCCCCCGTCCGAGATCGATCGTCACCCGACGAAGCTGTCCGTGAGCCCAGGTCGAGAACGCTACGTCGCGAAGGAACTCTCGCAGTTCATCCCGATAGCCCTCGCTGATGTCCTTTAACCAGCGCGACAACGTTCGCTCGTTGGCACCCGATCGAGGCGTGCGGAAACCGGAGGAAGACCGGATCCGATTGCCAGCTCTCGAAGATGAGCGAGCCGACTACCGCCGACGAGAAGCATCCCGATCACGGCCAGAGTCATCCGGAACGAACCGTAGTCCGTATCAGAACCTCTCGCTCGGCGAAGATCCTTCGGACCTTCTCGGTCAGCCCGCGGACTGCAGGAAGTCTCCGATCACCGCGAGACCCGCATGCGCCGTCAGCGCCTCACTCGAGAACCGGATCGGCAGAGAGCCCTTGACACGAGCCCGAAGAAGTCGTTTTCTCAATCGCACTGAAGTGGCCTTGTGTTTGTGGGTGAAGGAGCCTGGTAACTACTTCATTCCACAACCACAGGGCTATTTCAATATCTGGGGCCTGATTCGTTATGACGGATCGGGCTAAACCGTCTCGGGCTTCGCCGCCCTCGATCCTCCGCCCTTCGGGCTCCGGATAGGGCGGCTCGTGCCGGCTGGCGCCGGCCCGAGTACCATCGTCGAAACCATATAGCGCGGACTCGCGGCTGAGCGTTGAGCCGTTATGCGGCGCGGGCCTTGGGCCTTCCCTTGCGAGGCCCTGCTACCATAGGCGCCATGTCGACCAAAGACTCCGTTCGTGCCCTCTTGGATCGCCTTCCCGACGACTGCAGTCTCGAGGACGTCCTTTACCATCTCTATGTCGTGCAGCAGGTTGAGCTCGGCCTTGCCGAGGCGGATGCTGGCAACGTCATTCCGCATGAACAGGTAGTCCAGGAGCTTGAGCGTCGATGGATTCTCGGCGCCGAGTAGTCTGGGCGCGACCTGCCCTGGATGCGCTGAATGATGCGCTTGCGTATATCGCTGCGGAGTCGCCCCAGGGGGCTGCGTCGGTCGCTCGCGCAGCCCTCGAGAGCGCAGATTCCCTGTCGACTCTCGCGGAACGCGGCCGAGTCGTCCCCGAGATCGGACGCGCTGCAATTCGCGAGATCTTCGTGTTCAGATACCGGTTGCTCTATCGGGTTGGATCCGATCGAGTGACGGTAATCGCGTTCCTGCATGGTGCGCGAGACTTTGAAAGATGGCGACGCGGGCTCGGAGACCTCTAAGCGCGCCGCATAACAAAACGCTGCAGACGGACGAGCCCGTGGCCGTGACCGTCTCGGGCTTCGCCGCCCTCGATCCTCCGCCCTTCGGGCTGCGGATAGGGCGGCTCGTGCGACCTGGCGCCGACCGCTGTACTCTCGCCAGACCTCTATAGCGCGGACTCGCCGCTGAGCGTTGATCCGTTATGCAGCATCTCTGGAGCGATTCGAGAATGCGAACAGCGTTCTGGCCTGCGGTCGGGCTATGCATCTTCTTCGGGTTGCCAACCTACGCTGCTCTCTCGGGTAGGTTCAGAAAGTTCGCCGGTTTGATTCTATGCTTGTCGGCGGGCGTCATCTATCTGGCCTATCTGGGTACGCTCACACTTCCGTGGCAAAGCCTCCCTTCGGACCCAGCTTCTCGAGCAGTCTTCCATGAAGGTGCCGTTACGCAGTTTGAAGCCTCGCACGAGGTCTTTCTCTTAGCATTCCTGCCGTTTATTGGTGCTTTGATTCTTGCATTTATGCCGCGCCGTTAGCGAACTCGCTGACGCCGCCGCATAACCGGGAAATGTAGTCGGGCGATCCGTGGCCGAGTCCGTCCCGGGCTAAGCCGCCCTCCAGGCCTGCGCGCTTCGCGCTTGGAAGAGGGCGGCTTGCGCTGCCTGGCGACGGACGCTTTCCTCTCGTCGAACCTCTCTAGCGCGGATCGCCGCTGATCGTCGATCCGTTATGCGGCGCGGCCGATGCGACGAGTTCCGCCGAGCTTCTTGGCGACGCTGATGAGCAGCTTCGTGCTGCCGCGGAACCGTATATCGAGGCCCCGATGCCTCCCTACTGCAATCCTCGCGGGAACTGGGCGGAATGCGAGCCCGATCAGGGAGAGACGAGTAAGGTTGAGTTTTCAACGGAAGAAATCAACGCTCTTGCAGAGCTTGAGTTTCTTCCCATCGTGCGCGAAAAAGCGGATCGCGCGATGGGGGTCGCAGGGGGCTACGCAAAGCTCAGCCTCCGGTGGGCCGAAGGAGAACCTGCGCCGTTCGCAACCCTCGCCGTCGTGTCGCATCGTGTTCTCACCAGCAGGACTGCACGAGAGCTAGCTGAGCGTTACCAAAAAGTTCTCAATCAGGAGGGAGTCCTCTCTGTCGAGGTCGAGCGATATTCGTGGCCCTGGCAGCGCGATCGCAGAGCAGACTGGTGCGCTCTCGCGCGAAACCCAAAACCAAGTCTGGAACGTGGAATGTGGCGCTGAGTAGGCTGCGCCGCCGCATAACAAGAAAATGAACCTGACGAATCCGGGGTTGTGACCGTCTCAGCCCCGCCGCCCTCGATCCTCCGCGCTTCGCGCTCCGGAAAGGGCGGCTCGTGCGGCTTCGCGGCGATCGCTGTACCCTCGCCAGAACTCTTTAGCGCGGACTCGCAGGTTACCTGCGAGCCGTTAGCATACGATGGGCGAATCGACTAACGATTCGATATACAATGCGGCGAGCCGGAACGTGGAGCTAGATGTCGACCGCCTGAGGGCTCTTCTAGATCGGTGGCGCGAGAGGGGCCGGCCCGATTCCGACAAGGACTACCGCCAGCTTGCCCTCGCTGCCATCGAAGCATCGCTTGAGAACGAGCCGCCCTCGGTCGTGCTGGATGGGCCCCCTGCAAACATCCGAGCCGAGCGGAGGAGATTCGGGGCTCCCGATCTCGAACCTCTTTATTTCTATGAGACCTATCGGTTCTGGTCGGGAGATGACTCGCTCCTGGCTCGCTCGTATCCTCACGCGCCCGAAGCAGTCTGCTTTCTTTGTCGATTGTCTGGTCGAGAACTCGCACTTCTCCAAGCGGAAGACTTCCGGTCGGAACTCTTTCGGGACGCGGTTTTGTACCTGCGTGAGCTCGGAAAGATTCAAATCGAGTATGAGGGCCCCAGCGGCCGCGAGCCGATCCCAGTGGGTATCGTGCCGTGATGCCGACTCGCCGCATAACAAACGTATGAAGCGCGATCTGAAAGCCTGGAGCCAGGCCGTTATCGGAGTTCATCGCCGGACTATGGCTCCGCACGACCCCAAGAGATCGTTGAAGAGGTAGGAGTGAGGTCCATGCTGTGTTCGGCTGCGGGCGAACGGGCGGCTCCAGAAGCATCAACCTTGGTGAAGCCCGTACCGGGCTTCCCACCCGCCAGCCTCGCGCCCCGTGGGCCTGGCCGCGGCGCCGCCCGCGGCCTCGCAAGGGCCTTTGTACCCTGACCGAACCCAATTCTTCACGGATCGCCACCGATCAGCGTTCGCTTGCCAGCGCGAGGCCCGAATGCACCTCGAAAATCAAGCCAGAGTCGAGCAGGCCAGCGGGTTCCGTTTCGCCAAAGACCTTTCCGATTTCTACCTGCGTTACCCATTCCATCCTGACTCCTGGGCAGGCACATTCGCATTGCCCGATGACGTCTTCTCCGTTCTCGAGTCGAATCGTCCTGGCGGAATTCGTGATTCGCCTGAGTTCTCGGGTCGGGATGTACTGCAAATTGGTTCGGACGGAGGTGACTCGCTCTATTTTGCTGAGACTCTCGACGGAAAGACGCGAATACTCGAATTCGAACTGGAGACCGGCGCTGTATTTCCTCGGTGGGTAAGTCTCGAGGCCTGGGTTGCTGATCTCGTTGAGCCCAGCGCGAAGGTTGACGAGGACGAGCCTCGAAGCAAGGGCCGACCGTGGTGGAAGGCGTGGAGGTAGGCCGAACGCGGTCGCACTGCACGACGAGCGAATAATGCAGATGGCCGCAAACTGGGTGAACCCATAGGGAGCTCCGCGGCCGACCAGGCCTCCGCCATCCGCGCCTTGGAGGCGGCCTGTTCGACCTTCCGGGATGAGTCCGATCGCGAACGAATACTTTGATGTACCGACCTTTGCGACGCGCGGCGACGCGCGGTGCGGTCGAGTATCGTGGCGCGACCACCGTCGCAGCCCGGAGTCGATGGGCTCGGGGCGATTGGATCAGCGGGGCGGCGAATGGTCGCATTTCGGTCGTGATCGCCGATTCCGAGCGAGTCATCGGCGAGCGCCCCGCGTCGAAGGAGGAGTTGCCCATGTCTGAATCCCGAAAAGCCCTTCACGAGCTCATCGATCTGCTGCGCGAGGTCGATCAGCGCTACCTCGGCCCCGAATGGAACCTGAACAGCGATGCCGACGTCGCGGAGGGCACCCGTGCGGTGATGCACATGCTGCAGGGCGGACTCGTCAGCCATTTCGAAGACGATCCGGATCATCCGACCTTCCGCAAGATCGTCTCGCCGACACGCAAATTCACCGGCGACAACCCGGATGCCATCTATTTCGAAGCGCCCGTGCGTCACGGACTCGTCTACCGGGTTCGCGGGCAGATGGCCGGCGCGGTCTATGTCTCGATCACCGTCGAGACCGGGCCCCGCGACGGAACTCTCGGGCAAGGTACGAACGGCGTCATCAACGACACGATGTTCGACGTCGCAGCCGACGGATCCTTCGAGATTCACCTCGGCGGGCCCGAGCGCCCGAGGAACTGGCTGGCGCTTCCCGAGAACGCGAATCGCATTACCACGCGTCACTATTTCGAGGAGGAGAAGACGGCCGCCGCCGACGACCTTCGGGCGGTGCCGCTCTCGATCGAGGTGGTCGGAGGGGAGCAAAAGCCCGTGGAGACGCCGAACGATGCTTCTGTCGCGGCGGGGATCCGTCGGGTCGCGGGATTCGTTCGGGCGCGGACGCTCGGTATGCCGCCGATGGCGAACCGCGAGCAGCCGGCGTTCGTTTCGAAGGTGCCGAACGTGTTCCCGAAGCCGGTGAAGCCTGGGGCGCTGGGGCTGGCGGCATTCGATGCGGCCTACTCGATGGCTCCCTATGTCATCGGCCCGGATCAGGCGCTCGTCATCACGGCCCGCTGGCCCGGAATGTCGCAGCGGTTACGTCTGCCTCTGGACCCGACATCAGATGACCTACGACTATGTGAATCGGCAGATCGGGCTCAATCGGAAGCAGACGAAGCCCGAGCCGGACGGCTCGCTCCGGATCGTGATCGCCCATCGGGATCCCGGCGTTCCGAACTGGCTCGACAGCGAAGGGCGCCCCTTCGGCATCGTCTTCTGGCGGTTCTTCCTGCCGGAGGGGGAGATCGAGACGCCTCAGGCGACGGTCGTTCCCTTCGCTTCGATCGCACGGCAGTGATCGACCGCGATTTCGCGATGCATTTCGCGCAGGAGTGGATCGAGGCGTGGAACAGTCACGACCTCGATCGGATCCTCGCGCATTATCGGGACGATTTCGTGATGTCGTCGCCTCGGATTGCGGTGGTGGCCAGCGAGCCATCGGGCGTGCTGGCCGGCAAGGACGCGATCCGTACCTATTGGGCGAAGGCCCTGGCCGCAGCACCCGATCTGCACTTCGAGCTCGTCGAGACCTTCGTCGGCGCGGATTGCATCGTCCTCCGGTATCGCGGTGTGCGTGGGCCGGCCGCGGAGACCTTCTTCTTCGACGAACAGAGGCGCGTCGTTCGGGCGGCGGCGAGCTACGCCTGATCCGGGATCGAGGCCGGCGCTCCCGAGAGGACGGATCATGGCGGGCGAGCCGTCGCGGGCATCGGACACGGCGAACACGACGGGCTTCGCCGAGATCCGACGCGCGGTCGGATGGGTCGCGGCGCTCAACCTCGGATATTTCTTCGTCGAGATCGTGGTCGCGCGACGGATCGATTCGGTTTCGCTCTTGGCAGATTCGATCGATTTCCTCGAGGATGCGACGATCAATTCGGCGCGTAACGACGCCGCGGCCAATGTCGGGATCATCGCTGCGGGCGTCGTCACGGCGGGTACGGGATCGATCTGGCCCGACCTCGCGGTGGGGCTCGCGATCTTCGTGATGAATCTCGATGCTGCAGTCGAGGTTCACCGGGCGGCTCGCAGGGAGCTCCGTCTGGCGGGATTCCCAGCCGAGCGGCAGCATCGTGTGTGATGGCCATCGATGAACAAAAAGCTGGCAAGTCGATTGCGAGGGCGGCTGCACGGTGTGGAAACGCCCGGGCGCCGAAATAGGGAGAGAACATGAGTGGTGCGGGCGATGCGAAGAGACGGCTCGCTCGAGGAGATGTCCGACCGTTTCCTCATCCAGGATCTGATCGTCGAAGAAGCGGCCGCAATCGATGAGCGGACCGGATCGCTGGGAGGCGACCCTACGTCCCTGATGCCGCGATCGATTGGTCCGGGAACGGCGGCGCGAAGGGCGATCCGAAGGCGATTCGAAGCTGGGCTCGGGCGTCCTCTCGAGGCGAACTTCCGTATCCGCAGTATCAGCACCTGCACCAACTTCCGCATCCGGATCGATGGCGACTGCGACGGCGACATCTGCAGATCATTCCGATCTCGGTTCCGGCGCCGGAAGGGGGCGGCAGATCGCGTTTTCGGGAATCTGGTTCGAGGACGAGCTCGCGCGCACCGCGGACGGATGGCGAATCGCCGCGCGTCGTGAATTTCGGGCCTGGCAGCACAACTTTCCCGCGACCTTCGCCGTTCCGGAGCCCTGAAGCCGCGAACGATCGCAGCCGACGAAAGTCGCGAGAGAGAGTCGATTGGCCTACTTCGTCGTGCCGCTCGCCGCGTTCGCCGCCTCGCTCTTGACGCTCTTCTCGGGCTTCGGGCTCGGGACCCTGCTGATGCCCGTCGTGGCGCTCTTCCTTCCGATCGAGCTGGCGATCGCTTCGACCGCCGTCGTCCATCTCGCGAACAACGTCTTCAAGGCGATCCTGATGGGGCGGCATGCGAGCGCCGACGTATTCCTTCGGTTCGGAATGCCCGCCGTCGCCGCGGCCTTTGCCGGAGCGCTGGCGCTCGGCGCCCTGGCGGATGCGGCGCCGCTCTTCGAATACGCGCTCTTCGGCAGGGCCCATGCGGTCACCGCCGTGGGCCTCGTTACCGGTCTTCTCGTTCTCTTCTTCGTCGCGGTGGAATCGTCTTCCCGGCTCGAGCGGATGACGCTCGATCGCAGATGGCTCCGGCAGGCGGTCTCGTGAGCGGATTCTTTGGAGGCCTCTCCGGGCATCAGGGGGCTTTTGAGCCTCTTTCTGTTGAAGGCGGGGTTCGACAAACAAGCCTTCGTCGCGACGGGCATCGTGATCGCAATCGCCGTCGATCTCGCCCGCACGGGCATCTACGGCCTGCGATTCTTCGAGGCGCGCGATGCGTTCGACTGGCCGCTCGTCGCCGCGGCGACGCTCGCGGCTTTTCTCGGCGCCTATCTCGGCGCGCGACTCCTCGAAAAGGTCACGCTGACCGCGGTGCGTGCGGTCGTGACCGCGCTGCTCGTCGTGATCGGTCTCGGTCTCGCGGCAGGGTGGGTATAGCCCGGGCCGGGACGGATCCGCGCGGCAGGGCCGAAAGCCTCGGCGTGAAAGAGGCTCCCGATCAGCGCGCTTTCGTAGGCGCGCAGGGCCGACTGGAAGGGAGAGCGGTGCCACGCGCGGCGCGGGGTCATAGGTCGGCAGCAGGATGCGCGCGAGCCTCGGCAGCAGGCGATTGCGGACCCGATCGAAGGCGCGGTTCTTTTCTTCGGCCGCGACGGGCGCCGTCCCACGCTGCGGTCGACCGCGGCGAGATGGGCAGCGACACGATCGGCGTAGCTGGAGATGCGTCAGGAAATCGAAATAGCCCCGCAGCCGGCGCAGCAGCCCGGGATGGAGGGCGCGAAGGACGTCGTGGCAGACGCTGCGATGCTCGAACTCCTCTGCGAGGTGCCAGGCCCAGAGATCCCGGGCGGAGGGATCCGCCGTTCGCAGGAACGGCTCGGCGGGGCCGAAGAAGAACTCGGCCGAGACGAGGCCCGTGCACTCGAAGCCCTCGCAGTAGGCGAGGTTCCAGGCGAGGCTCTTCTCGCGCAGGAAGCGATCGAAATCGGCCTTGATCTCGGCCTCGAACGCCTCGAGGCCGGGGTAGTGCCGGCGCAGGACCTCGTTGTACTTCGCGTGGAGCCGGAAGTGGTTGGCTTCCTGCTGATTGAAGAGGTCGATGTCGCGGATCAGATCCGCATGCTGTTCGGGATCGAGCTGCTCCCGGGCGAGCTTCTGCACCCGGATCAGGTACGGCTCGAGGTAGGGCAACATGGTCGATGCGGCATCGAGCTGATAGGCGTAGGCGGGCGCATCCGGGATCCAGCGCGCCGGGGCGTGATCGAAATCGAGCGAGGGGCGTCGAGCTTTCACGTTTCGAGCTTATCCGCGAACGCAGGGGGCAACCAGTCCCGGCCTGGGCTGCTCGCTCGGGCGGGGTTGGCCTTCGAGCGCCCCTCATCGGGGGAGAATCGGTGGCGGGCAGGGCGATGATTCGGCCGCCCTGGCGAGCCGGCGGCTGCGCCCCCCTTCGCGTCGGCGGCCGGGTCGTGAGTCCTGCTCGGGCTGGAAGGCGGGCGCAGGGGCCGGCGCCGGTGGCGGCGTGGGACGCGATGCGGGAGCAAGAGGAGGTTCCAGATGGCGGCAACTGCACTCGAGGTCCCGCAGATCGATCTCTTCGCGATCGTCAGAGCCAGTCGATGCACGAGATCGTGCGCGCCTGGCGTGCCGAGTCGCCGATCGTCCGGCTCTCTCCGACTCTTCTCTACGTCGCGCGCTGGCACGATTGCTGGGAGGTCCTCCGGAATCCCGTCACGTTCGGCAACGCGAACGGCTTCAAGCGCGTCGACATCCCGGAAGAGGAGCGCATGCTGGGCGAGATGGATCCGCCGCGGCATCCGCTGCTGCGGCGGGTCATGCGGACGGGCTTCACGCGGGCCTTCGTTGCCTCGCAGCGCGCCTACGCCCGTGCCCGCGCCGAGGCGCTCGTCGAGGCGATCGCCGCGAAGCCCTCTTCGGAGCTGGTCGGCGAGCTCTGCGACCGCCTGCCCAACGACGTCTCGCTCCACATGCTCGGCGTCCCCGAATCGGACTCGCAGCAGCTGATCGACTGGGCGAAGGAGCTGCTCCACAGCGATTGGCCCGCCGATCATCGCAGCGAGCGCGGCGAAGGCATCGCCGGCGGCTTCCCCGAGTTCGCCGCCTATCTCGATTCGCTCGTCGAGGTGCGCCGGCGGCCCGACGCGCCGGACGACGTGCTCGCCCGCCTCGCCCGCGCGACGCTTTCGACGGCCGCCCGCTCTCGGCCACGGTGCTGCGGACGCTCGCGGTCCAGCTGATCGTCGGTGGCTTCTCGACCGGGACGAACATGGTCGGCAGCCTGCTCTACCGCGTGCTGCGGGATCCGGCGCTGCATGAGACGCTGCGCAGCGATCCCGCGCTCATCCCGGCGGCGGTCGAGGAATCGCTGCGGCTCGATCGCCGGTGCTCTTCGTGCTGCGCAACGTGATGCGGACGCCGAGCTGCGGGGCATTCCGCTCGCGAAAGGCCAGCGGCTCGCCCTCGGCATTCTGTCCGCGAATCGCGACGAAGCGGTCTGGGACGAGCCCGATGCGTTCCGGCTCGACCGCGGGGCGCCGCAGCACCTGACTTTCTCGGGCGGGGCGCATCTCTGCATCGGCGCCAGCACGGCGCGGCTCGTCGGCTGCGAACGCCGAGCGCAAACTTCGCCGCTTCGACGTCGGGGGAGATCGAGCTCGCGCCCGGCTTCCGAGTACCGGCGTCCCGGTTCTTCCTCGAGCGCGGGCCGGAGCGCGTCGACGTCCGGCGAGCGCTGGCGGCCGCCGCTCGCCGGGCGCCCGGGCAGGCCGGAGCGTGACCAGCTTCGTCAATCCCGTCGGCGTCGGACTGCTGCTCGCATCGCTCTACATGCTCCGCTTCCGGGCCTGGCGCCGGCCGATCCTGGTCGTCGTCTACTTCGCGTTCTTCACGACGCTCGAATGGATCGCCGCCCATTATTTCCGACGCTGGGCGCGCTGCCGAACGTCATCGGCTGGCTCTGTTTCGGCCTGACGGTTCCAGTGCTCGCCGCGACTTTGGCTGGTCCGCCGTCACGAACGGAGCCAGAACGAAGGCGACTAGCGTTTGGCCGGATGGGCGACGCCGCGCTCGAAGCTCGGGATCAGAAGCGTCGACGATCGTGAACGGGAGCCTCGAAACGAAGACCTGCAGCTGCGGCATTTCGTCGATCGGATCGTCAAGGAGACCCGTTCGGATCCGGATCGCCTCCGGATCGTTTGCATAACGTTTGTAGACAGGTGATCCGCACTGGCCGCAGAAGACGCGCATCTGCCCGGGAGAAGATTCGAACTCGCGCAGCAGGTCGCCGCCGGAGAGGATTCGAAAGGTTCCCCTCGCCACCATCGCGTTCGTCGCGCATTCGCCCCCGGATGCCTTTCTGCACTGGACGCAGTAACAGCGCGCCACCTGCGAGAGCGGCCCAGAGCACGCATAGCGAACGCCCCCGCAGAGGCAGCGCCCCTTCAATCCGGTGCTCATGTTCTCCTCCCTCTTCCGCCCACTTTGTCTCTCGGCCTCCTCCTGGAATCCGAGAGATCCGACGGCGTCGGATTGACGCCCCATCAGGCTGGAATCGTCGCGCGCTCACCTCGATCGACGTCGGTTCGTCGTCCGATCCCGCACTTCGCCGAGGCAGGATCGAGCCATGGGGCGCGCCGGTCACGTTAGGGCGCGCCAGACGGAAGGTGCACGCCATGCGCTTTCGGTTGATGGTCTCTTCCTCGCTCTTTCCCTCGCGATCGTCGGCCTGCTCCTCGTATCCGCTTCGACGCTGTTCGCCGCGGGTCGAAGCCGCGCTCGGCTGCAGCAAGCCCGGACGCATCGCCCTTGCAGGCGCGCCAGAGTCCCGAAGGCGATGCCTGGGGCGCTCGGGGCGAGGGCCTCGCGCAGGGGGGCCTCCGGAGCGGCCCGCTGCGATCGACTTCGGCGCGAGATCCACGCCCTGTCCCACGAAGTCACGCCCTGCGAGCCTCGCCCCCGAATGCAACGGTTCGCCGCTGCTCTGCCCGGTCGCCCTCGATCCGCGCATCGACCGCGAGTACGCGCGTCTGC
>JADJOR010000023.1 GCA_016713665.1 Deltaproteobacteria bacterium
CGCATTGATGATGTCATTTGTGGCATTGGGCTGCGGGTTCGTTGATTTCGAGGACGTCAGCGATATTCCCGAGTTTTCCGATCTCATGGGGCGCGAGTTTGTCTCAATGCGCGAAACCCATCTCTATGGCGTTAGCCTTGATCGCGACTACGCGCCTCATGTCGACAAATTCGAGATTCTTCCCGTTTCGATCGCCGGCCCCGAGGTAGTCTCAAGCGAAACGCTACCTCCGGGAACCAAAATTACGGTCGTGAGCGTGCTCCGCTGTACGAACTGTTGGCTCGACCTAGAGGAGCGAATCGAGGTCGAAGTGAAGTTCGATCCTCCTCGATTGCAAGAAGAGGCGAAGGTGCGTATAAACCTCGAACATCTGCGCGGAGATGAAGCGGCATTCCAAGCCGTTAAACTAGAACTACGATAAACCGAGAACGCTCGCCGCATAACCAAACGCTGCAGACGGATGATCTTGCCCCGGTAAAGTGGACACGAAGTTAAGCGGCAGATCGTAGTCTTTCGTACTCCTCGGGCGAACGATAGTCAAGCGAAGAGTGCAGCCGGATCGTGTTGTAGAAGCCCTCGATGTACTCGAAGATCGCGAGCCTCGCTTCCCTCCTCGTCTTGTAGTGGGCGTGGTAGATCCATTCGGTCTTCAGCGTGTGGAAGAAGCTCTCCGCCGCGGCGTTGTCGAGACACTGCCCCGGACGACTCATGCTGCATCGCATCCCGTACTCATCGAGAAGGTCCTGGTAGGCTGCGGAGCTGTACTGGCTTCCGCGGTCCGTATGGTGGATCAGGCCGGGGCGAGGTCGTCGCGTCTCGACCGCCATGGTCAAGGCCTCGAGAGTGATCTCCTGCTGAGGCGTACTCGAGGTCGACCAGCCGACGATCTTCCGCGAGTGCAAGTCCATCAGCATCGCCAGATACAGCCAACCCTCACCCGTTCGGAGCTGGGTTACGTCGCCTACCCAGACGCGATCCCTTCGGGTCGAAGAGAACTCTCTCTGAAGCAGGTCGGGCGCCGCCGGGTGCTCGCTCCGGGTCGTCGAGATCCAGTGGAACTGCTTCATGCAACGCGCTCTGAGGCCTTCCTCTCGCATGATTCGCGCGATCCGATGCCGGCCCCAGGACTGGCCCTGTCGACGAAGCAGTCGATAGATCCGCGGCGATCCATAGATGCCGTGGGCTTCACGATGGGCCCTTCGCACCTGGACCGAGATCGCCTCGTCCTCGACGATGCGACGACTTGGCTGACGACCCTGCCAGGCGTAGAACCCGCTGCGGGAGACCTTCAGGACTTCGCACATCTTGCCTACCCGGAAGGTCTCCCGGTGCTCCTGGACGAACCTGAACTTCACTTCTGGTCGTCCGCAAAGTAGGCCAGTGCTTTTTTCAAGATGTCCCGTTCCTCGGTGACATCCTTGAGTCGAGCCTTGAGCTCCCGGATTTCGTCGGTCTCGGCTCTCGCCTTCCCCTTGCCGGGGAACGGCTCAGGCGACTCGCCCTCGAGCTGATGTCTCCAGTACTGGAGCAGGCTCCGCGCGATCCCTAATGAGCTGGCGACTTCCGTCAGCGTCTTACCGCGGCGAACCATCGCCACGGCGTCCTTCTTGAACTGGGGAGTGAACGTCCTTCGGACGCGGGCTGATGCTCTCTTCGACATGAACACCTCTCTCGGTCATGATAGACCGGTTGGGTGTCCACTTATCGGGGCAAGGTCAGGACGAGCCCTCGGCCGAGCCCGTCGCGGCCTGCGCCGCCCCTAGTTCCTCCGCCCTCTGGGCTCCGGAAGGGGCAGCTCGTGCGGCTTCGCAGCGGTCGCTGTACGCTCGCCGGACACTCTCTAGCGCGGACTCGCCGCTGAGCCTTGGTCCGTTATGCGGCGTCCCCGACCAGAGTGCCGATGAGCGTGCCGGAATGGCCGCGCTAGAATCCGCGCCATGGATTATCGCGACCGAATCACGATCGAGCCGGGGAAGCGAGGCGGAAAGCCCTGCATCCGTGGCTTACGAATTACGGTTTTCGACGTCCTCGAGTATCTCGCGTCGGGTATGACTGAATCCGAGATCATCCAGGACTTCCCCGAGCTGACAGTCGACGATATCCGAGCCTGCTTGGCATTTGCAGCCGATCGAGAGCGAAAGCTCGCTTCCGCTGGCTAGCCAGTGAAGCTCCTCTTCGACCAGAACCTGTCCGTGAAGCTCGTCACGAGCCTCCAAGAGCTTTATCCGGACTCATCCCATCTTTCGCTGGTCGGACTCTCCCGTGCTCCCGATGAGGATGTCTGGGCGTTCGCGTTGGCGAACAGCTTCATCATTGTCTCAAAGGACGATGACTTTCGGCAGCTGTCGATGCTGCGAGGTGCCCTCCGAAGGTGGTCTGGCTCCAGCTCGGCAACTGCAAGACCTCGGCGATCGAACAGGCCCTCCGTCGTCGCTATCCAGCGATTGAGTCCTTTGTGCGCAATGCTGAATCGACCTTCCTGATCGTGCCAAAGGACGCCGCATAACCAACCAATGCAGTCGGACGATTCGTAGTCGAGGCCGTCGCATCCTGCGCCGACCTCGACGCTCCGCCCTTCGGGCTCCGCGTAGGACGGCTCGTGCGGCTTCGCGCCGACCGTTGTACTCTCGCCAGACCTCTTTAGCGCGAATTGCCGCTGATCGGCGATCCGTTATGCGGCAAGCCCGGAAACGCCTAGCTGGCCGATTTCCACTTGAGACCAGGGCGTCTCTTTACCTTCGCGCATTCTCGAAGGTATAAGTTGATCAAAGTCTGGTAGGGAATCTCCGTATCCGCTGCGAGCGCCTTGAAATATTCAAGAGTCTGCTCGTCTAGCCGGATCGTGACCTGCCTCTTGATCTGCTTCGCGTAGGGATTCGCCTTTCCCTTCGAGAAATCGTATTGCCGCCTCATCTCCGCCATCTCCTCTCATAGTCGCGGCGTTCTTCGCGATGCGCCTTTCGAGCTGAAAATTATCCGAATGATCCGATCGTCGGATCGGTAGCAATGGCAAACTACGAGCGTTCGCAGGCTTGCGCTGAGTCCCAACAGAACGAACCGATCCTCGGCGTCTTCGTCTGGGTCGTCGACGAGGATGGCTCGATCATCGGAAAAAGACCGACTGGGCCTCTTCGAAAGAGACCCCATGCTTCCGCTGATTCGCGGCGCTCTTGCGAGCATCCCATTCGAAGCGGAGGTCGTTCATGGTGTGCGAGTGTAATACAAGGTAATTATGAGCAAGCTGACCGGTCGGGGACATGGTTAACAGAAGTCCGGGGACATGGTTTACACCTCGTTCCGACCGCCGACCTCCCCCGATCCACGTTCATCGGCGACGAAGGGCAGGTCGCGTCAAACGTCTTCCCGGGTGAGAAGCAGAATGCGATCGGCCGGGCCACGCCTCGCGCGCAGCCGTGTGATCAGTTCGAGATCATGCGAGGCTCCGAAACGATGAGGCGCCGCGATCTCCTCCAGCGGAACGACTCGGGCGGACGGCGGCGACTGGGCCGAGATTTCCGCGAGTCTGCAGCCGTTCGCGTCTGCGTGCTCGACTTCCTTTGAGGCACCGCTTGCGTCGTCGCGAAGCGACTGCTTTCCTGGCGGACTTCGGGCGCGGCTCGCGGCCAATCTCCGCGCCTCACCAGGACAGGCCAGGGCCAGCCGATGCGCATCATCCTCCCGTCGATCGCCCTTCTGGTCATGGGTTGTCCGATGTCGGATTCGAGTTCTCCCGAACAGGCCGCTCAGGAGCAGTTCGCGGCCGCTGCCGAGACTCCGGTCGGAGTCATCGGGGCGAGGTTCGCCGGTCATCTCGTCGCGAAGGATTTCGAGCGCGCGTCGGAGATGCTGGTGCCGTCGCTTCGAGACGATTCGTCTGCGACCGAGCTCGAGTCCCGTTACGAGGCGATGATCGAATACGCAGGAGGGCCCGCCGAGTCGGTTCAACCGGTCACGACGATGAGCGACTGGCCGGGCAAGCGACCGGGCGATCAGGCTTGGGTCTACGTCGCGATCGACGGTCAGGGCTTCTCGGAAGGCGTGACCCTGATCGTGACGGACGACGGAAGAATTCGCGAGATCGAGTGGGGCCGGCCCTGACGGGGAGGCGGACGACCATGCGATCTGTCGTCGTGCGCGGAGTCGGCATGCGGGAGACGGTCGTGCGAGCCTCTTGGACCGCGGTTGCATTCCTGATCGTCGCCCTTGCGTGCGCCGCGAATCGCGAGCGCGATGATCGGGCGCGACGGGGCGAGCGAACGGCGCCTGTCGTCGCGCAGATCGCTCCAATCGGGCTTCCCCGACCGCGTCCGCTCGCAGAAGGCGACCGGTGCGTTGGGGTCGTCTCCAGGGTCATTCCCAGTCGGCAATCCGAATCGCGGGGCTATTGGGATGCTTCGATCCGGGCGAGATCGATCGTGCGTTCTCGCCGGGGATCGTGACTCCTTGCCCATGCTGCTGCAGGCGCCGACTTCGGTGATCGGGTTCGACTCGACCGAGCTCGAACATCGGGGCGATCCGGTCGAGCGGTCGGACGAGGATTCAGATCCGTAGCGAGAGCATCGGACGAAGCCGCACACAACCATCGTCGGGGCTCATCGCCGAGGCAGGAAGAAGCGGGCGCGGGCCGTCCTCCCGGGCCGAGTTGCGTTCCGTGCGGCCTGCGATCGCTCTCTAACTTGCCCGGAAACCTTCGTTGCGGACCCGCTCCTCGCGCGCCCCCGCCAGGGCAGCCTTCTCGTGGTCGATGCTGAGCCCCGACGAATCGTCTCGCCCGCGCATACCCTTTGCAGTATCCGTGCGGTGTCTCCGCCGGCGAGCGGCTGGTGTCTTCGCCGCGTGCTCCATCTCGAGACGGAGTCTCGGGCGTCCGATCGGCCAGACGATCGGAACGGCCTCGGCCTGGGGCGGTGCTGGCGGGCGATCCGCAGAACCCGGAAGTGGTCTGGTTTCGAGGATCCGCGCGGCGAGCTGCACGCCTGGGACGCCGCGAGTCTCTGGCAGGATTTCGAGGCGGATGGACGTCGAGTGAGCAGCGGTCGGGGCGTGCACGACCTGCGCAGGGTCGGCGGCGTCACGCCGCGGCGGGGACCCCATCGGACGGCGCCTCGAGTCCGAGCGCGAATTCCGCTTCGAACAGTCGATCCTCGTCCCTCCCGCCCGCACCGCCCCGCTACCATGACGTGCAACCAACGAAGGGAACCTCCTCCATGGCCGAAGTCCTCACCGCCGCCCAGCTCACGACCGCCCGAAGTCGATCGCATCTACGACCGCGTCCGCAACTGGGGCCGCTGGGGCCGCCGACGAGCGTGGCACGTTGAATCTCCTGACCGACGCCGTGCGCGCGAGCCGGCGCGTTGGTTCGCGACGGCGCGAGCATCAGCATGGCCCACGATCTCCGGTCTTTCCCTCGGCGGGAGACGCCCTTCCCGGCGCAGCACCACATGCTGCACTCGGGCGATTGCCTCGACGCCTCCGGTGTCCCCGGCTACGAGGCGACCGCCGACTACATCGGGACCCAGGTCCACGGCCTGGCCTGACCCACGTCGACGCTCTCCCACATGTTCGTCCGCGGCAAGACCTTGCAACGGCTTCCTGCCCGAAAGGACGTGAAGTCGAACGGCGCGCTGCGCAACACGATCATGTCGATGGCGAACGGCGTGATCGGCCGCGGCGTTGCTCGACGTGCCGGGGGCGCTGGGCGTCGAGTGGTTGCCGCCGACGCGGTCGGTTCGCCTGGCCGATCTGCGCGCGGCGGAGAAACGACAGAAGGTCGAGGTCCGCGAGGGCGACATTCTCATGATCTCGACGGGTCGGGATCTTGCGCCGCGCCTCCCAGAAGGGCGTCTCAATCCGTTCACCGGAGGGCCTCTCGGGGCTGCACGCCGAATGCCTCCTACTATCTCCACGAGCGCGGCGTCGCCGTGCTCGGCAGCGACGGCATCTGACCACATGCCCTTCATCTCGATTCCGGACTGGCCTTCCCGATCCATCAGATCGGGATCGTCGGCATCGGTCTGCATCTGATCGACAACATGAATCTCTCGCCGATCTCGCAGGCCTGCGCGGAGCGGAGTCGCTGGGAGTTCCTCTTCACGATGAATCCGCTGCGGATTCCGAAGGGAACGGGCTGTCCGCGAATCCGGTCGCGGTGTTTGAAGGCTGCCGCTTTCGAACGGACACCGTCGGTCAGTTTCGTTCGATGCGACACTGAAAACAGTTGAACTTCGAGCGGACGTGAACGTAGGCGACCTTCGGATCAGCGAGGATCGCGCGGCTCGCGCTCGCGACCCGCGCCCCGACACGACCGAGCCGGTCCAGCGGATCCAGCCGTCGGCGTCGTAGCCCTGGACGATGGCCGGCTCCATGAAGGCGAACCGTGCCGGCGGCTCGGCGCGATCGTAGGCGGGGCAGGTCTGGTGGATGCAGGAAGATCGGGCCGACCTCGCGTAGGGCTGCGCCGTGGGCAAGGGTCGGTGGTGAAGAGGATTTGCTTCTGTGGCGCCATCGGAGATCAGGCCGAGACAGACGATTAGGGATCTCGCGTCGCCTTCTTCGGCGATCCGCCGGAGGGCGGCTGTCCGTGGGCATCGTCGGTCCCCGGGCCTGAATGTGCTCGACCTCCTGCGTGGCGAGATGCCCCGGAACCCTGATCCTCCGAGACGACCCCTCTCAAGGCGCGTCTCGCGCGCCGACGCTCGCGGCCCGTCCTGCGGCGTATTCCGCGCCCCCGCTTCGCGACCTTGCTGCCCGTAGCTGCGCGTTGCATGGGCGAGGGAAGTCGTTACCCAGGGGCGACGCGGCGGACCGGTCGTGATCGGACGTCGCAACTCGGCGCCGAAGCGTGCCACGCCGCACCCGGGCGAGCGCGAGCGCGGGCAGATCAGCGCGTGACCGCGCGGCTCAGACCGCCTTGCGAAAGACCCGTCAGACTCGATGCGACCCTCGGCGTCGGAAGCGGAAGAGCTCCGTGTGCGCGGTGGTGCGCGGGGGCTGCCGGTCCGCTCTTCGCAGTGGACTGTATGCGCAAGGGCTTCGAGGCCGCAGACGCGATGACGCGATGCGCGCCCATCAGGAGCGGCGATCGCGGGCATGGGCGGGTCGAAGACGTCGCGCCTGGGCCGAGGGCGGTGGATCTGCGGCTGACGGGATCTTCGACGAGGGCGTCCCCGCGGGAAGTGGCGGCGCCAGCGCGGGAAATCGCCGGTGTTCCAGAAATAGAGATGGTCTTCGACGGCCTGCCTCAGCTGGGCTTCGCTTCGCGGGAGTGGTGGGCGAGAAGAGGGGGGGGAGCGTGGGTTGAGAAGGCCTGCCAGAGCGTCTCACTGACGGGATCGGCGAAGGTCCGGTTGGTGGCGAGGAGGCCCGCGTCGTTCACGGTGAGGCCGGTGTAGCTGAGGGCGCTGTGCGCGCCGTCCTGGCGCGTCGGGGCTCTGCCGGGGCGTCGAGATGGGTCACGGCGCGCAGGTCGGCGACGATCTCGTGGCTCGCCGACCGTGGGAGGCGATAGACGCCGCCATGCCGAGGCGCAGCGCCGAGGTGTGTACGTTGTTCCACTCGGCTTCAGCTGCCCATCGGCGGAAGCCGGTGCCGACGGGATCTTGATGCGATAGTCGAGGGGGAAGCAGGCGCGCCACTCGGCGTGGGTCGCCGTCTTCCAGAGTCGACCTGGCGTCGCACGACTCCGCGCATCTGCTCGGGGGCCGCCATTGAAGGGCCCCCGCGCGACGATACCGAGGTCGCCGATCTCGCGCGCCCGGCCGATCGCGGCGCTGTCGGTACCGTTCGGCCTTCGGGTCGATCCAGCGCCCGTGTGAATAAGGAGCCCCATGTCCGAGTCCCGGAAAGGCCCTCCACGAGCTGATCGATCTGTTCCCGGAGGTCGACCGCCGCTACCTCTCCCCGAGGGAACCCGCAGTCCGACGCCGACGTCGCCGAGGGCGCGTTCGGTCAGCGCACATGCTCCGGCGGACTCACGAGCCATTTTCGAGGACGATCCGATCATCCGACGTTCCGCAAGATCGTGCGTCGGCGACCCGCAAGTTCACCGGCGACAACCCCGACGCGATCTACTTCGAGGCCCCGTCCGCCACGGTTCCGTCTACCGCGTCCGCGGCAACATGGCCGGCGCCGTCTGCGTCTCGATCACCGTCGAGTATTCCCCGCGACGGCACCTCGGCCTCGCACGAACGGCGTCCTCAACGACACGATTGTTCGACGTCGCCCCGGACGGCTTCGAGCTGACCCCTCGGCGGCCCGGCGAAGCCCCGCGGCTCGGCTCGCGCTCCTGAGAACGCGAACCGCATCACGACGCGACATTATTTCGAGGAAGAGAAGACGGCGGCGGCGGATGATCTGCGCGCGGTGCCCCTCTCGATCGAGGTCGTGAGCGGCGACCAGAAGCCGGTCCAGACGCCGAACGATGCATCGATCGCCGCCGGCATCCGGCGCGTCGCGGGCTTCGTGCGCGCGGACCTCGGCATGCCGCCGATGGCGAATCGCGAGCAGCCGGCCTTTCGTGTTTGAGGGTGCCGAACGTGTTTCCGGCGCCGGTCAAAGCCGGGCTCGATGGGGCCTCGCGGCCTTCGACGCCAGTTTACCTGATGGCGTCTCCTGCCGTGATCGGCTCTTCCCCGATCAGGCCCTCGTGATCGAGGGACGCTGGCCGAAATGTCGCAGTGGCTGCGTCCGCCTCTCGACCCGCCACCAGATGACCTACGACTACGTGAATCGCCAGATCGGTCTCAACCGCAAGCAGACGAAGCTCGAGCCCGACGGCTCCTTCCGCATGATCCTGGCCCACCGCGACCCCGGCGTCCTGAATTGCCTGGATACAGGGGCGGCCCTTCTTCGAATCGTCTTTTGGCGCTTCTTCCTGCCGGAGGAAGTGAGATCGAGACGCCGAAGGCGACGGTCGTACTGTTCTCGGAGATCGCGCGGCGA
>JADJOR010000024.1 GCA_016713665.1 Deltaproteobacteria bacterium
CGGACGGATATGCCGTCGTTCGCGGTGGATCTGTCGTCCTGAGCTTCTACAAAATGGTAATCGGTATTGAGCAATAGCCCGCCTGCCGCATAACCAAACGCTGCAGTCGGATGATCTTGCCCCGGTAAAGTGGACACGAAGTTAAGCGGCAGATCGTAGTCTTTCGTACTCCTCGGGCGAACGATAGTCAAGCGAAGAGTGCAGCCGGATCGTGTTGTAGAAGCCCTCGATGTACTCGAAGATCGCGAGCCTCGCTTCCCTCCTCGTCTTGTAGTGGGCGTGGTAGATCCATTCGGTCTTCAGCGTGTGGAAGAAGCTCTCCGCCGCGGCGTTGTCGAGACACTGCCCCCGGACGACTCATGCTGCATCGCATCCCGTACTCATCGAGAAGGTCCTGGTAGGCTGCGGAGCTGTACTGGCTTCCGCGGTCCGTATGGTGGATCAGGCCGGGGGCGAGGTCGTCGCGTCTCGACCGCCATGGTCAAGGCCTCGAGAGTGATCTCCTGCTGAGGCGTACTCGAGGTCGACCAGCCGACGATCTTCCGCGAGTGCAAGTCCATCAGCATCGCCAGATACAGCCAACCCTCACCCGTTCGGAGCTGGGTTACGTCGCCTACCCAGACGCGATCCCTTCGGGTCGAAGAGAACTCTCTCTGAAGCAGGTCAGGCGCCGCCGGGTGCTCGCTCCGGGTCGTCGAGATCCAGTGGAACTGCTTCATGCAACGCGCTCTGAGGCCTTCCTCTCGCATGATTCGCGCGATCCGATGCCGGCCCCAGGACTGGCCCTGTCGACGAAGCAGTCGATAGATCCGCGGCGATCCATAGATGCCGTGGGCTTCACGATGGGCCCTTCGCACCTGGACCGAGATCGCCTCGTCCTCGACGATGCGACGACTTGGCTGACGACCCTGCCAGGCGTAGAACCCGCTGCGGGAGACCTTCAGGACTTCGCACATCTTGCCTACCCGGAAGGTCTCCCGGTGCTCCTGGACGAACCTGAACTTCACTTCTGGTCGTCCGCAAAGTAGGCCAGTGCTTTTTCAAGATGTCCCGTTCCTCGGTGACATCCTTGAGTCGAGCCTTGAGCTCCCGGATTTCGTCGGTCTCGGCTCTCGCCTTCCCTTGCCGGGGAACGGCTCAGGCGACTCGCCCTCGAGCTGATGTCTCCAGTACTGGAGCAGACTCCGAGCGATCCCTAATGAGCTGGCGACTTCCGTCAGCGTCTTACCGCGGCGAACCATCGCCACGGCGTCCTTCTTGAACTGGGGAGTGAACGTCCTTCGGACGCGGGCTGATGCTCTCTTCGACATGAACACCTCTCTCGGTCATGATAGACCGGTTGGGTGTCCACTTATCGGGGCAAGGTCAGGACGAGCCCTCGGCCGAGCCCGTCGCGACCTGCGCTGCCCTAGTTCCTCCGCCCTTCGGGCTCCGGAAAGGGCAGCTCGTGCGGCTTCGCAGCGGTCGCTGTACGCTCGCCGGACACTTCTAGCGCGGACTCGCCGCTGAGCGTTGGTCCGTTATGCGGCGTCCCCGACCAGAGTGCCGATGAGCGTGCCGGAATGGCCGCGCTAGAATCCGCGCCATGGATTATCGCGACCGAATCACGATCGAGCCGGGGAGCGAGGCGGAAAGCCCTGCATCCGTGGCTTACGAATTACGGTTTTCGACGTCCTTGAGTATCTCGCGTCGGGTATGACTGAATCCGAGATCATCCAGGACTTCCCCGAGCTGACAGTCGACGATATCCGAGCCTGCTTGGCATTTGCAGCCGATCGAGAGCGAAAGCTCGCTTCCGCTGGCTAGCCAGTGAAGCTCCTCTTCGACCAGAACCTGTCCGTGAAGCTCGTCACGAGCCTCCAAGAGCTTTATCCGGACTCATCCCATCTTTCGCTGGTCGGACTCTCCCGTGCTCCCGATGAGGATGTCTGGGCGTTCGCGTTGGCGAACAGCTTCATCATTGTCTCAAAGGACGATGACTTTCGGCAGCTGTCGATGCTGCGAGGTGCCCCTCCGAAGGTGGTCTGGCTCCAGCTCGGCAACTGCAAGACCTCGGCGATCGAACAGGCCCTCCGTCGTCGCTATCCAGCGATTGAGTCCTTTGTGCGCAATGCTGAATCGACCTTCCTGATCGTGCCAAAGGACGCCGCATAACCAACCAATGCAGTCGGACGATTCGTAGTCGAGGCCGTCGCATCCTGCGCCGACCTCGACGCTCCGCCCTTCGGGCTCCGCGTAGGACGGCTCGTGCGGCTTCGCGCCGACCGTTGTACTCTCGCCAGACCTCTTTAGCGCGAATCGCCGCTGATCCGCGATCCGTTATGCGGCAAGCCCGAAACGCCTAGCTGGCCGATTTCCACTTGAGACCGGGGCGTCTCTTTACCTTCGCGCATTCTCGAAGGTATAAGTTGATCAAAGTCTGGTATGGAATCTCCGTATCCGCTGCGAGCGCCTTGAAATATTCAAGAGTCTGCTCGTCTAGCCGGATCGTGACCTGCCTCTTGATCTGCTTCGCGTAGGGATTCGCCTTTCCCTTCGAGAAATCGTATTGCCGCCTCATCTCCGCCATCTCCTCTCATAGTCGCGGCGTTCTTCGCGATGCGCCTTTCGAGCTGAAATTATCCGAATGATCCGATCGTCGGATCGGTAGCAATGGCAAACTACGAGCGTTCGCAGGCTTGCGCTGAGTCCCAACAGAACGAACCGATCCTCGGCGTCTCCGTCTGGGTCGTCGACGAGGATGGCTCGATCGTCAAAAAAGACCGACTGAGCCTCTTCAAAAGAGACGCCATGCTTCCGCTGATTCGCGGCGCTCTTGCGAGCATCCCATTCGAAGCGAAGGTCGGTCATCGTGTGCGAGTGTAGCTACAAGGTAATTATGAGCAAGCTGACCGGTCGGGGACATGGTTAACAGAAGTCCGGGGACATGGTTTACACCTCGTTCCGACCGCCGACCTCCCCCGATCCACGTTCATCGGCGACGAAGGGAGGGTCGCGTCAAACCTCTTCCCGGGTGAGCAGCAGAATGCGATCGGCCGGCCCACGCCTCGCGCGCATCCGTGTGATCAGTTCGAGATCGTGCGAGGCTCCGATACGATGAGGCGTCGCGATCGCCTCCAGCGGATCAACTCGGGCTGACGGCGGCGACTGGGCCGAGATTTCCGCGAGTCTGCAGCCGTTCGCGTCTGCGTGCTCGACTCCCTTTGAGGCACCGCTTGCGTCGTCGCGAAGCGACTGCTTTCCTGGCGGACTCCGGGCGCGGCTCGCGGCCAATCTCCGAGCCTCACCACGACAGGCCAGGGCCAGCCGATGCGCATCATCCTCCCGTCGATCGCCGTTCTGGTCATGGGCTGTCCGATGTCGGAGTCGACTTCCCCCGAACAGGCCGCCCAGGAGCAGTTCGAGGCCGCTGCCGAGACTCCGGTCGGAGTCATCGGGGCGAGGTTCGCCGGTCATCTCGTCGCGAAGGATTTCGAGCGCGCGTCGGAGATGCTGGCGCCGTCGCTTCGAGACGATTCGTCTCCGACCGAGCTCGGGTCCCGTTACGAAGCGATGATCGAATACGCAGGGGTGCCCGCCGAGTCGGTTCAACCGGTCACGACGATGACCGACTGGCCGGGCAAGCGACCGGGCGATCAGGGTTGGGTCTACGTCGCGATCGACGGTCAGGGATTCTCGGAAGGGGTAACCCTGATCGTGACGGACGACGGAGGAATTCGCGAGATCGAGTGGGGCCGGCCCTGATGGGGAGGCGGACGACCACGCGATCTGTCGTCGTGAGCGGAGTCGGCATGCGGGAGACGGTCGTGCGAGCCTCTCTGACCGCGGTTGCTTTCCTGATCGTCGCCGCTGCGTGCGCCGCGAATCGCGAGCGCGATGATCGGGCGCGACGGGGCGAGCGAACGGCGCCTGTCGTCGCGCAGATCGCTCCAATCGGGCTTCCCCGACCGCGTCCGCTCGCAGAAGGCGACCGGTGCGTTGGGGTCGTCTCCAGGGTCATTCCCAGTCGGCAGTCCGAGTCGCAGGGCTATTGGGGTTGCTTCGATCCGGGCGAGATCGATCGTGCGTTCTCGCCGGGGATCGTGAGCTCCCTGCCCATCCTGCTGCAGGCGCCGACTTCGGTGATCGGGTTCGACTCGACCGAGCTCGAACATCGGGGCGATCCGGTCGAGCGGTCGGACGAGGATTCCGATCCGTAGCGAGAGCATCGGACGAAGCCGCACACAACCATCGTCGGGCTCATCGCCGAGGCAGGAAGAGCGGGGCGCGGGCCGTCCTCCCGGGCCGAGTTGCGTTCCGTGCGGCCTGCGATCGCTCTCTCTAACTTGCCCGAAACCTTCGTTGCGGACCCGCCCCCGCGCGCGCCCCCGCCAGGCAGCCTTCTCGTGGTCGATGCTGAGCCCCGACGAATCGTCTCGCCCGCGCATACCCTGTTGCAGTATCCGTGCGGTGTCTCCGCCGGCGAGCGGCTGCGTCTTCGCCGCGTGCTCCATATCGAGACGGAGCTCGGGCGTCCGATCGGCCAGACGATCGGAACGGCCTCGGCCTGGGTGGTGCTGGCCGGCGATCCGCAGAACCCGGAGGTGGTCTGGTTCGAGGATCCGCGCGGCGAGTTGCACGCCTGGGACGCCGCGAGTCTCTGGCAGGATTTCGAGGCGATGGACGTCGAGTGAGCAGCGGTCGGGGCGTGCACGACCTCCGCAGGGTCGGCGGCGTCACGCCGCGGCGGGGACCCCATCGGACGGCGCCTCGAGTCCGAGCGCGAATTCCGCTTCGAACAGTCGATCCCTCGTCCCTCCCGCCCGCACCGCCCCCGCTACCATGACGCGCAACCAACGAAGGGAACCTCCTCCATGGCCGAAGTCCTCACCGCCGCCGAGCTCACGACCGCCGAAGTCGATCGCATCTACGACCGCGTCCGCAATTGGGGCCGCTGGGGCGCCGCCGACGAGCGTGGCACGTTGAATCTCCTGACCGACGCCGTGCGCGCGCGCGCCGGTGCGTTGGTTCGCGACGGCGCGAGCATCAGCATGGCCCACGATCTCGCGGTCTTTCCCTCGGCGGAGACGCCCTTCCCGGCGCAGCACCACATGCTGCACTCGGGCGACTGCCTCGACGCGTCCGGCGTGCCCGGCTACGAGGCGACCGCGGACTACATCGGGACCCAGGTCCACGGCCTGGGCCTGACCCACGTCGACGCGCTCTCCCACATGTTCGTTCGCGGCAAGACCTACAACGGCTTCCTGCCCGAGGACGTGAAGTCGAACGGCGCGCTGCGCAACACGATCATGTCGATGGCGAACGGCGTCGTCGGCCGCGGCGTGCTGCTCGACGTGCCGGCGGCGCTGGGCGTCGAGTGGTTGCCGCCGACGCGGTCGGTTCGCCTGGCGGATCTGCTCGCGGCGGAGAAACGACAGAAGGTCGAGGTCCGCGAGGGCGACATTCTCATGATCTCGACGGGTCGGGATCTGCGGCGCGCCTCCCAGAAGGGCGTCCTCAACCCCTTCACCGAGGGCCTCTCGGGGCTGCACGCCGAATGCCTCCCCTATCTCCACGAGCGCGGCGTCGCCGTGCTCGGCAGCGACGGCATCTCGGACCACATGCCCTTCATCTCGATCCCGGACTGGCCCTTCCCGATCCATCAGATCGGGATCGTCGGCATCGGTCTGCATCTGATCGACAACATGAATCTGTCGCCGATCTCGCAGGCCTGCGCGGCGCGGAGTCGCTGGGAGTTCCTCTTCACGATGAATCCGCTGCGGATTCCGAAAGGGACGGGCTGTCCCGCGAATCCGGTCGCGGTGTTCTGAAGGCTGCCGCTTTGGAACGGACACCGTCGGTCAGTTTCGTTCGATGCGACACTGAAAACAGTTGAACTTCGAGCGGACGTGGACGTAGGCGACCTCCGCATCGCCGAGGATCGCGCGGCTCGCGCTCGCGACCTCGCGCCCCGGCACGACCGAGCCGGTCTCGTAGCGGATCCAGTCGTCGGCGTCGTAGCCCCGGACGATGGCCGGCTCCATGAAGGCGAACCAGGCCGGCGGCTCGGCGCGATCGTAGGCGGGGCAGGTCTGCGGATGCAGAAAGATCGGGCCGACCTCCGCGTAGGGCTGCGCCGTGGGAAAGGGTCGGTAGGCGAGGACGAGCTTCTCGGCGCCGTCGGCGATGAGACCGAGGCAATGGCGACAGGGATTTGCGCCGCCCTCGGCGATCCGCCGGAGGGCGGCCTGTCCGTGGGCATCGGGTCCCCCGGCCCGGATGCGCTCGACCTCCTGCGTGGCGATGCCCCGAACCCGGATCTCCATGACGACTCCCTCCCGGCGCGTCTCGCGCGCCGACGTCTGCGGCCCGTCCCGCGGTGTATTCCGCGCCCCGCTTCGCGACCTTGCACGCCCGTGGCGCTGCGCGTTGCATGAAGGGAAGTCAAGCACGAAGGGACGCGGCGGACTGGTCGTGATCGGACGTCGCACTCGCGCCGCAGCGTGCCACGCCGCACCCGGGCGAGCCGCGAGCGCGAACAGATCAGCGCGGATCGCCCGGCTCAGGCCGCCTCGCGAAAGACCCGCCACGACTCGATCCGACCCTCGGCGTCGAAGCGGAAGAGCTCCGTGTGGGCGGTGGTGCGCGGGGGGCTGCCGGTCCGCTCTTCGCAGTGGACGGTATGCGCGAGGGCCTCGAGGCCGCAGACGATGACGCGATGCGCGCCCATCAGGACGCGGCGATCGCGGGCGTGGGCGGGCTCGAAGACGTCGCGGCCTGGGCCGAGGGCGTGCGAGCCGCGGCCGACGGGATCCTCGACGAGGGCGTCCTCGCGGAAGCGGCGGCGCCAGCGCGGGAGATCGCCGGTGTTCCAGAAATAGAGATGGTCTTCGACGGCCTGCTTCAGCTGGGCCTCGCTGCGCGGGAGCGGCGGGCGGGAAGAGGGCGGGGGGAGCGTCGGATAGAAGGCCTGCCAAAGCGTCTCACTGACGGGATCGGCGAAGGTCCGGTTGGTGGCGAGGAGGCCCGCGTCGTTCACGGTGTAGAGGCCGGTGTAGCTGAGGGTGCTGCGCGCGCCGTCGTACGCGTCGGGGCCCTGGCCGGGGGCGCCGAGATGGGTCACGGCGCGCAGGTCGGCGACGATCTCGTGGCCGCCGACCGTGAGTCGATAGATCGCCATGTCGAGGCGCAGCGCCGAGGCGTGCATGTTGTTCCACTCGGCTTCGTAGCTGCCCATCGGGCGGAAGCCGGTGCCGACGGGGTCTTCGATGCGATAGTCGGGGGTGAAGCAGGCGCGCCACTCGGCGTGGGTCGCCGTCTTCCAGAGCCGGACCTGTCGTCGCACGATCTCGCGCATCTGCTCGGGGGTCGCCATCGAAGGGCCTCCTCGCGCGACGATACTCGAGGTCGCGCCGATCTCCCCCGCGCCCGGCCGATTGCGGCGCGCTTCGGTACCGTTCGGCCTTCGGGTCGATCCAGCGCCCGTGCGAATAAGGAGCCCCCATGTCCGAGTCCCGAAAGGCCCTCCACGAGCTGATCGATCTGCTCCAGGAGGTCGACCGCCGCTACCTCTCCCCGGAGTGGAACCTGCAGTCCGACGCCGACGTCGCCGAGGGCGCGCGCTCGGTCATGCACATGCTCCAGGGCGGACTCGCGAGCCATTTCGAGGACGATCCGGATCATCCGACGTTCCGCAAGATCGTGTCGCCGACCCGCAAGTTCACGGGCGACAACCCCGACGCGATCTACTTCGAGGCCCCCGTCCGCCACGGCCTCGTCTACCGCGTCCGCGGCAAGATGGCCGGCGCCGTCTACGTCTCGATCACCGTCGAGACCGGCCCCCGCGACGGCACCCTCGGCCTCGGCACGAACGGCGTCCTCAACGACACGATGTTCGACGTCGCCCCGGACGGCTCCTTCGAGCTGACCCTCGGCGGCCCGGCGAAGACCCGCGGCTGGCTCGCGCTTCCGGAGAACGCGAACCGCATCACGACGCGACACTATTTCGAGGAGGAGAAGACGGCGGCGGCCGACGATCTGCGCGCGGTGCCCCTCTCGATCGAGATCGTGAGCGGCGACCAGAAGCCCGTCCAGACGCCGAACGACGCATCGATCGCCGCCGGCATCCGGCGCGTCGCGGGCTTCGTGCGCGCGCGGACCCTCGGCATGCCGCCGATGGCGAATCGCGAGCAGCCGGCCTTCGTGTCGAGGGTGCCGAACGTGTTTCCGGCGCCGGTCAAGCCGGGCTCGATGGGGCTCGCGGCCTTCGACGCCGCCTACTCGATGGCGCCCTACGTGATCGGCCCCGATCAGGCCCTCGTGATCGAGGGACGCTGGCCGAAATGTCGCAGTGGCTATGTCTGCCTCTGGACCCGCCACCAGATGACCTACGACTACGTGAATCGCCAGATCGGCCTCAATCGCAAGCAGACGAAGCTCGAGCCCGACGGCTCCTTCCGCATGATCCTGGCCCACCGCGACCCCGGCGTCCCGAACTGGCTCGACAGCGAGGGACGGCCCTTCGGAATCGTCTTCTGGCGCTTCTTCCTGCCCGAGGGCGAGATCGAGACGCCGAATGCGACGGTCGTGCCGTTCTCGGAGGTCGCGCGCCGATGAGGCCCGGTGCCTGCGCGGACGCCGGTCGAGCGGGCGTTTCATCGTGCGCGCGGGCCATCGGGGCGCCGCTCGCATGATCACGCGCGCCTTCGCGGAGCAGTTCGCGCGGGATTGGATCGACGCCTGGAACAGCCACGATCTCGCGCGCATCCTGGCCCATTATGCCGACGAATTCGTGATGTCCTCGCCGCGGATCGCCGTCGTCGCGGAAGAGCCTTCGGGCGTCCTCGTGGGCAAGGCCGCGATCGGCGCCTACTGGCAGAAGGCGCTCGCGCTGGCGCCGGCGCTGCGCTTCACGCTGCGCGAGATCTTCGTCGGCGCGGATTGCGTCGTGCTCCACTACGAGGGCGTGCGCGGGCCGGCGGCGGAGGTCTTCTTCTTCGGACCCGACGGGCGGGTCGTCCGGGCGGCGGCGAGCTACGTGCCCCATGACTGAACGGGGCCTCGCGCGCGCGGTCCTCTGGGTCGCGCTGCTCAACCTCGCCTACTTCGGGGTCGAGTTCGCGGTCGCGCGGCGGATCGGGTCGGTCTCGCTCTTCGCGGACTCGATCGATTTCCTCGAGGACGCGACCGTCAATTTGCTGATCCTGGTCGCCCTCGGCTGGAGCGCGCGTCGTCGCTCGCTGGTCGGGATCGCGCTCGCCGCGATCCTGCTCGCGCCGGGCCTCGCGACCCTCTGGACCGCCTGGGGCAAGCTCGTCTCGCCGATCCCGCCCGCTGCGCTGCCGCTGACCCTCGCCGGGGCGGGCGCCCTCGCCGTCAATCTCGTCTGCGCCGCGATGCTCGCGCGCTTTCGCCACGCGGGCGGGAGCCTCACGCGGGCCGCCTTCCTCTCGGCGCGCAACGACGCGATCGCGAACGTCGCCATCATCGGCACGGGCTTCGCGACGCGCTTCACGCTCTCGGCCTGGCCCGATCTCGCCGTCGGCCTCGGCATCTTCCTGATGAACCTCGACGCCGCCCGCGAGGTCTACGAGGCGGCCCGCGAGGAGCAAACGAGCGCCTCCGCGACCGAGCTCGAGCCGAGGGCCTAGCGCGAAACAGGCTTCAGGCGCGAGCAGCCAGGCTCGAGCGAGCCGGGCCGAAATCGAGGATGCATCCAGTATCCGTTCGGAGCTTCGACATGGCGGGATCCTTCGAACGGAAAGTGATCGGCGGCTGGCTGCGGCCCCTCGTCGCGGCGGCCGTCGTCTTGGGGATCGGGCTCTATCTGGGGCTCGCCCTCGTGATGTTCGGCGGACGACCGCGAGCGGCGGTCGAGCCCGCGGCGGCCTTCGCCATCGTCTTCACGACGGCCTTTGCCGCCGGTCGCCTCGCCCCCCGCGCCCGCTTCCACGCCGCCGTCGCGGCCGCCGGTCTCGCGAGCGCGATCGGCCACGGGGTCGCGCTCTCGCTCGTGGGTTCTGTTGCAGGCGCCCTCGCAGCGATCGGTCTCGCCGCCGGCTGGGCGATCGACGGCGAGCTCGCTGCGGGCCTGCGCCGCAGTCTGCGGATCGCCGGGCTCGCCACGTTCCTCGGGTTCGTGGTCTTCGTCTACGGCCGCTATGTCGACTGGCCGGCCCAGCCCGATCCGCTTCCGCCCATGCTTCGAGAGTCTCTCGGCCCCGACGCCGACCGGATCACCGCCTACTACGAGACCGATCTCGGCGGCTTCCTCGACCGCGAGTCGCTCTGGCGGATCGAAGCAGACGAATCGAGCCTCGACCGTCTCGTCGAGCGGCTCGCGGTCGCGCCCGTCGCCGAGGCGCCGGCGGCCTTCTTCCGGATGCCGCCCCGGGATTGGCTCCGCGCGCTCCCGCCCGGAGGCCAGGCCTATGCGAGCCCGGGCTTCCGAAGCGGCTCGCGCGGCGGCGATGGCGACCACTTCTTCCTGGTCCGCGATCGCGCGGGTCATGCGTTCGTCTGGGTGAAGAGTAATTTCTGAGCCGAGCGGATCGTGTGAGTCGCGGGGAATCGAAGCGAGGCGGCGATGATGGCGCACGGCGAGTGGATCACGATCGAAGAGCGCTTCTGCGGCCCGCCGCGCTCGGGCAATGGCGGCTATGTGTGCGGGCGCGTTGCGGCGGGGCTCGTCGGCGCCGCGGCCGGGCTCGGCGCCGACGTGGTCGTCCGGCTGAAGGCGCCGCCGCCGATCGGCCGTCCGCTTGGGCTCGAGACGACGGAGTCGGGAGCGCGGCTCGTCGACGGTGAGACCGTCATCGCGGAGGCGAAGCGCGGGGCGCTCGAGCTCGCGGTGCCCCCGGCGCCCTCGTTCGACGAGGCCGAGCGCGCGTCGACGCGCTACCTCGGCTTCGACGAGCACAACTTTCCGACCTGCTTCGTCTGCGGTCCGGCTCGCGCGCCCGGCGACGGCCTGCGCATCTTTCCCGGTGCGCTCGCGGCGGCGCCTGCGAAGGCCGGGGAGGGCGTCGCGGCGGAGTCGTGCGCACAGCTCGCCGCGACCTGGACGCCGGACGCGAGCCTCGCCGACGATGCGGGCCGCGTCCGACCCGAGTTCCTCTGGGCCGCCCTCGATTGTCCGGGGGCCTTCACGCGCTATCCACTGCCAGCGGGCGTGGCGCTCGTGCTCGGCGAGCTCGCGGTCTCGATCGGCGATCGGCCGCGGGCGGGAGAGTCCTGCGTGCTCACGGCCTGGTCCCTCGGTGACGAAGGTCGCCGGCGCCAGGCGGGGACGGCGCTCTTCGATCGCGACGGGCGGCTCCTCGCGAAGGCCCGAGCGGTCTGGGTCGAGGTGCCGGCGCAGGTCTGGAGCTAGTCGGGATCGGCCGACGCAAGGAGGTGTTTCATGGCGAATCAATCCGGTGGGCGAAGGACGCTCTCCCTCGAAGAGATCTCGGATCGCATGTTCATCGAGGATCTCGTGATCGAGGAGGCCGCGGCGATCGACGAGCGGGACTGGGACCGCTGGGAAGCCGTCTATACCCGCGACGCGAAGATCGACTGGTCGGGCAACGGCGGAGCGAAGGGCGACCCGAAGGCGGTGCGCGCCTGGGCCTCTTCCGTTCTCTCGGAAGAGAACTTCCCGTATCCGCAGTACCAGCACTACTGCACGAACTTCCGCATCCGCGTGAACGGCGACCAGGCTTCCTGTCGGCATCTGCAGATCATCCCGATCTCCGTCGTCTCGCCGGGGGGCGGGCGGCAGATCGCCTTCTCGGGGATCTGGTTCGACGACGAGCTGGTCCGGACGGACGAGGGCTGGAAGATCGGGGCGCGCAAGGAGAGCCGGGCCTGGCAGCACAACTTCCCGGCGACGTTCGAGGTCCCGAAGGCCTAGCGCGGGGACCAGCCGGATCGCTTCAGCGCGCTTCGTAGAGCCGCAGCGCCGCCTCGAGGGTCGGCGGCGTCCGGCGGCGGCGCCGGGTCGTAGAAGGGCGACAGGATGCGCGCGAGGCGCGGCAGCATGAAGCGACCGCGCACGCGGTCGAACTCGCGATCCTTCGCCTCGGCGTCGGCGGCATAGGTCCCCCGCTCGCGGTCGACGCTCTTCAGGTATTCGGCGACGCGATTGCCGTAGCGCTGGAGATGGGTCAGGAAGTCGGAATAGCCGCGCAGGCGGCGCAGCCAGCCGGGATGGAGGGCGGCGAGGACGTCGTGGCAGACGCTGCGGTGCTCGAACTCTTCTGCGAGATGCCAGGACCAGAGGTCGCGGGAGGCGGGATCGGCGGTCCGCAGGAAGGGTTGCGCCGGGCCGAAGAAGAACTCGGCGGAGACGAGGCCCGTACACTCGAAGCCCTCGCAGTAGGCGAGGTTCCAGGCGAGGGATTTCTCGCGCAGGAATCGCTCGAAGTCGGCCTTGATCTCCGCTTCGAAGGGCTCGAGGCCCGGATAGTGGCGGCGCAGGGTCTCGTTGTAGCGAGCGTGGAGCTGGAAGTGGTTCGCTTCCTGTCGATTGAAGAGATCGATGTCGGCGATCAGATCGGCATCGGCGGTCGGATCGAGGCACTCGCGGGCGAGCTTCTGGACCTTGATCAGATAGGGCTCGAGGTAGGGCAGCATCGTCGACGCCGCGTCCAATTGATAGGCGTAGGCCGGCGCGTCCGGGATCCAATGGGCCCGGGCCTCTGCGAAATCGAGTGCGGGACGTCTGGCCTTCACGTGGGCGAGCTTATCCGGCGCGGACCGCTGTGTCACCCGGCCCCATCCGCCGTCCGACCCCCCGTGCGACCGCCGTCGCGAGCGGGGTTGGCCGGGCCTTGCTGATTCGGGAGAATGAGCGGGGAGGGGCCCGCGCCGCGGGCCCGAAAGGAATCGCTCCGATGGCGGCTGCCGCAACCGAAGTCCAGGGCATCGATCTGTTCGACTACCGACAGAGCCAGACGATGCACGACGTCACCCGCGCCTGGCGCGCGTCGACGCCCATCGTCCGACTCGGGCCCAAGCTCCTCTATCTCGCGCGCTGGCATGATTGCTGGGAAGTCCTGCGCGACCCGCATACCTTCGGCAACGCCAACGGCTTCAAGGTCGTCGACATCCCGGAAGAAGAGCGCAGCCTCGGCGAGATGGATCCGCCGCGCCATCCCGCGCTCCGCCGCGTGATGCGGACCGGCTTCACGCGCAACTTCGTGGCCGGCCAGCGCGAGTACGCCCGCGTCCGCGCGGACGCTCTCGTCGCAGCGATCGCAGCGCAGCCGAAGGCAGAGCTCGTCTCGGAGCTCTGCGATCGCCTCCCCAACGACGTCTCGCTCCACATGCTCGGCGTCCCCGAGGCGGACTCGCATCGGATCATCGAGTGGGCGAAGGAGCTGCTTCACAGCGACTGGACCTGGAAGCACGAGACTGACCGCGGCTTCGGCATCGTCGGGAGCTTCCCCGAGTTCTCGGCCTATCTCGACGAGCTCGTCGACGAGCGAAGGCGCCCCGACGCCCCGGACGACGTGATCTCGCGCCTCGTGAAGAGCGAGTTCGAGGGCAAGCCGCTGACCCGGACGGTGCTGCGGACGCTCTGCGTTCAGCTGATCGTCGGCGGCTTCTCGACCGGGACGAACATGCTGGGCAATCTCTTCTACCGGCTGCTGCGCGAGCCCGCGCTCCACGCGCGGATCAAGAGCGAGCCCGCCCTGATCCCCGCCGCCGTCGACGAATCGCTCCGCCTCGACCCGCCGGTCGTCTTCATCCTGCGCAACGTCATGCGGGACACCACGCTGCGCGGCATCCCCCTCGCGCAGGGCGAGCGCCTCGCGCTCGGGATCCTGTCGGCGAATCGCGACGAAGAGATCTTCCCGGATCCGGACGCGTTCCGGTTCGATCGCGGCGCGGCGCAACACCTCGCCTTCGGCGGCGGCGCCCATCTCTGCATCGGCGCGAGCACGGCGCGCCTCGTCGGCTGCGAGGCGCTGCGCGCCTTCGTCGCGCGCTTCGAGCCTGGCGAGATCGCGCTCGCGCCGGACTATCGCTACCACGGCGTGCCCGTCTTCCTCGAGCACGGCCCGGAGCGCCTCGACGTCGAAATCGCCCGCCCGACCCGGCATTGAGCCGAGGCATGGAGAGTCCCGTCGAATCCCTCGTGAACCCCGTCGGCGTCGGTCTGCTTCTCTCGGCGCTCTACATGCTGCGCTACCGCGCCTGGCGACGCCCCATCCTGGTCGTCGCCTACTTCGCCTTCTTCACGAGTCTCGAATGGGTCGCCGCGCACTATTTTCTGCCACCCGACGCGCTGCCGAGCGTGATCGGCTGGCTCTGCCTCGGGCTGACGGTGCCGGTGCTGGTCGCGACCTGGCTCGTCTGGCGTCAGGAGCAGCGCCACGGCGAGGGCGCCTAGCGGGGCGCTCGCCTAGCGAGGCGGTTCGACGCCGCGCTCCCAGCTCGGGATCGACGAGTCCACGGTCGTGAGCCGCATGCGCTCCGAGGTGAAGACCTGGAGCGCCGGCTTCTCCTCGAAGTCGACGTCGAGCAGGCCGAGTCGGATGCGGATCCGATCCGGATCCGCGGCGTAGCGCTTGAAGAGCGGCGAGCCGCAGCGACCGCAGAAGACACGAAGCTGGCCCGGAGAGGACTCGAACTCCCGGAGATGCTCGTCTCCTTTCGATATGCGGAAGGTCCCGGGCGCGACCTCTGCGTTGATCGCGCATTCGGATCCCGATTGCTTCCGACATTGAACGCAGAAGCAGCGCGCGACCGAGCGCAGCGGCCCTCGGCAGTCGTATGCGACTGCGCCGCAGAGGCAGCTTCCGCGAAGCGTTCGACCGGGGTCGGCGGGCTCGGAGGTCGTTGTCATCGCGTGTGATTCCTCGTCAGACCTGCACCCTTATCAGGGCGATCGCGGTTCGCCCGGAGAATGCCACTTTTCCGCCGCGCAGCTGCCGCATCCCTGTAGAATCGAGTCGTCGGCCCCGCACGCCGAGCCCCGCGCTCGGCGCACCGCGTGGAGGGCATGGCGATGAATGTTCCTCGGCTCCTCCGACTCCTCGTCTCCTTCCCGATCGCCCTCCTGCTCGGCTTCATGCTGATCGCCTCGACCGCGGCGCTCGTCTCGGCCGTCGAGAACCGCGGCGCATCGAAGCCGATCGAGGCGATCCGGGTCGAGCTCGTCGCCGAGAGCTGCGACGTCCTGCGCCACGAGCTCCATGCGCTCTCCCACGCGGTCTCGCCCTGCGAGCTCCCGCCGGACTGTCAGGGCTCGCCGCTGCTCTGTCCGATCGCGCTCGACGCGCGCATCGAGCGCGAGTACGCGCGCCTGCGCGACGCGCTCCACGACCAGTGCGGTCTCTCGCGCAGCCTCGTCGACTTCGCCTGGGACGCGGGGGAGCAGCTCGAGTCGACGGATCATTGCGGGGTCGTCCACGACGGCTTCGAGGCGGCGGCACGAGGCGAAGCGCGACCCACGAGCTATTCGTTCTAGCGACGCGCGAGGTGCGTCGGGAGCGGAGCGGTGGCGGGCGAACGAGAGACGGGGGCCGCGGGCGCAGCGCCGAGCCCGGCGACGGTCGGCCCGACGACGGCCGCGAGCCTCGAGACGCGGCGCCTCGTCGAGGCGCTCCTCGATCCCGCGGCCGGCCGTCTGTCGGACGGTCCGATCCGGCTCGTCGAGACCCATATCTCGTACATCCTCCTGACGGGACGCCTCGCCTACAAGATCAAGAAGCCCCTGCGCCTCGACTTCCTCGACTTCTCGACCCTCGAGCAGCGCCGCCGCGCCTGCGAGGACGAGCTTCGCCTCAATCGTCGCACCGCCCCCGAGCTCTATCTGCGCGTCGTCGCGATCACGGGGACGCCCGAGGCGCCGCGCCTCGGGACGACCTCGCCGCCGACCGCCGCCCCCGAGCGCGACGCGAACGCACGAGCGGTTGCCCAGGGCGGCGCGCCGATCGAGTACGCCGTCGAGATGCGCCAATTCGATCCCGACGCGCTGCTCGAGTCCCTCGTCGAAGCGGGTACGATCGACGCGGACCTCGTCGACGCCCTGGCCGAGCGCGTCGCGGCCTTCCACGCCTCGCTGCCGCCAGTGCGGAGACTCGAGCCCGCTTCGAAGCCCGATCCCGCGCCCGGCGTCCGCGATCGCGACTCCGGCTCCACAGCCATCGCCGCCATCCCCACCGCCATCCCCACCGCGCGCCGCAATCTCGCCGAGATCCTGGGCCTCGCGCTCGAGCCGACTCTCCGGGAGCGGATCGACTCGCTGGCGCAATGGCTCGAGGCGAGCGCCGTCGAGCTCGCGCCCTTTCTCGCCGCCCGCGCGCGGGCGGGCTTCGTCCGCGAGTGCCACGGCGATCTGCATCTCGCGAACGTCGCCGTGATCGACGGGCGGCCGGTCCTCTTCGATTGCCTCGAGTTCGACGTGGCCCTCCGGACGATCGACGTCCTCGACGAGGTCGCCTTCGCCTTCGTCGACTTCGTGGCCCACGACCGCCGCGATCTCGCCCATCGCTTCCTGAACGCCTATCTCGAAGCGACGGGCGACTACGCAGGCGTCGCGGGCCTGCACTTCCATGCGCTCCACCGCGCCCTCGTCCGCGCGAAGGTCGCGCTCCTGCGCGCGCGCCAGCCGGGGCTCGACGCCGCGGCCCGCGCGCGCGTCGCCGCCGACGTCGAACGCCACGTCGTCGCCGCCGAGTCCCAGGCCCGGCCGCCGCGCGCGCGACTCGTGATCACCTGCGGCCTCGCGGGCTCGGGCAAGACGACGGTGTCGGGGGCGCTGGTCGAGGCGCTCGGCGCGGTGCGCATCCGCTCCGACGTCGAGCGCAAGCGGCTCGCGGGCCTCGAGGCGAGGGCGCGCTCCGCGAGCCCGATCGGCGGCGGCCTCTACGATCGCGAAGGCAGCGCGCGCACCTACGCCCAGCTCGAGTCCCTCGCCCGCTCGCTCCTCGCGGCCGCTCAGTCGGTCGTCGTCGACGCGGCCTTCCTCGACCGGAGCGACCGCGATCGCTTCCGCGCCCTGGCGAAGGAGACGGGCGTCGACTTCGCGATCGCTCTCTGCGAGGCGCCGGTCGAGGTCCTGCGCGGGCGCATCGCGGCGCGCCTCGCGGCGGGGCGCGATGCGTCGGAGGCGGACGCGGCGGTGCTCGAGCATCAGCTCGAGCGTTATGCGCCGCCGGCGGGCGAGGAGCTCGCAGCGGTCGTTCCGATCGCGACGGATCGCGGGGTCGAGGCGGTTCGTGAGGCGTGCCGCGCTTTCGCGCGCCGCTGAATCGGCGGCGCACGTCGTGGGATCAGCTTTCGCTCGCCACGGCCGACTCGAGGACGAGGGCCGTTGCATTGCGATCAATGCGCGTCCCGCGTTCGCCGGCAAGGATCGCGCCCGCGTCCTCGAGGGCCCCGATCGCGGCGAAGCCGCCGGTCCCGGAGACGAACGCGCACGCCGCCTCGACCTTCGGCCCCATCGAGCCCGCCGGAAACGCGAAGTCGGCGAGCATCGCGGGGCTCGCGTGGCGGATCGCCCGGGCGCTCGACTGCCCGAAGTCGAGCGCGACGGCGGGGACGTCGGTCAGCAGGAGCAGGCCATCGGCGCCGATCGCGCCGGCGAGGAGTGCCGAGGCGTGGTCCTTGTCGACGACGGCCTCGACGCCGACCTCGTGGCCCGCGTCGTCGCGCAGGACCGGGATGCCGCCGCCGCCGCCGCAGACGAGGGTGACCCCGCGCTCGAGCAGGAGCGCGATCACGCGCTGCTCGAGGATCTCGAGCGGCCGCGGCGAGGGGACGACGCGGCGCCAGTCGGCGCCGTCCCGGCGAAAGCGCCAGCCGTACTTCGCCTCGAGCGCGCGCGCTGCTTCTTCGCTCGCATAGCTCGGGCCGACGAACTTGCTCGGGCTCGCGAAGGCGGGATCGCGAGCGTCGACGAGGACGCGGGTCAGGAGCGAGGCGACGAGGCGCTCCTTCGGCAGCAGTTCGTCGAGGGCCTGCTCGAGCAGGTAGCCGATCATGCCCTCGGTCTGGGCGCCGAGCACGTCGAGGGGAAAGCGGCCGGCGGCGGACTCCTGCTGGAGCGCGAGGAGCCCGATCTGCGGGCCATTGCCGTGGGTCACGACGAGGGCGTGGTCGCGGGCGAGGGGGGCGAGGGCCGCGGCGGCGCGGCGCACGTTCGCGCGCTGGCGGTCGTGGGTCAGCGGCTCGTGGCGCCGGAGCAGCGCGTTGCCGCCGAGGGCGACGACGAGGCGCACTAACGGGCTCCGCCCGCGGACCCGAGCCCGCGCCGCGCGAGGAAGGCCTCGAGCTGCCCGCGCAGGCCCGGAGACTCGACCTCTTCGTACTCGTAGCGGGCGCGCACGATCGGGATCCGGGTCGAGAGCGCGCGGGCGAGATCGCAGGGCGTGCCGGCGACGACGACGTCGGGGGCCGCGGCCTCGATCGTGGCGCGCAGATCGGCGAGCTCCTCAGGCGAATAACCCATTGCGGGGAGCACCTCGCGAATGTGGGGATGGGCGGCGAGGACCTCGACGAGGCGTCCCTTCGCGAAGGGCCGCGGATCGACGAGCTCGGCCGCACCGGCGGCGCGGGCCGCGACGTGGCCGGCGCCGAAGGCCATGCCGCCGTGGGTGATCGTCGGACCGTCCTCGACGACGAGCACGCGGCGTCCGCGGACCGCGATCGGATCGTCGAGGGAGACGCGGGAGGCGCCGCGCAGGACGACCGCGCCCGGTGCGAGGGCGCGGGCGTTCGCGACGAGCCGCTCGACCTCGGCGGGATCCGCCGAGTTGGACTTCGCGACGACGACGATGTCGGCCATCCGCAGGACCGCCTCGCCCGGGTGGTAGAGCGATTCGTGTCCCGTCCGCATCGGATCGACGAGCACGATATGCAGGTCTGGGCGGTAGAAGCTGAAGTCGTTGTTGCCGCCGTCCCAGAGCACGACGTCCGCCTCGGCCTCGACGTCTTCGAGGATGCGGCCGTAGTCGACGCCGGCGTGGACGGCGCTCCCGATCGCGAGATGGGGCTCGTATTCCTCGCGCTCTTCGAGAGTACAGCCCGCGCGATCGAGATCGGCGGCGCATCGGAAATGCTGCACCGCCTGGGCCGCGAGATCGCCGTAGGGCATCGGATGGCGCACGACGGCGACGCGCAGGCCGTGCTCCTTCAGGATGCGCGAGAGGAAGCGCGAGACCTGGGATTTGCCGATGCCGGTGCGCACGGCGCAGACGGCGATCACCGGCAGCCGCGAGCGCAGCATCGTCGCGTCGGGGCCGGCGAGCACGAAGTCGGCGCCGGCGGCGAGCGCGATCGAGGCGCGGTGCATGACCTCGACGTGGGCGAGGTCGGAGTAGGCGAAGACGACCTGGTCGACGCGCAGGCTCGCGACGAGGGCGGCGAGCTCCGACTCGGCGCGGATCGCGATGCCGTCCGGATAGAGCGGGCCGGCGAGGGCGGCGGGATAGCGGCGGCTCGCGATGCCGGGGATCTGGGCGGCGGTGAAGGCGACGACCTCGGCGCTCGGGTCGTTGCGGTAGACGGTGTTGAAGACGTGGAAGTCGCGGCCGGCGGCGCCGAGGATGAGGACCCGGCGGCGCTTCGCCCGGGCGGCCGGCGTCTTCCGGTCGGAGGCGTTCGTCATCGAGGCATTCCCAGCGCAGCGCCCGCGCGCGGCACGAGTCCGCGCGCCTCGGCCCCGGCCGGCACCCCGGCCGGCATCTCCTCCCGGGCGAGGCGCTCGATGTACGCCTTGAACTCGGGATCCTCGCCGCGCAGGAGCTCCGGAAGCAGGCGCCGGAAATCCTCGCGCCGACACCACTCGCGCATGTAGTCGTCCCAGGAGTGCCACGGGCGCTCGCGGTGGGCGGGCATCGGATCCTCGTAGAGCAGGATGTAGGCGCGCTCGAAGAGCGAGATCAGGATGTCGAAGAGGACGAGCATCCGCTCGTGCTGCTCGGCGGAGAGGTCCGGGGTCGCTTGATCCGAGCGCAGGCGCAGATCGGGGTTCTCGAGGACCAGGCGGAGGAATTCGGTGTAGGAGTTCGAGAGCAGCTGGAAGGATTCTTCTTCCTCGTTCTCCCGCTCCTTCTGCTGCTCGGCGACGAAGACGATGATGGCGAAGGGGAGCGCCACGACGGTGACGACGTAGCTCGCGAGCTCGAGGGCTTCGAGGAGCGACATTGCAGAAGACTAGCGGACCGAGATCGTCCCGTTCGAGGTCCGCAGCTTGATCGGGCAGCCGCCCTTGCCGAGGCGACCGCGGATCCAGCCGCTCTCGTCGCCCGCGCGCTGCTCGAGGTCGAGGTCGTTGCGGATGAGGCCGTTCTCGACGCGCATGTCGACGTCGGCGTCGAGGCGCTCCGGGAGATCGAGGACGATGCGGCCGTTGCTCGTCGTCAGCAGGACGCCGACCTCGCCCACGCTCTCGAGGGAGGCGCTGATGATGCCGTTGCTGGTCGAGGCGTCGACGGAGCCGCGGTGGCCGCCGAGCTCGATCTTGCCGTTGGAGGAGCGCGCGCGCAGATGGCCGTGGGTACAGCGGCAGGCGACCTTCGCGTTCGCCGTCGTGACGTCGATGTCGCCGTTGACCTCGCAGATCGAGATCGAGCCGTTGCTCGAATGCGCGCGCACGTCGCGGTCGATGCCCTCGAGGCAGATCTTGCCGTTGGACGAGCGCGCCCCGATGCGGGTCTCGCGCGGCACGCGCAGCTCGATGTGGGCGACGGCGTGGCGCGAGCAGCGCCGCGGGATCTGGACCTCGATCTCGAGGACCTCGGCGCCCGCCGAGCTCTGGATCCGGATCGAGTCGAGCAGCCGGGTCGCGACGTCCGAGCAGTCGGCGCGCACGCTCTTGCGGATGCGGATCTCGATGTCGCTGCGGTCCTCGCCGACGATGCGGGTCTTGCCGTTCGCGTTGTGGACCCGGACGGCTCGGCCGGCGGGGGCCGGGACGATCAGGCTCTCTTCGCGGGTCGCAGACTCGGTCCACGGCATCCGGTCGAAGAGGCTCCGCAGGATCCCGCCGAAGCCGGGTCCGAAGAAGCGGCCCGGGCGGCCACCCTCGTCATGCTGGTCGGGTCGCCGCTTCAATGGAATCGCCTCGGATCGTCGTCGCGGTCGCGCGTGCGGGCGTCGCGGTCCTCGCGGTGGACGGCGCGGATCTTCTGGCGCATGCGCCAGCGTCGGTATTTGTGGACGAAGCTCTGGAGCGTGGGCGCCCCGGGCGTGCGGCCCTCGTTCAGCAGGTAGATCCAGCCGACGAACACGCCGGCGAGATGGCCCGTATGGCTCACGTTCGAGGAGCCCGTCGCGCTCGACATCCACTCCATCAGGAAGATCACGGGGATCAGCCAGATCGCCTTGATCGGGATCGGCGGGAAGAGCAGCATGACCTGCCGGTCGGGCCAGGTGAACGAGTAGGCGAGCAGGACGCCCATCACGGCACCCGAGGCGCCGAGCGTGATCCCCGTCAGGTCCGCGATCGACGACGGGATCCCGATCATGCCGAGCAGGAAGGGGAGCGAGGCGATCATGAAGCCCGCGCCGGTCCCGCAGACCAGGTAGTAGCGGAGGAAGCGCTCGGGACCCCAGACGAGCGCCATCGGCGAGCCGAACATCCAGAGCGAGAGCATGTTGAAGGCGATGTGGAGGATCGACGTCGGGCTGTGCAGCCACATGTACGTGAAGATCCGCCAGATCTGGAAGTCGCCCCAGACGGCGGCGGGCTGGACGACACCGAAACCCGTCACGTCGAAGCCGACGCGAGGTCCGACGAGCTGCGCGATGAAGACGACGCCGTTCGCGATCAGGAGATTCTTGATGATCTCCGGCGTCGCCGGGGGGCCGAAGGAAAATTGTGCGCCGCCGCGTCCGTACACAGGCTCGACACTCCGGTCTCGTTCTCGGGTCGCCACGATGGATGCGGCCCGGCATGGGGTGGTTCGGTCGGCCCCTGCCGGGATCGGAGTCGTGGGACCTTTCTCGTGGTGTCGGCGGGACGGGCGCGTGCTCCCGCAGGACGGGCAGAGAGTAAGGATGGTTGAATGGGGGGTCAACGAAAGCCCGGTCGAGTCGGCCGAGAGGCAACGGAAGCGGGCCTTCGCCGCGGGCATCGCGCTCTTCGCGCCAAGCCACGACCCGCGGGGACAGTGCCTATCTATATCCATGGGCCAAGAGGCCAAGAGGCCACTGGCCAACGGCCTATCGGCCGTAGCCACCCGTCCACCGTTGCGCCGCGAGCAGGAGCGCCATCCCGGTCTTGGCGTCCTCGATCTCGCCGGCCCGGACCCGTCGGAGAGCGTCCTCGAAGGCCATCGGGACGAGCGAGAGGACCTCGTCGTCCTCGAGCCGCTGCTCGGCCAGGCAAAGATCGTGGGCGGCGAACAGATGGATCTTCTCGTCGGTGAAGCCCGGGGAAGGCCAGATCGCCCCGAGCTTCTCGACCCGCCCCGCGCGATAGCCCGTCTCCTCCTCGAGCTCCCGCGTCGCACACCGCTCCGGCGCCTCGCCCGGATCGAGCTTGCCCGCCGGCACCTCGAGCAGATAGCCGCCCGCCGCGTAGCGGTACTGGCGGATCAGCAGGACCCGACCGTCGTCGAGGAAGGGCACGACCGCGGCGGCCCCGGGATGCTTCAGCAGGTCGACGAGGGCGCTCTTGCCGTTCGGGAGCGTCACGCGGTCGGTGATCAGCTCGAATCGGGCGCCTCTCTGGATGCGGCGTTCGCTCATCGGCGTCGCGCTCACGCGTCGTCATCGTCGAGGTAGAAGCACAGGCTCAGGTCGACCTCGGCCAGGTCCGGCGCTTCCGCGAGCTCGATGATGTCTTCCGCGTAGATCTTCGGCGAATCCGAGGGTTCATTCAGAAGATTCGCCAGGGATTCGTGGCTGCGCAGGGTCCGGATCGCGGCTCGAGCCGCGTCTTCGGGCGAGACGGCCTCGACGTACCGGAGGGTATAGAAGCCCATCCGTCGAGGAACACCGTCGACCTCGAGCCAGTAGTTCTGGCCGTTGAGCTCGACTTCATAGTTCGTCATGACTCGTCTCCCGATGGCGACTCGAAAATCCGCGGCGAGCCGCGCGAAAGAAGGACGACGACAGATAACCGGTCGAAGCTCCTCCGCGCAAACCGACCTCCGGCCGAGGGCCGGCTTGCGTGGCCCGCCCGTCAGGCAGCCCCGCCCTGGGGCTCAGGTTGAGATTCCGGTTCCGAGCGGGCAGGATCCCGGCATGTCACCGCGCCCCTTCGAACGACCCGCCTTGATCGCGCTCCCCGACGGCCCGGGATTGCCCGCCGGCGCCGCGCTCGACGGACTCTGGCTGCCGGCGCGGCCCGGATCGAGCGAACCCGACGGCGACGCTCGCGCGGACGGGCCCGGACTGCCGAGCGCCCGGGGCGGCGCCGTCGTCGCGGCGCCGCATCCTCTGATGGGCGGCTCGATGGACTCGCCGGTCGCGACCGAGCTCGCCCTCGCGGCGAGTGACGCCGGCTACGTCGCGCTGCGCTTCAACTGGCGCGGCGTCGGCGGGAGCGCGGGACGGCCTTCGGGCGAGATCGCCGACGCCGACGACGACACGCGTGCGGCCCTCGACTTCATGCGCGAGAGCGTCGAGGGGCCGATCATCGCGTGTGGTTATTCGTGGGGATCGCTCGCTGCGTTCCGGACGGGCATCGAGGCGCCTCGGGTCCAGAAGCTCGTGCTCGTGGCGCCGCCCCCGGCGATGCTCGACCGCGAGCGCCTCGCGTGCGGGCGCAAGCCGATCCTGATCGTCACGGGAGATCGCGACGACTACGTCCCCCTCGCGGCGCTGCGCGAGCTCGTCGACGGCATCGAGCGGCTCGAGCTCGTCGTGCTGCCCGACGTCGATCACTTCTTCATGTCGGGTCTGCAGGGGCTCGGGCGTGCGGTGCGCGGCTGGCTCGAGTAGGTCGCTCGGGGCGCGATGCGGGCCGGCGTGGGTGGGGGCCTCGACGCCGACCTCGGCTCGCGAGGGCTTAGTGACTGAACGGGAGCTCGACGCGCAGGCAGGCCCCCCCGCTCAACCCCGACTGAACCTCGATCCTGCCGCCCGCGTCCTCGACGATCCTTTTGCAGATCGCGAGGCCGAGGCCGCCGGCGCCCTCGCTGCGCCGCGTCCAGAAGGGCTCGAAGATCCGCGCGGCGAGCTCGGGCGCGATGCCGGGGCCGTCGTCCTCCACGCTGAGTGCAACGTGGTTTGCGCGGTCGGGGCTCCAGTCGGCCTCGAGGCGGATCGAGCCGCCGCGCGGGGTGACCTGGGTTGCGTTCAAGAGCAGGTTCAGGAGCAGCTGGCGCAGCGCATCCGGCGCGAGACCCAGGGGAGGCAGATCGCGGGCGATCCGCGTTTCGAGCTCGATGCCGCGCTCACGACAGCGGTACTGCAGGAGCTGGAGCGTCGTCTGCGCGGCCTCACCGAGATGCGCGCCTTCGCCGATCGCGGGCGTGCTGCGCGGGCGCGCATGGCGCAGCAGATCGTCGAGCATGCGCTCGAGGCGTTGCACCTCTTCGCCGACGAGCTGGCGGAAGCCTTCGTTGAACTCGGCATCGTTGCGCCGCTCGGGCAGCAGCTGGAGGAACGTCTTCACCGCGACCAGCGGATTGCGGATCTCGTGGACGATCTCCGACACGAGCCCGCCGAGCGCCGCCAGTCGATCGAGCCGCGCGACCGCATCGTCCATCCGTCCGAGGCGATCGATCGCGATCTGGGTTCCCATCGTCTGGGCGAGCTGACTTGCGCTCTCGCCGAGCACGGCGAGCGTCCGCGGGCGCAGGGGCCGCCCGTGTCGGGACGGATAGAGGAAGAGCACGGCCGCCGGCTGGGACCCAAGCCCCGCCACCGGCGCGGCGGCGACGATGCCCTGGGCCGCGAGGACCTTGAGCTCGAGATCGTCGGGGGAGTCGGCGAGCGCATGGACCTGCCCTGCGCGCACGAGGGCGTCGAAGAACTCCCGGGTCGGGGTCACGCGCATCGCGATCTCGGCCGGCAGCGCGGCGACGGCCTGGGGCCGACCCTCCGCGTCGTCGACCCAGGCGACCGCGCCCGCGACCCCGTCCTGCCGCAGCAACCGCCGCAGCGCGCGCATGAGCAGCGCCTGACCCTCGACGCCGACGCCATCGCGCGGCGCCTCGGACGGGAGCAGCACCGCGTCGAGCAGCGCCGTCTCCGCGGCGCGTCGTCGATCGGTGGCCCGTTTCGAGTCGTTTCTGCGATCGAGCGGCGTGGACGCGAGCGTCCCCACCACGCGCGAGCCGATGGTCGCGTGTCCCCCCATCCCCCTGGGTTACCGAGCCTCGCGTCGGCTGTCAATGAACATCGGCGGTCGCACGGGGCGGTCGCGTCGGAACGGGACGCGGTGCCAGGTGCCCCGGCCGGACGCGACCTGGCACTCGGGCTTCGTCCGGCACGCGTGGAGGGACCGGTCGACGTTGGCGGGCGGTGTGCCGCGCGTGGCGTTCTCAATCTCGCGCCAGGCCGCGTCCGGCCGGGTCACTCGGGGCGGCGTCGCGAATCGGCGCGGGCATTCCGATCGATCGGGGAGGGGAATCGGGCCGACGCGCGACATCGTGGGCTGGCTCGTGGGCTTCGAGTCGAGCGAGCAGCGCAGCGCGAGCGATCGCCTCACATCTCCGCAACGACGCTCGTTCCCCCGAAATGTAAGGCCGCGCCCCGCCCAAACGCCGAGTCCGCAACGCCCCCATCCAACAAACCCGGCAGAACGTGACCACCGCAAGCCTCAACGCCCCGAGTGCCCGGGTCGGATGGGGCTCGGTGCGAGATTGAGAACGGCACGCGCAGCACGGCGCCCAGCGCAGCCGACCGGTCCCTCGACGCGTGCCGGACGAAGCCCGAGCGCCGAGCCCCATCCGACCCGGGCACCTGGCACGCTGCCACTTGTGCAGGCCCCGCGTCCTCGGTCAGAAGGCGTCGTCGCGAGCCACCTGCCGCGCCTTCTTCTCGACGGTCTGCTCGGTGAAGGTCTGCTCCGGGGCGGTGCCCGCGCGGAAGGGCTGGAAGTAGGCGTCCTGGGTCGACGCATCGGCGAGCAGGCCCGAGACCTTGTCGACGCGGCGGAACTCGATGTCGGCGGGGGCCTCGAAGTCGTGGTTCGGGTAGGGCGCGACGGCGACCTTCATGAAGTCGCCCCAGATGGGCAGCGCCGTCGTGCCGCCGGTCTCGCCGCGGCCGAGGACCAGGTTGTCGTCGTTGCCGACCCAGACGCCGGTCGTGATCTCGGGGGAGAATCCGACGAACCAGGCGTCGGAGTACTCGTTGGTCGTGCCGGTCTTGCCTGCGAAGGTCCGGCCGTGCTTCGCGAGGGCGGCCCCGGTGCCCTCGCGGACGACGGCCTGCAGCATGTCGCACATCAGGTAGGCGTCAGCGGGCGGGAGGACCTGGTTGTCGGGATCGCGGGTGTTGCTCCAGGTCGTATCGCCGGCGGTGGTCGTCTCGGCCACGACCGGGAGCGGCGCGAGCGGCGGGAGCTCGCCGCCGAGGGCCACGTTCTCGAGCAGGACCTTGCCGTCGCGATCGACGACCTTTCGGATGAAGCGGGGCGCCATGCGCACCCCGCCCCGCGGATAGACCGCATACGCCCGCGTCAGCTCGAGCAGCGTGACCGCGCTCGTCCCCAGCGCGAGGGAGAGATCCGGGGTCAGCTTCGACTCGATGCCGAAGCGCCGCGCGTGCTCGATCACATAGCTCGGGCCGATGTCGCGGAACAGATAGACGGTCGCGTTGTTGATCGACTTCTTGAGCGCGTCGCGCATCGTCATCGGGCCGTAGGATTTTCGGCCGTAGTTGCGCGGGGCCCAGACGAAGCCGCTCGACGGGTCGGTGTAGACGACGGGGCGATCGATGACGGTCGAGACCGGCGTATAGCCCCGGGTGAGCGCCGCGCCGTAGATGAAGGGCTTGAAAGCGGAGCCCGGGAGGCGCTGCGCCTGGACGGCGCGATTGAACTCGCTCTGGGCGTAATCGTAGCCGCCGATCATCGCGAGGACGTCGCCCGTCTTGTTGTCGAGGGAGAGCAGCGCGCCCTGGGCGAAGGGCGTCTGCCCGATGTCGAGGCGGACGATCTGCTCGCTCCCGGCCTCTTCGCCGTCGCGCTTGCCCGCGATCCGCACGAAGCGCACGACGTCGCCGACATCGAAGATCGAGTCGATCTCCGACACGTTGTACGGCCCGGACTCGGGATTCGGCTTGCGCGCCCACTTCACGTCGTCGAGCGCCGCGCGGCCTTCGACGCCGGCGCCGAAGCCGATCTTCGCGAATTGCTTCTCGCCGTTCACCGCGAGGACCAGCCCCTCGAGCGGCTTGCCCGCCGCGAGCGCTTCGCGAATCACGTTCTCGACCTTCGCTCGCGTCGCCTCGTCGAGGGTCCCCGTCGCGTCGCCTTCGGCGAGCCCCGCGTTCGCGAGCGCCAGCCGGTCGAGCTCGATCTCGCGCTCGTCGGGGCCGATCCGGCGCAGCGGGCCGCGGTACCCGTGGCGATGATCCTGGGCGACGAGCCCGCGCTGCACCGCGTCGCGGGCCACGCGCTGGAGATCGAGGTCGAGCGTCGTCTCGATCCGCAGCCCCTGCTCGAGGACGACGTCCTGGCCGAGCTCCTTGTAGAGGAGGCGGCGAACCTCCTCGCTGAAGTAGCCCGCGATCTCGAAGTTCTCGTGCTCGGAGTGGTCGGCGACGACCGGCGGCTGCGCGAGCTCGCGGTCGTGGGTCGCCTGATCGATGTGACCCTCGGCCAGCATGCGTCCCAGCACATAACGTCGTCGTCCCTCGGCCGCCTCGGGATCGCGGTTCGGGTCGTAGGCGCTCGGGCGCTGCGGCAGGCCCGCGAGCATCGCGGACTCCGAGATCGTGAGATCCTTCGCCTCCTTGCCGAAATAGCTCCGCGCCGCCTGGCCGATGCCCCAGGCGCCGTTGCCGAAGTAGATCTGGTTCAGATAGAGGTAGAGGATCTCGTCCTTGCTGAGCGCCTGCTCGATGCGCCAGGAGAGCAGGATCTCCTTCAGCTTGCGCTCGTAGGTCTTCTCCGGCGAGAGCAGGAGGCTCTTCACCGTCTGCTGCGTGATCGTGCTCGCGCCCTGGGCGATGCCGCCCTCGCGCAGGTTCGCGATCGCCGCTCGCAGGATGGCGACGAAGTCGAAGCCCTCGTGCTCGTAGAACTTGCCGTCCTCGGCGGAGACGAAGGCGAGCTTGACGTGCTTCGGGATCTCCTCGATCGGGACGAGTCGACGCTGCTCGGTGTAGAGCTCGCCGATCAGGCGGCCCTGGCGGTCGAAGACGACGCTCGAGACCGGCGGCCGGTAGTCGGCGACGCTCCGGAAGTCCGGGAGGTCGCGGATCAGCAGGTAGTAGACGCCCGCCGCACCGCTCGCCGCGCCGAGAGCCGAGACGAAGAGCAGGATCAGGGCGATCCGGACCCCCCGAGACCGGAAGAATGCCATGGTTACTCCGCGAGCGCGCAAGCTAGCCGACGCCTCGGCCCGTGCGCTACCGATTGGCCGCCGACGAGGCCGTTTGCGTCGAGCGCCGTCTCCCCGTTTCGGCGCGAAGCGGCAGTGTCCTTAACCTCGCGAACGTCGCGAGCCAGTCGAATCGCGCGGAGCCCCCATGTCGTCGTCCCAATCGAATTCCCGCTCGAAGCCGGGCCGCCCCCTCAAGCTCGCCTTCGTCATGGACCCCGTCGAGAAGGAGCCGATGGCCGGCTCGACGACGATCGTCCTGATGCGCGAGGCGGAGGCCCGGGGCCACGAGGTCCTCTACGTCGATCCCGCCGACCTCTGCGTCGACAACGGCCACGTCCGCGCCGAAGCCGTTCCGATCACCCTCGATCTCGCCTCGCCGACGCCCGTCCACCGCGGGGCCGCGCGCAGCGTCGATTTCGATTCCGAAATCGACGTCGCCTTCCAGCGCAAGGATCCGCCGGTCGACCGCGACTACATCGTGGCGACCCAGATCCTCGACGTCTGCCGGAATACCCTCGTCCTCAACCGGCCCTCCAGCGTCATCAGCTTCAACGAGAAGCTCCTGGCGGTTCGTTTCGCCGATCTGATGCCGCAGACGCGTGTGACTCGTCACATCCCCGAGCTGCGGGCGTTCATGCGGGAGCACGGCGGGCAGATGATCGTGAAGCCCCTCGACGGCAAGGGCGGGGAAGGGATCTTCCACGTGGTGGAAGACGACCGGAATCTCGTGTCGATCCTCGAGCAGTCGACGCAGTTCGGGAAGCGTTCGGTCATGGCCCAGGAGTATCTGCCGGCCGTCCGCCAGGGCGACAAGCGGATCCTGCTGCTCGAGGGCGAGCCGATCGGGGCCGTCCTGCGGGTCCCCGCCGCCCACGAGTCCCGGGCCAACCTCCACGTCGGAGGCACCCCCGCCCGGGCCCCCCTCGACGAGAACGACCGCCGGATCCTCGCCCGGGTCGGCCCCTTCGCCCGGGAGCACGGCCTCTTCTTCGTCGGGATCGACGTCATCGGGGGCCGGTTGACCGAGATCAACGTGACGAGCCCGACGGGGGTCCAGGAAATCAACGCCCTCGAGAACGCGCGGCTCGAGGCCCGGGTCATCGACCGGGTCGAGGAGCTCGTCGCGGCGCGTTAGGGGGTTGGATGGGCGGATCTGGGGCCGCTTCGGCGCGCGCCGATCGGTTCGCAATCCCCGAGCCATCGCTCTCCGGCGCCCGGGCCCCCCTCTGCGCCTGGGTTAACGTCTTCCCATGCCCGCAATCGAAGGCGCCCGACCCACCGACGAGAGTCGCCGATATGGCGTGCTCGTCGTCGACGACGAGGAGGCGATCCTCGAGTCGATCGAGCTGACCCTCGGCGCCGAGTACCGGGTCTTCACGGCGACGAGCGCCCGCGCGGGGCTCGAGATCCTCGACCGCGAGGACATTGCGCTGGTCATCTCGGACCAGGTGATGCCCGGGATGACCGGCGTCGACTTCTTCGAGAAGGTGATCGAGCGCAATCCCCGGGCGATCCGAATCCTGCTGACGGGCTACTCCGACATGCCCTCGCTGGTCCGCGCCATCAACGAGGGGCGGATCTACCGCTACATCGCGAAGCCCTGGGAGCCCGACGAGCTGCGCATCAGCGTGAAGCGCGGCCTCGAGGTCTACGAGCTCTCGAGCGCGAACGCCGAGCTCGCGGCCTCGCTCGCCGAGGCGAACGAGCGGCTGCGCGCCGAGAACGTCTACCTCCGGCGCGAGGTCGAGGCCCGTTATTCCTTCGCGGGGATCATCGGGAACGCGCCGGTCATGCAGAAGGTCTTCGACGTGACCCAGAAGGTCGCGCAGACCGACGCGACGGTCCTCCTGACCGGTGAGACCGGGACCGGCAAGGACCTGCTCGCCCGGGCGATCCATTATGCGGGGCCGCGCCGGGACAAGCGCTTCGTCGCCCAGAACTGCGGGGCGCTCCCGGAGACGCTGCTCGAGAGCGAGCTCTTCGGCCACAAACGCGGCGCATTCACCGGCGCCCACGTCGACAAGAAGGGCCTCTTCGAGGTCGCCGACGGCGGCACGATCTTCCTCGACGAGATCGGCGAGACCGAGCCGGGCATGCAGGTCCGGCTCCTGCGCGTGCTCCAGGACGGCGAGATCCGGCCCCTCGGCGCCTCCGATACGAAGAAGGTCGACGTCCGCGTCGTCGCGGCGACCAATCGCGATCTCAAGAAGCTCGTCGCCGAGGGCCGCTTCCGGGAGGACCTCTACTACCGGCTCCGGGTCGTCGAGATCGAGCTGCCGCCCCTGCGCGATCGGCCCGAGGACGTCCCAGCCCTCGCTCATTATTTCCTCGACGCGGCCGCCGTCCGCATGAAGCGCCGCTTCCGGGGCTTCTCGAACGCAGCCATGGATCGGCTCGTCGCCCACAAATGGCCGGGCAACGTCCGCGAGCTCGCCAACGAGATCGAGCGCAGCGCCGCGCTCGCGGGTCCCGAGGAGACGATCGGCCTCGATGATCTGTCCGAGCACGTGCGCGGCGCGAAGCCCAATCGGCGCGGCACCGGCCCGGTCGCCGGGGTCGCGGGCCCGTTCCGCCATCCCTTCGACGCGGCCCCGGATTTCGCGGGCGCTCTGGCCGCTCCCGGCACGGCGGGGGAGCGGTCGTCGGGCGCGGCGGATTCCCTGCCGGCCGTCGTGGTCCCGCTCGACTGGGATCTCAACCGCTCGGTCGATGCGCTCAAGCGCCGCATGCTGATCGCCGCCGTCCGGGAGACGGGGAGCAAGAGCGCCGCCGCGGAGAAGCTGGGCATTCCGCGTCAGTCGCTGCAGAAGATGATGAAGCGCCTCGAGATCGCCGACGCCGAGCTGTCCGAGGACCGGCGCGGCGACGGCGCCAATGAGACGGCCGATTCCGGCGAGGATTGAGCGACGAATTCCCTCGAAACTCCTCGATGCCGGGGTAGAATGCGAGCGATGGAAACGCTTTCGATCAGCCGCTTCGAATCGCCCATCGGCCCTCTGCGCGTCGTCTCGAGCGAGAAGGGGCTCGCCTTCCTCGAGCTGCCGCATCAGAACGGCCGCGGCCTCGCCGGCTGGATGAAGAGCCACGCCCCCGACGCGAAGCTCCTCGATCGCCGCGCCTCGAACGACGCCGTCATCGATCAGATCCTCGAATACACCGAAGCCCGTCGCCGCGTCTTCGAGATCGATCTCGACCTGCGCGCGACCCCCTTCCAGCGCGCCGTCTACGCCCTCGTCGCGAAGATCCCGTACGGGCAGACGCTCGCCTACTGCGACATCGCAGAAGCCCTCGGCCAGCCGAAGGCCGTGCGCGCGGTCGGCGCGGCGAACGGTGCGAACCCGATCCCGCTCGTGATCCCGTGCCATCGCGTGATCGCCCGGGGCGGTGCGCTGCAGGGTTATGCGGGGGGGCTCGAGCTCAAGGCGCGGCTGCTCGTGATGGAAGGGGCGGTGCCGGTTCGGGAGCCGGCGCAGGAGCGGTTGTTCTGAGGGGATCGTCGAGAATCTGATCTCGATTGGAGATCGATTCCATTTCTCGTCGTTGCCGACTCGTCGACCGAGTGCTGCAATGTATCGGGGAGGCGATCATGAACACCGAATCGATTCCCACCCTCGACTTCCGACGCATTCCAAGAGAGCTCGCGGGACTCTGGGTCGTGCTCCGGCTCGGCGGCGACCAGGAAATCGTGGCCCAGGCAGAGACCCCGCTCGAAGCGATGCGTCTCTCCAAGATCGATCCGGACGATCCCCGCTTCGTGCTGACGCAAGTGCCCGACGACAGGCCGGGCGCCGCGTGGGTTACGCATCTTGACCGGCCAGACATTTCGCGCTGACTACGTGCGGCTTCGGGATGGTCGCGCCCGCCCGTACCTCTTCGTCCAGATCGGGATCGGAGACCAGCGGTCGGCGCGGGTCCCCATGGTCGTCGATACGGGCGCGGATCAGTGTTTCGTCGACCACCGACTCGCGTACACGATTGGCATCAATCCCGTCGACGGCGGCGTGATGGGCACGGTGGTGGGCGTCGGATCCGAGCAGCCCACTGCGCGATACCCCGTCGATCTCTTCATTCCAGCGTTCGGACTCAGCCTGCAAACCGACGTCTGCTTCTCGATCCTGAACATGCCCGCGATGAACGGATTGCTCGGGCATGAAGGATTTCTGAATCGATTTCGTCGCGTCACGTTTCGACCCGGAGATTCGTTCGAGCTCGAGCTGCGCTGAACCGACGTCGCCTGGACGTTTCCGGGACAGCCCCCTCCCTCAAACCTTCGCCAGCGCCTGCTCCAGATCCGCGAGCAGATCCGCTGCGTTCTCGATGCCCGCCGCGAAGCGCACGAGGCTGTCCTTGATGCCGAGCTCGAGGCGCTTCTCCTTCGGGACGTCCCAGAACGACATCGTGACCGGGAGCTCGATCAGGCTCTCGACGCCGCCGAGGCTCGGCGCTTGATAGGGGATCGTCGTCGAGTCGATGAAGCGCATGGCGCCGGCGAGGTCGGTGTCGATCTCGAAGGTCACGACGCCGCCGAAGCCCTTCATCTGGCGGATCGCGACGGCGTGGTCGGGATGCGAGGCGAGGCCGGGGTACCAGACGTGCTTGATCTTGGGATGGGCCTCGAGATAGCGCGCGATCGCCATGCCGTTCGCGTTGTGGCGCTCCATGCGGATGTCGAGGGTCTTGATGCCGCGCAGGAGCAGCCAGGCGGCGTGGCTGTCGATGATACCGCCGAGGACGCCTAACGCCTTGCGGACCGGCTCGATCATCTCCTTCGGGCCGGTCAGGGTGCCGGCCAGCAGGTCGTTGTGGCCGCCGAGATACTTGGTCGCGCTGTGGAGCACGAGGTCGGCACCGTCGGACAGCGGGCGATGATTGACCGGCGTCGCGAAGGTCGAGTCGATGATGACCTTGACGCCGCGGGCGTGGGCGGCTTTCGCGAAGGCGGGGACGTCGATGACGCGCAGGTAGGGGTTCGTCGGCGACTCGGTGAAGAAGAGCTTCGTGTTCGGCCGGATCGCGGCCTCGAACGCCGCCAGGTTCCCCGGCTCGATCACCGTCGTCTCGACGCCCATGCGCGAGAGGAACTGGTTGATGAACTGGCGCGTCCGGCGATAGCAATCGCTCGTCACGATCAGATGGCTGTTCTCCGGCAGGAGCGCCATGAAGGTCGTCGTCGCCGCACACATGCCCGACGCGAACAGGATCGACTCCTCGCCCCCCTCGAGCGCCGAGACCTTGCGCTCGACGGCGCGCCACGTCGGGTTGCCGTAGCGGCCGTACTCCTCGCGCTGGCTCTTGCCCTCTTGATAGTCGGTGACCTCCTTCGAGTTGCGGAACCAGAAGGTCGAGGTCTGGTAGATGGGCGTCGTGATCGCGTTGGCTTCCTGCTGGCGCAGCTCGCCCGCGTGGACGGAGCTGGTGGCGCTCCCGCGATTGCTCGGTTCCTTCGGCAGCTCGGACATGGATCCTCCGTGCACGCGCCGGGGCGCGAGCAGACGATTTCCCCTATTCGGACCTTGGATTTGCCTGCGGTGACCCCCTGCTCGACGCGCCTCCGTCCGCATTGCGGACGGCAGCGCAGGACAGGAGACCGGAGGCGGGCGCTTAGCACTCGGCGGGAGCCCGAGCCGTACTGGCCGGGCGGGTCCGAGGGTCTGCAAGCGCCTGAAATCAACCCCTTGCGTTCGAACCTGAAGCCGCAACCCTACGGCCGATGTCGGATGCCGTCAACCGGGGACGCCATGTCCTCGTCTTCTGTGCCTCGAGCGGGAGCTGTGCCCCCGCCTTCCACGCTGCGGCGGCCGCGCTGGGCCGCTCGATCGCCCGCAGCGGCGACACCGTCGTGTATGGCGGTGGCGCGGTCGGCTCGATGGGCGCGCTCGCCGACGCGGCGCTGGCCGAGGGCGGCCGGGTCGTCGGCATCATCCCGCGCTTCATGCGCGAGCGGGAGTGGGCCCATACGGGGATCAGCGAGCTGCGCCTCGTCGAGGACATGCAGCAGCGCAAGCGCGAGATGCTCAAGGTCGCCGACGCGATCGTCACGCTGCCCGGCGGCTCGGGCACCTTCGAGGAGCTCTTCGAGGCGCTGACTTCGAAGCGCCTCGGGCTCTTCCGCCATCCGATCGTGATCCTGAACCAGGGCGGCTTCTACGATCCGCTCTTCACGCTCCTGAAGAGCAGCGTCGACGAGCGCTTCATGAGCGAGGCGCATCTCGAGATGTGGCAGTCGGTCGACCACGTCGACCACGTGCTGCCCGCGATCGCGAACGCCGCGCCCTGGCCCGACGACGCGCTGCGGTTCGCGACGCGATGAATCGCACGACGCGCGCGCTCGTCGACGAGCTCGTACGCGCCTATCCGTTTCCCGATCCACGCCGGGCGGATCGCCGCGGGCTGCTCGCCTACGGCGGCGATCTCGAGCCCGAGCGATTGCTCGCGGCCTACGCCCAGGGCGTGTTCCCGTGGTACGACGAGGAGCCGATCCTCTGGTATTCGCCGGATCCGCGCATGGTGCTCCTGCCGAGCGAGCTCCACGTCGGGCGCAGCCTCGCGAAGCGGGTGCGCGCGCGGCCCTACGTCCTGAGCCTCGACCGCGCGTTCGGCGAAGTGATTCGCGCGTGCGCGGGGGCGCCGCGGCCGGGACAGGGCGGGACCTGGATCGGGGACGACATGATCGAGGCCTACGAGCGGCTTCACGCGCTGGGCTTCGCGCACTCCGTCGAGGCGTGGGCGGGCGAGGAAGTCGCGGCGAGCGCGAAGACGAACGCGGACGCCGCGGGGTTCGACGAGGAGGGCGAGCTTCGCCTCGTCGGTGGCCTGTACGGCGTCTCCCTCGGCGGTGCCTTCTTCGGCGAGTCGATGTTCGCGCGCGAGCCGGACGCTTCGAAGCTCGCGTTCGTCGCTCTCGTGCAGCAGCTCGAACGCTGGGGATTCGATTTCGTCGATTGTCAGGTCCGCACCGAGCATCTCGCGCGCTTCGGTGCGCGCGAATGGCCGCGCAGCGAGTTTCTCCGGGCGCTCGAGCGGACGCTCGAAGGCGCGACGCGGCGCGGCCGCTGGGCCTTCGATTCGCTGGAAGCCGGCCGGAGCTGACGCGCGCGGAGCCCCATCGAGGGGAACGAGTCGTTTCGTATCGTTGGTCTCGTCGTCCTGCAGCGCGATCCGAGCCCGGATCGGCGGACTGATGAGCTCGCGCTCGGGCGTCCGACGATTCGGCCTCTAGACTCGCAGCATGCTCTGTTCCGACGTGCGCTGTCGCGAGCGTGTGGAGTCCGGATCGGTCCCCGAGTACGGACTCGAGCTCTCCGCGTGCCCGCTCTGCCGGTCACCGCTCGTCGAGGCGGAGCCGCCCTACGATCCGCCGGACGGTGCGGGGCGACGGATCGCGAATCGGTCGGCCTTCGTCGCGGAGCCCTGGCAGCTTCTGCCGCTCCTCTCGGCCCGCGAAGCGGGCTGGCTCCTCGATGCCTATCGTTGGTTCCTGACCCATCTCGGCGACGCCGCACATGCGAGCAGGACGCGACTCGTCGAGCCGGTCGACTCGGAGTTCGTGGCGGACGATCCGAGCGGGGCGATCGGTTGCGCCGGCGGCGACCTCCCGAGGCTGTTATTCGAAGCCTGCAAGCGACACGCGGGCCTCTCGGACTGGCCGTGCGAGCTCGTGGCGCGCGAGGCTGGTCTGGTCGATCGCTTTGCGCCGAATCTCGTCCTCTTCTCGATCGATGGCGAGCCGGCGGGGACCTATCACGCCTCCGAGGATCCCGAGGAGACGCCGACGATCACCTACGACCCCCGCCTCGCGGCGCAGCCGGAGGTCCTCGTCGCGACCTTCGCCCACGAGCTCGCCCACGGGCTTCTCGACACGGTCGAGGCCGCTCCGCCCGGCGGCGAGGACTTCGAGGAGCCGATGACGGATCTGGCGGCGGTCTTCCTCGGCTTCGGGATCTTCCTCTGCAACGCGGCCTTCGAGTTCCGTCAGGACTTCGACGGCCGCTTCCTGAGCTGGCAGTCCACGACCCACGGCTATCTGCCCGAAGACACCCTGGCCTTCGCCCTCGCGCTCTTCCTGCGGACCCACGCGATCGACCCGGAGAAGGCCGTGCGCCACCTCGATCCCAATCCCCGCCGCTATCTGGGGGAGGCGCTCGCGCAGCTCGACTCGATCCCGGAGGAGATCGCCGCGTTGAAGAAGCTCCTCTGGAGCGCGAGGGACTTCGCGGTCTGAGCCGGGACGGGGTTCGGGCCTGGGGCCCAGGCCTGGCCGGGATCGGGGGATGCGCGCGGGCCCGATGCGGGGAGCTCGAGTCTCCGTGCCTGGGGATTTCCCTCGGGGCGATAAATCTGGCTGGAATAACTATAAATTGGGACGAAGTTCACAAATATCAGCTCTCTTCCGGCCGAATCCCTTCTCGCCAACCTGGCGAACCCCATGAATGGGAAAGGATTCAGCCCAATGACTTCTCGAAGATGGATTGCTCTCGGACTCACCCTGCTCCTCGCCGTCGCGCTGCCGACCGCTGCCTTTGCGAAGGACCTCGAGCGGACGCGGGTCGCCCTCGTCAACTCCGGCGAGGAGCCGGCCGCCAGCGGCAAGGCGGAGTTCCGACAGCGAAAGGCCTCGCGGGCGAGCTTCAAGGTCGAGGCCGAGGACCTGACGCCCGCGAACTACGACCTGACGGTCGGCGGGACGGTGCGCGGCGTGCTCGACGTCCAGGTCCTGCCCGACGGTCGGGTCGAGGGCGAGCTCGAGTTCGACAGCAAGATCGAGCCCGGCCACCTGCCCCTCGACTTCGATCCCCACGGCCAGCTCGTGACCGTCGAGCGCGCGGGCGTCGTCTACCTGCAGGTCGTCTTCCCGGCAGCCCCAGTCCCGGCGTCGGCCGCCGCGACGAAGTCGGGCAAGAAGGGACGTCGTTAGGCGGAGTCTCCGGCGGATCGCCCGCGATGCGCCGGAAGCCCTTCTCTTCGCGAGCGGGCGAGCACCATCGGGGGCGTCTCGTCGTCGCGCTCGCGCCGCGCGGGGCGGTCTGCATTCGCAGGCCGCCCCGCCTCTCGTTCTGCTTCAGTGGAGGATCGTCTGGCCGCCGTCGACCATCATGGTCATGCCCGTGATGAAGTCCGAGTCCGGGCCGGCGAGGAAGGCGACCGCGCGGCCGATGTCCTTCTCGGGATCGCCGAAATGCCCGAGCGGGATCGAGTCGATCATGATCTTCGCGAGCTCGGGATTGTTCGTGCTCCACTCCTTCATGCTCGGTGTGAGCGAGAGCGGACAGATCGCGTTGATGTTGATCTTGTGCTTGCCCCATTCGTGGGCGGCGACCTTCGTGAGCGCGCGGATGCCCTCCTTCGCGACGGCATAGGAGGCCCAGCCTGCATAGCCGACGAGCCCCGCGGCGGAGGCGACGTTGACGACCTTGCCGCCCCGACGGCTGAGCAGCGGGAAGCAGGCCTGCATGAAGTAGAACGTCCCCATCAGGCCGGAGCCGAGGACGACCTGCATGTCGTCGTCGCTGGTGTCCTCGAAGGCGACCTGCTGGCGCTGGATCTGCGCGTTGTTGACGAGGATGTCGATCGTCCCGAAGGCCTTCTCGGCGGCGGCGACGGTGGCGTTCACCTGCTCCCGCCGACAGACGTCGGTCACGATCGCGATCGCGCGCTGGCCGAGGGCCTCGACCTCCGAGGCGGTCCGACGACCGGTCTCGGGATCGAGCTCGGCGACGACGATCGAAGCGCCGTCGCGCGCCAGCTCGAGCGCCATGCCGCGTCCGAGCCCCCGCCCCGCGCCGGTCACGAGGGCCACTTTTCCGCTCAGCTTTCCCATGTTCGTCTCTCTCCCCTCAGCCCCGCCGCGGCAGGATGAATCGCTCCCGGTATCCCGCAAAGCGCCCGAGGAGCTCGTCCTTCGAGAGCCCGAAGGTCTCGAACGTGTAGCGATGGGGCGGCCGCTTCTCCCGGGCATTCTCGACGAGCCACTGCTCGAGCAGGCGGCGCGTCTCGGGGAGGAAGGGCGTGCCGAGCCACGCATAGAGCCGCTCGACGGGGCCGATCGAGTCGCGCTCCATCTCCTCGAACCAGAGATCGAAGAAGCGATCCTCCCGCGTGCGCGCCCGGAACTCGAGACAGCGCGAAAGATCGAGCTCGAGCCGATCGCGACACTGCCGGCCTCCCGCGGCGTAGTCGACGTCGTCCGAGCCGATCTCCCAGAGCGTCGTGTACATGCTCGCCGCCGAGGGCACCGCCGAGAGCGGATCGCGATGCGTCTGCACGACGCGCGCGTCCGGGAAGACCCGGCAGAACGTCTCGATGAAGCCGAGATGCTGCGGCGTCTTCAGGACCCAGCGCTGGCCCTCCTCGCCGCGCTCCTTCTTCTGCCACTGCAGGATCCGGAGCATCCGCGCCAGGAACGTGTAGGCGGGGGTCACGTCCGTGTCCTGCATCCAATCGCGGTACGAAGGGACATGGACGCTCGACTCGGGGACGTAGGACAGGAAGGCGTGCTCGCAGAGCAGGGCGTCCTCGTCGGGGCCGACGGGATCCCAGGGATGGATCGACTTCATCTGCGGCGCCGCCGTCAGGACCTGGTCCACCTCCTCCCGAGCCTCGGCGATCCGCGGATCATCGCGTCGCCAGTCGCTGTCGGGGTAGGGGACGGGGCGTCGGTTCTCCCACCAGAGCACCGTGAAGTGGCGAGGGTCCGCCGAGAGCATGCGATGGAGGCGCGTCGTGCCCGAGCGGGTCGGGCCGACGATCACGAGCGGGGCCACGATCGGCTCGTCGAGGATCTCGGGATGGTCCGCGATCAGCGCCTCGGCGGAGAGGCGGGTCACGAGATTGCCGATCACGCGCTCACGCTGAGCCACGCGGCCGGTCGCGTTGAGCTTCGCCTCGTGCTCGAGGGAGAAGAGCAGACGGTCCATCGGCTCGCGGAAGCGCGAATCGCCGAAATCCGAGAGGCCCGTCCTTCGGCGGGCCTCGGCGAGCAGCGTCTCGGCATCGAAGTCGTTCGAGGCCGCCATCAGCTCGCGTCCGCGGCCGGGTCGAAGCAGTAGTCCGACAGCGGGAAGAGCCGGCTGTTGAGCCAGTGCTCGAAGCCCGTCACGGGGCGGATGCCCGGCGCGTCGCCCCAGGCGTCGACGTAGTAGCTGTTCGAGCCCGCGCAGTTGTTGCCGGCGAAGACGGTCTGCTCGGCGCGGCGCCGGACCTTCGCGAGGTCGCGCTCGTGGGCCTCGCGGCGGACCTCGAAGTAGTCGGTGCGCCTGCGCTTCGCCTCGGCGAGACAACGGGTCAGGTGCCTGCTCTCGACGTCGATCATCGTGAAGTACGAGAGGCCCGCGGTCGAGAAGGGGCCCATGTAGAGGAAGAGGTTCGGGAAGCCCGGGACCGTCGCTCCTTCGTAGGCCTGGAAGCGTTGCTTCTCCCAGAGCTCGCCGAGGCTGACTCCGCCGCGGCCGATCAGCTCGTAGCCCGGGACGCACTTGCGATTGAAGACCTGATAGCCCGTCGCGCAGACGAGCGTGTCGACCTCGCGCTCCTTCCCGTCCGCGGTCACGATCCCGCGCTTCGTGACCCGCGCGATCGGATCGGTCACGAGCTCGACGTTCGGCCGCCGCAGCGACGCGTAGAACGAATTCGAGAAGCTCGGGCGCTTGCAGAAGTAGGCGTACTTCGGCGTCAGCTTCTCCTGCATTTCCCGGTCGGGGATCTCCTGGCGGATGAACTCGACGAGCTTCTTCTCGATGAAGCGGAACACCCCGGGATGGCTCTTGTAGCGGATGAAGCCGAGGCCGAAGACCACCTCGACGAGGAGGTTCATCGCCCAGCGCATGAGGCGCTGCGTGAACGGGGCGAACCGGAGCAGCCGCTGGAAGCCCGGCGAGAGCTTCGGATTCGGCTTCGGCATCAGCCAGATCGGCGTCCGTTGGTAGAGGTCGATGCGGCTCACGCGCTCCGCGATCGCCGGGACGAGCTGGATCGAGGTCGCCCCCGTCCCGATCACGGCGACGCGCTTTCCGTCGAGGTCGTAGGCATGATCCCAGCGCGCCGTATGGATCAGCTTGCCTTCGAAGTCGCCGATGCCTTCGATGTCCGGGAGCTTCGGCACGACGAGCAGGCCCGTCGCCGAGACGAGGTAGCGGGAGACGAGGATCTCGCCGCTCTCGAGCGTCGTCCGCCAGACGTTCGCGGCCTCGTCCCAGCGGGCCTCCTTCACGCCGCAGCCGCAGCGGATGCGGCGGGTCACGTCGTACTTGTCGGCGCAGAAGCGCGTGTAGTCGCGATACTCGTCGCCGGTCGGATAGAGCTGGCTCCAGCTCCATCTCGGCTCGAAGGGATACGAGTAGACGAAGAAGGGCATGTCGATCTCGAGTCCGGGATAGGCGTGCTGGACCCAGGTCCCGCCGAACGCCTTCTCCCGCTCGAGCAGGACGAAGTCCTCGATCCCGAGCTTGCGAAGCGCGATCGCCGCCCCGATTCCGGAGAAGCCGGAGCCGACGATCACCACCTCGTAGTCGAGATCGGATTGCATCCGTTCGCCCTCAGCTCTTCGCGCGCGAGGGCCGCGGATACGACGGCGGCCCGATCGTCGGCCGCGGGAAGGGGCCGGTATGCCACTGCTTCGAGGTCTTGCGGTGGATGATCTTCCAGTCGTCGCCGACGCGGACGACCTCGTCCTGGTAGCGGAGCGCCAGCACCAGATGGTCGATCGGGCTGTCCGGCGCCTCCATGTGGTAGCCGAGGACCCAGGACTCGACGAAGCCGCGCTCGCCGTCGATCTCGACGTACTGATTCCCGACGAAGTGCATCGTCGCGTCCCATTGATCCATCGCGTCCTCGAGGCCCTTCAGATAGTCGTCGAGGTTGCCGCCCTCGAGCGTGCCGTCGATGACGCAGTCGGGATGGAAGACCGAGCGGACGAGGTCGAAGTCGATCGAGTCGACGCCGTACGCATAACGTCGATAGAGGTTCTTGACGATCTCGCGGTCGCGCAGCCAGCGCACGTTCGCGGCGAGGTCGTCCGCCGGAGGGAGCGGCGTCTCGCGGTATCTCATGATCCGGCGTTTCTCGTTCTTCGGGCGCGGGGAAGCCATGGCGTTCTCCTGTTCGTGCGGTGTGGGATGGATAACGATTGCGGAGGAGACCGTCGAGGCGCCTCGAAGCCGTTCGGAGATGCGCCCGGCGAATCGTTCGACCGCGCCGTCGCGTCGGTCTGGCGAACGGTCTAGCGAACGGTCACGGCGCGCTCGTCGAAGAAATCGAGAGCGATGCGGGCGAGCTCGGGGCCCGCGTCCTCCTGCACGAAGTGGCCGGCGCCACGGATCGTGGTGTGGGGCTGGCCGGCGGCGCCGGGGACGTCGGTCTGGAAGCGGAGGTGCATGCCCTGCGTGACGGGATCGCCGTCGGTGAAGGCGGTGAGGAAGGGCTTCTCGAAACGCCCGAGAGCCTCCCATGCGCGCTGGTTGTCGGGGATCGCGACATCGTCGGGGAGGATCGGGACGAGCGCCGGAAAGCGACGGGCGGCCGCGAGGAAGCGCTCGTCCGGGAAGGGCGCGGCGTAGGCGGCGATCTCCGCCTCGGAGAGCCGCGGACACATCGCGCGCATCACGTCCTGCGGCGTGAAGCGGGGCGAATCGGCGCAGTGCTTCTGCCAGTACAGGAAGGCCGGGGTCCCGCTCTTCGCTCCCTCGATGAAACCCAGCGCGACCTCGCGCATCGTCGGCGGGACCGGGAGCTTCGCGTAGAGCGCGCGCAGGGCGGGGGCGGCCTCGACGGGAATGCCCCGGCCGTCGGGGAGACCGGTATTCGTCGTGAGGACCCGCGCGAAGCGCTCGGGATGCTCCGCCACGACCCGCAGGCCGAGCAGGCCACCCCAGTCCTGACAGACGAGATCGATCGCGCGCAGGTCGAGCGCTTCGACGAAGGCCGTGAGCCAGGCGACGTGGCGCGCATAGCTGAAGACCTCGGTCCGCGTCGGCTTGTCGGAGCGGCCGAAGCCCACGAGATCGGGAGCGACGACGCGGTGGCCCGCCGCGGTCCAGATCGGGATCAGCTTGCGGTAGAGGTAGGACCAGGTCGGCTGGCCGTGGAGACAGAGGATCAGGCCTGGTCGCGTCGGTCCGGTCGCGGCGGGGGCCGCGTCGACGTAGTGCATCCGCAGCGAGCCGCCCTCGCCGTCGGGGACGTCCACGTAGCGCGGCGGATGAGGCCAGTCCTGGAGGCTCGCGAAGCGCTCGTCCGGCGTGCGCAGGATCTCCATCGCTCGCCTCAGCCCGGGATCGTCGTCGTCGCGAGGAGCCACTGACCCTCGAGGCCGGCGGCGCGGTGGGCGCCGATCTCCACCATCTCGGGGCTGGTCGCGATCTCGACGAAGACGCGGCGCGACGGGTACTCGACGAGCGCCGCGACCTGGTAGCCCTCGGCGCCCTCGCCGATCACCTGGGAATCGATCCGACCGACCCAGAGAAAGCGACCGCCCCGGCCTTCGACGAGGGCGCGCATGCGCACGGCATAGCGCTGATAGGCCTCGGCCCCGCTGACGCCGACGTCGGGCTCGGTCGCCCGCGCCTTGAACCGCAGCAGATTCAACATGACGACCGGTCCCGTCTCGGCGCTCGCGAGCAGCGCTTCGATCTGGGGCTTCGTCGGGTAGAGCGCGATCATTGCGGGGCTCCTCGTGTGCTGCGTAGAATGACACAATGCGCGGGCCCGTGGGCCGGTCGGCGGCGTGCCCGTCCGCGCCCCGGCGATCCCTCCCTCGCGTGTGGAACGAGAGCGAACCGAGGAGACGCCGAGATGCGCATGCGCCTGACGGGTCTGTTGATCGTGGTCCTGCTCGTCGGGATCGGCTGGTCGCAGCGCGAGCAGCTGCTGATGAGATTGCCGGGCATCGTCCGTCGGATCGCGAACCCGACCGCCGACGACGAGCCGGTCGTCTGGCAGCCCGCGCCGACGGTGCCGTCGCGGCGGGGCGGTCCGCCCAACATCGTCCTGATCGTGGCGGACGATCTCGGGTTCGCCGATCTGACTTTCTCGGGCTCGGGCTCGGGCTCGGGCTCCGGGTCGGGGGAAGGGGCGGGTGTCGCGGGCGGGGCGGTGCCCACGCCGAACATCGACTCGATCGCGCGCGACGGCATCCAGTTCGGCCAGGGCTACACGGGCAACGCGACCTGCTCGCCCTCGCGCGCGGCGATCCTGACCGGCCGCTATCCGACGCGCTACGGCTTCGAGTTCACACCGGTCGGCAAGGAGTTCTCCCGCGCGCTCGCCTGGATCCGGCGCGACGATCCGCGGCCGCCGCACTTCTTCGACGATCGCGTCGACGCGGTCCCGCCGCTGGCCGAGCAGGGCGTGCCGCCCGGCGAGATCACGCTGGCCGAGCTGCTGCGCGCCCGCGGCTACCACACGCTCGGCCTCGGCAAATGGCATCTGGGCGAGGCCGCCCGCTTCCAGCCGACCGCCCAGGGCTTCGACGAGTTTCTCGGCTTTCTCGGGGGCGCGTCGATGTTCCTCGACCCCGACGATCCGCGGGTCGTGAACGCGAAGCAGGCCTTCGATCCGATCGATCGCTTCCTCTGGGCGAATCTCGCCTTCGCGGTCTCGAAGGACGGTGGGCCGCGATTCCGCCCCGACGCCTACATGACCGACTATCTCGCCCGCGAGGCGGCGAACGCGATCCTCGCGAACAAGAGTCGCCCGTTCTTCCTCTATCTCGCGTTCAACGCGCCCCATACCCCGCTGCAGGCCCTGAAGAGCGACTACGACGCCCTCGTCCAGATCGAAGATCCGACGCTCCGGACCTACGCGGCGATGATCCGCGCCCTCGATCGCGGCGTCGGCACCGTCCTCGCGGCCCTGCGCGCGAACGGCCTCGAGGAGAACACCCTCGTCCTCTTCACGAGCGACAACGGCGCCCCCGACTACGTCGGCCTCGAGGGCCTCAATCGACCCTACCGCGGCTGGAAGATGACCTTCTTCGAAGGCGGCATCCGCACCCCCTTCTTCGCGAAATGGCCGGCCCGGATCGCCGCGAGCAGCCGCTTCGACGAACCCGTCGCCCACGTCGACCTCTTCGCGACCGCGGCGGCCGCCGCCGGCGCGAAGCTCCCGAGCGACCGGGTGATCGACGGCGTCGATCTGCTCGCGCGCGCCCGCGGCGAGATCGCCGGCCCGGTCCACGACGCGCTCTTCTGGCGCAGTGGTCATTACCGCGCGCTGCGGACGGGAGACTGGAAGCTCCAGGTCGCGGTCCGACCGCAGAAGACCTGGCTCTTCGATCTCGCCGCGGATCCGACCGAACGACACGATCTCGCCGGCGCGCGCCCCGAGAAGGTCGCCGAGCTGAAGGATCGCCTCGCGAAGCTCGAGCAGGAGATGGCGAAGCCCCTCTGGCCCGCCCTCGTCGAAGGCACCGTCGCCATCGACCACACCCTCGCGGAGCCGCTCGAGGAAGACGACGAATACGTCTACTGGGCGAATTGAGGCGTCGGCTCGGGCGGGGAACGTGGTGGTCCGTGCATGGGCGCAGTGCCGGTCGCGGATGCTTCAAGCGAGGTCGAACGATGAGTGATCCCATTCTGCCGATGGTCGACTTCACGCGGATCCCCGAGGAGTACGAAGGGCTTTGGGTCGTGCTTCGGGTCGGGCGCGAGCAGAGGATTCTGGGAGCCGGTTCGACGATCGCGGAGGCCGTCGAGGCGAGTGGCGTCGAAATGGACGACCCGACGGCCGTGTTGACGCAGGTTCCAGAGGGAAAGCCCTTTGTCGTGATGACTCGAAGCGAGCACGGTTGACCTTCGACTATACGAGTATTCCGGGAGCGGGCGTCTGGCGTCCCCTTCTCTATGGCCGTCTGCTCAACGCTTCCATGCGGAGATGGGGGCTGGCGGTTCCGATGATCATCGACACGGGCTCGGATCGGTGCCTCTTCGATGCTCGATTCGCGCACGAAATCGGTATCGATCCCGTGGCCGGCGGGATGGTCTCTCGAACGACGGGTGTTGGCGGTGCGGTCGTGACGGCTCTCTGGCCGATCGACATCGAGTTTCCGCAGCTACGGATCACGCTCCGCGTCGACGCCGAATTCACCAACGCGCTTCCCGTCGGGACCAATGGGCTGCTCGGGAACATGGGGTTCTTCGATCGATTCACGAGCGTGTGCTTCCATGCCCGAGCGCGAAGCTTCTCGATCGATGCCTGAGCCGCGGCCCGGTCTTCCCACGCGCCACGGCGATGGAGCGCGGCGAAATGGGTCGATCGAGCACGCCGCCCGACCTACCGCGGCGTGAACCAGATCGGCGACGTATACGCCCGGTCCTGCACCGCCTTCGGCGCCTTCTCCGTCGGCTTCGTCCCGAGCCGCACCTCGTCGTAGACGTTCCAGCGCGGGGTCGGGATCTCGACGACGCGCGCATAATAAAAGGCGTGCTCCCGGGGATCGAAGTCGGGGTCCTCCCAGACGGTCGCGAGCTCGGCTTCGCCGACGGTGTTCGTGTAGGTCGCGCTCGCGTAGTCGATCGTCGTGCCCGTCTTCGCGGCGAGGGCGACGTCGTGGACCTGCTCGTGGAGCGTGCCCTTGCGGTCGCGCCAGCCCTTCACGATCTGGATGCGCTCGAGGTTCGCGCCGATCGGGTCCTTCATCGCCAGCACGAGGAAGCGCGGCGCCTTCTGGCCCCGCGCCGGCTGCGGCAGCTCGCCGCCCATCGGGACGCCGCCCCGGTAGCCGATCGCGACGGCGTCGGACCGCGTCGCGTCCGGCGCTTCGAAGCCGAAGCCCCCGAAGAAGCGGACCTGGATGCGCGGGCCGCTCGTCGCGTAGACCTCCTTGCGCATGAGCGCGTCGAAGATCGCGGCGCGCGTATTCTCCTTCGCCCAGACCGCGGCATAGCCCGCGGCGACCTGCTGCCAGGCCATGATGTCGAGGGACGGATCCTTGGCGGAGGTCAGAAAGGACATCTCGGTCCGCGGGCGACCCGGCTCGACGCCGACGGCCTTGCCCCAGAAGTTGTTCTCGGCGGCGGTGGCGAGGGAGGTGTGGGCGTCGGTGCTCCCGATCATGCCGAAGCGGAAGGGGTCGATGCCGAGCTTCGCCTGGAGATCGAGTCCGAGCTTCAGCGCCTCGCGGGCGTACTCGAAGCGCAGCATCCAGGGCTCCTTGGGGAGCGTCTTGCCGACGTTCAGGTTGCCCTTGTCCCAGGTCTCGAAGTCGGCGAGCTCGTCGTCGGGCGAGAGCAGCGGATGCGCTTCGCCGTCGCCCTTGATCTGGGTCACCTCGACGACGGGCTCCCAGCGGGCGCGCGTTTTCGCATGGCTCCGGTCGATCGGCTTCCCCGCCGAGGTCTCGAGGGCGAACATGCGTCCGTTGCTGAGGTTCGCGTTGTGGGGGATCGCGAGTACGCGGCCCCCGGTCGACTTCTCGTAGCGCTCGAGGAAGGCCCAGAGATCTTCGGGGCGATCACCGTCGAAGGCCGAGACCGGCGTCATGCGGGCGGCCTTGTCGGCACCGTCGGCGTAGACGACGACGCGGTGGAGGTTGTCCCCGTTCGGCATCGAGGTCCACTCGAAGCCGATCAGCGCGCTGAAGACGCCGGGGCGATCGTGCTGGTCGGCGAGCTGCGTGATCTCGTCCCAGACGCTCCGCTTGACGGCGGCGTTGTCGAGGAGCGGGCGATTGCTGACGAGGGAGCCGATCAGCTCGCCCATCACGGCGGCGCCCCGGTCGTTCGCCTGGAGCCCGTCGTAGAGCTTCCGGCCGGCGGGGTCGTCGAGGATCAGCGGATCCTGCGCGCGCAGCCGAGGGAGCACGCCCATGTACTCCGCATGGTCCGAGACGACGAGGAAGTCGAGCGGGCGATCGAGGCGGACGGGCTGGCCGGTATTCGAGGTGACGACCTCGCCCTTCGCGAAGCGGTAGGCGTCGCCCGGACCGAGGCGTGTATTGCCCATCGCGTTCGCGTCCATGCTGAAGGAGCTGTGGACGTGCATGTCGCCCCAGAGGAGCTCCGTCGGGAACGTCTCGTCGACGTAGGGGGAGTAGTGCTTCGCCTCGGCGGCGGGCGCGGCTTCGGTCGGGGCGGCCGCGACCGCCGGAGCGATCGCGGCGAGGAGGGCGAAGCGGGCAACGGAGCGGAGGGAAAGGTTCGGGTTGCGCATCGAGCGGGATCCTCCTTGCGGATTCAGGACGCTTTCGCCGCCGAGGCCGATCCGGGGCCGAGGCGGCGGGCCAGCACCAGGAAGCAGGCCGTCGCGAGCCACGGCACGACGCCGACGATCGCGAGGGAATAGCGCACGGCTTCGTCGCCGTAGACGCCCTCGAGCCGCACGTTGAGATCGCCGACCAGCGAGGGGGCGATGCCCATCCCGACGAAGCTCGAGACCATGGCCCAGGTCGCGGCCGTGACGGCGCGGGCGCTCGGTGGGACGATGCCCTGGGCGGTGGCCATGACCGACGGCGACCAGCCGGGGGCGATCGTCGAGGCGGCGAAGGCGAAGACGAAGCCGACCGGGACGCCCGCGATGCGCGCGTCGATCGGCGCGAAGTAGAAACCGAGGCTCAGCGGGACCATCAGGAAGCAGGTCAGGGCGGGGAACCAGCCGTACCAGCGCCGGTCGCGGGCGGCGAGGCGGTCGGTCAGCGCGCCGCAGGCGAAGGTGCCGAGGATGCCAGGGACGGCGGTGATGACGAGGTAGACGAGGCCGGCTTCGGCGGCGCCGATCTCGTAGACGCGGCGCAGGAAGGTCGGCTCCCACATGTTGCGCCCCATCGAGACGACGTTGGCGAAGGTCGCGCCGAGCGTGAGCGCGACGAAGGCCGGCATGCGCGAGAGCGCGAGCAGGGTGCGGAAGAGCGATTGGCCCGTGAAGGCATCGGGGCCGGGGGTGTCGGCGGGGCGGCGCGGCGGCTCGCGGACGGTGGCCGCGAACAGGATGGCGACGGCGATGCCCGGGACGCCGATGCTGACGAGGGTCCAGCGCCAGCCGAGCCATTCGCTCGCCCAGCCGCCGTAGAGCACGCCGAGGCCGAGCCCGACGATCGAGCCGATGCTGACGTACGCCATCGCGCGGGCCCGGCGGTTCGGCTCGACGTAGTCGATGACGAGGGATTGGCTCGCGGGGCTCCCACCCGCCTCGCCGACGCCGACGCCCATGCGCGCGGCGACGATCTGGCCGAAGCCCTGGGCCAGACCCGAGAGCGCCGTCATCCCGCTCCAGACGAGCAGGGCGATCGACACGGTCCAGCGACGTGAATAACGATCGGCGAAGTAGGCGACGGGGATGCCCGCGAACAGGTACGTCAGCGAGAACGAGAGGCCGAGCACGACCCCCATCTGGCGGTCGTCGAGGGCGAGGTCCCGCTTGATGTCCTCGACGAGGACCGAGACGATCGTCCGGTCGCAGACGTTGAAGACCGAGACCAGGAAGAGCAGGAAGAGGATGTAGTCGACGTAGCGGCGGCTCGGTGGTCGCGTCTCCTCCGCGATCGCATCCGATACCCCGCCCGAGATCCCGTCGGATGCGTCCGGCGCGCGCACGAGCTCAGAACTCGACCGGAAGCTTGAGATGCTTGCGGTAGATCCGGTCGCGGTGGGCGAAGATCGCGGGGTCGAGCTCGGCCGCGACCTCGGGCGGGAGCATCGCGTAGGAAGCCCGCATCGGGGCCGGCATGGGGCACAGCTCGTCCGGCATCGGCTGGAGCATCGCCGAGAAGGTCGCCCAGTAGACGTCGGCCGCGCTGATGCGATCGCCGACGAGGTACTCGCTCCCGGTCTTCGCCTGGCTCGCGAGCTGGTCCACGAGGAGCCGCACGATCTGGCGGACCCGCAGGCTCGAGCGCGCCGCGGCCTCGCGGCTGTAGCCATAGCGCTTGCCGAGCGTGCGGGCGGTCTCGAGCTGGGGATGCTTCTCGGCGCCCGGTGCACCTAACATGGCGTGCATGATCTGCAGTCGACGGTGCCAGCCGAGGCCGTCCTCGCCGCAGATCTCGAAGCCGATGCCGAACACGAGCGCACGCTGCCGCGGATCCTCGGGGATCAGCGACGGCGTCGGCGCGAGGCGCTCGGCGAGCAGCAGGATCTCGGCCCAGCCCGTGCGCGCGGGCTCGTCGTCGAGCACGGCCTGGGGCGCGTTGGCGTGGCCGGTCCAGGCGATCAACGCCGGACTCGTCTCGCCCGCGGTCTGGCGGACGGGGAGGTAGTCGATGCCCTTCAGATGGAAGATCGACTTGGCCGCCTCACCCCAGGGCCCGGGCACGCCGGCGGTCAGGACGAGGCGCAGCCCCTTGCGGGCTCGCGCGACCTCGGGCTCGAGATATTCCATCGTTCGCTCCTCGTCTCCGGTCGTTTCCGGTCGTCGTGCACGTTCGCGGCGACCGTCCCGGCCGCCGGTTCCCTGGCTCCGTCCGGGCGACCGGCTCCGGTCCCCGGCCCCGCTCCTCGAAGCTCAGTGCAGTCGTCGCGTCGGCCGGCTCGAGAGCTCGCCCTCGGCGATCAGGTCGATGGGATCACAGCCGAGCCCGTCGGCGAGCAGCAGGGCCAGCTCGTAGGGAATGCGTTCCGCGCGCTCCTCGATCGCCTCGATCTGGTTCGGCGAGAGCGAGCGCCGCCTTCCGCTCGCCCGGAAGCTCGCGGTCTCGATCGCGAGGACGAGCTCCCGGGGCGACCAGCCGTGGGCGTGACGCCGCCGTCGGACCGAGAGGCCGTCGAGGAGCACGAGATCGGTGGGCTGGGCCTTGCGTTGGGCGCGGGGGGGCAAGCTCTCTCCGGGGCCGGGACATCGCGATCGGGAGATCCAACCGGGGCGTCGCGAGGGCGCGGCCAGTGTAGACTAGTCGCGTGGCTTCGCAGGCTTCCGTCGACATCTTCGAACGCGCGGCGACGGCGCGCGGTCGCATCCTTCGCGTCGAAGCGGATCGCGCCGATGCGCTCCCGCGTATCCTCGCGTTGACCTTCGACATCGGACGCATCGTGGTTCGTCCCGCCGACGGCGAGATCCGGGCCGAGGTCGTCGCCGAGCGCGAGGTGCTCCCGGCCGGGCTCGTGCCCCTCGACGAGGAGGATCCGTGGTGGCGCGTGCTGGGTCAGCCGATCACGGCGGTCTGGCCGGTCGAGGGCGAAGTGACGCCCGTCGCGACGCAGCCGAAGGTACGGGCCCTGAAGCTGCGCTTCCGGGAGAGCGATCAGAATCCGCGCATCGTCGGGATCAGCGCCGCCGGTCCGGCGCTGCGCGTGAGTCTCGAGGGCAATTGAGGGGCCGCGAAGCCGCGGCGGGAGGAGAGGGAAGATGGCGAAGGACGGAAAGGCGCCGAAGGTCGAGAAGAGCGACGAGGAATGGCGCCAGTCGCTCTCGGAGGAAGAGTTCAAGGTGACCCGCTGCTCGGCGACCGAGCGCGCCTTCACGGGCCGCTACTGGAACGAGAAGTCGAAGGGGACCTATCACTGCGTCTGCTGCGGAAGCCCGCTCTTCCGCTCCGAGGCCAAATACGAATCGGGCACCGGCTGGCCCTCGTTCTACGCACCGGTCGCGGAGGACGCCGTCGCCGAGAAGGTCGATCGCAGCCACGGCATGGAGCGCGTCGAATCGGTCTGCGCCCGCTGCGACGCCCATCTCGGCCACGTCTTCCCCGACGGCCCCCGGCCGACCGGGCTGCGCTACTGCATGAACTCGGCCTCGCTCCGCCTCGAGAAGGACGAGAACGAGTGAGCCTTCGCCGTCCCTCGCGCGGGTCGGGTCGCTGATGTCGGAAGAGATCCTGCAGGGAATGCGGACGGATTCGCGGCCGGGCGCGCTCTTCGTGCCCGAGGGCTCGCCGGCGCCGCGCATCCGCTTCATGGAGTACGACGAGACGATCCTCGAGGAGGGCGAGGTCGAGAGCCCCGAGGCGCTCCGCTGTTATGCGGAGACCGAGCGGCCGACCTGGATCGCCATCGAGGGCTTCGGCGACGAGGAGTGCCTGCGCCAGATCGGTCGCGTCTTCGACATCCATACGCTCGCCCTCGCCGACGCCGTGAACGTGCCCCAGCGCCCGAAGACGCAGCGCTATCCCGAGCATCTGCTGATCGTGATCCACGCCCCCGACGACGGCTTCGCCGAGAGCGAGCGGACGGCCCAGGTCGCGATCCTGCTCGCGAGCGAGTACGTCGTGAGCTTCCAGGGGCGACCCTTCGGCTTCTTCGAGGACGTGCGTGAACGCCTGCGCAACCCCGCCTCCGGCCTGCGCCGCCTCGGCCCGAGCTATCTCGCCTACGCCCTCGTCGACGCCCTCGTCGATCGCTACTACCCGCTGCTCGCGGAGATCGCCGAGGAGCTCGACGAGATCGAGGAACGCATCTTCACGAACGCCTCGCCGGCGCTCGTCGAGCGGCTCCATGCCCTCCAGCGCCGGACGACCCAGCTCCTGCGCGTCCACCGCCCCCAGGTCGACGCCCTCCATCAGCTCGTCCGTCACGACACGGCGCTGATTCCCGATTCGATCCGGCTCTACTTCAACGACGTCGAGGACCACGCCCGCCAGATCCTGGGCAGCCTCGAGGCCGCCCGGGACTCGGCGACCGACGCCATGAACGCGATCCACGCCGTCCTGGGCCACCGCCAGAACGAGGTCATGAAGCTCCTCACCCTGGTCGGCAGCATCTTCATCCCGCTGACCTTCATCGTCGGCATCTACGGCATGAACTTCGATTACATGCCGGAGCTGCGCAGCCGCCTGGGCTACCCGATGGTGATGGGTGGGATGGCGATCCTGGCCCTGGCGATGCTCGCCTGGTTCCGGTCGAAGGGCTGGCTCGGGGGGTCGCGGGACGATTGAAGCCACTGCGGCCCGACCGGTGGCGGGATGCCGGTGGACCGGGAATTCTCTGGGGGCCGAATCGCCGCCGGAGCCGACCTGCGCGACGACGACGGACGCCGCGACGAGAGTACGCGGCTTTAGAACGCGGGCCGAGAACGCGTCCGAGAACGCGAGAGCCGACGAGAAGAGACGACGAGAGATGGCGAAGACCGAATCCAACAAGACCTCTGCCAAGAAGCCCGAGCCGAAGAAGAAGCTCGGCGCGGCCTGGATCCGCGACACCGAATCGACGATCGAGGAGCTGCGGCATACCCGCGCCGAGATCCGCCGCCGGATCCGCGAGCAGGACGACGACCTCGACCAGGAGGCCGAGATCCTGTGGGAAGAGCAGGAAGAGCGTTGGCAGAAGCTCGAGGTCGATCTCAACAAGATCGCGGTCCAGACGGGGGACGAGGTGGCGCCGAGCCTGGCCGCCGAGGTCGAGTCGCTGATGACCGAGCTCGAGGACAGCTACGAAGAGCTCGACGCCCTCGTCGACTGATCCGGGGCGCTCGATTCGCCCCTTCGTGACGCGACCGCTTGACGCCCGGGGATCGGGGCTGACCTGTTCCCGGGGAGCAGTGATTCGATGAATCCCTACGAAGTGCTCGGGGTCGCCCGCGACGCACCGGCCGACGAGATCAAGAAGGTCTACCGCCGCCTCGCCCGCGAGACGCATCCCGACCTGAATCCCGGCGACGCGAAGGCCGAGGCGCGCTTCAAGAACATCTCGGCGGCCTACGACGTGCTCTCGGATCCCGAGAAGCGCCGCCAATTCGACGAGTTCGGCGAGATCGCCCTCGAGGCGGGCTTCGACGCCGGATCGCGCGCGCGCGGCGCGGGATCGATTCTCGTCGCGCTTCGGGGCCCCGGATGCGGAGGGGTACGGCGAGGGCTTCGCCTTCGGCGGCCTCGAGGATCTGCTGCGCGGCTTCCAGACCGGCGGAGGCGGCGGCGCGGGTCGCGGCATGCGGTACCGCATGGACGGGCCCGACATCGAGGCGTCGATGTCGCTCGCCTTCGTCGAAGCGGTGAAGGGCGGCGAGAAGCGCATCGGGATCGCCCGTCCCCAGGCGGACGGTCGGCGGATCGAGGAGGAGATCACGATCCGGATCCCGCCCGGCGTGACCGACGGCGGGCGATTGCGCATCCCCGGCAAGGGCGGTCCCGGCATGAACGGCGGCGAGCCCGGGGATCTCTGGGTGCAGGTCCGCGTCGCGCCGCATCCCGTCTTCCGGCGCGAGGGCCGCGATCTCGAGCTCGAGCTGCCGATCACCCTCGCCGAGGCCGTCACCGGCGGTCGCGTCGAGATCCCGACCCTCGACGGGCGCGCGACGCTCACGATCCCGCCCGGCACGAGCAGCGGCAGTCGACTTCGCCTGCGCGGCCAGGGTGTCCCCGCGGCGAAGAACGCGCCGGCCGGGGATCTCTACGCGCGCATCAAGATCGTGGTGCCGAAGGACGCGGCCGCGAAGCTCGGGGACGCGCTGCGCGAGGTCGCGCAGGAGGACCCGCGAAAGGGGCTCTTCCCATGACGCGCCGCCGCCGCATCGAGATCCGCGAAGTGCTCGTCCATCTGGGGGGCAGCGAGGGGTTGCTCGAGGGCCTGCGCGGCGAGGGCCTCTTCGAATCCGACTTCCTCGATCCGCGCGAGGCGGAGGAGCTGCGGATCGCCGCGCTGATGATCGAGGAGCTCGGCGTGAACCCCGCCGGCGTCCAGGTCGCCCTCCACCTCCGCCGCCGCCTGCTCGCCCTCGAGTCCCGCCTCGCCGCCCTCGCCGAACACCTGCACCGCGACGAAGAAGGCTGAACCGCCACGCCGCCCCCGCATCCGCGCGAGCATCCCCTCTCCACCCCCAGACGAATTCACGCCGCGGAGCCGGCTCCGAAACGACGCCCCGAGGGCCCCGGCCGGACGCGGCCTGGCGCGAGATTGAGAACGGCATGCGCAGCACGGCGCGCAGCGCAGCCGACCGGCCCCTCCACGCGTGCCGGACGAAGCCCGAGCACCAGGCCGCGTCCGGCCGGGGCACCTGGCACGGCAGTCGCCCCGCCCCCGCGGCCTAATAGCGAATCTTCCAGACCAGATCCGCCGAGTTCGTCCCCTGCGAGGTCGTCGAGCCGACGACGCTCCAGCCGGGCCAGAACTCGTACTCGATCGAGAGCTCCTGGCCGCGCTCCCCGCTGAAATCCTGGGCGAGCGCGACGAAGATGTTGCGCCCGAGGTAGGCGCCGACGCTCGCGCGCTGATTCGAGAGCTCGTCGATCTGGAGGCCGAGGGCGTCGAGGCCGAGGGCGCTCGCGACCGAGCGGCCGACGGCCGTCAGTCCCATCGAGCTCGCGAGGCCGACGGCGCGCTGGGAGAGCGAGCTCTGCTGCTCCTGGGAGAGTTCGCTCGAGGGGCGCCCGAAGAGCAGGACGGCGAGGATGTCCTCCTGCGAGAGCGTCGGATCCGACGACAGCGTGAGCACCGGCTTCGAGGCCGTCCCCGTGAGCCGCGCATCGATCACGTGGGCGCGCGCCTTGTGGCGCCCGAGCACGTCGAGCACCGGATCGATCTTGGCGCCGCCGACGAGCTCGAGGCTGCCCTCGATCAGGCGGAAGCGGCGGCGCTGCAGATCCGCGAAGCCGCGCTGGGCTTCGATCCGACCTTCGAGCGAGAGAGCCTTGCCCGACTGCTTGCGCGCGGCGACCCGGCCCGCGAGCAGGACCTCCGCGCTCTCGTGCTTGATCCAGAGATCGCGCCCGACGTCGATGTCGACGGCGAGCTCGAGGGCGTCGTAGAGTGCTCGCGCGTTCGGCCCCGCGCTCGCTTCGCCGTTGCGCTTCGACCCGGCGGCGTCCGTGCCCGTGCCCGCGCTCGGATCCGGCTCGAGCTCGAGCTCGATCGTCGGATCCCGTGGTGGCGGACCACCCGAGAGGAAGGCGAGATTCGGTCGCAGCGTCCCCTCGACGATCTCGACGCGGCCCTCGACGCGCGGCGCTTCGAAGCGGCCCCGGGCCGTGAGGTGCCCCGAGGCGATCAGGCGATCCCGGGAGGTCGCGACCAGGGGCCAGCGCTCGAGCTCGATCGTCGTCGTGTAGTCGTTCGCCGTCTCGGCGGCATTCGCCGCCCCTGCCGCGGCCTTCGAGTCCTCCGCCGCGGCCGTCGTCGCGGACTCGCGGTGCTTCACCGGCCCGCTCCAGCGCGTGAGGAACTCGGGGAGCGGCCCTTCTCCCTCGGCGCGAAAGCGCGCGGAGTCCTCGAAGCCTGCCGCCGTCGCGCTCGCGCGGCGTACGCGGAAGCGGTCGGCGGCGAGCTCGATGGCGAGCTCGCCCTCGACGACCGTGACGCCGGTTCGCCGCGGGCGACCGCGCAGGCCGCGGAGCGTGAGCTCGCCCGAGGGCTCGAGGGCGTCGACGGGTCCCGCGAGCGCGATGCGGCAATGGGCCGCGCCGCCGAGCCCCTCGATCTGGCCGTCGAGGAAGGGCTCGAGGAACGCGAGATCGCTCGCGTCGCATTCGGCGTGGGCTTCGAGGGGACCGGTCGGCTCCGCGAGAAAGCCCGTCTGCCAGCGAAGCGCGAAGGGCAGGCGGGCGCGGGCGGTCAGGTGGAGGGCGGGTTCGGTCGCGGCTTCGAGGCTCGCTTCGAGCGTGCGCGCGTCGTAGCGGAGCGTCGCGTCGATCCGCTCGATCGCCCGCTCGGAGACGACGAGATCGCGGGGCGCGAGATGCAGGTCGAAGGTCGGAGCCGAGGCCGTCCCCGCGACGGCGAGCTCGAAATCGAGCCGGCTGCGGGTCAGCAGGCCGGGGCGCACGAGCTCGGGATGGGCGCTCGCCCAGCTCGCGATCGGGAGCGCCCGGGCGACGATCGTGAGGCTCTGTCGTCCGCTCCGCCCGATGCGGCCGTCGAAGGCGAGCGTGCTCTCGCCGCTCTCGAAGCGCGCGTCGGTCCACTCGATCGCGTCGCGACTCGCGCGCAGACGCGCGGGTCGCGCGAGCTGCCAGACGCCGAGCTCCGACTCGAGGCGGAGCTGCTCGAGCCGGGCGTCGATCCCGTCCGCGAACGCGCCTCGGGTCCGCAGGACGAGGTGCGCCCGCTCGATGCGGAAATCTTCGAGGGCGAAGCCGGTCAGCGTGAGGTCGCTCGCGAGGCGCGCCTTCGCGAGCGTTCCCTCGGCCTCGAGCGTGCCGCGCAACGCGCCGCTGCCCCGGCGGCCGGCGAGGGCGAGGAACGGCGCGAGGTCGCGCAGGTCGACGCGGCCGTCGAGGGCGACGGGCGCTTCGGGGTTCGTTCCGAGCTTCCCCCGCACGCTCGCCTTCCCGGCCGCGCTCTCGAGGGAGAGCTGGGTGAGCTCGATCGTCTCGCCCGCGAGCGTGGCGTCGAGGCGTCCGCGGCGGATCTCGAGGCGTCCGAGCCGGGAGGCGTCGAGGGCGAGGGCGAGCTGCGCGGTGAGCGTCTCGCGGCGCTCGCCCGCGAGCGCGAGGGTGCCGCGGCCGGTGAGCGCGCCCTGCCATTCGGGATGGGCGCGCAGGAAGCGCGCCGGGTCGAGGCGGGTCGCTTCGAAGCGCAGCGCGGCCTCGGGGCGATCGGCGAGGGAGAAGCGGCCGTCGGCGACGAGCTCGCCGCCGGTCGTCGGCCGAAGCGCGGCGCGGAGCGTACCCTCGCCGGCATCGAGGGCGAGCTCTGCGTCGAGGCGACCGGAGACCGGGGAGTCGGGGAAGAAGCGCGCGAGCTCCCGGGACTCGAAGCGGGCGGCGAGCTTCGCCTGGCGTCGATCGAAGGGGCTGGGATCGCCGTGGGCGTCGAAGCTGAGGCGCGCCTCCGGCCAGTCGAGGTTGCCTTCGACGTCGATCTGCTTCTGTTCTCCCGACACCATGAGGTGTCCCGTCGCGGGGGCCATGAAGTCGAGACGCCGGGCGAGGTCGGGGACGAGGTGGGTCAGGTCCCGGGGATGCAGCGACTCGACCGCGAGGTCGAGCTGCCAGCGCCCGTGGAACGGGATCCCGCCCCGGCCCGAGAGCTTCGAGCCCCCGCTCGTGATGGCCGCCTGCTCGAGCGTGATCTGCTTCGCCTCGAAGTCGATCCGGCCCGCGAGATCGATGCCGGTCTGCTCGAGCGCGGGCCGATCCTGCGCCTCGATCCGGAGGACGCCGCTCGTGATGGCCAGTCGTTCGATCACGACGGGAGGCGGCTCGGGGCGCGGTGGTCGCGGATCGTCCGGCGCCGGGACGAGGGGGGCCAGCGCTTCGCGCCAGTCGAAGCCCTCGCTCCGATGCTCGCGGAAGACGATCCGCGGGGACTCGAGCTCGATCACGGGGATCTCGAGGCGACGGCGGAAGAGCGCGGACCAGTCGATCTCGATCGAGACCGCGGGCAGGCGCACGATCTCTTCTCCGTGCCAGGCGAGTCTCACGTCCTCGACTCGCAGCCGCCGCAGCGGCGAGCCCGACAGCCCGCCGACCGAGAGGTCCCCCGCCATGCGCCGATCGAGCTCGGGCACGGCGTAGGCCAGCAAGCGCCCCCGGAAGTCGTCGGTCGTCGTGTAGAAGAGCAGCGCCGCCGAGAGCAGCAGCACGAGGGCGACCAGCAGCCCCGCGAGCCGCGCGCTCCAACCGATCAGGCTGCGAAGGATTCGTCCCGGCATCAGAAGAAGAACCCGATGTTGAAATGCATCTGCCAGGGCGGCTCGCCCGACTGGCGATTGATCGGGAACCCGGCGAAGAGGCTGATCGGGCCGATCGGCGTCGCGTAGCTCAGGCCGGGGCCTGCGGCGAAGCGCAGCTCGTCCGGCACGAAGTCGTAGCGCTCGAGCGAGACCTGGCCGAAGTCGACGAAGCCGACGGCCCCGATGTTGCGCCAGACGGGGATGCGCGCCTCGAGCGAGCCCTCGATCAGCGAGCGACCGCCGAGGGGATTGCCGTTGTTGGCCGTGGGCCCGAGCTGATGGCGGCGGTAGCCGCGGACGCTGCCCTCGCCGCCGGCGTAGAAGCGCTCGAAGATCGGCAGCCGCTCCGGGCTCCCGAACGCCTGCGCGGCGCCGAGCTTGAGCCGCCCCGCCACGACGGCCCAGTCGAAGACGGGCTGGAAGACCGCGACCTCGCCGACGAAGCGGACGTAGTCGTAGCTCGCGCCGAAATGGCGCGTCGAATACTGCGCCTCGAAGGAGGCGACGAGGCCGTCCCGCGGTCGCGCGACGTCGTCGACGGGCGTCCAGCGCAGCGCGATGCGCGGCCCGATCACGGTGCCCTCGTCGCGCACGCCGCCGATCCGCGTGCGGACCTCCTCCTCGACGTCGCGGACGACCGCGGTGTCGACGCGGACGCCGGCGGTGGCCGTGAAGGTCCGCGTGAAGCGGCGTTCGAAGGCGGGCACGCCCTGGATCGAGTTGCGGGTGAAGTTGGGCTCGTCCTGCTGGAACAGGGCGAACTCGAAGAGGCCGCGGTTGTTGCGGTCGAAGAAGTGGGGCTGCGAGAACGAGAGCTCGGCCGACCGCACCAGGTTCGAATAACGGCCGGCCACCAGCAGCCGTCGGCCGCCGCCGAGAAAGTTGCGGTTCTGCCAGCGGACGTGGGCGCGGCCGCGCTCCTCCGTGCTGAAGCCACCGCCGATGCGGAGCTCCCGGGCCTTCTTCTCGTGCAGGACGATCGTGATCGGGGCCGCTTCGGGGCTCGCGGGGTCGGTCTTCCAGTCGATCTGGATCGAGGCGAAGAGGTCGAGGGCCTGGATGCGGCGGCGCGACTCCTCGATCCGGGTGAACGAGAAGGGATCCCCCGTCGCGAAGGTGAGCTCACGCTGGACGATCCGGCTCGAGACCTTCTGGAGGCCTTCGATCGAGACGGGGCCGAAGCGCGCGGGCGGGCCCGGGACGATCTCGTAGCGGATCGTGACGCCCAGCCGGTCCGGGCGGATCCGGGCCGAGCGCCTGGTTTCGACCGAGGCGAAGCCGCGATCGAGATAGGCGGCGCGCAGCTGGGACTCGAAGCGTTGGTAGTCGACCTCGCGAAACGGATCCCCGACCGCGAGGGCGAATCGGGGCACGCCGGGCTTTCCGCCGGCGGCCGGCTTCGTGGTCGAGTCGGCGCTCGGAACGAGGGTCGGATCCGGGGGCACGATCTCGATCGAGTCGACCATCGCGCGCGGTCCCTCGTCGATCCCGAAGACGACGGTCAGGATCTCGGCGCGGGCGGTATGCCGCACGTCGAAGCGCCAGGCGACCTTCGTCCGGTAGTAGCCCTCGGTCTCGTAGAGCCGCGCGATGCGCTCGGCGTCGCGCTCGACCACGGTCTGGTCGAAGACCGGGCGCTTGCGCCAGAAGCGCAGCCGACCGCGGGTCTCGGTCTCGACGACGCGCCGGATCGCCGAAGTCGGGAGCGCGTGGTGGCCCTCGATCGCGACCGCCGCGACGAGCCACTCGCGCTCGGGGTCGAGGGCGTCGATCGGGCTCGCCCCGGCGGCGAATGCGGCCGAGAGGAGCGCGACCGCGAGGCCGACCAGCAGGCTCCTCCGCGCGGCGCTCCGACGCGATCGGACGGGCCCTCCGCCCGGGATGCTAGGTGCGCCCACGCCCACGCCGGCGACGACCGATCGAGACCAGCATGGCTGCGGAGTTCTTCTTGCCGCACCAGGCGCAGAATCGCCAGCGCGTCGCCATCGGCCAGCGACAGCGCTCGCAGGGCTCGAGCCCGTCGACCCGCCACGGACGCGCGACCTTCTGCTTGCAGCCCGGGCAGTAGCGCATGAAGCGATCGATCGGCGCGCCACAGCCCGGCCGTCGGCAGGTCCGCTCGGTCTGCGGGCTCTTCGGGATCGCGCGGCCGTTGCCGAGGAAGCGCCCGCGGCTGCAGGTCGGACAGGCCTTCCATTCGGGCCGCACGCCGCGCTCGCAGGTCGGACAGACGAGCGGGAAGCGCGTCACGTGGGCGAAGGAGTTGCGCGTCGTGCCGCACCACGGGCAGTGGCTCATCGATTCGGAGATCGGCCCGTCGCAGGCGTGGCAGGCGTAGGTGGCCTGGAGCGCGCGGCCGAACTTGCGCCGGAACCACTCGGTCTCGAGCACGAAGGGATCCGGCGGCGGCCCCGTCTTGCGACTCGTGCGCGGGATCTTCCCGTTCTGCTTCTTCGCGCGGGCGCGCTCGCTGCGCGTCGATTCGATCGCCTTCGTGAGCGCCTCGTGGAACTCGACGCCGTCGGCCCAGCGCTTGCGCAGGTCGAGGGTCAGCGCGCGGCGGATCACGGGCTGCACCTTCTCGGGACAGCGCGCGAGGAAGCGCTGCGCGCCTTCGAGGGGCCACTCGAAGGGCCAGCCCGGGAGCGAGCCCGCGAAGAGCTCGTAGGCGGTCAGCGCCAGGCTGAAGACGTCCGAGGCGAAGCGCGCCCGGCCGTAGGCCTGCTCGGGGGCCATGTAGCCGAAGGTGCCGACCTCCGTCAGCACGCGGGTCGCGGCGGGGGCGAGGCGGGCGGTGCCGAAGTCGCCGAGCTTCGCGCGGCGGTTCTCGTACAGGAAGATGTTGGCGGGCTTGATGTCGCGGTGGAGCAGTCCCCGCTCGTGGGCGTAGGCGAGGCCCTCGGAGACGTCGGCGAGGATCGAGAGCGTGAGCTCCGGCGAGCGACGCGCGCCGGGGTATTCGTCGAGGCTCTTGCGGGCGAGGTCCGTCACCATGACGAAGTGGTTGTCGATCCAGTCGGCGTTGCGGATGCCGGCGATGCGCGGATGGTCGAGCTGGGCCGCGACGCGGGCCTCGCCTTCGACCGCCGCGCGGCCCCACTCGTCGATGACCGAGTCGAGCACGACCTTGATCGCGACGCGGCGACCCTCGACGGTGTCGCGGGCCTGCCAGACGACGGCGGAGCCGCCCTCGCCGAGCTTGCGCTCGAGGCGGTACTTGCCGAGGCGGGCGCCGGTGCGCAGCGGCTGGCTCATCGCCGCCCCCTGCGCGCGCCGTCGCGCGAGCCGCCCTCGCGCGGCGTCCGTTCGCGCGGCTCCGCCTGGAGCCGGATCCCGACCGGGCCCCGCACGCGGTCGGGCGCGGTCCGGAACAGCAGCGCCGTCGCGTCGTCGGGATGGGCGGGGAGCTTCGGGTCGACGCTGGCCATCGTGAGTCGAAGCCGCGCTTGCAGGTCGGTCGCCGCCTGGATCAGGGGCCCGGTCCGGATCTGCTCGATCAGGACGCGACGCTCGACGTTTTCGAGCACGCCGTCGGTCGCGAGCAGCAGCGTGTCTCGGGCCGCCATCTTGACCGGGGCGCCGACCTCGACCCGCATGTCGCGGGAGCCCACGCAGTTCGAGAGCAGGTGGCGCTCCTCGTGGTGATGGGTCTGCGAGGGCTCGAGCATTCCGGCTGCGACACCGTACCCGACCGGCGAGTGCGGGATCGTCTCGAAGCGCACGCGCCCCCGCTGGCCGACGAGAATCGCTCCGGAGTCGCCGGCATGATAGGCGCGGGCCGTGCCGTCGCGGACCTCGACGACGACGAGCGTCGTCGCCGCGCCGATGCCCTTCTCGAGGAGCTTCGCGTTCGCGTCCTCGAAGGCGTCGAAGATGGCCGAGCGGAGCGTGTCGCTCTCGCCGCGGTAGTCCCCGCGATGGACCGCGCGATCGGCGACCCGGTCCGCGGCCCGCTCGACCGCCCGCTCGATCGCGCGCCGCACCGCGCCGATGGCCGTCGCCGCGGCCTCGGCCCCGGCCGGGAGCCCGCCAACCCCGTCGGCGACGGCGAGCACCGTCACGGAGCCCGGCAGCTCGCAGAACAGCGCCGCGTCCTCGTTGCCCGTGGTCTTGTCGTAGGCCTTCGAGCTGAACAGCACGGCCTCCCCGCATGCGGGGGCGAGACGCTCGGGCCGCTCGTGATCGAGCTCGAGGAAGACCTGGGTCATGGGCGCAGGACGACTCGCATGGCGGACGTGGGGTTGATTCGGAGGTCGGAAGATCGGCGCTCGGCTCCGCCTGCGCAATCCTCGAAAGGCCGTCCCTGCGCCTTCCCCGACCTTCCTGCCGGTCTCAGAGGAGCAGGCTCGTCGCCAGCTGGAGCGTCAGGAAGAACCCGCATACGTCGGTCAGGGTCGTGAGGATCGGGCCCGAGGCGAGGGCGGGGTCCCAGCCGAGGCGCTTGATGACGAGCGGTGTGGTGCCCCCGATCGAGACCGCGAGCAGCGTATTGACGGCCAGGGCGAGGCCGACCACGACGCCGAGGGTCGCGCTCCCCTGCCAGGCCCAGGCGAGCAGGGCCAGCATGCTCCCGAGGGCGAGCCCGTTCAGCACGCCGACGAAGGCCTCCTTCGAGAGCACGTGGGCGAGCTCGCTGGGCCGCACGACGCCCAGGGACAGCTCGCGCAGGCTGACCGCCACCGCCTGGTTCCCCGAGCAGCCGCTCATGTCCGAGATGATCGGCAGGAAGACGGCCAGGGCGATCGCGGCCTGGAGCGTGTCCTGATAGGCCGCGACGACGCTCGCCGCGAAGAGGTTGAGGACGATGTTCACCGACAGCCAGGCGAGCCGCCGCCGCGAGCGCTCCATCGGCGGCATCGAACGGAGCTCCTCGCCGCTCGCGATGCCCAGGGACTTCATGTGGTCGCTCTCGGCGACGTCGATCGAGGCGTCGTCGACGGCGGCCCGCTCGACGACCCCGACGAGCCGCCCGTCCCAGTCGACCACCGGGGCGCCCAGGAAGCCCTGCTTGCGGAAGACCTGGGCGAGGGCCTCGAGGGGATCCTCGACGCCGAAGACGACCGGCTCGCGCACCATCAGCTCCGAGAGCCGCGCCTCGCCCCGGGCCAGCAGGAGCGCCCGCAGCGGGACGACGCCCTCGAGCCGGCCCTGCTCGTCGACGGCGTAGAGGTACTGGATCGCATAGCCGGCGTAGGCGTCGGCCCCGCGCCGGATCTGGTCGATGGCCGCCGAGACGGTCTGGCCCGAGCGCAGCGACACGTACTCGGTGCGCATCAGCCCGCCGGCCGTGTCGGCGTCGTAGGCGAGCAGCGCCCGGACCTCCCGGGCGGTCTCGACCGGGGCCGCCGCGAGGATCGCCCGCCGATCGTCCTCGTAGACCTCGGCCATGACGTCGGCGCGGTCGTCGCTCGAGAGCGCCTCGAGGATCTCGGCGGCGGCCCGGGGCTCGACCTCTTCGATGGCGGCGGCGGCCTGGGAGAGGGGCAGATCCTCGATCAGGCCTGCGGCGGCCTCGGAGCCGAGGATGTCGAGGAGGCGGCCGAGCTCGAGGGTGGGGAGTCGGCTCGCGGCGTGGGTCCGGTCGCTCTCGGAGAGCGAATCGAAGAGCGCGCGGATGGCGGCTTCGTCGCCCCGATCGAGCAGGTCGGAGAGCTGGGAGGGGGCGAGCTCGGCCACGGATCGGAGTACCTCGGGACACGAGTCGTCCACGAGCCGCGCGCGCTTGAGCGTCCGATCGGGTCGAGAGGCGGATTCACGAGCGGATGCGGACCCGGTGCTCCGGGTCCGCACACATCGCTCGGTTCGACAGGGCCGGCTCCGCGGCGGAGCGGCCCGTCTACTGGGCCGGGCTGCTCGTCGTCGGCGCGCTCGGGACCGCGGCCGGGGCCTTGTCGCCCTTGCTCTTCGACTTCCCGTTCTCGCACATCTCGCCGTGCGCGTCGCCGTCCTGGCGGCCGTGGTGGCCGCCCTGATGGCGGTGGTGCTTGCAGCTTCCGTCGCAGGCGTCGCCATGGGGGCACGCTTCGCCATGCGGGCAATCCTTGCCGTGCGGGCAGCTTTCGCCATGGGGGCAGCTCTTGCCGCCCGCGCAGGCCTTGTCGTGGGAACAGCCCTTGCCGCCGGAGCAGGACTTGCCGTGGCCCCAGGCCGCATGGGTCGCCTTCATCTCGCTGCGGCATTCCTCGATCGGCTGCGTCGAGCGCAGGCAGGCCGCGAGCTTCTCGTAGGCCTCCGCCATCTTGACGCGGTCCTCGGCGCTCGGTCCGGTGCCGCTCTTGCCGGGGGCCGTGCTCTTTTCGGGGCCCGTTCCCTTGGCGTGGGCCCCGTGGCTGTCCGCCAGGGCCGGCGTCGCCGCCGCCAGCAGCAGCACCGCCATGAAGCCCAGCACGCGCGTCGTTCGTCTCGAATCCATCGATCCCTCCTTCGTCCGGCTCTCGTCCGGTGCACGTTCATTCATTTCGCGCCGTCGCAGCTCTCGACGTAGCCGAGCACCCGCAGGCGCTCGCAGTCCTCGCGCGACATCTCGGCGGCCCCGCCCGTGACCGCCTTGCCCTCGGCGGCGAGGCGCTGGAGTCGGGCCAGCTCCTCGAGCCGCGCCTCGGCGTCGGGCTCGCTGAAGGGGTCGGTCTCGCCGGGGTCGTTCGTGAGGTCGAAGTATTCGCGGGCTGGGAGGCCGCGGGGGTTGTGTTCGTTCGCGACGATCAGCTTCTCCTCTTCGGTCCGCAGCGACCAGAGGACGTTGCCCTCGTGATCCTCTTCGGAGAAGACCTGGCGGTCCTTCTCGGCGCGCTCCGTGAAGGGGCGGCGCAGGTCGACGCCCTGCATCGACTCGGGCACCGGGATCCCCGCCGTGCCGAGCAGCGTCGGGGCGACGTCGATCGAGCGGGCGAGGCCGGTGGCGACGCGCTCCGCGGGCGGGCGCTCGTGACGCGACCACTTGACGAGCAGCGGGACGTGGATCTGCTCGTCATAGAGGGTGAGCCCGTGCCAGAAGCCGCCGTGCTCGTTGAACTCCTCGCCGTGATCCGCGGTCAGGGCGATGACGGTGTCGTCGTAGACGCCCATCGCCTCGAGCTTCGCGAGGAGCTCGCCGAACTGGACGTCGAGGTATTCGATCTCGCCGCGGTAGAGCGTGGCGAGGCGGTCGGCGAGCTTTGGATCGGGCTCGGGCATCGAGACGCGGGCGACGCCGACGCCGTTGTAGGGATGCTCGAAGTAGGGATCGTGGGGATCCATGTAGTGGAGGAACAGGAAGAAGCGCTCGTCGCCCCGGGCATCGAGCCAGTCGAAGGCCGTTCGATTCACGACCTGCGAGTCCTGGTAGTAGTCGTTGAACCAGATCTTCTTTCCGCCGAGCACGCCGAGCACGACCTGGCGGACGAGCTGGTAGACGATGAGCTTCGAGCTCGACTCCTGCGCTCGCGCGATGTAGTCCGGGGCCAGGTAGTAGTAGTCGTCGTAGCCCTGATCGAAGCCGAAGCTCTCGGCCAGGTTCACGTTCGAGACGATGCCGGCCGTCGTGTAGCCGCCCTGCTGCAGGGCCTCCGACACGAGGGTCAGCTCCTGCGACAGCGACGCGGGCTTCGACATCGCGCGGTGGGTCGAGGGAACGGTCGAGGAGAGCAGCGAGGCCGTGGCGGGCTTCGTCCAGGAGGCGTGGGAGAAGGCCTTGTAGAGAGTCCCCTCTTCGGCGAGGCGACAGAGGTTCGGCGTCCGGATTTCGGCGCCATAACACGAGAGATGATCCGCCCGCAGCGTGTCGACCATGACGAGGATGACGTTGGGCCGGCTCGCGAGCCCGGCCGGGATCGCCCGCTTCGCGGGCTCCTCTGGAGCCGGCGGCGCGTAGGCCAGGGAGAGCGCACCGCCGAGGCCGAAGACGCCGAGGAGCAGCGCGGCGATCGGCGCGAGGGGCGTCGCGAGCCGCGCGGCGATCGGGGCGAGCAGCAGCCGCAGCGGACCGAGGATCAGCGCGAGCAGCACCGCCCCGCCGAGGAGCACGCCGAGCAGCACGGGCAGCGGCGGCATCTGCTCGAGATACACGTCGCGCCGCAGCCGGAAGAGCACGACGAAGAGCCCGAACGGGACCAGACACGCGCCGAGCCCGAGCCGCGGGACCCAGCTCCCGATCTCCTGCCGATCCATCGGGAGCACCGCGAGGAAGAGCCCGCCGAGGATCGAGAGCCCGCCGAGCACCGCGGCCCACATCAGGGGCCCGTACCAGAAGACCTGCGCCTCGGTCCCGAGCCCGCCCCGGGCGATCACGATCGCCTCGCCGAGGCCGAGCACGAGGCCGGCCACGATGCCCGCGAAGCAGCCCGCCGACGCGCTGCGCCAGAGGCGTTCGCCGATCGGCGTCGCGGCGATCTCGCCGGCGGTGACGTCGACGTCCTCGTCGAGGGAGGTCGCCTCGCGCGCCGCGAGGTCGTAGTCGACCTGGACGCCGTCGACCCGGGCGAAGGCCGGACGATAGTCGGCGCCCCGGGCCCACCAGAACAGGAAGCCGAGCATGGTCGGCGCTTCCGCCGCCCAGAAGCCGAGGGCCGCCGAGACGATCGCTTCGGGCCCGCCGATCTGCTCCTTCAGCAGGACGTACTGCGCGGCCTCGCGGATGCCTTCGCCCGCGATCGTGAAGGGGCTGATCACGGTCACGAAGATCTGGATCGACGACCCGAAGGTCACCTCCCAGAAATCCGCGCCCACCGCGCCGATCGCGAGCGCCGTGAAGTAGTACATCGCGGCGGTCGTGAAGTGGACGAGGAAGGACAGGAAGAGGATCTGGAGGACCAGCCCCGGCCGCGTGCGATAGGCGGCCGCCGAGCTCGAGATGCGCGAGACGAGGCCGGTGATGCGCTGCTTCGCCGGGATCGGGACGGTCGCGAGGATCCACTGCACGAAGCCCGGGAAGAGCAGCGTCACCACGAGGCCGCCGATCACGCCGGCGGCGATCGGCACCGACGCCATCGCGAAGAAGCGTGCGTTCTCGCCGAAGATCGCGATGCCGAAGGGCAGCGTCGCGAGGAAGGTCATGAAGACGCCGGAGAAGCCGCAGACCTTCTCGACGAACTTCGCCGCGGTGACCTCGACCGAGCGACCGCTGAAGCGGGCGGCGTCGAAGAGGGTGTAGCCGTCGAGGCCGGCGGTGGAGGGCAGGAAGGTTCCGATCGCGCGGCCGATCAGGAACGAGCCGAAGATGTGCTTGAAGGGGAGCTCGATGCCCTGGCCGACGAGCATCAGCTTCCAGCGCCACATCGACGAGAGCATGCCGACGACCTTGATGCTGGTCGCGAGGCCGACGAAGAGCCAGAACGTCCCGGGATCGACCTGGCCGAGGATCTCGGCGATCAGCTGGAGCGCGATGACCTCCTCGCCCGCCTCGTTCTTCATCGGGTGGGCCAGCAGGGCCCAGAAGCAGACGACGGTCGTCCAGGCCTTGAGCGCGGTGAGGAGCCGAGCGCGGGTCGGGCCCTTCGGCAGGCGCAGGCCGAGGAGGGCGAGCACGGCGATGGCGATGGCTTGCAGCAGATAGATCATCGGGCGCGGTCTCCGGGGGCTCCGGGGGGATCCGGGGTGGTGTCGGGGCGGGGCTCAGCGGGGGCGAAGCAGCTCGCGGCGGGCCTTTTGATAGGCCTGCTCGGTGATCCGTCCCGAGCGGCGATCCTCTTCGAGGTCGGCCAGCGCGCGGAGCTGCTCGGGGTTCAGCTGATCGAGGCTCACGCCCGAATCGTCGTCGACCCGGCGCTCCGAGGCGGGGATCGGGGACTCGAGCAGGACCTCGCGCCGGAGCTTCGTCCCGCCGGTCGAGCCGGGCAGATGATAGGCGGTCCGGAAGACGTCGCTCCGGAAGTCGATCTCGAGGGTCTGGGGACCGGCGAAGAAGAGGTGCTCGCCGGAGACGACCCGGAAATCCATCGGGCGCGTGTCGCGCACCGGCTCGGGGAGGGGCTTGTCCTCCTTGGCCTGGGGAACCAGCCAATCGGTGCGGTGGAGCTGGACGTAGAGATACTCGCCCTTGACCCACGCGAGCAGCGTCGTCAGGTACTTCGTGTGGAAGATCCCGAGGCTGCGCTCCTTGCGCACCGCCTGGATCCCGATCTCCTCGTCGGGGCCCGCCTGCCGCAGCCCCTCGGAGAGGGCCTCTGCGATCGGCTCGAGCAGCTCCGGATGGATGCCCGGCTGGCGGATCGTCGCGGCGCTCTTCTTGTCTTCGCGGGACTCGATCTCGATGGCGCCGAGGATGTGGGTCAGGCGTTCCTTCGAGACGATCGCCGGATGCGCGAAGTCCTGGGGCTCGGTCTTGAAGCCCCGGGCGTAGCGGACGAGATCGACCTGCATGCCCGTCCGATTGATGATCGAATGGCGGCGCGGACGGCTCGCGCAGCCGGTCGCGAGGACGATCGGCAGGAGGGCGACGAGTGCGAGCAGGGCCAGGGCGGGGCGCGGACGGAGCATGGCGCCACGATAGCCGATCATGCGCCGCGCCTCGCTCGCCACGGGCCCTCGCATCGCCCCGCTCACGAGGGCGCTCCGACCGCATAGCCGATCACGCGATAGGTCAGGAAGCTCGCGCCGTAGGCCAGGGCGAACAGGTAGCTGAAGGCAAACGCCGGCCAGCGCCAGGAGTTCGTCTCGCGCCGCATGATCGCGATCGTCGAGGTGCACTGCAGGGCGAACACGAAGAAGGCGAGCAGCGCGCCGACGGTGGCCGGGGTGAAGACCGGAAGTCCCGTGTCCGGATGGCGGTCGGCCCGCAGCGCGTCGCGCAGCGAGGCGCCCTCGTCGCCGCCGGTCGCGTAGATCTGGGCCAGGGTCGCGACGAGGATCTCCCGGGCGGCGAGGCTCGCGACGAGGCCGACGCCGATCTTCCAGTCGAAGCCGAGCGGCGCGATCAGGGGCTCGAGGGCGTGGCCGAGGCGGCCGCCGGCGCTGTGCTCGAGGGCGTAGGCGGAGGCGGCGCGGGCGTCGAGGCCGGGCGGCGCTTCGACGCGCGGGAAGTTGAGCAATAGCCAGAGGGCCACCGTCGCGAGCAGGATGATCGTCCCCGCCCGGCGCAGGAAGGCGCGCACGCTCGAGAGGACCTGCGAGGCCCAGAGCGCGAAGGTCGGCCGGCGATAGGTCGGCAGCTCCATCGTGAAGGGGAGGCCATCGCCCGGGACGAGGGTCTTCTGGATGATCGCCGCGACCGCGAGCGCCGCCGTCGCCCCGCCCACGTAGAGGGCGAGGAGCACGAGTCCCTGCAGCCGCAGCGGGCCTGCGACCGCTCGATCCGGGACGAAGGCGCTGATGAGCAGCGTGTAGACGGGCAGCCGCGCCGAGCAGGTCATGAGGGGCGCGACCAGGATCGTGACCAGGCGATCGCGGGGCGAGGGGATCGTGCGCGTCGCCATGATGCCGGGCACCGCGCAGGCATACGACGAGAGCAGCGCCACGAACGAGCGCCCCTCGAGCCCGATCCGCCCCATCGCGCGGTCGATCACGAAGGCGGCCCGCGCCATGTAGCCGAGATCTTCGAGCAGATAGAGGAGCGAGAAGAGGATCGCGATCTGCGGCACGAAGATCACGACCGAGCCGACGCCGGCGATGAGGCCATCGGCGACGAGGTCGGCGATCCAACCTGCCGGCAGCCCGCTCCGGGCTGCATTCGCCAGCATGGCGACGAGGCCATCGATCGCGTCCATCGCCGGACCGGCCCAGCGGAAGATCAGCTGGAAGAAGGTCAGCATGACGAGCACGAAGAGCAGCGAGCCCCAGACCGGATGCAGCACGATCGAGTCGATCCGTTCGGTCAGGCGATGGCGGGCCGGGCGGGTCTCGATCACGTGGGCCGCGATCGAGTCGGCCCAGGCCTCGCGCTCGCGGCGGTCCTCGGGCGGGAGGATCGGCGGGCGCGACCAGTCGTCCGGGCGCGCGAGCAGCTGGCGCAGGCGGTCGACGCCGCGGCCGCGGTGGCCGACGACCCCGATGACGGGGACACCGAGGGCCGCCTCGAGGCGCGCGAGGTCGAGCTTTCCGCCCCGGGCCGCGAGCTCGTCGAGCATCGTCAGCACGACGCAGGCCGGGCGCCCGAGCCGCAGCGCCTCGCCGAGGAAGGGCAGGCTGCGGGGGAGCGAGCAGGCGTCGGCGACGAGGATCAACGCCTCCGGTCGGTCGACCCCCTCGACCCGGCCCGCGAGCACTTCGGTCACGACCGCCTCGTCGGCGCTGATCGGCGTGAGCCCGTAGGTCCCGGGGAGGTCGATCAGCCGGGCGGGGACGCCGTCGAGATCGAGGGGGCCCTCCCGGCGTTCGACGGTGACGCCCGGGTAGTTGCCGACCCGGGCGCGCAGGCCGGTGAGCGCATTGAAGAGGGTCGTCTTCCCGGCATTCGGGCTGCCGAGCAGGGCGAAGACGCGGCCAGCGCTCATGCCGTCCCCCCGCGTTCGCGCCCGCCCCTGATTCCGCTTTCGATCCCGCTTCCTTTCGATCCCGGCATCGATCCCGGCATCCATTACGCGAACGCGAGCGCTTTCCGACCGGCGCAGGCAGAGCTGGTAGCCGCAGAGCTCGAAGACCGAGGGATCCCCGAGCGGTGCCCGTCGCAGACACGCGACGATGATCCCGGAGCGCACGCCGAGGTCCGCGAGACGGCGCGTGATGCCGTCGTCGCCGGCGACCCCGACGACCCGGACGAGGCGGCCGATCGGGGCCTGGTCGAGGGTGAATTCCGTTGTGGTCATGGGGTGTTGGCAATTTGCGAACGCATTCGCTTCAGACTTCTTGGCCGCGCTTGGGGTCGCGCTGCGGGTCGCGCGGAGCGTCGCGCCGCGCGTCGTGCTCCTGGTCGTGATCGCGTTCGCTGCGCAGCTGTCTCGTCATCAGCTCGTAGCCCGCCTCGGCCGGGGTCTTCTCCCCATCGATGATCGAGCGGACCATGTTCGTGATCGGAGCCTCGACCCCGAGCCGTTCGGCCAGGCGGACGGCGGCCCGGGTGGTCTGGACACCTTCGGCGACCTCGCCGAGCTCGGCGACGATCTCGTCGAGCTTGCGCCCGCGGCCGAGGCCCAGGCCGATGCGGCGATTGCGCGAGAGGTCGCCGGTGCAAGTCAACAGGAGATCGCCGATGCCGGCCAGGCCGAGGAAGGTCTCGGGATGGGCGCCCTGGGCGACGCCGATGCGGGTGATCTCGGTGAGGCCGCGGGTCATGAGGGCGGCGCGGGCGTTGTGGCCGCCGTCCATGGCATCGGAGATGCCGACTGCGATCGCGATCACGTTCTTGAGGGCCCCCGCCGTCTCGACCCCGATCACGTCGGTCTCCGTGTAGCAGCGGAACCACGGGCAGGAGAGCGCCGCCTGGACCGAGATCGCGAAGGCCTCCTCGTAGCAGGCGAGGGTCACCATCGTCGGCCGCCGCCGCGCGATCTCCGAGGCGAAGGACGGGCCGGAGAGCGCGACGAGGCGCGGGTGGTGGACCGGATCGAGGACCTCCTGCAGCACGCCGTGCATCGTGAGGCCGGTCTCGAACTCGATCCCCTTCACCGCCGACACGATGATCGCCCCGGGCTCGAGGAAGGGCGCCGCCGCCGCCATCACGCCGCGCAGCTGCTGACTCGGCACTGCGACGATCACGAGCGCGCGGCCCGAGAGCGCGGCCCGCAGCTCGGTCGTCGCCTCGATCGCGCCGGACAGCTCGACGTCGGAGAGATAGCGGGGATTGCGGCGATCGCGATTGATCGACGTCGCCACGTCTTCGCGGCGGGACCAGATCGCGACGTCGTGCGCCCGGGCGGCGAGGACGGCGAGACAGGTTCCGAAGCTACCGGCGCCGAGGACAGCGGTGGGTGTGCTCACCCTTCTACTCTAGATCAGTTGGCGGCGGAGCCACTTTCGTTGACCCGTCGGGACCCCACGGCTAGTTTTCGGAATGCTCGATCCGCTGGCCTGGCTCGTCTTCGTGGGACTCCTGGCCCTGGCTCTGGTCGCGATTCCGATCAGCGCCGCCCTCGTCCGCCTCTTCCTCCCTGCGGACCTGCGCGCCCGGATCCCGGTCGAGCCGATCGCCTTCGGCCATTCGCCCCGGGCCCAGCGCTCGCCCCGTCATCCGGTCCGGATGCACCGCACGCTGCTGGCCTCGGCGCTGCTCGTGCTGCCCGCCGTGATCGTGCTGCTCGGGGTCGGGGTGCTCGCCCGCGACGGCCTCGCCGCGGTCGAAGGGGCGCTCTCGCTCTGTCTGCCGATCCTGCTCGTGACGCTCCACGCGCGGCGCCGGAGCGCGGGCTCGTGAGCGGTGGGGCGCAGTCCGTCGCCGCGGTGCCGGCTCGCCGCGTGGGCGGGCGGCTCGCGGGCTGCGGCGATCGAGCCGGTCACGGGACGGGCCATCGATGTTAGGCGTCGCGCTCGCCTTCGTCTGGTTCGCCGCGATCTCGCTGGCGCTCGTCGGCTGTGCGGCGATCGAGCGGAAGGCGCGGGTCTCGCTCCACGCGGACCGGCCGGGCTTCGGGCCCCGGCGCGCGCTCTGGGGCGGCGGGCTCGAATGGCCGCCCGGCCACTCGATGGTGGCCCGGGCGCTGGCCGGCGGGGCGCGCATCGTCCGCGCCCGCACGATCGTCTCCGAACGCGCCCGCGGTCTGCGCTTCACCGCCCGAGCCGTCGCCTGCATCGCCCTGGCGAGCGGCCTCGCCCTCGTGCCCTTCGCCGGCCGCCTCGGCTCGGGCCCGGACGCGCTCCCCCTCGTCGTCGTCGACCTCGAGCACGGCCTCGTCGCGTTGATCCTCTTCGTCCTGCTCGCGGCGATCGCCCAGGTCGCGGTCGGCCTCTCGGAGTCGAGCGTCTTCGCGCGGCTCGCCTGCGTGCGGCTCGCGGGGCGCGTGCTCGCGCTGATGGCGACCTTCGCGGTCGTGCTCGCGCCGCTCGCCCTCGACGCGGGCTCGCTGCGGATCCACGCGATCGCGCTCGATCAGCAGGCGCTCTTCGCGCCGCTCGCTCCCCTCGTCGGTCTCGCCGGGGCAGAGACGACCGGCCCCGCGGCCGCGTTCGCCGAGGCGCTGCGCCTGCCGGCCTGGTTCGTGTTCCGTCAGCCGCTGACGGCGCTGCTCTTCGTGCCCGTGCTCGGCCTCCTGACCCGTCGCCCGCTCGCCCTCGATCCCGTCGGCGGAAGCGTGCGGCTCTCGGCCTTCGGCCACGACGACGACCCGGGCGAGCTCTACTGGGCGCGCGCGGAAGAGCGTCTCGCCGCCGTGCTGGGAGCCGCCCTGTTCGTCGCCCTCTTTCTCGGCGCGGGCGCGATTCCGTACCTCCCGAGCGAGCGGATCGTGGCGCCGCTCGTGCCGCTCTTCGGTGTCGGGCTGCCGGCGCTGCTGGCCGCCGTGATCGAGATCGGGGTCTTCGTCGTGAAGCTGGCGCTCGTGCTGGCGCTGGTCGCGCGGGCGGCGCGGGCGACGCCCGCGCTCCGCGACGATCAGTGGATCCGGATCGTGACGCGGCGGATGCTCCCGCTCGCCTTCTCGAACCTGCTGCTCGTCGCGGCCTTCTCCCTGCTCGCCGAAGCGGCGCGAAGGGGGGCGGCATGAGTCTCCTCGTCGAGATCGCGCTCCTCGTCGCGCTCGTGAGCGCGCTCCTGGCGGTCGTGCTCGGGCAGGTCCTGACGCGCTCGGTGCTCGCGGGTCATGCGGCGATGGCGGCCCTCGGGCTCGCTTTTCTCGCGGCGGGGGGCGGAGTGCTCGCGCTCTGCTTCGTGCTCTTCGGGCTGGTCTGGCTCGCGATCCTGCAGCTCTTCGGCTGGATGCTCGTCGACGTCGACCGCGACCATCTCGCGGCGCCGGCCTGGCGGACGATCGCGGCGCGCCTCGCGGCGCTCGCGATCTTCGGGGCGGGCCTCGCCCTGATCGCGCGCCGCGCACTCTCGCGCGGACAGCTCGACGACCGCCTCGCGCCGGGGGAGCACGGCCCGGCGATCGATCCGACCGCCCTCGGCGGGCTCTTTCTCGGCGCGGGCAACGAGCTCGCACTGCTCGTCGGCATCCTGCTCGCGGCGGGGCTCCTGACGGCGCTCTGGCTGCTGCGCGACGAAGGTCCGGAGGCGGGATGAGATGACGATCGCGACGACCGACCCGCAATGGCTCGTCTTCGGCGCCCTCGCGCTCTTCTGGATCGGATTGCTCGGGCTCGTGCTGCGGCGCAGCCTCGTCGGCATGCTGGTCGGGCTCGGGCTGGCGTGGGCCTCGGTGTCGGCGCTCGCGATCGCCTTCGGGCTGCTCTCGGGGGAGGCGGGGCAGGCGGTGAAGGCGGGCGGGCTCGCGCTCTGCGTCGCGGTCGTGGGTTGTCTGCAGATCGTGGTCGGTCTCGCCCTCGTCTTCGCCCGCGTCGCGCGCAAGGGCTCGATCGACGCCGAGGAAGCACGACTGCTCGAGGGTTAGGCGGGACGCGGACCGGGACCGCGGACCCGAGCCGCAGAGGTCGGGGTCGCACGGGACGGTCCGCCCGGGATGGGGCGCTGGGGGGCGCGAAAGTGGTCGAATGGGACGAGGGACTGACGGCTTCGCTGATCCGCTGGATCGCGTTGCTCCCGCTCGCCGCGGCCCTGCTGCATGCGGCGATGATCGGTCTGCTGCGCCTCCAGATCGCCCCGCGCACCGTCTGGCTCCTCTCGACCCTCGCCGTCGGCATCTCGTTCGTGCTCTCCGCCGCCTCGGTCTTCGACCTCGTCGGACAGGAGGCCCACGCGCCCATCGTCGACCGCGTCGGCCCCTGGCTCGGCGGCGGCGTCGGGGCGCGCAACTTCAGCGCCGACCTGTCGTTGCGCCTCGACCCGCTCTCCGCGGTCTGCTGCGTCGTCGTGACCTCGATCGCGCTCGCGGTCTATCTCTACGTGCTCGGCCGGATCCAGGGCGGCGCCCTGGCCAGCGATCAGGTCCACCGGCTCTTCGCGCTGCTCGACCTGCTGGTCGGCTCGACGCTCGTCCTCTTGCTCGCCGACAACCTGATCCTGTTCTTCTTCGGCTGGGCCGGGGTCGGTGTCGCGACGCAGCTCGTTTCCTCTTTCAACTTCGAATCGAAGAAGGCGGCCCGCGCCGGCGCGACGACCTTCGTCGTCGGTCGCGTCGGCGACCTCGCGCTGCTCGCCTCCATCCTGCTGCTCTTCGACGGACTCGCGCGTTCGGGCGCACCGACGCTCTCCTTCGAGGGCGTGCTCGCGGCGTTCCGCCTGCTCGAGGGCTCGCAGGTCGAGCTGCCGCGCTGGCTCGGCGGCGGCGGCTTCCCCTTGCTCGAGCTGATCGTCGGCGGCGTCGTCGTCGCGGCGATCACGAAATGCGCCCAGGTCCCGCTCCATTTCTGGCTGGCCGGATCCGCCCAGGGGCCGGCGTCGGCGACGGCGTTGATCCAGTCGTCGACGACGGTGGTGGCGGGATGTTATGGGCTCCTTCGGCTCTCCTTCCTGCTCGACCAGGGGCCGGTCTCGATGACGATCCTGGTCTGGGTCGGCGCCTGCAGCGTCGTGCTCGGCGGGCTCGCGGCGGCGACACAGCTCGACCTGCAACGGCTCGTGGCCGCGTCGACGACGGCGAGTCTCGGCTTCGTCCTGATCGGCATCGGGCTCGGTGCCCCGTCGACGGCGACGTTCCTGCTGCTCTCGCACGCCTACGCCAAGGCCCATTGGGTGCTGGTGCTCGGCATCGTCCAGGCGGAGCGCAAAGGGGACACCGACCTGCGCAAGCCCGGCGGCCTCGCGCGCTCGATGCGCTGGACCCATGCGATGGCGGCGATCTCCAGGCTCGCGGTCGTCGGCCTGTTCCCGCTCGGGACCTTCTTCGCGCAGGAGGAGCTGCTCGCCTGGATCGACGCCGTCGGGCATCCGGTGATCTTCGCGGCGAGCCTCGTCGGGATGACCGCGCTCGCCTTCGCCCTCGGCCGGGCCCACGGCCTGCTCTTCTTCGGGCCCGCGCCGAGGATCCTCGACGGCGAGGAGCCCGACGTGCGCGTCGCCCAGGATCCGGTGCGCGCGATCCAGTATGCGCTGACGTTGCTCGCGATCCTGTCGATCAGCGTCGGCATGCTCTCGCCCGCCCAGTTCTGGGGCGATCTGCTCGGCATCGAGCGGATCGACACCGTCGGCGGCTTCCTCGCCCGGACGCTCAGCGGCCCGCCGGATCCGCCCCTCGATGGCGCGCTGCGCTGGCGCACGATCGGGGCCTGCTTCGTGTCGACCGCCGCCGGTCTCGCCTTCGCCGCGCGTCGCTATCTCCGGGGCGGCGTGCGCAGCGCCGCCCCCGGACGCGCACCTCGGCCGATCCTCGACGCGGCGACGGGCTGGCTGCGCGAGACGCTCTACCTCGAGCGGGGCATCGACCGCTTGCTGGTCCGGCCGCTGCGGGGCTTCTCGCGTCTGCTGCTCGCGGGCGTCGTCGAGGCGCGGCTGCTCGACCGCGGCGTCGTGTCCGGGAGCGCCGGGATCGCGCGGCGGATGGTCTGGAGCGGGCTTCGACGGCTGCAGAACGGCCGGGTCCAGAGCTATGCGATGTTGGGCGTGATCGCATTGCTCCTGTCCGTCGCCTGGCTGGCGGACTAGTCCGATGGAGTGGCTCTTCGATCGGATCCTGCTCGTCGTCGTCGCCCTGCCGGCGCTGGTCGCGCTCTCGCTCGCGAGGCTCGGCACGCTGCAGACGCTGTTCGGCATCGCTCATCTGCCGGAGCGGGTCTGGCGCGACGCCGGCCTCGCGACCGGCTTCGCGACCTTCGTGCTCGCGGTCTTCGGCATCGCCCTGCGCTTCGATCCCGAGCGCCTGGGCCCACAGTTCGTCGCGACGGTCGGCGGCGCGCTGTCCCAGGAGCCGCGGCTGCTGCTCGGCGTCGACGGCATCGGGCTCTGCTTCCTGATCTCGACGGTCGGGCTCGTGCCGATCGCGCTGCTCTCGTCGCGGCGCGAGACCGAGGAGTCGGTCCGCAGCTGGATCTTCGTCGTGCTGATGCTCGAGTCGAGCCTGCTCGGCGCGATCACGTCGCTGAACCTGCACGGCTTCCTCTACTTCTGGGCCCAGAGCCTGCCGCCGATCCTCGTCTGGCTCGGCCGCTGGGGCGGCGAGGACGGGCCGGGTGGCGACGCGTCTGGGCGACGGAGTCCGTCGGCCTCGCCGGTCTGCTCTTCGTCGTCTTCGCCCTCGCCGAGATGAGCGAGGCCCAGCTCGGCCACGCGAGCCTCGATCTCGTGCGGCCCTCCGGCGACCGGGCCGGGGGCGCGGGCACGCTGCTCGATCTGCGCATCGCGGCGAGGATCAGCGCGGCTCTTCTGGATCCTGGCCGTCGCGCTCGTGACGCGGCTCCCGCTCGTGCCGCTGCATTTCTGGCTGCCGGGGCGCATGCCGCCTCGCCGACGGGGCTCTCGATCCTGCTCGCGACGGGCTTCGCGCAGACCGCCGCGATCGGCCTCCTGCGCTTCGCGCTCCCGCTCTTCGCGACGCGGCCCTCGAGGCGCGACCGATCCTCGCGCTGGTCGGGATCGTCGCCCTGGGCTTATGCATCGCTCGTCGCGCTGGTCCAGAAGGAGCTCAATCGGCTGATCGCCTACACCTCGATCGGCCACGCGGGCTTCGCGATGTTCGGGATCGCGACGATGAACGTCCAGGGGCTCACGGGGGCGGTCGTCCAGCTGCTGACCCACGGCCTCGCGACGGCGGGCATCTTCGTGATGATCGGCGCCCTCGCGCTCCGCCGCGGGACGACCGAGGTCGCGGCCTTCGGAGGCCTCGCGCGGCCGATGCCCGTCTGCGCGGCGTTCTTCGGGCTGATGGTGTTCTCGTTGATGGGGTTCCCGCTGCTCGGCGGGTTCATCGGCGATCTCTTCGTCCTGCTCGGCAGCCTCGACCTCTCCCGCGAGCTGTCGGTCGCGGCGCTCGCCGCGATGGGCGTCGCGGCCGCCTATCTGCTCTGGGTCCAGCGCCGCGTGTTCTTCGGCCCGGTGGAAGAGCCGGCGAATCGCGGCCTCATCGATCTCGACGGCGTCGAGCGCGCGATGCTGGTCGCGATCGCGATTCCGATCCTCGCGATCGGCGCCTACCCGAATCCGCTGCTGCGCCGGGTCGAGCCGGCGGTGCTCGAGATCCTGCATCAGATGGGGCGCCCTCCCTGAATCGGAGACGCCCCCGGGTCGACGGGGGGGCTTCCGCCGATCGCGGGGCCGGCAGCGAGGAGCCGAGTTGAGTCCCCCGGCGCTCTCGGTCGTGTTGTTCGTCGATGCGCTCGCGCGGCCCGCGCGGTCCGCGGACGGCCGAGTCGACGCGGGCCTCGGCGGTCTCGGGGATCCGGCTCGGCTTGATCGCGGTCCTGACGCTGCTCGGTGTTCCTCGCGCTGGCCGGTCGTGTAGGGGAGGTCGGCGCCGGGGGCCTTCGCGATCGATGCCTTCGCCGCCGTCGGGATCGTGTTGATCCTGGTCGTCAGCTTCCTCGTGCTCGCGCTCTCGTTGACGCATTTCGGCATGGCGCGCTCGCGGCCGGGCGAGCCCATCGCCCTGCTGCTCTTCTCGCTGGCGGGGCTGCTGGCGGCGATGGCGAGCCGAAACCTCCTCGTGACGTTCCTGTCTCTCGAGCTCGCCTGGCTGCCCGGGGTCGGCACTCGTGGCGATCGACTTGCGCCGGCTCTCGTCCTCGGAATCGAGCTTGAAGCTCTTCTTCGCCCACGCCTTCGCGAGCCTCGTCTTCGCCCACGGCATCGCGTTCCTCTTCGTCGCGACGGGTCGGCTCGATCTGGCCCTGCTCTCGCAGGCGTCCCTCACGCGACCCTTTCTCTTCGAGGTCGGCGCGGGCCTGCTCTTCACCGGGCTGATCGCACGCTGCGGCGCTCGCCCTTCCATCCCTGGGTGCCGGACCTGCACGAAGGCGCGCCCGCCCGTCGCCGCCCACATGGCGACCGCCGCGCAGACCGCCTGCTTCCTCGTCTCCTGCGCGTGCTGTTCGCTGCTGCTCGCCGCCGATCCGGAGCTCGCATCAGACTTCGCCCGGCGGATTCCCGACTGGCTGGGCGGCCTCGCCTGCCTGACGCTCGTCTGGGGCCATGCGATGGCGCCCGTGCAGGTGGGGCTGCGAAGGCTCGTCGGCTGGCTCGCCGTGGGCCAGGCGGGTTCCTGGCGCTCGCGCTGGTCGATACGCGGGGCGATGGGGCGCCGCCACTCGTGCTGGCGCCCGATCGCGACGAGCATCGCGATCGTCGGTGTGTCGACGACGCTCTCCTCGTTCTCCCGTCACGAGCGGGCCTGCGAGTACGTCGGCGATCTCGCGGGCATGGCCGGCAGAGCCCCGCGCGCGCGACCCTGCTCGCGATCTTCCTGCTCTCGCTGGCGGGCTTCCCGGGCACGATCGGCTTCGTCGGCCGGCGCGACGTGCTGACGGCGGTCGAGCACGCGGGGCATCGCGGCTGCCTGTTGGTCCGGCGTCGTCGCGACGGTGCTGCGCTGACGGCGGTCGGACGACCCTGATCGCGCTGCTGCGCCCGCCGGCGGCGGCGCGCGGCGAGCGCCGCGCTCACGAACGAGCAGGTCGTGCTCGCGATCTGCGCTGCGCTGGTGCTGTTCCTCGGCACGGCGCCGCTCTTCGGCGAGCGCGGGCTCTCCGGAGGCTGGCGCGGGCGGATGGATCGCGGCGGGCGTCGCGAGTCTTTCCGGCCAGGCGCTGCGGCCGCGGCTATGCGGGGCGCGCGTTGGAGCAGGCGGCGGATGCTCCCGTCGCGGCGCGTGATCTGCAGACGTCGAGCAGCGCCATCAGGGGCATCGCGTCCTTCGGCTCGCGCCGATCAGGGTCTTCAGCGTCTGCGTATCGAGCTCGAGGGTGCGCTTCGAAATGGGCGAGCACCGGGCGATCAGGGCCTCGACCTGGCGCGCGCGAAAGAGCTCTTCCGGCGGCGGCGACGAGACCGCCCTGGCGCTCGAGATGGTGGGCGAGGCGCCCGCGCGGCTCGGGGTCGGCGCCGAGCGCCTCGGCGAGGACGCGCAGGGCAGGCGGCTCGAGGCCGGCCTCTTCGAGTCGGCGCAGGAGGCCTTCGCGGGGCGAGCCTGCTCTGGGGTCGAGGCGCGCGCGGAAATCGCGCGCCGGACGCGCTGCTCTTCGATCGAGGAAACCGGCCCGCCGCGGCCTCCCGTGCGACGAGCGCGGTCGCGACCTCGCTCGGGACGTTGTCCGGGAGCCGGCCGGCGAGTGTCGCGCGGGGCATGCCGGCGGCAAGCGGATCCCTGGCATGGAATGCGTCGACCGGATGACGCGGAGCGTGTCCAGAGCCGGGCGGCCGCGGCGGGACCGACAACATGCGCTCGGCGCCGAGGCGGACGATGGTGGCCCTCGGTGCCGCCCGCGGCGGGCGGTCGAGGCCGCGTCGAGGCCGCCGCGAAGCGTCTCGCGCGCCATTGGCGGCGCGTCTGCCGTCAGGCCGGCGCGTCGATGCGGGCGAGCGGGCCTCCTCCTGCAAGCCGTGCGAGTCGGGGGCCCGTGCCCGACGGAATCGCCGTGGCGGCCGAGGCTGCCCCGATCGCTCCGGGCGAGCCGTGCGAGCTCTTCCGCGAGCCGCGGATCCCTGCGACGGCGATGGGGCGGGGCGACGTCGAGGATGCGGCCGCCGCCCTGGGTCGCCCCGACGCCCGCCTCCCGCGCGAAGCCGCGCACGACGAAGCGATCGCCGGGCAGGAGATGGAGCGGCTCGCCCTCGACGTGGATGCGCGAAGCCGCGCTCGCCGGGGCCGATCGGATCGGCACCGATCGGGGCGATGCGGGCGCGCCGCTCGGTGGTTCCCACGAGCAGCTCGACGGAGGTCGGGTCCTCGAGGAAGCGCTCGCTGCGAGCCAGTCGAGCTCCGCGTCGAAGAGCGTCGCGCGAGGAGCGCGCCCTCCTCGCGACCCGCGATCGCCGCACGCGACCTGATCGAGCGCGAGCCCCCGCAGATTCACGGCGTTCCGCGGCCGGACTCCGCCGCCGCGACCGCCTCGCCATGGCGCTCGAGCCCGCGGATCCGCGCCCGCCGCCCGCCCGGCTCGACGGAGACCGACCGGCCCGTCTCGAGGCGCCGCCCCGACCAGGTCCCGTCGCGATCGTCCGGAAGCCGTGCTTCTCGAAGACGCGATCGACGAAGAGCCGTGCGGGGCGCTCGTCGTCCCGCGCGGCCGGGGCGACCCTCGACCGCGTCACGACGGATCCCGCGACCCCGCCCTCGACCCGCGCTGACTCCTCCTCCACTCCTCTTCGACCAGCGCTTCGATCGCCGCCCGGACGGCGTCGATGCCTCGCCGGTCCGCCGCGCTCGCCGCGAGGATCGGCGCGTCGGCAAAGGGCCCCGGGCGCAGCAGGTCGCGGACCTCCTCCTCCGCGAGCCCGCGCATCTCGGCGTCCGCCTGATCGCATTTGTTGAGGACGACGAGCCCGCGTGTCAGGCCCAATAGCTCGCAGATCGCGAGGTGCTCCCGGGTCTGGGGCATCACGCCTTCGTCGGCGGCGACGACGAGCAGCACGAGGTCGAGGCCCGAGGCGCCGGCCACCATCGTGCGCACGAAGCGCTCGTGGCCCGGCACGTCGACGACGGCGAGGCGCGCCCCGCCCTCGCAAGCTCGAGGTCGCGAAGCCGAGCTCGATCGTGATGCCGCGGGCCTTCTCCTCGGGGAGGCGGTCGGTGTCCTGGCCGGTCAGCGCGGACGAGCGCCGTCTTGCCGTGGTCGATGTGCCGGCGGTGCCGAGGACGAGGTTCGGCGGGTCGGCGCGCTCACGGGAAGGGACTCGCCGTTCGGGGTCGCGCGCGCCATTCCGGCTCGGGCCGCCTAACGCGGACCGATGTGATCCGTGCCGAGGTAGGGGGACGAGGGCCTTCGGGATCCGGATGCTCCCGTCCTTCTGCTGGTGGTTCTCGAGGATGGCGACGAGCGCGCGGGCGTTCGCGATGGCGGTGCCGTTCAGCGTATGGACGAGCTCGTTCTTCTTGCCGTCGCCGCCGTCCTTCGTCCTTCGGAAGCGGACCTTCAGGCGACGGGCCTGGAAGTCGGTGCAGTTCGAGGTGCTCGTGATCTCGCCGAAGTCGCCCGACTCGCCGCGGGAGGGCATCCAGGCTTCGAGGTCGAACTTGCGATAGGCGGGTGCGCCGAGGTCGGCGCTCGCGATGTCGATCACGCGATAGGGGATCTCGAGGGCGTCGAAGATCTTGCGTTCGAGGCGGAGCAGCTCCTGATGCTGCGCCTCCGGAGTCTTCGGGGCGGCAGAAGACGAACACCTCGACCTTGCTGAATTGATGGACGCGGTAGAGCCCGCGGCTCTCACGGCCGTGGGCGCCCGCCTCGGTCCGGAAGCAATGGGAGACGCCGGCGAGCTTCAGCGGCAGCTCGTCTTCGGAGAAGATCGAGTCGGCGTACATGCCGCCGAGGGTGATCTCGGCGGTGCCGATCAGGCAGAGGTCGTGGCCGGCGACGGGTAGATCTGGCTCTCCTCGCCGCGGGGCTGAAGCCGACCCCTCGATCACGTCGGGCCGCGCCAGATCCGGCGTCACGATCGGCACGAAGCCCTCGGGCACGATCTGGTCGAGGGCGGAGCGCTGGAGCGCGAGCTCGAGCAGCGCGCCTCACGCTTCGGGTAGTAGAACTTCTGGCCCGCGACCTTTGCCGCGCGCTCGAAGTCGACGAGATCAAGGGCGGTCGCGAGTTTCAGGTGATCCGCGGGTGGGAAGTCGAATTTCGCGGGGGTCCCAGGTCGCGAGGACCTTGAAGTCGGCTTCGCCGCCGCGGGGCGATTCGGGATGCAGGAAGTTCGGGAGCCCGCGCAGCGCCGCCTCGAGCTCGGTCTCCGGCGAGGCGCAGCGTTTCTTCCTGGGCCGCGACCTCATCCTTGAGGCGGCGACCCTCGACGGTATGCGCATCGCGCGCGGCGGGGTCGAGCTTCTGCTTGCCGGCCTTCTGATGCTCGTTGCGCTGGCGATTCGTCTCGTTGAGGGCGGTCCGCAGGGCGTTCGTCCGGCGGTTGAGCGCGATCGTGCCGTCGACGTCGGCCGGGAAATGACGCCTGGCAGCTCCGGACGATCTCGTCGCGGCGTTCTTCGAGGAGGCGGGGATCGATCATGGGCGTAGGGAAGCACACGCTCTCTCTGGCGGCGAGGGGATGGGACGACTCGATGCATGTCGAGCAAGCGTGGGATGCTTCCCATCGCGGGCAGGGCCGTTCGGATCGACCGCTGCGTCTCGTCCGGACTCGCGGGCGTGCGACACGCCGGCTCTCCGAGCCGCCGGGTCGAGTCTCCCCGGGTGCGCGCTTGCGCATCTCGCGTGGCGGCTGGCCGTGGAGGAGCGTTCACGACTCGATCAGGACGCCGCGTGCCGGAATGCTCCTGAGCGGCCGACGCACGGCCCCGTCCGGTCCCGGCGGATGATTCGCCTTCGCCGACTACGCCCGCCACGAGCCCGAGAAGACGCTCCTCCACGAAGTGGTTCGTGGAGAGCTCGAGCCGTTCATGGCGCGGGCTCGCTCCCGCGGGCGCGCCGGTCGCCCGCTTCGTCGAGCGCGAGATCCGCGCCTATCTCGAGTGCGGCATCTCGCGCACGGGTTCATCCGGGTCCATTGTGATGGATGTGGATGCGACCGCGTGGTCGCCTTCTCGTGCAAAGGCCGCGGCTTCTGCCCGTCCTGCGGCGGTCGCCGCATGGCCGGACACCGCGGCCCACCTCGTCGACCGCGTTCTGCCGGAGGTCCCGATCCGGCAGTGGGTCCTCACGCTTCCCTATCCGCTTCCGGTATCGCTGGCCTGGAATGCGAAGCTCACGACCGAGGTCCTGCGATGCTTCCTGCGTTCCACTTTCGCCGATCAGCGACGCCGGGCGAGAGCGCTATGCGGGATCCGCAGGGGCCAATGCGGCTCGGTCACGTTCATCCAGCGCTTCGGGTCGGCGCTCAACCTGGCGCCGCATTTCCATACCTCGTGCTGGATGGCGTCTATCCGGGTCCTTCGCATCGCCCGGGCGACTTCGTGGCCCTGCCGCCTCCGGAGACCGAGGACGTCGCGCGCGTATTGGCGGGGACTGCCATCCGGATCCGGCAACGGCTCGAGCGAACCGGGGCGGGGGATGACGCCGATCCGCTTGCGGAGGACGATCCCCTGATGGCCGCGCTCGGAGCGGCCTCGATCCGCTCCCGCATCGCGACGGGACCCGAGGCAGGCGAGCCGTGGCGACGCCTCGGCGATCGGGTCGAGCCGGTCGGAGAAGACGAGGCGGGCGTCGAGGCGAGGGCCCAGGTTCCGCCCCGCTGCGTTCGCCAGGGCGGCATGAGCCTGCACGCCGACGTCGCCGTTCCGGCTCGGGATCGACAGCGCCTCGAGCGGCTCTGTCGTTATGTCGCCCGCCCGCCGCTGGCCCTCGGCCGACTCGAGGAGATGACGGACGGACGGATCGCCTATCGCCTCAAGACACCCTGGCGAGACGGGACGACCCACGTCGTGATGGAGCGGCGGGAGCTGCTCGAGCGATTGGCGCCGCTGATCCCGCCGCCGAGGGCGCATCAGGTCCGGTATCACGGCGTGCTCGCACCGTGTGCGAGCGGGCGGGATCGGGTCGTGGCGGCGGGGAGCGGCACCGAGGAGACGACGTCGAGCGCCTGGTCCGCTGCAGAATCGGAGGCCGGGTCGACCGTCGCCCGGACCGTCGTCGTCGGCCCGGGTGATGGGGGAGGGGAGAGCGAGGTGTTCGTCGATCGTGCCGTCTCCCTCTTAGAGACTCCAGGAAGAGGGCATGCACAGCGAGAGGAATTGCGACCTCGCCGGATCGCCTGGGCGGAACTGCTGAAACGCGTCTTCGAGGTCGACGCGCTTCGCTGTCCGAAATGTGGCGGACGGATGCGACTCCTCGCCGCCATCACGGAGGCGAGCGTCGCGCAAAGGATCCTCGAGCGTCTGGCGCTCCCACCTCGGGCTCCGCCGCTCGCAACAGCCGACGCGATCGAACAGGGGCCTGAGCCGGACGATCGGGCGTCCGAGGGGACGTTTGTCGAGAGACAATCCGATCCGGGGTGGGAGTTCGACCAATCGGCCGACGAACCTCCGATCGAGGACGAGGGCGCCTGATCGGCATGGCCGAGTCGGGGACTCATCGAATCCCGGATCCGGTAGGTCGGGGATTCCATTGCTCGCGATAGGGATGTCCCGGGGGCGGCGCAGGATCGGTAGCTCGTTGGTCGGCGGGAAAGCTTGAATTCGCCCCGGACCGAGTCCAGTTGACCTAATGACCCTTACCGGCGGCAGGGAAATGGCCTCTTGTCCATCCTACGCGCCAGCGAAAGTGCGCTGGGCCGGGTGATCGACGATCGGATCTTCGCGATCAATCCTTCATCGCAGCTCGCTGTCGGCGCACGGGGGTCGACCCGCGCCGCTTGCCGGGTACCGCCGCCGATTCGATCGGGAGCGCCGATCGCATCGAGCTCGGTCGCACGAGTTCTCCGATGCGGACGCTCTCGAGTTCCTCGAAGAAGGCGTCGTTGGCACGCATGAGCAAGGACGAAAGCCCACAAATCGGCAGGATCGGGCAGGTATTCGAAGCCGGGTCGAAGCACTCGACGAGGAGCTGAGGCTCGAGGTTGCGGACGACGCTGCCGACGGACGACTCGCGGGTCGACGGGACGAATCGCACGCCCCCGTGCGCGCCCCGCTTCGCCTCGATGTAGCCGAGTTCGCAGAGACGGCGAACGACCTTGAGCAGATGCTCTTGCGAGACGCGAAAGACTCCGGCGATCACCTCGGTCGTGACGAATTCGTCCTCGCGACTGGCGAGATACATCAGCAGCCGCAGCCCGTAGTCGGTGAACTGGGTGAGCCGCATGACAAAGAGCCCCCTGTGGGTTGACAGCTCGCCTCTAATTGTAGTATTTCGATTACTACTTTAATCGTCGTGGGCACCGCATGGCGATCTCCCCGACGTGCTCATCGGAAATCGGGAGGCGATCAATTGTCGAGAATAGAACGCCACTTTCGCGGCATCAATCGATCGACTGCCTCGCGCGGGTGGGGCTCTGCGGAATTCTCGCGGTCATCGCCGTCACCCCGATCCAAGCCCGGAGCGACGTGCTCGAGGAGCTCGGATGTGCCGGTTGCCATCAACTCGAGCCCATCCCCCGAGCGGAACGGACGCTCGCGAGGTTCGCCGCGCGCAAGGGGCCCGACCTCTTCTATGCAGGCAGCAAATATCGGCCCGAGTGGCTCCGCTCCTGGCTCGCCGATCCGAAACCGATCCGCCCCGCCGGAATCCGGCCTTTCGAGCTCACCTCCTCTTCGGAAACGGGTGATGTACTCGCCGCTGCTCCGGCTCCGCACCCCACCGTTCCGTCCAATCGCATCGGCTCCGTCGTCTCGGCCCTCGAATCGCGCGATTGGGGGTCTGAGCTGCTCCCGAATCCAGCCCCTGCTCCAGCGCAGGTCCCGCGAATGCTCGCCGAACTCAATTTCGTGAAGTTCAAGGGCTGCGGCTCCTGCCACCGGACGACCGCAAGTGGTCCACCGCTCTCCGGTCCGGACCTCATGGACGGCTGGTCGAGGCTGCAACCCGCCTTTCTTGCCGCGTACATCGCGAATCCCCAGAACTGGGATCCCGTCGCCCCCATGCCGGGCTATGCGCTCCAGCCCATCGAGGTCGGCAAGTTGATGGAATACCTGCGACTGCTGAGCCAGGAGGCAAGATGATGGCGAGTCGTCACCGAATCGCAGTCTGGATCTCATTCGCGATCGTCTGGTCCGGCTCGGCTGCGGCTGCCGACGGCGACGGCGCGGCGCTGATCTATCGAACCTATTGCACCGCCTGTCACGGACTCTCCGGGAACGGCAAGGGATTGAACGTCCCGGCGCTCGCAGTGCAGCCGCGCGACCACACCGACTCCCGGGAAATGGCGACCCGCAGCGACCAGGAGCTCTTCGATGCGATCACCGGCGGCGGGCCGGCCGTCGGCAAATCCGTCCTGATGCCGCCCTGGCGGGCGCTCTTGAGCGACGATCAAGTCTGGTCGCTCGTCCGTCATCTACGAGAGCTCTCGAACACTTCGCCCTCCGACTCCGGAATCGAGCTCGCTTCCGCAGCAGCGCGCGAGCCCGCCAAGGTACCGGGACCCGCCGGCCAGAATCCGACCCTGCCGAGCCAGCCGCCAACGCCCGCCGCGCTCCCTGCCTCCGCTCCCGCCACCGCGAACGAGAGCGACGTCGTCGCACCGCCGCCGCCCGCCGCCCTGAAGAAGAAGTATCGCAAGAGCGTGCTGCGCGAGTTCGAGATCCGGGTCGAGGAGACCGAAGTCGAGGTCGCGCCGGGATTCACGGCCAAGGTCTGGGCCTTCAACGGTCAGGTGCCAGGCCCCCTGCTTCGAGTCCGCGAGGGCGACGAGGTCAAGGTGAAATTCGTGAACCTGACGACGATGGACCACACCATCCACTGGCACGGCATGCACCAGCAGGGCACCTGGCAGAGCGACGGCGTCCCGAACGTGACCCAGCTGCCCGTGCCGCCGGGCGGCAGCTTCACCTACCACTTCATCGCGACCCGACCCGGCACCCTCTGGTACCACTGCCACGTCAACGTCGCGGAACACATCGCGATCCGCGGCATGTGGGGCCCGTTCGTCGTCGATCCGCTCGAGCGCACCGACCTCGAGAAGAAGGTCACGAAAGACGCCATCCTCATGTTCTCGGGCTGGAATTCGAAGCTCGCCGATCGTTACGGCGTGGGCGGTCATCCCGCCGAAGTCCGCGACTACTACTCGATCAATGCCAAGTCGTTCCCGTTGACGCAGCCCCTTCGCGTGAAGAAGGGCGACATCGTTCGCCTGCGTCTCTTCGGTGCGGGCGCTGAAGCCGGATTCCACCTCCACGGACACGACGTGCTCGTCACCCACAAAGATGGTCTCCCCTTGCCCGCGCCGTACCGGGCGGACGTCGTCCATGTCGAACAAGGCGAGCGATACGACCTGATCGTCGAGATGGACAATCCGGGCCTCTGGATCACGCACGACCACGTCGACGACCACGTGACGAACGCCGGCAAGGACATGGGCGGCTCGATGATGATCTTCGAGTACGAAGAGATCGAGAAGCCCGACTGGTACGTCTGGAAGGACAAACATTTCGACCCGGATTTCTACTACTCGGAGAGCCTCACGAAGGGCCCAGGACTCTTCGACCACCCGGGCTTCCGAGGGACCGACCCCCTCAATACCCGCCCCTGATTCGGACGTCTCTCCGAGCCGCAAGGGCGGCAACGGAACGGCTCCCAAGACCGAGGAACAAGAACGGCATGCAACTCTTTCTTCGCAGCCTCTCTGCAATCGCGCTCCTGTTGGCGATCTCGACCCCAGCACACGCCAAGACGGTGAACGTCGCAATGACCGTCAAAGAGGTCGACCTCCCCGTCGACAACAAGGGCACCGTCCAGACGATGTGGACCTATGACGGAACCATTCCCGGACCGATCGTCAGGGTCACCGAAGGCGACACAGTCAAATTCACGCTCACGAACGATCCGGCCAACAAGAACAGCCACTCGATGGATTTCCACGCCGCGATCGTCGACGTGCTCGACGAATTCGCGGAGATCAAGCCCGGCGGAACCAAGAACTTCAGCTTCGAGGCGAAGTATCCGGGCGCCTTCATCTACCACTGCGGTGCATCGTCGATGGCGGAGCACATCTCGCGAGGCATGTACGGAGTCATCATCGGCGATCCCAAGGAGGGCTTCTCGGCCGCCTACCCCAAACCCGACCGCGAGTACGTGCTCGTCCAGGGTGATCTCTTCCGCCAGGGCACGTCCGTGGACGATCTGCTCGACGGCAAGAACTGGATCGGCGCACTGATCAACGGAAAGGTCTTCCGATACGACCCCGTCCACGACTCGAATGCGAGTGAAACCCTGCAGGCCAAACCGGGGGAACGCGTGCGGATCTTCTACGTGAACGCAGGGATCAACGATTCCGTGGCCCTTCATCCGATCGCGGGAATCTGGGACCGCGTCTACGACCACGGCAATCCGCGCAACGTCACCGAAGGCGTCCAGACGTTCCTGATCCCGCCAGCCTCCGCCGCGACCTTCGACCTCTTGACGCCGGCCGGCCGCGCGAGCAACAACGCAATCGTCGATCACGCGATGCGCCGGGCGCTTCGTGGTGCCATCAGCGTCCTGATGACGAACGAAGACGCAGATCCGACGCTCGGTCGCGGCGATCGAATCCTGGTCCGCTGACTCACCATCTTCCCGAAGGTGGGACGGGCGCCGAGACGAAATCATGCAGAAGGCAGAAATCCTCGCGGCGGCCTCTCTGGCGGCATTCCTCGGCGTCGCGTGGTGGGCATCGAATTCCCTCCACGCGGCGTCCGGAGCGCACGATGCGAGCGTGCACGAAACCTATCAATGTCCGATGCATCCGCAGGTCGTTTCTACGGACCCGGGACGATGCCCGATCTGCGGAATGATGCTGACTCCGATCGAAGGGGAGTCTCCTGAGAGATCGCCCGAGACCGAATCCGGCGCGGCGTCCGACTCGTCCTTCCGCACCGGATTCTCTCTCTCGCCGGATCGTGTTCAATCGATCGGTTTGAAGACGGCGACCGCCGAATACCGCGAACTCCACCGCGAGATTCGCACGGCCGCACGCGTCGCCTTCGACCCCGAGCTCTATGCGGCGCTCGCGGAATACCGGCAGGTGGTCGTAGATCGTCCCCCGGCGGACGCGCCTTCGAACGCAGCCCGGGACCGGCTCGAGCGCCATCGCGCACTCGCAGTGCGACTCAAACTTCTCGGCCTCTCCCCGAGTCATCTCGAACAGCTCTTCGAAGCCGGCGCAGAGCCCCAGAGTTTCATTCTCCCGGGCCGGAGTGCTTGGGTCTATGGTCGCATCTACGAGCCGGCGACCGATGTCCGACCCGGCCAGTCGGTCCGCGTGACTGCGCCCAGCCTTCCGGGACGCAGCTTCCTCGGCCAGATCGTCACCGTCGAATCCGACGGAGACGCCACGCGAGGAACCGCGAGCGTACGAGCGCTCGTGGCGACTCCGAAAGACGGCCTTCGCGCGGAGTCGTTCGTTCGTCTCGTCATCGAGGTACCGCTCGGACGCCGACTCGCAGTACCCGAAGACGCCATTCTCGACACCGGTACTCGCCAGGTCGCGATCGTCGTCGGCCCGGATGGACGCTTCGAGCCACGCGATGTCGTCGTCGGCGTCGATGCCGAAGGTCAGATCGAGATCCTTTCCGGAATCTCGACGGGCGACCGCGTCGTGACGGCGGCGAATTTCCTGATCGATTCGGAGTCTCGATTCCGTGCGGCCCTGGCGAGCCTGTCGAGCTCGGGCCCCGGCGACGATCCCGAAGCCCCCACCGATTCCGGCGCTCTCGACGACGTTCGGGCCTCGCTCGCATCGGGACTGCACGAGCCCCATGACGAGTTCCGATCGAATCGCGACGACGCCCCTCCCCCTGCACGAAGCGGACATTCCGGGCACGGGCACGTCGAAGCGAGCGATCCGGTTCGAGCGCCCGGTCCGTGATCGCTCGGATCGTCGAGTGGAGCGCACGCAACCACTTCGCGGTCCTTTCGGCCGTCGGACTCCTGTTTCTCGGTGCTCTCTGGACCCTGCGCCAACTTCCCGTCGACGCGATCCCGGACCTCTCCGACACGCAGGTCATCGTCTTCTCGCGCTGGGATCGCAGTCCGGACGCCATCGAAGATCAGGTCACCCATCCGATCGTGACCGCGCTGCTGGGGGTTCCCCGCGTCAAGGTCGTGCGCGGGCTTTCGGATTATGGCTCCTCGTTCGTATACGTCCTCTTCGAAGACGGAACCGAGATCGACTGGGCCCGATCACGGATCGTCGAGCGGCTCGATCAGATCCTGACCGCCCTGCCGGACGGCGTTCGCACGGAGCTCGGTCCAGACGCCACGAGCGTCGGCTGGGTCTACCAATACGCCTTGCGCGATACGTCGGGCCGTCACGATCTCGCGGAACTCCGCAGCCTGCAGGACTGGCTCCTGCGATTCCACCTGCAGGCCGTACCGGGCGTCGCGGAAGTCGCGGCCGTGGGTGGATTCGTGAAGCAGTTTCAGGTGAGCGTGGATCCCGATGCGCTGCTCGCCTACGACGTCCCACTCGCTCGCGTGCTCGACGCGGTTCGCCGGGGCAACCGGGAAACGGGCGGTCGGCTCCTCGAGATCGCCGGGACCGACTGCATGGTGCGGGGGCGAGGCACGGCGGACTCCAACGAAGACATCGAGAAGATCGTCGTCGCGCCGCGCTCGCAGCTCGGTCGACCGCTGCTCGTCGAAGATCTCGCGCGAGTTTCCCTCGGCCCGGAAGCGCGGCGCGGAATCGCAGATCTCGACGGAATGGGCGACACGGTCGGCGCCGTCGTGGTCATGCGCCAGGGCGAGAACGCGCTGGACGTCATCGAACGAATCGAGGTAGCGATCGATGAGATCGAACCTTCCCTGCCGCCCGGCGTGGAAATCATTCCGGTCTACGACCGCGCGCCGCTGATACGCCGCGCGCTCGAGACACTTCAGCGTGCGCTCACCGAAGAGATGCTGATCGTCACGCTCGTGATCCTGGCGTTTCTCTGGCACCTGCCGTCCGCGATCGTCCCGATCGTCACGATACCAGTGGCGATCGTGCTGGCCTTCGTCCCGCTCTACTTGTCGGGTGTCGGGATCAACGTCATGTCGCTCGCGGGAATCGCCATCTCGATCGGGGTGCTGGTCGATGGCGCCATCGTGGAGGTGGAGAACGCCTACAAACGCCTTCAGGAATGGGATGCGAGCGGCCGGAAAGGCGACTTTCGGGCAGTACGGCTCGCTGCTCTCCAGGAGGTCGCGCCGTCGGTGTTCTTTTCACTCCTGGTGATTTCCGTGTCGTTCTTGCCGGTCTTCGCGCTCGAAGAGCAGGAAGGTCGGATGTTCGAGCCCCTCGCCTGGGCAAAGACCTGGACGATGGCGATCGCGGCAGGTCTCGCCATCACGCTCGACCCGGCGCTCCGGATGCTCTTCTCGCGCATGGATCCGGTGCAGTTCGAACCGCGCATCGTGTGTGATCTCTGGAATCGCCTCACGGTCGGTCGCTACCGCTCGGAGGAAAGTCATCCGGTGAGTCGCCGGCTCTTCCAGATCTACACGCCCGTTTGCCGATTCGTGCTGCGTCACCCGAAGAAGGTGATCGCCACTGCGGCGGCGATCACGCTCTCGACCGTGCCGATCGGTCTACGACTCGGCTCCGAATTCATGCCGCCACTCGATGAAGGGACGCTTCTCTACATGCCGAGCACTCTGCCCGGCATCTCGGTTACCGAAGCGCAGCGGGTCGTCAATCTCCAGGACCGGATCATCGAGTCGTTTCCCGAGGTTGCGAGCGTCTTCGGCAAGGCCGGTCGATTCGAGTCGTCGACCGATCCGGCGCCGCTCTCGATGATCGAAACGACGATCGTCCTGAAGCCGGAATCCGAGTGGCGCCAGAAGCCCCGCTGGTACGACGATGCACCCGAATGGATCAAGCCTCCGCTCCGCCGTCTCTGGCCCGACCGGATTTCGACCGACGAGCTTCTGGCCGAACTCGATGCCCGCCTCCAGCTCCCCGGCATCCCCAACAACTGGACGATGCCCATCCGCGGACGCATCGACATGCTCACCACGGGGATTCGCACGCCGATCGGCGTCAAGATCCTCGGACCCGATCTCGACGGCATCCAGCGCATTGCCGAGCAGCTCGAACCCCTCTTGAAGACAGTGCCTGGAACACGCTCCGTCGTGTCCGAGCGATCGACCGGAGGCCACTATCTCGACATCGTCGCGAATCGCGATGCCCTCGCGCGATACGGGCTCTCGGTCGCCGACGTGACGGAGATGGTTTCGAGCGCGATCGGAGGAACGAACGTTTCCGAGGTGGTTCGAGGCCGTGAGCGGGTGGCGATCCATGTTCGGTATGCACGGGACTTCCGGGACGCTCCCCGTCGGCTCGAGAGCATCCTCGTCCCTCTCGAGTCGGGCGGTCGCGTGTCGCTCGGCGAACTCGCCGAATTCCATCGCATCGAGGGCCCCAGCATGATTCGCAACGAGAGTGGTCGACTCGCGAGCTTCGTACTCGTCGATCTCGAAAGCCGGGATACGGGTCGTTGGGTGCGTGAGGCGAGAGCCGTGGTTGTCGACCACCTCACCGTGCCGGCGGGCTACAGCCTCGTCTGGAGCGGCCAGTACGAGAGTCTGCAGCGCGTCCGAGACCGATTGACGATCGTCGTGCCCCTCGTGCTGGCAGCGATCGCACTCCTTCTCTATCTGAACACGCGTTCGGCAGTCAAGGTCGGCATTGTCCTCCTCGCAGTCCCCTTCTCCCTGATCGGTGCTATTTGGCTGCTCTACCTCCTCGACTACCAGCTCTCGATTGCGGTCGGGATCGGGATGATCGCGCTGATGGGACTCGATGCGGAAACCGGTGTCTTCATGCTTCTCTACCTCGATCTGGCCCATGATGCACGCCTGAAAGAGGGGCGACTGCAGACCGTAGAGGATCTGCATGAATCGATCGTCGAGGGGGCAGTCAAGCGCGTGCGGCCGAAGCTGATGACGGTGCTCGCCGCGATGACGGGCCTGCTCCCTCTTCTCTGGTCACTCGGCAGCGGTGCCGACACCATGAAGCGGGTCGCGGCGCCGATGGTCGGAGGGTTGGCGACGTCCTTTCTCCTCGAGCTGCTCGTGTACCCGGCGCTCTATCTGCTCTGGAAGTCGCGCGAACTTCGTCGACGATCCTGATTCGCTCGTCTCGGGTCGGTACGCGAACGGAAACCGCCCGATCTGCATCAGAAGGGGGAAACCCCCGGGGGGGGGGGGGGGGGGGGGGGGGCCCGGGGGCCGGGGGGGGGGGGGGGGGGGGGGCGCGGGGGGGGCGGGGGGGGGGGGGGGGGGGGGGGGGCCCACCGCTCGTCGTCTCGGGCGACCTCGGCAGCTGGCAAGTCCGGCACCCGACCATGTCGAGATCAGGGCAACACGCCCCCATCGACCTGGATGAGCTGACCCGTCGTATAGGACGAAGCGTCCGATACGAGGTAGAGCGCCGTGCCGACGATCTCCTCGGGATCGGCGACGCGCCGCAGCACGTTGCCGCGCGAAGCCATCTCGGCCGCTTCGTCGTTCGGGACGCCGGCGCGGAAGCTGTCGGTCCAGAACGTCCCGCAGACGATCGCGTTCACGCGGATCCCCTTCGGCGCGAACTCCTGGGCCATGACGGAGGTGAGGACGTTGAGCCCGGCCTTCGCCGCGGCGTAGACCGCGGTGAAGCTGTTCGGCCGAACGCTCGCGACGGAGCTGATGTTGAGAATCGTTCCGCCCGCGGTCATGCGCTCGGCCGCGCGGGCGGCGAGGCGGAGCGGGCCCTTCAGGTTGACGCTCATCGTCTTGTCGAAGAGTGCCTCGGTCACGTCGAGCAGCCGCGGCGCGACCGGCGCGATGCCCGCGTTGTTGACGAGCACGTCGATGCGGCCGAATTCCTGCCAGACCCGCTCGATCAGCGCGTCGCATTGCGCCCAGTCCCCGACGTGACACGCCACGGGCAACGCCCGCGCCCCGAGCGCCTCGATCTCCCGGACGGCGCGCTCGCACGCCTCGAGCTTGCGGCTCGAGACGACGACGGCGGCGCCGGCCCGCGCGAAGCCCTTCGCCATCGCGAGCCCGAGCCCCTTGCTGCCGCCGGTCACGATCGCGACACGCCCTTCGAGCGCGCGCCCGCCTGCCTCGCTCATTCCGCTCCTCCCTTCACGCTCGCCCTGCTTCGTGCCGAACTTCGCCGCCGGACTCGCCGCCGTCGCCGTTTGCGCCGGCCTCGTCGTGGGCCGGATCAGCCCGCCGCCTCGCCCGCGATCAGCGCCTCGGCCCGGGCGAGCAGGCGATCGGCCATCGGACCGAAATGTTCGTGCAGGGGTTGCTCGAGTTTCCGCTCCGCCATTTCGCGAAGCTCCCTCCAGCACGATCGCGAGCTTCCAGGGCGAGAAAACCCGGTACCAGTCGAGGGCCGCGACGTCGCGGCCGGTGCGGGCCGCATAACGCGCGACCAGCTCGGCCTCGGAGGGCAGGCCCGCGAGCACGAATCCCCCCGGCTGGCCCGCCGCGCCGAGCGCGAGCGGGTTGCCTTCCTGGGGCAGGAAGATGAGCGCCCAGGCGAGATCGACGAGGGGATCGCCGATCGCCGCCATCTCCCAGTCGACGACGGCGAGGGCGCGGGCGGGCAGATCCGTGCTGTAGAGGACGTTGTCGAGCTTGTAGTCGCCGTGGCAGAGCGCGGGCGGCTGCTCCTTCGGAAGCCGTTGGGTGAGCCAGCGGGCGATGGCGTCGACGGCCGGCAGCGCACGGCAGCGATAGCTGTCCAGCTGCGCGAGCCAGCGCGGGACCTGCCGCGCGAGATAGCCCTCGCTCTTGCCGAGATCGCCGAGGCCGCAGCGCCGCCAGTCGACGACGTGCAGCTCGGCGAGGGCATCGATCAGCTCCGTCAAGGCGCGCGCCTGGGCTTCGCCCGAATCGGCGTAGGCGGGCGGCAGCGTCGCGCGGATCGGAACGCCGTGCACGTGCTCCATCAGATAGAAGGGCGTCCCCGCCACCGAGGGATCGTCGCAGGCGAGGATTGGACGGGCGATCCGGACGGGCTCGTCCTTGATCGCGTCGAGGATCCGGAACTCGCGCAGGACGTCGTGGGCCGTGCTCGACGAGGCGCGGGCCGGGGCGCGGCGCAGGACCCAATACGCATCGCCGCGCCGGACCGCGAAGATCTCGCACGAGCCGCCGCCCTTCATCGCTTCGACTTCGATCGGCGCGGGCGCGCCGAGCCTCGCGTCGAGCCAGGCCGCGAGCCGTTCGGCGTCGAGCTCCGGGGCGGGACGCATGCTCGCCTCAGCTCCGGCCCGCGGCGGCGAGCAGCCGCGCGAAGACCTGCTCGCCCCGGGCGATGCGCGACGGCACGTGCTCCGTCGGCCAGCCTTCGACGGCGACGAAGTTCTTGAGCGCGTCGCGCGCGACGACGACTTTGTGGATCTCGTCAGGCCCGTCCCCGATCGGACCGAAGCGGTTCGTGCGGTACCAGTCTTCGAGCGGCAGATCCCCCGAATAACCGAGCGCACCGCAGACCTGGATCGCGCGGTCGAGCACGGCGAGCAGCATGCGCGACGAGACCGCCTTCGCCATCGAGATCTCGGCGCGCGCCGCCCGGGCGCCGACCTTGTCCATCCGCCAGGCCGCCTGGAACGTGATCAGCCGCGCCGCCTCGATCTCGGATTTCGACTGGAAGATGAAGTCCTGCACCATCTGATGGCTCGCGAGCTTCTTGCCATGGGATTCGCGGGAGACGGCCCGCTCGCAGAGAATGTCGAGGGCCCGCTTCGCGAGGCCGATCCAGCGCATCGCATGGTGGATGCGCCCGCCGCCGAGGCGCTTCTGGGCGAGGACGAAGCCATCGCCGGGCTTGCCGATCAGGTTCTCGTGGGGAACGCGGCAATGCTCGAAGCGGATCTCGGCATGATTGCCGAGCTCGCCGAAGACGGGATCGGGGCCGTGCATCGTCGGGATGTCGCGCAGGATGTTCAGCCCGGGCGTCCCCTTCTCGACGACGAACATCGAAGCGTGCTGATGGGGCCGGCCTTCGGGATTCGTCTCCGCCATCACGATGATGAAATCGGCGAACGAGCCGTTCGTGCAGAACCATTTATGGCCGTCGATGATCCAGTCGTCGCCGTCGCGGCGCGCCGTCGTGCGCAGCCGCGTCGGATCGGAGCCCGCCTCGAAGGGCTCCGTCAGGGCGAAGGCACTGCGCAGCCGGCCCTCGAGATTCGGCCAGAGCCAGCGCTCCTTCTGCGCCTCGTTCGCGCCGGCGGCGAGCAGCTCCGTGTTCCCCGAGTCCGGCGCCTGATTGCCGAAGATCTCCATCGAGAAGGGACAGCGGCCGATCAGCTCGTGCATCAGCGCGAGCTTCATCTGCCCGAAGCCGGGCCCGCCGAGCGACGGATCGAGATGACAAGCCCAGAGGCCCTGATCCTTGACCTGCTGCTGAAGATGCCGCTTCACGCGGGCCTGGTCGGCGGGCGCCATGCGCTTCCAGACCGGCTCGAGCGGAATCAGCTCGTCGTCGATGAACGAACGCATCCAGTCGAGCTTCGCCTGGAACTCGGGCTCGGTCTCGAAATCCCAGGCCATCGCGGTCTCCTCGCACTTCGGGCATTCGTTCGCAGGCCTGGTCTCGGGCCTGGTCTCGGGCTTCGTCTCAGGGCTGGTCGAAGGCCGAGCTTGTCGTCCCGACCGGGTGGACGCAAGGACCCGTTCCGGGCCGGACGGCGGCGCGCTCGCCGGGCCCGCGCGGTAGAGTCCGCGCCGGAGGAACGACATGCTCTCGGGCGAAAAGATCCTGATGACGGGCGCGAGCGGCGTCGTCGGCCTGCCGATCGCGACGGCCCTCGCGCAATCCAACGAGGTCTGGGCGATCGCCCGTTTCGGCGAGGGCCAGCCCGCGGCGAGCGCGATGAACGCCTCGTCGGCGCCGCGCGAAGTCCTCGAAGCGCGCGGCATCACGACCCGCCGCGTCGATCTCGCCGCGCCGGACTTCAGCGCGCTGCCCGACGACTTCACCTATGTCCTCCATCTCGCGCATACCCGCCTCGGTTCCGAGTTCCAGCGCGCGATCCAGGTCAACGGGGTCGGTGCCGGGCATGTCCTGATGCATTGTCGCAAGGCGAAGGCCGCTCTCGTGATGTCGTCCGCGGCGATCTACTCGCCGAAGAGCGACCCCTTCGCACTGCACGAAGAAGACGGCGATCTCGGCAAGGCTTCGACGCCGTGGGCGCCTTCGAGCCCGGTCTCCAAGGTGAGCCTCGAGGCGATCGCGCGCTTCTGCGGCGAAGCCTTCGGACTGCCCGTGACGATCGCGCGCCTCAATACCATCTATGGGACGTTCGGCGGCCTGCCCATCATGGACATGGATTCCGTCGTCGCCGGCCGCCCCGTGCGCGCCGTCGCCGATCCCAACGTCCACAGCCCGATCCACATGGACGACGTCCTCGACCAGCTGGAGCCGCTGCTCGAAGCGGCGAGCCCGCGCGCGCTGCTCGTCAACTGGGCCGGTGACGAAGTCGTGTCGACCCAGGATTGGTGCGCGCAGGCCGCGCGACTCTCCGGCCAGCCGGCGAAGATCGAGGTCGCGACGATCCCCGGCATCCTCGCCGGCAACGCCGTCGACGTCTCGCGCCGGCGCGCGATCACGGGCCCCTGCCAGCGCGTGTTCGAGCCGTCCTTCGCGGCGATCTACCGCGAACGCCACGGTACGAGCGCGAGCACGAGCACGAGCACGAGCGCCTGACGCGCCGCAGGCGGGGCGCTCCCGAGCGGCGGCGGCACGGCGAGTCCGCGAAGCGGAGAAGAACGGAGGACCTGGTATGCGCGGCATCGTGTTCGACGGCAAGGCGCTCGCCCTGATCGACGACCTCGAAGGGCCCGACCCGGGGCCCGGCGAGGTCGAGGTCGCGATCCAGGCCTCGGGCGTCTGCCACAGCGATCTCTCGGTCGTGAACGGCACGATCGCCTTCCCGACGCCCGTCGTGCTCGGCCACGAAGGCGCCGGCATCGTCGCGCGCGTCGGCCCGGCCGTCGCGAATCTCGCAGTCGGCGATCACGTCGCCCTCGTGACCCTCGGCCAGTGCGGGGCCTGCCCCGCCTGCGACGCCGGGCGCCCGACGTTATGCCGGGAGACCTTCGGCAAGCGGCCGACGCCCTTTCGCGTCCGGGGCAAGCCGCATCACAACTTCGCGAACCTCTCGACCTTCGCCGAGCGGATCGTCGTGAAGGCGAACCAGGCGATCCGGATCCCGAAATCGGTACCGTTCGCTTCGGCAGCCCTGATCGGATGCGGCGTGCTGACGGGGACCGGCGCCGTCTTCCACCGCGCGAAGGTGCAGCCCGGCGACAGCGTCGTCGTGATCGGCGCGGGCGGCATCGGCCTCAACGTCGTCCAGGCGGCGCGGATCGCGGGCGCACATCCGATCCTCGTTCTCGACACCAACCGCGACAAGGAAGCCCTCGCCCGCCGCATGGGCGCCACCGATTTCGTCGATCCCCGGGCCGAAGGCGACGCCGTCGCCGCCGTGAAGGCGCGCACCGGCGGCTGGGGCGCCAATCACGTCTTCGAATGCGTGGGCGCCAAACGACTGATGGAAGACGCGATCAAGATGGCCGATTGGGGCGGCAACGTCGTGCTGATCGGCGTCGCGCCGCCGGAGACGAAGGTCGAGTTCGAGCCCCTCGGCCTGCTCCTCGACGTCTCGATCATGGGCTGCCGCTACGGCACCTCGCAGCCGCAGCGGGACGTGACCCGGATCTGCGAGCTCTATCTCGCCGGCCGCCTCGAGCTCGATGCGCTCGTCTCGAAGCGGTATCCGCTCGCGGACTTCGAACGGCTCGTCGAGGACATGGAGGCCGGGAAGATCGCGCGGGGGGTGCTCGAGATGCCGGGGGCGGCCTAACGGCCCTTCAATCCGCCTCGACCCGGATCCGGAACGATTCGAGCCGCCGGATCGAGACGAACGGAACTTGCGCCGGCGGCGGCCCGATCCGTTCGATCGCCTTCGTATCGCAGGCGATCCCGCGCAGCGTCCCCTGGACCTCGGCGCGGGCGAGCGCCGCGCCGAGGCAGAAATGCGAGCCCCAGCCGAAGCTGAACGAGCGCTTCGGCTCGCGATCGATGTCGAAGCGATCCGGCTCGCTGAAGACGGCGGGATCGCGATTGGCGGCGAGCACCGAGAGGAAGAACATCTTGCCCGCCTCGAGCTTCGTTCCCCGCGTCTCGACGGTCTCGGTCGGCTCGCGGCCGAGCACGGCCACCGGCGCTTCCATGCGCAGGATCTCCTCCGTGGCCGCTGGCGCCCGGTCGGGCTCGCGCCGGAGCTTCTCGAGCTCGCCCGGATGGGCCGTCAGCAGGGCGATCGCCGAGGTGAGGACGCTGCGCGAGGTGTCGTGGCCGCCGAAGATGAGGTTGATGACGAGGGTCACCAGCTCCGTGTCGTCGAAGGCGGGGCCCGCCTGCTTCGCCTCGGCGAGCAGCCGCGAAACCAGGTCTTCGCGCGGCTGACGGCGCCGCTCGGCGAAGAGCGCCCGGATCCGCTCGTCGAATCCGACCAGCGCGCCTGCTCCGCTCTCGACCGGCGCTCGGACGCCATGACCGAGGCGAGCGCGTCGCCGAGATCGGTCGACCAGCCGGCGAAGGTCGCGTGATCCCCGGCATCGATGCCGAGCAGGTCGCACATCATCCAGATCGGGAGCGGATCGGCGAGGTCGGCGACGACGTCGAGCTCGCCGCGCTCGGCGCCGGCGAGCAGCATCGCCCGCACGCGCTCGCGGATCTTCGGTCTTTGGGCATCGATCGAACGCGGCGTGAAGGCCCGCGAGACGAGCCGGCGCAGATCGTCGTGGAAGGCGCCGTTGCGGTTGGTCAGCATGCGCGACCACCACGCGTGCAGCGGCCCCGACACGACGCCGACCTGCTCGAGCATCGGCAGTGCATTGCTGATCACGCGCGGATCCCGCGCCAGGCGATCGACCTCGTCGTACCGGAGCACGATCGCGTCGCCGGTCGCCGTCCAGGCGACGTCGCCCTGCGCGCGCGCCGCGCGGAGCACGGCATGCGGATCCTGCCAGTAGGCGGGATCCGCCATGTCGATGACGAAGGTCAAGCCGCCCCCTATTCCGTGATCCCGAACCGCTCGAGCCCGTAACAGACGATCGCGTTGCCGCGCAGCACCTTGTAACACTCTTCGGCGTTCATCTCGGCCTGGGAGAAGAGCTCGTGGGCGATCTTGCGCGAGTGGGGGAAGGTGCCGTCCGAATGGGGGTAGTCGGTCTCGAACAGGATCGAATCGATCGAGTACTCGTGGCGCGCTTTCAGGCCGTGGAGGTCGTCGAAGATGCAGTTCCAGACGTGGCCCTTCACCTGCTTCGACGGCGCGACCGGCATCTCGACCCCGCCGACCCCGTCCTTCCAGACGCTGTCCATGCGCTCGAGCTGGAAGGGCATCCAGCCCGCCTGGCTCTCGGCGTAGGCGATCTTCAGCTTCGGAAAGCGGGAGAGCGTCTTCGAGAAGATCCAGTCGGCGAGGGAGGCCTGTGCGTTGTGCGCATAGAGCGACATCGAGGTCGCGAGCGGGGCATCGGGGCTCGTCGTCGGCATCGAGGAAGACGAGCCGATGTGCATCGAGACCGTCGTATCGGTCTGCTGGCAGGCGTTCCAGAGCACGTCCCACTCGCCCGAGTAGAGGCTCGCGAAGCCCAGCTTCGAGGGATTCTCGCTGAAGGCGATCGCGTACGAACCCTTCTTCGCGCAGCGCAGGACCTCCTCGGCCGCGAGCGCCGGATCCCAGAGCGGGATCAGCGTCAGGGGAATCAGCTTCCCCTTCGCCTCGCCCCCGCACCACTCGTCGATCATCCAATCGTTGTAGATCCGCAGGCAGGCGATCGCGAGATCCTTGTCCTTGCGTTCGGCGAAGCCCTGCCCCGCGAAGCGCGGGAAGATGTTCGGATAGTTGATGGCGGCCGAGACATGGTTGATCCGCATGTCTTCGAGGCGCGCCTTCTTCTCGTACGTTCCGGGGCGGAAGTCTTCGTAGACGGCGGGCACGTTGCGCTGCTCGCTGCGGGGGATGCCGGCCGGACCGTGGAGCAGGCCCGTCGGGCAGACGAGATCATCGAAGAGCCAGAGATCGCACCAATCGCCATCGGCGACGCCCCGCTCGAATCCGTAATGCCCGCCCTTGAACTCGAGCTTCACCCGCTCGCGCGAGACCTTCGGCCCCCGTTCGCGCAGGCTCGCCGGCAGCTCGCGCTGCCAGAGGTCGCGGGGCTCGAGGACGTGATCGTCCACGGAGATGATGTCGGGCAGCTCGTTCTCGGCGGGGGTGATGGACGGGGCCATGGTGCGTCTCCCTCTCGTTCTTTTTCTCTCGCTGGCGTGGGCGCCAGCGCGTTCGCTCGCTCTCGCGCGCTCGCGCTTCTACGTCCACGCCGCACGGCGTTCCGGCGCTTCGTCGGTCGCGACTTCCGCTGCGCCGATTCTACGCGAGGAAAATAAAGAACGCTCGGCGCCCTTCGCGGCCCCCGCGACCCGGATCGGATCCGAACGGCCGCTCTCGGCGGAAGGACGGCCGGGCAAGGCCGATCGGGACCGGTATGCTGGCGGCCAGCCGTGGGAGAGCGATCGATGTCCCGTGCCACCCCGCCGATGCCGATTTCCGATCCCGGTCGGGTGCTCCTCGACCCCGCCCGCTATGCCCGCGAGGGCTATCCCCATGCGCTCTTCAAGCAGCTGCGCGACGAAGCGCCCGTCTTCCCCGGACCGAGTCCAGTTGACCTAATGACCCTTACCGGCGGCAGGGAAATGGCCTCTTGTCCATCCTACGCGCCACCGGTACCGGTGCTCCACTCACGGGTTTCAGCTTCGCGCCCGGTGCCTTCTCCGGCGCGGCGGAGGTCGAATCCTTCGCGCTTCCGATCACGTGGCGCACGCCCTTCGACGTGAAGATGGGGTTGCTCGTCGGAGCAATCCCCGCATCGGCGGGGACCGCGAACGTCGACTTCAGTCAGGGCGCCACATTGAATGGCATCGATCTCTTCGCGAATGGCGTCCCCGTCCACGATTTCTCGATCGTGTCGGAATCGGGGACCGCCTACGACGCGAACGGGGTCCCCGAGCCGGGGCGGGGCCCCATGTTGGCGGTGGGCCTGCTGGCGATCGCGGCGATTCGGGGCCGCGGGATGCCGGCCCTTGCGGAGGGACGGTCCTGTACGGGCGGAGCCGTCAGACAGAGCGGGCGCGTCGAGTCCGTTCCGCCACCGCAAGTCCGACGGAAGCGACCGTGAGCAGTCCCAGGAGCAGAAACGCGCTCGCTCCGGCGCTCAGCGCGGGTGTGGCCGGAACCAGCTGATTGGGCGCACCTGGTGTGAGCGCTGCATTGTCGGGTGCATTCGGCGTGACCTGCAGCGGGTTGTAGAGAATCGCGTCGTTCTGAAATCCTTCCAATGCCCCGAAATACCAGGCCGAGGCTAGAAAGGGCGTCGGCATGTTGATCGCGCGGGTCGCTGCGCCCACCGCAGGCGGCGTAGGGAGCACCGTCGGGCCATAGACGGGATCGCTTGCGTTGTCGCCGTCGCGCCATCCGACGGAATCGAGCACTCGAGCGTCGCTGGGAAGTTCGAGGGTGCCGTCATTGTCGGCGTCATAGTCGAGGCTCTCGACCAGCCCCGTGGTCGTCCGGATCAGCATCAACGTATTCGCGCCGTTCTCGAGTCCGACGACGTCGAATTGCGGATCCGACACGACCGTCGTCCCGACCGCCGCAAGATGCCCGCCTGCGGACTTCACGACGAGGATGCCGTTCGTGCCCAGCTGCATCGCGCTCAGGTTCACGACCCAATCGGCGATCCCAGCGCCTCCGCCATCGCCCTCGAAGGCGACGGCGTACACGTTCGTGAGCGGGCCGCCGGCCTCGCCTCGAATCTCGACGTACTCGTAGGGCGCGTCGCTTCCAGGCGGGTTGACGGAGATTTCGTTCAGAACCGGGCCAGGAGGAAGCGGCGAGAGCGTCCACGCCGCGTAGACGGCATCGACGATGGAAGTGGTATCCAAGGTCTGGCTCACGCTGAAGTTCTGGACGAGATCGCCGGGAAATCCGCTCACGTTGACGGCCGAGACCTCGAGGATGTTACTCGGGGGATCGCTGCTGAAGGCAGTCGCAGCCGCGCAGACGGTTGCTGAGTCGCAGCCGGCGGTCAGGTGCGGCGCCGAGTCGAAATCCCCGGCGGGACCATCGATGAACACCTGGTCGAGCAGGGCCTGTCCGGCGGCCTGCGCATTCGGCAACGTGCCGAAGGGGTAGGCGATGCTTTGGCAATCGGGTGCGCCGAAGAGCGAGACGCAAGAGCCGTCCACGAACGACACGTCATAGCCGACGCCATCGACGACGACGTTCGAAGCGCCGACGAGCTCGCCTCCGACCACCTCCAGATCCGCGGCCGTTGCCCGACTCGTGGCGGACAGCGCAAACAGAGTCGTTGATACCAGAGCGAGAAGCGTACGCGAACCGATCGAAGTGAATACCCGCATGAATGCTGCTCCTATCGTCATGCACACGAACTCGAGATGGACACCACCATCCGCGGTTCGCACGAGCGGCGGTGTCGCCGCACGCACGCCCGGCTTCGCCAGGATGAAGGACACGGATCTCGACGTCGAACGCGTCCGCGCCCCGCTACGCGCCGGCAAAGGAACGTCGCTCGTCCGAAGCGAACAATGAGGCCGGCGCGGCCGGATCGACGCGACCGAGAGAAAATGGCAGCTTCCACTTCATCTCGGTCGTTCTCCGAAGGGAGCCGCGATTTCGCAGCGGCAACGGGTGCGGCGGACGGGGTTCGAGCCGATTGTACTCCGAGTCTCCAGCGAATCGGCCGCGATTTCGCCGAGGTCTTCCGACATAGCCCGATGATCCGACGGCAGCGGAGCGCACGCGTCGGTCGGCATTCGGCCGATTGCCGACCCGATTCGGTCCCGCGGGAAGCCTGGTCTCAAGCATAACGTGGCGTTCCGGAAGCGTCCTGACGAAACGCTCCATCGACTCAGGTACCAGAGCGGTCGCCGCGCCGGCGGTCGCCGGAACGAGCGCCGATCGGTCTCCGAGGAACCGATCAAGGGCTCCTTGATTCGGGATCGGTCTCTTTGAAGCCGCCCCCGGACCGGTCCGGTTTAACTAAGGCCCCTTACCGGCGGCAGGGAAGAGGCCTCTTGTCCATCCTACGCGCCATCGCCACGCGTGGAGCGCAGCGGCGTGATCAGCCGCAGAATCCCGCCGCGTGGATGGGCAGGTCCGAATAGTTGAGAATGCCGGGTGCCGCGCGGCAGACCGCGGGCACCGCGTTCACCGCAGGACAGGCGGTCGCGATCATTCCGAGATCCATCACGCGGCGGATGTCCTGAATGTTGGATGCCGAGCCCGGACGGATTCCGAAGTGGAGCGTCATCGCGGGATCGCCGTCGACGTCGATCGAGTAGCCGTGTCGCGCCTTCCACTTCGGCTCGACCGCGTCGCCCATCGACCAGGTCAAGCGGCTCGTGACGACGGCTTTGCCCCTGGACTTGACGACGTAGGTGGTGCGAAGCCCGGCAACCGTGCCTTTTGCGTAGGTGGTCCAGAGGGTCTTGACCGGCTCCGTCGCGACGGCGACCTCCTCGATCCGCTCGTGTCCGTCGACCTGGATGCCGAGCGCATGCGCGACCGCATAGCAGGACTCCAGATAGGGAATGCCGTCGAGCGAATGAGGCGTCCCGGGCGCCGCTCCCTCGCTCCCGACCAGCTTCGCGCGCTCTTCCGGGTGGAGACCGAAGCCGAGCATCTTCCACATCTCCGGTGCGTTGTAGAAGCCGACGTTCGCGCACTCCTCCCAGGACACGGAGCGGACCTCTCGCATCGGGATCGTCATGATCATCGCCAGCATGTGCACGAATCCCGGGTTGAGGCCCGTGCCGAGAAGGGACGCATGACCCCTGCGTGCCGCGGCCTCGATCTTCGCGTAGAAATCCGCCCCTCTCGGACCGTTGGGCACGGAGATGTAGCCGGAGGTGGTCACGACGTTGATGCCCGCTTCGAGGAAGCGTACGACGGTCTCGTCGTCTCCATAGGCCGGCGTGTAGACGACGCAGTCGGGTGCGAGTGCGATCAGCGCGTCGACGTCGTTCGTCGCCGTGACACCGACCGGATCCCGGCCGCAGAGCTCGCCCGCGTCCTGGCCGGCCTTCCCCCGATCGAAGGCGAACAAGCCGACCAGCTCGAGATCAGGATGGTCGAGAATGGCCGCCAGCGCCTGGCGCCCGACGTTGCCGGTAGACCACTGAACCACTCGAAACCGACTCATGGAATCACGCCCTCCCCATTCCCGAGCACCCAGCATTGCGCAGATTTATATTGCTGGCTACATAAAAGGGATCGCGGGCGAGCAATCACGCCACGGGAGATGGAGGAGCCATGTCGGACGCCGATTCGAGGGAGGTACGGGAGGCCTATCGTCGCTTCGTCGCCGCGCGCGACGAGGCCGAAGCGCAGCGGCTTCCCTGGCGCGAGCTCGCCGACTTCTACACCCCGGATGGGGTCACGATCGATCCCGTCTGGGGTCGCATCGAGGGGCGAGAGAACATCGCCACCTACTGTGAGCAATCGATGTCGGGACTCACCGGCTATGGCTGGTGGAGCCGCGAAAACTGGACGATGTGCGAGGGGCCCCGAGTGGTCAGTCAGTGGGATCAAATCCTCGGTACCAGGCCCGACGGCACCCACTGGACGGTGCCCGGCCTGTCGATCCTCTACTACGCGGGCGACGGGCTCTTCTGTTACGAGTACCAGATGGTCAACGCCGCCCACATCAATGCGACCTTGAAGAAGATGGGATGGCGGCCGAATGCCGAGTTGAAGCCTGTGCCGCGCGACCCGAACCGCGACTTCTCCCTGCCCCGGGCCTGGGCCCACCTCGAGCCAGTTTGGGCGCCGGACGTTTCGGCATGACCCAGTCGCCTCGGTTCCCGGTACCGGGCCACATCAGCCCGGAGGCTCAGGCGGTGCTGTCCCAGCCGGTCGACATGACGCCTGCGCAGGCGGCGCCGACAAACGCGGACGAGTGGCGTTCCTGGCGCCAGGCCACCGAGGCGATGTTCCGACCGGCGATCGAGCAGGCGGTCGCGGCTTCCGGCGTGCGAATCGTGAAAGCGGCGAGAGCAGGCGTTCCCGTGCGCGAGCTCACCCCTCCTCTACCCCGCGCCCCCCATCCGGACCGAGTGCTGATGAATCTCCACGGCGGCGGCTACACGATCATGGGGGGCGACCTCAGCGTGATCGAGGGCCTATCGCTGTCCATGGCGGGATACCGCGTCGTCTCGGTCGACTATCGCATGCCGCCCGATCACCCGTTCCCAGCCGCGGTCGATGATGGCGTGTCGGTCTACCGCGATCTGCTCGACACCTACGGTCCAGGCCAGATCGCCCTCTTCGGCTCCTCCGCCGGCGGTGGCCTGACCGCGGCCGTCATCGTGGCAGCGCGCGATGCTGGACTTCCTCTGCCCGCTGCTGCCGTGATGCACACGCCCTGGTGCGACCTCTCGAAGATCGGAGACAGCTACTACACGAACGAGGGCGTCGACCCCATGCTGACGACCTACGACGGGGGCCTCGAGGCGGGCGCCAGGGCCTATGCTGGCGGCGCCGGATTGAGTCATCCGCTCGTCTCCCCCATCTACGCCGATCTCTCGAAGGGCTTTCCGCCGTCATTCCTTTCGACGGGTACCCGTGATCTATTGCTGAGCTGTACCGTGCGCCTGCACCGTGCCCTGCGCGCAGTCGGCGTCCAGGCCGAGCTGCACGTCTTCGAGGCCATGTGGCACGGCTTTTCGGCCATGCCCGAGGGCCGCGAGCTCGAGCGCGAAGTATGCGCATTCCTCGAGAACCACCTGAATCGGTGACGGGGCCGCAATGAGTCGTTTCGATCGTCCGAAAGCGCTCGGTCGCCAGCTTCGAGCGGCCGCGGAGGTCTGGAGAGACCGTTTCGAAGACGTCGATTCGACCGGCGTCGAGATCTTCGGAAGGCTCGATGCCGTCACGCAGTGCTGGTCCTCCCTCTGCAGGGAGATTCTCGCACCGTTCGGAATCAATTACGCCGAGATGAAGACGCTGGGGATCCTGCGGACGACACGACCGCAACCGCGGCGATCGCCGACCGAGCTGCGGCAGCTCGTCGGGCAGACGTCCGCGGGCATGACGCGGATCCTCGACAAGCTGGAGGAGCTGGACCTCGTGCGGCGAGAGCCCCTGGAGGTCGATGGCCGGCGCGTCGACATCGTCCTGACGCGTCGCGGTGCACTCCTGGCGGATCGAACGAACCATACATTGATGTCGCGCCAGAATGACGTCCTCACCACGCTCGGGGTCGACGGAATCGACACGATGCGCGTCGCGCTCGACACGCTGCTTGCCGGATTCGCCGACGCGCGCGATCGCGACCGCGGGCTCGACGACGACGAGAACGACTAGACATGCAGCCGTCGCGACGGATCGTTGCAGCGGCGGCGCTCGAGGCTTCGAGGCCCGCACGGAATGGCTCGACGCGGACGCCTCGGCGCAATGCGCGCCCGAAGCGGCGCCTCGCGGACGGGAGGGCGCGCGGATGAGCGTCCGGTCGGCATGGGGATGGCTCTTCGCCACATTCGTGCTCGTGCTCCCCTTTCCGGTCCTCGGGCCGTTTGGCGGCATGGTTCCGCCCGCGAATCACCTGATTCTCCTGGCAGCGACGAGCGCCGTCGCCGCGAGCGAAGGGGCTGCCGGCCCCGTGCCGGGCCTCCTGGTGCTCTTCGCCCTGCACGCCGTCGTGACGCTGCTGGCTGCGCTCGCGCTCGCCTGGGTCGCCTCGCGATTGCTGGGAGGGCTGCAGCCCGGCGTACGGCGGTCCCTCGTGTGGGTCGCAATCGCGCTCATGTTGGCCATCGCGTTGAGCTTCGAGCTCTACACGCCCCCCTTTGGTCGTGCGCCGACGGCGAACCTGCTCGGAGTCCTCTCTTGACGCGCAGCACCCTCGGTTTCGCCATGACGCTCGCTTTCGCGTTGGCTTCCACCGCCGAAACGCGCGATCCGTCGTGGACTCGAACGGAGGTGCGTCCGGAATGCGCCGAATACGATCCCGTGCGACGCCCCCACTTCGGGGACACGCACGTCCATACCGCGCTCTCCTTCGATGCCTGGGGACAGGGCACGCTGGCGCGACCCGAAGATGCCTATCGATTCGCGAAGGGCGAGCCGATCGGCCTTCAGCCCTACGACGAAGCGGGCGTTCCCCAGGCCCACATCCAGCTCCGTCGTCCACTGGACTTTGCCGTCGTCACGGACCACAGTGATCTCCTCGGAGAGACGCGCATCTGCGGCAACGACTCGCTTCCCGGAAGCGATTCGATCGTGTGTCGCGTCGTTCGCCGATTCCCGAGACTGGGTTATGTGCTCGTCAACGGGCATGTCTACTCGAACGAGTCGCCTGCCCGCTACTCGTTCTGTGGCAAGGACGGCGCTCTTTGCATCGAGGCCGGACGCAAACCGTGGCGCGAGATTCAGGACGCCGCCGAGTCGCACTACGATCGCACGGACCGCTGCGCCTTCACGACCTTCGTCGGCTACGAGTGGACCGCCATGCCCGGCGGCGGCAACGCCCACCGCAACGTCGTCTTCCGCAACGCGACGGTCCAGGACTACCCGACCACCTTCATCGAGACGCCCACCCAGGAGGGCCTCTGGACCGCGCTCGAACGCGAGTGCCTCGAGGCGGGGACGGGCTGCGACGTGATCGCCATTCCGCATAACAGCAACCTCAGCGACGGGAGACTCTTCACGGTGGTTCGTCCCGATGGCACGCCCATCGATGCGAACGACGCCCGTGCCCGCGCGCGCCTCGAGACGATCGTCGAAGTCACCCAGCACAAGGGGGACAGCGAGTGTCGCGCCGGAGCGGGCGATCCCCTCTGCGCCTACGAGAAGCTCGAGTATCCGCGCATGATGGACGCGGGCGGGTATGGGGGGGGGCCCATCCCGCCACTCGTCTATGCACGCGAGGTATTGACCGAGGGCCTCGTCCAGGAGCACCGCCTCGGAGGCGACGCGAACCCCTTTCGCTTCGGTCTGATCGGCTCGACCGACACCCATCTCGCCGCGCCGGGTTTGGTCGACGAGGATCAATTCGTCGGCCATGCCGCGGGCACGGTGAGCCCGCGGTTCGGCATTCCGCCCTATCCCGACCGCTCCGAGTTCAACCCGGGTGGCCTCAGCGTGGTCTGGGCCGAAGAGAACAGCCGCGACTCCCTCTTCGCGGCATTGAGACGCCGGGAGGTCTACGGGACCAGCGGTCCACGCATCACGGTGCGCTTCTTCGGCGGGTGGGACTACCCCGGCGAGATGTGTGGCGACCCGAAGTTCGCCGCGCGCGGCTACGCGGGCGGTGTGCCGATGGGGAGTGAGCTGCCCGATCCACCGCGGGAACGAAAGGGCAGAGGACCGTCTTTCGCGATCTCTGCGCTGCGCGACCCGGGAGGCAGCGGAGTCTCGAGCACCCCGCTCCAACGCATCCAGATCGTCAAGGGCTGGGTCGAGGAGGGTCGCGGGCGGGAGCGCGTGTACGACGTTGCGGGCAACCCGGACAGCGACGCCCGCGTCGACCTCTCCACCTGCGAGCCAGAGGGTCCGGGCTTCGATCAGCTCTGTACCGTCTGGCAGGATCCCGATTTCGACCCGGGGGCGCCCGCCTACTACTATGCGCGCGTCGTCGAGAATCCCTCCTGTCGCTGGAATCGGCGCGTGTGCAACGACCACGGCGTCGATTGCAGCGACCCCGCCAGGGTGCCCGTTGCCCTGGCCGCCTGCTGCGACCCCGATGTCCCGAACACGATCCAGGAGCGCGCCTGGACGTCGCCGATCTGGTACACGACGACCGCGGATTCGGGTCCGCTTCAAGCATCTGGAGCGCGTTGAGGAGCGTATTCAAACGGACGTGGCTGGCCCTGCGAAGATGACTCCAGCCTCTCGGTTAGCCTCGGTTAGCCTCGGGAAGCCCGCCGACGCCCAGGTTGACCTGAAGCAACTTGGCGGCCGTGAAGAAGCTCCCCTCTCGAAACGCCTATCCCCCAGCTGAGAAGACTCGACGGAATCTGGATGGTGTATTCAGGGGGATGAGAGGCCCCAGAAAGAGGCAGGTCTTTTGAGCGACTCCGACGACCGCCGCGAGTCGCTCATCGATCGCGTCTCGAAACCCGGATCTGCCCACCGAAGGAGGCTCCCCTTGCGCACACCCATCTTCCCCCTGGTCGTCGCTTGTCTCTCGATCGCCGCTGCGGCGAGCGCGAGCGATGGCATCGTCGAGATCAACCAGACCTGCGCCACGACCGCGGGCTGCTTCCCGGGCGACACGCCGGGGTTCCCGGTGACGATCACGAAGCGAGGCAGCTACCGGCTCACGAGCAACCTCGACGTCTCCACGACGGTGAGCGGGATCGTCTTCGATCCGCTCGATCCGAACGTGGACCCGGGCGCGACGCTGGACCTGGGCGGCTTCACGGTCCGCGGCCCCGTCACGTGTACGGGAGAGGGCAGCGGCCTCACCTGCTCCGCGAGCTCCGGGTCGATCGGCGTCTTCGCGGTGTACGGGGGCCTCGATCTCCGCAACGGTCGGGTCATGGGCTTCGGATCGTACGGGATCTACACGGGCTCGAGATCGCGGGTCAGCGATGTCTCGTCCGAAGGAAACGCCGAATGGGGCGTCTTTGCCTTTTCCGGAACGGTCATCCGGAATTCGACGGCGTCCCGGAATGGCGGCTTGGGCTTCGTGCTCGACGGCGCCTCGGCGGAAGGCTGCAGCGCCACCGGGAACCGGGAATGGGGGATCAGCGTGAGCGGCGGGACCGTCACGCGCACCATCGTCCGCGGGAACGCGGGCGGCGGGATCAGCGGGCTCAGTGGAGCGGTCCTCCGCGAGAACTCGGTCAGCTTCAATACCGGCGACGGCATCCTCGCGCGCTCCGGAACCGTCGTCAGCGACAACGCGGTCGTGAACAACACCCAGGCCGGCATCTCCGCGCTCTCCGCCTCGATCGTGCAGCGCAACATCATCCGGCAGAACGGCGTCTACGGCCTGTACCTCGTGCCCGAGGACGGCGGTACGGCCGCGACCTACTCGGACAACACCATCGCCGCGAACGGCGTGGTGAGCGTCACGGGCGGCATCAACATGGGCGGGAACTCCTGCAACGGGACGACGACCTGTCCCTGAGCGCCGTCGCAAGCCGCGCTCGGTGCAGCACGGGACGAGCACCATCGTGCGACCGATTGCCGCGCTCGGCGTGACGGCGGACGAGCGGGCGTTCGACGACGGGCAGATCGCAGAAGGGCTGCCCGGGGATCGCGGGGACCGGCTTTTCGATCAAGCGCCGCGGGGGCGCCGCTGCGCTCGCGCCGGCGCCGATCCGTGTCCGTCGCGCATCCCGAGAAGAACGGCGAGCTCGCGGGCCTCCCGTGCCACCAGCGCATAGGGACGTGCTTCACTGGCGCCGAGCGCCTCCCTGAGCCCCTGCATCGCGCGTGATCGATCTCCGGCGCCATCGCGGAGATGGTAGGCCCGCGCCCGACCGATCCGAGTGCGCAGCGAGAACACGCTCGCTCCCGCCTTCTGTTCCGCGCGAAGCGCCTCGTCGTAGTGCGCGATGGCCTCGTCGTACCGACCGAGAACGGACGACAGCATCCCGAGATAGTGGGCCACGGGCCCGTAGTAGATGGCACTGCCCAGAACCGTCGTCAGGCCCGCAAACGGACGCAGCCGTTCCTCGATCAGCGCCGCTGCGCTTGCATCGCCGGCGGAGGCCACGACATCTGCAGAGAGCGCGTGCGTCGCGAGCCATCCCCGATCTCGAGGGACGTCCTCGAAGCGGGAGGCCACGAGCGGAGCGATCGCCTGACGCGCTTCCGCGAGCTGGCCGTCGGCGAGCAGAATGCGTGCGAGCGCCCCCCGCCACGTCGGCTGCCTCGGGAAGAGTCGGACATGCTCGCGGGCAGCCTCGACGATCTCGGCCGCTCGTCCCTGTTCGACTCGCAGGTAGCAGATCTGCGCCCGGGCCTCGATTCCCACTTCGGGAGAGTCGATTCGATCGGCGATCCGCATCGACTCGAGGATCCGGCGCTCCGCGTCCTCGAAGTCGCCCGAGATCAGCGCGCGCGAGGCGCTCAGGACTTCGACCCACCAGCGCGCGTAGGGTGTCGGCACGTCGGTCGCGATCCGCTCGCAGGCCCGCGTCTCGCGGGCGGCCGTCGCGATGTCGCCCAGCTCGAGCGCGCCGCTCACGCATCCTTTGTGGCCCGAGACGGCCAGATCGAGATCGTTCGCGAGTCGCGCCTGGACGGCGAGCTCCGAGTTGAGCGCGATCCATGCCGCGGGATCGGACTGGCTCCATTGCAGAAACGTGCAGTCCTCGAGCGTCTGCGACAGAACCTCCGGATCGAGAAGTGCGCGTGCTGCAGCGAGCGAGCGGTCGGCGAGTCGTCGCGCCAGGGCAGGGTCGTCGTAGCGGATCTCGGCGGCCAGACGCGACGAGGCGCGCACGCGGAGCGGCTCGTGCTCGGGATCGACCAGCATGGAGAGCGACTCTTCGAGGAGGCTGGAGACTTCGCCGTCGGCCTGGCCCGTCGAGTTCGGCCGGTTGGCCAATCCGAGCGCCGACATGGCGAGAAGGTCGGCTCGGCCGCAAGCGCGCGCCGCGTCGCACGCGCTCAGGAACGTCGCCCGCGCCCGTTCGAGTCCCTGCGTCCGAACCTGCGCATGGGCGAGCCGCAGGGTGAGTGCAGCGCGCTCCGCCAGGGGAATCGGCCGTACGTCGGCCAGGATCTCGAGGCCGCGTTCGCACCACGTCGCCGCCCCTTCGAAGTCGAAGAGCCGATCCGACTGTTCGGCGGCGCGCTCCGCGAGCGCCGCAGCCTTCATCGGATCGACGGCCGGAACCGCCGCGCAGGCATGGCGCGCGAGCTCGCTCGTCAGGCCGCCATCGATCGCTGCATCGGATCGGGCGGCCTCCTCGAGTGCCGAATGGATGCGCGCATGCAGCGCCCGACTCTCGCGTGCGCCGGGAACGAGCGCTTCGTGGACGGCGCCTCGAATCAGAGCATGGGGAAAGCGAAGTCGGGAGCCCGAGTCGTCACGCAACAACAACCCCTGCTCCAGCGACTGCGCGATCGCCTCTTCGAATCCATCGCGATGCGGGCTGCATCGACGCAGGAGGTCGGGGTCGAGCTCGAGTCCGATGACCGACGCGACGCCGAGCAGATCGACCGCTTCTCCCGAGAGCTGGCGCAGCTTCGGCGAGATCAGGTGCAGGATTCCTTGCGGGAGCAGATTGGCCCATTCGTCGGCCGAGAGATCGGTGCGGAAGAGCTGCGTCGATTCGATCGATCGGATGCTCTGGTCCACCAGCAGCGGGTTCCCGTTCGTCTGACGCTCGAGGGCCAGGCGGAGATTCTCCGGGACGTCGGTTCCCGCCTTCTGGGCGATGTACTCGCTCAGGTCGCTGCCCGTCAGACCGGTGAGTGCCCAGCGTTCGAGGCCTCCCAGGCGAAGCAGGCCATCGATCGCAGCGAGCTGGGCTCGCGTGATGTGCGCGTCTCGCTCTCGCAGGGTGGCGACGATTGCGCCCGGGATCGATCCGAGAGAGCGTCCGACGTACTCGAGCATCTGGATCGATTCGGCATCCGCCGCGTGCAGGTCGTCCAGGACGATCAGGAACGGGCGATCGCGCGCGACCTGACGCAGAACCGCCGACATGCCCTCGTAGGCCTGGAATCGCGCCGTCTCGGATCCGCGGAAGCGCGACGGCGAATCATGGGCTTCGCCACCCGACGAGAGGGACGTGAGCGCAGCGCGTTGATTGGGCATGAGGCGGTCGAACGATTCCGGTGAGGCATCGGCCAGGCGCCGGAGCACGCAGGTCCAGGCCCAGAAGGTCGGCGAGGCGGTCGGGATGCCCCAGACCGTCACGACCTCCGCTCGCGAGTCGCGCGCGCGATCCACGATCCATTCGGCCGTCTTCGTCTTCCCGATACCGGGCTCGCCTGCGAGCAGGATGATCCGCCCGTGACCGTTAAAGGCGTCGTCCAGCGATGCGCCGAGACGAGCGAGCATCGCGTTTCGCCCGACGTATCGATTCCAACTGCCTCGATCCGTCTCGCCCTCTTGCGTGATGGTCACCGGCGCAATGAAGCGGTAACCGCGGCGAGACGTGGTCGCGATCTTTCTTGCCACCGATCCGTCGTCGCCGATCGCGCGCCTCGCGAGACTGACGGCGCGCTTCAGGGACGACGGCGTCACGACGACGCCCGGCCAGACCGCGGCGAGGATTTCGTCGACGGCGACGAGTCGATCGCGATTGCGCACCAGCAGGAGGAGCAGCTCGAGGGCCTTGGGCTGGATCGAGACGAGTCGGCCCGCGCGCCGGAGCTCGAAGTGGTCGCCGTCGAGCTCGATGTCGTCGAATCGAAAACGCATCTCGGACCCAATCCCGAAACCGCGATGTTAGTGGGGTGGCGATCGATGCGCAGCGCCACGCGGACGTGCAGGCGGGCGGCAGGCGTCGATCGCCCGTGTGCAGGCATCCCCGCCTGAACCGTCTTTGATGCGCGACTCGCGTCGACATGGATGAAGCTCGAGGCGAATTGCCCCGTTCTGTTCCGTCCGATCGCCCCGTGGGGTAGTCGCTGGGCGCGAATGCGCGCGGCATGAAATCACCGAACGGTAACCGCGGGCGGCGCTCGACTGAGAGATGTTCTCTCGCAGAGGCGGGTTGGGCCGTCCAGCGAGGAAATCCGCGATGAGACACGTAGGGCCCACTCCCTTTCTCCTTCTGCTGCTCGTGTCGCTCGCGTGCCATGGGGGGGCGAGTCCGATGGGCGAGTCGGTCTCGACGGCGCCCGACCCGACGGCTTTCGCGGATCTCTCGCCTGGGACGATCGCGGCTCCGTCGGACGGCCTGGTCGCGCCGGACGCCTTGAGCGGCGTCGAAGCGCATCTCGCGAAGCGCGAGTACTGGGCGAGCGAGACGGACGAGGGGCTGCAGGCGCCGAATCGGGCGCATGACCTGCGCAGCTACTTCGACGCGCGAGGCGTGTCGGTCGAGGATCGGGACGCGACAGAGCGGACGCCGCTCGTGGAGCTGTCGCTCGTCGGACTCGGCCGAACAGGGTCCATCACCGACGTTCCCCCTGGTGCGGTCTTCCATCGCGGCGAAGACCGGACCGAGATCGTCCGAGAGTCGCTCGGGCTCGTCGAGTGGTTCGAGAACTCGAGCGACGGCCTCGAGCAGGGATTCACATTGAATGAACAGCCAGGTCCCGGCGCGACGGTCGAGGACGGACTCGTGCTCGAGCTCGCAGTCTCGGGCGCTCGTGCGAGTCTCGCCAGGGACTCGGTCCGGCTCGCATCGATGTCGGGACGGCTGCTCGACTACGGCAAGCTCGCGGTCTTCGACGCGAACGGATTGCCCCTCTCCGCGCGCTTCGAGTTGGCGGGTGAAGATCGGATCCGGATTCGGGTCGACGATCGGGGAGCGACCTATCCGATCGTCGTGGACCCGCTGATTTCGAATGTGTCCGACGGGGGTGCATTCTCGAGTCAAGGGGGTGCACTGTTGGGCACCTCGGTTGCTTCTGCGGGCGACGTGAACGGCGACGGCTTCGGCGACGTCATCGTCGGCGCGCCCGGCTTCGACAGCGGCCAACCCGATGAAGGCATGGCGTTTCTGTTTCTCGGTTCCGCTTCGGGAATCGGGAGCGGAGACGAGACCACGGCCGACGCGGCGATCGAGTCGAATCAGGCGGGGGCTCTCCTCGGGACGAGCGTCGCATCGGGCGGAGACGTGAATGGCGACGGTTTCGCGGATGTTCTGATCGGCGCGCCATTCTACGACTTTCCCGACCCTTTCTTTCTCGTCGACCAGGGTGTCGCATTGCTTTTCCTGGGATCGGCCTCGGGAATTGCGAGCGGAGATCCCGCGACCGCGCACGCTCGGATCGAAGGGGATCAGGGGACGGCCGAACCCTTTTTGGTCCCTGGACCTCAGCTGGGCGCGAGCGTCGCGTCCGCGGGAGACGTCAATGGAGACGGGCGCTCGGACGTACTCATCGGCGCGCCGCGGTATTCAATAGGACAGGAGAGCGAAGGCGCCGCTTTTCTCTATCTCGGAACGGCGACCGGCCTTGCGAACGGAACCCCGGCTACGGCGAGCGCACGCTTCGAATCGAACCAATTCAGTAGCTGTGTTGGCTTCGTCGCGTTCGAGCGGTGTGCTGATTTCGGACTGAGTGTGGCTTCGGCGGGCGATGTCAATGCCGACGGGTACGCGGACATCTTGATAGGCGCCCCCGGCTACAACAAGGACGAAACCGACGAGGGGGCCGCATTCCTCTGGCTGGGATCCGCAACGGGAATCGCCGACGGAAATCCCGCGAACGCCCACGCGACGTTCGAATCCAATCAAGGCATTTCCGGTTTCGGCGATAGTGGCGCCGCGCTGGGTCAGAGCGTCTCTTCTACCGGAGACCTCAATGGGGACGGGTACGCCGACATCGTGATCGGTGCCCCGGACTACGACGTCCAGAATCAGCGAGAGGGCTCGGCGTTCGTGTTTCTCGGATCCCCGACCGGCATCGCGAGCGGAACGCCAGCGACGGCCCATGTCCACCTCGAGAGGGACTTCGCGGCGAATGCCCGAATGGGTCAGAGTGTCGCCGCCGGGGGCGACATCAATGGCGATGGTTTCGGCGACATCCTGATTGGTGGCGAGGAGACGGACCGCGTCCTGATGTATTTCGGCTCGGCCGCGGGCCTTCCGAACGCGGGTTCGGTGGGACCGAACGTTCAGCTCGCAGCTCAAGTGAACGGACAACGTTACGGCTCGGCGGTTGCATCGGCCGGCGACGTGAACGGAGATGGATTCGACGACGTTCTCGTGGGTGCTCGCATGAATGGTGCCGGCGGGCAGTCGTTCGTCTACCACGGGGGCCATGCGGCTCCTGTGGTCAAGGCGAACGGAACATTCTTTACCGGACCGCTCGACGCTCTCGTCTTCCCCAGAACTTTCCCCACGGACCCTGCGGTTCGGGTGGCGTCGGCAGGCGACGTGAATGGCGACGGATTCGCCGACGTCGTGGTCGGCGTGCCGGACTACGACAATGGGGAAGCGGACGAAGGCGCCGCGTTCGTATACCTGGGTTCGAGCGCCGGATGGATCGTCGGAGACTCGTCCACGGCCCACGCTCGATTCGAATCCAATCAAGCCGGAGCCCAGTTCGGCGAACGCGTCGCGTCGGCGGGCGACGTCAACGGCGATGGCTTCGCCGACCTGATCGTCGGAGCGCCCCGCTACGACGCGCCCGAAGCAGACGAAGGAGCAGCCTTCGTCTTTCTCGGCTCGGCCACGGGTTTCACGAATGGCGATCCCGCGAGCGCCCATGCTCGCCTCGAATCGAATCAGCCTGGTGCCATGCTCGGGAGGGTCGCCTCCGCAGGCGACGTCGACGGCGACGGCTATTCGGACATCGTCGTCGGCGCTCCGCTCTACGACTCGCCCGAGATCGACGAGGGTGCTGCGTTCGTCTTCCGGGGCTCAGCGGGGGGGCTGATCAATGGAAATCCCACGACCGCCCATGCCCGCTTCGAGTCGAACCTCGCGTCCTCCCAACTGGGATGGTCCGCAAATTCTGCGGGCGACGTGAACGGCGACGGTTTCGACGATCTCATCGTGGGCGCTCCCTATTACTCTGCGACCTTCTCTCAAGGGGGCGGCGCCTTCGTCTTTCATGGTTCTCCGAGCGGGCTGACGAGCGGGCATCCCGGGACGGCGACATCCAGGATTCAAAGTATCGAGACCAACGCGCTGCTCGGATACAGCGTCGACTCAGCCGGCGACTTCAACGGCGACGGATACGCCGATGTCGTCGTCGGGGCACCAACGGTCCCGGCCTTCGTGGCGGCGGATCAGGGCAACGCCTACGTCTTCGTCGGCTCGCCGACGGGCATCGGCGAACGATCACCCTCGAATGCATATCGGACGCTCGTGGGAAGTCACCCGAACCCGACGTTCTTCGCCTACCGGTTCGGACAAGACGTCGCCGGTGCCGGAGACCTCGACAACGATGGATTCGGAGACGTGGTGAGCTCCTCAGTCTTGGTGGTGCCGTCTGGCCCACTATTCTTCCGATTCGCACTGATTCACAGCGGCTCACCCATCGCCACATCGCTACCCGCACGGGCATCTCGATTCATCATCGGCGAGGCAGTTTCCTTGTTCGATGTGCCCACAGCCGACGCAAATGCTTCCGCTGCAGGCGATGTCAATGGCGATGGAATCGGAGATCTGATCGTCGGGGGAGGACTCTACAATGGTGAGCGCGCCGCCAACGTCTACTACGGGAACGGGCGCGGTCGTTTCGTCGGGCTTCGCCAGCTCCGCTCGACGGGTGGCGGGGGGACGCTCCCGCTAGGTGGTTCGGCGAATGCCACCGACCGTTTTTCCTTCTCGCTCGACGTCACGAGCCCCCGTGGCCGGGAACGTGCTCGGATCGAAATCGAGCTCTGCGCGGCGGGCCTTCCGTTCGGCCATCCCTCGTGCATTCGGCCGGTTCCCGTGCCGTTCTGGCTCGATCTCGGTCTCGATGGATTTTCAACGACCGGGGGAATCCTCGGACTCGTCCCGGATCAGCGTTATTCGTGGCGAGCGCGGGCGCAGTATGTCCCCTTCGGCGGAACCCAGCCGGGGATCGTTCCGATCATCAAGAATGGGCCGTGGTTCAGGGTGCAGGGGCGGGCCACGCCCGGAGACTTCAGGACCCTGCCGGAGCCGGGGATGGCCGTCGGGCTAGTCGTCGGGGGGTTGGCGATCGCGCAGGTCGGGAAGCGGCGGCGTCCGCGAGCGACGGAAGGCCGACCGCGAGGGTCGAGGTACTCCTGAAATTCCGGACGAGGGACATGAATCGATGAGACGCGTGCTCGCCCTGGCCGCCGCTTTCGCGGCCATCTTTGCCTACCACGTTCGATCGGACTCCACGGCCCATCCGGTCTCGTCGGGGACCGGGCCGATGTCGATCATCGGCTCGACGCGCGTTTCAGCGGTGGACGCTCCGATCGCTCCGGCTTCGCCAGGCCCGGATCTGATCGAACGGGCCCAATCGCATCTCGCGCAACGGGAGTACTGGGCAAGCGCGACGGACGAAGGGCTGCAAGCGCCCAACCGGGCCCATGACCTGCGCAGCTACTTCGGCGCGCGAGGCGTGTCGGTCGAGGATCGGGACGCGACAGAGCGGACGCCGCTCGTGGCGCTGTCGCTCGTCGGGCTCGGGCGCCAGGCGTCGCTGTCCCGCGTTCCGGCAGGCGAAGTCGTCGACGTCGGCGAGGGGCGCGTCGAGATCCGGCGCGCTTCCATCGGTCTCGTCGAGTGGTTCGAGAACTCGAGCGCCGGTCTCGAACAGGGCTTCACGCTCCTCGAGAGACCGCGTCTGTCGTCGACGAAGAAGCCGGGAGTCGCGTCGCGGGGAGCCATCTCGCCCGGGATCGAGTCGCCCGGGATCGAGCCATCGGCAGTCGAGCCGACGACCGGCGACGATCTCGTGGTCGAGCTCTCGATCTCGGGTGCCCATGCCACCCTCGCCGGCGACCGGGTCCGGCTCGCGACGGCGAGCGGCCGTTCGCTCGACTACGGGAAGCTCGTCGTCGTCGACGCGAACGAAATCGCGCTGGCGTCGCGCTTCGAGGTCCCGAGTGAAGACCGGGTCCGGATCGTCGTCGACGACCGGGAGGCGACCTATCCGATCGTGATCGATCCGCTCCTGACGGGCAGCTTCGATGCGGTCGTCGAAAGCAACCAGCCGGGGAGCGAGTTCGGCGTCAGCGTCGCATCGGCGGGCGACGTCAATGGCGACGGCTTCGACGATGTGATCGTCGGGGCCACGCTCTACGACCTGGGCGAGACCGACGAAGGCGCGGCCTTCGTCTTTCTGGGGAGCCCGACGGGCATCGGCAATGGGAACCCGGGGACGGCCCACGCGGTGCTCCAGGGGAACCAGGCCCTGGCGGGCTTCGGCCGAAGCGTCGCCGGTGCGGGCGACGTCAATGGAGACGGCTATTCGGACGTCGTCGTGGGATCGTACGTGTACGACGCCGGTCAGCCCGACGAGGGCGCTGCCTTCGTCTTCCATGGCTCTGCCACGGGCATCGCGAGCGGCGGCCCGACGTCCGCCAACGGATCGATGGAGAGCGACCAGGCGAGCGGCTTCCTGGGCTTCGGCATCGCATCGGCCGGGGACGTGAACGGGGACGGGTACGGCGACCTGATCGTCGGCGCCCATGGATACGACGCGCCCGAGGTCGACGAAGGGGCCGCATTCGTCCTGCTCGGGGGCCCGACTGGCATTGGGAACCGCAATCCGACCAATGCGAATGCGCGTCTCGAAGGCCAACAGGCGGGCGCACTCCTCGGGTTGAGCGTCGCCTCCGCCGGAGACTTCGACGCCGACGGCTATTCGGACGTGATCGTCGGGGCGCCCTATTACGACTACATCTTCCCCGACACGGGGTCGGCCTATCTGTTCTACGGCAGCGCGTCGGGCATCCCGAACGGCGACGCGGAAAGCACGCCGAGCGCATTCGCCGGCGATCAATCCTTCAGCCGATTCGGCTATAGCGTCGCGTCGGCGGGGGACGTGAACGGAGACGGCTACGCCGACGTGATCATCGGGGCGTCGTTCCAGGACAACGGCCAGACCGACGAGGGCAATGCCTTCTTGTTCCACGGGAGTCCGACGGAACTTTCCGGCGGCTTCTTCCCGACCGACGCAAACCAGCGCCTCGAGAGCAACCAGGTCCTCGCTTCTTTCGGGACCAGCGTCGCCTCCGCAGGCGACGTCAACGGCGACGGCTACGCCGACGTGATCGTCGGGGCGCAGTTCTACGACTCGGGTCAGATCGACGAGGGCCTGGCCTTCGTCTATCGCGGGAGCGCATCCGGGATCGTCCCCGTGGCCGTGCCGATCCAATACGACCAGGCGAGTGCGGTCCTGGGTTATTCGGTCGCATCGGCGGGGGACGTGAACGGAGACGGCTTCGACGACGTGATCGCAGGCGCCTTCATCGCCGATGTCGGGCAGGCCGACGAGGGCGCAGCGTTCGTCTTTCACGGCGGAGCAGCGAGCATCCGCGACGGCAGGCTGACCGATGCGAGTGTCGAGATTCTTCAAGCTTTCGGGTCGGTACCCACCCTGGGATTCAGCGTGGCCGCGGCGGGGGACGTCGACGCAGATGGCTATTCAGATCTCGTCGTGGGCGCACCGTTCTACGACGCGGGCCAAACGGACGAGGGGGCCGTGTTCATCTTCCGCGGGACGCCGACCGGCATCCCATCTGGCAGCGAGGCTTCGGCTTCCACGTCGCTCTACTCCGATCAGGTGAACGCCGTGTTCGGATACCAGGTGGCGTCCGCGGGCGACGTGAACGGCGATGGATATGGCGACATCGTCGCTGGCGCGGTCCAATTCGACGCAGGCGAAGTCGATGAGGGCGCGGCCTTCGTATTCCTGGGCTCGGCAACCGGGATTGCGTCGGGAAGCGTCTCGACCGCCCATGCGAGGCTCGAGTCGAATCAGGCTGGCGCGTTCATGGGCTCGGGCGTCTCGTCGGCGGGGGACGTCGATGGGGACGGCTACGGCGACGTCCTCGTGGGAGCGGGGCTCTACGACGCCGGTTCGCTCGACGAGGGCGCCGTGTTCGTGTTCTCGGGCAGCGCAGCCGGGATCGCGAACGGGAGTCCGTCGACGGCCGACGCAACCCTCGAGTCGAACCAGGCGAGCACGACGCCGGGCTCTCCCGTCTTCGGTACGTCGATTTCGTCGGCTGGAGACGTCAACGGCGACGGCTTCGACGACGTCGTGATCGGCGCGGCCGGCTACGAGAACGGCACGCACTTCGAGGGCGCCGCATTTCTGTTTCTCGGATCCGCATCGGGGATCGCTTCCGGGGCGCTCTCGGAGGCAGACGCGACCTTCGAGACCGATCAGCCCAGTTCGTTTCTCGGTCTCGGCGTCGGGTCGGCGGGCGACGTGAACGGAGATGGCTATTCGGACATCGTTCTCGGCGCACGGCTCTTCGAATTTTCCATCCGCTACGACATCGTTGCATACGTCTTTCACGGCGGCGCGACAGGGATCCCGAGCGGCGGGCCTACGACGGCCGATGGCCAGCTCGAGCTACAGGTGACCACCACGTCGTACGCGATCAACGTCGGGTCCGCTGGTGACCTCAATGCGGACGGATTTGCCGACGTTCTGGTCGCGGGCTCGCCGACTCTCTTCGGAGACGGGGGAGGAGTCTATGCATTCCTCGGGTCGCCTTCGGGTGTAGCCAATGCGACATCGGCGAGCGCCCACTTGAGCATCGAGCAGCTTCCGGCTTCGTCGAACACGTATCGAACCTTCGTGGCCAACGCCGGCGATCTCAACGCCGACGGTCACCCTGATCTCGTCGTCGGGTCGCCTCGCCCAGGGTCGCTGAGCGTGTTTCTCGGGAATTCGCAGGGACGCGTCGTGCTCGCCCGACAATTTCGCGGAGACGGAAGCGGCATCGCGGTCCAGCCAGGCGGATCGGCCTACGCTGCCGACGCGTTCGAGGCCTCGGTCTTCGTGCGGAGTGCCGTCGGTCGCGAGCGGGGCAAGGTCGAGCTCGAGGCGTGCCCGGTCGGATCGGCGTTCGGCGCTCCTGCTTGTCGAAATCAGATCTCGCCGAGCTGGGTCGATCTCGGCACGGCGGGTGCGGAGATTCGTCAAGTCGTGACGGGACTCGCGCCCGATCGATCGTATTCGTGGCGCGCGCGACTGCTCACGATCCCGTATTCGTCGACCCAGTCGGCCATCACGCCGATCGTGCATCGCAGCCCCTGGTTCCGGGTTCAGGCGCGGGCCAATACGGGGGATCTGCGAACGGTGCCGGAGCCGGACGGATTCGTCGCGTTGCTGGTGGCGTCGGCCGTTCTGATTGCTGCGCGGCGCGAGCGACTCCGCGGTCGAAGCGGATCGTCGCGTGCGATGGGGGTCGACGGCGACTCGTGACGACTCGATGTCCGCTCCTCCGCGGCGGGGGGACGTGGAGCGCGGGCTGGCGAGTTTCTCATCTCGCTTGGTGACCTGGCTTGGCGGCCTGTTCACGAATCGGCCACGACGCTACGAGGTCGGCCGGATCCGGCAACGGATCGTCATGCGTGCCGATCGGCTTCGCGACCGCTGCGCCTGGAGCGCGAGCAGACTCGCCCCCACCGCGAGCGCGAGGCCAACCCCGGGCTCCGGCAGCCGGATGTCGGCTTCCCCCGACTGGCCCCCGACCCGCCGCCACGGTCCATGCGCCGGATTCGCGCCGATCGGCCCCGTCGCCGGCGCGGAATGGCCCGGAATGGGCCAGTTGAACCCGGACCACGGCCAGCTTGCCGAATGGTCCCAACCGGCGGCGCAACAAGGCTGGGCTTGAACCGCCTATCCCCCGCGCCCCCTCGACCGGTCGCTCCGCCCGCGGCTCGAGCGTGCTCGGATCGATCCAGTGGGGGCGCGTCAGCGTCCGCTCGCGTCGCCGGGAAGCCCTGCCCCGCAGCGGCGGCAGAACCGCGCCTCGGGGTCGTCTTCGACCACGCCGCAATCCGCGCAGGCAAGGAGCTTCCCGGATCGTCCGCGGGCCGAGGAAGCCAGCTCGGCGGTGATGATGCCCGTCGGCACGGCGATGATGCCGTAGCCCATGATCATCACGGCCGAAGCGACGGCCTGCCCGAGCGGGGTGCGCGGCGTGATGTCGCCGAATCCGACGGTCGTCAGGGTCACGATCGCCCAGTAGATGCCGCTCGGGATGCTCGTGAAGCCGTTCTCCGGCCCCTCGATCAGATACATCAGCGAGCCGACGACGACCACGATGCTGATCACGGAGACGACGAAGACCGCGATCTTGTAGCGCGACGCCCGGAGCGCCATGAGAAGGACGCTCGCCTCGCTCGTGTAGCGCGCGAGCTTGAGGACGCGAAAGACGCGGACGACGCGCAGGATGCGGACGACGGTGAGGAACTGGCCGCCGGGAAGGACGAGGCTCAGATAGGCGGGGAGCACGGACAGCAGATCGACGAGCCCGAAGAAGCTGAACGTGTAGGCGCGCGGGTTTCGCAGACAGGCGACGCGCGCGAGATATTCGACCGAGAAGAGCGCCGTGAAGAGCCATTCGAGCACGACGAGGCGGCTCGCGTGCCGCGTCCGGATCTCCGCGACGGACTCGAGCAGGACCACGCCCACGCTCGCGAGGATCGCCGCGATCAGGACGACGTCGAACCTGCGCCCCCAGCCCGGCTCGCTCTCGAAGATGACGTGGTAGGCGCGATCCCGCAGGCTGCCCGGCCTGCCTGCGGGCTGGAGGCGGTCCGATTGCTCAGGTCTCATCGACACGGGACTCCTGAAGAGCAGGGCGGTCCGTGGCGATCTTTCGATCCGACGACTTCACGACCCCTCTCCGTCGCGGGCGGCGAGCGCGTGTCGGGCGAACGATCGGTGCAGGACGGCGGGCGGATGGATCGAATGCGCGCGGAAGGCCTCGATCACCCGGAGATGGACGTCGGTCTCGAAGCGCTTCTCGTAGCGGCAATCGAAGACGTAGGGGCGCGCCTTGATGCGGATCGCGAGGTAGTCCTCGACGATCTCCTGCTTGACGAAGATCGGGACCGCTCGCTCGAGGAACACGTAGGGACTCGTCAGGCAAGCCTCCCGCACGATCGCGCTCGCCCGCGCGACGTCCTGGTCGACCCCGATGAAGAAATCCATCGGGACCTGCATCTCGAGCAGACCGTAGTTCCCGCTCGAGGGAACGTCGGTGAAGATGCGGTTGTTCGGGATCGTGATCATGTTGTGGTCGAGCGTGTTCATGCGGACGCTGCGCAGACCGATCTTGACGATGTCGCCGTACTCGCCGCCGTAGGACACGCGATCCCCGACCTGGAAGGGCCGGTCGAACATGATCGTGACGCCGGCGATGACGGATGCGACGAGATCGCGGAGCGCGAAGCCGACGGCGAAGGCGAGCGCGCCGCCGATGACGGTGAGCGCCGTCGAATCGAGCCGGATCGACAGGCCGGTGACGACGACGAGCGTCACGAGGTAGATCAGGAATCGAACGGTCGTCTGGATCTTCTGGATCGTCGGCCGGTAGCTGGTGAACCGCTCGCCCAGGCGATCGCCGAAGTTCTCGACGACGCGAATGGCGAGGTAGGCGAGCACGAGCACCGGCAGCGACGCCGTGACGCCGCCCCACTGGATCAGCTCGGCGATCTGCCCGAGGTCGGGCGCCTCCTGGGCCCGGGCCGGACCGGCGGAACCCATCGAGGCGGCGACGGCGGCGGCGAGGCCCGGGACGAACCTGCGCTCGAGGTTCGAGGACGTCATCGGGCCACCAGCAGGCGGCGCCGCTCGAGGATCCGCATCACGGGGCGTAGCCAGCTCCATTCGACCCGGATCCGTCCGTCGCGCTCGGCGAAGAAGCCCTTCGACTCGCCGAAGCGGATCATGTCGAGCACCTCCGCGCGCTCGAGCCGCGTTGCTCGCGCGATGTCGTCGACCGTAGCCGAGGTCGACTGGATCACCGCCCGGAGGACGAACAAGGTCGCATCCGGGAGCGACTCCAGCAGATCCGCGTCGGGCACCCTCAACGAACGGACCCGGACGACCCCGCCTTCGTCGCGCGCGAGCGACGAACGCCAGACTTCGAGCGCGATGCCGGGATTGCCGCTCGCGTGATCCCAGAGCATGCGCTCGTAGCCGGTGCGCTTGGCCTGCAGGGCGTCGAAGCGATCGAGCTCGTCCGCGCCGAAGGGCAGCCGGTCGACGAGATCGTCGAAGATCGGTGCGATCCCGGCCTCTTCGCAGCGTGCATGCAGCAATGCGCCGATCTGTCGCTCGTCCCAGGGCTCGAGCCAATGCACCTCGTCGAAGATCGGCGTCGAGTCCCGCGACCGCTCGAGGAAGGGCCAGACCGACGCATCGACGGCGCAGATCCAGAGCGTGCGACTGCAGTGACTGCGGGCGTAGGTCGCGAGCTCGTCGAAGTCGCGGAGACCGCCGATCGCGATTCGCACCAGCGCGTGGATGTCGTCGAGCAGAACGGCACGGGGCATCGCCGGGAGCTCGCCGGCGCTTCCTCGCGCGTTCTCCGCGGCTCCCTGCTCCGCGATCCGCGCCTCGAGCTCGCCGAGCGTCGTGCCCGGGCGACATTCGAGCCGCAGCGAATCGGGTGTCCGGTCGGCGACGGCGCGCAGGACGGAGGACTTCCCCATTCCGCGCGCGGCGATCAGCGCGACGACACCGCCCCGGCCCGCCTCGATCCGCTTCCCCAGCGTGTCGATCAGGCGATCCGCCGGACAGGGGAGCAGCCTCTCGGAAGGGCGATCCGGATGCAGCGAGTGGAGCGTCTCGGCGGCCAGTGGCAGGATCTTCCGCTTCGACTCGGACTCACCCCGGCGCTCGATCTCGAGCTGGAAGAGATAGGCGTGGATCCGGCGCGCGATCTCGAATTCCGACATCCATCGCCGCGCGAGCTTGATCGCGCCCGTGGAGAAGAGATGCACGGCGCCCAGCATGGCGGCGAGAAAGCTCTTCCATCCCGAACGATTCTCCAGGATCCAGGCCTCGAGCTTCGACTTGCGACGTGCCCGATCGATGCGCGTGAAGATCGTCTCGCGCCACCAGCGCACGAGGACGAGGAAGACGGGCAGGACCGCGAATCCGAGCAGCGAGAGGGCCCAGTGGTAGATCGTGCCTTCGCCGACGAGCCGGTTGCTGAGCAGCAGGATCAAGACGAAGACGACGATCGTCCGACCGACGACCTGGAGCGAACGCAGCCGAAGCCGAGCGGTCGCCGCGTCCTCGTAGAGCGCGGTGGTCCCCGTGATGCCGGCGACGGCGTTGATCGATTCGACGACGAGCCACCCGCCGAGGATCCAGCCGGCGACGGAGGTGAGGAGCTGGACCTCGAGGAGGTCGAACGCCGAGCTCGGCAGCAGCCACAGCGTCCCCGCGAAGAAGACGATCCATTCGAGCGGCCGATGGATCCGCGCGAGCACCCGGACGGCGCGCGCCTGCGGGCTCGGGAAGGTCCGGCGCGCGAGGCGATCGAGGGCCTCGAGCCGGGTCACGAGGCGCTCGACGAGGCCGGGTGTTCGGCGCCGCGCGGCCAGAAAGAGCGCCGCGAACAGCGCGAACGGGACCAGGACCGACGCCGTATCCAGGGTCGCCGCTGCGGACGGGCCACCGTTTCGCAGTCCGCCGATCCATTGCCGCAGCGCATGATCGCGATAGCGCAGGACCAGGGAGAGATGCCGCAGCTCGGCGCGCGCCTGGTCGAATCCGGCGGCCGTGAAACCGACGATCGCGCTGCGCTTCTCGGAGGAGAGATGCTGCAGCAGATCGAGCCGCTCCCGATTGAGGAGGGTGATCTCCCGTTGGAAGGCCTCGGCGCGTGCGCTGCGGAGCGATCGTTCTTCGCGCCGCGCGTCGCCGATGCGGACGGCGAGGCCGATTCGCCGCTCGCGTACGCGCTCGGTCGGAACGTCCGCGGGCACGTCGCGCAGCGGATCCTCGCCGAGCGGCGGCACCTCGGAGGCGTCGCTTCCCACCGCCTCGAGCGCCGACGCGAGATCGTCGCGTGAGCTCTTCAACGCGCGGCGCAGCGCGTCGTAGGTCTCGTCCGCGCCCTCCGAGGACTCGCCCTTCGCCTCCCGAACCCGTCGCTGCCATCCGAGGACGACGTCGCCCAGGTCGGCGAGGGCGGCCCGTTCGCGCGCAAATCGAGCGAGGATCTCTTCGACCGCGCCTGCGAGCGCGAGCAGGCGCGCGTCCTCCTCGGCGACCAGGCTCTCGGCCTCGCCGTGCGCGACGCGAGCCGCCTCGAGCACCCGAAGGCGCTCCTCGTCCGCCTCGCGTCGAAGTCGATCGTCCTCGCTCTCGCGGGTGGCCGCCGCTTCCTTGCGAGCGGCGTCGGCTCGCAGGATCGCGTCGCGCGCCTCGTGATCGAGCGCGAGAAACGCGAGCCGCGCGCGATCGAGGTCGATCCGGGAACGCCAGGCGTCGGCATCCGCGCCGTCGGGCGCCGGCCCGGGCTCCGCGGATGCGACGATCGCGGCGAGCCGCGCACGTTCGACGGCGATCGCCGCCTCGTCCTCGAGCGGAACGTCGAAGAGCGCGGCCGGAGCGAGCTCGACCCCGAGCTCGCCCGCGATCAGGGACCGGATCGCCGCCGCCCGCGCATCCCCGGCCGGCAGCTCCGTCTGTGCGATGGCCGAAGCCGCGACGAGAAAACCCAGCACGCCGAAGAGAATCGCCGTCATCGACCGGGAGCCGAAGGGCTGGGGTTGCATAGCATTGGACGTTAACCCGATCATCGCCCACAAACAACCGGGCGCGGGGAGCGAGGGCCGAGACGTCGCCGAGGGCGAATCGGACGCGTCTGGCCTGAAGTCGAAACGGCTCGCCCCACACGCCTGCGCCGCCGTGCTGCGTGATGCTATGCGCAGCTCTCGCGTTCCGGATCGTCTTCATGCTCGCGGTCGACTGCGAGCGCTCGCGGCGGCTCGCTCTCTTCGGCGCAATCGTCGAATCCGTCGATCCGCACCTCGTCCGCCATGGGGGAGATCCGTCGACCTCGCGCTGCCCCGGGTCCGGGATCGTTCGGGCGAACGCAGCGCCGAGCTCGGGTCTGCGGCGAAAAGTCTCGCCTCGATCGGGGATCCGCTCGACGAATCGGATCCGGGTCCGCTCATCCTCCGAGAGCGGAGACGATCCGTTCGACGCGCTGCATCGCGCAGACGACGAAGCAAGCTCGACAAAGTCCGCCGCGAGTGGCACCGTCGCGCGCAGTTTCAGGTTGGATCGCCGAGATTCGTCGGCGCAGCCTGGGATCCACGCGCGGAGTGGGAGAAAGGGACGAACCCAATGAGCGGGATGGGGATGAACGGAGTGAGTCGGATGCGACGCAGTGAAGGACCGACAATCGGATTGCGAGGAGCGATCGCCCGTCTCGCCCTCGGCCTGCTCGTGATCGGTCTCGTCGCGGGCTGCTCGGATCAGAAGGGCAGCGAAGCGACCTCCTCGTCCTCGACCGAGCCCGCCACGGCGCCGACGTCACCTGAGGCTGCGCCCGCCGCCGAAGCGACCCCGTCCGCCGCCGATCCCGCGATCGCGGCCCTCGCCGAGAAGGCGAATACCATCCTGAAGCCGCTCCCGACCTCCGCCCCGAACCCGGAGAACGAGGGGACGCAGGCGAAGATCGACCTCGGCCGGATGCTCTACTACGACACGCGCCTCTCGAAGAACCACGACCTCTCCTGCAACTCCTGCCACCAGCTCGACAAATTCGGCGTCGACAACGAGCCGACCTCGCCGGGCCACAAGGGCGCCCGCGGCGATCGGAACTCCCCGACCGTCTACAACGCGGCGCTCCACATCGCACAGTTCTGGGACGGGCGCGCGGCGGACGTCGAGGCGCAGGCGAAGGGGCCGGTGCTCAACCCGGTCGAGATGGCGATGCCCTCGGACGTTTCGGTCGAAGCGATCCTCGACTCGATTCCGGGCTATGCGAGCCTCTTCGCGGCGGCCTTCCCCGGCGAGGCGGATCCCATCACCTACGACAACATGGCCCGGGCGATCGGCGCCTTCGAGCGCAACCTGATGACGCCGGGCCGCCTCGACGCCTTCATGGGCGGCGATCTCGCGGCCCTCTCCGAGCAGGAGCGTCGCGGCCTCGAGACCTTCTTCGCCGTCGGCTGCAACAGCTGTCATACCGGCCCGGCCCTCGGCGGCCAGCTCTACCGCAAGCTCGGCTTCGTCTTTGCGTACTACGAGGCGAAGGACGAGACGAAGGATCCCGGCCGCGAGAAGGTCACCGCCGACCCGGCGGACCGACACGTCTTCAAGGTCCCGTCGCTGCGCAACGTCGCGAAGACCGGCCCCTGGTTCCACGATGGCTCGATCACGAGCCTCGAGGAGGCGGTCCGCCTGATGGGCTACCACCAGGTCGGTCTGACCCTCGAGCCCGCGCAGATCGCCGACCTCGTGGCGTTCCTCGGCGCCCTGACCGGCGAGGTCGACGCGGCCTACGTCGCGAAGCCGACCCTGCCCGAGAGCGGACCCAACACGCCGAAGCCCGATCCGAGCTGATCGACGCGCGTCGATCGGGCGGCGGGTCGGGGGCTTTCCCGCCGCCGCCCGCCTCGTCGCGCCTCCAATGAGGCGTCACGCCTCAAGGGCCTGCTCGGACCGGTCGAGAAGCGCCTCATGGCGAAGCTCGAACGACGCCGGACACGCGGGCATGCGAGCTGCGGAGGGAGGCTGCTCGCAGCGTTCTCTTCGGCGGCCCGCGCGGCTTCCCCCGCTGCCTTCCTCGCCGCCTTCCTCATGGCATCGTCGGCGCAGAGCGCCGGGGCCGGGCTCGCTCTGCGCGTCGAGGGACCCGACCGTGCGCCCGTCGTCGATGCCGTCGTGTCGCTCGTGCCGATCGGAGCGGACGGGGCGACGCTCCCGGGCCCGGCGCGGATCGGCGCGGCCCGCGCGACGATGGATCAGGTCGGGCTCGCCTTCGTCCCCCACGTGCTCGCGGTCGCCGTCGGGACGGTCGTCGATTTTCCGAACAGCGATCAGGTCCGGCATAGCATCTATTCGTTCTCGGCCGCCCAGACCTTCGAGGTCAAGCTCTACCGCGGCTTCGAGGCGCCGCCGATCACCTTCGATCGCGCCGGCATCGTCGTCCTCGGCTGCAACATCCACGACCACATGGTCGGCTACGTCTACGTCCTCGAGGCGCCCCATTTCGGCGTCAGCGACGAGGCCGGGGCGATCGCGCTCGGCGAGCTTCCGCCCGGGCGCTACCGCCTCGAGCTCCGCCATCCGCGGCTCGAGGAGAGCGTCGTCCTCACGCGCGAGGTCGAAGTCCCCGGCGACTCGGCCCTGGTCCTGACGCTCGGCGCGACGCCGCCGCCCCGTCCGGGCTCCCGCCCGGACGTCGACCCGTTGCAATCGCTCTTCGGGGGGCCGGCGCGATGAGCCGCTTCGGTCTCCGCGTCCGGTTCCTGGCGACGCTGCTCGCGTTGATCGTCGGGCTGCAGGCGGCGACGAGCCTCGTCGTGCTCGAGCGGACCCGGCGCGAGGCCGAGTCCCATGCACGGGCCCAGCTCGAGGCCGGCGGCCGCGTCTTCGAGCGCCTGCTCGGCGAGCGCGAACGCCAGCTGGCCGCGAACGTGTCCGTCCTCGTCGCCGATTTCGGGCTGCGACGCGCCGTGGCGACCCGCGACCAGCCGACGGTCGCGTCGGCCCTCGAGAATCACGGCGCCCGGATCCGCACCGACCTGGCGTTCCTGATCGCTCGCGACGGGCAGCTCGAGGCCGTGACGCCGCCGGGTGTCGCGCTCGACGTCGAGGACACCGACCTGCGCGCGCTGCTCGAGCAGGCGAAGCGCACGGGGCGGGCTTCGGGGATCGGATTCGTCTCGGGGCATCCCCATCAGATCGTGCTGGCGCCGGTGAACGCACCGCTCCTGATCGGCTGGATCGGGATGGGCTTCGAGCTCGACCGCGAGCTCGCGAGCGATCTGCGACAGCTCACGGGTCTCGAGGTCTCGTTCTGGTCCGCGCGGAGCGACGCGGACGCGATCCGGCTCGAATCGACCTTGCCGCCGGGCGATCAGGCGGGGCTCGCGGAGGCCCTGGCCGGTCGGCGCCGCTCGGCGGCGTCGATGGACGCGGTCCCCGACGCCGACGCCGCGGCCTGGTTCTCCCTCCCGGTCGCGATCGCGTCGGGCGACGACGAGCACGTCGGCGCCGTCCTCCAGACCTCGCGGGCGCTCGCGCTCGCGGCCTATGCGGCGCAGCGCAGCGACCTGATCCGATTCTTCGGGGCCGGTCTCGTGCTCGCCCTCGGCGTGGCGATGTGGACGGCGCGGCGTCTCACGCGGCCGATCGGCGCCCTCGCCGACGCGGCCGCGTCGATCAGCGCCGGCGACCTCCAGGCTCCGGTCGACGTGGGGGATCGCCAGGACGAGATCGGCCGGCTCGCCGAATCGTTCCGCGTCATGCAGCAGGCCCTCGGCGAGCGCGAGCGACGGATCCTCCACGACACGCTGCACGACCGGCTGACGGGCCTGCCCAACCGCAACGCCGCGCCCGCTGCGCTCGCCGATCGCCTCGCCCGCGGCGGGGAGCTCGTCGTGCTCCTGCTCGACGTCGTCCGCCTGAAGGACATCAACGACAATCTCGGCAACTCGATCGGCGACGAGATCCTGATCGGGAGCGCCGAGCGGCTGCGCCGCGCGAACGCGGTCGAGTGGGCCGCGCGGGTCGGTGGCGACGAGTTCCTCGTGCTGCTCCCGGGCGGTGACGAAGACCGGGTCTCGCGCACCGTCCTGCAGCTCGTGGCGGAGCTCGAGGCCCCGCACGAGGTGCGAGGCGCACGCATCGTGCCTCGCTTCCGGGCCGGCCTCGCCTTCGCGCCCCGCGACGGGGACGACGCCGAGGTCCTGATGCGCCGGGCCGAGATGGCGGTCGCCCTGGCGAAGGCCGATCGGACGAATCGGGCCTGTTATGCAAAGGGCCTCGAGGAGTCGAACCATCGCCGCGTCGGCATCCTGATCGAGCTCGAGCGGGCCCTCGAGGCCGGCGAGCTCGAGCTCCACTACCAGCCGAAGGTCTCGATGCGGACCGCGCGGGTGATCGGCGCGGAGGCCCTGATCCGCTGGCGACATGCCCGGATGGGGCAGATGAACCCGCAGGAGTTCATCGGCATCGCCGAGCAGGCGGGTCTGATCGGACGGATCTCGGAGTGGGTGCTCGATCGCGCCGTTCGCCAGGCCGCGCAGTGGTCGGTGCGCGGCATCGATCTCAATCTCAGCATCAACCTCTCGGCGGACGACGCCGCCTCCGATGTCCTGCCGGAGCGGATCGCCGCCGTGCTGAACGCGCACGGGGCGCGGCCCGAGCACCTGCGGATCGAGGTGACCGAGAGCGTCGTCATGACGGATCCAGCCCGGGTCGCGCGCCTCCTGACCCGGGTGCGCGATCGGGGCGTCGGCATCGCGATCGACGATTTCGGAACGGGTCACTCCTCCCTCGCCCAGCTCCAGACGCTGCCCTGCGACGAGCTCAAGATCGATCAGACCTTCGTGCGCGGGTTGCGCGCCGGGACCGCCAACGCCGTGATCGTGCGGACGACGATCGAGATGGCCCACAGCCTGGGCCTGCACGTCGTCGCCGAAGGCGTCGAGGACCGCCCCAGCTGGAATCTCCTCGCGCAATACGGCTGCGACGTGGCCCAGGGTTATTTCCTCGGGCGACCGATGCCCCCGGCGGATTTCCTCGCGTGGCTCGATCGCTTCGCCAAGGAGGGGATCGATGGCTGAGAGTGGGACGCGAAGTCGCGCCGCGGCCGGGATCGTGCTCCGCGCCTTGCTCGGCTTCGGCGCGCTCGTCACTGCGCTCGCTTCGTTCGGGGCGGGCGGGGCGGCGCACGCGGGCGGACGCCTGCTCGCGACGGACGGCGCGACGCAGATCGAGGGCTCGGCCGGCAGCGGGCTCGTACCCTGGGCCGTCATCGCGGGGACCGGGACCCGCGACGAGATCGGGGGCTCGGGCTTCGCGACCGGCGTCTTCGTCGACGACCTGCGCCTCGCGAGCTTCGGCGTCGCGGCTGGTCTGTACGACCGCGTCGAGCTCTCGTTCGCCCATCAGATCCTCGAGGTCCGGCCCCTCGGCGAGGATCTCCGCCAGAACGTGTTCGGCCTCAAGGTCCGCGCGGCCGGCGATCTGGTCTACGGGCGCTGGCCCGCGCTCGCCTTCGGCGTCCAGGTCAAGCACATGCTCGACTTCGACGTGCCCCGCGCCGTCGGAGCCGACGACGACTGGGGCATCGACGTCTACGGGGGCGTCTCGCGGCTCTTCCTCGGCGGACTCTTCGGTCACAACGTGTTGTTGAACGGCGTCGTGCGCGGGACGCGCAGCAACGAGATCGGGCTGCTCGGGTTCGGCGGCCCCGGGCGCGACAACTATCAGTTCTACTTCGAGGGCAGCGCGGCGGTGTTCCTGACCCGGCGCATCGCGCTCGGGTACGACTTCCGGCAGAAGTCGAAGAACCTGCGGGTCGCCGACGAGGATCCCTGGCAGGACGTGTTCCTCGCCTTCGTGCCGAGCCGATACTTCAAGATCGTCGCGGCCTACGCGCGCCTCGGCGAGGTCGCGGGGCTCGGCCATCAGGACGGAGCCTATCTCTCGCTCCAGGGGAGCTTCTGATGCGGTGCGGACGGGATCTTCGATCGGTCGGGCTTTCGCGGCGCGTCGTCTGCGCCCTGCTGGTCGCCTTCGCCGCGGCGTGTGCGAGCCCGCAGCTCGATCGCCGACCGCTCTACGAGCAGCTCGGCGGGGAGGCGGGGCTCGCGGCGCTGGTCGATCGCTTCCTGCACGAGCTGGCGCGCGACGCGGATGCGGCGCCCCAGTTCCGCGGCGTCGACGTGAAGCGCTTCCGGATCCAGCTGACGCTCCACCTCTGTCAGACCTTCGATGGGCCCTGTCGCTACGAGGGGGCACCGCTCGCCGAGGTCCATCGCGGGATGCAGATCAGCCAACGCGAGTTCAACGCCGTCGTCGAAGATCTCGTTCGTGCGATGGAGTCCCTGCGCATCCCGACCCCGGTCCAGAACCGCGTCCTCGCCCGGCTCGCGCCGATGCGGGAGCAGGTCGTCGGGCAAGCGCATCCCGGGATGGGCGCCCGGGCGGCCGAGGCGCCCGGGCAGGCGCCCAGGCTTGACGAACAATCGTTCGTTCGGTGACAATGCGCCTCTGCGGCTGCCCGGCCGCATGCTTTTCGATTCGCGCCCTGTCCCCCCGACCGCAGTCCGACCGCGCTCCGCGAGGCGCATTCCCGGCTCCGGTCCAACCGCTCGAGGTATCGCGAAGATGGTCGCCAGTCCCAATCCCGTTCCGAACGATTTCCGACTCGTCCATCCCGAGGACTACGCCCAGCACGGCTATCCCCACTCCATCTGGGCGCGGCTGCGGCGCGAGGAGCCGGTCTCGTGGCAGACCCAGCCCGGCAACGCCGTCGACTACTGGGCGATCACGAAGCACGCCGACATCACCGAGATCGGCAAGCGCCCCGACATCTTCCTCTCGGGCCCGCGCCTCGTGATCCAGCACATCGAGGAGGACATCAGCACATTCCCGCCGACGCTGATCCAGATGGATCCGCCCAAGCACGGCGACTTCCGTCAGATGGTCTCGCGCCGCTTCACGCCGCGCATGCTCCAGAAGATCCACGCGCCGATCGAGAAGATCGGGCGAGAGATCGTCGAGAAGCTCTACGCCCAGGGCGACGAGGGGACCTGCGACTTCGTGACCGAGGTGTCGGCGCCGCTGCCGATCGCGGTGATCGGCTGGCTGCTCGGCGTGCCGGAGAGCGATTGGCCGATGCTCTTCGACTGGACGAACAAGACGCTGGGCGCCGGCGATCCCGACTATCAGGAGGCGGGCACGACCCCGCGCGAGACGGCGCAGCACGCCCAGATCGAGCTCTTCGGCTACTTCTCGAAGCTCGTCGCCGAACGTCGCAAGAACCCGCAGGACGACCTGATCACGGTCTTCACCCAGTCCCAGTACCAGGGCCAGCCGCTCAACGACATCGAAGTCCTGACCTGGTGCTTCATCATCGTGATCGCGGGCAACGAGACGACCCGCAACGGGACGACCGGCGGCATGCTCGCGTTCATCGAGAACCAGCACGAGATGCGCCGGGTGCAGAAGGACATGGGTCTGCTGGATTCGGCGGTCGAGGAGGTCGTGCGCTGGACCTCGCCGATCATCCACTTCGGGCGGACGGCGACCCAGGACTACCCGCTGCGCGACAAGGTGATCAAGAAGGGCGACGCCGTCGCGCTCTTCTACCCCTCGGCGAACCGCGACGAAGAGGTCTTCGAGGATCCCTTCGCGTTCCGGATCGACCGCATCCCGAACCGCCACATCGGCTTCGGCGTCGGCGAGCATTTCTGTCTCGGCGCCCATCTCGCGCGGCTCGAGATGGTGGTCGCCTATCGCCACCTGCTGCCGCGCATCGACGAGATCGAGCTCGCGGGCAAGGTCGACCGGCTCCATTCGGGTCTGGTCGGCGGACTCAAGCGGCTGCCGATCCGCTACAAACTGAAGCGCGCCTAGGGGCCGCCGGTTCGGAGCGGGCCCCCTGCGCGCGTCGCAGGGGGACGCCTTGGCCATCGATCGCCGTGAGTTCCTTCGCACGGGTGCCGCGGGCGCGGCGCTCGCGGGGCTGTCCGTCGCGAGCCTGTCGGTCGCGGGCGGATGTGCCACGCCTTCGCTGCCGCATCCGGGCGCGGCGCCGCGCGCGGAGGGGCAGAGCCCCTTCCTCCACGGTGTCGCGAGCGGGGACCCGCTCGCGGATCGCGTGATCCTCTGGACCCGGGTCTCGCCCGAGGCGTATCGCATGGCGTCGGCCGTGCGCGTCGGATGGTGGATCGCGAACGACGCCGAGGCGAAGGACGTCGTCGCCCGCGGTGAGATCGACGCTCTCCCGGAGCGCGACTTCACGGTCCAGGTCGACGCAGCGGGGCTCGCCCCCGGCCACGCCTATCACTACGGCTTCGTCTGCGAAGGCGTCGCCTCGCCCGTCGGCCGGACGCGCACGCTCCCGGAGGCGAACGTGGGCGAGGTCCGCCTTGCCCTCGCCTCCTGCGCGAACCTGCCCCAGGGCTACTTCAACGCCTACGCCTGCATCGCCGCCCGCGACGACCTCGACGCGGTCGTCCACCTCGGCGACTACCTCTACGAGTACGGCAACGGGGAGTACGGCGACGGCACCGCGCTCGGGCGGATCCCCGATCCGGTCCACGAAATCCTTTCGCTCGAGGACTACCGCCGCCGCCACGCCCAGTACAAGGCCGATCCCGACCTGCAGGCCGCCCACGCGCGCCATCCCTGGCTGACCGTCTGGGACGACCACGAGAGCGCGAACGACGCGTGGAAGGACGGCGCCCAGAACCACACGGAGGGCGACGCGCCGGGCGGTCCGGACGGGAAGGGGCGGGGCGAGGGAGCGTGGACGGCGCGAAAGCTCGCCGCGATCCGCGCCTATCACGAGTGGATGCCGATCCGCGATCTGCCCGACGGCCTGTTCCGGAGCTTCCGGATCGGCGAGCTCGTCGATCTCGTCATGCTCGATACGCGACTCCACGGCCGCGACGCGAAGGTCGGCCCGAAAGATCACGCCGGCGCCGCCGACCCCGAGCGCAGCCTGCTCGGCGCCGATCAGACGGCGTGGCTGCTCGAGGCGCTCTCGGCTTCGAAGCGCGCGGGAACGCAGTGGCGTGTCATCGGGCAGCAGGTCGTCTTCGCGCCGCTGCGCGGGGTGTTCGGCGACTTCAATGCGGATTCCTGGGACGGCTACCGCGCGAATCGCGCCGCGATCCTCGACCATCTCGAGCACGAAGCGATCGACGACGTCGTCATCCTGACCGGCGACGTCCACAGCGCCTGGGCCCTCGACGTGCCGGCCGAGGCCCCGGTCGCGCCGGTCCCGCCGAATGCGGACACGGGCGCCGCGGCGAGCGCGGGCTCGGCGCAGGCCCCCAAACCCGGAACGTCGAGCTACGACCCGAAGACCGGGCGCGGGTCGCGGGCCGTCGAAGTCGTCGCTCCGGCGGTCTCTTCACCGCCCTTCGGCACCCATCCGCAGGGGGCCGTGATGATCGAGAAGTCGGCGCCGATGAATCCGCAGATCCGTTATTCGAACGCCCTCGAGAACGGCTGGGTGCTGCTCGGTCTGACGGCCGAGCGCGCCCGGGCGGAGTTCTTCGCGAGCGAGTCGGTGAAGACGCGCTCGGCGATCTGCCATCGCCGAGCGGTGCTCGAGGCCCGGGCGGCGACCGCGCATTGGGTCGTGCTCGAGGGGGCCGAGGGGTAGGCCGCGAGACGCTGAGGGGGGACGGAGGAGCCGCGGGCTCCGGCGGCCCCTCGAATGGAACGGACCTGCGGATTCGTTTGCCCATCCGGCCAGCAGCGCGTGATCAGTCGACGAGCAGCGCGAGGATCGAGCACCAGCGGGATACGCCGGACGATCCCCGCGAGCGGCGCTACGGGCTTGGCACGAGAAGTGCTCTGGCGCGAAGTCATGAAGACTGCCGCCTTCCGTCTCGCGTGCTGCGCTCTGATCTTCCCGCTCCTGGGGTCGGGCGCGGCCCTCGCCGAGGAGGGCCGTGATCCGGTTCCGGCGGATTCGTGTGGGCGAGCGGCCGTGCTGGAAGCGGCCAGGGATGCGTTGGAGCGCGGTGATCGTGCACGAGCCCTGGAGCATCTGCGCGAAGCAGAGGTGCTCCTCGAGGCTTGTGCACGATCGTTCGAGGGCGATGCGCCCGGGCAGGAAGCGGAGCGCGGCGTGCCTGCCGTCGCGCTCCGAACGCCTGGGCCTTCCCAGCCCAGCCCTTCGTGAGCGCAGCGGGCGGCGCTCCGTGTCGCCCGAAGACCTAGCGAGCTTCGAGAACCCGGTCGATCTGGCTGGGAGCGACCTGCTCGCCGGCCTCGAGTCTGCGGATCAGATCCTTGATCTCGTGGCGCTGCCGAGCCACTCGAGCCTGCTCGACTGCGCCCAGCTTTCCGCTCGTCGCACCGTGCATCGCGAGGGTTCGGTAGCCGCTCTCGAGCCGCTGTTCTTGAGCCCGTACGCTCGGCTGCTGCCGCGGCGGCGCATCCGCCGCAAAGGCCGGGGCGCTCGCGAGGGCGAGCGAGCCCGCCACGAACAAAGTCCACAGGTTGCGCTTCATCGGATCTACTCCTCGATTTCGTTGATTCGTTTCCTTCCTCGAGCGGTTCCCGGTCGGGTCCATCTCGAACCGACGAGCCGCCGGCTGCTAGGACACCGAAGCGCGATGGATCCGTTCAGATTCGGCTCGCCGAGCGATCGCGGGCGAGCCCGGGGCCTGGCATTCCCCGCGGACCGCCGGGGATCACGCCCGGCGAGGCCCGGCGACGCCCGCGCCGGGGTGCTCGGCCGCGAGGCGTTCAGGCCGTGGCGACCGACCCGGAATTCCGATCGATCCAGACCGTCGCGACGGTGAGCAGCGGGTCTCCGTCGCCGCGATCGAAGAGCTCGACGCGCACGATCAGGCCCGCCGCCGTCCTCGCGAGCGCCCGCGCCCGGGCGCGGATCGGTCCCTTGCGGCCGAGCTTCAGGTATTGGAGCTCGATGCCGCGGACGCGGACGGGCGCGGCGAGGGTCGACGCGGCGAGGCGCTCGGCCGTCGCCTCGACGAGGATCGCGACGACGCCCCCCTGCAGGGCGCCGAGGGTGTTCTGGAGATAGGGATCGACGGCGACCTCGGCCGCGCCGGCATCGGCCGGGTCGAAGGCGATGCCCATCGATTCGAAGAGCGGCTTCGAGAAGCTTCCGCCCTGGGGCGCGTAGATCGTGTCGCCGCCGGCCTCGCGGGCGCGGTGGATCTCGGCCTGCATCGCGTTGCGCCGCGGCAGGATCGAGAAGCCGAGGGTCGAGAGGCCGACCGGGCGTGCGCTCTCGACATGCTCGATCCCGACCTCGATCACGATCGTGGTGTTGCCCTTGCGCAGGACCTTCGGCCGGGCGAGGAGGTGGCCCGTGCTCGGGAGCTCGGCGACCTGGAGGCCGAGATTCGAGGTCGCGATCCAGCTCGGCGCGACCTCCCGGATCGCCGTCTGTCCCGCGATCATGTCGGCGATCACGGCGACGACGCCGACCCGCGGTCGCCCGGTCGCGTCGAAGATCGCCGGCACGATCGGCAAGCGGATCCCCGCGCCGTCCTGCGAACGCTCGATCGAGACGCCGAGGTCGCGCACGATGTGATGCGTCGACGCAAAGGGGGAGGTTCGTTCGCCGCTGTCGGTCATTTCCGCTCGGCTCGCTGCTTTCGTACTCGTTCCGTCGCTCACGCTCTCGCTCCGAACATCCGCAGGTCGATCAGCAGGCGATCGAGCTCGAGGGCGAGCCGCGGCGGGATCGCCTCCGCACAGATCCGGGTCACCGACTCGAAATACCACAGCTGCTCGGCCGCGCCCGCGTTGAAGCGCGCGAAGGTCGGCGGGCCTTCGTGGTGGAGATCCCAGACGAGGTCGCCCAGGTTGTGGCGCTTGTCGCAGGCGACGACGAGGCGGCTGCCGTGGCCCGTGCGGGCGAGGTTCGCGAGGAAGCGCTCCTTGCGCTCGCGCCAGGGGCGTTTGTCGTGGCCGGTCTCGTCGGGGAGCGTGTCGGTGCAGTCGAGCACGATCCGCAGGACGGGCTCGCCGAAACGCGCGCGGATCATGGCCTCGCGCTCGCCTCGCTCGGCGCGGGTCGGCGCGTCCTCGAGCGCGTCGTGGAGCAGCGCCGCGATCGCCTCCTCCGGTCCGCCTCCGCACTCGACGACGAGCCCCTCGACCGCGAGCAGATGGGAGAGATAGGAGGTCGCGCGGCCCTTGCGGGTCTCCTCGCCATGCCAGGCCCAGGCGAGGTCGGTCGCGGCGACGAGCGCTTCGCGAGCGGCCACGAGGCGCGCGAGGGTCCCCGCGGCGGCCTCGTTTGCGCCGACCTTTCGCCCCGGATGAGCATCCATGCGGCGCAGTATGGCATAGGGAACGGGCCCTTCGGATCGCGCTCGACGGGATCGGCAGAGCGCGCCGATTCGTCTAGCGTCTCGGCATGACGCGAAAAAACGACGCCCGGAAGTCCAACGCCGTGACCGACCGCTCGACCCTCGAACCGGAATGGCAGCGCGGCTTCGAATGGATCGAGCGCGAGCTCGGCATCCGCATCCACTCCTTCGAGCGACAGGCGCGCTGGCGCCCCGCCTTCTTCTGCGAAGCGGAGAAGGACGGCAAGCCGCTCCCGATCTACCTGCGCGGCGAGCGCGGCGCCCTCGACCACGGCGTCTATCCCTTCGAGCGCGAGGCTCAGGTCTTCCAGGTCCTCGAGGCCGAGGGTCTGCCGGCGCCCCACATCTACGGCGTCTGCCCCGACCCGAAGATCATCGTGATGGACAAGATGCCCGGCCGGCCGGACCTCTCGACTGCCGTCGACGAGCAGGAGCGCGTCGCGGTCCTGAACCACTTCATGGATCTGCTCGCCGACCTCCACCGCATCGACCCCCGCCGCTTCGAGGAGATCGGCTACACGCGGCCGAAGACGCCGCAGGCCCTCGGTCTCTCGGACCTCGATCGCTGGGAGCAGTCCTATCGCAAGGGCAAGAAGCGACCCGAGCCGCTGATCGAGTTCGTGAACGGCTGGCTGCGGCGCAACGTGCCGAAGGATCGGGACGAGGCCGCCTGTCTGCAGGGCGACACGGGCCAGTTCCTCTTCGAGAACGGACGCGTCACCACCTTCATCGACATGGAGCTCGCCCACATCGGCGATCCCGCCGCCGATCTCGCGGGCCTGCGCGGTCGCGATCTGGCCGAGCCGATGGGCGATCTCAAGGCGGCCTACGAGCGTTATTTCAAGCGGACGGGCAAGCGCATCCCGAACTCGGTGATCGACTACCACACGGTCCGCTTCAACCTGGCGACTCCGTTCACCTGCGCGCCGCTCGTCGTCGATCCGCCGGACACGGTCGACCTGATCCAGTACCTCGGCTGGTACTGGGTCTGGTCGCGCGGCTGCATCGAGGTCATGGCCGACTCGATGGGGGTTCCGCTGCCGGTGCCGAACATTCCGGAGCCGGCGAAGACGTTCTACTCCTCCGGCCACGACCTGCTCGTCCGCAAGCTCGGCCAGCTCCGCTCCGCCGAGGAGGGCTTCAAGCGCTTCGAGCTCGACACGACCTGGCGTACGGCGACCTATCTCTCCCGCGTCGAGTCGATGGCGCCGGAGATGGACGCGGAGGAGGCCGGCGAGATCGACAAGCTGCTCGGCCGCAAGACGAAGCCCCTCGACCGCGAGGCCGAGCTCGAGCGCTTCGTGCTCGAGCAGGGCGAGAAGCACGAGGTCGCGCTGATGCAGCTCTTCCAGAAGCGCTGCCTGCGGCAGGAGGCGCTCTACGAGCCGGTCGCGCGCGAGCTGAAGGGCGTCAAGACGCAGCTGCTCGGGAAGTAGCGGCTGTTCGCCAGGTCGGCGAAGGGCTCGACTTCGACGCGGCTGCCGCGACCTCGGAGACGGCAAAGGTCCCCACGTCGTCTCGGGCCACGTCGTGATCGACCCGCTCGAGAGCCGCATCCTCCAGTTCGGGATCAGCGAACGAGGATGCGACCGCAGTGGACGCAGAGCAGCAGCGCGTCCTCGGGCTTCGACTTCATCCGGTTGTATTCGAGGACCGGCAGCTTCATGTGGCAGCCGGCGCAGACGCCGTCGACGATGGAGACCGCGGCGCGGCCGACGAGACGGTCGCGTAGGCGCAGCCTCTCGTAGGTCGCGAGGATCTCGGGCGGCAGGCCACCGACCAGGCCCTGCCGTGCGTCGACGAGCTTCGCGAGCTCCGCATCGATCGCCTGCTCGGCGACCGAGAGCGCGTCGGCGAGGGATTTCAGCTCGGCACGGACGCGCGCGTCGCCGGCGCGGTTCGCGGCCATCTCGCGCTCGGCCTGCTCGATCTCCTCGAGCAGCTCGAGCTCCCGGGTCTCGAGCTCGGATTGCCGCACGCGATGCAGGCGGATCTCCTCCTGCAGCGCGGTGAGCTCCTTCGAGACGCGCACGGTTCCGGAGTAGAGCGTCGCTTCGACGCCCTTCGCGCGGGCCGCGACGGCGGCGACCTCGTCGCCGAGGCCGTGCTCGGAGTCCGCGAGCGCCCGGCGTCGCTCGACGAGCAGCGCGTGCTCGCCGTCGAGGCGCTCGATCGCCGCGCGCGACTCGAGGATCGCGGCCCGCTCCGGAAGCGCCGCGCGCTCGGCGCCGAGGCGATCGCGGGCGAGATCGAAGCCCTGGACGTCGAGCAGAGGGGAGAGGAGGGGCACCGCGGCAGCCTACCACGTCCAGACACGGATCCTTCCCGGTCGAGGTCGAGCCGGCAGGTCGAACGCGGCCCGGGGGCAGCACCGGGGGGGATCGAAGGAATCCAGACCGATTTCGACCCGGCCGGGCATTCGGGGGTCACTCAAGAGGCGACCGTCTCAACGACCCGTTCGGGAGGCCTGGATTCCGCCGATGTCGAAGCCCTGGCCGTATGGCCGTCGTCTCGTTCGAGCTTCCGCCGCGAGCCTGTTCGCGACCCTCGTCGCCGCGTCCTCCACGGCGCAGGCCAGCGTCTCGATCTCGCTCTTCGATCCCTTCAACCACGGCCATCTCGGCGCCAACGAGGTCGGCGCGGAGCGGATCGACCGGGCCCAGCGGATGCTCTCGCCGGATCTCGGAGACCTCTCCGGGACCGACTTCGTCCACTTCTCTCCCTGGTATGCCGGGACGCCGGGCGGACTCTACGACGATCGCAACTTCGAGCTCGAGAGCTACCCGAGCGTCGTCCGGCCTTACAAGAATCCCCACGCCAGCCGCTATCGGAACCTCCACCTGGTCCCGACGGACCTCGACTTTCCGGGTCAGGTCGTGATCGGCCCTTCGCGTTATTTCAATCGGCTCGAGCTTCAGTCGACGACCCTCGGGAGTCCGGGCTTCACGCCGAACGGCGGAACGTTCCAGCCGGTAGCCGGCCATCTCGATACCGGCATCGGCTCGGCCACGGGCTCGGTCTCGGCCAGTGGCCGCATCACGCTGCGGGTCGATGTCGATGCCTCGGACGGCGTCACGCCCGTCGCCGAGGGCGCGATCCAGGCGACGCTCCACGACGTCCTCACGCTGAGCGGCAGCCAGCCGACCGCCCAGATCGACTTGAGCCTGCTCGCCCACGCCATCGCGCCGCAGCTCGACATGCTGGCGGGTGAGTTCTACAGCTACGCAGTCGGCTACGAGATCGCGCTCTTCGCACCGACTACGGTCCCCGACCTCCAGGGCGTCCCGTCTCCGGGCATCATCGAATACTGGGCGGATCGCGGCTTCTACTGGATGGATGCCCACCGCCGGATCAATCTCCAGACCGGCGATCGATGGGTCGACGTCGACTCGCTGGGCAGGACGCCTGCGGGACGGGAGGGCATCGACTACGACGTGCTGTTCTTTCCCGGCGGCGGCTCGACCTTCTTCCGCGAGATCCCGTACACCCTCGCGAGCCCCGTCGTGAGCGACACCTCGATGCCCTATCTCTCGATGATCCGATCCGGCGCCGTGACGGTGCCCACGGGCGTTCCGCTCCAGTTCGTCGTCCAGTTCTTCGTGATGGCGGGCTGCTCCGACCCGGCTTCGGGCTGCAGCATGACGATGGATGCGACGCAGAGTGTGCAGGCCGGGCTGCAGGTGCTGACGCCGGGGGTGACGGTGCAGTCGCAGTCGGGCTTCACGCTGCCGACGTCGGCGCTGCCCGAGCCCGGCGGGGCGCCGATGCTGATTGCGGGTGTGCTCGCGCTCGCCTCTGCGGCGGCTCGGCGAGGGCGACGCGGGTATTAGGGGAGCAGGGCGCTCGCCCGCGCGCGGCTCGAGCGCGGCGCTCAGCCGCCGCTGCGTCCGCTCAGGATGCCGAGGGTCTCGAGGATCACGCCCTCGCGCAGGCCCCAGTCGCAGATCAGCAGCTCGGACAGCTCGAGACTGCGCATGACGGCGTCGATCACGACCGCGCCCGTCGGCAGCAGATCTGCGCGATTGCGCTTCAGGCCGGGGATCCGCAGGAGCTCGGCGTGGGTCGCTTCGGTCAGCCGATCGGCGAGCCGGTCGATCTCCTCTGCCGTCACGCGCAGGGCGCCCTTCACCGTCCGGCCGCCCCCGCCCTCCTCGACGATGCGCGCGAGGGCCCGCGCCGTTCCACCCGAGATGAGCTGATGCTTCGGGGCGCGGCTGCGGATGCGCTTGCGATGGGGCGCGACGGCACTCTCGACGCGCTCCTCGATCTCCTTGCGCACGCGCCGCTTCATCGGATCGTGGTCGACGAGCTCGCCGTGGAGGCGCGCGACGCCGAGGGGGAGCGTCGTCTCCCAGTAGACCTCGCTGTCGTCCCCGACCGCGAGCTCGAGGCTCCCGCCGCCGAGATCCATGCCGAGGGCCGTCGCGTTGCCGAGCGGGATGCGGCGGCGGAAGGCGCCGAAGATGAGCCTCGCTTCCTCGAGCCCGGACAGCACACGCACCGGGATCCCGAGCGCGCGGGAGATCGACTGGGCGAGGGCCGCGCCGTTGCGGGCATCCCGGAGCGCCGCGGTCGCGACGGGAATCAGGCGCTCGGCGCCGTGGGCATCGGCGACGGCCTTCAGCTCCCGGGCACACTCGACGGCCCGCGCGGCGATGGCCTTCGGGATCTCGCCCTCGGCGGCGATCGTCGATCCGAGGCGGAGCATCACGCGCTCGCGGGTGACCCGCTCGATCCGGCCGGTCGGGCTCGCGTCGGCGACGAGGAGATGGAAGGAGGTGCTCCCCAGATCGAGGACGGCGACGCGGAGCTTCGCGTCCGAGCGGGTCCGCACTTCGCGTCGTTCCGCCAATCTGGTTCGCCCCTTTCGGCGCCGGGCTCGGATTCGGCACCCGGCTCGGATGCTCGGACTAACGACTCGACTCGACTCGACCCGATGCAACTCGACCCGATGCAACCCGATCCGATCGGACGGACACCGGCCCGTGCAGGGGGGAGGCACGCGCCGCGCTCGATCGGCCCGAGCTTACCGCGGGATCCCGGCGTCGGGTACGAAGGGGAGCGCAGAATCGGAGGGCGCGACCGGATTCGGCGGGACCGATCGCTCGGCGCGGCGCGCCGCGAGGTCCTGCAGGACGGTCTGCGCGTTCGTCCCGGTCCGACGTCCGACCCGCGACCAGCGGCCGGAGGCGTCGAGCTCCCAGGCGAGCACGTCGTCGGCGAGCAGTGCGTCGAGCACGTCGCGCAGGCGGGCGCTCAGCTGGGCGTCCTCGACGGGCGTCACGACCTCGACCCGCCGATCGAGATTGCGCGCCATCAGGTCGGCGGACCCGATCGCGTAGACCGGCCCGCGCGCGTCGCTCCCGAAGCGGAAGATGCGCGAATGCTCGAGGAAACGCCCGAGGATCGAGCGGACCCGGATCCGCTCCGAGAGCCCGGGCACCCCCGGCCGCAGCCCGCAGACGCCGCGGATGATGAGGTCGATCTCGACTCCGGCCTGAGACGCGATGTAGAAGGCGTCGATCAGCTCGGGATCCGCGAGGCCGTTGGCCTTGATGACGATGCGGCCATCGGGGCTGTCGGCCTCGCGCTGGATCAGCTCGAGGAGCCGGCTGCGGAGGGTCCGCGGGGCGACCCAGAGCTTCCGGAAACGCTGCTGATTGCTGTAGGCGGTCAGGTAGTTGAAGACCTCGCCGAGGTCGGCGCAGATCGAAGGATCCGCGGTGAAGAGGCCGAGATCCTCGTAGCTGCGGGCGGTCTCTGCGTTGTAGTTGCCGGTCCCGATGTGGCCGTAGCGGCGGATCGCGTCGCCTTCGCGCCGGACGACGAGGGTCGTCTTGCCGTGGGCCTTGAGGCCGACCATGCCGTAGACGACGTGGACCCCGGCCTGCTCGAGGGCGCGGGCGAGGGCGATGTTCGTCTCCTCGTCGAAGCGCGCGGTCAGCTCGATCAGGGTGACCACCTCCTTGCCCGCGGCCGCGGCCTGCATGAGGGCGTTCACGCTGGCGTTGCCGAGGCGGGAGGTGCGGTAGAGGGTGTGCTTGATCGCGAGGACCGCCGGATCCGCGGCCGCCTGGGCGAGGAAGGTCTCGACGGAGCTCGAGAAGGATTCGTAGGGATGGTGGACGAGGACGTCGCCCTCGCGCAGGCGTTCGAAGAAATCGCAGGCGCGCCCGTCGTCGGTCCGCAGCAGGGCCGGCGTGACCGGGGAGAAGGCCGGATTCTTGAGATCCGGTCGATCGACGCCGTGGAGCGCCCACAACGAGCCGAGGTCGAGGAGCGTCGCCGAGGCGTAGAGGTCGTTCGCCTCGAGCTCGAGCTCGCGCTCGAGCAGGCTCCGGATCGCGTCGGACATGCCGCTCTGGACCTCGAGTCGGACGGCGGCGTTGGTGCGCAGTCTTCGCTGGAGGGCCGAGACGACCGCGAGCAGCAGATCGTCGGCGTCACTCTCCTCGATCGCGAGATCGGCGTCCCGGGTCACGCGAAAGGCATGACACGAGAGGATGTCCGAGCCGGGGAAGAGCACCTCGGCGTGGGCCGCGATCACCTGCTCGACCGGCACGTACTCCCCCGGCTTGCCGCAGGGCATGAAGCGCGGGAGCAGCGGCGGGATCTTGACCCGGGCGAAGCGCTGCACGCCGGTCTCGCGATCGCAGACCATCAGGGCCAGATTCAACGAGAGATTCGAGATGAAGGGGAACGGATGGGCCGGATCGACGGCGAGCGGCGTGAGCACCGCGAAGATCTGCTCCTCGAAGCGGCGCGAGAGCTCGCTCCGGGTCGCGCGGTCGAGGTCGTCCCAGGCGTGCACGACGACGCCCGCCTCGGCGAGGGCCGGGAGCAGCTCCTTCTCGAGCAGCTCGGCCTGGCGGCGCGTCAGGTCGACGACGCGCGGGCGGATCGCGTCGAGCTGCTCCGCGGGGCTCCGCCCGTCGGGGGAGCGGGTCACGACCTGCGACTCGATCTGGGTCTTGAGCCCGCTGACGCGCACCTGGAAGAAGTGATCGAGGTTCTGCGCCGAAATCGCCAGGAATTTGATGCGCTCGAGGAGCGGAACGGCCGGATCTTCGGCGATCGAGATCACCCGCGCGATGAAATCGACCTGGGAGAGCTCCCGATTGAGATAGCTCGCGCTGCTCGAATGGATCTCGTAGTCGTCGCTCATTCGGAACCTTGATCCTGCGCAACCCGGGAAACCTAGCCGGCCAAGCACGCCGAATTGTGACGATAGCGCGACGAGCTCGCGAACTCTCTCACGCGCCCGAAGCGCGAGCGAGCCAGCGCTAGCATCGAGTCGTACGGTCGGCGTCGTGAAAGGCCACGTTTTCGGGCCTCGCCGTGCGCCGACGGAGGCGTTTCGATGTACCCGAATCGCGAGCTCGAGCTGAAGCTCTCGCTCGACCCGAGCGACACGGCGCGTCTGCTCGCGCATCCGAGCGTGCTCGCGGCCGCCGTCGGGCCCGTGGAGATCCAGGCGCTCCGAACCGTCTACTTCGACGATCGGGAATTCTCGCTCGCGTCGCGGGGCATCTCCTTGCGGCTGCGGCGGGCGGGGGACAAGCAGTGGCAGACCGTCAAGCTCGACGGCGAGGATCCCGCCGCCGGGCTCTTCTCGCGCCGGGAGATCGAGGTCGAGTCGCTCGGTGAGCGGCCGGACCTGGACGCCATTCCCGACGAAGGCGTGCGCGCGCAGATCGCCGACGCCCTCGACGACCGGGCGCTCGAGCCCGTCTTCGAGACGGTGATGACGCGGCGGCATCTCGTCCTGCGCGACGAGGTGGCGGAGTGGTGCCTCGACCTCGACGAGGGCGAGATCCGCTCGGGCTTCGCGAGCGAGCCGATCTGCGAGGTCGAGCTCGAGCTGCGCGCTGGGCCGGTGTCCCATCTCTTCGAGTTCGCCCTCGGTCTGTCGGACGGAATCGTGCTCCGGCCGGGGGCGCGGTCGAAGTCGGAGCGGGGGCATGCGCTGCGCACGGGCCAGCGGCCGGCGGCCGTTCGGGCCCGGTCCGTGGTGCTCCCGCCCGATGCGACGCTCAAGCAGGCGATCGTGCCGATCGCGCGCTCGTGCCTCGCGCAGATCGGCGAGAATGCCGAGGTCGCCTACGAGGGGGTCGATCCGGAGGGCATCCATCAGATGCGGATCGGGGTGCGCCGGATGCGGGCGCTCGTCGCGCTGGTCCGGCAAGCGTTGCCGTCGATCCGACTGGGCCGGCTGCGCGGGCCGCTCCGGAGTCTCGCCGCGCTGCTCGGCGAGGTTCGCGACCTCGACGTCTTCCTGGCGCAGAGCCTCGCGCCCCATCTCGCCCGCCGCCCGGACGACCCCGGGCTCGAGGGGCTCCGGGCCCTTGCACTCGCGCTCTGCGAAGAGCGAAGGCAGGCCCTGCGCGAAGGTCTGCTCTCCCCGCGCACCGCGCGCCTCCTGCTCGAGCTCGGCCACTGGATCGCGACCACCGAGGAGCAGGATCTCGAGAGCGGCGACCCCTCGGTCGCCCTCGCGCGCCGCGCGGATCATTTCGCCGAGGGTGCGTTGACCCGCCTCCTGCGCAAGGCCCGCAAGCGCGCCTCCGCGGCGATCGCCGGCTCGCCCGCCGATCGCCACGCGTTGCGCATCACGCTCAAGAAGCTGCGTTATTCGAGCGAGTTCTTCCGCAGCCTCTTCGACGAGCGGGAGGCGAAGCGCTTCCTGCGCCGGCTCGAGCGGTTGCAGGACGGACTCGGGGTCCAGAACGACCTCGCGACGGAGCGGCTGATCGCGCAGCAGATCCTCGATCGGACCCCGCTCGAGCAGCTCCCCGAGCTCGCTCGAAGCGCCGGATTTCTCGAGGGCTGGTCCGCGCGCGCGCAGGCCAAGGCGTCGCGCAAGCTCGCGAAGCAATGGGCCCGGCTCGAGGCGATGCAGCCGTTCTGGACGCCGGATTAGCGTCGCCGGCGCGGCGTTCGCGCTGGCTCCGCCCGGAGCGAGCGGGTAGGCTCGCGAAGGTATGGACCATCCGACCTCGTTCGAGCGCTACCGGGTCGCTTCCGACGGCCGCTTCGAGCTCGCCTCGATCGATCCGCGCGATACGGGGAGCCTCGACAAGGCGGTCGCCCAGGAGCGCCTGGCGCGAACGACCGAACGGATCGCCGAGCTGCAGGAGCGGCTCTCGGCCCAGGATCGCTGGGCCGTCCTGCTGATCTTCCAGGGCATGGACGCCTCGGGCAAGGACGGCACGATCAAGCAGGTCTTCGCGAGCGTCGATCCGGCGAGCTGCCAGGTCTTCGCGTTCAAGGCCCCTTCGAGCGAGGAGCTCGACCACGACTTCCTCTGGCGGGCGGCGCGCGCGCTGCCCGAGCGCGGTCGGATCGGGATCTTCAACCGCTCCTACTACGAAGAAATCGTGACCGTCCGCATCCACCCCGAGTTCCTCGAGAAGCAGCGCCTCCCGCCGCGCTGCGCAGGGGAGAAGATCTGGGACGAGCGCCTCGAGGACATCGACGGCTTCGAGCGCTATTTGAGCCGCAACGGCGTGCTCGTCCGGAAGTTCTTCCTGCACGTCTCGAAGGACGAGCAGAAACGCCGCTTCCTCGAGCGCATCGACGAGCCCGACAAGAACTGGAAGTTCAACGAGGGCGACGTCGCCGAGCGCGCGCGTTGGGACGACTACCAGCATCGCTGGTCGAAGGCGATCGCGCGCAGCAGCAGCGATCATGCCCCCTGGTTCGCCGTCCCCGCCGACAAGAAGTGGTTCACGCGCCTCGTCGTCGCCGAGGCCGTGGTCGCAGGGCTCGAAGAGCTCGAGCTCGACTTCCCCCGCGTCGAAGGCCCGCGCAAGCAGGAGCTCGCGCGGGCGCGCGAGGCGCTCGAGGCGGAGAAGTGAGCGGGGCGCCGCTGCTTGACTCCCGTCGCGCCCCGTTCCCCGTTTTGCCCGATCAGCCGAGCACGACCCGGACCCGGTGGAGCTTGCCGTCGTCGATCAGCGGGATCGATGCGTCGCCCCGGACCGTCGCTCCGTCGAGCTCGATCGAAGTGACACCGCGGCAGACGCCGCGCGGGTTCTCGACCTCGATCTCGTAGTGGGCGCCGCCGTGGCGGTAGGCGATCCGGAAGCCGGGCCACGTGCTCGGGATGCAGGGATCGAGCACGATCGTCGCGCCGCGAACGTGGAACCCGAGGATCGATTCGAGGCCGACACGGTACATCCAGCCGGCGGAGCCGGTGTACCAGCTCCAGCCGCCGCGGCCGACGTGGGGCGGCTCGGAGTAGACGTCGGCGGCGACGACGTAGGGCTCGACCTTGTAGCGATGGAGCGCGGCGCGCGTGCTCGCGCGGCGGATCGGATTGAGCATCGCGAGCAGCTCCGTCGCCTTGTCGCCTTCGCCGAGGCGGGCGAAGGCCTGGATCGCCCAGAGCGCGGCCTGGGTGTACTGGCCGCCATTCTCGCGAATGCCGGGCGGATAGCCCTTGATGTAGCCGGGATCGAGGGGCGTCCGGTCGAAGGGCGGTGTGAAGAGCGCGATGAGCCCTTGCTCGCGGCGTACGAGCTGCGCTTCGACCGAGGCCATCGCGCGCGCGGCCCGCTCGGGGTTCGCGGCGCCGGAGAGGACGCCCCAGGACTGGGCGATGGAGTCGATCCGGCACTCCTCGCTCGCGGCCGAGCCGAGGGGCGTGCCGTCGTCGAAGAAGCCGCGCAGATACCACTCGCCGTCCCAGGCCTCGCGCTCGATCGACTGGGCCAGCAAATCGGCGTGTCGTCGCCAGCTCGCCGCGCGGGCCGTCTCGCCGCGCGCTTCGGCCAGCGGCGCGAAGGCCGAGATCGTGGCGTGGAGGAACCAGCCGAGCCAGACGCTCTCGCCCCGGCCCTCGCTGCCGACCCGGTTCATGCCGTCGTTCCAGTCGCCGGTGCCGAAGAGCGGAAGCCCGTGGCTGCCGACGGCGAGTGCGCGATCGAGGGTGCGGGCGCAATGCTCGAAGAGCGAGCCGTGCTCGTCGGCCTGGGTCGGCGCGAAGAAGGCGTCGTGCTGATCCGGTCGCAGCTCGGGGCCTGCGAGGAATGCGACGTCCGCGTCGAGAACGCCGAGCTCGCCGGTCGAGTCGACGTATTGGGCGGTCGCGAAGGCCAGCCAGATCGCATCGTCCGACATGCGCGTGCGCACACCGAGTCCCGACGAAGGCAGCCACCAGTGCTGCACGTCGCCGGCCACGAACTGCCGCGAAGCGGCATGCAGCAGATGCGCCCGCGTCAATGCGGGCCGCGACAGGGTGAGGGCCATCGCGTCCTGCAGCTGATCGCGGAATCCGAAGGCTCCGCTCGCCTGGTAGAAGGCCGAGCGCGCCCACATCCGACAGGCGAGCGTCTGATACAGGAGCCAGCGATTCGTCATCAGGTCGAAGGATCGATCGGGCGTCGAGACCTGGACCGTCTCGAGGATCTCGCTCCAGCCCGCGCGCACCGCCCGCAGCACCTCGTCGAGGTCCGCCGCGCGGAATCGCGCGACCAGCGCACGGGCCTCTTCGGCGCTCGCGGTCTGCCCGAGGAAGCAGACGATCTCGGTGCCGCTATGCGCCTCGAGAACCACCTCGGCCTGCAGCACGCCGCAGGGATCGAGGCCGGCGCCGACCCGATTCGAGAGGCGAGCGCCGCGGGCGAGCGCGGCGGGCCCGTCGAGGGCGCCGTTGCGGCCCAGGAACTCCGTGCGATCGCCCGTCCAGGCGAGCTGACGGCCGGCGAGATCGAGAAAGGCGACGCGGCCCTCGCAGCCGCCGTTCCAGGGATTGCGCGCAAAGAACGCGCCCGTCTCGGCGTCGACCTCGCTCACGATGAAGGGGCCGCCCGCCCGTCCCGTCGCGGCGAGCGTCCACTCGACGTAGGCGGTCATGGAGAGTCGACGCGTGCGGCTCGTGCGGTTCTCGACGCGCAGCCGCGAGATCTTGATCGGGTCGTTCGGCGCGACGAATTGCGTGAGCTCGAGGGCGATGCCGTGGGCGGTGTGCTCGAAGACGCTGTAGCCCTGGCCATGACGCGCGACGTACTGACCGGCTTCGTCGCGGATCGGGAGCGCCGTCGGGGTGAATAGGGCGTCGTCGTCCTCGTCGCGGACGTAGAAGACCTCGCCGGGTCGGTCGCCGATCGGGTCGTTCGACCAGGGCGTCAGCTGGTTCTCACGGCTGTTCTCGGCCCAGGTGTAGCCGCCGCCCTCGGCGGAGACCTGGAAGCCGAACCCGGCATTGGCGACGACGTTGATCCACGGGGCCGGCGTCCATTGACCCGCTCCGAGAATCGTGACGTATTCGCGTCCCCGGTCGGCGAAGCCGCCGAGCCCGTTGAAGTGCTCGAGGTCGATCCGTGGCCGCGGGGGCTCGCTCGCCACCCGATCGAGGGAGCGCCTCGGATGCGGAGAGCGGGCCGGCGTCGCCCCCTCGCGTCGCTTCACCTGCTCCGCCAGGCTCCCCCGCCGACTGAGCAGGACCGCTCGCGCGGCGGTGCGCAGGACGGCGCGGGTCTCGGTCGAGACGAGGTCGCTGCGCAGGACGAAGATCGATCCGCAGGTTCCCTCTTCGTCGGCGTTCGAGGAGGAGGGGCTCGCCCGGACCAGGGTCTCGAGGGCGATCTGGAGATCCTGGGTATAGGAGGCGTGGCGCTCGTTCAGGATCACGAGATCGACGGCGAGGCGCTTCATGCGCCAGTACTCGTGAGCACGGAGCAGCTGACGGACGATCGCGAGATCCTCGATGTCGTCGATGCGGACCAGGACGATCGGGCGATCGCCGGAGATCCCGTGCGGCCAGAGCGCGGAGGGGCCGCCCTGACAACGCCTCAGCACGTCCGAGCCGGGGCGAAGCGTCGGATCGGAGTAGAGCACGCGATTGGCGAGGCGCTGGAAGAGCTGGGCCTCGCCGGTGTCGATGCCCAGATGGCGCAGCTGGACCTGCGCCTGGGTCCAGGCGAGGGTCACCGCGCGCTCGAAGGCCGCCGGGTCGTGATGTTTGTCGACCAGGTCGAGCGCCTCCGCCCGGGACGGCGCGACGAGGGTCCAGAAGGCGACGCGCGCCGTCGCGCCCGGCGCGATCCGGACCCGCCGCCGCAGGCTGAAGATCGGATCGAGCACCGTCCCGACGCTGCCCGAGAGCGCGCGGCCGTCGACGACCGAGATCGGGTTCCGCACGCCGTGGCCGCGCCCGAGGAAGCGCGCGCGATCGGTCTCGAACTGGACCTCACCCCGGCTCTCGCCCTCGACGACGACCAGATGGCCCGCCCAGATCTCCGGCTCCTCCGGCGCGCGCCGCCGCCGCGTCGCGAGCAGCGCGCCGACGTCCGCCACGAACTCCGTCTGCACGAAGAGCTTCGAGAAGGCCGGGTGGGCCGCGTCGGCCGCCGGTGCGAGCAGGACGAGCTCCGCATAGGAAGTCAGCTCGATCTCACGCGGACGGGAACCGAGATTCGAGATCGAGACGCGGCGGACCTCGGCGTCGTCCTCGGTCGAGACGGTGACCGCGAGCGTCGTCGTGAGCGTTCCGTCCCGACGGACGATCTCGACGCGATCCTCGGAGAAGGCGACTTCGTAGGCGTCCGCCTCGGTGCCGCTCGGTTGATGACCGGCGGACCAGACCTCACCGCTCTCGACGTCGCGCAGGAAGACGTAGCTGCCCCAGCCATCGCAGGTCGGGTCCTCGCGCCAACGCGTCATCGCGATCGCGCCCCAGCGGCTGTAGCCCGAGCCGGCGGCGGTCATCATGACCGCATAGCGACCGTTCGAAAGCAGGTGGGTCCGGGGCGTCGTGTCGTGGGGGGAGTGGAATCGGCGGAGCATCGTCGGCACGAGCTCGCGGACGTTCTCGGCGGCATCGACCTCCTCGGCGCGCGGCCGGGCGACGGCGACGTCGCGCGGCGTCCGCTCCTGGAGCAGCAGATCCGTGGCGCGAACGGATGGATCGGCGTGGAAACGCGAGCGCATCCTCCCGTCCTGCAGCGCGTTCAGGATCGAGACCAGCGTCATGCCCTGGTGGTGGGCCATGTAGGCGCGCACGATCGCGACGGGCCGGCCCTCGGGCAGGCGAGACGGGGTGTAGTCGAGGGCTTCGTACCAGCCGTAGCGACCGCGGCCCCCCTCGCGCTCGAGTCGCTCGAAGTTCCGGGCTGCGGCCTCGGGATGGACCATCGCGGCGAGGCCGGTCGCGTAGGGCGCGACGACGGCATTCTCGGACAGGCCGCGCTTGAGTCCGAGCCCGGGAACCCCGAAGTTCGAATATTGATAGGTCAGCTCGATGTCGCGGGCGTTGTAGGCCGATTCCGAGATGCCCCAGGGCACCCGGAGCTCGGCGCCGTACTGCATCTGCCGGCGGACGATGAAGCGGCTCGTCTGCTCGAGCAGGCTGCCGAGCGGTGCGCGCATGACGAGCGACGGCATCAGATATTCGAACATCGAGCCGGACCACGAGATCAATGCGGACCCATGGTCGATCGGCGTGAGCGCCCGCCCGAGTCGGAACCAGTGTCGCACGGGGATCTCCCCCTTCGCGATCGCGACGAAGCTCGCGAGTCTCGCCTCGGAGGCGAGCAGGTCGTAGCAGCTGGGGTCGAGCTCGCCGTCCGAGATCCGATAGCCGATCGAGAGCAGCTGGCGCGTCGGATGGAACAGGAAGCCGAACTGCATGTCCTCGCCGAGCCGGCTCGCGCGCCGGGCGAGTCCGAGGAGTCGATCCCGGAGATCCGCGGTGTCCCGCGCACAACGCGCGGGCGACCCGCTCGGGCCCCCGCGGAGCACCCTCGAGGCAGCGACGTCGCGTGCGTGGCCGCGAATCGACGCGTCGAGGGACTCGGTCCACGCGAGGACCTCGGCCGTCGCTTCGTCGCCGCGTTCGGCGCAGAGCGTACGCGCGATGTCGACGAGCGCATCGCTCTGGGCTCCGAGCTCGTCGAAGCGGATCGCGACGTCGAGCGCGGAATCGCGCGGCGGAGCCAGCAGGCGTGCGATGCCCTCGAGGACTTCGTCGAGCTGGCTCCGCGTCACGGTCTGGGTTCGGCGGGCGTCGGCGAGGGCGCGCAGTGCGTCGTGGACCTGTGCGAGGGTGTCCGCGATGCCGGTCGGCCAGTCGGGGCTGATCAGGGGGGCGTCGATCATCTCCAGACAGGCGCGCTCGAGCGCGATCAGATGGCCCGCGAGATTGCCGCTGTCGACGGTCGAGACGTATTTCGGATCGAGGGGACGCAGATCGCGCGTCGCATACCAGTTGTAGAAGTGGCCGCGGTGGCGCTCGAGCGACTCCATGCTCGCGAGCGTCGCCTCGAGCCGGTCGATCGTCTCGTGCAGCCCGAGCCAGCTGAAGTCCCGCGCGGCGACGACCGAAAGCAGGTAGAGGCCCATGTTGGTCGGCGAGGTCCGGTGGGCCACGATCGGGTCGGGATCTTCCTGGAAGTTGTCGGGCGGCAGCATGTGGTCCGCGGGACCGACGAAGGTCTCGAAGAAGCGCCAGGTCCGGCGCGCGGTCATGCGAAGCGCGCGTGCGTCTTCGGGCGAGATCTGATTGCGCCGGGGCACCGGCGTCGGCACGCTCGCCCAGCGCGCGATCGCGGGCGCCAGCAGCCACGGCACGACGAAGGGCAGGGCGACGAGCCAGGACGCCGACCCCGACGAGGCGACGGCGCCGATCGCGACGATCGTCAGTGCGACGCCTCCGGCCATCCGGGCGTAGAAGCCGCCCAGCTCGAGGCGCGGTCCGAGCGCCGCCTGCGCCTCCGTCATCCACTCGAGCATCCGGCGATGGCTCACGAAGACGCGGAAGAGCGTCCGCACGATCGCATCGGACATGATCCAGGCCTGGTGGGGGAGCAGCGTGATCACGAAGCCGACCCGCGAGAGTGAGAGCGAGAGGTCGCCTCCGACCGCGTTCAGATGACTGCGCTTCGAGATCCCGAGGCGGCGCGGGATCAAGCCGACGAGCAGCGGCATGAGGGTCGGGATCGTGAAGGTCGCGACGACGAAGCTCGTCCAGACGAGGGCGGCGGACGGCGGCATGAGCCAGCCCACGACGAGCGCCATGAAAGCGGCGGGCGCGATCAGGGTTCGGCGCAGGTTGTCGAGCATCTTCCAGCGACCGACGAGCGGAATTCCGCCGCGCGTCGGCCTGCGGGCGTGGCGGGAGCCGATCCCGAAGATCCACGGGAGCAGCTGCCAGTCGCCGCGAGCCCAGCGATGCTGGCGGGCCGCCGACACGTCGTAGCGAGCGGGGTGGTCCTCGACGACCTCGATGTCCGTCGCGAGTCCCGCCCGGGCGAAGATGCCCTCGAAGAGGTCGTGACTCAGGAGCGTGTCGTCGGGAATCCTTCCCTCGAGCGCCGCGCTGAAGGCGTCGACGTCGTAGCCGCCCTTCCCGCTGTAGGAGCCCTCGCCGAAGAGGTCCTGATAGACGTCGGAGACGGCGAAGGCATAGGGATCCATCCCGCCCCGACCCGAATGGATGCGCTGGAAGAGCGAGCCCTCGCGCCCCGTCGGCAGCGAGGGCGTGACCCGAGGCTGGAGCACCGCGTGACCCTCGACGACGCGGCCGCTCTCCCGGTCGATTCGCGGGCGATTGAGCGGATGGGCGAGCTTTCCGACGAGTCTCCGCGCGGCATCGCGCGGAATGCGCGTATCGCCGTCGAGCGTCACGACGTAGCGGACGCCGTCCGGAACGCCCCCGCGAGCCTCCACTGGGAAGAGATAAGTCGTGTCGATCGCACCGCGCAGCAGCCGGTTCAGCTCGACGAGCTTCCCCCGCTTCCGCTCCCAACCCATCCAGCGGCCCTCGCTCGCACACCAGACTCGGCGCCGATGGAGCAGCAGGAAGCGGTCACCGCCCGCGGCGACGGGATGCCGGCGATTGAGCGACTCGATCGCGAGCCGGGCGACGCCGAGCAGCGCGTCGTCGTCGGAGGCGTGCTCCGTCGCGGCATCCGACCAGTCCGAGAGCAGCGCGAAGCGCAGCTCGTCGTCGGGGCTCGCGAGGGCGTGGATCTCGAGTCGATCGATCTGGGCCTCGATCTCGTCGCTCGAAGTCAGGAGCGTCGGGACGACGACCAGGGTCCGGAGCCGTGCGGGCACTCCGTCGCGGAGCTCGAGACCGGGGAGGGCTCGCGGGCCGATGCGGGTCGTGACGAAGTGGTTCAGCAGGGTCAGCGCCGCTTCCGACGCCGGGATCAGGCCGAGCACGGCGAGCAGCCCGAGCGTCGAGTCGCCCACACCGAAGCGCGACAGGGTCCACAGGGCGGGGGCGAGCAGCAGCCCGGTCGTCACGCTGAGCGAGCCGAGATAGCCCGGCAGGCCCGCCCAGACCGCCCCGCGCATCGTCCACTGATGGATCGGCACGCGAAACGAAAGGGTCCGCTCGAGCTGTCCGCGGCCCCCCGAGATCAGGAAGTAGCCGGGATCCTCCTCCCGCCGCGCGCCGATCTCGGAGGCCTTGCGCCGCCCGGTCTTCTCGCGCTCCGTCGCCCGGATGACGTGGCGCGCGACCTCGAGCTCCGAATGGGGCGAGTGGCGCGCCAGCTCCTCGATGGCGTGTCGGTAGCGATCGCGGGTCGGAAAATCCATCGCCGCAAAATCACTGTCGGCGCGCAGCGTCGCGTCGACGAGGCTCACGCTCTCGAAGAGCTCCGCCCAGTCGATCGACGACATCAGGCGCATGCTCGTGATCGCGTTGCGCACGGTCACGTTCATGGCGCCCTGGCGCTGGTGCTCCTGGCGCACGAGCTCGTCCGCGTTCGTGCCGCGATTCGAGAGGACACCGTCCATCCACGCGACGAAGGGCATGACGCTCGGATCGTGGTCGCGCAACCGCTGGAGCAGCTGAACCGCGAACTCCCGCGAGAACGTCCCCGGCGCGAGCCTGCGAAGCTCCGCAGCCGTCGTCACGACCTCGGCCGCGCCCTTGTCGAGCAGCCGGTCGGCCAGCGCGTCGGCCTCGCGGGAGGCCTTCCGGCTGTCGACGATCCGCTCGGCCGCGCGGCGTAGATTTTCGACGAGCACGATCCGGAGCGTGATCGCCACCGCCCAGAGCTCACCGATCGTGAGCGGCTGGACGCGTTGATAGGCGCGGACGAAGCGGCAGAGCGTCTCGGGGTCGAAGCGGCTGTCGGTGTGGGCGACGTAGGCCCACGCCATGCCGAGCACGCGGGGGAGTCCCTCGAGCGGACCGCCGGCGAGCTTCGGCAGCTGGCGGTAGAAGCCGTGGGGAAGGTCGTCGCGGACCTCCCTGATCTGGTCCTCGACGATGTGGAAGTTGTCGACGAGCCACTCGGCCGCGGGCGTGATCGCGCGATGCTCGTGGCTCGCGAGGGCGATCGCGCGATACGCGCGGAGGAGGACCTTGGCGTTCGCCCGCAGTCGTCTCGCGACCGAGCGGCCGCGGGTCGGCCGGGCGGTGACGATCTGAGCGGTCGCCAGGCTCTCGGCATGCTGCTCGAGGCGCTCGACGCTGAATACCTCGGCGCGGATCGGCTCCTCACCGACGCGACCCGATGGCCTCGCCCGTTCCCAGATCGAACGAAGGGCGGCCGTCAGCGATCGACCGCAGGGGCGAGGGGGGCCGTCACGCTGGCGGCCTCGGCCTCTCGTCGTCCTTCGTCCACGTCCGACCAGAAGCGCAAACGCGCTTCCCGGGTCCGGCGCTCGACACGGTCTTGCCGGGGGCGCGTCAGGAATCGCTCCAATGCAGCGCGCAATCTCTTCCACAGCATGGCGGCACGTCCTCGGGGCGGCTGCTCAGTCTACATCATTTGCAAAATATAAAAAGCAGTCGTGCAGAACGTTTGGAATACCGAGCAGACTGCCCGATACTGGCCTTCATGAAGAAGGCCGCTCGCAAGACAGGAAGCAAGAAGCCGGCCGTCGTCGTGCGTCCGGCGACTCTCGGGACGCTCCTCGCCGACCTGCGGGGGGCGAAGCGCCTCTCGCTCCGCGAGGTCGAGGAGGCGACGGGTCGGACGGTCTCGAACGCCTATCTGAGTCAGCTCGAGAACGGCAAGATCGGCAAGCCCTCACCGAACGTGCTTCACGATCTCGCCGACGTGTACGGCGTCCCCTACGAAACGCTGATGGAAAAGGCCGGATACCTGCGCGCGGCGGAAGGCGACCACGGCGCTCGGCGGCGTCGGCTCGGGGTCATCGCGATCGACGACCTAACGGCCGAAGAAGAGGAAGAGCTCCTCAAGTACCTGGCGTTCCTGCGATCGCGCGGCGCGCGGTGAGCCGTCGGCAGAGTCGGGCGCGGGCTCCGCGGCCATTCTCCACCTGCTCGAAGCCGGCGGGCTGACTCGATTGGCGTCCAACGCCGATCCGCTCTTCGAGTCCAGTCTGTCCGAACCGACGATCCTCGTCCTCAACGCGGGCTCGGACTGACCGCATTGTCGCTCGGTGAGCGCCGCACTCGCCGTCTGTGGCGACGCCCCGCGATGTTGGAGACGAAGGCGACCGCAACGAAGCTCGAGACGGCGATCGCCGGCTCGGGGACGGTCGTGTAGACGCTCCAGGGAGCGACCTGGGTCCCGGAGATCGGTCGGATCCGGACCCAGGCCGGCTGAGTGATGGGCACGGGGAGCGCCCAGCAGGCGAGCACCGGCGAGATCTGGGCCCCGACGACGAACGTGGAAGCCGGGTTCGCGGTGGGCCTGATCTCGAGCTCCCAGCTCGAGGTCGTGGTGGCGCCGCTCGGCTGATACCACTTCACGAGGTTGCCCCCTCCCGGCCGCGGGACGGTCGTGCTCGCGGTCCACGGGGAGACCTGGGCACCCGAGACGGAGCGGATCCGGACGCCCGCCGGCTCGCCGATGGGGACGTTCACGGACCAGCACGCGAGCTCGGGAACCACCTGGGCGCTCGTCACGAAGCGCGCGCTCGCGTTCGCGATGGGCGTCACCTCGAGATCCCAGCTCGTGGCCGGCTGTGCGCCGTCGAGCTGGTACCACTTGACCCGATCGTTGCTCTCCGGCGGCAGCAGACCGATGTTCGTCGCGGCGAGAGCAGGTCCCGAGCCGAAGAGAGCGGCGAGACCGAGCCAACCGCGAAGAGACCGGCGGGCGCCGTCGCGCCGCGCGCTGCTCCACCTCGCGCGCCGGCTGCGCACGGCCTCCGATCCGACGATCCTGCGCTCCAGGCGCGACGCGCGATGCGTGTTCATCCAGTCTCCCCGTCGAGCTTCGCGAAGCTCGACGGGGTCGAGGCTCGGAGGCCCGCGTCCGACGAACGCGCGCCGATCGTGAATCGGACACGCCGTCGGACTGGTTTTTCGATTCGGTGTCGCAGGGAGATTCGGGCGTACCGGGATGACGAATGTGTGTAGGCACACGTCCGCCACGGCGAGCTCATGTCATCGGTCGAAGAGAAGGGCGATCCGGGGACGGATGCTCCGGTTGTCGCGCGGAGCGCGCGTGATCGAGCGCACGTGCATTTCGGACGTGACGCGTGGCCCGTTTCGCGCTCGATCCTCCGCAAGCGAGGCTTCGCGCGCACTGCACGCTGCGCGATGCGCGCGGAGCCCGGTCGATCGACTGACTAACGTCTCGGGGGGATCGGGCCGGCGCTTCGGGGCTTCGCGACGGACTTCCCGACGGATCGCCCGACGGACTTCCCGGGCGCATCCGTGCTCCGCTCGCGGCTCCCCGCGATCGCGTCGCGCGCCCGCTTCTCGATCTTCGAGAGCGCGTCGATCGACGCGGCGAGCTCGGCGACGCGGAGGTCCTGCAGCAGCTCGCGCCGCACGTCGCCGACCACGACCTCGAGCTCCTGGGCGAGGCGTTGCGCGCGCGGCGTGAGGCGTACGAAATGCGCCCGGCGATCGTCGGGGCAGGGCTCCCGGGCGATCCAGCCCTTCTCCGCCAGCCGATCGAGCAGGCGCACCATCGTCGGCGACTCGACCCCGAGCTCCGCCGCCAGGGCGGACTGGGTCATCGGCGCGGCGCTCCGGGAGACCTCGAGCACGACCCGCCACTGGGAGTGGGACATGTCGCTCTCGCGCAGGCGCTCGTTGATGACCTGATGCCAGAGGTGGTAGACGCGCTTGAGCAGCGTGCCGAACTGCTGGTCGGGGTTCATGGCCGAAGGCTAGCCGGCTAATCGCTAGCCGGCTATCGTTCTCCCGTGGCCTCCTCCTTCTTTCTATATCCGGCGCCCCGACGCGCGGCGAGCCGCACGTCCACCTCGAGGGCGCGTCACGTCCCTGGACTCGCCGGACTCGGTCGACATGGCCGGCTTGGTCCGATGGGGCAGCTCGTCGGGATCGCCCGGCTCGTCGGGATCGCCGACTGTGCGGCGGCGCTCGCCTGCTCGTCGGGCGAGGCGCCGGCTCCGCCGGCGACGAGCGTGCGGGTGATCGAGGTGAAGGCGCAGCCGGCGGTGGCCCACGAGGAGTACGTGGCGCGCATCGCGGCCTCCAATACGGTCGAGATCCGGCCCCAGGTCGACGGGCTCCTCGAGAAGCAGGCGGCGGTCGAGGGCCAGCGCGTCGAGGCGGGCGCGCTGCTCTTCCAGATCGATCCGGCGCCCTTCGCGGCGGCGCTCTCGCGGGCGGAGGCCGAGCGGGCCCAGGCCGGGGCGCTGCTCGCCCAGGCCCGGCGCGAGCTCGAGCGCGTGAAGAGCCTGGCGCGCTCGAACGTCGCGAGCCAGCAGGCCCTCGATGCGGCGGAGGCCGAGGAGCAGGCGGCGAACGCGGCCGTGCGGGGCGCGGTCGCGAGCGTCGAGACCGCGCGACTGCAGCTCGCATATACGCATGTGACCTCGCCGATCGGCGGCGTCGTCGGGCGCGCCGAGGTGCGCATCGGCGCCGCGGTCGAGGCCTACGGCACGCTCCTGACCCGCGTCTACGCGAACGACGTCATGTATGTCGACTTCGCGATCGGCGAGCAGCGCATGCTCCAGATGCAGCGCGACTTCGGTTCCGACTTCGAGCGCGGCGCCGGCGAGTTCCGGATCCGGCTCGCCGACGGCAGCGACTATCCCCATCCGGGACGCCTCGACTTCGTCGACTCGGCCCTCGACGAGAAGACGGCGACGCTCCCGATGCGACTCGTGGTGCCGAACCCGGAGGGCCGCCTGCGGGCGAACCAGTTCGCGCGGGTGATCGTGCCGGTCGACTCGATCCCGGACGCGCTGATCGTGCCGGTGCGCGCGGTCCAGGATTTCCAGGGGACGCATAGCGTCTGGATCGTCGACGCCGCGGGCCAGGCGGAGAGCCGCGACGTCGAGCTCGGCGCGCGCCTCGGCGACGCCTGGATCATCCACCGCGGCCTCGAGCCCGGCGCGCGGGTCGTCGTCGACGGCATCCAGAAGCTGCGGCCGGGGCTCGCGGTGAACGCGCAGACGCTCGGGGCCGGGGACGTCGCGGCGAAGCCCCCCGCCGACGAGCCGGCGGCGGCGCGGAACGGGTCGTGAGCCGGATCTTCATCGATCGGCCGATCCTCGCGACCGTGATCTCGCTGCTGATCACGATCGCCGGCGCGATCTCCCTCTGGCAGCTCCCGATCTCGCGCTTCCCGTCGATCTCGCCTCCGACCGTCGTCGTCCGGGCGGTCTTCCCCGGCGCCGACGCGGCGACCGTCGCCCAGTCGGTCGCGGCGCCGATCGAGGAGCAGGTCAACGGCGTCGCCAACATGCTCTACATGAGCTCGAAGAGCTCGAACGACGGCGTCTACAGCCTGACCATCACCTTCGACATCGGCACCTCCCAGGATCTCGCCGCCGTCGACGTCCAGGGCCGGCTCTCCGTCGCCCAGCGCTCGCTCCCGCAGCAGGTCGTCGAGCAGGGCATCGCCGTCTACAAGCGCTCGCCCCAGGTCATGATGGCCGTCACCGTCGAGTCGCTGGATCCGCGCTTCGACTATCTCTTCCTTTCGAACTACGCGACGCTCCACGTCGTCGATGCCCTCGCGCGCATCCCCGGCGTCGGCCAGGCCGAGATCTTCGGCGCGCGCGACTACGGCATGCGCGTCTGGCTCGATCCCGAGAAGATGACTCGGCTCGGGGTCACGGCGCGGGACGTGATCGCGTCGCTCCGGGAGCAGAGCGTCGTCGCGCCCGCCGGCACGATCGGCGGCGAGCCCGCGCCGCCGGGTCAGCAGCTCCAGTACACCGTCCACGTCCGGGGCCGTCTCTCGACGCCCGAGGAGTTCGCCGCCGTCGTCGTGCGCACCGGCGACGACGGGGCCCTCGTCCGCCTCGGCGACCTCGCGCGCGTCTCCCTCGACGCGACCGACTACGCGCGCTCGAGCCGCTCCGACGGCCGGCCGGTCGCGATGATCGGCATCTCGCAGCATCCCGACGCCAACGCCCTCGATGTCTCGCGGCGGGTGATCTCGACGATGGAGGAGCTCTCGAAGGAGTTTCCGCCCGGCATCGGCTGGTCGATCCCCTTCGACACGACGCGCTTCGTCGCCGAGTCGATCCGCGAGGTCTTGCTGACGCTGTCGATCGCGGCGCTGCTCGTGCTGCTCGTGATCTACGTGTTCCTCGAGTCGTTCCGGGCGACGGTGATCCCGATGCTGGCGGTTCCGGTCTCGCTGATCGGGACCTTCTCGGTCTTCCTCGCGCTGGGCTTCTCGATCAACACGCTGACGCTCTTCGCGCTGGTGCTCGCCGTCGGTCTCGTGGTCGACGACGCGATCGTCGTCGTCGAGGCCGTCATGACGAAGATGGCGAACGAGGACCTCTCGCCCCGGGACGCGACGATCGCGGCGATGGAGGAGGTCTCGAGCCCGGTCATCGCGATCGCGCTGGTCCTCTCGGCGGTCTTCGTCCCGGTCTCGTTCCTGGGCGGGCTGACCGGTCAGTTCTATCGCCAGTTCGCGTTGACGCTCTCGGTCTCGGTCCTGATCTCGGCCTGGGTCGCGCTCTCGTTCACCCCCGCGCTCTGCGTCCTGCTGCTGCGTCCCCCGCGCGAGCTCGCCTACCACGGGCGCATGGGCCGCTTCTTCGCCGCCTTCGATCGCGCCTTCGAGCGGACGACCCGCGGCTACGTGCGCGCGGTGCGGGGCTCGATCGGCCGCGCGCGTCTCGTCGTCGCCGTCTTCCTCGCGATCCTCGCGGCGACCTGGCTGCTCGTCGAGACGCGGCCGATGGGCTTCCTCCCGTCGGAAGATCAGGGCTACGTCATGGGCGTGATCCGGCTGCCGGCGGGCGCCTCGGTCCAGCGAACCGACGTCGCCGTCGACGACCTGCGCAAGCTCGCGCGGGCGATGCCCGAGGTCGAGGCCTACGTCGGCGTCGCCGGCCTCTCCGCGATGACGAGCACCAACAGCTCCTACACCGGCCACGCCTTCATCTCGCTCACGCCCTGGGACGAGCGCGAGGGGCCCGAGTCCTCCGCCGACGGCGTGATCGCACGGCTCGAGCAGGCGTCCTCGGCCGGGATCGCCGACGCCTCGATCCTCGTCGTGAATCCGTCGCCGGTCCCCGGCATCGGCTTCGCGAGCGGCTTCGAGTTCGTGCTCGAGGATCGCCGGGGCGGCAGCGTCGAGGACTTCGAGCGGGTCCTGCAGGACCTCGTCGCCCGGGCGAATGCCCGGCCCGAGCTCTTCCGGGTCTTCGGCTTCTTCGAGTCGAACGTCCCGACGATCGAGTACGAGCTCGACCGCGAGCACGCGAAATCCCTCGGCATCCCGATCTCCGAGATCTTCGCCGCGCTGCAGACGCATTTCGGCGGGACCTACGTCAACGACTTCAATCTCTACGGCCGGACCTATCGCGTCACGGCCCAGGCCGACGCCGAGGCACGGGCGACGCCCGAGGCGGTCCGCGAGGTCTACGTCCGCTCGGCCGACGGAGCGATGGTGCCCCTGTCGACCCTCGTCCGGGTCGTCGAGAAGCAGGCTCCTCCCTTCATCGAGCGCTACAACGTCTACCGCGCGACGACGATCGTCGGTCAGGCGAAGCCCGGCTTCAGCTCGGGGGAGGCCGTGAAGGCGATGGAGGAGGTCGCGGCCGAGCTGCCCCCCGGCTACGGCTACGAGTGGACCGGCACGATCTACCAGCAGAAGAAGACCGAGGGCGCGGCGCCGCTCGTCTTCGCGATGGCGCTCGGCTTCGTGTTCTTCGTGCTGGCGGGGCTCTACGAGAGCTGGGCCGTCCCCCTCGCCGTGATCCTCTCGATTCCGCTCGCGGCCTTCGGGGCCTTCGTCGGGCTCTCGCTGCGCGGCATGGACAACGACGTCTTCGCCCAGATCGGCCTCGTCATGCTGATCGGTCTCGCCGCGAAGAACGCGATCCTGATCGTCGAGTTCGCGAAGCAGGCCCACGCGCGGGGCGCCCCGCTCGTCGAGGCCGCCATCGAAGGCGCGCGGCTGCGGCTGCGCCCGATCCTGATGACCTCCCTCGCCTTCATCCTGGGCTCGCTGCCGCTGGCATTCGGGACCGGCGCCGGCGCGGGCTCGCGCAACGTGCTCGGGACCGCGGTCGTCTTCGGCATGGCCGCGGCGACCTTCCTCGGCGTGCTCATGATCCCCGTCTTCTACGTCGGGGTGCAGGGCGGTGCCGAGCGCCTGCAGCAGGCCTGGCGTTCGCGCTTCGGTCGCCGACCGCCCGCGGCCTGACACGCGCTCGACTCGAACGCGCGCAGAGTCCGACGATTGCCTGCCCTCATCGAACCCTCGGGCGCTCCGCGACTGACGATCGCCCGCGTCGTCCGAGCGGACGTCGCCTAGCTTCCGCGCCGGCGACGTCGCGATTCCGTGCCGCGACGCCGCTCTGGATCCGCCGCCCCCCAGAGCGCCGCGGAGCGAGGTGTCCATGGTTTCCCGGATCAATCGACAGATCGTGCTCGTGCGCCGGCCGGTCGGCATGGTCGACGAGAGCTGCTTCGCCGAGGTCGAAGGCGAGATCCCGACGCCGGGCGATGGCCAGGCGTTGATTCGCGTGCTCTGCGTGGCGATCGATCCGGCGATCCGGGGCTGGATCGACGAGCGGGGCAGCGGCTATTTGCCGGCGTTGAAGCTGGGCGAGCCGGTGCGCGCGAACGGGATCGGCGTCGTGCTCGAGACGCGCAGCGAGCGGCTCCCCGTCGGCGCGCTCGTGACCTGCCTGACCGGCTGGCAGGAGTATTCGATCGCCTGCGGCGATTTCTCGGATCTGACGAAGTTCGCGAGCCCGCTGCCCGAGGGCTGCTCGGCGGTCGATGGAGCGACGGTCCTCGGCCAGGGCGCCGTCACCGCCTACGCCGGCGTCGTCCGCGCGGCGCCGCCGGTCGCCGGCGAGACCTATCTCGTCTCCGCTGCGGCCTCCGGGGTCGGCTCCCTCGTCGTCCAGCTCGCCCGCCTCGAAGGGGCCCGGGTCATCGGCATCGCCGGCTCGCCCGAGAAATGCCGCTGGGTCGTCGAGGAGCTCGGGGCCGAGGCCTGCATCGACTACAAGCGGGAGAACGTCGACGCGCGTCTCAAGGCGCTCTGTCCGAAGGGCGTGAACGTCTTCTTCGACAACGTGGGCGGCGAGCTGCTCGACGTCGTCCTGCGCCGAATCGCCCATCGCGGGCGGATCGTGCTCTGCGGGTCGCTCTCGACGGACAACGCCGCGGAGCCCCATCGGCTGCGCAACTACGATCGGCTGATGAGCCGTCGGGCCTCGATGGTCGGCCTCAACGTGATCGACCACTGGGATCTCTTCCCGGAAGCCTTGAAGCGGATCGGCGGCTGGCTCGCGAGCGGGACCCTCGTCTACCGCAGCCAGGTCGTCGACGGCCTCGAGCACGCCCCGAACGCCCTGGTCCGACTCTACGAGGGCGACCATCTCGGCAAGCTCGTGATCCGCGTCGCGGGCTCGCCCCTCGGTTGAGCCGCTACCTTCGGGACTCCGGCGGGCAGGGCGGGGGCGATTGAAGCCCGCGCCCGCCTCGCCGAGCCGGAGGTCGTGGCGCATGGGACCCCTTCGCAGCGGACGTGTCGGAGGCCGGCGGGTCGCATCGGGGCGGGGGCTGCTCCTTCCGGTCGGCCTCGCGGCCGTGCTCCTCGCGGGCTGCAGCGGAGGCGGAGGCTCGAGCGGGGGCGGGGGCGGGGGCCCGTCGCTCAGCGTCGCCGACGCGTCGCTCGACGAGGTCGACGCAGGCACCATCGCCCTGACCTTCACGGTCACGCTCTCCGCCTCGGACCCCGATCCGATCACCGTCGACTACGCGACCGCCGCCGGCAGCGCGACCGCGGGCGCCGACTTCACGACGACCTCGGGGACGCTGACCTTCACTGGCGGCGCCCTCACGCAGACCCTCGACGTCCAGATCGCTGGCGATCTCCTCGACGAATCCGACGAGACCTTCACGGTCTCCCTGAGCGGCGTGACCGGCAACGCCGCCCTCGGCGACGCCAACGCGACCGGCACGATTCGCGACGACGATCCCCTGCCCGCGCTCGCGATCGCCGACGCCTCGACCAACGAAGGCGACAGCGGAACGACGCCGCTGAGCTTCACCGTCACCCTCAACCCCGCGAGCGGCCGCAGCGTCACCGTCCCCTACGCGACCAGCAACGGCAACGCCTCCGCCGGCTCCGACTACGTCGCCACCAGCGGCAGCCTCGTCTTCACCGCCGGCCAGACGACCCGGACCCTCGCTGTGTCGATCCGCGGCGACGCCCTCGTCGAGCTCGACGAGACCTTCTCGGCGACGCTCGCCAGCCCGACCAACGCGACCCTCGCCGACGGAACCGCGACCGGCACGATCCTGAACGACGACACGACGGGCGGCGCGATCGGCCTCGACGTCCGCCCCGCGAATACGACGTGCGTCGCGCCGGCGCGCCCGACCCGGGACGCGAGCGTCGACATCTCGACGCCCTTCAGCCCCGAGCCGAGCCTCTCCTCGATCACGAAGCTGCTGCAGGCGCCGGGCGACGCGAGCCGTTGGTTCGTGCTCGAGCAGGGCGGGCGCATCCGGGTCTTCCCCGTCGCGAGCCCCGGCAACACGACGACCTGGATCGACCTCAGCAGCGCGGTCGACGACCGCGGCGAGGGCGGCCTGCTCGGGATGGCCTTCCATCCGAGCTGGCCGGCGACGCGCGAGGTCTTCGTGTCGTACACGACGAGCGGCTCGCCGCTGGTCTCGCGCCTCTCGCGCCTGATCCTCGACGACGTGGTCAGCCCGTCGCCGCCGACGGAGCAGATCCTGCTGACCGTCAACCAGCCCTTCGACAATCACAACGGCGGCGACATCGCCTTCGGCAACGACGGCTTCCTCTACTTCGGCCTCGGCGACGGCGGCAGCGGCGGCGATCCCGGCAACCTCGCTCAGAATCCGACGCGCCTGCTCGGCAAGATGCTGCGCATCGGGGTCGTCGGGGTCGGCTTCCCGAGTCCCGCCTACACGATCCCCTCCGGCAATCCGAACGCCGGCAATCCCCGCTGCGGTCCCGGGACCAACGCCCAGGCCTGCCCCGAGATCTTCGCGAGCGGTCTGCGCAATCCCTGGCGCTTCAGCATCGACGCGGCCACGGGCGACGTCTGGGTCGGCGACGTCGGCCAGGGCCAGCACGAAGAGGTCGATCTCGTGACCCTCGGCGGCAACTACGGCTGGAACTGCCGCGAGGGCTTCGCGTCCTACCCCGGCACCGGCGACTGCTCGGGCGCCTTCATCGATCCGCTCGTCGACTATCCCCACGAGAACGGCGACGCCTCGATCACCGGCGGCTTCGTCTACCGCGGCTCGGCGATCCCGTCGCTCGCGGGACGTTATGTCTTCGGCGACTTCAGCTCGGGGCGGATCTGGGCGCTCCAGCCGAACGGCAGCGGGGGCTACGTCGCCGACGAGATCGCCTCCTCCAACGACGGGATCAGCACCTTCGGCCTCGGGCTCGACGGCGAGCTCTACTTCGCGTCGTATTTCGGCAACCAGATCCGGAAGATCGTGCCGCCTTCCGGCGGCGGGGCCGTCGACACGATCCCGACGGATCTCGTCGATACGGGCTGCGTCGATCCCCTCGACCCGACGCAGCCGGCGAGCGGCCTCGTGCCCTACGCGATCCAGGCGCCCTTCTGGTCCGACGGGGCGGCCAAGGAGCGTCATCTCGCGATCCCCGACGCCACGGCGATCGACGTCGGCGCGCTCGTCGGCAACGCGGGCGGGGACTTCGTCTTCCCGAACGGGACGGTGATCCTGAAGAACTTCCGGCTGGGCAACCAGCTGATCGAGACGCGGCTCCTGATGCGGCACCCGGACGGCATCTGGGCGGGCTACACCTACGAGTGGAACGACGCCGAGACGGCAGCGACCCGCGTCGTCGGCGGCAAGGCGCGCTCGGTCCAGGGCCAGACCTGGATCTATCCCTCGGAGGGCGCCTGTCTGCAGTGTCATACCGCGACCGCCGGCTTCGCCCTCGGCCCGGAGATCCCGCAGCTGAACGGCTCGCTGCTCTATCCGACGACCGGCCGGACCGCGAATCAGCTCGACACCCTGGCGGGCGTCGGCCTGCTCTCCGATCCGCTGCCCGCGCCCTCGGCGAGCCTCCCCGCCCTGGTCGATCCGACGGACACGAACGCGCCGCTCGAGGATCGCGCGCGGGCCTGGCTGCATACGAATTGCAGTCAGTGCCACCGGCCGAGCGGGCCCACGCCGTCGAGCATGGATCTGCGCTTCTCGACGGCGCTCTCGGCGACGAACGTCTGCGACGAGGATCCCCAGGCCGGGAGCTTCGGGATCGCGAACGCGAAGCTCATCGCCCCCGGCGACGCCGCGCGCTCGGTCCTGATCTACCGCGCGAACCGACGGGACTCGAGCGGCATGCCGCCGATCGGCTCGAATCGCGTCGATACCGCCGGCGTCGCGCTGCTCACGAGCTGGGTCGAGTCGCTCACGGGCTGCAACTGAAGCGCGCCGCGCGCGGGGGCGTCGGCACGACCGCTCGGACGGCAGCGCGGCCGTCCGAGCGTGCCGAGATCAGGCGTCGAGCTGCTCTTCCTTGCCGTAGCCGAAGGTGCCGGTGAAGAGGCCGTCCTCGATCGGATGGGTCGCGGCGAAGCGGCGGATGCGGCCGCGGCCGTTCCGGGGATCGAGAGCGACGACGTACTCGGCGAAGACGTACCAGTCGGTCACGATGCGCGTCACGATCGCGATGTCCCGGGCGCCGGCGAAGATCCCGCGCAGGATCTTCTGCGCGTCGGCGCGCGTGCGCGCGGTGGAGATCTCCGAGGGGACGCCGAGGGGGTCGAAGCGCGTCGCGACCGTATGGCCCTCGGCGAGCAGCGCGCCGAGCGCCGCGTCGTCGTTCGTCCGCAGCGCGTCGACGAGCTCGTCGAGGCGGGCGGAGTGGCGCATCTCCCGGGCGGGATGGATCGCGGGCTCGGGGGCGAGCTTCGGGGCGAGGCCGCGGACGACGTCGTCGAAGGGATGGCGGGTCACGCAGATCTCGCCGCGGATGCCGTCGTCGGCGGTCGGGAAGAGGACCGCGGAGTTGACGACGAACTCGGCGCCCGAGGCGTCGATGTCGCCGACGGTGCCCGTGCCGCGCAGGGTCGCTGCGCTGTCGTTGAAGACGTACCAGTCGCCGGCGACGCTCCGCAGCGGTCGCGAGTCGAGCACGGCGTAGGAGCCGAGGCGGCCGGCATAGTAGTCGCGGACCTGGTCGTAGGTCGTGAGCACCGTCCCGGGCGGAAGCTCGTTGCCCTGGCGCGTGCGGTTCGGCACGGCGAAGAAGACGTCCTTCGAGATCGTCTTGCAGACGGCGTCGGCGTCCTCCGCGGTCTCCTCGACGACGTGGTAGCGGACGTTGAAGAGCGAGCGTTCACCGACGTCGCGGAGCCAGTGCTGGAGACGGTACGCGGAGCTCATGGCGGGAGACCTCCCGGGCGCGCACCGCGGGACGGTGCGGAGATGCGCGCGGCGGGCGTGCCGCGCCGCATCTAGGCTGGCGCTCGGGGAGGCGTGGCGCAAGGTGAGGTCGAGGCGGGCCGCGCGGTCCTCGCGCGTGCCCTTGGGCCGGCGGCTGATCCGCGATGCGGATCGTGCGAGTCTCGACGTCGACGCGGCCGGTGTAGAGTGGGAGGCGGGCGGTCGTGCTCGCCGGGAGTCGCTCGTGCGCAGGATCGAGGTCGTACAGGGAGACGGGCCCTTTCTCGAGGGGCGGGCGCCGGTGCCCGGGGGCCGACTCGTGGGCGGGGGTCGCAGTCGGCTCGAGAGCCCGCTGCATGCCTCGATCTGGATGTGTACGGGCCTGCTCGAGGCCGGCGCGACGCTCGCCTGGGATGCGGCGCACGGCGAGGAGGCCTTCTACGTCGAGCAGGGCGAGGTCGAGATCGACGCCCGCATCTGCCCGGCGGGCACCGCGGTCATCCTCGAGGCGCGCGCCGTGCCGACGCTCCGCGCTCTCGCGCCGAGTCGCCTCCTTCACATGGGCGCGTACGACGAGCCCCCGAAGCGCGCCGATGCGCACGGACGAGCAGGCGTCGCCGCGCCCGCGCCGGCCGTCCACGTCGTTGGCCCGCGCGGCGTCTGCGAGGCGATCGAGCCCGGTCGCGCGGCGCGCTTCTTCGCCGACGCGACCTGTCCGACCTGCTCGGTCTGGCTCCTGCTGACGTCCCGCTCGGTCGCCTACGAGTCGCCGATCCACAGCCATGCGCAGGACGAGCTGATCCACGTACTGAAGGGCGAGATCCAGATCGGCTCGCTGGCCCTCCATCCGGGCGATACCGTCTTCATCGCCGCCGACCAGGTCTATCGCTTCCGGTCGGGGCCCTCGGGCTTCGCGTTCCTCAACTATCGAAGCGCCGCGTCGGTCATGACGATCCGGCCGACCGGGCAGAGGATCATCGAGAACGGCGCGGCGACCGGGATGGTGCGCGTCGCGGACGCGGCAAGGCCGTGACGACGAGCGCCGCGACCGCGGCTCCGACGACGGTCACGAACTGAAGGAGAGCATGAGCATGGGCGGACGATCCAATCTCGCGTCGATCGTGTCGCGGCGCGTCGTGATCGGGCCGACGAAGTCCGGGCGCTGCGACGTCCTGTCGGACGTCGAGGTCGGTCCCCTCGACCGCGCACCGGCGGGCGAGCGCATGGTCCAGCTCGCCGAGCTCTGGCGCGTCGACGAGCCCCTGCGCGCGTCGGTCGCGGGCGGCGATCCTTCGATGGATCCCTGGCAGATGATTCCGTCGCCAGGCGGCGTCGCGTGGCGGCTGGTGCGCTGGGCGTCGTCGTCGCCCAAGATGCATCAGACCGACAGCCTCGATTTCCTGATGATCCTCGAGGGCCAGATCGACCTCGAGCACGAGGGCGGCCGCGTCCGCCTCGCGGTCGGGGACACCGTCGTCATCCAGGACGCGCTGCACGCCTGGCATCTGATCGAAGATCAGCCCTGCGTCGCGCTGGCGGTCATGCTGCGGCCGAAGCCTTAGGCGAGCGCGGGCGACGGGGCGGGACCGGGCGCAGTCGCATGCGCCCGAGCGGAAAGAGAAGGAAACAAGAGAAGAAGGAGTCGAGCATGGGCGAGACGGGCAAGCTGGATCCGACGAAGGGCTACCGCGCGGTCGAGGAGCGCCTCGACCGGACGAAGGATCCGCGGCGGCGCGCGATTCTCTCGTGCCTGCGAGACCATCTGCTCGCCGAGGCGACCGGCAACTTCGAGCTGCTGCTCTCGACGCTCGCGCCGGACCCGCATTACCACTTCTGGGTCGACGGCAGCGGCTTCGGCGAGGGGCCTCGGGGCCTCGCCGCCGTGCGCTCGCATTACGAGCAGCTCTTCGAAGAGGGCCGCAGCGTCTGCGAGTACGACATCGATCGGATCGTGGTCGACGACGACGTCATCGTGACCGAGGGCTTCTTCGATCAGCTCTTCCCGGGCGCCGTCCTGCGCAAGCGCGGGGCCGCCGTCGACGACCCGAATGCCGTCTACTCCCATCGCATGCGGCTCCTCTTGATCTGGCCCTTCGACGCGCAGGCCCGGCTGATCGGCGAGGACAGCTATGCCAATGGGGCGATGTATCTGTCGGAGAACATCCGCAAGCTCCCGGCCGCGGAGATCCCGGCGGTCTACTACGAGCGCCTGCGCTGACGGCTATGCTCCCCCGAGCGGATCCGAGCCCTCGGATCCGCCCCCGCGAAACGAGGACACCATGGCGAAGACCTACCGCTTGATCTCGGCCGACTCCCACATCAACGAGCCGCCCGATCTCTGGACGAGCCGTGTGCGCGCGAAGTTCAAGGACCGCGCCCCGCGCATCGATCGCCTCGAGAAGGGCGATGCCTGGATCATGGAGGGCTCGTCGACCCCGATCAACTTCGGCAACAACGCGAATGGCGGCCTGCCGCCGGAGCAGCGCTCGGCCTGGGTGCGCTTCGAGGAGATCCGCCGCGGCGGCTACGACCCGAAGGTCCGCCTCGAGGAGCAGGCGCAGGACGGTGTCGAGGCCGAGGTCCTCTATCCGACACCGCGCGTCTCGCACAACGTGCTCGCCAACAACGCGGACCGCGAGTTCCATCTCGACTGCATCCGCGCCTACAACGACTGGCTCTCGGAGTACGCGAGCTTCGCCCCCGACCGGTTGCTCGGCATCGCGTTGATGCCGACGACGGGCGTCTCGGACGCCGCCGCCGAGCTGACGCGGGCGATGGCGCTCCCGGGCCTGCGCGGTGCGCTGATCGGGCGCTATCCGAACGGCAGCCTCGAGCCGAAGCCCGAGGACGAAGGCTTCTACGCGCGCGCCGCGGAGCTCGGCATTCCGCTCCATGTCCACGTCTCGCTCGCCGCCGTCATGAGCGACGACGATCCCGAGCGCAAGAAGGCCGGGGCCCGGGGCGAGCTGCGCCACCTCGACGCGTCGCTGCGGACCTACGAGGTCATCTGCAGCGGCGTCTTCGACCGCCATCCGAAGCTCGACTTCGTGTTCGCCGAGGTCGATTGCGGCTGGATCCCCTACGTGAAGGAGCAGTTCGACAATCGCTTCCACCGCCGCTCGCCGAACGACCGCCCGCCGATCGCGAACCCGCCGAGCCACTACTTCGACCACAACATCGCGACGACCTACGTGACCGACACCTTCGGCATCGGCCACCGCCACAACATCGGCGTCGAGCGCATGATGTGGTCGAGCGACTTCCCGCACGGCGGGACCGACTGGCCGAACTCGCGCAAGCAGATCGAGGCGGATTTCGCGGGGGTCGCGGCGGAGGAGAAGCACGCGATCCTGGCGGGGAATGCGGCGCGGATCTACGGGCTTCGGTGAGGGCGGGGGGCTGTCTCAGCCCACCCCGAGCCTTCTCGCCCTTTCGAGCTGCTGCCGCGCCGTCTTCGCGTGCGCCGCGTCGACGAGTCTTCCGTCGAGGCGGATCGCGCCTCGCCCTTCATGCTCCGCCTCGTCCATCGCCGAGATGATCCGTCGCCACTCCGCGATCTCCGCCGCGCTCGGCGAGAAGACGGCGTTCACGATCGGCACCTGTGACGGATGGATCGTGAGCAGCCCCTCGTAGCCGAGATCCCGCGACTGGATCGCGAAGGCACGCAGCCCCTCGAGATCGTCGATCCGTCCCCAGAGCCCCGAGATCGGGTTCGGGACCCCGGCGGCGCGGACGTCGACGAGGACCTTCGAGCGCAGGAAGAGCGTCTCGAGGCCCGCGTCGCTGAAGCGGTAGCCGAGGGAGCGGGCGAGGTCGCCGCCGCGGGCGGTGGCCCCGCCCATGTAGGCGACGCGCGGGCTCGCGCTCGCGATCTCGTAGGCCTGGCGGACGGCGTTCGCCGACTCGACGAGCGGCATGATGCGGATCCGGCCGGGAGCGAGACCCGCGGCGCGCTCGGCGCCGGCGAGCGCCGCGTCGGTCGCGACGACGTCGTCGGGGCGGACGACCTGGGGGAGCAGGATGCCGTCGAGGCTCGGGCCGACGATGGCCTCGAGGTCTCGCGCCTGATCGGGCGAGCCGGCCTCGTGGATGCGGACGAGAATCGCGGGACGGCGAGCGGGGGCGGGCTCGGGCCTCGAACGTGAGCCGGACTGCTCGCGGAGCACGCGGGCGACGATCTCGCGCGCCTTCGCGATCTCGCTCTCGCCCTGGGGTGTCGCGCTCTCGAGATCGATCGCGATGCCATCGGCGTCGCCGGCGAGCGCCTTGCGGATCCGGTCCTCTCGGTTCGCGGGGACGAAGAGCAGGCTCCGGATCGGGGGGACGGCGCCCGCCGCTTCCGCCTCGACCTTCGCCGAGCCCGTCGCCGCACCGCCCGCCGTGCTCGTCCCGGCTGACCGACTGGCTTCCTTCGACACGCGGTCTCCGTCCCGTCTCGCCCTGATCCCGCGTCCGCCTGCTCCGGTCGCCGAAAGCCCGATTCAGCGGTTTTCTTCTCGGGCGCGATCGCCAACACTATGCCAGATGGGACAAGCCCTCGACAGCATGCGCGTTCTCGAGCTCGGCTCCGGCATGGCGGGCGCCATGGCCGGGATGGTGCTCGCCGAGAACGGAGCCGACGTGATCCGCGTCGAGCCGCCGGGGGGCGATCCCGAGCGCGAGCGGCCGGGCGCGCTCGTCTGGCACCGCGGCAAGCGCAGCATCGTCCTCGATCTGCGCGACGCCGAAGGTCGCGCGCGCTTCGTCGCGCTCGCGCAGCGCGCGGACGGCTTGATCGAGACGCTGCGGCCGGGCGCGGCGACGCGACTCGGTGTCGACTACGAAGCGCTCGCGCCGATCGCCCCGCGCCTCGTGCAGCTCTCGATCACGGGCTTCGGCGAGCGCGGGCCGCTGCGCGATCTCCCGGGCTACGAAGGGATCGTCGCCGCCGTGACCGGCCGCATGGCCTTGCAGACGGGCAACCGCCCCGGCCCGATCTTCACCCCGGTCCCGATCGCGAGCTTCGGCGCCGCGATGCTCGGCGTCGAAGGGCTGCTGGCCGCGCTCCATGCGCGCCGCACGACGGGTCGCGGCCAGCGGGTGCATACGAGCCTGCTCCACGCGCTCTCCGTCTACGACATGACGATCGGCTACGGCAACCGCACCCACGCCGCGCCGCGACCGGGGCTCGTCTATGGCGTGATGCGCGTCTGCTTCATGACGGCGCCGACGAAGGACGGGCGCTTCATCCAGATGTGCAGCCGCCAGCCGCATCTCTTCCGCAACTGGCTCGAGGCGATGGGGCTCGAAGCGCTGCTGTCGGAGCCCGATCTGAATCACATCCCCGATCTCTTCCCGAGCGAGGCGCGCCTCGCCGAGGTCGTGGCCCTGATCGAGGGGCGGATGCGGACTCGGACCCTCGACGAGTGGATGGAGATCTTCTCGTCGAAGGACGTCGGTGCCGATCCCTTCTACTCGGCGGGCGAATTCCTCGATCATCCGCAGGCGAAGGAGAACGGCCGGCGCCAGGTCGTCGTCGATCCGAAGGTCGGCGAGACGATCCAGATCGGGCCGCTCGGGCTCTTCTCGCAGACGCCTTCGCGGATCGGGCGACCGGCGCCGGCGCTCGGTGCGGATCAGGCGGCGGTTCTCGCGCTGCTCGGCGAGTCCGTCGCGAGCGCGGGTTCGAGGGAGAGCGATGGCGGCTCGAGCGCAGCCTCCGTCGCAGGGTCCCATGCGTCCGCGACCAGTCCGGTTATCCCCCCGCGTCGCCCGCTCGAGGGCGTCGTTCTCATCGACTGCGGCTACTTCTACGCGACGCCCTTCGCGGCGACGCTGCTCGCCGAGGCCGGGGCGAAGATCGTCAAGGTCGAGCCCGCGGAGGGCGATCCCGGCCGGCGCAACTGGACGGCGAGCTATTCGAAGGCGATGGTCGGCAAGGAGTCGATCGTCGTCGATCTGAAGACCGCCGAGGGCCGCGCGATCGTCCACGACCTCGTCGCCCGCGCCGACGTCTTCCTCCACAATTTCCGACCCGGGACACCCGAACGCCTGGGCATCGACGACGCGACCCTGCGCGGGATCAACCCGCGCCTGCTCTACGTGTACGGCTCGTGCTTCGGGAGCCGCGGGCCCTGGTCCCACAAGCCGGGCTTCCATTCTTCGCCGAACGCGATCGTGGGCCCCGGCGTGATCGAGGCGGGGAGCGGGAATCCGCCGCAGAACCGGACCTATGCCGATCCCGCCTCGGCCCTCGCGACGGCGGCCGCGATCCTGGTCGGGCTGCATGCGCGGGAGGAGACCGGCCGCGGTCAATCCCTCGAGACGACGATGCTGACCTCGATGGCCTACGCCGTCTCGGAGTGGAGCCTGCGCTATGCCGGCAAGCGCGATCGCGAGGTCGATCCGGGACAACACGGCTTCGGCGCCCTGCACCGCCTCTACGAGACGCAGGCGGGCTGGCTCTTCCTCGAAGTGCATCGCGAGGGCGAGTGGCGGGCGTTATGCGAGGTCGTCGATCCGGCGCTCGCCGCCGACGTACGTTTTTCGACGCCGGCGGCGCGACGCGCGAACGACGACGCGCTCGCGACCGTGCTCGGCGAGCGCTTGCGGGGTCGTGACGCGGAGGCGTGGCAGACGTTGCTGCTCGCGGCGGGTGTGCCCGCGCTGCGGGCGGACGGGATCGACCACGCCGCCTTCATGCTCGAGCATCCCCATTGCCGCGCGAACGGAATCGCCGTCGTCGCGCAGCAGCCGGGGACGCCGCTCTCTGCCCGCGCCGGCCCGGCCATCGAGTTCGGCGAGCATCCGACGCCGATCGAGCCGGCGGCCGAGCTCGGCGGGCAGACGGTGCAGGTCCTGCGCTGGCTCGGGCGCTCGGAGTCGGAGATCGAAGCGCTCGCCGCGCGCGGCGTCACCCGCGCGGTCGGCAACGCGCTGCCGAGCTAGTCGATCGGGCACGCCGTCCGCGAGCCCGTCGAAGGGAATCCTCATGTCGCGTATCGCCCGGGTCTCGATCGTCGAAGAGAGCCTGCCCCTCGGCCTCGATCTCGGCTCGCAGTACGCGCGGATCGATTCGCTCGGCTACGTGCTCGTCGGCCTCATCGACGAGAGCGGTCGGACGGGGGTCGGCTGGACGTTCGCGATCGATCTCGGCGAGGCGTCCCGCATCGCCAAGGCGCTCCGCGAGCGGGCGCCGCTGCTCGTCGGCCTCGATCCGGTGGAGAGCGATGCGAACTGGGATCGGCTGCGCGCGGCCAGCACGGGACTCGAGCGCGCGGTCGGCAGCCCCGCCGTCTCGGCCTTCGACGTCGCCCTCTGGGATCTGCGCGGCCGCCAGGCGCAATCTCCGGTCCACCGCCTGCTCGGCGCCCGCGCAGATCGCCTTCGGACCTACGCCTCCGATGCCCTCTGGGCCTCGCTCCCGCCCGACGTGCTGGCGGCGAACGCGGCGGCCTTCGTCGCGGAGGGCTTCGGGGCGATCAAGATCCGGAGCGGGGGCTCGAAGGAGCCGGCGCGCGAGGCCGAGCGCGTCCGTGCGGTGCGCGCGGCGGTGGGCGACGCGACCCTCGTGCTCTACGACGCGCTGCAAGGCTACGACGTCGAGTCGGCGATCGCGCTCGGGCGCGCGCTCGAGCGGGAAGGGGTGGGCTGGCTCGAGGATCCGGTGCCCGAGACCGATCTCGCGGGGCTCGCGCGCGTCCGGGCGGCCCTCGATCTGCCGATCGCGTCGGGGGAGGACGCGACCTGGCCCGAGGGCTGCGAAGCCTTCCTCGAACGCGACGCCGTCGACGTGCTGATGGTCGATCCGAAATGGGTCGGAGGCATCACGCCCTGGCTGCGCGTCGCGCGCGCGGCCGAGCGCCGGGGCGTCCGCATGGTCAGCCACATCAGCCCCGAGCTCTCGGCGCCGGTGCTGGCGGCCCATGCCCCGGAGGCCCTGCTCGAATGGTTCTCCTGGAGCTTCGGGCTCTACGCGACGCCGCCCACGCTCGTGCGCGGCGTGTACCGGCTTTCCGATGAGCCCGGCTTCGGTCTGGTGTACCGCGGCGATCTGCTCGATCGGCTCTTCGGCTGAGCGGTCGCGGGGCCGGGGGCGTTCATTCGTCCGAGCCGCGCCCACGTTGCAGTCCCCGATGAAGCTCCATAGGCTTCGACGACCCACCAAGCGAGACCCCACCCCATGCGCGAATACCGCCTGATCTCCGCCGACAGCCACGTCAACGAGCCGCCGGATCTCTGGCAGACGCGGGTCCCCGCGAAGCTCCGCGCCCGCGCGCCGCGGGTCGAGCGGTTCCCCGAAGGCGATGCGTGGATCCTCGAGGGCGTCGCGGATCCGGTGAACTTCGGCTGGAACGCCTGCGCCGGGCTCGAGCCCGCGACGATGAAGGGCTGGGCGCGCTACGAGGATCTCCGCGCCGGGGGCCACGATCCGAAGGCGCGGCTCGCCGAGATGGATCGGGATCGCGTCGACGCCGAGGTCCTCTACCCGACGCCGCGGCTCTCCCAGGCGATCCTCGCGAACACCGACGTCGAGCTCCACGTCGCCTGCGTGCGCGCCTACAACGACTGGCTCTTCGACCATTATGTCGCCCAGGCGCCGGATCGCTTCGCCGGGCTCGCGCTGCTGCCGAACGTCGGCGTCGATGCGGCGGTCGCCGAGCTCGACCGGCTGCTCGGGCGACCGGCCATGCGGGGCGTCCTGATCGGCGCCTATCCCAACGGCAGCCTCGAGCCGAAGCCCGAGGACGATCGCGTCTGGGCGCGCCTCGTCGAAGCGGGGATCCCGCTCGACATCCACGTCTCGATGAGCCTCGGCATGCCCTCGGCCCACCGCTCGAAGCTGCCCGGCTTCGGCCGCTTCTACGACGCGCCGAACCGCATGGTCCAGATGCTCTTCAGCGGGATGCTCGATCGCTTCCCGACGCTCCCGATCGTGTTCGCCGAGGTCGATTGCGGCTGGGTGCCCTACGTGAAGGAGCAGATCGACAACAACTATCTGCGCCTCGCGCCGGCCATGGGCTACCAGCACGCGCTGCTCCCGAGCGAGTACTTCGAGCGCCACTTCCACTTCTCGTTCATCTCCGACGCGATGGGGATCGACAATCGTCAGCGCATCGGCGTCGAGCGCATGCTCTGGTCGTCCGACTATCCGCACATCAGCGCGGACTGGCCCCACTCCTGGCGCACGATCGAGGCCGCCTTCTCGGGCGTCCCGCGCGTCGAGCGCGACCTGATCCTCTCCGGCAACGCGAAGCGGCTCTACGGCTTCGGGCGCTGAGGCGCCGGGACCGAGCGTCAGTGGATCGACGCGGGCGGACTCGCGGCGCCCGGGAAGGATCCGACGTCGGGCGCGACGCCGGCCTCGGCCTTCTCTTCTTCGCGGTCTTCTTCCCGGTCTTCCTCGAGATGGCGATTCGGATGGTGGACCACCGCCGTATGCGCCCGGGTCGCCAGATCGACGAAGGGCCCCGGCGCGAGCCCGATCACGACGGCGAGCGCGGCGGTCGTCAGCATCATCGTGCTCGGGCGGCCCTCCGCGGGCTGCGGCAGGTGGGGCGGATGGGCGTCGCGCAGGTCGACGATGATGTTGACGAGGGCGAGGTAGAGGGCGGCGGCGTTGATCGCCGTGACGCCCATGAAGAGCGCGGCAAGGGCCGGTCGCAGCTCGAGCAGGCCGTTTGCGAGGAGATCCTCGCCGACGAATCCGATCGTGCCGGGGAGGCTGATCGCCATCGCGAGCGCGAAGAAGGCCATCGGCTTCGGGAGCGGCCGCCTTCGCAGCGAGGCCTCGAGCGCGAGCAGCGCGAGCGCGCCGGACCACCAGTAGACGAGCCCCCCGACCTCGGCGAGATCGTCGCCCGAAGCGAGCCCCATCCAGACGAACGACAGGATGACGCCACGCTCGCAGACGAGGATCTCCGAGACCAGGGAGGAGGGCTCGAACTGGTTGGCGCGCGCGCCCGCCGACAAGAGCCACAGCGCGCAGACCAGGCTCAGCGCCGCCGCGACGAGCGGAACCACGATCGCGAACAGCGGCTCATGAGCCCCGATCGGGAGCGCGACCCGGGTAAAGAGGATCAGCGCGAGGGGCGCGACGAGCGTCTCCTTCGGCTCGTCCTCGATGCGAACCGGCAGGATCGCGAGCACGCAGGTCAGACCGACCAGCACGAGGATCACGCGCTGGAGCGTCGGCCCGAGGTCGATCGCGGCGATCGCGTTGAAGGAGCCCACGCCGCTCGCGAGCAGGACGACGAGCGCGGCGCCCATCGCCGCGGTCTTCATCAGCCGGCGATCCCAGAGCTGCCCCTCGCGGATCGACACGATGGCGTGGCGGAGCGAGATCAGGACGAGGAAGACCAGCGGGGACGCGGTCGCCGCGCAGATCCCGATGATCAAGAGCTCGATGGCGGCGAACGCGAGCGCCCCCGAGAGCGCGCGCCGATGTTGCTTCAGCTCCGTGCGGGCGATGCGCGCCGCCTCGAGCACCGCGATCGGCAGCACCAGCCAGAAGAAGGCGTCGAGCTTCCAGTCGATCATCGGCGCGCTCCCCGGGCGTCGGGTGCCGTGGGCGAGATCGACGTCGGGAGGGCTCCGGGCGAGCGCGGGCCCTGGAGCGGCATCGGCGAGGAGGTGATGCGTCCGCTCTCGCTCGAGCGGATGCGCGGGCGGGTCGCGCTGACGAGGTGGGCGATCCGCGAGAGCGGCCTCGAGAAGAGGCCGTCGATGAAGGCGTCGACGCCGAAGCGCGAGAGGGCCGCGGCGTAGAGGAAGTCGCGCAGCGGCCGCGGCAGACCGTTCTCGAGGTACGAGCCCGAGCGGAAGGCGCCGCCGCCGAGATGACTTCGGCGGGTGTGCGCGTCCTCGAGCCAGGAGGGCGAGCGCAGGAACTGGGCCAGCCGGAGCAGGCCGTGGGCCAGCAGATGGACCATCGCGAGGTTCGTCCAACCCATGCCGCCCTCGGCGACCATCAGGCCGGCTTGCGCCGCCGACGAGAGAGCCAGCGCGCCCTTGGCGTCCGCGCGGACGCGGGCCGACATCGAGGCGGTGATCGCCGTGAAGAGGCCCACGAAGACGACCGCGCCGCGGGCGATCGGGGCGTACTCGAGGAGCGGCTCGATCCGCAGGATCAGGTAGACGCCGCAGTGGATCGAGAGCGTGCCGTAGAAGAGGGCGGAGGACGGGGTCGGGCCCTCCATCGCGCGCAGGATGTAGCCGGTCAGCGGCATCAGCGCGGACTTGCCCATCGCCGCGATCAGGAAGGCGAGGCAGAGGATCGTCGAGCCGAGCACGCCGGGCTGGAAGCCGACCTGTCCGGCTCCGTATCCGAGGACCGAGGGCCAGCTGACGTCGCCCACGTAGTGATGCAGCAGGACCATGCCCATCAGGAGCGCGATGTCGGCGACGCGATAGGTCGCGAAGACGCGCCCGCTCGCGACGACGGTCTCCGTGCGGTCCCAGAAGAAGCAGACGAGCAGCGCCGAGGAGAGCCCGAGCAGCTCCCAGCCGAAGAACGCCATGTCGATGCCGCCGCCGAGCACGAACCAGAAGAAGCCGGTCGAGGCGATGCCGACCAGGACGAAGAAGCGCAGATAGCCGGGCTCGCGATGGAGATAGCGCCCCGAATAACGCGCGAGGACCGGGATCACCGCCCCCCCGAGCGCGGTCAGCATCGCCGAGAGCCGGTCGGCATAGACCGAGATGTCGAGGTGGTAGTGGCCGACCGAGTACATCCGCCAGAGGACCTCGTGGTACTCCGTCTTGGGCGGGAGCAGCGAAACGAGGCCGAGCAGCATGGCGGCGATCGCGCCCGTCGAGACCGTCGTTCCGGAGACCACGGCGACCCAGCGCTCGGAGGGCCGCACGCCGCTGATCGACAGCAGGACCAGGACGAGCGAGCCGGAGGCCGGCGCGATCAGCGTGACCAGCGCCAGGAAGTGGAACAGGGGCTGGGAGGTCGAGAGGAAATGGATCCAGTCGTTCATGACGCGGCTTTCAGCGTCTCGGGGCGGACGCCGGAGACGAGACAGGGCGCGACGTGGTCGCGTGTATGGATGCAGGCGTCGAGGGAGGAGTCGACCTCGAACAGGATGTGCGGGAGCGCCTCGTAGGGCTCGAAGCCCTGGCCGACCCAGCGGAAGAAGCCCCGACCCGAGGGTGAGCAGGCGAAGAGGTGGATCCAGGAATGGACGGCCATGTCCTTCACCGGCGGCAAGCGATCGAGCACGCGGGCGATCGACTCGGGCTCCGCCTCGACGAGGGTCACGAGGCGGATGGGATCGTGGATCTCCGTCGTCTGCCGCCAGAGCCCGGGGCGCAGGTCGCCCTCGGCGCCGTTCGAGACGCCGAGCAGGCCGACGACGCTATGGGGCAGCTTCGTGCCGCAACCGAGGCGCTGCGGGTCCATCGTCGAAAAGAAGTATTCGTGGCTGATGCCGGCGCAGACCGGGAGCGGCGCGGCCATCAGCTTCTCGAGGACGCGGCTCTCCGGATCGTCGATCGTCGGGTCGTAGGAGACCATGAAGGGACGGCGGTCGAGGAAGAGCCCCCGCGAGATCGCCCGGCGACCGATGATGCAGGCGGCGTTGGTCGCGTGGTTGTATTCGGGACGGGTCTCGGCGAAATCCGCGCAGCGCCGGCGCACGAGGGGCAGCGTCGTCTCGACCGGCTCCTCGAGCGGCACGTCGGCGAAGCGGCGCGAGCGCTCCTTCGCGTTGCGGGCGAGGGCGACCTCGAGCTCGGCGCGGACGCGATCGAGCTCCGGCATCCGGTCGCTCGGGATCCCTTCGAGATCGAAATAACGGATGTGGTCGAGGGCCGTGTCGTGCTCGCCGGGGACGAAGATCGTCTCGGCGGGAATCTCGATCCCGCGCGCCGCGAGGCCCGCGCGGACCGCCTTCTCGTTGGCGAAGGCGCAGAAGACCCGGGCATTGATGCCGCCGCGGCGCCCGCCGCAGGCGCCGCATTGATAGCCAGACAGGAACTGGTTGTTCACCGCCTTCGAGCCGTGGCCGACGATCAGGACGAAACGCGCGAACTTCGCGACGAGGCCGATGTTGCGCAGGTTGCCCTCGACGAGCGCGATTCGATCCGTCTCGGTGTAGCCCTCGGGCTCCTCGCTCTGGTCGTAGAGGATCCGCGTGCCTTCGAACTCGTGGGAGGGCTCGACGAACAGCGCGGGGAAGAGCAGCTCGATCAACGTGCGGGGCGCTCGAAGCATGTTCACGAAGCTCGCGAAGAGCCCGCGGATCGGCCCACGCGAGGCGTCGTCGCCGACGGTCACGGCGAAGAGTCGCGCGCGCCTGCGCACGCGCTGGAGCGCCGCTTCGCCCGCCGCGTCGAGCTTCTCCGTGACGCGTCGGGTCGGCGTCACCGGGGCGGGGCACGAGAATCGCTCGTCGACGTCGAGGGGAGCGCGGTGCTTCAGGGCGACGCCGAAGAAGCCCGCCGAGCCGAAGGTCTCGCTGTCGGTCACGCACTCCTCGACGTGGCGTCGGATCGATTCGCAGCGATCGTCGATGCAGCAGACGAACTGCACGGCCGGCCGCTCGGGCGCGGGCCGTTCGGCTTCCTGCGCCATCACGATGCCGCCGATGAAGCTGCGGATGTACTCCTCTTCGAACGCGTCCTGGAACGCGGCGAGCTCGGGCGTCCAGATCGGCGCCGTCGTGGGCCGGGCGAGCGAGCGCAGCGGCTCCTCGAGGTCGGCGAGCTTCGCCTTGCGGCCGAAGAGCCGGCGCGCGGCGTCGGCGAGGGCGAGCTCCTCGACGACGAGGCGCAAGGCGACGAACTCGACCAGGCGAACCTCGACGCCGGGCGGTCGCTCGCTCGGGAAATGCTCGAGGCGGTGGAACATGCCGGCATAGCCGGGCAGGGCGAAGAGCGCTTCGTGGAGCAGGTTGGGCCAGCCCGTCTCGACGTCGCCACGCGAGCGCAGACACTCCACGATCAGCGAAAGCGCCGGCGTCTCGGCGGCGAGTCGGGCCTCGAGCCCGCGAAGCCACGGCTCCGGCACCCCGAGCGGCGTCCGCGACAGCCAGCGCACGGTCGCGACCAGGCCACGCTCGCGTCCCGGCATCGGCCAGAGCGCCGAGCCGAGATCGAGGAACGGGGCGAGCACGCGGATCATGAAGGCGTCGACGAGCTCGCCGACCTCGGCCGTGATCTCGGGGCGGACGTGGGAGAGCAGGATCGTGCCGGGCCGCGGCTCCGGCAGCCGATCGACGGGCTCGAGCTCGAGGGCCTCGACGCGTCTGCGCGCGGAGGCGACGTCCTCGGGGCGGATCTGACGGTTCGCGAGGAGCTCTCGGTAGCGGTGGTAGGGGAGCGTCGTCTGTGCGCCGCGGATCCGCGTCGCCGCCTCGCAGACGGCGTGGAAGGGCTTCGACTCGAGGGCGCCCATCGGGTTCTGGTGGACGAAGACGCCGAGCGGCCTCTGCTCGGGGAGCCATTTCGCGAGCCGGTCGATCCAGCCCTTCACGCTGGCTTCGGCGGGGGAGAGGGCCGGAGATTGCGCGTCGGCGTGCGCCTCGGATGAGTGGCTCATCGCGGTTGCACCTCTTCGAGCATGAGGCGGCCCGGACGATTCGCGTCGGATCGCTTCGATCCGGATCGCGTGCGCCATCGTTCGGCGCATCGATCGGGCGCCTTCGCTCGAAGGAATTCGTGAACGCCGTGGCGCCGGGGGCCGATCTGGTCGGCGGCGGCCACCGCGTCTGGGGTGGACGGGGGCGGCGCATAGTTAGCGCAGCGCCCAGATCGCGGCGAGATGGGGCGGGAGACGCGGTGGCGGCGCGGCGCCCCGTCTTCGCGACGCCGCCGTCCCATGGGTCGTCGCCCGGCGAGCGGGGGAGCTCGGTGTCGGGCGGCGATCGCGCGGCAGGTCGTCGACCCGGTCGACGCCGCCCGCCGCTGCTACTTTGGCCGCGGGAGAGCTCGCCACGATGACTGCCTTCGACCTCGAATCGATCGACCGCCTGCTGACCACCACCAAGGCCGTGCGCAAGCGCCTCGACTTCGCCCGTCCCGTCCCGCGCGCGCTCGTCGCCGAGTGCATCCGCCTCGGTTGTTATGCGCCCAACGCCTCGAACGCCCAGGAGTGGCACTGGGTCGTCGTCGACGAGCCCGCCCAGCGCAAGCGCGTCGCCGAGGTCTACCGGGGGATCCTGGTGCCCCGCGTCTCGCAGATGCTCGAGGCGAAGCTCGCGGTCGGCGACGAGGCCGGGGCGAAGATCTCGCGCTCGATCCTCTATCTGGCGGACCACATGCACGAGGTGCCGGTGCTCGTGATCCCCTGCTACGACGTGCCGGCCGCGCTGCGGCGCTACGGGACGTTGATCGCGGATCCGGGCCCCTACGGCCTGTCGACGAAGATGGACTCCGGCATGTTCGCGTCGATCCTGCCCGCGGTCTGGGGCTTCCAGCTCGCGCTGAGGAGCCGAGGCCTCGGCTCCGCGCTGACGACCGCCCATCAGCTCGATCAGCCGGCGATGGCCGAGGTCCTCGGCATCCCGAAGGACTGGTTCCAGACGGCGCTGATCCCGGTCGGATGGACGAAGGGCGACGACTTCAAGCCCTCACCGCGCAAGCCCGTCGACGACGTCATCGTCTGGAATCGCTACGCCGGGAATTGAGAGCGCGAGTCCCGCCGACACCCGCCTCGTTGCAACGCGATTTCGCTGCGACATCGCCGCCGCGTCGTCGTCGCCGGTGCGTCGCCGCTTCGATGCCGTCGCGCCGCGGACGAACTGCGCATGGCTCTCGCCGTGTTTCCGCGGAAGGACGGGATTCTCCGATCGGCTGCGTCGTCGACGGCGCGTACGGGAATCACCTCAATTCGCCCTCGGACGGGGTCGATGATCGCAAGGCCGGTGCGACCATCCGGACGCGAGCCCCTCGATGCACGTTCCCGATTCGCTCGAAGCGTTCCTGCAGCTCGCGACCGGCCCCGGCGCGGCCGTTCCCGCGCTCGCGTTCGCGGCCTTCTGCCTGATCGCGCTCGTCGGGGTGGTGGTGCGCGTCGCGCGGGATGCGCAGCATCGACGCACGATCGCCCGGGCTCGCGACGCGGCCCACGAAGTCGCGGGACACGGCATCCTCGTCGTACGCGGCAGCGGCCGCGTCCTCGAGGCCAACGGCCTCGCGCGCCGGCTGCTCTGGCCCGACGAGTCCCGGAAGCGGCGACTCGGTCTTCCCGAACCGATCCGCCTGCTGCTCGCCGATCCTGCGCCCCAGCAACACACGCTGCGGATCGGCCGTCAGCAGCTGATCGATCTCGCGATCTCGGGGAGCGCGGCGGGGAGCGCCTCGGGGAGCGCGCTGCGCGGCATCCTGCTGCGCGACGTGACCGAGGATCTGCGCGGCCGCGACCATCTGCTCCAGCTCGCCCACTACGACAGCCTGACCGGCCTCGGCAATCGCCGGCTCTTCATCGACCGCCTGAAGCTCGCGACCCAGCGCGCCCGGGAAGCGGGCGGCACCGTCGCGCTCCTCTACATCGACATCGATCGCTTCAAGGAGGTCAACGACAGCCTCGGCCACGGCGCCGGCGACGAGCTGCTGAAGGCCGTCGCGGCGCGCTTCCGCAGCCAGATGCAGCGATGGGCGGAGAAGGCGGAGCGGAGCGATTCCTTCGTCGCGCGGCTCTCCGGCGACGAATTCGCGATCGTGGCCCTGAACTACGGCGATGCGGCGGAGGTCCACCGCCTGGCCCAGGGGGTGCTCGACGTCATGGCCCAGCCCGTTCCGTTCGAGGGACGGACGATCCCCTGCAGCGCGAGCGTCGGCGTCTCGCTCCTGCCCGACCATGGCCTCGACGTCGAGGATCTCGTCAAGGCGGCCGACGCGGCCCTCTACGTCGCGAAGGAGAATGGCCGGGGACGCTTCGTCCTCTACGAGCACGCCTTCCGCGCCCAGGCCGAATACCACCGCAAGATCGAAAAGGGCCTCCGCCAGGCCATCGACGGCCGCGAGCTGCGGCTCTGCTATCAGCCGAAGATCGAGGTCGCGACGGGCGCCGTCGCCGGCTTCGAAGCGCTGCTGCGCTGGCAGAGCGAGGAGCTCGGCTTCGTGAGCCCGAAGGACTTCATCCCCGTCGCCGAGGAGCGCGGGCTCATCTGCGAGATCGGCGCCTGGTGCATCGACGAGGCCTGCCGCCAGATTCGCGCGTGGCGGGATGCGGGCTTCGAGATCGTGCCGGTCTCGGTGAACGTCTCGAGCGCCCAGTTCTCCGAGTCCGATCTCCAGGAGATCATCACGAGCGCCCTCGTCCGCCACGACGTCGAGCCCGCCGCGTTCGAGATCGAGCTGACCGAGAGCCTGATCCTCGCCGACAACGAGACGACCGCGCTGACGCTCCGCGACCTGCGCGCGATCGGGGTCCGGGTCGCTCTCGACGATTTCGGGACGGGTTATTCGGCGCTGACCTATCTGAATCGGTTCCCGCTCGACACCGTCAAGATGGACCGTGGCTTCCTGCGCGGCATCGAAGACGACGAGGCCGCGGCGGGCATCGCGTCGGCGGTGATCGCGATGTCCCACTCCCTGGGCTTCGCGGTCGTCGCGGAAGGCGTCGATTCCGAGCGCCAGGCCCAGCTGCTGCGGTCGATGGGCTGCGACCAGATCCAGGGCTTCCTCTATTCGCCGGCCCTGCCTGCGATCGAGGCGACGCGGTTTCTCGCGCCCTGTGGTGCAGACCGGCCGATCGTGCCGACGAGCCCTGCGACCGCGGCGATCGACCAGATCCTCGCGCCGGTCGAGGCCGAGCCGAGCCCGCTCGCGCCGGCTCGCGAGGCGAAGGACGCCGCGGCGCCGACGCCGACCCGGAGCGTCGTGCATTCCGAACGCGGCCGGCTGCGGGTCGCGGAGACGCGCACGCTCGTGATCGACGGCGAGCCGAGCACGTTCGGGCAGGTCGTGGTCCGCATGATGCGCCTCGGCGCGGACGTCCATCTGGTCCAGGGTCTGGACGAGGCCGCGATCTTCGTCGAGCAGGACGAGCCGATCATCGAGCTGCTCGTCGTCCCGCCGACGATCGACCTCGCACGGCTGACCGCCCTGCGCGAGCGCCTCGAGAAGGCGGCGGCTGCGATCCAGACGCGCATTCTCGTGATCGGCGAGGTCGCGGACGGCGATCGCCGGCGGATGCTCCGACAGACGCGCGTCGACTGGCTGATCACGGGTCCGATCGAGGATGCCGATCTGCGCTTCTTCATCGGCGCCGCCCGCTTCCACGGCGATCGTCCGCAGAACCAGCGCGCGGTCCGCGTGCCGCTCGAGACGACCGCCTGGATCCGGGTCGCGGGCGAGCGCCGCATCGGCGCGCTCACGAGCCTCTCGCGCCGAGGGGCCTTCATCGAGACCGCGGACGTCTATCCGACCGGTCAGCCCATCCGCCTCGAGTTCAAGATGGGGGGTACACACGTCCGCGTGTTCGGCCACGTCATCTACTGCCACGAGATCGGACCCGACGGTCCGCCCCATCGCGCACCCGGCATCGGCGTCGTCTTCTACGAGCCCGACGAGGGGACGACCGACCAGATCGACGCGATCATCGAGCAGGTCTGGAGCCGCCACCTGCCCTGAGCGGCGGTGGAACGCTCGGCCCGCCCTCCGTTCGCCGAAGGGGCGCGATCGCGCTCTGCGGCTCAGCGCCGGCCGAGGCTGACCGACTCCGTGTCCCGACCCGAGTGGAGGATCGTCCCCGGCAGCGCGCCCGTCTCCTTGCCGCCGCGGATGATCGGCGTTCCGGCGACGATGACGTGCTCGATGCCGATGGCATCCGCGTACAGCCGCTCGGCACCGGCCGGCAGATCGCGGCGGACGTGGACCGGTCCGCTCGCGACGCGCGCGGGATCGAAGACGACGAGGTCGGCATGCCAGCCCTGCTCGAGGCGACCGCGCTCGCGCAGGCCGAGCAGGCGGGCGGGCTGGTCGGTCAGGCAGGAGACCGCCTGCTCGACGGAGATGAGCTCGCGATCGCGGGCGTTGCCGAGCAGGACCGTCGAGAACGCGAAGGTGTCGACCATGTCGAGATGCGCGCCCGCGTCCGAGCCGCCGACCAGCGCGCGCGGATCGGTCCAGAACTGCGCGCGCAGCTTCCACGACTCGTCGTCGTTGCCGAGCGCCGGGGGCATGAAGAGGGTATTCAGCTCGTCGGCGATCGCGATGTCGATCATGCAATCGAAGGCGTTCTTCCCCTGCTCCCGGGCGATGTCGCCGACCAGGCGGCCGCGGTGCTGCGCGAGCTCGGGGCTCCCGACCTGGTCGATGACGACGAGCTCCCAGCGCGCGAGGCCCCGCAGCACGCCCGCCGCGTCGGAGGTCGCCCCCTCGTCGAGCTGCTTGCGGAAGGCCGGATCGCGCAGCTTCTCGATGCGCTGCGGGATCGGGAGCCGGAAGAGCGGCGCCCAGCCCGGGAACGCGTCGAAGACGAAGCCCGACACGAGATTGATGCGCACCGTCGGCGTCATCGGCGGCGTCAGCGCGACGACCCGCGCGCCCCGCTCGGCGGCGTAGTCGGAGGCCTTGATCTGGTGCCACGCGTCCTGCGGTCGATTCGAGTTCGGCGCCAGCAGGTTCCAGTTGAGCGGGCGATTGGCGGCGAGGGAGAGATCGGTCATCAGCTGCATCTCCTTCTCGGTCCAGAGCCCGGCGCCCGGGATCATCTCGAGGGAGGTCCCGGGCATCTCGGACAGCACGCGGGCCAGCGCGACGAGCTCCTCGCGGCTCGCGTGGCGCGACGGGACGGCCTCGCCCTCGGCGTCGTTGTGGGTCACCGAGACCGTCGTCGAGAAGCCGAGCCCGCCCTCCGCGATCGACTGGCGCAGCAGGCTCACCATCGCCGCGAGCTCCTCCGGCGTCGCCTCGTGGCCGACCGAGCGCTCGCCCATCACGACGCGGCGGATGGCGCAGTGGCCGACCAGGAAGCCCGCGTTGATCGCGAGCCGACCCTCGAGCTGGCCCAGATACTCGCCGAAGCTCCGCCAGCTCCAGGGGACGCCGGCCTTCAGGCTCTGGAGCGGCATGCCCTCGACCCGCGCCAGCATCGGCATCAGATAGGCGCCCGCCTCGGGCGTGAGCGGCGCGATCGAGAAGCCGCAGTTGCCGCCGACGACGGTCGTGACGCCGTGGAAGGAGGACGGCGAGAGCATCGGGTCCCAGAAGACCTGCGCGTCGTAGTGGGTATGGATGTCGACGAAGCCCGGGCAGACCGCGAGGCCCGTCGCGTCGATCGTCTCGCGGGCGGGCTCATCGACCCGGCCCAGCGCGACGATGCGCCCGTCCCGGATGCCGAGGCTGCCCTTGCGCCCGGGCTGGCCGGTTCCGTCGATCAGGGTCCCACCGTCGATTCGCAGGTCGAGCATGTCGCTTCTCCTCGGCGCGCCGGGCGCCTCGTTTCGTCGCCTAACGTCGCAGCCCCGCCGCGTGCGGGCTGTCCGGCTTCGGCAGCGGGTGGCGATAGAGCTTCGCCGCGTTCTCGTGGGTGATCTTCCAGGCGTCGTCGTCGGGGACGCCCGCGAGGAGCTTCTCCATGACGGGCTGGGTGTCGGGCCAGGTGCCGTCGCCGTGGGGGTAGTCGCTCTCGGCGAGGATGTGGTCGATGCCGATCGCGTGGCGGGTCGAGACGGTCGACGGATCGTCGATCATCGTGAACCAGAAGTTGCGTTTCAGGACCTCGGCGGGGCGCGTCTGCTTGTCGGGCCAGCCGGAGGCATAGCCCGAGCGGCTGGTCAGGTTCTCGAGCCGATCGATCAGGCTCGCGACCCAGCCGATGCCGCCCTCGGAGAGCGTCAGCTTGAGGTCGGGATAGCGGGCCGGCCAGGCGCTCCAGAGCCACTGGGCGCAGGTCGTGAAGGCCTCCGCCTGGAACATCGTCGAGCCGAGCTCGAGGACCGGCGACTCCGGCGGCAGGTTCGGGAAGCCTGCCGAGCCGACGTGGAGCGACAGCACGGTCTGCGTCTCCGCGCAGGCCCGCACGATCGGCTCCCAGTACGCGTTGAAGACCGGCGGCAGCCCGACGCGATGGGGCTGCTCCGGCATCGTGACCGCCTTGAAGCCGCGCTTCGCGTTGCGCCGGATCTCTTCGGCGCCCTTCTCCGGATCGCGCAGATAGGTCAGGCCCAACGGGATGATCCGATCGGGATGCGCCGAATACCACTCCTCGAAGAGCCAGTCGTTCCAGGCGCGCACGCAGGCGAGGCCGAGCTCCGGATCCTTGGTCTCGGAGAAGACCGTCCCGCCGAAGCCCGTCGCACCCGACGGGAAGTTGAGCGACGCCCAGACGCCGTTCAGGTCCATGTCGCGAATGCGGTCCTCGATGAGATAACAGCCGGGGCGGATGTCCTCGAAGCGCGCGGGCTCGACCCGGCGGTCCTCCCAGGCGCGGCCGGCGACGGCCTGGAAGCCCGACTGGAAGTAGGGCGTGCCCTCGAGCACCCAGACCTGGTGGCCCTCCTCGGTCTCGACGACGTGGGGCGCCTGGTCCTGCAGCTTCCTGGGCAGCCGGCCCTCGAAGGCATGCGGCGGCTCCATCAGGTGGTCGTCGGCGGAGATGATCGTGTATCGGACCTTCCGCGGCGCCGGATCCGGCAGCAGGGGCCGGGTCACCGGCCGCTTAACACCGAGCTTGATCACCTGCACCATCTCGCATCCTCCCGATCGCGCGCGCATCCAGCGTCTCGCGCACCCCCATCCGATCGCGCGCAGGCCCGCCGAGCCCGCGCCGGCGGCCCGAAGCGCCCGAGAACGATGCTCCGGATGTCGGAGAGCGCTGTCAAGGGCAGCGGCGGGCCCGAAGCCGTGGGCCACCTCTGGGGCACGGCGCCCCGTCGCCCGGCCGCGTATCGTGTCGCGAACCGCTGGAGGGGACCCGTGAAGAAGTACAAGTTCCTCGTGTTCACGAATGCCCGGGACGGGCGCGACGACGAGTTCAACGCCTGGTACGACGAGGTCCATCTGCCCGAGGTCGTCGAGGTCCCCGGCTTCACCGGCGCCGAGCGCTATGCGATCCGCCCCCAGCCCGGCGAGCCCGACCCGACCCATCGCTATCTCGCCATCTACGACATGGAGACCGACGACGTCTCCGCTACGCTGCGCGGCATGATGAAGAAGGGCGCCTCGGGCGGGTTCCGGATGTCGGACGCCCTGGACGACGGTGCCCGGACCCATCTGTACGAAGTCATCACGCCCTGCAAGGGGCGCTGAGGGCTCTCAAAGGGGCGATGAGGGCTCTCAGTGGGCGCTGAGGCCCGGCTCGCCCCGAGTGCCCAGCTCGACTGAAGACCCAGGAGCTCCCGTGACCCGATTCGTCGAAAGCACGATCACGTTTCCCTACCGCCGCTCGCTCGGGCGCATGCTGGCGGCCTTCATGGGGGCGCTGACCGAGAAGCGCATCCTCGGCGTCCGCGACGGCCAGCGAGTGCTGGTCCCGCCGATGGAGTGGGATCCGGCGACGGGGGATCCGCTGCCGCTGGATCTCGTCGAGGTCGGGCCCGTCGGGACGGTGCAGTCGTTCACGTGGGTGCCGAAGCCGTCCGTGCAGCATCCCCTCGACCGGCCCTTCGCCTTCGCGTTCATCGTGCTCGACGGGGCCTCGACGCCGCTGCTGCATGCGGTCGACGCGGGCTCGCCTTCGAAGCTGAAGGTCGGCGCGCGGGTCGCGCCGCGCTGGCGGGGCAAGCGGGTCGGGCGCATCGACGACATCGTCTGCTTCGTCCCGGGCGAATCGCCCGAGGTCGACGGCAAGGACGAGGGGCCGGCCTCCGAGCCCGTGACGATGATGGACTACAAGGCCTCGACGACCTATCGCAATCCCGTCCCCGCGGCGGCGGACCGCGCGATCGCGGCGACGCGGACCGGGCGGCTCGTCGCGCAGAAATGCCCGAAATGCGGCTCGGTCTACGGGGGCGGCCGCGGCTACTGCGTGCTCGACGCCCTCGAGCTCGGTCCCGAGCACGAGATCGACCTCGCGAAGACCGGGACGATCACGAATTTCGTCGTGATCACGCCGGTGCAGTACCCGGGCCAGACCGAGACCGAGCCCTTCGCCCGCGTCTTCGTGCTCGTCGACGACAGCCACGTCGTGTTCGGCTACCAGCCGCTGCTGGAGATGCCGGCGGCCGAGGTCCGCGTCGGTCTGCGCGTGCGCGCGGTCTTCGCGCCGGCGGGGGACGACACGGAGGAGACCGGTGCGATGGGTGGACATTTCGGGAGCCTGCTCGGCTGGGCTCCGAACGGCGAGCCGGACGTCCAGGACCCCGACCTCGTGAACAGGATCTTCTGATGACGACGAACGCCTTCAAGAGTCCCTCGAAAGACATCGCGATCGTCGGCTGGGCCCAGACGCCGATGGTGCGCCGGACGGATCGGACCGAGACCCAGCTCCTGATGGGCGTCATCAGCGACGCGCTCGAGCCCCTCGGCCTGACCCGCAAGGACATCGACTTCACCTGCCTCGGCTCCTGCGACTACATCACGGGCCAGGCCTTCTCCTTCGTGTCCAATCTCGACGCGATCGGCGCGTGGCCGCCCAAGCGCGACTCGCACGTCGAGATGGACGGGGCCTGGGCGCTCTACGAAGCGTGGCTCCGGCTCCAGGAGGGCGACATCGAGATCGCCGTCGTGACGGGCTCGGGGCGCTCCTCGACGGGGGATCCCGCGCTGATCTACCCGATGGAGATGGATCCCTTCTTCCTCGCGCCGCTCGGCGTCGATCCGCTCTCCTTCGCGGCGCTGCAGGCGCGCGCGGTCATCGAGGCCGGGATCGCCGACGAGCGGAAGATGGCCGAGGTCTCGGTCCGCTCGCGCGGGCTCTCGAAGGGGGCGAAGAGCGTCGACGACCTGCTGAAACGCGACTACGTCCGCGAGCCGCTGCGTCGCCACGACATCCCGCCGATCACCGACGGGGCCGCGGCGATGGTCCTCGCGACCGGCGAGCGCGCACGCAAGCTCGTGAAGCGCCCCGCCTACATCACCGGCTTCGACCACCGCACCGAATGCCACAACCCCTCCTTCCGCCGCCTCGACGACTCGCCGTCGACTCGCATCGCCGCGCAGGCGGCGGGCATGGCCGACGGACCGATCGAGGTCGCGGAGCTGCAGGCCGCCTTCAGCCACGAAGAGCTGCTCCTGCGCCACGCGCTCGGTCTCGGCCCGGACGTGAAGGTCAATCCATCGGGCGGGGCGCTGAAGTCGAACCCGATCATGGCCTCCGGGCTCTGCCGCATCGGCTACGCCGCGGACCACGTCTTCGGCGGGGGCCGGCGCGCGCTCGGACATTCGACGAGCGGCCCGTGTCTGCAACAGAATCTGATCTGCATCGTGGAGGGACGGGGATGAACGCGTGCGCAGTCGTCGGCGTCGGACAGACGCATCACAAGAGCCGGCGCCACGACGTCTCCTTCGGCGGGCTCGTGCGGGAGGCGGTGTTCCGCGCCCTCGAAGACGCCCACATGACGATGCGGGACATCGACGCCGTCGTCCTCGGCAAGGCCCCCGATCTCTTCGAGGGCGTCATGAAGCCCGAGCTCTATCTGTCGGACGCGCTCGGCGCCGTCGGCAAGCCGATGTTCCGCGTGCATACGGCGGGCTCGGTCGGCGGGACGACCGCGATCGTCGCCGCGTCCCACATTCAAGCGGGGAAGCACAAGACGGTGCTCGCCGTCGCCTTCGAGAAGCAGTCGGAGGGCAACGCCCAGTTCGCGCTCGGGAGCGGGAAGGGCGCCTCGCTCGGCGCCGGCGGCGCCTTCGCGCCCTTCATCCGCGCCTACATCCATCGGAGCCGCGCGCCCGAGCACATCGGCTGGAAGGTCGCGGTCAAGGATCGCAAGAACGCGCTCAAGAACCCCTACGCACACCTGAAGATCCACGACATCTCGATCGAGAAGGTGAAGAACTCGCCCATGATGTGGGAGCCGATCCGCTTCCTCGAGTCGTGTCCCTCGTCGGACGGCGCCTGCGCCGTCGTGTTGACGGACGAGGCGGGCGGGAAGCGCGCGGCGGATGCCGGAAGGCCGCCGGCGTGGGTGCTCGGGACGTCCTCGCGCTCGGAGCCGCCGAGCTTTCCGGGGCGCGATCCGGTGCGGCCCGCGGCCTGCCTGCAGTGTGCGGACGACGTCTACAAGCAGGCGGGGATCACGAATCCCCGCAAGCAGCTCTCGATGGCCGAGCTCTACGTGCCGTTCTCCTGGCACGAGGCGATCTGGCTCGAGGCGCATCGCATCGCCGAGCCCGGCGAGGGCTGGAAGATGATCGATCGCGGCGAGACCGAGATCGGCGGCGCGTTCCCGATCAACTGCTCGGGGGGCGTGCTGTCGTCGAACCCGATCGGTGCGTCGGGTCTGCTGCGCTTCGCCGAGGCGGCGAATCAGGTCCGCGGCTGCGCCGGCGAGATCCAGGTCGACGGGGCGAAGACGGCGTTAGGCATGGCCTACGGGGCGAACTCGCAGTACTTCAGCATGTGGGTCGTCGGGAAGTCGCTGCGGCCGTTCGGCTGACGGCCGCAGCGATCCACTCGACGCTCGACCCGGCTACTCCGCCTTCGGCGCTTCGCCGTCGCCCGTCGGCGGGTGGCCCGGGGGCATCTCGGAAGCCTGCGACGCTCCGATCCCGAGCAGCTCGACGTCGAAGGCGAGCGCCGCGCCGGGCATGATCTTCGGCGGCGCACCGCGGTCGCCGTAGGCGATGCTCGCCGGGCAGACGAAGCGGGCCTTGCCCCCGACCTTCATCTTCTGGACGCCTTCGGTCCAGCACGGGATCACGCCGTCGAGCGGGAACTCCGCCGGCGTCCCGCGATCGACGGAGCTGTCGAAGACCGTCCCGTCGCGCAGGGTGCCGTGGTAGTGGACCTTCACGACGTCGCTGGCCTTCGGCGAAGCGCCTTCGCCCGCCGCGACCTCGCGGTAGACGAGTCCCGACGCGAGCTTCTCGGCGCCGGGCTCGGCGGCGGCGGCCGTCAGGAAGGACTCCGCGGCCTTCGCCTCTTCGCCCGCGGCCGCGGCGACGCGCGCCATCCCGAACTCCTGGATCTTCGGCATCTGGGCCTCGAGCTCGACCTTCGGCGTCCGGCCGAGGGCGCCGTCCTTCAGCCCCTCGGCGAGGGTCCCGAGCTCCGTCTCGTCGAGGTGGAACGGCTCGAGCTCCCGCGCGAGGGCGAGGCCGAGGGCGTAGATCGTCTTCTGGTCGTCAGTCGAGAGATCCCCTGCCGCCGCCGAAGATCCGGAGTCGGCCTTCTGACAGGCGAGGAGCGCGAAGATCGCAGCGGAAACGAACAAAAGGCGCGGGAGGCGGGTCATCGTCGAGGCCCTTCCATGAGAACCGGCACCAGGGCATGGGACGCATGCTCGATCGGGGGCCGGTCGGGGTTGAGTGGTGGTCGGCAAAAGCGCGGGCGAGCATAGGGGGTGTGGACGGCGATTTCCGCATCGGCCCACAAAGATCCCGATCTCGCGCCGCCCGCTCGCCCGGAGCCCGAAGGCGCCCGCCCGCTCGCGCTCACGCCCTCCGACGACCCCCGCCGAACAGGGCGGCGCTCCCGACCAGCGCCATGAAGGCTGCGAGCGCCGCGAGTCCGATGCGCGAGATCGAAGGCACCTGCGGCGATCCGCCCTGGCTCGCCGATACGCCCGAGCATCCGGTGCCGCAGCCGTTTCCGGCCTCGCAGCCGCTCTGACAGGCCGCCGTCGTCGGACAGCTGCCGAGGCATTGGCCGAGGTCGACCTGGCAGAACGGAGCGCAGTACGTCGACGTGCAGCCGGCGAGGCAGCTCGAGAAGCCCGCCCAGCATCCGGCCTGGCAATCGGAGTTCGCCGTCTCGCAGCGCGCGCTGCAATCGGTGCACTGGCGTGGCGTCGCAGGCTTCGCAGGTCGTGGCGGGGCTGTAGCTGCAGCCGGTCGCGACGTTGCAGGTATCGGTCGTGCAGCTCATGGCGTCGTTGCAGACGAGCGGGGCCCCGCTCGTGCACGCGCCGCCTTCGCACTGGTCGCCGCTCGTACACGCGCTCGCGTCCGAGCACGTCGTCCCGTCGGGCTTCGGCGCCTCGACGCAGGCCCCGGTCGACGGCTCGCAGCTCGCGTTCATGCAGGGACCCGAAGCCGGACAGACGACGGGGCTGCTGCCGCGACAGACTCCGGCCTGACAGGTGTCGGTCCCCGTGCAGGCATTCTGGTCGTCGCAGGCGGCGCCGTTCGGCTTCGCGGGCTGACTGCAGACGCCGGTCGTCGGGTTGCACACGCCCGCGACGCGGCACGCATCGGCGGCGGTGCAGACGACGGGGGAGCTGCCGAGGCAGATGCCGGCCTGACAGGCATCGACCTGGGTGCAGGCATTGCCGTCGTTGCAGGTCGTTCCGCTCGGGCGGAACTGGCAGGTCGAGGTACAGCAGCTGCCGCCGCTCGCGCCCGCGTCGCACTGTTCGCCGGCTTCGAGGACGGCATTGCCGCAGACGGGGCACGGCGTCGGAAGCGGGAAGGTGTCGGAGTAGGCGTCGCGCACGCGCGCGGCGGTGGCGCTCCCGAACGCGCGCATGTCCTTGGCGCTGCGATAGTTGGGGAGGCTCGCGCTGCACGGGTCGATCACGAACGGGAAGCCCTGGCTGGCTCCGGCCGCGACGGTGACGGGCGCGGGGAGCGAGACCTGCGCGATGCGGTACCAGCCCGCGCTCGAGCCGGCGGGCAGCGGCGGGATCGCTACGCCTTCGTCGAAGCGGACCTCGATCGAAGCGGACAGAGCCGAGAACGGGATCGGTTCGCTCTCCGCGTTCGTCAGGGTCAGCACGCCCGAGACGGTGGAGCCCGAGACCGCGGCGGTCGTGCTCACGCTGAAGCTCGAGCCGCCGCCGGCCGACGCGGCCGAGGCGAAGAGCCCCGTTCCCGCGAACATTCCTGCCAAGAGGAGGGTCGACAGCCGCCGCGCAATCCCGCCCACGCGGGGAAGGCGGCGGGGGACGCTCGCGGTGCAGGACGATTGGGCTCCGACGAGCTGGGCGAATCGAAGGGATGTTCCGGGCATGGGGCGCTCCTGCACTGGATTGAAGTGGGAACTTTCTCCCACTCAATCAGTCAGGGCAACCACCGCCCGGTGATTTCGAGGCGAAACTTCACTGCCCCTTCGGGGCACGGAGGTCTCGCACAGCGCCTTCGCCTTCGTCGAGGACCTCGCGGATCATCTGCGCGAGCCGCTCGAGGGTGACCGGCTTCTCGATCATCCGTCTCACCCCCGCCCTCGCGAGCGCCTCCGCGTCGAGCTCGCCGACCCGCCCGGAGAGCATCACGATCCGGAGACCCGGCTGGAGGCTTCGTGCCTCGCGTGCCAGGCGCAGCCCGTCCATCCCGGGCATGGTGTAGTCCGTGACGAGCAGCGCGAAAGGCTCGTCGCGCAGGCGTTCGAGCGCCGCCTCGGGCCCGACGGCCGCGACCACGTCGTAGCCGAGACCCTCGAGACGTCGCGCACCGAGCGCCGCCAGCGTGGGCTCGTCGTCGACGAAGAGCACGCGCTCGCCCCGACCGATCGCGAGGGATTCGCTGGTCGCGAGGGCGATCGCGGGCACGGGCGAGACGGCGGGAAAGATGCAGTGGACGCTCGTCCCGGCGCCGGGGGCGCTCTCGAGCCAGACCGTTCCGCCGTGGTCGCGCATGACGCCGTGGACCGTGGCGAGGCCGAGGCCAGTGCCGGCGCCGATCGGCTTGGTCGTGAAGAACGGCTCGAAGGCGCGGCTGCGCGTCGCCTCGTCCATCCCGAGACCGGAGTCCGTGACGCTCAGCCGGACGTAGGCGCCCTCGCGCAGCCCGGGATTCGCGCGGACGAAGCTGTCGCGCGCGTAGAACGGGGAGAGGGCGACGCGCAGCGTGCCGCCCTCCGGCATGGCATGGGATGCGTTGGTCCCGAGATTCATCAGGATCGTGTGAACCGCCCCCGCATCGGCCATCGCAGGGTCGGGATGGTCGAGGTCGAGCTCGATCCGGACGGAGGCGGGCAGGGCCGCGCGCAAGAGCCCCGCCGCGTCCTCGACCGTGCGAACGAGATCGATGGCCCCGAGCGTGAGCGCCTGACGCCGACTGAAGCGCAGGACCCGCGAGGTCACCTCGCGCCCGCGCTCGGCGGCGACGAGGAGTCCCTCGATGTCCCTCGAGACGTCGTGGCCGGCCGCGAGATCGCTTCGCAAGACCTCGGCATAACCGACCACGGCGCTCAGGATGTTGTTGAAGTCGTGGGCGATGCCGCCGGCGAGCCGGCCGAGGGCCTCGAGCTTCTGGGATTGACGGAGCTGCTCCTCGAGCGATGCGCGCTCGGCCTCGGTGCGACGACGCTCGGTCACGTCGACGACGGATCCGAGGACGAGGATCCCCTCGTCCGTCTCGATCGGATTGAGGCCGATCTCGACGGCGACCTCGTGGCCGTTCTTGTGGATGCCGTGGAGCTCGCGGCCGGCACCCATCGCGCGGGCGCTCGGCCGCGCGAAGAAGGCGGCCCGCTCCTCGGGATGTCGTTCGCGAAGCGCCGGCGGGACGAGCACCTCGATGCTCTGCCCGAGGAGCTCCCCCGGCGAATAACCGAACATCCGGGCGACCTCGCGATTCGCGAGCAGGATGTGGCCCCGGGAATCGACCATCAGCATGCCGCTCGGCGAGGACTCGACGGCGACGCGGAAGCGCTGCTCGGCGCGCTTGCGAGCCGAGATGTCGACCACGGAGCTCAGGACGAAGAAGCCGTCGCGGGTCACGAGCGGCGTCAACCCGACCTCGACAGGGACCTCCGAGCCGTCCTTGCGGCGGGCGAACAGGTCGCGGCCTTCACCCATCCGCCGCTCGATCGGCGCGGCGACGAACGAAGCCCGCCATTCGACGTGCTGCTCGCGGAGGCGATCCGGGAGCAGGATCTCGATGTTTTGTCCCAGGAGCGCCTCGCGCGGGTACCCGAAGAGTCGCTCGATCTCGCGGTTGACGAGGACGATCCGCCCGGTCGAGTCCGTCATGAGGAGCCCGCTCGGCGAGGAGTCGATCGCGATGCGCAGGCGCTGCTCGACGGAATCGGCGGAACTCGTCATGGGCGCTCCTTGTCCGTCGCGCCACGAGCCTACACCGTTCCGGTTCGATCGGCTCGGGCTTCGAGCGGGCGTCGGTGTCGAAGCAGGGAACGATCGGTGCAGGGGCCGGCTCCCCCCGCGATCGTTTCTGCCCGGCTAGGAATCCCTCCCGTTGAACGCCACCGCGAGCTCCACCAGCGCGCGCACGCCGGTCGCGAGCCCGCGCTCGTCGATCAGGAAGCGCGGCGAATGGTTGGGCGCCGCCGCTTCGATCGGCGTCGCGGGATCGCGGACGCCGAGCCAGAGGAAGAGGCCGGGCACGCGATTCGCGTAGAACGAGAAGTCCTCGGCGGTCGTGGTCGGGCGTCCAGTGTGGACCCGATCTGCGCCGAGGCTTCGCTCGAGGACGCGGCGGCCGAAGGCGGCGAGCTCGGCATCGTTCACGAGGACGCCGTAGCCGCGGACGATCTCGACCGTCGCCGTCGCACCGCTCGCCTCGGCGGTCTTCGCGGCGACGCGTTCGATCTTCGCGTGGAGGGCCGTGCGGGCCGCCTCGTCGAAGCTCCGGATCGTGCCGATCAGCTCGACCTCGTCGGGGAGGATGTTGTTGCGGTTGCCGCCGTGAATCGCGCCGACCGACACGATCGCGGGCGTCGTCACGTCGATCTCCCGCGCGGGCAGCGCCTCGATCGCGAGCACGATGCGCGCGGCGACCGGGATCGGATCGATGCCGGCGAAGGGCAGGGCGCCGTGGGTCTGGCGGCCTCGGACGACGATGCGGAAGCGATCGGAGGCGGCCATCGCCGGCCCGGCGACGACCGAGAGCTCGCCGGCGACGTCGACGGGGCCGACGTGGAGTCCGAAGATCGCCGCGGGCGAGGGATCGTCGAAGGCGCCCTCGGCGAGCATCGCCTCGGCCCCGCCCGTCTCCCCCGGACCGCCGCCTTCCTCCGCGGGCTGGAAGAGGAAGACGACCTCGCCCGGCAGCCCATCGCGCAGGCCGGCCAGGACCTCGGCGGCGCCGAGCAGCATCGCGACGTGGGCATCGTGGCCGCAGGCGTGCATGACGCCGACGGTCTCGCCCCGCCAGGTCGCCTTCGCCTTCGACGCGAAGGGCAGGCCCGTCTGCTCGGTGACCGGGAGCGCGTCCATGTCCGCGCGCAGGGCGACGGTGCGGCCGGGCTTCGCGCCGCGCAGCACACCGACGACGCCCGTTCCGCCGACGCCTTCGCGGACCGCGAGGCCGAGGGTGCGCAGGCGCTTCGCGACGAGGGCTGCGGTGCGCTTCTCGGCGAAGCCGAGCTCGGGGTGGGCGTGGAGGTCCCGGCGCGTCTCGATCATGCGGGCTTCGGCGCGGGCGACGCCGGCGGGGATGCGGACCGTGAGCGGCGCGTCGGGGAGGGATCTGCCGGCGTCGAGGGCGGCTCCGGCCTCGGCGCGCGCGGTCTCGGCGGACGAGAGTAGGAAGAGCAGCGGGAGCGCGAGCGCGAAGCGATGCATGGGCGGTCCTCGGTTCAGGGGCGGGCCCGCGAGCAGACGAGCCCGGAGATCGCCTGCGAGGCTAGGTTTTCCCGATGCCCCCCGCCTCGGCGCTCTTCACGCCCGCGACCCGCGCCTGGCTCGAGCGCCGCTTCGCCGCCCCGACCCCCGTCCAGTCGCGGGGCTGGCCGATCCTCGCCGCCGGCCGCCACGCGCTCCTGATCGCCCCGACCGGCAGCGGCAAGACCCTCGCCGCCTTCCTCGCGGCGATCGATCGCCTCGGTCGCCGACCCGCCGACGCGAAGCCCGGGGTCCGCGTCCTCTACGTCTCGCCGCTGAAGGCGCTCGTCGCCGACATCGAGCGGAATCTGCGCGTCCCGCTCGCCGGCATCGCGGCCGAGGCGGCGCGGCGGGCCGAGGCCGATCGCGAGGCCCGCGTCGACGTCGAGGACGGAGAGAACGCCGCGCGCGACGTCGCGAGCTTCCGCGCGCCGCGCGTCGCGATCCGCACCGGCGACAGCACGCCGCGCGAGCGCCGGCTCCTGGTGCGCGACCCGGCCGAGATCCTCGTCACGACGCCCGAGTCCCTCTACCTGATGCTCGGCTCTCAGGCGCGCGAGACCCTCGCGAGCGTCGAGACGATCATCGTCGACGAGATCCATGCGCTCGCCGGCAGCAAGCGCGGCGTCCATCTCGCGCTCTCCCTCGAGCGCGTCGCGCGGCGGTGTCGCGGCGGGGATCCGCAGCGGATCGGGCTCTCGGCGACGGCGCGGCCCGCGGCGGAGATCGCACGCTTCCTCGGCGGGGATCGCGCCGTCGAGATCGTCGACGCGAGCGCGCCGCCGGCGATCGATCTCCTGGTCCGTGTCCCGGTGCCGGACATGACGCGGCTGGATCCCGTCCGTGCGGACTCGAGCGCGGCCGCGGCGACCCCCGCGGCGCTGGCCGCGGCGGACGCGGCCGGCGGGGTGGACCCGGCCGCGCCCGCCGCCGTCGCTCCGAGCCTCTGGTCCGCGATCCATCCCGTGCTGCTCGAGCAGATCCGCGCCCACGCGAGCTCGATCGTCTTCACCAACAGCCGCGCCCTCTGCGAGCGCCTCGCCCAGGCCCTCAACGACCTCGCCGGCGAGCCCCTCGTCCGGGCCCATCACGGCAGCGTCGCCCCCGACGAGCGGCGCGAGATCGAGGCGGCCCTCGCCGGGGGTCGGCTGCGCGGGATCGTCGCGACGAGCTCCCTCGAGCTCGGCATCGACATGGCGGCGGTCGAGCTCGTCCTGCTGGTCGAGAGTCCCGGGGCCGTCGCGCGCGGGCTCCAGCGCATCGGCCGCGCGGGCCACGCAGTCGGCGAGACGAGCCGCGGCCTGCTCTTCCCGAAGCACCGCGCCGACCTGCTCGAGGCCGCCGTCGTCGCACGCGGGATGCGCGCGGGGGAGGTCGAGGCGATCCACGTGCCGCGCGGGGCGCTCGACGTCCTCGCGCAACAGATCGTCGCGATCGTCGCGGAGGGGCCGACGACCGTCGACGCGCTCGCCGCGCTGATCCGGCGGACGCTCTGTTATGCCGAGCTCGATTCCTCCCTGCTCGGGGCGGTGCTCGACATGCTGTCGGGGAAATATCCGTCCGCCGAGTTCGCGGAGCTGCGGCCGCGGCTCCGCTTCGATCGGGCAAACGGGCGGCTCGAGATCCGCGAAGGGGCGGGGCGGATCGCGCTGCTCTCGGGCGGGACGATCCCGGATCGCGGGCAGTATGCGGTCCACGTCGCCGACGGCGGCCCGCGGATCGGCGAGCTCGACGAGGAGATGGTCCACGAGACCCGGACGGGGGACGTCGTCGTGCTCGGCGCCTCGAGCTGGCGGGTGGTCGAGATCGGCCGCGACCGCGTGCTCGTCGTGCCGGCGCCGGGCGAGCCGGGGCGGCTGCCCTTCTGGCGCGGCGACGGGCCCGGGCGGCCGATCGAGCTCGGGCGCGCGCTCGGTCGCTATGTGCGCACGCTCTCGGAGCAGGCGGATCCGGCGGCCTGGCTGCGCGCCGAGGGCCAGCTCGACGAGTACGCGATCGGCAATCTCGTCGCCCATCTCTCGGCGCAGACGGCGTCGACCGGTCGCCTGCCCCACGACCGGCAGATCGTGATCGAGCGCTTCCGGGACGAGCTCGGCGATCATCGCATCGCGATCCATTCGCCCTTCGGCGCCCGCGTCCATGCGCCCTGGGCCATCGCGATCGCCGAGCGCTTCGCGGCCCACGGTGGCGGCGAGGTCCATCCGCTCTGGACCGACGACGGCATCCTGCTCCGTTTCCTCGACACCGATCGCCCGCCCGCGACGGCCTCCTTCCTCCCCGACGCCGAGTCCGTCGAGGAGCTCGTCTCTTCCGGCCTCGAGGACTCGGCGCTCTTCGCGGCCGAGTTCCGGGAGAACGCCGCCCGCGCGCTCCTGCTCCCGCGGCGCCACGCCCGGGCCCGCACGCCGCTCTGGTCCCAGCGCCTGCGGGCGCAGAACCTCCACGGCATCGCCCGCGGCTTCCCCGACTTCCCGATCATGCTCGAGACCTATCGCTCGTGTCTGCAGGACGTCTTCGATCTGCCGAGTCTCGTCGCCCTGCTGCGCGGGATCGAGGCGGGCGAGGTCGCCGTCTGCGACGTCGAGACTGCGTCGCCTTCGCCCTTCGCTCGCTCCCTCGTCTTCGCCTACACCGCGAGCTTCCTCTACCAGTCCGATCTCCCCGCCGCCGAGCGACGCAGCCAGGCCCTCGCCCTCGATCGGACGATGCTGCGCGAGCTGCTCGGATCGACGGACCTGCGGAAGTTCCTCGATGCTGCGGCGATCGACGCGGTCGAGGCGAGTCTCCAGAAGCGCGAGCCCGAGCAGCGCGTCGCCCACGCCGACGGGCTCCACGATCGGCTGCGGGAGCTCGGCGATCTGACGGACGACGAGCTGGCCGCGCGGCATGGGGGCGGCGGGAGCGGCGATTGTTCGAGCGGCGCCGCCGATCCGGGATTCGCCGCCGATCTCGCGACGCTGGTCGAGCAGGGCCGCGCGCTGCGCGTCGAGGTCGGCGGGCAATCGCGCTGGATCGCGGTCGAGGACGCGGCGCTCTACCGCGATGCGCTCGGGGTCGCGCTGCCGAAGACGGTGTCCACCGCATTTCTCGCGCCGGCCCACGCGCCGCTCGAGCAGCTGCTGCTGCGGCATGCGCGCAGCCACGGTCCCTTCACGACGGCCGCTCTGGCGTCGCGCTTCGGTCTCGCGGCCGAATCGCTCGCGCCGCTGCTCGCGTCCCTCGCGCGCCGGGGGCGGCTGCTCGCCGGCGAGTTCGATCCGCGGCGGACGGAGGGCGAATGGTGTGAGCCCGAGGTCCTGCGGCGGATCAAGAAGCGGACGCTCGCGCGCCTGCGCGAGGAGATCGCGCCGGTCGAGGGAGAGGTCTTCGCGCGCTTCCTGCTCGACTGGCACGGCATCACGAAGCCGCAGCCCGGGTCTGCCCGGCTCGAGGCCGTGCTCGACCAGCTCGAAGGTCTGGCTCTCCCCTTCGCGGAGCTCGAGGGCCGGATCCTGCCGCTGCGCCTGCCCGACTATCGACCGGAGCAGCTCGATGCCCTCGGCAGCGAAGGGCGTCTGGTCTGGCTGGGCGAGGGCGCGATCGGCGAGGGCGAGGGGCGCGTCGCGCTGATTCGGCGGGAACGGCTCGCGGTGTTCGGTGCGCGGTCGCTCGCCGACCTCGAGGACGAGTTCCGGGGCGAGCCCGACGGTCTTTCGGTCGGGCCGGGTCCGAGCGCCCTCGCGCGCCGGATCGCCGTCGCCCTCGAGGCGCGCGGAGCCTCCTTCTTCTCCGAGCTCGTCCAGGCGTTTCCCGACGTCTCGACGCGAGCCCTCGAGGAGGCGCTCTTCGAGCTCGCGGGCGAAGGGCTCGTCACGAACGACACCTTCGCCCCTTTGCGCGCGGGGGCCGCGGGGCGGCGCGCGCGGGCGGGCCGGGGCTCCCGAAGCCTGCGCCCGCGGCGCCCGGGGCGTCACGCGCCGCCCGCCGCGACCTCCGGCCGCTGGTCCCTCGTCGTGCCGCGGCCGCTCGTCGCTCCGGAGCGGCACGTCGCCCCCGCGCAGGATTCCCCGTCGTCGCCGACCGCCCTGCTGCACGCGCGGACGCTGGCGCTGCTCGATCGACACGGGATCGTGTCGCGCGAATCGCTCGAGATCGAGCGCGAGCCCGGGGGCTTCACGGCGCTGTATCCGGTCCTGCGCGAGCTCGAGGAGGCCGGGCGCGTGCGGCGCGGGCATTTCTCGTCGGGGACGACGAGCGCCCAGTTCGCGCTGCCCGGCGCCGTCGACCGCTTGCGCGCGGCGCGGGCGATGCCGGACGAAGGCCGCGCCGTCCTGCTCGCGTCGCTCGATCCGGCGCAGCCCTACGGCGCGATGCTGCCGTGGCCGGAGCGCTTCGTCGGGCGGCCGCGGCGGGCGGTCGGGACGAGCGTCGTGCTGGTCGACGGACGGGCGGTGCTCTTCGTCGAGCGGGGGGGACGCCAGGTCCTCTGCTTCGAGGACGCCGAGCGCGAGGCGGGCGAGGCGCGGCTGCTCTCCGCCTTGCAGCGGCTCGTCGGCAGCGTCGCGAAGCTCGGCATCCGGCGACTCGCGGTCGATTCGATCGACGGCGAGCCCGCGCACCGCTCGCCCCGGGCCGAGCTGTTCCGACGCGCCGGCTTCCGCGAGAGTGCCCGGGGCTTCGAGGCGGATCGGCTCGGATCATCCCGTTAGGCGGATCGACTCGGGCCGTCGAATCGGGCGTGGGACGCGCATGCGTCAGGCGCCCGGCTCGATCGGATGGATGCCGATGCCGAAGGCCGACGCGACCGAGACCGCCGACAGGACGCCTCCGACGGCGAAGGCGAGGGCGAAGGCGTCGGGGGTGTTGCGACCGCCGTAGGCGAGGGCGAGCAGCGTGATGCCGAAGGCGGCGCCGCCCTGGCCCATCAGGCGATTGGCGGCGCCGGCGATGCCGAGGTCGTGGAACGGGACCGAGCGCGCGATGGCGGCGGTGATCGAGGGCTGAGAGAGGCCGTGACCGGCGCCCTGCAGGACGAGGCCGGCGACGAAGAGGCCGAGGCTCTCGGCGTGGGCCGCCCAGGCGGAGACGAAGAGCCCGAACGTGAGGCCCGTGCAGCCGACGACCGAGGCGATCCGCTCGCCGTAGGCCTCGCCGAAGCGGCCGCCGAGCGGCGAGAAGATCGTCAGCGAGGCCGTCCGGATCAGGACGATGTAGGACGCGACCGTCACCGAATGCCCGAGCTTGAGCAGCAGGATCGGCGCGACGACGAAGGCCCCCATGTAGGCCGCACTCGTGAAGGCGTTGGTCGCGAGGGTCGCGCTGAAGTTCGGCGAGCGGAAGAAGCCGAGGGGCATGAGCGGGGCCTCGACGCGGCGCTCGATCCAGACGAAGGCGACGAGGCCGACGAGGCCGATCGCCAGCGCGTGCGGGATCCAGACCGCGAAGGCGGCGGGGCTCCGGACGCTCCCGAGGGCGTACATGAGGCCGCCGACACCGAAGGAGAGCGCGACCGAGCCCGCGACGTCGAAGCGCACGCGCAGGGGCTTCGTCTCCCGCAGCACGACCATCGCGAGCGCGAGGGCCAGCGCCGAGAAGCCCGCCTGCAGCAGGAATACGATCCGCCAGCCGAAGAGATCGACGAGCGGCCCGCCGGCGAAGAGCCCGAGGGCCGGCGCCGCCGCCGTCGTCATCGACCACCAGCCCATCGCCCGCACCCGCTGATCCGGCGGCGTCACCGAGAAGATCAGCGCCATCGCCGTCGGCTGGGTCGCGCCGCCGAGGATCGACGCGAGCGTCCGGAATCCGATCAGCGAGGCGGGATCGAAGGCGAGGGCCGTCAGCACCGCCACGACCGTCGACCCCGCAAAGCCCAGCAGGAAGACCCGGCGATGACCGCGCTGGTCGCCGAGCTTGCCGAGGAGCGGAAACGTCACGGCCGAGAGCAGCATGGGCGCCGAGATGACCCAGGCCATGGTCGTCTCGTCCGCGGAGAACTCGTCGGCGATCGAGGCGAGGGAGACGGCGAGGATCGTGATCGGGAAGCTCGTCGCGAACATCCCGGCCAGCGCGGCCAGCAGGACCCAGGTCGGGTAGCGGCCGCTCGCGTCGAGGCGGGCGAGCAGGGCGTCGCGCCAGCCGGAGGCCGGGTCGGTGGGAGGCGTCATGGGGCGGCCAACGTAGCGCCGCGCGCGCAGCGCGAGCTGCTACGGTCGGTCATCGAGATGGACTTCTCCCTGCTCCCGCCCCTCAATGCCGCCTTGAACGCCACGGCGACGGTGCTCCTGATCCAGGGACGGCGGCTCGCGCGCCGGGGTGAGGTCGAGCGCCACCGTCGGGTGATGGGAACGGCCTTCGCCGTCTCGAGCGTCTTCCTCGTCTCGTATCTGGTCCATAAATTCGCCCGGAACTTCGAGAACACGACGTTCCATGCCGAAGGCGCGGCCAAGCTCGCATATCTCGGGCTGCTCGCCTCCCACGTGCTGCTCGCGATGACCGTGCCCGTCTTCGCGATCGCGCTCATCCGCCTCGGCATGCGGAACGAGCGCGAGCGCCATCGCCGGCTCGCTCGGATCGCGTGGCCGATCTGGATCTACGTCTCGGTGACGGGCGTGCTGATCTACCTGCTTCTCTATCCCTTCAATCCGCCGCTTCCGAATCCGCCCGTCCAGTGATCGCCGGACACGGCTGCATCCAATCGTTGCAGAGCGTTCGTGCTGCGCGAATCGAAGCGGACGGCGTCCTAATCTCGACGCTGTGAAGAGACGGGGGCGGTGTCTCCCGACGCGCGCCTTCGAGCAGGCGGGAGAGTCGCGAAAGGCCGCGTCGGACTTGACGAATCTTGGAGCGGTGGGCTACTTCGCGGACACTTTCCGCAGTCCTGATCGAGCGTGCTCCGCGCCGTCCGCGGCGAGCTGGATCAGGCGTTCGTGATGGTCGCTGGCTGCGTCAAATCGCCGCGCCGGGCGAACGGGAAACTGGGCGTCGAGCCGGACGAAAGCCCGGACAGAAGACAGGACAGAAGAGCGATGAGCTGGGTGTTCGAACGTTTCACGAGATCCGTCGTGTCGATGAGCGCGCTTTGCATCTTCCTGGCCGTGGTGGCCTCCTCGTTGGGCGCGTTCGCCGCGTCCGCGCAGGAAGCGAGCGCGGATCTCGCCAAGGGCAAGGCCCTCTTCGGTCTGTGCACCCAGTGCCATGGGACGAACGGCGGCGGCATGCAGGCGGCGCTCGCGCCGGCGATCGCCGGGCTGCCGGCCTGGTACATCGAGGCCCAGCTCGTGAAGTTCAAGTCGGGTCAGCGCGGTCTCCACGCCCAGGACACGGGCGGCCTGCGCATGTATCCGATGTCGCGCTGGCTCCAGAACGAGCAGGAGCAGAAGGACGTCGCGGCCTACGTGGCGAGCCTGCCCGCGGTCGCGCCGGCGCCGACCCTCGCGCAGGCGGGCGACGCGGCGAAGGGCCAGGGCTACTACGCGGTGTGCAGCGCCTGCCATGCGCCCGACGGCTCGGGCAACCAGGGCATGGGCGCGCCGCCGCTGACCGGCCTCAACGACTGGTACCTGCTGACCTCGATCCAGAAGTACAAGAAGAGCATCCGCGGCAGCCTTCCCGGCGACACGCTCGGTCCGGCGATGATCGGCATGGTCGCGACGCTGCCGGACGACGACGCCGTGCTCGACGTGATCGCCCACATCCAGACCCTCGCGAAGTAGTCGGGCGACCGGCTCTGCAACCGCTCGATTCCCAAGCTCGAGCCCGATCCAGGAGAAGCATCCACATGTCCGATCATGATCACGTCGAGCCCGAGAATCCGCCGGCCGACGCCTTTGCGACGCGTCTGTTCGCCATCTCGATCACCGGGGTCCTCGGCTTCATCGCGGTCGTCTTCACGTTCATCATCCTGAAGTGAGAGGCGGCTCCCGCCCCGTCCTGACCCACCCCCTCCAGCTCGACCGCCCTCGGGTCGTTAGGCAAGTGACATGATCCTCGAATCGCTCCTTCCGAGTGCATCGACGTACGCGGGCGACATCGATCGACTCTTCGATGTCATCACGCTCCTCGTCGGTATCCCGTTCCTCGTCGCCTCGTACCTGTTCTTCGCGTTCATCTTCCGCTTCAAGGCGAAGGACGGGAAGAAGTCGATGTACATCACGGGGACCGAGCACCAGTACATGAAGTGGATCCATCGGGCCCACGTGCCGATCCTGGTGTTCGACGTGATCATCGTCGTGATGGCCGTGCGGGTCTGGTACGACGTCAAGCAGAATCTGCCCGAGGCGAACTCGACCGTGCGCGTGATCGCGCAGCAATGGGCGTGGACCTTCGTCCATCCCGGTCCGGACAACGTCCTCGACACGGCCGACGACATCACGACCATCAACGAGCTCCACGTCGCCAAGGACACGCTCTACCACTACAAGCTCGAGGCGAAGGACGTGCTCCACAACTTCTCGGTGCCGGCCTTCCGGTTGAAGCAGGACGCGATCCCGGGCCGCATCATCACGGGCTGGTTCGAGCCGACGATGGCCGGGACCTTCGACATCCAGTGCGCGGAGATCTGCGGCATCGGCCACGGCCTGATGCCGGCGAAGATCATCATCGAGGGCGCGGAGCAGCACGCGGCGTGGGTCGAGGCGAACTCGCCGCTCGCGTTGACGGTGGCGGCGAATCAGTAGGAGCGGGCCCATTCCGGCGGGCCTCGCTCGACGAGACGCGCCCGGACGGGTCGGGAAGACGAATTAACGGATCAAGGTCCCGGGAGGGACCGCTCGAAGCGAATCGCCGGAAGGCGCGCTTCGAATGCCGGGGAGAGAGATCACATGGCGGAATCGATTCGGGTCGATCACGCAGCTCATCACGACGACCACCACGGCGCCCATCATGGCGGGCACGAGATGAGCTTCACCGAGAAGTACGTCTTCCCCCTCGATCACAAGATGATCGCCATGCAGTACATGTTCACCGGCATGTTCATGGCGCTGATCGGCGGCTTCTTCGCCTACGCGTTCCGCTGGCAGATCGCGTTCCCGGGAACCGAGGCGCCGCTCTGGGGCCAGGTCTCGCCCGCCGAGTACAACTCGCTCGTGACCAACCACGGCTCGATCATGATCTTCTGGGTCGCGATGCCCGTCCTGATCGCGGCCTTCGGCAACTACCTGATCCCGCTCATGATCGGCGCGGACGACATGGTCTTCCCGAAGATCAACCGGCTCAGCTATCAGATCTTCCTGATCTCGGCGATCGTCATCCTCTCGTCGTTCTTCGTCGAAGGCGGCGCCTTCGGCGGCGCCTGGACCGCGTATCCGCCGCTCTCGACCAAGGCCGAGTACAGCCTGACGCCCCTCGGCTCGACCCTCTGGATCACCGCCGTCGCCCTCGAATTCGTGGCCTTCCTCCTCGGCGGCATCAACTTCATCACGACCGCGATGAACAGCCGCGCCCCCGGCATGAAGATGTGGGACATCCCGATGGTCGTCTGGATGATCGTCATCGCGAGCATCCTCTTCATGCTCTCGGTCGGCCCGCTGCTCGCCGGCGGCATCATGATGATCTTCGACCAGAACCTCGGCACCGCCTTCTTCAACCCCGACAAGGGCGGCGACCCGATCCTCTGGCAGCATCTGTTCTGGTTCTTCGGCCATCCCGAGGTCTACGTCGTGCTGCTGCCCGCCGTCGGCATCGTCGCCGAGATCATCACGGTCTTCGGCCGCAAGAAGCTCTTCGGCTACAAGACGGTCCTCTACACCGCCATCGGCACCGGCGTCCTCTCCTTCACCGTCTGGGCGCATCACCAGTTCATCGCCGGCATCGATCCCCGCATGGCGAACGTCTTCACGGTCACGACGCTCCTCATCTCGGTTCCGATCGCGGAGATGATGTTCGTCTACATCGCGACACTCTACGGCGGCTCGATCACGCTCTCGACCCCGATGCTCTGGGCGCTGTCGTTCATCTTCGAATTCCTGATCGGCGGCATCACCGGCATCTTCCTGGGCGCGTCGGGCAACGACATCTTCATGCACGACACCTACTTCGTGCTCGCCCACTTCCACTACACCTTCTATCCGATCGCGATCATCGGGACCTACGCGGGCTTCACCTACTGGTTCCCGAAGATGTTCGGACGGATGATGAACGAGAAGCTCGGCAAGCTTCACTTCTGGCTGACGATCATCCCGTTCAACACGATCTTCCTGCCGCTCTTCGTCCTCGGCGCCGCGGGCCACCACCGCCGCATCTTCGACTACCGGAACTTCCCGGAGCTCTCGCATCCCTGGATGTGGGACCTGCAGGCGCTCGCGACCTACTCGCTGATCGTGATGCTGCTCGCCCAGATCATCTTCTTCTACAACGTGATCACGAGCTGGATCTCGGGTCCGAAGGCGCCGAAGAATCCCTGGAACGCGAACACCTTCGAGTGGACCGCGACGTCGCCGCCGCCCCACGGCAACTGGCCCGAGGGTCTGCCGACCTGCTACCGCGGCCCGTACGAGTACAGCCATCCGGATCGCAAGGGCTCGGATTTCTGGCCCCAGAACGAGCCGGGCTGATCGGGCGCGGCCCGGAGCGGAGAACGCGCGCGCGCATGAGAAGCGCGAGCGCGAGGATGAGAGAGCGGCCCGGAAGAGCCGTTGCCTGAAATGGATCGAGACGAGCGGGCGGTGAGCCGAGCTGCCGCCCGCGAGATGGAGTCGACGATGTCTTCGAGACCGATTGCAACGACGCGAAGCGCGGCGGGGATGCCGACGCCGCGCCTGGCCGTCTGGTGGCTGATCGCTTCCGAAATCGTGATCTTCGGTGGCGTCCTCGGCTCCTACATCATGCACCGCCTGGCCCACGGCATCTGGGCGGACTACGCCGCCAACACGAACCCGTGGATCGGCGCCTTCAATACCTTCGTGCTGCTGAGCTCGAGCCTCTCGGCCGTGCTGGCCCACCAGGCGGCGGAGCGCGGCGACGGCAAGCGGGCCGCGAACCTGCTCTACCTGACGACCCTCGGCGGCGTCGTCTTCCTCTGCGTCAAGGCCTTCGAGTGGACGACCGAGATCAGCCACGGCATGACGATCTCGGCGAACACCTTCTGGTCCTTCTACTACACGGCCGCCGGCATCCACGCGGCCCACGTCATCGCGGGCGGCATCATCATGCTCTTCGTCGCGCAAACTGCCAAGCGCAACGAAGAGCTCCACCGGGTCGAGATCATCGGGATCTACTGGCATTTCGTCGATCTCGTCTGGATCTTCCTCTTCCCGCTCCTCTACATCGCGAAATAACGAACGCCGTCGACCGAGCCCGGGCCGGCCCTGACGAGCCGACCGACCCCAAGCGACCAAACAAGCCGAGGCCATCATGAGCGCCAATCAGCACGGACAGCACGCAGGACACAGCACGGGAAGCCACGCCGGAGGCCACGCGGCGCACGGTGACTCCCATTACGTCAAGATCTACTTCATCCTGCTCGCTCTCCTCACGGTCTCGATCGTCGGTCCGATGATCGGCATCAAGGTCGTCACGCTGATCACGGCCTTCGGGATCGCGGTCGTGAAGGCCTACCTGGTCGCCAGGAACTTCATGCACATCAACCTGACGCCGCGCTACGTGATCTACGCGGTCACGACGACGCTGGTCTTCATGTTCCTCTTCTTCGCGGGCGCCGCGCCCGACGTCATGAAGAGCCACGGCACCAACTGGGAGAAGCCCGGCTGGATCGCCGCGGAGAAGGCGTACGCGGCCGGCGACATCGTCGGCGCGAGCTTCGGGGCCGCCATCCAGGGCCACGGCGCGGAGCACGGCGAGGGACATGGCGAAGGCCACGGCGAAGCCGAAGGCCACGGCGATGGACACGAGGCCGCCGGCCACTAGAGTCCGCTCGAGCAGCAAGCGAGCCGGCAGGGGGGCCGGCGGCAACGCAGCGAGGCAGTCCAGACGATGCGAACGACCTCCCCTCCGATCCGATTGATCGCCGCCGAACACGGCGAGCCCAAGGTCATCTCGAACGGCGTGCTCGGCATGCTGCTCTTCGTGTTGACCGAGATCATGCTCTTCGCCGGCATGATCAGCGTCTTCAACATCGTGAGAGCCTCGTCGGTCGTCTGGCCGCCGCCGAACCAGCCGCGCCTCCCGATCGAAGAGACGGCGGTCAACACGCTGGCGCTGCTCGCTTCGGGGCTCTGCTTCTACCTGGCCCAGCGGCGCTTCGCGGTCTCGCGGCCTTCGGCCCGCCTGCCCCTGACGCTCGCGCTCGTGCTCGGATCCTTCTTCGTGCTCTTCCAGGGCTACGAGTGGATCTCGATGATCGCGCGGGGTCTGACGCTGACCTCGTCGACCCTCGGGAGCTTCTTCTACCTGATCGTGGGCATGCACGCGCTCCACGTGATCGTCGCCCTCGGCATGCTCGTCCAGACCTGGCGACGGCATGCGCAGGGCTGGCTGCATCCCTCGCAGCTCGCGACGACGGGGGTGTTCTGGTACTTCGTCGTCGGCGCCTGGCCGATCATCTACTGGCGGGTCTACTGGTGAGCGCGGCAGTCGATTCGACGATGCCCAGGCAGCGGATCGCCCCGTCTCTCTTCCGGGGAGAACGCTCGGGACGCCTCGCTCGATGCTTTGCGTCCATCGTCGCGATGGGAATCGTCGTCGCTGCGCCGCGCCTCGCCGACGCGTGCGCGGTCTGTACCTCGGGCCGCGACGACGAGAGCAATACGGCCTTCCTGATTTCGACGATCTTCCTCTCGCTGTTGCCCCTCGCGGCCCTCGGCACCCTCGTCTTCGTGCTCTGGCGGCGCATCCGGGCGCTCGAGACCGAGAGCGGCGTGGCGGAAGCGCCGAGCCCGTCGGCGCCGATCGCCTAGAGCCACGCTCCCGGCCGTTCGCCCTCCGGAGCGAGCCCCCCGATCCCGAGGTCGCGGCGTCAGCGTCGAGCGCGCGTCGACACGATGCTCGCCGTCTCGGTCGCCAGATCGAAGACGATGCGCGCGTCGCCCTCCTCGAGCTGTCGCATCACGTCGCGCACCTTCCTCTCGAGGGAGCGGTCGACGTGGCCGTAGTCGGTCCCTTCGCGGCTCACGAACTCCTCGACGAGACCTCGGAGCGCGTCGGCCGACAGGTCGCTCGCGGCGAGCTCGATTCCCTGCTCCCCATCGGGCTGGCCGTCGTCCGAGTCGGGATCCTAGCGGAACGGGGAAGAAGGCTTCACGGCATCGTCGTCGCGATCTCGGGTCGGGCTCATCGCAGCAGCCTAGCCCGAAGCCCTCGCTACGCCGATCCGCCCCGCGCCGCTAGAGTCGAGGTCCGCCCGAGGAGACCCCCTTGAAAGTCGACGCTCCCCTCTACTCCTTCGACGCCCCCGAGCCCGAGGCCCGCCGCCTCGAAGCCAAGGGCTATGCCGGCGCCTTCACCTTCGAAGGACCCCACGACCCCTTCTTCCCGCTCCTGCTGGCGGCGAGGGCGACGGAGCGGATCGAGCTCTACACCGCGGTGGCGATCGCCTTCTCCCGCAATCCGATGATCCTCGCGAACATCGGCTGGGATCTGCAGCAGCTCTCGAAGGGCCGCTTCATCCTCGGTCTCGGGACCCAGATCAAGCCCCACATCGAGCGGCGCTTCTCGATGCCCTGGTCCCATCCCGCTGCCCGCATGCGCGAGATGGTTCTGGCGATCAAGGCGATCTGGCGCTGCTGGCAGACGAAGGAGCGCCTCGAGTTCCGCGGCGAGTTCTACCAGCACACGCTGATGACCCCGGCGTTCTGCCCGGCGCCGACCGAATACGGCGGCCCCCGCATCTTCCTGGCCGGCGTCGGCCCGCGCATGACCGAGATCGCCGGCGAGGTCGCGGACGGCTTCTTCGTCCACCCCTTCAATACCCTCGAGTCCCTGCGCCGGCTCACGCTCCCCGCCCTCGAGCGCGGCCTCGAGCGCGCCGGTCGCAAGCGAAGCGCGATCGAGATCTCGAGCCAGCTGATGATCTGCTCCGGCAGCAACGACGAAGAGCTCGAACGCGTCCGCCTCTCGACGAAGGGCCAGATCGCCTTCTACGGCTCGACTCCCGCCTATCGTCCCGTCCTCGACGTCCACGGCTGGGGAGACCTCCAGCCGACGCTCAATCGTCTCAGCAAGGAAGGCAAGTGGGCGGAGATGGCTTCGCTCATCAGCGACGAGCTGCTGGAAGCGATCGCCGTCTGTGCCCCGATGAAGGACGTCGCGAAGCAGGTCCGCGCGCGCTGCGACGGCAAGATCGATCGCGTGAGTCTGGTCGGCCACTGGACGAAGGATCCCGACGTCTGGGACGACGTGCTCCGGGCGCTGGCGGAGGGCTGAAGGCAGACACGCCGGGAGGTTTCATGGCGATCACACGCAACCGCGGCGTCGAGCTCTTCTGGCAGCTCCACAAGCGGCTCTACCGCTGGTCGAACGGCCGCATCGGCGCGCACATGGCAAATCTCCCCGTGCTGCTCCTCGACACCGTCGGGCGTCGCAGCGGAACGCCGCGCACGAATGCGCTGACCTATCTGCCCTGGGGCGACGCCTTCGTCGTGATCGCCTCGGTTCTCGGCGAGCCGAAGCATCCGGCCTGGTATCTCAATCTCGTCGCGAATCCACTGGTTCGCATCCAGGTCGAAGCGCGGCGGCTCGCGGTGCGTGCGCGGGAGGCGGAGGGGGACGAGCGCGAGCGGATCTGGGAGGTGCTCGTCAAGGAGTCGCCGGATTACGAGCAGTATCGGGGGATGACGGGGAGGAGGATTCCGGTGGTTGTGCTCGAGCGGGTGGGGTGAAGGAGAGGCTCGTGGCGACCCGCTCCTGGCGATTCTTGGTACGGCTTGGGGCGATCATTCCCGCAAGCCTTCATGGAGTCGCCTCACCGTCTCCGCATACTCCCGCACCGTCTCCGCGATGATCTCCGCGACCGGCTTGATGGCCTCGATCCTCCCCGCCACCTGCCCGCACATCGCGAGCCCGTTCTCGAGCTTGCCCCCGAAATAGACATCCTGGATCCCATCGGCGAGCCCCTGCATCGCGCTCCCGTCCCCCGCAAAGAGCCGCTCCGTCCGCGCTGTCCGTAGAACGCGGAGCGCCGGCCCCTTCTCGCTGCGGACGAAGAGGGTGTCGGTCTCGGCGGCGCCGACGATCGCGTTCTTCCAATTCTCGTGGACCGGGGACTCGAGGGTCGAGACCATGCGCGTCCCCATCTGGACGCCCTCGGCGCCGAGCGCGAAAGCGGCGGCCATCGAGATGCCGTCGCAGATGCCGCCGGCGGCAATGATCGGGACGTCGACCTTCGCGCGCACGAGCGGCAGCAGGACGAAGGTCGAGACCGGGCTCCGGGTTCTTGAAGCCTCCCCCTTCGCCGCCCTCGACGATGAGGCCGTCGACGCCGGCGTCGACCGCCTTCAGCGCGGCCTTCAGCGTCGGGACGACGTGATAGACCTTGAGGCCGCGCTCCTTGAGCGCCTTGGTGTATTGCGTCGGGCTGCCGGCGGAGGTCGTGACGAAGCGGACGCCTTCGCCGGCCACGAAGTCGACGATGCCGGGATCGCGGACGAAGGCCTGGGCGATGTTGACGCCGAAGGGGAAGTCGCCGAGGCGCTTCATCTCCCGGATCTCGTGGCGGACGGCGTCGAGCTCCCCCGACGAGGTCTCGATGATCCCGAGCGCGCCGGCGCGGGACACGGCCGAGGCGAGGCGGGAGCGGGCGATCCAGCCCATCGGCGCCTGGACGATCGGGATCGAGACACCGAGGTCCCGGGTGACGCGGTTGTCGAAGCGCATGGCGTTCTCCTCGCGGGGTGGCTGCTGGGCGATCGCGACCGTAGCTCGGAGGGCGGGTGTGCGCGCCTAGCCTTCGGACCGCTACCGTCGCGGCCGCTCGAGAGGAGGATTCCCGTGCTGAAGTCGATGGCGGAGCGATACCCGCGCCCGGATTGGGTGCGTCGGATGAATGCGATGGGCGATTCGGTGGGCGGGGCCGCGCGGATGGTCTCCCTCGACGTCGACGAGCTCGTCGGGCTGGCGAGGAAATCGACCGGGCTGAGCGAGTTCGGGAGCTTCGACGGCGATTGGCGCGGGCGGCTCGAGTCGCTCGTCGCCGGGATCGAGAGCGGTGCGAACCTGAACGTCGTCGGACGTCTGATGACGCGGCAGGAGATCCTGCGCTCGCTGCGGACGCGGCTCATGATCACGCGGCGCCTCGACGAGCAGCCGAAGATCCTCGACGAGAAGATCGTCGCGCCGATCATCGTGACGGGGCAGGGGCGCTCGGGGACGACGATCCTGTTCGAGCTGCTCTCCCTCGATCCGAAGGCCCGCAGCATCTCCGCGACCGACGCGGCCCATCCGATTCCGGGCTTTCCCGTCGCGACTCCGGCCGACCGCGCGAAGCTGATCGCCATGACGGAATGCGAGCAGGAGTTCTGGGCCGACGTCCAGCCCGAGTTCGCGACGATCCACGAGCTGCGCTCGGATCTGCCCGTCGAGTGCATCCACGCGACGATGCCGTCGTTCGCGAGCTTCATCTGGTGGATGATGTCGGACGTGCCGAGCTGGACGCCGGACTTCGTGGCGGCGATGACCTTCCACAAGGTCTTCCTGCAGATGATGCAGTACGGCAAGCCCGAGGCGACCTGGATCCTGAAGACGCCCGTCTATCTCCCGATCCTCGACCTCGTCTTCGCCGTCTACCCCGACGCCTGGATCCTGCTGACCCACCGCGATCCGCTGAAGACGGTCCCCTCCGGCCTCTCGACGCTGGCCTCCTGCCGCTGGCATCGCAGCGACACCGTCGATCTCGAGCGGATCCGCGCCGGCGGCACGGGCATCTTCGACCTGATGGTCCACATCCAGCAGCGGCGGACAAAGGCGAGCTGCCCGCCCGCTTCGTCGATCTCCACTTCACCGAACAGATGCGCGATCCGGTCGCCGCGATCGAGGGCGCCTATCGTCAGGTCGGCCGTCCCTTCGCGCCAGAGCACGCGACCCGGATCCGCGACTACCTCGCCGCCAAGCCCAAGGACAAGCACGGCAAGCACCGTTATGCCCCCGAAGACTGGGGCTACACGAAGGCCGAGATCCGCGAGCGCACCCGCGGCTACATCGACGCCTACGGCGTCGCGCTCGAGGACTGAGCGTCCGCGGGCTCGTCCGCCCAACGCCACTCGAAGTTGAAGGTCGTCACGAAGACCCGACTCGACTCGACGACGGGGACCTTGTCCTTCATGCCGCGCGCCGGCTTCGCGCCGGCGACCGCCTCGATCGCCCAGCTCGCGAGCAGGGGATGGGGCATCTCGAGGACGTGGATGTCGGTCGTCTTCCCGTTGGCGCCGAGGCTGAATGCGACGACGACGCGTCCGACGAGCTTCGAGCGCTGGGCGTAGGGCGTGTAGCGGGGCCGCGCGATCTTGAGCCAGGTCGGCGGTCGATCGAAGCGCGTCGGGGCCCCCGCCTCCGCACGGAACACGGACGACCCGTCCGCCGCCGGGAACGCCATCGGCTCCTGCGCATAATAGTCGTCGAGCAGGCGGCGATGAGCCGAGCGCAGCTCCATCAGGCCGAGCTTCTCGTAGCAGCGGATCCGGATCTGGAGCGACTCGATGGCGAAGCGATCGATCGCCATGATCGCCTCGGCGCGATCGAGATCGGCGAGGGCATCGGCGCAACGCCCGCGCTTCGCATTGCTGCGGGCGTTCTCGAGGGCGAAGGTCCGTTCGTTCTCCCGGACCTTGTTCCACATCGAGCGGCAGCCGGCGGACGAGAGGACCAGGAGCACGGCGAAGGAAGCGGCGAAGAGCACGAGCGAGACGGACGCGGGGCGTGCGGGGATTCGGGAGCGAAGCATGCGGCCTCCGGGCGTTTGGGAGCGAGCTGGAAGATATGCCGTCCCCCCGCTCTCGGGTATCAGCCCGGCCCGTCGGACGGTGAGAGCCGGATCGCGTTCGTCTCCGGGAGCGACAGGGCGATCGGGATGCCGATCAGGAGGACGAGGCCCAGCCAGGCGACCGCATCGGCCGTCGAACGGAGGGCGCCGCCCAGGAGCCCGGCGACCATCGGGCCGAAGACGAGCCCGAAGCGGCCGACGAGGTTGTTCGCGAAGCCGGTCGCCGTCGCCCGCAGCTCGGTCGGGAAGAGCTCGGCGGTCCAGGTCGTGACGATCGCCCAGACCCCGCCGAGCCCGATCAGCGCGAAATAACCGGCGAGGATCGCCGCCCCCGCGCTCGCCTGATAACACGTCAGCGTCGCCGCCACGCCGATGCCGAGATAGAGGGAGCAGGCTCGTCTGCGCCCGAGCCGGTCCATCGCGAGGCCCGCGAGCGAATAGCCGAGGAGCCCGCACGGAATCGTGCCGAGGGGCAGCAGCACGAGATCCGCCGCCGTCCAGCCCCGCTCGTCGAAGACGTAGAGCGTGAAGGAGTAGAGCGCCGTCCCCGACCAGAAGTTGACGAGGACCCAGAGGCTCGTGATCCCAGCGAGCCGCGCCCGATGCGCGGACGAGAGCAGCACGCGGAGACGTCCGAGTTCCTCCGCGAGCTTCCCGCCGAAGGATCGGGAATCCCTCGCGCCGGAAGACTCGGCGTCCGTCGCCCGGGCGAGCGCCTGGCGCGCGCGAAAGGCCTCGGTCTCGCCGAGCTGCAGGACGTAGAACGGAAACAAGACCAGCGGCACCGCGCCGATCAGGAAGAGCCCGCGCCAGCCCACTCCGAGATTCGTGAGCGGATGGAGCAGCGCATCGGGCACGCTCGCCCCGAGCGCGACGCAGCCGCCGAAGAGTCCGTTGACGCGCCCGCGGACCTCGGGCGGCATCTCCTCCGAGAGGATCAGATAGGCGAGCCCCAGCTCGACCACCATCGCCATGCGCGCGAAGACCTGGAGCAGCGTGAAGACGGCGAGACTCGGGGCGAAGGCCGTCGCGAGGGTCAAGACCGCATAGCTCGCGAGTGCGGCGAGGAAGACCGGGCGCCGTCCGACCCGATCGGCGGCATGGATCCCGAAGAAGGCGAAGACCATGCCGAGGCTCGAGAGCCCGAGCACGACGCCGAGCTCCTCCTTCGAGGCCCCGAACTCGCGGCCGATGACCGGTTGGACGAGGCTCACGAGCCGCGTGTCGAAGCCTTCGAAGAAGGTGGCGATCGTGAGGAGGGCGAAGAGCCGCTGGTGTTTCGACACCGCCGGAGTTTGGGCCGGGGGAGGGGCCCGGGCAAGCGTGATCGGGCATGCTCCGGGGCGCGGGCGGATCGCGCCCGAGTCGGGCGGGCACCCGCCCATGGAGGATTCGATGCTGCGCGTGCTGGCCCTGATCAAGCGACTGCCGACGATCGATCGAGCCGGATTTCGCGAACACTACGAAGAGCGCCACGTCGTCGTCGCGAAGCCGCTCCTGCGCCATCTCGTCCGCTATGCGCGCCATCACGTCATGGAGGAGCTCGTCGGCCCGATCGACTTCGACGTCATCACGTCCTTCGGCTATGCGGATCAGTCGGCGGTCGAGGGGATGTTCGCGACCCTCGCGAGCGACGCGGCAGGCCCGATCCTCGAGGACGAGCGTCGCTTCATGGACAAGGCGGGCAACCGGTTCTTCGAGGTGAGCGAGCGACCCTGGCTCGAGGCCGGGAGGCAGGGCGAGGAAGAGGATCGCTCGACGTTCGTTCTCGTGGCGCGCCCGCCGGACATGTCGCGGGCCGAGTGCTCGGCACGCCTGCTGCGGGACCATTGGCCGGTGCTCCTCGAGAAGGCGTCGGACCTGCGCTTCGCGGTCGTCCGCGACGCGTTTCCGATGCAGGGCGCGCCGCTGCCCTTCGACGGGCTCATGCAGCTCGCGGGCGATGCCGGCGTCGACGTGCACGGGTTCGCGAAGCGGCTCGCGCGCGATGGCTTCCGCGTCGCGGCGATCCGGACCCGGCGTTATGTGACGGCGCTGCCGGCGGAGTGAGCGCGCAACGCGATCCGCGGACGGCTCTCGGAAGACGGGCCCCGCGCAGACGGGCGTGATTTCAGGGATCGAAGCGCGCGCGCAGGTCCGGCGGAAGGATCGGGCAGGCGTCCTTCGGCTGGGCGAAGAGCCGCTTGCGCACGCGGGCGATGCCGTCGTAGCCGGCGTCGAGGAGCGGCTTCGGCGCGAGCCGCCCCGCCAGCGCGAGCAGCCGCCAGAAGCCGCCGAGCCGCGAGGCGATCTCGAGGGCTGCAGCGGAGCGCGTCAGGATGGTTCCGTCCTCCAGCTCGAGCACGATGCTGTCGGGCAGGCTCGCCGCATCGAGCTCGGGATGGCACGCGAGGCACGCACGGAACGGGTCGCTGCCGAGCGGCGCGAATCGAAGCCGCAGCGCGGCCGGGGTCGCGAGCTCTTCCGCAAGGATGAAGCGGACGCTGCGGTGGCAGAAGCCGCAGTCGCCGTCGTAGAAGAGCCGGGCCGGTCGATCCGACTCGTCGTCGACGGCTCTTGCGACGGTCTTCGCTCCGTCCGCCCTCGTCGACCGCTCCGTCCGCGCCGCCGCGAGTCGCCGCCCGCTCCACCAGGCGGGCTCGCACGCAAGAATCAGGAGCAGCGCCTGGCCGAAGGTCCCCATCCGCGACGCGCCGCCCGCGGCGGCGAGCCACGCCAGGCCGAAGAGCGCGAGGGCGATCCACGCCCCGGGTCGTGCGCGCTGGACGGCGGCGCCGACGAGCGCGATGACGAGGGCGACGACGAGCGCGAGTCCCGCTGCGGCGGTCGCGTCGACGTCGGGCCGCCCGAGAATCCGTTCGCCCAATCGCGCCGCGAGCGCTGCGGAGAGCAGCACCCATCCGATCGTCGTCTGCCCAGCCGGCCGCTGCCAGCCGCCGCGGGGATCCGTCCGTTCGCGGGCCTCGAATGCGCCGAAGGGCGCCGCCGGAACGCGCACATGCAAGAGGAGCAGGAGCGCCGGGAGGAGGGCCGTTCGTCCCGCCGCTGCGGCGAGGGCGGCGTCGGGGAATCCGGTGAAGGCCTCGGGCGCCCGACTCGCGAGCTCGGCCACGAGGACGATCGGCGCCAGCAGTCGGGCCGCGATCCGATCGCGGAAGCCGACAGCGAGGCCGACGACGAGGAGCGCTGCGATCAGGAAGCCGAAGCCCAGGAGGGCGAACGCCCCCGATCGCGCGGCGACGGCGCCCAGGAGCGCGCTGCCCCCGACCGCACCGCCTCCCGCCGCGGAGGCCGAAGCTCCGGCGCCTGCGTCCGCGAGGATCCCGCCCGCCGAGGCGAGCAGCTCGCATCCGACCGCGAGGGCGAGCCCCGCCCGGTAGAGCGAATACTGCCCGCCCGTCCAACCCATTCGCGCTAGCTCGACTGCGCCGCGAGCTCCGAGAAGCGGACGACGCGCGTCTGCACGGGCGGATGATCGTCGCCGCATCCGATCCAGCGGAACAGCATGCCGCCCCGATCGTGGCGGCAGGTATCGAGCCAGTTCGGGAAGCGCTTGCCCGGGTCGCGGTGGGCGACGACGATGCACAGGCTGCCGTCGGGCTCGTAGGCGGCGGTCGCGTGGTTCACGTGGATGCGGTGGTGGCGATACTCGAGCGACTCCATCCAGTAGTTCGAGAGCTGGAAGTTCCAGGTCCCCTGCTTCGGGATCCGATCGACGTCGATGACGAGCGCCTCGTCGGGGCCGAGCACCCAGTGGCTCTGGTGGTAGTGGATGTTGGCGTCGCCGCCGGCGCGCTGGCAGCGGTCCTGATCGTCGGAGGGCAGCTGGTTGAGGTGCTTCTCGTAGATCTCCATCCAGTCGATGAAGAGATCCGCGGTCCGCGTCACGAAGGACACGGTCCGGCCGAGGGCGGCCTCGATCGCGAGCGGATCGAGGGCGTCGGTGTGCTCCCCCGGATCGGGGTTCAGACATTCGATCTCGTAGTCGGCGGGGACCACGCCTTCGCGCACGTCGAACGTCTGGCGGACGATGATGCTCTCGGAGGCCTCCTCCATCGGCAGCCAGTTGCCGGGCTTGGGATGGCGGCTCACGAGGATCTCGAAGCGACCGTCCGCGTCGGTCTCGATCTGGCGCGCGTCGATCTGGCCCGTCGGGCGCATCTCCGCGTCCCGGTCGTAGCTGCCGGCCTTGGTGCCGAAGCTCAGATAGGGGACGCTGCCGCGGGTGCCCTTGATGCGATAGTCGTAGCGGCCCGAGATGTTGCAGTTGTGATAGATGTTGTCGGGGTTGTCGTTCCCGATCCGGATCGTCTCGTTCGAGAGCTGGAAGAAGCGCGGATGACACGGATCCGACGACTCGATCTGGCTCTCGAGGCCCGCGCGCAGGAGCCGCGTCAGGTAGCGGATGCCCTCGGCGCGATCGAAGACGGTCGCCGGCGTGCTGGGACGCAGGATCGTGTCGCCGGCCGTTTCGAGGGCGCGGCAGAAGTCGCGCCACGCAGTGCCGTCGAGGATGCGCTGTTCGGATCGGCTGGTCATCGGGCCTCGTCCTCCAATTCGATCGGGATGCGATCGCGATTCAGTCGGAATGCGTTCGGAGGGCCGCTCGGGGCGATCCGGCCGCAGAGGCGATTCTCGGAGGTTTCGAGGCGGAGGTCAATCCGCCGGATTCGGGCGGATCGAGCCCTCCAGGGCTCATTCTTCGATGGGCAGCGAGATCAGGACGCGCGTTCCGACGCCCGGGACCGACTCGATCCGGACCTGTCCGCCGTGGTCGACGACGACGCCGTGGGTCACGGACAGGCCGAGTCCCGTGCCGCCCGCCCGCGTCCGCGTCGAGAAGAAGGGCTCGAAGATCCGGTCCTGATGCTCGGGCGCGATGCCGCGTCCGTCGTCGACGACCTCGATCGTCGCCGTCTTGTCGCGCCGCGCGAGGACGATCGAGACCTTCGCACCGCTCTCCCGCGACTCGATCGCGTTGTGGACGACGTTGAGGATCGCCTGCTCGAGCTCGATCGGGCTCATGCGGATCAGCATCGCGTCGTCCGTCGTCGTGATCGAGACCGACGCGCCTCGTTCCCGGGCGAGGGGATGGACGGCGCGATGGGCCCGCCGCGCGACGCGATTGAGGTCCTCGACCCATTTGGCGGTCGGCTGCTCGCGCGAGAACTGCAGCATGCTCCGGACGATCTGGGCACACCGCCGCGCCTCGGCGAGATTGTCCCGCAGCGCCCGCTCGTAGATCTCGAGCACCTCTTCGTCGTCGCGACACATGAGCGCGTACTCGGCGCAGTTCAGGATGGCGCCGATCGGGTTGTTGATCTGATGGGCGACGCCGGCTGCGAGGGTGCCGACGGCGACGAGGCGATCGTGCTCGATCAGACGGCTGCGCGACTCGACGAGCTCGCGCGTGCGGGTCGCGATCGTCTCCTCGAGCTCCTTCTGGTACTGCGCCCGATAGGCCTCGGCCTGCTTGCGCTCGCGCAGGTCGACGCCGATCAGGATCGAGGTGTCCGCGGAGAGCTGCGCGAAGGAGAGCAGCATCGGGATCCGGCGGCCGTCGCGGGTCAGGAAGTCCTTCTCGAAGGGCTGCGCGAGGCGGCTCGGGTCCTCGGCCGCAGCCCGGTCGGCGTCCTCGCGGCGGTGTTCCGGCGCGGTCAGGTCGCGCCAATCGAGGGGAAGGTCCTCCTTCGTGTAGCCGAGCAGCGAGAGGAAGGCGTCGTTCGCCTCGGTGATCGGGCCGTCGCGGTGGGCGAAGTAGACGGAGACGATGTTCGAGTCGACGAGCGACCGGAATCGCTGCTGGTCCTGACGCAGCTGATCGGTCAGCGCGATCTGCTCGGTGATGTCGAAGGTCGCACCGACCAGGCGCACGACGCGACCCTCCGCGTCGCGATCCGCTTCGGTGAGCACGCGCAGGTTCCGGATCGCACCGTCGTTCGCGCGGACGATGCGGAAGAGCTGCTCTTCGGGCTCCCCGAGCTCGCGGACCCGGGCCCAGGTCCGTCTCGCGCTCGCGAGGTCGTCGGGATGGACCAGGCCGAGCGTCATTTCGCGCGTGATCGGGCCGATGCCGGGGTCGATGCCGTGGATGCGGACCATCTCGTCGGAGAAGACCATCTCGTTGCTCTCGAGATCGAGCTCCCAGCTGCCCACGCGCCCGATCTGCTCGGCTCGTCGCAGCCGCGCCTCGCTTCGGCGCAGGATCAGCTCCTGCTCGGCGCGGGCCGTCACGTCCCGGGTCCGGGTCACGAAGCGCAGGTCGCCCGAGAGGGTTCGATAGCTCGTGGCGAGGAACTCGTACCAACGGCGGGAGCCGTCGGGCAGGATCGCGAGATGGCTCGTCCCGGCGGCCTCCTCGGCGTCCTCGGTCGTGAGGCGACCGTGGGCCGTCAGCTTGCTCCAGATCATGGAGTCGGAGCTGGGCGCCAGGAACTCGAGCACGTTCCGGCCGATCAACGCTTCGACCGGGCGTCCCGTGGCGACCGCCGCACCGGGGCTGACCCAGGTCAGGAGGCCCCGCTCGTCGACCTCCGAGAGGAAGTCCTGCGGGCTCTGGGCGAGCATCTCGAGGCGCATCGCGTTGGCCCGGGCGGCGTCCTCGTGCCGCCGCGCGCTGCGCCCGATGCGGTCGAGGTGGACGTAGATCTGCGTCGATGCGAGCGGCACGCCGATCGCGACCCAGGCGATCCAGTTGGCCCAGCCGAAGCTGTCGCGGGCATGACTCACGGCGTCGAAGAACTCGACGCCGCCGTAGAGGGCGAATCCGACGGCCAGCGCGTAGTCGCTCGCGACGAGCTTTCGCTTCGAGCCGTGCGGGGGCTGGAGCATGACCCAGGCGGCGACGAAGGCGAGCATCGGCTCGGTCGCGATCGCGATCGAGATCGCGAAATCCCGGGCGCCGACGAGATAGGCCGAGACGCGCGTCACCGCGAGCACGAAGCTCGCCAGGATGAGCCAGAGCCGATCGGCACGTTCGGTATGCGCGAGCGCACCGAGCAGCATGAAGGGCGCGACGAAGCTGCTGAAGATCGGCGTGATCGGCGCGATCTCGGGGTAGTGCGGGACCAGGAGCGTGGCGAGCCCGCCCTGGATCAGCGCGCTCCAGGCGAAGAGCCAATAGGCGAGGGCGCGGAGTCCGTTGCGGAAGAGGGCGATGCCCGTGACCGTCAGGAGGACGGAGGTCGACGCGAGTCCCGTCAATGTGAGGATGAGGAAGGCGCTCATCCCTTGGCCCCCGTTTCAGGTCGAGGCAGTATACGGACCCGCGTCCCGAACGGACGGGAAATCCCGGAGGTCGGGAAGGATTTTCGGGCTTCATCCTCGGAACGACGGAAACGGGAAGCGCCGTGACGAATCTGGTCGAGCGCGATCGACGCCGGGTCTGGCATCCCTACGCCGGGGCCGAGGCGAGCCCGCTCTTCGAGGTCGAGAGCGTGTCGGGTGTGAAGATCCGCCTCGCCGACGGGCGCGAGCTCGTCGACGGGATGTCGTCCTGGTGGTCGGCGATCCACGGCTACCGCCATCCCCACATCGAGGCGGCGGTGAAGCGCCAGCTCGAGCGGCTGCCCCACGTCATGTTCGGGGGTCTGACCCACGAGCCCGCCGTGCGCCTCTGCGAGCGGCTCGTCGAGCGGGCGCCCACCGGGCTCGAGCGGGTCTTCCTCTCGGACTCCGGCTCGGTCGCGGTCGAGGTCGCGATCAAGATGGCGCTCCAGTTCTGGCAGGCGCGCGGTCGACCGGAGCGCCGGCGACTGCTCGCGCTGCGCGGCGGATACCACGGCGACACTTTCGGGGCGATGGCGGTCTGCGATCCGGTGACGGGGATGCACGGGCTGTTCGCGAGCGTGCTGCCCGCCCACGTCTTCGCCGAGCGGCCGGCTCGGCGCTTCGGCGAGTCCTGCGGGCCCGCAGAGCTCGACGAGCTGACGCGCCTCGTCGACGCCCATCGCGGCGAGCTCGCGGCGGTGATCCTCGAGCCGATCGTGCAGGGCGCGGGCGGCATGTGGTTCTACTCCGCCGACTATCTCCGCCATCTGCGCGCGCTCTGCGACGACGCCGGCATCCTGCTCATCGCCGACGAGATCGCGACGGGCTTCGGCCGGACCGGGCGGCTCTTCGCCTGTGAGCATGCCGGGATCGCGCCCGACATCCTCTGCGTCGGCAAGGCGCTGACCGGCGGGACCCTGACCCTCGCCGCGACCCTCGCGAGCGGAGAGGTCTGTCGAGCCCTCTCGAGCGGCGATCCCGGCGTCTTCATGCATGGTCCGACCTTCATGGGCAACGCGCTCGCGTGTGCGGCAGCCCATGCGAGCCTCGACCTGCTCGACGCGGGGGCGTGGACGGGTCAGGTCGCGGGCATCGAGCGCGCCCTCGCGAGCGGGCTCGAGCCCTGTCGCGCATTGCCTGCGGTCGCCGACGTGCGGGTCCTCGGCGGGATCGGCGTCGTCGAGCTGCGCGCGCCCGTCGACATGGAGCGGGTCGAGCCCGCCTTCGTCGAGCAGGGCATCTGGATCCGCCCCTTCGGCCGCCTCGTCTACACGATGCCGCCCTACGTCATCGGCGAAGCCGATCTCACGCGCCTGACCGACGGGATCTGCGCCGTGGTCTCGACCCTCGGCTGAACGGCTGCCACTCCGCTGGACGACGGTCGCCGGAAGCGCGCCTGGGCAGGTTCGGGACTCGCGCGTTCGCCTCGTGAACGCCCCTGCTGCCCGCGCGGCGGCGACCGTCGTCGCGGAGACTCCCGATCGGGTAGTCCGTACGCGCGCCCTGAATGTCCGACCTCGGTCGCCGGCTCGCGGAGAAGCGAGCCTCGTTCGGGATGTCGGACCGCGCGGTTCGGGATCGGGAGGAATCGGAACGGGATGTGAGTTCGTCTGCTTTCGCTTTCAAGAGACCACAGGCGTGCGGGATTGCAAGGGTGAAATGCGGGCGAACGCAAGATTGTGTGGGCGATGGGCGGAGCGTGGGGATGGCGCACCTATCATCGATCACGAGAATGCGGGATTCGACGGGCGGACGAGCGATCAGCTGACGCGTGTCAGTGACGCATGTCGGTGGACGCTCGGTCCGACGCTCGCCGTCATTTCCGGAACTGGCGGAAGTCGGGCTTGCGCTTGCCGATGAAGGCGGCGATCGCCTCCTTGTTCTCCGGTCCGCCGAAGAGCTTCGCCATGCCTGCGCTCTCGAGGGCGCGGGCCGCGCGGACGTTCTCGCGGTGGAACGACTTCAGCATGCGCTTCATCTCCATCAACGAGCTCGTCGGCCACTGCGCCATCTGCCGCGCCTTGTCCGTCGCCTCCGCGAGCACGCGGTCGTCGGCGTAGGCGCGGGTCGCGATGCCGTATTCGACGGCGCGGGCGGCGTCGACCCAATCCGCCGTGAAGAGCAGCTCCGCCGCCTGCTTCTGGCCGATCACGAGCGGCGCCATGTAGCAGGCGGCCGCCTCGGTCACGAGGCCGAGGTTCGCGAAGGGCATGCGCATGCGGACGGACTCGCCGACGTAGACGACGTCGCAGTGGAACAGGACCGTCATGCCGTAGCCGATCGCGCAGCCGCGCACGGCGGCGACGAGCGGCTTCTCGAGGGCGCAGATCGCGTCCATCATGAACTCGAAGGGCGGCGGTCCACCGTCCCCCGCGGCGCCGCCCGGCGAGGTCAGATCGAGCCCCGAGCTGAAGTCCTCGCCCGCGCCGGTCAGCAGCACCGTCGCGACTCCCGGATCCGACTGGGCGCGCGCGAAGGCCTCGCCGACGGCGCGGAAGGCGTCGGCGTTCATGGCGTTGCGCCGCTCGGGGCGGTTCATCGTGATCGTGAGGACGCCGGCCTCGTCGAGGTCGGTGAGGGCGAGGGCAGTCGACATGATGGCGGGGCCTTTCGTCGGGAGGGAGGTCGAGTCTACCGGCGGCGGGACGGTCGAACAAAGGGTCGGACGGGGTAGAATGCGGCTCCCCGGCCCCTGGAAGCGTGGCAGGCCGGGACCCCCGCGGCGGCCCGAGGCCGTTCGCGAGCCCGAGAATCCGAAACCCCTGGAGCCCCCCGATGCCGATCAGCCCGATGGACGAGTATCTCGCCCACCAGACCACCGACACCTTCGACTACGTCTTCACGAGCGATCGCAACTTCTACGACCGCTACTACTTCAACATGCACGACTCGAAGGGCGACTTCTTCATGGTCGCCGGCCTCGGTCAGTACCCGAACCTCGGCGTGACCGACGCCTTCGTCACGATCTCCCACGGATCCCAGCAGTACACCGTGCGCGCCTCCCGCGCCCTCGGCAGCAATCGCATGGACACGAGCGTCGGCCCCTTCTCGATCGAGGTCATCGAGGGGTTGAAGTCGCTGCGGCTCAAGTGCGCCGAGAATGAATGGGGCGTCGCCTTCGACGTCCGCTTCGACGGCACCGTCCCCGCCCTCGAGGAGCCGAAGACCTTCCAGCGCAACCGCGCCCGCGTGACCTCCGACGTCTCGCGTTATGCGCAGGTCGGCAGCTATACGGGCCACGTCACCGTCGCCGGCCAGCGATACGACGTCACCCCCGACACGTGGAAGGGCGCCCGCGACCGCTCCTGGGGCATCCGCCCGGTCGGCGAGCGCGAGGCCCCCGGCATCGCGATCGAGGACCTGATGTCGGGCCAGCACGGCTTCTGCCACCACTGGATCCCGCTCCAGCTCGACCGCGGCATGTACAAGGTCATGTGGGACGCCGACTACTCGGGCCGCGTGATCGTCGAGGAGGCGGCCTTCGCTCCGGCCTACGGCCTGCCCGGCGCGATCCAGAAATTCGGGACCCCGAAGATCGAGCCCGTCTTCCTGCCCGGGACGCGCGAGCTGAAATCCGCCCGCACGACCCTCGCGGTCGAGCCCGGCAAGGACCTCGTCATCACGAGCACCCCCCTGCGCACCGTCTATCTCGCCGCCGGCACGGGCTACATCCCGAGCGACGACTGGGGCCACGGCCACTACAAGGGGAAGCTCGTCGTCCAGGGCAAGCAGTACGACATGAGCAGCCAGGAGAAGCGCACGCCCTTCGCGATCCTGAACGAGACGCTCTGCCGCTTCGATCTCTCGACCGGCGAGGTCGCCTACGGGATGCACGAGAACATGTGTCTCGGCGTCTTCAAGCCCTACGGCTTCGAGAAGGGCGATCAGATGGCGCCGTGAAGCGCCGCGCCGGGCGACCGGTCCGATGCTAGGCCGGCTCCGCCGCGGGATGCGTCCCCGGACGGGCCGGGCCGGCGTGGATCGTGAGCTGCGGGAACGGGATGACCCAGCCGTTCTCGTTGCAGACGTCGACGCAGAGGCTCGCGAGATGCCGGCGTTGCGCCGCGTAGTCGAGCGCCTGGCTCCCGTCGAGGTCGACGCGCACGAAGTAGTCGAGGGACGAGGGGCCGGCGCTGCTGAACTCGACGGCGACGCTGAGAAGCGAGCCGGCCCAGGGCGATTCCCGCCAGCGCCGCTCGATCTCGGTCTCCATCATCTCGCGGGTCGTCGTCGTGATCTCGGCCTGGCTCTCGTAGTCGAGGCCGAACTGGACGTCGACGCGGTAGCCGCCGCTCAGGACCTCGATCGACTCGCCTGCGAACTGCGCCGTCGGAATCACGATCCGATTGCCGCCGGGACAGCGCAGCCGCACGACCTCGATCGACTGGAACTCGACGACGGCGGGCCGCTGGTCGTCGCGCAGCACGACGTCGCCGGTCTGGGTCGGGAACCAGGGCTCCTCCGGCTCGTCCGGACGGGACCGCATGCTCCCGAGATCCTCGATCGGCAGCCGCAGCCGACCGCCGACCAGCGCCGGATTGACGAGCGCGCAGTAGAACGCGATCGACTCGACTCGCCAGGGCAGACCGTGGAGCATCACCCGCTGTCCCTCGCGCACCGCCCCCATGTCGAGGAACAGGACCGCCTGGGACCAGAAGCGCGGCAGCGCCTGCTTCGAGGCCCAGACGAGCCCGAGGATCAGGAGCAGGGCCAGGATCAGGAGCACCCAGTCGCCGAAGAAGTAGAGCGCCAGCACGAAGACGAGGACGGCGCCGACGACGGTGAACACGGAGTAGACGAGGCTGAAGATGCGGCCGCCGAAGGTCTGCACGCGGGCGGTGAAGCGGGGCTGTCGCGCGAGCAGGCTCCGCAGGCGCCGCAGCAGGAACAGGAACGAGGCCATCGCGACGAAGGCGAGCAGGAGGTTGCGGCCGCGGCTCTTGAAGAAGACCTGGAAGACGTCGTGGATCGCCTGGCCGATCGAAGGGCTGTCGGCGGCGCGCTGGTCGAGCTTCTGATGGGCGACCTCGAGCGTCGTCGCGAGGGCGGCCCGGCGACGGAGCCAGTCCTTGCGCTCGCTCGCGAGGGCCTTCGCGAGCTCCGCGTCCTTCGTCGCCTTCGCGACGGTGTCGAGCTGGGCCACGGCGCGCTCGATCGTCGCGAGCTGATCGGAGAGGTCCGTGATCTCGGTCCGCAGGCGATCGATCTCGCGCGGTCGGCTCGTCGCCCGCTTGAGCTCGTTGAGCAGCGGCGCGAGCAGGACGCGCAGCTCGCGCGAGAGCTCGAAGCGGACGGGATCGGGCTCGGCGTCGAGGCTCTGCGGATCGACGCCGGTCGCGAGCTCGGAGAAGCTGCGCGAGAGCGAGTTCAGCTCGTCGGCCCGTGCCTGGATGCGGGCCTGGATCTCGGTCTCGCGCCCACCCGCCGCCTCGGAGCGCAGCTCGCCCTGCAGCTCGCGCAGGTCGACCTCGACCTGGCGACGCGCCGCGAGCACCGCGACGAGGCTCGCCTCCCCGCGCCGCCGCGCGGCGCGGGGGATCATCGAGAGATCGTCGACCGCCGGCGAGCCCGTCGCGCCGGGGCTCGCTTCACCCGGAGCCGTGCTCGGCGCCGCGACGGCGACCGGGTCGGTCGCGGTCCGGGCGACTGCCGGCTCGACGCTCGACGCCGGCCCGGCCGCGAGCAGGCCGACGAGGGCGAGCCCGATCAGCAGCAAAGTCTCCGTCCGGACGCGCCTACGATGCCCGGACGGCGATGGCGCGATCCGGCGGAAGAGGCGAACGACGCGTGCGCTCGGCATGCGAATCCGGTTAGCACTGCGCTCCCTCGAAGGCCAGCAAAAGAGCCCTCGTCCGGCGATCCGCCGCTAGAATGGCCGCGCGGGGACGCGCGCGCGCCGCGCCCGATCTCGGCGGGGGAGGGATGCAATGCGTGGATTCCTGATCGGCCTGCTCGCGCTCGGGCTCGTGCTGCTCGCAGTCGTGTATGCGGCGGGCATCGGCCTCTTCGGCGACCGCCCGGACGCGGGCGCGATCAGCGGGGTCCGGGTCGCCCGCGGCTTCGTCGCCGCCAAGGAGAAGGGGGTTCGGGAAGGGGCGGCGGCGGTCGGTCAGCCGGGGGTCAAGCAGATCCTGTTCGGCGATCTCCACGTCCATTCGACCTTCTCCTTCGACGCCTTCACGTTGAGCCTGCCCATGAGCGGCGGCGATGGGGCGCATCCCGTCGCCGACGCTTGCGACTTCGCGCGCCACTGCTCGTCGCTCGACTTCTTCTCGATCAACGACCACGACCTGACGCTGACGCCGACGCGCTGGGACGAGACGATCGAGTCGATCCGGCAGTGCAACGCCATCGCCGGCGACGCGGCGAATCCCGATCTCGTGACCTATCTCGGCTGGGAGTGGACCCAGGTCGGCGCGACGCCCGAGACCCATTACGGCCACAAGAACGTCGTCCTGCGCGGGCTCGGCGACGACGAGATTCCGCCGCGGCCGATCGCGGCGGGCGCGCCTCTCGGCGTCGAGGACGTGGGGGCGGTGCTCCCGAATCCGTTCTTCATGGGGGCCTACGGGCTCTACGACGCCCGGCGCGGCGGGCTCGATCTCGTGACCTATCAGGCCGAGCTCGCGGCCGTCGGAGAATGTCCGAAGGGCGTGCCGGTCCGCGAGCTGCCGCGGGATTGTCGCGAGTCGGCCGCCACGCCGGCCGAGCTCTTCGCGAAGCTCGACGAATGGGGCTTCGACTCGATCGTGATCCCCCATGGCACGACCTGGGGCTTCTATACGCCCCTCGGCTCGTCCTGGGACAAGCAGCTCACGGCCGAGAACCACGACCCGGATCGCCAGCGCCTGATCGAGGTCTTCTCGGGCCACGGCAGCTCCGAGGAGCTGCGGCCCTTCCAGGAGGTCGTCTTCGATGCCGAGGGTCGACCGAGCTGCCCCGAGCCGAACGGGAACTACCTGCCTGCCTGCTGGCGCGCGGGGGAGATCATCGCGAAGCGCTGCAGCGACGGCGGCCAGCCCGGGGTCGTCTGCGAGCAGCGCGCCGCGAACGCGCGGCAGCTCTTCGTCGAGGCCAGGAACAACGGTGGGGCCCAGGTCGTGCCGGCGACCTCCGTCGCCGACTGGCAGGACGCGGGACAGTGTCGCGACTGCTTCCAGCCGGCCTTCAACTATCGCCCGAAGAGCTCCGTCCAGTACATCATGGCGCTCGGGCGCAAGGACGCGTCGGGTCAGCCGATGCGCTTCGAGCTCGGCTTCATCGGCTCGAGCGACAATCATTCTTCCCGCCCCGGGACCGGCTACAAGGAAGTCGCCCGCACCGAGTTCACCGAGCAGCGCTTCGGCCATTTCCGAACGACCCCGGTCGCCTTCCAGTCGAAGCCGACCGGCAACCTCGACGAGCCCGTGCCCTTCGAGTTCGTCGCCGGCCGCACCGCCCCTCTCGGCGCCTTCGAGATCGAGCGCGGCGCATCGTTCTTCCTGAACGGCGGGCTCGCCGCCGTCCACGCCTCCGGCCGCGATCGCGACTCGATCTGGGAGGCGATGGAGCGGCGCGAGGTCTACGGGACGAGCGGGCCGCGCATCCTGCTCTGGTTCGACCTCGTGAACGCGCCCGGCGCGGCGCGCGTGCCGATGGGCGGCGAGGCGGCGCTCGCCGAGGCGCCGAGCTTCGAGGTGCGCGCGGTCGGCTCCTTCGAGCAGGCGGCCGGCTGCAGCGATCTCCAGATGAGCTCGCTCGATCCCCAGCGCATCATGCGATTGTGTCAGGGCGAGTGTTACAACCCGACGAACGTGCGCCGGCCGATCACGCGCCTCGAGATCGTGCGGATCCGGCCGCAGCAGACCGACGACGAGGAGGTCCTCGGGCTCGTCGAGGATCCCTGGCGCGTGATCGAGTGCGCGCCGAGCGCGGACGGCTGCGTCGGAACCTTCGTCGACGAGAGCTTCGCCGAAGGGGGCGCGACGCTCTCTATTATGCGCGCGCCATCGAGGCGCCGAGCCCGGCGGTCGCGGCCGATCCGCTCGGTTGCCGGCGCGACGACGCGGGGCGCTGCGTCCAGGTCGATCCCTGCTTCGGCCGGCCGAACGACGACGACTGTCTCGCGCAGACCGAAGAGCGTGCCTGGTCGTCGCCGATCTTCGTGCGCCATGCGGGGACCTCGGCGCCGACGCCCGCCCAGCCCGCCCCGGCGCCCGTCGAGGCTCAGGCGAAGAGCGCGTCGCAGCCGGTTCCGGCGAGCGCGCGGTCGACGGCGACGCGATCGCTCGCGGACAGCGCCCGGTGATCCGCCCGCAGCGACGCGAGACACCGCCCCTGGTAGGGGAAGGGCGCCTGACGCCAGGGCGCGCCGTCGATCTCGCACTCGACGCTCGCTAGACCCCGATCGAGGGCCGCGGCGTTGGCGAGCAGGAAGGGCGCATAGCCGCGACCGATCTCCCCGAGCAGCGCGAGTATCGTCTCGGGCAGCGCGTCGCGCGCGAGCCAGCCCTCCGCCTCCGGCTCGACGCCCGAGAGATCGTCGACGCAATCGGTCCAGGCGAAGACGCGCGGGGCGCGCTCGAGCACGATCGCCATCGGCGTCGGATCGAAGAGGGCGAGCTGGGTCAGCTGACCGTAGAGACCGAAGTCGCCGGCGCCGGGGCGGGCGCCCAGCACGAAACGATGCCGGGCCAGATGCCGCTCGAGCACGTCGATCAGGCGGACGAAGCTCCGCTCGATCACGGCCGCGGTCTGCGGATTCGAGCCGACGACGCCGAGGCGACCGATCTGGCGCGCGCCGAACTGCCGGCCCGCCTTCTCGAGGCGTTCGTCGGATTGCTGCGAGCCCGCCCAGCGCGGCAGGATCCGACTCGCCTTCGCGATGTCGGCCTCTCCTGTCCAGCGGTAGTGGAACATCGCCTTGGTCAGCCACTCGTCGGCGAAGTCCTCGATGAGCCCGTCGAGGAAGGCGAGGGCCGGATCGCTCGGAACGACCGAGCGACGACCCGGCACGCGCGCTTCGAGCAGTCGGATCAGCGGCGTCGAATCGACGAGCGCCTCGAGGCGTCCGTCGTCCGCCCGAACGACGAGACGCGGGAGCAGCGCGACGCGCGGCTCCGGAAGGCCCGCGGCCTCGGGCGTGCCCTGATGGATCCAGACGTGGGGAATCCGGCGATAGCGGAGCACGGCGCGCAGCTTGCGACTGTAGGGCGAGCCGATCGCACCGACGATCTGATAGTCGACCACGCGCCTGCTCCTGGATTCCCGCTCGCCCGCCCGACCGGGGGTCGACTCCCGACCCTTTCCGGGGCGACGCCCCGCATGGCATACTGACCCACCCACCGAGGCACGCCAACATGCTCGAGAGCCTTCGCACCCATCTGCCGCTCGTCCGGGTGCTCGCCTCGACGCTGCTCGGCGTCCGCCGGCTTCGGGCCGACGTCCCGGCCGACTTCGGGGATTTCCTGGCCCCCCACTTCGCGGCCCGCCGGGACGCGATCGCGATCCTCGGCGAGCGCTCGCGCTTCACCTGGGGTGAGCTCGACGCCTTCGCGAACCGCGTCGCCTGCTGGGCGCTCGACGCCGGCATGAAGCGCGGCGACGTGGTCGCCCTGTCGATGGAGAACCGATCGGAGTACGTGGCGCTCTGGCTCGGTCTGTCGCGGGTCGGTGTCGTGACGGCGCTCCTCAACACGAACCTGACCGGTGAGCGGCTCGCCCACTGTGTCGGCGAGGCCGATCCGCGGGCCTGGATCGTCGGCGTCGAGCTGCTCGAGGCGGCGACCTCGGCGCTGCCCCATCTCGCCTCGCGGCCGCCGATCTTCGCGGCGGATCTCGTCGCGACGGGGGATCGGGACGCGCGCGCTTCGAGCGGGCCTGCGTCGGGTACGCCTGCGGCGGTCGGGGCCTCGGCTTCGGGCGCTGCGATGGACGCGGGCGCCGTCGAGTCCTTCGATGCGCGCCTCGCGGCGACGCCGCTCCGGCCGATCCCGAGCGAGATCCAGGCGGCCCGACGCGGCGCGGATCTGCTCTTCCTGATCTACACGAGCGGCACGACGGGCATGCCCAAGGCGGCGCGCATCAGCCATCTGAAGGCCGCGTTGACCGGGATGGCGGCCTGGAAATCGCAGCAGCTCGGTCCCGCCGACCGGACCTATTGCTGCCTGCCGCTCTACCACACGGCGGGCGGCGTGATGGCGGTCGGGGGCGCGCTCATGGCGGGGGGCTCGATCGCGGTCGCGCGCCGCTTCTCGGCGAGTCAGTTCTGGAGCGATTGTCTTCGCTTCGAGGTGACCTCGTTCCAGTACATCGGCGAGCTCTGCCGCTACCTCGTCAACTCCCCCGAGCATCCGGACGAGCGCCGCCATTCGATCCGCACCGTGATGGGCAACGGGCTTCGCCCCGACGTCTGGCAGGCCTTCCAGACGCGCTTCGCGATCCCAAGGATCGTCGAGTTCTACGGCGCGACGGAGGGCAATCTCGCGCTCTTGAACATGACGGGGCGCGTCGGCTCGGTCGGTCAGCTGCCCGCGATCGTCCGCAAGCGGCTCGGGATCGAGCTCGTGCGCTTCGACGTCGAGAGCGAGGAGGTCGTGCGTGGAGGCGACGGGGCGTGCCTTCGCTGTGCGATCGACGAGGCGGGCGAGCTCCTCATCAAGATCTCGGCCCAGACCCGCTTCGAGGGCTACACGAATCCCGCGGCGACGGAGAAGAAGGTCCTGCGCAACGCCTTCGCCCCGGGCGACGCCTACTTCCGGACCGGCGATCTGCTGCGGATGGACGCGGACGGCTTCTACTATTTCGTCGATCGCATCGGTGACACCTTCCGGTGGAAGGGCGAGAACGTGGCGACCTCCGAGGTCGGCGAGGTCATCTCGGTCGATCCCGGGGTCGACGAGGCGAACGTCTACGGGGTCGCGATCCCGGGCCAGGACGGTCGCGCGGGCATGGCGGCGCTCGTCGTGAACGAGCGCTTCGAGCTCGAGCGGGTCGCGAAGGCGATCCACGACGGTCTCGCCCCGTACGCCCGGCCGGTCTTCCTGCGCATCCTGCCCCAGATGGAGATCACGGGTACCTTCAAACATCGCAAGGTCGATCTCGTGCGGGACGGATACGATCCGCGGCGGATTCCCGACCCGCTCTACTTCCGCGACCCGGCCCTCGGTCGCTACGTCCCCCTCGACGCGACGCTCTACGAGGCGCTCGAGGCAGGCCGCATCCGACTCTGATTCCTCGAGGAGGACATTCCATGAAGCTCGCCCTCAACGCGCTCGCCTTCGGTCCGCGCATCCGGATCAATCTCGACCTCGTCCGCCACGCCGAGCGACTCGGCTTCGACTCGGCCTGGACCGCGGAGGCCTGGGGCAACGACGCCGTCACGACGGCGACCTGGATCGCCGCGAAGACCGAGACGATCAAGGTCGGGACCGCGATCATGCAGATCCCGGCGCGGACGCCGGCGATGACCGCGATGACGGCGACGACGCTGAGCCAGCTCTCGAACGGCCGCTTCAAGCTCGGGATCGGGCCATCGGGGCCGCAGGTCATCGAGGGCTGGCATGGCGTGCCCTACGGCAAGCCGCTCACGCGGACGCGCGAGGCCGTCGCGATCATCCGCGCGATCTGGGCCCGGGAGAAGCCCCTCGAGTTCCACGGCGAGCACTACGAGATCCCGAATCGCGGCCCCGGAACGACGGGCCTGGGAAAGCCGCTGAAGAGCATCCTCCATGGCGATCCCTCGATCCCGATCTACATGGCCTCGATCAGCGAGCCCGGCCTCGCCGTCGCCGCCGAGATCGCCGACGGGGTGATCCCGATGATGTACGACCCGGATCGCTATGCGACGTTGCTGAAGCCCGCCCTCGAGAAGGGCTTCGCGAAGGCCGGGGGCGGCAAGGGCCTCGCGCGCTTCGACGTCATGACTTCGTGCACGGTCATCGTCTCCGACGACGTCGAGAAGGCGATGGTCCCGGTCAAGGCGAATCTCGCCCAGTACATCGGCGGCATGGGCGCCCGCGGCAAGAACTTCTACAACGACTACGCGAAGCGGATGGGCTTCGAGGCGGCGGCGGTGCAGATCCAGGATCTCTTCCTGGCGGGCCGGAAGGAGGAGGCGGCGGCGGCGGTCCCCGACGCGCTCGTCGACGCGGTCCATCTCGTCGGCCCGAAGTCGAAGATCCGCGACCGGCTGCAAGCATGGAAGGCCGCCGGGGAGCGCGGCGAGGTCGGCACGATGCTCCTCGGCGCCGGCCAGCCGGAAGCGCTCGAGCTGCTCGCGGAGGAGCTGCTCTGATGGAAGCGGGGCGCGCCACGACCCATCGGATCGCCCATCGGACCTGCCCGCTCTGCGAGGCGACCTGCGGCCTCGCGATCGAGGTCGAGGGCGACCGCGTGCTCGGCGTGCGCGGCGACGACGCGGATCCCTTCAGCCGGGGCTTCCTGTGTCCGAAGGGCGCGGCGCTCGGCGAGCTCCATCACGATCCCGACCGGCTGCGCCAGCCGCTCGTGCGGCGCGACGGAGAGCTCGTGCCGGCGACCTGGGACGAGGCCTTCGCCGAGGTCGAGCGGGGGCTGTCGAAGATCGTCGCGGACCACGGGCGGCAGTCGCTCGCGGTCCTGCTCGGCAATCCGGTGACCCATCATCTGGCGCCGGCTTTCTATCTGCGTTCGCTGATCCGGGCGGCGGGGACGCGCAATCTCTTCACCGCCTCGACCGTCGACCAGATGCCGCAGCACGTCGTCTCGGGGCTGCTCTGGGGCGACCCGTCGGCCTTCCCGATCCCGGACCTCGATCGCACCGACTATCTCCTCATGCTCGGGGCGAACCCGATCGCGTCGAACGGGAGCCTGCTGACGGCGCCCGATCTTCCGGGTCGACTGAAGGCGTTCAAGCCCCGGGGCGCGAAGCTCGTCGTCGTCGATCCGCGCCGGACCGAGACTGCGGAGCGCGCCGACGAGCACCTCTTCATCCGCCCCGGGACCGACGTCTTCTGGCTCGCGGCGCTCGTGAACACCCTCTTCACCGAGGAGCTCGTCGCGATCGGCCGCCTCGAGCCCTTCGTCGTCGGCGTCGACGAGATCCGCGTCCTCGTCGAGCCCTTCACGCCGGAGCGCGTCGCGCCGCTCTGCGGCATCGACCCGGCGACGACGCGCCGCATTGCGCGCGCGCTCGCTCGCGCCGCCGCCGCCGCGGTCTACGGCCGCATCGGCAACCACACCGTCGAGTTCGGCACGGCGACCGCCTGGATGGCCGCGGTCCTGAACGTGCTGACGGGCAACTTCGATCGACCGGGCGGCGTGATGACGTCGTCGCCCGTCGCCGCCCGCATCGACGACCGCGCGCCCGGGGGCCGCGGCTATCGCATCGGGCGCTGGAAGAGCCGCGTCGCCGGTCATCCCGAGGTCAACGGCGAGTTTCCGGCGGCGGCCCTCGCCGAGGAGATCGAGACGCCGGGGGAGGGGCGCATCCGCGCCGTCCTCTCGGTCGCGACCAATCCCGTGCGCTCCTATCCGAATAGCGCGCGCCTCGACCGTGCGTTTGCCGGCCTCGACTTCTTCGTGGCCGTCGACGTCTACGTCAACGAGACGACGCGCCACGCGAACGTGATCCTGCCGCCGCCCTCGGCCCTCGAAGAGGAGAACTACGAGCTCACCTTCCTCGGCAACGCGGTCCGCAGCTTCGCCAAGTACGCGCCCCCGGTCTTCCCGCGCGAGTCCGCGCCGGGCTCCGCGGCGACCCCGCAAGCGCCCTCGGAGGCCGATCTCTTCGCGAAGCTCGTCCTGATCCTGCGCGGCGAAGGCGCGAAGGCCGATCCCGCCCGGGTCCACGACGCCCTCGTCGAGGAGTACATCGAGCGCGAGTGCCGCGACGCCGAGGGGCCGCTCGCCGGCCGCGATCCCGGCGAGATCCGTAACGCGCTGGCCGGCCTCTCCCCCGTCGGCAAGCTCCTCGATCTGCGCCTGCGAACGGGCTGGCACGGCGACCGCTTCGGCGACCGCGCAGGCGGCATCACGCTTGCGAAGCTCGCCGAACATCCCCACGGCATCGACCTTGGTCCGATGGTCGAGCGCTTCCCGGCGCGCCTCGCGACCGAGTCGGGGCTCCTCGAGCTGACCCCCGCGCCGTTGGTCGAAGACTGGCGCCGCGTGCGCGCGCGCCTCGAGCAGCCGCGCCCCGCCGATGGGCTCCTCCTGATCGGCCGTCGCCATGTCCGCTCGAACAACTCCTGGATGCACAACGTGGCGTCCCTCGTCTCGGGCCGATCGCGCTGCACGCTCCTCATGCATCCCGCCGATGCGGCGAGCCGCGGTCTCGAGAGCGGTGGGCAAGCCGAGATCCGCTCGCAGGCGGGGCGACTCGTCGTCCAGCTCGAGACGAGCGAAGCGATGATGCCCGGCGTCGTGTCGTTGCCGCATGGCTGGGGTCACGACCTGCCGGGCATCCGGATGCGCGTCGCGGCAGCCCACGCCGGGGTCGCGAGCAATGCGCTGACCGACGAGTGCGTGATCGACGTCGCGAGCGGGAATGCGGTGTTGAACGGGATTCCGGTCGAGGTGGGGGCGGTCGAGTCGCGGGCTTGAGCTGGTCGGCCATTCCTCATCCACCATTCGCCTTCCACCATCCGCCTTCCGCCTTCCGCCGTGCGCCCGCGGGGATTTGCCGAATCAGGCGGCATCCAGTCCTGTTCAGTACTGTCCAATCCGTTACCGGCCGACAAGTCGGGCGGTGGTCTCCGACGCGGGCTGGGGTGGCGCGATGGCTTCGATTCGAAAGCAGGGAGAAGTCTTCGAGATCCGGGAGTGCCTCCCGACGCGGACCGGCCCGCGGCAGCGTGCGCTCGTCCGCTTCCGAAGGATCCTGACGCCCGCGGATCTCGACCGCGCGCAGGCCGTCGCACGCCGTCCGTTCGACCGCGACGCGCTCGTCCGTCGCGCCCGCGCCCAGGGCATCCCGGTCGCCTCGGCCTCGCGCGACGATGAGGCGCGAAGGCTCCTGGCTCATCTCCGCGACGGCGGAACGATCGAACCGATCCTCGCGAAGCTCCTGATCGACCATCTCGCCCTCATCGCGAACGAGGTCGATTCGAGGGCCTCGACGAAGCCGTCGCTGCCCGAGCATCTCGAGGAGGTCGTCGATTGCGTGGGACGCTCCGAAGCGATCCGCGGACGTACCCTGCGCGGTCTGCTGCGCACCGCGAGTCGCGTCTCCCGATCGCGCGGTGCGCTGCGCCCGGAGGCCGAGGAGCCGTTTCCCCGGTTCAGCTCGGGGCGAGGCTTCGACTAGCGATGTTGCTCGACGAGCAGATCGTCGCGATCGAGAAGGCCTTCGGCGCCGCGGGGATCCCCCATGCATTCGGCGGCGCCCAGGCGCTCGCCTACTATGGTCCGATCCGCGCGACCCACGACATCGACGTCAACGTCTTCCTCTCCGTCGCGGAGGTGGGTCGGGTCTTCGAGGTCCTCGCGGGACTCGGGGTCGACGTCGCCAACCCCGGGCTCCGCGTGCTCGCCGAGCGGGACGAGCAGGTCCGGGTCCGCTGGAACGGAACCCCGATCGATCTGTTCTTCGCCTACGACGCCCTCCACCGCAGCTCGATGGAGCGCCGCCGCCGCGTCGACTTCTACGGCGATCCGATCCACATCCTCAGCGCCGAAGATCTGATCGTCTTCAAGGCGACCTTCGATCGGAGCAAGGACTGGAAGGACATCGCCGGCATGATCTTCGCCTCGCCCGAGCCCCTCGACTTCGACTACGTCCGAAGCTGGCTCGAGCGCATCGACGGCGTGGAGCACGCACGCCTCTCCCGACTCGAGCGGCTGATCGCTTCGGGCGGGGTCGAGGTGGATTGAGGCGGATAGAGGCGGATTGAGGCGATTGCGCGCGCGAACTGGAGGTCAGGGGGCAGCGCTTCAATCGAGCCTCGCTCCCGAGGGTTCGAATCGAACCGGCCGCCCGATCGGGTCGCTCGCCAACATCGCTTCGACGTCGCGCGGCGCTTCGAGTCGCGCCCACGCCCGCGCGCCGTCCTCGAGCAGACAGGCCGCGATCGCGTGGCTCGCCTCGCGACTGCGGCCATGGGGAATCACGTAGCCCTCGATCCGCCCGAGCCCGCGCGGTGCCGTCTCGAGGCAGCGGCGCGGGCCGGGATCCGTGAAGGGTCCTGCGAGCCCGCGGAAGCCCTCGACATGCGGGCGGCCCGAGTAGGCGACGACGCAGAATCGGCTCGCGAGCCCGCCGTTCGAGCTGCAGACGGCCAGCGCGTCGGGCTCGGCGCGGACGCGCTCGACCACGTTCGCGAGCATGTGGGTCGTGTAGTTGTTCCAGGGCCCGCCGGCGAAGCGCATGCCGCCGGTCAGCGTGATCTCCCGATCGGGATCGAGGGCGAGGGCGCGCGCCTGCGTCTGGACCGCGAAGGGGAAGCAGGCGTAGAGATCGACGAACCCGGCCTCGCGCAGGGAACGCCCGATCATCGCCTCGAGCTGGTGCGCGGCGACCGTGAGCGCGCGGCTCTCGTGGAGATGCCAGCGTTCGGAGACGAAGGGCTCGTGGGCGACGGCGCTGGCCCAGGGAAAGACCCAGCGAGAAGGCTCGATCCCGAGCGAACGCGCGACACCGACCGAGCAGAGCAGGATGGCCGCTGCCTGGTCGATGAACTGGTTCGAGTTCATGAGCTTCGTGTACGGGAAGCCGACATAGCGATTGGATGCGCTCGCCTCGCGGATCTCGGCGGGGGAGTGGCCCTTGCGATCGTCGGCGTAGGGATTCGCGGCGGCGACCGCGCTCATGCGGGACCAGAGCCGGCTCACGGCGTCGAGATGTTCGTCGCGGCTGCGGCCGAGGGCGGCGCCGAGGGCGGTGTCCATGAGCGGATACATCTGGATCGGCTCGGCGATGCCGAGCGCGTTCTCGTGGGGATGGCCGATCCATTGGCCGAGGTCGTCGCCGAAGGCGAGATCGGGATCGGGCTCGCTGGCGTCGAGGCGGTCTTCGTCGCGCGAGGGTGAGCCGACGTCGGATTGGAGGCGGCCGGTGCGCAGCGCCGAGCCGAGCTCGCCGCCGGCAAGGAGCGCGGCCCGGAGGCGACCCTGGGCGATCTCGCTCGCGGCATGGGCGAGGACGATCTGGCTCGTGTGGCCGCCGTGGTTCGCCTGGAGCGTTCGTGCGCCCGCATGGCCGAGGCGCTGCGCGACGCGGCGCGGGGCGTTGCGGTAGCGCTGGGTACCGATCTTCGTGAGGGCGACGAGCTCGATCGGCAGCGCGCGGCCCCCGGTGTCCGCGAGCGCGCGCCGCGCCGCGATCTCGATCAGATCGACCGGCTCCGCCGCACCCTCGGCCCCATTGACCTGCCCCACGCCCACGATCACCGGCGTCCGATCGTCGATCATGCCCTTCTCCCGTCCGGCGAGCTCTTGCGCGTCTCAGCCCTCGGACGACGGTAGCCCGAGGCGCGCGAGCGCCGCTTCCGTCAGCTCGACATAACGCCGAGCCGCGGCGTCGAGCACGTAGAGCGGATCGCCGACGCGCTCGGGCGCATAGCCCTGCTGCTTGAGATCGGCGAGGCCGAGCTTGTAGGTGTCGGTGAGTACCGCGCGCCCGTCGCCCAGGCGGACGAAGAGCGGCCAGGCGAAGGCCGGCAGCTCCCGCTCGAGATGACCCACCAACGCTTCGCCGTCGAATGCGCGCCCCGCCGCGAGGGCGACGAGCGCCATCCCGGCCCGGCCTTCGTGGCCCGGGACCTCGACGCCGTAGACGACGGCGTGGGCGACCGCCGGAAAGCCCTCGATCGCCTCGGCGACCTGCTGCGCGGAGACGTTCTCGCCCTTCCAGCGATAGGTGTCGCCGAGGCGCGCGACGAAGAAGTAGTAGCCCTCGCGCTCGCGGAAGAGATCGCCCGAGCGATACCAGAGGTCGCCCTCCTCGAAGGCGTTCTCGAGCAGCTTCGAGCGCGTCGCCTCCGCCGACGAATAACCCTCGAACTCCCCGCGATCCGCGAGCCGCGCGAGCAGCTCTCCGGCCTCGCCGGGCGCGCACCGGATCAGGCGTCCCGCCGCGTCGCGGGCGAGCGCGTCCCGCGCCGCGTCGACCCGCGCGAGCGCGAGGCGCCCCGCGAGCTCCGGCGCCGCGCGCCCGACCGAGCCCACGACACCGTCGAGGTTGAAGATTCCGATCACGCCCTCGGAGGAGCCGTAGCTCTCGACGATCCGGACCGGCCCGAAGCGCGCCTCGAAGGCATTTCCGACGCGCGCGTCGACACCGGCGCCGATCATCGCGCGCAGCGGGTTCGGGCGATCGAGGGGCGAGGGCGGCCGCGCGAGCAGGTAGCGCAGGACCTCGCCCAGATACTGGAAAGTCGTCGCACCGAACGCGTGGACGTCCGTCCAGAATCGCGATGCCGAGAAGCGCTCGCGGATCGCGATCGAGGCCGACACGGAGAGCGCGGCCCCGATCGCCGAAAGCGCCGCGATGTGGAACATCGGGAGCACGACGTACATGCAGTCCGTCGCGTCCATCTCGAGCAGCACGCCCTCGGAGATCGCGCCGGCGAGATAGCGGCGATGGCTGCAGCGCGTCGCCTTCGGAAGGCCGGTCGTGCCGGAGGTGAAGATGTAGAAGAGGGTGTCGTCGGGGGAGATCGAGTCGTTCGAAGCGGTCCGGGGGAACGCACGGGATGGCGGAACACCGCCGCGAGTCAGCAACGCGTCGAGGGCGTCGAGGGGATCACCGGGCCCGGGTGCGTCGCGATGATCGGGCGGCACGCGGTGATCGGGCGCATCGACCGACGCGAGCACGTGGATCGCCTCGACCGAAAGCACGCCGAGGGACTCGAGCTCGGGAGCGACCTCGGCGGTCGTCACGGCGAGGGAGACCGGGATCTCGCGCAGGGCGTGGGCGAGCGAGCGGCCCCGCAGGCCGGTGCCGAGGAGCGAGAGGCGGGCGCCCGCCTCGGCGAGGCCGAGGAGGAGGGCGAGGAAGGCGGGGCTCGCGGGGAGCTGGAGGGCGACGGCGTCGCCGGGACGGAGGCCGGCGGCGCGCGCCCAACGGGCCACACGTGCAACGAACGTGTCGAAGGCCTGATAGTCGAGGGTGCGCGCATCGGTCCGGATGACGGGGCGGCCGGGGGCGAGCCGCACGCGCTCCTGCCAGAACGCCGCGAGCGTCGCGTCGGAGAGCCGCTCGGCGATCTTCGCGCGCACGGCGGCCAGGCGGGCCTCGCTCTCGGCCCGGGTCGGGAGTGAGACCGCGTTGGTCACCGCGAAACCCCGCGTCTTCGGCGAGCGCGCCTCGCGATCTCGAGGCAGCCGATCGGGATCAGCAGCGACAGATCGGGCTCGGGGAGATGGGCGAGGTACATCCGCGGCTGACCGAATCGATAGCCCTGGCCGACGATCCAGCGGCCATCGTCGGAGACGCCGATCGCCGACTCGAGGTTCCAACCCGTCATGTCGACCCCGAGCCCGGCGAGCACGTCGGTCAGCGGGCGCATGCCCTGACCGGGGCGCCAGACGAAGGCCGCGCGATCGTAGAAGGGGTAGGTACCCCAGCCGACGATCACGGAGCCGTCGGCCGATACATCGGATGCCGCGCTCGCGAATCCGCCGCCGGGAAGGTCGCCCAGGCCGACGAGGCCGCTCTCGCTCGTCCATCGGAAGGCCTCGTACCCGTTCGGTGAATTGCCCGATCCGACGACCACCGATCCATTTGCGGACGCGGCCACGGCCTCGCTCCAGAACGTGCCGCCCGGCAGATCGCCGAGCCCGACGATCCCGGATCCGGCCGACCATCGAAACGCCTCCTCGCCCGAGCTCGAAACGCTGCGCCCGACGACGACGGAGCCGTCCGCCGACACGCCGCCTCCGAGGCTGAACCAGAATCTCCCCGGCAGGTCGCCCAGCCCGACCATCCCGGTCGCCGATGTCCATCGGAAGGCCTCGGCTCCGTCGATCGACTCACTGGTCCCGACGACGACGGAGCCATCGGCCGAGACGGCGTGCGCGATGCTGTCCGGCCGACTCGGGTCGAGCGCGCCGAGTGCGACCATTCCGGTTCCGGCGCTCCATCGGAACGCCTCCGTGCCCGCCGTGGTCACCCCGTAGCCGACGACGAAGCGACCATCGGCCGAGACGCCATTCGCGCCGCTCGAGAATGAACCGCCCGACAGGTCGCCGAGAGGCGCGAACCCGATACCGAGCTGCCAGCGAAACGCTTCGTCGCGGAGCGACGATTGGCCCCGCCCGACGATCACGCTCCCGTCGCCCGAGACGTCGCTCGGATGGGCGATCACGAAAGCGCTCGGCGCGAACTGGGAGAAGGCGGTGATGGACGGTGGCGCAGCCGAAGCCGCTGATCCGGCGAGGAGTGGGGTGAGGAGTGGGGTGAGGAGCGGGGCGAGGATCGCGGCGAAGCGGGGGAAGAGCGATCCGATGCGCGGAGGCCGCGATCCGCGCGCGGCGCGCATCGCGGCGCAGGCCATCAGCGGATGACGCCTTCGCGGCGCAGGTCGGCGATCGCGCTCGCGTCGAGCCCGAGATCGGCCGTGAGGACCTCCGCCGTGTGCTCTCCGATCAGCGGCCACTTCGTCGCCGGCCCTTCCGGGCTCGCCGAGAACTTGATCGGGTTGCCGTGGACGCGGACCACGCCGGTGGGCGTCGCGGCGGGGATCTCGACGATCATCTCGTGGTCGCGGACGTGGGGATCGGCGAGCAGATCGTCGCCCTCGTAGCTCGGCCCGGCGACGACGCCCGCATCGGCGAGCAGGCGACTCGCCTCGAGCTTCGTCTTGTCCCGGGCCCAGGCCTCGATCGCGGGGCGGAGCACCGGCTCGAGCTGCGCGTTCCATTGCTCGCGGGTCGCGAAGCGCGGATCCCGGATCCACTCCGGATGCCCGACCGTCTCGGCGAGCCGCTCGAATTGATGGACGCGGCCGACCTGCAGCACGAAGAGGCCGTCCTTTGCCTCGAAGGAGTCGAGCAGGCCGGGCCAGGCGGCGATGCTGTTGTCCTGGACGCCGATCGAGGGATTGAAGGCGACCATGTCCATGATCGAGATGATCGCGTCGAGCATCGCGACGTCGACCTTCTGGCCTCGGCCGGTCTGGTCGCGGCCGCGCAGCGCGGCGAGCAGGCCGATCATCGCGAAGAGGCCGGTGCCGATGTCGCCGATCGCGCCGCCGACGCCGATGTTGGGCCGCCTTCCGGGCTCGGGGCGGAACGAGTAGAAGCCGCCCATCGCCTCGGCGACGCAGGCGTAGGCGGGCCAGCGGCCGTAGGGCGTCGGGCGCAGGCTCCCGAAGCCCGAGGCCGACACGTAGACGAGGCGCGGATGGAGCTTCGCGAGGGTCTCGTAGCCGAGGCCGAGGCGCTCCATCGTGCCGGGCTTGAAGTTCTCGACGACGACGTCGAATTTCGGGACGAGCTGCCGGACGAGCTCGGCGCCGCGGGGGTGCTTGAGATCGATTCCGATGCTGCGCTTCGAGAGGTTGTTGCGCAGGAAGGTCGCGCCGGGCGTCGAGCCGTCGACGTCGACGATGTTGGGCAGCCCCGTGCGCCCGGACTCGCCCTCCTTCGGCGACTCGACCTTGACGACGTCGGCCCCCATGCGCGCGAGGAGCTGGGTCCCGAACGGCATCGCCTGCATCTGCTCGACGGCGAGGATGCGGAGGCCTTCGAGGGGGAGGGGTTGGGTCGCGGGGGCGGGCATCGGGAAGGGGCTCCTCGGTTGGGGACGGGGCACGGGAATCGGTGGATCGGGGAGCGAAGCTAGCAGCCGGCCCGCCATGTCGATCGGGCCCGCCACTTGGTTATGCTGCTCGCATGAGCCAGGCCTCGCTCGCCACGAGCGCTCCCGATCCTCGGATCCTCCCCTCCGGCCTCGTCGCCTTCGTGAAGCGCGACTGCCCGACCTGCCTGCTCGTCGCCCCCGTCCTCGCCGAGCTCGCGAAGCGCGCCCGGCTCACCGTCTATACCCAGGACGATCCGTCGTTCCCGCCCGGTCTCCCGTCCGAGGCAAAGCTCATCGACGACCGCGCCCTCGACGTCTCGTGGCACCACGCGATCGAGGCCGTCCCGACGCTCCTGCGCGTCGAGGACGGGCGCGAGGTCGAGCGGGCTCTCGGCTGGCACCGGGGCGAGTGGGAGGCGCTCGCCGGCGTCGAGGGTCTCGGCGCCGGGCTGCCCGACTGGCGGCCGGGCTGCGGCTCGCTCTCCGTCGATCCGGTCCATGCGCGCGAGCTCGAGCTGCGCTTCTCGGGCTCGAAGCTGCGCGCGCGGCGCGTCGAGCTCGCGAGCCTCGAGGACGAGCACGAGGCCTGCTTCGATCGCGGCTGGAGCGACGGGCTGCCGGTCGTGCCGCCGACCGAGCGGCGCGTGATGGCGATGCTCGCCGGGACATCGCGGGCGCCGGACGAGATCGTCGCCGTCGTACCCCCGGATCTCGTCCCCATGCACCGTCGAGAAGGTCGCGATCAACGCCGTGATGGCGGGCTGCAAGCCCGAGTACCTGCCGGTCGTGCTGACGGCGGTCGAGATGGCGTGCACGCCGGAGTTCAACATCCACGGCGTCCTCGCGACGACGATGTCGGTCGGGCCGGTGCTCGTCGTGAACGGACCGATCCGGCGCGCGATCGGGATGAACTCGGGCATCAACGCCCTGGGCCAGGGCAACCGCGCGAACTCGACGATCGGCCGCGCGCTCCAGCTCGTGATCCGCAACGTCGGCGGCGGGCGCCCGGGCGAGGTCGACCGCGCGACCCTCGGCAATCCGGGGAAGCTCGGCTTCTGCTTCGCGGAGGACGAAGAGGGGTCGCCCTGGACACCGCTGTCTACGGACTTCGGCTTCGAGGCGGGACAGAACGTGGTGACGATCTTCCCGGGCGAAGGGCCGCGGACGCTCGTCGATCAGATCGCACGGACGCCCGAGGAGCTCGCCTCGACCTTCGCCTATCACCTGCGCGCGATGCTCTCGCCGAAGGCGGTGCTCGCCTTCGACGCGATCCTCGTCGTCTCGCCGGATCATTCGCGGGTCTTCCGGGAGGCGGGCTGGTCGCGGGACCGGCTTCGCGAGCGCCTGATGGAGCTGACGACGATGTCCGGCGACGATCTCGTCCGCGGCGCGCTGGGCATCGCTGAGGGGCTGCCGCAGTCGGTGCGCGGGCGGCGGATTCCGAAGTTCCGCGACCGCGGCATCCATATCGTCCATGCCGGTGGCGGCGCCGGGCTCTTCTCGGCGATCATCCCCGGATGGGCGGGCGGCGAGCTCGGCAGTCAGACCCTCGCCCGGGAGATCAAGCCATGACGATCCTTCTCGATCCGACGAGCGAAGCCGTCCCGGCCGAGCGCCTGCGCGCCCCGCGCCTCCCCGAGCTCGCCGGCCGCACGATCGGCCTGCTCGACATCGCGAAGGCCCGCGGCGACGTCTTCCTCGACCGCATCGAGTCGCGCCTCGTCGAGCGCGGCGCGAAGGTCCTGCGCTTCAAGAAGCCGACCTTCACGAAGCCCGCCCCCATCGACCTGCGCCATGAGATCGCGCAGAAATGCGACGCGGTGGTCGAAGCGCTCGCCGATTGAGGGAGCTGCACGTCGTGCAGTGTGCACGACACGGTGGACCTGGAAGATCGCGGCATTCCCTCCGTCTTCGTCGCGACGGTCGAGTTCGTCACGGGCGCCGATGCGCAGGCGAAGGCGCTCGGGGCGAAGGCCTCGGCGGTCTACGTCGAGCATCCGATCCAGGATCGGACGGATGAAGAGATGAAGGGGATTGCGGATCGGGCGGTGGAGGGGGTGGTCCGGGCGCTGGTGGGCGAGCGCTAGCCGCTCCCGACCGGGGATCGGCCTCGTCCGTGTTTCTGCCCGATGCCTACGGATCGCGACGCATCGATCCCGCTGGATCGCGGAATTTTTGTCGCCCGGTGTGCGACGTCCATCGACCAACCTGCACGACGGCGGTCCTCCATGGCGGATCGCCAGGCAGGTCTCGGTCGCTTTCGTGCCTGCGGTCCGGATGGAAAGTCGACCGCCGAAGCCCAAGACTCGGCCATCGATGGATCGCTTGCATTCGGAGCGGGTCGGTCGAACGGCATCGAGGCCCTGTCTCGATTGCCTCGTGCAGACCTCCGGACCAGTCGCGCTCGCCGAACCCATGCATTCGCTCTGTTCTCGAGGACGGCATGGGGCCGTTTTGACTCGATTGGATCGTCGTGTCCGTCGCCTCGCGCGGCGCATTCCGGCGATCGGCGGTTGGTCGTGCGGCGGAGGGAGTCGAAGCCGCATCTCTCGGATTCACTCCGCGCGAGGCATCGATGCCGAACCGATCGCTCGAGCCATCATGTCCATCGGAGCTTGATAGGCACCGGGAACTGTGTCACCTGATGACATACTGCACCTCGATCGGGTTGGGCGTGATAGGCTGAACCGAATCTGGCTACCCAGTCATTCAGGAGGAGTCATGGGCGACCGTCGATCCCCTCGCCGATCGATCTTCATCTTCCTGCTCGCTCTCTTCGTGATTGCGTTCGGCCCGCTCGCCGGCCGCGCGACGGACGAGCAGGCCCGGACGGTCGTCGATCCGACCGGAGCGACGACCCGCTCGATTGCCGGGCCCGATGGTCCGCTCGACCAGGCGCCCGCAGGGGAGGCTGGCCCGCCGGGCACATCCGCGTTCGTCGACGAGCGAGTCAGGCTGATGGGAACGGATCCGGAGACCGGAGTCACCGTCGACGCCGAGGGCGTCTCGATCTCGTCGGGCGCATTGGAGTCGCCGGAAGTCGCTGGGGCGGTGGTCAGTCAGTCGGCCTCGGGGCGGGTGACGATCGATCGAATGGAGTTCGGGTCGACCTATTACGCGACGTACGCTCCCTCGTCGGGGCTCATGATCTTCGGCCCGGCGAAGCGCTATTGGCTGAGCGACGGGTCGAGCTGGACCAGCGGAGCCGGCTCGTACCGCGCGACGACTTCCTTCTTCGATCATGTCGAAGTCTCGGGAACCACCCTGCGATTCTTCTTCCTTCCGCCGGCGTCCGGAACGCTCTTCGATCACACCGATTACGACTCCGGCGATCATTCGTCGAACGGGACACTCGGCGACGCAGGTCCATTGGTTCTCGAGGCGGAGGTCGGTTCGAGCGTCGGAAGGATCGTCGGCGAGGCCAGGATCCTCTCGAACCTACCCGCCAACTACACGGAGCCGCGCTTCAACTACTGGAGTGCGCCCGTCGGCGCCATTGCCCCCTTCGAAGCGACCTTCACGCTGGTTGGCGGCCAGACGTTCGATGTCACGACGTTCCAATCGGCCGTCTCCATCTCGAACGACGGTACGGTCGATTTTGCCTCGAGCCGCCGCCCGCCTCTCGTCGGGCTCGAAATCGCCGGGCCGAGCCAGGTCCTCGCCGGCGCGACGGCGTCGTTCTCCGCCATCGCGACGTACGAGGGCGACGTGCGGGAGAACGTGAGCCGCGTGGCGGTCTGGAGCGCAGGGCCCGAGACGATCGCTGCGATCGAGGGCGGTGATCTGACGACGACCGGCGACGGCTGCGTGGGTATGGCGCTCTCGATCCAGGCCCGCTTCGAGATCGATGGACTCAGCGCGACGGCCACGCGAAGCGTTCTTTGCAGCGAAGACGTCGTCGACGAAAGAGGAGATTCGTGGGAGACCTACCAGGGCGACGAGCGACACAGCGGGTTCGTGCCGGTCGTCCTCGATCCGTCGCAGTTCAGCCTCCGCTGGCAACGAGAGGTCGCGCCGGGCGTGACCCTCAATCCGATCACCGCGGCCGACGGCAAGGTCTTCGCGTCCACCCTCGGATACTTCAGCAACGGGCAGGCGCTCTTCGTCCTCGACGGACGGGATGGCGAGCCAATGTGGTCGCACGACTTCGGTACGCCCTTCTCGGTCAACCCGCCGTCCTACGGCTACGGGAACGTCTACATCCAGACCGGGAACCACTCGTCGGACACGTATCTCTGGGCCTTCGATGCGGAGACGGGCGCAGTCGTGTTCCAGTCTCCGCACGCCGCGCAATGGGAGCGCTACTACGCGCCGACGATCGACCGGGGCGTCGTGTACGTGAATGGCGGGTACTACGGCGGCATGTACGCGTTCGATGCGTTCACGGGCGCAAATCGCTGGTTCGCCGACCTCCCGCAGTACGACCAGTTCACCCCGGCCATCGACGACCATCACGCCTATGCCTACGTCGGCGAATATTCGCCGGCGCTCTATGTGTTCGATCGGGAGACGGGAACACCGGTCGCTCAGATCGCCGACCCGAACTTCGACTGGGACGGCTGGAGCATGAATCTGGCACCGGTGCTCGGAACGCAGAACGACGTAATCGCGATCCACGACGGGCGTCTCATTGCCTTCGATTTGTCGTCGAGGCGGATCGCGCTCGAGCTGGATGGCAACTTCTCCGGGCAGCCTTCGGTCGCGAAGGGCGTGATCTACGCGATCAATGGAGGGACGGTCGAGGCACGGGCGGAGTCGAATGGCACCGTGATCTGGCGTTGGACGCCACCGGCCGGCACGGCGACCGCGCCGCTCATCGTGACCGAATCGCACCTCCTCGTGCGCACGACGACAGCGACCCACGCGCTCGACGTCGGCTCGGGTCAGAGCGAATGGTCGTATCCGGTCGCGGGCCACATGGCCCTCGCCGACGATACGCTCTACATCGCATCGCAAGCGACCGTGACGGCGATCGCGATGCCCGGGTTCTCCGTGGCGCCGCCGACCTCGCTGCAGATCGTCGGCCCGGCGGATGCGAAGGAGTTCGCGACGACCGAATACTCGGCGTTCGTCGAGTATGCCGATGGGCGGGTGCGCGATCGTACCCGGATCTCGACCTGGAGCGTCGAGCCTGCCGGGTCGGCCACCATCGATTCCGAAGGACGCATGAGCGTCAGTGAGCTCATGCAGCCCGCAGAGACAGTGATCGTCCGGGCGCGTTACGAAGAGAACGGGATCGAGGTACAGGCTGAGCTCGCCGTCGAGCTCGGGATTGCGGTGACTCTCGACCAGTTCGTTGCGCGCAACGTCGCCGGCGCCATCGGCGCCCAGCAGCGTGCGAAGGAGGCCCTTCGCGAGGCGCGCGAGCGGGAGTCGGCCGCAATCGCGGTCGTGACTTCCCAGGCTCGCAAGAGCCGGGGGGCCGGCGTGGTCTGGAGAAGGTTGCTCGCACAGCTGGCACGCGCGCGGTTCTTCACGATCCGGGCGGATCGCGACGTGGATCAGAGCAATGCCGCTCTGGAAGGAAGCTCGAGCAAGTCCCGGTGAACGCGCGGTGAGCCTCCGCAGCCGCGAGGGGGTCCCGCGTGAACCTCGCGGCGGATGCTCGGCTGCCTCCGCGCGTGTGTCCGTGTGTCATTCTCTCGCTCTCGCGAGGAGCCCAACCCCATGCCCATCCGATCCCTCGACCACGTCGCCCTCACCTGCGCCGACGTCGACGCGACGCTCGACTTCTACAAGCGCGTGCTCGGCGCGACGACGCTCTACGAGGCGGAGTGGCGGGCGGGGAAGATCCCCGTCGTGATCCTGCAGGTCGGGCAGAGTCGGATGAGCATCCATTCGGCTTCGGCGCCGGCGAAGCCCCATGCGCGGGTGCCGATGCCGGGGTCGGAGGACGTCTGCTTCCGATTCGACGGGCCGATCGCCGAGGCGGTCGCGCTGCTCGAGCGCAATCGGGTCGAGATCGTCGACGGGCCGGTGCCCCGGCCGGCGGCGGACGGGAAGCTCGGGCAGTCGGTCTACTTCCGCGATCCCGACGGCAATCTGCTCGAGCTGCTCTCGACGGACGGCTGAAGCGACCCGGCAGGAGCGACGGTGAAGCCGTCGGCCCGCCTACTCGAGCAGGTTCCGTCGGAGTGCTTCGCGCTCGGCCTCGCTGATGCCGAGGCCGACGTGGAGATAGCGGTCGAAGTCGCCCCAGTCCTCGCGCACGGCGGCGAAGGACGACTCGATGTACTCGGCGCGGACGCCGATCAGCGGCGCCAGGATCTCGCTGCCCCAGGACTCGCGGCCCGGGGCACGGTTGCGCTCGACGATCTCCGCCGCCGCGCGATTCGAGAGCAGATACTGCTCGACGACCTGCTCCTAGGGGACTCCGAGCGAGAGCAGCACGACCGAACCCGCCCAGCCCGCACGGTCCTTGCCGGCGGAGCAGTGGAAGAGCGCCGGGCAGGCATCGTCCTTCGCGAGCTCCCGCAGAAAGAGCGCGTACGGCTCGCGGCGCTCGCGGACGAGACCCGCCGCCGAAGCGCGCATCATCGCCTCGGCGCGGCCGCCGCCGAAGATCTCGGGGAGCTTCTCGGGCGGGTTCTCCGTCATGAGTCGGCGGATGTCCGCGCCCTTCGCCGGATCGGGCATCGGGAGCCGCACGTTGCTCGCGCCCGGCGGCAGGCGATCGGCGCCTTCCTCCTCGATGTCGCTCGTCGTGCGGAAGTCGAAGACGCGGCGCAGGCCGTAGCGGCCGAGGATCGCGACGTCGCCCTCGCTCGCGCGGCCGAGGTGGCCGCTGCGCAGGAGTCGTCCGCGGGCGACCCGGCGACCGTCTCGGGTCGTGTGTCCGCCGAGGTCGCGGAAGTTGAAGACCTGCTCGAAGCGGTGCGGCGGGGGATTGCGGTACTCGCCCATGGGCGTGCTCCTCGTGCGGGATCGATCGATTCCGCACGAGGATAGTGCGCATCGCATGGATGTCGCGGCCTCGAGCGACTCGGGCTCCGTGCACGCCTCGAGCGCCCCGGGACCGGAGCGCGCCTCGGGCGCTTCGGGCGCCGCGTGGCGCCACGGAGCGCCCGAGCCCGGTCGCCGCGCTATTCGACGGAGACGAGCTCCTCTGCTTCCGGCTCCCAGCAGAAGGATTCCGGCCCGGTCGACCAGACCCGTCGCTCGCCGAAGCGGAAGGTCTCGCTGAGGCAGAGCTCGTGCTCGGCGATCTCGTCCTGTGTGTCGTTCTCGTGCACGACCATGATCGTGCACTCCGTCGCCCCCATCTTCTCGACCACGTCCCGCAGCGAGCGAGCGACGTCGGCGGGGCGCGTCGCGAGCCGCGAGCTCGGAAAGGCCGAGAGCGGCACCGAGACCCAGGCCGAGCAGGCCGGGCCTTCGCCCGCTCGGCTCATGCCGCCGATCTTGACCTCCGTATTCCTTCCAGGGGCGACCTCGAGGGAGATGGAATCTTCGAGGTCGTACGGGGACTCGAAGCAGGCGCTGCTGGTCTCCGGGGCCCAGAGCTCGATGCCGGCGCAAAGGGCCAGGCCGGCTCCGAGGGTCGTGCCGATCGTTCGCGGAATGCGAAGCGGATTCGAGGAGGGATGCTCGGTCGGGAAGAGGGGGCTCGGTCGCATGGCGGTCTCCTTTCGTTCGTGGGATGAACGATGGGAGAGCGCAATCGAAGACACGGTTCCGTGTCGAGAAGAATTCTTCGTCGAGCCGGTTCGAGTCGGGCCGTCCCGATCCGCCGTCAGACGTATTGCAGGATGCTATTCGGATGACGCCGCTTCAGGGCGCGGAAGCCGAGGCAGACGGGGTAGAGGACGGCGAGGGTCCCCGCGGCGGCGAGCCAGGTCTCGATCAGGCCCCGTTGCATGATCCCGCCCGTGATCGCCACGGCCGAGCCGCCCAGCACCAGGAAGTGCAGGAAGTAGAAGAAGAGGGCGGTCTGTCCGAAGACGAGCAGGGGATTCCGGCTCCGCGGTCGCCCGCGCATCCGCCGCTCGTACTGGAGGAAGGCGACGAGGAAGAGCGCCATCAGGCCGAGCTCGAAGAGCGAATAGACGAGCGCCGGAGGGTATTTGCTCATGTGGAGCCACTGGACGAAGGAGGCATCGTCGCGCAGCAGACCCATGTTGCCGTAGAGGTTCCAGCGCCGCAGGAAGAGCGAGACGAGGAGCGACGAGAGTCCCGAGAAGAGCAGCAGCTTCTCGGTCTCCTGCTTCGCCGCCTCGCTCGTGCCCCGGGCGAGCAGATGCCGTCCGAAGGCCCAGCCGAGGAGCATCATCGCGAGCCAGTGGGTCATCGGATAGAGGACGAAGGCGCCCGAGCTGAAGCCCGGGACGAGCAGGAGCCGCGCGAGGAGCGAAGGGGCTGCGGCGGCGGACGCGGCGCCCGCGCCGACGCCCGGCGGCGGAAAGAGCGTCGTCACGACGAGCTCGCTGCCCGCGAGCCAGGCGAGCCCGAGCAGGAGCAGCGCCCGGGTCGGCAGGCGCCGCAACGCGATCATCGCGAGCATCGACGCCCCGATCGCATAGAGCACCTGGAGCAGGAGCACGCCCTGGCCCGAGAGCAGCGTGAGCACGCCTTCGATGCCGAGGATGACGAGGGCACGGATGAAGAGATGGCGATCGAGGGAGCGCTCCGAAGCGCCCCGACCACGGCGGCGCTCGAGGCTCATGGCGAGGGAGGTGCCGGAGAGGAAGAGGAAGGTCGGGGCACAGAGGTGGGTGATCCAGCGCGTCAGGAACTGGGCGAGGTCGAGCTCCGTCCCGGGGATCCAGGCGGGGCCACCGGTCGCGGGATCGAGCAGGTAGGCGGAGTCGGCGGCGACGCGACCCGCGTTCCACGTCGCCGAGGCGTGGTCGACCGCCATCAGGACCATCACGAAGCCGCGCATCCAGTCGAGGGCGGCGAGGCGGTGGGCTTCGTCGGCGGTCGGGGCGGGCGAAGGAAGAGAGGCGACGGCGACGGCTTCGCGGTCGGCGGACGGCGGGGGCTGGGTCATGGGCGCAGCATAGTCGGGCGCGGGAGTGATCGTGTAGTGTCCACGCGTGGAATCCCAGCGCCTGCCGCTTCATGTCAAGATCGTCTACGGCCTGGGGGACCACTCGATCAACGTCGCCCTCGTCGCGCTCGCGATGATCTTCCCGTTCTACCTGACGGAAGTCGTCGGCATGCGAGTCGGGCTCGCGGGCCTCGTGCCGCTGGTCGGGCGCGTGAGCGACGCGATCTCCGACGTCCTGATGGGGCGGATCTCGGACCGCACGACCTGGAAGGCAGGTCGGCGGCGGCCCTACCTGCTGATCGGCGCGTTGCCCTTCGCGGTCTCCTTCGCGGCGCTCTGGGCGGCCCCACCAATCGGCTCGACCGGGCTTCAGTTCGCCTACTATGCCGGACTCTACGCCGTCATCAGCCTCTGCATGACCGTCGTCGCCGTTCCCTATCAGGCGATCCTGCCCGAGCTGACCGACGACTATCATGAACGGACCTCGCTCGCGACCTTTCGCGCCGTCTCCTCGATCCTCGGCACGCTCTTCACCCTCGTCGTCTTCCGCCCCCTCGCCCAGGCGCTCGGCGGCGATGCCCGGGCGTGGCAGATCGCGGGCCTGGTCCTCGCGGTCTGGATCGTTCTGCCCTGGGTGCCGATCTGGCGCGTGACCTGGGAGCGGGGCGGGGCGATCGCGAGGCGCGAGAGCTCGACCCGCGAGTATTTCGCGCTCCTCTTCCGCAACCAGAGCTTCCGCCGTCTGATCACGCTCTTCACCCTGGGCCGCATCGCGATCGATCTCCCCCTCGCGCTCTTCCTCCACTACTTCACCTACGTGATCGGGCGACCGGAGGACTTCGAGATCGTGATGGGCGTCTTCCTCGTGGCGGTCGCCGGAGCGATGCCGGCCTGGCTGCGCTTCTCGCGCGGGCGCGACAAGGCGACCGTCTACCGCTACGGCTGCATCGGCTGGGTCTTCGGTCTCGGCTGCTTGTTCGTGGTGCAGCCGGAGTGGCCGTTCGTCGTGACGCTCTTCTCGACGGTGCTCGCGGGGATCGGGTATTCGGCGGCGGACATGATCCCGTGGTCGATGGTCGCCGACGTCGCCGACGAGGACGAGCTCGCCTCGGGCGAGCGGCGCGAGGGCCTCTACGTCGGTGTCTTCACGTTCACCCGCAAGATCGCCGGGGCGATCGGCGTCGCGGCGGCCTTCCTGGTGCTCGATCTCGCGGGCTTCCGGCCCGGCGAGCGCAACGACGAGGTCGTCGTCTGGACGCTCCGCGCGATGACGGCCCTCGTCCCCTCGATCTTCGTGGTCCTGAGCGCCCTGGTCGCCGGCGGCTACGCCCTCGGCCGCCTGCGCCACCGCGCCATCCTCGACGAGCTCGAGACCCGCCGGCTCCCGTCGGCTGCACCGGGCGCCTAGCACGATCCGATCGGCCGAGACCGGCTAGTGGGTCGAGTCGGCGGCCCCACCATCGATGCGGATGTTCGCCGCGTTGACGTAGCGGGCGCGATCGCTCGCGAGGAAGGCGACGAGCTCACCGATGTCCTCGGGCGTGCCGACGATCCCGGCCGGATTCGGCATCTCGCCCCGGGCGATCTTCTGCTCCAGGGAGGCCCAGTCCGCGGGCTCGCCCTTCTGGATCGCGCGGCGCTCGAACATCTCGCGGATCTCGGCGGTCGCGATGATGCCCGGGCTGATGCAGTTGACGGTGATCCCGGTGTAGGCGAGCTCCTTGGCGAGGGAGAGCGTCATGTTGACGAGGGCCATCTTCGAGGCGTAGTAGTGGGGCATGCGCGAGTTCGGGCGCGCATAGCCGACGGTGCTCACGAAGACGACGCGGCCCCAGCCGCGGGACTTCATGCCGGGCGTGAAGGCCTGCACGAGGCGCACGCCGGACAGCACGTTCTTCTCGTAGACGTCGATCCAATCCGAGGTCGGGCTCTCCCAGGAGCCCCCTTCGGCGACGCCGTAGTTGTTGACGAGGACGTCGATCTCGCCGATCTCCGCCGCGATCGCCCGTGCGCCGGCATCCGTCTTGATGTCGCCCGCGACCGCGCGCGCATCGAGCCCCTCGTCGCGGATCGACCTGGCGACGGTCTCCGCGGCCTCGCGCTCGAAGCCGTGCACGAAGACGATCGCACCTTCGCGGGCGAGCACGCGGGCGATGCCGGCGCCGGTGCCGCGCGAGCTGCCGGTCACGAGGGCGCGTTTCGATCGGAGCTCGAGGTCCATGAACTCATGCTAGCGCCGGCCGCGCGGCGTGCGGTGTCCCGGAAATCGCGTCGGTGTCAAACTTTTCCTTGCTTTTATTTCGCGATGCGTGTTCAATGCGAATCGGGAAGGGGAGGGTTCCGCATTTTTGCGACCCGCCGGGCTCTACCCCTGTCCAGAATCTGATTTTTCGATCGCGGATTCCGCGTGGGAGGGGTTTCGTGCAGCTGCGGCATTGGGCATTTCTGTTGGCGTTGAGTTCGGCTTCGATGATTTCTTCGGTCACCGCGACCGCCGCTTCGTTGACGGGCCTCGGCGGACTCGGCACCCCGATCAACACGTTCGCCTTCGGCGTCTCGGCCGATGGCTCGACCGTCGTCGGCCGGAGCTCGTCGCCTGCTGGTCAGGTCGCGGCGGTGTGGACCTCGTCGACCGGTCTCCAGTCGATCGGCGATCTGCCGGGCGGTCAGTTCTCGAGCATCGCGAACGACGTCTCCGGCGACGGCGCGGTCGTCGTCGGCCAGGGCAACGACGCGTTCTTCCTGAACGAGGCGTTCCGCTACGACTCGACCAACGGCATGGTCGGCCTCGGCTTCCTATCGGGGGCGACGTCGAGCCAGGCCAATGCCGTCACGGGCGACGGCACGAAGGTCGTCGGCCAGACCGGCGGCGGCCGCAACGAGGCCTTTCTCTGGGATGGAACGAACGGCATGCAGGGCCTCGGCGATCTGCCGGGCGGCGCGGCGAACAGCCAGGCCGCCGACATCTCGGCGAACGGCTCGATCGTCGTCGGACGCAGCATCTCGGCGAACGGCGTCGAGGCGTTCGTCTGGGATTCGACGAATGGCATGCAGGGCCTCGGCGATCTGCCGGGTGGCGGCTTCGGCAGCTTCGCCTCGGGCGTGTCGGCGGACGGGACGATCGTCGCCGGTCGCGCAACCTCCGCGTCCGGTCTCGAGGCGATGATCTGGAGCTCGGCGAACGGCATGCAGGGCCTCGGCGACCTGCCCGGCGGCAGCTTCTTCAGCGAAGCGACGGATCTCTCGGCGGATGGCAGCGTCGTCGTCGGTCGCGGCAGCTCGGCGGCCGGCCAGCGCGCGTTCATCTGGGACGCGTCGAACGGCATGCGCGATCTCTCGATCGTGCTGGCATCGCTCGGGGTCGATCTCACGGGCTGGACCCTGACGGACGCCTCCGGCATCTCGGCCGATGGCCTCACGATCGTCGGCACCGGGACCCACAACGGGCTGACCGAGGGCTTCATCGCGGTCATCCCCGAGCCCGGCACGGCCCTCCTGATGGGCCTCGGCCTCGCGGGCCTCGCGGCGAGCAAGCGCCGCCTCGGCTGAGCGCATCACCTCCGCGCCCCCTCCGCGCCGCGTCGATCGGCGAGGAGGGGGCTGCGTGCATGGGCTCCGCGCTAGCCTACCGGCGCTGCCGCGGAGAGGTGGCCGAGCGGTTGAAGGCACCGGTCTTGAAAACCGGCAGGGCGAAAGTCCTCGTGGGTTCAAATCCCACCCTCTCCGCCAACTCGGAGGCCGCCAACTCGGCGGCCGCCAGTTCAGAGGCCGCCATCACAGGAGAGCTCCATGTCGTTCGTTCGCCGATTCCGGATCGATCTCGTCGCGCTGCTCGCGCTCGTCGCGTGCGCGCCGCTCTTCGGCTGCGCGACCTCGATGACCGGCCAGCAGCAGATCCTGCTCTTTCCCGAATCGCAGATGGCGAGCATGGGCGCGACGGCGTTCACCGACATGAAGAGCAAGACGCCCAAGGCCTCGAACTCGACCCAGGTCACCTACGTCCGCTGCGTCGCCAACGCCGTGACCGCGGTCGTGCCGCCGGAACAGGCCGCGAAGGTCTCGGTGACGAGCTGGGAGGTCGAGGTCTTCGAGGACGAGACGGCGAACGCCTTCGCGCTGCCGGGCGGCAAGATCGGCGTTCATACCGGCATCCTCCCCGTCGCGAACACGCCGGGCCAGCTCGCCGCCGTGCTCGGTCACGAGGTCGGCCACGTCCTCGACCGCCACGGCAACGCGCGCATGTCCCAGTCGACGATCGCGCAGACCGGCATGCAGCTCGGGGCGATCCTGGTCGGAGCCGACACGCCGGAGAAGCAGGCGCTGATGGGCGCGCTCGGGCTCGGGCTGCAGTACGGCGTCCTGATGCCCTACGGCCGGGGTCAGGAGAGCGCGGCCGACGTGATCGGACTCGAGCTGATGGCGCGCGCGGGCTTCGATCCGCGGGAGTCGGTGACGCTCTGGGAGAACATGGCCCGGGCGGGAGGCCAGGCGCCGCCCGAGTTCATGTCGACCCATCCGAGCAGCACGACGCGCATCGCGCAGCTCCAGGCGAAGATCCCGGAGGTCATGCCGCTCTACGAGCAGGCTCGTGCGGCGGGTCGCCGGCCGAGCTGCAAGCCGTAGGCGGCCGAGGCGAGGTCGGGATCGCGCTTCGGTGCAGGCTTCGGGCGCACCCGCCCGGGATGAGCCGGCCTACTCCTCGAAGTATTCCCAGGGAAACTCGGGCTCGAGGATCGGCTTGTAGCCCGGCGGCGCCTCGAAGGGGCAGGTCAGGATCTCGTAGACCCCGAGGACCTCGCTCGCGACGAACCAGCCGAGCCCCATGCCGAAGCCGATCAGGAGGCCGGTCGCGGGGCCGCGCTCCCGGGTCTGGACCGTCATCTGCCCGGGAATCGCGAGGAAGCCGAGGATCGTGTTCGCGAAGCCGCGACCAACCTTGCGGGCCGGCGTGTAGCGCGACTTCGGCGCCGCCAGGGCGACGTCGGGCGACAGCGCGCCCACCGTCATCGCGATCGCCATCGCCGCACACAGCCCGCGCACCGAGCGGCTCACGCGGCTCACGCGTCGCCGCGGCGAAATGTCCCGGGCCAAAGCCAGTCGAAGCGCGCTGCTCATCGTTCTCCCACTCCTGTTCGTGATCACAAGTTCCGGATCGCGTCGGACGGTAAGGGCTCGACGTGGCGCCGTCCAGCGCTCGCCCGGCGGGTTCACGCGCGGAGATCGAGCCGCCTACTCCCCGATCACCTTGACGAGCACCCGCTTCGCCCGCCGCCCGTCGAACTCGCCGTAGAAGATCTGCTCCCAGGGCCCGAAATCGAGCTTGCCCCGGGTGATCGCGACGACGACCTCGCGGCCCATGATCTGGCGCTTCAGGTGGGCGTCGGCGTTGTCCTCGCCGGTCCGATTGTGGGCATAACGGGCGGGCGAGGCGTCGAAAGGGGCCAGTCCCTCGAGCCAGCGGGCGTAGTCGGCGTGGAGCCCGGACTCGTCGTCGTTGATGAAGACGGAGGCCGTGATGTGCATGGCGTTGCAGAGGACCAGGCCCTCGCGGACACCGCTCTTCGCGACGATCTCCTCGATCCGCGGCGTGATGTTCTCGAAGGCCATGCGGGCCGGCAGGTTCAGGGTCAGGTATTCGGTGTGGGACTTCATCCCGGGACTCCGAGCTAGGGGGGGGGGGGGGGGGGGGGGGGGGGGGGGGGGGGGGGGGGGGGGGGGGGGGGGGGGGGGGGGGGGGGGGGGGGGGGGGCTCCGGACTCAACGGCTCGGCAGCGGCGGCGGCCCGGAGCGCTGGGGCGGGAGCGGCGGGGGGACCTTCTTGAAGGCCGGCGCGAGCTCGTCGACCGAGCCTGCCGCCGTCCATCCGCTCATGCCCTCGCGCCAGACCAGCGTCTCGGGCTTGACCTCGCCCCGGGTGACGAGCGCGTCGAGCTCGCCGCGCGGCATCGGCCCGACGCGCTTGCCCTGGCTCTCCGCATACCACTCGGTCGCGTCGGCGGCGGGCGTGGCGCCGGGCGTGCCGGCCGGCGGTGTCTGCGTCGAAGTCGGCGTCGTTCCCGGAGCCGGCGCCTTCTTGGCGCATTCGATCGGGTTGAACGCGCAATCGACGGTCTTGTCGACGGCCGAGTCGACCCGTTCTCCCGCCTCGTTCTCGGTCTGGGACTGGGCCCGCTCGGCGGCGCGTTCGCGCATCCGGTCGAGGATGCTGCCGGACTGGGCCTCCGCGGTCCGGGGCGCGAGGGCGAAGCTGGTCAGCGCGGCGATGGCGGCGAGCGTGGCGAATGCGGCGGGTGTCGGGCCGGCCGACGGGTTCTGGAATCGCCTCATGGATCGGATCTCCTCCTCTGGAAACGAACGACGGGTCGTCCGGATGGCCGTCGAGTCTACGCCTAACGGTATCGCGCTGCCGGGTCCGCGACGGGGAATGCGTGGACCCAGCGCAGCCAGCGCGCCATCGGCTGGTCCTCCTGCAGGAAGGTGCCCGCGCGGAAGGCGATGCCGGTCATGACGCGGATGTCGTCGGCGAGCAGGTTGTCGACGAAGCGCTCCTGCTCGCGCAGCTCCGCATCGATCGACTCCGGCGTGCGCGTCGCGTCCTTCGGGGCGCAGGCGACCATGTAGAGCTCGAGGGACGTGCCGACCGGCGTCGCGGTCGTGACGCCGACGGTCGTCGACGAGCCGACGGTGACGTGGGTCGAGATGTTGGTTCCGGTGACGCGGATGCGCTGCTCGATCCTGCCCATGTCGGGGGAGTCGAAGTCGATCTCGTACTCCGCCTCGTGGGCGCCCCAGCGGATGCGGTCGAAGTCGAAGTCGAAGCCCAGGGCGTGGACGTGGCGCAGATGGAGGAAGTCGAAGGTGTTCCCGATCGGGAGCCAGGGGGCGACGTTCTCGTAGACGTGGGCGCGGCGCGCGCGGGAGACGAGGCCATCGTGGGGGAAGTCGCGGACCTCCGGCGGCGGGAAGAGCGGCGTCTCGCCGTTGTAGGCCCAGACCAGGCCGAAGCGCTCGGTCGTCGGATAGCTGAAGAGCGCGGCACCCGGCGGGATCCTGTTGTTGCCCGGCACGCCGGCGCAGCGCCCGTCCGGTCCGAAGCGGAAATGATGATAGTTGCAGCGCAGCTCGTCGCCGACGATCGCGCCCGAGGCGAGATCCGAGCCCATGTGGGGGCAGAAGGCCGTGACGACGACGGGCTCGCCGGAGCGCTTGCGATAGATCGCGACGCGGCCGTTCAGGAAGGGCCGGCCCGTGATCCGGCCGGGCTCGACCTCGCTCGAGAGGGCGACCGCATACCAGCCCTCGGGATGGATCTGGCCCTGGCGCAGGCCGCCGAAGATGTTCCGCCAGTCGGACTCGTCGGGCCGATCGGACCGCTCCGCCTTCGCCGGGTTCTCCGCCTGGGCCGCCGTTCGTTCCCTGCTGATCGCCGTCGCCATGGCTCCGACCTCCGAGTCGACTCCTCCAGACTTTGCGACGGGGATCGGCAGGAGACAAGCGGGCCCCGACGGCCCGCTCGGGATCGCCCGGGAGGACGCGATTGCGGGCGCTCGAGTCCGCCGCGCCCGCGCCCGTGCGGGCGAGGAGCCCGGCCGACCGGCAGGCCTCGCGACCCCCCCGGCCGCGTCGACGGCGCACACCCGAGAGGCTCGGTGTAGGATCGAGCGACGGCACCGCCCGGCGGTGACCGGAGGGAGGGCCGCGCCATGCTCCTCGTCGCTTTTCTGCTCGCCGCGGTGATCGCGGCCGTTCTCGTCCTCGCGCTCCGCAAGCCCGACACGATCCACGTCGTCCGGTCCACCGAGGTCCGCGCGCCGATCGAGAAGGTCTTCGGGCTGATCCAGGACCTGCACGCCTTCAACACCTGGAATCCGTGGGCGAAGATGGATCCCGCGATCCAGCTCCAGTACCGCGGGCCGCAGGCCGGAAAGGGCGCGGTCTCGGCGTGGGAGAGCAGGAAGGTCGGGACCGGGAGCATGGAGATCGTCGAGGTCGATCCGCCGAAGCGCGTCCCGATCCGACTCGACTTCATCAAGACCTTCGCCGCGACCAATCAAGCAGCCTTCGTCCTCTCCCCGACCGCCTCGGGGACGACGAACGTCCGCTGGGAGATGGAAGGACCGGCGTCCTTCGTCCAGCGCGTGATGGGCATCTTCTTCGACGTCGAGGGGATGATGGGGAAGAACTTCGAGGACGGGCTCGCGGATCTGCGGAAGATCGCGGAGTAGGCGGAGAGCGATGGTGGCCCGCCTCGATCATCTCCTGGTTCCGTCGCGCGATCGCGAGGCCTCTGCGGAACGATTGGCAGGAATTCTCGGTGTGCCCTGGGCTCGCAGCGGCGCGGCCGGGCCGTTTTCGCCGGTCTACGTGAACGACGAGCTGACCCTCGATTTCGACCAGTGGACGGAGGCGATCCCCACGCTCCATTTCTGCTTTCGCGTCGGGGAGGCCGAGTTCGACGCCATCCTCGAGCGCCTTCGCGCGGCGGACATCCGAATCCGCAGCGGCCCCCACGGTCCCGTCGACGATCGCGTCGGATCCCATCTCGGCGGTCGGATCGCCTACTGGGACGAGCCCGACGGACACGTCTGGGAGATCCTGACGGTGAGCTACGAGCGGCGCGCGGGCTGAATCGAGCGGCCCGCATCCGCCACGTCTGGACCACGCCGGGACCTGAAATGGCAGCCAGAGTCATCATCACGGATGGCGGTCGCTCGGGCCCGTTCGTCCTGCCTCGTCAACGAGCCAGCGTCATCGTTCCCCGGGTCGTCGTCCCCAGCGTCGTCGCGCCTCCGATCTTCGTGGTCGGCGGCTTCGTCGTCCGCTGGAAGGCGTCGCAGCCGAAACGGACGCTCGCATCGGCGGCGACGGTGACCGTCGGCCGGATGCAGCCCGACGGGAGGGCTACCGTCATCGGCTCCGTCGGCGCGTCGAAGCTCGCCTCGATCCGGGTCTCGATGTAGTCCTCGAGGTGGGAGATGCAGTCGAGGAAGGGATCGCGTCCCTCGGCCAGCGCCACGGCCGGCGCGCAGAGGGGATCGAGGAGTCCACCGAGCAGCTCGACCCACCAGCTGAAGTCGACCGAGGCCGTCATGTTGCTCGTCGCGAGGTCGAGGGTCCAGACCGTCGGCGAGGCGGTCGGCGTGAAGGTCGGCGTCACGAGGAAGTCGATGTCGACCTCGGGGTTCGGCCCTTCGACGATCCCCTCGAGATCCATGTGGACCTTCAACGACTGGCCGCCCGGGGCCTGGGCGACGGAGACCGCGGAGCTCTGGTCCGTGTCCCAGTCGATGTCCCGGCGCTCGTGGAAGAGGGTGCCGATGATGGGCTCGAGGCGCGCCTCGATCTCCTCTTCGCCGAGGGAGAAGATCGGCTGTCCGCCGGTGAACGCGACGAACTCGGGGGCGGCGCGCAGCTCGGCGTGGTCGACGCGGAGCGCGCCGTGGATTCCGCCGACCCAGCGGCAGCTCGTGGCCGTCGAGCCGTAGAAGCGCTCGTAGACGACGCTGCCGCGATCGGCGGTCAGGCCGTTGTTGTCGTTCCCGTTCAGGATCAGCTGGACCTCCTGGAGACAGAACTCGTCGGTCGAGCTCGACGCGACCGAGATCCGCGTGACGTCGCGGAAGGAGCCGACACCGGGGACGTTGAGCTCGTAGGTGACGTCGGAGCCCGCCTCGAGGTCGTCGCGGGGGGTCGCGATGGCCGTGAAGTTGCCGTTCGGCAGGTCGAAGGGGCTCTCGTTGAGGGAGACGGTGAAGCGGCCATCCGTCCCGCCGTTCGGGACGTTCGCGACGACGAGCCGGAGCTGCGCGCGGGTGACCGGGAGATCGCCCGGCTTCTGCGTGACGAGACAGGTCGTCCCGGAGGTCTGGGCCCGACCATCGCTCGCTTCGGCGGTCAGCCGATAGCAGTAGCGCGTGTCGGGGGCGAGGCCGTGATCGTAGGCGGTCGCGGCGTAGGTCACGGGCATGGCGATCGTCTGGACCTGCGTCCAGGCGCCATTCGGCTCCGTCCGGCGCTCGATGTACGTCCGCACGTCGTCGGTCGAGATGTCGTACCAGGAGATCTGGGCGACGCTCGTGCCATCGGAGACCGTGCAGGGCGACTGGGCGGGCGAGGCGGTGCAGAGCTTGCGGGACTTCATGCGCACGTTGGCCGGCGCCGTGAGGGCCGGCGGCCCGCCGCCCGCTCCGCCGCCGCCGACGAGCACGCCGGTCTGCGAGGCCGCGCTTCCGGTGACCGCCAGGGAGACCTTGGCCGCCTCGGTCGGCGTCGCTGCGAAGAACAGCAGCGCGGTTGCGACCAGGGACGAAAGGGTCGAGGCCGACGAGAGAGAAGAGGAGAAGCAGGAGCGGAGCGAACGAACGGAGCGGGTCGGTCGGGAGAAGGAGCTCATCGGATTGCGCCTCGCGCTGGAGCGGGACTTCAGCGTCCCGGTACCAGGGAGATCGACGGCGCGAGGCGCGGCGGGTCAGGGCGGATCCGGTCGGTGGGGCCAGCGAGTGGGCTGGTTCACAGAGCGGGGCCGCCGCGATCCGATCCGGGCGGATGATTCGGAGGCGAGCGCCTTCAGCCGTTCGCCGGCCTGGCCCCGAGGGTGGCCGGAACGCCTAATGATCCCCGGTCGCGGGTCGGGCCAATCGGCACGAGCAGCCGTGCCCGATCGGACTCGCAACTTCGAGCGCAGGCGGCGCCCGCCGACCCACCCGGGTCCGGCCCCGCGCAACGCCCCGTCGAGGATTCGTCGGGGCCGTCCGGCGCGAGACGCGTCGGCCGATTCCGGCTCAACGCAACGCGATCGGTCCCGAGGCGATTTTGCAGCCGGATCGGAGCATGGCCTTGAACTCGACTCGATTTCGGCTGTATAAGAGAGCGTGGCATCGAGTGTGGCGAATCCAGCCTGACTAACCCTCAGAGTCATGGGCTCGATCCGGCTCGGGTCCGCGTTTCGCGCCCCGCCGCGACCTCCGGACATCGGCCGTGAACTCGTTCGAAGCGAAAATTCCGCAGAGCACCCTCCGAGGCGAAAGGATCGATTCGATGACAATGTCACTTCTCCGTGTCGGAGGTCGGTCGTTCTCCCTCGCGCTGACGAGTATGCTCGCCCTCGGCCTCCTCGCGACCTCGCCCGCCGCGGCCCAGCTCTCGATCGCGATCGAGGCGAATCCGGGCGTCGCCCTCCCCGGCGAGCAGCTCGAGATCCGCGTGACCGTGTCGAATCCGGGCGGGAGCGACGTGGCGGGCGTGATTCTGAGCCTCCCGATCCCGGCCGAGGTGAACACCTTCCTGACGGCCGTCGCCACGCCCGTGGCGGGCGGCTGCACCCAGATCACCAACAACGCCGCCTGCCAGAGCGGGGAGACGCTGATCTGGAGCCTCGGCACGATCGCCGCCGGACAGAGCATCACCGCATCGCTCTCCCCGACCGTCGCCGCCGGCGCCATCGGGCCGATCGCCTTCGACCCCGTCCTGAACTCCGGCTCGACCGCGAGCGCATCGATCGCCGTGAACGCCGCGCTCGCGCTCGACGTGAGTCTGCACGAGGCTGCGGATCCCATCGCCGCGGGCGACGCGCTCGCCTACACGCTCCATTTCGGCAACCGCTCGGCGAGCAACGCCGCGCCGAACGCGCTGCTCCGCCTGCCGCTGCCCGCCAACACGACCTTCGTCAGCGCCTCGGACGGCGGCGTGCTCAACGGCGGCGCGGTCGAGTGGTCGCTCGGGACGCTCGCGCCGGGCCAGTCGGGCACGCGCGACGTCGTGCTCGCTTCGGGTGCGGGCCTCGCGCGGGGCGCGTTGGTGCTCGCGAGCGCAGAGCTCTCCGACACGACGCCGCAGGTCGCGCGCGCCCGCGCCCTGACCGAGATCGACGGGCTCGAGGCGCTCGTGCTCGAGATGGTCGTCGGTCCGGACCCGGCGGCGCCGGGCGAGCAGCTCGACGTCGAGCTGACCGTCAGCAATCCGACCGCCTTCGATCTGGCGACGGTCACGCTCCTGCTGCGCTGGCCGCACGAGATCGATCCGCTCTTGATCTCGCAGGGCACCTTCGGGCCCATCGGCTGCACGCAGATCGCCAACAACACAGCCTGTACCGCCGGTGAGGCTTCCGTCTGGAGTCTGGGCACGCTGACCGCGGGCCAGAGCATCACCGTCTCCTACTCCGCCGATCTCGCGGCGACGGTCGCCGAGGGCTCCATCGCCGAGTTCCGCGCGACCGCGCAGAGCTCGACCTTCGACGATCGCGCGGAGGTGGCGCGTGCGGTCGCCGTCGACGTAGCGAACGGGCTCGACGTCTCGCTCCACGAGGACCGGGATCCGATCGCCGCGGGCGACGCGCTCGCCTACACGCTCCATTTCGGCAATCGCTCGACGACGACCGCCGCGCCGAATGCGCTGCTCCGCCTGCCGCTGCCCGCCAACACGACCTTCGTCAGCGCTTCGAGCGGCGGCGTGCTGAACGGGAGCGCCGTCGAGTGGTCGCTCGGGACGCTCGCGCCGGGCCAATCGGGGACGCGCCGCGTCGTGCTCGATTCCGATCTGGGCCTGGTCGACGGAACACTGCTCGCCGCCCGTGCGACGCTCTCCGATACGTCGTCGCCCCCGCAGCTCGCGCGCGCGGGCGCATCGACCGAGATCGACGGGCTCGACCCGCTCGAGCTCACGATGGTCGTCGGACCGGACTCGGCGGCGCCGGGCGAGCAGCTCGAGCTCGAGCTGACCGTCAGCAATCCGACCGCGGTCGACCTCGCGGCGGTCACGCTGCTGCTGGTCTGGCCCCATGAGATCGATCCGCTCCTCACCGCCCAGGGCACCTTCGCGCCGGTCGGTTGCACGCAGATCGCGAACAACGCGGCCTGCACCGCCGGCGAGGCCAGCATCTGGAGCCTCGGCACCTTGAGCGCCGGACAGAGCGTGACCGTGACCTACTCCGCGGATCTGGCGCCGACGACGGTGGACGGCTCCATCGTCGAGTTCCGGGCGACGGCCACGAGCACGACCGTCGATGATCAGGCGCGCGTCGGCCGCGCGATCGCCGTCGACGCGTCGAACGGTCTCGACGTCTCGCTCCACGAAGTCCGGGATCCGATCGCCGCGGGCGACGAGCTCGCCTACACGCTCCATTTCGGCAATCGCTCGACGACGACCGCGGCGCCGAATGCGCTGCTCCGGCTGCCGCTGCCCGCCGACACGACCTTCGTCAGCGCCTCGGACGGCGGTGTACTCAACGGAAGCGCCGTCGAGTGGTCGCTCGGGACGCTCGCGCCGGGGCAGTCGGGGACGCGCAGCGTCGTGCTCGCGTCCGGAGCGGGCCTGATCGACGGGACCCTGATCGACGCGGTCGCCACGCTCTCCGACACGTCGGCGCCGTCGCAGCTCGCGCGTGCGGGCGCATCGACGGAGATCGACGACCTCGAGCCGCTCGAGCTCGCGCTCGCGGTCGGCCCCGACCCGGCGGCGCCCGGCGAGCCCCTCGCGATCGAGCTGACGGTGAGCAATCGGAGCGCCCTCGATCTCGCGACGGTCACGCTCCAGCTGCGCTGGCCCCACGAGATCGATCCGCTCTTCACGGCGCAGGGGACCTCCGGCCCCATTGGCTGCACCCAGATCCTCAACAACGCTGGCTGCTCGGCGGGCGAGGTCGCCGTCTGGAGCCTCGGCACGCTGAACGCAGGCCAGAGCGTGACGGTCGCCTACTCGGCAGATCTGGTGGCAGGCCTGGTCGACGGCCAGACCGTCGATTTCCGGGCGACCGCGTCGAGCCCGAGTGCCGATCAGCAGGCGCGCGTCGGTCGCGCTCTCGCGGTCGATGCGACGAGCGCGCTCGAGGTCGCGGTCCACGAGGTCGCGGATCCCGTCACGGCGGGCGACGTCCTGGTCTACACGCTCTCCTTCGCGAATACCTCGCGGACGAGCGCGGCGCCGAACGTCGAGCTCCGCTGGCCGCTGCCTGCCGGAACGACCTTCGTCGGCGCGTCGGACTCGGGGGTGCTGAATGGCGGGACGGTGGAGTGGTCGCTCGGGACGCTCCCGGCGGGTCGGACGGGCACGCGCAGCGTGACGGTGCAGACGGACGGCGGGCTGCTGCGGGGCTCGTTGCTTCGGTCGGAGGCCGCGATCTTCGACGCGGCGCTGCCGCCGCAGCTCGCGCGGGCGAGCTCGATCGCGGAGATCGACGGGCTCGAAGCGCTCGAGGCCGCGATCGATCTCACGCTCGACCAGACGGATTGGGCGTGGAAGGTCGACGTGACCGTCACGAACAACGACGTCGTGAGCCATACCGGCGTCACGCTGACGCTGCGCGTGCCGCGGGATGCCCTGACCTTCGCGTTCGGGTCGGTCACGGGTGGCGGGGTATCGGGCTGTACCCAGATCTTCAACAACGCCTTCTGCGAGGTGGGGGAGCTCGTGGCCTGGAATCTCGGGACGCTGACCGCCGGCCAGAGCGTCACGGTCTCGGTCCCGAACCTCTACATCGCGCATCCGACCGCGGATCTCGGGGAGCTCTTCAGCCTGGATGCGATCGCGCTCGGCGCGGGCGTCGACGACCGTGCAGTCGACCACGTCGTCCCCGAGCCCGGCACCGCCGCGTCCCTGCTCGCGGGGATGGGCGTTCTCGTCGGTCTGGCTCGCTCGCGCGTTCGATCGGGGATCGGGCAGAAGCCTTGCCGGAAGCCTTGCCAGAAGCGTTGCCCGGAGCGTTAGGGCGAGCGCCCTTCGGAATTCCGGCTCAGGGATGGCCCGCGCCGGCGACGCCGACGCGCAGAGACTCGATGCGCCCGGCCCGCAGCGGGATCGACGAGCGGATGCTCATCGTCGGGGCCGTGATCAGGTAGAGCGTTCGCCGATCGCCGCCGCCGAGCATGCAGGCGATGGCATGGCGGTCGCCAGTCGGAATCCGGTCGGTCATCTCGCCGCCTTGGCGAATGCGCAGGAAGGCCCGCGTCGTCGGGCTCGCGACCCAGACGGCGCCTTCGGCGTCGAGGCAGAGCCCATCCGGAGCACCGCCCGCTTCGAGTCGGGCGTACACGCGTCGATTGGAGAGCTCGCCGCGCGCGTCGAGATCGTAGGCGGTGAGGCAGCCCGCACCGCTCTCGCCGACGATGAGCGTGCGGCCGTCGGGGGTGATGGCCATGCCGTTCGGGGCCATCAGCTCGCCGGCCACGGCCCGTGCGCTGCCGTCCGGATCGACCCGGACGAGTGAGGTCGAGCGCGGCTCGATCGGTTGCCGCTCGAGCTCGAAGCCGATGTTGCCGACGTAGGCGCGCCCGCTCGCGTCGACGACCATGTCGTTGGCGTCGCCGCCACACCAGGCGGAGAGATCGGCGTGCAGCACGAGCCCGCCCGGGTCGAGGCGCAGGAGTCGGTGCTCGTGCATCGACACGACGAGCAGCCGGCCATCCGGCAGCCAGCCGAGACCGGAGGGGCGGCCCGGGACCTCGACGATCGACTCGAGCGCGCCCGAAGGCGACACGCGCCGGACGATGCCCGCGCCGATGTCGGAGAACCAGAACGCACCGTCGTGCCAGCGCGGCCCCTCGCCGAAGACGATGCCGTCTGCGACGCGCGCGCGCGGCGCGGTCGCGGCCGGCCCCTTCGCGTCGAGGGTCGCTTCGCTCATCTCTTCCTTTCCTTGAGGCGGTGGCTCAGGCGCGCCGGTCCGCGCTTCGCGCCGAGGAGCGCGAGGCCGAGCCCGAGCAGGAGTGCCGTGCCCGGCTCCGGGACGATCGTCGTGCCGACCGAGAAGAGCATTCCGAAGCCGGCATCCGCAGGGCCGCCGCTTCCCTCGAGCGAGAAGACGAGACGGCTCGCGTCGCCGTTCGGGAGGCGGGACACGAGGGCCTCGAGATCGATCGGGCTCGCGAAGAAGTGCCGCGCCGACGCCGAATCGCTGAAGTCCTGCGCCAGCACGAGCGCGTCGCCGGCGAAGATGCGGAACGCGAGATTCGCGAAGTCGGCCGAATCGACGCGCAGCGCGTAGATGCTCGCGAAGACGCCGTCGAGGGGCGTGCTCGAGCCGATCGAGAGACCGACCTCGGCGTGGAGCACGATGTCGGGTCCCGCCTCGCTCGCGTCGAGGTCGAGCCCGAAGCGGCCGAGCTCGCCGGCGAAGTCATGTGCGCCCGTCGACACGCTCGCCGCGTTGCGCGTCGAAGCGAAGGCGAGCGCCGGATCGGCGCCGACCAGCGCTTCGGCGGAGAGGGCGCGGCCGCCCGAGGCCCGCGCGCTCGCGTCGACGAACGAGCCGATCGTGCCGAGCGCGCCGGTCCGCCCGCTCGCGCGGGTCGTGGCCGATGCGAGTCCACCCGCAGCGTCGGCCAGCGCATGGGCCATGGGGGCGTCGCCCGCTCGGAAGGCCCGGAACGGCGCATTCGTGTCGGCCGTCGCGTCGGCCGTGCTCGTGCCGCTCCCGCTCTGACTCGATGCGCGCGCGATCGCGTCGCCGCCGACTCCGCCGCTGCTCGAAACGCCACCCTCCGCGAAGGCCGCCGCCACAGTCGGGGATCCGCCTGCGTTCGTTGCGATCGCCGTCGAATCGGCCGCTCCGCCGTCGAAGCCGCGTCCGCCGAAGGCCCGGTCGAAGACCGTGACGCGGCTGTCGCCGAGGGCCGTGCCGAGCGAGCGGCTCGTGGCGCGCCCTCCGTGGCCGCCTTCGGGTCCGGAAGCGCCGAAGCCGCGGGCATCCCCGCCGACGGCGCCCCAACGATGGAGGCCGTCGTCGCCGCCGATCGCGATGTCGTCGCCCTCGCCGAGCGTCCGGAGCGAGGCGAGCAGGCTCGCGGCTCCCCCGTCGCCGCCGACCCGGCCCCCGAGCCCGGAGCCGCCATCGCCTCCGTTCGCATCGACGAAGAGCGAAGCACTTCCGATCTCGTTGGTCGTCACCGCTTCCGCGCGTGCGTCGCCCCCGCGCGTCGCGCCGCCCGACCCCGTCGCGCCGTCCGAGCCCGTGCCACCGCTGGCGGACAGCTCGACGGCCAGCTCGGCCGTTCGCAGGCTGCGCGTCAGGAGATTCGTCGCGGATCCGCCCGGCGCGCCGGGACTCGCGTCGACGAACGTCGCGCCGTCGCCGGCATCGCCGCCGGTCGCGCGTTGCACGAGCTCGAGGCGACCCGAGGTCGCTCCGTCGACCGCATCGACGACGGCGACGCTGCCGCCGCGGCCGGCGCTCGAGCCGACCGCACCAGCGCCGCCCAGCAGCTCGCCTACGACCCGGACGAGCCCGCCGAGGCGCGACTCGCCGTAGACTCGACCCATCGTCGGCGAGGCACCCTCCGCCGCCGAGCCCTCGCTCCCCGCGCCGCCGGTCGCGCGGGCGAGCACCGAGACGTCGCCCGATCCGATGCCCGAGGCGGCGGCGTGCGCGGAGCCGGCGACGCGGCCGCTTCCGCCCGTGCCGAGGGACTCGAGCTCGAGTCGACGCGATTCGGTGTCGTCGATCGAGAGCTCGGATCGGCCTGCGCCTGCGCGGCCCGGTTGGCTCGGGAAGGACTGTGCGCCGCCGATGGCTTCCTGGACGAGACGGAGCGCGCCGCTCGTCCGGCCGGAGGCCGAGTCGACGAGCACGGCGTCGGCGCCCTGGCCGACGGTCGTGCCCCCGCCGATCACGCGCGCGCGGGCGGTTACGTCACCGCCGCCGCTCGACTCGCCGTGGGCGGTCGCCTGGGCCCCGCCGCCATCGCCGCCCGTCACGCCCGAGAAGCCGCTGCTGCCCCCGCCGAATCCGCCCCGCGCTTCCGCAAGCACCGAGACCGCGCTCGCTCCGGCGTTGCTTCCCGTCGCCTGCGCGCTCGCATCGCCGCCCCGGCCCGCCGTGCCGTTGGTGCCGACCTGCCCGCCGACACCGCCCGCGGCGACCGCCTCGATGTCGACCTCGCTGTCGCCGAGGGCGATGCCGTCGACCGTCGTCGAGGAAGACCCGCCGTCGCCACCGACGTCGTGTGCGGTCGGTGCGAACCGATCCGCGCTGCCGCCGGCTCCGCCGGTCGATCCGAAATTGCTGCCGCGGTCGTCGCGGTTCGGGCGGATCGTGATGCGCTGTCCATCGCCGGTCGTCGTGGCGCGCAGCGTCGAGACGGCGGCGCCCCCGGTTCCGTTGCGCAGATCCTGCAGGACCACGCCGGCGCCGACGCCCCCGATGCTTCGGTAGAGGGCATCGATGCCGCCGCGCTCGTTGCGCAGGTCGGCCGCCGTCGTCGCGACGCCCCCGGCGAACGCGGTACCCACCGCGTCGCGTCCACGACTGTCGCCGGCCCGGGCCTCGAGCACGATGTCGAGCTTCGAGGCCTGCTTCGCAACGACGAGCTCGCTGCGCGCGTCGCCGCCGCGAGCCCCGAGTCCCGGTGCGACGCTCGCGAGCGGGCGACCCGCGTGGCCGGCTCTCGCATCCTGTCGCAAGCGGAGCGTGCCGCTCGTCTCGCCGTCGACGGCGTCGACGAGGAGGGCGTCGCTCCCGGCGCCGACGCGCGTGCTGCCATCGCCGCCGCTGCCGCCCTGCGCCGAGCCGAAGACATCGACCGCGCCGCCGCCCGTCGAGACGCCCCGCACCGGGCCGAGACTCGCGGCCGCGCCATCGGCACCCGAGGTCGGGACCATGCCGTTGGTGAAGCCCGCGCTTCCGGAGAGGGCCGTCGCCGACACGACGACGTCGCCGAGCGCCTCGCCGACGGCCGAGGCGAAGCTCGTCCCCGCCTGGCCTCCGTTGTCGCCGCCGTCTCCGCTGCGGGCCGACGAGCTCAGGCTCAGGCTGCCGGCGGCATTCGACCGGACGAGCGTCGAGCTCGCGCTGCCGCCGCGTCCGCCGGTCGCCGTGCTCGCGCTCGGCGGGCCGACGGCGCCGCCCTTTCCGCCGATCGCCGCCTGCTCGAGCACGACGGCGCCGCCGCTTCCCGCGACGGTGTCGACGAGGGCGATCGACGCGCCGTCTCCGCCGAGCGTCACACCGGCTCCGCCATTTCCGCCCGTCGCGAAGAGTCGCGCCGTCGCGACACCGGTCGGCGTCGCCGTCGCGCTGGCGGATCCGACGACGCTACCGCCGGCGCCACCGCGGCCGGACGCGAACCCGCCGCGTCCGCCGATCAGGTCCACGGCCGCGCTCGCATTTGCGCCCGGCGCGAGCGACTCGACGCTCGCATCGCCCGAGGCGAGCCCGCCCGTTCCGCCGGCGCGCGCCGATCCGCCGGAGGTGGAGCCGCCGTTTCCCCCGCGACTCAGGACGCCGAGCGATGCGTCGCCGTCGAACGAGAGCACGCCCGTGACCGAGGAGGTGCCCGCCCGGCCGACGATGCCGCCGAGGGAGGTGGCCCCGCCTTCGCCGCCTTCGCCGCGAAGCGACATCGAATAGAGCGAGCCCGAGGCACCGCTCTGCGTCAGGTCGACGAGCGCGTCGCCACCCGCCCCCGCACGGCCCGCCGTGTTCACGCCGCCGCCATCGCCGGCGGACGCGCCGACGGTCAGGCGGTACTGCGCATCGGAGCCGCTTGCGGAGAGGTCGACCGCGGCGCTGCCGACCTCGACGGAGGCGCCCTGACCGCCGATCGATCCCGCGGTCCCCCCTGCGCCGCTGCCGCCGTTGCCGCCCGACACCTCGAGGATTCCGGAGACGGCGCGGGTCCCGTGCGCCGTGATCGAGGCCGAGGCGAGGCCGCCGTCGGTGGGGACCGTCCCGGGGCCGGCTCCCGAGCCGCCGGCGCCGCCGGTGGCCCGAGCCGTCGCATTGGCCGAGCCGTTGGTGTTGGTCGCGATCGCCGTCGCGTTCGCGTCGCCCGCAACGCCACCCGAGCCGCCCGCGCCGGTCGAGGCCCGGTCACCGCCGCGACCGCCGTCCCCGCCCTCCGCGATGGCCGTCGCGATCGCGTCGCCGGATCCGAGCTGCGTCGTCGCCGTCGCGTTCGCGCCGCCTCCGGCTCCGCCCGGTCCGCCCGAGCCGCTGAGTCCGCCGCCGGGGCCGCCGATTCCGCCATCGCCGCCGAAGGCTCGGGCTTGATTGTTCGGGTCGGTCGGACCGCTCGTCGCCGTGACCGTCTCGCCATCGCCTCCGGGCGTTCCGTTGTTGCCGAGACCGGTCGTTCCGGGGGCGCCCGGGGCGCCGAAGACGGACACGTCCTCGGCGCGTGCGCCGGAGGGACTCGCGAGGGCCGCGACGAGCAGCAGGAGCAGCGCGAGGGGACGACCGATGGGGAGGAGGATCCGACGGAGAACGGCGATCGAAATGGGCATGCCCGGGGGACCTCGGGGTCGCCCCTTCCCAGAGTTCACCCTGACAGAGATCCGCGGTCGGTGTCAACCCGAAAATGATAGGTCCGGGCGAGCGAGCGGATGAACGCGCGCGTCCCGGGTATCGTTCCCTGCCTTGCGCGAAAGGAGCCGGACTTGCAGATCGAGCTCGCATCGAAGGGCGATCGGATCCGGGGCGAGTACGTCGTGTCCGACGCAGGGTCGCCGCGACCCGGCGTCCTCGTCCTGCACGACGGTCGGGGATTCAGTGAGCACGTGGTCGGCGTCGCCCACGAGCTCGCCGAGCAGGGTTATGCGGCCCTCGCCGTCGACCTCTACAGCCGGGGGCGTCCCGCGCCCGACATCGAGAATGCCGATCTCAAGGCGTTCATGCGCGCGGTGCCGGACGAGCAGATCGTCGGCGACGTCCAGGCGGCGATCGACTTCCTCGCGGCGGACCGCGCGGTCGGAGGCCTTCCGATCGGCCTGGTCGGCTATTGCTGGGGCGGCGCCTGCGGATTCCTCGCGGCGGGCCACTGCACGGGCCTCGCCGCCGTCGCGAGCTGGTACGGCGAGCTGCGGACCGAGGTCCTGAACGCGCGTCATCCCGAGCATCCGATGGACGCCTTGCTGGCGAGGCAGTGTCCCGTGATCGCGCTCTTCGCCGAGCTCGATCCCTACGTCGCCTTGCCCCACGTCGACGCGCTGCGCGCGCGCCATGCGGCGGCGCCCGGCGATCGAGGGCTGGAGATCGTGGTCTACCCCGGCGTCGGCCACGGCTTCGCCCACCGCGGCCGGGATCACTTCGATGCGCCGTGCCACGACGACGGCTGGGCTCGGATCAAGAAGCTCTTCGATCGAGAGCTCGGACGAGCCTGAGCCGGGGCCGCTCGCGCCCGGTGAGAAGCCCGATCGTCACGCCGCCGCCGCTTCGAGGCGCTCGGCCGTCACCGTTCGGTGTTCAGTGCGCTCCGGCCGCGTCATCCCGGCGTAGCGCCGCGTTGTAGTCCGCCGGCGGGATCCAGCCCGGATGAGGCCAGTGGACGCCCTGCGCCCCACCCGGCGGATAGAGAGCGACCCAACGGTCGAGCCGTTTCGTCAGGTCGGCAACGCGGTCGGGCTCCCGACTCGCGCGATCGCTCTGCTCCAGCGGGTCGTTCTCGACGTCGAAGAGCATGAGCTTCGTCGGGTCGCCTTCGAACCCGATCGTCCGGACGAGCTTCCAGCGATCGAGCCGCAGGGCCTCCTGCCGGCCGACGACCCCGTTGACCCCGAAGAAGATCTCGCCCGGGGCGACGGGCTCGGCGCCCTGGATCTGCGGCCATCGATCGACACCGTCCAGCGCCAGCGCGCCTTCGGACGCGACGCCGGCCGCGGCGACGAGGGTCGGAAAGACGTCCTGGACCGCGATCGACTGGACGACCTTTCGCCCGCCGCGCAGGCCCTTCGGCCAACGCACCGCGGCCGGAACCCGGATCCCCCCTTCGAAGACGGTCGACTTTTCGCCGCGAAGGGGCGCGTTGCTCGCGCCCAGCGAGATGTGTCCGCCGTTGTCGGAGAAGAAGAGGACGAGGGTGTCGTCGGCGATTCCGGCCTCGTCGAGCGCGCCGAGGATCCTTCCGATGGCGAGGTCCAGGCTGTGGACCATGGCGGCGAAGACGGCGCGCGGCGCGTCGCCCGAAGGATCGAGGATCTTCGCCGCGGCCTCGACGGGGATGCCGAGGCGGGTCGCGACGCTCTCGATGAACGCCCGATGGGCCCGGAGATTGGGCTCGCTCGAGAGCTTCGCATAGCGCTCGACGAGCGCTTTCGGAGCCTGCATCGGACTGTGGGGCGCGTTGAAGGGGACATAGAGGAAGAGCGGCTTCGACGGATCTCGATTCGCGATCACGCGAGCCGCTTCTGCACCGACCAGGTCCGTCGTGTACCCCGCCTCCCGCAGCGAAACGCCGTTGCGCTGCCAGTCCAGACCGCCGGCCTCGGAATGGGCATAGTAGTCGAGCTCTCCGAGCAGATGGCCGTAGAAATGGTCGAAGCCCCGCCGGTTCGGCGTCTGCGCCACGTGGGCATGACCGAGATGCCACTTTCCGACGATGGCCGTCTGGTAGCCCGCCTCGCGAAGTGTCTCCGAGAGCAGACGCTCGCGGGTCGGCAAGCCGAAATAATCCCAGGGCCGGACTACGCCGAACACGAGACCCGAGCGCAGGGGAGAGCGCCCCGTGAGCAGCGCGGCGCGCGTCGGCGTGCAGATCGGCTGGGAATAGAAGCGATCGAGCTCGACGCCCTCCCGGGCGAGGTCGTCGATGTGGGGCGTCTCGATCGGCGCGCCGTGGTAGCCGACGTCGTTCCAGCCGAGATCGTCGGCGAGCAGGATCACGATGTTGGGCGGTCGCTTCGCGAGGGCTTCTCCGGCCCAGAGCAGGCCGACGAGAAGGAGCAGCCGAGCGGTCCAATGGATGAGCGCCATCTCGTCCCTTCGAAGCGGAGCTCGCGATGACGCGAGACGCGTGCCTTCCGGACGGAGGTCGCCGCCGGGATGGACCATTCTACAGGGGATGAGACGTGGACCGAAGAATGCACCTCCTACCGACGTAACGGTTCGCCGTTCGGCTGATCCCCCGTCGATTTACCTAGACCGCATACTTCGCCCGATGCGACACACAGCGGGCGATCGCCCGCGTCGGGATCCGACCGAAGTAGCACTCCCAGAGCCAACCCCGGTCGGGCAGGACCTGCTCCGGGAACAACCGCTCCTGAAGAATTGCCCGCGCCGTGAGCGCCTCGCCAATCAGCCCCAACGCCATCGCTGGCGTCCCGAGCCGCCGGTTCTCCGATCGCCCCTTCATGTAGTTGCGCCACACCCCCACACCGCCAGCCGATACAGCGCCGACTGACGCCGCTTCGAGAACGCGATCGTCTCCCGCTTGTGGTTCGCGCTGCTGTGTCGGATCAGCAGGTCCGACAAGTTCACCGGGAAGAGCGGATTGCGCGTCGTACGCGCTGCCTTCGAGCTCGTCTGCTCGTGCAGAATCGTCCGGTCCCGAAGCCGCGCGATGGCCCGGACGTAGGCCGGGTGCTCGTCGCTTCGCAGCACGACCTCTCCTCGCGATGGAATCACCCGCCGCAGGAGTGCCTCGACTCGCTTGCGGGTCGCATCCGGATCAGGTCGGCCGAATCGCCTCTCGAGCACAGCGCGCCTCATCCGCTGAGCGGGCCGCATCGTCCCACTCCGTCGCAGCTCGACGTCGTTGAAGCCGTAGACGAAGAGCGAAGGCCCGACGACGAGGTTCACGTCCATGGGCCAGTACTGGCTGTGTTCGAAGGTCCTGAACCCGTCGAGGACGAGGGGCTCGGTGGGCGTGGATTTTGGGCGGAGGCGCTCGTGGAAGAGGAGACAGTGGCGGCCGAGGCGGTCGGAGAGGGTGCGGATGGTCGAGTGGGAGACCCGGTGTTCGCGGGCGATCTGGCGCAGGGCGGAGCAGGCGACGAGACGATGGAAGACGAGCTCGAGGAGCCTGGGGCGCTTCAGCCAGTAGGTCGTCGCGAAGGTCTGTGAACTGAAGTAGCGGCCACACTGTGAACAGCGGTAGCGCTGGATGCGGTGGGGGGGCTGGCTGCGCGGGTAGAAGCCTTTGCGCTGGAAGCGCCAGGTGGTTGGATCCGTTCGGGAATCACAGTCGGGGTTGGGGCAGAAGGGGGGCCGGCGGAGGAAGGTGAGGTTCGACATGAACTCCCACTACGCAGGGATCGTGCCGGGTGCATTCTTCGGTCCACGGCTCAGGGCGTGCAGGGGACGCCGCTCGAGCAGCTCGCGCAGACCAGGCCGGACGGGCCGGGCGCGCCGGGGGGATTCGAGAATCGGGTGAGGAAGACGGCGAAGTCGGAGGTCGTGACCGTACCCGAGCCATCGTGGTCGGACTCGCCGAGGCTATTCGTTCCGAACGTCGCGAGGAAAGCTCCGAAATCGGCGACGGTCGTCGTGCAGCTCTGGTCGTAGTCCGTGTCGCAGCGATTGCCGTACCCGTCGAGGTCGCTGTCGACCTGATTCGACGTCTGGTTCGGGCCGTTCGCGAGCGTGCTGCAGTTGTCGAACTGGTCCGGCACGAGGTCGCCGTCCGAATCGATGACTGCGCCGGCTTCCGCCGCTCGCGGGGCGAGCCATCCGACCGGAGAGATCAGCGCGGCGAGCACCGTGACGAGGAAGAGGGCGCGGGGATTTCGAGTCGTCGTGGCCTGAGAGGGGAACGTCATCTTGGTCGCCTCCTGGATTTCAGTGGAGGCCGAGCAGCCTCGAGGCCGTCGACCACGATCTGACTAGCACCATAACACGATTCAAAACGATCCGTGTGACGAATCCGGGCCGTATCTCGATTCGGGGATCCCGAGGGGCCGGTCAGCCCGTACGTCGCAAGGCAAAGAGCGCGCTCGCGGTCAGCGACAACCCGAGACCGACGAGGACGACGAGGGGCATCCCGGTCGGGACCGCGGGGATCGACACCGATCCGCTGTCGCCTGCGAAGTTGATCGGCGAGTTCACCCCGACCACGAACGTGCTCCCCGAGAAGCCCACCCGCTCGAGCGAGTGGACGCCGTCGGTCGGCAGCTCGTCGGGGTCGAGCGTGACGATGTCGGTGCCGAGGCGGTAGCGGAGCGTATCGCCCGCCGGGTCGAAGAATCCGTCCGGGATGATGAAGTCGGGCGTGGGTGCTCCTGGGAGCGCGGCGAAGCCGGCCGTCGCGATCAGGAGCCAGGTATGGGCGGTCGGGCCGACGAGGTTGTTCGGGAAGTGGTAGACGTGGCCGTTGCTGACGAGATCGGCCGAGGCCATCTGGATCTCGAGGTCGCTGCCGCAGCACTCCTGCATCTCGATGAACTGGATCGTGCCATCGGCGTTGCTGTAGACCTCGGTGAACTTCCAGAGATGGTTCTTCGCGCTCGCCGGGGCGCCGGCGACCAGGAACGCCGCGAGGGCCAGCCCTGCGCGGATGCGGTTCACGACAGGCCGCGAGCATCGGGGTGTGTCGCTCATGCCGCGTATCATCTCATAACGTCGCGTCGGAGCCCAAGTGGAAAGTGCAAGGAGGGGATACGTCATGACGCGCCGAGGCTCGATCCTCGTCCTCCTGCTCGGTCTGGGCTTCTGTCTGGGCTGCCCCGATGTCGAGGAGCCGAATCGCGAGTCCGCCCGGGTCCTGTCCCTGTCCCCGCGCGGCACGCGGGCGCTCCTCGCGATGAAGCTCGAAGGCCGGATCATCGTCGCCGACCCGGAAAGTCGCGCCCTGCTGCCTGCGCCGCCCGCATCACCCTCCGATCCCGACTCGATCCGCCCCGCGCTGGCGCTGGTCCCCCCGCTCTTCGAGCGGCTGGCGCCGGAGCTCGACGCGCTCCTCGCCCGCGCCGCGCACGTCGTCGTCGTCGATCCCCACGACCTCGACGACGCCCGTGCGCTCTACGACGAGATCGGAGAGGCGCTCGACGAGCCCGCCCGCGCGGCCGCGACCCAGCGCCGGATCGCCGACCTGCTCGGCCCGATCGGCGCGGCGAGCGCGGAGCGCGTTCGGCCCTGTGTCGTCGCGATCACCGCCCTCGAGCCGCTCACCCTCGCCGGTGGACACAGCTTCGAGTCGAACGTCCTCGAGCTCCTCGGCGCCGAGTCGGCGACCCACGATCTCCTCGAAGCCCATCGGATCGAGAGCGACCGCGACGGACTTCGGTCGCTGGCGCCCGATCTCGTGCTGGTCACGGCCGAAGGCCTTTCGCCCGACGCGCTGCGCTCGCTCGCGAGCGACCTGGCCCCGCTCGAGGTCGTCCCGACCTTCTTCGATCCCGAGCCCATCTGGCTCGGCGATCGGGCGGCCGCGGAGCCAGAGCTCGAGGAATGGGCGCGGCTCGTGGAGCGGGCGCGAGGGCGCGCGCGCGAGAGGGACGGCGTGCCTGCGAATTGCGGCCGCGCTTGGGGGACGGAGGCGTCCTCGGGGGACCAGGGGCAGCAGGCGAGCAGATCCGTCTGAAGCCCTGTTTTCGGGTTGTCTCGAAACTCGCCGTCCCATAGTCTGGAAATCGTCGAGTGCCCTAGGCAGCCTGGAGACGGCCGCCCGTCGAGATCGGGTGGTAGGCGGCGAGCAGATCTCCGTCTGGAGGTCGACGTACATGGCCAGCCGCCGACGACGGAGCTCCGATCCCGATCCCCGGCAGCATGGGCCGATTCGCGATCGATCGATCGCCGCTCGTCGCGTCTGGCTCGCCTCTGCTCTGGTCCTCGCGTGCGGCGTCCTGCTCGGGTCGGTCTCCGCCGAAGCGCAGCAGCGTCAGCGCGGATTCTGCTCCATCGGAGTGAGCGACCTTCACTCCGTTCCGTGCGGACGCAACGGACAGGTCGTCTGCGATTCCGGCGCGGCCTGCGACTCGGGCTATCGCCCGCTGAATTTTGCCGCTGCGGGCGAGCCCAACATCGTGCTCGACTGCTCGATCCTGCCCGACGAGACGATCACGGGCGGGTGTCGGGTCTGTGGCAGTGAAGGCGAGATCGGCTGTGCGGCGCCGAATCAGTGCGACGCGGGGCTCGGGTTCGTGACGACGGCGGGCCTCGACGGTCCGATCTCGAGCTGCAGGAGCCTGCTGCCGGCGGATCCCGCACCGATCGATTTCGACATCCCCCCGTTTCCGATCTTTGGCTTTCCCGGCGCGAGCTACCACATCGCTCTCCCGCCGATCGAGGCCTTCATCGACGCCTATGGGACCTGCTCGGACGGGCTCCCGATCAACCTCGCCGGCGCGAGCCGCGAGACTTGGCCGGCTTCCGAGCCGCCGGCGCAGGGCGGCGGAACGGCCATCGTCGTGCATGGGCGGGGCTCGAGCTGCGCCGCCATGACGGATCTGCTTCAGGGCGAGGGAGCCGGCGGGGGTAGCGTCTTCGAGCGCCATCGTCGGACCTACTGCATCGACTACGACCAGTCGCAAGGCTCGAGGACGGTCCGGATCTTCGAGCCCGTGCAGCAGGCCAATGGCGAGGGACCGACCGCCTGCTCGGCGGCAGGGACCTGCAGCTTCGATCTGGGCCATCCGCTGCGCTCGTTCCAGGCGCCGAGCTATTCGATCGCCGGCATCGCGTCGGCCGTCGCACAGGCGATCCAGGCGATCCCGAGCGAGGGGGAGATCTCGCTGATCGCCCACAGCCAGGGCGGTTTCATCGCTCGTGCGCTGCTCCACCGCCATTACGACGACCTGCGTTGGAAGGGCAGCAAGATCTCGCGAGTCGTCACGCTGGGGCATCCGTACTTCGGCATGGTGGTCGATCCGAGCCTCGCGACGCCCTGGCTCTGCGCGAACGACTCGAGCCTCGATTGTCATGTCCTGCGCTGGCTCTGGGGCTGGCAGAACTGGCTGGGCACGACGCCCGGGAGCATCGACAACGACGATTTCCCGCAGCTCGAGTGGACCGCCGTCGGCGGGGATGGCGGCGCGACGGTGCCGGGCGCGCTGGGCGCGGGCCCCGACGTGCCCGCCGCATGCCTCGAGATCTTCGGCGGCGTGAACGCGTCGACCATCGCAGGGGACGGGGGCGTGTCGACGCAGAGCTCGCTCGGGATCGACGAGTCGGGCTTCTTCTTCTCCCCGATCGGATCCTCGCTGGCCCTCGCCTCGAGCCTCGTGAATTGCGATCACAGCTCGAGCTGTCTCTTGCGAAAGGCCCTGACGCTCGATCCCGAGTTGCTGCCGGCCGCCGAGCCGCCGGTCGCGCCGATTCCGGGAGCGCTCGTCTTCGATGGAATCGACGACGTCGTGGGCGGACTCGGCGCGACGCAGATCGCCGCCCTCACGGTCTCGGGGGCGCTGACGCTCGAGGCCTGGATCTCGCCGGACGCGGCCGGCGCTTCGGGCCTGATCCTCAACAAGGAGGGCGAGTACGAGCTCGGCCTGATCGATGGCGAGCTCTCGTGGGCGATCGCGAACGCATCGCCGGGCTGGGCCTGGCAGGGGAGCGGCTTCTTCCCGCCTGCGAACGAATGGTCCCACGTCGCTCTCGTCTACGACCCGGCCGGATCCGTCACGGTCTACGTCGACGGAATCCGATCCTCCGTCCATCCCGCTTCGGGGCCGATCAGCGACTTCGAACCGCTCGACGACTTCCGGATCGGCTATCGCGAGCGGGAGATCGGTGACCCTTTCGACGGACGTCTCGACGACATCCGGGTCTGGAAGCGCGCGCTCGACGCGGCGACCCTCGGCGCGAACCTCCGCGGCGACGTCGACACCGCCGATCCCGATCTGCTCGGCTGGTGGCGCTTCGACGAGGGCGCAGGCACGCAGCTCTTCGATCGCAGCGCCTACGGCCACCATCTCTCGCTCGCCGCGCTCGGTGCGAGCGCGGCGCCCGTTCGCCGATCCGAGGATCGGGAGCGCGCGGGCGGCGCGATGTACTTCGACGGCGTCGACGATTTCGTGAGCATCGCCGATCCCGCCGCGCTCTCGGCGCTCGAGATGTCCGACGCGCTCACGATCGAGGCCTGGCTCCATCCGCGTGGCCCCGGCGGCTCGGCCGGCGGCGTCGTCCTGAACAAGGAAGGCGAGTACGCGCTCACGCGCCTGGTCGACGGCAGGATCGCGTTCTCCCTGGCGAATGGCTCCCCCGGCTGGGTCACCGTCGCGACGGCGGCCACGGCGCCCGTCCACGTCTGGACGCACGTCGCGCTCGTCTACCGCCACGGCACGCCGGGCTCCGTCGAGATCTACCAGAACGGTGCCCTCGTCGACACGCTCGTCGCGAGCGGCCTGATCGGCGATTTCTCGCCCGCGCAGGACGAGCTCCGGATGGGCGGCCGCCAGGCGACCGGGAACAACCAATGGTTCCACGGCCTGCTCGACGAGGTCCGCCTCTGGAACGTCGCCCGCACGTCCGCCGAGATCGCCGCCGACTTCGACCGGATCCTGAGCGATCCGTCGCAGTCCGGACTTCAGGGCAATTGGCGCTTCGATCAGCGCACCGGATCTCTCGTCGCCGACGCCTCGAGCGCCGGCCACCCCGCGAAGCGCGGTGCGCCGACGGCGATCACGACGCCGGTGCCTGCCTGGGGCCCCGCCTTGCCGGATCATCCGGCTGGGCTCCTCGGCGTCCCGGAGCCCGGACTCGGCGTCTCGCTCGCGGCGGGTCTTCTCGCTCTCGCGCTCTCGCGCTCTCGCGGCGGCGAGGCGTCGGCTCTAGACTTCGTCCGTCCAGACCCGAAAGCCGCGCAGCGTATGGACGCCGAAGGTCGTCGTCATCGCGACGTCGGCGGCGTCGCGTCCCCGGGCGACGAGCACGCGTCCGATGCGCGGCACGTTGTTGCGGGGATCGAAGGTATGCCAGCGACCGCCGAGATAGGCCTCGAACCAGGCAGCGAAGTCCCCCGGCGGATAGGGCGGCGGCATCCCGACGTCGCCGAGGTAGCCGGTGCAGTAGCGCGCGGGAATGTTGAGGGCTCGGCAGAACGCGACGGCGAGATGGGCGAAGTCGCGACAGACGCCGCGGCGTTCCTGATAGGCCTCCGAGGCCGTCCGCGTGACGCGGGCGTGCTCGTAGCCGAACGCGATATGGCGATGGGTGAAGTCGCAGATCGCCTGGACGCGGGGCCAGCCCGGCACCGCGGTCCCGAACAGCTTCCAGGCGAGATCGAGCAGCCGGTCGCTGTCACAGAAGCGGCTCGCGAGCAGGAAGACGAGGGTCTCTTCGGGCAGCGCTTCGACTGGGACCTGGCTGGCCTCGGGGGCCACCGGATCGGCGAGGCCGGAGTCGCGGATCACCGCGTCGGTCGACAGCGTCAGCGGACCCGCGGGCGCCACGAAGCGGTTGCACCAGTTGCCGAAGCCGTCCCGGTAGCCCGAGATCGGAACGGCCGGATCGAGGCGCAGATGATCGGGGGCCACGAGATCCGAGGCGCGCGTGAAGTGGACGTTGAGCGTCGCGATCACGGGCGTCGGCAGCGGGAATTCGTACTGGATCTCGTAGCCGATCCGGAGCTTCATGGGTCGCCTCGTGGGCCGCGGGCGCGGGCCCGGAAGCGATCAACCGGCGCAATGATAGGCGACTTCGGGGCGCGGTGGACCGCAGCCCGATGGCTCGTGTCCCCGGAATGGCCGAGGAGGGCTGAAAGTGGCGCGCTCGGCGGCGACCGAGGCCGTGCAGGCTCGACTGCTTCCCGAGCTTTTTCGACCCGCCCGCGATATTTCCGACCTGGGACCTCCGTCTCGAAGGACGGCCCGTCGGCCCGATTCCCGGGTCGACCTGGCGCCCAGGAGGCTCCCCTTCATGTCTGGACTTCGCACCCCGCAGCCGCTGAACGCATTCGCCCTCGGTCTCCTCGCCCTGGCCGGCGCCGACGCGTCGACCGCAGCGCCGCCCGTTCTCGCCGTCTCGTCCGATACGAGCATCACGATCGGGGCGACGAACCTCGTCGCCGCCGACCACCAGATCGCGCTCGACAACCTGTCGGGCATCGTGGTGCCGGGGGACATCGGGCCGCTTCGGGAGTCGAGTGATCTCGTCGGAATCGCGCGAACCCTCTCCGGCGCGAGCCTGCTCGTCGTCGATACCACGATCGCGCTGACGGGCGGGCTCGTCGCCCGGCCGGGCGACGTCGTCGCGTGGGACGGCACGCGCCATACGCGGGTCTTCGATGCGATCGCAGCGGGAGTCCCTCGCGGCGTTCGGATCGATTCCGTCTCGCTCGCGCCTGAAGGTCTGCTGCTCTCCTTCGACACGGACGTCGCCCTCGATGCGGCGCTCGTCGTCGCCGACGAGGATCTCGTGCGCTGGGACGGCTCCGCCTTCCACCTGGCCTTCGACGGCTCGGCCCATGGTCTCGACTCTTCCCTCGACGTCGACGGAGCCCAGGACCAGGGCGGCGGGACCTTCCTGCTCTCCTTCGACACGAGCGGTCTGGCCGGCGACGTCGTCTTCGCGGACGAAGACGTGGTGGTCTTCGATGGGACGACCTTCACACAGGCCTTCGACGGCTCGGCGTCCGACGCCGACTGGGTTGCCGCCGACCTCGATGCCTTCACCGTCCCCGAGCCCGAACGATTCCCGACGCTGGCCGCCGCCGGTCTCGCCCTCGTCGGCCTCGTCCGGCGACGTCGCCCGACGGAAGGCTCCGGCGATTGTGGACCCGGTCGGGGCTTCGACTCCGCCGCGAAGCGTGCTTCGAAGACGAAGGCGACGGTCGCCTCCGCGAGGGCGTCGGCGTTCGGCGCGGCGATCGCGACGATGCTTCTCGCGGCCTCTCCGTCGCTTGCCTCCGACGGGGTCCTCGAGATCAACCAGACCTGCGCGACCCTGAGCGGCTGCTTCGCCGGCGACGTGCCCGGATTTCCCGTGACGATCGATGGCTCCGCCGGCTCGAGCTATCTGCTGACGGGCGATCTCGAGGTTCCGAACGCGAATACCGACGGCATCGTCATCTCCACCAATCGGATCGCCCTCGACCTCAATGGATTCGGCCTCTCGGGACCCACGATCTGCAACGGTTCGCCGAATACCTGCGCGCCCGTCGGCTCGGGCGTCGGCATCCGGGCGACGCCGCCGCCGGGCCTCACGGCCCGGGAGACGACGGTGACGAACGGAAGAGTGAAGGGCTTCGGGTCCTATGGCCTGAGCCTGCGTGACGGGGCGCTCGTCGAGCACGTGACGGCGACCGAGAATGGCGCCACCGGCATCCTGGTGGACGATGCCGGCGTCCTTCGCGCGAGCATCGGCGCGCGCAACGGGACCGACGGCATCCGGGCATTGACGAGCACGAACATTTCCGGCTGCACCGCGGTCGCCAACGGCGGTCGCGGACTCGTGGCCGGCCCGGGGTCGACGATCCTCGGGAGCACGGCCTATCTGAACGGCGGAATCGGCATCTACGGCGGCGACGGGTCGATCGGGGCGATCGGCGTGGTGGTCGCCGACAACGCCTCCCGGTCGAATGTGCGCGACGGCATCTTCCTGGCGGGCGGTGGCATCGCACGGGGCAATACCGTGAATCTGAACGGCGACGACGGCATCGACGCCGGCGACGGCGCGCTCGTCCGCGACAATGCCGTCTTCGAGAACGGCGATGCCGCAGCCGACGATGGCATCGAGTGCGACGCGGGCTGCTCGATCCAGGGCAATGTCGTCCGCAGCAACGACGGCTTCGGCCTCAACCTCGGCGCGGGCAGCGCCTACAACGGCAATACCGTTACGATCAACGGCGTCGGGACGGTCAGCGGAGGGGTGCCGCGGAGCGACAACTACTGCGATGGCGCCGCAGCACCGACCTGTCCGTGAGGAGGCGGATCCGCTTCCGAGCGGGGGGAGGGGCCGGAAGCAGCCGGGGGGCAGGGCGCGAGGTTCGGCCGATCCCTGATCCCCGGCGCATCGGGAAATCGTCGAATGGTAAGAACCGATCCGGCGACCTCGGACGATCCTTCCTCGTGTGGACACCCGTCCACCTCCGAGGAGTCGCCCCGCCATGGACCAGCCTTCGACGACCCGCCCGTTTCCGACCTTCTCCGACGCGCCCTCGCGCCCTCCTCGCCGAGCCCGAGTGGGCTCCCAGCGGGCGAGGAGGGCGATGGGGCGTCGACTGCGCCGCGTTGCCTCGATCCTGGCACTCCTGACCCTCGTGCTGGGGGCGGCACCGGTCCGCGCGGCAGACCTCCGGTTCGGGGCCGTGACGCCGAGCGTCTCGATCCTGCCGCTCGGGGCCACGCTGTCGTTGACCACGACGGGCCACTTCACGGACGGGACCACACGACGATTGAGTCCCGCGACGATCGCCGCAGGCGGCAATCACGCCTGCGTGCTCGAGAGGAATGGCGAGATCCGTTGCTGGGGGCGGGGCGGATCTGGTCAGCTCGGCAACGGGGCAACCGCCGATTCCTCTCTTCCGGTGACCGTCGCGAGTCTCGTCGATGGGGTCGCGCTCGCTGCGGGTGGAGATTCGAGCTGTGCCCTGATGGCCGACGGAAGCCTGCGATGCTGGGGACTGAACTCTTCTGGTCAGCTGGGCAATGGATCGACGACGGCTTCGTCGGTCCCCGTGACGGTCCCGGGCGTCTCGGCGACGGCCATCTCCGCCGGCTTCGCGCACGCCTGCGCCGTATTGACGAGCGGCGAGGTCGCCTGCTGGGGCGCCAACGCGGCGGGTCAGCTCGGCAACGGGAGCCTCGTCGGCTCGTCGAGCCCCGTCCTCGTGAGCGGCATCAGCACGGCGGTCGGGGTCGCCGCCGGCGGCAATCACAGCTGCGCGCTGCTCGCGACGGGCGAGGTGAAATGCTGGGGCGCCGGCGGCTTGGGCCAGCTGGGCCACGGCGTCTTCGCGGGCTCCCTGACGCCCGTCAGCGTCTCCGGCATCGACGATGCCGTCGCGATCGACGCCGGCTTCGACCATGCCTGCGCGCTCATCGCGGGCGGAGCGCTGCAGTGCTGGGGGCGGGGCAGCGAGGGTCAGCTCGGCAACGGCCAATTCCTCGGCTTGCCCGCGCCCGTGGACGTGGCCGTCGGCAGCGAGCGCGTGGTCGCGCTCGGCGTCGGCAACACGCATGGCTGCGCGGTGCTCGAGAACGGGGCTCTGAAATGCTGGGGCCGGAACGCGAACGGCCAGCTCGGCAACGGCACGACGGCCGGGACGTTCCCGACGCCCGTCGCCGTCGTCGGGATCTCGACCGCCGTCGCCGTCGATGCGGGCTTCGAGCAGACCTGCGCGCTCCTCGCCGATGGCAATGCGACCTGCTTCGGCCTCAATGATTCGGGCCAGCTCGGGACGGGCACGGCCGGTGGCGCCAACCAGCGATCGGGCGTTCCGCTCAAAGTCAGCGGCCCGGTCCTGGCCGTCGACGCCGGCGGCAACCACACCTGTGCTGCGACCCCGACCGGCATCGCGAATTGCTGGGGCTACGGCTTCTACGGCCAGCTCGGCCACGACGCCGTCTCGGACTCGTCCGTGCCGACGACGGTCGTCCGTCTCGACAACAGCGTGGGCTCCGCTGCCGAGAACGCGATTGGCCTCGCCCTCGGCTTCGATCACAGCTGCGCGATCCTGCAGAGCGGCCGGGCGAAGTGCTGGGGCCGGAACCACCTCGTCCAGCTCGGGACCAATTTGATCGACCCGCCTCAGCTCACGACCCCGATGACGTCTACCAGGTCTCGACCGCGTCGAGGATCGCTTCGGGCGCATTTCATAGCTGCATCGTGCTGCAGAGCGGCGCCGTTCAGTGCTGGGGGGGCAACGAATTCGGGGCGCTCGGCAACAGCGATCCCGCCCACAGCTCGTTCCCGAAGACGGTCGCCGGCATTACGATGGCGACCCGCGTGTCGGCCGGCCTCAACCACACGTGTGCTCTTCTCGCGTCGGGCGTCGTGCAGTGCTGGGGACGCGGCAACGAAGGCCAGCTCGGCAACGGCTCGTTCTCGAATTCGTCCTCGCCGGTGACCGTCGCCGGGATCACGACCGCGACGTCGATCGGCGTCGGCAACTCGCATAGCTGCGCGCGGCTCGTCGGCGGCACGGTCCGCTGCTGGGGGCGCAACGTCGAAGGCCAGCTCGGCAACTCGTCGACGGTCGGTTCGGCTGTGCCGGTCAACGTGACTGGCTTGACGAGCGCGACCGGGGTGACGAGCGGGGGCTTCCACAGCTGTGTGACGCTCTCGAGCGGCGGCGTGAACTGCTGGGGGCGGGGCGATCTCGGCCAGCTCGGCAACGGCTTCCGCTTCAACATCTTGTCGCCGGTCGTCGTCACCGGTCTCGCGGGCGCCGTCGCGGTCGACGCGGGTCGATCGCATACCTGCGCCGTCCTGACCGGCGGCCGGCTGCGGTGCTGGGGGTACGGCGAATTCGGCCAGCTCGGCCACGGCGCGAGCGGAGCCGGCCTCATCGAGGACACGCCGGTCGTCGTGAACGGCATCAACATGGACGCGGCGGCGTTGACCTGGACCAGCTCGGATCCCTCGATCGCGACCGTCGACGCGAGCGGCCGGGTGCATGGGGTCGGCGTCGGTACGACGACCCTGACCTGGGAATACGACTCGCGACGGGGCTTCGTCTCGATCGAGGTCCCGGAGCCGGGGCTGGCGGTCGGGGTGCTCGCGGGCGCGCTCGGCCTGTCGACTCTGGCGCGGCGGCGCCGGCCTGGCAGATGACCTGCGTCGCGCTGCGTTTCGAGGGAAGCCGCGCAAGCGGGCCGAGCACCGCCGCGCGCTACAGCGCGCGATACAGCAAACCGGCGAGAGCCATGAACGCGTAGAAGACGAGGATTCCGACGGCCAGCTTCGCCAGGAGCGGCAGCGTGTGCCAGCGCTCGCGAAAGCCGCCGCGGAGCTGTTCGAAGCAGGGCTCGTCGAATTCAGGCGCGTCGGGATGGAGGCCCGTCTGGCGTCGCGCGAAGTCGATCGGCAGGTCGAACACGAGATCGACGCCGGCCGTCGCGCCGCCTTCCGCGCGCTGCTGCTCGAGGGCCTCGGACTCGAGTGCGGCCAATTCGGCCGGCAGGCTCCCGTCGGTCCGTAGATCGAGCGCGGAGTCTTCACCGCGATGCGCGACCGACCAGGTCCTGCCGCCGCGCTCCCACCGCTCGGCGGAGCTCCACATCACGTGCTCTTCGAGCTCGCAGAACGTGAAGGGTGCGAGTCTCGCGAGCGCCTCGAGCTTGCGGCGCACGAACGCGGGATGGTCCACGCTCCCGGCGACGATCAGGTAACGGCCGTCGTCGAGCATCCGCCCCGCGAGCGGCATTTGGTGGCGTCCTGACCGGCTCCCCGTTCGATGGACCGAGAGCGCGTACGCGATGGCGGTGGCATCGCTGCTCTCGACGACGATCCAGGAAAGCGATCTGCCCATGGACGAGAGATTAACCGCAGAGAGGGCAACGTTCTTCCGACGCGCTCCAACGATTCGCGCGTTCCGGAAATCCGAGTCTCGGCGTCGGCTCGAGCGCGATCGGGGCCGGCGCCATGATCGCGAGCGCGGTTCCGCGGCGCCCTAGCCGACGTAGGAGAGATCCACGGGAAAGGAAGCGTTTCGGGCCTGCCAGGCGCGGAACGCGTCCTCGTCCGTGTACGTGTCGACCATCTCGACGAGGAGCCCGTCGCGAAATCGAACGAGCGAAGACCCGCAGAGCGTGAGCGCCTCGACGCCCGGCTTCTGGTAGTGCGCTTTCCAGGCGATCCGGCAGCCATCGTCGAAGATCTCTGGACGCCCGATCGGCTCCAGGCGACGGGCATCGAAACGCCGATCGAAGCCGTCGAGCGATCGGCGGATGCCCGCGCAGATCGCGTCCGATCCGACCAGCCTCGCGCCGACGAGGCGCGACTCGATCCGGTAGACGGCCATCGGGTCGAAGAACGGTTTGATTCGCTCCCAGTCGTCGTCGACGACGGCCCGTTCGAAGGCAGCCGCGTACTGTAGGAAGAGTGCGAGGGCGTTCATGTTCGACTCTCCGCGGGCGGCGCAGGCGCGAGCATACCGTCCGCGCGGTGTGGACGGACGGGACGCAGGGCCCCAGATCATCTCGCTTCGAGCGACCGACAGGCGGGCAAAGCCCGAGTGATGAGGGGTCGTCCCGTCGGGGATGCCACTCGGGGGTCGTCCGATGATCACCGAACGGTAAGAATTTTCGACATTCCCCTGGCGTAGTGTGATCCCGGGAATGGGGATCGCTGCGCTGCAGCGACTCGCGCGACCTTCTCCTCGTTCCCGCAAACGGGCTCCGGTTCGGCCGGGCCCCAGGGGGAAGGCCATGAGCAGGGGAATCGGGTCGGGCGTCCGCAGGGAGGATCACGCAGCTTCGTCTCGAGGGTGGCGTTGCTTCTCGCGTTGATCGCCGGCTCCGATGTGGCGACCGCGAGCTACCCCGGGCTCGACGGAGAAATTGCCTACTCGGACGTCGTCGATCGGGGCACCGAAACCGAACGCACGGCGATCTTCATCGCGAAACAGGGCCAGCTGACCCAGCCCGTCGCCCGCATCGCATTCCAGAGCGACAACGACAGCTCGCCCGCCTGGTCGCCGGACGGCGAGCTCCTCGCCTTCGTTCGGCGCGCCGCGAACGGACCGAGCGAGATCTACGTCGTCCGGCCCGACGGCACCGACCTGCGTCGCGTCTTTTCGACGAGCCAGTTCCAGGGTTCGAACGCGAACCTCCGGCTCGTTCCGATGCAGTCCATTCGCTGGCTGGCGAGCGGTGACGCGATCCGCTTCAAGCTCGTCAACGTCGTGCAGTCCTTCGTCGTCGGAGGCGTGCGGACCGGCACGGATCGACCGGCCGGCGCCAGCCAACAGGTTGCCGAGGGGTTCGACGAGGGTCCCTCCGGCACCGTGACAGGGTGCCCGCTCAACGCGAATCAGCTCTGCGAGCTGATCGAAGGCGGCGGGACCCGGTCATGGGATCTTCGATTCGAGGGCCAGCCGCTGATCGTCTCCGGCGGATTCACCTGGTGGCCCAAGAAGAATCGCAACAAGGTCGCATTCCGCGCTTTCCTGTCGGGTTCGAGCGGCCCCGCGCTCTACTCGGCCACCTGGGATCCGACCGAGCGCTTCATCGCACCGAAGGTCGAGCGCCTCGATCCGCTGACCCCGGGTACCGTCACCTGCGTCGACCCGCAGACGTTGGCCGTGAGCAATAGCCCGAAATTCATCTTCGGCGCGATCGCGCCGTCCCCGAGCGGCCGCTTCCTCACGATCGCCCGAACCGAGCTCACGCCCCAGACCGACGACCAGGACTGCGTCTTCGTCGAATCGAGCACCTTGCTGGTCCTGCGCGAGACGGGCTTTAGCCAGGGCGAGATGGCCAGTGGATCGAAGATCGGGGGAATTGCGTGGCAGCCCGATCCCGCGAATCTGGAGGTGATCGTCATCCAGAATGCCGAACGTTCCCTCGATGGTCTGAAGGTCGAGCTTCGCGACTTCACGGACCGGGAGTCGATCGTCGCCGGCTCTCCCCAACGCGGCATCGACGGACGCTATTTCTTCGAAGCGCTCCCGGGCACCTATGTCGTGCGCGCGACCCTCGAAGATGCGGAGGGTGTGGAGCGGGGGCTCGGCAAGGCGTTCGAGGTCATTCATGGCGGCGCCGGAGAAGAGGCCGCTTGGATCGAGTTCCGGGTCGACGTCGAGGCCGGTGATTTCGGTCAGACGGAGATCTTCGTGTTCGGCTTCGGGGCGCCGGACTTCGTTCGGTCCAACCTCTCGGGGATCTGACGGCGGAGCTGACGCTGAACGAGCTGGCCCTCATCTACTTCCACAGCCACCGATTCGTCGACTGGGCGAGGTCGAATCTGGTTTCGACCCGGATCCCCACGGTCCAGATCCGCCCTTTCACGGGGAGTTCCGCGGAGAACCCTTCGATGCAGCGAAGTCGTCGTATCGGCGGTTCCCCGTGCCGACGGTGGTCATCGGAACATAGGATGCGCTCGGAATCCTGCGTGACGATGAAGGCGATTCGTTCCCCGAGAACGGCGAATGGCACGAGCTCAGCCACCATCTCATTGCGGAGTTCGTGAACGAATACGCGTGTCCTCCCGGCGCGAACCATGGCGGGTTCGCCCGGGAATCCACTTGCGATTCGCTGCAAGAGGGACTCGCCGCGTTCTTCGCGTCCCGAGTTCTAGGAGACGGGAACTATGCCGGAGTGTTCGATCTCGAGGAGAACGTGAAATCGTGGGGCATCCGGTTCGTCAACGGTCAATTCGTCAGCACGGAAGATCTCGCAGTCGCTGCGCTGCTCTGGGATCTCGTCGATGCCGATCAAGACTGGGAGCTAACTCAATCGCTCGACCAAGATGGCGATCGCGTCTTCACGACCTACACCGACCGCGTATCGATGCCGTTGCGGACGCTGTGGGATTTTCTGGTCGAGGAGAAACCCAGGTACGTACGGCACCTCGTCGTTTCACTGGAAGCGGACCTGGCGAACCGCCAGTCGGGAATCGACATCGACGAGGATGGCGATCTCGACGCGTACGACTTCGAAATGCTCTTCCTCATGCACGGGTTCTTTCCCATCATTGCGAGCCAGACGGTGGACGGGAATCGGCCGCCCTTCTCCTTCTCGCTCCTCGACGGGCGTGCGCCATTTGGCGGGATCACCTCGAGAATCGGCCGTTCGGATCGACTCGAATTCGACTTCCATGGCGTGCGAGGGGAGTTCGTTGACGTCCGTTTCGGGGCTCCCTCGAGCCAAAACTCGCAGATCGACGTCCGCGTAGTCGACGCCTCGGGGACGCCGCTCGACCGCGCAGAGATCGAATGGACGCTCGAACATCCCGATGCGACCCGCACGCGCAGACAATCTCTCGTCGGCGCCGCTCGCGATCCGATCCCGTTCGAGCTCCCGATCCATTTCCAGGGCGCGGGATATACCGCCAGCGAGATCCCCCCCTGCGATCCTGCCAACGACTACGTCGTCGACGTCACGCTGCGTGGATCCGTCAACGGATTTCCGTCCGCCGACGCGCCGACGTTCGACAACTGCACCTATCTCCATGCCGTCGTGAACGCGACGGCCCCGCCTGCGCTGACGCTGACGTTGCAGTTCCCCGAAGACTCGGCGCCTCCCGTCACGACGCCGATCGCGCATTCCCTGGCCCCGAAGCGCCTCTACGGCCCGATTCTCGGCGATTGGGCGCTCGGAACCCAGTCGCTCGGCGTCGGATTCATCCCCGCGAGCTGGACCCTCGAGCTCGCGTGCACGGACCCCGTCGTCGGCGGATTCGCGGCGGGCTGCTCGCGCATCGAATACAGCCTCGATGGCGCACCCTTCGTGACCTATGACGAGGAGCTCGACATCACGACGACAGGGCTCCATTCACTCGCGGTCCGCTCGGTCGACGGCGCTGGAAACGTGGAGTCTCCGCAGACCTTCCGGTACGGAATTTCACCGGGGCTCGAGTCCAACCCGCCCGTCACGACCGCGACGCCGACCGCTTCGGTCCCGCCGGTCGGCAACGTCACGGTCGGTCGATGGAACGTGACCCTCACGTGCGCGGACGCCTTCCAGGGCACGCCCGGCTCGGGCTGCCTGCGGACGGAGTTCAGCGTCGATGGAGCGGCGTTCAGCGATTATGCCGCGCCGGTCGTGATCGCGAGCGTCGGGACGCACGTCCTGCGATACCGATCCTACGACGTGGCGGGCAACGTCGAGTCGATTCGCCAGCAGACCCTCGTCGTGGCGATCGGAGAGGCGGATACGACACCCCCTCGGACCAGCATCGGTTGGCGGGAGCTCGGCCCGGTGTCGATCGCCGATTCGAACACGGCCATGGGAGGTTTCACGATCCATCAAGTCGCGTGCGTCGATCCCGGTGTCGCTGGACAGATCGTGTCGGGCTGTGCCCGGACCGAATATCGGCTCGACGACGGCCCGCTCCAGCCTTTCGTGCCCCCGATCTCGATCACGACGCCTGGGATCCACACCCTGGACTTTGGCTCCGTCGACGTCGCGGGGAACGATGAGGTGGTCAAAACTGAAATCCTGACGGTCGTGGCGCCCTCGGATCTCGACGGAGACGGGCTCCTCGGCTTCGGCGACAACTGTGATCGCGCGGCGAATCCCGACCAGCGCGATACCGATCGCGATTGCATCGGGAATCGCTGCGACGCCGACTTCAACCAGAACGGCATCGTCGATTCGAGCGATGCATCGCTGCTCAAGGCACGCCTCGGTCAGTCCGCCGCCTCGTTCCCCGACCAGGATCTCGACGGGGACGGTACGGTCGGCGTCGGCGATACGACCATCTTGCGCGCGTTGTTCCGCCAGCCCCCCGGTCCCAGCTGGGGTCTCCCCTACGACGTCGTCATCCAATGGTGCGAATAGAGAATCGCAATGAAAACGAGGAAGCCCCCGATGCACCGACTCGAGTTGAAATGGCTCACGCTCCTTCCGATCCTGATCGCATCTCCCCTGATCCTGGAGCATGACGTTCGCGCCGCGACGATTGCGCTCGAGTCGAGCACGCCGTCCGTCGGGAGCGGCGAGCTCGTCGAGATCCGGATCTACGGCAGCGGCTTCGACGAAGGCACCGATGGCGGCGATTTCGCTCTGTCGTGGCCATCGAGCTTGTCCTTCGTCGCGCTCTCGATCGAAGATCCGCCCTGGGATCTCTCGGCCTACGACGCGGCGGGCGCGGTGACGGGATCCATCTCTTTCGTCGATGTCTTCTCGTTCATCGACACCCCCGGAACGGCAGGCGTCCGCTTCGAGATCGCGACGTTGACGTTGCTTGCCGGCGCTGTCGGCAATTCCCAGATCGCGATCGGCCCGGCGGCGGTCGGCTGGAGCCTCGCCGGTAGCGACCTCGACACCGGATACGGACCGCCGGTCTCGATCGAGATCCTCGCCGTGCCCGAACCGACGACGGGGTGCCTCTTCGGGCTCGGACTCGCTCTGCTCTGCGGCCGCGGGCAGCGACGGCCGATCTAGCCCGTTCGTTCCTCGTGCCTTTGCCGTACGTCGATCGCGTAGGCACAGCTCGGGATCGCCCCGGCGCGCAGCACGAGCAGCATGGAGTCGATCGAGAGCGCCCCTGGACGGGCGCCGGATCGGGCGATGTGGACCCGAATGAACTCAGCGGTGGAGTAGAAGACGCTTCTCGTTCTTCCTGTCCGCGACGACGGCGAGTCATTCGCTGGTCCTGTGACTCTCGGGAGAACGAGCATGCGCTCCGACCCAGAAAGCGGAGCGACCCGGTTCTGCCGGCGGGCGCGGTCGCCGACCCGCGAGTGGCACGCTCGAGCCGCACGCGGGGTCGGGAGTCGTCCCAATCCCTTCGATGACCCGGAACGGGGGAGGGATCGATTGGGTCGAAGCCCTGGAGACGGGTCAGTCGATCACGAACTGGACGATCGGGTCCGAGTCGGGGAGCGATGATTCCCGACCGGTCGGCCTCGCTCGAGCGCCCTGGTCTTGCGGATCGCTGTGGTGTCCTTCGCTCGACGATTCCGAAGCCCTCGCCGCCGAGGTGGAAGACTCAGGGCAGATCCAACCCGCTCGCGAACACGCTCTTCGAGGTTGCGCTGGTACTCGGGCAGCTCCTGTGCGAGCAGCCTCCCCTGACTGACGACGGTCCAGCCGGCCGCCACGAAGGTCGCGCTGATCGCGAGCGAGATCAGCAGAACGGCAGCGACGCGGCCGATCCGCCAGCTTCGAAAGCCGAGGCGCTCGACGCGCGTGACGACCCCGGCGAGGACGACCGACAAGAGCAGGGCGAAAGCGAGCGGCGCGAGTACGCTGCGCGCGAAGTCGATGGCGGCGATGACCAGGATGGCCGTGGCCACGGGAGGGAGCTGGGAGCGACGAAGCCAGCGTTCCAAGGGTCCTCGCGCGGCCAATCGAAGGGAATCGATGGAGTGTCGTCCGATCGCATCGCAAGTCGCGTGCCCAGGCTTCGCGCGGGGCGTCGACCGGGCTTCGGTGATGGGAGGCCGTGTCGCGAGCCCTGGACGGCCCCGGTTTCGCCGGAATGCGAGTCTGTTTGTACAAACGGCTCGCGACGGGAGATCGAGCCCGGCGGTGATGCAGATGAGGCTGGACTCCTGTTCCTTGCATCCGCCCCGCCGAGTGGCTCGGATCCTTCGCCGCCCGATTCGGGGAGCGATCGCCGCTCCGCGATCGCAGGCCGAATATCGCTGCGACGACGTCGTCGCGATGGATCTCCGATCGTCGAGTCCGACTAGCGTGTTCCCGGGTTTTCGGCCCAGACGCACGGGCCCCGGAGGGGCGCGATCGAACGAGCCGCACCTCGTCGGCAACAGCCGAGCTCGAGGGTTGTCGAGCCCAGTCGTATCGTCCATGCTGGCCGGATGCAGAATTGTCGCGCCTCGACGCTCCCCCGCTGCCGCTCCTTCACCTCCTGCTCATCGCTCGTCGCCACGGCCTTCGCGCTGCTCGTCGCGACGTCATTTTCCGCGAACGCCCAGCCGCTGCTCGACCAGGAGGCGGTCGCCGCCAGCGACAACGGCCAGCTCGTGATCAACTCGTCGAACTTGTTCGCCCAGACCTTCACGGTCGGGATCGGCGGCATCCTGACCGGCATCGAGGCGAAGGTCAGCGGCGGCGCGAGCGCCTCGACGTGGGAGATCCATCCGACGCTCGCCGGCGTTCCCGTGCTCGGCGGTCCGCCGCTCGCGAGCGGCACCACGAGCTTCGACTCGCCCGAGTTCACGCCGATCTACGTCCCGATCGATCTGACCGCCGACGCGCTCGAGGTCCATGTCGGGGACGTCCTCGCGATCGTGAGCGGCCGGTTCAAGACGACCGCCCTGCCCGGACGGAACACGTTCTGGCATCGACTCGCGGGCTACCACAACAATTTCGGCGGCCGCTATTTCCAGGCCGTCTCGCCCTACAGCGATTGGATCGCGTTCGAGACCGCGCAGGACATGGGCTTCCGGACCTATGTCGAGCCGCTGCCGCCGACGGATGGCGTCTTCAATTTCGACGTGACCGATCGCAGCGATCGGGACATCCTGCTCTACGCCGAGACTTCGGGCTGCGCGACGACCGGCGTCTCGGGCTTCGCGGATCCGGACTGCACGATCTACGCCCGCGATCCGAACGCGAGCTTCGCGAGTCCCCCGATCACGGCAGCCCTGACCTGGAGCGGCGACGTCGCGACGATCACGGTGGATCCCGCCGACGTCGAGGCCGAGCGATCGACGCGGCTCGGGGTCGCCGTCGTCGGCGCGACGGCGATGGTCTTCCGATTCGACGTCGTGACCGGCGAGCTCGTCGGCGGCCACCTCGGCGGCTCGCCCGGCGACTATTTCTTCCAGGCCGACGTCCCGACGCCTCAGGGTACGCTGACCTTCGATTGGCAGAATCGCAGCCAACGGGATCGGCCCTTCGAAGGGACGGTGCTCGTCGGAACCGCCTTCGAGCGGAACGTGGTCGCGAGCTGCGCGACGCAGAGCGACGCCGCGGCCCCGGTCGACACCAACGGCATGTGCTTCCTCCAGCAATATCCCGCCTCGGCCTACGATCCCACCCTCAATACCTTCTCGGTCTACGCCCCCCGCGACGCCGTCTTCCCGATCGAGGACTACTCCCCCGAGTTCGACACCCTCGACTACGCGCTCGCCGAGGTCGGGACGGCCGAAGCCGTGCCGAGCTTCGAGCCGACCTCGATCGGCGTGCTGATGACCGCGCTGCTCGCCACCGCCCGGCGGCGCCGCCGGCGGTACGCGCCCGGCAATCCGCTCCTTGCGCATCGCCAGGACGAGGGCGGGCGCGGCGTTCGCGATGCTTTGCCGTCCGCGCGCCGGGCAGTCGCCGGGCTGCCGATCGCGGTGCTTGCCGGCCTGCTCGCATTCGGGGTGGCTGCGTCACGCGCGAGTGCCGAGACGTTCGAAGGGGTCTACGAGCTCGGGATCTCGGAGACCTTCGCGGACGAAGACGGCCCGGGTACGCTGACCTGGCATCGCACGCTCCGGACGAGCGCGAGCCGGATCGGGCTCCCGCCGACGACGGAGCAGCCGGGCTTCGCGCACGGCGCATCGGTTCGCATCGAAGGCGAGATCGTGGACGGCGTGCTCGTCCCCGAGTCGATCGAGGCCGACGCGGCGCTCGGCGGCGGCCCCTGCTCTCGGCCATGCGATCGCCCTCCGTACCGCCCTCCGACACGCTCGGCGCCCAGCGAACACTCGTCACCCTGCTGAATTTCACGAACGATCTCTCCCAGCCCCATACACCCGCGGAGGTCACGAGCGTCCTGCTCGACGAGGCGAACCCGGCATCGGTCGCCGCCTACGTGCGGGAAGCCTCGTATGGCCGCGCCTGGCTCACGGGCGGCGTCGCCGGCTGGCTCCCGGTCGGTTACGACGACTCCCTCTGCCAGCTCTGGACGACGAACGAGCAGCCGCCGCCGCCCGTCATGGCGGATCTCGTCCATGCCCTCGACCCGCTCATCGACTACGCGCTCCTCGATCGCTGGATCATCATCATCCCCCAGAACCCGAGCTGCGGATTTGCCGGCTACAGCTCGCTCGGCAAGGAAACCTGGAACACCGACGACGGCGTCGTCCGCTTCTCCCGCTTCATCCTGAACGGCTTCGATCCCGCCACCGCCGCGCGCGTCTCCGCCCACGAATTCGGCCATAGCGCGGGCACGCTCCAACACTCCCTCGACCACGAGTGCGGAGCCGCCATCGTGGGCGACTTCTGCTCGGACGGCTCGACGGCGACGGATGCCTACGACGTGATCTCGCAGTCCGTCCCCTACGGCCATTACAGCGCGCCCAACAAGGAAGCGCTCCACTGGCTCGACACGAACCTCGTCGAAGTCACGCCGCCCGGCGGCACCTACTTCCTCGAGTCCTATTCGCTCCCGGCCTCGGGCTCGCCGCCGACGGGCACGCTGGCGCTGCGGATCCCGGTCGAGTGGCTCATCGACGATCTGCGCGGCGCGAGCGGCTACTACGTCAGCTACCGCACGCAAACGGGCTTCGACGCGATCTTCCCCGAGCTCGGGACCGATGGCGCGATGATCCATCTGGACGGCGATTTCTACATCCCGCTCGACCCGCCCGTGACCGGCGCGAGCCAGCTCCTCGACATGTCCCCGAACGCCGATTTCTCCCAGCTCCTCGACTCCGAGGACGTCCTGCTCGGCGTCGGGCAGACCTTCGACGACAGCGAGAACGGCATCCAGATCGAGGTCCTGGGCCGCGTCGGGAACGAGCTCGAGGTCGCAGTCACGATCTCGAAATACTGCGGCAACGGCACGATCGAGCCCGAGATCGGCGAGACCTGCGACGGCTCGGACCTGGGCCTCGAAACCTGTTCGTCCGTCGGATGGTCGAGCGGCACGCTCGCCTGCTCCGCGACCTGCCAGTTCGAGACGTCGACCTGCAGCGGCGGCTTTCGCTGCGGTCCGGGCCACGCCTACGACCCGGCGACCGAAACCTGCACGGCGGAAGTCCTGCTCGACGCCTCGCGCCGCGACATCTGGCGCAGCACGAGCCTCTGGACGGACGTCCGGAACTTCTCGTCGGGCAATCCGACGACCAACGTCGGCTACATCTTCCTCTCGAACGTGGAGCGACCCGGATTCGCGAACATCTATCGCAACTCGATGCCCTTCGATACGTCGAGCATTCCGGACGGCGCGAATCTCGTCTCGGCGACGCTGGACATGAAGATCCTCGCCGGCTTTCCCAGCAGGAACACGCATCCGGGCTCGGCGGACCAGCTCGTGCTCGTCGAAGCGACGCTCTCGAATCCGCCGGTCGCGAGCGCCGTCGACTACCGGACGATCGGAACGGTCGATTCCCCGATCGAGCTCGCCCCGCGCGTCGACGTCGGGGACGTCTTCACCGGCGCCGCCGCGCCGATCCAGTTCGTGTTGAGCAGTGCTGGCCTCGACGCGCTCGACCCGACGGGCTTCAGCCATCTCGGGCTGCGCGGCGCCTACGACGTCGACGACGTCGTGGTGCCCGGCGTGGAGAACGCGCTGCAGGTCTACTTCCGGAGCGAGATCTCCCCGATCGCCGGTCCGCGCCTCACGGTGGTGTACGACGCCGTGCCCGAGCCGGGCTTCGCGGCCGGGCTCTTCGCGGGCGGGCTGGCGGCGCTCGGGCTGGCGCGGCGGAGGGCGGGCGACAAGGGTCGGTTTGAAATCGGACGGGTCGATCCGCAAGCCGCATGACGAGAAGACGTCACATCGAGCGACTCCCCGTCGTCTCGTCGAGCTGCGCGACGCATCACTCGAAAACGACTGGAATGAGCCGCTTCGTATCGAAGTACTCGCGTACGCTGCGGATGCGGTCGTCGACGATGCGGAAGAGCGCGAGGTAGTCGCCCTTCCAATGACGCCCCCTGGCCGTCAGGCTGTCCACCTGGAAGCGGGCGCAGACGTGCTCTCCTTCGCCGAAGAGCTCGAGGACCTCCACCTTCATCGATTCGGGGTCGTACAGCGCGAAGGCCCGTTCGAGCATGTCGAGGATCGCGCGCCGGCCGACATGGGTTCCGCCCAGCGGAGAGCTCTCCGGGACCCACCAGGTGGCATCCTCCTCGAAGAGCTGCCCGAAAGTCGGATCCCCCACCGTCGCCCGGTCGAAGTACGCCTGCACGATCTGCTTTGCATCAGCCATGTCGATCTCCCCTTCGAGCGCATCTCGCCGCTCATGACACGAGTATTTGCCGACGGACCTGCGCTCACTCCTCTGGGGGAGCGTTCAGGTCGCGAAGGATGTCGGTCCGCAGATTTGTGACCCAGGCGAGATAGCGCGGGTGGATGACGCGGGAGCCGTCCGGCCTGGCCTCGTAGGCGAGCTTCTGGCTCGACACGTACTGGATCTTCACGGTCTTCGCGTCGTACGTGATCGCGACCTTCGCCCGGTGGCCCTGGACCAGCTGGACCACGACCATTCGTCCAGGCTCGCTCTTGTCCACCCACCACTGCCGCTTCCGGGTGGCCCACTCGATCACGTTCGCGACCTTCTCGACCGACATGCCGGCCGGAACGTCGATCGGCTCGGGGTCGATCAGCGGGACCTGTCGCGCGCCGAGCAGCGCCACGGCGAGCGAAAGCATCAGCAGACTACGCGTCACGTTGCGACGGGAAATACGCGAAAGGAATCCAGCACTCAGCATCGATTGATCTCCTTTGGGGTCGGCGGTGGGGGGACGACTTCGCGAAGGCGCGGCGCCGAGTCGTCATGATTCGGGATCCGATGTTCATGGATTCTCAGGATCGTCGCCCCTCCTCCACATGATCCCCAGACACGGCCTGCTTTCCAAATGAACCGAGCGGAGGTGCAGAAAACGGGGGACTTCCTTCTCTTCCCTTCCCACCGTCGCCGGGATCGCTGTCCACGGCGGGGTCACGCGGACGACGTTCAGGGGGCGGGAGGCGATTGCGACGGAGGCGGTCGCCCCGTTGGCCGGGAAAATCGGCTGCGGTTTTCCTCGCTCGCATGACGCGGGAAGAGCTGCTCGGCCGAATCTGGATCGAGGCCGACGTTCAGGCGTGCATGGCCTTCGGCGCGGAGATGGCTCGCGAACGATCCGTGGATGTCCCGTTCGAACCGGCGGCATGAAGTTCAAGCTCGATGACGAGCAGCGTGCAATCGAGATGGAGTCCATCGAAGGCCGATTGTGGATCGTCGAGATCGGACGGATCCGAGTGCACCAGGACGCGGATGTCCATTGATGGCTGAGGCCATCGCTGCGCCGGCAGGCCTTCGGGTCCAGGCGCTCCGACGGCTCTCGGCTGGCTCTCGGCTGGCGAGGGTCGGTCCACGGTCCTCGGCTTGGACGCGACGCTTCGCGGCCGGGGGGCGGGCGCCACGGAGTCTCGTCCGGCACGGGTCTGGGACCGGACTCGCGAGACTGGATGGATCCCCGACGTGGATTCGAACCACGATTAACAGAGTCAGAATCTGTTGTCCTGCCGTTAGACGATCGGGGATCAGGACGTGAGGCCGGTTTGTACCGGAACGCGGCGCGCTCCTCAAGGTCGCGGGCCGCATCCGGCGGGTGCACGGATCCTGCCGATCGGATCTGGACCCGCGAAGCCTGAGGCCCGCGTTCATCGGGTCCGCGCGTGAATGCGAGAACGTGGTCGCAGATCGGATTCGAGGGGCCGGGAGCCGTCCCAGGCAGTCGACGTGGCCGTCTCCGATCTTCCAAGGGATCCGGGTCATCCCCGATCGCCCCGGTCCGCGTCGATCGGGCGCGCCCGATCCGCCCCTATAGATAGTGCCATGCCCCGCGGGACCGTCCGGCAGGCCGGCCCGTCCCGCGCGCCAACGACCGCCGCGCCCCCTGTCGTCGCGGCCGGGCTCCCTTAGACTCGGCCCCTCGTTCGAAGCCCGCGCCCCGGTCCTGTCCGCGCTCGCCCGTCCGATTCGATCCGGCCCGATCTGGTCGAGTCCGGTCCGGCCGGTCGCGGGTACACCACCCGGGACCGCCTCATTACCCGCGCCCCCCGACAGCCCCTCGAGAGCCCACCGAAAGGACCCGACCGATGTCCGAGACCGCCGCCGCCAAGCCCGCCGTGATCGTCGAGAAGGAGGGCCACATCCTGATCGTGACCCTCAATCGCCCGGAGAAGAAGAACTGCGTCAACTCCGAGGTCATGTGCCGGCTCTACGACGCGTGGGTCGAGCTCGATCGCGATCCCAATCTCCGCGTCGCGATCCTGACCGGCAACGGAGACACCTTCTGCGCCGGCATGGACCTCTCCGAGATTCCGAAGCTGCGCACGGGCAAGCCCGAGAACGAGTGGATGGCGCGGGTCATGAAGGACTCGAACATCACGCTCGCCTGCTGGCTCAAGACCTATCGCCCGACCAAGCCCGTGATCCTCGCCGCCGAGGGCTTCGCCCGCGCCGGCGGAACCGAGATCCTCCAGGGCACCGACATCCGCGTCGCCGGCGAGAGCGCGATGTTCGGCGTGACCGAGGTCCAGCGCGGCCTCTTTCCGATGGCGGGCTCGGCCGTCCGCCTGCGCCGCCAGATCCCGTACGCGATCGCGGCGGAGATGCTGCTCGCGGGCGAGGATCTCCCTGCGCGCCGCGCCTACGATCTCGGCCTGATCAACCACGTCGTCCCCGACGGCCAGGCCCTCGCGAAGGCGAAGCAGATCGCGCAGCGCATCGCGAGCAACGGCCCGCTCGCCGTCGCCGGCATCCTCGCGACCCTGCGCCAGACCGAGGCGATGCCCGAGGAAGAGGCCTTCAAGATCGAGATGCAGCACGGCATGAAGGTGATGTCGTCGAAGGACGCCGTCGAAGGCCCGCGCGCCTTCATGGAGAAGCGGCCGCCGGTCTTCAAGGGCGAATAGCATCCAGGCGCTGGGCCGGTCGACCGGCAGGCGGACGACATCGCGAGGCGGCGCCCCGACCTCAGAGATCGGTCCGGCGGCTGTTCGAGCATTCGAGCACGAAGTCCGGGCCGAACGCCGTCGCGGGGGTCTGGAAGCCGATGGGCGCGAGCCCTTCGGCGACGCGGCGTGCGGCCTCGACGGCGGCGACCTGCGTGATCGCGTAGCCGCTCGGCGTCTCGAGCATCGCGGCGGCGCGCAGGCCGCCCGCGCCTTCGACCTCCGCGAGGACGAGCGATCGCCCGGACTCGCGCGCTTCGTCGGAGGGGCCTTCGGGCAGGCGGTCGATGCGATCCGAGAGGAAGCGCTGGACGAAGCCCAGGCGCAGGATCGGCCGCAACCGCTCGACCAGGCGCAGCAGGTTCGGCAGCGAGCCCGAGGCGACGACGTAGGTCTCGATGTTCGGGATGCCGGTCGAATGGAACGCGCTCGCGAGGTCGGCGAGCGGGAGTGCCAGGGCGCGCAGGGGGCCGGCGCCGAGATCGAAGCGGTGCTCGAGGCGGCCGAACGGGCGGGGGACGAGGACGCCTTGATGGCGGATCCGCAGGCCGTCGGCGAGGGACTCGACCATCGTCCGCGCGGTTCCCCGCGACGCGCCGCCGCCGAGTCCGGCGAGGCCGATGCGCAGGCGCTTCGGCTCGTCGATCCGTTTCGCGACGTGGACCGCGAGGCAATCGCTCGGCACGACGTCGAAGCCGACGCCCGGGAGCAGCGTCACCCCCGCGCGCAGCGCCTCCTCTCCCCGGCGCGCGAGCGCCTCGAAGACGTCGATCTCGCCGGTCACGTCGAGGTAATGGGTCCCCGTCTCGAGGCAGGCATCGGCCATCGGCTTCGAGGTCCGCGAGAAGGGGCCGGCGATGTGGAGCACGGCCGCGACGTCCGCGAGCGCCGCGCGCAGCCCCGCCGCGTCGTCGAGGGCGACGGCGCGCGCCTCGAAGCCGTGCTCGCGGGCGACGTCGTCGAGGCGATGGCGATCGCGGCCGGCGAGCACGACGTCGAGGCCCCGGCGGGCGGCCTCGCGGGCGACGAGCTTGCCGGTGTAGCCGGTGGCGCCGTAGATCAGGATCCGACTGCGGGACATGGGCGGTCTCCGGCGAGGCGGGCTCGGGGGCAACGAGGGCGTGCTAGTTGCCCGTGAACTGGGGCCTTCGCTTCTCGAGGAAGGCGGCGATGCCCTCCTGGCCGTCTTTCGTGCGGGCGCAGTCGGCGATGCCGCGGGTCTCGTGCTCCATCTGACTCTCGAGGCTGTCGTAGGCGCTGTTGACGATCAGCCTCTTGACGACGCCGTAGGCGAAGGTCGGCCCCGAGGCGAGCTGGCCCGCGAGCTTCTCCGCCGTCGCCATCAGCTCGTCGAGGGGCACGACCTGGTTCACGAGCCCCCACTCGAGGGCAAGCTCCGAGTTGAGCACCCGGTTCGTCAGCATCAGCTCGAGCGTCCGGCGCTGGCCGATGATGCGCGGCAGGAAGTAGGAAGAGCTGCCGTCGGGCGAGAGACCCGCGCCGGTGTAGGCCATCGTGAACTTCGCCGACTCCGCCGCGATCGCGAGATCCGTCGCACACACCAGCGAGAACCCGGCCCCCGCCGCCGTCCCGTTGACCGCCGCGATGACCGGCGTCCGCATGCGCGCGAGGCGCGAGATCGCGAGGTGGAGATTGCCGGCGAGCTCCTTGATGTAGGCCGGCGCCCGGGCCCCCGCCTCCTTCATGCCCGCGAGGTCCCCCCCGGCACAGAACATCTTCCCCTCGCCGGTCAGGATGACGGCCCGCACGTCCGGATCCTCGTCGAGCTCGATCGCCGCATGGAGCAGATCCCGGGACATCGTCAGATCGAGGGCGTTCGCGTGGCTCGCCCGGGCGAGGGTCAGAGTCGCGATCGAGCCATTGCGCTCGAGCCGGAGGGTCGAATAGGGGGCGGGTCGGGACATCGGGGCTCCTTTCGGGACGGGCGGCCGGGCGGCGACGGGCGGACGATGCCGCTTTCCGGGCGCGAGCACACGTCCCGGGGTCGGGGGACGGGGCGAGGGGGGGCGGGGTCGCCTCGTTTCGGTACTCTCCCGCGCTCCGGAGAGGTGGCCGAGAGGCCGAAGGCGCGCCCCTGCTAAGGGCGTATAGGGAAACCTATCGAGGGTTCGAATCCCTCCCTCTCCGCCATCTAGGCTGCGGCCCCGGAGACTTTGCGCCCGGGCCGCGATCGATCCCGAAGATCCGCGCGGATTCGCGGGGTTTTGGGCGAGCGGCCGGACGAATCCCAAGTAAAGACGCGTCGACGGCGCCCCGCACGGCCGACCTGGGGGTCATTCTCCGGCTGGACGGGCGGTGGTTCGTTTTGCTGGCTTCCGAGTCATGATGGGGCCCGTGAGCCTGCTTGCTCGCAACATCGGCGGCAGCTCGAGAATCGCCTCCGATAGGCGGCATCCTCCTCGGGCGAAGGCGGTCGGCGATCCTCGAGTCCCGTGACATTCTCCTGGCGGCGGAGAGTGCGGGAATATCGGAGCTTTCGCCCTGGCCTACGACCTCGTGATGCCCTCGCGCCAGGGGAGTCCCGTCGATGCAAGCGCAAACCGCCCCCCCGAAGCCGCTTCGATTCGGTCCCGTGTTCGACGATCCGGAGGCCGTGCTCGGCTTCGTTCGGTCGGGGTCGCCGTACCGGCTGCAACACGTCGTCGATCGCACCTACGCGGGCGGCGAGTACACGCCCTGGTTCAAGGCCTACTGGGCAGCGGCGGGCAAGGCGCTGCTTCCCGCGGCCGAGGGCCTGCTCGGAGAGCCGCGCCTGCGTGAGGCCGTCGCGCAGCATTTCGGGGCCGAGATCGTCCGGCCCCAGAGCCTGATGGTGAACCTGCTGGGCCCGATGCCGGCCTCCGCGGTCCACGTGGACATGCCCCATTTCCGGGGCGCGCCTGCGCGCACGCATGCCCCCGCGCTCCTCTACGCGATGGGAAGCTCGGGCCTCTTCGAGCGCTGGGCGATCCCCATCGCCTCCGCGCTCATCTGGTTCCATCGCGGCCTCGGGGGCGCATTCGAGTATTGGCCGGAAGGTCCGGAGCGCGCTTCACGGCTCGAAGGTCCCCCGCTCTGGAACGAGGGGTTGCTGGCCGACAATGAACGCCTGCTTCACCGCACCCAGGCGATCGGTCCGCCCGAAGCAAGCCTTCCACCCGGCCTGCTGCGCGACTCGGCGCAGCTCCACGCCACGGGCGACGGCGGCTGGGCGATCCGCGATGGGGGCGCGGAGCTCTGGCGTTATCCCGCCGTGCAGATCCGGATCTCGATTCTCTGGAAGGCGCTCGCGCTGCGCGACGCCGATGAGGCGAAGCGCATCGACAGCGGGTGCGACGATCTCGATCCGCAGCGGATCGAGACGCTCTTCGCGCAGCATGCGCGCGAGCACGGGATCACGCTGCCGCCGACGCAGGATCCGCGCACCGACGCGGTATGGATTCGGGCGGCCTCCAGGCTTCCTCCGCGGAAGTAGGCTAGACCGGACGCGTCGGCGCCTTCGGATTCAACGCCGCCCCGAGCGCCGCGTCGTAGATCCGAGCGGCGAGGCCCGCCGTCCGCGGATCGAGCGGGGGCGCGCCGTGATAGGCGCCCGGGCAGTTGTAGATCTCGACGGGCACTCCGGCCGCCAGCAGCCGGAGCGCGTACTCGAGGCCCTCGTCCCGGAGCGGGTCGAGGCCGTTGGTCTGAACGAATGCCGGCGGGAGCCCCGAGAGATCCTCGGCGCGAGCGGGCGCCGCGTAGGGCGAGGTCCGAGCGCGGTCGGCGTGCTCCCCCAGGTAGTGCAGCCACATGCCCTCGTTGCCCGCGGCATTGAAGCCGGGTGCGCCGTCGGCCTGGTGATGGGAGGCCGTGCGGAGCCGGTCGTCGAGGACCGGGATCATCAGCGCCTGGTAGGCGATCGTCGGTCCATTCCGGTCGCGGGCCATCAGCGAGACGGCCGCGGCGAGGGCGCCGCCGGCGCTCGCGCCGGTCACGACGAGTCGGTCGAGATCGACCCCGAGCACCGCGGCGCTCGAGGCCACCCAGAGGAGCGCCGCGTAGCAGTCCTCGGGACCAGCCGGAAAGGGATGCTCGGGGGCCAGGCGGTAATCGACGCTGACGACCACGCAGTGGTGGTGGAGGGCCCAGTCCGCATCCATGCCGGCGAAGGTCTCCGGGTGCATCAGGCAGAAGGCGCCGCCGTGGATCTGGAACAGGATGGGCAGGATCGGCGTTCGTCGCGCCCTCGGCTGGTACACGACGACGCGTACGTCCGGCGCACCGGGCGGGCCGGGGACGAAGCGCTCTGCGATGTCGAGCTCGGCGCGGTGCTCCTCGCGCAGCTCGAGCCCGGGCATCGGCTCCTCGGGCAGGTTGCGGGGCGGGATCGGGAGCAGCTCGTGGGCGCGGGACATGCGGGCCTCCTTCGTGCGCGATCTTAACACGGCAGGAATCCTTCGCGTGCGCGCCCCCGTGCCTTGCCGCTGACCTCGTAGATCACGTTCTCGACCGGACCATGATGGCAGGCGCCGGTCAGGCATGCGGTGTCGACGCCACCGCGAGAGCGCTCCGCGCTTTCTTGGGATCGCAGAAATCACAGCAGAAGCTGGGCCTGGCGACTCGTGCCCTGCGAGTGAAGACAAGTTCGAGCAGCCACTTCGAGAGGCTCGAGCGAGGTGACCGATTCGCGCCGAGCAGGTCGAGGAGGTTTCGTCTGAAGCACCCGGGTCTCCTCACGACGGCGCTGATCTTGTCGATCTCGGCGAGCCGCGTCTCCAGGGCTGTTGGGCTGCTTCCTGACGACGCCCCGGCGGTCTTGCGAGCCATGAACTTCAACAGATTCGTCTCCCGGCCCCCGTCCGTGAGAAGAACCGCGAGAGCAGGTTTGCCATCTCGACCGGCCCGTCCGAACTCCTGGAGGTAGTCCTCTACGGAGGCGGGGTGCTGCCAGTTGATGACGAGACGCACATTCGGGACGTCGATTCCCATCCCGAATGCGTTGGTGCAAATGATTGCATCGAGAGCCGGTTCGAGACGACCCGTGAAGCGACCGATCAGAACGTCCCGTTCGTTTGCTGTCCCGAATTTCGAGTGGTAGAAGGGCAGGTCGAGCTCTTCGAGAGCGAGACTCGACTGGAGCAGCTCGCCGATCTTGACAGTCGGGACGAAGATCATCGCCTTCCCCGTTCGGACGTGGCGCACGAGATTCGCGATGGTCTTTGCCCGAGTTCGGACACTGCCTGGGCTCCGGACGTCCCCGGATGCTTGGTGGCGAACGAGCGCGATGTTCGGGCGGTCGGCACCGCTGACAAGACGTCGAGCAGTCGGGAGGCCGAGAGACGCAAGGATCCGCGTCTGTGCTTCTGCGCCGGCCGTGGCGGTGAACGCGAGCACGGGAGGGTTGCCGAGGCGCGTCCGAATTTCCGCGATCCGTCCGTAGTCAGGTCGGAAATCTCGACCCCATCGATCGACGCAGTGTGCCTCGTCGACGACGAGGAAGGCTGCCTTCGCCCGAGCGAGTCGCGCGACCTCCTCCGGAAGAACGCGTGCCGGGTTGAACCGCTCGGGCGTGCAGTAGAGGAACCTCAGCGAACCCTGCTCGAGCAGCTCGTACCGCGCCTTTTTCTCGGTCGGGCCGAGGTCGCCATTGATGAATGTGCTGGGCAGCTTCAGCCTTTGCAGCTCGACGACCTGGTCCTTCATGAGCGCCTTGAGTGGGCTCAGGACAAAGGTGGTCCCGCCGGTGAGCAATGCCGGAACCTGGAAACAGAGACTCTTTCCGGAGCCGGTGGGTCGGACGACGAGGACCGATTCCCCTCGAAGAGCGGCCAGGACGGCATCGAGTTGACCCTCACGAAATTGACTCTTGCCGACCAGTCGGAGGGCCGTGCCGATGGCTGGTAGTTGATGGGGAAGCTCTCGTTCCGAGTCGAGCAAGCGGGCGATTCGAATCGCCCACCGCTCGATCATCCTGCGTGAGAGGGAGACCTGGAGGTTCGGGTGCCGACGTGCATGGCAGCCATCACAGAGCGTGACCAGATTCGACGGCTCGTCTGTACCGCCCATTGCACGCGGCACGAGATGATGAACATCGAGCTCGGATCGATCGATCTGATCCGAGCAATCCTGGCAGTGGAAGCCGTCGCGGGCCAGAACGGTCTGCCGCGTCGCCGCCCAAGCGTCGCGTTCGCGCATGGACGCTGTTTCTGAGCCTGAGGTCATCGGGGTGAATCATCGAAAGCGAGTGGACGAAATGGTCTGCAGGCCCCAACCGAGCGATCGTCCGTTTCGCGCGTTCGCGGCGCTAGGGCTGCCTCCGAGGGTCGAGTCTACAGGCTCTGAATTACACAGGAAGTCTCATCGACTCGGGACCCGGGGCCGGCGAGAGCCGGCGAGATTCGCTGTACTTTCCCGTTGATCCGGGGATCCGCGACGGAGACGGGTTCGCGATGGCCGCTCTCCACCGCCATCTCGACCGCGGCTCGAGAGCCCCCTCCCGCGGTCTCATGGGCCGTCCCGGCGACCCTCAGTAGACCCACCCGAGCGTCAACGCCTTCGAGTTCGGATCGAACCCGATCCGCAACCCCGACCGGCTCGCCGCCTCATCCTTCTCCGCTCGCAGCTCGCCGATCTCCTGCTCGAGCGTCCGCCGCTCGCGTGTGCGTTCGCGGAGCTTCTTCTCGTTCGGAACCAGCGTGGCGATGCCGCCCACGGTCAGAAGGCCCGCGCTCGCTCCGAGGCCGGCCCAGTGTTCGGGCGAGCAGCCGGCACCCGCTTCGCTGCTGCCGAGGCAGCCGACGAGCGTCACGACAGCGATGACGACGCCGACGCCGGTCATGGCGCCGCCCGTGATCGTCCAGAACCGGGGCCGTCGCGTGTCGATCGCATCGCGCTTCGCCTGGAGCTCGGCGATCCGTGCCTCGACGTCGCTCGAGACTTCCGGGTTCTCGAGGGCGTCCGCGCCCGACTGCGGCGCCGCATCCTCCTCCGCCACGAGCAGCGTGGGTCGCGCGACCGAGCGGTCGTCGAGCCAGGGGCGGGGTCCGAGCGTCGTTGCGTTCGGAGCCGATTCGGAGAATGCGGGTCCCCCCCACGTCGTCACGGCGAAGCAGAGAACGAGCGAGAGCATCCGCGCCATGGAGCCTCCATTATTCGAAGTGATCGCCCGACGCGGCAGGATCCTCCGCCCCGTCGGGTCGACGGATGCGGTCGACGGGTGATCGGAATTTCCACCCGAAGCCGCGACCCGATCGAGCCGATTCCATAACATAGTCGGGTGCCGATCGCCGTCGTCGAACTCCGCTGCGAAAAGCTCGATCGAGCCCGCCACGAAGCGATGTTGGTCGGCTTCGCCGAGGCGTTTCGCGAGGAAGGCGACGATCGCTACGGCGTCCTCCTCGCCGACCCCGACGCGTTCTTCGAGAGCGCACGCCGCTTCGAAGCCGGCGTGGACCTTCCGCCCGACCGGGTCCCGATGAGCCATTTCCTGTTCTTCGAGGGCGCGATTCTCGTGGGAGCCAGTCGCATCCGCTGGCGGATCGTTCCGGTCCTGCTCGAGGACGGCGGTCATATCGGATACGAGGTCCGGCGCTCGGCGCGGGGGCGAGGGATCGCCAGACAGATCCTCCGGCGATCGATCGAGGTCGCGCGAGCGGCGGGCGTTCGAGAGATCTACCTCACGGCCGCCGTCGACAATCATGCCTCCCTGCGCGTGATCGAGTCCCAGGGGGCACTCTTCGAGACGGAGACGACGTCGCCGCGGACGGGGCAACGCATGCGCCGGTACGTGTTGCCTGCCTGAGCGACGCATCGCCGTGATCGGCTCAGGCCCGGGGATCAAGCCGCTCTCCCCGGCTGTCGATACCGCCCCCATGCGGATCGACCGTCCGAACCGAGCCGTCTTCGTGGTCCTGCTCGTCGGCTGCCTGCTCGTCGGGCTGCTCGCGGGCTGTGCGACGAAGATGACCGCGCCCGAGCTCAATGGGCGACTGAAGCGCGAGAGCCAGGCCGTGGCCCAGCGGCAGGCGATCCGGCGGATCATCCCGGTCCACGCGCAGACGAAGATGGAGGCCTGGATCCTCCGCACGGAGGCGAAGACGAGCCCCGAGGCCTCACCGATCTCGCTTCAGCTCGCAGACGGCTTCCGACTCGGGCAGCGTCGGCGGGTCGACTACGTCGTCGGCGGACCTTTTCCGGATCTGCTCGAGCAGCTCGTCCTGAACGGCCTCCACATGAACGAGGGCCGCGCGCTCCCCGGTCTTCGAATCGTGCTCGTCAGTCCGGCTGCACCGACGCCCGGGCTTCGACAAGCGGCCAGCGCGCGCCGCGCCCGCCTCGAGCATCGCCTGCTCGACTGACGGGAAGTCGACGCTTCGCGGGACCGTGCTGTCAGCGGGCGAGCTCCTTGACCAGTCCGACCAGCCCGGCCTTGCTCATCGCGTAGACCGCTCCCCCTTGAAAGGGCATTCGTTCCGCGTTGCAGCTCCCGATGGTGAGGACAGGCAGTCTGCCGTGCTGGACTTCCTTGACCAACGCCGCGTCGACCGCCACCTCCGCCGTCAGTATTCATCCGTGTGTGCAGTAGGGGCCGCATATCCCGACGGATAGTCCCAGCCATAGCCCCATCGCCACGGCGTCGGCATCCAGGGCACGCCGCCCATGCGGACCCCGAGCCACATGACGGGCGCCATGCGCGGAGCGACGCTCGCGACGCAGGACTCGAGGAGCTCGTCGGCCCGCGCTCGATCCTCGGCGCTTCCGCCGCACCAGTACGCGACATCGTGCACCACGCAGCAATCGACCCACCCGTCGTCGGGCCAGGCCGAGCATCCGTCCGTCGTGAACGGGTGAGGCGGTGTCACGTCGACTCCCCGGCGAGCATGGCATTCGGCGAGCGCTCGCGATGCCGTTCGTCGAGTCGACTCGACGGAATCCGGAGCCTGTGGTGATCGTGAAGGTTGCAGGCAGGCGAAGAACGCGGCGACGACCACGCCGGCAAGGATGGCATGCAGCATGCGAGTCGTGCCCGGCACGCGACCTCCCGGCGACGCTGCGCCGACGGCTCCAGTCATCCAGGCCCGTGACCGTGCCGTCGGCATGGTGGCGCGATGCGAGCCGAGTGCAACTCCGAATCTCCGATCGCCGCGCCGTACTTCGCGGGGCGTTGGGTCGCCGGAGATTCCCTGTATTCTCCGACGCGAGCAGGGTATCGGACTTGCCGCGAGTCCCGATGCGCTCGGCACGCAGGAGGCGACCCGTCCATGTCCCAGCCCATCCGCAAACGGTTCACGATCATCGGCGCCGGCGCCGGCGGCCTCTGCGCCGGGATCAAGCTGCTCGAGCGCGGGCAGGGCGACTTCCTGATCTTCGACCGCGAGCCCCGCGTCGGCGGAACCTGGCAGCGCAATACGTATCCGGGCCTCGAGTGCGACATCGCCTCGCCCCTCTATTGTTATTCCTTCGCTCCCAACCCGGACTGGTCCGGGCCGTTCCCGCCGCATGCGGAGATCCGCGACTACCTCGAGCGGGTCGCCTTCGAGCGCGGGCTCGAGCCCCATCTCCGCCTCGGGACGGGGGTCGTCTCGGCGCGCTGGGACGAGGCGAGCGCTCGCTGGCGGCTCGTGCTCGACGACGGTAGCGAGGTCGAGAGCCAGTTCGTGATCAGCGCCGTCGGCATGTTCGGGCCGCCGGCGGTGCCGAAGTTTCCGGGGCTCGACGCCTTCGCGGGAACGATCTTCCACTCGGCGAAGTGGAACCACGACCACGACCTGCGCGGCGAGCGCGTCGCGGTTCTCGGCAGCGCGGCGAGCGCCGTGCAGTTCGTGCCGGAGATCGCGCCCGACGTTGCGATGCTCCACGTCTTCCAGCGGACGCCGAACTGGGTCCTGCCGAAGCCGAACGATCCCTATACCGCGGCGCAGAAGGCGGCCTTCCGAGGCCAACCGGAGCTGCTGGCCGAGGGCCGGCAGAAGCTCTTCGAGATCGTCGAGAAGTCCCTGACCTATCTCGAGCCCGGGTTCTTCCAGGCGGCCGAGGCGATGGGCCGCAAGGCGCTCGAGGTCGTCGAGGATCCGGAGCTCCGCAGGAAGCTCACGCCCGATCATCCCTTCGGCGCGAAGCGGCCGCTGGCGTCGAACAAGTATCTGCAGTGCTTCAACCGCAAGAACGTCGAGCTCGTCGTCGATCCGATCGCGCGGATCACGAAGCAGGGCGTCGTGACCGAAGACGGGCGCGAGCGAGCGGTCGACACGATCATCCTCGCGACCGGCTTCGAGACCCAGAAGTACGTCAGCGTGATCGACGTCGCGGGGCGCCGCGGGCTCTCGATCCGTGAGGCCTGGAAGAATGGGGCGGAGGCGTATTTCGGGGTGACGACGAGCGGCTTCCCGAATCTCTTCATGCTCTATGGCCCGAATACCAACGGCGGCAACTCGATCATCCTGATGCTCGAGTTCCAGGTCGAGTCGATGCTGCGGCTGATCGGCGAGGCCGATCGCGCCGGGGTCGACTGGATCGACGTGCGCCGCGAGGTCATGGACGACTTCAACGCGGGGCTCCAGCAGGAGCTCGCGAGCGTTGCCGTCTGGCAGTCCGGCGCCAACGACTACTACCGGGCGGCGTCGGGCCGGATCGTGACCCAGTGGCCCCACGGATTCGCGGCCTACAAGGAGCGGGTCGACAAAGTCGATCTCTCGTCCTTCGAGACGGGGAAGGTTCGGCGATAGACGACGCGGAGCGGCAAAAATGGCGCGCCGGCTCGCGCGGCGATGAACAGGAAGGACGAGCATGATCCTCGACATCTTCTCCGAATTGCAGAAGTCGCCGGCCGTCTCGGAGGCCCGTCTCTACGCCGATTCGATCGAGCAGGCGAAGCTCGCCGATGCGATGGGCTTCGGCTGCTGGTGGAGCGTCGAGCATCATTGCACCGGCGAGTTCAGCTACTGCTCGACCCCCGACCTGTTCCTCTCCGTCCTCTCCCAGCACACCGAGCGGATCCGCCTCGGCACGTCGGGGACGCTCGCGCCCTTCGGCATCCACCATCCGCTCCAGATCGCCGAGCGCGCAGCCTTCCTCGACGTCATCAGCGGCGGCCGCCTCGAGCTCGGCCTTGCGCGCTCGGTCGAGCGCGAGTGGGAGACCTTCGGCGTCGACGGCGAGGAGGCCCGCGAGCAGATCGACGAGGCGCTCCGCCTGATCCCGCGGTACTGGACGGAAGAGCCCTTCGCCTACCACGGAAAGCACCTCTCGATTCCGCCGCGGGAAGTCGTCCCGAAGCCTCTGCAGAAGCCGCATCCGCCGCTCTGGGTGACCTCCGCCCGGGCCGAGGGATTCGAGCGGGCGGGGCGCGCCGGGGTCGGAGTCCTCGCGACCCTTCTGCTGGCTCCGCCCGAAGCGCTCAAGATCGCCTTCGACGCCTATCGAAAAGGGCTTGAGCATTGCGTGCCGGCGGGCCGCTTCGTGAACGATCAGCGCGCCCTGTTCGCGTTCTTCCACTGCGCCCAGTCGCGCAAGGAGGCGATCGCGAGCGGCGCCGCCGAAGCGGCGCTCTGGTTCATGAACATGCAGCCCGAGGTCTACAGCGTCCGGCGCACCGATTGGATCGAGAGCATCCGCGCCCAGTCGGTCACGTGGGTCGACGGCCGGAGCCACGTGCTGGCCCCGGGCGAGGCCCAGCCGACCTTCGACCTCGATCCGAACGATCCCGTGCCGGTGATCGCGCTCATGAATCGGCAGATGGCGGGCGAGAAGCTCGATCCCGTCGAGGCCTACGAGGCGCTCGAGCCCTACGACGCGGTGATCATCGGCGACGTCGAGACCTGTCGGCGGAAGCTCGCGATCCTCGAGGGCGTCGGCGTCGATCGCCTGATGTGTTTGATGCAGATGGGCTCGATTCCGCACGAGGTCGTGATGCGCAGCATTCGCGATGCGGGGGAGGGATTGATTCCCGAGCTCGAGAAGGCGGCCGGGCGGCGGGCGTGACTTCCCGCATCCAGCTCCATCTCGCCGCTCGCGGTGGCCAGTCGTCGGCCGTCGCGGGGCGCCTCGACGCGCTGACGGACCGACTGATCCGATCGAGCGCCCTGCGCGGCGCCGGCCCCGCGCGCGCCGTCGGTCTCGTCCACACGCCGAACGATCCGTTCCCGGCGGGCTACCCCGGGATGCGGCCGTTCGACGCGATGCTCGAGCTCGAGTTGCTCGACGGCGATGCCGAGTCGGCTCCGCTGCTCGAGGCCGTGAGGGGGCTCGGCGATTCGCTCGACGAGCATGTCCACCTCGATCTGTCGTGCGCGCTCGTCGGTGTGCCCAACACGATCATGCCGATCGAAGGCGGTCGGCCCAGGCCGGCCCGCTACATGTACGTCATGCGCCGGAAGGCCGGGACGACCCACGCGCAGTACATCGACTACTATTTCAACCACCACAAGCGCTTCGGCTTCCGCGCGCCACGCCACCAGGGCTACGTCCAGTTCCACGTCGACGGATCCGCCTCGGAGGCGGCCGCCCGCGCCGTGGGCTTCGGCCTCTTCCGGGTCGACAGCATCAGCGAGTTCCATCTGGAGAGCCTCGCCGCCTGGCTTGCCGTCATGGCCGTCAACGACGATCAGGAGGCGGTCACGGCCGACTCGATCGCCGACGAAGAGCTCTTCATGGATCGGGCCAACTCGGTGGCCTACGTCTGCGATAACGTCGTCGTGAAGAGCGCATGAGCCGCGGGCGAACGGGGTCTGGAGAGAGTCGGGTGTCGGGCGCAAAGAACTTCTTTCTCCATTACGACTTCCGGGCGCCGACGATCGGCCCGCCCGCGGCGGACCTGTACGGGGCCGCGCTCGAGCAGTGCGCATGGGGAGAGTCCGTGGGCTTCGACGAGGTCGTCATCTCGTCGCATCACGGCTGCGACGACGACTACGGCTCGGCACCGCTCGTCGCGGCGACGGCGATCGCCGCGCGGACGAAGCGGCTCCGGATCGCGCCGGTCCTGGCGCTCCCGCTCTACGACCCGATCCACCTCGCCGAGGAGGTCGCCGTCCTCGATCTGATCGCCGGCGGCCGCCTCGAGCTCGTCGTCGGCGCGGGCTATCGGCCGAGCGAGTTCGCGATGTTCGGTGGCTCGATGGCGGATCGCGCAGGCCGGATGGAGGCGGGGATTCCGGCGCTGAGGGCAGCGTGGCGCGGCGAGCCGTTCGAGTTCCAGGGGCGCAAGGTCCTCGTCCGTCCGAGACCGGCACAGCCCGGCGGCCCACCGATCTGTTATGCCGGCTACTCGGCGCCGGCGGCCCGCCGCGCGGCAAGGCTCGCGGATTCCTTCATGCCGATGCCGGGCGGCGACATCGCGAAGATCTACGTCGACGAATGCCGGCGGCTCGGTCGCGAGCCGTTGCTCAAGCGGCGGATCGAGTGGATGTTTCTCTACGTCACGCCCGATCCCGACCGCGCCTGGGCGCGCCTCGCGCCCCATCTGCTCCACGTCGCGAATTCCTACGCGCGCTGGATGAGCGAGGCGGGAACGACGCCCGTCTACACGCCGGCCTCCGACGTCGCCACGCTGCGGGCGACGGGGACCTTCCAGATCGTGACGCCGGAGGCGTGCATCGCGCTCGTCGAGGGCGTCGACGACGTCATCGTCGATCCGCTCTTCGGCGGGATCCCGCCCGCGCTCGCGGAAGGGAGCCTCGAGCTGATCGCGAGCCGGGTGCTCCCGGCGTTCCGCAAGGGGCGGGCCGGCGCCTAGCGCCGCGGCGATCGAACGATTCGAGCGGCAGGCGGCGTCGCTCTCGGCCGAAAGTCAGGGGCCAATCGATCAGAGCCTGAGCTCGGAGAGCACGAAGGTCGTCCCGTGGGCGAAGCTCGCCTTCATTCGGCCCAGGAATCCTGCATGGCCGAGCACCCCTGGAACGGATTCGGGCATTCGTTTGAATCGGGCATGGATCTGCCATTTTGCGTCGTCGAGCGCTGGAAAGACGACTTCGATGGGGAAGACGGAGACCTGCTCGACACCGCCGATCCCCGTGGCCGTCGATCGAGCACCGATCTGGTAGGCGTTGAGGCCCAGGAGCAGCAAGAGCTGATCGTCGAACATGCACAGATCGGATCCCGTATCGACGAGCGCGAGGAATGTCGGAGTTTGCCTGCCGCAATGACGAAGCGCCGCGGTCACCATGGGCCGCATCACGTCATGGTAGGTCCTCTGATAGCGAAACTCGAAGCTAGGGCTCGACGTGGGCAACGTGGACCGTGTATCGATGAGGTACGCGCGTGAGGATGTACTGCGGTCCTTCTGGCTGGCCCTTGACGACTTCGCGAATGTCTTCGCCCGAGGCGAGGATCTCCTGCCTGCCGTGCTCGATCCTCAAGAATACCCACTGTCCCTGCAGCTCGGTCGGGAGCGCGGACAAGTCGACGATGTCGAGCGGGGAGTCGTGTTGCATGGGCGGATCCTCCACGAGATCGAGATTCTCGGGGCCGTGTGCAAGGCGAGATCCGAAGGGCTCGTGCCATTGTGACAGAACCTCGAACGACTCGGTAGCAGCGGACTCCGGACGGCGTGCGTTCGGCCGCGGGCATGGACGGGGACAGCGAAGGAGAGCCGGTCAGAATCGATGGTTCTCTCGTGCCGGGGGTTGTCGGGCGATCCTTGATGTCGAGTTGCGCTCGGGTCCTGCTGAAGGTTGCCCGGTCGGGTAGGGTGTCGACGTCGGCATTTGTGCAACGCTTTCCGCGGTGCCCGCGCGCCGAGTCATCCCAGGACACAGAGGACGGACCATGCAGCTCGCACCCAGTGAAGATCAGGCGGCCCTCGTCGCCCTCGTTCGAAGCTTCCTCGAGAAGGAGGTTCCGCCCTCGCGCGTTCGGGCGGCGGAGCCGCTCGGGTTCGACGCCGCGCTCTGGCGGGCGCTCTCGCAGCTCGGGGTCGCGCAGATGGCGCTCGCGAAGGCGCCGAACGAAGCCGGATCCTCGCTGCTCGATTGTGCGCTGGTCGCGGAAGCGCTGGGGGCCCATCTCGCGCCGGTACCCTTCGCCGAAGTCGTCGCGGCGCGTGCGGCGCTCGCATTCGTCGGCTCCGCGGCGGCGTCGCTGCCCGAGCTTCGGGACGACGAGGCGCCCGCGCTGGCCCTCGCGTTGCGTCCGGCGAGAAACGGCGTCTTCCCGCTCGTGCCGGCCGGCGCCGTGGCGGGCTGGGTCGTGGGGCTCGACGGCGACGAGCTCGTGCTCGTCGAGGCGGGGCCCGGGGAAGCGGGGCGCGGAGACGTGGGCGCGGCGAGCCCGCAGAGCGCGGGGAGCGCGTCGAGGTCGCCCCGGAATCTCGGCGATTCGCCCCTCGCCGATCGCTCCGCCGTCGGAAGCAGGCGCCTCTGCCTCGCGCGGGGTGCGGCGGCGAAGGCCGCCTTCGAGCGCGCGCTCGATGTCTGGCGCGTCTTGTCGGCCGCCGCGCTCTCCGGGCTCTCGGCCCGGGCGCTCGAGATCGGCGTCGCCTACGCGACGGCGCGCGAGCAGTTCGGGGTCCCGATCGGATCGTTCCAGGCCCTGGCCCACCGACTCGCCGACGTGTCGGCCTCCGTCGAGGGCGCGGGGATGCTGGTCCGCGAGGCGGCGTGGGCGGCGGACGAAGGGGAGCGATGTGCCTCCGCCTTGGCGTCGGCCGCCTATCTGTTCGCGGGCGAGGCGGCGCAGCTCTCGGCCGGCGAGAGCCTGCACGTCCACGGCGGCTACGGGTTCACTCTCGAGTACGACATCCAGCTCTTCTACCGCCGCGCGAAGGCCTGGTCGCTCGCCCTCGACGCCCCCGCGCGCGAGCGCCGCGAGCTCGCGCGCCGCGTGCTCGCCTGCGACCACGCCCCGGGCCGCTTCGGTCCGCCCCGCGCGGGCGCTCGGGCTGGCGCGACGAGCGACGCCGGCATGGATTTCCGTCTGGGCGAGCGCAGCGATCGCTTCCGCGCCGAGGTGCGCGCGTTTCTCGCGGAGATCGTGACCGACGAGATGCGCGGACGCGCTCATGCCTCCGGGACCTATCACGACTGGACGCTCCACCGCGCCCTCGGCGCGAAGGGCTGGATCGCGGCGACCTGGCCGCGGGCGCTCGGCGGTCAGGAGCGCGACCCCGCCGAGATGGCCGCCTTCCACGAGGAGGCGGCGCTCGCCGAGGCGCCGATCGACGGGCTCCTGATCACGATGATGGTCGCCAACACGATCCGCGACCTCGGGACCGAGGCGCAGAAGCAGGAGCTCATCCCGCCGATGATCCAGGGCGAAGCCCTCGTCGCCCTCGGCTATTCGGAGCCGGAGGCCGGCTCCGACGTCGCGGCCGTGCGGACCCGGGCCGTGCGCGACGGATCGGGCTGGCGGATCGACGGCGAGAAGGTCTTCACGAGCCTCGCTCATGAATCGCAATTCATCTTCCTCCTCGCGCGCACCGACCCCGACAAGCCCAAGCACGCGGGCCTGACCCTCTTCCTCGTCCCCGTCGACGCGCCGGGCATCGAGATCCGCCCCATCCGCACCCTCGGCGGCGAGCGCACGAACGCGACCTTCTACACGAACGTCTACGTCGACGATCGCTTCCGGATCGGCCCGGTCGACGGCGGCTGGTCGGTGTTGGGCGTGGCGTTGACCCACGAGCGCGCCGGCGGGAGCCAGGAGGGCACCCGCGTGCTGGCGCAGTTCGTCGAATGGGCCCGCGAGGCGCGGGACACCGACGGGCGTCGCCGCATCGACGACCCCGGCGTCCTCGAGGCGATCGCGCGGGTCGCGATCCACAACGAGGTCTCGTATCTGCTCGGTCGGCGTCCCGGCTGGCTGATGGAGCGCGGGGAGCCGGCGGCCGTGGCGAGCTCGATCGCGCGCCTCTATTACACGACGGGCTTCCAGGACACCTGCTCCGAGCTGCTCGATCTGCTCGGACCGGACGGCGTATTGCAGCACGGCGAGGCCGGTGCTCCGGCCGCTGGCTGGATCGAACGGGCCCATCGCCATGCTGCCGTCGGCACGATCTATGCGGGATCGTCGGAGATCCAGCGCACGATCATCGCGCGGCAGGGGCTCCGGCTGCCGCGGGGCAAGGAAGGCGGACGGCGTTAGCGCCGCGTGTCTGGTCTGCCTCGCGCGCCGAGCCGCGACAGCTCAAGCGCGCCTCATCCGCTCGAAGGCCTCCCGGATCGCCCGCTCGCCACCGAGCGACGGCGCCTCCTCGAGGACCGCTCTCGCCACCTCTTCGACCGCCTCCGACGCGATGCCGAGATCGGCGAGCGTGCGCGGGAGCGCGAGCTCGTCGAGCAGCGAGGCGAGGCCGTCGGCGAGCGGGACTTCCCCCTGCGCGTTCCAGCCGAGCGCGCGGGCGAGCTTCTGCTGTCGATCCCGGGTCGCCTCCGCGTGGAAGCGCAGCGCCTCGGGCAAGGCGACACAGGACGCCGCGCCGTGTCGCGCCTCGCAGACCGCGCCGAGGGAATGGCGCACGGCCGTCGAGAGCCAGGCGGAGAGCCGCGGGGGCGAGAGCGAGGGGAGCGCCAGCTTCGTCATCCAGCAGGCCGTCAGCAGCGCCTGCCTCACGCTCGGGTCGGCCCTCGATGCGGCCGGTGTGTTCATCCTTTCGACTGCTCTCGACCGCGGCAGATCCCGGATGAGCAGCGCGATGGCCTGCTCGAGCCATGGGTCGAGGAAGGGCTCGGGCCCGGACGCGCGACAGTAGGCGGAGATCGCGTCGTCGAGGGCCTTGACTCCGGTCTCGAGCCAGGGCGCGTCGGGCGTCTCGGCGGCGAGGGCGCCGTCGAGGAAGATCGTCCGCTCGACGCAGCCGAGATCCGGGTACGGCCGCTTGCGCCGGGTCTCGGCGTTTCGAGCGCCCCAGAAGGGGAGGAACTCCGCGAACGAGAGCGTCGTCGTGATCGCGACGAGCGGGATCGGGGATCCGCTCGGAGCCCTTCGCTCGAAGAGGTTCTGGAAGCTCAGCGGGGCGAGCTGGGCGACCCGCTTCGTCCCGCTCGCGAGCAGGACGGCGACGCCCTTGCCGCAATCGACGGCCGCACTCCCGCCGACGGCGACGACGCCGTCGATCCGCTTCTCGCGGGCCAGCGCCGCGCCGGCGTCGACTGCTTCGGCGGGCGTGTGTGGCCGGGATCCGGCGAAGAGAACGGCGGGACGGCCGATCGACGCGAGTACGGTCTCGAGCACGGCGCTGCGCGCCACGTTCGCGCCACAGACGACGAGCGGCCGCTCGATCCGGAGCGCCTCGATTTCGGCGGCAAGCCTCGCCGAGACGCAGCCCTCGCCCGAGACGACCGTGCGCAGACCCGGCCACGGCCGGAAGACGCTCGGTTGCGGGCGCTCCCCGGTCACGCGATCGCGCCGAGATCCCGGGGACGGGGGCCGATGCGCGCGGCCAGCGATGCGAGCTTCGCCCGGTCGGCGTGATAGGCGCGGAAGAAGTTCTCGCCGACGATCTTCCGGACTTCGCCGACCGGGACGCCCTCGAAGAGCTCGCGCATGCGCGGCCCGATCTCGGGCCACATGCCCTCGTGATGGCCGAAGTCGGAGCCGAAGACCATCTCGTCGACGCCGATCGCCCGGCGCTGGTCGATGTCGGGCCGTCGCATGAGCGAGTTGGCGACGAAGCATTGCCGCTTCCAATACTCGCTCGGAAGCCGCGGCAGCGGCGCCTCCCGCGCGCTGCGCCAGGTCTTCCCCGTCGCCAGCTCGTCCATGCCCGAGAGCGTCCCCGGGACCCAGTCCGCGCCGGACTCGACGAAGACGACGCGCAATCCGGGATGCCGCTCGAGCACGCCACCAAACACGAGACACCAGAGAGGCCGGCGGGCGAGAAAGAAGGTCTCCATCACGACGACCGCGAAGTTCCAGCGATCGTCGCCCACCCACTCGGGCGAGCCGTCGCCGAGATGCACCGAGACCGTCAGGTCGAGCTCGGTGCAGACCCGCCAGAAGGGCTCGTAGCGCGGATGGTGGAGCAGCGGTTGGCTGTATTCGAGCGGGAGCAGCACGCTATGGCGCAGGCCGTCCGCATGCGCGCGCCGGACCTCGGCGACGGCCGCGTCGACGTCGGCCAGCGTCGCGAGCGCGATCGTGCCGAGGAGCCGATCGGGGTCGGCCGAGCAGAACTCGGCGAGCCAGCGGTTGTAGGCGCGTGCGCCGGCCAGCCGCAGCTCGGGCTCGAACCAGCCGGCGATCCCGACCTGGATGATCCCGCCGCCGAGCCAGGGCGCCGTGTTCTCGTTCTGATCGTCGGCGAACAGGACCTCGGCGGTGACCCCGTCGAGGTCCATCTCGGCGAGTCGGATCTTCGGGTCCGAGAGGCTCGCGATGCCGTGGGCCTCGTAGCGCGGGTTGCCTCGCCACCAATCCCAGGCCGCGGGATCGAGGACCGAGGTCGGCTCGTTGGCGGACCAGCGGTGGCGAAACTCGGCCACGAAGCCGTCGAAGCGCTCACGATAGGCCGGGTCGAGATAGGGACGATAGGCGGGCGTGGGGAGGCCGACGTGGCCGTCGGCGGAGGCGATCAGCAGGGCATCATCGGACATGAAGACCTCCCGTCCAGACGTGCTTCCGGAGCCACTCGACCGTCTCGCCGAGGGCTGCGTCGAGGCCCTTCGGCGCGTAGCCGAGGCGCTCCCGCGTCCGCGTATTGTCGAAGTAGGGGACCGGGAACTTCTGATGCGCGAGGGCGACCATGCTGGGGCCGACCTGCTTCTGGAGCTCGGGGCTCGCATCGAGCATCGCGGCGTCGAGGTCGACGACGCGGTGGGCGATGCCGGCCATGGCGCAGCCGCGATTCAGGAACTCGGCCATCGTACAGACGTCGGCGTTCGAGGCGAAGGCGAGATAGGTCTCGCCGCGGACTCCGCGGTCGAGGGCCGCGACCGACGCGGCGGCGACGTCTTCCGCGAAGGACCACGGGATCGGGAAGGCCGTCGCCTGCTTGAGCTCGCCCTTCAGCGCGAGGAGCAGGCGGAGGTTGAAGCTCGGGGCCTCCATCGAGCGCTGGATGCAAGGGGCCGGGCCGAAGGTGCCACCGGGGATGATGACGCTGACGTCGAGGCCGGCCTCGGCGCGCTTGATCGCCTCCAGATAGGCGGCGCGCTTCGTCTGGGTATAGGGATCGCTCGAGGCGTTCGGATCGACGGGAGAGGTCTCGGTCAGGGGCTTCGTCTTGAAGTCGAAGTAGGTCGTCGTGCCGAGGGTCACGACCTTTCGCATGCCGTGCTTCTGCGCGGCGTCGAGGACGTTGCCGACGCCGCCCGTGTTGACGCGGAGATGTTCGTTCGGGTCCTGGCTGACGCCGCCGAGGACCGCCGCCGAATGGATCACCGACTCACATCCCTGCGACGCCTTCAGGACCGACGCCACATCCGAGATGTCCCCGTCGACGATCTCGACGCCGAGGGCGCGCAGCGGCTCGATCTCGCTGCCGGGGCGCGCGAGGGCCCGGACCCGATCGCCGCGCTCGCGCAGCTGGGCACAGATGTTGGATCCGATGAGCCCGGTTCCGCCGGTCACGAAGATGGTCGCCATGGGGTTCTCCTCCGATTCGGACGCTAGCTCGGAGACGGCGGACGCGGAGGCTGCGGCGGTTCGGGCGCGGGGGCGGGGTCGGAGGTGCTGATCTAGTCTCGCCCGGAGTCGGTCGGACGGCCGCGGACCCCGAATGGCTGCGCTCCGGGGGCTCTCTGCGCCCCGGCCCGATGACGAGCCTCGACAGGAGATCCCCCATGACCCATCGCGTCGTTCAATGGACCACCGGCCACGTCGGTCGCGAGGCCGCCCTCGGCATCCTGCGCCATCCCGAGCTCGAGCTGGTCGGCTGTTATGCCTGGAGCCCCGAGAAGGAAGGCCGCGACGTCGGTGAGCTCTGCGGCATCGGCCGCGTGGGCGTGACTGCGACCCGGGACGTGGACCAGCTGATCGCGCTCCGCCCCGATTGCGTCTGCTATACGCCGAACCAGCTCGACGTCGACGAGGTCGTCCGGCTGCTCGAGGCCGGCATCAACGTGTCGAGCAGCTATTTCATCAATGGCCGGACCCTCGGCGCCGAGACTCGCGGCCGGATCGAGGCGGCGGCGAAGAAGGGCCGCGCCAGCGTCTTCGGGTCCGGCATCTTCCCGGGCTTCGCGAACTTCATCGCGGCGCTGATGGCGGGGGCGACGCGCGACTTCAAGAAGATCCGATTTCTCGAGTCGGTCGACCTGACCCACTACGACGCGATCGCGAACTACACGAACCTCGGCTGGTCCTTCGATCCCGACCCGAAGTGGACGGAGATCAACCGCCGCGTGCTCGGCCAGTACGCCGAGTGTGTCGACGTCATGGCGGACATGCTTCGGATCCCGCTGCGCGAGGTCGCCTTCGAGTACGAGCCTGCCATCACGCCCGAGGACCGCACGATCAAGGGCTTCAAGATGCCGCAGGGCTCGCTCGCAGGTCAGAAATGCACGTGGCGCGGGATGGTCGGCGATCGGTCGGTGATCGAGCTCGAGGTCGTCTGGAACGCGGGCCGGGGGCTCGAGCCCGAGTGGCCCGTCCATCACGGCTACACGATGGAGGTCGAGGGCAGCCCGAACATCCATACGCGGGTCAAGTTCAGCCCCTCGCAGGAGCAGATCGCCTCGGGCCGGGTCGCCGATCTCGCGAATCCGATTACGGCGATGCCCGTCGTCAACGCGATCCCGGCGGTCTGCGGCGCGGCGCCCGGCATCCGGACCTACGCGGATCTGCCGCTCATCACGGGGCGGTACGTGGGGGACTGAGGCCATCGATGTAAGGGGTGCCGGACTCTTCCGTGAAGTTCACCTCGGGATCTGGAGGCGTGGCCGTCATCGCGCGAGCCAGAATTTCCACCATGGAATCCGTCGTTCGGCACCGGAATAAGGCTGAACGAGCGAGATGGAGATGGTGAATGAGCCGATCCGATGAGGACCCGGGGCGGTTCCGAGTCCGTTGATCCGCGTGAACCGACCCGATGGGACCTCATGCTGACCGAACCAGACGGATCCCTGGATCGCTTCAACGACGAGGTGGTGTCCACGACCGATTACCTTCGAGTGAAACGGGCTCACCTCGTCGGAATCGATCACGATCGTGCAGCTTGGGCTACGGCCAATGGTGATCCCCTCGGACCAGAGCGATTGCCAGGTTCCGACCTGTGCGGTTCGATTGTGGCCGCCGACGGAATCCGCCACCGTGACATAGATTTTCCGGTCGTTCATCGGGACGCTCCGGTCGTCGTGTCGCATGATCGCCCGATCTGATGTCCCTTCACGAAGGTCCGAATCGGCGTTTCGCATCGATCGACTCCTCGCCGCAGATCGTCCAATTTCGACCCGCGCTCCCCTCGAGCTCGAGACCTCGTCTATTCCTTCGCGCTGCGCCCCCGCGCCTCGATTCCGGCGATCACGAAGCCGATCGATTCCTCGAAGAAGGTCTCGAAGGTCTCGCGCGGATCGCGGTGGGCCAGAGCAGTCCAGCTCGCGACGAACGCTTCGGGCAGGCCGCGGGTCATGTCTTCGACGTACTCCCGATTGGCGGCGGGTCCGGCGGCGGCTCGCGCCGATTCGAGGGTTCCGACGGCAAAGACCGTCTGGACGAGGGTCTGGGCGCCGAAGAGCGTCGACTCGCTGGAGAGACCGCTTTCGGCGAGCGCGCGACAGAGCGCGGCGACGCATTGCATCGTGAACGGGGCGAAGGCGCGGTGGCCGACGACGCGCAGCTCGGGCTGCTCGCGGATCAGGATCCGGATCGACCGGCAGAGGGAGCGGGTGCGTTCTCGCCAATCGCCCGGCGCATCGGGGGGCAGGAGCAGCTCGCCGCTCGCGGCGACGGCCGAGAGCGCGTCGAGCAGCTCGGCCTTGCTCTCGAAGTGCCAGTAGAGGGCGGCGACGTCGACGTCCAGCACGCGGGCGATGGCGCGCATCGTGACACCGCGCGGTCCCGCGCTGCGGGCGAGCTCCCGGGCGGCGGCGAAGATCCGCTCGCGATCGAGCTGGCGGGCATGACCGCGCCCCCGAATCGCATGCGCCGGCTTGCCTCCCAAATCGGACCTCCCTGGCTCGGATCGCCGTGTCGGGACCGTATTCAGCGGTGTTGAATTCTTCAAGTCCGCGCGCTAACGATTCTCGATCGGGCTGAAATCGAGGGTGCCCACCGCGAGGCCCGCTGGCAAGTCCCGATCGGCCCCGGCAGTCCCGAGAGATGGCCCGAGCTGGCCCCGATCTGGCGCCGAGATGGCAAGGAGGCGATCCATGCGCGCACCGCTCTACTCCGCGAATCCCGAAGAGATCTTTGAGCGACGGACCATCGACGACCCGCCGTCGTTCTACGCGCGACTTCGCCGCTCCGCGCCGATCGCGCGCATCGCCGAGACGGGGGCGCATATCGTGACGACATGGGCGCTGGTCGACGAGGCCCTCGGTCGCGAGGCGGATTTCTCGGCGAACCTGACGGGGCTCCTGATCCGTGACGCCGCCGGGCAGCCCGCGATGCTGCCGATGAAGGATACCGGCGCGACGCAGGTCATCTCGACCGCCGACGAGCCCGACCACACGGTCCACCGTGATCTGCTCCAACGCCGCCTGACCCCTGCGCGCATCGCCGAGATGGAGTCGCTCATCGCGCGCTGGGCCGACGAGGCGGTCACGCCCCTCGTCCGCGCCGGCGGCGGCGACTTCGTGGCCGTGACCGAAGGGGTTCCTGCGCTCGTCCTCGCGAACCTGCTCGGCCTGCCCGAGAGCGACATCGCCTCCTTCCGCATCTGGTCGATGATGGGCGGCGACATGCTCGCCGGCGACGTCGAGGCCGATCGCATGCGCTTCCTCTTCGAAGAGAACGAGCGCATGAACGCCTATCTCTCGAGCCATCTCGACCGCGCCGATCCCGCGACCGCCGAGGCGCCCGACGCGACGCTGCTCGCGATCCTCGCGCGCGCCATCGGCGACGGACACGTCGACCGCAAGACGGCGCTCGGCATCTCGACGATCCTCTTCGGCGCCGGCGGCGAATCGACGGCGTCGTTGATGGGATCCTGCCTCTACCGCCTGGCCCGCGACCCGGTGATGGCCGAGGAAATGCGGGCGGATCCGACGCTCGTCGCACGCTTCGTCGAGGAAGTGGTCCGCCTCGAGCCGCCCTTCAACTTCCACTACCGCTCGGTGCGCCGCGCCTGTCGGCTCGGCGGCTTCGACCTCGAGGCTGGGGACAAGCTGATGCTCTCGTGGTCGGCGGTGAATCGGGACGAGGCGGCCTTCGAGGATCCCGATGCACTGCGCCTCGATCGGCGTCATCCAAAGAACCACATGGGATTCGGCCGGGGTCGCCATTTCTGCCTCGGCGCCCATCTGGCCCGCCTCGAGGCGCGCTGCATCCTCGAGAGCCTGCTACGGCAGACGCGCAAGATCGCCTTCGATCCGGCCAGGCCGCCCGTCTGGACGCGGAGTATCTTCGTCCGCCGACTGGAGCGGATTCCGCTGGCTGTGGTCGCCTATCGCGAGTCCGGGAGGGGCAGGACGGTCGTGAAGACACTGAAGACGGAGATCGCGATCGCGGCCTCGCCGCAGACGGTGTGGAGCGTCCTCGACGATCTCGCTCGTTACGGGGAATGGAACGCGCTGGTGCCGCGGATCGCGGGGCGGACGACCGTCGGCCGGCTCCTCGACGCGGCGATCGCCTACACGGGACAGTCGGCGATCGACTTCCAGCCGAAAATCCTCCGCATCGTCGGGGCGCGTGAGCTTCGCTGGGTCTCCGAGATCCCGGGCGATCCGCCTTCGCGGGCCGAGCATTACTTCATCCTGACCCCGAGCGCCGACGGTGGAACCCATCTCGAGAACACCGAGATCTTCGAGGGGCCGATCGCCGACGCCATCTGGCCGATGATCGATGGCGTCGGCCGGCGCGACTTCGAGAAGATGAACCGCGATCTCAAGGCGCGGTCCGAGGCGCTCGAGCGGGGGAGTGTCGCGCTGCATCCCGTGATCGATTCGGCGCGTCCTTCGGAGATTTCTGCAGCAGCAGATGCGGGGCGATCGAGCGCGCCGGTCGAGAGCGCGATGGCGCTGCGCTGCGTCTGCGAGAAGGATCCGGTCGAGCTCCGCGTCGACGCGAAGCCGATGCATCCCCATCTCTGCGGCTGCAGCCAGTGCTGGAAGCCTTCCGGCGCCGTCTTCGCGCTGATCGCCGTCGCGCCCGCCGGCTCGGTCTCGGTCCAGGCCGGCGCCGAGGCCCTCGCCGTCGCCGATCCGACGAAGGCGATCGCGCGCTCGGCCTGCCGGCGCTGCGGGACCCACATGGTCGGTCGAGTCGCGGATCCGGACCACCATTTCTACGGCCTCGACTTCTTCCATCCCGAGCTCGCCGTCGGCGCCTGTCCGGCCCCGGAGTTCGCGGGCTTCGTCTCGTCGATCATCGAGACCGGGGCGAGCCCTTCGAACATGGCCGCGATCCGCCGCCGGCTCGCCGAGCTCGGCATCCCCGCCTGGGACGCATTCTCGCCCGAGCTGATGGACCTGATCGCCTGGCACCGGGTCAAGCTCGCCCGCACGCGTTGAGCAGGCGACGCCGATCGATCCAGCGCGCGCCGAGGCTCGCGCTGCAGCTCGGGGAGATGGACGCCGATCCCGAGCGGACCGCCCTCGGACGCCTGCTCATGTTCGAGGACTGCGCGCGCAACGCCGCCAATCGGTTGCTGATCCGGGACCTGCTGAAGCGCCATCCGGAGATCCTCGAGATTCCGATCGAGAAGCCGGTGATCGTGGTGGGGCTCCCGCGTTCGGGGACGACTCATCTCGTGAACCTCCTCGCGGCGGACTCGCGCTTCCGCTCGCTCCCGTTGTGGGAGTCGTACGAGCCGGTGCCGAATCCGCGGGAGTCCGTTCCGGGCGACGGGATCGATCCCCGCTGGACCCGGGCGAACGAGTCCTGGAAGTCGATGCAATCCGCCGCGCCACTGCTCGCCGCGATGCATCCCATGGAGCCCGACCACGTCCACGAGGAGAACGAGCTCATGGCTCCGGACTTCTCGAACTACAACCTCGAGTGGGTCGCGCGCACGCCGAAGTGGCGCGACGCCTACCTCGCGACGGATCAGACGCCCGCACTACGCCTACATGAAGACGGTGCTCCAGATCCTGCAGTTCTACCGGCCGCGGGGGCGCTGGGTCCTCAAGTCGCCACAGCATCTCGAGCAGCTCGGTCCGCTGCTCGCGACCTTCCCCGATGCGACGATCGTCGTGACCCATCGCGATCCCGTCGCCGTCGTCCAGTCGACGATCACGATGGTCTGCTATATCGCGCGCACCAACTACCGCACGACGCGGCCCGAGTGGTACCGCGACTACTGGACCGACCGGATCCGGCGGCTGCTCGACGCGTCGGTCCGCGACCGGCATCGGCTGCCCGCCGGCCGGACCGTCGACGTGCTCTTCCACGAGTACATGGCGGACGAGATGGCGACTCTCGAGCGGGTCTACGCCTGCGCCGGCATCGAGCTGACGCAGAAGGCGCGCTCGGAGATCGGGGCGTATCGAACCGCGCATCCGAGCGGCAAGGAAGGGCGCGTCGTCTACGACCTGCGCCGCGACTTCGGCGTCGGCGCCGAGGAGATCCGGGCCCGCTTCGGGTTCTATCTCGAACGCTTCCCCGTCCGGATCGAGGTTTCGTAGAACGTTCGACGAGCGAAGGGATGTGTTCGACGCGGGGCGCTCTGTGCATCTTCGTCAGACGTCGAGCGCGCTCGCGTCCAATCCGGCGCATCGAACGCGAGAAACCTGGACTCCAGGGGCGGGCGAGTCTGCGATGACGTTTCTCCCGGTCGGCTCCCACGGATAGCTTCCCTCCTCGATCGCGGAGCGCTGCTTCTCCGCCGAAAGCGAGGGTGTCATGGGACAGGTCGAGTCACCGTCCGTCGAGCGCGTCGTCGATGGTCGGACCTGGGAGGATTTCTGCGACGGCCTGAAGGCGGCGGGCGCGATCGTGCTGGCGGCGGATACGCCCGCTGATCCGGTGCTCCGCGCCGAAGGCTGGCGCTACCTGACGCGCCTCACGCGCGCTGCGCTCGAGACCTTCGTCGAGGCCTCCGACGCCCAGGCGCCGCAATTCCAGCGCACCACGGGGCCGACCATCAAGATGGGGATGGACAACCCGGACAACGTCTATCTGAATGCGCCCGTGAACGGAAACTTCCGCTACGAGATCACCGGCCGCCGCGGCACCGTCCACTACCTCGGCTTCGGCACCCAGGCGGGCAACTACGGCGCGACCGGGAGCCTCGACACGACGGGCTCCCTCGACGCCGCGAACATGAAGATCGAGGCCGACGGCTCCTTCCGCGTGATCGCGTCGAGCGAGGATCCCCGCGACGGCTCGAATTGGCTCCGGATGCGGCCCGATACGCGGATGATCCAGGTTCGGCAGACCCGCGTCGACCACCGCAGCGAGATCCTCGCGGAGGTCGACATCCGGCGAGTCGATGGCCCCGGTCGACCGCGACCGCTGTAGCCCGAGCGCCTCGATCGGATGCTCCAGGGCGCGGCGGGCTTCGTGCGCGGCTGCGCGGGGCTCTTCAAGACGTGGTCGGACGGCTTCCAGGCCCACGTCAATCGCCTGCCGCGCTTCGCCCCGGAGCGCGCCCTCGCGGCGGGTGGGGATCCGAACATCGCGTACTTCCACTCGGCGTTCCGGATCGCGCCCGACGAGGCCCTCGTCGTCGAAGTCGTGCCGCCCGAATGCGACTACTGGAACTTCCAGCTCGCGAACTACTGGCTCGAGTCCCTCGACTACCGCTTCTACGACATCCACGTCAACAAGGGGACGGCCACCGTGCGACCGGACGGCTCGCTCCGGATCGTGATCGCCCACGAGGACCCGGGCTGCGACGACTGGCTCGATCCCTGCGGCCACGTCGAGGGCACGATGTGCTGGCGCTGGGTGCGCGCGAAGACGCATCCGGAGCCGACGTGTCGCTTGGTGAAGCTCGCCGATCTCCGACGCGAGCTCGCGGATGGCTGAGGCCGGCTCGCTCGACGAGGCGGAGCTGATCGCGGAGGCGGTCGCGGCGACGGGGCTCGACGATTTCGGCGGAGAGGATTTCCGGCCGGGGCTGCGCGCGCTGATCGAGACCTACGAAGGGCATGCCTTCGACGAACGTGGTCGAAGGCGTAATCGACGGCGGCTGCTCGGGCTGCTGACGACCCGGCTCGAGCTCGAGGCGTGGTGGAAGCGGCATCCGGAGGTGCTCGAGCGGCGGATCGGGACGCCCTGGGTCCTGACGGGGCTCCCCCGCTCGGGGACGTCGGCGCTCTTCAATCTGCTCTCCGAGGATCCGGGCGTCCGGTCGCTCCGTTTGTGGGAGGCGCAGTTTCCCCATCCTCCAGCCGGCTGGACGGAGGCGTCTCGCGGCCAGCCCGATCCGCGCCACGCCGCGGTCGAGGCGCATTATGCGCGCGGCCGGGAGAAGAACCCGGATTTCACGCAGATCCATTTCGCCAGCGCCGACACGCCGGAGGAGTGTGTCGTGATCCAGGTCTACGCATTCGGCGGGGTCCAGCACGGGATCGAAGTCATGATGGAGCCCTACGGATCGTGGTTCCGCGCGCAGCCCCAGCACGGCGTCTACGCGATCCAGCGCAAGATCCTCCAGCTGCTCGACTGGCAGCGGCCCGGCGAGCGCTGGCTGCTCAAGTCGCCGGCCCACATGTGGGGACTCGACGCCCTGCTCGACACCTTCCCCGATGCCGGCATCGTCTGGTCCCATCGCACGCCGATCGAGGCGATCGCCTCGATGTGCAGCATGATCGAGACGCTGATGAAGACGCGCACCGATCTCGAGCCCGCGAAGCTCGGGCCGATCGTCATGGACTTCTACGCGACCTCGCTCGAGCGGGGACTCGCGACCCGCGATCGCCTCGATCCCGCGCGCTTCGTCGACGTCGGGCACGACGAGCTCGTCCTCGATCCCCTGGGCGTCGTCGAGCGGATCCACGGCCGATTCGATCGCCCCCTCGGCGCCGAGGTGCGCACGGCGATGGCGGCCCAGCTGGCGCACCGCCCGCGACACCACCACGGCGTCCACCGCTACGCGCTCGAGAAATACGGGCTCGCGCCCGACACGATTCGAGAGCGCTTCGCGGGCTACGTCGAACGCTTCGGGCTCGTCTGGGATTGAGACGCGCCGGAGTCCTGCGCGCGAGGGGACCTGTTAGGCCGTCAGCCAGTGGTGCTTCTGGGGCTTCGCCCGGGCCTGCGGATCGATGTGGACGTTGATGATGCTCGGCATCGAGTCGCCGAGGGCCTGCTTGAGCGAGGTCGACAGCTCGGCCGGCGTTCGCACCGAATAGCCCCGGCCGCCAAAGCCCTCGATCATGCGCTCGTAGCCCGCCTGGATCGTGTAGGCCGCGGCGGGGGACTCGAAGCGGTTCTCGGGCAGGGCGTCGAAGCCCATCCCGATGCCGTTGTTGTTGATGATCACGAATACGATCGGAAGCCGGTAGCGACAGGCGGTCTCGACCTCCATGCCGCTGAAGCCGAAGGCGGAGTCGCCCTCGATGCAGACGACCTTGCGGTCGGGATGGACGACCTGGGCCGCGATCGCCTGGGCCAGGCCGACCCCCATCGTGCCGAAGGTCCCGGCATCGAGGCGCTCCCGGGGCTGCGCGTGCATCAGCACGCTCCGGCTGATGTCCATCGTATTCGCGCCTTCGGCCTGGATGATCGTGCCGGCCGGCGCTTGCTCTCGAATTTCGCGCAGGACCCGGTAGTAGCCCATCGGTACGCGGTCGTCGTTCATCATGCTCTGCACGAAGCGCTTGTTCTCCTCGACCTTCTCGGCGAGGGTCGCCCGCCAGGCGGAGTCCTTCGCGAAGCGGAACGGGTCGGCGGCGAGCGCTGCGTTCAGCTGGCCGACGACGGCCCGGACGTCGCCCACGAGTCCGACCTCGGCCGGGACGTTGCGGCCGATCTCCTCGCCGTGGATGTCGATCTGGATCGTCTTGACGCTCGCGTCGAAGCGCGGCGGCAGTCCGAAATGCATGATCCAGTTGAGGCGAGCACCGATCAGGACGACGACGTCGGCCTCCTGCAGCGCGAGCCCCCGGGCCGGCGCGACCGACAGCGCGTGCTCGTCGTCGACGACGCCCTTGCCCATCGGCGAGCTCAGGAAGGGAAGCTGCGTCGCTTCGATGAAGGCGCGAAGCTCGCGCTCCGCGCGCGCGTAGGCGGCACCCTTGCCGATGATCACGAGCGGGCGCTTCGCCGCGCGCAGGACGTCGATCGCTCGTTCGATGTCGCGCGGATCGGCGAGCGGGCGCGGCGGGTCCGGGCAGCGCTCGGGGAAGACGACGTCGCTCTCCTCGACCCGAGCCGAAAGGAAGTCGTCGGGAAGATCGAGATAGGCGGCGCCGGGCCGGCCGTGGAGCGTATGGCGAACGGCCTGCTCGCAGTAGAAGGGGATCCGGCTCGTCTGGTCCGGGCGCGCCGCGTACTTCGAGTAGATCCGGGCGAGCTCGACCTGAGGCGCCTCCTGGAAGGCCCCGCGGCCTTCCTGATAGGAGTTGCTCGAGCCGCTCAGGAGGACCATCGGCCAGCCGTTCTCGTGGGCGTTCGCGAGGCCGGCGATGCCGTGCACCATGCCGGGCCCCGAGACCGTGAGACACGCGCCCGGGCGGCCAGTCAGATACCCGACGGCGCCGGCCGCATAGCTCGCCGCCTGCTCGTTTCGCATCCCGACGAACTGGATGCCCTCGGCCTGCGCCGCCGCGGCGATCCCGAAGACGGGAAAGCCGACGATGCCGAACATCTTTTCGACGCCCTGGCTCTTGAGGCTGCGAGCGATGAGCGTGTTCCCGTCGATGCTGGCCATGATGATTCTCCGGGTGAAAGCTCGAATGCGAGCGGGGAGAGGAGCGATGCGAAGGACGATCGCGTCGTCGGCTACGAGGCTAGACTGTGCGCCAGACCCGAACAAGGCAGGGCCTCGTTCGGCCAGACGGTCCGTCGAGGAGTCCGGTCCAGGGTGTCTTCGATTCCCGGGTCGGAGAGGGGGAGGCTTCATGCCGGCACTGGACGGAATGCGGATCCTGGACCTGACCCAGTACGAGGCGGGCACCTCGTGTACCCAGGCGCTCGCCTGGATGGGCGCGGACGTCGTGAAGGTCGAGGCGCCGGGAGCGGGCGATCCCGGTCGACATGTCGCGGGGAGCGGCGCGTACTTCTGGAACTGGAATGCCAACAAGCGGAGCGTCGTCATCGACCTGCGCAAGCCGGAGGGGCGAGCGGTCCTGCTCGAGCTGCTCCCGCGCTTCGACGTCTTCGTCGAGAACTATGGCCCGGGCGTGATCGAGCGCCTGGATCTCGAGTACGAAACCCTGAGGAAGGTCCATCCCTCGATCATCTACGCCCAGGTCAAGGGCTACGGAAGCGACGGGCCCTATTCGAAGTATCTCGCCTACGACATGTGTGCCCAGGCTGCGGCGGGGACGTTCTCGATCACGGGCCAGCCCGACGGCCCTCCGACACTCCCGGGCGTCACCGTCGGCGATTCGGGGACGGGCATGCAGCTCGGCATGGCGATCCTGGCGGCCTACGTCCAGAAGCTCCGGACGGGCGAGGGGCAGCGCATCGAGATCTCGATGCACGAGGCGATCACCTATTACATGCGGACGCACCTGGCGAACGGCGGCGACTGGGGACGCCGTGCCGCGCCCCGCAACGGCAGTCAGGTCGGCGCCGCGCCCTCGGGCCTCTACGCCTGCAAGCCCTGCGGTCGGAACGACTACGCCTTCGTGCTGGCGGTGACGGCGACCCACATCGACCGGCTCTTGATGGCGATCGATCGACCCGATCTCATCGCGGATCCGCGCTTCGACACGGACGCGAAGCGCTTCGCTCGGACGCCCGAGCTGCACGAGGAGGTCGAGAAATGGACGCGGGCGCGGACCAAGCAGGAGGTGATGCGCGAGCTCGGTGAGGCCGGGGTGCCCTGCGCCGCGACGATGGACACGGCGGAGGTCTACGATGATCCCCATCTCAATGCGCGCGGCTTCGTGAAGACCGTCGAGCATCCAGAGCTCGGAACCGTCCGGATGCTGGGGTTCGCGCCGCGGCTTTCGGCCAACGACGTCCCCTTCGTGCGTCCGCCGTCGCTCGGTGAACATACCGACTCGGTCCTGACGGCCGAGCTCGGGCTCGACTCGCAGCGGCTCGAGGCCTTGCGCGCGGCGAACGTGATCGGCTGAGCGAAGTCTCGCGATCGAGGATCGCGGGACGTCTCGATCGAATCTCAGGCCTGGGCGCGCTTGCAGTTCTCGGGAACGGGTCGGGGCTTCGCGTTCTCGAGGACCATCGCGATCTGGCTCTCGAGGATGGACCGCGTCCAGCTGTACATCGCGTCGTTGGCCGTCGCCCCTTCGGGCTTCGTGCACATCTTCTCGCGGCGACCCCAGATCAGCAGATAGGGCTTCGATTCTTCGCGGGCCATGCCGAGCTCGGCGGCGACGCGCTTCGAGTCGCGAGTATGCTCGCCGCAGAGGACGAGGACCTCGTCGGCCGCCTGGATCTCCGAGCGCATGACGGCTTCGGGGGTCTCACCGGCGGACGCGCCGTGGGCGCGCGGGAGGATCTCGAAGGTCGAGTCGGGCCGCTTCGCCTGGGCGCGCAGGAGCGCCACCAGGTCGGCGTCGTGCTCGCGATCGAAGCTGACGAAGACGCGGGTGCGGGCCATGGAATCCTCCGCTCGACGGTCGAAAGGGGCATCGGGGACGCCCGACGGGACACGCGCTCGCGCGCATGTCCCGCGGCGTCCGGCAGGCCGACTAGCGGCGATCGCCGCGCGGCTTGTCCTCGGCCTCGTTGACGCGCAGGTTGCGTCCGTCGAGCTCCGTGCCGTCGAGGGAGCGGATGGCCTCGCGTGCCGAGTCCTCCTTCTCCATCTCGACGAACGCGAAGCCGCGGGCGCGGCCGGTCTCGCGATCCATGATCACGTTGACCGAGGCCACTTCGCCGTGACGGGAGAACAGGGAGCGGAGATCGCCCTCGGTGGAAGAGAAGGGAAGATTTCCGACGTAGATTTTCTTGCTCAAATGATTCCTTCGTCGGGGCCGTCTGTGCGGTCCGCCGACAGGCCGTGCTCCCCGGATCCAGATCGTCCGGATTCGGGAGCGAGGCGGCGATGAGACACTCCGAAACGCACCCCCTCTCGTTGGATCGGGGCGGGATCTCGAAGCGCGATTGGTTTTCGATTGGGGGACAGAGGGGCCGGTTGGGCCGCGTGCTGAATTCCGATCGGAAGCACGAATCGGACCCACCCTAGCAGACTTCCTCCGCGATGCCTAATCGGGCCTCGCTCGCCCTCGGCAGAGCTCTCCCGGCGGCGCCGAGGCGGCAGGGCTCGCACGCTGCGTCGATCCGCGACGCTCAGCGGGGATCGCGGTCCCGCGGCGCGCCGGGCAGCGTGCGATCGAGGAAGGCGACGACCGAGTTCCCGACCGGAGGAATGATCGCGAACATCACCGTCATCGCGAGCGTGAAGTTGCGCGGGCCGAGAATGCGATCGAAGAGGTTGCCGTCGTAGGCGATCGAGCTTCCGAGCGAATAGCTGAGGAGCTTGAGGGGAGCGAGGATTAGAAGCTTGTAGATGTACTGCTCCGCGAGGCTCTTCTCGCGCACGAGCAGCGACGCCAAGACGAGATAGAGGACATAGCAGGTGAAGGTCTGCCACGCGTGGGCGAAACGGGCGAGCTCGATGGCCTGACCGATGGCGTTCGAGACGAGGCCCCAGGCCTGATAGAAGCAGACGTAGAGGAGGTATTGCCGCGGCGTCGCCCGGAGTCGCTCGATCATGCGTTCCTTCCTTCCGGCCGCCGCGCGGCCGCAGTCCTTCCGGCGAGGCGCCCGAAGAAGGTCGCGTCCCCGATCGACGTCCCGCTGACGTAGCCCTCGGCCGAGCGCGAGATGCCGCAGCAATTGCGGCCGGCGGCGAAGAGACCCTCGACGACCTCGCCGTCCTCGGTGAGGACCTCGCCGGTCGACTTCGTCCAGAGACCGCCGAGCGAGAACGCCATGTAGGTCGCCTTGCCGAAGGAGAGGTCGAAGGCGGCGAAGGGCGGCTCGGTCAGCGGTCGCAGCCAGGCCGGCTGCTTGTGGAGGATCGGATCCGTACCCGCCGCGGCATTCCGGTTGAAGAGCTCGACCGTCCGCTCGAGGGACGTCGGGGGGAGCGCGAGCGTCTTCTCGAGGCCCGCGATGCTCTCCTCGACGGCGACGACCTCGAAGCCGTCGATCTCCGGGCGCCCGAAGATCGGGTCGTCGACGATGAGGAAGACGGTGCCCCCGGGCTGACGGGAGGCCGTCTCGCCGATGCGGCCATGATAGGCGTCCTCGGCGATGAAGCGCTGGCCCTGGCCGTTGACCAGGATGCCGTAGGTCAGGCTCCCGGGCGGATAGTAGGGGACGGTGATGTGGTACTCGTCGAGATGGATCGCGGCGCCGCGGGCACTGAGTCCCAGCCGAAGCCCCGTCCCGTCGTCGTAGGGATTGCCGATCGGGATCGCGCGACCGACGAGGCGCGAGAGATGGCGCTGGCGCAGGGTGTCGTTCATCGCGAAGCCGCCGGCGCAGAGGATGACGCCGCGGCGCGCGCGAAACGCGCGGTCCTCTCCGTCCTGGCGCGCGACGACGCCGACGACGGCGCCGCGCTCGTCGAGAACGAGCTTCATGACCCGCGTGTCGTACTGGATGCGCGCGCCGCTCTTCAGGGCCGCTTCGTGAAGCTTCGCGAAGAGCAGGGCGCCGGCGTCGCCCGGCGCCTGGACTTTGTGGCCCCGCGGCGCGGGCTTCGCGATTTCCTTGTAGGGCCAGGACTTCTCGTTGCCCGACCAGAAGAGGCCGTCGTCGTTCGCGGGCTGGGTCGTCCGTTCCGTATGGAGCGCGTCCTTGAAGGGGACGCCCTGCTCCACGAGCCAGTCGAAATGGGCGACGCTGCCCTCGACGTAGAGCCGGAACTTCTCGGGATCGGGATCCGGGGTCGACGCGGTCAGATACCGGAGCATCGCCTCGGGCGAGTCGTCGACGCCGCAGGCCTTCTGGACCCGGGTCCCGCCGCCGAGATAGAGGACGCCGCCCGCCATCGCCGTCGTCCCACCCCCGCCGCTCGCGCGCTCGAGGACCAACGTCGTCGCACCGGTCTGCGCGGCCTCGATGGCCGCGCAGACGCCCGCCGCGCCGTAGCCGACGACGAGGACGTCGACGGTCTCGTGCCAGCTCTTCACGTCGGCCAGCCGGATGGGGCGCGTCGGAGTCTCGGGGTCGATGCGGGATCCGGTCATCGGGACACTCCTCGTCGGGTCGGATCGGGTCGGATCGGTACGCACTCTGCTCGTTCGCTCGAAGCTCGGCCCTAGCCGCCGTGCGGTGATGTAGGGAGCGCGATCAAGCCCGGTCTTCCGCCCTCTGGAGCGGCTGCTCGCAGCGGGTCGAGAGCTGCTTCATGAAGCGGCGCATGCCCGCGGCGAACGCCTCCCGATGGTGCATCGTGCCGATCGCGTCGAAGACCATCAGATCGCCCGGCGACCACTCGTGCCGGTAGATGTTCTCCGGTCGGATCACGTGGTCGAAGATCTGCTCGAAGATCTCACGGGACCACGCGTCGGAGGCGCCGACGATCTCCGTCGTTTCGACCGGGCTCACATAGAGGGCGACTCGCTTCGTCTCGGGGTGGCGAACGGCGATCGGATGGGCCGTCTGGATCGCGTTGCGCTGGGCCTGGGTGGTCGCGCTCGTCGAGTCGGCGAGATCGTATTCGGCTTTCGGGCGATGGAGCGCGAGCTTGCCGTCGATCGCCGCGCGCAGGGATGCCGGCAGGGTCTCCCAGGCCGCGTACATGTCGATGAAGGAGGTGGCCGCAGCGCCTCCTCCCGGAACCTCGACGGCCTCGAGGAAGCTCTCTTTTGCGGGGCGGGCCTGATTCGCGTAGTCCGTGTGCCAGGGCAGCTCCATCGTCCCGGTGAGGCCGATCGGCTTTCCGTTCTCCTCGAGGTTGCTGACGCGCAGGATCTCCGGAAAGCCGGGCTCCGTGCCCTCTTCGAAGAAGCGAAAGAGCTCGCCGAAACGCCGCGCGAAGCCCGTCAGCCGCTCGTTCGTACGGATGGCCCCGCGAAAGAGGAGCACCTTGTGTCGGCGAAGCGAGGCCTCGATCGACGCGAACGCGTCGGGGGTGAGATCGGCGGTCGGCTCCACGCCGAAGACCTCCGCGCCGAGCGGGCCGTCGAAGGGACGCGATTCGAGCTTTCTGGGATCCGACATGGATTGCTCCTCTCGCTCGAAGACCCGATCGCGCGCTCTTCGCGGCTGCAATCGACCTCGAGCATCCCACTTCGAACCGCTCCGACGCAAGTCTCGTGTCGCGAGGCCGGAGCGTCCGCCTGACCAGCCGGGCCCGGTCCCCCTGTCCAGCCGGCGCCGTCCGCGCGAGACTCCATCGTCGAGGAATGGCCGTCATGTGGAACCCCGTCGCCCCGGACATCGTCGAGCATCCGCATCCGTTCTGGGCCTGGCTTCGACGGGAATCGCCCGTCCATCCGGTGGCCGGCGCCGGCTACTTCCTGATCAGTCGCTACGACGACGTCCTGCACGTCAGTCGCGACTCGCAGACCTACTCGTCCGAGCTTCGGGCCATCGTTCAGCGCGACGACGCGGGGCGCGCGCGATTGCTGCAGACCCGGATCGTCGGGCAGCCCCAGGCGCGTGTGCTCGGCGTCGCCGACGGAGAGGTGCACGCGAGTCATCGACGTGTCGTCGGCCGGACGTTCTCGCCCTCGAGAATGGAGCGGATGTCCCGGCTCGCCCTCGAGATCGCAGAGCGCTGTGTCGCCCGCTTCGAAGGGACGAATCGGGTCGACGTCGTCGCGGCTCTCGCGATCCCCCTGCCGCTCGAGCTGACGACGCGGCTGCTCGGCCTTCCGCTCGAAGACCAGCCGGCGCTCCAGATCTGGACCGACCATGCGCTCCGGATGGCCGGCGGGCTCGCGAGCGAAGAGGAGCTCGCCGAGGACCTGGCCCAGACGACGGCGTTTCATGCCTATCTCGAGCGTCGTTTCGACGAGGCGATGGCGCATCCGGGCGACGACGTGCTCGGGGACCTCGCGCGCGCCGTCCGCGATGCCGAGCGAGGCGAGGCGGGGGTCGCGCGCTGGGAGGCGGTGGCGATCCTGTTCCAGCTCGTCGTGGGCGGCATCGAGACGACGGTCGGCCTGATCTCGGCGGCGATTCATCATGCGACGCATCAGCCCGAGCTCTGGTCGAGGATGCGCGACGAGCTCGAGGTCGTCGCGTCGTTCATCGAGGAAACGATCCGGCTCGACGGTCCTGCGATCGGGAATCTGCGTCGGACGACTCGAGATACGGAGCTCGCAGGCTGCTCCCTGCCCGAAGGGAGCACGGTCGCGCTGCTCTGGGGATCCGCGAATCGCGACGAGTCCCAGTTCCCGCGAGCCGAATGCTTCGAGCTCGACCGCCCGAACATCAAGGCCCATCTCGGCTTCGGGCTGGGCAAGCACTTCTGTCTGGGGGCGGCGCTGGCCCGCATGGAAACGCGCGTGGCGCTTCAGGCGCTGCGTGCGGTCGCCGGCGGGATCGCGCTCGATTGCGATCCCGCCGAGCTCCGACACAAGCCCAGCATGGGGATCCGCCGGCTGCAATCGCTTCCGGTCTCGATCTCCCCGCAGAAATCGGCCGCGCCGTGCAGACCGCGCTCGGGCTGACGCTGCTCGCCGCGCCGCTGCTCGTCCTCTTCGCCGTCGAGCGTTTTGCCGGGTCGGCGGTCTTCGGCGCCGTCGCCGCGCTCTCGCTCTCCTCGACGATCCAGCTCGTCGGCGAGCGCCTCTGGCCCGCTCGCCCGCTCGCGCCCCATGCTGGCCCGCAGCTCGCCGTCGAGGCGTTTCAAGGGTTGGTCTACGGCATGCTGGTCGGGGTCGGGACGATCTTCGCCGGGGCCGCGCTCGTCTCGGCCGCGAAGCGCGCTCTCGGCTTCTCCTTCGCCCTCGAGCTGCCGCTCTGGGGCCAGGCGCTCGTCCTCGTCGTGGTCGCCGACTTCCTCGACTACTTCCGCCACCGCCACGAGCACGAGTCCGACGGCCTCTTCTGGCGCGTCCACTCCGTCCACCACTCGATCCGCGAGTTCTCGCTCCTGGCCGGGCTCGCGGTGCATCCGCTCGAGCCCGTGTTCACCTTCATCTCCTACGGCTTCGTCGCCGGCCTGCTCGGCCTGTCGACACAGGCGACGATCGCGGGCTTCACGATCGCGATGATCGCGATGGGGGCCCAGCACGCAAACACCTTCTCCCGCCTCGGCTGGCTCTCGAACGTGATCGCCCACATCGACGGCCACCGCTGGCACCACGACATGGCTCTCTCGAGCGGGCGCAACGTCAACTACGCCAACGTCTTCTCGGTGTGGGATCGGCTCTGGGGCACCTTCCAGCCCGCCGAGCCCTTCGACGGCGAATACGGCATCGAGCCCTTCCGCGACGCCTATCCGAAGGATCTGGTCGGCCAGGCCAGGATGGCGCTGCCCTCGGACTACGCGCGCCGCGTCCGCGCCCTCGTCGGCCCCCGCGACCGGGTATGAGGACGGGATCCGGGCGCGCGCCCGATCCCCTTGCCCGCCCCGCACTGGCGGTGATAAAGTGAACAGCGTTCAAAAATAACTCCTGCCACGGAGCTCCCCCCCACCATGGCCGACGTTCGCCCCTACGGCGCCACGCGCGACGCGCTCTACGGATTCAGCAAGGTCTTCGTCCACGATCTCGACGCGATGGGTCGATTCTACGAGGAGGTCTTCGGACTCGTCCCGTTGAATCGCCATGAAGACGTGATGCTCGGCCGGAAGATCGACGAGATCTCGTATCAGGCGACCACGTCGGGCGGGAGTGAGCTGACGCTCATCCACTACCTCGATTCGAAAGCGCCGAGCGCAGGCGAGTCGGTCCAGGGCTTCACGACGACCGACGTCCAGGCTCTCGTGCGGCGGGCCGAGCGCGCCGGGGGCCGTCTCGCAGAGCCGATCCGGCGGATCGAGGAGTTCAAGATCCTCGTCGCGTTCGTGCTCGATCCCGAAGGCCACATCAACGAAGTCGTCCAGCTCGACGCCTGAGCGGGATCCGCGCACGTCCGCCGCGACGCCCGCCCGACCGAACGGCTCGTGTCCGAGATCCGCACGAAGAGAGGAATTCGTCATGCTTCCGGAGCCCGACCGAAATTTCCGCGCCGTCGCGCCGCCGCGGCTCATCGACGACGCCTTGCGTTTCCTGGTCCGCTGGGGGGCGCGCGTCTTCATGGGCTTCGACGAGCAGGCGGCCTGATCGAGCATGACGAACCGAAACGATTCTCCCGCCACCCCCGAATCCGTCGTTGACCAGCGCGTCGTTGGCCCGATCCTCGTCGTCACGATCCGGCGCGAGTCGAAGCGCAACGCGATCGACGCCGCGACGACCGCCGGCATCGACGAAGCACTCAATCGCCTCGAGGACGACGAGACCCTCCGCGTCGGCATCCTGACTGGAGGCCCGTCCATGTTCTCGGCCGGCACCGATCTCGTCCGCACGGCCGGCCCGCCGACGCCGCGAGGCGGCGAGTACGGGATCATCCGGCGCAAGCGGCGCAAGCCCCTCATCGCGGCGGTCGAAGGCTTCGCGCTCGGCGGCGGCATGGAGATCGTCCTCGCCTGCGATCTCGTATGCGCCTCGCGCGGCACGCGCTTCGGGCTCCCCGAGGTCCAGAAGGCGCTCGTGCCGACCTGCGGCGGGCTCTTCCGCCCGGTCCGCGCATTGCCGCTCAACATTGCCCGAGAGCTGATCCTGACCGGCGACCCGCTCGACGCCGAGCGGGCCCACGCGCTCGGCTTCGTGAATCGACTGACCGATCCGGGCGGGGCCTTCGATGCGGCGCTCGCGCTGGCGGAGCGGATCGTGCGCAACGGGCCGGTCGCGATCGAGCAGAGCCTCGCGGTGACCCAGACGCTGACGGGGGCCGATGACGGGACGGCCTGGGCGCTGACGGATGCGGCGACGGCGACGATCATGCGCAGCGCGGACGCGCTCGAAGGGCGTAACGCCTTCGTCGAGAAGCGCGAGCCGCGTTGGAGTGGGAAGTAGGCGCGCGGGACGATCCGCGGAGAATGCCGTCGCGTGCAGGAGATTCGTTGCGCGAGCTACGCGCACGACGCGATGCGAAAGACGGAAACGGGGGTAGAGCATGGACCGCGAGAAATGGCAGAAGCTCTTCGACTTCACGGGGCGCGTCGCGATCGTCACGGGCGGAACCCGGGGCATCGGCCGCTCGATCGCCGAGGGCTTCGTCGCGGCGGGCGCGAAGGTCGTCGTCGCGAGCCGCAAGGCCGAAGCGTGCCGGGAGACCGAGCGGCATCTCGTCGCCGCGGGCGGTGAGGCGCTCGGGGTCGCCGCGCAGATGGGCGACCTCGATGCGGTCAAGAATCTCGTCCGCGCGACGGTCGATCGCTTCGGGCGCATCGACGTCATCGTCAACAACGCGGCGACGGCGCTGACCCAGCCCCTCGGTCAGTTCACGCCCGAGGCCTGGGACAAGGTCTTCGGTGTCGATCTGCGCGGCCCGGTCTTCCTGGTCCAGGAGGCGCTGCCCTGGCTCGAGAAGAGCCCGAACGCGGCGGTCGTCAACGTCATCTCCGCGGGGGCCTTCCTGTTCTCGACGACGACCTCGATGTATGCCGCGTCGAAGGCGGGTCTCATGTCGTTCACGCGCTCGATGGGCGCCGAGTTCGCGACCCGCGGCATCCGCGTCAACGCGCTCGCCCCCGGCACCGTCGATACCGACATGGTCCGCAACAACACGCCCGAGATGCAGGAGCTCATGGCGAAGGCCTGCTTCATGCGCCGCGCGGCCCATGCGGACGAGATGGTCGGTCCCGCGCTCTTCCTCGCGTCGGACGCGGCGAGCTACGTCACGGGTCAAGTCCTGATCGCCGACGGCGGGCTCACGCCGCATTGATGCATGCATGATGATCCCACCTGGACGCGGCCGAGGTCGTGTCGCGGGGTGATCATCGCGACGAAAATTTGGAGGGATCATGTGGGAATTCGAGACGGACGCCGACTATCAGAAGGATCTGGACTGGGCGGAAGCATTCGTCCGCGACGAGGTCGACCCGCTCAAGTACGTCCTGCCTCATGCCCTCGAGCGGAAACATCCGATCTGGCAAGCGCTCGTTCCGCCGCTTCAGCGCGAGGTGCGCGCCCGAGGGCTCTGGGCCACTCATCTCGGACCCGACCTGGGCGGCCCGGGCCACGGTCAGGTCAAGCTCGCGCTCCTCAACGAGATCCTCGGTCGCACACCGATGGCCCCGATCGTCTTCGGCTGTCAGGCGCCCGATAGCGGCAACGCCGAGATCATCGCCCACTATGGGACGGCCGAGCACAAGGCGAAGTACCTCAAGCCCCTGCTCGCCGGCGAGATCTTCTCCTGCTTCTCGATGACCGAGCCCCAGGGTGGCTCCGATCCGAAGGAGTTCACCTGCTCCGCCGTCCTCGAAGGGGACGAGTGGGTCATCGAAGGCGAGAAGTGGTTCTCGTCGAACGCCCGTCATTCGGAATTCTTCATCGTCATGGTGGTCACCGATCCGCAGAACCCGCCCTATCAACGACAGTCGATGATCATCGTTCCTGCCGACACGCCGGGAATCCGGATCCTTCGCAACGTCGGCATCTCGTTCGGCGAAGGGACGGTCGGTCGCCCCGTCGAAGAGGGCGGCCATGCCTACATCCGCTACGAGAAGGTGCGGGTCCCGAAGTCCAACCTGCTCGGCGAGCGGGGCAAGGCCTTCGTCGTGGCGCAGACGCGTCTCGGCGGCGGACGGATCCATCACGCCATGCGGACGATCGGCATGGCGAAGCACGCGTTCGAGCTGATGCTCGAGCGGGCGGTGTCGCGCCGAACCCAGGGCGAGCTCCTCGCGAAGAAGCAGCTGGTCCAGGAGATGGTCGCCGACTCCTGGATCGATCTCGAGCAGTTCCGGCTTCTCGTTCTGCGCACGGCCTGGCGGATCGATCGCTACAAGGACTACAAGCGGGTTCGAGGCGACATCTCTGCCGTGAAGGCCGCGATGCCGGGCGTGCTTCATCGCATCGCCTCGCGCGCGCTCCAGATCCACGGCTCGCTGGGCATCACCGACGAGATGCCGTTCATGGACATGATCTCCAACGCCTATCATCTCGGGCTGGCCGACGGCCCCACCGAGGTCCACAAGGTGACCCTCGCGAGCTCGCTCTTGCGCAACGTGAAGCCGGCCGAAGGCCTGTTCCCGAGCGGGCACGTGCCGGCAGCACGCGAGGCCGCCTTCGCAAAGTACGCAGAGGTCCTCGAGAAGGTGGGGCGTGACTGAGGATCTGATCCAGGTTCGGCCAGGCGACGAGCTCCCTTGGCCCGCGCTCGAGGCGCATCTCCGGTCCGCGCTCGACGTCCCCGCCGACGTCATGCGGGTCCGTCAGTTCCGCGGCGGGACGGCGAACCTGACCTATCTCGTCTCGTTCGGGGATACCCGCCTGGTGGTCCGTCGACCGCCTCGCGGCAAGCTCGCGCCCGGGGCCCACGACATGGCGCGCGAGCATCGGATGCTCTCGCGCCTGAGCGACGTCTACCCGCGCGCACCGCGCGCGCTCCACCTCTGCGAAGATGCCTCCGTGGTCGGAGCGACGTTCGTGGTCGTGGAGTATCGGGAAGGCGAGGTTCTTCGGGACGCGATTCCGGATTCGATGACCCACCATCCGGACGTCGAGCGACGCGTCGACCTCGCTCTGATCGATGCCGCGGCCGATCTGCACAGTGTCGACGTCGAGGCGGCGGGTCTCGGCCGGCCCGGTCCGGGCGAAGGGTTCGGAGCCCGTCAGGTCCGAGGCTGGGGGGAGCGCTGGAAGATCGCGGCTCCCGGCGGCGGATCGGACTTGATGGACGAGGTCGCCGAGCGGCTGGCGGCGTCGCTGCCCGAGGCGCCCAGGCTGGCGATCGTCCACAACGATCTGAAGCTCGACAACTGCCAGTTCGCGCCGTCCGACCCGGATCGGGTCCGATCGGTCTTCGACTGGGACATGGCGACCGTCGGCGACCCGCTCTTCGATCTCGGTCTGCTGTTGGTCTCGATGTCGGCGAGCCCGATCTGGGTCCTGGCGACGGAGGACGCAGCTGCGCGTTACCGCGCTCGATCCGGGATCGACGTCGACCGCATCGACTGGTATCTGGCGTTCGCGACCTGGCGGACCGCCGTCGTGCTCCAGCAGCTGTACAACCGCCATCTCGCCGGAGACAGCGCGGACGCACGGCTCGCGCAATTCGGGGCTGCGATCCCGATGTACGCCGCTCGAGCACGCGAGCTCGTGATGCGTTGAAGCACGGCCGGCGCCTCTCGCGCCGACCCGGGAGACGACTGCATATCGCATCGACCAAGATCCGCTTCGATAGTTCGACGAAAGGACAGTCATGAAATCCGATATCGCTTCCACGTTTCTGCCGGTCGCGCCGCCGGTCATCCTCGATGGACTCTACTCGGACGATCAGCGTCGACGAATGCTCGATGTCGTCCGTCGTGAGGGGCCGTGGTCGCTGATCCTCGCGCAATATTTCTCTTCACCGGAAGAGGTCATCGCCACGACGACTGGCAGGCTGCCGGAAGGCTTCAAGCCCACATGGGACATGTTCCTGAATCCAGTCTTCCGCGGTTACTTCGCTCGGGACGGTGTCAATTACTTCCCGGAGCTGGACGACTGCTTCTACAACCCCAAGTTCATCAATCTCGTGCGTGACTATTGGAAGACGCCCTACGTCGAGTGCGACCAGTTGATGTTCAACCTTCAGGGACCATCGAGTGCAGGCGGAGCGCCGCATGTGGATGGAACCCATTTCCGAGGACTCTACGGCAACAACGCACCGACCTGGCTGCTGAACATCATGGCGAAGTCGGGTCTCTTCCGTCGCTGGCAGGCCAAGAAGGCGCAAGTCATCGCCTGGTACTACCAAGGCACGATCGGCGGCGGCTTCCACTATTGGCCCGACGGGCCTGACAAGAGTCCGGCGACGCTGGAAGCGCCGATGTGGGGACGTGGCGTGGTCGTCGAGAACGAGATGATGTTCCACTCCTCGCAAGGCTGCGGTCCTGTCGATCAGCGCCGACCCGCTGGCCTCACCATCAAATCGACGATTTCCGCCGACCCGGAGACGTCGAACGGATGGCGGATCAAGACGGGTGACGAAGTCGTTGCGAAGGTGCCCGAAAAGGAGTTTCGCCTGCTCATCCATTGGGGTGCACAGGTCTACGGTGATCTGGCAGAGCTGAAGCTGGCCCGCGACCACAGCGACGACATGACCGTCGACAGGGCGATCGACATGCTCATCAGCGACCTGCGCGCGCGTGGCGAAACTTTCGAGGTGCCGACCGATCCGGTGCGCGACCCCGACTTCATCTCTCTCCTGACGCGTGTCTACGACATCGGCCAGCTCAAGGATGTGCCTGAAGATCCGAGTGCGCCGAGGAGAGCCGCGTGACGATCGTTCCACGGGACCCGATCAGGTCCCGCCGCCGTCCGCCCAGATCGTCGTGCCGTTGATGTAGGACGCGGCGTCCGAGGCGAGGAACGTGCAGATGCCGCCGATCTCGGCCGGGCGTCCCATGCGGCCGACCGGGATGCGGCTCGTCGTCGCCGTCCATTGCTCCTTGTTCTCCGGGAGCAGCAGATCCGCCATCGCCTCCGTCTCGACCCAGCCGAGGGAGACGCAGTTGACGCGGACCTTCTTGCCCCAGGCGACGGCGAGCGAGCGCGTCATGTGGTTGAGGCCGGCCTTCGCCGCGCCATAGGGCGTCAGCGATGCGCCGCCGTTGCCCGGCATCGAGGCCTGGCTCGAGATGTTGATGATGTTGCCGCCGCTCTCCTGCTCGACCATGACGCGATAGGCCTTTGCCGCGAAGATCATCGGCGCCGTCAGGTTGAGATCGATGATGGCGCGGATGAAGCGCGGCGACGCCGTCGCGAGGTCGACCGGGGGCTGCCCCCCGGCGTTGTTGACCAGGACGTCGAGGCGCCCGAAGCGCGCGAGCGTCTCCTCGATGATGCGATCGATCTGGGCCTCGTCCCGGATGTCGGCCTGGACGTGCATCGAGCGAGCGCGCTCGTCGGCCGTCGTGGCCGCCGGGCAGCCGTCGAAGGGCTTGCGCGCACAGCTGACGACCGCGGCGCCGGTCTTGAGGAACGCCTGGCTGATGCCGAGGCCGACCCCCTGGCTCCCGCCGGTGACGATCACGACCTTTCCAGGGAACGGGGCGCTAGGCGACATGACTCTTCCTTCCTCGTTGATTCGATCGGGCGCGGGGCGCGCGTCGTGGGCGGGGGGCGCGATGAAGGCGGGCCTCGATGCCCGCGATGGCCTGCTCGATGGCGAAGTCGAAGAAGGCCTCGCCGTCGATGCGCTCGATCTCGCGCTCGATCGGCGCGAAGCGCTCGCGGGCCATGGGCGAGAAGGCGTGTCGCGAGGCGCGGGCGCTCGCGATCTGATCCGACAAGGGCATCACCGCCTCCTGCAGGACGAGACCGACCGTCGTCTCGAGGACCCAGAGATAGGCCGCCGCGAGCTCACGTCCGGCGAGCCCCGCGTGCCCGAGGATCTCGACGAGCGCCGACGAGGCCTCGAGCCAGGCCGGGGAGGTCCGGCCCGAGCGACCGATCATCGCGAGGATCGCGGGATGGCGGAGCAGGTGGAGCCGCAGATCCCGCATCCAGCGCTCGAGCTGGCGCGGCCACGCCGCATCGCCGTCGGGCGACGCGTGACTCGCGGCGAGGATGCCCGCCATCACGTCGTCGAGGATCTCTTCGAAGCTCGCGAAGTGGCGGTAGAGCGCGGCGGGAACCGCTTCGACCTCGCGCGCGATCATCGAGATCGTCGGCACCGTCCTCGGGTCCCGCTCGAGCAGGACGAGGACCGCTTCGACGATCCGCTGCCGCGACAGGCGCGCGGGTCGGCCGCGCTTCGCCGGGGCCACCGAGGCCGCCGGGGCGTCGGCGTCGCGTCGTGCGGCGAGGGCGGGCGTTCGCTTCGTGGTCGGCCGCTTGCGGGTCATGCCCGGCATGCGCGTCGCTCCTCGGCAGGGGAATTGTGAAACTGTTTCACTTTACGCAAGGGCAGCGGGCAGGGCAATGGGATCGCGCGGTCCCTGCAATCTCCGGCTTCGCGGGACTACGCTCGGACGCGCCGCCCCGTCGAGATGCCCGAGGCCCGCTCGTCGCGGCCGACTGGTCGATGCGGAGCCGACAGGAGTCCCGATGCAGTTTCCGTTCGCGAGCCACTTCGTCCAGGCCGGCGACCTGAAGATCCACTTCATGAAGGAGGGGCAGGGCGAGCCGCTGATCCTGCTCCACGGCTGGCCGCAGACGAGCTACGAGTGGCGCCATCAGATCCGGCTCCTCTCGCGCCATTTCACCGTCTACGCCCCCGACAATCGCGGCTTCGGCGCGACCGAGAAGCCGCGCATCCGGATCACGCGCGATCTGCTCGCCCGGGACGTGCTCGCCTTCATGGACGCGCTCGGCCTCGAGAGCGCGTCGCTCTGCGGCCACGACTGGGGCGGCATCATCGCCTACAAAGTCGCGGTCACCGCGCCAGAGCGCATCCGCCGCCTCTGCCTGATCGACACGACGACGATGCTCTGGCCGACCTGGGCCGCCCACGCCTTCTGGGCCAATCTGCATCCCGAGCCCTACGAGTTCCTCGCGAAGTACAGCGACGAGCTGATCGCGTGGTGCATGACCGGGAAGCGGCCGGATTACCGCGACGTCGTGGCGCCGTTTCCGCCGGACCCGCTGCCGGGAAGCGAGACGGGCTGGTGTGACGCGGCGGCGCTGCGACATTATTCGGAGGCGCTCGCCGATCCGGGCTCGCATTTCGCGACGGTGCAGTACTACGGGAGCGCGATGCCGATGCACCGCGTGATCCCCGACGCGAGCGGCCGAACGACCTTCGACTACATCGGCGTCCACGGCGCCCAGGCGATCTGGCGCCATCCGGGTGGGGCGCATCTGCATCCCGATCTTCATCAACCCCTCTGTTACGGCCCCGAGGACTGGAATGCGCGCTACGAGCGGCCGGCGCTCTTCGTGTACTCGCCGCTGATGGTGCCCGAGGCATTCGGCGCCGGGGGCTGGAATCCCGGCTACCGCTTCGGCGGGAGCTTCTTCGAGCAATCGTTCACGCGGCCGTTCCCGAAGCTCGAGACCCAGGGGATCGTCTGCGGCCACTTCATTCCCGAGGAAGCGCCGGACCAGCTCGCTGCAGTCCTGCAGCGATTCTTCGGCTGAAGCGACCGATTCGGCTGAAGCGTTCGACGCGAGAGGCGCGATCGAAGTAGAAGGAGTGCGAGCTCGTGGCCCTCGACGTGATCGGCGCCGGCTTCGGCCGGACCGGAACGCTCTCCCTGCAGGCCGCCCTCGAGCAGGTCGGCTTCGCGCCCTGCTACCACTTCACGGAGGTGATCGAGCGCCGCCCCGGCCGCAACGATGGCCATCGCCGCGCCTGGGTCGACCTCGCGAAGGGGCGCCGCGAGATGGACTGGCGCTGGCTCTTTCGCGACTACCGGGCGACCGTCGACTTTCCGATGTGCCTCTATTATGCGGAGCTCCTCGAGGCGTTTCCGGAGGCGCGGGTCGTGCTGACGCTGCGCGACCCGGAGCGCTGGTTCGAGTCCTTCGACACCCTCGCGCAGGGTCTCCAAAAGCTGCGCTTCGGCCGGCTCTTCGCGCCCAAGCTGCGGGCGACGACCACGATCTTCGATCGGCTGCTGCGTCAGGCGCTCTTCGGCGGGCGCATCGACCGGGCGAGCTGCGTCGCGGCCTTCGAGCGCCATCGCGATGCGGTGATCCGACGGGTGCCGGCGGAGCGACTGCTCGTCTACGAGGTCCGGGAAGGGTGGGGTCCGCTCTGCCGCTTTCTCGACGTCCCCGAGCCGACGACCGCGTTTCCGCATCTCAACGAGGGCGAAGATCTCGACGAGCGGATGACGCGCGCGCTGCTACTGGGCGAGAATGACGTCTTCGGCAAGCCGGCGGGCGACGGGCGCTGAGCGCAGGGGAGTTTGGGCGCGTGGGCGATCGCGAGCGAGGGGAAGAGCGGATCGACGTCGGGGCGCTCCTCGCGAAGGAAGCGATCCGCGAGGCGCTCTACCGCGAGCTCGAGGCCTGGCGACGCCGAGACTGGACGCAGCTGCGCGCGGGCTTCGTGCCGGGGGCGCGCGTCGAGCTCGGGTTCGATGGGGCGCACGCCGTCGACGCCCAGGTCGGTCGACTCGCCGAGTCGATGCGCGGCTTCGTCGCGTCCTCGCTGCTCGCCTCGAATTGCCAGATCGAGCTGGGCCTCGGCCTTGTCGCGGCGCGCTCCACGGCGCTGATCCTCGCGGCCCATGAGCCGTCGGCCGAGAGCGGTGAGCGGACGCGGCTCGAGGCGCTCCGCTTCAGCGATCGCTGGACCCGCGACGTCGATGGCGAGTGGCGCGTCTCGGCGCGGCGCGCGGAGTCGCTCTGGTGCGCGTGGCTCGAGCCCCGCCGCGACGATCGCGCGGGCGACCACCGCAACGCGGCCGAGTGGGAGCAATGACGGCCGGCGCGGGCCGTGGGGCGAGCGGTGCAACCGATGCCGACGCGCGGCTCGGGGGCGACGCGACCGCCGACGTCGTCGTCCTCGGCACCGGCGCCGCCGGCCTGACCGCCGCCCTCGCCGCCGTGATGCAGGGCGCGAGCGTTCTGCTCGTCGAGAAGACGGAGCAGCTCGGGGGCACGACCGCAATCTCCGGGGGCACCGTCTGGATCCCGGCGACTCCCCAGGCTGCCGCCGCAGGCGCCCCCGACTCCGCGGCCGAAGCGCTCGCCTATCTTCGCGCGGGCGGCGGCGGGACCGAGCGTCCCGACCTTCTCGAGGCCTTCGTCGCGACCGGCGCCTCCATGCTCGGTGCCGTCGAAGGGGCGAGCCCGCTCCGCTTCGTCCTCGGTCCCCAGTCCGACTATCATCCGGAGCTCCCGGGCGGCAGGCTCGCCGGCCGCTCCCTCGTCCCCGCGGCCTACGACCCGACGCCCCTCGGTCCTCTCGGCGAGCGCGTGCGTGCGTCGACGCTGCCTCTCGATCGGGCCGAGCAGTACGGCAGCCTGAGTCCCGTCGCCGTGCCGTCGCCGTCGGAGGGGCCGCGCTGGATCGGGGGCCGCGCCCTCGTCGGCGGGCTGCTGCAGGCGGCGCTCGAGCGCGGTGTGCGATTGCGGCTCGGCTGTCGCGCGCGGCGGCTCCTCGTCGGCGAGGGTGGGCGCATCGTCGGCGTCGAGGGGGTCGAGGGCGACCCGGCCTCCGGTCGTGTTCGCCTCGCGGCGCGCCGCGCCGTCGTGCTCGCGACGGGCGGCTTCGAGTGGAGCCGAGAGCTCGTCGAGCGCTTCCTGCCGGCGCCGCTCGAAGCGCCGGGGAGCCCGCCCTGCATCGAGGGCGACGGCCTGCGCATGGCGATGGCCGTCGGCGCGGGGCTCGGCGCGATGGCCGAGGCGTGGTGGTCGCCGATGTTCCGCGTGCCGGGGGAGACGCAGGAGGGCGCGCCCTTCGCGCGCATGGTCGTGAGCCAGCGGCTCTATCCCCATTCGATCGTCGTGAACCGCGCGGGGCGCCGCTTCGCAAACGAAGCGAAGAGCTATCACGACTTCGGCCGCGACCTCATGGCGATCGACTCGGCCGCGCTCCGCCCCGCGAATCGCCCGGCCTGGCTCGTCTACGACGCCGTCTACCGGCGACGTTATGGCACCGCCTGCATCGGCCCGCAGGATCCCGACCCGGCCTGGCTAAAGCCCTTCGCGACCCCCGAAGCCCTGGCCGCCGCCCACGGCATCGACGCCGCGGGCCTGCGCGAGACCCTCGCCGCCTGGAACGAAGATGTCGCCCGCGGCCGCGACCGCGCGTTCGGCCGCGGCGAGAGCGCCTACGCGCTCTCGAAGGGCGATCGCGCGCAGGAAGGGCTCGCCCGGACCCTCGGTCCGATCGACACGCCACCGTATTATGCCGTGCCCCTCCATGCCGGAACGCTCGGGACCCGCGGCGGACCGCGGACCGACGCCGATGGGAGCGTCGAGGACGCCTTCGGAGAAACCCTCGCCGGCCTCTTCGCCGCGGGCAACGTGGCGGCCTCGCCGACGGGCCTCCTCTATCCCGGCGCCGGCGCCACCCTCGGCCTCGCCATGACCTTCGGTTGGCGCGCCGGCGTAGCCGCCGCGGGCGCCGCCGCCCGGAGCGACGCATGAGCGCCGCGGAGCGGGAGCAGGCCGCGCGCGCGTACGCGGATCGCGAAGCCATTCGCGCCGCCCTCGACGCCTACTTCGACGCCCTCGGCCGCGGCGACTGGGCAAGAGATCGCCGACGGCTTCACCGCCGATGCCTCGCTCGACTACGGCACGCCAGACATCCGCGACGTCGAAAGCAACCTGCGCCTCCTGCGCGCCGGCGTCGAGCACCTGACCGTCGTCTCGACGCTCCTCGGCATGCAGTCGCGGGTCGAGACGCGCGGAGACGAAGGAAGCTCCCAGACCCTCGCGTTCACCGCCCACCTCGCCTCGAGCGAAGCCCCGCCGCGCATGCGCGTCTCGTTCGTGCGCTACGAGGATGCCTGGCGTCGGGGCGCAGACGGCCGCTGGCGCGTGCGGACGCGGGTCGTCCATCCCGACATAAAGGGCTGGCTCGATCCGATCTCGGCTCGAGCCGAGCGCTAGTCCGTCCGCTCGCCGAACCACTCGGGCACGTCGAGGGCCGGGTTCGGGAGCTCGGTGATCCCGCGCTCGCGCTTGATCGCTTCCCATTCGTCGAGGGCGGCGGGGACCGGGCGGCTGTCGCCGAAGTAGACCTCGATCGTCTCGGCGCCCTCGTCGCCGGCGACGATCGGGCCGAAGGTCGCGCCGAGGGGCAGCTTGACGAGGGAGCCCGCCCGGCATTCCTCGCCGTCGAAGAAGACCTTCCCGGCGATCACGAAGACGTAGTGGTCGCTCAGGTGGCCATGGCGCTGGAGGACGAGCCCCGGGTCGTATCGCGTGTGGAAGAACGCGCGATCGGGCTGAAGGTCGAGCATCTTGAGCCAGACCGAGGCGCGCCGATCGCCCTGGCGCTGCGACTTCACGTCGACGTAGGGGCGCGCGTCGTCATGGACGAACGAGACCTTCGGGGCTGCGGGATCGGACATGTCGGGGCTCCTCGTCGGGCGCGGGTCGGGATTCCGGCGCGTCCCGCGATATCGTGGCGCATCGGCGCGCCGTTCGCGCGCCATCGGGAGCGCGCATGACCGGAACCGTGAAGCCCCCTCTCGACTTCGCGCTCCGCGACTTCCGCGTCCGCGCCTCCGAGGCGGAGCTCGACGATCTCGCCCGCCGCCTCGCCGCGACGCGCTGGCCCACGCCCGTCAGCGACGAGCGCGAGGGGTTCGGTCTCGGCACGAGCCGCCCCTGGCTCGAGGCCCTCGTCGCCTACTGGCGCGACGGCTTCGACTGGCGAACGCAGGAGGACTGGCTCGCGGCGAAGCTCCCGAGCCAGCTCGCACGCATTCGCGGCCTCGACGTCCATTTCAGTCGGATTCGCGCCGAGGCGCCCGGGAACGCCGCCGCGATGGCCGGTCCCCGCCCGCTCCCGCTCCTGCTGCTCCACGGCTGGCCCAGCTCCTACGTCGAGATGCACCGCCTCGTCGAGCCCCTCACGCGCCCGGCCGCGAACGGCGCGCCGAGCGCCCCCGCCTTCGACGTCGTCGTCGCGTCGATTCCCGGTCACGGCTTTTCCGGAGCACCCCGCGATCCCCGCTTCGGCGCGGACGAGGCCGCCGACCTGTTATGCACGCTCATGGTCGACGTCCTCGGCTACGACCGCTTCGGCGTCCATGGCGGCGATCGCGGCGCCTTCGTCGCCGCGGGCCTCGGCCACCGCCATCCCGCCCACGTCGAAGGTCTCCACCTCTCGCTCCCCCTCGGCATCCCCGCGCCGCTCGAGGCCCGACCCGCCGCCGAGACCGCGTGGCTCGAGTCGAGCGCGCGCTGGCAGGCGGAGGAGGGCGGCTACTCCGCGATTCAGTCGACCCGCCCGCGCAGTCTCGCCTACGGACTCACGGACTCGCCCGTCGGCCTCGCCGGGTGGATCCTCGAGAAGTTCTGCGCCTGGAGCGATTGCGACGGCGATCCGCTGAACGTCTTCGACCGCGACGAGCTGCTGACCAACGTGATGATCTACTGGCTCTCCGGCTCGATCGGCTCGTCGATCCAGTACTACCACGCCCATCGGGTGGCCCCGCCGTCGGCGATGCGGCCGGTGCGCATCGAGGTTCCGACGGGCGTGCTTCTCTGCGCGAAGGAGACCTGGCGGCCTCCGCGGAGCGCCGTCGAGCGGAAGTTTCCGGTCGTGCGGTGGACCGAGGTCGATCGCGGGGGACACTTCGCGGCGCTCGAGGTGCCCGACGTCGTCGTCGAGGAGCTGCGGGCGTTCTTCGGAGGCTCGTCGCCGCCGACTCAGCCCCGACCCGTCAATGCGTAGATCCCGTCCTTGCACTCATGCTGTCGCTTGGCAGTCGTAGACGGGACGATCTTCGCGAGCTCGTCGACCATGCCGGTCACGATCTCGCCGAGCGTCTCGCCGAGGCGCGCGAGGTTCGCTCCCGACTGGCCCGTGCCCGGTCCGCCGCCGAGACCGCGGGCCGCCATGTAGCGCAGCAACGGCGTATCGGTCATCGAGTCGCGGAACTCGACGACGAGGGTCGCCGAGCCGAAGGACGAGACATAGCTCGTGCTCGAGCCGGAGGCGTCGTTGCCGGCGGTGTGGAGCCGCAGATCCTTCAGGCCGACGTTGACGACGACCGTACACGGCCCGGGAACCCGCGCGACGCCGACCGGCCCCGATGCCGTGATGCCCGCGAGCGCGCCGGCGAGGATCCGGCCGACCTCCTGCTCCTGATCGCGCTCGAGGGGCCGTTGCCCGTCTGCATAGAGGAAGCCCGCGACCTGCACGATCACGTCGTCGTAGCGCCCGAGATGATGATCCGGCTTGACCCAGAGGACCGAGCGACTCGTCGACTTCGCGAGAAGGAGCCCGTCGCTCGTCTTCTGTGCGACCCGCCCGGATGCGCGCGGCGTCCCGTCGCCCGCGCAGGCGACCACGAGCGAAGCCGCGATCGCGATCCCGAGCGCGCCCACCCGAGACCCGATGCACCGCGCGCCCGCCGCCTTGCTGTTGGGGCGGGCGAAGGGGAGGGAGGAACGACGACCGAGGGACATACCACGTCTCCTGAGGCTGCCGGGGGCGTGGGCGGACGTTGGCACGGGGCGTCGGGATCGGGCCAATCGACCGTCGGACTGCGGGCGGGGTCGCGTCGGGTCACAGCGGGCCGTGTCGGCCTCGCCGGGTCGCCCGGGTCGCGTTGGCCGGAAGAGGAGGGATGGCGGCAGATGGCGGATGGGCGAGGGCGGATGGCGGGCTCGGCACGGAGGGGGCCAGGGGCGGGCCGGGCGCGATTCAGGGGCTTTCGAGGGGTCGGATTGCGGCCCGGGCCGGCCGCGGGGAGGTCGGGCGGGGCGGCTATCGCCCCGGGCGGAGTCGCGGTAGGCTCCGGGCCGTCGTCGCCCGGGTCGACCCGCCCAGCGGGTCCGGCGGCAGACGGCATCCGGAGAGATGGCCGAGCGGTCGAAGGCGCACGCTTGGAAAGCGTGTGTAGGGCAACCTACCGTGGGTTCGAATCCCACTCTCTCCGCCATTCAGTCTGCGTCTCTGGAGCATTCGGGCTCGAGACGCTTGTTGTTCGGAATAATGCCGAGAATTCGCGGGGTCTTGGCGGGTCGGGTCCGTGGGATCCGAACCAGAGACCGCCAACGAGGCGCAAACTAGCGCCCATAAGCCGTCTTCGTCTCTGGCCACTCGTGCGACGGTTCGGTTTGCGGGGACGAGTGAAAGTGGGTCCACGTCACCCGCTCCGACATCGGCAACCATTCGCGCAATCGCCGACGAGTGGACGCGAATCGCGGTCGAATCTGGGGAGAATGGGTTCCGAAACTCGATCGCGATCGCGGGTTGGGCCTCGTTGCCTTCCGCCGGAGATAGTCGCCTTCGAGGGAAGAGGGAAGATGAGTCGTCCTCGTTGTGGTGTTCGACGGCCCGAACGCTCCCTCGTTCTTGCGACCCGATCACCCGTGTCAGCGAGACCAGTCTTCGACGACGAATCCTTGAATCGACGAAAGTCCTTCAAATTAGCGGTCTCTAGGTTCAGCTAGTTGACGTGGCCAATCGCCGCGATTTGACCATCTGCGGCTGACGGGGGGCGTCCGCTCGTCGTCAGACGCGCCCGACCCTTAGCGTGCCAGGTCGCCGCCTCCTGGTCGAAGGGAAGGATCGGCAATGCACTTCGGACGCCTACTCGAGGTAGGCCTCGATTGCTCGTCGCTTCTTCGAAGCAGTCGGTCGAGCTACTCCATACGACAGCTCATGCCAGACGACGGAGCAGGCGATTGCGCTCGCCATCATGCTCGGAGAGGTGTTCGAGTGTCCGCTCGTTCGGGTGCGACTTGATCGCCTCGGCGAGGACGTTCGTGTCTAGCGGGTATCGGACATCACAGCGAGATGTCTCGCCCTGGCGATTCATCTCGCAGGTCGTCGAAGTCCTTCTCTCCGATGCCGAGATCTTCGATGTACAGGCGATTTCGGAGCTGCCTGACTGCATCGGCGAAGGAGGAGCGTTTCCCAGTTATCGCGGCGTAGTCGGAGGCCGAGAGCAGCACAGCGACAGGCTCTCCCCGACGGGTGATCTCGATGACATTGCCGTGCTGGGCGCGCTTGATAAGGCGAGAGAGGTTCTGGCGGGCTTCGGCGACGGAAACCATCGTGGGAGCCATTCCTGAACCCTCTGAATGTACATCCTAATGTACATACCAGTGCCGTACCCCAGGAACACGCTCGCTTTCGAGAGTGCCGTCGGGCCGTTCGCCGCGTTGCGCTCCCTCGCCATAGCGACGGCACCCTCTCGGTGCACACCGAGCTGATCCCGCTTCTTCTCGACTTCGACAACGTATTTCAGGAACACGATACCAGTGCTCGGAAATCAGCTCGAAGACAGAGGTCAAAATCCCATTCACGTCTGTTCCTGTTAAAGCTGCACGGTGACGCGTGTTGTAAGCAGCGAGTCGAAAAGTGGTCTTGCAAGTCTTAATAGATTCATTAGACATTTTTCCGAAACTCATTGACATGAAATTGCGACTGGATACCCTGTGCTTCCGAAAGGGATCAGCGTGCCGGTTGTCATAGCGAATCTTAAGGCCGAGTCGTTCGCGGAGATCCAGCGCAAGGTGGGCTCAGGTCTATATTCGTCGGTCTCCGAGTTCGTGGAGCTAGCGATCGCCAATCAGATCGAACTCGAGAAGCACCGAGACGACGCTCCATGGGCGCCCATTCCGTCAAGGCCCGCGACCGAGCGACAGCGCGTACCGAAGACCACTGTGCCCCAACGACGCATGTTGGCCCGGCAGTCGCCGCCGGCGTCGATCATCACAGGTCCGTACGCCGCGGACGTGCTGACCCGGCTGAGGAAGGCCGTTGCCACCGAAGCCCCGACCAACCTGTCGCTGAAGCCGCCGCCGAAAGCGAACGATGAGGCGACGGTGTGGGGCCAGGTCAATCGATTGCTCCCGCTAAGCTGGCACTTAGGTGGATTGCGGCGCATTCGCTAGAGAAGTTGGATTGGCCGGGAATCGATGAGGCGCTCGAGCCATTGGCGTCCGACGCGGCGACGATTGGCTCCGCGCTAGAGCAGGCCGACATCGCCGCCGGCCGAATGAGAGACGATCTTCTCGCGACGGCTTTACCCAAGCGCGGGAACGCGCTCTCCTCCGACCGCTTCATCAGTCAGTACGTCGCGCGTACAACGCGAAAAGGACTTGTCCATCCCGGCGCAGCCGTCCACTACGGACTACTGCTGCTGGATTCGGATAGGCTGGCGCTGACGACGACTGGATTCGAGTTTGCGGTAATGAAGAATCCAGTCCTCGACAGCGACATAGCCAACGCCAAAGACACGCTGACCGACGAAGAGCGACGGTACTTCGTGTCGCATGCTATACTTCACCTGCCTAGCGAGTTGTATGATTTCCGATTCACTTTGGAAATCGTGGGGTCGGGCCGCGACACCCCGGCCGACCAAATTGCGCAAGCTCGCGACCACCTCCCGAGTGAGTGGTCCGACGATGATCAGGACCCATGTAACGGGGGTCGTCGCTCGGATGATCGATCTCGGCCTCCTCCGCCGCCGGTGGCAGGGACGCCATGTCAGATACGAGATAACGGATCTGGCCGCCGGGTTTGCGGCCCCTCACGCCAAGCACGGAGAGCCCCATGCAGGATAGCGATCTTCTGAATGACCTCCTAAACGCGGACAGCGAGGATGGCGCGATTGCCGCCCTCGATAGCCGCGGTCTCTTGGGCGACATGAGCCGTTGGAGGTATCTTGGCAACACACCTAATAACCAGTCGGTGGTGAACAACCAGCAGAGCACGGCGATGGCGGCTCTGGTAGAGAAGTACACCAACGGCGTCGACGCCCTTCTACTGCGCCACTGCAAGGCTGCAGGAGTTGATCCGCGCGGCCACTCCGCGCCCGATTGTATGGACGAGGCGGTAAGCCGATTTTTTGGCGATCTCGCGAGTCTCAGCGACGCGGACCGCCGCGCGTTCTCCGAGGACAACCTCCTTCTCTACGCGACGGGCTCTAAGGCGCGTCCATGTATCTCGATGTACGACAACGGCGAGGGTCAGCTTCCCGAAAACTTCCCGAAGACGTTCTGTTCCCTCATCTCGGGATCCGACGAGGTTCTTACAAGGGGGCGATTAATTTTGTTCAGGGTCGCTTTAACATGGGTGGGACGGGCGTTCTTCCGTTCTGTGGCGAGAAGCGCAAGATTCAGCTCATCGTTAGCCGCGCTCCCGACGACGTCGTCGGAACGAAGGGTCACGAGTGGGCTTACACGATCATCTGTTTCTTCCCGTCGGCCAAAGATCCGTCCTGGCGCTACATGGTCGGACCGGACGGGCAGGTGCTCACCGCCGGCTCTGGCCCCCTGAAGCTCGTGCCTCTCAAGGCGGTCAAATCAGGTGTCATCTGCAAGCCTCTCGAGCGCGCGGTTCCGAGCGGCACGCTTGTAAAGATGTACGACTTCAAGGCACCCCGTAGCAATGTGTGCGGCGAGCTGTACAAAAAGCTCGGCGAGTATCTGATCCAGCCGGCGATTCCGTTGCGCATCATCGAATGCCGCAAGGACTATCAGGCCAATGTCATGGGAGTGACACTATGGGATCGGCTTGGCGCGTTGCTCAAGAACAATGAACTAGAAGACGAGTGCAGAGACGGGATCGGCGTGACGGTCGAGCTGTCGACCGGTGAACAGGTTCCCGCTGAGGTAAGGGTATTCAGGCTTTCGACGAAGAAGAAGGGCGAGGACGTCGACGAGTTTCGCGTCGGACTCCGTGCTCTCATCAACGGACAGAGTCACGCTAAACGCGGCCCTGAGTTCGTGCGAGCCAAGGGGGTAGGGCTTGAGCACATCGCGGGCAGTATGCTGGTAACGCTCGACTGCACCCGATTGTGTCAGCAGTCGCGAAACGATCTTTTTATGGCGAACCGAGAGACATTTCGCAGTGAATCGGCGCTCTGTGAAGAGCTCTTCAAGGAGTTGAAGGAGCAGCTGAGGGGCCACGATGCGCTGAAGTACCTGAATCACAAGCGGTACGAGGAGAAGGTTAAGACCGCCGTGGATGACGAAGACGGTATCAAAGCGATGGAGGACCTTCTCGCAGAGGATCCCGAGCTCGCCGAGCTGTTTGGCGGTAAGGAATCGGGCGCGACGTCCTCCCACGCACCGACCGCGGGAGGCAGCCTGCCCGCGAAGCCGGAGCAGTTCAAAGGGGCTCAATTCCCCTCGTTCTTCCGTCGAGCTGACGGATCGACGTCGGTGGAGATGGAAGTGCCTCGTGGCGGTATTGCGCGAGTCGCATTCCACACTGACGTCCGCAACAACTATTTCACACGAAAGACCAATAGAGGCACCTGCAAGTTCAAGGGAGACTTCGCGCCGTCGCATCATCTCTATAACGGCCGACTAACGTTAGCTTGTCGTCCGCCGGCCACGGCCGTGGTAGGCACGCAGCTCGCGACCGAGGCGACGATTACGGACCCCAAGGGCTCGGGGCCGTTCACACTGATGCTAGCGGCGTCGGTCGTCGCACCTAAGCACAAAAAGCAGCCGGATCCGCGCGAGAAGAAAGAGAAGAAGTCGAAGCGGGGGCCTAGCCGTCCGCGGATCCGCGAGCGCGACGGGGATCCGACTGAGCCGCCGATCGAGATCAATCGTGAGCCCAAAACGAACCTCCTCGAAATCATTATTAACAGGAAGGCAGCGGCGCTGGAACACGCGAAGGCGAAGCGCCCTTCTGCGGAGGAGGCCGCGGTCGAGTTTGTGTTCAAGTATGGCCTCGCACTGCTCGCTATGTCGATGATCGATCGTGCGCGCGAGACTGAAAAGTGGGATGAAGACGAGCCGGATTGCCGAAAGGAAATCGGACAGACCGTGTCCGACCTTTCGCGAGTGATCGTGCCGCTTTGCCTCAATCTGCCCCAAAAGCTTCCTAAGGCGGGCTAGCGGAGGCGGTGAATCAGGAGGTACTCGGTGGCTGCGTCGACGTCGCCCTGTAGCTTCGCGTACCACTTGCGATTTGCGACGCGCCGCTCGATGCGATCGTCGTGCAGGTCAGAACTTCGCACCTCATAGAAGCCCGCCTGTTCCATGGCTGTTAGGTACAGGGGTAGCTGTTCAGCGACTCTTGAGAACCCAACGATCTGGACCACGGTGCCATCGCGGTGCAATACGCGCGCAACGGAACTGAATGCGCTCACGATCATTTCAAAATAATTGCGGATGCCGGTGGGCGTGCGGCTTCCTCCACAATAGTAGGATAAGCCCGCACCGTCGGTCCTATTCGCGATCCAGTAGGGCGCGGGTGTCTCGCGTCGTCCCCGATATTGCCACCGATGGTAAAGGACGTGGACGCCAGGGTAGGGAGGCGATGTGAATACGAGGCGAGGTTTGCTTCGCAGCGATCTGATCCGGCTATCACGATCGATGCCAGCCGCCGAGCGGTGCAAGAGCATCCGGTGTCCGGTGATCGCATTCTTTGAAATCCCGGACTCCCTGCAACTAGCGACGAACTCGCGCAGGCCGAGAATCATGTCGTCGACGTACGCTGGTAGCCGCTCGGCGAGGCGAGACCGTCGCGGCGCTGAGAAGTCCCGGCAGTCGAGCGCCCACTGGCCGAGCCGGAGAAGCGCTGCCCTGGCGAAGGCGCGTCGCCTTGGGAGCATGTCTGCTGCTAGCTGCAACGCACCGGCCATGAACAGCTCGGTTGCTCTCGGCAGATTTCGAATTCCGGCTAGCTCGACCCAAGAAAGATCTGGGTCCACAAGCCGAACGGCTGCTCGATCTGCCCAGCGGCGGACGCTGTCCTCGTCGGCGGGCGATAGCGGTTGCGTACGGACATCGCTGACGAAGTGCGCGAGGGAGTTGATGTCAATACCAACCATCCGGCGCCCGAGCGTCAACCCTTCGACGATGCTCGTGCCCCCGCCCATGAATGGATCGAGCACCCAACTCCCTCGTCGGGAGAACGCTGAGATCACGTCTCGCGCAACCTCGGGGTGAAATCGAGCGGGATAGCTGTAGAAGCTATGGGTTCCACCGGCCGAGTTCGTGTAGGCCGTCGTCGACAGCGACTCTGAGAGAACGCGGATCGTATCTCCACTGAGTCGAGACTCGGCGTGGGCGTCTGTGGTTATCCACGGCATTCCAATTTCATCCTAGAGTGGTGGTAGAAAACATGCAACTTCGAGAGGTTAGAATGACAGTTGCGGATAATCGCAGGTACCGTAGCCCATTTCATTTCGCTTTGGCTTTGCTGCGCACGGCGCGCGGTAGCGCATGGCGCCCACGCGAGCCTCAAAGCGGTCTGAACCGCTAACGGTTGGGAGCGGCGCCGGGCTTTTGCTGATTCCACTGGCCGGAGGTCACCCGGCTCGCCAGCTGCATTTGACGCAGCGCCTCGACGACGTTTCTTCGCGTCGGTGGGCTCTGGGGTTCTAGTGCTTCTCCGGGACATCCTGTGCGCAGTTCGTGAGACCAATCGCGCGTGAAGTGCTGCCTCTGTCGTGGCGTTCAACGACATCCTCCAAAGGAGAACTATGTGTATTCTCAACCAACGTTGACCTTGATTAGGCTGCGATGATCAATCCAGTTAAGTGGTAGGCGGGGCGCTCGTCTCAGCATTTCGGTGGTGAGATTGCTTGGCTGCGAGCCAGCAACGATCTGAGCAACGACCTCGGGAGCCAGGAACGCGAGCGGCATCAGTTGCCCTATGTACCGGTCGCTGATCGCTTCAGCTTTGGCGATCTCGAGGAGCGAGCTGGATCGACCAGACGAGAGGTCGTCGAACCAGACTCGAGCTCGAGAAATTGCCTTGATGAGCACGGAGTCCACTGGCAAATCGCTGACCCAAGATCCGTCCTCCGCGATCACCAGTCGAACCTCATTCCCCCGCTTCCTCATCTCGAACGGAATCGCGTGCCGAAGCGAGGCGTCGAGGTCCTTCATCAACTCGGAGAGCCCCACCTCGATTATGAGCTGGCCCTTGTCGAGATCCACCCGCCTGATGGATCGAAGCAGATCGCGATCGCACCGTTGCGCGCGGCTGAGTAGCTCCGGAAGAAGGTTCTCTTTGACTTTGGCCGCGCGTGCTAGCCGAGCGAGGTGTAAGGAATTCGCGAAGAGAGACCGAACCGACTTCTCGACCGTCTTCTCGATCTCATGCGCCGAAAGTCGCCACCGCGGACCGCTGCGTTCGCCCTCGTTGTCTCCGGCCGTCTGAAGATCCCGAGAGACGTAGTACCGATACCGCTTTCCGCCCTTGATCGTGGAGGTCGGCACCAGCGGAACCCCCTTCTCGTCAAAGAGTCTCCCCATGAGCGGATGTTGCATCGTTGTTCGGGTTGATGTCCGCCGTGCCGGCGCCTGGCTCGCCATCTGCTTCTGGACCGCGTCCCAGGTCTCCAGGTCAATGATCGCCGGATGCTGCCCCTCATAGCTCTCCGCCTTGTGCGGAATCCGCCCGATGTAGACCGGATTGCTAAGCAGGTGATAGAGCGCCCCCCGACTGAAGGACCGCCCACCCGCGATTCGGTTGTGCTTCCCCGGTCTCGCCTTCGACCGAATCCTTCTCCGATCCGCCGCCTCTTTGAGCGCGCGCACGCTGCCCAGCTCGAGATACATCCGAAAGATCTCCCGAACCGTATTCGCCTCCGACTCGACGATCTTCAGCGTCCGCCCCTCCGCCTCGTACCCCAGCGGCACGAGCCCACCCATCCAGAGTCCCTTCCGCTTCGAGGCCGCGATCTTGTCCCGGATCCGCTCCCCCGTGACCTCCCGCTCGAACTGAGCAAACGAGAGCAGCATGTTGAGCGTGAGCCGCCCCATCGAGGTCGTCGTGTTGAACTGCTGGGTGACCGAGACGAACGAGACCTGCTGCGCATCGAGGACGTCGACGATCTTCGCGAAGTCGGAGAGCGAACGCGTCAGCCGATCGACCTTGTAGACGACGACCGTTTGGACGCGCCCTTGCTCGATGTCATCGAGGAGCCGCTTCAGGGCAGGTCTCTCCATCGTGCCCCCGGAGTACCCGCCGTCGTTGTAGCCGGTCTCGACGAGCTTCCAGCCCTCGCTCTTCTGGCTCCGGATGTAGGCCTCGCACGCCTCCCGCTGCGCGTCGAGCGAGTTGAAATCCTGCTCGAGTCCCTCCTCGGAGGACTTCCTCGTGTAGATCGCGCAGCGCCGCGTTCGCGTCTCAGGCTTGGCCACGGCGTCTCTCCTTCAGGCCGAAGAAGCGAGGTCCGGACCAGTGGGCGCCGGTGATCTCCTGGGCGACGGCAGAGAGGGAGGGCCAGTCGCGGTCTCGGTATCGGACGCCCTTCTCGAGGACGATCACCTCGTGGGTCGTGCCTTGCCATTCGCGCAGGAGTCGGGTCCCGGGCTTGATCTTGACGCGAGGCGGAGAAGGAGAGCGGCCTGCCTTCAGAGCGGCGGCAACCTGATCGAGGCGGCGACGCGTCGCGCGATCGAGGCCGCCGAGGACCTTCTCCTGGATGCGGTAGGCGACGGCGTAGAGGAGGAGCTTTCGGCTGATAAAGGGCGGGCAGGGCGTCTCGTAGTGATCGGTCCAGCGCTCTCGAAGCGCTTGTCGAGAGAGCGTCTTCAGCGCTTCGAGCTTGTCGTGAAGCGCATCGGGATGGGTCTTCGGTCGTCGTCCCACAGAACCTCCGGATTCGGGTTCCGGGGCCGGGCTCGAGGTCCGACGTTCGTCGCGGAGCGGGGGTCCCGGAGACCCCTGGTTGGCGTGCATGGGCGGGTGGGCCGCCTATCGCATGGACGCTCTCGATGGGCGGACAGTCAAGCGAAGGACGCCTTTGGGACGAATGCTCAGGGCCCATTCGCCCGGCATTCGCGAGGAACGCGAGGCGGTCAGGCGGTCCATTCGACCGAGGGCCTGCGCGGGATGTTGCCAGCCCGCCCCTCACGTTCTCAGTTTCCGGTCGCACCGGTGTCGCTCGACCCGTGGATCGCCCGTTCGCTCGGCGGTGCGGCATCGAATCGAGATCGCCTCGCAGCAATCGACTCTGCCCCCGCTCAGCCGACGCGGATCGTCGGCTCTGCGGCCCCAGACCAGAAACTGCGAAAGGCTGTCGATCTGATCGTCGAATCGCCCGTCCGGGAACGCGAGGATCTCGGCGATGAAATCCTTCCTGCCAAGCTGGCGGACTCGGGAAGCAACACGCACCCCTTCGATCAGGTCGGTCTGCCCCTCGAGCCGCACCATCTTCTCCCGTTCCGGCCGGATCGCCACCGGACGGATTATCCCCGCTGCGATTGAGGTCCTGGATCAGCGGGTCCCTGTCCCCGCGTCCTCGATCAAGACTTTCCTGGGCCGAAAGTGATTCGAGTGCGCCAGGACCCTTCGCCGGAGGTCCGGGTACTCGAGTCGGGCGCGCAGGACGTCGAGCAGGTAGATTCGTTCCGCGCACTGAGCCACGTCGTGCAAACCGAATAATCGTTGTTCGCGATCGGTCTTCGAGGCGATGTCCCAGCTCTGAACGATTTGATCCCCGCTCTCACTCGCCGGCGGCCGCGAGAACGCCCGAAACCATTCTCCCTGGATGACCGCGCCCCCCGGGGGGACAGGCGGCTGCTGGTACTGGGCCGAGAAGGTCAGACTCGACTCCTGGAGGCCTTCACCTGGTCGAGCGCGCCCTCGGCTCGCGCGCCGGGTGCAGGACCTCCCCGATCGCGCGGCGATAGACAGCCCATGGCCCAGGTCGATCGCCTGCGGGCTCTTCCGCGATCGCCGGGAGGTTCAAGATCCGCCAAGACGGGTCCCGTTCGAGGACATGGCCGACGAGGTCGTCGCAGTGGAGGCGCTGCATCACGATCACGATCGAGTCCTCGGTCTTCTGGTCGAGACGCGAGGAGAGGGTCGAGTCGTACCAGCCATTGACCGCCGATCGCCTCGTCTCCGACATGGCATCGTCGGGCTTCAGTGGGATCATCGATGATGATGAAATCGCCGCCCCGGCCTGTCAGCGTACCGCCCACCGAGGTTCCCAGGCGATAGCCGCGGGCTGTCGTTTCAAACTCGACCTCGGTGTTCTTACGCTTAGCTGAGCCGTGTTCTTGGGAAGAGCCTCCTTGATACCAGGGGCTCTCCATCACGAGACGGCAGTCCCGCGCGTGCTTTGGAAGTCAGATCTTGCGAATAGCTGACGGCGATGAGTCGCGCGCAGGGGTTGTGGCCGAGAACGAAGGCCGGGAAGGCGACCGACGCGCAGATCGATTTGAGGCTCCGAGGCGGGAGCGTGATGATGAGGCGCCGGATCTCGCCCCGCACCACCTGGTCGAGCCGGTAGGCGATGGCTTCGAGGTGCCAGTTCGGCAGGAACGACGGACCGGGCGAGACGGTGTGGAAGCATCGCTCGACGAAGGCTACGAAATCATGCCGGAGAATCGCCCGGACAACGGCGCGCTCGTCCTCCCGCTTCACTACGTCGGCTCCTTCTCATCTCCCGGCTGGACCTCCGACACACGATTCGCTTGGCGACGCTGCATCCGCTCGACGTAATGGTTCAGGATCGCCTGCTCATCGGGGCCGAGAACATCCTCGAGCTCGGACGCGCCCTCGCCGGTTTCGAGTAGGCGCAGGGTCAGCGAGGCGAGAAGCGACGATGCTCGAGCGTCGCCTTTGATGGCGCGGTTCGTCAGGGCTTTCACCATCGCGCGCTGCTTGCTGATCCGCCGGGATCGGTCTCCCTCGCGAATGTCGATCGTCTCGGCAAGCTCCTCGCGCAGGTCGGTCTTGAGGTTCTTCGTTCCCTTGGGTCTGCCCTTCGGGTTCCCCGATCGGCCCGGCTTGAACTGGGTGTGCTTGGGTGGCTTGCCGTAGCCGACCTCGAAATCCTCGCCGGGTCGCTGCTTCGATTTCGCATCCGACATGATCAGCCCTCCTCGGCGGCGTTCGCCTTCGATTCCTGTCGGGAACGGCAGGACCTGGCGCGGCGCGCGCCTCCTCGAGAGGGGAGTCGCGGGCTCGTCATCCGCTGGTCATTGAAGGGTTGCCCCGTCTCGACGTGAGTCGCCTTCGAGGCCTGCGTGCTCGGCCATCCGGCGGATCGCGGCGTCGACGTAGCGAGGCTCGAGCTCGAGCCCGTACCCGATGCGACCGGTCCGCTCCGCGGCGAGCAGCGTCGTCCCCGAGCCGGCAAACCCGTCGAGGACGACGTCTCCTCGCCGGGAGCAGTCGAGGATCGCGTCGGCGACGAGCCGAACGGGTTTCACCGTCGGGTGCATGGCCAGCGCCTTGTCGCGATCGGTGCCGAACGTGTTCACGCCGGCGTAGCGCCAGACATTGCTGCGATACCGCCCGTGGCGACCCAGCTCGACATTGTTCACGTGCGGGGCCGTTCCGACCTTGAAGACGTAGACGAGCTCGTGTTGCGAGCGGTAAAGAGAGCCCATCCCGGCGTTCGTCTTGACCCAGACGCAGAGGTTCTTGCACTCGCTGTAGACCGAGCTGCTCGCTGCGAGCAGCTCCCGCGAGTGCCGCCAGTCCATGCAGACGAAGTGGAGGGCGCCGTCCCGGCTGTGGGCGGCATGGTGCCCAAGAGCCTTTTCCAGGAAGGCCGTGAACTCCGCCTCGCTCATCTCGCCGCTCGCCATCACGAACTCGGCGTGCCGGGCACGACCCAGGCCGGACACGTGCCCGGCGATCCGCACGTTATAGGGAGGGTCGACGAAGACGAATGCCGCCTGCTTGCCCTCGAGCAGCTGGGCATACGCATCGCCGTCGAGGGCATCCCCGCAGAGAAGCCGGTGCGGACCGATCTTCCAAAGATCGCCCGGCCGTGAGACCACCGGAGCGTTCGGATCGAACCCGGTCGAGGCGTCGGCGGGGTCCGACTCGACGCCCTCCGCGCCGCCGCCGATCCAGAGATCGATCTCGGCGGTCTCGAAGCCGATCACCTCCAGGTCGAAGTCGAGGTCCATCTCGGTCAGGCCCTGCAGCTCGATCGCGAGCAGATCCTTGTCCCAGCCGGCAAGCTCGGCGAGGCGGTTGTCGGCGATCACGAGGGCGCGGACCTGGGCCTCGGAAAGGTGCTCGAGCTGGAGGGTCGGGACCGTCTCCATCCCGAGCTGCTTCGCGGCGCGAACTCGGCCGTGGCCGGCGATGATCGTGCCGCCTGCGTCGATCAGGATCGGGTTCGTGAACCCGAAGGTCTCGATCGACTTAGCAATCTGGCGGATCTGCTTTTCGCTGTGCGTTCGTGGGTTGCCGCGGCGCAGAGCGAGCGAAGAGATCAGCCGTTGCTGGATCTGAAGGTTCTGGAGTCCTGAGAGACGCGTAGACGGGTCATGTTTTTCCATGACCTCGATTTCATCGTATGAAGCCGATTTCAGAGAGTGGCGAGAATCATGCAGGGACGAGGCGCCAATGGACTACGGCCCCGCCGCTCCCTCTTCCCGGCTTCCTTCATGGATCAGCCGGGCTGCGTAGTGGCCGTTGAACTCCGGATCGATCAGCTTGCCCGCCGCGTCGACGAAATCCCCGAAGGGGTCTCGCTCGCGTCCCAAAGCATTCTGCCTGGATGTGCCTCGACCCGTGAACTCGGTCCAGATCTGGAAGAGGCTAAAGGCGAATCGGCGAGCGGGAACATCCGCCGGGGCTCCGCGCCCGTCCTCTGCACGGATCTCCTCGCGGAGAGCCGCGATGGCCGCCAAAACCGTCTGCGCAATGCCCTCGAGCGGCTCGGACTCTCGCTCAATGGCGGTGATGAGATCATGAATTCGGCGAGGCCGAAGCTGCCACTGCAAGCGACGGCGAAGCACGGGATTCGACGTTTGAAGGGACTCGAGGGCATCGAGCGCCCGATGATGGTCCGCCTCGATCTCCTTCGACCGGAAGACCGTCTCCAGGTTCTTTAAATCTTGCAGGTCGCTGCGGATGGGCTTCGCCTTGGCTGTTCTCGAGCGCGCCGTCTTGAGGTCTTCGAGCCGATTGTAGATTTGATCGCGGGCTGCACTGGCTCTTTCCGGATCGGTGATCTCCAGCATCGCGACGACAGTGGTGAGTTCGGCTTCGTCGACCTCAATCCCCTCGACGTAGCCGCCCAGAGATACGGTATCGAGACTTCTCGGCATGGCGGTCACTCCATTGAAATCGCCTCTGAGTCCAAGAGGATACGTCGCCGCGAGCGATCGGAGGGTTTCACTGCCGCCGCCGCCGCGACCGCCTACGCGCTACCCAATGATGGCGAACAAGGGCTCCCCGTTCCGATCACTCGCCCAGTTCAAGAATTACGAGACGCTGTCGACCTGATCATCGAAGCGCCCATTCGGCAACGCAAGTATCTCGAGAAGGAGGTCCTCGAGCCACGCCGGGAGCCACACCCGCCGACCTTTCAAGTGCGCCGTGGCGGCCCCCATCCGACTCGCTCGCGAGATTGCCGCCCCCGGATCCGTGCCGTTTCCGGCTGGCGACGAGATCGAGTATCGCCCCCGTGTACCCTCGGTACCCCGTGCCGGCCGTTCCGACTGAGTCGCCGACGCAGCGACCGGGCGGGCGCCCCCCCGACCCGGCGATCGCACAGCTACTCGCTTCCCAGGCTGAATCGGCTCGAACCGGCCCGTCCGGTTCCATTGGGTGGCAAATTGTCCCTGACATCCCGTTTCGGGATATCCAGAATTGGGTTTCATGCTCGGGGCTCCTTTCGGGGAGCCGGGAATGCGAGGGGCCCTTCACACACAGCGCTACCGGCGCTTTCTCGATCGGCTGAAAAATGCCCGGGTCGAGGCGGGGCTTACGCAGGCTGAGGCCGCCGCCAAGCTCAAGAAGCCCCAGTCCTTCGTCTCGAAATGCGAGGCCGGCGAGCGACGGGTCGACGTCATCGAGCTCGAAGACTTCGCGAAAGCCTACGGGCGGCCCATTCTCTTCTTCTTTCGCTCCTGATTCTATTCCGGGATATCCCATAACGGGATATGTGTGTAGCCGACCGCCGATCTTCGCGGAGGCTACCGGTGCAGCGTCATTTTCATCGGCTGATCCCACCCCACCCAATCTGCTGCTGCCCGCCCTTCGCGGCACTCGGTCCTTGCCGAGTCCCTGCGAGATCGCTGGCCGGCCTTGCCAGCATGACCGCCCGATCGCTCCCCGCGCCATCGGAGCGCGTGCGCGGTGGATGAGTACGGGATTCACCCGTCGCTCGAGCTGCGACGGCTTTTCGCGAGTCAAGCCATTCCGAGCCAGGGTCAATCCATTGGGTGCGCCCGCGTCGTCTTCGTCGGGCTCGACGCGAATTACTCGGCCCAACTGCTCGACTACCCCGAATTCTTCGAACGGATACTGGAGTACCACCAGGACGGCGTCGCGTTCTGGAAAAGGCACGCGGTTCATCATCCGTTTCTGCTCGCGGAATATCCGCTCTCCCGAGATCGAGGTGGCGTCCCCTACCATCGCCGGTTCAGCCAGATGGGTCTGTCGCCGGAGTTCGCCGAGCAAGTCTCTTTCGTCGAGCTATTGAATGTCCCGACTACGGGAAGAACGATGGAGTCCGTGTTCTGGGATCTATTCGATCCAGGCTACGCGCAGCGACTCGTAGACCTGCTGACGGACGGATCCAGGCGGCTGGTCGTCCTGTCCGGCAGTGTTCATCGAACGCTCAGCGCGGCAGCCCGGCGCACCGCGCTGCGAGTTCCGCGGCTGGATCTGCCTCGCGTTGGCAGCGAGCAGCGAATCGGGGAAAGTCGAATCGTCCAGTGGAGGCATTTTTCGAGCGCGATCAGTCAACGAGAGCTGGTCGGCATGGGCGATGAGATTCGGGCGTTCGGCGATGCGGTTTCGGAAGATCCCGCAGTCTTGAGTTCGACAGCGTCATCCAGCGGCTCGAGTCAGCCCGACTCGCCGCTTCCGTAATCCGGAAAGACTTCTCGTGGTCGACGAGGTCAGCATCTACCCGACGACGCGCCAGGAGGCGATCCTGTTCTTTCGGATTGCTGCGTACCGCTACGGACGGGGCTCGATCCAAATCACGACGAGAAAGGGGTTTCGAGTGGCCGGCAGTGCTGGCCGGCCGCGAAGTGTTGGCGACGGCGATTCTCGACCCGCTGCTCAACCAAAGCCAGACCCTTGGCGCGGCCTAATGCGATATCTGGCGCTCTTCGCGATCGACCTGACGACGCGGCGAATCGTCATTGCAGGAATGTCGCCTTCGCCCGACGGCCACTGTGTGGATCAGCTCGCTCGAAACCTCACCGATGGCGACCAAGGCTTCCTCGCGGGTAGTCGGTATTTGATTCACGATCGCGATCCGTTGTTCACGAATTCGTTCGAAGTGATTCCTCGAGAGTGCAGGCGTCGAGCCAGTTCGCCTCGCCATTATTCGATACCAAGTTGATTTTGCTGAGTTTTCCTGCGCATTCGGGCTGAGGCTATTGTCGCCGGATGCCCTTCAATCTCTCCGCAGTTCTCTCCATTGCCGCTGCTGTTCTCAGGGACCGTGCCGATCTCGTCGCCGAGAATGGGGCATTGCGCCACCAACTTTCATGCTTAATACATCGAGGGCGTAGACCCAGGCTCCGTCCCGTCGATCGCTTCTTCTGGGTTCTGTTGTCTCGCTTCTGGAGTGGCTGGAGGGAAAGTCTGGCGATGGTGAAGCCAGCCACCGTCTTGGCCTGGCATCGCAAGGGCTTCAAACTCTATCAGGCGGTGGAAGAGTCGGAAGCGCGGTCTCGGGCGACCTCGAATCCCCGTAGAAGTTCGAAAGCTGATCATCCAGATGGCAGGAATGAATGTTGGTTGGGGCGCTCCACGAGTTCACGGCGAGTTGCTCAGGCTGGGCATTGAAATATCGGAGATCTCCGTTTCACGCTATATGCCCAAGCGCCCCGCGCCAGCGGGCTCCCGACAGCGATGGGTAACGTTTTTGCAAAATCACTTGCACGAGATTCTTGCAGTCGATCTCGCCATCGTGCCTACGGCGACGTTTGGCATTCCCTACGTGTTCTTCGTCCTGAGCCTCGACCGGCGGCGAGTCCTTCATTTCAACGTGACCCCACACCCAACTGCGGATTGGACGGCCCAACAAGTAGTAGAAGCCTGCGCGTTCGATTCGCCCGGTCGTTTTCGGATTCGCGACAATGACAAGATTTACGGGATGAAATTTCGCAGTCGGGTCGATGGGCTCGGACTCAAGCAGATACGCACAGCTTTTCGGTCTCCATGGCAGAACGGTTTTGCCGAAAGATGGATTGGCAGCCTACGAAGAGATTGCCTGGACCATGTAATCGCGATCAATGAGCGCCAGCTTCGGCGTGTGATCCGGTCGTACGTTGACTACTACCACGCGGATCGAACCCACCTCGGACTAGAAAAGGACGCTCCTGAAAAGCGACCGATCGAACCCCGAAAAATCGGAGCGGTCGTCGCATATTCACGGGTCGGCGGGCTTCATCATCGCTATACGCGCGAACTTCGGAGAGCTGCCTAGGGCGAGTATGGATTAATGACGATGGACAGGATCGCCGACTCCTCATCGAATAGCTCGACCCTCGTACGTGACGTCATTCGTCCGGCTTCCCCTCTCCGATCCGGAACGCGATGACAACGAAGTCACCCGGTGGCAGGTCGACGAGTTCGGCCCGTACCCGCGCTCCGACCTCGACATGCTGCGGATCGACGTCGAGGAGCCGGCCCACGAGACGGAGGCCGGGCTGCTCGTCCAGCTCGACCATTCCCACAATATAGGGGACCGCGTCCAGATAGCCGGGGACGGCCGCGTGGCGCACGACGATGAAGCTGCGCAGGCTCCCTGTCCCCGCGATGGGATCGAAGCGGGTTTCGGCCGCGCAGGCACGGCAGCGCTCGAGGGGTGGGTGGTGCCACAGGCCACAGTCGCTGCACCGGCACAACTTGATGCGTCCGGACGCCGTCGCGCTCCAGAAGCCCTCGCTGTCGGGGTCCGGCCGAGGCTGAGGCGGGAGCTGGGCCGCGTCGACGCTCATTCGGCAACCCCCAGCAGCATCGCACCGCCGTATGGCCCTGCACCGGCAGTCACGAGGGCGACCTCGGCCCCTTCGACCTGCCGCTCGCCGGCGTCACCACGGAGCTGGAGAACTGCCTCGAAGGTGTGATTGAGTCCGTGGATGTAACCCTCCGAAAGGAGGCCGCCGTGTGGATTGACTACAACGTCGCCGCCGTACGTACCCCGACCGCTGCGGAGGAAGTCGCCGACCTCACCCCGTTCGCAGAAGCCGAACTCCTCGAGCGTGACCATGACGGTGTAGGTGAAGCAGTCGTACATGCACGCCACGTCGACATCCGCGGGCCGCAAGCCGCTCCGGTCCCAGAGCGCCGGCGCGACCTCTTTCGAGTACATCGTCGTCAGGTCAGGCCATCGCTCCCAGGAGCCGCCCGCCCCCGTGAACTCCGCGTGTGCGTGAAGGCCGACCGGCGGTCGGCGCAGATCCGCGGCCCGCTCCGCGGTCGCGAGGACGAGCGCGACGGCGCCGTCGATCTCGAGCGCGCAGTCGTAGAGCCTGAGCGGCTCGTTGATCCATCGGGCCGCGAGGTAGTCGTCGATCGTAATCGGGTCGCGCTGAACGGCGTGTTCATTCGCCACAGCGTGCCGCCGTTGGGTGACCGCGATCGCACCGAGATCCTCGCAGGTGCTCCCGTAGACCTGTTGGTGCTCCCGCGCCCACATCGCCATCCATTGCGGCGGCGTCATGTAGCCCTGGGGCGCGGTGAACTGAAGCGCCCCACCGACCTCGTGCACGCCGTCCGCGCGACCGAAGCGACGACCACTTCGTCCATTGAGCGAGCGGTAGACGATTGCCGTGTCGCACAGTCCGCACTCGATCGCCATCGCAGCGTTTGTAACGACACTCGAGGCGTAGTTGCCACCGCCCATCAGGTCAATGTTCCAACGCAGCCCGGGCGACCCGATCGCGTCGGCGACCGCCATGGGACTCGCCGAGTCCGCCGCCTGATAGGTAGCGGCGCCGTCGACCTGAGTGGCATCGAGTCCGGCGTCCGCGAGCGCCTCACGTGCCGCTTCGGCGGCCATCGCAAGAGTCGTGCGACCCGACCGCCGGCCGTAAGCGGTTCGACCGATGCCGACAATGACAGGCGTTCGTTGCTTCATCCCTGAGCCCTCCTCACCTCACTCGCGCTCCGGCAGAAGACCGGAGTGGATCTAGCGCGCTCCATCGAAGTCACCTGCCAGTGCCCTCGTGGCGTAGGCCGAAGCGTCCAAGACGACATTGGCTACTCCCTTTGTTGCCTCGAGGATCCGGCTCCGAGCGTCCTCGTTCTCGCCGTCGACGGTGACATCCGCACCGATCGGGCGGGCGCCAGCTCCTCGGCGTCCGCCTCGAGATCCGTCACGACGACCATACCGACCACACCGAACGACATGCGATCACACTCGCGAGCCCACGCTGACCCGGACCGCGAATCACGACAATCTGACCGAGTCGAGTCTCGGGAATCCCGACCGCCCAACGGAAGCCGGCCCCGAGCGGATTGAACATGACTGCGCCTTCGGGTGGAATCGTCGGGTCGATACGGTGCACGACGGACGTCGGCGCCAAGTACATCATGTCCGAATACACCTCCCAAAGCCCCGGCGGTTCATCCAGCGCAACGTAGGAATAGATTCGCCTGCTCCGGCACAGGTGGTAGTCGCCTCGCAGGCAAGGGTGCGCAGAATCGGCACGCGAACATCGTCTCGACGGCCACTCGATCTTGGAGTTCGACGCCCCAGCGCTCGGCAGCGCGATCCCCGATGCGTTCGATCGAGCGGCTCATGGCCGGGGACTACGGGGAATGGAAGCGGGAGGCCGCCCTGGCACTGCTCGAAATCGCTTCGGCAGATGCCGCACGCCTCCACGCGAAGCAATGCGTCGTCGGCGCCGATCTCCGCGACCCGAAGGTCCGGCTGCTCGAGCCTGCAGGGCCCGGTCTGGTCGATCGCTCGCGTCTTCTCTCTCACCGAAGCTCTCCCGCCAGTCGGGAGCCGCCAGTGCCTGGGCACGCATCGACCGGGTGGACAACGTTTCCCATCCGATTTATCGTATCGAATCGTAGCCAGCGGCGACCAGCGTCGGGAGACCTCATGAACCCAACGAACCGGGATGGGATCTTCGATGGGCTCTGCGTGATGGACGTAGATACACACATCTCCGAACCGCACGATCTCTGGACGGAGAACGCGCCGGTCTCCGTTCGTGATCGACTCCCTCGGGTCAAGGAGATCGATAGAGCGAAGCACTGGATAGTCGACGGAGACATCAATCTCGGTACCGCGACACCCGTAAGTGTGGTCCATCATGACGGAAACAAGTCGAACGGCATCGAGTTCTTCAACTGGTCCATGGAGGAGGTCCATGCCGCCTCGTATGACATGGAGGCTCGCGTCCGGCTGATGGACGACCTGGGTCTGCGCGGGATCGTGATGTTCAGCGATCCCCACTCGGTCGGTCTGCCGGATCTTTGCGATCCCGCGTGGCACTCGTTCTCGGACGTGTGCGGTTAACTCGAGATGCCCATGAACTTCCACATCGGCGAGAGCCAGACATCGTTCAACATGTTCGGTCGAGCCGCCTGGCAATCGACGGACCTCGCTGAAAAGCTGGGGCTCGGCTCGGCCGCGCTGTTTTTCGAGAATGCACGCGTCCTCGGAAACCTTCTCGACAGCGAGGTGCTCGAACTTTTCTCGAAGGTAAAGTCGTCTCGGTCGAGAGCAGCATCGGATGGATTCCCTTCCTGCTCGAGTCGCTCGACTATGAGATCCATGAGACAGGACAATGCCAACGGCAAGCTCAAGATGCTTCCGTCCACGCACTTTCTGCGCCAAGTCTATGGCTGTTTCCGGTTCGAGAAGACCGCTCCGAGCAAGCTGCTCGAGGACATCGGCGTGAAGAACGTGCTGTTCGAGACCGATCTTTCCCATCCGACGTGTCTCTATCCCGACCGTCGAGAACACGTCGAGAAAGTCATGGAATATCTTTCGCCGCATGTTCGCAGGTCCGTTCTCCAGGACAACGCAGCGAAGCTGTATAGAATCTTCACCTCCGGCTGAAGAATTCGGCGGTACCACCGTCGCGTTCACCACGGGAACGAGTCATGGAGCAAGACGTCGCATTCGTCGGAAAACGCGTCCGCCAGTGGCGCGAAGAGATGGGACTGTCGCTCCAGGAGCTCGCGGCGCGCTGCGACGTAGCGGCAAGCACGATCCAGAAGGTCGAGACTGGCCAGATGGTCCCGTCGATCGCGATCGCGCTCAAGATCGCACGTGGACTCGACCGCCGTCCCGCCGAGCTTCTGAGTTCGGAGCCTGAGGAAGCCGAAGTCGTACTCATGCGTGCGAAGGAGCACGTTGTCATCGACTCCCACAAGAAGCTGCGCGTCGAACGACTGTCGGGCGACCTCTTCGACCCAGCGATCGAAATGTGGCGCGTCACCGTTCACCCCAGCTTCTCGAGCGGCAGTCGTGTCCATGAATACGATGGTGAAGAAGTCATCGTTTTAGAGGCCGGTGAGCTGCACTTCGAGGTCGGGGGCGAGGAGTATGTGCTCGGTGAGGGGGACACGTTGCACTTCAAAGCGGGAATTCCACACCGCTGGTGGAATTCCAGCCGACGGATCGCCCGCTTCTTGATTGCAGGGAACTTCCCGCGCGGACTCCGGCGGAAGCTTCATATGCAGGTTCAGAAGGATCGAGGCGGGGCGAGCTGATTTGCTCCTGCGTTAACTTCGAGGGAATGGCATGAGTGGGACCAAGCAGCTGCAATCGAGCTTCGACCGGGCGGTTGCGGACGGATTCGTGGACGCGAGCCGGAAGCTCGAAGGCCTACCCGGCTATTTGGGGGTCGTGTTCGTCGACTTCCAACCGGGACGGCTTCGCGCAGAGATGGAGGTTCGCCCGGAACTCCTGACGCCCTTCGGAAACATGCACGGTGGCGTACTCGCAGCACTCTGCGATCACGTACTCGGTTGCGTCTGCTATCCGCACATGACCCGGGGCCAGTGGGCCGCCACGACCGAATTCAAGCTGAACTATCTGGCACCAGTCAGCAAAGGCCAGGTCGTCGTGGAGGCCGAGATCATCGCGATGACGCGTGCCACAGCGGTCGTGCGGATCGAAGCCCGAAACGGCGACCGCCTCGCGTGCATTGCGCAGGGCACCGTGCTGATCCGGGACCCGAAGGAGTAGGAGAAGATGAGCACTGCCCAATCCCTGGACCAGGTCGAGCTGATCGACGCGGTGCACTACGCGGAGCACGGCTATCCGCACGAGGCGTTCCGACTGCTCCGACGAGAAGCCCCGGTCTACTACTTCGATCGGTTGTCGCTTCGCCCCTTCTGGGCGATCACGCGCCACAGCGACATCGTCGAGATCTCGCGACGCCCGGACCTGTACCTGAACGCGCCGCGCCTGGTCGTCGGCGCGGATGCGCTCACTGGCGAGTCAGGTGCGCTGCCGGTCCGGATGCTGCTCAACATCGATCCGCCTGATCACAGCGCGTATCGAGCGCTGGTGAACAAGCGATTCACCCCTCGCGCACTCCGGGACATCGCGCGCCGGATCGACGCAATCGCGTCCCGCGCGCTCGACGACATGCTCGCATGCGGCGAGGAATCCGAGGTCGACTTCGTCCGCGAGTTCTCTGCGAAGATCCCGATTTGGGTGATCGCGGAGATGCTTGGGGTTCCGGAGCAGGACTGGGAGCTGCTCTTCGACTGGACCAATCGCGTCCTCGGGGCGGCGGATCCCGAATACCGGGAAGAAGGCAAGTCGCCGCAAGAGACATTGCAGACCGCCCGACTGGCCCTCTTCTCCTACTTTCAGGACCTGACCGAGGAGCGGCGAAGTCGCCCCAAGGACGATCTGGTCAGCGTCTTGACGCACTCGCAGATCCGCGGGGAGGCACTGCCCGTCTTCGAGTTGATGTCGTACTATTTTCTGATCGTCGTCGCGGGAAACGAGACGACGCGAAACGCCGCGAGCGGCGGCCTACTGGCCCTGATCGAGAACCCGGACCAGCTCGAGCTCGCGCGGAGAAGACCCGATCTCAACCGATCGCTCGTCGAGGAGGTTCTTCGCTGGACGTCGCCCGTGATCCATTTCTGCCGAACGCCGGTTCGAGACGTCACGATTCACGGGCAGACGATTCGAGCAGGAGAGACGCTGACTCTCTTCTACCCCTCGGCCAATCGCGACGAGTTCGTCTTCGATGACGCCGACCGATTCAAGATCGACCGGCAACCGAATCGGCACATCGCGTTCGGAATCGGAGAGCACGTCTGCCTGGGCGCCCACGTGGCGCGCTTCGAGTTGCAGGTCATCTTTCGACACCTGCTCGCTCGGCTCGTCGACGTGGAGCTCGCGGGGCCGGTCGAGCGGCTTCGCTCGAGCATCGTCGGCGGAATCAAGCACATGCCGATACGATACCGCCTGCTCCCTTCCGCGGATGCAGCCTGAGGGAGCTTCACGAGAACGATGGCGGCAAGAGAGAGACACGAGATCGATCGACAGATCCTCGAACGAATCGAGCGGTTTCGTCGATCCGACGACGACGTCCCGGATTCGTGGCGGGCCAGGCGCGAGGTCGCGAGCGCCGTTCGCGCCCTCCTCGACGTCCTGTCGACGACCGATGCAGCGGCTGACGTCATGCGGAGCAGCGCAAAGTCGATTCGCGCCCTCGCCGAGCACTTCGCCGCACACCCCGCGGTGATCGAACCGCGGGGCATCGCAGAGATGGCCTTCGCCGGGATGGAGGACTTCCACGACCGGAGCCCGCTCGTCGGTCGCTCCAACCCCCTCGCCCCACCGCTGGCCCTCTTTCCCGATCCCGACAAGGGCATCATCGAAGGAACGACCATCTTCGGGAATGCATACGAGGGCGCTCCCGGGTGCGTACACGGCGGATTCATTGCGGCTGCGTTCGACGAGCTTCTCGGCATGGCGTGCATCTTCTCGGGCTCGCCAGGAATGACCGGCACCCTTGAGGTAACCTATCGGACTCCGACCCCGACCCGAACGCCACTCCGATTCGAGGGACGTTTCGAAGGGCGTGAGGGGAGACGGATCCAGACTCGTGGAGAGATGTGGGCCGGCGAGCGGCTGTGCGCCGAGGCATCCGGGCTCTTCATCTCCATCGATCGCTCGAAATTCGAACAGCTGTCGAGAATCCGCCGGGAGCGCTCCGGTGCGGACGCGACGGACACGCCTCACAAGAATGATGCCGATGGGTGACGGAAGTGACATGGACGCGATGACGGGCGCGGCTGACGGTTCTCAATATTCGTCTGCCCGACCATCATGGCGATCGGTCGAACAAGAAACGAGTCGATCACGCAGCCTCGCTCCATGCGTATCGATGATGAAGCCCTGGTATTCGCGGCGATCGGATGACCTTTGCCGTGGGCGAGGCCCGATTTTCGGCGGCCCGAGGCCGCGGCGCGTCCCGAAGCCGAGTATCGATACGATCCTCGTTGTAGTACGCAGCGTATTCTCGGAGCAGGCGACGCAAATGGAGTTCGTCGAATACAACGACATGATCGAGCAATTCGCGCCGAACAGAGCCCACCCAGCGTTCAGCGAGCCCGTTCTGCCATAGGCTGCCCAGGGAAGTCGGCTCGGGCTCGATCCCGAGAGCTTCAATCATCTCGAGGACTTTGCCCGACAAGATCGCGTCATAGTCATCAATCAAGATCTCGATGGGCGTCTCACCAGGGAACGCCTCGCGAAGCTGCTGGATCACCCACGGCACCGTCGGATGCTCGGTGAAGTTGAAATGCAAAATCTCGCGTCCGTCGTGGGTGATCACGAACTAGACGAAGAGCATCTTGAAGCGGATCGTAGGAACGACCAAGAAGTCCATGGCCGAGATGACGTCGAGATGGTTTCGAAGGAAGGTGGTCCATCGCTGCCGCTGGTCATCGCTTCCATTTCTTCTGGGGAGGTAGCGGGACACGGTCGCGAGGCTGACGGTGAATCCCAGCTTCTCGAGTTCTGCCTGGATTCGCCGCGCACGCCACGGGTTCTCGCTCGCGAGGCAATGAATAAGATCCAGAAGCTCTGGCGAAATGGGAGGCCGCCAGGGCCCTCTCTTCGAGATCGACCACCAGTAGCATCGAAAGCCCTCTCGATGCCATCGGACCACGGTCTCAGGTCGGACAATGACGAGAGAAGATCTCCACCGGGGCCAGACTCGGAGAAGAGCAATCCAGAAGGTGCGATCCATCGGGGAAAGGTGAGGGCGCGGATGCTTGTGGGCGTAGACTGCGAGCTGTTGACGAAGCGCAAGCTCGACGATTGCTTGCTCGCGCCGACTGCGGAACAGGGCTGGAAGTGGCGACGAGGATCGCCAAATAGCGGAAGAACGCTTGAATCACGTCGCGATTCTGCGTGAACGCGCTCGTGTCGTCCAGACTGAATCTCGCGAAGCATTCGCGGTAGCATGATCGCTCGGGTTCGCGGCTCAGCGCTTACGACTCAGCGAGGATCTCGGCTGCGGACGGATTTTGAGAACCGACAGCCGGTGTGATGATGAGTTATGCGGTGTTCTTGGATACGCGTCGCCACTGGGGGAGGAGGTAGACATCCTTTGAGGGTTCATTACGGACCTCCGACCAGACGGCTTCTACGGAGAGGCCGATACGGACTTCGTCGGGTGAGATGTCGATGAGGTTCCCGAGGATGCGAACATCCGGCGCATCAGTCAGGCTGACGAGCGCGACGAGATAGGGGACGGCCGCTTTGAGATTCGGATGGATCGGATAGACGATCTCCGTGAAACTATAGATCGTACCCGTGCCTTGATGCTCGGTAAAATTGAACTCGGTGAACTGGCATGCGAAACAGACGTCCTCCGGAGGATGCTGTGTTTGGCCGCATCGTCCGCAAATCTGCAACATGATGCATCCGGAGGTAAAGAACGGACGAGTCTTCTCGTTCAACTCAGGCAAGGGCCAGGATTCGGGCATAACTCGGGACATTGTGGGTGCCTCCTCTATTTCTATCCATTTCAATCGCGGCAAAAGAGGACGGCGCTTCCAGGAGCGTACCCCGGACCGCCGACGGCTAGACTGAGCTCGACGTCGGCCACCTGGCAAGTCGATTCGCCGCGCACCTGTCGCACAGCCTCGTTGATGAGTTCGAAGCCGTGGATGTAAGCCTCGCCCAGGTTGCCACCGCTCGTGTTGATCGGAAGTGCGCCGTCGGGCCAACGCAGGTTTCCCGCCCGAACGAAGGCATCGATCGCATCCGGCTCACAGAATCCCATCTCGCAGATCGCCATCAGAACGGGACCGGTGAAGTTCTCGTAGAACTGCGCGACATGGACATCCTTCGGCCCCACTCCGGCGCGCTCCCACAATCGAGATGCAAGCGCGCGATGATGCGAGGTCGGAAAACCCGGTTCGTTGAAGGCGCCGGTTCCGTCCCTAGGACTCAGGCCCTGGGCGGCTGCGAGGATCGGGACGGGCGGCTTTCGCAAGTCTCGCGCGCGCTCAGTGCTTGTGAGGACTACGGCCGCGGCTCCGTCGTTCTCTGGACAGCAGTCGTAGAGATGGAAGGGTTTCGCGATCCAGCGGGACGCATGATAACTCTCCCGTGTGAGCGGCTTGCCGTAGCGCAGGGCGCGAGGATGTCTTTGCGCGTGGGCGTAAGAAGTCAGCACGATCTCCGCGAGGGCGTCCTGCGAGACCCCGTGCTCATACATGAACCGGGTGGTCTGAATTGCGTTGATATGCGCCGGAGTCATCAGGCCAAACGGCACCTCGAATGCACGGGACCCAGCTGGGGCGCCCGCACCGCCATACTGGCCCTGTCCAAAGCGTCCGAATTGCCCCTGGGCCAGAGCGCGAAAGACGACGACGTGCTTTGCGTAGCCAGCCGAGACGGCGGCATCGGCGATTGCAACGGCTGATGCGACGCCGTTTCCGCCATTCCCCCAGGTCTGCGCCGTAAAATCCAGTGCGTTGATCCCGAGGGCGACGCTCAGTCGAACGGGATCGTTGCGCATGTCCATGTAGGAAACGAATCCGTCTACGTCAGCCAACTCGAGACCCGCGTCATCGACCGCGTTTCGAATCGCAATGCAGGCGAGCTGGAACTCGGTTTCGACGGCCTCGCCTCGTTTGTAGTACCGGGACTCCCCAACTCCGGCCACACAAGCCTGCCTCTTCATGGACGAATCCCCCGCCTGTACGGTCCCGGTCGTTTCGACCTCACCGCCATTCGAATTGTGCGCGGGCACCTCGAGGAGATCGCGCCGGCCTGATTATCCTATTTGGATTGGCCTCTTGACTAAAATCATAGAGGATATACGATCCGAAACAACTAGGTACGAACCGCAACGGCCGCCGCCTCCGGACTTCCGATGGTCTGAAGCTTAATTCTGGGGCGTTGCATGCATTGACCGCTCGGCCCGGTCGAAAACTCGGCGGACGCCATTGATGACGAGCCAGCTTTACGATCCCTATGACCACAACATCCACACGGATCCCTTTCCGATCTATCGAGAGCTGAGAGATCGCTACCCGCTTTATCACAATGAGGACAAAAAGTTTTGGGCGCTAACGCGCTTCGACGACGTGCTCAATGCGGCGAACGATTTTGAGACGTTCTCCTCGGAGGGGGGCATCACAATCGAGGGCGGAGGAAACCAGTTTCCGATGATGATCCTGATGGATCCACCGCGCCACGACCGCCTTCGCAGCATCGTCAGTCGGGCCTTCACTTCTCGGCGCGTGGCAGAGCTTGAGCCGAGAATCAGGAAGTTAGCGGACGGGCTGCTGGACGAGTTCATCTCTAATGGGGGGGGCGACTTGGTCGACGCGCTGGCGTCGCCGATTCCTTCGCTCGTGATCGCAGACATGCTGGGCGTTCCCGGGGAGGATAGGGCCAAGTTCCGCGAGTGGTCGGATGCCGCAATTCGACAGGATCCGAACGTCCCGGACACTCAGAGAGCGGGGATGGTGGCCGCACGTGCACTTTACGAATACTTCGGCCATGTGGTCGAAGAGCGACGAAAAAGGCCGGCCGACGATCTTGTTACGGCCTTGATCCACGCCGAAGTCGACGGTGAGAAGCTGTCGCAGCAGGAGCTGCTCGGTTTCTGCTTCCTGCTCCTCGTTGCGGGCAATGAAACAACCACGAATCTCATTTCAAACGGTGCGATCGCCTTCGCCGAGAATCCCGATCAGCGGAGGGCTGTTCGAGAGGACCTTTCGCTGCTGCCCAAGGCGGTCGAAGAAGTGCTGCGATTCGATGGTCCGGTTCAGGGATTGGCCCGGACGCTGACCCGCGAGGTGGAATTCTACGGACAGAAGGTCGCAGTTGGTGAGAAGATTCTACTGCTTTACGGCGCTGCGAATCGGGATGAGCGGCGATTCGATGAGCCGGACAAATTTGACATCAGACGGAAACAACGGAGCCATCTCGCGTTTGGACAGGGTCGTCACTTTTGTCTGGGCGCCGCATTGGCTCGACTCGAAGGGCAATTGGCTTTCGAGGCGCTCTTGACGCGAATCCCGGACTACGAGCTGGTGTCCGGGGGCCGTGAGTACCTCCACTCTGGTCCGATACGCGGGTTGGACAAGCTCTTGATCGAATTCTAGGGATCTAATCCACGGGGACCGCGATTCTCGTCCCCCAGGCCAACCACCGACCCTACTCGCGCCGCGGCAACCGGTCCCCCTAAACACCTGCCGCACCCCACGGCGCATTTCCCTGCAGCGGTCCGCAATCCGCGGGCGCCGGGACCGGACGTTGGATCGCGATCGCGTGCACGACCACAGTGGAATAGGAGGCGTTATGCACAGAAGCTGGCAATACGGCGTGCGCCCATAATGCGCGTTTTGCCACATTTGCCGCCCGCTGTAAGCACCAAGAGCCCTCGAGGAGAATCTCTCGAATTGGACCCGAGCCTTCGACGCCTACGTGCAAATGAACCGGCTGCAACGCGCCGGCATCCCGGCAGGCGTCTGTCAGACGGCAGAGGAGCGCGCTGAGCGGGACCCGCAACTCAAGCATCTCGATTGGCTCACCGTCCTGCGCCACAGCGAAATCGGCGAATGGCGAGTCAAGGACTTCCCCGTTCGCCTGTCGGAGGCCGCCCACGTGCCGGGGAGGACCGATCGAACGCGCCTCCCGCTGCTACGGCTAGGACAACCGCTTCGCTTTCAGGACTTTTCTCGGAATGAGCAACCAGGAGATCGTCACCCTGGAGAAGCGACACGTCTTCTGAACGGGCGGAGTTGATTTCCGATCGAATTCAAGCGAATATGATCGGATACGAATTGGTCTCGCCACCGTGCCTCGCCAGAATTACAACAGCTCGGCATGGGAGCAGAGGCCTAAACGGGAGCCCTAACCATGAATGCCGATCTCGCGAAACGACCGATCATCGACATCGACACCCATTGGACTGAGCCCCGGGATCTATGGAGCAAACGGGCTCCGGCAAGACTCAAAGACCGAGTGCCCAAGATCGCGATCGGCCCAGGGGGCAACGAACACTGGTTCGTTGAGGGTGACCTCGCACTGGGTGCTCCGGGCTATTCCGTCATCAAGCGAGATGGCTCCAAGGTGCGCGGAACCTTCTCCCTCCCCCGCTTCGAGGATCAACACGAAGCCGGCTACACCGCCGAGGCCCGCCTGAAGATCATGGACGCCACAGGGGTCTACGCCGAGATCTGTTACCCGAATACGCTTGGCTTCGCAGGCGGCGGGGTCATGGCGGTGAAAGACGAAGAACTTCGGAATTTCTGCATCAGCGCGTACAACGATGGCTGCGGCGAAGTACAGGAGCAAGGAAAGGGGCGCCTCTTTCCCCAGGCCATTCTTCCGTTCTGGAACCTCGATGCCACGCTCAAGGAGCTCAAGCGCTGTCGCGAAGAACTCGGACTGATCGGGTTCACGATGACTGACAGCCCCCAGGAATGGAATCTCCCTCCCCTGCAGAACCCCTACTGGGACCCGTTGTGGAATATGGCCCAGGACTATGGAATGCCGATCAACTTCCACATCGGCTCGGGCGCGACGGGGCCGTTGGCCTGGCCCGAACTCGAGCCAGGGCGGATGCTCGCGGTCTCTTCAACCTGCATTTTCTTGAATAACATCCGTACTATGGTCAATCTCATTTTCAGCGGACTGCTCGACCGTTTCCCGAATCTCAACTTCGTCTCCGTCGAGAGCGGATTGGGCTGGATCCCGATCGTGCTCGAGTCCTGCAACTACCAGATGCGCGAGAACATGGCGAAACCCATGAAGCTCACCCCGAGCGAGTATTTTCAGCGCCAGATCTATTCGTCCTACTGGTTCGAAAAGGACGATATCTGCAAGTCGATCCACTTGATCGGCGAGGATCATGTCATGTTCGAGACCGACTTCCCTCATCCGACCTGTATCTACCCGAACGTGCAAGAGACGATTGAAGACAGCATCGGATCGATGGGCGAAAGCGTCCAGCGAAAGGTTCTTTGGGAGAACGCGTCGCGGGTCTACGGAATCCCGCTGCCAAGCTGACGAGAATCGCGGCTTGCGTCGAGCTGGAATCGGATGGTTCGCACGCCGTGTAGTGCCACAATCGTCAAGCGGAACCTTCCGTCTAGGCAAACTGGCAGTATCGCTCGAATCAGCTCAGGGGCTAGACAAGTGATCTGACCAGCAGCATGCGGGATAGTGTGTGGGAAGGGATTGGCTGAGAGGTGCTGGATGACGGCCCATGAAAAAATATTGGCACCGGTGGGCGGGGTCGCAGGTGCTCGTTGCCCCGGCGAGTCTGTTCAGGACGTTTATCGACGCGATCGCGGAGAACTGCCGCAGTTTCTAACGGAAACAGCGTCAGCGCCTATCGAGGCACGCCCGCTCACGACGGACGTCTACACCTCCCGAGATTTTCACGCACTTGAACTCGAACGGATGTGGCCGCGCGTCTGGCAGATGGCAGGTCGTGAGGAGGACATCCCGGAGGTCGGAGACCACTTCGTCTACGAGATCGGCGCGACCTCACTCATCATCGTCCGATCCGGAGCGGCCGAGATTCGCGCCCTTTACAACTCCTGCCTGCACCGTGGCACCGCATTGCGCGAATGCGGCGGGAACGTGAGCCAGTTCCGTTGTCCCTTCCACGCCTTTACATGGGATCTGCACGGCGAGATCAAACGAATTCCGAGCGAGTGGGACTTTCAGGATATTCGGGGTCGTGTCGCCAAGTTGCCGGAAGCCCGTCTGGACACATGGGGGGGCTTCATCTTCGTAAATCTGGACGAGGAAGCCGAATCCCTCGAAAGCTACCTTGAGTCCGTACCCAAGGACTTCGAGCGCTGGCCCCTTGATCAACGATTCACCGCGTCACATGTAGCCAAGGAACTCGACTGCAACTGGAAGGTCGCACAAGAGGCCTTTATCGAAGTCTTCCACGTAATTGGGATCCATCCGCAGTCCCTTCCCATGTTCGGTGATGCCAACGCGCAATACGACGTCTGGCCGGAGCGTCGACATACGAGCCGCATGATCAATCTCTCGGCCGTCGCAAGTCCCCATCTCAGAGGGTATAGCGAGCAGAGAATTCTGGATGCCTCAGCCGAATTTGGCCTCTGCGACAGGGGCGCGACCGTGCCGGCGGGTAAGAGGGCACGAGATGTCGTCGTCGAGGGAATGCGGGAGCGTTTCAGGCGCGACCTTGGGGTCGATACGAGCGGTCTATGCGATACGGAAGTGCTGGATGTCATCCAGTACAACGTTTTTCCCAATCTGATGCTCTTCGGGGGGCTCGGCTCGCCGCTCGTCTACCGAGTTCGGCCCCAGGGAGACGATCCTGGTCGATGCCTCTTCGAAGTCTGGCTGCTTCTGCCCTTCCCGAAAGATGCACCGAGACCGCCGGCAGCCCCCCTTCGCATTCTGACTGCGGAGGATCGTTGGTCCAGCGTAGAGGAACTCAGCTATTTCGGAGCCATTCTCGACCAGGACTTCGACATGATGCCGCAAGTACAGCGCGGCCTACGTGCATCGAAAACGCGGCAGGTCTTGTTGTCGACGTACCAAGAAAGCCGAATCCGACACATGAGGCAGACGCTCGACGAATACGTTAGGCGCTGATCTCAGCCCGGCCGAGCGGCCTCCTTCTGCGTTGAGTGCGATAGCATTCAATCGCCCTCACCGCCCGGGAGCCCTGCCAGAAGTCCGCCGTCCGCTATGAACTCGGACCCTGTCGAGTAGGAACTGTCGTCGGAGGCCAGGAAGAGAGCCAGCTTCGCGATCTCTTCGGGTTGAGCGATCCGCCGCAAGGGGACCCGGCGAAAAATGTCGAGCGCCCCTGGATCGATGTCATCCGCCTTCACCATGGGCGTATCGACGCCACCGGGATGGATCGAGTTGACGCGGACGCCGTAGGGTCCGAACTCGATCGCCGCCGTCTTTGTGAGTCCCCGGACCGCGAACTTGCTCGAGACGTATCCCGACCCACCGGCCATTCCGACGAGTCCATCGACCGAGGAGATGTTCACAATCGACCCATTCCCCCGGTTGATCATTTCCCGGCCGACCTCCCGGAGCCCTAGGAAAACACCGACTTGATTCACCGAGATGACCCGTTGGTAGTCGTCAAGGGTCGTCTCCGTGAGCCGCGAGAACCGCACGATGCCTGCGTTGTTGACCAGGACATCGATCTTCCCGTGTTGCCCGACCGTCTCTGAAACGACACGGCGCCAGTCGTCCTCCGAGGTGACGTCGAGATGTCGATACGAAGCCGTGTCTCCGATCTGATCAGCGACCTTACATCCGGTCTCGTCGAGCACGTCGCAGAGAACGACCTGTGCGCCCTCTGCCGCAAAGAGACGGGCCTCCGCCTCCCCCTGCCCGCGCGCCGCCCCTGTGATCAGAGCGACCCGACCTTTTAGTCTCATTCGAATTCCTCCTGCGCTGCGCACGCGATGCTTGCGTTTCCGACTTGATACATAATAATATAATCGTACTCAGCCCGGACCGGCGACTGGAACCGAACGGCCTGCGCCGGCTTCTGTCGATTTCTTCCCATGCAGCGTTGGCTGAGAGATGGGCGCCCATGGACCTTCTCTCCATGGTCCGACGAGATTTGTCGAAATTTTCTCGGCGAGCGCTGGCTGGGAATGCTGCGTTCGTATTGACGAGGCCGTATTCATCGGACGGAGTCCCGCTGGCACGGAAATGAAAAAGGAGATGACCATGCACGCCAAGAACACAACTGAAAGCGGCAACGGGGGGCGGAACATCCTCAACGGCCTACACGTCATCGATTCCGATACGCATCTCTCAGAGCCTCACGATCTTTGGACGAGAAACGCATCAAGTGCGCTTCGCGATCGCGTTCCACAGGTCAAGCAGATCGATGGGGTCAACCACTGGATCGTGGACGGTGACGTCGACATGGGACCCGCAACCCCCGTGAGCGTAGTAAGGCGCGACGGAAAGAAGTCCGATGGCCTCGAGTTCTTCGGCTGGAAGCTGGAGGACGTACACGAAGCCTCCTATGACATGAAGGCGCGCGTTCGCTTAATGGATGAGCTCGGTATTCATGCGCAGATCATCTATCCCAATGCCGCCGGTTTTGGAAACCAGAACTTCCTCAAAGTGAAGGACGAAAAGCTGCGCCTTGCGTGCGCCCAGATCTACAACGACTCCGTTGCGGAGCTCCAAGAGCAGTCGGATAATCGTCTCTTCCCAATGGCGCTCGTGCCCTGGTGGCATATCGATTCCTGTGCAAAGGAAATCGAGCGGGCACATGCGCTCGGACTCCGGGGCGTGGTGATGTGCAGCGATCCCGATAGTGGCGGGCTCCCCGATCTCGGCGATCCCGCCTGGGACCCTTTCTGGGATGTCTGCGGAGAACTGGAGATGCCCGTCAACTTCCATATTGGCGCGAGTCAGACGTCATTCAACATGTTCGGGACCGCTTCGTGGAACAGCATGGACATGAGTGAGCGGCTCGCACTCGGGTCCGCGACCTTGTTTTTCGACAATGCACGGGTGCTCGGCAACCTCCTTTATAGCGGCATCCTCGAACGCTTCCCGAAGGTCAAGGTCGTCTCCGTCGAGAGCGGTATTGGCTGGATACCCTTTCTCCTCGAAACACTTGACTACGAGGCGCAGGAGACCGGCTCATACAAGAACGGGAAGCTCAAGATGCTGCCCTCGGAATACTTCCGCCGCCAGGTCTATGGTTGTTTTTGGTTCGAGACGAACGCGCCCCAGAAGTTGATCCAGGATGTTGGCGTAAACAACGTCCTCTTCGAGACGGATTTTCCGCATCCCACCTGCCTGTATCCGAACAACCGGAATCATCTACAGAAGGCCATGGGGCATCTGGACGAAAACATCTGCCGCCGGGTCCTTCAGGACAACGCGGCAGAACTCTATCGTATTCCACTCCCCGGCTGAGTCATTCGATTACAGGAGCCTACGAATGGACACGGATCTTATGTTGTCGGCAATCGAATCGCGGCTCGTGTGATGAGATTGGCCGGTCTCTCCAGGGGATTGCGCCGCGTGCCGACGTCGCACCCAGCACGATCCAGAGAGTCCTAACAGAACAGCTCTGGCCTGCTCTAGAAATCCGACCACACTCAGACCGTGAGAATTCGGCCGAGTTCAATTCAGATCAGAGAGAATTGCCATCGAGAGCTCAAAATTTCGGGAGTGGAAGTTAGCCTTTGCATTGCATCCGGTGGAGACCAGCACCCAGGTCACAGACGTCGTTGGGAACTTGACAAACACAGTCTTCGCCGACTACTACACGTCAGGACAACGCCGCGGAAAACAATAAGCTCCCAATTAAAGAGTGATCCACGGAATCGCAGGAGTCAACATGGACGAAGATCTCAAGCTCATTGCGCGAAGGATTCGCGGTTGGCGCGAGGAGCTCGGGCTATCCCTCCACGAGCTGGCTCGACGTGCTGACGTCTCACCGAGCACGATCCAGAAGGTCGAAACAGAACAGATGGTCCCCTCGATTTCGATCGTCATGAAGATCGCGAGAGGACTCGATCGGCGTCCAACCGAACTCATCAGCGATGAGCCCGAACATCTCGATGTCGTTCTTATTCGCGCCAAGGAACACGCAACGAGCGGCTCAATCGCGAAAATGAAAGCCGAGCGATTATCGGGAGACCTCTTCGATCCGTCGATCGAAATGTGGCGAGTCTTTGTAAGTCCCGGATTCTCGAGCGGCTCAGACCCTCACGCTTACGAGGGAGAGGAGCTCATTCTGTGTGAGGAAGGCTGTGTGACCTTCGCATTCGAGGAATGCGAGTATCAAATGCAAGCCGGCGATTCACTTCACTTCAAGGCCGATCTGCCTCATCGATGGTGGAACGACGGTGACACGGTGGCCCGAATCATCATCGCCGGCACGTTCCCGAAAGCCCTGCGACGCAAGCTTCACGAGCAAATGCAGAACCCACGCAAACCACGACGCTAGGGTGTTCCTGCACCGCATAGGTCAAGACCGTTTATCGCTTCTCAGCGTTGACTACCCATAGCATCGATACCAAATTCGGAACCGTCGATCCAGCTGAGACAACGCTCGATTTGTCATCTCACGCGTCACGCGAAGCAGATCATCCGAAGAAATCCGCTCCTTCGGCGACGAATGCCGGGACTTCGGAGATTGATACTGCTCGCTTTCAAGTATCTCCAACCCCGATGACCAACCGTGTTCCACCTTCCCGCCACGCGTCCACGGGGTCTGCCCGGAACCTGCTAGACGAATCCGTCGCAATCTGCAGGCCCCCCCCCCCCCCCCCCCCCCCCCACCCCCCCCCCCCCCCCCCGCCCCCCCCCCCCCCCCCCCCCCCCCCCCCCCCCCCCCCCCCCCCCCCCCCCCCCCCAAACCCCCCCCCCCCCCCCCCCCCCCCCCCCCCCCCCCCCCCCCCCCCCCCCCCCCCCCCCCCCCCCCCCCCCCGAGACCCCCCCCCCCCCCCCCCCCCAAAACACCCCCCCCCCCCCCCCCCCCCCCCCCCCCCCCCCCCCCCCCCCCCCCCCCCCCCCCCCCCCCCCCCCCCCCCCCCCCCCAACCCCCCCCCCACCCCCCCCCCCCCCCCCCCCCCCCCCCCCCCCCCCCCCCCCCCCCCCCCCCCCCCCCCCCCCCCCCCCCCGAACCCCCCCCCCCCCCCCCCCCCCCCCCCCCCCACCCCCCCCCCCCCCCCCCCCCCCCCCCCCCCCCCCCCCCCCCCCCCCCCCCCCCCCCCCCCCACCCCCCCCACCCCCCCCCCCCCCCCCCCCCCCCCCCACCCCCCCCCCCCCCCCCCCCCCCCCCCCGTAAGGCTTGCCAGGCTCACGGGTCTTTAGAGGTAAGCAGTCGTCGAGCGACGTCTTGCGCCGCTCCGGATTTCAGCTCGCGAGCGTGGATGAAGGGAGCGCCTGCCCCGTGAACGTCTCCTCCTTCCAGAGACACGGCGTGAGATCGGCGAAGTCGCGCTGCGGATGGGTCGCACGCGCTGAAGTACGTCGACCAGGTACCTGTACGGATCGACGCCGTGCAGCACGCACGTCGTGACCAAGCTCTGGATGATCCCTGACCTTCTCCGCCTCGACCTCGGTCGAGCAGAACCGCCAGGCCTTCCCGCCCACCGGGATCGGCCGTAGGCCTCGCTCCAGATGGTTCGTGTCGATCGGGACGTCGGGATCGGACCGGAACGCCTCGAGGCTGGCACGCAGCTTGAGCGCGTGCCGCGTCGCCTCCGTGAAAGGGTTCGGCCGCGGCTTGCGGGTTGCCTGAACCCCGCCGGAAGGCAACGTCCCCCGCCAGGCGTGCCCGCCACATCCGAAAGCTCACGGAGAATTCCACCCTGTGGCAGGAGGCGGCCTCCGAGAGGTTCCTCGACTCGAACCTTCCCACGATCTGTCGCCACTCCGACGGCGTGCGGCGAATCCGGCCATCCGACAGCGATTGCATCGCTTCCCTCCTCGATGAAGCAGGGAGACCAACGAGATCAGGAGATTGAACGGAAGAGCGTCGTTCGGCGACCGGTTACGTCAAAGATCGTAATTTTTGTACACGATCAATCGAACGACGGGCCGGGGCGAGAAGCCTTTATCAATCCGCGTGTTACCTCTGATGACGCGCACCAAGCCCGGTCAGGATTCCAGCCTCTTGAAAAAAGAACCAATATTATCTAGCCTGTATCCGCAATTTGGTAGGAACAAATGGCTATTCCCAAAAAATCGATTCGCGACGAACGTCGAGAGCGTGAAGTCGCCTTTCGTCGACAGGACGTCCTTGAGGCCGCAGCTGCTGTGTTCGCGGAAAAAGGATTCCAAGGCGCACAGGTCGCTGAGATAGCGAACGCGGCTGAGGTCTCACTGAATTCGGTCTACGGCCTATTCAAAGGAAAAGAAGAGCTCTACGAGGCCGTTATCCATGCCGCTGTCGCAACGATTCGCGACCGCGTGCGAGATGTCGTCGACCCCATTCCCGAACCCGGCGAGAAACTGCTTCGACTGATCGACGCGCTCTTCGCGTGCTTCGACGAGCACAAAGGCCTACTTCAAATCTATGGCCGCACGACGCACGGGCTTCCGTGGCGTGTCCGACAAGCACTCGGCGACGAGTCCCTCGAGGTCTTCCAGGCTTTTCGCGCATGGCTCATCGAAATCGCGACGGATGCCAAGAAAGCCGGAAGACTCGGAGAGTTCGACCCGGAGACTTTTGCGCTCGCGCTCGTCGGTACAGTCACCAGCACAGCAGCGCACTGGGTTGAAGAGTCTGGTGGTAAATCGCTCAACGATTACGCCCCGCGCGTACGCGCCCTGTTTGCGGCGCTCCTCACCGAGCCGCGAAAGTGAAGACTCACTCACGGAGCTTCTTGACCCTATCCCTCATGCTGCTTGTCGGCTGCGAAGGGGGAGAAGCGACCGAGTTGGCAGAATCCGCTGCCCCCGCGGTCGATGTCTGGGTGGTGCCAGTGCGAGCAGAAACGATCGTTGAGCCTATTATCGGAACGGGTTCCATCGCTGCCCACAAGACGAGCAATATCGGACCTCGTGTCGACGGCATCATCGAAGAGATTTACGTGCGCGTCGGAGACCGCGTTGAAGCCGGCGCCCCCCTTTTTCGTACGCGCGACATCGACCATCGCATTCGCGTCGATGAGGCTAAACACGCCTTTCGCCTCGCGCGGGCCGAGGCCGAGAAGGCCTCGCGAGACTGGAAACGTGTCGAAAAGCTTGCGACTGAGGGAGTTGCCTCGAGCGAGCAGCTCGACGGCGTTCGCACGAATGATGAAATTGCCGCCGCCCGTCTCGGCGCAGCGCAGAACGCACTCGACAGCGCCAAGCAGAACCTCGCCGACACGCTTGTTGTTGCCCCGTATGCAGGGGTAGTCACCGCACGTCTTGTCGACGAGGGCGTGATGATGCGGACGATGCTGAGCAGCAATTCACACGTCGTTCAGCTCATGAAAATCGACGTCGTCGCCGCCATCGTCCAGGTTCCAGCTCTACACCTTGCCAGCATCAAGCTCGGAACTCGCGCCACGCTCCACATCGACGGCCTCCCAAAGCCTTACGAAGGCGAGGTTCTCATCCTGAACGACCGGATAGACCTGGCGAGCCGTGCATTCGAAGTCCGCATCCCCATCAAGAACGATGACCTGGCGGTGAAGCCAGGGCTCTTCGTCCGCGCGGAGCTCCGTCCTGAAGGGCGCCAAGCGCTCGTCATTGAGCGGCGCGCTGTTCTAGGAAGCAATGGTGGCCGTTATGTGTTCAAGTCTGAAAATGCGACGGCGACGAAACGGCCTGTCGAAGTCCGGGACCTCGACGCAGGTCGCTTCGAGGTTCTTTCCGGCCTCGCTGCTGGAGACCAGGTTCTAACTGGACCGTCCCTGCCTCGTCTGGTTGAAGGAACGCCCATCGCAGTACGGACTACCCATGTGGATTTCTGACGTCTCAGTCCGACGGCCAGTTTTAGCCATCATGGCCTCCGCTGCGCTTGTCGCAGTAGGCTGGATATCGCTGGGCCGAATCGGCGTCGACTTTTTTCCCCAGGTCGAAATGCCCATCATAACGGTGTCGACCGTCCTCGAAGGGGCGACGCCCGGCACGATAGAGACCGAAGTCACCGAAGTGCTCGAGGAGGAAATCAGCAACCTCGGCTCACTCGAACAGCTGAGCTCGACGAGCTCCGAAGGCCTTTCACTGATCGTCGCTCGATTTGCGCTCGAGATGAACGCAGAAGCCGCTGTTCAAAAGGTGCGTGCCAAAGTCGAGCTGGCGCGGCGGCATCTTCCGCCAGACACCGAGCCTTCCATCGTGGAGATGGTGGATCCGGATTCGCAGCCCATTCTCGCCATCATGATTGCGGGCGACATCCCCATCCGCGATCTCACCCGATTTGCCAAGGACGAGGTCAAGGAAAGACTCCAGCGTTTACGTGGTGTCGGTTCCGTCACTTTGGTCGGCGGTCGTGAGCGCGAGATTCGCATTTGGCTCGACGCGAGCCGGATGCGTGCCTACGAGGTCACCGCGGATGACGTCATCCAGGCCATTCGCAGAGAGCATGCAGAGATTCCAGGCGGCCGCCTCGAGACCGGTGGCCGTACATCCGAATTCTCGTTCAAGACGAAGGGCGAGGTGGAATCGGTCGACGAGTTTTCGGACCTCGTCATTGCCTTTCGGGAAGGAGCACCGACTCTCGTTGGGGACGTTGCTCGCGTGGAAGATGGACTGCAGGACGAACGCACCTACGCTGAACTCGACGGCGTTCCCGGTGTTTCACTCGAGCTCCGCCGGCAATCAGGGGAGAACACTGTTGCTGTCGCGACGCGCGTCAAGGCCGAACTCGCTCGGCTTGCGGCCGAGGCCCCGCCTGGCGTCCAGATTCTTGCCGCACGCGACTCCTCCCGCTTCATCGAATCCTCGGTTCACGAGACGTTTATGGACATGTGGGTTGGCGGGTTTCTCGCTGTCGCCGTCACTTTGCTTTTCTTGCGCAACTTTCGAACGACACTCCTCGTTGCGATGGCGATTCCGACCTCCATCGTCGCAACCTTCTTTTTCTTCTCCCTTGCCGGATTCACCCTCAACATCATCAGTCTGATTGGCATATCCATCTCGATTGGCCTCTTGATAGACGACGCCATCGTCGTCGTCGAAGTGATTCAGCGACGCATTGAAGAAGGGGAGTCGCCACTCGAAGCAGCCGCACACGGAACCGCCGAAGTCGGGCCAGCCATATTCGCAGCGACGGCAGCCATCGCTTCGGTCTTCGTTCCGATCGCCTTCATGGAGGGAATGATCGGTCGCATGTTCCTCGAATACGGCCTCACCGTCGTGTTCGCGGTCACGGTGTCCCTTTTCATCGCAGTCACACTCACGCCGGCCCTCGCCGGTCGCCTCATGAGTCGTGAATCCACCCATGGTCGACTCTACGTCGTGCTCGAGCGGGCGTATACGCTTCTCGAGACCCGCTACGAACGCCTTCTCGCTGCCGCCCTACGCCACCGCGGACTAATTCTTGGGATCGCATTCGTCGCGGTGATTGCCGCGGGATTCATCTCTCGCACAATTCCTCTTGAATTCTCACCAAGAGCAGACCGATCGGAATTCGAGACCCACATCGAACTTCCGCTTGGAACCGGCATTGAGACAACGAAACTCACCGCGAAGCGAGCGCGGGACGCACTCGCCTCCATCGACGAGGTCGCAGCCGTCTTTTCTACGATTGGTTCTGGGAGCCAGGGACGCGTCAACGAGATTGTCCTCTACGTGGCGTTGACACCCAAGGCCGAGCGCGAGCGACCCATGCTCGAGGTCATGGACATTGCGCGCAACGTCGTCCCGTCGGCCGTGCCGGAGGCGAAATCCGTCATCGTCAGCGAAGTCTCGGTGATTTCAGGGGGTAGTTTCACGGGTTTCGGTATGCAGTATGCGCTCGAGGGTCCCGACTTGGAGCAACTCGCTCAGGTTTCCACCACCCTCGTCGCCCGCATGAGAGCGAGCCCCTCGTTTGCCGACGTGACATCCAGCTATGAGGATGGGCGCCCCGAAATACAAGCGATCGTCGACCGCCAGGCCGCGGCCGACCAGGGCGTCTTCCTTAGCGCGATTGCCAATACTCTTCGAGCCACTGTCGGCGGTGTCGATGCGGCGACGTATGAGGAAGACGGGGAGCGATACGACGTTCGCGTTCGCCTCGAAGAAGCGCAGCGTGACGACCTTGCCGAATTGAGCGTTCTCCAGGTGCGTTCCGCAGATGGGTCACTCGCGAACCTGGCAAGCATTGCATCTCTCGAGGTCGGCTCCGGGCCCGTCCAAATAGACCGCGAGAATCGTACCCGGAAGATTGACATCTTCGCGAACAATCCGAACGGCGTTGCTTTGGGAACGGCCGTCGCTGAAGTCGACCGATTCGTTTCGGAAATCGGTCTCCCGCCAGAAGTCATCGGCCGCCACCGCGGCTGGGGCGAGAAGATGCAAGAGACGGCTCAAGCAATCGTATTCGCCTTCGCCCTTGCAGTGCTCGCCCTCTACATGGTTTTGGGGAGCCAGTTCAACGACTTCTTTCAGCCCGTATCGATCATGGCAACCGCGCCACTTGCGTTTGTGGGGGCATTTTCCACGCTCGCACTCTCCGGACAGAATTTGAGCATCTTCGGGCAGATTGCACTTCTCGCACTCGTGGGCCTCGTGATGAAGAACGGAATTCTGATCGTCGATCACGCCAACCAAGCGCGTGAGCGTGGACTGGATGCACGTGAGGCCATGCTCGAAGCTGGGCCGATTCGCCTTCGGCCCGTCCTGATGACGACGCTGTCGACCGTCTTCGGGATGATCCCGCTCGCATTCTCCGAGGCGGATGCGTCGGAGTATCGAGCCCCTATGGGCGTACTCGCGATCGGCGGAATGATTTCATTGACAGCGCTTACGTTGGTCGTCGTTCCGGTTGTCTATTCGTTGATCGACGAAGGCATCCAATCCCTGACGCATTTCCTTACGTCTCTTCGTCGCCGAAGACCGAATTTGCGTGAGGTCTCAGCAACGACTCTTTCACAAGATTAGCGACGGATATCCCGTTCGTCTCGCCACGGTATCTCGCCACAGGCACAAGACAAAGGGACTGAATTCATGGACTACAACCCGCTCGCCCCCGAGTCACGCGCGAACCCGTACCCCGGCTACGCACTTCTACGAAAGGAGGCGCCGGTATATGAAATTCAACCATTCGGCGTGTTCGCGGTCAGTCGGTACCGCGAGGTGCTCCACATCTTGAAGACGCCCGAGGTCTACTCCTCGCAAGGCATGAAAGCAATGATGACCGGTCAGACCGGCATGACGAACGGTTCGGTTGCAGGCCGTACGAGCGTTCTCACCGAATCCGACAATCTCATCGCTTCGGACCCCCCGATTCACGACCGGCTGCGAGCTGTCGTGAATCGCGGCTTCACGCCGCGGCGCATTGGAGCGCTTGAGCCGCGCATACGAAAGATTGCGGTCGAATGCCTCTCAGCGGTCGCCAAGAATGGCGAGATGGATTTGGTCGCCGACCTATCGATGCCGCTCCCGGTGAGAGTGATTGCAGAGCTTCTCGGAGTCCCCGCCGAGCGCCTCCATGACTTCAAGCGGTGGTCAGACGCCATCATCACGAGCGTAACGGGGGTGAATCAACCAACAGACCGCGAGCACGCCGTTCGGGTCCGGGAGGAGTTCGTCGATTTCTTTGCCGGAGCGATTGCCGAGCGTCGCAAGAGGCCGACCGATGACCTGATTTCTACTTTGATTCGCGCTGAACAGGGAGAAGGCACGCTTACAGAGGGCGAAGTGCTTGCATTCTCGGTTCTTCTGCTCGTAGCTGGAAACGAGACGACGACCAATCTTCTGGGAAACGCGCTCCTCGCGCTGACCGAGCATCCCGCCGAGCTCTCGAAGGTTGTGAAACGGCCGGAGCTCATCGAAGGGCTAGTGGAGGAGGTGGTGCGTTACGACTCTCCCGTGCAAGCCCTGTTTCGACAAACCCTCGAGGACACTGAGTTGGCGGGGGTCACGATTCCGAAGGGCAAGATGGTGATGGTGCTTCTCGGGTCGGCGAACCGAGACGAGGAATGGCTTCCCGACGCTTCAAGCTTCGACGTAACAAGAAATCCGAAGGGCCACGTCGGCTTTGGCTTCGGGATTCATTTCTGCCTCGGGGCTTCTCTTGCCCGCCTCGAAGCGCGCGTCGCGCTCGAGGAGCTATTCCGCCGTTGCCGCAACCTCGAGAGGACCAGTGCCAACGTTGAATGGATTGACTCGCTCATTCTTAGGGGCCCCAAGACCCTTCCCCTACGGTTTGAGGCCTAGAACCATGAGCCTGTCTCGACTCTCGCCGAATCAAGGAAGCCTTGGGTCCGCGGGCGGTGGCGTCTCGACGATTCGACTTCGAGGGGCCGGAGTCGAGCTGGCCGCTGATGTGCGAGGGCCGGAGAGCGGCCCTCCCGTGCTTCTATTGCACGGCGGCGGACAGACCCGCCACGCCTGGGCACACACGGCAACAGCGCTTGCGAACGAGGGCTGGCGGGCCATTGCGCTCGACCTCAGAGGGCATGGCGACAGCGACTGGCCAGAGAACGGCGATTACGGCCCCGATCATTTCGCGGCTGACCTCCACGCGGTCGTCGGCCAATTGGGAGAGCGCCCTGCAGTCGTAGGGGCCTCTCTCGGGGGGATGATGGCCTTGGCGTCGCTGCGACTGTCGGTGACGCAACCGTATTCCGAGGTGGTGCTCGTCGATATCGCACCCAGAATGGAGCCGGTTGGCGTCGAGCGCATCATCAAATTCATGCTCGGCTACCCCGACGGATTTGCCACATTGACCGACGCAGCCGACGCAATCGCGGCCTACCGCCCCAACAAGCCGCGTCCGTCTGATTTGAGTGGTCTCGAACGCACCCTTCGCCGCACGCCCGACGGCCGGTGGCATTGGCGTTGGGACGTTCGCTTCCTGACCTCGAAATTTCAGGCGGGTGGTAATGGCATTGAGCGTCTCGGGCCCTCGAGACAAGCCATGGAGGAGGGCTTGCTCGCCGGCGCTCGCCGAATCAAGGTGCCCACCCTATTGGTGCGAGGGGCGGAGAGCGATGTGGTGAGTCGCGAAGGTGCCGACGCCCTTCTCGAGGCAGTCCCTCACGCTCAGTGCATCGATATTGACGATGCCGGGCACATGGTTTCAGGCGACCAGAACGATGCGTTTACAAGAGCTGTGGTCGAGTTTCTTGCAAGGTCGTTGCAGCAGAGGATGAGGCAGTGAGCGCTGTACACGAGCAGTTTGATTTCAGTGCACTTCCCGACGCCAGCCGTCGCGCGTGGTGGCTCATTGGCGCGCGCTGGGATTTCGTTCTTTTCCTGGGATCGCCGTTGATTCTGCTTCTCGCGGCAGAACTTGCCACCCGTCATGGCGCTGAAATGGTCATCGTCGTGGCCGGTACCGTAGGCGCCGTCGCGCACCACTTTCCAGGCTTCCTCCGAGCCTATGGCGATAGAGAGTTGTTTCTCCGACAGTGGCCACGATTAGTGTTTGCACCGCTTGCCTTCGCGATTCTCTGCTCGACGTTCGTGTTTGGCAACCTCGACGGCCTCTCCTTCATCGTTCTGATGTGGGGAGTTTGGCACGCGAGCGCACAGGTGTACGGAATGGGCCGCGTCTATGACGCGAAGGCAGGACACCTGTTGCCTCGAACCGCGCTGCTCGACAAGATGGTGTGCGCCAGTTGGTTTGCGCTTGTTCTGCTGCTCTCTCCGGGACGCCTCTCTGTCGCCCTGAAAGAGCTCTACAAGTGTGGTCTTCCGACGGCGAGTCCCGATCTCATCTTCGCACTGCAGCTTTGCTCGATAGTTGTGACTTCCGCCGTCACTGGCGCCTGGATTCTCCACGCAGTGGAATCCTACGAGTCCCAGCGGCCCCAGAGCATCACCAAGGTCGCTCTCCTCGCCGGAAGCATCGCCTTCTGGTGGTACGCCAATATCCCAATACAGAACGTCATCATCGGCGTCGCACTCTTCGAACTTCTTCATGACATTCACTATCTCGCCTTCGTCTGGACCTTCAAACACTCTGAGCAAGAAGGCGTCAAGGGAGACACATCACCCCTTGGCGGAATCTTCCGAAAGACGTTTGGCAGCGTCGTGTTCTACATCGGTCTCACCGTGGCGTATGGTGTCTTCTTTCGTGGAAACGAGGCCATACTGAACGGGCCCGCGCTGCAGCTCCTCGCCGTTGCAGTGCTCGTCTCGACACTCATGCATTTCTACACCGACAGCTTCATCTGGAACCTTCGGGAGAAGTCCACGCGTCAAACACTGGGCGTCGACGACTACGTCGTCGCGACCTCTCCTAGTAGAGGCCTCGGCTAGTGGCGCGTGTGCGTACATTCGCTGTTTGGTTGTGGCTCGTGTTGCCGCTAGCCATCCTCCTGGGAGCCCAACTCGGAGATCAGCCGTCCGATATAGAAGTCCAACAGAGTCTCCGCACATCACTGCCCGAAAGCGAGCAAGTCTTGCTCGCGTATGTCGACGCGCTTCGAAGTGCAGGTCGAACCAGCGACGCACTCGAGTCGGCCAAGGAATTTTCAATCTCGCATCCGGAAAGCGAACGGGTCCATCGCGCGCTCTTGCTCATGTACGGAGAACGCGGCCAACGAGACGAGGCGCTGCAGGCGTTTGACCAACTAGGCCGCCTAGAAAGCGTCGTGGCATCTGACCTCGTAGGAGCTGCCGTTCTCCTTCAGACGGAAGATGCTGGGCTAGCAGAAACATACTATCAGCGCGCACTCGAGCTCGAACCAGACAATTTCGAGGCGCATGCAAATCTAGCCATCATCCTCATCGAGACTGGTCGCTGGGGCGCTGCACGGGAACACTTGGCTCAGGCCTTAGACATTTCGCCGGGAAGCGTTCCGGTTCTCTTGAACCTCGGAATACTAGAGCGACGTGCCGGACGGCCGCGAGTCGCCGTAGAGCAGTTTAAGAACGTGCTGCGTCTCGAGCCTTCGAATCGCCTAGCCAGGAAGATATTGGCGGAGATGCGGGAGCGGGTCGGCACAGAAGATGGCGGCGCACTACGAAGACCCGGTAGCTCACCGGAGTCCACTATTCGATAGGTCGCTCTAAGAACAGGGCCTTCGTCCACAACAAGCCGAAGGAGACTCAAGCATGCCCGAGAAAATATCTGCCGCGGACTACAACGCGTTCAATCCCGTGGTTCGAGCGAACCCGTACCCGTACTACGCAGCGCTTAGAGACGAGTCGCCCATTCATCGGATGATTCCGGGAGCGCCTCTCTTCGCCGTGAGTCGCCACGCGGACGTTCAGCACGTTCTGCACCGTCCCGAGCAATTTTCCTCGACGGCCTTTCAAGCACTATTCCAGGGAGGCCTGAGCCTTAGCCCCAACTCGGGCGCCCTCGCTGGACACCGTCTCCTTGCATCGCCCATGATGATTAGCGTCGACCCTCCGCACCACCAGCGTCTCCGCGGCCTCGTCAACAGAGGTTTCACGCCACGGCGTATTGCAGCCCTCGAGCCGCGCCTTAGAGAGATCGCCGAGAGATTCTTTGAGGACGTTCGAGAGACCGGGAAAATGGACCTGGTGCGCGATCTCTCTGTGCCCTTTCCCGTGACCGTCATCGCTGAGCTTCTCGGCGTGGAGCCCGAGCTACGTCACAAGTTCAAGCATTGGTCCGATTCCACGGTGATCGGACTGTCCGGTATCTCTCAGGACTTCTCGAAAGAAGAAGTGCGAAAGAGCGCCGACGAAATGGCGGACTATTTCGAGCGGGTTGCCGCGGAGCGAAGGGCGAATCCCAAGGACGACCTCATTAGTGTCCTCGTCACGGCCGACGACGGCGACGCGCTGAGTGCTGGCGAGGTGCTTTCCTTTGTCTTCCTGCTTCTGGTTGCCGGAAACGAGACAACAACGAACCTGATTGGGAACGCGATGCATGCTCTGCTTCGCCATCCTGCCCAAATGAAAGAAGTCGCGGAGAATCCCGAGCTGATCCCACAGATGCTCGAGGAGGCGCTCCGCTACGATTCGCCCATTCAGAGTCTACCTCGACAAGCAACAGCCGATGTTGAACTGCCCAGCGGCGCCGTCAAGAAGGACACCTTCCTCATGACACTCTTCGCCTCCGCCAACCGGGATTCGAATTACTTCCCGAACGCGGACCAGTTCGACATTCACCGCAAGCCTCAGGGGCACCTTGCATTCGGGCACGGAATTCACTTCTGCCTCGGCGCCTCACTCGCCCGCCTCGAGGCGAAAGTGGCCTTCGAGACTCTGTTCGAGAACGCCAGGAATTTTCAGCTCGACGGCAAGATCGCGATGCTCGACTCGCTTGCCCTCCGAGGACCGAAGTCTGTGCCGCTCGCATTCGAATCCGCGTAGTCTGCCAAAGCAAGGTCGAGAAAAATCGATCGCAGATTCCGCTGTTTACCGGCTTCGGTGGAGACCAGCTTCGAGCAGGATTCGGGGATTAGGGTCGGGAAAAATTTCGCCTATGAGCACGTTACAGCTGCAGGCACTCGCAATAATCTTCGCTGGCTGGGTGAATCGCGCCCAGCAGGATGTAATCGTGTCCGTTCTCAGAACTCTCCCGCGTTCTACGATTCGCCGCATTGGACTCGAATCGCGGTCTATCACGCGGCCTATGTCACGAGCATCAATGGTGAGGTCCGGGCGGGGGAGGGGGCGCCCGACGCGGCGCGACACTGCCAGCACCAGAAGCGATGAGAGCTTCCCTGATCGACCCGTGAATTCCCTGATCGCACCGATTTTATTCCCTGTTCATACTCGCAGGGAATTCGACTCTACGTGTGCGAAATCACTCAGGAACCTAAGCCCATTCGGTGCTGAGACGACCCGAATTTGTCGAAAATCCCTGCACTTTCCCGTAGATCAGGGAATTCGATGCAGAGACGGGTTCGCGACGGACTCCCCCCACCGCCATTTAGGCTGCGTTTCCGGAGACCATGAGCTCCGGGGCGCGCTGCCTCCCGGAATAACGCGAGATTCCGCGGGGTTTTGGGCGATCGGCCTGAGGGGATCCGAACCAGAGACGGCTGAATCGGGGCGCTACTGCCGCCGCACTCCGATTTTTTCTCCGGAGGCGATTTGGACGGTTGGATGGGTGGTGGGATCCTAACCGCCAAAGTGGGAGATCGGATCCTACTTGCTCCGCCTTTCGAATCTGCGATCGCAGAGACTTCTCCCGCGCATGCCGATACAGGTCGAGGGAATCCCGCGATTCCGAGGGCTTTTGGGTAGTGAGGGTTGCCGAATCCGAACCGGAGAAGACGGGTTCGGGGCTCAAAAGTCGCCGAGGCCGGCGTCTTCTTCTGATGCCAAGTTGGACGGTTCGGATTCGCTCAATTGTCTGGTGGCGCGCAGTAAAACCAAACAGCTAGATCGAATTACTGTCGCTCCGCCAGTCAGGTCGCAGTTGCAGCGAACTCTCGGACCGGACGGGGGGGTGTCGCGGAAAATCCCGCAATACCGGGAGTTTTTGGATGACGGCCCGTGAGAACCCAATACGGACGCGGCCGCGTGCCCCGCGCGACTGCGCCAAAATAAATAGTTCTCTCTGCGCCCGATCGCGGCGGTTCGGAATCACGCATCTGAGTATGACGTTCTCGTGCGACGAGACGTCGTTCGCGATGCTAATCGGAACCTCGATTGATGGCTGCTCGCCAGTCGTGCGGCCTTCTCAAGGCAAGGTGTGCGGATAGAACGCGGATTCGGTGCCCGCCATCTTCGCCCCTGTGTATTGAGCCACCTGGCGAATGGCGACACAGCTCGCACTCCGGTCGCACTCAGCAACTCCACCCGGTCAACAAACGCTCAAGCCTCGAGCCGGAACAAGGGGCTCGGCTCATCTTTTGATACGACTAGAGTAAGAGATTTCTTGGCTCTGCTTAGGGCTACATAAAGTACGCAGCGCGCGTAGCTCGTACCTCGGAGGTGATCGCGGTCGCAGGCGACTACTACGACATCATCGCACTCCAACCCTTTTGCCTTGTGAATCGTACTCAACGCCCGACTCGGTGGGGATGACGTTCCATGCGAACGCATGCCGGAGACCCGGGCAAACCCGTCATCGACGTTCTCGAATCGGCATACTCGGATCGCGTCCCTAAATTCAACTCGTCGGTCAATCTTAACCTCGGCGAATCCCGGGTTTCGTTCGGTGACGAAACGGTCAATCGCCTCAAGCGCCGATCCGATTGACATATGAGATGGCGTGCCGAGGAAGTGGCGCCCGACTTCCTGGATCGCTGCAGGTTTGCCTCTGGACTTCTTTGAGCATCCTTCAGAGATCTCTTGGAGGAGGCGCTCTCCGTGCGATTTCCTCGTAAACCCGATCGATACCGAGCCAATGAATTCGATCATCGCAGTCGCCAGAGCCAGGGCATCGCCATTAGCTTCCTGAATTTTCGACACCAAGACGGCCAATGCCGAGCGTGTGTGCCCCTCCCAAAGAGGGATCGACCTGTTCCAGAATCCACAAAGCGAATCAACGATGTCATTCTTGGGCCCGAGTACGAGGAGTTGCTTCGAGGCTCGCACAGCGACATCAAGTTCACGCCTCTCCTGTCCGGTCAAACGGTATTGGCGGTGGCTGCGTGAGCGGTTCGTCCCGAATATCAGCCGCACTGTAGGGGGGAGTGGCCGGGTCAAATCGATCGCCGCGCCGCGCTCCAGGTCAATTCTAGCCTGCATGATCCAGTCCCCTAGCGCTGGACTGTCATCCTTCCATCGATGGGGCGTGCTTAGACGATCGAAGTCGGCTGTCTTCTTGAGTGCTTCCCACCGCTGACGTTCCGCATCTGCGGCCTTTTCGGTTTTTTCTCCATATATCCGCTGCATTGGATCAGCGAATATGCGGAGGCTCGATCCGGCTTGGTGAAGTGCCATCGCGACGAGGTGTTGATCGGTACTGGAGTCCTGGTGCTCGTCGCAAACTACTATTGGAAATCGCTTAGACAGCGCCTCGGCAACCATTGGAGAGCGTTCTAGGAGGGCAGCGACTCGCTTTGCCATGATCGGGAATCCGAGACCGTTGTCTCTCCAAGCCCATATCGCTGGGTCCGGCGGAAGGTCTAGCGCTTTATGGTATACCGCGGCGATCTCGCCGATCAGGCCGTCGATGGTGCGAACGCACACGCGCGACCGGTTCCCGCTTGTACGCGTCGCGAATACTCCGCACGCGGCGTGGGTATGAGTCAGAATCAGGACTCGGCCATTCCCGATTGTCGTCGAAGCCTCGCTCGCGTAAGCGGCACCTTGGTACGTCTTTCCGCACCCGGCAGGAGCCTCGATCAACACCAGTGGGCTGTCGGATCTAAGCAGGGCGGCAACGCGGCTGTCGCTCAAGGTCCAGTTGCTCCAGGCGTGATAGAGATGCGCCCGTGAGAATTGCGTTGACTAGAGGAAGCAGGGATTGAGAGACGGTAGGTGATCCTCCCAGCGCAACCATTTTGGCCGCCAACTCGCGTCCGCCCTCTTCCGACTTGAACCAATT
>JADJOR010000025.1 GCA_016713665.1 Deltaproteobacteria bacterium
TGTCCCTCCGCAGATCCCACTCCTCGTTCCCCTCGCGGCCCTCGGCGTCCCTGGTCACACCCCGGAGGGTGCCGCGTTGCTGATTATCGCGGCTTGAATTTCTGCGGGTCGGGGGCTGGCATTTTGGGGTTCGGATTCATCGAAGTCGGGTCGTCGGTGGCCTTTCATCGGGTAGGGAGTTGGCTCGAGGCCAATGCCGAACGGTGTCGCTTTCCATCGGGGTCTGGTTTGGGCTGCCCCTCCGGTTCTGGGTTTGGGGCACCGACCATTGCCGGGGGCATTTCCGGGCCCGGTCTACGGCTCCGTGGCGGCGCCGAGGGTCGCCCCCCGGCCGACTGTGTACCAGTCGATTTTTCGGGTGGCGTACATGATGGCGGCGAGGATGGCGAAGAGGCCGAGGGAGCCGATCAGGAGGGCGTAGTCCTCGTTGTTGAGGAGGACGTAGAGGTAGCCATAGAGGAGGGCGACGCCGGTTCCGACGACGAGGGCTCGGGGGCGGCTGCCGAGGGCGACGGCGGAGTAGGCGGTGATCATGGCGATGATGGAGAGGCTCGCGAGGGCGTAGGCGGCTGGGAAGCCGATGTGTTCGGCGAGGGAGAGCTCGAGCAGGTAGAAGAGGCAGAGGGCGCCACCGAGCATCAGGTATTGGATGGGGTGGACGCGGAGGCCGGCGAGAATCTCGACGAGCCAGATGGTCGCGAACGTGAGCAGGATGAAGAGGCTCGCGTATTTCACGCTGCGTTCGGCCATGCGGTAGTGGTCGACGGGGTCGATGAAGCCGACGCCGAAGCGGGCGGCGTCGATGGATTCCTGCATGGGGGTGGTGCTCTTCCAGGCTTGCGGGAAGTTGCGGCCGAGGAAGGGGATGGACCAGCGGGCTTCGAAGGTGTTCGCGGTGATCTTTCGGTCGGTGGGGAGCCAGTTGCCCTGGAACGTGGGGTTGCCGCTGTCGGCGCTGAGCAGGACTTCGGTCTGTTTGCCGAAGGGGGCGAAGTAGACGGCGACGCTGCCGTTGAGCGCGAGCGGGAATTCGAAGCGGAAGCGGTCGGGCGCCTTCGCGGACGGCGGCTGGGCGGGAGTCGCGCTCGCGGGTTCTTCGGTCGAGAGGTCGACGACGGCGTGGATGCCGGGGCTGGCTTCGGCGAGGCCGCCGTTGCCGGGGAGGAAGGGGACGGGGGCGCCGTTCCAGCGGACGTCGGTCTCCTGCTGGATGGCGCGGGCGTCGGAGAGGCCGACGGCGAGATGGGCGCGGTCCCAGGCGATCTCGGCTTTGTCGAGTCCGAGGGCGGCGAAGTCGGGCTTCGCGAACTCGCCTTCGACGCGGAGGTCGAGGCGGTAGACGGGGACGGAGAAGATGCCGCGCTGTCGGGTCTCGGAGTGGATCGTGCCGCGCAGGGAGACGGTGTCGGGGAGGAAGACGGCGGTATGGGTCTCGGACCGCGGGATGGTCTGGCCGCCGGAGCCGGTCTCGGCCCACCGGATGGTGTAGGGCACGACGAGGGCGGGGCCGGAGAGATGTTGGGTGCGGCCCCATTTGGAGGCGATCTCTTCGACGGTGGACTCGCGGCGGGCCTGTCGTTCGGAGATCAGGCCGCTGATCATGCCGATCGGAATCAGCAGGACGAGCGCGAGGAGTCCGATCGAGAAGAGCCGCAGGATCTGGGACTGGAAGAGCGAGGTCGAGAGGCGTTCGAGCGGATCGGCCACGGGCGCGGGTCTCCTGGGCGGCGGGGAGCCGGGATCAGGGATGCGATCTCGGTGGGGCCGCGTTCGAGCCGTGGGACGTCGATCGCGCGAAGTTAGTTCTGGGCTCGGGACGGGCTCTCGCCGAGCACGCGCAGAAAGCCCGCGCCGTACTTCTTCGCCTTGGTCTCGCCGATGCCGTGGATCTGGAGGAGCTCGCGTTCGTTCTGGGGGGCACGCTCGGCCATCTCGCGCAGGGTCCGGTCGCTTGCGACGACGTAGGAGGGGACGGCTTCGGCCTGAGCGACACGCAGGCGGTGGGCCCGGAGCGCTTCGAAGCGGGCGAGGGCGGGGCCGTCGAGGATGTCGCTCGGGGTGGAGCTCGAGCCCGCGTCGGTGCCGCCCGCGCCGCCGCGCTTGCGGACGACGAAGGCGTTGCCACGGCTCGAGTTGCCGGAGGTGTTGCCGGCGGCGCTTCCGGCAGAAGTGCCAGCCGCGCCACGGAACCGCGCGTTCTCGTCCGGCGGAAGCAGGATGCGGGCCTGGCGCTCGCCGCGCATGACGGCGGCGCCGGTCTTCGTGAGCACGACGACGGGGCGGTCGCCGCCGTCGAAGTCGACCCAGCCGGCGGTGACACACCGGCGCAGGAGCCGCGTCAGCCAGAGCTCGGAGCGGTCGCCGAGGATGCCGAAGGTCGGGGTCCGGTCGAGGCCCGCGGTCCGGAGGCGCGGGTCGTCGACGCCGCGCAGGAGCGCCTCGGCGGCCGAGAGGCCGTAGCGGCCCTGGATGCGGGCGACGGCGGAGAGGGCTTTGCGGACGATGAGGGTGACCTCTTCGTCGCTCTCGGCGTTGCCGAGGCTCTCGCCCCGGGCGAGGCGCATGCAGACGTCGCAGCGGCCGCAGCCGGCGAGGGTCTCTTCTTCGTCCCCGAAATAGCGCAGGATCGCGTCGTGGCGGCAGCTGCCGCCCTCGGCGAAGCGCATGAGCTCGAGGAAGAGCGACCAGCGGTGTTTGGCGGACTCCTGGCCTTCGGGCGTTCCGTCGGCGTCGCCGTCGACGAGCGCCCGGCGGCGGGCGATGTCGCCGGGGCCGACCAGCATGAGGGCGACGGCGTCCTTGCCGTCCCGGCCGCCGCGGCCGACCTCCTGGTAGTAGGCCTCGATCGAGCCGGGGGGGGCGAGATGGATCACGGCGCGGACGTCGGCGCGGTCGATGCCCATGCCGAAGGCGTTGGTCGCGACGACGATCTCGAGCTCGCCCTGGGCGAAGGCCTGGGAGACTTTGTCGCGATGTTCGCCGGTGAGGCCGGCGTGATAGGTCTCGACGCGCCAGCCGTCGCCGGCGAGGCGGTCGCGCTCGAGCTCGGTGCTCTTGCGGGTCGGGCCGTAGAGGATCGCGGTCCCGCGGCCGGAGCCGGGGAGGCCGAGCGCTTCGTAGAGCGTGTCGTCGACCAGGCGGCGGCGATCGGCGGCGCGCTCGACTTCGGCGATCCGCAGCGCCAGGTTCGGGCGCGCGAAGCCGCGGACGATCTGCGGGGTCTCGGGCGGGAGGCCCAGGCGGGCGACGATCTCGTCGCGGACGTAGGGGGTCGCGGTCGCGGTGCAGGCGAGCACGCGGGCGCTCGGGATGGGCCGCGAGGACGCGGCCGATTTCGAGGTACTCAGGGCGGAAGTCGTGGCCCCACTCGCTGATGCAGTGGGCCTCGTCGATGGCGAAGAGCGGACAGTCGAGCTTGCGCAGGATTTCGCGGAAGCGCGGGAAGACGAGGCGTTCCGGGGCGACGTAGAGCAGCTGGAACTGGCCGCGCTCGAGGCCGTCGAGGCGGCGGAAGAGCTCGTCGCTCTCGAGGGTCGAGGCGAGGAAGGTCGCGGCGATGCCTCGGCGCTCGAGGGCGTCGACCTGGTCGCGCATGAGCGCGATCAGGGGCGAGACGACGATCGTGGTCCCGCCGAGGACGAGGGCGGGGAGCTGGTAGCAGAGGCTCTTGCCGCCGCCGGTCGGGGCGACGAGCAGGAGGCGGCGGGACTCGAGCAGGCCCTCGATCGCCTCGCGCTGGCCGGCGCGGAAGGCGTCGTGGCCGAGGCGATGGAGCGCGTTCTCGAGCAGGAGGTCCCGCGCGAGGCCGGGGCGAGTGAGCGAGCTTTCGTCGGCTTTTTGCATGGGAGGCGAGGACGCTAGCACGCAGGCCCCCGGTCCGAGGGGGCGTGAACCGGCGGCTTCGGGCAACATCGGGCGAAGGGCGCCGAGCCCGAGCAAGAGAGAGGAGATCGACCGCGATGGTGGAGATGAAGCTCGTCTACGAAGGAGGTCTGCACACGACCGCCGTCCACGGCCCGTCGAAGGCGAGCCTCGACACGGATGCCCCCGTCGACAATCAGGGCAAGGGCGCGTCCTTCTCGCCGACGGACCTGCTCGCGGCGTCCCTCGGGACCTGCATGCTGACGACGATGGGCATCCTCGCGCAGCGCGAGGGCTGGAAGATCGACGGCGCCCGGGCGCGGGTCGAGAAGCACATGAGCCTCGAGCCGCGGCGCCGGGTCGGGCGCGTCGTCGTCGAGATGGAGATGCCGAAGGGTGTGCCGTCGGCGGCGCGGGAGCGGCTGAAGGAGGCGGCGGATCGGTGTCCCGTCGCCTGCTCGATCCATCCGGATACGAAGGTCGAGCTCTCGGTCCGCTGGCCGGATTGAGCGCGGGCGCGGGCGAGGGGGCGACGGCGATGCGTTATGCGGTCTACGGCGACCTCGGGTCGCGCGACGCGATCGCCCTCGTGCTCGGGCTCGACGCGATGGGGCTCGACTTCGACTTCGTGGCCGAGACGCCGGCTCTCTCGCTCGCGCTGGCTTCTCGCGCCGGGCGCGATGCCGGTCCGTATCTGCGCACGCCGGAGGGCTTCGTCCTCGGCGAGCTCGCGGCGATCCTCGATCATCTCGAGCGGATGCATCCGGACCGGCCGTGGCGACCGACGACGCCGGTGCGCCGGATCTGCGGGCGGTTGCTCGAAGACTGGATCGAGCTCTGGCTGCCGCTCTGGCCGGAGCGTTCGGCGGCCATCGTCGAAGGGCTCGCGGCGCATCTCGCGCGGAGCGGCTTCCTGCTCGGAAGGAAGCCCTGGCGCGCCGACGCCGCGCTCGCGGCCTGGCTCGAGGCCGACGTGCTCGTCGATCCGGCGCTGCGGGCCCACGTCGAGGCGCGGGCGCCGGGGTTGATCGCGTTCGGGACGCGGGTGCGCGCGGCGGTGCGTGGGGGCGGGCGCGGGGATGCGGGCGGAGAAAAGAGGGAGGTCGCGGCACCTCGGCCGGGTGCGCAGTCGGTGCGAAGCGCCGCGCCGGCAGACGACGATGCGATTCCGCTTTCGCTGCTGGCCGTCCTCGGCGAGCTCGCCCACGACTACCACGGCTATCTCGAGGCGAATCGCGCGGCGCTCGCCGAGGGCGAAGAGCGTGTCGAGCTCGATCTCGGCTTCGGGCCGATGGTGCTCCCGGCGTGGCCGGAGCACGAGGCGCGGCGCGCGGCGATCGGGCGCGAGATCGCGGGGCTTCCCGCGGCGACGCGGCGGGCGGTGCGTCAGATGCTCGAGCCGCTCGGGGCCTGGCGGGCGCTCGCGCTGCCGCAGGCCGGGGGCGAGCTCGAGCTCGGCGATCCACGGAGCTTGTAGGGCACGAATCCTCAGCGCAGATCGAAGAGAAGAAGCTCCGTACCGCCTGCGCTCTCGAGCTCGAGCTTCGCCGCGTCCTCGATCGAGGCGCCGTCGCCGGCCTCGAGGCGCGTGCCGCCGACGGCGACGTCGCCGTCGACGACCTGGATCCAGAGGCCGCGGCCGGGACGCGTCTCGTGGACGAGCTTGCGACCCGCGTCGAGGCGGCCGAGGTAGACGTCGGCGTCGGCGCGGATCGCGATCGCGCCGTCCCGCGGATTTCCCGAGAAGACGAGGTTCAGGCTGTTCGGCTTCGTCTCGCTCGGGAGCTGCTTCTCCGCATAACGCGGATCGCCTCCGGTCCCGTCGGGCAGGATCCAGATCTGCAGGAAGTGGACGCGCTCGCTCCGCGAGGGATTGAACTCGCTGTGGGTCACCCCGGAGCCGGCGCTCATGTACTGGAGCGCGCCGGTCTCGATGATGCTGCCGTTGCCCATCGAGTCCTTGTGTTCCAGGCGCCCTTCGAGGACGTAGGAGAGGATCTCGGCGTCCTTGTGGCCGTGGGTTCCGAAGCCCTGGCCGGGCTCGACGACGTCGTCGTTGAGGACGCGGAGCTTGCGGAAGCCCATGTGGGCGGGGTCGCGGTATTCGCCGAAGGAGAAGGTGTGCTGGCTGTGGAGCCAGCCGAGCTCGGTCTGGCCGCGGGCGGCGGCGGGGCGTCGCGTGATCTTCATGGTCGGGTCCTCCTTCGGGAGTGGGGGCGTCGTTCGCCAGGATAGCCGCCGCCCATGCGGGACGTCGGCCGCCGTCGTCGTGTGAAGCGGTTCACAGAGCGAGCGGAGAATTCGCTCGCGAGCCGTCCACGGCACGACCCTCCTGATCCGAACGGGAACATTCTCTTCGAAGGCGGACGGCGCACGCAATTCATCGCGTCGCGCGCGAGCCGCCAGGAGGAGAGAAGTCATGTTCCATCGATCGGGTTCACGTCGGCCATCTCGAAGCGGGCTCGGGCTGCGCACGTCCGTCCTCGGCGTACTGGCGCTCGCGCTCGCTGCTCCGGCCTCGGCGCAGCTCGTGGGCGGCGGCAACGCCTTCCTGCGAAAGGACACCAACGTCGTCGTGCAGGAGCTCTCGCGCCACCTGCCGGCGAGCGGTGTGCGCAAGCAGACCCGCTATCTCGGCAACTTCCGCTGGGAGACGATCCAGACCCTGTCGGTCCTCGCGGAGACGCGGACCGGCCTCTCGAGCCGCTACTGGAAGAGCGACACCCGGAGCTGGAGCCCCTGGGTCCATCACGGCAATCCCCTCGGCGCGCCGATCCAGCGGATTTCGGGCAGCGGCGACTCCCCCGGTATCGATACCGGCCTCACGCTCGTCCCGGGTTATGCGGCTTCGGGCGAGGACTGGAGCGCCTATCAAGGCGTCGGTCTTCCGACGACCGTGCCCGGGATCGAGGTCGACTTCAAGACGGGAATCCACCAGATCGACCCCGTCGCGCGGACGCTCGTCGCGGGTCAGAACTTCCCGGGGTTCCCGACCGTGATCTCGCCGACTCTTCCGGCGAACTACCGCCACTTCAACCCGCAGACGGCGCTGACCTCGCCCTCGCCCCAGGGCTCTGGGCGCCTGGTCCGTCGCGTGTTCGGGACCGGCGTGCCGCGGGGCTACGTCAAGTCCGCGCGCTTCGAAGGCGCGGGCATCCCGCTCGTCGAGCTGCGGCGCGATCACGACTCGCAGTTCCCGCAGTGGATCGATCACGGTTGGCCCTTCGAGACGACCGGTGTCGCCGTCGGCCCCGGCGGTGCGGCGTCCATCATCCACAACTACCTGGCCGGTGCGACCCCCATGGATCGCGTCGAGCAGCGCTATGTCTTCGTCGCGACCAACCCATCCGACGACGGCTACGGCGAGGGACTGAACGGAGAATGGATCAAGTATCGGCTGGGCAACGAGATCCAGGGCCACTACTGGAACGACCTCGGCTCGGCCGGCGGTCTCGTCTACGGGACCCCCCTCGCGATCCCCTACTACACCAACATCCCGGCGAGCGGCGGGCTCGGTCGCCTCGTCGTCTTCGCGGTCGCGAGTACCAGCAACGGCTTCGTCCTGAAGTCGCGCTACCACGACGGGAACGGATGGGATGGCCAGTGGCAGCATTGGGGCGCCCCGCCCGTCCTCGGCGGCGACAAGTTCAAGCTGACCTCCTCCGTCGTCTACTGGGACGGGACGCCGAACGTGCTCGCGAACCTGCGGATCAGCGCGTTCGGGTACTCGGAGGAGAACACGAGCGCGGGCCGTGTCGGGAAGCTCGTCGAGTTCCATTGGGACGGCGCGTCCTGGCGCTTCGCCGCGCCGCGCACCGCCCCCGATGGCAAGAGCTTCCGGACCAGCCACGCGAGCGTGATCGAGCAGGGCAATACCGACCGGATCGTCGTGGTCGGCCGGACCAGCACCGGCCGGATCTACGAATTCTCACGGGAGGTCTCGAACGGCCAGCTGCTGTCGGAGAACTGGGCCGACCTGTCCTGGGAGGACGTCACGCTGACGCGCGCCGGGCTCTGATCCGCACCGGGCTCGGACGAGCAGGGTATCGCCGGGCCGAGTGAGCGGAGCGCGCCCGCCCCGTGCGATCGGGGCGGGCGCCGATGAGCTCGAAGGAATGAGGTCGAGGACGCGCCGGAGGGTCTCCCGCCGGCGCGTCTCTTCATTCTGGCTGCGTCATTCTCCGTCCGTCATTCCCCGCGCATGGCCGCGTCGTAGGCCGCCTGGCCCACGACGCCCTTCGCGACCTCTTCGAGCCACGGGAACTTCCGGATCGTGTGGCCGCCGTCGACGGTCAGCGCTTCGCCGGTGATCCAGATCGACTCGGGGCCGGCGAGGAAGCGGATCGCGCGGGCGATGTCGCCGGGCTCGCCCTCGTGGCGGATCGGCTGCTCGGCGAGGAACGCCTCGATCAGCGGCCGCGCACCGAACATGCCGTCCGTCGCGCCGGTCCGCGTCAGCCCCGGCCGCACGGCGTTGATGCGGACACCCTGCCGGCCGAGCTCGTCGGCGGCGACCTTGACGAGCTGATCGCAGGCCGCCTTCGCCGCACAGTAGGCCGCGAGGAACGGCGACGACATCACGGCCGCCGTCGACGAGACGGCGACGATCGAGCCGCCGCCCTTGCGGACCATCGCGCGCCCGGCGTACTTGATGAGCAGGAAGATCGGCCGGACGTTGGCGTCGATCGTCCGGCTGAAGTCGTCGTCGTCGTAGGCGAGCACGGGGGAGAAGTTGCCGCCGCCGGGCACGCTGACGGCGATGTCGAGGCCGGTCGTTCCGGCGGCCTCGTCGACGGCGGCCTTGACCTGCGCGCCATCGAGGCCATCGACGACGCGCGTCGCGATGCGGCTCTTCGCGTCGGGCAGCTTCGCGACGACCTGCTGCGCCGCCGCTTCGAGCCTCTCCTTGCCCCGTGCGCACATCAGGACGAAGGCCCCGTCGACGGCGAGCGCCTCGGCGGTCGCGAGTCCGATCCCGCTGCTCGCGCCGATCACGATCGCGCGCTGGCCAGCGAGACTGCCGGGGCCGCCGATGCGGTTGCCGATGGGGCGGGCGTTGGACAGGGGGGCGGCGGTCTTCGGCGTGGAAAAGGAGGGATTCGACATGGGGCTCCTCGGTCGGTTGGCCGTGGGATGGCGCGGGATTTCAGGTCGAAAATCTAGCTGCGGACAGGATCACGGGTTTGAGTTTTTTAAAGTAGCGGTTTAGATTCCTCAATCATGCGATACATCGCGCGCGCCCTCGAAAAGACGCTCCGCCGGGCCAGTCGCTCGTTCCCGGCCGTGGTGCTGACGGGACCCCGCCGGGCCGGCAAGACTTCGCTCCTCCGGCACCTCTTTCCGGCTGCGCGGTACTACCTGCTCGAGGATCCCGACGTGATCGCTCGCTTGCGCGCCGATCCACGGAGCTTTCTCGACGAGATCCGTGGTCCCGCGATTCTCGACGAGATCCAGAACGTTCCGGAGGTCTTCTCCTACGTTCGCACGCGCATCGATGCAGCGCCGCGTCGGGTGGGGCGTTGGATCCTGACGGGCTCCCAGGATGCCCCACTGATGCAGAAGGTCAGTGAGTCGTTGGCCGGCCGCGCGTCGGTTCTGCAATTGATGCCCTTTTCTGCTCGGGAGACGAGCAAGGTCAGCCTTCTGCGCGGCGGCTATCCGGAGGTTCTCGCACGACCCGGAGCGGCCTCGCTCTGGTTCAGCGCCTATTTGCAGACCTATCTCGAGCGCGACGTCCGGGCCGTGACGGCGGTTCGTGATCTCGCGACGTTTCGGCGATTCCTCGCGCTCCTCGCGAGTCGTCACGGTCAGATCCTGAACAAGTCGGATCTTGCCGGGCCCCTCGGCGTGAGCGTCCCGACGATCACGCAATGGCTCGGTGTTCTCGAGACCACGGCGCAGGTCCTCGTCGTTCCACCGTTCTACGAGAATCTCGGCAAGCGCCTCGTGAAGTCACCGCGGGTCTACATCGCCGATTCCGGTCTCGCCTGTCACCTGCTCGGAATCGAGAGTGCAGCCGAGCTTGCTCGCTCGCCGTTCGCAGGGGCGATCTTCGAGGGGTTCGTCGCTGCCGAGATCGCCAAGCATCAGACGAATCAGGGCGGACGCCGCGAGCTCTACTACTTCCGGGACGAGCAGGGGCTCGAGGTCGATTTCGTCGTCCCTCGCAAGGGGGGCGGGCTGTCGCTCGTGGAGTGCAAGGCTACGCGCACCGTCCTGCCCGCCATGGCGACGCCCATGGTCCGTCTGATGGCGGCCGTGAAGGCGAAACGGTCTCGGGGGCAGGTTCGCGCATTCCTCGTGCACTCTCCGGGCCGCAACGGCGTATCGACTCGAGCGCTGGTGCCGGGTGTCCAGGCATTGCCCTGGACGGAGCTCGTCGACCAGCTCTAGGTCTCACGACCGGATCATTCGGCACGTCGTCTGACCGCGTTCCTGCTCGTCCTGCTAGTCCGCCCGCCGCAGCCGATCGAGCTCGATGACCGCCGCCTCGGCCGGCTTCGCGCCGCCCGCCGCGATCCGCCCCGCGTCCCCGCCGCCCATCCGCACGTCCGGCGCCCCGAGCCGCGCCGCGTCCGCCGTCTGGTCGTCGGGCTGGACCTGGCTCTCGCGCTCGGCGGCGACCCGGGCGTCGTAGTGCTCGATCTCCCGCGCCTGGGTCGCGGCGTCCCAGCCGAGGATGCCGGCCAGGATCCGCGCCGCGTCGCGGGCGGCGATGCAGCCGCGATCGAAGGTCTCGATCGAGATGCGGGTCCGGCGCGTGAGGACGTCGTCGAGATGGAGCGCGCCCTCGTCGGAGGCGGCGTAGTGGAGCTCGGCGGCGAGATAGGTCGGGGCGCCTTCGACGGCGTGCCCGAGCTCGGGGCGCTCGGCGATCAGGTCGAGGATCTCCTGGGTGCGCGCGCCGTAGCGCATGAGCAGATGCTCGAGGACGCTGACGTGCAGGCCCGCGCGCTCGGCGAGAACCTCGCGACGGTTCCAGTAGGCGCGGTGGCCCTCGGCACCGATCAGCGGGATCTCGTCGGTGCAGCTGGGCGGGACCTTGCGGTCGAGGTCGCGGGCGGCCATGTCGACGACGTCCTTCGCCATCACGCGATAGGTCGTGTACTTGCCGCCGGCGACGGTGATGAGGCCGGAGACGGACTGGCTGACGGCATGCTCCCGGGAGAGCTGGCTCGTCGCGGCGTCGTCGCCCTGCAGCAGCGGCCGCAGGCCCGCGTAGACGCCCTCGATGTCCTCGGGGCGCAGCGGCTGCGCGAGGACCGTGTTCACCTTCTCGAGCAGGTACTCGATGTCGCGGCGGCTGGCGGCGGGGTGGGCCAGGTCGAGGTTCCAGTCGGTGTCGGTCGTCCCGATGATCCAGTGGCTCTCCCACGGAATCACGAAGAGCACACTCTTCTCCGTCCGCAGGATCAGGCCCGAGTCGCCGTGGATGCGATCGCGGGGGACGACGAGATGGATGCCCTTCGACGCGCGGACGTGGATGCGGCCGCGGCCCGCGTGGTTCTGGACCGAGTCGGTCCAGACGCCCGTCGCGTTCACGATCTGGCGACCGCGGATCGTGAAGGTCGCGCCCGTCTCGAGGCAGCGGACGTCGACCCCGGCGACGCGCGCGCCCGCGATGTCGAAGCCCTCGGCGCGGCAGGAGGAGAGGGTGCGTGCGCCGTGGAGTCGCGCGGTCCGCACGAGGGCCAGCGTATGGCGCGCATCGTCGACCTGGGCGTCCCAGTACTGGATGCCCCCGACCATGCGATCGCCGCGCAGTCCGGGAAAGCGCGCGAGCACCCCGCGCCGCGTCAGATGCCGATGCCGCGGCAGCGCGCGGCGACCGGCCAGCGTGTCGTAGAGGAACGTCCCCGCGCCGATGTAGGCCCGCTCCCAGACGTGATGCGTGAGCGGAAACAGGAACGGAACCGGCCGCACGAGATGGGGACATAGCCGGTCGAGCATCAAGGTCTGCTCGCGCAGCGCCTCGCGCACGAGGCCGAAGTCGAGCTTCTCGAGGTAGCGCAGGCCGCCGTGGATCAGCTTCGAGGAGCGGCTCGAGGTCCCCGAGGCCCAGTCGCGTTGCTCGACCAGGGCGACGGAGAGGCCCCGGCTCGCGGCGTCGAGCGCGGTCCCGGCGCCGACGACGCCGCCGCCGATCACGACGAGGTCGAATTGCTCCCGCTGCGCGCAGTCGAGGTCGTGGGCGCGCTGCGCGGGGTCGAGTCGGGCGGCGTCCATCGCGGGGCTCCCATGACGTTCATTCGGCGGCAGCGAACGCATGGAACGTAGCGGCTCAGACCTCGAGTGCAGACTGGCTCGCGGCGACGCCGCGGCGGATCACGCGCTCGAGATCCGCGTCGAGGCCGTCGAAGGCGACGGCCATGCCGCGGGGCAGGCTCTTGTCGGCATCGCTGCCGGAGGCATGGGTGTAGACGATCCGGCCCTCGATCACGAACTGCTTCGGGCGCGAGGAGGGCAGCTCGAGGGCGACCTTCGAGCCGACGATCCAGGGCCGCGGCGTCACGAAATAGCCCCCGGTCGAGGAGAGCGTGTAGCAGCGGACGAGCTTCTCGCGGCCTTCGGCGAAGACCCGGGTCCGCCACTCCATCGGCGCGCGGCGCTCGCCCCGGATCGAGCGGCGCGACGTGGGCGAGAGCGCGCGGTTGACCTGGAAGCGCAGCGCATGACGACCGAAGCGCCCGAAGAGCGCGAGCTCCGCCCCGACCTCGCGGAGCGCGGCGCGACGCTCGGCGGAGGGCGGTCGGCCGAAGAGGATCGGAACGAGGCGAGGGGAGCCGGAGCGGACACGCAGGAGCGCGAGCTGCTCCTCGAGCGCGTCGACGTCGACTTCGTGCTCGGCGATCAGGACGACCCGCGGCTTCCCGCCGTCCGTGCCGATCGCCTCCGCGGCGGCGGCGAGCGAGTCGGCCGATGTCACCGGCATCGGGAGCGCGCGCAGCTCGCCCGTCAGCGCCCGGCGGAAGTCGCCGTCGGCCCCGATCACGAGGGCGGCGCCGCGGGCCATCACATGGCGGGACGAGAGGGTCGGGGCATGCATCGTTCGGGCCTCGAAGCGAGTCGCAGGGAAGGGCTCTCGGGCGGCATCGGCGGCCCCGGAAGGTGCCTTGAGGCGGTATGCTCGCGCCCCCGTGACCGACTCGACCCCGCAATCCCCGCGCCCTGCATCGGATCGCCCGCCGCGCGCCGCGTCATCCGGGTCACAGCGCATCCGCGTGCTCGCCGTCGAGCTCGCGGTCGGCGAGTCCGAGGCGATGCTCCCGGCAAGGAGTGCGCAGGCGATCGGCATCGAGCCCGGGCACGTCCTCGGGCTCTCGATCGCGCGCCGCGCCCTCGATGCGCGGCGGCGCGGAAGGCGGTCGCTCCTCAAGTTCGTCTACCACGTCGACCTCGAGCTGTCGGCCTCGCTGCGCTCGCCGGCGCTCGATCGCGCGCTGCGGGCGGGGCGGGCGCGGATCGTGCCGCCGCCGGCGCGCTTCGCGCTCGAAGACGTGCCGAGCGAAGTGCGAGCCCGGCGGGTCGCGGTCGTCGGGAGCGGACCGGCGGGGCTCTACGCAGCGTGGTGTCTCGCGGCGAACGGGGTCGCCGTCGATCTGATCGAGCGGGGGCCAGCGCTGCGCGAACGCAGTCGGGCGGTGTCCCGGTTCACGCGGACGCGCGAGCTCGATCCCGAGGCGAATCTCCTCTTCGGCGAAGGCGGGGCCGGGACCTACTCCGACGGCAAGCTCTACACGCGCACGACCCACGCCCTCGAAGCGCCCATCCTCGAGACCCTCGTCGAGGCCGGGGCGCCCCCCGAGATCCGCTTCGACGCCCGTGCCCACGTCGGCACGGATCGCCTCCACCGCATCCTGCCCGCCCTGCGCAGCCGCCTCGAGGCGATGGGCGTCCGCTTCCATTTCGGAACGCGGCTCGAGGGACTGGTCCTCGCGCAATCGGGCGAGACCGCGAGCCCGCGCCACGTTCGCGCGCTGCGCACGACGCAGGGCGAAATCCCCTGCGACGCCGTCTTCCTCGCCCTCGGCCACAGCGCCCGGGACACGATCGCGGCGCTCGCCGCCGAGGGTCTCGCCGTCGAGGCGAAGCCCTTCCAGATCGGCCTGCGCATCGAGCATCCCCAGGCCCTCGTCGACGCCGGCCGTTACGGCGAGGCCCGCGATCCCGCGCGCCTCGGCCACGCCTACTATGCGCTCGTCGCGAAGCCCCGCAGTGAGGGCGCGCTCGGGGTCCACAGCTTCTGCATGTGTCCTGGCGGCCAGGTCGTCGCGGCCGTCGCCCAGCCGGGCCTGCTCTGCACGAACGGCATGAGCAACTCGCGCCACTCCTCGCCCTTCGCGAACTCGGGCCTCGTCGTGACGCTGGGCCCGAAGGAGTACGGCGGCGACGTCTTCGACGGCTGGCGGCTCCAGGAGCGTCTCGAGGCGGCGTTCTTCACGGCCGGCGGCGGCGACTATCACGTCCCGGCGCAGCGCGTCCCCGACTTCCTCGCCGGTCGCGAGAGCGCCTCGCTCCCGCGCGGCAGCTGCAAGCTCGGCCAGACGCCGGCGCGGATCGACGCCCTGCTCCCCGAGACGATGACGGCCGCGCTGCGCGACGCGATCCGCCGCTTCGACGGCGAGATTCCGGGCTATGCGGGGGAGGAGGGGCTGCTCGTCGGCATCGAGTCGCGCAGCAGCGGGCCGCTGCGCATGACGCGGGATCCGGTCGCGCGCCACTCGCTCGCCTTCGAGAACGTCTATCCCGTCGGCGAGGGCGCCGGCCACGCGGGCGGCATCATGAGCGCCGCGATCGACGGCGCCCGCAGCGCCTGGGCGTTCCTGGGGCGCCCCGACTGAGCGGTCCCCGCGCGACCCTCCACGATTCTCCCGTCGATTCCCAGATTTCGCTCCAATCGCGCCGGCGCAGCGGATTCGGCTCCGCTGCGATGCTAGTCATTGTCCCGTCCGACCAGCGTTCACCCCGATCGGTCCCGCCGTCTGGAGTGAGTCGATGCGGGTCGATCGCGTTCTCTCGTGGCTGCTCGGGCTCTCGTTCCTGATCGCGAACATGGCTCCGCCCGCCCGGGCGATGGAAGGGCCGGGGGGAGGGGAGTCGAATCCCTTCGCGGCGCTGCGCTCGGAGGCCTCCGCGAACCTCTTCACGGGGGCGGCTGCCGTCTCGGTTCCGATCCTCGTGCCGCCGGGCCGGAGGCAGACGACGCCCGAGCTCGCGCTGCGCTATTCGAGCCACGCCGGGCTCTCCTTCGTCGGCGTCGGCTGGTCGCTGCCCCTCGGCGTGCTCTCGCGCGCGGTCGAGCACGGGACGCCGGATTGCGACGCGCCGGATCCGGAGGATTTCCGGCTGACCCTCGCGTCGTCGTCGAACGCGCTCGTCCGCGAGAGCGCCGATCGTTTCCTGCTCGAGTTCGACGAGGGCTTCGCCGAGGCGATCCCCGACCGCGCCGCGAATCGCTGGACGGTGCGGACCCGGGACGGGCTCGCCTACACCTTCGGCGGAGCCGAGGCAGCGCGGGTCCACTCCGGCGCCGATCGCTTCTTCGACGAGGCGGGCTGTGCGCTGACGACGGCCTGGTCGGTGACGCGGCTCGAGGATCCGAACGGGAACGCGATCGAGATCGACTGGGAGAAGTCGGGCAATACGCCGCTCCCGCGCGAGATCCGTTACGGCGGGAATGATCCGGCCTCGATCCCGCATCCCTTCCGGATCCGCTTCGAGAGCGAGGATCTCGCGGCGCTCGGGCGCCCGATCCTGCGGACGCTCGCGAGCGGCGTCGACCAACGGCTGCTGCGGCGGATCCGGACGATCGTCGTCGAGACGCGCTCGACGCGGGCGGGGGCCTTCGAGGAGCTGCGCCGCTACGAGCTCGAGTACGACGATTCGCCGGATACGGCCGACTTCCTGCTCACGGCGGTGGCGGCGACGGATCTGCCGGAGCGGCGCTTCGGCTATGCGTCGGCGACGCCCGTGATCGTCGACGACCTCTCGCAGTCGGTGCCCGATCCCGAGACCCTCGGCGCGAGCCTCTCCTTCGGCGGGATCCTCGCGTTGATGGACCTGAACGGCGACGCGCTCCTCGATCGGCTCTGCGTCGATGGGAGCGGCGACTGGCACGCGGCCTATGGCGAGACCGGCGAGGTCCAGTTCACGGGCTATTCGTCCTGTGGCGGGGCGGGGAACTGGAGCGTCCCGTCGATCGCGGGCGTCGGCCTCGATCGGATCAGCAAGGTCGTGAACGGCCAGGACGTCTACCTGACCCTCGACCTCGACGGCGACGGGCTGCCGGACCTCGTTCGGCGGCTCCCGCAATCCGCCTCGATCCACGTCTATCGCGGCGGGTGCACGAGCGCCCGGAGCTGCGGCTTCTCGAGCCAGCCCGAAGTCTGGAACAATCCCCATCCGGCGGCGGACCGCGCCCTGCGCCGGACCTCCGCCGGCAGTCGCGGCCTGCAGACCCTGCGCGATCTCGTCGACCTGAACGGCGACGGGCGGCCGGATCTGGTCGCGGCGATGCCGAACGGGGATTGGCAGGTCTTCCTCAATACGGGTGCGGGCTTCGCGACGACGCCCCGCGTCCATGCGGGGATCGATCCGCTGCTCAGCTATTCGCCCAATGACAACCAGAACGCGGAGGAAGAGCGGCAGCTGATCGACGTCAACGACGACGGCCTCGTCGATTGGGTACGCGGGGTGCGTCATGCGTCGCCGCTCTCGGCGAGCGATCGGATCCCCGAGCTCTATTTCGGCGTCGGACCGAACGGCGAGACGACCGGGCCCTTTCCGCTCGCGGGCGGGCCCTATCTCTGTCCGTCGACGGTGCTGGGCCAGTCGGCGTCGCTCTGCGCGGGGGCGAATGCGCTGCCTTCGGGCTGGGCCATCGTCGGTGCGGCGACGGTCCGACTCAATACGGGCTCCGGCTTCTCGGCGCCGATCGCGACGCCGGCGCCGTTCTGGCAGGAGGGCGACGAGACCGCGAACCGGCTGCGGGCGTCCTGGACCGCGACGGGCTCGCGCGAGACGCATACCTATCGCGACTTCGTCGACGTGAACGGCGACGGGCGCATCGACTGGGTCACGACCGGCCATCCCTACGACGGCAGCGCCAACTGGTACGTCCTCTACAACCAGGGTGATGGCCGCTTCGGCGGCGGCCTCGCCCTCCTCGCGCCCGCCAGCGAGAGCGCCCTCGGCCTCTCCCTTGGTCGGGTGCGGCCGGCGGCGACCCTCGCGAACGTCGAGCCCTATCTCGGCCGGAGCTTCCAGCACACCTCCCCCGACGACCGCGTCGATCGCCAGATGATGGTCCTCGACGTCGACGCCGACGGCCTCGCCGAGCAGGTCCGCGCCTTCGGCATCGGCGGCAGCGACCGCTGGGCGCTCACGCGCCTGCGCTTCACCGACGCGGACGGGCTCCCGACCCGACCGCGCCTGCTGACCCGCATCGACGACGGCGTGGGCGGCCGGACCGAGCTGCGTTATGCGCCGAGCAGCCGCTTCGTCCCGAGCCCCGAGACGGCGCCGCGGCTGCCCTTCGTGACCTGGCTCGTGACGGGCGTGCGCCGGACGGACGGCCTCTGCGATGCCGAGCCCAGCGACTGGTTCACCCTCGCCGGCAACCCCTGCCTCGCCGCCGGCCACGAGCTCGTCCAGCGCATCGAATACGAAGAGGGCGCCTACGACGGTCTCGCCCGCAGCTTCCTCGGCTTCGCGCGCACGCGGGTCTTCGACGGGCCGGCGGGGATCGGAAGCCTGCGGGAGATCGCGTTCCATCAATCGTCGGCGTTGAAGGGCAAGATCGCCTCGGAGACCGTCTACGCCGGGGGCGTCGATCGGCTTTCGCAGACGACCTACGACTGGCGGACGCGGGCCGACGGCCCGCGGACCCAGGTCTACCTGCAGGAACAGCGCGTCGAGGAGAGCGTCCTCTATCCGCAGTTCGGGGCGGGCGCAGGCGACGCCCAGTGCGTCGTCCACCGCAACTCGATCCTCCAGTCGAACGGCTCGCCCGATCCGGCGACGCGGATCCACTCGGCCTGCTCGATGGCGTGCGCGGGGGCTTCGGACTCGGACGCGCTCTGCACGCCGACGCCGGTCGGGAAGAAGCAGATCGACACGGTCTGGGCCGAGCCCGTAACCGGAGTCTCGCATCCCGTCTGGGATCGGCCGGCGGAGATCGTGACGCGTCATGTCGATGGATCGGGGGCCGTCGTGACGGTGGCGCGGGTACGCCATCTCTACGATGGACTCGTCCAGGGGCTCGTCGATCGCGGGCGTCTGGTCTCGGAATGGAGCGCGATCGCGGAGAGCCCGGTCGCCTGGGCCTTCAAGAACTTCGAGTACGACGAGGGGGCGGGCGAGGGGCCCGGCAACGTGACGGCGATCTTCGTGCCGGTGACGGGGGCGACGCGGGTGCCTTCGCGGATCGCGTTCGACGGGGAGTTCGCGCTGCATCCGGTGCGCGAGTCGGCCTGGGTCTCGAACGCGGGGGCGAGCGCGGAGCGGCGGATCGAGAGCGTCTGGGATCTCCGCGTCGGCAAGAGGAGCGAGACCGTCGGCCTGCAGGGCCGCGGCGCGGGCGACGTCGCCGGCACCGTCTGGGACGGCCTCGGCCGCCCCGTCTGCGAGTTCGCCCCGGGCACCGCCTGCGGCGTGACCTCGGGCTTCGGCGCCACGGCCGAATACGGCCACGTCTACGGCACGCCCGGCGCCGCCGACCCGATCGAGCGGCTCTCCTTCGTCGAGATCCGGCGCCGCGAGCCGAACGCGCCGCAGGGCTTCCTCACGACGCGCAGCTATTTCGATGCCCTCGGCCGCGAGCGCCTGACGACGAACGAGCAGAACGTCGTCGATCCCCCGGCGCAAGACGGCCGAGCGACCCTCGAGACCGTCGTCGCGCACCAGCTCGCGTACGGCCCCAACGGCAAGCCCGTCCGGACCTTCGCGCCCTACGTCGCCCCGGCGGCGGGTCTCGATCTCGTGCCGCCGAGCGGCGTCGCTGCGGCGCAGACGAGCTATGTGCTGAACGGCAACGCCGCGGGCCGACTCGATCCCGCCGCTCGCGTCTTCGAGACGACGGGCTTCGACGGGAGTCGGGTCCAGACCTACGTCTTCGGCCGGATCGTGCGCCGCGTCGACGGGCTCGCCGCCGATTCCTCGGGCGGGGATCACACCGTCGAGCTCCTCGACGAGCACGGTCGGATCCGCGAGCGCCGCTCGCTCGCCGGCGCGAGCCAGCTGCTCGCCCAGTGGAGCGGCGAGTACGACGGCCGGGATCGCCTCGTCGCCGAGGCGTACGGCGGATCGGCGTCGACGCGCGTTGCTCGGCGCTTCGATCTGCTCGGTCGCGCGGTCGAGACGGACGATCCCGACGCCGGCGTCTGGAAGGTGGTCTACGACGAGGCCGGCAACGAGATCTTTCGCGACGATCCGGCGCCGGGGCAGGGCATCCAGTCCTGTTACGACGGGCTCGATCGGGTCGTGCTCCAGTGTGCGCGGGCGAGCGACGTGCCGGATCCGGGGCTCTGCGCGGCGGCGCAGCCGGACTGCACGATCGCCTACCGCTTCCGCTACGACGAGGCGACGCCGCTGCTCGGCACGCCGAACTTCGGCCTCGGCCGGCTCACGACCGCGGAAGGTCCGGACGGTCGCCAGCGCTCGGTCTACGACGTGCGCGGTCGCGTCGTTCTCGCCCTCGACGAGATCCAGGGTGAGGCGGCGGCGACCCGGTATCAGTACCGCGCCGACCTCGATCGCCTCGAGGGCATGACCTATCCGGACGGAGAGCAGCTTCGCTACGGCTACGACGCGTCGGGTCAGCACGAATGGCTTTCCCAGGTCGATGCCGCCGGCAATTGGCTCGCCTACTACGTCCGTCGCATCGTCTACGATCTGCGCGGTCGGCCGCTCGTGATCGAACGGGGCAACCTGACGACGGATCGCTTCGAGTACCACGGTGCGGCCGAGGGCTTCGCTCTCGCCCGGATCTCGACTCGCAGCGAAGGGGCGATGGTCTTCGACCCGCGCACCGTCTACGCCGAGCTCGCCTACCGCGACTACGACGCGAAGGGCCGCCTCGTGCGCGTCGAGGACCTGCGCGACGGATCCGGCGCGCTCTCGATGTCGGCGGGCTACGGCTACGACGCCGCCGGGCGTCTCACGAACGTGACGGGCGCCTCGCCCGAGAGCTTTGCCTACGACGCGATCGGAAACCTGACCGCCCTCCGCGACCAGGCCTTCAGCCGCTCGAGCGCCGCCGCCTCGACTCTCGGCCCTCATCAATTCGATCGTCTCGGCAATCCCGCGTCGCTCCACTGGACGCTCGCCTTCGACGGCAACGGTCGCCGCACCGCCAAGCAGCGCTCCGACGGGACCTTCGTCCAGACCGCGAGCTACGACGCTTTCGGCGCGCTCCGAGCGCTCGTCACGAACGGAGTCACGACGACCTACGCCTACGCCCACGACGGTCGCCGGCTCGCCGAGACGCGCAACGGCTCGACGCGGCGCTTCTTCGGACGCCACGCCGAGCGCGTGAATGGAACGCTCCTCAAGTACTACTACCTGGGCGATCGCCTCGTCGCGACGCGCAGCGGGGAGCCGGCGGCGGCCGGCGCGTCCGGCGCGCCCGCCTCGCCCGGCCCGTCCGCCACGACCGCCGTAAGTCGCCTCGTCGCGACGGCGCCGGTGCGGCTCGCGGGGATCGTGGTCGGGGCGGTGCTCCTGCTCGTGCCGCTCGGGCGCTCGAGGCGGGCGCTCGGGCTCCGGGTCGCTCGCAGCGGGGCGCTCGGCTCGAGCCTGCTCGTGCTCGCCGCGTCGCTCCCCGTCGTCGTCCCGACCCTGGGCTGTCTCGCCCAGGCGAACATCCGCCACTACCACCTGAACCATCTCGGCAGCCCGATCGCGATCACCGGTCCCGGCGGCACCCTCGAGCGCCAGTACCGTTATTCGGCCTACGGCGAGGTGCGGCGCTTCGATGGCTCAGGCCAGCCGGCCGCGGCCGACGAGAGCAGCCGGCGGGAGTTCACGGGCTACGACGGCGACGCGCTCTCGGGACTCCAGTACGCGGGCAGCCGCTACTACGATCCCGCGACCGCGAGCTTCCTCACGCCGGATCCCGCGGACGAGCACGCGAACCCCTACGCCTACGTCGGCTGGGATCCGATCAACGCCGTCGACCCGAACGGGGCGGAGCTCTCGCTCGTGGCCGCGGTGCTGCTCGCAATCTCGGCGGCGCTCGTCGTCGCGAGCGCGATCGTCGCGGGGGTCCAGTCGGGGAGCGCGTCGGTCGGCTTCCAGGCCCTCGGCATCGGCGTCGCGGGCCTCGCCGCCGGCTACGTCGTCGGCCTCGCGGCCCCGGCCGCCGCCGCGGCGAGCCTGATCTCGGAGACCTCGGCCGCCGCGATCAACGCGAGCCTCTCCGTCGCGTCGATCGGGGTCTCGCTCTATGGCCTCACGGCGGCGGAGGATCCGGGGACGCTCGTCCTGGCGGGCGCCGGCCTCGCGCTCTCGCTCGCGGGCGCGGCCTATTCGCTCGGGAGCCTGTCGCGGCCTCGAGCAGGGGTCGGCGGGATGCCGGTCGGGGGGGGCGGGCGCGGGGCGTCGGGGGGGCCGGAACCGGCCGTCCTCGTCCGGGCCCGGTCGATGTCGCCCCAGCTCGCGCAGCGCTACGCCCTCGAAGCCCAGCGCCGGATGGTCCAGCTCGCCCAGTACACCGCCCTCGTGAAGGTCAAGGCGGGCATCGCGGAGATCCGCGCCGCCTTCGCCGGGCGCACGGGCATCGACGTCTACGCGGAGGTCCTGATCGAGGGACCGCGCATCCCGCATCCGACGCGGATCTTCGCGCAACGTCTGCTGCCGAATCGCGTCGAGGTCGCGCCCGTCGTGACCCCGACGGGCCGCGGACCGACGCCGACGCTGATGGCGCCAGTGCCCTGGGATCGCTTCCGGATCCACGAGTTCGTTCCCGTGCTCCGCAACGGAGCTGCTGTACCGGCGCATTAGGCGGGGCCTGGCATACGACCCGGAATTCCAGGGTCGCGGAGGAGTCGAAATGGCATGTCGTTCCGGTCTGATCGCGCTCGCGCTGGGACTCGCGCTGGGCCTCGGTTCGGCTCTCGCCCTCGGCGTCGTCGCCGGCGAGGACGAGGCGGCGATCGTCGTGCTTCCGGTCGAGCTCGTCGATCCTGCGCCCGACGATCCCTTCGACCTCGACCCGCTCTTCGCGCCGGGGCCGGTGCGCGGGAAGGAGCCGCAGGCGGGCGCCGGGAAGGGCGCTCGCGCCGCGGTCGACGCAGCGAGCGCCGCGCACGAGCGGACGGTCGAGCTCGCCGGCGGCGACGTCGTGACGATCCGGCTCCTGGACGCAAAGGCCCTCGTGCTCCACGACGAAGACATCGCCTTCGTGGAGCTCGCCGAGGCCGCGATCGGCGAAGACGGTCCTGCGGAAGCCGAGGGATCGGATCCCGAGGACGCTCGCAATGTGACCGACGCGGAGTCCGAAGCCGGCGGAGCCTCGGCGCTCCTCGGCGAGCGCTTCGCCGTCTACGCCGTCCTCTCCGACGCGGGCCGCGCCGCCTGGGCCCCCTTCGCCGCCGACCATGCGAACGCCTACCTGCTGGTCGAGATCGCCGGTCGCCCCGTCGACCTCGTCCGTCCCCTCGGCTGGACCCGCGGCCTGCGCATCGGCGTCTTCGCCGACGAGCCCGTCCGATCCCACTACGTCGCCGCGCTCCCCTTCGCTGCGCAGTAGGCAACATGAACGGTCGACCCGGGGCATAGCCGGGGCCGACTCGAGATTGGAGGCGGGAGGAAGTGCATCCCCCTTATTCAACGATGCGGAGCGTGTGCCCGATCCACCGAGGCGACCCGAGTGCTCCGGCCGGACCTCGTCGCGGGCGAGATCGAGGACGCACGCGCAGCACGGCGCCCGTCAAAGCCGACCGGTCCCTCCACGCGTGCCGTCCGACACCCGAGTCCGCGGCGAGGTCCGGCCGGAGCACCTGGCACGGCATCCGACGATCGACGCGCGCGCTCCGATCACAGCGTGATGCGCGCCGTCCCGACCACCGGCGTCTCGCCGCGCTCGTTCTGGAGCATCAGGTCGAGCTCGATCACGCGGCTCGCCTCGTCGATGTCCGTCACGACGCCGCGGGCGATCGCCTGGGAGTCGACGAGGATCGTGGCGCGGAAGACGGTGTCGACGGAGAGGACCTTGGCGTTCGGGACCCAGCGATGGATCAGGGCGACGAGGATGCCCTGGCTCATGATGCCGGGGACGATCGCGCCGGGGAGGCCTGCCTGGCGCGCCTCTTCGTGGTCGATGAAGCGGCCGGCCCACATCGAGGCCGCCTTCGCGAAGCGCTTCACGTTCGGGAGCGAGAGGTCCGGCGCGAAGTCGGGGAGCGTCTCGCCGAACTCGATCTGCTCGAAGGTCCGGGGCGGGGCGCCGCTCGGGCTCGGGTTCGCAGGCTGGCTCACGGATTGAACTCCCGCTGGACGAGGCGCCAGTCGACGGTGGCGAGGGGGACGTTGCCCCGGCCGTAGAAATTCATACGGTGGACGATGAAGAGCATGCTGCCGCTGCGCCCCGTCTTCTCGTAGATGTCGGCGATCTCGCTGCGTCCGGTCACCTGCTCGCCGGCGCGGACGGGGGCGTGGACGACGACGGATTTGCCGGCGTCGAAGCAGCGCTGCATCTCGACGGGGAAGTCCTTCGGGAGCTGGCGCGTGCCGTGGATGCGGGTCGGGTAGTTCGGGACGGCCTGGAAATCGGGATGGGCGGGATCGGTGAATTTCGGATCGGTCTCGCCGCAGGCGAGGGCGAAGTCGACGAGCGAGGCGGCGTCGACGTCGAGCTCGATCTCGTCGAAGACGGATCCGGTGAAGCGGGCTTTGATCTCGGCGACTTGCATGGCGGGGACTTCCTGGGGGTTCTAGAAGGGGCGGCGCGGGCGCGATGGCCGTCCGGGCCGGGCTGCACGCCGCATGGCCCGGCCGGGGCCGGTCAAGGAGTTACTGCGGATCGGCGCCCGGGGCAACGTCCGGACCGCCCGCGGAGCCGGCTTCGGGGGCGAGCGCCCGGCAGGCGTCGTAGCCGCCGTTCGCGAGGGCGGCGACGAGGCCGTCGATGTCCCGGATCGGCTCCTCGAAGCGCGTCGCACAGCGTCCGATGTGGCTCACGATGTGGGAGTCCGAGCCGCCGATCCGGCGCCAGCCCTGCTCGTTCGCATAGCGCAGCGCGAGCGCGTCCTCGCCCGCGCGGCTGCCGCCGTTCAGGGTCTCGACGATCTCGACGCCGGCGACGGGGCCGCGGGTCTCCCAGTGGGCGCAGAGGCCGACCTTCGGCCGGCCCGGATGGCAGGGGACGGCGATCGCGCCGCAGCGCTTCGCGGCGGCGAGCACGTCTTCGAGGCGATTGTCGATGCGGGCGAAGTCGAAGGCCGCGCGCAGATCGTCGTTGACGCCGAAGACGAGCACGTGGCCGTACTCGGTCTCGACCTCGGAGGCCTTCAAGATGAGCAGGCCGAAGCGGTCCTCGAGGGCGCGGTAGTCGGAGCGGTCGTCGAACTGGCGGTGCTCGGTCAGCACGAAGCCGTCGAGCGGCAAGGCCTTGCGCTCGATCCACTGACAGTAGTTGTCGACCTTGGCGCGGCCGTCGTCGGAGGCGGTCGAATGCGAGTGGAGATCGAGGATCATGCGGGGACGAACCTCGGGACCGCGAGCGGGGCATCGATCGGGGTCGCGGCCCGGGGATCGGCGGGGACGGGCACGAAGTCGACGCGGACGCGCATGCCGATCGAGACGGCGGACGGCTCGCAGCCGACGATGTTGGTCAGCAGCTGCGGCCCCTCGTCGAGGGCGACGTAGGCGACGACGTAGGGCACCGCGTCCCGGAACTCGGGCATCTGGTTCTGGCGCACGATCGAGAAGGTGTAGACGCGGCCGAGCCCGCTCGCGACGAAGTGCTCGATCTCGCCCGACAGACACGACGCGCACACCCCGCGCGGCCGATGCTGCACGACGCCGCAGGCCCGGCAGCGCTGCAGCACGAGCTCGCCGCGACCGGCGCCCTCCCAGTAGGCGCGCGACTCCCAGTCCACGGCCGGGCGCTTGTACTGCGGGTCGGGCTTCTTCGTGGGCTTGGCGGGCGAGGCGGGGGCAGTCATGTCGGTCGACCTCAGGCCTTCGAGAGGATCAGCGTGCAGCCGCTGTGCATGAGGCCGAGATAGCCGCCGGTGCCGTGGGCCAGCGCGATCTCGGCGCCTTCGACCTGGCGCGCACCGAGGCCGCCGCGCAGCTGCCGCACGGCCTCGATCACGAGGAAGATGCCGCGCATGCCGGGATGATTCGACGAGAGGCCGCCGCCGTCGGGGTTGACGGGCAGACGACCGGCGAGGCCGAGGCCGCCGTTCTCGACGAAGGCGCCGCCTTCGCCGGGCTTGCAGAAGCCGAGGTTCTCGAGGGTGACGAGCACGGTGATCGTGAAGGAGTCGTAGATCGTGCAGAAGTCGATGTCGGCGGGGGACATGCCGGCCATGCGGAAGGCGTGGGCGCCGGACTGCTTCGCCGCGATCGTCAGCAGATCGGGGGAGCCGATCTCGCGGTGGGCCACCGCCTCGCCCGTTCCGCGCACGACGATGGGCGCTCGCCGCAGATCGCGCGCGCGCTCGAGGCTCGTCACGACGACGGCGCCGCCGCCGTCGCTGATGATGCAGCAGTCGAGCAGATGGAGCGGGTCGGCGATCATTCGGCTCGCGAGGACCTCGTCGCGGGTGATCGGCTTGCGCATCTTCGCGTGGGGGTTCAGGCTCGCGTGGTGGCGCGTCGAGACGGCGATGTCGGCGAGCTGCTCGGGGCGCGTCCCGTACTGATGCATGTGGCGCGCGGCGACCATCGCGTAGGACGAGACCAGCGTCATGCCGTAGGGCGAGACGAAGGCCGAGCCGGGATCGCGGCCGCTCGAGTCGCCGGTGCCGATCGCCATCGCGTCGGAGGCGGCCTTGCTGCCGTAGAGGATGAGGGCGACGTCGCAGAGGCCGGCGGCGATCGCGGCGCCGGCGTGGGCGACGTGGGAGACGAAGGACGAGCCGCCGATGTTGCTGCCGTCGAGCCAGCGCGGCTTGATGTTCAGGTACTCGGCGAGCTGGACCATGCCCATCGCGCCCATCGTCATCGACGCGCCGAAGAGCCCGTCGACGTCCGAGAGCGAGAGCCCCGCGTCGGCGAGGGCCTCGCGCGCGGACTCGGCCATGATCGAGAACTCGGTCTTGTCCGGCGCGAAGCGGCTCTCGTACTCGTGGACCCCGGCGATCGCGATCTTGCCCGAGATGCTCATGCGGCCTCCGGGCCGGGGGAAGACGAGCGCGGCGACGAAGAGGGCGAAGCAGCGGACGACGAAGGGATCGACGAGGAGAACGCGAGGATCTCCCGGGCGAGGGCCTCGGGCTGCTCGAGGGGAAGCCAGTGGGCCGCGCCTTCGGCGGATGCGAAGCGGCCTCCGAACCGCGCGGCCAGCGCGCGGGCGGCGTCGAGGTCGGACGCGGGCTCGCCCGCGCCGGCGACGACGAGGACCGGGAGGCCCGTCGCGGCCCCCGCGTCCTCCGCGGCGAGGCTCCGCGCGAAGGCCTGGCTCGCCTCGAGGTCGACGAGGGTCGCGCGGGGGTCGGTCTGGATGCTCTCGAACCAGGCGCGGCGCACCAGGTCGGGGGAGCCGCCCGCGCAGAGGCGCTTCGGGTCGAAGGGGCGCGACGCGCGGCCGAGGGTGACCTCGCGCATGAAGGCGATCGCTTCGTCCCGGACGGCGAAGGCCGCGCTCGTCCCGCATAACACGAGGCCGGCGATCGAGCCCGGCTCGCGGCGCGCCCAGTCGAGGGCGACCAGCGCGCCCAAGCCGTGGCCGACCAGGATCGGGCGAGTCGCCTGACACCAGGAGGCGACGCCCCGGGCACAGGCGCTCATCGCCTCGATCGACGGGAGCGCGTCGAGGCTGCCGGAGCGGCCGTGACCGGGGAGGTCGAAGGCGATCGTGCAGGTCTCGCTCGGCGGGCTCGCGGGGGCCGCGCCGGAGCTCGCGCCTGCGCCCGCCGCGCGAAGCCTCGCGAGGGCACCGAGCAGGTCGATGAAGACCGAGCTCTGCAGTCCCGCGTCGTGGAGACAGACGACCCCGCGACCGACGAGACCCGCCGGCGGCCGCTCGGGCAGCGTCGAGCCGCCGTTGTGGCGCAGCAGGATCGGGACACCGGCCTCGCGGACGTACTTCTCCGGCACGCGCGCTCCTCAGCCCCGCTTCGGCGGACCGGTCGGGACGTCCTTGAAGGCGAGGCCCTTGTCGGCGCGGGCATCGGGCGGGAGGCCGAGCACGCGCTCGGCGATGATGTTGCGCAGGATCTCGTCGGTCCCGCCCGCGATGCGCAGGCCCGGGAGCGAGAGGTAGCGCTCCTGCCAGGCTGCGGCGGCGGGGGCGGTCTCGTCGAGCAGAGCGCTCGAGGCGCCGGCGAGCTCCATCGCGAAGGAGGCGGCGTGCTGTTGCAGGATGCCGCCGACGAGCTTGCTCATGCTGGCCTCGGGACCCGGCGTCTTGCCCTGGGAGAGGGCGGAGAGGGTCCGCAGCGAGGTGTACTTGAGGCCGCGCGCCTTCACGATGTACTCGGCGATCCGCTCGCGGACCTGGCGATCTTCGAGGGCGGGCCGGCCTTCGATCTCGAGCTGTGAGGCGAAACCGACGAGATCCTCGATCGCGCCGACGCCCATGCCCGAGCCGATCGACATGCGTTCGTTCATCAGCGTCGTGATCGAGACGGCCCAGCCGTTGCCGACGGCGTCGATGCGCTGGTCGTCGGGGATGCGGACGTCGGTGAAGAAGACCTCGTTGAAGCCCTGGCCGCGGTTGATCTGGGTGATCGGGCGGATCTCGATGCCGGGCGACCTCATGTCGACGACGAAGAAGGTCAGGCCCGCGTGCTTCGCGACCGTCGGGTCCGTGCGCACGACGAGGATGCCCCACTGACACCACTGGGCGCCCGAGGTCCAGATCTTCTGGCCGTTCACGACCCACTCGTTGCCCTGCTTGACCGCGCTCGTGCGCAGGCCCGCGAGGTCGGAGCCGGCGGAGGGCTCGGAGAAGAGCTGGCACCAGACCTCCTCGCCCGTCACGAGCTTCGGGATCCAGCGCTTCTTCTGATCCGGCGTGCCGTGGGTCAGGATCGTCGGGCCGCACATGCCGATGCCGATCGAGAAGATGTCGGGCGGCGTCTCGAAGTTGGCCTGCTCCTGGCCCCAGATGGCGTTCTGGATCGGGGTCGCGCCGCGGCCGCCGTATTCCTTCGGCCAGGTGATGCAGGCCCAGCCGGCCTCGGCCTTCTTCTTCTGCCAGGCCTGGGACTGCTTCACGACCTCGGCCGTGAGATCCTCGCCGCTGATGGTCGGGGTCATCGAGCTCCGCGGCTTCGCGTTCTTCTCGAGCCAGGCGCGGGCCTCGGCGCGGAAGGCGGCCTCGGCGGGGGTATCGTTGAAGTCCATCTCGGTCTCCTTGCTAGGCGGCTTTCGCGGATCGCAGGCGGTCGATCAGCTGGTTCTTCCAGTACTTGGGCGTGCCGAGCAGGCCGGCCAGCTGCTTCGCGCGGCGGTAGAAGAGGTGGCAGTCGTACTCCCAGGTGTATCCGACGCCGCCGTGGAACTCGATCATCTCGATCGTCGTCTTCTCGAACGCCTCGCTGGCGGCGATGCGCGCGAGACAGGCGGCGACGGGCAGCTCGGCGTCCTCGTTGGCCAGCGCCCAGGCCGCGTAGTAGGCGTTGCTGCGGGCGATCTCGATCTCGCACCAGAGGTCCGCCATGCGGTGCTTGATCGCCTGGTTCGCGGCGATCGGCTTGCCGAAGGCATAACGACCGACGATGAACTCCCGCGTGATCTCGAGGGCGCGGTCGGCGCCGCCGATCTGCTCGAAGGCCGTGAGCACCGCGGCCCGATCGAGCAGCCGCGCGATCGCCGTCGCGTCGGCGCCGGCGAGCGGCTCGCAGCGCGCGCCCTCGAAGCGGATCGTCGCCTGGGAGCGGCTCGGGTCGAAGGACTCGAGCGGCTTGCGTTCGATGCCCGCGCCCGCGAGGTCGACCAGGTAGAGGCCGGTCTTCCCGCCTTCCTTCGCGGCGACGATCGCGACGTTTGCGACGTCGCCATCGGCGACCGGGAGCTTCGTGCCCGAGAGCTTCCCGTCCTTCACGGTCGCGGCGATCGCCTCGGCCGCGTTCTGGCCGGGCTTCTCGGCGAGGGCGAAGGTCCCGATGGCGCTGCCGTTTGCGAGCTTCGGGAGCCAGGCGGATTGCTGGGCGGCGCTGCCGTGGCGCAGCAGGGCCTCGGTCGCGACGAATACGCTCGGGCCGAAGGGGATCGGCGCCAAAGCACGGCCGACCTCGTAGGCGATCATCGCGAGCTCGAGATAGCCGAAGCCCGCGCCGCCGAACGACTCGGGGACGACCGCGCCCTGCCAGCCCATCTCCGCCGCGCCCTTCCAGAGCGACGCGGCATAGGGCTGGCTGCCTTCGAGGATCTCGCGGCAGGTCGAGAGCGGAGAGTTCGCCGCGAGGTAGTCGCGGGCGGTCTGCTGGAGCAGCTTCTGGTCATCGGAGAAATCGAAATTCATGGGTCGACCTCCTGGTCATCCTGATCATCCGGGCCATTCATCGGAGCTCGAGACGGGCGCGACTGGGTCCGCGTGCGCGGCCGGGGGCGGTCCACCCCCGGTCTGCGGTCGGCCGAGGCATGCCGCCGGAGCGCGTGCTCGCATCGAGTGGGATCGTCGTGGCGGCCGAGCCGGGGGCCCGGTGGGCCGTCAGCGACCGGCCGAGAATCGCCGAATTGACGGGACTGTCAACGAGCTTCCCGCCCGACGGCGCTAGCATCGCGGCCGGGTCTGCGTCCCGGGAGGGCTGACGTTGATCGGATCGGCGGGGAGGCGTCCCGCGCGTGCGCTCGTCTTCCTTCTATGGGTGCTCGGGGGGATCGTGCCCGGCCTGCTCGGGGCGGCGGCCGGTGGACCGCTCGGCGTCGAAGAGACCGAGGCCCTCGTCCGGCGCGTCGATTACGAGGGGATGCCCGAGGACGAGGCGGTCCGGATCGGGCCGGCCGGCGGGGCGCGTCTCATCGAGATGCTCTCGGATCCCGAGGAGCGGCCCCATCACGCCCGGATCCTGCTCGCCCTCGGCAGCTGGGGTGGGTCTGGGGCGATCGAGGCGATCCGGCGCTTTCGGGCTGCGCTGCCCGTGAAGGGCGAGCTCGATCGGGGGACCTTTCGCGCCTGGCAGAGCCTGCCCTTCGCCCTCGGTCGACTCGCCCGGCACGAGCCGGGGGCCGTCGCCGATCTCACGGCTCGCTTCGATGCCGATCCGCCGGGCTGGTCCTTCCGCCACTTTCGGAGCGAGCGCCTGCTCGCCCTCGAGCAGCGGGCCACGGCGACGGCGCTCGCCGAGACGCGCCTCCCCGAGGCAGCGCGGGCCCTCGACGCCCTCGCGCGCCGCCCGCACGCGCCGGCGGTCACCGAGCATCTGCGGGCGGTGCAGGCCGAGATGCAGATCGAGATGCAGGCCGGGGCCACGCCGGCGGTGAACGGCCGGACGCCTGGAGGCGTGCCGTGAGCGCGGCGCTTTGGGCGTCGCAGCCGCGGCGGGAGGGCGGGGCACCGCGGCGGCGAGCGGCGATCGGTTCGATCGTGCGCGGCGCAGGGCGCTTCGTGCTCGTCGGGCTCGCTTTGCTCGTGGCGACGCGCGCCGATGCAGGCCCCGCCGTCGATCTCCATCAGCTGCGTTGGTACGTCCACGTCGACCTGATCCAGCCCGAGAGCGGTCGGACGCTCGCCTACTGGCAGAACGCGATCGACGAGGCGACGACGAGCGCGAACCGCCTGATCGAAGGTCGCAACGGTCCGGTCGATCGGGCCTGTTGTGCGCGCCTCGCGCGGAGCGCATCGGTCGCGACCTTCGGCAGTCCCGGCGATGGCCGCGATGTGCTCGATTCCCTGGCGGAGCAGAATTTCTTCAACACGGCGGGGGCCAACGGCTCGAACGCCTTCCTGGTCGACAGCATGACCTACTGCGGCGGCGTCCTGCCCGCGGCGGTCGGCTGTGCCGAGCGACCCGCCTGCGACAGCAATGGCGGTGACAATCCCAACCTCTGGATGGTCGTCACCGTCGACGCCTTCGACGACGGCGTGCTCGCCTCGGTCGTCGCCCACGAGCGCGGCCACAACGCCTGCCTGGTCCACGTCGCCACCGACGAGTGCCAGCTCATGCAGGCGACCGTCTTCACCCCCGGCCTCGGGACCTGCCTCGCCGCGAGCGAATGCACGAGCTATCGCGCCGGCCGCACGACGAGCGCGAGCGGCCTCGAGTGTGCCTGTCACACCCTAGCCGGCGCGATCGAGCCCGACGCGACGCTCTGCGCGACCGGGCCCCTCGGCCTCTGCTCGGGCGGGGTGTGCGACCGGACGCTCGCGTCCCCGGCCGCGCAGCTGATCGCTGCGGCGGCCCCGGGCACCTCCGTGGGCGGTCCCCCCGACGACGCCCTCGTCCTCGCCGCGCAGACCGGTCACTGGTCGATCCTGGGTCAGTTCACGCCCACCGCAGACGACGTCCGCGCCCTCGAATACGCCCACGACAGCGCCACCCTCTATGGCGTCGTCCCGACCGTCGGTGACGACCGGCTGGTCACGATCGATCCGGCGACCGGCCTCGTGACCGCCACCGTCGGGACCCTCGCCAACGGCAGCGACGAAGTCACTGCCATGGCCTACGACCCCGGTGCGACGAGCGCGCCGACCGACGATCGACTGCTCGTCCTCGTGGTCGGCACCGACCAGATCGCCCGGCTCCGCGAGATCTCGCCCGCCACGCCTTCGAGCGCGACCTTGCTCGGCTCGATCACCTGGACGCCGGGCTCGCTGTTCACGGGGCTCGCGTACGACAGCGTCCACGACAAGCTTTTTGCTGCGACGCCCTTCGGTCCCGATGGTCTCTACGTCATCGATCTCGCGAGCTGTCCGCCGTCACCGTGCGATGCGTCACAAGTTCTCGGGGCGGGACTTTTCCGGGATGACGCGAGCCTTTCGTACTCACCGGCGACGGGCATGCTCTACCTCGCCGGAACCGCGTTCTCGGGGCAGCGAACGTTCTACGACGTCGTCGATCCCGTGACCGGAACGAGCATGGAAACGCTCAGTCTCGACACCTTCACGCCCGCCGGATTGGCTGCCGTGCCCGAGCCTTTTGGCGGGATCTGGGTCGCACCAGGTGTGTTGGGCGTGATAGTTGCGTATCGTGCGCGCCACGGAAGAATTCTTCGACAGCGGGGGTGACGGTCGTCGCCGCCGTTCGATCGAGGGGAGTGGAGGGAAACGATGATGCGATTGATCGGTCGGAAGGCGTTGGGGGGCGTCGTACTGGGGATGGCTCTGGCGGCCTTCGTGGGTTGCGGACAGGGAGACAAGAGCGCCTCGGAGTCGGCCGGTCAGGCCGTCGAAGAGGCCGCGGGCGACGTTGCGGCGGCGGCGGATGCGGTCGGCGACAGCGCAGCGGCGATGGGCGCCGAGGCCCAGGACGCGGCCGCGGCGGCCGGCAGTGCAGTCGAGGCGGCCGGCCAGGACGCAGCGGCGGCGGTCGAGGCGGCCGGTGAGAGCGCGGCGGCGGCGGTCGAGGCCGCGGGCGATAGCGCGGCGGCGGCGGTCGATTCGGCTGCGGCGGGCGCGGCAGCGGCCGCCGACCAGGCGGCGGCGGCGGCGACGGATGCGGGTGCTTCGGCGGCCGGTGCGGCGGCGAGTGCCCTCGATGCGGCGGCGCAGGAAGCGGAAGCGGCCAAGAAGGCGCTCGAGCAGCCCGCCCAGTAGGCGAGCGGATCCGATCGGCTTCTGGCTGCCGAGCAGGCAGCGCAGGGCCGAGCTCGCGCCCGGCTTCGCGCCGAGGCGACGAATGGGACCGACCGGAGGCGCAGCGAGGCTGCTCTCCGGTCGGTCCTTCTTTTTGGGGCCGCGACCGCAGCCCTCGTCAGGGCAGCGGCCGTAGCCGTACCAAGGCCCGGCGCGCCCGCGCCGCGTCAGGGCCACTTCGCCGTGCGCGGTCCCTCGGCCTTCGCCTCGGCGCGTGCCGCGCTCTTCGCCGCCGAGCGGGTCGACGGGGCGGCCAGCCGGTCGAGCCACTCGAGCGAGCCGAGCAGGACGAGGATCATGACCGCCAGGGCGGCGACCGCCGCGGCGTTCCAGGCGAGGCGCTCGAGCAGCAGGTTGCCCGGGGTGCGGATTTCGCTTCGTTCGGTCATGTCGGTCGTCCTCGGTCCAGGGCCGCCCGCGTGAACGGGCGGCCCGTTGGCTCCTCCAGGTCCCAAACGGCGAGAACCCCTCCGGCCGTCGGGGCGGGAGGGGTTCTCGTGGGGCTTGCTCTGCCTGGGTCGGACCCTCGGGTCCTGCGGAGCTTCGAGGTGTTCGCGTTCAGCTGCCGTTCACCTCGGCCATGGAGTCCACCTCCCTCTTCGTGTCGCAACGCTTCGTGTCGCGAAGCGGAGCCGGCGTCGTAACGCGCGTCGCGTCGCAGGCCCGAAGGGCGAGCGAGGCCCACGCACCGGCCCCGGCCGGCATCGAGCGGGCCTGCAGCGAACGAGCGTGATTCGCGCGGGGATGGTGATAGGCGGACATGGAAGAGGGACTCCTGGTCGAACGGGCTCCTTTTTATCGGCTGCCCGCGCGAAAGTCAAAGGCCTGAATGCGGGAATCTCGTGGCGCGCGGTTTTAACGCGGCGCGGCCTCCGGTTGGATCGGAATCTCGGTCAAGGCGATCCGCCCCGACAAACACACGTCGACGTCGTGGCCCGGCCGTCGGGGTCGGCTGTGATAGTCGCTGACCCAGTGGAGCGCGCCGTCCCGGCGGGCGTACTCGAAGGCGTGGGGGCTCGGGTCGAGGGGACAGTGGACGATCTCCTGATCCGAGGCCTCGTCCGCGGGATGGGGCAGGTTCACGTTCCAGAACATCCCGGGGCGGGGCGGACGTTCGAGCAGGTGGTCGAAGACCCGCTGGGCGCGGCGGGCGGTCGCCTCCCAGTCGATTGCCCGGTGGCGGCCGACGTACTGCGACATCGCGATCGCCGGGTAGCCGAGGATCGCGGCCTCGCGGGCGGCGGCGGCGGTGCCCGAGACGTAGGTGTCGACGCCGAGGTTGGCGCCGTGGTTGATGCCCGAGACGAGCCAGAGCTCGGGGGCCCGGGCGCTCTCGCCGAGCTCCTCGCGGGCGAAGGCCGCCTGGCGGGCCAGGGCGACCCGCGCACAATCGGCCGGGGTCCCGCCGAGCCCATAGCGGCCGGGGCCGAGGGCCTCGAGGATCATCGGGGCCTCGGTCGTGACGGCATGGCCGACGCCGCTCTGGGGTCCGCTCGGCGCGACCACGAGGCAGTCGGCGTAGCGGGAGAGCACGCGGTGGAGCGTCGCGAGCCCCACGGCATGGACTCCGTCGTCGTTCGAGAGGATCAGCGGCATCGGGGTACGGGCTCCGGACTGAGGGCAGGCTGAGCGGGGCCCGGCGGCACGCGCGTGCCGGGTCTGCCGAGGGGGTGCGACCCGGCTGCCGGCGGACTGCCCGCCGGTCTTCGAATGGCTTCGAAATGCGTGCAGAGCGAAGGGATTCCGCTCCTCCTTTTTCCGAAGAGGACGATAGCCTTGCGAGATCGCGCCGACCCGAGCCCGACGGCCGGGACGGTCGATCGAAGACTCCGACCAGCCATCCGATCCAGCCATCCGAGCGAGAGAGCCCCCGAGAGATGAGTCGCGGACCTTATTCCACCGAGCAGATGATCGCGCTCCACGCCTTCTTCGCCGAGGCCGCCGCCGCGGGCGAGGCGGCGCTCGCCGATCTGTCGGGGAGCGAGACGGGGGTCGACGTCCTCGAGGTCCGCGCGGGCGTGCTCGAGGAGTTCGGCGAGCGCGGGATGCGCGTCGGCGAGGATCTGGTGGCGGCGGTGATGGGGCGACTCGAAGGCGGATTGCCCGGCTCGGCGGGCCTCGCGCTCGAGCCCGAGGAGGCGCTCGCCTGGGCACGCATCGGGGGCGAGGGCGATCCGATCGAGAACTTCGTCGCCCTCGGCGGAGCCGTCCTCGAAGGTCTCGCCCAGGCGATCTCCGAGGTCACGCGGATGCGAACGCTCTTCCAAGACGGGCGCCTCGCCGAGCAGACCGAGCCCTGCCTGCTCGCCGCGACCCACGCGCCCTCGGATACGCGCGTCCTGTCGGCGCGCATGCGGATCGAGACCCGCGGCGAGGCCTTCTCGGCGGTCGCCCACCTGCTGGCCGAGCCCAAGCAGATCGGCCGCCTGCTCGCGTCGCTCTCCGCGCCGGTCCACTAGCGCGCGGCGTCGACGGCTGATCGCCGTCTCGTCGCCGAAGCCCGTACCGCCCGCGTAGTCGACCCGTCGCCCCGCTTCTACTCGCGCGGCCCGGCCCCCGCTACGGTTGCGCGCCATGGCCATCCTCCTGATCCGCCACGGCGAGACCGCCGGCAATCGCAACCGCATCATCCAGGTCCCCGAGACGCCGCTCTCCGAGGACGGCCTCGTCCAGGCCGCGCGCCTCGGTCGCCGCCTCGCCGACGCACCGATCGCCGAGATCTGGTCGAGTCATCTGATGCGCGCGCATCAGACGGCCCAGGCGATCGAGCGGACGACGCGCGCGCCCCTCGCGCTCCACCCGGAGCTCGAAGAACGCAACTTCGGCCTCCTGCGCGGGACGCCCTACGCGGAGCTGCGCGTCGATCCCTTCGTGCCCCATTACGATCCGCCGGGCGGCGAGGGCTGGGATGCCTTCCACGAGCGCGTCGATCGGATGTGGGCCCGGGTCGAGCGCCACTGGCTCGAGCGTTATGCGGACCGCGGAGACGCGGTGCATCTCGCGGTCGTGAGCCACGGGCTCTTCCTGCGCTCGCTGCTCGAGCGCCGGCTGCTGTCGAAGGAGCAGCTCGAGCGCTACGGCGACGGCGAGGGCAAAATCACGATCTCGAACACGGCGCTCACCGTCGTCGCGCCGCGCGCGGGCACGGCCGGATCGGGCTCCGCCGGATCGGGCGCGCCGGGCGCGGACGCCCACTGCGTCGAGCTCGTCGCCTGCACGGCGCATCTCGAGTCCGAGCCCGAGGTCCTCGCGCCGGTCTGACCGCGTGCGCGAACGGTCGTGCGACCGCGGCGCTCCGTCCGGGCGTCGCGCCCGGACCGCGCGCTCAGCCCTCGAGCTCGATCTCGACCATCACGAGCCGGTCGAGCGCCGACTCGATCTCCGCTTCCTTCGGCCTGCGATCGCCGTCGAGCCCGATCCCGTAGACCATCGCGTCCCGGGGCAGGGCGGTCAGAAACCGTCGCACCGCCCCCCGCAGCCGCTCCCGATCGTGCTGGATCGTGCGCGCGCGCCCGCGCAGCCGCTCCCCCGCCGCCAGCACCTCGACTGGCGCGGGCACGCCCGGGCCCGGCGTGAAGCTCGTCCACCAGCGCGTGTCCCGGCTGCTCAGCAGGAGGACGCGCCCGTCCTCGCGCACGTAGCTGAGCGGCGTCTCGTAGCGGCGACCGCTCTTGCGGCCGGCATAGAGGAAGATGCAGAGGTTGCGGCTCGCGACGCCGTGGAAGGGCGAGCGGAGCAGGAGACGCATCGGGACGTTCAGCGCCCCGTAGAGGAGCGTCTGGATGCGCATCAGGCCTCGAGCTTGCGCTTGCTGAAGAGCATGAAGGTCACGTTCTCCTCGCAATCGGCGCCGTCGTCCCATTGGGAGACCGGCACGAACTCCTCGTTCGCCGCGTGGAAATAATACGAGTGGAGCCCGAGCAGGTCGGCGAAGGCGACGAGGGTCGAGTGGGCCCAGGACGTCCAGCCGTGGTAATTGAAGATCGTTCGGCGCTCCTTGCCGTGGCGCGCCTCGAGGCGGAAGGACAGCGCATGGGTCAGCGGGTTCGGCTCGCCCCCCTGCTCGCCGACGAGGGCGCAGGTGAAGCCCGCGTCCTTCTGCTCGGCGCGGCCGAGCTCCTCCGTGTCGCCCATGTCGGAGACGAGGCAGATCTGCAGCGTCTCGAGCATCAGGTAGTCGACGTGGTCCGTCGCGAGGCGCATCAGCTCGTAGAGCTGCTTCGCGCCGAAGTAGTGATGGCTCTGCTTGCCGATGTAGGCGAGGGATTCGCCCGTCGACTGGGCCTTCACCCGCTCCCAGACCGAGGCCTCGAGCACGTCGCCCACGATGTAGTCCTTCGACGTCTGCGGCAGCCAGCGCTGGGCCAGCACGCGGCGCTGCGCGTCGCGGTCGAGGTCGATCATCATGTAGCGGAAGTCGGGGAACCAGAAATGGCCGAAGTAACAGAACTCGGCGGTCCCGGCCATCGGCTCGACGATCGTCTTCACGTCGCGGCAGAGCTTCGTCGCGATGAAGTCCCGGACGCCGAAGTCGACGGTCCCGAGCACCGCGGAGTAGACCTTGTAGGGATCGAGGGCCGGGAGGCCGCCCTTCACGAAGGCGTCGACGTAGTCGTAGTTCTCGATGAAGGGCGAGTCGTAGTTCTTCATCCAGCCGAATTCGCTGAAGTCGTGGAAGCCCGCGCGGGCGATCGACTGCCAGAGGGCGAGGCGCTGCTCCTTCGTGCGCGGCTTCGGACCGCCGTCGCGGAAGCCGCGCAGGACGCAGGCGTGGATCCGGGCGAGGACCTTCTGGCGCTCCGGGAGCTTCATCGCCGCGATGCGGCAGGCGCCCTCGAGGCGGATCCAATCGGGCTTGTCGAGCTGGCCCTTCTCGATCTTCCCGAGCAGGCGGTCGAGCTGTTCCTGGCTGCGCGCGACGCGCAGGGTCGATTCGGGGAGCATGGTCTCTCGTCGGGCCTCTCGTCAGGGCTTCGCAGCAGCGGGCTTGCGGAAGCGCAGGGTCATGCGGTCGCTCTCGCCGATCGCGAGGTACTTCGCGCGGTCGACGTCGCCGAGGCGGAGCGAGGGCGGGAGCGTCCAGACGCCGGCGGACCAGTCGGCCGTGTCCTTCGGGTTCGCGTTGATCTCGGAGCGGGCCTCGAGGACGAAGCCCGCCTTCTCGGCGATCGCGATGACCTTCTCCTCCGGGACGTAGCCGGAGAAGGCCTCGAGGTTGGTCTTCGGACCGGCACGGTGCTGCTCGATGCCGAGGATGCCGCCGGGCTTCAGGACGTCGAAGAAGGCCGCGTAGATCTGATCCGCGACGCCGCCGTTCAGCCAGCCGTGGGTGGCGCGGAAGGTGACGACCATGTCGACGGAGCCGGGCGCGCCGAGGTCGATGCCGGCGGGCGCCGAGAGCTTCGCGACGCCGACGCGGCCGAAGACGGCGGGCTCGTCGGCGATGCGGCGGAGGAGCAGCTCGTGGGCCTTCTTCTGGTAGTCGACCATGTTCGGGGTCGCGGGATCGAAGCTCGCGGCGACGAGCTTGCCCTTCTCGCGCAGGACGGGGGCGAGGATCTCGGTGTACCAGAGCTCGCCGGGGAGGGCTTCGACGACGGTCATGTCGTCGCGGAGGCCGAAGAAGGCGAGGGTCTCGACGGGATGGCGGTAGACGTTGCGTGCGATGTGTTCGGGGCTGCGATGGGCGGCGGTCGAAGCGGCGAGGACGGCCTTCGACGTGGCGGCGACGGCGCCGGCGTCGATGGCGATCCGGGTCGCGGAGGCGGCGGCCTCGTCGGCGGCGCTCGCGGCGGCGCCGGCGGTCGTGGACGCGGCGGCGGCTGCCGTCCTGGCAGCGCTGTCGGCTGCCGTGGCCGTATTGGCCGCGGCATCGGCCGCCGATTCCGTCGACTGCGAGGCACAGCCCGCGGCCATCCCCATGAGCGCGAGCCAGGCGAGCAGAACGGTGCGACGAGCTTGCGACATCGGGACCCCCTTCCGGACGCCGGGAGAAGTCCCGACGCGACCGACCGAGGCGCGATTGTGGCAGATCAGTAGCCGAGATTCGATGCCAGCCAGCGCTCGGCTTCGTCGGGCGTGAGGTCCATGCGGGCGGCGTAATCCTCGATCTGGTCGCGTGCGATGCGGCCGACGGTGAAATAGCGCGCGTCGGGATGGGCGAAGTAGAGGCCCGAGACGCTCGAGGCGGGCATCATCGCGCAGGTCTCGGTCAGCTCGATGCCGACCTCTTCCGCCTGGAGCAGCGAGAAGAGCCGCCGCTTCGGGAGATGGTCCGGGCAGGCCGGATATCCGAACGCGGGGCGGATCCCGCGGTAGCGCTCGGCGATCAGGTCTTCGTTCGAGAGCCGCTCGTCGGCGCCGTAGCCCCATTCCTTGCGGGCCCGGGCATGGAGCAGCTCGGCGAAGGCCTCGGCCAGGCGGTCGGCCAGCGCCTTCATCAGGATCGAGCGGTAATCGTCGTGGTCCTTCTGGAAGCGCTGTGCGATCGCGTCGGTCTCGACGCCGCTCGTGACGGCGAAGGCGCCGACGTGATCGGGTGTGGAGTCGGGCGCACCGCCCGCCGCGCCCTTGCCCCTCGGCGCGACGAAGTCCGAGAGCGCGCGGTTGGGCTTGCCCTCGGCCTGCACCGCCTGCTGCCGCAGCATCGGGAAGCGCACGATCTCCCGGGCGAGCGCCTCGTCGTCGTAGAGCACGACGTCGTCGCCGACGCTGCGCGCCGGCCAGAATCCGTAGACCGCGCGCGGCGTGAGCCAGCGCTTCGCGATGACCTCGTCGAGGAGCCGGCGGCCGTTGTCGTAGAGGTCGCGCGCCGCGGCGCCGACCTTCGGGTCGTCGAGGATCTTCGGGAATTTGCCCGCGAGGTCCCAGGCCGAGAAGAAGAAGGTCCAGTCGATGTACGGGACGAGGTCCTCGACCCGGACGTCGTCGACGACGCGCCGGCCGAGGAAGGCGGGCCGGGGCGCGAGCTTGCCCGGACCGAAATCGAGCCGCTCCGCGTTGGCCCGGGCCGCCGCGAGGGGGAGCATCGGCTTCTCCTGCCGCCCGGCGTGGAGGGCGCGCAGCTTCTCCTGCTCGTCCCGGATGCCCGCGACGAAGGCGGGCTTGCGCTCGTTCGACAGCAGATCCGAGACGACGCCCACCGAGCGCGACGCGTCGAGGACGTGGATTACGGGCTCGCTGTAATGCGGCGCGATCTTGACCGCCGTGTGCTGCCGCGAGGTCGTCGCCCCGCCGATCAGGAGCGGCACCTTCATGCCCCGGCGCTCCATCTCCTTCGCGACCGAAGCCATCTCGTCGAGGGACGGCGTGATCAGGCCCGAGAGCCCGACGAGGTCCGCCTTCTCGGCGATCGCCGCGTCGAGGATCTTCGCCGCGGGTACCATCACGCCGAGATCGACGACGTCGTAGTTGTTGCAGCCGAGCACCACGCCGACGATGTTCTTCCCGATGTCGTGGACGTCGCCCTTGACGGTCGCCATCACGACCTTGCCGCGCGCCTGTCCCTCGACTTTCTCGGCGGCGAGATAGGGCTCGAGATAGGCGACGGCCTTCTTCATGGAGCGCGCGCTCTTCACGACCTGGGGCAGGAACATCTTCCCGGCGCCGAACAGGTCGCCGACGACGCGCATGCCGTCCATCAGCGGACCCTCGATGACGTCGATCGGGCGGCCGAGCTTCTGGCGTGCCTCCTCGGTATCGGCGTCGATGAAGTCGACGATGCCGTGGACGAGGGCGTGCTTGATCCGCTCCTCGACGGGGGCGTCGCGCCAGGCGAGGTCGACCTCGCGCTGCTTGCCCGCGCCCTTCACGCGCTCGGCGAACTCGACCATCCGCTCGGTCGCGTCGGGCCGGCGATTGAAGAGGATGTCCTCGACGCGCTCGAGCAGATCCTTCGGGATGTCCTCGTAGAGCTCGAGCTGGCCGGCGTTGACGATGCCCATGTCCATGCCGGCCCGGGTCGCGTGATACAGGAAGGCCGAGTGGATCGCCTCGCGGACGCGGTCGTTGCCGCGGAACGAGAAGGAGAGGTTCGAGACGCCGCCGGAGATGTGGACGCCGGGGCAGCGCTCGCGGATCTGCCGCGCCGCCTCGATGAAGTTCTTCGCGTAGTCGGCATGCTCCTCGATGCCCGTCGCGATCGCGAGGATGTTCGGGTCGAAGATGATGTCCTCGGGCGGGAAGCCGACCTGCTCGACGAGCATCTTGTAGGCGCGCTCGCAGATCGAGACCTTGCGCTCGGTCGTGTCGGCCTGGCCGACCTCGTCGAAGGCCATGACGACGACGCCCGCACCGAAGCGGCGGACGATTCGCGCCTTCTCGAGGAAGTCGGCCTCGCCTTCCTTCAGCGAGATCGAGTTGACGACGGCCTTGCCCTGGACGCAGCGCAGCCCCGCCTCGATCACGCTCCACTTCGAGCTGTCGATCATGATCGGGATGCGCGCGACCTCGGGCTCGCTCGCGATCAGGTTCAGGAAGCGGGTCATCGCCGCCTCGCTGTCGAGCATGCCCTCGTCCATGTTGACGTCGAGCAGATTCGCGCCGCCGCGGACCTGATCGAGGGCGACCTCGAGCGCCTTGTCGTAGTTGTCCGCCTCGATCAGCTTCCGGAACTTCGCCGAGCCCGTGACGTTCGTGCGCTCGCCGATCATCTGGAAATTCGAGTCGTGGCGGATGGGCAGCGTCTCGAGCCCGGAGAAGTAGGTCGTGCGCTCCCGCGGCGGGACCTCGTCGGTCGGCAGCGGGCGCGGGGCGACGCCCTTCACCGCCTCGGCGATGGCGTGGATATGGGGCGGTGTCGTGCCGCAGCAGCCGCCGACGATGTTGACGAGGCCGCTCGTCGCGAACTCGCCGACGAGCTGGCCCGTCTTCGCCGGCGCCTCGTCGTACTCGCCGAAGGCGTTCGGCAGCCCGGCGTTCGGGTAGCTCGAGACGTGGCAGCGGGCGATGCGGGCGAACTCGGCGACGTGGGGCCGCATCTCGGCGGCGCCGAGCGAGCAGTTGACGCCGATCGAGAGGGGATTCGCGTGGGCGACGGAGCGCCAGAAGGCGTCGATCGTCTGGCCCGAGAGGGTGCGGGCGGAGGCGTCGGTGATCGCGACGGAGATCATGAGGGGCAATCGCTCGCCGCGGGCCTCGAAGACCTCGTCGATCGCGACGAGGGCCGCCTTCGCGTTGAGCGTGTCGAAGATCGTCTCGACGAGCAGCAGATCGACGTCGCCGTCGAGGAGCGCCTCGACCTGCTCGCGGTAGGCGGCGCGCAGCTCGTCGAACGTGATGCTCCGGGCCGCCGGGTCGTTCACGTCGGGCGAGATCGAGAGCGTCTTCGGCGTCGGGCCGACGGCGCCGGCGACGAAGCGGGGCTTGCTCGGGTCCTTCGCGGTGAACGCGTCCGCCGACGCCCGGGCGATCCGCGCCGAGGCGAGATTCAGCTCGCGCACCGTCCCCTCGAGCCCGTAATCCGCCTGCGAGATCGCGTTCGAGCCGAAGGTATTCGTCTCCGCGATGTCGGCCCCGGCCTCGAAGTAGCGGTCGTGGATCTCGCGGATGACGTCCGGACGCGTCAGGCAGAGCAGCTCGTTGTCGCCCTTCAGATCGCGGGGATGATCCTTGAAGATCTCCCCCCGGAAATCCGCCTCCTCGAGCTTGTAGCCCTGGATCATCGAGCCCATCGCGCCGTCGAGGACGAGGATGCGCTCGCGCAGCAGGCGTTGGAGGGTCTCGAGGCGCTGGGCTCGGGGCGGACGGGTCGTCATGGGGGCTCCCTGGCTGGCGGCCCAGCGTATCATCCCTATATCTGGATATCCAGATATTCAAGCGAAGCGGGGCTGGTCGGTTGATCCGGCGGTGGGCGTGTCCAGGTTGGCGCCACCTCGGGGCCTGCCTCGGGCTTCATTGCCCGATCGTGGTCCCGGGGACTGACCGCCGATTTCCGACTCCGACCCCCGACAGGAGAGCCGACCGATGGAAACCCATGCCTTTCAGGCCGAGACCCAGAAGCTGCTCGGGCTGATGATCCACTCCCTCTATTCCAACAAGGAGGTCTTTCTCCGCGAGCTCGTCTCGAATGCCTCGGACGCCCTCGACCGGCGCCGCTTCGAGGGGCTCCGGAGCCCGGCCCTCCAGGCGGACGCCGAGCTCGCGATCGACCTGGTCGCCGACCGCCCCGCCCGGACCCTCACGATCTCCGACAACGGGATCGGCATGAGCCGCGCCGAGGTCATCGAGCATCTCGGGACGATTGCCCGGTCGGGGACCCTCGAGTTCCTGAAGCGCACGAGCGAGGGCGGCGACGCGGCGCCGGACCTGATCGGCCAGTTCGGCGTCGGCTTCTACGCGAGCTTCATGGTCGCGGACGAGGTCGAGGTCGTGACCCGCAAGGCCGGCGAGATGACGGCGACGCGCTGGATCTCGAAGGGGGCGGGCGAGTACGGCATCGAAGAGGCGACCCGCGAGACCGTGGGCACGACGATCCGGCTTCATCTCAAGGCCGTCGACGGCGAGGCGGGGATCGCCGACTTCTGCGACGAGTGGGTCCTGAAGCAGGTCATCCGGAAATACTCCGACTTCGTCGCCTATCCGATCCGGCTGACGCTGATCGAGTCGGCACAGGACGCGGCGGAGCGGGACGGCGAGGCTGATGCCGCAGGCGCTGCGACCGAGGACGCGAACGCCTCGCAGCCGGGCGGACTGCCTTCGCGGCGGACCCTCGACGCGCCTCTCAACTCGATGAAGGCGATCTGGACGCGCCCCGAGAGCGAGGTCGCCGCCGACGACTTCAACGCCTTCTACAAGCACGTCACCCACGATCCGCGCGACCCGATGCTGCGCGTCAGCACCTCCATCGAGGGCACCTTCGAGGCCCGCGCCCTGCTCTTCGTCCCGTCGCAAGCGCCCTACGACCTGTACCACCGCGAGCGGCTCCACAACGGCGTCCAGCTCTACGTCCGCCGCGTCTTCATCATGGACGAATGTCGCGAGCTGCTGCCCGAATGGCTGCGCTTCGTGCGCGGCGTCGTCGATGCGGAGGATCTCTCGCTCAACGTCTCGCGCGAGATGCTCCAGCAGGACCGCCAGATCCAGGCCATCCGCAAGCATCTGGTCAAGAAGGTCGTCGAAAGGATCAGGAAGCTCCAGCAGGACGATCGCGAGGAGTACGAGAAGCTCTGGGCCCAGTTCGGCTCCGTGCTCAAGGAAGGGCTCCTCGATTTCAGCGAAGACCGGGAGAAGATCCTCGATCTCGTGCTCGCGCCGTCGTCGGTCGACGACGGGAAGCTCGTCTCCCTGGGCGAGTACGTCGAACGCATGCCCGCCGATCAGGACGTCCTCTACTACATCGCCGGTCCCAAGCTCGACGTCCTGCGCCGCTCGCCGCATCTCGAGGCCTTCAAGGAGAAGGGGATCGAGGTGCTCTTCTTCGTCGATCCCGTCGACGAGGTCTGGCTCGGCCAGGGACCGGTCCGCTATCGCGAGAAGACCTGGCAGAGCATCGGCCATGGCGAGGCCCTGCTCGGCTCGGAGGACGAGAAGGAGAAGAAGAAGGAGGAGCTCGAGAAGCGCGAGGCCGATCTCTCGGATCTCCTGAAGGCGCTTCGCTCGGCGATCCAGGACGACGTCAAGGAGGTCCGGCTCTCGGGTCGGCTCAAGACCTCGGCCGCCTGCCTCGTCCACGAAGAGGGCGACCTCTCGCCCGCGCTCGAGGCGATGTTGCGGCAGGCGGGGCAGGCCATCCCCGAGCGCAAGCCGATCCTCGAGCTCAATCCCGAGCATGCGGTCGTCGAGCGGCTGCAGGCGCGGTTCGCGAAGGATCCGGCGGACGGCCGCATCGCGGATGCGGCGCATCTGCTCTTCGGTCAGGCGGTGCTGGCGGAGGGCGGCCAGCTCGAGGACCCGAGCGGATTCGCCGGGCTCGTCAACAAGCTGATGGCCGAGACGCTCTGATGGCCTCGCGACCGAACGAGCACGGGCAGCCGATCGGGCTGCCCGTCTCCGGTTGGACCGGAGCGAAGCCTCCCGTCCGCGAGACGATGGAGGGCGTCCACTGTCGACTCGAGCCCCTCGACGCCGACCGCGATGCGGCGCCGCTCTTCCGCGCCTACGCCGCCGATCCGCAGGGCATCAACTGGACCTACCTCCCGTACGGTCCCTTCCCGACGCTCGACGCCTATCGGGAATGGCTTCGCGAGAAGCAGGCGTCGAGCGAGGAGTGCTTCTTCACGATCGTCGACCCGCGCAGCCAGGCGCCGGTCGGGGTCGCCGCCTATCTCCGGATCGCGCCGACGACCGGCTCCATCGAGATCGGCCATCTCAGCTACGCGCCGGCGCTGCAGCGCACGATCGCCTCGACCGAGGCGATGTTTCTGATGATGCGGCGCGTCTTCGACGACTGGGGCTACCGCCGCTACGAATGGAAATGCGATCGCCTGAACGCGCCCTCGCGCGCGGCCGCGATGCGCCTCGGGTTCCGCTACGAGGGCCTCTTCCGCAAGCTCATGGTCGTGAAGGGCCGCAACCGGGACACCGCCTGGCTCTCGATCGTCGACGACGAATGGCCCGCGATCCGCGCGGCCTTCGAGGCCTGGCTCGATCCCGGGAACTTCGACGCCGAGGGGCGACAGCGCCGCCGGCTCGAGGGCTTCATGCCCGTGACGGCCGGACAGCCGATCGTCGTCGACGTGCCGGGGTTCGACTAGCAAACCCGGTAGTGCGCTGTCCGACTCCCGGCCTGCGCCGTATACGCCTAACGAGATTGGAAGCGGTCGCGTCGATCGAGCAACGGGTCGAGGGCGCGCCGGAAGCCGTCGAGGTCGTCGTAGCGCGCGCCCTGGATGAACTCATCGACGCCGAGGGACTCGAGCGTCGCGAGGCGCTCGAGATCTTCGTCGGTCGAGCACCGCCCGACAGCGCCGAATACGGTGACTCCGGGCTTTCCGCGGCCCGCCTCGGCGAAGCGCTGCACGAGCTCGGCGATCGGCTCGCGGAGCTTCTCCGGGTCGTCGGTCATCGGCATCCAGCCGTCGCCGAAGCGCGCCGCCCGGACGAGGGCGTGGGGGGCCGCGCCGCCGATCCAGATTCGTGGTTTCGCCGGATTCGGCCGGAACAGGAATGACTGGCCGTTCGAAACCGCCCGATCGCCGGGACCGTCGAACGCCGCGTGCAGAAAAGAGAGCACTTCATCGCTGATGCGTCCCCGCGCCCGTCGGTCGACCCCGACCGCCCGGAACTCCGCCTCCATCCAGCCGACCCCGACACCGAGCTCGAGGCGGCCGCCCGAGAGCTCCTGGATCGTCGCGATGGCCTTCGCCGTCGGCAGCGCCGGGCGATAGGGGAGGATCAGAACGGCGGTGCCCAGTCGAATGCGATCGGTCGCGGCGGCGAGCCAGGAAAGCGACGCGAGGGGATCGAGGTAGCGGCCGTCCGAGCCTTCGGCGTCGTCGGGCGGGATCGCGATGTGATCGGGGATCCAGAGGGTGTCGAGTCGGGCGGACTCCGCGAGGGCGGCGCTCGCACGCAGGATCTCCTGCACCGCGGCCTTGCCCATCGTCCGAAGCGCGATTCCGAAGCGCATGCGTGCGGTCCCCGCCGTGGCTTTGGGTTAATGTAGGCCGGTCGCGCGAGGCGTGGGGTCCCATTTTTCGCGAGGAGCCCCCTGAGCGCGACGTCACTGTGTCGGAGGATCGAACCTGGAACGCCTCGCCGAAGCGTCCGATCGCGTCGCGCCCTCGCGCTCCGCGGGCGCGCGACCTGACGTCGCCGGCTCCTCCCCCGACGACCCGGCCGGCTCCGCCGGCGGCCGGGACCGCTTCATCGAGCTGCGCGACGTCCGGCTCGCCTTCGGCAAACGCAAGGTCTTCGACGGCCTCTCCTGTCGCATGCAGAAGGGCGAGATCCATCTTCTCCTCGGCGGGAGCGGGACCGGCAAGAGCACGCTGCTGCGCATGATCGGCGGCCTGCAGCGCCCGGACTCGGGCGAGGTCCGCGTCGCGGGCAACCTGTTGTCCGAGAAGAGCGAGCGCGAACTCGGCGAGATCCGCAAGCAGATCGGCATGCTGTTCCAGAACGGGGCGCTGCTCGACTCGATGACGGTGCTCGAGAACGTCGGTCTCCCGTTGCGCGAGCATCTGCGCAAGCCCTGGAGCGAGATCGCGACCCAGGTCGCGCGGGTCCTGAAATCGGTCGGCCTCGACGGGGTCGAGGGGCTGCTGCCGCGTGAACTCTCGGGCGGCATGTTGCGTCGCGTCGCCTTCGCCCGCGCGATCGTGATGGAGCCCGAGATCCTGCTCTGCGACGAGCCCTTCTCGGGCCTCGATCCGGTCAACGTCTCGCGCATCGAGGACCTGCTCGTCGAGCTCAATCGAAGCCTCGGCCTCACGATCGTCGTGACCTCGCATCACATGGCTTCGTCCCTGCGCATGGCCCACCAGATGATCCTGCTGCGCCGCGGGACCTGCATCGCCGGCTCGCCCGAGACCCTCGCGAGCAGCGACGATCCCGAGGTCACCGACTTCCTCGGCGAGGACGGGCGCAGCTATCTCGCGCGGCTCCACGAGCTGCGCGCGGGGGGAGGCGCATGAACGCGTTGATCGGCTGGATCGCCGAGCTCGGCGCGCAGACGCTCGCCCAGGTGGAGGGCCTCGGCCGCGTCGCCCGCTTCGGCGGGCATCTCGTCGCCGCCATCCCGCGGCGACCGACGCGCTTCGGCTTCTTCGTGCGCGCGCTCTTCGACGCGGGGGTGCTCTCGGTCGCGCTGATCTGTTTGTCGGGCTTCACCGTCGGCATGGTCCTCGGCCTCCAGCTGTATACGACGCTGACGCGATTCGGCGCCGAGGAGGGGCTCGGCGCGGTGGTCGGGCTCTCGCTCGTGCGCGAGCTCGGGCCGGTCCTGACGGGACTGCTCGTGACGGGCCGCGCAGGCTCTGCGATCACCGCCGAGATCGGGGCCATGAAGTCGACGGAGCAGCTCGACGGGCTGCGCATGATGGCGATCGATCCGGTCCATTTCGTGGCCCTGCCCCGGGCGCTGGCGCTCTCGATCGCGATGCCGCTGCTGAACGGACTCTTCATCGTCTTCGCCATCGCGGGCGCCTACGGCGTCGGCGTCTGGCGCCAGGGGCTCGATGGCGGCGTCTACCTGTCGGGCCTCGAGGACGCCGTCCTCTTCGGCGACGACGTCGGCCAGAGCCTGCTCAAGAGCCTGATCTTCGGGCTCCTGCTCGGCTTGATCTCGACCTATAAAGGTCATTCGTGCGACCCGGACGCCGCGGGCGTCGCGCGGGCGACGACGTCGACCGTCGTGACGGCCTCGGTCTGCATCCTGCTCGCCGACTACGTGATCACGGCGCTCTGGGGCGTGTAGGCGCGGGGCCGAAGGCGCGTGAAGATGCGTGGAAACGCGCGGGAACGATGCGGAACGAAAGGATGATGCGATGCAGAATCATGCGACGCGGGACGTGATCGTCGGGCTCTTCGTGCTCGTGGGGCTCGCGACGCTCGCCTACCTGTCGCTGCAGGTCGGTGGGATCGAGTTCGGCGCGGCGAAGCAGATCGAGCTGCACGCGACCTTCGACGACATCGGCGGTCTCTCGGTCCGGGCGCCGGTCCGGATCGGTGGCGTCAAGATCGGGCAGGTCTCGGCGATCGGGCTCGACGAAGAGCTTCGGCCGAAGGTGACGCTCGCGGTCGACGCCGACGTCGCGATTCCGGTCGACGCCGAGGCGGCGATCCGGACGGCGGGTCTGCTGGGCGATCAGTTCATCGCCGTCGAGGGGGGCGGCGCCGAGGACGGGACGCTCGCCGACGGCGAGTCCTTCGGGATGACCGTGAGCGCCTTCTCGATCGACAAGCTCGTCGGCCAGTTCATCCACAACGCGGGCGTATCGGATTGATCGCGGCGCCTCGACGACCCCGTCTGCGGGCGCGCTCGGCGCTCCTCGCGTTCTTCGCGATCGTGCTCGCGGCGACGGGCTGTGCGACGCCGGAGCGACCCGATCCGCTCGAGAAGATGAATCGCGGGATCTTCGCGTTCAACGAGGGGCTCGATCGCTATGCGCTCGAGCCGGTCGCGACGGCCTACGATTTCGTCGTCCCGGGTCTCGTCCAGGATGGTGTGCGGAACTTCTTCCACAACCTCGAGATGCCGATCGTCATCGCGAACGAGATCCTGCAGGCGAAGCCCGTCCGGGTCGTCGAGGACGTGGCGCGCTTCTTCTTCAATACGACTCTCGGGATCGGCGGCTTCATCGACGTGGCCACGCGCGTCGGCATCCCCGACAACGACGAAGACTTCGGCCAGACGCTCGGCTACTGGGGCGTCCCGCCGGGTCCCTACCTGGTCGTCCCGATCCTCGGGCCGTACACCCTGCGGGATGGCATCGGCGAGATCGCCGACACGACCGCCGGGGCCTATGCGTACATGAACTTCTTCTGGTTCGACGTCGTCGGACTCTCCACCTGGGAGACGACCGGGGTCTCGGTCGGGACCTATGCCTATCGCATGCTCAACCTGCGCGCGATCTACCTGGAGGAGATCGAGGGCTCCCGGAAGGACGCCTTCGACTACTACGCCTTCGTCCGCAATGCCTACCTCTCGAATCGCCAGGCGCGGGTCCTCGACTCGACCGATAGCGCGGCCGCCGTCGACGAGGATCTCTACGAGCTCGACGAAGAGGACGACGAGGAGAGCTACGACCTCGATCTCGAGGAGGACGCCGGGACGGACTCCGACGGCGATTCCGACGCGGGCGCCGCGGTCGACGAGCAAGGCGCGGTCGACGACGACGGGAGCGGCGAGGCCGGGTCGGGCGATCCGGATGCGGCCTCCGATGCATTGAACGAGGGGGATCCGGAGGCGGTTGCGGCCGACGGCTCCTCGGAAGACGACGAGACGGGAGGCGAAGAAGGCGATGGTGAAGACTGATTCGATCGATCGGGCGGGACGATTCTCGGGGACGGACGCGGCGGGACGGCGAACGCTCCGACCGGCGACCTTCGGGCGGTTCGCGATCGGACTCGGCCGACCGGCCAGACGACTCGTCGCCTGGACGTCGATCGCCGTCGTCTTTGCGGCGCTCGTCCCGGCGCTGCCGCTGCCGGCGCTCGCCCAGGCTGCGGCCGCTGCGAAGGCGCCGGCGAACGCCGCGCTGACCGAGGCGCCGCGCAAGCTGATCGACGAGACGGCCGTCAAGATCGTCGCGATCCTCGCCCGCAAGGGCGATCCCACCGAGAAGCGCGTCGCCGAGATCGAGGCGATCGCCTACGAGCTCTTCGACTTCACGACGATGTCGAAGCTCGTGCTCGCCCGGAACTGGCGCAAGCTCACGCCCGAGCAGCGCACGACCTTCGTCCGCGAGTTCAAGCGCCACCTCTCGCATACCTACGGCACGCGCCTCGATCGCTACGACCAGGAGCGCGTCGACGTCTACGCCGCCCAGGTCGAGCAGCGAAACGACGTGACCGTCAAGACGCGCATCGTCGGCGGCCAGTTCTCCGGGGCCGAGGTCTCGTATCGCTTGCGCAAGCAGGCGAACGATTGGCGCATCATCGACGTCGTGATCGAGGGTGTCTCGCTCGTCTCGAACTACCGCTCGCAGTTCCAGGAGGTCCTGAACACCGGGACCATCGACGACCTGCTCGCGAAGCTCCGCGACAAGAACTTCAAGGTCGACGAGCCGAAGACGACGGCGAAGCAGGGGTAGGGGGGGCAGGGGCGGTGCGAGTTTGACCGAGTTTATTCAAATTATCGGATTTGGATAAACTCGATAAACTCGGTATAACTGGCTCTTGATGGACCCTGTACGCAATCCCTATTCCCCCGGGGCGGGCAGTGCGCCGCCTGAGCTCGCAGGCCGCGACGAGCTCCGGGAGACGGTGCGAGTCGCCCTCGAGCGGGCGCGTCTGGGCAACCCCGCCAAGAGTGTCCTGATGGTCGGGCTTCGGGGGGTAGGCAAGACCGTTCTGCTCGATCGCATGCGGGATGACGCCGAGGCCAGCGGCATCCAGACGATTCGAATCGAGGCACCCGAGTCGCGATCGCTGCCAGCCCTGCTGGCGCCACAGCTGCGCCAGGCCTTGCTTCGTCTTTCGCTCAACAAGCAGGCGAAGGCATTGGCGGAGCGCGCACTGCGCGCGCTTGCTGGATTCGTCGGCGCACTCAAGGTCAAGTACCAGGACATCGAGGTCGGCATCGATCTCGAGCCCGAGCCCGGGCTCGCAGACAACGGCGATCTCGAACACGATCTCCAGCAGCTCGTCGAAGTCGTGGGTCAGGCCGCGAAATCGGCGGGAACCGCGCTCGCGCTCTTCATCGACGAGCTTCAGTACGTCGAAGAGGAGCAGCTCGCTTCGCTCATCACTGCGCTCCATCGAGCCGCGCAGCGAAGACTGCCCGTCGTGCTCGTCGGGGCCGGGCTTCCGCAGCTGCGGGGTCAGATGGGGCGCGCGAAGTCGTACGCGGAGCGTCTCTTCGATTTTCCCGAGGTTGGTCCGCTCGACGACGATTCCGCTCGGAGCGCCCTCGCCAAGCCTGCCCGAGTCGAAGAGGTCGAATTCGAGGAGGCGGCTCTCGACGAGATCGTTCGGGAGACGCGTGGCTACCCGTACTTCCTCCAGGAATGGGGCAAGCACGCCTGGGACGCGGCGACGGGGTCGCCCATCACGTTCGAGGACGTCCGCCTCGCGTCGCGTTCGGCCGTCGCCGCGCTCGACGAGAGCTTCTTTCGGGTACGTTTCGATCGACTGACGCCGGCCGAGAAGCGTTATTTGCGCGCGATGGCGGAGCTCGGCCCTGGACCGCATCGATCGGGTGACATCGCAGCCGTGCTCGAAAAGAAGGTGACTGCGCTCGGGCCGACCCGAAACAAGCTGATCTCGAAGGGCATGATCTGGAGCCCGAACCACGGGGACACCGCCTTCACGGTTCCCCTCTTCGATCAGTTCATGCGGCGCGTGATGCCGGGGCCGGAGTGGCGACGGGACTGAGAGCGGTTCGACCGACGGCGAGGGCCGAAAAATCGAATCGCGCGGTCCGATCACGGAAGAAGGGCTGAAGGCCCGACTCTCCCGAGCATCGGGGCGGCTACGATCGAATTCTCAACGGCGTTCCTTGCGTGAGCGCTCTTCCCGGGGCAACGCATCGAGGAACGCGATCAGCGCGGCGTGAAATTCGTCCGGCCGATCGACGTAGCTCGCATGGCCCGCGCCTTCGAGGATCTCGAGCCGGCTTCCGGCGACGAGCGCGTGCATCCGCTCCGCCAGGGCGACCGGGACGACGCGATCTTCGCTGCCCCAGATGATCAGGGTCGGGAGCTGCAGCGCCGCGAGCGATGCCTCGAAGCGAGGAACGCCGACCGGCGCCAACGCGACGAGCCCCGCGATCCGATCCGCTATTCGATCCGCTATTCGATCCGCCACTCGCTCCCCGGCTGGCGCCGCGCTCGTTCTCGCCGCGAGAAACGGAAACACGACGCGCCCGCTCATCGACGGTGCGACGACGACGGGCCGCACGAGATCGACCTCGCGCTCGAGGACCGGAAGCAGCGCCGCGAGCAGTCCGTCGTCCGGAAGCGCGCTCGCCTCCGAACGGCCGAAGCCGGGTAGATCGACGGCGACGACGCGCGTCCCGCGCTCGGCCAGCTTTTCGAGCGTCCCGAGTCCGCGCCAGGTCTCGCTGTCGAAGCGCGCCCCGTGGAGCAGGAGGACCGAGTCGTTCTCCGTCGCGGGGCCTGTGGCGGACGTCGCGGGTCCCGCGACGAGCAGATGCAGCCGGCGTTCCTGGAAGCGCAGATCGAGGGACTCGATCTCGAGCCCGTTCGCGGGTGTTCCGTTCGTCTCTGTGTCCGACTCCGTGGCCGGCTCCGTGGCCGGCATTGTCGATGCGGATGCCGCCGGGGATCCCTCGCCTATGTCGACGGACGGGACCGGGCCCGGATTCGCGGCTTCATCGGGCGAGCAGCCCGCGACGAGCAGCGTCGCCAGAATCGTCGCGAGCAGCGCTGATCGATGCCTGAACGCCGTTCGGGTCACGATGCTCGTCGATTCCGAATCGCCACGCATGCCCCGGAGTCTACGCAACGGTCCCGGGCCTGCCGCTTCGCCATCTTTCCGGTCCGCTTCTGTCCTCCCGACACCTTTCGTCGCGATCCGACTCGCCTTGCCCGAAGCTTCGTCCTCGTTACGCTCAGACCGCGAAGCCGTCCCCCGGAGCCCCGTCCATGCGCGCGATCCCCCGCATCATCTCGATCGACGACCACGTGATCGAGCCGCCCGATCTCTGGCAGCGCTGGCTGCCGGCGAAGCATCGCGAGCGCGGGCCGCGCGTCGTGAACGACCATCATTCGATCGAGTGGATCAACGGCATCCAGACGATCCGCCGCGGCGGCGACGGGCCGAAGACGGATTTCTGGATCTACGAGGATCTCGTCTGGTCGCATCAGATGCTGAACGCCTGCGCCGGCTACGACGAGTCCCAGTGGTGGATGGGGCCGATCGCGTTCGAGCAGATGCGCCCGGGCTGCTACGACCCGAAGGCGCGCCTCGCCGACATGGATCTCAACGACATGGAAGCGTCGCTCTGCTTCCCGACCTTCCCGCGCTTCTGCGGCCAGATGTTCTCGGAGCGCAAGGACAAGGAGCTCGCGCTCGCCGGCATACGCGCCTACAACGACTGGATGGTCGAGGAGTGGTCGGGGGCGGCGCCCAAGCGATTGATCCCGCTCTGCATCGTGCCGCTCTGGGATCCGGCGCTCGCGGCGACGGAGGTGCGGCGCAACGCGAAGCGCGGGGTGCGCGCGGTCGCCTTCTCGGAGCTGCCGGGGAAGCTCGGCCTGCCCACGATCCACGATCCGGGTCGACACTGGGAGCCCTTCCTCGCCGCCTGCGCCGAGACCGGGACCGCGATCTTCATGCACATCGGCTCGGGCTCGACCTTCCTGACCTCGTCGAGCGACGCACCGCCCGCGGTTACCGCAACGTTAGGCTTTCTGACGACCTCGATGGCGCTCTCCGACTGGCTCTTCTCCGGCGCGCTCGCGCGCTACCCCGACCTCCGCGTCTGCTTCGCCGAGGGCCAGATCGGCTGGATCCCCTACGTCCTCGAGCGCGCCGACAACCTCTGGAAGAAGACGATCTGGGGAACGGGCCCGAATACGCTTCCCGAGCTCCCGAGCGCCTACATGCCGCAGATCACCGTCTGCTTCTACGACGACGTCGCGGGCCTCGAAGCGCGCGAACGCATCGGCGTCCGCCAGATCTGCTTCGAGACCGACTACCCGCATCAGGACTCGACCTGGCCGCGGACCCGCGACGCGATCGCGCGCTTCGAGGGACTGCTCGACGACCGCGAGCTCGATCTCGTCCTGCGCGGGAATGCGGCGCGGCTGCTCGGGCTCGAGGGCTGACCCCATCAACGGACGCCGCGCGCGTCCACGGAGGCTCCATGAAATTCGTTCTCGGCATCGGTCTGCAGTCCAACATCGAGCACGCCCTCCCCATGGCCCAGGAGGCCGAGAAGTCGGGCTTCTGGGGTCTGCAGGTCGGCGACAGCTACATGTACCCGAAGCATTCGGACTCGAAGTACCCCTACTACGAGACCGATCGCAGCTTCCTCGAGAACATGCCGATGTACGACCCGGTCATGATGCTCTCGGCGATGGCCGCCGTCACGAAGACGCTCTTCCTCTATCCCTCGGTCTACAAGCTCGCGAGCCGGCATCCGGTCCTCGCGGCGAAGCAGTGGTCCTCGCTCGCGTGCTTCTCGAACGACCGCATCCTGCTCGGCGTCGGGATCACCCCCTGGCTCGAGGACCTCACCTATCTCGGCATCGAGTGGAAGACCCGCGGCAAGCGAATGGACGAGTGCATGGAGATCGTGCGCGGACTCATGAAGGGCGGTTATTTCAAGTACGAGGGCGAGCACTTCCAGTTCGGCGAGATGAAGCTCAATCCGACGCCGAAGAAGCCGGTGCCGTTGATCGTCGGCGGGCATTCGGCGCCAGCGCTGCGCCGCGCGGCGCGCCTCGGCGACGGCTGGACCTCGGCGGGCTCGAGCCGCGAGGAGCTCGTCCGCATGATCGGCGAGCTCGGCCGATTGCGCCGCGAGTACGGCAAGGACAAGGAGCCCTTCCAGATCCATGCCGGCGACCCGACGCTCGCGACCGTCTCGGCCTTCAAGGAGGTCGAGGACGTCGGCGTGACCCACGGCGTCGCCTCGGTCTGGAACGTCTACGCCCCGCCGTCGGCGCTGCAGGAGAAGCTCGACGCGATCAAGCGGTTCGGGGATACGGTGATCGGGAAGTATCGTTAGGCGGCTCGGGGGCCGAGTCTCGATGTGCGGGCGCCGGCTGGGGCACTCGGGGGGCGGGGCGGCACGAGGCGGGAGCCGGGGCGGCTCGCGGTGGGCGGCGTTCTCGTCTCGGCGGGGTGGTGAGGCTGGGCTCAATCTTGGGAAAGGCCGCGGCGCCATCGTTCGAAATCACGTGCGCCATGCAGGAAGGCGATCACGGTCACACGGTCGGATCCCACTCGATACAGCAGGCGATATCGGAACACGAAGATCTCTCGGATCGACGCACGTCCGATTTCGGGAACGACGCGTCCCCGCTCCGCGAGGGTCGATAGAGATTCGGCACTTTCGAGCGCTGCCCGAGCGACCGAAGCCGCGCCGGAAGCCGACTCGGCTGCGATGTATGCGAGGGCATCATTGAGCGCGTCCAGAGCGGGTCGCGACCAGACTACTCGGCGCCGAGTATCCATCGCCGCTCGAGCTCCTGAACCACTTGCTCGTGGGGGATGACATTGCCGGCATCCGCCTCGGCAAGACCCAGCTCGATCTGCTGAACGACGTAGAGGTGGTAGAGGACGTCTTCGAGACTGCAGTCATCGGGAAGACGATCCAGGAGCGCGCGGACGGCATCTTTCGTCGACATGGGTGGCATCTTAGCAGGGCCTGCCGATCGAGGGTCGCTCATGCCCATCAGATCATGATCAGACATACCTCCCCGTCGTCGCGTCGTAACGCGCGGCGGCGGGGAGCTGCTTGCCGTGCTTCGCCAGATAGTGGGCGGTGAAGTGGGGAGCGCGCTCGAGGATCTCGGTGATCTCGTAGATGCGCTCGTATTCGCCGTACTCGATGCGCCAGACGCCGTCGGGGTCCTTGCGGTAGCGGTCCTTGTAGAGACCCGTCCCCATCAGGAACTCCTTCGAGCGGAAGTGGTAGACCAGGTCGTTGAAGTAGACGAGCGCCGTCGCCTGCGTCTCGCTCAGGAGCTCGACCTCGGCGCCGTGGCCGTTGTGCTGGGTCACGATCTCCGTATGGAAGCTGTTCTCCGTGACCTCGAGGAACTCGGCGCGGCTCTTCGCCTGGTAGACGTATTCGCCGCCGGCGCAGTAGCAGGAGAAGTCCTCGGTCAGGATCGACTTCATGTCCTTCAGGTTCGCGGTGTCGAGGCAGCGGAAGTAGGTCACGCGCAGTCGGCGACAGGCCTCGAGGTCGGCCAGGCGCTGGACTTCGCGCTCGAGGGCGGCGAGGCGGGCGGGGGCAGCTTTGGCACCACTGGCCACCGCGCGGGCCGCGCGCTTCGCATTTGGTCGCGCGCCGGCGGCGGCGCGCTTCTTTCCGGTCGCACGGCGGGGCGTCGCGGTCTTCTTCCGGCTCGGCATCTTCCATCTCCTCCAAAGACGCACGATCTGTTTGTCGGCGTCGACATTGATCCGTCCGGCTCGACGCGTCAGCGCAGCCGGATCGGCAGCGAGACCGGCGAGCGGGTCGGGACGAGCTGTGTCCAGCGACACTGCGTCGCGAGCTCGTGGTCCGGGAAGCGCCGCAGCAATTCCTCGAAGGCGACGCGCGCCTCGAGCCGCGCGAGCGAGGCCCCCAGACAGAAATGGATGCCGTTGCCGAAGGCGACGTGGCGATCGATCGCGCGTCCGACGTCGAAGCGATCGCCATCCGGGAACTCCCGATCGTCGCGGTTGGCGGCGGCGTAGAGCAGGAGGATCTTGTCGCCGGCAGGGAGCTTCTGACCGTGGCGCTCGATGTCCCGAGTCAACGTCCGCGCGTTGCCTGGGATCAGGCTGTCGTAACGCACCATCTCCTCGACCGCGTTCGGGATACCGCGCGGATCACGCGCGAGCCGCGCGCGCTGGTCCGGATGCTGGGCCAGGCGTAGAGCACCCGTCGCGATGAGCGAGGCCGTCGTCTCGAGGCCGGCGACGAGGAGCAGCACGCAGAAGCCCGTCAGCTCGGACTCGCTCATGGGCTCCTCGCCCTCGCTCGCGGCCGCGTTCGCAAGTGCGGAGATCAGGTCGTCGGTCGGTCGACTTCGCCGCTGTTCGGTGAGCTCGCCAAACAGACTCGTCAGCTCGGCGATCGCCTGCTTGCCCGCGGCCATCGCCGCGGGATCGGGGCTCATGGCGCAGGTCGCGTCGGACCAGCGCCGGAACGCGTCGCGTTCGGACTCGGGGACGCCGAGCAGCTCGGCGAAGACCGCCGTCGGCAGGGGTGTCGCGAAATCCGAGACGAGATCGCCCTCGCCGCGGGCCTCGAGGCGATCGAGCAGCGCCGTTGCCTCGTCGCGGATCCAGCTCTCGAGCCCCGCGATGCGCCGCGGCGTGAACCCGCGATTCACCTTCGTCCGCAGCACGCCATGCCGCGGCGGATCCATCGTCAGGATCATCGGCGGGGCGGCGGCGTTGTGCTCGTCGAGGATCGTGATCCCGCGCGCCGAGGAGAAGGTCCCGGGATCGCGCAGCGCCTGCCAGACGTCCTCGAAGCGCGAGAGGACCCAGAAGCCGCGCTCGGCGTTGTGATAGGCGGGGAGCTCGTCGCGCAAGCGGCGGAAGGCCGGCTGTGGGTCGTCGAAGTGGCGCGCGTCGTAGGGGTCGAACGCGAAAGACATCGCTTCGACGGTACGAGAAAAGGAGCGGGCCGACGAGGGGCGTCGAGGGTCGCTCCACCCGACGCGACGGCCACTGAGCGGCTCAGGGCACCGTATACCCACCGTCCGCCGAGATCGTCGCGCCGACCACGAACGAAGCGTCGTCCGAGAGCAGCCAGCAGACCGCGCGCGCGATCTCCTCGGGCTCGGCGATGCGGCCGATCGGGTGGAGACTCGCGACCTGGCGCTCGGCCTCTTCGGACCCCTGGAGCCAGCCCTCGACCATGCGGCTGCGGGCGGTGCCCGGACAGATCGAGTTGATGCGGACGTTCTTCGTGATGTTCTCGAGGGCGGCCGATTTCGTGAGGCCGATGACGCCGTGCTTGGCGGCGACGTAGTCGGCCTGGTTCGGCACGCCGATCACGCCGGCGCCGGACGACGTGTTCACGATCGCGCCGCCGCCTCCGCGGATCATCGCGGGGATCTCGTGCTTCATGCAGTAGAAGACGCCCGTCAGCATGACGCCGATCGCGCGCAGCCAGACCTCGTCGGGCATCTCGACGAGCGGACGGCCGCCGCCCATCACGCCCGCGTTGTTGTGGGCGAAGTCGAGGCGACCGAAGCGATCGACGGTCGTCTTCACCATCGCGGCCACGGAGACCGGGTCGGCGACGTCGACGCGGATCGCGAGCGCCGTCCCGCCGGCGTTCTCGATCAGGGAGACCGTGTTACGCGCGTGGTCGAGGTCGATGTCGGCGACGGCGACCTTGGCGCCGGCGCGGGCGAGCTCGATGGCGGTCGCGCGGCCGATGCCGCCGGCGGCGCCGGTCACGAGGGCCACGCGGCCGGAGAAGTCGTGTTTCGCCATGCCGGATCGTCGTTCGCTCATCGTCGTCTCCTCGTGCTGCGTTCGAATCGGGTCTTCGTTCGGATTGATAACAGATCGCGCGGGGGCTCGGAACGACAACGCCCTGGCTCCTCTCGGAGTCAGGGCGTTCTCGATTCAGCGTGGCGTCTGCAAGGAGTCTCGGAGGTCAGATGTCGCGCGTTCGACCTCGTCCACCCGCCGACGCGAGCCCCGCGAGACCGAGGCCCAGGAGCAGCGCCGTTCCCGGCTCCGGGACCCAGCCGGTCAGGATCGTCGCGTTGATCGCCTGTTCGGTCACGCCGCCTGTCAGCACGACCACGTTGCCGAGACTCGGGTTGGCGTTCGTTCCGATGTCGATCACGGTCTGGCCGGGCGCGGCAACACGGAAGACCACCCGGAACTGCGCATCGCCGCCGTTGACGACGCCGTCGAGTCCGGGATCGCGCGCCCCAGTCCCGGCCCGACCCGTCGTCGAGATGGCCTGGACGAGCGGGACGTAGCTGCCGACGCCGGCCACGTTCTGCACGTCGCCCGGGCCCGCGAGGAAGTTGCCCGTGTTCTCGTCGGACGGGAAGCTCAGGCTGTTGCCCAGGCCGGCGGTGCAGGCGGCCGTCGGGCAGAAGTAGGGGCCGGTGTTCATCTCGCCCGAGACGAACTCGAGGATCGAGTTGTCCCAGCCCTGGACGCCGGCGCCGATGCCATAGATGGCGGCGCCGCTCGGATTGGACATGCGGATGTTGATCGTGATCACGTCGCCGATGTTGGGCGCATTGAGCGGGGCGCCCGAAGAGGTGGTGGCCGTTACGACGAAGGTCAGGGCGGTCGCGGTCGAAGCTGTCAGCAAGGCTGTGAAGACGACGAGCAGAGAGCTCAGGATGCGCATTTCGTGGACCTCCTCGGCAGCTCCGATGCGGAATGTCGCCGCATCGAGCGCATGACGGTTCCGGTCGGGGCTTCCGTCCGGTCTGGATCGGCCTGCCGATCGATGCCCCATCCTACACCCAAACGCGGTCGGAGTGGCGCTCGCTTCAGGCCGATCGATCACCGCGCCTGTTGCATTTGTCCCGAGCTCGTCCTTCAGCGTTTTTCCGCCCCCGAATCACCCCTCAGAGCTTCGGGACCCGCGCCCTCAGCCTCGAACGTTGCGCGGTCCGCGGGCTACGGCTCCAGGCCCGGGGCCGGAGTCGGGAGCGCATCGCGGAGGGGATTCCCTGGCGTGCAGGCGGCGAAGCGGCGAGGCATGCTCGGCCGGGAGTGCGCACGATGCGTCCCCGGACCGAACGAAGACTTCGAGCCCCCATCCACGGACCGAAGGAGCAGAAGCCATGGCGATCGAGATCGGCCTATCGAACGAGCAGCGCTACACCGTGACCGACGACATGGCGCCGCCGCACCTCCCGGTCAAGGTCCTCGGTACGCCCAACATGATCGGGCTCATCGAGGGGACCTGTCTGCTCGCGGTCCAGCCCTCCCTCGCGCCGGGTCAGGCGACCGTCGGGACCCACGTCTGCGTCAGCCACCAGGGCGCCGCACCGTCGGGGAAGGAGATCGTCGTCCGCTGCAAGCTCGCGAAGATCGAGAAGCGGAGGCTGACGTTCGAGACGGAGGTCGAATGCGAGGGGCGGTTGATTTCGAAGGGGACGCACGAGCGGGCGATCATCGATACGGCGAAGTTCGGGTAGACGGGTCCAAGGCCCGGAAAGCGTTACGCCCAGCGCCGAATCGACTCCCTTCCGGCGGCGCCCTGCGAGCGGGGATCCGAGGCGATCCGTCGACGAACCGGGCAGGGACTTGAAATTGGCTGGCCCAAGGTCATGATAGGGCGCTCGAGAGTCCGAGCCTCGACGCGCGGGCGTGTCGAATCCCGCGGAGCATTCCTGGTGCGTGGCTCGCGTCCCTTCTGGTGGGCGATTCTCCAAGAACGATTGCATTCCACCCGGGCCGGCTGGGCCGGCTGGGCCGAGCGACCGGGCTTGCTAGGGCGTGCTTGGCCCGGGGGGAACCGGCGGCGTCCGGCCTGGGTCGTGGCATGGCTCGTCCTGCTCGATCTGGGACTGGCCCCCCCTCGGACCGCCATCGCCGACGATTCCGTCGAGACCATCGTCGTCAACGGGGATTCGCGCAGGCTTTCGGAGATCCCGCCGACGACTTCGGTCGAGACGATCGACGGGCGGGATCTCGATCGCGGCGGGTTGCTCGACAGTCGCGACCTCGCCGGTCGGGTTCCGGGGCTCGTCGTCTCGACCAACTCCGCCGTCGCCCATCCCTATCTCCGCGGCGTGGGCAGCGATCTGATCAGCGCGGGCGTCGAATCGAGTATCGCCGTCGTCGTCGACGGGGTCTACCGCCCGCGTTCCGCCGGCGCCCTGATCGATCTCTTCGACATCGACCGGATCGACGTCCTGCGCGGACCCCAGGGCCTCCATTTCGGCCGCAACGCGACGGGCGGCGTGATTCATGTTCGTTCTCGCCGGCCGGACTCGGCGGTTGGGGCCGAGGCGGACCTGACCTACGGCTCGTTCGAGCTGGCTCGCTTCCGATACGCGCTGAACGTTCCGCTCAGTGAAGGACGAGGCGCAGTCCGACTCGCCGGCATGCACAAGCAGCAGGATGGCTACCTGCGAAACGTCCTCCGCCGCGAGGGATCGGAGGGCGAAGACTTCGACGCGCTGCGACTCCAGGCGAGCTACCAGCTCAACGCGAACGCTTCGATCCTCGTCGGCGGCGACTACTCGAGGGATACCGGAACCCGCGGACTCACGCCGCGCCTCGCCGAGCCCCTGGCGGGATCTCCCGCGTTCCTGGCGGGGGGAACGGTGCCCGACGATCGCCGTCGGGTCTTCCTGGATCGCTCGCCCCATGCGCGGGGCGAACAAGCGGGCGGACGCATCGAGCTCGACGTCGGGACCGATGCCGTCGAGATCGCCTCGATCACGGCCTTCCGCGCCAACGATCTCGCCGAGAAGCTGGACCTCGACGGGACCGAGCTGCCCTTCGTCACGAACGACGTCGACGAACGCTCCCGATCGGCGACGCAGGAGGTCCGGGTCGCGTCGTCGCCCGGCGGTCGCGTCGACTGGCTGGTCGGCGGCTTCTTCCAGCACGAGCAGGCGAGGCAGCGGTTGAACCCGCGGTTCCCGCTCGCCGGGATCGACGACCGGACGAAGGGTCGGATCCGAACGAACGCGCTCGCCCTGTTCGGCGAGATCGCTCTCGCGCTGCCCGCCCATCTCCGACTGTCCACAAGCACGCGCTACAGCTACGAGCGTCGCGAGCACGCGTTCGACGAACGCCTGAACGGCGTCTCCGTCAGCGACTTCACGACCGACGGATCCTGGGATGGATGGTCGCCCGAGATCGCATTGACCTGGCATCCGCGCGACTCCTTCCTCGGTTATCTGAAAGGCTCGCGCGGCTACAAGGCAGGGGGCTTCAATACCGCGATCAACCAGCCGGGCCCGATCAGGCCCGAGTCCCTCTGGGCCGCCGAGCTCGGCGGGCGGGCCGATCTGCTCGGCGATCGCGTGCGCGTCGAGGGCGCGTTCTTCTACTACGACTACCGCGACATGCAGCTTCAGATCATCCCGCCGAGCGCGGCCGTCCCTTTCCCGAGCATCGAGAACGCAGGGCAGGCGACGCTCTACGGCCTCGAGCTCGGGGTCGAGCTGTCGCTTCCCGGCGAAATCGCAGTCGATGGCAGTCTCGCCTGGCTCGAGTCCGAATTCGAGCATCTCGACGCCATCGACGTCAACGCTCCGGCCGCGAGCCCCGATCAGTCTGGAAACCGGTTGCCGAGGGCCCCGGAGCTGGCTCTCGCCCTCGGCGGCGAAATCCGATTGCGGCTCGGCGAGCTCGGCTTCATGACCCCGAGAATCGACTACCGATACCAGACCGCGACCTACTTCAACGTCTTCCAGGATCGCTTCACGCGCCAGAACGGTTACGGCGTCGTCAATTTCCAGATCGGATTCGAGACCGGAGACGGGAAGCTCGGCCTGACCGTCTACGGATACAACCTCGCGGACCAGACCTACGTCACGAACTTTTTGCGGGTCGACAATCAGTTCGGCAACATCTCGTTCCTCGGCAGTCCCCGGACCCTGGGGATCACGTTCAACGTGAAGCTCTAGACGTCTTCCCCTGGATGAAGCGCGACATCAGCTCGGCGCGGCTGCGGACGCCGAGCCGGTCGTAGACGTCCGCGACGTACTCGTTCGTCGTATGCGTCGAGATCGCGAGCTCCGAGGCGATCTGCTTGCGGGAGCTGCCGGAGAGAAGCAGCAACATGACGTGCCGGAGGCGGGGAGTCAGGTTGTCGACGGGCGTCGCGTCGATGTCCGGGATACCGACCCGATGGAGCCATTCGACTTCGGTCGTCACGACCTCGGCGACCCGCCGATCCCGTTCTGAGAAGCGCGGTCTGCCGAGATTGCGATGGAGTCCGATCGAGCTGACGATGTCCTCTCGGATCCGCACCCCGGTTCCCAGAACGTCGTCGAGACCCGCGGGCTCGCGAAAACGCTTGAAGAGATCCGTCCCGTACCACGCTTCGTCGTCGTAGGCGTCCGTTCGCGTGAACACGTAGGTTCGCTCGCGTTTGACCAGCTGATTGAAGGGCTGGGCCTCCTCGGACCAAGTCGCGCCCGTTGCGATCCCGCGTTGACGCTCGCTCGTCCAGCCGCCGTCGATCATCGTGAAGTAGGTGATGTCGCTCGCGTTGGGACCGCCTTTCTGGGCGATCCAGACCCAGACGTCCGCCTCGACGAGTCGGGCGAGGCCGGTCAGCAGGAAGCGTTTTCGATCGAGATCGTTGCCGGTATGCGAGAGTGTGTCGCCGAGGAGGCGAACGATGGCGCGGACGTCGTCTTCGGAGAGCCAACCCGATCGCTCGTCAGACATCGTTCGACCTCGATCTCGAAAGCTCGCCGTGGATGAATCGAGCCATCAGCTCGGCGCGACTATGCACGCCGAGCCGAGCGTAGACCTCCGAGACGTATTCGTTGGCCGTATGGGTCGAGATCGAAAGCTCGGCGGCGAGATCTTTGCGTGATCGCCCGGAGAGAAGGATCAGCATGACGTGGCGTTGTCGCGGGCTCAGATCGTCGACGGGGGCGAGGTCGATTTCGGGAATGCCCGATCGATGGAGCCATTCGACCTCCGACGTGATGATGTGGGCGATCCTCCGCTCGCGCTCGCCGAAGGGGGGTCGGCCGAGATTGCGGTGGAGGCCGATCGCGCTGACGACGTCCTGCGAGATGCGGACGCCTGTGAACATGATGTCGTCGAGCTCGGCGGGCTCTCGGAACTGCTTGTAGAGCTCCGTCGCATACCACGCCGCATCGTCGTAGGCGTCGGATCGGAGCATGGCGAAGAACTTCGGCTGCATGAGGTCGTGGAGAGGCTGATTCTCCTTCGACCAGGTCGCGCCGGTCGCGATGCCGCGTTGGCGGTCGCTCTTCCAGCCGCCGTCGATCATCGAGAAGTAGGTGACGTCGCCGGGGTCGCCCCGCCTTTCTGCGCGACCCAGACCCAGACGTCGGCGCCGACGAGGCGGGCGAGGCCGGCGAGGAGGAAATGCTTGCGGTCGAGCTCGGGGCCGGGGTGGGAGAGGGTGTCGCCGAGGAGGCGGATGATGGGACGGATGTCGGATTCGGTAAGGCAGTGCGTTTCTGTTGTCTCGGAGGAGGCTGTGGGTCCGCAGTCTTTCCATCGCCACGAAGAACTCCTTCCGGGTCTCTAACTTCGTGGTCGAACTCCGGCGGGCGCCCGCATCATTCGGAATCGTAGCTTGGGGGCCGTCCCCCTCCGAGACCTATCTGGTTGGTTTGAGCCCTTCGCCCTCTGGAACCCCCTAAAACTAGGGGGATGGGCATCGCCAAGCCGGAGACGTACGTCGGGTCCATCGCCGAGCAGGAGTCTTGAGACTGAAAGGTCCTTGTCGATTCCGGGCGTGCCGTCTGGAAGCCTGGCCACATTTAGGCTGCCATTGCAGGACTGGTCAGATATGTGAATTGAGAGGGAGCGGGAGACGCATTGCCCATTCGCCTGGGCAGTTTTTCAGATGTGCCATCGCGTCTACTGCTCAATTTAACCGGATCGCGCTCGCCCAATCGCGCCGTCGAGAGATAAGACCTTCCCATCGAATCCCACAGCATCGAAGGCATTCGACATGGGAAAGCATCGACTCGATTAACCCGTAGCGTGACGCTCTCCCCCTACGTTTGGGGGTAGGAGACGTTTCCCACTCGGTGTAAAACTGGCAAGGCGTGGCGACCAAGTCTGTCGGAGTGAAGCGCCAAAGCCGCCGAAGTCTTGGACTCGACAACTGTGTCAGTCCTAGCGGTCGATTCGTCTATATGCGATCGAGAGAACCGCGAAGTTCTTCGAATCTCCAGCCGGCAATCATGTGATCGCGAATGTCTGACTCATCGCCTCTACGCTTTGGAATCCGTCAGGCTCAGCTCGAGGAGTGAAGATTGAACATCGACCACTTCGGAACGCAACGGATCGGCCGCCGCAGCCATCGTGATCCCAAGAGATTTCTTCTCATTGCCACGATGGTTTTCGCCGTGCTGTTCGCCGCTTTCTCGCCAGATCAAGCAAGGGCCCAGTTCGGGCCGCCCGTCTATCCGACTGCGGGAGGTACGAGCTTCCTTGGGCCCCTCACATCACACGGGATTCCACCATCTGATCTGTTCGTCGTCGAAGGGAGGTTAACGGAGTTGGACGGTTCTCCAACGCCGGGCCCGCTCCATTTGATGAAGGTCGGGATTACCTCGACCCAGGCTGCGTTAACCGAACTAGTTTATCTCGATGTGCCTTTGGGGCCGAGCGGGGAATTTCGACTCTTCGTTAGCAACGCAGCGGTTCCCAACCACCCTAGCATCGGAGCGCTCTTCTCGAATACCGCTCCGATCGGTCAGCCTAATACCCTCGATCGGCAGCTTGAGTTCAGCGTGCAGCGTACGGTCAACTCTCCGGTTGAACAGCTCTCGCCGAGAATAGGAATCAACCCGGTTCCCTGGGCGTTGAACGCGACGTTTGTGGGAGGTTGGTCAGTCAGCGAAATTCTGGCCACGGTTTCATCGCCAGGGCCCCAGGGCCCGCCAGGCCCTGTTGGACCCGTGGGTCCGACTGGACCGCAGGGCCCGCGAGGGGATCCTGGCGGGCCGCCGGGTCCTCAGGGGCCGCCGGGACCGCAAGGTCCGCCGGGAATAGTTGGGAGTTCTGTTGTTTCGTGCAGGACGATTCTCAGTGGGAATCCTCCGATTTGCGGCTGCTCCAACGGATATGTTGTCCCCAGTCAGGGCGTCACTGGCGGTGCATCTTGTCAAGTTTCGTCTGAGACGGGGAGTTGTGAGCGGACTTCGACCCTTCCTGGGGATACCCGGTTTTTAGCAGCTGTTGTGCAGTGTGTAGATTCTAGAGCTGCGGGGCACGATTCTAGGCGAGGCGAGGATCAAAATCGTTAGCGCTGAAGGTAGCCGGAAATGGGAAACAAGTTGGCCGTAGCTAGCTGTGTAGAGTCGAGCTGGCCGCATTTTCGAATTTCGAAGGTGATGGCGCTTTTTTCAGCAGCGTCCGGGTTGTTTTTTGGGACAAGCGCTTCAGCCCAAGACGCCTTTGGGCCAACGCTAAGACTCGAGGGGGTGCGTGTCGTCTCGGCTGGCGGCGAGTCCTCGGGCCCCACGTTAAGTCTCGACACCGTTAGAATCGAGCCGTGGTCGGGGTCGGTGTCTGGACCAACGCTGGAGCTCGAAGTCGGACAAAGAGCAGCTGGCGAGGTGCCAGAGCCTGATGCGGGAATATGCATAATGGCGGCAATTGGATTGATGAGTTTGCTGGCAAATAGGCAGTGCCGCGCCCGGTTGGGGTTGCGCGTTTTCTTGAAGCGAGCCGTTCGGGCCCGAATCTTCCCGTAGTGCGGAGTTCGGCCGGCCTGCTTCGCAGGCTCAGAGCGAGTTTTTGATCCCGCCGATGAGATCAATTTGCTCCGCGCGATTCCGGATCCCCTTTTGCGAGGATTGAAGCACTTGAGCAACAAGACTAATCCAGTGATCACCAGCGCCGTGGGTTGATGCATAAAAGTTTCTCGATGTGAGGTCCGCGTCCGGCAAGTAGTCTGCCCGTATTAGTGCACCCGAGCGAAAGACGTTGTCCGCGAACCTCCGTTTGAGAGCCTGGACTTCGGGGCCTATTCGATTCGACCGTCGCTGCAAGGAGAGTACCCGTGAAGAACTTCATCATTTGCTCCGTGGCGATGGCCGTGACGGTCGCGTTGGCGCCCGCGACTCCCGACTCAAAATCGACCGGGAAGCCCTCATCAGATTGGGTGACGAGGGTGCAGAATGAGATCGCCGAAAGGGAGTATCGAGCAAGCAAATCCGAAGAAGGGCTCCAGGCTCCGAACCGCGCCCACGGGCTGCGTACCTACTTCGAGCCGACAGGCATCCGCGTACACGACCGTACGACTCCGGGCGCGTCGGAGATGGCTGCGCTTCGGCTCTCGGGGATCGGCCGCGGACTGCGGCTCGAACCGGTGTCGCCCGGCGAGGTGGAGAACGACGGCGCCCGGGTGGAAATTCGACGTCCCGGGTTGGTCGAGTGGTTCGAGAATGCGCCGGATGGTCTAGAGCAGGGATTCACGCTCGAGGCGCAGCCTGGGGGATCGGGGTTGCTGCAGGTCGAGCTGGCCGTAAGTCCGGCCAAGGTGCGAAGTGTCGGCGAGTCGGTCGTGCTCGAGACGCCAGCGGGCCGCGATCTAGCCTATTCAAAACTCCTGGTCGTCGACGCGAGCGGGACTCGGCTTGCGTCGCACTTCGAGTCTCCCTCGAGTGATCGCTTGCGAATGGTCATCGATGATTCAAACGCAGTCTATCCGATCGTAATCGATCCGATCTTGACCGGAGCAGTCGATGCGAGTCTGTTTTCGACTTCGTCCGATTCTCTTTTCGGCTACACCGTCGCGAGCGCGGGAGACGTCAATGGAGACGGCTATGCGGATGTGATCGTTGGAGCCTACCAGTACAACGACCCCGATGAACCGCCGGTGCGGAGCGGTGGTGCTTTCATCTTTCACGGAACTCCGACCGGAATTCCAACCCTTGGCGACTTCTCTGCCGCGACCCGGCTAAGGGGCTCCGTGCCCTATCAATACTTTGGCCTAAGCGTGGCGAGCGCAGGGGATGTGAATGGTGATGGTTACGACGATGTGATCGTTGGATCGACCTTGACGCCCGAAGGGTCCGACGAGGGCGCTGCGTTTGTTTTTCACGGGCGTCCTGGAGGCATCCCGAGCGGCTCCGCTCCAAACGCGATTCTGCGGGGCAACCAGGCCGGGGCGTCCTTAGGTTATAGCGTGGCGTCGGCGGGCGATGTCGACGGCGATGGCTACTCCGACGTGATCGTGGGCGCGCCCGGGTATGATCATTTGATCGTTAACGACCCGCCCCCCAGCTCGTGCCCGACGCGGGCGCGGCCTTCATTTTTCGCGGCGGGCCAACGGGGGTTAACAGCGGAGGCCCGGCCATGGCCGCGACCTACCTCAACGGCAATAACTCCGGCGACGCTTTTGGCGCGACGGTTGCCTCTGCTGGCGACGTCGATGCAAACGGATTGTCGGACGTAATCGTCGGCGCGTGGAATTACAGCGTTTTCGAGAGCAATGAGTCGGCGGCCTTCATCTTCCGTGCAGACTCATTCTTGCCCGGCATCTTGAGCAGGAGCGCGGCGGAAGCGGCTACACGGATCGAATCGAATGAAGCTGGCAACGGATTCATTTCTGTAGGCAGCGCCGGAGACGTTAATGGGGACGGCTATTCCGACGTCGTCGTTGGATGGCCCGACTATGGGGGGCAGGAGACGCCGGAGCGGTCATGGTTCTCCCTGGAAGCGCATCAGGGGGTGCCAACGCCAGCCCGACACCTTTCAACTTGATTCTCGGCGACCAGGCCGGGGCCCGGTTGGGAACGACAGTCGCATCGGCTGGCGACGTCAATGGAGACGGATACGCGGACCTGGTTCTGGGCGCCTCTCAGTACGATGATCCAACTGTGGACGAAGGTGCTGCCTTCATTTTATTGGGCGGATGTATTGGATGCCTGAGCGGACCTGTCTCGTCAAAGGCGGTCGCGCGGCTTGAATCCGGCGACGCGTCGAGCCTCACGGGTTATAGCGTTGCAGGCGCCGGAGACGTCAATGGAGACGGATTCTCGGATGTGATCGCAGGGGCTCCCTATTTCGGCCCGACGGACACAGGAGCGGCATTCGTCTTCAATGGAGAGGCATCGGGGATTTCGCCTGGAAGTCAAACTCGAGTTCTCATAGTCGATGGATTTCAGCAATACGCGGGACTGGGCTGGAGTGTCTCGAGCGCAGGGGACGTCAATGGAGATGGATACTCCGATGTCATCATCGGTGCCCAGTTCTACGACGCTGGCGAGAATAACGAGGGCGCCGCGTTCGTGTGCTTGAGTGGCGAATTTGGCTTCGCGGATAACGGACTGTCGGCTTTGTCTGCCAACGCGCAAATCGAGTCGAATCAGCCCGGCGCATTCTTGGGGGAGAGCGTATCGAGCGCCGGGGATGTAAACGGCGATGGTTACGGCGACGTCATCGTTGGGGCCCCGAGCTATGTCGCAGGGCAATTTGGAGAGGGCGCAGCGTTCATCTTTCTGGGAGGTCCTGCCGGAATCGCGGATGGAGACCCCTCCAACGCGGCGACCCAGCTCGAGTCCAATCGTGTCAACGGAAACCTGGGCCGGAGTGTGGCCGCTTCTGGCGATGTTAATGGCGACGGCTTTGGCGATGTCATTGTCGGAGTTCCTGGCTACGACTCCGGGCAGGGGGCCAATGGAGGTGCTGCGTTCGTATACTTGGGGCGCGCCGCCGGGATCCCCGATGGGGGACCTAGCAATGCCGCGACGATCCTGGAGTCAAATCAACCCAATTCGTACTTCGGATACAGCGTGGCGAGCGCTGGTGATGTGAATGGCGATGGATTTTCCGATGTCGTTGTTGGGGCGTACCTCCACGAAGTGGGGCCCGAGCAAGATGAGGGGGCGGCATTCGTCTTTCATGGGAGCCCCGTTGGTATCGCGAATGGAAGCCCAACGAATGCGGCGGCGCGCCTTGAATCAGATCAGGCTGGCGCGGGATTTGGGTGGAGCGTCGCTGGGGCAGGGGATGTCAACGGCGACGGTTTCGCAGATTTGATCGTCGGATCCCCCAGTTACCAATCGTTCGTGCAGAGCGGCGCCGCCTTCCTATTTCATGGAAGTCCCGCAGGTGTTGAAGATGGCAATCCTTCGAACGCGGATGGGCAGATCTATACCGATCAAGAGCATGCCATCGCTCTCGGATCGAGCGTTGCAGGGGCGGGCGACGTCGATGGCGATGGATTCGCCGATGTCATCGTTGGGGCGCCGAACGCCTTGAATTTCGGAAGCGGAACGCAATTCGGGGCGGGGAGCGCATTCGTGTTCCACGGGAGTGTTTCCGGCATCGTCGGCGGATTTATTCCTTTTGGGGCTGTTGGAATCGCGTCCAACCAGGAATTCGCGAGACTCGGCAGAAGCGTCGCATCTGCCGGCGACGTCAACGGAGACGGATTCTCCGATGTCATCGTCGGGGCTTCGGGTTACGGCATTAGCGAGCCCGGCGCAGGTGCGGCATTCGTCCACCTCGGCAATGGCTACGGACGACGGGTTCTCGCGCGACAGTTCCGGGGCGACGGAAGCGGGATTTCGGTTCAGCCTTGGGGGAGTTCCTACGACGATGATTCCTTCGAGGTACAGATGCATGCAACGCATCCGCTTGGAAGGGGTCGTGTCAAGCTCGAGGTAGAGGCGTGCGCGGCAGGTATGCCCTTTGGTTCCCCTGGATGTCTACGGCAGACGACTGCAAGCTGGGCGGACGCCGGACTTGGCGGTGTAGACCTGGCGAAGACTGTGAGTGGCCTCAGCGGCGGGAAGCACTACCGCTGGAGGGCCCGGGCCCTGTACGCGCCCTACACGATCGTCAATAGCGGGGTCGTCTCGCCGCCGAATCCGGCGCACGGTCCGTGGCGACGTCTCGCGGGTCAGGCCGTCGAGGCAGATGTTCCCGAGCCGGGTCTGTCGATTTCGGTTGGAAGCGGAATCCTGCTGATCGGTGTTCTTGGACGGCGTCGATTTCCAGGTCGAGAAGAATCAATCGAACAGCGGCGCGTCGTTCACTGATCTCCGAAAGAAGACGCCGAGGGCGGCGACCGCGCCCTGGTGAATTCGGACGGAAGACTGCCGCACGACCAAGGGCCTATCGATGCAATCAAGCGCAATCGAATCGCAAGGACAGACGAGCGGTTCAAGAGACGCCAGCAGCGTCGCCTCCGAAGGAGCTTGGTGATGAGTCGCTGGCAATTTTTGTTCGGACTCCTTGCGGTCCTATCATGTACTAGCAACACATCAATCGCTGGAAGCGTCGACTTCGCAGAGAAGCTTGTCCGCGCCACTTACTACGAAGGACTGCCGCCGGAGGACGCTCGCGACCTCGACTCGCACGGTTGTGCGAGATTGGCGCAGATGCTCGAGGACCGGCGGGAGCTTGCTTACCACGCCAATATCGTGCAAGCGCTGGGCTATAGCCGAAACCAGAATGCTTTCGAAGCATTGCGAGACTTTGCCTCGATACCCCTGAGCGGCGAAGTCGATCGGGCGACCTTTCGTGCACGACTGTACCTGCCTGTCGCCATGGGCCACCTGGCTCAGTTTGACGTGCGAGCCCTCCAGTGGTTGCTCGCAAATCGACCCGATGGCGGGCAACCTGAATGGCGATTTCGGCAGGTCCGAGGTGCAGAGCTGAAGGAATTGTTGAGCGAGCAGTTTCTTACAGGCCTTGCACATTCAGGTGCGGAGCCGGCTCGAGTCGCAATCGAGGCGGCGCTCCTGGAGGGAGAAGTGGGCGCCGTAAGTTTGCGGCGAAGGAAGCACGCTCAGGCGGCGCGAGAGCTTTTCGAGCGAGGGATTCAAGAAGAGGCTGCTCGATGACCCGCGTTTCTCGACGAACCATTTCGATCTTGGTCGCGGCAATTTGCATCGTACATCTCGCTGAAAGCGGCAGTGCTGCACCTGTGGCAGACCGTCATCAGATCAAGTGGTTCGTTCATGCTGGGCTTTTGACGCCCTCGAACGACCTCGCTTACTATGAAAACCTGCTTGATGATGCTCTGGAGGACACGCAGACAATCATCGAGGGGGTTCAGGGTCCTGCGGACATAGCTTGCTGTCAGAAGCTGGATAAGCGACCCCATTCTTCGGGAGTTTCCCTGCAGATTTTCGGTAATCCAGGCGACGGGCTAGATGTGATTAATGTAGGGAGCGACTGGGCCTATCTCTTCGGGATCGGCGGCTCCGGATCTCGGGGCTTTATCGTCGATAGTATTGCCGAGTACTTCCCGTTGGGGCTCTATACTCAAGGAGTTTGCGATTCCACTTACGACGACGATCCGAATGCTTTCATGGTCGTAACCCTCGATTCGTATGAAGCGGGATTGTTGCCGCTTTCAATCGCCCACGCTCGAGGCCACAATGCCTGCCTGCAGCATGTGTCGACGCCTGGATGTTCAATCATGCATCCGTCGACGGCGGCTGGTGGGTGTATGACTGCGAGCGAATGCGCGAGTTTCGGGGCTGCGCGTCAATCACGTTTTGGTACGTGCGAATGCCAGGCTGGCACATTTCCGGGTACGCCCGTGGCCGACGGGACGATGTGTAGTTCCACGGGACAAGTAGGGTGGTGCTCTGGCGGGGAGTGTGGGGCAAATGGAGATGATGCGACCGTTCAACTCGTGTCGGCTGGAGGGCCTGGTGCCCCGAGTGGTCAGATCGCTGACGATGCGCTTGTGGTCAGTGCCTTGACGGGTGGCTGGGTTGACGTCGGCGATCTTGGCGTGACGATCAAGGGGCTGGCTTACGACTCAAGCTCGAGCGTGCTTTACGGAATTGCCGACAGCACTGGGGACGACCGGATTGTGACGATTGATCTTCGGACCTGGTCGATCTCGACGAATCGTAGGATCACGGGCCGCGCGAATGTAACCGGGTTGACTTTCGATCCGGGTCCTACCGCGAGCGCAACTGACAATCGGCTCCTGGCGCTATTGAATCACAGCGGGCATCAAGATCTGATCAAGATCGATCCGACAACCTGGAATTCTACAGTGGCGGGTTACCTCGCCGACAATATCGGGCAGTTCTCTGACCTGGCATACGACTCAACGGGAGACACTCTATTTGTGAGCGGATCCTATCTTGTAGAGATCGACGAGTTGTCATGTAGATCGCACAACAGTCCCTGCGTTGCGACGACGGTACTGACGAATGCAGATCTCTCGATCATCACGTCGAAGCTTGCTTATTCGTCTGAGACCAACGCACTTTACCTAGCGGGGGATGGAAACTATTTCCTGAACCCTCGAACGGTCTATCGCACGATCGATGCGACAAGTCGCGAGATCAAGTTTTCCATCTCTGTGGATTCGTACACCGCTGGAGGGCTGGCGGCGCTCCCAGTCCCAGAGCCATGGTCGGGTCCCGGGGTGCTGGTCGTAGCGCTGTTCGCGTTTGGGCGTGGCCCGCGGCCCCGGTCCCAGTCAGGGGAAAGGGTTACGAATTGATTTAAGGGGTCCTCCCGAGACTCGCTTGGCATCAAGGGACGCAGTGTCATCGCTGTTCCTCCGATCCCGTTCGACCGCCAGAGCCAGGTCGCACTGAACTACCTACGCGCCACGACTAAACGTCCAGGTTCTGAAAATTTCTTCATTTTAAAAAGAAAACTCTCGTTAGTTCGTGTTATAGAAAGACTGGGAATGGGCATTGGCCGAAGGCGCCACGCGTGATGGCGACCAGGAGGCAATAAGTGCTGAATTTGAAGCAGGTGTCCTTTTCCCTTTGGGGCAGCGTTTTAGCTCTTTGCGTTGCGGCATCCGCACAGGCGACCCAGATAGAGTTCACCTCTATTGACCTTGCTGATACAACAGCCGGAGAAGACCTCTGGCTGTACGCATACCGCGTGAGTGACTACAACTTCCCCGCGAATTTCGGTTTCAGCATCTACTTTGATTTGGGAGTTATGGTGCAATTGTTGACGTTTCCCCGACCTCGGCCGGACCGGATTGGGAAGTCCTTACACTCCAGCCGGACGAAGCGATCCCGCAGATGGCCTCTACGATGCCTTGGCCCTGGTCGACAACGCATCCTTAGCAGCCGCGTTCCGAGTATCGTTCGTCTGGTTTGGTGGCGTCGGCGTGGCGCCCGGCATTCAGCCGTTCGAGATTAATCATTCGACAGCCTTGGTGGGCTGCTTGGAGTGGTCGAGACTGGCACGACCTCGCCCGTTCCTGAACCGAATACGGCAATGCTGTTGGGTCTGGGGCTCGTGACTCTCGCCACCTTGAAGACGAGACCGCCGGAGTTAGCGAACTGTCCATTCAGAGCTGTTCCCGATGCGAGGACAAATCCACAGTGTCATTGCGCGTTCGGCACTCGTTGTCGGTATTTATTGGGAATGGGCATCAATGGGTTTGGCTGCGCTCGGCCGGCCGTAGGGAGATATCGAGTTGAAAGACCTCGTCAAACGCGGCCTCGGCTATCTCGTCCTATCGCTTTCCCTATGTCTGGGGTTACTACATGCGAATTTGAGCCTGGCGGCAGATGTTACTGGCCAGGTGCGCGTGACGGATCTGACGCTAGTAAGCAGCGCGCGGGTGAGTCGGACCGCCTTTGAATACATATACCGTATTGCGGTCGATAACTCGGGCGGTGCCCTGACCGGGGTCACCGCAAACGTCACGACACCCTTAACCGAAACCGTCATCATCGACGGTAGTGTGACAGTCGGAAACCTTGCGGCCGGTGCGAGCGGGGTTTCCAGCGACACATTCACTGTTCGTCAGGATCGATCTAAGCCATTCAATCGATCGGCATTAGTGTGGACTGTTTCCGGGACATCGGCGAATGATGTCAACGGCGTTCTGCTGCAGGGGAATCCGACCGACGCCGCGATCGAGGCGGTAGTCGACACTGATACCAAAGAGTACTTCGGACCGGCAGATTTCCTTCTGATGCAATCGGGCGTTTCTGCCGCACGGTCTGCTCTTCGTGTCATATTAAGCCCAACTGCGACGGTTGGTGGAGTTAACGCTCTTTTCGAGAGTATCGACGCGCGAATCAAAATATCTTTGGACGGCGTGGGCATCATCGTGATCAGTTTTCCACCGTTGGATCAGAATCGGAACTGCAGGCCAAAATGGCGGCGCTACGCGCCAGTTCTGAAATCCAGAAGGTGCTGCCCGTCCTAAAGGTTGAGCCAGCCGAATTGCCGACGGGCTATTCCGCGCCGTTGTCGGATGCTGAAATGCTTGAAATGGATCACCATCTGGTTGCGAGGACGGTCGCCGCCGAGAACGCAAAGGGTGCCATCCTCGCTGACGGCCGTAGCCCGGCTCTGGTGATCTGGGACAACTTGGGGACTGGGATACCGAGCACTAGCAGCTTCGGCATCGCCAGCATAGATAATGAAGATTTCGCTCCCGCCCCTGCCTGCTCAGGGTCGCCAACCCACGGGTACTCAGTCCTTGGGCTTATCGTTGGAAGAAACGCTGCTACCGGCGGAGTCTATCCCGGCACTGTGGATCTGCGTGCTGTGCCGTGCGTCGATGCGGACCAAGCGCAAGAACGCCTTGTCAGAATAATTAGGATCTCATTAAAGAAGATTCGACTCGACCAGTCGTGCTTAATACCTCCGTTGGGAGGGGCCCAATATTCGACCAGACTGGTGCCCTCGTTAGTTTTGGAGGATGCGGACCGTACTGCGCGGAACTTGCCTCGACTTGGATTGCGCTATTGGAAGGCGCCGGCATTCGCGACAAGTTTCTGCATGCGACGGCAGCCGGTAACAATTTTGGCCTGGATGCAGCAGACAGCTTTGAGTTTAACGCCGCGGCGATTACACCAGGGTTATCCTCTTCTAGCGGGGATCCTGTCTCGAACCTTACGAATCTCTTGATTACCCAGAGCCGCGACGTTGATACCGCTTTGTCGCCCAAGCTACGTGCCGGATCCGTGAGCGACTTTAGCAGTACGAACGGGAATATATCCGCGATCGGAAACGGCGTTAATTCAGCGAGTCAAGAAGCGGTGCATATGGCCTCCGGGCCGTCGTCAGCCTCCAACGCCATTGAAGACCGCGGAACGTCTTTTGCTACCCCGCAAGTAGCCGGGCTGGCCGCCTATCTGTTTGCGATAGACCCAACCCTGAGCATCTCGACGGTTAAGAACATCATATTGACATCCGCGGCACCAGCAAGCGGCGGGCCACCATCGCTCGACAGCTACGCTGCGGTATTAAGCGTCGACAAGGGGATTACGCCTTCTGGCGCACCCGTGCGCATGGCGCTTCTCGATGTCATACCCGCCGGTCAAGTCGAGTTTGCGTATCCCGAATTCCTCCTTTTCTTGGACGAATATGCGCAGCGCATCGCGAATCTGAACGGGAAAACAAACATTGAGCCGGACTATTCCCGCTATGATCTTAATGGCGACGGATTCACCGCCGGAGCCGATGGCAGCAGGTTTGATCTTGACGCTGACGGAGTGATCGACACATCCGAGCAAGAACTCACCGATCTTCAGATACTTTGCTATTTCGCCAATGGTCCGCTGTTTTCGGGCAGCCAGGCAGACGTTCGGCAGGCAATCGACGAGGTCAAAACGCAGTTTCCAACCACTGATCTCGATTGCCCATCCCTCGAAATACTCGTCCAGACAAATGACCCCGGAGGTCCGTTCGATACTGCGTTCGCAAGCTTCGACTCGAAAGTTTCGGTCAACGACGCCGGAAGGGTGGCGTTCTCCGGCTCTAACTCAGTCGGCGCAAGCGCCGGATTTTCCACAATAAAGCCCGGGCGTCCCACTCGCTTCAGTTTCGAATCGACCTTCAATCAAAGGCGGTTTTCAGGTGCCTCAATCAACGACAAGCAGCCGTCGGAGGCAGCGTTTAGGAGCTTGTGCCCGGAGCCCCGCCGACGTACTTGATCCGCAGCTGGCAGTCTCCCAACAATAGGACGCTCGTAGGTAGATCGAGCGGGATTATTGGCGGGTTATGTAGCGGGGAAATCGCGCGGGTCAGACATGTCAGACAACCTTCGACTGCCCGATTCAGTTTTCCCGGGACAATTGGATTTCGCAGCTTGTTTGATCGGACCTCCATCACCGTTCGATTCTGCCACGTTCTGGCTTGATATGAATGATGACGGAGTTGTCGCCTTCCTAGCTCTCGTAGACGATTCTACCGCCAGCGCATTGTTCGCAGGACGAGACGAGTCAGATCTTCGCGAGTTGGTGAAGTTCCCTCAGTTTAGCTCGCCAGCGATTCGCCCTCAGATCTCTGATACAGGCAAAGTCGTCTTCCGAGATCACAACGGTTCGGTCGTCGTAGTTTCTACTTCGGGAAATGCGCAAGAAGTCGTCGCAGCAGCCCCAGCTTTTACCGGAATAGGGGATCGCCCCGGGATTTCTTCTGACGGAAATTTTGTGGCATTCACCGCAACGAGAGACTCCCTGGCTGGCGTGTTTATCGCCAGACCAGAAGGAGCGACGACGCAGGAGCCATTGAAGGTGATTGGAACCGAGGGAGATCAAGCAACGCCTCAAGGTGCGTTCTCGGCGTTCGCGACATCGCGGAGGTATGCAGTAGCTGCCCGCCCAGGCGCAGCACCTGGTAGCACCGTGCTGAGCTTGGTATTCGCAGCTACGAGGACCTTCACCCCATTCCAAACGGGAGTGACAGAATCACGCGAAGGTGTCTATCGAATGAGCGTCGAAGTATTCGCCGGAGGCGGATTCTCTATAGTGGAGGATCCACAGGCGATAGTCGAGGTGGGAAGGTACTCCCATTGAATGGAAAGACAGTCGCGAGCTTTGACCTTTGGGATCCGCTTTCCGACAACGGACTCTATACCTCTTTCTGGGTGTCCTTCAGCGATAGTACTAGCGCGGTTCTTCGACAAACTGGACACCCAAATGCGAGCAGCAATGTTGGTGCTGCCGTCGTTGCTCTCCCAGAGCCATCGTACTCAGCTTCAATCATCGTTGGGATGTTTTTTTTCGGGATCGGGGGGCGGTTTGTATCAAAACGATCTACCTGTCGCAGAGCATCCACAATATTAAATTGACGGGGGAATGTCCGGTCCGCTGCGATCATCCCCCATCCCCTTCATCCTCCGCCTCCGGCGGCGTTGCATCCTGCAGGTCGTCGCGGAAGCCCTCGGGCAACACGACCTTCTGACTCCCCCCCTTCTTCCCCCGCTTGGCCCGCATCGCCGTCGGCGGGAACTCCATTTCCTGATCCCCTTCCTCGAGGATCGCATCGAGCTCCGCGAGCGACTCGATCCGGATCAGCTTGTCCCGCATCTTGGTGCTGCCCGGGAAGCCCTTCGTGTACCAGGTCGCGTGCTTGCGGAAGTCGCGCATTCCCCAGCGCTCGGTGTTCCACTCGCATAACAGTCGCGCATGCCTTCGCATCGTCTCCGCGACCTCGCCGAATCCCGGCGGGTCCTCCGGCTGCCGGCCCGCGAAGACGTCCGCGAGATCCCGGAACAGCCACGGCCTTCCGAGACACCCCCGCCCGACGACGACCCCGTCGCAGCCCGTCTCCCGCATCATCCGCAGCGCGTCCCACGCCTCCCAGATGTCCCCGTTCCCGAAGACCGGAATCGTCTTCACCGCCTGCTTGAGCTCCCCGATCGCGTTCCAGTCCGCCTCCCCGTCGTAGAGCTGCGCCGCCGTCCGCGCATGAAGCGCGACCGCACGACACCCTTCGCCCTCCGCGATCCGCCCCGCCTCGAGATAGGTCTCCCAGCCTTCCTCGATCCCGATCCGGAACTTGATCGTGACGGGAATCGGTCCGGCATTGCGGACGGCCGCGCGGACGATCCCCTCGAGCAGTCGCGGCTTCGCGGGAATGGCGGCGCCGCCGCCCTTGCGGGTGACTTTCTTGACGGGGCAGCCGAAGTTCATGTCGAGGTGGTCGATGCGGTCTTCGGCGACCAGCATCTTGACGGCCTCGCCGACATAATGCGGATCGACGCCGTAGAGCTGGAGGCTTCGCGGACTCTCGTCGGGGTCGAACTCCGAGAGGCGCATCGTCTTCTCGTTGCGTTCGACGAGCGCTCGGGCCGTGATCATCTCGGAGACGTAGAGACCGGCGCCAAACCCGCGGCAGAGCCGACGAAACGGCGCATTCGTGATGCCGGCCATCGGGGCGAGGACGACCGGCGGATCGGCGCAGATCGGGCCGATCGAGACCGGCGGGAACTCGCCCGGGCGGGCGGGCTCGACGCCGCGGTTGATGGGGCTGATGTAGATGGGGTTCATCAGCGGTTAGATACCAGATCGGGGCCGGGGAGGGCGCGGCGGGCGCGATCGGCCCGGGTGGGCTGGCGCGGCGGGGGCGACCGAAGCCACTCGAGCCGACCGGGGCAATCGCGTCGAGCGGGAGGCCCGGGCGGCCGCGCAGGGTGCAACCGTCTGCCCCGCGACCCCCGGTCGCCCGGCCTCCGGAACCGACTCCGAGCGACGGGGTCTCCCGATGTTGCGCCGCATCGCGTGAAAGGGTCCACTCCGGGCATGCCCAGGCTTGCGTCGAAATCCCGCCTCCGCGCCCTGGCCCTCGGCGCCGCGTTTTGCGCATGCATTTCGTCGAGCCTCGCCCCGAGCGCCGTCCAGGCCCAGATCGGCCTCTACCCCGACGAGGTCGACCGGCTCGACGTCATCACGATCGAGCAGGACGGCCGCGATCTCCACGCCTTCAGCTCCGTCACCGGCAGCCGCGGTCGCCTCCGCCTCGACCTCGAGGAGGTCGTCCTCTTCAACGAGAGCCGCGGCCGGATCGGCATCGTGCTGACGAGCCACCGCGCCATCGGTGTCTCGACGAACGGCGGCTTCAGCGAGACCCGCTACCGGATCGCCGAACGCGCCCCCGAGCGCGCGCTCGTGTCCCAGCGCATCGGCCTCGTCGCGACCGGCCGCCGGGCCCTCGGCTTCGTCGGCCCGTCCGGGATCTGGATCGAAGAGGCGCTGACGCCCGAAGAGTCGATCGAAGCCGTCCGCGCCGGCGCCGCCGTCGGCATCGTGATCACCAACCGCCGCGCCCTCGGCCTCGCCCCCGAGGTCGGCCGCTTCGCCTCGATGCCCTTCCAGCTGCGCGAGAAGCTCGAGTCGGTCGACGCCGAGGACACGCTCGCGAAGCTGCGGACGGACCGGCGGCTTCTCATCTTCACGGGGCCGGGGGCGGTCTGGACTTTTCGGAATCGGAATCTCGAGTGAGGGACGGGGATTTCCGGGGGAGCAGGATCACGGTCACGGGGGATCGTTGATGGCGTCGATGCATTCATTGCCTTCGTTGGAATGCGTGACGTTTAGTAACGGGTTGCGTTACTAGGTCCGGCCGCTACGTTCCCGACCCATGATCCGCTCATTCGCGAGCGCAGAGACCGCTCGCGTCTTCAATCGCGTACGAGTCCCGCGGTGGAGCAACGACGTTCAACGTCAGGCGCTTCGAAAACTTCTCGTTCTGAATGCAGCCGGACGAATCGAAGACCTGCGCGTGCCACCGGGGAATCGGCTCGAGCGGCTGAAGCGAGATCGCGTCGGTCAGTACAGCATCAGGATCAACGACCAATGGCGAATCTGTTTCGCCTGGTCGAATGGTCACGCAAGCGACGTCGAGATCGTCGATTACCACAGGGGATGAGAAATGGCAGGTAGGAAACTCGACCCGATCCACCCGGGAGAAATCCTCATGGAGGAGTTTCTCAATCCGCTGGAGATCACTCAGTATCGCCTCGCCAAGGAGATCAGCGTTCCTGCCCGGAGGATCAACGAGATCGTGCAGGGCAAACGCGGAATCTCGGCCGATACGGCCCTTCGGCTTTCGAGATACTTCGGGATGTCGGAGCGCTTCTGGATCGATCTGCAATCGCATTACGACATCGAAATCGAGAAGGACAAGCTCGGTCCGCGCCTCAAGCGAGAGGTCGCCGAGCTCAAGCGGGCCGGCTGACGCCGACGCCTCCGCCTCGCGCCCGAAGTCGGCCGGTTCGCCTCGATGCCCTTCCAGCTGCGCGAGAAGCTCGAGTCGGTCGTTGCCTAGGACACCCTCGCGAAGATCCGGACGAACCGACGGCTCCTCATCTTCACGGGGCCGGGGGCGGTCTGGACGTTTCGGAATCGGAATCTGGAGTGAGGGTCAGCGAGACCGGCCGACAATCCTTGAGTCGATCGATGTACTTGCCCCGTACGCCCTTGGAGAAGTCGTAGTCCTCCTCGGAGCCGTCGTTCGTGTCAGGCTTCTTGCTCATGCGAACTCCGCTCGCGCCGAACCGCGAGCGTCTCTCAGGAAAGCACGGTGCACAATCCCTCTGCGGTTAGGGTCCAAACCGGCGCGGTCGACGACGTTCGTGATAGACCGAGAGCACGTCGACGTGATCGACACGAATCACGAAGTAGACCCGATACGGGAACCGGCGTACTCGAGCGCGACGGACGCGATCATGGTGGACGGCATAGATCGTGGGTTCTCACCGCTGCCGTTGCCGAATGCGTTCTCGAGCGACTTCCCAGGGCACGCCGCCGTCCGGATCGGCATCGGCCTCAGCGAGGCGGCGATCGAGGTCTTCTCGCTGTTCGGTGGTCATCGCGAGAGTATCGTCCTCTTCCGGGATGCTGTTCCAGAGTTCTTCGACGAGCTCGAGTTTCTCGGCGGTCGACAGCTTCAAGAGTTCCCGGCGAAGGGCGTTCGACGTCATCATGAAAGTCTGCCGCCAGATCCAAGATGGAGCAAGTCCGGGCCTCATCTGGAATAATCAATCAGCTGGCCCCGCTGGATCAAGGCGTGAACTTCCGTCCTCGTCCCGAACCGCAACCGCCTCGCCTTGACGCAGGCTTGGCGCCATCCCGGTCGACCGAACGAGCTCGATCTCACTTCTGCCGCCTCTCCAACATCTCCCTCGCAGCCGCGAGCGCATGCGGCGGATACCCGTCGAGCGGATAGTAGGCGGCGAGAATTGCTTCGGCCTCGTCCCAGCGCGCGACGTCGAGATGTCGCAGCAGATACCGCACGTCCTCCTCGTCCTGATATCCCTCGCCGATCCGGAAGGCAAGCGTCTTCATCGCGAGCATGTAACGCGCGTCCGCGACGAACACGCGCAAGTGGTCGAGCTCGAGGAACGAATCGAAGGTCCCGCGATCGCTCAGGTAGCCCTTGACCGCATGGTTGAGCCAGCGGTCGGGAAGGTCGCGCCGCGCGGCGATGGCGAGTGCGGCGTCGAGCAGGATCGAGGAAGGCTCGAAGACGGCATCGACGCCGCGCGTTGCGTCTCGAGAACGGAAGACGAGGCCCATGACTGCGCCGCCGGCCAGCTGGACCTGGCCGACCACGTTTCGCGCGGCGAGCTCGGTATTCAGCTCGTGGAGCAGGTCGAGGATCTGGGTGCGGGTCAAGACAGCCATGGCGCGTCAGACCCGCCCGCCGAGCGCCGTGTCGATGAAGAGATTTCGGGCGGCAAAAGGCGGCGGGGACGCGAGCAGAAGATGAAGTCGGAGGCTCGAGAGCGACGAGCCGAAGACGGGCTCGTCGAGGGGCGGGATCGCCTTCACCCAGTCCGGTACGCGGATGTTCCGGGCGGCGGCCGCCTGCTCGATCGTCGCCGCGAGATAGTTGGACCAGTAGGGATCGAGCGGGCGCGCGGGGGGATGCTCGATCGCCATCGTGAGCTCCTCCCGCGAGAGGCGATTCAAGAGGTCGAGGATCTCCGCGAAGGCGAAGGCACGCTCGTTCCCACTCCGGGCCTCCCCGAGGCCGGCGATCGCGCTCGCGAGTTCCTCGGCGCCGGAAGGCAGGAGCCGCCCGAGAACCCAGGCCGAGACCGAGCGTCCGGCCCGCCGTGCGGCCGCCTGGATCGCCCGTTTCTGGGCAGGCGAGATTCGGATCTGGAGCTGGGTGGACCTGGATTCCTTCATGATGACGGCAGTCTAGGCAGCAAGAGATTGACGTCAATACATGTCAATACACTCGATCGGCACAACGTGGGCCATGAGAGGATTCTTCGGGTCGAGGTGTGAATCGATGGCATCGCCCTGGACTGTGACGTCCTCACCTTGACGCCAGCCCGAATTGGCCGACCCTGTGCCCCGCCCCCACCCCCAGCTCGTGCTCGGCGCGCGGATCTCCCGTTCGGGAGGCACGCGACGGCCCGACCCTTGCTCGTCCAAGGACGACGAGCCGGGAGCCGGATCGAACGGCCAGGTCACGAGCAGTGCGCGGGGCCGTTGAAGATCCGTAGGGAAGTTGGATTGGAAGAGAGGATGAACGCGCCCCGATGACGAAGGCCACCGCCCAGTCTGCCGCTCCCGCCTCGAAGGGAGCGCCGCGCCCGCGGCGCGATCCGGCGTCCCTCCGGCGCCTCTTCCGGCGGAAAGGTCGCCTACGACGAGAAGGCGATCCAGACGCTCGACGCGCTGTCGCATATCCGGCTGCGCACGGGCATGTACATCGGCCGCCTCGGCGACGGCTCGACGCCGGTCGACGGCATCTACGTCATGTTGAAAGAGGTCGTCGACAACTCGATCGACGAGTTCATCATGGGCGCGGGCAAGAAGATCGAGATCGCCCGCGACGGGGCGACGGTCGAGATCCGCGACTTCGGCCGCGGGATTCCGCTCGGCAAGGTCGTCGACTGCGTCAGTCAGATCAACACGGGCGGCAAGTACAACGACGACGTCTTCCAGTTCTCGGTCGGCCTGAACGGCGTCGGCACGAAGGCGGTCAACGCGCTCTCCTCGTCCTTCGAGGTCAAGAGCGTCCGCGACGGTCGCTTCAAGCATGCAAGCTTCGAGCGCGGAAAGCTGAAGTCCGAGAAGGACGGCAAGACCGACGAGCCGAACGGGACCTGGATCCGCTTCACGCCGGATACCGAGATCTTCGGCAAGTACGACTGGCGCGAGGAGTTCATCGCCCATCGCCTGCGCTACTACGCCTATCTCAACAGCGGCCTCAAGCTCGGTTACAACGGCGAGACCTATCAGAGCAAGAACGGCCTGAAGGACCTGCTGACCGACGAGATCGGCGACGCCGAGCCGCTCTACGAGATCGCCCACTGCGAGGGCGACCGCTTCGAGTTCGCGTTCACCCACGGCAACTCCTACGGCGAGTCCTACTTCTCCTTCGTGAACGGCCAGTACACGAACGACGGTGGGACGCATCAGAGCGCCTTCCGCGAGGGCATCCTCAAGGCCGTCAACGAGCACTTCAAGAAGAGCTTCGCCGGCGAGGACGTCCGCGACGGCCTCATCGCGGCGGTCGCGGTCAAGCTCCAGGATCCGGTCTTCGAGAGCCAGACGAAGAACAAGCTCGGCTCGGCGGACGTGCGCACCTGGCTCGTGCCGGCCGTGCGCGACAAGGTCGTCCGCTTCCTCCACGAGCATCCCGAGGACGCGAAGGCGATCCTCGAGAAGGTCACGATGAACGAGCGCATCCGGAAGGAGCTCTCGGCCATCAAGAAGGAGGCCCGGGATCGCGCCAAGAAGGTCGCGATCCGGATCCCGAAGCTGACCGACTGCAAGTACCACTACGACGACCAGACGACGAAGCGCCGGGACGAGACGACGATCTTCCTTTCGGAGGGCGACTCGGCCGCCGGCGTCATGGTCCCGACCCGCGACGTCTATACCCAGGCGATCTTCTCGCTGAAGGGCAAGCCGCTGAACTGCCATGGGCTCAAGCGCGACGCCATCTACAAGAACGAAGAGCTCTACAACATCATGCGGGCGCTCGGCATCGAGGACTCGCTCGAGGGGCTGCGGTACAACCGCGTCGTGCTCGCGACCGACGCCGACGTCGACGGCATGCACATCCGCAACCTGCTGCTGACCTTCTTCCTGCGCTACTTCGAAGACCTCGTGCTCAAGGGCCACGTCTTCATCCTCGAGACGCCGCTCTTCCGTGTCCGCAACAAGGGCGAGACGCGCTACTGCTATTCGGAGGCGGAGCGCGACGCGGCGATGGCGGCCCTGAAGGGACCCGAGGTGACCCGCTTCAAGGGCCTCGGCGAGATCAGCCCGAAGGAGTTCGGGCAGTTCATCGGGAAGGACATCCGGCTCGTGCCGGTCGACGTCGGCTCGATGGGCGAGGTCGCCCGCAGCCTCGAGTTCTTCATGGGGAAGAACACGCCGGAGCGCCGCGACTTCATCGTCGACAACCTCGCGACGGACGTGCTGTGAGCACGCATCCCGTCCTGCCGTCGTCGCGCGAGATCCGCCCGACCCGCCCCACGGAGACCTTCCGATGAGCCGCCTCGAATCCTTGATGAAGGACCACTTCATCGAGTACGCGAGCTACGTCATCCTCGATCGCGCCATCCCGGATCTGCGCGACGGCTTGAAGCCGGTCCAGCGCCGCATCCTGCACACGCTGCATGAGCATGAACGACGGCCGCTTCCACAAGGTGGCCAACGTCATCGGCGACACGATGAAGCTCCATCCCCATGGCGACGCGTCGATCGGCGACGCGCTCGTCGTGCTGGCGAACAAGGACTACTTCATCGAGCGGCAGGGGAATTTCGGCAACCTGCTGACGGGCCACGCCGCCGCCGCCCCGCGCTACATCGAGTGCCGGCTGACCGAGCTCGCGCTCGAGACCATGTTCCATCCGGCGCTGACGGAGTTCGTTCCGTCCTACGACGGGCGCAACGACGAGCCGACCGCGCTCCCGGCGAAGCTCCCGGTCGTGCTCATGACCGGCGCCGAGGGCATCGCCGTCGGCATGTCGACGCGCATCCTGCCGCATAACCTGCCGGAGATCTGGCAGGCGCAGATCGCGGTGCTCAACAAGGAGGAGTTCGAGCTCTTCCCCGACTTCCAGCAGGGCGGCCTGATGGACGTCTCGGCCTACGAGGACGGCGCGGGCAAGGTCGAGGTCCGCGCGCGAATCGAGGCGAAGGATCGCAAGACCGTCGTCATCCGCGAGCTGCCGTTCGGGACGACGACCGAGTCCGTCATCGCGTCGATCGAGGCGGCGGTCCAGAAGGGGCGCGTCAAGATCGCGTCGATCAACGACTTCACGACGGAGAAGGTCGAGATCGAGCTCGAGCTCCCGCGCGGCGTCGACGCCGACGAGGTCATCCCGCAGCTCTACGCGTACACCGACTGCTCGGTCTCGGTCAGCTCGAACCTGATCGTGATCGACGATCGCAAGCCCGTCCAGCTGACGGTCTCCGACATCACGCAGCGGCTGACCGAGCGGCTCAAGGAACAGCTCAAGCGCGAGCTCGAGTACGACCGCGGCGAGCTCGTCGACCGCAAGCATTGGCTGACCCTCGAGCAGATCTTCGTCGAGAAGCGCGTCTACAAGCAGATCGAGGACAAGACGACTTCCGATGCGGTGCGGAACGCGGTTTCGACGGGCATGCGGGCCTACGAGAAGCTCTTCGTCAGGCCCATGGTCGACGAGGACGTGACGCGGCTGCTCGATCTGCGCATCCGGCGCATCTCGGCCTACGACATCGAGAAGAACCGCAAAGAGATCACGGAGATCGACAAGAAGATCGCCGAGATCGATCGCAAGCTGAAGAACATGGTCCGGACGACCATCCAGTATCTCGAGGCGATGCTGAAGAAGTACGGCTCTCGCTACCCGCGCAAGACCCGGATCACCGAGATCAAGGCCGTCGACAAGAAAGCCGTCGCCCGCCAGAACCTGAAGCTCTCCTACGACAAGGAGACGAGCTACTTCGGGACCGAGGTGCGCGGCGAGCTCTTCAAGCTGAACGTCTCCGAGTTCGAGAACGTCCTCGCGATCGCGAAGGACGGCACCTATCGCATCATGAACGCCCCGGAGAAGGTCCTCTTCACCGCGCCGCTCCTCTACGCCGAGGTCTTCGACGAGGAGAAGGGCAAGGAGTTCACCGTCGTCTACCGCGACAAGTCCCGCACGGCCTTCGCGAAGCGCATCCGGATCGAGAAGTTCATCCGCAACAAGGAATACCAGCTCATCAAGGACAAGGCGGGCAAGATCGATCTGCTCCTGTCCGAGGGCGAGACGGGCACGGTCGAGATGGAGTTCGTCCCCGCGAAGCGCCAGCGCCTGAAGGACATGAAGTTCGACCTGCGCGAGCTCGAGCTGACGAGCCCCTCCGCGCGCGGCGCGCGCCTCGCGCCGAAGCCCGTCGCGAAGGTTCGCTTCGTCGCTGCGCCTCCCGGCTCGGGTCCGAAGGGCGGCGGTCGCAAGTCTTCGAGCGACGGCGGTGACGAGGGCGGCAGCGCCCGAACGTCGTCGTCCAAGGGCCAGCCACCGGCCAGGTCCGTGAAGCCGAAGCAGGGCGATCTCTTCTGACCGTGCGCCTCGCGATTCGGCCCGGCCGCTCCTCCAGGACGCGTCGTCCGGGCGCCCGATCCAGAAGTCGGCGGCCGCCGGCCGTATCGCCGCGCTCCGGACCCGGCCGGCCGGCCGGGCCCGGTCCGAATCCCGAAATCGCAGCGAGCTGACTGCGAGCCACGGAAATGGGGCCCGGGCCCCTCTCGTCGAGAGCTCGATATTTCGATAACTATGGAAACATGGAAAAGCAGGACGTCCTCGCAGCCCTCGCCGCGCTCGCCCAGGAGACCCGGCTCGACGTCTTCCGCCGGCTCGTCCGCGCGGGCCGGGAGGGCGTGCCGGCGGGGCAGGTGGCCAGCGATCTCGAGATCCCGCCCGCGACCCTCTCCTTTCATCTGAAGGAGCTGAAGAGCGCACGGCTCGTCACGAGCGAGCGCGACGGGCGCGTCATCCGGTATGCGCCGGACTTCGGCGTGATCGGTGAGGTCGTCGGCTACCTCGGCGAGAACTGCTGCCGCGATGCCGGCGGCTGCGGGCCCGCGGCGCGCGTGTCGGCGGCGAATGCGGCGGCGGCTCGAGCGCGCCGTACAAGGAGCGATCGATCAGCGCGGGGGGAGCGGCCGGCGCGGCCAGCGCGTTCCGCTCGCGAACCTCGGGCTCAGCGAGCCCGGACCGAGCGAACCCGAACGAAAAAAGGAGATCCCCGATGAGACTTCAGCTCGCCCTCAACGTCGACGACATCGATCAGGCGGTCGACTTCTACTCGAAGCTCTTCGACGCGAAGCCCGCCAAACGCAAGCCCGGCTACGCGAACTTCGCGATCGCGAACCCGCCGCTCAAGCTCGTTCTTTTCGAGGTCAAGGACGCCGCGGAGCGGATCAACCACCTCGGCGTCGAGGTCTTCGACGGCGAGTCGGTCACAGCCGCGACCGAGCGCCTCAAGGCCGCCGGTCTCGAGACTCTCGTCGAGGACGAGACGACCTGCTGCTATGCGAAGCAGGACAAGGTCTGGGCGGTCGAGCCGCAGGGCCTCCGCTGGGAGTGGTACCGGGTTCTCGAGGACAGCGAGACGTTCTCGGGGAAGCCGGTCGCCGAGGCGGCCGCGGCGGAGAGCACGGTCGAAGGGTGCTGCGGCTAGAGGCGTGCCGGCCTTCATCGAGCAGCTCGCTCGGAGGCCCGTTCAACCCCCGCCGCGATCGGTCGCTCCCCGAGCACCGTACACCGCCGCACCCGCCGATGACGCGGGAAGTGGTCGCCGAGGGCGCGGTGCATCGTGCGGCGCTCGTCCCAGATCGCGAGGTCGTGCTCCCGCCAGCGCCAACGGACGGCGCGCTCGGGCGCCGTGGCGTGGCGCATGAAGAAGCCGAGCAGCGCTTCGCTCTCGGCTTCGTTCAGGCCGACGATGTGGCGCATGAAGTAGCCGGCGAGATAGAGGCTGCGGCGGCCGGTGACGGGATGCGCGCGGACGAGCGGATGGGTCATCCCCATGCCGTAGCGCTCCTTCGTCCGATCGATGATCGCCTGGCCCCATTTGCGCAGGAAGATCTGGCGATTGGCCTCGCTGATGTCGTGGTAGACGGAGAGCTTGCCCGCGATCTCCTGCATGGTCGGCGAGAGCGTGTCGTAGGCCTTCGCCGTATCGACCCACAGCGTGTCGCCCCCGGAGTCCGGGACCTCGAGCATCGAGAGGAACGCCATGACCGGTGGCTTCTCGATCCAGCTGACGTCGCTATGCCAGCCATCGGCCTTGGGTGGATCGTCGGGGCCGTCTTCGATGAACTCGAGGGGCTCGGTCGAGCCGGCCGCCGCCTGGAGCGGATAGACGCCGAGCTCGCCGAAGCGGCGCGCGGTTTCGATGTGTTCGGCGTCGGTCAGCTTCTGGTTGCGCAGGAAGATCAGGCCGTGTTTGTGGACGAGGTCCTGCAGCGGCTTTCGCGCATCGGGATCCCGGAATTCGAGTCCGCGCACGAGGGCGCCGAAATCCGCGAGGATCGGCTCGACCTCGACTCCGTAAGGAAGCTCGCCCCGCGCGTTGGATTCCGACATGCCGACTCCTTTTCGAACGACGACTTTCCCGGATTCTACATCCGGATTCCGCGATTTCGTCGCACGATCCGGAGCTGTCGGATCCCCGGGAAGCCGTTACGATCGAGCGAGGTGTCGGCGCCGGGATGCTCCCCGCTGGTCCGTCGTCCTCGTGATCCTGGGCCTGAAGCAAGGGAGACCCCATGACGAAGCTCACCCGCACGAAGGAAGATCCGTGGAAGCTCGAGACGCCGCCCGGCACGTCGGAGTACACGCTCCACGTCGATCAGAAGGACGGCAAGCAGGTCCTGGTGTGCACCGTCGGCAAGACCGTGTTGCTCTATGACGCGCGCTGCGTCGACGATCTGCACGCCATGCTGAAGGCGGCCAGGGACTGGGTCGAGCTGGGCGGAGCCGACGAGCAGAAGCCCGCGAAGGAGGGCACGGTCGAGGCGTGGGGGCGCTCGCCGAAGAATCCGATCGGAGGCTGGTATGGCCTGAAGAAGGGATTCCGGGGCCGCTTCGGCGTCTACATCCCGCCGCTGCTGGAAGCGCTCGGATTGTGCGAGCTGGAACACAATCCGAAGAACAATCGGATGCGAGCGAAGTAGTCGCCGACCTCAGGGCTGGACGACCGCCGGCCGGACCCGCCAGAGTGCCGCGAGCGACAGCACCACGAGGGCGAGGAAGACCGAGAACGCGATCCGATAGCTCCCCGTCTCGTCGAAGATCCAGCCCGCGAAGGGCGTGCCCGTCGCGACGAGCGGCGTCATCAGCATCGTCTTCATGCCCATCATCGGGCCGAAGGCGGCCGATCCGAAGGTCCGGGCGACGAGCGCCGCGGAGAGCGGGAGGTTGCCGCCGATGCCGAGGCCGAGGATCGCGGTGATGCCTTCGAGCGCGAGACTCGTCGGCAGCAGCAGGATTCCGCCGAGGGCGACGACCTCGAGGACGATCGAGACGGCGTAGGCCGTTCGCTCGCCGGCGCGATCGGCGAGGCGACCGAAGGCGATCTTTCCGAACGCGGCGACCGTCGCCATGATCGCGAGCAGTCGCGAGGCGCGCAGCGGCTCGACGCCGGCGTCGGTCGCCATGGCGACGAGGTGGGTCACGACGACGCTCGAGAGCATGAAGCCGACACCCGTGATGAACGCGATCAGCCAGATGTTCGTCTCGCGCAGGGCGGCGCGTGTGCGGAAGGCGGGTTGCGGCGCGAGCGGGGCCGATGCGCCCGGGCTCGCGGACGGCGCCGGCGCAGCGACGCCGTCGGGATGCAAGCCCCGATCGGCGGGGCGCCCGACGATCAGCCAGGCAAGGAGCGGCGCGATCGCGAGGATCACGAGCCCGAACCCGAGATAGACGTCGCGCCAGCCGTGGGCACCGAAGAGCGAGACCGTGAGCGGCGCCATGATCATGCCGCCGACCGACGCACCGATCTGCGAGATGCCGAGCGCCGTCGCGCGCGTCCGCGAGAACCAGTTCACGACGAGCGTCGACGCCCCTACACCGGAGAGCGTCCCGGCGGCATACGCCATGAGCAGCGGATAGACGACGTAGAGCTGCCAGAGCGAGGTTGCCTGGGAGATCGCGCAGAAGCCGAGTCCCGCGGCGACGGCGCCCGCCGGAATCAACACGCGGAGATGACCGGCGCTCGCGAGCCGGCCGACGAAGGGCGCGATCGCGGCTCCCGCCCAGGGAAGGACGAAGTGGATGCCGGACACGCCGAGCCGGCCCGCGTCGAACTCGACGGTCCATTCCTTCAGCGCGATGCCGAACGTGTAGAAGATGATGCCCGACGAGATGAACTGCGTGACGAAGGCGACCGCGACCATGATCCAGCCGTAGAACACGCGAACCTCCATCCGGGGCGAGAGGGGCGGGGGCGCCGTGGCGCCGGATCGTCGCCTTGCACCGGTCGGGCGACGATACACGGCGCCCGGGGCGGCTGCGCGCTCGAGCGACGCGGTTCTCGTCCGGCCGCGGATCGACGCCACGCTCGTTCGTCCGTCCGGGCACGACCGGATCGAGTCGCGCGTCCTCCATCTCCTCGGGGGTGGCGGGCCGGATCGAACGACGAAGTCTGGCGAGATCCCGGCGATCCGGGTGTATGATGCGGTGTGCGCACCTAATCCCGGCGCACGGTCCGGAACGGGAATCGACCTGGGCTCGCCACGCGCGGGCTCGCATCATTCGACCATCGCTCGGGAGGATTCGTCGTTGCGGCCGTACGCGTCAGGGGCTCTCGCTCCCACCGTCGCCCTCGCTGTCGTCGTGGCCCTGGCGATGCCCGGCGCGGCGGCTGCCGCGCCGACGCCCCACACGAGTGCGATGGCGTTCTTCGCCTCCCTCCCCGGCACAGCCTCGACCGCCCGCTTCGACGCCCTCGCTTCCGGGGACACGATCGCCTCCGGCGCTTCGACCGAGGGGCTCACCTTCCACTACGACTTCGGCGGCGTCGGGCTGATCGCGACCGACGGTACGGCGGCGGATGCAGGAGGCGCCTTCGACACGACCTCGGCCCCGAACTTCCTCGGGACGAACGATCTCGACGTCCTCGTCGACGGCGACGACCTCGTCCTCGACTTCGCCCCGATGCGAGCCCTCGGACTCTTCGTGGTCTCCGCGGAGACGCCCGGCGTCTCGCTCTTCGACGGTGACATCCGGCTCGCGGTCGGCGGGGCGACGGCCTCGCTCGACATCGATGACGTCCAGGCGACCCTCGCCGATGGCTCGCGGGTCTACTTTCTCGGCGTGATCGACCCTGCCGCGACCTTCGACAGCGCGAGCCTCGGGACCTTCGGGGGCGGCGGCGCATTTGCGTTCAACGTCGACGACGTGGTCACGGCCGTCCCCGAGCCGGGCTTCGTCGAGACGCTGATCGCGGGGGGCATCGTGCTCTCGAGGACGAGTCGGCGTCGGCGACGGCGATCAATCGTTCATCCACTCGAGGAGAGCACATGGTCCGCATGATTCTGACCGTCTGGATGATCGTCGGCCTCTCGGCGACCGCCGCGCTGGCGCAGTCGCGACCGTCGATCGGCGCGATCGATGCGAGACAGTCCCGGCTGGAGGCCGCGATCTGCGCGAAATCCGACGTCGACGGCGACACCTATCGTCCCTTCGTATGCCCGGCCCGCTGCGATTGCTTTCAACCGCTCGGTGTCCCGTCGAGCTGTCAGGAGACCGCGCCCGGGAGCTATCTGATCGTCTTTTCGACGCTGCCCGGGACCTGCGGCTCGAACGTCTGCTCGAACTCGACGTTCCAGCCGTGCGCCACGGGCGTACCCTGTCAGACCCCGGGCGAGTCGTGCAGCGGCACGATCATCAAATCCTGCAAGCGAGCGTGCACGGGGAACGTCGACTGCCCGCCGCGGCCGAGCGGATCGGCCTCGCTGACCGGCGTCACGACGCCCGACAGCCCGGCCGTCGTGACGTGCAGTGCGAACGGTGTCCAGACGAGCATCAACAGCAACGACGCCCTCCAGTGCCTCGCCCAGGTCGAAGCCGTCGTGACCTGTCCCTGACGCCAGCCGTTCGGGCGCGGGCCGCCTACGGTCCGGCGCAAGGCCGCCGAGGACGGTGGCCCGGCCCGCATCGAGGCTGTTATCGTGCCACGGCACCGAGCTCGGAAACGACTAGACCCCCGAGCCGATCCCGAAGGAGCAGGACATGGACGCCTACGAAGCCCTCTACACCACGCGCGCGATGCGACGGCTCAAGCAGGATCCGATCCCGACCTCGGTCCAGAAGAAGATCCTCGACGCCGCGATCCGCGCGCCTTCGGGCGGGAATACCCAGAACTGGCGCTTCATGCTCGTCGACGATCCGGCCGTCAAGGCGAAGCTCGGCCCGGTCTATCGCGGTTGCATGGATGTCGTCTGGGGGACGTTCTACAAGGCCCGCCGCGACGCCGCCGACGCCGCGCCGAAGGATCCCGAGTCGATCGAGTTCATGAAGATGTACCGCTCGGCGGACCATCTCGCGCAGCACTTCGAAGACGTGCCGCTCCTGCTCTTCGCGTTCTGTCAGTTCGACACGTCCGGCGGCTCGATCTTCCCGGCCGTCTGGAACGCGATGCTCGCGGCCCGCATCGAGGGCGTCGGCAGCTCGCTGACGAGCGCCTTCTTCATGAAGGTCGACGAGGTCAAGAAGATCCTGGGCGTCCCGGAGGAGGGCGGCTGGAACTTCAGCTGCTGCGTGACCTTCGGCTATCCGACCGGGAAATGGGGCGTCGCGCCGCGCCGGCCGGCCCACGAGGTCGCGTTCCACAACGGCTGGGACAAGCCGCTCGGGTTCGAGATCCCGGCGCCGCTCTGGAAGAAGGGCTGAGGGCGCTGACGCCCCCCGCGCGCGCGGGCCGGTGCGAACGCATGTCGTCGAGGAAGCGGGCGTACACACAGAGAAAAAAGGAGGATGTGCACGGACCGACTCGCTGGGCGGTTCCGCCGAGACGGCCCGACGGGGTCGTGACGAATTGTTTGCGGTTCCGGTTCCGATCCCTGATAGTCGCGGGTGTGCGTCGGCCTATCGTGCTCGACGCGCGTGCTGTGCGGATCCGGTAGGTGCTGCGGTCTTCGCTCGATCGCCGCCCGCCGAGCTGAATCGGAAAGGGTCGTCGTCATGCGGTGCGCCTCGGTCTTCTCGCTGCCTGGAATTTCCCTGCTCGGCCTATCGAGCCTCCTGGCCGGACCGGCGCTCGCCTGGGACGTCTCGGTCGGAACGAACGACCTGGACATCGGACTCTACGTCCAGTCGTGGTCGGGGCCCGGATTCACGTGGCTCACGCTCGGCGAGCGCGTGCGCGCGGCGGATCAGGGCGGGCCGACGGTGCCGAACAACTGGACGACGCAGAGCTGGGACGATCTCGATCAATCCTGGCCCGCGGACCAGATGTCCGCCATCGATGGGGTCGCCCGGGGCAGCATCTACAACGACGACACCTCGATCGAGTTCTGGACCTCGGGCGAGGCCGCGATCTTCGGCCCGGTCGCGCCGGGCGACGCCGTCGGGGCCGGCGTCGGCTACGACTTCGAGTTCGTCGTGCTCCCGTTCACGACGGCCAACCTGCTCCTCGATCCGTCCGAGACCTACGTCTTCATGGATTCGCAACCGGGCGATGTCGGCATTGCGTTTGCCACGGTCAAGCTCTATTCGACGGATCTCGATCTGAATGCTCCCGGTGGCTCCAACTCGCCCTGGGCTCAGGACGGGTACACGCTCGAGGCGGGCGGACCCCTGGTCGAAGATTTTCCGACCTTCACGAAGAGCTTCGTGAACAACACCAGCTCGCCCCAGACCTATCAGCTCCGGTTCGAGGCGTCCGCGTCGGTCTTCGCGGTGCCGGAGCCGCAGATCGGGGCCGCGATGGCGGCGGGGCTGCTCTGCCTGGCGGGGCTCCGCCGTTCCGGTCGTCCTGGATCGGCTTGATAGGCCGACGGCGCTGACCGAGGCGAAGCCGATGGGGAGGGCGTCCGGCCCTCTCGTGGTCACGGGTCTCAGCGAGGGGCGTTGCGCCATTCGCGCCGATCGGTACGCCGACCCCGGAATGAGGCTCGGCGGGCGGCGAGGGCTGTCAGGAACATGCATCCGCCCAGGAGCGACGCCAGCTGGGTCGCTTCGGGAACCTGGATCGTGACTCGGGTCGTCGAAGAGAATTCGCCGCTCGAATCGACGAGGGCGTATTCGAAGCGGTCGATCCCGTTGAAGCCCGGGTCGGGGACGTAGACGAAGGAGCCGTCGGTCACGATCGAGGTCACGGTCCCGTGAGCGGGTGGAAAGTAGTTCGAGACGATGAGCTCGTCGCCGTCCGGGTCGTAGTCGTTCGCGGCCAGCCCGGGCGCCGGAACCGAGAGGGTCACACCGACCGGCGTGCCGTATTCGTCGGGCGTACCGACGGGCGCGCGATTGAAGTCCGGAAGGACCTCGATCGTCACCAGCGTCTCGTTCGACGCGTCGTTCGACGCATCCATCAGCAGATAGACGAAGCTGTCGGTGCCGACGAAGCCCGGATCGGGGACGTAGGTGAAGGAGCCGTTGGTCACGATCGAGGTCACGGTCCCGTGGGCGGGTGTAGAGTAGTTCGTGACCATGAACTCTTCGCCGGCGGGGTCGCGATCGTTCGCCGTCAAGCCCGGCGCGCCGACCGAGAGCGTCGTATCGCGCGGCGTCACATAGGCATCCGCGATCCCGACGGGATTGCCCGGTCCCGCAGCCAGGATCTCGATCGTGACGGGGACCTCGATGGAGGAGAGGCCGCTCTCGTCCTGGAGGATGTACTGGAAGGCGTCGGTTCCGACGAAGCCGGGCTTCGGGACGTACACGAAGGAGCCGTCGGTCACGATCGACGTCAGGGTTCCGTGGCTCGGCTCGGAGTAGTTGGTGGCGACGAGCTCGTTTCCGTCGGGATCGTAGTCGTTCGCCAGGAGCCCGGGCGCGGGGATCGTCAGGGTCGTTCCGGCCGGGGTCCCGTAGGCGTCGCCCGTGCCGATCGGAGCCCGATTGGGATCCGCCAGGACCTCGATCGTCACCAGGGTCTCGTTCGACGCATCGTTCGCCTCGTCCATCAGCAGATAGACGAAGCTGTCCGTGCCGACGAATCCCGGATCGGGGACGTAGACGAAGGAGCCGTTCGTCACGATCGAAGTCAGCGTGCCGTGGGCAGGGGGGGAGTAGTTCGAGACCACGAACGGATCACCCTCGGGATCGAAGTCGTTCCCGCTGAGTCCCGGGGCCGCGATCGAGAGCGGGGCATTCCGACCCGTCACGTAGGCATCGCGGACGCCGATCGGCGGAGCCGCCGCCGCATTCGAAGCCGTCGTGAGAGCCATGGCCAGCAGCCCGATCGTTCGCATGAAGCTCATCTGGACCCGTCCTTCTTCGTGAATGGCCCCGGCGCCGACGAGGGTGACGAAATGCGCAAGAATCGCCCCGGCGTGGAGATCGGCGTTATGCTGAAATGCAGGCAGCCGCCTTCCGTCGAAGTCGCTGCCTCGTTGCGCAGGAGATTCCCATGCCGACTCGCCCCATCGGGCTCGATCCCTCGTCCGGTTTTTCGACCGTTTTCTCGTCCGCCGGGTTGCTCGCCCTGACGCTCGCAGCCGCTCCGAGTCCCGCGCAGGCCGAGTCCTGTCTCGTCGAACCGCTGCCCGCGCAATGCAGAAGCTATGCCTTCACCGCCGTCGTGACGACCGTCGGCGACCCCGCCTTCCTCTTCGAGCCGCTCGCGGTCGGCGACACGATCAGCGGCACGTTCACCCTCGACATGGACGTCGAGGACATCGATCCGCGAGTCGATTTCGGCTTCTACGAGGACGCCGTGAAGTGTGCGACGGTCGATTTTCCGTCGGGGCGCTCCCTCGAGATCCTGAACGACGATCCGGCCCCCGGTCAGGAGCGCATGATCCTGGTCGAGAACGACCGGCCCCAGCCCCTCGGCGGGGGCTTCAATTCGTTCACGGACAACGTCGCTGGCTCCCTCGGCGGGCCGAGCGGCATCGTCGGGGGATTCATCCCGCCCGACACCCGGATCGCAGGCATGGCCGTCCTCGGCTTCGGCTACGGCAAGGCCTGCATCCAGGGCTTTCAGACGCCGTGTCCGCCGACCGTGATCAGCGACGACGCGATCCCCGGGCCGCCGGGCGACGTGACGGTCCTCGATGCGGCGCTGCTCGACTTGAACTTCCAGGAGCTCCAGGGGCCGAGCTCGGCGGGGTTGTTCTCGGAGCTGCAGAACATCGATGCGACCGATCCGGTCCAGTGTCCGGAGCCGGGGCTCGGGATCGCGCTCGCCGTCGGCGGGCTCGGGCTCGCGGGTTTCTTCTCCGCACGCCCGAAGGCGCCGAGGTCGCGCGCGTAGGCCTGACCGATCCGAAGAAGGTTCCCGCGAGCGTTCAGGATGTGGAGGAGCCATGAGAGATTTCCGACGTCGCATTTCATTCCGACTCGGCCTGATCCTGGCGCTCGTGTTCCTGTTCATCATCGAGGCCGCGGGCGCCGAATCGGCCCTCGGTCGGGCGTCCGAGGCATCCGGGATCCAGCTCGCGGACGGGGGGCGTCGCCGACAGAGCGCGAGCAGGCCGTCGTCCGCCCGCCCGACGGGCGCATCGGGCGCATCGGGCGAGGATTCGAGTCGGTCCGCGAAAGAGCGAGCCGCTCGGGGAGGAAGTGCCGAAGCCGCGATGCCGGCGGGCGGCGCGGGGCCGGCGACGGCCGGTGTGCAGGGCGGTGCCGGGGCGGGACCGATCCCCGCAGCGGACGCCGCGGCGGCGAATGAGGCCGAGGTCGCGGCCGCGCGCGAGCGGGTCGAGGCGATGGAGGCGCTGAGCCGGGAGCACGTGGACCAGCTCGCCGTCGCCGGGCGTGAGTTCGAAGCAAAGATGAAGACCGCTTCGACTCCCGAGGAGCGCCGGGCCCTCCAGCTCGAATTCCAGCAGACCCAGCGCGCGAAGCAGGAAGAGTTCAAGCGACGGATGGCAGAGCTGAACGGGCGCTGATGCGAACGGGCTCGCGCTCGGCGCGCACGTCCTGAGCTAGCGCTTCCCCTGCTCGATCAGGATCCCGTCCTTCTTGATCTCCCCGACCTCGTGGACCGCCCCGAGCTCCTCGTCGAGGTAGCTCGGGCCCTTCGCCGTCGGCAGGAACCAGCCCGTCGGACACATGGTCAGGATCTCGACGAACGAGAAGCCCTGGCCCTTCATCTGCGAGCTGAAGGCGCGGTCGAGGAAGCGGCGCAGGCGCGCCACGCCCTTCGCGTCGTGGACCGAGCCGCGGGCGACGTAGGCCGTGCCCTGGAGCTGGGCCAGCATCTCGGAGATCAGGATCGGGTAGCCGTCGCGCTTGGCGTCGCGGCCGTCGATCGTGTTCTTCGTGCGCTGGCCGAGGACGGTCGTCGCCGTCATGTGGCCGCCGGTCTCGCCGAAGACGCCGTTGTTGAGCAGGATGCAGGTCACCGACTCGCCGCGCGCGGCCGTATGGATGACCTCCTGCAGCCCTTCGTTGACCATGTCGCCGTCGCCCTGGAGCGTGAAGACGAGGCAATCGGGGCGCATGCGCTTCGCGCCCGTCGCGACGGAGGGGGCACGTCCATGAAGCGCCTGGATGAGGTCGATGTCCATCAGGCTCGTGAGCGCCGTGTAGCAGCCGATGCCGATGACGCCGATCGTCTTCTGGCCGAGGTTCATGCTGTCGATCGCGTCGAGGATCTGGCGCAGGGCGACGGGCTCACCGCAGCCGGGGCAGAGGTCGTGCTCGCCCATCAGTGTCAGCGCGGGCTCGAAGTCGCCGGTCTTGCGGCTCGGCACGCTCGGCGGGCCGTCGGTCGAGATCACGCGCAGTCGCTCGTCGCTCGCGCCACCCGGATTCGTCTTTTCGTCGCTCATCCCACCACTCCTCTCGAAACGGGTCGACCCTGATAGGCGTCGCGGGCCCGCGACGCGATGCGCTCGCTGTCGAGCAGCGGGCCGATGCCGAAGCTCGCTGCGTCCGTGGAGATCCCGCCGATGGGGACGACGGGATGGCTGCCGTTCAGCGCGAGCCGGACGTCGTCGATCATCTGGCCCGAGTTCTGCTCGAGGCAGGCGACGAGGCGGCAGCCCTTCGCGGCGCGTGCGAGCGCGGCCGAAGGATAAGGCCAGAGCGAGATCGGCCGGAACAGGCCGACCTTCAGGCCCTCGGCGCGCAGCTGCTCGATCGAGGCGCGGGCGAAGCGGGCGAGGGTGCCGAAGGCGACGATCAGCATCTCGGCGTCGTCGGCCTGCTCGACCTCGAAGCGCTGCTCGGCGGCCTCGATCCGCTGCTCCTTCTCGAAGAGCTCCTGCCAGAAGGTGTTGGGATCGATGCCCTTCGTGCCCTTGTTCATGCCGATCGGATTCAGGTTGCGCGAACGGCCGGTTCCGCCGAGGGAGCCGTCGACGGCCCAGTCCTTGGCCGGGAGCGGGCCGAAGTCGCGCTTCTCGATCGCGACCGACTCGCAGGTATGGGCGAGCAGGTAGTCGCCGTAGATGAGCACGGGATGGCGCCAGTGGTCGGAGAGATGGAACGCGAGCTGGACCAGCTCGACCGCCTCGCCGACGCTCTGGGGCGCGAGCACGATGTGGCGATAGTCGCCGTGGCCGCCGCCGCGGGTCGCCTGGTAGTAGTCGCTCTGGCCGCGGGACATGTTGAAGATCACGATCGGGATTTCGGCCCGGGTGATCTCGGACATCGACTCCTGCATGAGGGCGAGTCCCTGGCCGGTCGAGCCCGTCGCCGCGCGAAAGCCCGTCGCGGCGGCGCCCCAGGCCTGACCGATCGCCTCGAGCTCGCTCTCGGCGTTGATGCAGTGGCCCCCGACCTCGGGGAGTCTCTTCGCGAAGTTCTCGAGGACTTCCGTGAAGGGCGTCATCGGATAGCCCGTGAAGAAGCGGCAGCCCGCCGCGATCGCGGCCTCGGCGATCGCCTCGGAGCCTTCCATCAGGCGCCGGCCCGGGTTCTTCGCCGAGCTCGTCGGAGTCTGCGTCGTGCTCATCCCTGGACCTCCTGGGCCACGGGCAGCTCGCGGGTATCGGCGACCGTGCCGGTGGACTTCGCGGCGGCCGCCGCGGGTTTGTCGCCGTCGAGGCGGTAGATCTCGAAGCAGTAGTCGGGGCAGACGAGCAGACAGGCGCCGCAGCCGGTGCAGCCCTCGAGCAGCTCCGGCAGCAGGTAGCCCGAGGCGTTGCGGCGCGTCGACATGCGCAGCACGCCGGGCGGGCAGGCGGGGATGCACAGCTCGCAGCCCTTGCAGCGGGCGGTGTCGATCACGACGCTGCCCTTCGGTTGCGGACGGCTCATGCGGCCTCCTTCGCCCAGGCGGGGGACGTCTGCGCGGCGACGGCGTCGAAGCCGGCGGCGAGCGCGCGCCGATTCGCTTCGAGGAACTGGCTTCGATAGGCGGGCAGCGAGCTCGCGAGGGCCTCGGCGAGGGAGGCCTGGGAGACGATGCCGGTCGCCTTTGCGAAGGCGGCCAGCAGCACGAGGGCCGCGGCGTTCGGGGCATCGACCTCGCGCGCGAGGGTCGTCGCCTTGACCTCGAGCAGCTGCGCGGGCTTCGGCTGCGTCGGCGAGACCGCCGACGGCGGGAAGAGCGGGCCCTCGAGGATCTCGGCGTTGACGACGACGATGCCGTCCGCGCGCAGCTTCGGGCGGATCGGATCGAAGAAGCGCGGATGGGCGACGACCGCGGCCCAGGCGCGGGGGACGATCGGCGGCGACGTGATCGGGCGATTCGCGAGGACGACCGTCGCGTCGGTATTGCCGCCGCGCATGGTGCCGCCGTAGGTCCCGAGCGACATGACCTCGAGGCCTTCGAGCGTCCCCGCGCGCGCGAGGATCGTCGCCGCGAGCTGCACGCCCTGGCCTCCGATCCCCGTCCAGAGGACTTCCCGTTCCCGTCCGTTCGCCACGCTCTCTCCCTCCGCCCTTCCGATGGCCCGTCGTCTTCGGGCCGCCTGCGCCTGCGCGCTTCTGTTCGTCCGTCTGCCCGGCGTTCGTCCGCCGTCGGGCGACCTCGTCGCCGCGTCGTGGGTCAGCGACTTCGAGGCTCTTCGCTCGTCCGCCGCTCGAGCCCCGACATCACGAAGGACTCGAGCCGCTCGACCTCGGCCGCTTCGGGAGTCCGGCCTTCGACGAGGCGCGTCTCGATGAAGCCCATCATGAGGTGGTACAGCGCTTCCGCGTCCTGCTCGGGGTCGACCGCCGGATAGGCGCCCGCGTCGCGCGCCGCGTCGAGGGCGGCCCGCAGCGGCGCCGTCAGCTGGGCGCGGGAGCGGGCGACCTCGCCGGGAAAGGTTTCCGCCAGGCGCCCGCGCGCGAGGGCGAAGGGGCGACTCGCCTTCGCGCCCGCCGGGTCCTGGGCCTGGGCCGCCATGCCGCGGACCCATTCGCGGATCGCGGCGACCGGTCCCGCCGCCGACTCCATGCGCGCCGCGAGATAGTCGGCGAGGCCGCGGATGCCCTCGTCGAGGACCGCGACGAGCAGCTCGTGCTTGCTGCGGAAATGGCGGTAGAAGGCCTGGTTCGAGAGTCCCGCCTCCGCGAGGATGTCGGAGACCTTGGGATCGAGGCCGCCGCTCTTCTCGATCATCGTGAAGGCCGCGCGCACCAGCCGTTCGACTTCGCCCCGCGCCGTCTCCCGGCGACCCGCGAGGCTCCGGTCGATCGTCTGGTCGACGACCGGCCCGGCCACGAGGGCGAGCCGAGCGCGCGGTCGCGGGCCGGAGGCGGGGTCGGGGTCGGGGTCGGGAACGTTGTTCTCCATTCCGAGAACGGTATTCTCGGGCGCGACCGGTCGCAAGGGGAGCAGGGGACGCACGCGATGGCAGGGACACAGACCGAGGGCCGCGGGCTGCTGGTCGGCGACATCATCCGGCGCGGGGCCGCGAGCGCGCCGGATCGGCCGGCCGTCGCCGTCGGCCCGGACGAGCGGACCTACGCCGCCCTCGACCGCGAGGCCGAGCGCCTGGCCTTCGCCCTGCGCACGCGCCTCGGCATCGGCCACGGCGATCGCGTGCTCGGCTGGATCGACACCGCGATCGAGGTCATGCCGCTCTTCGTGGCCCTCGCCCGGCTCGGCGCCGTCTTCGCCCCCCTGAACGCGCGGCTCTCCGCCGACGAGGCCGGCGACGTCGCGAAGCTCGCGCGCGGGACGCTGCTCGTCGTCGATCCCGGCCGTGCCGCAGACGCCGAGCGCGTCGCAAAGCGCGCGGGCCTCTCTCGCATCGCGCTGCTTCCCGTCGTGCGCGCCCTCGGCGACGACGGCACGGGCGCGCGGGCGGCGGGCGCAGACTCGCGCGCACGCGCCGCGACGGACTCGCTCTTCGCCCTCGACGCCCGGACGCTCCCCGATCCGCCTTCGCCGATCGTCGAGCCGAAGCTCGTCGAGACCGATCCCCACGTCATCTTCTTCACGAGCGGCAGCACCGGCCGCCCGAAAGGCGTCGTCCTCTCCCACCGCGCGAACTGGCTCCGCGGCTTCCAGGGCGTCTTCCGCGACGAGCCCGAGCGGACGGTCTGCATGTTCCCGCTCTTCCACATGGCGGGCTTCACGCTCGCGATCTCCGCCTGGCAGACCCGCGGCGAGATCGCCTACACGACCGCCTCCGCCGACGCGCTGCTGCGCATGGTCGAGGCGCGCCGCGCGAATCGGATCTACGGCCTCCCGGTCGTCTGGAAGCGCATCCTCGAGGCGGATCTCGACGCCTACGATCTCTCGACCCTCGACCAGCTCGATACCGGGACCTCGGCGACGCCGATCGAGCTGCTCCGCGACATGAAGGCGCGCTTCCCGCGCGCGCGCATCCGGATCTACTACGGCTCGACGGAGGTCGGGACCGCGAACGCGCTCTGCGACGCCGACGTGCTGCGCAAGCCCGGCAGCGTCGGGCCCGCGGCGGTGTCGGTCGACGTGCGCCTCGCGCCCGACGGCGAGATCTGCGTCCGCAGCCCGTTTCTCTGCGACGGCTACTTCGACGATCCGCAGACGACCGCCGCGGCCTTCGTCGACGGCTGGTTCCATACCGGCGATCTCGGCGCCCTCGACACCGACGGCCATCTCTCGATCACCGGCCGCAAGAAGGAGATCCTGCGCACCGGCGGCGAGAGCGTCTCCCCCGCCGAGGTCGAGGGCGTGCTGCGCAGCGCGCCCGGCGTCGAGGACGTGGCCCTCGTCGGCCTGCCCGATCCGCACTGGGGCGATCTGCTCTGCGCCGCCGTCGTCGCGAAGCCCGGCGTCGAGGTCAGCCTCGCCGGGCTCCAGGCCCATTGCGAGGGCAAGCTCGCGGGCTTCAAGAAGCCGCGGCGCATCGCGCGGCTCGCGGCCCTCCCGCGCACGACGGCGACGAACCAGGTCCAACGGACGCTCCTCGTCGAGCAGATCGTCTCGAACGGCCTCGCCCAGGAGGCCTAGCATGGAAACGCCCCCGCGACCGATCCGACGGCTCGCGACCCACCTGCCGAGCGCGATGCTCGCCTTTGTGCGCGCCGCGCATCCCGACCTCGAGATCGTCGAGATCCCGATGCAGGGCAAGGTTCCCGACGGACCCGCCTACGCGTCCTTCGATGCGTTGCTGACGCTGCCGACCGGCACGCCGAACCTCCCCGACGTGCTGCGCCGCGGTGTGCGCTGGGTCCACGCCTACGGGACCGGCGTCAACGGCTTTCCGTTCGCCGCCCTCGAAGACATCCCGTTCACCTGCTCCCGCGGTGCGTCGGCGACGGCGATCTCGGAATGGGTCATCGCCGTCCTGCTCGAGGCCGAGAAGCGCCTCCTCGAGCATTGGCTCTCGGCGCCGCCGCCGGTCTGGCACCGCGCCGAGCTCGGGACCCTCGCGGGCCGCACCCTCGCCCTCGTCGGCATCGGCGGCATCGGCCAGGCGATCGCCCGCCGCGCGCTGCCCTTCGGCATGCGCGTGCGCACGCTGCGCCGGACGGACGGGCCGAGCCCGATCGAAGGGGTCGAGATCGTCCACGAGCTCCCGGCGCTCCTCGCCGACGCGGACCACGTCGTGATCGCCGCTCCCGAGACGAAGGCGACGCGGCATCTCTTCGACGACGCGGTCTTCGCGGCCATGAAGCCGGGGGCGCATCTCGTCAACATCGCGCGCGGGGGCCTCGTCGATCAGGACGCCCTGCGCCGCGCCCTCGACGGCGGTCGTCTCGGCCGCGCGACGCTCGACTGTGTCGAGCCCGAGCCGCTTCCGGCCGGCCACTGGCTCTACGCTCATCCGCGTGTCCGCCTCTCGGCCCACATCTCCTGGAGCGGATCCGACTCGAACGAGGTCATCCTCGAGCGCTTCCTCGAGAACCTCGGGAGATTCGAGCGCGGGGAGCCGCTGCTGTACCGGGTCGATCCGGAGCAGGGGTACTGAGGGCGACCCGGGACGACGCCGGGGCGTCGCTGGCCCCATGAGATCTATCGAGAGTCCGCGTCGACGAGGATCCGCCGCGCTGCGCTGCCCGTGGCGCGGTGGCGCCAGGCGGCGCGATAGGCGGCCTCGAGCTGCCGCGCGAAGCCCGGCAGATCGAAGAGCGGGGCCGGCGTTCGGTCGGCCATCGTGCCGGCCGCACGGCCCGCGGCCGACGCGTCGGCCGCGTCGGACGAGTTCAACGAGCCGCCCGTCTGCGCGGCCTCGATCCGCTTTCGCAGCAGGGCGAGCGCCGAGGGGTCGCCGGCGAGTGCGACGGCACGTTCCTCGTACTCGGCGCCGTCCGCGCAGACCATCTCCGGCAGCCCCGCTCCACGGCAGAGGCTCGCTCCCATCCGACTCATGAAGCTCTGCCCCGGTCGCGTGAGCACCGGCAGCCCGGCGCGCAGGGCGCCCGCGGCCGTCGCGCCCGCGTTGTAGGCGAAGGTGTCGAGGAAGAGGTCGGCGACGCGGTAGCGCGCGAGATATTCGGGGAGGGGAGCGCGGGGGGCGAAGTGCAGGCGCTTCGGATCGATGCCGCGGGCCGTGGCCTCGCGGGCGAGATTCGCGCGGGCGGTGGCGGAGCCTTCGTCGGCGAGCCAGAGGACCGAGCCCGGGACGCGCGCGAGGATCCGCATCCAGGCGTCGAAGACCTCGGTCTCGAGCTTGTGGAGCCCGTTCATGCAGCAGAAGACGAAGGCGTCGTCGGGGAGGCCGAGCGACGCGCGCGTCGGCGTCGCGGCGATCGGGAGAGGGGAGGCGACGGCGAAGCCGCGGGGGAGGGTGATGATCGTCTCGCTGTAGTCGGATGTGGCCGATTCAGGGATGACCGTCTCGTCGGCGAGCAGGTAGGGAAGGAAGTCGGCGCCCATCGTGTCGAGATAGCCGAGCCAGTGCATCTGGACGGGCGCCGGGCGCAGCGCGAAGAGCCCCGTCTTCGACCAGGTCGTGTAGCCCGCGACGTCGACGAGGACGTCGATCCGGTCGGCGCGGATGCGCTCGGCGATCGTCTCCGGCGTCCCGCGAGACACGTCGATGAAATGGTCGACGCCGGCGCGAACCGAGCGCGCGAAGGCGTCGTCGACGGTCAGCAGGGAGTAGGCGAAGACCTCGACCTGGCTGCGGTCGTGGTGGCGGAAGAGGTCGTAAATCAGGCTGCCGACGGCGTGGATGCGGAAATCCGGCGACACGTAGCCGACGCGGAGTCGTTCGGGCTCGGCCCGGAGCGGATCGCGCGGTCGCGGCACCTCGCGTCGTTCCGCACGCGACGCGATCGCACCGCCTCTCCGCGCGGCCATCTCACGCTCGACCCCCCGTCCGAGATGGCGAGCCACCGCGAGCCGAAGCGAAGCCGGCACCGCGACGACGTTGAGGGTGAGCGGCGGCAGCCCGCGCGTCGGGTCGTCGCGCACGAGCGCCTCGATGCGCGTCACGAGCTCCGCGGTCCGCGCGGCCTCGTCGCGCCAGTCGCAGAGATGGCGGCTGGCGACCACGAGGTGACAGGCCGCTTCGGTCGCGAGCGTCGGCTCGAGCGCCATCGTCCGCTCGAAGCCGAGGGCGGCCTCCTCGAACCTGTTCAGGTCGGCGGCGAGCTTGGCCCGGTTGAAGTGGGCGTGGCCCGAGCTCGCGTCGAGCTCGAGAGCGCGGTCGAAGCAGGCGAGGGCGGGCTCGATCCGCCCCTTCAGCTGGTGGAGCGCGCCGAGGTCGTTGAAGGTCGCGGTGCGATCCGGGCGCAACACGACCGCCCGCTCGAGGCATGCGATCGCCTCGTCGATCCGATCCTGCTGCCGCAACAGCGCGCCGAGCTCGAGCAGGAGCTCCGCATCCCCGGGCACCGCCTGCAGCCCGCGCCGCAGGCAGGCCTCGGCTCGCGCCGGGCCTTCGGCACGCACGAGCAGTCCGGCGAGGCCGATCCATGCGGGGACGAACGCCGGCTGGGTCGCGAGCAGCGCTTCGAGCTGGGCCCGCGCCGCTGCCGCGCGACCTCGCGCCAGCTCGAGCATGCCCAGGTTGTAGCGGGCGTTCGAATAGCCCGAGTCGAGCTCGAGCGCTTTTCGATAGGCGTCCGCAGCCTCGTCGAGGCGAGCGAGCGCCTTCAGCGCGTTGGCGAAGTTGTTGTGGTAGATCGCCGAGTCGGGCTTCTCCCCGACGGCGACCCGTAGGAGTCGGAGCGCTTCGTCGTTTCGACCGGCGGCGAGCTCGATCAGAGCGAGGCCGTTGCAGGCGGGCGGATGTCGCGGCGCCGTCGCGAGGATCTCCTGGTGGAGGACGCGCGCCTGATTGATCCGGCCCGCGCGCTGGAGGCGCAGCGCTTCACGGGTCTTGTCAGCGAGGGAGGCGGACGGCATCGCGCCGAAAGGATGGCGGCTCGATCGCGTCGCGGCGAGCCCGGCTCGCGGTCGGCAACGCGCCGGAATCACGGCGGCAGGTCGACCGATCCCGGCAAGGGATGGTTGTGGACCCGCGCGCCCGGCCTCACAATCCGCCCATGTCGAGCGCCGCCGTCCCCACGACTCCCTTCACGATCCAGCACACGCCGCAGGTCCCCGAGATCCTCGCCGAGGTCGGCTGCTCCCTCGCCCTCACGACCTATCAGGCCGGGAAGGTCATCCTGATCTCGTCGGATGGCGAGCGCTTGATCCAGCTGCCGCGGACCTTCGAGGAGCCGATGGGGCTCGCGGTCGACGGGGATCGCATGGCGGTCGCGACGAAGCATTCGATCGTGCTGCTCGCGAACGAGCCGCGTCTCGCGCCGACCTATCCGCGTCAACCCGACACCTACGACGCGCTCTTCGTCCCCCGCTCGGTCCACTTCGCCGGGGCGCTCGCCGTCCACGACATGGTCTTCACCGATCAGGGCCTGATCGGCGTCAACACGCTCTTCTCGTGTCTCTTCCAGCTCGATCCGCGCTTCAGCTTCCGGCCCGTCTGGAAGCCGCCCTTCGTGACGGCGCTCGCGCCCGAGGACCGCTGTCATCTGAACGGTCTCGCCGCGGTCGACAAGGAGATCCGTTATGCGACGGCGCTCGGCCGCAGCGACACCGCCGGCGGCTGGCGGGAGGGCAAGGAGCGCGGCGGGGTCCTGATGCACGTCCCGTCGGGCGAGATCCTGCTCGACGGTCTCGCGATGCCGCACTCGCCGCGGGTCTACGATGGCGTCCTCTACCTGCTGCTCTCGTCGACGGGCGAGCTCGTCGCGGTCGAGGGGGCGAGGGACGGGGACGGAGGCGATCTGCGCTACGAGGTGGTGAATCGCGTGCCTGGATTCGCCCGGGGCATGGCCCGGGCGGGGGACTACGTGTTCGTCGCGACGTCGCTGATCCGCAAGCAGCACACCTTCGGCGATCTCGAGCTGGCCGGGCGCAAGGACGTCGTCTGCGGCGTGACGATCCTGCATCTGCCGTCGGGCGCGATCGTCGGCGAGCTCAAGTACCTGCGCAGCTGCGAAGAGATCTACGACGTGCAGGTCCTGCCCGGGCTGAAGCGCCCGGGACTCCTCGGGCTCCACGACGAGACCCATCGGCAGGCGCTCTCGATGCCCGAGCAGACGTTCTGGGGGCGCGAGCGGGAGCCCGACGCTTGAGCGCGGCGCGCGGGGCGCCCCGAGCCCCGGCCCGTCGGCTCAGCTGTTCTTGAGCTCGATCAGGATCTCGCGATAGGTCTTCTTGCCGACGTTCCAGGCCCACTCGACGCCGCCCTTCGGAATCGCGACGGTATTGCCGTCCTTCGGCACGAGGCCGACGAACGAATCGACCGGCGAGCCCTTCGGCGTCACGCCGGCGACCTCGTCGCCGTCCATGATCACGAGGTAGTAGTCGAGCGTGTGCTCGTGGAGATCGCTCGCCTGTCCCGGCTCGAGGATCATCTCCCAGATCCGGATCTTCTCGTCCTCGAGCAGGATCCGCCCAGCCACCTTGCCGAGCTTGTCGTTCGCGTGCTCGTCGCGGAAACGATCGAGTCGAGCCTTCATCTCGGGCGTGAGCTTGGCGAATTCGGGCGGCGTCGCGAGCATGGCAATCTCCTGAAGGAAGAGAATGGGAACGAGCAAGCCGCCCGATCCACGAACGGTCGATTCACCCGAGACCGTAGGACGTGCGATTCGATCAGCGCAAGCGCACCGAGCGCCCCGGCCGGACGCGGTCTGGCGCGAGATCGAGGACGGCACGCGCAGCGCGCCGCCCGCCAAAGCCGACCGGTCCCTCGACGCGTGCCGTACGACACCCGAGTGCCAGGCCGCGTCCGGCCGGGGCGCCTGGCACGACGTCCGCTTCCGGAATCCCGCGTCCTACAGGTTGTACCCGCGCTCGTCGTGGAGGGCGAGATCGAGGCCCTGGGACTCGGCCTCCTCGCCGACGTGCAGCCCGACCGCCGCATCGATGCCCTTCAGCAGGATCCAGCTCGCGACGGCCGACCAGGCGGCGGTCACGAGCGCCGCGTAGAGCTGCTTGCCGAGCTGGGCGCCGATGGCGAGGCCCTCCTGGTTGCCACCGAAGGCGGTCGCCCCGAAGAGGCCGGCGAGGATCGTTCCGACGAAGCCGCCCACGCCGTGGACGCCGAATACGTCGAGGCTGTCGTCGTAGCCGAGCTTGTGCTTGAGCGCGGTCGAGGCCTGGTAGCAGATGAAGCCCGAGGCGATGCCGATCGAGAGGCCACCGACGGGACCGACGACGCCCGCCGCCGGCGTCACCGCGGCGAGCCCCGCGACGGCGCCCGTCGCGAGGCCGAGGACCGAGGGCTTCGAGTGCTTGGTCCATTCGATCGCCATCCAGGTCATCGCGGCGGCGGAGGCGGAGATGTGGGTCACGGTGATCGCCATCGCGGCGTTGCCGTTGGCGGCGAGCGCCGAGCCGCCGTTGAAGCCGTACCAGCCGACCCAGAGCATGCCGGTACCGGTGACGCACATCGTCAGGTTGTGGGGCGGCATGGCGGTCTTCGGGTAGCCGCGCCGCGGTCCGACCATGATGCAGGCGACGAGCGCTGCGACGCCGGCGGTGATGTGGACGACGATGCCGCCGGCGAAGTCGAAGACGCCCAGATCGGCGAAATGGCCGCCCGCGCCGCCCCAGGTCATGTGGCAGATCGGCGCGTAGACGACGACGAGCCAGAGCGCCGAGAAGAGAAGTACGGCCGAGAACTTCATGCGCTCGGCGAAGGCGCCGAGGATCAGCGCCGGGGTGATGACGGCGAAGGTGCACTGGAACGAGAAGAAGAGGATCTCGGGAATCGAGCCGAAGAGCGTGTCGGCCGTGACGCCCGCGAGCATCACGCGGCCGAAGCCGCCGATGAAGGCCGCGCGCCCGCCCTGGCCCGCCGCCATGCCCGTCGTGTCGAAGGCCAGCGAATAACCGACGACGAGCCAGACGAGCGAGAGGAGCGCCGTCAGCGCGAGGCATTGCATCAGGACGGAGAGGACGTTCTTGGTGCGGACGAGCCCGCCGTAGAAGAGCGCGAGGCCCGGGATCGTCATGAAGAGGACCAGCGCCGTCGACGTCAGGATCCAGGCCGTGTTCGCGCCATCGAAACCATCGGCGGCGGACGCGCGCAGCGGGAACGCGGTCGTGGCGAGCAGGACGGGAAGCGAGGTCAGCAGGGCGGGGAGCGAAGCCTTCACGCGAGACATCGTGGTCGGGGTCCTCGGCGGACCCGGATCCGGGCCGCGCAGCGCCGCGTGCGCCGTCCCGGAAACGCAGATCGGGACGCCACCGCGCGGTCGTTTCGAGCTGCGCAGTTCTAATCCGATCTGGGCATCAAATCAAACGAATCGGCCGATTATTGCACGAATCCCGATGCTATGTGCCGAGATCGGCACAGTTTGCGTCACGGGACGCGGCAATCGAGGCGGTCGACGGCGTGGACCGGCGGATTCGGGCCCGACATCAGGTGGGCGATCGCGCCGTAGACGAGCTGCTGCTGGCGGACCCGCGGCTTGCCCACGAAGGCGGCGTCGGTCACGTCGATCTCGAAATGCCCCGGGCCCTGGGGCCGGACCTCGATGGTGGCCTCGGGCAGCGCCTGCGCGATGGCGCGGCGGATCTGCTCGGCGATGTCGACGGGATTCGGTCCGGCGTTGATGATCTGGAGGGCCATCGAGTCTCCTAATAGCGCGGCACGTCGGGATCGATTTCCTGGCTCCAGGCATCGATGCCGCCGACCACGTTCCAGACCTGCGTGAAGCCGAGGGCGACGAACTGCTCGGCGGCCTGCTGCGAGCGGCCGCCGTGGTGGCAATGGAGGACGAGGCGCGTGTCGCGCGGCAGCGACTCGATCCGGGCCGCCTCGGACTCGTTGAGGAGGACTGCGCCCGGAATCGCCGCGATCGCGCGCTCCTCGGGCGTGCGGACGTCGAGCAGCTCGATGCGCTCCCCCGACTCGAGCAGCTCCGACAGCTCGCGCACCGACATCTGGCGCACGCGCGGCGCGTTCGGGTTGTCGACGCGGAACGCCTGACCGTTCGGTGTGTCGGCCACGTCGATCGTGATGCCGTCGGCGCGGGATGCCGAGATCGGATCGAGGAGCAGCGTCAGCCCCTCGCTGATCGCCTCGACGTCGGCGCGGCCTCGCGGCGCGATCGAGAGATGCGACTGGAATTGCGGATCGACCGAGAGATGGAGCTCGCGGCCCGCGCCGCCGTGCTCGGCCGTCGCCGCCGTGAGCGCGCGCAACGCGGCCGGCGTGAGCTCGATCCGCGGTCGCACCGCCTTCACCGGCTCGAGCCCGAGCGTCTCGAAGCTCTCTCCGGAGCCGTAGAGCTCCTGCACGATGTCGCAGCCGCCGACGAACTCGCCCTTCACGTAGAGCTGCGGGATCGTCGGCCACGACGAGAAGGCCTTGATGCCCTCGCGGATGTGCGGCGCGGACAGCACGTCGACGGTCGCGTACTCGGGCAGGAGCGCGTCGAGGATGCCGACGACGGTCGCCGAGAAGCCGCATTGCGGCTGGCTGCGATTGCCCTTCATGAAGAGCACGACTTCGTTCGAGCCGATCAGCTCGCTGATTTCCCGCTTCACGTTCTCGTCGAGGCTCATGCTGTCTCCTGTGCGGTTCGTGAGTTGCCGGGGCAGCGCCCGGGCGTGTCCCGATCGTGTCCCGGAGCGTCCCGGCCTGTCCCTGTGCAGTCGGCGCGTGCCCGGCGATCGGAGTCGGACGGACGGCCGCCGCACGCGGGAACGTTCGACGCGCGGAGCCTAGTTTCCCGGCGAAAAATGGCGAGAGACCGGCTCGGGGCTCGGCCCTGGCCTGGCCGGACGGCGTGGCCGCGGAAGCTAGCAGGAGGGGACGGGGACGGGGAGGGCGGGCCGGCTCCGGGCGTTCAGCCGAGGAGGGCCTGGCTTTCCTTGATCCGCTCGGCGCACTTGGTCAGGATCGGCTCGACGTCGTCCGCGGTCAGATCCAGGAAGGCCCAGGCCGGCATCGCGGACAGGTCGAGATCGTCGATCGGCCGGGATCGGCCGACGCCGAGCTTCGAGAGGCACATGCTGGTCACCGTCGTCAGTGCGCAGAGCCGCGCCACGTGGTCGTCGAGCTGGGTCAGAACCTCGGGGCTGTGGTGGTGCTGGATCGTGAGGACGAGGGAGTCGGGCAGCCCCCATTGCTGGACGACTGCGGCGCCGAGCTCGGCGTGGTTGAAGCCGAAGACCTCGTTCTCGACCTCGGTGAAGCTGCGGGACTCGTTGTAGACGGTCGCCATCACGCGCTCGTATTCGTCGTGGTGGCTGTTGGCGAGGGCGGTCTTGCCGATGTGATGCATCAGGCCGGCGGTGAAGGCGACGTCGGGGTCGACGCCGATGGAGCCGTAGCGCGCGAGCATCGAGGCGACCGGGCCGGAGAGTGACGAGTGCTGCCAGAGCAGCTTCTCGAGCAGCCCGAAGCGCTTGTAGGTCTCCTTCATCGAGGCGGCGAGAACCAGGTTGCGGACGGTCATCGTGCCGAGCAGCGAGATCGCGTGGGAGAGGCTCTGGATCTCGCTCGGGAAGCCGTAGAGAGCCGAGTTCGAGATCTTCAGGATCCGGGCGGCGATCGCGGCGTCGCGCTCGATCAATTTGCGGATGTCGTCGATCGAGCTGTCGGGGTGGTCGACGGCCTGGATGACCTGGCTCGCGACGACGGGCATCGTGGGTAGGTCACCCTCGCTTGCCTTGAGGTAGCTGGCGAGTCGATTGCTCATGGAATCCGTCCGCTCCGTGCAAGGCCGAGCCGTCGCTCGGGTTCATGCGGGAGGAGGCCCTCCCCGGAGGCCTGTTTCGACCGGAGCGGAGCTTTGCATGAGGACTGGATCGGGTCGGGGTGCCACAAACGTCGCCGACCCCGTGGGGTCAGGAGCTACTCGCTGCACTGACGCCGGACGGGCGTCGTGCGATCGCATTCGAGGGTCTCGGTCACGCCGCCGGTGACCTGGGAGCAGGCGCCGGAGAGCGCCTGGGCCTCCGCCTGCAGCACGTCGGCCGCCTGGGCCGTCGAGCAGGCCGATCGGCCCTTGTACTCCACGCAGATCTCGCACTGGATCCGGGTCGCCTGGAAGGCGCTCCAGATCACGGCTGCGATGAAAGCGAGGCCGAGGGCTGCGCCGATTGCTGAGCGTGCCACGTGGCGGGATCCGTATGCTGGAGCTCGACCAGGTCCGTGAGGATGCGCAGTGCTTCCTCGCGCTGCGGCGTCGGCTCGGGCTTCTCGTCGACCGGCTTCTCGTTCTTCTTGTCCGCACCGGCCTTGGCGGCCGGCCCGGCCCCCGGCTTGGCGGTCGATCCCGCTCCGGACGTGGCCGCGCCGTTCTTCTCAACCGCCTCGGCGGGCTTCTTCGCCCCATCCTTCTCGGCGGCCTCGGCCTCTTCTTCCTCGCGCTCCTTGATGAACTCGGCGAGGTGGATCACGTCGTCTTCCTGGGCGCGCTTGGCGAGCTTCTGCTTGATCTCGACGAACTCCTCGTTGGCCGTGATGCGCGCGGCCGAGCGCCGCTGGAGCTCCGCGAGGGTCGCGTCGTCGATCGGCTTCCAATCGGTTCGGGGGACGTTCGCGACGCGGCCGAGGGTGCCCATGAAGGGCGGGATGACCTGGGGCTTCAGCGAGTAGGGCGTATAGCGCTCGCCGAGATCGTCCGTCGCAAAGAGCGACGGCAGCACCACGTCGGCGGCGACACCGTCGTGTTGCGTCGAGGCGCCACCCGGACGGAAGAAGAGCGCCGTCGTGACCTTGATGGCGCCGAGGCGGCCGGGCTGATGGACGAAGCTCTGGACCGTGCCTTTGCCGAAGGTGTGGTCGTCCCCGACGATGACGGCGCGGTGGTAGTCCTTCATCGCGCCGGCCACGATCTCGGACGCCGAGGCGGTGATCCGCGAGGTCAGGATGACGAGCGGGCCCGACCAGGCGATGTCGGCGTCCTGATCGGCGAGGACCTGGACGTCGGAGAAGACGTCCTTGACCGCGACGACTCCCCCCTGGCGGATGAAGAAGCCGGCGATCTCGACCGAGCTCTCGAGCTTGCCGCCTCCGTTGCGCGACAGGTCGAGCAGGAGTCCGTCGGCCTTCGCCTCCTGGGCCTGGCGCAGCAGGTCGCGCACGTCCCGACCACTCTGCCGTTTGCTCGGGTCGGGGTCGCCGTAGAATGTCGGCAGATCGAGGACTGCGAGCTTCTTCTTCTGGCCCCCGATCGTCACGTCCTGCAGCTCGAGGGTCGCTGCCGCGTCCTCGATCGTGACCGCGTCGCGCTCGATCTCGACGTCGAAGCGCTTCGTCTCGTCGGATTGGCGCAGGACGGTCAGCTTGACCTTGGTTCCTCGCTTGCCGCGGATCATCGCCACGACGTCGCGCAGCGGCATGTCGATGATGTCGACCTGATCCTCGCCCTGCTGCGCCACCGCGATGATCTTGTCCCCCGGCTCGAGCACACCGAGCTTGTCGGTCGCGCCGCCCGGGATCACGCGCTCGACGATCGAGTAGCCGTCCTTCGACGACAGCGCGACGCCGATCCCGTCGAGGGAGAGGCTCATCTGGATCTCGAAGTCCTCGACCGCTTCCGGCGTGTAGTAGGTCGAGTGCGGATCGAGCGCTCCGGCGAAGGCGTTCAGGAACTCGGCGTAGGTATCCCGGGGCTTCAGCTCCTTCGCCTGCTTCGTCATCAGCTCGTAGCGATGGATCAGCCGCTCCTTCGCCTGGGCGAGGGCCATGTCGCTCGAGAGGTAGTTCGAGATCTGGAAGTGGACGAGGCGATGGACGAGATCCTTGCGGGCGGCTTCGTCCTGGGGATGGCCACGCTTCTCGGGGTCGAGGATCAGGCGCACGTCGGTATCGAGCTGGTAGGTCGGGCTGCCCACGAACTCGCGTACGTCCTTCTCCATGCGCGCATAGCGATTGGCGAGGTCGACCTGGATGTCGTCGAGGATCTGGCACTGGCCGTTCTGCACCGCGAAGAAGACGCCGACCAGCCGGCCGCGCAGTCGCTTCACCTCGTCGGAGAGGTAGAGCGTCTTGCCCGGGTCGATCCGCTCCATGTAGGCGTCGATGGCGCGCTCGCGCAGCTCGGGGTTGAGGGCGCGGAAGCTGATGTGGCGCTTCAGCAGATTCTGGATGAGCTCCCAGCTGCGCGGACAGTCGAGCTCCGGCGGCGTGAACATCTGGGCCCCGGAGGGCCGCGGGAGACCGAGGCCAAGGGCGAGTCCCAGGACGAGACCGACGAGGGCGATCGGGGCGCTGCGCCGACCGGCCCGGCCGAGCGGGCGGCGGGCATCGGTGCGGGGCGCACGGGTTCCGGTCGGGTTCGAGATCCGAAGAACGCGGACGAGGCTGATGCGCATCATTGCTCCCATGATAGAGACCGGCGCCGGCCACGTCAGGTTCGCCGGAGGATCCCGAACGGAATTCCCTTCGGCAGAGGGCGCCGGGGAGCTGAGCCCCACGGAGACAGGCTAAGCTCGGCGCCCCGAAACCCGACCGCACGACCGGCCGCCTGTCCGCCCGTAGGGTCGAGGCAAGCCCGCATGGACGCGGCAAGAGACTGGAGACGTACCGATGGCCGACTTCCGCTACCAGGAGATGTTCGAGCTGGGTCCTGAGGAGACGCCGTATCGAAAGCTCACCGATCAGTATGTCTCGACGATCCGGGTCGACGGCCGGGAGATCCTGAAGGTCGACCCCGAGGCCCTGACACTGCTCGCCGCCCAGGCGATCCGCGACGTCTCCCATCTCTTCCGCCCCGGCCACCTCGCCCAGCTCGCGAAGATCCTCGAGGACCCGGAGGCCTCGGACAACGACCGCTTCGTGGCGCTCGAGCTGATGAAGAACGCCAACATCTCCGCCGGGATGATCCTGCCCTCCTGCCAGGACACGGGCACCGCCATCGTCATGGGCAAGAAGGGCCAGGACGTCTGGGTCACAGGCCACGACGAGGAGGCCCTGTCCCGCGGCATCTTCAAGACCTACACCGAGACGAATCTCCGCTACAGCCAGGTCGCCGCGCTCGACATGTACGAGGAGAAGAACACCGGCACCAACCTGCCCGCCCAGATCGATCTCTTCGCGACGACCGGCGACGAGTACAAGTTCCTCTTCGTCACGAAGGGCGGCGGCTCGGCCAACAAATCGCTGCTCTTCCAGGAGACGAAGGCGCTGCTCAACCCCGAGTCGATCAAGAAGTTCTTCCGCGACAAGATCAAGCTCCTGGGGACCGCCGCCTGTCCGCCCTACCACCTCGCGGTCGTGATCGGTGGCACTTCGGCGGAGATGACGCTCAAGACCGTCAAGCTCGCGAGCTGCCGCTACCTCGACACGCTCCCGACCTCGGGGAACATCCACGGCCGCGCCTTCCGCGACGTCGAGCTCGAGGAGATCATCCTCCAGCTGACCCGCGAGGTCGGCATCGGCGCCCAGTTCGGCGGCAAGTACTTCTGCCACGACGTGCGGGTCATCCGCCTGCCGCGCCACGGCGCGTCCTGCCCGGTCGGAATCGGCGTGTCGTGCTCGGCCGACCGCCAGATCCTCGGCAAGATCAACAAGAAGGGCGTCTTCCTCGAGCAGCTCGAGACGGATCCGGCGCGCTTCATGCCCGATCTCGTGGCCCACGAGCTGACCCGCGAGCCGGTCCGGATCGATCTCGATCGACCGATGGCCGAAATCCGGCGGGATCTCTCGCAGTATCCGGTGACGACGCAGCTCCTGCTGTCGGGGACCATCATCGTCGCCCGGGACATCGCCCATGCGAAGCTGAAGGAGCGCCTCGACCGGGGCGAAGGCCTGCCGCAGTACTTCAAGGACCACATCGTCTACTACGCCGGTCCCGCGAAGACGCCGCAGGGCTACGTCTCGGGCTCCTTCGGGCCGACGACCGCCGGGCGCATGGACGCCTACGTCGATCTGTTCCAGGCGCAGGGCGGCTCGATGGTCATGCTCGCGAAGGGCAACCGCTCGAAGCAGGTGACCGACGCGTGCGCCAAGCACGGCGGCTTCTACCTGGGCTCGATCGGCGGACCCGCGGCGATCCTCGCCCAGAACTGCATCAAGAAGGTCGCGATCGAGGAGTACGAAGAGCTCGGCATGGAGGCCGTCTGGCGGATCGAGGTCGAGGACTTCCCGGCCTTCATCATCGTCGACGACAAGGGGAACGACTTCTTCAGTCGCTTCTGATGCGCAGGGGGCTGGCGGGGCGGTGGCAGCGCGGGGGCGCGCGGCTCGCGTCGGTGAGCGGATGGCGTGCATGATTCGGGGGGCGGCGTCACCTGTCTGGAGGGGCGGGGCCCCCACGTCTCGATGCGCCGTGCCCTCCTCGTCGTCTGGTTTGCCTGTCAGGCCTGTCTCGGCCTCGCGGTGATCGGCCTCTCGGCCGTCTCGCAGCTCGCGTTCGCCGAGCGCGCCGACGGCGATTCACGCGCGCAGGCCTCCACGGCGGCGCGGAGCCCGCTCCGATCCGCAGAGCGCATCCCCTCCCAAGGTCCATCTCTTCCCTGAATGGACCGCCGCCCCGCCGTCCCCTCGAACGGCGGGGCGGCCTGTGCTTCGTTTGCGCAATGAAGGGCGGCAGCATCGATCCGAACGACGACGCAGGGCGCGCGGCGCCCCGCGCTGTGGCGAACGATGCGGCGAACGAAAAGCTGCTCCGCGTCGAGCGGGTGGCTGCGCTCGGGGATCCGCGGCTCGCCGACTACCGCAATCTCAAGGACGCCGCGCTGCTGCGCGACCGCGGGCGTTTCGTCGTCGAGGGGCGCGCGAACCTGCTCGTGCTGCTCGAGCGCTCGCACATGCGCCCCGAGTCGATCCTGCTCTCCGAGGCCGCATTCGGGGCCCTGGGCGCGGATCTCGCGCGGCTCGCAGGTGGGGTGCCGATCTTCGTTGCCGACCAGTCGGTGCTCGACGGCGTGGTCGGGTTCTCGGTCCATCGCGGCGCGCTCGCCGCCTGTCCACGCCCGCCGTCGACCGAGCCCGAGGTCCTCGCGCGCGAGGTCCTCGACCGCTTCGACGCCCCGCGCGTCGTCGTCCTCGAGGACGTCCGCGACGCGGACAACGTCGGCGCGATCTTCCGCAACGCGATGGCGCTGGGCGCCCGCGCCGTTTTTCTCGGCGGCCACAGCTGCGATCCCCTCTACCGCAAGGCGATCCGGACCTCGATAGGGGGCTCGCTCTGCGTCCCCTTCGCCCGCACCGAAGACGCCCCCGCTTTTCTCGGCCGCCTGCGCGAATTCGGCTTCGCCGTCCTCGCCTTCGATCCGAAGGAAACGGGGCACGAGGTCGACTCGCTGCGGCACGACAGGCCCGGACCGGCGGCGCTCGTCGTCGGCACCGAAGGCCCCGGGCTCACCGCCGCCGCCCTCGCGCAAGCGAGCCGCCGGATCCGGATCGCGATGGAGCCGGGGGTCGACTCGCTCAACGTGGCGACGGCGGTCGCGATCGGGCTCCACGCCCTGCGGCCGCCGGCGGATCCGTCCGGGGGGCAGTCCGAGGTTCGGTCCGCAGGTGGTTCGAGAGGCGAGTGACGGCACGCGGGGCGGGCGGGTCGTCGAGCGGATGGGGGGCGTGATAGGCGTGGCGAGCAGAAGACCGATCCTGATCCTGAAGACCGGTGAGGCGCTGCCGCCCGTGCGCGAGGCGTGCGGCGACTTCGAGCACTGGATCGCCCGCGGCCTCGGCCGCCCGCTCGCGCCAGGCGCGGTCGAGGTCGCCTCGGTCTATCTGGGCGACGCGCTGCCTTCGCCCGAGCGGATCGCCGGCGTCGTCGTGACGGGCTCGGTCTCGATGGTGAGCGACCGGGAAGAGTGGAGCGAGCGCTCCGCGGCCTGGCTCGCGGGGATCGTCGCCGCCGACGCGATTCCGGTGTTGGGCCTCTGTTATGGCCATCAGCTGATGGCTCACGCGCTCGGCGGCGTCGTCGGCGCGAATCCGAACGGTCGCGAGATGGGGACCGTCGAAGTCCATTTCGCGCCGGCGGATCACGGTGCACCGCTCTTCGAATCGGGCGTCTTCCTCGGCCATACCTCGCATCTCGAGGCCGTGCTCGAGCCGCCGCGGGGCTCGGTCGTGCTCGCGCGCACGGCGAAGGATCCCCACTCGGTGATCCGCTATGGGCGCCGGCAATGGGGGACGCAGTTCCATCCCGAGTTCGACGCGGAGATCCTGAGGCGTTATGTCGAGGCGCGGCGCGATGTCCTGCTGGGCGAGGGCCGGGATCCCGACGCGATGATCGACGGAATCGAGGAGACGCCGGAGCTCGCGCGCGTGCTCGAGCGCTTCGCGCGCATCGTCGCGGACGGCTGAGTCGCGCAGGCGGCGACGGGCTCCGGTGAACGCCGGATCCGGCTCAGCGCTCCGCCTTGTAGCGTGTCTCGTTCCGGTGTCGGCGGACCTGCTCGCGGTAGACCCAGCGCAGGAGCTGCGAGCGCGTCGCTTCATCGATCCCGGTGAACGCGACGGCGACGCTGTTCTTCACGCGATTCGCCGGCATGTCGGGGGTTCGCACGACGCGGGCGGGGAGCACGAAGCACTCGGAGCCGGGCAGCTCGAAGTGGACGACGACCTCCTCGTCCGCCTCGTATTCCTTGGACGACTGGAAGCGGATGCCGCCGGCGGAGAGGTCGAGCAGTTGATGCAGGGCCTCGCGATCGGGGTCCGCTTCGGGCAGGGCGCTCGATCCGGCGTGGCTTCGCCCGGCGGCCGCCGGCTCGCCGCCGCCGTGGCTCGGTCGCATGACGCGGACCTGGAGCCCGTGGGCAGAAATGCGAACGAATGCCCTTTGTTGCACGCGCTCCCAGATCGGGCTGATCCGCAGGGCGAAGGTCGCGGCCGAGCAGGCGGCGATCGTCGCCGAGGTCGAATAGCGGGCGTCGTGCTGGATCGGGGACTCGACGATCAGCGACGCGCCCCGGCCAAGGGGCGCACAGGAGCCGAGGAACCAGTGGAGGTCGTCGTCGACGTGGTCGACCGGAACGACCATGGGGTACCCGCCGGCGGGTCCTTCCGGGTGGAGGATCAGCAGGTGGCCCGCCTCGACGATCAGGCGGCGTCGCTCGTCGCTCGGTTTCTCCACGGACACTCGCTTCGGCCCGGCGGCTCGGGAACGGCCCTCTCGCAGGACACTGGAACGCTTCCCATGTCGGCGAAATTCGGCGGGCCTTGAGGGTCCCCACGGGATCGGGAGCCGGCGCGGGGTCGACAGTGAGAGTGATCACTCTTAGAGTCCCCGAATGGAACTTCGCGTCGCGGAGCTCGCCCACGCGGCGGGCGTCGGGGTCGATACGGTGCGCTTCTACCAGGCGCGCGGGCTGCTCGCGCCGCCGCTGCGCCGCGGCCGCTTCGCCATCTATACCGGGGACCATCTCGAGCGGCTCCGCCGGATCCGCGCGCTGCTCGATTCGGGCTTCAGCCTGGCCCAGATCCGGCGCCTGCTCGACGCGGACGCGACGAGCCCTGCGCCGGGAGCGCGCCGGGCGACGGGGGGCACGCGGGGCGGCGCGCGGGAGGACTCGAACAGCCTGCTCGCTTCCCTCGCCGAGCGCAGCGTCGGCGCGGGCACGCTGACCCAGCGCGAGCTCGCCGAGGAGACCGGCGTTCCCGAGGCGCTCGTCGCGGCGGCGGTGCGGGCGGGGCTGCTCACGCCGATCGAGATCGACGGCGAGCCGCGATTCCCGCGCTCGGACCTCGACATGGTCGCGGCCGGACTCGCGGTGCTCGGCGAGGGCCTGCCCCTCGAGCGGTTGCTCGAGCTCGCGACGCAACACGCTTCCGCGATCGCTTCGCTCGCCGAGCAGGCGATCGATCTCTTCGACGACCACGTCCGCAAGCCCCGAGGCGAGGACGAAGGGGCCGTCCGGCGCGCCTTCGAGCGGCTGCTGCCCCAGGCGACGCAGATCGTGGCGCTCCATTTCCAGCGGACGCTGGTCGCCCGCGCCCTCGCCCGCCTGCGGGAGAAGGGCGAATCCGGCGCCCTCGAAGAGACGCTGGCGCTGGCTCGCTCGGGTCGCCTGGAGGTTCAATGGCGTTAGGCGATCTCCCGACCGGCGAGGAGAAGCGCGTCCGCGTGCGCGAGATGTTCGACCGCATCGCGCCGCGCTACGACGCGCTCAATCGCATCGTGTCGCTCGGCCTCGACCAGCGCTGGCGCCGCCGCGCGCTCGCGAAGATCCAGGTCGGCGCGGGCGATCTCGTGGTCGACCTCGCCTGCGGCACCGGCGACTTCTGCGAGCTCGTCGAGGCGCTTGGCGCCCGGGCGATCGGCGTCGACTTCGCGCGCGAGATGCTGCGCCAGGCGGCGGCGCGGGGGCTCCGCTTTCCGAAGGTCCAGGGCGACGGCGAATGGCTGCCCTTCGCGACGGCTTCGGTCGACGCCGTGACCTGCGGCTTCGCCCTGCGCAACTTCGTGTCGCTCGAGGCGGTGCTGCGGGAGATCGCGCGGATCGTGCGTCCGGGCGGGCGCATCGCGCTGGTCGACGTCGACCGGCCCGTCTGGGGGCCGCTGCGGGCCGCCCACTCGCTCTACTTCGATCGCCTCGTGCCCCTGGTCGGCGGGCTGCTCTCCGACCGCAGCGCCTACAAGTACCTCCCGAAGTCGACCGCCTATCTGCCCGCGCCCGAGGTCCTGCGCACGATGCTCTCCGGCGCCGGCTTCCTCGAGCTCGAGCGCGAGATCGTCCTGCTCGGCTCGGCCCAGATCCTGACCGGCGTGCGCGGCCCGCTGACGCCGGTCGGGGGGCGCTCGCGATGAGCGCCCGGCGCGTCGAGCGCGGCGCCCCCGAAGCCGGCCTCGAGCAGGGCATCCGGTGCACCGTCGCCCGCGCGCGCGCCTCTGGCCGCCCGCAATTCCTCGCCTGGGTCGCGCCCCTGCCCGAGCTCGAGGCCGAGTCGGGCATCCGGTGCCTCGCCTGGGCCGGGCCCCGCGATCGTTGTTATTGGGAGCGGATCGACGCGGGGGAGCTCCACTTCGCGTGGGGGAGCCTCGACGAGCTCGAGGGCGAGGGGCCCGAGCGTTATGCGGCGGTGCGAGCGTGGCAGCGCGACGTCGGCGCCCGGCTCGACTGGCTCGGCCTCGAGCGCCCGCCCACGCGACCGCTCTTCGTCGGGGGCTTCGCCTTCGACGAAGGCGGGAGCACCGACCCCGACTGGAAGGCCTTTCCGGCGGCGCGCTTCGTGCTGCCGGAGGGGATCATCGAGCGGGCATCGGGCGAGGCGCGCTGCGTGCTGCTCGCCCGGATCGAGGCGCATGGCGACGAGGCGGCGCTCGCGGCGGAGCTCGTGCGACGCCTCGACGAGATCCGCCGGGTCGTTCGGGGGCGAGGGGAGCCGGGCGCGTCGGGCCTCGGGCTTGGGGACTCCGCGTCCGCGGGTTCGATGGCCGGCGTATTCGCGGGCGCCGGGACCGAGGTCGATGCCGAGGGGCCCGAGTACCGCGTGCGCGCCGACCGCAGCCACGCGCGCTTCCGGGTCCAGGTCCGCCAGGCGCTGGCCGAGATCGCGAGCGGGCGCTTCGCGAAGCTCGTGCTCGCCCGCTCCCTCGCCGTCGAGCACGACGCCGACTTCGACGTCCCGGGCTTCCTCGCGCGTCTGCGCGGCGTCTATCCGAGCTGCACGTTGATCGCGATCGGTCGCGGCCGCGACAGCTTCGTCGCCGCGACGCCGGAGACACTCGTGCGCGTCGAGGGCGATCGCCTCGAGACCGCGGCCCTCGCCGGCTCGGCGCCCCGTGGCCGCACGCCCGACGAAGATCTCGCCCTCGGCCGGGGGCTCCTCGCGAGCGCCAAGAACCGCGCCGAGCATGCCCACGTCGTCGAGGCGATCCGCGCCGTCCTCCGCCCGCGCACCGCCAGCCTCGCGATCCCCGCCGAGCCCCGCCTCAAGGCGCTCTTCGGCATCCAGCACCTCGAGACGCCGATCGAAGCTCGGCTCGCCGCCACGCGCGCCGACGAGGAGGCGACCGACGTGCTCGCCCTGGTCGCGGCGCTCCATCCGACCCCCGCCGTCGCCGGTGCCCCGGCGCGGGAGGCGGCGGCCTGGCTGCGCCGCTTCGAGGGCCTCGAGCGGGGATGGTATGCGGCCCCGATCGGCTGGCTCGACGCGCAGGGCGGCGGCGCCTTCTGCGTGGCCCTTCGCTCGGCGCTGATCCGGAACGGGGTCGGTGCAGCGGGGCGGCCGGCGGGAAGCCGCGCGCGGCTCTTCGCCGGAGCCGGCCTCGTCGAAGGCTCGGATCCCGAGCAGGAGCTCGTCGAGACGCGCATCAAGCTCCGGGCCCTGCTCGCGCCGCTCACGGAGATCTGAGGCGATGGCTCCTGCCGAATCAGCGATCCCCGCCGCCGCGACCGCGTTCCGCGCGGATCCCGACGCGGTCTACGCCTGCGTCGGTCAGTTCTTCGCGAGCCTCGCCGAGGCCGGCGTCGAGCACGTCGTGATCTCCCCGGGCTCCCGCTCGACGCCGCTGGCGATCGCCGCCGAGCTCGTCCCCGGGCTGCGAACCTGGATCGAGCTCGACGAGCGCGCTGCGGGCTTCTTCGCCCTCGGCGTCGGCCGGGCGACGGGACGACCCGCCGCACTCGTGTGTACCTCGGGCACCGCCGCTGCGAACTATCTCCCCGCCGTCGTCGAGGCCCATCACGCGCGGGTGCCCCTGCTCGTCCTCACGGCGGATCGGCCGAGCGAGCTGCGGGATTTCGGAGCGGGGCAGACGATCGAGCAGGGCGGGCTCTACGGGCGCAGTCCGCGCTGGGCCGTCGAGGTGCCCGTGCCCGAGGCGGGGGACGAGGCGCTGCGGCATGCGGGGATCCTCGCGGCCCGGGCGGTGGCGCGGGCGACGGGTTGGCCGGCGGGGCCGGTGCACCTGAACTGGCCGCTGCGCGAGCCGCTCGCCCCATCGCCGGGGGTACGCGCGGCGCTCGCGGGGCTTCGCGACGGGACGCGCGCGGGTGATGGGGCGGGAGCGGCGGGAAGGACGGCGACGGCGGGGATGGCGGCACCGAAGGCGCCCCGCGCCTCGCGGACGCCGCGCTTCAGCCGGGCGCTCTTTGCGGCCGATCCGCGGGACGTCGACGAGCTCGTCGCGGCGGCGACGGGGGTCGAGCGCGGAATCATCTGCGCCGGTCCGATGGAGGCCGACACCGAACGAGCGTCGGCCCTCGCCGAGTTCGCAGCCCAGGCGGGCTGGCCCATTCTGGCCGATCCCGCGTCGTCGCTGCGGAGCGGCCGCTGGACGGCGGGCTCGCCCGTGCTCGACGGCGGCGATCTGCTCGCGCGCGCGAGCGGCTTCGCGGCGGCGATGCGGCCCGAGCTCGTGCTGCGCATCGGCGATCCGCCGGTCTCGAAGGCGGGGCGTCTGTGGCTCGAGGCGGCGGCGCCGGCGGAGGTCTGGTGGCTCGACGAGGGCGGGCAATGGGGCGAGCCCTCGCGGCGCGTGACCCGCGTCGTCGAGGGGGGCGCGGCCTCGCTCCTGCGCGCGGCGGCGGCGCGGCTCCCGGAGCCCCCCGCCGCCGAACGGCGCTGGGCCGAGGGCTTCCGTTCGGCCGCGGCCCGGGGGCGCTCGGCGCTCGTCGCCTCGGCGAACGATCCGGCGGCGTTCTCCGGTCTCACCGTCGCCCTGGCGATCGCCCGCGCGCTGCCGCCCGACGCCCGGCTCTTCGCCTCGAATAGCATGCCGATCCGGCTCCTCGACCTCGCGCTGCCCGTGCGCCGCGAGCCGCTCGCCGTGCATTGCAATCGCGGCGCAGCGGGGATCGACGGGGTCACGTCGACGGCCCTCGGCGCGGCGGCGGCGAGCGGGCGGCCGAGCGTGCTCTTCACCGGCGACCTCGCGTTCCTCCACGACCTCACGGGTCTCCTGATCGCTCGCCGGGAGGCGATCCCGCTCACGATCGTCGTCCTCGACGATGGCGGCGGCGGGATCTTCTCGTTCCTGCCCGTCGCCGAGCAGGGCGACGCGGTCGCCTACGATCGGCTCTTCCGGACGCCCCATTCGATCGATCTCGCCCGGGCCGCGTCGCTCTTCGAGCTCGAGCTCTTTGCGGCCGAGTCGCTCGCCGAGCTCGAGGCCGCGCTCGCGGCGGCGATCGGGGGCCCGCGGGTCTCGCTGGTCCACGTCCGGGTCGACGCCGAACGCAACGCCGCGCTTTTCCGGGCGGCCGTCGCGCGCGCCTGTGCGGCCGTCGACGCCGGGCTCGGGGGCGCGGCATGAGCGCGACGGGGACCCGCAGCGTGTTCGTCGCGGCGGGGGGCGTCCGGCTGCATGCCCTCCTCGACGGGCCGGGCGCGGTTGCGGCGCCGGGCGACGGAGCGCGGGCGACGCCGGGCGGTGTCGGGCGCGCGGCTGCGCCGGCCTCCGTCGGCGACGTCCTCGTCCTCCACGGCTTCACCGGATCCGCCGAGAGCATGGCGAGCGTCGCCGCCGGACTCGCGGACTTCGCCCGGGTCGCGCGCCTCGAGCTCGTCGGCCACGGCGAGAGCGACGCCCCGGACGACGTCGCGACCTACGCGATGGAGGCGTGTGCTTCGCAGATCGTCGACGCCGCGAGCGCGCTCGGCTTCGAGCGCCCGCATCTGATCGGCTACTCGATGGGCGGACGCGCCGCACTCGCAGCGGCGCTCGCCCGGCCCGAGCGCTTCGCGAGCCTCGTGCTCGTCGGCGCGACGGCGGGGATCGCGGATCCCGGACAGCGGAGCGAACGCATCGCCGCCGATCGCGCGCTCGCGGACTCGATCGAGCGCGACGGGCTCGAGCGCTTCGTCGACGCCTGGATGGCGCAGCCGCTCTTCGCGAGCCAGGTGCGGCTCGGATCCGAAGCCCTCGAGGCGGCGCGAAGACAGCGGCTCGGGAATCGGCCGCGCGGGCTCGCAAACAGCCTGCGCGGGATGGGGGCGGGAGCGCAGGCGCCGCTGCAGGATCGGCTGGCTCGCTTCGAGGGGCCGGTGCTCCTCGTGGTCGGCGAGGAGGACGCGAAATTCCGCGCGATCGCGACCGAGCTCGCCCGGGCGCTGCCGCGGGCGCGAATCGAGATCATCCGGGACGCGGGGCATGCGGCGCATCTCGAGGCGCCGGCGTGCTTCGCCCGGGCCGTGCGCGCGTTTCTCGCGTCGACCGCGGCGTCTGCCCTGGGAGATCGGCCATGACTTCGCTCGATTCGATGACCTCGACCTCGACCTCGACCTCGACTGCGACCGCGGGCTCGCCTTCGGCCTCGACCTCGCCTGCGAAGGCTGCGGTGGCGAGCCCGGCGATCCGCCCGGGCAGCCTCTCGGCCTGGATCCTCGCGATGCGCCCGCGCACGTTGCCGGTCTCGCTCGCGCCGGTGCTGGTCGGGACGGCGGTCGCGCATCAGGCGGGGGGCGTGCGGGTCGGGCCGGCGCTCGCGGCCGCGGGCGGTGCGCTGTTGCTCCAGATCGGCTCGAATCTCGCGAACGACGTCTTCGACTACGAGAAGGGCGCCGATACGGCAGCGCGCATCGGCCCGCCGCGGGCGACCCAGCTCGGGCTGCTCTCGCCGCGGGCGATGAAGCGCGGGATGGTCGTCGTCTTCGGTCTCGCGATCGCGATCGGCGTCTACCTGACGGCGGTCGCGGGGCCGGTGATCCCCGTGATCGGCCTCGTCTCGATCGCCGCCGCCATCGCCTATACCGGCGGCCCCTGGCCCCTCGGCTACCACGGCCTCGGCGACGTCGCGGTCTTCGTCTTCTTCGGGGTCGTCGCCGTCGCGGGGACCGCCTTCGTCCAGCTGGGCCACGTCCCACCGCTCGCGTGGATGGCCTCGATCCCGGTCGGCGCCCTCGCGACGGCGATCCTCGTCGTCAACAACCTGCGCGACGTCGACACCGACCGCAGCGCCGGCAAGCGCACCCTCGCCGTCCGCCTCGGCCGCAGCGGGGCGCGCGCCGAGTGGACGGCGCTCGTCGCCTCGGCCTATCTGATCGCGAGCGCGGTCGGGCTCGCCTTCGACGCGACGCTCTTCGCGGCGCTCCCCTGGCTGACGCTGCCGAAGGCGATCGCGCTCGGGCGCGTCCTGCATCGCGAGGAGGCGGGGCCGCCGCTGAACGCGGCGCTCGCCGGCACGGCGCAGCTCTGCTTCCTGTTCTCGCTGCTCTTCGCCGCGGGACTCGCTGCGTGATGCGCATGCGGATCGTGCGGGCGGAGCTGCGCGCCTTCGTGCTGCCCCTGGTCGCACCGCTCGCGACGGCCCACGGCCCGATCGCCGAGCGCGCGGGCTGGCTCGTCACCCTCGAAGACGAGGACGGGCGCATCGGTCAGGGCGAGGCGACGCCGCTCCCCGACTTCGGCGGCGAGGACCTCGCGGCCTGTCGCGCGGCGCTCCGGGCGGCGCTGCCGACGCTGGTCGATGGGGCTGCGCGCACGCTCGACGAGGCGCTCGAGCAGATCGAACCGAGCTTTGCCGCGCGCCCCGTCGCCCGTGCAGCTCTCGAATCCGCGCTCGCCGCGCTCGCGGCGCAGCGCGAGGGCATGACGCTCGCGGCCTGGATCCGCCGCCGGGCCGGGCTGCCGGGCTCGCCCGCCAGCGACGTCCGCGTCCAGGCCCTCGTCGCGGGCGCGACACCAGACGAGGTCACGGCCTCGGCCCGCCGCGCCCTCGGGCAGGGCTTCACGGTCTTCAAGCTCAAGCTCGGCGCCGACCGCGATGTCGACGCCGACCGCGACCTCGCGCGTGTGGCCGCCCTGCGCGCGGCGATCGGGCCGGGCGGCCGCATCCGGCTCGACGCCAACGAGGCGTGGACCCGCGCCGAGGCCGAGCGAGTGCTCGCCCGCCTCGCGCCCTTCGCGATCGAGTTCGTCGAGCAGCCCGTGGTGCGCACCGACCTCGACGGGCTCGCAGCCCTCGATCGCGCGGGACCGATCGCCGTCGCTGCCGACGAGGCGCTGATCGGCGACGGGCTCGCGGCGTGCCTCGCACGGCGGGCAGCGCGGATCATCGTGGTGAAGCCGGCGGTGCTCGGCGGGATCGGGCCGGCGATCGCGCTTGCGGCCCGGGCGCGCGCGGCGGGGGTCCGGATCGTCTACTCGAACCTGATCGAAGGCCGAGTCGGGCGTGAGACGGCGACCGCGATCGCCGCGGCCCTCGCGCTCCCGAACGCGGACGGCACGGCCGAGGTCCACGGCCTCGGCACGGCGGCGCTCCTCGCCCGGGATCTCGAGCCGGCGGGCGAGGGGTGGGCCGCGCCGACTTCGGAAGGGGAGAGGCTCGAGCTCGACGCGGGCTGGCTCGCGCGCTTCGCCTGTGCGCACCGCGATGGCGCCGCGCGCGACGCGGCGGCGCTCGTCTGCGAAGACCACGCCTACCCCTACACCGCCTTGATGGCGGCCGTGCGCGCCGCGGACGGGGCGCTCGGGGCGGCAGGCTTCGAAGCGGGCGATCTCGTCGCCGTCCTCGCCCCCCCTTCGCCGGCGGGCGTCGTCCTGATCCACGCAATGCTCGAACGGCGCGTCGTCCTGCTGCCGCTCAACCTCCGGCTGACCGAGGTCGAGCTCGCCCGCGCCCTCGCCACGACGCGCCCGACGGCCCTCGTCGTGACCGAGGCCCTCGATCGCGATCTCGCGGCGCGCCTCGCGCGGGCGGGCGGATGTCGACTGTTCGCGCTCGGGTCGGGAGCCGGGGACGCGGCGCTGCAGGTCGTGCTCGCTCCTCGATCGCCCGGGCAATCGTCCGAGTCCACACCCACACCCACACCCACACACCCGAGCCCGCGATGGGCGCGCCTGGACGACCGCGCGCGGCATTCGAGGAGATCGGGGCGGCTCTCGTCCTGCTGACCTCCGGCACGAGCGGTCCACCGAAGGCCGCGATCCTGACCCGCGCGAACCTGATCGCAAGCGCCCGCGCCTCGGCTCGCCTCCTCGGCAGCGAACGCGGCGATCGCTGGCTGCTCTGCATGCCGCTCTTCCATATCGCGGGCCTCTCGATCCTCGTGCGCGCGGCGCTCGCCGGGGCCTGCGTCGTGCTCGAGCCGCGCTTCGACGCGTCGCGGATCGCGCGGCTGCTCGACGAAGAGCGAATCACCCACGCGAGCCTCGTCGCGACGACCCTCGAGCAGCTCCTCGACGCCCGCGGCGAGCGGCCGGCGCCGGCCTCGCTCCGGCTCGTGCTGCTCGGCGGGGGGCCCGCGTCGGATGCGCTGCTCGCCCGCGCGCTCGCCTCGGCCTATCCGATCGCGCCGACCTACGGGTTGACCGAGGCCGCGTCCCAGGTCGCGACGCGTCTGCCGCGCGGGCGCGCGTCGGCGTCTGCGTCCGGCTCGGTGGCGGAGACTGCATCCGCGTTCGCGACGCGTTCCGGCTCGAGCGACGGCGTGCAATCCGACTTCGACCTCGAGCCCGACATCGAGCCCGACCTCGATCTCGGCGGCGGGCTCGTGCCGCTCCCGGGGACCCGGATCCGCATCGTCGACGCCGCGGACACGCCGGTCGCGGCGGGGCTCGAGGGCGAGATCCAGGTCCGCGGGCCGAGCGTGATGGCGGGCTATCTCGACGATCCCGAGTCGACGGCGCGGACGCTGCGCGGGGGCTGGCTCGCGACGGGGGATTTCGGCCGGCTCGACGCGGCGGGACGCCTGCGCGTGCTCGATCGGCGGAGCGATCTGATCGTGTCGGGCGGGGAGAACGTCTATCCCGCGGAGCTCGAGGGCGTGATCGCGAGCCATCCCGAGGTCCTCGAGGCGGGCGTCGTCGGGGTGCCCGATGCGCGCTTCGGCGCGCGGCCCCTCGCGTTCGTCGTCTGGCGCGCGGGCGCCGCGCGGGATCCGGCCGCCCTCGCGGCGTGGTGTCGGGCGCGGCTCGCGGGCTACAAGCAGCCGGTCGATTTCGTCGCGGTCGAGGCGCTCCCGCGCAACGCGTCGGGCAAGCTGCTGCGCCGGGCGCTCGCCGAGCTCGGTGGACTCGCCGGGTCCGGCGGGTCCGACGGCCCGGACGAGGTCAGGGCTCGTCGGCCTTGAGATGCTGCAGGAAGAGCTCGCGGACGCGGCCCATCGTCTCCTCGGGGTCGCGGTCGGCGAACTCGCTCGCCGGGATCGGATCGAGGATCTGCACCGAGATCGCGTGACGCCCCTGCAGGACGAAGCCCCGCTTCGGGAGCGCCTCGGCGGTGCCTCGCACGATGATCGGCTGGAGCGGGACGCGATTGCGCGCGGCGATCTGGAACGCGCCGGGATTGAAGGCGCGCAGTCGGCCCGAAGCCGAGCGTGTGCCCTCCGGAAACATCAGGATCGAGCTGCCCTCGGCGAGGGCGCGGTCGCATTGACGCAGCATCGCGATCACGCTCTGCCGGTCGCCGCGGCGCAGCGGGATGTAGCCGCAGAGGCGCATGTTCCAGCCGATCACCGGCACGCGGAAGTTTTCGATCTTCGAGACCCACTTGAAGTGGCTCTGCAATCGGAACAGGACCAGGATGTCGAGCAGCGAGAGGTGGTTCGCGACGATCACCGCCGGCCCCGCCTCGTAGAGCCGCTCCCGATCGATCAGGCGCACGGGCCAGGCCGGATTGAGCCAGGTATAGAGCGAGGCCCAGAGCGACGTGAAGCGGTGGAGCACCGTCCGCCTCCGGTCGAAGGGCGCGGTCCCGAGCCAGAGCACGAGCCCGATCGGGAAGAGCAGCAGCGACGAGATCGCCACGAAGCCCCAGAAGACGAGCGAGCCCGCCATGCGCATCATCGGGAAGTCGCTCCCGGGCTGGCGCTTCGGCTCTGGCTCCTGGTCGGGTCGCGGCGATTGCGAGCGCCCCGGCGCGCGGCGTCGATGAAGGCCGCGAAGAGTCGCTCCGAGAACGCGTCGCGCTGCTTTTCGGGATGCCACTGAACGCCGAGCAGGAAGGGCGATTCGCCGCTCGCCGTCGCGCCCGCACTCGCGCCCGCCGCCGAGCTCGCCGCGTCCGATTCGATCGCCTCGATCACGCCGTCGGCGCTGCGCGCGGCGATGCGCTGGCCGCGGCCCGGGGCGCGCACGCCCTGGTGGTGCAGGCTGTTGACCGGCATCGAGTCCGCCCCGGCGATCGCCGCGAGGCGGCTGCCGGGGACGATCGCGACGGGATGGCGCGCGTCCGGGGCGAGCTTGTGGGGGCCGGCGTCGGGACGCTGGGAGGGGAGGTGGGCGTCGAGCTTGCCGCCGGCGGTGATCGCCATCAATTGCATCCCGTAGCAGATCCCGAGCACGGGCAGCCCGCGCTCGCGGGCCGCCTCGAATAGCATGCGGTCGAAGGCGACCTGCGCCGTCGGGACGAGGTCGAGCAGGGCCTCGATCTCCGGGGCGAGCGGCGTCTCGGAGGGAAAGTCATCGCCGCCCGGCAGGAGCAGCCCGTCGATCGAGGCGACGAGGCTCGCGACGTCGCTCTGGATCGGCAGATGCAGGGCCACCCCGCCCGCGCGGTCGATCGCGTCGGCGTAGCTCTGGTCGATGTAGTGGTACGTGCGCTCGGCCCGCCAGCGCCCACGATCGTCGAGGGAGAGGGGGATTCCGATTCGCGGCCGGTGCATGGCACGAGCATAGCCATCTGCGGCATCCTGCCCGCATGGCACAGGTGGTGATCGCAGGCTGCGGCTACGTCGGCAACGCGCTCGCGCGGATGTTGATCGCCGACGGCCACGAGGTCTTCGGGATCCGGCGCAATCCGGCCGGGCTCGCGAAGGGTGTGAAGGCGATCCGCGGGGATCTCGCGGATCCGAAGTCCCTCGGGCCGGCGCCCCAGCGCGTCGAGTACGCGGTCTTCATGGTCGGGGCCGACGAGTCGACCGAGAAGGCGTATCGACGGGCCTACCTCGACGGGCTCGCGGGCCTGCTCGAGTGGCTCGCGAACGAGGGCCAGCGGCCGAAGCGGATCGTGATGACCTCCTCGACCTCGGTCTACGGTCAGCGGCGCGGTGAGCCCATCGACGAGGATTCCCCGACCCATCCGACCCAGTTCCGGGGCGAGACCCTGCTCGCCTCGGAACGGCTGCTGGCCGCGAGCGGCTTTTCGACCGTCGTCGTCCGGCTGGGGGGCATCTATGGCCCCGAGCGGACGAGCCTGATCGACCGTGCGCTCGCGGGCGAGCTCAAGCTCCGCGAGACCGAACACTTCACGAACCGGATCCATCGCGACGACGCGGCAGGCCTGGTCCGCCATCTGCTCTTTCATCCGTCGCCGGACCCGCTCTATCTGGGCGTCGACTCCGAGTCGGCCGAGGAGTCGAAGCTGCATGCCTGGATCGCGAAGGAGCTCGGTGTGTCCGAGCCGGAGCTCGAGACTGCGACCGGGGCGGATGACGCGAGCGGCGGGCGCGGCCAGCGCCAGGCCGCGGGCAGCAAGCGCTGCAGCAATCGCCGGGCGCGGGAGAGCGGCTATCGATTCCGGTATCCGAGCTACCGAGAGGGCTACGGTGCGCTGATCCGGGCGCGCCGGACGAAGGATTAGGACGTGCCTTCGCTGGCGGCGGCGACCGTCGCGATGCCCGGTGCGATCTACTCGCCCTTTGCCGACCGGATCCACGGCCATCCCGGCCCGCTCTTTCCGCTCCACGTCGGCGACACCTGGCGCGATCCCTTCGTCGGCGCCCGCAGCCAGGACGTCGACGCGGCCAGGACGCCGCGTCTGCACGCCTACTGCGACACGCGCGGGCTGCCTTCGTTGATCGAGGTCGTGCGCGAGAAGCTGCGCAAGCGGAACGGCCTCGTCCACGAGCCCGACGAGATCCTGATCACCGCCGGCGCGACCGGCGGCCTCGCGGCGCTCGCGGGTGCCGCCCTCGCCCCCGACGACGAGATGTTGATCCTCGCGCCCTTCTGGCCCCTGATCCGCGGCATCGCCCAGAGCTTCCGCGCGCGGCCCGTCGAGGTCCCGTTCTTCGATCGCGTGTCTTCCCGCGACGAGGCCGTCGCGGCGGTCGCGGCCAGGCTCTCGCCTCGCAGCCGGGTGCTCTACGTCTCGACCCCCTCGAATCCCACCGGCCGCATGATCCCCGGCGAGTGGCTCGAGGCGCTGGCCGACCTCGCGCGCCGCCACGATCTCTGGATCTTCTCCGACGAGGTCTACGAGGAGTACGCCTACACCTCCGAGCATGCCCGGGAGCACGTCTCGATCGGGCGCTTCGCACCGGAGCGGACGGTGTCGGTCTACTCGGTCTCGAAGAGCTATGCGATGGCCGGACAGCGGGTCGGCTACCTCGCGGGCCCCGAGCCGATCGTCGCGAATGCCCGCAAGATCGCGACCCACGTCTACTACCACGCCCCGGTCATCGGCCAGCACACGGCGCAGATCGCGCTCGAACACGGCGCCGACTGGGTCGCCGCCAATCGCGAGGCCGACCGGGCCGTCGGCCGCGCCGTGGCCGAGCAGCTCGGGCTGCCGGCGCCGGAGGGCGGGACCTTCCTCTTTCTCGACGTCCGCGAGCGGCTCGACGCGCGGGGCCTGATGGGGCTGCTCGAGGACTGCTTCGCCGAGGGTGTGCTCGTCGCCCCCGGCCATGCCTGCGGCAGCGACTACGCGAACTGGATCCGCATCAGCTACACCGCCGCCCCCGCCGACCAGGTCCTCGAGGCGTCCCGTCGCCTGCGGCGCGTGCTCGGGCGCGGTCGGGGGCCGGGGCGGAGAACGGCGTCGCGGGCGCCTGATCGAGTATGCTCGCGGCGCGCCGGGACGCGGCCCTCCGCGCCGCGGACGTCGACTCGAAGCGTCGTTCCGGTCCGGCCCGGGCCCCGTCCGGTCTGCTCCAACCCAGCCATCCTCCGAGGGAATCTCCATGTCGATCGATCTCGTCCTCCGCGCTCCCCAGACCCCCGCTCGCGTCGCCAGCATCAAGTCCATGCAGTATTCGATGAGCGGCAACGCGAAGGCCTGGCTCGACCTCTTCGCCGACGACGCGATCGTCCAGGATCCCTACGGTCCGTCTCCGATGAATCCCGGCGGCGAGGGCCATCTCGGCAAGGCCGCGATCGAGAAGTTCTGCGCCGCCTACATCCAGCCCGACCGGATCCGCTTCGAGGTTCGTCAGACGCTGACTTCGGGGCCGGCCTGCGTGAACGTCGGGACGATCTTCGCGAAGGGCTTCGACGGACGTTTCGCCTGGAACGAGGTCATCAACGTCTACGAGGTGAACCCGGCGGGCAAGATCACGCTGCTGCGCTCCTACTGGGACTACGAAGCCAACCAGAAGACGCCGTTCTAGGCGAAGCGCTTGCTCTTCGTCGAGCGGAGCAACCGGACGGAGCTGTTGTTCGACGGGTTGGCCTCGCGCCTCGGCCGGCCGGGACGTGATCCGCTCGCACGGGCGGTCGTCGTCGTGCAGGGCGCGGGCATGGAGCGCTGGATCGCGCAGCGCCTGGCCCGGCGCCACGGCGTCTGTGCCCACGTCGAGTTCCCGTTCCCCAGGCCCTTCCTCGAGAGCGTCTTCGAGGCGATCGCGAGCGAAGGCAGCGACGCGAAGCCGCCCGGCTGGGATCTCGATCGCATGACCTGGGCGATCGCGAAGCGGATCGACGCCGGGCGCGGGGATCCGGTCTACGCGCCGCTCGCCCGCCATCTCGCCGCGGCGGACGGTGACTGGCGCCTGGTCCAGCTCGCCCACCGCATCGCCAACGTCTTCGATCAATACATCACCTATCGCCCCGACTGGGTCGCCCGCTTCGAGGCGCCGGGCGACGGCCCGATCCCGGGCTTCGACGGGCCCGATGCCGCCTGGCAGATCCAGCTCTTTCGCGGGCTCGTCGAAGACCTCGGGCCCGGTCACATGGAGCGTCGCGCGGCGGACTTCCTCGACGCGATTGCTGCGGCGCCGGGTTGGCGCGTCGCGGCGGTCGCGCGATCGACACCGCCGCCGCGCATCGCCCGACCGGTCCGCCCTCCGCGTGCGGAGCTCGAGGCGCGCCTGCGCCGCCGCTTCCCCGACGCGATCGAGATCTTCGCGATCTCGACCCTGCCGCCGCTCCATCTCGAGATCGTGCGTGGCCTGGCCTCGCTCGTCGACGTTCGGCTCTCGATCCTCGCGCCTTCGCGCGCGTGGTATTCGGAGCTCTGGCGCGAGCTGCGCGAGGGGGACGCCGAAGTCGCGACGCCGATCGCAGCGCTCCTGTCGGGGCTAGGCCGGCTCGGGGCGGACTTCCAGAAGACGATCGTCGAAGGCGCGTCGCCGGAGGGCGGCGAGGAGGATCGCTTCGACGTGCCGGATGCGGGGCGAAGCGACGCGCCGCTCCTCGCCCGGCTGCAGTCCCGCCTGCTCGACCTCGACGAGAGCGAGCAGGGCGATGCGGCGCGCCGCGTCGCTTCCGAGGACGACTCGATCCGCGTCCATCTCTGCCATGGCTCGCGCCGGGAGCTCGAGGTCGTGCTCGGTCTCCTGCGCGCCGCCTTCGAACGTGACGCGACGCTGCGGCCGGAAGACGTGATCGTGATGGCGCCCGACATCGACGCGATCGCCGCCGACGTCGAGGCGGTCTTCGGTGCGGATGCCGACGCCGACGGGCAGGGCGGTCTGCCCTTCCGGGTTGCCGACCGGGGCGCCTATCGTCGTTCACCAGTGGCCGAGGCGTTCCGGCGGCTGCTCGCGCTGCTCGGGACGCGGATGGCCCGCAGTGCCGTCTTCGACTGGCTCGCGCAGGCCGACGTGGCGGCCCGCTTCGGCCTCGACGAGGCCGGCGTCGAGGCCCTCGCCGACTGGGCCGAGCGGGCGGGCTATCGCTTCGGGCTCGACGAGGCGCAGCGCGAGACGGCCGCGCTCCCCGCCGAGCGGGGCCACACCCTCGCCGGCAGCCTCGATCGCCTCGTCCTCGCCCACGCCCTCGGCGAGACCCGCGAGGTCGTCGCCGGGCGTACGCCGATCGGCCTCGATGCCTTCGCCGAGCCCGCCTGGATCGGCGCGATCGGCGAGGTCGAGTCGCTCCTGCGCGGGGCGGCGCGCGAGCTCCGCACGCCCCGCACCGTCGCAGACTGGACGCATTGGCTCGCCGCGCTGCTCGCCCGCAGCATCGACCGCCAGGACGCCAACAGCCACGAGCACACCGCGATCCTCGCCGTCCTCGAGCGGATCCGGAGCGCCGCGCTCGCCGCGGGCTTCGACCGGCCGCTCGCCTTCGAGGCGATCCGCGAGCGCGTCGTCGCGGTGCTCGAGCAGACGCCTTCGCCCCAGGCCTTCCTCGCCGGCGGGATCACCTTCTGCCAGCTCGTGCCCTTGCGCGCGATCCCCTTCCGCATCGTCGTCGTCACCGGCCTCGTCGACGGCGAGTTTCCCCGCAGCCACGCCGCCCTCGGCTTCGACGCGATCGCGAAGGCGCCGAGGCCCGGCGATCGCCGCCTGCGCGACGACGATCGGCATCTCTTCCTCGAGGCGATCCTCTCGGCGCGAGACCAGCTGATCCTGACGGTCCCCGCCCGCGATCTGCGCAACGGCGAGCCCCGGCCGCCGTCGATCGTCGTCTCGGAGCTGCTCGATGCCCTCGAGTCGACCTTCGTCCTCGTGCGCGGGAGCGATGGCGGGGGCGACGCCGCGGCCGGCGACGGCGGTCCGGCGGCCGACGAGGTCGCGGCGAAGGAGGCGGGGAAGGAATTACGGAAGTGGCTCGTCGTCGAGCATCCGCTGCAGGCGACGAGCCCGCGTTATTTCGAGCAGGATCGCGATCCGCGGCTCGTGTCCCGGAGCGCGCGCGCCCATCGCGGCGCGCTGGCGCGCCGGCGGGTCGAAGAGGCCGAGGTGCTCCCGGTGCGGCGCTTCCTTCCGGTCGGCGGCGTTCCGGCACGCGAGGGGGTGGCGGGGGGCGCTGCGGTGGGGGCCGAGCCGCTCCTGCTCGACGAGCTGATCGAGCGGGTGCTGCGCTCGACGCGCCACTTCGCGCGGACGGTGCTCGGGCTGCGGCTGCCGCGACCGGAAGGGGTGGCGAGCGACCTCGATCCGGTCAAGCTCGAGCCGCTCGAAGGATCCGAGCTCGGGCGCGGGCTCTTCGAGGCGCTCGGAGCGGGGGAGCCGCTCGACCGGGCCCTCGAGCGGATGCGCGCGAATCCGTTGCTGCCGGTCGGCGAGGCGGGGGAGTGGCTCGCGCGGCCCGTTGTCGAGGAGGTGCGTGCGATCGCGGCGATCGCCGCGCAGCACCGCGCGGGCCCGCGGCTTCCGGATCGGGCCTTCGAGCTCGACGTCCCGCGCGGCGACGGGGGCACGGTCCGGCTCGTCGGCACGCTCGATCGTCTCTGGCCGAACGCTCGGGTCGAGGCCGACTACGGCCGCCTCGGCGCCGTGGGCGAGGTGGCGCTCTGGATCCGCCATCTCGTGCTCTGCGCCCTCGCCGAAGCGGGCGGGACACCGACCGTCGAGAGCGTCTTCGTCGGCCGGCCGAGCGCCGACGACAAGACGAAGATGAAGAAGCGCGTCGTTCGCTTCGGGAGCGTCGAGAACCCTCTGGCGCGCCTCGCCGAGCTCGTCGCCCTCGGCGAGAGCGTCGCCGCGGCACCGCTGCCCTTCTTCGCGCGCTCCTCGCGCATCTTCGCCGAGAGGCTCGGAAAGTCGCCGGCCGACGAGTCCCAGGCCTGGCGCCATGCGCGGGACACCTTCGAGGGGCGTGACGACGCACGATTCCGCATCCCCGAGGCCGACGAGGATCTCGAGACCGGTCGGGTCTGGGAAGGCTGCCTCCCGATCGCGCGTGCCGGGGAGGTCGGGCTCCTGCACGGCTTCGATGCCGTCGCGCAGCTCGTCTTCACGCCCCTGCTCGCGGTGCGGAGGGCCTCGACCGAATGACCGCGCGCTCCCCGATCCGGCGCTTCGATCCCGGGACGCTGCCCCTCACCGGCACCTCGTTCCTCGAGGCGAGCGCCGGCACCGGCAAGACCTACGCCCTCGCGACCCTGTACCTGCGCCTGCTCGTCGAGCGCGACCTGCGCCCGGCGGAGATCCTGGTCGTCACGTTCACCCAGGCCGCGACGGCGGAGCTGCGCGAGCGCATCCGCGCGCGGATCCGCGAGGCGATCGCGGCGACGACGGATGCCGCCGTCGCCGCGAAGCTCCGGCGCGCGCTGCGGGACTTCGACGAGGCCGCGATCTTCACGATCCACGGCTTCTGTCGGCGCACGATCCAGGAGAGCGCCTTCGAGAGCGGGCTCGCCTTCGAGCCGGAGTTCGTCGAGAAGCCCGAGATCTGGCAGAGGACGCTCGCGCACGACCTCTGGAAGCAGCTGCTCGAGACCGTCGATCCGGTCTTCCGCGAATGGCTCGCCGCCGGGGCAGGGAGCAGCTGGGAGTTCCAGCCCGATGCGCTCTTCGACTGGATCGCCCACCGGATCGGCGGCGACGAAGAGATGCCGATCGAGCCCGCGATCGTGGACCTCGCGCTCCCCGAGTCGCCCGAGCCTCTCATCGCGGCGTCGCTGCGCGCCTGGCAGCGCTTTGCCGAGATCTGGAGCGCGCGGCGCGATGCGATCCTCGAGCTGCTCTGTACGAAGACCAACGGCCTGAACAAGGGGAAGTACAAACCCGCATCCATTCGGGGCCGATGGACAACCGAGCTCGATCTGCTTGCCCGGCGGATCCTCCTCGCATCGGGGGGACGCGGTCGCGCGATCGCGTCGCTGCCGGATTTCTTCGCCAAGTATCTGACTCCGCAGAAGATCGTGGAGAACGCGAACGGCGGAGCGACGCCGCTGCACGACGAGTTCTTCGAGGCCTGCGGCGACGTCGTCGCCGCAGGGGAGGCGCTCGACCGCGACTTCGCGCTCCGGGCCCTCGCGCTCCGGGGGCGCTTCGTCGGGGCGGTGCGCGACGCGGCCCGCGTGCGGCGCGAGGCGCAGCACGTGCTCTTCTTCGACGACCTGCTGATCCAGCTGCGGGCGGCGGTGCGCGGCGAGGGGGGCGAGGCGCTGCGCCGGACCCTGCGGACCCGCCATCGCGTCGCCCTGATCGACGAATTCCAGGACACCGACGCCGTCCAGTACGAAATCTTCGACACCGTCTGGGGCGATCCCGCCGTCGAGGCGGAGGGTGGAGGTCTCGTCCTGATCGGCGACCCGAAGCAGGCGATCTACGCTTTCCGTGGGGCCGACGTCTACACCTATCTCGCCGCCCGGGCGCGCGCGGGCGACGCCGTCTACTCCCTCGACGTCAACTACCGCTCGGATCCGCCGGTGCTCGACGCGGTGAACGCGCTCTTCACGACGACGGAGCGGCCCTTCGCCGTCGACGCGATCGGCTACCGGCCGGTCGAGCCGGCGCCGCCGGAGCTGCGCAAGCCCCTCGTCGCCGCGGACCGTTTCCGGATCGGGCTCCGGGTCCTGTTCTGCCGAGCCGAGGCGTTGGGTGCGATGCAGCGAGCGGATGCCGAGGCCGAAGACGAACCGGATGAGGAATCGGAAGCGGGGTCGGCGGGGAAGGCGGGCGAGCCGGAGCTCCCCGTCCGCTTCGGGCGCACCGCGGGGATGCGCGCGATGGCGCGGGACGTGGCCGAGCTGCTCGAGTCGGGGGCGACGATCGACGGCAACCCGATCTCTCCGGCCCACGTCGCGATCCTGGCACGCCGCAAGGTCGAGCTCGAGGCGGCGCGCCGGGCGCTCGAGACGCTCGGCATTCCGTGCGTGAGCCGGGGCGAGGGGAACGTCTTCGACGAGCGGGAGGCGTGGGAGCTCGCGACGGTGCTCGAAGCGTGGCTCGCCCCCGGCGATCCGACCCGGCTGCGCACGGCGCTCTCGAGCGGGGCCCACGGCCTCGACGCCGCGGCGATCGCGGCCCTCGACGACGACTCGTCGTCCCTCGCCGCGATCGCCGAGCGTTATGCAGAGTACGGTCGGCTCTGGTCCGAGCAGGGCTTCGCCCGCGCTTTCGAGACATGTCGCGCGCGCGAAGGGGTGACCGAGACGCTGCTCGGCTTCGGCGACGGCGATCGGCGGCTCACCAACTGGCTGCATCTGGCAGAGCTTCTCGCCCGGATCGCGGGTGAGCGCGGAGCCTCGCGCACGGGGCTCCGCGCCTGGCTCGAGCGGGCGATCGCCGACGAGACGACCCGCCTCGAGCTCGGCGGCGACGCGTCGCTGCTGCGCCTCGAGCGCGACGACGAGGCCGTCTCTCTCGTCACGCTCCACGGCAGCAAGGGCCTCGAGTACGAGTTCGTGTACCTCCCCAGCCTGTGGGAGAGCTTCGAGCTTCGGGAGAAGAAGGCGAAGGCGGTCGAGCAGGGGGGCGGGCGACGTCCGGTGCTCTACCACGAAGCGAGCTCACACAGGCGGACCCTCGATCTCGGCCGGCTCGAGGACGACGTCTACCGGGCGCACGTCGACGCCGAGAAGGCCGAGGCGAGCGCCGAGCATCTCCGTCTGCTCTACGTCGGCCTGACGCGCGCCCGGCGCCAATGCGTCGTGCTCTGGGGGCGGATCGGGGCGGCGCATGCGCAGTCGCCGCTCGCCCGACTCGTGCTCGGGAAGCACGCCGCCGCGGCGGGCATCGCGTCGGATGGATTCGCGGACTGGGCGCGCCGCCTCGGCGACGAGGACTGGATCGCCGCCTGGAGCGGGCTCGTCGAAGCGGCCCCTTCGGCGGCGGCCGCGACGGGGACCGCGACCCGGGTCGAGGACGCGAACCTCGCGCCGCGCGATCGCTGGCGCCCGAGCCGGAAGGAGCCGCGCCCGCTCGAGCTCGAAGCGCCGCGTCCGCTCGCGTTTCGGCCGCTCGTCACGACGAGCTTCTCGGGGCTCGTGCGCGGGAGCCGCCGGGCGGCGGGCTACGGCACGACGGCCGGGCCGCTCGCGACGGGTCGCGATCTCGACGCCGAGGTCGGACTGCGGCCGACGCCCGAGGACGACGCGCCGGATCTCGCCCTCGACATGCATCTCTTTCCGCGGGGCGCGGAGGCCGGGACGGTGCTCCACGACGTCCTCGAGCGCGTCGATTTCGGGGCGCTCGATCCGGCCGCGGTCCGGCGTCTCGCCGAGCAGACCGTCGAGCGCAGCCCGCTCGCCGCCGACGTCGTCGCGAAGATCGAGCACGTCGTCCGCTCGGTCGCGCGGACGCCGCTGCGCGACGGGCCCCGGCCGCTCCGCCTCGCCGACGTCCCGCGCGCGCGCTTCGTCCCCGAGCTCGAGTTCACCCTCGCGGCGCCCGGGGACGCGGCGGGCCGCGGGCTCTCGGCCGAGGCCCTCGCGCGGATCCTCGCCGGAGCTCCTGCCGGATCGCCCCTCGAACGTTATGCAGAGCGTGCCCGATCGCTCGCCTGGCCCGTCCTCTCGGGCTTCCTGCGCGGCTTCATCGACGGCGTCTTCTTCGACGGCGAGCGCTATGCGCTCCTCGACTACAAGTCGAACCATCTCGGAACGCGCCGGCGCGACTACCTTCCCGATCGCCTGCTCGAGCCGATGATCGAGCACGACTACGTGCTCCAGTACCTCCTCTATACCGTCGCCGTCGATCGCCACCTCGCGACCCGGATCGCCGACTACGACTACGAGCGTCATTTCGGCGGCGCCTACTATCTATTCCTGCGCGGGATGGCCGAGGTCCATCCTCCGGGCTGCGGCGTATTCTTCGATCGCCCGGACGCCGAGACGGTCCGGCGCGTCTCGGCCCTGATCGGCCACGGCGAGGAGGGCAAGGCATGACGACGGCCTTCCCCGAGCCCATCCGCGAGCGCGCGCCGCGCGATCCGCGGGGCACCGATCCGATCGAGCGCGCCCGCCGGGCGGGCGTCCTCTCGGCCCTCGACGTGCAGTTCGCCGAGCGTCTCGCCGCGCTCTTCGGCGAGAGCGATCGCTCGGTCGTCTGGGCGGTGGCGCTCGCCTGTCGGCAGGAGTCCCTGGGCCACGTCTGCGCGGATCTCCCGCGGCTCTGCGCCGAGGGCCTGGCGAGCGAAGAGGGTGCCCCGGGCCACGAGCTTCCGGCGCTGCTCACCCACGCGAGCGTCGAAGCCTGGCTCGCCGCGCTCGCGTCGAGCCCGCTCGTCGAGTCCCCGTCCGCCGCGGTGGCGGATGGGGCTCCTGTTCGGCCACTCGTGCTCGACGGCCGCGGCCGGCTCCATCTGCGTCGCCTCGACCGGGCCGAGCGTGCCCTCGCCGCGGCGATCCTGCGGCGCGCGCAGCGTGCGGATCTCTCGCTCGCGGGCTTCGACGCGGAGGCGCGGATCGAGGCGCTCGTCGGTTCCGCGGCGAAGGCCGCGGCCGAGAAGCCGAAGCGCGCGGCGGCCCCCGGGCCCGCTCGCACAGCCGACGCGACGCCCGATCCCGCGCCGCGCCGCGCTCTCGCGCTCGGCCTGACCCGCCCGCTCGCGCTCCTGACCGGCGGCCCCGGTACGGGCAAGACGACGCTCGTCGCCCGCATCGTACGACTCCTCGCCGATCAGGCCCTCGCGACCGGCGGTCGCCCGCCGCGCATTCTGCTGCTCGCGCCGACGGGCAAGGCTGCGGCGGCGATGGCCGCCTCCTTCGCGCGGGAACGCGCTGCCGCCGACCTTCCCGAAGCGCTGCGCACGGCGCTCCCGAGCGAGGCCGAGACGCTCCACCGCGCGCTCGCCCGGGTCGGCAGCCGTCGCGCCCGGGGCGGCCGACCGGCGGGCGGCTTCGACGCCGACGTGGTCGTCGTCGACGAGACCTCGATGGTCGACCTCGAGCAGATGGCGCGGCTCTTCGAGGCGTGCGAGGCGGTGCCCCGGCTGATCCTGCTCGGCGATCCGCGGCAGCTCGCGTCGGTCGAGGCGGGCGCGGTCCTCGCGGATCTCTGCGGCGAAGGGTCGGGCGCCGACGGGGCAGAGGAGGCCTCGCCGCCGCCGGCGATCGCGGGCTCGATCGTCCGCCTGACGCGCAGCCATCGTTATGCGGAGACCGGCGGGATCGGGCGCCTCGCCGAGGCGGTCCGGGCGGGCGACGCGGACGCGGCGCTCGCGATCCTCGCGGACGCGAGCCAGCCCGAGGTCGAGCGCTGCGGCCTCGCGTCGCCGGCGGTGCTCGTCGCGCGCCTCGGCGAGGAGGTCGCCCGATTGCAGGCGGCCGTCGCGGCGGAGCTCCTGCCCGATGCAAGGCTCGCGCGGCTCGGCGACTACCGCGTCCTCTGTGCCCACCGCGCCGGCCCCTTCGGCGTCGAGGCCCTGTCGCGAATCCTCGACGAGGCGGCGGCCCGGGAGCGCCATGCCTCGACGCGGATGGGGGAGTGGCCCGGGCGGCTCGTGCTCGTGACCCGCAACGCCCCGGCACAGTCGCTCTGGAACGGCGACGTCGGGCTCGTGGAGCGCCTGCCCGAGGGCCTGCGCGCGCTCTTCAGCGATCCGAAGGGCGGCGTCCGCACGCTCTCGCTCGCGCGGCTCCCGGCCCACGAGAGCGCGATCGCGATGAGCGTCCACAAGAGCCAGGGCTCGGAGTTCAAGACCGTCGATCTCGTGCTCGCGCCCCACGCGACGCGCCTGATGACGCGCGAGCTGTTGTATACCGGGATCACCCGCGCGCGAGAGCGGCTCCGGATCCACGCGAGCGAGGAGGTCCTGCGCGCGGCGATTGCAAGGCGGGCGCGGCGCGACTCGGGGCTCGCCGATCGACTGCGAGAGGCGGTGGGCTGAGCGATGGCGACACGCAGACGGGATCGGGATCCGCAGGGGGAGACGACCGGGTCGGGCGCGTCGGCTCGGAAGGGCAGGTCCGACCGCGGCGCGAAGGGCGAGCGGAGCGGGAAGCCGGCCAAGGGCGAGCGCGGCGCGGGGGCGTCGGCATCGCGGTCGGGGCAGGGCGATCCGGCCGCGGTGGGTCCGGCGCGGAGCGGGCGGGTCGTGGCCCATCACGGCGTCGCGGTGCTCGTCCGCTTCGACGACGACGGGAGCGAGGGGCAGGTCTGGCTCGCGCCGGAGCAGCGCGCCGTCGTCGGTGATCGCGTTCTCGTGTCGGGCATCCGGCTCGAGACGCTGCCGGCGCGCGGCGTGCTCCGGCGGATGGATCCGCGGGGGCGCGAGCGCACGATCGCCGTCAATCTCGACCGGCTCTTCATCGTCGTCGCGGCGGAGCCTCGGGAGCAGCCGGGCTACATCGACCGCGGGATCGTGATCGCGCGCTCGGCGGGGATCGAGCCGGCGATCATCGTGAACAAGCTCGATCTGCCGGGCGGCGAAGCGCTCGCCGCGCGGCTGCGCGAGATCTACGGCGGATCGTGCGAGGTCTTCGCGGTCTCGGCGGCGGAGCGGATCGGCCTCGACGCCATCCGGGCCGACCTCGCCGGCGGGCGCATGGGCGCGATGGTCGGGCCTTCGGGGGTCGGGAAGAGCTCGCTCCTGAACGCGCTCGTCCCCGCGCTCGCGCTGCGGGTCTCGGAGCTCAATCGCGGCAGCGGCCACGGCCGGCACACGACGACGACCGCGACGCTCCACGACCTCGAGGGCGGCGGCTTCCTGGTCGACACCGCGGGCTTCAAGGACTTCATCGCCGTCGACGTCTCGCCCGCCGAGGTCGCGGCCTGCTTCCCCGGCTTCGAGGCCGCCCTCGAGCCCGGCTGCCGCTTCCGCAACTGCCTCCACAAGAGCGAGCCCGACTGCGCGGTCCTCGCGGCCTTCGAGCGCGGCGAGCTCGACGAGCGCCGCCTCGCCGCCTACTCGGCGTTGCTCGACGAGCTCGCGACGTCGGCTTCGCGCGCGGGCGATGCGCCTTCGCGCAAATCGTCCCGATAGCTCGCGAGCGACGCGGCGTGATCCGCAGGCCGCTCGAAGCTGATCCGCCCGAGCTTCCCGCTGCGCAGCTCGCGCAGGAAGTGGTCGGCCGCGCGCTCGAGATCGACGTGCCCCCCGGCCCGCAGCGCGCCGCGTCGGCGGCCGACGGCCTCGAGCAGGGCCACGGCGCGGGTCGCGTCCTTCGGATCGTCGGGCGTCGTGCGCAGGATCGCGTCGAGCTCGTCGCCGATCTCGAAGCGATCGACGAGGGTCGACGCATAACGCTTCGAGACGAAGCGCACGGCCCAGCACGCGACGTCGATCAGGTCGAAGGCGGCATCGCCGACGGCGCCGCTCGCGGCGAGGCGGTGGGCCCCTTCCTGATCGTCGAGCCGGGGCCACAGCACGCCTGGCGAGTCGAAGATCGAGAGGTCCCGGTCGAGCTCGACGCGCTGCGCGTGGCGCGTGATCGCGGGCTTGTCGCCGACCTTCGCGACGCGGCGTCCCGTCAGCGAGTTGATGAGCGTCGACTTCCCGACGTTCGGGATGCCGACGACCATCGTGCGCAGCGTGCGCCCCGGGCCCCCGCGATTCGGCGCGAGCTCGCGACAGCGGGCGAGCAGCGGGCGGACGCTCTTCGCGTCGATCATCGAGAGCGCGAGCGGTCGCGGACCGGGCCAGGCTTCGAGCCATTCCGCCGTCACGTCGGGATCCGCGAGGTCGGCCTTCGAGAAGACCGTCTGGATCGGCTTTCTCGCGGCGAGCTTTCCGAGCAGGGGATTGCGGCTCGAGAGCGGGAGCCGTGCGTCGACGAGCTCGATCACGACGTCGACGCCTTTCAGCGCCTCGGCGATCTCGCGCCGGGCGCGATTCATGTGTCCGGGAAACCAGTGGATCGGCATCGGCGCCGACGATAGCGGTCGGTCGCGGGGGAAAGGTAATCTCGGCCGCCGGGGGGTGTAGAGCATGGCGTACGAGTCGATCCGGGGACTATTGGCGCGGGAGTCGGCGGGGGGGCGCGCGACGGTCCAGGGCTGGCTGCGGACGGTGCGCCACGCGAAGGAGCTCTCCTTCCTCGAGGTCTCCGACGGCTCGTGTCTCTCGGGCATCCAGGTCGTGGCCAACCCCGAGACCCGGGGCTTCGAGGACGTCGTCCGGCATCTGACGACGGGCTCGGCGATCGCCGTCGAGGGCGCCCTCGTCGACTCCCCCGGCAAATCCCAGGAGAAGGGCCAGCGCTTCGAGGTCCACGCCGCCGAGGTCGAGCTCGTCGGCGCCGCCGGCTCCGACTACCCGCTCCAGAAGAAGCGCCACAGCTTCGAGTTCCTGCGCACGATCGCCCACCTGCGCCCGCGCACGAACACCCTCGGCGCCGTCCTGCGCATCCGCAACGCCGCTTCGATGGCGATCCACGAGTTCTTCCAGCACGAGGGCTTCTTCTACCTCCACTCGCCGATCGTGACCGCCTCCGACGCCGAGGGCGCCGGCGAGATGTTCCGGGTCACGACGCTGCCCCTCGACGCGCTCCCGAAGACCGAAGACGGCCGCATCGACGAGGCGGCGGATTTCTTCGGCCGCCCCGCCTTCCTGACGGTGTCGGGCCAGCTCGAGGCCGAGATCGGGGCGCTCGCGCTCTCCCGCGTCTATACGTTCGGCCCGACCTTCCGCGCCGAGAACTCGAACACCGCGCGCCACCTCGCCGAGTTCTGGATGGTCGAGCCCGAGGTCGCGTTCTGCGACCTCGACGGCCTCGCGGAGCTCGCCGAGCGCTTCCTCAAGTTCGTGTTCGCGAAGGTCCTCGACCGGTGTCCCGAGGACATGGCGTTCTTCGCCGAGCGGATCGAGCCGAAGGCGATCGAGCGGATGCGGACGGTGATCGAGCAGCCGTTCCTGCGGCTGCCGTATCGCGAGGCGATCGCGATCCTCGAGCGCTCGGGGGAGACGTTCGAGTTCCCCGTCGGCTTCGGGCGAGATCTGCAGAGCGAGCACGAGCGCTGGCTGACCGAGAAGCACGTCGGTCGGCCCGTCGTCGTGACGGATTGGCCGGCTTCGATCAAGGCCTTCTACATGTATCGCAACGACGATCGGGAGACCGTCGCCGCGATGGACGTGCTCGTCGGCGGCGTCGGCGAGCTGATCGGTGGCTCCCAGCGCGAGCACCGCCTCGATCGTCTCGAGGCGACCATCCGCGGCCAGGGCCTCGATCCCGCCGCCTACTGGTGGTACCTCGATCTGCGCCGCTACGGCAGCGTCCCCCACGCCGGCTTCGGCCTCGGCTTCGAGCGGCTGGTCCAGTTCATCACGGGCATGGCCAACATCCGCGACGTGATTCCGTTCCCGCGGACGCCGGGGCAGGCGGAGTTCTGAGCCTGCCGTGCTCGGGGTCTTTGATTTGTCGCGCTGTGCCGCGTGCCCCGGCCGGACCTCGCCGCGGACTCGGGTGTCGGACGGCACGCGTGGAGGGACCGGTCGGCTGCGCTGCGCGCCGTGCTGCGCGTGCGTCCTCTATCTCGCCCGCGACGAGGTCCGGCCGTGGCACCAGGGACTTCGTGGAGATCGAAGAGCTGGAGCGCGGCTGATCGGGATACGCATGGACGGCGTACACGGGTCCTCGGCTGGATTGCGACGGCTTTGCCGATCGAGTCGCGTCAAGGCAGAGCCCCCATCCGATTCAGCAGAGCGTGTCGATCGAAGGACTACGGCATCCCGAGTGACCCGGCCGGGGCACCTGGCACGGCGCCACGCTCTTCGATCGCCACGTCATGCGGCACACACGAATTCGATCCCGTCCCGATATCCGAGCGCTTCGAGCGCCGCGCGAATCTGCGCGCGGGGGACTTCGCCGGCGACGGAGGCGATCAGCGGGAGTCGGGGGGACGACGCCTCCGCGAGGGCTTCGGGCGGGACGACGGGGGCGCCGGCGATCGTCTGGCCCAGGCGGCGGGGGTGGACCTCGACGATGGTGTGGGCGCGGCGGCCTTCGCGCTCGAGGGCGCGGCGCAGCGCGCGGCCGGTCTGCCCGTGGCCCCAGAGCACGTAGTCGCGGCGATCGCCGAGGAAGTCCCGGGCGAGGTAGTGGGCGCGGCAGTCGGTGAAGCGGTCGAGGGCATAACGGGGATCGCGGCGGGAGGCTCGGTTCTCGCCGTTGCGCCAGCCGAGCAGGCGCCGCGGGACGACACCGACGCGAGGGCCCTTGGCCAGCACGCGCAGCAGCAGATCGTAGTCCTCGGGCCAGCCGGCCTCGCGATAGGCGAGCTCGGCGAGGCGCGCGCGCCGGATCACGAGGGTCGGATGGGCGACGCCGCACTCGACGAAGCGGTCGCGCCAGATCTCGAAGGGACCCGAGAGGCCGTGGAGCCAGGCCTCGTAGCGGCGGGATCCATCCTTCAGGCTCGCCCGCGGAAACGAGCGGACGAAGCTGCCGACGGCATCGAGCTCGGGCGCCCGGTCGAGCAGGTCGCATTGGAGGGCGAGCCGTTCGCGGTGCATCCAGTCGTCGGCGTCCATGCGGGCGACGAGGGGCGCGCGGCAGAGGCTGGCCCCGGCGTTCAGGGCGGCGACGAGTCCTTCGTGGGGCCGCGCGACGACCCGGATGCGCGCGTCGCGCGCAGCCCAGGTCCGGGCGATCGCGAGCGAATCGTCGGTCGAGCCGTCGTCGACGACCACGCACTCCCAGCGCTCTTCGCGTTGGCGGAGGATGCTCGCGAGCGCGGTCGGCAGGGTTTCTCCGGCGTCGAAGACCGGGAGCAGGATCGAGACGCGCGGGGTCATGGCTGGAGGCTCCCGAGCACGGGCCTTGTCTCGTGGCGAATGTCCCTCGCATTCTCGAATCCCGCAATCAATCCGCCCCCAATCCGCTTTTTTTCGCGTGTGAATTGCCGATGTACGGACGGGTCGAGTCGCCTCGAGCGGGGGCTCGACCGGCTCGGAGATCGAGCGTCGGAGATCGAGAGTGGGCGGAAGATCGACACGCATGCCGGTCGGTTCTCGACCTGCGCCTTCGCATTCGGATGCGAAGCGCGCGGGCATGTCCCGCTTCGCGCTCCCGACCACGTTCGTCGCGGTCGCGGTCGCGATCCTCTTGCCGCGCGTCGCGGTCGCCGAGTCGGCGGAGCAGGTGAAGGCGGCCTTCCTCTTCAACTTCGCGCGTTACGTCGAGTGGCCGGAGTCCGCGTTCGCGAGCGCCGAGGCGCCGATCCGGATCTGTCTGATCGGGGGCGCGGGCTTCGCCGAGGTCCTGACGAGCGCGGTCTCGGGGCGAACGGTCGGCGCACGGCCGGTCGAGGTCGCGCCGCTCGAGAGCCTCGATGGAGCGGCCGAATGCCACCTGCTCTTCTTCGAAGAGGCCGCCGTGGCCCAGGGGGCCGCCGTTGCCGAACGCCTCGGCACCCTGGCGGTCTTCACGATCTCGGATCGGTCGGGCTTCGCCCGCGAGGGCGGCGTCGCGAACTTCATCCTGGTGGATCAGAAGATCCGCTTCGAGATCAATCAGCGGGCGGCGCGGCGGGCCGGGCTCAAGATCAGCTCGAGTCTGCTTCGGCTCGCGAAGCTCGTCGACGAGGGCGGGCATTAGGGCGGTCTGGATTCGGGGCGTCGCGAGCGCGGCGCCCGGGAGTGGAATGCGATGACGATGTTTCTCGGTCGGGATTCGATCCAGCACCGGATCGTCCGCGGCTTCTTCTCGACGACGGGACTCGCGCTCGGCCTGACGGCGACGGCGCTCTTCGCGACCGCCTTCATCCAGTTCAAGCGCGTGACCGACGAGAACCTCCTGCTCCTCGCTGGCGTGATCGGCGGCAACTCCGTCGCCTCGCTCCTCTTCGACGACCAGGAGGCCGCCGCCGAGACGCTCCGCTCCCTCACCGTCGCGACCTCGGTCGAGGCCGCGATCGTCTACGACGCGACCGGCCGGGTCTTCGCGCGCTATGTCCGCGACGGCATCGGGGACTTCGAGCCGCCGAAGAAGCTCGTCGCGGGCCCGGAGTGGTCGCGGAGCCGGATCGAGCTCTCGGCGCCGATCGAAGCCTCGGGCGAGGTCGTGGGCACGGTCTTCATCCGCTCGGGAACGCAGGCGGTCACCGACTTCCTCTCGATCTCGACCGGCATCGTCGCCGCGGTCCTCTTCGTCTCGTTCATCGTCTGCTCGATCGGCGCGGCGCGCCTGCGGCGGCAGATCGCCCTGCCCCTCGAGCGCCTGGTCGAGGGATCGCGGGCGATGGCGGGGGGCGACCTCTCGACCCAGGTCGACGTCCAGAGCGAGGACGAGATGGGCGTCCTGTCGCTCGCCTTCAACGCGATGGTGAAGAGCCTGCGCGGCCTCGTCGCCCAGGTCCGGGAGAACACCCGCTACGTCGCCCAGGTGACGAGCCAGCTCGCGGAGTCGAGCGCGGCGGTCCGCTCGGAGGCCATCCGTCAGGAGCATGCCGTCGGCGAGACCGCCGAGTCGATCAACCGGATCACCGACTCGATCCACACCGTGAACGACAACGTCGAGGCCCTCTCGAACGCCGCCGCCGAGACCTCGATCGCCGCGATCGAGATGGACTCGTCGATCGCCGAGTCGACGCGACACGTCGACGAGCTCTCCGAGATCATCGAGACGACGGCGGCCTCGGTCGTCGAGATGACGAGCGCGATCCGCGAGATCGCGCGCAGCGCCGACGCGCTGAACCACTCGACGGAGTCGACGGCGACGGCCCTCGATCTGCTCTCGCAGTCGGTGCGTCAGGTCGAGGGCAACGCCCGCGAGAGTCATCAGCTGTCGGAGGAGACGGCGCGCAAGGCGGGGCAGGGTGTGTCGGCGGTGCGCGAGACGGTCGAAGGGATGCAGCAGATCCAGGACTCGTTCAAGGGCATCGAGTCGATCGTCGGAAGCCTCTCCGAGAAGAGCCAGTCGATCGGCGAGGTCGTGCGGGTCATCGAGGCGGTCGTCGACCAGACGAACCTCCTCGCCCTCAACGCCGCCATCATCTCGGCCCAGGCGGGCGAGCACGGCCGCGGCTTCTCGGTCGTGGCGGACGAGATCCGGATGCTCGCGGACCGGACGGCGGCCAGCACCCGTGAGATCGCCACGTTGATCGAGTCGGTCCAGGTCGCCGTCGAGGGGGCCGTCGAGGCGATGGAGCAGGGGGCGACGCGGGTCGAGCGCGGCGTCGACCTCTCCCAGGAGGCCGGCCGGATGCTGCGGGAGATCGGGGACAGCGCCCAGCAATCGACGCTCTGGGCCAAGGAGATCGTCGAGGCGACGCGCAACCAGACGGCAGACATCGGGCAGGTCGGCTTCGCGATGAAACAAGTCAAGGAGATCGCGCTTCAGTTGAAGCGGGGAACCCACGAGCAGGACACCGCCAGCGCGGAGATCACCCGCGGCGTCGAGCAGATGCGTCACCTCGGCCTCGAGGTCAAGAACGCGGCCCGCGAGCAGCGCAACGAGTCGAGCCTGATCACGCGGTCGATCGAGAGCGTGGCGGCGAAGATCACCGAGATCTCCGTCGCGACCCGCGATCAGAGCAGTCGCGCGGATCAGATCCAGGAGGCGCTGAAGGTCTTCCGCGAGGTGACCGTGCAGACGACGCAACGCGCGGAGCAGAGCAACACGACGGTGGCCGACCTGTCGGCCCTCGCCCAGGGCCTCGAGAACGAGATCGGTCGGTTCCGACTTTGATTCCGCCGGGAGCGGATGCGATGCCCGGGGCCCGGCCTCGTGCATCGAAGGGAGCGAGGACATGAAAGCCAACGGACGAGGAAACCGGGTCGCGCGCCTCTGCGCCGCCCTGCTGCTCGCGATCTGCGTCGCCGGCGCGCTGGGCGTCTCGATGCGGCCGATCACGGCGGCAGCGGATGCAGGCGATCTCGACGCGATGAAGGCCCATTGGCAGGCGCGCTATCGAAAGCTCCGCGTCGATGAGGCGAGGCTCCTCGAGACGGTGAAGCTCGCCACCAAGGAGTACGCCGACTCGAATCGCCGCAACTATCGCCGAAGTGGCGTCCGTCACTTCCACCGCACGAACGCGAACGAGGCCAAGAAGGAGCTCGCGAGCGTGCAGGCGCAGATCGAGACGATCTTCTCCGACGTCGTGTCGGCCGGGGGCTCCGTCAACTGGCTCTACGAGGTCGACGACGAGCCGATCGATCCGAATCGGGTCGAGGGGCTCGGTGTCTACGAGGACGAGGGGCGGTTCGGGGGCAAGGGCGCCTATGCGCCGTACGAGGAAGAGGACAACGACACGGTCGAGCCCGCGGCAGGCGGTGGTCCCGACTTGTCGGGTGACGATGGGAACGGCGTCGAAGGCGACGACGGTCGCAATCCGCTCTACTCCGACGACGACGCCGCCGCGGACGACGACGACCCGGCGAGCCCCGACGAGGGGGGCTTCGGTCCGTACGACTACGAGCTCTGGCGCACCAACCGCCAGGACTACGAGCGTGAGCGCGCCCCGGAGCGTCATCTGGGCGGAGACGACGACTAGAGCGCATCGCATGCATCCGCCGAGCGGCCGCCATCCGGGATCGGGTCCTGTGGCCTGACCCCGCGTCCGCTTTCGCGTCGTCTTCGGCCGGGACGCCCGAATCGATTCCGCCGGGCCGGATCGGACGACCCGAACGACGTCGGATCGGCCGCGGGAATGCCGCGCGCGAGTGGTCGAGCCGATCCGTTTCAGTATGCTGGCCGCGACGCGCCACGTCGCCTTCGCATCGCGCTCCGTTCGGATCGATCCTGCGAATCGAGCCGTGGATCCGTCGCTGGATGCTCGTTCGACCTTCGAGCACGGGATGGAGGATCGATGCGCGCTCGCTTCCTGATTCGGATGGCCGGGGTCGCATTCGCGGTCGCTGCGCTCTCGGTGGGGACGGCCCGGGCCGATGCCACGAGCTCGGCCGATGCGGTGCCTGCGCAGGCGGCGGTGGAGCGGGAGACCGGACCGATCCTCTATCTGGGCACGGGCTTCTCGGTCGCGGACCGGCAGGACACGCGGATCAACGATCCGACGCGGCCGCCGCCGCCGCCGACGGTGCCCGCCCTCGGCGGGGTCGACTTCGACGTCGAGTACCAGGATGCGGCGATCGCGGAGATCGGGCTCGGCTATCGCGTGATGCGGCATCTGCGCGTCGAGGCGAACGTCAACTACCGGAGTCATACGGTCGAGAACGTCCAGTACCGGCCGAATCGCGGCGACTTCCATTTCGTCGCGGGCATGGCGAACGTCTACGTCGACTACCCGGTCGGCCGCCAGATCGAGCGCGGCAACATCCCGATCCTGATGCCCTACCTCGGCGGCGGCGTCGGCGTCCTCTGGAGCAAGGCGCGGGCCGAGGTCGGCCTCCCCGATCGCAAGATCCGCGGCGAGAGCGCCGAGTTCGCCTGGAACCTGATGGTCGGCACGGCGATCCCCATCACGCGCCGGGTCGCGCTCGACGTCGGCTACCGCTACCTCGAGTCCTTCGACCACCGCTGGCTCCTGCGCAACGGCGGGAGCGCCGCCGGCGACGTCGACGGCGCCTATCTCGCCCACGAAGGTCGGGTGGGGCTCCGGATCGGCTACTGATTGGCGGCGATCTCCCGCGGCGGCGAGCCGGTCTTCGGCCTGCAGCTCCCGATCCAGACGCTGAGCGCCTCGGTCGCCGACGCGTGGGAGTCGACGGCTTCGGTCGCCGATCTCGTCGCGATCGCGCGGCGCTGCGACGAGCGGGGCTACGGCTTCGTCGGCGTATGCGACCACGTCGCGATCCCCGACGACGATTATGCGAAGCACATGACGACGACCTGGTACGACACGGTCGCGACCCTGGGCTTCCTCGCGGCCCATACCCGCCACGTCCGGTTGGTCTCGACCGTCTGGATCGCCGCCTATCGCCACCCGCTCCAGACGGCCAAGGCCTTCGGGACCCTCGCCCATCTCTCGGGCGGCCGCGCGATCCTCGGCGT